>NZ_CP084025.1:0-5565000 GCF_052660185.1 Pseudomonas sp. E102
TTGAAGTTCTCGATCGGCGTCAGGGCCTTGATCAGGAAGTCGCCGCTGGGCAAGGGCTTGATGTAGCTGTCTTCCTCGACGTCGTGCTCATCCTCGATGTCGCCGACAATCTGTTCAAGCACGTCTTCGATGGTGACCAGCCCGGCCACGCCGCCGTATTCGTCGATGACGATGGCCATGTGGTTGTGGTTGGCGCGGAATTCACGCAGCAGTACGTTCAGGCGCTTGGACTCGGGCCACGAACGTGGCCGGGCGCAGCAGGTCCTTGATATTGAAACTGTCGCCGTTCTCCTGGAGGATCAGCGGCAGCAGGTCCTTGGCCAGCAGCACGCCCATGACGTCGTCATGGCTCTCGCCGACGACCGGGTAGCGCGAGTGGAGCGGAGTCGACCACGGCGGGCAGGAATTCGCGGGGAGTCTGGGTCGCCTTGATGCTGATCATCTGCGAGCGCGGGACCATGATGTCCCGAACCTGCAGGTCAGCCACCTGGATGGCGCCTTCGACGATGGCCAGCGCTTCGCTGTCCAGCAATTTGTTCTGGTGTGCATCGCGCAGGCAGCTCCAACAGCTCCTGGCGGTTTTTCGGCTCATGGGCAAAAGCCTGGGTGAGCTTGCCCAGCCATGACTTCTGCCCGTTGGTCGATCGATCTTCGCTCATAGCGATTACTCTGAATCCTTTGTCGTTACAGGTTGATGTTTCAGTGTTCGTCGCCGGCATACGGGTCGGGATGACCCAGCTCGGCAAGCAACGTTCGTTCCAGCGCTTCCATCTCCTCGGCTTCGTCCTCTTCCATATGGTCGTACCAAGCAAATGCAAGCAGCCATGGATCACCAGGTGGGCCCAGTGGGCTTCGGGTGACTTGCCTTGTTCGGCGGCCTCGCGCTCGACGACCGGGACGCAGATCACCAGGTCCCCCAGCAACGGGATGTCGAGCATTTCGTCGGGCACGTCGGCGGGAAACGACAGCACGTTGGTGGCGTAGTCTTTCTGCCGCCAGGTGTGGTTCAGCTCGCGGCCTTCGGCTTCGTCACCAGGCGGATCGTCAGTTCCGAGTCGGCGCTGCGCTGGCGCAGTGCCAGTTCGCACCATTGGCGGAACTGGGCTTCGCTGGGGCGGGGTGTTCACTGGCCTCTTGCAGGTCGAGTTCAAGCATTGTGGCGATTGCCTTTGCTTTCGGCCGAATCTTCATCGGCGCGGTTCTCGAAACGCTCGTAGGCTTCGACGATGCGCTGCACCAACGGATGGCGTACGACGTCCTTGGGCATGAAGTGCGTGAAGCTGATGCCCGGGACGTCCTTGAGCACCTGGATCACGTGGTTCAGCCCGGACTTGGTGCCTCGGGGCAGGTCGACCTGGGTGATGTCCCCGGTGATGACGGCGGTGGAGCCGAAACCGATCCGGGTCAGGAAACATCTTCATCTGTTCGACGGTGGTGTTCTGGCTTTCGTCGAGGATGATGAAGCTGTTGTTCAGGGTCCGACCACGCATGTAGGCCAGCGGCGCGACCTCGATGACCTGTCGCTCGATCAGCTTGGCGACGTATTCGAAGCCGAGCATTTCGTACAGCGCGTCATAGAGCGGGCGCAGATACGGGTCGATCTTCTGGGTCAGGTCGCCGGGCAGGAAACCGAGTTTTTCCCCTGCTTCGACGGCGGGACGCACCAGCAGAATGCGGCGCACCTGTTCGCGCTCCAACGCGTCGACCGCGCAGGCTACGGCCAGGTAGGTCTTGCCGGTACCGGCCGGGCCGATGCCGAAATTGATGTCGTTGGCCAGGATTTCCTTCACGTAGCGCTGCTGATTCAAGCCGCGAGGGCGAATCATGCCTTTTTTCGTGCGCAGGGCCACGGCAGGTTCCGACGGGGCGTGATTGTCGAGTTCTTCGACCGCCGACTCTTGCAGGAACAGGTGGACCATGTCCGGAGACAGCTCGCTCGCCTTGGTTTCTCGGTAGAGACGGCGCAGCAGGTTTCCGCGGAGGTGGTGTGCTTGGGATCGCCGATCAGTTCGAACTGGTTCCCGCGATTGCGGATCTCGATGGCCAGGCGCTGTTCGATCAAGCGAAGATGCTCGTCGAATTGCCCGCACAGATTGGCGAAGCGGCGAGCCTCAAAGGGCTCGAGAATGAAACGATGAGGTTCGATGGGTGCGTTCAAGGTCGTTTTTAGCCGCCCAGGGGCAATTAAGGTGAAATCAAGGATAACGCCAGTAGGCTGGGTGCGAAGGTCTTAAGCGGCGCAATCTGACAACAGGACCTACACAGCCCATTGTGGGAGCGAGCCTGCTCGCGAAAACGGTCTTGTATTCAGCGCATGTGTTGGCAGATAGACCGCTTTCGCGAGCAGGCTCGCTCCACAGGGATCTGTACAGTTACTGCACCAGCGAACCCCGCAGCGAGTGCGGTTGCGCGGCGTCGATGTGTACGTCGGCGAACTGGCCGATCAGGGCTGGCGTGTCGCAGCGGAAGTTGACGATACGGTTGTTTTCCGTACGGCCCTGCAATTCGCCCGGGTCTTTTTTCGAGTAGTCGGTGACCAGGATCCGCTGGATCGAACCGACCATCTGTCGGCTGATTTCAAAGCCCTGCTGGTTCAAACGGTGCTGCAAAGCATTGAGCCGCTCCTTCTTCACTTCCTCGGGCGTCTCATCCGCCAGGTCGGCCGCCGGCGTGCCGGGGCGCTGGCTGTAGACAAAGGAATAGGAGAAGTCGAAGCCCACGTCTTCGATCAGCTTCATGGTCTGCTGGAAATCTTTCTCGGTTTCGCCAGGGAATCCGACGATAAAGTCCGAGCTGATGCAGATCCCCGGCACTGCGGCGCGCAACTTGCGCAGTTTGGATTTGTACTCCAGCGCCGTGTGGTTGCGCTTCATCGCTGCGAGGATTCTGTCCGAACCCGATTGCACCGGCAGGTGCAGGTGCTTGACCAGCTCGGGAACTTCGGCGTGGGCCTGGATCAGGCTGTCGGAAAACTCCAACGGATGGGACGTGGTGTAGCGGATCCGGTCGATACCGTCCACCGCCGCCACGACGCGGATCAACTCGGCGAGGTCCGCCAGGCGACCGTCGTGGGTCAGGCCGCGATAGCCGTTGACGTTCTGCCCCAGCAAGGTCACTTCACGCACGCCGTTTTCCGCCAGGTGGATGATCTCGGCGATCACGTCGTCGAACGGCCGGCTGACCTCTTCGCCGCGGGTATAGGGGACCACGCAGAACGTGCAGTATTTGCTGCACCCTTCCATCACCGACACATAAGCGCTGGGGCCGTCGATGCGCGCTCGGGCAGGTGGTCGAACTTTTCGATTTCGGGGAACGAAACGTCGACTTGGGGCAATTTGGTCACGCGCGCCGCGTCGATCATTTCCGGCAGGCGGTGCAGGGTCTGGGGGCCGAAGACCACGTCCACGTACGGCGCGCGGTCACGAATGGCCGCGCCTTCCTGGCTGGCCACGCAGCCGCCGACCGCGATGACCATTTCCGGGTTGGCCAGCTTCAGTTCACGCCAGCGGCCCAGTTGGGAATACACCCGGTCCTGGGCGCGTTCGCGGATCGAGCAGGTGTTGAGCAGGATCACGTCTGCGTCTTCGGCGCGGGCGGTGACTTCCAGGGCCTGGTGTTCACCCAGCAGATCGACCATGCGCGAGCTGTCGTACTCGTTCATCTGGCAACCGTGGGTTTCGATGTAAAGCTTCTTGGCCATGGACGGATCATCACGTGATTCAAAGAACCGCGCATTATAGGCAACAAGTCCCCCGGTTCCTACCGCTGCGCGAGCAGTGGCTATGCTATAGTTCGCGCCCTCATTTTTACCCGCCGATGTGTTTCGCCAGCCATGACCAAACGTGAAGCTCCAATCTACAAGGTGATTTTCCTCAACCAGGGCCAGGTGTTCGAGATGTACGCCAAGCAGATCTATCAGAGTGATCTGTGGGGCTTTCTGGAAGTGGAAGAGTTCGTCTTTGGCGAGCGTACACAAGTGGTCGTCGACCCAAGCGAAGAAAAGCTCAAGGCGCAATTCGAAGGCGTGGTGCGCAGCTTCGTGCCGATGCATTCGATCGTGCGCATCGATGAGGTCGAGCGCCTTGGCACTCCGAAAATCAGCGAAGCCCGCGGCGCGGTCGGCAATGTGATGCCGTTTCCGATGCCGATGCCTGAGAAGTAGGGTTCAAGACCGGGTTGCTCCCAATCGCGAGCAGGCTCGCTCCCGCAGTAAATCGCCGGTGAGCGCAAATCTTGCGTCGCCAGAGAGCCAACTGTGGGAGCGAGCTTGCTCGCGATGAGGCCTTCAAGGCCAGAACATTAATCAGGGCAGTGGCGAGAACGGCGTGCGTCCGTCGGCGTTCTGCAATTCCATCAGGTATTTGCGAAAGATCTGCCCCAGCACCTGGGTGGCCACTTCCAGCTCGTCGCGGGGCATCTGCTCGGCGACTTCGTCGGCGGTGTCCAATGCCTCTTCGGCGCCGTTGACCGCCGCCATCTTCAAGACGATATACGCCTGGACATTGTTGGCCGGTACGCCTTCGCCATGGAAGAACATGCCGCCAAGCTTGAACTGCGCCTGGGCGTGGCCTTGTAGCGAGGCTTTTTCGAAATAGTTGAGGGCCAGCTTGAGGTCGCGGGGCGCGGCCTTGCCGTCGTAGTAGAACTCGCCCAATTCATATTGCGCTTGGGCATCGCCCTCGTCGGCCGCTTTTCGACAGGCGTCGAGTGCCGGTGCGAGATCTTGTGGCTGGGTGTTGAGGGTGCAACGGCCCATCGCCGGGATCAACAACGAGTTACCGCCTGCCTGTGCATGAGCGAGCAGGGGCTGAAGGAGCAACAGGCAGCCCAAGGCAAGGGTGCGGCCGGTGCGGTTCATGGGAATCGACTTACCTCTGAGGGGCGCGTGGACCCTTCGGGGGATCCAATAAGCGCGCATTATGAAATAAGCGGGGCCATCCTTACAAAGTCTTTACTCGTTTTTCTGCTGCAAAGGAACCGCAACGACGGTTTGTTGGGCAGATATGTAGGAAAAGGCACGGTGGGTTATGGGCAATAACTGACGCTGGTGTCAGCCAGCGTCAGTTATCCACAGGCTTATTTCAGTGCCGCGAAGGCTCGTTCAGCCGCGTCGAGGGTAATCTTCAGTTCCGCCTCGCCATGGGCGATGGAGGTGAAGCCGGCTTCGAAGGCGCTTGGCGCCAGGTAGACGCCGCCCTCGAGCATCAGGTGGAAGAAGCGCTTGAAGCGGTCGGCGTCGCTGGCCATCACGTCGTCGAAGGTCACGATGTCATCGGCGCCGCTGAAATACAGGCCGAACATGCCGCCGGCCTGGGTGGTCACAAACGGAATGCCGGCCGCGTCGGCGCGCACTTGCAGGCCATCGAGCAGGCGCGTGGTGAATTCGGTCAGTTCGGCGTGGAAACCCGGGCGGCTGATCAGGCGCAGGGTGGTCAGGCCAGCAGCCATCGCCAACGGGTTGCCCGACAGCGTGCCGGCCTGATAGACCGGGCCCAGCGGCGCGATGCATTCCATGATGGCGCGTTTGCCGCCGAAGCAGCCCACGGGCATGCCGCCACCGATGATCTTGCCGAAGGTGCTCAAATCCGGCGTCACGCCATAGTGGGCCTGGGCGCCACCAAGGGCGACACGGAAGCCGGTCATCACTTCATCGAAAATCAGCACCACGCCATGCTGGTCGCACAGGCTGCGCAGACCTTCGAGAAAGCCTGGCGCCGGCGGCACGCAGTTCATGTTGCCGGCCACCGGCTCGACGATGATGCATGCCACCTCCTGACCGACTTCGCCGAGCATCTTCTCGACTTCTTCAAGGTCGTTGAACGGCAGGGTCAGGGTGTGCTTGGCAAATGCCGCTGGCACGCCCGCCGAGCTCGGAACGCCTTGGGTCAGGGCGCCGGAACCGGCCTTGACCAGCAGGCTGTCGGAATGGCCGTGGTAGCAGCCTTCGAATTTAATGATGCTGTCGCGGCCGGTGTAGCCACGGGCCAGGCGGATCGCGCTCATGGTCGCTTCGGTGCCGGAGCTGACCATGCGCACCATTTCCATCGACGGCACGATGGAGCAGACCAGGTCCGCCATCTCGGTTTCCATCGCCGTCGGCGCGCCATAGGACAGCCCGTGCTCCAGCTGCTTGCGCACCGCATCCAGCACGTCCGGATGGCTATGGCCGAGGATCATCGGCCCCCACGAGCCGACGTAATCAACGTAGCGCTTGTCGTCTTCATCGGTGACATACGCGCCTTCGGCGTGCTTGAAGAACAGCGGTGTGCCGCCGACGCTCTTGAACGCGCGAACAGGCGAGTTCACGCCGCCGGGGATATGTTTCTGGGCGTTGGCAAACAGGGTTTCGGAACGGGACATGGTAGGGCTCTCGAAAACGGAAATGACTATTTGATGTGCAGCAGGTCGTTGAAGGCGCGGGCGCGGCGCGTCACCTCAGCGGTGCTGTCGGCGCCGAACAGGCCGTGGACCACCGCAAGCAGGTCGACCCCATGGGCCACCAGCGGGGCGGCGTTTTCCAGGGTGATGCCGCCGATGGCGCAAACCGGTATATGCAGTTTGATGCGGGCCTGTTCGAGCAGTTCAAGGTTTGCGCTGGGTGCCCCAGGCTTGGTGCTGGAGTTGAAGAAGCGCCCGAACGCGACGTAGCTGGCGCCTTCGTTGACGGCCTGTTCGGCCAACTCCAGGCTGGCGTGGCAGGTTGAGCCGACGATTGCCTTGTGGCCCAGCAACGCCCGCACCGGCGCCAACGGGCCATCGGTCTGGCCCAGGTGCACGCCGACGCCCAGGCGCGCGGCCAATTCGGCGTCATCGTTGATGATCAGTTGGGTCTTGTAGCGCTCGCACAGGTTGCGCAGGGCCTCGGCCTCACGAAGGCGGCGGGCCTCGTCGCTGCTTTTGTCGCGGTACTGCAGCAAGGTCACGCCGCCTTCCAGCGCGGCTTGCACATAGGCAAGGAACTTGCCGGCCAGCAGTTGGCTGTCGGTCACGGCATAAAGGCCACGTAATTTCATTCCACGGCTCCTGTGCTACGAGCAGAAATCCAGCGGTAGGCGACGCGGTACGAACTGGCCTTTGCCCAGTTGTTCGGCATCGCGCAGCGTGCGCCACGTGTAGTCCAGGGCTGTCTTGACCGCGCTGGAGAGTTGTTCGCCCTGGGCCAGTCGGCCGGCGATGGCGCTGGCGAGGGTGCAGCCGGAGCCGTGATAACTGCCGGGCAAGCGCTGGCAGGTGAACGTTTCGCGGTGTCCGTCGCGGCTGTACAGGCGATTGTGGACTTCATGCTCGTCGCCATGGCCGCCGGTGATCAGCAGGTGCTTGACGAAGGGCAGCAGTTTTTCGGCGCATTCATCGGCGCTGCCTACAGGCAGTTCGGCGAGGATGCGTGCTTCAGGCAGGTTGGGCGTGGCGATGGTGGCCAGGGGCAGCAGGCGCTCGCGCATGGCGTAGCCGACTTCATCCTTGCCCAGCCGTCCGCCGCCGCCGGCGCGCAGCACCGGGTCGCAGACCATCGGCAACTGCGGGTGTGCCTGGAGCAGCTCGACCACGGTGTCGACCATTTCCAGCGAGCCGAGCATGCCCAGCTTGACCGCCGCGACGGGGGAGTCGTTGAGCACGGCATTGGCTTGCGCCAGCACCCACTCGCGATCCAGCACGCGGAAATCGCTGACGTTGACCGTGTCTTGCACGGTCAACGCAGTAACGGCCGGGGCGGCATGACATCCCTGGGCAAGCAGGGCTTCGATATCTGCCTGCAAGCCGGCGCCACCACTGGGGTCGTGGCCGGAGAGACAGAGGACAACGGGGCGAGAGCTGTAGATATTCATGGTGCGCGAGCTTATCACCAAACCTCTTTTATCGGTGATGGGGCTCAGAGGGTTTTGTTGGCGACCACTTTTGTGCTTCACCAATTGGCAACCTGACCAAAGCAACAGCTCTATCTCAATGGTTGGCGCTGAGACGCCCGTGCTAGAGCCTTTTGTCGGAAAAATTTCCGTGGTGCAAATTGGCCATCAACGGCTATGCTAGAGATGGATCCAACCAATAACAGGTAATGCCGGTTTTACGTCTACTCAGGGAATGGGGGGCTTCCTGACTCAACCGGACAGGCCACGCTGGGGCTTAAATGCGCTATTTGCTGATGTTGCTGCTGTGCTTGTCCCCCTTGGCAAGTGCGCTCGAATTCGATGAATCAACCCAAAGCCTGCCTTTGGGCCACGCTTTGCAAGTGTTGGAAGACCCCAGTGGCACGGCCTCCATCGATGAGATTCTGGCCCAGGCCGCGGCCGATCGTTTCAAGCCCCATGACAAAGCCACGCTGAACGCCGGTTACTCACGTTCGGCGTTCTGGTTGAAAGTGGATCTGCACTATCGTCCTGCCAATCCCGACGCCCAGCGGACCTGGTTGCTGGAGCTGGCGTATCCGCCGCTGGATCATCTGGACCTGTACTTGGCCGACGGCAGCGGAGCCTATCGCCTGGTCCGCCAGACGGGCGATGCTCTGCCTTTTGCCAGTCGCGAGGTCCGCCAGAACAATTACCTGTTCAGCCTGGACTTCCAGCCGGATCAACGCCAGGTCGTGTACTTGCGTCTGCAAAGCCAGGGTTCGATCCAGGCGCCGTTGACGCTGTGGTCGAGCACGGCGTACCTGGAGCAGCAGCCGGTGCGCCTGTATGTGTTGGGGATCATCTATGGCGTGCTGCTGGGGATGCTGGTCTACAACCTGTTCATTTACCTGAGCGTGCGCGACACCAGTTATTTGTACTACATCTTCTATATCGCCTCGTTCGGTCTGTATCAGTTGTCGGTCAATGGCGCGGCGGTGGAATATTTCTGGCCGGACAATCCCTGGTGGGCCAATGCCGCAACGCCGTTCTTCATCGGCTGCGCGGGGCTGTTCGGCAGTCAATTCGCCCGCAGCTTCCTGCAGACCTCACAACACAGTCGCTGGCTCGATCGACTGCTGCTGGCGCTGATCGCCTACAGTGCCGTGGTGGTAGGGCTGTCGCTGATGACCAGCTACGCCTTGGCCCTGCGCCTGGCGACGGCGTTGGCCCTGGTATTTACCGTGGTGATTTTCGCCGCCGGGCTGTTCGCCTGGTGGCGTGGCCTGCGGGTGGCTCGTTATTTCATTATCGCCTGGTCGGCGTTCCTGCTGGGGGGGATCGTCAACACGATGATGGTGCTCGGTTACCTGCCGAACATCTTCCTGACCATGTATGCCAGCCAGATCGGTTCTGCCATCGAGGTGGCATTGTTGTCCCTGGCCCTGGCGGACCGCATCAACGCCATGCGCGAGCAGCAGGCCCAGACGCTGTTCGACGCCGGACAGAAACTGGAAGTGCTCAACCAGCAATTGGCCCACGGCAACAAACTCAAGGATGAATTCCTCGCCACCCTCACCCATGAATTGCGCACCCCGATGAACGGTGTGATCGGCTCCCTGGAGCTGATGGAAACCGTCGAGATGGACGAGGAGCTGACCCAGTATCAACAGACCGCCGCCGGTTCGGCGCGGGACATGATGCGCATGGTCAACGGCATCCTCACCCTTACCGAGTTGCAGGCCGGCAAGCTCAAGGTCTACCCGACGCCGTTCAGCCTGCGTGGTGTGATTGATGCCCTGCAGGTGCAGTTCGGTGCCAACGCGGCGGCCAAGGGTTTGGACTTCAAGGTCGACATAAGCCCCAGCCTGGCGGATCGGTTGGTGGGAGACAGCGCTAAATTGGCCCAGTGCCTGGAATGCCTGCTGGATAACGCTATCAAGTTCACCCGCTCGGGTGGCATCGCCCTGCGGGTCAGTGGACGACCGTCGGAGCTCGATCGCCTGGTGCTGTCATTCGCGGTGATCGACACCGGCATCGGTTTCACCGATCTTGGCGAGGCGACGTTGTACCAGCGTTTCTTCCAGCTCGATGGCTCGATGACGCGCGAGTACGGCGGGCTCGGCGTAGGCTTGGCGATCTGCCGCCAACTGGTCGAATTGCTCGACGGGCGCCTGACTCATATTTCCGAGCCGGGGCGCGGCAGCCGTTTCCAGCTGGACGTGGAATTCGAAATCGCCTTGCCAGTGGAGGTCCCGACGCCTTTTTCGTTCGGTGGGCGCCGGGATTCCCGCCAGCCCCAGGACTGCACGGTACTCCTGGCGGACGACAACCCCGTCGATCAATTGGTCATGCGAGGCATGTTGCTCAAGCTGGGCTATCGGGTGCGCACCGCCGACAACGGTCGGGCGGCCCTGGACCTGCTACAGGGCGAGAGTGTTGACGCGGTGCTCCTCGATTGCCATTCGGCGCCATTGGACGGGGTGTCGCTCTGCTGCCAGATACGAGCGCTGTCCGGTTGTGAGGACCTGCCCGTGCTGGTAGTCAGTCCGAACCTCGAACAGGAGCGATGCGCGTCTGGAGCGTTGATCGACTATCTGAGCAAACCGGTGAAGTTCGAGGTGCTCCAGGCGATTCTGCAGCGACGGGTGCTTTGTCCGAAACAGGGTGAAAGCGCCGATACTTAGGCGGATATGCCACTTTGATCGACCTAGAGGCGGTGCTTAACTGATCCTCTGCTGGCCGACCGAGGAGCCCCGTCATGAACTTGCATCAGTTCGCCGAAACCCACGACGTCACCAATCAGCCGCCGTCCTTGGACGGCGCCAACCTGTACCGCATCGATCTGCCGTTGCAACAGTGGTCCCAGCGTTTCGGTGCCGGTTGGGCGCAGGCGCGGATCGATGCCTACGGTGCGTTGGCCGGCGGGCCGTTGATGGAAGCGGGGTTCCTGGCCAACCAGAACACGCCGGTGTTTTCCAGTCATGACCGGTATGGCCATCGCATCGACCTGGTGGAGTTTCATCCCGCGTATCACGAGTTGATGCGCACCGCCGTCGAGCACGGCTTGCCCAGCCTGCCGTGGGCTCATCCGCAACCCGGCGCCCATGTCGCCCGTGCGTCGATGACCTACCTGCACAGCCAGGCCGAAGCCGGCACCGGTTGCCCGTTGACCATGACTTTCGCCAGCGTGCCGGCCCTGCGCCTGCAACCGGACCTGGCCGAGCGCTGGGTGCCGAAAGTGCTCACCACCGAATACGACCCGCGCAACGTCGGCATCGCCCACAAGGCCGGGGTCACGATTGGCATGGCGATGACCGAAAAACAGGGCGGCACCGACGTGCGGGCCAACACCACCAAGGCCTATCCGGTAGGCGCCAGCGGGCCTGGCCAGGCCTACGAACTGGTGGGGCACAAATGGTTCTGTTCGGCGCCGATGTGCGACGCTTTCCTCACCCTGGCCCAGACCGACAAGGGCCTCACCTGTTTCCTGCTGCCGCGCCATCGCCCGGACGACACGCGCAACCAGTTCTATATCCAGCGACTGAAAAACAAGCTGGGCAACTGTTCCAATGCGTCCAGCGAAGTGGAGTTTCGCGGTGCGCTGGCCTGGATGGTCGGGGAGGAGGGCCGAGGCGTGCCGACGATCATCGAGATGGTTGCCATGACTCGCTTCGATTGCATGGTCGGCTCCAGCGCGCTGATGCGCCAGGCGCTGACCCAGGCCAGTCATCACTGCGCGCACCGCAAGGTCGGCGGCAGAGTATTGAGCGAACAGCCATTGATGCAAAACGTGCTGGCCGACCTGGCGCTGGAAAGCGAAGCCGCGCTGGCCCTGAGCCTGCGCATGGGGCGGGCGCTGGACCACTTGAACGACGACCACGAGGCCAAGTTCGCCCGACTGGTGACGGCGGTGGGCAAATACTGGATCTGCAAGCGCGCCCCCGCGATGATCAACGAAGCCGCCGAGTGCATGGGCGGCGCCGGCTACGTCGAAGACAGCATCCTGCCTCGCCTGTATCGTGAGGCGCCGGTCAATTCGACCTGGGAAGGCTCCGGCAATGTGCAATGCCTCGATGTGTTGCGGGCCCTGTCCAAGGAACCGGGCGTACTGGAAGTGCTGTTCAACGAACTGGGCGATGGCCATGGCGATAAACGCCTGGCCCGCCACATCGACCAATTGCACGCGGCATTCAAGGACACCGACGACATCCAATACCGCGCCCGGCAATTGACCGAAGACATCGCTGTTGGGCTGCAGGCGCGATTGCTGCTCGAAGCGGGCAACAGCGACGTCAGCGATGGGTTCATTGCCAGTCGCCTTGGGGCCGGCGCCAGGGTCTACGGCGCATTGCCCCGAGGCTTGAACGTGGAGGCCATCGTCGCTCGCTCGACCCCACGGGGTTTCTAAAAAGGGCTCAGTTCGGCACATGACCCTGTGTGAGCGAGCCTGCTCGCGATAGCGTCGGCACAACCAACCTTCCCAGTGCCTGACACACCGCTATCGCGAGCAGGCTCGCTCTCGCAATACCCATACGCCACTGTTCCCGTCGGACCACGATGCAGGCAAGATGAAGGCCTGCAAGTCAGAACACAGGAAGCTGATCGTGACCGAAGCGTTTATTGTCGTTCAAACCGCCGAGCAAGCCGTGGATCGGCTGGCGGCCCTGCACGAGCGTGCGACCACTGCGCTGAACCAGGCGCTCAAGCGGTATCTCAAGGACCGCATCGAGCCGGATGCCGAGCAACGGGCCTTGTTTCGCTATCCGGCCCTGCGCCTGACCTACCATTGCCACGGCGAGGTCCCGCAAACCACCCGCGCCTACGCCAAGGTCCAGTTGCCAGGCACCTACAGCGTCACCGTCACCCACCCGGCCGCGTTCCGTAAGTACCTGCTGGAACAACTCGTTCCGTTGATGCACGACTTCACTGTCACCGTCGAAGTGGGCGTCAGCGAGCAGAACATTCCGTACCCGTACGTGGTGGAGCAGGGCGATGAGCTGGCCGGCTCCGGTGTGACCGCCGCCGTGCTGGCGCGGGTTTTCCCCAGCACCGACCTGTCGGCCGCCACCGATGGCATCGCCGACGGCCTCTACGATTGGGAAAACACCGACCCGCTGCCCCTGGCGCTGTTCGACGCCGCGCGGGTGGATTTTTCCCTGCGTCGGCTGGTGCATTACACCGGCAGTGACTGGCGCCATGTGCAGCCGTGGATCCTGCTGACCAACTACCACCGTTATGTCGACCAATTCATCGTCCATGGCCTGGAGCAATTGCGCAGCGACCCGCGCTTCGTGCGCATGGTGCTGCCGGGCAACGTGATCATCGACAAGAACATGGACCACGGCGAAGCCTCGGCCATCGCCGCGGGTGTGGTCTGGCACCGCTACCAGATGCCGGCCTATCACTTGCAGGCCAGCGATGGCCATGGCGTAACCCTGGTGAACATCGGCGTCGGGCCGTCCAACGCCAAGAACATCACCGACCACCTGGCCGTGCTGCGTCCGCATTGCTGGCTGATGATCGGCCACTGCGGCGGCCTGCGACAATCCCAGACTATCGGCGACTACGTGCTGGCCCACGCCTATATGCGCCGCGATGGCATCCTCGACCGCGTCGTGCCGCCGAACATCCCGATCCCGGCCCTGGCCGAAGTGCAACTGGCGCTTCAGCAGGCGGCGGCGAACATCACCGGCGAGAAAGGCGACGAGCTGAAAAAGCGCCTGCGCACCGGCACCGTGCTGACTTACGACGATCGCAACTGGGAGCTGCGCTGGGCCCAGGAGAGACCGTTGATCAACCTCTCCCGCGCCGTCGCGGTGGACATGGAAAGCGGCACCATCGCTGCCCAGGGTTATCGCCTGCGGGTGCCTTATGGCACGTTGCTTTGCGTTTCGGACAAACCGCTGCACAGCGAGATCAAGCTGCCGGGCTCGGCCAACGCGTTTTATGAGCGGGCGGTCAACCAGCATTTGAAGATCGGCATCGCGGCGCTGGACCTGCTGCGCAACGAACTCAACTCGTTGCACTCGCGCAAACTGCGCAGTTTCGATGAGCCGCCGTTCCGCTGATCAGGTGGTGGTCATTTAACGGTCGGGCCACTAGCATGGTCGGCCCAGACCGTTAGATGTTTCACTGCCATGCCCCGACCGCCCCGTCCCGTTTCCCGCCGCCCTGGCGCAAAGCCCTCAGCCTCCGCCCCGCGCCGCGTGGCCAAGGCGCCGCCGTCCGAGCCGAAGCTGATCCTGTTCAACAAACCCTTTGACGTGCTGACGCAGTTCAGCGACGGCGAAGGGCGCGCCACGCTCAAGGATTTTATCGACGTGCCCGGCATCTACCCAGCCGGTCGGCTGGACCGTGACAGCGAAGGGCTGTTGTTACTCACCAACGACGGGCAATTGCAGGCGCGAATCGCCGACCCCAAGCACAAACTGGCCAAGACGTATTGGGTACAAGTCGAGGGGGAGCCGAGCGACGAACAGCTGCAGCGCTTGCGCGATGGCGTGGAATTGAACGACGGCATGACGCTGCCGGCCGAGGCCCGCCAACTGGACGAACCGCAGTTGTGGCCGCGCAACCCGCCGGTGCGTTTTCGTAAAAGCGTGCCGACGAGCTGGCTGGAACTGGTGATCCGCGAAGGGCGCAACCGCCAGGTACGCCGCATGACTGCCGCCGTGGGATTGCCGACTCTGCGGCTGGTGCGGGTCAGGATCGGCGATTGGACGATCGAAGGGCTCGACCAGGGCCAATGGAAGGAAGTACCGGCGCGCTTATAACGCGCCGGATTCGATCAGGCCGATCACCACGCTCTTGATGATGAACGCCGCGACGCCCAGGCCCAGCACAAAAAACAGGATGAACGAACCAAAGCGCCCGGCCTTGGACTTCTTCGCCAGGTCCCAGACGATGAAACCCATGAAAATGATCAGGATGCTGACCAGGCCGGTCATCATCCACTCTTCGAAAACAGCAGGATCCATCGGGGCACTCCGGCATTGGCGGGGTTGTAAAGGCGCGGCGAGTATACGGCATGGGGGCGGGGCGCAGGATTGGGCTGCGGCGGTGTGTCGCAGCTATTCATCGCAAGCTGGAGCTTTTGTGGCGAGGGAGCTTGCTCCCGCTGGGTTGCGCAGCGACCCCAAAAAGATCTGACCGGTTCCTGATTGCCAGTGGGCCGGTTTGCGACTGCTGCGCAGTCGAGCGCGAGCAAGCTCCCTCGCCACAAAAGCGGTCAGCTGCGCAGATGTGTCAACGGCAGTTCGGTGCTGTTGAGCACCTGGTTCAACACGAAACTCGACCGCACGCTGGTGACCCCTTCGATTCGGGTCAGATGCCCCAACAGCAATTTCTGATAGTGGTCCATGTCCGGCACCACCACCTTGAGCTGGTAGTCTGCATCGATGCCGGTGACCAGGCTGCATTCCTGTACTTGCGGCAGGTTGCGGATCGCGGCTTCGAAGGTCTCGAAGCGATCGGGGGTGTGGCGATCCATGCCGATGAGCACGTAGGCGGTGAGGCTCAGGCCCAGCATCTTGCGATCGAGCAGGGCAACCTGGCGGGTGATATAGCCGTCGTCTTCCAACTGCTTGACCCGCCGCGAGCACGGTGAGGGCGAGAGGCCGATGCGTTCGGCCAGTTCCTGGTTGGAGATACGTGCGTCGCGCTGCAATTCCGCCAGAATACTCAGGTCGTAACGGTCAAGTTTGCTCATCGAGCGGGCCTTTATTCGGTTAATTGCGTTGGATTATCCATCCTGAGGTAAAAATTGCGCAAGTGGAGTTTATTCGAGCAATCTTCGCAATCGCCTGCCGACGCCTCGGGCCTATGCTTATCACCAAGATCACTGCTCGGACAAACAGTCCAGTGCAGCCCGCCCAATCCGGCCGGCTGCGGTCGCAGTACCCACCGGTACTGGCAGACCCCCGAGCTGCACACTGTCCAGAAGACGGCGTGAGGTGAGCCGACGTCAAAAGCGTCGAGCACGGACTAGATTCTCAAGGGGAGGCCGACGGGCCTCCCTTTTTTATGCCTGCGAAATAAACCCCGCGGCTGATAACCTATCGCCGAACCGGCCTGGGCTTTTCCAGTCTTACGTCCAGGCCCCGAACCGTTGTGAGGAATTTCATGAAGTCGCGCATCTGGCGTTTGGCAGGTGTTGGTCTGTTGTGGGCAAGTGTCAGTGCGCAGGGGGTGGCCGACGATCAGCAAAACCGTGGCGGCCCGGACGGTGACCGCGGGCAGGACGGACGAGGCGGCAACGGCCAGGGTTATTCAGGGCAACCCAGGCAGCAAAGCAACGAGATCATCCGGGGCGATAACAGCCGACAGTTCGAGGTCAGGCCGCAAAACCCGGGTGGACAGCAATATGAGCGTCCACCGCAGGACCCCAACAGTCACGGCCGCCCACCGCAACAGCCGGGCAACAACCTGCCGATCCAGGGCCGGCCCGACAGCGTGAACCAGACCCGTGAACCGCAACCGGGCTACTACCGCGACATCCCGCGCCGCAACGATGGCTACCCCAATGGCGGGCCTCGTCCCGGTCATGAGGGGCGTCCCGAGCAGCACTGGCCCGGCCGGCCTGACGGCCATGGCAACGGCTGGGGGCCGGGGCCGCAATATCGCCCGGGTTATGTGATCGATCGCTTCCCGGATCGCAATTATCGTGTGCCTTATCGCGGCCACGATTATTTCTACTCCGGTGGCTACTGGTATCGCCCTCAAGGGCCGCGTTATGTCGTGGTCCAGCCGCCACGGGGCATTCGCACCCGTTATCTGCCCGATTATGCCCGCGAGGTCTGGATCGGCAGTTCGCTGTTCTTCCTCGCCGCCGGCGCCTATTACATCTACGAAGCCAATACCCAGGACTACGTCGTGGTCGACGCGCCGGTCGCCAACCCGCAGCCGCAACCGCAGGGCAACAGTTTTGATGTGGTGGCTTATCCGGCCAACGGCCAGTCCCGGGAACAGGTCAACCAGGACGGCTACGATTGCTATCGCTGGGCGGTGCAGCAGAGTGGGTTCGACCCGCGCAACTACACCTACCCGCCGGCGCCGGAGGTGGTGCAGACCTATCGCCAGGCGCAGGGCAATTGCCTGAGCAGCCGTGGGTATCAGGTGACGTACTGAGGCGTGGCAAAGATCGTGCGGACGCTGCTTTTTGTGGCGAGGGGATTTATCCCCGCTGGGGTGCGAAGCGGCCCTGAACCACCGCCTCGGTGTGCCAGGCAGATTGAGTTGGCTGCTTTGGGACTGCTTCGCAGTCCAACGGGGATAAATCCCCTCGCCACAAGTTTGTGTGCACGAGCTAGGCGCTGGCGCGCTTCACCACTTCCGACGGATCGGCATGCACCAGCACTTCGGCCTTCGGATAAGCACGCTGGATCGCATCGGCGGCCTGGTCGCTGATGCCGTGGGCCACTGACAGGGTCAGTTCCCCCGGCAGTTCCAGGTGCAGTTGCACGAACCAATGGTTGCCGGAGACCCGCGTGCGCAGGTCATGGGCGCCGATCACGCCGGGCACCGCGCAGGCCAGCTCGAGCATGCGTTGGCTGACGTCGGGCGGCAACTCCTCATCCATCAGCACCGCGAAGCTTTCCCGGGCGATCTGGATCGCGCTCCACAGGATGTATACCGCGATCCCCAGGCCGAACCATGCGTCGAGCTGATACCAACCGAACCCGGCCAGGACCAGCGCCACCAGGATGCTGCCATTGAGCAACAAATCCGAACGGTAATGCAGCGAGTCGGCGCGCACGGCATTGGAGCCGGTGGCGCGGATGACCCGATGCTGCAGCGCCAGCAGGGCCAAGGTCAGCAACAGGGAAAACACGATCACGCCGACGCTGAGCCAGGGCGCGTCCACGGGCACCGGGTCCTTCAGCCGCTCGAAAGCCTGCAACGCGATCAATACCGCGCTGCCGCCGATAAACAGCGCCTGGGCCATGCCGGCCAAGGATTCGGCCTTGCCATGCCCGTAGCGGTGATCTTCATCGGCGGGGCGCAGCGCGTAATGCACCGCCAGCAGATTGAGCAGCGAGGTGACGCCGTCCAACGCCGAGTCGGTCAGGCCGGCGAGCATGCTGACCGAGCCGCTGAGCCACCAGCCCAGCGCCTTGGCGACGATCAGCACGAGTGCCACGGCCACCGATGCCCGGGTGGCCATGCGCAGCAGGCGAGCGTGTTCGATGCGGGTGGTCATGGCGCGGTCTTCCTTGGGCTGCGCCTCTTATGCGGCGGGTTTGAGACCGAACGCGGCCAGTTGCTGGACGTTGCCCTTGTGCTGGATAAGACGTGGATCATCCAGCGGGAAACTGCGGCCCAGCTCGCTTTCCAGGATCGCTTGCAGCTTGTGGTTATTGACCGTGCCGTCGGGGTTGATGGCCGGCTTGAGTTTCTCTGGCTCGATCTGGACGCTGCGGCCCGGCTCGAAATAGATCGCGCCGGTGGCGAAGTCCACGGCGAAGGCGATCAGGCCGGGGATGATGTAGAACAGCAGGCCAACGGCATCGAGCGCGGCGATGGCCGGGTCGATCTTGCCTTCGATCTGGCCGCGACGGTCCGGGTAGAAGATCGAGCCGCACGCGCTGATCTGGGTCAGCAGGGTGGCGACCAGGACGCCGCCGATCACGCGAAAGGGAATACGCATAGCAATCTCCTGAGCAGGGTATGGGCGTTGCTGGTTGGAGTCCAGACCACGCCAAACAGTTCGCCGTTATACTCGGCCCTCTGTTTTGGAGCCAGCATGATTTCTTTGCCGATTGATGAAGTTTTACCCGCGCTGCGCCAAGCCCTGGCCTCGCGCCACGAAGCGGTGCTCGAAGCGCCCCCCGGCGCCGGTAAAACCACCCGTGTTCCCTTGGCCCTGCTGAACGAGCCTTGGCTGGCCGGGCAGACCATCCTCATGCTCGAACCCCGGCGCCTGGCGGCACGGGCGGCGGCCGAGCGCCTGGCCAGTGAGCTAGGGGAAAAGGTCGGTGAAACCGTGGGCTACCGGATTCGCCTCGACAGCAAGGTGGGCCCCAACACGCGCATTGAAGTGGTCACCGAAGGCATTCTCACCCGCCGCCTGCAGGACGATCCGGCGCTGGAAGGCGTGGGGCTGCTGATTTTCGACGAATTCCACGAGCGCAGTCTCGACGCCGACCTCGCCCTTGCTTTGAGCCTCAATGGCCGGGAGCTGTTTCGCGAAGACCAGCCACTGAAAATTCTGCTGATGTCCGCGACTCTGGAAGGCGAGCGCCTGGCGGAATTGCTGGACGACGCGCCGATCCTGCGCAGCGAAGGACGGGTGTTCCCGGTGACGGTGCGTTGGGGTCGGCCGTTCCAACCTGGGGAATTCATCGAGCCGCGACTGGTGCAGACCGTGCTCGAAGCGCTGCACGACGAAACCGGCAGCGTGCTGGTGTTCTTGCCCGGGCAAGCCGAAATCCGCCGGGTTCATCATCAATTGGCCGACGCCCTTGGCGACGGCGGCAACGTGTTGCTGTGCCCGTTGCACGGTGAACTGGACCTGACGGCCCAGCGCGCCGCCATCGATCCAGCACCGCCCGGGCTGCGCAAAGTCGTGCTGGCGACCAACATCGCCGAGACCAGCCTGACCATCAATGGCGTGCGGGTGGTGGTGGATGCCGGGCTCGCCCGCGTCCCGCGTTTCGATCCGGGCAGCGGCATGACCCGCCTGGACACCCAGCGCATCTCCCGCGCCAGCGCGACCCAGCGGGCCGGCCGTGCCGGACGCCTGGAGCCGGGGGTGTGCTATCGGCTGTGGTCCGAAGACCAGCACGAACAACTGGCCGCTTATGGCAGCGCCGAAATTCTTTCGGCGGACCTGGCCGGGCTGGCCCTGCAATTGGGGCGCTGGGGCGTTACGCCGCAGCAATTGGTGTGGCTCGACGTCCCGCCGACTGCCGCGTATGCCCAGGGCCAAGACCTGTTGCAACGTCTCGGCGCACTCGATGGCGGCCAACTGACCCGCCACGGCCAGGCCATGGCCGAACTGCCGGCTCATCCGCGAATCGCCCACTTGCTGTTGCGCGGCCAGGGGCTGGGGCTGGCGGACATGGCCTGCAACGTCGCCGCGTTGTTGGGCGAGCGCGACATTCTTCGCGGCGCCGGCGCGGACCTGCATAGTCGCCTGGCCTTGCTCTCCGGCGAGGAACGGGCGGCACGCGGCGCCCAGGGTGGCGTGCAGCGGGCGCGGCAATTGGCCCGGCAATATCGCGGTTACTTGCGGGGCAAGGCTGGGGAAGCCGTGGCCGATCCCGATCATCCACGTTGGCTCGGCGCGCTGCTGGCGCTGGCTTACCCGGATCGCGTCGCCCAACAGCGCCGGCCCGGCGGCGCGGAGTATCGCCTGGCCAACGGTCGTGCGGCGCTGTTTGCCGAGGCCGACAGCCTGATGAAGCAACCCTGGCTGGTCATTGCCGATTTGGGCAGCCGCCAAGGCCAGCGCGAAGAGCGGATTTATCTGGCGACGGATTTCGACCCGACGCTGTTCGACTCGGTGCTGGCCGAGCAGGTGCATACGGTCGACCAGCTGGACTGGGATGAGCGCGAAGGCGTACTGCGCGCCGAGCGCCAGCGCAAGGTCGGCGAGTTGGTGCTCAGTCGCGAGCCGTTGACCGGGCTGGAGGAAACGGCCCGCAGCCAGGCGCTGGTCAACCTGGTGCGGCGCAAGGGCCTGGAATTGCTGCCATGGACGCCGGAGTTGCGGCAATGGCAGGCGCGGGTGGCGCTGTTGCGTCGCCTCGATGTGGAGAGCAAGGGCCAGAGCGAATGGCCGGACGTCAGCGACGCAGCGTTGCTGGGCAGCCTCGAAGACTGGTTGATGCCGTACCTGGGACGGGTGTCGCGTCTCAGTCATTTCGCCAGCCTGGATCTGTCGAGCATCGTCCATAACCTGTTGCCCTGGCCTTTGCCGCAACGCTTGGACGAACAGGCGCCGCACCATTTGAGCGTGCCCTCGGGCTCGTCGATCCGCCTGGACTACAGCGAACACCCGCCGATCCTCGCGGTGCGCTTGCAGGAACTCTTCGGCCTGTCCGACACCCCGCGCATTGCTGGGGGGCGGCAGGTGGTCAAGTTGCACCTGCTGTCGCCGGCTCGTCGGCCCGTGCAGGTGACCCAGGACCTGGCGAACTTCTGGCGCAGCACCTACGCCGAGGTAAAGAAGGACCTCAAGGGACGGTATCCCAAGCATTACTGGCCGGACGACCCGTTGGTGGCTGAAGCGACGGCGCGGGTCAAGCCGCGCAAGTGACCTGGTCCCACCGCAGGCCCACTGTGGGAGCGAGCTTGCTCGCGATGGCGGCGAATCAGCTGCATCAGTATTGGCAGACACACCGCGATCGCGAGCAAGCTCGCTCCCACAGTGGGCAAGGCGAGTCTGACTAAGGCATCGCCGGCAACAAAAACCGCGCAATCACCGGCAAATGATCGGAAATGCGCAACGTGTCGTCCTGTCGGACCTGGGCTTCGACCCGTTTGAGGCGTGGGCTGTAGAACAGGTAGTCGACGGTGCGGTCTGGGCCGTTGAGGCCGGGGTCGTTGGGGTAGTGGGTCAGCCAGTGCGTGCGGTCGATACCGCTGGCCTCGTTGTTGGTGGGGATCATCGGGTATTTGTCCCACAGCAAATGTAGCTCGCTGTCCGCGGAGTAGGGCGAGCGCTGTTCGATCGACAGGCGCCGGTATTGGCCCAGGGGCAACAGGTTGAAATCGCCCCCGATCAGCCAGGGCGTGCCAGCGGACTCGAGCTTGTCGAGGGACTTGGAAATGGCTTCGACCTGCCTGCGCGCCGTGTCGTGCGGCTGCGTGGCTCGCTCCAGGTGCGTATTGAGCACCGCCAGTTGACCGCCGCCGTTAAGGGCCAGGTAACTCACGAGCAAGGCGTTTTTCGGCTGGAACTGACGGCTGATGAAGTTCCCATCGGCCACCGGCAATTGCACCCGCTCGGCATGGTCGATGCGGTAGCGGCTCAGCGTCGCCAGCTGTCGGCCGACGCTGCCGAAGATGCGCGGATCGGGAATGAAGTCGGCTTTCCAATCGAAGGCGCTGGTGCCGCACGGGTAGAGGTCGGCCAGGCGTTCCTGCAACAGCTTGAGCTGGTCCTGGTACTCGCTGGCCTTGGCGCCGTTGTCCAGTTCCTGGAGCAACACCACGTCTGGTTGCTCGTCGCGAATGACCCGAGCCACTTCGTCCAGACTGAAGGCCATGTCTTCGGGAGTCGGGCTTTCATCGTTGCCCTGGGCCAGGTCGTGCCAGAACACATAGCGCTTGCCGGCCAGGAACTGGACGTTCCAGGTCATGACTTTCAAGGCCTGGCCGGGCATCAGCGGCGCGGCGTTGGCGGCGCAGCTGACGGGCAGCGTTTCCCGGGCCTGTGGACGCCAGGTCAGGCCATAAACCGAAAAGGCGCCGATTCCGACAATCAACAGCAGGCCCAGCAGGGCGTATCGCAGCAGGCGGGTCATGGCTCAGGTTTTTCTGCAATCAACATGAACATTCGGAACAGCACCACCGTAGTGAACAATTGCAGGAAGCTGTGGATGCTGTCGATCAGCAAACTGACCAAGGGGTTTTGCGGCGGCGGATACACCGAGACGCTGGCGCCCTTGAGCAGCCACAGCGGGATCATCACCGCCAGGATACACAGCAGGATCCGCCAGAAATGACCGCGGCTCATGCGCAGGCTTTCCTTCATCGCGGCCAGTGGTGCCAAGCCTTTGAGTACAATCAGATACTCACCGAAGGCGAGGACAACCATCAGCCAAAGCCCTGGCAGGAAATACAACGAGATGCCAATCAGGATCAGCAGCGTATTGAGGGCGGTCAGCAAGGCAAAGCGTGGCCATTGCAGGAGCGAGGCCGCGAGCAGGTCGCGAGGGCGGGGGGCTTCGCCACGACTGCGGGCGTCAAGAAACAGAATCAACGCCGCGGTGTACAGCGGGTATACCAACAGCCCGACGATCACGCTGTAACCGGAAAAGCCCTCGGCCCCGACGGCGCTGTCCACCCCTTGTTGCAGCACGGCTTCAAGTATCACCAGCGGCAGGCACAACTGGGCGATCCGGCCCAGATGGCGCTTGAAAAAATACAAGGAGTCACGCAGTACTTCTAACGGATTCATGGGTCGGTATCGCAGTTCAGAAAAGCGGTCCGACACTTTACCCATCAGGTGCCCGGGGAAACAAACGTAAACATCAGGTAAGACCATTGAAAGCGTCCCGGTGGCCCCCATTACTGACCGGCGCCGGTCTTTTGCGGACCGGCCTGGTTTTTTATTCGGCAATCTGATGAGGTCGCCATGAACAGCGAAGAACAAACCCTGATCGATGGACTGTTTTCACGGTTGCAACAGGCCGAAAAGGATTCAGCCCCGCGCGACGCCCAGGCTGAGGCGCGGATCAAGGAGCATTTGGCCAAGCAGCCTGCGGCGGGCTATTTCATGGCCCAGGCGATCCTGGTGCAAGAGGCGGCGATCAAGCGACTGGACGAGCAGAACAAGCAACTCGCCCAGCAGGTCGAGCAATTGCAAGCCGAGTTGCAGCAGGCGCGCAACCAGGCATCGGCGCCAAGCGGTGGCGGTGGCTTTCTTTCAAGCATCTTCGGCGGCAGCAACCGAGATTCACGCCCCGCAAGCGCGCCGACACCCAGCGGTGGCGGCTGGCGCGAACCGGCACGGCCATCTTTTAATGCGCCGACACAGCAAGGCTTCGGCGCAGCGCCCGGCAACTATGGCGCGCCACAACAGCAGGCCCCGGCGGCCAGTAGCTTTCTGGGCGGTGCGCTGAAAACCGCAGCGGGCGTGGCCGGTGGCGTGATGCTGGCCCAAGGCATCAGCAGCCTTTTCCATAGCAATCAGCCTCAGGAAATCGTCGAGATTCTCAAGGAAGAACCGGCCCAACCCGTCAACGACACGGTTGATAACAGTGGCAACGGTTGGGGCGATGACTCGCGCACGGCCGACAACAGTACCTACGACAACGACCCGGGCGGTTTCAGCGACGCGGACTACAGCGACGATTCGTCCTTCTTCGGCGACGACGACTCCTTCGTCTGACCTGCCATTCGTCCGAGGCGCCCAGCCGCCTCGGGCCGATTATTCGCGGAACATTCCTTGAGGCTGGCATACTGGGCGACTTTTCGGGCCTGGTGGCCTGCGCGCGTGTGCACTCATGAGGAAACGCGGTGAAAAAAATCGCAGTGTTCGCCGATGTCCAGAACCTCTATTACACCGTGCGCCAAGCCTACGGCTGCCATTTCAACTATGCGGCGTTGTGGGCTGATGTCAGCAAACAGGGTCAGATCGTCGAGGCCTATGCCTATGCGATCGATCGCGGCGACAGCAAGCAACAACAATTCCAGCAGATCCTGCGCAACCTGGGTTTCACCGTGAAGCTCAAGCCCTATATCCAGCGCAGCGACGGCTCGGCCAAGGGCGACTGGGACGTGGGCATCACGCTGGACATCATGGACGCCGCCGATCACGTCGATGAGGTGGTGCTGGCCTCCGGCGACGGCGATTTCGACATGCTGCTCGAACGCATCATCAGCAAGCATGGCGTGCAGGCGGTGGCCTACGGTGTACCAGGGCTGACCGCCAACTCGCTGATCCGCGCCGCCAGCCGCTACGTGCCCATTGAAGGCGCGCTGCTGCTCAAGAACTGATCTTCAAGGAGCCCCACAGGTTTGGAACGCATCGCAGTCATCGACTTTGAAACCACCGGCATCACCCCGAGCAGCAGCTGCCGGGCCACCGAAATCGCCGTGGTGATCCTTGAACGGGGCCGGATCGTCGACCGTTATCAGAGCCTGATGAACGCGGGCGTTCACGTCCCGGCCTTCATTGAACAGCTCACCGGCATCAGCAACGCCATGTTGCGCAGCGCACCCCCGGCGGAAAAAGTGATGAACGAGGTCAACGAATTCGTCGGCATCACGCCGCTGCTGGCCCACAACGCCGCGTTCGACCAGAAGTTCTGGGATTTCGAATTGGGACGCATCAAGCGCACCCGCTTGCAGAACTTTGCCTGCTCGCTGTTGCTGGCCCGGCGCTTGATGCCAGCGGCGCCGAACCACAAGCTTGGCACCCTCAACACTTTCGCCGGCTTGCCCCACACCGGCCAGGCTCACCGCGCCATGGCCGACGCCGAAATGGCCGCCAACCTCACCGCGCACCTGGCCTCGGAACTGCGAGAAAAGCATGGGCTGCGGGCGTTGTCCCATGACTTGCTGTGCAGCTTGCAAAAAGTGCCGGCGGCGAAGATCAACGAACACCTCAAACGCCATCGCGGGTTCTGAATACACCGCGAAACCTTCCCACAGGGTGGGTTGTGTTGATCTGAGATCTGTCGTGTCTTGAAAAGTGTATGGCTCGGATAAACAGATTTTGTAGCTTAATTTCTGTCGATCGCCTTTCTAGAATGACAGGTTTCATCGTCCTGACTTCGAGCTGAACATGCCTGGCCCACGCCGTTTCCCCTTGCCTCTGATCGCTGCTTTTTTTGCCTTGTACGTTATCTGGGGTTCGACCTACCTGGTGATTCGCATTGGCGTCGAGCATTGGCCGCCGTTGCTGCTGGCCGGGATTCGCTTCGTGATCGCCGGATCGCTGATGTACGGCTTCCTGCGCTGGCGCGGGGCGCCGGCACCGACCTGGGCGCAATGGAAGGCCGGGGCGCTCATTGGCGTGCTGTTGCTGACGTTCGGCAATGGTGCGGTGAGCATCGCCGAGCACATGGGCGTGGCGTCGGGGGTGGCGGCGTTGGCCGTGGCGACGGTGCCTTTGTTTACCTTGCTCTGTGGATATTTCTGGGGCGCGCGTAATACCCGTCTCGAATGGGCCGGTATTGTGTTGGGATTGATCGGCATCGCCATGCTCAACCTGGGCTCCAACCTGCAATCGAGCCCGTTGGGGGCGGCCTTGCTGGTGTTCGCGGCGGCTTCCTGGGCCTTCGGTTCGGTACTGAGCAAACATCTGCCGTTGCCGGCGGGAGCGATGGCCAGCGCCGTGGAGATGCTGGTGGCCGGCGTGGTGCTATTGATCGGCAGCTTTGCCAGCGGCGAACGTCTGGACCACATGCCGCCGCTGGAAGGCTGGTTCGCGCTGGTCTACCTGATCGGTTTCGGTTCGATCATTGCCTTCAACGCCTACATGTATCTGCTCAAGCATGTGCGCCCGGCCGCGGCCACCAGCTATGCCTACGTCAACCCGGCGGTGGCGGTGTTGCTGGGGATCGTCTTCGCCGGTGAAACCATTGGTATCGAGGAAGCCTTGGCGATGCTGGTAATCATCAGCGCCGTGGTGCTGATCGGTTTGCCCCAGTGGCGCAAGCCCAAGCCCGCACCGGCCGAATCCTGATTTAGGGTAAACTGCCGCGCATTGCACACCCTGCGCTGATTTTTCCTACGGTACCTCCATGACTTTCGCCACCCTTGGCCTGATCGAACCCCTGCTGCGCGCCCTCGAGACGCTCGGCTACCAGACTCCGACCCCGGTCCAGGCCCAAGCCATGCCGGCCGTGCTCGCCGGGCGCGACCTGATGGCCGCGGCCCAGACCGGCACCGGCAAGACCGCCGGTTTCGCCGTGCCGCTGTTGCAGTTGCTGACCACCGAAGGGCCGAAAGTCGCCGCCAACTCGGTGCGTGCGCTGATTTTGGTGCCGACCCGCGAGCTGGCCGAGCAGGTCCACGAAAGCGTGCGCCAATATGCGCAGCACTTGCCTTTGAGCACCTACGCCGTATATGGCGGTGTCAGCATCAACCCGCAGATGATGAAGTTGCGCAAAGGTGTCGACTTGCTGGTGGCCACGCCGGGCCGCTTGCTCGATCTGTTCCGCCAGAACGCGCTGAAGTTCAACCAATTGCAAACGCTGGTGCTGGACGAAGCCGACCGCATGCTCGACCTGGGTTTCTCCGAAGAGCTGGCGAACATCTACAAGGCATTGCCGAAGAAGCGCCAGACGCTGCTGTTCTCGGCGACCTTCTCCGATGCGATCCGCCTGTTGGCCGGGCAGATGCTCAACGACCCGCTGAGCATCGAAGTGAGCCCGCGCAACGTGGCTGCCAATACCGTCAAGCAATGGGTGGTGACGGTGGACAAGAAGCGCAAGCCGGAACTGTTCATTCACCTGATGCGCAAGCACAAGTGGAAGCAGGTGCTGGTGTTCGCCAAGACCCGCAACGGCGTCGATGCGCTGGTGGAAAAACTCCAGGGCCTCGGTGTGAATGCCGACGGCATCCACGGTGACAAACCCCAGGCGACCCGCCAGCGCGCGCTGGATCGCTTCAAGGCCAGCGAAGTGCAGATACTGGTAGCCACCGACGTCGCCGCCCGTGGCTTGGACATTGAGGACTTGCCGTTGGTGGTGAACTTTGACCTGCCAATCGTGGCCGAGGACTACATCCACCGCATCGGCCGTACGGGCCGGGCAGGTGCTACGGGCCAGGCGATTTCCCTGGTCTGCGCCGATGAAGTGAACCTGCTGTCGGCCATCGAGACCCTGACCCGTCAGACATTGCCGCGCCAGATGGAACAGGATTTCGAGCCTGAACACCGCGTGCCGGAGACCGATTCCAGCGGCCAGGTCATCAAAAAACCGAAGAAGCCGAAGAAACCAAAGACCTCCGGTGGCGGCGGCAAGCGCAATCTGGGCAAGTGGGTGGACAGTGGCGACGCTGCGCCTGTGGAACCTTCGGTCAAGCCTGTGCGCAAAGTGCCGGTCTTCAACACTGGGCCGCGTAAGCGTAAGCCTTGATATTGCTGCGCCTGATATACCGCTATCGCGAGCAAGCTCGCTCCCACAGTGGTGCTCAGGTGTTCACAGATCCTGTATGCACCACAGATCTTCTGTGGGAGCGAGCTTGCTCGCGATGGCCGGCGCCCAGGTTTTCAATCCAGGCGCTGTAACCACTCCAGCATCCCCGACCCCGCCGCCCGGCCACTGGCAAAGCACGCCGTGAGCAAATAGCCGCCGGTCGGCGCTTCCCAGTCGAGCATTTCCCCCGCGCAGAAAACGCCGGGTAATTGCTTGAGCATCAGCCGTTCGTCCAGCGCTTCGAAGGTCACGCCGCCGGCGCTGCTGATGGCTTCGTCCAGTGGACGGGTTTTCACCAGCGTGACCGGCAAGGCCTTGATCGCTTTCGCCAGCCGCGTCATGTCGGCGAAGCAATCGGCGGACGTCAGCTCGCGCAACAGCGCTGCCTTGACCCCGTCGAGCCCCAATTGACTGTGCAAGTGCTTGGCCATCGAGCGTGACCCGCGTGGTTTGTTCAAGGCCTGGAGGATTTTATCCACAGGCCGGCCTGGCAACAGGTCCAGATGAATGGTCGCGCTGCCGTGCTGGTTGATGGCCTCGCGAATCGCTGCCGACAGGGCATAGATCAAGCTGCCTTCGAGGCCGGTGGCGGTGATTACGCATTCGCCCAGGCGTGGCACATCGTCGTCGAGGCCGATGGCGATGTTCTTGAGCGGGGCACCGGCGAACTTGCCGATCATGAAGTCGCTCCAGGCGGCCACGTCGAATCCGCAATTGCTCGGTTGCAAGGGTGCCAACGCCACGCCGCGCTGTTCCAGCGACAGCATCCAGGCGCCATCGGAACCCAGGCGCGACCAACTGCCGCCGCCCAGCGCCAACAGCGTTGCGTCGGGGAACAAGGTTTTTTCACCGTCCGGGCTGGCGATGCGCAAGCCGCCGTCGGGGCTCCAGCCATGCCAGCGGTGGCGGGTGTGGATCACCACCCCGGCGTCCCGCAGGCGCTTGAGCCAGGCGCGCAGCAGTGGGGCGGCTTTCATGTCGGTCGGAAAGACGCGCCCCGAGCTGCCCACAAACGTGTCGATGCCCAGGCCCTGTATCCATTGGCACAACTCATCCGCGCCGAATGCCCGCAGCAGCGGGGCGATATTTGGCGAGCGTTCGCCGTAGCGGGACAGGAACGCCGGGAACGCTTCGGAGTGGGTGATGTTCATGCCGCCCACGCCCGCCAATAGAAATTTCCTGCCCACCGACGGCATGCTGTCGTACAGGTCGACCTGGACACCGGCCTGGCTCAACACCTCGGCTGCCATCAAGCCGGCGGGGCCGCCGCCGATGATGGCGATGTGTGGGGAGGAGGGCTGGGTGGTCGAGGTCATGGTGTGAACTGCGGAAACGAGGAATAGCGCGGCATTCTATCAGTACAAACTCCTGTGGGAGCGAGCCTGCTCGCGATAGCGGCGGATCAGTAACATCATGTCGACTGACATGCCCCTATCGCGAGCAGGCTCGCTCCCACATTTGCATGGGGTGCCTTCTGAATACGTGTTCAAAAAACAACCACATCTGCGCAAGCTATACGCGCCATAGGCTGTAAGCCGTTTCGCTCAGGTTATCCACAGGCCGCTCCACAGGCATTGTGGGTAAAGCGCCCAGATTTCAGTGACAGCCTGATGACGCCCAGACCTTTTGTGCGCTGTGGTGCAGGATTCCGTGGCGCCGGGCCAGGGCCTTGCGGTCCTTGCTGTAGCCCCCGCCGATGACGCCCACTACCGGAATGTCCCGCCCCAGGCAATGGCGCATGACGCTTTCGTCCCGGGCGGCGAGGCCTGCGTCGGTAAGTTTCAGGTAACCGAGGGCGTCATCCTTGTGTACGTCGACGCCGGCGTCGTACAGCACCAGGTCCGGCTGGTAGAGCGGCAGCAGATAATTGAGCGCATCGTCCACGACTTTAAGGTACGCAGCGTCTTCCATGCCCATCGGCAGTGGAATGTCCCAGTCACTCTGCGCCTTGCGTGCGGGAAAATTCTTTTCACAGTGCAGGGAAACTGTCACGGCGTCTGGAGTGTCATGGAGTATTCGAGCCGTACCGTCACCCTGGTGCACGTCGCAGTCGAAAATCAACACTCGCGAAACCCGGCCGCTGGCCAGGAAGTAGCGGCTGATCACGGCCAGGTCATTGAAAATGCAAAAGCCGGCCGGGTGGTCGTAGTGGGCGTGATGGGTGCCGCCGGCCAGATGACAGGCCAGTCCGTGTTCAAGCGCCTTTTCGGCGGCCAGGAGCGAGCCACCCACGGCGCGCACCGTTCGCCGCGCCAGGGCTTCGCTCCAGGGCAGGCCAAGTCGCCGTTGGTCTTCGCGGGACAACTCGCCGCCCATGTAGCGTTCGATATAAGCGCGATCATGGGCCAGGGCGAGAATCTCCGGCGGGCACAGGGCGGGACGCAGCAGGTCTGTGTCCCGGGCCAGGCCGCTCTCCACCAGGTGATCGCGCAGCAGGCGGAACTTGTCCATGGGGAAGCGGTGTTCCGCTGGGAACTCGGGGCTGTAGTCTTCGTGGTAGATCAACGGTAGCGGCATGGTGTTTTCAGTGGTGGTTGAGCCACGGATCCTACCAGCGATGTAGACTCTGGGGCATGGAAAGGGAGTGAAGATGGAGCCGATACTGGAACTGGAAAGCGCACGGTTGATACTGCGGCAATGGCGCGACGATGATTTGCCCACGTTCGCGGCCATGTCTGCCGATGCGCAAGTGATGCGTTATTTTCCGGCACCCTTGAGTCGCCTGGAAAGCGCTGCGTTGATCGGCCGCGTGCGCGGGCATTTTGCAGAGCATGGTTTTGGTTTGTGGGCGTTGGAGCGCAAGGATACTGGCGCTTTCATTGGCTTTACCGGGCTGGGCGTGGTCGGATTCGACGCGCATTTTACCCCGGCGGTGGAAATCGGCTGGCGCCTGGCCCGCGAGCATTGGGGGTTCGGCTATGCCAGCGAAGCGGCGTGGACGGCGTTGCGTTGCGCCTTCGACCGCCTGGGGCTGGACGAGGTGGTGGCGTTTACCGCCACCGACAACCTGCCGTCGCAGAAGGTCATGCAGGCCATCGGCATGCACCACGACCCGGCCGATGACTTCGAACATCCAAAGCTCGCGGTCGGTCATCCATTGCGTCACCATGTGCTCTATCGCATTGACCGGGAGCAGTGGTTGCAGACTCTGCACGGTTAGCCGACACGGACGTTACAATGCCCACCAAAATGGCCCGGGCCACTATCGATCCGCCGCCGCAGCGTAGACTGCGCGGTTTTTGCGCTGTGTGAGGAAAGTCTGAATGAGCCACGTGTTGGAAGATCTGGTCGACCTGCTGACCCTGGAACCGATCGAAGAGAACCTGTTTCGCGGTCGTAGCCAGGACCTGGGGTTTCGCCAGTTGTTCGGCGGCCAGGTATTGGGCCAGTCGTTGTCGGCGGCCAGCCAGACCGTGGAAGAGGCGCGCCACGTGCATTCGATGCATGGTTATTTTCTGCGTCCGGGCGATGCGGCCCTGCCGGTGGTCTATCAGGTAGACCGCGTACGGGACGGCGGCAGTTTCAGTACCCGGCGGGTCACGGCGATTCAAAAGGGCAATCCGATCTTCACCTGCAGCGCATCGTTCCAATATGACGAGCAGGGTTTCGAGCACCAGAGCACCATGCCGCAAGTCGTCGGGCCGGAGAACCTGCCGTCCGAGCTGGAGCTGACCCAGCAGCGCGCCCATCTGCTGCCCGAGCACATGCGCGAAAAACTGCTTTGCCCCAAGCCGATCGAGGTGCGTCCGGTCACCGAAAAAGACCCTTACAACCCGCAACCGGCCGATCCGGTCAAATACGTGTGGTTCCGTGCCGATGGCGCCTTGGCGGACATCCCGGCCCTGCACAAATACCTGCTGGCCTACGCGTCGGATTTCGGCCTGTTGACCACCTCGCTGCTGCCCCACGGCAAGTCGGTGTGGCACAAGGATATGCAGGTCGCCAGTCTTGACCACGCGTTGTGGTTCCATGCCGACCTGCGCGCCGATGACTGGTTACTCTATGCCATGGACAGCCCGTGGGCCGGAAATTCCCGTGGATTCTCCCGAGGCAGCGTGTTCAACCGCGCCGGGCAGTTGGTGGCATCGGTGACCCAGGAAGGCCTCATCCGCCATCGCAAGGACTGGGCATGAGCCTGTCCGATGTGCGCCATTGGGTGTTCGACATGGATGGCACGCTGACCATTGCCGTGCATGATTTCGCCGCGATCCGCGTCGCCCTGGCGATTCCGGCCGAAGACGACATCCTTACGCACCTGGCGGCATTGCCCGCGGAAGAAGCCGCCGCCAAGCACGCCTGGTTGCTGGAGCACGAGCGGGACCTGGCGCTGGGCTCCAAGCCCGCGCCGGGGGCGGTCGAATTGGTGCGTGAGCTGGCCGGGCGTGGGTACCGCCTGGGCATCCTGACCCGCAATGCCCGCGAGCTGGCGCATATCACCCTCGAAGCCATCGGCCTGGCTGACTGTTTTGCGGTGCAAGACGTGCTGGGCCGCGACGAGGCACCGCCCAAACCGCACCCCGGTGGCCTGTTGAAACTGGCCGAGGCGTGGGAAGTGGCGCCCGGCTCGATGGTGATGGTGGGGGATTACCGCTTTGACCTGGACTGCGGCCGTGCAGCGGGGGCGCGGACGGTGTTGGTGAACCTGCCGGACAATCCCTGGCCTGAATTGACGGACTGGCATGCGCGGGATTGCGAGGAGTTGCGGCGGATGTTGTCGGCTTGAGAGGTCGGTTGGCTGATTGATCGTCATCGCGAGCAAGCTCGCTCCCACAAGGAGATTTCCGTCGAGCGCAAGATTTGTGTCTGCACCAGGCCCACTGTGGGAGCGAGCTTGCTCGCGATGAGGCCCGATACGCCGCCACAAGACTTACTGCCCAAACAATACTTGTAGCCCCTCCGGCGAGTTGAACATCCCATCCCCATCATGCCCAACCCCTGGCACTTCGATCAGCCGCTGGTTGAGTCCTTGCGGATGGCGCCGCGTCAGGTAGTCGAAAAAGAAATGCCCGCGCAGTAAGCGATACGCCCCTTGGGTCTGAGCCTCGCAGCCTTTGTCCAGCGCCGGATGCTCCGGGTCGATGTCCCGTTGTCCCAGCAAATAAGTGATGTCGCGCTTGATGTATTGATCTTCGAGCTGCGTGGCGGTTTGTCCGGACGCATAGGCGGGCAGGTACTCCAAGCCATATTTCCAGCGATTGAAAGCCGGGCAACTAGCCGGGTCGAACGCCATGGGCCGTTGCGCGTCAAGATAGGCATACGACGATGGATTGGCGATGACGAACCGAGGTGCGATGCGATACGTGCCGTGGGCGAGCAGGGCGTAGCGCTGCACCACCTGGGCGCCACCGGAATGGCCGGCGATGACGATTTCCTTCACTTCTGGAAACTGCTGTCGGTCGCTGACCCGCGCCACGATGTCGTCCAGCACTTGAAATGAACTGACCGGATTCGGTCCGATGGACAAGCCGCCCGCCATCCAGTCGTTGCCTTGCCAGCGCAGAAGGTCGGCGGGCAACTGATGACGTGCCGCATCCAGTTCGTTGAGAAACTGCGGGGCGATGATCAACGTCGTGGTCGATTGACCGGCCTGCGCGGCGGCCTTTTCACCGCTGTGAAGGTAAGTGTCGGCATTGCGCAGCCGACCGTGAAGGATGATCAACACCCGCTCGATCGAAGCCGGCGGCGGGCTCACGGCAACGGCCATGATCCCGCCCTTGAGCAGCAGGCGCCCCTGGGCGACCGCCTGGACGCCGTGTTCCTCGGCCTGGGCAACGGCGCAACAGAGCACCAGCCCGATCAACGCCGCCCACTTCATCTACAGGTTTTTCGCTGCGAAGGTGTCGCACTGGCTGACCTGGCCCTGGGCGAAACCGGTCTTGAACCAGCGCACCCGCTGGGCCGAAGTGCCGTGGGTGAAGGAGTCCGGCACAACGCGGCCCTGGCCTTGCTGCTGGAGGCGGTCGTCGCCGATGGCATTGGCGGCGGTCAAAGCTTCCTCGATGTCCCCTGGCTCAAGCCAGTTGAGGCGTTTCTGCGCGTGATTGGCCCAGACGCCGGCCAGGCAATCGGCCTGCAATTCCTGGCGCACCAGCAAACCGCCGTCGCCTTCCATTTGCCGGCCTTGCTGGCGCGCCTCCTGGATTTTCGCCGACACGCCGAGCAGGGTCTGCACGTGGTGGCCGACCTCGTGGGCGATGACGTAGGCTTGGGCGAAGTCCCCGGCGGCGGAGAAACGCTGGGACATTTCATGGAAGAAGCTCATGTCCAGGTAGACCTGTCGGTCTGCCGGGCAATAGAACGGTCCGGTGGCCGAGGATGCCAGGCCGCATGCAGAATTGACCCGACCGCTGAACAACACCAGCTTCGGTTGCTGGTACTGGCGCCCGGCCTGCTGGAAGACCTGGCCCCATGTGTCCTCGGTATCACCCAAAATCGAGCGCACGAATTCCGCCTGCTCATCGTTGGCCGGTGGCGCCTGGCGGGATTGCGAAGAGGTGGGCGCGGAACCTTGTTCCATCTGCCCGGTGAGTTGTCCGAGAATCTGCATCGGGTCCTGGCCGGTGATCCAGCCGATGCCGACGATGAGGATGATGGCCGTCAGGCTCAGCCCCTTGCCACCGCCGAAACGCATCCCGCCGCCGCCCCCACCGTCACCCCGGGCATCCACCACGTTGTCACTGCGGCGACCTTTTTTCCATAACATGTGGGAAATCCTCTGAATGGCCCTGCGAAGAAATGACTGCCGTGGCGATGAGTCTAGCCTTCAGGCGTTCAAGGCGCGCGTCGCGCTTGAGCAGTCAGGCAACCGCCGGGGATTTTGGTTCATCGGCGAGCCGATCCTGTCCGGCTGTGGATTTTTCATTACACTTGGGATCCAGAACTTATCGGAACCCTCGCTGGCCCAATAACTGCACTGTGCGTCCGGCCTCAATATCAAGCAATGCAGGTTTCCTTCATGACCATCAGCACTCCGCTCTCCGGCGTCAATCAGGCTTTCAAGGGCATCGTGCTTATTCTGGTCGCAACGTTTTTGTTCTCCAGTCACGATGCGTTGTCCAAATATCTCTCGGGTTTCTATCCCATCATCATGGTGGTATGGGCCCGTTACGTGGTGCACACCTTGTTGATGGCGGGTATTTTCCTGCCACGTTCGGGGTTGCGGGTGCTGCGTACCAAGCGCCCGTTGTGGCAGGTTGCCCGGGCTTTATGCCTGTTAGGCACCAGTTTGTTTTTTACCACCTCGCTGATGTTCATCCCATTGGCGGAGGCGACGGCGGTCAACTTCCTCGCCCCCGTGCTGGTCACGGCATTGTCGGTACCGCTGCTGGGCGAGCATGTGACACGTGGTCAGTGGATCGCGGTGATCTTCGGTTTCATCGGGGTGTTGATCATTGTTCACCCCGGTGGCGATTTGTTCACGCCGGCGGTGTTGTTGCCGTTCTGTTCGGCGCTGTTCTTCTGCTTCTATCAACTGCTCACGCGCAAACTCGCCGAGATAGACAGCCCCACCACCAGCAATTTTTTCGCCGGACTGTGCAATACGCTAGTGATGAGCGCCTTGGTGCCGTTCTTCTGGCAGGTGCCGAGCGTGACCCACGGCTTGATGATGTTGGCGCTGGGGGCGTGCGGGATGACCGCGCATTTGATGCTGACCCAGGCTTTCCGCTTCGCCGCCCCGGCGCTGCTTGCGCCGTTCGGGTATTGCCAGATCATCTTTGCCGGGCTGCTGGGCTGGTTGTTTTTCAGCCATACGCCGACGCTGACGACGGTGGTGGGTATTACGCTGATCTGCTTGAGCGGGTTGGCGGCGGCGTGGCAACAGCGGCGCAGATAACGGGCTGCACACACCCCTGAGGGTTGGCGCTGACGTTTGTGGCGAGGGAGCTTGCTGCCGCTGGGCTGCGAAGCGGCCCTCGCTTTTTTGCGATCGCTGCGCAATCGAGCGGGAGCAAGCTCCCTCGCCACGGGGCGTTATAGCCCCATCAATTTTCCAGGGTAGGCACCTTGCGCGGCGCCATGAAGTACATCCAGGCCAGCGCGATGAAGTACATCGCCGGGATCAGGGTGAACAGCACGGTGTAGTTGTTGTTAGTGATGGTGAGGATGTGCCCCACCAACTGAGTCATGAACATCCCGCCGATGGCCGCGCACATGCCGCCGAAGCCGAACACCGTGCTCATCATGTGCTTGGGCGTGTAGTCCATGACCAGGCTCCAGATGTTCGCGGTCCAGGCCTGGTGCGCGCCGATGGCCAGGGAAATCGCAAGTACCGCCACCCACAAACTGCTGGAGCCGGCCGCCATGATCACCCCGACAATGCAGCAAGCGAACAGCAGCATGGACATCAGTCGCGCCTTGATCGGATTGACCCCGCGGCCGATCAGGAATGACGACAGGATCCCCCCGCCGACACTGCCAAAATCGGCGGTCAGGTAAATGATGATCAATGGGATGCCCATCTGGGTCACGTTGATGCCCAGGTTGTATTGCTGGTTCAGGAACGGCGGCAGCCAGTAAAGGTAGAACCAGAACACCGGCGCGGTGATCGAGTAGGCCAGGGCGAATGCCCAGGTGCCGCGCATGCGCAGGATGCGGGAGAACGGAACACTTACCGGGTCCGGTTCTTCCTGGGCCTGGATGTAGTCCAGTTCCGACTGCTTCACGCTCGGGTGGTCTTCGGGGTTGAAGTATTTCAGGCCCCAGAACACCAGCCAGATACCGCCCAGGGCCGCCATGCACAGGAACGCGGCCTGCCAACCCCAGACGTGCAGGATCAGCGGCAGGAGCATTGGGGTGAACATCGCGCCGACGTTGGTCCCGGCATTGAAGATGCCGGTGGCCACGGCGCGTTCGCCCGCCGGGAACCACAACCGCGTGGTTTTCACGCAGGCCGGGTAGTTGGCGGCTTCGGTCAGGCCAAGGATGAAGCGGCAGACCATGAAGCCCACCGCCGAGGTAGCCAAGCCGTGGGCGCCGGTCGCCAGGCTCCAGAGCAGCACGGCGCAGAAGAACACGCGCTTGACGCCGATTTTGTCGATCAACCGCCCTTGCAGCACGAAACCGACCGCGTAACCGACCTGGAACCAGAAATTGATATTGGCGTAGTCCATCGCCGTCCAGCTCATCTCCTTCGCCAGGATCGGCTGCATGACTCCGAGGGCGGCGCGGTCGATGTAGTTCAGGGTCGTGGCGAAAAATACCAGGGCGAGCATGCCCCAACGGGTCTTGCCCACGGCCATCGCGCCACGGATCTTGTCGCCGATGCCACCGCTGGCGACAACCGGGCCGTGGGCCAGGCGGGAACTTTGGGAAGGAATCATAGGGTCACCCGTTCTTGAAATTCTTATGGCGTGGTCTGGGTCTGCATTGAGGCTTGGCAACAATGTGATGTCGATGGTGGGCAGTGGACAAAAAATCGTCAATTCGCTGATCGGGCATAGTGTTCGATAATCGCCCAAAAAACTAACCGGATGGTACATATTAAATTGCCCAAAGAAACCGGCAGCTCAATAATCCCCCGACTCTTTTAAAAAGCGGCGCATTTTTTGTAGCCGACGCCAGTCCCGGGAGCCGAAGTCATGCAGCGTTCCATTGCCACTGTTTCCTTGAGCGGTACCCTGCCGGAAAAACTCGAAGCCATTGCCGCCGCCGGTTTTGACGGTGTGGAGATTTTCGAGAACGATCTCCTTTACTACGACGGCAGCCCTCGGGAAATCAGGCAGATGTGCGCCGACCTGGGCATTGCCATCACGCTGTTCCAACCCTTTCGAGATTTTGAAGGGTGCCGCCGGGATCGCCTGGCGCGCAACCTGGAGCGAGCCGAGCGTAAGTTCGACTTGATGCAGGAGTTGGGCACCGACCTGGTGCTGGTGTGCAGCAATGCTTCGGCCGACAGCGTCGGCGACGAACGGATACTGATCGATGACCTGCGGCTGCTGGCCGAGCGGGCCGGCGCCCGAGGCTTGCGCATCGGTTATGAAGCGTTGGCCTGGGGCCGGCACGTCAATACCTATCAACAGGTCTGGGACATCGTCCGCCAAGCCGATCACCCGAACCTGGGCGTGCTGCTCGACAGTTTCCATACCTTGTCGCTCAAGGGCGACCCCAGCGCCATCGCCGAGATTCCAGGCGAGAAAATCTTCTTCGTGCAAATGGCCGATGCGCCGATCCTGGCGATGGACGTCCTGGAATGGAGCCGGCACTTCCGTTGTTTCCCGGGTCAGGGCGAATTCGATTTGCCGGGATTCCTCGCGCCGATCATCAAGAGCGGCTATACCGGGCCGCTGTCGCTGGAAATCTTCAACGACGGCTTTCGCGCCGCGCCGCCCAGGGCCAATGCAGCCGATGGGTTGCGTTCACTGCTGTACCTGGAAGAGAAGACGCGCCAGCGCCTGGCCGAGGAAGCGCCCGCGCAGACGCCTGAAATTCTGTTCGAGACCCCTGCGGCCAGCGAATACAACGGCATCGAGTTCCTTGAATTTGCCGTGGACGACAATCTCGGCGCCAAGCTCGCCCATTGGCTGGAGCGCCTGGGCTTCGTCAAGGCCGGCCAGCATCGCTCCAAGAACGTCAGCCTGTTGCGCCAGGGCGATATCAACCTGATCCTCAATTGCGAGCCGTATTCCTTCGCCCATAGTTTTTTCGAGGCCCACGGCCCTTCGCTGTGCGCCATGGCGGTACGCGTCAAGGACAGCACCAGCGCCCTGAAACGGGCCGTGGCCTACAAGGGCCAGCCGTATCGCGGGCTCGTCGGGCCCAATGAACTGGAGCTGGCGGCGGTACGCGCGCCGGACAGCAGCCTGATCTACCTGGTGGATCAGGACGCCGACGTCTACGGCACCGACTTCAATCTGCAGCCCGCTGCCGCCATCGGCGCCGGGCTCAAGCGCATCGACCACATGGCGATGGCCCTGCCGGCCGACAGCCTCGACAGCTGGGTGCTGTTCTACAAGAGCCTGCTGGACTTCGAGGCCGACGACGAAGTGGTACTGCCGGACCCGTATGGCCTGGTGAAAAGCCGTGCGCTGCGCAGCCGCTGCAGCTCGATTCGCTTGCCGTTGAACATTTCCGAGAACCGCAACACCGCAATCTCACATGCGCTGTCGAGTTATCGCGGTTCCGGCGTGCATCACATCGCCTTCGATTGCGATGACATCTTTGCCCAGGTCAGTTGTGCCAAGGAGGCCGGGGTGCCGTTGCTGGACATCCCCCTCAATTACTACGACGACCTGGCGGCGCGTTTCGATTTCGACGATGAGTTCCTCAGCGAGCTGGCATACTTCAACGTGCTGTACGACCGGGATGCCCAGGGTGGCGAGCTGTTTCATGTCTATACCGAGCCGTTCGAAGGGCGTTTCTTCTTCGAAATCATCCAGCGCAAGAACGGTTACGCGGGGTACGGCGCCGCCAACGTCGCGGTGCGCCTGGCGGCCATGGCCAAGTCCCGCAGTGGCGGCGTGCGGCACGCCAAGTTGTAGGGAAATCGTAACGAGGGCGGTAAAGGGCAGTGCCTTGGCTTCCTTCACTGCCCGGTGCGGCCCATAATCGCCAACCTGTGCAGTGACGGCCGTGAGCCCGCAATGACTATGAATCCAGAGCTTTCCGCAGCCCTCGACGAACCTGTCGCCGCGCCGCGCAAGAGTCGCAAGAACAACCCGGAGAAAACCCGGGAGAACATTCTCCAGGAAGCCATCGTCGAGTTTGTCCAGCAAGGCCTGGCGGGCGCTCGGGTCGACGCTATCGCCGAGCGCATCCACACCTCCAAGCGCATGATCTATTACTACTTCGGCAGCAAGGAACAGCTGTACGTGGAGGTGCTGGAGAAACTCTATGGCGATATCCGCACCACCGAAAGCCGCCTGCATCTGGCAGAGCTGGCGCCAGTCGAGGCGATCCGGCGCCTGGTGGAATTCACCTTCGATCACCACGACCGCAACGTGGATTTCGTGCGTATCGTCTGCATTGAAAACATCCACAACGCCGAGTACGTGAAACAGTCTGGTGCAATCAAGGCGATGACCAATACCATCCTCGACTCCCTGGGCGTGATCCTGCGTCGCGGCGCCGAAGAAGGGGTGTTCCGCGCCGGCCTGGAACCGCTGGATGTACATTTGCTGATCAGTTCGTTCTGCTTCTACCGGGTGTCGAACCGCCAGACGTTTGGTGAGATCTTTCAGATCGACTTGTCGGACGAAGCGGTCAAGCAGCGGCACCGACAGATGGTGTGTGAGTCGGTGTTGCGGTACTTGCAGGCCTGATCCTGAACCTATGCAGACCTTGTGGGAGCGAGCCTATGTGGGAGCGAGCTTGCTCGCGATGGCGGCATGTCAGTCACGTTGATATCAACGGATCCACCGCTATCGCGAGCAAGCTCGCTCCCACAAGTTCCCTCAGGGAGTTTGTCGCGAGCTTCAGGAATTCATGCTCTGAAAATGCGCCAGCATCCGCCCCGCATCCGGCGCCACGCCGCTGAACAGTTCGAACGCCTTCACCGCCTGGAACACCGCCATGGTGCCGCCGTCCAGTGTGCGGCAGCCGAGCGCGCGGGCGTTGCGCAGCAGTTCGGTTTCCAGCGGGAAATACACAATCTCCGCCACCCACAGGTCGCCCCGCAACAACTCGACCGGCACCGGCATGCCCGGCAGTTTTGCCATGCCCATGGGCGTGGTGTTCACCAAGCCGTCGGCTTCGGCCATGGCAGCGGGAAGATCATGCCCGGCGCGGGCGCGACCGGCGCCGAAGTGTTGGTTCAGGTTGTTGGCCAATGCCTCGGCACGGCTGACCTCGACATCAAAAATGCTCAGCGTCTCCACGCCCTCCACCAATAAGGCGTGGGCCACCGCTGCGCCAGCGCCGCCAGCGCCCATCTGGACCACGCGGTTGCGCGCGACATCGCCCAGGCCTCGACGAAAACCTTCGGCGAAACCCAGGCAGTCGGTGTTATGGCCGATGCGCTTGCCGTCCTTGAGCACCACGGTGTTCACCGCGCCGATTCCCCGCGCTTCCGCCGAAAGGTCATCCAACAGAGGTATGACCGCCTGCTTGCAAGGAAAGGTGATGTTCAGGCCGGTGAAATCCATGCGTTCGGCGGCCATCAGCAAGTCGGGCAGGGCGCTGCTGTCGAGTTTCAGCGCGTCGAGATCGATCAGTCGATACAGGTAACGCATGCCTTGGGCATCGCCTTCGCGCTCATGCAGCGCTGGCGTGCGAGACGCCTGGATACCCGCGCCGATCAGGCCGGCCAGTACAGTGACGTTCGGCATGCGCTCAACCCTTCAACCGATGACTGAAATGTTCGAGGGCCAGGCGATAACCATGGCTGCCAAACCCGCACATCACGCCGATGGCGACGGATGAGACGAAGGAGTGGTGGCGAAACGTCTCGCGGGCGTGGACGTTGGAAAGATGGACTTCGATGACCGGCACTTCGCTCGCCACCAGGGCATCGCGGATCGCCACGGAGGTGTGGGTCCAGGCCGCCGGGTTGATGACGATACCGCTGCACCGGCCTCGGGCGCCGTGAATCCAATCAATCAATTCACCCTCCTGGTTGGTCTGGCGAAATTCCACGGTCAGGCCGAACTCCTCGGCGGCGCGGCCGCACAGCGCGGAAATATCGGCCAGGGTTTCGTGGCCATAGGTCGCCGGCTCGCGGGTGCCGAGCAGGTTCAGGTTCGGGCCGTTGAGCACCAGAACGATCGGAGGCATCGCACAATCTCCACATTTTTATTGTTGGTCTCGGCGGGTTTCAGCCGGTGGAGATAAATTGTACTAGATGGTTAATTTGGTCAAATAAAGCAGCGGTTGTCGGGCAATAAGTGTTCGATGATCGAACATTGCCGGCCGAAAGGTGAGGGAGAGCAATTGTGGCGAGGGGATTTATCCCCGCTCGAGTGCGCAGCACTCGCAAGAGGCCAGACAAGACAGAGCAGAGGGCCGCTTCGCAGCCCAGCGGGGATAAATCCCCTCGCCACAGGGTAATCCTTCACCCCGAAAGGGAGGACTCAGCGCCGCGTCAACAACACCCCGGATTCCATGTGGTGGGTCCAAGGGAATTGATCGAACAACGCGCAGCGCGTGATGCGGTGGGTATCGTTCAGTTGCGCGATGTTCGCGGCGAGGGTTTCGGGGTTGCAAGAGATGTAGAGGATGTTGTCGAAGCGCCGGGTCAGCTCGCAGGTGTCCGGGTCCATGCCGGCGCGAGGCGGGTCGACGAAGACGCTGCCGAATTCGTAGCTTTTCAGGTCGATGCCCTGCAGGCGCCGGAACGGCCGAACTTCGTTCAGGGCTTCGGTCAGCTCTTCAGCGGACAGGCGCACCAGCGTGACATTGTCTACCGCGTTCTCGCTGAGGTTGCTCAGTGCGGCGTTGACCGAAGTCTTGCTGATCTCAGTGGCGAGCACTTTGCGCACACGGGTTGCCAGCGGCAAAGTGAAGTTGCCGTTGCCGCAGTACAACTCCAGCAGGTCGTCATTGCGATCGCCCAGGGCTTCATAAGCCCAGTTGAGCATCTTCTGGTTCACCGTGCCGTTGGGCTGGGTGAAGGCGCCTTCGGGTTGGCGATAGCTGAAGGTGCGGCCGCCCACGTCGAGTTTCTCCACCACGTAGTCGTGGCCGATCACTTCGCGTTTGCCCTTGGAGCGGCCGATGATGCTTACGCCCAGCTCGGCCGCCAGTTTCGAAGCTGCGACGTGCCAGTGTTCATCCAGCGGACGGTGGTAACACAGGGTGATCATCGCGTCGCCGGCCAGGGTGGTCAGGAACTCCACCTGGAACAGCTTGTGGCTCAACGGCGCGCTGGCTTGCCAGGCGGCCTTGAGCTGCGGCATCAATTGGTTGATGCGCAGGCTGGCGATGGGGAACGCTTCGATGAGGATCGGCGTGCGCTTGTCTTCCTGGGAAAACATCGCGTAATGGCGTTCGCCGGCCTCGCGCCACAGGCGGAATTCGGCTCGCAGGCGGAAGTTCTGTAGCGGAGAGTCGAACACCTCGGGCTCGGGGGCATCGAACGGAGCCAGCAGGTCGCGCAGGCGCACGACCTTGTCTTGCAGCTGGGTGGCGTAGGCCTGGGAATCAAAAGTCATGCGTTGAACCAACCCAACTTGATAACGAACAGGATCGAAAGGATGACCAGCGCCGGGTTCAGCTCACGGCCGCGGCCGGACACCAGTTTGATGGCGGTCCAGGCGATGAAGCCGAAGGCGATGCCGTTGGCGATGGAATAGGTGAACGGCATCGCCAGGGCAGTGATCACCACCGGAGCGGCAACGGTAACGTCGTCCCAGTCGATTTCCGCCAGGCCGGAGGTCATCAATACCGCGACGAACAGCAAGGCCGGCGCGGTGGCGAAGGCCGGGACGCTGGCGGCCAACGGCGAGAAGAACAGCGCCAGCAGGAACAGGATCGCGACCACGATCGCCGTAAGGCCGGTGCGGCCGCCGGCGCTGACGCCCGCCGCCGATTCGATGTAGCTGGTGGTCGTCGACGTGCCTAGCAGCGAACCGGCCATGGCGGCGGTGCTGTCGGCAATCAGCGCACGGCCCATTTTCGGCATGTGGCCGTCCTTGCCCATCAGCCCGGCGCGCTTGGCGACGCCGATCAGGGTGCCGGAGTTATCGAACAGATCGACGAACAGGAACGCGAAGATCACGCTCACCAGGCCGATGTCCAGGGCGCCCTTGATGTCCAGTTGCAGGAAGGTCGGGGCCAGGGATGGCGGCGCGGAAATGATGCCGCCAAAGGGCGTGAAGCCCATCAGGATCGAGACGATGGTGACCGCCAGGATGCCGATCAGTACCGCGCCGCGCACTTTAAGCGCCTCCAGAGCGACAATCAGTACGAAGCCCAGGGTTGCCAGGATCGGCGCCGGTTGCTTCAGGTCGCCGAGGCCGACCATGGTTGCTGGGTTTTTCACCACGATGCCGGCGTTGTTCAGGGCGATCAGCGCCAGGAACAGGCCAATACCGGCGGCGATGGCCGAGCGCAGCGGCAGCGGGATGCTGTTGATGATCCATTCCCGGATGCGGAAGATCGATAGCAGAAAGAACAGCACGGCGGAGACGAACACCGCCCCCAGCGCCACTTGCCAGGTATGGCCCATGTGCAGGACCACGGTGTAGGTGAAGAAGGCGTTCAGGCCCATGCCCGGCGCGAGGGCGATCGGGTAGTTGGCGATCAGGCCCATGACTGTGGAACCAATGGCCGCCGCCAGACAGGTGGCGACGAATACCGCGCCCTTGTCCATGCCGGTTTCGCCGAGGATGCTCGGGTTGACGAACAGAATGTAGGCCATGGCCAGGAACGTCGTGACGCCCGCCAGGATCTCGGTCCGCACGTTGGTATTGTGTGCCTTGAGTTGAAACAGCCTTTCCAGCATGTCTGCTCCCCGTGGCGCGCGCGGCGCCGTGAATGTATCGACCTCAACAGCAAAGCACAGGTCGCCAGGGGCGCCGGGATTTTCTGCGGGTCGGAAAAAGCCGCGCATCATAGCAGCGCGGCGATGTGGCTGCGATCCTCGGTGTGCGTCGCATAAGTGTGCGCAGGCAAAAGTTGGGCCATACTGCGCCCGATTTCGGACGGTCGGGATGTATCGCATGAAAAACATTGCATGGGCCTGGGTGTTCGGCCTGGGGCTGGCCGTGCCGGTCGCGCACGCCGCGTCGGCACCACCGCTGAGCGAGGTCAAGGTGCTCAAGGTCGAGTCGCCGGCCTGTGGTTTCGAAGACGTTTCCGCAGGACAGGCGCAAACCCGTTGCGACCACAGTGGCCCGCATATCAAGGTCTACGTGCTGGAGCTCGGCATAGGCCACCAGCCGAATGTCACGCTGGACGGCTTCGAGGTCGACGGCACCCGTTCACCGGTGTGTGCATACGACAATGGCAATCTCAATGATTGTTCGACCGGAGCCCGGCGAACGGTCGGCTACTTGTATATCTTCGATCTGAAGGGCAAGCAGGAAGGCACCTTCAGCTTCAGCAACGTGTCTATCAACGCACCGGGCAACCGGATGTCGACCCAGTTGTACATCAAATGACATGCCGTGGACGACCTTCGGCTGACAGGGCCCGGCAAAGCTGACTAGTCTTGAAGGATTACCCAGCGGAGAGTGCCCATGATGCCTGGAACCAAGATCCCCCGAGTCCTGATCGCCGTGGCTGAAGGCGTTGATGATTTGCAGGTGGTGACGCTGATCGACGTGTTGCGCCGGGCGCAGCTTGAAGTCGTCGTGGCGAGTATCGAGGGCCGTCGCATGCTCACCTGCGCACGCGGAACGCGCCTGACCGCCGACGGCATGCTGGTGGACGTGCTGGTGCAGGATTTCGACTTGATCGTCTTGCCGGGCGGCATCATCGGCGTGCAACACCTGGCGGCCCACCCGCCTTTGCAACAATTGATCAAAGACCAGGCGGCCGCCGGGCGCATCTTCGCCGCCATCGCCGAAGCCCCGGCGTTGGTGCTCCAGGCGTTCGGCGTGCTGCGCCAGCGCCGGATGACCTGCCTGCCCGCCGTGAGCCAGCAACTGTCCGGGTGCAGCTTCGTCGACCAGCCAGTGGTGGTGGACGGCAATTGCATCACCGCCCAGGGTTCCGCCGCCGCCTTGGTGTTTGCCCTTGCGCTGGTGGAAGCATTAGCCGGTAAAGGGGTGAGGAGCGTGGTCGCGGCGGAGTTGTTGGCGTGACAGCGTCAAATGTGATGGGCAAGGGGTTCGATCATTGGTTGTTCGCGCCGCTCGGCTTGCCATAGGTCATAGTCGGTCTGGACGCCCAGCCAGACGCGTGCCTTGCCGATGCCTGCGCGTTCCAGGCGTACTGCCAGGTCTGGGCTGACCGGTGCATGGCCGTGCAGTACCCGAGAAAGGTGCGGTCGAGCGAAACCGAGGTGTCTCGCCAGTTCGGTCACCGTGATGCCCAGCTCGGGCAATACGTCCACCAGCAATGTTTCGCCAGGATGTGGCGGATTGTGCATGGGCATGTTCCAGCCTCCTGTCAGTGATAGTCGAGGTAATCGACCAGTTCGATGTCGGACTCGATGAAGCGGAAGACAATTCGCCAGTTCCCTGAAACGCTCAGCGACCAATAATCGACCAGATCACCCTTGAGCGAATGCAATCGCCACCCGGGGATGTCCAGGTCGCTTGGCATGCATGCCCTGTCCATGAACTGAAGCATGCGAGCCAGCCGCTTCCCGTGGTCTGCCCGAATTCCCCGCGTCGAACCCGTTTCATAAAAGACCCTGAGGCCTTTGTGCTGGAAGGATTTAATCATGGAATGGAGTGTAAGGCGATACATTACAGTCTGTGCGATACATATGTACTGCACAGGCGCGCTGGACTCGTGCATTGGGGGGCGGGCAATTGTCTTGGAACGCTCATCCCACCCCGAAGTCGTACCCCTTATGACGGCGGTTTTCCAAAACGCCGCGTGTACGACCAACCGTGAGGTGTTCCATGAGCGCGACCTTGTCCGAAGCGACGCAGGCGTCCTTCGTCCGTCATCCCATACGTCTGACACTCAATGGCGCGGTGCGCGAGTTGCAGGTGCTGCCCTGGACTACGTTGCTCGATTTGCTGCGCGAACAATTGGACCTGGTGGGCAGCAAAAAGGGCTGTGACCACGGCCAATGCGGCGCCTGCACGGTGCTGCGCGACGGCAAACGGATCAACGCCTGCCTGACCCTCGCGGTGATGTGCGACGGTGCCGAGTTGACCACCGTCGAGGGCCTGGCCAATGGCGACGAGTTGCATCCGATGCAACGGGCATTCATCAAGCATGACGCGTTCCAGTGCGGCTATTGCACTCCCGGGCAGATCTGTTCGGCAGTGGCGCTGGCCCACGAGGGGCGGGCGAGCACTGGCGCCGAAATCAGCGAGCTGATGAGCGGCAACCTCTGCCGATGCGGTGCCTACAACAACATTCGCGATGCCATCGAAGAAGCCCTGCCGCTCTGCCAGCAGACCGGAGGTGAGTCGTGAATCCCTTTCGCTACAGCAAGCCCGACACGCTGCAGGCCGCCGTCGAGCTGTCGAGTGCCGATTCGCGTTTCATCGCTGGCGGCACCAACCTGCTCGACCTGATGAAGGAAAACCTCACCCGCCCCCAGCACCTGATCGATATCACCGGGCTGCCCTTGGCTGACCTCAGCGAAACGCCATCGGGCGGGGTGATGATTGGCGCGTTGGTGAGTAACGCCGATTTGGCCTGGCATCCCTGGATCGAGCGCCGTTATCCGTTGCTCTCCCAGGCCATTCTTGCCGGTGCTTCGCCACAGCTGCGCAACATGGCCAGCACGGGTGGCAACCTGTTGCAGCGTACCCGCTGTTACTATTTTTATGACGCCGGTGTGCCGTGCAACAAACGCCGGCCCGGCAGTGGCTGCCCGGCTCGAACCGGTTTGAACCGTATTCACGCGATTCTTGGGGCGAGCGATCAATGCGTCGCGACTCATCCCTCCGACATGTGCGTGGCACTGGCCGCGCTTGACGCGGTGGTCCATGTGCTGGGCCGGGGTGGTCCACGGACCATCGAATTCGCCGACTTCCATCGCCTGCCCGGCGACGCTCCGGACCGGGACAACCAACTGGCCGATGATGAACTGATCACCTATATCGAGCTGCCGCCCACAGGCTTCGCCGAACACAGCCAGTACTTGAAGATCCGTGACCGCGCGTCCTATGCCTTCGCTCTGGTCTCGGTCGCCGCCGCGCTGGAGCTGGACGGGCCGGTGATTCGCCAGGCTCGCCTGGCCTTGGGTGGCGTGGCCCACAAGCCTTGGCGTGATCGATCCGTGGAGAGTTGGTTGGTGGGTCAGGCGGTCAGCCGCGAGACGTTCACGGCCGCCGCGGATGCGCTGCTGCAAGACGCCGAGCCGCTAGAGCACAACGGTTTCAAGGTCAAGTTGGCGCGCCGGGCGATTGTCCGCGCCTTGAGCGATGCCGCACTGGTGGGAGGAACCGCCCGATGAATGCACCGAGCAAAACCATAGGCCAACCGCTGGACCGGGTTGATGGCCTCCTCAAGGTGACCGGTCGGGCCCGTTACGCCGGGGAATATCCGGAAGACGGCTTGTTGCACGGCAGTGTCGTATCCAGTGCCATCGCCCGGGGGCGGGTGGTGGGTATCGATGCTTCCCGCGCCCTGGCGCTGCCGGGTGTCGTTGCTGTGATCGATCATACCAATCGGCCCAAAATCGCCAGCTACGACGAACCCTATCAGGATGCCGACGCGGCGGAGGGCTCGCCGTTCCGGCCACTGTTCAACGACCAGATCCTCTATAGCGGCCAGCCGCTGGCCCTGGTGGTCGCCGAAAACCTGGAGCTGGCCCGTTATGCCGGCTCGCTGGTGGAGATTGAATACGAGGCTGAGGGGCATCAGACCGATCTGACAATCCTGCAAAACGAAGCCCATCCAGCACCTGCAGAACTGCCCAAGCCCCGTGGGAATTTTCAGGGCGAGTACGCGAGCGCAGCCCTGAGTGTGGACGTGTCTTACAGCACGCCGATAGAACACCACAACCCGATGGAGCCCCATGCCTCCACCGTGTTGTACCAACCCGACGCAAGCCTGCATATCCACGACAAGACCCAAGGCGCGCAGAACTGCCAGGCGTACGTGCAAAAAGTATTCGGGCTGGAAAAGGAGCAAGTGCGGGTATTTGCCGCCTACGTGGGCGGCGCGTTTGGTTCCGGCCTGCGTCCGCAATACCAATTGGCGCTCGCGGTGATGGCCGCGCTGCATCTCAAGCGTTCCGTACGGGTCAGCCTGACGCGCCAGCAGATGTTTACGTTTGGCTATCGGCCTCGGACATTCCAGCGCTTGCAATTGGGTGCTGCGGCCAACGGAAGATTGCTCGCGGTAGCGCATACCGCCATTGGCCAGACCTCGCGTTTCGAAGATTTTACCGAGCACGTGGTGGAGTGGAGCGGCATGCTCTATCACTGCGATAACGTGACACTGACGTACAAACTGGCGCCGTTGGACGTGTACACACCGCTGGACATGCGCGCCCCGGGCGCGGCCCTCGGGTTGATCGGGCTGGAGTGTGCCATGGACGAGCTGGCCTGCGCCCTGGCGATCGACCCGGTGCAGTTGCGTCTGATCAACTATGCCGAACGCAACGAAAACGAAGGCAAGCCCTATTCCAGCAAGGAGCTGCGGGCCTGTTACGCCCAGGGCGCCGACCGTTTCGGTTGGAGCAAGCGCAACCCCGAACCGCGCAGCATGCGCAGCGGCCGGCAACTGGTGGGCTGGGGCATGGCGGGCGGCGTGTGGGAAGCCATGCAGCAAAAAGCCAGTGCCCGCGCCTCGCTGGACGCCAACGGCAAGTTGACCGTCAGCAGCGCAACGACGGACATCGGCACCGGCACCTATACCGTCATGACTCAAATTGCCGCCGAGGCGTCAGGCGTTTCCCTTGAGGACGTCACCTTTGTCCTGGGCGACTCGTCGCTGCCAACGGCACCATTGCAGGGTGGATCATTTACCGTCTCGTCGGTGGGCACGGCGGTGCAGAAAGCCTGCGAAGCGCTCAGGGAAAAGCTGCTCGCCGTGGCCCGTCAGTCCTGTCCTGCCTTCAGCGGCGCGACCCTTGAGCAGGTAACATTCATCGACGGTGAACTGCGCATGGGCGAGGCCCGTGTCGCCCTGGCGGAGCTGGCGCAAAAAAGCGGCGAAATGCCGTTGCAGGCGGAGGTCGCCACCGGACCGGATGAAAAACGCCAGGCCTATGCGACCGCCACGCATTCGGCGGTTTTCGTTGAGGTGTTGGTGGATGAAGACCTTGGCACGGTGAAGGTCAACCGAGTGGTCAGCGCCATCGCGGCGGGCCGGGTAGTCAATCCGAAGACTGCCCGCAGCCAGATCCTCGGTGGGGTGGTCTGGGGCGTTGGCATGGCACTGCACGAAGAAACCTTGACCGACCATGCCCTTGGCCGCCACATGAACCACAATCTGGCCGAGTACCATGTGCCGGTGAATGCCGACATTGGCGAGATAGACGTGATATTTGTCGAAGAGCATGACGAGATCGTCAACGCCCTCGGGTCCAAGGGCGTCGGCGAAATCGGCATTGTCGGCGTGGCCGCGGCGGTGGCGAATGCGATCTACCATGCCACGGGCAAACGGGTGCGGGATTTCCCCATCACCCTGGATAAGTTGCTCTAGGCTTTCGCCTCGTCCACCGGTTCGTGCATCCGGTCACGGTTGGCCAGGGTCGGGAACAGTTTGATCCAGGCCCCGGTCACCAGCAGCGTGCCGACGCCGCCCATGACCACCGCCGGCACCGTGCCGAACCAGTGGGCGGTGATCCCGGACTCGAATTCGCCCAACTGGTTCGAGGCGCCGATAAACAACCCATTCACAGCGCTGACCCGACCGCGCATCTCGTCGGGCGTTTCCAACTGCACGAAGGAGGCGCGGATGACCATGCTGATCATGTCCGCCGCGCCCAGCACCACCAATACCGCCAGGGAGAACCAGAACGACGTGGAAAGGCCGAACGCAATGGTGGCGACGCCGAACACGCCCACGGCGGTAAACATTACCCGGCCCACCTTGCGTTCCACGGCAAACCGCGCCAGCCACAGCGACATCAGCAAGGCCCCGACCGCCGGCGCCGAACGCAACAGGCCCAGGCCCCAGGGGCCGGTGAGCAGGATGTCCTTGGCGAATACCGGCAACAGCGCGGTGGCGCCGCCCAACAGCACCGCAAACAAGTCCAGAGAGATCGCCCCTAGGATGTCCGGGCGGCTGCGAATGAAGCGAATACCGGCCAACAGCGAGTCGAGGGTCGCCTTGCCTTTATTCAGCGGTGTCTGCCGGGCAGGCAGGTTGAGCATCAGGCAGCAGGCGATGACATAAAGCAACACGGTTGGCCCATAGACCCAGACGCTGCCAAAGGCGTACAGCAAACCGCCCAGGGCCGGGGCGACGATGGTGGCCGATTGTTGTGCTGATTGCGCGGCGGCCACTGCCCGGGGAAACAACGCGGCAGGGACAATGCTCGGCAACAGCGCCTGGGTGGTCGGCATTTCGAAGGAGCGGGCCGCGCCGAGCAGGAACGCGAGGATGAAGATCATCTCGCGCGTAACGTTGTCGCTGGCGCTGCCAATCGCCAGGGTGAGGGCGATCATGGCTTGCAACGATTGGCAGATGGCCGCGACTTTACGTCGATCGTATCGATCCGCCACGTGCCCGGTGTGCAGCATGAACAGCACCCGTGGGGCGAACTCCACGAGGCCGACGAGCCCCAGGTCCAGGACATTGCCGGTCAATTGATAGAGGTTCCAGCCGATGGCCACCGTCAGCATCTGGAAACCGCTGGCGGTGAATATCCGAGCCAGCCAGAAAGCAATGAAGGGACGATGGTGACGGAGCAGAAGGGGCGCTTGGCTGGGCATCTGTGACGGGGTCCGGTGATGGGAAGGTCGAGATTATCACTGAGCTGTAACAGGAAGTTGCGGTGGTTGGAAAAATAGTTAGCCAAACATCGATATTGGCTTGAGGGAACATTTGTGACGAGGGGATTTAGCGAAACGTCGCACCGCCCCGCTGGGGCGCTAAGCGGCCCCAAGCTTCTGCGAGTGCTGTGCGATCGAGCGGGGATGAATCCCCTCGCCACAAGAGTTTTTACTTATGTCCTGAGCACCTGGGACAACCTGCCACGCGACAAAAAACCACGCCGTCCATCGGCCATATAGCGACTACTCTTTGAACATTGCTTGACCCAGGTCAATCCCCTTGGGGCGTTGTGCTGGCGGCCATTGGGCCAAAGTCCTGCGTTGTGACGGTTTAAAAAGAACGATTTTAAAAGCATCGCACTCCATATCCCTGGGGGCTGTGATGCAAGCCCCGCCCGCAGCCGGTTTTACCTGACAGAGGAAGACTTATGTTCGGTTTGGAGGCGCTCGATCTCGCCCGAATCCAGTTCGCGTTCACCATCTCGTTCCACATCCTGTTCCCGGCCATCACCATTGGCCTGGCGAGTTACCTGGCGGTACTCGAAGGCCTGTGGCTGAAGACACACGACGATACCTACCGCGACCTGTATCACTTCTGGTCGAAGATTTTCGCCGTCAACTTCGGCATGGGGGTGGTCTCCGGGCTGGTGATGGCTTATCAGTTCGGCACCAACTGGAGCCGTTTTTCGGATTTCGCTGGCGCTGTAACCGGGCCGCTCCTGACTTATGAAGTGCTCACGGCATTCTTCCTCGAAGCGGGCTTCCTCGGCGTAATGCTGTTCGGCTGGAATCGCGTGGGGCGTGGCTTGCACTTCTTTTCCACGGTCATGGTGGCGATCGGTACGCTGATCTCGACCTTCTGGATCCTGTCGTCCAACAGTTGGATGCAGACCCCGCAAGGCTACGAAATCATCGATGGCCGAGTCATTCCGGTGGACTGGCTGGCCGTGGTGTTCAACCCCTCGTTTCCGTTCCGGCTGATGCACATGTCGGTCGCGGCCTTTGTCGCCACCGCGTTTTTCGTCGGCTCGTCGGCGGCCTGGCACCTGCTGCGCGGTCGCGATAACCCGGCCATTCGCCGCATGTTGTCGATGGCGATGTGGATGGCCCTGCTGGTCGCGCCCGTACAGGCGGTAATCGGTGACTTCCACGGTCTCAATACGCTGAAGCACCAGCCGGCAAAAATTGCCGCCATCGAAGGGCACTGGGAAAACGTCGGCGACGAACCCACGCCGCTGATTCTGTTCGGCTGGCCGGACATGAAGGCCGAGCAAACCAAGTTCGCTGTGGAAATCCCGTACCTGGGCAGCTTGATCCTGACCCACTCGCTGACCGATCAGGTGCCGGCGCTGAAGGATTTCCCGCCTGAGGATCGACCGAATTCGACCATCGTGTTCTGGTCGTTCCGGGTCATGGTGGGCCTGGGGTTGCTGATGATATTCACTGGGCTGTGCAGCCTCTGGCTACGCCGCGGCAACCGGCTTTACCAATCCCGCCCGTTCCTGCACCTGGTGCTGTGGATGGGGCCTTCCGGGCTGATCGCGATCCTGGCCGGCTGGTTCACCACGGAAATCGGTCGCCAGCCGTGGGTAGTCTACGGCTTGATGCGCACGGCGGATGCGTCGTCCGGCCACAGCTTTGCGCAGATGAGCTTCACCCTGGTCATGTTCGTGGTGGTGTATTTCGCGCTGTTCGGCGCGGGGTTGAGCTACATGATGCGTCTGGTGCGCAAGGGCCCGGTGGCCCAGGAAGCCGAGCCGACCGACGGTGGCCCCGGTCAGAAACGCACCCCGGCCCGTCCATTGTCGGCCGCCAACGAAGGCGACGACGAAGTGGACCACAACGACAGCTCGAACAAGGGGAATTGAGTCATGGGTATTGATCTTCCGCTGATCTGGGCCGTGGTCATCATCTTCGGCATCATGATGTACGTGATCATGGACGGCTTCGACCTGGGCATCGGCATTCTCTTCCCCTTCGTCAAGGGCGAGCGCGACCGCGACGTGATGATGAACACCGTCGCGCCGGTCTGGGACGGTAACGAGACCTGGCTGGTGCTGGGCGGGGCAGGGCTGTTCGGGGCGTTCCCGCTGGCGTATTCGGTGGTGCTCTCGGCATTGTACCTGCCGCTGATTCTGATGCTCATCGGGCTCATCTTCCGGGGCGTGGCGTTCGAGTTCCGCTTCAAGGCCAAGGCCGAGAAGCGGCATCTTTGGGACAAGGCATTTATCGGTGGCTCGCTGACGGCGACCTTCTTCCAGGGGGTCGCCCTGGGGGCGTTCATCGACGGCTTCGAAGTGGTCAATCGCCAGTTCGCCGGCGGTTCCCTGGACTGGCTCACGCCGTTCACCATGTTTTGCGGCCTGGCGCTGATCGCCGCCTATGCCTTGCTCGGCTGTACCTGGCTGATCATGAAGACCGAAGGCAAGCTGCAAGAACAGATGCATGACCTGGCCAGGCCGTTGGCCTTCGTGGTGCTGGCGGTGATCGGCATCGTCAGCATCTGGACCCCACTGGCCCATGCCGATATCGCCGCGCGCTGGTTCACCTTGCCGAACCTGTTCTGGTTCCTGCCGGTGCCGATCCTGGTGTTGGTGACCATGTACGGGTTGTTCCGCGCCGTGGCCCGCAACGCCAACTACACGCCTTTCATCCTGACGCTGGTGCTGATTTTCCTGGGTTACAGCGGCCTTGGCATCAGCCTGTGGCCGAACATCGTGCCGCCGTCCATTTCGATCTGGGACGCCGCGTCGCCGCCACAGAGCCAGGGCTTCATGCTGGTCGGCACGTTGTTCATCATTCCGTTGATCCTGGTGTACACCTTCTGGAGCTACTACGTGTTCCGCGGCAAGGTGACCCATGACGATGGCTACCATTGACCGACCTGCGAGGTGCCGAAGATGGCCAAGCCTGACTTGAAAGACATCGAGGCCGCGGAAAAAAAGCCGCTATGGCAGCGGCTCGGTTGGCTGGCGGCGATTTGGGCCGGTAGCGTGCTGGCATTGTTCATCGTAGCCAGCTTGATGCGGATGTTCATGAACGCCGCGGGTTTGACGACTCACTGACGGAGTTATTTGCGGGCTTTGAGGATCACGAACTTCGGCGTGGCGGCCACCTGCTCGACACCGCGGAACAGCCGCGCCAGCTTGCTGTGATAGCCCAGGTGGCGGTTGCCGACGATGTACAGCGCGCCGCCGACCACCAACGCTTCACGGGCCTGCTGGAACATGCGCCAGGCAAGGAAATCGCCCACCACTTGCTGCTGATGGAAGGGCGGGTTGCACAGCACCACATCCAGGGACTGCGCTTCTTGCCCGGCCAAGCCATCGCCCGCCCTCACGATCACTTCGCGCTCGCCCAGGGCGGCTCGCCAGTTTTCGGCGGCTGATTGCACGGCCATGTACGACTCGTCCACCAGGGTGTAGCGAGCGTCCGGGTTAGCCAGGGCGCTGGCAATGGCCAGCACGCCGTTGCCGCAACCCAGGTCCGCAACACGCGCCGAGCCCAGGTTCTTGGGCAGGTGCGGCAGGAAGGCGCGGGTGCCGATGTCCAGCCCTTCACGGCAGAACACGTTGGCGTGATTGAGCAACTCGATGTTCGGCTCATCCAGCGCATACCGAGTGGGGTAAGGGGAAGCGGCCGGTGTCCTCGGTTGCGGCGTGGCAAACAACAGACGGGCCTTCTTGACAGCGAGCGAGGCCTGCACCGGGCCGACGTAGCGCTCCATCAGGTCGCCTGCGGCCCGGGGGAGGTGCTTGACCATCGCGGCAGCGATCACCTGGGCCCCTGGTGCCAGTTGCCCTTGCAGCCGGATCAGTTGCTCCTCCAGCAGCGCCAGGGTCTTGGGCACCTTGACCAGGACACAATCGAAAGGCCCCGTCAGCGCTTCGCTGGCCGGCACGATGGGCACCGTATCGAACGGCAACCCGTTGCGCACCAGATTCTTTTCCAATGCCTGCAGCGCCAGGAACGAGTCACCGCTGCTGGTGACCTTGACCTTGCCTGCGAGGCTGGCCGCCAGGGCGCCGAAGCCATCATTGAGTACCAGAACCCGGGTTTCCGCGCCCGGTTGCTGTTCGGCCAGGTGCGCAAGCAGATATTCATCGGCAGCGTCGAACGCTTGCAGGGGTTCGTTCGGCTGTTCGGGCTGGCGGATCAGGTCGAGTTGGGCGAAGGGAGTATCGAGCAAGGGCATGGCTGGGACTCTGGCAAATCAACGGGTGTCCCGCTGCCTTGGGCAGGTCTGTCAGCGGGACCTCCTGAATGAACTGCGTCGCGGACTAGGCGCGTCATCATTCAAGTGGGGCCGTAAATGGTACGTTTTTTTGCCAGGCATTACCCGTGGGTTTTTGCGGACTGAGTGGTTACCTAGATCACATGGATGTGCGCAGCTTTCGCCACCGCCGAGATTTTATTGGTCACGTTCAACTTCCGCATGCAGCTGCAGACGTGGAAATTCACGGTACGTTCGGACAGGCACAGGATGCGCCCGACCTCCGACGCCGTCTTTCCTTCGGCGGACCACCTCAGCACTTCGATCTCCCGGGGGGAGAGGTGGTAGGTTTGCGGGGGCACCATATTGTCGACCAGCTTCTTGCCCGCCAGAGCATGCAATTTCTGGCTGGCGAAGATGGCATAGCCAAGGTTCCCATAGTGCTCGTCGGCATCGATCGGACAATGCGTCCTGGCGAGGCTGAATAAACTGTAATGGGAGCCGTGCTCATCATGTATGGCTTGTGTCCAGCCGTGCCTGAGACCCTGTCGGTTAAGTTCCCGCCATAACTTGGGTGCTTCGGAAAATGCACTCTCACTCCACAGGATCGGTAATGCGGACTGGTTGCAATGCGCCACTATCGGGTCATTGTTGACGTAACCATTTTGTTCATAAAGCCGGTCCCATCCATAAGGGTAATTATTAATATTGATCTTGCTGGCATACCGATCGGGAACGCCCGAGTATGCGGCAAAGGCACAGTATTCAAATCCTTGAAAATTAAAGAAATCCAGTACCAGACGATAGGCCCTTTGCAAGTCCTTTTCACATGACAGTTTTCGCAGTTGCAAGTCCTTCCACTCGTCCATTGCATTTCTCCTTTGGAACTTTCAACGAGGTGGATCCAATCGGTGACGCGAAAATGAGTGTAGGACTTTTCCTTGCTCGGTAGTTAGATTTTTTTCTTTTGTCTGGCGTCGTCGCTATTGACGAAGTCACTTTACTAACAGTGTTTTTGATACATGTTTTTAACTTTGTAGAGCTTTATCCGCCGATGTACAAGGTGGGTGGCTTAACGCTATCAATCTTCGGCGGTGGTTAATATCCTCACTTTGCGGGACACTGCAGGCCTTGTTCGATTGGAGTGCCCCATGACCGACAATGCAGAAAAGTTTACCCGCCAGAGACTGGTCGACGTACAAACGTTGACGCCTCACTTGTTTACGCTACGCACCACCAGGGATCGCGGTTTCCGCTTCCGGGCTGGTCAGTTCGCCCGGCTCGGTGTCGTCAAGGCGGATGGGAGCACCGTCTGGCGCGCTTATTCCATGGTGTCATCGCCGTTCGACGAGTTTCTCGAGTTCTTTTCGATCGTCGTCCCGGGCGGTGAATTCACCAGCGAGCTGAGCCGTCTGAAACCAGGGGATAATCTGCTGGTCGAGCGCCAGGCCTTTGGCTATTTGACGCTGGACCGTTTTGTCGACGGTCGTGATCTATGGCTGTTGTCCACGGGAACGGGTGTCGCCCCGTTTCTTTCGATCCTGCAGGATTTCGAGGTCTGGGAAAAATTCGAACGGATCATCCTCGTCTACAGTGCGCGGGAGGCCAGGGAACTGGCGTACCAAGACCTTATCGAGGGGTTGTTCCAGCGAGACTACCTGGCCGAATACGCGCATAAGTTCCGGTTTATATCGACCGTCACCCGTGAGCAGGTTCCAGAGGCCCTTAATGGGCGAATCACTACGTTGATAGAAAACGGTGAGCTGGAACGGGTCGCCGGTGTCCCGCTGACGCCTGAGCATTCCCGGGTCATGCTGTGCGGCAATCCCCAGATGATTGACGACACGCGCAAGCTGCTCAAGGCCAGGGGCCTGCAACTGAGCCTCACCCGCCGGCCCGGCCAGGTAGCGGTGGAAAACTATTGGTAGAAAAATGGCGTCCCGGGGACGCCATTTCTAGGCGCGGGAATATCAGGGCCGTTCGTTCTGGGCCTTGAGCAAGTCGCGGATCTCACTCAGCAATAGCTCTTCCTTTGTCGGCACAGGGGGGGCGCTCGGGGCGACGGCTTCTTCGCGCTTGAGCCGGTTGATGGCCTTGACGCCCATGAAGATCGCGAACGCGACGATGATGAAGTCCACTGTGCTCTGGATGAATTTGCCATAGGCCAGCACAACTGCCGGCGTATCGCCTTGGGCGGCCTTGAGGGTGATGGCCAGGTCGCTGAAGTCCACCCCGCCGATCAGAAGGCCGATCGGAGGCATGACCACGTCACCCACGAACGACGAAACGATCTTGCCGAAAGCCGCACCGATGATGATCCCGACGGCCATGTCGACGACATTGCCTTTGACCGCGAAGGCCTTGAACTCGCTTAGCACGCCCATGAATGATTCCTTGTGACAGATGAGTTGATAGCCGCAGTGTAAGCCAGTCATCGGTGTCTCGCTCGACATGATTGCTTACAAAGCGTGCCTGTAATCGACCCGGCCCCCCGCGAAAAGTTTACAAAGTGCCACCAATCGCGCGCGATACGCGCTTCAGGGCTGAGTCCCTATATTGTTTTTTCTATCAGCGCGGTATGGCATTTCTATTTAGGTTTTCATTTTCCGAGCACTAGCCTCTGAAAGGCGCACATGGATGCGCTTTATAAAATCAGAGGAAACTTCAATGAACACTTCCCTAGGCCTCGGCGCTATGTCCGGTCGCCGTTCCCTTGTTGTGCTGACCGCCAGCCTGTTTTCCCTGTCCATCCATGCCGCCACGCTGACTCGCGATAATGGTGCAGCGGTAGGCGACAACCAGAACTCGCAAACGGCGGGGCCCAATGGCCCAACCTTGCTGCAGGATGTTCAACTGATCCAGAAGCTCCAGCGGTTCGACCGCGAACGTATCCCCGAGCGCGTCGTCCATGCCCGTGGCACCGGTGCCCATGGCGAATTTACCGTGTCCAATGATTTGAGCGACCTGACCAAGGCCAAGGTTTTCGCGGCGGGCCAGGTCACGCCAGTGTTCGTACGTTTTTCCGCCGTGGTGCATGGCAATCATTCGCCCGAAACACTGCGCGACCCGCGTGGCTTTGCCACCAAGTTCTATACGGCGGAGGGTAACTGGGATCTGGTGGGTAATAACTTTCCGACATTTTTCATCCGTGACGCTATTAAGTTCCCTGACATGGTCCACGCGTTCAAACCCGATCCGCGAACCAACCTGGATGATGACTCCCGTCGTTTCGACTTCTTTTCCCATGTTCCAGAAGCGACTCGCACCCTGACCGAGTTGTATTCAAACTCCGGGACACCAGCCAGTTACCGCGAGATGGACGGTAACGGTGTACATGCTTACAAACTGATCAACGCAAAGGGCGAGATCAGTTACGTAAAGTTTCATTGGAAAAGTTTGCAGGGCCTCAAAAATCTCGACCCGAAAGAAGTGGTGAAGGTACAAGGACAGGATTACAGCCATATGACCAACGATTTGGTCAGCCATATCAATAAGGGGGACTTTCCAAAGTGGGACTTGTTCATCCAGGTGCTCAAGCCTCAGGACCTGGCCAAGTTTGACTTCGATCCATTGGACGCGACCAAGATATGGCCGGATGTTCCGGAGCGAAAAGTTGGGCAAATGGTGTTGAACCGTAATCCGGCGAATGTTTTCCAGGAAACCGAACAAGTGGCAATGGCGCCGGCGAACCTGGTGCCGGGTATCGAGCCTTCGGAAGACCGGTTGTTGCAGGGGCGGGTGTTTTCCTACGCCGATACGCAAATGTACCGGATTGGGCCGAACGCGCTGCAGTTGCCAATCAATGCCCCCAAGGTCGCTGTCAACAACGGCAACCAGGATGGCGCGATGAATTTTGGCAAGACCAGCACCGGTGTGAATTACCAGCCGAGCCGCTTGATGCCCCGTGAAGAACAACAAGCGGCGCGCTATAGCCAGGCCGAGCTGACCGGTAGCACCCAACAGGCGAAAATTCAGCGCGAGCAGAACTTCAAGCAGGCGGGCGACCTGTACCGCTCGTTCAACCAAAAGGAGCGCAGTGACTTGATCGAGAGTTTTGGTGGGTCTTTGGCGACTACCGATGACGAGAGCAAGCACATCATCCTGTCGTTCCTCTACAAGGCCGATCCTGAATACGGGACGGGAGTGGCCCGTGTCGCCAAGGGCGACCTGGCGCGAGTCAAGGCGCTGGCCGAGAAGCTGAGCGACTGATCCGCTTATGGGAGCCGAGTGGGTTCGGCTCCCATAATTCGCAGTCGCATGGAGAGGTCATGATGCGTAAGTTCCTTTCATTGATATTAATCACATGGTCATGGGCTGTGCTGGCCGATCAGGCTCCGACCGCCGACGCGGATGAGGTGCGGGCACAGTTGCAAGATTATTATTTCGATGCCGCCCGCCGGGGCGATGTGCCGATGCTCGATACCTTCATCGAGGCCGGCTATTCGCTCGACACGCGGGATGAGAAGGGCTACACCGCGCTGATCCTGGCGGCGTATCACGGTCATGGCCCGGCGGTCGAGCGTCTGTTGGTCGCCGGGGCGGATGCCTGTGCCCAGGACAAACGTGGCAACACCGCGTTGATGGGGGCGATTTTCAAGGGCGAAGTGCAGATCGCGCGTCGTTTATTGTCCACCGATTGCAGTCCAGACCAGCGCAACGGTGCCGGGCAGACCGCCGCGATGTATGCCGGTCTGTTCAAGCGTGGCGAGTTGCTCGATGCCCTGAAGGCCAAAGGGGCCGACCTGGAGGCCAGGGATCCGTTGGGCAACACCCCGGCAGATCTGGCAAAGGGTGAAATCAGAATGCCGGCCCCGCGGTAAAGCCCGGCTGTTATCATCGCGGTTTTTACCCGGAGTTCAGATGGCCAAGGCAAAGCGCATGTACGGCTGCACCGAGTGCGGCTCGACCTTTCCCAAATGGGCCGGCCAATGCAGCGAATGCGGGGCCTGGAACACTCTGACCGAAACCATGGTGGAAAGCGGCGGCGCGGCGGCGCCCACCGGGCGTACGGGCTGGGCCGGCCAGCAGGCGCAGATCAAGACGCTGGCCGAGGTCAGCGTTGAGGAAATTCCGCGGTTCTCCACGGCATCCGGTGAGCTGGACCGCGTGCTGGGCGGTGGTCTGGTGGACGGTTCGGTGGTGTTGATCGGCGGCGATCCGGGCATCGGCAAGTCCACCATCCTGTTGCAGACGTTGTGCAATCTCGCCACGCGCATGCCGGCGCTGTATGTCACTGGCGAAGAATCCCAGCAGCAGGTGGCCATGCGCGCCCGACGCCTGGGGTTGCCCCAGGATCAGTTGCGAGTCATGACCGAGACTTGCATCGAAACGATCATCGCCACGGCGCGCCTGGAAAAACCCAAGGTCATGGTGATCGACTCGATCCAGACGATTTTTACCGAACAACTGCAATCGGCCCCGGGCGGCGTTTCCCAGGTGCGCGAGAGCGCTGCGTTGCTGGTGCGTTACGCCAAGCAGAGCGGCACGGCGATTTTCCTGGTAGGCCACGTCACCAAGGAAGGCGCGCTAGCCGGGCCCCGGGTGCTGGAGCACATGGTCGATACCGTGCTGTATTTCGAAGGCGAATCCGATGGTCGCCTGCGATTGCTGCGGGCGGTGAAGAATCGCTTCGGCGCCGTCAACGAACTGGGTGTATTTGGCATGACCGACAGGGGCTTGAAGGAAGTATCCAACCCCTCGGCGATCTTTCTGACACGCGCACAGGAAGAAGTTCCAGGCAGCGTTGTCATGGCTACGTGGGAAGGCACCCGACCGATGCTGGTGGAAGTGCAGGCGTTGGTGGATGACAGTCACCTGGCGAACCCGCGCCGTGTCACGTTGGGGCTGGATCAGAACCGATTGGCGATGTTGCTGGCTGTCCTGCACCGGCACGGCGGGATTCCTACGCACGACCAAGACGTTTTTCTCAACGTGGTGGGCGGAGTCAAGGTGCTGGAGACCGCATCCGACCTGGCACTGATGGCAGCGGTCATGTCCAGCCTGCGAAACCGGCCGCTGCCCCACGATTTGTTGGTGTTTGGGGAAGTGGGGTTGTCGGGAGAAGTGCGACCGGTGCCCAGTGGCCAGGAGCGGCTGAAAGAAGCGGCCAAGCATGGCTTCAAGCGCGCCATCGTGCCCAAGGGCAATGCGCCGAAGGAGGCGCCGGCGGGGTTGCAGATCATCGCGGTGACACGTCTGGAGCAGGCGTTGGATGCGTTGTTCGAATAGCACCGAGGCGGGTGCGGTCCACTGTGGTGAGCGGATTTATCTGTGGCGAGGGGATTTGTCCCCGCTGGGCTGCGCAGCAGCCCCAAAAAAGCGACCCCAATCAACCTGGCACACCGAGTTGTCAGGTTTAGGGCTGCTTTGCAGCCCAGCGGGGATAAATCCCCTCGCCACAGGGGGCACTGCTGGATTCAAATGTGGATCAACGCCGCCAGCTCCCGCTCCAGTTCATCATGGTCGGCCAGGTTCAGTTCCACCAATCGACGCAAGTGGGCGATGGAATCCAGGTCGATATGCTCGCAGACGAAGCCCAGGTGGCCGTGGTCGTCGTGAGCCAGCCGGACTTCCATCTTGACCTCTGCCTCCGGGCTCAGGTGGATGTCTGCCATGAAAGGCGCCTCGGGATCACCGAGCCAAGGCTGGGGCTTTTCGATCAGCAGCCCCTTGAGGGACAGGTCCAGCAACTTTACTGGCCAGATGAAGGGCCCTTGGCTCAGTTCGGTCCTGGCATGGAATTCAATTCGTACGAAGCGGCGGCGTTCGCTCATTACCCGTTCCCCCTGAAGATCCACTGACTATAGACCCAACTGGCGCGCCGTCGTTGTCGTTCGGTCAGTGGCCGACGAATGTCGGGGTATGGCCTTTACGCTGGTTAGCGCTAAACTCCAGTGGCTATCTTTCTTGTCCACCCTGGCTGGAATATAAAAATGAAAAACAATAATAGCCTGCTACGCCATCTGCCCTGGCTACTGCTGGCCGTCGTAGGAGCGTGCGCCCTGGGCGTCGTGGCATTGCGTCGAGGCGAGGCGATCAACGCCCTCTGGATCGTCGTCGCAGCCGTGGCCATTTACCTGGTCGCCTATCGCTACTACAGCCTCTTCATCGCCAACAACGTGATGCAACTCGATGCGCGCCGGGCCACGCCTGCCGTGCTCAACAACGATGGGCTGGACTACGTCCCGACCAACAAGCACATCCTGTTCGGCCACCACTTCGCGGCCATTGCCGGCGCGGGGCCGCTGGTCGGGCCGGTGCTGGCCGCGCAGATGGGCTACCTGCCCGGCACGCTCTGGCTGATCGCCGGCGTGGTGCTGGCCGGTGCGGTGCAGGACTTCATGGTCCTGTTCCTGTCCACCCGCCGCAACGGTCGCTCCCTGGGCGACATGGTGCGCGAGGAAATGGGCCGCATTCCCGGCACCATCGCGCTGTTCGGCTGCTTCCTGATCATGATCATCATCCTCGCGGTGCTGGCGCTGATCGTGGTCAAGGCCCTGGCCGAGAGCCCGTGGGGCATCTTCACGGTGATGGCGACCATCCCGATCGCGATGTTCATGGGCATCTACATGCGCTACATCCGCCCGGGCCGCATCGGCGAGATCTCGATCATCGGCGTGCTGTTGCTGTTGGGTTCGATCTGGCTGGGCGGGCAGATCGCCGCCGATCCGGTCTGGGCCAAGGCCTTCACCTTCACCGGAATCCAGATCACCTGGATGCTGATCGGCTACGGTTTTGTCGCGGCGGTCCTGCCGGTGTGGCTGATCCTGGCGCCACGGGACTACCTGTCGACCTTCCTCAAGATCGGCACCATCGTCGCCCTGGCGATCGGCATCCTGGTCACCATGCCCGAGCTGAAAATGCCCGCGCTGACTCAGTTCACCGACGGCACCGGGCCGGTGTGGAAGGGCGGCTTGTTCCCGTTCCTGTTCATCACCATCGCCTGCGGCGCGGTCTCGGGCTTCCATGCGCTGATCTCCTCGGGCACCACGCCCAAGCTGCTGGATAACGAAACCAATGCCCGCTACATCGGTTACGGCGGCATGCTGATGGAGTCCTTCGTGGCCATCATGGCGATGGTTGCCGCCTCGGTGATCGAGCCGGGCGTGTACTTCGCCATGAACAGCCCGGCGGCGATCGTCGGCACTGACGTGGTGGCCGTGGCCCAGACCGTCAGCAGTTGGGGCTTTGCAATCACTCCCGACGCGCTGCAAGCGGTGGCCAAGGACATCGGTGAAACCACCATCCTGGCCCGTGCCGGCGGTGCGCCGACCCTGGCGGTCGGTATCGCGCAGATCCTGCACTCGGTGCTGCCGGGTGAGAACACCATGGCCTTCTGGTATCACTTCGCGATCCTGTTCGAAGCGCTGTTCATCCTCACCGCGGTGGACGCCGGCACCCGTGCCGGGCGGTTCATGCTGCAGGATCTGCTCGGCTCGTTCGTGCCGGCCCTCAAGCGAACCGAATCCTGGACCGCCAACCTGATCGCCACCGCCGGCTGCGTCGCGCTGTGGGGTTACTTGCTGTACCAGGGCGTGATCGATCCGCTGGGCGGCATCAACACCTTGTGGCCGCTGTTCGGCATCTCCAACCAGATGCTGGCCGGTATCGCCCTGATGCTCGCCACCGTGGTGCTGATCAAGATGAAGCGCCAGCGCTACGTCTGGGTCACGCTGCTGCCGGCGAGCTGGCTGCTGATCTGCACCACCACCGCGGGCCTGATCAAGCTGTTCGACGCCAACCCGGCGATCGGCTTCCTGGCCCTGGCGCGCAAATACAACGATGCCCTGGCCGCCGGCCAGATCCTGGCCCCGGCCAAGAGCATCGAGCAGATGCAGCACGTGGTGTTCAATGCCTACACCAACGCAACGCTGACGGTATTGTTCCTGTTCGTGGTCTTCAGCATCCTGTTCTACGCGCTCAAGGTCGGCATCGCCGCCTGGGGCACGAAAGAGCGCACGGACAAAGAAGCGCCATTCCAGGCCCTGCCGGACGCTTGATAGAGGATTGCAACGATGTTCAATGACTTGAGTCGCCTCGGTAAATACCTCGGTCAGGCCGCCCGCCTGATGGTCGGCATGCCCGACTACGACAACTACGTCGAGCACATGCAAACCAAGCACCCGGACAAGCCGCTGATGGACTACGAGGCGTTCTTCCGAGAGCGCCAAGAGGCCCGTTACGGCGGCAAGGCCGGGCCCAAGTGCTGTTGAACTGAGGCCCATCCCTTGTGGGAGCAAGCCTGCTCGCGATAGCGGTGGGTCAGTTAATGATGAATTGACTGACCTGACGCCATCGCGAGCAAGCTCGCTCCCACAGGATCCGCTTTCTTTTTCAGGCATCAAGGAGATTCAGTTTGTCCTCTCCCATCCCGGTCACGATCCTCAGCGGCTTCCTCGGCGCTGGCAAGACCACGCTGCTGCGTCATCTGCTCAAGGCCGAGCACGGCCTGAAAATTGCCGTGATCGAGAACGAATTCAGCGATGCAGGCATCGATACCCAGTTGCTGGGCGAAGAGCCGGTGCAGGTCATGACCCTGGCCAACGGCTGCGTTTGTTGCACCATCCACACCGACCTCACCAAGGCCCTGTACTTGTTGCTCGAGCGGCTGGACAGCGGCGAGATCCAATTTGACCGCCTAGTGATCGAATGCACCGGTCTTGCCGATCCCGCACCGGTGGCGCAAACCTTTTTCATCGACGAGGACCTGCGTGAGCGCTACATCCTCGACGGTATCCTGACCTTGGTGGATGCCGCGCATGCCGACACCCACCTGGCCCAGGCCATTGCCCAGGCCCAGGTCGGATTTGCCGATCGCCTGCTATTGAGCAAGACAGACCTGGTCGACGCGGCCCATGTCGAGGCTCTTCGCGAACGCCTGATGCGCATCAACCGGCGGGCGCCGATTCGGGTGGTCGAACACGGCAAGATCGACCTGGCCGAATTGCTGGACATCCGCGGTTTCAACCTCAATGCGGACCTGGGCGCCGGGCTCAGCCTTCGTCCGGTTGGCAAGGCGACCACGGGCGATCGCATCAGCAGCCTGGTGCTGCGCACCGACAAGCCGCTGGACATCGACAAGCTCAGCGACTTCATGAACCAGTTGCTGGAAGAACACGGCAAGCAGTTGCTGCGCTACAAAGGCGTTTTGAACATCGCGGGCGAGTCCCGTCGGTTGGTATTCCAGGGTGTGCTCAAATTGTACGGTTTCGATTGGGACACCGATTGGGCGCCAGGCGAGGCCCGAGAAAGCGTTATCGTGTTCATCGCCGATGAACTGCCCGAAGAAAAGATCCGCGCCGGCTTCGAAGCCGCGCTCCACTGACCATCCACGCGTGGGGCGAGTGGTTTTCCAACGATAAAAAAACCGGCCACTGGGGCCGGTTTCTTTTTTGCTACTGCTATCAGGCGCCGTATACCGGCAGCTTCTTGCAGATCGCCTTGACCTTCTCACGCACGGCGTCGATCACCGCTTCGTTGTTCAGGTCGGCCAGGATGTCGCAGATCCAGCCAGCCAGTTCCTTGCACTCGGCTTCCTTGAAACCGCGAGTGGTCACCGCAGGGGTGCCGAAACGCAGGCCCGAGGTGACGAACGGGGAACGTGGATCGTTGGGTACCGAGTTCTTGTTGACGGTGATGAACGCTTTACCCAGCGCCGCGTCAGCGTCTTTGCCGGAAATCTCTTGCTTGATCAGCGAGAGCAGGAACAGGTGGTTTTCAGTACCGCCGGACACCACGTCGAAGCCGCGCTCGATGAACACGCCGGCCATGGCCTTGGCGTTCTTCACCACTTGTTGCTGGTAGGCCTTGAACTCAGGCTGCAGGGCTTCCTTGAAGCAGATCGCCTTGGCCGCGATCACGTGCTCCAGCGGGCCGCCCTGGGCGCCTGGGAATACCGCCGAGTTCAGCTTCTTCTCGATGTCGGCGTTGGCGCGCGCCAGGATCAGGCCGCCACGTGGACCGCGCAGGGTCTTGTGGGTGGTGGTGGTGACCACGTCGGCGAATGGCACCGGGTTCGGGTACACGCCAGCGGCAACCAGGCCGGCAACGTGGGCCATGTCGACGAACAGGTAGGCCCCGACCTTGTCGGCGATCTCGCGAAAGCGCGGGAAATCGAGGATCTGGGAGTAGGCGGAGAAACCGGCCACGATCATTTTCGGCTTGTGCTCGAGGGCCAGGCGCTCGACTTCGTCGTAGTCGATCAGGCCATTGCCGTCGATACCGTACTGAACGGCGTTGTACAGTTTGCCGGAGGAGGAAACGCTGGCGCCGTGGGTCAGGTGACCGCCGTGGGCCAGGCTCATGCCCAGGATGGTGTCACCGGCCGACAGCAACGCCAGGTACACGGCGGCATTGGCCTGGGAACCTGCGTGTGGCTGGACGTTGGCGTAATCGGCGCCGAACAGCTGCTTGGCGCGGTCGATGGCCAATTGCTCGACCACGTCGACGTACTCGCAACCACCGTAGTAACGCTTGCCTGGGTAGCCTTCGGCGTACTTGTTGGTCAGTACCGAGCCTTGAGCTTCCATCACCGCTGGGCTGGTGTAGTTTTCCGAAGCGATCAGCTCGATGTGCTCTTCCTGGCGCTGAGCTTCTTGCTCCATGGCGGCAAAGAGATCGGCGTCGTACTTGGCAATAGTCAAATCACGGCTGAACATGGCGGTCCTCAAGGATCGGGGCAGAAAAGGGGGCATTCTACCTCAACCGGTTTTGGAAGGCATATGAAAGGGCGTCATGTCTTGGACGAATGGGTTTCATGCATTATTCAGTGATGTCTCGGCCGGCCCCATCGCGAGCAAGCTCGCTCCCACAGGGTTATGTGTACACAGGTTCAAATGTGGGAGCGAGCTTGCTCGCGATGAGGCCGCTACAGGCGCCGCACGCTCTCAGTCGATCATGAACAACGCATCATTGCTGAACTGCGCTTCAAACCGATTCGCCGGCATCGGCCGGCCGAACAGGTAGCCCTGTACTTCGTCGCAGCCGTGTTCGCGCAAGAAGTCCAGTTGCTCGTGGGTCTCGACGCCTTCGGCGATCACCGCCAGGTTGAGGCTGTGGGCCATGGCGATGATCGCTCGGGCGATCTGCGCGTCCTGCTCGCCGGACGGCAGGCCGTCGACGAAGGTGCGGTCGATCTTCAGCACGTCGATGGGGAATTGCTTGAGGTAGTTGAGCGACGAATAACCGGTGCCGAAGTCATCCACCGCAATACTCAGGCCAAGGTTTTTCAACCCGGCGAGGATCTGCATCGCCTCGCTGACTTCGCGCATCAGAATACTTTCCGTCAGTTCCAGCTCCAGGCAGGCCGGTGGCAGCCCAGTGCTGCGCAAGATATTGGCGATGCGTGTGCCGAGCTGGCCGTCGGAGAACTGCCGGGCCGAGATGTTGACCGAGACCTTCGGCACCCGGACCTTGGCCTGGTGCCAGGTCTTGAGCTGGCGACAGGCTTCGCTGATGACCCAGTCGCCGACGTCCACCACCAGGCCGAGTTCTTCCAGCACCGGGATGAAATCCCCCGGCGGCACCAACCCGCGTCGCGGATGGCGCCAGCGCAGCAAGGCCTCGGCGCCGGTCAGGCGCTTGCCGTCGCCACTGAACTGGGGTTGGTAATAGAGCACGAACTCATTCTGTTCCAAGGCGTGGCGCAGGTCGCTTTCCAATTCCAGCCGCTCCAGGGCGCTGGCGTTCATGTCGGCCTGGTAGAACTGGAAGTTGTTCTTGCCGCGCTCCTTGGCGTGATACATGGCCGTGTCGGCGTTCTTCATCAATTGGCTGAGTTCGTTGCCGTCCTGGGGGCTGAGGGCGATACCGATACTGGCGGTGACGAAAAATTCGCGACCTTCGAGCACGAAGGGCCGGACGAGGCTGGCAAGGATCTGCTCGGCCACGGTGATCGCCCGGTTCAACGCCATCTCGCGAGTGGCTCGCGGTTGCAGCAGCAGGGTGAATTCATCGCCGCCCATGCGCGCCACGGTGTCGTCGTCGGCCACGCAGCCGAGCAGGCGCGTCGCCATTTCCTTGAGCATCCGGTCGCCAGCGGCATGGCCCAGGGAGTCGTTGATCGGCTTGAAGCGGTCCAGGTCGAGAAACATCAGCACGACCCAGGTCTTCTGTCGCTCGGCTGACTGCAGCGCGGTGTGCAGACGGTCCTGGAACAGCGTGCGGTTGGGCAGGTGAGTCAATGCGTCGTAGTAGGCCAGGCGATGGATGCGTTGCTCGCTGGCCTTGCGTTCGCTGATGTCGCTGAAGAAACACACGTAGCTGGCAAGGTCGCCTTCGTCGTCGAGCACCGCCGTGATGCCGACCCAGGCCGGGTAATGTTCGCCATTACGGCGCTTGAGCCAGACTTCGCCTTCCCAGGTGCTGTGTTGTTGCAGTTGCTTGAGCACGTAGCGCAAATGGGCTTCCTGCTGCTCATCCACGGTCAGCATGGTGGGCAGTTGGTCGAGCACTTGCGATACCGCGTAACCGCTGACGCGACTGAACGCCTCGTTGGCCTGAACGATGTAGCCGGCCGGGTCGGTGATCAGGATCGCCGATGTCGAGTGCTCGAATACGGTGGCGGCCATGCGCAGGTCTTTTTCGGCGCGCCGCTGCTGGCTGATGTCACGGCCCACCCCCAGTACACCTTCGAACGCGCCATGGTCATCCCACACCAGCACCAGCCGCAGCTCGATAGGGATCTTGCGCCCATCGGCGCGCAGGCAGTCGAACAGATACAACTGGGTCTGCATCTGGTTGCGCAGCTCGGTCAGTTGGTCGGGCTTGTCGAGGGCCTTGCTGAGCCGGTCCATCAGGCTGTAGATGCCGGTCAGTTGTTGCGGGTTGGCGATGGTCGACTGCCAGCCGTTCCGGAAGATCGAGTCGGCGGTGTAGCCCAGCACCGCCTGGACGGACGGGCTGACATAGTTGAGCGACAGCTTGCTGTCGGTCGAGAAAATCACATCGCTGATGCTTTCGGCGAGCATCCGGTAGCGTTGCTCGCTGTCGCGCAGCGATTCGCTGGCCTCGATCTGCTCGGTAATGTCCTTGGCCACGCCGATGATCCGGGTCACCTGGTCGTAGCGGTCCCGGGCCAGGGCCTGTTCGCGGACCTCGAAACGGCGCCACTTGCCGTTGCGATGGCGGAACCGCAGCTGGCATTGCAGCAACTGCGTGTAGCCGCCGCGCCGCTGTTCCTGGCGCAGCGTGTGATAGTGATCGGCGTCGTCGCTGTGCAGCAGGATTTCCCAGAAATACTCGCCCATCTGGTGCAGTTCGGTTCGGTCGTAGCCGAGCGTCTGGCCCAGGTGGTGGTTGCTGAAGATCATCCGCTGGCTGATCACATCCTGCACATAAAGATGATCCGGAACGGTGCGCACCACATCGGACCAGAACCCTTCGCGTTCCAGTAGCGACAGTTCGATCAGCTTGCGGCTGGTGATGTCGCTGATGCTCAGGATGACCGCGTTATAGTCGTGCTGGGTTTCCGGCAGGCGCAACACCAGCCACAGATGCTGATCCCGGCCGTGGGCGTCCTGGAGCCTGATTTCCAGCTCCAGCTGTTTATGGGGATCGAGCAACGCTTCGAGCAGTTTCGAACCGACCGGGTTGTTGTCCTTTTCGGCGTTGCCAACCAGCAGTTGCCAGGCTTGTTGGCAGGAGTCGACATTGAGCAGCTTCAACGCCACCTGGTTGACTTCGGTGACGTGCACTTGCTGCTGCAACTGTTCGAGCTGTTGCGGAACCTGCAACCAGGCGCGCAATTGCTCGCCGTTGTGCAGGCCAGTCCTGGCAAAAAACGCCTTGAGGCCGGACAGGTCGAGCACGCAGAGGGCCACGCCGGTGCCCTCGAAAATGTCCTGATAGCGACGGCGCCCTTCGTGCAGCTGCCGCTGGCGTCGGCGCATGTTCAGCAGGGCAATGACCGGCAACATGGAAAACGCCAGGCCCAGCAGGCATTTGCCGATGAAGGCCGGGAGCCGTTGCTCGAGCACCTGGCGCCGGTCGAACAGCCCACGCAGCTGCCAGTCGCTGCTGCTCAGGGGGACGGTCAACACCGTGTTGCTCAGGTCCTGCGGGGTCAGTTGGGACGGGGTGATCGTGGGCAGGCTTTCGTCGCGGCTGATGATCTGCCGATTGAGACGGTTCTCCACCAGCCACAGTGGCCGCAGGCCCGTATCGCCCTGTTTGGTCAATGTCGAAAAGAAACTCGGAGACAGGCGCAGCGCCCAGTATCCGCGAGAGCTGCCGCTGGCCTGGTGCAACAGCAGATGCACCACGGAGCCGTCCTCGGCATTGCTGAAATAGTGAGCCTGGGCGTGACTGCGCCGTACCAGTTCGGCCAGGTAATCCGCGTCCTGGCTATCCGCGTCACTGTCGCTGAGCACTCTGCCGGAGGGGCTCAGCAGCGCCAGGCTGCGCAATTCGGGCAATGATTGCTGGAGCTTGCGCAACAGCGCCTGCTGTTCGTCGGCGGTTTGCGGTTGTTCGACGATTGGTAGCAGATTGAGGGCTATTTGCGCGTTCAGGGCCATGTTCAGGCTGACTTGCGCGGCGAGGTCGGCCGTGTAGTCGATGGTGTATTGGCGCTGCTGCTGTTGGGTTTCGCGCAGTTGGTCAAGCAACTGCCAGAAGAGCAGCCCCAGCAACAACAGCACCAGCGAGGCCAGCCCGCCCTTCAATGTCCCGCGCAGGGGCAAGCCTGGCACGGCGACGGGTGCGCGTGGGGACGGGGGCGGAGTGACGTTGGACAAGCTGTAATCCTGCGGTTTGCTGGACTGGCGCGACGTCACTATAAGCCGGACGCCCGAAGGGCGGCTAGCATGCCTTGACTTGTGGCAAAGTGCCAGCCCTCGGCGGCTGGACCTGGACCGACGGTTGAGGTAGCTTTGCCGGTCAAACAAGAGCGTTCCAGCTCCGGATTCCCAGGCTCCATCGGCTCGCAGGCAGTGATCAACATCAACTGCCCGCGCCGCGCATGGCCTGGCTCGTTCTTTTCACTGTCACTGACGCTAGGTTCACCATGGCTCAATACGTCTTCACCATGCATCGGCTGGGCAAAGTTGTTCCGCCGAAGCGGGAAATCCTGAAAAACATTTCTCTTTCCTTTTTCCCTGGCGCCAAGATCGGCGTACTGGGCCTCAACGGCTCGGGTAAGTCCACGCTGCTGAAAATCATGGCCGGCGTCGACAAGGAGTTCGACGGTGAAGCCCGTCCGATGCCCGACCTGAACATCGGCTACCTGCCGCAAGAGCCACAACTGGACCCGACCAAGACCGTGCGTGAAGTGGTTGAGGAAGCGGTCAGCGTGATCAAGGACGCCCAGGCGCGCCTGGACGAGGTCTACGCCGCCTACGCCGACCCGGACGCCGATTTTGACAAGCTGGCCGCCGAACAGGCCAAGCTCGAAGCGATCCTGCAGGCCAGCGACGGTCATAACCTGGATCGCCAGCTGGAAGTGGCCGCCGATGCGCTGCGCCTGCCGGCCTGGGACGCGAAAGTGGAACATCTGTCGGGCGGTGAAAAGCGTCGCGTGGCCCTGTGCCGCCTGCTGCTGTCCGCGCCGGACATGTTGCTGCTCGACGAACCGACGAACCACCTGGACGCCGACTCCGTCGCCTGGCTCGAACACTTCCTGCACGACTTCCCAGGCACCGTGGTTGCGATCACGCACGACCGTTACTTCCTGGACAACGTCGCCGGCTGGATCCTGGAACTCGACCGCGGCGCGGGCATTCCGTACGAGGGCAACTATTCGGGCTGGCTGGAAGCCAAGTCCGATCGTCTGGCCCAGGAGTCCAAGCAGCAGTCGGCCCATGAAAAAGCCATGAAGGAAGAACTGGAATGGGTGCGCAAGGGCGCCAAGGCCCGCCAGTCCAAATCCAAGGCTCGCCTGCAACGCTTCGAGGAAATGCAGTCTCAGGAATTCCAAAAGCGCAGCGAAACCAACGAGATCTACATCCCGGCCGGCCCGCGCCTGGGTGACAAGGTCATCGAATTCAAGAACGTCACCAAGGGCTACGGCGACCGCGTGTTGATCGACAACCTGTCGTTCTCCATGCCTAAAGGCGCCATTGTCGGTGTGATCGGTGGTAACGGTGCGGGTAAATCCACGCTGTTCCGCATGCTGATGGGCAAGGAAACCCCGGACTCCGGCACCATCGAGATCGGTGAAACCGTGCAACTGGCCTGCGTCGACCAGAGCCGTGAGGACCTGGACGGCAGCAAGACCGTGTTCCAGCAGATATCTGACGGTTCCGACCAGATCCGTATCGGCAACTACGAAATCCCGTCGCGCACTTATGTCGGTCGTTTCAATTTCAAGGGCGGCGATCAACAGAAGTTCGTCAAGGATCTCTCCGGCGGTGAGCGCGGTCGCTTGCACCTGGCGTTGACGTTGAAGGAGGGCGGTAACGTCTTGCTGCTCGACGAACCGTCCAACGACCTCGACGTCGAAACCCTGCGTTCCCTGGAAGAAGCCTTGCTGGACTTCCCGGGCGCCGCCATTGTGATCTCCCACGACCGGTGGTTCCTTGACCGCGTGGCAACTCACATCCTGGCGTATGAAGACGACTCCCAAGCGGTGTTCTTCGAAGGCAACTACACCGAGTACGAAGCCGATCGCAAGAAACGCCTCGGCGAAGCCGCCGCCCAGCCGCATCGCGTACGGCACAAGAAATTGGCCTGATTCGGTCGGTTGCATGAAAAACGGAGCCTTCGGGCTCCGTTTTTCATGGGCCGTGGCTTTACTTCAGGTCAATTGCCACCACCTCAATCGATAGATCCCCCGCCGGCCGCTTCCACACCACTTCATCCCCAACCTTCGCCCCCAGCAAGGCCCGCCCCAGCGGCGAGCCCCAGTTGATCAGTCCATTGGCCGCATCGGCCTGGTCTTCCCCAACCAATTGCACACACCGTTCCTGATCGTGCTCATCGGCAAAAGTCACCCAGTGCCCGATTCGCACCTGATCGCAATGGCTCGGCCTAACGACCTGGGCGCTTTGCAGGCGTTGATTGAAATATCGCAGATCCCGTTCGATATCGGCGATACGCTGCTTGTCTGCCCGCTCGCCCTGGGCAGACTGTTGGCTATGCAACTGCTGCAGTTCGGTGACCCGTGCCTGCAATTGAGCAAGCCCCGCCGGCGTGACGTAGTTGGGCTGTGCGCTGACCTGGCGTTCGACCGGTTGATCGGCCTGGGCGGCGGCGTTGTCTTCGTTGACGAAAGCGCGACTCATAGGGTTCTCCTCTGTTGGAGTTTGGGCCATGGTCGCAAGGTTTTGGTTTCGACGGATGTCTCTGAGCGACTCACTGCGTGCGATAGGCCCGAGCGGCGTCGCGATCTTTCTCCTGCTGCCAGGCACGTTCGCGATCGTCCCAGTGGCGTTCGCGGTAGGCGTCACGCTCTTCACTCTCGCGCATGGCCTGGCACTGGCGAAAGCCGTCGCTCCAGCCCTCGGCGTAGCGGGCATCCTTGAGATAACGCGGCACGTCCTTCCTGAACTGGCCTGTGATCACGCCGGCGGCTTGCCGACCGCTACTGCAGCCATCATCGAAACCGTCGGCGAAGGCCGGTGGATAACCTCGGGCAATCAAATCCTCATGGGTTGTTTCACAGCCACCGAGCAACACCAACACCCCCAATACCACCGCCGCGCGCCACATGTTTTGCGTTCCTGCCCGATCCACTCTGCCCGATCCACTCATAAAAGAAGTCTAGAAGCGGATTCGTCAGAAAGGTGTGAAAGCGCGGTGATCAATCCGTTCGTTCAGTAGTGGTACCACTTCACCTCGAGCATCACCTCGTTCTCTGGCGAGGCCAAGTGGCTGAACTCTCGCTGGGCGCTCAGGCGCAGGCCCAGGTTGCGGGACAATTCCCACTGCTGGTTCAGGCTCAGGCTACGGCGTACCTCGCCATTGACGAAGTAATCGCCCTTGGCTTCCAGGCTCAGGTTGCCCAGCGGGTTCTTCCACAGCACGCCGCTGTTGAATCCGGCGGCCGGGGCGATAAATTGAGCGAAATCGTTGTTGTGTTCGACCCGCACCGTGCCTAGTGCAAAGCCCAGTACATCTTCGCCCAGCGCCCAAGTGCCACCCGCGCCGCCGTTGACGTGGCTGACCAATGTTTCATCGTCGTGTTTGCCCGGCACCCGCTCCAGGCCACCAGTGACCTGCCAGGACAACGGTTGCAGCAGCTCGTTGCGCGGGGTCAGGGAGCGGATGGTCGCCAGGTCCAGCTGCTGCACTTGCCAGTCGTTGCCTTCGTACTGGCGCAGCTTTAGTTGAAGGATCTCGATTTGCGCCCCCAGCGGAAAGCTTTCGGCGTTGTCGTTGAGGTCGTGATAGGCCATGCGCAGGCCGTACTCACCGAACGCACGGTCACCCCGCGTACCCAGGCCGGCCTGCCAGGTGCGCGATTCGTGGCCGTCTTCCGGAAGGCCCGGCTGCGGGATGTCCAGTTCCGGCGCGGGGTTCTGGTTGATCGCCCTCAGCAGCTCGAAACTGCGCTGGGCCCGCTGTGGATCGCGCTCCTGGCCGTTGGCGCGATAACGCTCCAGGCGGTAGGCGGCATCGATGATCAGCGCCTGGCGCTCGCGCGGTAGCGCCTTGAAGTCGGGCGTTTGCAATTGTTGCTGGTCGGCGCTGACCTTCAAAACCCACTGCTGCTCATTATCGCTGAGCGGTTCGGCGCGGCTGAGCAACTCTCGCTCCCGGGACGGGCGGTACTGGATGCTTTCCACCAGCCCGGCTTCTTTCACCGCCTTGACGGTGTCGGTGGGGATCGCCGTGAGCGGGAACTGTTCGGTCAGGCGCAGGCTGGGACGGGCGACTTGCAGCAATTCAAGCAGGCGATAGGAGCAGTTTTCGTCGAAGAAGAAATAGTCGAACTGGATCTGCTTGAGCTCCCACACATGCTCGACCATCCGTTCGGTTTCCGCCTGGCTCAGGTTCAGGCGGTATTCCCATAGGTCGCGATTCTCGAGGCTGCGGTATTCGGAGAGTTTTTCCTGGTACGGCACCAGGGCGAACAGGCCAGGGTAGCCGCCCATCAGGCCCTTCCAGGCGTAGAGGATGCTGTTATCCGAACCTTCAATGTAGGCGCCGAAGTTGATCGCGTAGCTGAGCAGCGCGGTCTTGTCGCTTTGCACATCGGCCTGGTCGATGCGCAGCAACGTATGGCCGAACATCGATGACGGGCTGTTCAGGTACGCGGCCGGGAAGATCATCACCGCGCTGTGGGGCGAAACGTCCTTGAACCATTGGGTGTAATCGCTGCAATTGACCGAGGGCAGGTCCGTCAGGTCGAGCTGCGCCTTCAGCCAGCGGGTACGCGCCGGGTACATGCACTGGGCATGCTGCTGGCCGGCACTGGCCGGGCCGTACAGGGCTTGCAGCGTGGCGGTCAGTTCGCGGTCGGGATGCTCGTTGCCGTCGGGTGCGAGGAAGAATTTCTTGTCGCTGATGTAGCTGCGCCAGCCGCCGAGCTTGGCGGTTTCGTAGTGGCCAAGGGAAATCCAGAAGCGGTCATTGGCCAGTTGCTGCAAACGTTGAGGGTCGACATGAGGCGCGGCGGATAGCGGGGCGCACACACAGAGCGCCAGCCAGGCAAGGCGTTTGAGCATAGTCGGCTACTTGGAAGATCGAAAAATAAAGACCGAGAGGGCCCCAGAAAGAAAACCCGCTCCCCGAAAGGAGCGAGTGGTGTCGAGCTTAAGCTTGAGTCGCGTACTTGGCCAGGCGAGGGTCGTTTTTCAGAATGGCCAGGGTGTTGGCATGCACGTCTTCTGCGGTCACGTCAGCCTTGCTGAAGATCTGCTGGAAGTGCTCGTGGGTCACAGCGGAGAAGTGAGCGCGATCTTCCGGCGCCACACCCAGTACCACGGCGTAGGTGGTCAGCGCTTCGCCCTGACCCTTGGCCATGTCTTCGGACAGCTCGTTCATCATGCCATTCATGGCCAGCCAGGACTTGCCACCGTAGGTCAGTGCTGCGTTGGTCGAGCAGCCGTTGGTGCCGGAGGTCATGCCGAAGGTGGCGTTGCCGGAGGTGCCGTTGGTGGTGGATGCGAGGAAGTGGGCCGGGGTGCCACGCTGACCTTCGAACAGCATGTTGCCCCAACCGCAATCCGGGCCGCCCGGCGCCTGAGCCATGGCGTTGATGGATACAGCGGTGAAGAGAGTACCGAGAAGAATCCGTTTCATAGCTATGTTCTCTTTATGTGCATACCAATGGACAGGGTCTGGCCCCTACAGGAGCCAGTGGGCCGGTTATTGTTCCAGCCGCGCAGTTTGGAGTTTAGGCACGATCCGAGGGTTCCGTGACATTTTGCAAAAACATTACTGCAAACCCGTTGCTTGCGGGGCTCTGCGCTGGGTTTTTCCCTCGACTATGCTTTGGCCTGAGACGCTCCTTGCCAGTCAGGTATAGGCAGCGCCAGAATGCCGCTATCTGCCCCGCCTGATGTAAGGAAGCCCGATGCCTGATCCTGTTGCTGCCAGCTTGCGTCTAGCGCCCGAAGCGCTGACCCGTCCGTTTTCCGCTGAACAGTTCAGCTTCTCTACCACCAATGATCTGGAGCCCTTCCGCGGTGTGCTTGGCCAGGAGCGTGCGGTCGAAGCATTGCAGTTCGGTGTGGCGATGCCACGCCCCGGTTACAACGTATTCGTCATGGGTGAGCCCGGTACTGGCCGGTTCTCTTTCGTCAAGCGCTACCTCAAGGCCGAAGGCAAGCGCATGCAGACCCCGTCGGACTGGGTCTATGTCAATAACTTCGATGAGCCTCGCGAGCCACGCGCCCTGGAGCTGCCCTCGGGTACGGCGGGCACGTTCATTGGCGATATCAATGGCCTTATCGACAATCTGCTGGCGACTTTTCCGGCCGTGTTCGAGCACCCGTCCTACCAGCAGAAAAAAAGCGCCATCGACCGCGCCTTCAACCAGCGCTACGACCGCGCTCTCGATGTGATCGAGCGCCTGGCATTGGAAAAGGATGTCGCGCTGTACCGTGACAGCAGCAACATCGCGTTCACGCCGATGAGCGAGGGCAAGGCGCTGGACGAGGCGGAGTTCGCCCAACTGCCGGAGGCCGAGCGCGAGCGGTTCCACGAAGATATTTCCGGCTTGGAGGAGCGCCTGAACGAAGAGCTCGCCAGCCTCCCGCAATGGAAACGCGAATCCAACAACCAGTTGCGTCAGCTCAACGAAGAAACCATCACCCTGGCCTTACAGCCTTTGCTGGCGCCGTTGTCGGAAAAGTACGCCGAGAACGCCGCGGTTTGTGGGTATCTGCAAGCCATGCAGGTCTATCTGCTCAAGACCGTGGTCGAACAACTGGTGGACGACAGCAAGACCGACGCCGTCGCCCGCAAGCTGCTGGAAGAGCAATACGCGCCGAGCCTGGTCGTCGGCCATCCGGCGAGCGGTGGCGCGCCGGTGGTGTTCGAGCCGCACCCGACCTACGACAACCTGTTCGGGCGCATCGAGTACAGCACCGACCAGGGCGCGCTCTACACCACGTATCGGCAGTTGCGCCCAGGCGCCTTGCACCGTGCCAACGGTGGTTTTCTGATCCTGGAAGCGGAAAAGATGCTCGGCGAGCCGTTCGTGTGGGATGCGCTCAAGCGTGCCCTGCAGTCGCGCAAGCTGAAAATGGAGTCGCCACTGGGCGAGTTGGGGCGGCTGGCGACGGTCACCCTGACGCCGCAGCACATCCCGTTGCAGGTCAAGGTCGTGATCATCGGCGCGCGCCAGCTCTATTACGCCTTGCAGGACCTGGATTCGGATTTCCAGGAAATGTTTCGCGTACTGGTGGACTTCGATGAAGACATCCCGATGGGCGACGAGAGCCTGGAGCAGTTTGCCCAGTTGCTCAAGACACGCACCTCGGAAGAGGGCATGGCGCCGCTGACCGCCGATGCGGTGGCGCGCCTGGCGACTTACAGTGCGCGTCTGGCCGAACACCAGGGACGCCTTTCGGCGCGTATCGGTGACCTTTTCCAACTGGTCAGCGAGGCGGATTTCATCCGCCAACTGGCCGGTGACGAGATGACCGATGCCGGTCACATCGAGCGCGCCTTGAAGGCCAAGGCCACCCGCACCGGGCGTGTCTCGGCGCGAATCCTCGACGACATGCTGGCGGGGATCATCCTCATCGACACCGACGGCGCGGCCGTGGGCAAGTGCAACGGGTTGACGGTACTTGAGGTGGGCGACTCTGCGTTCGGTGTCCCGGCGCGCATTTCGGCCACGGTATATCCCGGCGGCAGCGGTATCGTCGACATCGAGCGAGAGGTCAACCTCGGCCAGCCGATCCACTCCAAGGGTGTGATGATTCTCACCGGCTACCTGGGAAGCCGGTATGCCCAGGAATTCCCGCTAGCGATCTCGGCCAGCATCGCCCTGGAACAGTCCTACGGCTATGTGGACGGCGACAGCGCATCCCTCGGCGAAGCTTGCACGCTGATCTCGGCCTTGTCGAAGACGCCATTGAAGCAGTGCTTCGCCATCACCGGCTCGATCAACCAATTTGGTGAAGTGCAGGCGGTGGGTGGGGTCAACGAGAAGATCGAAGGCTTCTTCCGCCTCTGTGAAGCCCGCGGGCTGACAGGCGAGCAGGGGGCGATCATTCCCCAGGCCAATGTTGCGACCCTGATGCTCGATGAAAAAGTGCTGGCCGCCGTGCGCGCCGGGCAATTCCACGTCTACGCCGTGCGCCAGGCCGACGAAGCCCTGAGCCTGCTGGTGGGCGAACCCGCGGGCGAGCCGGACGAGAACGGCGAGTTCCCGGAGGGCAGCGTCAATGCGCGCGTGGTGGAGCGGCTGCGGGTTATCGCGGAAATGATCAGCGAGGACGATATCAAGGAGGCGGAAAAGGAACTGGCGCAGCAGGCGCTGGCGGAGGCCAAGCCTGCTTGAGGTTTTTCTCGATATCGGAAACCTAATTGTGGGAGCGAGCCTGCTCGCGATAGCGGATGGACAGTCGACATCATTGTTGCTGTCCATCCGCCTTCGCGAGCAGGCTCGCTCCCACACTGTTTTGTTGTGGATCATTTTTTCTTAATGCGTCACCAGTTTGGCGTCAATATTCACACTGTGACCGCTCGGCGCATTCTGGTTTCGAAATCCTTCGCCGCCGGAACTTTTCTCCTATCCTCAGTTCAAGGATAACGAGAGCCATCATTGGATCGAAACAGCCCCGCCTGGGCTGAATACCGGATCTACCGAGGGGCGCCGCCATGTCGCGCAACCTTTGCCTTACCCGCCAGTGCCTGGGCCTGGTGACCCGCATTGAATGTGCTGTCCGTCCGCTCGCTGGAGACACGGGCATGTGGACCGTGCTCTTCGCCGCCGGAATGGCCGGCGAGCAACCTTCCGCCATCAAGGCCCAGGGGCCGTTTCCCGGGCCGACCGCCGCAGAAACCATACTCGACACCATCGTCCAGAGCCTGACAACCCACGGTTATGAACTGGCCGACGATCCGCAGATCTGGTCCCTGCACATGCAGGCGCAACTGCGGGAGATCAACGGAGGGCGTTGTCGCAACGTTGGCGGTTTCGAGTTTCGTCCGCTTCAGTGAGTCGTCCAAGGGCATGCTCAGCCAGTAGAACCGCAGGCCGGACCGGCGTTTGTCGGTAGGGGCGTGGCTGGTATACTCGCCGCGTTTTTTCAGCCCTGGTGTGAGACTCAATGGAACGCTTTATCGAAAATGCAATGTACGCCTCCCGTTGGCTGCTGGCGCCGATCTACTTCGGGCTGTCTCTGGGCTTGCTGGCCCTGGCGCTGAAATTCTTCCAGGAAGTCTTTCACGTCATCCCCAACGTGTTTTCCATGGCCGAGTCCGAGCTGATCCTGGTACTGCTGTCGCTGATCGACATGGCGCTGGTGGGCGGTTTGCTGGTCATGGTGATGATCTCCGGCTATGAGAATTTCGTCTCGCAACTGGACATCGATTCCGACAAGGAAAAGCTCAACTGGCTGGGCACCATGGACTCTTCATCCCTGAAGATGAAGGTGGCCGCGTCGATCGTAGCCATCTCTTCCATCCATTTGTTGCGTATCTTCATGGATGCCAAGAATATCGATCCCGACCACCTGATGTGGTACGTGATCATCCACATGACGTTCGTGGTGTCGGCCTTCGCCATGGGGTATCTGGACAAGCTGACCAAGCACTGAGGTTCGTCACGCGCTGCGGCATCTGTGCTAGTCTGCTCGCCCTTTTGGTTCCGGGCGCTCCGGGAGGCGCTGTGTACGCACGGCAACTTCCCGGGCCGTCCGCACAGCGGAGCAGCATCATGTCCGAAGTTAACCTGTCCACCGACGAAACACGCGTCAGCTACGGCATTGGCCGTCAGTTGGGCGACCAACTGCGCGACAATCCGCCACCGGGCGTGAGCCTGGACGCGATCCTGGCCGGCCTGACCGACGCGTTCGCCGGCAAGCCAAGCCGCGTGGGCCAGGACGAGATGTCCGCCAGCTTCAAGGTCATCCGTGAAATCATGCAAGCGGAAGCCGCCGCCAAGGCTGAGGCCGCTGCGGGCGAAGGTCGTGCGTTCCTGGCTGAAAACGCCAAGCGCGAAGGCATCACCACCCTGGCCTCCGGCCTGCAATTCGAAGTGCTGACCCAGGGTGAAGGCGCCAAGCCGACCCGTGAAGACCAGGTGCGCACCCATTACCACGGCACCCTGATCGACGGCACTGTGTTCGACAGTTCCTACGATCGTGGCCAGCCAGCCGAATTCCCGGTAGGCGGCGTGATTCCTGGCTGGACCGAGGCGCTGCAACTGATGAACGCCGGCAGTAAATGGCGTTTGTACGTGCCTAGCGAGCTGGCCTACGGCGCCCAGGGCGTTGGCAGCATCCCGCCGCACAGCGTGCTGGTGTTCGACGTCGAGCTGTTGGACGTATTGTAAGACTCTGTCCGGTTTTTACAGCCGGACAAAAAACTGTGGGAGCGAGCCGCACCATCGCTCCCACAGGTTCTCCCATAGGTTATTTATGCTCATCCATGGAATCTGCCGCTGAAATCACCCGTTGGGCGCAACGCCCGGGCGTAGCAGAACAGGAACAGGTTTCGCACCAACTCCTTTAGCACCAGCGGTTCGCTGGAGTTGAGGCTGTTGAGGTCCAGATCCCCCTGGTCCTGCAGCTCATTCAAGGCTTCTTCTTCAAGCACCGCACAGACTTCCCCGGTTTCCCGGTGCAGGATCCTCAGGTAGGGATGTGGACGGTCCAGCCAGGCATCGATCAAATAAGTCATGGTTCTCATCTCCTTGATGGGTTCGATGAGAATAATTCTTATTCGCTAAATAGCAAGTCTCTATTGGCGCAACGGTTTTTTTCTGACGATGGGTTGTGAAAGCCCAAGCGGGTTGGAATCCCGTGGGGTCGCACAAAATAGGGTTGGGGAGGGGGAAGACAAGCACCATCCCACGCGGGGCATGGGATGGGAAATACAACAGATTCAGACTTTTCTGACGAACTCGGATTTAAGCTTCATCGGGCCGATGCCGTCGATCTTGCAGTCGATATCGTGATCGCCATCGCATAGGCGGATGTTCTTGACCTTGGTGCCAACCTTGACCACCAGGGAAGTGCCCTTGACCTTGAGGTCCTTGATCACGGTAATGGTATCGCCGTCCTGCAGGACGTTGCCGACCGAATCCTTCTTCACGATGTCGTCGGATGGCGCTTGCGCTTCGCCGCCGGCGGACCATTCATGGGCGCACTCCGGGCAGACCAGCTGGGTACCGTCTTCGTAGGTGTATTCGGAATTGCATTTCGGGCAGGGAGGCAACGTGCTCACTAAGGTTCCTTGGTATCAGGAGGGCAAAAGGGCGCACATTGTATAGGGTTTTGTTGCCAGGAGGGTGATACGGGGCTTTTGTGGCGAGGGAGCTTGCTCCCGGTGGGCTGCGCAGCCGCCCCCTTATGGCACTTGCGGTCGCTGCGCAACCGAGCGGGAGCAAGCTCCCTCGCCACAAAAGCTCGCCGTTTTCATGCAATCAATGGGTGCGGGCGACCGCAAACTCGCTCAGTTCCACCAGCGCATCGCGGTACTCGCTGGCCGGTAGGGCGTCGAGGCACTTGATTGCGCGGGCGACGTAGTCCTGGGCCAATTTCGCGGTGTATTCCAGCGATCCGGAAGCTTCGACCGCGATCCGGATGCTTTCCAGGTCCTCGATCCCGCCTTTCTGGATCGCCTGGCGTACCAAAGCTGCCTGTTCAGGCGTGCCTTCACGCATGGTGTAGATCAGCGGCAGGGTCGGCTTGCCTTCGGCCAGGTCGTCACCGACGTTCTTGCCCAGGGTCTCGGCGTCGCCCTTGTAGTCCAGCAGGTCGTCCACCAGCTGGAAGGCCACGCCCAGGTGGTCGCCAAAGGTGCGCAGGGCTTCGCTCTGCTCGCTGGTGGCACCGGCCAGGGCGGCGGCGCTGTGGGTCGAGGCTTCGAAGAGCATCGCGGTCTTGCCGCGAATGACCTCCATGTAGGTTTCTTCGGTGGTGCTGGCATCGCGCACCTTGGACAACTGCAGCACTTCGCCTTCGGCGATGATGCGCGTGGCCTGGGACAGGATCTTCATTACCGGCATCGAGCCCAGCTCGACCATCATTTCGAACGAGCGCGAGTACAGGAAATCACCCACCAGCACGCTCGGGGCGTTGCCCCACATGGCGTTGGCGGTCGAACGGCCACGGCGCATGCCGGACATGTCGACGACGTCGTCATGCAGCAGGGTCGCGGTGTGCAGGAATTCGATGGTGGCGGCGAGCAGGCGCATGTCGTCGCCTTCGCGACCCAGTGCCTTGCCGCACAGTAGCACCAATAAAGGACGCAGGCGCTTGCCGCCGGCCGACGTGATGTAGTCGCCGATTTTCGATACCAGCGGCACGCGGGACGTCAGCTGCTTCTTGATGATACCGTCGACGGCACTAAAATCGTCCGCCACTGCGCGGTAGAAAGCTTGGGGTTGCATCAGCGACAGGCGCTCCAGAAGGGTTGCGCGGCATGCTAGGACCCACGTCCGCAGGTGTCAAGGCGCATGCTTCTACAGTGCGGGGCGGCCACTTGCAAGGCTCGGTCAGCTTGCGTACAATCGCGCACCCTGAACTTCCTGGGCAGCACCTGCCTTACGCAATTGCATCCGGGCCTTCCAGCCCATGCAGCCATGCCAGCCAATACCTCTTCTTATAAAGCGCTGGGTGAGCAGGATTATCGGAGAAATACCATGTCGTATGCAGTAATCGTTACTGGTGGCAAGCAATACAAGGTCGCCCCAGGTGAATACCTGAAGATCGAAAAACTGGAAATCGCTACCGGCGAATCCGTGACTTTTGATCGCGTTCTGTTGGTCGCCAATGGCGATGACGTGAATATCGGCGCTCCAGTCGTTGCTGGCGCTACCGTTGTGGCTGAAGTGATCTCCCAAGGTCGTCACGATAAAGTCCGCATCATCAAGTTCCGTCGTCGTAAGCACCACATGAAGCGTATGGGCCACCGCCAGTGGTACACCGAGATCAAAATCACCGGTATTCAGGCTTAATTTCAGCCTAATTCCTCACTAGGAGAATTGAACTCATGGCACACAAAAAAGCTGGTGGTAGTACCCGTAACGGTCGCGACTCAGAAGCCAAACGCCTTGGCGTGAAGATGTATGGCGGCCAGGCTATCAAAGCGGGCAACATCATCGTGCGTCAGCGCGGCACCCAATTCCACGCTGGCTACGGCGTTGGCATGGGTAAGGATCACACCCTCTTCGCTAAAATCGAAGGCGTGATCAAGTTCGAAGTAAAAGGCGCCTTCGGTCGTCGTTACGTAAGCGTTATCGCAGCTTAATTGCGAGACCGCTGGAAAAGCCCTGTCTTGCGACGGGGCTTTTTCGTTTGTGGGGTGAGTCTCTTGCAAAACTGTTTGTATGGGCTGTCGGCGCTGCGGTTGGGGCGTGTTTTGAGGTCGCTGCGCTCATTTTTGCAAGAGTCTTATGTCTTGTTTTTTTCGGCTCGTCCGTACGGCGAGAGGCGTGTGTCATGAAGTTTGTTGATGAAGTATCGATTCGAGTAAAGGCTGGCGACGGCGGCAATGGCTGCATGAGTTTCCGTCGGGAAAAATTCATTGAAAACGGTGGCCCCAACGGTGGTGACGGGGGCGACGGCGGCTCGATCTACATGCTCGCCGATGAAAACCTCAATACCCTGGTGGACTACCGTTACACCCGGCACTTCGATGCCGAGCGTGGCTCCAACGGTGGCAGCACCGACTGCACCGGCAAGAAGGGCGAAGACCTGATCCTGCGCGTGCCGGTCGGTACCACGGTGATCGATTCCGCCACCCAGGAAGTCATCGGCGACCTGACCAAGGCCGGCCAGCGTTTGCTGGTGGCCCATGGTGGCTGGCACGGTCTGGGCAACACCCGTTTCAAATCCAGTACCAACCGCGCGCCGCGCCAGACCACGCCAGGCAAGCCCGGCGAACAGCGTGACCTGAAGCTGGAAATGAAAGTGTTGGCCGATGTGGGTCTGTTAGGTCTGCCGAATGCCGGTAAAAGTACCTTCATTCGCTCGGTGTCGGCGGCCAAGCCTAAAGTGGCCGACTACCCGTTCACCACCCTGGTGCCAAACCTGGGCGTGGTCAGTGTCGACCGTTGGAAAAGCTTCGTGATCGCCGACATTCCGGGGCTGATCGAAGGCGCTTCCGAGGGTGCCGGCCTGGGCATTCGCTTCCTCAAGCACTTGTCCCGTACCCGCCTGTTGCTGCACCTCGTCGACATGGCGCCTCTGGATGAAACCAGTGCTGCCGATGCTGCCGAAGTCATCGTCAACGAGCTGACCAAGTTCAGCCCGGCCCTGGCCGAGCGCGACCGTTGGCTGGTGCTGAACAAGTGCGACCAGATCCTCGAGGAAGAGCATGAGGAGCGGGTCAAGGAGATCGTCGATCGCCTGGAGTGGGAAGGTCCGGTCTACGTGATCTCGGCCATCGCCAAGGAAAACACCGAGCGTCTGTGCCACGACATCATGCGTTACCTGGAAGATCGCGCCGATCGCCTGGCCAACGACCCGGCCTACAAGGAAGAGCTGGCCGAGCTCGACCAGCGCATCGAAGACGAGGCGCGCGCCCAGTTGCAGGCGCTGGACGACCAGCGTGCCTTGCGCCGCAGTGGCGTCAAGTCGGTCCATGACATCGGTGACGACGATTGGGACGAAGAAGATGTGGATGACGAGGACGGTCCGGAGATCATCTACGTCCGCGACTGATCTTGTGCTGATGCCGGCCGCTTGAAGGCAAAACCTGTGGGAGCGAGCAGGCTCGCTCCCACAAGGATTCTCGTGTGGCTGGCATTAACTGGTCCAGGGCGGTGTTATCATCGCAGCCAGCCGGTTTCCAAGGCGCCGCTCAATCGAGCGGCGTTTTGGTATCTGTAAAACGCAAATACGAATAATCCCATGGGCGGCGCTGGGTCGCGCCGTTCGCTGGCAAAGGTTGAAGAAAATGCGGAGCAAGGTGACGGGTGCGCAGCGCTGGGTCGTCAAGATCGGCAGCGCACTGCTGACGGCGGATGGCAAGGGCCTGGATCGCACGGCTATGGCGGTGTGGGTCGAACAGATGGTGGCCTTGCATGAGGCGGGTGTCGAGTTGGTGTTGGTCTCTTCCGGGGCCGTGGCTGCCGGCATGAGTCGCCTGGGCTGGACGTCGCGACCCAGCGCGATGCATGAGCTGCAAGCTGCCGCCGCCATCGGCCAGATGGGCCTGGTCCAGGCTTGGGAGTCGAGCTTCGCCGAGCATGGTCGCCACACGGCGCAGATCCTGCTGACCCATGACGACCTGTCCGACCGCAAGCGCTACCTCAATGCCCGCAGTACGTTGCGGGCGTTGGTCGAGCTGAAGGTTATCCCGGTTATCAACGAGAACGACACGGTGGTCACCGACGAAATCCGTTTTGGCGACAACGACACCCTGGCCGCGCTGGTGGCGAACCTGGTGGAGGCGGATCTGCTGGTGATCCTCACGGATCGCGACGGCATGTTCGATGCCGATCCACGCAACAATCCCGACGCCAAGCTGATCTACGAGGCCCGCGCCGATGATCCGGCGCTGGATGCCGTGGCGGGTGGTACCGGCGGGGCTTTGGGGCGTGGCGGCATGCAGACCAAGCTGCGCGCGGCGCGCCTGGCGGCCCGCTCCGGGGCGCATACGATTATCGTGGGTGGTCGGCTGGAACGTGTATTGGATCGCCTGAAGGCTGGCGAGCGTATCGGAACATTGTTGTCGCCCGAGCGCGGCATGCTGGCGGCACGCAAGCAATGGCTGGCCGGGCATCTGCAAACCCGTGGCACCTTGGTGCTGGATGCGGGGGCGGTGTCGGCCTTGTCCCAGGGCAACAAGAGTTTGCTGCCAGTGGGCGTGAAGCTGGTCCAGGGCAGTTTTCGTCGCGGCGAGATGGTGGTATGCGTCGCGCCGGACGGTCGCGAAATCGCCCGCGGCCTGGCCAACTACAGCGCGTTGGAAGCGCAGAAAATCATCGGCCAGTCGTCTGATGCGATCGTCGGCTTGTTGGGTTACATGGCAGAGCCCGAATTGGTCCACCGTGACAACCTGATCCTCGTCTAAGGAAAAAACATGGGTATGGCAAAAGGATTGATCGGTTTGCTACTGGCACTGCCGCTGCTGGCTTCGGCCGAGGAAATCGGCCAGGTCTCGACGGTGTTCAAGTTTGTCGGGCCGAACGATCGGATCGTGGTCGAGGCGTTTGACGATCCCAAGGTGGACGGCGTGACCTGTTACCTGTCGCGGGCCAAGACCGGTGGTGTAAAAGGCGGTCTGGGCCTGGCCGAAGATCGCGCCGAGGCGTCCATCGCCTGTCGGCAGGTCGGGCCCATCAGCTTCAAGGGCGACCTCAAGGACGGCGAAGAGGTGTTCCGCGAGCGCACTTCGTTGGTGTTCAAGACCATGCAGGTGGTGCGGTTCCTCGACAAGAAGCGCAATACGCTGGTGTATCTGGTCTATAGCGATCGCGTGATCGAGGGCAGCCCGCAAAATGCGGTGACGGCGATTCCGATCCTGCCGTGGGCTCGGGCTCAATAACCTGACGCTCAATGCCCCTGTGTGGGAGCGAGCCCGCTCGCGATACGGTGTGTCAGGTGGCATCAATGCTGCTGGCAAACAGCATTCGCGAGCAAGCTCGCTCCCACAGTTTTTTTGCTGTGTGGTTGATAAATCGCAGGCAATAAAAAACCGACCCTGAGGTCGGTTTTTTAACGAGCGCGTCGCTTAGGCAGCAGCGGCAACGTTCAAGGCCTTTACGTGGCCATTCAGGCGGCTCTTATGGCGAGCAGCCTTGTTCTTGTGGATGATGCCTTTATCGGCCATGCGGTCGATAACTGGCACAGCCAGAACGTAAGCAGCTTGTGCTTTTTCAGCGTCTTTTGCGTCGATGGCCTTGACTACATTCTTGATGTAGGTACGGACCATGGAACGCAGGCTGGCGTTGTGGCTGCGACGCTTCTCAGCCTGTTTTGCACGTTTTTTGGCGGAAGGTGAGTTGGCCACCGTCGAGCTCCTCGAAAGACTTTTTAGGAAATAGCAAACAAAATAGGCCGCGAATCATGCCGATGAGTTGAGGTCTTGTCAAGGGCGGGTGACACGTTCCGCTGAATGGCAGGTGCGGCGCACCGAATGATTTCTTTCCGGCGTGCGACCTGTAAACTCGCGGGCTTTGGCGCTGTGCTGTTTAGCGGCGCGGAGTATCGCACAAGTGGGCGCATTGTTCGCCTGCTGTTTATCGACAGGCAAAAACTCTTTTCATGAATCTGCTTAAATCGTTGGCTGCCGTCAGCTCTATCACGATGCTTTCCCGTGTCCTGGGATTCGTTCGCGATACGCTGATCGCCCGGATATTCGGTGCCGGAATGGCCACCGACGCCTTCTTCATTGCGTTCAAATTGCCCAACCTGCTGCGGCGAATCTTTGCCGAAGGGGCTTTTTCCCAGGCCTTCGTGCCGATCCTGGCGGAATATAAAAGCCAGAAGGGCGACGAGGCGACCCGCACCTTCATCGCCTATGTAACGGGGTTGCTGACGCTGGTGTTGGCACTTGTCACGGCCGCCGGCATGCTCGCCGCGCCTTGGGTGATCTGGGCCACCGCGCCAGGGTTCACCGACACGCCGGAAAAGTTCCAGCTCACCTCGGATCTGTTGCGGGTGACCTTTCCTTATATATTGCTGATTTCCCTGTCCTCGCTGGCCGGGGCGATCCTCAATACCTGGAACCGCTTTTCGGTGCCGGCCTTCGTGCCGACGCTGCTCAATGTCAGCATGATCGTGTTTGCGTTGTTCCTGACGCCGTATTTCGATCCACCGGTAATGGCTCTGGGATGGGCGGTATTGGTGGGTGGCCTGGCGCAGTTGCTCTATCAACTGCCGCACCTGAAGAGGATCGGCATGCTGGTGCTGCCGCGGCTGAACCTGCGCGACAGCGGCGTGTGGCGCGTCATGAAGCAGATGCTGCCGGCGATTCTCGGTGTCTCGGTGAGTCAGATCTCGCTGATCATCAACACCATTTTTGCCTCGTTTCTGGTGGCTGGCTCGGTGTCGTGGATGTACTACGCCGACCGCTTGATGGAGTTGCCGTCCGGCGTGCTGGGCGTGGCGCTGGGCACGATTCTGCTGCCGACCCTGGCCAAGACCTACGCCAGCCAGGATCGCCATGAGTACTCGCGGATCCTCGATTGGGGCCTGCGCCTGTGCTTCGTGCTGGTCCTGCCTTGCGCGCTGGCGTTGGGGATCCTCGCCGAGCCGCTGACCGTTTCCTTGTTCCAGTACGGTCAATTCAATGCATTTGATGCCCTGATGACGCAGCGGGCACTGATTGCCTATTCGGTGGGGCTGCTCGGGATCATCGTGATCAAGGTCCTTGCGCCAGGTTTCTATGCCCAGCAGAACATCCGCACGCCGGTGAAGATCGCGGTCTTCACGCTGGTGATGACCCAACTGTTCAACCTGCTGCTCATCGGTCCCCTGGCCCATGCCGGCCTGGCCTTGGCAATCAGTGCAGGGGCCTGCCTCAACGCTGGGCTGCTGTTCTATCAACTGCGCAAGCAGAAGATGTATCAACCGCTGCCGGGCTGGGGCAAGTTCGGCCTCAAGCTGCTGGTCGCCGTGGCGGTGATGTCGGCGGTATTGCTGGCTGGGATGCACTTCATGCCGGCTTGGGGCGAAGGGCAGATGCTCGAGCGTTTCCTGCGCCTGGGCGTGTTGGTCGTGGCGGGCGTGGTGGCGTATTTCGGCATGTTGCTGCTGATGGGGTTCCGTTTGCGCGACTTCAATCGCAAAGCCTTGAACTGAGCACCTGCTCTGTATGATCACGGGCCCGACGGCGGTTTTGTCGGTTCGATCACTTTGGGTTACGGTGTTGCCTGTCACCGACCGCCGGGTGTGGTTATAATCGGCCACTTTATGAGCAAGAAGCGCGTTATGCAGCTGGTTCGAGGCCTTCACAACCTGCGTCCCCGCCATCGGGGCTGTGTCGCCACCATTGGCAACTTCGACGGTGTCCACCGTGGTCACCAGGCTATCCTGGCGCGGCTGCGCGAGCGTGCGCTGGAATTGGGCCTGCCCAGCTGCGTGGTGATCTTCGAGCCGCAGCCCCGGGAGTTTTTCGCCCCTGACACCGCTCCGGCCCGCTTGGCGCGGCTGCGGGACAAGCTGCAGCTGCTGGCCGCCGAAGGCGTCGACCGGGTCCTGTGCCTGGCCTTCAACCAGCGCCTGAGCAAACTCAGTGCCGCCGAATTCGTCGATACCATCCTGGTGGATGGTCTCGATGTGAAACACTTGGAAGTCGGCGATGACTTCCGTTTTGGCTGTGATCGGTCCGGAGATTTTGATTACCTGCAACAGGCAGGTATCGCCCAGGGCTTCACGGTTGAAGCGGCGCAGACCGTCGAGATGGACGGTTTGCGCGTCAGCAGCACCCAGGTCCGCAACGCCTTGGCGGCCGCCGACTTCGAATTGGCCGAGCGCTTGCTCGGCCGGCCGTACCGGATTGCCGGGCGGATCCTGCATGGGCAGAAACTGGCGCGTCAATTAGGCACGCCAACGGCCAATGTGCAGCTCAAGCGCCGTCGTGTGCCGCTCACCGGGGTGTTCCTGGTGAGTGTCGACATCGATGGCAAGACCTGGCCCGGCGTCGCCAATATCGGTGTACGGCCGACGGTCCAGGGAGATGGCAAGGCCCATCTCGAAGTACACATTCTGGATTTTGCCGGCGATCTGTATGACCGGCGTTTGACGGTGGTTTTCCACCAGAAGCTGCGTGAAGAGCAGCGTTTTGCCTCTCTGGAGGCGCTCAAGACGGCGATCCATGCAGATATCGCCGCCGCCCGTGCCCTTGTCGCAACCAGCGCCAATCGCTAATGAAGAGCCTTAAATGACCGACTATAAAGCCACGCTAAACCTTCCGGACACCGCCTTCCCAATGAAGGCCGGCCTGCCTCAGCGCGAACCACAGATTCTGCAGCGTTGGGACAGCATTGGCCTGTACGGAAAGTTGCGCGAAATTGGCAAGGATCGTCCGAAGTTCGTCCTGCACGACGGCCCTCCGTACGCCAACGGCACCATCCACATCGGTCACGCGCTGAACAAGATTCTCAAGGACATGATCATCCGCTCCAAGACCCTGTCGGGTTTTGACGCGCCGTATGTCCCGGGCTGGGACTGCCACGGCCTGCCGATCGAGCACAAGGTCGAGGTGACCCACGGCAAGAACCTGGGCGCGGACAAGACCCGCGAGCTGTGCCGTGCCTATGCCACCGAGCAGATCGAAGGGCAGAAATCCGAATTCATCCGCCTCGGCGTGTTGGGCGACTTCGCCAACCCGTACAAGACCATGAACTTTGCGAACGAAGCCGGCGAAATCCGTGCCTTGGCGAAAATCGTCGAGGGTGGCTTCGTGTTCAAGGGCCTCAAGCCCGTGAACTGGTGCTTCGATTGCGGTTCGGCCCTGGCCGAGGCGGAAGTCGAGTACGAAAACAAGAAGTCCTCGACCATCGATGTCGCATTCCCGATCGCCGATGAAGACAAGCTCGCCGCCGCGTTCGGCCTGGGCAAGCTGGCCAAGCCGGCGGCTATCGTGATCTGGACCACCACCCCGTGGACCATCCCGGCCAACCAGGCGCTGAACGTCCACCCGGAATTCAACTACGCCCTGGTCGATGTCGGTGACAAGCTGCTGGTGTTGGCCGAAGAGCTGGTCGAATCCTGCCTGGCCCGTTACGGCCTCGAAGGTTCGGTGGTTGCCACCGCGCCAGGTTCGGCGTTGGAACTGATCAATTTCCGCCATCCGTTCTACGACCGTCTGTCGCCGGTGTACCTGGCCGACTACGTGGAACTGGGCGCGGGCACCGGCGTGGTTCACTCCGCGCCGGCCTATGGCGTTGACGACTTCGTGACCTGCAAGAAATACGGCATGGTCAACGATGACATCCTCAACCCGGTGCAGAGCAATGGCGTGTACGTGCCGTCGCTGGAATTCTTCGGCGGCCAGTTCATCTGGAAAGCGAACCCGGCCATCGTCGACAAGCTGACCGAAGTCGGCGCGCTGCTGCACACCACCGTCATCGAACACAGCTACATGCACTGCTGGCGCCACAAGACCCCGCTGATCTACCGTGCCACGGCACAGTGGTTCATCGGCATGGACAAGCAGCCCACCAGCGGCGACACCCTGCGCCAGCGTTCGCTCAAGGCTATCGAAGAGACCCAGTTCGTGCCGGCCTGGGGCCAGGCGCGCCTGCACTCGATGATCGCCAACCGTCCGGACTGGTGCATCTCTCGCCAGCGCAACTGGGGCGTGCCGATTCCGTTCTTCCTGAACAAGGAAAGCGGCGAGCTGCACCCGCGTACTGTCGAGCTGATGGAACAAGTTGCCCAGCGCGTCGAAGCCGAAGGCATCGAAGCCTGGTTCAAGCTGGACGCCGCCGAGCTGCTGGGCGACGAAGCGCCGCTGTACGACAAGATCAGCGACACCCTGGACGTCTGGTTCGACTCCGGCACCACCCACTGGCACGTGCTGCGCGGTTCACACCCGATGGGCCACGAGACCGGCCCGCGCGCCGACCTGTACCTGGAAGGTTCGGACCAGCATCGCGGCTGGTTCCACTCGTCCTTGCTGACCGGTTGCGCCATCGATAACCACGCGCCGTACCGCGAGCTGCTGACCCACGGCTTCACCGTCGACGAGTCCGGCCGCAAGATGTCCAAGTCCCTGGGCAACGTGATCGCGCCGCAGAAAGTCAACGACACCCTCGGCGCTGACATCATGCGCTTGTGGGTTGCGTCCACCGATTACTCCGGCGAGATGGCGGTTTCCGAGCAGATCCTGCAACGCAGCGCCGACGCCTACCGGCGAATCCGTAACACCGCGCGTTTCCTGCTCTCGAACCTGACCGGCTTCAACCCGGCCACCGACCTGTTACCGGCCGAAGACATGCTCGCCCTGGATCGCTGGGCCGTGGACCGTACCTTGCTGCTGCAACGCGAATTGCAGGAACACTACGGCGAATACCGTTTCTGGAACGTCTACTCCAAGATCCACAACTTCTGCGTGCAGGAGCTCGGTGGTTTCTACCTCGACATCATCAAGGATCGCCAGTACACCACCGGTGCCAACAGCAAGGCGCGCCGTTCCTGCCAGACCGCGCTGTTCCACATCAGCGAAGCGCTGGTGCGCTGGATCGCGCCGATCCTGGCGTTCACCGCCGATGAGCTGTGGGAATACCTGCCGGGCGAGCGCAATGAATCGGTGATGCTCAACACCTGGTACGAAGGCCTGACCGAACTGCCGCAAGGCTTCGAGCTGGACCGTGCGTACTGGGATCGAGTGATGGCGGTCAAGGCAGCGGTCAACAAGGAAATGGAAATTCAGCGGGCGGCCAAGGCCGTCGGCGGCAACCTGCAGGCCGAAGTGACGCTCTACACCGAAGACGCCCTGGGCGCCGACCTGGCGAAACTGGGCAACGAGCTGCGCTTCGTGCTGATCACCTCCACCGCCAGTGTCGCGCCGTTGGCGCAGGCGCCGGCCGATGCTGTGGTCACCGAAGTGAGTGGCCTGAAGCTCAAGGTGGTCAAGTCGAGCTTCGTCAAATGCGCCCGTTGCTGGCACTGCCGTGAAGACGTCGGCGTGAACCCGGAGCATCCGGAAATCTGCGGTCGTTGCGTCGACAACATCAGCGGCACAGGCGAGGTTCGCCACTATGCCTAATGTGGCGGGCCGTTTCGGGCGGCTGGGCTGGCTCTGGTTGAGCGTGTTGGTGCTGGTGATCGACCAGGCCAGCAAGTACTACTTCGAGGGTTCGTTGACCCTGTACCAGCAGATCGTGGTCATTCCTGACTACTTCAGCTGGACCCTGGCCTACAACACCGGTGCAGCGTTCAGCTTCCTGGCCGACAGCTCGGGCTGGCAGCGCTGGCTGTTCGCGCTGATCGCCGTGGTGGTCAGCGCCGTGCTGGTGGTCTGGCTCAAGCGCCTGGGGCGTGACGAAACCTGGCTGGCGGTGGCGCTGGCCTTGGTCCTGGGTGGGGCGCTGGGCAATCTCTACGATCGGATTGCCTTGGGCCACGTCGTCGATTTCATCCTGGTGCATTGGCAGAATCGCTGGTACTTCCCCGCGTTCAACTTTGCCGACAGCGCCATCAGCGTGGGCGCCGTGATGCTCGCCCTGGATATGTTCAAGAGTAAGAAAACCGGAGAAGCCGTCCATGACTGAGCAGCGTATCGCTCAAAACACCGAAGTGAAGCTTCACTTCGCCCTGCACCTGGAAAACGGCGACACGGTCGACAGCACTTTCGACAAGGCGCCGGCGGTGTTCAAGGTCGGCGACGGCAACCTGCTGCCGGGCTTCGAGGCGGCGCTCTTCGGTTTCAAGGCCGGCGACAAGCGCACCGTGGTCGTTCCACCGGAAAATGCCTTTGGTCAGCCCAACCCGCAAAACGTGCAGACCATGCCACGCTCGCAATTCCAGGACATGGAACTGTCCGAGGGCTTGCTGGTGATTTTCAACGATGCGGCCAACGCCGAGCTGCCGGGTGTGGTGAAGGCTTTCGACGATGCCCAGGTGACGGTGGACTTCAACCATCCATTGGCGGGCAAGACCTTGAGTTTCGAAGTGGAAATTCTTGAGGTCAAGGCGGTTTAAGGTTTAACGGCAATTATCGCCCCCACAATACCTGTGGGAGCGAGCCTGCTCGCGAAAGCTGAGTCACAGTCGCCATCGAGTTGACTGATCCACCGTATCGCGAGCAGGCTCGCTCCCACAGACACGAGGCACAGCATGCAAATCAAACTCGCCAACCCCCGTGGCTTCTGCGCTGGCGTGGACCGGGCGATCGAAATCGTCAACCGCGCCCTGGAAGTCTTCGGGCCTCCGATCTACGTGCGCCATGAAGTGGTGCACAACAAGTTCGTCGTCGAGGACCTGCGCAGTCGCGGGGCCATTTTCGTCGAGGAACTGGACCAGGTGCCGGACGACGTCATCGTGATCTTCAGTGCCCACGGCGTTTCCCAGGCGGTGCGTACCGAAGCCGCCGGTCGCGGCCTGAAGGTGTTCGACGCCACATGCCCATTGGTCACCAAGGTTCACATCGAGGTGGCCCGCTACAGTCGTGACGGCCGTGAATGCATCCTGATCGGGCATGAGGGCCATCCGGAAGTTGAAGGCACCATGGGCCAGTATGACGCCAGCAACGGCGGCGCCATCTATCTGGTCGAGGACGAGGAAGACGTGGCGGCCTTGCAGGTGCGCAATCCTGAAAAGCTCGCTTTTGTCACCCAGACCACTCTGTCCATGGACGACACCAGTCGGGTGATCGATGCTTTGCGTTCGCGCTTTCCGGCTATCGGCGGACCGCGCAAGGATGACATCTGCTACGCGACCCAAAACCGTCAGGACGCGGTCAAGCAACTGGCCAACGAATGCGATGTGGTCCTGGTGGTCGGCAGCCCGAACAGCTCCAACTCCAATCGCTTGCGCGAACTGGCCGAGCGCATGTCCACCCCGGCCTACCTGATCGATGGTGCCGAAGACATGCAGCGCAGCTGGTTCGACGGCGTCGAGCGGATCGGCATCACCGCCGGCGCTTCCGCGCCGGAAGTCCTGGTACGTGGCGTAATCGAGCAGTTGCAGGCCTGGGGCGCCACCGGGGCTGACGAGCTGGCCGGTCGCGAGGAAAACATTACGTTTTCGATGCCGAAGGAACTGCGCGTCCGCTCCCTGCTTTAAGTCCTTTTGCGCACAGGGCCTGTTCGGCTTCGATACTTTCCAGACGGACGCGGCCGGAGGGCGCCAATATCACCTGGTGATGGCTGACCGGTTCGCGCTTGGCGCAGACATGCAGCGTGCCGGCCTGGAAAGAGCCATTGAGGTGCAGCGCTTCCCCCTGGCTGCCGAATCTCACCCTGCGTTTGACCGTCGAGTTGCCGATCACCCGAGCGTGTGCGCTGCGCTCCATCAGCAAGGTTTTCTCCTTGTTGTCCAGCGTGATCCGCCAGCCTTTGCCCCAATCGTTGTCTATTCCTTGTATCAGCACCCGGCGGTTGCGCGTGATGGCTTCGCTGCGGGCGCTGCGCAACCCGCTGAGCAGCAAATGCGCCGTGTCCTCGCGCTGCATGGATTCGATCAGCTCTTTGCAGCTTGTGCCGGCCCACGGCAGAACAATCGCGGCAATTGCCAGTCCCATGAGCAGTTCGAGCAGGCTGAAGCCTTGTTGGTACATGACGTCTCCTCCCTGGAGAGTATGAAGCGGCGCGATTGGCAGGAAGCATGTTGTGGCGAAGGCGCAAGCTCCCTCGCCACAAGCGGTGGTTTGTTCTAGCGTTGTAGAAGCAGGTATAGCCGACGGCAACGGAGGGCATCGATGGATCTTCGTACAAAAGGTTTCACGCTGATCGAGCTGCTGGTGGCCCTCGGTGTGCTGTTGATTCTGATCACCATGGCGGTGCCGTCGTTCACCGGGTCGCTGCAAAGCAGCAAGGCCGATACCGAGATCGGCGACTTGCGCCGTGCCTTGAACTTCGCGCGAATGGAAGCGATCAATCGTGGCATTACCACGCGAATTCGTCCCACGACGCAGGGTGGAGCCTGGAGTGGTGAGTTGACCGTGTATGACAGCACCGGCAATCCGGCCAATGTGTTGCGGGTTGTTCCAGCGATGGGCAGCGGCGGGACTCTGACGCTAACCTCAGATGTGACCAGTATCGATTTCAACAACCTGGGCGGATTATCGGCACCGGCCACGCCGGTGAGTTTCAGTTATGTACGGGGGGCGCAGAGCAGGACGCTCAGTGTTTGCCTCAATGGACGAATTGTATTGGATGGAAGTTGCGGATGAAGGGTTGCAGTAGACGGGCACAGGAGGGCATGACGCTGATCGAGGTGCTGGTGGCGGTGCTGATCCTTGGCGTGGGCCTGTTGGGGGCGGCGATGGTCCAGCTCAATGCGCTCAAGTACACCGACAGCTCGCGCATGACCAGCCAGGCCAGCTTCATCGCCTACGACCTGATGGACCGTATCCGCGCCAATTCAGCCGCCGACTACACCATCACGCCGCCCAGCTCACCCAATTTCAGCGTGGCCCGGGACCAGGACCTGTACGACTTCAAGACCAACATCGTCGCCTTCGGCGGCGCCACGGCCACGGGCACTGTCGCGCTGAATCAGCGGGTCTACACCATCACTGTTTCCTGGGACGATGCCCGGGCCGCCAACACGACAAACACAGCGCAGGCCAGGCGTAGCTTCGTATTGACCAGCCGTGTCGCCGTCGACCCGGTGGCGACGCCACCATGAATAGAAGCAACCGGGGATTCGGCCTGATTGAATTGATGATCGCGCTGGTGATCAGCCTGGTCGTGGTGTTGGGCGTCGTGCAGATTTTCATCTCGGCCAAGAACACCTATGTCAGCCAGAACGCTGCGGCGGTGATGCAGGAGGACGCACGGTTTGCCTTGAGCAAGATGATCCAGGAGATTCGCATGGTGGGCATGTTTGGCTGCCTGGCGACCATCACCGATGCCTCCTCGAACAATGATTTCGCCGCCAGCCAGCTCACCCCGATTCGCTGGGACAACGCCAACCGAAGGTTGACCCTGGTGACGGCCGACATCGGCAACAGCGGCGGCACGCCGGCCTGGACGATCATTTCCGACTGCCGTAACACGGCGACCGCCTACACCGGGGCGCGATTACCGGCGAGCGGGCAATTGGCTTTTCCGATTCGTCGTTTGATCTACGGTTTCAGCAACAATCAACTGCTCCTGGGCAGTGGCCGCGGCAACCCGACCATGGCGGTGCTGGTGGACAACGTGCGGGCGTTCGACGTGACCTTTGGCGTGGCCGACAGTGCGACGGATATCGCGGCCACCAACTACAGCGCCAACCCGACCGACCCGGCGCTGATTCGCAGCGTGCGCTTGACACTGACGCTGTTCGATCCGAGGAACAGCGTGCGCGATCAGACCTTCAACGTGGTTGCCGCCTTGCGCAACCGGCTGCCATGAGGGAGCGACCGATGACTTCGACAGGCCTCGGACATCGCCAGCGCGGCATGGCATTGCTGGTCAGCCTGGTTTTTTTGCTGCTATTGACGCTGATCGGCCTGTCGTCGATGCAGAGCGCCACGCTCCAGGAAAAAATGACCGGCAGCGTCATGCAGCGCAACCAGTCGTTCCAACTGGCCGAGGCTGCGCTGAGGGTGGGGGAAAGCGCTGTGCAGGTCGAGACGTATTCATTGCCGGTCTGTAGCACCCCTGCACAATGTGCTCCACCGGCCGAGTCGGCGACGGTGACAGGCGCGGGGCGTAATTCGTCGTCGGGGGTGCTCTGGGTGGCCGCCGCGGGCGGCTTTTATGGCGTGCAGAATATCGGCACGACCCTTGCGGCAGTCAACGTGCCGGTCAATACCTCGGCGACGTTGTATCGGATCACTGCGGTGGCTGTGGTGGGCAACAATCAGCGCAGCGTGGTGGAGAGCATCTATGCGAAATATTAGGGCGCTGCTCGGTTCGTTGTGGGGGGCGTTGCTCAGCCTTTACCTGGCGGCGCCGGTCTATGGCTTCACGCCTTCGGAGTCGCCACTGTTGAGCGCGGCGGCGGTGACGCCCAACGTGATGCTGCTGATCGATGATTCCGGAAGCATGAACAACATCATCTGGGCCGCCGGCTTTGATCCGGCGGCGACGCAGACGCGCACCTTTGCATGTAACTCCACTAACAACTGCAACGACAGGTATGAGCTGGATCAGGACGATTCGAACATTCTGTTGGTGAGCCTGTTGCGGGGCGGCTGCTTGTCTGGCTGGTACGGCTTCTATCGGACCGGCATCGGGCGAATCTGCCTGCGACTGCCAGATCCGGTGGGCGGGGGTAATACCCGTTACGCGGGGAAGTACCTGGCCTATCTGGTAACCCTGGCCAACGGTGCCAGCCGGGACTTCACCACGGGGACGATTCCCAACGATTATCGCATCAACGTTGCACGGGATGTCTCGACCGACCTGGTCGCCAATAACCGCGCCCTGCGCATTGGCCTTGCCACCTTCAACCCGCCCAACAGCAGCAACTCCGGCCCGGGCGGCTACATTGCCCGGGCCATCAGCGATCTTTCTTCAGTCAGTGGCAGCGTGACCCAGGCCCAGGCCAACAATAACTACAGCGCCTTGATCAACGCCATCAACGGCTTGGGCGCCGTTGCCAACACGCCTTTGGCCGAAAGTTATTACGAAGTCACCCGCTATTTCCGAGGCATGGCGCCGTACCACAACGGTACACCCAGCACCTATACCAGCCCGATCCAATACCGATGCCAGAAGAACTTTGGCGTGGTGATCACGGATGGCCTGCCCACCTATGACCGCACGTTTCCCACCAACGACCCCCTAGGGGGCAACCGCTTGCCGAACTGGGATGGCATCAGTGCCAACGATGGTGCCAGCTCCAGCGGCGATGCGGAGGGCGACACGCTTTATCTGGATGACATCGCCAAGTTCGCCTTCGACATTGACATGCGCACCACAGGCACCGATGTCACGGGCAAGAGCTGGGATGGGGCCGAGTTTCGCCGGCAGTACCTCAACACTTATACCGTAGGGTTTGCCGTTACTAACCAGATGCTTTCCGACGCCGCTCGCTATGGTGCGGGCAAATATTATCCGGCCACCGACAGCGAGGGCTTGAACTCGGCGCTGTCATCGGCCCTCAGCGATATCACCTCCAAGGCCGGTTCGGGAGGCGGCGGCACCAGCAATGGCGCCACGCTCTCAAGCACCTCCAGTTACTACCAGACCACCTATGACCCCAGGGATTGGCGCGGGACCATCAAGGCGTTCGGTTTCAACTCCACCGGGACGGTCAACACGGCGGCGGTTCAATGGACCACCGACACCGCTATCGTGCCCGGCGCGACGGCGCCGATCTATCAGTCCTGGAACACCGCCACCAATGTGCCGGTAACCCTGGCCTACGGGAACTTCTCCCCGGCTCAGCAGACCAGCCTGAGCCAGGGCCTGCCTACAGGGGTCACCGGCAACGATTTGGTGGAATGGAGCAAGGGCATCAACAAGACCGGGCTGAAAGCGCGCAGCGCCTTGCTCGGGGACATCATCAATTCACCGCTGCTGCTGGCTTCGCCCAACGACCAGACCGCCTCCGACCTGGTGAATGACACCAGCTACAGCGCCTACCTGACGACCAAGGCGGCGAACATGAACGCCAGCCTGGTGGTGAACGCCAACGATGGTTTCTTCAGCGTCATCAACAGTACGAACGGCACCCGGCGTTACGCTTACATGCCATCGAGCGTCCTCCCGTCGTTGCAGCTCATCGCCGACCCCAGCTACGTCAACGGCGTAAGCCACAAATTCCTGGTGGATGGGCAGCTCGGCGTTTTTGATGCACAACTGGGCTCCGTCTGGAAAACCCTTGCCCTGGGCGGAACCGGCGCGGGTGGCCGGGCTTTTTATGCGGTGCAACTGTTCGATGCATCGGCGGGCAACGCGATTCGGGCGTTGTGGGAAATCAGCGCGCCGACGGTCGCCAACACAGCGCACCCCTTCAATGACCTGGGCTACGCCTACGCACGCCCCGAAGTGGCACGGTTGGCGGATGGCCGTTGGGCCGCGTTCATTTCCAATGGTTACGGCAGCAACACCGGTGTGGCCGCGCTGTACGTGGTGGATATTCGCGACGGTTCGCTGATCCGGAAAATCATCGTCAACAGCAGCGAAACCAATAACGGGCTGTCGTCGGTCAAGCTTCGGGTCAATTCCCAGAATGTGGTTCAGGCCGCTTATGGCGGTGACCTGAGAGGACGGATGTGGAAGTTCGACCTCAGTGGTACCTCACCGAACACCTGGGGCCTGGCATTCGCCGGTCAGCCATTGTTCACCGCCCCCGGCGGGACGACCCAACCGATTACCGCCCAACCTTTGCTGGCGGAAAACCCCCAGGGCGGCATTCAGGTGTTTTTCGGCACGGGCAAATTCAACGAGTCCGTGGACAAGCTCAACAAGGATCTGCAGGGGTTCTATTCAATCTGGGACGCCACTGGCGGCACGGGGCAGATCATCGTCTCGAGCCTGCAAGCCCAGTCAATCACGGGTATCTTTTCCGGCGCTACAGGGCAGTTCATAACGACCAGCGAGACCGACGTGGCCTATCCCACGAAGAAAGGCTGGTATCTGCCGCTGACATACAACAATGCGCTCACCGGCGAGCGTGTCATCAATCCGGCCAACCTGGTACTTGGTCGCGTTGTCTTCACCACGGCCGCCGTGGACACCACCGACCCATGCGCCAGCTTCGGTACCGGCAAATTGATCGAAGTGGATGCGTTCAACGGTAAGATGCTCAACTATGCGGTACTCGATACCAATAACGATGGTTCGCTCAACAGCCTCGACACGATTTCCGCCGGCGTGGTGTTCACGGGCGGGATCCCGACCCTAAGCGCGGTGGTCAGTGCCAACGGGGCTACTAATATGATCGTGAACGACTCCGGTGGAGGTATCACCGATCTGCTGGGCAAAGCCGTCGGCGGCAGCCGCCGCATCATGTGGCGACAAATACAGTGAGAGGCAAGGCATGCACAGATCCAACCGAGGTTTCACCTTGATCGAAATCATGATTGTCATCGCGATCATCGGTATCGTGATCACCATCGGCTATCCGAGCCTGACCGAATACATTAAAAAGGCCCGGCGTACCGAGATTGCCTCGCTGCTGTCGGAGCAGGCGCAGATCCTCGAGCGTCACTACTCGAAGAACAACGTCTATTCCAACGCGACCGGCCTGAGCACTGGGAATGATTTCTACACCATTACCCCTACGACCTTGACGGACCAGACCTTCACGTTGACGGCCGCGCGCAGGAGCGGCTCGTCCATGGCCGCGGACAAGTGCGGTGATTTCACGATCAACAACACGGGCAAGCGGGACATCGCGAACGCCGCTGCCGGGGTGACCGTCAAGGACTGCTGGGGCCGCTGAGTTTTCTATTGATGGACGCGGCGTTGCGCCCTTTGTCTAATGAGTCGAAACAGAACATGACCAGGCAACAGCAAGTGGTGATCGTCGGCGGTGGGGTGATTGGCCTTCTGACCGCATTCAATCTGGCCTGCGAGGGGCAGCGCGTCGTGCTGCTGGATCGCTCCGGCGTTGGGCAGGAGTCATCCTGGGCGGGTGGCGGTATCGTTTCGCCGTTGTACCCGTGGCGTTATAGCCCGGCGGTCACCGCGCTGGCCCATTGGTCACAGAATTTTTATCCACAGCTGGGCGAGCGCTTGTTTGCCGCCACCGGGATTGATCCACAGGTGCATGTCACCGGGCTGTATTGGCTCGACCTCGATGACCAGGACGAAGCGCTGGCCTGGGCCGAGCGGGAAGGGCGTCCGTTGCGCGCCGTGGATATCTCGGCGGTTCACGACGCCGTGCCGGTGCTGGGCTCAGGGTTTTTCCGGGCGATCTACATGGCCGACGTGGCTAACGTGCGTAATCCCCGGCTGGTGAAATCCCTCAAGGCCGCGTTGGCAGCGCTGCCCAACGTCACGCTCCATGAGCACTGCGAAGTCCGGGGATTCATACGCGACGGTGAGCGCGTGGTGGGAGTGGACAGCTCGGCTGGAGCGATTCGCGGCGATCAAGTGGTATTGGCGGCTGGCGCCTGGAGTGGCGAGCTGCTCAAGACATTGGGCTTGAAGTTACCGGTCGAACCGGTGAAGGGGCAGATGATCCTGTACAAATGCGCGGAGGATTTTTTGTCGAGCATGGTCCTGGCCAAGGGGCGCTACGCGATTCCACGTCGTGATGGACACATCTTGGTTGGCAGTACGCTGGAGCGTGAGGGCTTTGACAAGACGCCGACCGATGCCGCGCTGGAGAGCCTCAAGGCTTCGGCGGTGGCGCTTATTCCTGAGCTTGCCGATGCCGAGGTGGTTGGGCACTGGGCGGGGTTGCGGCCTGGGTCGCCGAAAGGGATTCCCTATATTGGCGAAGTGCCGGGGTTTGCGGGGCTTTGGTTGAACTGTGGGCATTATCGCAATGGGCTGGTGCTGGCGCCGGCTTCGTGTCGGTTGTTTGTGGATTTGATGTTGGGGCGCGAGCCGGTGGTTGATCCTGTGCCTTATGCGCCGGGTGGGCGGTTGTAGTTGTGACCGGGTACATATCCATATCTGCGGTAATGGCTGCTTAGGGTTCCGCCCTTACGGCGGGTCACTTTTTTCAGACGCCAAAAAAGTAACCAAAAAGGCTTTGCCCCACCACTCGGTGCCTCGCCTAGGCTCGGCATGCCTTCACTCCGGCCTTGCTCAGCGGGCCGCCGCGAAGGGCCATCCATGGCCCAGCGCGGCTACCTCGGCATCCATGCCGAGGTGCCCACTGCGCAAGGCCTGCGTTCAGCCATCGTGGTTAACGGGGCGCCTCAGATCAAAATCAAAATCAACGGCAGTCACACTCCAATCCAAATTGTGGGATTTGCGGTGGCCCACAAATCTGTAGATCGTCATCAAGCTAATGCGGGGCCGTCCGCTGTTGCTGTTGCTGTTGCTGTTGCTGTTGCTGTTGCTGTTGCTGTTGCTCTGCTTTTGATTTTGATCTATACGCCCCGTTAAACCACGCTGGCCGAACGCAGGCATTGTGTAGTGGGCATCCCGGCATGGATGCCGGGATAGCCGCGCTGGGCCATGGATGGCCCTTCGCGGCGGGCCCACGGAGCAATGCCGGAGTGAGGGAACACCTCGCCTAGGCGAGGTGCCGAGTGGTGGGGCAAAGCGCTTTTGGTTACTTTTGGCGCTCTTCCAAAAGTGACCCGCTGTAAGAGCGGAACCGCCCGTGGTCGTTACCGCAGAAACGGATATACACACCAGCGATGGAGGCCTAAACAACTGGCCAAAATTTGTCGGAATGGTCGGACAGCGTCCTCAATCAAGCCGAATTATCCGACAAGGTCTGGCGGTTGCCGGGTGGGAAGAACTCTCGCTAACCTATTCCCGTCGCTGCCAATTCAGCGTCCGGGCGTCGCGGCCCGCTAACTTGGTAATCCATTCCTCTTTGGAGTACCGCAATGTATGGCAAGCCTTCTTCACCTTCAGAAAACAATAAAGCCTCTCCTGACGCCAGCCTTAACCCAGAAGGGCTCGATGAAGCCACCAAGCGCACCATCGACAAATCGCCCTAGGCGTACAGCAACTGATTGAACTGGGTGAATTGCTCGCCAATCGAGTGCTGGACGAGCAGGTGCCGGTGACCGGGCGGTAGACGGCGCCTCTGCGGTAATCACAACCCATGTGGCGAGGGAGCTTGCTCCCGCTGAGCAGCGCAGCAGCCCCAACAGCAACGACTCGGTCCGCCTGATACAGCGAGGTGCCAGATTAGGGCTGCGTTGCAGCCCAGCGGGAGCAAGCTCCCTCGCCACGGGATGAGCATGAACCCCAAGCTTTGAGCTAATCCAACCCCAACTTCTTCAACCGATATCGCATCGACCGAAACGACAACTTCAATCGTTGTGCCGCCGCCGTGCGATTCCAGCGGGTTTCCTCCAGCGCCTGAAGGATGACCTTGCGTTCAACGTCTTCGAGGTAGTCTTCCAGGTTGTCGACCCGCACCAGGTCGGCATTGGCCACGTCGCCACCCGCGTAGCTCTCGGCAAGGCGCAGGTCATCGGCCTCGATCTGATGGTGTTCGCAAAGGGTATAGGCCCTTTCCAGCATGTTTTCCAATTCCCGCACGTTGCCCGGAAAACGATAGTTGCGCAGAGCCTCGAGTGCTTGTGGGTGCAGCTTCGCCACAGGGTTGCCAGTGCTGGCGGCCAGGCGCTGGAGCATGTGGTTGGCCAGCGGTTCGATGTCTTCACGGCGTTCGCGCAGGGGCGGGACGCGCAGTTCGATGACGTTCAGTCGGTAGTACAAATCCTGGCGAAAGCGCCCGGCGGCGACTTCAGCGTCCAGGTCTTTATGGGTGGCACAGAGGATTCGTACGTCCACCACTTCTTCCTGCTGGCCTCCGACGGCGCGAACGGCTTTCTCCTGGATGGCGCGCAAGAGTTTGACCTGCATCGCCAGCGGCAGGTCGGCCACTTCATCGAGGAACAGCGTTCCGCCGTGCGCGGCCTGGAACAGTCCGGGTTTGTCTTCGATGGCGCCGGTAAAGCTGCCTTTTCGATGGCCGAAAAACTCGCTTTCCATTAGCTCATTGGGAATCGCCCCACAATTGACAGGCACGAAGTGCTGACTGGCACGGGGCCCTTGCTCGTGGATCAGGCGGGCGACCAGTTCCTTGCCGCAACCCGATTCGCCGCTGATGTACACCGGCGCCTGGCTGCGGGCCAGTTTTTCGATGTGCTTGCGCACGCTGCGCATCGGTGGCGAATCGCCCAATAGACAGCGTTCGACGGTGGCGGCGGGCGGGATGCCGGCTGAAAGGCGCAGGGCGCTGCCGACCAGTTCCCGCAGACGAGTCAGGTCTACGGGCTTGGTCAGGAAATCGAAGGCGCCGGCCTTGAGGGCGTCGATGGCGACGTCCAGGCTGCCGTAGGCGGTGATCATCGCCACGGGCAGTTGGGGATAACGTTTCTGGATATGTTTCACAAGTTCCAGGCCGGTGCCATCGGGCAGGCGCATGTCGGTCAGGCACAGGTCGAAGGCTTCGCCCGCCAGGGCGGATTGCGCCTCGGCCAGGTTCTTGGCGCTGCGGGTGTCGAGTTTCATCCTTCCCAGGGTCATTTCCAGGAGTTCGCGGATGTCCGGCTCGTCATCGACGACCAGGATTCGTTGCCGTGAGCGTGTATTCAAATCTGTTTCCGTCCGTGAGCAAAGGTGATGCGAAAGCAGCCGCCGCCTTGGCGTGGTTTGAAGTCTAGGCGGGCCTGGTTGCTTTCGCACAGCTCACGGGACAGATAGAGCCCAAGGCCGGTGCCCTGGTTGCTGGTGGTGAAGAACGGTTCGAACAGGTGTGTCTGCTGGTCAGGTGTCACGCCGGGGCCGTTGTCGCGGATGTCCAGTGTCGCCAGTTGACTGCGGGGATCGATGAATAGCTCCAGCCACGCCTCGGCCTGTTCATGGGCCATTGCGCTGTGGCGCCAGGCGTTGCGCAGCAGGTTATCCAGCACCTGGGCCAGCTGGCCGGGGTCCATCAGGGTGATGTAGTCGCCTGGAGCGATGTCCAGGTGCAACTGTTGGTGTTGCGCGGCGCTTTCCCTGGCCTGTTGGACGAATTGCTCCAACCAGGTGCGTAGATCCAGGCGTTGGGGCGCGGTTTGCTGGCGGCGTGACAGCTGCAGGACATTCTCGATGACGCGATTCATACGTTGGGAGTGATCTTGAATAATCTGCGTCAGACGCCGGTCCGCGTCGTTCAGTTCCTCGGACTCGCGCAGCAATTGCGCAGCGTGGCTGATCGCTCCCAGCGGGTTGCGGATTTCATGGGCGATACCGGCGGTGAGGCGACCGAGGGAAGCCAACTTCAGTTGCTGGGCGTGTTGGGCCACCTGGGCCAGATCTTCGAGAAATACCAGGATCTGCTGCTGATCCTGCGATCCCAGGGCGATAAAGCTGGGCTGCAACCTCAGGCCGCTGCCGCTGATGGTCAGGCTTTGCGGCCGCAGGCTGGGGTTGTTCAGCCATAGTTGCAGTCGTTCGACCAGGGCGCTCGATGAGTCGTCGATTCGCTGGCCGATCAGGTCATGCATGCCCAGCAGGTTCAAGGCGCTTTCATTGGCCAGTTGGACCCTGCGTTGACGATCCAGGACCAGGATGCCGGTGCGCATGCGTTGCAGGATCAATGCGTTGAGCGCTTCGAGGCTGAGCACTTCGCTGGCCCTTTGCTCGGCGAGGATCTCGCTCGCTTCCAGTCGTCGGGTCAGGCGCTGCACGAGCAACGCGGCGGCAAAGCACAAGGCGCCCAGGGTGCCCGCCTGCAAATAACTGCTGGGCCGGCTCGAATCGCTGAGGCCGAGCACGAAAGTCGAGCCGACGATTCCGAGGGTGGCCACGGCGGCGAGCAGAAGGCCGATTCGGCCGCGCAGCAAGGTGTTGCCGATCGCCACCGACACTATGATCAGGTTGCCGATGGCGCTCGGGGCGCCGCCCGCGACGAAGAACAGCCACGACAGCAGCAATATGTCGGTCAATGCCAGGCCAAACAGTCGCGCGGGGTGGCGAGTGTTCTCCAGGAACACTACCAGCAGGATGTTCAATATCAGGTATAACCAACTGCCACTGCGTAGCAGGTCGTCGTTGGCGAACTCCAGCAGGCGGTTGTCCATGTTGCTGGAGATCAACAGCACCAGGGTGATGCCGATGCTGAGGCGGTACAGGTGATAAAGGCGCAGCAGGCGCTGCGCCTGTTTGACGCGAGGGCGTTCGTCCTTAGCGATCACGAGTGCCCGGGCCTTGCTCGAGATGAGCCTGGCTGCAGTACCATTGTTGCTGGAGCTCCAGCGCCCGGTCCCGTGGCAAGTGAACGCCGCAATGGGCGCAGCGAACCATCGGCGGCGCGTCCTGCTCCCGGGGCGAGTTGGACGCGGAGGAGGCACCCTTGAACTTGCGCCACAGCCATATCGCGGCGGCAATCAGTACGATCCAGAACAATAGACGAAGCATGGTAGGCGACTTTTTGGCTAGAGATCAGGCAGTTTAGCCAAGGACAGGAACGGCGCACAGCGCAATAAAACCCAGGCACAAAAAAGGAGACTCGCGAGTCTCCTTTTTCATCGGGCCGTGTGTCAGTCGAACAGGCCGAAGGTCATGTAGCTGAACCAGGAGCGGTCGCTGGACTCGCTTTCAGGCTCTGGCTCTTCGATCACGTCGCCATTTTCATCCTTTGGCTTGAGCTCGTTCGGAATGGCTTCCTTGGCATCCTGGAACTGACGCTGTACGTCCTGGTTGGCGCGGGTTTCGCCCGGTGGCAGCGGAGGACGGGACTCGATCAGGCCAAGGGTCGCCTTGCTCAGCCACGAACGGTTGTCGGCTTCGTCGACGCGTGGGGTGAATTGGCCGTCGACCAGGGAAGGGTGGTCGGGGTAGTTCAGCTTCAGGGTTTCCAGGCTGGTGGCCGCAAGTTCGTCCAGGTGCAGGCGCTGGTAGGCTTCGGTCATCACCGCCAGGCCGTCGCCGACCGATGGGGTTTCCTGGAAGTTTTCCACCACGTATCGGCCACGGTTGGCGGCGGCGACGTAGGCCTGGCGAGTCAGGTAGTAATCAGCCACGTGGATTTCGTAGGACGCCAGCAGGTTGCGCAGGTAAATCATGCGCTGCTTGGCGTCGGGCGAATAACGGCTGTTGGGGAAGCGGCTGGTCAGCTGGGCGAACTCGTTGTAGGAGTCGCGCGCGGCGCCCGGGTCACGCTTGGTCATGTCCAGCGGCAGGAAGCGCGCCAGCAGTCCGACGTCCTGGTCGAAGGAGGTCAGGCCCTTGAGATAGTAAGCGTAATCGACGTTCGGGTGCTGCGGGTGCAGACGAATGAAGCGCTCGGCGGCGGACTTGGCAGCTTCCGGCTCGGCGTTCTTGTAGTTGGCGTAGATCAGCTCCAACTGCGCCTGGTCGGCGTAGCGACCGAACGGATACCGCGACTCCAGCGCCTTCAGCTTGGCGGTGGCGCTGGTGTAGCTGTTGTTATCCAGGTCGTTCTGCGCCTGTTGGTACAGTTCGACTTCGCTCAGGTTTTCGTCTACGACTTCCTTCGACGAGCAAGCAGCAGTCAATGCGAGGATGGCGATCAGCAGCAGGTGTTTCACTTGCATGGCGGCTTGCGTCCCTATGACGGCCGCTGTCTTGGGCGGGGCCGTCCTGTTATGATGAGCGCCCCGTTGAAAGCCTCGGGGCAAAAGACGCCGTATTTAACCACAAGCGCGCAGCCGAAACCAAAGGCTGTGCCGACGCCCAGTCCGAGCATGTCCGATAAAATAGAACTTCGCGCAGAGGTGCCGTCCGAATTGGGCGGCCAACGCCTCGATCAAGTCGCCGCCCAACTCTTCGCCGAGCACTCGCGCTCGCGCCTTTCCGCCTGGATCAAGGACGGCCGCCTGACGGTGGACGGGGCGGTGATCCGCCCGCGCGACATCGTCCATGGCGGTGCCGTCCTCGAGCTGACCGCCGAGCAGGAGGCCCAGGGAGAATGGGTCGCCCAGGACATTGCCCTGGACATCGTCTATGAAGACGACGATATCCTGGTGATCAACAAGCCTGCGGGCCTGGTGGTCCACCCGGCGGCCGGTCATGCCGACGGCACGCTGCTCAACGCCTTGCTGCACCACGTGCCGGGCATCATCAATGTGCCGCGCGCCGGTATCGTCCATCGCCTGGACAAGGACACCACCGGCCTGATGGTGGTCGCCAAGACCATCCAGGCGCAGACGCAACTGGTGACACAGCTGCAAAGCCGGAGCGTCAGCCGCATCTATGAGTGCATCGTGATCGGGGTGGTCACCGCCGGTGGCAAGATCAACGCGCCGATCGGCCGTCACGGCCAGCAGCGTCAGCGCATGGCCGTGATGGAAGGCGGAAAGCAGGCCGTCAGCCACTACCGCGTGCTTGAACGCTTCCGTTCCCACACCCACGTGCGGGTCAAGCTGGAAACCGGCCGGACCCACCAGATCCGCGTGCACATGGCTCACATCAATTTCCCATTGGTGGGCGACCCGGCCTATGGCGGTCGTTTCCGTATTCCACCGGCTGCCAGCCAGACCATGGTGGAATCACTGAAGAATTTCCCTCGACAGGCGCTGCACGCGCGCTTCCTTGAGCTCGATCACCCGACGACCGGCAAGCGCATGAGCTGGGAATCGCCGCTGCCGGATGATTTTGTCTGGCTTTTGACGTTGCTCAAGCAGGACCGCGAGGCGTTCATCGGATGAATGACTGGCTGCTCCCCGACTGGCCCGCGCCAGCCCGGGTCAAAGCCTGCGTCACCACCCGCGAAGGCGGCGTCAGCCTGGCGCCGTTCGACAGCCTCAACCTGGGCGACCATGTCGGCGACGACCCTGCGGACGTCGCTGAAAATCGTCGCCGCCTCACCGACCGATTCGCGATTACTCCAACCTGGCTGCAGCAAGTCCACGGTATTGACGTGGTCGAGGCTGATCCGACCCAGGTGGTTACCGCTGATGCGAGCTGGAGCGCCACGCCGGGTGTCGCTTGCACGGCAATGACGGCCGATTGCCTGCCGGTGTTGTTCTGCAACCGCGCCGCAACCCATGTCGCGGCGGCCCATGCCGGGTGGCGCGGACTGGCGAACGGTGTGCTGGAAGCCACCCTCGATAGCCTTGCCATGCCCGCGGATGAAATCCTTGCCTGGCTCGGCCCGGCCATCGGTCCGCAAGCGTTCGAAGTTGGGCCGGAAGTGCGCGAAGCCTTTATTGCGCAACTGGCCGACGCAGAGCGAGCCTTCGTACCCAGCCACAACACCGGCAAGTTCCTGGCTGATATCTACGCGCTGGCGCGCCTGCGTCTGGCGGCACGGGGCGTTACCGCCGTGTACGGTGGCGGCTTGTGCACCGTGACCGACCCACGCTTCTTTTCCTATCGCCGCAACGCGCGCACCGGTCGCTTCGCTTCCTTGATCTGGCTCGAACGCTAGACTCTCCTGATCTGTATCAACAGTGCGCTGCTTGAATCTTCCAGAATCGGCCACATCTATAGCGGTATCTGGCAGGTTTCTTCATTCAGGATGTTTCTTAGGTCCGGCCTGCTCAAAAGGAAGGTGACCCATGCGTATTGACCGTTTAACCAGCAAATTACAATTGGCCTTGTCCGACGCCCAGTCCTTGGCCGTCGGGCTGGACCATCCCAGTATCGAACCGGCGCATTTGATGCAGGCCATGCTCGAACAGCAGGGCGGCTCGATCAAGCCGCTGCTGATGCAAGTGGGCTTTGACGTCAACAGCCTGCGCAAGGAACTGGCCAAAGAACTCGACCAGTTGCCCAAAATCCAGAATCCGACCGGTGATGTGAACATGTCCCAGGATCTGGCGCGGCTGCTCAACCAGGCCGACCGCCTGGCCCAGCAGAAGGGCGACCAGTTCATTTCCAGCGAACTGGTGTTGCTCGCCGCGATGGACGAGAACAGCAAGCTTGGCAAGTTGCTGCTCGGTCAGGGCGTGAGCAAGAAAGCCTTGGAAAACGCCATCAACAACCTGCGCGGGGGCGATGCGGTCAACGACCCGAACCACGAGGAAGCGCGCCAAGCCCTGGATAAATACACCGTCGACCTGACCAAGCGCGCCGAAGAAGGCAAGCTCGACCCGGTGATCGGCCGTGACGATGAAATCCGTCGAACCATCCAGGTCCTGCAACGGCGCACGAAGAACAACCCGGTCCTGATCGGTGAGCCCGGCGTGGGTAAGACCGCCATCGCCGAAGGCTTGGCCCAGCGCATCATCAACGGCGAAGTGCCGGACGGGCTGAAGGGCAAGCGCCTGCTGTCTCTGGACATGGGGGCGCTGATCGCTGGCGCCAAGTATCGCGGTGAATTCGAAGAACGGCTCAAGGCCCTGCTCAATGAACTGTCGAAGCAGGAAGGCCAGATCATTCTATTCATCGATGAATTGCACACCATGGTTGGCGCCGGCAAGGGCGAAGGCTCGATGGACGCTGGCAACATGCTCAAGCCTGCGCTGGCCCGTGGTGAGCTGCATTGCGTCGGTGCGACCACGCTCAACGAATACCGCCAATACATCGAGAAAGACGCGGCGCTTGAGCGGCGATTCCAGAAAGTGCTGGTGGATGAGCCCAGCGAAGAAGACACCATCGCCATCTTGCGCGGCCTGAAGGAGCGCTATGAGGTCCACCACAAAGTGGCCATCACCGATGGCGCGATCATCGCGGCGGCCAAGCTCAGCCATCGCTATATCACCGACCGTCAGTTGCCGGACAAGGCCATCGACCTGATCGACGAGGCCGCCAGCCGTATCCGCATGGAAATCGACTCCAAGCCCGAAGTGCTGGATCGGTTGGAGCGACGCTTGATTCAACTCAAGGTCGAGTCCCAGGCGCTGAAAAAAGAAAGCGACGAAGCGGCGAAGAAACGTCTGGAAAGGTTGCAGGAAGAAATCGTTCGTCACGAGCGCGAATATTCCGATCTCGAAGAGATCTGGAATTCGGAAAAAGCTGAAGTCCAGGGTTCGGCTCAGATCCAGCAAAAGATCGAACAATCCCGCCAGGAGCTGGAAGCGGCTCGCCGCAAAGGTGACCTCAACCGCATGGCCGAGCTGCAATACGGGGTCATCCCGGACCTGGAGCGCAGCCTGCAGATGGTCGACCAACACGGCAAAAGCGAAAACCAGCTGCTGCGCAGCAAGGTCACCGAGGAAGAAATCGCCGAAGTGGTGTCCAAGTGGACCGGCATTCCGGTCTCGAAGATGCTCGAAGGCGAGCGCGACAAGCTGCTGAAGATGGAAAGCCTGTTGCACCAGCGTGTGATCGGCCAGGAAGAAGCGGTGGTGGCGGTGTCCAACGCCGTGCGCCGGTCCCGTGCCGGGTTGTCGGACCCCAACCGTCCGAGCGGCTCGTTCATGTTCCTCGGCCCGACCGGTGTGGGTAAAACCGAGCTGTGCAAGGCGCTGGCCGAGTTCCTCTTCGATACCGAGGAAGCCATGGTGCGCATCGACATGTCCGAATTCATGGAGAAGCACTCCGTGGCCCGCTTGATCGGCGCACCGCCGGGCTATGTTGGATATGAAGAGGGCGGTTACCTGACCGAGGCCGTGCGTCGCAAGCCGTACTCGGTGATATTGCTCGATGAGGTCGAGAAAGCGCACCCGGATGTCTTTAACATCCTGCTGCAAGTGCTGGAGGACGGTCGCCTGACCGACAGTCATGGGCGCACGGTGGACTTTCGCAACACGGTGATCGTGATGACCTCCAACCTGGGCTCGACGCAGATTCAGGAGTTGGTCGGCGATCGCGAGGCGCAACGTGCCGCAGTGATGGATGCGATCTCTACGCACTTCCGGCCGGAGTTCATCAACCGTGTCGACGAAGTGGTGATCTTCGAGCCGTTGGCCCGGGATCAGATCGCCGGCATCACCGAGATCCAGCTGGGTCGCCTGCGCAGCCGCCTCACCGAGCGCGAGTTGAAGCTGCAACTGAGCGACGAGGCGTTGGACAAGCTGATCGCGGTGGGTTACGACCCGGTCTATGGCGCGCGGCCGCTCAAGCGAGCGATCCAGCGCTGGATCGAAAACCCGTTGGCGCAGTTGATTCTGTCCGGGCGGTTCATGCCGGGCGAAACCGTGACCGGTACCGTGGAAAACGACGAAATCGTCTTCAACTGAAGGCCGGCATCGCCGGATATTGGAATGGCCTTGCATTGCGAGGCCATTTTTTTCATCAGGCCGTTGAACTCAAAGGAAAAGACTTGTAAAGTGCGCCCCGCAGTACGTCACCCCAAGGGCGACTTCTCTTTGGGAAGGAACCTAAAATAAGTTGCAAATCATTGTCTTGAAAGCAATTTAAGGGGTTGACAGAGGTTACGAAGATTGTAGAATAGCGCGCCTCAGACACACGAACGCAGCGATGCTGACGGGTAGAAGAGGTTGAAGCTGGCTTCAATGTTGTAGCTTCAAATAGCAGTAACTTGAAATATCAGTTCCGTGATAGCTCAGTCGGTAGAGCAAATGACTGTTAATCATTGGGTCCCAGGTTCGAGTCCTGGTCACGGAGCCATTTCAATCGGGGTATAGCGCAGTCCGGTAGCGCGCCTGCTTTGGGAGCAGGATGTCAGGAGTTCGAATCCCCTTACCCCGACCATATTTGGGTCGTTAGCTCAGTTGGTAGAGCAGTTGGCTTTTAACCAATTGGTCGTAGGTTCGAATCCCACACGACCCACCATTTTTGAAACCAGTTCGCTGGAATCGAATCTTAAGATCAGAGGCCAAAAGCGCTGATCGAGGAAGGCGACTTGCGAAGGTCGCCTTTTTTTTACCGGGGTATAGCGCAGTCCGGTAGCGCGCCTGCTTTGGGAGCAGGATGTCAGGAGTTCGAATCCCCTTACCCCGACCATATTAAAAATCCTCGTATCGAAAGATACGGGGATTTTTTTTGCCTGCGGAAAAGCCGATGACTTCAAGTCGTCGTACAACCTGCCGATAACCCGCCAACAGGGCAAGCATCGATCGCCCACCTTCAGGCCAACAACAAGAAAAGGCGCCCGACATGTTCCTTCGCCAACTGAATATTGCCCGCCGCGCCGCGCTGGGTTTTGCCTTGATCGCCGTCCTGGTGGCGCTGCTCGGGGTCTTTGCGCTGGGACAGATGTCGAGCATTCGCGACAGTGAGGTCGCGGTGGAAACCCAGTGGTTGCCCAGCATCCGTGGCGGAGACGAGATCCGTGAATTGATGCTGCGCATTCGCACCATTTCCCTGCGCATGGCCTTGGACCAGGACCCGAAAAACATTGCGGTGTATCGCGGCCAGATGGATACCCGGGATAAAGAACTGAGCGAAAAAATCGCCAGTTACGACAAATTGGTCGTCACGCCGGAAGGCAAGGCGCTTTACGACCAGTTCAAACAGACTTTCGCCGCCTATCGCTCGGGTATCGCCCAGTCGTTTACCTTGGCGGAGCAGGGGCGTCGGGATGAGCTGATCAAGTTGTTGCTGGTGGACATGAAAACCGTGGTGGACGGTTCGGGCAAACAGCTCAATGATCTGGCGGAATTATTCTCCAAGCAGGTGTCGATCGAGAGCCAGAAGTCCCAGGAGCACTACGTCAATTCCCGCATGATCGTCAGCCTGTTCATTGTGCTTGCCGCCCTGGCTACGGTGGCCCTGGCCATGTTGCTCACGCGCAGCATCGTCAAGCCCCTGGGCGAGGCGCTGAATGCTGCGCAGAGCGTAGCCCGGGGTGACCTGACCCGGCCGATCGAGACCCATGGCAACGATGAAGTCAGCCGTTTGCTCATGGCGCTGGCGGCCATGCAGCAGAATCTGCGTGAGACGTTGCAGGGCATCAGCGGCTCGGCCGCGCAACTGGCCACGGCAGCCGATGAGCTGAACGCCGTCACGCTCGACAGCACCCACAGCCTGCAGCAGCAGAACAACGAAATTGAACAGGCTGCCACTGCCGTCACCGAGATGACCACCGCCGTGGAGGAAGTCGCGCGCAACGCCGTTTCAACCTCCGACGCCACCCGCCAATCCAGCGAATCGGCGACGTTGGGGCAGGAGCGGGTCAGCGACACCGTCGACGCCATCAGCGCGCTCGCCAACGATGTTCAGGTTACCGGCGGCCTGGTGCAGTCACTGGCCAGCCAATCCCAGGATATCGGCAAAGTGCTGGATGTGATTCGGGCCATTGCCGAGCAGACCAACTTGCTGGCCCTTAACGCGGCCATTGAAGCGGCCCGGGCGGGAGAGAGCGGGCGGGGGTTTGCGGTGGTTGCCGACGAGGTGCGGGCGCTGGCGTATCGCACGCAGCAATCGACCCAGGAGATCGAGCAGATGGTCCAGGGCATGCGCAGCGGTGCCACCCAGGCGCTGGATTCCATGCAAGCCAGTTCCAGCCGTGCGGCGAGCACCCTCGCGATGGCGGAGCGGGCAGGGGAAGCGCTGCAAACCATTACGGCATCGGTCAGCGAGATCCATGAGCGCAACCTGGTCATCGCCAGTGCCGCCGAAGAACAGGCGCAAGTGGCTCGCGAGGTTGATCGCAACCTGGTGAATATTCGCGATTTGTCCGTGCGCTCGGCTTCCGGCGCGGATCAGACCAGTGCCTCCAGCCATGAATTGTCGCAGCTTGCAAACTCGCTGCGCACGATGGTGCAGCGGTTTCAGGTTTGATTGACGACTAAGTGCTGGACGGGCGGTGTTCCCACGCGAAGCGTGGGAACGATCGTCATGTCAGTGCAGTTTCAACCGTGGCTCGGTCCCACGCCCGATCTTGCTACCCAGCATCAGCATCGCGGTACGGAACATCCCGTACAGCGCCATCTGGTGCATGCGGTACAACGACACATAGAACATCCGCGCCAGCCAGCCTTCAAGCATCACGCTGCCGGTCAGGTTGCCCATCAGGTTACCCACCGCCGAAAAGCGCGACAGCGAGATCAGCGAGCCGTAGTCAGTGTATTTGTATTCAGGCAAGGCCTTGCCCTCGATCCGCAACTTCAGCGATTTAGCCAGCAGCGAGGCTTGCTGATGCGCTGCCTGGGCGCGGGGTGGGACGTTGCGGTCGCTGTCCGGTTGCGGGCAGGCGGCGCAGTCGCCGAAGGCAAAGATGTTGTCGTCGCGAGTGGTCTGGAGTGTCGGCAGCACCTGCAGCTGGTTGATCCGGTTGGTCTCCAGTCCGTCGATGTCCTTGAGGAATTCTGGCGCGCGGATCCCGGCGGCCCAGACTTTCAGGCTCGCGTCGATCACTTTGCCGTCCGCCGTAATCAAGCTGTCGGCAGTCACCTGGCTGACGGAGGCGTTGGTCATGACATTCACCCCAAGTTTTTCCAGGGTTTTGTGCACTGGCCCGCCGATCCGCTCTGGCAGTGCCGGCAAGACCCGTGGGCCCGCCTCGATCAGGGTGATGTGCATGTTCTCCGGTTTGATCCGGTCCAGGCCGTAGGCATGCAGTTCGTGGGCGGCGTTGTGCAGCTCGGCCGCCAGTTCAACGCCGGTCGCACCGGCGCCGACGATCGCAACGCTGATGCGCTCGATGGTATCGGTCTGCCCGGCGTGAGCGCGCAGGTAGTGGTGAAGCAACTGCTGGTGGAAGCGCTCGGCCTGCTTGCGGGTATCGAGGAACAGGCAATGCTGCGCCGCGCCCTCGGTGCCGAAATCGTTGGTGGTGCTGCCCACCGCAATCACCAGCGTGTCGTAGCCCAGCTCCCGGGCTGGCAACAGCTCGACGCCCGCCTCGTCATAGGTGGCGGCCAGTTGGATTCTCTTGTTCTCGCGATCCAGGCCGCTCATGCGCCCGAGCTGGAACTCGAAGTGGTTCCATTTCGCCTGGGCCACATAGTTGAGTTCGTCTTCGGAGGAGTTGAGGGAGCCGGCCGCTACTTCGTGGAGCAACGGTTTCCAGATGTGGGTCAGGTTCGCGTCGACCAGCATCACACTGGCCGTGCCACGCTTGCCCAGGGTCTTACCCAGACGGGTAGCCAACTCCAGACCGCCGGCGCCGCCGCCAACGATGACAATACGATGAGTCATGGGGATATCTCGCAAGGCTAAAGGAATTCGGTGCCGTTACCTGCGCGAGCGTCAATGACAAAAAGCGGCTCATAGCGTCAGGTAACTGATCAATCGGCTCAACAGGCCCAGGCCAATCGTGATGGCCAGTACCACCACCAGGAGCATCCACGGCCGGAAAGGCCGGCGCTCGACTCGGTGCTGGGACAGTTGCAGGTACTCTTCGACATGCTTCTGGTCATCTGGGTTCAGGCGGCTGGTCATAAAGGCCTCGTCAGGTAGACGTTGCGGAATGTGAAGACGTTACAGTGTCTGGCTATCCGGCGTATACAGCCCTGAGACGACAAGCGAATCACAGGCTGATCCCCACGTCGAAGACAATGCTGCGGCCCAGGTTGCCTCGCAGGAAGTCCGGCGCATCGGGGTGGGCGAACAGCACCCGGGCGAACGTCGGCCCCACCAGCGACAGCGAGCGCCAGCCCTGGCGCAGGTATTCGGTCGGCGGTGGGAAGTGGCTGTTGAGGTCCAGGACTTCGCGCTTGAGGCTGGCGAACGCGATGATGTCCAGTTCGCCCAGGTCCATGCCACGCTCGGTGTAGTTATGGGCTTTCTTGCGTAGGGTCGGTGCCAATCTCATCAGAAACTCATTGGCGGGAATTCGTCGGGGCTTGGCCTCGCGCCGCACCAGTTGGCTCAGTGAGAAGGCACTACGACGACGCTGCAGTTCATCGCGCCATTCGTCATTGAGACGACGGCCCTCGTCGAGCACAAAAAATACTTCGAAATTGGCGTCGCGAAACAGCACATCCGGCGGCTCTCCGGCCGGAGCGAATTCGTCGGCGCGATAAGGCACGTTGAGCCCTTGCAACAGGCGCTGGCAGACCCACCGCTCACGCTCCCATTTGCGGGCGTTGGAGAGAAAGGCGTTGGCCTGCTCGGCCGCGATGGTCAGCAGGCGTAAATAATCGGAATCATCCATGAACCCAAGCTTAGCGTTCAATTGCTACAAGCCCAAAGCGTTGCGTTGATTAATGGCGTCCCGTGGGGAGGTGTAGACTGCCAGCTTGAATCTCGGGGCGACCACGGGGTCTGTGTTGCACGGGCATGCCAAAGGAGTAGATCGATGATCGGAGCCGAATTGCTCTCGTCGCAGACCTTGGTGGCCGGCTGGCTGATCTATGTGCCGGCGCTGGCCTGGGCGGTGGCGCGTGCTCCGTGGGTCGAGCTGTTTACCGACGGTCGTCGCCAGCATCTGTTGTTCGGCACGGTGTTCGCGCTGTTCATGTTGTGGCTGGTGCGACGAGACTTCGACACGGGCGTTTCGTATCACTTCATCGGCCTGACCGCCGTGACTCTGCTGTTGGACTGGCCGCTGGCGATCCTTGGTGGCTTGTGCGCGCAGCTCGCGCTGGTGCTGCTGGGCCGTCAGGACATGATGGCGGTCGGCATCAACGGCGCGCTGTTGGTTCTCCTGCCAGTGCTGATCACCGAGTGTTGCGCGATCCTGGTGGAGCGTGCCCAGCCGCGCAACCTGTTTGTGTATATCTTCTGCTCGGGGTTCCTGGCTGCCGCGCTTTCGGCGCTGGTCTGCCTGCTGCTGGGGCTGGGCCTGCTCTGGCATGACGGCATATTTGCCATGCCTTACTGGCTGGGGGATTTCATCGGCTACCTCTGGCTGATCATTTTTCCCGAGGCTTTCATCAACGGCATGGTGGTCAGCGCGTTGGTGGTGTTCAGCCCCGAATGGCTGGAGACTTTCAACCGCACGCGCTACCTGTCGGCACCCTGGAACGACGACGACAAGCCTTGATTGCGCTGTTTAATGGTGGGAACGAGGGTTGAAGTCTTCGCTGAACAACTCATCCTCGGCATCCGGGGCCACGGGGATCTTGTGTTCTTCCGACGCCCAGGCGCCCAGGTCGATCAGCTTGCAGCGATCTGAGCAGAATGGCCGGAATTTACTTTCAGGGGTCCACTCGACCGGGGCGCCACAGGTTGGGCAATCGACGATGGGGGGTTGGCTCATGGTTGGCCTCCACGCAAGGTAAGGTAAAAGTGATGCAGGCGCTCGACCTCGCTGTGCAGCCAGGTGAGATCGCGGTCGTTGACCACCACATCGTCGGCATGGTTCAGGCGGTCCTGACGGCTGGATTGGGCCTTGAGGATCGCCTGGACCTGCTGTTCGCTGGTCTGGTCGCGCTGCAAGGTGCGTTCGATCTGCAGTTGTTCAGGCGCGTCGATCACCAGGATCCGCTGGGTCATTGCGTATTGTCCCGACTCGATCAACAGCGGTGACACCAGGATCGCGTAGGGCGATTGGGCCTGCCCCAGATGATGGGCAATTTCCTCGGCAATCAGCGGGTGCAGCAGCTTTTCCAGCCAACGACGCTCATCGGCATTCTCGAAGATCAGCGTGCGCAGCGCCGAGCGATCCAGCGCGCCGTCTGCCTGCAACACGCCAGGGCCGAAGTGCTCGGCAATGCTTGCCAGTGCCGGGCGTCCAGGTTCGACCACCCAGCGCGCCGCATGATCGGCATCGATCGCGTGCACGCCCAGGTCGATGAAATGCTGGGCGGCGGCGCTCTTGCCGCTGCCGATGCCGCCGGTCAGGCCGAGAATCCAGGGTTTTTTCGCAGGGCTGTTCATTAGAAACCGACTGACTGCCAATAGAAGTCGGTTATTTGACCACCCCAGAGCAGCGCAATCCAGCCGGCGATGGCCAGATAGGGGCCGAAGGGGATTTGTGTCGAGGCCGGCGCGTCCCGCATGCGCAGCACAATAATGCCGACGACGGCGCCCACCAGCGAAGACAGCAACAGCGTCAGCGGCAAGATTTGCCAGCCCCCCCAGGCTCCCAGCATCGCCAGCAACTTGAAGTCGCCGTAGCCCATGCCTTCCTTGCCGGTGATCAGTTTGAAGACCCAGAACACCGACCACAGCGCCAGATAACCCGCCACCGCGCCCCACAATGCCTGGTTCAGCGAGACGAACAGCTCGAAGCTGTTGACGATCAGCCCCAGCCACAACAACGGCAGCACGAGGGTATCGGGCAGCAGCTGATGCTCGGCGTCGATCAGGCTCATGGACAGCAGGCCCCAGCTCAGCACCATCGCCATCGCGGCGTGCCAGCCGAAGCCGAAATGCCAGGCAACGAAAGCCGACAGCGCGCCGCAGGCCAGTTCGGTCAGTGGGTAGCGCTTGCCGATGGGCGCGGCGCAACTCGAACAACGGCCGCGCAACATGAGGTAGCTCAGCAGCGGAATATTTTCCCACGCCCGGATACGGTGGCCGCAATGAGGGCATTGGGAATGAGGCAGCATCAGGTTGTAGACCGGGCCAGGGGCTTGCGTCGGCAGGCCCAGCAGGTCCTGGGCTTGCAGGCGCCATTCACGGTCGAGCATCTTGGGCAGGCGCCACGCCAGCACATTGAGAAAGCTGCCGACGATCAGCCCGAGCAGCAATGCGGTCAGCACGAAAGCCAAGGGATAAAGCACGAAGAATTCGCTCAGGGGCATGTCAGATCGCAGAGCCGAGTTGGAAGATGGGCATGTACATGGCAACCACAAGGCCACCGACCACCACCCCCAGGATTACCATGATGAAGGGTTCCATCAGGCTGGTGAGGTTGTCCACCAGATTATCCACCTCGGCTTCATAAAAACTCGCCACCTTGTCGAGCATGTCATCCAGCGCGCCTGATTCTTCGCCGATGGCGGTCATCTGAATCGCCAGGTTCGGGAAAACGCCGGAAGCGCGCATTGAAAAATTCAACTGCATGCCGGTCGAGACATCCTGCCGGATGCGTTGTACCGCGCGCTTGAACACTACGTTGCCGGTAGCGCCCGACACGGAGTCGAGGGCTTCGACCAATGGTACGCCGGCCGCAAAGGTCGTCGACAGCGTACGGGCGTAGCGAGCCACGGCGGACTTGTACATCAAGGTGCCGATCAAGGGCAGCTTGAGCAGCCATTTGTCTCGCCAGTCACGAAATGCCTGGGAACGCTTGAGCGCATATTTCACGCCGAAGAACCCACCCACCAGCCCGCCCAGCAACATCCACCACCACTCTTGCAAGAACTCCGACAAGCCGATGACCATCAGCGTGAAGGCCGGCAGCTTTGCGCCAAAGCCTGCGAATACCGACTCGAACTGCGGCACGACCTTGATCAGCAGGATGCTTGTGACCACGGCGGCAACGGCGATCACCGCGGCAGGATAGGTCATGGCTTTCTTGATCTTGGCCTTGAGGGCCTCGCTTTTTTCCTTGTAGGTCGCGACGCGGTCCAGCAGCGTGTCCAGGGCACCGGCCTGCTCACCGGCATCTACCAGGTTGCAGTACAACTCGTCGAAATACTGGGGGCATTTGCGCAGCGAGGCGGCGAAGCTGTTACCGGCGGCGACCTCCTGCTTCACCTCGTCCACCAACTTGCGCATATTCGGGTTGTCGAAGCCCTCGCCAATGATGTCGAACGCCTGCAACAGCGGCACCCCGGCCTTGAGCATCGTCGCCATCTGGCGGGTGAACAGGGCGATGTCCAACGGCTTTATGCGCTTGCCCTTGCTGAATATCGAGGTGGACTTTTTGCGAACCTTGCCCGGGTTGATGCCCTGCTTGCGCAACTGTGCCTTGACCAGTGCCGGGCTTTGGCCGGTCAGTTCGCCGGACATTTTCGTGCCTTTGCGGTCTTTGCCTTCCCACGTGTAGACGTCGGTTTTTACTGCCTTGACCGCCATGTTCAATCCTTGGTGACCCGGTTGATTTCTTCGAGGCTGGTGATGCCTTGCATCACTTTGAACAGCCCCGAGGTGCGCAAGTCGTTAAAGCCGTCCTTGCGCATCTGCAGGTCGATTTCCAGGGAGTTGCCCTCGGCCATGATCAATCGTTGCAGCTCTGGCGTGTTCTTCACCACTTCGTATACCCCCACGCGACCTTTGTAACCGCTGTTGCACTGTTCGCAACCGACCGGCTCATAGATCGTGAATGAGCCGATGCGTTCCCGGGGGAAACCCTCTTTAAGCAGGGTTTCCTCGGGAATCTCGATGGCTCTCTTGCACTGTGCGCACAGCTTGCGCGCCAGGCGCTGGGCGATGATCAGGTGGACCGCCGTGGCAATGTTGAAGCCGGGGATGCCCATGTTCTGCAGGCGGATCAGTGTTTCGGCGGCGCTGTTGGTGTGTAGGGTGGACAGCACCAGATGCCCGGTCTGGGCGGCCTTGATGGCGATTTCGGCGGTTTCCAGGTCACGGATCTCGCCGACCATGATCACGTCCGGGTCCTGACGCAGGAACGAGCGCAGGGCATGGGCGAAATCCAAGCCCTGGCGCGGGTTCACGTTGACCTGGTTGATGCCTTCCATATTGATTTCCACCGGGTCCTCCGCCGTGGAGATATTGATATCCACGGTGTTGAGGATGTTCAGGCCGGTGTAGAGCGACACGGTCTTGCCCGAGCCGGTCGGCCCGGTCACCAGGATCAACCCTTGTGGTTGCTTCAAGGCTGTCATGTACAGGTCTTTCTGTTCCGGCTCATAGCCCAGGGCATCGATGCCCATTTGCGCGCTGGAGGGATCGAGGATCCGGATCACCACTTTTTCCCCCCACAGCGTGGGCAGGGTATTGACCCGGAAGTCGATGGACTTGGTCTTCGACAGGCGCATCTTCAGTCGACCGTCCTGGGGTTTGCGTCGCTCGGAAATGTCCAGGCTCGCCATGACTTTCAAGCGCGCGGCAATGCGGTTGGCTAGCTGGATGGGAGGCTTGGCGACCTCCCGCAGCATGCCGTCGGTACGCACCCGCACCCGGTAGGTTTTCTCATAAGGCTCGAAGTGCAGGTCGGAAGAGCCGCCTTTGATCGCGTCCAGCAGCATCTTGTTGACGAAACGCACGACCGGCGCATCGTCGCCGTCCTGCCCCGCGATAGTGTCCTGCTTGCGGTCGTCGATCGACTCGATGTCCAGGCCGTCGAGATCGACGTCGGCCATGCCCTCCAGGCCGGTGCTGCTGGATTCGAAGAATTTTTCGATGGCATCGCTGAGCTTGTCGTCTTCCACCAGGATGGCTTCGGTGGTCAGGCCGGTGCTGAACTGGATGTCGTTGATGGCTTGGTGATTGGTGGGGTCGGAAATGCCCACATAGAGCTTGTTGCCGCGCCGCCACAGCGGCAGCACGTGATGCTGGCGCACCAGTTTCTCGCTGACCAGGCCGGCGGGCTGGTTGTCTTTGTCTAGGCTGTTGAGGTCCAGCAGGGCGATACCAAAATGCTCGGAGGCGATTTCCGCCACCTGGCGGCTCTGGATCAGTTTGTTTTGCACCAGGTAGCTGACCAGGGGCACTCGGTTGCGCTGGGCCTGTTGAAAAGCCTGCTGCGCGCTTTGTTCGGTGATCAGTTCAGCCAACACCAATTGCTTGGCCAGGCCGCTGAGGGCGATGTCATTCATGGGGATACCGGACGCGGACTGTTCATGATTTATAGCCTAGTCAAGCATCGGTGGCTGACCAGCGAGCAGAGGTGACAAAAAGCGTCAGATAGTGCGGCTGTTGGGGTAGGACGTTGATCCCATGCGGCAGGGAAAGCCTGGGCTGGCGGGGCTTCCAGGGTTGGCATGTGCCCTGCAATGACCGTTTCAGGTCATGAGATTTCGACTCATGCACGGGAGATGTCTATGAATAAGCAAAAGGGTTTTACACTGATCGAGCTGCTGATCGTGGTGGCGATCATTGGGATCCTGGCGACGTTTGCGTTGCCGCAGTACTCGAAGTACCAGGCGCGGGCGAAGGTGACGGTCGGGCTGGCGGAAGCTTCTTCATTGAAGGTGCCGGTTGAAGACCTTCTGAATAAAGGTACAACGCCAACCGCTGCCAACACGGGCGTACCGGCGTCGAGCAATAACTGCACGATGACCATTGGGGGTGACGCGGCCGCTGGGACGGCCAGCATCACTTGCACTATCAAAGAGGCACCTGCCTCCATCATAGGCAAGACGATCATTCTCAGCCGTGCCGGGACAGGTGCCTGGACATGTACTTCTAACGTTGCGGAAGAGTTCTTGCCTGCGGGCGGTTGCACAGCAGCGGCTGGCGCGGCAGCGGGTTGACAGTTGTTGCGAGACTAACCAAAGCCCCGCATCAGCGGGGCTTTGTCATTTAGCGGGGGTAATCTCCAATATTGAAATAACCTCGGTAATTCATGAGCTTAGCAATCCGGCAAAACCCGCATGTTGCATGTACCAAATCCCTCGGTCATGCAATTTGCATGATTATGAAAATAACCGCTTCGCTTAACTTATTGATTTATAACGAATTTCACGTCGTTTCAAAACTGGCACAGCCTTCGCACTACTCCTGACAACCTGCCGCGATGCAATTTCGGCAGTTTCTGAGAAAAACAGGAGTTACTCGTATGAAGAAGTTCGCTATCACTGCCGCTGCTGCCACTGCACTGACCCTGACCATGGCTAGCGCTTTCGCCGAGACCACCCAAGCAACTCAGGCCCCGATGATGCTGGCTGCGGGCGAAGTGACAGAGGCTAAGGAAGACGTTTCCGATACCTGGATCACCACCAAGGTCAAGGCCGACCTGGTGACCGAGAAAGGCATTCCAGGCTCCGACATCAAGGTTGAAACCAACAAGGGCGTCGTGTCCCTGTCTTCGACCGCTGTGTTGAGCGATGCCCAGAAAGACACCGCCGTCGCGATCGCCAAGAAAATCAAAGGCGTACGTGATGTGTCGGCCGATGGCCTGAAATCCGAGTAAGGCAAGGCTTCTCGCCTGGACGGGAGAAGGCGTGGCAAGCGGGCTGTGTTTTACGCTTGCCGATGCTTTGGAGTTCATGCGAAAGGCCACATGGACGTGGCCATTACAGGCCCCCGGCATTCGTGCCGGGGGCCTGTTCTATTCTGGGAGAGGAAATGTGAGCCAGTCAGGGAGACCGAGTTGCCCCCATCGCGAGCAAGCTCGCTCCCACGGCGGACCGAGTTTCTTCAGGTAGAAATGCAATCAAATGCGGGAGCGAGCCTGCTCGCGAAGGCGTCGGCACTGTCGCTGCAGATACCCTGGAATAGCCCAACCAATCACCGCCCACGCTTGCTGGTAATCTCCACCAGCCGATTCCTCTCGAAGCGCAAGTACTGGTACATCCCGCTACGGGGTCCGTAAGTCCATTCCTCCACCGGATACTCCTCCCGGCGGTTGACGCTGCGTTTGTAGCCAAGATCATCACGCGCTGCAGGCTGTCCACATTTTTGCAGCACCTCGCTCGTACGATCACCGATGCTGATCAAATGGCTGCCACAGCGCAACGTATTGGCGGCTGTGGCCTGGCCCGCTGCCAATAGCAGCAGACTCAGGCTGAATCCGTACCAATACTTCATTTCATTCTGCATCCAGATGCATTGGCGTAATGACGGTGCCGTCCTTTTCGGCCTGGCCCAGGCTGGCGTCAATGAAGTACACGCGGTCATCGGCCAGCTTGCCCTTGTCCACGAGGAAATCCTTGATGCTGCTGGCCCGCTCCTGGCCCAGTTCGCGCAACAGTACATCACTACCGCTCCAGAACTTGATGACGCCTTCACGGAGCTTGTCGATGCGGGCCTGTTTGTCCAGTTGCGTCCATTCAGCCGGTGGCTGGGTCTTCAGGCGGGTGCGGTAGATACCTTCCAGCAGCGGGGCTTTTTCGTCTTCCGGTACTTGCAACAGGGAAGCCTTGGCCGGGACTTTATCGCCTCGGCGCTGCAGTATCTTGTAGTAGTTGTACTGATATTCGCGTTCCAGGCGCTGGGCGGCGAGCAGCGGGCCGTCACTGCTCTGGGCGGCGGTACCCTCGATCTCCAGGCGCAGTTCCGGACGTTTGCCCAACGCCTCGGACAACTTCAACAACACGCTTTCGTTGTCCTGGCTCAGGTCGCTTGAGCCGGGGGCGAACGCCACGCTGCCCAAGTCTTCCGAACCGCCGCCGGCCACCAGCCCGCCGATGAGCTTGAACGGTGCCTGGGCAGCGCGGACCACCAGGTTGCGCAGGGTTTGCCAGACAATTGGCATCACGCTGAACTGCGGGTCGTTGAGGTTGCCGGAGACAGGCAGTTCAATGGAGATCCTGCCTTCGGAGTCCTTGAGCAGGGCGACGGCCAGCTTCAGCGGCAGGCTCACGGCGTCCGGGCTGTCGACCTTTTCGCCCAATTGCAATTGCTCGACCACGACTTTGTTGTCGGCCTGGAGCTGGCCCTTGGTGATCCGGTAATGCAGGTCGAGGTTGAGCCGGCCCTTGCGGATGCGATAGCCGGCGAACTTGCCGGAGTAAGGCGTCAGGGTCGTCAATTCGACCCGCTTGAAACTGGTGGCGATATCGAGACTGGCCATCGGGTCGAAGGGGTTGACCGCGCCCTTTATGGTCACCGGTGCGTAGCGGTCGACCTTGCCTTTTACGTCCACGGTGGCGGGCTTGGCCTGGCGGCTGTCGATGGTGCCGATCTCTCCGTTGAGCTGCTGGATGGCCGTGGCGAAGTTCGGCGTCAGGCTGAAGTCGGCAAAATTGGCCGAACCGTCATTGATCGCAATGGCTCCGACGTGAATGCCCAGCGGCTTTTCCTTCGATGCCGGTTTGGCCCCGCTGTCCTTGGCCGTGCCGTCGGCGGGTTGCGGGATCAACAGGTCGTCGACGTTGGTGGTGCGATCGTCATTGATCATGAACCGCGCGTAGGGTTGGAGCAGATTGACCTTGGCGATCGACAGGCTGTCGCCATGCTGGTAGTTGAGGCCCTGGAGTTCAAGGCGTTGCCATTTGAGGAAGTCGCGGGTCTTGAGCGTATCGAGGGTGTGCAACTGGTCGACCTGGGCGCGGCCGGTGACGGCAAATGCCAACGGCTCGGTGCTCTTGAGATCCACCACCAGGTCGCTGCCGAGCATCCCGGAGCGTAGCTCCAGGCGAATGAACGGGTTGATGTAGGCCTGGGCGACTCGCAGGTCGATGTCCTGGGTCTTGACGTTGAGCTTCGCGGTGACCGGGTTGAGGTTGACCACGCCGTCGGCGAGTAACTTGCCCTGCTTGCCCAGCCCGGTATCCAGCTTCAGGTTGAAGGGCGAGCCGTTGAGGGTGTCGTAGTTTTGCAGGTCGAGGTTCAGTGGGCCAACCTCCAAGGCTACGGGCGGCTGTGCCTGACGGTCGGCCAGGTGCACCTGGTAATCGCGCAACTGCACGTCTTTGAGCAGCACTTGCCACGGTTTGCTGGGTGCTGTCGGCTCAGGCTTGGGCGAGTCGGCGGCTGCCGGGGCCGAGGCGGGTTCGGCCTTGACCTGCGGTTTGGCTGGCTGGCTGGCGAATAGCTTCTGCCAGTCCAATTGTCCGTCCGCTTCCCGAGCGGCCCAGGTTTCCAGCTTTTGACTGCGGATCTTGCCGACGATGACCTGCTGCTTCGCCAGGTCCACGGAGGTTTCGCTTACGTCCAGGCGCTCCAGCCGTGCCAATGGACGGCCGTCAGGCGCCTTCATGGCGAACGGCGCGACGCTGACCGCTGCGTTGCTGAGCAGCAATTGCGTGCCCTGGGCGAGGTTGAGCTTGTAGTCGGTGCTGAGGTTCAGCACGCCGTTTTCCAACACCAGGGGCACCGCGTCACGCACGTAGGGCCACCAGGCTTTCATCTGTCCATCGGTAATTTTCAGTGTGCCCTCGGAGGCAATTGGCGCGAGGCTGAAATTGCCCGTCCAGTCGATCTGCCCACCCTCGGGGCCCGCGGCCACCAATGTCATGTCTGCGCTGTCGTCGGGCAGGGTGCTGAGGTTTTTCAGCTCGAAATCGAGGGCGTCGTACAAAAACTCGATGGGCTCGCTGGGGCGCAGGTCCTGGAAATGCACGTAGCCGCTGGCAAGCCTGACCCGATCCACCCGCAGGGGAAACGGCTTGGCATCCGGATCGGCCGGGGTCGGCTCGCTGGGTGGCAGTTTGAACAGGCCCAGCAGGTTCAATTGGCCGTCCTTGGCGAACAACACTTCGGTCTTGGGCTTGTCCAGTTCGATGTCCGCCAGGTGCAGGGCGCCCGTCCACAGGCTGTCGACATGCAGGTTGGCGTAGAGGCGTTCGAAGCCGACCTGCTCCTTGCCCGGCTCGCCGACGATCAGGCCCCACAAGGTCAATTCAAGGCTGAAGGGATTGAGTTCGATACGCTGGATCTGGGCCGGCACCGTGGCGTGGGCAGCCAGTTGCTGATTGACGATGCGCACGGCGATGCCCGGCAAGATCAGGAAACCCATCAAGCTGTAGAGGGCCAGTGCGGTCAACAGGGCGCCGAAAGCGCGAATCAATCCTTTGGGCATGTGTGGCTTCGTCTGGTATGAATCGGAGTGCCTTGGAGTATGGCATGCGTTTACGGTTCCGAAGCCACTGTGTTTTATGAGATTTGTCCGTTTTTTTGGTGGGATCGCTGAGGCGTGCTCAGAATTGAAGAATCAGCGTTTTGAGCGGTGGCTGCTGGTCCCGCGACGGGAAATCGTCGCCGGGCGCCAGCACGCTCCACTCGCGGACCGGGCGACCAGCCTTTTGCGCACAACGCAGGACTTGTTCACGCCAGTCCTCCATGGGCACTTTCGCCAGGTTGTTGCAGCAGATCAGCACCCCATCGTCGGCGGTAGCGAGCAGTGCCGGCTTGAGCAGGCTCTGGTAGTCGCGCAATAAATCGACGGTGCCGAATGCGCTCTTGGCCCACGCGGGTGGGTCGAGGAGCACCAGATCGTACTGGCGCTGTTCCAGGCGCACGTAACTTGGAAGTTTCTGTCCGCGCCGTTGGCTGACGGGCAGGCCGGCCAGCTGGCGGATTGCTGGAAAATAATCCGATTGTACGAATTCCATCGTCGGCAGCTCGGGATTGAGCAGGCCATTCTCGCGGCCCACCGCCAGATTGCCTTCGGCAAAATCCAGGTTGCAGACCTCCCGCGCCCCGCCGGCCGCCGCGCTGAGCCCTACACCACAGGTGTAGGCAAACAGGTTCAGCACGCTTTTGTTCCGGCTGTGCGCCTTGACCCAGCCGCGGGCGTTGCGCAAGTCGAGAAACAACAACGGATCCTGCCCGGCATGGCGGCCGCGGACGCGGTAGTTCAAACCCCACTCATGCCCGACGAGGTCTTGCAGGGCGGCCTCATCGGCCTGGTAGACGCTGTCCTGACGGTCGATACGCGAATTGCCCCGGGAGCGGTCGTTATAGACCAGCAGGGTGTCGAGGTGCAGGTGTTCATTGACGATGCCGTGCAGCTGCAGCAAGGGTTCCAGTTCCAGCGACTGATGGAAACTCTGCACCAGCAGTTGCGGGCCATAGCGGTCGACGGTGAGGCCCGGCGCGCCTTCCTGGCTGCCGTGGAACAGGCGATAGCAATCGGTGCCTTGCTGGTGCAGTTGGTCGAGCAGGGCCTGGCGCTGGTCGAGGGCGGCGCGCAGCGCCAGATTCAAGGAAGACATGCCGGGCGCGCCTTAGAGAAATGAGGCGCGGGAGTTTAGCAGTTATGGATACTCGGGTATTGTCTGCAGATTTGCGTCAGGCAGCGATTTGTGGCGAGGGAGCTTGCTCCCGCTGGGGTGCGAAGCGCCCCCTTTTTTCAAAGGGGCGATAGCGATTGCGTCTGCTGCGCAGCCGAGCGGGAGCAAGCTCCCTCGTCACGGGGTTTATGTTGCCTCAGCGGTTCAGGCGTTTGTCGATCAAACCCTCCACCACGCTCGGGTCGGCCAGGGTCGAGGTGTCACCCAGGCTGTCGAGCTCGTTGCAGGCGATCTTGCGCAGGATCCTGCGCATGATCTTGCCTGACCGGGTCTTTGGCAGCGCCGGCGCCCACTGGATCAGCTCCGGCTTGGCGAAACTGCCGATTTCCTTGCTGACATGGGCCAGGAGCTCTTGCTTCAACGCGTCGTTGGCCTCGACGCCGTCCATTGGCGTGACAAACGCATAGATGCCCTGGCCCTTGAGGTCGTGGGGATAACCAACGACGGCCGCCTCGGCGATGTTGTCGTGCAACACCAGCGCGCTTTCCACTTCGGCGGTGCCGATGCGGTGGCCCGAGACGTTGATGACGTCGTCGATACGTCCGGTGATCCAGTAGTCGCCGTCTTCGTCGCGGCGGGCGCCGTCGCCGGTGAAGTAATAGCCGGGGTAGGGTTTGAAGTACGTATCGACCATGCGTTGATGGTCACCGTAGACGCTACGAATCTGTGCCGGCCAGCTGGATTTGATCGCCAGCACGCCACTGCCCGGCCCGCTGATCTCCTTGCCGGTCTCATCCAGCAGCACCGGCTGCACGCCGAACATCGGCCGAGTGGCGCAGCCCGGCTTGAGCCTTGGCGCGCTCACCAAGGGGCTGAGCATGATGCCGCCGGTTTCGGTCTGCCACCAGGTATCGACAATCGGGCAGCGCTGCTCGCCGACGACGTTGAAGTACCATTCCCACGCCTCGGGGTTGATTGGCTCACCGACGCTGCCGAGCAAACGCAGGCTCTTGCGAGACGTGTCCTGCAAGGGGGCGGCACCTTCGCGCATCAGGGCGCGCAGGGCGGTCGGCGCGGTGTAGAAGATATTGACCTGGTGTTTGTCGATTACCTGCCAGAACCGCGAACTGCTCGGGTAGCTCGGCACGCCTTCGAAGATCAGCGTGGTGGCGCCGTTGGCCAGCGGGCCGTAGACAATATAGCTGTGGCCGGTGACCCAGCCGACGTCGGCGGTGCACCAGAACACTTCGTTGTCGCGGTAGTCCAGCACGTACTTGAAAGTCATCGCGGCTTGCAGCAGATAGCCGCCGGTGGTGTGCAGCACGCCCTTGGGCTTGCCGGTGCTGCCGGACGTATAGAGGATGAACAGAGGGTCTTCAGCGTCCATCGGCTCGGGCGGGCAATCGTCGCTCACTTCATGAGTGGCCTGGTGATACCAGAGATCACGGCCTTCGACCCAATCCACCTCGCCCTGGGTGCGCTCGACCACCAGCACGGTGCTGACGTTCGGGCAGCTTTGCAGCGCCTTGTCGACATTACGCTTGAGGGGTATGAAGCGCCCACCGCGTACGCCTTCGTCGGCGGTGATGACGGTGCGGCAGTCGGCGTCGAGGATCCGGTCGCGCAGTGAATCCGGCGAGAATCCACCGAACACCACCGAATGCACCGCACCGATGCGGGTGCAGGCGAGCATGGCGTACGCCGCCTCCGGGATCATCGGCATGTAGATACATACCCGGTCGCCTTTCTTCACCCCACGGCTTTTCAACACATTGGCCAGTCGGCAAACATGGTGATGAAGTTTGCTGTAGGTAATTTGTGCCGATTCGGCAGGGTTGTCGCCTTCCCAGATGATCGCTGTCTGATCGCCTCGGGCTTCCAGGTGACGGTCAATGCAGTTGGCGCTGACGTTCAGCTTGGCGCCGGTGAACCAACTGGCTTCGCCACTCCTGAGGTCGTAGCGCTGGACGGTCTGCCACGGCGTCATCCAGTCGAGAAAGCGCGTGGCCTGCTCGGCCCAGAAGGCGCTGGGGTGTTCGATGGATTCCTTGTAGAGCCGCTTGTACTCGTCTTGACTCAGTTGCGCAGCCCGGCGGACGGCATCGGCTTGGGGGTACTGGCTGATATCGAACATGACGGTTCCTTATTCTTGTTTTGCGACAAGATATAAAGATGCGCCCAGTGGCCGTAGGGTTCAAGTCACCCATAAGCAACTGTGGGAGCGAGCCTGCTCGCGAATGCGGTGTGTCAGTCAACTTAGGTGTGAACTGATCGACCGCTATCGCGAGCAGGCTCGCTCCCACAAAGGCAATGCAAAACCTGGGATCAGCCGCGATGACGCCCGCGGAAATAATTGATCAGGCCTTGGGTCGAGGCGTCTTCGGCCGCGCTTTCCTCGCTGCCCACCAGACGGTTGTAGACGCCTTTGCCCAGTTCCTTGCCCAACTCCACGCCCCACTGGTCGAAGGCGTTGATGCCCCAGACCACGCTTTGTACGAAGACCTTGTGTTCATACAGCGCGACCAGTGCACCGAGACGGCGCGGGCTGATGCGTTCCACCACCAGGGTGTTGCTCGGACGGTTGCCCGGGATCACCTTGTGGGCGGCCAGTTTCTGTACGTCTGCTTCGCTGACGCCTTTCTCACGTAGCTCGGCCTCGGCTTCGGCGCGGGTCTTGCCGAGCATCAGCGCCTGGCTCTGGGACAAGCAGTTGGCGTACAGCCACTGGTGATGGTCGGAAACCGGGTTGAAGCTGACGATCGGCACGATGAAGTCGGCCGGGATGAATTGGGTGCCCTGGTGCAGCAACTGATGGTAAGCGTGCTGGCCGTTGGCGCCGACGCCGCCCCAGATCACCGGGCCAGTGTCGGTGGACACCGGCGTGCCGTCCTGGCGGACGCTCTTGCCGTTGGACTCCATGTCCAGCTGTTGCAAATGCTTGGTGATGTTGCGCAGGTAGTGGTCGTACGGCAGGATCGCGTGGCTCTGCGCACCCCAGAAGTTGCCGTACCACACGCCCAGCAATGCCAACAGCACCGGCATGTTCTGTTCGAACGGCGCACTCTGGAAATGCTGGTCCATGGAATAGGCGCCGGACAGCAATTCCTTGAAGTTCGACATGCCGATGGCCAGGGCGATCGGCAGGCCGATGGCTGACCACAGCGAGTAACGCCCGCCGACCCAATCCCACATCGGAAAGATGTTTTCTTCGCGGATGCCGAAGGCCACGGCGGCGGCGTTGTTGCTCGACACCGCGATGAAGTGGCGATACAGCTCCGCTTCCGAACCGCCTTGGGCCAGGTACCAAGCACGTGCAGCTTGGGCGTTTTTCAGGGTTTCGAGGGTGTTGAAGGATTTCGACGAGACAATGAACAACGTGGTCTCGGCGCGCAGTTTCATCGTCAGCTCGTGGAACTCGCTGCCGTCGATGTTCGCCAGGTAATGGCAGCGAACGCCCTTATGCGTATAGGACAACAACGCTTCGGATACCAGCTGTGGGCCGAGGAAGGAGCCACCGATACCGATGTTCACCACGTCGGTGATCGGCTTCTCGGTGTAACCGCGCCACAGGCCGTCGTGAATGCGGCCCACCAGGTCGGTGATCTGGTTCAGCACTTTATGCACGTCTGGCATCACGTTGACGCCATTGACCAGCAACTTGTCGCCGACCGGGCGACGCAAGGCGGTGTGCAGGGCGGGGCGGTTTTCCGAGGCGTTGACGATTTCTCCTTCGAACAGCGCCTTGATCGCGCCCTGGAGGTCGACTTCGTTCGCCAGGCCCACCAGCAGGTCGCGGGTCTGGGCGTTGATCAGGTTCTTCGAATAGTCGAGAAACAGGCCGCAGCTCGACAAGGTGAATTGGTTGAAACGCTGCGGATCGGCATTGAACGCTTCGCGCATGCTGAAATCCTGCATGGCTTTGCGGTGGTCATTCAGCGCTTGCCAGGCGGGCAGAGCGGTCACGTCTTGAGGAGTTCGGTAATACGCCATCGCTGCGGGTTTCCTTTTTACTTGAACGACCTTTTGTACACGAAAAATTCCGGCGCGGCTCGAAGCGGGCTTCCGGATAACTGCACCGACACGATCACCAGGCGCAGGGCGACTACAGTAAACCTCGCGTTGCGATCTGTCTTGACTTTGTCTGACAGTTTCCCGGTACTTTTTTATACAGCGGGGGATGGAAGGGGCCGACAGACGGAACGCGGTGGATCCTGATGAACCACTGTGGAAGCGAGCTCGCTCCCACACAAGTATGGTGATGCGGGGGGTTTCGGTCAGGCGACCTGAACCGGAATGGCGTTGCTGGTATGGCTCAGTTCGTTGCCCGGCGCCATGTAGAGCATGCGAGGCTTGAAGTTGAGCAGCTCGGCTTCGCTGTAGTGGGCGTAGGCGCAGATGATGACGCGATCGCCCACCTTGGCCTTGTGCGCGGCGGCGCCGTTGACTGAAATCATCCGCGAGCCTTCTTCGCCACGAATCGCGTAGGTGGTGAAGCGCTCGCCGTTATCGACGTTGTAGATCTGGATCTGTTCGTATTCACGGATGCCCGACAGGTCCAGCCATTCACCGTCAATGGCGCAGGAGCCTTCGTAATCGAGCACGGCGTGAGTGACTTCGGCGCGGTGCAACTTGGCCTTGAGCATGATGGCGTGCATGGGTGTTTCCTCAGGTCGGGTCCAAACGGCGGGCAGTTTGCCCGAAGGCTTTGGGAGCGGCAATACGGCTGGAATTTGCAAATGCAGTCTGTTGAATACCACATCCCCCTGTGGGAGCGAGCCTGCTAGAGATAGCGGTGTGCCAGTCAAAGTCGATATCAACTGATCTACCGTTATCGCGAGCAGGCTCGCTTCCACGTTCGGACTGAGGTGTTCAGGCGGGCGCGTCGAGATCCAGGTGCAGGTTGTCGATCAACCGTGTGGTGCCCAGGAAAGCAGCGGCCAGGATCACCAGGTCGCGGTCCTCGCTCACGGCCGGACGCAAGGTTTTGGCGTGACGGATTTCCAGGTAGTCGGGGCGCAGGCCCGCGGCTTCGAGTTGCTTGAGCTGTTCATCGATCAACGCCGGATAATCCCGTTGCCCCTGCTGGATAGCTTGAGCGATCTGGCTCAGGACGCGATAGACCACGGGCGCGACGGCGCGCTGCTCGGGGCTGAGGAAGCCGTTGCGCGACGACAGCGCCAGGCCGTCCTCGGCGCGGACGGTTGGCTCACCGATAATCTGGATCGGCATGTTCAGGTCATGGACCAATGCGCGGATCACCGCCAATTGCTGGAAATCTTTCTGGCCGAACACTGCCAGGTCCGGCTGGACCATATTGAACAGTTTGCTCACCACGGTCGCCACACCCTCGAAATGCCCCGGACGGCTGGCTCCGCACAATCCTTCGGACAACTGCGGGACGCTGACCCGGGTCTGCCCGGCCATGCCATCGGGATACATTTCCTCGACACCGGGTGCGAACAGCAGATGACAACCGGCCTGAAGCAGTTTTTCCTGGTCAGCGGCGAGGGTGCGGGGATATTTGTCCAGATCCTCGCCAGCGCCAAATTGCAGCGGGTTGACGAAAATACTTGCCACGACGAAATCGGCTCGTTGCGAGGCTTTGGTCACCAGGGCCATGTGGCCGCTGTGCAGGTTGCCCATGGTCGGCACGAAAGCGATGCGCTTGCCCTCGCCGCGGGCGCGGGCCACTGCGGCGCGGAGTTCGCGTACGGTCTTGACGGTGTTCATGCGGAGAATCCGTGCTCAGCGCCGGGAAAGGACGCAGCCTTCACTTCAGCGACATAGGCCTGCAGGGCTGCCTGGATAGAGGGTTGCCCAGCCATGAAGTTTTTCACGAATTTCGGCACGCGACCGGTGATCGACAGCCCGAGCATGTCGTGGAGCACCAGCACCTGGCCGTCGGTGGCGTTGCCGGCGCCGATGCCGATCACCGGGATGCTCACTGCCTGGGTGATTTCCTGGGCCAGTTCGCTGGGCACGCATTCGAGCAACAGCATGGCGGCCCCGGCCTGTTCCAGCGCGATTGCATCGGCACGCATCTGCCGCGCCTGGTTTTCACTGCGACCCTGGACCTTGTAACCCCCCAGGATATTCACCGCCTGGGGGGTGAGGCCCAGGTGTGCGCATACCGGGACACCACGCTCGGCCAGCAAGCGGATCGAATCGGCCAGCCACAACGCGCCTTCGATCTTGACCATGTGCGCGCCGGCCTGCATCAGCAGGGCGCTGTTGGTCATGGTTTGCTCGAGGGTGGCATAGGCCATGAAGGGCAGGTCGGCGAGGATCAGCGCATCGGTGTTACCGCGTTTGACGGCGGCCACATGGTAGGCCATGTCGGCGGTTGTCACCGGCAAGGTGCTGTCATGACCTTGCAGCACCATGCCGAGGGAGTCGCCCACCAGCAACACTTCAACTCCGGCCTCGTTGCAGGCATTGGCGAAGGTGGCGTCATAGCAGGTCAGCATGGTGATCTTCTCACCTTTCTGCTTGAGACCTTGCAGCGTGGTCAGGGTAATAGCTGGCATGAAAAAGTCCTCATTAGGCGCTCCAATACAGGCGCACCTTCTATGCGCGGTGCTTGTAAGGCCTGGATTGCACCCATTAGCGCCGCGTTGGCGGCGACGGGACGCCTATAGTCGTGAGGAGTACCGGGGAAGTCAATTGGATGTGTTACCGCCGGGTGTTACCGGGGTTACTGATGCGTTTCAGCGCAGGGGCGTGTTTCGAATCTGACTGCCGGGTCCCGGATCCTGTGGGAGCGAGCTTGCTCGCGATAGCGCTGTGTCAGTTACAGGTGGGGCAACTGATCCACCGGCATCGCGAGTAAGCTCGCTCCTACAGGGGATGTCTTCGTCAGATAAGGGGCAAGCGTTCCAGGCCGACGAATGGGCACGCCGCAAGCAGGTCCTTGAGACGGCGTCCGTCAGCGAGGCGCAGGTCGGCGGGCGCCAGCTCTGCCAAGGGATAGAGCACGAAGGCCCGGGCCTGCATATGGTAATGAGGAACCTTGAGACGGGGTTCGTCGATCAGGCGATCGCCGAACAGCAGGATATCCAGGTCCAGCGTCCGCGGGCCCCAGCGCTCCAGGCGTTCACGCCCTTGATCGGTTTCGATGGCTTGCAGCGCATCGAGCAGATCCAGCGGTGCGAGGCTGCTCTCCAGCGCCGCCACGGCGTTGGTGTAGCGTGGCTGGCCAGGAAGCAGCGAGTCGCTTTGATAAAACGCCGAGACGCCTGCCAATCGGGTCTCGGACAGTCGCGCCAGCGCTTCGACGGCGCTGCGCAGTTGTCCTGCGGGTTCGGCCAGGTTGCTGCCCATGCCGATGTAGATGCGTTCCATCGCTTACTCGCCCGAGGCGCTCGGTACACCCGCGCGCTTGCGCTTGGCACCGCTGCTACGTCGGCGCTTGCGCGGGCCGCCGGTGCCGTCGTCCTTGCCGCTGAGGTCACGGATCATGTCGCGGCGTTCGCTGTCGTTGGCGTCCTGGTAATCGGTCCACCATTCGCCCAGGCCATCGGTCTGCTCGCCCGCGCTTTCGCGCAGTAGCAGGAAGTCGTAGCCGGCGCGGAAACGCGGGTTGTCCAGCAGCAGGTCGGCGCGTTTGCCGCTGCGGCGGGGGAGGCGTTCCTGCATGTCCCAGATTTCGCGAATCGGCATCGTAAAACGTTTTGGAATGGCGATGCGCTGGCACTGTTCGGCAATCAGCTCGTGGGCGGCTTCCTGCATCGCCGGGATCGGCGGCATGCCGCGCTCTTGCAAGCGCAAGACGCGGGCGGGGAGGGCCGGCCAGAGCAAAGCGGCGAACAGGAACGCCGGAGTTACCGGTTTGTTCTGCTTGATGCGCAGGTCGGTGTTGATCAGCGCTTCGCTGATCAGTGTGTGGGTGTAGGTCGGGTTGTATTCCAGCGCCTCGGCACTGGCTGGGAACAGCGGGTCGAACAATTGCAGGTCGACGAGCATCTCGAAGGTGTCTGCGGCGTTGCCTGAAAGGAACAGCTTGAGCACTTCTTCGAACAGGCGAGCCGAAGGAATTTCCCTGAGCATGGGGGCCAGGTCGCGGATAGGCGCGGCGCTGTGTTTCTCGATACCGAAATCCAGTTTGGCGGCGAAACGCACGGCCCGCAGCATTCGCACCGGGTCTTCCTGGTACCGCTGCCTGGGATCGCCGATCAGGCGGATGAGCCGATTGCGGATGTCGTGTACGCCGTTGGCGTAATCGAGGATGCGTTCGCTGACCGGATCGTAATACAAGGCGTTGATGGTGAAGTCGCGGCGTTGCGCGTCTTCTTCCAGCGTGCCGTAGACGTTATCGCGCAGGATGCGTCCGCTTTCGTTGCGAGAAGAATGGTTGCTGTCTTCGTCTTCGTCATTCTGCGGATGGTTGGCGCGAAAAGTCGCCACTTCAATGATTTCGCGGCCAAAGTGGATATGCACCAGCTTGAAGCGACGCCCGATGATCCGTGCGTTACGGAACTCGGCCCGTATCTGCTCTGGCGTGGCGCTGGTGGCGACGTCGAAATCCTTGGGGGTGATGTTCAACAGCATGTCACGCACGCACCCGCCGACCAGGTAGGCCTGGTAGCCGGCGTTCTGCAGGCGTTCGACGATGTTCACCGCGTAACGGCTGAATTGGGCCTTTTGCAACGAATGCTGGCCGCTATTGAGCACTTCAGGCGTGCTGCGTATGTGTTGCGTACGACGCAAGGGAGAACGGAATGACTGGAACAGCTTCTTCAGCATGGGATGCACTGTTTGAAGGAATATTCGGCCAAAAACCAAGAATGACCGCATGATGGGCGGGGATTCTAGCATTTAGTCGAGGGATCGTGTAGGACGCAGGCGTTTTGTGTTGCAAGCGTTGAGCGACAAGCTTGTAGGATGCGGGAAGGCTGAACGACAGAAACCACAAGGGGAGCCGAAGCTCCCCCAGAATTAGTTGCGTGCTCTTTTTTTATTATTGGTTTCGGGCTTCTTGTTTTTGTTGAGCGCCCATATCACGAGGTCTTCCCTTCGTGACCCTCCCAATCGGGAGCCAAGAGCAAACGGATTGCTTTGGTCGCTGTGTTGCAGTGATCAATCGATCCAACCAGTTCAGGCACCTGTCTTGAGACAGTTTTTATTGTTCTCGGCCTGGTTGTGGGGCAAGCCCCAAATACAACGCCTCTCCAAAAGAATCAGTTAGCTGCGCCTCTCGCCGTCTTGTTTTTATTGTGCGTGAGTCGATTCGTCTTATTTTTATTGTCTTGTGCATTGCTTGTTGTTGTTCTTGTACCAAAGCTATAGCAGGGTGCGTGCCAACTTTTGCAAGGCCCAGGAAAGACGGGGGTTCTATGCTTATTCCGGTTTGCTCGGGGCAAAAAAAGCCGGGATTTCGTTACCGTAAACCCCGGCTTTTGTTACGTGAAAAAGCTGAGGTAACAGTTTTTTCACATCCAGCGATGTTACCTGGGCACCTCAGCTTTCGCTGGTGGCCCCGGTCTTGCGCCGTGGAATACCCAGGCGCTGCCGGCGTTCCCACAGGCATTTGCGGCTCACGCCCAGCTTGCGCGCCAGCTCCGTCTCGGTCATGTGGTCCTGGTGCTCGAGGACGAAGTGCTGGAAGTAGTCTTCCAGCGACAGGTCCTCGGTGGGCTCGTGGCTGGTGTTGTTCGCGCCGTTTTGCTGCGGTGCGAGCCCGATGAACTCCTCATCGTCCAGGTCGCCCACCTCGATATCGATGCCCAGCAGGTCGGCGGAAATTTCCGGGCTCTCGCACAGGATCACCGCGCGCTCCACGGCATTCTCCAGTTCGCGTACGTTACCCGGCCAGGCGTAGTGACGAATGGCCTGCTCGGCGTCCGGGGCAAACTTGAGGTCGGTGCGGTTGACACGCGCACTCTGGCGGGCCAGGAAGGCATTGGCGATTTCATTGACGTCCGCGCCACGCTCGCGCAGCGGCGGCAGCTTGAGCGCGATCACGTGCAGGCGGTAATACAAGTCCTCACGGAACTGGCCGATCTTCGCCAGGCTCTTGAGGTCCCGGTGGGTCGCCGCGATCAGGCGCACATCGACTTTCTGCGATTGCACGGAGCCCACCCGGCGGATTTCGCCTTCCTGGAGCACGCGCAGCAACCGCGCCTGGGCTTCCAGAGGAAGTTCGCCAATTTCATCGAGAAACAACGTGCCGCCGTCCGCTGCTTCAACAAGGCCGGCGCGCCCGGCGCTGGCGCCCGTGAATGCGCCTTTTTCGTGGCCGAACAATTCGGACTCGATCAGGCTTTCCGGGATGGCTGCGCAGTTCACCGAGATCATCGGGGCCTTCGCCCGGCGGGACAGGTTGTGCAGCGCCCTGGCCACCAGTTCCTTGCCGGTGCCGGACTCGCCCTGGATCAGCACATTGGAGTCGGTCGGCGCCACTTTACGGATCTTGCCGTAAAGGTCCTGCATCGGAGGGCAAGAGCCGATGATGCCGATTTCGCCGTTGCTGTTGCTTGCGCCCACCTTACCGGACGCCGCGGCCTTACCGTTCGTCGCTTCCGCTGGCTGGCTGCTCGCCGTCTGTCGATCACGCAGGATCCGGGCCACGGCCTGGAGCATTTCGTCGTGGTCGAATGGCTTGGCGATGTAGTCGACCGCGCCCATTTTCATGGAATCGACCGCCGAGCGCAGGCTGGCGTAGCTGGTCATGATCAGTACGGGCGTGCCCTGGCCGAGCTTGATCAGCTCGGTGCCGGGTGCGCCGGGCAGGCGCAGGTCGCTGACGATCAGGTCAAAGGTTGGAATACTGAAGCGTTCTTGTGCTTCCTGCACGGAACCGGCTTCGCTGACCTGGTACTGGTTGCGTTCCAGCAGGCGGCGCAAGGCGGAGCGGATGATTGTTTCGTCTTCGACGATCAAAATGTGCGGCATTGATTCGATTCTCTCGACGGTCTCAGTTCACAGCGGACGTCGCTTCGACATGACGCGGCAAGGTCACCCGAATACGGGTGCCGCGTTGGCTCTGAACATCGGCCGGGCTGTCGATGGTGATTTGTCCATAATGCTCTTCAACGATGGAATAGACCAGTGCGAGGCCCAGACCGGTGCCTTCGCCAGGATCCTTGGTGGTGAAGAAGGGTTCGAACAATCGGTCCATGATGTTCTGTGGAATACCGCTGCCTTCGTCTTCGACGATCAGGTCGACGGTATGTTCGAAAGCTTCGCTCTTGACCCGTACCGCGCTGCCGGCCGGTGAGGCGTCGCGCGCGTTGGAGAGCAGATTGATCAGCACCTGGGCGAGCCGTTGGGGGTCGCCGTCGACCCAGTGTTCGGGGTCGCACAGGTTGAAGAACTGGACTTCGAAGTTGCGCCGGTTGAGCGCCAGCAGGCCGATGGCGTCCTGGGCCACTTCGGCCAGGCACACCGGCTCGTCGTTGTGCTGATGACCGCCGGCGTGGGCGAAACTCATCAACGACTGGACGATGCGCGATACGCGCTTGGTCTGTTCGAGAATCTGGCCGCTGATTTCCGTCAGCTCGCCATCGTCCTCGCGCTCTTCGCGCAGGTTCTGCGCCAGGCAGGCGATGCCGGTGATCGGATTGCCGATTTCATGGGCCACCCCGGCGGCCAAGCGACCGATGCTGGCCAGGCGCTCGGAGTGGACCAGCTTGTCTTCGAGCATCTGCGTGTCGGTCAGGTCTTCCACCAGCAGCACCAGGCCGCTGTTGCCCGGCGCCAAAGGCTCGTCGATCGCTGCCTTGTGCAGGTTCAGCCAGCGGGTCTGTCCGTCCAGGGCCAGGTGTTGTTTGTGCAGATGCTCGTCCGGCAGGTCGATGAAGCCTTGCAGCAAGCCTTTCCACGGCTCGCCCAACGTGCTCAGGCGGGAACCGACCACCCGCTGCGCGGCAATCCCGGTCAGTTCTTCCATGGCCTTGTTCCACATGAGGATCTCCTGGTCCTTGGCCAGGGAGCACACGCCCATCGGCAGTTCCTGCAGGGTCTGGCGATGGTAACGGCGCAAGGCATCCAGCTCGGCGGCCAGGCCGGTGAGGCGCGAGTGGTAATCCTCCAGGCGGCTCTCGATGAAGTGGATGTCTTCGGTGACATAGTTCTCGCCGCCGGCCTTGTAGGGCAGGAACGTTTCGACCATGTCCTGGGCCACGCTGGGGCCCATCAGGCCGGACAGGTTGGCTTCGATCCGATCCCGCAACCGACGCAAGGCGTATGGACGGCGTTCGTCGAATGGCAGGTAAAGGTCGCGCAGGGCCTGTTCGACTTCCTTTTGCGCGGCCTTGGCGCCAAGAGGCTTGGCCAGTTGAGTGGCGAATTCCTGGGGCGAGGCAGCGTGCAGTTCACGGCGCTGGGGCCGGCGCACGTTATCCACAGCGCAGGCTTCGGCGGCACTGGCTTCTTCGCTGCTGGCATTGGTGAACAGCGAGATCAGGGTAAACATCAGCACGTTTGCCGCCAGCGAGGCGATGGCTGCCATGTGCCAACTGGTGTCGTCGAGCACGTAGATCATGTTCAACAGCGGAATATAGAAACCCTGCAGGTTGCCCAGCAGCGGCAGCAGCATGGCGACCAGCCAGACCACGATCCCCGCCAGCAGGCCGGCGATAAAGCCGCGGCGGTTGGCGGTCGGCCAATACAACACTGACAGGACGCCGGGCAGGAATTGCAGGGTCGCAACGAACGCGACGATGCCCAGGTTGGCCAGGTCCTGTCCGTCGCCCAGCATCAGATAGAAACCGTAGCCGGCCATGATGATCGCGACGATCAATGCGCGACGGGTCCATTTCAGCCAGCGATAGATGTTTCCCTCGGCTGGAGGCTGGTAGAGCGGCAGTACCAAGTGGTTGAGAGCCATGCCCGACAGTGCCAGGGTGGTCACGATGATCAGGCCACTGGCCGCTGACAGGCCGCCGACATACGCCAGCAGCGCCAAGGCTTCATTGTTGGCGGCGATGCCGATGCCGAGGGTGAAATACTCCGGGTTGGTGCTGGCGCCCAGTTTCAAGCCGGCCCACAGGATCAGCGGCACGGCCAGACTCATCAACAGCAGGAACAGCGGCAAGCCCCAGCTCGCGCTGACCAATGAGCGCGGATTGAGGTTCTCGGTGAAGGTCATGTGGTACATGTGCGGCATGACGATCGCCGAGGCGAAGAACACCAGCAGCAGCGTGCGCCACGGGCCTTCCTGGAGCGGCGTATGCAGCGCGGCGAGGGCGGTCTGGTTCTGCAACAGCCAGATCTCGAGCTGCTGCGGGCCATCGAATACGCCATACAAGGCATAGAGGCCGACGCCGCCGATGGCGACCAGCTTGATCACCGATTCGAAGGCGATCGCGAACACCAGGCCTTCATGTTTTTCCCGCGTGGCGATGTGCCGCGAGCCAAAGAAAATCGTGAACAGGATAATCAGGACGCAGAAGCTCAGCGCCACCCGGTGCTGCACCGGTTCGTGGGTCAGAATGCTGATGGAGTCGGCGACCGCCTGCATTTGAAGCGCCAGCAATGGCAGCACGCCGACCAGCATGAAGATGGTGGTCAGCGCACCGGCCCAGGTGCTGCGGAATCTAAAGGCGAACAGGTCGGCCAACGAAGACAATTGATAGGTGCGGGTGATTTTCAGGATCGGATAAAGCAGCACCGGCGCCAGCAGAAAGGCGCCGGACACCCCGAGGTAACTGGACAGGAAACCATAGCCGTATTGGTACGCAAGGCCGACCGTGCCATAAAACGCCCACGCACTGGCGTAGACGCCCAGCGAGAGGGTGTAGGTCAGCGGGTGGCGAATGATTGCCCGGGGGATCATGCCTCGTTCACTGATCCAAGCCACGCCGAACAGCACCGCCAGATAGGCGCCGCTGATCAGGATCATCTGGGTCAGGCTAAAGCTCATCGGCATCTTTTTGGCTCTGCAGGATGAAGGTCACGACGATCAGGATCAGCCAGAGCAGATAGGGCCGATACCAGGCACCCGTGGCATCGATCCACCAATCCATGATGGCTGGGGAGAACAGGTAAATCCCCACTACCAGGAGCAGGACCAAGCGATAGATGTACATCCCGGCCTCTCTTTTTTATGCACGTGCCCGAAAACGTGCGGCGATGGTAACGGATAGGCGGCAGGCTGCAAGGGCCGTCACTGTATTTGCGCTTCGGGCAGGGACAGTGTGCGTGGGATCTTTCCCGCATCCCAGTGGCGAATGCCCCAGGCCAGCAACTCCCGTGGGCTGGCATCGACCAACTCCGATGCCGGTTGCTGGCCCAGTGCGCGCAGCGCTCTCAACAGCAGAGGCGTTGCCTGATCGGCCGTCAAGGGTGGTGAACGATAGGATTTGCCGAGTTTGTGCCCGTCCGGCTGGGTAATCAGTGGCACGTGCAGATAGCGCGGTTGTGGCAACCCAAGCAGTTCTTGCAGGTATAGCTGGCGCGGCGTGGAATCCAGCAGGTCGGCGCCTCGGACTATATCGGTGACACCCTGCCAGGCGTCGTCCAGGACCACTGCCAATTGGTAGGCATACAGCCCGTCGCGGCGACGAATCACAAAGTCGCCGGCCTCGCGGCCCAGGTGCTGGCGGAATTCGCCTTGGACCCGATCGACGAAATGGTATTCAAGTTCGGGGACGCGCAGGCGGATGGCGGCGTCTTCGATGTTGTGACCTGCGTTGCGGCACGGTCCCGGATAAATGCCCTGATAGGGTTCCAGTTGCTTGCGCGAACAGGTGCAGGCGTAGGCGAGGCCTTGGTTGAACAAGCGATCGATGACCTGCTGGTAGGCGGCGTGGCGGTCGCTCTGGCGCACCATTTCACCATCCCATTCAAAGCCGTAGCTTTCCAGCGCCTTGAGAATTGCCGCCTGCGCGCCGGGCTCTTCCCGGGGCGGGTCGAGGTCTTCCATGCGCAACAACCAGCGTCCGCCCACGGCCCGGGCGTCGAGGTACGACGCCAGGGCGGCGACCAGCGAGCCGAAATGCAAGTGGCCGCTGGGGGTGGGGGCGAAGCGTCCGGTGTAGTCAGTCATAGAGCGAATTTTACGGGGTCCGGGCGAAAGGAGTGCAAATCTTGATGACGGAGCATAATTCCCTGTGGGAGCGAGCCTGCTCGCGAAAGCGGTGTGGCTGTCACATCAATGTTGGCTGGACGAACGCATTCGCGAGCAGGCTCGCTCCTACAAGAACTGAGGGCATGGGAGCCTCGCAAACAAAAAACGGAGCGTATGAACGCTCCGTTTCGATGACAGCCCCGGCGATTACTTGCCGACCTGTTTTTCCTTGATTTCCGCGAGGGTCTTGCAGTCGACGCACATGTCGGCGGTCGGACGTGCCTCCAGTCGCTTGACGCCAATCTCGACGCCGCAGGACTCGCACCAGCCGTATTCTTCGTCTTCGATCAGTTGCAGCGTCTTGTCGATTTTCTTGATCAGCTTGCGTTCACGGTCGCGAGCGCGCAGTTCAAGGCTGAATTCTTCTTCCTGGCTGGCACGGTCGGCCGGGTCGGGGAAGTTAGCAGCGTCGTCCTTCATATGGTCAACCGTGCGGTCGACTTCCTGCATCAAGTCCTGTTTCCACTTGTTCAGGATCTTGGTGAAGTGCGCGCGCATGGGGGCGCCCATGTACTCTTCGCCCTCTTTCGCGACATACGGCTCAAACCCGCTGAGCGACTGATTTTGATTCTGCTTTGCTTGGGTGGGCATGAATGGACCGCCTCTACTCTTGTAATCCACTACGCAGGATTGCTCCATCACCGACACCTGCCGGCCCTGCGGCTGCAAGCGGGCGAACTTACCAGATCAAATCAGCCTGCGCTACTCCCGGTTGTCGAGCCTGGCGCGGCTGGGGCCCGTAAAACATGATCGGGTCCGGTTCGGTGGTGTTGCAAACCTGCTCAATGCTTGATTTTAGTCAAGTCTGGGTTTAACGCTGGAGTCATTTCCAGCTAGCGCTAGGACCGTTTTAGATTTGCGCTCGTTCCCGCACCCGTTCCCGAGTTGGGTAGAATCGGTTCTTTTTTCGTGAAGGACGGCCCAATGGCCCAGCCCTACAGCGCACGCAGCCGTGCCATCGAACCATTCCATGTCATGGCGCTGCTGGCCCGCGCCAACGAACTGCAGGCCGCCGGGAACGATGTCATTCACCTGGAAATCGGCGAGCCGGACTTCACCACCGCCGAGCCGATCATCCAGGCCGGCCAGGCTGCCCTGGCCGCCGGCAAGACCCGCTACACCGCGGCCCGGGGCATTCCCGAGCTGCGCGAAGCCATCGCCGGTTTCTACGCGCAGCGCTACGGCGTGGAGATCGATCCCCGGCGCGTCCTGGTTACTCCGGGTGGCTCCGGCGCGTTGTTGCTGGCCAGTGCTCTGCTGGTGGACCCTGGTAAACATTGGCTATTGGCCGACCCAGGCTATCCCTGCAACCGTCATTTCCTGCGGCTGATCGAAGGCGCGGCACAATTGGTGCCCGTGGGGCCGGACGTGCGTTATCAGTTGACGCCGGACCTGGTGGATCGCCATTGGGACCAGGACAGCGTCGGTGCTCTGGTGGCTTCCCCGGCCAACCCGACCGGGACGATTCTCAGCCGGGATGAATTGGCGGGATTGTCCAAGGCGATCAAGGCCCACAACGGGCACCTGGTCGTCGACGAGATCTATCACGGCCTGACCTACGGCACCGACGCCGCCAGCGTGCTGGAAGTCGATGACGATGCGTTCGTCCTTAATAGCTTTTCCAAATATTTCGGCATGACCGGCTGGCGGCTGGGCTGGCTGGTGGCGCCTTCGGCGGCCGTCGCTGAGTTGGAAAAGCTCGCGCAAAACCTCTACATCAGTGCTCCAAGCATGGCCCAGTACGCGGCCTTGGCCTGTTTCGAGCCGGCGACTATTGCGATTTTCGAACAACGGCGCGCCGAGTTCGCGCTGCGTCGTGACTTTCTCCTGCCAGCGTTGCGTGAGCTGGGGTTCGGCATCGCAGTGGAGCCCCAAGGGGCGTTCTACCTTTATGCCGATATCAGCGCTTTCGGCGCAGATGCCTTCGCGTTCTGCCAGCACTTCCTGGAAACCGAACACGTGGCGTTCACGCCGGGGCTCGATTTCGGTCGTCATCAGGCCGGTCATCACGTGCGTTTCGCCTACACCCAAAGCCTGCCGCGGCTGCAAGAAGCGGTGGAGCGAATTGAACGCGGACTGTGGAGCTGGCAAGGCTGATGCTCTTTTCCCCTGCCTTGGAAGAAGGACGGTTGATTCGACGTTACAAACGTTTTCTCGCCGATATCGAGACCGTTCATGGCGAACTGTTGACAATTCATTGTCCCAACACCGGCTCGATGCTCAATTGCATGGCCGAGGGCGCGCGCGTCTGGTTCAGTCGCTCCAACGACCCCAAACGCAAGTTGCCGGGCACTTGGGAAATAGGCGAAACCCCTCAGGGGCGCTTGGCCTGTATCAACACCGCGCGGGCCAATGGGTTGATCGAGGAAGCGCTGCGCGCCGGTGTCATCAGTGAGCTGAACGGGTTCATAGGGCTCAAGCGGGAAGTGGCCTATGGCGTCGAGAACAGCCGCATCGATTTTCGGCTCGACTACGCGGATCGCAGCTCGGCCTGGGTCGAGGTGAAAAGCGTCACGCTGGGTTTCGACGGGACGAATGTCGCGGCGTTTCCCGATGCGGTAACCCTGCGTGGCGCCAAGCACCTGCGAGAGCTGGCTTGCCTGGCGCGGGAGGGCGTGCGCGCGGTGCAGTTGTATTGCGTGAACCTGAGCGGCATCGATGCGGTGCGGCCGGCGCACGAAATCGACCCGGTGTACGCCGCGGCGTTGCACGAGGCCGTGGCCGCCGGGGTGGAAGTGTTGGCATATGGCGCCACGCTGACGCCGGAGCAGATGTGGGTCGATCGTCCGCTGCCGGTGTTGCTTGAGCCACTACAGCTCGACCCAAATGCCTTGATCGTCCTCCCGGCTATCTAGCGCCGCGAGGAACTGTCCGGCGCAAGGGCCGGCGACGCACTCACCGCTTTCGATCAGGAACAGCGCGCCGTGGGTCGCGCACTGGATGAGGCTGGCGCTGGTATCGAGAAACTGGTCGGGTTGCCATTCCAGCGGCACGCCGCGGTGCGGGCAGCGGTTGAGATAGACATACGCCTGGCCTGCGCGCCGCACGGCCAGGACCTTGCGCCCATTCATGTCGAAACCGCGACTGCCGCTTTCAGGCAGCTCGGCGGTGCTACAAAGAAATTTCATGTGAGTCTCTAGGTGTCATAAGGACGGGCTCGTTGAAGGCTATGTTGTCGAGTGCCATGCTTGACGGTCAAATGAAAACAATTATCAAATGGCGCCTCCTTCGCAGGTGGTGTCGAGGATACTTGTCCAAGCCCGACCCTGTGGAAAACTTCTTCGAGGAAGCTGCCCGATGCGCCTGAATGTCCGCGTTGCTGCGCTCTGTATCGTCTTGCTGGCCTGCCAGGGAGCGTTGGCGGCCGATCTTGCGCAGCGCTGGGTGAGCGCCGGCGGCGCCTTGTCCGAGTGGGTCGGCGCGCTGGGTGGTGAATCGAAACTGGTGGGCGTGGACACGACCAGCCAGCATCCCGAATCGCTGCGAGCGTTGCCCAGTATCGGTTATCAGCGGCAGCTATCGGCGGAGGGCGTGCTGAGCCTGCGTCCGCAGATTCTGGTGGGTACCGAAGAAATGGGGCCGCCTCCGGTTTTGGCGCAGATTCGCAACGCCGGGGTGCAGGTCGAACTGTTCTCTGCGGCGCCAAGCCTGGCGGCGCTCCAGGACAATCTGCGTCACCTGGGTCAGTTGTTGGGAGCCGAGTCCAGGGCTAGAGAATTCTTCGAGGATTATCAACAGAGTCTTTCCCGGCATAGCGTTAGGGTGGATGAAGCCCGGCTCAAGCAAAAGGCGCCTGGTGTATTGCTGTTGGTGGGCAGCGCTGGCGGCAAGCCGCTGGTCGCGGGCAAGGACACCGCCGCTGATTGGCTACTGCAACAGGCCGGCGGCCACAACCTGGCGACCCACAGCGGTTACAAACCGTTCTCCGTTGAAACCCTGGCCAGCCTGAACCCTGAAGTGCTGGTCTTCGCCGATCGTGCCTTGCGCGGTGAAGAGGCGCGCGCGGCGTTGTTCAAGGAAAATCCGATCCTGTCCTCGACGCGCGCCGCCAGGGACGGGCGCGTCATGGAGCTGGACCCAACGTTGCTGGTGGGCGGACTAAGCCCACGTTTGCCGCAAAGCCTGGTGAAGCTGACCAATGCGTTCTATCCGGCCCAGGTGCCATGACGGCGCTAGTCAAGCCGCGCACGTTGTTTGTTGGGCTGGGCCTGCTGTGTCTGCTGGCGACCTGGCTGTCCCTGGCGTTGGGACCGGTGAGCTTGCCCTTATTCGATACCTTGCGGGCCGCCCTGCGCCTGTTGGGTTTGCCGGTGGCCGCCGATGGCCTGGAGCAGGCCGAGCTGATCCTTGGCCAGATTCGTCTGCCGCGCACGTTGCTGGGACTGATGGTGGGGGGAGTGTTGGCGCTGTCTGGCGTGGCGATGCAAGGATTGTTTCGTAACCCGCTGGCCGACCCGGGGTTGGTGGGCGTGTCCAGTGGCGCGGCGTTGGGTGCCGCGTTTGCCATCGTCGCCGGCTCGGCGCTGGGCGGGGTGCCCGAAGCGTTGGGGCCTTACGTGTTGTCGTTGTGTGCGTTTCTCGGCGGGCTTGGAGTCACGGCGCTGGTCTATCGCCTCGGCCGGCGCAACGGCCAGACGCATGTCGCCACCATGCTCTTGGCTGGCATTGCCTTGACCGCGCTCTCCGGCTCCGCGGTCGGCTTGTTCACTTACCTGGCGGACGATGCGACCTTGCGCACCCTGACGTTCTGGAACCTGGGGAGCCTAAACGGTGCCAGCTACGGGCGGTTGTGGCCGTTGTTGCTGGTCAGCGTCGGCGTCGCGATCTGGCTGCCGCGTCGCGCCCGGGCGCTTAACGCCTTGCTTCTCGGCGAATCGGAAGCCGCCCATCTGGGCATCGACGTCGAACGGCTCAAGCGAGAGTTGGTGTTCTGCACCGCCTTGGGCGTCGGGGCTGCCGTCGCGGCGGCGGGCATGATCGGCTTTGTCGGGCTGGTGGTGCCGCACCTGGTACGGTTGATGGCGGGGCCGGACCACCGCGTCCTGTTGCCGGCATCGGTGCTGGCGGGGGCGAGCCTGTTGCTGCTCGCCGATTTGGTCGCGCGTCTGGCGCTGGCCCCGGCTGAGCTGCCGATCGGCATCGTCACGGCCTTCATCGGCGCGCCGTTTTTCCTTTATCTTTTGTTGCGGGGGCGCGCCTGATGTTGCGAGCGCAGAACCTGTACATTCGCCGGGGCCACAAAACCGTATTGGCGGATATTGATCTGCAGCTCACTCCGGGCGAAGTGCTGGGTGTGCTGGGTCCCAATGGGGCGGGCAAAAGTACGCTGCTCGCCGGTTTGTGTGGAGAAATGCGTCCGGCACAGGGAGAGGTCTGGCTCGATGATCGGCCACTGGCCCAGTGGGAAGGCAGCGAGCGCGCCCGTCGCCTGGCGGTATTGCCGCAGACCTCGACCCTGGATTTCGCATTCCGTGTTGAAGAAGTCGTCGGCCTCGGGCGGCTGCCCCACCAGAGCGGCCGGATACGTGACGGGCAAATTGTCGAATTGGCGCTGCGGGCTGCGGACGCCGCACATTTGCAAGGTCGCAATTACCTGAGCTTGTCCGGCGGTGAGCGACAGCGGGTCCATCTGGCCCGGGTACTGGCGCAATTGTGGCCGGGCGAGGCGGGACAGATCCTGCTGCTGGACGAACCCACTTCCATGCTCGATCCGCTGCATCAGCACACCATTCTGCAAGCGGTGCGTGAATTTTCCGGTCGTGGCGCGGCGGTGCTGGTGATCCTGCATGACCTGAACCTGGCGGCGCGTTACTGTGATCGCCTGTTGCTGCTGGCGTCCGGCAGGCCGGTGGCCCTGGATTCGCCCCAGCAAGTGCTGCGCCCGGAGCCCCTCAAGGCGGTGTTTGGCCTGGACGTGCTGGTGCAGTCCCATCCGGAGCGCGGCCATCCGTTGATCATTGCCCGCTGAGTCTGGCTGGAGAATACCGATATGCGCTTGATCCTGATGCTGGCATTGGCTGTGTTGACGGCCTGTCAAACTGTCGAGCCCCCTCCGCTTGGTGGACGGATTCGTGATTTGCACACCGGCCAATCGATCACGCCCCAGGTATTGGTCAAGCGTTTGGCGGGTGCCCAGCGAGTCGTGGTTGGAGAGCAACATGACAATCGCGATCACCATGAATTGCAGCGTTGGCTGCTCCAGGCCTTGGCCGAGCGACGGGCCCAAGGCAGCCTGTTACTGGAGATGTTGACGCCCCAGCAACAACCACGGGTCGACGCGGTTCGCCAGTTGTCTGCCTTGCCAAGGGATCTGCCCGGCGCGTTGGACTGGTCGCCAGGTTGGGACTGGAGCCTCTACGGGCCCATGGTCGAGTTCGCCCTGATGCAATCCTATCCCGTGCTGGCGGCCAATCTGGACAGCGCGCAGATCCAACGGATTTATCGTCAAGCGCCTGTGATGCAGGGAGTTCGTTCCAATTCGGATGCTGTGAAGGGCGTGCTGCTGGAGCAGATCCGTGAGTCCCACTGCGGAATCCTGCCAGAGTCGCAAATGCCCGCGATGCTGGCTGTGCAGCAGCAGCGTGACCGGCGCATGGCCGAACGATTGCTTGAGGCTCCCGCGCCGGCGTTGTTGTTCGCGGGCGCCTGGCATGGCCGCAAGGACGTTGGCGTGCCGCTGCATGCGCTGGATCTGGGGGCCCACGATGGGCCGTCGGTGCTGATGTTGGCTGAAGAGGGCAGCAATGTGACACCGGCCATGGCGGATTACGTGTGGTACACCCCGGCAATGCCGCCGCAGGATTACTGCGCGCAAATGCGTTCAGGCGACGCGAAGTGATTCTCCAGGCAAAAAAAAGACCCGGCAAAAGCCGGGTCAAATAACCGTGATTAGCCTGATGAGGAGATATCTGAGAGTCCGAACCAAGGGCTTTTCAAATATCGACCAGTCTCGCGACCGGATGTGGTAATCATAGCGATTCTCATTACCAAGTCAAACATTCTTTCCCGATTGCCCGAAGTTTCTTGGCGTGAGCGGGTCGGACGCGAGAAAAAATGGTTTCAGGCTTTGTGCCGCGCCGAAATGGCATCCAACTGTTTGTTGAGGGCTTCCTTGCGTTCCGGGGGGATATCGTTCCAATGCATGTCCATCAGCGCGCCTTCGATGGCATACAGCAGCACTTTGGAAGCGCGAAACCCGCGAGTGCGTACGGCGCGATAGGCGTCTACCGCGCCGAGCCGGCGCAGATCCGAGGCGCTGTGGATGCCCACGGCGTGCAGCCACTGGGCTGATGTCTTGCCCAGATTCTTCAGGTGTTGCAGTTCATCATTCATCGAGCCTCCTTGCGACGGCCGACTGGTGCAGTGGGCAAGCTTTTCAGGAGTGTAGCGTTCAGCAGGAAAAGCGTGATTCTTTGATCGGAATCGACGCAAAAGCTTCTAATGCATTACGCACGATGGTTGAGGGAAGAAGGAAAAGCGCATCGTCCAGCGCAGGCAGGGGCGCTGGAGAGTGATGGTGCCGCAACCACGGGTGCCGTCGTTTCAGCGGGTGCGATAGCGCAGGCGAGTGCCGAAATTCATCGACATCAGGATCTCGTCGGCAGATAGCTCGGGTGGAAAGTAGGTGCCGGAGATCTGCGCATGAGCCAGGCTCGCGCCTTCCAGTGACGACTTGCGAAAATCGATGCCGCGCAAATCGGTGGAACGGAAGTAGGCATCCGTGAAATCCACGTTGTCGGCGTTCAATTCCCGCAGGTCGAGGCCACGAAAATCGCCGCCGCGCATATCGATAGGACCTTGAGGTCGTTCGGCGTTAAACCCGGCGATGTCATCTTTGCGCAACAAGGCATAAAGCGGGGTATCGAGAAGCTTTGGGTGGCTCATGGCATATCACCTGATGGTTTTATGACGCCAGTATAGTGCCACTATTCGGCGGCCGTGAAGCCGGGCGTCGCTTCACGGCCGAAATAGTTTCTACAGGCCCGGCAAGCGCTGGCGGATCTGCGCCACCACGACATCCAGCGTGCCGCTTTCGTTGGTTTGAACCCGTTTGCTGCAAAGGATTTCTGCCGGCGTCAGTGCTTCCCGGCTGGCCTGCTGGGCGGCGATGACGGTCAGGTTGGCATCGGAAGGATCCTTCTGGTCGGCTTGGCGCTGGGCGAGCCGGCTCTCGATCACTGCTTGCGGCGCCTCGCAATCCAGAATCAGGAACGGCGCGCCCGTGCCTTCGGCAACCTTGGCCGCGGCGTCGCGCTGATCATGCTTGAGGTAAGTGGCATCGATCACCACGGGGAAACCGGCGTGGAGGATCGCATCGGCGACCTCATGCAGCCGGGCGTACGTGGCGCTGCTGGCATCGCTGCTATAGATGCCGGCCTGTGGATCGTTCGGCACTTGCTGTTCACCGAACAGGCGCTTGCGTTCCACGTCCGAGCGCAGGCGAATCGCGCCAAGCGCTTCCACCAGGCGCATCGCTACGTGGCTTTTGCCAACGGCGGACACGCCATGGGTGATGGCCAGGAAGCGCGAAGGAATCGTGCTGTAGCTTTCCGCCAGGTTGGCGTAGTTGCGGTATTGACGCAGGGTCGTGGCGCGCTGCACCGGATCGGCTTCGGCGGGCATGCTGAACAGCGCGACCTTGGCGCGGACCAGGGCACGATAGGCCTTGTAGAAGTTCAGCAATTCCAGGCCATCGTAATCGCCGGTCAGCTCCAGGTATTGGCTGACGAAGCGTCGCGCCAGGGACTTGAGGCCGCGGTCTTCAAGGTCCATCGCCAAGAACCCGGTGTCGGCGTAGACATCGGTGAAACGGAATGGCTCGTTGAATTCGATGCAGTCGAAGATCACCACTTTGCCGTCGATCACCGTGGCGTTGCCCAGATGGATGTCGCCGTGGCATTCGCGAATGAAACCGTCGGCCTTGCGTTGGGTAAACAACGGCTTGAGCCGCTCGAAGCTGGTTTCCGCCCAGGCCTGGAGAGCCTCGAGTTGCAGCAGGTCAGCCTTGTCGTTGAGGAATGGACGGATCTGTTCGAAATTCTGCCGCACCGGCGCCATGACGCTGTCTGGTGTGCCCGCCGCATTGTCGGCAGGCACTTTTGGCGTGGTGAGGTGGAACTGGGCGATCTGCGCGGCCATTTCATCGATGTGCGCGGTGGTCAGTTCGCCATTGGCCTGCAGCGTGCTGAGCAGTTCACTCTGGGGGAACTGGCGCATTTTCAAGGCGTATTCGATAGCCGGGCCGTCGCCGCCCAGTTGTGGCGCTTCGGCACTGCCAGTGATCGGCAAGACTTCCAGGTAAAGGTCCTGGGTCAGGCGTTGGTTCAGGCGCAGTTCTTCGCCGCAGAAATGCTTGCGTGCGTCGAGGCTGGTGAAGTCGAGGAAGCCGAAATTGACCGGTTTCTTGAATTTGTAAGCGTAGGGGCCGGTGAGCAACACCCAGGAAATGTGGGTTTCGATGACCTGGAACCCTTCGATGGGATGCGGGTAGAGGGCTGGGTTTTGCAGGGCAGCGATCAGTGATTGGCTCACGGGCGATCCTTCAGAGACTGGAAAATTCCAGGCGGTCATTATGGCCGCAAGCGGCGCTAACGCAAACCTTGGCGGACTCATGTTGAACCTCGACAAAGTGCGTATAATCCGCCGCCATGACTCGTACCCGATCCCCCCGCACCCCCAAGAAACCACCCGCCAGCCGCCTGCGGCCCTGGTTGGGGTGGGCCCTTAAACTGAGCCTGGTAGGCCTTGTCGTGCTTGCCGGTTTTGCCGTCTACCTCGATGCTATCGTCCAGGAGAAGTTCTCCGGCAAGCGCTGGACCATCCCGGCCAAGGTCTACGCACGGCCGTTGGAGCTGTTCGTCGGACAAAAGCTGAGCAAGGATGATTTCCTGACTGAGCTCGATGCCTTGGGTTATCGCCGCGAAAGCGTCGCCAATGGTCCCGGAGCGGCGTCGGTGAACGGCAATACCATCGACCTCAACACCCGCGGTTTCCAGTTCTATGAAGGCATGGAGCAGGCGCAACCGGTGCGGGTGCGGTTTTCCGGCGACTATGTAGCCGCGCTGACCGGTGCCAACAATGCCAAGCTGTCCGTGGTGCGTCTTGAGCCGCTGTTGATTGGCGGCCTATACCCCAAGAACCTCGAAGACCGGATCCTGATCAAGATCGACCAGGTGCCACCGTTCCTGCTCGATACGCTGATTGCCGTCGAGGACCGTGATTTCTACCATCACTTCGGCGTCTCGCCCAAGTCGATCGCCCGTGCCGTCTGGGTCAATACTTCTTCGGGGCACATGCGCCAGGGCGGCAGTACCTTGACCCAGCAGTTGGTCAAGAACTTCTACCTGACCAACGAGCGCAGCCTGACCCGCAAGTTGACTGAAGCCATGATGGCGTTGCTGCTGGAGCTGCACTACGACAAGCAGGAGATCCTGGAGGCGTACCTCAACGAGGTCTTCGTCGGGCAAGACGGCCAGCGCGCGGTGCACGGTTTCGGCCTGGCCAGCCAGTTCTTCTTCAGCCAGCCACTGTCCGAACTCAAGCTGCACCAGGTGGCGTTGTTGGTGGGCATGGTCAAGGGGCCGTCTTCCTACAACCCGCGTCGTAATCCGGAGCGTGCGCTTGAGCGCCGCAACCTGGTGCTCGATCTGTTGCAGCAGCAGGGCGTGGCAACGGCGGAACAAGTCGAGGCGGCGAAAAAGATGCCGCTGGGCGTGACCAAGCGTGGCAGCTTGGCGGACAGCTCGTTCCCTGGCTTCATGGACCTGGTCAAGCGTCAACTGCGAGAAGACTACCGCGACGAAGACTTGACCGAAGAAGGCCTGCGGATCTTCACCAGTTTCGACCCGATCCTGCAGATGAAGGCCGAGGCCTCGGTCAATGACACTTTCAAGCGACTGGCGGGGCGCAAGGGTTCCGACGAAGTCGAAGCGGCTATGGTGGTGACCAACCCTGAAACCGGGGAAGTCCAGGCGATGATCGGCAGCCGCCAGGCCAGTTTCGCAGGATTCAACCGGGCGTTGGACGCGGTGCGACCGATCGGCTCGCTGATCAAACCGGCGGTTTATCTCACTGCTTTGGAAAAGCCAAGCCAGTACACGCTCACCAGTTGGCTGTCCGATGAGTCGTTCTCGGTCAAGGGCGCGGACGGGCAGGTCTGGACGCCGCAGAACTATGATCGTCGTCCCCACGGCACGGTGTTCCTGTACCAAGGCCTGGCGCATTCCTACAACCTATCGACGGCCCGCCTCGGGCTGGAAGTCGGCGTGCCGAATGTGCTCAAGACCTTGGCGCGCCTGGGAGTGAACCGCGAATTCCCGGCCTTCCCATCGATGCTGTTGGGCGCCGGTGGCCTGGCTCCGATCGAAGTGGCGGCCATGTACCAGACCCTTGCCAATGGTGGCTTCAACACACCGATGCGCGGGATCCGCAGCGTGTTGACCGCCGATGGCGAGCCGCTCAAGCGTTATCCGTTCCAGATTCAGCAACGCTTCGACCCGGCTTCTATTTATCTGATCCAGAGCGCCATGCAACGAGTCATGCGCGAAGGCACTGGCAGTTCGGTCTATAACGTACTCCCACGGACGTTGACCCTGGCGGGCAAGACCGGTACGAGTAACGATTCGCGCGACAGCTGGTTCGCCGGATTCAGCCAGGACTTGCTGGCGGTTGTCTGGCTTGGCCGTGACGACAATGGCAAGACGCCGTTCACTGGCGCCACCGGTGCGTTGCAGGTCTGGACCAGTTTCATGCGCAAGGCCGATCCGCTGCCTCTGGACATGCCGCAACCCGACAACATCGTCCAGGCCTGGGTCGATTCGCGCACTGGGCAAGGCTCCGATGCCAACTGCCCGGGCGCTGTGCAGATGCCGTATATTCGCGGCAGCGAACCGCCACCCGGTGCAGCCTGTGGTGGTCAGAATCCCGCCGAATCGGTGATGGATTGGGTCAAGGACTGGATGAATTAAGCAAAGAGGGTTTCAAGTGAACAAGTGGTTGATTCCAGCGGTAACCGCCGTGGCTTTGCTCAGTGGCTGTTCCACCGTACAGCGCGGTTCGATTCCGGTCGTCGACTCCGGTACGGCCGTTTCCAATAGCGAGCGAGTCTCGGCCAACGGTGGTTTCCGTCAGACGACGGTCAAACGGCCAGTACAAGGCCAGGCGCAGGCGATTCCCCAAGGGGACACCGGCGTGGTGGTAATGGTGCCGGGAGGTGGCGCCACCACGTCGGCACCGATCAGCAGCACGCCGATCACGCCGGGCCCGATCACGCCTGGACCTATCGAAACCTCGCCGATCAACCAGGGCAGCTACAGCATGCCATCGACGCCGAGCAGTATCCCATCGGCCAGTTCCGGTGGCTTGTCCGCCGATGAGCAACTGGACGGACCGGTATTGGCCCTGTTGACCACGGCGCAACAGCAGCAGGCGGGAGGGGATCTCAACGGCGCTTCCTCGAGCCTCGAGCGAGCCCAGCGTGTTGCGCCGCGTGAGCCGCAGGTTCTTTATCGTCTGGCCCAGGTACGCATGGCCCAGGGCGATGCGCCGCAAGCCGAGCAACTGGCTCGTCGCGGCCTGACATTCTCCAGCGGTCGCCCGGCGCTCCAGGCGAGCCTGTGGGAATTGATCGCCCAGGCTCGCGAGAAGCAAGGCGATTCGGCAGGCGCGGCATTGGCCCGCCAGAAAGCCAAGGTTTCGCTCTGATGGATGTTCGGTTTCCCAAGATTGCCGATCAGCTACTGCTGATCGAGCGAGAGCTGCGGGTCCAGGGCTGGTGGAGTGATGTTTCGCCTTCGGCCGAGGCGCTGGCCAGTGTCGAGCCGTTCGCCGTCGACACCCTGGATTTCGAGCAGTGGCTGCAATGGATCTTTCTTCCGCGCATGAAAGCCATCCTGGAAAACGACCTGCCGCTGCCCAACGCCTCGGGTATTCTGGCCATGGCTGAAATGGTCTATGCCCAACGGCCAGGGCAGGGGACCGAGTTGCAGCGACTGCTGGCACAATTCGACCAGCTGATCGCCGCCGTCAGCTGACGGTACTCACTGGCAGTTCTCGTCGATCTGCGCACGGGTTTCATCGATGCGCTGGCGCCGCTCTTCGTCGGTAAGCCGGCGCATTTCGCCTTCCACCTCTTCCCGTACCCTAGGGTTGTTCTGCAGCTGCGCCAGGTTTGTCCGTGCCTGTTCGCAAAACGCCTTGAGTTGAGCTTCCTGTTCAGCAACCTGCTGTTTTACCTGCTGATCGATGGTTTTCTGGTCGCCAATGACTCCTCCTGAAGCTGGCGCCGCAGGTTTGGGGGCGGGCGTCGCGGATTTGCCCACGGTGGTCGCTTGGACGCCCTCGGGCGGCTGGGCGCCGAAATGGGTCACGCCTTGGGCATCGACCCACTTGAAGATCTGGCCGGCCATGCTCATTGGGCTCAGGCCCACCAACAGGCTGGCCGTCAATAACATCATTCGCATGCTGTTTCCTTGTCCTGGGTTGCGCAATCGAAGCTAACAGAGTAGCCGTTTAAAGGTTTTTTCTTGCGTTCTCATGTGCTTACTTCAATAAAGCACATTGACGACTTGACTTGCAGAGGGCGAAACAGAAGAATCCAAAGTCCGCTGTAGAGGGACTGCCAGAAGCAGACCCACTCGGCAGATCATGAGGCGCACATCCGCGCCGACCTGTTACACCCGCAACGCGTTACCTCGCGCTGGGTGGGAAAGGCCCGCAACACTTGGGACGATCCCAATACTTGCTCAGTCAGTGCTGACGTAGTCGGCGACCACCGTCGCTCATGCTCTGCCGAGAAGTAAACCTATTAAGACCCGTCCCTTTCCCATGGGTCGGTATTCTGGCGTTTTAGAGGTGAACAACGTGGAGCTTTTATCTGGCGGTGAGATGCTCGTCCGCTTCTTGCGTGACGAAGGCGTCAAATATATCTACGGGTACCCCGGTGGTGCTCTTCTTCATGTCTATGATGCCCTGTTCAAAGAACCGGAAGTGACCCACATCCTGGTTCGCCACGAACAAGCGGCCACCCACATGGCTGACGGCTATGCCCGCGCCACCGGCAAGGCCGGCGTGGTTCTGGTGACATCCGGCCCCGGCGCCACGAACGCCATTACCGGTATCGCCACGGCCTATATGGACTCGATTCCAATGGTGATCATCTCCGGCCAGGTGCCCAGCACCATGGTCGGCACCGATGCGTTCCAGGAAACCGACATGATCGGTATCTCCCGGCCGATCGTGAAGCACAGCTTCATGATCAAGCACGCTTCGGAAATCCCGGAGGTCATGAAAAAGGCGTTCTACCTGGCCGAGTCCGGTCGTCCGGGCCCTGTCGTGGTCGACGTGCCAAAAGACATGACCAACCCGGCCGAGAAGTTCGAATACATCTATCCGAAGAAAGCCAAGCTGCGCTCCTACAGCCCGGCCGTGCGCGGTCACTCGGGACAAATCCGCAAGGCTGCCGAAATGCTGCTGGCGGCCAAGCGTCCAGTGCTCTATTCCGGCGGTGGCGTGATCCTCGGCGGTGGTTCTGAGCCCCTGACCGAACTGGCCAAGATGCTCAACCTGCCTGTTACGAATACGCTGATGGGGCTCGGCGCCTACCCAGGTACCGACCGCCAGTTCATCGGCATGCTCGGCATGCACGGCAGCTACACCGCCAACCTGGCGATGCACCATGCCGATGTGATCCTGGCCGTGGGCGCGCGCTTCGACGACCGTGTCATCAACGGTCCGGCGAAGTTCTGTCCGAACGCCAAGATCATCCACATCGATATCGATCCGGCGTCCATCTCCAAGACCATCAAGGCAGACGTGCCTATTGTGGGTCCTGTCGAGAGCGTGCTGACCGAGATGGTCGCGATCCTCAAGGAAATTGGCGAGGCTCCTAACAAAGATGCCGTGGCCAGTTGGTGGAAGCAGGTCGATGAATGGCGTGGTGATCGGGGCCTGTTCCCGTACGACAAGGGCGACGGCAGCGTAATCAAGCCGCAGACCGTCATCGAGACGTTGTGCGAAGTGACCAACGGCGACGCCTTCGTGACGTCGGACGTGGGCCAGCACCAGATGTTCGCGGCGCAGTACTACAAGTTCAACAAACCCAACCGCTGGATCAACTCCGGCGGCCTCGGCACCATGGGCTTCGGATTCCCGGCGGCCATGGGCGTCAAGTTGAGCTTCCCGGACAACGATGTTGCCTGTGTGACCGGTGAAGGCAGCATCCAGATGAATATCCAGGAGCTGTCGACCTGCCTGCAATACGGTCTGCCGGTGAAAATCGTCAACCTGAACAACGGTGTACTGGGCATGGTTCGCCAGTGGCAGGACATGAGCTACGGCAGCCGTCACTCGCACTCCTACATGGAGTCGTTGCCGGATTTCGTCAAGCTGGTCGAGGCCTATGGTCACGTCGGCATCCGCATCACTGACCTGAAGGACTTGAAGTCCGGGCTCGAAGAAGCCTTCGCCATGAAGGATCGACTGGTGTTTCTGGACATCCAGGTCGACACCAGCGAGCACGTCTACCCGATGCAGATCAAAGACGGCTCCATGCGCGATATGTGGCTGAGCAAGACGGAGCGTACCTAATCATGCGACACATTATTTCCTTGCTTCTGGAAAACGAACCGGGTGCTCTGTCTCGCGTAGTGGGCCTGTTCTCACAGCGCAACTACAACATCGAAAGCCTGACCGTGGCACCAACGGAGGATCCGACCTTGTCGCGTCTGACGCTGACCACCGTGGGCCACGATGAAGTCATCGAGCAGATCACCAAGAACCTGAACAAGCTGATCGAGGTGGTCAAGCTGGTGGACCTGTCGGAAAGCGCTCACATCGAACGCGAACTGATGTTGGTCAAGGTCAAGGCCACCGGTGCCCAGCGCGCCGAGATCAAACGCACTACCGATATTTATCGTGGGCAGATCGTCGATGTCAGCGCCAGCGTCTATACCGTTCAGTTGACCGGTACCAGCGACAAGCTCGACAGCTTCATTCAATCGATCGGCACTGCCTCGATTCTGGAAACCGTACGCAGTGGCGTCACCGGGATTGCCCGTGGCGACAAAGTACTGAGCATCTAAACCAAATTAGCGAATGGCCGGAACGGCCGGATATAGGGGAAATTCATGAAAGTTTTCTACGATAAAGATTGCGACCTGTCGATCATCCAGGGCAAGAAAGTCGCAATCATCGGCTACGGTTCTCAAGGTCACGCCCAGGCGTGCAACCTGAAAGACTCCGGCGTTGACGTGACCGTGGGCCTGCGCAAAGGCTCGGCCACTGTTGCCAAGGCCGAGGCCCATGGCCTGGAAGTCACCGACGTGGCTTCCGCCGTAGCCGCTGCCGACCTGGTCATGATCCTGACCCCGGACGAGTTCCAATCGTCGCTGTACAAGAACGAAATCGAGCCGAACATCAAGAAAGGCGCCACCCTGGCCTTCTCCCACGGCTTCGCGATCCACTATAACCAGGTTGTGCCACGCGCCGACCTCGACGTGATCATGATCGCGCCGAAGGCACCGGGCCACACCGTACGCTCCGAGTTCGTCAAGGGCGGCGGTATCCCTGACCTGATCGCGATTTACCAGGATGCGTCCGGCAACGCCAAGAACGTGGCCCTGTCCTACGCTGCCGGTGTTGGTGGCGGTCGTACCGGCATCATCGAAACCACCTTCAAGGACGAGACTGAAACCGACCTGTTCGGCGAGCAAGCCGTTCTGTGCGGTGGTACCGTTGAGCTGGTGAAAGCCGGTTTCGAAACCCTGGTTGAAGCAGGCTACGCGCCTGAAATGGCCTACTTCGAATGCCTGCACGAACTGAAGCTGATCGTTGACCTCATGTACGAAGGCGGTATTGCCAACATGAACTACTCGATCTCCAACAACGCCGAGTACGGCGAGTACGTGACCGGTCCGGAAGTCATCAACGCCGAGTCCCGTCAGGCCATGCGCAATGCCCTGAAACGTATTCAGGACGGCGAATACGCCAAGATGTTCATCAGCGAAGGTGCTACTGGCTATCCTTCGATGACCGCCAAGCGTCGTAACAACGCCGCTCATGGTATCGAGATCATCGGCGAGCAACTGCGCTCCATGATGCCGTGGATCGGTGCCAACAAGATCGTCGACAAAGCCAAGAACTGAGTCGCGAGCTTGATCGAAAAAAACGCGGCCCAGGCCGCGTTTTTTCGTTTGGGCGTCGGCTTCTGGTATAAAGCTGCATCGTTTGGGGTCGAACCGTCGCCCCGGGCACCTGTCGAATTTTTCACACCGTTGCAAGGTACTGTCCATGAGCGAACGTCCCGACGAGCCGAACCAGGCTCCTGACGCCGAAAGCCTGTTGCCTATCGACGAGCATGTCGAAGAGGGGCATGACGCGGAAGGCCGTAAGGTCCGGCATCGTGGCATCTATCTGCTGCCGAACCTGTTTACCACCGCGAACCTGTTCGCCGGTTTCTATTCCATCATCAGCTCCATGAGTGCCCAGGCGGCATTAAGTGCGGGTGACAGCGCTGGGGCGAGTCGCTACTTCGCTTTTGCCGCGATTGCGATTTTCGTCGCCATGGTGCTCGATGGCCTGGATGGGCGCGTGGCCCGCATGACCAACACCCAGAGTGCATTCGGTGCCGAATACGATTCTCTGTCCGACATGGTTGCGTTCGGTGTCGCCCCTGCGTTGCTGGCATTCGGCTGGGCGCTGGGTGACATGGGCAAGGTCGGCTGGATGGTTGCCTTCATCTATGTAGCCGGTGCCGCGTTACGTCTGGCGCGTTTCAATACCCAGGTCGGCACTGCGGACAAGCGCTACTTCATTGGTCTCGCCAGTCCTGCGGCTGCTGGGGTCGTGGCGGGGGTGGTCTGGGCGTTCAGCGACTACGGGATCCAGGGCTCGAAGATGTCGTTCCTGGTCGCATTGTTGGTCGCGGCGGCCGGAATGCTGATGGTCAGCAACATCAAGTACAACAGCTTCAAGGAGCTGGACCTGAAGGGCCGTGTGCCGTTCGTGGCCATCCTGGCCGTAGTACTGGTGTTTGCGGTGGTGTTCAGCGATCCGCCACGTATCCTGCTGCTGGTCTTCCTCGCCTATGCCGCTTCCGGTCCGGTGCAATATTTGTTGCGTCTTCGCCGCCGCTAAATGTTGCCTTAATCTAATTTCCCCCATACTCCGCAGTCTATTGGTGCATCTCCCCCCAATGCTGCGGAGTCGTCATGCTGATCAAGATCCCCAAGTCGTCCGATTGTCATGAGTCGGACGTCACGCCCGAATCCCTTTATCTATCCCGTCGCCAGATGCTGGGGGCCGCCGTGGCTGGCGTCGCCATAAGCAGTCTGCCGCGCTGGGCCGGCGCCGCTGATGTGGCGCGTTATCCCAATGTGGAGCCTGGAAACGCGCCGTCCTGGTTTGCCGATAAGCTGCCTGCTACCCAATGGGATGCGGTGACCGCCAAGGGGGAGGCGATCACACCCTTCAAGGATGCCACCCACTACAACAACTTTTATGAGTTCGGCACTGACAAAGGCGATCCGGCAGCCAATGCGGGATCGTTGAAAACCGAGCCCTGGACCGTAGTGGTGGATGGCGAGGTGGGCAAGCCGGGGCGCTATGGACTGGAAGATTTCATGAAGCCTTATCAGCTCGAAGAGCGTATCTACCGTTTGCGCTGCGTCGAGGCTTGGTCAATGGTCATCCCTTGGATTGGTTTCCCCATATCCGCGTTACTCAAGCAAGTCGAGCCGACGTCCAAGGCCAAATACATTCGTTTTGAAACCTTGCAGGACCCCAAGACCATGCCAGGCCAGCGTTCAGGTTTTGCATTGATCGACTGGCCCTACGTGGAAGGTTTGCGGTTGGATGAAGCGATGAACCCGCTGGCCATCCTGGCGGTTGGCATGTACGGAAGGGAGCTGCCTAACCAGAATGGCGCTCCTTTACGGTTGGTGGTGCCGTGGAAGTATGGCTTCAAGAGCGTCAAGTCCATCGTGCGCATCAGCCTGGTGGGTGAGCAGCCCAAGACCACTTGGCAAAGCATAGCCTCCGATGAGTACGGCTTTTATGCGAACGTGAATCCCACCGTCGATCATCCCCGTTGGACCCAGGCGCGAGAGCGTCGTTTGCCAAGCGGTCTGTTCAGCCCCAATGTGCGCGATACCTTGATGTTCAACGGATACCAGGAGGAAGTGGCTTCTTTATATGCAGGGATGGATCTGAGGAAAGACTACTGATGCGTTTCCTGGCATGGCGGATAGGCGTTTTCGTCGCAGCGGCGATATGGCCATTGCTTTGGCTTTACGAAGCGTTGATGAATTCGTTGGGACCGGATCCAGGCAAGGTGCTGGTGGATCGACTCGGGTTGGGAACCCTGGTACTGCTATTGATCACATTGAGCATGACGCCGCTGCAGAAGCTGACCGGCTGGGCTGGGTGGATTGCCGTAAGACGACAGTTGGGGTTGTGGTGCTTTGCTTACGTCGTGTTGCATCTGGGGGGATATGCGGCGTTCATCCTGGGGTTCGATTGGTCGCAATTAGGCGTCGAGCTGAGCAATCGGCCCTACATCATCGTTGGAGCGCTCGGCTTTCTTGGCCTGCTGGCCTTGGCAGTTACGTCCAATCGTTATAGTCAAAGGCGACTTGGAGCCCGCTGGAAAAAGCTGCATCGGCTGGCCTACCTGATCCTCGGGCTTGGTTTGCTGCATATGTTGTGGATCGTGCGAGCGGATCTCAAGGAGTGGTCGATATATGCCTTTATAGGCGGCGTATTGTTGGTGCTGAGGATTGGACCGGTTGCGCGGCGGATCCCTCGTTTAATCGGCAAGAAGATCCCGTCGGTAATAAAAACGAAATAAAGGGTTGACGGCAAATTCTGGATGTCTATAATTCGCCCCGCTTCCGGCGCAGTCGAAACGGAAAACTCCTTGAGTTTCAACGAGTTAACCAAGTTTCGGTAAGTGCTTTGCTTCAGTTCATCGAAGCGCGGAAGGAGTGGGTAGGCCGGTTTGTTGGGTGCTATCGACGGTTCGATCCTCTCGGTCGAAAGCGGTAAAAAAGAGGTGTTGACAGCAGCGAGTAACGCTGTAGAATTCGCCTCCCGCTAACGAGAGATCGAAAGCGCAAGTGGTTGAAGTTGTTAAGGATTTCCAAGCGAAACTTTGAAAACTTCTTAAAATAACCGCTTGACAGATACACGGGGCGCTGTAGAATGCGCGCCTCGGTTGAGACGAAAGGCTCAACCCACCGCTCTTTAACAACTGAATCAAGCAATTCGTGTGGGTGCTTGTGGAGTCAGACTGCTAGTCAACAGATTATCAGCATCACAAGTTACTCCGCGAGAAATCAAAGATGTAACCAACGATTGCTGAGCCAAGTTTAGGGTTTTCTCAAAACCCAAAGATGTTTGAACTGAAGAGTTTGATCATGGCTCAGATTGAACGCTGGCGGCAGGCCTAACACATGCAAGTCGAGCGGCAGCACGGGTACTTGTACCTGGTGGCGAGCGGCGGACGGGTGAGTAATGCCTAGGAATCTGCCTGGTAGTGGGGGATAACGCTCGGAAACGGACGCTAATACCGCATACGTCCTACGGGAGAAAGCAGGGGACCTTCGGGCCTTGCGCTATCAGATGAGCCTAGGTCGGATTAGCTAGTTGGTGAGGTAATGGCTCACCAAGGCGACGATCCGTAACTGGTCTGAGAGGATGATCAGTCACACTGGAACTGAGACACGGTCCAGACTCCTACGGGAGGCAGCAGTGGGGAATATTGGACAATGGGCGAAAGCCTGATCCAGCCATGCCGCGTGTGTGAAGAAGGTCTTCGGATTGTAAAGCACTTTAAGTTGGGAGGAAGGGCATTAACCTAATACGTTAGTGTTTTGACGTTACCGACAGAATAAGCACCGGCTAACTCTGTGCCAGCAGCCGCGGTAATACAGAGGGTGCAAGCGTTAATCGGAATTACTGGGCGTAAAGCGCGCGTAGGTGGTTCGTTAAGTTGGATGTGAAATCCCCGGGCTCAACCTGGGAACTGCATTCAAAACTGTCGAGCTAGAGTATGGTAGAGGGTGGTGGAATTTCCTGTGTAGCGGTGAAATGCGTAGATATAGGAAGGAACACCAGTGGCGAAGGCGACCACCTGGACTGATACTGACACTGAGGTGCGAAAGCGTGGGGAGCAAACAGGATTAGATACCCTGGTAGTCCACGCCGTAAACGATGTCAACTAGCCGTTGGGAGCCTTGAGCTCTTAGTGGCGCAGCTAACGCATTAAGTTGACCGCCTGGGGAGTACGGCCGCAAGGTTAAAACTCAAATGAATTGACGGGGGCCCGCACAAGCGGTGGAGCATGTGGTTTAATTCGAAGCAACGCGAAGAACCTTACCAGGCCTTGACATCCAATGAACTTTCCAGAGATGGATTGGTGCCTTCGGGAGCATTGAGACAGGTGCTGCATGGCTGTCGTCAGCTCGTGTCGTGAGATGTTGGGTTAAGTCCCGTAACGAGCGCAACCCTTGTCCTTAGTTACCAGCACGTTATGGTGGGCACTCTAAGGAGACTGCCGGTGACAAACCGGAGGAAGGTGGGGATGACGTCAAGTCATCATGGCCCTTACGGCCTGGGCTACACACGTGCTACAATGGTCGGTACAGAGGGTTGCCAAGCCGCGAGGTGGAGCTAATCCCACAAAACCGATCGTAGTCCGGATCGCAGTCTGCAACTCGACTGCGTGAAGTCGGAATCGCTAGTAATCGCGAATCAGAATGTCGCGGTGAATACGTTCCCGGGCCTTGTACACACCGCCCGTCACACCATGGGAGTGGGTTGCACCAGAAGTAGCTAGTCTAACCTTCGGGAGGACGGTTACCACGGTGTGATTCATGACTGGGGTGAAGTCGTAACAAGGTAGCCGTAGGGGAACCTGCGGCTGGATCACCTCCTTAATCGACGACAGCAGCGGCTCCATGAGCTCCCACACGAATTGCTTGATTCATTGAAGAAGACGATTGGGTCTGTAGCTCAGTTGGTTAGAGCGCACCCCTGATAAGGGTGAGGTCGGCAGTTCGAATCTGCCCAGACCCACCAATTTCATGGTGTACCCTGTAGCGATACGGGGCCATAGCTCAGCTGGGAGAGCGCCTGCCTTGCACGCAGGAGGTCAGCGGTTCGATCCCGCTTGGCTCCACCATTACAGATTGGTTCCAACGTTTAAAGCTTAGAAATGAGCATTCCATCCGCGGGATGATGAATGTTGATTTCTAGTCTTTTGATTAGATCGTTCTTTAAAAATTTGGGTATGTGATAGAAAGATAGACTGAACGTTACTTTCACTGGTAACGGATCAGGCTAAGGTAAAATTTGTGAGTGGCTCTTAGAGCCAGATCGAATTTTCGGCGAATGTCGTCTTCACAGTATAACCAGATTGCTTGGGGTTATATGGTCAAGTGAAGAAGCGCATACGGTGGATGCCTTGGCAGTCAGAGGCGATGAAAGACGTGGTAGCCTGCGAAAAGCTTCGGGGAGTCGGCAAACAGACTGTGATCCGGAGATGTCTGAATGGGGGAACCCAGCCATCATAAGATGGTTATCTTGTACTGAATACATAGGTGCAAGAAGCGAACCAGGGGAACTGAAACATCTAAGTACCCTGAGGAAAAGAAATCAACCGAGATTCCCTTAGTAGTGGCGAGCGAACGGGGACTAGCCCTTAAGCTTCTTTGATTTTAGCGGAACGCTCTGGAAAGTGCGGCCATAGTGGGTGATAGCCCTGTACGCGAAAGGATCTTAGAAGTGAAATCGAGTAGGACGGAGCACGAGAAACTTTGTCTGAATATGGGGGGACCATCCTCCAAGGCTAAATACTACTGACTGACCGATAGTGAACTAGTACCGTGAGGGAAAGGCGAAAAGAACCCCGGAGAGGGGAGTGAAATAGATCCTGAAACCGTATGCGTACAAGCAGTGGGAGCCCACTTTGTTGGGTGACTGCGTACCTTTTGTATAATGGGTCAGCGACTTATTTTCAGTGGCGAGCTTAACCGAATAGGGGAGGCGTAGCGAAAGCGAGTCTTAATAGGGCGTCTAGTCGCTGGGAATAGACCCGAAACCGGGCGATCTATCCATGGGCAGGTTGAAGGTTAGGTAACACTGACTGGAGGACCGAACCGACTACCGTTGAAAAGTTAGCGGATGACCTGTGGATCGGAGTGAAAGGCTAATCAAGCTCGGAGATAGCTGGTTCTCCTCGAAAGCTATTTAGGTAGCGCCTCATGTATCACTGTAGGGGGTAGAGCACTGTTTCGGCTAGGGGGTCATCCCGACTTACCAAACCGATGCAAACTCCGAATACCTACAAGTGCCGAGCATGGGAGACACACGGCGGGTGCTAACGTCCGTCGTGAAAAGGGAAACAACCCAGACCGTCAGCTAAGGTCCCAAAGTTATGGTTAAGTGGGAAACGATGTGGGAAGGCTTAGACAGCTAGGAGGTTGGCTTAGAAGCAGCCACCCTTTAAAGAAAGCGTAATAGCTCACTAGTCGAGTCGGCCTGCGCGGAAGATGTAACGGGGCTCAAACCATACACCGAAGCTACGGGTATCACGTAAGTGATGCGGTAGAGGAGCGTTCTGTAAGCCTGTGAAGGTGAGTTGAGAAGCTTGCTGGAGGTATCAGAAGTGCGAATGCTGACATGAGTAACGACAATGGGTGTGAAAAACACCCACGCCGAAAGACCAAGGTTTCCTGCGCAACGTTAATCGACGCAGGGTTAGTCGGTCCCTAAGGCGAGGCTGAAAAGCGTAGTCGATGGAAAACAGGTTAATATTCCTGTACTTCTGGTTATTGCGATGGAGGGACGGAGAAGGCTAGGCCAGCTTGGCGTTGGTTGTCCAAGTTTAAGGTGGTAGGCTGAGATCTTAGGTAAATCCGGGATCTCAAGGCCGAGAGCTGATGACGAGTTACCCTTTGGGTGACGAAGTGGTTGATGCCATGCTTCCAAGAAAAGCTTCTAAGCTTCAGGTAACCAGGAACCGTACCCCAAACCGACACAGGTGGTTGGGTAGAGAATACCAAGGCGCTTGAGAGAACTCGGGTGAAGGAACTAGGCAAAATGGCACCGTAACTTCGGGAGAAGGTGCGCCGGTGAGGGTGAAGCACTTGCTGCGTAAGCCCACGCCGGTCGAAGATACCAGGCCGCTGCGACTGTTTATTAAAAACACAGCACTCTGCAAACACGAAAGTGGACGTATAGGGTGTGACGCCTGCCCGGTGCCGGAAGGTTAATTGATGGGGTTAGCTAACGCGAAGCTCTTGATCGAAGCCCCGGTAAACGGCGGCCGTAACTATAACGGTCCTAAGGTAGCGAAATTCCTTGTCGGGTAAGTTCCGACCTGCACGAATGGCGTAACGATGGCGGCGCTGTCTCCACCCGAGACTCAGTGAAATTGAAATCGCTGTGAAGATGCAGTGTATCCGCGGCTAGACGGAAAGACCCCGTGAACCTTTACTATAGCTTTGCACTGGACTTTGAATTTGCTTGTGTAGGATAGGTGGGAGGCTTTGAAGCGTGGACGCCAGTCTGCGTGGAGCCATCCTTGAAATACCACCCTGGCAACTTTGAGGTTCTAACTCAGGTCCGTTATCCGGATCGAGGACAGTGTATGGTGGGTAGTTTGACTGGGGCGGTCTCCTCCTAAAGAGTAACGGAGGAGTACGAAGGTGCGCTCAGACCGGTCGGAAATCGGTCGTAGAGTATAAAGGCAAAAGCGCGCTTGACTGCGAGACAGACACGTCGAGCAGGTACGAAAGTAGGTCTTAGTGATCCGGTGGTTCTGTATGGAAGGGCCATCGCTCAACGGATAAAAGGTACTCCGGGGATAACAGGCTGATACCGCCCAAGAGTTCATATCGACGGCGGTGTTTGGCACCTCGATGTCGGCTCATCACATCCTGGGGCTGAAGCCGGTCCCAAGGGTATGGCTGTTCGCCATTTAAAGTGGTACGCGAGCTGGGTTTAGAACGTCGTGAGACAGTTCGGTCCCTATCTGCCGTGGACGTTTGAGATTTGAGAGGGGCTGCTCCTAGTACGAGAGGACCGGAGTGGACGAACCTCTGGTGTTCCGGTTGTCACGCCAGTGGCATTGCCGGGTAGCTATGTTCGGAAAAGATAACCGCTGAAAGCATCTAAGCGGGAAACTTGCCTCAAGATGAGATCTCACTGGAGCCTTGAGCTCCCTGAAGGGCCGTCGAAGACTACGACGTTGATAGGCAGGGTGTGTAAGCGCTGTGAGGCGTTGAGCTAACCTGTACTAATTGCCCGTGAGGCTTGACCATATAACACCCAAGCAATTTGTAGACTCGAAAGAGGCCAGATTGCGGTGTTGTGAAGACGAAACGAACCGAAAGTTCGAGATACTCACAAGCAACACGCTATCACATACCCATTTGCTGGAACGTGACCGTAAGGCACGCGCTGGCTACCGAATTTCTTGACGACCATAGAGCATTGGAACCACCTGATCCCATCCCGAACTCAGAAGTGAAACGATGCATCGCCGATGGTAGTGTGGGGTTTCCCCATGTGAGAGTAGGTCATCGTCAAGATTAAATTCCGAAACCCCTATCTGCTGACGCAGGTAGGGGTTTTGTTTTTGCTCGTCATAAAAATCCGCGACGGCTCATGTTAAATTTGCACAGTTATTTTTGAGCCGCAGCACTAGAATAGCCGCACCTTAGTTGAGCCCAGAGCTGTTTATGCCCGATCCGTCAGACATTGATAGGTTGTCAGATCTACCCCTGGACGATCTGGTAGCGTGTCATGAGTGTGACCTGTTGATGCGCAAGCCTCAGTTGGCCGATGGCGAGAAAGCCGAATGCCCGCGCTGTGGATACGAGCTCTACGCCCACCGGCACAATGTGATTGATCGCAGCCTTGCCCTGGTTGTCGCCGCTCTGCTGTTGTATGTACCCGCGAACTTTTTACCCATCATGCAGCTCAATCTGCTCGGACAATCCGCCCAAGACACCGTCTGGAGTGGCGTGGTCGGTCTGTTCGGCACCGGAATGCAAGGTGTATCGGTGGTGGTATTTCTATGCAGCATGGGCATTCCGTTGCTCAAGTTGCTTTGCCAATTGGCTGTACTGCTGACCATCCGCTGGAACGTTGGAAGAAGTTACGGCTTGTTGTGGTATCGCATTTATCATCATCTAAGGGATTGGGGGATGCTCGAGGTTTATCTCATGGGCGTACTGGTTGCCATCGTCAAACTTGCGGACATGGCGGCGATTACCGTGGGGTTGGGCCTGGTGTGCTTTATCAGCTTGTTACTGGTTCAGGTCTGGCTGGAAGTGGTGATGTCACCGCACCAGATCTGGCACGCGTTGTCAGGGGAAGACGTCCATGCGAGCAATTGATGCGGGCATTTTGGTTTGCACTGAATGTCATGAATTGAATCGGCAGGACGACGCCACCCAGAAGCAAGTCTGCACTCGTTGTGGCGCTCGTATTCACCCTCGGCGTCCCAACAGCTTGATGCGGACCTGGGCATTGCTGATCACGGCAGCGATTATCTATATCCCTGCCAACGTACTGCCAATCATGACCATCAACTCGCTCGGCCAGGGCGCGCCCAGCACCATCATGGCGGGTGTTATCGAGCTGGTTCAACACGGCATGATTCCCATTGCAGCGGTGGTATTCATTGCCAGTATCGTAGTCCCCACCTTCAAGTTGGTCGGTATCGCATTGCTGCTGTTTTCCGTGCAACGTCACCAACCCATGTCGGCGCGCCAGCGCATCCTGATGTATCGCTTCATTGAGTTTATCGGCCGCTGGTCGATGCTGGATATTTTTGTAATCGCCATTCTGGTGGCGGTGGTGAATTTCGGCCGGCTTGCCAGTGTCGAAGCCGGTCTTGGCGCCATCGCGTTTGCCAGCGTGGTGATCCTGACAATGATTGCCGCAGTAACCTTCGATCCCCGACTGATTTGGGATAACACGGAGTCGGATGACGACCATGACTGATTTGCCTACTGCTAAAACCCGACCGGCTTCAAATTGGTCGGCCATCTGGGTCCTGCCGTTGATTGCCTTGATTATTGGCGGCTGGCTTGGCTGGCGTGCTTATAACGAGACCGGTATTGAGATCAACGTGCGTTTTGAAAGCGGTGAGGGCATCCAGGTCAACAAGACAGAGGTCGTCTACAAAGGCATGACGGTCGGTAAGGTGAAGGACCTCACGCTTGATGATGAAGGGAATTCGAAGGGGGTCATTGCGACCATCGAGATGAACAAGGAAGTCGAGCAATATCTCAAGACCGGCACACGTTTCTGGCTGGTCAAACCAAGTGTGAGCCTGGCAGGGATTACCGGGTTGGAGACGTTGGTTTCCGGTAATTACGTCGCCATCAGCCCGGGGGAAGGCGAGTCGACTCGCAAGTTCAAGGCCTTGGCCGAAGAGCCCCCGCTGTCTGACGCCAAGCCTGGCCTGCACTTGACGATCAAGGCCGATCGACTGGGGTCGCTAGACCGTGGCAGTCCGGTTTTCTACAAACAGATCCAAGTTGGCCAGGTGAAAAGTTACTCACTGTCCGAAGATCAACGCGCAGTAGAGATCAAGGTCTTTATCGAGCCGACTTATGCCAGCCTGGTCCGCAAGCACACGCGCTTCTGGAATGCCAGCGGCATCAGCATCGATGCCAATTTGTCAGGCGTCAAAGTACGCAGCGAGTCGCTGGCCAGTATCGTGGCAGGCGGCATCGCGTTTGCCACTCCGGAAAACCGCAAGGACAGCCCTCCGACGGATCCAAGCCTGCCATTTCGCCTGTATGAAGATTTCGAGGCAGCCGCCGCCGGGATTCGCGTCAAGGTCAAGCTCAGTGATTTCGAGGGATTGCAGGCTGGCCGTACGCCAGTGATGTACAAGGGCATCCAGGTCGGCAGCCTGAAGACGTTGAAAGTCGATCCGGACCTGTCCAGCGCCAGCGCCGAGTTGACGCTCGATCCGTTGGCGGAAGATTACCTGGTCGCCGGCGCTCAGTTCTGGGTCGTCAAACCATCGATTTCCCTGGCGGGCATCACGGGCCTGGAGGCGTTGGTGAAGGGTAACTACATCGCCGTGCGCCCTGGCGACAAAGGCGGAGCGCCGCAGCGCGAGTTCGAGGCCAGGGCGAAGGCGCCGCCGTTGGACCTTCGTTCACCCGGGCTGCATCTGGTCTTGCTGACCGAAAATCTCGGGTCGCTGGAGGTCGGTAGCCCGATCCTCTACAAACAGGTCAAGGTCGGATCGGTGCAGAGCTACCAGTTTTCCCGCAAGAAGAAGCAACTGATCATCGGAGTGCATATCGAGAAGGAATACGAAGGGTTGGTCAACGGCTCCACGCGGTTCTGGAACGCTAGCGGCGTTACCCTCACGGGCGGCTTGACCGGCGGGATACAGGTCAAGAGCGAGTCCCTGCAAAGCTTGATGGCCGGGGGGATCGCTTTCGAAACTCCTGAGCCGAACGTGCCGCTGAAACGGCGCATCCCCCGGTTCCGTTTGCACGAAGATCGTGAAACCGCGCAGCAACGAGGCACTGTCGTGACGATCAAGGTCGATCGTGCCGACGGTTTGCGCAGCGGCACGCCGATCCGGTTCAAGGGGTTGGATGTGGGCAAGATCGAGGACGTCGACCTGAGCGCCGATATGCAGTCGGTGCTGGTCACCGCACGTATCACCGAAGTGCCCGAGCGTATCGCCCGCACAGGGACTCAGTTCTGGGTGGTCAAGCCTGAATTGGGACTGATGAAGACATCGAATCTGGAAACCCTGGTGACCGGCCAGTACATCGAAGTGCAGCCCGCGACGAAGAACCTGGGGCCGCAGAAAAACTTCGTGGCCTTGGCCGAACCACCCGAAAGTGTTGTTCCCGAAGCTGGCTTGAGCCTGGTGTTGAGTGCCGCCCGACGTGGTTCGTTGAAGATTGGCGTGCCGGTGACCTACCGCGAAGTGACTGTGGGTAAAGTCACAGGCTACGAGTTGGGCCAGACGGCGGACCGGGTGCTGATTCACATCCTGATCGAGCCTAAATACGCGCCACTGGTGCGCAGCGGTACACGTTTCTGGAACAGCAGCGGCTTCGGCCTGGACTTCGGCCTGTTCAAGGGCGCGACGGTGCGAACCGAGTCGCTTGAAACCTTGATCCAGGGCGGTATCGCATTCGCAACGCCAGACGGCGAGCGGATGGGCAACCCGGCACGCCCGGAGCAAACCTTCCCGCTGTTCGACAAGTTTGAAGATGAATGGCTGACCTGGGCGCCGAAGCTCAGTCTCGCCAAGTAAGCTTATCGGATGCAACACCCGTGGCGAGGGAGCAAATTCCCTCACCGCTGAGTATGCGATAACAAAAAAGGCCGCGATCCATTGGATCGCGGCCTTTTTCACATCCAGATGATCACCTCAAACCGAATCCAGCTCCGGTTCATCGGCTTGGACGTTCATCGTGGCCTTCACGGCATCATGGCGACGAATGTATTTCCAGTCCGCCTCATCGATGTAGATGCCGTTCGGGCCGCTGCCGCCCTCCAGGTCGATGGCGACACTGGCGCAGACCTGTGGCTTCACGCTCGCCAGGATCGGCACGAAGCCCAGTTGCAGACTGGTTTCCAGCAGTGCGGCCTGGTTCTTCTCGTCGATGTCCGCCGCTTCGTCCAGGTAGTACGGCAGGCGCACGCGGCCGGCCTGTTCACGGTCCATCAGGTGCAGCAACAAGTACATGTTGGTCAGCGCCTTGATGGTCATGGTAGTGCCGTTGGACGCCGCGCCGTCGATGTCGGTGTGGATCACCGGCTGGCCATTGACCTTGGTGATCTCGAATGCCAGTTCGAACAGGTCCTTGAGGCCGAGCTGGTTGTGGTTCGCCGCCACCAGTCGTGCCAGGTACTCCTTGGCTTCTTCGTTCTTGTTGTCCTGCTCGGCGCTCTGGCTGAGGTCGAACACCGACAGCGTCTCGCCTTCCTCGTACTGGCCGGCGCTGTGGATGATCTGGTCGATGTGCTTGAGCGCTTCCTTGTTCGGCGCCAGGACGATACGGAAGCTCTGCAGGTTGGACACCTGACGCTTGTTGATCTCGCGGTTGAACAGCGCCAGTTGATGCTCGAGGCTGTCGTAGTCGCTGCGGATGTTGCGCAGGGTTCGGGCAATGTCTGTGACGGCCGCGCGGCGCGCCTTGCCAAGGGTCAGGGCCTCGTCGGTGCGGTGGGCATAGGCGTTGATCAGCAGTTGCAGGCGCCGCTCCATGTCGTCTTCGCTGTCGAACTTGGCCACGCCCTTGAGGCGTACCTGGGCATACAAGGCCTCGATCTGACCGTCAACCCGCAGCAGCCCTTGCCAGCTGTCCTGGTAGTCGTTGAGCAGTGGCAGCAGGTTGTCCATGGAATCGTCGACCGGGTCCATGAATGGCGTACCGAACGGCAGGTCCGCCGGCAGCAACTGGCGACGGCGCAGGGCGTCGTCGAGGGTGCGCTGCTTGGCTTCCATGTCGGCGATCTGCCGGCCCACCAGTTGCAACTTGGCGGACAACTGCTGGACGCGCTCGGTGAAGGCATCGCTGGAGCGCTTGAGCTCATCCTGGGCGGCTTCCATCTGCGCCAGTTGCTCGAGCTTCTCGCCCTCTTCGGCACTCAAGGTCTGGGTGCGACGGAAGTCTTCCAGGGCTTTCTGTGCATCCAGCACTTGTTGGTACAGCGCCTCGGTCTGGGTCTTGCTTGCGGCGCGGTCGGCGGCCACGGCTTGCTGGGTCTTGAGCTGCTTGAGTTCTTTTTCCAGACGCTCTTTCTGATCCCGCAGCGCGGCACGGTCGGCCAGGGCTTGCAGGGCCGGCGGCTCGATGTGGGACAGGTCGATGGACAGGCCCGGCACTTCGAACCGCTCGCCCTTGAACCCGTCGAGGATCAGCTCCATGGACTTGACCCACTCGCCGTTCTCATCCAGCGCGATGCCATGTTCGCCCAACGGCAGGCTGAACAGGGCGCTGTTGAACAAGCGCATCAGGCGTTCCACGTCCTGCTGGGAGAACTCTTCGCGCAGGCGGGCGTAGCTGTTGTTATCGGCGTGGTCGAGTTGCTGCTTGACCGACTTGAGGCGTTTTTCCAGGTCCCGCAGGCGCTCTTCCAGGTCTTCGGCGCTGAATTGACGGGACTGGGCCAGGGCGCCGGCCAGTTCGTCGTGAGCGTCCTTGGCGGCGAGCAGTTGCTGCTCCAGGACCTTGGCGTCATCCACCAGGGCAAAGCGATGCTTGAGCACCGACAGCTCGCCTAGCCAACGCTGGATGCCGCTGATTTCCCGCTCCAGGCGCATCAGCTCCTGAGTGCCGCCGCGTTGGTCGTTCTGCAGCGAATCCTGCTCGTTGCGGTAATGCTCGGCTTGGATGGTCAGCTCCTCCTTGCGTGCACTGGCGTAATCCGACCAGGTGCCCAGAAGCGAGTCGAGCAGCGGCGAGAGGCGATGCAGTTTGCCCCGCAGGACATCGCGCTGCTTCACGCCATTGGCCAAGGCTTCCACCAGCGGACCGGCCGCCACGAGTGAGTTGTAGTCCTGCTCCATGCGTCGTACGTCGCGGAAGGCTTCTTCGCACGCCGCGATGTAGTCCACGCTGCCGGAGCGCAGGCTGTGCTCGAACGCATCGAGGAAAAGTTGTTTGAGCTTGGCCGCGGTGATTTCACGCATGTGCAGCAGGTTGATGAACAACGCGCGGAAGGTCTTGAGGCTTTGCTCGCTGGTGGAGCGAAGCGGAATCAGCGTCAGGTCCAGCGGAATCGAAGTGTGGCCGCCCACCAGCAGGCGACGCAGTTCATCCGGCTTGAGTTCGTAGGCTTTCAGGCCCTCGCGCTCCAGGTTGGTGAACAGTTCTTTCTGCCGCAGGCAGGTGTCGTTTTTCTGGTAATGAGCCAGGTCCAGTCTGCCGGCATAGGCAAAGAACTGGTGGCCGAAACCGCCGCCAGGGCCGCGACCTACCACGCCAATCACGTGTGGGCCGTGGGGCAGGGCGACTTCCACCAGAATGTAGCTGGTGTCGGAGGCAAAGTAGAAGCGCCGGGATTGTTCCAGGCTGTACTTGCCGAAACTCATGTCCGACATGCGCGCCAGGATCGGAAACTGAAGGGCGTTGATCGAGGCGGATTTACCCAGGTTGTTCGCGCCGTACACCGACAGCGGTTCCTCCAGGGGGAACAGGCCGAGGCTGTAGCCGGCGGTGTTCAAAAGGGCAAAGCGGCGGATGCCGTAGCGTTCCTTGCTCATGCGTCGGTCTCCTGTTCTTCGGCAATGGCGCGGGCCAGTGCGTCTTCTTCGCTTTCTTCTTCACCGTCGAATTCACTGAGGTCCAGCGGGTCATCGGTCTGAAGCAGTTTTTCGTCGCTGTCTTCGTCGATCAGCACCGGCGCTGGCAGCGGCAACACGCTGTGCAGGCTGGCGGCCAGGTCGCGGTCCTGCTGGACCGACAGGCAGACGTCGAGGAAGCGATGCATTGGCGGCAGGAAGCGGTACACGCCGTTCTCTTCGCTGGCGAAACCCAGTTGGGTCATGCGGCGCATGATTTTTTCTTCCAACTCTTCCTGGGTCTGCACTTCGGCCTGGATGAACAGGTCGCGGTATTTCTCCAGCAGCGAAGGCAGCTCATCACGGCCCAGGCTGCCACCGTCGAGCACGGCGATCGGGTCGCGGCCCTGGTCGGCCAGGTGCTCGACGAGGATGAAGGTAAACAGGGCCAGGCGCTGGGCGGTCTTGTTCACTGCCGCGGCGGCCAGGTCCGGCACGAAGTAATAGAACCCGCGGGTATCGCACACCAGCTCGAAGCCCAGGGCCTTGAACAGCGTGCGGTATTGATCCTGGAAGTTCGATAATTGGGCGTACAGCTCCGGGTCGCGGCGGCTGACGTGATAACCCTTGAACAGCTCGCGGAAGATCGGCGCCAGCTGGGACAGTTCGGATAGATCAAGATGCATGGGGGATGCTCGCAGAATCCTCGGCGGCGGTGTCGCCGGCCGAGAGCAGGGCGAAGGAGCGCAGGCTGACCTGATGCTCGTGAGTATGGTAGTCGCGGCGTTCCAGACGCTCGCGCTTGAAGCGTTTTTCCCGCGACAGACGCGAGAACCAGTACAGCAATTCGTCAGTGGCGCCGTCCGGTTCCTGCTCCAGCAGCCACGTCATCAGGTCCGGCATCGGCAGGGCGTCTTCGCAACGCTCGACCATCTCGCGCACGGTGCGTGGCGCACGCGGCGCATCGCCGCCCTTGTGGGTCTTGTGAGACTTGGGGAACCGCGCCGGTTTTGGTTCGAAGCGGGCCAGTGCATACACGTAGGCTTCGACCTGGCTGGCGCTGCCCAGGAAGGTGCTTTGCGGTCGGGTGAACAGCGGCATCGCCGCTTGCGGCACGGCATCGAGACCTTTACGGCGAATGGCGGCCAGGGCCAGGGCTGCGCCACGAGTCACGGCGTTGTGGCGGCGGGCCTCTTCGCGCAGCGGCAGCAGCAGCTCACGCGCATGGCGCAGGGTCAGCTGGGCGCTGGTCTGCATCTCCAGGATTCGCGCGTGAGTGCGCAGCAGCATGTCGTCGTCCACCAGGTGACCGAGGCGCTGCTGTTCGGTGAGCATGCGCAGCAATACATTCTCGACCTTGCGCACACCTTGCTCGAACGCGCCGTCGGCGTTCACCAACTGGATCATCGGCTCGACGTATTCGTCCCAGGTCGCCAGCACTTCGGCGTAGCGCTGGCGCAGCGGGATCTGCCGGTCGCTGGTCTTGGCCCGTTCGGCGACGGCGACCAGCGCCTGTTCGTCGTTGGCGAGCTTCTTGAGAACGTCGCGCACGCGCATGTCCAGTAGGCGCAACTGGCGGGCGAGGTCGTTGCCGTCGCGCACATCGAAGGCGTCCTGGATATAGCCGGCCAGACGCTCGAGGTGGCGCAGGTAGGCTTCGATTTCCAGGCACAGGCCCAAGCGGTGTTCGCGGCGCAGGTAGGCGAGGAAATCGTGGATCTGGGCGTTGAGCTCGAAGCGGTTCGGGCTTTTCGCTACCGGTACGAGGATGTCCAGGCGGATCCACACGTCCAGCAGATGGGTGATGTCCTGGGGCGTGCTGTCCAATTGTTGGGCGGCCAGCTGTGAACGCAATTCGTTGAGGCTCAGGGTGCCCTGGTCGAAATGCTCACACAAAGGTTCCAGCAATGCCCAGTGTTCAGCGAGGGCGCGCAAGACGCGCTTGGGTTCGATCATCGCAATGGCCGTCGGGTTGGCAATTAAAAGCGGCGATTGTACTGCATCGGGCCGGTTGCGATTCACCCCCGAGACGGACTGTCGTCGCGTATTGATCAACTAATCCACCGACAGGGAAGCGGTCCGCGCCGAAGGGCGGTAGAATCGCTGCCACTTTCAGTTATCCCCAAGTGGCCGACCTTTGCTTATCGAGTCCCGTCGCCGCGCTTATCTGACCGCCATGCAGGTGGTCAATTGGCTGCCGCGTACCGAATTGCCCTTTGCCGCGCCATCGCGGCCTGAGCTGTTGGAAACGCCGGAGCCGGTGGAAATCGCGCCGCCTCACGCAGCGCCCGTAGCCAAGGCTGCCGCCGAACCGGTTGCGCCTGCCGCTGAACGGCCGAAAATCGAAGTCCCGCGTCCGAGCCTGGCCTCGACCCGTACGAATGCCAAACCGGTAGAAGAGGCCGACGTAGCGCCGGCCCCGATCAAGGTCGCCCATGTGCCGCCGCCGCGCTTCGCCCTGCAATTGCTGCGGGCCGGCCGTTGCCTGTTGCTGGTGGAGTTACCCACAGGCGAGCCGTTCCAAAGCCGCGATCCCGCTTACCTGTTGCTCAAGGACATGCTGCGCGCCGCTGGCCTGCCGGACAGCCCGCAGATCATTGGCGAACCGGTGCGCTGGCCGTTGTTGTCGCGGGGCACGATGGACCAGGGGCCCGAGGCGGCTCGGGATTTCGTCCAGGGATTCGTCTCGGCGCGGCTCGAAGACGAACCGTGTGTGTGCTTGTGGCTGGTTGGCCTGCCCGCGGTGAAATTCGCTGGCGAGGCGGACTTCGACGCGTTCTACCGTGAATTGCAGGTCGAAGGCCTGGGCTCTTCCTGGGCGTTGCCGGGGCTTGAATCGTTAATGGAAACGCCACAGCGCAAGGCTGAAGTCTGGCAAGCCATGCGCCGGCTGATGGCGCGCTGGAAAGAATCGAATGAGTGACGCTGTATCGTTCCGCCCGATGACCGAGGCGGACCTCGACGCTGTGCTGAAGATTGAATACGCGGCCTATAGCCACCCGTGGACCCGCGGGATATTTCTTGATGGGCTGGGCAAATACCAGATCTGGCTGATGTTCGAAGGCCAGCAGCAAGTCGGCCATGGGGTGGTGCAGATCATCCTGGATGAGGCGCACCTGCTTAACATCACCGTCAAACCGGAAAACCAAGGGCGGGGCTTGGGCCTGCGGCTGTTGGAACACCTCATGTCGATTGCCTACAAGGCCGAGGCGCGTGAGTGCTTCCTGGAAGTGCGCGACAGCAATCGCACGGCGTTCCGACTGTATGAGCGCTATGGCTTCAACGAGGTTGGGCGGCGCCGCGACTATTACCCTGCCGTGGGTGGGCGCGAGGATGCGGTGGTCATGGTGTGTACGCTGGTGGATTGAATCGACTGGTCTGCGGTCATCGCGAGCAGGCCCGCTCCCACAGGGTCAATGGCGTTCCCAAAACCTGAGAGCACAAAACCACTGTGGGAGCGGTGGCGTTACCGGTCAGCGCTTGCCGTCGAGCGGATCGATATCGGCCATTTCCGCTTCGTCCAACCCGTCGCCTCCACCTATATCGTCTTCTCCAACGACGCTCAGGTCCCAATCGGCCTGTTCATCCTCGCCGGCCTCGTGGGCATCCCGGGCACCGTCTTCGTGGATCAAGGTTTCGGGGCTCATGTCATCATCGGTCGGCTGGCGGTCTTCCATCGAGGCCCCTGTCATGCCCGCTTCACGCACGCGTTCATCCGGCATCAGTTGCTCGCGTTCTTCCTCCGGCAATTCATCGCCGATCCTGGCGTCGTATTCATCGTCATCGAATTCCAGCTCACGCATCGAGCCCATGCGGTCTTCGTTGTCGTCGATGGGTTCCGGTTGCACCGCATCGTAGGGACGTCGTGAATCATTCATGGCAATTCCTCATACTGTGGGCCTTACTAAGAGTCGACCGACTGTGGGGCCAGGAATTCCAATGCATCGCCGACGTGACCTCGACCGGCGGTCGTCTGTCACAGTTGGGCACTCTCTATCGAGGCTGGACAGCATGAATGAATTACAAGATCTGATTGATAACAACGCGCGCTGGGCCGATGCGATCAAGCAGGAGGATCCTGACTTCTTCGCCAAGCTGGCTCGTCAGCAGACCCCTGAATACCTGTGGATCGGCTGCTCCGATGCGCGGGTACCGGCCAACGAAATCGTTGGCATGTTGCCGGGTGATCTGTTCGTGCACCGCAATGTCGCCAACGTCGTACTGCACACTGACCTCAATTGCCTTTCGGTCATCCAATACGCAGTCGACGTGCTTAAGGTCAAGCACATCCTGGTGACGGGTCACTACGGCTGCGGCGGCGTGCGTGCTTCGATGCAAGACCGCCAACTGGGCCTGATCGACGGCTGGCTGCGCTCGATTCGCGATCTGTATTACGAGCATCGCGATGCCTTGGCCAAGCTCCCCACCGAAGAAGAACGCGTGGACCGTTTGTGCGAGCTCAACGTGATCCAGCAAGTGGCGAACGTGGGCCACACCAGCATCGTGCAGAACGCCTGGCACCGTGGGCAGAAGTTGTCGATTCATGGCTGCATCTACGGCATCAAGGACGGCCGCTGGAAAAGCCTGGACACCACGATCAGCGGCTTCGAGCAACTGCCGCCGCAGTATCGGCTACGTCCGGTCGACGCGCCCTGAGGGCAACCTCTAGTCGCGATGACAACGGCGCCGCCAGTGCCGCAAAAATTCCATTCCTCGCTCATTCGGCGATTCGTCATAGCCAGTGATCCAGCCGTGGCAGTTGGATGAACCGCACCGGCAGGCGAATTGCCGATACAGCTTGCGTTCAGTACTGGCGTAGTCCATCGTCAGGCGGTCGCCTTCACGGATATCCGTCAGGGACCACAGCCACAATTCGCTCATGTCCAGGAAGACATTGGGATTGCAGGAGTGCAGCAGCAATCCGGCGAAGTGTGGGTCGTACATGTGGACATCCGGCAGAAGCTGCAATGTGTGCAGGCGTCGGCGGCTGATCAGCAGCCCCGATACCCTGCACATCCGCGTCATGGGGGCGAATGGCTTGCGGGCGATGATCCCATTGCCGCGACCGGCGTTGGTCTGGCGCACTTCAAAATCGCGCACCGAGGGATAGCCCTGGCGAGGGCTGAATTGTTTTCCCGGATAGATGCAGTCCCGGGTCTTTGAATCGACGCAATTGTCGATGAATTCGATCATGACCGTCCTTGTCGGTGCTGGACACTCGACTTTTCAGCGCTGGCCTCCAGCCGGCGGCGGTTAAAAACTCCAATAGCTTCCTCCAAGCCGTGATGCGTATCTACTGTCGACTCTGACAGGTGCCATAAGCGCTTTCCCGTGTGAGCGCAGGCTTACACAGGAAAGGCTCGTCAGGGTTTATACGGCTTCGGCGGGTAATGGCATGGGCACTTTCAACTGCTGCAGTTGCGATTTGACCGGTGGTGTTTCGCACTTCTTGTCTGCGTCCACCTCGCTCAGCTTGCGAACCGAGGTATAGAACAGCTCGCAAGTCTGCTCTTTTTGCGTGACCTGCCACGTCTGGGTGCATTGGCTCAGCAATGCGCTCGGGTCGGTACCTGGCTTGCTGCCCATTCCGGCCTGCCAGCATGCAGCGCTCAGGTCCTGGCCCATGATTTTCAAGCCCGCGGCATCGGCCTTGGCCTGGTCGCCGTCATAACTGTCCGGATCGGCTGCGTACCAGATGTAGCTGGGGTGGTTGGAGCCCAGCACCGGAACCTTGGCCCCCGGCGCAGGCTCGATGGTCGCCAGGCCGAGTACCGCCACGGTCTGGCCGTATTGGGTCTTGATCCAGTCCCGGACGGGCGCTCCGAAAGCCACCATCGGCAGCGACGCCCCGCTGGCGTTCCGAGTGACTTCCTTGACCATGGTGGTCTGGTAATCGTTGAAATAGCTATACAGGCCGGCGAGTGTACTGCCCGCATTGGACGGCGCCGCAATGGGCGCGATGTCGATGATGGTCTGGTAAGCAGGCGTGTCCCCGGCGGCGATGCCGTTGGCGGTCAGCAGCGTGGCCCAGCGGTCGGTGGTGGCCGACTCCAGATAATCCTGGGCCTGGGTCAGCGAATAATCCGGCGGGAAGTGCAGCAGCTCGACGCTCTTGCGGTTCTCCAGCGCCATGCCCAGGGGCAGGAACAGGTACCAGTTGTAGGCCCATTTTTTATCGTTGTTGAGTTTCGTGGCGCCGTTATAGGCGAGGTCGCCGGCGTTGAGCAAGGCGGCCAACGGTTGGCCATAACTCTTCGGCACGCCACTGATGTTGGCGTAGACGGTGCCGTTGTCGCTTTTGACCTCGACTTTGGCCGCGTCGTAGCCGTCGCGCTGGACGCTTTGCGTCAAATAATGCTCGACGGTCTGCTCGAGTGTCCAGTTGCGAAAACAGATGACATTGCAGTTGTTGGGGTAAGCGAAGAGGCGGGTGACGCGTTCGGTGCTGCCAAGGTTGACACCGATGTCGGCGGCTTGGGCGGTGGCGCTCAAGGCCAAGGCGGCGAGAGGAAGTACGGCGAGTTTGAACATGCTCAGATCCTTTTCAGCGTGGGCCCTTGGAAACAGGGTGTATCCATACTGAAACAGACGGAGCCGAAGAAGAAGTGGGCCGATGGAAAAATCGGCCCTTTTTTATGGCTTTATGGCATTACTGGCGGCAGGTAGGTCAGCGTGGTCCCCAGGGCCCACAGCAGCACCAATACCAGCGGCGTGTGAACCAGCAACTGCACGAAAGAGAATCCGATCAAGTCCCGCGCTTTCAACCCCAGAACGCCCAGCAACGGCAGCATGTAGAACGGGTTGATCAGGTTCGGCAGTGCTTCGGCGGCGTTATAGATCTGCACGGCCCAGCCCAAGTGGTAGTTCAGGTCGTTGGCCACCTGCATGACATAGGGCGCTTCGATGATCCACTTACCGCCGCCGGAAGGAATGAAAAAGCCCAGCACCGCCGAGTAGACGCCCATCAACAGGGCGTAGGTGTCATGGGAAGCGATCTGTACGAAAAAGGTCGAGATATGGTGTGCCAGCGTCTGCGCATCGCTGCCCTTGACGGTGGTCAACAGTGCGGCAATCGATCCGTACAACGGGAACTGGATCAGCACGCCGGTGGTGGTTGGCACGGCGCGGGCCACGGCATCGAGAAAACTGCGTGGCCGCCAGTGGAGCAAGGCGCCCAACATAATGAACAGAAAGTTATAGGTGTTGAGCCCGGAAATGGCGCTGATGGCCGGCTTGGTCGAAAATTCATGGAACAGCCAACCAGCGGCGAGCAGCACCAATGCAATGGTCAACAGCGGGCTGTGCTCCAGCCATTCCCCGGGGCGGGTGCGCGGTTGCAGCGCCGGCATGCTGAAACTGGGGTCGATCCCGCAGGCGGCGGCGTCACGGGCGCTGTTGGGGCCCGGCGCGGTGGCATATGCGATGATCACCGAGATCACGATCAGCGCCAGCAGCATCACACCGGACTGCCAGAGGAAAATCGTCTGGGTAAAAGGGATGACGCCGGTAATCGACAGGATCGATGGCGGCAGGCTGGCCGGGTTGGCTTGCAATTGCGCGGCCGAAGAAGACAACCCCAGCGCCCACACCGCGCCCAGGCCCAGGTAAGCGGCAGCGCCAGCGGCGCGATAATCCATCTTCAAGTCCGCGCGCCGGGCGAGGGCACGCACCAGCAGGCCGCCGAACACCAGCGACAGCCCCCAGTTGAGCAGCGATGCGACCATGGAGATCACGGCCACCCACGCCACCGCGGAGCGGCCATTGCTGGGAATGCGCGCCAGGCGGTCGATCAGCTTGACGGCTGGAGGCGAGCTGGCCACTACATAACCGCCAATCACCACGAACGCCATTTGCATGGTGAAGGGAATCAGGCTCCAGAACCCATCGCCGAAAGCCATGGCTGCGGCAGTGGGCGTGGCGCCAATGAGCTGCGTCGCCAGCGCGACCACCAGCACCGCCAGCGCGGCAAAGACCCAGGAGTCGGGGAACCAGCGCTCGGCAAAACTGGAACAGCGCAGCGCGAAGCGGGCGGAACGGCTGTCTTCAATGTCAGTGGTCACGGCAATCACCTCGGGTTTTTATGATTATCGGTATCTGGAGCGACGAAGCATCGGCGGTCGGGCGCCAATATTGGAACATTCCAATGACCGTGGGAGACGGACCGGCGTTCGGAGTCCGACGTGATTTTTTTCAGACCGAACACCGGCGCTCTTCAGAAAAAAATCCTTGGGCCGATGGCAAGGAACAGCAGTAATTCTCCTGCCTGCCGGAGCTTGCCATGTTCAACAATCGCTTGAAGCAGGAGCTGCTCGCTCTTCGCCAAGAACTCTCCAGTCTCATGCAGATAAAAGAGAGCCTTGATCGCGAAATGCTCGGTTTGACCCTCGATGCTGAGGGGAGGATACAGTCGGTCAACCAGAACTTTCTCGATGACATGCGTTACAAGAGCCAAGACCTGATTGGCCGTTCTGTCGAGGAACTGGTACCGGCTTACCTGAAGTCCAATGAATTCCAGGCGCGCTTCAAGACCGCGCTGACCCGTGGCGAGCATTTTTCCGGCGCCGTGCGCCTGATGCGGGGCGACGGCAAAGAGGCCTGGCTGCGCTCGATCCTCCAGCCCATACGCAATGCCGAGGGGCGAATTCGTTCTTTTTCGATGTACTCCAACGACCTCACTCGCACCATCGAAAACTCCCGCGAGCATGAGAACCTGATAAGTGCCCTGGTGCATTCGACGGCGGTAATCGAGTTCGACCTGGGTGGCCATGTATTGACGGCCAATGACCGTTTCCTCAATGCGATGGGTTACAGCCTCGCGCAGATCAAGGGCAAGCATCACCGTACGTTTTGCGAGCCTGAGCAATACAACAGCGCGACCTACCAGCAGTTCTGGAAGCGTTTGAACAGCGGCGAGTTCGTTGCCGGGCGCTTCAAGCGTATCGACAGCAGCGGTCGCGAGGTGTGGCTGGAAGCTTCCTATAATCCGGTGGTCGATGCCAACGATCGCCTGTACAAGATCGTCAAGTTCGCCACCAACATCACCGACCAGGTCAAGCAGGAAAAAGCCGTTGCCGCGGCCGCCAACATCGCCTACAGCACTTCCCTGCAAACCGATAACAGCGCCCAGCGCGGCACCACCGTCGTGACCCAGGCCGTGGACGTGATGCGCGACCTGGCCCGGCATATGCAGACCGCTGGCCAGGGTATCGAGGCACTGAACGAACAGTCGCTGGTCATCGGAACCATCGTCAAGACCATCAGCGGCATCGCCGAACAGACCAACCTGCTGGCGCTCAACGCCGCAATCGAGGCTGCCCGGGCCGGTGAACAAGGGCGCGGATTTGCGGTGGTGGCCGATGAGGTCCGGCAACTGGCGTCGCGTACCAGCCAGGCAACCGATGAGATCGTCGGCGTCGTTCGCCAGAACCAGGACATGGCTCGCAATGCCGTGGCGCTGATGACCGACGGCCAACACCAGGCTGAACAGGGCCTGGCCTTGGCGGCCGAGGCGGGAACGGTAATCGTCGAGATCCAGGACGGCGCGAAGAAAGTCGTGGACGCGGTGAGCCAGTTTGCCAATCAGTTATCAACATAAGGGCGGTTTATTGTTGTTTTTTACAAATTAATTATCGTATTTCGATAATTTTAAGGCTATGTTCTGGGCTCCTTTCGTTCTGTTGGAGCCTCACATGGGTTCGAATCGCCTAGCTGTTTATAGTCAACGGATGGCTGCCATCACGCTGATATTCATTGCGGCCATGATGGCCATCAATGCCCTGGTCTGGGTGTTTCCTGATATCGAGTCGCAGTACGGCCTGGGCTTTGCATTGACTCAGCGTCAGTTGTCCAGCCTGTCAGGGGAGGCGACCTTGTTGACTGGTTGGCAGAGCCTCGGCGCGATCTTCTTATCGAGTATCCCTCTGCTGGCGCTGACAGTCGGGCTGGTCAATCTGCGACAGCTCTTCAAGCGCTATGCGCAGGGGCAGTATTTCTCCGGCGAAGCCGCCATTGCACTGGGCAAGGCCGGCCGCGCGGTGGCATTGTGGGTGCTGCTGGATTTCCTGTGCGAACCTTTGTTGAGCCTGCTGCTCACCATCAATGCGCCCGTTGGCCAGCGATTGCTGAGCTTGAGCATCACCGCGCCGTCCTTTGTCGCGTTGTTTCTGGCGGCGTGCATTGCGATCATTGCCCGGATATTGTCCCAAGCCGCTGAAGTCGATTCAGAAAACCGAACTTTCGTTTGAGATACCCATGCCTATCGTGATTCAACTTGATGTGATGCTGGCGATGCGCAAGGTCAAGTCCAAGGATCTTGCCGCCGCCATTGGCATCACCGAGGCCAACCTTTCCCTGTTGAAGCAGGGAAAGGTCAAGGGCATACGTTTGGCGACCCTGGAAGCCATCTGTGACTATCTGCACTGTCAGCCGGCCGACCTGCTGGTTTACCAGCCGCGAAGCGAATCCGATCAGTCGCCCAGCGCTTGACCTTCGCGCCTTGGATCTGCCCCGCCAGCCAGCGAGGATTTCCCTTGGCCATCACGCACCCGGATGATCGCCTGGGTGCCGCTGGTCATGTCGATTTCGCCCACTGTGTGGCCTTTGTCTTTCAACGCCTGGACCAACGCCGGGCTGAATTGCCCTTGTTCCAGTTCGGTGGGGCCATTGCGGCTGCCGAAGTTGGGAAGATTGATGGCGGCTTGCGGGTCCAGGTCCCAATCCAGCAGGCCGATGACGGACTTGGCGACGTATTCAATGATCTGTGATCCACCTGGGGAACCAACCGCGGCCAGCCATTCGCCGCTCTGGCGATCAAAGATCAGGGTCGGAGCCATGGACGATCGCGGGCGTTTGCCGGGCTCGACGCGGTTGGCGACTTTGCGCCCGTTCTCTTCGGGTATGAAGGAAAAGTCAGTCATCTGGTTGTTGAGCATGAATCCCTGCACCATCAAGTGCGAACCAAACGCTGACTCCACCGTGGTCGTCATCGACACGGCGCCGCCCTGGTCATCCACGGCCACTACTTGCGAGGTGGAGATTCGCAGGGGCGAGCGATCCGGCGCGAAGGCCATCTGGATGCCCGGTGGTGTTCCCGGCTTGGCAACGCCCATGCTGCGAGGGCCGATGAGGCTTGCGCGGCTCGCCAGATACGTGGGGTCGACCAGACCTTTGACCGGCACGGGGACAAAATCCTGATCGGCAACGTAGAGGGCGCGGTCAGCGTAGGCCAGGCGCTCAGCCTCGGAAATCATGTGCACGGCTTCGGGCAAAGGCTCGATACCAGCGGGGTTCGTGGATTTGATCGGTTTCAATGCCGCGAGGGCGGTTAGGCCGTCGCGCTGTTCCAGGTTCTCCAATGTTCCGAGGATCTGCGCCACGGCAATCCCGCCGGAGGAGGGCGGCGCCATGCCACAGACTTGCCAGCGTTTGTAGTCGGTGCACAACGGCGCGCGCTCGCGGGCGGCGTAACCTTTGAGGTCGCTCAACGACAGACTGCCCGGATTGGCGTGGCTTTGGACCTTGGCGACAATTTCTTCAGCAACGGGCCCTTCGTACAAAGCATTGGGGCCTTCGTTGGCAATACGCTTGAGGACGCCCGCCAGTGCCGGATTTTTAAGCAGGGTGCCCACTGCCTTGGGGCTGCCGTCGGCATTCAGGAAATAGGCGGCCATGTCGGGGGAGCCGGGTAAAGAGGCATCGGCGGCAATCATCGAGTGAAGTCGAGGCGAAATCCTGAACCCCTGTTCCGCCAATACAATCGCCGGCTCGAACAGTGTCGCCCACTTCAGGCGGCCATGTTTGCGATGGGCCAGCTCCAGGGCACGCAACACGCCCGGTGTACCCACGGAGCGGCCGCCGATCTGCGCGGCGGTAAACGGCATCGGTTTGCCGTCGGCCTGGATGAAGAGTTTCTCGGTAGCACCCGCCGGCGCCGTTTCGCGGCCGTCGTAGGTACGCACCGCCTTGCCGTCCCATAGCACAATGAACGCACCTCCGCCGATGCCGGAAGACTGCGGCTCCACCAACGTCAGCACTGCCTGCATGGCAATTGCCGCGTCGATGGCCGACCCGCCGCGCCGGAGCATTTCCCGGCCGGCTTGCGCGGCAAGCGGGTTTGCCGCGGCGGCCATGTGTTTGTCGGCATGACGTGTCTGTAGATCGGTGCGGTAGCCGGAAGCGATTTCCGGAGCCGTGGGCAAGGCAGAAGCGGACGTGGAGGAGGGCGGAGCCTTGCAGGCGACAAGTGCCAAGGCGACAGCCAGCAGCGAAACGGCTGACAGGCGATGAAGATTCGATTTGAGATCTGAAAGCACGTGTCGCTCCGTCCATGGGCCAAGGATATTGAGATCGACTGTAGCGATACGAGGCGTGGGGCGCAAATCGCCGGGGTGCGGCGATTCGGCTTCGCCCCCACAAGACGTCAGGCGTTCTGCGCCTGGAGAAAAATAGAAAACAGCTCGGACTGGGACTTGATCCCCAGTTTGCTGTACATATGTTTTTTATGGACTTTCACGGTTTCGGCGGAAATTTCCAGCTTGCGGGCGATTTCCTTGCTGGAGCAACCGCTGAGCATCAAGCGCCCGACATCCAGCTCCCGTGCGGTCAATTGCGCGCCTTTGAGCTGCTGGACTGACGCTTCCAGCTGCACGCGCCAATCGGCTTGCGGCGGTGCTGGTGCAAGGGCCACCACTTCGTTGATTTCGTAAGGCAGGCGCTGGCGCAACAGGCCGAGCACCCAGGGCTGGATGAGTGACAGCAAGGCAGTCTGCTCGCCACTGAACCGCTGCTTGCTGCCCAGCGACAGGCAAAGCGTGCGGTCGCCTTCGAGCTGGCAATTGAATTGGACCTCATCGGACACCACATTCAGGCGGAAGTAACGCTGGTAGTACTCGGTCAACTCGAAATGTTCCGGTGCGACTTCCGACAGGCGATACAGACCGGTGCGCGACTGCTCGCGACAGGCGATGTAGAACGGATCGAGCAGATACAGGCCGCGCAGATAATCCTGGAACAATTGATCCGGACTGCCGTCAGCACCCGGGCACTCTGCGAATACCTGCGGGCGCTGGTCGGCGCTGAAAAGCAGTGCCACCCAACTGTCGAAAGGTACGTATTGATCGAGCAAACGGACCAGCTGCGTCCAGAAATTAGGCTTGTCCAAGGCGTCGATCAGTTGCCCGACCGAGCGGTGCCACGCAATGTCGTCTAACGAAAGTGTCATGCCTCTACCCCTATCGGGTTACCCCAGCGGCGTGATTTCCCGCCGTGGGCCTGCTGCGCATACTGGCTCACAGACACCGACCGGGCAATCTTTCAGCCCGCCTGGTTAGAACAAGGAATACCCATGAAAGTCGAACTCGCCCAGTTGGCGGGCCGTGATAACGACACGGCCTATAACCTCGAACGCGCCCTTCAGGCGATTGCCGCCTGTGCGGCCGATACGCAGTTGATCGTATTTCCCGAAACGCACCTGATGGGCTTCCCATCGCTTGAGACAGTGGCAGAAACCGCTGAGCCATTGGATGGCCCGACTGTCAGCGCGGTGCTTGCTGCGGCCCGGGAGCACAACATTGCCGTGGTCATAGGCGTGGCCGAAAACGACCGTGGCCGCTTCTACAACACCACGCTGCTGATCACCCCGCAGGGCATCGCGCTGAAGTATCGCAAGACTCACCTCTGGGCGTCGGACCGCGGTATGTTCGAGGCCGGCGACCGTTACGCCACGTGTGAGTGGAACGGTGTGCGCGTCGGTCTGCTGATCTGCTACGACATCGAGTTCCCGGAAACCGCCCGAGCCCTGGCGCAACTGGGGGCCGAACTGCTGATCGTCACCAACGGCAACATGGACCCCTACGGGCCGACTCACCGCACCGCGATCATGGCTCGCGCCCAGGAAAACCAAGCGTATGCGCTGATGGTCAATCGGGTGGAAGAAGGGGATGGCGGGTTGGTGTTCGCAGGCGGTAGTGCGTTGGTGGACCCGCTGGGCACGCTGTTGTTCGAGGCCGGGCGCGAAGAAGGGCAGTTTGCGGTGGAATTGGACCTGAACCAACTGACGGCGGCGCGGCGTGATTATCGCTACCTCGATGATCAGCGGCTGAAGATGCCGGGAGAGATTGTCGAGCATCCCTATGGATTGCGAGAGCTGTTGATTCCTTCGCGTTGATCCTGAATCTGTGTCGTCAGGGCTTGCCCGCGAAGAGGCCCTGACAAGCAACACGTTTGTGTTGAAAAAAAACAGAACAAGAACCTAACACCCGAAATTGCGCCGAACTCGGCTCTGCCATAAATCTAATAATTCGGAGTAGTCACTCATGGCTCATTTGCAACGCACCCTGTCATTGGGGTCGGTGGTGCTGTTCGGCATCGCCTATATGACACCGATCATTGTCCTTGGCACTTTCGGTATTCTCGCTCAATCCACCTCCGGCATGGTCCCCGCCGCTTACCTGGCAGCACTGGTGGCGATGTTCTTCACCGCGATGAGCTACGGCCGAATGGCCGCGGCGTTCCCTGTCGCCGGTTCGGCCTACAGCTATGTCCGCAAGGCGATCAGCCCGAAACTCGGTTTCATCGCCGGTTGGGCGGTATTGCTCGATTACCTTTTCTTGCCCATGGCCATCTGGCTGATCGGCGCGGCCTACCTTCATTCCGCATTCCCGACCGTGCCGCAGTGGCTCTGGGTGCTGGTCTTCATTGGCATCACAAGTGCGATCAACATCGTCGGTCTGAAACTGGCCAACGGCATCAACGCGCTGTTGATGCTAGTGCAATTCCTGGTGCTGATCGCCTTCGTTGCGTTGTGCGTTCATTATGTCGGCGGGGATGCGAGCACACCGTTATGGTCGGTCGAGCCCTTTTTTAACGGTGACATGCAGATGCCATTGATCATGAGCGGCGCAGCCATCGCCTGTTATTCATTCCTGGGGTTCGACGCGGTCAGTACCCTGACCGAAGAAACCCGCGATCCGCGCCGTACCATTCCACGAGCGATCATGCTGATTACCCTGGTCGGCGGATTGATCTTCGTCAGCGTGTCGTACTTCGTGCAGATCGCCCATCCGTCGTCCCAGTTCGACAGTGTCGACGCGGCGGCCTATGAAATTGCCCGCAATATCGGTGGCGACCTGTTCGTATCGATCTTCCTGATCGGCCTGATCGTTGGCCAATTCGCGTCGGGGCTGTCGGCTCAGGCCAGCGGCTCCCGGCTGTTGTTCGCCATGGGCCGAGATGGCGTACTGCCGAAATCGTTCTTTGGCGCCTTGCATGAACGCTTCGGTACGCCGGTCAACAGCATTCTCTTGTGCGCTGTGGTCGCGTTGCTGGCGCTGAAACTGGACGTCACCACCTCAACCTCGTTCATCAATTTCGGCGCGTTCCTGGCATTCAGCCTGGTGAACCTGTCGGTGATTTTTCACTACTGGATCGGCGCGCAGAAGAAAGGGCTGCGTGAATTCGTGTTGTTCCTGCTGTTCCCGTTCGTTGGTCTGGCGGCTGATGTATGGCTGATGGTCAGCCTCGATCACTTGGCGATCTACCTTGGCCTGAGCTGGCTGGCGATTGGCTTGGTGTATCTGGCGGTGCTGACGGGAGGTTTTCGTCGCCAGCCACCGGAGATGGATTTCCAGGAAGCCACATAAATCACTACGCCCCGTGGGAATAGCTGAATCTTGCGGGGGCATTCAGGGAGATATACCCAGAAACAAGAAAGCCCGCACTAGGCGGGCTTCTTGTTGTTCAAAGACATTCAGGAACATCTTTGAACAGGACTTGGTGGTACACAGTCATTTGAACTGGTCCTTTAATGTCTTGTATTTATAGGGCTTCGTATCGTCTTGTTCAGTTAGGCATACATATAGGCATACAAGCTGCCTGTCTCTGCATGCTGATATCGTGGGATCCCGCTAGGTAAGGCGTCACCAGATGGTCGGCGGTAGGCTCTGATGAAGGCCGATATTTACCTTTTTGTTCGACCTTCTGCCGCCAGTGAGGCCAGGGCGAGGGTAATAAATCCTGAATTCTCATCCAGGGTGTCCAGTGTCCCTCTGATGTTTTGGGCCACCTCTGAAGATCCTCGTTGCTCAACCCAGTTTGACAGCTCCTCAACAGCCGCCGCCAATGCCAGCTGGTTTTCATTCATGCGCTTTAGCAATGATGCGAGTAGCGAGACATCGTCCATGAGCGTTCTCCAAGGGCCAGGGTCATAGAAATTGCTTCGTAAGAGACGGCCCACTTTTGTTTATTTGTCGAGGGTTTTGGGTGTGGCGAGTGTTATACGATGCGACAGCAGCATTTGCTTAGCGCGCTCGATACTACTTCCAACGCTGAAAGGAAACGGATTCTGGTTGAAAAAGTTGAAACTGCTTTGTCTTTCCATCGCCTTCATATTGGGACTTGAGCTGCCCAAAAGTGGGTATTGATGACATGGACCAGCCAGACCGAATGGAACCGTATAGCGAAGACGCCAGCAAATCCAGGGCCGGTTCCGGGGAATTCAGTTGTATGGTGACTCTCGAGAAAGGATGAGCTTCACCGAAATCGTAAATTGGCAAACGAGCTGCAGCCACCACTGCCTTCGCGAATTGTTCAGAAGCGACTCTTACCGGGCCCTCACGCTGTACGCAGACGGATCGCAGAAAAGTCGCCAGATCTCGTGAGACTAGTAAAACGAACAATAAAATCTCCCAAGCCAGGCTCGTCAGAGAAAATAGCTTTTTTGATCTGTGAAAAGTCGAGCTTGGGCCGACAACGCCGTCGGCGACACCTTCGATGAAGAAGCCATGCAATGCACCTACATGCGCTTCGTCCTTGAACTCAAGCGTTGCTAGACGAATCCGTGATTGTTGATGCTTGATGGCGTTAGCCGCGGAGGCTACAAAATGTTTGTGTTGCTTCACTGCCTTATCGAGTGCCCTATATGCCTGATTTTTATCACGAATGCTGGTGTGCTTGAAAAATCCAGTGCAGATCGATTTCACATCATCAACATGCTCTGCTGCTGCGTACAGGGAAAGCTCGACGTAATCGATGATTTCCAGCAGCACATCACGAGTATCACCTTGAGGATCCCCAGTGTTCGGCGTATTGAAATACGTTTCTACCCTCTGACACAGGCGAATCAATTTGTCAGATACTCGGGAAATCGAAATGTTGTAGATCCCAAGAGGGAGCCGTAACCCTTCCTGCTCATGGTAGCACCCCTCATCCGACATGGCGGTGAGGATTGGATGGGCTTCCAGAGCTGAGACGGCACCCGTGATGTCAATGGGAAACTGAGGTTTATTCAAAATAGGTCATGCCCCGATGAAACAAGGTGGGTGGAAAGAGTAACCGTTATGCCACATCGGTTAGCTTCTGGAGCATAGCTTGTGCCAGTCTAAATCGGTGCAGGGCCCCTGAGGGTTTTTCCTTTGTACGGGGTAGGAAACCCGCGAGATCTTGGTAGCGACAGTTCCCCGAGCTTACTGAAATTTCGACGTTGAAATCGAAAGGATATTGAAGAAAAAAGGGCATCGTTACCGCAACGGTAAAGGTGAGCCATTGTGTTGTTGATAGCGAACGGTTGAGCCCGGTCAACCTTCGAGGTGGTGTCAACCACGTCAACCTGTCAACCGACGTAGAAAACTTAATCGCTAACAAGATGCTGCGGGTTTCCGACCCCGTGTGCAGTGAAACCTCCCAGGGTCCCCCATGTCTCACCAATATCGTCAGAGACCCTAGCAGTTGTTGTCTTTTTCCGATGCGATGAACAATCACCTACCCAAGGAGTCATGAAGATGTTCGCTCGCTGACGGCATTCCCACTCTAGGGGGGCGGGGGAACCGTTAAAGCAGTGTTACAGAAGTTACAAGTGTAACGGGTATCCATAACCATATGATTTCATGCGGCTTTTTCTTCGTTACATCACGTTGGCAGCGAATCAGTTTCGAGTGTTACGCAAATTTTATGTGTTACGCCTTGATAGGCATTTTTACGATTGCCAGCTGTCGGCAACTGCGTCCACTAAGGAAACCATCTACCAACAAACAGCCAAATGTCGGCGATCCGGAGCATACCTGGCGACTTCAGTGAATGGGATAGGATGCCTGCCGGATCTGCGCGTGGGCCTGAATCTTGAACTGAGCCGTTTCTGAGTCCACATGGAGAAGGTTGGTAGGGGCGCTACACTACACAGCGTGGCGGCTGCTTAGAAATTGCGAAAAGGGCCAGGCTTGGGAGGCCTTCGGGCCAGCAAAGCGAGGGGCCGGCGGGAAGCTATGCTCTATCCGTCACTGAAAAGCTGACGACTCTAGATTGTCTGCTGCAGTTACCTACCCACAGCTGGCGATCATTATCGGCTTAGTGTGGTACATCGGCTGTGCTTCAGCCTCACTCCGCCTGATCTAGGAACGCAAATGAAATGGAAGAGCAGGAATCTTAGAGAACTCGCCCACATTATTTGTGGCGACTCTGAGCACTTTCGGTATCGTTCAAGCAGCTACATCACTGAGTTCTTTCAAGATTGTGACTTAGATTACGCCCACGACGGTTCAACCCGCTGGGCATGGGTTGCAAGCAGACTGGAGGAGGTGTTCGCTCTCCCGCATCCCAGCCCTTCGGTTCCGCCTGATGCTTTCATCCGGATCATCCGTGCGACTCTCGACAAGGGAGACGCGCAGGAGGGCGATCCGGACAGGAACAAAGCACTTGCCGCGCTTAATGCAGTGCTGGTGCGCGAAGGTTGGGAAGCGTTCTACGACGAGCACGGCCTCGGCCAGTTGCGCCACAATGCCACGAACACCATTGCGCAGATGGCGAACCCTCATCGTCCGCTGACTCCAGCGGAGCTGGAGCGCCGGGAGATACTCACCACGTACCTCGACAAGTGCTCCGAAGATGAGCTGATTGAGGAGGTGCTGCTGCCGCTGTTCCGTCAGCTTGGATTTCATCGCATAACGGCAGCGGGTCACAAAGACAAGGCGTTGGAGTACGGCAAGGACTTATGGATGAAATACACTCTGCCGACGCTCCATGTCCTCTACTTCGGTATTCAAGCTAAAAAGGGCAAGCTAGACTCAGCAGGCGTCGGTAAGCCTGGTTCGGCGAATGTCGCCGAGATTCACAATCAGGTAAACATGATGCTTGGTCACGAGATTTTCGACTCGGAACTGAGTCGACGAGTGCTGGTTGACCACGCATTCATCATCGCGGGCGGTGAGATAACAAAGCAGGCAAGAAACTGGTTGGGCAACAAGCTGGACGCCACGAAGCGTTCTCAGATCATGTTTATGGACAGACAAGACATCCTTAATCTTTTCATTGTTACGAATCTGCCGTTGCCAAAGAGCGCTTTGCCTCTCCCGAAAGTTATAGTCCCCTTCGACGATGACATACCGTTTTGAACTGTGGCTTTTCGGGACCATACACAAAAAAACGAAGCCATTGATTTGGCTCCGCTTTATATCGTTTATGTGGCCTATTTACGCTCTGCACGGAACTGATCGGGAAGCACGTTTAAGTAGGAACTTGCACAGGCTCGCCTTCGATTATCCTATAGCTCCTTTGAACGAGTGTCATCGGGTTCGAGGTGAAACTTTCTACCGTTGTAATCTGAGTGATGTCCGATAGGTCTCCGATATTTAGCTCTAACGCCCCTCTATCGTTCAGTGCCTCAGATTCAGCGCCAACGCATAGTCTGTACTCTCGTTGCCAAGCATACTCAATCGGTTTGCGAAACAATCCTATCGGGCCGCTGTAGTCGCTGAAATCTACGTAATCGACTTGGCCGTAGCCACCTTCAAAGAAGGGAGAATTATAAAGGTGAGGGTGGCTTGCAATAGCTTGTGAGAGCCTTCTAGAAAACTCAACGTGGTTCGTAATACGAAGGACATGGGTACCAAACTCTTGGAAACGATCACTGAATTGCAGCATTCCGTTATTGAGTCCCCAAATCTGACCGTCATTTCCGGCTGACACAGAACCCAGGCAATACACCATAACGGTTTCAGGGCGAGGCAGGTTCAGGGTCATGATTGTCTCTGGGCTCAATACGATTTCGTCGTAACCTTCAACTTGAAGTGCGAGCTCGGTGACAACCCCATCCCTTACACGAGAGCTGAGTTTAAGATACACATTCTCAAGCTCATCCCTTCGAAGCGCAGCGCCGGCTTCACCTTCAAGCCTCGCGAAATAGTCGACGCTGTTCATGTACAGCAGACCACGCTGCAGCGCCTGTAGTCGATCCAGATTAGCCACCTTGAACAGCATCCAACACTGCTTGTTCGGTATGCGATCAGATATCGCTTGCAACTGCACTTTACCAGATATCATCTTGCCCCCTAATCACTACAGATCATTTCTCAACCTACGGGATGGGACTGACTACGGCTTCATGCTTGCGGCGGCCAGCTCTGATCCGTGATCGCACGACACCGATATTGTCGTCAAGGGTGCTAGGGCTCCATTCACTTTTCCCACCTCAACACTGGTCCCTCGATCACTTTATCCATTTTGAAAGCTCTATGAAGGTTGCTCGAAGCGCGTCTGGGCTATGGCCGAGTCACTCTAGCACTTCTGCAGCGGTTCGGAGCTGAGGGGTATTAATCTGAACAGACCTGTTGATGAGTCCGAAGAGCACCACGGTGGCGAGTTTGGCAGCCTCTGGTCGCCGACTGACTTTTTTGACCAATGACTGCTCAGCGCGAAGGCCTGAAACCGATCTGTATCCGACGTTTGCCAGGGATTAAAACGGACAAAAGCAGACTTAATCAAGTCTGCTTCGATCATTATCAACTAGCCATATCGTAGTCACCGTTCCCTGAGATTTTCGAAGGATTCAGTTCAGAGCGCCGGTCCATGGTTTTCGGTGACTAGATTTCGTTTTTTTATGACATAATATTATAATGAATAACGACGCCCATGCCTCGCACCTGCTCGCTCCAAAACTCTCAAGAGATTTTTTCTGAGAGGATTTTGTGCGCCCACTAACAAGGGTAACAAACTATCGGTGATAAAGCTTTCAGTAGCTGCAGCTCCAAGAAAGTTGCTCCCTAGTCTACGTTCACTTTTCTCACGAGCCAGCTCAGCCAATATAAATGAAATGGCCTCACTGCTAATGTCGTCTGTTGTAACATCTAGCCTTTCCAGTACATAATCTAAAATTAAGTTACGGTACTCTGAGTCGCGGTTGAACTCTTCAATAAAAGATTTTCTGGTCTGGCTAAGGGTGTGGGTACCAAATATGTCACCAAGTCGAAATAAAAACCAGTTTCCATCTTTGGTAGTAAGTTCAGCCTGCATCCATTCCAACCACCAACTTATATCGCCTATATCAAGAGTGCCTAAATTCTTTAGAGTGACGGGAAAGGAATTGCCTATAATAGCATTAGCAAAATTCATGTCGCGCAATCTGAGCAGCTTAAGGAAAAACAACTCACGTCCCTTCCAATCTATATCAATATCCTCAAGAAGTTTAAGTGGTAGAAGCCGACGTTCTTCAACTGAAAGATCAGCTACCCTCGCGAGCTCGGAAAAAACCGGCTCCATATCTTGCGGGTCTGCGCAATGCAACAAAAGTGCCGCTAAAAGTCCACTTTTTGATAGTGCATCTATTTTTACTTGCGCCGCTATATCTGGTCGCGCACGACATAGCTGTTTTAATGCCTCGCTCGCCCATGGGGTTTCTATAAATTCTTGTAAGCGAACTGCATGAGAATAAGTAAGTCCGTCCAAGACGGCTTTATCCTCTTGCCCAGAGGATAAAGCAATACGTGCTATGGGTTCGACAGCATATTTTACGCCTTTTAGTAATAGGTCTCCTGCCACATCTAGGGCCTCTGGCGTATTATGTTCTCCGAGAGCTTCGCATAAGATTTTAGCCCTGTATTGATTAGCTACAGGCTCACCGCTCACTGCAGGAAGCAATTGAAGTATGGCGGGCAGCTCTAGTTCTTGAAATAGCATACTAACCGCCATACTAAATCCGCCATAGTGCTCCTCGTCGATATCCGGGTTTGAGTTTATCTGAGCTTGAATTTCATCAGCAAAACCGGCTACTGTAAGAACGGACTCCTTAGTGATAAAGTGAGCTAAACCGTCAACGGCCCTCAAGCAAAAATTAAAATCATGTCTATTGAGAAATAGCAACTCAATAACCTCCTGCACCACAGAAGACCCTTTTATTGAGTTTAGGAGGCAAACAGCAATCCCTCCCAATGAATCTCCAAACTTTATAAATTCACGAACTATATCTTCGTGAGCTTCTGAAACTTGTAGGCCGTACTCAATGGCGTGCTCAATTCTTGTCGAAAGCTCACCCTCGCGATTTCTTAAATCGTACAGAGCATTTAGCAGTTCTGAAACAATTTCATCACGTCCGATCTCAATGTATTTAGAGGCGTTTATTGCTAGCGCCATATCAGCTTTAACAACATCACTCAAAAAGCTTTTCGCCTGAATACTCGACAAAAAGCTCAGGGTGAGAAATAGACCCTGATCCCACCGTCTAAGAGACAGCTTCTCTTTTAGTTCTCTCGGATCAGAAGTGTACCGTCGGGCTAGCTCGGTAGCCGCTAGATATTCTGTTACTGACTGATGAATAAAGGCGATTCGGCCTTTAGTATATGTAATGAGAATTGATTCGGAGATAAGCCAGTTTACTATTTCCAGAGAGGTTGCCTTGCAATCCTCGATCAGCGTGCTATTTAGCTCGCTTATTAAGTTCGCAACTTGGAAAGCCTCGGCCCCATTATCTAGTGCCGCGTACGCCGCATTGGAAAGGGCCTGCTGAATGTCTAGCTTGAAACCAAAGCGCTTGTGAAATGCGAGACTAATGTTATCAAACAAGCATTTATAGAAGTCTTTGGGGTGTGCGTCATGAGTCAAATCAATTTTTCTGGAAATTATATATTGGAAATAAAATGGCCTTTGTATTAAGTGAAATATTTCCTTGCTAAATCTGCCCTCAAAATTAACGCCCAGACGCGCAAGTTCCGCTGTGACAGCTTCAGCCTCAATATATTCAAGACGAAATGTTGGGAATTCTAAGCGCGACAAACCATCTGTGGTTCTTGAACCTACTATTAGGGAGGTCTCGCCTATCTTACCCACAAAATCCAAAAAATCAGGTTCATATGAACCACTCTCTAAAAATTCTCGCGGCATCTCATTGAAAGAATCTACAAATATTTTAACTTTGTAATGTTTAATTAACTCCTCAAGCGGCAGGCTTTCTGGTAAAGATTGTTTCACAAGGTTGAGCAAGTCACCACGGTATAGTTTTAAATCTACAATTATTGGTATAATGATCAGCTCTTTAATAAATTCTCCTGAAAGACAAATGTTGTTTAGTTTGTCTGCTAATTTAGCCGCTGCTCGGTGCAGGGAGTATGTTTTTCCCGCGCCTGGCAGGCCTATCAGTAATAGGCGGTCGGGTCCTGCAATTTTTCAACCAGTCCGTAGTTGAATCGTTGCGCATCAAACCCCGCCAATTTTTTCCTTCCCCCGTCAGGACCCACTCGGATAGGAAACTCAGGGCTTTGCTTAGGATGCCTACCTAAAACAGCTGCATGCCTAGCCAATGCCAGAAGCACATCAGAAGATTCCGGATCAAACGTAGATTCTTTTTGTATTTTAGTGCCTTCTAGAAGAGAGTCTAGCAGCGAAAGTAACGGAGTATGATCTCTAGATTTGTTGGGCAGCTCAATTGTATTATAACCTACAATGTGAATCCCATAATTTCTTCTCCAGTAATCAATCTCTTGCTCCTGTATATCCGCCATTATTGCATAGTGGTCGCGAACGCCTCCTTTGTAGGTGTTTGCTAATAAATCCCGGACATAGATAAAGTCCGGATCTCGGAGTCCGAATCCAAGGTACAAAACAGGCCTGCTCGCCAATAACATTTTTACCGATTCTAATGCTGCTTGATTTTCGCCCTGTGGCAACAAGCGCCTATATTGTTCTCTAGTTAGAATTATACTTTCACTGTCGGCGGCATCGCCGTGTGGCTTAAATATAAAATCTGTCGCCCTTGCGTGCACAATTTCTGCCGTCTCAGTCAGTTGCCGATTTGTAACAGGGGGGCGATAAAATCTATCTGGTTGCCATTCTCTGAGACTCTGCTCAATCAAGTCATCATAATTTGTGGTTACAAAGCATCTCGGCCCTAACGAAACAATCTTTCGGTGAATTTCATGTGGCCTTGCTTTTCCATATCGACAAGCCGCACGTACAAATTCGCCAATCTGCTGTTTTGTAAGCTTGTCAAAGCCATAGCTTGCGGCTTGCAGTAAGTCGCCTTTTTTAGCTTCAGCTCGTATTAAATCTGCACTTCCAACTCCCTGCTCGACAAACTTTGCGAGTTCTTCGATCATTCCGGACCATGTTGGAAGACCGGCCCATAGCGATATTCCGGATCCTACAAATATAATAGTGTCTGGCTGGCTGAGTATTTGTTTTAGTTTTATCATGTCTTCGAGCGCTCGCTAGCGGTGCAATCTTGCCCATGCTTTCTAATCTGCAAAGGCCGTGGGCGTTTATTGCGCGTCATCACTATATCCCTTAATGTATAATTACTCAGTGTGATGTTAATGCCTTTCAGCAGATGTTTAGAGACCCGCTCAGGCATGGATAAAAAGCCGATAACTCTACCTAAATTGGATGGTTCCCTATCGAACACAATCTCAGTTGTAGTTTGTGAACTCCAGTATAGGCTGCCAAATATCCATGCGGTCATGATTTTTTCTTTCATAGTAGGCTCCAAACCATCACATCTCCGATACGATATCGAGCGCCCCTTTCAGCAACAAAACACGCCTAGTAGGTTGATAGTATAGATTTCGCGACTGTACACAATTCATGAGTCGGTCCTGGCAAGCCTGGTAGTCGATAATGGCTCGCAATGATCGCTGGTCGAAGTCTGCTCCTTGCTGAAAGTCGTCATGGGTGAGTGTGCGCTTTTGGCCGACTCTGTTGAAAAAGTCAGGTTCTTCCTGACTAACCGCATAATGACCGCTGAAGACGCCGTTTTCGCATACTGCTACGCGAAATCTGAGCCTGGAACCCTCTATCAATTTAAGGATTTCAATCTCAAGCGCGCGCTTTTCTACTGTGGAAGCCAGGGTCGATTTTTTCAACAGAATCGGCCGAAAGCTACCTTTTCAAATCAGTAAGAGGTGGGACTGAACAGATAACCTGTATGCTTAACCAACTACTAGATAGAGGAGGCAGCGGGTAGCTGGCTAGGCCCTCCGCTGAACTCTAGCTTCGGCGCTTCAATTGCTGATCGATGAGGCTCAGTTCCGCTTTGATCGCATTGGCGGTGAGGCTTTGTATTGCTGTGCTTTTCCCCCAGCGAGAGCCCATGAGCTTGAGCAGACCGCTCAGATGGGTTTTCCTTGCCTTCAGTGTTTCGGTACGACTGGGGCTGTTCTGCGTGGCGGTGTTCATAGTGCTGATCCTTGGGCATTGTTTAAACAGCCCACCGGAGTGGGCCGTTTCAGGGGGGGCGGGGCGTTACAAAGCCAGCACGTCTTGTACGGTGTACCGTACTGAACGCTCGGAAAGGTCATTCCAGGCCCAATTGCTGAAGTTCTCACCTTGCTCTGGAACGTTGAGCTTGAGCAGCGCAACAGGATCCCGATCAATCATCCGACGCGCCGCGCAAAGTTGCCCGCCAACATCAAGTAATGCCTGAGCCGCCTCATTCCACTTCTCTTCGAGCACCGCGTTGGCGAGGTGCAGCGCCTTGTTCTCGATTTTCTGATGTTCTTGCTGTGCTTCAGCGATGTGCTGATCGATGGTGGCCAGCTCTTGTTCGAGAGCGCTGATGATCAACTGCTGACGACGGTTGTGCTCGGCTACCGTCGCGAGGTTTTTCGCGGCTTTTTGGGCGTCAGCATTAGCCGTCTTCTCGCCTTCGGTGTCGCCCCACGCTACAGCCTGAGCGTAGGCAGTTGCCGCTTCGGTCTCAGCCTGACGCGCTTTTGCCATTTCGTCTGTGGCTTGCTGACGAATTTCATTCAGGCGGGTGCTGACACTCTGCCGCTTTTCGTTGAGCTCGTGCTCGTCGGCTTTCCACGTCGCCATGGCTTCGCGGTAGCCCGCCATCAGGGTTTCGTGATTGACGACGTTTTCCCGTCGAATGATTTTTTGATTCAACCGATCAATTTCAAAGTCCAGCGAATCACATTTTCTTTTCCGCTCAGCATACTGATCCTGGGTGTCCCGCTCCCGGCCTGGCTCGATAGACTCGGGGGCCGCTAGAGCGGTCTCATAGTGCGAGAGTTCGGCTCGCAAGCGATGTACTTCGGAGGTCAGCTGCTCACGGCGGTCTTTCAGTTCTTGGATGTCGTTCATTGTTTTGTCTCTGTGCAATTTGATTGGGTTGGGATGAGCGGCTGGCGAGGCCGGGAATCAGCCGGCGCTACCTCGATCAGTAGGGATGCCTTCAGGCAGCCCGAGCCTCGCTCTCATCCGTGCCCGGAATCGTCTTCACGATGTAACAGCGTTGCGGGCCTAAACCGGGAAACCGGACCAAATTCGATGCCTTGCCATCGCTACCAGGTTCCAACACACCCCGGTGCAGCAGTTCCTTGTTCACGGCGTTGATGTTCATCCCCCGAAAAATTTCGGATCGCCACGCCTCGGGCAGCACGTAGTAGGTATGGGTGGTGTGCATGGTGTCGCCCATGCCGTGCTCCAGGGTTTTGCGAAAGCCCAGGCGGTCGATAGTGCGTGGCCCGTGCTCATCGATCTTCGCGGCAGCGGTTTCCCATCGGGTGAAGCGGCTTTCACCAAAGCGCTCAATGATCTGGCGAAGGCGGGCCAAGATCGCATCACCTTCAAGGTTTCCGGCGCCGCCACGCTCATTCAGCCACGCGCTCAGGCACACACGTGCCGCTGTGGTCGCGGTGCCGTCGGGCCAGCCAGTGATGCCGAGAGCGGTAGCCAGCTCTCCGGCGGCTGCGGCCAAGCCAAAGCGTGCGGCGGCTCGGTGTGCCTGCCCACTGGCCGACGCGGGGAGCGCTTTGGAAACAAAGCCTTCCAGAGTACGGCGCAGGATGGCTGACCATCCGTGCATTTTCCCGGGCTCGCATAGGGCCGCCAGAAAGGCGGTGAGTGGCGTGCCGTAGTATTTGGCTACCCGCGCCTTGAGCGCGTCAGAGAGGGCCGCTGCGTCGTCGAAGCCACTCAACACGTCGAACATCCCGAGACCTTTACTGGCGTCCGCTGGCACGGCGAGCATGCGCACCTCCATACCGGCTTTCAGCTCCTTGTTTGCCTCGGCCATGTGCTGTGCCAACGTCTTCTCGCCCGTCGAAAGAAACAGCAAGCGCCACTCCTGTACCTGTCGGCCCGCTTGTCCTCGATCATTGGCGCGAGCCTTGCCGGTGCCATTGCCGAGCATGTAGACCGTTTCACCGATGATGCGCGGGTCGCACATGCCGATTTCATCCAGCACCAGGAGCCCGTCCGAATGCGCGGCGGCGATGGATTCCAGGGCGTTGTCTGTCGAGCGCCAGGAGCGCACCACACGCGGCCCGCCATAGATCGAGGCGGCCACTTGCAGGTGGGTGGTCTTGCCACCGGAGCTGTCACCGTAGAGGTGAAACCCGCCTGATTCGTGACCGAGCATATTTAACAGCGGTCCCGCAAAGGCCACGCTGACGACGAACGCTAGACGATGGTTACCAATGCACAGTGCGCCGATTTGCTCCTGCCATTGTTCCAGCGTGCCGGACTCGCTGATCGGTGGGAGTTGTGCCCCAGCCTCATAGAAGTGCAGGTGTTCGTCATGCGAACCGATCTGCCGTTCGGGCAATAGGAAGGCATTGCCGTGCCAACCCAGTCGAGTGACCAGACGAGCCCGTTGCGCACTGTCAAAGCCCTGCAAATAGCTTTGCAGGTCGTTGCGTGCGTTACGTCCTGAGCGGCTTCCAGCCAGACGTAGACCCATGTCCACCAGAGGGCCAAGTACGTCCTTGCCAAAGTCACCGGTCATGGTCCGGGCGGGAATGTTCCAGCGTTTCTTCTGACCGTCCGGGTCGTCGAACTCGACCAGCAAGCCCCAGTTATGGCCCTTGTCGTCACGGGTGCGAGCGAGGATCTCCAGAGGCGAGCACACAGGCCGCGCTTCGCCGTCGTCGCCAGAATAAAACACGCCTTCTGGGGTCAGACGAAAACCGCCGGGCAACAGGTCATTTTTTGATTTGGCGGGTCGCTTGGTTTTGGGCTGTACCTTTGTTTCGATTTCTCCGGCCGGAGCGGGGGCGGGTGCCGAGCCAAGCAGCTCGCCAGTGCGCTCCAGCTCGGCGAGGTGGGCCGATGTCCAGCCCTTGGCGAGTGCGTCGGCTGCATCATCGCCATCGTCCCATTGATCACCTTTGGCAAAGGTCGGTTTGCCATTCTTGAGCGTGGGCTTGCGTTTGAAGATGTCCAGGGCGATTGCTTGCACTGAGGCGGCGCCGATTTCACGCAGCTTTTCCGCGACGGCCTCCATGCAGCTCTGACCGCTGGAGTCATTGTCCGGCCACAACAAGACCGACCGCCCTTTCAGCGGTGTCAGGTCGGCTTTGTGCCAAGAGTTGGAACCATTCGGCCAGCAGGTCGCCACGTAGCCCGGCATCAGCTCGGCAGCGGCATCGACGGCTTTCTCGCCCTCGCACAGTACGACCGGCGCATCGAGCCGTTGCGACAATTCGTTCAGGTGCAGAAGAGGGCGCGGATCGGGCAGACCTTGCCAACGCCATTGAGTGGTTTGACCGTCGGCGCGTTGGCACCAGGTCAACGGTGCAAAGACTTTCCTTGGCTTGCCTTCTTCGTCCGGCCCCAGGTCGAACCGATAAAGCGCCATGAGGGGCTGGCCTTGGGCATCGCGATAGATCCAGACCTTGGAGGGCACGCCGTGTTGCCGATGCTTGGCCGGGCACTTGTCCATGGCTCCGACCGGGATCGGTTGGATGGCAATCCATTCCGGCGCTTTACTTTTGCTCAGTGTGGGCTTTGATTGCGCGGCGCCTGCCGATACGTGCAACAGATCCGCCAGCTTGTTGCAGGCCTCGACGTCTGTGCCGCCGTCGAGGTAGCGCACCAGGTCGATCAGGTCGCCGCCCTTGTCACCGGTAGCAAAGTCCGCCCAGGTGCCCTTGCTCAAGTTGACCTTAAGCGACCCGGCTCGTTTGTCCGTGCGGGTCGGATTGGGAGCGGTGTATTCCTTGCCGCCATCGACCCGTTTGCCGTTGGGTAGCCAGTGCGCAAGTACGCGATCAATCTCCTTGAGTGCGGCACTTTTCACGTCGGCAAAGCTGGGGCGTCTTGTCGATTTGTTTGTGCGCTGGGTCATGTATCGGCCCCCGGCATAAACATGGCATCGTTCACGTCATCGATCAGGGCTTTTGCCATTTCGCCGAGGTAAAGCGCGCACCAGCTGTAGCGCTCGCCTTTGTCACTCATGGCGGCATCGAGCGAGAGTTGATTGGCGTAATGCTGGAGGAGTGAAACCGTTTCGAGCGCGTCCTCAATAGGAATGCCTGCATTCACACGAAACACGCCCTGGCCGGAGGTTTTATTGAAAAACGACGCTCGGCCTAATGTGGTGGGAGCGCTCATACGGCACCGCCTTTCTGATCCATTGGAACAGACGTGGTGTCACCGTGAAGAGTCAGGGTTTTGATTAGTCCCAGGGTGCCCCGGACATCCCAAATAACAGCGGCGAGGACGTGATTGGCTAGGCGTGGTCTGTCGCTTTCGCTTTCGAAATGGTCCTCAAGCAACATCAGCACTGACTCTGCGCGGTTGATAGCACAGGTGATTGCATCAACCGGGACACCCTTCTCGATGTCTTTGCTGACGCAGAGCAGGTCTTCGGGCAAGGCGAAACTGAGGGAGGAATTCATTGGGCACCGCCTGCGGCTTCGAGAGCGCGAGCTTTGACCATATGGGCGTTGTAACGGGCAAGACGAGTAGCGAGGCTGGAATTGGCGTGTAGAGCGGCGAGAGCCATTGCACGGTGTGCAGCGGCGCGAATTTTGGACGGATTGAGGGCGTGTTGCATTTGTGAAGGCTCCTTGTACTGAGGAACCGCCACCGTCTGCCGCCAAGCAGATTAGGGTGACGGATTGCGCAGGATTGGCGGACCGGCGTACAAGGAGACCGGCGCACCCGAGGGTGCTCCTACGCAACCCGCCATAACACGGGAATGCAGACACAAAAAAAGCGCCTGCAATCGTAATGGGGGCGCTGTTGCGCCTTGTACTGTTTGGGCCGCCAAGCCCATTCGCTGAATTTGCAGCGACGGCCAGAGAGTACCGCTCGTTTTTCGAAAGTGCAACTACGGGGGTGGCTTGCGGATTTTTCGGGTGTGGCATAAATTGTTCGGGCATGTAGATTTACCTCAACGCCTCCGGATCGCCCCCGGAGGCGTTTTCGTTTCAGGCATGAAATTCGAAGCGCAGGGAAAGCAGGGGCAAGAAGCCGCCTTGGAGCATTGAGCGGGCATCTTCATAGGCTTCCGCTTGCTGGCCCTCGTCGACGATCACCGCCCCGGTCTTTTCACAGTGGAGGGAGAGCGCGCACCAGGTGCCATCGGCCCAGCTGAGGATGCTGACCACGCGGCCCTGTTTGTCCTGCAGGCTGCGGTAGCGCTCCAGGCGTTGCATGAGGCGAGGCGAAAAGCCGATCTGGCGAAGAATGGAGAAAGGGTGCATCAGGGCTTTGTTGGCGATCTTGCGGCTCATGCGGCCACCTGATCACGAGCCTCAATGCGGCTACGTGCCCATGCTTGGACTTCAGACAGAACCCAGGCGACCGGTGCACCGCGAGCATTGCTGTTGCTCAGTTTGACGGGCTGAGGAAAGCCACAGTCAGGACGCTGCATCAGCTTGTAGATGGTGGACCGCTTCATCCCCACGATGCCTTCGACTTCGCGCATGCGGATCAACGTCGAGGTGGCATCAAACAGCGAGGGGGAATTTGCAGGAGCCTTGCGGGAAAGGCCGGTAATTGAGGTATTCATAGGTATTGCTCTCGATTGGTTTGGACTGACGAGAGCAATGATCTAGGCGATGAAATGCGGTGAGCAGTTCACTTCCAATTGAAATTCGATTGAAATTTCAGTTACAGGACAAAATTGCGTTTGAGGATGGCCTCTACGCTTTTGCGCGTGAGTGCTTTTTCGGTTTCAACAGCGATCCACTCGGGGCGCTGTTTCGACGGCTTCGCCACTTCCCGCACCAGCCAAGCATGCACGGCGCTAGGGATATTTTGATTCTCCATGCCTTTCGCCTGTAGAAGTTTCGCCTGCACAACGATGGCTGCGTCTCGAACACTGATGTCCTTTCTACGCTCCATACCGCTGATGATGCCGCCTTTTTTGCGGGTCGCGTTCTGGATCGCACGATCAGCGACGGGCGTCAGTTCATCATCAATCAAGCAGGGTAGGGATATGATGGGATCTAGGTGAAGGACGTATTGATCGAGCGCGTCAATGCGCTCATCCGGATTGGCCTGCATTTCTACAAATTGACAATAGAGTTCCCACGGCCAGTCGGTTGGAGGCGCTAAGAGATGAGACCAGGCCTTTTGATCGGTTGTCCGCATCCAGTCGTTTAGCTCCCCCAAAGCCTTAACAGCGCAAGCCATGATGTAGGCTGCGTGGGCATCGCGATCCGAAACCGTCTCACATTTGCTGTACTGACGAACCCAGTGGGCGAGACGTGCCCTGGTGTCGGTGGAGGCATACTGAAAAATTGTCTCTTCATGCGTTGTCGTCTTGATGCAGAGGCTGCTGGGATCGAGGTCGTTGCTATCGTCGCGAACGCGAAGACAGCATTGTTCGATCAAATAGCACACGTCATGAATCTGTTCACGGCAGAGCTCGTATAGCGGCTGCGCCGAGAGAAAACTCATCAGCCCGGCGGTAAACGCGGAATCTACTAGGGATTGATGATCAGCCATGGCCGAGCGTCTCAGGCGTTGTGTCGCGCTTTATCCCACGCCCTGTGTGTCGCAAGTGAAGCCAGCGTGAGTGGCTCGATGACCAGACACGTCTAACGTCAGCCCACAGTGAGTTAGGAGGGATAGACGCGTTACACATTGAGGCAGTGTCACACGCGGTGTACAGATGTTTGCGCGGGCGTGTAACAGGCGTGAAAGCCAATGAAAACGGGCGTCTGGCGAGGTTAGTTACACGAGTAACACCCGTAACATGGATTTTGAGGGGGGGATGGTAGTGGGTGCTCATACAGCCTTACCGAACTGACCTTGAATAACATTTCCGGCTTCAAGTGCATCAAGATGATCGGCATACCACTGCATCATCTTTGTGCGCTGTTCAAGGTACTGGGCTTTGTTGTAAATCCCTCGGACACCTTGTGCCTTGTGACTGAGTTGGGCCTCGATATGGTCAGCGGGGTAACCATGCTCATTGAGGATGGTGCTGGCGATGTGGCGGAAGCCATGACCGGTCTGGCGGCCTTCGTAACCAAGGCGCCTGAGCGCCATGAGAAATACGGTGTCGCTTCGGGGTTTAGTACGATCACTTCTTCCTGGAAACAGAAGAGGGTATGCCCCGGTAAGTTGCCGAAGCTCCAAAAGGGCATCTACGGCCTGAGTGCATAGCGGCACCAGATGTTCGCGGCCTTTTTTACGTCCCTTGCGTTCGACAGGCACTGTCCACAGTTTTTTGTCGAAGTCGAACTCCAACCAATGAGCTTCGCGAAGTTCGCTGGGACGGACTGCCATCAGGGTCAACAGCCGCAGGCCAAGCTGAACATCTTTGGCATGCGGATAGGAACGTATCGCTCTGAGTAACTGAGGAAGCTCGTCAGGTGAGACATGAGCGTAGTTCTCTGCCTTTCCCGATGACAGAAACTTATGCACGCCCTCCAAGGGGTTGTTGACGGCTCTGCCGGTTACGCGAGCCAGGTCATAGATATCTTTGCAGTAAGCCCTCACGCGGCTCATCTGTTCCAAAATCCCCTGGCGCTCAAGCCCTCTCAATAGCTCCATCCACTCCATAGACATGATCGAGGTATAGGGACGTTTACCGAGCGAGGGGAACACGTGGCGTTCGAGTGCGCCGAGTATCCTTTTGGCAGTTCCAGCATCCCAGCCGCTGAGACGAGACGTATGCCATTCCCTGGCTAGTGATTCGAAGGTGTCATTGGCTGCGTCAATGTCAGCCGCCTGACGAGCCTTCTTGGAGATGATTGGGTTCTTGCCCTCTGAGGCGTCAGCTCTCAGCTCTGCCGCTTTCTGTCGAGCGAAGGCGCCGCTTACTTCTGGATAGCCGCCGAGACCTAGCCAAGACCATTTGCCGTCCGGTTTCTTGTAGCGTAATTCCCAAGATTTCTGGCCGTTTGGTTTGACTCTAAAATACAGCCCAGGACTGTCTAGTTCGCGGTATGCCCCGGCCTCAGGCTCCAAGCTGGAAAGTGTTGTATCAGCGAGAGGACGTCGCTTGATATCGGCGCGCTTCATCCGTGTATGCCTCCAGTTCAATTAGTTCTGAAGCATACACGTGGGCATACACGGTGGGGAAGGATAGGGGTAGATAGAGGTGGACAGCCAGAAACAAGAAAGCCCGCACTAGGCGGGCTTCTTGAGGTGATTCATAGACTGCTGTAGACATCTATGGATCGGTACTTGGTGGCTACACAGGGACTTGAACCCCGGACCCCAGCATTATGAATGCTATGCTCTAACCAACTGAGCTATGTAGCCAAGTGGCGCGCATTATTCGCTGGTAACGAAGATGTGTCAAGCGTAAATCCAAAATATTTCTCTGCACTTTCAACTGCTTAACCATCCTCGTCGCCAATGTGCGTCAACTGAGCTGAAATCTCCCTGTGTTCGCGCTCAAGGCCTGGCTGCCTTGGCTCAAGGTGTCCGCCGCCACGTTCACCGCGCGGGCGCCTTCCAGCAGGCGCATGGCCGCTTGATCGACCTGCTGGATATTGCCGCTGACCTCGTCGGCTGTGCTGGCCTGCTCATCCACCGCGGTGGCGATTTGCGCCAGGGTATCGGTGACGCTCTGTACGGCGCTGGCAATTTCCCCCAGACGCTCGCCAAGGCCGGTCACGGCTTGCGCGTCGGTCTGGGCCTGGCCGCAGGCCGCTTCCATCAGGCTGACGGCTTCGTTGACCGTGGCGCGCAGGCTGTCGACGGTGCCGGCGATCTGTTGGGTGGAGGACTGGGTACGTTGCGACAGGCTGCGCACTTCATCGGCCACCACCGCAAAGCCCCGGCCTTGTTCACCGGCGCGGGCGGCTTCGATGGCGGCGTTGAGCGCCAGGAGATTGGTCTGCTCGGCCACGCCGCGAATGGTATCGACCACCAGCTGGATCTGTTGGCCCTGCTCGCTGACCCGGCCCAAGGCGGCGGCGGTTTCGTTGAGCCGCTGGTTGAGCTGCTGAATGCTCGCCGTGGTGCGCAGGCTGTCGCGGCTGCTGTCGGCGGCGATGCGGCGGGTCTGTTGGGCGCTGTCTGACGCCTGTTCGCAACTTTTCGCAACGCCTTGGGAAGTTGCGGCCAGTTGCGTCGCGGCGGCGGCGATCTGGCTGATTTGCATCTGCTGAGCCTCGACTTCGCCCAAGGCGCCGCTGGAATGTGTATTGAGGGTGCGCACGGCGTCGCTCAGTTGCAGCGTTTCGTGATCCACGCCCAGCAGGCTGGTGCGCAACTGCACCACGGCGACATTGAGCGCGGTGCTGATAGCTGCCAGCTCATCACGCCCTTGTACCGGAACTTGCAGGCTCAAGTTTCCGTCACGCAGCGCTTCAGCCAGCAGGGTAATGCCACTGGCGCTGCGGCGGATGGAAGCTTGCAGACAGACGAACAGGTACAGCGCCGCCAACAGCAGGCATCCCAGCACCGTGGCCACCAAGGTGAACTGGCGGATCGCCGAGCCGTGGTAATGGTCCAGCCGCGTGTCCAGTGCGACCAGCGATTGTTGTCGCAGGGTCGCCAGGTCTCGGAGAAGGGCGTCCATGTGTTTCTCGAACGCTTCCGGCTTGAGATTGATGGAGCCGCCGAACACGCCTTCATCCAAGATTTTCAAGCCGGCGTCCAAGTGCTTGAGGCTGCCCTGGAATTGTCCAGCCCAGGATTGCAGTTCGCTGGGCAAGCGTGTTTCCAGCAACGCACCGGTCTTGACCAACTGATCCCGGGCGTCGCCGATGCGGCTGCGCAAGTCACGCAGTTGCAGGCGGCTCTGCAAAGTGAATTGGCCTGACACCACCGAGGCCTGGCCAACGCTGGCCAGGCGGCCGACACGTTCGATCAGCTCGGGTGTCTGCTGGGTCGAAATCTGGGTGAGCAGGTAGGTTTCCAGCCAGGAGGCGAGCGTCAGGCGATTGTCCATGACCATCTGTTCGCGCAACGCTTGCAATGCGCTGAGGGCAGCGGTGAAACGATCATAGCCATCCGGCCACCAACCCACGGCGCCCAGGCTCTTGGAATCCAGGCCGTTGAGGCTGGTCTGCAAGGCCTGGTAGCGGGCGAGGGTGTCGGCTTCGACGCCCTCGGCCTGCAAGGTCGCGCCAAGATCGTTGGCGACCTGGTTGAGCTCCGGTTGCACCGCATCGAACGCGGCCATGGCGGCGATCGTCGCAGGGGTGGGTTGTCGATTGGTCTCCGTGGCCCGCCAGCGCGCCGCGCGATTGCGCTGGGCGGCGAGCAGGTTGTCCAGGTTATCCAGGGCGAGCAACTGGCGTACGCCGGCGCGCTCTCCGGAAATCAGGTTGAGTTTGTCCCGGTAGTCCTGGCCGATGAGCCACAGGCTGCCCATGAGCGGCAGGATGAACAAAAGGAACAACAACTGGAATTTACGGGCGAAACCAAAATGCCCCAGCAACCGGATGCCCGGTGATAGAAAAGCCTGCATGCCCATACTCCCCTGAACACCCTTGCACTTTTTTTGTGCGTTTTTACACAAGTGCCGAAACGGGTGCTCTTTCAAAAGGCCTCGAAAGCTTGTCCAGGCCGGCTCTGTAGGCCTGCTCTGTAGCGAAACTTCCCATTCTCGGTCCCCTTTGTAAGGGGCCGCGTCGTAAGACTTTTACAAGGCAAGATTCAGACCATGGCGTTGCGCTATCACCTTGTTTGCCGACTATTTTTTATCGGTCGATAGCAAGCTAATGGGATAGCCTTGTCGCACTGAAAAATGGCACATTGGCGAACCTTGCCCATGTGCTCCCACCTGCCGTCTGGAAACTTCCCATGGCTATCAGCAATACCCCGGCTGACGCGACGCCCATTGGCGCCACGCCCCAAAGCAGTCCTTTGGTCATGCGCATCATTGGTGCGGTGGCGTTGGCTCATCTGATCAACGATCTGATCCAGGCTGTGCTGCCGTCCATCTATCCGATGCTCAAGGACAGCTATGGCCTGACGTTTACCCAGGTCGGCCTGATCACCCTTACGTTCCAGTTGACCGCATCTTTGTTGCAGCCTTGGGTCGGCTATCACACCGATCGGCACCCGAAGCCCTGGCTGTTGCCGGCCGGAACGGTGTGCACGCTGATCGGCATCGTGATGATGTCCATGGTCGGCAGCTTTGCCATGATCCTGCTGGCGGCGGCCTTGATCGGTATCGGCTCGTCGACTTTTCACCCCGAGGCATCGCGAGTGGCGCGACTGGCTTCCGGCGGTCGTTACGGCCTGGCGCAATCGACTTTCCAGGTGGGCGGAAACGCCGGCTCCGCATTCGGCCCGCTGCTGGCCGCAGCGATCATCATTCCCTACGGTCAAGGCAATGTGGCCTGGTTCGGCTTGTTCGCGCTGTTTGCCTTGTTCGTGCTGTACCGCATCAGCCGTTGGTACGCCAATCACCTGAACCTGTTCAAGCTCAAGCAAGGCCAGGCGGCGACGCATGGCTTATCCAAGGGGCGGGTCCTGAGTGCGTTGGTGGTGCTTGGCCTGTTGGTGTTCTCGAAGTATTTCTACATGGCCAGTTTCACCAGCTATTTCACCTTCTACCTGATCGAAAAGTTCGACCTGTCGGTGGCATCTTCCCAACTGCACCTGTTCCTGTTCCTTGGCGCAGTGGCGGCGGGGACCTTCTTTGGCGGCCCGATCGGCGACAAGATCGGACGCAAGGCGGTGATCTGGTTCTCGATTCTGGGTGTGGCGCCATTTACGCTGATCTTGCCTCACGTGGACCTGCTGTGGACCAGCATCCTCAGCGTAGTGATCGGCTTCATCTTGGCTTCGGCTTTCTCCGCCATCGTGGTGTATGCCCAGGAGCTGGTGCCGGGCAACGTTGGGATGATCGCCGGCGTGTTCTTCGGGTTGATGTTCGGCTTCGGTGGGATCGGCGCCGCGCTGCTGGGGCATCTGGCGGACATCCGGGGTATCGAATACGTGTATTGGCTGTGCTCGTTCCTGCCGTTGTTCGGCGTGTTGGCGATTTTCCTGCCAAGGACCAAAAGGGCCTGAATCGAACATTCCGAGCCCCGTTTCAACGCAGTATGGGCCAGTGCGGATACCTTTCGTACAGAGCCTCGGTCAATCCATCAGGCATTTTTGCTCTCGACCCCGGATGGGGTCGATGTACCGTTTATCGTTGTCCCTGAGCCATGAATGAACTTGCCGCTCTTTGGTGTTTCCGACGCAAAGAGCCTGTTCCAGTCAATTGGCTCCAACAAGAAGCCACCGGTCATGGTTATGACCGAGGCAGCGTGCAAAGCGTTGTCGCTCTACCAGGTGACGAAACTGGCATTTCTTTTAAGGGACTAAACCATGGCAACCGTCGATAACCCGAACCTGAATTCCCATACCGTAAGAACCGGCCCCGGCACTGTCCAGGTCGACCTCACCGGCCAGCTAGATGATGCCCAGAGCATCATTATCCAGCCGGACGGCAAGATACTGATTGGCGGCTATACCGAGTACCTGGCATGGGGCTACCCCGGGGCGCCAGGTGAGGAAAGCTACGGCTACGAGCAGAACCATTCCGTTATCCGCCTGAATGCGGATGGCAGCCTGGACACCCGCTTTCATGAAGGTGGCGTCGATACGATACCGACCACGACAGCCCCAGCGTCCCGCTATGAGTTAACGGCGGTGCAGGCCGATGGCAAGGTGCTCGTCGCTGTGGCGCTGAACACCGGCATACAGGTGGAGCGCTACAACAGTGACGGGACGCGTGATGTCGGCTTTGGTCAGAACGGTGTCATGACGGTCGACATCAACCATGATTTCAAGGATATCGACCTGACGGCCAATATGGACGGCACCTTTCAGGTCAGTGCCCGCGGGTTTGACCAGGCTACCGTGACCAAGGCTGGCAATGACGGCAGCTTGTTCGACGGCTTTGGTCACAACGGCGTGCTCACCGTCGACATTTACGAAGACCCGTTTTTCAACGGAGGGATCTCCACTGCGGTGTTGGCAGATGGAAGTGTCGTGGTCGGGGCTGCCTACAATGCCGCCGGCATGGGCGATCCGACGTTCGCCTTGCAGCGTTTCAACGCCGACGGTCAGTTGGATACCCGTTTCGGTGACGACGGCGTCCTGCATTTGAGCGCTGCCATGGGGTTTGGCGAAGACTCGGTGGTCACCGTGCAGGCTGATGGAAAGATCATCGTGATGGGGCATGGCGAGGGCGATCGCCTGGCTACCGTGGCGCGGCTCAACGCTGACGGGTCGTTCGACAGTAGTTTCGGCAGCAATGGCTCGGTGACCTTCGAGGCCGACACGCCGGTGGCTTTGACGGTGCAAGCCGATGGCAGGATTTTGGCTGCCGGCACGAACAACGGAGATTTCAATGTCATCCGCTTGAACGCCGACGGTAGCCTGGACTCAAGCTTTGGCAGCCAGGACGGCAAGCTCCATATGGAGGGGTACGCCGGCGAGGAAATCTTGCGGGGCACCGATGCCGCCGAAATCATCCACGGCCTGGCGGGCGATGATGTGCTCCACGGCGACGGCGGGCGTGATGTGTTGCAAGGTGGCTCAGGCTCGGACATCTTCCGTTTTACCGAACTGGGCGACAGCTTCCGCACCGCCACGCTGAACAGCAGCGACCGAATCCAGGACTTCGATGTCTCCGAGGACCGCATTGACCTGATCGGCCTGGGCTTCACCGGTATTGGCGATGGTCATGACGGTACCTTGGCCATCCAGGCCAGCGCGGACGGCACCCGCACCTACCTCAAGAGCTTCGACGCCGATGCTACCGGGCAACGTTTTGAACTGACCTTGGATGGCAATCTGGTCGGGCAATTGAACAACACGAATCTTGTGTTCACAGCGCCCACTCTTGAAGGGGAATCTACCAACGATACGATTACCGGTTCTGCCTTGTCGGAAATCATCCATGGCCTGAACGGCAATGACCGTATCAACGGCGGCGCCGGAGCGGATGTCATCATCGGCGGCGCGGGCGCCGATCGTCTCAACGGTGGGGACAGAGCCGACATTTCGTTGTGGACGGACAATCGGGAAAACGCCGACGTGTTCCGCTATCTCTCCATCGAGGACAGCTACCGTACCGACAACCAAAGCTTTGCCGACCTTATCGAAGGCTTTACGGTTGACGACAAGATCGATGTGTCGGCACTGGGCTATACCGGCTTCGGAGAGGGTACGGGCACTACGCTGAAGTTGGTCTACAACGAGGCATTGGACCGCACTTACCTGAAGGATGCGCAAGCGGACGCGCAAGGCCATTCGTTCCAGGTTGCGCTGGCCGGGGACTGGCGGGAAAGCCTCGGCGAAGACAACATGGTCTTTGCTCCCACAGCGGCTCCCGACGCCCAACTAGGCCTGATCGGGGTGGCGCCAGACGTCGATCAATGGCATTTGTTAAGTTGACGCCCATAAAAAAACACCGCGTGACAGTCACTGCCACGCGGTGTTTTTTTCATTTCAGACGTTGAAGCGGAAGTGCATCACGTCGCCGTCCTTGACGATGTATTCCTTGCCTTCCAGACGCCACTTACCGGCTTCCTTCGCGCCAGCTTCGCCCTTGTACTGGATGAAGTCGGCGTAGGCGATGACTTCGGCGCGGATGAAGCCCTTTTCGAAGTCGGTATGGATGACGCCAGCGGCTTGCGGGGCGGTGGCGCCCACGCGAACGGTCCAGGCGCGGACTTCTTCGACACCGGCGGTGAAGTAGGTCTGCAGGTTGAGCATTTCGTAGCCAGCGCGGATCACCCGGTTCAGGCCAGGCTCTTCCAGGCCCAGGGCCTCGAGGAACATGTCCTTCTCTTCGCCATCGTCCAGTTCGGCGATTTCCGCTTCGATCTTGTTGCAGACCGGAACGACCATGGCACCTTCTTCCTCGGCGATGGCACGGACCACGTCCAGATGCGGGTTGTTCTCGAAACCGTCTTCGGCGACGTTGGCGATATACATGACCGGCTTGGTGGTCAGCAGGTGGAAGCCCTTGATCACCAGCTTCTCGTCGGTGCTCATGTCCTTCATCAGGCTACGCGCGGGCTTGCCCTCGGTGAAGTGAGCGATCAATCGCTCCAACAGGCCTTTCTGGACGACTGCATCCTTGTCGCCACCCTTGGCGTTGCGGGCAACCTTCTGAAGTTGTTTCTCGCAACTGTCGAGGTCGGCGAAGATCAGTTCCAGGTCGATGATCTCGATGTCGCGTTTCGGGTCGACGCTGTTGGAAACGTGGATCACGTTCTCGTCTTCGAAGCAGCGCACCACGTGGGCGATGGCATCGGTTTCGCGGATGTTGGCCAGGAACTTGTTGCCCAGGCCTTCACCCTTCGAAGCACCGGCCACCAGGCCTGCGATGTCGACGAACTCCATGGTGGTCGGCAGGATGCGCTTGGGATTGACGATGGCCGCCAGTGCGTCCAGGCGCGGATCGGGCATCGGCACGATGCCGCTGTTCGGCTCGATGGTGCAGAAGGGGAAGTTCTCGGCCGCGATACCGGATTTGGTCAGGGCGTTGAACAGGGTGGACTTGCCGACGTTAGGCAGGCCGACGATGCCGCAATTGAATCCCATGGTGTTTCCCCTCGGATAAGTGTCAGGCCTTCTGGCTGTGCAGGTTTTTCATCGCGCGGTTCCATTCACCGGCGAGGATATCCGGCAGCACGCCGAGGGCAAAGTCGATGCTGGCATCGAGTTTTTCCTGTTCGGCGCGAGGCGCGCGACCCAGGACAAAATTTGAAACCATACTGGCAACGCCCGGGTGGCCGATGCCGAGCCGCAGGCGGTGAAAGGTATTTTGATTGCCCAGTTGCGCAATGATGTCGCGCAACCCGTTGTGACCGCCATGGCCGCCGCCCTGCTTGAGCTTGGCAACGCCCGGAGGCAGGTCGAGTTCGTCGTGGGCCACCAGGATTTCTTCAGGCTTGATGCGAAAGAAACCGGCCAACGCCGCCACGGCCTGGCCGCTGCGGTTCATATAGGTGGTGGGAATCAACAGGCGAACATCCTGACCCTGGTGTGAAAAACGCCCGGTCAGGCCAAAATATTTGCGATCGGCGGCCAGGCTGACGCCTTGGGCGTGCGCGATGCGCTCAACAAAAAGGGCCCCTGCGTTATGCCGGGTCTGTTCGTATTCGGCGCCTGGATTTCCCAGGCCAACGATCAGTTTGATGGCAGTCACGATAGGGGCCCTTCCTGGAGTGGTGGTTAACATGTCGCGGTCAGACGGTGTGGCGACAACGAACGAAAATTGCGGATCTACCGTTAAGTAAACTTCGCGTTCTTGCCCGTTGTCTCGCTACGTTCCAGTCCGCGATGTTTCCGGTCACTCCGGCGACAGAGTGTAATTACTCTGCTGCGCCTTCTTCAGTCGCTTCTGGAGCAACACGTGGAGCGTGGACGTTGGCAACAGCCTTGTCATCACCGTGTGCCAGGGCAACAAACTCAACGCCTTTAGGAGCCTTGAGGTCGGACAGGTGAACGATCGTGCCAATCTCGGCGTCAGCCAGGTCGACTTCGATGAATTCAGGCAGGTCCTTCGGCAGGCAGGAAACTTCCAGCTCGGAAGTCACGTGCGAGATTTCGCCGCCTTTCTTGATCGGAGCAGCTTCGTTGATGAAGTGCACTGGAACGGTAGCGGTCAGTTTCTGGCCAGCCACGACGCGGATGAAGTCAGCGTGCATGATGAACTGCTTGGCCGGGTGACGCTGCATCGCTTTAACGATGACGTTTTGCTTCTTGCCATCAACGTTCAGTTCGATCACGTGGCTGAAAGCAGCCTCGTCTTCGAACAGCTTGGCCACTTCTTTGGCCAGCATGGTGATGGATTCAGGGGCCTTGTCACCACCGTATACAACGGCAGGAACCTGGCTGGCGAGACGACGCAGGCGGCGGCTCGCACCTTTCCCCAGGTCGGTACGCGCTTGGGCGTTCAGAATGAAATCGGTCATGTTGTTTCTCCAAAATAGCCATATCCGAATGACGTCTGCGACCGACGCCAAAGCGGTATGGGCAAAAAAGCCCCGCCCCAACATGAGTGTTGGGGCGGGGCGCTTTTCGTCAACGAGATATCCGGGAAAGGGCAGGGCCCTTAGCGGAACATCGCACTGATCGATTCTTCATTGCTGATGCGGCGAACCGCCTCGGCAACCACCGGTGCGATATCCAACTGACGGATACGCGCACAGGCTTGTGCTGCAGCGGACAGCGGGATGGTGTTTGTCACCACCAACTCGTCCAGCACGGAATTTTCAATGTTTTCGATCGCCCGACCCGACAGCACAGGGTGCGTGCAGTAGGCGAAGACCTTGGCAGCGCCATGCTCCTTCAAGGCCTTGGCCGCGTGGCACAGGGTGCCGGCGGTATCGACCATGTCGTCGACCAGGATACAGGTGCGCCCTTCGACATCGCCGATGATGTGCATCACTTCGGAGTGATTGGCCTTCTCGCGGCGTTTGTCGATGATACCCAGATCAACGCCCAAGGATTTGGCTACGGCCCGTGCACGCACGACGCCGCCAATGTCCGGGGACACGATCATGAGGTTTTCGAAGCGCTGATCCTCGATGTCATCCACCAGGACGGGGGAGCCGTAGATGTTGTCCACGGGAATATCGAAGAAGCCCTGGATCTGGTCAGCATGCAGATCGACCGTCAGTACACGATCGATGCCGACCACGGTCAGCATATCGGCAACGACTTTCGCGCTGATGGCCACGCGTGCGGAACGCGGACGGCGATCCTGGCGGGCATAACCAAAGTAAGGAATAACAGCAGTAATACGAGTAGCCGAGGAACGGCGGAAGGCATCAGCCATCACGACGAGTTCCATCAGGTTATCGTTGGTCGGAGCGCAAGTCGGCTGAATAATGAAGACGTCTTTACCGCGAACGTTTTCATTGATCTCGGCAGTGATTTCGCCGTCGGAGAACTTACCGACAGAGATGTCACCGAGAGGGATATGCAGCTGACGTACGACACGCCGAGCCAGATCGGGGTTAGCGTTCCCCGTAAAGACCATCATCTTGGACACGCGCAGTACCTGAAGGCTGAGGGTATACCTGGATGAGTATAGGAAAATGGCAGGGGCGGCTGGATTCGAACCAACGCATGGCAGGATCAAAACCTGCTGCCTTACCGCTTGGCGACGCCCCTGTATCTGTTGCTGCGAGTGCCCAGCACTCGATTCCTTTTAGAGCAGACTTTGCAGCTTGCGATGCAACATCGAAACGTTGCTTCCTTTTGCTACAAACCCTGTAAGGGTCTCTGTAAGAAGGGCCGAGACTTTATCAGCTTCAGCTTTGCTTGGGAAGCCCCCAAACACACAACTTCCAGTTCCGGTGAGTTTTGCTTCGGTAAATTTACCTAACAAATTCAATGCGTTACGAACATCTGGATAACGCCTTGCTACCACCGGTAAGCAGTCATTTCGACTGTTTCCCTTGGGAACGGGGCGCACTTTAATGGGAGGAGAGTTACGTGTCAACAGTGGATCTGAAAAAATTTCTGCTGTACTTACAGAGACTTGCGGCACCAGCACCAAGTACCAAGGTTCCTCGGGCTCTACCGGTGTGAGTTTTTCCCCGACGCCCTCGGCGAAAGCCGCGTGGCCACGCACGAAAACCGGTACGTCGGCACCCAGCGAAAGGCCCAGCGCCGCGAGGCGATCCATGTCCCAGCCCAACTGCCAGAGATGATTGAGGCCTAGCAGCGTCGTGGCCGCATTCGAACTGCCGCCACCGATTCCTCCGCCCATGGGCAGGATTTTTTCGATCCAGATGTCGATGCCCAGCGAACAGCCGGATTGCTCCTGAAGCTTCTTCGCCGCCTTGACGATCAGGTTGCTGTCGTGGGGAACACCGTTGAATTCGGCGTGCAAACGGATCACGCCGTCATCGCGCACGGCAAAAGTGATCTCGTCGCCATAATCCAGGAACTGGAAAATCGTTTGCAGCTCGTGATAGCCATCCGGGCGACGACCGAGGATGTGCAGCATCAGGTTGAGCTTGGCCGGGGAGGGCAGCGTCAGGCGTGCAGCGGTCATGTCATTGCCCCAGCTTGCGCGGCTGCCATTGCTTGATGACCAGCGTGACGTCCAGGTTGCTGCCGTGCAGCTTGATGCGCTCCGGCAACCAGTAGCCGTTCTGCTCGGCATAGCTCAGGTATTCGATCTGCCAGTCATCCTGCTCCAGGTTCGACAGGCGGCTGTCGGCGTCCAGGGTCAGACGGCTCTTGCTGTCCGGTGCCGGGAGGCCGCGAACCCACCAGGTGAGGTGGGAAACCGGCAGTTTCCAGCCCAGCTGTTCTTCCAGCAGTGCTTCGGGGCTCGGAGCCTCGTAGCGTCCCTGGTTGGCGACTTCCAGCGAAACCTGCCCCGGCCGGCCGGTCAGCCGCGCCGCACCGCGCCCCAGGGGGCCCGAAAGTCGAATGTCGTAGTAATCCTGGCGCTGCAACCAGAACAAGGTACCGCTGCCAGAGTCCTTGGGCGCACGAATGCCGATCTTGCCGTCGATCTGCCAGCCGTCGAGGCCGCTGAGCTGTTCTTTATGCTCGCGCCACTGGGCCGGGTCGCCATGGCCCTGGACGGATTCTCGGGCGCCGAAGCCCGCGCAACCGGCGAGCAGGGCGATGAAACTGAAAATAATGAAGTGGCGCACAAACATAATCTTAGAGGGTCTCTGATCCGGTCAGGCGTTTGATGGTGCCGCGCAGAATCGGGCTGTCCGGTTGTTCCTTGAGGAACTTGTCCCAGATCTGCCTGGCTTCGCGTTGTTTGCCGTTGGCCCACAGTACTTCACCCAGGTGCGCGGCGACTTCCTGGTCGGGGAAGCGCTCCAGGGCCTGGCGCAACAGGCGTTCGGCTTCGTCGAGGTTGCCCAGGCGGAAATTCACCCAACCGAGGCTGTCGAGTACGGCCGGGTCTTCCGGATTGATCCGGTGGGCCTGCTCGATCAGCACCTTGGCTTCATCGTAGCGGGTGGTCCGATCCGATAGCGTGTAGCCGAGGGCGTTGAGGGCCATCGCGTTGTCGGGGTCGCGCTGGATGATCAGCCGCAGGTCTTTTTCCATTTGGGCCAGATCGTTGCGTTTTTCCGCGAGCATGGCGCGGGTGTACAGCAGGTTCAGATCGTCCGGGTATTGCTTCAACGCTTGTTGCAGAACAGCCCAGGCTTTATCGCCCTGCTTGTTGGCCGACAGGGTTTCGGCCTCGATCAGGTAGAGCTGGATGCCATAGTCCGGCTGGGTGTCGCGCTGAACGGCCAGGCGACTCTGGGCCTCGGCCGTCCGGCCGTTGCCGATCAGGATGTCAGCCTGGCGCAGCTGCGCTGGGAGGTAGTCATTGCCCGGGCCGACCTGGGCGTACTCGATCAGCGCGCTCTCGGGATCGTTGCGCTCCTCGGCGATGCGGCCCAGGTTCAGGTGGGCCGAGTCGACGTGGCTTTCCCGGGCTATCAGGTCTTCCAGGTAACCCTTGGCTTCTTCCCACGCCTTGGCCTCCAGGCAGACCAGCGCCAGGGAATAACGCAAATCGTCGTCTTCGGGGTATTGCTGCACCAGGCTGGAAAACTCGACCTTGGCGTCGTCCATGCGGTTGTTTTCCACCAGCATGCGGGCGTAGGTGAGGCGAAGGCGTTTGTCGTCCGGGTACTTCTTGATGCTTTTTTCCATCAGCGGCAGCGCTTCGTCGCCGCGATTCATGCCTTGCAGCAAGCGTGCACGCAACAGGATAGGCGCCACTTCGCCCGCTTCCGGCGGGTTGTCTTCCAATAAGGTGAGGGCGCCTTGGGAGTCGCCGTCCTGCTGCAGCAGCAAGGCCTTGCCGAAAATCAACTGGCCGTTGTTCGGGTGGCGTTCCAGCAGGCGATCGAAACTCTTCTTCAAGCCGTCGCGGGTCTCTTGGTCGGTATCGGCGGCGGACAGCGCAAGGAAATCGAAATGGGTATCGCCCTTGCCCAGCAAGACTTTTTCCATGTACACCATGGAATCGTCGTAACGCCCGGCGCGCGCCAGTTGCACGGCGGCGGCGCGTTGCGCTTCGAGGTCGTCCGGGGCGTTTTTGGCCCAGATCAGCGCCGTATCCAGCGCGGCCTGGTCGGCCCCCAGGTATTCGGCAATGCGGAACGCCCGCTCGGAAATGCCCGGATCCTGAGTGTTGATGGCCTGGGTGACGTAGTTATCCAGGGCAATGTCGAAACGATTGCGCTGGCCTGCCAGCTCGGCACTCAGCAGGCTGAAGACAGTTTCTTCGCTGAACGAGCCGTACACCTTGGGCTTTTCGGGAGCCGGAGTGCTGCCTTCGACCGGTGGCGTACCGTCCGTCGAAACGGGGGCCATGGACTGGCAGCCGCCGAGAAAGGCAAAAGCGAGGAGCAACGCAAAAGATCTATTCATATAGGAAGAGGACGACTTACCTGCGGTCGGATCATCATGACACAAGCCATCGGTCAAACATAACCGAGTCTCGGCGGATGCCTTATAGGCACAGGTAATTGTGACAATAGTCGGTGGTGGTTGTTCTCAATCTGGCGAAGTAGGACAATTGCCGGCTTCACGTCACCATCAGCGACCTTGAATGGCCTTCCTTGCACTTGGTATTAACCACAAGACTGCTTCAGTAGATGTCCGCGAGCGCGTGGCCTTTACGCCTGAGCAGCTGGTTGAGGCCCTGCAGCAGCTCTGCCGACTCACCGACAGCCGCGAAGCTGCGATCCTCTCCACCTGTAATCGCAGTGAGCTTTATATAGAACAGGATCACGTCTCGGCCGATTCGGTGCTGCGCTGGCTGGCCGAATACCATGACCTGAGTCTGGAAGAGCTGCGCGCCAGTGCCTATGTACATGAGGACGATGCGGCCGTTCGTCACATGATGCGTGTCGCTTCGGGGCTCGATTCGCTGGTGCTCGGCGAACCGCAGATTCTCGGCCAGATGAAGTCGGCCTATGCCGTGGCGCGCGAGGCCGGCACCGTCGGGCCGCTGCTGGGGCGTCTGTTCCAGGCCACTTTCAACGCCGCCAAGCAAGTGCGCACCGACACCGCCATTGGCGAAAACCCTGTGTCCGTGGCGTTTGCCGCTGTCAGCCTGGCGAAGCAGATATTCAGCGATTTGCAACGCAGCCAGGCGCTGCTGATCGGTGCTGGCGAGACCATCACCCTGGTCGCCCGCCATCTGCATGACCTGGGGGTGAAGCGCATCGTGGTCGCCAACCGCACCCTTGAGCGCGCCAGTACCCTGGCCGAGCAATTCGGTGCGCATGCGGTGCTGCTGTCGGATATTCCCGCCGAACTGGTGCACAGCGACATTGTCATCAGTTCCACCGCCAGCCAGTTGCCGATTCTGGGCAAGGGCGCGGTGGAAAGCGCCTTGAAACTGCGCAAGCACAAGCCGATCTTCATGGTCGACATTGCCGTGCCCCGCGACATCGAGCCCGAAGTCGGCGAACTGGATGACGTATACCTCTACAGTGTCGATGACCTGCACGAAGTCGTAGCCGAGAACCTGAAGAGCCGGCAAGGCGCGGCGCAGGCCGCCGAGGAAATGATCACCGTTGGCGCCGAGGATTTCATGGTGCGCCTGCGCGAGCTGGCGGCGGTGGACGTGCTCAAGGCGTATCGTCAGCAAAGCGAGCGCCTGCGCGACGAAGAATTGCAAAAGGCCCAGCGCCTGCTGGCCAACGGCGGCAGCGCCGAAGAGGTGTTGGTGCAACTGGCGCGCGGCCTGACCAACAAATTGCTCCATGCCCCAAGCGTCCAGCTCAAGAAGCTGACGGCCGAGGGCCGCCTCGATGCGCTGGCCATGGCCCAGGAACTTTTCGCCCTCGGTGAGGCTTCACCGGATAGCTTTTCGGATAAAAAATCGCAATGAAAGCGTCACTGCTCAATAAGCTGGACATTCTCCAGGACCGTTTCGAGGAACTGACCGCCTTGCTGGGCGACGGCGAAGTCATTTCCGACCAGAATAAATTCCGCACCTATTCCAAGGAGTACGCGGAAGTCGAGCCGATTGTCGCCACCTATAAGCAACTGCTCAAAGTGCAGGGCGACCTTGAGGGCGCCCAGGCGCTGCTCAAGGACAGCGACCCGGACATGCGCGAAATGGCCGTGGAGGAAGTGCGCGAAGCCAAGGAGCAATTGGTCGAGCTGGAAAGCAATCTACAACGCATGTTGCTGCCAAAGGACCCGAATGACGGACGAAACGTCTTTCTCGAAATCCGCGCCGGCACGGGCGGCGACGAAGCCGCGATCTTTTCCGGCGACCTGTTTCGCATGTATTCGCGTTATGCCGAGCGTCGCGGCTGGCGGGTGGAGATCCTGTCGGAGAACGAAGGCGAACACGGTGGCTATAAAGAAGTCATCGCCCGGGTCGAGGGCGACAACGTCTACGGGAAGTTGAAGTTCGAATCCGGCGCCCACCGCGTACAACGGGTGCCGGCCACCGAATCCCAGGGCCGCATCCATACATCGGCCTGCACCGTCGCGGTGTTGCCCGAGCCGGACGAGCAGGAAGCCATCGAGATCAACCCGGCGGACCTGCGGATCGACACCTACCGTTCTTCGGGGGCTGGTGGCCAGCACGTCAACAAGACCGATTCGGCGATCCGCATCACTCACTTGCCCTCGGGCATTGTCGTCGAGTGCCAGGAAGAACGCTCCCAGCACAAGAACCGGGCACGGGCGATGGCCTGGCTTTCGGCCAAGCTCAACGACCAGCAGACCAGCGCCGCCGCCAACGCCATCGCCAGCGAGCGCAAACTGCTGGTGGGGTCGGGCGACCGTTCCGAGCGCATCCGTACCTACAACTTTGCCCAGGGCCGGGTGACCGATCACCGGGTCAACCTGACCTTGTACTCCCTCGACGAGATCCTGGCCGGTGGTGTCGACGCCGTCATCGAGCCTTTGCTCGCCGAATACCAGGCCGACCAACTGGCCGCGATTGGCGAGTAAGCACGGGTGACCCAATGACCATCATCGCCAGTTTGCTTCGCGCCGCCGAATTGCCGGATTCCCCCACGTCACGCTTGGATGCGGAGTTGTTGCTGGCCGCTGCCCTGGGCAAGTCCCGCAGCTTCCTGCACACCTGGCCCGAGCGGATCGTGCCGAGCGAGGCCGCGCTGGTGTTTTCCGAATATCTACGCCGTCGTCGCTCCGGCGAGCCGGTGGCCTATATCCTCGGGCAGCAGGGTTTCTGGAAACTGGACCTGGAAGTCGCGCCCCACACATTGATCCCGCGTCCCGACACCGAGTTGCTGGTTGAAGCTGCGTTGGAGCTGCTGACAGCCACGCCGGCCCGGGTCCTCGACCTGGGCACCGGCAGCGGCGCGATTGCCTTGGCATTGGCCAGCGAGCGTCCGGCCTGGAGCGTGACGGCGGTCGATCGTGTGCTGGAGGCTGTGGCGTTGGCCGAACGCAATCGCCAGCGCCTGGGCCTGCGTAACGTCGCAATCCTGAGCAGCCACTGGTTCAGTGCGCTGGAAGGCGAACGTTTCGGGCTGATCATCAGTAACCCGCCCTATATAGCCGCCAGCGATCCGCATCTGGCCGAGGGCGACGTGCGTTTCGAGCCGGCCAGTGCGCTGGTGGCGGGGCCGGACGGGCTCGACGATTTGCGCGTGATTGTCCAGCAGGCCCCCGATCACCTCGAGGCAGGCGGCTGGCTGATGCTCGAGCATGGTTATGACCAGGCCGACGCGGTGCGGGGGCTGCTGCAAGAACAAGGTTTTGCCCAGGTCCATAGCCGCAAGGACCTCGGTGATCACGAACGCATCAGTCTGGGACGCCTGCCGTGCTGAACGATCAAGAGCTGCTGCGCTACAGTCGACAGATCCTGTTGCAACACGTCGACATCGATGGGCAACTGCGCCTCAAGCAGAGCCGCGCATTGATTGTCGGTCTCGGTGGCCTGGGCGCGCCAGTGGCGTTGTACCTGGCCGCAGCCGGTGTCGGCGAGTTGCACCTGGCCGACTTCGACACGGTCGACCTGACCAACCTGCAGCGACAGATCATCCACGACACTGATAGCGTCGGGTTGACCAAGGTCGATTCGGCGATGCGCCGCCTCACCGCCATCAACCCTGAAGTCCGACTGGTCCCCCATCCAACGGCCATGGACGACGGCAGCCTGGCTGACGCGGTGGCGGCGGTCGACGTCGTGCTGGACTGCTCCGACAACTTTTCCACCCGCGAAGCGGTGAACGCAGCCTGCGTCGCCGCGGGCAAGCCCTTGATCAGCGGCGCGGCCATCCGCCTGGAGGGCCAACTGTCGGTATTCGACCCGCGCCGCCCCGAAAGCCCTTGTTACCACTGCCTCTACGGGCACGGCAGCGAAGCCGAGCTGACCTGCAGCGAGGCCGGCGTTCTTGGGCCGCTCGTGGGGTTGGTGGGCAGTCTCCAGGCGCTTGAGGCCCTGAAACTGTTGGCCGGCTTTGGTGAGCCGCTAATGGGGCGCCTGCTGTTGATCGATGCGCTGGGCACGCGATTTCGCGAATTGCGGGTCAAGCGTGATCCGGAGTGCGGCGTTTGCGGTACCCGACATGAGTGAGGCGCCGGTCGGGGTGTTCGATTCAGGGGTCGGCGGGCTGTCGGTGCTGGGGGAAATTCGCCGATTGCTGCCCCATGAGTCGCTGCTGTACGTAGCCGATTGCGGGCATATTCCCTACGGAGAAAAAAGCCCGGAATTCATCCGTCGGCGGTGCGCGATCATTGCCGATTTTTTTCAACGCCAGGGAGCCAAGGCGCTGGTGGTGGCCTGCAATACGGCAACCGTCGCCGGAGTGGCTGACCTGCGTCGTGATTATCCGGACTGGCCCATTGTCGGCATGGAACCGGCGGTCAAGCCGGCCGCTGCGGCGACTCGAAGCGGCATCGTCGGTGTGCTCGCCACCACAGGCACGTTGCAGAGCGCCAAATTTGCCGCATTGCTCGACCGCTTCGCCACGGACGTGCGAGTGGTCACGCAGCCCTGTCCCGGATTGGTCGAACTGATCGAGGCTGGCGACTTGCACAGCCCGGCCTTGCGCCAGTTGCTGCAGGGGTACGTTGCCCCGTTGCTGGCGGCTGGTTGCGACACGGTGATCCTGGGTTGCACGCACTATCCATTCCTCAAACCACTGCTCAAAGAGATGGTTCCGGAGGATGTCAGCCTGATCGACACTGGCGCTGCCGTCGCTCGCCAACTCCAGCGCTTACTGAGCGAGCGGGCAATAGCTGCCGAGGGGCCTGCTGGCGAAACGCAATTCTGGAGCAGTGCCGATCCGTCACATTTAAGAAAAATCCTACCGATGCTATGGAATTCTTCCGGCATTGTGCGAAGCTTCGTCCTGTAAAAAAAACGTGAAAATTATGTAAATCGTGCTGAACTTCTGTTTTGGCGCGGATTTCTATAGCTCTGTCTGTTTGTAAGAAAAAACTAACTAAAGCTGTCGGAAAAGGATGTTTCTAATGAAGCGTTTATTCTGCTTTGCCGCGCTTGCGGCTGCGTTGCTGGGGCACACTTACACCGCACAGGCGGCAGGCGTGGAGTTCGGGGTCGGCCAGACCGGCGACTCGACCATGACCTATCGCCTGGGCATGCAGTTCGATTGGGACAAGAGCTGGCTGCAGAGTGACGTGGGTCGGCTGACCGGTTATTGGAGCGGTGCCTACACTTACTGGGAAGGGGACAAGACCTCCAATAACCATAGCCTGTCGTTCTCGCCGGTGTTTGTGTACGAATTTGCGGGTCAGAACGTGAAGCCCTACATCGAGGCGGGGATCGGCGTCGCGTTTTTTGACAATACCGAGATCGAAACCAACAAGCTCGGTACGTCGTTCCAGTTCGAAGACCGTGTCGGTTTCGGCCTGCGCTTCAATGGCGGACACGAAGTGGGCATTCGTGCCACTCACTATTCCAACGCCGGCATCTCGTCGGACAACGACGGGGTAGAAAGTTACGCGCTGCACTACACGATGCCGCTGTAACAGCAAAAACCGTGTCAGCGAGCTTGCTCGCGATAGCGGTGACCAGCGCCTGCACTCGCCTGGTCCACCGCTATCGCGAGCAAGCTCGCTCCACAGGGATCCAGTGCGTCAGACCATTCTTTATCGATACGCCGTCGCAATGCCCTGGCGTTCTTCCAGGCACTCCGGCGCGCCCATCTCGAATTCTCTGCAGATCAGCGGGCGCTTTTCGTAGATCGTGCACATCATGCTGTCTCGATCCAGCGCCGCGCACCAGCCGTCATCGAGCCTCAGCATGACCTCCCCACCCCAATCGTCGGTGTCGATGAAACGTTCCGGAACGCCAGTATCGGTGATCAACATCACTTCCAGCTGGCAGCAGCACGCCGCGCATGTCGAGCACGTGACGACCGGCGCAGGCAGTTCAACGAGGGGGATGGTTTTCATGGCGCGCAGTGTAAGGCAACCGGGTCGATCAGGGTTGTCCCTTGATCGGGGATTCGCCAGCGGGCTGGGTGTCCGCGGGAAAATTGTTGGCCGGGGAGGGTAACGGCCAGAGGGTCTTCATGGAGGCGGCGGGTAGGGGCGTTTCGTGGGGGCGTTCGTTCAACTGCGCCAAGATGTAGTTCGCCGTCGCTGGGGCCGACCATCGGGTCGGGATGGGAAGGCTACCGTCGAAACCCATCGCCGGGTCGTCGAATCCTGGGATAACCAGCGTTACGTCGATGCCTTTGCTGGACGGGGCGCCACGAACCGATTCAAACACCTGGCGCAGCGTAGTGCCGTCGCCTGGCGCGTGGGAGGGCGCCAGGTACGTGACGGGGCTGGTAATGCCTACCAGGTGAGGCGTGCCCCCCAGGCGCAATAACGGCAGCGCCACGTCAATGCAAAAACTTGCAACCAACAGATTGCTGCGGATGATGCGTTCGACCAGCGTATGGTCAGCCGGTTGGCCTTCAACGTATTCGGCCGTTCCGGCATTGATGATCACCGTGTCCAACGCGCCCCATTGCTGGGAAATCAATTGGCCGACCTCTCGAGCGATCTGGCTGTTGGTCAATTTGGCCGGGACCGCCAAGACTTGGTCGGGAAAGCGCTGGGAAAGGAGGTTGGACATTTTAGACGAGCCGATAGCCAACTGCGCCCCGGTCTGAAGCAATGCTTCAGCCAGCGAGGCACCCACGCCATCAGCCGCACCGGTTAGCCAATACCTCCGTCCCAATCCTGTTCTCCTATCCTGGGTGTCATATCGAGGCCTGCGTCCTATGCAGAAACCCTAAGTTAGTAAGACTATATAAGGTCCAGCGCGATGTGAATTCCCGATCTGCCCAATTTCATGTCTGATAATCGCGCTTCAGCTTGATTTCATGTCCTGGCGAGACGGCAACCGCTTGAAGGCCGCCAAAGCCCGCATTCTTGATTGCGCCAGATCAACGATCGGTGACGGATAATCCGTTGCGTCAAACAGTTCGCGCTGGGCATCAGGACGGTGGACACGTTGGTTATCCAAATTGTTCAATTCAGGCAGCCAACGCTTGATAAATAGTCCCTCGCGATCAAATTTCTCCGATTGGCTCAGTGGATTGAAGATGCGGAACCAGGGCGCCGAGTCCGTCCCGGTGGAAGCGCTCCATTGCCAGCCGCCATTGTTGGCCGCCAGGTCGCCGTCGATCAGATGGCGCATGAAAAAACGTTCGCCTTCGCGCCAGTCGATCAGCAGATTCTTGGTCAGGAACATGGCCACCACCATCCGCAACCGGTTGTGCATCCAGCCCGTCTCCAGCAGCTGGCGCATGGCCGCATCGATGATCGGCAAGCCGGTGCGCGCCTGTTGCCACGCCGCCAGTTCATCCGGCGCTTGGCGCCAGGCCAAGGCCTCGGTCTCCGGGCGAAACGCGCGGTGTCGGGACACGCGTGGATAGCCCACCAATATGTGTTTGTAAAACTCCCGCCAGAGCAATTCATTGATCCAGGTCACTGTTCCTGCATTTCCACTTTCGAATTCACCCTGGTTGGCGTGCAGTGCCGCGTGCAGGCATTGGCGCGGGGATACCACGCCGGCCACCAGGTAGGCCGAAAGCTGGCTGGTGCCAGGCCTGGCCGGGAAGTCCCGCTCAGTCAGGTAGTCGTCGATGTGCTGCTCGACAAACCCATCCAGCCGCCGCCGGGCTTCGCTCTCACCGGCCGGCCACAGGGTTCGCAGCGTTTCGCTGGGTGGCTCGAAACCTTCGACGCACGTCGGCACGGGATCACTGGCTATGGCGGTGGACGCTTGCCGGGCAGGCGTGGGCACCACGCTCGGTAGTGAGAAATGCAAGCGTTGGTAGCACACCTTGCGAAACTGGCTGAATACCTGGAAATAGTTGCCGGTCTTGGTCAGCACGCTGCCGGGCTTGAACAAAAGCTGGTCGAGGTGGCTATGAAACTCGACACCCTCTCCAGCCAGCGCACGAGCGACTTCGGTGTCGCGTCGGGTTTCGTTCAGGCCGTATTCTTCGTTGACGTGCACGGCGTCGATGTTCAGCTCCCGGCACAGTGTCGCCAATACTTCTGGCGCCTGGTCCCATTGGGGCGTTTGGCGGATCAGCAGCGGGATGTTCAGTCGTTCCAACGCCGTGCTCAGCGACGCCAGGTTGCGCAACCAGAAGTCGACTTTGCAAGGCGCATCATCGTGGGCGCGCCATTGCCCCGGGCTTGGCAGATATACCGCCACGCAGGGGCCTCGGGCGGCAGCGGTGGCAAGCGCGGTGTTGTCGTGCACGCGCAAATCGCTGCGCAGCCAGATCAATTGCATGGACATACTCTTTAAAGAAGCGCCCGACGATTCAGTTCGGCGTGAGCGCAGAGCGGGTTTTCGGCCCAACTGACGTGGGGCATCGAGACGTCGGTGGATAGCCTGGCGAGATGAATGGACACGGCCGGGCCGGCGATGATGATCGGGCAGTCGACGGCATTCAGTTGCCTAGGCAATTGGGAAAGGTTCAAGGCATTGCTTGAATACAGCAACACGGCGCGGGCCTTGAGCCGTTCGACCGCCAGCGCCAACTCTCCCGCCGGCAAAGGCGCATCGAAGACCTCCACGGGGCAATCGGCGCTGCTGGCGAGCCAGGCCGTTAACCACAGGTGCGGTTCCTGGGACGATAGAGAATGACTGACCATCAGCAACGGCGCGCCATGCACCTGACGGTTGTTGTGATAGACCCGGCTGCCGAACTTGCTGCGCAGCCAGGAATAAAAGAACACCTGCTCCAACTGCGCGCCGAATTGCCCTTGCCAACGTGTCTGCAATTCGTCGAGCAAGGGCAGCAGCAACTGTTCGCAAACAGTACTGGGCGGGTAAAGCGCCATCGCCTGGTTGACCAGATGATCGACTTGCCGCTCGGCCAGTTGCATCACCGCCAGGGCAAGGGCGTGGCGCTGGCACTGCCAATCATCTTCCAATGGCTCGTCGGGCGGCTGCGGAGTGTCGAGCAACGGCTTGACCTTGCTCACGGCCACGCCGCGATTGATCCAAGTGAGGATGCTCTGGATCCGTTGCACATGTTCAGCGCTGAACAAGCGATGGCCCTTGGGGGTGCGGTGCGGCACGATCAAGCCATAGCGGCGCTCCCAGGCACGCAGCGTGACGGCGTTGACGCCGGTCCGCCGGGACACTTCGCGTATGGGCAGCCAGCCCTGCGCCAGCGCTGTGGCAAAATCAGCGCCGAGGTCTTCGCTGGCGCTGGAGTCGGGTTCGTCGTTCATCAGATGGCGTTTCGCAGGCTGAGATTTTCCGGGTGGGGTTGCAGGTACGCCTGTTGCGCGAGATATGGATCGGGATGCTGGCGCAGGTGATGCTTGAGTAACGTCAGCGGCACCACCAAGGGCACGATGCCGAGGCGATATTGCTGGATGAGGTGCTGCACTTCCCGCTTGTCATCGGCGCCGATGGCGCGTTTGAGATAGCCGCTCAAATGTTGAAGTACGTTGGCGTGGGTTCGGCGGGTGGCGCATTTCTTCAAGGCCGTCATCAGGGCACTGAAATAACGCGGGCCCAACTCATTGGGATCCGACGTGCCCATGTTGCCCAACAGGTTGCCGAGGGCCTTGTATTGCACCGGATCGTGAGCCATCAGCAAGTATTTGTAGCGCGAGTGGAATTCGATGAGATCACGCCGGGTCAGGTCGCGACGGCGCAGCGGTTGCCAAGCGGCGTAGACGAACACACGCGTGAGGAAGTTCTCACGCAATACCGGGTCGTTGAGGCGACCGTCTTCTTCCACCGGCAGGTCCGGATGGCGCGCACAAAAGGCCTGCGCGTAGATACCACGCCCGCCGCCGTCCTGGGGCACGCTGTTGTGATCGTAGACCTTGACCCGTTCCAGCCCGCACGACGGCGACTTCTGCATGAAGATGTAGCCGCAAATGTCGTTTAGTTCCTCGGCCATTTGCCGACCGTAATCGTCCAGTGGTTGGGTGACGTCGAGATCGCGGTTCACGGTGCCGACCGCGTGGGGTTGCTCGAGTTTGCCCACCAGCCGAATCGGTTCCCGGGGAATGCCCAAGCCTATGGCGACCTCAGGGCAAACCGGGACGAAATCGAAAAAGTCATTAAGCGTGCGGCTGCATAGCTGGGATTGCTTGTGCCCGCCATTGAAGCGAACTTCGGCGCCCATCAGGCATGCGCTGATAGCAATCTTGGGTTTGGCGTTCGCTTCGCTGGGCATGAGCTACCTCTGGGATAAAATCTTGTACATATTTACTTCGCTGTACAATATTTTTAATCATAGGTCTGAATGGACACAAGTCAACCGGCAATGGAATGAACGGGCGATGCCACGGATGGCGCAGATGGGCTGCTGTCTGTTGCGACAGCAGCGAGGGAGGCAAGGGCGATTTATTGGAGGCTGGCGTGCAACCGGCGCGCGGCGTCCTGGCCGCTGAGCCAAGCCCCTTCGACCCGGCCGGACAGGCACCAATCTCCGCATACGTACAACCCCAGGTCGGCATCGGCCAGCGCGCCCCATTCGTGACTGCTGGCGGGGCGGGCGTACAGCCAGCGGTGGGCCACGCTGAAGCTCGGGGCGGGCATCGCGCTGTGCAGCAGTTCGGCGAAGGCACCGTGCAGGTGTTCGATGACCGCTTCCTTGGACATGTCGATGTGCTGGCGGCTCCAGTCGCTGGTGGCGTGCAGCACCCAGGTGTCGAGCTTGCTATCGCGGCCTGGCTTGCTGCGGTTGCGTGCCAGCCAGTCGAGAGGGCTATCCTGTACGAAGCAGCCTTCCATGGGCGTATCCAAAGGCTGTTCGAAGGCCAGCGCCACCGCCCAGGTCGGGTCCATTTTTACCCCGGCGGCCACGCCAGCCAGTTTCGGCACCGCGGCCAGTAATGCGGTCGCCTGGGGCGCGGGCGTGGCGATGACCACCTGGCCGAACGGGCCATGGGTGAACCCTTCAGCGTCCTGCAGATGCCAGTGCTCCTGGCCGCGAAACACTTCGGTGATGCGGCAGGAGAACTGCACGGGCAGGTCGCCGAGCAGGGCACGGGTAATCGCGCTCATGCGCGGGGTGCCGACCCAACGGGTCTGTTCGTCCGGTGAAGGGCTCATCTGCCCGTCCTGGAAGTGATAGAGCTGCGGGTTCCATTCCGCTGCCCAGCCGTTGGCTTGCCAGCGCTGCACCTCCGTGACGAAGCGCCGGTCCCGGGCAGTGAAATACTGGGCGCCCATGTCCAGCGCGCCAGCGTCGCTGCGCTTGCTCGACATGCGTCCGCCGCTACCGTGGCTTTTATCGAAAAGTTGGATGACATGCCCGGCCTCCGTCAGGGCCTGGGCGGCGGAGAGTCCGGCGATGCCGGTGCCGATGATTGCGATAGGTACAGTCATGAGGGCCTCGTTTACTTTCTGTACAGACTACGCCGTCGTTTAATCCTGTACAATTTTGGTTTTTGGTATAAGTTTTACCGTTCGCGTTTTGGCAGGTTGTCCTATTGTTAGAAACAGACCTTGGCCGATGTGAAAAATCTCTACCTATAAAAATAGACTAATGGGCCGGGTAAAACGCGATGCGAGGAACACCTCATGCACATATTGCTGACCGGCGGTACTGGTTTGATCGGACGTCAGCTCTGCCAGCACTGGTTGGAGCAAGGCCATCGCTTGACGGTATGGAGTCGTCGACCCGAGCAGGTGGCGAAAATCTGCGGGGCGCAGGTGCGCGGCATCGCCGCGCTCGATGAAATTGGCGAGCCGGTGGACGCGGTGGTCAACCTCGCCGGCGCGCCCATCGCTGATCGGCCCTGGAGCCACAAGCGCAAGATCTTGCTGTGGAGCAGCCGCATCACGTTGACCGAGGCTTTGCTTGCATGGCTGGAACGGTGCGAGCAGAAACCGCAGGTGCTGATTTCCGGATCCGCCGTGGGCTGGTATGGCGACGGTGGCGAGCGGGAGCTGACCGAAGAATCAGGGCCGGTCAGCGAGGACTTCGCCAGCCAGCTGTGCATCGCTTGGGAGGAAACGGCGCAGCGGGCCGAGGCCTTGGGCCTGCGCGTGGTCCTGGTTCGAACCGGCCTGGTCCTGTCCGCCGAGGGCGGCTTTTTGTCGCGGTTGCTGCTGCCCTTCAAACTGGCGCTGGGCGGGCGTATCGGCAACGGGAGACAGTGGATGCCATGGATACATATCGACGATCAAATCGCTCTGATTGATTTTCTTCTGCACCGCAGTGATGCCAGCGGTCCTTATAATGCCTGCGCGCCGAACCCGGTGCGCAACCGCGATTTTGCCAAGGCCCTGGGGCACGTGTTGCATCGCCCGGCCGTGGTGCCGATGCCGGAGCTTGCGCTGAAAGTCGCGTTGGGGGAATTGTCATTGCTGTTGCTGGGCGGCCAGCGCGCCACGCCGGCCCGATTGCAGGCGGCGGGTTTTTCATTCCAGTTCACTGATTTGCCCGCGGCCCTGGAAGATTTATCGGGTCGCCTTTGAAATAGGACGTTGCATGACCGATCACGCGTTGCTTCTGGTGAATCTGGGTTCGCCTGCCTCCACCTCGGTGGCCGATGTGCGCCGCTACCTCAATCAATTCCTGATGGACCCGTACGTGATCGACCTGCCATGGCCGGTCCGGCGGTTGCTGGTGTCGCTGATCCTGATCAAGCGCCCCGAACAGTCTGCCCACGCCTACGCGTCGATCTGGTGGGAAGAGGGCTCACCTCTGGTAGTGCTCAGCCGCCGCTTGCAACAGGCGATGACCGCCCAATGGACGCAGGGGCCCGTAGAGTTGGCGATGCGTTACGGCGAGCCGTCGCTGGAGTCCACCTTGGTGCGCCTGGCGAGCCAGGGCCACAAGAGCATCACCCTCGCCCCGTTGTATCCGCAATTTGCCGACAGCACTGTCACCACAGTCATCGAAGAAGCCAAGCGGGTTGTGCGCGAGAAGAAGCTCGACGTGAAATTCTCGATTCTCCAGCCTTTCTACGATCAACCGGAATACCTCGATGCGCTGGTTGCCACCGCCAAGCCGTACCTGATGCAGGACCATGATCATCTGTTGTTGAGTTTCCATGGCTTGCCCGAGCGGCACCTGACCAAGCTCGACCCCACGGGTTACCACTGCTTCAGGGATGCCGACTGCTGCAAGAACGCGCCGCCTGAAGTCATGGCGACCTGTTACCGCGCCCAGTGCATTCGTACCGCCGAATTGTTCGCCCAGCGCATGGGCCTGACGCAGGGTAAATGGTCGGTGTCGTTCCAGTCGCGATTGGGCCGTGCCAAGTGGATCGAACCCTACACCGAAGCGCGTCTGGAGGAACTGGCCAAGAGCGGCGTGAAAAAAGTCCTGGTGATGTGCCCGGCGTTCGTGGCCGATTGCATCGAGACGCTCGAGGAAATCGGTGATCGCGGCCGAGAGCAGTTCCGCGAGGCGGGAGGCGAGGAGTTGGTACTGGTGCCATGTCTCAATGACGATCCGCGCTGGGCGCAGGCCTTGAGTACCCTCTGCGAACGGGCGCCTCTAGCGCTATAAAAATTCTGCGGCTCCTTCGCGAGCTGGCTCGCTCCCACAGTAGATCTCGAGTGGTCACAAAATTTGTGTTCACAACAGATCTCCTGTGGGAGCGAGCCTGCTCGCGAAAGCAATCTGACTGACAGCAATAACCTCAAGCTGAGTCAGACCAGCGGCTCATCCGCCTTCTTCTGCTTCCATCCGTCATTGCCTGGCAAGATCAGGTTCAACGCGATCGCCACCACGGCGCACAGCGCGATGCCCTTGAGGCCGAAGTCGTCCGGGCCCGTGCCGGTGCCGACCAGCACGCCGCCGATGCCGAACACCAGCGTCACCGAAACGATCACCAAATTGCGCGCCTCGCCCAGATCGATCTTGTGACGAATCAGCGTGTTCATGCCCACTGCGGCAATCGAGCCGAACAACAGGCACAGGATCCCACCCATCACAGGCACCGGAATGCTTTGCAGCAGCGCGCCGAACTTGCCGATGAACGCCAGGCTGATGGCAAAGATCGAGGCCCAGGTCATGATCTTCGGGTTGTAGTTCTTGGTCAGCATCACCGCGCCGGTGACTTCGGCGTAAGTGGTGTTGGGCGGGCCGCCGAAGAGGCCGGCTGCGGTGGTGGCGACGCCGTCGCCGAACAACGTGCGATGCAGGCCTGGCTTTTTGAGGTAATCGCGACCGGTCACGCTGCCCACGGCAATGACGCCGCCGATGTGCTCGATGGCCGGTGCCAGCGCGACGGGCACGATGAACAGGATCGCCTGCCAGTTGAACTCCGGTGCAGTGAAGGCGGGCAGGGCGAACCAGGGGGCCGCGGCGATCTTCGCGGTGTCGACGACGCCAAAGAAAAACGCCATGGCGAAGCCCACCAGCACGCCGGAGATGATCGGCACCAGGCGGAAAATGCCCTTGCCGAACACGGCGACAATCAACGTGGTGAGCAACGCCGGCATCGAAATCATCATCGCGGTCTGATAATGAATCAGCTCGGTACCGTCGCCGGCCTTGCCCATGGCCATGTTCGCGGCAATCGGCGCCATCGCCAGGCCGATGGAAATGATCACCGGACCGATCACCACCGGCGGCAGCAGGCGGTCAATGAACCCGGTGCCCTTGATCTTCACCGCCAGGCCCAGAAACGTGTAGACGAAACCGGCCGCCATCACGCCGCCCATGGTCGCCGCCAGGCCGAACTGGCCCTTGGCGAGGATGATCGGTGTGATGAAGGCAAAGCTCGACGCCAGGAACACCGGCACCTGGCGCCCAGTGACGATCTGGAACAGAATCGTCCCCAGGCCCGCCGTGAACAGTGCCACGTTCGGGTCCAGGCCCGTGATCAGCGGCATCAGCACCAGCGCGCCGAAGGCGACGAACAGCATCTGCGCGCCGGACAGCACCTGACGCCAGAGCGGATCGTTGAATTCGTCCTGCATGCTCAGGCGTCCTTCTGCTTGGTGCCGAAGATTTTGTCGCCGGCATCGCCCAGGCCCGGAATGATGTAGCCGTGTTCGTTGAGTTTCTGGTCGATGGAGGCGGTGTAGATGGTCACGTCGGGGTGGGCATCTTCCACGGCCTTGATGCCTTCGGGCGCGGCGACCAGCACCATGGCGCGGATATCGCGGCAACCGGCCTTTTTCAACAGATCGATGGTGGCGACCATCGAGCTGCCGGTGGCGAGCATCGGGTCGATGATCATTGCCAGGCGTTCGTCGATTTCCGGCACCAGTTTTTCCAGGTAGGTGTGGGCTTGCAGGGTCTGCTCGTTGCGGGCCACGCCCACGGCACTGACCTTGGCGCCCGGGATCAAGCTGAGCACGCCTTCGAGCATGCCGATACCGGCGCGCAGGATCGGCACAACGGTAATCTTCTTGCCGGCGATTTTTTCCACTTGCACCGCACCGGCCCAGCCGGCGATCTCGTAGGATTCGAGCGGCAGGTCTTTGGTGGCTTCGTAGGTGAGCAGGGCGCCGACTTCCTGGGCGAGTTCGCGGAAGTTCTTGGTGCTGATGTCTGCGCGGCGCATCAGGCCGAGTTTATGTCTGATCAGCGGATGGCGGATCTCGAGGATGGGCATGGGGAAGGCTCCGGCGGCGGGCAAAAAAACCGGCCTAGATTAATCTATCCGAGGGTGTTGTCCTATAGACAATACAGAACGTTAGTCCACAAATGCTTGATCTGGCCGGGCGGGATGCGTACCTTTGCCCGCTTTTCCGAACTGCCACCCCTGGAGAGCGCACATGTCCGCTGATCTCGAGCATATCCGTCAAGTCATGCGAGAGGCTGACTGCCTGTACACCGAAGCTGAAGTCGAAGCGGCCATCGCCCGTGTCGGTGCGCAAATCAACGATCAATTGGCTGAAAGCAATCCGGTCGTGTTCTGCGTGATGAACGGCGGGCTGATTTTCTCCGGCAAGCTGCTGACCTATCTGAACTTCCCGCTGGAAGCTTCCTACCTGCACGCCACCCGTTATCGCAACGAGACCAGCGGCGGCGACCTGTTCTGGAAAGCCAAGCCGGAAGTCTCGTTCATAGACCGTGACGTGCTGATCATCGACGACATCCTGGATGAAGGGCATACCCTGGGCGCGATCATCGATTTCTGCAAACACGCTGGCGCCCGCGCGGTGCACACCGCCGTGCTGATCGACAAGGACCACGACCGCAAGGCCCGTCCTGACCTGAAGGCCGATTTTGTCGGCCTGCCGTGCATCGACCGCTACATCTTCGGCTACGGCATGGACTATAAAGGCTACTGGCGCAACGCCAATGGCATTTTCGCCGTCAAGGGGATGTAATCGGATGACTGGCCCTGCCTTCCTGGATCAAGCCTTGTTCGATGAGCTGGCCGAGAAGGCCGGGGCCAGTGCGCGTGGGCGCCAACACCACAATTTCCACCAGATGGATGAGCCTTGCCACCGCATGGCGGTGGGTTTGCAGCCCTCGACCTACATCCCGCCGCATCGCCACCTGAGCGCCGACAAGGCTGAAACCTTACTGGTGCTCAAAGGCCGCCTCGGTGTGTTGATCTTCGATGAAACCGGAACCGTGACCGGCAAGCGCATCCTGCAGGCCGGTGGCGATTGCCTCGGTGTCGATCTGCCGGCCGGTGTCTACCATGGCCTGGTGGTACTGGAGGCTGACAGCCTGATGTTCGAATGCAAAGCCGGCCCCTACCGGCCGGTGGGCGACGGCGAACTGGCCCCTTGGGCGCCCCGCGAAGGCGAGCCCGGCGTTGCGCAATACCAGGCCTGGATGCGCGCTCAATTCGACTAATATCGATGGCGATCGCGCTTTTATGAGGCCCGCGCTGATAGCCTGTGCCGCGAATGAATTGTCCGGGTCGCTTATTTTTTCGATGAATGCTAGCGTGCCCGGCCAAGCCTCCGGAGCCTGTCATGAGTGTATCGATCCGCCGCTGCGCCACTTTGCTGTTGCTAACTAGCTTGCCCTTGATGGCCGTGGCCGCGCCGATGCACAGTCAGTTCTTGCCGCCGGATGACCTCGTGGCGCGCCAGGAGCAGCCTGAACAGCAGCAGTTGCTGCAAGTCACCGAATACTCGGTGGTACTGGGCAACCAGCGCCCTTCCAACCAGCAGCCGATCCCGGTCACCTCACCATTGATGGTGCGCCTCAAAGGCAAACCGTTGAACAAGGGCGCGACCATCAGCCAGGTGATTCTCAATTTCGACGGGGAAAGCAAAAGCCTGAAGAAACCGGCGTACGACGAGGCGAGCAAGACCTTGACCTTGTCTTATCCACAGGCCCAGTACCGGGTGGTCATTGACCTGTTGCGCAATGACACGGTGTACGTGCAATTCCTCAGCTACGCCAACGGCCATATCTGGGCCGATCTGCACACCGGCACCGCACGCCCGCGTTGAGCCGCAACGCCCGCCGGGGGTAAACTGCCCGCCCCGTGAATTGTGCGAGTTGGAGCCGGCAATGCGTAAAGACAAGAAACAAGTGATTGGTGACGAGATTGGCGACGAACAGATCAAGCTGTTCCTCAATTTTGAACCGGTCGATGCTACGTCGCCGTCGCTGCACAAACTGATCAAGGCCTACCGTGGGCTGCGTGTCGACGACTTCGAGCGTTTCCTGGTGTTTTTCGTCGAGGCGGGCTACGACCTCGATGGCAAGGACGAACATGGCAATGATTTCGTTGCGCTGAACAAGGACCAGCGCAACGCCGAGGAATACATCGAGTTGATCAACAAGGCGCGTGGCTGATAGGCCGAGGGCCTGCCTGGCAGGTCAGCGGGAGCAAGCTCCCTCGCCACGAAAAGCTTCAAAAAAAAAGCCCCGCCCTCATTGAGAGCGGGGCTTTTTTTAGCCGACCGAATCAAGCGTAGCTTTGGGTCTCGCTGCTTTCTTCAACCAGTTCCAACGCAATGTTGTTTTGCGCATTGATCTTGCGATACAGCGCGGCATCGGTTTCCAGTACTTTTTCCCGGGCTGGGAAGATTTCCGCGAGCTTGGTGGCCCACTCGCCCTTGGCTTTTTCCGGGAAGCAACGCTCGATCAGTTCCAGCATGATCGAAACGGTGACCGAGGCGCCTGGCGAAGCGCCGAGCAGGGCGGCGAGGGTTCCGTCCTTGGCCGCCACCAGTTCGGTGCCGAATTGCAGTACGCCGCCTTTCTTCGGGTCTTTCTTGATGATCTGCACCCGCTGGCCGGCCACTTCCAGGCGCCAGTCCTCGGCTTTCGCCTCGGGGTAGAAGCGGCGCAGCGATTCCAGGCGCTGCTCCATGGACTGCATCACTTCGCTGATCAGGTACTTGGTCAGGTCCATGTTGTCCCGGGCCACGGCCAGCATCGGGCCGATGTTGCCGGCGCGTACCGACATCGGCAGATCCATCAGCGAGCCGTGCTTGAGGAACTTGGTGGTGAAACCGGCGTAAGGCCCGAACAGCAGGGACTTCTTGCCGTCGACCACGCGGGTGTCCAGGTGCGGCACCGACATCGGTGGCGAGCCCACGGCGGCCTGGCTGTAGACCTTGGCCTGGTGGTGCTTGACCACTTCCGGGTTGTCACAACGCAGCCACTGGCCGCTGACCGGGAAACCACCGAAGCCCTTGCTTTCTTCGATACCCGACGCTTGCAACAGCGGCAACGCGGCGCCACCGGCACCGAGGAAGACGAACTTGGCGTCGACTTCGCGGGTGCTGCCGGAATTGACGTCCTTGATGCTCACGGTCCAGCCGTCACCTTTGCGCTTGAGGCCGGTGACGCGCTTGCAGTATTTGATCTGAGTGTCCGGCGCGCTGCCCAGGTGCTTGAGCAACTGGTTGGTCAAGGCGCCGAAGTTGACGTCGGTCCCGTTCATGACGCGGGTGGCGGCGATGACTTCATCGGCCGGCCGGCCTGGCATCATCAGGGGCATCCACTCGGCCATCTGGTCGCGATCTTCGGTGTATTCCATGTCGGCGAAGGTGTGATGCTGGCTCATCAGTTCGAAGCGCTTCTTCAAGAACTCCACGCCTTTCTCACCCTGTACGAAACTCAGGTGCGGCACCGGGGCAATGAAGGATTTCGACGAGCCGAACGTGCCCTTTTTAGTCAGGTACGTCCAGAACTGCTTCGACACCTCGAACTGGGTGTTGATGTGCACGGCTTTCTTGATGTCGACAGTGCCATCGGCGGCCTGGGGCGTGTAGTTCAGCTCACACAGCCCGGCATGACCGGTACCGGCGTTGTTCCAGGGGTTGGAACTCTCCGCGGCACCCGAGTCCATCAGCTCGACGACTTCCAGGGAAATCGCCGGGTCGAGCTCTTTGAGCAGTACGGCCAGGGTGGCACTCATGATGCCGGCCCCTACCAGAACTACATCAACTGCTTCGTTATGCGCCATTTAACGCGTCTCCAAAATCTGCAGCACCAAATTGTCGGCATAGCGGCCAGGAAGCGGGGCAGGTCAGTTGCGCCCCAGGTATCCATGGCCAGGAATCGCCATGTCCGAATCTTCGCAATTTTTCGCACTCTTGCGGATGCATGCAGCCTGGCCTCTAGAGTCCCATGAACTCATTTAAGCGCAGGGCAAGCAATTCGACTTATGGCCGAGACATCCGTTCGTGCAACCAAATCCGTAGCGGACAGGCTTCAGGCGGCGGTTCTTGAGCGATATCCGGTCCTGTGTCGTTGGGCTGTTCCAGACGCTGATGGTGCTTGTTCAGACGCAAAACTCTTCATTTGCTCGCCACACTCTTGTGAAGTTGTGAAAACCCGTTTTTTCACGCTCTTTTGAAGACGTGAACCTCAAAAAAGGGCTGTCCCAGCCTGGCACCGGGCCCGGTTTGGTTGCCCCCATGCAATACATGACAGGCAAAACGGGCAGACAGCTCAGTGACCGAGCGTAATGACAGCTCTGCAGATTCGCGAAAAGCGGTGATTTGCCAGGGAAACAGCAAGCGCGCCAGCTTCACTCGATCTGTGTGGGCGGCTCTCTGTGGGCGGTGCGGGGTGCCAATACAAGCGCATCAGCGGCGTTGCGAGGCCCGATCAGGAGACGTCCTTATAATCGGGGGGAGATTGTAACGAAGAAACGCGTAGAAATGGTCGTGTTTTATGACTTTTATTAGCCTTGCGGTCAGAAGGCCAACAGCTGGCGGTTACGTACGCGAGTGCGAGGCGGTTGTACCAGGGCACTGGCAGGCAAGGGCTGGTGCAGCCAGTTGAGGCGGATCTCTTCGATTTCCACCCAGCCATCGCCCATGGGCTGCAGGCTGCACTGCTTGAATGCCTGGCAGCGGCCGGTACGGTCCAGCAGGGCGAAGCAACGATGATGCGGGCGCGGGGTAAACAGGGAGATGAGAAAACGCATGGTCAGGTACCGTGTCCGGGGAGCTTGGGGACAGCCTGACAGCCAGCCATGACACCCTGGTGTAAGGACCGTGACAAAGGGGTGACAGGAACCGCCTATCCGGGCCCGTGTCAGACATTTCAGTATTCATCGAAGGCGCTGGTTCGCCGCGATGGCGCACCGCTATACTGCCGGCCTGTCTGTGCCCGATTCTGGAGAGAAGAGCATGTTGCAACGCCTGTTGTTCGGTTTGATCGCAGTGACCAGTCTGACCCTCGTCGGCTGTGCCCACAGCCCGCAACAACTTAATCCGGAGCCCAAGCTCAACGCCCAACTGGCGCCGGTGGGTCGCGGCCAGCCGGTGGTGGTCCGTGTCGTGGACGGTCGTCCGTCGCCGACCCTCGGCACCCGTGGTGGCTTGTACCCGGAAACCAGCGTGATCACGGTGCAGGGTGCGCAAATCCTGCCTAAATTGCAGGCCCAGGCCGAGGCGGCCGTGCGTTTGCTGGGCTTCACCCCCACCGCCAATGCAATGAATGCCCCGCAACTGACCGTGACCCTGGCGGAACTGAAATACCAGTCGCCCAAGGAAGGCATGTACGTGACCGAGGCGACGATCGGCGCGACCTTCCGCTCTGACGTGCAGAACGCCAATCGTCGCTACAGCGGTCGTTACGGCGCTTCGCTGGACCAACGCTTCGGCATGGCGCCCAACCAGGACACCAATACCAAGCTGGTCAGCGATGTATTGAGTGATGCCCTGACCCGTCTGTTCAAGGACCCGACCATCGGTCAGGTGTTGGCAGAGTAACGACTGAAGACCCGTATCCCCTGTGGGAGCGAGCTTGCTCGCGATAGCGATGGTTCAGCCACTTCGATGTTGGCTGATCCATCGTCATCGCGAGCAACCTAGCTCCCACAGGGGTTTTTTATGGGCGATAAATTCACGCCGCCTGGGAATAGAGCTCCAGCACGCTGATCCCGGTCAGCAGGTCCGTCTCCGGCAGATCGGCATGTGAATGGCCGCCGAGGGCGCAATACACCAGCCAGTGCCGGTCCTGCACGTTGAAGGACAGGCTGTCGACGAGGTTCTGTTGTTCGTCGCTCGGGCTGATGAGATAGAGGCGATCCTGGTTTTCGGCGTGCAGCATGACGGGTTCCGTGCGGGTTTGGAGGGCGACAGGGTGGCCTATCCATATGACGAAACCGTTACCGATGAAATTAATCCGCAAACACGCTCGCCCAAAAGCACCCAACCTTGCGAGGCATCGTTACCGGTCGGAAAAACCGACGCAGCACGCCAGGCTTTCGGTAGAATCCGCGCCCTGTTCGTAGGTCCCGGGCGCAAGGCGTCCGTTATTCGCTTGAGGTCTGTGATGTCGTTGCAATTGTTTTCGCTGTTCGCTGCCCACCCGGCCAAACTGATCAACCTGCTCGCGCTGCTGTTTGCCTGCCCGGGTGGCTGGGTATTGCATGCAACGCGCCGCCGCGAACAGCGAGCACGCGCCTGCCTCCAAGCGCGCAGTGGCGAAAGCAATGAACGATTCGAAGCCCTGCTGGACCTGGCCACCCAGCGCATGAACCGGTTTTTCTACCGGTTCGGCTTTGCCTGCCTGGGCGTCGCGCTGCTGATGTCCTGGATCAGCACGCAGCTCTGAGCGCAGCAGCTTCAGTGTCGAGGGAGCAAGCCCCCTCGCCATTAAAGCCGCTAAGCAAACACTGCTTTAGAGCGGCAACCCCGCCTTGACCCGATACTGATTACGCACCGGCGTTGCATATTGCAGCACCAGGAATGGCCGCTGTTCCGCCGGGCACGCATCCAACCGACGCTGCCATTCTTCCTGAGCTTTCGCCAGTTCTTCGGCACCGAACACTTCAGCCGCCGTCGGCACCTGCAGCTGCGGGTCGGCATCGGTCCATTGGGCGTAGGCCAGGTAGTGCACGGGGAACAGGCGATAACCGCCGAGAATCTGCCGGTCCATCTCCGCTGCCAACTGCTTGGTGTCCTCGAACAGCTCTGTAATCGGCGCGGAGAAGTTCACGTGGACCCGGCCTTTGTAGCCGGTGATGCCCTTGGCGATGCTGACGTCGTCCTCGCCTGGTGCCTTGGTGTAGGTCCCGGTGGTGGCGCGGATGTAAAGCTCCCGGGCCTTGGCCTGGTCGCACGGATCATATTCGTAGCTGATCGACACCGGCGTGAGGTTCAGCGAGCGGATGACCTCGCCGAACGGCTCGTCCTTGCGGCTCATGTGGAACATCTTGAGGATCGCCGATTCGGTCCGGTCATCGCCGTCCTTGGCTCGGCCCTCGGCCTGGGCGATCCAGATCGAGGCGCAATCGTTGCGGATCGAGTGATTGATGTACGCCGACAGCAACTGGTACGCCGCCATTTTTTCCCGGCGACCGGTGATGGAACGGTGAACGATAAAACTCTTGTTCAAGCGCATCAGGTCGCTGACAAACGGCTTTTGCAGCAGGTTGTCGCCGATGGCGATGCGCGGCGTCGGCAGGCCCGCGTGGTAGACGGCGTAATTGACGAATGCCGGGTCCATCACGATATCGCGGTGGTTGGCGATGAACAGGTACGCGTTGCCGGACTTGAACTGCTCCACCCCCGTGTAGGTCACGCCATCGGTGGCGCGTTCGATGGTGTGGTCGACATAGAACTCCACTTTGTCCTGCAACGTGGCGACCGATGTCACACCGGCGAACTCTCGACGCAGCTTCTGCGCTATAAGGGGTTTGAGCATCCAGCCGAAAGCACCGGCCAGGCGCGGGAAGCGGAAGTGGGTGAGGATATCTAGAAACGCCTTATCGCTGAGCAGCCGTGCCAGCACCGCTGGGACTTCACTGTCGTCGTAAGGTCGGATGGCATCGAATTCGCCCATCATGCTCTCTTGTTGGAAACGGCTAGGGTAAGTAAAGGTTCGATAAATAGCGCCAGAGCACGGCCAGGAAGACAGTCCAGGCAACAATAGCCCTGCAAATAGACCGGCGATTATACGCACAAGTCACTCGGGAGACCGCGATGCTGGAAGCTGCTGAATATGAATGTCCGTATTGTGGAGAAGAGGTCGAGACTTCATTGGATCTTTCCGGTGGCGACCAGACCTATATCGAGGATTGCCAGGTCTGTTGCCGGCCGATCATTTTCGTACTACAGGTACACGATGAAGAATGGCACCTCGAGGTCTTCAGCGAAAACGAATGAGGGGCGGCCATGCAGCGAATCTACGAATTGGAAAACCTGATGGAAGGCGAATTGCTGCAAGGCATGCTCGCCAGCGAAGGCATCACCGCGCATCTGGTGGGACGTGACCTGGTGGGGGGCGCAGGGGAATTGCCGATGCATGGCTTGCTGGGGCTGGCGGTGGACGATGAACAGGCGCAATACGCCCAGGAACTGATCGCCGCCTACAATGCCGCGCTGCCGGTGCCCGGCGATGAGCCGGACAGTTACCCCGGAACGCTGGTCTGTTAGGCTCTGTACGAAATGTATCCGCACTCACCCATACTGCGTTGAAACGGGGCTCGGAATGCTCATGTACTCCAGTACACTGCGCTTCCTCGCCCCGTTTCGCCTTGTCTGGCCTTCGCGCGAATACATTTCGTACAGACCCTAGGCTGGCCGCCGTTTGATAGGAGAGTCGTGTTACCCCATGTGTAGACGTTATGCCCTGTTTCGCTGGAACCCCGCCTTTGCGGCCTTGCCTGGCTTCCCTGCCGACCAGAAGGCCCAATGGAACATATCGCCCAATGATTCGGTTCTGATGCTGCGGGCTGGCGCCGATGGCCAGCGCGAATTGGCCCGCGTCCGTTGGGGGCTGACGCCGCCGTGGCTGACGGACCTGTCCCGGACCCCGGCCCATGCTCGGGCCGAAACCGTCGCCGAACAGCCGATGTTCCGCGAGGCCCTGCGGTTGCGTCGGTGTCTGCTGCCGGCCAACGGGTTCTACGAATGGCGCGGTGGTTCGCGTAAACGCCCCTATTGGCTGACGCCGGGGGAAGGTTCGTCGCTGTTTTTTGCGGCGATCTGGGAAGCGTATCCGGTGCAGGAACAGGTGTGGTTGAGCACCGCCGTCATCACCCAGCCGGCGGCCGGTCAGCGGCGTCCATTGATTCTGGATGAAGAAGGCCAACGGTTGTGGCTCGACCCCGAGACACCCTTGCATGCCTTGCAAGGGCTGCTGGCGAGCGAGCCTGCGCAACTGCGCGAGCGGGTGCTGGCCAACATGGTCAACGACCCGAAACTCAATGGGCCGGAATGCCTGACGCCGGCTTGAGGTTTTGTGATGGCTGTACAGGCCTCATTGCGAGCTTGCTCGCAATGAGGTGCTTGGGTCAGACCCTGAACTGATTGATCAACCGCCGCTGCTGCTCCGCCAACTTGGTCAGCCCGGCACTGGCCGCGCTCGACTCGTCGGCGCCGCTGGCCACCTCGTTCGCCACTTGGCCGATGTTGATCACGTTGCGGTTGATGTCATCCGCTACGGCGCTTTGCTCCTCGGCGGCGCTGGCGATCTGGGTGTTCATGTCGTTGATGACCGACACCGCCTGGGTAATTGTCTCCAGCGCCTGGGCTGCCTTGGCTGCGTGCTGCACGCTTTCATCGGTGCGGTGCTGGCTGTCTTCCATGACGCGCACCACATCGCGGGTGCCCTGTTGCAATTGCTGGATCATCGACTGGATTTCTTCCGTGGCCTGCTGTGTTTTCTGCGCGAGGTTGCGCACCTCATCGGCGACCACCGCAAAACCTCGACCTTGTTCACCGGCCCGAGCCGCTTCGATGGCCGCGTTGAGGGCCAGCAGGTTGGTCTGCTCGGCGATCCCGCGGATGGCCGTGAGGATCGCGTTGATGTTCTCGCTGTCCTTGGCCAGGGTTTGCACCACGCCCACGGCCTTGCCGATTTCCACGGCCAGCGCGCCAATGGAGGTGGAGGTGTCGCGTACGATCTGCATGCCCTGGCTGGCGGCCTGGTCGGCGTGACTGGCGGCTTGGGCGGCCTGGGTAGCATTGCGGGCCACGTCCTGGGCGGTGGCAGTCATTTCATGCACGGCGGTGGCGACCTGATCGATCTCCGACATCTGCTTGTGCACGCCCTGGTTGGTGCGGATCGCGATGTCGGCGGTGTGCTCCGACGAATCGCTGACACTCTGCACCGAGGTCACCACTTGGGTAATCATCCCCTGCAATTTGCCGAGGAACGTGTTGAAGCCCTTGGCGATGGCGCCCAGTTCATCGGCGCGGTCGCTGGTCAATCGGCGAGTCAGGTCGCCCTCGCCCTGGGCGATGTCATCGAGCATCGCCACCATTTGCTTGAGCGGCCGGGCGATGCCGTGGCCCACCAGCCAGATCACCAGCAGGCCGATGGCGGCAATCGCCAGGCCGACCATGGCCATGCCGAAAATGTCGGTCTCGCGCTGATCGTCGAGGTCCTTCTGCAAGGCTTGCAGATCTGCCATCACCGCGTTCAACGGCAGTTGCATCATCAGCGTCCAGCGAGCGCTGGTCTCGCCGATGCCGAACGGCATGTACACCTCGATGTGACCGTGGGCTTCGTCGACGTCGTAACGCACTTCGCCAGCGCCGAGCTTGGCCAGGTTGTCCAGCTCGTTGGCGTCCAGCAGGTCGCTGGCTTTTTCCCCGAGCTTGCTTGGGTCCTTGGTGAAGGCCACCAGGCGATTGTTGCTGGCGAGCAAGGCCATTTCCCCGGCGCCGTCGTACAGCTTGGCGTCAGCGGCAACGAGCATGTCCTGGATGAAGTTCACCGACAGGTCGGCGCCGACGATGCCCTGGAATTTACCATCGATGAGGATCGGTTCGATGAAGGAGGCCAGCATGGTCATGGTGCTGCCGACGCGGTAGGGCGCCGGGTCGATCACGCAGGCTTTCCTGCTGTCCTGGGAGCACAGGTAGTATTCGCTGGCACGAATGCCGGTGGACAGCAGTTTCTGGTCAGTCACGTCGGCGAGCTTTTCCAGGCCCAAGGTGCCGTCCTGGTTGCGAAACCACCACGGCAGGAAGCGCCCATTGGTTTCCATGCCGAGCACCTGGCTGTTCACATAGTTGGCGTCGTCGTGGTCGATAGCGTTCGGTTCCCAGGCGATGTAGGCACCCAGGACCTTCGGGTTGCGCACCACGGACTCGCGCAACAGGCTGATCATCTGCTCACGGGGCATCTTCAATAACGGGTTGCCGTCCGTGCCGTTCATGCCCATCAGGGCGTTAGTCGTCGCCAGTCCTCGGGCAAGCAACAGCGGTGCTTCAAGCTCGCGTTGGATCAGGCTGGCCTGGGTGCGGGCGAGCGCACTGAGGCGTTGTTCGATGAGTTGCTCGAATTGCGCCTTGGTCCGTTGTTGCACCATTTCCTGGGTACGGGCGCCGGCGAACAATGCGTACAGCACCAGGGCACCAACAACGCTGAGGACGATGGCACCGGCCAGGGCGGCAACGGAAAACTGGATCGATTTGAATTTCATAATGGCTCCGGACCCGGAAATGACGTCTGGTATCTGTATCGGCATTTCCGTGGGCGGGCATGAGGCGCTGTTCGTCGGGTGACTGTATTGGTTAGGTGGGAGTCGTAAAAGGATGAGTGGGACCTGTCCGAAAAAACTGTAATCGCTCGCTGTGTATCTGGCGCCGATACAAATCAAAGCCTAGGATACGCCCACGATTCCATGGAGCTTCTTTTGTATGAACAAGACTTTGATGGTGAGCGCTCTGGGCGCGGCTCTGCTGCTCGCCGGTTGCCAGTCAGTCAACACCACCAGCGGCGGAGCCGTGGGCGTGGAGCGCAAGCAGTACATGTTCAGCATGCTGTCGACCGCCGAGGTCAACCAGATGTATGCCCAGTCCTATCAGAAGACGTTGGGTGAGGCGAGTGCGCAAGGTGCCCTGGACAAGACCAGTAGCGACGCCAAGCGCCTTCAGGTCATTGCTGATCGTTTGATCGCCCAGGCGCCTGTGTTCCGTCCGGATTCGGCGCAGTGGAACTGGGAAGTGAACCTGATCAAGAGCGATGAACTCAACGCCAACTGTGGTCCCGGCGGCAAGATCATGTTCTACACCGGCCTGATCGACAAACTGAAGCTGACCGACGCTGAAATCGCCGCGATCATGGGCCATGAAATCGCTCACGCTTTGCGCGAGCACGGCCGTGAAGCCATGTCCAAGGCTTATGGCATCGAAATGGCCAAGCAGGGTGCCGGTGCGATATTCGGCCTGGGCCAGGATAGCCTGGCGTTGGCCGACACGGTTGCCAACTATGGCATGACCCTGCCTAACAGCCGTGGCAACGAGAACGAAGCCGACCTGATCGGCCTGGAGCTGGCCGCCCGCGCAGGCTACGACCCGAACGCCGCGATCACCTTGTGGAACAAGATGGCCAAGGCTTCGGAAGGGGCACCACCGGAATTCATGAGCACCCACCCGTCCTCGAGCAGCCGGATCGCCTCGTTGCAGGCGGCGATTCCGAAGGTGATGCCGCTTTATCAGCAAGCCAAGAAGTAACCACCGTCATGTGGTGAAGTTTTTTTTTGTGGCGAGGGAGCAAGCTCCCTCGCCACAACAGCCTCAAACCCACCCACTGCTCTGCATCGCCTTGTACACCGCAACGATCGCCAGGATGAAAAACGCCGAGGCGGCCAGGCGGCGGATGAGGGCCAGGGGCAGTTTCTCGGCGGCAAAGTTGCCAGCCAGTACCACCGGCACGTTGGCAATCAACATGCCCAGGGTGGTGCCAATGATCACCAGCCACAGTTCCGGGTATTGCGCGGCGAGCATCACCGTCGCGATCTGGGTCTTGTCACCGATTTCCGCCAGGAAAAACGCGATCAGCGTGGTCAGGAAGGGGCCGAACTTGCGGGCCGTATTCGCCTCTTCATCGTCGAGCTTGTCCGGCACCAGGGTCCAAAGGGCCGTGGCCGCGAAGCTTGCCGCCAATATCCAGTGCAACACCGCATCGGAAAAGAACCCGCTGACCCAGGCTCCTACCGCGCCCGCGGCCGCATGGTTGGCCAGGGTCGCGGCGACGATGCCAGCGATGATCGGCCACGGCTTGCGAAAGCGAGCAGCGAGGATAAGCGCAAGCAGTTGCGTCTTGTCGCCGATTTCGGCCAGTGCAACGATGGCGGTGGGAACAAGGAAAGAGTCCAGCATCAGGTAATTCCTAAGAGGGGCGGGTCGACACGGCTATGACACGTACAGCCTTCCCGCCCCGGGTAAGGTGTGCGTGTCATAGGTCTTGTCAAACCCAGCGACCATCTGCGTGGACGCTTGGGCCGCATACGCCATGGTCTGCTGACCAAGTATGTTGACGTATGCCGGGCGAGCAGGGCGCTCGCGGGAGACTACTCCCCTAGGACGGTGCGGATTCTGCCTAGGCAAATCCGATTGGGCAAGCGCTGTTTCTCAAAACGCTTCAGCCGCGCTTGGCCCGGTAGATGCGAAAGCCTTGGCCCTCGGCCTTGATCGCGCAGGGGCCCAGGTGCTCTTCGATCAGCGGCTGATACTTGAGGAAACTGTTCGCAACCAGGCGCAGTTCGCCGCCGTTTTTCAGATGTTTGGCCGCTTTTCGCAACAGGTTTTCGGTCGCGTGGTAGTCGGTGTGTACGCCGACGTGGAACGGCGGGTTGCTCAGAATCGCGTTCAGGCCCATGGGCGCGGCGTCGATCCCGTCACCCGTCAGCACTTCGGCTTCCAGGCCATTGGCGGCCAGCGTCAATCGACTGCTGGCGGCGGCGAAGGCATCCACGTCCAGCAGCGTCACGGTGTTATGGGGATAGCGCCGCTTGACCGCCGCCCCCAGCACGCCGGCGCCGCAGCCGAAGTCCAGCAGGTGGCCGCTGGGCAGCTTGTCAAGATGCTCCAGCAACAGCGCGCTGCCGCGATCAAGGCGGCCGTGACTGAAGACTCCCGGCAAACTGATGACCTTGAGCGGGCCCTCGACCAGTGGCAATTCATAGGTTTGCGCGAGGCTTTCCAGCGGCTTGGCTTCAGGGACGTTGGCGACGGTGACCTGCCACAGTTGGCAATGCCGTGCGCTGTCGAGCTTGCGCGGCTTGCCAAAGGGGTTGAGCTGCTTGGAAGCGCCTTCGATGCCGCTGCGCTTTTCCCCCACCAGATACACCTCGCGCCCAGCCAGGCGCGCGGCAACGGCGTTGAGGATGTAGTCGGTCAGGTCCTTGGCCTTGGGCAGGAAGACCACGGCAGCGTCGAACGAAAGTTCGGGTACATTCACGCCAAAATGGCTGCGCCCTGGGAAGCGGGCATCCAGGGCCGCCTGGTCGCCGGCATGCCAGCACCAGCCATGGGCCTCGGGCAAGCGGCCAAGCAGGTCGTCGGCTGGGAGCCCGGCCAGCAGGACCGGACCCTGGAATAACTCGGCCTGACGAAGCAGTACTTCACTGCGCGGATCCATGGTCTGCTCCTTGTTAAAAAGTGCGGCAGTCTATCAATTGACGACTCGTTGCGCTGTACCGCTGAAAAAGCCCCGGGCGTTTTCCGCCAGTTGGCCGACGATCCGTTGCCTGGCCTCGCGGCTGCCCCAGGCGTTGTGCGGCGTGACGATCAGCCGGGGGATATCACCTGCCAACAGCGGATTGCCCTGGGTCGGCGGCTCCACGCTCAACACGTCGGTGGCCGCCCCGCCCAGGTGACCGCTGCGCAGCGCATCGGCCAGTGCCTGTTCGTCGATGAGGCCACCGCGTGCGGTGTTGACTACGAACGCGCCGGGTTTGAGCGACGCCAGTTCACGCGCACCAATGAAGTGGCGGGTGTGCTCGTTGAGCGGGCAATGCAGGGTCAAGGCGTCCACCGCGGGTAGCAGTTGGTCCAGCGCCACGCGGTCCGCACGGGCGGGCCTTCCTGGAATCTGCCCCAGCAGCACGCGCATGCCGAAGGCTTCGGCCAGCCGTGCGACGGCGCCACCCAGTTCGCCATGGCCGAGCAGCCCGAGGGTCTTGCCCTGCAGTTCGACGATCGGGTAGTCCAGCAGGCAGAACTGCGAAGCCTGTTGCCAGCGACCTTCGCCCACGGCTTTTTGATAGTCGCCCAGGCGCGTCGCCAGGTTCAGTAGCAGCATGATCGTGTGCTGGGCCACCGACGGTGTGCCATAGCCCTGGCAGTTGCTGACGACGATGCCATGGCTGCGGGCAGCGGCGAGGTCGACGTTATTGGTGCCGGTGGCGCTGATCAGGATCAGCTTCAGTTCAGGGTTGGCGGCCATGGCGGCTGCGTCGATCACGACCTTGTTGGTGATCGCCACCGTGGCGCCCTCGATCCGGCCTGCCACCTCATCCGGGCGGGTGCCGGGAAACAGCTGCAGTTCGGTGAAGCAATCGCGCAATGGAGCCAGCTCCAGGTCGCCGAGGTCCAGTGAAGCGTGATCGAGGAAAACTGCGCGTGCGGTATTGGTCATCAGCTGTACCTGTCATGTAGAAGACTGAAGGCGTAATGTGGCGAGCCTATCAGAAGAGTTGCCGTGGCGAGGGAGCTTGCTCCCGCTGGCCTGCAAGGCAAGGCCCCGATACGCGACGAGCGACTGCTGCGTAGCCGAGCGGGAGCAAGCTCCTCGCCACGGATTTCATTCAACAAAGATTGTCGCCAGGAGCACCACCATGTACCTCGCCGAATTTCTCACTGTCGCCCTGATCCACCTGTTGGCCGTGGCCAGCCCTGGCCCGGACTTCGCCGTGGTGGTCCGCGAAAGCGTGACCCACGGCCGCCGTGCCGGGACCTGGACGGCGTTGGGGGTCGGCACGGCGATTTTCCTGCACGTGGGGTATTCGTTGCTGGGCATCGGCCTGATCGTGTCCCAGTCGATCGTGCTGTTCAACGCCTTGAAGTGGGCCGCCGCCGCTTACCTGCTGTACATCGGCTTCAAGGCCCTGCGCGCCCAGCCGGCCAAGGCGAGCCAGGAAAACCTGCACAAGGAGGCAGGTGAGCGCACCGCTCGGGGCGCGTTTACCGCCGGCTTCGTTACCAATGGCCTGAACCCCAAGGCGACGCTGTTCTTCCTCTCCCTGTTTACCGTGGTCATCAATCCCCATACGCCCCTGGCGATCCAGGCCGGCTACGGTGTGTACCTGGCGGTTGCCACGGCGGCCTGGTTCTGCATGGTTGCAATGTTGTTCAGCCAGGCGCGGGTGCGTGCCGGTTTTGCCCGCATGGGCCATTGGTTCGACCGGACCATGGGCGCCGTGCTGATCGCCATCGGCGTGAAACTGGCGTTTACCGAGGCCCATTGAACGAGTTGAGCGAATCCTGATGATGGCTCAAGGCTAGTGTTTGCGGGCGGATCAAATCATTCCTTCGGCTGATTTGATCCGCGGACAAGCGCTTTAAAGTGCTTACTTTTCCAGCCAAGACCGTGCAGTCAGAAAAGGGATTCCTATGTTGCAGACTCGCGTTATTCCTCCAGCCGAGGGCGTTTATCAATACCCGTTGCTGATCAAGCGGCTGCTGATGTCCGGCGCACGCTATGAGAAAACCCGCGAGATCATCTACCGGGACCAGTTGCGCTACAGCTACCCCACCCTGATCGAGCGCGTCGCACGGCTGGCCAACGTGCTGACCGAGGCCGGGGTGAAAGCCGGGGATACCGTGGCGGTCATGGACTGGGACAGCCATCGGTACCTGGAATGCATGTTCGCTATCCCGATGATCGGCGCGGTGATCCATACCATCAACGTGCGACTGTCGCCGGAACAGATCCTCTACACCATGAACCACGCCGAGGATCGCTTCGTGCTGGTCAACAGCGAGTTCGTCGGCTTGTACCAGGCGATCGCCGGCCAGCTGACAACGGTAAAAAAGACGCTACTGCTGACCGACCAGCCGGACAAGACCGCCGACCTGCCCGACCTCGTGGGCGAGTACGAGCAACTGCTGGCCGGCGCCAGTCCGACCTACGATTTCCAGGATTTCGACGAAAACTCCGTCGCCACCACGTTCTATACCACCGGCACCACGGGCAACCCCAAGGGCGTGTATTTCACCCATCGGCAGTTGGTGCTGCACACCCTGGGTGTGTCGACCATCATGGGCGCCATCGACAGCGTGCGCCTGCTGGGCACCAACGACGTGTACATGCCCATCACACCCATGTTCCACGTTCACGCCTGGGGCTTGCCGTACGTGGCAACCATGCTCGGCCTCAAGCAGGTCTACCCAGGTCGCTACGACCCGGAGTTCCTGGTGGAGCTGTGGCGCAAGGAAAAGGTCACTTTTTCCCACTGCGTGCCGACCATCCTGCAAATGGTCCTCAACGCCAAGGGCGCCCAGGACACCGATTTCGGCGGCTGGAAAATCGTCATCGGCGGCAGCGCCCTGAACCGCAGCCTGTACGAGGCTGCTAAGGCCAAGGGCATCCAGCTCACCGCCGCCTACGGCATGTCCGAAACCGGCCCGTTGGTGTCCTGCGCCCACCTCAACGATGAGTTGATGGCCGGCGGCGAAGACGAGCGCATCACTTATCGGATCAAGGCCGGCGTGCCAGGGCCACTGGTGGAGGCAGCGATCGTCGACGGCGAGGGCCGCTTCCTTCCCGCCGATGGCGAAACCCAGGGCGAATTGGTATTGCGCGCGCCATGGCTCACCGAAGGTTATTTCAACGAACCGCAGAAGGGCGCCGAACTCTGGAGTGGCGGCTGGTTGCACACTGGCGACGTCGCCACGCTCGACGGCATGGGCTTCATCGACATTCGCGACCGCATCAAGGATGTGATCAAGACCGGCGGCGAATGGATCTCGTCCCTGGACCTGGAAGACCTTATCAGTCGGCATGTGGCGGTACGCGAAGTAGCAGTGGTCGGCATTCCCGACCCGCAGTGGGGCGAGCGGCCGTTTGCCTTGCTGGTCGTTCGTGAGGGGCACCAGATCGGGGCTCGCGAGCTCAAGGAGCACCTCAAGCCGTTTGTCGAGCTGGGGCACCTGAGCAAATGGGCGATCCCTAGCCAGATTGCCCTTGTTACGGAAATTCCCAAGACCAGCGTCGGCAAGCTCGACAAGAAACGTATCCGCGTTGACATCACCGAATGGCAGAGCAACAACAGCACCTTCCTTTCGACGCTTTGAGCGTCCTCGCCGTGCCCGAAAAGGGCACGGCAGCCCCACCAAGCAAGCGCTTGTCTTGTTAAATCGGAAATTTCAGCCATCCTTGCCGTGCCGACAAACGTCGGCCTGGCGAAGGACTGTTCCAGAGTGGTCGGGGGCTGCAAATCACACTTTAGAGGGATCAAGCCGTACTACCTGCTGGCTATAGTCCGCTCAAGGCTTTTCGGAATGGGACGCGCGTGCCAGCACGGCGAAGGGTTTCCGGAAACGTCCACTGCCATAACAATAAAACACATGGAGTTGCGTCGATGACCTCAGCAAACACTTTCTGGCGCCGGGCAAAACTGCCTCTGGCCGTCAGTCTTGCCTCCTCGCTCGCCGGCCCGGCATTCGGCGTCAGCTTCAACATTGGTGAAATCGAAGGCCAGTTCGATTCGTCCCTGTCGGTCGGCGCGAGCTGGTCCACGGCCAAGGCCAACCGCGACCTGATTGGTGCTAACAACGGCGGCAAGGGCCTGTCCCAGACGTCCGATGACGGACACCTGAACTTTAAACGTGGGGAAACGTTTTCGAAGATCTTCAAGGGCATCCACGATCTTGAACTGAAGTACGGCGACACCGGTGTGTTTGTGCGTGGCAAATACTGGTACGACTTTGAGCTCAAGGACGAAAATCGTCTTTTCAAAGACATCAGCGACAGCAACCGCAAGGAAGGCGCCAAGTCTTCCGGCGGTCAGATCCTTGATGCATTCGTCTACCACAATTACGCGATTGCCGATCAACCGGGGTCGGTCCGCCTGGGCAAGCAGGTCGTCAGCTGGGGTGAGAGCACCTTCATCCAGGGCGGTATCAACGCCATCAACCCGGTCGACGTGTCCGCGTTCCGTCGTCCAGGCGCCGAGGTCAAGGAAGGCCTGATCCCGGTCAACATGTTCTATGTATCCCAGAGCTTGACCGATAACCTGTCGGCTGAAGCCTTCTACCAAATTGAGTGGGATCAGACCGTCGTGGATAACTGCGGGACGTTCTTCTCCCAGCCGGATGTGATTGCCGATGGGTGCTCTGACAATCTGCGGGTGTTGAACAAACGATCCACCATTCCTGGTGCGTTCTTGCCGTTGCTGTCCGCAAACGGCGTAGACATCAACGAAGAAGGTGTGTTGGTGCGCCGTGGACCTGACCGTGATGCCAGGGACACTGGCCAATGGGGGGCTTCCCTGAAGTACATGTTCGAGCCGCTGGACACTGAGTTCGGTGCCTACTTCATGAACTACCACAGCCGCGCACCTATCTTTAGTGCGACCGGTGCGCCACAGTCCGTCTACAACGGTGCGCCATTTCTCGGCCCTCTGGCTCCGCTGGTCATTGCCGGCAACTCTCAATACTTTGTCGAGTACCCGGAAGACATACGCCTTTACGGCTTGAGCTTCTCCACTACTCTGCCCACCGGCACGGCATGGAGCGGTGAACTGAGTTATCGGCCGAATGCACCAGTTCAACTGAGCACCACAGATATCCTGTTTGCCGGGGTTCGTCCGCTGGGCGGTCCCGTGCTGGGCAACGCTTCGCTGCTCACCGGGGTACCGGGCCAGGATCTGCACGGTTATCGCCGTAAGGAAATCACTCAATTCCAGACCACGTTCACTCACTTCCTTGACCAAGTCATGGGCGCCAGCCGTCTCACCCTGGTGGGTGAAGTTGGCGTGACCCACGTGGGCGGCCTGGAAAGCAAGTCCGACCTTCGTTACGGCCGTGATCCAGTGTTCGGCCCAGGACAGCTTCCTGGCGGCGCATGCGACCTGCTCAATACCTCTACCGGAAATGGCGCGGGCTTGCCTGGCAGCACCGGTTTGAATACCAACTGCAACAACGACGGCTTCACCACCGCCACTTCCTGGGGTTACCGCGCTCGTGCCATCTGGGACTACCCGGACGTTTTCGCCGGTGTGAACCTCAAGCCCAACGTGGCCTGGTCCCATGACGTTAAAGGCTACTCGCCAGGCCCTGGCGCCAACTTCGAGGAAGGCCGCAAGGCCGTCAGCCTCGGGCTGGATGCCGAGTACCAGAACACCTATAACGCGAGCCTGGCCTACACCAACTTCTTTGGTGGTGACTTCAGTACCGTGGACGACCGGGATTTCGTGGCGCTCAGCGTCGGCGTGAACTTCTAAGCACCGTATTTCAGGACGACACACTATGAAAATAACAAAGAGTCTGTTGCAAGTCGGAGCGCTGGGGTTGTCCCTGCTGGCGGCCAGCGTCATGGCCGCCGTGCCTGCGGCCGAGGCCGATAAGCTGGGCAAGAGCCTGACGCCGATGGGCGCCGAGATGGCGGGTAACGCCGATGGTTCGATTTCGGCCTGGAAACCCATGACCAAGAACGCCGGTAGCGTGGACGGCAAGGGTTTCCTCGCCGATCCGTACGCCAGTGAAAAACCGTTGTTCACGATCACCGCGCAAAACGTCGACCAGTACAAGGACAAACTCGCCCCCGGCCAGTACGCGATGTTCAAGCGCTACCCGGAAACCTTCAAGATGCCGGTCTACACGACCCATCGCGGCGCAACCGTGCCCGATGACGTGTTGGCCTCCATCAAGAAAAACGCCGTGAACACCAAACTGGTGGGCGGCGGCAACGGCCTGGAGAATTTCGAGACGGCCGTGCCGTTCCCGATTCCCCAGAGCGGACTCGAAGTGATCTGGAACCACATCACCCGCTATCGCGGCGGCAGCGTGACCCGCCTGGTGACCCAGGCCACGCCGCAGCCAAACGGTTCGTACAACCTGGTGTACTTCCAGGATCAGTTCGTCTTCCGCGACAAGATCAAGGGCTTCGATCCGGCCAACCCGGGCAACGTGCTGTTCTACTTCAAGCAGCAAGTGACCGCGCCGGCACGCCTGGCGGGTACCGTGCTGCTGGTTCACGAAACCCTCGACCAGGTGAAGGAACCACGCAAGGCCTGGATCTACAACGCCGGCCAACGCCGTGTGCGTCAGGCCCCGCAAGTCGCCTATGACGGCCCGGGTACCGCCGCCGACGGCCTGCGCACCTCCGACAACCTGGACATGTACAACGGCGCGCCGGATCGTTACGACTGGAAGCTTGAAGGCAAGAAAGAGCTGTACATCGCCTCCAACAGCCACAAGATCGATTCGCCGCAACTCAAGTACGCCGACATCCTCAAGGCCGGCCACATCAACCAGGACTTGGCGCGCTATGAACTGCGTCGTGTCTGGCACGTGACCGCGACCCTGAAGGAAGGCCAGCGCCATATCTACGCCAAGCGTGACTTCTATATCGACGAAGACACCTGGCAAGCGGCGGTCATCGACCACTACGACGGTCGTGGCCAACTGTGGCGCGTGGCCGAGGCCCATGCCGAGAACTACTACGACAAGCAAGTGCCGTGGTACGCCCTGGAAACCCTCTACGACCTGCAGTCCGGTCGTTACCTGGCCCTGGGCATGAAGAACGAAGAGAAATCGGCCTACGACTTCGGCTTCACCGCGTCCACCAGCGACTTCACCCCAGCGGCGCTGCGCCAGGAAGGCGTTCGCTAACCGCTTTGCCCGAGGCCGCATCCTCGAAAAAACGCCCCGACTGGTTCGGGGCTTTTTTTTTGCCAACGCATATCTTTTGTGGCGAGGGAGCTTGCTCCCGCTGGACTGCGAAGCAGTCCCAGATCAAACCCTCCCACGGTATCCGATAAGCCAGGGCGGTCCGCTTTGGGGGGCGCTTCGCAACCCAGCGGGAGCAAGCTCCCTCGCCTCGACGGCGATAAACAATGTGTAGTCTTTTTGTAGCCATTTGTAGCACTCCCTTCAATACGTCCTCGTTTACGGCTAGTCTGCGGACATCTGCAACGCCGCCACCCGCATTCCAACAAGAGCCGGCCATGACTGATCTGTCTTCACTCCCGGATTCTTCCCGCGCAGCCTTCGCGGTACAGGAAGGGCGCTTTTATCGCCCCCCTTTGCCCGATGGCCACGTCGTGCGGCCGCGGTTGTGCGAGCGCCTGAGCGCTGGGCTCGGTGGCCGGTTGCTGTTGGTGAGCGCCCCGGCGGGGTTCGGCAAGAGCTCGTTGGCGGTGGAGTTTTGCCAGGGTTTGCCGACGCATTGGCACAGCCTCTGGTTGGGGCTCAGTGCCAGGGACAACGATCCGGGGCGTTTCCTGGAGCGGTTGCTTGAAGGGCTCCAGGCGTTTTTCCCCCAGTTGGGCGGCCAGGCGTTGGGCCTGTTGAAGATGCGCCAGCGCCACCAGCCCTTTGCTTTCGAGGAATGGCTGGACGGCCTGCTGGACGAGCTGTCCGGGCATCTATCGCCACGGGCGCCCTTGCTGCTGGTGCTCGATGACTACCATCTTGCCCAGAGCCCGGTGCTGGATCGCTGCTTGCAGTTTTTCCTCAACCACTTGCCCGATGGGTTGCTGGTGCTGGTGACCAGTCGCCAGCGGCCGGACTGGCATCTGGCGCGTTTGCGCCTGTCGCGCCAGTTGCTCGAGCTCAACGAGCAGGACCTGCGCCTGACCCACGACGAAGCGCTGACGCTGCTCCAGCACCACAGCAGTTCACTGCGTGGGGAAGCCTTGGAAAACCTGATCCAGCGCAGCGAAGGCTGGGTCGCCGGGCTGCGTTTCTGGCTGCTGGCTGCTTCCGAGGCCGGCAGCGAGGGGCGATTGCCCCAGGCCCTGCACGGCGGGGAAGGGCTGATCCGTGACTATCTGCTGGAGGAAGTCATCGATTGCCTGCCCGCCGAGGTGCAAGCGTTTCTCTACGACATCGCCCCGCAGGAACGCTTTTGCAGCGAGCTGTGCGATGCGGTGCGCGACGCCCACGACAGCCAGGAAATTCTCCAATACCTGGCGGCCCATCAGGTTTTCCTCGTGCCGCTGGACGAGCACGGGCGCTGGTATCGCTTCCATCACCTGTTTTCCGATCTGTTGCGCAGTCGGCCCAGCGCGCAAGCCATGGTGCCGGGCGCAACGTTGCACCTGCGCGCCTGTCGCTGGTTCAACGTACAAGGCCTGATCGATGAAGCCGTGGAGCAGGCGCTACGCGCCGGGCATCTGGACGTGGCGGCAAACCTGGTGCAAAACCTTTCGGAGGAACAACTGCTGGCCGAACAGAATGTCGGTATGTTGCTGCGCTGGAAAATGGACCTGCCCGACAGCCTGCTCATCAGCACGCCGCGCTTGATCGTGCTCTACAGCTGGGCCTTGGGCCTGGCCTGCCAACTCGATGCCGCGCAGGAGCTGGCCGCTCATTTGAGCCGCTTCCTGCCGGCCCCGTCGGCCACCGCGCATAAATCCATGCTCGCCCAGTGGCTGGCCCTGAGCGGCATCGTCGCCCGTGGCCGTGGCGATCGCCAGGCCACCCTTCGCTATTGCACCGAAGCCCTGGAAAGCCTGCCGCAAAAACGTTACGGCCAACGCCTGATGTGCTTGTCCACCTTGTCGAACCTGGCGATTGCCGACGGCGACCTGTGGCGCGCCCGGGCGCTGAACCGCGATTCCCTGGAACTGGCGCAGCGGGTCGGCAACCCCCTCTTCGAGGCTTTGGCCCATTACGATCGCGCCCGGGTGTTGCAGGCCCGAGGGGAAATCCTGAGGGCGCTCGATGAGGTGAAACAGGGCTTGCAGCGCTTGCACGCGCTCTCGCCTCAACGGTTGTATGCGGTGCGCGCGCGACTGGTCCTGTACGAAGGTTTCCTGTTGACGCTGCGCATGCAATCCACGGCCGGGTTGGCGCGGTTGCAGGCAGGCCTCACTGAAGCCCGTACCTGCCGGGATATCAGCGTGTTGATCGGCCATTGCGTGATCGCCCGCGTCGAAGGCCACGCGGGCGAATTTGCCCGAGCCTTTGCCGAACTGGCCGAAGCCGAGCGCCTGATGCATATCTGGGATGTTCCGCCGGTGTACTACCTGGCGATGATCACCCTTGTGAAATGCGAGCTCTGGTTGGCCCAGGGTCGCACTGAACTGGCCGAAGCCTGGCTGGCGCGGCTGGGGCAGACCTATACCGGCGAACGCGCCGCCGCGCCACCGGAATTCCATCCGCAACTGCCGCTGCATGTCGAGCTGCAGCAAGCCCTGCTGGAGTCCATCCGCGGCCAGCCGATGCAGGCTGAAGGGCGGCTCGATGCGTTGCTCCAGCACGCCCAGCAAACCGGACGGCAGATGCTCGCCGTGATGGTGCTCAACCAGAAAGTCGCCTTGCTGCTGAGCGTGGGCCGCGAACCCGATGCGCGCGGCACATTGGCCGAGGCTTTCGAAGCCGCCATCGGGGGGGCGCTGCAGCCATTTGAATGGTTGTTCAAGGAGCGTCCCGAATGGTTGCGTGAGCAACTGCTGCAAGCGCCGCACAGCGAGTTGCGTCAACAGTTGCTCGATCGTTTACCGTCGACGGTACTGCCTGTCGAGGCCGCGCCATCGGTGGAGACCCTCAGCAGCCGGGAGCGAGCGGTGCTGCAACTGATCGCCCAGGGATGTTCCAATCAGGAGATCAGCGAGCAACTGTTCATCTCGCTGCACACGGTGAAGACCCACGCCAGCCATATCAATAGCAAGCTCGGCGTCGAGCGCCGCACCCAGGCCGTGGCTCGTGCCAAAGCGTTGGGATTGTTGGGATGACGATGCTGTGAGAAACCTGTGGCGAGGGAGCTTGCTCCCGCTGGGTTGCGAAGCGGACCCCAACATCAAGCGCCGCGGTGTATCAGGCTTTGCATGGGGCTGCTTTATGCCAGCGGGAGCAAGCTCCCTCGCCACAAGCACCTATTGGGTTTGAGCCAAGGAATCACTCGAATGTTGCCGTTGTACAAAACCATCCCATCCCCGGTCGGCGAGCTGATCCTCGTTGCTCGCGACGCCAAGCTGGCAGCCATCCTGTGGGAAAACGAACGGCTCAACCGGGTGCGCCTCGGACCGCTGGAGCTCGACAGCAATCACCCGACCCTCAAGGAGGCCGAGCGCCAGTTGCTTGAATATTTCGCCGGTCAGCGCCGCCAGTTCGAGCTGGCACTGGACTTCGCCGGCACTGACTTCCAGGTGCGGGTCTGGCAGGCGTTGCTGACCATCCCGTTCGGCGAAACCCGCAGTTATCGCGACATCGCCATCCAGATCGGCCAACCGACCGCGACCCGGGCGGTAGGGGCGGCCAACGGCCGCAATCCGATCTCGATCATCGCCCCGTGTCATCGGGTCATCGGTACATCCGGCAGCCTCACCGGTTTCGCCGGCGGCCTCGCCGCCAAACAGTATTTGCTCAGCCTTGAAGGCCAGCAGAGCCTGCAACTGGCATTCTGACCTGGCCCAACCCCCTGTGGGAGCGAGCTTGCTCGCGAAAGCGGTCGTTCAGTTGCATAGGCGTTGATGACCTCTGACAGCAAGTGATCAGCTCATGGGGTTTTTTGGCGACAGCATGCGCGTTGGCGGCCTGCCATCGGCATTGTGTTGATAGATTCGCGCCGGTTGCCCCTGTTCGTTGAAAAATACCTGGCCGATCCCGGCCGAGTTCCATAACCGTTCCCCGGCCTCGGCGTGTTCCGGGACATGGGGAACGATGCGCATGCTGCGGCGCTTGGTGAACCAGTTCAACGGCGAACGGGGTGAATAGAGCCAGCGGTTCAGGCGGTCGAACCACTCCAGCAACGCCGGCGGAAATTCATTCTTGATGCCGCTGCTGGTGATCTGCCAGACGCGCGGGCCACCCTTGCGATGTGGGATCAATACCTCGTAGACGAACGAATAATGCACGTCGCCGGACAGCACCACGTAGCTGCCCGGTGTGCGCGAGTGTCGGAAGATATTCAGGATCACCTGGGCCGCGCCACGGTGGGCCATCCAGTTTTCCGCGTCCACCAGCAGCGGGTAGCCGCACCAGCTGAACACCCGTTGTACGGTCTCGATCAGCTTGACGCCAAAAATCGGCGCCGGCGAGACGATGATCGCCGAAGGGTGGTCGAGCAATTCTTGTTGCAGTTCGCTCAGGGCCTCCCAATCCAGCAGGCCCGACGGCTGCTTGAGACTGCTCTCGCTGCGCCAACGGCGAGTACGGGTGTCGAGGACCACCAACGCCGGGGTCGTCGGCAACACGTAATGCCATTGTTGGAAACTGAGCAATCTATCGATCAACGCATCCTGGGGGGCGCTGTCGATGTAGCGGTCCTGGGCGGTTCCGCTCAAGGCCACGGTTTGCTGGATGACCTCACCAAAGGCATCCGGGTTGTTGCCCCAGCCCTGGCAGAGCATGTAGGCGATCAATGCATTGCCGATGATGCGCTTGGAGAAGGGATGACCGTAGGCGGTTTCTTCCCATTGGGCGGACAGGTTCCAGTCGTCCGTGATGTCGTGATCATCGAAGATCATCAGGCAGGACAGGTGAGCAAATACCCGCGCCACGCCGTCCAGCCCGGTCTTGAAGGCCTCGATCCGTTGGTGTTCCAGCTCGTAGCGCTGGCGCCGTTCGACGGTCAGTTCCGGCGGTTGCGGATCGATCAGCGTCCACGGCACGGGTGACCACACCAGCAAATACATCGCCATGACTTCAGCGAAGGTCACCAAGTGATTATCGGCGCTGCTGCTGGTAAAGATCGGCTTGCGCGCCCCGCCGAAAAATCGTTCCCGCAGGGTTTCGTTGCTTTCCAGTGCCGGCAGCAGATCGGCGCGGTGGTAGTAACTGGCCGGGTGTTGGTAAAGCTTGGCGCTGTCTTGCACCACCGCGCCTTCAAGGCACTCTTCAAACAGCCCAAGGCGCTCGATCAAGGCATGGATCGCCCGCAGCATCGGGCCCGCCACATCATCGGCATACACCTGGTCGCCGCTCATCATCAGCAGCGCCGGCCGTTGTTCGGGGGATTGCGCCAACAACCGGTCGACGCAGAGCAATCCGTCGTTGGCGGGGAAATGGGGTTTGCGGCAGGAGCCGTGGACCAGTTGGTCGATGCGCGAATGCACCATGAAACTTGGACACCGTGCATCGTCATACACCAGATGCGGCGCCCATTCGGCGATGCCGGCACCGTCCACCAGCAGGTCATAGTCAATCGCCGCGTCCAGCGGCAGGGCGGTATCGAGTTGCACATCGATCAAATGCACAAACGCGTGGCGGCCCACCGGCACCACCGTGCAATGCAGGGCGTCGAGTTGCAGATCGGCTGCGCCGTCCAGCCGCAAGGTCAACGCCAACGGCCGCGAGCCCACCAGCCACATCACCAGCCGCCGGGGCTCCAGCCGCCGAAGCAGCGGGCCTACAAGGACGGAGGGCAGGGTGCAAGAGGTGTCGGAAGAGGACGGCAACATGCGTGGAAAAGCTCTGCTTTCAAAAGAAAGCGAGGATCATAACGCAATGTGCCCGAGGGCTGTGGAGGCTGCACTGGTGTGGCGAGGGAGCAAGCTCCCTCGCCACAAGACTTAGCTCATGCCCAGCCAGTTCGGCAATGCCAACGAGATCCATGGCACATAAGTAATCAGCACCAGGAACGCCAGCAGGATCATCAGCCACGGCATGGCCGCGCGGATGGTCGCTGTCAACGACATGCCTGTCACCGCCGAGGTGACGAACAGGTTCAGCCCCACCGGCGGTGTGATCAGGCCGATCTCCAGGTTCACCACCATGATGATGCCCAGGTGGATCGGGTCGATGCCCAGTTTCATGGCGATGGGGAACAGGATCGGCGCCAGGATCAGGATGATCGCCGACGGCTCCATGAACGCACCGGCAATCAGCAGCACGATGTTCACCACCAGCAGGAAGGTCACTGGCGTCAGCCCGGCTTCGATCACCCACGCAGTGATCTGCTGCGGCAGTTGCTCGGTGGTCAGCACGTGGGCGAAGAGCATGGCGTTGGCGATGATGAACATCAGCATGATGCTCAACTTGGCCGACTCCAACAGCACCTTGGGCGTTTCGCGGAACGTCAGGTCCTTGTAGACGAACAGTGCGATAAACGCTGAGTAGACCGCCGCCACGGCTGCTGCTTCGGTGGGTGTGAACATCCCCGAATAAATCCCGCCGAGGATGATCACCATGAGCAGCAGGCCCCAGCCTGCCTTACGCGCTGCCGTCAGCCATTCACGCAAGGTTGCCCTGGGCATGGCCGGCAGGTTTTTCTTCACCGCGACAATGTAGATCACCACCATCAAGGCGGTCCCAAGCAGCAGGCCCGGTATCACACCGGCCATGAACAACTTGCCCACCGAGGTTTCGGTCGCGGCGGCGTACACCACCATGACGATCGACGGCGGGATCAAGATGCCCAGGGTGCCCGCGTTACAGACAATACCCGCGCCAAATGCCTGCGGATAACCCGAGCGCACCATGCCGGCGATGGCAATGGAACCCACCGCCGCTACCGTCGCGGGGCTGGAGCCGGACAAGGCGGCAAACAGCATGCACGCCAGCACCGCCGCAATCGCCAGGCCGCCACGGATGTGGCCGACGCAGGCGTTGGCAAAGTCGATCAGCCGTCGCGCCACGCCGCCCGTGGTCATGAACGCACCGGCCAGCAGGAAGAACGGAATCGCCAGCAGGGTGTAGTGTTCGCTGGTTTCGAACAGCTTGATCGCCAGGGAACGTACCGAGTCGGGGCTGAAGAAAATGATCGTCAGCGATCCGGCCAGGCCCAGGGAAATCGCGATCGGCACGCCGATAAACATCAGCACGAACAACGCGAGGAACAGGAAGGCAATGGTCATGGCTTGTCTTCCTCGATATCGGTCAGTTTGATCGCTTCCGCCGCTTCATCAGCCAGGCCCAGGCCGGTCTGACGATTCATCAGGATGCGTACGAGAATTTCCGCAAAGCGGATGAATACCAACGCGAATCCTACGGGCACGATCAGCCCGATATGCCATTGCATGATGCCGAAGTGGCCGAGGTCTTCGGCGCCGATCTCGGCAATCATCAAGGTGTTGATCCACTCGAAACTCGCCACCGCGAGCAACCCGGCATAACCCAGGCAGCACAGGCAGGCGATCACGCCGATGTAGCGTTGCACCGGTTTGCTCGCCAGTTTCACCAGCGCATCGACACCGATGTGCCCGGCGGTGCGCACGCCGTAGGACAAGCCGAAGAAAATCAACCAGCCGAACAGCGCCTTGGTCAAGGAGCTGCTCCAGGTCATGGCCTGGGCCATGCCCATGATGCCGTCGCCGATGGCGAACATGGGCTCGCTGGCGGCCGGCCAGTTGTCGCCAAGGCTGTAGAACACCGCATAAAGGTTGTTGAGGACCACGTAGACGAAGGTGACCAACGTCATGGCGGCCAAAAGGAAGGCAATGAAAGCTTCCTCGAAATGTTCCCAAGTGCGCCGAAGGGCGTTCATGGATGGCATCTCCTGCAGGGAGGACGACAGGTCGGCGCTGCCATGACGGCAGCGCCGGCCAACCCATTACTGAGCCTTGTTGGAGGCTTCGGCGGCCTTGATCAGGTCGGCACCGATGTCACCTTCGAACTTCTTCCACACCGGTTTCATCTTCTCGCGCCATTCGTTGCGCTGTTCAGGGGTGAGCGTAATGATCTCGGTGGTCTTGGCGTTGATAATGTTCTGCTTGTCTTTCTGGTTCAGTTGCTCGGCTTCTTTGTTCACGTGCTTGGTAACTTCCACCACGATCTTGTCCAGTTCGGTACGAACGTCTGGGTCCAGGCCGTTCCAGAACTTGGTGTTGGTGATCAGCATGTAGTCGAGCAAGCCGTGGTTGGACTCGGTGATGTACTTCTGAACTTCATGCATTTTCTGGCTGTAGATGTTCGAGTACGGGTTTTCCGCACCGTTGACCACGCCAGTCTGCAGGCCTTGGTACACCTCGGCGAAGCTCATCTTGCGCGGGTTGGCGTTCACCGCCTTGAACTGTTCTTCCAGTACAGCCGACGCCTGAACGCGGAACTTCAGGCCACGGGCGTCCTTGGGTTCGCGCAGTGGCTTGTTGGCGGACAGTTGCTTCATGCCGTTGTGCCAATAGGCCAGGCCGGTGATGTTCTTGCTTTCCATGGACTTGAGCAGTTTCTGGCCCTCTGGGCTCAGCTGGAAGCGGTCCACGGCGGAGATGTCATCGAACAGAAAGGGCAGGTCAAACAACTGCACCGTCTTGGTGTACTGCTCGAACTTGGCCAGGGACGGGGCGATCATCTGCACGTCGCCCAACAGCAGGGCTTCCATTTCCTTGCCGTCGCCGAACAGCGAGGAGTTAGGGTACACCTCGACTTTGACTTTGCCCGGCAGGCGTTCTTCCACCAACTTCTTGAACAGCAGCGCGCCCTGGCCCTTTGGCGTTTGTTCAGCCACCACGTGCGAGAACTTGATGACCACCGGATCAGCCGCCATGGCGGTGCTCAGCGCGCTGAGAGCCAGCGTGCAGACGAGTGCTTTCCACATAGGTTTAAACATTGGGGTTTCCTTTTATTTTTAGTTTCGCCCGTGCGGGCTCATTCAAAACACAACGCACGGTGGGACAGTTGCAAGTCTAGGCAGAAATTAGCTTGCCGGGGCATTGTGACATCAAGTGCACGGCTTTACTGCGTCTTGTTGGACGCTTCGGCAGCCTTGATCAGGTCCGGACCGATATCTGCTTCAAACTTCGCCCAAACGGGCTTCATCTTGTCGCGCCACGCGTTGCGCTCGTCCGCCGTGAGGGTGGTGATTTCGGTGGTCTTGGCGGCCAGAACCCGTTCCTTGTCGTGCTGGTTCAGTCGCTGCGCCTCTTTGTTGGCATGGGCGGTTGCCTCGACCACGATCTTGTCCAGTTCGACGCGAATGTCCGCTGGCAAACCGTTCCAGAAATCGGACGTGGTAATGAGCATGTAGTCGAGAATGCCGTGGTCCGTCTCGGTGACGTACTTCTGCACCTCGTTCAGTTTCTGGTTGTAAAAGTTCGAATAGGGGTTCTCCGCGCCATTGACCACACCCGCGCGCAGGGCCTGATACACCACCGAAAAAATCATCGGTTGCCCTTTGGCGCCTACCGCCTTGAACTGCTCCTCCAGCACGGCGGAGGTCTGCACACGAAACACCAGGCCCTGCGCATCGCTGGGCATGCGCAGCGGTTTGTTCGCCGAGAGCTGTTTCATGCCGTTGTGCCAATAGGCCAGGCCAGTGATGTTCTTGCTCTCCATGGACTTGAGCAATTGCTGGCCCTGGGGGCTTTGTTGGAAGCGATCTACCGCCGCGATGTCATCGAACAGGAACGGCAGGTCGAACAGTTGGACTTTGCGGGTGTACTGCTCGAACTTCGCCAGTGACCTGGCAATGATCTGCACGTCTCCCAGCAGCAAGCCTTCCATCTCCTTGTCATCGCCCAACAGCGTGGAGTTGGGGTAAACCTCGACCTTCACCTTGCCCGCCAAGCGTTCTTCCGCCAGTTTCTTGAACATCAGCGCGCCTTGGCCCTTCGGCGTCTGCTCGGCGACTACGTGGGAGAACTTGATGACGATGGGATCGGCTGCCATGGCGGCGCCCGATGCGGTAATGACCAATGTACAGGCGAGCGCTTTCCACAAGGATTTGAGCATGGCGGATCTCTTGGAATTATGTTTATCGTACGGACACCTTCGATGCCCCTGCGAACAGCAAACAATGGCAAGTCTAGGAGATAAAATGCGGGCCGCCGGGCTGTTTTGGCGTGGTGGGTAAAATCGCTTGGCACCTGCCGGGACTGGCCTTCAGAATCAAGCAAGCAGGATGTTCTCAAATACCAGCAAGGACTTCGCTCCATGATCGATTTCAACAACAAAGGTTTCTTCAAGCTCAAGCAAAACGATGAGTACGCCGAACGCGTCACAGCCCTCTTGCTGGACGGCGAACAAGTCATCGACGCCTACAAGTCCATGCGCGATGGGGTGGTCTTTACCAACAAACGCATCATTGCCGTGAACGTGCAGGGCATCACCGGCAGCAAAAAGGACTTCACTTCGCTGCCCTATAAAAACATCGTCGCGTACTCGGTGGAAACCTCCGGCACCTTCGACCTGGATTCTGAACTGGAGATTTACTTTTCGTCCCTAGGCAAGGTGAAGTTCGAATTCACCGGCAAGACCGGTATCGTTGAAATCTCCAAGGTCATCTCCAGGCACCTCTTGGCCTGATCCCAGCAGGCCGGCTGGAGCTCAGGGCTCCAGCGACGGCCCCTTCAACTCGATCTGGTTGCCATCCGGATCGCAGCAGTAGATCGATAAGCCCTTACCCTCCGCCCCGAAGCGCATTTGCGCTTTCTCGACCTCCAGGCCGGCTGCGTGTAGATGAGCGAGCAGCGCTGGTTCGTCGAACGGTTCGATGCGCAGGCAGAAATGGTCGACGTTATGGCCCTGTTGGCCCGCTGCTTCGCCACCCTGACGGCCAAGTGGCCCGTCGACGTCCACCAGATCGATCATCGATGCACCGGCGCCGAGGTGGATCAGTCCCAGCTCGTCCCGACGTTTCCTGAGCTCGCAACCCAATACCGATGTGTAGAAGGCGAGGCTGCGTTCGATGTCTTTCACGCGCAAGACGATGTGGTCGATGCGCTCGATGCTGAAGTTCTTCATGTCGGCCTCCGCATGAGTTCTGGCGCCAATGAGTCCAGTCACTGTAGCCAATGATTCCCGCAACGGGCACGGGCTGATTCGTGGCGAGGAAGTGGTTTGTGGTATGACGACTTCTTAAGATTGTCATGGTTGTAAAAAGCTGTCCGGACAAGATAAATCTCTTCTTTCGTTGATTTGATGGGTTGACATGCCGGCTAAGGTGCCCAAATAATCGGACGCGTTGTATGACGACATACAAATATAAATAACAACACGGTGCCCTCCCTATGAGAATCACAGGCGTTCACGTCGAAATATTTTCCACTCCGTCGCGTCGCGCCCAGGACAGCGCCGGCCACGCTCATCCCGGCGACGAAGTCATGATCAAGATGGCCCTGCTGCGGATCAGCTGCGACGATGGATCGGAGGGTTATGCGTTCGGTACGCCTGAATTGATTCGACCTCACATCATCGAATCCTTCGTGCGCAAGGTGCTGATCGGTCGCGACCCGATGGATCGTGAGCGCATCTGGCAGGACCTGGCGCATTGGCAACGCGGTAGCGCAGGGCAGTTCACCGACCGGGCGCTGGCCCTGGTGGAACAAGCCTTGTGGGATCTGGCCGGGCGCAAGCTGAACCTGCCGGTGCACAAGCTCATCGGCGGTTACCGCGACAAAGTCCTGGCCTACGGCTCGACGATGTGCGGCGATGATCTGCCGGGCGGTCTATCGACGCCGGATGAGTACGGCCAGTTTGCCGAAAAGCTCGTCGAGCGCGGCTACAAGGCAATCAAGCTGCACACCTGGATGCCGCCGATTTCCTTCGCGCCAAATCCGCAAATGGATATCCAGGCCTGCGCCGCCGTGCGCGAAGCGGTTGGCCCGGATATCGCGCTGATGCTCGACGGCTACCACTGGTACAGCCGCATGGACGCGCTGACCATCGGCAAGGCCCTGGAAAAGTTGAATTTCGCCTGGTTCGAAGAGCCGATGATGGAAGACTCCGCCGAGTCCTACGCCTGGCTGGCGGCCAACCTGGATATTCCGGTGCTGGGCCCCGAAAGCATCGCCGGCAAATTCCACAGCCGCGCCAGTTGGGTCACGCACAAATCCTGTGACATCCTGCGCGCCGGCGTGGCCGGCGTCGGCGGCATCGGGCCCTGCCTGAAAGTGGCGCACCTGGCCGAGTCGTTCGGCATGGATTGCGAAGTCCACGGCAACGGCGCGGCGAACCTCGCCGTGGTGGGGGCGATCAGCAATTGTCGTTGGTACGAGCGTGGCCTGCTGCACCCGTTCCTCGATTACGAGCAAGTGCCGGCGCATCTCAACAGCATCGTCGATCCGATGGACGCCGACGGTTATGTGCACCTGTCTGATCGGCCGGGGTTGGGCGAGGACATCAACTTCGCCTATATCGAAGCCAACACATTATCCCGACATTGATGGCGCACTGCGTCCGGGGCTGAATGGCCCGGACGGCAAGTCTATATAAATATAAAAAAGGACTGAACCATGAAACTCTGGCCCAAGCGCCTGTCCAGGCTGCTGTGTGTCATCGTGGCGCTGTGCACAGTGCAGGTGCCCGTCAGCCTGGCCAAAGGCGAAACGCCCGCCGACCAATTGGTGGTGGGCATGAGCATGATCAACCTGTTGTCCCTGGACCCGGCCGCCGCGACGGGCCTGGAGGTTGCCGAGGTCAACGCCAACGTCTACGACATGCTCCTGGAGCAAGACGCGGCGCAGCCGGACACGCTGGTTCCGGCCTTGGCCAAAAGCTGGGAAATCAGCCCGGACCGGATGCGCCTGACGTTTCAATTGCGCGACGACGTACGCTTTCACTCCGGCGCTCCGCTCACTGCGCAGGATGTCGCCTGGTCCTTGCAACGCGTTGTCATCCTCAACCGCGCCTTGGCTTCGACTTGGAAAGCTTACGGTTTCACAGCCGAAAATGTCGTCAAACTGATGCGGGCAGAAGGGCCGCACACCTTTGTCATGGAGCTGGCGCGCAGCACCGATACGCTGCTGGTGCTCAATACCTTGGCAACTTCGCCCAGTGCCTTCATCGTCGACCGCTCGGTGGCCTTGCAGCATCAGGTCGGTGACGATCAGGGCGCGGCCTGGCTGGCTACGCATACGGCCGGGTCAGGCGCATTCAAGCTCGACATATGGCGGGCCAACGATGTGATCCTGATGAGTCGCAATGACGACTATTGGCGCGGCGCGCCGAAGTTGCGCCGGGTGATCATGCGCAACATGACCGAGTCACAGGCGTTGCGCCTGATGGTCGAGCGGGGTGACCTGGACGTAGCGCGCGGCATGGCCGCCACCGACATCAAGGCGCTGGGCAAGGTCGACGAGGTGCGCATTCAGAGCATCGCCCGCGGAACGCTGTACTACGTGGCGATGAGCATGCAGCAACCGCTGTTCCAGGACATCCGCGTGCGCCAGGCGATCCGTCTGTTGATCGACTACCAGGGCATCAACGATGTGGTGATGCCGCATTACGGCGTGATCAACCAGCGGCCGATGCAGTTGGGCTTGCCGGCGCGCCTGGACGATCCGGGTTATCGCCTGGACGTGGCCAAGGCCAAGCGGCTGCTGGCGGAGGCCGGACATGCCGAAGGCTTCAAGGTGAGCATTCGCTCGCTGACCGACCCGCCGTTCATCAACATCGCCACCAGCCTGCAAGCGACGCTGGCCCAGGCGGGCATCCAGGCCACGATCATCACCGGCACCGGCAACCAGATTTACGGGGCGATGCGCGACCGACAGTTCGACATCCTCGTGGGGCGTGGTGGTGGCGGGGCTGAGCGCCATCCGCATTCGAGCCTGCGCGCTCTGGTGTACAACCCGGACAACCGCACCGAAGCCAAGTTGAGCAACTTCCAGGGCTGGCGCACCTCGTTCTTCAACCCGCAGCTCAACCAGTTGATCGAACAGGCCGAGAGCGAGCGCGACCCCGAGCGCCAGCGGCAAATGTACGCCCAGGTCCAGACCCTCTATGACCAACAGGCCGGGGCAATCATGCCGGTCTCGCAGATGGTCGATGAGGTGGTGATCCACGCTGACGTGCGCAACTACATCGGACACACCGCCGCTACCACGCGCCTTCGGGACGTCTACAAGCAGCGCTGAAATCGACGGCCGCAGGCCAAGGCAGGAATGAATATGTCGACTGCATCCTTTTCAATCTGGACCACCCGGGCCGTTTCGGCGACCCGGCGCGGCGGCTCGGTGGCGGTGACGCTGCTGGGGTTGCTGCTGCTGACTTTCTTTATCGGGCGCGTGATGCCCCTGGACCCGGTGCTGGCCATCGTCGGCCCGGACGCCGACGCTTCAGCGTATGCCCAGGTATATAAAGAGCTCGGCCTGGACAAGCCATTGTGGACCCAGTTCGCTATCTATCTCGGCGATCTGGTTCACGGTGATTTCGGCATGGCGTTGCTGACGGGCAACCCAGTCATCACTGACATCGCCCGAGTATTCCCGGCGACATTGGAACTGGCGACCCTGGCCATTCTGTTCGGCGTGCTGGCGGGCCTGCCGCTGGGTGTCTACGCGGCGACCCATCAGGGCCGTGCCGGTGACCATATCGCACGGCTGATCACACTGTTCGGTTATTCCACGCCGATTTTCTGGATCGGCATGATGGCTTTTTTGGTGTTCTACGCCTGGCTGGGTTGGGCCGGCGGCGTCGGGCGGATCGGCCTGGCCTATGACGGGCTGATCCCCAGTCACACCGGATTGTTGTTGATCGACACGGCTTGGTCCGGCGATTGGGAGGCCTTTCGCAGCGCACTGCGGCACATCCTGCTGCCGGCGGTGATCCTCAGCTTCAACTCGGTCGCCTACATCAGCCGCATGACCCGCAGCTTCATGCTCGAACAGCTGTCCCAGGAGTACATCATCACGGCCCGGGTCAAGGGGCTGTCCCAGCGCAAGATCGTCTGGGGCCATGCCTTCGGCAACATACGTGTGCAGCTGTTGACCATTGTCGCGCTGGCCTACGGCGGGTTGCTCGAAGGCGCGGTGCTGATCGAAACCGTGTTTGCCTGGCCGGGCTTCGGGCAGTACCTGACGAGCAGTCTGTTGCTCGGTGACATGAACGCGGTGATGGCTTGCGTTCTGTTGATCGGCCTCATCTTCGTGACGCTGAACCTGATCAGCGATGCGCTCTACAAGATCTTCGACCCGAGGACTCGCTAATGAACCTGCCCCTTGCTTCCAGCGCAGCCGGCAGTGCCGCGCTGCCTGCTTCGAGTACGGCTGCGCTGGTCGCCAGCGCCACCCGGCTGCTGCGATTTCTGCTGCGCAACCCGATGACGTTCGCCGGCCTGGTCGTCGTCTCGACCCTGATCCTGGTCGCGGCCTTCGCGCCCTGGATCGCCGGTCACGATCCCTTGGCGCAGAACCTTGCTGGCGCGTTGCATGCGCCCAGCAGCGAGCACTGGTTCGGCACTGACGAGTACGGTCGCGATGTGTTCGCCCGGCTGGTGTATGGCTCGCGCATCACGCTGTACATCGTCTTGCTGGTGACGGTGATCGTCGGCCCTATCGGCCTGTTGGTCGGCACGGTTTCCGGTTACTTCGGCGGTTGGGTCGACAGCCTGTTCATGCGCATCACTGACATCTTCATCTCGTTCCCCAGCCTGGTGTTGGCGCTGGCTTTCATCGCTGCCCTCGGCCCGGGCCTGGAGCACGCGGTGATCGCCATCGCGCTGACGGCGTGGCCGCCGATAGCCCGGCTCGCTCGTGCCGAAACGCTGCCGCTGCGCAACGCTGATTTTGTCGTCGCTGTTCAACTTCAAGGTGCGTCGAGTACCCGGATCATCCTTCGCCACATCATCCCGATGTGCCTGTCGTCGGTGATCATCCGCCTGACCATGAACATGGCGAGCATCATCCTCACCGCCGCCGCCCTGGGCTTTCTCGGCCTCGGCGCTCAGGCACCCTTGCCGGAGTGGGGGGCGATGATCTCCACCGGGCGGCGCTACATGCTCGAAAGCTGGTGGCTGGTGGCGGCGCCCGGTGCGGCGATCATGCTGGTCAGCCTGGCCTTCAACCTGTTGGGCGACGGCTTGCGCGACGTCCTTGATCCCCGCAGCCAATCCTGAGGAACAAGTCATGACTGAGATAAAACTTGCGGTACAGGATTTGTGCGTGGAGTTTCGCAACGCGGGCAAAACCTCGCTGGCGGTGCGTGATGTGTCGTTCAACCTGGGCCGGGAAAAACTCGCCATTGTCGGCGAATCCGGCTCGGGCAAATCCACCGTCGGCCGCAGCCTTTTGCGTCTGCATCCGCCGACGGCGCGGGTCACCGCCAAGACCCTGCGCTTCGCCGATATCGACTTGCTGAGCGCGAGCGAAAAGCAGATCCAGGCGATTCGCGGCGCGCGCATGTCGATGATCATGCAAGACCCGAAATATTCACTGAACCCGGTGGTGCGCGTTGGCGAGCAAATCGCCGAAGCCTATCTTGCCCATCACAAAGTGCCCCATCGCCAAGCGCGGGAACGGGCCTTGGACATGCTCGCAAAGGTGCACATTCGTGACCCTCGTCGGGTCTATGACCTGCACCCCCACGAAGTCTCTGGCGGCATGGGCCAGCGGATCATGATCGCCATGATGGTCATCACCGATCCCCAGGTGATCATCGCCGACGAACCCACCTCGGCCTTGGACGTATCGGTGCGCCGGCAGGTGCTCAACGTGCTGGAAGAGCTGGTCAGCGAGCGTGACCTTGGACTGATTTTCATCAGCCACGATTTGAACCTGGTACGGCATTTCTGCGACCGCGTGCTGGTGATGTACGCCGGCCGTGTGGTCGAGTCGATTGCCGCCGCCGACCTGGATAACGCCACCCATCCCTACACCCAAGGCCTGTTGGCCGCATTGCCCAGCCTGGACCATCCGCGCGCCACGCTGCCGGTGTTGCAGCGCGACCCACACTGGTTGAATCCTTGAGGAGCCTGTCATGAGCATGATCGAAATCACCGGCCTGAACCTCAGTTTCGGCACCGGCGCGGCACTGAACGCGGTACTGCACGACGTGGGCCTGAGCGTTGGCGAAGGTGAGGCGTTTGGCCTGGTGGGGGAGTCCGGTTCGGGCAAGACCACCGTGCTGCGTTGCCTGGCGGGACAATACCAGCACTGGACTGGTCAACTGCAAATCGCCGGCAGGGCGGTGACGCGCAAGCTGCCGCTGGACCACTACCGTACCGTGCAGATGGTTTTCCAGGACCCGTACGCCTCGCTGCATCCGCGCTACACCATCGACGCCGCGCTGCAGGAGCCACTGCGTATCCACGGTATCGACGGGCGTGGGCCGAAGGTCAGCGAGATCCTGCGCAAGGTTGGTTTGAACGACAGCTTTCGCTTTCGTTACCCGCATCAATTATCCGGCGGCCAGCGCCAACGCGTGGCGATTGCCCGTGCGCTGATCCTGCGCCCTCGGGTGTTGCTGCTGGACGAGCCGACCTCGGCGCTGGATGTCTCGGTGCAAGCGGAAATCCTCAATCTGTTGGCCGATCTGCGTCGCCAGGAAGGGCTGACCTATTTGATGGTCACCCACGACTTGGCGGTCGTTTCGCATTTGTGCGATCGGCTGGCTGTGATGCAGCAGGGCAGGGTAGTGGAGACACTCGACAGTCACTTGCTCGCGAACAATGGCGCCGACCATGAATACACGCGCCTGTTGGTGCAAGCCAGTCGCGATATTCAACGCGTACCTATTGCCGTTTGAAGTAACTGACCCGCTGTACCTGTTTTAAACCGCAGAACACGTTGAACCGCACGTTTCAATGCGCGTACGCGCTCGCCTGCGATTTGGCGTTCAACCCAACTAATGATTTCAACTTACAAGAATAAAAAACATGAAAAAGACCCTCGTAGTTTTGTCGATCGCTTCGTTGTTCACCTCGGTTGTCGCTCAGGCGGATACCGGTTATATCAATGTCCGGCATCAATATGCTGAAAAGACTCGAATGCATGCCGACCGCGCCAAGTTCGGCATCAGGCTGGATAACGGCGTGGGCCTGGAAGGTGAACTCAAATACAAGACGGCCGGTGACCGGAAAGACGTCGCCTTCGACAATACCGTCGGCAGCGGCCATGAATTTACCGTCAACTACCAGCATAAGATCAATGATCGCTGGACGCTGACGCCTTCGTTGGCCCTGGACAGCGATGAGGAGTCCACCACCTACAAGTTGGGCCTGCGCCTGGGTTACCGAGTAACCAAAGAGCTGAGTATCGCCGGTCGCTATCGCTATGATTCAGCCAAGCTGGACCGCGACAAGATTGACCGTGACGTTCCGCACAATGGGCAAGACGACCAGAAGGTCAACCGTTACGATGTTTATGTCAACTACGGTCCTCAAGGACCGTGGGCCTATGAATATCAATTGACTTACTTCGATGCCGACTACATTCGCTATAACGGCGGTACTGACGACTATGAGCAGAATGCCGTGGTTAAATACCAGTGGGATAAACGCTGGGCGCCGTTCTTTGAAGTGGGTGATATCAAGGTCAACTCGGTGGACAGTGATCGACAACTGCGGTTGCGGGTCGGCGTTAAATACAGCTTCTTCTAAGTTGTGAGGCGGCACTGCTCATTCGAGAAATAGTTGAATTGCGTGGCGAGGGAGCTTGCTCCCGCTGGGCTGCGCAGCAGTCCTTCTTTGTGGGCACTTCGCGCCCAAGCGGGAGCAAGCTTCCTTGCCACAGGGGCCTACAAGCATTTAGTCGTTGTAGAACGCCTGGCGTTGTTGGGTTTCACACAGGCGCATGCGGCTGTTGCTCAAATGCAGGTACATGGCCGCTCGCGCCGCATCGACATTGCGACTGGCGATGGCATCGAATATTTGCTGGTGCTCGGCATTGATCCCCTGCAGGTAGGCGCTGCGATCACTTTGCCCTGAGTAGGCGGAGTTCATCCGGGTGCGCGGGATCAGCTTCGTACCCAGGTGCTTCATGATGTCGATCAGGTAGTAATTGCCGGCCGCCTTGGCGATTTTCAAGTGGAACTGAAAGTCGGCGTTGATGGTGGTGCCGGATTTTTCCGGCCCTTGCAACAACGCATCCAACGCCTGGGCCAGTTCGGCCAGGGTTTCGGGCGTGGCGCGTTCGGCGGCCATGCCGGCGGCCTGCACTTCGAGGCTCAGGCGAAACTCCAGCAAGTTGAGCACGTCGGACAATGTGGCAATCGTCGCCGGCCCGAGGGTAAACCCTTCCGGTGCCGGCATATCCAGAACAAACGTGCCGACGCCATGGCGCGTCTCTACCAACCCCGCCGCCTGCAAACGCGACAATGCCTCGCGCACCACCGAACGGCTGACGCCTTCGGCTTCCATGATGTGCACTTCGGTAGGCAGCTTTTCGCCACATTTCAGGATGCCGTCGCGCATGCGCTGGGCAAAACGGTCGACCAGTGTTTCGGCCAGGCGGCGCGGCTTGTTCAATGGAGATAACGCTTGGTCCGTCATCGGCGTGCTCTAGTGAGATCAGCGGGCATTATAGTGAGTTTTGAGGCAAGGTCGCGGCTATAATGCCGCGATCGTCTGGCTTGATGGATAGGTGCAATGGAGCGTGTCACAACCGATCGACGCCTGAGCATGACTCAGCAACTGGTGGTCGACCTGACGCAGCAGATACTCGCGGGCGACCTGCCTGCGGGCAGCAAGTTGCCAACGGAACAGGTGATCATCAAGGAGCGTGGCGTCAGTCGGACCGTTGTCCGTGAAGCCATGTCCCGGCTCCAGGCTGAAGGCTTGGTGGAAACCCGACATGGCATCGGCACGTTCGTGGTGGACACCGCGCGCCCGGGAGATTTCCAGGGCGGCAAACATGTCAAGGGTGGCGCTTATGACGCGCTGGCCGTGATCGAACTGCGCCTGAGCCTGGAAGTGGAAGCTGCGGGTATCGCTGCGCAACGCGCCACGCCGGATCAGTTGCTAACGATGCGTGAGGCGCTCGATGCGGCGAATGCGCTTGATCCAACGGATGAGGAAAGCGCCCGGGTCGATTTCGAGTTTCATCGGCAGGTCGCCCAGTGCACCGGCAACAGCTTTTTCATCGATGCCATGGCCCATGTGGGCAACACGTTGATCGAGGTAGTGCAACAGGCCGGGCCGTCGGTGACAGGCCAGAACCGGGCACTGGTGGTGCGCGAGCGGGAGCAGATCTACGCGGCGTTGGCGCGGCACGATGCGCAAGCAGCACGGGCTTCGATGCGGTTGCATTTGATCAATATGTTGCAGCGAGTCCGGGGTGTGGTCGAACTGAAGGCGCAATGACCTGCATCACCATCCACTGTGGGAGCGAGCTCGCTCCCACAGGTTGATCGTGGGGTCAAACTTTCGCAGGGTTCTGCTTTTGCGGATCGATCCCATAAAGTGTGATCGCCTCAGCGACTTTTCCCCTTGGGATTTGCCCGTCGTCGGCCAGGGCCTTCAACGCCGCGAGGGCGATGAAGTGACGGTCCACCTCAAAGAATCTGCGCAGCGACTCGCGAGTGTCCGATTGACCGAAACCATCCGTGCCCAGGGCCACGAAGCGGCGCTTGGGTACGAACGGGCGGATCTGGTCGGCGAAAATCTTCATGTAGTCCGTCGCGACCACCACCGGGCCCTGCTTGTCGTGCAGGCAACTTTCCACATAACCGACGCGCGGCGCGTGCTCGGGATGCAGCAGGTTCCAGCGTTCGGCTTCCTGGCCGTCACGGCGCAGTTCGGTCAGGCTGGTCACGCTCCAGACTTCGCTGCTGACAGCAAAGTCCTGTTCCAGCAATTGGGCCGCCGCAACGACTTCCTGAAGGATCGAACCGCAACCCATCAGCTGCACATGCTTGCCTTCGACAGGTTTTTCCGGCGCCGAGAGGCGGTACATGCCCTTGAGAATGCCTTCCTCGACACCTTCGGGCATCGGTGGGTGGGCGTAGTTTTCGTTCAGTACGGTGATGTAATAGAAGATGTCTTCGTTTTCAGCGTACATCCGCCGCATACCGTCCTGGATGATCACCGCCAGTTCGTAGGCGTAGGTCGGGTCGTAGGATACGCAACACGGGATGGTCGAGGACAGCACGTGGCTATGGCCGTCGTCGTGTTGCAGGCCTTCACCCATGAGCGTCGTCCTGCCGGAAGTCGCCCCGAGCAGGAAGCCGCGAGCGCGTGCGTCGCCCGCCGCCCAGGCCAGGTCGCCAACGCGCTGGAAGCCGAACATGGAGTAAAAGATGTAGAACGGCACCGTCATCACGCCATGGGTGCTGTAGGACGTGCTTGCGGCGATCCACGAAGATATCCCGCCGGACTCGTTCAGCCCCTCCTGCATGATCTGGCCGTCCCGGGCTTCTTTGTAGTAGCTCAACTGGCCGGCGTCTTGTGGGGTATACAACTGGCCGACATGGGAGTGAATGCCGATCTGGCGGAACAGGCTTTCCATGCCAAAGGTGCGAGATTCGTCCGGCACAATGGGCACGATCAGCTTGCCGATGTTCGGGTCCTTGAGCAGCGTGCCGAGGATGCGCACGAACGCCATGGTGGTGGAAATCGCCCGTTCGCCCGTGCCTTTGAGCTGTGTATCCAGCGCTGATAAGGGTGGCACCTGCAATGGCGCCACGGCGTTGAAACGCGCCGGGATATAGCCGCCCAACTGGGTCCGCCTGGCTTGCAGGTAGAGGGCTTCGACGCTGTCCGCGGCGGGTTTGAGATAAGGCATGTCACCCAACTGGTCGTCGGTGAGCGCCAATGCGAACCGGTCACGGAACGCCTTGACCGCCTCGTCGCCCATTTTCTTGAGTTGATGATTGATGTTCTGGCCTTCACCCGCTTCGCCCATGCCGAAGCCTTTCACGGTCTTGGCCAGAATGACTGTCGGCCCGCCAGTGTGGCGCATGGCAGCGGCATAGGCGTTGTAGACTTTTTCCGGATCGTGGCCACCGCGAGACAACTTCCAGATGTCGTCGTCGCTCAGGTCGCTGACCAGCTCCAGCAACTGGGGATACTTGCCGAAGAAGTGTTCACGCACATAGGCGCCGTTCTGGGATTTGTAGTTCTGGTAGTCGCCGTCAACGCATTCCATCATCCGTTGGCGCAGCAGGCCGCTCTTGTCCTTTTCCAGCAGGGCATCCCAGCCACTGCCCCAGATCACCTTGATGACATTCCAGCCGGCCGCCCGGTACAGGCTTTCGAACTCCTGGATCACCTTGCTGTTGCCACGCACCGGACCGTCCAGGCGTTGCAGGTTGCAGTTGACGACAAAAATGATGTTGTCGAGCTTCTCCCGGCCCGCCAGGGAAATGGCCGCCAGCGATTCCGGCTGATCCATTTCACCGTCACCGAGAAACGCCCAGACTTTGCGGCCTTGGTGTTCTTTCAGGCCACGATCTTCAAGGTAGCGCATGAACCGGGCCTGATACGCGGCGGTGATCGGTCCGAGCCCCATGGAGACCGTTGGAAACTGCCAGAAGTCTGGCATCAGCCGTGGATGCGGATAGGACGAAACACCGTCGCGGTCAGTCTCGCGGCGGAAGTTGTCCAGCTGCTCTTCGCTCAGGCGACCTTCCAGATAGGCGCGTCCATAGATGCCGGGCGAAGAATGGCCTTGGATGTACACCATGTCGCCAGCGAATTGCTCGGTGCGGCCACGGAAAAAATGCTCGAAGCCGACGTCGTACAAGACGGCCGCGGATGCATAGGACGCGATGTGCCCGCCCACGTTTGAATGTTTGCCGGCGCGCAGCACCATGGCCAGTGCGTTCCAACGGATATAGGCGTTGATCCGGCGTTCGACGGCCAGGTCGCCAGGGTAGGGCTGCTGGCGGTCGACCGGGATCGTATTGACGTAGGGGGTCGTCACTCGGCCGTAGAAATCGCCGTGGCGGTTGGCGTCGAAATCAAGCATCTGGTCGATCAGGTAGTGAGCGCGAGGGCGCCCTTCGACGCTTGCCACCGATTCAATGGATTCGAGCCATTCGCGAGTCTCTTGTGGATCCTCGTCGAGAAACATGGATTGTTGTGCCATCGTTGTCGTCTCCTGGACAGTGCTGCAGCACCGAGTCGTTTGGTGCCTGACTAAGGGGCGTGGGTGGACGCCAACCTTCTGGAATTTTGTAGTTGCATTTGCAACTACGAGCGAGAACTTATCCTGCCACGCGCTACAATTGCAACTAAATCGATCTCATCAAAAAGGTGCTGCATGTCTTCAAACGAGCCGGACACCTGGTTCAGATTCGTCCGGGCCCACCGCTGCCTGATCCGCGAAATAGAGCGTCGACTGGCGGCTGAGGGGCTGCCTGCCTATGCTTGGTACGACGCGTTATGGGGCTTGGAAAGTGGCCCTGACGGCGCGCGGCGGATGAGCGAATTGGCCGATGTCATGGCCATCGAACGCTACAATCTCACCCGCCTGGTCGACCGCCTGGAGGCTGAGGGCCTAGTCACCCGCAGCCGCGCCAGCGACGACGGTCGAGGCGCGTACGCGGCCATCACCGAGAGCGGGAAAGCGCTGCGCAAGAAGATGTGGAAGGTCTATGAAGGCGCGGTGGACGAATTGTTCCTGTCGCAGTTCGATGACGACCAGCAACGAGTCTTCAGCGAAGCATTGGAACGTGCGGCCAAAGCGGCGCGCTCCAGTGGGCGAGCGGGATGAGCGATGTGTGGTCATTGCAACAGGTATTGGCTCATCGCCTGCTCGACCAACGCTCGGTCGATAAGCCCATCCTGAGCCAGGGCCTGCAACGACGACACCACGATCCAGTGTTTATCCACCGCTGCGCAAGCGGCACCGGTAGAGTCGGCGCCGAGGGCCACGAACCGTGAGCCGATGTGGCCGCCGATCTGCTCGGCGACGTGCTGCGCGTAACCCGTCACCGCGACGACCGGACTGTCCGAGGGGCCCAGGCAGTCGAGCAGATGCGACGATCGTCTTGGCATCCCGGGGTGCATGCGATTCCAACGCTGTGCCTTGTCCGCGTCACGGGCCAAGCGGGTATAGCTGGGGCAGCTCCACAATTCGCTCGCGATGCCCCAGTGGTCGCTCAACATTTGCCCCGCGCTCACCACCGATTGCAACGCCAACCCCGCGCCCAACAAGCGAACCCGAGGGGCGCCAACATTGGTCTCGATTTCGGTCAGCTTGTACATTCCCTTGAGCGCCTGGCTCGCGCTGGCATTGCCGATTGGGGCCAGGAAATCATTGGGCTCATCGTGAAGCGCCATGTAATAAAAACCATCGTTGCCCTCCACGTAAAGGCTCTCCAGAGCGGCCAGGGCAATGGCATGCGCTTCGGCGCCGCTGGCTGGGTCGAATGGCAGGCATTGCGGATTGGCCACCAGCCAGAGCGGCACCCAGGGATGAGCCCCCTTGGGCCAGCGCGAGGGCAGGGTTTCTATGTCGTTGCACAGTATTCCGCGGTTTGCCGATTCGTTTGACAGCGCGCAAAGTTCGGCCGATGTCGCTGAACTGGTCAGGTACAACAGCGGTTTCTCGCTCGCGCGGGCGGCAGGGCTCATGCGCAACGGCCAAGCACTAATGCGGGTGTGATGGCTTTCGGCTTGAGGCTGTTTGTTGGCTCGAATCACCCAGATGTTCCGAGCTGTTCCCGGATCTCTTTCGAGGCGGTTGGCAATATCGATCATGGTGTAGAGCGGCGAGCAAAACCCACCTGCGTGCTGATCGGCAAGCGTTCGAATCTTATCGATACAGGCCTGTGCGGCGAGGCGGGTCTCAGGCGTTTTACTGAAGCTGGAAAAGCCGATCATTCCACAATCTCCGTGCGTTCCGTCGTGCTTGCACCTTACTGCACGGATTAATATGATTGCAAATGCAATTAAATTGATACGAAATGGAGTTCCTCATGAGCGCTGCTGTTCCGATCACGCTGTATACGGCCGATACGCCTAACGGACAAAAAATCAGTATTTTCCTGAAGGAGGCAGGGATTGCTTGCGAAATTGTGAAACTCAACCTCTCGGAAGGCCGACAACACTCGCCGGAATTCCTGGCCATCAATCCGAACGGGAAAATCCCCGCCATCGTTGATCACCAAGCGGGCGTTTCGGTTTTTGAATCCGCCGCCATCCTGGATTACCTGTCGCACAAGCATGGTTTTTTGCAACCCGATGCGTCTACCGAACGGCTCGCGGTCCAACAATGGCTGTTCTTCCAGGTCGGGGCCATTGGTCCAATGTTGGGCCAACTGTGGTGGTTCCTGCATGGCAGCACTACACGCAACGAGGAAGCTATAACACGTTATCGCAGAGAGGCCCTGCGCCTTTATGGGGTGGTGGATAAGCAGTTGGCCGAGCGCAGTTACCTGGCGTGCGAGCAATATTCCATTGCCGATATCGCGGCGTTTCCCTGGTTGCGCACCTACGAAGAGTTGGACCTGAATATCACGGCGTTCCCCCATGTGCTGCGCTGGTTGAAAACGATTGAGTCCCGTCCTGCCGTGCAAGCCGGGCTCGCCGAATCCCGGGATATGCCGGTAAGTTGATACACGTTCCATACAGACTCTAAACTGGAGCGAGCCGCCTGATCCGCAAGAGAAGGACGGCTTACCCCAACGGAGGCGAGTCTTGCTTCAATTCGGTCGTCGAGTATGTAGTGGTCATTTGGCTTTACTACAAATTGAGACTTGGATTGAATGCTTTTTTCATCATTCTGCAGCAAGGATCTACTCAAGCAACGAAACCATAAAAAAGGGAGTTTTTATGAGCAATCAAGCTTTGAGAGGGCGGCGCTTCATCAATACCGGGTCTGAATTGGATGAAAGACTCAAGAATACATTCGAGAAGTGCCTGCGGCCGTTGGAAGGTTGTCATTATGCTTACTTTGTCATGTACAAGGGGCGTGAAGTAAAACCGAGGATTTTCTCAAATTATCCGAAACGCTGGCTCGACGTGTATAGGGCTGAGAATTTCCACCTTATCGATCCGGTCATTAAACATGGCATGAAATGCATAGCGCCGTTCTTTTGGCATGAAGCGCTTGAATCCAAGACGTCAGGTCAAGGGCAGGCGGTTTTTGCATCGTCGGAAAAATACCGGATATCGGACGGCTTCACTTTCAACCTGCACGATGCCAATGGCTTGTTTGCTGCACTGAGTATCAGCAATACCGAGCGTCGTCAGGATTTCGAGCAGACCATGACGCGCAGGGCGGCAGAAATCCAGATGACGCTCGTTCAGTTTCAAAGCAGGTTGACTGATTGTTTTTCGTTGAGCGAATTATTCCCGGAGTTGACCGAAGCCGGGCTGTCGGACAGGGAGCTTGGGGTCCTGAAATGGGTCGTCATGGGTAAGGCTTACAGCGAAATCGCCGCTATCCATGCCATCTCCGTGCGCACCGTTAAATTCCATATGGCGAACATCGTGGACAAGCTCTGCGTCTGCAACGCCAAGCAAGCGGTCTACAAGGCTGTCAGCATGGGGCTGGTCTGAACCGACAGCAGGTGCCCTAGCAGGGCAACCCTTGTTTGCAAGCCTGCGCCACGCCGCGGCGCTGCTTCGACTCGATGGTTTGCCTGAGGCTCCGGTCGTTTTCGGGGCGCACTGGCATGTTGAGCAGCAACACCTTTTCGCCGGGTGAAGCTTCGCCAGTATCCAGAACTTCGTAGTGCCAACCCGCCCGCAGAACGATGCGAGACATGGCTTGGCTGACCACCGTTATGATCGAACCCAGGCCCTGCCGGGCGGCATGTTCGTGCATGGCCAACAGCAACATTTCGGTAAGCGGTAGTTGGTTCAAACCCATGGCACGAGAACGGGTTTTATCCACAAAGAAACGACTGGATTCGGCCATCGAATTGTGTTTTGGAACTTCGCACTTGAAGAAGTTTCGGAATGGACCTTCGACCATGTAAGGGTTCAGCGTATTGATCAGGCGCAAACTAGCCAGCGCTTGCCCCGCACACAGACCGACGAGATAGGTTGCATTGGCATTGTCATATTCGTCAATTTCCCTTCCGTGCTGAATCGTGACGCGCCAGTCAAGCCGGTCCGCAAAAACTTCTTTTCTCAAACCGTACAGGTCACTCAATAGCTCTTCTGAGGCATCGGAATAATTGATGGCATGAAAGCTGACGTTGTCCATGTCCTGCAATGTCCTTGGGTATTTATGCTGAATTATCGTGCGCGCCGAGCATGGCGGCATGAACCAGGAAAAGCAACTGTACCTAGATACAGGAATGCAAATGCCAAGCTGCACCCAAGTACAGTTGTTCGACAATGAAACAATGCTAACTATAGATCAGGGTTTATCTACGGCGCCGTGAGCCGGCCAGCGAGATGAACATACTCAGTACCTATAGGAATAATAATATGAGCGTCTTGACCCGCCTGGATGATAAAGAAGATATCACCCAACATGAAATTTCTGCCTTGAAAACACGCTTCAATCTCGCCGACGCCCATACGCATCAGGACCAAAGCGTCACCCAGCGAGAGATTGTCAGCCGTCTGCCCGAACTCTGGTATCGCGCCCAAGGCCAGAGCCAATATCAGAGCGAGCAGGAATTTATCCAGGCGTTCTTCACGTTCCATGGTCAAGAGCATGCGCTCAAGCGACATGATGAAATCTATCTGGTCTACGCGGCCTCCATTGCGATGCACATCACCGCGACCTATCTGCGCAAACGCAACATGAGCGTGGGGTTGATCGAACCTTGTTTCGACAACTTGCATGACCTGCTCAAGCACATGGAAGTGCCGTTGACTCCACTGGACGAAGCCCTTTTGCAGTCGTCTACGAGTGTCTATGCAAAGCTTCAAGCCGCGGCGGCAAACGTCGATGCGATTTTCCTGGTGGATCCCAACAACCCGACCGGTACCAGCATGTTTGCCGACGGCACCGACACCTTTGTCGAAGTGGCGCGTTACTGCAAGGATCACCGCAAGTTGTTGATTCTGGATTTTTGCTTCGCCGCGTTTTTCAAAGCTTCAGGGGGTAGCCGCCTCGATGCCTATGCCATTTTGGATGACATCGGTACCGAGTACATCATCATGGAAGACACAGGAAAAACCTGGCCGCTGCAAGACACCAAGTGCGCGACGATCATGTCCAGCCGGGCCATCAACGCTGACATCTACAGCATCGTCACCAGCGTATTGCTGAACGTGTCGCCCTTTATTCTGAATGTCGTGACTCAATACATTCGAGACAGCAACGCTGACGATTTCGAGTCGGTACGTTCGGTACTCGATGTAAACCGCGCGGCCGCCCGAGAACATTTGCACGGCAGTTTCCTGAGTTATTTGACGCCGGCGGTTGAGACCAGTGTTGCCTGGTTCGAAATCCTGCGTGATGGCGTGTCGGCCGATGACTTGCAGGCGTACCTGATGGCCTATGAGGTGTACGTCCTGCCTGGCAAATATTTCTATTGGAGCCAACCGCAGGCAGGGCAGAAATACATTCGCCTGGCATTGGCGCGCAAGCCTGAGGAGTTCGAACAGGCGGTCAGGACCATCGCCCTGGCACTGGAGAACTATCATGGCTGAAGCCTCCATTGCGGTTATGGACGCCACCGTGTTCATGGGTATGCACCATCGCGACCCTGAGGTAAGGGCGCAATCGCTGGGGTTTTTCAGCGCTTTTTATTCACGTCAGGTGCTGATGAGTTTTGGCCAGATTGGCATATGCGATGCCATTATCTGGAAGAAGAGCCGACACCTGCAGGACGTCTACTACCCGTTCATGGACGTACTTCATACAGACATGAACATCCAGCGCCAGGGCTATAGCAATAAAGTCTTGAAGCGCGCCTGCCTGGAGCCCGACTGGGCGCACTTGAGTGTGGAAAAGAAGATGCTGGTCGCCCATGTGGTCGAGCATCAACAACCGTTCTACACCCATGACGATTCGCTTCGCGATCTGACGTTGCTCAAGCCCTACCTGAAGACGTTTCCCATGGCGTCCTCGCAGTCCGTGTTTCCTGAAAAGCTACAGGGCCTGTACGAGCAGTCGTTGCAGATGACCATCGGACAAGAGGACTTCCAGCATGTCGACTAAGCACATCTACGTACCGTTGATCACGCCTCTTAATGATCAGTCGCGCGTCTGCGAAGCGAGCGTGCGTCGCTTGCTTCATTGTTCACGGCCGTTTGTCGATGGATACATTCCTTGCCTGACTTCCGGCGAGGGCTGGCGGCTGGGTCGGCGGGAGTGGCAGCGCATGCTGGAGCTGACGCTGGCCCACGCACAGGACAAGGCGGTGATAGCCGGTATAGAACGCGCGACGACGGCTGAAGTCGTCGAGTACGCATTGTTGGCGCAAAAGCTTGGGGCCCAGGCGGTCATGTTCACATCGCCTTTTGCTTCAGGCACAAGCCAACAAGACATGATCGAGCATTACCGGGCGGTCCATGATGCGACGTCGCTGGATATCTTCATTTATAACGAGTCAGCGTTATCCGGTAACGAGAAAAGCTTCGAGACCTTGTTCTCGATCGCCCAACTACCGAGAGTCATCGGTATCAAGGACTCACCCTCCCAGCCGCGTGTGCAAAGCGAGATCGAGCGCCTGCGCAACGAGGGGCTCGATTACCTCATTGGCTGGGAAATGCTGCTTGCGCGGGAGCTCGAGTCCGACGGTAATGTGGTGTCCTTGGCCAATCTGGAACCCGGAGTCTGTCGACTGGCAATTGGCGCCCGGCAAACTTCAGTCGGTGAACTAGTGGAAGAGCTCAATGAGCGCTTTGAACTAGGCGCCGACGATTGGTACGCCCAGGTCAAGAAAGAACTCAAGGCCCGCGGCATCATCAGCACTGACCGTGTGTTCGCAGAGCAGGAGGCCATGGCATGAGCGACTTGCATAAAGAACTATTCCTGGCGAATCGGTCATGCATCAAACAGCTCAAACCGTTGGAAAACCATATCCTGGCTTTCGAGCGTGAGTGGATCGAGTCGACTATCCAGAAGACGCGAACCGCCAACCCACCGACCAACCTCGCTGCATTGCGCAAGCAACTGGCTGAACTGGTCGAAATGGAGCGCAGCGTGATCCCGCCCAGCGCAGCCTATGTAAGCGAGCATATGAGCCTTGACGAGTTCAGGATCCTGGTGCAGGAGTTCGCGTTGGATGGTTTGACCGAGGCACAAGTGTTTTATCACCTTATGCCCCGGCTCAGCCTGGCGGCGCAGATGCCGATGTTGCGCATGATGATCGACGAGTTCGGGTCCGGTAACCTGAAGCGCTCCCATACGACGCTGTACATTGATCTGCTTAATGAGTTGGGAATGCCTACCGACCTGGACTTCTACATCGACGTTAACGCCCCGGCTGGTTTCTCGTTTCCCAACATGTTCTGTTGGTTGACGATGAGGGCGGATGATCCGTCGTATTTCGCGGGGGTGATTACTTACTTCGAAACCGTCGTACCGTTCTTTTTTGAATGCTACACGTCCATCTGCTCGCGTTTGCAGATCAAGGCCCATACCTACTATTCCGAGCATGTTCACATCGATGTCTTCCATGCGATTGAAGGCCAGCGCCTGCTCAAGGCAATGGACGTGGCGAGGGACCTGGATCCTGTCAAAGCGTGGGAAGGCATCTGCATGGGACGGGACATCACCAACGCCGCCTTCGATGCCGCTGTCGAAAAGGCGAGGCGGCAGAAGTACTTCGACAAGGAGCGCATGTGTGAGCGAGCCATCTGAATTCTATCGCCCAGGCACGTTCGCCATCGTCATTGACGACCAGCACTTTGAAGTGCCGCACACGTGCCCGCATCGCGCTGGATGGCTGGAACATGGAGTGATCAATGAGCAGCGGAAAAGCATCACCTGCCCGTTGCACTTTTCGGTGTTCAGCCTGGAAACGGGCGAGCAATTAAGTGGGCCGCCTTGCGGGCGTCTTGAGGTGAAGCGCGTGAGTTAGCGCGAACCTTGACGATGCGGTATTACAGTGAGCCGGCGCGTCCTTTGAGGATGCGGCGGTCTCACTCAATCAATGCCTCGCCCGTTATCTTCTCAAGGACGAAGACGCTGGCCGGACCGCCCGCGCCGCGTAGCGCCCAGGTGAGGCGCTGACCGGGTGTCCTTTCCACGGGCTCACCAGCAGCGGGTGTTCATTCGCAATAGATGTGCTTCACTTTTCTTTTTTTTGTCGATCACCACAGTGAGGCGAGATTTATCCGGGTGCTTGGCCCGTTCCGAGTGGGTGATCCGCACGCGCTTCACATCCAGCTTTTCCCTGTACTGGGCTTTGGACAAGGCTTTTTGAGCTATACCTCCAGGTTCCAGAATCATCGCCAGCCCGACTTTCTGAATATTGCAGTCCTCGGTCGCCAGCGCCGGGAAACAGGTGCCGGCCAATGTAATAGGCAGGATAAGTGGCAGCGCTCTGATGCAGCTTATCGTTGTATTCACCCTAGGCTCCTGCTCGCGAACCTGTAGCAGGTTAAGAGCCAACGCCGCTGCGCAACTACTGTCAGAGTCGACAGTAGCCAATATCAAATTGAAATATCGAAGCTGTGACTTTGCTGCATGTCGCTATTAAACGCTCCATGCACAACCCATCGGCACCCAAGGACCTCGCGCCATGAAAGAACAACAACAAACCTTGCTGCAAACCCTGCGGGCCCGTTTTGAACAGAACCCCGACCGCCATCCAAACATCCCATGGGCCGACGTCCAGACGCGGCTCGACAACAACCCCAGCGCCCTTGGAACGCTCCAAGCCATGGACGCCACCGGCGGCGAGCCCGACGTGATTGGCCTGGACTCGAAGACAGGCTCTATCACCTTTTGCGATTGCGTAAAGGAAAGCCCGACCGGCCGCCGCAGCCTCTGCTACGACCGTGCGGCCCTGGATGCGCGCAAGGAGAACAAACCCAAAGGCAGTGCCTTGGAATTGGCCGAAGCGATGGGCGTGAGCCTGTTGACCGAAGAGCAATACCGGGCATTACAAGCGCTGGGTGAGTTTGATGCCAAGACGTCCAGTTGGTTGGCAACACCTCCGGAAATCCGGGCGCTGGGTGGGGCGTTGTTTGGCGATTTTCGTTATGGCCGGGTGTTCGTTTACCACAATGGGGTGCAGTCGTATTACGCGGCGCGTGGGTTTCGTGGGGTGCTGCAGGTTTAAGACAAACCCGTGGCGAGGGAGCTTGTCGCGCCGGGTTGCGCAGCAGCCCCTGGCGGCATGGCAGGGGAAAACGGTTGGCAGGTTTTGCGACTGCTGCGCAGTCGAGCGGTAGCAAGCTCCCTCGCCACGGAGGTCGCCGCCGCGAAATCGCCTCACTGAAAAGTCAGAACCTCACATCCCTTGGCCTCAAGGATCTGCGCGAAGCCCGGCAACCGCGCCACAAAATCCGTCTCGAACGCCAGATACCGATCCTGCGCCGGCACGTAACGAATCTCAGGCTTGACGCGCGGGATATCCTTGGTCGAGAGCTTCACTACCTCATTGCTGCGTTGATTCCAAAACCATGCCAGGGTCTGGGTGCCGAAGGTGTTGGCGCGATAACGCCACACCCACCAATCACCATGCCCACGGGACACATGAAGCTGTCCATGGAAGGTGCGCAGCGTGATCACCTGCTTGGGCTGGGTGACCAGCAGGCGGGTGTCCTGGCGCAGCTCGCTGCCGAAGCCGTCCAACGTCGCCTTCGCCTTGGCACCGGTGATGAAATTGAAGCGCCACGCCAACAGCACCGTCTCTTGATAACCCGAGTGCTCGACGTTCGGCCGCGCGCCTTCGCTGAACAGCAAAATCTCGTCACCGCCCAGGTACGCGGTCGATGCGCGCAGCTTATAAGCCTCGGCGGGCATTGGCTTGGCGGCGACGGCCTGGTGCGGCGGGTCCTGGTTCCAGACCCAGCAGCGCTTGCCGTTGTGTTGCATGAACAGCAATCGGCGCGGGCCGACGGGCAGGATGGTCAGCTCATCCGAGTCCTCGAAAATCACCTCGCTGCTGTCCGCCGTGGTCCGCCAGATCCTCGTCAGGTGCTTGGGCTCGTAAATGCGCTGGCGCTCGAATATCGTGTCGTCTGCCACAACGCAGGGTTCTTCGAATGCCTGCCACTCCTGGCCGGCAGGTCCGAAGTCCTCGATGGTATCGCCCCGGCGAATCTCATATTTGAACCGATCATCCGCGCTGTAATCGCCGCGTTTGACCTGGCGTCGCCACAGGCTGCGCTGGGCGTTGGCGTCGATCAGCCGCAGGTCCCCGCCATCCACCTCATCGGTGCGTTGTTCGAGCATGTCCAGCTCGACAGGCGGCCACTGGTTGTAGTCGATCAAAAAGCACAACCACCGGTCTTCGTCCTGCTCGGTGATGGCAGCCCAGCCATTGCGGTAGTTGTATTCATGCACGTGAGTGGGGCCGGGGTAGTCATGGACTTCCTGCAGCCAGTTCACCTTGCCGCGCTTGGTCTTGGCCGGTTTGTGTTCGGTCACCATGGGCTTGGGCGGCTCGATCAATCTCGGCGTGAATCTGGGTTCGCCACGTGGGCTTTGCCAATGCTGGGCAAACGCCTCGCGTTGGTCGGAGGGGAAAATAACCGGCCGATAATCATCGCCGCCGGCGTCCAGGTTCCACAGGTCGTAACCCTGGTGCGACAACAGCGCCGCCAGCGCCTCGAAGCAGACCTCGGGCATCTCGTTGGACAGCTCATCCAACAACGTCTCGAACCCCGGGCCGGCAAACACCCCGATGTCGGGGTAGTAATGCTGCAGCAGCCCAAGCAAGTCGCTGCCGGATGTTTTCCAATCGATATGAACCAACGGATCAAAGGGCGATGGCGTCACGGCTGTCCTCCCGGTGAATTCTCTGCGCCGATCTTAGGCAAATCGATAACCCGTGGCGAGGGCGCAAGGTCCCTCGCCACGGTGTTACAGCAAGCCCCTTTCAAAGCTCTGGAAACTCATCCAGATAACACACCGGTGAGCTCGACTCCGTGCGTTTCTCCACCTCATCCTCCAACCACTGCGCCAGCACCACCGCGTTATTTTCATCCGTCGATTTGGCCGCATACACCAGGGTAAGCGTTCCATCCCGCGCAAGGTCCACCAGCTTCCACCAATGCTCCGGCCGCGCCGCCAATTCCTTGCGATACGCCTCGCGGAACTGCTCGAACGAAACCGCGCCCGCCTTGAACGCCTTGCGCAATGGGTGGGAAGGCCCGAGCTGCGGCAGCCACTCGGCGATCGCCAAGGCATCCTTGGGGCAGTTACGCGGCCACAAGCGGTCGACCAGCACCCGTACGCCATCCTCGGCGGTGGCGGTTTCATAGGCGCGTTTGCATCGGATCATCAGGGCCCGCCTGTGGAAACTGGACCGACTGAGCATAGGTCGCCGACGAGGAGGTGACCAGCGAGCCACCCATCGGAAAATTGGAATTCCATCCCCTCATTCAAAAGCCATGGGCGCTCAAGCAAAGGCACTGCCCCCAGCGCGGCGGACATGATGGGCGCAGCACTGTGGGATTTTTCGAGCCGCAATCCGCCCCGGATTCGGTTTCTCCGTTTGATTTGTCGACAGGAACCGTCGGGTCGTCTTGGCGTGACCCGCTGTATCAGGAATGAGTGAACACAATGAATAGAAGTTACCGAGTCGTCTGGAATGCCGTGATGGGCGCATGGCAGGTGGCATCCGAGTTGGTCAAAAGCCAGGGCAAGGACAAAAGCCGTCAATCCCTCAACCTCAGGCTGAGCCTCGTCATGGGCGTGGGCGGCAGTGTATTCGCCTCGTTTGCCACGGCGGGGCCTTTGCCGTCCGGCGGCAATATCGTGGCGGGTAACGGCAGCATCCACCAGGGCGGCACGGGCATGGTCATTCATCAGGGCAGCGACAAGCTTGCGATTGACTGGCAGAGCTTCTCCATCGGCAAGGGCAACACCGTCCAGTTCGTCCAGCCTGGCGCGAATTCTGTCGCATTGAACCGGGTATTGGGCTCGGATGTGTCGGTGATCCAGGGCGCGCTGAAAGCCAACGGCCAGGTGTTCCTGGTCAACCCCAACGGCGTATTGTTCACCCCCGGCGCGCAAGTGGATGTGGGCGGTCTGGTGGCCTCCACGCTTAATCTATCCACCGAAGATTTCCTTGCCGGCAATTACCGTTTCAGTGGCGACAGCGCCGCGTCGGTGGTCAACCAGGGCAACATCAACGCAGCGCAAGGCGGCACTGTTGCCCTGATCGCTGCGAAAATCGTCAACGAAGGCAACATCACCGCGCACAAGGGCAACGTGCTGCTGGGCGCCGGCAGCGTCGTGACGCTCGACTTGGGTGGGCCGGTGCAGTTGGAAGTCCAGGAAGGCGCGTTGCAGGCGTTGATTGAAAACGGCGGTGCCATTCGTGCCGATGCCGGGAAAATCCTGCTGACCGCCCGTGCGGCGGAAACCCTGGCGAGCACCGTCATCAACAACACCGGCCTGATCGAAGCCCGTTCCCTGGATGTCGGTGAAAACGGCGTGGTCACGTTGATGGGCGACCGGGGCGACGTACAAGTCGCCGGGCGCATCGATGTGTCTTCCGACACCGCCAAGGGCGGCAAGATCGTCGTGACCGGGGATAGCGTGGCCATCAACGGCGGCGCTGCGCTCGACGCCACCGGCGCCAAGGGCGGCGGCGAGATTTACGTGGGCGGGAGCTGGCAAGGCAAGGACGCTTCGATCAAGCAGGCCAGCCAGACCACTATCGCCGCTGGTGCCGTGCTCGATGCATCGGCCACCGATAACGGCAAAGGTGGCACCGTGGTGGCCTGGTCGGATGTGAAGAAACCGGGCAGCGTGACGCGCGTGGACGGCACCTTGAAAGCCACCGGCGGCGCCAAGGGCGGTGACGGCGGCAAGATCGAAACCAGCGGCGCCAAGCTGGCGGTGAGCAAAGCCGCCGATGCCTCGGCCAAAAACGGCAAGGGCGGCTTGTGGTTGCTCGATCCGGACAGCGTCACGGTGGGACCGGGCAACGGCGGGTTGACGGGCGGCGCCAACGGGACAGAGGCCACGGTCGGTTTCAACGCGATCGATACGGCCCTGGCCGGCGGCACCGATGTGGCGATCAAAGCCGACAACAGCATCCACTGGAACGGCGACTACACCCCGACGAACATCAGCGGCGATCGGACGCTGACCTTGCAGTCCGGGCACAACGACGTCGGCACGGGCCGCTATGTCTTCGGCAATATTTTCCTCAACGGTGACATCGACGCCAGCGGCGCGGGCAATGGCAACAGTTTGGCGTTGATCTTCAATGGCAAGATGGCGCTCAACACCGACGTCAGCCTGAAGAGCAACGGCGGCAACATCGTGTTTGCCGGCGTGGTGGATTCCGATGCGGTGGCCAACAAGCGCGAGCTGCGCGTGGACGCAGGTTCAGGCTCGATCATCTTCAGCGACATGGTGGGCGGTAACAGCGCCCTGGGCGCCCTGTACGCGACCACCAGTGGCGCCGGCAAGACGTATATCAACGGTGCAAAAGTCTTCACCAGCGGCGAGCAGGTCTACAACGGTGCGGTTGAGATGGGCACCTCGCAGTTCCTGAACGCCGACTTCGAAAACGGCCTGGTCGGCTGGAAGACCTCCATCGACCAGTTCTTCACTGGTGTGACCGTGGTGGAGGGCGTGGTATCTCCCGATGACCCGACGCTGCCAACCACATCGCCGACCAATGGCAACCCGCCGAGCGTTTCGCCTGGCGACCAGGGCGACATGAACTACAAGCCCCTCACACCGGTCGTCGCGGCTGGCCAGGGCCAGGACGGTGGCGCTGCGCTGCTGCTGGGCACCGAGAACAACTCCAACTGCCAGAACGCACCCGCCGGTTGCATCATGCGCGGTCCGTCGGTGGTGAGCGAGGGCACGGTCTCCCTGGCGGCGGGGGAAGCGGTCAGTTTCGATTACAAACCGGTTGCGGGCGGCGACACCTATGATGTCTTCGGCTATCTGTTGAACGTCAACACCGGTGAATACCAGATCATCCTGAACGAAACGGGGAACGGCACGGGCGCGGTGGATTGGAAAAGCCATACGGCGACCGCTGACAAGGCCGGCACGTACAAATTCGTGTTCGTTTCGGGCAGTTTCGACCAGACCGCCGGCAAGCAGGTTGGCGGCTCGCTGTACGTCGACAACATCAAGACCAACACCTCTGGCAGCAAGGGCCTGCAAGGCAGTTCGATTACGTTCAACGGCAGCCTCAACGGCACCGACAACAACCTGGCCATCAAGGCCGACGATATCAACTTCAACGGCGGCGCCGGCAGCGTTACCGGCAATGGCTCCATTGCCCTTGAAACCAACACCCCGAGCAAAAACATTGCCGTGGGCGGCAGCACCGGCGACGCCGCCGGTTCGTTGGAACTGACCGGCACCGACATCAGCGCCCTGGGCGACGGGTTCACTTCCGTCAAGATCGGTGGCGCGGACATGACCGGTGACATCAGCATCATCGAAGCCACCCGCATCAACGACAACCTTATCCTCGATGCCGGCACCGGCGATATCCACATCAATGACCAGTTGACCGTGGCGGACGCACCGGGCACCGGCAACGACGACAACAAACCGGCTCCGGTCCTGGCATTGCAAAGCAATGGCGGCAAGATCGACCAGACCGCTGGCGGCGCCATTGTCGCCGATGGCCTGGTGTTGCTGGGTGACGGCGCCGTTCATGACCTGGACAACGCCGCCAACGACGTCGACACGATTGCCAGCGACACCGGCACCGTCAGCTTTGCCGATGTCGATGACCTGACCGTCGGCGTCGTCACCGTTCCTGACAGCCAGACCCCGGCGAACCCGCAAGGTGTGCCGGTGGCCGGCATGACCCAGACCGGCGACCTGAACCTTATCGCCGACACGCTCACGGTCGGCCAGGCATTGGCGACCCAGGGCAATACGAGCCTGACCGCCGACGAAATCGATCTCGCCGCGAGCGTTGCCGGTGGCGGCAGTCTCACCTTGCAGCAGAAAACCCCAGGCCTGGATATCCACGTGGGCGGCAGTGATGACCCAGAGGTGACCGGGCCAAACGATCCGCTGGTGCTGTCCGACGCTGACCTGGCCAACATCCAGGACGGTTTCGACAAGGTCGTCATCGGCAATGACAAGACCCGCAACATCACCGTCGACGATGAAGGCGCGACGCTCATGGACGACCTGGCGTTGGTCGCCAACGGTGTCCTGAACCTGCTGGGCGATCTGACCCTTGAGGATCCCGAAGGCACCGACGAAGACGGCACGACCGGCAAAGGCCTGACCCTCACCGTCGACGCCGGCAAAGGGGCGACCCAGGCAACGGGCGCGACCATTACCGCAGACGAATTGGCCCTGCGCGGCGAAGGCGATTTCGACCTGGGCAAGGGGAATGACGTGGGCGTGATCGCCGCCGATGTCGGCAGCTTGAAATTCGCCGGCAACGGCAACCTGACGGTTGGCGTCGTGGACGGCACCGTTGGGATTACCTCCGACGAAGCGGTCACCCTGAAAACCGACCACGACCTGTCGCTGGTAAAAGGCATCACCATCGAAAACGGCCCACGGGATGACGCCGGCCAGGGTCAAACCCGCGCCGACGACATCATCACCCTGGAAGTGGCGGGCAACACCACTCAGGCCGGTGACGCCGGGGCCAAGCTCGATGCCAGCGGCCTGGTGCTGCTGGGCGGCAACTACGGCCTGGGCAACAGCGGTAACGTGATCGGCGATATCGCCAGCGATGCGGGCAAGGTCCAGTTCAACAACAACGGGAACCTCAAAGTGGGCTCGCTTACCGCGACCCATGCCGATGGCACGCAAACGACCGTCACCGGTGTGAACAACACTGGCGACGTCAGCATCGCCACCGACGGTGATCTGGCGATCAACGAAGCGCTGGCCACCAGCGGCAACGTGTTCCTCAACGTCGATGGCAAGACCACCCAAGATGCCAACGGCAACATCACCGCTGACGGCCTGGCGCTCAATGGCGGCGACTTCGAGTTGCGCAACAACGGCAACGTGGTGGGCGACATTGCCAGCGAGGCGGGCAAGGTCGCGTTCAACAACACTGGCAATTTGAAGGTCGGCACGCTGACTGAAACCGACGGCAACGGCAACGTGGTCAAGACGACCACCGGCGTGAACAACACCGGCGACGTCAGCATCGGCACCGACGGCGATCTGGCGATCAACGAAGAACTGGTCACCAGCGGCAACGTGTTCCTGAACGTCGATGGCAAGACCACCCAAGATGCCAACGGCAACATCACCGCTGACGGCCTGGCGCTCAACGGCGGCGACTTCGAGTTGCGCAACAACGGCAACGTGGTGGGCGACATCGCCAGCGAGGCGGGCAAGGTCGCGTTCAACAACACTGGCAACCTGAAGGTCGGCACGCTGACTGAAACCGACGGCAACGGCAACGTGGTCAAGTCCACCACCGGGGTGAACAACACCGGCGACGTCAGCATCGGCACCGACGGCGATCTGGCGATCAACGAAGCGCTGGCCACCAACGGCAACGTGTTCCTCAACGTCGATGGCAAGACCACCCAAGATGCCAACGGCACCATCACCGCCGATGGCCTGGCGCTCAAGGGCGGCGATTTTGACCTGCGCAATGCCAGCAACTGGGTCGGCGATATCGCCAGCCGGGCGAAGGACGTCAACTTCGTCAACCGCACGGACGTCACCGTCGGCAGGCTGACCGAGACGGCGCTGGACGGCACCCAGCTGAATCAGATCGTTGGCATCGGCAACACCGGCAAAGTCCAGGTTGTAACGACCACCGGTAATATCACCCTGACCGAGAACGTCAGCACCACCAGCAATGCCGCTGATGCGATCGTGCTCAACGCCGGTCAATCCGCTTCGGCGGGCGTGGCCTCGGGCGGTGACGTGAAAGCCAACGCGGGCGTGACGGTGTCCACCGGCGCGGGTGGCCGGGCGGTGATCTACACCGGCAGCCTCGCCGGCAGCACCGGCGTGGTGGATGTGGTGGGCAGTGGCAGCGGCAACTTCCGCTACAACAGCGACGAGCAGCAGAGCAATTTCGGTCGGGCGCTGGGTGACACCGGGGTTCATGCCGTATACCGCGAGCAACCGACGCTGGTGGTGTCCACGAACGGTACGACCACCCAGACCAAACCATTCGACGGCCAAACCACGTTCAACGGTGGCGGTGCAGCCGGTTTCGACGTCAACGGCCTGCAGAACGGTGACACCAAACAGATGCTCGGCCAGCCGGAGTATTCGATAGGAAACCCAGACCCCGGCACCCACCAGATCAATATCGGTGGGCTGGCTGACCTCGGTTACCTGATCGTCAGCGACCCGGCCAATGGCAACCTCACGGTGACGCAGTCCATCGATATCAGCGCCATCCAGCAGAGCGTCGCCGATGCAACGCGCATCGTCGTGCAAGTGACTTCGCCCCATGCGCCGGAGCTCAATCCGGTCCAGCCGAAACCGACTGATTGGTCCGACGTCGGGGTCGAGGACGGCGGCCTGCTGCTGGTGGATCAGAGCGGCGCGCCGGCAAACGCCAATGGCGGCAACGCTGCGGGCGACGCCCTGGCCCAAGGCGACGGCGATTCGGCTGCCCAGGCCCAGGACGCCGACAGCGAGCGGGAACTGGCCGGGACTGTCTGCGCCGACGGCGGTGTATCGGGTGGGGCCGCCTGTGCGGCCTACCCGCCACAGACTGTTTTCGTCGTGCGCGGCGGTGTGCGCTTGCCGAGCCTGGCCATGCGTCCCTGACCCCTGACACTCACTTTTCCCTTTGAAGGAGCCCCTTGGCCGCGTCCCCGGACGCGGTCATGGGCTCAGGCAACCCGCTTTATTCGAGACATATTCAATGCATAACAAATTGATGTATTGCGCCGCTGGTCTGGCGCTGTTGTCCACTTCCCCGGCCTGGGCGGCGACCCTACCGGCACGCCCAATCCCTGACGCGGGGCGCATCCTGCAAGAACTGCCGATTCCTCAACAGGAACTGCCGCAAAGCATTCGCCTGGACGTCGAGGCGCCGCAACCGGCGCAGGAAAAAGTCGGCGGCGCCAAGGTCCAGCTCAATGCCGTGCGTTTCACCGACAATACCCGTATCGACGAGGCCAGCCTGCAACGCGTCGTCGCGCCGGCCATTGGCAAGTCCCTTGATCTGGACGAGCTGCGGGAAATCGCCCGGCAGGTCACGCTTTACTACCGTGAGCACGGTTACCCGTTTGCACGCGCCTACCTGCCGGCTCAGCGCATGGCCAACGGCGAGCTGACCATCGCGGTGATCGAAGGGCGTTATGGCAAAGTCACTGCCGTCAACGACGATGCAAAACTGGCCGCGCAGGCGCAGCCCTTCCTGGACGACTTGCAGCCGGGCGACGTGATCGAGCGTGACCGCCTGGAGCGCAGCATTCTGGTTCTGTCCGACCTGCCGGGCGTGGCGGTTCGTCCGGTCATCCGCCCGGGTGACGAGCTCGGTACGGGCGACCTCGATGCCCAGGTGAGCAAAACCAAGGCCTTCGAAGGCAAGGCCACGCTGGACAACCACGGCAACCGGTATTCGGGGCGCAATCGCCTGACGGTACAAGGTGACTGGAACAGCCCGATGATGCTGGGCGACCGGCTGAGCGCCGCCGTGATGGCCACCGATGAGGAGCTGTATTTCGGCAGCCTCGGCTACTCGATGCCATTGGGAACCTCTGGCCTGCGCGGCAACGTGGGCTACGCCAAGAGCTCGTATGACTTGGGCGCTGAATTCGCCGACCTGGGTGCGACCGGTACCGCCGAAGTCAGCAGCGTCGGCTTGAGTTATCCGCTCGTACGCAGCAATCAGGCGAACCTCATGTTGGCCGGGCAGTACCAGCACAAGGATCTAGAAGATAAGTACGAAGTACTGGGCCTGAGCTTTGAAAAAAGCAGCGACTCGCTGCCCATCAGCCTGCAGTTCGATGTGAGGGACACCTTGCTCGGCGGCGGCATCACCTACGGTGGCGCGACGCTGACCTACGGTGACCTGAAACTTGATTCCGCCCTGCGCGAGGGCGACCGTCAGACCGCCCAGACCGAAGGTCAATTCAGCAAGGTGAACGTCGACCTTGCCCGCCTGCAAGCGCTGCCCGCCAACTTCACGCTGTTCGCCCGGTTCCTCGGCCAATGGAGCCAGGACAACCTCGATTCCTCCGAAGATTTCAGCCTCGGTGGCATCGATGGGGTGCGGGCTTATCCACAAAGCGAAGCCTCGGGCGACGAAGGCATGCTGACCCAGATCGAGCTTCGCTACCCCATCGACAAGCTGACGCCTTACCTGTTCTGGGACGCCGGCAAAGTGCGCATCAACCACGACGAGTGGGCTGATGAGGAAAACACCCGCAGCATCTCCGGCGGCGGTGTGGGTTTGCGCGCTCAGTACGGCCCGCTCTCGTTCGACGCAACGGTCGCGTGGCGTCACTCCGGCGGTGAAGCGCAAAGCGACACGCGTCAGGAAAACCCACAACTGCTGGCGCAGATTGGGTACCAGTTCTAACCAAACGCCGCTCATTCAAGGTAGTCAACAAACCCGTGGCGAGGGAGCTTGCTCCCGCTGGGCTGCGCAGTAGGCCCTGCAGTTCGGCACAGTTAGTCGACCATATCTCGTTTGTGGCGAGGGGATTTATCCCCTCGCCACATGTCTATGCCCCCCCAACTACATCCCGCCCCGAACGGCATGACCGTTTATCGTCTGTTGAAAATTTGATAGCTTCAGTTCTCGCCCGCCCTGCCGTTATATCCATTTATTGCCGGCCCGATAGGTGATCTTCCGCCGGCAGTTTCGCGACAGAGAGCTGGCTAAACACAACAAGAGACCTGGCGAATGGACAACGGACGATACGCAAGGCAGGCAGCGACGGCGGAGGGCACGGCGGTGTCCGAGCCCGTGCCGCATATCCTGCTGATCGATGATATCCCCGAAGACATCCGCGCCACGCTCATCCTCTTGAAGGCCCAGCCCTGGCGCATTTCCCTGGCCAGCGACGCCTATCAGGGCTATCAACGGGCACTTGCGCTGCGCCCGGACCTGATCGTCCTGGATGTGCACATGCCACAAATGGACGGCTTCAGCCTGTGCAGGCTGTTGCGGGAGGCACCGGCCACCCGGCATATCCCGATTCTGTTCCTGTCTTCTGCAAATACCTCATTGGAACGATTGGAAGGGCTGACCGTGGGCGCCGTGGACTACATCCCCAAATCCTGCGCCCCCGAAGAAGTGCTGGCGCGCATCAAGATCCACCTGCAGCTGACTTGGCGCGCACCACCGACCGTCCAGGAAAGTCCGGCCGATCCGGAGCCGCAGGGTGATGAAATCGTGCTGCGCGCGGCCATGCGACTGATAGAAAACCAGTTGGACGACATGCCGTCCCTGGGCATGCTCGCGCAAAAAGTCGGCACCCATGAGAAACGCCTCTCCGCCATTTTTCGCGAGCATCTCGGGCTGACCGTGTTCGCCTATATTCGCGACGCGCGATTGCGGCGCGGCCAGGATCTACTGTGCGAAAGCGCCATGAGCGTGCAGGATGTCGCCGAACTGGTGGGCTTTCGCAGCGCCTGCAACTTCACCACGGCCTTCCGCCAGCGAATCGGCATGACCCCCAGCCAGTTTCGCCAGCAAACCCTGGGCATCGTTGAAACCGAGTCGGCCGGGCGCACCTGATGCGGCTTCTTCAGTTTCTATTGCTGACCATTACATTGTTATCCACAGGCCTGCTGCGTGCGGCACCTGTGGATATCTGCCGCGCCGACTCTCTGAACCTGATGTCCGTCGTGCGGATTCTCGAAGACACCCAGGCACGCCTGAGCCTGGAAGAAATTGCTCGGCTGCCAGACACGCAGTTCAAAGCCGCCACCCCAAGCTGGCCGACGCAGGGCTACAGCCGCTCCGCCTTCTGGTTGAAATTACGGCTGACCAATTCGAGCGATGCGGCGTGTTCGCGCTTGCTGGTGGTCGGGGCGCCGCGCCTGGAAGACATCCGCGTCTACCGGCCGGGGTACGAGGCACACGGCGGCGGCGCCTATCCCCTGGCCGAATGGCCTCAACCGGCGGCGCGTCAGCCGGCGTTCCCAGTGTCGTTGGCGGCGGGGCAGAGCACCACGGTGTTCGTCCGGGTGGCGAGCAACTTCCAGATGCTGCTGGAGCCGGAACTGTGGTCCGAACCGGCGCTGCTGCGCAGTCAGCAACAGACGTACCTGAGCGACGGGCTCTCCCTCGGCATTGTCCTGCTGGTCGTGCCGTTCGGCTTTATCGTCGGCTGGATCCTGCGCTCCCGGCTGCTGATGGTGAACGCGGGTGCGGTACTGAGCTACATCCTGCTGACCTGCATCCTCAACGGTTACCTGATCTACTGGCCGTCGGCGCTGGGCTGGATGCGCGAGCTGCTGACCTGCGCCAGCGCGCTCTCGTTCGTACTGTTCCTGGCGTACTTCCGCGTACTGTTGCAGGTGTCCCAGCTGCCCAGGATCATCGGCTGGAGCTATTGGGTGCCGCTGCTAGGTTGTGTCTTCGGCCGACTTTGGTGGTTGAAGATCGATGCGGTCCAGGGCGCGCAGATCGTTCAGGTCTTCCTGATGAGTTTCTACGGCGTGTTGTTCGCTACGTTATTCATGGCGTGGCGCAGGCGGCTGAGCTACAGCTGGATGGCATGGCTGGTGCCTGGGCTCTTGGTGGGGCAACTGCTGATGCGGATTTTCTTCCCCCAGGAACAATTGCCCTGGCAGTCGCCGGAAAGCAAGTACAGCCTGTCTTCCACCTTGGCGGGCGTGGTGTTGCTGGTGTGCACCTTGATCATGGAAGTGGCCCGCAGCCGCAACCGGGAAAAGCACGCGCTGTCGACCCTCGAACAGCAACGCCAGGCAGAGCACGAGCGCCTGGAAAGCACCGTGGCCCTGCGCACCTCGCAGCTGCGCGACTCCCTCGCGGCTCGCAGCGCATTGATGGCACGGATCAGCCACGACCTGCGCTCGCCACTGGTGCGCATCATCGACTATGCGCGCCTGCTACACGGCGGGCCGAATCGCGACTACCCGGCGACGATCGAGCGCAACGCCCGTCAACAACTGGAGCTGATCGACGAGATGCTCGAGTTCTCCCAGGGCGAGCTGGAGCAGATGCAACTGACCCTCGCGCCGGGCTATCTGTACGGCTTTCTCCAGGAAATCGCCGACGAGGCGGGCTTTCTCGCCGCGCGCCAGGGCAACAGCTTCAACGCGGTAATGGCCCAGGATCTGCCGCCCCTGGTGGAGGCCGACTTCAAGCGGCTTCGGCAGGTGTTGATGAACCTTCTGGCGAACGCGGCGAAATTCACCCGCAACGGCCAGATCCGTTTCGAAGTGGGCTGTTGTCCAGGAGCAACCGCTGACACCGTGGAGCTGCGCTTCAGCGTGATCGATACCGGCATCGGCATCGATCCGCAAGAATTCGAACAACTGCTGCAACCGTTCCGCCGTGGCCGCAACGCCCAACGCTACGAAGGCAGCGGGCTGGGGCTGTCCATCGTCACCCAATTGCTGGAACGCATGGGCAGCCGTCTCGAACCCCAGGCCACGGGGCAGGGCAGCCACTTCAGTTTTCGCCTGCAACTCAAATGCGCCCAAGAAGATGACCTGGAAAACGGCATCGTCGATAACAACATCACGCCGCTCGATGGCCAGGGCAAACACGTGTTGCTGGTGGACGACATCGAACAAAACAGCGAATGGCTCTATGACCTGCTGGCCGGTTACGGTTTCGATGTGAGCATGGCGGTGAGCGGCGAAGATGCCTTGGCTTGCCTGGCGGAACAGCCAGTCGACCTGCTGATCAGCGATCAGATGATGCCTGGGATGGACGGTTGGGAACTGCTGCGACACGTGCGTGCCCGTGAGCATGATCTGCCCGTGATGCTTTATTCAGCGGTCCCGCCACACAGGCCGCCGGGTTACCCCGAGGACCTGGCCTTCGACGCTGTGCTGCTCAAGCCCACCGACAGCCGCCAATTGCTGGCGCGGATCAAGACCCTGGTTTGCCCGGACACGGTGCATCGAGCAATGGCCCGGGAGTTCTAGCATGCCGGGTATGGGTTATCGGCTGCTCTTGCTCGGCAGCCTTACGGTATTGCCTTGGCTGTCGGCCAAGGCAGCGCAAGACACCTCCGGCGGCCTCGTCCTTGACCAGACCACCGTCACCGCTCGCCGCCGCGAAGAAGACCCGCAAGACGTGCCGATCCCGATCAACGTCCTCTACGGCGATCAGCTGGACGAAGCCGGCCTGCATCGTCTGCAAGACATTCAACAACGGGTGCCGGGCCTGGTGGTGTCCGGCCACGATGCCCGTTATGCCGGTTTCGGCCTGCGCGGCTTTGGCGCGACCGCCTACAACGATGGTCTGGAAGGCAGCGTCGGCACCTACGTCGATGGCGTTTACCAGGCACGCCAGGGCATGGCCTTCACCGAGTTGATGGACATCGAACGCATCGAAGTGTTGCGCGGGCCGCAAGGCACCTTGTTCGGCAAGAACACCACCGCGGGCGCGCTGAACATCGTCACGCGCCAGCCGACTTTCCAGCCCGAAGCCAACCTCGAAGCCAGTTACGGCGAGCGCGGTCTGCGGGAATATCGCGGCACCGTCTCCGGGCCGCTGCAAGACGGCGTTCTCGCCGGGCGGCTCAATGTCTTCGACGGCTCCAGCGAGGGCGCCGTGGAAAACCTGCACGACGGCAGCCGCCTCGGCGACGCCGACAGCCAAGGCCTGCGCGGCCAACTGCTGTGGACGCCGAACAGCGACTTCAGCGCCCGCCTGATCGCCGACTACGCCGAGCAGAACGAAGCCGGCAACGTCCTGTTGGTCAATCACTACAGCGAGCAAACCCGCAAGCGCGCCAAATTCCTTGGCTATCCGCTGGCGGAGCCCGACCCTTACCAACGGGAGAACCGCATCGACGCGCCGGGTCGCCCGCGAACTCTGCAGAACGGCGTGTCACTGGAATTGAATTGGGACTTGGACGAGGCGATGCGCTTCACCAGCATCACCGCCTACCGCGACTGGGACTACCGCGCCGGCCGCGACGGTGACAGCACCGCGCTGGCGGTGGCCCAATCCGAAACCGAGTTGGGCCATCGGCAGTTCAGCCAGGAATGGCGGCTGTCCGGCACGGCCGGCTCGTCCGTCGATTATGTCGCCGGGCTCTATTACCTGCGCCAACAGCTCGACCGCCAGATCGACGCCGAATTCGGCCCGGACGCCGCGCCCTGGTTTGTTGGCGATCAACTGGAGGCACTGCAAAAAATCTTCGGCATCACGTTTACCGATCCGAGTCAGGTGCCTTCCGCGCTGCTCGATGGCGCTCGGCAGCGTTATGACGGCGAGCAGAAGGGCGACAGCCGGGCGGTGTTCGGTCAACTTTCCTGGCGTCCGATCGACCCGTTGGAACTCACCGGCGGCCTGCGCTACAGCCAGGAGCGCAAGGACGGCTGGATCTCCCGCGACGTCAGCAACCTTGCCCCGCTGAACGGCTTACCCCCGGTGTTCCAGGTGGGCGGGCAATTGCTGCGGGACATCGCCCTCGGCGGTACTTATTACCGTGAAGACTCCATAAAAGAAAACAACGTCTCCGGCCTGCTCAGCGCCAGCTATCGCTTCAGCGATGCCGTGATGGGCTACGTCAGTTGGTCGCGGGGCTACAAGGCCGGCGGCATCAACTTCGACGTGATCGGGCCGTTCACCGAGCCCACCTTCGAGCCGGAACGCGCCACGTCCCTGGAAGTGGGCATGAAGACGCAGTTCTGGGATCAGCGCGCATTGCTCAATCTTGCCGTCTACCAGACCGACGTCGATGACTACCAAGCGCTCACCTACAGCCCGCCGACATCGCTGTTCGCGCCGCCGCTGCGGGACAACCTGATCAACGTCGGCAAAGTCCGCTTGCGCGGCATCGAATTCGATTCCGCGTGGCAACTCACCTCCCAACTCACCGGGCGCCTGGGCGTGGCCTGGAGCGACGCGCGCTACCGCAGCTTCCCCAACGCCCCGTGCCCACCGGCCTCGGGTCAATGGACCTGCGACCTCAGCGGCGAGCGCCTCTACAACGCGCCGGAATGGAACCTGAGCAGCGGCCTCGACCACACCCACCCGCTGCCCTATGGCCTGGAACTCTACAGCGGCGTCGACTACAGCTTCCGCACCGGTTACTACGGCACCCTCGAAGGCGGCGAAGGCAGCTATCAACCCAGTTACGGCCTCACCAACCTGCGCCTGGGCATGCGCAGCCAGGATCGCGCCTGGGAAGTCGAAGGCTGGGTGCGCAACGTGTTCGATCGCAACTACATCACCGCCGTCTACTCACTGCTCGGTGCCGGCGACTACGGCGTAATGACCGGCAGCGAACGCACCGTCGGCACCACCGTCAGGTTTCGTTATTGACCGAAAGGCAGCGGGTCGGACAAAACGCCAGGCGATTACCGCCGGCCTTTTTCGACAGGTACATGGCCTGATCCGCCTTGCTGATCAGCCCATCCACCTCAAGCCCATGCTCCGGAAAAAACGCCACCCCGATACTCGCGGCAATCTCCACCGTCTGCGCGCCAATCAGGATCGGCGCATTGGCCGCCGCCAGCATCCGCTTGAGCATCGGCTCGCAATCCTCCACTTCCTGCAGCCCCACCAACCCGGCCACAAACTCATCCCCCCCAAGGCGCGCGAACGTATCGCCCTCGCGCAACGTCGCATTGATCCGCGCCGCGACAATCTGCAACACCCGATCCCCCCAGTCATGCCCATAACTGTCGTTCAGCGCCTTGAACCCATCCAGGTCGATAAACGCAATCGCCACCTTCTGTTGATGAACCCGCGCCTTGCCCAACGCCTGCCGCATCCGCTCGGCCAACAACAATCGATTGGGCAACTGCGTGAGCGCGTCATACCGCGCATCCCGTTCCAGCAGCTGCAAGCGCTGCTTCATCTGCGTCATGTCGCTGAACAGCGCCACGTAGTGCTGAACATTGCCGTGACGGTCATGCACCGCACTGATGCTGATCCTCGACGTCATCTCCCGGCCATCTTTATGGTTGGTCTGAATCTCACCGGACCAATGCCCGTGGAAATCCAGCGCGTTCTTCATCGGCGCGTAAAACGCGGTGAGGCGACGGACCATGCGATGGGCGTTCAGCTCATGGCCCTGAATCTCTTCCTGACCATAACCGGTGAGCCGCGTGAAGGCCTCGTTCACGGCGATGACCCGGCCGAAGGGATCAACGAGGATGATGCCTTCGCGGGCATGGCAGAACACGGTGGTGGCCAGCTCTGGGCACAGGGTGTTGAGGTGACGGTCCAGGGCGGCTTCGTCGCGGGTGGCGGGCCATGTATTGGAATCGAAGCCTTGCAGGGCCAAGTAGCGAACCAAGGAGGAAAGCGATTTGTGCAGGCGGGTCAGGGCATTCGTGGCGAGCCTGGAGTTCAGGCAATAGCCGCGAATGAAGGTGTGTAGGTTCATGGGAGGGACGCGGTGCTCGGTTGTAGCGCTTGGGGTGGGTGAAGCGGGGGATTATCGAGGTGGGGGGGCGGTGGGGTGTTTGCTGGAGGGGATGGGGGCTTTGCGGGAGGGTATGGAGTGGAAAGATATTTTTGGGCGGGTGATATCAGCCGGCGGGCGGATGGATGTCCGGCGTCCTTGCGGTAGGGAAAAAAATTCCCTAGCCATGCTTGGCATGGCTGCCGTATATAGCGACCGTAACTGGAAAATAAAAATCTACCCGGACGATCACGCTCCGCCGCATTTTCAGGTACAAACGCCTGACGGTGAATCGCTGGTGGTGATCGATGGGCTCCAGGTCCTTGGCAAAGGAGCCAACCCTAAAGCCTTGAAAGCCGCCTTGGCGTGGGCGACAAGTCACAAGGCTGAACTGCGTGTTTGAATGAACAGAATCGGAGGCACTGACCCATGATCAGCAAAGCCAGAATCAGCAGCGTGAAGCCTGTCCCCGGCAAACATGCCTTGCAGGTGGAGTTTGCTAATGGTAAGCGCTACGACGTTGACTTGCGGGAATACATCCAACAATTCCCGATGCTCAAGCCCCTGGAGGACTTGTCGTTGTTCGGCACCGCCCAAGTGGGCGAATGGGGCTTCGATGTGAGCTGGGGGGATGACTTGGAACTGGCGGCCGTCACTTTGCATCGGTTGGCGCTGGAGCAAGCCGGTGAGGTGATGCCGACCCAGGCATTCAAACGCTGGATGGCCGCCAACAAACTCTCGTTGACGACCGCCGCGCAGGAGCTGGGCTTTACCCGTCGCACTATCACCGCTTACAGCAGTGGGACCTCAATGATTCCCAAGCATGTGGCCCTGGCTTGTAAAGGATGGGAGTCTGAGCACAAGGGCAAAAAAGTGACAAAAGCTGAGAGCAAAAGGACCTCGCAAATAGCTTAATGAGACAAAGCCTCTGCCCCGCTACTTTACTGACTGAATGATTACGGCTGCACAGGAGCAAGCTACCTCGCCACGGGGATACTGGACGTCCGTTGAGTTTCAGGCGCAACAGTCCCTTGTGGGAGCGAGCTTGCTCGCGATAGCGGTGCGTCTGTTAGCGGATCCTTTCACTGACCAACCTGGTCATCCACCGTCAACATAACCCGACCAAACCTGGCGTTCTCATTCAGCGGCGTAATTGCCAATAACTGATCGAGGCGAATCTCCTGACGACCGTCCGCCGTTTCGATTTCGAGAAACTCTTCCCGCGTGGAAGCGGTCCGCGTGGTAATCGCCCGAGCCGTCACGCGTTGGCCGTCAGTCAAGTCGATGTCCAGCGTGTAGCCGCACAGGCAAGCGATCTCCAAGTAGTCATGCAGGTCACAGTGCAACGGTTTATAGGTGTCCATCTCACGCCTCGCCGTTTTGCAGTTTGAGAATGAAGTGAAGCGACCGACAGGTTGACGTTTTGAGTCGCCACCCGTCGGGTCGCAGGGCAGGGCGAATCAGAGCAGTTGCTTCAGCATCGCTTGCAGCCGGTCATTCCCCGACTCATCGAGCGGAAACACCGGCAAGCGCGGGTCGCCGACTTCCAGGCCGAGGGTGCGCAGACCCGCCTTGATGGTAGCGGGCAAGCCGCCCTTGAGGATGAAATCCAACAGCGGCAATTGACGATAAAACAATGCCCGAGCTTTGCTCAGGTCATTGGCCAACACGGCGGCGTAGAGGTCGAGATTGAGTTGCGGGATGAGGTTCGGCGCGGCGGTGCACCAGCCCTTGGCACCGGCCGCGAAGGCTTCCAGCGCCAGTGGATTGCAGCCGTTGTAGAACGGCACCTGGCCTTCGCCCAGCAGTTGCAGCTTGTGCATGCGCTGGATATCGCCGGTACTTTCCTTGACCATGGTGACGTTATCCACCGCGTTGAAAATCCGCAGGATCAAGTCCACGGACATGTCGATGCCGCTGGTGGCCGGGTTGTTGTAAAGCATGATCGGCACATCGATGCTGGCGCCGATGGTCTGGTAGTGCCTGAAGATTTCCGCCTCGCTCAGTTTCCAATAGGAAGCCGGCAAGACCATCACCACATCGGCGCCGTGATCCTGGGCAAAACGCGCGCGGCGCACCGCTTTGGCGGTGGTCAAGTCAGACACGCTGACCACGGTCGGCACCCGGCCGGCAACGCGGGCGATGCTGAACTCGCTGACCTGGTCCCACTCCGCGTCGCTCAGGTAGGCGCCTTCGCCGGTGCTGCCCAAGGGCGCGATGGCATGTACGCCGCTGTCGATCAGGCGGTCGATGGACCGGCCCAATGCGTCCAGGTCCAAGCCTTGGCCGTCGGCGGAGAAGGGCGTGATGGTGTAACCGATGATGCCGTGGATGTTGGGGGTAGACATGGCGTCGCTCCTATTGGGTTCAGTTCAGGCAATCGGCGTGTTGGCGCAGGTTCTGCCGGGCGTAGTAGTTGAAGGCGGCGGCGTGACGCTTGGGACGGGCGATCCAGTCGTGAGCTTCGCGGCCCAGGTGCGGCAGGATCGGCTTCACCTCGCCGGCGGCCATGGCGAGCAATTGCAGCTTCGCGGCGCGCTCGATCAACTGGGCGATGTTGCAGGCTTCTTCCACGGTCTCGCCGGTGGACAATTGACCGTGGTGGGAAAGCAGAATCGCCCGCTTGTCACCCAGGGCGCCGGCGATCAATTCGCCTTCCTCGTTGCCCACGGGCACGCCCGGCCAGCCTTCCAGGAACGCGCAGTCTTCGTACAACGGGCAGAGGTCCATGTGGGAAATCTTCAGCGGCACTTCCAGCATCGACAGTGCGGCGATGTGGGTCGGGTGGGTGTGGATGATGCAATTCACATCCGGCCGGGCGCGGTAGACCCAGGTGTGAAACCGGTTGGCCGGGTTGGGAATGCCGTGGCCTTCCAGGACCTCGAGGTCTTCGTTGATCAACAGCAGGTTGCCGGCGGTGATCTCATCAAACCCCAGGCCCAGTTGCTGGGTGTAGTAAGTGCCAGGCTGCGGCCCGCGTGCGGTAATCTGCCCGGCGAGGCCGGAGTCGTGACCGTTCTCGAACAAGATGCGACAGGTCAGGGCCAGCTTTTGTCGCACAGTCCACGTATTATCCGGCAGTGATTTCTGCATCTGGTTTACAGCATGCTGGACCAATTGGTCCTTGGGCGTCGCCAGTGTCTTGCTCATGTCAGTTCTCCTGATTCGTTCTTTGACCGTTCTTGATCCGCGTCATGGAAGCTGTGGGATGGACGTGCTAATGACACTAAATAGACTATATGACACAAAGTGTCATTTGCAATCGCAGATTGTCCGTTTCCCTGGAAATGTGGGTTACCTATGTCCATTCGCTTGAAATTGCTCAGAAAAAAACTCGGTGTGACGCTGGACGTCCTGGCTGAAAAAACCGGAATGACCAAGAGCTATCTGTCCAAGGTGGAACGGGGTCTGAGCACGCCCTCCATCGCCACGGCGCTCAAGCTGTCCAAGGCGTTGAACGTGAACGTCGAGGAGTTGTTCTCCGAGGAAAACGTCTCGCTCGACAGCTACAGCCTGGTGCGGTGTGAAGACCGCCAATCCCTGGCGGCGAACCCTGGCAGCGCTGAATACGCCGTGTTGGCTCACCAGGTTTCCGAGCGAACCTTGCTGCCCTTCATCCTCTACCCCCCGGCCGAATTCGCCGCGCACCATGCGTTCAAGGAACACACGGGCGAGGAGTTCCTGTTCGTTCACGAAGGCCAGGTGGAAGTGGACTTCATGAACGAGCGCGTCGTGTTGAATCGCGGCGATGCGTTGCATTTCAACGCGCAAAAACCCCATCGCCTGCGCTCGGTGGGTGATGTTCAGGCGCAGTTGCTGGTGGTGGTGCACAGCGCTGAATCGGCACAGAAGGGCGAAGACGCCTAGCACCGCGTTGCTCGCTGGGTAAACACCAAACCCCGTGGCGAGGGAGCTTGCTCCCGCTGGGCTGCGCAGCAGCCCCCTCCCATGAGCGCCTTGCCACAGATCTTTCGACAGCCTCAATTGAACGGCATCGGACACCTGCTCGGACCAGTCGAGTGACGTCCTGTCAGTAAAGACCGACAGACACTAGCGACAAGGCCTGCCAAGCCACAGCGCCTTGCGCCTTTGCCTACAACTACGCCAGAATCCGCCGGCTTGTGCGCCTTGGGCCGCGTCGGTAGTTTGGGACCTGTCACTGCTCATCAGTGATCGGGTTTAGTCGCCCAGGGTGAAACAGGTTGTGCAAGGCGTCATCCAGTCGGGATTCCCATCCTGCACTTGATGGTGGCTGTGCGCAGGGCGTCCTCGGACGCGCCGGTTTCTTGTTTCCCCGGTCGACTAACCTGCGTACAGCTGCCTCCCATCGTTTAGTCGCGAGCGGGTGATGGCTCCAACTACAGGAAGCAAGACGATGGCAAAAGTTACTCCAAATCCTCCCGACACGAACGAACACGTCTCCCGTGCTCAGTCTGCCCGCAACAAGAAAATCGACGACGCTGCCACGCGAGCGTTGGATTGTTATCTGAAACCCAAGCCTAAGGGCGAAACGTCTGACAAGACTGACTCCATTTTACGGATTGATCCGAGTGTGGATTCTGAGTGTTTGCTTGCGAATCTCAGTGAGAATTTGGCTTCGGCGAACGCGATGATCAGTGATTTGGCGTTTGACCTGGATGGGTCGCGGCGGCGGTTGCGATGGGGATTTTGCAGGTGATTGAGGTAAGTGAGCTGTTGGCGAATCGGGCGTTGGATATTGTTGAGGTGAGGTAGCCGAGGCGTTCGCCTCGGCAGGAAAGGTCTTGCGCAGCAGACCTTTCCTGCCGCCTGACGGGAGCATCAAAGCACACTTAAGACCTGCAGCGTGTGTGGAAGGACCAGAGTCGTTTTGATCTGGGCGATGATGTAACGAGGAATCACTGAGGCGCGCTTTGCATTAAATGAGTGGACTGAAAGGCCCGTGGCGTACTGCCTGTTATTTTTCGAAAGGCCGCCACATAGGCTGCTGCACTCGCAAACTGCAAAGTATGTGCAACCGATTTGACGGACCGATTCGATGCCAGCAGATCCAGCGAGGCAACGATGCGCGCCCGTTGGTACCATGTGCGATAGTTCAAGCCCACTTCCGCGCTAAAGCGCCGCGTAAAGGTGCGTTCGGACATGGCCGCACGATACGCAATTTCAGATATCGACCAATGCCACTGATTGCCTGAAATCAGCTCCATCAATGCCGCGCGCAGCCGCGCGCAGCCGCTCGTTAGTCGGCATCGGCAAGTGTGTCGGTAGGCAGGCCGCTTCACCCAATGCATGCAGCAATAACTGCACCATCAATTCGCGCATCTCACCCTGGCGCGGCTGTTCGAACAAGCCCAGTACCAGTTCCCTGATAAGGCTGGATGCCACGACCGCGTGCACTTCGTTGCAACGCGCGAAGCCGGCGACTTCGGTGAGCAATGCCGGGTGGAAATACACCGTTCGCATCTCAACATCCGACAGGATTTGAATGGCATGGAGTTGATGCGGCGGTATCCACAACGCCCGTTGCGGTGGAACCGTCCAGCGACTTTGCTGTGTTTCAACCAACATCGTGCCGCGCAACGCAAACACCAATTGCCCGGTCTGGTGCTCGTGCGAAGGCAACACAGCGCCGCGCTCATGCCGCTTCGCTAACAGGCGAAACTCGGCGGGCTCGGGATGGCGCGTCAGCGATATTTTTTGGCTGATGGAGTCTGACATGCCAAACATACTATAGAACTCTGACCACTCGAATCGAGGCCATCATGCACCGTGACTCTGCTCTTGTTCACCTGGGCCGCACCAGCGCCGCAGCGGTTCATGCGGTCAACCCACCCTTGGTACGCGCTTCAACAGTAGTGTTTGAAACCCTGGAGGAATATCGGCATTCGTACCAGGGCAGGGTTTTCGAATCGTCACGTTATGGGCGCTCGGGCACGGTCACCACGTTTGAGTTACAAGAGGCCATGGCACGCCTTGAAAATGCCGAAACCTGCATCGCCACCTCCAGCGGTTTGAGCGCTATCGCCGCAGTGTTAGGCGCACATGCGGGACCGGGAAAACATATCCTGGTCTACAACGGCGTGTATGGTCCTACCCGAGTATTTTGCGAGCAATCGCTGACAGCACTTGGCACCAAAATCAGCTTCTTCAACGACAGCGCCGAAGTCGGCCAAGTGATCGACGACAATACGAGCCTAGTCTTCATCGAAGTGCCTTCATCGTTGACGATGCAGATGCTGGACATCACGCAAGTGTGCGCGGCGGCCCATGAACGGGGCATACCGGTTGCCTGCGACTCAACGTGGGGCTCACCGATGTACTTCAACGCCCATGCGCTGGGGATCGATATCTCGATTCATGCGGCTACCAAGTTCATCAACGGCCACTCAGACGTCATTCTCGGCCTGGTGACCGGCGCTTACTCAACGTTGGACACGACGCGCAAATGGTGTGGCCGCCACGGCTCGCATGCCTCCCCGGATGCGTGCTGGCTCACCCTGCGCGGATTGAGAACACTCGCCGTGCGCATGCCCCGGCATCAAGCCAGCGCAATCGAAGTGGCTGAATGGTTAAGTGCACATTCGAAGGTCAAACGCGTGATGTTTCCAGTATTGGCCTCCGATCCCGGGCACGCCCTCTGGAAAAGACAGTTTTCCGGTGGCGCCGGGCCCTTTACCTTCGAACTGCAACTTTGCAATGAAGCCGCATTTGAACGCTTCATCAACGCGTTGAAATTGTTTGGCCTAGGCACCAGTTGGGGCGGGTATGAAAGTTTGGTCATGCCCGCCATTCCACACGAACTGCGCTCGATCAAGACGCTCCCTGACGAGGGGCGGCTGGTTCGTTTACACATTGGGCTCGAGCATGCGCCGGATCTGTGTGCGGATCTGGCCCAGGCGTTTAATCGGATGGAGGGATGAGCCGGAAAAACGCTTCTTTTGAAAGGTCTGACAGTCTTGGCTAACAGCGCCCGTAAGCCCCACGAGCGAGCGCGCTCACAATCGCAGCGGAGATCCAGAAGAGCATTGCCGGGTTGCTCGCCATCCGCCGGATGCGTTACCACGGGGAGCGTGGGAACGAGCGCTGGGGTTTATAGAATATCTTTCACATAAGCGTTAAGCGCGATGAGCGGAGCGTGAAGGTCGTCTATCTTTTGCGCTGAGCTGAAATCCGTAGCCAAACGATGCAGCTCTCGGCCCAGCACTGTATCCACCCCACCAATCGCCCCCAACGCCAAATCCAGGCATCGACTGATTTCGCCCTGAATCCCGGCCACATCGCCCCGCCGCACCAACAACTCGAAAATCTCCCGGTCGCAACTGCCCATCAACGGATCATCCCGCAGGATCGGGCTGTGGCCTTCTGTCTCATAAGCCAGTTTGAGGGAGTAGAGAGCGACCGTTTCCAGCAGCAATTCCATGGGGTGAAATCCTTTGTGACTGGGTGAGGAGGGTGGGGTGGAGTTGGGTTGAGGGTTCATGGCTTGGCGAGTGCTAGTCGGAGTATCGGTGTGGGGAGTGACTATTTTGTGAGCGCTTTGCGCTCAGGCGGGAGCAAGCTCCCTCGCCACGGGGTTTTCCCTACTTCCTGTCTTCCTTATTGCAGGTTCTTTCTCGCCACTGGGCTGGTATTTGGGGCTGCTTTGCAGCCCAGCGGGGATGAATCCCCTCGCCACAAAAGCGGGCTGGTGGCGTCGATCATGGGCCTAACCACTTTCTTGCAGACGAAAAAAAAGACCTTGAATTTCAAGGTCTTTCTTTAATATGGTGCCCCGAGGGAGACTCGAACTCCCACTCCTTTCGAAAACGGATTTTGAATCCGCCGCGTCTACCAATTCCGCCATCAGGGCTCAATGGCGGCGAAGTATAGAGAGGTGCCTACCGTTGGTCAATCACGTTTCATGGTGAATTTATAATATTTCCGCTAGACTTTCCGGCCCTGCTAGACGAACCCCATCATGCGTGTTGCTGACTTTACTTTCGAACTCCCGGATTCGCTGATCGCTCGCCACCCGCTGGCCGAGCGGCGCGCCAGTCGACTGTTGACCCTGGACGGGGTCAGCGGTGCCATGGCTCACCGTCAATTCACTGATTTGCTCGAGCATTTGCGTCCGGGCGATTTGATGGTGTTCAACAATACCCGGGTGATTCCGGCGCGGTTGTTTGGCCAGAAGGCCTCCGGTGGCAAGCTGGAGATTCTGGTGGAGCGGGTGCTGGACAGTCATCGCGTGCTGGCCCATGTGCGGTCGAGCAAGTCGCCCAAGCCGGGTTCGTCGATTTTGATCGACGGCGGCGGTGAGGCGCGGATGGTGGCGCGGCACGATGCGTTGTTCGAGCTGGAATTTGCCGAAGAGGTGTTGCCGCTGCTCGACCGTGTCGGGCACATGCCGTTGCCTCCTTATATAGACCGCCCGGACGAAGGTTCGGACCGCGAGCGCTATCAGACCGTATACGCCGAGCGCCTGGGGGCGGTGGCGGCGCCGACGGCGGGGCTGCATTTTGATCAGCCGTTGCTGGAGGCGATCGCCGCCAAGGGCGTGGAGACGGCGTTCGTGACGCTGCACGTCGGCGCCGGCACGTTCCAGCCGGTGCGCGTGGAGCGCATCGAAGACCACCACATGCACAACGAATGGCTCGAAGTGAGCCAGGAAGTGGTCGATGCCGTGGCGGCCTGTCGCGCGCGCGGTGGGCGGGTGGTGGCGGTGGGGACCACCAGCGTGCGCTCTCTGGAAAGCGCCGCGCGCGATGGCGTGCTCAAGCCGTTCAGTGGCGACACCGATATCTTTATCTACCCGGGCCGGCCGTTTCATGTGGTCGATGCCCTGGTCACCAACTTTCATTTGCCCGAATCCACGCTGTTGATGCTGGTTTCGGCCTTCGCCGGTTACCCCGAAGCCATGGCCGCCTACAAGACCGCCGTCGAGCATGGGTACCGCTTTTTCAGCTACGGTGATGCGATGTTCATCACCCGTAACCCCGCGCCACGCGGGCCCGAGGAAACCGTATGAGTCGCACCTGTCGCATGTCCTTCGAGTTGCTTGCCACCGATGGCAAGGCTCGTCGCGGACGCCTGACCTTCCCCCGCGGTACCGTGGAAACCCCGGCATTCATGCCGGTGGGCACCTACGGCACGGTCAAGGGCATGCTGCCGCGTGATATCGAGGCAATTGGCGCGGAGATCATTCTCGGCAACACCTTCCACCTGTGGCTGCGCCCGGGCATGGAAGTGATCAAGGCCCACGGCGACCTGCACGATTTCATGCAATGGAAAGGCCCGATTCTGACCGACTCTGGCGGTTTCCAGGTGTTCAGCTTGGGCGCGATGCGCAAGATCAAAGAGGAGGGCGTGACCTTCGCTTCTCCGGTGGACGGTTCCAAGGTGTTCATGGGGCCGGAAGAGTCGATGCAGGTGCAGCGCGACCTGGGCTCGGACATCGTGATGATCTTCGACGAATGCACGCCGTACCCGGCCGATGAAGACGTGGCGCGGGTGTCCATGGAGCTGTCGTTGCGCTGGGCCCAGCGTTCGAAGAATGCCCACGGCGAAAACACCGCGGCGCTGTTCGGCATCGTCCAGGGCGGCATGCACCGCGACCTGCGCATGCGCTCGCTGGAAGGCCTGGACAAGATCGGGTTCGACGGCCTGGCGATTGGCGGTCTGTCGGTGGGTGAACCGAAGCACGAAATGATCAAGGTGCTCGATTACCTGCCGGGGGAAATGCCCGCTGACAAACCTCGTTACCTTATGGGCGTTGGCAAACCGGAAGATCTGGTTGAGGGTGTGCGCCGCGGGGTGGACATGTTCGATTGCGTGATGCCAACCCGTAATGCCCGCAATGGGCATCTGTTCATCGACACCGGTGTGCTGAAGATCCGTAACGCGTTCCATCGCCATGATGATTCGCCGCTGGATCCGACGTGCGATTGCTACACCTGCCAGAACTTCTCCCGCGCTTATCTGCATCATTTGGACAAGTGCGGCGAAATGCTCGGCAGCATGCTCAATACCATCCACAATTTGCGCCATTATCAGGTGCTTATGGCTGGTTTGCGCGAGGCTATCCAACAGGGTACATTGGCCGCCTTTGTCGAGGCCTTCTATGCCAAGCGCGGGTTGCCTGTTCCGCCTTTGGACTGAGTTTTCCGATCCCTAGATTCAATACTTGCAACTGGAGTGCTAAATGAGCTTTTTTATCTCTAACGCCATGGCCGATGCCGCTGCACCTGCAGCTGCGCCAATGGGTGGCGGTTTCGAGTGGATTTTCCTGGTCGGCTTCCTGGTCATCTTCTACCTGATGATCTGGCGTCCACAGGCCAAGCGCGCCAAAGAGCAGAAGAACCTGCTCAGCAGCCTGCAAAAAGGTGATGAAGTGGTCACCACCGGCGGCATCGCCGGCAAGATCACCAAAGTGGCCGATGACTTCGTGGTACTGGAAGTGTCCGACACGGTTGAGATGAAGTTCCAGAAGGGCGCCATCGCGGCCACGCTGCCAAAAGGCACGCTGAAAGCGATCTAAGTAACAACTTCTCTTCAATCGACGGGGCGCGCAAGGCGCCCCGCGTCATAAGCGGGCGGCGTGATGCTGAACAAATACCCTCTGTGGAAATACCTACTGATCCTGGCGGTGCTGGCGGTCGGTCTGATTTATTCCGCTCCCAATCTTTACCCGGATGACCCGGCCATTCAGGTCAGTGGCGCAAGCACTGCGCTGCAGGTCACCCAGGCCGATCTGGACCGCGCGAGCGCTGCGCTCAAGGCGTCCAATATCGAGGTCAAGGCTGCGTCCATCGCCGAAAACGGCAAGGGCGGCCTGTTGCGCCTGGTCAAGTCTGAAGACCAGTTGCCGGCCAAGGACGTGGTGCGCAAGGCGTTGGGCGACGATTACGTTGTAGCCCTGAACCTGGCCCAGACCACCCCACAATGGCTGCGCAATCTCGGCGCCCACCCAATGAAGCTGGGCCTGGACTTGTCCGGTGGTGTGCACTTCCTGCTGGAAGTGGACATGGAAAAAGCCCTCGACGCACGCCTGAAAGTCTACGAAGGCGACGTCAAGAGCCTGTTGCGCAAAGAGCGCGTGCGCTATCGCAGCCTGCCGCAGTTCGAAGGTGCCATTCAGCTGGGCTTCAGTGATGAAGATACCCGCGAACAGGCCCGTGCGCTGGTCCGCAAGAATTTCAACGATTTCGACATTGTGCCGGCCGACCTCAATGGCCAACCGGTGCTGCGTCTGGCGATGACCCCGGCCAAGCTGGCGGAAATCCGCGAATACTCCATCAAGCAGAACTTGACCACGGTCCGTAACCGCGTCAACGAGCTGGGTGTGGCTGAGCCGATCGTGCAGCGCCAGGGCGCCAACCGCATCGTGGTCGAGCTGCCGGGCGTGCAGGACACGGCCGAAGCCAAGCGTATCCTCGGTAAGACCGCCAACCTGGAATTCCGCCTGGCCGCTGAGCCGGGTGCGTCCAAGGCCACTTCCGAGAGCTTCGAGTTCCGTGAGGGCGGCCGTCCGGCGGCGCAGATCGAGCGTGGCCTGATCATCACCGGTGACCAGGTGACCGATGCCCAGGCGGGCTTCGACGAGCAAGGTCGTCCGCAGGTGAACATTCGCCTCGACGGCCACGGCGGCGAACTGATGAGCCGCGCCACGCGCAGCAACGTCGGTCGCAGCATGGCGGTGATCTTCATCGAGCAGAAGCCGACCACCACCTACACCAAGCAAGTGGTCAACGGCGTCGAAAAAGACGTACCGGTCCAGACCTTCAAGGAAGAGAAGAAAATCATCAGCCTGGCGACCATCCAGTCGCCGCTGGGCAGCCAATTCCGCATCACCGGCCTGAACGGCCAGGGCGAGTCCTCGGAACTGGCCCTGCTGCTGCGTGCCGGTGGCCTGGCCGCGCCGATGTACTTCGCTGAAGAACGCACCATCGGCCCGAGCCTGGGCGCCGACAACATCACCAAGGGTGTCGATGCATCCCTGTGGGGCATGCTGTTCGTGTCGCTGTTCATCATCGCCATCTACCGTTTCTTCGGCTTGATCGCCACGGTTGCGCTGGCGGTGAACATGGTGCTGCTGCTGGCCTTGATGTCCTTGCTGGGCGCCACGCTAACCCTGCCGGGTATCGCCGGTATCGTCTTGACCATGGGCATGGCGGTGGACGCCAACGTGCTGATCTTCTCGCGGATACGTGAAGAGATCGCCGCGGGCATGTCGATCCAGCGGGCAATCAACGAAGGCTTCGGCCGCGCATTCACTGCGATTATCGACTCCAACCTGACCACGTTGCTGGTCGGCGGGATTCTCTTTGCCATGGGCACCGGCCCGGTCAAAGGCTTCGCAGTGACCATGTCCCTCGGGATCTTTACCTCGATGTTCACAGCCATTCTGGTGACCCGTGCAATGGTCAACCTGATTTATGGTGGCCGTGACGTCAAGAAGTTGTGGATTTAAGGGGCTGACATGTTACGTACAATCAACTTCATGGGCGTCCGCAACATTGCGTTCGGCGTCACATTGTTCCTTACGGCCCTGGCGTTGTTCAGCTGGGCCACCAAGGGCCTGAACTACGGCTTGGACTTCACCGGCGGTACGCTCATCGAGCTGACCTACGAACGTCCGGCCGATGTCACCAAGGTGCGTGAGCAGCTGGCGACCTCGGGCTACAGCGACGCCGTGGTGCAGAGCTTTGGCGCCACCACTGATTTGCTGGTGCGCATGCCGGGTGAAGACCCGCAACTGGGCCAGCGCGTAGCGGATGCCTTGCAGAAGGCCGGTGGCGACAACCCGGCGGTGGTCAAGCGCGTCGAGTTCGTCGGCCCGCAAGTGGGTGAAGAACTGCGCGACCAGGGCGGCCTCGGCATGCTGTTGGCGTTGGGCGGCGTGATGCTCTACCTGGCTTTCCGCTTCCAGTGGAAGTTCGCGGTAGGCGCCATTGTCTCGCTGATCCACGACGTGATCGTGACCGTGGGCATCCTGTCGTTCTTCCAGATCACCTTCGACTTGACGGTGCTGGCGGCAGTGCTGGCGATCATCGGTTACTCGCTCAACGACACCATCGTGGTGTTCGACCGGGTGCGTGAGAACTTCCGTGTACTGCGCAAGGCGTCCTTGGTCGAGAACATCAATATCTCGACCACCCAGACCCTGTTGCGGACCATGGCGACGTCGATCTCCACCTTGTTGGCGATTGCCGCGCTGCTGTTCTTTGGTGGCGACAACCTGTTCGGTTTCTCCATCGCGTTGTTCATCGGTGTGATGGCGGGTACCTACTCCTCGATCTACATCGCCAACGTGGTGTTGATCTGGCTGAACCTGAGCACCGAGGATCTGATTCCTCCGGCCGCTACGGAGACCGAGGTGGACGACCGCCCGTAAGGCTCGGTTTTCCGTCCGTCACCGCTGAGAAGGCGCGAGTTGAACTCGCGCCTTTTTTTATGCTCCAAGGCTGGGAGAAGCGCGGATTATTCCGCTTGTGATGGTCAGGAGGTTCAAGTGAACAAATCGATGCTGGTTGGTGCGGTATTGGGTGCTGTCGGTGTAACAGCCGGTGGTGCGGTCGCCACCTACAGCTTGGTAAAAAGTGGCCCTGAGTACGCGCAAGTACTGGCCGTGGAACCGGTCAAGACCCAGATCAAGACTCCGCGTGAAGTGTGCAAGGACGTCACCGTGACTCGGCAGAAGCCCGTCCAGGACCAACACCAGATCGCTGGCACCGTGCTCGGTGCTGTGGCCGGTGGCCTGTTGGGCAACCAGATCGGCGGCGGCACCGGCAAGAAAATCGCCACGGTGGCGGGTGCGGCCGGCGGTGGTTATGCCGGTAACAAGATCCAGGAAGGCATGCAAGAACGCGACACGTACACTACCACCCAGACTCGCTGCAACACGGTCAATGACATCAGCGACAAGGTGGTCGGCTACGACGTCCGCTACATGCTCGACGGCAAGGAAGGCAAAGTCCGCATGGACCGCGACCCGGGCAACCAGATCCCGGTTAGCAAGGAAGGCCAACTGATCCTGGGCCAGAACGAACCGGCTCAGTAATTAAAAGCCATGAAAAAGCACCCTTCGGGGTGCTTTTTTTGCGCCCACATTTTATGCCCACCCCAGATCCTCTGTGGGAGCGAGCCTGCTCGCGAAAGCTGCATTCATATTCCAGATAAACCTGTGGCGAGGGAGCTTGCTCCCGCTGGGCTGCGCAGCAGGCCCAAGATCTTGCGGTCGCTGCGCACTGGAGCGCCAGCCCGGCCGAGCGGGAGCAAGCTCCCTCGCCACGGAGTGTTCACATCTGAACTGAGTGGTTTGAACAGGCAAAAAAAAGCACCCCGAAGGGTGCTTTTATTGAGCCAAGCGGCTTAGCGCTTCAGCGAGGCCGGCAGGTGTGGCTGGATCGCCGTCAGAACAGCCTTGAAGCATTTGGTGTTGCCAGCAACGATGTGGCCTTTTTCAAGGAAGTCATGGCCGCCAGTGAAGTCGCTCACCAAGCCACCCGCTTCCTGGATCAGCAGAGCGCCTGCTGCCATGTCCCACTCTGACAGGCCCGACTCCCAGAACGCATCGAAACGACCGGCCGCGACATAAGCGAGGTCCAGGCTGGCGGCACCGGCGCGGCGGATGCCGGCGGTCTGGCCGACCAGGGCACGGAACATGCCCAGGTAGTTGTCCAGGTTGTCCATCTGGTCGTCACGGAACGGGAAGCCGGTACCCAGCAGGGCGCCGTCCAGGCTGGTGCGGCCGCTGACGCGCAGGCGACGACCGTTCAATTGGGCGCCACGGCCACGGCTGGCGGTGAATTCTTCCTGGCGAACCGGGTCCAGCACGACGGCGTGTTCCAGGCGGCCACGGTATTTGCAGGCGATGCTGACAGCGAAGTGGGGGATGCCGCGCAGGAAGTTGGTGGTGCCGTCCAGCGGATCGATGATCCACAGGTACTCTTCGCCTTCGATGCCGCTACCGGCGTGCATGCCGGTCTCTTCACCGCGGATAGAGTGGTTCGGGTAAGCCTTGCGCAGGGCGTCGACGATTTTCTGTTCGGCGGCGCGATCGACCTCGGACACGTAGTCCTTGGCGTCTTTTTCATCGACCTTGATGGTATCCAGGCGCTCGATGGAGCGGAAGATCAGTTCACTGGCGCTGCGGGCGGCGCGCAGCGCGATATTCAGCATGGGCTGCATGGATGTGTCACCTAAGGTTGTTAAAGAAAGCCGCGCATTCTATCAGAAAGTTTTCTCAGGAGAAGGTTGGTGTTCGCTTTCATAGCTTAACGGTAGGTGCTTAGGTAAGATTTGCTCCCTTTTATGTGTTCGAGAGCGCCTCCCTTGTTGCAGAACATTCGTGTCGTCCTGGTCAATACCAGCCATCCGGGAAATATCGGCGGAGCTGCGCGGGCCATGAAGAACATGGGCCTGTCGCGGCTGGTGCTGGTCGAGCCCCGTTCGTTTCCCCATCACGAAGCCGATGCCCGGGCATCCGGCGCCAACGACATCCTGGTCAACGCCGAGGTCGTCGCCACGTTGGAAGACGCCCTGGTGGGTTGCAACCTGGTGCTCGGCACCAGCGCCCGCGATCGGCGTATCCCGTGGCCGCTGCTCGATCCCCGCGAATGCGGCACCAAAGTGGTCGAGGAGGCGGGGCAAGGCGTGCAGATCGCTTTGGTGTTCGGCCGAGAAGATTCCGGCCTCACCAACGAAGAACTGCAGCGATGTCATTATCACGTGCACATCCCTTCCGACCCTGGATTCAGCTCGCTGAACCTTGGGGCGGCGGTGCAGGTGTTGAGCTATGAAGTGCGCATGGCCTGGCTGCAAGCCGAAGGCCAGCCCAGCAAGGTGGAAAAATTCGAGGCGACGTCGCCGCGCAGTGAGACACTGGCGACCATGGACGAACTGGAGCGATTCTATGAGCACCTGGAACAAGCCCTGGTGGACATCGAATTCCTCGACCCGGACAAGCCTCGACACTTGATGGCGCGCCTGCGTCGGTTGTACGGACGAAGCTCGGTGAGCCGGGCGGAAATGAATATATTGCGCGGCATCCTCACGGAAACCCAGAAAGCGGCCCGTGGCGAGCTGATTAAGCGGAAGGAATAAAATGTTCGAACGTTTGCGTGAAGATATCCAGAGCGTCTTTCATCGTGACCCGGCGGCGCGCAATGCCTTTGAAGTATTGACCTGCTACCCGGGGATGCACGCCATCTGGATCCATCGCCTGTCCGGCGCCTTGTGGAACATGGGCTGGAAATGGCTGGCGCGGCTGGTCTCGAACTTCGGCCGCTGGTTGACCGGGATCGAGATCCATCCGGGCGCCAAGGTCGGTCGCCGGTTCTTCATCGACCATGGCATGGGCATCGTCATTGGCGAGACCGCCGAGATCGGCGACGACGTGACGCTGTACCAGGGTGTGACCCTCGGCGGCACCAGCTGGAACAAAGGCAAGCGCCACCCAACGCTGGAGGACGGCGTCGTCGTCGGTGCCGGCGCCAAGGTGCTCGGGCCGTTCACGGTAGGGGCGGGGGCGAAGGTCGGTTCCAACGCCGTGGTCACCAAGGCCGTGCCGCCTGGCGCGACCGTGGTGGGTATTCCGGGGCGGATTATCGTCAAATCGGATGAAGAGCAGGACGCACGGCGCAAAGCCATGGCCGAAAAGATCGGCTTCGACGCCTACGGTGTCGGCGAAGACATGCCCGACCCGGTCGCCCGCGCCATCAACCAGCTGCTGGACCATTTGCAGGCCGTCGATGGACGCCTGGAGGGGATGTGCGGAGCCCTCAAGGACCTGGGCAGTAATTATTGTGCCAAGGACCTGCCTGAGCTGCGCGAAGAAGACTTCGCGTGTGTGAAGGACAAGGATGAGACCCAGGCTGGCTGAAACCCTGCTGGCCTCATCGCGAGCAGGCTCGCTCCCACGCCTACAGCGGTGATCTCCTGTGGGAGCGAGCCTGTTCGCGGAGAACGGTAACGCGGTATAGCTGGTCGTTAGCCGCCTACCTTTGCTATCATGCGCGCGCTCTTTTGCGGGTAATCCCGAGTAAAGCACTAGGTCTTATACTTGACTTAAATACTCGGGAATTGCATACTCGCCCCCATTCCGAACTCCGTGGTAATTGTCCATGCGACTGACTACAAAAGGCCGATACGCCGTGACCGCAATGCTGGATCTGGCATTGCATGCGCAGCACGGGCCGGTGTCCCTGGCCGATATCTCCGAGCGCCAGGGCATCTCCCTGTCTTACCTCGAACAGCTGTTCGCCAAGCTGCGCCGCAGCAACCTGGTTTCCAGCGTTCGTGGTCCCGGTGGCGGCTACCAGCTGTCACGCGAGATGCAAGGCATCCAGGTCGCCCAGGTGATCGATGCCGTGAACGAATCGGTCGATGCGACCAAATGCCAGGGGCTGGGCGATTGCCATGGCGGCGATACATGCCTGACCCACCATCTGTGGTGTGACTTGAGCCTGCAGATCCACGAGTTTCTGAGCGGTATCAGCTTGGCCGACCTTGTAACTCGCCGTGAGGTGCAAGAAGTCGCCCAGCGTCAGGACCAGCGCCGTTGCAATGGCAAGGCGCCGCACCTGGACAAGATCGAAGCGTCCGCCGTCGAATGACCGCCGCAGAGCAAGCGGAACGCCAGCCAGCCTGATTTAGGAGAGAGTCCATGAAATTGCCGATTTACCTTGATTACTCTGCGACCACCCCGGTTGATCCGCGTGTCGCGCAAAAGATGAGTGAATGCCTGCTGGTCGACGGAAACTTCGGTAACCCGGCTTCGCGCTCCCACGTGTTTGGCTGGAAAGCCGAAGAATCGGTCGAAAACGCTCGTCGCCAGGTCGCCGACCTGGTCAACGCCGACCCGCGCGAGATCGTCTGGACCTCCGGTGCCACCGAATCCGACAACCTGGCAATCAAGGGTGTCGCGCATTTCTACCACACCAAGGGCAAGCACTTGATCACCTCCAAGATCGAGCACAAGGCTGTCCTGGACACCACGCGTCAACTGGAGCGTGAAGGCTTCGAAGTCACCTACATCGAGCCCGGTGAAGACGGCCTGATCACCCCGGCCATGGTCGAAGCCGCCCTGCGCGACGACACCATCCTGGTTTCGATCATGCACGTGAACAACGAAATCGGCACCGTCAACGACATCGCCGCCATCGGCGAGCTGACCCGTTCCAAGGGCGTCCTGTTCCACGTCGACGCGGCGCAATCCACTGGCAAGGTCGACATCGACCTGTCGAAGCTGAAAGTCGACCTGATGTCGTTCTCGGCCCACAAGACCTACGGTCCTAAAGGCATCGGCGCCCTGTACGTCAGCCGCAAGCCGCGTGTTCGCCTCGAAGCGACCATGCACGGCGGTGGTCACGAGCGCGGCATGCGTTCCGGTACCCTGGCGACCCACCAGATCGTCGGCATGGGCGAAGCGTTCCGAGTTGCCAAGGAAGACATGGCTGCCGAAAACGTGCGCATCAAGGCCTTGAGCGATCGTTTCTTCAAGCAGGTCGAGCACCTCGAAGAGCTGTACGTCAATGGCAGCATGACCGCCCGCGTCCCGCACAACCTGAACCTGAGCTTCAACTACGTTGAAGGTGAGTCGCTGATCATGGCGCTCAAGGATCTGGCCGTGTCGTCCGGTTCGGCGTGCACCTCGGCGTCGCTGGAGCCTTCGTACGTACTGCGCGCCCTGGGCCGCAACGACGAACTGGCCCACAGCTCCATCCGCTTCACCTTCGGCCGCTTCACCACCGAAGAAGAAATCGATTATGCCGCGCAGAAAGTCTGCGAGGCAGTGACCAAGCTGCGCGCACTGTCGCCGCTGTGGGACATGTACAAAGACGGCGTCGACATTTCGAAAATCGAATGGGCAGCGCACTGAGAAGTCGCCACCAGAGCGGCTCCACTGATGAGGATTGAAGCAAATGGCATATAGCGAAAAGGTCATCGACCACTACGAGAACCCGCGCAACGTCGGCAAGATGGACGCGCAGGATCCTGACGTCGGCACCGGCATGGTCGGTGCTCCGGCGTGCGGCGACGTGATGCGCCTGCAGATCAAGGTCAACGAGCAAGGCATCATCGAGGATGCCAAGTTCAAGACCTATGGCTGCGGCTCGGCCATCGCGTCCAGCTCCCTGGCTACTGAGTGGATGAAGGGCAAGACCCTCGACGAAGCCGAAACCATCAAGAACACCCAGCTGGCCGAAGAACTGGCCCTGCCGCCAGTGAAGATCCACTGCTCGGTACTCGCTGAAGACGCCATCAAGGCCGCCGTTCGCGACTACAAGCAGAAAAAAGGCTTGATCTGATCCGCGTTACGGTAAGGAGTTTCCATGGCTATCCAGATGACAGAAGCAGCAGCTAAGCATGTGCAGCGTTCTCTTGCAGGGCGCGGCAAAGGCGAGGGTATCCGCCTGGGTGTTCGCACCACGGGCTGCTCTGGCCTCGCCTACGTGCTGGAATTCGTCGACGAAGTGGGCGAAGAGGACCAGGTATTCGAAAGTCATGGTCAGAAAGTGATCATTGACCCGAAGAGCCTGACGTACCTGGACGGCACCGAGCTGGATTTCGTCAAGGAAGGGTTGAACGAAGGCTTCAAGTTCAACAACCCCAACGTGCGCGGTGAGTGTGGCTGCGGCGAAAGCTTCAACATCTGAGGCTGCTCGTGGGTACTCCTTGTCATTTTGCGTTGTTCCAGTTGCAGCCTGCTTTCCAGCTGGACCTCGATCAGTTGTCCGCGCGTTACCTGGAACTGGCCCGTGGTGTTCATCCCGACCGCTTTGCCGATGCCTCCGAGGCGGAGCAGCGGCGGGCGCTCGAGCAGTCGGCGAACCTCAACGAGGCTTACCAGACGCTCAAGAACCCGGCCAAGCGCGCGCGCTACCTGCTGGCCATCAGCGGCCATGAGTTGCCGCTGGAGGTCACGGTCCATGATCCCGAGTTTCTTTTGCAGCAGATGCAATGGCGCGAAGAGCTCGAAGACCTGCAGGACAGCGCGGATCTGGCCGGTGTCGCGGTATTCAAGCGTCGCTTGAAAGACGCCCAGCAAGAACTGAACGAAGACTTCGCAGCCTGCTGGAACGATGCCGCGCAACGCGAACAGGCCGAGCGCCTGATGCGGCGCATGCAGTTCCTCGACAAGCTCACCCACGAAGTGCGCCAGTTAGAAGAGCGCCTCGACGATTAACCCAGTGCCGCTCCGGTCGCACGCCTGATTACAGATAAGTCCTGATTACGATGGCCCTACTGCAGATCGCCGAACCCGGCCAAAGTCCACAACCGCACCAGCGTCGCCTGGCTGTCGGGATCGACTTGGGTACCACCAATTCCCTGGTCGCTGCCTTGCGCAGCGGTCTTTCCGAACCGCTGGCCGACGAGCAGGGGCGGGTCATCCTGCCGTCCGCCGTGCGCTACCACGCCGATCGCGTCGAAGTAGGCGATTCGGCCAGGCTGGCCGCCGCCAGCGATCCCCTGAACACCATTGTGTCGGTCAAGCGCTTGATGGGTCGTGGTCTGTCCGACGTCAAGCAATTGGGTGAGCAGCTGCCGTACCGCTTCGTTGGCGGCGAGTCCCACATGCCGTTCATCGAGACCGTGCAGGGGCCGAAAAGCCCGGTGGAAGTGTCCGCCGACATCCTCAAGGTCCTGCGTCAGCGCGCCGAAGCGGCGTTGGGTGGTGAGCTGGTGGGCGCAGTGATTACCGTCCCGGCGTATTTCGACGACGCTCAGCGCCAAGCCACCAAGGACGCCGCCAAGCTCGCCGGCCTCAACGTGTTGCGCCTGCTCAATGAGCCGACCGCCGCTGCCGTTGCCTACGGCCTGGACCAGCACGCCGAAGGCCTGGTCGCGATCTACGACCTGGGTGGCGGTACTTTCGATATTTCGATCCTGCGCCTGACCGGCGGTGTCTTCGAAGTTCTCGCTACCGGTGGCGACAGCGCCCTGGGCGGCGACGATTTCGACCACGCGATCGCTGGCTGGATCATCGAGCAGGCCGGCCTCTCTGCCGACCTCGACCCAGGTGCCCAGCGCCATCTGCTGCAAACCGCCTGCGCGGCCAAGGAAGCCTTGACCGACGCTGCCTCCGTTGAAGTCGCTTATGGCGACTGGAGCGCCGCCCTTACCCGCGAAGCCTTCAACGCACTGATCGAACCCATGGTTGCCCGCAGCCTCAAGGCCTGCCGCCGTGCCGTGCGTGATTCCGGCGTGGAGCTTGAGGATGTGAAAGCGGTGGTCATGGTCGGTGGTTCGACCCGAGTGCCGCGGGTTCGTGAAGCCGTTGCCGAGGCCTTCGGCCGCCAGCCGCTGACCGAAATCGACCCGGACCAGGTAGTCGCCATCGGCGCCGCGATCCAGGCCGACACCCTGGCCGGCAACAAGCGCGACGGTGGCGAGCTGCTGTTGCTCGACGTAATCCCGCTGTCCCTGGGGCTGGAAACCATGGGTGGCCTGATGGAGAAGGTAATTCCGCGCAACACCACCATCCCGGTTGCCCGCGCCCAGGACTTCACCACTTATAAAGACGGCCAGTCGGCCATGATGATCCACGTGCTGCAAGGCGAGCGTGAGCTGATCAGCGACTGCCGTTCCCTGGCCCGCTTCGAATTGCGCGGCATCCCGGCCATGGTTGCCGGTGCAGCGAAGATCCGCGTGACCTTCCAGGTCGACGCCGACGGTCTGCTCAACGTCTCCGCCCGCGAGTTGGGTTCGGGCGTGGAGGCGAGCATCCAGGTCAAGCCGTCCTATGGCCTGACCGACGGTGAAATTGCCAAGATGCTCAAGGACTCGTTCCAGCACGCCAGCGACGACAAGGTTGCCCGTGTGTTGCGTGAACAGCAAGTCGACGGCCAGCGTCTGATCGAAGCCGTGCAAGCCGCCCTTGAAGCGGATGGCGACCGTTTGCTCGACGCCGAGGAACGCATGGTCATCGAGCTGCAAGTGCAGGAATTGTCCGAATTGCTCAAAGGCACCGATGGTTATGCCATCGAGCAGCAGACCAAGCGTCTGTCGCAAGTCACCGATGCCTTTGCTGCCCGCCGCCTGGACTCGACGGTGAAAGCCGCCCTGGCGGGGCGCAACCTGAATGAAATCGAGGAATAACTGATGCCGCAGGTGATTTTTCTGCCCCACGAGAAGTTCTGTCCGGAGGGCATGGTCGTAGAGGCTGAGCCCGGAATCTCCATTCTCGAGCTGGCCCATGAGCACCATATCGAGATGGAAAGTGCCTGTGGCGGCGTCTGTGCTTGCACGACCTGCCATTGCATCATTCGCGAAGGCTTCGACTCGCTGGAAGAGGCGGACGAACTGGAGGAAGACTTCCTTGATCGGGCCTGGGGACTGGAAGCGCAATCGCGCCTGGGTTGCCAGGTTATCGTCGGCACCGAAGACCTGACCGTCGAAATCCCGAAATATTCGCTTAACCATGCGGCCGAAGCGCCGCACTGATGGTGACACTGTCATGAGCTATGGTTGGAATGATGTACAGCGCATCGCAGAAGAATTGGCTGAAGCCCATGAGGGCCTCGATCCGTACTCTGTAGGTTTCGTCCGTCTGCAGCAGATGATCCTGGAGCTGCCTGGCTTCGATGCCACCTCTGGCCGAGTCGGCGAGAAGGTGTTGGAAGCGGTTCAGGAGCTCTGGGCCGCCGAATTGGACTGATCGCTTCGCAGGTTAGGCAATACCTAAGAACCCGCGTATAATTCGCGGGTTTAATTTTTCGTAAATTACCGTTTCTGGAGTTACACCATGGCTGTTCAACGTACTTTCTCCATCATCAAGCCTGACGCCGTTGCTAAAAACGTGATCGGCAAGATCGTTACCCGCTTCGAAGACGCTGGCCTGCGCGTTGTAGCTTCGAAAATGAAGCAACTGTCCAAAGCCGAAGCCGAAGGCTTCTACGCTGAGCACAGCGAGCGCGGTTTCTTCGGTGAGCTGGTTGCTTTCATGACTTCCGGTCCGGTTGTCGTTCAGGTGCTGGAAGGCGAAAACGCCATCGCTCGCAACCGTGAGCTGATGGGCGCTACCAACCCTAAAGAAGCTGCTGCCGGCACCATCCGTGCTGACTTCGCTGAATCCATCGACGCCAACGCCGTCCACGGTTCGGACTCCGAAGCTGCCGCTGCTCGCGAAATCGCTTACTTTTTCTCCGCTACTGAAGTAACCACTCGCTAAGCCCAGGCTTTTGAGTGAAGGTGAATCCATGACTACATCGAACGGCAAAACCAACCTGTTGGGCCTGACCCAGCCGGAAATGGAGAAATTCTTCGACTCGATCGGGGAGAAGCGTTTCCGTGCCGGCCAGGTGATGAAATGGATTCACCACTTTGGCGTCGACGATTTCGACGCCATGACGAATGTCGGCAAGGCCCTGCGCGAAAAGCTCAAGGCTGTTGCCGAGATTCGCGGTCCCGAAGTGGTCAGCCAGGACATCTCCAGCGACGGCACCCGTAAATGGGTAGTGCGCGTGGCTTCCGGCAGCTGCGTCGAGACCGTCTACATTCCCCAGGGCAAGCGCGGCACCTTGTGCGTTTCGTCCCAGGCAGGCTGTGCCCTGGATTGCAGTTTCTGCTCCACCGGCAAGCAAGGCTTCAACAGCAACCTCACCGCCGCCGAAGTGATCGGCCAGGTGTGGATTGCCAACAAATCCTTTGGCAGCGTCCCGGCGACCGTCGACCGTGCCATCACCAACGTGGTGATGATGGGCATGGGTGAGCCGCTGCTGAACTTCGACAACGTCGTCTCCGCCATGCACCTGATGATGGATGACCTGGGCTACGGCATTTCCAAGCGCCGCGTGACCCTGTCCACCTCCGGTGTGGTGCCGATGATCGATGAGCTGGCCAAGCACATCGACGTCTCCCTGGCGTTGTCGCTGCACGCACCCAATGACGCATTGCGTAACCAATTGGTGCCGATCAACAAGAAATATCCGCTTAAGATGCTGCTCGAGTCGTGCCAGCGCTACATGTCGTCCCTGGGCGAAAAACGCGTGCTGACCATCGAGTACACCCTGCTCAAGGACGTGAACGACAAGGTTGAACACGCGGTCGAGATGATCGAGCTGCTCAAGAACATTCCGTGCAAGATCAACCTGATCCCCTTCAACCCGTTCCCGCATTCCGGTTACGAGCGTCCGAGCAACAACGCGATTCGTCGCTTCCAGGATCAGCTCCACCACGCTGGCTTCAACGTCACCGTGCGCACCACCCGCGGCGAAGACATCGACGCCGCGTGTGGCCAATTGGTTGGACAGGTGCTGGATCGCACCCGTCGCAGCGAACGCTACATCGCCGTGCGCGAATTGAACGCCGCCGACGAAGTCGCGCAGAACGCTGCGAACAGTCACTAAGAGAGGAACTCTATGTCCCTGCGCTTCGCGCTGCTGTTGCTGTTGGCCGGACTCTGCTCCGGTTGTGTCCTGTCGGGTGACTACAACCCGATGAAGACCAGCAAAGGGCGCGACGAGGCGCGCGAAGCCTATGTGCAGTTGGGCATTGGCTACTTGCAGCAGGGCATGACCGAGCGGGCCAAGGTGCCCCTCAAGAAAGCCCTGGAACTGGACAGCTCCGACGCCGATGCCAACGCGGCGCTGGCGTTGGTGTTCCAGGCGGAGCTGGAGCCGGAACTGGCTGACGAGCATTTTCGCAAGGCGCTGTCGGCCCAGCCGCAAGATGCCCGGATCCTGAACAATTACGGCAGTTTTCTCTACGAACAGGCCCGCTACAAGGACGCCTACGAACGCTTCGAGCAAGCCGCCGCCGATACCCTTTACCCCGAGCGCTCACGGGTCTTCGAGAACCTCGGCATGACCGCCGCGAAACTCGGCCAGCGCGACCTGGCCCGCCAGCAGTTGGAAAAAGCGCTGCGGCTCAACCGCCAACAACCCCGTGCGTTGCTGGAAATGGCTGAGTTGTCCTACGAAGACAGGCATTATGTGCCCGCGCGCGACTATTACGAGCGTTTTAGCCTGCTCAGCGAGCAAAATGCACGTAGTCTATTGCTCGGCGTTCGGCTGGCACATGTGTTTGAAGATCGCGACAAGGCCGCAAGCTACGGCCTGCAACTCAAAAGACTTTATCCCGGTACGCCGGAATATCAGCAATACCTGTCGGAGCAATGATGAAAGCGGCGCATCCCGAAGTTGTAGCAGCGACTCGCGTAAATCCCGGTGAGACCCTGCGTCAAGCCCGCGAAAGCAATGGTTGGTCGCTGGCCGAAGTGGCCCTCAAGCTCAATCTCACCGTGACTTCCCTGAGCAACCTGGAAGCAGGCGCGTTCGACAAATTGCCAGGGCATACCTTTGCCCGGGGCTATATCCGCGCCTATGCCAAACTGCTTGGCATGGACCAGACCACGCTGGTCCAGCAATTCGATCAATACACCGGTTCCGATGCCCAGGGCAGCAGCGTGCACAGCCTCGGTCGTATCGAGGAGCCGGTTCGCGTTTCCCACACCATTTTGCGAATCGTCAGTCTGTTGCTGCTGATTGCGGTGATTGGTGGTGGTTTTGTCTGGTGGCAGGACCAGGCGTCCTTGCGTGGCAAGGAGCCGGTTGCCATGAACCCCGAGCACGTCGAAGTCGAAGGCGCCGACGGCACGACCCAGATCCATCCGCTGGACGAACCGGAAGACCAGGCCGTCGTCGAAGGCCAAGCCGAAGGCGAAACCGCCCTGGCCCTGCCGCAAGGCCCTGACAATGGCGAGACCGGTGCCGCCGCGGGTACCGAATCAGCCGCTCCAACGGCTCCAGCCACTGCGCCCGCACCGACCGCTCCGGCCCAGGCTGGCAGCGCTCCGGTGGCGCCAGCAGCCCCGGCAGCTCCGGCCCCTGTCACGCCCGCGCCGACCGTGGCGGCTCCAACGGTGCCGGCGGCGCCGGTTGCTCCAACCGCTCCGGCCCCCGCACCGGGCGACGGCCAGGTACAGATCCAGTTCACCGCCGATTGCTGGACGCAGATCACCGACGGCAACGGCAAGGTGTTGTTCAGTGGCCTCAAGCGCAAGGGCGACAGCACCTCAGTCAACGGCAAGCCACCGTTTGCCGTACGCCTGGGTTATGCCCGTGGCGCGCAGGTCAGCTACAACGGCCAGCCGGTCGATGTGGCTCCGTTCACCAGTGGCGAGACCGCTCGCCTGAAATTGGGTCAATAAGTCATGCACGGCGAATCTCCAATCAAGCGTCGCGAGTCCCGGAAAATCTGGGTCGGTAACGTGCCCGTGGGCGGCGATGCGCCAATCGCTGTGCAGAGCATGACCAACAGCGACACCAATGACGTGGCCGCCACGGTCGCGCAGATCAACCGCCTGGAAGCCGCCGGCGTCGACATCGTGCGCGTGTCCGTGCCGGATATGGACGCCGCCGAGGCATTCGGCAAGATCAAGCAACTGGTCAAGGTTCCCTTGGTGGCCGATATCCACTTCGACTACCGCATCGCCCTGCGCGTGGCCGAATTGGGTGTCGATTGCCTGCGCATCAACCCTGGCAACATCGGTCGTGAAGACCGTGTGCGGGCCGTGGTGGATGCCGCCCGTGATCGCGGCATTCCGATCCGCATCGGCGTCAACGCTGGCTCCCTGGAAAAAGACCTGCAGAAAAAATACGGCGAACCGACCCCAGCCGCGCTGGTGGAGTCGGCCCTGCGCCATGTGGAGCACCTCGAACGCCTGAATTTCCAGGACTTCAAGGTCAGCGTAAAGGCGTCCGATGTGTTCATGGCCGTCGAAGCCTACCGCCTGCTGGCCAAGGAAATCGTCCAGCCGCTGCACCTGGGCATCACCGAAGCCGGTGGGTTGCGTTCGGGTACGGTGAAATCCGCCGTCGGCCTCGGTATGCTGCTCGCCGAAGGGATTGGCGATACCATCCGCATCTCGCTGGCGGCTGACCCGGTCGAGGAAGTGAAAGTCGGCTACGACATCCTCAAGTCCCTGCACCTGCGTTCGCGCGGCATCAACTTCATCGCCTGCCCGAGCTGCTCGCGGCAGAACTTCGATGTGGTCAAGACCATGAACGAGCTGGAAGGGCGCCTTGAAGATTTGCTGGTGCCGCTGGATGTCGCGGTGATCGGCTGCGTGGTCAACGGGCCTGGCGAAGCCAAGGAGGCCCATATCGGCCTCACTGGCGGCACACCGAACCTGATTTACATCGATGGCAAGCCGTCGCAGAAACTGACGAATGACAATCTGGTGGATGAGCTGGAAAAGCTGATCCGCCAGAAAGCGGCCGAAAAGGTCGAAGCCGACGCAGCGGTCATCGCGCGCGGTTAAGTCGCAAGATTAAGGAATACATGTGAGCAAGTCTCTGCAAGCCATTCGTGGCATGAACGACATCCTGCCCGAGCAGACGCCCCTGTGGCGCTATTTCGAGGGCACCGTGGCGCGTTTGCTGGATAACTACGGTTATCGGCAGATCCGCATGCCGATCGTCGAGTTCACCGAGCTGTTCAAGCGCTCCATCGGTGAAGTGACCGACATCGTCGAAAAAGAGATGTACACCTTCGACGACCGCAACGGCGACTCCCTGACCTTGCGCCCCGAAGGCACGGCGGCATGCGTGCGTGCAGTGCTCGAGCATGGCATCACCGGCGGCGGCCAGGTGCAGAAACTCTGGTACGTCGGCCCGATGTTCCGCCACGAGCGTCCGCAAAAAGGCCGCTACCGCCAGTTCCACCAGATTGGTCTTGAGGTGTTCAACCTCGAAGGCCCGGACATCGACGCCGAGCTGATCGTCATGACCTGGCGCCTGTGGGGCGAGCTGGGGCTGCGCGACGCAGTCAAGCTTGAGCTCAACAGTCTGGGCACCAGCGAGTCCCGTGGCCGCTATCGCGAAGCGCTGGTGGAGTTTCTGTCCGCGCACATCGACAAGCTCGACAAAGACAGCCAGCGCCGCCTCAAGACCAACCCGCTGCGCGTGCTGGACACCAAGAACCCGGAAACCCAAGCGATCCTGGTGGACGCGCCGAAAATGGCCGACTACCTCGACGACGAGTCCCGGGCGCATTTCGAAGGGTTGAAGGCACGCCTGGACGCCGTTGGCATTCCTTATGTGATCAACCCCAAGTTGGTCCGGGGCCTGGATTACTACAGCAAGACCGTCTTCGAGTGGGTCACCGACAAGCTCGGCGCCCAGGGCACCGTGTGTGCCGGTGGTCGCTACGACGGGCTGGTGGAGCAGATGGGCGGCAAGCCGACCCCGGGCGTGGGCTTTGCCATGGGCATCGAACGTTTGGTACTGATGCTTGAAGCTCTGGATAAAGTGCCTGAAGAGCTTTCCCGCCAGGTCGACGTATACCTGTGCGCCTTTGGCGAGGCCGCCGAACTGGCCGCCTTGTCGTTGAGCGAGCGGATCCGTGACCAGCTCCCCAACCTGCGCTTGCAGATCAATGCCGGCGCCGGCAGCTTCAAGAGCCAATTCAAGAAGGCCGACAAGAGCGGTGCGCTGTACGCATTGATCCTCGGTGACGACGAACTGGCCCAACAAGTGGTAGGTTTCAAACCCCTGCGTGGCCAGGGCGAACAACAAAGCATTGCCTGGGATGCGCTTGCCGCGCACCTGGCCACCTGCGTCGTGCAGGGTTGAAGCTGTCAAACAGCCGATTTAGCGATTAAGGAGTATTGGGGTGTCGAGTACCGAAGATGAACAGCTGGCGGATTTGAAGGACTGGTGGACGCGCAATGGCAAGCCGCTGGTCACTGGCGGCCTGTTGGCGCTGGTCATCGTGTTCGGCTGGCAGGCCTACCAGAAATACCAGAGCAACCAGTCGCAAGGCGCCTCGATGCTCTACCAGCAATTGCTGGAAACCACCCTGACCCCGGACGGCAAGCCTGACGCGGCCCGCGTGGCGGACCTGGCCGGCAAGCTTAACAAAGAGTTCGGCGGCACCGCCTATGCCCAGTACGGCAGCCTCTTCGTGGCCAAGGTCGCGGTGGACAGCGGCAAGCTGGACGATGCGGCCACCGAGCTGAAAGCTATCGTCGACAAGCCGGCCAACCCGACCCTGGGCGAAGTGGCGCGTCAGCGCCTGGCACAGGTGCTGGCGGCACAGAACAAGGCTGAAGATGCATTGAAGCTGCTCGACGGCGACGCCGACAAGGCGTTCCTGGCGACTCGCGAAGAACTCAAGGGCGACCTGCTGGTACAGCTGGGTCGTGCCGATGAGGCCCATGCGGCCTACCAAAAAGCCAAGGCTGCGCTGTCGGATGAAGCCGCGGTCGGTGGCCTGCAAATCAAGCTGGACGACCTGGCCAAAGGGGATGCGTGACGTGATCCGTTGGAAACATGCAGCATTGCTGACCCTGGCCATTCTGGCCGCGGGTTGCAGCAGCAACAGCAAGAAAGAACTGCCTCCGGCCGAACTGACCGACTTCAAAGAAGAAGTCGTGCTGCAGAAGCAATGGAGCCGCTCCATCGGTGACGGCCAGGGTGAAACCTACAATATGCTGGTGCCGGCCATCGACGGCGACACCATCTATGCCGGCGACGTTACTGGCGTCGTCATGGCCATGGATCGCACGAACGGCGACGTGAAGTGGGAAAAAGATCTCGAGCTGCCTGTGTCCGGCGCCGTTGGCGTGGGTTACGGGCTGGTCATGATCGGCACGCTCAAGGGCGAGATCGTCGCCCTTGACGCGAGCAGCGGCGAAGAGAAATGGCGCGCCCGCGTGACCAGTGAAGTCCTCGCGCCGCCTGCCACCAACGGTGATGTGGTCGTGGTCCAGACCCAGGACGACCGTCTGATCGGCCTGGACGCCGCCACCGGCGACCAGCGCTGGTTGTATGACAGTACCCCGGCGGTCCTGACCCTGCGCGGCACCAGCGCACCGATCGTTACCAACCGCCTCGCGGTGGCTGGCCTGTCGACCGGTAAAGTCGTGGCCCTGGACATTTCCAATGGCGTGCCGGTCTGGGAGCAGCGTGTAGCGATCCCTCAAGGCCGTTCGGAACTGGAACGCGTGGTCGACATCGATGGCGGCTTGCTGCTGTCCGGCGGTACGCTGTACGTCGCCAGCTACCAGGGCCGCGTCGCGGCGCTCGACCTGGAAACCGGTCGTCCGTTGTGGCAGCGCGATGCGTCCAGCTACGCCGGTGTCGCCCAAGGCTTTGGCAGCGTCTACGTAAGCCTGTCCTCGGGCACCGTCGAAGGCGTCGACGAGCGTTCCACCACCGCATTGTGGAGCAACGATTCCCTGGCCCGTCGTCAACTGTCGGCCCCGGAAGTGTTCTCCAGCTACGTTGCAGTGGGTGACCTGGAAGGTTACCTGCACCTGCTCAGCCAGGTGGACGGTCGTTTCGTCGGCCGTGAGCGCATCGACAGCGACGGCCTGCGTGCCCGTCCGCTGGTGGTGGGCAGCATGATCTATGTGTATGGCAACAGCGGCAAACTGGAAGCCCTGACCATCAAGTAAGACTATGCTTGGGGCTTATCCCCCAAGCGGCCTTGTTCGCGAGGCTTGCAGTGCTTGCACAGGCTGCCCCGAGCACCAGCCGCTGCCTCGCAGCGGCTTTTGTATTTTCTGGAAATAACGAAGTGGAGAGCCGCATGGTTCCCGTAATCGCCCTGGTGGGCCGACCGAACGTCGGCAAGTCCACCTTGTTCAACCGCCTGACCAGGACTCGCGACGCCATCGTCGGCGACTTGTCCGGTCTGACCCGTGATCGCCAATACGGTGAGGCCAAGTGGCAAGGGCGTACCTATATTCTGGTCGACACCGGCGGCATCTCCGGTGATGAACACGGCATGGATGAAAAAATGGCCGAGCAGTCGCTGCTCGCCATCGAAGAAGCGGATGTGGTGCTGTTCCTGGTAGACGCCAAGGCCGGTTTTACCGCCGCCGACCAGATGATTGCCGAGCATTTGCGCAAGCGTAACAAGCGTTCTTACGTGGTCGCCAACAAGGTCGACAACATCGACCCGGACATGGCCCGCGCCGAGTTTGCACCGTTGGGCATGGGCCAGGCGATCCCGATCGCCGGCGCTCACGGCCGTGGCATCACCCAGATGCTGGAAATCGCCCTTGAGAGTTTCCCCAAGGACGATGAAGACGAGCCGGAAGAAGGCGAGGAAGAAGTCGTTGCCGAAGGCGAGGAAGCCAAGCGCATTCCGGGCCCGAGCGAAAAAGACGGGATCAAGATCGCAATCATCGGCCGCCCGAACGTGGGCAAGTCGACCCTGGTCAACCGCATGCTCGGCGAAGACCGGGTCATTGTGTACGACCAGCCCGGCACCACCCGCGACAGCATCTATATTCCCTTCGAGCGTAACGAAGAGAAATACACGCTGATCGACACCGCCGGTGTACGCAAGCGCGGCAAGATCCACGAAGAAGTCGAAAAGTTCTCCGTGGTCAAGACGCTGCAGGCGATCAAGGACGCCAACGTGGTGATCTTCGTGATGGACGCACGCGAAGGCGTGGTGGATCACGACTTGAACCTGCTGGGCTTTGCCCTCGAAGCCGGTCGTGCGCTGGTCATCGCGATCAACAAGTGGGACGGCATGACGCCGAGCGAGCGCGACTTTGTGAAAGTCGAACTCCAGCGTCGGTTGTTCTTCGTCGACTTTGCCGACATCCACTTCATCTCGGCCCTGCACGGCACGGGCGTGGGCAACCTCTACGCTTCGGTGCAGAACTCGTTCAAGTCGGCGGTTACCCGCTGGCCGACCAACCGCCTGACCCAGATCCTCGAAGATGCGGTCGGCGAGCACGCGCCACCGATGGTCAACAACCGTCGGATCAAGCTGCGCTACGCCCACTTGGGCGGTGCCAACCCGCCGATTATCGTGATCCACGGTAACCAGATCGAAAAGGTGCCCAAGTCGTACGTTCGATACTTGGAGAACACCTATCGCCGAGTCCTGAAGCTGGTCGGCACGCCGATCCGCATCGAGTTCAAGGGCGGTGAGAACCCGTACGAAGGCAACAAGAACACACTCACCGACCGCCAGGTCAACAAGAAGCGCCGCTTGATGTCGCACCACAAGAAGGCCGACAAGAAGCGCCGCGACAAGCGCTGAATCAGGTTTGCTCAGGACCGCTCTGTGGCGAGGGAGCTTGCTCCCGCTGGGCTGCGCAGCAGCCCCAAAGATGTACCTGCCACCGCAGTGCATCAGATGAAACACAGAGGCTGCTTCGCACCCCAGCGGGAGCAAGCTCCCTCGCCACGGTGGTTCGGCGACAATTGAAGAGGGTGCCCACGGGCACCCTTTTTCATGCCCGGCGATTGGGCTATCCTCGACCTCTCCCGCGCCGCACCAGAGCCGGGTGCAGACCCAGGGAACCCTCGATGATCACCAGCAAGTTGCCGAACGTCGGCATCACGATTTTCACCCAGATGTCCCAACTCGCCGCACAGACCGGCGCGCTGAACCTGTCCCAGGGGTTTCCCGATTTCGATGGCCCGCAAGCCCTGCGCGATGCGGTCGGCCGGCACATCGCCCAAGGCCACAACCAATATTCCCCCATGACCGGCCTGCCGGCGCTGCGCCAGCAGATTGCGGCCAAAGTTGCCCGCAGCTATGGCGCTACCGTCGATGCCGATCAGGAAGTCACCGTGACCCCTGGCGCGACCCAGGCGATTTTTTGCGCCATCGCGGCGGTGGTTAACAGCGGCGATGAAGTCATCGTCTTCGACCCCGCCTACGATAGCTACGAGCCGTCCGTGCAACTGGCCGGCGGGCGTTGCGTGCATGTGCCATTGAGCCTGGGCGATTTCGCCATCGACTTTGAAAAGCTCGGCGAAGCCCTGAGCCCGCGCACGCGCATGATCATCCTCAACACGCCGCACAACCCCAGCGGTGCGTTGATCAGCCGCGCCGAGCTGGACCAATTGGCGGCGTTGATCCGCGACCGTGACATCTATCTGATCAGCGACGAGGTGTATGAGCACCTGGTGTTCGACGGCGTGGCTCATGTCAGCGTGCTTGCCCATGAAGAACTGTATCGCCGTGCCTTCGTGGTCAGTTCGTTTGGCAAGACCTACCACGTCACCGGCTGGAAGACCGGTTATGTCGTCGCGCCACCGGCCCTGACGGCGGAGTTGCGCAAGGTGCATCAGTACGTCAGTTTTTGCGGCGTCACACCGTTGCAGTATGCCTTGGCCTACTACATGGCCGCGCATCCGGAGCACGTCGACGAACTGCCGGACTTCTACCAGGCCAAGCGCGATCTGTTCTGCGACCTGCTGGCACCGTCGCGGTTCAGCTTCAAGCGCGTCACCGGCACCTATTTCCAGCTGGTGGATTACTCGCAGATCCGCCCGGACCTCAACGACGTCGACATGGCAGTGTGGATGACCCGCGAACATGGCGTGGCGACCATTCCGATCTCGGTCTTCTACCAGAACCCACCGCAAGGCCAGCGCCTGGTGCGCCTGTGCTTTGCCAAGCGCGAGGAGACGCTGCGTGAAGCGGCGCAAAAACTATGCGTGATTTGAGCACCTTGCCCAACCTGAACGTTGCCTTGATCCAGACAACCCTGGCCTGGCATGACCGTCGAGCCAACCTTGAGCATTTCGACGCGCTGCTTGAACAGGCGCGGGGGGCGGACCTTATCATCCTGCCGGAAATGTTCACCACGGGCTTTTCCATGGAGTCCGAGACGTTGGCGGAGCCCGAGAATGGTCCGACGCGCCAATGGCTCAAGGACCAGGCGGCGAAACTGGATGCAGTGATCACCGGCAGCGTGATCGTCCAGGCCGGCGATGGCAGCCATCGTAATCGCTTGCTGTGGGCACGGCCCGACGGCGAGGTGCTGCATTACGACAAACGCCATCTGTTCCGCATGGCCGGTGAGCACAACCACTACACGCCGGGTGATCAGCAGGTACTGTTCGAGCTCAAGGGATGGCGGATTCGCCCGTTGATCTGCTATGACCTGCGCTTTCCGGCGTGGAGCCGCGACGCCGAGGACACCGACCTGTTGCTGTACACCGCCAACTGGCCGGGCGCTCGGCGTCAGCATTGGAACCGTTTGCTGCCGGCACGGGCCATCGAAAACCTGTGCTATGTGGCGGCGGTGAATCGGATCGGCACCGACGGCAAGGGCTTCGCCTACACCGGCGACAGCCAGGTGCTGGACTTCCAGGGCGAGACCTTGCTCGGCGCCGGCGAAGCCGACGGTGTGTTCACGGTTTGCCTGAGTGCCGCGGACCTGGCTGAGTATCGCAAACGCTTTCCAGCGAACCTGGATGCCGATCGTTTCGAATTCATCTATTGAAACGATTCGGCCTCAAGGAACGGTGTTGCGCGCCGATAACCGGTCAGCCAAGGAGGAATCCCCTATGACCAGCATCAGCGCAACGACCGTAAACCCTTATCCATTGTCTGCTCCCACAGTCACCATCCGCGGGGCTGAGGAAGACAGGGCGGTCAGTCCAGTGACACCGACCGAAACCGCCGAAGACAAAGACAAGCCACTGAAAGTCGACACCAGCGGCGCGAACATCGCAGGTGCTGGCGGCAGCAGCGGCAGCAGCGATGTCATCGAACAGTTGAAGAAGCAGATCGAACGAACCGAAAAGTTACTGGCCGACCAGCAAGCCCAACTGGCCCGCGTCCAGAAAAGCCAGGCCGACCAGGCGCAGAAATCCCAGCAAGCCATGGCGATCCAGACCCAGATCATGGCGACCCAGGCAACCTTGCAGACCTTGCAGGCTGCGCTGTTGCAGGCGATGACGATTTCGATCGATACCCATGCCTGAGATTTTTATTGGCTGACTCGCGAACAGGCCAGAGCAGCCAATTCAAATCATCAGCCAAACAAAAAGGCCCTGAGGTTCACACCCCAGGGCCTTTTTGCATTTCAGCCTTGGTCAGGCCGCCTTGGCTTCCGGCTGGCTCAGCGAGCGGTTCAGTGCGCTGAACAGCGCCTTGAAGCTGGCGGTGGTGATGTTTTCATCGATGCCCACGCCATGCACCGCACGCTCACCGTTGACCCGCAGCTCGATGTAAGCCGCCGCCTTGGCGTTGGTGCCGGCGCCGATGGCGTGTTCGTTGTAGTCCATGATTTCCACCGGAATCGGCAGGCCGGCCACCAGCGCTTCCAGCGCGCCGTTGCCTTTGCCACGCCAGTGCAGGTTGGTTTCGCCCTGGCCTTTGCTGGCGACTTCCACTTCCACGGCGCTGTTGCCGTTTTCTTCCTGCAGGCGATGGCTGACCAGCGCATACGGGGTGTTGGCTTGCAGGTATTCACGCTGCAACAGGGCATGGATCTGCTGGGCAGTCATTTCCAGGCCCAGGCGATCGGTTTCGCGCTGCACCACTTGGCTGAATTCGATCTGCATGCGACGCGGCAGGCTGATGCCGTATTCCTGCTCCAGCAGGTAGGCGATGCCGCCCTTGCCCGACTGGCTGTTCACGCGGATCACCGCCTCGTAGCTGCGGCCGATGTCAGCCGGGTCGATTGGCAGGTACGGCACTTCCCACAGGGTGTCGGGTTTCTGCTGGGCGAAGCCCTTGCGGATCGCGTCCTGGTGCGAGCCGGAAAATGCAGTGTGGACCAGGTCGCCTACATATGGATGGCGCGGGTGCACCGCGATCTGGTTGCACTCTTCGACCACTTTGCGTACGCCGTCGATGTCGGAGAAATCCAGCTCAGGGTCGATACCCTGGGTGTAGAGGTTCAGCGCGACGGTCACCAGGTCGACGTTGCCGGTGCGCTCGCCGTTGCCGAACAGGCAGCCTTCGACACGGTCGGCGCCGGCCATCAGGCCCAGCTCGGTAGCGGCCACGCCGGTGCCACGGTCGTTGTGGGTGTGCAGGCTGATGAGCACGCTGTCACGACGGCTGATGTTGCGGTGGAACCACTCGATCTGGTCGGCGTAGATGTTCGGCGTGGCGACTTCCACGGTGGCGGGCAGGTTAAGGATCACCTTGCGCTCCGGGGTCGGGTTCCACACTTCGATCACGGCGTCGCAGACTTCCTTGGCGAACTCCAGCTCGGTGGCGCTGAAGGTTTCTGGGGAATATTCGAACTGCCACTGGGTTTCCGGCTGCTGGGCGGCGTATTTGACGAACAGCTTGGCCGCGTTCACTGCAATTTCCTTCACGCCTTCCTTGTCCTGGTTGAACACGATGCGGCGGAACGACGGACAGGTGGCGTTGTAGAGGTGGACGATGGCTTTCTTCGCGCCACGCAGGGATTCGAAGGTACGGGCGATGAGGTCTTCGCGGGCCTGGGTCAGCACCTGGATGGTGGTGTCGTCCGGGATGTGGCCTTCTTCGATGAGGGTGCGCACGAAGTCGAAGTCAGTCTGGGAAGCGGCCGGGAACGATGCTTCGATTTCTTTCACGCCCACCGCCACCAAGGTTTTCCAGAAGCGCAGCTTCTTGGCCGCGTCCATGGGTTCGATCAGCGACTGGTTGCCATCACGCAGGTCGGAACTGCACCAGATCGGCGCGGCAGTGATGGTCTTCGACGGCCAGGTGCGATCCGGCAGGTTGATGGTCGGGAAGGCGCGGTATTTCGAAGACGGGTCTTTGAGCATGCTCATGAGGAAATCCTTATTGTCGTGGCCGGATAAAGGCGGCCTGCCGGTGGTTCGAATGGGGTGGCTTGTCAGCCGGGACGAGTTGCCGCGATTCAGCCCGGCAGTCGTGCGCTGACGAGGCACAGGCTGCGGTGCTGACGAAGCTGAATGAGGGTGTGAGATGTTTTCATGCCCTCAACCCTAACCGCGTGGACGGGGGGTTGCAAGCAGTCGGAAAAAATTGGGAGAAGTTCTGTTTTTGGATGGGTTTGCGAGATTTAATCGCGTGAGCAGTCAGAATAGGCTCAAAGGATTGCGTTGATATTTCGGGCTCGGCAATTCCAAGGATGGTGGTGCCAGGGCCTACGTCGTCGCGAGCAGGCTCGCTTGTATGGTAGGACTTGAAGGGAGGAGGAGGGACAAGGCTCGATTCTGACTGTTCGCGCAGTACAGACCGTGGGAGATTTCACCCCTCCTCCTTTCACCCAAGCGCCGATAAAGAATGCATCTGGCCTAGACCGACGATAGGAACAAGCCTGCGCCTCTGGGTGAACCCTTCAAGTGTTCAAACCTTAGCGCGGAGGATTTTCAATGGCAATGCCGGTTTCTGTCGCAAAGCCGATCGTGGGGGTTGATGTCGCCAAAGATGAGTTGGTGATTTATCACGCAGAAACAGATCGACTGGAAGCGATCCCCAACACCAAAGCTGCGATCCAGAAGTGGCTCAAGGAATTGCCTGCGCCAGTGGATGTCGCCATCGAGGCCACCAATATCTATCACCAGGACTTCGCCGACCTGGCTTATGCGCAGGGCTGTGTGATCTACATGATCGGCGGCTACGAACTCAGCCATTACCGCAAAGGTGTGAAAGTTCGCGCCAAAACCGATGCGCTGGATGCTCGGTTGTTGGCTCGCTACTTGAACAACGAAGGCCACCAGTTGCACCCGTGGACCCCGCCATCGCCCCTGTATTGCCGGCTTATAAGCCTTTTCCGGCGCCGGGCAGCCTTGGTTCAGGCGCGTGTCAGCCTCAAGCAAAGTTGGTCGAACGAACCGTTGCTCAAAACGGCCTTTGAGAACCAGATAAAGGCCATGCAGCGACTGGAAATCTTGCTTGAGAAAACAATCCAGACGCAATTGGATGCAGCCGGTCTGGGCAGTCAGCTCAAGCGCTGCATGAAAGTCGAAGGAATCGGGCTGTTGAGCGGTGCGCGTTTACTTACGTCGTTTCAGCGTGGAGATTTCAGAAATGCCGATGCCTTCATCGCTTTTCTAGGGCTGGACCTGCGCATATCGGACTCGGGAAAAAAGAAGGGACGCCGCTGCCTGTCTAAGCGAGGTGACCCGGAGGCGCGCCGATTGATGCACAACGCCGCGATGTCGGCGAGCCGCACAGCGGCGTGGAAGGGTTTTTATGGGGCTCTGCGGGCTCGAGGGCTAAGCACAACCGAAGCATTAGTGGCACTGGCCCGCAAGCTTGCCCGAGTGGTATTCGCTCTGTTGAAGAACCAGAGCGAATACCTACCAAAAGGCATCTAAGGCTAGCCATGCACCATAGAATCTCCCACAAGGGATCTTTGTGGTTGCAATGTTGTGGTCTGCGCAGATCCCAATGTGCGAGCGAGCCTGATCGCGAAGAGGCCAGTAGCCTGACCGAAATGCTCAGGGCTGAAACGCCCCGATAAAAATCGCCGGATCCACACGAGCATCGTTCAGGCTGATGTTCCAGTGCATATGCGGCCCGGTCGCCCGGCCGGTGGCGCCGACCTTGCCGACCACTGTGCCACGGGCCAACTGCTGGCCGACCTTCACATCTATTTTCGACATGTGGCAGAACATGCTGATGAAGCCCTGGCCATGGTCGACGAATACCGTGTTGCCATTGAAGAAATAGTTGCCGGTGAGGATCACCTTGCCGGCGGCCGGGGTCTTGATCGGTGTGCCGGCGGGCACGGCGAAGTCCAGGCCTGCGTGGGGGTTGCGTTCCTCGCCGTTGAAGAAACGGCGCACACCGAACTTGCTCGACAGCGGGCCGTTGACCGGTTTATCCAGCAACAGATTGCTGGGGATGTTCGGGCTGAAGCTGCGGTAGGCCTTCAACTGCACCGCCAGCTCGGCGTCGATGCGCGCAAGGTCCGCCGGGTTAGGGTTGACCTGACGCTTGTTCTTCAGCGTGATGTGCTGCTCGGGATACTTCTTGTAACCGACCACGAAGGGCTGAGTGCTGCCGCCGCTGCTGATCTGCTGCGTGCCGGGTTGTACCGTCAACGGAATGCCGACAATCGCCAGCCAGTTCTGTTGCTCCTTGACCACCAGCACCGGTTTGCCCTGGTAGGTGGCTTTTGGCGCCTGGGCCGCGCTGCCCAGGTCCACCACGGCCACACCGCCGGGCACCGGTTTGTTCAACAGGCGGGTGATGTAGCTGTCGGCGTGGGCGTTGAAGGTCAGGCACAGCAACAGCAGCGGAGCGAGGAATCGCGGCATGAATCAATCCAATAAAGAAAGGGTGACTGGCGTCAGGTGGTTGTCTTCGACCCGCACCAGCAGTTCGCCTTCGCCGAGCTTGGCGGTCAGGCGCTGGCCCATCTGGGTTTGCCCGGCGTTGCGGATGGCATGGCCGCGCTCGTCGAGCAGGATGCTGTAGCCACGACCAAGGGTCGCCAGCGGGCTGACGATGTGCAGCGTCTGCATCTGGTTTTGCAACTGCACGCGTCGCGTTTTGAGCCCTTCGCGTATGGCCCGGGGCAGGCGTTCGGCCAGGCTGTCCAGGCGCTGGCGCAACATGGCCAACTGTCGGCCCGGGTGTTGCCCGGCCAGGCGGGTTTCCAGGCGGATCAGCCGTTCGCGGCGAGTATTGAGGCTGCGTTCGAAGGCCCGGCGCATGCGCATGTCCAGGTCGTCGAGGCGCTGGGCCTGCTGGCGCAGGCGTTCGCCGGGATGGCGCAAGCGACGCGTAAGGCCTTCGAGGCGCAGTTGATCGCGCATCAGCCGGTCGCGCATGCGCATCACCAGCCGGCGATGCAGGCTTTCGACCCGGCGCACCAGGTCGCCGGCATCCGGCGCCAGCAGTTCGGCGGCGGCGGACGGGGTCGGGGCGCGGACGTCGGCGACGAAATCGCTGATGGACACGTCGGTCTCATGGCCCACGGCGCTGACGATCGGCGTGACGCAGGCGTCCACCGCCCGGGCCACGGCTTCTTCGTTGAAGCACCACAAATCTTCCAGCGAACCGCCGCCCCGGGCCAGGATCAGCGCGTCGAAGCCGCGGGCATCGGCCAGTTTCAGGGCGCGAACAATTTGCCCGGTGGCTTCTCGGCCTTGCACTGCGGTGGGAATCAAGGTCAGGGAAATCTGCGGCGCGCGGCGGCGGAAGACGCTGATGATGTCGCGGATCACCGCGCCGGTGGGCGAACTGATGATGCCGATGCGTTGCGGATGGGCCGGCAGCGGCACTTTGCGTTCGGCGCTGAACAGCCCTTCGGCGGCGAGCTTTTCCTTCAGGGCATCGAAGGCCAGGCGCAGGGCACCATCGCCGGCCGGTTCCACGGTGTCGAGGATCAGTTGATAGTCGCCACGGCCCTCGAACAGCGAGACCTTGCCGCGCACCTTCACCGCCAACCCATCCTTCAAGGCCTGGCGCACCCGTGCGGCGTTCTGCCGGAACAGCGCGCAGCGCACCTGGGCGCCGCTGTCCTTGAGGGTGAAATACACGTGGCCGGAAGCCGGGCGGGCGAGGTTGGAGATCTCGCCCTCGACCCAGATGTTGCTGAACACGTCTTCCAGCAACACCCGTGCACGGCCGTTGAGTTGGCTGACAGTCAGGACCTCGCGGTCCAGGCCCAGTCGGGCAAAGGGATCTTTAATCATGGGCGGCATGATAAGGGGATTCGCCAATGGTGTGCAGACAATTAGACCGGGTTGTCTGCATCGCGAGCAAGCTCGCTCCCACAGGGGATCCATGTCGCACCGAAGATCCAGTGTGGGAGCTTGCTCGCGATAGCAGTAGCCCAGTCAGCACAAATACTGGATATGCCCCGACACATCTGGCTAAAGTCCCCGCTCTCCTCATCAAGGAAGTGCCGGATGAATCTTCTCCCATGGTTGGGTCAGTGGGCATTTGCCCCGATGGAATGGCTGGTAATCGCTTCGGCCATTGTCCTGGCCTACATCGTGTTCGGCATCGCCGGGTTCGGCACCGCCCTGGTGGCCGCGCCGATCCTGCTGTTGTTCATGCCGCTGTCGAAGATTGTCCCGCTATTGGTCTTGCTGGATTTTGTCGCCGCCTTTGGCAACTTGTTGCCGTCGCGGCGGGACGTGTCCCGGCCGGAGCTGCTGCGGTTGCTGCCCTGCATGGCTGTGGGCTGCACCTTGGGTGTAATTTTCCTGCTCAACCTCAAGTCAGATTTTTTGCTGCTGTTGATGGGGCTGTTTATTAGCGCCTATGCGATCTACAGCCTGTTGATAAAAACCAGGCCCAAGCAGTTATCTTCATTGTGGGCGTTGCCGATGGGCACGGTGGGCGGGATGTTCGGCGCGTTGTTTGGCAGTGGCGGCTTTTTATATGCCATCTACCTGAACAGCCGTTTGCCCAAGGAGGCGGCGCGGGCGACCCAGAGTGCGCTGATCAGTTGCAGCACTGTGGTGCGCTTGAGTTTGTTTGTCATTGCGGGCGTGTATGCCGAGCTACCCTTGCTGGTACTGGCGCTGTGTTTATTGCCGGCCATGGCGCTGGGGTTGTGGGTGGGGCGTCGCCTGACCCTGAAGATGTCGCGCGAAGCGTTCGTGCGTTTGGTCACCTGGCTGGTGCTCGCCAGCGGGCTGGCGTTGATCGGCCGTTACCTGAGTGCTTGACCTGGCACGGCCAGGGATTAAGCTGCCGGCCTTTTATCAGATCCTGCCAGGGAAACAGCCAGGCCTCGCCATGAATTCGCAAAGCATTATCGTCCCGAAAATCTCCACACTGCCGGTCCACGAGCCTCGGGCCCGGGCAATCGTGCGCTGGCTGGTGCGCAAGAACATTATCGAAGAGCAATTGACCACTTGCGGCCGCACCGGCAATCGCATGGCCCACGCCATCGCTCCCGGTGCGCGCGACGTGGTCATGCATCCCGAAGCCTTGCCGTTCGGCGAGCCGATCAACGGCCTGGAGATCATCACCAAGCGTTGCATCTATACCCCGGCCAAGGGTTTTCTGGAGGAGGCCGGTTGCGCCGAGTGCCGCAAGGAAGTCGGCGAAGCGCTGTTCGAAAGCCTGGAAGACTGGATGCCGGGGCGCACCGACAACTTCACTTGTCCTGAGTGCGGGCATGAGGACGACATCAATGGCTTCCTGTTCCTGCAACCCTGCGCGTTCTCCAACCTGGGGTTCATCTTCAATAACTGGCTGGAGGCGGGGTTCAAGCAGGGGTTTCTTGATGAATTCGCCGACTGGCTGGATCAGCCGGTGAGTTGGGTGAAGGTGGAATTGTAAGAGCGCCGATGAGCCAATGTGGGAGCGAGCTTGCTCGCGATGGCGGCGGCACATTCAACATTGTTGCTGGCTGATCCACCGCTATCGCGAGCAAGCTCGCTCCCACAGGGGATTGTGTTGCAATGAGGTAGGTTTCAGCCCGTCAATCACCCCGCCAATAATAGACAGAGTTTTACATTGAGCCAGACGGGGTGCATGAGTATAATGGCGCGCTTCCATTTTCCCGCTCGGGAGCCCCCGCGATGCTGCGTATCAGCCAAGAAGCTCTGACCTTCGACGACATTCTCCTAGTGCCCGGTTATTCCGAGGTGCTGCCTAACGAAGTCAGTCTCAAAACCCGTCTCACCCGTGGCATCGAACTGAATATCCCCCTGGTTTCCGCCGCCATGGACACCGTGACCGAAGCCCGTCTGGCCATTGCCATGGCCCAGGAAGGCGGTATCGGTATCATCCATAAGAACATGACCATCGAACAACAGGCCGCCGAAGTGCGCAAGGTCAAGCGGTTCGAGGCTGGCGTGGTCAAGGATCCGATCACCATCGAGGCTGACGCCACGGTCCGGGATCTGTTCGAACTGACCCGCATGCACAACATCTCCGGTGTTCCGGTGCTGCACGATGGCGACCTCGTCGGCATCGTTACTTCCCGTGACGTGCGCTTCGAAAGCCGCCTGGACGCCTCTGTTCGCCAGGTGATGACGCCTAAAGAGCGCCTGGTCACGGTCAAGGAAGGCACCAGCAAGGACGACGTCCGCGAATTGCTGCACAAGCACCGCATCGAGCGCGTGCTGATCGTCGATGACAAATTCGCCCTCAAGGGCATGATGACCGTCAACGACATCGAAAAAGCCAAGGCCTACCCGCTGGCCAGCAAGGACGACCAGGGTCGTCTGCGCGTCGGCGCCGCTGTCGGCACCGGCAAGGACACTGGTGACCGCGTCGCCGCCCTGGTCAACGCTGGCGTTGACGTGGTGGTGGTCGACACCGCCCACGGTCACTCCAAAGGCGTGATCGACCGCGTGCGCTGGGTCAAGCAGAACTTCCCCGACGTACAGGTGATCGGCGGCAACATCGCCACCGGCGCTGCCGCCAAGGCCCTGGCCGAAGCGGGCGCCGACGCGGTCAAGGTCGGTATCGGCCCAGGCTCGATCTGTACTACCCGTATCGTCGCCGGTGTCGGCGTGCCGCAGATCAGTGCCATCGCCAACGTCGCCGCTGCCCTTGAAGGCACCGGCGTGCCGTTGATCGCCGACGGCGGTATCCGTTTCTCGGGTGACCTGTCCAAGGCCATCGTCGCCGGTGCCTACTGCGTGATGATGGGTTCGATGTTCGCCGGTACCGAAGAAGCGCCAGGCGAGATCGAACTGTTCCAGGGCCGTAGCTACAAGGCTTATCGCGGCATGGGTTCGCTGGGCGCCATGTCCCAGGCCCAGGGTTCTTCCGACCGTTACTTCCAGGACTCCTCCGCGGGTGCCGAGAAGCTGGTGCCGGAAGGCATCGAAGGTCGCGTGCCGTATAAGGGCACCCTGAGCGCCATCATCCATCAACTGATGGGCGGCCTGCGTTCCTCGATGGGCTACACCGGCAGCGCTGACATCGAAGAGATGCGCACCAAGCCGGAATTCGTGCGCATCACTGGCGCCGGCATGGCCGAGTCCCATGTACACGACGTGCAGATCACCAAGGAAGCGCCGAACTACCGCGTAGGTTAAGGCTTCCAGCAAAACGTTAATCACCGGGGCTGTTCATTCAGCCCCGAGTTGTTTCTGATTCACTACATGAGAATGAGTCATGGCCCTCGACATTCACGCTCACCGCATCCTGATCCTCGACTTCGGTTCCCAGTACACCCAGCTGATCGCCCGCCGCGTGCGTGAGATCGGCGTGTACTGCGAACTGCATCCGTTCGACATGGATGACGAAGCGATTCGCGAATTCGCTCCGAAAGGCGTCATCCTCGCCGGCGGCCCCGAGTCCGTGCACGAAGCCAACAGCCCGCGTTGCCCGCAAGCGGTGTTCGACCTGGGGGTACCGGTGTTCGGCATCTGCTACGGCATGCAGACCATGGCTGAACAGCTGGGCGGCAAGGTCGAGGGTTCCGACCTGCGTGAGTTCGGTTACGCTCGCGTCGACGTGGTCGGCAAGAGCCGCCTGCTGGACGGCATCGAGGATCATATCGACGCCGACGGCCTGTTCGGCCTCGACGTGTGGATGAGCCATGGTGACAAAGTCACCAAGATGCCTGAAGACTTCCACATCCTGGCCAGCACCCCGAGCTGCCCGATCGCTGGCATGTTCAGCGACGAGCGTCGCTACTACGGCGTGCAGTTCCACCCGGAAGTGACCCACACCAAGCAGGGCGGCCGCATTCTGTCGCGCTTCATCCTCGACATCTGCGAATGCGAAGCCTTGTGGACTCCGTCGAAGATCGCTGAAGACGCCATCGCCCAGGTCCGCGCCCAGGTCGGCACCGACAACGTATTGCTGGGCTTGTCTGGCGGCGTTGATTCCTCGGTGGTTGCCGCACTGCTGCACAAGGCCATCGGCGACCAGCTGACGTGCGTCTTCGTCGACAACGGCCTGCTGCGCCTGCACGAAGGCGAGCAAGTGATGGCCATGTTCGCCGAGAACATGGGCGTCAAGGTGATTCGCGCCAATGCCGAAGAGCAGTTCTTGAACAACCTGGCCGGCGAGTCCGACCCGGAGAAGAAACGCAAGATCATCGGCCGTACCTTCATCGACGTGTTCGATGCCGAATCCTGCAAGCTGGACAACATCAAGTACCTCGCCCAGGGCACCATCTACCCTGACGTGATCGAGTCGGCCGGCGCCAAGAGCGGCAAGGCCCACGTGATCAAGTCCCACCACAACGTTGGTGGCTTGCCGGAAGAGATGAACCTGAAGCTGGTCGAACCACTGCGCGAACTGTTCAAGGACGAAGTGCGTCGCCTCGGCCTGGAACTGGGCTTGCCGTATGACATGGTCTACCGCCACCCATTCCCGGGCCCAGGCTTGGGCGTGCGGATCCTCGGCGAAGTGAAGAAGGAATACGCCGACCTGCTGCGTCGCGCCGACCACATCTTCATCGAAGAACTGCGCAAGGCCGACTGGTACCACAAGGTCAGCCAGGCATTCGTGGTGTTCCAACCGGTGAAATCGGTCGGCGTGGTCGGCGATGGCCGTCGCTACGCCTGGGTCGTGGCCCTGCGCGCCGTGGAAACCATCGACTTCATGACCGCTCGCTGGGCACACCTGCCGTACGAGCTGCTGGAAACCGTTTCCGGGCGGATCATCAACGAAATCGAAGGCATTTCTCGCGTCACGTATGACGTGTCGAGCAAGCCGCCGGCGACGATTGAATGGGAGTGACGGGGCGTCCGGCGCTGACCGGTAGCCTCTAGCAAGGAACACCCTGAAGCCCGCTTGATTGCGGGCTTTTGGCATTTTGGGGTTCGGCACCTCCTTGTAGTCGGTCCGCGCCAGCACGCGGTCGGCTTCCAGATCCTTCTATTGCTGGATCAGCACTTTGTCACTGACGTGATGAGACTTGAAAGGCTCGCGTCATTGCCCGCCAAACACAAAACCGTGGCGAGGGAGCTTGCTCCCGCTGTATCCATGCTGCGACCGGGCAAACGTGACCCCCACTGGGCAGAGCATCGTTTGAAAGAAAGAGCAAGGTTGTCATTTGACAACCTTGCTGGTCATGCGAATACTGGAGATCACGGATGATTCGTCCAACGCACCCGAAAAAAGAAATCGAAGAAACGCTTAGGTATGCCGAAGGGCAGGGGTGGCGCATAGACGCTGGTGGCAGTCACGCTTGGGGGCGGATTTATTGCCCGTACAAAGACGCGGAATGCCGCTGTGGCGAATTCTGTATCACATCGATATGGAGCACGCCGAAGAATCCTGGCAACCACGCGCGAGCATTGCGACGCGTCGTGGATAATTGCACTGCGCATCGCAATCGGCGCGGCGCTGATGGCGATGATGAGGAATAGAACAATGGAATATATTTTTACCTTGAAATATCAGCTTGCTGACGATGGCTGTGCCATGGATGAACTGGTGGAGCGGCTGGGACAAGCGGGCTGCGACGATGCTCTGGTCGGCATCGGGCAACCGGGCCGGCTGGCGCTTGAGTTCACCCGCGAGGCGCCTGATGCGGTCAAGGCGGTGCTTAGCGCTCTGGCCGACGTCCATCGCGCAGTGCCATCGGCCAAATTGATCGAGGTTGCGCCTGATTTGGTTGGGCTGACCGATGTAGCGGAGATCGTAGGCGTGTCTCGGCAGAATATGCGCAAGCTGATGTTGGCTCATCCGAGCAGCTTCCCGACACCGGTGCACGAGGGGAGTGCATCTATCTGGCATCTGGCGGATGTACTGACCTGGCTGCAGGCCAAGGGCAGCTATTCGCTTACCCAGAATGTGTTGGATGTGGCCCAGGTAGCGTTGCAGGTCAACGTTGCGAAAGAGGGGCGACGGTTATCTGGCATGGCTTCCAAAGAGTTGGACGCTTTGGTTGGATGACGCCATGCCTAGCCTCCTCCTCAGTTTGATGAGTTGGTTGTCAGGAGCAATCGTTTTTTTGCGCGGCTCTTGTTATCTAATCGTTTTTCACAACCTTAACCGTTAGCTGGCAGTATCAGGTGCACGGCATATTTTTGAAATGCCCGTGCCGGAACAGGTCGGAGTGGGCCTCAATCGTTGAGGCCGTGTCGCGGGCCTTTGAGATAAATGGACGGACAATGGTTGTGCCCCCGGATGAATTGGTCAAGTGGTTGGGTGAAGCGGGCTGCGACGATGCCCTGGTCGCTATCGGGCAGCCGGGGCGGCTGGCGCTTGAGTTCAGTCGCGATGCGCCTGATGCGGTCAAGGCAGTGCTTAGTGCTCTGGCCGACGTTCATCGCGCGCTGCCAGTGGCCAAACGGGTTGCACCTGGGCGGTTGACCGACGTCGCTGAGATCGTAGGTGTATCGCAACAGAATATGCGCAAATCGATGTTGGCGCTCATCTCGGCAGCGTCCCGACGCCTTGCTTGAAGCACTGCATCGATCTGGTACTTAGGGGATGTTCTGAGCTGGCAGCAGGCCAAGGGCAGGTATCTACCCGCTTACCCAAGTGGCGTTGAGGTCACGTTGTGAAAGAAAGCCTGCGGCAGCCTTTTGATGCAGTGGGAAGCCTGAAGGTCGATAATTAAACCACCGGCCTTCAGGCTTTGTCCGCTCTTATTTTTGCGGGAAGTGTATTGGTTTATATTCCCACTTCAGAAAGTCCAAAGGTTCTGTAGTAAAACTATATGGGTTGGTTTTTGGGACATTATGAGTAATTTTATCGGCAAAAATCTGCCGTATTTCAGCAGCCGTATATTTTGGGTCAGCAAAAATTTCTGCCATGGCCGTCGATCCCCGATCCATTGTTACCTTTCCCAAAAAGGCCTTGACGTTACGTTGTGTCAGTCGTTGGAAGTCCGCGGCAAGTGAAGCATCCCCGCCGTTGGCAGAGAAACAAATCAACAAGCGGGTATTAGGATAATTGGAAGGGTCGAAGCCTTTGCTTCGTAAATTCTGTATTAGTTCAGCAGCAGTTAACTCCGCGTTGTTGAGTAGGGCTTTAGATGACTTATTGAAATATCGTTCTACGATATTGAGGTCAACACCGTGGACCGCGACATTCAGGCGATCCAGTCCTTTGTAGCGGTCGACGAAGGTGTAGAACTCCCCGTTAATTTGCGTCACCTCCTGCATTTTGCCGCCCATTGTAACCAATCCGCGTGGGCTGCTTCGAGCCATGGTCTTCGGCATGCCCTTGTAGACAGCGCCTCTTGCAGCTCCGGCAAATTTTCCGGCAGTGATAAGACCTGTTCCGATCGACATCGCATCGAAAAAAGTCGACAGTTCCGGATTGCTATCAGAAGTTGCCGCAGCGGCGACGCCGAACCCTGCCGATACAATTGCCAGTCCTGTCATCGCTGCGGCCACGCCTAAGGAGCCTCCTCCAGTAAACGGAGCAAGTGCCACCCCAATGCCACCCATGAGGATGGCTTGGGCGACCCGATTATAAATAAGGGGTTGATGGGGCATCTCTATGTATTTACGTACTACCTCGGTCAGGCCCGTTGGGTCGCTGAAATTAATAGGGTCGTTGCCACAGTAGGCATAGCCGTTGATACCTCCTTCGTCGAATGGGCTGTATTCATCATAGGCCAGGAAGCACTGGCTCATCGGACTATAACTGCGCGTACCATTGCCCAAATGATAAAGACCTGAGCTCCGGTCCAGCGGCTCGCCATTGAAGCCGAGCCAGCTTCTGTTTTCCCAACTGTCGGGGCGATAGCCAAACGGAGTATAGGCGAAGTGAGTAAACGACTGGTTTTGTAAATCGTAGCTGGCCAGCAAATTACCTCTGGCATCCAGAATTTCAAAACTGTTGGAAAATTCGCTTGCTCCCCCATCGGGTTTCAGTTCCTGCTCCATGAGCCGACAGCCAGCACTGCGATTCAGAAGTACTGAAGTTCTTGAATACAAGATACTGTTGTGATTGAATTGGCCTTGCCTGGCATATTGATACTGCCCATTGTAAAAGTAACGTTCATAATAATCGAGCCCTTCGCAGGCACTCTGCCGGCCTAGGGAGTCGTAAAGGAAAGTGTACTGTTGATGCGATTTAATATAATTTAGCAAGTTACCTGCGGCGTCGTAAGTGTACGATGCTCCTAGTTGGTCTTTGGTCTGCTGTCCTGATGCGTCGTATTCCAGGTCGACTGTAGAGTCCGGTTTGCTGATTGTCCTTGGCTGAGTCCGGTCAGCAGTGTCGTATTCATAAATATACCTAATGTTGCCAGTATCTGAATAGCTGGTGTATTCAGTGATTCCACCAAGAGCGTTGTAGTGGAAGTCTTGGGCGTTCAGGATATTATTGTGAGCATCTGTAGGTTTTACTGGTCCGGAGCAGACATAGCTATACAGTCGTTTATTGTCATCGTAGGTGAAAAGCTCATGGCGCAACGGAGAATTGTCTAGGATGATGTCGGTTTTATCCAGGCGTCCCTCCTTGTTGTATACTTGTTTAAATGTCAGTGTTGAACTCTCGATTTTGAAGCTGCGTTGAATTTCCCGATCCTGATCGTCGTAAGTGTAAGTGATCTGCATCGTAGTGTTTCGACCCTTGTCGGTGACATATTCCTCCTGGAGCCGCTGCGCACTGTCATAGGTTATTCTTCGCTCAACTTTTTGGCTGGAGGATTGACTAAGTCGTCCAAGACCGTCGTACTGATGCTCTGTACGATTTCCATAGACATCTGTTTCGGAAAGTAAGAGACCTCGTAACGAATGAGAATAGGTGGCCGATTTATCCCCCTTGAAACCATTGTGCACGTTCTCGGTTGGGGTATTGAATTCAGTGAGTATTCCAGTGCCAGGGTCATAGCTTGAGGTTATGACAAAAGAGCTGTTGGGAGGGGACACTGTATTAGCATATCCGAAGCGTGAGCTGCCGTCGTAAGAAAAGCTCAAGCTGCGTCCGCCAACATCGATGCCAGCAACTCGCCCAAGCCCGTCTATTCTACGTTTACCAAGCTCGTACGCTGCGCCATCAGAAGACGATTCAATGGATATGTCTGTGGCAACGGATAACATCATGCTTGGCGGATAACTGCGTTTGATAGTCGTACCATTACAGCTTCGACTGGTCATTCGACCGCTGGTATCGTAAGCATACGTGCTGGTCGGATTGTTGGAGGGGATCTCCTCGCTTAGACATCCCCAGGTGTCGTAGACGTACCTGTGTGACTGGTATTCAGAGCCCCTGGAGTTTTGGAAGCTGATTTTCTCAACTTGTCCATGTGTGTTGTATGAGCTAACGACTTTACCGCTCGAACTACCATCCGGATATTTTCGCCACTGCGTCAGGGTCAGCTTTTCGGGTGAAATTTGCGCGTATTGTGTGCCTGCGCCGACTGTTTCTCTTGACAATGGATTGTCCCAAGCGTCATAGGTTAACTTCGTCAGTCGGTCAATTATCTGTACCCCGCCCGGATCGTAATCATATTCTCTTATCGAGGTCTCCTGATCCTGGAAGTTGTAACCGATCTCTGTGAGCCGTTTCCATGCTGACGTCGGAGCGTGCCAGTTTTCCGTGTACATCAAACGGCCTAGTGCGTCATAGGCCTCCCGGACCTGTTCGTTATCAGGGTAAATCACTTGGATGGTATGACCATCGCCGTTGAGCTGATAGATATAATGAGTCTCCCGGCGTAACTGAGGGTCTTGGGCGAAATTAACCTGAGTGATCACACGGTTAAATGAATCGTAGCTATATTCAGTCGTGTTACCTAACTCATCAATGACGCTGAGCAATTGGCCAGTCATCGTCGAGGTGGTCTTTTGTGTTGTTTGGGTGATGCCATCAACGATTGTTTCTACGTTGGTGGTCAGGCGGTCGTTGTCGAGGCTGTAAGTGAATACGGATTGCTGACGGGTGGAAGGTATGACATAGCCGCCCGCGTCCAGGGTTTGTTTATAGCGAGAGAGAACTCGGCCATAAGTCGCGATATCCGATGGATCTTCACCCCAGTCAATTGATTCCAGGAGCATCGAGGACTCTTGGTACTGCGCTAGTCCCATAAAAGTTGGAGTAGGAACGGGCCTCAAGATAGTTAATTTCTGCACGGGCTGAAGAGGACCATCTGCTACTTCGCTGCTTTTAGCAGCTCCAGCGCGATAGCTATAGTAAATCCATTGCAAATCAACTCTCTTTCCATCGATGATTTGATAGCTTTTTTCGCACTCCAGATATGTGCTGAAGTAGTTCGGGTCACCATCTGTGCCGACGTAAACGGGTAGCTGGTATTCTTCTTTTCTAAATTGTTCCCATGCTGAAATTGTCTCGGTAACTTCGTAATACCTGGCCCAGGTAAAACCTTTTTTGTTGAATATTTTGTTCAATAGGCCGTATGGGGTTAGATTGTCCGCTGCCCAATTTACCCCGTAGCCGATTGCACCGAATACTTTTCCTGAAGCGTCCGAGTAATCATCTGGGTTATATTCGACCTCGTATTCGCCTGTTTTTGTAGTAGTTGTGTGTCTAGGGCCACCGAAGTGATAAGTGTACTCGGTTGTGATATTGTTCACTGTTTTACTACTTAAATTACCATTTTTATCAAATTTCAGGGTGGATACGGTGCTAGGGGAGGGATTAGTGGTGTTTGCACTGTGGTGATATGTTTGGGTGATTGTTTCACTTTCTGAGAGCTTGAAAGTGGTGACCGTGGTGTTCTGTGTGTCATCGTTCAGGTAGGAAGTAACGCTCTTCAGGGCGTGACTCTCATCATACTCAAAGATGCTGGTTTTAACTTGCTCGGCGACAGTTTGCACTTTTGTGCGTGTATCTTGACTGTTTTCATAAGTGTACGTGGTTGTGCTTGGTATATCAGTTGGGATGCTATCTGTTTTTTCGACGACCTTGTTGAAGTCGCCATATTTTAGCTCGGTGGCAAGGCCGCAGGAATCACTGATGGTCATGACTTTGAAATTGTCAGGCACACCAATGCCTGGCGTGGTGCTGTAGGTAAACGTCTTTTTGAATGTTTGATTTTCCGGTGTGGATAGGATTATTTCTGTCAGCTTGTTATTGTCGATTTTTAGTTCGTGGCTGTGGCGGCTACTGTTAACGCTCATAACTGCAGAGTCGGCGTTGTAATTAATACTGAAAAGCGTCTGCTGCTCGTCGGTAATGGCGGTCAAGCGAGGGGCTTGGAAATTGTTCGAGATTGGGTGGGTTTCCCAGGAAAAATTGAGTGCGAAGCCCAATTTTGTGATTATTTTTTCGGGTACCAAATAAAAATGACCGCGATTAACTGCCACGTCTGACTTAAACGGCACGAGTATCTCGGTGGTGCCATCAGATCTTATGACTTTTAAACCTTCAGATATATTGTTCGAATGCAGCGGTATGATTTTATAGTGTGCCGCATAGGTTCCGATATTGGTGTCGGTAGGTGCTACGTTTAGCCGGATTTCGATTGCCTTGGGTTCGTTGGCTATGAAAAGTTCTGCGGTGCAGGTGTCGTTCTTTTTGATTACGCGGCAATAAGTAATATTTAATGCCCAATTGCCAAAATCAATGAAACGCTCTGCTGAATAAGACAAGGTCAGGTCCAGGGCTGGGCCGTGGCCTGCGTTGCCAATAAGAGTGGCAATAGGAAGTGATGTGTAAAATTGCCCGGTTAGAGGATTGACGCCTTCTGTTTCCAGGTTTCGGTTGGAGAATAGAGCTGGGAGCGCTTCCCACTCCGGGAGTTCTACGTTAAAGGTGACGCTCTCGCTGGTCTCTTCCCAGCCGTTATTTTTCGTACCTATTTGTGCATGTATCGTGTGTTTGCCCAGCGACAGCGGGAAGTCGACGTTTATGGCCCAACTTTGCTGGTCCGGCATTATTGTTGTGTGCGCAATTAAAGTTCCAGCAGTATCTCTTACCTCTAAAATACCGTCGTTGTACTTCCTGGGAAAGCATGTTCCGGTGATTACGGGTTTGCGCCCATGGTCTGATCCTGGTCGTGGAGAGTCGATTTTTAGCGTTGCAAGGGCGCGGAGCTGCATCGGGGCTTCTTGCACCGAATAATCCTGTTTGGCACACCATGGGGAGTATTGGCTACCCATCAATTGCTGGGCGGTGATCGGATAGGTCCCGACGGGTTTCTCAATGTTAGTGACCGACCAATTGCCGTTGGCGTCAGCGTAGAGCTTGTCGTCATCGTAGCGAACGTCGCGACTATAAGAATAAACGACGACCTTGGCGCCGGGTGCTGCCTTGCCGCTGATGGTGAACGGCGAGAAAACATGATTTGCCGGGGGCGGGATGATCGACGGCGCAGAGAGAGGGCTCTTGCTCGGCGCGGCCGACCAGGTGCTGACGACGTACTTTTGCGTGGTTGACCAGCCAGATGTCTGGCCATTCAGAGACTGCTGGGCGGTGACCGGATAGGTCCCGACGGGCTTCCTAACGTTGGTGATCGACCAATTGCCATTGGCATCAGCGTAAAGCTTGTTATTGTCGTAGCGAACGGCGCCACCGGGGGCATAGACCACAACCTTGGCACCGGGGCTGGCCACACCGCTGATGGTGAAAGGTGAAACAGGCCCTACGGGAGCATTGATTGAAACCGGTATGGGAAAGCTCATGCTGTTATTCTCCTCAGACTGATTGGGAATTTTGCTCTTGCTGACTTTTATAAGAGCGTTCCCAGGAATGGACGGGAGCCTGCACTGATTAAGTTGCCTTCTTCTGTCCGGTATGGAAGGGATGCTAGAAGTCGGTTTTGCTAGCGCCTACTGTCAGACCTGACAGTGACGACCAACGGTGATCCGCTTTGGGGAAGCGAGCTAGTGTCATTTGCATTGTCGATACGGGTGTGTGGCATACCCCTATATGTTTTTTCATCTTCCTTTCCTTACCGTTTCTCATCTGCGGGTGTATCGTATTCGCCTTTTGCGGGCCCACCGGTCCGTCGCAGATCCAGAGGTAGTTGCGTTCATGTCTTTCACGCGTCGCCAAATACTCGGTGGCCTGGCCGGTCTTGTTGTCGTTGGTGTGGGGGCGGGAGGCGCGTCGCGGTACTGGCTGGGGAAAATGGCCGATGCCGAGGCCGGTCACGACTACGAGCTGATCGCGGCGCCTTTGGACGTGGAGCTGGTGGCCGGGCACAAGACCCAGGCCTGGGCGTTTGGCCCCTCGGCACCGGGGACGGAGTTGCGGGTGCGTCAGGGCGAGTGGTTGCGGGTTCGCTTTATCAACCATTTGCCGGTCGCGACGACCATTCACTGGCACGGTATCCGTTTGCCGCTGGAGATGGACGGCGTACCTTATGTCTCGCAACTGCCGGTGCTGCCGGGTGAGTACTTCGACTACAAATTCCGCGTGCCGGACGCCGGCAGCTATTGGTATCACCCCCACGTCAACAGCAGCGAAGAACTCGGGCGCGGGCTGGTGGGGCCGCTGATCGTTGAAGAGCGCGAGCCCACCGGTTTCAAATTCGAACAGACCCTGAGCCTCAAGAGCTGGCACGTGGACGAGCAGGGCCAGTTCGTCGAATTCAGCATTCCCCGCGAGGCTGCGCGTGGTGGTACGGCTGGACGGTTGTCGACCATCAACGGCGTGCCGCAGGCGGTAATCGATCTGCCGGCAGGGCAGATTACCCGGGTGCGTTTGCTCAACCTCGACAACACGCTTACCTATCGCATCAACATTCCAGGCGTAGAGGCGCAGATCTATGCGTTGGATGGCAACCCCATCGAGCCGCGTCCGCTGGGCAAGGAATACTGGCTGGGGCCAGGCATGCGCATTTGCCTGGCGATCAAGGCCCCGCCGGCCGGTGAAGAATTGTCGCTGCGCAATGGCCCGGTGCGCTTGGGGACCCTGCGTTCGGTGCCAAACAATGACGCGCCGACCCCATGGCCACCAGCATTGCCGCCCAACCCGGTGGCCGAGCCGGACCTGGCCAATGCCGAGAAACTCAACTTCAATTTCGAATGGGTTGGCTCGGTGTCGGTCAATGTCGACAACGGCAAGCCGCCGAGCTTGTGGCAAATCAACGGCAAGGCCTGGGACATTACCGACAAGACCTGTTCCGACCGGCCGATCGCCACGCTGAAGAAAGGCCAGAGCTACATTTTCGAATTGAAAAACATGACCCAGTACCAGCACCCGATCCATTTGCACGGCATGAGCTTCAAGGTGATTGCGTCGAACCGGCACAAGGTGGTGCCGTATTTCACAGACACCTACTTGCTGGGCAAGAACGAGCGGGCGCAGGTGGCGCTGGTGGCGGATAATCCAGGCGTGTGGATGTTCCACTGCCATGTGATCGACCACATGGAAACCGGCCTGATGGCCGCCATCGAGGTGGCGTGATGCGCCAGATTCGTCCCGCCAAGATCATTGATCGTAGCCGTGACCAGGATTTCATGCGCGAAGCCCTGGCCCTCGCCGCACAGGGCGCCGCCTTGGGCGAAGTGCCGGTGGGCGCGGTGTTGGTGCAGGATGGCGAAATCATCGGGCGTGGTTTCAACTGCCCGATCAGCGGCCACGACCCCAGCGCCCATGCCGAAATGGTCGCCATCCGTGCCGCCGCCCAGGCGGTGAGCAACTATCGCCTGCCGGGTAGCACCCTTTATGTCACGTTGGAGCCGTGCAGCATGTGCGCCGGGCTGATCGTGCATTCACGCATCGCCCGGGTCGTCTACGGCGCATTGGAGCCCAAGGCCGGAATCGTGCAGAGTCAGGGGCAGTTTTTCAGCCAGGGGTTCTTGAACCATCGGGTACTGTTCGAGGGCGGGGTGCTGGCTGAGGAGTGCAGCACGGTGCTGAGTGAGTTCTTCAAGACACGAAGAGCCAAATCGCAAGGTTGAACACATACCCTTGTGGCGAGGGAGCTTGCTCCCGCTGGGCTGCGCAGCAGCCCCAAACCGTTCAACACAGTGCATCAGGAAAAACGGTTGGCAGCTTTTACGACTGCTGCGCAGCCGAGCGGGAGCAAGCTCCCTCGCCACAATGATTGGCAGCCCTTAAGTGAGTAGGTTGCTCTCCCACAGGGGGCTCGGGCGATTTATTTGCGCGCCACAATCACCGCCCGCATCGGCGCTGGCAGCCCTTCGACGGTTTTGCTGTGGTCGGCGGGGTCGAGGAAGTCACTTAGGGATTGATATTTCATCCATTCGGTGCCGCGCTGTTCCTCCACGGTCGTCAGGCTCACGTCCACGCAGCGCACGTCGCTGAACCCGGCGCGACGCAGCCAGCGCTCCAAGGCCGGAACCGATGGCAGGAACCACACGTTGCGCATCTGCGCGTAGCGATCTTCGGGCACCAGCACTTGATGCTCGTCGCCCTCGATCACCAGGGTTTCCAGCACCAGTTCGCCGCCCTTGACCAGGCAATCCTTCAAAGCAAGTAGATGCTCGATTGGCGAGCGGCGGTGGTAGAACACGCCCATGGAAAACACCGTATCGAAGCCTTCGAGCTCTGGCGGCAGGGCCTCGAAGGGGAACGGCAGATGCCAGGCGTTGGGCTGGGACAGGTAGCGCTGTACCGCCTGGAACTGGCAGAAGAACAGCCAGTTCGGGTCGACGCCGATCACCGTGTCGGCTCCGGCGCCCAGCATGCGCCACATGTAGTATCCGTTGCCGCAACCAACGTCGAGGATCCGCTTGCCCTTGAGATCCAGATGCGGGGCGACGCGCGACCATTTCCAATCCGAGCGCCATTCGGTATCCACATGCACGCCAAACAGATCGAACGGACCCTTGCGCCAAGGCGAAAGGCCCATCAACGCGGTACGCATTTGGGCGCGGGTTTCGTCGGAGCAATCGGCGTCCAGCGTCAGCCCATTCAGCAAATCCACCGTGGTGGGCTGCAAGAGCGGCAGCGCATCGAGGGCGCTTTGCCAACGCTCCAGGTCGCCGTGACCCTTCTCCATCTTGACGTCGAGCTGCGTTTGCAACGTCGCGGCCCAGTCGGCCAGAGGTGTGCCGGCCAGATGGCGGGCGAGGGGAGACAGATCGATCATGGCAGGGCAATCAACGAGGCAAAGTTAAGACACTGGAACCACGGCACGACTTTCGAGAACCCGGCGGCCAGCAGGCGCTCGCGGTGCTCTTCGAGGCTGTCGGGCTTCATGACGTTTTCGATGGCGCTGCGTTTCTGGGCGATTTCCAGTTCGCTGTAGCCGTTGGCGCGCTTGAACGCCACGTGCAGCTCGGTGAGCAACGCGTGTTCCTCGGCATCGTTGAAGCGCAGCTTCTCCGAAAGGATCAGGGCGCCGCCGGGTAGCAACGATTGGCGAATGCGGCCCAATAGCGCGGTGCGCTGGTCCGGCGCGATGAATTGCAGGGTGAAGTTCAACGCCACCACCGAGGCCGGTTGAAACGTCAGGGCCAGGATGTCACCTTCGATCACTTCCACCGGCAGCAGCTCTTGGAACATCGAGTCCTGGCCGTTGAGGTATTCGCGGCAGCGCTCGACCATGGCCGAAGAGTTATCCACCGCAATCACCCGGCAACCCTCGGTGCGCACGTGGCGGCGCAATGCCTGGGTCACCGCTCCGAGGGAGGAGCCCAGGTCATAAAGCACGCTGTTGGGCTGGGCAAATTGCGCCGCGAGCACGCCGAGGTTCTCGACAATGGTCGGGTAGCCTGGCACTGACCGCTTGATCATGTCCGGGAACACCCGCACCACGTCTTCATTGAAGGCGAAGTCGGGCACCTGGGCCAAGGGTTGGGCGAATAGGCGATCGGGCTCTTTGCTCACGGCGGTTCCAGCGGCTGGGGTGTTGAAAAGGCCGGCATTTTAACCAGAAAAATGCTGCTTTAGTGCGGCTTTCGGGGGAACGCCGATGCGGTGATGCCCCACTGTCCCAGCCAGTAACTGATGATGATCAGGTAGGGCGCGGCATGGAACGGCGCCACGAACCGGTTGATCCCGATCAGGCTGTCGGAAAAGACAAACCCCAGCGCTCCAACGGCTGCGAGCAGGGCCGAGCGTTTCGGCACCTCGGTCCCCAAGCGCGCCAGGGCCCTCCAGAGCATAGCGCTGATGACCAAGCCATAGACGACCACCGGCACCAGCAGCGGCCCGAGGCCGTTCGACACCAGTATTCCCAACAGCAAGGCGCCAATGAACAAGGCAATCGTCAACGGCATGAGCGCCGGGCGGCGGCAGTCACTGAGGTAGGCTTTCAAATAGGCCAGGTGAGCCAACAAAAAAGCGCCGAGCCCCAATACAAACAAATCTCCTGGCCAGGCCAGCAATACGTCGCCCACCACTGAAAATATCAGGCCCAGGCTTATCCAGCGTCGGTATTCGCCCGGCGGCGCGTCGTGCAGCCAGCCCAGCAGGGCCAGCACCGGCATTGGCTTGACCAGCAGGCACAGCAACGTGGCATGCACGCTCAGGCCATATAGAAAGGTGGCCGCACCCATCAGCGCGAGGATCAGCCAACCCACAGTCATTTCACCGAAATAGCGCAGTCAAACGTTTCCACGGGTGGCACTTCGGGTGCCCATGGCTGTTGATAAGTCAGGCGCAAGCGCCCGGTGCCGGCGTCGAACGCCTGGAAGCGCCAAGTCGAGACACCGGCGGCGCCGACGATGCCGGCGTCTTCCGGGTTACGGTAAACCTCGGGGCCGAGGCCTTTGAGAACACCGCCGGCCGAATCCTGGATGCTCCAGCGATAACCGGTGGTGGGATTGCTCGGCAAACTCAGGATCAGGTTCTGCCCGTTTTTGAGCTGCACCGGGCATTGGCTCTGTTTTTCCACCGTCACATTGTGTTTCGGCTGTGTGGCGCAGGCGCTCAGCAAGGCGAGGCTGACGGGGACAAGCAGGCGGGTGAGGGACATAAGGGCTCCGGCATTCACGACGAACGGCGAGCATAACCGAAGATGCTACTGGGTGTGTCAGCTGGAGATGTGTTGTTTGTTAAGGCCTCATCGCGAGCAAGCTCGCTCCCACAGGGGATTTGTGGTGTTCACAGCATTTGTGATCCACACCGAACCCTGTGGGAGCGAGCTTGCTCGCGATGAGGCCAGTCCAGCCGCTACAGGAACATCAGAACAACACCTTCACCACATCCGCAAACCGCTTGGCAAAGTGCACCGTGACGCCTTCCTTCAGGTAGTCCGGCAGCTCCTCGAAGTTGCCACGGTTGGCTTCCGGCAGGATCAACTCATTGATTTTCTGCCGGCGCGCCGCGATGACCTTTTCGCGTACGCCGCCAATCGGCAGGACGTGGCCGGTAAGTGTCAATTCGCCAGTCATGGCCACGCCTTTCTTCGCCGGCTGGTTGCGCGCAAGGGACAGCAAGGCGCTGGCCATGGTTACGCCGGCACTCGGGCCGTCCTTGGGCGTGGCGCCTTCCGGTACGTGCAGGTGCACGAAGGCCTCGTCAAAGAACTTCGGATCGCCACCGAACTGCTTCAGGTGGGAGCTGACGTAGCTGTGGGCTATCTCCGCAGACTCCTTCATCACCTCGCCCAGTTGCCCGGTGAGCTTGAAGCCGCGATTGAGAGTGTGGATCCGCGTTGCCTCGATCGGCAACGTGGCGCCGCCCATGCTGGTCCAGGCCAGGCCGGTGATGACCCCGACGCCAGACAGCACCTGCTCGTTGCGAAATACCGGTTTGCCCAGGGAGGCTTCGAGATCCTTGGGCCCGAGCTTGATCACGGCTTTTGGATCCTCGATCAGTTTCATCACGGCCTTGCGCACCAGTTTGCCCAGTTGTTTCTCCAACTGGCGTACCCCGGCTTCCCGGGCGTAGCCGTCGATCAGGGCCTTCAGGGCGCTATCGTTGATGCTCAGGCTGCCCTTGGACACGCCGGCCTTGGCCAGTTGCTTGGGCCACAAGTGACGCTTGGCGATGGCAACCTTCTCTTCGGTGATGTAGCCCGACAGGCGAATGACTTCCATGCGGTCCAGCAGCGGGCCGGGGATCGAGTCGAGGGTGTTGGCGGTGCACACAAAGAGCACTTTCGACAGGTCCAGGCGCATGTCCAGGTAATGATCGAGGAATTCGACATTCTGCTCGGGGTCGAGGGTTTCCAGCAGCGCGGATGCTGGGTCGCCCTGGTAGCTCTGGCCCATCTTGTCGATTTCGTCGAGCATGATCACCGGGTTCATCACTTCGACATCCTTGAGCGCCTGCACCAGCTTGCCCGGCTGGGCACCGATGTAGGTGCGCCGATGACCCTTGATCTCGGCTTCATCGCGCATGCCGCCGACACTGAAGCGATAGAACGGCCGCCCGAGGGATTCGGCAATGGATTTACCGACGCTGGTCTTGCCCACGCCGGGCGGGCCCACCAGCAACACAATGGAACCGCTGATCTCACCCTTGTACGCGCCCACGGCGAGGAATTCCAGGATGCGCTCCTTGATGTCGCCCAGCCCGGCGTGGTGCTGGTCGAGAATCTTGCGCGCATGCTTGAGATCGAGCTTGTCCTGGCCATACACGCCCCAAGGCACTGATGTTGCCCAGTCCAGGTAATTGCGTGTGACGGCGTACTCCGGTGAGCCGGTTTCCAGGATGGAGAGTTTGTTCATTTCCTCTTCGATGCGCTTCTCGGCCTGGGCCGGCAATACCTTGCCTTCAAGGCGCTGTTCGAACTGTTCCAGGTCTGCGCTACGGTCGTCCTTGGTCAGACCCAGCTCCTGCTGGATGACCTTGAGTTGTTCCTTGAGGAAGAACTGGCGCTGATGTTCGCCGATCTTGCTGTTGACCTCGGCGGAAATTTCTTTCTGCAACCGCGCGACCTCGACCTCCTTGCGCAGCATCGGCAGGACTTTTTCCATGCGCTTGAGCATCGGCACGCAATCGAGTACTTCCTGCAATTCGCTGCCGGTGGCGGAGGTGAGCGCGGCGGCGAAATCGGTCAGCGGTGACGGGTCGTTGGGGCTGAAGCGGTTGAGGTAGTTTTTCAGCTCTTCGCTATACAGCGGGTTGAGCGGCAGCAGCTCCTTGATCGCGTTGATCAGCGCCATGCCATAGGCCTTGACCTCGTCGGTCGGCTCGCTCGGCTGGTGCGGGTATTCGACTTCCACCAGGTACGGTGGGCGGTGGTGCTTGAGCCAGGTGCGGATGCGCACGCGGGTCAGGCCCTGGGCAACGAACTGCAATTTGCCGGCTTCACGGCTGGCGTGGTGGACCTTTACCAGCGTGCCGTAGAGCGGCAGCTTTGAAGTGTCGAAATGGCGCGGGTCTTCCTGGGGTGAGTCCATGAAGAACAGCGCCAGGGAATGATGTTCGGACTTGGCCACCAGTTCCAGGGTTTCGGCCCACGGCTCTTCGTTGACGATGACCGGCAGCACCTGGGCCGGGAAGAACGGGCGGTTGTGGATAGGAATGATGTAGACCTTGTCCGGCAGGCTCTGGCCGGGCAGGGCCAGGCCGGTGCCGGAAACGGTGTGTTCGATGTGCTCGGATTCTGTGTATTCGTTATTCGCTTCAGTAGAGTGCTGGTCGCTCATGGGGCACCTGCGCAATGGGGTATGGACCTTAGATGGGGCGGGCAGGGGGTTGTTTCAATGGCGGGCAATTGTCAGCGGTTATTTCATTGATGGGTATTCAGGTGGGCGACAGGTTGGCGTGGCGAGGGGGTGCCCCCCTCGCCACGCGTTTCAGCCTACGCGGTTCAGGTCGTTGTGGCGTGTTTCCTTCAGGCACAGCACCGCGATCACGCTGAGCACCGCGGCAGCGGATACGTAACCGCCGACGTAGCTCAGGCCGCCCATCGCCACCAGCTTCTGCGCGAAGAACGGTGCCGCAGAAGCGCCGACAATGCCACCCAGGTTGTAGGCCGCCGACGCGCCGGTGTAGCGCACATGCGTAGGAAACAGCTCCGGCAGCAACGCGCCCATGGGCGCGAAGGTCACGCCCATCAGGAACAGCTCGATGCACAGGAACAGCGCCACGCTTCCCGTGGAGCCTTGAGTCAGTAGGGGCTCCATGAGGAAGCCCGAGGCCACCGCCAGCAGGCCGCCGGTGATGAGCACCGGCTTGCGGCCAAACCGGTCGCTTGCCCAGGCCGACAGCGGCGTGGCGGCGGCCATGAACAACACTGCAAAGCACAGCAGGCCGAGAAAGGTCTCGCGACTATAGCCCAGGGTCGCGACGCCATAGCTCAAGGAAAATACCGTGGAGATGTAGAACAGGGCGTAACACACCACCATCGCGGCCGCGCCAAGCAGTGTCGGCGCCCAGTACTGGCTGAACAACTCCACCAGCGGGATTTTCACCCGTTCCTGGCGGGCCATGGCGTTGGCGAACACCGGCGTCTCGTGGAGCTTGAGACGTACATAGAGGCCGACGATCACCAATACGGCGCTGAGCAAGAACGGAATCCGCCAGCCCCATGAGCGGAACTGCTCGTCATCCAGGGTCATGGCAAGGGTAAGGAACAATCCGTTGGCCGCCAGGAAACCGATGGAGGGGCCCAGTTGCGGGAACATGCCGAACCAGGCGCGCTTGCCTTTTGGGGCGTTCTCGGTGGCCAGCAAGGCCGCGCCGCCCCATTCGCCGCCAAGCCCCAACCCTTGGCCGAAACGCAAAAGGCACAAGAGAATCGGGGCCCAGGCGCCAATGCTGGCGTAGCCAGGCAGCACGCCGATGAGCGTGGTACACACGCCCATTAGCAGCAGCGAGGCCACGAGTGTCGACTTGCGCCCGATGCGGTCGCCGAAGTGGCCGAACAGCGCCGAGCCCAGGGGGCGGGCGAGAAACGCGATACCGAAGGTCAAAAAGGACGACAGCATCTGTGCCGTGCCTGAGGTCTGCGGAAAGAATACCGGTCCGATCACCAGGGCCGCGGCGGTGGCATAGACGTAGAAATCATAGAACTCGATGGCGGTGCCGATGAAGCTCGCGGTCGCCACGCGGGTGGCGGAGTTGGTCGGCTCGACAGGCACTGCTTCGTTGCAGGTAGTGGTTGTCATGCGGTTGTCCCTGACAGTCATATGCTCCGTTGGAGCGAATTATTATGGTCGAACCCCCAGGGATGTGGGCGGGTATCCCGTCGCTGTTTCGGGTAGGAACAGTCCCGGGGTTGCTGCGGATCTTGCCGATGGTGTGGCCGGAACCAGCCAAGTGCAGGGTAGGCACGAGGTTCGGGCGGGGCTGGGTAAGCGGTTTGAGTATAGGAAGGAGGCTAATGAATCAACAAGTGAGCCCGCACACAATATTGAGGCGTGCGCCGAGCTTTTTGTGGCGAGGGAGCTTGCTCCCGCTGGGCTGCGAAGCGGCCCTGAAACCTGATCACTCGGTGTGTCAGGCAGGTTGGAGGGGGGGGCTGCTTTTGGGGCTGCTGCGCAGCCCAGCGGGAGCAAGCTCCCTCGCCACAAGGGCTATCAGGTCCAGACAGGGATTCAGGAAACAGCAGGCACCGAACTGTTATGCCACACCAGCACCTGGCTGACGCGGTTGTCGACGGTCTCGATGATTTCCAGGCGGTAGCGGCCGATCTTCAGGCACACCGGGCTTTCCGGGATGGTTTCCAATGCTTCGGTCACCAAGCCATTGAGCGTCTTGGGGCCGTCGCAGGGCAAATGCCAACCGAGGGTCTTGTTCAGCTCGCGGATCGACGCGGCGCCATCGATCATCAAGCGGCCGTCGGGTTGGGGATGAACGTGGGGATTGTCGAGGCTGTGCTCGCTTTCGAACTCGCCGACAATCTCCTCCAGGATGTCCTCCAGGGTCACGATGCCCATGACTTCGCCATATTCGTCCACCACCATGCCCAAGCGGCGTTGCTGCTTGTGGAAGTTGAGCAGCTGCAGCTGCAGCGGGGTGCTCTCGGGAACGAAATACGGTTCGTGGCAGGCAGCCAGCAGTGCTTCCTTGGTCAGGCTCGCATCCGCCAGTAGATGGCGAACCTGGCGGGTATTGAGGACTGCTTCGACCTGGTTGATATCGCTGTGGAACACGGGCAGGCGGGTTCGCCGATTCAGGCGCAACTGCTCGATGATGTCGCCGATGGGGTCGTCGAGATTGATCCCGTCCACCTCGCTGCGAGGGACGAGGATGTCGTTGACGGTGATGTTGTCCAGCGCGTGGATACCGGAAACCGGATGCACCCGACCGCTGGTCTGTTCCTGTTCCTCGGCACGCGGCGTCGCGGGGGGCTCGTCGTCGCTTTGCTGGACCGCGCCAGCCTTGCGGGCAAAAGGGCGCAGCAGCAACTGGCTGAGGCCATTGAGCAGCCAGGCCACCGGATAAACGATTTTCAACGGAACGCCCAGCAAACCGTTGCCCAGGGCCAGCACCGCATCGGGATGACGGGTGGCGAGCGTGCGTGGCAGGTAGTCGGCGAAAACCAGCAGGGCCACGCTGGTGCCGAGCCAGGCCAGCCAGGGGCCGTTTTCCAGCCAGGTGAAAATAGCCAGCCACGTGCCGATGACCACGGCGAGGGCGCGACAGAGGGTGTTGCACAGGATCAGGCTGGCCAAGGGAAAGCTGAGCTTCGCCAATGGCTTGTCGCCGGAGCGCGAGGCCCTGCGTTGGGCGAGTAGATACTGTTGGGCGGCTTCGATGGCCGTGAACAGGGCTGACCACAGGATCAGCACGACCATTACCGCAAACAATGGCCCCAAGGGCAGCCTATCCATCAGCGTCGTCCGTCAGACATGCAGGATGTATTCGCGGACCAGCTTGCTGCCGAAGTAGGCCAGCATCAGCAGGCAGAATCCCGCCAGGGTCCAACGAATGGCTTTGTGGCCACGCCAGCCGAGGCGGTTGCGACCCCACAGCAGCACGCTGAAAACGACCCACGCCAGGCACGCCAGCAGAGTCTTGTGCACCAGATGCTGGGCGAACAGGTTCTCGACGAACAGCCAGCCGGAGATCAACGACAGCGAGAGCAGGGTCCAGCCGGCCCAGAGGAAGCCGAACAGCAGGCTTTCCATGGTTTGCAGGGGCGGGAAATTGCGGATCAGACCGGAGGGGTGCTTGTGCTTGAGCTGGTGGTCCTGCAACAGCAGGAGCAGTGCCTGGAACACCGCGATGGTGAACAGGCCGTAGGCGAGGATCGACAACAGGATATGCGCCAGGATGCCCGGTTCCTCGTCGATGATCTGCACGGTGCCCGAGGGCGCGAATTGCGCCAGCAGCACCGTGGCCAGCCCGAGGGGGAACAGCAGCACCAGCAGGTTTTCCACGGGGATGCGCGAGCAGGCCAGCAGCGTCAGCGCGATCACGGCCATGGCGATCAGGCTGGCGGCGTTGAAGAAGTCCAGGCCCAGGCCGATCGGCGTCATCAAGTGGGTGAACAGGCTGACCGCATGGCCGAGCACCGCCAGCACGCCGAGCGTGACCAGCAGGCGCTTGTTCGCCTTGGCGCCGGAGGCCAGACGGGTGCCCTGATAGAAGGTCGCAGCGGCATAAAGACAAGCGGCGGCGAGGGTTGCAAGCAAGCTGGGTGACAAGGGGAGCATAAATCCTGTTAGGCAGGCCCGAAAGGCGCTGAGTTTGGCATAGAACCCCTACCGCACGAAAGACCGCCGCAACCGACGGCGAGGTGTACGTCGCACGCTTCTTCGCTATAATCCGCGACCTGCCCACGCCGCAGGCTCGCCGAGCACATATTTCACGGTCTGGGCCGCCATTATCCCGGTCTTATCTGGGCCTGAAAGGATCGCGCATGTTTGAAAACCTAACCGACCGTCTCTCGCAGACGCTGCGCCATGTCACCGGCAAGGCGAAACTGACCGAAGACAACATCAAAGACACCTTGCGCGAAGTGCGCATGGCGTTGCTCGAAGCCGACGTTGCCCTGCCGGTGGTGAAGGACTTCGTCAATTCGGTGAAGGAACGCGCCGTCGGCACCGAAGTGTCCCGCAGCCTGACCCCGGGCCAGGCGTTCGTAAAGATCGTCCAGGCCGAGCTCGAAAGCCTGATGGGCGCCGCCAACGAAGACCTGAACCTCAGCGCCGTGCCGCCAGCGGTGGTGCTGATGGCCGGTCTGCAGGGCGCGGGCAAGACCACCACCGCCGGCAAGCTGGCGCGCTTCCTTAAGGAGCGCAAGAAGAAGTCGGTGATGGTGGTGTCGGCGGACATCTACCGTCCGGCGGCAATCAAGCAGCTGGAAACCCTGGCCAGCGATATCGGCGTGACGTTCTTTCCGTCCGACCTGAGCCAGAAGCCGGTGGACATCGCCCAGGCGGCTATAAAGGAAGCGAAGCTCAAATTCATCGACGTGGTCATCGTCGACACCGCCGGTCGCCTGCACATCGATGAAGAGATGATGGGTGAGATCAAGGCGCTGCATGCCGCGATCAACCCCGTGGAAACGCTCTTCGTGGTGGATGCCATGACCGGCCAGGACGCGGCCAACACCGCCAAGGCGTTCGGTGACGCACTGCCGCTGACCGGCGTGATCCTGACCAAGGTCGACGGCGACGCCCGTGGCGGTGCCGCGCTGTCGGTACGCGCCATCACCGGTAAGCCCATCAAGTTCATCGGCATGGGCGAGAAGAGCGAAGCGCTCGAGCCGTTCCACCCCGAGCGTATCGCTTCGCGCATCCTCGGCATGGGCGATGTGCTCAGCCTGATCGAGCAGGCCGAACAGACCCTCGACAAGGACAAGGCCGACAAACTGGCCAAGAAGCTGAAGAAGGGCAAGGGCTTCGACCTCGAAGACTTCCGCGACCAGCTGCAACAAATGAAGAACATGGGCGGCCTCGGCGGCCTCATGGACAAACTGCCGAACATCGGCGGCGTGAACCTGGCGCAGATGGGCAATGCCCAGGGCGCGGCTGAAAAGCAGTTCAAACAGATGGAAGCCATCATCAACTCCATGACCCCGGCCGAGCGCCGCGACCCTGAGCTGATCAGCGGTTCGCGCAAGCGTCGTATCGCCATGGGTTCCGGCACCCAGGTGCAGGACATCGGACGCTTGATCAAGCAGCACAAGCAGATGCAGAAGATGATGAAGAAATTCTCCGCCAAGGGCGGGATGGCCAAGATGATGCGCGGCATGGGCGGTATGTTGCCCGGCGGCGGCATGCCGAAAATGTAAAGAATCTGCGCCGGCTGTCATGTCGGCGTTGCCCCGCACGGAAGCGGGGATTTCCAGCAAACCCGCGCTACGCGGGAGCTGACCCGCCGTTTTTCATGACGGCTCTATGGCAAATCTTGATTGCACCGCGCCAGGCGCCGGAAAAAGTCATTTGCAAAAGTCCGGATATTCCTTAGAATATGCGGCCTTTCGGGCACCTATGCCCGCTGTGCATTTAGATTTGCAGCACCGACTACAGGAACGATGTTCACATGCTAACAATCCGTCTTGCCCTTGGCGGCTCCAAAAAGCGCCCGTTTTACCACCTGACCGTAACCGACAGCCGCAACCCGCGTGACGGTTCCCACAAGGAACAGGTTGGTTTCTTCAACCCTGTTGCCCGTGGTCAGGAAGTTCGTCTGTCCGTGAACCAAGAGCGCGTAGCCTACTGGCTGAGCGTTGGTGCACAACCTTCTGAGCGTGTTGCTCAGTTGTTGAAGGAATCGGCTAAGGCCGCGGCCTGAGCAATATGAACGCGACGCCAAAAGATGCCGGTGATTTGATCGTTGTCGGCAAGATCTACTCTGTACATGGCGTTCGCGGCGAAGTGAAGGTGTATTCCTTTACTGATCCGATCAAGAACCTGTTGGACTACAAAACCTGGACGCTCAAGCGCGAAGGTAGCGTGAAACAGGTGGAGCTGGTCAGCGGACGCGGGAACGACAAGTTCCTGGTCGCGAAGCTCAAGGGTCTCGATGATCGTGAAGAAGCGCGTCTTCTGGCCGGTTATGAGATCTGCGTGCCGCGCAACCTGTTCCCTGAACTGACCGACGGCGAGTACTACTGGTACCAGCTGGTGGGTCTGAAGGTCATCGACCACCTCGGGCAATTGCTCGGGAAGATCGATCATCTGCTCGAGACCGGTTCGAACGATGTCATGGTGGTCAAGCCTTGCGTCGGCAGCCTGGATGATCGCGAACGCCTGTTGCCCTATACGGAGCAATGCGTGTTGGCAGTCGACCTTGAAGCAGGCGAGATGAAGGTGGAATGGGATGCGGATTTCTAAACGTGGCTAATTTGCGCGTTGAAGTCATCACGCTGTTTCCCGAGATGTTTTCCGCCATCAGCGAATACGGCATAACCAGCCGCGCGGTGAAACAGGAGCTGTTGCAGCTCACCTGTTGGAATCCGCGAGACTACACCACGGATCGGCATCACACTGTGGACGATCGCCCGTTTGGCGGTGGTCCGGGCATGGTGATGAAGATCAAGCCCCTGGAAGATGCGCTGGTTCAGGCCAGGATGGCAGCCGGGGAGGGTGCGAAGGTGATCTACCTGTCGCCCCAAGGCCGTCAGCTGACTCAGTCGGCGGTACGCGAGCTGGCGAATTCGGATGCATTGATCCTGATTGCCGGCCGTTATGAAGGCATTGACGAGCGTTTCATTGAAGCTCATGTCGATGAAGAGTGGTCGATTGGCGACTATGTACTGTCTGGCGGCGAGCTGCCGGCGATGGTCCTGATCGATGCGGTTACACGACTGCTGCCTGGAGCTTTAGGGCATGCGGATTCCGCCGAGGAAGATTCCTTTACGGATGGTCTGCTGGATTGCCCGCACTACACCCGACCGGAGGTGTATGCGGATCAGCGTGTTCCCGACGTGTTGCTAAGTGGCAACCACGCGCACATCCGGCGTTGGCGTTTACAGCAGTCCCTTGGTCGGACCTATGAACGACGCGCCGATCTTCTGGAAAGCCGCTCGCTTTCTGGAGAAGAGAAGAAGCTGCTCGAGGAATACATCCGCGAGCGGGACGATAGTTAACAACGTATCGATGGTAAGTCCGTTGACTTGCCTTAGGAGCACAGCATGACTAACAAAATCATCCTTGCACTCGAAGCAGAGCAGATGACCAAAGAGATCCCTACCTTTGCCCCAGGCGACACCATTGTCGTTCAGGTGAAAGTGAAGGAAGGCGACCGTTCGCGTCTGCAAGCGTTCGAAGGCGTTGTTATCGCCAAGCGTAACCGCGGCGTAAACAGTGCATTCACCGTTCGTAAAATCTCCAACGGTGTTGGCGTAGAGCGTACTTTCCAGACCTACAGCCCGCAAATCGACAGCATGGCTGTGAAGCGTCGCGGTGACGTGCGTAAAGCCAAGCTGTACTACCTGCGTGACCTGTCGGGTAAAGCAGCTCGCATCAAGGAAAAACTGGCTTAAGTCCAGCTTCCGATGCAAAAAAAGCAGCCTGCGGGCTGCTTTTTTGTTGCCTGCGATTTGTGCTTTGAGCACTCTTCACTCGTCGTTTTTTATGCGACGCAGCCTTCGCTAGCTCATGAGTCTTTATGCCAGCCATCGACCATCCACTGATAGACCAGTTCCTCGACGCCCTGTGGCTGGAGAAGGGGCTCTCCGATAACACCCGCGGCGCCTATCGCAGCGACCTGGCCTTGTTCAATGGCTGGTTGCAGGAACAGAACCTGGAATTGATCAACGCCGGAAGGGAATTGATCCTCGACCATCTGGCGTGGCGTTTGGAGCAGAACTATAAACCCCGCTCTACCGCCAGATTTCTTTCCGGGTTGCGTGGCTTCTATCGCTATTTGCTGAGGGAAAAAGTGATTGCGGTGGACCCGACCTTGCGCGTGGAAATGCCGCAACTGGGCCGTCCGCTGCCAAAATCCCTGTCGGAAGCGGACGTGGAAGCATTGCTGGCGGCCCCCGACCTCAGTGACCCCATCGGCAAGCGCGACCGAGCGATGCTGGAAGTGCTGTATGCCTGTGGTTTGCGGGTCACCGAATTGATCAGCCTGACACTTGAGCAAGTGAACCTGCGCCAGGGCGTGCTGCGGGTGATGGGCAAGGGCAGCAAGGAACGCCTGGTGCCCATGGGCGAGGAAGCGATCGTCTGGGTCGAGCGCTACATGCGCGATGCGCGTCATGACCTGCTGGGTGGGCGTCCCAGCGATGTGCTGTTTCCGAGCCTGCGCGGCGAGCAGATGACCCGCCAGACTTTCTGGCACCGCATCAAGCACCAGGCCAAGGTGGCGGGAATCAATAAATCGCTGTCCCCCCACACCTTGCGCCATGCCTTCGCCACGCACCTGCTCAATCATGGCGCTGATCTGCGGGTAGTACAGATGTTGCTGGGGCATAGCGACCTGTCCACCACCCAGATCTACACCCACGTGGCTCGGGCGCGGTTGCAGGACCTGCACGCCAAGCATCATCCCCGCGGCTGAAGAAGAACCCCACAGATAAGCGCTCGCCATTGCCTTGCATCACCGGCATTCGGCCACGCCAGCCTTATGTGGTAGGCTTTCCCGGTTTGCACGGTGGGCGGCTGGAACCCGAATCTGCGGGTCGTTGGTTCCCGTCCCATTTGTTCGCCTCAGGAGTCCTCATGCGTTTGATCCAGATGTTCACCGCCGCCGCCATTGCGTTGGCCAGCACCTTTGCCATCGCCGACGACGCGGCTGACCAGGCTATCCGCAAGAGCCTGGCCAACCTCGAGCTCGAAGTGCCGATCGAAGCCATCTCTGCCAGTCCCATGTCCGGGCTCTATGAAGTCAAGCTCAAGGGCAGCCGCGTGCTGTACGCCAGCGCCGACGGCCAGTACATCGTCCAGGGCAACCTGTTCACGCTCAAGGACGGCAAGCCGGTCAATCTCACCGAGATCACCGAACGCCACGGCATTTCGAAGTTGATCAACGGCATCCCGGTCGCCGAAACCGTCGTCTATCCAGCGGTCGGCGAAACCAAGTCGCACATCACCGTGTTCACCGACACCACCTGTCCTTATTGCCACAAGCTGCACGCTGAAGTGCCCGAGCTCAACAAGCGCGGCATCGAAGTGCGTTATGTAGCGTTCCCGCGCCAGGGTCTGGGCTCGCCGGGTGACGAGCAGTTGCAGGCGGTCTGGTGTTCCAAGGACAAGAAAGCAGCCATGGACAAGATGGTCGACGGCAAGGAGATCAAGTCCGCCAAGTGCGAGAATCCGGTTTCCAAACAGTTCGCCCTCGGCCAGTCCATCGGCGTCAACGGTACGCCGGCCATCGTTTTGGCGGACGGCCAGGTGATTCCGGGCTATCAGCCGGCGCCGCAAGTCGCCAAACTGGCTTTGGACGCAAAATGACCTGCGTCGATCCGCTTTTGAAGATCACGGCTCGGCGAAAACGTTCGTCGGGCCGTTAAACACAAAGTCGCGTTGCTGCGCGGCTGTATTTCACGGCCGACCTTGCGTCGGCCGTTTCATGGGGAGTCAAGAGTGAATCCGGTCAAAGTAGGCATCTGTGGGTTAGGTACCGTCGGTGGCGGCACCTTCAACGTACTTCAGCGCAACGCCGAGGAAATTGCTCGTCGTGCCGGGCGTGGAATCGAAGTGGCACAAATTGCCATGCGCACGCCAAAGCCTCAGTTCCAGACGACCGGTATTGCGATTACCAACGATGTCTTCGAAGTGGCCACGAACCCTGAGATCGACATCGTAATAGAGCTGATGGGCGGCTATACCGTTGCCCGAGAGCTGGTACTCAAGGCCATCGAGAATGGCAAGCATGTGGTCACCGCGAACAAGGCGCTTATCGCCGTTCACGGTAATGAAATCTTCGCCAAGGCACGAGAGAAAGGCGTGATCGTGGCGTTCGAAGCCGCCGTGGCGGGTGGCATCCCAGTGATCAAGGCGATTCGCGAAGGCCTGTCGGCCAACCGTATCAACTGGCTTGCGGGAATCATCAACGGCACCGGCAACTTCATCCTCACCGAGATGCGCGAGAAAGGTCGCACCTTCGAGGACGTCCTCACCGAGGCCCAGGCCCTGGGTTATGCCGAGGCGGATCCAACCTTCGACGTGGAGGGCATCGACGCGGCGCACAAGCTGACGATCCTGGCTTCCATCGCCTTTGGTATACCGCTGCAATTCGACAAGGCCTACACCGAAGGCATCACCAAGCTGACCACCGCTGACGTGAACTATGCCGAAGCCTTGGGCTACCGCATTAAACACCTGGGCGTGGCGCGCAGCACCGCCAGCGGCATCGAATTGCGCGTACACCCGACGCTGATCCCGGCCGACCGCCTGATCGCCAACGTCAACGGTGTGATGAACGCAGTGATGGTCAATGGTGATGCCTCCGGGTCGACGCTGTTCTACGGGGCTGGCGCGGGCATGGAGCCGACTGCATCGTCGGTGATCGCCGACCTGGTGGATGTGGTTCGCGCGATGACCTCGGATCCAGAGAACCGAGTGCCGCACCTGGCCTTCCAGCCGGATTCGCTGTCGGCCCATCCGATTCTTCCGATCGATGCTTGCGAAAGTGCCTACTACTTGCGTATCCAGGCCAAGGACCATCCTGGCGTGTTGGCCCAGGTGGCGAGCATTCTTTCGGAGCGCGGCATCAACATCGAGTCGATCATGCAGAAGGAAGTCGAGGAACATGATGGCCTGGTGCCGATGATCCTGCTGACCCATCGCGTGGTCGAGCAGCGCATCAACGATGCGATTGCGGCATTGGAGGCGCTCCAGGGGGTCGTTGGCCCAGTGGTCCGTATCCGCGTCGAACATTTGAACTAATTTAGCGGCAAGCTATAAGCTGCAAGCTGCAAGTAAAAGCCGAACCGCTTTTCACTTGTAGCTTGCAGCTTGAGGCTTGAAGCTCAAACCGAAGGTTTGCCCCTATGCGCTATATCAGCACCCGCGGCCAGGCACCGGCCCTGAATTTCGAAGATGTCCTGCTGGCCGGCCTGGCCACGGATGGCGGTCTTTATGTGCCGGAGAACCTGCCACGTTTCACCCAGGAAGAGATTGCCTCCTGGGCCGGCCTGCCGTACCACGAGCTGGCTTTCCGGGTCATGCGCCCGTTTGTTGCCGGCAGCATTCCGGACGCCGATTTCAAAAAGATTCTGGAAGAGACCTATGGGGTCTTTTCCCACAATGCCATCGCACCGTTGCGCCAGCTAAACGGTAACGAATGGGTCATGGAGCTGTTCCACGGTCCGACCCTGGCGTTCAAGGATTTCGCCCTGCAGCTGCTCGGCCGCCTGTTGGACTACGTGTTGCAAAAGCGTGGCGAGCGCGTGGTGATCGTCGGCGCAACGTCCGGCGACACCGGCTCGGCCGCGATCGAAGGCTGCAAGCATTGCGAGCACGTCGATATTTTCATCCTGCACCCGCACAACCGCGTCTCGGAAGTGCAGCGTCGGCAGATGACGACGATCTTCGGCGACAACATCCACAACATCGCCATCGAAGGCAACTTCGATGACTGCCAGGAAATGGTCAAGGCCAGTTTCGCCGACCAGAGCTTCCTCAAGGGCACCCGGCTGGTGGCGGTGAACTCGATCAACTGGGCGCGGATCATGGCCCAGATCGTCTACTACTTCCACGCGGCGCTGCAGTTGGGCGGCCCGGCCCGTTCGGTGGCGTTCTCGGTGCCTACCGGCAACTTCGGCGATATTTTCGCCGGTTACCTGGCGCGCAACATGGGCCTGCCGATCAACCAATTGATCGTCGCCACCAACCGCAACGACATCCTGCATCGCTTCATGAGCGGTAACCAGTACGTCAAGGAAACCCTGCACGCCACGCTGTCACCTTCGATGGACATCATGGTGTCGTCGAACTTCGAGCGCCTGTTGTTCGACTTGCACGGTCGCAATGGCGCCGCGATTGCCGGCCTGATGGACAGCTTCCGCCAGGGTGGCGGTTTCAGCGTCGAAGCCGAGCGCTGGACCGAAGCCCGCAAGCTGTTCGACTCCCTTGCAGTGGATGACGCACAGACCTGCGAAACCATCGCCGAGGTGTTCGAGCAGAGCGGTGAGCTGCTCGACCCACACACCGCCATTGGCGTGAGAGCTGCACGCGAGTGCCGCCGCAGCCTGGATACCCCGATGGTCGTCCTGGGCACCGCACACCCGGTCAAGTTTCCGGAAGCCGTGGAGAAAGCTGGCGTAGGAAAAGCGCTTGAACTGCCTGCACATCTTTCGGATTTGTTTGAGCGAAACGAGCGTTGCACGGTGTTGCCCAATGACTTGAAAGCCGTGCAGGCCTTTGTCAGCCAGCATGGCAACCGCGGCAAGCCTCTCTGATAGCTGGAAGTTGTCACATTTTGAAGCCCGTCTCCTGACGGGCTTTCTTGTTTCTGCATGCCAAACTGGCCGGGTTTCCGCCCTTGGAGGGACGGGCGGGTAATCTCGAAGGAAGTGCAGATGTTGTTCTTTATACGTTGCAAACCAGTGATGAGCTGGATGATGGGCCTGGTGTTTTTGTTTGGGGCGCCATGGGGAGGCGCGGCCCAGTTGGCGGCCTCTGGCAAGCCACCGTTCGAATCCAGCGGACGGATCGCGCTCGATGCCCAGGAGCTGAAGTGGATCAGCGAGAACCCTCGCGTCGTCGTCGCCTCGATGCAGTTCCCGTTGTACCTGTTCAAAAATGAACGTGGGCAATGGAACGGGCTGAACGACGATATTCTCCGGCGTATCGAGCACATGACCGGACTTGAATTCGTTCATCGGGAGTCGTTCTCTCCCGATCAATTAATGGCCCTGTTGGAAAAAGGCGAGGCCGACATGACGACTACCCTGGCGATGAATGACGAGCGCAGGGAGTTCTTGAGTTTCAGCCACGCGTTCGGAGGTTCCGGCTGGGTCTTCGTCGGACGTGACGCAGAGCCCGCACTTCGTTCGCTGGAGCAACTCGAAGGCAAGGTGCTGGTGTTGCCGGCACGGCATGCGTTGGAGTCGGAGATCAGGCGCAATCATCCAGCCATCGAGTTGCGCACGGTCAAGACGTACGGTGAAGCTCGGGCGCTGGTGGAAAGCGGTGAAGCCTACGCCACCATTGAAAATGAAACCGGCGCGCACCTGTACCCTGCGGGGCAGCTGCAAGTAGGAAGCAATCTCGAAGGCAAGTGGGAGCCCGACTATCTGGCTGTGCGCCAAGACCTTCGGCCATTGTTAAGCATCCTGAACAAGGCGCTGGAAGCGTTCCCCGCCGAAGAGATGCGAGCGCTGCGCTCGAAGTGGCTGACAGGCATCGCTCCCCATCCGTCACCGTCTTCCTGGTTGTACATCAAACAGTGGGGCTACTGGTGTGTGGTCGTGTTCGGGGTGTTTGGCCTGTTGTCCCTGCTGTCGCTGTTATGGAACCGACGCCTGCAGGTCCAGATTGATCAACGGCTCAAGGTCGAGGCCGTACTCAATGACCAACTGAAGTTCCAGCGAGCCCTGATGGACGCGATCCCCGATCCGATCTTCATTCGCGACCTGGAAGGTCGCCTGATCATGTGCAACAAAAGTTATGAGGATCAGTTCGAGACTCGCTTCGAGAAGCTGCTGGGCACGCGCCTGACCGATTCCGCGACGTTTCCAGCAGCAACCGCCGAATTGTTGCACGGCGAGTTGATGGAGCAGCTGCAAACCCGCCAGCCGCGTTTTGTGGACCGCCAACTGATGTTCAGCGGTGGCTTGCGGGACATCTATCACTGGTCAGTGCCGTTCTATGGGGCCGATGGTCAGTTGCGCGGTCTGCTGGGAGGGTGGATCGATGTTGGGCATCGTTGGCGCCGCAACCGCTTCCTGGCTTGATGATGGCCGTGCCTGTTGCCAACCTGTCATATTGGGCGCGCATGCTCGGTTGAACACGCTGCAAAAGTGTCGGTTCGTTGCGCTGGCAGAACTTTAGGCCATGGCCCACGGTCACTTAATGTGCAGTTGTTTTCTCGGACTATTGAAGGGTGATCGAATGGAAAGTATCAGCCTGTTGCTGAATGAAGCCTTGAGCCCGTATCAGGTCACGCTCACTCCCTCCGGTGCCAAGGGTGAATGCCTGGTAACGCTGAAAAACCCCACGGGGGCCATCATGGTCGAGCGGGTGTTCAACCAGGCCCAGCTGGCCGACAAGCGCCAGCTCACCGACGTGGTCGATGGCCTGCACCGCGATGTACTGATCGCCGAAGGCCGCCTGGAGCCCTGCGTGATCGCGGCTTTGCGTAATCTGGCAGGGGACAAGGCCATGGCTGTCCCTAATTGAGCGACGGTTTGAGGGAACCTTCCTACGTCCCTGTGAGTCAGACCTTTTACCAACAAGAGCGAGCATTGTGCTCCGGTGCTTGTCGCTTGTTGCACGGACCTTGAATGGTCACGTTTAACCCCGAGTTGTCTCCCCACTTCTCGGGGTTTCTTTTTGCCTGGCGTTCAGGGCTTGGCTCGTTCTATCCCGCCAAGGGGCATCGCTCCCACAGTTACAGATCTGACAACGTGCTTTAGCTGCTTATCTCAAATAGCACCATCGGCCCGCAGTTTGGCGATCCGCTGCGCATCGTAGCCCAGCTCGCCGAGTACCTGTGCCGTGTGCTCACCCAGCGCCGGCCCGACCCATTCGGATGTGCCCGGCGTGTCCGACAGTTTCGGTACGATGCCCGGCATCTTGAACGCCTTGCCGTCCGGCAGCTTGGCCTGCAAGAACATTTCCCGGGCGAGAAACTGCGGGTCGCTGAACATGTCTTCGGCGCTGAAGATCCGGCTGGCCGGTACTCCGGCCTGGTTCAGTTGGTCGATGACAGCCTCCAGCGGCAGTGAGTTGACCCAGCGATCAATCACGCCATACAGCTCGTCGCGGCGACTGTCGCGTCCATCGTTGCCGGCCAGTTGCGGGTCGTTGGCCAGGTCGTCGCGGCCGATGATCTGCATGAAGCGCTTGAAGATTGCGTCACCGTTAGCGCCGATCTGCACGTGCTTGCCGTCGGCACTGGTGTGGATGGATGACGGGGTGATGCCGGGCATGATATTGCCGGTGCGCTCGCGGATGAAGCCGAACACATCGAACTCCGGCACCATGCTTTCCATCATGGCGAAGATCGCCTCGTACAGCGCCACGTCCACCACTTGTCCGGTCCCGCCATTTACCTCGCGGTGACGCAAGGCCATCAGTGCGCCGATCACGCCCCAGAGTGCGGCAATGGAGTCGCCGATTGAAATTCCGGTTCGCACTGGCGGACGATCCTCGAAACCGGTGATGTAGCGCAGGCCGCCCATGGATTCGCCGACGGCGCCAAACCCCGGTTGATCCTTCAACGGCCCGGTCTGGCCGAAACCGGAGAGCCGCACCATGACCAGTTTAGGGTTCAGCGCGTGCAATACGTCCCAGCCCAGACCGAGCTTTTCCAGCACGCCCGGGCGAAAATTCTCGATCAGGATGTCCGCTTCGCCGATCAGCTGTTTCAGGATCGACAGGCCTTCGGGGTGCTTGAGGTTCAGAGTCAGGGACTTTTTGTTGCGTGCCTGGACGAACCACCACAAGGACGTGCCTTCATACAGCTTGCGCCATTTGCGCAGCGGATCGCCGCCGTCGGGGGATTCGACCTTGATCACCTCGGCACCGAATTCACCGCAGATCCGCGAGGCGAAAGGGCCGGCGATCAAGGTGCCGAGTTCAATGACTTTGACGCCGGCAAGGGGTTTGGCAGTAAGCGACATGACGAATCCTGTAGGACAAAGGCAGAACGAATAGAGCGTTTTATCATAGGCCAACGCCTGTCGCCGCAGGTTGATGGTCGGCAATTCGTGGATTGGCCGCCTCATCGGTTAGACTTGCCGACTTTCCTCGTATCAAGAAGCCCGTTCATGGCCCAGCCGTCCACGACCTACAAATTCGAACTGAACCTCACCGACCTCGACCGCAGTGTGTATGAGAGCGTGAAGCAGACCATCGCCCGCCATCCTTCGGAAACCGAGGAACGCATGACCGTGCGCTTGTTGGCCTACGCGTTCTGGTACAACGAGCTGCTGGCGTTTGGTCGTGGCCTGGCAGACGTCGATGAACCTGCCCTGTGGGAAAAAAGCCTGGATGACCGTGTCCTGCATTGGATCGAAGTCGGCCAGCCGGATGCCGAACGCCTGACGTGGTGCTCGCGTCGTACCGAGCGCACCAGCCTGCTGGCCTATGGCAGCCTGCGTGTCTGGGAGGGCAAGGTGATTCCAGCCGTGAAGACCCTGAAAAACGTGAACATCGCCGCCGTGCCCCAGGAAGTCCTCGAAACCCTGGCCAAGGACATGCCCCGCGTCATCAAGTGGGACGTGATGATCAGCGAAGGGACCATTTTCGTGACCGACGACCGTGGCCAGCATGAAGTCCAGTTGCAATGGTTGCTGGGTGAGCGTGGTTGAGCCATTGACAAGTATTGAGTGAACTCATTGTGGCGAGGGAGCTTGCTCCCGCTTGGGTGCGCAGCGCCCACAATCAAGGGGGCCGCTACGCAGCCCAGCGGGAGCAAGCTCCCTCGCCACGGTCCAGGACCAAAAAGTAGAGAAATGTCCGTCCCCCATGCGCATAGAACCCCGCCAACTCCCCGACACCCTGCCGTTCCTTGGTGACCTGCCGCCCTTGTTGACTCGCCTCTATGCCGCTCGAGGCGTGCAATCGGCGGCTGAGCTGGACAAAAGCCTGGCGCGCCTGATTCCCTACCAGCAGCTCAAGGGGATCGATGCGGCGGTGGATCTGTTGGTGGCGGCGCTCGAGCAACGCCAGCGGATCCTGATTGTCGGCGACTTCGACGCCGACGGCGCGACGGCCAGTGCCGTGGGTGTGTTGGGCCTGCGGCTGCTGGGCGCGGCTCATGTCGATTACCTGGTGCCCAATCGCTTCGAATACGGCTATGGCTTGACGCCGGAGATCGTCGAAGTCGCCCTGACACGCGAGCCACAGTTACTGATCACCGTGGACAATGGCATTTCCAGCGTGGAAGGCGTGGCGGCGGCCAAGGCGGCGGGCCTGAAGGTGCTGGTTACCGATCACCACTTGCCTGGGTTGGAGTTGCCGCAGGCCGATGCAATCGTCAACCCGAACCAGCCGGGCTGCGAATTCCCAAGCAAGGCTTTGGCGGGCGTCGGGGTGATTTTTTATGTACTGATGGCGCTGCGGGCGCGCCTGCGCGGCCTGGGCTGGTATGCCAGCACGCCCCAGCCGAACATTGGTGAGTTGCTTGACCTGGTGGCGCTGGGCAGCGTGGCCGACGTGGTGCCCCTGGACGCCAACAACCGGATCCTGGTTCACCAGGGTCTGGAGCGTATTCGCGCTGGCCGCGCGCGTCCCGGGATCAAGGCCATCCTGGAAGTGGCCAAGCGCGATCCGTCGCGCATCACCTCCACGGACCTGGGTTTCATCGTCGGTCCACGACTGAATGCGGCGGGACGCCTGGACGATATGAGCCTGGGCATCGAATGCCTGCTGACCGCCGACCCAACGCTGGCCCGTGAGATGGCGGCCCAGCTGGACGGCATGAACCAGGATCGCAAATCCATTGAGCAGGGCATGCAGCGTGAAGCCCTGGCTCAGCTCAAGGACCTGCCGGTGGAGTCGATGCCGTTCGGCTTGTGTCTGTTCGACCCGCAATGGCACCAAGGCGTGATCGGTATCCTCGCCTCGCGCATGAAGGAGCGTTATTTCCGTCCGACCATCGCTTTCGCCGATGCCGGCGACGGTCTTCTGAAGGGCTCCGGTCGTTCGGTGCCGGGCTTCCATATCCGCGATGCCCTGAGTGTCGTTGCGGCACAGCATCCAACCCTCATCAGCAAATACGGCGGCCACGCCATGGCGGCGGGGCTGACATTGCCCGAGGCGAATTTTCCGTTGTTCGCCGAGGCATTCGACGCTGAAGTACGTAGGCAACTGCGTGAGGAGGACCTGACTGGACGACTGCTGTCGGACGGCACCCTGGCGGTCGAGGAATTCCATCTGGAACTGGCCCGGGCACTGCGCCATGCGGGACCGTGGGGCCAGCATTTCCCGGAGCCAGTGTTCCACGGTGTTTTCCAGTTGGTCGAGCAGCGAGTGGTGGGCGAACGTCACTTGAAGGTTGTTCTCAAAAGTGAGTGCGGCTCGCTGAAGCTCGATGGCATCGCCTTTGGCATCGACCGTGAGATCTGGCCGAACCCGACTGTGCGCTGGGTGGAACTGGCCTACAAGCTTGACCTCAACGAGTTTCGTGGCCAGGAAACGGTGCAACTGATGATCGCCCATATCGAGCCGCGATAGCAGAACCCAAGCGAAACCTGTGGCGAGGGAGCAAGCTCGCTTGCCACAAGACCCAGGCAAACAGCTTGGCCGCCCAGGGTCGGTTTTTGGAATCGGAACCCTCCCTTCTTCGAAGTTGTCGACTAGTCTCTAAGCACTGCTTGATAGCCCTTGTGACGTCTTGTCGGATTTTTTGCCCGCGGGGGCGGGTGTTGTACCTTTTTGTCACTCGTCGACTTTTCAAACAGAACCCTGGAGCCTGCCCACTGATTCGAGAGGTGCCCCATGAGTCTGCTGCTGGAACCCTATACCCTTCGCCAATTGACCCTTCCCAATCGCATCGCGGTTTCGCCGATGTGCCAATACTCGAGCGTCGATGGCCTGGCCAACGACTGGCACCTGGTACACCTTGGCAGTCGCGCCGTGGGCGGCGCCGGGCTGGTGTTCACCGAAGCCACCGCAGTCACCGCGGACGGCCGTATCACCGCCCAGGACCTTGGGTTGTGGAACGATGAGCAAATCCCGGCGCTGCAACGCATCACCCGTTTCATCACCGCCCAAGGGGCCGTCCCCGGCATCCAGCTGGCGCACGCAGGTCGCAAGGCAAGTACCTGGCGGCCCTGGTTGGGCAAGCATGGCAGCGTCAAGCCGGAGGACGGCGGCTGGGTCCCGGTCGGTCCTTCGCCAATCGCCTTCGACCCACAACACACCCAGCCGATGCAATTGGACGAGGGGCAGATCGCTGGCGTGATCCAGGCATTCGTGGACGCGGCCAAGCGTGCCCTGACCGCAGGCTTCAAGGTGGTCGAGGTCCATGCGGCCCACGGTTACCTGCTGCATCAGTTCCTGTCGCCCTTGAGCAACCAGCGCCGCGATCAATACGGCGGGTCGTTCGAAAACCGTATCCGGCTGGTGCTGCAAGTGACTGAAGCGGTGAGGGCGGTGTGGCCAGAAGAACTACCGGTGTTCGTTCGCGTCTCCGCCACCGACTGGGTCGAAGACGGTTGGAACCCGGACGAAACCGTGGAACTGGCGCGACGATTCAGGATGTTGGGGGTGGACTTGATTGACGTGTCGTCGGGCGGAACCGCCGCGAATGCGGAAATTCCCACCGGCCCGGGTTATCAGACCCGCTTCGCCGAGCGGGTACGCAAGGAGTCGGAAATTGCCACCGGCACCGTGGGCATGATTACCGAGCCGGCCCAGGCCGAGCACATCCTACGCACCTGCCAGGCCGATATCATCTTCCTCGCCCGGGAATTGTTGCGCGATCCGTATTGGGCCTTGCATGCCGATGATGACTTGGGTGGGCGCAAGGCCACTTGGCCGGCGCAGTACCAGCGAGCGACGCATCGGGACCAGCCGATCCATGAGTCGGATCTGCGGGACTGAATTGGCGATGAAACAAAAAGCCCCGGTCATTGGCCGGGGCTTTTCGTTTTTTGTTTATCGGGTGTCCAGAGTTGGTTCAGGGATACTTACGCCGATCCGGCGCCGGCGGGAAATACTGGTACAGCCAGGTCTCGCTCAACGTGCGGTCCTTGGAACGCAGGAAGAGCCGCATCTCTACCGGGTCCACGCGATCGTCGGTCGGGTACCAGTCGAAAGTAATGCGGTAGCCCTTGATCGCGTCCAGTACCAACAAGTTGAAGTCCTTGACCTCGCCGTGGGAGCAGGTCACGACCGGTTCGATACCGGTGCCCGGTGGCAACTGGTCGAGGCCACCGCCGGTGAAGTCCACGGCAAAGCGCCGCGCCCAGACGGTCGGGTAATGCTCGCCGGGTGCCCAGCCTTCGATGAAGCCGCCCATGCCGGAGCGGGTGGCATCGACACGCGCCAGGTCGGTGCTCACGGGTGGCAAGGCACTCCAGTAGAGCTTGTAGCCGTAATTCAGCGAATCACCGGCGGCGACGGGTTTTTTCGGGGTCCAGAACGCGACGATGTTATCCAGGGTTTCGCCGGTTGTAGGAATTTCCAACAGATCGACTGAGCCTTCTCCCCATGCGGTCTTAGGCTCGACCCACAGGCTCGGACGTTTGCTGTACCAATCCACGGTGTCCTGGTAGCTGTCGAAGTCATGGTCGGTCTGCACCAGCCCGAAGCCTTTCGGATTCTTGTCGGCGAACGCGTTGAATTGCAGGGTGGCGGGGTTGTTCAGCGGGCGGCAGACCCATTCGCCGTTGCCGCGCCACATGGCCAGCCGGTCGGAGTCGTGGATTTGCGGGTGAATGGTGTCGCACATGCGCCGCTCGACCGTGCCGCAGCTGAACATGCTGGTCATCGGCGCGATGCCCAGTTGCTCAATGGCGGTACGGGCATGGATGTGCGCATCGATTTCCATGACGACCCGGGTCGGCTGGCAATCGATATCGAAACGATAGGCGCCGGTGGCGCTGGGCGAGTCGAGCAGGGCGTAGACCACGAAACGGGTGCTGTTCTTGTCCGGGGTTTCGAACCAGAACTTGGTGAAATCCGGAAACTCCTCGCGCTTCTTCGCATAGGTGTCGATGGCCAGGCCCCGGGCCGACAGCCCGTACTGGCCGCTGGCATCGACGGCGCGGAAATAGCTGGCCCCCAGGAATGAAACGATGTCGTGCCGGTCCAGCTCCGGTGCCTTGAACACCCGGAAACCCGCGAAGCCCAGGTCACCCGTCAATTGCGAGGTATTGACCGTGGTCTTTTCGTAGTTGAACAGCTCCGGGCGGAAATGCACCTCACGGGCCATACGCGTCTTTGGGTCGACGCTGTACATGCGAACCGGTTGCTTGAAACCCATGCCGACATGGAAGAACTGTGCGTCCAATTGCCCGTCCAGCTCATTCCACAGGGAGTGGTTGGCGTCGTACCGGATGGCATTGAACTGCAGCGGCGACATCTGGGCCAGGGTCGGTGGCAGGACTTGCTTGGTGTCGACGTAGCGGCTCTCGGCCAGCCGCCGCGCCTGATCCTTCAGCCCTTTGAAATCGAAGGGACGGGCTTCGCCGTCGGCGGTCTGGTCAGCGGCCCAGGCGCGTGCGGCCATGAGTCCCGACGCCGATAGCCCGGTGTAGGCGGCGAAGGCCATGGAGGCCTTGAGCAAATTCCTGCGGTGCATAAATACAACCTTAATCAAAGCAATCCCGAGCCGATCCTGGCAACAGAGATTGAAAAAGGAGTTCGGACATGCCTTTGGCCAAACGCGACGAACGTAAGAACAGATACCTGAGAGCTGGATCGGTTCACCGAGGCGCAAAATCATAGGGGAAATGCGAGCTTGGAGAGACAGGAAAGCGTGACCTGGTCAAAATTTCTTACAGTTATTTCCTTTTTTATGAACATTTTGGGTTTTTTTGACTAATTACTCTAAAACTCCCTTTTCACCCGATGAATCCTCCCTATTCTTGAGTGTGAAGGACGATGTAACCGGTTCACCGGGCGCTATCAGGTCAACTCGACGTAACAGAAGGACAAGTCATGACGAAAATACAGGGCCTTACCGAAATGCTGGGAGTCTTCCCGGGCCTGATCAACGCGCGCAAGAAACGCCGGCTCAGCCGGGAAGAATTGAGATTGGTCGAACGGTACCGGGAGCTGTCGGAAAGCGACCGGATCGCCATGCGCTACCTGCTGGATGCGATGCGCAGTGTTTCGCGGTTTTGAATACCGATGGAGATCGGCGGCTGGGTCGGGACGTGTTAGTCGGCGTTACTGCTCTGACCAGTCCTGGGGGCGCTCGGTGCGCTGGTGCAATACTCGCAGGACCTGCAGTTGCCCATGCAAGAGTCGGTAAGGCGCAAAAAACGGATAGCGCGTCAGCACCAGCTCTCGGATATCGGGAGCAGGTGAGGGACGACCCGAGCCAGGAAAACGCTGCAGTTGCTGCAACGTTCCAAGGATCGTGAGGACGACCTCATCAGCATCGTCCGGGCCGATAGCGTGGGAGTAATATTCATGGATCGAGTCGAGGTCACTCTGTGCTTTGTCGGTCAGTACGATGCTCGGCACGCTTTGCCCACTTAGCCTTCACGGCGTCCAGGTCGGTCAGATGTCCAGCATCGGCATCCGCCATGCCTTCGCTGATCGCTTGCAGATGCCACGATTCGGCTTCCACATATCGAACCAATGCACGCTTGAGGTGATATTGACGGTCGCGGTCGGTGGCGGCAGCCAGCAAGTCCAATTGCTGGGCCAGACCTTCTTCGACACGAAAGGACAAAACGGGCGAGGCCATGGTTCATCTCCTGGATGTATACATTGTAGACACCCTAGGCGCTGCCAGAATCTCCGTCAACCGGCGGCGTGCACCGATCGACGAAAACCTTAGCAGGACGAACGCGGGGCAGGCATGGGCATGTGTTGCCAACGTTGTCTCTACATCAGTGCTTGAACATCACATGCCGCACCACCGTGTAATCCTCCAACCCATACATGGACATGTCCTTGCCGTAGCCAGAACGTTTCTGACCGCCATGGGGCATTTCGCTGACCAGCATGAAGTGGGTATTCACCCAGGTGCAGCCGTATTGCAGCCGCGCCGAGAGGCGATGGGCGCGGCCGATGTCGGTGGTCCATACCGATGAGGCCAGTCCGTAGTCCGAATCGTTGGCCCAGGCCAACACTTGCGCTTCATCAAGGAACGGCGTGACGGACACCACCGGGCCGAAGACTTCGCGCCGGACGATTTCGTCATCCTGCTGGGCATCGGCCAGCACTGTCGGTTCGAAAAAGAAACCGTTGCCTTCTACCGCCTTGCCCCCGGTGACCAGGCGGATGTGGGGCTGGGCAATGGCTCGCTCGACGAAGGCGGCCACTCGGTCACGATGCTGGGCAGTGATCAGCGGCCCCATCTCGGTGTCGGGCTCGTTCTGCAGACCGTACTTGATGCTGGCGACGGCGGCGCCGAGTTTCTCGACAAACTTGTCGTAGATGCCTTGCTGGGCGTAGATGCGGCAAGCGGCGGTGCAATCCTGGCCAGCGTTATAGAAGCCGAAGGTGCGGATGCCTTCCACCGCAGCGTCGATGTCGGCATCATCGAAAATGATCACCGGGGCCTTGCCGCCCAACTCCATGTGCATGCGTTTGACGCTGTCGGCGGTACTGGAAATGATGTTCGAGCCAGTGGCGATGGAGCCTGTGAGGGATACCATGCGCACTTTCGGGTGGGTGACCAGCGGGTTGCCCACGGTTTGCCCGCGGCCGAAGATCACGTTGAGCACGCCCGCCGGAAATATCTCTGATGCCAATTCCGCCATGCGCAACGCTGTCAGCGGCGTCTGCTCCGACGGCTTGAGCACCACCGTGTTGCCGGCGGCCAGGGCGGGGGCGATTTTCCAGGCAACCATCATCAACGGGTAATTCCACGGTGCGATGGACGCGATGACGCCCACCGGGTCGCGACGGATCATCGAGGTGTGGCCCGGCAGGTATTCGCCGCCCGCCGAGCCGTTCATGCAGCGACTGGCGCCGGCAAAGAAGCGGAACACGTCGGCGATTGCCGGGATTTCGTCGTTCAGCGCGGCGTTGAACGGTTTGCCGCAGTTATCCGATTCCAGTTTCGCCAGTTCCTCGCCATGGGTCTCGATGGCGTCCGCCAGCTTGAGCAGCAACAGGGAACGGTCCTTGGGCGGCACCTGCGACCAGGATTCGAAGGCGTTATCGGCAGCGCGGACCGCGGCATCGACCTGGGCCTCGCTGGCTTCGTTGATTTCCACCAGCACCCGGCCCAGGGCCGGATTGAAAACGGCCTGGCCAGGGCCCTCGCCGTTGACGAGGTGGCCGTTGATAAGCAGTTTGGTTTGCATGTCCATGTCCTCTTGAACGTTAGTGCTTTTCTGTGGGAGCGAGCCTGCTCGCGAAGGCGTCCTTGCAGCCGACATCTGTGTTGAGCGCTGGTCAGTCATCGCGAGCAGGCTCGCTCCCACAGGGGATATTCATTTTGGCGGCGAATCTATTTCCCACCGCTCCCCGCCACGCTTTCGCCACCACGGGTCAGGTAATACGCGCCGAGGATCGGCAACATCGTGACCAACATCACCAGCATCGCCACCACATTGGTTACTGGGACGTCGCGAGGGCGGCTGAGCTGGTTGAGCAGCCAGAGCGGCAAGGTGCGCTCGTGGCCGGCGGTGAAGGTGGTGACGATGATTTCATCGAACGACAAGGCAAACGCCAGCATCCCGCCGGCCAGCAGGGCCGATCCCAGGTTGGGCAGGACGATGTAGCGAAAGGTCTGCCAGCCGTCGGCGCCCAGGTCCATCGAGGCTTCGATCAGACTATGGGACGTGCGGCGCAGGCGGGCGATGACGTTGTTGTAGACGATCACCACGCAGAAGGTTGCGTGGCCGACGATGATGGTGAACATCCCCGGCTCGATGCCCAGGCTCTTGAAGGTCGCCAAGAGCGCAATGCCGGTGATGATCCCCGGTAGGGCAATCGGCAGGATCAACATCAGCGAAATGCCTTGTTTGCCGAAGAAGTCCCGGCGATACAGCGCCGCCGAGGCCAGGGTGCCGAGCACCATGGCGATCAGCGTGGCGACAGCCGCCACTTGCAACGACAACTTGATCGCTTCCAGCACGTCCGGGCGCGAAAAGGCCACGCTAAACCATTTCAACGTCAGGCCCTTGGGCGGGAAGCTGAACGCGGCGTCTTCGGTGTTGAAGGCATAAAGGAAGATGATCAGGATCGGGAAGTGCAGGAACACCAGCCCGCCCCATGCCGCGATGCGCAGGCCCCATGACGCTCGAGAGTCAGAGTGCATCGAAAGCCCCCAGTCGCTTGACGATGGAAAGATAGATGGCGATCAGCACGATGGGCACCAGCGTGAATGCCGCGGCCATGGGCATGTTGCCGATGGCGCCTTGCTGGGCGTAGACCATGCTGCCGACGAAGTAGCCCGGCGGGCCCACCAGTTGCGGCACGATGAAATCCCCCAGGGTCAGCGAGAAGGTGAAGATCGAGCCGGCCGCGATGCCTGGGACCGACAGCGGCAGGATCACTTGCATGAATGTCTGGTGTGGACGGGCGCCCAGGTCCGCCGAGGCCTGCAGCAGCGATGGCGGCAGGCGTTCGAGGGATGCCTGGATCGGCAGGATCATGAACGGCAGCCAGATGTAGACGAACACCAGGAAGCGCCCCAAGTGCGATGTGGACAACGTGCTGCCGCCCACGCCGGGAATCTCCAGCGCCCATTGCAGCAGCGGCCCCAGGCCCAGGTGCTGGACGAACCATTGCGCCACGCCGCCTTTGGCCAGCAACAGCGTCCAGGCATAAGCCTTGACGATATAGCTGGCCCACATCGGCAGCATCACCGCGATGTAGAAGAACGCCTTGGTCTTGCCGCTGGTGTGGCGCGCCATGTAATAGGCAATCGGGAACGCAACCAGGGCGCTCGCGATGGACACGGCAATCGCCATGGTCAGGGTGCGAGCGATGATGTCGAAATTCGATGGCTGAAACAGTGCTGAAAAATTCGCCAGGGTCAGGTCCGGCGTGACCGCCATGGTGAAGTCGTCGAAAGTGTAGAAGCCCTGCCAGAGCAGGGTCAGCAACGAACCCAGGTAGATCGCGCCGAACCAGATCAGCGGAGGCACCAGCAGCATCGACAGATACAGATTCGGTCGTCGGTACAGCAGATTCGAAAAGCGCCGCAACGCCGAGCCGTGCGTCGCTGTTTGAGTCATGGCCAGGGTGCTCATCTCAGACCTCGCTGCCGACGGTGTCGTGCAGGGCAACCATCGCCTCGCGGGCCCAGCGCACGGCCAGGTGCTGGCCGGCCTGATGCCGGGTGCCGTTGTCGCTCCACTGGGTGTTGGCCTGGCTGAGGCTCAGGGTCTGGCCGTTTTCCAGCTTCAATTCGTAGCGTGTCGCGCTGCCTTGGTACTGGATGTCATGGAGCAGGCCATTGACCTCTATTTCATGACTCGCCAGCGGTCCTTCGGCAAAACGCACGTGTTCCGGACGAATCGAGAACGGCTGTGGATAACCGCTCAGTTGTCGCGCCAGTTCGCCGCGGATCACGTTGGAGGTGCCGACGAATTCGGCAACGAAGGTAGTGGCCGGTTTCATGTACAGGTTGCGCGGCGTATCGACCTGTTCAATGCGGCCCTTGTTGAACACCGCCACGCGATCGGACATCGACAACGCTTCGGTCTGGTCATGAGTAACGAAAATGAAGGTGATGCCCAGCTGCCGTTGCAGCTTCTTCAGTTCGCCTTGCATCTGTTCACGCAGCTTCAAGTCGAGGGCGCCCAGCGGCTCGTCCAGCAACAATACCCGTGGGCGATTGACCAACGCACGGGCCAGGGCGACACGCTGGCGCTGGCCGCCGGAAAGTTGCACCGGCTTGCGCTCGCCGTAGCCGCCCAGGGCTACCATCTCCAAGGCTTCGTCGGCGCGCTTGATGCGCTCGGCCTTGGCGACGCCTTTGACTTTCAAGCCATAGGCCACGTTGTCGCGCACATTCATATGGGGGAACAGGGCGTAGTCCTGGAAAACCGTATTCACGTCCCGCTGGTAGGGCGCAAGACCCACGGCTTCTTCACCGTGGATACGGATCGAACCGGCGCTGGGTTGCTCGAAGCCTGCAATCAGCCGCAGGCAGGTGGTCTTGCCGGAGCCGGAAGGGCCCAGCATGGAGAAGAACTCGCCGTCCTGGATGTCGATGGAGACCCGATCGACGGCCTTCACATCGCCGAACTGACGGGACACATGGGTGAACTGGACTGCAAGTGTCATGGTGCGGGGCTCCACAAAACGGGGCGCTATGAATATTGAAATGCAATCCCGTGGCGAGGGAGCTTGCTCCCGCTGGCGGGCGAAGCACGCCCAAAACCGACCGATGCGGTCTTGCCTGTTTCACCGCATCGGCTGGTTTTGGGATGGCTGCGCCAACAGCGGGAGCAAGCTCCCTCGCCACGGAGATAGTGCGTTAACGCCCACCCATGATCGCTATGTAATCCTGGGTCCAGCGGCTGTACGGTACGAACTTGCCACCCTCGGCCTGGGGCGTTTTCCAGAAAGCGATCTTGTCGAACTGATCGAAACCGTTGGTTTTGCAACCTTCGGCGCCCAGCAGTTCGCTGCCTTTGCACGCCTCGGGCACGGCAGGCAAGGAGCCGAACCATGCGGCCACGTCACCCTGGACTTTCGGTTGCAGCGACCAATCCATCCACTTGTAGGCGCAGTTGGGGTGCTTGGCCTCGGCGTGCAGCATGGTGGTGTCGGCCCAGCCGGTGGCGCCTTCTTTGGGAATGGTCGAGGCGATTGGCTGTTTCTCGTTCATCAAACCGTTGACCTGATACGGCCAGGCGCCGGACGCCACCACGCCTTCGTTCTTGAAGTCGCTCATCTGCACGGTGGTGTCATGCCAGTAGCGGTGAATCAACGGTTGCTGGGCCCGTAGCAATTGGAGCACAGCCTTGTACTGGGTTTCGTCGAGCTGGTACGGGTCCTTGATACCCAGTTCAGGTTTGGCGGTCATGAGATAAAGCGCCGCGTCGGCGATGTAGATCGGGCCGTCGTAGGCTTGCACGCGCCCCTTGTTCGGCTTTCCGTCGGGCAGGTTCTGGGCTTCGAACAGCACGCTCCAACTGGTCGGTGCCTGCTTGAATACCTGGGTGTTGTACATCAACACGTTTGGGCCCCACTGGTAGGGCGTGCCGTAGGTCTGTTGATTAACCACATACCACGGCGCGTCTTTGAGGCGCGGGTCGAGGTTTTTCCAATTGGCGATCAGCGCGGTGTTGATCGGCTGCACGCGTTTGCCGGCAATCAGCCGCAACGAGGCATCGCCCGAAGCAGTGACGAGGTCATAGCCGCCCTTGCTCATCAGGCTGACCATTTCATCGGACGTGGCGGCGGTTTTGACGTTGACCTTGCAGCCGGTTTCCTTTTCGAAACCGGTGACCCAGTCATAGGCCTTGTCGCTTTCACCGCGTTCGATGTAGCCCGGCCAGGCGACGATATCCAATTGGCCTTCGCCGGCACCAATGGCCTTGAGCGGTTCGGCGGCCTGGACGCTGACGCTGGTCAGCAGCGCCGTGGTGATTGCACTGAGCAATACGGTCTTGTGCGCGTACATGGAAATCCCTCTTGCTTTAATTATGGTCGGGGCAGTTTTTTGAGAACGTGTCGCTGGTTATTGTTTTAGCTTAGCTGCAAGCTCAAAGCTCCCGGCCATGCCGGGCCATGATATGGCGCACCACGCTGTAGTCCTGGAGCGAATCGCTGGACAGATCCTTGCCGTAGCCCGAGCGTTTCAAGCCGCCGTGGGGCATCTCGCTGACCAGCATGAAATGGCTGTTGATCCAGGTGCAGCCGTATTGCAGCCGTGCCGCCACTTGCATCGCCTTGTCCAGGTTCTGGGTCCATACCGAGGAGGCCAGGCCATATTCCGAATCGTTGGCCCAGTCCACCGCTTGGCTGAGCTCGTCGAAGCGGGTCACGGTGACCACCGGGCCGAACACTTCCCGTTGGACGATCTCATCGCTTTGCTTGCAGCCGGCCAGCAGCGTCGGCTGATAGTAGAAACCGGCCCCGGAATGCACCGCCGCACCGGTGATGCGTTCGATGTGCGGCTGGCCAAGGGCTCGCTCGACAAAACTGGCGACACGGTCGCGCTGGCGCACGCTGATCAGCGGACCGATTTCATTGTCGGCGTCGCGCTTGCCGGCAAAGCGCAGGCTGCCGACCGCCGCGCCGAGTTCCGCCACTAGCCGGTCGTGGATACCGGCCTGGGCGTAGATCCGGCAGGCGGCGGTGCAATCCTGTCCGGCGTTGTAATAACCATAGGTGCGCACGCCCTCGATCACCGCTTGGAGATCGGCGTCGTCACAGACAATCACTGGGGCCTTGCCACCCAGTTCCAGATGCGTGCGCTTGAGGGTTTTCGCCGCCGCCTGAAGGATCTTCTGGCCGGTGACGATATCGCCGGTCAGCGAGACCATGCGCACCTTCGGATGGCTGACCAGATGGCTGCCGACGCCTTCGCCGCCACCGCAGATGATGTTGATGACGCCGGGCGGCAGGATCTCGGCCAGTATTGGCGCCAGGGCCAGGATCGACAGCGGCGTGTGCTCGGAAGGCTTGAACACCAAGGTATTGCCAGCGGCCAGGGCCGGGGCGATCTTCCAGGCCGCCATCATGATGGGGTAGTTCCACGGCGCGATGGAGGCCACCACGCCGATCGGGTCGCGGCGCACCATGCTGGTGTAGCCCGGCAGGTATTCACCGCTGAGCTGGCCGGTCTGGCAGCGCACCGCGCCGGCAAAGAAACGGAGCACATCCACCGTGGCGCTCAAATCATCCTGGCGAGCCAGGTGCAAGGGCTTGCCGCAGTTCAAGGATTCGAGACGGGCCAGGTGATCGGCATTTTTTTCGATGGCGCTGGCGATTTCCAGCAGCAGGTTCGAGCGTTGTTGCGGCGTGGTACGTGACCAGCCGCCGAAGGCGTGATGAGCCGCGAGGATCGCGGCTTCGACCTGTTCGATACTGCCCTCGGCGATTTGCGCAACCACTTCACCCGTGGCCGGGTTGAGAATCGGCTCGACAAAACCCTCGCCGGCCGCCAATTCTCCGTTGATCAACAACGCGGTACACAACGGGGTTTGCGTGCCAGCCATGTTTTATTTCTCGAGTTGTCAGCAGTCTTGAGGATTCAGCAAGACTAGTGCGCACTCGCAAGGCCTACAAATTCGAAATACTCAACGCTGCGTTCGATTAAATCGATGGCTTGCGTCCGCCATGGGATTGTTCCCGAGCGACCGCCAGGAACGGGTCGACCGAGGCCGGGCGTGCAGTTCCCCGGCGCCAGGCCAGCCCGACATCCAGCGTCTGGTTGAGGTCGGCGATGGGGCGCGCCTCGATGATGTCGCCTTCCAGCGACCAGGGGCGGTAGGTCATGTCCGGCTGGATCGAAACACCCAGGCCGGCCGCCACCAGGCTGCGTACCGCTTCGGTCGAGGCTGTGCGGAGGGTGATTTGCGGTTGCAGGCCGGCGCCGCGCCACAGGCGTTGCGCGTTGCGGTCCATTTCATCGACGTTCAATTGGATCAGCTGTTCCCGGGCGACATCCGCCAGGTGGATGCTGTCGTTTTCAAGCAGCGGATGCTGCGCCGGCAACCACAAGCGATGGGGTGAGTGGGTCAGCACTTCGGTCTGCAGGGCGTGGCGGTCTTCCAGGTTGGAGAGGATCAGCACGCCGACATCGATCTCACCGCTGACCAGCAGATGTTCGATGTAGGGACGTTCGTCCTCCATAACCCGGATTGCCACATTGGGGTAGGCGCGCTGGAAACGGGTCAGGAGATCCGCCAGGTAGTAACCGGCGACCAGGCTGGTCACGCCGATGGTGATCTGGCCGGCCACCTGGTCGGTGCTTTGCTGCAGGCTACGCTTGGCGTTATCGACCGTGGCGAGAATCAGATGGGCCTGGCGCAGGAACTGGTGTCCCTGATGGGTCAGCGTCATGCCTTTCGCGTGGCGGTTGAACAGGCTGACGCCGATTTCCTCTTCCAGTTGCTGGATTGCCAGGGTCAAGGTCGATTGGGAGATGAATGCGGTCTGCGCGGCGGCGGAGATCGAGCCGGTCTCGGCCACTGCGATGAAATGACGGATCTGGCGCAGGGTCATCATGACGCACATCCTGAGATCGGATTTATCGAGACCTTGAAGTGTATATCGTTTTTATCGAATGTTGCCGGCGAGACTTTGGTTGCCCAGGCAACATCTCGAAGCAATGTGACCAAGGGTAGTAGGGCACTTTCGTTCTAGGCTGAGGGCCTTATGATCCGGTTAACCCGAATGCGTGGAGGCGGCAAATGAACACCCGTGGATTGCTCGATCAGTTACTCAAGTCCGGTCAGGAAATGTTGCAGAACAAGGCCGGCGGTTCGCAAGGCAAGCCATCCAGCGGCCTGGGCGGGTTGCTCGGCGGCTCCGGCAACCTGGGCGGCATGCTGTCCGGCGCGGGGGGCGGGGCGCTGGCGGCGAGCGCCATGGGCATGCTGCTGGGCAACAAGAAAGCCCGCAATTTTGGTGGCAAGGCGCTGGCTTATGGTGGCCTGGCTGCCCTGGGCGTGATTGCCTACAAGGCTTACGGCAATTGGCAGGCCCAACAGGGCAACGCGCCGAAAACCGAGCCGCAGACCCTGGACCGCGTGCCGGCGGCGCAAGTCGAGCAACACAGCCAGGCGATCCTCAAGGCCCTGGTCGCGGCGGCCAAGGCTGACGGCCATGTGGATGACCGCGAGCGGCAGTTGATCGAAGGCGAATTCACCAAGCTCGATAACGACCAGGAGCTTCAACACTGGCTGCATGCCGAGCTCAACAAACCGCTGGACCCCACCGACGTGGCACGTGCCGCAAGCACGCCGGAAATCGCCGCAGAGATGTACATCGCCAGTGTGATGTTGGTGGACGAAGAGAATTTCATGGAAAAGTCCTACCTCGACGAACTGGCGCGGCAGTTGAAGCTGGAGCCGGGGTTGAAGGCGGAACTGGAAAAGCAGGTGCGCCAGGCGACTGCCTGATCTGTTCGTAGAGTAATTGGAAGAGTTGAAACTATACCTGTGGAGGGTTGCTGCGGGATCAGTCCCAGCCGTCGCTGCTGATCCTCCGACCTTCCGGCCGGCAATCGGGTGGGGGTGGAATAGGTTTGCGGCGAAAGATGCTTTTCGTGGCGAGGGAGCTTGATCGCGCTGGGTTGCGCAGCAGCCCTAAAATGGCTCCCTCGGTCAACCTGACACACCGAGCCAACTGGTTTCAGGGGCGCTGCGCGCCCCAGCGGGAGCAAGCTCCCTCGCCACAGGGGGCGTACGCGGAATCTCATTGCCCCTAAAGCCGCCGGGCGGGCTGCCGCTGGCGTTTGATTACGTTATACTCGCCGGCTTTCAAAAGTTCGCCAACGAGTGCTGCCCGCCATGGAAATCAACCCGATCCTGAACACTATCAAGGACCTGTCCGAGCGCTCCGAAACTATTCGGGGGTATCTTTGACTACGATCAAAAGCATGAGCGCCTGACCGAAGTCAATCGCGAGCTTGAAGATCCGAATGTCTGGAACAACCCTTCCTACGCCCAGGAACTGGGCCGCGAGCGTTCTGCGCTGGCGCAGATCGTCGAGACCCTGGACGAATTGTCCAGCGGCCTGGCCGATTGTCGCGACCTGCTGGACATGGCTGTCGAAGAGAACGACGAAGGCGCGGTCGGCGATGTCGTCGCCGAACTGACTCGCCTGGACGAGAACCTCGCCAAGCTGGAATTCCGTCGCATGTTCAGCGGCGAGATGGACATGAACAACGCCTACCTGGACATCCAGGCCGGTTCCGGCGGCACCGAAGCCCAGGACTGGGCCAACATCCTGCTGCGCATGTACCTGCGCTGGGCTGACAAACGCGGTTTCGACGCCACGATCATGGAACTGTCCGCCGGCGAAGTCGCCGGGATCAAGGGCGCCACCGTGCACATCAAGGGCGAATACGCCTTTGGTTGGCTGCGGACCGAGATCGGCGTGCACCGCCTGGTACGCAAGAGCCCGTTCGACTCCGGCAACCGGCGCCACACCTCATTCTCGGCGGTATTCGTCTCTCCGGAAATCGATGACAACATCGAAATCGAGATCAACCCGGCCGACCTGCGCATCGACACCTACCGCTCCTCCGGTGCCGGTGGCCAGCACGTAAACACCACTGACTCGGCCGTGCGGATTACCCACGTACCGACCAACACGGTGGTAAGTTGCCAGAACGAACGTTCCCAGCACGCCAACAAAGACACCGCGATGAAAATGTTGCGGGCCCGCTTGTACGAGCAGGAAGTGCAGAAGCGCAACGCCGCGTCCCAGGCACTGGAAGACACCAAGTCCGACATCGGCTGGGGTCACCAGATCCGTTCGTACGTGCTCGACGCCTCGCGGATCAAGGACTTGCGTACCAGCATCGAACGCAGCGACTGCGACAAAGTGCTCGATGGCGACATCGATGAATACCTGATCGCCAGCCTCAAGCAAGGGCTGTAACGCGACACCCACGCGGTGGGCAGGCACGCTTGCACGCAAGCGAGGCCTGCCCGCAAACTCCGGCCCGGGGCCGGGGGCAACGAACCTGTGATGGAATCCTTAAAGACATGAGCGACCTAGAACTCGACCCGCAAGCCCTGCAACAGGAAGAAAACTCCCTGATCGCCCTGCGCAAGGAAAAGCTTGCTGCCGAGCGCGAGAAGGGCCAGGCCTTCCCCAACGACTTCCGCCGCGACGCGTATTGCGACGTCCTGCAGAAGAAGTACGCAGACAAGACCAAGGAAGAGCTGGCCGAGGCGGCGATTGCGGTCAAGGTTGCCGGTCGCATCATGCTCAACCGTGGTTCGTTCATGGTGATCCAGGACATGACCGGGCGCATTCAGGTCTACGTCAACCGCAAGACCCTGCCGGAAGAAACCCTGGCCGCCGTCAAGACCTGGGACCTGGGCGACATCATCGCCGCCGAAGGCACCCTGGCCCGCTCCGGCAAGGGCGACCTGTACGTCGAAATGACCAGCGTGCGCCTGCTGACCAAGTCCTTGCGCCCGCTGCCGGACAAGCACCACGGCCTGACCGACACCGAGCAACGTTACCGCCAGCGCTACGTCGACCTGATCGTCAACGAAGACGTGCGCCAGACCTTCCGCGTGCGTTCGCAAGTCATCGCCCACATCCGCAGCTTCCTGATGAAGCGTGACTTCCTGGAAGTCGAGACGCCGATGCTCCAGACCATCCCTGGCGGCGCGGCGGCCAAGCCGTTCGAAACCCACCATAACGCCCTGGACATGGAAATGTTCCTGCGTATCGCCCCGGAGCTGTACCTCAAGCGCCTGGTGGTCGGCGGCTTCGAGAAAGTGTTCGAGATCAACCGCAACTTCCGTAACGAAGGCGTTTCGACCCGGCACAACCCCGAGTTCACCATGCTCGAGTTCTACCAGGCCTATGCTGACTACGAAGACAACATGGACCTGACCGAAGAACTGTTCCGCGAACTGGCGCAGTTGGTCCTGGGCAGCACCGATGTGCCATACGGCGACAAAGTGTTCCACTTCGGCGAGCCGTTCGTGCGCCTGTCGGTGTTCGATTCGATCCTCAAGTACAACCCTGAGATCACCGCCGCCGATCTGCAGGACATCGACAAGGCCCGTGCCATCGCTAAGAAGGCCGGCGCCAAGGTGCTTGGCTTCGAAGGCCTGGGCAAGCTGCAGGTGATGATTTTCGAAGAGCTGGTGGAGCACAAGCTGGAGCAGCCGCACTTCATCACCCAGTACCCGTTCGAAGTATCGCCGCTGGCCCGTCGCAACGACGAAGACCCAAGCGTGACCGACCGCTTCGAGCTGTTCATCGGTGGCCGGGAAATCGCCAACGCCTATTCCGAGCTCAATGACGCGGAAGACCAGGCCGAGCGCTTCATGGCCCAGGTAGCCGACAAGGACGCGGGCGACGACGAAGCCATGCACTACGACGCCGACTTCGTCCGCGCCTTGGAGTACGGCATGCCGCCGACCGCAGGTGAAGGCATCGGCATCGATCGCCTGGTGATGTTGCTGACCAACTCGCCGTCGATCCGGGATGTGATCCTCTTCCCGCACATGCGGCCCCAAGCGTAATGGTCTGAATCAAAAAGCCGCCTCGATGGGCGGCTTTTTATTGCCTGTCTGGTACAAACGTATCAATTGGTTACTTCTGAAATAGCGAGGAAACACCTGTCGTGAATCGTGCAATGGCTCCAGAAGGTGCAGCGGGCGTCGCCACTGCTGTCGCTGAAAGTGTTCAGTACCAGGGTCGCAAGGCCAGCCGACAGGGCAGTGAACAGCGCCGCCAGGACATTCTCGACGCGGCCATGCGCATCGTCGTGCGCGATGGCGTGCGGGCCGTGCGACACCGCGCGGTGGCCGCCGAAGCGGGCGTGCCGCTGTCGGCCACCACTTACTACTTCAAGGACATCGACGACCTGCTCACCGATACCTTCGCCCAGTACGTGGAGCGCAGCGCGGCGTTCATGGCCAAGCTGTGGACCAACAACGAGGGGCTGCTGCGTGAAATGGTCGCCTACGGGGACGGCAGCGCCGAGTCGCGCTCGCAATTGGCCGACGACATTGCGCGGATGACCGCTGATTATGTGCAGCATCAGTTGCAGAGTCGTCGCGACTATTTGATGGCCGAACAGGCCTTTCGCCAGGAAGCGCTGCTCAACCCACGCCTGGCGGAACTGGTTCGTTCTCATCAACGAATCCTGCTCCATGGCACCTGTCAGTTTTTCCAGGTGTTGGGCTCGCGCGAGCCGCAACAGGATGCCAAAGTGTTGACGGCGATTATCGGTCGGATGGAATATCAGGGCTTGCTCAATGGCGCCGAGCCTGTCGCTGAAGAAGACATGCTCGGCATCCTGACCCGCTACATGCACCTGGTACTGGCGTCGGTGTGATCCAGATGGGTTCACCACAGCCCTTGTGGCGAGGGGATTTATCCCCGCTGGCTGCGAAGCGGCCCCAAAACCAGCCAACTCGGTGCATCTGGCTAACTGAGCTGACTGCAAGGGGGCTGCTCCGCAGCCCAGCGGGGATAAATCCCCTCGCCACAGACCATAGGGAGTTCCAATGAAAGCCTGGCATGCCGTTGTTCTGGCCGTGTCGTTGCTGCTGCTCAGTGGGTGCCTGGTGTCGTTCAAGGCGCCGTTGCCCGACAGCGAAGCCGCGCCCAAGGGCCTGCTCGGCCAATGGACCAGCACCAACGCCTGGGGCGAGCCGTTGAACCTGGAGCTGACGCAAGTCGGCAAGCACCGCTACCAGGCCATCAGCTACTTCAGGGCCAAGCCCCGGGAACGCGAAGCCATTCCCGTGACGGTCTCCCGGCACGGCAGCCGCTGGTACCTGTCGGCCAAGGTGCCGGCCCGCTATGGCGGACATTTCGTCATTGCCGGTTTCGAACTGACCGACAAACAGGAACTGGTGGTCTACAACCTGGACATAGAACAGATCAACCAGGCCATCGGCCAGAAGCTCCTCAGTGGCCAGCCGAACCCAAGCGAAGAGGGCGATGGCGTGTTGGTGGACAGCGACATGGTCAAGGTGTTCAGCTACCTCGACGACCCAGCCAATTCCGACGTGTTCTCGGAAGCCGTGCGCTATCAGCGACTGGCCAAATCCCAATAACTGCTACAAGCGGACGTTTTTTTCACAGGAGTTCCGGGTGGACGATTACCAGCAGACGATACGCACCTTGTCCGATCGCATTGTGCTGGCGCAGACGCCGATTCGAATCCTCGACGCGGTGAAGTGGGACGAGAACATCCGCAAAGGGTTTCTCAAGACCAAGGGCAAGGAAATGCCCGCCGTGGACCGCGACTATTACCTCAACCGACCGCTGTCGTTCGATTCCAGCAAAGTGAAGCTGGAGTTTCAGAACATCGAGCGCGACATCACCCGCCAGCTCGGGCAGTTCAACCCGGTTGGCCAGATCATGCGCCGCATGTGCAAGGAATACCGCATGGTGGTGCGCATGCTCGAAGCGCGCGGCACCGAGGACTTCGGGCTGATTTCCCAGGAGCTGTATGGCGCGGCGTCCGACGCCTTCCACGCCGGTGACCCGACCCTGGCCGACCTGGGGCTGATGCTGTCCGATTACCTGAACAACATCGATGGCCGTGGCGACCTGAAGGACGAGCCCAAGGTCCTCAGCGCCAAGGAAGCCGTGAGCCTGTTGCAGCATCGCCTCAACCGGGTGTTCGGCGAAGCCGAGGAAACCATCCGCGTGTTCGAGTCCGACGGGATCGTGGCCGACGCGGCGGCGGGCGCCGACTACATCAAGATCCGCACCGACGCGATGTTCAACGAGCGCGATGTGCGCGCCCTGGAGGTCCATGAAGGGCTGGTGCACGTCGGCACCACCCTCAACGGGCTGAACCAGCCGATCTGCACCTTCCTGTCCAAGGGCCCGCCCTCGTCGACAGTGACTCAGGAAGGCCTGGCGATCCTGATGGAGATCATCACCTTCGCGTCCTACCCGAGTCGCTTGCGCAAGCTCACCAACCGTACCCGCGCCATTCATATGGTGGAAGAGGGCGCCGATTTCCTGCAGGTCTACGAGTTCTTCCGTGAACAGGGCTTTGAAATGGCCGAAAGCTACGGCAACGCCAGCCGGGTTTTCCGTGGTTCGGTGCCGACCGGACTGCCGTTCACCAAAGACTTGTCCTACCTCAAGGGCTTCATCATGGTTTACAACTATATTCAGCTGGCCGTGCGCAAAGGCAAGCTGGAGCAGGTGCCGTTGCTGTTCTGCGGCAAGACCACCCTGGAGGACATGCGCACGTTGCGCCAGTTAGTGGATGAAGGCCTGGTCGTACCGCCCAAGTACCTGCCCGACCAATTTCGCGACATGAACGCGCTGTCGGCCTGGATGTGCTTCTCCAACTTCTTGAACCACCTGAGCCTGGACCGGATCGAAGCGGATTATTCCAATATCCTTTAACCACACCAACAATCCCTGTGGGAGCGAGCTTGCTCGCGATAGCGACAGGACAGTCAATACAGCTGTGACTGACATACCGCTATCGCGAGCAAGCTCGCTCCCACAGGGGACTGCGTTCACTTCTGACTTGCGAGGCTTCACCGGATGCGAACCCTCGGCATCATTTGCCTGCTGCTGGCCCTGACCGGTTGCAGCTCCCTGTTGTTTTACCCCGAACGCGGCCTGCCGTTTACCCCGGAGCGGGCCAACCTTGAATACCGCGACGTCTCCCTGACCACCGCCGATGGGCTGAAGCTGCGGGGTTGGTGGCTGCCGGTGAAGCCGGGTGTAGAGGTCAAGGGCACGGTGCTGCATCTTCACGGCAACGGCGGCAACCTGGCCTGGCACCTCGGCGGGAGCTGGTGGTTGCCGGAGCAGGGTTATCAAGTCTTGATGGTCGATTACCGTGGCTATGGCGTTTCCGAAGGCGAGCCGAGCCTGCCGGCGATCTACCAGGACATCGACGCCGCGTTCAATTGGCTCGACCAGGCGCCCGAAGTGCGGGGCAAGCCGTTGGTGCTGCTCGGCCAGAGTCTCGGTGGCGCGCTGGCGGTGCATTACCTGGTCGAGCACCCGCAGCGCCAGCAGCAGCTCAAGGCCTTGGTGCTCGACGGCGTGCCCGCCAGTTATCGTGATGTAGGGCGTTTCGCTCTTGGCACCTCATGGCTGACCTGGCCACTCCAGGTGCCGCTGTCGTGGCTGGTGCCGGACGGCGACAGCGCCATCGGCTCGATCGCGCAATTGAACGGCGTACCGAAACTGATCTACCACAGCCTCGACGATCCGATCGTGCCCCTTTCCAACGGCATCCGCTTGTATCAAGCTGCGCCGCCGCCACGGGTGCTGCAACTGACCCGTGGCGGGCATGTGCAGACCTTCGCCGACCCAACCTGGCGAACCGTGATGCTGCGCTACCTCGACGACCCCCGGCACTTTGACGGCCTGCGCCGCCTGGGCGAAATTCCGAATTACCCGAAATCACCCGTTGAATCACCTGAGAATCCGCAATGAGCGAAGAACGTAACGCCATCCCCCTGATAATCACAGGAATCTGCAGCATCCTCGGCACCGTCGCGGCGCTCTGGTACTACGGCTACCTGCATTTCGCCAAGCCCGAGGATGCGTTGCTGCTCAACGAGTTCACCATGCTCAAGACCGTTCCGGGGGAGGACTACAAGGTTTCCCTGGAGCCGGCGCCGCAAGTGGCCCAGTGCATCGATGGCGTGCTGGTGTTGTTCGACACCGAACAGAAAGGCCTGACCGGTGTGCTGATCAACGAGAAGAAGCGCGCGGTGCGGTGCATGGGGCAGGAGACCCCACAAAAACTTCAGCCTTAAGCGAGACCCCTGTGGGAGCGAGCTTGCTCGCGATAGCGGTGGTTCAGCAGCATTGATAGTGCCTGACACTCCCCTATCGCGAGCAAGCTCGCTCCCACAAGGATCGTGTGCAGCCAAATAAATTTGATCATAAAAAAGCCCCGCCTGATTGAAGTCAGGCGGGGCTTTTGAGTTGCAGTCAACCGATCAGTTGGCGCTCATGGTCGAACGCGGGGCGACGGGCTGGTTGTCGTTGGAGATGGTGACCTCCACGCGACGGTTCATGGCGCGGCCCGAGACGCTGGTGTTGTCGGCGACCGGGAATTCCTTGCCGTAGCCCTGAGTCACGATGCGGGCCGGGTCGACGCCCATTTTCACCAGGGCGGTGCGCACGGAGCTGGCGCGGCGTTCGGACAGCGATTGGTTGTAGGAGTCCGAACCGGTGCTGTCGGTGTAGCCTTCGATGATCACCTTGCGATCCGGGTTTTCCTGGAGGAACTGCGCCAGTTTGCTCACGTTAGTCATACCGCTGGTACGCAGGTCCGACTTGTTGGTGGCAAACAGCACGTCGCCGAAGGTCACCAGCGTACCGCGCTCGGTCTGCTTGGCGTTGAGGCTGTCCTGCAACTGCTTGATCTGCGCGTTGCGGGCTTCCAGCAGTGCGCGGGCGCGTTCGTCACCGGCGTTTTTCAGCTCGGCTTCGGCGTTGCGCAGGGCAATGGTCTGCTTGGCCACTTCGACACGCTGGTTGGTCAGGTAGGCCAGTTGGTCGACCTTGGCTTCGTCCTCGTTATCCATGTAGGCCTTGTCGGCCTTGGCGAGAAAATCGGCAGCGTCCTTGGTTTCCAGAGCCGCGACCTTGGTGGCCGCCGGGTCGGCCTGCAAGCCGTTGTAGTTGGTGCGCGCCTGTTCCAGGTTCGCGTTCGGATCGTGGGAGCAAGCGGCCAGGGCTACGCAGGCGGCAAGCAGGGCGGGCATCATGAAATGTTTGTGCGTCATAGTCTGTCGTCCTTTTATCAATGAGAAGTGCGTCGTGGCTCAAACCGGGTCACTGGACCTTGTTCATGCCTTCCTGACGCAGTTCCTGAACCCCTTTCTGGGAATCCTTGAGGGCCTGTTCGGCCTTGGCGGCCTGGGCCTTGCGCTCGGCGACGCGGGCATCCCATTCGGCCTGTTCGGCCAGACGCTTGGCCTCTTCGTAATTCTCGTCGTGCATGGCGATCTCGGCCTGCTTGAGCTTGTCCTGGGCCGATTTCATTTCCACGGCGGCAAACTCGGTGCCGCCAGCGCTGACGGCGCTGTTGACCGCAGATTGCGTGACCGCGTATTGCTCCGAAGGTGGGTTGCCGGCACAACCGGCCAGAATGAAGCTGCTACCGATAGCCAGGGCAGCCAACTTCAGGCCGCGCAGGCCAGTGGATGAGGGTTTGGCAGTGCAGGTATTCATAGGCTTCAACTCCATTGGAAAACTCCTGAAAAAAACACCATTCCATGCTGGGACCGAAGCCGTGACGTCTGTTTTGGCGCTGGCGCCAGGGCGCGTTTTTTTAAACGGCCGTTCCAGTATGGTTATTCGGTGTGACCCGAGGCGTTTTTCAAAAGTTCAGGCAAGGATGGCCATTCGCCAAAAGAAATACTGACTGATTGGTCAAGCGCCAAAAAGCTGAACTTTCAAGGCGGGCAGCGGTATTCCAGCGCGACTGGGACAGGCTCCGCGCTGGAATTTCGCACGCCGGGAAGGGCGGCAATCAGTGTTTGGATTTGTCGCTGTGGGAGGAAAGTTCGCGCAGATGACGGCGTGACAGCGCGAGAAAACGTGGCGTCGGGCCCACGTCTTCATACAGCGGATCACCTTCCTCATCGGTCGATACGACTTGCGATCCCTTGACGTAGGGGAAGCTGGCTTCCAGCTCTTCCAACGCGGCGCCGATCAGCTCCCCGAGCAGTTCTTCGGGCTGACGCTTGGGGTACATGTCGCAGATGGCCGCCAGGCGCGCAGCGGCCTCTACATCGAGATGAATCGTGTAGCCGGTCTGGGTCAGGCGACCCTTGGCATTTTCTTCCCAATGCTGGGCAAGCTCACGGATTTTCATGATGACCTCAATAGCCCTGCTTATGGCAGGCGCGACAGTGACAAGCCGTTGTGGGGCTTATCTTGAGACTAGCTTTGTCCGACAAGGTTTAATGTCCCTTCGTCGCTTGTCATAAACGATCAGCATCGGCACTCTCTCCTACAAAGCTGTCCGGACCTTTTGCTGGAGAACTGCTGATGACCGATATCGATGCCCGCCTGCGCGAGGATGTCCACCTGCTCGGCGAGTTGCTGGGCAACACCATTCGCGACCAGTACGGGGACACCTTTCTCGACAAGATCGAGCAGATCCGCAAAGGCGCCAAGGCGGACCGACGTGGTTCCATGGACGCCGAACTGAGCGCCAGCCTCAATCAGTTGAGCGAGGAGGAATTGCTGCCGGTCGCGCGAGCGTTCAACCAGTTCTTGAACCTGGCAAACATCGCTGAGCAATACCAGTTGATTCATCGGCGCGAAGAATCCAAGCCTGCGCCGTTTGAAGCGCGAGTGTTGCCCGAGTTGCTGGCACGCTTGCGCGCCGAAGGCCACAGCGCCGAATCGCTGGCCCGGCAGTTGGGCCGGCTCGATATCGAGTTGGTCCTCACCGCCCACCCCACGGAAGTCGCCCGGCGTACGCTGATCCAGAAATACGACGCCATCGCCGCGCAACTGGCGGCCCAGGATCACCGTGACCTCACCAGTGCCGAGCGCGCGCAGATCCATGAGCGCTTGCAAAGATTGATCGCCGAAGCCTGGCACACTGAAGAAATCCGCCGCACCCGGCCCACGCCCGTGGACGAGGCCAAGTGGGGCTTTGCGGTGATCGAGCATTCGCTGTGGCAGGCCATCCCCAATTACCTGCGCAAGGCCGACCAGGCCCTGCACGCCGCCACCGGGCTGCGCTTGCCGCTGGAAGCCGCGCCGATCCGCTTTGCCTCCTGGATGGGCGGCGACCGGGATGGCAACCCGAACGTCACCGCCGCGGTCACACGCGAAGTGCTGTTGCTGGCGCGTTGGATGGCGGCGGACCTTTATCTGCGCGATGTCGATCACCTGGCGGCCGACCTCTCCATGCAAAAGGCCAGCGAGGCCTTGCGCGCCCAGGCCGGTGACAGCGCCGAACCCTATCGCGCGGTACTCAAGCAATTGCGTGAACGCCTGCGGGCCACCCGCAACTGGGCCCAGGCCTCCTTGAAAGCCACTACGCTGGCCTCTTCCGAAGTGTTGCAGGACAACCGCGAACTGCTCGATCCGCTGGAGTTGTGCTATCAGTCCCTGCACGAGTGCGGCATGGGGGTGATTGCCGACGGGCCGCTGCTCGATTGCCTGCGCCGCGCGGTGACCTTCGGGCTGTTCCTCGTGCGCCTCGATGTGCGCCAGGATTCGACGCGCCACACGATGGCCATGACCGAGATCACCGATTACCTCGGGCTTGGACGCTATGAAGACTGGGACGAAGAGCAGCGCATCCGTTTTCTGCTGGATGAGCTGAATAACCGTCGTCCGTTGTTGCCGCCGCATTTCAAACCGTCCGCCGACACTGGCGAGGTCCTGGCGACCTGTCGGGAAGTCGCGGCGGCACCGGCGGCGTCCCTGGGTTCCTACGTGATCTCGATGGCCGGTGCCGCTTCCGATGTGCTGGCAGTTCAATTGCTGCTCAAGGAAGCCGGCGTGTTGCGGCCGATGCGGGTGGTGCCGCTGTTCGAAACCCTCGCCGACCTGGACAACGCTGGGCCGGTGATGGAGCGCCTGCTGGCGTTGCCGGGTTATCGCTCGCGCCTGCAAGGACCCCAGGAGGTGATGATCGGCTATTCCGATTCAGCCAAGGACGCCGGGACCACGGCGGCGGCGTGGGCACAGTATCGAGCGCAGGAGCGACTCGTGGACATCTGCCGCGAGCAGCAAGTCGAACTGCTGTTGTTTCATGGTCGCGGGGGTACGGTAGGCCGTGGCGGTGGCCCGGCGCACGCGGCGATCCTGTCGCAGCCGCCAGGTTCGGTGGCGGGGCGGTTCCGCACCACTGAGCAAGGCGAAATGATTCGTTTCAAATTCGGCCTGCCGGACATCGCCGAACAGAACCTCAACCTTTATCTCGCCGCGGTGCTGGAAGCGACCCTGCTGCCACCGCCGCCGCCCACGCCAGAATGGCGCCATTTGATGGACGAATTGGCCGCTGACGGCGTCAGTGCCTACCGCGCGGTGGTGCGGGAAAATCCGCAATTCGTCGAGTATTTTCGCCAGTCCACGCCGGAGCAGGAGTTGGGTCGTCTGCCCTTGGGCAGCCGTCCGGCCAAGCGTCGCGCCGGGGGGATCGAGAGCTTGCGGGCGATTCCGTGGATCTTCGGCTGGACCCAGACCCGCCTGATGCTGCCAGCCTGGCTCGGTTGGGAAACCGCCCTGGGCAAGGCGCTGGAGCGCGGCGAGGGTGAATTGCTGGGGCAGATGCGCGAACAATGGCCGTTCTTCCGCACCCGCATCGACATGCTGGAGATGGTGCTGGCCAAGGCCGACGCCGATATTGCCCAGTCTTACGATGAGCGTCTGGTGGAACCGGCATTGCTGCCGTTGGGCGAGCATTTACGCGACCTATTGTCGCAGGCCTGCTCGGTGGTCCTGGGGTTGACCGGCCAGTCGCAGCTACTGGCACATAGCCCAGATACCTTGGAATTCATTCGCCTGCGCAACACTTACCTCGACCCCTTGCACCTGTTGCAAGCCGAACTGCTGGCACGTTCGCGACAGCAGGACGTTGCCCAAGGCAGCCCCGTGGAACAGGCATTGCTGGTGTCTGTAGCCGGGATCGCCGCCGGTTTGCGCAACACCGGCTGACGTCGGGTCGTTACCCGCGACAACTCGCCCGGCTCGTCCGGGCGTAGCCGTTTATGGAGAACGACAGGTCGGCCAGGCGACAGTTTGTTGTCAGGTTGCGACTCTCGCCACCTCGTACGAAGGTCGCGTTCGACGCGGGTTCCTCCGACTTTCGGCGGCTTGTGTGGGTCGGGCCTGCTGTGTATCTTGATCAGCCTTTGGCCGTTTGGGCGGCCACGATCCTGTTTTCCGAGATTGGCCCCACGAGGCGAATCCGAGCGTTTACATAAAAAAATTGAGGAGCACATCGATGCGCGTCATTCTGCTGGGAGCTCCCGGGGCCGGTAAAGGTACTCAGGCAAAGTTCATCACCGAAAAATTCGGTATCCCGCAAATCTCCACCGGCGACATGCTGCGTGCGGCGGTCAAGGCCGGCACCGAGCTGGGCATCAAGGCCAAGAGCATCATGGATGCCGGCGGCCTGGTGTCGGATGACCTGATCATCGCCCTGGTCAAGGATCGTATCGCTCAACCTGACTGCGCCAATGGCTTCCTGTTCGATGGTTTCCCGCGCACCATTCCACAGGCTGAAGCCCTGGTGAGCGCCGGCGTCGAGCTGGATGCAGTCGTTGAAATCGCCGTCGAGGACGAAGAAATCGTCCAGCGCATCGCCGGTCGACGTGTTCATGAGCCGTCCGGCCGTGTCTATCACACCGTCTACAATCCTCCAAAAGCCGAAGGCAAGGACGATGTGACGGGTGAAGAACTGGTGCAGCGCAAGGACGATACCGAAGAAACCGTGCGTCATCGTTTGTCGGTCTACCACTCCCAGACCAAGCCGCTGGTGGATTTCTACCAGAAGCTGTCGGCTGCCAACGGCAAGCCGAAATACAGCCATATCGAAGGCGTCGGTTCGGTTGAGGCCATCACTGCCAAAGTGCTTGCGGCCTTGAGCTGAAAAGTCTGATCGGCAGCAACAACTACGGCCCGCTTGCGGGCCGTAGTTGTTTATACTGGCGCACTTTTTCCCCACCTGATTTACGGACACATTAATGAGCACCTTGCTGGCCCTGGACACCGCGACTGAAGCTTGCTCCGTTGCTTTGCTGCACAACGGCAAGGTCACGAGCCATTACGAGGTGATCCCGCGTTTGCATGCGCAGAAATTGCTGCCGATGATCCAGCAGTTGCTCAGCGATGCCGGCACCAACTTGCAAGCGGTGGATGCAATCGCCTTCGGTCGCGGGCCCGGGGCTTTCACCGGTGTGCGCATCGCCATCGGCGTGGTGCAGGGCTTGGCCTTTGCCCTGGAGCGCCCGGTGCTGCCGGTGTCGAACCTGGCGGTGCTGGCCCAGCGCGCCCTGCGCGAACACGGTGCGCGCCAGGTCGCCGCGGCGATCGATGCGCGCATGGACGAGGTGTATTGGGGCTGCTATCGCGAAGCGAACGGCGAGATGCGCCTGGCGGGGCCTGAAGCGGTACTGCCACCCGAGGCGGCGGCGCTGCCGGCTGAGGCGAGTGGTGATTGGTTCGGCGCCGGTACGGGCTGGGGTTATGCCGAGCGGATCGGTGTCAGCCTTGTTGGCCAGGACGCCTCGATGTTGCCCCATGCCGAAGACTTGCTTGCGCTGGCACGCTTCGCCTGGGAACGCGGCGAGGCCATTGTGGCCGATGATGCCCAGCCGGTTTACCTGCGGGACAAGGTAGCAACGCCAAAATCCGAGCGACAATCCCAGGCTTGACCACACTCCAAGCGGGCACAGTTGTGGCGAGGGGATTTATCCCCGCTGGGCGCGTAGCGCCCCCGACATTGTTGCGCCAGATGCGGATCTGGCGAGAGCTGCGCAGTCGAGCGGGGATAAATCCCCCGCCACACAGGCACTTTTAATCCCAGAGTTTTCTGGCTGAAAGTCATTTCCCCGTCCATAAGTCACACCCAACCTTGCCAGTCGTCACTTTTCCGGCCCGTTTTTAAACCTTTTTGGCTTTCTGTGTTCTAGTTATCACTTGCGCGTTTGCGCGGCTACGAATGTGCCGCTAAATTGCCATCATTGATACCGAGCATTCTGTCATGCGTATAGACGGCGTTTCATCCCAGTCCTACCCGATCAAGCGTCGGCCTCGTGCGGGTAAATCCGCTGAGCCCGAAAACTTCGATGATATCGATGGCGACCTGGAATTTCCGTCCGAAGAGCAACTGGCCGCACGTGCCGCCAAAGCCTCTGCGCAGCGCCTGAGCAATCTCCCCGCCCGTCAGCAGGACATGCTGTATCACCGCGCCATGAGCCGCAGTGTCGCCACGGCCCTTGCCAGTTATTTGAGCACTGCCGGTTTTGTCGACTGGGATATGGAAGTGCTAGGGCTCGACCTCTACATCTGATGCGGTTGCCTTATTACCTGGGCTGCCCATCCTGGAGCGAAAACGCCTGGCGCGATTATCTTTATCCCCAAGACGCAAAAAGCTCCGACTTCCTGAACCTCTATAGCCAGGTTTTCAATGCCGTGGAAGGCAACACGACCTTCTATGCGAGCCCGTCTGCGGCCACTGTCCAGCGCTGGGCGGAAATCATGCCCGAGCATTTTCGTTTCACGGCCAAGATCCCGGGCGACATCAGCCATGGCGGCGACTTGCGTGAACACCTGACCGCCACTGAAACCTTCGTTCAACTGCTCAGCCCGCTGGGCGAGCGCGTCTCGCCGTTTTGGCTGCAGCTGTCCAAGGCCTTCACGCCCAATCGGATGCAGGAGCTGGCGGCGTTTATCGACGCGTTCCCGAGCCCGTTGGCGGTCGAGGTCCGTCACGACGAGTTTTTTGCCAAGGGCGATGCCGAGCGCCGGCTCAATCGCCTGTTGCTCGATCGCGGCGTGGAACGCATCTGTCTCGATCCACGGGGCTTGTTCAGCTGCGCCTCGACCGATCCCTCAGTGATCCATGCGCAATACAAGAAGCCTCGGGTGCCAACGCGGCCAGCGGCTTTCACTCAATGCCCGCAGGTGCGCTTCGTCGGCCATCCAGTGGTGGAAGCCAACGAGCCGTTCCTGACGCCCTGGGTGGAAAAAATCGCCGAGTGGATCGAAGAAGGGCGCACCCCGTACATGTTCCTGCACACCGCCGACAACCTTCTGGCGGCAAAGCTCGCGATGCGTTTTCACAGCCGCTTGATGAACCGTTTGCCTGGCTTGCCGGCCCTGCCTGAGCTATATAGAGAACCCGCCGCCGAGCAACTGGGTTTGCTCTAAGGCAAACCCTCCCATTGCTCAGGAGCGACTCTGATGGATGCACAAACCCGGCGAGCCCAGGCGTTCAAGGCCCTGCATGAACGCGAAGGGGCCTTTGTAATTCCCAATCCGTGGGATGCCGGATCGGCGAAGATGCTCGCCAGCCTTGGCTTCGAAGCCTTGGCGACCACCAGTGCCGGCCACGCTTTTTCCCTGGCGCGGCCCGATGGTGCGCTGGGCCTGGATGACACCCTGGCCAACGTGCGAGCGATTGTGGCGGCCACGGATCTGCCAGTGGCGGTCGACCTGGAAAACGGCTTTGCCGATGCGCCCGACGCATGCGCGGCCAGCCTGCTGCGTGCGGCAGAGGCCGGGGCGGTGGGGGGCTCCATCGAGGACGCCACGGGGCGCGAAGACAGCCCGATCTATCGTTTCGATCAAGCAGTGGCGCGGGTCAAGGCCGCGGCCGAGGCGGTGCGCAGCCTGCCGTTCCCGTTCATGCTCACCGCCCGCGCGGAAAATTTCCTGCACGGCAAACCCGACCTGGACGACACGATCCGACGCCTCAAGGCGTTCGCCGACGCAGGCGCCGACGTGTTGTACGCGCCAGGATTGAGCAGCGCCGAACAGGTCCTCGCGGTGGTACAAGCGGTGGCGCCCAAACCGGTCAATGTGCTGATGTCCGGCGCCCTGGACCTTACCGTGGCGCAGTTGAGCGAACTGGGCGTCAAGCGCATCAGTGTCGGCTCGGCGTTGGCGTTGGCGGCCTATGGCGAGTTCTTCCGCGCCGCGCAGGAAATCCAGGAGCAAGGCACGTTCACCTTCACCCGTCGCTCGATGCCATTCAAGCAGGCCAATCAATTATTCAAGGGCTGATGCCCGGGGCGTTGTCGTGCGGTTTTTCAAAGGTTTGATGGTGGTGCTGCTGATCGTCGGCGCCGCAGTGCTTGGCGTATGGCGCGGCTGGTTGTCGGTGCCGCCGCAATGGAATCCCTGGGCGCCGCTGGACGTCAGCGCCCCGCCGAACATGCTGACCCGCTACAAGCTGATGGCCCTGCGCAACGACCCGCAACTGTGCGACCAGGCGCTCGCTACGTCAGGGCTTCGGACCTCTCGCCAGGCGGACAGCGGCGCCAACACCACCTGTCCGTTGACCAATGTGTTGCGAGTGCAGGGCGGCGAGGTGGCGCTGAGCAGCAGCTTCCTGGCCAGTTGCCCGCTGGCCGTGGCTTTTGCGTTGTTCGAGCGCCATGCGCTGCAGCCGGCGGCAACGGCGGCCTATGGGCAGAAAGTCACGCGGGTCGATCATCTGGGCAGCTTTGCCTGTCGCAACATGTACGGCCGTGAGAGCGGGGCGCGCAGCCAGCACGCCACCGCCAGCGCGCTCGATATTGCCGGGTTTCGCCTGGCCAATGGGAAAGCGATCAGCGTGCTCAGGGACTGGCCGAAAGACAACACCGATGCGCAGTTCCTGCGGCAGGTGCGAGATGGCGCCTGTGAGATGTTCAGTGTGGTGTTGAGTCCGGACTACAACGCGGCGCACCGCAACCACTTCCATCTGGATGTAGGGCCGTGGTGGATCTGTCGGTAAGAATCAGGCGGCGATACGAAGGTTCTGCAGAACGATCGGACGTGCCCAACGGGTATCGAAATCGAGTTGCTTCTGCTGCGCCACCAATTCCTCTTCCGGGAACGGAGGGAACGGTTTATCCAGCAAGTCGAGTTCGAACTCGGCGATCGGCAGGTGCAATGGACGCGGGTGCGGCGCCGGGCCCGGTTCCGACTGTGGCTGGCCGGCTGTGAGGACGATCGGGCGAACCCAGTTGCTCTCGAAGGTTTGCTGCTTTTGCTGGGCAACGATTTCTTCGGGCGGGAACGGTGGGAACGGTTTGTCCAGCAAATCCAGTTCGAACTCGGCAATCGGCAGGAACAACGGCTCTGGCGGCTTGACCTGGGTTTCCTTCACGTCGCAGGTGCGCTGGCTGACGATGTGCTCCAGCAGCTCGGCGCCAAGGGTCGGTTCAACCGCTTCATCGAGGGCGACGGGCTGGTAGCTGCCAGGCGCCGGTGCGTTTTCACCCAGTTGATCGGCCAGGGCCCGGGCAAAAAAATCCTGCCACAGGTGACTGACGCCGCTCAGCGCTTGGGTGTTACGCAGGCTGTAATCGCCGTAAGGGGAGATAACGCCTATCGATGTGGATTGAATGTCTGACATTTTTCTCGGTCGACGCTCAGCTCTGGCAAAATGCCGTTCACCGTTGTTATCGGCTGGTTTTGCCGATCCTTAATTTTTTCGAGCGTGTTTTCATGATTGAGCAACCCGCGGCCTGCCGCATCCATGTCGAGGCCTTGATTCCGGCGTTCCAGCCCCAGGCCGAACAATGGGCAGAGCGGCTTGGCCTGCCTTTGCAAGTGGACGATGGCGAGTTTGCCTTGCAGGTCGGCGAGCAGGGATTGCAATTGCAGCAATTGGGTCCGGACGCGCCGGGACCGGTGCGGGTGGATTTCGTCGAGGGTGGCGCGGCCCATCGGCGCTTGTACGGCGGTGGCAGCGGTCAGATGATCGCCAAGGCGGTCGGTGTCGCCCAAGGTGTGCGTCCGCGGGTACTCGACGCCACGGCCGGGTTGGGCAAGGACGCGTTTGTGCTGGCGAGCCTGGGCTGCGAAATGAGCCTGATCGAGCGCCAGCCGCTGATCGGTGCACTGCTGGAAGATGGCCTGGCCCGTGGCGCGGAAGATTTCGACGTGGCGCCGATCGTGGCGCGCATGCGTTTGCTCAAGGGCAACTCCATCGAGGTGATGCGCCATTGGGAAGGCGAGCCGCCCCAGGTGATCTACCTGGACCCGATGTTTCCCCATCGAGAGAAAACCGCCCTGGTGAAAAAGGAAATGCGCCTGTTCCGACCTTTGGTGGGCGATGACAATGACGCACCGGCGCTGCTGGCCGCGGCGCTGGCGCTGGCGACCCACCGGGTGGTGGTCAAGCGCCCGCGCAAGGCGCCTTGCATCGAAGGGCCGAAGCCGAGCCATGGGCTCGAGGGCAAGTCCAGTCGGTACGATATCTATCCCAAGAAGGCGCTCAAGGCTTGAAACCGAGGCGCCCCCGTTCGCGAGCAGGCTCGCTCCCACACGGAACACCACGATCCCTTGTGGGAGCGAGCCTGCTCGCGAATGAAGCCCCCAAGTGATGGCGCTTGGGAGCTAAGGCCGATAGGCCCGCATGAACAACCCCACCACTTCCTGCACATGAGCCTCGGCCGCCTCGGCGTCTTGCGGTCCGTCGCAGCCGTACAGCAACCTGAAGTTGGCCGCCCCCTTGATCAGGCAGAAAAAATGCTCGGCGGCATTTCGCGGTTTGTCGATGCTCAAGGCGCCGCTCTGGTTGACCTTGCTCAATAACCGCTCCATGCCGCAGAGCATGCGTTGCGGGCCGGCCTCGTAGAAAATCGTCGAGAGCTTCGGATCCTGACTACCCAGGGCGACCATCAGCCGATGCAGATTCACCGACTCGTCGCTGTTGATCAGTTGATTGAAGCCTCGGGCGATGTTCAACAACACGTGTTCGATCGGGACGCCTTCGACCCATTCGAAGAACAGCGGCGGCACTTGCTCCTCGCACTTGGCGATCACCGCGGCGGAAAACAGCGTTTCCTTATCGTTGAAGTGGCTGTAGACCGTCAGCTTCGATACGCCGGCCTCGGTCGCCACCGCATCCATGCTGGTACTGGCGTAACCCAGGCTCAGGAAGAGATTTTTGGCCGCATCGAGAATGGCCTGGCGTTTGGCCAGATCCTTCGGACGACCAGGGCCGCTGGGAGGGGGAGGATTGTTCGACATTCTTCGCTTTAATACTGGACTGGTGAGTTTGCTATTAATAACATACCCGCCAGTATAATTATTCCAAGCATCATTAGCGAAAGGTCATCCACCATGTTCCGCTATGTCCTGCCCCTCGCCGTGCCAGTCAGCCTGGCTTTTTTATTGTCTGCGTGTGGCCACGAGGAGCCGGTGGCCGTCACCGTCCGCCCGGCCATGGTGGTCAAGCCCGAGCCCTCGGCCCAGGCGATGGACAGTTATCCTGGCGAAGTGCGGGCGCGATTCGAGCCGGACCTGGCCTTTCGCATCGGTGGCAAAGTCAGCCGACGGCTGGTGGAGGAGGGGCAGCGGGTCAAGGCCAATCAACCCTTGGCTGAACTCGATCCCGAAGACGTGCGTCTGCAACTCGAGGCGAGCCGGGCCCAGGTCGCCGCCGCCGAGGCCAACCTGAGCCTGGTGCGTGCCGAGCGTGACCGCTACAAGACCTTGATGGAGCGGCAGATGGTCAGCCGCTCCCAATACGACAACGCCGAAAATCTCTTTCGCTCCGGGGCCGCGCGGGTCAAGCAGATCAAGGCTGAATTCGACGTTGCCAGCAACCAGGCCAGCTATTCGATTTTGCGTGCGCCCCAGGATGGCGTCGTGGCCCGGCGTTCGGTGGAAGTGGGTCAGGTCGTGTCGGCCGGTCAAACCGTCTTCACCCTGGCCACCGACGGTGAACGCGAGGTGCTGATCAGCCTGCCGGAGCAGAGTTTCGGTCGGTTCAAGATTGGCCAGCCGGTTTCGGTCGAGCTGTGGAGCCAACCTGACCAGCGCTTTAGCGGACGTATCCGCGAACTCTCGCCGGCCGCCGATCCCAGATCCCGCACCTTCGCCGCTCGTGTCGCCTTCACCGCCGGCAGCGTCCCGGCGGAACTGGGCCAGAGCGCCCGGGTGTTTATCCAGAATGCCGAAAAGGTCCCCCTGTCAGTGCCGCTGTCGGCCCTCACCGCCGAGAACGGCGCGACTTATGTCTGGGTGGTCAACCCCGACAACACCCTCAAGAAAGTCCCGGTGCGTGTCGGTGCCTTTGGCGAAAACAACGTGCCGGTGCTTGAAGGCCTGGGTGCCAATGACTGGGTGGTGGCCGCTGGCGTGCATGTGCTCCTGGACGGCCAGCAGGTGCGGCCGGTGGATCGCTCCAACCGCGTAGTCAACCTGGCGGCCAAGGAGTAACCCCCGATGGGCTTCAATCTTTCCGAATGGGCGTTGCGGAACCGCCAGATCGTACTGTTCCTGATGCTGTTGCTCGCAATCGTCGGGGCGCTTTCCTACACCAAGCTTGGCCAGAGCGAAGACCCGCCGTTCACCTTCAAGGCCATGGTCATTCGCACGATCTGGCCAGGCGCCACGGCTGAGGAAGTGTCGCGCCAAGTCACCGAGCGCATCGAAAAGAAGCTGATGGAAACCGGCGATTACGAAAAGATCGTCTCGTTCTCCCGCCCGGGCGAATCCCAGGTGACGTTCATGGCTCGCGACTCCTTGCATTCCAAGCAGATTCCCGAGCTGTGGTATCAGATCCGCAAGAAAATCAGCGATATCCGGCATACCTTGCCGCCGGGTATCCAGGGGCCGTTCTTCAACGATGAGTTTGGCACCACGTTTGGCAATATCTACGCACTCACCGGTGACGGCTTCGATTATGGCGTGCTCAAGGATTATGCCGACCGCATCCAGATCCAGCTGCAGCGGGTCAAGGATGTGGGCAAGGTCGAATTGCTCGGCCTGCAGGACGAGAAAATCTGGGTCGAACTGTCGAACGTGAAACTGGCGACCCTCGGCCTGCCGCTGGCGGCGGTCCAGCAAGCCCTGGAAGCGCAGAACGCGGTGTCTACGGCCGGATTCTTCGAGACCGCCAGCGAGCGATTGCAGCTACGGGTTTCCGGGAATTTCCAGACCGTGGAAGAGATCCGTGACTTTCCGATCCGCGTGGCCGACCGCACCTTCCGCATCGGCGATGTAGCAGACGTGCGTCGCGGCTTCAACGATCCACCCGCGCCGCGCATGCGGTTCATGGGCGAAGATGCCATCGGCCTGGCCGTGGCGATGAAGGAGGGCGGTGACATCCTTGTGTTGGGCAAGGCCCTGGAAGTCGAGTTTGCCCGCATCCAGAACACGCTGCCGGCGGGTATGCAATTGCGCAAGGTTTCCGACCAGCCCGCGGCGGTGAAGACCGGTGTCGGCGAGTTCGTCCAGGTGCTGGTGGAAGCGCTGACCATCGTGTTGCTGGTGAGCTTTTTCTCCCTGGGGCTGCGTACCGGGATGGTGGTGGCGCTGGCGATTCCGCTGGTGTTGGCGATGACCTTCGCCGCGATGTACTACCTGGGGATCGGCTTGCACAAAATCTCCCTCGGCGCCCTGGTCTTGGCCCTGGGGCTGCTGGTGGACGACGCGATCATCGCCGTGGAGATGATGGCGATCAAGATGGAGCAAGGCTTCGACCGGATCAGGGCGGCCAGCTACGCCTGGACCAGTACGGCGTTTCCGATGCTCACCGGGACCTTGATCACCGCGGCGGGCTTCCTGCCGATCGCCACCGCCCAATCGGGCACCGGCGAGTACACCCGTTCGATTTTCCAGGTGGTGACCCTCGCACTGTTGGCTTCCTGGGTGGCTGCCGTGGTATTCGTGCCGTACCTGGGGGAAAAACTCCTGCCGGACCTGGCGAAGATTCATGCGGCCAAGCATGGCACGGTGGACGGCCAGCCCGATCCCTACGGTACGCCGTTCTACCAGCGTGTACGGCGATTGGTGGAGTGGTGCGTGCGTCGGCGCAAGACCGTCATCGCGTTGACCGTGCTGCTGTTCCTGGGCTCGGTGGTGCTGTTCCGTTTTGTGCCGCAGCAGTTTTTCCCGGCGTCGGGGCGCCTGGAGCTGATGGTCGATTTGAAATTGGCCGAAGGCGCTTCGTTGGTCAACACCGCCGAGCAGGTCAAGCGCCTGGAAGCGTTGCTCAAGGACCACGCCGGCATCGACAACTACGTCGCTTATGTCGGCACCGGTTCACCGCGTTTCTATCTGCCCCTGGATCAACAACTGCCGGCGCCGAGCTTCGCCCAATTCGTGGTGTTGGCCAAGACCATCGAAGACCGCGAGCCGTTGCGCAGTTGGCTGATCACCACCCTGAACGAGCAGTTCCCAACCTTGCGCTCGCGGGTGACGCGCCTGGAGAACGGTCCGCCGGTGGGCTACCCGGTGCAGTTTCGCGTGACAGGCGAGCACATCGAGGAGGTGCGGGCCCTGGCGAGGAAAGTGGCGACAAAAGTCCGGGAAAACCCCTACGTTGCCAATGTGCATCTGGACTGGGAAGAGCCCAGCAAAGTGGTCTATCTGAACATCGACCAGGACCGTGCGCGAGCCTTGGGGGTGACCACCGCGAATCTGTCGAGCTTCTTGCGAAGCTCCCTCACCGGATCCAGCGTCAGCCAGTACCGTGAAGACAACGAGTTGATCGAGATTCTGCTGCGCGGCACGGTGCATGAGCGCACGGAGCTGTCGCTGTTGCCAAGCCTGGCGGTGCCGACCGACAACGGCACGACCGTTGCCCTGTCGCAGATCGCCACGCTGGAGTATGGCTTTGAAGAGGGCGTGATCTGGCACCGCAACCGCCTGCCGAGCGTGACCGTTCGGGCCGATATCTACGGCAAAGAACAGCCGGCGACCCTGGTGCAGCAGATTTTCCCGACACTGGATCCGATCCAGGCGGAACTTCCGGATGGTTATCTGCTTGAGGTGGGTGGCACGGTAGAGGACTCGGCCCGAGGCCAGAAATCGGTGAACGCCGGTGTGCCGTTGTTCATCGTGGTGGTGCTGACCTTGTTGATGCTGCAACTGCGCAGCTTCTCTCGCACTGCCATGGTCTTCCTCACCGCGCCGCTGGGGTTGATCGGCGTGACGCTGTTCCTGTTGGTGTTCCGCCAGCCGTTCGGTTTCGTTGCAATGCTTGGCACCATCGCCTTGTCCGGCATGATCATGCGCAACTCGGTGATCCTGGTGGATCAGATCGAACAGGACATCAAGGCCGGGCTTGCCCCGTGGCAGGCGATCATCGAAGCGACGGTGCGACGGTTCCGCCCGATCGTGCTCACCGCGCTGGCGGCGGTGCTGGCAATGATCCCGCTGTCACGCAGCCTGTTCTTCGGCCCGATGGCGGTGGCGATCATGGGGGGATTGATCGTGGCGACGGCATTGACGCTGCTGTTCCTGCCGGCGTTGTATGCGGCGTGGTTCAGGGTCAAGAAGACTTGAACCGAGTCTGATAGCACTGAAAATCAAATGTGGGAGCGAGCCTGCTCGCGATTGCGGTGCTACAGCCAACAGAGATGTTATGGCTGATACCGATATCGCGAGCAGGCTCGCTCCCACAGTGTTTTTGCGCTTGGCTTAGAGGGTGCCAAAAACCTTCTTCGCCAAACTGGTCGCCGCAGCCGCCGGATTCTGGCGAATGGTGGCTTCCTGTTTTGCGATCATCTCGAACAAACCATCCAGCGCCTGTTCAGTCACATAGTTCTCGACATTGGCGCTCTTGGCATCGACCACTCCCAGTGTCGCGGCTTGGCCGGCAAAGGCGTTGTATTGCTGGGCCAGGCCGACCTTGTCGGTGGCTTGCTTGACGATGGGCAGGAACTTGGCGCGAATCTGCTCGCGGCTGCTCTTGTTCAGGTACTGGGTGGCCGAATCGTTGCCGCCGCTCAATATGCCCTTGGCGTCGCTCACGCTCATGTTCTTCACGGCGTCGACCAGGATCGGCTGGGCCTGCACCACCGCGGCTTCGGCCGCCTGGTTCATGCTGGTTTCCAGCTGATCCACCTGGTCACCCATGCCGAAGGCTTTCATCTTGCTGGCGACTTTGCCGAGCTTGCCTGGCAATTCAATCTTGACGTCCGGGTTGTTGCTGAACCCGCCTGGGGTGCCCAGCTGCTTGACCGCCACCTGGGCGCCTTGGGTCAGGGCATCCTTGAGACCACCCGTGGCGTCTTTCTGGGAAAGGTCGCCGAGGGACAGGGCCATGGCATTGGCGCAGATCAACAGGCCGGCGCACAGGCCGGTGAAACGAAGGGTAAAGCGGAGCATGGCAGCTTCCTTGAAGAGTGGAACAGGAATCAGCGTGCAGCGTTGACGCGAATCTTCAACGGCTGCGGATCTTTGCCATCGAGCTGCACGGTGTGTTGTTCAGTGCTGATGAACATCAACTGGCCGTCGACTTCGATGCGGGCGCTCACGGCATAACGGTGGCCGGGCTTGACCTGCGCCGGATCATAACTGAGCTTGAATGGTAATGGGACTTGGCCTTTGACGGGGCCCCGCTGCTCATCGACCGTCACGGCTGGCGCGTCGGCGAGGGAGACGTCTTGCAGGCTCACGGTCAAGGTAGCAGTGGGCGGTAAGGCGATGCGTTGCAGGTAGAACACCTCGCCGTCGAGGCTGTTCTTGCTGGCCAGCGGCGTGCTGGAGCAGGCGCTGAGCAACGTGGCAGCAGCGACGAGAAGAAGCTTTTTCATGGGGACATTTCCATATTGGGGGCCCCAGTGAAATCCTGGGGCCTGTGACAGAATCAATCCTGGGTGACTGGCGTGTCCGGAGCCATGGCGTCTTCACTGCGATGCAACGCCACCTGGCGGATCGACAAGCGAATCTCCGCCGGCAACACACGCTTGGCCGCGCCTTCGGCCAATTCGCCGAGCAGCTCGTGATAGCTTAGCTTGCCCGCTTCATCACGGCGCAGTACGTCGAGGTCGAGCATCGTCTGGATGAAGTGGCGGAACAGGCTCTTGTCGAAGAACTCCGGCGCGTTGAGTCCGTGCAGGATCGACAGCCGCTGGGCCATGACTGTGCAGAGGTCTTCCAGTTCTTCGGCGCTGATGCTGTTCTGCCCGCTGTTGAGCAGCAGCGAAACGGTCATGTAGAAGCGCTGCAAGGTCTGGGCGATGCTCTTCGATAGCAAGGTCAGCAGCACAAAGTTTCGAGAACTTGGAACGGGACGCAAGTACAGGTCTTTCTCGAAGCGCAGCAGGCCCTGCTCGACGAACGCTTCAAGCCACTGGTCGACCACATCGTCCAGTTCTTCCAGCGACCAGCGAATGAACAGCTCCGATTGCAAGTACGGATACAGGGCCCGTGTATAACGCAGGATCTGTTCGCGGCTCATGCGCGAGCTGCTCTGGAAGAAGCTCGCCAGCAGCGCCGGAAGGGCGAAGATGTGCAGCACGTTGTTGCGGTAGTAGGTCATCAACACCGCGTTCTGTTCATCCAGATACAGAATCTTGCCCAAGGCATCGCTCTGTTCCGACAGCAGGTCCATGCCTTTGACATGCTCGATCAACGCCCCGCCGTCGCCCTCAGGCAAGGTGGTATGGGGCGAATAGGGCACTTTGCGCAGCAGCGCGAGGTACAAGTCCAGCACGCGGGCCATGGCCTGGTCGTCGAGAGCCAGTCGGCTGGTGGACAGCAATGCCAGGGCGACAAGGTTGACCGGGTTGATAGCGGCGGCCTCGTTCAGGTGCCGCGCCACGCGTTCGCCGAGGCGGTTGGTGGTCGCGTTGAGCCAGGCCGGCTTGAATTGCGGGCCCAGCTCCTGCTGGCGCCAGCCAGGTTGCTCGCCGTCGAGGAATTCCGCCAGCTTGATCGGCTCGCCGAAGTTCACCGCCACTTGGCCGAAGCGTTGCTTGAGGGCGCCGATGACCTTGAGGATGTCGAAGATCGACTCCTTCTTCTTGCTCGCGCCGCGCAGTTCGCCCAGGTAGGTACGGCCTTCCAGGACCCGCTCATAACCGATGTACACCGGCACGAAGACGATGGGCATGCGTGACGAGCGCAAGAAGCTGCGTAGGGTAATGGCGAGCATGCCGGTCTTGGGTTGCAGCATGCGCCCGGTGCGCGAACGGCCGCCTTCGACGAAGTACTCCACCGGGAACCCCTTGGTGAACAGCGTATGCAGGTATTCGTTGAACACGGCGGTATAGAGCGGGTTGCCCTTGAACGTGCGGCGCATGAAAAACGCCCCGCCGCGGCGCAGCAGGCTGCCGATCACCGGCATGTTCAGGTTGATGCCGGCGGCGATGTGCGGTGGCGTCAGGCCATTGCGAAACAGCAGGTACGACAGCAGCAGGTAGTCGATATGACTGCGGTGGCAGGGGACATAAATGACTTCATGGCCTTGGGCAACGTTTTGCACGCCTTCGATGTGGTTGACCTTGATGCCGTCGTAGATCTTGTTCCAGAACCAGCTCAGCACCACTTCCAGGAAGCGGATGGCCGTGTAGGTGTAGTCCGAGGCGATCTCGTTGCCGTAGCGCAGGGCCTGGGCTTTGGCTTTCTCCGGCGAGATCTTCTCCCGCTCGGCTTCTTCGGCGATGGCCTGCTTGACCAGCGGCTGGTTCAACAGACCCTTGACCAGATGGCGTCGGTGGGAGATGTCGGGACCGATGACCGCCGCTTTCAAGTTGCGAAAGTGTACCCGCAGGATCCGCTGGGCCATGCGCACGGTGCGTTCGTGGCCTTTATCGTGCTCGATCAGTTCGCGCAGATGGATCGGGGCGGAGAACTGCACGCGGGTCTTGCGCCCCAGGATCATGATGCTCAGCAATCGGCGCAGGCGTCCGGTGACCGCCCAACTGTCGGCGAACAACAGTTTCCACGGGCTGGATTCGCTGTCGGGCGATTGGCCCCAGAACACGCTGACCGGAATGATCTGCGCGTCCTCGGCGGCGTTGTGGGTCAGCACGTCGACCAGCCGCGTCAGGGTGGGCGGCGCACCGCGTTTATCCTGGCGCCCGAGCCAGTCCGGTGCCGGCGTCAGGTAGAAAAATGCCGCCGGCTCCAGCAGGTTGCCCACCGAGACCGGCAGTACCGGGCGCGGCAGGCCGGCCTTGGTGCATTCGGTGTCGAGCACCGCCAGGTCGGTCAGCGAAGGGTCTTGCAGGACGTAGAACACGGGGCGACTGCGGTCGAGGTTGAGGGTAAAGGACGACTGATTGATCGTCTCGGAGCGAACCCAGAGATATAAAAGTCGGCGCAAGGTGCCAAACACAAGACGGCGGAACGGGGAGCGGGTCATACGGCTTCTGCATGAGTGAATGGGATGGAGCGGGCGCCAGTGTGCCGGATTCGTCGAAAATCGGCAAAAAAGCACCGAAGTAAAGTCAGTTGAGAGTTTTTCCGGGTGTCATATACTCGGCCGGTTACTGCCCGGGGCTTCCCCATGGACGTTCGGACGGTGGCTTAGGTTCGTACGGCTTTGCCTTTTCAATCGGGCGGGAAAAGCCGACTTAACAATAAGAAAACAGGAGTGAGCATCATGGCAACACGCGAAACCGGCAGTGTGAAGTGGTTCAACGACGCCAAGGGCTACGGCTTTATCCAGCGCGAGGGCGGAGCGGATGTGTTCGTGCATTACCGCGCGATCCGTGGCGAGGGCCACCGCTCACTGACCGAAGGCCAGCAGGTCGAGTACGCGGTCGTGGAAGGCCAGAAGGGCCTGCAGGCTGAGGATGTGGTGGGGTTGTAAGCCGCATTCACCGGCAACACAAAACCCTGTGGGAGCGAGCCTGCTCGCGAAAGCTGTGTATCAGACAATGACTCATTAACTGTCACACCGCCTTCGCGAGCAGGCTCGCTCCCACATTAGATCAGCGCTGGGCGCTAAATCACGCCGTTTTCCAGGTAATCTCTTCTTCCCCATCGGCGCTGATGCGGATCCAGCGGTCCGCCGATTCTTCCCCTTCTTCTTCCACCCAGGAGCCGGGCGCGCAGCGCACTTCGACGTTCAGCGCGGCGAAGGCGGCGCGGGCGCAGGCAATGTCGTCTTCCCACGGGGTCTGGTCACTTTCCAGATAGAGGCTGTTCCATTTTCCTACGGCCTTGGGCAGCCAGGTCACCGGAATGTGGCCAGCCTTGCACTTGTAGGTCTGGCCTTTTTGTACCCAGTCGCTGCATGGGCCCAGGGCCTCGCCTAGCCAGTGGGCGATGGCCTTGTGGTCAACGTCGGCGTCCTTCAGGTAAATCTCGATATCGGGTTGGCGCATGGATGTCCTCACTGCGGTCTTGAAAAATCCATTCGCGGATTTAGCTGGCCCCAAGCGATTGCCAGGGGCCAAAGGTTAATTATTGAACAATGAAATAATCGTAGCGCATCGACACCGTGACTTCGAACGGCTCGGCCTGTTCGATCACGTTGGCGCGGCGCTCAGCACTGGCGCGCCAACCGTGGGGCGTCATCGCCAGCAGATTGGCGCGGTCCTGGCCGCTGTCGAGCGTCAGCTTGAATTCCAGGGTTTCGCTGTGATCCAGCGCCATGCCGGGCGGCACCAAGGCCAGGTGCTTGTCGTCCGTGTACTCGCGCACTTCGTCGTACAGGCGCTCGCGCAATTCCATCAGGTGGCCGGCGGTAGGGCCGACTTTCATCAGGCCGCCGCCGGGGCTGAGCAAGCGCTTGGCCTCTTGCCAATCCAGCGGGCTGAACACACTCGCGAGGAACTGGCAGCAGCCATCCGCCAGCGGCACCCGGGCCATGCTGGCGATCAACCAGGTGAGCCGCGGGTTGCGTTTGCAGGCGCGCTTGACCGCTTCGCGGGAGATGTCGAGGGCATAGCCATCGGCGTTGGGCAGGGCATCGGCGATTTGCGCGGTGTAGTAGCCCTCACCACAACCGATGTCGAGCCAACGCCCAGGTGCCCGTTCGGCGGCCAATTCGGCCAGGCGCCGGGCGACCGGGGCGTAGTGCCCGGCGTTGAGAAAGTCGCGGCGAGCTTCGACCATCGCCTGGTTGTCGCCGGGGTCGCGGCTGTTCTTGTGCTGCACCGGCAACAGGTTCAGGTAACCCTGCCGCGCACGGTCGAACCGGTGGCCGGCGGGGCACACGACGCCGTTGTCCACGGCGTTCAGCGGTTCACTGCAGATCGGGCAGGCGAGCATCAGGCGAGCAACTTGATCAGCGTCTTGTAGTAGATCTCGGTGAGCACGTCGAGATCAGCCGCCAGCACGCGTTCGTTGACCTGGTGGATGGTCGCGTTGACCGGCCCCAGCTCCACGACTTGCGTGCCCATGGTGGCGATGAATCGACCGTCGGACGTACCGCCGCTGGTGGAGGCTTTCGTCTCGCGGCCCGTCACGTCCTTGATGCTCGACGACACGGCGTCCAGCAGGGCACCCGGCTCGGTGAGGAATGGCAGGCCGGACAAAGCCCAGTCGATGTGCCAGTCCAGCTGATGCTTGTCGAGGATATCGGCGACGCGCTGTTGCAGGCCCTCGACGGTGGATTCAGTGGAGAAGCGGAAGTTGAACACCGCTTCCAGATCGCCGGGGATCACGTTGGTCGCGCCGGTGCCAGAGTTCAGGTTGGAGATCTGGAAGCTGGTCGGTGGGAAGAAATCGTTGCCATGGTCCCAGTGCTCGGCGGCCAGTTCGGCCAGGGCCGGCGCGGCCAGGTGGATCGGGTTCTTCGCCAGGTGTGGATAAGCCACGTGACCCTGTTTGCCGCGTACGGTGAGTTTCGCGCCGAGGGAGCCGCGACGGCCGTTCTTGACCACATCGCCCACCAGCGTGGTACTCGACGGCTCGCCGACGATGCACCAGTCCAGGCGCTCCCGGCGGGCCTTGAGGCGTTCGACCACGGCCTTGGTGCCGTGGTGGGCCGGGCCTTCTTCATCGCTGGTGATCAGGAAAGTCAGCGAGCCCTTGTGGTCCGGGTAGTCGGCGACAAACCGCTCGGCCGCCACAACCATCGCCGCCAGGCTGCCTTTCATGTCCGCCGCGCCGCGGCCGCAGAGCATGCCGTGTTCGTCGATGACCGCATTGAACGGGTCGAGCTGCCACGCCTGCACCGGACCGGTCGGCACCACATCGGTGTGGCCGGCGAAGCACAGCACCGGGCCGTCCTGCTTGCCATGGCTGGCCCAGAAGTTATCCACATCCTCGATGCGCATCGGCTCCAGCTTAAAACCGGCGTCGCCCAGGCGCTGCATCATGATTTTCTGGCAATCGGCATCCAACGGCGTCACGGACGGACGGCGGATCAGGTCGATGGCGAGTTGCAGGGTCGGCGAAAGGTCGGCGTGGGCCGTCATGGAAGCTCCGGGAATAATGTGGACGCAAGGCTAGTGCGGGAGCAGGCTGGCTCGCGCAAAATGGCGGTTATCTTATAGCAAAACGACCATCATGGGCCCCTGGTGCTGGTCGGTTGGAACACAAATCCTGTGGGAGCGAGCCTGCTCGCGATGGCGGTTGATCAGTCGATACTCTATTGACTGGACTGACGCCATCGCGAGCAAGCTCGCTCCCACAAGGGGAAATTGGTGGGATTCAATTCGCGAACAGCTCGAATTGCCACGGCAAAGCCCTATAATGCGCGCCGGTTTTTGGGGTAACGGTCATGAGTACAGAAGATCCACGGTTTGCCGGCATCGCCCGTTTGTATGGCATCGAAGGCCTGGAGCGCCTGCGGGCGGCCCATGTGGCAATTGTCGGTGTTGGCGGCGTCGGATCCTGGGCGGCGGAAGCCATTGCCCGTTGTGGCGTGGGCGAGATTTCGCTGTTCGACTTGGACGACGTCTGCGTCAGCAACGCAAACCGCCAGCTACACGCCCTGGATAGCACCGTCGGCAAGCCCAAGGTCGAGGTGATGGCCGAGCGGCTGCGCGGCATCAACCCCGATTGCACCGTGCATGCAGTCGCGGACTTCGTCACCCGCGACACCATGGCCGAGTACATCACGCCGAACATCGACTGCGTGATCGACTGCATCGACAGCGTCAATGCCAAGGCCGCGCTCATCGCCTGGTGCAAGCGCCGCAAGATCCAGATCATCACCACCGGCGGCGCGGGCGGGCAGATCGACCCGACGCTGATCCAGGTCTGTGACTTGAACCGCACCTTCAATGACCCGCTGGCGTCCAAGGTGCGCTCGACCTTGCGCCGCGACTACGGCTTCTCCCGCACCGTGACCCGCCACTACAGCGTGCCGTGCGTGTTCTCCACCGAACAGCTGCGCTACCCGAAACCGGATGGCAGCATTTGCTTGCAGAAGAGTTTTGTCGGAGACGGCGTCAAGCTCGACTGCGCCGGCGGGTTCGGCGCGGTGATGATGGTCACGGCGACGTTCGGCATGGTCGCGGCGACCAAGGCTGTGGATAAGATTGTCGCGGGCGTGCGGCGGCCGGCGGACAGGGTCAAGCCCGGGGAGTGATGCAGCGCAGTTGACTAACGGAGTGATGGCCTGTGGCGAGGGAGCTTGCTCCCGCTGGGCCGGTCCGACGCGTCGGGCGCAGCAGACCCATTAATGTGAGCGCTTCGCGCTCAAGCGGGAGCAAGCTCCCTCGCCACAGGTTATTGCGTCAGTTCGCGCATGCGCTTCAACACCGCATTCAATCCATTGCTGCGCGACGGCGATAGCTGCCGCGATAACCCCAACTGATTGAACCAATCCGGCAAATCCACCTGCTGTAACTCGTCAGCGGATAAGCCATTGACCCGCGCGAGCAACAACGCCACCAAGCCACGGATCAATCTCGCATCGCTGTTGGCGGAGAACTGCCAGTGGCCGTCGCGCAACTGCCCCACCAACCACACCTGGCTCTCACAGCCGTGGACAAGGTTGGCGTCGCACTTGTCTGCATCGCTCAATGGCGCCAGGCAATCGCCCCACTGCATCAGCAGGCGGGCCCGCTGTTCCCAACCGGAGGCGTCCTGAAAAACTTGCAGCGCGGCGACCGCATCGGCAGGCAGGTTCATCGCAGCATCTCCAAGGCCTGGTCCAGGGCCTCGAAGAAACGTTCGAGATCGGCGGAGTCGTTGTACAGCGCCAGCGACACCCGAATCGCCCCGGACAGCTTCATATGCCTGAACAGCGGCATTGCGCAGTGATGCCCGGCGCGCACGGCGATGCCTTGCTCGGTCAGCAGGTGCGCCAGGTCGGCATTGTGGATACCGTCGACCACAAAACTGACGAGGGCCAGTTGCGGCTCGCCCACCAGGCGCACGCCGTTGCGCGCCTGCAGGCCGTGAAGCAGATAGTCATGCAGGGCAGTTTCATGATCGATGACCGCCTGCCCGTCGAGGCCGGACAGGTAATCGAGGGTCGCTCCCAGGCCGATCACACTGGCGATAGGCGGCGTCCCGGCTTCGAAACCCAGTGGCGCCGGGCGGAAGGTGGCGCTGTGGTAATCGGCCTGCTGCACCATTTCGCCGCCAAACTGCCAGTGACGCAGTTGGCCAAGCGCTGCGGTGCGGCCAAACAGCACGCCCAAGCCTTCCGGGCCGTACAGCTTGTGACTGGAAAACACATAGAAGTCGCAGCCCAAGGCCTCCACATCATGACGACCATGGACGACGCCTTGGGCGCCATCGATGACCGTCAGCGCACCCTGCGCCTTAGCCATCGCCAGCAATGCCGGCAACGGCTGCCAAGTGCCAAGCACGTTCGACAATTGGCTCACCGCCAACAGGCGCGTGCGAGGGCCGATAAGCTCGGCGGCCGCAGCGCTGTCGATAACGCCGTCGGCGTCCAGTGGCAGTACCACCAGTGTCAACGCGCGGCGCTCGGCCAGTTGCTGCCAGGGCAACAGGTTGGCGTGATGTTCCAGGGCGCTGACGACAATTTCATCGCCTGGGTTGAACAGGTGTTCCAGCCCGTAGGCGAGCAGGTTCAACGCCGAAGTAGCGCCGTGGGTGAATACGATTTGCCCGCAGTCACCCGCGTTGAGCCATTGTGAGACCTTGAGGCGACTGTCTTCGAATGCTTGGGTGGCCAGGGCTCCGGGCAGATGTTGCGCCCGGTGCACGTTGGCCGCGCCGTTGGCGTAGTAATGCGCCAGAGCGTCGAGCAAAGCTTGGGGTTTTTGCGTGGTGGCGGCGTTGTCCAGGTAGGTCTGGCCTTGCCGTTGCAGGGCGGCGATGGCCGGGAAATCGGCACGCCAGGGGGATTGAATCAACATGCTTGCGGGCCCTGCTGGAGTTACGCCGGACCCTGTGGGAGCAAATCTGCTCCCACAGGTGATGGTGTGGAGCTTAGTTGTGCGCGTGCAATGCTTCGTTCAGCTCGATGGCCGACTTGTGGGTCTTGCATTCCACCGCGCCGGTTTCGGAGTTACGGCGGAACAACAGGTCCGGCTGGCCGGCCAGATCGCGGGCCTTGACCACTTTGACCAGCTGGTTGTTCTCATCCAGCAGGGCGACTTTGGTGCCGGCGGTCACGTACAGGCCCGACTCCACGGTGTTGCGGTCGCCCAGCGGGATACCGATGCCGGCGTTGGCGCCGATCAGGCAGCCTTCGCCGACCTTGATCACAATGTTGCCGCCGCCCGACAGGGTGCCCATGGTCGAGCAGCCGCCACCCAGGTCCGAGCCCTTGCCGACGAACACGCCCGCCGAGACACGGCCTTCGATCATGCCCGGGCCTTCGGTGCCGGCGTTGAAATTGACGAAACCTTCGTGCATGACCGTGGTGCCTTCGCCCACATAGGCGCCCAGGCGCAGGCGCGCGGCGTCGGCGATACGCACGCCGGCCGGGACCACGTAGTCGGTCATTTTCGGGAATTTATCCACCGAGAACACTTCCAGCAACTCGCCACGCAAGCGGGCTTCGAGCTGGTGCTCGGCCAGTTCGGCCAGGTCGATCGCGCCCTGGCTGGTCCATGCCACGTTTGGCAGCAGCGGGAAGATACCGGCCAGGTTCAGGCCGTGAGGCTTGACCAGACGATGGGACAACAGGTGCAGCTTCAGGTAAGCCTCAGGGGTGGAGCTCAGCTGGGCATCCTCGGCCAACAGGGTGGCGACCAGCGGCTTGTGGCTTTCAGCCAGGCGAGTCAGCAGCTTGGCTTGCGCGGCGTCGACGCTGCGAAGTGCCTCGGCCAGTTGCGAGGCCTGAGCGGTGGTGAATGTGATGGCCTGGTTGCCTTCGCTGTAGCCAAGGATCGGCGCGACGGCTGCCACGATTTCGGCCGACGGGTTGAGCAATGGCTGTGCGTAGAACACTTCCAGCCAGGCGCCTTCACGATTTTGGGTGCCGACGCCGAAGGCCAGGCTGAACAGGGTAGTGGACATGAAATTACCTCTACAAAATGGACTGGGCAGGCTTACTTGATTTCTGCCGCGTAGATATCTGGCTTGAAGCCAATCAGGGTACGGTCACCGAGGTCGAGCACCGGGCGCTTGATCATCGAGGGTTGGGCGAGCATCAGTTCGATGGCTTTCGTCTGGTCGAGATCGGCTTTGCGTTCGTCGTCGAGTTTGCGAAAGGTCGTACCGGCGCGGTTCAACACCACTTGCCAGCCATGCTCGTCGCACCATTGAGTCAGGTGCTCACGGTCGATGCCGGCGGTCTTGTAGTCATGAAAATCGTAATGCACAGCGTGATCATCGAGCCAGGTGCGCGCCTTTTTCATCGTGTCACAGGCTTTGATGCCGAAAAGGTGCAACGTTTTGCTTGAATCGGTCAAGGAACTGCCCCCTTTGCAGGTGCCGGAAATAAAAGGTGAAGGATTATGCCATGACCGGACGGTTTCGCGGCGGCCCAGGTTGATGTACACCAAAACCTGTGGGAGCGAGCTTGTGGGAGCAAAGCTTGCTCGCGATACAGGCGACACGGTTCAACTGCAACACTGTGTCATCGTTCATCGCGAGCAAGCTTTGCTCCCACAGGCTCATTCCACAGGGCAGGGCTGCGACATAGGTGTAACGGCCAAGCTGATGTTAGGCGGTCAATATGGCACTTCAACTGCAAGCTGTTGCCGGATATGTGTAGTTGGCATTGCAGTTAAGCTTATCCCGACCCGTCTGCGTGGCTGGGTCAACGCCGAGAGGGATCCAGAAGATCAACAATTTGCGACCATCGAGATCACATCCATTTTCTGATCCTTACCCTAACGACAAAGCCCGCAGATGTGGGCTTGTCGTTTCTGGAAGACATAAAAAAGCCCGGACTGCCCGGGCTAGTATCAGGCAGCTTTTACTGGCTTTATCAGGCTTTCTGCTGGAATGCCGAACATATCGTGAAGCTTCCAGATCATGGGCAGAGTTAACGAGCGTTTACGGTTGAGCACCTCGTATACGCGGTTCGTTTTTCCGATAGCGGGAGCCAGATCGGCCGCGGTGAGTCCGGATTGCTCCATGCGAAACTTGATGGCTTCAATTGGGTCAGGCAGATCAACCGGGAAGTTCTTGGTTTCGTAGGCCTCGATCAGAGTGATCATGACTTCGAAAGCATCGCCTTCCGGGGTGCCAGGTTCAGGCTCATTCTCAAACAGGGGAGAGATCTCTTTGAGAGCTATCCGGTATTCGTCATCGGTGCGGATTGGGCGAATGTTCATGGTGATTACTCCATTTCCACGGTGTTTACGTCGATCTCATCGTACCGACGATGAGTGCCGACAAACTTGATGTACACAGCGCCGAAGCGGTAGGCAATGGCGACCACCAGGCGGTAGTCGTTACCCTTGATGTTGAATACCACGCGGCGACTCTTGAGAATGCTTGCGTTACCGTATTGCGCCTTGATGTCGTTTGGGTTGGTCCAAGTGGCTTTTTTGGCATCGTCAAGCCAAGCCTTAAGCTGCTGTTCGGAATCTGGGTATTTCTCCCAGAAGGCTTTCAGGTGACTGATGGCGATAATTCTCATGGGTGAGAATGTAGTCCCGTGGTGGGACTTTTGCAAGCATTCACAAGCAACAGCTTGCAGTTCTGCCGGGCACTCTGTTTCCGATATCTTGGGCCCATCTTCCACAGGGGACGCCATGAGATTGTTCGTAGGCGCGGTAGCTATTGCTTTGCTGGCGGGGTGTTCTACGTCGCCAGTTTCTCCAGGCGAAGCGAAGCCGGTTCCGAAAGACTGATCCTTGCTTTCTCCTCAAAGCCGAAAGAGACATACGGAACCGTAGTCGTGACTCGAGACACGGGGTTCCTGGGGCGCGACTGCTATGTCGCTGTCCATATCGACGGAACGCTTGCTGCACGAATCGATGCCGGTGAGGTGGCGAAATTCTTTCTGCCCACGGCGATCACTTCGTCGGGCTCGGCATAGACAAGCAAGGCGGCATGTGCAGCTAGCCAGACCTCATAAAAAGCAAAGCCGCCCGAAGGCGGCTTCAATCGACACGCAGTTGAGCTTGCTCTGCCCCTTCTGCGTGGCTGGGTCAACCCGGAGAGGGACCCAGACTCCTGCCAGCGTTCGCCGGTGACGGGGGCGATCATGGCTACTGATATCAGTGAATTCAAGCGAGCTTGATTCTTGAAACAGGCTGCATGAGTTTTTTTGCGGTGTTAAACCCGTAAAATCAAGGGCTTGCTTCGATGAGGTGCGTTTTATTTCTTTTCTTGTCTGAGCAAGCGCTTGTGGTCTGTCAGACGCACCGAAGTTTCCGACAAGTTTTTAAGGTTGTCCGTCGGAAGCGAGGGCTCTAGCCTCTGGGTGTTGCTGCCAGTTCAGCGACCGGACGTGAGAATCCGAACTCCTCTAGGCGCGCAGGCGTCGACCATATAAAGTGCAGGCGCTTTTCGTCTGCGCATTATGTTATGGCGGCTGTGCGCGGGCATGCTTCGGCATGGCCGGGCTTCTAGGGACTCGGATTCTCACCCCGCGTACGGCTGCCACCCTCCGGTCCGTGAGAAGACTCGGTGGCGGCTCCCAATTCTCTAGGAGCAATAACATGATCAAAGATACGCCTAATCCTCCAAAGCCAGCCTCCACTTTCCCCTACGGCGATTACGCCCCCGAAAAACTGCAAGAAGCAGCTGACCGTGTGCTGGATCAATATCTCAAGCCTGATGACGACAGCAAGTCAGAGCCCAAGCCCTCAGTGCATTTATTCACTGTGGCTGACGGTATCGACACCGAAGTGTTGCTGGCCAACCTCAGCGAAACCCTGGCTTCGGCCAATGCAATGCTCAACGACCTTGCCTTCGATCAGGACGGCTCGCGACGGCATGTAGCGTTGGGGGTGGCGCAGATGATTGAGTTGGGGATGTTGTTGGCGAACAAGTGCCTAGATCGGGTAGAGCTTCGGACTTGATGTAATAAGTGCCGGCCTCATCGCGAGCAGGCTCGCTCCCACAGGGTATGTGGTGTCAACAAATATGAGGTCTACATCAAACCCCTGTGGCGAGGGAGCTTGCTCCCGCTGGGCCGGGCTGGCGCTCCAGCGCGAAGCAGCCCTGAAACCGGGCAGCGCGGTATGTCAGGCAGATTGAGTTGACTGCTTTGGGGCTGCTACGCAGCCCAGCGGGAGCAAGCTCCCTCGCCACAACAGCTGTTATGCGTGGGTTTCTTCCTGCTCAGGCACCAGCCGTACTTCCACCCTCTGACCCAACGCACGCGCTGCGCTGGCAAGTGTTGCCAGCGTCATCCCCGCATCGTTCTGATCCAGCGCACGATCAACAGCAGTGCGACTGGTGTGCATCCGCTGTGCCAAGGCCTTTTTGGTCACTTTCTGAAGCTTCATTGCTTCGGCAATCTGCCAGGCAATAACGCGTTTGAGCGCAGCTGCGGAAACTTCTTCGGCGATACCTTGCTCGGCGAGGAAGTCGTCAAAATCAGATCCGATGTGTTTGTTCATTTGCTGTGCCTCATAGTCTTGCTTTGCGTTGCTTGGTGGTTGCCATGTCGGTGGTTGGCGTTTTTTGACTTTTCTTTATGAAAGCGTGGAGCAGAACCATGTCAGAGCCCACCACAGTGAAGAGAACGCGGGCGATGGTATCTCCAAGGTCAATCCTGACCTCCCATAGCCCAGTGTCCAGCTTGCGAACCACCGGCATACCTATAGGCCAACCAATCTGAACGGTTTTGATGTCAGTCCCGATCATCCGTCTATGCTCGCGAGGCAGGTCAGTCAGCCATTCGCGAACAGGCTCATTCCCGGCGTCGGTGCGGAAGAAACGTACGTTCAGTATGGGGGCAATATCAACCATGAATGGAAGTGTACCGAAATAGGTGCATTTCACAAGTCCGGTTGCTACTGAGAATGTCTACAGAATCCTGCGATTGCGGGCATCTCCTGGCCTCGGCCTATGCAATACTCAGCAACCTGACGTTTGACCTGGACGGCTCGCGACGGCATGTAGCGTTGGGGGTGCCGCAGATGATTGAGTTGGGGATGTTGTTGGCGAACAAGTGCCTGGATCGGGTAGAGCTTCGGACTTGATGTAATAAGTGCCGGCCTCTTCGCGAGCAGGCTCGCTCCCACAGGGTATGTGGTGTCAACAAATATGAGGTCTACATCAAACCCCTGTGGCGAGGGAGCTTGCTCCCGCTGGGCCGGGCTGGCGCTCCAGCGCGAAGCGGCCCTGAAACCGGGCAGCGCGGTATGTCAGGCAGATTGAGTTGACTGCTTTGGGCTGCTACGCAGCCCAGCGGGAGCAAGCTCCCTCGCCACAACAGCGGTCCGCTTCAGCGCGATACAGCCATCAACCCCGGCGCTGGATAAACGCTCGGATCCGCTCCGCCGCTTCCACGCATTCGGCCAATGGCGCAACCAGGGCCATGCGCACGCGGCCGGCGCCTGGGTTGACGCCGTCCACATCGCGGGACAGGTACGAGCCTGGCACGACGGTTACGTGTTCCTGTTCGAACAAGTCGCGGCAGAAGGCGGCATCATCGCCCGCTACGTTCGGCCACAGGTAGAAGCTGCCATCGGGGCGTTGTACGTCCAGCACCGGACTGAGGATTTCCAGCACGGCGTCGAATTTTTCCCGGTACAGGGCGCGGTTGGCTCGCACGTGCTCTTCGTCGTTCCACGCGGCGATGCTCGCCAGTTGGGTCTGAACCGGCATCGCGCAGCCATGATAGGTGCGGTACAGCAAAAAGCCCTTGAGGATATCGGCGTCGCCGCCCACGAAACCGGAGCGCAGGCCGGGCAGGTTGGAGCGCTTGGAGAGGCTGTGGAACACCACGCAACGCTTGAAGTCCTTGCGGCCCAGTTCGACGCAGGCGGTGAGTAGGCCTGGCGGTGGGGTTTGTTCGTCGAAGTAGAGTTCGCTGTAGCACTCGTCCGAGGCGATGACGAAGTCATATTCATCCGCCAGGGCGATGAGTTTCTTCAGCACATCCACCGGGATCAGCGCGCCAGTCGGGTTGCCGGGGGAGCACAGGAACAGGATCTGGCAACGTTTCCAGACGTCTGGCGAGACGGCATCGAAATCCGGATTGAAACCGTTCGTGTCCAGGCACGGCAGGTAATGCGGCTTGGCCCCGGCCAGGAACGCCGCGCCTTCGTAGATCTGGTAGAACGGATTCGGGCTCACCACCAAGGCGTTGTCGCCACGGTTGACCACGGTCTGGGTGAAGGCGAACAGGGCTTCGCGGGTGCCATTGACCGGCAGCACGTGGCGCGCCGGGTCGAGCCAGCCGTTCGGCACGTTGAAGCGGCGCTCGCACCAGCCGGTGATGGCTTCACGCAGTTCCGGGATGCCGAGTGTGGTCGGGTACACCGCCATTTTTTCCAGATTGCTGGCCAGCGCCTCGGCCACGAAGCTTGGCGAGCGATGCTTGGGCTCGCCGATGGACAACGCGATCGGGCGCTTGTCTGGGTTCGGCGTGACGCTGCCGAGCAGGGCGCGGAGTTTTTCGAACGGGTACGGCTGGAGCTGGTTCAAAGCGTTGTTCATCGGGGGCCTCGTTCAATGTGGGCGCGATCCTTTGTGGGAGCGAGCTTGCTCGCGACAGCGGTGGATCAGGCAACATCGGCTTGGATGTTCCGCGGCCATCGCGAGCAAGCGCGCTCCCACAGGGAGTGGTGTTCGTTCAGATGCTAATGCGAGTCAGGTGAGCATCGGGTTCCTGGTTGACGCTCAAGTGCTGGACGATCGCTTCCTGCAAGCGGCTGCAAAGCTGCGGATCGGACAACGGCTGGTTGTGGGCGTCGGTGATGAAGAAAACGTCTTCCACCCGCTCGCCGAGCGTGGCGATCTTGGCGTTCTGCAGCGACAGGTCGAATTCCAGGAAAATATGGCCGACTCGCGCCAGCAGGCCCGGGCGATCCGGTGCGCTGAGCTCCAACACCGTGACCTGACGCTGGGCGTCGTTGTGGATCGTCACTTGTGGTGCAAAGGCAAAATGCTTGAGCTGGCGGGGCACGCGTCGCTGGATGATGGTCGGGTAGTCCGCCGGGTTGCGTAGGGCGTCGGTGAGTCCGTCGCGAATCTGCTTGACTCGCGCCGGGTTGTCGCCAATAGAGTCGCCGTCAGTGTCGAGCACGATATAGGTGTCGAGGGTGAACTGGCTGGTGGACGTAATGACCCGAGCGTCATGGATGTTGAGATTGAGCTGATCCATCGCCGCCACCGTCACCGCGAAGAAGTCGTGCTGGTCCGGCGCATAGATGAAGATCTGCGTGCCGCCCTCGAACTCGCGCTGGGTGGTTTCCTTGATCAGCACCAGCGGCCCGCCATCGGCCGGTTGCTGCAGGATCGCGTCGCTGTGCCAGGCCACGTCGCCGGCGGTGTGGCGCAGGAAATAGTCATCACCCAATTGCGACCAGAGCTGCTCGACATCGTCCGGATCGGTGCCCCCGCGCACCAGGATATCCAGGGCCGCGCTTTGGGTGCGGCGGATCTGCTCTTCGCGGTCCACGGGGTTTTCCAGGCCACGGCGCAAGGCGCGCTTGGTCTCGGTGTAGAGCTGGCGCAACAGGCTGGCTCGCCAGGAGTTCCACAGGGTCGGGTTGGTGGCGTTGATGTCGGCAACGGTCAGCACGTAGAGGTAATCCAGGCGGGTTTCGTCGCCAACGGCCTGGGCGAAGTCATGGATCACCTGCGGGTCGGACAGGTCCTTGCGCTGGGCGGTGGTGGACATCACCAGGTGGTTCTGCACCAGCCAGACGATCAGCCGGCTGTCCCAAGTTGGCAGTTGGTGCCGCTGGCAAAAAGCCTCGGCATCCACCGCGCCAATCTCGGAATGGTCGCCCTGGCGGCCCTTGCCGATGTCGTGATACAGCCCCGCCATGTAGATCAGCTCGGGCTTGGGGAGCTTGGCCATGAGCTTGCTGGCCAGCGGAAATTTCTCCGACACCTGGGTGTACTGCAGCTTACGCAGATGCTTGATCAGGTTCAGGGTGTGGGCGTCGACCGTGTAGATGTGGAACAGGTCGTGTTGCATCTGCCCGACGATGTAGCCGAATTCCGGCAGGTAGCGCCCCAGGATCCCGTAGCGGTTCATGCGTCGCAGGTTGCGGTGCACGCCGATCTTGCACTTGAACAGTTCGATGAACAGGCTGGTGTTGCGGATATCGTGGCGGAAATCATCGTCGATCAGATGCCGGTTTTCCCGCAGCAGGCGAATGGTATCGGCGCGCACGCCCTTGATTTCCGGTTGCTGGGCCATGAGCACGAAAATCTCGAGCATGGCGAACGGGGTGCGGCGGAACACATTGGCATTGCGCGCTTCGATGTAGCCGTCGTGCAGTTGGAAGCGCGAGTTGATCGGCTGCGGCGGCTCCTCGTCCTCGGGGGCGAGGATGACCTCTTCGAAGTGCTGGATGATCAGTTCGCTGAGCTGGGCGATGCTCATCACGACACGGTAGTACTGCTGCATGAAGTTTTCGATGGATTGCTTGGCATCCTGTCCTTCGAAACCCAGCAGGCCGGCAATGGAGCGCTGATGATCGAACAGCAAGCGGTCCTCGGAGCGTCCGGCGAGCATGTGCAGGGCGTAGCGGACCTTCCATAAGAATTCCTGGGACGATGCCAGCAAGGCGTTCTCGCTTTCCACCAGGAAACCTTCGCCGGCCAGGGCTCGCAGGTTCAGCGTGCCGTACTGACGGCGGGCGACCCACAGGATCGTCTGGATGTCACGCAGCCCGCCGGGCGAGCCCTTGACGTTGGGCTCCAGGTTGTATTCGGTGTCGTTGTACTTGTGGTGCCGGGCCTTCTGCTCGGCATGCTTGGCCAGGAAAAAGTCTTTGCTGGGCCACATGTGCGCGGTGCTGGTCACATCCAGCATGCGCTGGCGCAGGCGCTCGGGGCCGGCGATGGTGCGGCTTTCCATCAGGTTGGTGATCACCGTCAGGTCGGCGCGGGCCTCGTCGGCGCATTCCTGCACAGAACGCACGCTTTGGCCGACTTCCAGGCCAATGTCCCACAGCAGCGTCAGGAAGCGCTCGATGGAATCGCGGAAAATCTCGTGGTCCGCGCTATCCAAAAGGATCAGCAGATCAATGTCGGAATAGGGGTGCAGTTCGCCACGCCCGTAGCCGCCCACCGCCACCAGCGCGATGTCGGCATCCTCGCTCCAGTTGAACTGGTCCCAGGCCTTTTGCAGGATGTTGTCGACGAACCAGGCGCGGTCTTCGATCAACCGGCGGATATCGCGGCCACTGCGAAAGCGCTGGTCGAGCACTTCGTGGGCCTGGCGGATCGCCTTCTTGAACGCCGAAATGGGGCTTGCCTTCAGGGCCAGTTCAGCCTGGAACTGGCCGCGGTCGAAGAGTTCGGGGTCCACCTGCGGCATCGAATGACTTTCCTTTCTATCTATATCTATAGGCTGGGTACGGGTCAGGCGGAAACGCGCGCGATGGTGTCATCGCTGCGCAGGGTAAAGATTTCGTAGCCGGTCTCGGTGACGAGCAGCGTGTGCTCCCATTGCGCCGACAACTTGCGGTCCTTGGTGATGGCGGTCCAGCCGTCGCCCAGTACCTTGGTGTCGGCGCGGCCCTGGTTGATCATCGGCTCGATGGTGAAGGTCATGCCCGCCTGCAGTTCCATGCCGGTGCCGGCGCGGCCGTAATGCAGGATCTGCGGTTCTTCATGGAACACCTTGCCGATGCCGTGGCCGCAGAACTCGCGCACCACCGAGAAACCGTTCTTCTGCGCGTGCTTCTGGATCACTTCGCCGATGTCGCCCAGGCGGCAGCCCGGTTTCACCAGTTCGATGGCCATGTACATGCATTCCTGGGTGACCTTGGACAGGCGTTCGGCCCACTCCGGTACGTTGCCGACATGGAACATCCGGCTGGTATCGCCATGGTAGCCATCCTTGATGACAGTGACGTCGATGTTCAGGGTATCGCCGTCCTTCAATGGTTTCTCATTGGGGATGCCATGGCAGACCACATGGTTGATCGAGGTACAGATCGACTTCGGAAAGCCTTTATAGTTGAGCGGGGCAGGGATGGCTTTCTGCTCGTTGACGATATAGTCGTGGCAGATGCGGTCCAGCTCTTCAGTGGTAACGCCCGGCTTGACGTAGTCGGCGATCATTTCCAGCACTTCGGCGGCGAGTTTGCCGGCGACACGCATTTTAGCGATGTCCTCGGGAGTCTTGAGGGTAACGGTCATACAGGCTCTCTCTGCGCCCGACGGCGCTGTTCAAAACGAAATGGGCGGCGGATGATGATCCATGCGGCCCTGAAAGAGGCGATTCTAACAGACGATCAGCGCAAATCCCCGTCCACATGCATCGCTTCTCTCTATAGGGGTGTGCATCCATGGCCCATGAAAGGGCTGTGGGAAGGGGGCTTCACCGGGATTTCAGAATCCGTGTTCCGTTTTCGCCCTTGCTGTGGTATAAAATGCGCCGCTTTCCGGGGATGACCCCGTAAGCTTAAATCCACACACGTGTCGACACGATGACCTGGGTGCCTTCGGCTTTCACCGCCGCTGGTTGGTCATTGGGATACGTGGAGGCCAAACCCGACTTATCAAGGAACTATCATGTCCCAAGTCAACATGCGCGATATGCTGAAGGCCGGTGTGCACTTCGGCCACCAGACCCGTTACTGGAACCCGAAAATGGGCAAGTACATTTTCGGCGCGCGCAACAAGATCCACATCATCAACCTTGAAAAAACCCTGCCGATGTTCAACGAAGCACTGACCTTCGTAGAGCGCCTGGCCCAGGGCAAAAACAAGATTCTGTTCGTCGGCACCAAGCGTTCCGCCGGCAAGATCGTTGCTGAAGAAGCAGCACGTTGCGGTTCGCCGTACGTCGATCACCGCTGGTTGGGCGGCATGCTGACCAACTTCAAGACCATCCGCGCTTCCATCAAGCGTCTGCGTGACCTTGAAGTCCAGTCCGAAGACGGTACTTTCGCCAAGCTGACCAAGAAAGAAGCGCTGATGCGCACTCGCGATCTTGAGAAGCTGGACCGCTCCCTGGGCGGTATCAAGGACATGGGCGGTCTGCCTGACGCACTGTTCGTGATCGACGTTGACCACGAGCGCATCGCGATCACCGAAGCCAACAAGCTGGGTATCCCGGTCATCGGCGTTGTCGATACCAACAGCAGCCCGGAAGGCGTTGACTACATCATCCCAGGCAACGATGACGCCATCCGCGCCATCCAGCTGTACATGGGTTCGATGGCTGACGCTGTTATCCGTGGTCGCAACAACGTTAATGGCGGCACCGAAGTCTTCGCTGAAGAAGCTCCGGCGGCAGCCGCTGAGTAATTGACGCCCTGGCGTTGACTCAGTAAGCAAAAAGGGGGCTTGGCCCCCTTTTTGCCACCTCGAAAACCACTTGTCGCAAGCGCAGCTACCTGTTTGTAACCTGCAGCGATCTATAAACAGTGGTTTTTCCAGGAAGAATTGATCGCCCGTTCGGTCGGGTGGAATGGTTGAAAACCTATCCAAGAGGATTTTGAAATGGCAGAGATTACTGCAGCGTTGGTCAAAGAACTGCGCGAGCGTACCGGCGAAGGCATGATGGACTGCAAGAAAGCCTTGACCAAGGCTGGCGGCGACATCGAGAAAGCCATTGATGACATGCGCGCTTCGGGCGCCATCAAGGCTGCCAAGAAAGCTGGCAACGTTGCCGCTGAAGGCGCCATCGCCATCAAGGACGACGGTAAAGCCGCCGTTCTGCTGGAAGTCAACTCCCAGACCGACTTCCTGGCTCTGCAGGATGACTTCAAGGCATTCGTCGCTGCCAGCGTCGAAAAAGCTTTCGCTGACAAACTGACCGACGCAGCTCCGCTGATCGAAGCTCAGGAAGAAGCCCGCCTGGTCCTGGTTGGCAAGACCGGCGAAAACGTCAACATCCGTCGCCTGGTTCGTGTTGAAGGTGATGTGGTTGGTACCTACCTGCACGGCAACAAGATCGGTGTTGCAGTTGTCCTGAAGGGCGGCGATACCGAGCTGGCGAAAGACATCGCCATGCACGTGGCTGCAACCAACCCTGAGTTCCTGCTGCCTTCGGACGTTTCGGCTGAAGCGATCGAGCGCGAGAAGGGTGTTTTCCTGCAGCTGAACGAAGAGAAGCTGAAAGGCAAGCCTGCTGAAATCGCTGAAAAAATGGTCAGCGGCCGTATTTCCAAATTCCTGGCCGAAGCCAGCCTGGTTGAGCAGGCGTTCGTCAAGAACCCGGAAATCAAGGTCGGCGACCTGGCGAAGAAAGCCGGCGCTGAAATCGTTTCGTTCACCTACTTCAAAGTAGGCGAAGGCATCGAGAAGCCGGTCGACAACTTCGCTGAAGAAGTTGCTGCCCAGGTAGCTGCTGCCAGCAAGCAATAAGACGGTTCAACGACTGTCGCCCAGAAGAGGCTGCCCGCTCACGCGCGCAGCCTCTTTTTGGATGAGGATGCCGATTTATATTGGTTTCCTGTCGGAACTGGCTTACAAAGCCGTGTTCCGATGGCGCTGTGTCAGCGTCAAGCTAGAGTGAACGAGGCTGCAAACAGCCCGTTAAGAATTTTTTGAGAAAATACGCCGCAGGAGAGATTCGCAATGGCTCAGCAGGGCAGTGGTTATCAGGCTCGCTATAAACGCATTCTACTCAAGCTTAGCGGCGAGGCCCTGATGGGCTCGGAAGAGTTCGGGATCGATCCGAAAGTGCTGGACCGCATGGCCCTGGAAGTTGGCCAGTTGGTCGGGATCGGCGTACAGGTCGGCCTGGTCATCGGCGGTGGCAACCTGTTCCGTGGTGCTGCGCTGAGCGCGGCGGGCATGGATCGGGTCACGGGCGACCACATGGGCATGCTGGCCACTGTGATGAACGCTCTGGCTATGCGCGACGCGCTGGAGCGTGCCAATATCTCGGCCATCGTGATGTCGGCCATTTCCATGGTTGGCGTGACCGATCACTACGATCGCCGCAAGGCCATGCGCCACCTCAACTCCAAGGAAGTGGTGATCTTTGCCGCCGGTACCGGTAATCCGTTCTTCACCACGGATTCGGCCGCGTGCCTGCGAGCGATCGAAATCGATGCCGATGTCGTGCTCAAGGCAACCAAGGTAGATGGCGTGTACACCGCTGACCCGTTCAAAGACCCGCATGCCGAGAAGTTCGATCATCTGACCTACGATGAAGTGCTGGATCGCAAGCTGGGTGTAATGGATCTGACAGCTATCTGCCTGTGCCGCGACCACAAGATGCCGCTGCGCGTTTTCAACATGAACAAACCCGGTGCCCTGCTGAACATCGTCCATGGCGGCGCCGAAGGAACACTGATCGAGGAAGGCAAGCAATGATCAACGAAATCAAGAAAGACGCTGAAGAGCGCATGAAGAAATCCTTGGACTCCCTGAGCCACGCATTCGGTCAGATTCGTACCGGCAAGGCTCACCCGAGCATCCTCGGCAGCGTCATGGTGCCTTACTACGGCACTGACACACCGCTGAGCAGCGTTGCCAACGTCACCGTGAAAGATTCGCGTACCCTGCAGGTCGTGGCTTTCGAGCGCAACATGCTCGCTGCTGTAGACAAGGCGATCCAGAGCGCCGGTCTGAACCTCAACCCAACCAACCTGGGTGAGCTGCTGCTGATCCCGATGCCGGCTCTCACCGAGGAAACGCGCAAAGGCTTTACCAAACAGGCCCGTAGCGCTGCGGAAGACGCGCGTGTTGCCGTGCGCAACATCCGTCGTGACGCGTTGGGTGAGCTGAAGAAGCTGGTCAAGGATAAGGAAATCAGTGAAGACGAAGAGCGTCGTGCCATCGCTGATATCGATAAGCTGACCAAAGAATCCGAGGCCCAGATCACCAAGGCCACGGACGAGAAAGAAAAAGACCTGATGGCCGTATAAGGGTCTCGTTTTAATGGATAAGACCAAGCAGGCCGTGCCGTTCGCGGTGCCGCGCCACGTGGCGATCATCATGGACGGCAATAACCGCTGGGCCAAGAAACGCTTTATGCCCGGCGTCGCCGGGCATAAAGCCGGGGTTGATGCGGTCCGTGCAGTCATCGAGGTGTGTGCCGAGGCCGGCGTCGAGGTGCTCACCCTGTTCGCCTTCTCCAGCGAGAACTGGCAGCGTCCGGCCGATGAGGTCAGTGCCTTGATGGACCTGTTCCTCAAGGCCTTGCGACGTGAAGCCAAGCGCCTGGACGAAAACAAGATCAGCTTGCGGATCATCGGCGATCGTTCACGTTTTCATCCTGAGCTGCAGGCGGCAATGCGCGAGGCTGAGTCAGCCACGGCTGGCGCCGATCGGTTTGTCCTGCAAATCGCCGCCAATTATGGCGGCCAATGGGATATTGCCCAGGCCGCCCAGCGGCTGGCGCGGGAGGTTCAGGCCGGTCATTTGCGGCCAGAGGACATCACTGCCGACCTGTTGCAAACGTGCCTGGCGACCGGCGACCTGCCGCTGCCGGACTTGTGCATCCGCACCGGTGGCGAACACCGCATCAGCAATTTCCTGCTGTGGCAGCTGGCTTACGCCGAGCTGTACTTCTCCGACCTGTTCTGGCCGGACTTCAAACACGAAGCCATGCGCACCGCGTTGGCCGATTTCGCTTCCCGTCAGCGTCGTTTCGGTAAAACGAGCGAGCAGATCGAAGCTGGAGCCCGGGTTTAATGCTAAAACAACGAATCATCACAGCCTTGATCCTGTTGCCCATCGCGTTGGGTGGTTTTTTCCTATTGGAAGGTGCGGGCTTCGCCCTGTTCATCGGCTTGGTCGTGACGTTGGGCGCTTGGGAATGGGCGCGGCTGGCGGGTTTTGCCGCTCAATCGGCGCGCGTGACCTACGCGGCGGCGGTAGCGGCCATGTTGTTCATCATGTATGTGGTGCCTGGTATCGCGCCCTGGGTACTGGGAGCGGCGGTGCTCTGGTGGGCAACCGCGACGTTCCTGGTCTTGACCTATCCGCGTACCACGCACCACTGGTCCAATGCCGCGACCAAGCTGGTGATAGGGCTGCTGATCCTGTTGCCGGCCTGGCAAGGGCTGATCTGGATCAAGCAGGGGCCTCTGGGCAACTGGCAGATCATGGCGGTGATGGTGCTGGTGTGGGGCGCCGATGTCGGAGCCTATTTTTCTGGTCGTGCCTTCGGCAAGCGCAAGCTGGCGCCAAAGGTCAGTCCTGGCAAGAGCTGGGAAGGCGTCTATGGCGGCCTTGCCTTGAGCCTGGTCATCACGGCGGTGGTCGGCTTCGTGCGAGACTGGACCGTTGCGCAACTGTTGATGGGGTTGTTCGGCGCAGCCCTCATCGTGTTTGTCTCGGTGGTCGGCGACTTGACCGAAAGCATGTTCAAGCGCCAGTCCGGGATCAAGGACAGCAGTAACCTGCTGCCGGGCCACGGCGGCGTACTGGATCGTATCGACAGCCTGACTGCCGCGATTCCTGTCTTCGCCGTTCTGCTCTGGATGGCCGCGTCGTGAGTCGTGCACAGCAGATCACTGTGCTGGGCGCTACGGGTTCGATCGGCCTCAGCACGCTGGACGTCATTGGCCGGCACCCTGAGCGCTACCAGGTGTTCGCCCTCAGCGGTTTCACGCGCTTGAGCGAGTTGCTGGCGCTGTGCATTCGCCACGCGCCACGGTTTGCCGTGGTGCCCGAGGCTGGCGTGGCGAGCGCGCTGCAAGACGACCTGCGGGCCGCGGGGCTGCAAACCCGGGTGCTCGTGGGGGAAGAGGGTCTTTGCCAGGTGGCCTCCGATCCGGAAGTCGACGCCGTGATGGCGGCGATCGTGGGTGCGGCGGGGCTGCGCCCGACCTTGGCGGCGGTGGAGGCTGGCAAGAAAATTCTGCTGGCCAATAAAGAGGCGCTGGTGATGTCTGGCGCGCTGTTCATGCAAGCGGTGCGCAAAAGCGGCTCGGTACTGTTGCCGATCGACAGCGAACACAACGCGATTTTCCAATGCATGCCGCAGGACTTTTCCCGTGGCCTGGGGACAGTGGGCGTCCGGAGGATTCTTCTGACGGCGTCCGGTGGTCCGTTCCGGCAGACACCGCTGGAAGAATTGGTGCATGTTTCACCCGAGCAGGCCTGCGCTCATCCGAACTGGTCCATGGGGCGCAAGATTTCCGTGGATTCAGCCAGCATGATGAACAAAGGGTTGGAGTTGATCGAGGCCTGCTGGCTGTTCGACGCCAAGCCGTCGCAGGTAGAAGTGGTGATCCACCCGCAGAGCGTGATCCACTCCCTCGTCGACTACGTCGATGGTTCGGTGCTGGCCCAGTTGGGCAACCCGGACATGCGCACGCCGATCGCCAACGCGTTGGCCTGGCCGGAGCGGATTGATTCGGGAGTGGCGCCGCTGGACCTGTTCGCGATCGCGCGCCTGGATTTCCAGGCGCCCGATGAACAGCGCTTTCCCTGTCTGCGCCTGGCGCGGCAGGCGGCCGAGGTGGGCGACAGCGCGCCGGCCATGCTTAATGCCGCTAACGAAGTGGCGGTTGCAGCGTTTCTCGATGGGCGTGTCCGTTACCTCGAGATCGCGAGTATCATCGAGGAAGTCTTGAACCTCGAGGCCGTGGTCTCCCTCGATGACCTCGACGCGGTATTTACCGTGGATGCCAGGGCTCGCCAGTTGGCGGGCCAGTGGTTGAGCCGCCACGGACGTTGAGGCTGCGGTACGTTAGCCAGGGTTGTCCTGGGCAGGATTGTGGAGAAAACAGATGAGCGCGCTCTATATGATCGTCGGCACCCTGGTTGCGCTGGGTGTGCTGGTCACTTTTCACGAATTCGGCCATTTCTGGGTCGCGCGTCGCTGTGGCGTCAAGGTCCTGCGTTTTTCCGTCGGCTTCGGCATGCCCCTGCTACGCTGGCACGACAAGCAGGGCACTGAATTCGTTGTCGCGGCCATCCCCCTGGGCGGCTACGTGAAGATGCTCGACGAGCGCGAGGGTGAAGTTCCTCTCGACCAGCTCGACCAATCCTTCAATCGCAAGACCGTTCGTCAGCGCATCGCCATCGTGGCGGCGGGGCCGATCGCCAACTTCCTGCTGGCCCTGGTGTTTTTCTGGGCGCTGGCCATGCTGGGCAGCGAGCAGGTGCGCCCTGTCATTGGCGCGGTCGAGGCGGGGAGCGTTGCGGCGCGCGCCGGGTTGGGCGCGGGCCAGGAAATCGTGGCCATCGATGGCGAGCCAACATCAGGCTGGGCCGCCGTCAATCTGCAATTGGTGCGTCGCCTGGGTGAGAGCGGTTCCCTGCAGATGATCGTTCGCGAGGAGGGATCCACCGCGGACTCGCCCCGGGAGCTGGTACTCGATAATTGGCTCAAAGGTGCCGACGAGCCTGATCCGATCCGCTCCCTCGGGATCCGTCCATGGCGTCCCGCGCTGGCGCCTGTCCTCGCCGAACTCGACCCGAAAGGCCCGGCACATGCCGCGGGCCTGAGGACCGGTGACCGTTTGCTCGCGTTCGACGGGCGGGCGGTCAGCGACTGGCAACAGGTGGTCGACTCGGTTCGTGTCCGTCCTGATGCCAAAATATTGCTGAGCGTGGAGCGCGACGGCGCCACGATTGATGTTCCCGTGACGTTGGCCGCCCGTGGCGAAGCCAAAGCGCCGACGGGTTACCTGGGGGCCGGGGTCAAGGCGGTCGACTGGCCACCGGAGATGGTTCGAGAGGTCAGCTTCGGCCCTGTCGCGGCAATTGGCGAGGGCGCGCGGCGTACTTGGACCATGAGTGTCCTGACCCTCGACTCGCTGAAGAAAATGTTGTTCGGCGAGCTCTCGGTAAAAAACTTGAGTGGACCGATAACCATTGCTAAAGTGGCGGGCGCTTCTGCCCAGTCGGGCGTCGCTGATTTCCTGAATTTCCTTGCTTATCTGAGCATTAGCCTGGGGGTTCTGAATTTGCTGCCCATCCCGGTACTGGATGGGGGGCATCTGCTGTTTTATCTGATCGAGTGGGCGCGTGGTCGTCCCTTGTCGGATCGGGTGCAAGGTTGGGGGATACAGATCGGTATCAGCTTGGTGGTCGGGGTGATGTTGCTTGCCTTGGTCAACGATCTGGGTCGTCTGTAACGCTTCGCTGAATTGCGAATCTGCCGCATTTTGCGGCAGTTTGTTTATTGCCAGTTGGAATAAGAAAGGACTTCATGAAACGTCTGCTGCTAACTGCGGTTCTCACCGTATTGATGATCGCCGAAGTTCACGCCGAGTCCTTCACTATCTCTGATATTCGCGTCAACGGCCTCCAGCGGGTTTCCGCAGGTAGCGTCTTTGGTGCCTTGCCGCTGAACGTCGGCGAGCAGGCGGATGATCGGCGCCTGGTGGAATCCACTCGTGCGTTGTTCAAGACCGGCTTCTTTCAAGATATCCAGCTGGGCCGCGACGGCAATGTCCTGGTCATCACGGTCGTCGAGCGCCCTTCGGTCGCCAGTATCGAGATCGAGGGCAACAAGGCGATTTCCACTGAGGACCTGATGAAAGGCCTCAAGCAATCCGGCCTGGCCGAAGGCGAGATCTTCCAGCGCGCCACTCTCGAAGGTGTGCGTAACGAGCTGCAGCGCCAGTACGTCGCCCAGGGTCGCTATTCGGCCACCGTCGACACCGAAGTGGTGCCGCAGCCACGCAACCGCGTCGGCCTGAAGGTCAACATCAACGAAGGCACCGTGGCGGCCATCCAGCACATCAACGTGGTGGGCAACACGGTTTTCCCGGATGAAGACCTGATCGACCTGTTCGAGCTCAAGACCACCAACTGGCTGTCGTTCTTCAAGAACGACGACAAATACGCCCGTGAAAAACTTTCCGGTGACCTGGAGCGCCTGCGTTCCTACTACCTGGACCGTGGCTACATCAACATGGATATCGCTTCGACCCAGGTGTCCATTACGCCGGACAAGAAGCACGTCTACATCACCGTCAACGTCAACGAAGGCGAGAAGTACACCGTTCGTGACGTCAAGCTCAGTGGTGACCTGAAGGTCCCTGAAGACCAGGTGAAATCACTCTTGCTCGTGCAGAAGGGCCAGGTGTTCTCGCGCAAGCTGATGACCACCACGTCCGAGCTGATCACCCGTCGCCTGGGTAACGAGGGTTATACCTTTGCCAACGTCAACGGCGTGCCGCAGCCGCACGATGAAGACCATACCGTCGACATCACCTTCGCCGTGGATCCGGGCAAGCGTGCCTACGTCAACCGCATCAACTTCCGTGGCAACACCAAATCCGAAGATGAAGTGCTGCGTCGTGAAATGCGCCAGATGGAAGGCGGTTGGGCGTCGACCTACCTGATCGACCAGTCCAAGACCCGTCTGGAACGCCTGGGCTTCTTCAAGGAAGTCAACGTCGAGACCCCGGCCGTACCGGGCGTCGATGACCAGGTGGATGTGAACTACAGCGTTGAAGAACAAGCTTCCGGCTCGATCACCGCCAGCGTCGGTTTCGCCCAGAGCGCGGGCCTGATCCTGGGTGGGTCGATCACCCAGAACAACTTCCTGGGCACCGGTAACAAGGTCAGCCTCGGCCTGACCCGAAGCGAGTACCAGACCCGCTACAACTTCGGCTACGTGGACCCCTACTGGACCGCCGACGGCGTGAGCCTGGGCTACAACGCCTTCTATCGCACCACCGACTACGACGAGCTCGATGCTGACATCTCCAGCTACGCCGTGGACAGCCTGGGTGCGGGTGTGAACGTTGGTTACCCAATCAGCGAGACTTCGCGCCTTACCTTCGGCCTCACCGCGCAGCAGGACAAGATCAACACCGGTCGCTACACCGTTGACGAGATTTTCGATTTCGTCGAGAAGGAAGGCGATAACTACCTGAACTTCAAGGCGTCTGTCGGCTGGTCCGAATCGACATTGAACAAGGGCGTGCTGGCGACGCGCGGTCGGTCCCAGAGCCTGGTGCTGGAAACCACCACCCCTGGCAGTGACCTGTCGTTCTTCAAGCTCGATTACCGTGGCCAGTTGTTCCAGCCGTTGACCGACAACTACACCATGCGCCTGCACACCGAGCTGGGTTATGGCGATGGCTACGGTTCGACCGATGGCCTGCCGTTCTATGAGAACTACTACGCCGGTGGTTTCAACTCGGTCCGTGGTTTCAAGGACAGCACCTTGGGCCCGCGCAGTACGCCGAGCCGTGGCACCAACCCGGGGACCATCCGCGATCCGGACCAGGATCCGCTGCCGTTCGGTGGCAACGTGCTCATCCAGGGCGGCGCGGAAATCCTGTTCCCGATGCCGTTCGTCAAGGATCAGCGCTCCCTGCGTACCTCGGTATTCTGGGACGTGGGTAACGTATTCGACTCCAGTTGTGATGACACCACCAACGCTAACGGTACGAGTTCCAATACCAAGTGCAACGACATCAGCCTCAGCAACCTGGCCAGCTCCGTCGGTGTGGGCGTGACCTGGGTCACCGCGCTGGGCCCGTTGAGCTTCGCATTGGCGATGCCGATCAAGAAACCGGACGACGCTGAAACCCAAGTGTTCCAATTCTCCCTCGGCCAGACGTTCTAAGCGTCTGACCCAAGATAACGACAACGGATTTTGTAGGAGTACATCGTGCGTAAGTTGACTCAATTGGTTCTCCTGGCGACCGTGCTGGTCGCAGGCCCGGCTTTTGCCGACATGAAAATCGCCGTGCTGAACTATCAGATGGCCTTGCTGGAGTCCGACGCGGCGAAGAAATACGCCGTAGACGCCGAGAAGAAATTTGGCCCGCAACTGACCAAGCTCAAAGGCCTGGAAAGCAGTGCCAAAGGCATTCAGGACCGTCTGGTGGCCGGTGGCGACAAGATGGCCCAGGGCGAGCGCGAACGCCTGGAGCTTGAATTCAAGCAGAAGGCTCGTGACTTCCAGTTCCAGTCCAAGGAACTGAACGAAGCGAAAGCCGTGGCCGACCGTGAAATGCTCAAGCAGCTCAAGCCGAAACTCGACAGCGCCGTGGAAGAAGTCATCAAGAAAGGTGGTTTCGACCTGGTGTTCGAGCGGGGCGCAGTGATCGATGTCAAACCTCAATACGACATCACGCGCCAGGTCATCGAGCGCATGAACCAGCTGAAGTAATCCATGACAGCGACTATCAAGCTCGGCCAATTGGCTGAGTTCCTTGGCGCCACCCTGCGTGGCGACCCGGAGAAGGTCATCACTGGGCTAGCCACTTTGCAAGAGGCTGGCCCAGCTCAGTTGAGCTTCCTGGCAAATCCCCAGTACCGCAAATACCTGGCTGACAGCCGGGCTGCCGCGTTATTGCTCAAGGCTGGCGATGCCGAAGGGTTTGTCGGCGATGCGCTGATCGTGGCCGATCCGTACCTGGCGTACGCGCGAATTTCCCATCTGTTCGATCCCAAGCCCAAGTCGGCGGCAGGCATTCATCCCAGCGCGGTGATCGCGTCGGATGCCGTCGTCGATCCCTCGGCCAGTATCGGTCCCTTCGTCGTCATCGAAAGCGCGGCCCGGATTGGCGCCGGCGTGACGCTGGGCGCCCATTGCTTCATCGGTGCGCGTAGCGAGATCGGCGAGGGCGGTTGGCTGGCTCCGCGGGTCACCCTCTACCACGATGTACGCATCGGCAAACGGGTGGTGATCCAGTCCGGCGCGGTGCTGGGCGGTGAAGGGTTCGGTTTCGCCAATGAGAAGGGCGTCTGGCAAAAGATCGCCCAGATTGGCGGCGTGAGCGTTGGCGACGACGTGGAGATAGGCGTCAATACGGCCATCGACCGTGGCGCGCTGGCCGATACGGTCATCGGCAATGGCGTCAAGCTCGATAACCAGATCCAGATCGCCCACAACGTCCAGGTCGGTGATCACACCGCCATGGCGGCTTGTGTCGGCATTTCCGGCAGCACCAAAATCGGCAAGCACTGCATGCTCGCCGGCGGCGTGGGCCTGGTGGGCCATATCGATATTTGTGACAACGTATTCCTGACCGGGATGACCATGGTGACCCACTCGATTACCGAGCCGGGTGCCTATTCTTCCGGCACAGCCATGCAACCGGCTGCCGAGTGGCGAAAGAGCGCGGCGCGTATCCGCCAGCTCGACGACATCGCGCGGCGCCTCAAGCAGGTGGAAAAGCGTGTAGGGGACGTGACCCCTGGCGGTAATGCTTCATCAGATGGCTGATACCATTTCCATATCAAGTGTGCACAGCCGCTAGGCCCTGGCCTCCTTGATTTGCTAGCGGGGTGCGCGTCAATCGTGCGCTCCCAATCTTTACATAGGCTTCCCCCCGAAATGATGGACATCAACGAGATTCGCGAATACCTGCCTCACCGTTACCCGTTCCTGCTGGTGGATCGGGTCGTGGACCTGGATGTTGAAGGCAAGCGCATTCGCGCCTACAAGAATGTCAGCATCAACGAACCGTTCTTCAATGGCCACTTCCCAGCGCATCCAATCATGCCGGGCGTGTTGATCATCGAAGCGATGGCTCAGGCTGCCGGGATCCTTGGTTTCAAAATGCTCGACGTGAAGCCTGCCGATGGCACGCTGTATTACTTCGTCGGCTCCGACAAGCTGCGTTTCCGCCAGCCGGTGACCCCGGGCGATCAATTGATCCTCGAGGCCAAGTTCATCAGTTGCAAGCGCCAGATCTGGAAATTCGAATGCCAGGCTTCGGTCGACGGCAAGCCGGTCTGCTCCGCTGAAATCATCTGCGCGGAACGCAAGCTATGAGTTTGATTGACCCTCGCGCAATCATCGATCCGTCGGCCGTGCTGGCCGCCGATGTCGAGGTTGGCCCTTGGTCAATCATCGGCGCAGGTGTGGAAATCGGCGAGGGCACGGTGATCGGTCCCCACGTAATTCTCAAGGGCCCGACCCGGATCGGCCGGCACAATCGCATCTACCAGTTTTCATCGGTAGGCGAGGACACGCCCGATCTCAAGTACAAAGGTGAAGAAACCCGCCTGGTGATCGGCGATCACAATGTGATTCGCGAAGGCGTGACGATCCACCGTGGCACCGTCCAGGACCGTTCCGAAACGACGCTGGGCGATCACAACCTGATCATGGCCTATGCCCATATCGGTCACGACAGCATCATTGGCAACCATTGCATCCTGGTCAACAACACCGCGTTGGCCGGCCATGTGCATGTGGATGACTGGGCGATCCTGTCCGGTTTCACCCTGGTCCACCAGTATTGCCATATCGGTGCCCACAGTTTCTCCGGCATGGGCACCGCCATCGGCAAGGATGTCCCGGCCTATGTCACGGTGTTCGGCAACCCGGCCGAAGCCCGCAGCATGAACTTCGAAGGCATGCGTCGTCGTGGTTTCAGCGAAGAGGCGATCACGGCCTTGCGCCGCGCCTACAAGGTCGTCTACCGCCAGGGCCTGACGGTCGACCAGGCGCTCGCCGAACTGGCCGAAGCGTCAGTGCAGTTCCCGGAGGTCGCGACATTCCGCGACTCCATCCAGTCTTCGACCCGCGGCATCACCCGCTGACCATGGCCAATCTGCGTATTGCGCTGGTAGCGGGAGAGGCTTCCGGTGACATCCTGGGTGCCGGCTTGATGCGCGCGCTCAAGGCGCAGCATCCCGCGGTCGAATTCATCGGTGTCGGCGGCCCGTTGATGCAGGCCGAAGGCCTGGAGTCCTACTTTCCCATGGAGCGGCTGTCGGTCATGGGCCTGGTGGAGGTGCTCGGACGCTTGCGCGAGTTACTGGCCCGTCGCAAGAAACTGATCCAGACGCTGATCGAGGAGAAACCGGACGTCTTCATCGGCATCGACGCGCCGGACTTCACCCTCAATATCGAGCTCAAGTTGCGCCAGGCTGGCATCAAGACCGTGCATTACGTCAGCCCGTCCGTCTGGGCCTGGCGGCAGAAGCGGGTGCTGAAGATTCGCGAAGGCTGCGACCTGATGCTCACGCTGCTGCCATTCGAAGCCCGCTTCTACGAAGAAAAAGGCGTGCCGGTGCGGTTTGTCGGGCACACCCTGGCCGATACCATTCCCCTGGAGGCAGACCGCGCGGCGGCTCGCCAGGCATTGGGCCTGCCGGAAGGGCCGCTGGTGGCGTTGATGCCTGGCAGCCGGGGCGGCGAGGTCAGTCGCCTGGGCGGGTTGTTCTTCGACGCCGCCGAACGGATGCGGACGATGCGTCCCGATGTCAGGTTTGTTCTTCCTTGTGCCAGCCCGCAGCGGCGCGGCCAGCTTGAAGCCTTGCTGGCCGGGCGCGATTTGCCGGTGATGCTGCTCGACGGTCAGTCCCACCAAGCGCTGGCCGCCTGCGATGCCGTGTTGATTGCCTCTGGCACTGCTACCCTTGAGGCGTTGTTATACAAACGCCCAATGGTGGTCGCGTATCGTTTGGCGCCGCTGACGTTCTGGATTCTCAAGCGCATGGTCAAGAGCCCTTACGTTTCCTTGCCGAATCTTCTGGCCCAGCGCTTGCTGGTACCCGAGCTGCTTCAGGACGACGCAACCGCCGAGTCGCTGGCCAATACGCTGTTGCCCCTGATCGACGGCGGTGAGGAACAGACCCGGGGCTTTGACGAAATCCACCGCACCTTGCGACGCGATGCGTCCAACCAGGCTGCGGAGGCTGTATTGACCCTGATCGGCAAGAAACAATGAGCAACGTAAAGCTGCAGATGGGCCTGGATTTCAACCTGGTCGCCGAGGTGGAACAGCTTGTCGCCGGTGTCGATGAAGTAGGACGCGGCCCGTTGTGCGGCGCGGTGGTCACGGCGGCGGTGATTCTCGATCCGACACGGCCGATTCTGGGTCTCGATGACTCGAAGAAACTCACCGAGGCCCGTCGCGAAAAGCTTTATGAAGAAATCTGTGAGAAAGCCTTGAGTTGGTGCATCGCCCGGGCCGAAGTCGAAGAAATCGATGAACTCAATATCCTGCACGCCACCATGCTCGCGATGCAGCGTGCGGTGCACGGGCTGCATGTCACGCCGAAGCTGGCGATGATCGACGGCAATCGCTGTCCGAAACTGTCGATGCGCGCCGAGGCGGTCATCCAGGGCGACGGCAAGGTTCCGGCCATCGCAGCCGCCTCGATCCTGGCCAAGGTCAGCCGCGACCGGGAAATGGCCGCGTTCGAATTGATCTACCCCGGCTACGGGATTGGCAGCCACAAGGGTTATCCGACCCCGGTGCATCTGGAAGCCCTGGCACGCCTTGGGCCGACGCCGATCCACAGGCGTTCGTTCGCGCCGGTTCGGCTGGCTTATGAAGCGCGTGTTGGGCTGATCGTGAGTAATCAGGCTCCCATTACATAAAGGCGAATGTGGATTTGTGGCGAGGGGATTTATCCCCGCTGGAGCGCGAAGCGGTCCTTTAGCTGACAACCCGTTGCCTGATGGGCTTTTGGGGCCGCTTCGCAGCCCAGCGGGGATAAATCCCCTCGCCACAAAAGTAGTGTGCGCATTTGCCTGACGGGATACACATGGCTGATGTTTTACCCAAGGCCCGGTACAATCCGGGCCTTGTTGTTTTCATGACTTAACGCAGGATCACTATGCCGGCTTCATTCGTTCATCTACGCCTGCACACTGAATATTCCCTGGTCGACGGTCTGGTGCGGATCAAGCCCCTGGTCAAGACCCTGGTGGGCATGAACATGCCTGCCGTGGCGGTTACCGACCAGAACAACATGTGCTCGCTGGTCAAGTTCTACAAGAACGCCATGGGCGCCGGGATCAAGCCGATCTGCGGCGCCGACCTGTGGCTGGCGAGCAAGGACCCGGATGCGCCGCTGAGCCGTATCAGCCTGCTGGTGATGAATGCCGTGGGCTACCGCAACCTCACCGAGCTGATTTCCCGCGGCTTTATCGACGGCCAGCGCAACGGCTCGATCATCATCGAGCGCGAATGGGTGGCCGAGGCCAGCGAAGGGTTGATCATGTTGTCGGCGGCCAAGGAGGGCGAGATCGGCCTGGCCCTGCTCAGCGGCAATACCGAAGAAGCCGAGCAGCTCGCTCGCGACTGGATGGAGGTGTTCCCGGATCGCTTCTACATCGAGGTGCAGCGCACCAGCCGTCCCAATGACGAAGAGCACCTGCACGCCGCCGTGGCCCTGGCCGACAAGCTCGGTGCGCCGCTGGTGGCGACCAACGACGTGCGGTTTATCAAGCAAGAAGATTTCGAGGCCCACGAGACCCGCGTCTGCATCGGCGAGGGCCGCGCCCTCGACGACCCGCGTCGGCCGAAAAACTACAGCGACCAGCAGTACCTCAAGAGCGCCGAGGAAATGGCAGAGTTGTTCAGCGACCTGCCCGAGGCGCTGGAAAACACCGTCGAGATTGCCAAGCGCTGCAACATCGAAGTGAAGCTGGGCAAGCACTTTTTGCCCAACTTCCCGATTCCCGATGGCATGACCATCGATGAATATTTCCGCAAGGTCTCGTTCGACGGCCTCGAAGAACGGCTGAGCGTCCTGTTGCCCAAGGACACCACCGAAGATTACGAAGCCAAGCGCCAGGTCTATGTCGATCGGTTGAATTTCGAACTGGATATCATCATCCAGATGGGGTTCCCCGGTTACTTCCTGATTGTGATGGACTTCATCCAGTGGGCCAAGAGCAACGGCGTGCCGGTAGGCCCTGGCCGGGGGTCGGGCGCCGGGTCGCTGGTGGCCTACGTGCAGAAGATCACCGACCTCGACCCGCTGGAATATGACCTGCTGTTCGAACGTTTCCTCAACCCGGAACGGGTTTCCATGCCCGATTTCGACGTCGACTTCTGCATGGATGGTCGCGACCGGGTGATCGACTACGTGGCCGAAAAATACGGCCGCAACGCGGTGAGCCAGATCATCACTTTCGGTTCCATGGCCGCCAAGGCTGTGGTGCGCGACGTGGCGCGGGTGCAGGGCAAGTCCTATGGCCTGGCGGATCGCCTGTCAAAGATGATCCCCTTCGAAGTCGGCATGACCCTGGAAAAAGCCTACGAGCAGGAAGAAATCCTGCGGGATTTCATCAAGGTCGACGAAGAGGCCGCGGAAATCTGGGAGATGGCCCGCAAGCTCGAAGGCGTGGTGCGTAACGTCGGCAAGCACGCCGGTGGCGTGGTGATCGCGCCGACCAAGCTGACCGACTTCTCGCCGATCTATTGCGATGAAGAGGGCGACGGCCTGGTCACCCAGTTCGACAAGGACGACGTCGAGGCGGCGGGCCTGGTGAAGTTCGACTTCCTTGGCCTGCGGACCCTGACCATCATCGACTGGGCGCTCAAGACCATCAACCGCGACCGGGCCAAGGTCGGCGAAGAGCCGCTGGACATTGCCTTCATTCCGCTTGACGACAAGCCGACCTACAGCCTGTTGCAGAAAGCTGAAACCACGGCGGTGTTCCAGCTTGAATCCCGAGGCATGAAGGAGCTGATCAAGAAACTCAAGCCCGACTGCCTGGAAGACTTGATCGCACTGGTGGCCCTGTTCCGTCCGGGCCCGCTGCAATCGGGCATGGTGGACGACTTCATCAACCGTAAGCACGGGCGCGCCGAGCTGGCCTATCCGCACCCCGACTACCAGTACGAGGGCCTCAAGCCAGTACTGGCACCGACCTACGGCATCATCCTGTATCAGGAACAGGTGATGCAGATTGCCCAGGTGATGGCCGGCTACACCCTCGGCGGCGCGGATATGCTGCGTCGAGCGATGGGTAAGAAAAAGCCCGAGGAGATGGCCAAACAACGCGGCGGTTTCATCGAAGGTTGTGCAAACAACGGCATCGATGCGGACCTGGCGGGCAACATCTTCGACCTGGTGGAAAAATTCGCCGGCTATGGCTTCAACAAATCCCACTCCGCCGCCTATGGCCTGGTGTCGTACCAGACGGCATGGTTGAAAGCACACTACCCGGCGCCGTTCATGGCGGCGGTGCTCTCGGCGGATATGCACAACACCGACAAGGTCGTGACCTTGATCGAAGAAGTGCGGACCATGAAGCTGCGCCTCGACGCGCCGGACGTGAACGCTTCGGAGTTCAAGTTCACGGTGAACGACGAAGGCCGCATCATCTACGGCCTCGGCGCGATCAAGGGCGTGGGCGAAGGCCCGGTGGAGGCGATCACCGAAGCGCGCCAGGACGGGCCCTTCAAGGACCTGTTCGATTTCTGCGCCCGGGTCGACCTCAAACGTATCAACAAGCGTACCCTCGACGGGCTGATCCGCAGTGGCGCCCTGGACCGTTTGGGCCCGTACTTCCATGACGAGCCCAAGGCCTACCAGGCCAACATCGACCGCAACCGCGCGGTGTTGCTGGCGGCGATGGAAGAAGCGATCAAGGCCGCCGAACAGACGGCCCGCACCCACGACAGCGGCCACGCCGACCTGTTTGGCGGGTTGTTCGTCGAGGAAGACGCCGATGTGTATGCCAATCATCGCAAGGCCAAGGAGCTGACCCTCAAGGAGCGCCTCAAGGGCGAGAAAGACACCTTGGGTCTGTACCTCACCGGTCACCCGATCGATGAATACGAAGGCGAGATCCGCCGCTTCGCCCGTCAGCGCATCATCGACCTGAAGCCGGCACGCGACACGCAAACGGTCGCCGGCATGATCATCGCCCTGCGGGTAATGAAAAACAAAAAGGGCGACAAGATGGGCTTCATCACCCTCGACGACCGCTCTGGGCGTATCGAAGCGTCATTGTTTGCCGACGCGTTCCATTCGGCGCAGTCGTTGCTGCAGACGGATGCGATGGTCGTGGTGGAAGGGGAGGTCAGCAATGATGACTTTTCCGGCGGCCTGCGGTTGCGGGTCAAACGCGTAATGAGCATGGAGGATGCCCGCACCAACCTGGCCGAGAGCCTGCGCCTGAAGTTGCAGACCCAGGATCTGAAGGGCGATCAGCTACGCTGGTTGGGTGAATTGTTCAAGCGTCATCGCGGTGCTTGCCCGATTACCATGGAGTACGTGCGCCCCGACGCCAAGGCCGTGCTGCAGTTTGGCGAGGGGTGGCGGATCGACCCGGCGGATGCGTTGATTCAAGCCTTGCGTGACCAGTTCGGCAAAGACAACGTCTTCCTCCAATACCGTTGACGGCCAGGGGCCACTCCCGCACCCGGAGCGCCCCTGACCTCGACTCGAATTTTTAATCTCGACCTGAACGCGCCTCTCCCTTAAGGTAGGGCGCGAATAGACAACCGGCCGGCCCAAGCTCTCTTGGACGTCGACCCAAGACGGACGCCTATGAACCCGAATTTTCTAGATTTCGAACAGCCGATCGCCGACCTGCAAGCCAAGATCGAAGAGTTGCGCTTGGTCGGTAACGACAATTCGCTGAATATCGGCGATGAAATCTCTCGGCTGCAGGACAAGAGCCGCACGCTGACCGAAGACATCTTCGGCAAGCTGACCAGCTGGCAGATCGCGCGTCTGGCGCGTCATCCGCGTCGTCCCTACACCCTGGACTACATTGAACACATCTTCACCGAGTTCGATGAGCTTCACGGCGACCGTCATTTCTCCGACGACGCCGCGATTGTCGGTGGTGTCGCCCGCCTGGACGACCAGCCAGTGATGGTAATCGGTCACCAGAAGGGCCGCGAAGTGCGCGAGAAGGTGCGTCGCAACTTCGGCATGCCGCGTCCGGAAGGCTACCGCAAGGCTTGCCGCCTGATGGAAATGGCCGAGCGCTTCAAGATGCCGATCCTGACCTTCATCGACACCCCGGGCGCCTATCCGGGCATCGACGCTGAGGAGCGCAACCAGAGCGAAGCAATCGCCTGGAACCTGCGCGTGATGGCGCGCCTGAAGACCCCGATCATCGCCACCGTGATCGGCGAAGGCGGTTCTGGCGGTGCGTTGGCCATCGGTGTCTGCGACCAATTGAACATGCTGCAATATTCCACCTACGCGGTGATTTCGCCGGAAGGTTGCGCTTCGATCCTCTGGAAAACCGCCGAGAAGGCACCGGATGCCGCCGAAGCCATGGGCATCACCGCCGAGCGCCTCAAGGGCCTGGGCATCGTTGATAAAGTGATCAACGAGCCAGTGGGCGGCGCCCATCGCGATCCGGCCGCAGCAGCGGCGCTGATTCGCGCTGAACTGAGCTCGCAGTTGTCGATGCTCAAAACCTTTGACAACGACGCGCTGCTGGCCCGTCGCTATGAGCGCTTGATGAGCTACGGTCTCTGATCTGATTGCAATACCTTGTGGGAGCGAGCCTGCTCGCGATAGCGATTTAACATTCAACTCCTGAGTTGACTGAGACACCGCCATCGCAAGCAGGCTCGCTCCCACAGTTGTTTATGCCCTAGGCTGACTCCTATGAACTCAAACACGGATCTGCCCAACCGGCTTCTCGCTCAGTTATCTGACTGGCGCAACGCGTCCACCTGGCGCATCGCCTTCTCCGGTGGCCTCGACTCCACCGTCCTGCTGCACCTGCTCGTTTCCCTGGCAAAAAGCCAGGTCCTGCCGCCCCTCGGCGCCATCCATGTCCACCATGGCCTCCAGGCCGTCGCCGAGGCGTGGCCGGAACATTGTCGCCGGGTCTGCGAGACCCTTGGGGTACCGCTGCAAGTGATCAGCGTTGAGGTCCGGCCCGGCGCCAGTGTCGAGCGCGCTGCCCGGGATGCGCGTTACACGGCTTTCATCGCGGCGACGCAGAACAACGAAGTGCTGCTCACGGCGCAACACCGGGACGACCAGGCCGAAACCCTGTTGTTTCGTTTGCTGCGCGGGGCCGGGGCGCGAGGCTTGTCGGCGATGCCGAAGCAGCGGCCCTTGGGGCAGGGGCATTTGCTGCGGCCATTGCTCGATGTCTCCCGGGCGGAACTGGAGGCCTATGCCAGCCGGCATGGCTTGAGCTGGGTTGAAGATCCCTCCAATGACGATCATCGTTACGCCCGCAATTTCCTGCGGCAGCGGGTCTTTCCAGTCTTGGCCGAGCAGTGGCCCCAGGCGTCGCTGACCCTGGCCCGCAGCGCCGCGCACCTGAGCGAGGCGCAAGGCTTGCTGGACGAGCTGGCGCAGATCGACCTGGCGTGCGCCCTCACGCCGAATGCCTTCGATTGGCTCGGGCTGCGGTCCCTTGAAATGACATCTTTTCGGGCCCTGTCCCCCGCCCGGCAACGCAATGCGTTGAGTCATTGGCTGGCGCCCGTCACGCGGCTTCCCGACAGTGACCATTGGGTTGGCTGGGACTCGTTGCGTGATGCCAGGGACGATGGCCATCCTGTCTGGCGACTGGCCGATGGGGAAATACACCGGACCGGCGGACGCATCTGGTGGTTATCCGACCACTGGCTGCAGCCAGTCTCAGGCCCCGTTGAATGGCCTTGCGTGGATCAGCCTTTGGCCTTGCCGGGCAATGGCCGGGTGAGCTTGCGCGGCGAAGCCCCCCCGGGACCGCTTTGCGTTCGCTATCGCCGGGGCGGCGAAGTCATGGAATTGCCGGGTCGTGGACACCGGGACCTCAAGCGTTTGCTCAACGAAAACAGCGTGCCGGCGTTCGTCCGTGGCCGTTTGCCGCTCCTGTACCGGGGCGAGCAATTGCTGGGGTTGGCCAATCTGAAGGGGTTCGATCGGGACGCCAGTGACCGTTGGCAACTCATTTGGCAGCCATGAAAGGAAGATCTGGGTTTGAGCTGAAAGGGGCTTTCCGGTAGACTACGCTCCCTTCTTGATACAACTTCTGTGGATTCGCCTGAATTGCAGGAGTTGCCGATTACCAAGCAGTCTTTGCTGGGCGATTCCAAAAAATGTGTAGCGAGCAACGTACCGGTGATTTCACCTCCGGTCTGTCCCGACGCGGCGGTTTTTTTGAAAGGTGCACTGTGATTAATGCAGGTGATCGGGGGCTTCGGCCTTCCTTCGCTTTCCCCGGCGGCTCGGACCGCTTTAACGCAGACTTCTAGGGTTTTTCATGACGCGCTACATATTCGTCACGGGCGGTGTTGTTTCTTCATTGGGGAAAGGCATTGCCTCGGCTTCATTGGCGGCCATCCTGGAGGCGCGGGGACTTAAGGTCACCATGCTCAAGCTGGACCCGTACATCAACGTCGACCCGGGCACCATGAGCCCGTTCCAGCACGGTGAAGTGTTCGTTACCCATGACGGCGCCGAGACCGACCTGGACCTGGGCCACTACGAGCGGTTCATCCGCACGACCATGACCCAGAACAACAACTTCACCACCGGCCGTGTCTACGAGCACGTGCTGCGCAAGGAACGCCGTGGTGACTACCTGGGCGCGACCATCCAGGTCATCCCGCACATCACCGACGAAATCAAGCGCCGCATCATCAAGGGCGCCGGCGACGCGGACGTGGCGATGGTAGAGATCGGCGGTACCGTGGGCGACATCGAGTCCCAGCCGTTCCTCGAAGCCATCCGCCAGTTGCGTTTCGAAATCGGTGCCAAGCGCGCGATGCTGATGCACCTGACGCTGGTGCCGTACATCGCCACGGCCGGCGAAACCAAGACCAAGCCAACCCAGCACTCGGTCAAGGAACTGCGTTCCATCGGCCTGCAGCCGGACGTGCTGGTATGCCGCTCCGATCACCCGATCGATATGTCCTCGCGTCGCAAGATCGCCCAGTTCACCAACGTGGAAGAACGCGCGGTCATCGGCCTGGAAGACGCCGACACCATCTACAAGATCCCGGGCATCCTGCACTCCCAGGGCCTCGATGATTTCGTCGTCGAGCGCTTCGGCCTGCAATGCGCCAGCGCGGACCTGTCTGAGTGGGAGGCCGTGGTCGATGCCAAGCTCAACCCGGAACACGAAGTCACCATCGCCATGGTCGGCAAGTACATGGAGCTGCTGGACGCCTACAAGTCGCTGATCGAGGCGATGAGTCATGCCGGCATCAGCAACCGCACCAAGGTCAACCTGCGCTACATCGACTCCGAAGACATCGAGAACCAGGGCACCGGCCTGCTCGAAGGCGCCGATGCGATCCTCGTGCCGGGCGGCTTTGGCCTGCGCGGCGTGGAAGGCAAGATCACCGCGGTGCAATACGCTCGTGAAAACAAGGTGCCGTACCTGGGCATCTGCCTCGGGATGCAAGTGGCGGTCATCGAGTTTGCCCGTAACGTGATGGGCTGGAAAGACGCCAACTCCACCGAATTCGATCGTGCCAGTGGCCACCCGGTCGTGGGCCTGATCACCGAGTGGGAAGACGCCACCGGTGCCGTCGAAGTGCGTACCGAAAGCTCCGACCTGGGCGGCACCATGCGCCTCGGCGCACAGGAGTGCCTGCTCGAAGCCGGCTCCAAGGTGCACGACTGCTACGCCAAGGATGTCATTGTCGAGCGCCATCGCCACCGCTACGAAGTGAATAACAACCTGCTGCCTCAACTGATCGAAGCCGGCCTGAAGATCTCCGGTCGTTCCGGTGACGGCGCGCTGGTCGAAGTGGTCGAAGCTGCCGACCATCCATGGTTCGTGGCCTGCCAGTTCCACCCGGAGTTCACTTCGACACCGCGCGACGGTCACCCGCTGTTCAGCGGTTTCGTGAAAGCCGCTTTGGCTCAACACCAGAAAAAGGCATAAGACGATGGCCCAGAAGATCATCCGCGTCGGCGACATCGAGATTGCCAACGACAAGCCCATGGTGCTGTTTGGTGGCATGAACGTGCTGGAAAGCCGCGACATGGCGATGCAGGTCTGCGAAGAATACGTGAAGGTGACCCAGAAGCTGGGTATCCCTTACGTCTTCAAGGCCAGCTTCGACAAGGCCAACCGTTCGTCGGTCACCTCCTACCGTGGCCCGGGCCTGGAAGAAGGCATGCGGATCTTCCAGGACATCAAGCAAGCGTTCGGCGTGCCGATCATCACCGACGTCCACGAGCCGGCCCAGGCCGCGGTCGTCGCCGAAGTGTGCGACATCATCCAGTTGCCGGCCTTTCTGTCGCGCCAGACCGACCTGGTGGTCGCGATGGCCAAGACCGGCGCGGTGATCAATATCAAGAAAGCCCAGTTTCTCGCGCCCCAGGAAATGAAACACATCCTGAGCAAATGCGAAGAGGCCGGGAATGACCAATTGATCCTCTGCGAGCGTGGTTCGAGCTTCGGCTACAACAACCTTGTCGTGGACATGCTCGGCTTCGGCATCATGAAGCAGTTCGAGTACCCGGTGTTCTTCGACGTGACCCACGCGCTGCAAATGCCCGGCGGTCGCTCCGATTCCGCCGGCGGTCGTCGCGCCCAGGTGACCGACCTGGCCAAGGCCGGCATGAGCCAGTCTCTGGCTGGCCTGTTCCTTGAAGCCCACCCTGATCCCGACAATGCCAAGTGCGACGGCCCTTGTGCCTTGCGCTTGAACAAGCTGGAACCTTTCCTGTCTCAGCTCAAGTCGCTGGATGAGCTGGTCAAGGGTTTTCCGACGATAGAAACCGCGTAACGCGGTTTTCTCCGGTAAAGTACCGCTCGATCAACGCTCTGGCCTGCGGGCCGGGCGTTGTCGTCGGCGAGCCTGCCCGCTGCTCTTTACCCGCCGACCGTAAAAGTTTTCTTCTCGCTGCGTCGTTTTCGTCAACTTTGGAGTGTTTACAACAATGGCAAAAATCGTCGACATCAAAGGTCGTGAAGTTCTCGACTCCCGTGGCAACCCCACTGTCGAAGCGGACGTGCTTCTCGACAACGGCATCATCGGCAGCGCCTGCGCGCCGTCCGGTGCTTCCACTGGCTCGCGCGAAGCGCTGGAGCTGCGTGATGGCGACAAGAGCCGTTACCTGGGCAAGGGCGTGCTGAAAGCCGTCGCCAACATCAACGGTCCGATCCGCGACCTGTTGCTGGGCAAGGACCCTGCCGACCAGAAGGCCCTCGACCAGGCCATGATCAAGCTCGACGGCACCGAAAACAAAGCCACTCTGGGCGCCAACGCGATCCTCGCAGTGTCCCTGGCCGCCGCCAAAGCCGCCGCTCAGGACCAGGACCTGCCTTTGTACGCCCACATTGCCAACCTCAACGGTACGCCAGGCGTGTACTCGATGCCGGTGCCAATGATGAACATCATCAACGGCGGCGAACATGCCGATAACAACGTCGACATCCAGGAATTCATGGTGCAGCCGGTTGGCGCCAAGTCCTTCTCCGAAGGCCTGCGCATGGGCACCGAGATTTTCCATCACCTCAAGGCTGTGCTGAAGGCCCGTGGCCTGAGCACCGCCGTGGGTGACGAAGGCGGTTTCGCACCGAACCTGGCGTCCAACGAAGACGCCCTGAAAGTGATCTCCGAAGCCGTGGCCAACGCTGGTTACAAGCTGGGCACCGACGTGACCCTGGCCCTGGACTGCGCGGCCAGTGAGTTCTTCGAAGACGGCAAGTACAACCTGTCCGGCGAAGGTCAGGTATTCACCGCCGAAGGGTTCGCCGACTACCTCAAGGGCCTGACCGAGCGCTATCCGATCATTTCCATCGAAGACGGCCTGGACGAGTCCGACTGGGCTGGCTGGAAAATCCTCACCGACAAGATCGGCGAGAAAACCCAGCTGGTGGGCGACGACCTGTTCGTGACCAACACCAAGATCCTGAAAGAAGGCATCGACAAGAAGATCGCCAACTCTATCCTGATCAAGTTCAACCAGATCGGCACCCTGACCGAAACCCTGGAAGCCATCCAGATGGCCAAGGCTGCCGGCTACACCGCCGTGATCTCCCACCGCTCCGGTGAGACCGAAGACTCGACCATTGCCGACCTGGCCGTGGGCACCGCGGCGGGCCAGATCAAGACCGGTTCGCTGTGCCGCTCTGACCGCGTTTCCAAGTACAACCAACTGCTGCGCATCGAAGAGCAGTTGAACGGCAAGGCCAAGTACAACGGTCGCGCCGAGTTTCGCGGTTAAGCGGTAAATGGTAAAAAGACAGCGGATTGCGTCGCAACAATTACCAACGCGGTGGTTTTGCCTCTAATCTGATGCCTTATCAAGCACAAGCCTGGATCTTCCAGGCTTCGTGCTATCAGACGCTTCAAAGTTTGGCATGGCGGTCTTTTTTCACTGGATACCTGATATTCGATGCGCAGTCCCAATTGGTTGTTTCTCGTCTTGCTCCTGTTGCTGGCCGGCCTGCAGTACCGCCTGTGGGTGGGCAATGGCAGCCTGGCGCAAGTGGCCGAGCTGAATCAGCAGATTGCCGACCAGCACGCCGAAAACGAGGCATTGCTGGAGCGCAATCGGGTGATGGACGCCGAAGTGATGGAACTGAAGAAAGGCATGGAGACCGTCGAAGAGCGGGCTCGCCATGAATTGGGCATGGTCAAGGAGGGCGAAACCCTCTACCAGTTGGCCCAATGAGCATTCGTCCACCGGCCTTCTGGGCCGTGATTCCTGCCGCGGGCGTTGGTGCTCGCATGGCCGCGGACCGACCCAAGCAATACCTTCAACTGGGCGCACGCACAATTCTTGAACACAGCCTCGGCTGTTTCCTCGATCACCCGACCGTCAAGGGCGTGGTGGTCAGCATTGCTCACGACGATCCCTATTGGCCGACCCTGGCCTGCGCCAGCGATCCCCGGATCCAGCGGGTGGACGGCGGCGAGCAGCGTTCGGATTCGGTCCTCAATGCATTGCTGCACTTACACGAACAGGGCGCCGACGATTTCGATTGGGTGCTGGTTCACGACGCCGCGCGTCCCAATCTTGCCCGGGTCGACCTGGATACGTTGCTCCATGAGCTGGCGAACGACCCGGTCGGTGGCCTGCTGGCCGTCCCGGCTCGCGACACCCTCAAGCGCGCCGACAAGCATGGCCGTGTGTTGGAGACCGTCGATCGCAGCGTGATCTGGCAAGCCTATACACCGCAGATGTTCCGTCTTGGCGCCTTGCACCGGGCCCTGGCCGACAGCCTGGTGGCCGATGCCGTGATAACCGATGAAGCGTCCGCCATGGAGTGGGCGGGGCAAGCGCCTCGGCTGATTGAGGGGCGGGCGGATAACATCAAGGTCACCCGGCCGGAAGACCTTGAGTGGTTGCGCCAGCGGTGGGCGAATCGGCGTTAAGCGAGCAATGGAGGCGTCTTCAGGATCGCCATCGCGAGCAGGCTCGCTCCCACAAGGGATGTTGTCTGTACGCAAAGTTTGTATCTGCTGAAGATCCACTGTGGGAGCGAGCCTGCTCGCGATAGCAATCGATCAGGCAATATAAAACCAGCGTTACCCCCGATACTCCGGCCGCTCAGCCAACCCTTCCTTCAAGTAATCCACCAACTTGCGCACCTTCGGCGACAGATGTCGCTGCTGCGGATAAAGCGCCCACACCGCCGTGTTTGGGGGCTGATGGGCTTCCAGCAACGAAATCAACGCACCGCTGTGCAGATGCTCCAGCACGTAATAATCCGGCAACTGGCACAACCCCACGCCTTGCAACGCAGCGTCCAGCACCGCTTGCCCGCTGTTGCAGCGCCAGTTTCCCTGCACCCGCTGGGAAAATTCCCGGCCGTTCTGCTCCAGTTGCCAGATGTCGGAGCTGCCGATCAGGCAGTTGTGGCGGCTCAGTTCCGACAAGCTATGGGGCCGACCATAACGTTCCAGGTAGGACGGCGAAGCGCAAAGGTACATCCGCCGCGGTGCCAGGCGCGTGGCTACCAGCCGTGAGTCCTGCAAGCGGCCGAGGCGAATCGCCAGGTCCAGGCCTTCATGCACCAGGTCCAGCGCGCGATTGCTCAGCTCGATGTCCACCCGTAACTGTGGATAGATCCCCATGAACCGCGTCACCAATGGCACGATGAACCGTTCACCGTAGGCAACGGCACAGGTCAGGCGCAGCATGCCCTTGGGTTCGCTGGCAAGATCACCGACGGCCCGCAATGCTTCCTCGCGCCCATCCTGCAAGCGCTGGCAATGCTGCAAGAAGGTCTGCCCGGCTTCGGTCAGCGTTACCCGACGGGTACTTCGATAAAGCAAGCGTGTCTGCAGGCGCTCCTCAAGCCGTACGATTTGTCGACTGATATGGGAAGACGACACACCGAGACGTTCGGCTGCGGCGGTGAACTGGCTGCATTCGGCCACAGCCACGAACTCATCGATGCCTTCCCAGCGGTTGTCTGACATGGCTGATTATCCCTATATGGCAATAATGTTTTGCTTTCGGCTGGATTATTCAGTTTCCGGCATAGGATTACACTCCCTGTCTCGTTTTATTTTGCTGGAGTATCCGGATGATCAAGTCACGCGCTGCCGTTGCCTTCGAGGCCAAGAAACCCCTGGAAATCGTTGAAGTCGACGTGGCCATGCCCAAGGTGGGCGAAGTGCTGTTGCGCGTGGTGGCTTCGGGCGTTTGTCACACCGATGCCTACACCCTGTCCGGCGCTGACCCGGAAGGAATCTTCCCCTCGATTCTTGGCCATGAAGGCGGCGCCATTGTCGAAGCCATCGGCGAGGGTGTGACATCGGTGGCGGTGGGTGACCATGTGATCCCGCTGTACACCCCGGAGTGCGGCCAGTGCAAATTCTGTAAGTCGGGCAAGACCAACCTCTGCCAGGCCATCCGCGCCACCCAGGGCAAAGGCCTGATGCCGGACGGTACTTCGCGCTTTTCCTACAAGGGCGAGACGATTTTCCACTACATGGGTACGTCGACGTTCTCTGAATACACCGTGCTGCCGGAAATCTCCGTAGCGAAGATCCAGAAAGATGCTCCCCTGGAAAAGGTCTGCCTGCTGGGTTGCGGCGTTACCACCGGCATCGGCGCCGTGTTGAACACCGCCAAGGTCAAGCCGGGTGACACCGTGGCGATCTTCGGCCTGGGCGGTATCGGGCTTTCGGCCGTGATCGGTGCCGTGAAGGCCAAGGCCTCGCGCATCATCGCCATCGACATCAATCCGGCCAAGTTCGAAATCGCCAAGCAGCTGGGCGCCACCGATTGCGTCAACCCGAAAGATTTCGACCGTCCGATCCAGGAAGTCATTGTCGACATGACAGACGGCGGCGTGGACTTTTCCTTCGAGTGCATCGGCAATGTGCAGTTGATGCGTGCCGCCCTGGAATGCTGCCATAAAGGTTGGGGCGAATCGGTGATCATCGGCGTGGCCGGGGCCGGCCAGGAGATCGCCACCCGTCCGTTCCAACTGGTAACCGGACGCGTCTGGCGCGGTTCGGCGTTTGGCGGCGTGCGCGGTCGCAGCGAACTGCCGAGCTACGTGGACATGGCTGAAAAGGGCGAGATCCCGCTGGATACCTTCATCACTCACACCATGGGCCTGGAGGACATCAACAAGGCATTCGACTTGATGCATGAAGGCAAGAGCATCCGTACCGTTATTCATTTCTGAGGTCGGTCATGAGCCTGGAAAACATTTCCTGCCAGAAAAGCTTCGGCGGCTGGCACAAGCGTTACCGGCACCGTTCCGAAGTGCTGGGTTGCGACATGGTCTTCGCCGTGTATCTGCCGCCGCAAGCGGAGCAGGGCGGTAAGTTGCCGGTGTTGTACTGGTTGTCCGGTTTGACCTGCACGGACGAAAATTTCATGCAAAAGGCCGGTGCCCAGCGCATGGCCGCCGAGTTGGGCTTGATCATCGTCGCGCCGGACACCAGCCCCCGTGGCGCCGAAGTGCCCGGTGATCCGGACGGTGCGTGGGACTTCGGCCTGGGGGCAGGGTTCTATCTGAACGCCACGCAGGATCCTTGGGCGCGACACTATCGGATGCATGACTATGTCGTGCAGGAATTGCCGGCTTTGGTAGAAGCGCATTTCCCGGCTTCGGATAAGCGTGGCATCAGCGGTCATTCCATGGGCGGTCATGGCGCGCTGGTCTGCGCCTTGCGCAACCCCGGGCGTTACCGTTCGGTGTCGGCCTTTTCTCCGATCAACAATCCGATGGATTGCCCGTGGGGACAGAAAGCGTTCGCCCGCTACCTTGGGGAAGACCGTTCGAAATGGCGCGAATGGGATGCCTGCGCGTTGATCGCCGAAGCGGGAGAAAAGCTGCCGCTGTTGGTGGACCAGGGTGATCGCGATGATTTCCTCGCCAACCAGCTCAAGCCCGAAGCCTTGCAACAGGCGGCCAAGGCGGCCGATCACCCGTTGGAACTGCGGCTGCAACCCGGCTATGACCACAGCTACTTCTTCATTGCCAGCTTCATCGATGAACACTTGCAACATCATGCACGCGCCCTGAACGGCTAATGCGGGTAGAATCACGCCCTGACAAAAATCGGGGCGTTTTTTTATGCGTATTGGCCACGGCTACGATGTTCACCGTTTTGCTGAAGGCGACTTCATTACTCTGGGCGGCGTGCGGATCGCACACGGCTTCGGGCTGCTTGCGCATTCTGATGGTGACGTGTTGCTGCACGCCTTGAGCGATGCCTTGCTCGGCGCTGCCGCCCTGGGCGATATCGGCAAGCATTTCCCTGACACCGACCCGCAATTCAAGGGCGCCGACAGCCGTGTGCTGCTACGTCACGTGGTTTCCTTGATCCATGCCAAGGGCTGGAAAGTGGGCAACGTCGACAACACCATCGTTGCCCAGGCGCCAAAGATGGCGCCGCACATCGAAGCGATGCGCCAGCGGATTGCCGAAGATCTCCAGGTAGACCTGGACCAGGTGAACGTGAAGGCCACCACCACCGAGAAGCTGGGCTTCGTCGGTCGGGAAGAAGGCATAGCCGTCCATTCCGTTGCCTTGTTGTTGCGCTCATGACCGAACTTGAACTACTGGGGCCACGGGCCTATGGCGAGTCGTTGGGCAGCGCGGTACTGAAAGCCACGGCGGAGGATTTCCAGGTCGATGAAGTGCTCGACATTCCGTTGACCGGCGATGGCGAGCACTTGTGGATCTGGGTGGAAAAACGCGGTTTGAACACCGAGGAGGCTGCCCGGCGTATCGCCAAGGCCGCCGGCGTGCCGCTGCGCACGGTCAGCTACGCCGGACTCAAGGATCGCCAGGCACTGACTCGTCAGTGGTTCAGCGTGCAATTGCCAGGCAAGGCCGACCCGGACCTGTCGGCGGCCGAAAATGACACCCTGAAAATCCTCAAGACCGCCCGCCACAGGCGCAAGCTGCAGCGCGGTGCGCACTCGGCCAACGGTTTTACCTTGCGCCTGACCCAGTTCACAGGCGACAAAGCGGCGATCGAGGCACGCCTGCAACAAATTGTTCGCCAGGGCATCCCTAACTATTTCGGCGCCCAGCGCTTCGGCCACGAAGGTGGCAATGTTGTCGATGCTCGTGCATGGGCGGCGCGCAAAGCCTTGCCGGAACAGCGCAACGTGCGTTCGCGCCTGCTGTCGACGGCCCGCAGTTTTCTCTTCAACAAAGTGCTGGCGGCCAGAGTGGCCGACGGTACCTGGCAACACGCCCAGGTGGGCGATCTGCTGGCTTTCACCGACAGCCGCAGTTTTTTCCCGGCCGGGGAGGCTGAATGCAGCGATCCGCGCCTGGCGATTCTCGATCTGCACCCGACCGGTCCCCAATGGGGCGAAGGCCCTTCACCCGCCGCTGGCGTGGTCTTTGAATTAGAGCAGGCCGTCGCCCAGAGCGAGGCGGACCTGCGCGACTGGTTGATAAACGCGGGGATGAGTCACGAACGTCGCATCCTGCGGCTGCCCATTGGCGGGCTGTCGTGGCATTATCCCTCGCTGGACATTCTGCAATTGGAATTCGTCCTGCCGGCCGGATGTTTCGCCACTGTCTTGGTGCGCGAACTCGTCGATCTGGTGCCTGCAGGGCAGACGGACAACCCATGCGTATTCTGATTTCTAACGACGACGGGGTGACAGCACCCGGTCTTGCCGCGCTTTATGCTGCGCTGGCGGATTTTGCCGAGTGCGTGGTGATCGCCCCGGACCAGGACAAAAGCGGCGCCAGCAGTTCGCTGACGATCGACCGTCCGTTGCATCCTTGCTACCTGGACAATGGTTTCATCAGCCTCAACGGTACGCCAACCGATTGCGTGCACCTGGGCCTGAATGGCCTGTTGGAGCGCGAGCCGGACATGGTGGTCTCAGGTATTAACCTGGGGGCAAACCTGGGGGACGATGTGCTGTATTCGGGTACGGTTGCCGCGGCCCTGGAAGGTCGTTTCCTGAACCACACCTCTTTTGCCTTTTCGTTTGTTTCACGGCAGGTCGACAACTTGCCTACCGCCGCCTACTTCGCCCGCAAGCTGGTGGAGGCCCACGGCGAACTGGACCTGCCGCCGCGCACGGTGCTGAACGTGAACATCCCGAATTTGCCGCTAGACCATATCCGTGGCATCCAGCTCACTCGCCTGGGCCATCGTGCCCGCGCGGCCAAACCGATGCATGTCGTCGATCCGCGCGGCAAGGCCGGCTACTGGATCGCGGCCGCCGGCGACGCCGAAGATGGCGGGCCTGGCACGGACTTCCATGCGGTCATGCAGGGCTACGTCTCGATCACGCCGTTGCAGCTGGATCGAACCTTCAACGATGCCTTCAGGCATCTCGAAGGCTGGCTGGAGGGGCTGCACTGATGTCACGTGAACAAGACGATATGCTGCGCCGGGGAATTGGCATGACCTCCCAGCGCACCCGGGAACGGTTGATCCAGCGGCTTTACGAAGAAGGGCTGTCGAATGCCCAGGTGCTGGAGGTGATTCGTCGCACGCCGCGTCACCTGTTCGTCGATGAGGCGCTGGCCCATCGCGCCTATGAAGACACGGCGTTGCCGATCGGCCATAACCAGACCATTTCCCAGCCTTATATGGTGGCCCGCATGAGCGAGCTGCTGCTGGAGGCTGGGCCGCTGGACAAGGTGCTGGAGATCGGCACGGGTTCGGGCTATCAGACCGCCGTGTTGTCGCAGTTGGTGGAACGTGTGTTTTCCGTGGAGCGGATCAAGGTGCTGCAAGATCGCGCCAAGGAACGTCTCGTGGAATTGAATCTGCGCAACGTGGTATTTCGCTGGGGAGACGGTTGGGAAGGCTGGCCAGCGTTGGCGCCTTATAACGGCATTATTGTCACGGCGGTGGCCACAGACGTCCCCCAGGCCTTGTTGGATCAGCTTGCTCCGGGCGGGCGCCTGGTCATTCCGGTCGGTGCGGGTGAAGTCCAGCAGCTGATGTTGATTGTGCGCGAAGAGCACGGTTTTTCACGACACGTCCTCGGGGCGGTGCGTTTCGTACCGTTGCTCAACGGGCCGTTGGCCTGAGCATTTGTGATCGGATGCTGAATTCCAGGACACGGACTGTGTCTTACGGCAGCACCCGTTCGCCGGGCTTCGGTTTGCCAGATAACGTTAAACAGCGTCGAGCAAACGTGTGCGGGCGGCCATTGCGCTTCCTTTATAGACGCGCAATGTCGGCGAGCCATAGGGCAACATGTCTGCCTGGACAGGCAGTTTCGAATTTCTTCAGCCACCACAAAGGGAGCGGCGGGTGAGTCTCACAGTCATTGCGCAGCGTATGGGTATCACGAGCTTAAAGCGCCTGGTGACTGGCCTTCTCTTGGGTACCTTGCTGGTCGGTTGTTCCAGCACGCCTTCGGGTAACGTCCGAGTGGTTGATCGCAACAATGCGACACCGCAACGGCCAACGGTCACGACCGGCCAGTATGTAGTCCGGCGTGGCGATACGCTGTTTTCCATCGCTTTTCGCTACGGCTGGGACTACAAAGCCCTCGCGGCCCGGAACAACATTCCTGCGCCTTATACGATCCACCCAGGTCAGACAATTCGCTTTGACGGGCGCAGCGGTTCAACGCCTACGGCGGTCGTCACCCAGTCCGGTTCCACACCTTCGTCCTCAAGCAAAACCACGGTTATCCGTCGTCCGGCGGGTCCCGCGCCGGCGGCTGTACCGTCCGTCGCGAACAAGCCGGCCCCTGCTCCGATGCCTCCTGCAGGCCCCGCCCCGACTGGCTGGGGATGGCCTTCTAATGGCGTTCTCATTGGAAAATTCTCTTCAAACGGTAGTTTGAATAAAGGAATTGATATCGCCGGGGATTTGGGACAGCCTGTTTTAGCCGCGTCTGATGGCACGGTTGTGTACGCCGGGAGTGGTTTGAGGGGCTACGGCGAACTCGTGATCATCAAACACAGCGATACCTACGTTAGTGCCTACGGTCACAACCGCAGGCTGTTGGTTCGGGAGGGGCAGCAGGTCAAGGTCGGACAGACAATTGCCGAGATGGGATCAACGGGTACAGACCGGGTGAAGCTGCATTTTGAGATTCGCCGACAAGGTAAACCTGTAGATCCGCTGCAATTCCTGCCACGTCGTTGATTCGGTTGTCAGCCTGTTCCGTCACGTAGAGGGAACAGGCTCCAGCGTTGCCAAGGATAAAGGCGTCGCTCGAGCTTGAGGTCGAACTCACCAAAGGACTATAACAATGGCTCTCAGTAAAGAAGTGCCGGAGTTTGACATCGACGATGAGGTTCTCCTTATGGAGACCGGCATCGCTATGGATTCGATGTCGAATGATGAAGGGGCGACTCCACCTTCCGTTCGTGCCAAATCCAAACACTCCGCTTCACTTAAACAACATAAGTACATCGACTACACCCGGGCGCTGGACGCCACTCAGCTGTACCTCAACGAAATCGGTTTCTCGCCGCTGCTCTCCCCCGAGGAAGAAGTTCATTTTGCGCGCCTGTCGCAACGTGGCGACCCGGCCGGTCGAAAACGCATGATTGAAAGCAACCTGCGCCTGGTGGTGAAAATCGCCCGACGTTATGTCAATCGTGGGCTTTCGCTGCTGGACCTGATCGAAGAGGGAAACCTGGGGCTGATTCGCGCTGTCGAGAAATTCGACCCCGAGCGCGGCTTCCGTTTCTCGACCTACGCGACCTGGTGGATCCGCCAAACCATCGAACGGGCGATCATGAACCAGACCCGGACCATTCGGCTGCCGATCCATGTGGTCAAGGAGTTGAATGTCTATCTGCGGGCTGCCCGTGAACTGACCCAAAAGCTGGACCACGAACCTTCACCTGAAGAAATCGCCAACCTGCTGGAAAAACCTGTGGGTGAGGTCAAGCGCATGCTTGGGCTCAATGAGCGGGTTTCGTCGGTGGACGTTTCCCTGGGGCCGGACTCTGACAAGACGCTGCTCGATACCCTGACCGATGACCGTCCCACCGATCCATGCGAGTTGCTCCAAGATGACGATTTGTCCCAGAGCATCGACCAGTGGCTCTCGGAGCTTACGGACAAGCAACGGGAAGTGGTGATTCGCCGCTTCGGCTTGCGCGGCCATGAAAGCAGCACGCTGGAAGATGTCGGCCTGGAGATTGGTTTGACTCGGGAGCGGGTGAGGCAGATCCAGGTCGAAGGCCTCAAGCGCCTCCGGGAGATCCTGGAGAAAAATGGCCTGTCGAGCGAATCGTTGTTTCAATAACACTCACCAAGCGCAGCAGAGAAAGCCCCGACTGGTTCGGGGCTTTTGCGTTTCTGGGCCATTTGATTTTCCAGTCCTACCCATTTTGTAGTTTCAGTTTGTAAGCCTTTGCCTACTGTTACGTAAGCGTTCGGTTTTCCTTCAATGGGACAGATGACTAACGAATGCGGTGAAAAATAGTTAACTAGTTGTTTTTAAACAAGATAAGTTTCTGTGAACGGACTGTTACAGAGGGCAGGAAGACGCCTGCGGGCCATTGCACAGAAATGGGAAAACACTAATATCAGTCCTGTGTCGACGGACAGACACACCTGTCAAGGATGATGGGAAGGAAAGGATATCGCAGGATGCGATTCATCAGGACGATGAATAGGATTAAAGGGATTAGGGAAAAAATGTGGGCGGGTCAAACCGCCCCTTTTTTTTGCCTGCGATTTTGTTTTCAACCAGCAAAAAGGCCCGCAAGGGGCCTTTGGTGACGCGGGAAAGATCAGCGCTCGAGGTCTGCGATCTTGCCTGGCTTGCCATCCCACTCTTCAGCGTCCGGCAAGGCGTCTTTCCTTTCGGTGATGTTCGGCCAGATGTCCGCCAATTCAGCGTTCAGCTCGATGAAGTTCTCCATGCCAGCTGGCACTTCGTCTTCCGAGAAAATGGCATTCGCCGGGCATTCCGGTTCACACAGGGCGCAGTCGATGCACTCGTCCGGGTGAATGACCAGGAAATTCGGGCCTTCGTAAAAGCAGTCCACCGGACACACTTCTACGCAGTCGGTGTACTTGCACTTGATGCAGTTGTCGGTGACGACGAAGGTCATTTCTAATTCTCTCCTCAGGCGGCTGCGGCGAAGCCCCTTCACGGTAGGGGTCGCGGGGTTCGGGAGCGATAGTCTGCAAACCCAGGCTAATAGGCAGCAGCATCCCAAACCGCGCGAGATTCTAACAGCTTGAAAGCCTGTGCGTTAGATCCGTGTCTTCAATGTATAAAGCAATTCGAGTGCACGGCGTGGCGTCAGGTCGTCCAGGTCAACCTTGGCCAGTTCATCCAGCACCGGATGGGGCAGGCTGGCGAACAGGTCGCTTTGCTGCGGCGCGGCCGGTTTGCCTTTGGTCGGGCGGGGTACTTCGTGGGGCAGGCTGGTGGTTTCCAGGCGGCTCAGGTGCTCGCGGGCGCGGGTGATGACATCGCTCGGCACGCCGGCTAGCTGCGCCACCGCCAACCCGTAGCTCTGGCTGGCTGGGCCGGGCAACACGTGATGCAGGAAGACGATGCGTTCGTTGTGCTCGGTGGCGTTGAGGTGGACGTTTGCTACCAGCGGTTGGCTTTCCGGCAGTACGGTCAATTCGAAGTAGTGCGTGGCGAACAGCGTGTAGGCGCGCAGTTGAGCCAGGCGTTCAGCGGCAGCCCAGGCCAGGGACAGGCCGTCGAAGGTGCTGGTGCCCCGGCCGACTTCGTCCATCAGCACCAGGCTGCGTTCGGTGGCGTTGTGCAGGATGTTAGCGGTTTCGCTCATTTCCACCATGAACGTCGAACGCCCACCCGCCAGGTCATCGCTGGAGCCGATCCGGGTGAAGATGCGGTCCACCAGGGAAAGTTCGCAGCTGGCCGCCGGCACGAAGCTGCCGATGTGGGCCAGCAGCACGATCAACGCCGTCTGGCGCATGTAGGTGGACTTACCGCCCATGTTCGGGCCGGTGATCACCAACATGCGGGTATTGTCGTCCAGGCTCAGGTCGTTGGCCACGAACGGCGTGGTCAGTACTTGCTCGACCACCGGGTGACGACCCTGGCTGATGCGCATGCACGGTTCGCTGACGAAGCGCGGGCAGTTCAGGTCCAGGTTCAACGCGCGTTCGGCCAGGTTGCTCAACACGTCCAGTTCAGCCAGGGCGGCGGCGGTGTCCTGCAGCGGCGGGAGCTGGCTGATCAAGTCTTCGAGCAGGGCTTCGTAGAGCATTTTTTCCCGGGCGAGGGCGCGGCTCTTGGCCGACAGCGCCTTGTCTTCGAACGCCTTGAGCTCCGGAGTGATGAAACGCTCGGCGCCCTTGAGGGTCTGGCGGCGAATGTAATCGGCCGGGGCTTGCTCGGCCTGCTTGCTCGGCAGTTCGATGAAGTAGCCGTGGATGCGGTTGTAGCCGACCTTGAGGTTGGCGAGGCCCGTACGGGCTTTTTCCCGGGCTTCGAGGTCGATCAGGAACTGGCCGGCGTTCTCGCTCAGCGATTGCAGTTCGTCGAGCTCGGCGTCGTAGCCGGTTTTCAGCACGCCACCGTCACGGATCACCGCCGGCGGATTGTCGATAATTGCTTTTTCCAACAGCGCGGCCAGTTCCGGGTAGGTGCTGGTGGTGCGCGCCAGTTGTTGCAGGTGCGGTGCTTCGAGGTCGGTCATCGCCACTTGCAGTTCCGGCAGCGCGCCGAGGGCGTCGCGCAGGCGCGCCAAGTCGCGGGGACGGGCATTGCGCAGGCCAATGCGAGCGAGGATCCGCTCGATGTCGCCGATTTCCTTGAGCTGCGGTTGCAACTGCTCGAAGCGATAGCGGTCCAGCAGGCAAGTAATGGATGACTGGCGCGCTGTCAGTACCGTCAGGTCCCGCAGCGGACGGTTCAACCAGCGGGTCAGCAGGCGGCTGCCCATGGCGGTCTGGCAGCGATCGACCACCGACTGCAAGGTGTTGTCGCGTCCGCCGGCCAGGTTGGTGTCCAGCTCCAGGTTGCGCCGACTCGCGCCGTCCAGCACCACGGTGTCATCCAGGCGTTCGTGACGCAGGCTGCGCAAGTGGGGTAGGGCGGTGCGCTGGGTTTCCTTGGCGTAGGCCAGCAGGCAACCGGCAGCGCCGATGGCCAGGGTCAGGTTTTCGCAACCAAAGCCCTTGAGGTCTTGCGTGGCGAACTGTTGGCAAAGACTTTTCAACGCCGAATCGCGCTCGAAGTCCCACGGTGCCCGACGACGTACGCCACGGCGTTTTTCCGCCGGCAGGTCTTTGGGCCAGTCGTCGGGAATCAACAGCTCCACCGGGTTGACCCGCTCCAGCTCCGCCAACAGATTTTCCCAGCCCTTGATTTCCAGCACCGAGAAATTGCCGCTGGTGATGTCCAGCACCGCCAGACCGAACAGGCGCTCGTCGCCCAGGACTGCAGCAATCAGGTTGTCCCGACGCTCGTCCAGCAAGGCTTCGTCACTGACCGTGCCCGGCGTGATGATCCGCACGACCTGGCGTTCCACCGGCCCTTTGCTGGTGGCCGGGTCGCCGACTTGCTCGCAAATCACCACGGACTCGCCGAGTTTGACCAGCTTCGCCAGATAACCTTCCGCTGCGTGGTAAGGAATCCCACACATCGGAATCGCCATGCCCGCCGATTGCCCACGCGCCGTCAGGGTGATGTCCAGCAGCTTGGCGGCTTTCTTCGCATCTTCGTAGAAGATCTCGTAGAAGTCGCCCATGCGATAGAACATCAGCTGATCGGGGTGCTGGTTCTTCAGGCGCCAGTATTGCTGCATCATCGGCGTGTGGGAGGACAGGTCGTTCACGGCGGTATTCATTGGGGTCAGGCAAAGCTCGTTGAAAGGTGTAGGCAAAAGGAGGGGCATCGGCCCGGCTTTTCCGCGATGGGCGCAAGGTTAACATGGGCGGTCTGGTGCTACCCAGGGATGAGTGCTTCGATGTTGGTGAAGCTGGGCTTCTTCCTTCCGATATCGCTTCTAGATGCGGCGCGGAAATATGCCTGAGGTATGAAACCAGGCAACAAAAAGCCCGACACATGGTCGGGCTTCGTTCCAGTCTTGACATCAGGCTCGTTTCGCCTCGGCCTGCATCATGACTAGGTTTTGCTGCTTGGTAGCCTCCGTCAAAACCTCGCTATAAACACGCTTCTTTTGGTCCGATTTCGCGTTACGAATAAAATCGGCGAAGGTGCTCTTGGTTCCTTTGGACAAGCCAAGCTTGATCGAAATCATAGGTGCCCTCCTTATGGTGCTCCGAGCATGGCCTCTAGGTCCGCCCGCGTGTGTTGCTCAGGGATATGGTAGTCAATCTTATCGACACCAGCCTTGTAAAGTCGTCCCGAATTGTCGATATGTTTGAGCAACAGATCTACATGGACATCACCTTGATACTCTAGCTTAAGCGCGTTCACGACGTCACGTGCTGCGAAGTATTGCTGGATGAAATGCTCTTTGTGAATCCTCCTACCCTCGGCCGCCTCACGAGCGTTGACAAACCCCCAGGCAAGCACAGGTGATTGATAGACATACAAAATTTGTATGAATCGGCCTTTTTTCAATGAGCGGTCGACGTTCCGTCTTGCAACATCTATGTTGGAAAACGTCCCGTCAAGGATAAACGATTGCCTTTGATCCAATGCGAATCGAGGATTTTGTCGACCAGAATCGAAACCCCACCCTGAAAAAGCCACGAATTTGTTCCCGTATAAGCTGGAAACTCACTTCGCAGCTCATCAGCATCTATCCGTAGAATGGCGGTATCCGCAAAGAGATTCACCAAAGCTATTGAGGCCTCGGTTTTACCTGCGCCAGGGGAACCCGCCATGAAAACTGATACCGGCGCTTCTTCTGGTGGATAAAGCTCCTTATCTGTAAGTCGTTTTGCGATTGCTTTTTTATTGGATCGAGCGAAGCGCAATGCGTCTTCATAAACGGTTCGATCTGCTAAAGCCACTTCCTGATTGCGAGTGTTGGCATCCTCCGTCATTAATCTAATCCTTTTTAATATTCCTGTGTTTGACCCGGACTCAAGCGACCTATTGGTGTCCAGTGCTGTCCATGATGGAAATCGGTGAAGCGGTGGCGAGGGAGCCTGCTTCTGCTTGAGTGCGGAGTGCACACAAAAAAGGAGGGCTCCCAAGCCCAGCGGAGCGAACTCCCCCAACAAGCTCTTCGTTTTCTTAAGTGAACACTATGGCTATACATACGGCCATTTATGTTTCTGCTTAATGGGACCTGTTTACCTCACCTCAACCACATCCAACGCCCGGTTCGCCAGCAACTGGCTCAGCTCGATCATCTGTTGAACCCCCAGCAGGATATTCCGCCGCGAGCCCTTCAGGTCGAATGCCAGGTCGCTGACCATGGCGTTGGCCGAGGCCAGGGTTTCGCTGAGGTTGGCGAGCAGGCATTCGGCGTCGATGTTGGGGGCGATGATGAAAAGGGTGTCGGGTGTGTCAGCGGTTTCTTTGTCGGTTTTCGGCTTGAGGTAATAGTCCAGGGCGCGGGTGGTCGCGTCGTCGAGTTTCTTGGCGTTGGCCGATTGGCTGCGGGAGATGTGATCGTCTGGGGGATTTGGAGTGTTCTTGCTCATGATGCTTGGATCCTCGAAGTGGGAGCCATCACCGATTCGCTACTAAACGAAGTGGGTGGCAGCTGTACGCAGGTTAGTAGACCGGGGATCCAAGAAACCGGCGCACCCGAGGGCGCCCTGCGCACAGCTACCATCGAATGCAGGAATGGGAATACCTGACTGGATGGAGCGATGTACATCTTGGAAATACCGGGCTACTAAACCCGATCACTGATGAGCAGTGACAGGATCAAAAGTACCGATGGGATCCAAGGCGCACAAGCCGGCGGATTCTGGCGTAGTTGTAGGCAGAGGCGCAAGGAAACGTAGCCTTGCGTCGCACATTTGAAGGACGTCTTTGAAGCCTTTTCCCAAGGGCTTGTAGGAAGAATTCCGTGGCGAGGGAGCTTGCTCCCGCTGGGCTGCGCAGCAGACCCTTCTTGTGAGCGCTTCGCACTCAAGCGGGAGCAAGCTCCCTCGCCACAAGAAATGCGCGACGCTGGAATTGCATATTTATGCAAATCAGCATTTGTCTTCTGCGAAAAGAACAAGCACTATGCGCGTTATGCAAAAACGCAACGTTTCTACCGTATTAAGAGCATTGCTCGATCAGCACGGGATCTCCCCCACGGAGCTTCACCGGCGTACCGGCGTGCCTCAGTCCACCCTCTCGCGGATCCTCAGCGGCAAGATCGTCGACCCTTCGGATAAACACATCTCGAAGATCGCCGAATATTTTGCCGTGAGCACCGACCAGTTGCGCGGGCGCGCGGACGTTGTGCCCGCCGGCAATGCACGCCGCGACGAGCCGCATTCCGAACTCAAGGACATAAGCCTGTGGGACGACGAAACACCTGTCGAAGAAGACGAGGTGTCGGTCCCTTTTCTGCGTGAGGTTGAATTGGCTGCTGGATCAGGAAGATTCGTCATCGAGGAAAGCGAGCGCTCCAGCCTGCGCTTCGGCAAGCGCAGCCTGCGCCACAACGGCGTGCAGTTCGACCAGGCCAAGTGTGTGACGGTACGCGGCAACAGCATGTTGCCGGTGCTGCGTGACGGCGCCACGGTTGGGGTGAACGCGGGCAAATGCGGGATCGGCGATATTGTCGACGGTGACCTCTACGCCATCAACCACAACGGCCAACTGCGGGTGAAACAGCTATACCGCTTGCCCACTGGCATTCGTCTGCGCAGCTTCAACCGCGATGAACATCCGGATGAGGACTACACGTTCCAGGAAATGCAGGACGAGCAGATCGTCATCCTCGGTCACGTCTTCTGGTGGGGCATGTACGCCCGTTAACCCCTCCGCTGTCAGATAAAACCCGCCGCCGCGCGGGTTTTTTTTCGCCTCCTGAAAACTGGCAACCCTCAGTGTTTCTGCGGGTTTCATGCGTTCATGCATTTGCCATGCATAAATAAATGCATTTACGCATTGACTGTATATGCATCCATGCATATTCTGTGTCCAAGCCGCTCGACAAAGCGGCTGGCAACAAAGCTCTTTAGTTCTACCCACAGGCAGCGATGAACCGGCCTTAACGGTTCAGAGGGTTGGCAACTGGCCCGGGTGTGCAGCGTAAAGCACCAGAAGCAGTTATCCGGCGGGCAGGGACCGCGGCCGGAGGAACAATTTGAATGGATCCGTACCGCGCCAGTCGCGCCGAAAGATCAAGCGCATTACTGAAAAGCCTGGGTAACCGGGCTTTTTGGAATGCCTGTGCCGCGAGGCACTTCAAACCGCCGCCAATGGGAGGGCTTTCGATGCTGAAGGATTTCAGATGCGGTCACTGTAAAAAACTTCTGGCCCGGATGGGCGAGAACACCGAACTCCAGATCAAGTGTTCCCGGTGTGGGACGTTGAATCATGTGAAGGCCGTTGAGCTTCGAGTGAACGCCAGCGAGCGAACAGCGTGCGGGATAGTCCCTGCATGCCGTACCCAATGACAGTCCTTCGCGAACAATCATTCGACTCAATAGGTATCACCATGAACTCTATTAAAAGAACCATTGCTCCATTCCTGCTGGCCTTCACGCTATTCAGCGCAACGGGCAACGCCACGGCGGCCAATCTTTTGACCAACGGCAGCTTTGAACAGCCGGGCTGCGCTGACAGTTGTGTGTTGAATAGGACGGGACAGGCCGATTTCATCACCGGTTGGACAACCTTCCTGTCTGGGGCGGAGTACTTCAATGTCGCCGCTTCGATCCGTGGTTCCGTAGCGCCGGCAGGTGTGGTGATTGTCGATTTGGCTAACAGCGTTTATAGCAACGGAGGTGGGATTCAACAGAACTTCGCCACGGTGGCCGGTGCTAAATATCGCTTGACCTTCAGCGCAGGTAATTCGGTTTACGCCAATCGCTCTGGGGAAGGTGTTATCCAAGTGAAAGTCGCCGGGCAAACCGCAACATTCAATACGCCAGTAGCCCGAGGCAGTGTGGTCGAATGGGCCACCATGACCTTGGATTTTACGGCGGTCACCACTCAAACAACCCTGGCCTTCTCCAACGAACAGAATCCTTACGTCAACTTCGCTTTCATCGACAACGTCATCGTTGAGCGACTGTAGAACGTCGCCTGTCTCCAAACGCTCATTACTCACCCCCAGGAAGCCTGACATGACAAACGAGCAACAAGCGTTGCTGGACATGCCGATCTGGCTGGTCATCGTGCTCGCCCTGGTGGGCGGGGTGTCCGGCGAGATGTGGCGCGCCGACAAGGAGGGAGCCCGTGGCTGGCCGCTGCTGCGCCGCGTGGTTCTGCGCTCCGGTGCCTGCGTGGTCTGCGGCGTATCGGCAACGATGCTTTTGTACGCCCTCGGGATGTCGATCTGGAGCGCTTGTGCCCTGGGTTGCCTGACCGCCATGGCCGGTGCCGATGTGGCGATCGGTCTCTATGAACGCTGGGTCGCCAAGCGGATTGGCGTCTGCGAAGTGCCACCGCGGGACATTCCTCCCGACCAGCCGTGAATCGTCCTCGCTGATCCAAAATAAAGGAGGCGATCAATGCCCGTCCTTATCGAAAAACCGTCGCAGCTGTTCTTCGCCATTGCCCAGACGCTGCGCGCCACTTATCCCGCCTTGAAGATCGGCAGCCCCCAAGAATTCGACGGCACCGACGACCAACCTTGGGTGCTGATCGCCATTGAGCGCGATGCGTCCGGCCTTCGCGCCAACGACGGGCGTATCGCCCATGTGCTGACGGTGTCTTTGCAGGTGGTCATGGCCGTTCCGGGATGGGACGCCTGCGATTTGGCCGCAGAGCTGAAGCAATTGGTCATGGATAACCGCTGGGGGCTGTCCGGTGATCAATGCGACCTGCCGACGGAGCTCGATGGCCTCCCGTCAACATTCATCCATCCGGCGCGGCAATACACCGCCTGGACCCTTTCTTTCAGCCAGGCCCTGTACCTGGGGCCAACGCTGCTGGATGACCCGTTGGGCATTCCGAAATTCGCGCGAACCTGGGAAGTCTTGAGCATCGACGACCCAGATCAATACACAGCACTCGAGGGTTGAACCATGTTTGATGCGCTGTTGCGGATGCATCTGGGGCCGATCATCGAGCGTCTGGCGCAGATGGAAACCGAGCTCGAAGACCTGCATCGGCGTGCGGAAAGTTTCTGTCGCATCGGTGTGTGTCAGGAAGTCGATGCCGCCACCAATACCTGCAAGGTCAGCCATGGCGGGCTGCTGACACCGGCGATCCGCTTCTTCAACCCGAGCGCCGGCGCCCAGAGCGAGTCGCGGATTCCGTCCGTGGGCGAGCAGTGCCTGTTGCTCAACCATGGCGGCGGCGACGGCGGTGGCCAAGCGGTGGCGCTGTTCGGCCTTAACGGTGGTCAGTTTCCGCCCGTCTCGACCCAGGCTTCGCTGACGCGTCGCCTCTATCAGGACGGCGCGGAAAACGGCTACGACCACGCCAGCCATGTCCTGCATTGGAACAACGGTCCGGCGGCATTCAGCGGTTCCCGCGAATCCCTCCGGTTGAACATTGGCCCATCCAGTTTGGTGATGACGCCGCAAACCATCGAGCTGCAACTGGGCGCTGTTGGCATTCGCCTCGACGCGTCGGGTGTGCACCTGAGCGGCCCGGTGGTGGATCACCAGGGACGCGTCATCAGTACCGCATAAGAGATTTCCCCATGATTGGAATCGATCGAAATACCGGCGCCACGGTCGACGACTGGCTGCAGTTCGTGCAGCGCGCTACCCGTGCCTTGACCACGCCGTTGGGCACTCGTCAGAAGCGTCCGTTGTATGGCTGCGCACTCACGCAGTTACTGGGGCAGAACCTCGGTGACGACCTGCTGATCCTCGCCCAGAGCCATGCGGCCCAAGCGTTCTACAACCCGCACAACGGTATCGATGATTTCGAGCCGCAGGTCATCGTTGCCAGCCGGCACGGTGCGGGATTGCTGCTGCGTTTCGCCGGCACCTGGAGAAACCGCAAACAGACTTTCGAGGTGGTGGCATGAGCATGTTGATACCCGGCCAGAACCAACTGGCCGAACCGGCCATCGTCACCGTCGAGGCATTCGAGGATCTGCTCGCAGAATTCAAGACCTTCGTGGTGGAGTATGTCGCGGCACGCTCTCCCGCAAGCGCCGCAAAACTGGTCGACAGCCTCGAAAACGAAAGCGAACTGCTGACCCTGGCCCTCGAGGCGTTCTGTGTCCGGCTGCAAACCCACGAACGCAAATACAACGCCCGCATCAAGCAGATGCTGGCGTGGTGGGCCACCGGCACCAACCTCGATGCTCGCCTCGCGGACATGGGTCTTGAACGCCAGTTGCTCGACCCGGGCGATCCGGCGGCATTCCCGCCCGTTCCCCCGGTCTACGAGAGCGATGACGATGCGCGGCTGCGCTACTACCTGGCGCCCCATGCCCCGGCGGCTGGCTCGCGCATGCAATATCGACGGGAAATTTTCACCCTGGGGCAACGCCCCGTCGTGAAGGTTGAAAGCGCTTCGGCGGGTGTGGTGACGGTCACGTACACCTTCGACCCGGACAGCTACGCCGCCCAGATCAAGGACGGCAACGGACGCCGCACCGCGCCCGGCGAAGTCACGGTCACGGTGCTGTCCCGCTACGGCGATGGAACGCCATCCGAAGGGCTGCTCGACGGTGTTCGCGAGCACTTCGCCCGACCGGATGTACGACCGGAAACGGACCGGGTCATCGTCCAACCCGCGCAGATCGAGAGCTACAAGATCCGCGTCGTGGCGAAGATCAATCCCGGCCCTGACTCGGGCCTGACCCAGGTTGCTGCACAGCGGCAACTGCAGGAATACGCCGAGGCCTGCCATCGCCTGGAAGGTCGGGTGGACCCGAGCTGGATCGACTACACGCTGCACAGCGCCGGCGCGGTTCAACTGCAGATTCTCGAACCGCTTGCGCCGATCGTGACGACGGCTTTCCAGGCGCCGTACTGCACGGGCGTCGAGGTCGAGGTGGATACGTTATGAGCGACGACACATCTCGACCGAGCCTGCTGCCGGTCAACAGTTCACCGCTGGAGCGGGCGCTGGATCTTGGGTTTGCCCAATTGCTGGAACGCATCGATCCGCCGTTTCCCGAGTTGATGAACCCGGCGGCCACGCCTTTGGCGTTCCTGCCGTATTTGGGGGCGGATCGTGGGGTCAGTGAGTGGAGCACCGCGGCGCCCGAGGCTGAAAAACGCCTGACCGTGGAACTCGCTTGGCCCACCGCGCGGCAGGCGGGGACGCGAACGGCGCTGGAAAATGCCGCGAAGGGTTTGCAACTCAGGCCCGAAGTGCGCGCCTGGTATGAACAAACGCCACCAGGCCCGCCCTACAGTTTTTCCGTCAGGGCGTTCACGGAACAGCCCTACAGCGAAACCATCGACGCCCGTCTCGACCGCCGCCTGGCCGATGCCAAGAGTGAGCGCGACACCTTGGGCGTTTCGGTCGGCTTGAGTGCCTTCGGCCGTCACGTCATCGGCGCCGCCACGCTGTGCGGTGAGCTGACTACCGTCTTCCCGATTGTCATCGAAGGGCTGCAAGCCTCGGGCCAAGCCTATATGGCCGCCGGGCTCTACACCGTCGAAACCTCCACTATTTATCCACAGGGGTCCTAAATGGCCGACTACTACACCCTGCTCACCGATGCGGGGATCGCCTACGAAACCGCCTGCAAGGCGGCGGGCACACCGATCAAGTTGTCGCAGATCTCCGTCGGTGACGGCGGCGGTGCGCAATACAACCCGGCGGCTACCGCCACCGCGCTCAAGCGCGAAGTCTGGCGCGGGCCGCTCAATGCGCTGTTCCAGGATGAGAAGAATCCGAGTTGGTTGCTGGCCGAGGTCACCATCCCGTCCGACGTGGGCGGCTGGTATGTGCGTGAGGCGGGGATCTGGACCGATACCGGGATTTTGTATGCGATCGTCAAATATCCGGAGTCGTTCAAGCCGGTACTGGCGACTTCGGGCTCGGGGAAAGAGTTTTATATCCGGTCGATTTTCGAGACGAGTAATGCCGAGCTGGTGACGTTGTTGATTGACGATACCGTGGTCAAGGCGACGCGAGCCTGGGTGACCGGCTACGTGGCCGACGAACTCGCCAAGCTCGACAGGAAGCAGTCGGTGCGTGTGGCGACGACGGCCAACATTGTCTTGAGTGGTGCGCAGGCGATTGATGGTGTGGCGGTGGTCGCCGGGAATCGGGTTCTGGTCAAGTCCCAGACCTTGGCGAAGGACAACGGTATCTACGTGGTTGCGAACGGTGCTTGGGTTCGGGCGACGGATGCCGATGCGAGTGTCGAGGTGACCTCGGGATTGATTGTCTCGGTGGAGGAGGGGACGACGCTTGGTAACACGATCTGGCAGTTGATTACCGATGGGGTGATTGTACTGGGCACTACGGCGTTGGTGTTTCAGAACATCACGCAAGGGTTTGCGCCGCTCAATTCGCCCGCGTTGCTGGACGTCCCGACGGCTCCGACTGCACCGGTCAGCACCAACAATCAGCAACTCGCGACGACTGCATTTGTGCAGCGTGCGCTCGGCAACCATTCGAGCGTTGGTGGGCTGGACGCGAGTACCGTTCTGACTGCGGATGCGTTCGGTAAGTCGTTCATCATCAACTCGGCCAACCCGGTGAATATCACCTTGCCGAAGGCAAGCACTGGGTTCAATGGCGGCACCATTAACCTGCTGAACGTATCGACCGGTACTGCAACCATCGTCTTGCAAGGTACGGATTATGTGGCGGGTATTGCTGCTAATCAGTTGGTGTTGAAGACAATGGACAGCATCACCTTGTCGACCGGCGCGGGCATTACCTGGTATGCGGAGAACGGATCGGTCCCGGATGCGTTGTCTGCTGCGTTCAACGGAGGGGTTCGGGCCGTCATGGCTCGTTATGGCCTGGGGGGCTCTGCCTACAGCTACACCGGGAGTATCGATAGCCTCGTGGAAAACGGTGTGTTTCTAGTCAGCGCTTCGACCACGGGAACGAAGCCGGAATATCCCCCACAGCAGGGCACGGGACAAATTCCCCAGGGCACCGTGTTCCACATGGAGCGGGGCAGCAGCAACATGGCTACGCAGGTTTGGGATTCGTTGGTGAATTCCATCCTACCGATTACTTGTATACGTACGCGTACTGCTAGTGGTGTCTGGACTTCTTGGGCGCAGATATGGAGCAGCAACAACACTCCAAAACAAGCTAACCCGCTCGATCTGACCCCGGGCGCAATGCTTGCTCCAGGGGCGTTTGGAGTGGGCCGCGCAATCGTTGGTACCGCGCTCGATTTGAATGACTACACGATACCGGGTGATTACCTGACAGCCACGTCAGGCCAGCTCAACATCCCGCCCGGCTGGAGCCCTACTCGACGTTACGGTCTCAGGGTTTCCGGCCTGTCCAATGCCGGCGAGCGTCTGACACAAACGCTGATTGGGGGAATGTCCGGGGATGAGGTTGGCATGGCGGTCCGCGCGCGTCGTGAGGATGGGCAGTGGAAAGACTGGGAGGAAATTACAACCAGTCGACACGGTCCTTTCAAGGCAACTCAGACTTATAAGGCCGCCGGGGTGTTTACTTGGGCAGTGCCAGCTGGCGTCAGGAAGGTCTGGGTTACTGTATTTGGCGGTGGTGGCGGTGGCGGGCGCTTCTCCCACGGCGGAGGCGGCGGAGGTGGCGGCGGGATTGCCGAAGGGTTGGTAGATCTGACCGGCGTTTCCTCTGTCACGGTTACTGTTGGCGCTGGTGGGGCTGGCTGGGCCGGAAGTGATGGCGACGGAGCCCCTGGCAATGCATCGTCTTTTGGCAGTTTCATGAGTGCCACGGGCGGCGCTGGTGCGTCGAAGTGGTACGGCGGCAGAGCGGGCCTTGGCTCAGGAGGAGATATCAATACCACGTTGGGCTCAGGTGGACATGCAACTCGCCACGACAATGGCGTGGCTTCTTCTGGATCCATATACGGCGGCGGACATGGCGCGGGCGGCCGAGGTTATGGGGCAGGAGCGGGTTCAGTTGAGCAAGGCGGTTCGTCTAGTACGCTTGCCGGCAGCGGCGGGGGCGGTGGCAATGAAAACGGCAACGGTGGCAATGGGTCGCCCGGCCAAGTAGTTATCAGATGGTGATCAACATGTGGGCATTGATACAAGACAGCGTTGTGCATGAGGTGACGGAGGTCGATCCAGCAGGACGTTTCCACCCGGATTTGATGTGGAAACCATGCGGCGAAGAAATCAGCCACGGATGGCGGTACGACGGAGAGGCATTTGTCGAGCCGGTGAGGGAGGGCAATTCTCTGGCCGCCAGCGAGCGAGCCTGGCGCGATGAGAAGATGCACGCCAGCGAGTGGCTCGTGACACGTCATCGAGATGAACAGGACTTGCAACAGGAGACTACCCTGACGGACGCTCAGTTTTCCGAATTGCTTATCTACCGGCAGTCCCTCCGGGATTGGCCGCAGTCACCTAGTTTCCCCGACAGCCAACACCGCCCCGTCGTGCTGTCCTGGTTCGCCAGCCAAACCCAATAAATCGCCCCGCACCACGGGGCATTTTTTTGACCGTCAAATTTCAACAACACCCAATAGCCCCTTCCCCAGGGGCTTTTTCATATCTGGAGACAAACCCAAATGGCACCACGCCAAACCTACACCGTGCTACTCCCTTTCCCCACCGGAGGCGGTCATTGGTCCAGCACCGGCCAGGAACTCGACCTCCTCGACGTCGAGGCCAACGCCTTGCTCAGCGCCGGTCGCCTGGCATTGAAAAAAACCGAAGCCGGCGAATCGGCTTCCGCATCCACCCCGGCCAAAAAGGCCACCACCAAAAAGGCTGAATAACCATGGCTGAGGTTTTGAACTTCGAGCACAACGGCATCACCGTCAATGCCACCGAATCTCCCGAGGCCATGGGTGGCCTGGGGGACAACGTCATCGGGCTGGTCGGCACCGCGCCGAATGCCAACCCGCTGATTCCGAAAAATACTCCGTTTCGCATCAACAGTTTTACCACCCAAGCCCAGCTCGACCCGAGCGGTGCCGAGGCCGGGACGTTGTTCCACGCGGTGTACCAGATCCTCAAAGTGGTCAAGGTGCCGGTGTATGTGGTCATCGTCGAAGAGGGCGCGACACTGGCCGACACGCAGAACAATGTAGTCGGCGGCATCGAGGCGCAGACCGGGCGCAAGTTGGGCCTGGCCGCGTTGAGTGGCGTGGCCGAAGACCTGACGATCATCGGCGCGCCGGGCTTCACCGGCACCAAGGCCGTGGCCGGCGAGTTCGCTTCGTTCGGCAAGCGCATCAAGGCCCGTGTGGTGCTGGATGGCAAGGACGCCTCGGTCGCTGATCAAGTGACCTACAGCCAGGAGTTGGGCGGCGCCGACCTCGGTTTCGACCGTTGCCTGGTGGTGCACAACATGCCGGCGGTGTACTCCAAGGCGGCGAAGAAAAACGTCTTCCTGGCCCCGTCGAGCCTGGCCATCGCCGCACTTGCCAAGGTCAAGCAGTGGGAGAGTCCGGGCAATCAGGTGACCTTCGCCGAGGACGTTTCCCGCACCGTCGAATACAACATCCTCGACACCTCCACCGAAGGCGATCTGCTCAACCGCTACGGCGTCAGCTATTACGCCCGCACCATCCTCGGCGGCTTCTCTTTGCTGGGCAACCGTTCCATCACCGGCAAGTTCATCAGCTACGTCGGCCTGGAAGACGCCATCAGCCGCAAGCTGGTGAAGGCCGGCCAGAAAGCCATGGCCAAGAACCTGACCAAGTCGTTCATGGACCAGGAGGTCAAGCGCATCAACGACTGGCTGCAAACCCTGGTGGCCGACGAAACCATTCCTGGCGGCAGCGTGTACCTGCACCCGGAACTGAACAGCGTCGAGAAGTACAAGAACGGCACCTGGTACGTAGTCATCGACTACGGCCGCTATGCGCCGAATGAACACATGATTTATCAACTCAATGCCCGCGATGAAATCATCGAGCAGTTTCTGGAGGACGTTCTCTAATGTTTACCAACCGCGTAAGACAGGCCATTGCGGCCACCCTGCAGGGCCTGCCGTTGTCGGCGACCGTGGAAGAATTCACGCCGCCGAAAATTGAATTCGAAATGGAAGAAATGCGCGGCGGACGCTTCATCGGCGAGGAAATGGCCAAGAGCGGCAAAGCGCTGACAGCCAAACTGGTGCTGCAAGGTGTCGGCCCGGAAATCATGCTGGCGCTGGGCGTGAGCGTCGGAGACGACATCCTGCTGAACGTGCGCGAGGCGGGCCAGGATCAGGACGGCAATACCTGGTTCACCTACCACACTGTGGGCGGCAAGTTGAAATCCCTCGACGAAGCCGCCCTGAAAATGAACGAGACGCCCACCACCACCCTGGAGCTGTCCTGCCGCACCTACAGCCGCCTGGAAAACGGCATCCCAGTGATCGACATCGACGTGCGCACCCAGAAGTTCGTGCTCAACGGCGTCGACATTCTTGGCGATGCGCGTCGTGCGGTGTTGCTGCCTTAAGCAGTTGCCAGCCGGCTAGATGCAATCCCTGTGGGAGCGAGCTTGCTCGCGATAGCGGAGTGTCAGACACCTTGATATTGAATGAACCGTCGCCATCGCGAGCAAGCTCGCTCCCACAGGGGATCCCCGATTTTTCAAGGAATTGATTTTATGTCCTGGATGCCTCCAACCCTTGAGCTGTTATCGCCGATCACCGATGACGACGGTTCGCAGCTCGAGCAACTGCAACTCAGGCCGCTGTACTACGCCGCGCAAAAAGACGCCTTGGCCCGTGCCGGCGATGACGAAGACGAGCAATTCTTCGAATTGGCCAAATTGGCCACCGGCCTGTCGGGCAAGGAGCTCGATCAGCTCAAGCGTCCGGATTACGTGAGCATTGCCCAGTACGTGCTCGAAATGTCCACGCGCCCGGCGTCGTATTTCCTGGATGACCCACAGGCCGATCCTGACCAGATGCCGCTGCTGCAACCACTCGACGTCGCGGGCCGCAGCCTGACCTCATTGACCCTGGAAATGCCGGTTCTGCGGGCCACCAAGGCGATGAAGAAACTGAAGACGGCCAAGGAACGCGCCGAGTTCATCACGGCCCATTGCACCGGCCTGATGCTGCCCGATCTGGCCTCGCTGACTGTGCCTGACTGGACGCAACTTCAGGTGCGCATCGACGATTTTTTAAACAAACCGGCGGACTTCTTTCGGAGCGCGACATCGAAGTGATCCTCGATGTGGTGCCGCTCATTTACTCGGTAAGTGAAGCGGAAATCCTGGAGTGGGACGCCGGCAAGGCCTTGCGCCGATACGACATCGCGATCACTCGCCTTGGCGTGAAACAGGAGTAGAGCGGGATGGCGGACGATAGATATTCGCTCAGATACGCAGCCTTCAACGAGAGTGGGTTGGCGGCCTCAAATACGAACCCTGCGAGCAGTGTGATCATCTCCGCTGGGGATCGGCTGCCAGGACTGAGCCTCGCGATGGAAAACCTTGGGCTCAAGCTCGGCCGACTGACCACGGCAATCGAGTCGCTGACCGTCAAGCTTTCGGCGCAGCGATTGTTTTCCCAGGCAATGGGAACCGGCGCCAAGGGCGAGACAGCCAAGGAACCGAAGGGTCAGCCGGCCGGCGGTATTGAGCCACCAGAACTGCTGAAACCCGCGATAGCGATGGATTCAGCCATTGCCGATCTGAAGCTGGCCACCCAATTCAGCCCTCGCCAGATTGCCGAGATGGCTGAGCCCACCCAGCGCATCGCCAGCGCGCCATTGGTGGCGGCGGGCGGGACCACGGCGGTTGATGTCGTGAGGATGGAAAGCCTGGCGGCCAGGGCGGGAATCAGCAGCGATCTGCCCAATGCCTCGGACCGGCAATTGGCACTGTTGCGCTTTGCCAGTGATGCAGGGGTGACGGCATCCACATTCAAGATGCCGGCCATGGAAGCCGCCGAGATGCTGCTCGGCTGGCGCACCGCCATGAAACTCAGCGCTGAAAAAGCGTTTGACCTGGCGGATGCAACCAACCACCTCGGCAAGCTCCCCGGCGGTGCGAAAGCCAGTGAGATCGGTACCGTGTTGCAGCGTGACGGTGCGGCCGCGACTTCGGCGGGTTTGCAACCAGCGCAAGCCGCAGCGTTGACGGCGGCGTTGCTCAACACCGGTTCGCAACAAGCTGAAGCCGGCGCCGCGCTGGATAGCTTCGCGAAGGCTTTGGGCAAGGGCAATCAGGCCTCCGCGACCGAGCAGGCAGCCTGGAAGCAGTTGCGGCTTGACCCTGAGGAAGTGGCGAGTGGGCTGCGTGCCAAAGACGCAGCGCCCGGTACGGCGATGTCGGTATTGGCGGCCTTGAATGCGCAGCCTGTGGACCAGCGCCCGAACCTCGCCGCTTCGCTGTTTGGCGTGGGCGACCAAGCGGTGCTACGCATGGCTCAGAAGCTTGACGATGTGAACGCAGCGTTCTGGCAGGTGAAAGACCCGGCCCACTACGCCACGTCGCTATTGGGTGACAAGGGCTCGGTGCGGCAGGATGCGTTGGCGTTGTCGAACACCCAGCAAGGTCGGTGGAACGTCTTCAACGCCAGCAATGAGCGTTTGTCGGCGGCCGCTGGCAATGCCGTGACACCCGTTGTGGACAGCTCGCTGCAATGGCTCGGGTCGTTGAACGATGACATGAGCGAGTTGGCTGAAACCTCACCTAAAGCCGCCGCCGCCATTGTGCTGGTCGGCGCGGCGATCAAGCCGCTGGTGGGGGCGTTGCTCAAGGCCCTCACGGATGAATTGGGCAGTCGAGCGGCCAAGCGAATTTTGGAGCCGACGAGCGCTGCGAAGGCCGAGGGTGGTGTGAGCGGCGGCCGCTCCCTGCAAGGCGTGACCAGTACATTGCGTACGGTGACTCGTTTAATGCCCAAAGCGATGGTTTTAGGTGCCGCCGCTGAGGTCGTCGAGGGCGCGATCAATGGGGACGGCGGAATGATCGGAGAGGGCCTGGGGGCCGCTGGCGGCGGCCGGGCGGGCGCGTCGGCAGGCGCTGCGATTGGCACCTTTTTCGGTCCGGGCATCGGCACCGTCCTCGGTGGAGCGATCGGCGCGCTTGTTGGCGGCCTGACGGGAAGCTGGATGGGCAGGGAGGCGGGGTCCTGGCTGGGTGACAAACTCGCCACGCCCGCCGACAGGCTCGCCGCCCCAGAGCAGGTCAGCAAAGACCTGGCCGGCACCCAGGCAACCACCCAGCAAAACACCCTGACCGCAAACATCTACATCAACGGCCAGGATCAGGCCAGTGCCGCCCAATTGGCGAACCTGGTGGTGCAACAAATCAGCAGCCAATTCCAACTCATGCCCAACTCACTCGCCATGCGCAGTGACGCGGCCCTGACGGACGGAGGTACGTGATGCGTCAACAAATGGCGTTGGGCAATTTCATTTTCGGCCTCTCCCGCAACTTCGCTTATCACTCGCTGGTTCGCACCTCGGACGGTGGCTGGAAAAACATCGACATCCTCACCAGCAAACCCAGGTCCAGTCAGGTCGGGCAAGGCTTGCAAGGGCTGACGATCACCGGCAAATCGATGTATGCGACCGCCATGGATCGCCTCGATGAATTGCGAGCACTGCAAGCCTTGCGCATCCCTTTGCCATTGGTCGATGGCATCGGTCGCAACTGGGGGCTGTGGCAGATCAACAAGGTGTCGGAGACCCAGACCGAGGTCATCGACGATGGCACGGCGATGGTGGTCGGTTGGGTGATTGATTTAACGGAGTTCGCCAATGCGTAGGGTTCGAAGTATCGCCGGTGATTCGGTGAATCTGTTGCTGTACCGCGAGCTTGAGCGCTGTGACGACCTCGTTGAGGAGGCGCTCTGGCTGCTCAATCCGGGGTTGGCGCAATGGGGCCCGGTATTGCCGGCGGGCGTATGGATTGTCCTGCCGGAAGTGGATCTCAAGCCCGTGGCGATCCCTCCGGTTTCGGCCTGGGATTAAGGAGGCGACATGTCATTGGGTTTCACGCCTGCGGTGGAAATTTATGGTGCGAACGCCGCGCTGCTCAACGAACGCCTGCTCGGTTGGAGCCACGTCGACGCGGCGGGGATCGAGTCCGATCAATTGACGCTCACCATCAGCCTGGACGGACTCGAAGGGTTGCCAAGCCTGGGCGGGAAAATCGGCCTGCGGGTCGGTTATCTTGAATCGGGGCTGGTGGACAAAGGCGAGTTTGTCATCACTCGGCGCACGCCGTTGTTGTTTCCTCTGCAACTCGTTCTGGTGGCCATGGCGGCGCCGTTCAGCGCGGCTGACCAGACGGGCTTCAAGCAGCGCCGATCCATCAGCCATGGCCCGACGACCCTGGGGGCGTTGTTTCGGGAGCTGACGTCCAGGCACGGGTTCTCGCCCCGTGTGGCGCCGGAGCTTTCGCTGATTAAAATCGAGCACATTGACCAAACCAACGAAACCGACATGGGCTTGCTGACCCGCCTGGCCCATCGTTATGACGCTGTGGCCAAACCAGTCAACGAGTTGTATGTGCTGGCCCGGCGCGGTCAGGCGAAGTCGTTGTCGGGCAAGGTCCTGCCCGAGATAAGGCTGTCGGTGACGACGAACAATCGCCCGGGCGACCACGCTTTCATTTCGGCCAAGCTGGATGAAACCGCGCGGGCGAAGTACGAGGGTTGCAAGACCTGTTGGTGGGATGCGGCGGCGGGCAAGCTGCGGGTCGAGGAGAGCGGCATCGCGCCGTTCAAGACCCTGCGCCAGCGCTTCCAGAGCGCAGAAGAGGCCCGCGCCGCCGGCGAAGGCGAGGTGCGCCGGATGCTGCGCGAGGCCCTTAAGGTGACGATCGAATGCCCGGGTAACCCGGGGCTGTCCGCCGAGGGCATCGTGCTGCTCGATCCTTCCTGGCCCGATTTCATGCGCGGTCGCTGGTCGATCGACAAGGTCACCGCCAGCGGTAGCCGGGAGAAAAGCTACCGCTGCAGCGTTGAGGCGACTTGCCTGGATGCAAGAGCGTGACCGGGGCTTGGAGGGGCCATCATTCAGTTACGTAGCATTCGCCGTGCGTCGTCGAGACTGATTTTTTTGATGATATCTGCCGGCACCCTTGAGGTCGCGGACAAGTTATACACCTGAAAATCATCATCAATGATCTGCTTGGACATCAGTTTTAGAGAAGGCAGGATGCGAGTCTTGTAATGCTGATCCAACCCGCAGGGCGAGCGTTTGCTTTCGACCGTTTCATAGAATCGGCCGGCCGCTTGGTCCAAGTCGAAACCTACAAGGAAAACCCTATTGAAGCCCAGATGGTAGGCGACCTGTAAGGCCAAATACATCACCGTCCTGGCATCGAAGCAACCGAGGGTCATATTTTTGCTGAAGCCGATGTCTTTGCTTCGCTTGCTAAAAAGAGATCTGTACCTGACGAGAGACTTCTGCGGGTTGAATAACGTGGAGCAGATCGAGGCCCTGGGAGCTTTTTTCAAGCCGAAGGCTCGCCCGCTTGGCTTAGCTTGGACGATGTCGAACTGGTCCTCCCATAAGGCAACGTTCTCACTGAGCCGCATAGCGGTTGCAAAAAGATCGGGCTGCTGGAGCGGGAAGTGGGTATCGGAGCAGATGTAAAAAAAGGGTTTTGTATGCGCTTGGCTGAACATGGATATAGCGCCGTTCATGGTAATCATGGGTACGGCTGAAAACTCCTCCAGCGGAAAGCCCTTCGCTGAGTTGCCCGAGGCGATGATGAAAACCGGTCCACTTTTTACATTCCTACATTCGCTAAAGCTCATGTTTTCAAACGGTGTAAACGATGACTCCGTAATGAGCGATTTCTCAAAACTACTTCGCCTGCTCATTCATTCCATTCCGTTAGTCAATGATCGTTGTTGTATTCATTCGCGTTAAAGAGAGCGCCATGTTCATCACCCCAGCCCAACTACTGCGTATCCTCCCAAGCGCCGGCGACAATGCCGGCGTTTTTGCACCTCTCCTAGGCACTGCCATGGAGCTTTACCAGATCATCGGCCCCAAGCGTGCCGCTGCATTCATTGCGCAGGTGGGGCACGAGTCCGGCCAGCTGCGGCACGTACGGGAGCTAGGCAACGATGTTTATTTATCAAAGTATGACACTGGCCGATTGGCTTCGTGCCTGGGCAACTCCCCCGAAGCCGATGGCGACGGGCAAAAATACCGTGGGCGAGGTCTGATCCAGATCACCGGGCGGGCTAATTACCAGGCCTGCGGTAAAGCCTTGAGTCTGGATCTGATGGAGCAGCCTGCATTGCTGGAGCTGCCGCGATGGGCCGCGCTTTCGGCTGCGTGGTTCTGGGCGTCGCATGGGCTTAATTCTCTCGCTGATGCTGGTCGATTCGACGCCATCACGCAGCGGATCAATGGCGGCCAGAATGGCGCGGCGCAGCGGCGGGCCTTGCATGGGCGGGCGTTGCAGGTGTTGGGATGAATCCGGCGCTGTTGAGGTTCTTTCCCATCACAGTATTGGGGCTTTTGCTGCTGGCGACCAGCATGGCGTGGAAGGTCCAGGATTGGCGTTACGGCAGGGTCTTGGCCGAGCAAGCGCGGGCGCAGGCCGAGACCTTAAAGCAGATGACCGCGGCAGCTGCGGCTTCCCAGCATAAGGAAACACAGAAACGCCTCGCCCTGGAACAACAACTCTCCACCAGCGAACAAACCCATTACCGAGCCCTGAGCGATGCCCAACGTGATCAGGATCGCCTGCGCGATCGCCTTGCTACTGCCGATGTCCGGCTGTCAGTCCTCCTCGACGCCGACGATGTCGCCGCCGGTTGTACAGTGCCTGCCACCACCGGTACCGGCGGCGTGGATCATGGCGCCTCACGCGCCCGACTTGACCCGGCGCATGCTCAACGAATTATCGCCATCACCGACGCGGGCGACCGTGGACTGATTGCCTTGCAGGCCTGCCAGGCGTATGTCAGGGCGCTGGGCCGGTAATCCGCCGAGTCTTGCAAGCGGCGATTGCTCGTGTACGGTAGGGCCCATTGCGTCGAATCAGGAGAGCAGCGTGGACGACATCACTGAACTGGCCGCTGAATTGGGTAGGCGCTTGCAGGTGCTAAATGCCCATGTCACCACGGCCGAGTCTTGCACCGGCGGGGGGATCGCCGAGGCAATCACTCGGATTCCGGGGAGCTCGGCCTGGTTCGAGGCCGGTTTTGTCACGTATTCCAATCGCCAGAAAACCCAGCAGTTGGGTGTTCCCGCAGAGCTGTTCGACAAAGTCGGCGCGGTCAGTCGCGAGGTGGTGGAGGCCATGGTGCGCGGCGCCCAGCAGAAAAGCCTGGCGCGGTTTGCCGTGGCGGTCAGCGGCGTGGCCGGGCCGGACGGGGGCTCGCCGAACAAGCCGGTGGGCACGGTGTGGCTTGCCTGGGGTGTTGGCGAGGCGGTGTACAGCGAGCAGAAATTCTTACCTGGCAACCGCGACGAGGTCCGCCGACAAACGGTGAAGGCCGCGCTAGACGGGCTGTTACAACATGCCGCCGCAGAAATCTCAAATCAGGGGTAGGCGATCCCCGATCGCTGTGGAATAATACTGGCTACTTATACAGGTGTTGGCCGTCAGGCCTTATTGATTACGTGAGGACTTTAATGGACGACAACAAGAAGAAAGCCTTGGCTGCGGCCTTGGGTCAGATCGAACGTCAATTCGGCAAGGGTGCCGTAATGCGTATGGGCGATCAGGATCGCCAGGCTATTCCTTCCATCTCCACCGGCTCCCTGGGCCTGGACATCGCTCTTGGTATCGGCGGCTTGCCAAAAGGTCGTATTGTTGAAATCTACGGTCCCGAATCTTCCGGTAAGACCACGCTGACGCTGTCCGTGATCGCCCAGGCTCAAAAAGCGGGCGCTACCTGCGCCTTCGTCGACGCCGAACACGCCTTGGACCCGGAATACGCCGGCAAGCTGGGCGTCAACGTCGATGACCTGCTGGTCTCCCAACCGGACACCGGCGAGCAGGCCTTGGAGATCACCGACATGCTGGTGCGCTCCAACGCAGTTGACGTGATCATCGTCGACTCCGTGGCGGCCCTGGTACCGAAAGCGGAAATCGAAGGTGAGATGGGCGACACGCACGTGGGTCTGCAGGCTCGCCTGATGTCCCAGGCCTTGCGCAAGATCACCGGTAACATCAAGAACGCCAACTGCCTGGTGATCTTCATCAACCAGATCCGCATGAAGATCGGCGTGATGTTCGGCAGCCCTGAAACCACCACCGGTGGTAACGCGTTGAAGTTCTACGCCTCGGTTCGCCTGGACATCCGTCGTACTGGCGCGGTGAAAGAAGGTGATGAGGTTGTCGGCAGCGAAACCCGCGTCAAGGTTGTGAAGAACAAGGTGGCATCGCCGTTCCGTCAGGCTGAGTTCCAGATCCTGTACGGCAAGGGTATCTACCTCAACGGCGAAATGATCGATCTGGGTGTGCTGCACGGTTTCGTCGAGAAGTCGGGCGCCTGGTATGCCTACAACGGCACCAAGATCGGTCAGGGCAAGGCCAACTCGGCCAAATTCCTGGCGGACAACCCGGAAGTCGCGGCAGCCCTCGAGAAGCAACTGCGTGACAAGCTGTTGAGCCCGGTGGCGGACGTCAAAGCCGTGGCCAACCGCGAGACTGCCGACGACCTGGCCGACGCTGATATCTGATTGATCCGATGACCGCCGTACTCGATACCCTCGTCGCGGTGCGGCGAGCTGCGATGGACCTGCTCGCCAGGCGCGAGCACGGTCGTGTGGAGCTGACGCGTAAACTGCGTCAACGCGGGGCTCCTGATGAGTTGATCGACGCCGCTCTTGACCGTTTGACGGAAGAGGGGCTGTTATCGGAAGCGCGGTACCTCGAGAGCTTCGTCTCTTATCGCGCCCGCTCCGGCTACGGTCCAATGCGCATTCGTGAAGAGCTTGGCCAACGCGGGTTGCAACGAGCGGATATCGAATCAGCCTTGCGCGAGAGCGGTATCGATTGGCAGCAACAGTTAGCCGAGACCTGGCGCCGCAAGTTTTCGGGACATTTGCCTATCGACATTCGGGAGCGTGCCAAGCAAGGGCGTTTCCTGGCGTATCGAGGCTATTCCATGGAAATGATCAACCGCTTGTTCAGTGGTCGCAGCATGGACGACTAAAAACGGCCCGCTATGTCGATAGCGGGCCGTTTTTTTATGGGCTCACGTTACCTTGATCGGCTCCCAAGTCAGGGGGTGGGCCTTGGCGGTGGGTTGGGCCCAGTTTTCCGGCAGGTTGATGTAGTCCACCAATTCCCTTAAACGACCGTGGTCACGGGCGTTGAACGTAAATGCCAATCGCGTCAGATGACTGAAGGGCGCTTCCTCGGGTTCTTCGCCGTTGTAAGCGTGCTGATGGAAACAGTCATTCAGGCACAGGTCGGCGAACTCGGCCTGCATTTGTTGCAGTGCTTGTTCACTGAGTTCGTGATTCATGCGGATCACGAACTGATGCTTGAGCCAGCGGCTGGAATGGAAGTTACGGTAGAACTGGTTGATTTCCTCCACAGCGTCCTCGGCGCAGTACACCAGGCGCATCAACTTCATGTCGGTCGGCAGGATGTAGCGGTTTTCCTCCAATTGTTCGCGGATAAAGTCCAGGGCGCTCTGCCAGAACTTGCCTCCGGGCACGTCCAGCAACACCACCGGTACCAATGGGCTTTTGCCCGTCTGCACCAGCGTCAGGACCTCCAATGCTTCGTCAAGAGTGCCGAAACCGCCGGGGCACAGCACCAAGGCATCGGCTTCCTTGACGAAAAAAAGCTTGCGAGTGAAGAAGAAATGGAACGGCAACAGGTTCTGCGTCCCTTCGACGGTCGGGTTCGCATGCTGCTCGAAGGGCAGGGTGATGTTGAATCCCAGGCTGTGCTCGCGGCCCGCGCCTTCATGGGCCGCGGCCATGATCCCGCCGCCTGCGCCGGTGATCACCATCATGTCTGACCGAGCCAGCGCCGCTCCCAGCTCCCGTGCCAAGCCATACAAAGGGTGTTCGATGGGCGTTCGGGCCGAGCCGAAGACCGTAACCTTGCGGCGCCCTTTGAATTGTTCCAGCGTTCGAAACGCATGTTCCAGTTCCCGAAGGGCCTGAAGCGTGATCTTGGCATTCCAGCGGTTGTGATCTTCCTGGGCCATGCGCAGCACAGTCAGGATCATGTCGCGGTAGATGGGGAGGTTGGGGCTGTTGGGCGATACCAGGTTGAGTTGCTCTTCGACCTTGCGGGTGAGGTCGTGGCCATGGCTCTCAAAATGACGGCTGAGCAGGTCATTCGGTTTGTAAGGCATTCAGCTTCTCCTTCTGAACAGGACCCCGGTCCTGACGAGAGATTCATCAGGGCCACGACACTTCCTGTGCCGTTGTGAGTCCGGGCGCGTGCCCGGGCGTAAACCTGGCTCGACGTAATCTGCAGCAAGGCGGCCAAGCCATCCAACGGGTCCTGCTGTTTCCCTTGGATGAAAAACGGTTGAACATCGCTTATTGGTGAGGGCAGCCTCTTTCTGCCCAGTAAAAACGATACGTTGAATCTAGCCTCTGGCGGTGAACTTCGCTGTCCAGATCATGGCGCTCGAATGTGAACGTTTGCAACATTTCCCCGTAGTCCTACGCTCATCGGTCGCTCGCGATGGGTTCAGTAATGACCTCGGCCCGTACCGCTCGTCAGCTCACCGGCTGGGTGCGTACCGCTCTGATTAACTCCATTAAAGGCGTGCCAACGTAGTTCGACGTCCAGGGCTGGACGTCCGCGCGATGAAATGCTGCATTGATGGGCAGGGAGGCGGGAGAAATGACCAGGGTAACGCTGGAGCTCGAAGGGCAGTTGTATTCGATGTTGTTGGAAGCGGCTCAAGCCAATCGGGTAAGCCTGGAAGAGGAATGTTGCCGTCGGCTGGAAGGTCGGGAATGGCGCTCACGCTATTTGCAGGCGCTGGTGGCGGAACTGCGCGCCGACGAAGAGCAGCGGCGCGCGCGCGCGGGTTGATTATTTCTTGGTCTTGGCCGGTTTCGGGCAATCCGATTCCTGGAAACGTTCGCTGGCGACCGGACGGTTGGTCTTCACTTCGGTGAACTCGTAGCGCATGGTCGCGCCCTTGGCCATCAGTTTGCGGAACCCTGGATTGGTGCACACCGTGGAGCCCAGCTGGAAATAAACCGCCTTGGGATCCGCGCGCATTTTTTGCGCATGGCTGCTTTGGACGCTGAGATGGTTGATCAGCTCGGTGCCTTCGACGGTGTAGCCCTGGTCAAGAATGTCTTCGTTGATCGCGCGCGGCGTGCCGACACTGCTTTGCTTGGCAACGTTCTGCAGCATCTTGTTCAGTTCGAGTTCTTTCAGCGACGCAGCCTGAGCGCTGATGGACGTCGCCAGCAGAACGGCAACGGTTGGAACGATAAGGCGCAGCATGAAACTCTCCTGGTTCAGTAACTGGTGGTTCGACCGGTCACGTGACTGTGCGTTCAGTGGCGGCGATTATAGGGAAGCCCGGGTAGACGGTACAGGTTTGCGCGCTCTGGTAGACTGCCGGTCTTCATTGCCCTTGCGAGTGTGGTTCGTGTCAAGTTTTCCTGTCTGCGGGCGTTGCCCGCGATGAGCTGTGCTTCCAACGCCGTAGCCCGCTTGCGCGACCAACGCGTCGATGAAGGCATCAAGCCGCTCCAGGCCCGAGGGTGGCGCGCGCCCCGTTGTGGCGCCTGTCGAGTGATCGAGAGCCATTGCTTGTGTGCCTGGCGTCCGAGCGTCGAGACCCGTTCCGGCGTCTGCCTGATCATGACCAATAAGGAAGTCTTCAAGCCGAGCAACACGGGCTGGCTGATCGCCGATGTGGTACGGGATAACCATGCCTTCATCTGGTCGCGCACTGATGTCGATGAGCAACTCCTGGCTTTGTTGAACGATCCACAATGGCAACCGTACCTGGTATTTCCAGGTGAGTATGTCGAACCCTCCCGGGTAACCCACACGGTTGATCTGGCTCGGGGCAAGCGTCCCTTGTTCATCTTGCTGGATGCCACTTGGACGGAAGCGCGCAAGATGTTCCGTAAAAGTCCTTACTTTGACCGGCTGCCCATCTTGAGCTTGCTGCCCGACAGGCTGTCGCGCTATCGCTTGCGGCGCTCCACACGCAGTGAGCACCTGTGCACCGCCGAGGTCGCGGCGCTGTGCCTTGAGCTGGCGGGCGATAGCGACGCGGCGTCGGCCCTGGACGCCTATTTCGATGTGTTCAGCCAGCATTACCTGGGTGCCAAGCGTCAGCAGGAAGTGAACGTGTCGACTCCGGCCCATGCCGAACTGCTGCCCTTTGTCCGCTCGGCTCAGGCGGCGTTGGCCTAATAGTGGCCCATACTGGGTGCAGCGGTGGCCGTGCAGCTTGACCACCCCGGTTTCGCTGGGCATGCTTGGCGCCGACCAGGGTGCGGCCGGAGTTTAAGACGCTGTGATTGGCGTTGAACGTGCCCCTGTGGATAACGCTGAATGGCGTTATCTTGAGTTGCATGGCGAGGCGCGAATGCATCGGGCCTGCCTTAAAAAAACAGGATCATTTGAAAAATGGCCACATACGAAATCCTGATTGCCGATGACCACCCGCTCTTTCGCAGCGCGTTGCATCAGGCGGTGACCCTGGGCCTTGGTTCGGATGTCCGGTTGACGGAGGTGGCCAGCATCGCGGAGCTGGAAGCCCGATTGGCGGAAAAGGCTGATTGGGACCTGGTGCTGCTGGATCTGAACATGCCCGGCGCGTATGGTTTTTCAGGGCTGGTCCTGTTGCGTGGGCAGTATCCGCAGATTCCTGTGGTGATGGTCTCAGCCCAGGAAGAAGCTTCGGTGATGGTCAAGGCCCGCGAATTTGGTGCCAGCGGGTTCATCCCCAAATCCAGCTCCCTCGAAATGATTCAACGGGCGGTAAAGGCCGTCCTCAGCGGTGATGTATCCTGGCCGCCGCAGGCGTTCGAGGCGGTGAGCGTGTCCGACGAGGCCAAGGCGGCCAGCGAAGGGCTCGCGAGCCTGACGCCCCAGCAGTTCAGAGTGCTGACCATGGTTTGTGAAGGTCTGTTGAACAAGCAGATCGCTTACGAACTGAATGTGTCAGAGGCCACCATCAAGGCTCATGTTACGGCGATCTTTCGTAAATTGAATGTGCGCACCCGGACCCAGGCTGCCTTGTTGTTGCAACAACTTGAGTCAATTTCGCCGCAGTCGTAGCGCCTGAATTCACGCTTTTTTGACTGCAATTACAGTAGCTTCTCCACTCCTATCGATCAGTTGCCCACTCTATGTCTCCTTTCAAAGGCCAAACCGGCCTGAAACGCATCCTCAATGCCTCCGGCTATTCCCTGGACGGGCTGCGTGCAGCTTTCGTCGGCGAAGCGGCGTTCCGTCAACTGGTCCTGCTTAACGTCATCCTGATTCCGTTGTCGTTTTTCCTGAACGTGAGCCGCGTGGAGCAGGCGCTGTTGATAGCGGTGTGCCTGCTGGCCTTGATCGTGGAGTTGCTCAACTCGGCGGTAGAGGCGGCGATCGACCGTATTTCCCTTGAGCTGCACCCCTTGTCGAAAAACGCCAAGGACATGGGCAGCGCGGCCCAACTTGTCGCCCTGACGATGATTGCCCTGGTCTGGGGCCTGGTGCTGCTCTGATTCAAGCGATGGCAGGCAGGACGATCTCGTCGCTGCGCTGGACCCCAGCGGTGAAAGCTCGGCAGAGGTCGAGGAATTCACGCATGGCTGAGGTCTGGTACTTCTGTTTGTGCCAGATGAAATAAAACTGCCGCGCCAGGTCCATGTCCGGGGTTTCCACGGCCACGAGGCTGCCGCGACGGAAAGCATCACGCAACGCCAGGCGCGAAATGCAGCCAATGCCCAGGCCCGATTCCACTGCTCGCTTGATCGCTTCGGTGTGTTCCAATTCCAGGCGGATGTTGAGCGCGCTGCGGTGGTGGCGCATGGCCTGATCGAAGGTCAGCCGCGTACCTGAACCCTGCTCCCGCAAAATCCACGCTTCATGGGTCAATTCCTCCATGGTCGCCTGACCACGCTTGGCCAGTGGATGCTGGGGCGCGCAGAACACCACCAATTCATCCTCGACCCAGCTCTGCACCTCAATGTCCGGATGGCTGCAATCGCCTTCGATTAGACCCAGATCAATTTCGTAATGGGCGACCTGGTGCACGATATTGGCAGTGTTTTGCACGTGCAGCTTCACCTGGCTTTCCGGATGGCGCTGCATGAATCCGCCGATCAGCAGCGTCGCCAGGTAATTGCCGATGGTCAGCGTGGCCCCGACCGCCAGCGAACCGAAGCCGGACTTGCCGTTGAGTAAGTCTTCGATCTCTTTGGCCTGGTCTAGCAATGCCACGGCCTGGGGCAGCAATTGCTTACCCAAGGCGTTGAGGCTCAGGCGCTTGCCGGCGCGGTCGAACAGTTGGCAGCTGGATTGACGCTCCAATTCAGTGATGGAAGTGCTGGCGGCCGACTGCGACAGATTGAGCAAGCCCGCGGCACGGGACACGCTTTCCTGCTGGGCGACAGCGACGAAGACTTGAAGTTGCCGTAGAGTAAATCGCATATCGATATAACCGATAACCCTTATCTTAATAATCCATTTAACAGATATTGTCGCCGCCATTAGAATGCGATGCAATTGCGCAGATTACCGGCGCAGGCATCATTTCCAGGAGTCCCCCGTACATGAGCAACATGAACCACGAGCGTGTCCTCAGTGTTCATCACTGGAACGACACTCTGTTCAGCTTCAAGTGCACCCGCGATCCGGGCCTGCGCTTCGAGAACGGTCAGTTCGTGATGATCGGCCTGCAGCAGCCCAACGGCCGCCCGCTTATGCGCGCTTACTCGATTGCCAGCCCGAACTGGGAAGAGCATCTGGAATTCTTCAGCATCAAGGTCCCTGATGGTCCGCTGACTTCCCAGTTGCAGCACTTGAAGGAAGGCGACGAGATCATCATCAGCAAGAAGCCCACCGGCACGCTGGTGCTGGACGACCTCAAGCCTGGCAAGCATTTGTACCTGCTCAGCACCGGTACTGGCCTGGCGCCTTTCATGAGCGTCATCCAGGATCCGGAAACCTACGAGCGTTTCGAAAAAGTGATCCTGTGCCACGGCGTGCGTTACGTCAATGAAGTCGCCTATCGCGAATTCATCACCGAGCACCTGCCACAGAACGAGTTCTTCGGCGAAGCGCTACGCGAAAAGCTGATCTACTACCCCACCGTGACCCGCGAGCCGTTCGAGAACGAAGGTCGCCTGACCGACCTGATGCGCAGCGGCAAGTTGTTCCGCGACATCGGCCTGCCGCCGATCAACCCGCAAGACGACCGCGCGATGCTGTGCGGCAGCCCAAGCATGCTCGACGAAACCAGCGAAGTGCTCAACAGCTTCGGCCTGACCGTTTCGCCGCGTATGCGCGAGCCGGGTGATTACCTGATCGAGCGCGCGTTTGTAGAGAAGTAAGCTTCGGCATTTGCGGTGGCTGACCGACCGCCATCGCGAGCAGGCTCGCTCCCACACTGGATATGTATGACCACAACTTTGGTGATCGCTGCAAATCAGTTGTGGGAGCGAGCCTGCTCGCGATGGCAGCGACTTGGTCCAACTGAAAGACCATCAAAAAGCCCGCGCCGCCTGATGAAGGCCGCGCGGGCTTTTTCGTTTCCGGGTTTTATCCAGCCGTAGGAACGACTTCCAACACCCGAATCACCCCCGGCTCCGGGTAATGCCAGCGCACGTCCAGATCCCAGAACCGCGCACCGTATTCCCGTTCAGCTGTAGGAACCTGATACGCCGGGCGTGGGTCTTGGGCCAGGCATTGTTCGATCAGCTCCACCAAGGGCTCTTCGAGGCGCCTTGCGTGGTCGCGTGCCTGAAGCAGGGCAGAGTCCGCCCATTGCACTGGAATCAACTCAGGCGCGGCGCTGGCGATCCTGTTGGAGGCCGAGTCGATGATGTCCGCATAGGGGACGTAGGGCTTGATATCGAGCACGGGTGTGCCGTCCAACAGGTCGATGCCCGAGATCCACAGTCGAGCGGCCTCCACCCGTTCCAGCTTCACCACCGACTGGCCGATACCGTTGGGGCGATGGGTGGCTCGGGTGGCGAAGACGCCCATGGATTTATTGCCACCCAGGCGCGGCGGCCGTACTTTCAATCGTGGCTTGTCTTCCAGGGCTTGATGGAACAGGAACAGCAACCAGACATGGCTGACCTGCTCCAGACCCTGCACGGCCTCGCCCTGGTCGAACGGCGCCACCAGCTCCAACACACCGCGCGCGGCCGGGGCCAGTTGTGGTTGGCGCGGAATGGCGAACTTCTCCTTGAAGCAGGAGCGTACGAAGCCGATGGGGGAGACGTTGTAGGTCATGGGCTGGGATCAAGGCAGGGTTGAAAGGGCATCATAGCGCGGGCAGCTGGTCTTGCCGTTTATGGCGGGGGCTTTTGTGGCGAGGGAGCAAGCTCCCTCGCCACAAAAGCTCTGCCACCATCAGCAGCGCTTCAAGAAATGACAGCCCTTCGGCATTAGCCGCGAACGCGCAGCGTCAGGCCCTTGAGGAAGTTGCGCAGCAACTGGTCGCCACACGGCCGGTAGTTGGTATGGCCAAACTTGCGGAACAATGCGCTCAGTTCCGGCTTGGACACCGGGAAGTCGGCGGCCTTGAGGATGGCGTGCATGTCGTCTTCCTTTAGCTCGAAGGCCACCCGCAGCTTCTTCAGGATGATGTTGTTGGTGACCGGCACTTCGATCGGCTGCGGCGGACGGCTTTCGTCCTTGCCGCGCTTGAAGATCACCAGCCCGTCGAGGAAATGCGCCATGACCAGGTCGGGGCAGAACACAAAGCCTTCTTCTTCATCTTTCTTGAGGTAGCCGGCCAAATCTTCCAGGGAGATTTCCAAGCCGCCCAGCTTGATGATCTCGACGACTTTTTTGTCGCTGATGTCGAGCATGTAGCGCACGCTGCGCAGTACGTCGTTGTGAATCATGTGTGCAATCCTGATGAAGGCAGTGGGCGCCCCGGTTCGGTGCGGCGCCGGAAAATTAGAATTTCTCTTTGGCGGACAGGTAGCGCCATTGGCCCAACGGCACCTTGCCGATCGACACGCCGCCTATGCGGATGCGGCGGATGGCAACGACCTTGAGCCCGACGGCCTGGCAAAACAGCGCGATAACGCCCGGTTGCGGGTTCTTCATGGCGAAGCGCAGGCGGTTCTCGTTCTGCCAGCTGGCCTTGACCGCCGGCAATTCCTTGCCTTTGTAGGTCAGGCCGTGGTTCAAGCGATTGAGACCGTGGGCGACCATCTCGCCCTCGACTTCCACCACATACTCCTGCTCGATCTTGGCCGCGTCGGCGGTGAGCTTGCGCAGGATCTTCCAGTCCTGGGTGAATACCAAAAGGCCGCTGGCGCCAGCCTGCAAATCGGCGCTGGCGGTCAGGCGCAGGAAGTGGCCCTTGAGCGGGCGCTTGCCGAAGCGATGTTCTTCGCTCAAGGTCTGTGGCCCCAGGGTTGCCATTGCCGCGTCGACATCCATGCCAGCCGGGACGTTCAGCAGGAGGGTCACAGGCTCTGGCGCGGTGGCCTTGGCTTGGGGGTCGAGTTCGACCTTTTGGGTGGTGACCTTGAACTGCGGTTCATCGATGACTTCGCCGTCCACGGTGACCCAGCCGCCCTCGATGAACAGCTCAGCCTCCCGACGGGAACAGCCGACGAGTTCGATGAGACGCTTGGAGAGACGAATCGGGTCAGTCATGACGGGGCCGTAACAAAAAGGGGTGGGCATTGTACCTGTCTGGCGCCGGTTAATCGCGGGTCCATTTGCCTCATGCCGTTTTTAGCCGCGCCCCGCTTTCAGATCGGGCTGCTTGTAGCGCATATGCAGCAGCGGGTAGGGCTGGTCCATGCCATCCTTTGCCGAGCGACCGATAACTTCGAACCCTTGCTTGAGATAAAAGCCAAGGGCTTGCGGGTTCTGTTCGTTGACGTCCAGTTCATCGGCGTTCAGGTGTTCAATGGCATAGCGCAGCAATTGTTTGCCCAGGCCTTGGCCGCGATGCTCGGGGTCGATGAAGAGCATTTCGATCTTGCCAGCCGCGACCCCGGCGAACCCTGTGATGCGCTGGCGTGAATCACGGGTGCAGATGAGCATCACCGCGTCCAGGTAACGGGTGAGCACCAGGTTTCTGAGCAGTTCGATATAACTGTCGGGCAGGAAATCATGGGTGGCCCGTACCGATGCCTCCCAGACCCGGGTCAGTTCCTGATAATCGCTCGGTTTCGGTGTGTGGATGACCGAATGCTGGCGCATGTCCGCCTGTTCCTTGTGGTGGAGTTTTCTTGTCTGCATACGATAGCCGTAAAAAAGCCCTGCTTCTTGTTACAGAGCAGGGCTTCAGAAAGTTTTTTTTAGAGGCGGCGAGTGGCTGGCAAACAACCTGTGGCGAGGGAGCTTGCTCCCGCTCGATTGCGTAGCAATCGCAAGGATAGGGCTACTTCGTAGCCCAGCGGGAGCAAGCTCCCTCGCCACAAAAGCCTATTCGGCTTGAGTCCAGGCCTGGATCAACCGATCTGCTCAGCCCACAAGTCATACTCGTCGGCGTCGGTGACCTTGCACCAGACCTTGTCGCCCGGCTTGAGATTGCTGCCGTTGTCGATGAACACGTTGCCGTCGATTTCCGGAGCATCGAAGAAGCAGCGGCCGACGGCACCTTGTTCGTCGACTTCGTCCACCAGCACTTCGATCTCACGGCCGATGCGCATTTGCAGGCGCGCCGAGCTGATGGCCTGCTGGTGCGCCATGAAGCGCTCCCAACGGTCCTGCTTGACGTCATCCGGCACCACGTCCAGGTTCAGGTCGTTGGCCGGTGCGCCTTCGACGGGCGAGTACTGGAAGCAGCCGACGCGGTCGAGCTGGGCTTCGGTCAGCCAGTCCAGCAGGTACTGGAAGTCTTCTTCGGTTTCCCCCGGGAAGCCGATGATGAAGGTCGAGCGGATGATCAGCTCGGGGCAGATTTCACGCCAGTTCTTGATGCGCGCTAGGGTCTTGTCTTCGAAAGCCGGGCGTTTCATGGCCTTGAGAACTTTCGGGCTGGCGTGCTGGAACGGGATGTCCAGGTACGGCAGGATCTTGCCGGCGGCCATCAGCGGGATCAGCTCGTCAACGTGCGGGTACGGGTAGACGTAATGCAGGCGGACCCAGACACCGAGGGTGCTGAGGGCTTCGCACAGTTCGGTCATGCGGGTTTTCACCGGCGCGCCGTTCCAGAAGCCGGTGCGGTACTTGACGTCGACGCCGTAGGCGCTGGTGTCCTGGGAAATCACCAGCAATTCCTTGACGCCGGCCTTGACCAGGCGCTGGGCTTCGTCGAGCACGTCGCCCACCGGACGGCTCACCAGTTTGCCGCGCATCGAGGGGATGATGCAGAAGCTGCAGCTGTGGTTGCAGCCTTCGGAAATCTTCAGGTAAGCGTAGTGACGCGGGGTCAGCTTGATGCCTTGTGGCGGCACCAGGTCGATCAGCGGATTGTGGTCCTGGCGCGGCGGCACGACTTCATGCACGGCGTTGACCACTTGTTCGTACTGCTGCGGCCCGGTCACGGACAGCACGCTCGGGTGCACGTCGCGGATGTTGCCTTCTTCCACACCCATGCAGCCGGTCACGATGACCTTGCCGTTTTCCTTGATGGCTTCGCCGATCACTTCAAGGGATTCGGCCTTGGCCGAGTCGATGAAGCCACAGGTGTTGACCACCACCACGTCGGCGTCCTGGTAGGTGGACACAACGTCATAACCTTCCATGCGCAGCTGGGTCAGGATGCGCTCGGAGTCGACCAGCGCTTTCGGGCAACCCAGGGATACGAAGCCAACCTTGGGATTGGCTGGCGCGGTAGTGGTGGACATGTCTAACCTCGGTGTAGGGGGATCGTCTCTTGCGGAGACAGGGCGCCTGACGCGCCTCTGATCAAAAAGTGCGCAATTCTATCCGTGGTCGCCGCACTTGACCAGCTTTATACCGGGAAATACGACGAGTGCTGCGCTATGCTTCGCGCCTTTGCCTTCTGGCGAACGCTGCAGTCAACAGGACGTCTGTTACAAAGCGTAAAACCGCCCATGCTGCGTCACAAGAGCGTACGGCTTCTTTCAAGAAGGCAGGTCTGGAAATCAGGAGTGTTGGATGGGTCATGCAGGTAGTCAGGCGGCGGGCGCCGAGCACTCGGCGGCCAAACCGCTGAGCATGCTGGTCGCGGCGGTCGGGGTGGTTTATGGCGACATTGGCACGAGCCCGCTGTACACCCTTAAAGAAGTGTTTTCCGGTGGTTATGGCGTGCCCGTCAACCATGACGGGGTGCTGGGGATCCTGTCGCTGATTTTCTGGTCGCTGATCTGGGTCGTGTCCATCAAGTACATGATGTTCGTCCTTCGCGCGGACAACCAGGGCGAAGGCGGAATCATGGCCTTGACTGCCCTGGCGCGGCGCGCGGCGGCCGGCAGGGCGCGGCTGCGTACGTTGTTGGTGATCTGCGGTTTGATCGGTGCGGCGCTGTTCTATGGCGACAGCATGATCACCCCGGCGATCTCGGTATTGTCGGCGGTCGAAGGCCTGGGCCTCGCATTCGAAGGCATCGATCACTGGGTGGTGCCGCTATCGGTGGTGGTGCTGGTGGCGTTGTTCCTGATCCAGCGCCACGGCACCGCGCGCATTGGCATCCTCTTTGGTCCGATCATGGTGACCTGGTTCCTCGTCCTCGGCGCCTTGGGCGTGTATGGCATCAGCCAGCACCCGGAAGTATTGAACGCAGTGAACCCGGCCTGGGCCGTGCGTTTCTTTGTCGTCCACCCGGGCATGGGCGTAGCGATCCTTGGCGCGGTGGTGCTGGCGCTGACCGGGGCCGAAGCGCTGTACGCCGACATGGGCCACTTCGGCCGTAAACCCATCGCCCGTGCCTGGTTCATCCTCGTGCTGCCGGGCCTGATGCTCAACTATTTCGGCCAGGGCGCCTTGCTGCTCGGTGATCCTGAAGCGGCGCGCAACCCGTTCTATCTGCTGGCGCCGAGCTGGGCATTGCTGCCCTTGGTGGGCCTGGCGACGCTGGCGACGGTGATTGCCTCGCAAGCGGTGATCTCCGGCGCGTTCTCCCTGACGCGCCAGGCAATCCAGCTCGGCTACATCCCGCGCATGTACATCCAGCACACCTCCAGCGCCGAACAGGGCCAGATCTACATCGGCGCGGTGAACTGGTCTTTGATGGTCGGCGTGGTCTTGCTGGTGCTGGGCTTCGAGTCGTCCGGAGCGCTGGCATCGGCCTACGGCGTGGCGGTGACCGGTACGATGTTGATGACCACGATCCTGGTCTCCGCCGTGATCCTGTTGCTATGGAAATGGCCGCCGCTGCTGGCGGTGCCGGTGCTGTTCGGTTTCTTGCTGGTAGATGGGCTGTACTTCGCCGCCAACGTGCCGAAAATCATCCAGGGCGGCGCATTCCCGGTCATAGCCGGCATCGCCTTGTTCGTATTGATGACCACCTGGAAACGCGGCAAGCAGCTGTTGGTGGAGCGGCTGGACGAAGGGGCGTTGCCGCTGCCGGTCTTCATCAGCAGCATCCGCGTGCAGCCGCCGCACCGGGTCCAGGGCACGGCGGTGTTCCTGACGGCGCGCTCGGATGCGGTGCCCCATGCGCTATTGCACAATCTGCTGCACAACCAGGTGCTGCATGAGCAGGTGGTGTTGCTGACAGTGGTCTACGAAGACATTCCCCGCGTGCCGCCACAACGGCGTTTCGAGGTCGATGCCTATGGCGAGGGCTTCTTCCGGGTGATCCTGCATTTCGGTTTTACCGACGAGCCGGACGTGCCCGAGGCGCTCAAGCTCTGTCATTTGGACGACCTGGATTTCAGTCCGATGCGCACCACCTACTTTCTCAGTCGCGAGACTGTTATCGCCTCCAAGCTGGAGGGCATGGCGCGTTGGCGTGAGTCGTTGTTTGCTTTCATGTTGAAAAATGCCAACGGCAACCTGCGCTTTTTCAATCTGCCGTTGAATCGGGTGATTGAATTGGGGACGCAGGTGGAGATGTAGCACCGGGAAACAAAAAGCCCCCATTGCCTTGCGGCGGTGGGGGCTTTTTTGTGGGAGCCTCTTGGGCATTTGGTCGGTTGGTCTTTCCTTACCTTGATTTGCGTCTAATATGACGTAATATTTTACAGTTAAAGATGCGTTTTAGAGTATGCGGAATCAGGTAGAAGGAGGTGGGGTATGGCAGCACTACTGGAGCGGGCGGATCAAGCGATATCCGTTACGGCAATGGTCAGGGGGTTCAGCGCGAAGCTCAAGGAAGTATCGAGTCGTGCAACCGAAAGGCTGGTGATCTTCAAGGACAATGAACCCGCAGCGGTGATCATCAACGTCGACGCTTATCAGGAAATGCTCGATGAGCTGCAAAATCTTCGCGTCGAGGCGACGGCTCGTGAACGCTTGATCAATTTCGATCGGGCCAAGGCCGTCAGTCATGAGGATATGCGGGCGCGGTATGCCAAAAACGACTGAAGGGGCGGTGAATGGCTTGGAACGTTGTTTACCATCCGGAGGTTCAAGACGATCTGGATCAGTTGGGTGTTGCGGCTGCGAACCGTATCCTTGATGTCATCGAAGAGCGGATCATCAATGGCGAGCCGGACAAGATCGGCAAGCCGCTCAGAGCCAGCCTGGCCGGGTGCCGAAGGATCCGAACGGGTGATACCCGCATTGTTTACAGGGTCGACGGAAAAGCGATTCAGGTGCTGATAGTCGCCGTTGGCGCGCGGCGAGATAAAGAAGTATACGACGCGGCAGAACGTCGCCGTTAACAAAAGCCCCCAAGTGCCTTGCGGCGGTGGGGGCTTTTGTCTGGCTTGCCCCCGCTTAGTGCACGGCAGGCTTGGTTTGGCGCTTGTCGATCTCGCCGATCAGGCGCTTGGCCAGGGCCGGGTAGTTTTCATCGAAGTGGTGGCCGCCCGGCAACTTGATGACTTCGCCCACGGCAGTCTTGTCGGTGCAGCCGCTTTCGTTGGCCTCTTCGGCGCCGTAGATGCACACCACTTTTTCGGCGGGCAGCTTGGCCATCTCCGGGCCGGTGGCGGCTTCGGTGCCGGCGTTGCCGAGCCAGCCCTCGACTTCGATTTCGAAGCTGCCGGTGCGAGCGAAGGCGAGCAGGATGATTGCATCGACCCGCTGTTGCTCTGTCGCCGGTAGACGGTTGTAGATCGCCGGCAGCACATCGGCGCCGAAGGAGTAGCCGGTCAGGATGAAGCGCTTGGTGCCCCAGATCTGGCGGTAGTGCTGCATCAGCTCGGTCAGGTCGGCGGCGCTCTGTTCGGGGCTCTTGTGCTGCCAGTAGTAACGCAGGGTGTCGATGCCGACGACCGGGTAGCCGACCTTGGCCATTTCATCGGCCACGTCGCGGTCCAGGTCACGCCAGCCACCGTCGCCAGAGAGAAACAGCGTCACGGTATCCCGGGCCTGGCTGCCGGGCACCTCCACCACCGGGATGCTCAGGCCGCCCTTGCCCTTTTCGGCACCTACCAGGATCTTGCGCAGTTCATTGTTCAGCACTTGCGGCAGGTTGATGTCGTAGTCGCTGATGCTGGTTTCGGCATTGTGTTGATCACGAACGAACCCGGCGCTGGTGTCGTCGGGGTTATCGTTCCAGGCGACCAGCCAGTGACCGTGTGCGGCGCTCTTGGGCAGCAGGTGCGTGCAGCCAGGTTTTTCCAGGGCCAGGTCCACCGAGACGGCCCGGGCATTGTCTTCCTTCTGCTCGGCCAACCAGCGCCAGGCCAGCACGGCGCCGGGGCCGATGCCGCTGACCAGCGTGGCCGGGCCGTGGAGTTGTCTCAGGCCGGCCTGTAGAGCACGGCCTTGCAACATGCAGTCCTTGGGCAGGATCACTTGGACGATCTGTGCCGAGCCGCTGCGGCTGAGGGTCGTCAACTGGGTGTCGCTGAGCTTTTGGTCCTCATTCACGGCCACCAGCACCTGGGCGCGGGGCTTGGTGCCGGGGATGACGCGCGTCATTGGCACGCCGTCGGCGGGTTCCAGTTGTTCCAGGGTCGGTTGCGGGGCAGGGCGGTTCCAATACCAGTAGCCGCCACCGAGAATCACAGCCAGCACCAGCAGGGCGGCCACTACGTATCGCCACGAGCGTTGCATCATCAGCGTTTCACCAATCCAGTCAGGCCGCCTGCAATCAGGGCGGCGGTATCAGCCAGCGCAACCAGCGGATCGAGTCCGGCGGGCACGGCCATGTAACGAGGTTCCCAGTCAGGCTGGAATTTGTCTTTGAAGCGGCGCAGCCCCTGGAAATTGTAAAGCTGCTCGCCACGGCGAAACACCATCGAGCCCAGGCGCTGGGTCAGCGGTGCGCCGCGACGCGGCTGCAAGCCCGACAAAGGGACCATGCCGAGACTGAAGCGAGCGTAGCCATGGTTTTTGTAATGCTGAATCAGGCCGACCATCATGAATTCCATGGTCAGCTTCGGCGCCTCGGGGTGGGCGCGCATCAGGTCGAGGCTGGCCAATTCGTGGTTGTGGGTTTCCAGCAGGTTGGCGAATGCCACCGGCCGGCCTTCGAAACGAATCACCGCGATGCGGAAATGCTTGAGGTAGTCATCGCTGAATCGTCCGAGGGAGAAGCCTTTTTCCCGGACGTTCTTGCCGGTCAGCCAGGCGTCGGAGATGACTTTCAGTTCCTCCATGGGCGCCTGGCCCGGCTCGTGGATTTCCAGCGACAGGCCATCGCGGGTGCCGCGATTCCAGGTGTAGCGCAGGTCCTTCATCTCTTTGCCCTTGGCTTCGAGATCGAAACGTTTGAGGTCGACTCGCGCCTCTTCGCCCAGCTTGATCGCGGTCAGGCCGATGTCCATGTAGTAAGGCAGGTTCTCGGCGCGTACCTGGTAGAACACTGGCCGGGCGTGATAGATGTCGCACAGGTCACGGAACTGCCAGATCATTTCCGCCCGTTGCTGGGTCGGCCCGATCGGGTCGTACAGCGCGACAAGGCTGCGGCCGCGACGGGCGTACATCAAAAATGCCTCGTCGTTGGGGTGAAACAGCAGCGCCTTGTCGCCGGTCAGGGCCAAGCCGCCGTCGGGTTGAGACGATGCCATGAGAATGGTCTTGGCGCGTTCCAGCTCTTGTGCCGTAGGCAAGTGAATCACCGGCCGCGCGGTGCGCAGCAACCAGGTCAGCGACACCACCACCAGCAGCACCGCGGCACCGAGCAATGAGCGCAGGCCGCGGGGAGCGTCGGCATCCAGGGTGAATTGCCACCACAGTTGATGGCTGTAGGGCACGTCCTGATAGGCGAACAGCAACAGCCAGATCGACGCCCCCAGGACGCACAGGCTAGCGATCAAGAACAACGGCGAAAACGGCAACTCGGTCAGGCGACTCGGCCTGTAGAACGAACGCCGGAAGATCGACAGCAGGGCAGCAGTCAAGGTCAGCAGCGTGGCTTCTTCCCAATCAAAGCCCTTGAGCAGCGAGAGCAGGGCACCCACCAGCAATAACACGGTGGTGAGCATCCAGGCGGCGGACAGGCGACGGCGCAAGCCTTGGGCCAGCAACAGGCACAGCACGCCAATCAGGCTGGCGCCAAAGTGCGAGGCATCCACCAGTCGGTGAGGAATCAGAAACCCGATGTGCTCCAGGCGGGTGTCGATTTCGGGTGTCACCCCGGAAAACAGCAGCACCACGCCCGACAAAAACACCAGCACGGCCAGGATCGGTGCCGCGAAACCTGACGCCGCCCGCAAGGACTGGCGTGTCTGGAAGAGTCGTTGCGCCTCATTGATCAACAGCAGCACGCACGCTACCAGCATCGGCAGCAGCACGTAGATCAAGCGATACAGCAGCAAGGCGGCGGCCAGCGGCGCCGCACCCAGCTTGTCGGCAAACGCGGCCAGCAGGATCGCCTCGAACACCCCGACCCCGCCCGGCACGTGGCTGAGTACACCGGCGGCCAGCGCGAGCAAGTACACCAGCAGGAACGGACCGAACGGGGGCGCTTCGGGCAGCAACAGATAGAGCACCGTCGCGGCAGCAGCGACGTCCAGCGCGGTAATCACCAATTGCAGGAGCGTCAGGCGTCGGCCGGGCAGCCGCAAGGTCCGGCGACCGGCCCTGACCAGCAGGCTGTCGCGGTAGGGTTGGTCCGGCAGGCGACGGCGATAGATACCCACCGCCAGCACGCTAGTCAGCAGCAGCACCGCGACGGCGATCGATCCCAGCAACGTGGCTGGAAGATGCAAGGCGGCGGATGCCGCAGGCAGATTGCTCAGTGTCGCCAGGGCGGCCAAGGGCGGCAGGGCGCAGCCCAGCGACAGGCTGGCGAACAACGTCATATGGGCGACATCCGTCGCCCCCAGGCCATGGCGAGCATACAGGCGATAACGAACCGAGCCGCCCGACAGCAGCGACAGGCCGATGGCGTTGCCAATGGCGAAAGCGCTGAAGCCCCCTAGCACCAGGGTTTGCGGCGGCAGCTTCACCCCCGCGTAGCGGGTGGCGGACCACTCATAGCCCAGCAGAATGACAAAACCGGCCACGGTCGCGGCGATCGCGCCGAGCAGGGCCGGCCTCGGCACCTCGAGGATCGAGTCGTGAAGGGCGTAAAGGTCGAGCTCGCTCAACAGATGGCGGCAGGCGATCAAGGCAATTGCAAACAGGAGCAGCGTGACAGCGAGGCCGATCGGTTGCCGGTACTGGCTGATCCGCTCCATCCAGCGCAATCGCTCGGCCTTGATCGGTTGTGTCGCAGAAACAGTGTCTTGTGGGTCAGACGAGTGGGCGCGCATCAATCACCTCTTGAGCTATGCGCGACAGGATGGGGGTATCCAGCCAAGTTACCAATCCCTGCGGTGGAAAATATTACAAAATATTTGTCATGGAGTTTTTTCGACACGCACAAAAAAGGCCACTCTTTCGAGTAGCCTTTCTTGGTGTTTGGTTGCGGGAGCCGGATTTGAACCGACGACCTTCGGGTTATGAGCCCGACGAGCTACCAGACTGCTCCATCCCGCGTCTGTGTGGCGGCATTCTACAGGCGAACGCCAGAGTGTCAACCGTTAATAAGGGGCTGGGTGAAATAAACGACGAGTTCACCTAAATACACGAAAACAAAAGAAAATTGTCCTACAACCATCAGCAAGGGCTTAGGTTGATAGAAGCGCCATGGGGCGCAGGCGCATAAATCAGGCGCGCACAAAAAAGGCCACTCTTTCGAGTAGCCTTTCTTGATGTTTGGTTGCGGGAGCCGGATTTGAACCGACGACCTTCGGGTTATGAGCCCGACGAGCTACCAGGCTGCTCCATCCCGCGTCTGTGAGGCGGCATTCTACAGAAGATCGACGGGCTGTCAACCCTTGCTTAGGAAAAACATGTTCCGCTTCAAGCGGTTAGCCCAGGGGCAGGGCCAGGTTTCGCGCTGTGACGCAAGCCGGGCAAGGGCTGGCGCCCTATTGGCGGGCTCTGGGTGATTGAGGAAATACATCCATGTAGGAATTTTCAAGGTTCAACGAAGGATCTTTCAAAGCACTGGTGCTATATACAGGTTCGAATGAGATACTGGCGCCCCGAATCAATCCGTGTGCCGCTTCTCTCATGACGCAACGCAAAATCATCCACGTCGACTGCGACTGCTTCTATGCCGCTATCGAGATGCGTGATGATCCGCAGCTGGCCGGCAAGCCATTGGCGGTCGGCGGCTCGGCGGACCGGCGCGGCGTAATCGCGACCTGCAACTATGAGGCCCGGGCCTATGGCGTGCGCTCTGCCATGTCTTCTGGCCATGCGCTGAAGCTCTGCCCTGACCTGACCATCGTCAAGCCGAGGATGGACGCCTACCGAGAGGCGTCGAAGGAAATCCACACGATCTTCAGCGATTACACCGATCTGATCGAGCCGCTGTCCCTCGACGAGGCTTACCTGGATGTTTCCGCCAGCGCGCATTTTGGCGGCAGCGCCACGCGTATTGCCCAAGACATTCGCCGGCGTGTCTCCAATCAGCTGCACATCACCGTGTCCGCTGGCGTTGCGCCGAACAAGTTTCTCGCCAAGATCGCCAGTGATTGGAAGAAGCCCAATGGCTTGTTTGTCATCACCCCCGACCAAGTGGAAGATTTCGTCTCGGCATTACCGGTGAATAAACTCCACGGTGTTGGCAAGGTCACCGCCGACAAGTTGAACAGGCTCGGGATCACCGATTGTTCACAGTTGCGTCAGTGGGACAAGCTCGCCCTGGTGCGTGAATTCGGCAGTTTTGGCGAGCGCCTCTGGAGCCTTGCCCGTGGGATCGATGAGCGTCTGGTGCACAACGACAGCCGTCGTCAGTCCATCAGCGTGGAAAACACCTACGACGTTGATCTGCCCGATCTGAAAAGCTGCCTGGACAAGTTGCCGGAGCTGATGGAAACCCTCAGCGGGCGCATGGCGCGGATCGACAGCAGTTACCGCCCGGGCAAGCCATTCGTCAAAGTCAAATTCCATGATTTCACCCAGACCACCCTGGAGCAGTCCGGGGCCGGGCGGGATCTGGGCAGTTACCAGCTTTTGTTGACCCAGGCCTTCAACCGTGGCGGCAAGCCGGTGCGGTTGTTGGGGATCGGGGTACGGTTGGAGGATTTGCGGGGAGGGTATGAACAGTTGGAGCTGTTTGATCGGTAAGCGCTCGTTGTAGTGAGGGATAATCCCCTCACCACAGGGGAAGCATCCCTCGTTCAGCCAGGTTCAACTCGCCCCTGGGTCCGCCACCAACCGTCCGCCATCCTTGGTCAACGCCTTCAGGAACTCGGTCTGCAGTTCCGGATCGTTGCGGGTCAGTTCGATCAGGCTTTGCTCCAGCTCACTGGCTTCTTCTTCAAGGCCCAGTTCCGAGAGGCGTTTGACCCGGTGAACCCACTGGCTCACTTCGTCATCTTCCAGGTCGTCGTAGATCAATGCGTGGGCTTCGACCAATTTGCTGCGCAGGGTGCTGCTGATGCTCAGCGACGAGTCGGTATGCACCTCGTCCTGGGCATCCGTCACGCTGATCTGCAATTTGCCGAACTGGCTCAGGTCATGTTCGGCGAACGGGCTTTCCAGCAGGTTCAAGCGCAGCACCCCGTTGCGGTCGGTGCTCATCTCGAATGTCTGGCGGGCGGCCTTCACCTGTACCGGGCGTTCGCTCCAGGGCAGGCTCGAGTGCTCGGTGCGCTTGTCGCGCTGGATTTCGTCGATACCGGCCAGGTTTTGTTGCGCTCGACCGTTGGACGGGACGTTCATGAATGGGTTCAGGCCGGCGAAACCGTAGCTGATCCAGTCACGGGTCGCGGTGTCAGGCAAGGTGCCCAGGGCGAACACATTGACCACGTTCGCGCCGACACCGGCCACCACCGCCACCGCGCCCAGCGGGATCTCATAGACCTCGCGCCATGGCTGGTAGGGCGTGTAGCGATCGTAGTGCCGGGTGACTTCGAATTCAGTGACCTCGAAAGTCTTTTGCTCGTTGATCCGAACCCGACGCTGCGGCAAGTCGAGCACCTTGGGCTCGCCCACATCGATTTGCAGACTATGGTCGAGCAGCTTGCGCTCGATCCGTTCTTCGTGCTCGTTGCGTTGCGACATCTGGTTGGCGCAGCCGCTGACCAACAGGGCGCCGCACAGTGCGGCGCCCCCGAGGCCTAAGGTGTTTCGCTTGAACATGACGTCTCTATCTGGTCTCAGCGGCGGATACGAGCCTGGAGGAAGGACAGCACTTCGGCGACCGGTAGCGCTTGCGGCTCGGCCTCGGTGCGGCTCTTGTATTCCAGGTTGCCTTCGGCCAGGCCGCGATCACTGACTACGATCCGGTGCGGGATACCGATCAGTTCCATGTCGGCGAACTTGATACCGGGGCTGGTTTTCTTGTCGCGGTCGTCCAGCAGCACCTCGAAGCCAGCGGCCGTCAATTCGGCGTAGAGCTTGTCGGTCGCTTCGCGAACCTGTTCGGTTTCATAGCGCAGCGGCACCAGCGCGACCTGGAAGGGCGCCAGTGTGTCGCTCCAGATGATCCCGTTCTCGTCGTTGTTCTGCTCGATGGCAGCGGCCACCACGCGGGATACACCGATGCCGTAGCAGCCCATCTGCAGGGTGACCGGCTTGCCGTTGTCGCCCAGCACCTCGCATTTCATCGCCTTGCTGTACTTGTCGCCCAGCTGGAAGATGTGTCCGACTTCGATACCGCGCTTGATTTCCAGAGTGCCCTTGCCGTCCGGGCTTGGATCGCCGGCCACCACGTTGCGCAGGTCCGCGACGGCTGGAACCGGCAGATCGCGCTCCCAGTTCACGCCGAAATAATGCTTGTCGTCGATGTTGGCGCCGATGGCGAAATCGCTCATCAGCTCCACCGAGCGATCAATGATGATCGGCAGCGGCAGGTTCAGCGGGCCGAGGGAGCCGGCGCCGGCGCCGATGGCGTCGCGCAGCTCGGCGTCGGTGGCCATGACCAATGGGCTTGCGACGCCAGGCTGGTTGGCCGCCTTGATTTCATTGAGCTCGTGATCGCCGCGGACGATCAGGGCGATCAGCTTGCCTTCTTCTTCCGCGCGCACGATCAGGGTCTTGATGGTGCGTTCGATCGGCAGGTTGTAGCCTTCCACCAACTGGGCGATGGTCTTGGTGTTGGGTGTATCCACCAGGCGCAATTCTTCGGTCGGCGCGGCGCGGGACGTTTCCCGTGGCACGGCTTCGGCTTTCTCGATGTTCGCGGCGTAGTCGGAGCCGTTGCTGAAGACGATGTCGTCTTCGCCGGACTCGGCCAGTACGTGGAATTCGTGGGAGCCGGCACCGCCAATGGAGCCGTTGTCGGCTTCAACCGGGCGGTATTTCAGGCCCAGGCGGGTGAACACGTTGCAGTACGCCTGGTGCATGCGGTCGTAAGTAACCTGCAGCGACGCCAGGTCGGCGTGGAACGAGTAGGCGTCCTTCATGATGAACTCGCGACCGCGCATCAGGCCGAAGCGCGGACGGATCTCGTCACGGAACTTGGTCTGGATCTGATACAGGTTGATGGGCAGCTGCTTGTAGCTGCTCAACTCGTTGCGCATCAGGTCGGTGATCACTTCTTCGTGGGTCGGGCCTGCGCAGAAGTCGCGACCGTGACGGTCCTTGATGCGCAGCAGCTCGGGGCCGTACTCCTCCCAGCGTCCCGACTCCTGCCACAGCTCGGCCGGTTGGGTGCTCGGCATCAACACTTCCAGAGAGCCGGCGGCGTCCATTTCTTCACGGACGATGGCTTCGACCTTGCGCATGACCCGCAGGCCCATCGGCAGCCAGGTGTACAGGCCGGAGGCGAGTTTGCGGATCATGCCGGCACGCAGCATCAGCTGGTGGCTGATCACGACGGCGTCGGAAGGCGTTTCTTTCTGTGTGGCGAGCAAAAATTGACTGGTGCGCATGGTTGGCCGTTGTCGGTTGCTGATGACGAGAAGTGACGCAGCATTGTACGGGCGAGATGCCCTGGCGTACAGGCGCGTGGCCTGTTGCCGGATCCAGGCGCCGCTTTCTTCGGCGCCTGCTGAGCTTTCCTACGATTCTTGGGCCTACGACTCTTGGGCGGGCCGGGTCGGCGTCGATTTCGACTCCGGCTCTGACTCCGTTCCGTGCGTCGAGTCCTGGCGGCGATTTTCCTGGTACCAGTGGAGCGCGATCAGCAGCAAGGTTGGAACGCCGAGCAGGGCGGTGATCAGGAAGAAATCGTGATAGCCGAACTTTTCCACCATGACCCCGGAATACCCACCGATCAGGCGCGGCAGCAAGAGCATGATCGAGCTGAGCAGGGCGTACTGGGTTGCGGAGAATTTCAGGTTGGTCAGGCTGGACAGGTACGCGACAAATGCCGAGGTCGCCAGGCCGGAGCTGAAATTGTCCAGGGAGATAGTGACAATCAGCATCTCCAGGTCGGCGCCCATCCCCGTGAGCATCAAGAACAGGATATTGGTGGCCGCCGAGGACACGCCGCCAATGAACAGGATCGGCAAGATGCCGAATCGCACGATGAGCAGGCCGCCCATGCCGGCGCCCACCAGCGTCATGATCAGCCCGAATATCTTGCTGACGCTGGCGATCTGGTCCTTGGTAAATCCTTGGTCGATGTAGAACACGTTGGCCATGACGCCCATGACCGTGTCGGACATCCGGTAGGTGGCGATCAGGCCGAGCAGCAGCAGCGCCTGCCAGCGGTAGCGCAGGATGAAGTCGTTGACGGGGGTGAGCACCGGCGCCAGGCCGCGACGGCCCATCGACGACAGGCACATGACAGTCAGGAGGATATAGAGGATGGCGCGCAGGAACGCCCGGTCCTCGAGCAGCAGGTCGAGCAGGCTGACGCCCTCGAACAGCACGCTGGCGAAGTCGGTGTTATAGAGTTGGGTGAACATGGCCGGGACCGACACCAGGAGCACGATCAGGACGAACACCGATGCGAGCTGATGGACGAAGGTATAGCGCCCGGCCTGCAACTGTGTGCGCAGTGGCACCGGAGGCTCGCGCATGAACAGTGAGGTCAGCAAGGCGGGCACCATCAGCACGCCGAACAACAGGTACGTGCCCGCCCAGGCCGAATGTTTGTAGCTGAACCCGGTGGAGCCGAAGCCCTCGGCGAAAAACAGCGCGCCGGCCGTGGCCAGCAGGGCGGCGACCCGGTAGCCGGACATGTAGCTGGCGGCCAATGCGGCCTGGCGGGTGTCGTCCACGATTTCCAGCCGATAGGCATCGACGGCGATGTCCTGGGTCGCGGAGGCGAAGGCCACTATCACCGCGATTGCGATCAGCCAGGACAGGTGCTTTTGCGGATCGCAGAAACCCATGCCCACCAGGCCCAGGATGACCAGCCCTTGGGACAGCACCAGCCAGGATCGGCGGCGTCCCAGCTTGCCCAGCAGTGGCAGGCGCCATTGGTCCAGCAATGGTGACCAGACCCATTTGAAGGCGTAGGCGAGGCCGATCAGGCTGGCGTAACCAATGGTCTCGCGAGCCACGCCGGCTTCGCGCAACCAGACCGAGAGCGTGGAAAACACCAGCATGTACGGCAAGCCGGCGGCGAAGCCAAGCAGCAACAGCACGAGCGTCGAAGGACTGGCATAGGCGGCGAGGGCGGCGCGCCAGGTTTTACGGGGCATGGGCTGGAGTCTGCCTCAAAAATTGCGAAAACAAAGCGCGCACTCTAACCGCTGTGCTCTACCGGGCGCCAGCCATGGCGCTGAATATCAACACGATTATTCAGGACACTGATCCCCTCCGTGCGCAAGCGCGCGCGTTGTTCGTCCCCTGAGGGGCTTCCCACCGGCAGGCTGATCCGACCGCCGGCACCGAGCACGCGATGCCACGGCAGCTTCGTGTCGCCGGGCAATTGGCTGAGGGTTCGTCCGACCCAGCGCGCGGCGCGGCCCAGCCCGGCCATTTCGGCGAGTTGGCCGTAGGTTACGACTTTGCCGGCAGGCACCTGTGCCAGGGTGAGGTAAAGCGTGGTGCGGCGGATCTGGGCGGCGTTCTCGGTGGCCGAAGTGGCGTCAGTCACAAGCGCGGTTCCTGAAAGTGTCCGTCTGTAGATTAATTCCTACAGGGCGGGTTGATAAATGAACTCATCTTCCATACGTGGGTCAGTCGTTGCTGAGGTGTCATCCTGGGGGATAATGCCGCCTTTTCATCGCAAACTTGAGCCCATTATCGCTTATGTTGTCCAGAACCCTGCTTTGCCTAGCTGTTACGAGCGCCTCCATGCCTTTGCTTGCCGATACCGTCTGGTTGAAGAACGGCGACAAGCTCAGCGGCAAGATCACCGTTTTCGACGGCGGCAAGTTGCTGATCCAGACCGATTATGCCGGCGCGGTCCCTATCGATTGGAAACAGGTCAAGACCCTTGAAAGCGACCAGCAGTTGTTGGTCAAGCAGGACGCTTACAGTGGCGAGAAAGCCAAAGCGTTGCAGGCGGCCGAGGATGGCAAGGTGACCTTGGCCAATGGTGATGTGCCCAAGACCGTCGAGCTGGCGAGCATCCAGCAGATTCTCAAGCCCAAGCCGGTGGTCGAGGATTTGGTGTGGAAGGGCAATATCGACGCCGCACTGGATTACCAGCGGGCGGAAAACGACACCGACGACTACGACATCGACTTCAAGACCTCGGCGCGCCACGGCAGGTGGCGGCACACCGCCGAAGGCGAATACAACCGCGAATTCCAGGACGACATAGTCTCGGCTGATAACTGGCGACTGGAGTACTCCCTCGACCGGTTCATCACCGATAAATGGTTCTGGCAAGGTCGGCTCAACTACAAGCGCGACAAAGTCGAGGACCTGGCCCGCCAGCGTGTCGTGGGTACCGGTCCGGGCTACCAGTTCTGGGACGACGAACTGGGTGCGTTCTCCCTGGGTTCGCTGCTCAACCGCACCGATTACGAGTACAGCGATGGCGGCAAGGACAACTTCTATTCCGTCGCCATGAAATGGGACTACAACCGTTACCTGATCGGCAAACGGGTTGAGTTTTTCACCAATGGCGAAGTCGGCAAGCCGCTGTCTGGCGTGGCGGATTATGCCTACGACGCAGAGTTGGGGTTGCGCTATAAAGTGACCGACTGGGCGTCACTCAATCTCAAGGCCGAGAAAGATGTCATCGAAGGGACGGAAGACAGCGACATCAGTAAGACGCGCTACACGGCTGGGTTCGGTGTGACCTGGTAATCCCAGGCTAATCAACGAACCCTCCTGTGGGAGCGAGCTTGCTCGCGATAGCGGTGGATCAGACAGACCGCTATCGCGAGCAAGCTCGCTCCCACAGTTTTTTTGTTCCTGAAAAATCAACAGGCACAAAAAAGCCCCGCTTTTAAGGGCGGGGCTTCTTACTAAAGCAAGTACAAGTTAGATAACTTGAACTTCTTCAGCTTGCATGCCTTTCTGACCGCGGGTAGCGATGAAAGAAACCTGTTGGCCTTCTTTCAGGCTTTTGAAGCCGTCGGATTGGATAGCTTTGAAGTGAACGAACAGATCGTCACCGGATTGTGGAGTGATGAAGCCGAAGCCTTTTTCATCGTTGAACCACTTAACGGTACCGGTTTGGCGATTAGACATGGTGTAACTCCTTGAACAAAGATAACTGCGACTCAGGAAGAACCCTGGCCGAGACTGAGTGCAAAGAGCAGGAAAAATTCTTGTAGATGGTTGGATCGAAATTCAACATATCGTGTAGAGATTCTCAGTGACACAAGCAGCACAGTGACGCCACCTTAACCCTTTTTCCGGAACGTGCCAATGGTCTTTGCGAAGGTTTCTCGGTTTTAATGACTGACGGCGCTGACGGTTGCCGCCAGGGCCCGGAAATCAAGGTGGATCGGCGAGAATTGCGTCCCGCACTTTGAACCCGCCCCGCGCCCCGGTAAGATGCCGGACAGTTTTTTCCACCTCGCTATTTCAGGAAACCCGCCATGAGCATCAAATCGGACAAGTGGATTCGCCGCATGGCGCAAGAGCACGGCATGATCGAGCCCTTCGTAGAGCGCCAGATGCGTGGCGAAGGCGCCGACCGGCTGATTTCCTTCGGTGTTTCCAGCTACGGCTACGATGTGCGCTGCGCCGATGAATTCAAGGTGTTCACCAACATCAACTCGGCCACAGTCGACCCGAAGAACTTCGACGAGAAGAGCTTCGTCGACATCAAGAGCGATGTCTGCATCATTCCGCCGAACTCCTTCGCCCTGGCCCGCACCGTCGAGTATTTCCGTATTCCGCGCAACGTGCTGACCATTTGCCTGGGTAAAAGCACCTATGCCCGTTGCGGCATCATCGTCAACGTCACGCCGCTGGAACCGGAATGGGAAGGCCATGTGACCCTGGAGTTTTCCAACACCACGACCCTCCCGGCCAAGATCTACGCCAACGAAGGCGTGGCGCAGATGCTGTTCCTCGAATCCGATGAAGAGTGCGAAGTGTCCTATAAGGACCGGGGTGGCAAATACCAGGGCCAGCGCGGCGTAACACTGCCGCGCACCTGATTCTGACGAGCTGTTGGAATTCCTGGGCGGGCAGGCACTCTATGAAGTGTCCTGCCCGTTTTTTTGCGTCAGCCCAATGGGCCTTCGCTCAGGAGTAGCTCTATGAAGATCGATCCGCGAATCAGTGCCGAACTGGCAAGTCTTGAGCCCAATCAGATCGGCGTCCTGGCTTGGTCACTGCTGGCCCATCCTGCTGAAGCGGCAGGCGGCATCCCCGGTCAGCCAGATCCCGATACCCCCAACGAGCAGCCAACCGAACCCGGCGAACCGACACTTCCCGACGAGCCGCCTCCTGCGCCCGTAGCCTGATCACATATGGCCCGTCAGTTGAAGCGAATGCGCTTCAGCTGACGGGCCATATTTCGTTGTCGCCAATCACGAAGATCTTGCAGTCGTTGTCCTGCTCGACCCGATAGCCTCCGGTGAACGCACCGAAGGCCGGCAGCAGGCTGACATCACTACCGAGGCGGAAACACGGAAGCCGAAGCCGTTGCCGGCCTTTGCCTGTCAAGTGATAGACCGGGTGCACATGCCCGGCCAGCACATGTCGGCTTGGGTGCGGCGTGGGTTCGTGTTGCACGGCGAACGGGCCCAGCAGCAGTGGCTCGGGTACGGCGCGGATATTCATTGAGGGCGGTGGATCGCCAGCGCTCTTGTCGTGATTGCCACGTATGAGCGTGATGGGAAGTGCTTGATGCCGTTCACGCCAACCGGCGAGAGCGTTCAGTGTGCCGGGGGCATGGGAACCAGGCCCGTGAAGGAAATCCCCAAGGAAAATCAGCAATCGACACGGCACGCTTGCCAATAGTTGATCCAGCACGGCGATATTGCTCGCCGTCGTGCCGTGGGGCACCGGTTGGCCGAGGCTGCGATAGGCAGCGGCCTTGCCGAAATGTGCGTCGGCCACCATCAGGGTTTCCTGGGCCGGCCAGTACAGGGCTTTGTGCGGCAGCAGCCAGAGTTCTTCACCGGCGAGGTTGATGGGGTAGGGCGCGGGCATCAGACGGTACCTTTATCGGCGGTTCGTTCCAGTTCGCTGACCATCCGGCGGATGCGATCGGCAAGTTTTTCCGAGCTCATGCTTTCGCGGAACCGTTCCACCAATAACGGGAAGCCCAGCGGGGTGGGGCGTTTAATGATGTGCAGGTCCAGCTTCAACGTATCGAGGCGTTCCAAGGTCTGCTCCAGTCGGCGTATATCCAATTCTTCGCGCAGGACCTCCTCGCCGGCCTGGGCCAGCAGCAGGTTATCGGCGTCGTATTGCTTGAACACTTGAAAAAACAGTCCGCTGGAGGCCTGGACTTGCCGTGTGCTCTTCGGCGCGCCGGGATAGCCGGCGAATACCAGCCCGGCGATTCGGGCGATCTCGCGAAAGCGCCGCAGCGCCAGTTCTCCGGCATTCAGGCTGGCGAGCACGTCCACCAGCAGATTATCGGTGCGCAAGAGCCCCGGGTTCAGGTGCGCTGACCAGTCCACTTGGGTGGCGCTGAGCAGTTCCAGTCCGTAGTCGTTGACCGCGATGGAAAATGTAACCGGTTGTCGCTGGCTGACGCGCCAGGCCAGCAGGCTGGCAAGCCCGAGGTGAACCTGGCGCCCGGCGAACGGATAGAGGAACAGGTGCCAGCCCTCCCGGGACTTGAGCGCTTCGGCCAGCAACGTGCCCTGCGTGGGGAGGCCGGACCAGCGCAGTTGCGTCGATAGCAATGGTTGCACGGCGCGCATCTCCGGGCCGTCGAAATGGCCTGCGGCGGCCTCGCTCAGGCGTGCTACGACCGCGGCGGCAAGTTCGCTGGAAAGTGGCATGCGGCCGCCGTTCCAGCGTGGCACGGCAGCTTTTTTCGCCTGGCTGCGCCGCACGTAGGCCGTCATGTCTTCGACCCGGACCAGTTCCAATAACCGCCCGGCGAAGAGAAACCCGTCGCCGGGACGCAGCCGCGCGATAAAACCTTCTTCCACGCTGCCCAAGGTTTTGCCGCCCCCGCCCTTGCTCCAGAACTTCAGCTGCAGGCTGGCGTCGCTGACGATGGTGCCGATGCTCATGCGGTGGCGCCGGGCCAGGCGTGCGTCAGGCACGCGCCATACGCCGTGCTCGTCCGGCTCGACCCGTCGATAGTCAGGGTAGGCCGTCAACGAGAGTCCACCGTGGCGCACGAACGCCAGGGCCCATGCCCATTCGGCAGGGTTCAAATCGCGGTAAGCCCAGGCGCCACGCACCTCGTCGAACAGTTCGTCGGGCCTGAAACCGCCGCCCAGGGCCATGCTGACCAAATGCTGGACCAGCACGTCCAGGGGTTTGTGCGGCGATTCCCGGGGCTCGATGCGCCGCTGCGCCACGGCGTCCTGCGCGGCGGCGGACTCGATCAGTTCCAGGCTATGGGTCGGCACGAGTGTGATTCGCGAGGTCCGTCCCGGCGCGTGGCCGGAGCGTCCGGCGCGCTGCATCAGCCGCGCCACACCCTTGGCCGAGCCGATCTGCAACACCCGTTCTACCGGCAGAAAATCCACCCCAAGGTCCAGGCTTGAGGTGCACACCACCGCTTTGAGCTGGCCATCCTTGAGGGCTTGTTCCACCCAATCCCTGGTCTCGCGGGACAACGAGCTGTGATGCAGCGCGATCAGCCCGGCCCAGTCCGGACGTGCCTCGAGGATCGCCTGGTACCAGATTTCCGACTGCGCACGGGTGTTGGTAAAGACCAGGCAGCTGCTGCTGGCGTCGATTTCGGCGACGACCTGGGGCAGCATTTTCAAGCCGATGTGCCCGGCCCAGGGGAAACGTTCAAGGGTCGGCGGCAACAGCGTATCGACCTGTAGGGCCTTGGCGTTGGCACCCTGCACGCTGGCACCATTGCCTTGTGGGATAAGCACCTGTTCGGCGTGGGCCTGGTTACCCAGGGTCGCGGAGACTCCCCACACGATCAGCCCCGGATGCCAGCGCCGCAAGCGGGCCAGGGCCAGTTGCAGCTGCACGCCACGCTTGTTGCCGAGCAATTCGTGCCATTCATCCACCACGACCATGCGCAAGGTCGAAACGGCGGTTTGCGCGTCGGCGCGGGCCAGCATCAGGGTCAGGCTTTCCGGGGTGGTGATCAGCGCCGTGGGCAGGCGTCGGCCTTGGCGGGCGCGTTCGTTCGCGCTGGTGTCACCGGTGCGCAGGCCGACAGTCCAGGGGATCTGCAACGGGTCGAGGGGCGCTTGAAGTGCCTTGCCGGTATCAGCGGCCAGCGCGCGCATCGGCGTTATCCACAAGACTGTCAACGGCTCGGCCGCAGGTTTGCGTTTTCGGGGTTTGTCCGGCGGCGGCACGGCGCGGGCGAAACGGTTGAGGGCGGCAAACCACACGGCGTAGGTCTTGCCGGCGCCGGTGCTGGCGTGCAGCAGCCCCGACTCGCCGCGCTTGACCGCGGCCCACACATTTTTTTGAAAAGCGAACGGCTTCCAGCCCCGGGCGTCGAACCACTTTTTTGCGAAGTTGCTGGATGTCGCCATGCGTGCCGTGTGCGCCCTGAAGGTCCTTCTTCAGTGACCACGGCAGGAGATGAAGGTTTATTTGATCGACTGGTCGGGCGCGGACCCCTGTGGGAGCGAGCTTGCTCGCGATAGGGCCAGCTCAGGCAGCATCGATGGCGACTGGTCTATCGCCTTCGCGAGCAAGCTCGCTCCCGCAGGTATTGCTGTGTTTAAGACTCGTTGATTGAACGCCAGCGGGAGCAAGCTCCCTCGCCACGGAGGCGGGGAGTTATTTCAGATTGCCGCTGAGGAACTGCTTGAGTCGCTCGCTCCTGGGGTTGCCCAGCACGTCTTGCGGCGCGCCTTCTTCTTCCACCAGGCCCTGGTGCAGGAACAGCACCTGGTTGGAAACCTTGCGGGCGAAGCTCATTTCGTGAGTCACCATGATCATGGTGCGGCCTTCTTCCGCCAGGCCTTGGATCACCTTCAACACTTCTCCCACCAGCTCCGGGTCGAGGGCGGAAGTCGGTTCGTCGAACAGCATGACTTCCGGCTCCATCGCCAAGGCGCGGGCAATCGCCACGCGCTGTTGCTGCCCGCCGGACAGGAACGCCGGGTATTGCTCGGCGACGCGGGCCGGCAGGCCGACCTTGTCGAGATAACGACGGGCGCGCTCGTCGGCTTCCTGCTTGCTGACGCCCAGCACCCGGCGTGGCGCCATGGTGATGTTTTCCAGCACGGTCATGTGGCTCCATAGGTTGAAGTGCTGGAACACCATGGCCAGGCGCGTACGGATGCGTTGCAGCTCGTCGGCATCGGCCACGCGCATGCCGTGATGATCCTTGATCATCTGGATCGACTGGCCGTCCAGGGTCATGGCGCCGTCGTTGGGTTGTTCGAGGAAGTTGATGCAGCGCAAGAAGGTGCTTTTGCCCGAGCCGCTGGCGCCGATCAGGCTGATCACGTCGCCGGTCCTGGCCTTGAGTGAAACCCCTTTGAGCACCTCGTGCTGGCCATAGCTCTTGTGCAGGCCTTCGATGGTCAGTTTGTACATGGAACAGGCATCCTCAAGGCGAAAGTAAGTAGCCGCTGCGGTAGGCTTCGGTTCCGGCGACATGGGCGATGACCATGCCGGCGGTGGCCATGCGGCGCAGCGAGCGGGCATAAAGCAGCCCGGCGTTGCGGCAATGAACGGGCGTGACGGTGTCGTTGACCGGGTCGATGATTTCGGCGATCAGTTGCCCCGCCTGCATGTACTCGCCGGGCAGGGCGTTGTACACCAGCAGCCCGCCAACCGGCGTCGCCACCGGTTCGACGGCCGCCAGCGGCGTGGCCGGGTAGGGCAGGTCGGGCAATGGCACCGGTTCGCCGTCGATGGCACCGAAGTGGATCAGGTACTCGATCAATGCCTGGCAGTCGAGGCTCGCCAGGCCGTGGTTGACGTCACCCTGGCCGCGCAGTTCGACGGTGACGGAAAAGCTTCCCAGGGGAATCTCGAATCGTTCGCCAAAACGTTCCTTGAGTTGCCACCACAGCAGCGTGAAACACTCATCGAACGACTGGCCGCCCGAGTCGGTGGCCAACAGGCTGGCCTCGGCGCCGATGTAGCGCGCCAGCGGCTCGACCTGCGGCCAGGCTTCGGGGGTGGTGTAGAGGTGGGCCACGGCTTCGAAATCGCAATGCAGGTCGAGCACCATGTCGGCGTCGCAGGCCAGCCGCTGCAGGACCAGGCGCTGGGATTGCAATTGCGTGCTGGCGCTCTGGCGGCTCAGGGCATCGCGCAGGCTGGTACGGATCAGCCTCAGGTTGTGCCGCGGGTCGTCGGTCAGCAAGCCTTCGATTTCGTTGCCGATCTCTTCGCTCAAGTCGACGAACCGGCGGTTGAAATTCTGCCCGCTCTCCAACTCATAGCGGCCCAGCGGCACGTCCATCAGCACTTGTTCAAGGCCGATGGGGTTGGCGATCGGCACCAGCACGATCTCGTGTCGCAAATGGCCGGAGGCCTCCAACTCGGCCAGGCGCTGCTTGAGGTGCCAGGCCACGAGCATGCCGGGCAGCTCATCGGCGTGCAGGGACGACTGGATGTAGATTTTGCCATCGGCCTTTTCCGGGCCGAAGTGAAAGCTGTGGATCTTGCGTGCGGTCCCCGGCAGCGGGGCCAGCAGGTCATGTATCTGGTGGCGCATGTGCGTGTATGTCCTGGAACGGAAGCCTTAGTGGGTTGGCCCGAGGAAGGCCAGCCAGCGGCGTTCGGCGAGGCGGAAGAGGCCCACCAGTGCAAACGTTATGGTCAGGTAGATCAAGGCGGCGATCCCGAACGACTGGAACGTCAGGAACGTGGCCGAGTTTGCATCCCGCGCGACCTTCAGCACGTCTGGAACGGTAGCGGTGAACGCCACGGTCGTCGAGTGCAGCATCAGAATCACTTCGTTGCTGTAATACGGCAGCGAACGACGCAGGGCCGACGGCATGATCACGTAGGCGTAGAGTTTCCAGCCAGTCAGGCCGTAAGCCTTGGCCGCCTCGACCTCGCCGTGGTTCATGCTGCGAATGGCCCCGGCGAAAATCTCCGTGGTGTAGGCGCAGGTGTTCAAGGCGAATGCCAGGATCGTGCAGTTCATCGCGTCGCGAAAGAAACTGTCGAGCACGGGTTGGGCGCGCACCGCCTCGAGGCTGTAGATGCCGGTGTAGCAGATCAGCAGCTGAATGTAGAGCGGCGTGCCACGGAACAGGTAGGTGTAGAACTGCACCGGCCAGCGGACGTAGAACCTGGGTGAAACCCGGGCGATGGACAGCGGGATCGATACCACGAAGCCGATCAGCAACGAAGCGCTGAGCAGCCACAGAGTCATCGCCAGGCCCGTGATGTTGACGCCGTCGCTGTAGAGAAACGGTCGCCAGTATTCCTGCAGGAGTTCGATCATCGCACCGCCTCCCGGGCTCCGGCGGCGTAGCGCCGTTCAAGCCAGCGCAGGATGATATTGGACGCGCTGGTGATCATCAGATAGATCAGCGCCGCGAGCACCAGAAAGTAGAACAGCTGGTAGGTGCTCTTGCCCGCGTCCTGGGCCGCCTTGACCAGGTCAGCCAGGCCGATGATCGACACCAGCGCGGTGGCCTTGAGCATCACCATCCAGTTGTTGCCAATGCCCGGCAGGGCGAAGCGCATCATTTGCGGGAACACCACGTAGCGGAAACGCTGGCCACGCTTGAGGCCATAGGCCGTGGCCGCTTCGACCTGCCCGCGAGGCACCGCGAGGATCGCGCCGCGAAAGGTTTCGGTGAAGTACGCGCCATAAATGAAACCCAGGGTGATGACCCCGGCGCCGAATGGGTTGATCTCGATGTATTCCCATTCCATGAAATCGGTAAAAGACGTCAGCCAGGTTTGCAGGCTGTAGAAGATGAGCAGCATCAGCACCAGGTCGGGTACACCGCGAATTAGCGTGGTGTAGAGCTGGGCTGGAACACGCAGCAGCTTGACGCTGGACAGCTTGGCGCTGGCGCCCAGCAGGCCGAGCAGAACGCTTAACAATAGGGACAGGGCAGAGAGCTTGATCGTCATCCAGGTGCCTTGCATCAGGAGCGGGCCAAAGCCCTGCAGGCTGAAGGCCGAGAGCCCCAGATTTTGTAGGAGTTGTTCGAACATGGAAGATTGCCTTGGGCAGAAAAAAAGTGCCCACCCGAAACCGGGTGGGCACTGCGCATTATTTGCCGCTGTACAGATTCAGATCGCCAAAGTGTTTTTTCTGGATTTCGGCGTACTTGCCGTCGTCGTGTAACGCTTTGATACCTTTATCCAAAAGCGCCTTCAGCTCTTTGTTACCTTTCTTGATACCGATAGCGGTCTTGGAGGGCAGCAGTTCGCTGTCCACTGGCTTGCTGACTTCATAGCCTTCGCCTTTTGGCGACTTCAGGAAGCCCAGCTCAGCCTGGAGCATGTCCTGGATCGCGGCATCGAGGCGGCCGGAGGTCAGGTCGGAATAGACCTGGTCCTGGTTCTGGTAGGCCTGGGTCTTGACGCCAGCCTTGTCCAGCACGGTCTTGGCGTAGGTTTCCTGGATGGTGCCTTGCTCGTAGCCAACGGTCTTGCCTTTGAGCGAGGCAACGTCTTCGCTCAGGCCCGAACCTTTCTTGAATACATAAGCCGTTGGGCCGGAGAACAGCTCGTTGGAAAAGTCGATGACTTTTTCGCGGGCCGGGGTCACGGTCATGGACGAGATCACGCCGTCGAATTTATTGGCCTTGAGGCCTGGGATCATGCCGTCGAAATCGCTTTCGACCCATTTGCATTTGACCTTCAGTTCTGCGCAGATCGCATTGCCCAGGTCGATGTCGAAACCCACCAGATTGCCGTCGGCGGCCTTGGATTCGAACGGGGCGTAGGACGGGTCGACACCAAAACGCAGTTCCTTGTATTCCTTGGCCGTGGCAGCGCCAGCAGCCACGCACAATGCCAGTGCAGAAAGGGTCAGCAGTGCTTTTTTCATTATTGAGTCCCTAAAACCAATTTGAGCGCTTGTGGCGCGTTGGATTGTTACCGGTGAAGGTCTGAACGGTATGACGGCATAAAGGTAGCAATTTCCGAACCATGGTGCCGAACAAGTGTTTTAAAAGCACTCGCGGCAGGTGACGGAACGCGGTGGTGCGCGGGGATGAGCGTACATCAAAAAGCGCACCGGGATGGAGCGTGCGCTGTTTGGAAAAACGCTATGGCAAAAGACGAACGGTTTTTTGTGGCGAGGGGTGTTATTTCAGCAAGTCCTGAAGAGTTGCCAGTGTGTCGGCCTCATCGACGCTCTTATCCTGGCGCCAACGCAACATTCGCGGGAAGCGCACCGCGATCCCACTCTTGTGGCGCTTGGACAGGGCGATGCCTTCAAAGCCCAACTCGAACACCAAGGTGGGGGTGACGCTGCTTACCGGGCCGAACTTTTCCACGGTGGTCTTGCGCACGATGCTGTCGACCTGGCGCATTTGTGCATCGGTCAGGCCTGAATAAGCCTTGGCGAACGGCACCAGCGTGCGTTCGCGACTGCCCGGCGGGTTGTCCCACACCGCGAAGGTGTAGTCGCTGTACAGGCTGGCGCGTCGGCCATGGCCGCGTTGGGCGTAGATCAACACGGCATCGACGCTGAACGGGTCGATTTTCCATTTCCACCAAACACCCATGTCCTTGGTCCGCCCGACGCCGTACAGCGCATTGCGGGCCTTGAGCATCATGCCTTCGACGCCGAGGCTGCGTGAGGCTTCGCGCTGGCGGGCGAGGTCGAGCCAGTCCCGGCCGGTCACGACGGGCGACGGCAACAGCACGGGGCTGTGGCAACGGGCGACCAACGTTTCCAGCTGTTCGCGACGCTCGGCCTGGGGCCGGCTGCGCCAGTCCTCGCCTTGCCATTCCAGCAGGTCATAGGCCATCACCACCACGGGGGCGTCTTCGAGGATTTTCTTGCCCAGGGTCTTGCGACCAATGCGTTGTTGCAACAAGGCGAAGGGTTGCACCGCAGGTTGCAGCGGCGCCTGCGGGTCGAAAGCGTCGTCGGTGACTGACTGCGGCGCTTTCCAGACGACGATCTCGCCGTCGATTACCGTGCCGTCGGGCAACGCCTGGGCCAGGGGGTGCAGTTCCGGGAATCGTTCGGTGACCAGGTCCTCGCCTCGGGACCAGATCCACAAGTGGCCGTCGCGCTTGATCACCTGGGCGCGGATCCCGTCCCATTTCCACTCAACCTGCCAGTCACTGGCTGGCCCCAGCAGGGTGTCGAATTGCTCCGCCGGTTGCGACAGGGCGTGTGCCAGGAAGAACGGATATGGCTGGCCGCCGCGCTGGGCATGTTCATCGTCGGACTCGGCGGCGATCAGCTTGAGGTAGCTGGCCGCCGTGGGACGATGGGACAGATCGGTGTAGCCCACCAGTCGTTGGGCCACCCGTTTGCTGTCCAGCCCGGCCATTGTCGCCAGGGCACGGGTCACCAATAGCTTGGACACACCGACGCGGAAACTGCCGGTGATCAGCTTGATGCAGAGCATCAGGCTCGACCGGTCGAGCTGCGCCCATAGCGCCGGAAGCCGTTGAGCCAGGACCTCGGGCGACTCACCGCGCAGCGGCAACAGTTTCTCTTCGATCCAAAGCGCCAGGCCCTCGTCGCTGTTGTGGGTCGATTCGGGAAGGACCAGAGAAATGGTTTCGGCCAGGTCGCCCACGGCCTGATAACTCTCCTCGAACAGCCAGAGCGACAACCCGGACACCCGGACCGCCAGCTCACGCAGGATTTTCACCGGCACCAGTTGCCGTGGACGGCCATCGGAGAGGAAGTACACAGCCCAGGCGGCATCTTCCGGCGATGCCTTGCCGAAATAATCCTGCATGGCGGCCAGCTTGGCGTTGCTGGAGGTGGTGGCGTCCAGTTCGGCATACAGCTCGGCGAAGGCTTTCATGGTGCCTCCTCGCCGCTGACGGGTGCCTGGGCGAGGTCTTCTTCATCGTCGCCGTACTCGGTGGTGAAACCCTGGGCGTCGAGACCTTGTTCGCAAAGGTGGCGCACCAGCACGGCGACCGAACCATGGGTGACCATGACCCGCTCGGCGCCGGTCTGCTCGACGGCCCAGAGCAGGCCAGGCCAGTCGGCGTGGTCGGACAACACGAATCCGCGGTCCACGCCGCGGCGCCGACGGGTGCCGCGCAGGCGCATCCAGCCACTGGCGAAGGCGTCGCTGTAGTCGCCGAAACGACGCATCCAGCTGCTACCGCCGGCGGAAGGTGGAGCAATGATCAGCGCCTGGCTCATGATCGGGTCGTTCTTTTTGAAATCGCCCGCATAAAGTGTCGGCGGCAGGTGAATACCTGCTTCTCGGTACACCCGGTTCAACGGTTCCACCGCGCCGTGGGCGAGGATCGGCCCGAGGCTTTCATCGATGCCGTGGAGAATCCGCTGGGCCTTGCCGAAGGAATAGCAGAACAACACGCTGGCCCGGCCGGCGGCAATGTTCCCGCGCCACCACTGGTTGATCTCATCAAAGACTTGCGCCTGGGGTTGCCAGCGATAGATCGGCAGGCCGAAGGTGGATTCGGTGATGAACGTGTGACATTTCACCGGCTCGAACGGTGCGCAGGTGCCGTCGGGCTCGACTTTGTAATCGCCGGAGGCGACCCACACTTCGCCTTCGTATTCCAACCTGACCTGGGCCGAGCCCAGCACATGGCCGGCGGGATGAAAGCTCAGCGTCACGCCGTGATGCCGCAGGCGTTCGCCATAGGGCAGGGTTTGCAGGTTGATGTCCTGGCCCAGCCGGGAACGGAGAATGCCTTCGCCGGGGGCCGCTGCGAGGTAGTGCTGGTTGCCGCCGCGGGCATGATCGCCGTGGGCGTGGGTAATCACTGAGCGTTCTACCGGGCGCCAGGGGTCGATGTAGAAATCTCCGGGCGGACAGTACAGGCCTTCGGGGCGGGCAATGACAAGATCCATGCGGTCACCGGGGCGATGGGCTTGTCAGGTAGAGGCGGGGGCGGGGGGAGAAGTTCGATCGGTTTTCAGAGGACGGACTGACGCCATCGCGAGCAAGCTCGCTCCCACAGTGGCTTGGTGTGATGCGGAAATACGGAACTCAACACCGCCTCATTGTGGGAGCGAGCTTGCTCGAGATGGCAATTTTCAACTCACCGCAAATCTCAAAGGCCGTTCCAGGTTATTTTCCAGGCACCAACGTCAACCGCGCCTTGCCATACCCGCGATCAAAGTTCTGCGGTTGCATCGGCAGGCTTTGATACTGCGCCTTGATCCACGGATCGATGCCGTTCACATAGTTCGGGCTGGCCGGGTTCCCCGATTGACCGGCGCCGCCCTGGATCGTCAACGGCTCGGGCTGGCTGAAATCGACGATCAAGCGCAGGGCCGGCGCCAGGGCGGTGTTGAAATCCTGGCCCCAGGCGAATGCGGCGGCATTGAGCGTGGTGCCATCACCGCCAGCCGCCAACGGCCCACGTACGACCTGGCCGCTGGTGTTTTTCCACTCGTAGCGGTGCAGTTTCCCCCACTGCCAAGTGGTGTGGTCGCTGCCCAGTTGGCTCTCGCCGACAGTGATTGCCGCTGCCAGGCTGCGAGCCAGGATCACGGCCTTGTCTTCTTTCTGCGGGGTGCGCACGTCGTCCCAGAACGGGCTGTCCTCGCGGCCGAGCAGGTGATCGGCCTGGGCCGAGTAGGATCGTTGGCCGTTCGCGACCAGTGCTTTCCAAGCCGGGCTGCTTTCCGGACCCAGTTCATCGAGGAACGTCTGCTTCATGCTTTCCTGCAGGAACAGCTCGTAGAGCGCCGCGTCGGTGGACACCGGGCTGAGCCTGCCGTCGAACGCCATCAGGCGGGTGTAGGCCTCGCGAGCCTTGGCCCGGTCCGCCACCGGCAGGGCTTCGATCGCCTGTTTCAGCGGCTGGGCCATGCCTGGGGCTTCGAAGACTTTCTTGAGTTTGGCCGCGAACGTCGTGGTCTGGTCATATTGCATGGCGCTCAGGCTGCGGGCGTCGTGCTTGCCGGCGCCGGCCAGTTCGGCCAGGCGCTCGCCACGCTCCGGCGCCGCCCAGGAGTTGGACAATTGCATGCCGTAGCCATGGGGAATGACCCGCTGGTTGGTAGTGCCGAGCCAACCCTGGACCGGGTCCTGGTCGTAGGGGTGCAGCATCGGGTCGGCATAACCGTCCCAGTCATAGCGACCCTCCCAGCCGGGCGATGGCAGCAATCCTTCGCCTTCACGGCGGTTGGGGTAGCGGCCGGTCACTTGCCAGCCGATGTTGCGCGCGTCGGCAAACACCATGTTCACCGCCAGGGCGCGAATCTCCCGGCTCGCATCCGAGGCTTTCTCGATATTTCGCGAGCGTGACAGATCGAAGAACGCATCCAGGGTCTTGTCGTCGGTGAAGCTCGGCAATTGCAAGGCCAGCCCCAGACCGTTGGCCATGGCCGGGCCTTGGGCGCTGTTGAGCAGGGGGCCGTGGCGGGTCTCGTACACGGCTTCACGAATAGACCGTTGACCCTTGATGAAATAGGTTTCGTTGCGCACGGTCGCCGGCTGCCATTTGCCGTTCACTTCGTAGGACAGCCCGTTGCCCTGGCGTCGGATCTTTTCCAGGAACAGGTCTTGGTTGTCACCAAGGACGCTGGTCATGCTCCACGCCACGTGGCCGTTGAAGCCGGCCAGGATCATCGGAATACCCGCCACGGAAAGCCCGGCCGCCTGGTACTTGGGCGCGCGGATCTGCACCGGGCTCCAGAGCGACGGCACGCCCAGCGGGCCATGGCTGTCGCTGGCCAACAGGCTTTTACCGTTGCGGCTGCGTTGCGGGGCGATGGCCCAGTTGCTCGAAAACGCTGCGCCCAACAGATTCAGGTCGGACAACTGGGCGCCAGCCTTGCTGATTTGGTCCAGGCCGGGCACCTGGCCATTGAGGCGGACGCCCTGAAGTTTATCGGCTTCCGCCAGGGGCAGCGGTTCATCGGGGTAGGACGGGCTCAGCCAGGCCAGTTTGTCGTTTGTGACGGTCTGGGCCAGCACCAGGGTGGCCAGCTCTTCCGGCAAGTTGGCCGACTGGCTGAAATTCAGCAGGCAGAACAGCAGCGCCGAGTCTTCCGGCTTCCAGTATTCGGGCTTGTAGCCGGTGGCAGCCAAGTCCGCCGGCAACTTGTCGCGATAGCGGAACAGGTAGGCATTGACGCCCCGGGCATAGACTTCAAAGAATCGCTTGAGGCGCGGCGATGACGCTTTATAAAGCTCGTCGGCGTTTTTCTTCAGGTTCACCGCCCGCATATAGCGGTCGATATCGAGCCGTTCGGCCCCGGACATTTCCGCCAGCCGACCTTGGGCAAGCAGGCGCAGGGTCGCCATCTGCGTGATCCGATCACTGGCGTGGACATAGCCGAGGGCGAACAGGGCGTCGTGGAAACTGTTGCTTTCGATCAACGGCATGCCCATCGCGTTGCGCCGGACCGAGACATTCTGCGCCAGCCCCTTGAGCGGTTGCACGCCGGTGGTAGGCGGGACAGTGTCCTGGGTATTCCAGGCCTGGCAACCGCTCAAACCGAGCACACTGGCCACTGCTGCGGCTACGCCGAGCTTGGGAATGAGGGAAATAAAGGCTGGCGAGGCCATGGCAAAGCTCCTGCGGGAGGGGGTGGCACCAATAAAGGCGCTACGTTAGTGAGCAGGGAGGGGCCGCGCAAGCGGGCGGTGGGGTTATTTGTTGATTTGGCGATGAAAGCCCGCGGCGAAGCCTGCGGCGAAGCCCGCAATCCGCTGAACACGTGGCGATGAAGCGGCCCCTCGCCACGGGCCGATCGACGACTTGCTCGTAGGGAACGGTGATGTTCAAGTGGTGCAAAATCCAACGATCGATCATGGGAAATCCGACATGGATCTACAGAAAAACGCGGCGCTGATTCTTATCGATCAACAAAAAGGCATCCTCCACCCCAAGCTCGGCCCCCGCAACAACCCCGAGGCGGAGCTGCGCATGCTTGAGCTGCTTGCCCGCTGGCGGAATTCGGCGCGGCCTGTCATCCATGTCCACCATCTGTCCCGCTCTGAAGACTCGGTGTTCTGGCCCGGGCAATCAGGCGTGCAAGTCCAGGAACGGTTCGAGCCGATGGCCGGGGAGCGGTTGGTTCAAAAGCAGGTGCCGGATGCGTTCTGCGGCACCTCCCTGGAGGCGGATTTGCGCGGTGCGGGAATCGGGCAACTGGTGATCGTCGGCGTCGCGACGAACAATTCGGTGGAGTCCACCGCGCGGACGGCCGGCAACCTGGGATTCGATACATGGGTGGCCGAAGACGCCTGTTTCACCTTCGACAAGGCCGATTACTTCGGCAATGCCCGTTCGGCTGCCGAGGTGCATGGGATGTCCCTGGCTAACCTGCACGGGGAATATGCGACGGTGGTCAGTGTGATGCAGATTCTGCAGGCGGGGTAATGGATGGGGTACAGGGCGGCCGCATCGCGAGCAGGCTCGCTCCCACAACATTCTTAGGCGGACTTTGAATCCTGTGGGAGCTAGCTTGCTCGCGATGACGGTCTAACAGGCAAAAAACTTTTTAGCCATCAAGCCCCGTGGCACTTCTTGAATTTCTTGCCATTGCCGCAAGGGCATGGATCGTTGCGGCCCACATCCTTCAAGGCATTGCGCACGGGCTCTTGGTGGGCGTGGCCGCAGTTCGGGCCATGGACGTGGCCGTGATCATGGTCGTGGTGGTCATGATCGTGGTTGCAATCAGGGCCATGGACATGGGGTTGCTGTGTCATCGGGGTTACTCCGCAATTAAATCGGCGGCGATTATCACGCCATTGCGCTCCAGGTGCACGTAGTGGGCGATGAATAAACCGGTTTCCAGCTCACCTTCCAGGCGATAGGGGATCTGCTCACGAGGTTTCTCCAACAGCTTTACCAGCTCCCGCACCTGGGGCCACAGGTTGGTGCGAACCGGCAGCTTGAAATACCCGCTGCGTCCGGGGCGAACCGTGAACCAGTGCTCATGCTCGCCTTCGGTCAGCAAGAGGTCGCCCAAATGAACCCGGTAGGTCAGGCCGCGCACGGTGAGGTCGCTATCACCGGGGTTGTCGACGCGAAAGTGCAGCATGAACCTTTGCTCCACCAGGCGCGCCCGCACCACCTCGACCTTGACCAGGTGGACTCGCGGCTCGGGTGCCTCTTCAGCTTGCCAGGACGCGCAACCGCCGAGCCCTACGATCAGTAGCAGGCAGGTGACGCATAGCCATTGGAGTTTGAAGGTCATGTCCGTGCCTCTGGTTTGTCCCCAGTTTAGCCCTCGGGTGGTGGACGAGCGTCAGACGTTTGCAAAATCAGCGATTGAAATACCCGGCGCAGCATTTTTTGAATTTATGCCCGCTGCCACAAGGGCAACTGTCGTTGCGGCCGATCTTCACCGGCACGGTGGGGTCGATGAAGTACCAACGCCCGCCGTTCTGCACGAACGATGACTGTTCGCGATGGCTGTGCTCACCTTGGCCGTCGTGCCAGCGCGCGGTGAACGTAACGAAAGCGTGTTCCGGTTGGCCGCCGAACACTTCGCTGCTTTCCACTTCCAGCCCCAGCCAGGTGCTCCTGGCGCTCCATTCGCTGATGGACTGGCGATCGAGGCCATCCTGCTGGGCCGGCAGAGTGGTGCTGACCAGGTAGTCCACAAGGCCCAGTACATAAGCGCTGTAGCGCGAGCGCATCAAGGCTTCGGCACAGGGCGCGGGATGGCCGTCATGGTAACGGCCGCAGCAGCCATCCAATGGGTTGCCACTGCCACAAGGGCAAATGGTCGTGTGCAGGCTTGTGTCCACAGCTACCACCAATATTTTCCAAAGTTTTCGGGGTTAGCCCAAAACCGTGAGTTGAGCCAGTCGGGGACCTGCTTGTATTCAAGCAGATCGTAGGTAAACAGGGTCAGCACCTGGTCCTCGCGCTGGAACCGCTCGCTGGCTTGCAAGGCCAGGGAAAAGAAGTCCGTTTCCTGCCAGCCGCAGGCGTTGAGGTCGGCCAGCACCGCAATCCGGCTGGCGTTGAGATTGCGGATGCCGCCCAACAGGTTCAGACCGTCGCGCTTGGGCAAATGCTCCAGGCAATCGAGCGCAAGGGCCAGGTCGAAACGCCGCGCCGCCACGTCCGCCGGCAGCGCGCCGGGGCCGGCGTGGACCACTTCGGTGGCGGGATGGGCCTGCTGGAACGCCTCCAGCGCAGGAAAGCTGCTGGCGCCGATCAGCAGCAGCCTTTGCGGGGCGTAACGGTCAAGCACGGCGGCCAGGGCTTGCTGGGGCGTACGCGAAGAAATGGCAACGGTCATCGAAGTTCCTCAATCAGAACCGCCAAGATAGCCTGCCCGGACATCATGGCCTAGAGCGGTTTGTCCACGAACGTACGGAACCTGCGCAAACACGTGGCGAAAACCTGTAATCGTTGGGGCTGGCGCAGATCCGAAGTCCGGTCTTTACTCCCCTGAATCGGCGGCGAAGCCGATCCTTCAAGGAGAAAACCCGATGAGCATAGTTCGGACAGCGTTACCCCTGGTTCTGCTAACGAGTGTGTTGACTGGTTGCGCAGGTTTGCAGAAAACCGACTGGCCGATCTGTGCGGCCACCGGTGGTGTCGTGGGCGCGGGATTGGGCGCCATCGAGAGCAGTTCCTGGATTGGGCCGGGCGCGTTGGTGGCCGGCACCGTGGCGGCAGGTTGGTGCTGGGCCCATGGCGATGGCGACGAAGACGGCGATGGCGTCCCGGACAGCCGCGACAAGTGCCCGGGCACACCGAAAGGCGTGCAGGTCGACGCCGACGGCTGCCCACCGCCCGCCCCGGCGCCAATGGCCGAAGAGCCGGTAGTGGTCAAGGAAGAAACGATCGTGGTGCGCGATGTGCATTTCGAATTCAACAAGGCCACGCTGACACCAACCGACAAGGAAGTACTGAGCACCATCGCGACCCGGTTGAAACAGGAAACCTCCACCGCGCAACTGCGGGTGACGGGGCACACCGACAGTGTCGGCAGTGATGCCTACAACCAGAGACTGTCGGAAAAACGCGCCAATTCCGTGGTGCAGTACCTGGTGGAAAGCGGCGTGCCTCGCGCCAGTTTCGTCTCGGTGGAAGGCGCCGGGGAAGGCCAGCCGGTGGCGGACAACAAAACTGCTGATGGCCGGGCGATGAACCGTCGTACCGAAATCAAGATAAACCGTTGAAACCCTTGTCATCCGCGGCTTGTACAGTCGCGGATGCGGGTCTTTACTCCTGTGTGACCGGTATGGGCCGGTGACACAGGAGCATTCATCATGAAGGTTCTCATCAGGGTTGCCATGCCGGTGCTGCTCGCGAGCAGTCTGTTATCCGGTTGCGCCACTCACAGCGACGGCAGCGCATCACTCAATCAACGCACCTGGCCGATCTGCAGCCTGATCGGCGGGCTCGTCGGCGGCGGTCTGGGTGCCATCGAAAGCACTGGCTGGGCGGCCGGTGGCGCCGCGTTGGGGCTGCTCGGCGGAGGCTTGATCTGTTATGCCCAGGATGGCGACGAAGATGACGATGGCGTGTTCGATCGTCGCGACCGTTGCCCCGACACGCCGGCCGGTACGGCCGTTGAACATCACGGCTGCCCGCTGCCGCAGTATCCGGCCAGCGCACCACCGGACGAGCCGCAAACGCCGACCAGTGAAGTCATCACCCTCAATGACACCGGCAAGGTGCTGTTCGAATTCGATAAATCCGATCTCACCCCGGCGGCTCGAAGCCAGCTCGACGAGCTGATGGGCAAGCTGAGCCACGCCAACGTCGCGAGCATTCGCGTGGTCGGCCATACCGACAGTGTCGGTACCGACGCTTATAACGAAGGCCTTTCCGAGCGCCGGGCCGGCAGCGTCGTGGAGTATTTGCTGACCCAGGGCGTGGCGCCGGCAAAAGTCACCAGTGAAGGCAAGGGCGAAAGCGAACCGGTGGCCGACAACGAGACCGACGAAGGCCGCGCCCAGAACCGTCGGGTTGAGTTGCGCATCCAGCGTTGATAACCGTTGCGACAAAGGGCCAGAGCCGTCGGATCGCAAAATTAAATTTGCCCGGCCCTCTGGCTTATCCTTTGCGCGAGCCGTTACTGTTCACGCAAAGAATAATTTCGAATGGGGGGCGTATGAAGGTGTTTTGGGGGCTGGGGCGCTTGTTGACCCTGCTGTTCTGGCTGGTGGTGCTGGTCAACCTGCTCTTGCCGTTTGTCCACCCGCTGCATGTCTTGGTCAATCTCGCCGGGGCGCTGTTGCTGGCGGTCCATTTGCTTGAGCTGTTGTTGTTCAGGGCACAGTTTCGCGGGCGTCCCGCTCCGGGCCGTGATCGCCTCCGAGTGCTGCTGTTCGGCATCTTCCACTTGCAAACCCTTCCGACCGCGCCAGAGGCTTCCCATGCGTAAATTGTGTCTACTCGCGGCATTCGTGTGCCCGTTGGCCTGTGCCCAAGTGGTTCAGGTCGAAAGCAATTCCTTGATGCGCCTGCCGAACACCACCAGCGTGCTGGCCCTGGAGCGCTTGGATGTGGCCGATTACGGCACGCTGTTGGTGCCTTCGAACGTCACGCAACTGTCCATCGCAGAGCTGCACCTGGGGCGCGAGGCACGCATTGCGATCGTGCCGGCGCAACAGGCATTGGAGATGAAGGTGGCCCAGGCCGAACTGGACGAAGGCAGCCAGATCACGGCTCGCGGCGCGCCGGGAACCTACACGAAGGCGGCGCGGCCGGGGCGCAATCTCAACCTGCGCTTCAATGCGCTGAACGCACCGCTACTGTCAGTCGATGCCCGTGGCGGCAGCGGTGCGCCAGGTTATGTGGGGCTCGACGGCGCCAACGGACAAGCTCCGGGGTGTACCTGGGGTTCGGCCGGTCGCGGCGCCGACGGCAGCAATGGCGGCGACGGCCAGCCGGGCGCGGCCGGTGCGCTGGTGCGGCTCGAGTTGCCTCGCGCCTACCCCGATGAACAGATAAAGGTCACGGTGGACGGCGGCGCCGGCGGCAAACCTGGGCACGGTGGCAAACCCGGAGCAGGCGGCAAGGCCAAGGGATGCCTGGTCTATACCGCCGACGGTGGCAAGAGCGGCCGGCCAGGCGCCGATGGCCAGCCAGGGCCTGCCGGAACGGCGGGCGCGGTGACGGTGCAGCGGTTCTGAATAACATTCATGACCCAGTGGGAGCGGGTTCCCACTGGGTTTGATGCGATATCAAAACATCGGCCGCGCCGCGCCTATCGCCACCACCAGCAACCCGATCAACAGATTGATGCCCACCAAGCGGCGTATCTTGCCCAGCATCGCTGCGCCAGTCGGCCAGTCCTGGGCCGTCACGGCGGTGCGCAATGCAGGCAGTTGCAGGCCCTGAATGCGGATGAACAGTGCCGTCATCACGATATACAGCCCCATCATCACCTGCACATAACGTGGCGCGGTTTCGAAGCCGGTGAAGCGCAGGTGGATCAGGCCTACGCCGCTGATCGGCAAAAGCACCACCGCCACCCAGACCCAGACAAAAAAACGCTGAAACACTTCTACCCATAGTTTTAGCCGGGCGGGGCCTTCAAGCGCCGTCATTGCGGCGGGACGCAGGATCATCCAGGCGAAAAACATGCCGCCGACCCAGATCAGGGCCGCCAGTAAATGCAGGGTGTAGACGAGGGCAAAGGGTGTCATTGGGTCACTCCGTTCTGCGCGAGATTCATTAGCGGGGTATGATAGCCGCCGATCCGAACCACTGAAAATTTATCCAGCGTTTTTTGCGCCCGACATTCATGATCAGCACCGAACTCAAAACCACGATCCAGGGCGCCTACTCGCGTTTTCTCGAAGCCAAGAGCCTCAAGCCGCGATATGGCCAGCGCCTGATGATTGCCGAAGTGGCAAAAGTCCTGGGCGACATCGACACCGATGACGAAGGACGGCGCAGTGGCGAGCCGGCCGTCGTGGCGGTCGAGGCCGGCACCGGTACCGGCAAGACCGTGGCCTACAGCCTGGCGGCGATTCCGAGCGCCAAGGCTGCCGGCAAGCGGCTGGTGATCGCCACAGCCACCGTCGCCCTGCAGGAGCAGATCGTCTACAAGGACCTGCCCGACCTGATGCGCAACAGCGGGCTGAATTTTACCTTCGCCCTGGCCAAGGGCCGCGGGCGCTATATGTGCCTGTCCAAGCTCGACATGTTGCTGCAGGAAGGCCACGCCCAGACCGCCACCGCGCAGTTGTTCGAAGAGGAAGGCTTCAAGATCGAAGTCGACGAGGCGAGCCAGAAGCTGTTTACCAGCATGATTGAAAAACTGGCCGGCAATAAGTGGGACGGTGACCGCGACAGCTGGTCAACGGCCCTGGAAGACGCCGACTGGTCGCGCCTGACCACGGATCACAGCCAGTGCACCAATCGTCACTGCCCTAACTTCGGCCAGTGTGCTTTCTACAAGGCGCGCGAAGGCATGGGCAAGGTCGACGTGATCGTCACCAACCACGACATGGTCCTGGCCGACCTGGCCCTGGGCGGTGGTGCGGTGTTGCCGGACCCGCGCGACACCATCTACGTGTTCGACGAAGGCCATCATCTGCCGGACAAGGCCATCGGCCATTTCGCCCATTACACGCGGCTGCGCTCCACCGCCGACTGGCTGGAAACCACGGCGAAGAACCTGACCAAGCTGTTGGCTCAGCACCCACTGCCGGGCGACCTGGGCAAATTCATCGAACAGGTGCCCGAGCTCGCGCGTGAGATCAAGACGAACCAGCAGTTCATGTTCACCGCATGCGAACAGGTGGCTGATTTCAAGCCAGGCGAAGATGTAGAGGGCCGCGAGCGGCCTCGCCATCGGTTTGTCGGCGGGATCATCCCCGAGCATATGCGCGAGATGGGCATCGAGCTCAAGAAGGGCTTCGCGCGCCTGACGGATTTGTTCACGCGCCTGACCGACTTGCTCAAGGAAGGCATGGATGGCGAGGTGAACATCGGGATCGCCAGCAACCAGGCCGAGGAATGGTATCCGCTGTTCGGCAGCCTGCTGTCCCGCTCGCAAGGCAATTGGGAGCTGTGGACGGCTTTCACCACCGAAGACCCGGAAGACAACCCACCGATGGCGCGCTGGTTGACCCTGGCCGAGAGCGGTTCGCTGTTCGACATCGAGGTCAATGCCAGCCCGATCCTGGCGGCGGACATGCTGCGGCGCAACCTGTGGAACGTTGCCTACGGCGCGCTGGTGACGTCCGCCACGCTGACCGCCCTGGGTACGTTCGACCGTTTCCGTATGCGCGCCGGCTTGCCGAAAATCGCCGTGACGGCCGTGGTCCCGAGCCCATTCCACCATGCCGACGCCGGCGTGTTGCGAGTCCCCGACCTCAAGGCCGACCCACGGGACGCCGCGGCCCACACCGCGGCGATCATCCGTGACTTGCCGGACCTGGTGGAAGGTTCCCGTGGAACCCTCGTGCTTTTTTCCTCGCGCAAGCAGATGCAGGACGTGTTCGACGGTCTCGACCGTGACTGGCGCAAGCAGGTGTTCATCCAGGGCAATCTGTCGAAGCAGGAGACCCTGAACAAACACAAGGCGCGGGTCGATGGCGGCGACTCCAGCGTACTGTTCGGCCTGGCAAGTTTTGCCGAAGGCGTCGACTTGCCCGGCGCCTATTGCGAGCACGTGGTGATCGCAAAGATACCGTTCTCGGTCCCGGACGACCCGGTTGAAGCCGCGCTGGCCGAATGGATCGAAGCCCGGGGTGGCAATCCGTTCATGGAAATCTCCGTGCCGGACGCCTCGCTGAAACTTGTCCAGGCCTGCGGTCGCTTGCTGCGCACCGAGGAAGACCGCGGCACCATCACTTTGCTCGACCGCAGGCTGGTGACCCAACGTTATGGCAAGGCCATCCTCAACGCGCTGCCACCGTTTCGGCGGGAGATTTCCTGACGGTCTTGTGTGGCGAGGGGGCTTGCTCCCTCGCCACACAAGACTGCGCTTAACCAGCCGTCTCGCGAAGGTTCACAAAAACATCAATGACTGAAACAATGCCAGCCAGCTGAAAAAAGCGTGTGTTTCAAAGGAGTTGCGGGTGCAAATTCAAGGCCATTACGAACTTCAGTTCGAAGCAGTGCGTGAAGCGTTCGCGGCACTGTTTGACGATCCGCAGGAGCGCGGCGCGGCGTTGTGCATCCAGGTCGGGGGCAGCACGGTCATCGACCTCTGGGCCGGCACAGCCGACAAGGATGGCCATGAGGCTTGGCACTGCGACACCATCGCCAATCTGTTTTCTTGCACCAAGACATTCACCGCCGTTACCGCCTTGCAATTGGTCGCCGAAGGCAAGTTGCAACTGGACGCGCCGGTCGCTCGCTATTGGCCTGAGTTTGCGGCGGCGGGCAAGCAATCCGTCACCCTGCGCCAGTTGCTCTGCCATCAGGCCGGACTTCCCGCATTGAGGGAGTTGATGGCCCCCGCGGCACTTTACGATTGGCAGACCATGGTCGATGCACTGGCTGCCGAGACGCCTTGGTGGACCCCCGGCGAGGGCCACGGCTATGCCGCGATCACGTACGGCTGGTTGGTGGGCGAATTGTTGCGCAGGGTCGATGGCCGTGGGCCAGGCGAGTCCATCGTGGCCCGGGTTGCCAAACCCCTGGGACTGGATTTCCACGTTGGCCTGGCCGACGAAGAGTTTCATCGCGTGGCGCATATTGCCCGCGGCAAAGGCAACGTTGGCGACGCAGCGGCCCAGCGTCTGTTGCAGGTCACGATGCGCGAACCGACGGCCATGACCACCCGGGCCTTCACCAACCCTCCATCGATCATGACCAGCACCAACAAGCCGGAATGGCGGCGGATGCAGCAACCGGCTGCCAACGGTCACGGCAACGCCCGCAGTCTCGCCGGGTTCTACGCCGGCCTGCTGGACGGAAGCTTGCTGGAAGGTGAAATGCTCGACGAACTGACTCGCCAGCACAGTTTCGGCGAGGACAAGACATTGTTGACCCAGACCCGTTTCGGCCTGGGTTGCATGCTGGATCAACCGGATGTGCCCAATGCGACCTACGGCCTGGGGCCGCGGGCGTTTGGTCATCCCGGAGCAGGGGGCTCCATCGGTTTCGCCGATCCTGAGCATGACGTTGCGTTCGGGTTCGTGACCAATACCCTCGGGCCCTATGTCTTGATGGACCCACGCGCCCAGAACCTTGCACGGGTGCTTGCCACTTGTCTATAAAACGCCATTGGCGGTAGTGGGTAAAGGAACAAGGTGTTGTTTTCGCTTTCCAAGCGACTGTTTATGCGGCCGGAACATGGCCTTCGTTTTTTACTTCAGATCATTTTGTGGATATCCAATGTCATCGAACAAAACCCTCGCTCTGGCGCTGTGCTTCGCTATCACCGGTTGCGCACAAAACCCACAAAATGATGCCGAGGGCGGCGGTGGCTGGTGGCCGTTCGGGTCCTCCGACAAGGTCGCGGCCAAGGAGCCGGTCCCGCCGGCTCCCTTGAAGCCCGCCGCCGTGGCGCCGCAAGCCAAGGCAGAGGGGGCCACGCATTGGTGGTGGCCGTTCTCCTCCGACGATGGCGCCGATGTCGCCAAGAAAGAAGAAGCGAAACCTGTCGCCAAGCCTGAAACCAAGGCGCCGGCTACCGTCGCCAAGGCCCAAGCCGAGAGCAGTGGCAAGTGGTGGTGGCCGTTCGGTGGCAAAGAGCAGGAGACCGCGAAGGCAGTGCCGATGCCCGACCCGAAAGTCACCCAGGCCTGGCTCGACGACTATGAGCCAAAGCTGCGTACCGCCATCAAGGACAGCAAGCTTGAGCTGGAGCGCCGCGATAATGTGCTGGTGGTCACCGCTCCCGTGGACGGCTCGTTCAACCCGGACCGTCCGGCCATGCTACTGCCGGTGACACTCGGCCCGTTCACTCGCGTCGCCAAGATTCTAGAGGCCGATCCGAAAACCGCGGTGCTGATCCTCGGTCACGCCGATACGTCGGGCGCGGCGCCGGCGAATCTGAAGCTCAGCCAGGAGCGCGCCCAATCCGTCGCGGCGATCTTCCGGCTCAGTGGCTTGCAGCGTGATCGCCTGATGCTGCGCGGGATGGGCTCGGTGGCGCCACGTGCGGCCAACGATAGCGTCGAGGGACGGGCTTTGAACCGTCGTGTCGAATTGCTGGTAACGCCCGCCAATACCATGGTCGCGTTGTTGAGCAAGTACAACATGCCGACCCCTGCGCCGGTGACCATGGTGGCTGCCCAGGACGTCAAGCCCGCGGCACCTGCCCCGGCCCCGGCGGCGAAAAAATCCGCCGCGCCGGCAACCAAGAAAGCCGCAGCCAAGAAGGCTCCTGCAAAGGCCCCGGCCAAAAAAGCCCCGGCCAAGAAGGCGACTCCGGCGAAAAAACCTGAACCGGCCAAGGCCGCGGCTGACGGGAAAAAAGTTGCTGCCGCCGACTCCTCCAAGAAACAGTGATTGGCTGATCACAAGGAACGCGCCATGACCCAAGCGCTGGCTGATATGCGCCGTGACTACACCCGCGATGGCCTGACCGAGGCGCAAGCCCCGGCCGAGCCGTTCGCGTTGTTCCACCAATGGTTCGCCGACGCGGTGAAAACCGAACAAGCTCCGGTGGAAGCCAATGCCATGACCCTGGCAACAGTGGACGCTGACGGCCGGCCTCACTGCCGGATCCTGCTACTGAAGGGCCTGGATGCCCAGGGCTTTACTTTCTTCACCAACTACGACAGCGCCAAAGGCCAGCAACTGGCTGCGAATCCGTACGCGGCCATGACGTTTTTCTGGCCGACACTGGAGCGTCAGGTGCGTATCGAAGGCAAGGTAGTGAAAGTCACTTCGCAGGAGTCGGACGCTTATTACCAGGTCCGACCGCTGGGCAGCCGCCTTGGTGCCTGGGCCTCTCCCCAGAGCCGGGTGATTGCCGGGCGCGGCGAGCTGGAAGACTTGCTCAAGGCCACTGAGCAGCGTTTCAGCGACAGCCAACCCCATTGTCCCGAGCACTGGGGCGGCTACCGCTTGCTGCCCGAGCGCATCGAGTTCTGGCAGGGGCGCCCCAGTCGCCTGCATGATCGTCTCAACTACCGCCTGCAAGGGGCGGATTGGACTCGCGAGCGCCTGGCGCCTTGATGGGGTAACCTGCCGCTGCCGCCTGGAGCCATTGCGGCAGGTCCCGTCGCTTGACGCCTTGTTCGCGGGCGCGAGCCAGTTGTTGCAGCATGTAGTGTTTTTTCGGTTCATCCTGCCCCGCCAATGACAGCGCCAGGTCTCGGTCCATCCAGCGTTTGATGCGTACGTACAGCCACCAGTGGAAGTACAGGCCGGCTAGGGTGGTAGCGACTATGATGAAGTAATCCATGGAGAGTCCTTGGAGCGGTAACGCTGCTGACTGAATTTGGCGCTGATGTTTGATGAATTTTCTCGGGTGCGCCTGTATCCCACCTGAATGAAAAGAATTTTATCCCGGCGAGGCCGTGACAGGTGTCAAGCCGGGGAGTTTAATGGATCCCTGTCTTTTGGAGTTTGATGCTATGCGTAAGTCTGTTTTGCTGGTTGCTTCCTTTTCCACGATGGCGATGTTGCTCACTGGCTGTCAGTCGAGCCTGACCGGTGACTCCTACTCCCGTGACGAAGCGCGTCGCGTTCAGACGATTCGCATGGGCACTATTGAATCCCTGCGTCCGGTCAAGATCGAAGGCACCAAGACGCCTATCGGCGGTGCGGCGGGTGCTGTAGTAGGCGGCGTGGGTGGCAGCGCGATCGGTGGTGGCCGTGGCAGCATCGTTGCCGCCGTAATCGGCGCGGTGGCTGGCGGCTTGATCGGTTCGGCCACTGAAGAAGGCCTGACCCGTACCCAGGGTGTTGAAATCACGGTTCGTGAAGACGACGGCAGCATGCGTGCCTATGTTCAACAGGTTCAGGAGAATGAAGTGTTCCGCGTGGGCGAGCGGGTGCGGATTTCTACTGTCGGTGGAACCAGTCGCGTTTCCCACTAAGTGGCTTTGATCGCGAACGCCGCTGATAACGTTGAATGAACTGGCCTCTTCGCGAGCAAGCTCGCTCCCACAGTGGATCGGGGTATACACCGAATGGTGCGTCCGCCGAAAAAACCGTGGGAGCGAGCTTGCTCGCGATAGGCGCTGATTCAGCTATGAAAACGCTGGATGAGTGCCCCGCTGTACGGCCCGCTCAACACGTCATGAATGCTGCGAAACGGGCTTGCGACTAGCCATCGCCGTAACCCCATACCCAATTACCGCCGCCAGGATCGACCCGGTAAGAATCCCCATCCGGTCCATTCCTGCATACTCACTTGCACCCGGTGCGAACGCCAGGGAACCCACGAACAGGCTCATCGTGAAACCGATCCCGCAGAGAATCGCCACCCCCAGTATCTGCCCCCAGTTCGCCCCGGCGGGAAGGCTGGCAATGCCGACTTTCACCGCGAGCCAGGTCAGGCCGAACACACCGACTGCCTTGCCCAGCAACAGCCCGACCGCGATGCCCATCGGCACGTGGTGAGTAAAACTTTCGACGGTGACGCCGCTCAACGACAGACCCGCGTTGGCGAAGGCGAACAGCGGCAGGATGCCATACGCCACCCAGGGATGAAGCGCATGTTCGAGGGTCAGTAATGGCGACGTTTCAGCGTTTTTCGTGCGCAGTGGAATGCAGAAGGCCAGGGTGACACCCGCCAGGGTGGCATGGACACCGCTCTTGAGCACGCAAACCCACAGAATCAGCCCGACCACCATGTAGGGGCCGAGTTTGACCACGCCCATGCGGTTCATTGCCACCAATGCCGCGATGCAGGCCGCAGCCAGCCCCAATGACAGGGTCGACAGGTCGCCAGAGTAGAAGATCGCAATGATGATAATGGCGCCCAGGTCATCAATGATCGCCAGCGTCATCAGGAACAGCTTGAGCGACACCGGCACTCGCTTGCCCAGCAAGGCCAGCACGCCCAGGGCGAAGGCAATATCGGTGGCCGTCGGGATCGCCCAGCCGGCCAGTGCGGCTGGGTTGTCGCGGTTGAGGAACCAGTAGATGAGCGCCGGCACCAGCATGCCGCCGACGGCTGCAGCGCCCGGCAGGACAATCTGCGATGGTTTGGACAATTGCCCGTCGAGGACCTCCCGCTTGACCTCAAGGCCGATGAGCAGGAAGAACATAGCCATCAGGCCGTCGTTGATCCACAGCAGCAAGGGCTTGGCGATCTGCAAGGCGCCGACCTGAGCCACCACCGGAGTCTCCAGCAAGCCGTTATAAAGCCAGTCCAGCGGCGAATTGTTGATCACCAGGGCCAGCACAGCGGCCGCGATCAACAAAAGGCCGCTTGCCGCTTCCAGTTGGAAAAAACGTGTCATAGAGCTACGTAGAGCCAAGACTGCTCTCCATTCATCGGATCCAAAGATAGGGACACCCTAACCCGTACCCTTAGTTGTTAAAACAAAAGTTATATTCTTTTTTGTTATATGCTGTTACAGCGCCTGTATTGCCGTCGGGCAGTTGACGGGCATATTGGACCTTAGCTGTACCTGTGCGCGATGTCGGTTTTTTCCTAAGCTTGCGTCTCGTATTTCCGAACCAGATCGTGCCCCGTGGCTATCGGTCTGCCTGCGTCGTACCGATCCAGCGAGAAAACACCATGAACGACCACCGCCCGTGGGCGCGTGAAGCCATCCGTATCATCGAGGCGGACTTCCAGCGCAGCGCCGATACGCACTTGATCCCACTGCCGTTGCCGGGGTTGCCGGGCATTGAGCTGTACTTCAAGGATGAGTCCAGCCATCCCACTGGAAGCCTCAAGCATCGATTGGCTCGTTCGCTTTTCCTCTATGCGTTGTGCAACGGCTGGCTCAAGCCGGGGGCGCCGGTGATCGAAGCCTCCAGCGGATCGACGGCAATTTCCGAGGCCTACTTCGCCCGGTTGCTGGGCCTGCCATTCATTGCGGTGATGCCGGCGACGACCTCTCGGGAAAAAATCGCACAGATCGCCTTTTATGGCGGCCAGAGCCATTTGGTGGATGATCCTACGCAGATCTACGCCGAGTCCGAACGCCTGGCGCGGGAGCATGACGGCCATTTCATCGACCAATTCACCTACGCCGAGCGCGCTACGGACTGGCGCGCCAACAACAACATCGCCGAGTCGATCTTCCAGCAGATGCGTTTTGAGCAGCATCCGGAACCGACCTGGCTGATTTCCAGCCCCGGAACCGGTGGCACGACCGCCACCCTGGGACGTTATGTGCGTTACCGCCAGCACTGTACCCATGTGCTGTGTGCCGACGCCGAGCGCTCGGTATTCTTCGATTACTACCGCAGCGGCGACGCCAGCCTGCGCCTGGATTGCGGCTCGCGGATCGAAGGCATCGGCCGACCACGGGTCGAAGCGTCGTTCCTGCCCACGGTCATCGATGCGATGGTCAAGGTCCCGGACGCCTTGTCTCTCGCGGCCATGCATTACCTGGCCAAGCGGTTGGGGCGACGGGTAGGTGGGTCCAGCGGTACCAACCTGATCGGCGCGCTGATCGCCGCGAAGGGGATGGTGGATGCTGGTGAGTCAGGGTCGATCGTGGCCATTCTTTGCGACGGCGGGGAGCGTTATGCCACGACTTATTATGATCCGGCGTGGCTCAAGCAGCAGGGGTATGAGTTGAGTGGGTTGATCGATGCGGTGGCTGCGTGTGCGGAACGCGGAGAAGCGCTGCCGGAGAGTGTGTTGCGGGCTAACATCTGAGTTCTTGAACACGCTGAGATCCCTTGTGGGAGCGAGCCTGTTCGCGATAGCGGATCAACATTCAACACAAATGCTGGCTGATCCACCGCCACCGCGAGCAAGCTCGCTCACACCGGGATGAATGTCAGGCCTCGAGGCCGAGCATATCCCGCGCCACCGCCTCGGCAATCCGGATTCCATCCACGGCCGCCGACAGGATGCCGCCTGCGTAACCGGCGCCTTCCCCAGCGGGGAACAAGCCCTTCACATTCAGGCTTTGCAGCGTTTCGTTTCGCGTGATGCGCAGCGGTGACGAGGTGCGCGTCTCGATGCCGGTGAGCACTGCATCGTGCAGCGAATAGCCACGGATCTGTTTCTCGAACGCCGGTAACGCTTCACGAATGGCTTCGATGGCGAAATCCGGCAGGGCCAGGGCCAGGTCGCCCAAGGCAACCCCCGGTTTGTAGGACGGTTCAACGCTGCCCAGCGCCGTCGAAGGCTTGCCGGCGATGAAATCGCCCACCAGTTGCGCGGGGGCCTCATAGTTGCTGCCGCCAAGTACGAAGGCGTGGGACTCCAGGCGCTCCTGCAACTCGATTCCCGCCAGCGGGCCCCCCGGGTAATCCACTTCCGGGGTAATGCCGACAACGATGCCGGAGTTGGCGTTGCGCTCGTTACGTGAATACTGGCTCATGCCGTTGGTCACGACCCGGTTCGGCTCGGAAGTCGCCGCCACCACTGTACCGCCCGGGCACATGCAGAAGCTGTACACCGAACGGCCGTTCTTGGCGTGGTGCACCAGTTTGTAGTCGGCCGCGCCGAGCTTCGGATGGCCGGCGTACTTGCCCAGGCGTGCACTGTCGATCAGTGATTGCGGGTGTTCGATGCGGAAACCCACCGAAAATGGCTTCGCTTCCATGTACACGCCACGGCTGTGGAGCATGCGGAACGTGTCCCGGGCGCTGTGGCCCAGGGCAAGGATCACGTGTTTGGAATGGATCTGTTCACCGCTGGCCAACTCGACACCGACCAATTGGCCGTCTTCGATCAGCACATCGGTGACTCGCTGCCCGAAGCGCACTTCGCCGCCCAGCGCGCGAATCTGCTCACGCATGTTTTCCACGACGCCTGTCAGGCGGAACGTACCGATGTGTGGCTTGCTGACGTAGAGGATTTCTTCGGGCGCCCCGGCCTTGACGAACTCGTGCAGGACCTTGCGCCCAAGGAATTTAGGGTCCTTGATCTGGCTGTAGAGCTTGCCGTCGGAGAATGTCCCCGCACCGCCCTCGCCGAATTGCACGTTGGATTCAGGGTTGAGCACGCTTTTGCGCCACAGGCCCCAAGTGTCCTTGGTGCGCTGGCGCACCTCCGGGCCGCGCTCGAGGATGATCGGCTTGAAGCCCATCTGCGCGAGCAACATGGCGGCGAAAATGCCGCACGGGCCGAAGCCGACCACGATCGGCCGTTCGCCCAGGTCGGCCGGCGCCTGGCCAACCACTTTGTAGCTGACGTCCGGCGCTTCGTTGACGTTACGGTCATCAGCGAACTTGCGCAGCACGCTGGCTTCATCGCGCACCGTCAGGTCGATGGTGTAAATGAAGCACAGCTCGGAAGATTTCTTGCGTGCGTCATAGCTGCGCTTGAACAAGGTGAAGTCGAGCAGGTCATCGCTGGCGATGCCCAGGCGTTGCACGATGGCGGGACGCAGGTCTTCTTCGGGATGGTCGATCGGCAGCTTGAGTTCGGTGATTCGTAACATGACAGGATCCGGTTCGCGGGGCGCACAACTGCGCCAGGGCGTGCTTCAAACCGGCGATTATAAGCTGCATTCCCTGCTACCCGTGAGGTTAAAACAGACTGGCGACAAGTCAGTCGTCCCGTGCGCCACCGAAATAGGCACATCCGCGCTGGACCTGGCCGTTGATCCGCAATTCGGCGCTCATGTGTTGCACGCTGCCGCTGGCGCTGTCGACACAGCGAGCCGGGGTGACCCATAGCTCGACTTTCTGGCCATTGGCTTCGGTACCGAGGTTGAACCGGCCATCACCCAATTGCTCCTCGACATAGGGCACCGCCAGTGGCGGCTGACCTACCCGATCCAGCACCAGGCCCTTGCCGCTGGCCGTGAGGGTCCATTCAGGGCTGTGGCCCGTTGCACGCAGAATCACGCGCTTGAAGTCTGCGTCGCCGCACGCGGTCCCCGAAGGTTCCAGGCGATAGAGCTGGCCAACGTCCAGCTGGCTGTCGGCACCGGCCGATGCGCTGGAAACGATGCGGCCGCGCAGGTCGGCGAACAACTTGCCGCTATCATCCGCCAGGGTGGCGGCTTGTTGCAGGACGCTGGTGCCGCCGGCGTCATTGACCATGTAGCGGCGCTGTTCCTGGCACGGCTGGAACATCAACTTGCCGTCCGCGGCTGTCAGTTCGCCTTGCATACGTGTTTGCCCCGCATGGGGCGCGCTCTGGCGCGGGGCTTCGAGCAGCTGGCAGCCGGCGAAAAGCGGGAGGAGGGCGACAAACAGCAGGGAACGAGCGGCACGCATCATTGGGTCTCCAGACAAGTGCCGCCACGTTACTCAGACTGTCCCTCTATCACAAGGGGTCAGCCCACGTGAAAGGTCTGGCCGGTTTGCAGGCCTTCGACACTCTTCGCGTAGGCCAACGCCACTTCCGCCGCAGGAACGGGCTTATAGCCACGGAAGTACGGCGCATAGTTGTCCATGGCTTCCAGAAGCACGTTCGGGCTTACCGAATTGACCCGTAGCCCGCGCGGCAATTCGATTGCCGCCGCGCGCACGAAACTGTCGAGGGCGCCGTTCACCAGTGCCGCCGAAGCGCCGCTCTTGATGGGGTCGTGGCTAAGTACGCCAGTGGTGAAGGTAAAGGATGCACCGTCGTTGGCGAACTCGCGGCCGATCAGCAGCAGATTGACCTGGCCCATCAGTTTGTCCTTCAGGCCTAGGGCAAAGCTGTCTTCGGTCATGTCGCCCAGAGGTGCGAAGGTGACATTGCCCGCGGCACAGACCAGCGCGTCGAAGCGGCCGGTCTTTTCAAACAAGGCGCGGATCGAGGCGCTGTCGCTGATATCGACTTGTACGTCACCGCTATGGCGGCCGATGCGTACGATTTCGTGGCGGGGCGATAATTCATTATCGATGGCCGAACCGATGGTGCCGTTGGCGCCGATCAACAGGATTTTCATGGGCTGTTCCTCATTGGTTTGAACGAGGTTGCAGTTTAGGCTGGATTTTCTTCGGGATAATCGTGCTAATAGGAAACCTTTGGTTTTCAATTGGAAACAATCCAGTGAGCGAGATAGATGACCTCGCGGCGTTCGCCGTGCTGGTGGAGGCTGGGAGTTTCACCTTGGCGGCGCAGCAGTTGGGGTGCAGCAAGGGGCAACTGTCCAAGCGCATCAGTCTGTTGGAAGAGCGGTTTTCGGTGCTGCTGCTCCAGCGCACGACACGACGCCTTAGCCTGACGGCGGCGGGCGCTGCGCTGTTGCCCCAGGCCCAGGCATTGTTGGTCCAGGTGGAAAGGGCGCGTCAGGCGTTGGCGCGCTTGAAGGGCGAAATTTCCGGGCCGGTGCGCATGACGGTTCCGGTTTCGTTGGGCGAAACGTTCTTCGAGGGATTGCTTACGGAATTTGCCTGTGCCTATCCCGACGTGCAGATTGAGCTGGAGCTCAACAATGGTTACCGCGATTTAACCCGCGATGGCTTCGATTTGGCGATTCGTTCGGATGCGGCGGTCGATGAGCGGTTGGTGGCTCGACCGTTGCTGGCCTGGCATGAAATGACCTGCGCCAGCCCGGCCTACCTGGAACGCTACGGCGAACCCGAGTCCCCCCACGCCTTGGTGGAGCACAAGTGCCTGCTCAACAGCCACTACAGTGGTCGGGAAGAGTGGCTGTATCACCAGCAGCACGAATTGTTGCGGGTGCGAGTGTCCGGGCCGTTCGCCAGTAACCATTACAGCCTGTTGAAAAAAGCCGCCTTGGCCGACGCGGGTATCGCCCGTTTGCCATCGTATTTGCTCCATGAAGAGCTGGCGGACGGACGCCTGCGTTGGCTGTTGCGCGATTTCCAGACCCGGCGCATGCCGATGTACCTGGTGCATCCTTATCAGGGTGGGTTGCCCAAGCGTACCCAGGTGCTGGCTGATTATTTGATTGAATGGTTCAAGCGCAGTGGGGAGGCGTTGGATCGGTTGTAGAGTGAAGACGCTATACCCGTGGCGAGGGAGCTTGCTCCCGCTCGGTTGCGTAGCGACCGCAAGAACTGGGGGCCGCTACGCCCGAGGCGTCGGACCGGCCCAGGGGGGGGCAAGCTCCCTCGCCACGGGGGCGTGCGCATCCAGATAAAAAAAAACGGCCCGAAGGCCGTTTTTTTCTTGGTGACAGCCTCAGCCGCCCAGGTACGCCTCGCGCACTTTCGGGTCGGTCAGCAGCGCTTCACCGGTGCCTTGCATCACCACGCGACCGTTCTCCAACACGTACGCCCGGTCGGCGATTTTCAGCGCCTGGTTGGCGTTCTGCTCCACCAGGAACACCGTCACGCCATCCTTGCGCAGCTGTTCGATGATGTCGAAGATCTGCTGGATGATGATCGGTGCCAGGCCCAGGGAAGGCTCGTCGAGCAGCAGCAGCTTGGGCTTGCTCATCAGCGCACGGCCGATGGCGAGCATTTGCTGTTCGCCACCGGACATGGTGCCGCCGCGCTGGGTAAAACGCTCTTTCAGGCGTGGGAAAAGGTGCAGCACCTTGTCCATCTGTTCCTGATAGTCGCCCTTGTCGGTGAAGAACCCGCCCATGGCGAGGTTTTCTTCCACGGTCAGCCGGGCAAATACCCGACGGCCTTCAGGCACCACAGCGATGCTCTTGCGCATGATCTGCGCCGACTCCTGGCCCACCAGTTCCTCGCCCATGTAGCGGATGCTGCCGCTGTGGGCCTGGGGCGAACCGCAGAGGGTCATCAGCAGCGTCGATTTGCCAGCACCGTTGGCGCCGATCAGCGTGACGATTTCGCCCTGGCGGACCTCGACGTTGACGCTGTGCAGCGCCTGGATCTTGCCGTAGAAGGTGGAAACGTTTTCGAATTGCAGCATTTACGCTTCCCCCAGGTAGGCTTTGATCACTTCGGGATTATCGCGGATCTGTTCCGGCGTACCGTCGGCCAGCGGCGTGCCCTGGTTGATCACGACGATGTGGTCGGAAATGCTCATGACCAGCTTCATATCGTGCTCGATCAGCAGGACGGTGACGTTGTGCTCCTCGCGCAACACGCTGATGAGCGCCTTCAGGTCTTCGGTTTCCTTCGGGTTCAGGCCGGCGGCCGGTTCGTCGAGCATGAGGATCCGCGGGCGGGTCATCATGCAGCGGGCGATTTCCAGGCGCCGTTGCTGACCGTAGGCCAGGGTGCCGGCGGTACGGTTGGCGAACTCGGTGAGGTTGACCTTGTCCAGCCAGTACGCGGCGTACTCCATCGCCTCGCGTTCGCTCTTGCGGAACGCCGGGGTCTTGAACAGGCCCGCGAAGAAGTTGGTGTTCAGGTGACGGTGCTGGGCGATCAACAGGTTCTCGACCGCCGTCATGTCCTTGAACAGCCGCACGTTCTGGAAGGTCCGCACCACGCCCTTGCGAGCGATGTGATGGCCGGCCAGGCCCTGGATCGGCTCGCCGTCCAGCAGGATGGTGCCGCCGGTGGGCTGGTAGAAGCCGGTCAGGCAGTTGAACACTGTGGTCTTGCCCGCGCCGTTCGGCCCGATCAGGGCAACCACCTGTTTCTCTTTCACGGTCAGGGCCACGCCGTTGACCGCAAGCAAGCCGCCGAAGCGCATGCTCAAGTTTTCAACTTTGAGGATCTCGCGGCTCATTTGCGCAGCTCCATGTGTGGGCGTTGCATAGGCAGCAGACCTTGAGGACGCCAGATCATCATCAGCACCATCAAGGCGCCGAACATCAACATGCGGTATTCACTGAATTCACGCATCATTTCAGGCAGCAGGATCATCACGATCGCCGCCAGGATCACGCCCAGCTGCGAGCCCATCCCGCCCAGCACGACGATGGCGAGGATGATCGCCGACTCGATGAAGGTGAACGATTCGGGCGTCACCAGGCCCTGGCGAGCCGCGAAGAAGCTACCGGCGAAACCGGCGAACGCAGCACCGAGGGTGAAGGCCGACAGTTTGATCACGGTTGGGTTGAGACCCAGCGCGCGGCAGGCGATTTCGTCTTCACGCAGCGCTTCCCACGCACGGCCGATCGGCATGCGCAGCAGGCGATTGATGACAAACAGTGCCGCCAGTGCCAGCAACAGGGCAACCAGGTACAGGAAGATCACCTTGTTGATCGAGTTGTATTGCAGGCCGAAGTACTCGTGGAAGGTCTGCAAGCCTTCGGCGGCCTTGCGCTCGAAGGTCAGGCCGAAGAACGTCGGCTTCTCGATGTTGCTGATGCCGTTCGGACCACCGGTGATGTCGGTCATGTTACGCAGGAACAGCCGGATGATCTCACCGAAACCCAGGGTCACGATCGCCAGATAGTCACCACGCAAGCGCAGGACCGGGAAACCCAGCAGGAAACCGAAGGTGGCAGCCATCAGCCCGGCGATCGGCAGGCAGATCCAGAAGCTCAGGCCGAAGTAGTGGGACAGCAGCGCGTAGCTGTAGGCGCCGACGGCGTAGAAACCGACGTAACCCAGGTCCAGCAGGCCGGCCAGGCCTACCACGATGTTCAGGCCCAGGCCGAGCATCACGTAGATCAGAATCAGCGTAGCGATGTCCACCGCGCCGCGCGAGCCGAAGAACGGCCATACCAGCGCGACGATGATGAGGGCGATGATGAAATAGCGCTGAGTCGTTGGCAGGGTCAGGAAGTTGCTGGCCTTGGCCGGGATCAGCGGCAGGCCCGGGGAGGAGCGCCAGGCCTTGCTGATTTGCTGGTTGAACAGCACGCGCAGGAACATCAGCACCGAGCAGATCGCGATGGTCGCAAGCACCGCAGGGCTGGTGTTGTGCACTTCCAGGTTGATACCGACGATGGTCAGTTTCAGACCGAGTACCGGGTAGGCCACGGCCCAGACCAGCAAGGCACTGAACAGTGCCTGTTTAAGATTCCTAGTCATACTTTCTCAACCTCCGGACGGCCCAGAATGCCGGTCGGACGGAACAACAGCACCAGAACCAACAAGCCGAATGCAACGACGTCCTTGTACTGGTCGCCGAAAATATCGGCGCCAAAGGCTTCCGCCACCCCCAGCACCAATCCACCGAGCATGGCTCCGGGAATGCTGCCGATGCCGCCCAATACCGCAGCGGTGAAGGCCTTGAGGCCGACGAGGAAACCAGCGTTCGGGTTGATCACGCCGTATTGCATGCTCAGCAGAACAGCCGCAACGGCTGCCAGCGCAGCACCAATGACAAAAGTCAGGGCGATGATGTTGTTGGTGTTGATGCCGAGCAGGTTGGCCATCTTGATGTCCTCGGCACAGGCGCGGCAGGCGCGGCCCAGGCGAGAACGGGAGATGAACAGGGTCAGGCCGAGCATGGCGATCACAGTGACGACGAACACCACGATCTGCATGTAGGAAATCAGCACTTCTTGTGCGCCACCCGGACCGAAGGCGAAGTTGCCAGGGATCAGGTTGGGGATTGCTTTGTCCTTGGAGTCTTGCGCCAGCAGAACGGTGTTCTGCAGGAAAATCGACATACCAATGGCGGAAATCAGCGGGATAAGACGGTTGCTGCCGCGCAAGGGGCGATAGGCGATCCGTTCGATGCTGTAGCCATAGGAACTGGTGACCACGATGCTCGCGATAAAAGCCGCGGTCATCAACAGCGGGACACTGTCGAGTCCCATCATGGTCAGCCCGGCAATGGCGATGAACGCCACGTAGGAGCCGATCATGTACACCTCGCCGTGGGCGAAGTTGATCATTCCAATGATGCCGTAAACCATCGTGTAGCCGATGGCGATCAGGGCATACATGCTGCCAACGTTAAGGCCGTTAACCAGCTGTTGGAAGAAGTGATAGATGTCAGGCATTACAGCGCTCCTAAAAACCTGATACGCATTTCACTGGTGGAGTCATTTTCCCGCCCGGCCCCGTGGATCTCTATCCACTTCGAATCCGGGTTTTGCCAGCGAACCGCTGATGACGGTTTTGAGATTTTCAGGTGGGGAGACTGGCGGATCACGCCAGCGCGGCCCATACATTCGTAAAACAAAGCCCACGGCACGCCGTGGGCTTTATTGGCAGTCAGTGAGGCAGCGCCTTACTGAGGCGAAACTTCAGTTTTAGGTTTGCCGTTGTGCCACTCGTAAACCACGAATTTGAAGTCTTTCAGGTCGCCCTTTTCATCGAAGCTCAGGTCACCGGTCGGCGTCTTGAAAGTGCCGGCGTGGATGGCTTCAGCCACTTTGGTCGCGTCTTCGGACTTGGCCGCCTTGATGCCTTCGGCAATCACGGTCACTGCGGAGTAGGACGGGAACACGAACGGGCCGCTCGGGTCTTCCTTCTTCGCTTTGAACGCGTCAGCCAATGCAACGTTGGCCGGATCCTGGTCGAAGGACTTCGGCAGGGTCACCAGCAGGCCTTCGGAAGCATCCTTGGCGATCTGGGTGATCGAATCGTTGCCCACGCCTTCCGGACCCATGAAGCGGGCTTTCAGGCCCTTTTCCTGGGCTTGACGCAGGATCAGGCCCAGCTCCGGGTGGTAACCGCCGTAGTAAACGAAGTCGACACCGGCTTGCTTGAGCTTGGCGATGATCGCGGAGAAGTCCTTGTCGCCGGCGTTGACGCCTTCGAACACGGCAACCTTGGTGCCTTTCTTCTCGAGGGTGGCTTTCACCGCGCTGGCGATGCCTTCACCGTACTGCTGCTTGTCGTGCAGGACCGCAACGATTTTCGGCTTGACGTGATCGGCGATGTAGTTGCCGGCCGCTGGGCCTTGGGCACTGTCCAGACCGATGGTGCGGAAGATCATCTTGTAGCCACGGGCGGTGATGTCCGGGCTGGTGGCCGCTGGGGTGATCATGATCACGCCTTCGTCTTCGTAGATGTCCGAAGCCGGCTGGGTGGAGCTGGAGCACAGGTGGCCGATCACGAACTTGACGCCGTCGTTGACGACCTTGTTCGCGACGGCGACCGCTTGTTTTGGATCGCAGGCGTCATCGTATTCAACGGCTTCGAGTTTCTTGCCGTCGACGCCGCCCTTGGCGTTGATTTGCTCGATCGCCATCTTGGAGCCGCTGAACTGCATGTCGCCGTATTGGGCTACAGGGCCGGTTTTCGGGCCGGCGATGCCGATCTTGATGGTATCGGCGGCAAACGAATGGCTGGCAACCCCGGCCAGAACCATAGCGGCAAACAGTTTGGAAATCTGCTTAGTAGCCTTAGTCATAGTGCTCCACTCATGCTGTTGTAGTTTTTATAGTCCTGGCGCCGTAGCAGCAGAACCGGGTCAGATATCTTGGATATCCTCGCGGAAAATGCCCCCGGCAACTGTACCGGTACAGTGTAGAGCGCCGATTGTTGGCAAGGGAAGCTGGCGCTTGGGGGCAAAACCTGAGGGTGTCGCTTTATTGAAAGAAAAAGACAGATTCGCGGCGAGGGTTGTCCGGTCAAATCGGCAATCCTTGGCTTTGCTGCGCTTTTCAATCGGTGCTGCAATTGCAACTGGGTTTTTCTGCCAGACCACCGACGTTATCATTCGCGCCGATTTCTTTTCCGGACAGCTCCCATGAATCAAGAACCTAGCACCCTCTATGCCAAATTGCTCGGTGAAACCGCATCCATCACCTGGAAAGAGCTGGAGCCGTTCTTTGCCAAGGGTGCCCTATTGTGGGTCGATCCGGCACTGGATCTGATCGCTGCCGCCGAGGCCGTGGCCCAGGACGAAGGTACCAAAGTCGCCGCCTGGCTGGGCGCCGGGCAGGTCGCCAAGCTGTCTGAAACGCGGGCGCTGGATTTTCTGGAGCGCGATCCGCAGCTCTGGGCGGTGGTGGTTTCGCCTTGGATCATGATCCAGGAAAGGGCATCGAATTGATCGATGCACCAACTTGGTTCGCTCCCTGGCTCGGTTGAAAGTGTGTAGGTGAGTAGCGAGATGACAGCCTGCCGTGGCGAAACGCCACAGGGCAGGGTGACGTATACGTAACGGGAACAGTTTATTGGGCAGCCTTTTGGCTGCTTAATTGTTTCTGGATGTTGTTCTGGGGAGAGATTCAAGGCCGCTATCGCGAGCAAGCTCGCTCCCACAATGGGTCTGTGTTCACAAAACCTGTGGGAGCGAGCTTGCTCGCGATTTGGGCGACTCGGTCTCAAGCCAGACTTAATAAGTACGGCCAGTATGGTTATTAAGCGAAATAACCTTGGTCTTGCCGATCCGATGACGGTAGATCTCGCGCAGGTACTTGATGGACTTCTTCACGCAGTCGCGGGACAGGCGGATGTCGTTGATCGAGACGAATTTTTCCTTGTCGCTGATCAGCTCGCGGTATTTCTTTTCATACATCGGCTTGATCGCGTACCAGTTGGTGTCGAGGATTTTCGCCGGGTTCTCGAATTCATTGAGCAGGTCGTCGATGCGTGCCTCGTCGAATTCTTCGTTGATGATGAAGTCCAGGATCGAGTTGTCCAAGGTCTCATCGAAGCGGTACGGCGTACGGGCGAAGCAGCGTTTGATAAACGCCACGATCAGGGTCAGGAAGTCGTCCGAAAGGCACGGGCTCTTGGCGATCAGCGTGGTCAGCGACAGGTTCGCCGAGGCGCCGATCACCAACGCGTAGCGCTTGAGCGTGGTGTTGGGGAACAGGCTGTTGAGGTGGGTCTTGAGCCGGTTCAAGTCCATGTAGGACAGCTTGTAATCCTTGGGCAACGAGACGATCGATACCACCGACGAGCAGTTCTTGAAGAAGTGCAGGTCATGCAGCGCAGCGGCGTCGTAGCCGGAGTTCTTGTACTGCTCCAGCGAGGCGCGGTAGCGCTTGGACTCGATGGGCAACAGGCTGATGCCTTCGATGGCCTGGGTGACTTTGTTGAAGTGCGGCAGGTCGATGGAACGGAAAAACAGGTCATCGATGTTCAAGCGCGGTGGCTCTTTCTCGAACACCTTGAACTTGTCGCCGCTCGGCGCCGGGGTTTCCGGGACCACGGACTCGGCGTAGGCAATCGCCACCGGGCCGGCCAGGCTCATGAACAGGTCGTTGGCGTCCAGGCGAATGGTTTCACCAATGTCGATGCCGGCGCGACGGAAGTAGTTCTGGTCGTAGTCGGTGGTCACGGCCTGGGCCGTCAGGATGTTGAATATCTGCTGAGAAATGTACTGGTTGGCGTGCTTTTCCATGGCATTGACATCTATGTTCTGGATGTTGCCGTCATCACTCTCTTCGGCGTAGCGCATGATGTCGTTGGAGATCAACATCATCGCGTTCCACGGACGGATGCGGCCCATGACGCTGGCTTCGCTGCTGTCTTCGTTGGCGAAGTTGTACGAGAAATCCCATTCTTCCGAGAGGTATTTGCACAACAGCCGACCGGCGTTGATGTGCAGAGCCTCGGACATTTCGCTGCGGTGGTCGGAGATATTCGGCAGCACACAGATGCCGCTGGTGAAAATCGGCTCGAAGACGAAGGAGTGACCGCTCTTGCTATCGTGTTCGTCCATCGGCTTGGTGTCGAACGTCTTGTTCATGTAGGAGTACTGCTGGGCCAGGCCAAACTCCGAGGCCATGCCCGAACCGGTACCGCCGCCGGCGCTGAAGATCGAAAAATACAGGCGCGACTGGTTGGCCTTGATGCCGCAGCTGTCGATCAGGTACGAGTGAATCATCTTCCAGTCGGGGCTGGAGAAACGCTGGGTGTCCTTGTTCAGGATGATCTTCGCCAGATACTGGCCGAGGATCGGCGCGTTGCCGGCGCCACCGGCATGGACTTCCGACAGGTCCATGATTTTCATCTTGCTGTAGTCGCGCAAGAAGCCGCTTTTCTCGCCTTTGCGCGAGAAACGGATGCGCCCGGCGATGTCCTTGTCCAAGTCTCCCAGCATGACCAGCGGTTCCACCAGGAACACCGGTTTGCTTGCCTTGCTGTTGCCCAGGCGCAGGTTGCGCATCCACTGCGCCGGGCGATAACTTTTGTCGCCGTAGTTTTTATCCTCGGCATTGAATTCGTTGAGGTAGAACTTGCGGGCGTTGTAGACCAACTCCGCGACGTCCAGGGCGATGTTGGAACCGCAGCGACCCAGGCCGATCAGGCAAACCGATGGGAACTCCTGCTGGCCACGTTCGCTCTCGTCGTCCACCAGGTGCGGCGGACGGGGGAACACGGCATCGCGCAGGCCGTCGAGGTTGTCGAGGATGCGGTCGGTGTTGGTCTCGGTGAAATACAGGTATTGCTGGGTAGCCAGGGATCGCGAGCTGCTCGACAGCGTCGAGGTTTCAGGGCCGTTGGCGGCTGGGCTCAAGGTCAGATCGGAAACCGCAGTGGCTGTTTTTTTGGAAGTCATTGTGCGCCGTATGCCTGGACTGGTCGGATCGACGATATGTCATCGAACCATCGCGAATGGGAACTCGCGTCCTTTGATGGCAACGCGAATGTCGGCCCAAGCGTTCAGGGCTGCAGCCTGAGCAGCGCTCGGGAGAATCTATTCCTGATCATGTTGGATCGGCCATCGCGCGAGGTTCTTTAATCAAGAGCAGGCAAAATGATGGCAGTTGTTGCAGCAAATTGACCAAAGCAATGAAACACGCCCTGCGCCATGGTTTGGTATCAGCCGTGCGAATGATTGGAGACAGCTCGCGTCCCGCTGTCTAGATTGCAGACTCCGGGCTCGGATGCCTCGCCCAACAATAAAAAGAGACGGACCCATGCAGAACTCGACCCAAGCGGCGAATGCCTGGCGCATTCTGTTCCTGTTGTTCCTGGCCAACCTGTTCAACTTCTTCGATCGCACCATCCCGGCGATCATCATCGAGCCGATCCGCATGGAGTGGAGCCTCAGCGACTTCCAGATCGGCATCATCGGCACCGCGTTCACCATTGTCTACGCTATTGCGGGCTTGCCGCTGGGGCGCATGGCCGATACCGGTTCGCGCAGCAAGTTGATGGGCTGGGGCCTGGCCGCCTGGAGCGGATTGACCGCGGTGAATGGCCTGGTGGGCAGTTTCTGGGCGTTCCTGGTGGTGCGCATGGGCGTGGGCATCGGTGAGGCCAGCTATGCGCCGGCCGCCAATTCATTGATTGGCGATCTGTTCCCGGCTCACCGCCGGGCTCGGGCAATGGGCATCTTCATGCTGGGGCTGCCGCTGGGCCTGTTGTTGGCGTTCTTCACCATCGGCGCGATGGTCAAGGCCTTCGACAGCTGGCGTGCGCCTTTCTTCATCGCGGCGGTGCCGGGGCTGGTGCTGGCGGTGTTCATGTTCTTCATCAAGGAACCCAAGCGCGGCGCGGCGGAAACCGTGCAGGTGTCCCAAGAGAAGGTTGATAAACCGGTTCGCCGGGTGCTGGCGATTCCGACCTTTCTCTGGTTGGTGCTGGCGGGGCTGTGCTTCAACTTCGCCACCTACGCCTGCAACTCATTCCTGGTGCCAATGCTGCAACGGTATTTCGGGATGCCGCTGCACGAGGCGGCCGTGGCGACCGGCATCATGGTGGGCGTGACCGGATTGTTCGGGCTGACCCTTGGCGGCTGGGTCGCAGACAAGATCCACCAGCGCGTGCCCAACGGCCGTCTGTTGTTTGCAGCGTTCAGCCTGGCCATTTCGACAGTGACCACGGCGTGGGCCCTCCATGCCGGGCGCATCGAGATCGGTGTTTTCGTGGCCGTGTTCAGCGTTGGTTGGTTGTTTGCCTATAACTTCTACACCTGCGTCTATACCGCGATCCAGGACGTGGTGGAGCCGCGACTGCGTGCTACGGCGATGGCCTTGTATTTTGCCGGGCTGTATCTGCTCGGCGGCGGCCTCGGGCCGGTGGTGGTGGGCGGCTTGTCCGACTACTTCGCCCACACGGCGATGGCTGTAGCAGGTGCCCCGCAAATGACCGAAGCCTTCAAGGCCATCGGCCTGCATGACGCGATGTATCTGATCCCGGTGGCGCTGTTGCTGACCATGGTGTTCCTGTTCCTGGCGTCTCGCTGCTTCGTGCGCGATGCCAAGCGGATGAAGGACGGGATGAGCGTCGTGGTGGAGCCGGCGGGCGTGGCGGCGACAGCTTGAGATCAAACTGCTGGCGAAACAGCTTTTGTGGCGAGGGGATTTATCCCCGCTGGGCTGCAGAGCAGCCCTCGAAAAACACTCAGCTAACCTGACACAGTGCGGCGTCGGTTTTAGGGCTGCTGCGCAGCCCAGCGGGGATAAATCCCCTCGCCACAGGGTTCAGCGCCATCTGCACTAACGAGCCTTTTCCTCTCGCCCGCGCAACAGGCGATCGGGCATGGCCACCGCAGCCGCCAGCCCCAGCAATGACACCGCCGCGCTGATCATCAGCAAGTGCCGGAACGTCGCTTGCAACTCCTCACGCAAGGCGTCCCGTGCCTCTCCGGGAGCGGCGTTCAAACCATCGAGCAGGACGTTGCCGGAATGCCCCTCGCCGATCATCGACGAACCGGCGAGCTGGGCAAAACCGGAATCCTGCAGCAAGGCCAGCAGCAACGCCGACATCAGCGCCACACCCACCGCGCCGCCCAATGAGCGAAACAGGTTAGTGGTGCTGGTAGCGACACCGATGTCCCGTTGCTGCACCGAATTCTGCGAGCCCACCAGCGAAGTGGGAAATTGCATGCCCGAAGCGATGCCGCTGAGCAACATGAACAGGCTGCTCAGCCAGAACACGGCGGGCGGCGTGAAAGCCATGCCAAGAATGGCGAACGGGAAGAGCAGGGCGCCACTGAGGATCATCGGTTTGTAGCGCCCGGTGATCGAGGTGCGCCGCCCGGCAAAATAGGCGCCCATCGGCAAACCCATCGCCAGCGGCAGCAAGTGCAGCGCGGCGCTGTCGGCGCCGGCGCCGGTCACGCTCTGGAAGCGCAACGGCACCAGCACTGTCAGGGAAATCGCCTGGAAGCTGGTGAAAAAAACCGTGCACCAGCACAGCACCGCGCTGCGGTTGACGAATAGGTGCATAGGCAGCAACGGCTCCCGTGCGCGGCGTTCATGCCAGGCGAAGAGACCCAGCACGAGTACTGCGCCACCCAGCAGCCCGAGCACTTCGCGGCTGTGCCAGGCATGGCCTTGGCCGATCTGGGTAATGCCCAGCAGCAGCGAGGTCAGACCGATGATCAGCAACACGGTGCCCAGGTAATCGATGATTGGTGTGCGTTGTGGCACCGGCAGCCCCACCAGGGCGCGCCGGGCCACCAGCCAGGCGCCCAGGCCCAATGGCAGGTTGATCCAGAAGACCCAGCGCCACGACAGGTACTCGGTCATGTAGCCGCCCAGCACCGGTCCGGCCACGCTGGCCACCGCATACATGCTGCTGAAATAACCCTGGTAGCGCCCACGCTCGCGGGGCGGGATGATGTCGCCGATGATCGCCTGGCTCACAGAAATCATGCCGCCGGCGCCGATGCCCTGGAAAATCCGCGCCAGCACCAGTTGCTCCATGTTCTGTGCCAACCCGCAAAACAGCGAAGCGAGGGTGAACAGGCCCATGCCGAACAGCATCAGCGGGCGCCGGCCATACAAGTCGCCCAGCTTGCCGTAGATCGGCACCGCTACGGTCATGGCGACCATGTAGCCGGAGATCACCCAGGCCAGCAGGCTGACATCCTTGAATTGCGCGGAAATGGCCGGCATCGAGACCGCGACGATGGTCTGGTCCAGCGCACCGAGGAAAATCGCCAGCATCAGCGCCACCAGCACGCTGCGGATAGCGGGTTGCATAGCTTGAGGCGTATCGAGCTGAGTCAAGGCAGGACCTGCGGGCATCGCGCCTGGCGGCGAGGGGACGAAGCCCGCAGTTTAATTCGGTAGCCGCCTATTCGATAGCCTCATAAGGAAGGCCGACGTAATTTTCCGCGATGGTTTTGCGCCCCGCCTCGGAGTCGACGAAATACTCCAGCTCCGCCTCGCTGATGCGCTGGTTGAACGCGTCGTCATCGAAGCGGTGCAGCATCGACGTCATCCACCAGGAGAAGCGCTCGGCTTTCCAGACCCGTCGCAGGCAGATGTCGGAATAGCGTTCCAGCAGATCCGCGCGACCGTCGCGATAGACCTTAAGCAAAATATTGAATAGCGTGCTGACATCGCTGGCAGCCAGGTTCAGCCCCTTGGCCCCGGTCGGCGGGACGATGTGGGCGGCGTCGCCCACCAAAAACATCCGCCCGTACTGCATCGGTTCCACGACGAAGCTGCGCAGTGGTGCGATGCTTTTTTCTATGGAGGGACCGGTCACCAGGGTTTCGGCCAGGTCGGTGGGCAGGCGTATTTTCAGTTCATCCCAGAAACGCTCGTCCGGCCAGTCGGCCACTTGTTCCTCGGCGGGCACTTGCAGGTAATAACGGGTGCGGGTCCGCGAGCGCATGCTGCACAGGGCAAAGCCGCGCTCGTGGCGAGCGTAGACGAGTTCTTCGTGGACGGGCGGGGTGTCGGCGAGGATGCCGAGCCAGCCGAACGGGTAGACGCGTTCGAAGACCTTGAGCTTTTGCGCCGGGATCGATTGCCTTGCCGCGCCATGGAAACCATCGCAGCCGGCCACGTAATCGCAGTCCAGGCGCCAGGTTTCGCCGGCGTGTTCAAAGGTCACGAAGGGGTGCTCGGTCTTCAGGTCGTGGGGCTGGGCGTTGTCGACCTGATACAGCGTCTGGGCGCCGGATGCCTGCCGGGCGGCCATCAAGTCGCGAGTGACTTCGGTCTGACCGTAAATCATGACGTTCTGGCCACCGGTCAGCCCTTTGAGATCGATGTGGACGCGCCGACCGTTGAGGACCAGCTCGAAGCCATCATGGGACAAGCCCTCGGCGTCCATGCGTTGGCCAACTCCGGCCTGGCGCAGCAGATGGACCATGCCCTGCTCGAGTACACCGGCGCGGATCCGGCCGAGGACGTAATCGGGAGTCTGGCGCTCGAGGATCACGGTGTCGATCCCTGCGTTGTGCAATAACTGGCCGAGCAGCAGCCCAGAGGGGCCGGCGCCGATAATGGCGACTTGGGTCTTGAGGGTTTTCATTGTTGTTATGGCTCGCAAGAGGCACGCGACCAGGGTCGGCGTTTATTTTTAGTAATCCTGGCGTGCATTTTTCGCTTGCGGACCTGTCAATTGAAGGGGAAAACTGAGCTGAAACCTGCACATTCTGCCAATCGGTGCGATTACCGCCCGTAACCCAAGGCCGATCCTCGTTATGAAGAAAACTGAGCTGCCTTCGATTCCCGTGTTCAAGCTCTACGGCGAGAGCCAGGATTGGCCCACGCCGGATCTGCTGCACTGCGAAACCATTTCCAGCCGCAGCAGCGAGCACCAATGGGAAATAAAACCTCATCGACATGCCGATCTGTGCCAGCTGCTTTTTGTGTTCAAGGGTCAAGCGGAACTGGAAATCGAAGGCCAGCGTACACGGCTCGACGAGCCGGCCGTGCAGATCCTGCCGCCGCTGTCGGTCCATGGTTTCCGTTTTTCGGAGGATGTGCAGGGTTATGTCGTGACCCTGGCGGCGCCGCTGGTCACGCACCTGCAAGCCCAGCTAGGCCATTCGGTCAATGTCCTGGCCCAGGCGGAAGCCTATCCGGCCGGAGAGAACGCTGATTACCTCAATAGTTTGTTCAGTGCCATGCAGGCGGAGTACGTGGGCCATCAACCGGCCCGGGAAATGCTCATGCATGCCTTGGTCAGCGTGATCATGGTCTGGGTGAGCCGCCAGGTGATGAACCGGCGTATCTCCACCCAGCGCCCGCAGCGGGCCCGGGAATACCTCAACGGGTTCATCCAATTGGTGGAAGAGACCTATCGCCAGCACGTCAAGGTCGAGGACCTGGCCCATCGCCTGGGCATCTCGGTGTCGCACCTCAATGGCACCTGTCGCGAACTCGCGGGACAGCCGGCACTGCAAATCATGCACGAGCGCCAGTTGCTGGAAGCCAAGCGGCTGCTGACCTATACAGGCATGACGATCTATGAGATCTCCGAGATGCTTGGCTTCTCCGACCCGACCAACTTCACCCGACTGTTCCGTCGGCGCGTCGGTATCTCGCCCAAAGCCTTCCGAGACCGGCTCAAGACCGATCAGCAGGACGACTGAAACCGTCTCAGCGCAGCGCGTTCAAGGTTGCGTTGTGCGGTATGCAGCGTTCGAAGTTGCAGCTGGCGTATTCACGGGGCAGCTGCCTGGCCTGCTCGACCCGATAAGCCGCGGTGCCATACAGCGCCAGCGTGGCGGTGCAGGTGACAAATATGGCGAGGCGTCTTCTTGTTTTGATGTTCATGGCGATGACCTCTGAACGAATACCCGGGGGTACTGTTTTCAGCATAGGTCAGCCATGGCGGGTTGCCAGCCAGGCGGTTTGTGTATGTAAGCAGATATTCAGCTCGCTGATGTTCCCTATGGGAGCAAGCTTGCTCCCACAGGGATTAGGGTTGTTCTTTCGAGCGTTCTATTCCAAATGCTCAGGTTTCATCGGATCCCCCGGCTTGACATCCAACTGGTGGCGCACGTCTTCGAACATTTCGTCGTAGTACTTGTGCATCGCGCCGATGTTCGTGCTCTTGGGCAGGCCGTAGTATTGGGCAATGCGGGTGGCGTGGCGGGCGAAGTCGAAGGCTTGGTCCTTGGCCAGGAAAAACGTCTCGTCTACGTTCTTGTCTTCTACCGTGCCGTGCAGGCGAAATGACATGCCCTTTCCCTCGTCGGGATCCTGGGCTATTTCGTAATCGATGCACAGGTTGTAGCTGAAATCATCCTTGTTCAGCGCATGGCGCTCCATGTGCAGGTGTCCGGGTTGGAACGTGGCCATCAGCGTCTCTCCTTCGAAGGCGTGGAGAACGGCAGACACCGCGCCTGCCCCATAAGTTTTCCCGTTATCGATAAACATGTCGGGCGACGGGTGCGGTCTATTGAACCGTCACCATTGCGCGCGGTGGGCGCCCAGGTCAGCGGCCGGCAACTTCCATTGCAGCGGCGTGCCGGGCATTTTCAGCGGTACCTGCAAGCGATGCGCCGGACCCCAGGGCGTCTGTTCCACCAGCAACCCCTGGTCAGCCTCGTCTTCGGGGCGCAATGCAACCTCACTGCCGGCGCCGCCCTCGATCAACAGCTTCGCCGTGCGCGCCAGTGACAAGCGTGCCGAGCCCCCACGGCCGTTGGCCAAGCGTCGATTCAGCAACACGATTGCGCTGGCGGCCATCAGGTAACCGGTGCCGTGGTCCAGCGCCTGGACCGGCAGAGGCGTCGGTTTGTCCGTGTGTTTCCAGGCCATGCCGGCCTCGGCGATACCGCAGCTCATCTGCACCAGGCTGTCGAAGCCGCGGCGGTGTTGCCAGGGGCCGCTCCAGCCGTAGGCGTTGAGGCAGACGTCGATCAGGCCGGGCGCCAACTGCCGACGTTGTGTAGCGCCGTAGCCCAGGCGTTCGAGCGCGTCGGCGCGGTAGCCGTGCAACAGGATGTCCGCCTCCTGGAGCAGCGCCTCGAACGCTGCTCGATCGGTGGGCTGGCGCAAGTCGAGGCGGGCGCAACGTTTGCCGAGGGTGACTTCAGGCACCACGCCGGGTTCGTTCCAGGTCGGCGGGTCGATGCGCAGCACGTCGGCCCCCAGCCCGGCGAGAAAGCGACTGGCAACCGGGCCGGCCAGCACGCGGGTCAGGTCCAGCACCTTGAGGCCCGCCAAGGGCTGGGCGACGGAGCCGAGCCAGGGGCCAGGCGCGCCTTGCGCTCCGCTATCCAAATGAACGAGGGGCTCGGCATTGACAGCGATGCCCTGGGGATGCGCCTGCCATGCCAGCCATGAACGCATCTGCGCGGCGCAACCGCCGGCATCGATCACGGCCTGTTCCAGTTCGGCCTTGTTCCACCGGACCACTCTGCTGGCCATGTCGGCGCGGTCGGTGCAGGCGCCGAGCACCTTTTGCGCCGCCTGGCGATGATGCGGCGCGTTGGTGTGCAGGCGGATCCAGCCGTCGGCGGTGGCGTAGTCGCCCGCCACCGGATCCCACAGGGGCGGCACGCCCCAGCCGATGGGCCGCAGGGAGGTGGAAAACCAGAATGAGGCCAGGCGCCGGTCGACTTCCATCGACGGCAGGCGACCGGTTTGCTGGCGGATCAGTTCGGCGACCGCTTGACCGGCCGTGGCGATGCTCGCGCAGGCCAGCTCGGTGACGGCGAAGGCGGAGGGCAGGGCGCCTTCGCTGGTGAAGGGGATGGGTGTCGTGGGCAAGCCCATGGCGGTTTGCATGGGTGTGAGTAGGTCTGACATTTGGAAACCCTCCTGAACCAGAGAGCGAGCATAGATCAAACAAACGTCGGGGGCCGCTACGCCCGAGGCGTCGGACCGGCCCAGCGGGAGCCAGCTCCCTCGCCACGATTCTCCGGTCTGGACCAGATCCAGAGATTACTCAGGCCCATGCCTGCGAGTGCCAGGTATACCGGCCAGCGGTGATCGAGCATCAGCAGCATAAACCCTGCACAGCACAGCATGCTGACCGTTGCAGCGATCTTGGCCCGGCGCGGGATAACCTTGCCGTTGCGCCAGTTGCGCAGCATCGGCCCGAACAACCGATGGCCCTCCAGCCAAGCGCTCAGGCGCGGCGAACTGCGGGTCGCGGCCCAGGCGGCAAGCAGGATGAATTCGGTGGTGGGCAAGCCCGGCACGACGATGGCCACCAGGCCGATGGCCAGGCTGGTGTAGGCGAGGAGGGCGAAGAGCAGGCGAGTGAATCTGGAAGGGCGTTTCATCAGTGTTTTTCTTTCATGCACATTCCCTGTGAGAACGAGCCGGCTCGCGATGGCGGTGGGTCAGGCGACTTCTGTGGCGACTGAGCCAGTGTCATCGCGAGCAGGCTCGCTCGCGCAAGGGAAACTGTGAAGGCTTCAGGCCAACTCGGTCGCGTAGGCTTGCTCCAGCAACACGGTAAAGCGGTTGAAGGCCGCCAGCGCTCCTTTGTCCGCCTCGGCTTCCTGCTGTTCGGTGAGGGGCAGCGCGTCGAGGATCCGGGTGAAGGTTTTCCAGCCTTCGGCACGCCCGCCCGCCGGTTCTGCCAAGTGTCGGGCACCAACGGTTTCGCTCAGCCCCAGCCCCACGGCGCGCTTGATCAGGAACGCGGCGCCAAGCTTGGAACCCTCGGACACGAACAGCCAGCCGAGGGCTTCGGCCTGGGTTGGGTTTTTCACTGCGCCGGCCACTGGCGGCGGCACTTCGGTGTGCAGGTCCACCAGGTCGGCCTTGGCCGCTTCGGCGCGGCAGCGCGCGGGCAGGTCGGCAATCAGCGCGGTCAGTTGCGCGTCGTTGTACAGCGCCACCAGTTCCGACTGGAATTGGTACTGGGCGACGACGAAGCGGGCGTAGCTGGCCTGGGTTTCGAATGGGGCGTGAGCCTTGACCAGCGCGTCGAGCTTGCCGTGGGGCTCGTGGGTGATCTGGTTCAGGCGTTGGGAGCGGGAAAGGGTGCGTTGTGTGGTCATAGCAATTCCTTCGAGTGGAATACATCGTGGCGAGGGAGCTTGCTCCCGCTCGGTTGCGCAGCGAGCGTTAGATCTGGGGGCGCTTCGCCCGAAGCGTCGGACCGTCCCAGCGGGAGCCTGCTCCCTCGCCACAGGTAACTGTTTTACGTGAAGAATCGGATCAGATATCCCAGATCAGGTTGACCGTGAAGTTGCGCCCAGGGGCGGTCAGGCGGTCGAGGTTGGCCGGGCTCAGCACTGCCGCTTCGCCGACGCTGTCGTAGCCGCGCACGTCGTCCCACAGCCAGTATTTCTTGTCGGTGAGGTTGTAGAGGCCGCCGCTGACGGTGACGTCGTCGGTGACCTTGTAGTACCCGCTCAGGTCGAGGATGCCGAAGCCCGGCGTCTTGAACTGGCTGCTGACGCCGTCAGGAGAGTTGAAGTTGCTGTCGTCGACGCGGTTTTTCTTCTTCACCAGGGTCCAGCTGAGCAAAGTGCCGAACTGCTCCTGGTCATAGCCCAGGCCGAATACGCCGGTCATCGGGTTGATGCTGTTGAGCGGTTCGCCGGTGTCGTCGTTGCGGCCTTGGAGGTAAGCCACCGAACCTTGGGTATAGAGGCCCCGTGGCGCGCCGAACACGTCCAGGTCCAGGCGCCCCTTGGCCTCGATGCCCTTGATGGTGGCGTGCTTGATGTTGTTGCTCTGGAAGGTCAACTGGTCCGCGCCAGGGGTAATGGCGTCCTCGTTGATGAAATCGCGGTACTTGTTGTAGAACACCGCCACGTCGAACGAACCGGAGTCGAAACGACCGCGCAGGCCGGTTTCGTAGCTCTTGCTTTTTTCCGGCTCCAGGTCGGGATTGGGTTCCACGCTGTAGCCCGCGTCCGGGTTATCGAAGCGCCCGTACAGAGCCTTGGCGGTCGGGGTGCGGAAACCCTCGGCGTATTGGCCAAACCAGGTGTATTGGTCGGTCAGGGCGTAAGTCAGCCCGAACTTGGGCGAGACGCGGTGCCAGGTCTTGTTCTCATCACTGACTTTACCGCCGGCGGTAGGGTCAACGGTGCTGAGGAATTCTTCGGTCAGGTGTGGCTTGAGCTGGGTGTAGTCGTAACGCAGCGCCGGTGTGAAGGTCCATTTTTCCCAGCTGATCTGGTCCTGGGCGAACAGGCTGTAGGTGTTGATGGTCGGGTCCGGGAAGTCACTGGCTTTTGCCAGTACGTCCCGCGTGCTGATGGCGCCGACGGCGGCACAGCCCACGCCGACCGCCAGGCACACGCCATTGCCGCTGCGCGAACCGGTGACTTTCTGCTGTTTGAGCGTGGTGCCGTAGGTCAGCGTGTGATCGGTGTCGGCAATGCTGAATGACTTGTCGACTTGCGCATCAAGCACCCACTGTTTTTCTTCATACAGGGTCTCTCGCGTGCGAAGGACCCTACGGGTGATCGGGAAGTAGAATTCGGCGGTGCTCTGGTCGGTCTTGGCGACCTGGTGGTTCAGGCTCCACTTGATGTTATCGGCCAGCAGGCTGTCGAGCGCGAAGCTGTGCTCCAGGCCGAAACGTTCGCGGGTGATGGTGTCGTTGCCGGTGCGCCACTGGTACATGCCGCCCGGCAGGATGGAGGCGGGAATGGCCGGTTGGCCGTTGGCGTAAGGACCGCCGTAGGCGCTTTTCAGATCGGTGTCACGGTCGTCCTTGTACTTCTCGTAGACCAGGCTCAGGCGTGCGTCATCGTTGTAGTTCCAGCCGAGCTTGGCCAGCACGTTGTTGGCGCGCACGTCCTGCGGGTTGGCCGCGGTGCGGTCCAGGCCGGTGCCATTGTTGCTGCCGTAGGATTCGGTTTCATGGCCGTCGCGCTGGCTGTAGTGCAGCAGGCCGTCGAAGGGCCCGCTGCGACCGGCGATGGTGGCGGACTTGAGCCAGCTCTCGTCGACGGAGCTGTAGCCAGTCTTCAGGCGCGCGCCAACATCCTTGCCCGGCTTGATGATGTCATCCGCATCGAGGGTGAAATAACTCACGACGCCACCAATGGCGTTGCTGCCGTACAGCACCGAGGCCGGTCCGCGCAGGATCTCCACGCGCTTGATGATCTCCGGGTCGACATAGTTGCGCTGGGTCTTGGCGTAGGGGCCGTTGAAGAAACCGCCGGGCACTTCCACGCCGTCGACCTGGGTCAGGATGCGGTTGCCGTCGATGCCGCGGATGTTGTAGCCGCTGATGCCGCCGCGCTCGCCCGCGCCGCCCACCGATACGCCGGGCTCGTAGCGCACCAAGTCCTTGATGGTGTTTACGTTGTTACGGTCCAGTTGCTGGCGATCATGAACGGAAACGGTGCTCGGTACGCGGGTGATGTCCTGTTCTTGACGGGTGGCGCTGATGGTCACCTGCTGCAAGTCCAGCACGTTGCCCGCGCTGCGTTTTTCCAGAACGATGTTGTTGCTGCCCAGTTTGCGGTAACGCAAGTCGGTCCCCACCAACAGGCGCTCCAGGGCTTTCTCCGGCGACAGCGAGCCGTTGACGCCCGGCGAGGCGATGCCTTCGGCCAGTTCAGCCGGCAGCCCCACCTGCCAGCCTGTGACGGCAGTGAACGCGTTGAGCGCGGAGACCAAGGGCTGCCGGGCGATGTTGAAGCTGTAGTCGCCCATGTTGTGCGCGGGCGGTTGGCCAGCGGCGGCAAGGGCGGCCGGCGCGGCACCGGCCATCAGGATGGCGGCGGTCAGCAATGAAAGTGCGCGGGAAGGGGCGGGTAACCGGCAAGTAAGGCGAGAGGACATCGATAGCGCTCCGTGTCGCATCTGTTATAGGTGCAGATCGGCATCGTGGAGATGCGAATCAATTGCATTGGCTATAACGAGACGAACCAGCGGAGGCTATCGAGTAAAAATAATTCTCATTTAGTTCAAAATCACCAGCGCCGGCAATTCCTGCAGGCGCGCGGAGGTGATCTGGGCCAGGGAGCGGACCACGTCCAGGGGCTGGTCGAGGCGGTAGTTGCCCGTCACCGCGACGTTGGCCAGCCGTTCGTTGGTGTTGATGATCCAGCCTGGGTAGTAGCGTCGCAACTCCGCCAAGACCTGGCTCAGCGGACGGTTCTCGAACACCAGTCGGCCCTGCACCCAGGCAAGGTCGGTGCCGGCATCGAGCCGTGCCGGGCGGTCGAAGCCATTGGGGCCAATGCGGATGCTTTCGCCAGCCGACAGCCGCACGTGGGTGTCGTAGCGGGTGGCCCGCAGGTCGACGTCGCCGCGCTGCACCTGGACTTGCGCGACGCCATCCACGTAGCGCACGGCGAACGAGGTGTCGCTGACGCTGGCGGTGACCGGGCCTGCGTCCAGCTCCAACGGCAAATGACGGTTGGCTGGCACCTCGAAGAAAGCTTCGCCCTTGTAGAGCCGGGCCACCTGCCGTTGGTTGTCGAATGAGCTGGAGAAGGCCGAATCGGTATTGAGCAGCACCTTGGAGCCGTCTTCCAACTGCAGGCGCTGGCGTTCACCGACCACGGTCAGGTGGTCGGCCTGGAAGCGCAGGGGCAGGTCGCTGAAATTGAACAGTCCCAGCAACAGCACGGCGGCGGTGGCCAGGGGTTTCCAATGGGCGCGCAGGCGCGACAGCGTGGTGATCTTTGGCCGGTCCCTCAGTTGCCGGGCGCTTTCGATTATCTGCGGGCCGTTCCAGATCGCCTGGGCCCTGGCGAACGCTTCGCCATGGCGTGGATCGGCCGCCAGCCAGGCCTGGAAGTGTCGGCGCTGCTCCTCGCTGGGGCTGTCGAGCAGGATCAACCAGTCCAGCGCCTGATCCATGGCGTGGGCGGTGTCCTGCGCCTCGGCGGCTTCAGGTGGGCGATGGTTGTCCGTCACGGTGGATTCTCATTATTGGCGGCAAGCACACGCTACAAGCCGCAAGCGGTAGCTGGCAAGCCCACATCCCGCTTGCGGCTCGAAGCTTGCGGCTCGCCGCATGTATTCACGGGTTGCGTTCGGCCACGCCCACGCAGATGGCCATGATCAGTTTCAGTTCTTTTTGCACCGTGCTCAGGGACACGCCTAATCGTTGCGCGATGTCCTGGTAGCTGTGGCCATGCAGCCGGCTGAGAATGAAGATCTGCTGTTGACGGGGGCTGAGGGATTGCAGGCTGACGTTGAGGCGTTCGAGCATTTGCGCGGCGTGGGCGGCATCTTCGGCGCTGCTTTGAGGGGCGACGACGTTGTTCACGATGTCCAGCGGCACGTCGTCGACCAGGGCCCGCGACTGGATCCGCCGTGCGCGCAGATGATCCAGCGCCAGATTGCGGGCAGTCTGGAAAACAAAGGGTTCGAGATGATCGACGGTGCGTTCGCTCAAGGCGCGGGTGACACGCAGGTAGGTTTCCTGCAGCAAGTCTTCGGCGGTGCTCGGGTTGTTGACCATCCGCTCGAGGGTGCGCAGCAGCGGGGTACGCTGGGCGAGAAAAATGTGGTGAAAACGCGATTGACTCACGATAGGGCCCGATCCGGTTCGAGTAGATGATAATGCTTATCATCTGCGTCGATGGTCAAGCCTTCATTTCATGAGTGTTGAAACCCTGTGGGAGTGAGTTCGCCAGCGATAGCGGTGGTCCAATCACCCTATGATCCAGGCTGACCGGACGCTATCGCGCGCAAGCTCGCTCTCACAGAAAAGCTTCCTGCTGCTGGGCAGTTACTCCGCGTTACACAACGCCAGGCAGTTATCCAGCATGCGGTTGGAGAAGCCCCATTCGTTGTCATACCAGGCCAGCACCTTGAGCAGCTTGCCGCTGGCTTTGGTGTGGTTGGCATCGAAGATCGACGACAACGGGTTGTGGTTGAAATCGCTGGAGACCAACGGCAGGGTGTTGTAGCCGAGGATCTTGGAGTGCTGGCTGGCCTGCTTGAGCAGTGCGTTGACTTCATCGGCCGACGCTTCGCGCTTGAGTTGCACGGTGAGGTCCACCAGGGAGACGTTGATCACCGGCACGCGCACGGCCATGCCGGTCAACTTGCCCGCCAGTTCCGGCAGCACCAGGCCCACGGCTTCGGCGGCGCCGGTCTTGCTCGGGATCATGTTCTGGGTGGCCGAGCGGGCGCGGTACGGGTCGCTGTGATAGACGTCGGTCAGGTTCTGGTCGTTGGTGTAGGCATGGATGGTGGTCATCAGGCCGCTTTCGATGCCGAGCTCGCGGTGCAGCACCTGGGCCACCGGGGCCAAACAGTTGGTGGTGCACGACGCGTTGGAAATGATCTGGTGGGACTGGCGCAAGATGTCATGGTTGACGCCGTACACCACAGTGGCATCGGCGCCCTTGGCCGGGGCCGAGATAATCACTTTGCGAGCGCCGGCACTGATGTGGGCGGCAGCCTTGGCGCGGTCGGTAAACAGACCGGTGCATTCAAACACCACATCGATTTTCTCGGCGGCCCAGGGCAGCTCGGCCGGGTTGCGGATGGCACTGACCGAAATGCGGTCGCCATTGACCGTCAGGCTTTCGTGATCGTGCTGCACGTCGGCATCGAAAGTGCCATGCACGGTGTCGAACTTGAGCAGATGAGCGTTGATCGCACTGTCGCCCAGGTCGTTGATGGCGACGATCTGCAGGTCGCGACGATAGCCTTGGGTATACAGTGCGCGGAGGACGTTGCGGCCGATGCGGCCAAAACCATTGATTGCGATTCGAAGAGTCATTAACTGCGCCGCCATCGATTTGTTGTTGGAATTACAAGATTATTCGCATAAAAATAGAAAACAAGCCTTTTTAGTGGCAATATTTTGTTTTATCTACAACGAGTGACCTGAATCAACTGGTCCGATTGGTCAAAAACCGTTTGTCGCCTTGTCTTTCACCGGGTGTGCAACGGGCTTTTAACCAGCATAGACAATCAGGTCGCCACACCCGCTAGCCTGGAGTTCTACACATGCATCCCCGCGTACTTGAGGTCACCGAACGGCTTATCGCCCGCAGTCGCGCTACGCGCGAGGCTTACCTTGCACTGATCCGCGGTGCAGCCAGCGACGGGCCGATGCGCGGCAAGCTGCAGTGCGCCAACTTCGCCCATGGCGTGGCCGGTTGCGGCACTGAAGACAAGCACCACCTGCGGATGATGAACGCCGCCAACATCGCCATCGTGTCGTCCTACAACGACATGCTCTCGGCCCACCAGCCCTACGAAACATTTCCAGAACAAATCAAGAAAGCCCTGCGCGAGATCGGCTCGGTTGGCCAGTTCGCCGGCGGCACGCCCGCCATGTGCGACGGCGTGACCCAGGGTGAGGCGGGGATGGAACTGAGCTTGCCGAGCCGTGAAGTGATCGCACTGTCCACGGCGGTGGCGTTGTCCCACAACATGTTCGACGGCGCGCTGATGCTCGGCATCTGCGACAAAATCGTCCCTGGCCTGATGATGGGCGCGCTGCGCTTCGGTCATCTGCCGACGATCTTCGTGCCCGGCGGGCCGATGGTCTCGGGCATTTCCAACAAGGAAAAAGCCGACGTACGCCAGCGCTACGCCGAGGGCAAGGCCAGCCGTGAAGAGCTGCTGGAATCGGAAATGAAGTCCTACCACAGTCCGGGCACCTGCACGTTCTACGGCACCGCCAACACCAATCAGTTGCTGATGGAAGTGATGGGCCTGCATTTGCCGGGCGCTTCGTTCGTCAACCCGAACACGCCGCTGCGCGATGCGTTGACCCGTGAGGCCGCGTTCCAGGTGACGCGCCTGACCAAGCAGAGCGGCAACTTCATGCCCATCGGCGAAATCGTCGACGAACGCTCACTGGTCAACTCCATCGTTGCACTGCACGCCACCGGCGGTTCCACCAACCACACCCTGCACATGCCGGCCATCGCCATGGCGGCGGGCATCCAGCTGACCTGGCAGGACATGGCCGACCTCTCCGAAGTGGTGCCGACCCTCAGCCACGTCTACCCGAACGGCAAGGCCGATATCAACCACTTCCAGGCGGCGGGCGGTATGTCCTTCCTGATCCGCGAATTGCTGGAAGCCGGCCTGCTCCACGACAACGTCAACACCGTGCTCGGCCATGGCCTGAGTCGCTACACCCAGGAGCCGTTCCTGGAGGATGGCGAGCTGGTGTGGCGCGACGGCCCGACCGAAAGCCTCGACGAAACCATCCTGCGTCCGGTGGCCCGTGCTTTCTCCCCAGAAGGCGGGTTGCGGGTGATGGAAGGCAACCTCGGGCGTGGGGTCATGAAGGTTTCGGCCGTGGCCTTGGAAAACCAGATCGTCGAAGCGCCGGCCATGGTCTTCCAGGATCAGCAGGACCTGGCGGATGCGTTCAAGGCGGGTCTGCTGGAGAAGGATTTTGTCGCGGTGATGCGCTTCCAGGGCCCGCGCTCCAACGGCATGCCGGAGCTGCACAAGATGACGCCGTTCCTCGGCGTGCTGCAGGACCGTGGCTTCAAGGTGGCGCTGGTCACTGATGGACGCATGTCCGGGGCATCCGGGAAGATCCCGGCGGCCATTCATGTCAGCCCTGAAGCTTATGTCGGCGGCGCGTTGGCGCGGGTGCAGGAGGGCGATATCATCCGCGTCGATGGCGTCAAAGGCACCTTGGAGCTGAAGGTCGACGCCGAGGAATTCGCCGCGCGCGAACCGGCCAAGGGCCTGTTGGGCAACAACATCGGCACTGGTCGCGAGCTGTTCGGTTTCATGCGCATGGCCTTCAGCTCGGCAGAGCAGGGCGCCAGCGCCTTCACTTCTGCCCTGGAGACGCTTAATTGAAACTGGCTTTGGTCGGTGACATCGGTGGGACCAACGCGCGTTTCGCCCTGTGGAAGAACCACAACCTGGAGAATATCCAGGTGCTGGCGACAGCGGATTACGCCTGCCCGGAAGATGCCATCGAGGTTTACTTGAATGGCATGGGAATGAAACCGGGCGCCATCGGTTCGGTGTGCCTGTCGGTGGCCGGCCCCGTGAGCGGCGATGAGTTTCGTTTTACCAACAATCATTGGCGCCTGAGCAACCTGGCGTTCTGCCAGAGGTTGCAGGTGGAGAAACTGTTGCTGGTCAACGACTTCTCCGCCATGGCCCTGGGCATGACCTGCTTGCGTCCGGATGAGTACCGGGTTGTCTGCCAGGGCACGCCGGAGCCGATGCGCCCGGCGGTGGTGATCGGCCCGGGCACCGGGCTGGGCGTCGGTACGCTCCTGGACTTGGGCGAGGGCCGTTTTGCGGCGTTGCCAGGGGAGGGCGGCCATGTCGACCTGCCGATGAGCAGTCCGCGCGAGACCCAGCTCTGGCAGCACATCTACAACGAGATCGGCCACGTCAGCGCCGAAACCGCCCTGAGCGGCAGCGGCCTGCCCCGTGTCTACCGGGCGATTTGCGCGGTGGACGGTCATGACCCGGTGCTCGATACCCCCGAGTCGATCACTGCCGCCGGGCTGGCCGGCGACCCTATCGCCCTGGAAGTGCTCGAGCAGTTCTGCCGATGGCTGGGCCGCGTGGCCGGCAACAACGTACTCACGGTGGGCGGGCGTGGCGGCGTGTACATCGTTGGCGGCGTGGTCCCGCGGTTTGCCGATTTCTTCGTCGAAAGCGGTTTCGCCAAATCCTTCGCCGACAAGGGCTGCATGAGCGATTATTTCAAGGGTATTCCGGTCTGGCTGGTGACGGCGCCATACTCCGGCCTGATGGGCGCGGGCGTGGCGTTGGAGCAATCCTCCACGATTTGAAATTGGAAACCGCTCCTGTGGGAGCGAGCTTGCTCGCGATGATGGAGTGTCAGTCGCCATTGAGATTGACTGATACACCGCTATTGCGAGCAAGCTCGCTCCCACAAGGGGCTCTGTAGTGTTTGTAAAACCCGGCCATCAGGCATAATCGCCCCCAATCCACACAACAAGGACGAGGCCCCGTGAGTGCAGTGAACAAATCGATTTTGTTGGTCGACGATGACCAGGAGATTCGCGAACTGCTGGACACTTACCTCAGCCGTGCGGGTTTCCAGGTGCGCACCACGCCTGATGGCGCCGGGTTTCGCCAGGCCTTGAACGAGGCGCCAAGCGACCTGGTGATCCTCGATGTGATGCTGCCCGATGAGGACGGTTTCAGCCTGTGCCGCTGGGTTCGCGAACATCCACGCCAGGCCCATGTGCCGATCATCATGCTCACCGCCAGCTCCGACGAAGCCGACCGGGTCATTGGCCTGGAATTGGGTGCCGATGATTACCTGGGCAAGCCGTTCAGCCCGCGTGAATTGCAGGCGCGCATCAAGGCGCTGCTGCGCCGGGCGCAGTTCGGCCAGGAGCGGACGGGCGGCGACGTGCTGGCCTTCGACGAATGGCGGCTGGACATGGTCAGCCATCGGCTGTTCCACGCCGACGGTGAAGAGGTGATTCTCTCCGGTGCTGATTTTGCCCTGCTCAAGTTGTTCCTCGACCACCCTCAGGAAATCCTCGACCGTGACACCATCGGCAACGCCACGCGTGGGCGCGAACTGATGCCCTTGGACCGGATCGTCGACATGGCGGTCAGTCGCCTGCGCCAGCGCCTGCGCGACACGGAAAAGCCGCCGCGGTTGATCCGCACGGTGCGCGGCAGTGGTTATCAACTGGCGGCCAGTGTGGTTGCCAGCAATGGTCACTGAAGCGATCAGGAAAGTCGTGCGCCGGGTGCCCGTGCCACGCTCGTTGCTGGGGCGGATGCTGCTGCTGACGCTACTGGTGGTGCTGTTCGCCCAGACGCTGTCCAGTCTGATCTGGGTCTCCCAATTGCGCGCCACCCAGCTTGAAGGCCTGGTCACCAGCGCGCGCAGCCTTGCCCATTCGATGACCGCCACTGTCAGTTATCTGCGCTCGCTGCCGGTGGCGTACCGGCCCCTGGTGCTGGACCAGTTGCGCAGCATGGGCGGCACACGCTTTGTCGTCACCCTCAATGACAAGCCGCTGGGCATGGACGTGCTGCCCGTGACGCCGCGAAAGCTGGCGGTGCTCCAGGCCGTGGATGACGTGCTGCGGCGCTCCCTGGGCAGCAGCGCCGACATCTCGGTCAAATTCGTCAGCCCTGAAGACCTGCGGATTTTCAACGGCGGGCTCAAGCTCGACGAGCTGCCGCGATCATGGGCCCATTACGCCTTGACGCTTGAGCCGGTGAATCCGCCGGTCTTGGTCACGCAAATCCAGATGGCGCCGGGTGAATGGCTTTACATCGCCTCGCTGCTGCCCGAACCCTATACCAGCCTCGAAGAGCAGGATCTGCCCAAGCAGCAGGTGGGCTTCATCGTGCTCACCAGCAGCCTGTTGCTGTTGTTCATCGGCTTGTTGGTGCATTGGCAGAGCCGACCATTGAAACGCCTGGCCCGAGCGGCGCGGGACATGTCCCTCGGTGCCGAAGTGGAACCGGTGGCCGAGGGTGGCGGCAGCGAAGTGGTGGAGGTGGGCCGGGCTTTCAATGCCATGCGCGAGCGCATCAGCCGCTATTTGACCGAGCGCAGCCAGTTGTTCAGCGCCATCTCCCACGATCTGCGCACGCCGATTACCCGGCTGCGGTTGCGGGTCGAGCTGCTGGAGGATGAAAACCTGCAAGCCAAGTTCGGCCGAGACCTGGATGAGCTGGAGCTGTTGGTCAAGGGGGCGCTGCAATGTGTGAAGGACACCGACATCCACGAAAACATCGAGCCGGTGGACCTCAACCATGTGCTGGATTGCCTGGTAGAGCCTTATCTGGCGCCCAACGGCAACGGCCGAGTGACCCAGGATGGCCGGGCGCTGGCGCCGTATCCCGGCAAGCCGCTGGCCCTCAAGCGGTGCATCGGCAACCTGATCGACAATGCCTTGAAATACGGCCAGAGAGCCCATTTGCACATCGATGATGATGAGTCGGCGTTCATTCTGCACGTCGATGACGAAGGCCCGGGCGTACCGGAACAACGCCTCGAACAAGTCTTCGAGCCGCACTTTCGCCTGGCCGGGCAGCAGCAGGGGTACGGCCTGGGGCTGGGTATCGCACGCAACATTGCCCACAGCCATGGCGGTGAGGTGAGTTTGCAGAACCTGCGCGAGGGTGGGTTGCGGGTGACGTTGCAGTTGCCTCGCAGCGTGGATTGATTGGACCGCGTTATCGTTCGTCGCGAGCAAGCTCGCTACCACAGGGGATCTGCGTCAAACAGGATATGCGCGTCAATGAGGTCCAATGTGGGAGCGAGCCTGCTCCGGGCGGCGTTCCGACGAAGGCGCCAATCGCTTCAACACATATCCATGCCAATGTCACAACTCGGTGACATAACTCGCCCCTTTCGTTACCTGCCGTCAACCCTCCCTTGTTTAGACTCCCTGCGTCAAAACAACAAAAAAGGTATCTCGATGGACACCTTCCAACCGGCGTTCAGCAGTTGGCTGAATGCGCCCGCCCACCAGCAATGGCTTGCCGCAGAAGGCTTGCGTCTGCTGACGTTCGCCAAGGCCTCGAAGCTGCCGGACGGCTTTGGCAACCTGGACGAATTGGGCCGCCTGCCGGCCGATGCCCGGGCCGAAACCATGAATACCGCGCGCATGACCCACAGCTTCGCCATGGCCCACATCCAAGGCCTGCCGGGGTTCGCCGAGCTGGTTGACCATGGCGTACAGGCGCTCATGGGGCCGCTGCGCGATGCCGAGCATGGCGGTTGGTTCGCCAAGACCGATCCGGCTGAAAACGAGGCTGGAAAAGCCGCTTATCTGCATGCTTTCGTTGCCCTGGCAGCCAGCTCTGCGGTCGTGGCCCAGCGCCCTGACGCCGAGACTCTGCTCAAGGAGGCCGTGCGGGTCATCGACGAACATTTCTGGTGCGAGGAGGAGGGTGCCCTGCGTGAATCCTTCAACCGCGACTGGTCAGAAGAAGAGGCCTATCGCGGCGCCAACAGCAACATGCACGGCACCGAAGCCTTCCTCGCCCTCGCCGATGCCACGGACGATCCGCGCTGGCTGGCTCGCGCGTTGCGTATCGTCGAGCGGGTGATCCATGGTCACGCGGCCGCCAACGACTACATGGTCGTCGAGCATTTCGACCGCGACTGGCAGCCGCTGCGCGAGTACAACCACGACAACCCGGCCGATGGGTTTCGTCCCTACGGCACCACCCCTGGCCATGGTTTCGAATGGGCGCGGCTGTTGTTGCACCTCGAGGCCGCACGCGTGCAGATCGGCATGCTGACGCCGGGCTGGCTGGCCCAGGACGCTCAGAAACTGTTCGACCAGAACTGCCGCCATGGCTGGAACGTCGACGGCGCCCCGGGCATCGTTTACACGCTGGACTGGGACAATCGCGCCGTGGTTCGCCATCGCCTGCACTGGGTGCATGCCGAAGCGGCAGCGGCGGCCAGTGCCTTGCTCAAACGTACCGACGAGGCTCGATACGAAGCGTGGTACCGGCGCTTCTGGGAATTTTGTGACAAACATTTCATCGATCGCTGCAACGGCAGCTGGCATCACGAGCTCGACCCGCAGAACCGCCCCAGCGCCGACATCTGGCCGGGCAAGCCGGACCTTTATCATGCCTGGCAAGCGGTGTTGATCCCTCGTCTGCCGTTGGCCCCGAGCATGGCGTCAGCCTTGGCGCGGTTGTCCGATCCTGCACCTGTGTAACCATGTCGTGACATATCCACGTCCCTTCGTTACCTGCGAAGGGATAACCCCTGATTAGAATCCATGCAGCGCAAGCACCAGACTTGCATGCATAACAACAAGAAAGGTACTTCTAGATGAATGCGATTTCTCGCCTCGCTACTGTCATTTCTCTTGCTTCCTTGCTTCCCGTCGCAGCATTCCCTGTCAGCGCCCTGGCCGCCGAATCGAAAGGTTCCGTGGAAGTCGTCCACTGGTGGACGTCGGGCGGTGAAAAAGCCGCGGTCGATGTGCTCAAGGCTCAAGTAGAAAAAGACGGTTTTACCTGGAAGGACGGCGCCGTCGCTGGCGGTGGCGGTTCTACCGCCATGACCGTGCTCAAGAGCCGCGCCGTGGCCGGCAACCCACCGGGCGTTGCCCAGATCAAAGGCCCGGACATCCAGGAATGGGCGACCACCGGCCTGCTCGACACCGACGTCCTCAAGGACGTTTCCAAGGCAGAAAAGTGGGACAGCCTGCTCGACAAGAAAGTCTCCGATACCGTGAAGTACGAAGGTGACTACGTCGCCGTGCCGGTGAACATCCACCGCGTCAACTGGCTGTGGATCAACCCGGAAGTCTTCAAGAAAGCCGGTATCACCAAGAATCCAACCACCCTCGAAGAATTCTACGCCGCCGGCGACAAACTCAAGGCCGCGGGCTTCATCCCCCTGGCCCACGGTGGCCAGCCTTGGCAGGACAGCACCGTGTTCGAAGCGGTGGTGCTCTCGGTCATGGGCGCTGATGGCTACAAGAAAGCACTGGTCGACCTGGACAACAAAGCGTTGACCGGCCCGGAAATGGTCAAGGCGCTGACCGAGCTGAAGAAAGTCGCGACCTACATGGACGCCGATGGCAAGGGCCAGGACTGGAACCTGGAAGCGGCCAAGGTCATCAATGGCAAGGCCGGCATGCAGATCATGGGTGACTGGGCCAAGAGCGAGTGGACCGCCGCCAAGAAAGTCGCCGGCAAGGACTACGAGTGCGTAGCGTTCCCGGGTACCGAGAAGGCCTTCACCTACAACATCGACTCCCTGGCGGTGTTCAAGCAGAAGGATGCAGGCACTGCGGCGGGCCAGCAGGACATCGCCAAGGTCGTGCTGGGTGAGAACTTCCAGAAAGTCTTCAGCATCAACAAGGGTTCGATCCCGGTGCGTAACGACATGCTGGCCGACATGGGCAAGTACGGTTTCGACTCCTGCGCCCAGACCGCCGCCAAGGACTTCCTGGCGGACGCCAAGAACGGCGGCCTGCAACCGAGCATGGCGCACAACATGGCGACCACGCTGGCCGTGCAAGGCGCGTTCTTTGACGTCGTGACCAACTACATCAACGACCCGAAAGCCGACCCGGCCGACGCAGCCAAGAAACTTGGCGCAGCGGTTCAGTCTGCGAAGTAACCGCTAACCCCTGTGGAAGCGAGCCTGCTCGCGAAAGCATAGTGTCAGGCAGCAGTGCATGAGCTGATACGACGCCATCGCGAGCAGGCTCGCTCCCACAAGGAACAAACTTGTAGTTTTTCCTGGTACTGGATTTCCCCATGAGTTCTGTTGCTGTGTTCAGCAAGGCCTCGCCTTTCGATGCATTGCAGCGCTGGCTACCAAAACTGGTGCTGGCGCCGAGCATGTTCATCGTCCTGGTGGGCTTCTATGGCTACATCCTGTGGACGTTCGTCCTGTCGTTCACGACGTCGACTTTCCTGCCTACCTATAAATGGGCGGGCCTGGCTCAGTATGCGCGGCTGTGGGACAACGACCGCTGGTGGGTGGCCAGCAAGAACCTCGCGGTGTTCGGCGGGATGTTCATCGGCATCACCCTGGTCATCGGCGTGCTGCTGGCGGTGTTTCTCGACCAACGTATTCGCCGCGAAGGTTTCATCCGCACCATTTACCTGTACCCAATGGCGCTCTCGATGATCGTCACCGGTACCGCTTGGAAGTGGCTGCTCAACCCGGGCATGGGCCTGGACAAATTGTTGCGTGACTGGGGTTGGGAAGGCTTCCGCCTGGACTGGCTGATCGACCCCGATCGCGTGGTGTATTGCCTGGTGATCGCTGCCGTTTGGCAGGCCTCGGGCTTCATCATGGCGATGTTCCTGGCCGGCCTGCGAGGCGTGGACCAGTCGATCATCCGCGCCGCGCAGATCGATGGCGCGAGCATGCCGCGCATCTACTGGAAAGTCGTACTGCCGAGCCTGCGCCCAGTGTTCTTCAGCGCCGTGATGATCCTGGCGCACATTGCGATCAAGAGCTTCGACCTGGTGGCGGCCATGACGGCCGGTGGTCCGGGCTACTCCTCCGATCTGCCTGCCATGTTCATGTATTCGTTCACCTTCAGTCGCGGCCAGATGGGCATGGGCTCGGCCAGTGCAATCCTGATGCTCGGTGCGATCCTCGCGATCATCGTGCCTTACTTGTATTCCGAGCTGAGGGCCAAGCGTCATGACTAGTCTCGCTGCGAAACCTTCCATCAGCCGCATCGCGATCTATGCGGTGCTGATTGTTGCGGTACTGCTTTACCTGGTGCCGTTGGTGGTCATGCTGTTGACCAGCTTCAAGACGCCGGAAGACATCAGCACCGGCAACCTGTTGAGCTGGCCGACCGTGGTCAGCGGCATCGGCTGGGTCAAGGCCTGGGCGACGGTCAACGGTTACTTCTGGAACTCGATCAAGATCACCGTGCCGGCCGTACTGATTTCCACGGCCATCGGTGCACTGAACGGTTATGTGCTGTCGATGTGGCGCTTCCGTGGCTCGCAGTTGTTCTTCGGCCTGCTGCTGTTCGGTTGCTTCCTGCCGTTCCAGACCGTGCTGCTGCCGGCCTCGTTCACCCTCGGCAAGATGGGCCTGGCCAGCACCACCACTGGCCTGGTGTTTGTCCACGTCGTCTACGGCCTGGCGTTCACCACGCTGTTCTTCCGTAACTACTACGTGAGTATTCCCGACGCGCTGGTGAAGGCGGCGCGCCTCGATGGCGCCGGGTTCTTCACGATCTTCCGGCGGATCATCCTGCCGATGTCGACGCCGATCATCATGGTCTGCCTCATCTGGCAGTTCACGCAGATCTGGAATGACTTCCTGTTCGGCGTGGTGTTCTCCAGCGGTGACTCCCAGCCCATCACGGTGGCGCTGAACAACCTGGTCAACACCAGCACCGGGGCCAAGGAATATAACGTGGACATGGCGGCGGCGATGATCGCCGGGCTGCCGACCCTGCTGGTCTATGTGATCGCAGGCAAGTATTTCGTGCGCGGCCTCACGGCTGGCGCGGTCAAGGGGTAATCATGGCTACGCTTGAACTTCGCAATGTAAACAAGACCTACGGCGCGGGCCTGCCCGACACCTTGAAAGACATCCAGCTGTCGATCAAAGAAGGCGAATTCCTGATCCTGGTCGGTCCTTCGGGCTGCGGCAAATCGACTCTGATGAATTGCATCGCCGGCCTCGAGACCATCACCGGCGGCGCGATCATGATCGGCGACCAGGATGTCAGCGGCATGAGCCCGAAGGATCGCGACATCGCCATGGTGTTCCAGTCCTACGCGCTGTACCCGACCATGAGCGTGCGCGAGAACATCGAGTTCGGCCTGAAGATTCGCAAGATGAAACAGGCGGACATCAATGAGGAAGTGGCGCGGGTCGCCAAGCTGTTGCAGATCGAGCACCTGCTCAACCGCAAGCCTGGCCAGCTCTCCGGTGGTCAGCAACAGCGCGTTGCGATGGGGCGGGCCCTGGCGCGGCGGCCGAAGATCTACCTGTTCGACGAACCGTTGTCCAACCTCGACGCCAAGCTGCGGGTCGAGATGCGCACCGAAATGAAACTGATGCACCAGCGACTGAAGACCACCACGGTCTACGTCACCCACGACCAGATCGAAGCCATGACCCTGGGCGACAAAGTGGCGGTGATGAAGGACGGGATCATCCAACAGTTCGGCACGCCGAAGGACATCTACAACAACCCGGCGAACCTGTTCGTGGCGAGCTTCATCGGTTCGCCGCCAATGAACTTCATCCCGCTGCGCCTGCAACGCAAGGACGGCCGCCTGCTGGCCTTGCTCGACAGCGGACAGGCCCGTTGCGAGTTGCCGCTGGGCATGCAGGACGCCGGCCTGGAAGATCGCGAAGTGATCCTTGGCTTGCGCCCGGAGCAGATCGTGCTGGCCGGCAACGAGCCGAACGGCATGCCAACCATTCGCGCCGAAGTGCAGGTCACCGAACCCACCGGGCCAGACACCCTGGTGTTCGTCAATCTCAACGACACCAAGGTCTGCTGCCGCCTGGCGCCAGACGTGGCGCCGCAGCCGGGAGAGACCCTGACGTTGCAATTCGACCCAGCGAAAGTGCTGCTGTTCGACGCCAAGTCCGGCGAACGCCTGGGCGTGGCTGCGCAGCCGCAGGCCGAAGACCGACCTGCCAACGTGGCGCAGTTCAAAGGCCGGTGATGAACAAGTGTGGGGGGAGCAAGCCCGCTCCCACAGGAAGGAGTATGCGACGGGTGGGGACATCCGTCGCAATCGTTGTAAACCGCGTTAGATAAAAACAGTTAATAACAATAAAGACGAGGATGTAGGGATGAAGAAGAAGAACAATGCCCAGCTTATCTGCCAGTTGTCAGCCGTTGCGGCGATGATGCTGGCCGGTAGCGCACACGCTGCCGACGCGTTCAGCGCCGATTCGCAGTGGATGACGGGCGACTGGGGCGGTGAACGGACCAAGCTGATCGAGCAGGGTATCGACATCAAGGCCGATTTCGTCGGTGAGATGGGTGCCAACCTCCACGGCGGCTACAACGATGACAAGACTGCGCGTTGGTCCCAGCAGTTTGGCCTGGGTGTCGCGCTCGACCTGGAAAAACTGGCGGGCTGGAACGATACCGAAGCCAAGATCCAGTTCACTCGCCGGGATGGTCGCAACATTTCCAACGACCGTATCGGTGACCCGCGTGCCGGCACGCTCAGTTCGTCCCAGGAAGTCTGGGGCCGCGGCCAAACCACGCGTCTGACGCAGTTGTGGATCAAGCAGAAGTACTTTGACAGCAAGCTGGACGTCAAGGCCGGTTACTACGGCGTGGGCGAGGATTTCAACACTTTCCCTTGCGACTTCCAGAACCTGGCCTTCTGCGGTTCCCAAGCGGGTAACTGGGCCACCGGCATCTGGTACAACTGGCCAATCATGCAGGCAGCGATTCGGTTCAAGTACAACATCACCCCTGAGCTCTACGCGCAAATCGGTGCGTACAACCAGAACCCTTCGCAACTGGAAAACAACAACCGTTACAAGCTCAGCGGCAGCGGGACCGAGGGTACGCTGATTCCGGTCGAGTTGGTCTGGTCGCCCAAGCTCAACAACCTGCCTGGCGAATACCGTGTCGGTTACTACAAGAGCACGGCCAAGGCCGATGACGTCCGTGAGGACGACAACGGCAACGACGCCGCAACCACCGGCAGCGCCTATCGCAGCCACAGCAGCAAGGACGGCTACTGGTTCGTCATGCAACAGCAGCTCACCACCCACAATGGTGACGCTTCGCGCGGCTTGAACATCGCGGCCAACGCCACCTTCCACGACAAGGACACCAACATCGTCGACAACTACCAGTCGCTGATGTTCGTGTACAAGGGCCCATTCGATGCGCGTCCAAAGGATGACGTGGGTATCGGCTTCGCCCGTATCCATGTCAACGAAGACGTGAAGAAGAACGCCGATCTGACCAACGTAGCCAATGGCGTGACCGATTACGACGATCCGCTGTTTTCGCCGTTGCGCAGCACCGAGTACAACTACGAAATCAACTACGGCTTCCACGTCACCAACTGGCTGACCGTGCGTCCGAACCTGCAATACGTCACTCACCCGGGCGGTGTTGACGAGGTGGACAACGCGCTGGTGGCCGGCCTGAAAATCCAGTCGGTGTTCTGACGCTGTTGCGATAAGCTCTCCTCTATGTGCGCATATTTGCGGACGGCCAAGGCTGTCCGCTTTTTTTTGCGGAGCGATCAATTGTTTGGTTGGGGGCCGAACCTGTGGCGAGGGGATTTATCCCCGCTGGGCTGCGGAGCAGTCCTCAGCTGGCCAACTCGGTGCGTCAGGCAGATTATCTGCAACCTGTTTTGGGGCTGCTCCGCACCCCAGCGGGGATAAATCCCCTCGCCACCAAAACTGTCGCATCAATTGAGAGTTCAGTGATTCCCAGGACTACAGCCCATGCATGAGCATCCGCTACAACGCTTTTTCAGATCCTTGCGCGAGCGTCCGGTGTTTGCGTGGGAGCGCTATCAGCAGCGCGACGTCTTGGTTATTGACCATCCGTTGTGCCAAGCGGTTTTCAGTCGCCAGGGTGCGCAGTTGTTGCACTTCCAGCCGCGAGGCCAGAAACCTTGGCTGTGGTGCGCGGCCAAGTGGCCCCAGGTCGGCGCGATACGCGGCGGGGTACCGGTGTGTTGGCCTTGGTATGGCCGCCATCCGAGTGAAAATGCCTGGCCGTCTCATGGTTGGGCGCGGCTGATCGATTGGAAGTTGCTCGACAGCGCCAGCGATGACGATGGCGTGCATCTGCATTGGCAATTGCAGCTGTGCGACTGGCAAGTGGACCTGCATGCCGACTTGGGCGACCGCATGGAATTGCGCTTGAGCACCGAGCATCAAGACAGCCTGCCTTGCCAATTGAGCCAGGCCTTGCATGCCTATTGGCGCATTGGTGACGTTGGCGAGGTAGCGCTGTCTGGACTCGAAGGCGCGCAAGGTTACGACCAGTTGAACCGTGCGGTTTGCCGGCAGGAAGGCGAGTTGCGGGTCGAGGGCGGCTGTCAGCGAGTGTTCCAGCATGAAGGAGAGTTGCAGCTCAAGGATCACGCCTGGCAGCGGGAATTGTGCATCGACACCGGTGAAAGCGCCGACACGGTGGTGTGGCATCCCGGTACACGGCCGTTGCTGGGCGTGAGCTGGGATGAGGTCAACGAGTTCGTTTGCGTCGAAGCGGCCAGTGGCGGCACCGACAGCCTGAGCCTGGCGCCCGGGGAGCGGGCGCATTTGAGTTTGCAGGCGCGGGTAGGGGCTTAGCTCTGGATCTACGGTGTGGCGGCTGCCGTCATCGCGAGCAAGCTCGCTCCCACACAGGTTCTCTGGCGTTCACAAAACCCCTGTGGGAGCGAGCTTGCTCGCGATGACGACCTATCAGGCACCAAAAGTTCCGGAACGAATCAGTTGAACTCATCCCCAACCGGATACCGGCTGGCATTGAGGCTTTCCTTGATCTTGCGCAGGTGCGGCTGGAAGTCCACCCCGCGGCGCAGGGTCATGCCGGTGGCGAGCACGTCCAGTACGGTGAGCTGGATGATCCGCGAAGTCATCGGCATGTAGATATCGGTGTCTTCGGGCAGCGGAATATTGAGGCTCAAGGTGCTGGCCTTGGCCAGTGGCGAGCCTTCGGCGGTCAGGCCGAGTACCGATGCGCCGTTTTCCCGGGCGATACGCGCGACTTCCACCAGTTCGCGGGTACGACCGGTGTAGGAAATGATCACGAACAACTCACCGGTATGGGCCACCGAGGCGATCATGCGTTGCATCAGCACGTCGGCGTGGGCGGTCACTGCCAGGTTGAACCGGAAAAACTTGTGCTGGGCATCCAGCGCCACCGGAGCCGAGGCGCCGAGGCCGAAGAAGTGGATCTGCCGGGCCTGGATCAGCAGGTCGACCGCGCGGCTGATCAAATTTGGATCAAGGGCCTGGCAGGCACTGTCCAATGAGGCAATGGCGCTGCCAAAGATTTTCTGGGTGTAGGCTTCAGGGTTGTCGTCGGCTTCCACTGCGCGGCTGACATAAGCCGCGCCGCTGGCCAGGCTTTGGGCCAGTTGCAGCTTGAGCTCCGGGTAACCGCTCACGCCGAACGAGCGGCAAAAGCGGTTGACGGTCGGTTCGCTGACCGAGGCCGCCTGGGCGAGGGCGGCAATGCTGAAGCGGGTAGCCTGCTGTGGGTTGAGCAGGATCACCTCGGCCACCTTGCGTTCGGCCTTGTTCAGGTCTTCCAGGCGACTCTGGATCTGCTCCAGTAGATTTCGCACGCGGTCCATACAGGATTCCTAGAGAGACGGGTCTTTGATACGACCCTTTGCGGTGGCCTATCCTACTGATGGCTCCGACGGACCACCACTCGGAATCGGTATTTTCGGAAAATGTTGTAGTTATTACTACATTTTTCCTTGAGTGATGCCTTGAAAAAAGGTATTTGTAGCTTAACTTGATAAAAGAACAAACATCATGCATTCGATTACGGTTGAACCGTGTACTTTTGCCTTGTTCGGCGCGTTGGGCGACCTGGCGCTACGCAAGCTGTTTCCTGCCCTTTACCAGCTCGATGGCGCCGGCTTGTTGCACGAAGACACGCGGATCCTGGCGCTGGCCCGTGAACCGGGCAGCGAACAACAGCATCTGGCGTTCATCACCACCGAACTGCGGCGTTACGTCGGTGATAAAGACCTCGACGAATCCGTGATCGAACGCTTCCTGGCGCGGCTGACGTACCTGCACGTGGATTTTCTCAAGGCGGACGATTACGTCGCGCTTGCCGAGCAGGTCGGGCTGACGCAGCAACAAGTCATTGCCTATTTCGCCACGCCGGCGGCGGTCTACGGCGCGATTTGCGAGAACCTGGCGAAAGTCGGCCTCAGCGAAAACACCCGTGTGGTGCTGGAAAAGCCCATCGGTTCGGACCTCGAATCGTCGCGCAAGGTGAACGACGCCGTGGCGCAGTTCTTTCCGGAGAACCGCACTTACCGCATCGACCATTATCTGGGCAAGGAAACGGTACAGAACCTGATCGCGCTGCGGTTCGCCAACAGCCTGTTCGAAACCCAGTGGAACCAGAATTACATTTCCCACGTGGAAATCACCGTGGCCGAGAAGGTCGGGATCGAAGGGCGCTGGGGCTATTTCGACAAGGCCGGCCAACTGCGGGACATGATCCAGAACCACCTGCTGCAGCTGTTGTGCCTGATCGCCATGGACCCCCCGGCGGACCTTTCCGCCGACAGCATCCGTGACGAGAAGGTCAAGGTGCTCAAGGCCTTGGCGCCGATCAGTCCGGAAGGCCTGACCACCCAGGTGGTGCGTGGCCAGTACATCGCCGGCCACAGCGAAGGCAAGGCGGTGCCCGGCTACCTCGAAGAGCCGAATTCCAATACCCAGAGCGACACCGAGACCTTCGTTGCCCTGCGCGCCGATATCCGCAACTGGCGCTGGGCCGGGGTGCCGTTCTACCTGCGCACCGGCAAGCGCATGCCGCAGAAGCTGTCGCAGATCGTGATTCACTTCAAGGAACCGTCCCACTACATCTTCGCCCCCGAGCAGCGCTTGCAGATCAGCAACAAACTGATCATCCGCCTGCAACCGGACGAAGGGATTTCCTTGCGGGTAATGACCAAGGAGCAGGGCCTGGACAAGGGCATGCAGTTGCGCAGCGGTCCGCTGCAACTCAACTTTTCCGACACCTACCGCAGCGCACGGATTCCCGATGCCTACGAGCGGTTGTTGCTGGAAGTCATGAACGGCAATCAGAACCTGTTTGTTCGTAAAGATGAAATCGAAGCCGCGTGGACGTGGTGTGACCAGTTGATCGCCGGCTGGAAGAAGTCTGGCGATGCGCCCAAGCCTTATGCCGCTGGGTCATGGGGGCCGATGAGCTCCATTGCACTGATCACGCGGGATGGGAGGTCATGGTATGGCGATATCTGAATTGGAACTGCCCCAGGGTGTCACTGCCCTGGAGTTCAAGAGCCCAGTGGTGCTGGCGGAAAAATTGGCGGTGAACGTGGCGGAGCAATTGCGCGCCGCGATCGATGCCAAAGGCGCGGCGACCTTGGTGGTGTCCGGCGGTCGTAGCCCGGTGGCGTTTTTCCAGCATCTGGCCAAGCAGGCGCTGGACTGGTCGAACGTGGTGGTGAGCCTGGCCGATGAGCGCTGGGTGCCGGTTGAACATGCCGACAGCAACGCCGGCCTGCTCAAGCGTTATCTGCTTCAAGGGGCTGCGGCCAAGGCCCAGTTCCTGAGCCTCTACAGCGCCAGCGCCAATCTGGAAGCCGCCGCCGAGCAGGCGGATCGCCTGCTCGGCGAGCTGCCGCCGATCGACGTGCTGATACTGGGCATGGGCGATGACGGGCATACCGCGTCGCTGTTTCCCGACAGCCCGAATCTGGCCGAGGCCCTGGATAACAATGGTGCTCGCCGCTGCTGGCCGATGCTCGCGCCGACGGTCCCACACCAACGCCTGACCATGAGCCGCGCCTTGCTGGCGTCGGCCAGGCACAAAGTGCTGTCTATTTCCGGTCAATCGAAACTGACCACCCTGAATGCCGCGGTGTCTGGTGACGATGTCGCCGAGATGCCGATCCGCGCATTTCTGCAACCTACGTTAGAGATTTACTGGTGCCCATGAACCAAGGATCAGCCGCTATGACAAACCCATCCCCGACCGTTTCCATGGCGGACAAAGTGACGCTGATCGACAGCCTCTGCGCCAAGGCGCGGATCCTGCCGGTGATTACCATCGCGCGTGAACAGGACATCCTGCCGCTGGCCGATGCCCTGGCCGCCGGTGGCCTGACGGCACTGGAAGTGACCTTGCGCTCGCAATACGGGCTCAAGGCCATTCAGGTCCTTCGCGAGCAGCGCCCAGAGCTGGTGACCGGTGCCGGCACGGTGCTCGATCGCCACATGCTGGCCGCCGCCGAGGCTGCCGGTTCGCAATTCATCGTGACGCCGGGTATCACTCGGGATCTGTTGGAAGCCAGCGTCCAGAGTCCGATTCCGTTGCTGCCGGGGATCAGCAATGCCTCGGGCATCATGGAAGGTTATGGCCTGGGCTATCGCCGCTTCAAGTTGTTCCCGGCGGAAGTCAGCGGCGGCGTTGCTGCCATCAAGGCATTGGGCGGGCCGTTCGGCGAAGTGAAATTCTGTCCGACCGGCGGCGTGAGCCCGGCCAATATCAAAAGCTACATGGCGTTGAAAAACGTGATGTGCGTAGGCGGGAGCTGGATGCTCGATCCGGAGTGGATCAAGAACGGCGACTGGGCCCGCATCCAGGAATGCACCGCCGAGGCATTGGCGCTGCTGGACTGATCGTCCTACCGAACTTCGTTGTGTGTTCTACGGCTTTACGGTGCGCTTGGTCGGCGCACCGTTTTTTTTTGCCTGTTTTTTGGCTGCAGATCCCCGTGGCCAGGGACCAAGCGCCCTCGCCACGGGTTACGTACTGTTCAGGTTGATCAGTGCCGCAGTCAACCGCTCCATATCCCGCGCCAAGGTAATCAACCCCGGCGTAATGCGGATGCAGAGGCCGACGCTGGTCTTGCGCACCACGGTAAAGATCCCATATTCCTTGAGCAGTCGGTCGGCCATCACCTGTTGATCAGGCTGGTTGGTGAATCGCATGGACGTGATACCGCAATAGAGGCGTCGGTCGTCTGGGGTCATGACCTCGATGCCGGGCACATCGCGCACCGCGCTCACCCACAGGTCCCGTAGATAACAGAGCCGAGCACCCTTGGCCGGTGCTCCGCCCAGGGCACGGTGCTCTTCGAATACCAGGGGCAGCGTCAGCAGGGCCGGGATGTTGGGCGTGCTGTGGGGCGTGCGCGAGCGTATATCGGTGGTGGGGTAGTGGCCTTCGTCCATGTCCGGGTCGATGTCGGCCAGCCGGTGTGGAGCGATATAGAGAAAGCCCAGGGCCAGAGGGCCGCCGAGCCATTTCTGCAAGTTGAACCCGGCAAATTGAATGCCGAGCTTATTGAGATTGAAATCGATCTGCCCCAGGGCGTGGGCGCCGTCGAGAATGATATCGACGTCGAACTCCCGTGCCGTCTCGGCTATCGCCTGGACCGGCATCACCAGGCCGGTCAGGTGGTTAACGTAGGTCAGCGCCATCAGCTTCAGGCGCGGATAACGAATGAAGGCTTCTCGATACGTGCCCACCAGGCTGTCGAAACTGGCGGGGTGCGGATGGACCAGCTCGATGACCTCGGCGCCACGCTGGCGGGCGAGCCAGCGCATCGCGCTTTTGACCGACTCGTACTCCACGTCGCTGATCAGAACCTGGTCGCCAGGCTTGAGCTGGTTGTAATTGCGGATCAGCGTCTGCAAGGCGTCAACCGCGTTGGTGGCCAACGCCACGGTGGACGCTGGGGCGTGGATGAGCTGCGCCACCTCTCGGCGAATCACTTCGCAATGCTCCAGGTCGAACTGTTGGCGCACGTAGACCGAGTTGCCGCGGTTCACCCAGTCGATATTGCGTTGGTACTCCGCGACCACCGTACGGGACATCCGGCCAAAGTAGCCGTTTTCCAGGTTGAGCGGACCATTGACGTCGACATCGTAACGACCGACAAAGGTTTCCCAGAAGGCTTCGTCGTGGGCACGCAGCGTATTTTCGGGCATCGCAGAGCTCAGTCAGTCAATGGCAGGGGTCAATGGCGAGGTTTGGGCAAGCCATGTTTAGCCCGCAGCGGATCCAGCAGGTCAGACAGACCGTTGTGGTCGATTTCCTGCATCAATGCCAGCAACCCGCCCAATTCGCCGTGGGGGAAGCCCTCCCGCGCGAACCAATTCAGGTATTGGCCTGGCAGGTCGGCAAGAATTCTGCCTTTGTATTTGCCGAAGGGCATCTGGCGGGTGACCAGCAGCTCAAGCTTTTCTGGATTCATTGGGCGGCTGTCTTGTTGAAAGTCCTAGGCAAAATACAGGCATTCTGCATGCAGGCCAAATGACAGATCATGCAAATAACGCGGATACAGATTTCTATAGAGTTCATAACGTATTGATTTAAATGGATTTTAAGTTGTGCTTAAGGCTGGCATGGCCGATGCAATATCCCTTGCAGGTTTTTATTCACCAAGCAAAGGAACTGAAAAATGACTGACATCAACAAAGAATCCATCTCTGTCTTGAACGACCTGATCGAGACCAGCAAGGATGGCCAGGAAGGATTCAAGACCTGCGCTGAAGACATCAAGCACCCTGAGCTCAAGGCGCTGTTCGTCAAGCGCGCCGCCGATTGCGCCACCGCTGCGGCTGAGCTGCAAGCCGCCGTGCGTTCCCTGGGTGGCGATCCGGAGACTTCTACCAGCGTTGCCGGTGACCTGCACCGCCGTTGGGTCGACGTAAAATCCATGTTCACCGGCAAGGACGAAGAGGCTGTGCTGAACGAAGCCGAACGCGGCGAAGACCACGCGCTGAAGGCTTATAAGGAAGCCATCGAGAAGATCAACAAACACAACCTGGTGGGCATTCGTGACCTCGTTGAGCGTCAGTACCACGGCGTGCAACGCAACCATGACCAGGTCAAGGCTCTGCGCAACCAGGCGCGCGCCAGCTAACATCCGCGTGTGAAGAAAAAACGCCAGCTTGCCTGGCGTTTTTTTATGGGAGCGATCTGGGCAGTAAGACTTTTCGGCACCAATTCGCAAGAGTGTTTGTCAGAACGCTCAACAATCAACTCTGGACGTGAATAGATAGCTCCCTAATAATTGCGCCGCCCCTCTCACGATCTATCGTTACATCATCTCAAGAAGAGTTTTGCGCGTGCCCATCACCTTTCAGGCTCTGTTCGCCCCTGATCGTCTCGCTGTGCAGTTCGCCATCAAGACTGTGCTCGGTGGCGGCCTGGCGTTGTGGCTGGCGTTGCGCTGGGGATTGGAGCAGCCGTCGTGGGCGCTGATGACCGCGTTTATCGTTGCCCAGCCGTTGTCTGGGATGGTGGTGCAGAAGGGCCTGGCACGCTTGGTCGGGACTCTGGTGGGGACAATCATGTCGGTGGTGTTCATGGGCCTGTTCGCCCAGGCGCCCTGGTTGTTCCTGCTGGCGCTGGCGTTGTGGTTGGGCGTGTGCACGGCCTGTTCGACGCTCTTGCGCAGCGCGTGGTCGTATTCGTTCGTGCTGGCTGGCTACACCGTGGCGATCATTGCCTTGCCGGCCATCGCCCATCCGCTTGGAGTGTTCGACCAGGCGGTGGCGCGTTGCACCGAGATCAGCCTGGGCATCACCTGCGCCACCGTGACCAGCGCCTTGCTCTGGCCGTTGCGGGTTGAACGGCAATTGGCGGATCAGGCACGTGCTGCCTGGCAAAGTGGCATGCAGGCGGCGCGCGCCACATTGGCCGGCGATGCCCAGGCGCGCAAAGGTCTGTTGGAAATCCTCGGCAAAATCGTCGCGGTAGACGCCCAGCGCGAACATGCCTGGTTCGAAGGCCGCCTGGGCCGCCAGCGTGCCCGGGCCATCAGTGGCTTGAGCCAGAAACTGTTGATGCTGCTGCGCATTTCGCGCTCGGTACGCCGACAATGGAACCAGCTCGACCCTCAAGAAGCCCAAGCGCTGCAGCCGTGGATGAGCGAGGTGCAGCAAGCCCTCGACGCCGACAGCACGACATTGCAGGCACTGCGGCCGCGGGTATGGGATGCGTCTCACGAAGCACGGTTCAGCTCGGCACAAAGTTATTGCCTGGCACGTTTCGCCTTGTTGCTCGACACCGCCCTGGCGGCCTGCGCTGCGCTGTCGGCGGTGCAAGAGGGCAGGGCGGCGGCCGACCCGCCACGCACCCTGGCGCCCCATCGGGACCTGTCCCTGGCGATGGTGTTTGGAGCCCGCAGCGCCCTGGCGTTCCTGGCAGTGGCGTGTTTCTGGCTGGCCACTGCCTGGCCTGCCGCCTCGGGCGCGCTGTTGCTGACGTGTGTGGTGTGCAGCCTGTTCGCCAGCCGCGAAAATGGCGCGCAGATCGGCATGAGTTTCTTGCGAGGCATTCTCCTGGCGGTACCGACCGCGTTTGTGATCGGTGAAATTCTGCTGCCCCAATGGAGCAGCTTTGCGATGCTCTGCATGGCCATGGGCGTACCTCTGTTCCTGGGGGCGCTGGGCATGGCCAAGCCGCCGCTCTACGCGACCGCCACCTCGTTCTGCCTGCACTTCGTGGTGTTGGTATCGCCGCTTAACGCCATGAAGTACGACGTTGCGACATTTTTCAACAATGCCCAGGCCATGATGATCGGTGTCGGCGCGGCCGTGCTGGCATTCAACCTGTTGATTCTGCGCAACCCGGCCTGGCACAGCCGTCGGTTGCTGGCGGCAACGCTCGATGACCTGGTGCGCTTGGCCCATCGCAATCTGCGCGGCGCCGAGAGCTGGTTCGGCGGGCGCATGGCCGATCGTTTGCTGCAACTGGCGCGGCACTATCCGGAGCTGCCGGTGCCGGCGCGCAGTCGTTGGGACGATGGTTTGCTGGGCCTGGACGTCGGGGACGAATTGCTCCATCTGCGCTTGAGCCTGGCCGTCGCCCAAGTCCCGGACAGTCCAGCCCAACGCCGATATTTCGAAACGTTGGAGCAGGTACTGGAGCACGGCCCGGCGGGCGGGCAGGCCGACGCACTGGCCCAGGCGAGCGACGATTATCTGGCAGCGCTTTCAAAGCAACCGCCAAGCGACGCGCTGAAGCTGGCCCAGGGCGCGGTGGTGCAATTGCAGAACAGTTGGCGCGCCTGGTGCCGCCAGCACGAATCTTCAGAAGGGAAACATAGCCATGGGCTTGCATGAATGGTCGATCGGCGGGGTGCTGCTCAGCCCGTTTTTGATATATGTCGTGCTGGCCTTGTTGGTCACCGGAGCCTTGCGACTGCTGCTCAGTCTCGTGCCGGCAGGGCGCTGGATCTGGCATGAAGCGCTGTTCGACTGCGCTCTGTATGTCTGTGTTTTGACTGTCATTACCCTGGTCCTCGGACCGTCATGAGGAGTTGAACATGCGTACTTCCGTACGTGTCGCCGTCACGTTGAGCGTGGTGGCCCTGGCGATCTTCGCCGGTTTTCATTTGTGGCAGTACTACATGCTCACGCCCTGGACCCGGGACGCGCGGATCCGTGCCGACGTGGTGGTGATCGCCCCAGACGTCTCGGGTTGGGTGCGCGAGCTCAGGGCCGTGGACAACCAGCACGTCAAGGCGGGGGATTTGTTGCTGAGTATCGATCGCGAGCGTTTCGAGGCCGCGGTGGAGAAGGCCCGCGCGGTAGTGCAGACCCGCCAGCAGCAGTTGAGCCTGCGCGAACACGAAGCCAGCCGTCGAGCGGCCCTGGGACCCCAGGCCATCAGCGCCGAATTGCGCGAGAACGCCCAGATCAATGCCGGCATCGCCCGTGGCGAGCTACGCGAGGCCCAGGCCGAGGCCAAGGTCGCGGAGCTGAACCTGGCTCGCAGCCAGGTCCTGGCCCCACGCAGCGGCCACGTCACCAACCTGCGCCTGGCCGAAGGCAACTATGTGAACGCCGGGCAACCGGTCATGGCGTTGGTCGATGATTCGACGTTCTACGTGCAAGCTTACTTCGAGGAAACCAAGTTGCCGCGCATTCGCGTCGGCGATCCGGTCAAGGTCTGGTTGATGAGCGCCGGCCATGCGCTGGACGGCCATGTGGAAAGCATCAGTCGAGGCATCACCGACCGCAACACCAACCCCGATGCGCAACTGCTGGCAGAGGTCGAGCCGACCTTCAACTGGGTGCGTCTGGCCCAGCGGATCCCGGTGCGGATCAAGCTGGACAAGGTGCCGGAAGGGGTGAGCCTGAGTGCCGGGATGACAGCGAGTGTGCAGGTGCAGGACGAACAGCGATAGCCGCTGCGCCGCGCACCCCGTGGCGAGGGAGCTTGCTCCCGCTCGGCTGCGAAGCAGTCGCAAAACGAACGTTGCGTTGTTCAGGTTGGACGCGCAAGCCTTTTCCAAGGGGCGCTTCGCACCCCAGCGGGAGCAAGCTCCCTCGCCACGGGAGTGTCGAGTCGCATCAGCCGATGCTGATTGCCGGCAACTCGGGCAAGGTCACGGTCTGCTGCTTGCGCGGCGCCAGGATCTCCGCTTCGCCGTCCACCACCAGCTCATCGCGCTGGTTGAACACGCGCGTGGCGATACGCACGCGGAATTTCGGCAGCTTTTCCAGGATCTCCAGGCGCACGGTCAGGGTATCGCCAATCTTCACCGGCTTCTGGAAACTCATCTGCTGGCCGATATAGATGGTCCCCGGCCCAGGCAACTCACAGGCCACTGCCGCGCTGATCAGCGCACCGCTGAACATGCCGTGGGCGATGCGTTCCTTGAACATGCTGGCGGCGGCGAATTCGGCGTCCAGGTGTACCGGGTTGTGATCGCCGGACATGGCGGCGAACAGCTGGATGTCGCGCTCTTCGACGGTCTTGCTGTAGCTGGCGGTCTGGCCGACTTCGAGGGCTTCGTAAGGGATGTTGGTAACCTGGGTCATGTCTGGATCCTGTGACGTGTAGAGAAAAAACGCTGCAAACCTACTCGCTGCGTGGTGGTCGCTGGTGGCTTAGCGTCTGGGCAATCCAGGCCAGCACATCGGCGGTCACCTCATCGCGGTTGGTTTCGTTGAACAGTTCGTGCCGAGCCTGCGGATAGATCTTCAGTTGCAAACGTTGGTTGCCGGCGTCGCGCAGGGCATCGGCCAGATCTCTCAGACGCTTGCCTTCGCTCACCGGATCACATTCACCGCCAATCACCAGCAGCGGCAGCCCTGGATCAATCTGCGCGAGATTGGACGCTTTGCTGATCTGCTGCAACCCGCCGAGCAGGTCGATCCACAGTTGATTGGTGCAACGAAAGCCGCACAGCGGGTCGCGAATGTATTTGTCGACTTCGCCGGGGTCGCGGCTGAGCCAGTCGAAGGGCGTGCGGGTCGGTTTGAACTTTTTATTGAAGCTGCCAAATGAGAGCCATTCGATCAGGGCGCTACGCCCAGTGGCGCCCTGCCGCCTGCGTTCGAAGCGGGCGATTAGCCGCGCCGCGCGGTAAAGCGCCACGGGTTGGAAGTTCGAACCGCTGAGGATGGCCCCGTGCAGGCTGGCGCTGTGGTGCAACAAATAGCCCTGTGCGATATAGCTGCCCATGCTGTGCCCCAGCAGCAGGATTGGTGTTTCTGGATGTTGCTGGCCGATGTGATGGTTCAGGCTTGCCAGGTCGCCCACAACTTTGGCCCAGCCGTCCTGGTCGGCAAAATGACCCAGGATCGCTTCTTCGCCGGTCTTGCCGTGGCCACGTTGGTCCGGCGCGTAGACGCCGTAGCCTTCATCGCACAACGCCTGGGCCAGGCGCCCATAGCGGCCACTGTGTTCCGCCATGCCGTGAGCCAGCATGATCACCGCCAGCGGGGCGGTTTCGGGTAGCCATTGGTTGACTAGCAAGCGGCTGTGATCGGTCGCGGTCAGCCAGAACGTTTGGTGGATCATGGCGGTTCCTTGCACAAAGTCAGACGCAGCGTCGCTGCATTGTATAGCGCATCCGTTGCGCCAGGCGATTCAGCAAGATTCACACAATCTATGACGCAAGTTGCCATATTTGCCTGATTGGCCATAGCTGCTAGTGTCCCATGAGCTCCGCCTGTGCAAGCGATACGCAAGCGGTTACCGGATATGTTCAGGTAAAGAGGACAAAAACAATGCAGCCTGATTTCTGGAATGACAAACGCCCGGCCGGCGTGCCCTCGGACATCGACCTGAGTGCCTACAAGTCAGTCGTCGAGGTGTTCGAGCGTTCCTGCAAGAAATTTGCCGACCGTCCGGCGTACAGCAACATGGGGGTGACGATCACCTACGCCGAGTTGGAGCGTTACAGCGCGGCCTTCGCCGGTTACCTGCAAGCCAATACCGACCTGGCGCCCGGCGATCGTATCGCCGTGCAGATGCCCAATGTCCTGCAATACCCGATCGCGGTTTTTGGTGCCCTGCGCGCCGGGCTGGTGGTGGTCAACACCAATCCGCTGTACACCCCCCGGGAAATGCGTCACCAATTCAAGGACTCCGGCGCCCGGGCGCTGGTGTACATGAACCTGTTCGGGCAGAAAGTGCAGGAAGTGCTGCCCGACACCGACCTGCAATACCTGATCGAGGCGAAGATGGGCGACCTGATGCCCACCGCCAAGGGCTGGCTGGTCAATACAGTCGTGAGCAAGGTCAAGAAAATGGTCCCGGCCTATTCGCTGCCCCAGGCCATTTCCTTCAAGAGCGCCTTGCGTTTGGGACGGGGCCAGGCCATCAAGCCGCTCAATGTCAGCCTCGGGGACATTGCCGTGCTGCAATACACCGGCGGCACCACCGGCTTGGCCAAGGGCGCCATGCTGACCCACGGCAACCTGGTGGCCAACATGCAGCAGGCCCGCGCCTGCCTGGGGCAGATCGGCGACGACGGCAAGCCTTTGTTGCGCGAGGGCCAGGAGGTGATGATCGCACCGCTGCCGCTGTATCACATCTACGCCTTCACGGCGAACTGCATGTGCATGATGGTCACGGGCAACCAAAACGTGCTGATCACCAATCCAAGGGACATCGGCGGTTTCATCAAGGAGCTGAAGAACTGGCGGTTTTCGTTGCTGCTGGGGCTCAACACGCTGTTCGTCGCGCTGATGGACCATCCGGATTTCAAGACGCTGGATTTCTCCAACCTCAAGGTCACCAACTCAGGCGGCACCGCGTTGGTCAAGGCCACCGCCGAACGTTGGAAGCAGTTGACCGGTTGCGGCATCACCGAGGGCTACGGCCTGACGGAAACCTCGCCAGTGGCCAGCGCCAACCCTTACGGTGGCAAGTCGCGCCTGGGCACGGTGGGGCTGCCGGTGCCGGGTACGCTGATGAAAGTCATCAGTGACGACGGTGTCGAGCTGCCCTTGGGCGAACGCGGCGAGCTGTGCATCAAGGGGCCGCAGATCATGAAGGGCTACTGGAACAAGCCCGAAGCGACCGCCGAAGTGCTCGACAGGGAGGGCTGGTTCAAGTCCGGAGATATCGCTGTGATCGACCCCGACGGGTTCGTGCGCATCGTTGATCGCAAGAAAGACATGATCATTGTCTCGGGCTTCAACGTGTACCCGAACGAAATCGAGGATGTGGTGATGGCCCACCCGAAAGTCGCCAGCTGCGCGGTCATCGGCGTGCCGGACGAACGTTCGGGGGAGGCGGTGAAACTGTTCGTCGTGGCCCGTGAGGCGGGCGTCAGCCTCGAAGAGCTCAAGGCGTACTGCAAGGAGAATTTCACCGGCTACAAGGTGCCCAAGCACATCGTGTTGCGGGAATCGCTGCCGATGACACCGGTGGGCAAGATCCTGCGCCGGGAGTTGCGCGATATCGCCTGAGGCCGGCGCGACAGCCCCTTAGTGGGAGCGAGCTTGCTCGCGATGGCGGTGTATCGGTGCCAGAAAGATTGGCTGATACATCGTTATCGCGAGCAAGCTCGCTCCCACAGGTTTTATGGATTCGGGACAATTAGATAAGGCTTAGAATTTTTACTCTAAAAATGACCATTGAATGTTCTTGAGTCATATTTGTGACTGTAGGGGCCGCTTTTGGCTCTAGGCGACCCTTGGCAAAGCTGCTACTCTCGGCGCGCTTTTGTGACTTCTCGGCCGTTATCCAAGCCAGATTCACCAATAGACATACACCAATAATAATCGCATCAAATGCGGTGAGAATTCGCGTTGCTGAGGAGTGGGGCTTCCATGATTGAAAACTTTTGGAAGGATAAGTACCCAGCTGGGATTGCTGCCGACATCAATCCAGATGAGTATCCGAATATTCAGGCGGTGTTGAAGCATTCCTGCCAACGCTTCGCCGACAAGCCGGCATTCAGCAACCTCGGCAAGACCATCACCTACGGTGAGCTCTACGAATTGTCCGGTGCCTTTGCCGCGTACCTGCAACAGCATACCGATTTGCAGCCGGGCGATCGAATCGCCGTGCAACTGCCCAACGTCCTCCAGTACCCAGTGGCTGTGTTTGGCGCCATCCGCGCCGGGCTGATCGTGGTCAATACCAACCCGCTCTACACCGCGCGGGAAATGGAGCATCAATTCAACGATTCCGGTGCCAAGGCACTGGTCTGCCTGGCTAACATGGCGCACCTTGCCGAAAGCGTGGTGCCCAAGACTGGCGTCAAGCACGTCATCGTCACCGAAGTGGCCGACTTGCTGCCGCCGCTCAAGCGCCTGTTGATCAACAGCGTGATCAAGTACGTCAAGAAGATGGTCCCGGCCTATCATTTGCCCAAGGCCATCAAGTTCAACGACGTCCTGAGCAAGGGCCACGGCCAGCCTGTGAACGAAGCGAGCCCCACCAGTGATGATGTGGCGGTGTTGCAATACACCGGCGGCACCACGGGCGTGGCCAAGGGCGCCATGCTGACCCACCGCAACCTGGTGGCTAACATGCTGCAATGCAAGGCGCTGATGGGTTCCAACCTCAATGAGGGCTGTGAAGTACTGATCACGCCGCTGCCGCTGTACCATATCTACGCGTTTACCTTCCATTGCATGGCGATGATGCTGATCGGCAACCACAACATCCTGATCAGTAACCCGCGCGATTTGTCGGCGATGGTCAAGGAGCTGTCGAAATGGAAGTTCAGCGGCTTCGTCGGGCTCAACACGTTGTTCGTGGCGCTGTGCAACAACGAAGCCTTCCGCAAGCTGGATTTCTCGGCGCTGAAGGTCACCCTGTCTGGCGGCATGGCTTTGCAGTTGGCGGCGGCGGAGCGTTGGAAAGCGGTCACCGGTTGCCCGATCTGCGAAGGCTACGGCATGACCGAGACGAGCCCGGTTGCCACGGTCAACCCGATCCAGAACATCCAGGTCGGCACCATCGGCATTCCGGTTCCGTCGACCTTGTGCAAGGTCATCAATGACGCGGGCGAAGAGTTGCCTTTGGGGGAAATCGGCGAATTGTGCGTCAAAGGCCCGCAGGTCATGAAGGGCTACTGGCAGCGCCAGGACGCCACCGACGAGATCCTCGACAGCGAAGGCTGGCTCAAGACCGGTGACATCGCCTTGATCCAGCCGGATGGCTACATGCGCATCGTCGATCGCAAGAAAGACATGATCCTGATCTCCGGTTTCAACGTTTACCCCAACGAGCTGGAAGACGTGCTGGCGGCCTTGCCGGGCGTGCTGCAATGCGCGGCCATCGGTGTACCTGACGAGAAATCCGGCGAGGCGATCAAGATATTCATCGTCGCGCGTCCGGGTGTCACGCTCACAAAGGAACAGGTGATGGAGCACATGCGCGCCAACGTCACCGGCTACAAGGTGCCCAAGTCCGTGGAGTTCCGCGATGCACTGCCGACCACCAACGTCGGCAAGATCCTGCGGCGTGAGTTGCGGGATGAAGAGCTCAGGAAGCTGGGGCTGAAAAAGTAACAACCCCACCAATGAAAAGCCCCGCTGATGCGGGGCTTTTTGTTGATCGAGTGGAGCGTTACAACCGAAACTGCGCAAAATCCAGATTGGTGCCGCCGGGCCGCATGTCTTGCAGGTACGAATCCTTGTCTGCGCTGAGCTCCAGGCTCAAGGCTGCCTTGCGTTTGCCCTGGTTGCGTACTTCCAGGCCTTCCATTTTTTCCCGAAGGAACACGGTGGGCACTTTCAGGTGCAAGAGTTCGTCGGTGGCAGGCGTGTGCAGCAGCAGGTGAATCCATTCGTACTGCCCAATGGCCAGGCGGGCCACCGGGATGTCGAACCAGAAGATGTTGCGGTTGCGGTTCAGTTCGCTGAAATGGCAGTTGTTGACGCCCAGGACGGCACCGCCCAGTTCCTGGTTCCTGCGGGCGATGGCCTGCTTTTTATCGAGTTTCATAACGTTCCTACGGGAATTGGAGCTTCAGGCGCAGCCTGAATACGTGGAGCATTCTCAGGTGTGGGTCGGTAAACATAAAGCGCAACCTGCATCTGACGATGAAATGCGCCGCTGAAAAAATGAAACTCCCTGCAAACGGCGTCGGTCAACCCCTATGTAATGACTTTTCTTACAGTTGTTCACAGGAGAAACATCATGGGAAGCACGAACGATAAAGTGAAGGGCGTTGCCAACGAAGCTGTCGGCAATATCAAGCAAGGTGTCGGCAAGGCCACCGACAATGACCGCATGCGCGCCGAGGGCGTGGTCCAGGAGAAAAAAGGTGAGGCCCAGCAAACCGCGGGCAAGGCCAAGGATGCAGTCAAGAAAGGCGTTGACGAGGCATAACCGGCCTGTAAAAAAGCGATTGGAACGGCCATCCGCGGGTGGCCGTTATCATGTCGGCTCGAACTTGCACCGGGGAAATTGTTCCAAAGTCGCCAAACAGGTTACTTTTGTCACGGATAGCAGCCCCGTGAGTCGCCAGGCGACCTTCCTCTTTTGCGGCGAAAGGAGACGCACATGATGTTCCCGGCCTTGAAAGGCTTGCCCCTGCATCGCGTGATGATGCGCACGGTGACCGAGTTTCTCGACGACGAGATGTCGACCTACGCCTCCGCACTGGCTTACCAGATGCTGTTTTCGCTGTTTCCCTTCATTCTTTTCCTCATCGCGCTGATCGGCTTCCTGCACCTGCCGGATTTCTTTTCCTGGCTGCGCCTGCAATCGGAACTGGTGCTGCCGCCCCAGGCGCTGGAGCAGGTCAACCCGGTGATCGACCAGCTTCAGCAGTCCAAGGGCGGTTTGCTCTCGGTGGGTATCGTCATTGCGCTGTGGACCGCGTCGGCCGGCGTGCGGCTGATGATGAGCGCCATGAACGCGGCGTACGACGTGGTCGAGGGGCGCCCGGCCTGGAAGCGCTTTCCGCTGTCGATTCTTTATACGGTCGGTATCGCCGGCATGCTGTTGGTCGCCGCGGCCTTGATGGTACTGGGCCCGCAAGTGATGGGTTGGATTGCCTCGCAGATCGGGCTGGAGGAGTTCATCGTCACCGTCTGGACCCTGGCGCGCTGGCCGGTCATCGTGTTTTTGCTGATGGTGGCAGTGGCGCTGATCTATTACGTGATGCCTGACGTCAAACAGGAGTTCCGCTTCATCACGCCGGGCTCGGTATTAGCGGTGGTGGTGTGGATCATCGCGTCCCTGGGTTTTGCGTTCTATGTGAAGACTTTCGCCGACTACAACGCCATGTATGGCAGTATCGGCGCGATCATCGTGTTGTTGCTGTATTTCTATATCTCTGCGGCGGTGTTGCTACTCGGCGCCGAGATGAATGCGGTCATCGAACACATGTCCGCCGAAGGCAAGGACACCGGTGAAAAGACCCCGGGCGAGCACGAGAAACAGCATGTGTCGGGCCTGGGGCGCGACCATTCCGTTGCTCATACCCCTACAGACGAAGCCCGACCATGATCCGCGAAATCCTGAAGATGGGCGACGAACGCCTGCTGCGCATCGCCCCGCCGTTGCCGCCGGAAATGTTCGACAGCCCCGAGTTGTGGCAACTGATCGACGACATGTTCCAGACCATGGAAAGCGTCGGCGGCGTCGGTCTGGCGGCGCCGCAGATCGGCGTGGACCTGCAACTGGTGATCTTTGGCTTCGAGCACAGCGAGCGCTATCCCGATGCCGAAGCGGTGCCGCAGACGATCCTGATCAATCCTTTGATCACGCCGCTGAGTCGGTTGATGGAAGAAGGCTTCGAAGGTTGCTTGTCGGTGCCAGGCTTGCGCGGCGCGGTGGATCGTTACCAGCATATCCGCTACGAAGGTTTCGACCCCAAGGGCGAGCCGATCATGCGCACCGCCTCGGGCTTTCATGCCCGGGTGGTGCAGCATGAGTGCGATCACTTGATCGGCCGCTTGTATCCGTCGCGCATCACTGATTTCAGCAAGTTCGGGTTTACCGAGGTGATGTTTCCGGATCTGGACCCTATGGCTGACGACTAGCTAAAACCGACACAAAAAAATTGTGGGAGAGAGCCTGCTCGCTCCCACAATGAACTGTGTTCGGCGTCAGGAGAGTATGTTGGGCTCCAACCCCATCGCAATCATCGGCTTGCTGCGCGCATACCGGCTCAGCCTTTCAGCCATCGCATAGGGCAGTTCGGGGTCGAAGCTGAAGCCCCGTCGTTCATAAAACCCGCGCAAGTCCGGGTGACAGAACAGCCACACCGGTTCATCCAGCCCCTTCACCGCTTCTGCGATCAGTCGCGCGGCGACGCCTTGTACGCGGTGCGCCGGGTCGACGAACAATCCCGTCAACCAATGCCCGCCCGAAACCGGTCGAAGGCACAGCGCCGCGACGATGTCTTCGCGCCGTGCTACCCACAGCTGGGCGTCGCGCACGGCTTTCATCGAGGATTGGTGGGCGCGGTAGAACTTGTTCATCAACGGCCACAGTGGCTCGTCGAGACGTGTGTAGTGGAAGTCGGGCATGGCGAGGGCGGAGAGGGCAGTGGAGATGGGCGATTATAAGGGAACAAACAATGCGCCGGGACATCTCCGGCGCCTGTCTGCAAGGTCTACAGCGAGGCGAGGAACATGTCCGTGGCCGGATTCTTCTCATCCGTCCGGCTTTCCTGGGCTTTTTCCACCTGCGCCATAGCGGCCTTGTCCTGCATGCGCTGGGCAATTTCCTCGCCGACCGCCCGTTGCTTCTCAGGGGGCATCTGCGCGTACTCTTCTTCAGTGATGCCCATTTCCTCAAGAATGCTGTCACGCAAGCGTTCTTCAGGCGTCTTGCTCATGTATTCCTTGAACTCCGTCATGGCAGAGCTGCGTGCTTTCTTCGCCTCGTCGGCGGCTGACGAAGCGACGGTCTGCAGTTGCACGCGAGTCTTGGCGAAGGCCTCGTCGACGTTGTCGCTGATGGCGGTGGCGGCGTTGACCTGCTGCGTGGCTTGCCGGGTGATGGATTCCTGGACCTGGGTGCTGCCCTGGTTGGCCTGGGCCTGGACGTTGTCACGCAGCGATTGCAGGGCGGCGCTTTGCAAACCGCTGGCGGCTTCGGCGGTCGGGTCTTCGCCGGGGCGTTTGAGGGGCAGGTTTATCGCTTGTTGTTTTACGCTGACCAACATGATGTGTACCCGTAGGTAATGGCTGAGCGATGGTGGGAGCAATTACCATGCCGTCGCGCAAGGCCCCGTTTTTCAAGGGCTACGGGCGAAAAGCATAGCGCGGTGCGGCCAATCCTTGCCGTTCGTCGGCATGGATCGACCGCAGGGTGGCGGGGCGCTCAGGTGCTTTCGCGAATCTTGAGTTCGAAACCCAGGTCGACGACCGGCTGGGCGATGCGGTTGCCGGCCATCAACGTGAGCATCTGTTCGGCGGCGCGCCGGCCGATTTCTTCTCGCGGGGTGCTGATGCTGCTCAAGCGCGGGACCATGTGGGCCGAAGCGGGCAGGTCGTTGAAGCCCAGTATCGAAACCTGTTCGGGAATCCTGATGCCGCAGCGCAACGCTTCGAGCAGGGCGCCGTGGGCCAGGTCGTCGTTGCCGAAGAAAATCGCGTCGACGTCTGGATGGCTGGCCAGCAATTGCAGGAACAATTCGCCGCCCAGGCCCACCGACGACGGGCGAGGGGTCAGCACTTCCAGGTCAGGGTCATAGAGCCCGGCCTTCTGGAGGGCGCGACGAAAGCCTTCGCCGCGCAGCAACGTGCGTTGATCCAGTTGCGCGCCAATGTAGGCCAGGCGCTTGCGGCCTCGGGAGATCAAATGCTCGGCGGCGGTCTCGCCGGCCTGGAGCTGGGAGAATCCCACGCAGTTGAGGCCGGCGCCCGGATCCAGTTCCATCATGTACACGCAGGGGATATTGCTGGCCTCGATCATGCGCCGGGCGCTTTCGGTCCGGTCGAATCCGGTCAGCAACAGACCGCGCGGCTGATAGGCCATGTAATTGCGCAGCAGGTCTTCTTCTTCGTCCCGGGAATAATGGTAGTTGCCGATCACCACTTCGAATCCCTTGGGCCGCAAGACGCGATGGATGGCTTCCAGGGTGTCGATGAACAACAGGTTGGACAGTGACGGCACCAGTACCACCACTGAATGGCTCTGGGCCGAAGCCAAGGCCCGGGCCGCGGGATTGACGACGTAATTGAGTTCCAGGGCGGCCTGGCGGACCTTGTCCACCAGTTCGACGGCCACGGTGCTGACGCCGCGCAGGGCACGGGAGGCGGTGATCGGGCTGACCCCGGCCAGGCGGGCGACTTCATTGAGCGTGGGGCGACCGGTGGTGCGAGTATTCTTATCGTTTTTAGGGGCGGTCATCAGGGCGGCTTGCCAAACAAAAATCAAGGCACTAAGGTAGCGCTGTCTCGGCGCGGCTGCAAATGCGTTGACAGGGTTTGCCTGATCCCTGTCCCGTGGGTGTCGTGGACGAACATGCTGCAACCACAAAAATGACAAGAAGGCGTCGGCAACTTCTGCTTTTGCTGCGGTGTCATAACTGGCAAAGGTAGCGCTGTCTGCGCGCTGAGGTGTTACATGAATAATCCAATCACCGCCCTGGTCATCATGGGCGTTGCCGGTTGCGGCAAAACTTGCGTCAGCCAGGCCCTGTGCCAACTGAGCGGCGCCACCGCCATCGAAGGCGACACGTTCCACCCCGCGGCCAACATTCAGAAGATGAGCGCCGGTATTCCCTTGACTGACGACGACCGTGCCGGCTGGCTCGACAGCCTGTGCGACGAGTTGCGTCGTGTCGACGGCACGGGCGAGCGCCCGGTGCTGACCTGCTCGGCCCTCAAGCACAGCTACCGCGAGCGCCTGCGCAGCGCCCTGCCGGGCCTGGGCTTCGTATTCCTTGAATTGACCCCCGAAGTGGCTGCCGATCGTGTCTCCCACCGTCCGGGCCATTTCATGCCGTCGACCCTGATCGACAGCCAGTTTGCCACCCTCGAATCCCCTGTCGGCGAGCCCCTGACCCTGGCTCTGGACGCGTCCAGCCACAGCATCGATGAATTGGCCCGCCAGGCCTACGTCTGGTGGCTGGCCCACGGTTTGAAACTCGCCGGCTGAGTTTCGAAAAATATGCGTCAGAAAGATAGCGCTGTCCCGACGGCCCATAAATAACTGCTTCAATAACAACAACAAATCAGGAGACACCTCCCATGTTCGGCATGTCCCACGAGACGTTTCTACTGCTTGATGCAGTGGTCACGGTGATCGGACTCATCGTCCTTATCACCAAGTTCAAATTCCACCCGTTCATTGCGCTGACCATCGCCGCCGCGTTCCTCGGCCTGACGTCGGGCATGCCGACCGGCACCATCATCAAGGCGTTCCAGGACGGCTTCGGTGGCGTGCTCGGTTTTGTCGGCATCATCCTGGCGCTGGGCACGATGCTCGGCAAAATGATGGCTGAATCGGGCGGGGCCGATCAGATCGCCCAGACGCTGATCCGTGCCTTCGGCAAGGAAAAGGTGCAGTGGGCGATGATGTTCGCCGCGTTCCTGGTGGGCATCCCGCTGTTCTTCGAAATCGGCTTCGTGTTGCTGATTCCGTTGGTGTTCATCGTGGCGCGCCGCACCGGCGTGTCGATCATCAAGATTGGTATCCCGCTGCTGGCCGGCCTCTCCGCGGTCCACGGCCTGGTGCCGCCGCACCCGGGGCCACTGCTGGCGATCGGCATCTTCGGCGCCGACATCGGCAAGACCATTCTTTATGGCCTGATCGTCGCGCTGCCGACCGCTATCATTGCCGGCCCGATCTTCGGTACCTTCATCGCCAAGCACATCCCCGGGCATCCAAATCAGGAACTGGTGGACCAACTGGCCCGTGAGACGAACGCCGCCGAGCTGCCAAGCTTCAGCATCACCCTGATCACCGTGCTCTCGCCGGTGTTCCTGATGCTGCTCAAGACGTTCGCTGATGTGGCGCTGCCGGATGGCAACCTCTTCCGCGTCTGGATGGACATGATCGGCCACCCGATCTCGGCGCTGTTGTTGGCGTTGCTGCTATCGCTTTACACCTTCGGTTACAAACAGGGGATCGGTTCCAGCCAGATGTTGAAATGGCTCGACGCGAGCCTGGCCCCGACCGCCGCGATCATCCTGATCATCGGTGCTGGTGGTGGCTTCAAGCAGATGCTGGTGACCAGCGGTGTGGGCGATGTGATCGGTCACATGGCGGTGAGTGCACAGATTTCGCCGATCCTGCTGGCGTGGCTGGTGGCGGCGGTGATCCGTATCGCCACAGGCTCAGCAACCGTGGCGACCATTACCGGTGCGGGGATCGTGGTGCCTGTCGTGGGGATGATGCCGGGCGTGAACCGTGAGCTGCTGGTGCTGGCGACTGGCGCCGGTTCGCTGATCCTGTCCCACGTCAACGATGCGGGTTTCTGGCTGGTCAAGCAGTACTTCAACATGACCGTGGCCGAGACTTTCAAGACCTGGACCGCGATGGAAACCATTCTGTCCGTGGTGGGCTTGATCTTCATCCTGCTGCTGTCGCTGGTGATCTAAGAACACCTTGGACTAACTGTGGCAAGGGAGCTTGCTCCCGCTGGGCCGCGAAGCGGCCCCAATCCAGTCAACTCCGTCTCATGGAGTGAGGCGACCGGTTTGCGACTGCTTCGCAGTCGAGCGGGAGCAAGCTCCCTCGCCACATAGAGGTTGTGGTTGGCCGTCAGGCTTGTTTGCCAGCCAACCCATCCGCCCGGAACATCCCACGGATCCCCCGCACCGCCTGGCGAATCCGATCCTGGTTCTCGATCAGCGCAAAGCGCACGTGATCATCCCCATATTCCCCGAACCCCACCCCCGGCGAGACGCAGACCTTGGCTTCGGCCAGCAGCTTCTTGGCAAACTCCAGTGAGCCCAGGTGCGCATAGGCTTCGGGGATCTTGGCCCAGACGTACATCGACGCCTTCGGGTTTTCCACCATCCACCCCAGCTCGTGCAGGCCTTTGACCAACACATTACGGCGCTGGCGGTACTGCTCGGCAATGTCGCGCACGCATTGCTGGTCGCCTTCGAGGGCGGCGATGGCGGCCACTTGCAGCGGGGTGAAGGTGCCGTAGTCGTGGTAGCTCTTGATCCGCGCCAGGGCGCTGACCAGTTCCGGGTTGCCGACCATGAAACCGATGCGCCAGCCGGCCATGTTGTAGCTCTTGGACAGGGTGAAGAACTCCACCGCGATGTCTTTGGCCCCTGGCACTTGCATGATCGACGGCGCTTTCCAGCCGTCATACACGATGTCGGCGTACGCCAGGTCGTGGATCACCAGCACGTCGTATTGCTTGGCGAGGGCGATGACCCGTTCGAAAAAATCGAGCTCCACGCATTGCGCGGTCGGGTTGGAGGGGAAGCCGAGGATCATCATCTTCGGCTTGGGGATCGAACCGCGAATGGCCCGCTCCAGCTCATCGAAGAAGTCCACGCCGGGCACCAGCGGCACCGAACGCACCTGGGCGCCGGCGATCACCGCGCCGTAGATGTGGATCGGATAGCTGGGGTTGGGCACCAGCACCGTGTCGCCCTGGTCCAGGGTCGCCAGCATCAGGTGCGCGAGGCCTTCCTTGGAACCGATGGTGACGATGGCTTCGCTTTCCGGGTCGATGTCCACCTCGTAGCGGTCCTTGTACCAACGCGAAATGGCGCGGCGCAGGCGCGGGATGCCTTTGGACGTGGAGTAGCCGTGAGTGTCTTCACGCTGGGCGACGGTGACCAACTTCTCCACGATATGTGGGGGCGTGGCGCCATCGGGGTTACCCATGCTCAAGTCGATGATGTCTTCGCCGCGCCGACGCGCAGCCATCTTCAGCTCGGCAGTGATATTGAATACGTACGGGGGGAGTCGATCGATGCGCGCAAAGCGGCGCGGCGAACCTTGTTCGGCCATTGTTGCCTCGAGATACGTGAGCGCCCGGAACCGTCCGAGCGACGTTGGCCACTGCAGTGGCCTGCGGCGCAAGATAATCGGGCGGATGTCGAATTGTCCAGTAGCCGCGCCGAACTATTTTCGACGACACTGTCGCCCTGGCTGCGGCGCCCCCGAAAGGCTCCGCAGGCGGCTGAACACGCCTATCCAATCCTGATGGAACGAATCATGGAATTTTCCAGCGGCTTCCTGCTGAGTCTTTCGCTGTGCCTGGACATTGGCGTGGCCAACATCGCGATGATCACGCTGGCGATGCAACGCGGCTATTTCCAAGGCTTCGCCTTGGGCCTGGGCACGTGCGTGGGCGACCTGGTCTATGCAGTCCTGGCGCTGGCCGGGATGACCGTTTTGCTGCAATACGAACCGGTGCGTTGGGCGCTGTGGATTGGCGGCTCGGTGCTGCTCTTGTATTTCGCGGCGAAAATGGTTCATTCGGCGATCTATCACAACGCGGTGCTGGCTGAGGCGGGCGAGTCTCGGGCCAACTCGCCGCGCCAGGAATTTTTTCGCGGGATTTTCCTCGCCACGTCATCGCCCAGCGCCATTCTCTGGTTCGCCGCAGTGGGCGGAACGCTCATCGCCCGCTCGGGTGGCGGCACCGTGCTCAGCTCGGCCTTGTTCCTGGGCGGATTCCTCAGCGCCGGGCTGCTCTGGAGCGCTGGCCTGTGCCTGGCAGCGACCCAGGGCGGGAAAATGCTGGGCGACAAGTTGCTGCGGTACTCCTATTGGGCATCGGCGGCGATCTTCTGTTATTTCGCGGTCTACGTGATCGTTTCTGGTTATAACGAGTTTGTAGGAACGGTAAACGCCCCCAGCTTGCCGGGACTTTAACAAGCGAAACGGCCTGGCAATTACGGTTTGGCTTCTATACTGCCAAACCCGACTTCAAGTTTTCGGAGTGTTGAGCAATGGAAACGCAAAAACGCGCTAACGCAGCCGAGCCGCGCTTCGAGCAGGGACGCTTTCAGCTCATCGCCGGTTTCGGCGCGCGTTTTACCCAGGAAACCGCCCAGGACATCCCGCAGCTCTGGGAAAAATTCCTGCCTTGGCTCGGCAAGGTGCCCGGACAGAAAAACGAGGTGACGTACGGGGTGTGCTGCAACCCGGACGGCCAGGGCGGCTTCGAGTACATCGCTGGCGTGGAAATCAGCCGGCTCGACGACCTACCCGAACAATACCGCTGGATCGAGATCCAGCCCGGGTCGTACGCGGTCTTCGAGCACAAAGGGCCGCTCAAGGATCTGCCGGATACGTTCCAATACATCTGGAAAGAATGGCTGCCCCAATCCGGCCATCAGGCGGCGGATGAACCGGAGTTTGAGCGCTACAGTGAAGATTTCAATCCCCGGACCGGCGAAGGCCACCTGGAAATCTGGATACCGCTCAAGCCGAGTTGATCACCTCGGGTCCCCGTGGAAGCGAGCTTGCTCGCGATAGCAGCGGATCAGCCAACGTCGACGTCGACCGATATGCCCTCATCGCAAGCAAGCTCGCTGCAAACTTTGCAGCTATTGATCGTTGGCCCTGTTTGTCAAAACACCAACCCCATCCGCCGCTCATAACCGATGCGGCCTTTGTAGGCTTCGCCACTGTCGACCCAGCCCAGTCGGGTGTAGAGGCCGATGGCCGAGTGGTTGTCAGCATCGACGGAGAGCTCCAATCCCCTGATTTCCGGCCAGGCCGCGCGGGCCGCGGCGGGTAGCGCTTGCAGGCACGCCTTGCCATAGCCTTTGCCCTGGGCGCGGTGGTCAACTTGCAACGCGTGCAGGGTCGCGCTGTGTTCGTTGGCCCAGGCCGGCAGCACGGGCGGGCGCTTGAGCAGCAGGAATGCCACGGGCACCTCGTCGTCCAACAAGGCGAAGCCCTTGACCCCCGGGCCGGGCTTGGACAGCAGTGTGTGCAGCGCGCCGTGGATGTCGCCAGAGAACTTGATTTGGTCGGGGTAAATCTCGATGGATTCGACCTGTTGCCGTTGCAGTGGGGTCAGGTCTTCATAGGGTACGAGCTGAGCAGTCACGAAAACGTCCGTTGTTTGTCGACAGAATGGACCTTGGATTCTAGCGAAATTTTTTCTTTGGATTATTTTTGTTTAGCTGTCGATTTGCCGTTTCTCCAAACGACAAAGGGTGTCTCTAACAAAAAACTGCGGAGAATCACCATGAATACCCAAGCTGCCGATACCGAGATCCAGACCCTGATCGATACTTATCGCCAAGCGGTCATGGCCAAGGATGTAGAAAAGGTCATGGCGCTTTATGACGATGGCATCGTTTCGTTCGACGCCATCCAGGCCTTGCAATTCAAGGGCAAGGTCGCCTACCGGGCGCACTGGGAGGCTTGCATGGAAATGTGCCCCGGCCCTCACAAGTTCGATTTTCACCAGGTGCAGATCAACGCAGCCGATGACATTGCGTTTGCCCACTGGCTGGCTTATTGCGGTGGCACCAACGACAAGGGCGAGGAGCAGGCCTGCTGGATGCGCGTGACGGCCTGCTACAAACGTTCGGCCGGGCAGTGGAAAATCGTCCACGAGCATTGGTCCGCGCCGTTCGATCCCATGGCCGGGACGGCGATTTTCGATTTGCAGCCCTGAGCGGCTGCGGTTCGCTTCTGCCATCCTTGTCGATCAGCCGATCACGGAGCTCTCCATGAAGTATTTATGCCTGGTGTATAGCAACGAAGAGGTCCTGCACAACTCGCCGGACAGTCCCGAGGACGCCGAATGCATGGCCTACGCCGAATCGGTCCAGGGCAGTGGCCGGATGGTCGCGGCCGAAGCCCTGGAGTCGGTGCAGACCGCCACCACGGTGCGCATGCGCGGCGGCAAACTGTCCATCACCGACGGCCCGTTCGCCGAAACCAAGGAGCAATTGGCGGGCTTCTACCTGATCGACGCCAAGGACCTGAATGAAGCCATCCAGGTCGCCGGCCACATACCGGCGGCCCGGGTCGGCTGTGTCGAGGTTCGACCGGTACGTCAATTGAATCCTTGAAAACGATGATCAACAGGATTGCTTCCATGAACCTTGAGCTTGTTTCTTCCATGCGATCCATCAGCCCAGTGACCAGGGGGCTGTCCGGCTGATGTCGGCCGAAGTGGTCAAGGCGCGGGTCGAGCAGGTCTACCGGCAGGACTCGCGGCGGATCCTGGCGACCCTGATTCGCCTGCTGGGAGACTTCGACCTCGCTGAAGAGGCTATGCACGAGGCCTTTTTCATCGCGGTGGAGCGCTGGCAGCGCGACGGAGTGCCGGACAATCCGCGAGCCTGGCTTGTATCGGCGGGGCGGTTCAAGGCGATTGACGGCCTGCGCCGGCGGGCGCGCTTCGCGGCATCTCAACCGATGCTGATTGCGCAGCTCGAGGAACTGGAGCAGGCCGATTGGAGTGACGAGGACGTGGAAGACGATCGCCTGCGGCTGATTTTCACCTGCTGCCACCCCGCGCTGGCGGCTGACGCCCAAGTGCCGTTGACCCTGCGAGAAGTGTGCGACCTGACGACCGAGGAGATCGCCCACGCATTTCTCGCGGCGCCGGCGACCATCGCCCAGCGCATCGTGCGGGCCAAGGCGAAGATCCGTGATGCACGAATTCCTTACCAGGTGCCGTCCCGCACCGAATTGCCTGAACGCCTCGACAGCGTCCTGCGCGTGATCTACCTGGTGTTCAACGAAGGGTACTCGGCGTCGATGGGCGCCGAGTTGACCCGGGAAGACCTGACCCGCGAAGCCATACGCCTGGCACGCCTGTTGATGGAGCTGTTGCCCGAAGCCGAAGTCATGGGGTTGCTGGCATTGATGCTGTTGCACGAATCGCGGCGGCCGGCGCGGACTTCCATGACCGGTGAGCTGGTCTTGCTGGATGAACAGGACCGATCGCTGTGGGACCAGGCAATGATTGCCGAAGGCTGCGCCATGATCGAGGCGGCGCTCAATACCCGGCGGTTCGGACCGTATTGCCTGCAAGCGGCGATCGCTGCGGTGCACGCCGAAGCGCCGACAGCGCAGCAAACCGACTGGCCGCAGATCGTCGGCCTCTACGATGTGCTGCTGCGTGCCGTGCCATCGCCGGTCATCGAACTCAACCGCGCGGCCGCCTTGGCCAAGCGCGACGGGCCGCTGGCTGGGCTGAGCCTGATCGATGGAATACTGGGTAGGGGCGAATTGACCGACTATCACCTGGCCCATTCGGCGCGGGCGGAGTTTTGTCGGCAGTTGGGACGGGTGGAGGAGGCGAGGGCGGCGTACCGTCGTGCGCTGGCGTTGACGCAGCAGTTGCCGGAGCGGCGGTTTATCGAAGCCAGGCTTGCCGGCTTGCACTGATGGCACGAGCAGGCCCGTGGCGAGGGAGCTTGCTCCCGCTGGGGCGCGAAGCGGCCCCCTGCGATGTGTCGGCTATATGAAGGAGCTGCTGCGTCGGCAAATCCTGCATCACTGCGCTTGACCCACCGCCTTCGCGAGCAGGCTCGCTCCCACAAGGGAGGTTATCGCACGCATGGAATTCATGTATCCAGAAACCAACGTGGGAGCGAGCTTGCTCGCGATGGGGGTGGCCCAGCCAACATCATGGTTGGCTGGTAGACCCCATCGCGAGCAAGCTCGCTCCCACGGGTTTATCGGTGACCGAACCGGCGTTGATCAGAACTCGTGATCAGCGCTGTCCGGGTTCAGGTCGCTGATGCCCAGCTTGCCTGCGGCCTGTTCGATCGAACCGGTCTGCTTGACCAGGGCGGCAATGGCGTCGCGCACGACCTGGTTGCCCGCGGTGTTGCCAGCGGCGATCAGTTGGTCGTAGTGCTCACCCTTGTTGGCGTGATCCACCATGACCTGGATCTTCGCTTCGGTATCGGCCAGGTCGGCCTTGAGCGCGGTGTCGGCGGCCGGGTCGGCCTTCGCCACCAGGGACGACAGGCTGGCACCGGTCATCTTGGTGCCGTCTACGCGTGTGTATTCACCCAAGTAAACGTTACGCACGCCCTTGGCATCGTAGAAATGCGAGTTGTGGGTGTTGTCGCTGAAGCAATCCTGTTCGTCTTCCGGGGAGTTGGCTTCCAGGGAGACTTTCATGCGCTCGCCCGCCAGTTCACCCAGGGACAGGCTGCCCATGCCGAACAGCATCTTGCGCAGGCCGGTTTCGGCAGGCTCGGCTTCCAGGGTGGCGCGATAGTTGTCGGCTACGTTCGGCTTCCAGTTGCCGACCATTTCCTGCAGGTCGTTGACCAGCAGCTGGGTGACGGACTTCAGGTAGGCGCGACGACGATCGTTGTGGCCGCCCGTGGCGCCGGCGCCTTCCAGGTAATCCGAGGCCGGGCGATTGCCAGCGCCAGGGCCGGTGCCGTTGAGGTCCTGGCCCCACAGCAGGAATTCGATGGCGTGGTAGCCGGTGGCGACGTTGGCCTCGGAACCGCCCAGCTCGTTCAGGCTGGCGAGTTTTTCCGGGGTGATGTCCTTGACGTCGACCTTGTCTTCGCCGACCTGGACCTCGGTGTTGCCAATGATATTGGCGGTGGCGCCCGGGTTACCCAAGGCATGCTCGTAGGATTTGTCGACGTAGTCGATCAAGCCCTCGTCCAGGGGCCATGCGTTCAACTGACCTTCCCAGTCGTCGATGATGGTGTTGCCGAAGCGGAACACTTCGCTCTGCAGGTATGGCACGCGTGCGGCGACCCAGGCAGCCTTGGCGGCTTTCAGGGTGTCGGCGTTCGGCTTGGCCAGGAAGGCATCGACGGCGGTCTGCAGGTTTTTCGCGGTGGATTCGGCATCGCTGTAGACGGCGTAGACGATGTCGGCGTAGTGCGCGACAACAGCCTTGGCGGCGGCTTCATCGATCTTGCCAGCGGCAGCGGGGGCAGCCGGTGCAGCGGTGCTGGCGGCCGGCGTTGGCGCTTGCGGCGCGGCGGCCTTGTCTTTGCCTTCGCCGCAACCGGCGAGGGAAATAGCAATGGCCAACAGACTGGCGGTAGCCAGAGGCATACGAATCATGGCGAAAATCCTGCTTCGGTGATGAATGGGACAGGCGCGAGGGCGCGCAAAACTGCGACATAATGCGAAAGATTTGCATTATGTGTAAAGGGTTGTGCCTGTAAATATTTCTTATTCACTCGAGCGGATCGCTGTCTTTCGACGACGTCCGTAAGAAATTTCCGATGACGGGGCCGGCGAGGATCAGACGATGGAAGCCTTGATGCGCTCCGCCTGCTTCAGGTAAAGGCCCAACTCCCGCGCGGGCAGGGGTTTGCTGTAGTAGTAACCCTGGCCTTCATGGCAGCCCTCGGAAATGATGTACGCCTCCTGCTCGATAGTCTCGACACCTTCGGCAATGACCTGCATGCCCAGGCTCTTGCCCAGTTGGATGATGGCGCGAACGATTGTTGCATCGTCTTCGTCATCGAGCAGGTCCTGGACGAAGCTCTTGTCGATCTTGATCTTGTCCAGCGGCAGGCTCTTGAGATAACTCAGCGATGAGTAGCCAGTGCCGAAATCGTCAATGGCGATCAGCGCGCCGGAACGGCGCAGGCTCAGCAAATGCTGGGCAGCGGTGGTGATGTCCTCCATCAGGCCGGTCTCGGTGACTTCCAGCTCCAGGCTGCGCGGCGGCAGGCGGTACATCTGCAGGAAGTTGTTCACCACCCTGGGCAACTCGGCGTGGTGCAGCTGCACGGTAGACAGGTTGACCGCCATGCGCAGGTCGACGAAGCCCTGGTCATGCCAGTCGCGCAGCTGCTTGCAAGCCTGGTCCAGGACCCATTCGCCGATCGCGATGATCGTGCCGTTCTGCTCGGCCAGAGGAATGAACAGGTCTGGCGGCACGAAACCGTGTTCGGGATGGTTCCAGCGAATCAGCGCTTCGGTGCCCACCACGCGCAGGTCGCGATAGCTGATCTGCGGCTGGTACACCAGGGTGAACTGCTCGCGCGACAGGGCTTCGCGCAGGTCCTTTTCCAATTCGCGACGGCGGCGCATCTCGCTGTCGACGCTGGCAATGTAGAACTGATAACGATTGCGCGAGCGGGTCTTGGCCAGGGTCATGGTCTGCTCGGCTTTTTGCAGCAGCTTTTCGGTGCTGTCGCCGTCTTCAGGAAACAAGGTGATGCCAATGGTCGCCCTCAGGCGGATCTCCTGGTCGTCCAGCGCGAACGGAGCTTCCAGGTCGTCAAGAATGCTCTGGGCCAGTTCGGCGGCTTCATAGGGTTGCTCGATATCGGCCTGGACCAGCGCAAACTGGTCGCCGCCCAGTCGCGCCAATGCGCCGAGGCGTCCGCTGTGGGCGCGCAGCCGATCGGCCAGGGCAAGCAGCAGCTGGTCACCGGTCTGGTAGCTGAACTGTTCGTTGATGCTCTTGAAATCATCCAGCCCCACGCACAGCACCGCGACGCGACGTTGCAGACGTCCGGCATCCACGAGGATCTTGTCCAGTTGCTGTTGCAGTTGCTGGCGATTGGGCAGGCCGGTCAGGAAATCGTACTGGGCCATGCGCAGCAGGCTGTTTTCGGCCTCGTGGCGCAGGTGGGTGTTGCGCTCGATGGAGGCCAGCAATTGATTGGCGGTGTTGATCCATAGGCCCAGTTCGTTGTGCTCGTGACCCCTTAGCTGCGGGATCTTGTGGGCACTGGGGCGGTCCGGGTTAATTTCGGTCAGGTGCTGGATGATTCGCGACAGCGGCTTGGTCAACAGCCAGTGGTAAACCAGGTACAGCACCAGGCCCATGGCCAGAGCCCGCAGCATTCCGGAAATGAAGATGATGACCGAACTGACGATAAAGCCCTGGCCATAGGTGGCGGTGTCGAGCGTGATGCTCAGGTCGCCATAATATTCACTGTAGGGGCCGCGGCCCACCAGTTGCGTGGTGAAGGTCCGCTCCTGGCCCAGTATCAGGTCGGTCAGCCAGCGGCTTTCAGACTTCTGCAGAGGCCGGGTTTTTTCGGCCAGCATGGTTTCGCGCGGATGCCCGATGGACGCCATGCGCACGGCTTCATCTTGGAACAGGCCTTCGATCACCTGCATGCCCATCTCGCGGTCCAGGCTATAGACCGCCTGGGTGGACGGATCGCGGAACATATCGAGGATGCGCTGGGCGTCGTCGGCGACGGCCCGGTTGGTTTTGTAGGCGTCGAATACGATCTGGGCGCAGCTTAAAACCATGCCAACGATCAACGCCGAGAGGAGCACGACCCGGAGCAACTTCACAGACAAGCTGTTTTTGAGTTCCAGCTTCAAAGAGGGATTCCTTGTTCCGTGCGGGTAGCGTCAAGATGCCATGAGTATTGGCAATCCTGTGATGTCAGTCAAAGGGACAATCAAACACAAGGGATTTCGCCTGAAACCTGGCCGTTATACGGTGTTTGCAGAGTGATGACTCTACGACCATTGTTTCGGTTGGAAGGGCCTGCAACTTGAGGCTTGGCGGGATTTTTATTGGTTTTTCGGACGCGAGGTCATTTACCTGGGGCGATATTGCTTGATCACCGCGAAGCTTGCCGAGGGGCAAGCTCGCTCGCGCAGAGCAATCCAAGTCTAAAAAAAACGGCGCTTTCCCGTCGGAAAAACGCCGTTTTTCAAGACATCACAGCTTAGGCAGTAAAGGTCTTGCCTTCGAACTGCTGAGCCACGAACTCCCAGTTCACCAGGTTCCAGAACGCCTCGACGTATTTTGGACGCACGTTACGGTAGTCGATGTAGTAGGCGTGCTCCCAGACGTCGCAGGTCAGCAGCGGGGTGTCGCCGCTGGTCAGCGGGTTGCCGGCGCCGATGGTGCTGGCCAGGGCCAGGGAACCGTCAGCCTTTTTCACCAGCCAGCCCCAACCGGAACCGAAGGTGCCGATGGACGTCTTGCTGAATTCTTCCTTGAACTTGTCGAACGAACCGAAGGCAGCATTGATGGCTTCAGCCAGCGCGCCGGTAGGTTGGCCGCCGCCGTTAGGCGTCAGGCAGTTCCAGTAGAAGGTGTGGTTCCAGACCTGAGCGGCGTTGTTGAAGATACCGCCCGAGGAAGTCTTGACGATTTCTTCCAGGGTCTTGCCTTCGAACTCGGTGCCAGGCACCAGGTTGTTCAGGTTCACGACATAGGTGTTGTGGTGCTTGTCGTGGTGGTATTCCAGCGTTTCTTTGGAGATGTGTGGCGCCAGTGCGTCGTGTGGGTACGGCAGCGGCGGCAATTCGAAAGCCATGGTGATTCTCCTAATCAGGTCAGTTGCGGTGAGCGCAAGGCCGATCACGGGCGGCCAGACTAGCGCCGGGGAGTTTGTACTCTTTGCGGCGCAGGAGTCGGATCATAGCACCGGGGGTGCGGCATAACCACGCAACAACTGTGTGGAATAGAGGTTCCAGAGCGGTTTGGAATATCAGCCCGACACGATCAGTTGCGCTGCTACCGTGAACATCATCACGGCCACCAGCAGGTCCAGGACGCGCCAGGTCGCAGGGCGGGCCAGCCAGGGAGCGAGCCACGCGGCACCCAGGGCCAACGTGGAAAACCACAGCAGCGAAGCACTGGCCGCGCCCACGACGTAGGCGCCAGGCACGCTCTGCTGGGCACCGAGAGAGCCGATCAGCAACACGGTGTCGAGGTAGACGTGAGGGTTGAGCAGCGTGACCGCCAGCGCGCTCAGCAGCACGGTTCGCAGAGACCGCGCGACCTGCTTTTCATCCCGCTCCAGACTTTGCCTCGAACAGGCCCGACGCAGCGCCTGGCTGCCGTACCAAAGCAAGAACGCAGCGCCGCCCCAGCGAGCGATCGAAAGCAACAATGGGCTCTGGGCCAGCAGCGTTGCCAGGCCGAACACCCCGGCGGCGACCAACAGCGCATCACAGGCGATGCACAGCGCAGCCACCGGCAGGTGATGCTCGCGGCGCAGGCTCTGGGCCAGCACGAACGCGTTCTGCGCGCCGATCGCCATGATCAACCCAAGGGCCACCAGCAGCCCGTTTACATAGCTTTGCCACATAACGTTGTCACTCCAGGAGTTCGCAAATTGCTGGCCATTCTCCGGGGTGCGGGAGTATAAGAAAAACAAATCATGCTGATCGGCCATAAGGAAAACTGATGTTCGATTACAAACTGCTTTCCGCCCTGGCGAGCGTTGTCGAGCAAGCTGGCTTCGAGCGAGCCGCGCAGGTGCTGGGATTGTCGCAATCGGCCATCTCCCAGCGGATAAAGCTACTCGAAGCGCGGGTCGGCCAGCCCGTGCTGGTGCGCGCCACGCCTCCGACGCCCACGGAAATCGGCCGTCGCCTGCTCAACCATGTACAACAGGTGCGTTTGCTGGAGCGCGACCTGCAAAGCCTGGTGCCGGCGCTGGACGAAGAGGGCCTGCCGGAGCGCCTGCGCATTGCGCTGAACGCCGACAGCCTGGCCACATGGTGGGCCAGCGCGGTGGGGACATTCTGTGCCGAGCAGCATGTGTTGCTCGATTTAGTGGTGGAGGACCAGACCGTAGGCCTCAAGCGCATGCGCGCCGGAGAGGTCGCCGCTTGTCTTTGCGCCAGTGAACGCCCGGTGGCCGGCGCCCGCAGCGTGTTGCTGGGGGCCATGCGCTACCGGGCGCTCGCCAGCCCCGCCTTCATTGCCCGGCATTTCCCCGGCGGGGTGCGCGCCGATCTACTGGCTCGCACACCTGCCCTGGTGTTCGGGCCGGATGATTTCCTGCAACACCGGTATCTGGCTTCCCTCGGCGTCGAAGGCGGATTCGAACACCATTTATGTCCATCATCCGAAGGTTTCCTTCGCCTTATCGAGGCGGGGCTTGGCTGGGGGCTAGTGCCCGAGCTGCAAGTTCGCGATGCACTGGAAAGAGGCGAACTGGTGGAATTACTCGCAGATAAGCCGATTGACGTGCCGCTGTACTGGCATCATTGGCGCAATGGTGGGCAGCTGCTCGGTTTGTTGACCGAGCAGCTGGTCGCAGCGGCAGGCAGCACGCTGCATGGGGTGAACTGATGCAGCTGGCTTGTGGCACGAAACTGATTTAGGAGCATTTCATGAAAATTCTGGTCACCGGCGCAAGCGGCTTCATTGGCGGACGCTTTGCGCGTTTCGCCCTGGAGCAAGGCCTGGATGTTCGGGTCAATGGCCGCCGGCCTGAAAACGTCCAGCACCTGGTGACGCGCGGCGCCGAGTTCATCGAGGGCGATCTGGGCGACCCGATGTTGGCCCGGGACCTGTGTCGCGATGTCGACGCCGTGGTGCATTGCGCCGGCTCGGTGGGGTTATGGGGACGCTACCAGGACTTTCACCAAGGCAATGTCCAGCTCACCGAGAACATCGTCGAGGCTTGTCTGAAGCAAAAGGTCCGGCGACTGGTTCACCTTTCTTCGCCCTCGATCTACTTCGATGGTCGTGACCACTTGGGATTGACCGAAGAACAGGTGCCCAAACGTTTCAAGCATCCCTACGCTGCCACCAAATACCTGGCCGAACAGAAAGTCTTCGGTGCTCAGGAGTTCGGTTTGGAAGTGCTGGCCCTGCGCCCGCGATTCGTCACCGGTGCCGGCGACATGAGCATTTTCCCGCGGCTGCTTAAAATGCAGCGCAAGGGACGCCTGGCGATTGTTGGCAACGGCTTGAACAAAGTGGATTTCACCAGCGTACAGAACCTCAACGAAGCGCTGCTCAGCAGCCTGCTGGCCACCGATTCGGCCTTGGGCAAGGCTTATAACATCAGCAATGGCGCGCCTGTCCCACTGTGGGATGTGGTCAATTATGTGATGCGGCAGATGGAAGTCCCGCAGGTCAGGCGTTACCGCTCCTATGGACTGGCCTACAGCGTTGCGGCCATGAACGAAGGTCTTTGCGCAATCTGGCCCGGACGGCCTGAACCGACGCTGTCACGCCTGGGCATGCAGGTGATGAGCAGGAATTTCACCCTGGATATCGACCGGGCACGGCACTGTCTGGATTATGATCCGAAGGTCAGCCTCTGGGCCGCCCTCGATGAATTCTGCGCCTGGTGGCGCGTCCAGCATGGCCGCTGATCGCCCCGTCATGAACCGAGTGCCCGGTTCGGGGTCAATGGGTGCGGCGGGCGAGGGGGTTATACTCGCCGCATCGAGTCACCACCGATTTCCCAAAGGTTGAACCCATGCCCACGCGTAACGATGCCAACGACGACTTCGACGATGTACCGAGCCTGCGGATGCGGGCGGACATCCCCGATGACGATGACTTCCTGAGCAATCGCCCGCCCCACGTGCAGGCGCGTCCGGCGTCCGTTGCGGCGGCGAAGGTCAAGGCACCGAGCACCGGGCCGCTGTGGGCCTTGGTCGGAGCCTTGCTGTGCGCGCTGGCCTTCCTGGCGTGGTGGAGTTTCCAGCAGATTTCCCTGATGGAACAGCAATTGGTGGCCACCCAGGAAAGCTTCGCCCGCATCAGCGAGGATGCGGCCGGGCGCCTGCAGGACATTTCCGGCAAGGTGGTCGCCGGACAGTCCAATGTCATGAGCGACAGTGAAGCCTTGAAACTGCAGATCAGACAGTTGGAAAACAAGATGCAAGAGCAGGGCCGCCAATTCGACGGCAAGCTGCAGGAACAATATAAAGCGCTGCAAGGCGCCTTCGGCCCGTCCGCCGACCTGGACACGCAACTGGCCAAGATGATCACCCAGGCTTCGCAGCAGGAAAACACCAACACCCAGCTGCAAGCGGCCAACAAAGAACTCCAGGCTCAGGTCAAGGCGTTGGCGGCGGAAGTGTCGGCCTTGAAGAACCAAGGCGAGGGTGGTGCCCTGGATGCGCAGCTCAAGAGCATCGGTGCGGACATCACGGCTTTGAAACGAGCCACTTCCAACTCGGCCATCGAGCGTTTAGAGCAGGACATGGTCGTGCTCAAGAGCCAACAGGAAAACCGTTCCGGCAACACCGCCGAGTTCGATGCCTTCCGCGGCCAGGTCACCCGCAACATCAACACCTTGCAATCGCAGATCCAGTACCTGCAACAGCAACTGAGCAACCGATCTCAGTAACGAACCCTGTGGGAGCGAGCGTGCTCGCCCCCACACGGAAACGAAAGCCCAGCCGTAATTACCCCGCCACCAGCACCCGAATTGCCTCCAACCGCAACGCAGCCTTCTCCAACATCGCCAACCCTTGCTCACGCTGCTGGCGCAAAGCCTCCAGCTCGCTGTCCCGCACGGTTGGGTTGACCGCTTGCAGCGCGGTCAAGCGTGCCAGCTCTTCTTCAGTATCAGCCGCCAGGCGACGTTGGGCCTCGGCCACGCGCTCGGCATGGCGTGGGATGATTTTCTGTTCGCCGGCATTGATCCGCGGCGCGAGTTGGTCGCGCTGGGCCTGGATGAATTTGTTGGCGCTGGCGCGTGGCACGCTTTCGAGCTGGTCGTTCAGGGTTTCGAAAGAGACCCGGGCCGCCAGGTCGTTGCCGTTGGCGTCCAGCAGGCAGCGCAGGGCCGCTGGTGGCAGGTAGCGGCCCAGCTGCAGCGAACGCGGGGCGACCACTTCGCTGACATAGAGCAGTTCCAGCAGCACGGTGCCGGGTTTGAGTGCCTTGTTCTTGATCAGCGCCACGGCCGTGTTGCCCATGGAGCCCGACAGCACCAGGTCCATGCCGCCTTGCACCATCGGGTGCTCCCAGGTGATGAATTGCATGTCCTCGCGAGACAGCGCCTGGTTGCGGTCGTAGGTGATGGTCACGCCTTCGTCGTCGCCCAAGGGGAAACTGGCGTCGAGCATTTTCTCGCTCGGCTTGAGGATCAGCGCGTTGTCTGAATGGTCCTCGCTGTCGATACCGAAGGCGTCGAACAAGGTCTCCATGTAGATCGGCAGGGCAAACTGGTCATCCTGTTCGAGAATGGCTTCCACCAGCGCATCACCTTCACCCGCGCCGCCGGAATTGAGCTCCAGCAGGCGATCGCGGCCGGTATGCAGCTCGGCTTCCAGGCGCTCGCGCTCCACGCGGGCCTCGTCGATCAGCGCTTGCCAGTCGCCATCGTCGGCTTCTTCGAGCAATGGCAGCAGGCGCGGGCCGAATTGATGCTGCAAGGCGTTGCCGGTCGGGCAGGTGTTGAGAAACGCGTTCAGGGCTTCGTGATACCACTGGAACAGCCGGGCCTGCGGGCTGGTTTCCAGGTAGGGCACGTGCAGCTCGATGGTGTGTTTCTGGCCGATCCGGTCCAGGCGGCCGATCCGTTGTTCCAGCAGGTCCGGGTGCGATGGCAGGTCGAACAGCACCAGGTGATGGGCAAACTGGAAGTTACGACCTTCGCTGCCGATTTCCGAGCAGATCAGCACCTGGGCGCCAAACTCTTCATCAGCGAAGTAAGCGGCCGCGCGGTCGCGCTCCAGAATGTTCATGCCTTCGTGGAACACCGTGGCAGGGATGCCAGAGCGCACGCGCAGGGCGTCTTCCAGGTCCATGGCGGTTTCCGCGTGGGCGCAGATCACCAGGACCTTGGTGCGCTTGAGCATTTTCAACTGGTCGATCAGCCATTCGACGCGCGGGTCGAATTTCCACCAGCGCTCTTCTTCGCTGGCGTCCGGCTGGGCCTGGAAGCTGACTTCCGGGTACAGCTCGGCATGATCGCCCAGCGGCAGTTCCAGGTATTCGTCCGGGCATGGCAAAGGATAAGCGTGCAGCTTGCGCTCCGGGAAGCCTTGCACGGCGGCGCGGGTATTGCGGAACAGCACGCGGCCAGTGCCATGTCGGTCGAGCAATTCACGAACCAGGCGGGCGCTGGCTTCGATGTCGCCATCGTTGACAGCCGTCAGCAGCGCTTCGCCCTCGTTACCCAGGAAACCGTGGATGGTCTGGTGGGCTTCGGGCGACAGGCGCCCTTTGTCCAACAACTCCTGGACGGCTTCGGCGACCGGGCGATAGTTCTCGCTTTCGGCACGGAAGGCCTGCAAATCATGGAAACGGTTCGGGTCCAGCAGGCGCAGACGGGCGAAGTGGCTGTCCTGTCCCAGTTGCTCAGGTGTCGCGGTCAGCAGCAGTACGCCGGGAATGGTTTCGGCAAGTTGCTCCACCAGCGCGTATTGAGGGCTGACATGGTCTTCGTGCCACACCAGGTGATGGGCTTCGTCGACAACCATCAGGTCCCATCCGGCGGCAAACAGCGCGTCCTGGGCCTTCTCGTCGTCTACCAGCCATTCCAGCGCCACCAGCGCCAGTTGGGTGTCTTCGAAGGGGTTGCTGGCATCGCTTTCAATGAAGCGTTCTTCGTCGAACAGCGCCACCTGCAGGTTGAAGCGCCGGCGCATTTCCACCAGCCACTGGTGCTGGAGGTTTTCCGGGACCAGGATCAGGATGCGGCTGGCGCGCCCGGAAAGCAGTTGGCGGTGGATGATGAGGCCGGCTTCGATGGTCTTGCCCAGGCCCACTTCGTCTGCCAGCAGTACCCGTGGCGCAATGCGGTCAGCCACTTCACGGGCGATGTGCAGTTGGTGGGCGATCGGTTGGGCGCGGACGCCACCCAGGCCCCAAAGCGGGGACTGCAATTGGCGGCTGGTATGTTCCAGCGTGTGGTAGCGCAGGGAAAACCAGGCCAGTGGGTCGATCTGGCCGGCGAACAGGCGGTCGCTGGCCAAGCGGAACTGGATGAAGTTCGACAGCTGGGTTTCGGGCAGCGTGACGACTTCGTTCTGGCCGTCAAGGCCGTGGTAGACCAACAGTCCATCGACGTCGTCGACTTCGCGCACGGTCATTTTCCAGCCTTCGAAGTGAGTGATCACGTCGCCCGGCGAAAACCGTACGCGGGTCAAGGGCGCATTCCGTAGCGCGTACTGGCGAGTGTCGCCAGTGGCCGGATAGAGCACGGTCAACAAGCGGCCGTCCTGTGCCAGAACGGTGCCTAAACCCAGCTCGGCTTCGCTGTCACTGATCCAGCGTTGCCCCGGTTGATACTGCTGCGCCATGCTGCCTGACTCCCGCCGTGAAAAAGCCGGCTATCTTAACGGAATGAGCCGCCAGACCAAAGGATTTACGCACATCTGCCAGGCCTCGCGTGGGCGCTCCCCGTCAACCTGGCCAAGGGAACTTAAACGGGTTGCGCGATCAAACAAGCTTGTGGGCTGGCAGGGCGCAATGCCAACCGGGTCACAAGTTTCGGACCAGCGGTTCAAGCTGTCCCCGCCACAGCCGACAACCTGAAGACAGGAGACCTTTATGTTGCCACCCATGCTTCCCTTGAGCGCCGTACCCGTTACCGCGCAGCAGGATCCTATCCGGCCGCGACCGGATATTCCGCCCGTGGTCCCTGTTCAGGAAAGCTCCAGCGAAAGCACCATCGACCTGCAAAAGCGCGATCCTGAAGAAACCGCGTTGTTGCTGCGCGAGGAACAGCGCCGCCAGCAGGAGCGTGAAAGGCGTCGCCGTGAAGCCGATGAAGACCCCGGCGAACATTTGGCGGTGCCGGGCACCGAGCTGAACGCCGACAACACAGTACCGGTCGTACCGCTGGTGGAAGGGGAGTCGCGCCAAGGCCTGTGGGTCGATATCCAGATCTGATCCAAGCCCGCCGAGACGGCCGGGCTGGTCAACGCAGGAAGCAGCCCGCATCATGGGCGCATCCGAACTCACCGTATGATGCCGACACACCATGAGCCAAGAAGACAAGCTGATTGACCTGGGCGCTGAGCGCGCCAAGCGCGTTCACGACCTCAACGAAAAACGCCTCAATGAAGTTCGCCAGGCTTTCGAGCAGGCCATGCCGCTGGGCAAGCCAAAGAAAAAACCGAAAAACAAACCGAAAAAGCGCTGAGCTCCCCTCGATTCATTGATCCAAATCAATTATTCCCTCTTCATTTCGCTCCGTCGCGAGCGGTATTGATTCCGGTCAATTTTCATCCAGGCCCGATTGGTTAACTTGGCTCCAACGAAACAGGGGCAAGACCAGGAGGCCAGTCATGTTTATCGATAATGTGGTGTTTGCCGGTGTGTTGACGGTCGGCCTCATGTTCGTGTTTTTCGCAGGTTTTGGATTATTCATCTGGAAAGATGCGCACAAGCGCAAGAAGCCGTAGGCCTTTTCAGCGACAGCGAGCACGCAAGGCATTTTGGGCGACTTCGGTCGCCCTTTTTTTTGGCAAATGTTCCGGTTTCCCATAAAACCATTGTGGGGGCGAACTTGCTCGCTCCCACAGGTGGCTGGGCATGAAAAAAGGTGCGAACCGCAAGGAACGCACCTTTTTTCATAACTGCCAGAGACTCAGCCGCTGATGGCCTTGGACGCCAGCCAGAACAGCGCCGCCGACAGGGCCACCGTTGCCGGCAAGGTCAGCACCCAGGCCAGCAGGATGGTCTTCACCGTGCCGCCTTGCAGGCCGCTCTTGTTGGCGACCATGGTGCCCGCCACGCCGGAAGACAGTACATGGGTGGTGGAAACCGGCAGGCTGAAGACGTTCGCCGCGCCAATCATGCAAGCGGTGGTGATCTGGGCCGACATGCCTTGGGCGTAGGTCATGCCTTGCTTGCCGATCTTCTCGCCGATGGTCAATACCACGCGCTTCCAGCCGACCATGGTGCCCAGGCCCAGCGCCAGGGCAACCGCCAGGATCACCCAGAACGGCGCGTATTCGGTGGTCGCGGTCAGGTCCTTGCGCAGCTTGTTCAGGTCGTCTTTCTCACGAGCCGCCAAACCCGGCAGCTTGCCGACCTTTTTCGCCGTGTCGTCCAGGCAGAGCAGGTAGCGACGCACTTCGATACGGCTTTCCGAAGGCAGCGAGTGGTAGTCCGCCACGCCTTTGAGCGTATCGAGCAGCGCGTTGATGGTCGGTTCGGTCTGTTGCGGGTTGCAACGGAATTTCTCCGGCAGATCGCCTTCGACACTCTTGCCCAAGGCCAGGAATTCGCCGAGGGATTCACTGTTGCGCTTGTAGAACTGGCTCAAGTGCAGGGTCGCGTCGCGGGTACGCTCGATCTGGTAGGTCGTGCTGTTCAGGTCGAGTACGAACTGCGCGGGGACGATCCCGATCAGCACCAGCATGATCAGGCCGATGCCTTTCTGGCCGTCGTTGGAACCGTGGACGAAGCTGACGGCCATGGCCGAAATCACCAGCACCAGGCGGTTCCAGAATGGCGGGTGTTTCTTGTCGTCGATCTTGCGGCGCTGTTCCGGCGTCTTGTGCATCTTCGACAACGGACGCCACCATTTCAGGCCGATCAACACCAGGGCGGCGATCAGGAAGCCGGCCATGGGCGAGAACACCAGGGAAGCACCGATGTCGATTGCCTTCTGCCAATTCACGCCATCGCGCAGCGCAATGTCATTGATCAATGCGTTGGCCAGGCCGACGCCAAGGATCGAGCCGATCAGGGTGTGGGAGCTGGAGGCCGGGATACCGAAGTACCACGTGCCCAGGTTCCAGGTGATGGCCGCCGCAAGCAGTGAGAACACCATGGCCAACCCGTGGCCGGTGTTCACGTTGATCAACAGTTCCACGGGCAGCAAGTGCACGATGGCATACGCCACCCCCACACCGCCCAGCAACACGCCGAGGAAATTGAACACACCGGAAAAGAACACCGCCAGGTGAGGCGGCATGGCTTTGGTGTAGATAACAGTGGCAACCGCGTTAGCGGTGTCATGAAAGCCGTTGATGAACTCGAAGGCGAGGACAAAAGCCAGGGCGAGCAAGAGGCTCACGAGCACCCAAGCATCCAGTCCGCTGAATAAATCGATCATGAAGGTTTTCTGACCCGGTCATAAGGGGGCGCGATTATGCCAGAAAACCTCGCAAATCGATGCATTGCCTGCTCATCGGTAACAATCTTCTGCTAAGCGACCGGGGTGCAGGCTGTCTTTTTCGAGGGGCGCCACGAGGCTGCAAGCCTTTGTTTACAAGGATGAAAGCTCTGTTGGCGTGTTCGCCTCGCGCCGGGATCGTCGGAAGAAAAAATCTGAAGGACGAGCAGTCGTTACGGTTACCCGACCGATGGCTGGTGAGTTGAAGCGGCCCACTTTTGGCGGGCGTCCGCTGCCGTGTCCGGCCTGGGTGGCGACCGGACACGGCCCGTAACAACATCAAGTGCGCGACGTCATCCTTCTTCGGACTTGAGCTCTTTTTCCATCTTTTGAAGTTCCTGGCTGAAAGCCTGGTCCTGGACGGTGGCGCGTTTGCGCCAAGGTTTGCGTTCCGGTTCGGGTTGCGCGGCGTAGGTGGTGATTTCCCCGCCGTAGACTTCCTTGTAACGTTGTTCCTGGCGCTCAAGTTCCGCGCGCAGTTCTTCTTTCGTCACAGTATTACCTAATGAATTGAAAATTAATCTGGTGATACGCACTGCATGCAGTCATGCAGACGGCCACGGCACCAGAGCTGACAGCTGACGTAGCATCAGGGCTTCGGGTTATTGCCGACACAGAGGAAGCGGTCATCGATGCTTCACGCACCGGTTGCCGACATGACAGTTAGAACTGTCGTGCCCGCGGACGGGGACTGGCCGATTGGCCGCGCCGTCACTGAGCGCATTATAGCGGTCCATCTGAATAACACTATCGCTAAAGTTAAAACGTTCGGTTGCCTTGTGTGAACCAATGTTTGTATGTGCAAGTTGTGTCAACAGAGTTTCAAGACGTACCACAAGTTCAATATTGAGCCTCGTTTGTTGCAACCCGTCACGGCCCATCTTTGTTATTTCCATACCCGAGTGGGCGATATCAGGAGCATGGCCAGATGAAGAGCTGATGCATGGATTGCGATTATCGGTCGCCAGTTCGATAATCGAACGGTCTTGATCGCCAGGTGCTTGTCTGTCGGCCGGGCAGCCGCTTGTAATAGTCGTCAATTTCCGAGGACCTGACATGAACGACCAATTGCGCAATGCCTTTACGTCAGTCGCGCCACCGATCGTCGCCTCGCCGGCCAAGCGGATCCAGGCCATGACGGGTGACCCGGATTTCATGACCTCGCTGGCCCGGGGCCTTGCCGTGGTCCAGGCTTTCCAGGAGCGCAAGCGGCACCTGACCATCGCGCAGATCAGCCATCGCACGGAAATCCCCCGCGCCGCCGTCCGCCGTTGCCTGTATACCTTGATCAAGCTCGGCTATGCGACCACCGATGGGCGTACCTATTCATTGCTGCCCAAAGTACTGACGCTGGGCCACGCCTATTTGTCATCGACGCCGCTGGCCGTGTCCGCCCAGCCTTATCTGGACCGCATGAGCGAACAGCTGCACGAGGCCTGCAACATGGCCACGCTCGAAGGCGACGATATCCTCTACATCGCCCGGTCGGCGACCACCCAGCGGCTGATTTCCGTGGACCTGTCCGTCGGCGGCCGCCTGCCGGCGTATTGCACGTCCATGGGCAGGATCCTGCTGGCGGCCCTGGACGACGCTTCGCTGCGAGATTACCTCGACCATGCCGACCTTCAGGCCAAGACAAGCAGGACCCTGCATACGCCCGAGGCGCTGCTTGAATGCTTGCATCAGGTCCGGCAGCAAGGGTGGTGCATCGTCGATCAGGAGTTGGAGCAGGGGCTGCGCTCAATTGCCGTGCCGGTCTATGACGCGTCGGGTCAAGTAGTCGCGGCCCTGAATGTCAGCACCCATGCCGGGCGGGTCAGCCGCAATGAGTTGGAGCAACGTTTCCTGCCAGGTCTGCTGGGGGCCAGCCGCGACTTGAGCGCACAGTTGTTTTCTTAAGCTGTTCGATAAACGCACACACTCGGCTGCGATGAATTGACGGTATTTGCCCGGCCTCATTAATGTCGCGCAGCGTCATCTGGCGTCTCTTGCGTGGAATAAAAATAAAATGAATCAGCCCCAGACTTCCGTAGGCACCTGCCTCGATGTGCAGTCCTTCATCAACGCTCAACCGATCTCACGCTATCAGTGGCGCGTGGTCATTCTCTGTTTCCTGATCGTCTTCCTTGATGGCCTCGATACCGCGGCCATGGGTTTCATCGCGCCGGCGTTGTCCCAGGATTGGGGCATCGACCGGGCCAGCCTTGGCCCGGTCATGAGTGCCGCGCTGATCGGCATGGTCTTCGGCGCCCTGGGCTCCGGCCCGTTGGCCGATCGCTTTGGACGAAAACTCGTATTGGTCGGCGCGGTCGTGTTGTTTGGCGCGTTCAGCCTGGCCTCGGCGTTCTGTACCAATGTCGATCAATTGCTGGTGCTGCGCTTCCTGACCGGCCTGGGATTGGGCGCCGGCATGCCGAACGCCACCACTCTGCTGTCGGAATACACCCCGGAGCGCAAGAAATCCCTGCTGGTGACCAGCATGTTCTGTGGCTTCAACCTCGGCATGGCCGGCGGCGGGTTCATCTCGGCCAAGTTGATCCCGGCATTTGGCTGGCACAGCCTCCTGCTGATTGGCGGCGTTCTGCCGCTGATACTCGCGGTCGTGCTGGTGTTCTGGTTGCCGGAGTCCGCGCGTTACCTGGTTGTGCGTAACCGTGGCACCGACAAAGTGCGCAAGACCCTGGCGCCGATTGACCCAACGACTATCGCCCAGGCGTCCAGCTTCAGCGTGCCGGAGCAGACAACCGTGAAGGCGCGCAACGTGCTGGCGGTGATTTTCTCGGGCACTTACAGCGCCGGCACTTTGTTGCTGTGGCTCACGTATTTCATGGGCCTGGTGATCGTTTATCTCCTGACCAGTTGGTTGCCGACCCTGATGCGTGACAGCGGCGCGAGCATGGAGCAGGCGGCGTTCATCGGCGCGCTGTTCCAGTTCGGTGGGGTATTGAGCGCCGTTGGCGTGGGCTGGGCGATGGATCGGTTCAATCCGCACAAGGTCATCGGCATTTTCTATCTGTTGGCAGGGCTGTTTGCCTATGCGGTAGGGCAGAGTCTGGGCAACATCACCCTGCTTGCCACCTTGGTGCTGGTGGCGGGCATGTGCGTCAACGGCGCCCAATCGGCGATGCCGTCCCTGGCGGCGCGCTTCTACCCGACCCAGGGCCGGGCCACCGGTGTTTCCTGGATGCTGGGCATAGGTCGCTTCGGGGCGATTCTCGGGGCCTGGATGGGCGCGACCCTGCTGGGGCTGGGCTGGAACTTCGAACAGGTCCTGACCGCGTTGGTGATCCCGGCGGCCCTGGCGACCGTGGCGGTGGTGATCAAGGGCATGGTCAGCCATGCGGACGCAACCTGAGCCATAGAGTTTGAGCCTGTAAAAGACCTGTGGGAGCGCGCTTGCTCGCGATGGCGGTGGGTCAGTCAACATTGATGCAAGTTGATACGTCGCTATCGCGAGCGAGCTCGCTCCCACAGGGAATTTGCTGTGTCCTGATAAATAGATAGCCAAGCAACAATCTGTTCGATAAACGAACGCTCTGTCGATTATCGGATTGTTTTGCCCTCATCCCGAAGCTTAATCTTCAGTCATTCCGGCGCCTAATCTCGCGCCTTATTCATGTCGGTCTACTGGAAAACGGGAGCCTGCCCCATGGCTGAAATCCTTTCGCTGCACGATGCGGTGAAGCAGTTCGTCAACGACGGCGATACCGTCGCGCTCGAAGGCTTCACCCACTTGATCCCGACAGCGGCGGGTCATGAAATCATCCGTCAGGGCAAGAAAGACCTGACGCTGGTGCGCATGACGCCCGACCTGATCTATGACCAGTTGATCGGAGCCGGTTGTGCTCGCAAGCTGATTTTCTCCTGGGGCGGCAACCCTGGCGTGGGCTCGTTGCACCGGTTGCGTGACGCAGTGGAAAAGCAATGGCCGCATCCGCTGGAAATCGAGGAGCACAGCCACGCAGACCTGGCCAATGCCTACGTTGCCGGTGCCTCCGGCCTACCGTTCGCGGTGCTGCGGGCCTACGCGGGTTCCGACCTGCCGAAGGTCAACCCGCTGATCAAGAGCGTGACCTGTCCCTTTACCGGTGAGGTGTTGGCCGCCGTGCCTTCGGTGCGCCCGGACGTCACGGTGATCCACGCTCAGAAAGCCGACCGCAAAGGAAACGTGCTGCTGTGGGGCATCCTCGGCGTGCAGAAAGAAGCCGCCCTGGCCGCCAAGCGCTGCATCGTCACCGTGGAAGAAATCGTCGATGACCTGAATGCGCCGATGAACGCCTGCGTGCTGCCGACCTGGGCGTTGAGCGCCGTGTGCCATGTGCCCGGCGGCGCCCATCCGTCCTACGCCCACGGTTATACCGAGCGAGATAATCGTTTCTACCAAGCGTGGGACCCCATCGCCCGGGATCGCGATACGTTTAGCGCTTGGATCGACGAATACATTCGCGGCACCCAGGATTTCAGTGAGTTCCAGGCCCGGCTCGCAGCCGCTTCGCAGGTGAAACCATGACCTATTCCACCAATGAGATGATGACGGTCGCGGCGGCGCGGCGGTTGAAGAACAATGCCGTGTGCTTCGTGGGCATCGGTTTGCCGTCCAAAGCGGCCAATCTGGCACGGCTGACTTCGTCACCCGATGTAGTGCTGATCTACGAGTCCGGTCCGATCGGTGCCAAGCCCAGCGTATTGCCGCTGTCCATCGGCGACGGTGAGCTGGCGGAAACCGCGGACACTGTCGTACCGACCGGTGAGATTTTCCGCTACTGGCTGCAAGGGGGGCGTATCGACGTCGGTTTTCTCGGTGCGGCCCAGGTCGACCGTTTCGGCAACATCAACACCACGGTGGTGGGTGACTACCATCAGCCGAAAGTCCGCCTGCCCGGCGCGGGTGGCGCGCCGGAAATTGCCGGTTCCGCCAAGAGTGTGCTGATCATCCTCAAGCAGTCGGCCCGTTCGTTTGTCGACAAGCTGGATTTCATCACCTCGGTCGGACACGGCGAAGGTGGCGACTCGCGCAAGCGCCTTGGCTTGCCGGGTGCCGGGCCGGTGGGGATTATCACTGACCTGTGCATCATGGAGCCGGAAGCTGGCAGTCATGAATTCGTGGTCACCTCGCTGCACCCTGGCGTGACTCGCGAGCAAGTGATCGCGGCCACCGGGTGGGCGATCCGCTTCGCCGACCAGGTGCAGACCACCGCCGAGCCGACCGAGGTGGAGCTGCGCGCACTGCGTGACCTTGAGGCCCGCACTGCGGCCGCCCACGGGCAGACACCGGGAGAAGCCTGATGCGCGACGTTTTTATCTGTGATGCGATTCGAACCCCCATCGGCCGGTTCGGCGGCAGCCTGGCCGCCGTGCGTGCCGATGATCTGGCCGCCGTGCCGATCAAGGCATTGATGGAGCGCAACCCATCCGTGGACTGGAATGCAGTGGACGAGGTATTCCTCGGCTGCGCCAACCAGGCCGGCGAGGACAACCGCAACGTCGCGCGCATGGCGCTGCTGTTGGCGGGCCTCCCTGAAAGTGTTCCTGGCGTGACCCTCAACCGCCTCTGCGCTTCGGGCATGGATGCTATCGGGACCGCGTTCCGCGCCATCGCCAGCGGCGAGATGGAACTGGCGATTGCTGGCGGCGTGGAGTCGATGTCCCGTGCGCCGTTCGTGATGGGCAAGGCCGACGCGGCGTTTTCCCGCAACATGAAACTGGAAGACACCACCATCGGCTGGCGCTTCATCAACCCTTTGATGAAAGCCCAGTACGGCGTGGACGCGATGCCGCAGACGGCGGATAACGTGGCCGACGACCATGTTGTCTCCCGCGCCGACCAGGACGCCTTCGCCGTGCGCAGCCAGCAGCGGGCGGCAGCGGCCCAGGCGGCCGGTTTTTTTGCCGAGGAAATCGTGCCGGTGCGCATCGCCCACAAAAAAGGTGAAACCGTGGTCGAGCAGGACGAGCATCCACGGGCTGACACCACGCTGGAGACCCTGAGCAAGCTCAAGCCGGTCAACGGCGCGGACAAAACCGTCACCGCCGGCAACGCCTCGGGTGTGAATGACGGCGCGGCCGCGATGATCCTGGCGTCTGCAGAGGCGGTTAAAAAACATGGCCTGACGCCTCGGGGCAAAGTGCTGGGCATGGCCAGTGCCGGGGTGGCGCCCCGGGTGATGGGCATCGGCCCGGTGCCAGCGGTGCGCAAGCTCACCGAGCGCCTGGGAATGGCCGTCGCCGATTTTGACGTGATCGAGCTTAACGAAGCCTTTGCCAGCCAAGGCTTGGCGGTACTTCGGGACTTGGGGCTGGCGGACGATGCGCCGCAAGTCAACCCGAACGGTGGCGCCATCGCCCTGGGCCACCCGCTGGGCATGAGCGGGGCACGGTTGGTACTGACCGCATTGCATCATCTGGAAAAGACCGGCGGCAAGAAAGGCCTGGCGACCATGTGTGTTGGGGTCGGCCAAGGTCTGGCGCTGGCGATCGAACGCGTCTGACGGTCGTTTCACTAATAAGAAACCGAGGAATGCTTCATGACTGACAAGCCTGGTTACCGCCGCCCTCAAGTGGGCACCCAGCCGGAATACCTGCACCCGTCGTACCAGTCCACCAACCTGCGCTCGCCGTCGAAACCTTTGGTGTATCTGCCTCATTCGCTGTCGGAAATTACCGGCCCGACTGTGGGCGCAGATCGCATTCAGGAGAAGGACCACGACCTGACCGCCCAGCACACTGGCGAGCCGCTCGGCGAGCGGATCATCATTCATGGGCGCGTGCTGGATGAACACGGCGAGCCGGTGCCGGGCGTTCTCGTGGAGATCTGGCAGGCCAACGCCGCCGGACGCTACAACCACGACCGTGACAACCATGACGCGCCGCTGGACCCGAACTTCACCGGCACCGGTCGCACCGTCACCGACGCCGACGGTTGGTATCAATTCCAGACCATCAAGCCCGGCGCCTACCCGTGGGGCAATCACCACAACGCCTGGCGCCCGGCGCATATCCACTTCTCACTGTTCGGGCCGAGCATCCTGACGCGCCTAGTGACGCAGATGTATTTCCCCGGCGACCCGTTGCTGGAATACGACCCGATCTATAACTGCGTGCCGGACACCAGTGCCAAGGAACGCTTGATCGCCCGGTTCGACCTGGAAAAAACCGTCCCTCACTACGCCCTCGGTTATCGCTGGGACATCGTCTTGCGCGGCCGCGATGCCACGCCGATGGAGAAATAAGATGACGCTCAACGCCACTACGTCCCACACCGTCGGGCCTTACTACCACATCGGCCTGACCTGGCTGAACCGCGAAGACCTGACCGACGAGCAGACCCTCGGCCAAAGGGTGGCGATCACCGGGCAGGTGGTCGATGGCAATGGTCAGTTCGTCAACGACGCGATGCTGGAAGTCTGGCAGGCCAACGCGGCCGGCAAGTACGCCCACCCGGAAGACGACCAGGACAAACCCCTCGACCCGCATTTCGACGGTTTTGGTCGGGTACCGGTGGATGCCGAGGGACGTTTTCGTTTCACCACCATCAAGCCCGGCACCGTGCCGGGGCTGGGCGGCACGACCCAAGCCCCGCACCTGGTGGTGTTGGTGTTCGCCCGTGGGCTGGTCAAGCATCTGCTGACGCGGATCTATTTTGACGATGAACCCGGTAACGAAGCCGACCCGCTGCTGGCCTGCGTGCCGCAGGAACGACGCGGCACCCTCGTGGCCAAGCCCGATGCGTCAGGTGTGTACCAGTGGAACGTGATCCTGCAGGGCACGGATGCCGAAACGGTGTTCTTCGATTACTGAGTGAAATTCTCGGTGGCGAGGGAGTTCGCTCCCGCTGGCTTGCGACGCATTTCGTCAGACCAATCGCGCTGCCTGGTTTGCGACTGCTTCGCAGCCGAGCGGGAGCAAGCTCCCTCGCCACGGGTGTGATGCAAGCCCTGCGGGAGCGAGCTTGCTCGCCACGGGTGTGATGCAAGCCCTGCGGGAGCGAGCTTGCTCGCCACGGGTGTGATGCAAGCCCTGTGGGAGCGAGCTTGCTCGCGATAGCGTTGGTACAGGCGCTACTGCATGAAAGACTGTTTGTGGAACGGGACTGTTACGAAGTGTGTCTAGACGACGTCAGCCCCCAACGAGTGAAAAATCATGACCACCCCAACCAGCCACTACACCGGTGAAGAGCGCAGCAAGCGTATCTTTGCCATCGTCGGTGCCTCATCCGGCAACCTGGTCGAATGGTTCGACTTCTATGTCTATGCCTTTTGCGCCATTTACTTCGCGCCGGCATTCTTTCCGTCGGACAATCCCACCGTGCAATTGGTCAACACCGCCGGTGTATTCGCCGCCGGGTTCCTGATGCGGCCGATCGGCGGTTGGATTTTCGGCCGGGTGGCGGACCGTCACGGGCGCAAGAATTCGATGATGATCTCGGTGCTGATGATGTGCTTCGGCTCGTTGCTCATCGCCTGCCTGCCCACCTACAAGGACATCGGCGTCTGGGCGCCGGTGCTGCTGTTGCTCGCCCGTCTGCTGCAAGGCCTGTCGGTGGGCGGCGAGTACGGCACCACTGCCACCTACATGAGCGAAGTCGCCCTGAAAGGCCAGCGCGGCTTCTTTGCGTCGTTCCAGTACGTGACGCTGATCGGCGGGCAGCTGCTGGCGGTGTCGCTGGTGGTGATCCTGCAACAGTTCCTCAACGAAGACGAGCTGCGGGCCTACGGCTGGCGGATTCCGTTCGTGGTCGGCGCCGTGGCGGCAGTGATCTCCCTGTTCCTGCGCCGCTCACTGAAGGAAACCAGCAGCAAGGAAATGCGCGAAAACAAGGACGCCGGCAGCATCGCTGCACTGTTTCGCAGCCACAAGGCCGCCTTCATTACCGTACTGGGCTACACCGCCGGTGGTTCGCTGATTTTCTACACCTTCACCACGTATATGCAGAAATACCTGGTGAACACCGCCGGGCTGCACGCCAAGACCGCCAGCTACATCATGACCGGCGCGCTGTTCCTTTACATGTGCATGCAACCGCTGTTCGGCATGCTGGCGGACAAGATTGGCCGGCGTAACTCCATGCTCTGGTTCGGTGGCCTTGGGGCGCTGTGCACGGTGCCGATCCTGCTGACACTCAAAAGCATCAGCAGCCCGTTCCTGGCATTTGTCCTGATCACGTTGGCGTTGGCGATCGTCAGCTTCTACACCTCCATCAGCGGTTTGGTGAAGGCTGAAATGTTTCCACCGGAAGTGCGCGCGCTGGGAGTAGGGTTGGCGTATGCGGTGGCGAATGCGATTTTTGGCGGTTCGGCCGAATACGTCGCCTTGAGCCTGAAGGCCCAGGGCATGGAGAACGCCTTTTATTGGTATGTCACGGTGATGATGGTAGTGGCGTTCCTGTTCAGCCTGCGCCTGCCCAAGCAGCCGGCGTATTTGCATCACGATCTTTAAGGCTTGCTTGATTCATTGTGGCGAGGGGATTTATCCCCGCTGGGCTGCGCGGCAGCCCTCTCTTGTGAGCGCTTCGCACTCAAGCGGGAGCAAGCTCCCTCGCCATAACTGCATCTATTTTCTCAAGGAATGTTTATGAGCGAACGACCGGGCAATCAGCTCTTCGATGCCTACTTCACCGCCCGCGACATGCGCGACGTGTTCTGCGATGCGGGGCGGGTGCAGGCCATGCTGGACGTCGAAGCGGCACTGGCCCGGGCCGAGGCGCGAGTGGGGCTGATCCCCCACGAGGCGGTGGCGCCGATCGAGAACGCCTGCCACGCCCACCTGTACGATTTCGGCGCGTTGAGCGAAGCGATCGCCAGTGCCGGCAATTCGGCGATCCCGCTGGTCAAGGCGTTGGGCAAGCGCATCGCCATCCAGAGCCTGGAAGCTGAGCGGTACGTGCATTTGGGTGCCACCAGCCAGGACGTGATGGACAGCGGTCTGGTGGTGCAACTGCGCCAGGCGCTTGGGCTGATCGAAAACGAACTGGCGCAACTGGCCGACAGCCTGGCCCGACAAGCCGAACGCTACGCCGCGACGCCATTGGCCGGGCGTACGTGGTTGCAACACGCCACGCCGGTGACCCTGGGCATGAAGGTCGCCGGTTGGCTGGGGGCGATCACCCGCAGTCGCCAACGCTTGCGCGAGCTCAAGCCGCGCCTGCTGGTGCTGCAATTCGGCGGCGCTTCCGGGACGCTCGCTGCCTTGGGTGAGCACGCGCTGCCAGTCGCAGAGGCGTTGGCCGCCGAGCTGCAATTGAACCTGCCGGAGCAGCCGTGGCACACCCAGCGCGATCGCCTGGTGGAGTTCGGTTCGGTGCTGGGCCTGATCGCCGGCAGCCTGGGCAAGTTGGGGCGTGACATCAGTCTGTTGATGCAAACCGAAGCCGGCGAAGCGTTCGAACCCTCGGCGCCGGGCAAGGGCGGTTCGTCCACCATGCCCCACAAACGCAACCCGGTGGGCGCGGCCGTGCTGATCGGCGCGGCGACGCGCGTGCCGGGCTTGTTGTCGACGCTGTTCAGCGCCATGCCCCAGGAACATGAGCGCAGCCTGGGGCTGTGGCACGCCGAATGGGAAACCCTGCCGGAGATCTGCTGCCTGGTATCCGGCGCGCTGCAACAGGCGCGGCTGCTGGCCGACGGGCTGGAAGTGGATCCGTCGCGCATGGCCCGTAACCTGGAGTTGACCCAAGGGCTGCTGCTGGCGGAGGCCGTGAGCATCGTCCTGGCCCAGCGTGTGGGGCGCGACACCGCGCATCATCTGCTCGAACAATGCTGCAAGCGTGCCGTGGCCGAACAACGGCACCTGCGCGAAGTGCTGGGGGACGAACCTCAGGTCACCGCGCAGCTATCCACGACCGAGCTCGATCATCTGCTCGACCCGGCCCACTACCTTGGACAAGCCCAGACCTGGGTCGCCCGAGCCGTGGCCGAACACCTTGCCTTGAATGCCTGAAAGGAGATTGTTGTGGGATTCGTCAAACTCGCCGAGGGCGATCTGAATTATCGATTGGACGGGCCGGAAGACGCGCCGGTTCTGGTGCTTTCCAACTCCCTGGGCACCGACCTGCACATGTGGGACGAGCAGATCCAAGCTTTCAGCGAACACTTTCGCGTGCTGCGTTTCGACACGCGTGGTCATGGTCAGTCGTTGGTGACCGAAGGCCCCTACAGCATTGAACAGCTGGGGCGCGATGTGCTGGCCATGCTTGATGCCTTGAGCATCGACAAGGTGCATTTCTGCGGATTGTCCATGGGCGGGCTGATCGGCCAATGGCTGGGAATCAACGCGGGCGAGCGGTTGTTCAAACTGGTCATCTGCAACACGGCGGCCAAGATTGGCGACCCGTCGGTGTGGAACCCGCGCATCGAAACCGTGCTGCGTGACGGCCAGGCGGCGATGGTGGCCTTGCGTGACGCGTCGATTGGCCGCTGGTTTACACCGGACTTCGCCGAGGCGCACCCCGCGACGGTAAAGAAAATCACCGACATGCTGGCTGCCACCTCGCCCCAGGGTTATGCGGCAAACTGCGCGGCGGTGCGGGACGCCGATTTCCGCGAGCAGTTGGCGTCGATCCGCGTGCCGTTGTTGGTTGTGGCGGGCACCGAGGATGCGGTGACACCGCCGTCCGGTGGGCATTTTATACAAGAGCGGGTCAATGGGGCCAAATATGCCGAGTTCCGCGCCGCGCATTTGTCCAACGTCCAGGCCGGCGCTGCGTTCAGCGCGCGGGTGCTGGATTTCCTGCTTGATTCTGGCCGGGCCTGAGGAGTTTTTTGTGGACGAGAAACAACGTTACGACGAAGGCATGCAAGTGCGCCGCGCCGTGCTGGGCGATGCCCACGTGGATCGCAGCCTCAACGCCCTGACCGAATTCAACAGCGAATTCCAGGAGATGATCACCCGTCACGCCTGGGGCGACATCTGGACCCGCCCGGGACTGCCGCGCCATACCCGCAGCCTGATCACCATTGCCATGCTGATCGGCATGAACCGCAACGAAGAACTCAAGCTGCACCTGCGCGCCGCCGCCAACAATGGCGTCAGCCGTAGTGAGATCAAGGAAGTGATCATGCAAAGTGCGATTTATTGCGGCATTCCGGCGGCCAATGCCACCTTCCATCTGGCCGAATCGGTCTGGGATGAACTGGGTGTCGAATCGCGGGGTTAGGGCATACCTCGATTCCTGTGGGAGCGAGCCTGCTCGCGAAAGCGGTGGGTCAGCTTGCATCGATGTTGGATGTGATGACGCCATCGCGAGCAAGCTCGCTCCCACAATGATCTCCAGCGGCCATTGAATCTACGTCCACCGCCAGTCCCCTGTGGGAGCGAGCTTGCTCGCGAAAGCGGTGGGTCAGCTTGCATCGATGTTGGATGTGATGACGCCATCGCGAGCAAGCTCGCTCCCACAATGATCTCCAGCGGCCATTGAATCTACGTCCACCGCCAATCCCCCTGTGGGAGCGAGCTTGCTCGCGAAAGCGGTGGGTCAGCTTGCATCGATGTTGGATGTGATGACGCCATCGCGAGCAAGCTCGCTCCCACACTGATCTCCAGCGGCCATTGAATCTACGTCCACTGCCAATCCCCTGTGGGAGCGAGCTTGCTCGCGATGACGGTGGTACAGCCTCCATCCATCTTTGGTTTTTACAGCAGGCTGATCGGATAGCTGACAATCAACCGGTTCTCATCGAACTCGTTGGTACTGAAGTCCCTACGCATCGTCGAATTACGCCATTTCACGTTGAGGCTCTTGAACACGCCGCTCTGCACCGTGTAGGCCAGCTCACTTTCCCTGCCCCATTCCTTACCGTCGTCGACCGTGGCGGTGTGAACGTTGTCACCGCTGATGTAGCGGTTCATCAGGGTCAGGCCCGGCACGCCGACGGCGGCGAAGTTGAAGTCGTGGCGCAGTTGCCAGGATTTTTCCCTGGCGTTGTCGTAGCTGGAGTTGTAGCTGTCGTTCGCCAGGGTGCCGCCGCTGGTGCCGTTGACGCGCATCCAGGCATCGTCGCCGCCGACTTTCTGCAGGCCGACGTAGAAGGTGTTGCCGCCGTATTTGGCGGAAAGCATGGCGAAGGCGGTTTTGTTGTCAAGGTCGCCGGCCAGTGCGCTGCCGTCTTCCTTGCCGGTGAAGTAACCGAGGTTGGCGCCCAGGGTCCAGTCGCCGATCGGCTGGCTGTGGGTCAGGTTGAAATATTGCTGTTGGTAGATGTCGGACAGTTCCGCGTACCAGACGCCGACCTGGGTGCGTTTTTCGTTGAAGGCGTATTCGCCGCCACCGAAGTTGAAACGGTCGGAGGTGAATGCACCGCGGCCGTTCATCGACATGTCTTCCATGCTCGCGTCGTTACGCGGGCTGTTGGCGCGGAACTGGCCGCCGTAGAGGTTCAGGCCGTTGATTTCGGTGGAAGTCACCTGGCCGCCACGGAAGGTTTGCGGCAGGGAACGGCCATCGTCGGAACGCAGGATCGGCAACACTGGCATCCACTCGCCGACTTTCAATTCGGTCTTCGAGACCTTGGCCTTCAGGGCGACGCCCAGGCGACCGAAGTCATCGGCCGGGCGGCCGTCGTCGTGCACCGGCAGCAGCTGGGTGCCGGCCGTGCCACGACCGCCGTCGAGCTTGACCGAGTACAGGCCCAGCACGTCAACGCCAAAACCGACGGTGCCCTGGGTGAAGCCGGACTTGGCGTCGAGGATGAAGCTCTGGGTCCATTCCTCGGCTTTGCCCTGGGCATTGTCCGGGTTGGTGAAGTTGCGGTTGATGTAGAAGTTGCGCAGGTTCAGCGTGGCTTTGGCATCTTCGACGAACCCCGATTCCGCCGCCAGGACGGGGAGGGCGGTGCTGGTCAGGGCGACGGCAATGAGGCTGGGGAACAAGTGCTGTGTGGGCTTCATGGGCGTTGTCTCTTATTTTTTGTGGACGAAGCGAGTTGTTGCCGCATTTTTTGGGTGCGAACGGTACGGTGGGGGCAGGTTGTTAAAGCGACTGAGGATCAGCCGGACGGTGCAGGGCGTGGGGACATGGCATCGAACCTGTTGTTATTGGTTTTGTGCGAGCGATGGTGAAGGGCGGCCCGGGATCGGTTCAATTGCTGTTTGCGGGTTTTGGGCGATTATCGAACAGCAAAACAATCGAATGGATGGTCGCAATCCCCTGTGGGAGATTCTATGTTGCAGGGGAACCCTGCAGCATAGAATTAGGGCGCTATTCGCTCTGGTTTTTCATCAGGGCGAATGCCACCCGACACAATTTACGGGCGAGGCTCACCAACGCTTGGGTTCTGGCGAAACCTCTCGCCAAGCAGGCTCTCAAAGGCTGATCGAGTACCGGATACTGTCGACCCCCGTTAGCCAACTTGTGGATAAAGCAGGCCCTAACAAAAAGCCCACCTTTCGGTGGGCTTTTTGTTTTCAGTACATCAATCAGAACAACTTCGTCTCCGGCGCTTTTTCCGCCAGCGGTTCGTGCTTGCCCGTCTCGGCATTCCAGCCACCACCCAGGGCCTTGTACAAATTGACCTCGCTGGTCAGTTGCGCAAGGCGGTCGGTGATCAGCGATTGTTGTGCGCTGAACAACTGGCGTTGGGCGTCGAGGAAGGTCAGGTTGCTGTCGACGCCGATGCGGTAGCGACGCTCGGCCAGGCGGTAGTAGTCCTGGTTGGCGGCGACGAAGTCGGTCTGGGCCTGCAGCTGTTCGTTGTAGGTCTGGCGCGCGGCCAGGCCGTCGGAGACTTCCTGGAACGCTGTCTGAATCGACTTCTCATACTGCGCGACGTTGATGTCTTTCTGGATCTTGGCGTAATCCAGGCTCGCCCGCAGGCTGCCGGCGTTGAAGATCGGCAGGTTGATCTGCGGCGCGAAGGTCCAGGTGCCCGAACCGCCCTTGAACAGACCGGACAGGTCAGGGCTCAGGGTACCGGCGTTGGCCGTAAGGCTGATGCTTGGGAAGAACGCGGCCCGTGCGGCGCCGATGTTGGCATTGGCGGCGAGCAGGTTGCGTTCGGCCTGGAGAATGTCCGGACGACGTTGCAGCAGGTCCGACGGCAGCCCGGCCGGCACTTCGCTGAGCAGGTCATCGCTCAACGGTTGAGTGCGCAGGTTGGCCGGCAGGCCGGTGCCCAGCAGCAGCGTCAGGCTGTTTTCATCCTGGGCCACTTGGCGGGTGTAGCGAGCCAGTTGCACGCGGGCGTTTTCCACCGCGGTGCGCGCCTGGCTCAGGTCCAGGGCCGAGGCCACGCCGACTTCGGCGCTACGCGAGGTCAGCTTCAGGCTCTGTTCGTAAGTGCCCAGGGTGTCCTGGGTCAGCTTGAGCAGTTCCTTGTCCGCCTGCCAGGTCAGATAGGCGTTGGCGACGTTGGCCACCAGGCTGATCTGGGTGCTGCGACGGGCTTCTTCGGTGGCGAAGTAGCTTTGCAACGCTTGCTCGCTCAGGCTGCGGACGCGACCGAACAGGTCCAACTCGTAAGCGCTGATCCCCAGCGTTGCGGAGTAGGAACTGCTGATGGCCGCTTCGCCGGTCTGCGAAGCCCGTGCCGGCACGCGCTGACGGCTGCCGGAGCCGGTTGCCGAGACCGCCGGGAGCAGGTCCGCCCGCTGGATGCGGTATTGCGCGGCGTAGGCGTCGATGTTCAACGCAGCGACGCGTAGGTCGCGGTTGTTTTCCAGGGCAACCTGGATCAGCTGTTGCAGCGCAGGGTCATGGAAAAACTGCTTCCAGCCCTGCTCGGCGGCTGCCTGGCCGGGGGCGTTGGCAGGTTCGTAGGCCGGGCCTTGCGGGTACTGCGCCGCGACCGGAGCTTCGGGCCGCTGATAGTCCGGGATCAGGGAGCAACCGCTGAGCACGACCGCGGCGATGGTCAGGGAGAGTAGCGACTTGCTCATTGGCCAGCCTCTTTAGAAGTTTCAGGAGTGTTGTCCTGGTCGGCATTTTTGCGACGACCTAACGACGACACTGTCACGAAGAACAATGGCACCCAGAAGATTGCCAGGATGGTGGCCGTGAGCATACCGCCGATCACGCCGGTACCGATGGCGTGCTGGCTGCCCGAACCGGCGCCGGTGGAAATCGCCAGCGGGACGACGCCGAGGACGAACGCCAGGGACGTCATGATGATGGGCCGCAGACGCATCCTACAGGCTTCGATGGCGGCTTCCACCAGGGTCCGGCCTTGTTCGTGGAGTTCCTTGGCGAACTCGACGATCAGGATGGCGTTTTTCGCCGCCAGGCCGATCGTTGTCAACAAGCCCACCTGGAAGTACACGTCATTGGACAGACCGCGCAGGCTGGTGGCCAGCAGGGCACCGATAATCCCCAACGGCACCACGAGCATGACGGCGATCGGAATCGACCAGCTTTCATACAGTGCCGCCAGACAGAGGAATACCATCAGCAGCGAGAGCGCGTACAGGGCTGGGGCCTGGGAACCCGACAGGCGTTCCTCGTACGAGAGGCCTGTCCAGGAGATGCCGACGCCGGCCGGCAACTTCTTGGCGATGGCTTCGACCTCGGCCATGGCTTCACCGGTGGAATAGCCCGGCGCCGGAGCACCCAAGACTTCCATCGCTTCCACGCCGTTGTAGCGCGCGAGCTTCGGCGAACCGTAGGTCCACTCGCCTTTGGCGAAGGCGCTGAACGGTACCATGGTCCCGGCGCTGTTGCGCACGTACCACTTCTTCAGGTCTTCCGGACTCATGCGAGCGCCCGGCTGGCCTTGCACGTAGACCTTTTTAACCCGGCCACGGTCGATGAAGTCGTTCACGTAGCTACTGCCCAGGGCGATCGACAGGGTGTTGTTGATATCGGCCAAGGTGATGCCCAGCGCGCTGGCCTTCTCGTCGTCGATCTCGAGCTGGTATTGCGGCTCGTCGTTCAGGCCGTTCGGACGGACCTGGGTCAAGACCTTGCTCTGGGACGCCATGCCCAGGAACTGGTTACGAGCTTCCATCAGCTTGTCGTGGCCGATGCCGGCGCGGTCCTGCAGGAACACGTCGAAACCGGTGGCGTTACCCAATTCCAGCACTGCTGGCGGGGCGAAGGCGAACACCATTGCGTCACGGAAGGTAAAGAAATGCTGCTGGGCGCGAGCGGCCAGCTTGAACACGCTGTTGTCGGCGTTACGCTCCTCCCACGGTTTCAGCATGATGAACGCCATGCCCGAGCTCTGGCCACGACCGGCGAAGTTGAAGCCGGTCACGGTAAACACCGAGGCCACGGCATCGCCTTCACCTCCGTCCTTGCTTGGACGCAGCAGGAACTCACGCATCTTGTCGACCACCACCTGGGTGCGCTCGGCACTGGAGCCGGCCGGTGTCTGTACCTGGGCAAACAACACGCCCTGGTCTTCTTCGGGCAGGAACGCGGTAGGGATGCGGGTGAAGAGCCAGACCATGCCGACCACAATGATCACGTAAGCGAGCAGATACGGAGCCTTGCGCTGGAGCATGTTGCCCACGCCACGCTCGTAACTCCTGACGCCACGGTCGAAAGTGCGGTTGAACCAGCCGAAGAAACCGCGTTTCGGCGTGCCGTGCTCGCCTTTCGGAATGGGCTTGAGCATGGTGGCGCACAGGGCCGGGGTGAAGATCAGGGCGACCAACACCGACAGCGCCATCGCGGAGACGATCGTGATGGAGAACTGTTTGTAGATCACGCCGGTGGAGCCGCTGAAGAACGCCATCGGCAGCAGCACCGCCGAAAGCACCAGGGCGATACCCACCAGGGCGCCCTGGATCTGGCCCATGGACTTCTTGGTGGCTTCCTTGGGCGACAGGCCTTCTTCGCTCATCACCCGTTCGACGTTTTCCACCACGACGATGGCGTCGTCCACCAGCAAGCCGATGGCCAGCACCATGCCGAACATGGTCAGGGTGTTGATGCTGAAGCCGGCCGCCGCGAGAATCCCGAAGGTACCCAGCAACACCACCGGCACCGTCATCGTGGTGATGATGGTGGCTCGGAAGTTCTGCAGGAACAGGAACATCACCAGGAACACCAGCACGACCGCCTCGACCAGGGTTTCAACCACACCCTTGATCGACTCGCTCACCACCGGCGTGGTGTCGTATGGGAACACCACTTCTACGCCCTGGGGGAAGAACGGCTTGAGGTCGTCAATGGTCTTGCGCAGGGCTTTGGCCGTGTCGAGTGCGTTGGCACCGTTGGCCAGTTTTACCGCCAGGCCCGACGCTGGTGCGCCATTGAACTGGGCGCTGATGCTGTAGTTCTCGCCGCCCAGGCCAACGTCGGCCACATCGCCAACGCGCACTTGGGAGCCGTCCGGGTTGACCTTCAGCAGGATCGCCTTGAATTGCTCGGCGGTCTGCAAGCGGGTCTTGCCGATAATGGTCGCGTTCAGTTGCTGGCCGGGCAGGGCAGGCAAGCCGCCGAGTTGGCCGGACGAGACCTGGACGTTTTGCGCGGCGATAGCGTTTTTGACGTCCACCGGGGTCAGGCTGAAATTGTTCAACTTGGCCGGGTCGAGCCAGATCCGCATCGCATACTGGGCCCCGAAGACCTGGAAGTCGCCGACACCGGCAGTGCGCGAGATCGGATCCTGCATGTTGGACACGATGTAGTTGGACAGATCGTCCTTGGTCATGCTGCCGTCGCGCGACACCACCCCGATCACCATCAGGAAGTTTTTCACCGACTTGGTCACGCGGATGCCTTGCTGCTGCACTTCTTGCGGCAACAGCGGGGTGGCCAGGTTCAGCTTGTTCTGGACCTGGACCTGGGCGGTATCGGAGCTGGTGCCCTGCTCGAAGGTCGCGGTGATGGTCATGCTGCCGTCGGAGTTACTTTCCGAGGACACATAACGCAGGTTGTCGATGCCGTTGAGCTGCTGCTCGATCACCTGCACCACGGTGTCTTGTACGGTTTGTGCGGAAGCACCTGGGTAGGTCACCTGGATCGCAATGGCCGGCGGCGCGATGCTCGGGTACTGGTTGATCGGCAACTTGAGGATCGACAAAGCGCCGACCAGCATGATCACCAGGGCGATCACCCAGGCGAAGATCGGACGGTCGATAAAGAATTTCGACATGGTTTACTCCCCTTTGCCGCCGGCGGCTTTGTCAGCTGCCTGAGCGGGGGCCGGGTTCTTAGCGCCAACGTTGGTGGCTTCGGTGGCTTTGACTTCCACCCCTGGCCGTACGTACTGCAACCCTTCGGTGATCAGGCGATCACCGGCCTTGAGGCCGTCTTCGATCAGCCATTGGTTGCCAACGGTGCGGCTGGCCTTGAGCTGACGCAGTTCGACCTTGTTATCAGCGCCCACGACCATGGCGGTCGGCGTACCCTTGAGGTCGCGGGTCACGCCTTGCTGCGGTGCCAGGATCGCCGCGCTGTTCACGCCAGCCTGCAGTTGCGCGTGGACAAACATGCCCGGCAGCAACGTGTGGTCGGGGTTGGGGAACACGGCGCGCAAGGTCACGGAGCCGGTGGTCTGGTCGACCGAGACTTCGGAGAATTCGAGCTTGCCTTCATGGGGGTACTGGCTGCCGTCTTCCAGGGTCAGCTTGACCATGGCGGCGTTGTCGCCGGCCTTCTGCAGGCGGCCGCTTTCCAGCTCGCGGCGCAGTTGCAGGAGCTCGACGGAGCTTTGCGTCACGTCGACATAGATCGGGTCGAGTTGCTGGATGGTCGCCAGGGCATCGGTCTGCCCGTTGCTGACCAGCGCGCCTTCGGTCACCGAGGAACGTCCGATGCGACCTGAAATCGGCGCATAGACCTTGGTGTACCGCACATTGATCTGCGCGGTCTGCAGGCTGGCTTCCGACTCCAGGCGATTGGCCATGGCAGTGTCGTATTCCTGGCGGCTCACGGCTTGTTCATCAACCAATTGCTTGTAGCGATCAGCGATCGACTTGGTGGAACGCAGGTTGGCCTCGGCGCTCTTGAGGTTCGCTTCGTAAACGGCGGGGTCGATCTGGTACAGCTGCTGGCCGGCCTTGACGTCGGCGCCTTCCTTGAACAGGCGCTTGAGGATGATGCCATTGACCTGAGGGCGCACTTCGGCAACGCGGAACGCACTGGTGCGGCCCGGCAGTTCAGAGGTCAGCGTAAAAGGCTGGGTCTTGAGGGTTACGACGCCGACCTGAGGAGGGGGAGGCGCGGGTGCAGCCTCTTCCTTTTTGCATCCGCTGAGCAGCGATGCCAGGGCGATGGCAGTGACCAGAGCGGTAACAGCTGGCTTGAATTGCATGGAAATCCTCGGGTCCAGGCGCGTAACAGGCGCGCTCGAAAGTGAAAGGTGAAAAAAGAGCCAGATAAGCAATTAGTAGGATGCTAAGAAATATACTTACGTACACGGTTGTTTGTAAACAGCCAAATTGCGTACCATCCGGATTTACAAAAGCCTGACAAAGGCCAATGCGGACCGGGGACGCGTGCAGGCAGACGTTGCCTATAGATTGTCCTGCTGATCCTTACGCATTGCTTACGCATCCTGATTGAGGTGTTTACTGCCATGGTCCGTCGTACCAAAGAGGAAGCCTTGGAGACTCGCAGCCAGATACTCGAAGCGGCCGAAAAAGCCTTCTTCGAGCGAGGCGTTGCGCGTACCACGCTGGCCGATATCGCGACGCTCGCGGGTGTGACACGGGGCGCCATCTATTGGCATTTCAGCAACAAGGCGGATCTGCTCCAGGCCATGCTCGATACGCTGCATGAACCGCTCGATGAATTGGCCCGCGCGAGCGAAAACGAGGAAGAGCTTGATCCCCTGGGGTGCGTGCGCAAGTTGTTGGTACGGTTGTTCCAGCAGGTGGCCCTGGACCCGAAAACCCGGCGCATCAATGAGATTCTGTTCCATAAGTGCGAGTTCACCGATGAAATGTGCGATTTGCGCCAGCAGCGACGTGAAGTCAGCCTCGACTGCAACGTGCGTATCGCCTTGTCGTTGCGCAATGCAATGAAACGCGGCCAGTTGCCGGATGACCTCAATCCCGAAAGGGCGGCGGTTGCCATCCATGCCTATATCGACGGCATTCTTTACCAGTGGTTGCTGGCTCCAGACAGTTTCGCCCTGGCGAATGAAGCCGAACGCTGGGTGGACATCGGGCTGGATATGCTGCACCTGAGCCCTAGCCTGCGCAAATGAAACAAAATGCGTAATTGAATCGGTTTGTGTCAATACGGGCGCGTGAGAAAGGCTTTATAAACTGACGTCGGCCAAGGGTATATAAAATCAATGGCGAATTTTGTAGGAAAATTGTTTCGCGGTTGTAAGCGCAGTGGCCCGGTGCGCTTACAAAGTGGAAATATGTGCCCCATCGGGTTGGCCTGACGGGGCAGTATTCAGCTAATTACGATTTCTACGGTAAAGCCGTAGGGTTCTCCCTCCGCCGCGTGCGTGATGCGAGTTGTGCAATTGACGGGCGTTGCGCCAATAGAGGTCACGTTATGGGTCCGTACCGGTGTCAGGGTGGGGGTGAAAACGCCAAAAGAAGTCTCCACCCGTAAGCCGAAATCGAAGCGGAATCCACATTGTTTGTCGCCAAACACAATGAAGTGTTGGAACATATCCTTGCTACGGCTGCGCAATGTCCTGACGTACGAGAAGTCGAATTTCAACGCCTGGATATCCCCGCGACGGATATTGAAGAAGTCATGATCAATGGCGTTCAGGTTGAGGTTATTTTCGCGAAATTGAAAAGCCTGGTCGGTGTGGTTGAATATCTTGACCAGCAATCGGGTTTTATCCTGGCGAATCTTTTCTTGCTCCCAGGCTTGAATCTTCCGGTCGACCTCATCGTTCTTTTTATTCTTTTCTATCAAGGCGTTAAGTGCCTCGGCGTACTCTGTCGTGTCGAGTGACTTGAATTGCTCGTACAAGACTGACAAGGGCAAAAAGCGGAACTGTGAAAGGAGTCTCTCGATAAGGTCGTTATTGGCCGGTGGCGTGCTGTCCGTCGCGTCATTCATTCTCAAATTCCTTTTTTCAATGTTGCCTTTCATTGGCAGAGGGGAACGCCGTATGCGCTCACTGTTCCCGATAATGAGCGGCTTTGCCTTGATTACAAAGTTCTTATGTTTGACCGAATATTGGAAATTAAAAAAGCCCTGGCTCTTTCGAGGCAGGGCTTTTATAGAGGTTGAGATTAAAGTACAGGGTAATCGATATAACCCACCGGGCCTTTCCCGTAGAAGGTTTCCGGATGCGGCTCGTTCAATGGCGCGTCGGCTTTCAAGCGTGCCGGCAGGTCCGGGTTGGCAATGAATGGCACGCCAAACGCCACGGCGTCCGCCTTGCCTGCTGCCAGCCAGGCGTTGGCGCTTTCCTTGGTGAAGCGCTCGTTGGCAATGTACGGGCCGCCGAAGGCTTGCTTGAGTTGTGGGCCGATGCTGTCGTCGCCTTCTTTCTCGCGGGAGCAGATAAAGGCGATGCCACGCTTGCCCAGCTCGCGGGCGACATAGCTGAAGGTTTCCAGACGGTTCTCGTCGCCCATGTCATGGGAATCGGCGCGCGGCGCCAGGTGTACGCCCACGCGGCCGGCGCCCCAGACGTCGATGGCCGCATCGGTGACTTCCAGCAGCAGGCGAGCACGGTTTTCCAGGGAGCCGCCGTAGTGATCGGTGCGCTGGTTGGTGCTGCTTTGCAGGAACTGGTCGAGCAGGTAGCCGTTGGCACCATGGATTTCCACCCCGTCGAAACCGGCGGCCTTGGCGTTTTCGGCACCGACGCGGTAGGCATCGACGATGTCGGCGATTTCAGCGGTTTCCAGTGCTCGCGGTGTCGGGTAGTCAGCCAACGGGCGAACCAAGCTTACGTGGCCCTTGGGCTGGATGGCGCTCGGTGCCACTGGAAGTTCGCCGTCCAGGTAGGAAGGGTGGGAGATCCGGCCCACGTGCCAGAGCTGCAGGAAGATCTTGCCGCCGGCGCCGTGGATGGCTTTGGTCACGTTGGCCCAGCCGCGTACCTGGTCGTTGGACCAGATGCCAGGGGTGTCCGGATAACCCACGCCCATTGGCGTGACCGACGTGGCTTCGCTGAGGATCAGGCCGGCGGAAGCGCGTTGCACGTAGTATTCGGCCATCAAGGCGTTGGGTACGCGGCCTGCGTCGGCGCGGCAGCGGGTAAGCGGGGCCATGATGATGCGGTTCTTCAGCTCGATGTCGCCGAGTTTGATGGGGTCGAAAATTGTTGCCATGAAATACAACCTCGCAAAGTGAAGGATCAGAAGTCAGTGAGTGGCAGGTGCCAGGTCGGCATGGCCGCCCTGACGGAAAGTGATCAGGGTCACCAGCAGCGCCAGCACGGCCAGCGCGCCGGCGGCGAGGGGCACGGTGGTCAGGCCCAGGCCATGGTCGATGACAGTGCCGCCGACCCAGGCGCCCAAGGCATTGCCAATATTGAAGGCGCCGATATTCAAGGTGGACACCAGGTTGGGCGCGTCTTTGCCGAAGGTCACCACGTTGACCTGCAGGGCCGGCACGGCGGCGAAGCAGGCGGTGGCCCACAGGAACAGCGTTATCTCGGTCGGGATCAGCGCCACGCTGGTCCAGCTCAGGACGGTGGACACGACGGCCATGGTCAGGAATACGCCCATCAGCGTGTTCGCCAGGCTCTTGTCCGCCAGCTTGCCGCCAATGATGTTGCCCAGGGTCAGGCCGAGGCCGATCAGTACCAGGGTCCAGGTCACGCCACGGGGCGACACGCCGGTCACTTCGCCGAGCAGCGGGGCGACGTAGGTGAACAGGGTGAATACCGAAGCGGAGAACAGCGCGGTCATGCTCAATGACAGCCACAAGCCGGCGCCCTTGAGCGCCACCAGCTCTGAACGCATGTCGAGTTTTTCCTCGTCGCGCTTGGCCGGCAGGAAGCGGATCAGGCCGATCAGGGCAATCACGCCGATGATCGTCACGGCCCAGAAGGTCGAGCGCCAGCCGGCTTGCTGGCCCAATGCAGTGCCCAGCGGTACTCCAAGCACATTGGCCAGGGTCAGGCCGGTGAACATCAGGGCCACGGCCGAGGCACGCTTGTTGGGCGCCACCAGGCCGGCGGCGACGACCGAGCCTATTCCAAAGAACGCACCGTGGCAGAGGGCGGTGACGACTCGGGCAAACATCAGCACGTTGTAGTCGCTGGCTACTGCGCAGAGCAGGTTGCCGACAATGAAAATCCCCATCAATGCCACCAACGCAGCCTTGCGCGGCAGTCGCGCGGTGGCCAGGGCCATGAACGGCGCACCGATGGCCACGCCTAGGGCGTAGCCGGTCACCAACCAGCCGGCGCCGGGAATCGATACGCCCAGGTCCGCCGCCACATCGGGCAACAGGCCCATGATGACGAATTCCGTCGTGCCGATGGCGAAGGCGCTAAGCGCCAGAATCAAGAGTGAAAGGGGCATTTCGAATCCTTGTCGGTTTAGAGCTCTTGGCTCATTTGCTTGAGGAACTGCTGGATCACTTCCTCGTTGCGTTTGAAGAAGTGCCATTGACCGACCTTCTGGCTGGTGATCAACCCGGCCCGTTGCAACACCGCCAGATGCGCCGAAACCGTGGACTGCGACAGGCCGCAGCGCTGGTCGATCTGGCCCGCGCAGATGCCGAATTCGTGGTTGTGCAACTGTTCGGGAAACTGGGCCTTGGGGTCCTTGAGCCAGTTGAGGATGTCTCGCCGTACTGGGTGTGCCAGGGCTTTTATTATTTCGTCGAGGTCGAGAGTCATTGGGGCAGCTCACATGAATAACGCTATATCGCGATGAGGCGAACCTTAAATCGTTGCTTCGCGATATACCAATATGTATTTGATCTGAAGATCTTTCAAATCGCTATATCGGGTTATAACGATATAGGCGTCGGGGTGCTAAGCTGCGGGCCATGAACTATCTCGCACACCTGCACCTCGGCGGCCCTGGCCGGGAACAACTGCTCGGCAGCCTTTATGGCGACTTCGTCAAAGGGCCGCTGCAGGGCCAATTCAACCCGCGGATCGAAGCGGCGATAGCCCTGCATCGACGCATCGACATGTACACCGATCGCCATCCGCTGGTGGATATCGCCTTGTCGCGTTTTTCCACGGTGCGGCGGCGTTATGCCGGGATCGTGCTGGATGTATTCTTCGACCATTGCCTGGCCCGGGATTGGACGCTGTACAGCGAAGGACCGCTGATGGACTTCACCTCCCGGGTCTATCAGGTCCTCGCTGCTGAACCGCAACTGCCGGGGCGGCTGGCGCAGATCGCACCTTATATGGCGGCGGACGACTGGCTGGGGTCGTATACGCAATTCGAGGTGCTGGGCCAGGTGCTGCGCGGCATTTCCCGGCGGCTATCGCGGCCGGAGGAACTGGCGGGGGCGATGTCAGAACTGGTCAGGCTCTATGAGCCGTTGAGCGAAGACTTTCGGTTGTTCTATCCGCAGTTGCAGGATTTTGCGCGGAATCAGGCCTCACCGCAGGACTAAATTGTGGGAGCGAGCTTGCTCGCGATGGCGGTGTATCAGCCAGCACATCTGCTGAATGTTAAATCGCGATCGCGAGCAAGCTCGCTCCCACAGGGGCTCATGCGCATTCGGATCAAGCCGCAATCGCCGCGGGCCGAACCGGAATTGTCTGCTTCTCGGGCATTTCGCCGAACAATGCTTTGTGTACCGCTTGTTGCGCCTGGAAAGCCAGGGCCGCGCGTTCCTGGCCGTGGCAAGCAATCGGCGCCAAGAGATGGATTTCCACATCGCCACGATCATTGGCGAACAATCGCATCAGGTGCGACAGCAGATCGTCATCGCCAATGAACGGCGCCAGCAAATCGGGTTCGCCCTTGCGCAGGTAACGGATCGCCACCGGTTGCAAGGCCACGTCGGCATCGATGGCCGCCGACAACAGGCGGCCGTGGAAAGTGCGCAGCGTGCGGCCGTCGGTGGTGGTGCCTTCGGGGAACATGAGCAGCGGATAGGCCTGCTCCAGGTGACGGCTCATCTGCTTGCGAATCAACTGACTGTCGCCCGAACCACGACGGATGAACAGGCTGCCGGCCTTGGCTGCCAGCCATCCGGCGACCGGCCAGGTACGCACTTCGGCCTTGGACAGGAACGACAGGGGCGTGAGCATGCCCAGCAGTGGGATATCGGTCCAGGACACGTGGTTGCTGACCCACAGCATCGGCTGTTTCGGCAGTTGCCCATGGACGGTGACGCGAAAGGGCAGGGCATTGGTCAGCCGCGCCATGAAGAAACGCGACCAGCGCTGGCGGCGCACCATCGAATGAGCGAGTCCCAGACGTTCCAGCATCCCGAACACACTGGCCATGGCCAGGCCCAGGGTGACGACCAGCAATACTCGTGCGACTCGCGCGTACACCCGCAACCGGCTCATCAGACCGCCGCCTTGAAGTGACGGGCATAACGCGGGCAGAGCTCGTCGCGCTTGAGCAGGATAAACACGTCGGCCACCTGGAAGTCTTCATCCCAGCAGGGCTCGCCGCAGATTTTCGCCCCCAGGCGCATGTAGGCCTTGAGCAGCGGGGGCATTTCGGCGATGACGTTGGACGGGACGTCCAAAGCCGGCAACGGCTTTTTCGGCACCGCTTGCAGGTGTTCGGTGCACAGGTAGCGCTCGCGCAGGCGCTGCATGATTGCCTGGGCCTGGATGCCGCCGTCCTGCATCGGGATGCTTGCGCAACCCATCAAGTAGCTGTAGCCGCCTTGATTGAGGACTTCGGCCAACTCGCCCCAGAGCACCGCGATGGTACCGCCGTTGCGGTAGGCCGGGTCCACGCAGGTACGGCCTATTTCCAGAATCGGGCCTTGGAGATGAATTAGGCCGTGGAGGGCGAATTCTTCTTCGCTGTAGAACCGGCCCAGGCTGCTGGCGGCCTGGTGGTCGAGCAGGCGAGTGGTGGCCACGAGGCGCCCAGTGTTCAGGTCGCGTACGCCAATGTGAGCGCAGTGAACATCATAGTCATCCATGTCCAGACCCATCTCCGCGCCCTTGAGCTTGGCGTTGAATTCGCCGCTGAAGACGTTGAAGCGCAGGGCCTGTGCTTCTTGCAAGGCCTGGGCGCCGATCAGGCGTTCGGCTTGCAGGCGGCGTTCATTGCCGGTGTCGCTGATGCGGGCGATCTGGGTCATAGCGAATCTCCGTGCGGGCTGTTCAGTTGCAGCCTGTCGACTTTCTTTATGCAGCCATGTTGTGCAAAGTCAGGCTATGTAGCCCCGGTGTCATCGCCATGAAGCTTTGGTGATGCTTATATGACAGCCCACAAGGAGGCCCAGATGCCTTGGCAAACCCTGATCGAACGCGGCGAGCGGCTGCCCGCCTGTGCGGATCTGGCCGAAGGTTATGCCGCGTTGCTGCATCGCTTGGGGTCGGTGACGCCGTTCGAGTTGGCCGTGGTCGGCGGTCGGTCGATGGCCACGCCCGGGTTGGCGTTTCTGGTGGGTTACCAAGCGGCGTTGCGGGCGCTTTGGCCGAGCGCGCCCCAAAGCCTCGGTGCGTTGTGCGCCACCGAGCAGCGCAGCTTGCGCCCGGCGGACATGCAGACCCGACTCGCCGACTTGCGGCTGAGCGGGCGCAAGGATTTTGTCACCGCGGGCGATGCCGCCGAGTGGTTGCTGGTCGCGGCCCGAAGCGAGGCTCCCGACGAGGCGCCGCGATTGAACCTGGCGGTGGTGCATGCGGGCGAACCGGGCGTGACGCTGGAAAAGTTGCCGACGTTGCCGTTCATGCCGGATATCAGCCATGGGCGGATGTTGCTGGACGGTGCGCTGTGCCAATTGCTCCCCGGCGACGGCTGGGACGTCTACGTCAAACCGTTTCGCACCTTGGAAGATGTCTACGTGCTCAGTGCAATGACCGCCTGGTTGTACGGCTTAGGGCAAGAATGCGGCTGGCCCCGGCCGTTGCAACTGCGTCTGTTGGCGTTGCTCGCCGGTTGCGCGCAGACGAGTCGCCACAACCCTTCGAGTGCTGTCGCGCATGTGTTGCTGGGTGGGCTGTTCGCCCAATTCAAAGGGCTCGATGCTGAGTTGGACGATGCCTTGGCCGATGGGCCGGCGGCGTGGCGTGAGATGTGGGGGCGTGACAAGGCGGTGATGGACATCGCGGCGGGGGCGCGGGCCAAGCGGTTGGACAAGGCGTTGGGGTCTTCGTCGATTTGAAGGGCCTCATCGCGAGCAAGCTCGCTCCTTCGGGGCTTGCGTCGCGCATAAGGTCCGCTGTGGGAGCGAGCTTGCTCGCGAAGGCGTCCTTTCGAACACCAAAACTCAAACTGTCATCAAGTCTGAATAGGCTCTGCAAGTTCACCTCTGCGAGCCCCGCGCATGCCCAAAGGCTGGTTGTTGCTTTCGCTCCTGCTGCTGACCCTGACGGCCCGCGCCGAAGTCTGGCCTGGCGAACAATGGCCGACCGGCCAGGCCTCGAGTGGGCCGGCCATCGAAGCCTTGGCGCATTACGCTTTTGCACCCAGGGACGACGCCACCCGCCAAGGCATCCGCACCGACGCGCTGGTGGTTATCCAGGACGGTCGACTGGTCTACGAACGCTACGCCGGACCGACTGACGTACAGACCCCGCACCTGACCTGGTCCATCAGTAAAAGCCTGCTGGCGACGGTGTTCGGCGTTGCCTACGGTGAAAAACGCTTTGCCCTGGATGATCCAGCCGCCCAGTACTACCCGCCGCTCAAGCGACATCCGGACATGACCCTGGCCGATCTTTTTCATTGGACGTCTGGCCTGGACTGGCAAGAAGACTATGAATACGCGCCACTCAATTCCTCGGTCGTGGCGATGCTCTATACCCGTGGGCGCCACGACATGGCCGCGTTCACCGCCAGGCACGAAAGCTTCAGCCCACCCGGGCAGGTGTTCCGTTATTCCAGCGGCGACAGCAATCTGCTGGCGGCAGCCCTGAAAAATATCGTCGGCCCGGCGCGTTATGCCGATTACCCCTGGACAGCCTTGTTCGAGCCGCTGGGCATCCGCCACGCGACCTGGGAAACCGACGCCAGCGGCACGTTTGTCGGTTCGTCCTATGCCTATCTCACCGCCCGGGACCTGGCGCGTGTCGGCGTGCTGATGCAACGCGATGGCCGTTGGGGCGATCGGCAATTGATTCCCAAGGATTGGATTGCCTTCAACCGCGAGCCTTTCGCTCGGTTTCAGGCGGGCCAGGACGAAGCCGTGCCTGGCGGACACTGGTGGCTCAATCGCGGCGCCGACCCGTCGATCCGCCCGTGGCCCGACGCGCCGCCGGATACGTTCGCCGCCCTGGGCCATTGGGGCCAGGCGTTGTATGTCATCCCCAGCGCCAGGCTGGTGATCGTGCGCTACGGCGATGACCGCGACGGCACCTATCGCCACAACGAACTGCTCAAGCGTGCCATGGCGGCCTTCGCCGGGACGGTGCAACCATGAAGCGCAGGGTAGTGCTCATTCTTTTGTCGATGTTGCTTGTTGGCCTGTTCGGTTGGGGCTGGCAGGAGCGGGTGGCCTTGCGGGCGTTTCCCGACATCATCAGCGCCTATACCGCGAAGGAATACTGCTCGTGCCGCTATGTGATGCGGCAACCGGCCGACTATTGCCGCGGCTATGTGAAGCAGTCGGTGCCGATCAGCGATTTCCTCGAGACCGTCGAAGCAAAACGCATCACAGTCAGCGGCTTGGGGCCTAGCCACAGTGCGCGGTGGATGGGGGAGCGGGAAGGCTGTCGGTTAGAACCCTGAATGCTGTTTCAGCGATGCCTTTTGTGGCGAGGGGGCTTGCTCCCGCTCGAGTGCGCAGCGCTCGCAAATCCTTCAGTCAATCGCGACTTGGGGCTGCTTCACAGCCCAGCGGGAGCAAGCTCCCTCGCCACTGGGTTATGTTGGCAGCAGCGATGTTGTGAAACTGACAGTTTGCAAGCGCCCTCGGCCCGGTTAAGGTTCGCCACAGGTTTATCTGCCCCCCGAGTCTGTATGTTCAAGCGGTTATTTTCTCGTGCTGTCACCACCTTGCTCCTGGCCTGCGCCACGCTGCCGGCCCAGGCCGACTGGTACCTGGATGGTGAGTCATCGCGACTGTCCTTTATCAGCAGCAAAAACGGCAATGTCTCCGAAGTCCAACGTTTCCTGGTGCTTCATGGGCAGGTCCAGCCCAAGGGCCAGGCACGGTTGGAGGTCGAACTCGAATCCATCAACAGCGGTATCCCCCTGCGGGACGAGCGCATGCGCGCCGAGTTGTTCGATATCAAGCAATTCGCCGAAGCCACCATCACCGCGCAGCTCGACCTGATGCCGATCCAGGACCTGGCCAACGGCGCGCAACTGGAACTGCGCCTGCCGGTGACCGTGGACCTGCATGGCAAGCAGCATGAGTACAACGTCCAACTGCTGGCGACTCGCCTGGATGAGCGGCGTTTTCAGGTCGTGACCCTGGAACCGGTGGTGCTCAACGCGGCGGATTTCGACCTGGCGCCGGGGTTGGAGAAGCTGCGCGACCTGGCCGGATTGTCGACCATCAGCCTGTCGGTGCCGGTGAGTGCGGTGCTGATTTTCACGGCGCGCTGACATGAGCGGCCCGGTCTTTCCCTGGCGTGAAGGCAATCGCTTCGAGCTGTTGATCGACGGCCCGCAATTTTTCCCGCGCATGCTGGTGGAAATCGCCCGCGCCCAGGAACAGGTCGAACTGGAGTTGTACCTGGTGGAAGCGGGCGCTTGCGCCGAGGCGATGGTCCAGGCCCTTGTCCAGGCGGCCGAGCGCGGGGTGCGCGTGCGCTGTCTGTTCGATGACTATGGCAGCCTGGCGTTTACCTTGGGCCTGCGCAATCGCCTCATCCAGGCGGGCGTGGAGCTGCGGTTCTACAATCGCCTGAGTTGGCGGCGTTGGGTGCGCAATCTCTACCGCGATCACCGCAAGTTGCTGTTGGTCGACCAACGCTTGGCGGTGGTGGGCGGTACCGGGGTCACCGACGAATTCTGGAACCCTTCGGACGACCGAAGCGATTGGCACGAAGTGATGGTGGAAATCGTCGGCCCGCTGGTGCTGGACTGGCAGTTGCTGTTCGATCGCCAATGGCTTGCCAACCGCCATCGACGGGCCTGGAAACCGGCGTCCAATTTCGGCCTGCCCCGTCTGCCTCGCGTCCCGCCGGTGGGCGAAGGCATGGGCCGGGTCGCCTATGCCGACGCCCGCCAGCACCGCGACATCCTGCAGTCGCTATCCCGGGCATTGAACAGCGGCCAGAAACGCATCTGGATGGCCACGCCATACTTTTTGCCGACCTGGAACGTGCGCCGCTCCTTGCGCAAGGCCGCGGCGCGAGGCATCGACGTGCGGCTGCTGCTGACGGGCCCGCGCACGGATCATCCATCGGTGCGATACGCAGGCCATCGCTATTACCCACGCTTGCTCAAGGCAGGGGTGAAAATCTACGAATACCAGCCCTGCTTCCTGCACTTGAAAATGGTGCTGGTGGACGATTGGGTCAGCATTGGCTCATGCAATTTCGATCACTGGAACCTGCGCTTCAACCTCGAAGCCAACCTGGAAGCACTGGACTCTGGGCTGAGCAAGGCCGTGGCCGCCAGTTTTGAACGGGACTTCGAGCAGAGCCTGCAAGTGAGCCTCGACACCTGGCAGCGCCGGCCATTGTGGAAGCGCATCAAGCAAAGGGTATGGGGGTTGGTGGATCGGGTGGTGGTGAATCTGCTGGATCGGCGGGGCTAACCATCCACCGTAAAACCAATGTGGGAGCGAGCTTGCTCGCGATGGCGGCCTGACAGTCGATGATGCGGTGACTGATGGGGCCTCATCGCGAGCAAGCTCGCTCCCACAAAGGTATTGCGGTGTTGCTGGGTCAGAGCAACTCAAAACTCTGCTGCTTCACGTCCTGGGAATCCAGGCCGATCTGCACGTTGAACTTGCCTGGCTCTGCCGCGTACTTGAGCTGCGCGTTGAAGAACTTCAGGTCGTCTTCGGTGATGTCGAAGTGGATGACCTTCTTCTCGCCGGCCTTGAGCATGACCTTGCGGAAGTTTTTCAGCTCCTTCACCGGACGGATGATCGAGCCGGTAACGTCCTGGATGTACAGCTGCACCACGGTTTCGCCGTCACGATCGCCGGTGTTTTCCAGAGTGATGCTGGCGTCGAGCTTGCCGGTCTTGTTCAGCGTGGTGGACGACAGGGCCATGTCCGACAGGCTGAACGTCGTGTAGCTCAGCCCATAGCCGAACGGGTAGAGCGGGCCGGTGGTGTCGTCGAAGTACTGCGAGGTGTAGTTGCCTGGCTTGCCCGGCGTGAACGGCCGACCAATGCTCAGGTGGTTGTAGTAGGTCGGAATCTGCCCGACCGAGCGTGGGAACGTGATCGGCAGCTTGCCCGACGGGTTGTAGTCGCCGAACAGCACGTCCGCGATGGCGTTGCCGCCTTCGGTACCGCTGAACCAGGTTTCCAGGATCGCATCGGCCTGCTGTTTTTCTTCCAGCAACGACAGCGGGCGGCCATTCATCAACACCAGCACCAACGGCTTGCCGGTGGCCTTCAGGGCCTTGATCAGCTCGCGCTGGCTGGCGGGGATGTTCAGTTCGGTACGGCTCGACGATTCATGGGACATGCCACGGGACTCGCCCACGGCGGCGACGACTACGTCCGCTTCTTTCGCGGCTTTCACCGCTTCATCGATCAGCACTTGGGCCGGACGCGGATCGTCCACCACTTCCGGGGCATCGAAGTTGAGGAAGTTCAGGTAATCGAGCACCTTCTTGTCGCCCGTGATGTTGGCGCCACGGGCATAGATCAGCTTCGACTCACCGCCCAACGCGCGGGCCATGCCGTCATACACCGTGACCGACAACGCCGGTCGCCCGGCGGCGGCCCAACTGCCCATCATGTCGATCGGCGCCTTGGCCAGCGGGCCGACCAGGGCGATCTTCGCGGTTTTCTTCAGGGGCAGAGTCTGGTTGCGGTTTTCCAGCAGCACCAGGCTGCGGCGCGCCACGTCACGGGCATCGGCGCGGTGCATGCGGTTGTCGGCATAGACATCGGCCGGGTCGTCCTCGGCCTTGCCGATACGCAGGTACGGATCCTTGAACAAGCCCATGTCGTACTTGGCGGCCAGCACTTCACGCACCGCGTTGTCGAGGTCGCTCTGCTCGATCTCGCCCGCCTTGAGCAGCCCTGGCAGCTCCTTGCCATAGAGCGAGTCGTTCATGCTCATGTCGATGCCGGCCTTGATCGCTAGCCTGGCCGCTTCGCGACCGTCCCGAGCGACGCCATGCTTGATCAGCTCGAAAATCGCGCCGTGGTCACTGACGGCCAGGCCCTTGAAGCCCCATTCCTTGCGCAGCAGGTCGTGCATCAACCATGTGTTCGCGGTGGCCGGTACGCCGTTGATGGAATTCAGCGCGACCATCACCCCGCCCGCGCCGGCGTCGATGGCGGCGCGATAGGGCGGCAGGTAGTCCTGGTACATTTTCACCGGGCTCATGTCCACGGTGTTGTAGTCCCGGCCGCCTTCCACGGCGCCGTAAAGGGCGAAGTGCTTGACGCTGGCCATGATGCTGTCGGCGGCGTTGGCGCCGGTGCCCTGGAACGCCTTGACCATCACCCCGGCAATGCGCGACACCAGATAAGTGTCTTCGCCGAAGCCTTCGGAGGTCCGGCCCCAGCGTGGATCGCGGGAGATATCGACCATGGGCGCGAAGGTGATGTCGATGCTGTCGGCCGCTGCTTCCTTGGCCGCGATGCGGCCGGAGCGGTAGATGGCGTCCATGTCCCAGCTCGAGGCCAGGGCCAGGGGAATCGGGAAAATGGTGCGATGGCCATGAATCACATCATAGGCGAAGAACATCGGGATCTTCAGCCGGCTGCGCATGGCCGCGTCCTGCATCGGACGGTTCTCATCGCGGGTAATGGAGTTGAATGTGCCTCCGATGTTGCCGGCGGCGATTTCCTTGCGGATCATCTCCCGGGGCATCTCCGGGCCGATGCTGATCAGGCGCAGCTGGCCGATCTTTTCCTCGAGGGTCATTTGCTTCATCAGGCTGCTGATGAAAGCGTCCTTGTTCTCTATGGGGGCTGGCAGGTTGTCGGCTAATACGGATTGACTGGCCAGACTGACAAACAGGCCCAGCAAACACAGCTTCTTCATGAATAGTTTTCTCGCAAGCCTAAAGGGCGGTGATCAGGACACGCCGGTCAGCCTAAATGTGAGGAACGGCTATTGTTGTTCGGGTGTTATCCAGTTAAATGCAGCACACTTTCGAACCTGTGCCGATGAACTTAGTTTCGCACTGCGCATCTTTTAGCCCATAGACCCGATTCGATCCAGTGCGGCGGCGATTATGCCCCAGACGCCGGTAAGATAGGTGGCGGTGTTTTCTTAATGCAATACAAGGGAGAGCTTCACCCGATGATTCGACGACTGAACCACCGCAGCGCGCTGCAAATGCTGGCCCTGATGCTGTTCACCACGCTGCTGGCCGGTTGCGGCATCAACAACATCCCGACCCTGGACGAGCAGGCAAAGGCGGCCTGGGGCCAGGTGCAGAACCAATACCAGCGCCGCGCCGACCTGATTCCCAACCTGGTGGAGACCGTCAAGGGTTATGCCCAGCATGAGCAGGAAACCTTGACGGCGGTGATCGAAGCCCGGGCCAAGGCCACGTCCATTCAGGTCGATGCCAGCACCCTGGACAACCCGGAAAAACTCAAGCAGTTCCAGCAGGCCCAGGACCAGTTGAGTGGCGCATTGAGCCGCCTGATGGTGGTATCCGAGCGCTACCCGGACCTGAAGGCCAACCAGAACTTCCTGGCCTTGCAATCGCAACTCGAAGGCACCGAGAACCGCATCGCCGTGGCGCGTCGTGATTTCATCCTGGCCGTGCAGAAATACAACACAGAGATTCGTACCTTCCCGGGTCGCCTGTGGCACAGCGTGATGTACAGCGATCTGCCAGTTCGCGAGACCTTCGAGGCCACCAGCCCGAATGCCGAAAAAGCGCCTGAAGTGAAGTTCTGATGGAGCAGCCTCAAGTTCTGAGCGGCAAGCTGCAAGCTCAGGTAACGCGTACGGCTTTCGGCTTGAGGCTTGCTGCTCGACGCTTGAAGCTGTTCGTGCTGTTGCTCTGGGCTTTTGCAGCCACGGCCCAGGCAGAATTGAGCTTCCCGGCGCTGACCGGGCGGGTGGTGGACACCGCCCAGTTGCTCGACCCATCGGTGCGCACGCAACTCGATGCGCAACTCAAGGCCCATGAACAGGCCACCGGCGAGCAGGTGGTTGTCGTTACGCTGGCGAACCTTCAAGGCGCCAGCATCGAAGACTTCGGTTATCAATTGGGGCGCCATTGGGGCATCGGGCAAAAGGATAAAAACAACGGCGCGCTGCTGATCGTCGCCCGCGATGACCGTAAACTGCGCATCGAAGTGGGTTACGGGCTGGAAGATCGCCTGACCGACGCCCAGAGTTCGGTGATCATCAACCAGGTGATCACCCCGGCGTTCAAGACGGGCAACTTCAACAAGGGCATCAGTGACGGTGTGGCGGCGATGCTCGTGGTGTTGGGTGGCAACCCCCTCGATGAACCGGCTGCGGCATACAGCGCGGGCAGTGCGGACGAGGGCGATTTCGTCGAGCGCCACCCAGGCTTGTTCATCTTCCTCGCGATGCTTTTCATCCTGACGATTTTCGTTTGCCAAGTGCTCGGTATCCTGCCCAGCGGAGGGGGCTCCGGCGCAAGTTATAGAGGCGGAGGAGGCGGCTTCGGCGGCGGTGGTGGCGGTGGCTTCAGCGGTGGTGGCGGCAGTTTCGGCGGCGGCGGTTCGTCCGGCGGCTGGTGACAATAACAATGAGCGGGCATTTTCAAACATGGCATTACTGACTGAACACGAACAGCGCAAAGTGGCCGAGGCGATCGCTCGGGTCGAGCGCGACACCGACGCCGAACTGGTCACGGTGCTCGCCGCCCGCGCCGATGACTACGCCTATATCCCCTTGCTCTGGGCCAGCCTGCTGGCGCTGGTGGTGCCGGGCATCCTGCATTACGTGACGGGATGGCTGAGCGTGCATAGCCTGTTGTGGGTGCAATGGGGTGGTTTCATCGTGCTGTGCCTGATGTTTCGCATTCCTGCCGTCACCACGCACCTCATTCCTCGCTCGGTACGCCACTGGCGGGCTTCCAACCTGGCGCGCCGGCAATTCCTCGAACAGAACCTGCATCACACCGTAGGCAGCACCGGCATGCTCATTTTCGTCTGCGAGGCCGAGCGGTATGTGGAAATCCTGGTGGACGAGGGTATTTCCAAGCGACTCGACAACAGCCATTGGGATGCCATTGTCGGTACGTTCACCCAGCAGGTTCGCCAGGGCCAGACGTTGCAAGGTTTTGTGGCGTGCATCGAGGCTTGCGGCGAATTGCTCAAGGAGCACGTGCCGGTGACCCATGCGCGTAATGAGCTGCCGAATCGGTTGGTGGTGTTGGGCTGATTGGCTGCAGGCCACCATGGCGAAGGCGCCTTTGTGGCGAGGGAGCTTGCTCCCGCTGGACCGCGAAGCGGTCCCCATCGATTCCAGGGTCAGGCAACGGGCTCGCACATCGACGACTGCTTCGCAGCCGAGCGGGAGCAAGCTCCCTCGCCACAAAAGCGCGCTGCCACCTAGATTGCGCTGCGCATTTCGCACCGTTGGGGAAATTCCCCGTGCCCCCGCATCCGATCCCCCCTAAAATACCCGTCATTCCCGATCCGCCCGCCCCGAGGCCGCTTTTCCATGTCCGTCACCGCAACTCCCACCCGTCCCGGGCCGGATCACCACGCACAGTTCATCGAGCTTTTGCAAACCAGTCTCGAACAAAACGCGTTCATCAAGCTGGTGCTGGCCAAGTACGTCGGTGACGAAAGCGATCTGCAGCGGCTGATCGTCAAGCAACTGACCGTCAAGGACCAGCCGTGCCTGTCCTTTGTCTATCGCTACAAGACCCGCGACATCACCAAGAATTTTTCGCTGGCCGAAGGCGTGGATGCCATCGCCACGCTGTTGCCGACTTCGTTCAAGAATGCTCACTTGTTGGCGATTACCGACGAGGCGCAGTTGGAATACAGCAAGAAAGGCAAGAGCTCGCTGTTCAAGAGCAAGCCGCAGCAACTGCGGGAAGTACCGTCCGCCGGGCACAACCGCGAGAAAAACCGCTTCCTCGACCTGAATCGGCCCTTTTTGGCCGACCTGGGGGTGACCAACCATAAGCACGAATTGATCCCGGCCATGTCGCGCAAGTGGAAGCAGATCAACAAGTTCATCGAAGTGTTCAGCCACGCGCTGACATCTTCGCCATTGGCCTTGGACAAGCCGGTGCGAGTCTCGGATTTCGGCTCGGGCAAGGGCTACCTGACCTTCGCCATCCATGATTACTTGCGCAACACCTTGCAGGCCGAAGGCGTGGTGACGGGTGTCGAGCTGCGCGAAGACATGGTCAAGCTGTGCAATGAAGCCGCGGCACGACTGGAGCATCCGGGCCTGAGTTTCCAGCACGGTGACGTGCGCACCGTGGCGCCGAGCGCGGTGGATGTGATGATCGCCTTGCACGCCTGCGACATCGCCACCGATTACGCTATCCACATGGGCATCCGCTCGGGCGCCTCGATCATCATGTGCTCACCGTGCTGCCACAAGCAGATCCGCCTGCAAATCCAGAGCCCGGCGCTGCTCAAGCCGATGTTGCAATATGGCCTGCACCTGGGCCAGCAGGCGGAAATGGTCACCGACAGTTTGCGGGCGTTGTTCCTCGAAGCCTGCGGCTACGAGACCAAGGTGTTCGAGTTCATTTCCCTGGACCACACCAACAAGAACAAGATGATCCTTGCGGTCAAACGCCCCGAACCGGTGGAGCCTACCGAACTGCTGGCCAGGATCGACGAACTCAAGGCGTTCTACCACATTACCGAGCACTGCCTCGAAACGCTGCTGCGGGCGGATGGTTACCTGGCCTGACAAACCGATCTGAACCCTGTGGGAGCGAGCCTGCTCGCGAAGAACGATAACGCGGAATATCTGACAAACCGCGCTGCCTGATTCGCGAGCCTGCTCGCTCCCACCCATCAAGTGGTGCAGTCTGTCAGTTAATGGCGGGCTGTCGTTACAGCGGTCTACCTTTAATGCGTCCACTCTCACGCATTCCAAAGGAGCCCATTCCATGGCCGCCAAGAAAATCCTCATGCTGGTCGGCGATTACGTCGAAGATTACGAAGTCATGGTGCCGTTTCAGGCCCTGCAGATGATCGGCCACACCGTCCATGCCGTGTGCCCGGATAAAACGACCGGGCAGTCTGTCCGCACGGCGATTCATGACTTCGAGGGCGACCAGACCTACAGCGAAAAACCGGGACATCTGTTCGCCCTCAACCATGACTTCGCCAGCGTCGAGGCGGCCGACTACGATGCGTTGCTGGTGCCAGGCGGTCGCGCTCCGGAATACTTGCGGCTGAATGAAAAAGTCTTGCAACTGGTGCGCGATTTTGACTTGGCGGGCAAGCCGATCGCGGCGGTGTGCCACGGGGCGCAATTGCTGGCGGCGGCGGGCATCCTGGAGGGGCGCGAGTGCAGCGCCTATCCGGCCTGTGCCCCGGAAGTGCGCTTGGCCGGCGGGACGTTCATCGACATCCCGGTGACCGAAGGCCATGTCCAGGGCAACCTCGCCACGGCACCGGCCTGGCCGGCGCACCCGAGCTGGCTGGCGGGGTTCCTGACGTTGCTCGGTACGGCGATTACCCTATAGGGCGCCGGGCCAATCGGAGCGGTCTAGACCTCCACCGGCACCGACAGCTTCGGATCGCCCAGTGGATGGCTCTTGGCATCGAAGAAACGCAGCTCTGTGTCCAAACCCTGGAACAGCTTGGCGTAATGCCGTTTCTGGTGCTGGATGAACGCCTGGCTGCGTGGGTAGATCGAGATGGCGACGGTCTTCGGCGCGGCTTGGCGCAAGGCATCGACAATGTGGCTGTCCTGCTCGCCCAGGGCGTGGCCGAACAGGCACAGATTGTCGTGGTGGTGCAGCAGTTGGTCGTAGCAGAACGACAGATAGTCGCTGCTGCGAATCGTTTTGAGTTTGTCCTGGCTCGGCCCTTCGCTGACCAACAACGGCACATCGTCGAGGGTCTTGATGGTGTTGTTGATGGCGAAGCTGCCCAGCAGCGTGCCTTCGGTGGAGGTGAGCTTGCGTGCCGTGCCGTCCTGGTTGCGCACCAGGTGCAGGCCACCGTGCAGGTACAAGAGACGGGGTTTGTCGAGGTGGGCCTGGCTCAGGTCAAAGCTGTGGTCGGCCCCCAGGAACAGATCGGTGAGGGTTTCGGGCGCTTGTTGGATCGCCCAATAGCTCAGCAGATCGTAGTTGGTGGTAAACACCGTACGGTAGCTACCCAGTTCCTGATTGAGGTTCTCCAGGGTCGACGGTTGTACCAACCGCCAAGGAATATGCACCGCATGTACGGTGTTGATCAGCGCTTCCTTGATCGCGTAATAACGATTGCGCGGCGCCGCGGAGCTGACGGCCAAGGCCTTGTTGACCCGACTGGTGGTTTTCAGCGCCCCCAGCACTTGTTCGAAACTGCGTGTCTGCAGCGCGTCGAAGACGCTCAGTTCCGACGCGCTCAAGGGTTTTTCCTCGACGGTGCGGGCGTTCTCGAACAACGAGTCATAGCCGAAATCATCCCACACGGCGCGGCTGGCGCCATTGCCCACCAACAAGCCGCTGAAGGCGGTGTCGGCGCGCAAGGTCTCCCAATCTTCGAGCCGGGCGTCGTATTCCTGGAAATCGGTCATCGCGAAAATCATCTCAAAACGTGGCTAAGGCAGGGCGTGACTTTATCACGACCCAGTCTTGAGCCAGATCGAGATGCGTTTTGAACAGTCGATTTCCTGTGTTTTTACCGACCCGGTCCATTTGGCGTGAACCTGGCGCACAGCGTCGCCGCCGTCGCCAATAACATGCATAAAACCGCGAGTGGCCACGCCTGTTGGCTTAGCAAGAGGCTGGCAATCGCGCCGATCATAGACGCCATCAGCTGGTGCAGGAAACCGCTCAACGCCATGGCGTAAGCGCCGGCGATCGGCGAGCCTTCGTTTGCCAGCGACAGGCTGATCGGATAATTCAACGACTGGCCGAACACCGCGAAGCAGTATGGCAACCAGAACAAAAGCGCGACGCTGCTCAATGAAACGCTTCCTGCCAGCATGGTCGCGCTGCCACCCAGGACCAGGGCAATGCCCCAACCCATCAGCCGGCGCTGGCCCGTGCGCAGCACAAAGGCATTGACCGCGAGCGCGCCCAGCAAGTACGCGCCGCTGATCGGCCAGCCCAACAGCCCATACTCGATGGCAGACCAGTGAAAGCCCTGTTGCAGGATCAGCGGCGCGGCGGTGTTGAAGGCGATGATCACGCCATAACCCAACCCGCCCGCCAACGCAGGCAACAGAAAACCACGATGCTGGAGTATCCGTACGTAGATCCCCCAAGCCGACTGTCCATTGCTGTTTTCGGCAAGTACCGGGAACGCCGCCGTGGACACCGCGGCGGCCATGACCAGGCTGGCCGCGCCCAATCCGAGAAAAATCGCCTCCCATCCAAACGCAGCCTGGATCAGTGAGCCGAGGTACTGGCCGATGCCGAGGGCAACCACGAAGGCGATCGATATCCAGGACAAGGCCTTGGCCAGCTGGTCGCCGCTGAAGCTGTCACGGATCAGCACCCTCGCCATCACCGAAATACCGCTGGCGCCGACGCCCTGGACCAACCTGAACGCCAGGAACGTTTCTATCGTCGTACCCAACGGCAGCGCCAGGTTTGCGAGGCCGTACAGCGTCAATGCCGCCAACAGCACCGGTTTGCGTCCAAGACGCTGGCTCAGGCTGCCCCACATCAGCATCGGCAAGGCCATGCCGACCAGGTACACCGACAACCCCCACGACACTCGGGATGCATCGGCGCTCAGAGCCTGGGCGATATCCGGCAGGGCTGGCAGATAGATGCTCATGCCCAGCTGTGCCAGGAAGACCGTGGTGCAGGTGACGATCAGTGTTGTACGGTTTTTCATCAAGGGCTCGTTTCAAGGACGGATATCACGGCCGTGGGCCACCAAAAGACTGGTCAGCTGTTCGCAGAACAAACGAATCACGTCCGGCTCCATGTCGGCGCGCAGGGTGATGCGGATCGCGGCCTTGTCTTGCGGCACCACGGGGAAAAAGACCGCTGAAGTGAAATACCCCAGGTCGGCCAACTCCACCGCCAGGCGGGTAGCCAGGGCTGCCTCACCGCAGCGCACCAGGCGGATTGCCATGGGGCTTGCATACTGTTCGGTGCGGATGAGGCTGTCGAAAAAACGGATATTAGCCTGCAAACGTTCTTGCAAGGCGTGGAATTCTCGACTGCGATGCAAGCGGATCGAGGCCATGCCGGCGCCGATAGCCGCCGAATTGAGGCTCTGCGACCAGTTGGCGGGGCCGCCGTAACGCTGCATCAGCGTCTTGTGCCGCTCGCTGCCGAACATGGCCAGCCCGCCACTGGCCCCGAAGGACTTGGCCAGCGAGGCGACGATCAGGGTTCGCTCATCCAAGGCGTGGATCCGTGAGCGTACCCGACCGATGCCGCAGGGCCCCACGGTAGACACGGCATGGGAATCGTCCAAATAAAGGAACAGACCATAGCGCTGTTTGAGGTACAACAAACTGTCCAGGTCCGCCATGCCGCCCATGCTGTAGGCGCCGTCCGTCACGTAGGCCACGTTGCCCTGGCGTTTGCAGACGTCCTCAAGAAAATCCATGTCGTTGTGTGGGCAGGTGAGGACCTGGGTTTCATCCGCACACGCGGCCTTGATATGGTTCATCGAGTAGTGGGCGTGCTTGTCGAACACCATCACCGGCGGGCGGTTTTTCGTCAGCGCGCCGCTGGCCAGCAGCGGCAGGATTCCCGCACTCGCCGCACTGCAGGACAGCGCACTGAGGCAGCTGGCGCCGAACAGCTCCGACAGCTGGGTTTCGTATTGGTCCAGGATTGCTAGCCGGCTGCGGTTTCTGGAGTTGGCGACACGCAGTGTTCCTGTTTCCCACAGCGTGGTCATGGCGCCATCCAGCAAGGCGGGGTGATAATCCAGGCCCAGGTACGACGTGGTGCAAAAGTGATGCAAGGTGCGACCGTATTGGTCGATGAGCACGTTGGGAGACTGGACCTCGACGTTCAGTCCAGCGATCTTTCCGTTTTCGGCGTTCTGCCAGTCCCGGTCCGCCAGGGAAATGATTTTGCGATAGTTACTGAAGTGCTGAGTGGGCTGCGCAATCTGGTCCATGGCGTGAATACATTCCTTGGTTAGCGTTGCTGTCCGTGGGGCTTGTGTGTCCAGACTTTACAGACCGATGGGTGGGGCTTTGAATCGGCTGATTCCGGCGTGTTTGAGTGTTACCGGAGACTTCTGCGTAGGACCCTGCCTAGGACCTTGGCCGGGAAATCCATTTGCCATGTCGGAGCTGCTTCCTGGCCTCTGAGCCCGGGGCGTTTGCTATCCTCAGGCGTCTGGGCACCCCGCGTGTCGATACCCTGCGCTATCCTCATCGGTACCGTGGGGGGCGCGTCGGCTTTGCATGCTCCGTCGGCGTCATGAACGGGGGCGACCCGGTTCGCCCATTGCTTGATTACCCGGATGGCTTGCGCGTCATGGACACCCGAAACTCCACGCCGTTGGCCAGTTACCTCGACCTGCTGCTCGATGCCGTCTGCGCCGTCGATGTCCAGGGACGCTTCGTATTCGTCAGCGCCGCCTGCGAGCGTATTTTCGGCTATACCCCCCAGGAACTGATCGGTCGGTCGATGATCGAGCTGGTTCATCCCGCCGATCGCCAACGGACCCTCGAGGCGGCGCGGGAGATCATGGGGGGCGAGCCCAAGCTCAATTTCGAAAACCGCTATCTGCGCAAGGACGGTGGCGTGGTGCACATCTTGTGGTCGGCGCGCTGGTCGGAGGCTGACCAGCTTCGGATCGCCGTGGCTCGCGACATCACCGAGCGCAAGCAGGCGGAATCCAGGCAGGCCGCGTTGTATGCAATTTCCGAGGCGGCCCATGCCGCCGCCGACTTGCTGGCATTATTCAAGCGTATCCACCTCATCATTGGCGAGTGGTTGCCGGCGCTGAATTTCTCGGTGGCGTTGTATGACGAGCAGTGCGCACAGCTCAACTTTGCCTATCACGTCGACGATCGAGAACGACAGCCCGAGCTGCCTGGCACGGCTATCGGGCGCTTGTGCGCCGAAGTGGTACGCAGCGGCCAGCCGATCCTGCTCACGCCCGGTTGCAGCTCGTCGCCCGTGGAATTCTGCGACCTAGTGGCGAAGCCTGATGCGCCTTGCTGGCTGGGTGTACCGCTGAATTCGCAAGGCAGTACGATCGGCGCATTGATCGTCAAGAGTGCTCCGGACAGTGGTCGCTATACGGAGCAGGACAAGGAATTGCTGCAATACGTCTGCGCCCAGATCACCCTCGCCATCGAGCGCCAACAACTGCACGCCCGGCTTCAGCACATGGCGCAGTACGACCAACTGACCCAGGTACCCAACCGTGAGTTGCTGCGGGATCGGTTCAAGGCCGCGTTGGCCACGGCCCGTGTTGTTTCCGGACGGATGGCGTTGTTGTACATCGACCTGGATCGTTTCAAGCAAGTCAACGACACCTACGGCCATGGCGTCGGCGATATGCTGCTGCAAGCGGTCGCCAGCCGATTGAAGGGGTGCATACGTGACGCCGACACCGTCGCGCGCATCGGTGGCGATGAGTTCGTCGTGTTGCTCCATAGCGTCCACAGCGTGGAAGATGCCGGCAGGGTACAGGAGAAAATTCGTCTCGCATTGGCCCAACCTCTGCGGCTGGACGGCCACTGTCTCAGCATCGAGCCGAGCATCGGTCTGGCCTGTTTTCCTGACCACGGGACCGAAGACGTAACGCTGTTCCGCCATGCCGATGAGGCGATGTACGCAGCCAAGCGCCACAATCATAGGGCTTTCGGCATTTGAATTCGCGCCACCGTTCGTCGTGGCGTGAGCGTTTTCTCCAAACCTTGAATCCCAGGTCACTTCAAATGAATACGGGGCAAGCGTGCCCATCATTCTTTGTTTACGGAGGGTTGGACTATGGGCGGATCAAGCAACATTTATCCGGGAAACATTGCCCACGATCGAACGAAGGTGTCCGAAGCGGGTCGCAAAAGTGGGAGAACCACCATCGCGAGTGTCGATAAAAGTCCGCTGAAAGCCGAGATTGGCCGCAAGCCGGGCGGGACGTCTCGCTGAATGTTCAACGGTGGTTCTGATTTCTGCGGCGCAAATCCCGTCGCAATATCTTTCAGAGGAGGGCGCGACCATGAGCCGGATGGCCACCTTTTTACGCACCACCAGTGTTGTTGTACTGATGGGCCTGGGTGCCAACAGTGCGTGGGCCCAGTCACCTGTCGAATTCATCAACGATGCATCCGCCAAAGGCATGGCCGACATCGAAGCCAGCCGCGAGGCACATTCGAAGGCGGAGTCACGGGAAGTCAAGGATTACACCATCATGGTGATCAACGACCGCACCACCGCCAACCAACATCTGGCGAAGATCGCCAAGAAACTCGACTTGCCTGTCGCGCCGCGGGAAGTAGTGGCGGACAAAGCGAAGACCCTGCAGCCGCAAGTCGCCGAGGGCGAGTCGTTTGAAGCGGCGTATGCCGCCAGCCAGGTCAAGGCCACTGAGGACGCCATCGCGCAGATCCAGCAGCAGGCCCAGACCACTGACGTGCCGGAGATCAAGGCATTCGCCGACGAAACCCTGCCTAAATTGCAGACGCACCTTGAAATGGCCAGGGCCCTGCAAGCCAGCCGTTGATCTCCGCTGCACCTGTGTCAATTCCAGGGCCGGGGCGCCAACGTCCCGGCTTGTTTTGCCCGCTGAAAAGGAGAACCTCGATGTCTACACGCCGAGAACCCAACCAATACGCGATGCAGAATCCGCTGACCCAATACCCGCGTCCGGAATTTCCCGACCAGCCGCAGTCACCCCCTGGCATTGATCAGGATATGGAACCGCAACCGGATCATGGTGAAAAAAGCTATCAAGGTTTTGGTCGCCTGGAGGGGCGCAAGGCCTTGATCACGGGCGGCGATTCGGGGATTGGTCGCGCCGCTGCCATCGCCTACGCCCGGGAAGGGGCTGATGTCGCGATCAATTATCTGCCCAGCGAAGAGCGCGATGCACAACAAGTCATCGAACTGATCAAGGCTGAGGGCCGCAAGGCCATCGCCATACCAGGCGACCTGAAGGATGAGGCGTTCTGTGTCCAGATGGTGAAGATGGCGCAGCAGCAACTCGATGGCCTGGATATCCTGGTGAATGTCGCCGGTAAGCAGGAGGCGCAAAAAGACATTGCCGACATCACCACCGCGCAATTCGATGACACCATGAAGACCAACATCTATGCGATGTTCTGGATCTGCAAGGCTGCTGTTCCGCTGATGCCAGCTGGGGCAACCATCATCAATACCGCCTCTATCCAATCCTACGATCCGTCCGCGACGCTGCTGGACTACGCCACCACCAAAGCGGCAATCGTGGCGTTTACCAAGGCGCTGGCCGGGCAAGTCATCAGCAAGGGCATTCGTGTCAATGCAGTCGCGCCGGGTCCAATCTGGACCGTGCTGCAACCCAGCGGCGGACAACCTAGGGAGAAGATTCCTACGTTCGGCTCCCAGGTTCCGATGAAACGTCCGGGCCAACCCGCTGAATGCGCGCCGCTTTATGTACTGCTCGCTTCCCAGGAGTCGAGCTATATCACCGGGGAAGTATTTGGCGTGACGGGAGGCAACCCGTTGCCCTGATGCCCAAGGGAGTGCGCGAGTGGCATGGGCCCCTCGCGCATCAGTATCAGCATTGGTTCAGGTCTACCTTTTTTTCCTGTTCGACGCCATCAAGGCTCTTGGCGTCGACCTTGCCCATGTCCTGATACCGCTTCCTCAACGCTTCAAGTTGTTTGAGATCAAGCGACTCGAGACCGAGCATTGCGTTCTGCGCGTCCTTGGACGCCCGAAGCAATTCATCCACTTTCAGGTGCAGGATATCCGTATCGCGGTTCTGCGTATTCTGGATGAGGAACACCATCAGGAAGGTGATGATCGTGGTCGAGGTGTTGATGATCAGTTGCCAGGTATCGTTGAAACCGAACAAAGGTCCGCTGGCAGCCCAGAGCGCCAACAGCACGATGGCCCCTAGGAAGGTCTTGGGGCTCCCGGCCCAGAGGGATAGTTTTTGAGCGATTTTGGCGAACGTCATTGCTGTGTTTCCTTTTGGGATGCACCTGTCTGGTGAGACAGCAACGAGGCGGTGAAAATTCTACTTACATTTCAATCGCAAGGTCCCTTACGTTCATCGTGCAGCACGATGACAGTCGCAACCATTGCCGCTGCCACGGGTCACTCATGAAAGCCCTCAGCATTGGAGTACATCATGAATATCGCCCGCACCCTTTGCCTCGCCTGCTGCCTGTTCGCTTTGCAAGGCTGCTTCGACAACTCGGGTAACGAGACCAAGGACAACACCGACGGCAGCAAGTCTTCGGTGCAGATGCAGGAGTCCAAGTCGGAGAGCAAGTAGAATCGGTGAAACGGTGGGAGCGAGCTTGCTCGTGATGGCTCTGTGTCAGACAACCTGATATCGCTGACCCTACGCCATCGCGAGCAAGCTCGCTCACACCGGTTCGTGTTTCGTCAGTGATTGCTCATCGCCCTTGCTGCAGCACCTTCAGCGCTGCCGATGCGAGGAAGCCGGAGCGGCTCTTCTCTTCGGGATGGTGCAATACATATTCATCGATCCGGTTGAGCAGGTAGCCGGGTAACGTGATGTTGAGTTTCTGCGCCTTGCCCAGGTACTTGGTCACATCGATGTCCACCAGCGCCCAGGTGCAACCGGCGTATTGTGGGTTGGCTGCGTGCAGGGTAACGGTGTTGGCCGATGGAATGGGCGAACCGTCTTCGGCCAGAATCTCGAAATGACCCTCGATGGCCTCCCGCGCCATCGCCATGGCCTCGTCCAGGTCGTCACCTGCGGAAAAACAACCGGGAATATCCGGCACTTCCACACCCCAGGCGTGCTTGTCATCGCCCATGGAAATCGCAATTGGGTAAAGCATTCAATCGTCCTCTGGAAAAGCGCGGCAACCAGGCGTCTGGAGGAGGGCCTGTTGCAAGATAGTGATAGCCGTCTTCTTGAGCAGGTCCTTCTTGGGATGAGGAACCGTAACCAGCCCCGGTTTGGTTGGGTGTTTGAAGTGATGGTGACTGCCTCGGATACGCACCAGATACCAACCATCCGCAACAATTTGGCTTATCAAAAATCGGCTGTTCACAACACCTCCCTGTGGTGTCATCGGTAAGTACTATACCTACTGAAGAAAAATGATCAACACCATAACCACCATTGAGGACGGTTGGGGCTGGCGAGCTCTTTGCTTGGAGTCTAGGAGCAGCGTCACGCTAGGGTGGGAAAGGGCGGGTTGGCTTTATTTCGGGATGTGAGACGGGGTGGTTGATATTGACGTGGCGAGGGAGCTTGCTGCCGCTGGGCTGCGGAGCAGCCCTGGTTTTTCAGCGTATCCGCTACAAATCCATAGGACTCACGACTGCTGCACAAACGTCAGCCGGACCGCAAAACCGATCAGCAAACCACCAAACACCCACCGCTGCACGCGCTGGGCCGAAGGCGAGCGTTGGAGCCATCGCCCAAGCGCTACACCGATCAATGCATAAGCGCTGTCGAACAGCAGGCCAACGCCGACCAGTACTACACCCAATATCGCGAATTGTCCCAACACAGGCCCGTCCTGTGGATCGATGAATTGCGGGAGCAACACCGAGCAGAACAGCAACGCCTTGGGGTTGAGCAAATTCGTCAACAGACCGCGCCGGATCGCCTGATGCCATTGCCTCTTCCCGATTTCAGCGGCGGCTCCTTCGAAGCGGGGCAACAACGTCGTCCGCAAACATTGAAACCCGATCCAGGCCAGATAAGCAGCTCCGGCCAGGCGCACCGCATCAAACGTCCACGGCGCCGTCTTGAACAATACCGAAAGGCCCATCGCTGCCAGCGCGACATGACATGCCCGGGCAACGCCCAATCCCAGCGCCGTTGCCAATGCCACGCCTTTGCCCTGTCGAGCGCCGGTTTGCAGCACCAGGATCATGTCCGGCCCAGGCAGTAGATACGCCACCGTCAATGCCATGAAAAACAACCAGAGCCCTGTCATTGCAAGCCCTCCGCATTCTGTAGATTGGAGACGCCAGTCTAGGGTCGAAGGGCAGGGCAGGTGGTTGCGTAGTCAGCTTCTAAAGCTCTTGAAATTGGCATAACCTGCCACTTAATCGAATGATTGAAACGGATAATGCCAAATTATGAAATTGGATACGTTCGACCGCAAAATCCTGACGGCACTGCAACGGGACGGTAGGCTGAGCAACGTGCAACTGGCCGAAGAAATCGGCTTGTCTCCCTCACCCTGTCTGCGTCGCGTGCGGATGCTTGAAGAGGCGGGGGTGATTCGCGGTTATCAAGCCATCCTGGATCGCGATGAAGTGGGACTTGGGATGACGATTTTCGTTGGCATCAAGGTCGAACGGCACACCGACGAGCGAGCCGAGGCTTTCCGTCAGGCGGTGACCGCGCTGCCCGAAGTGATCTCGGCGTTCCTGGTGTCCGGTGAGTCCGACTTCCTGCTGCAAGTGGCGGTGCCTGACCTACGAGCCTATGACCGTTTTGTCACGGGCAAGCTGCTGAAGTTGCCGGGGGTCAGTGATATTCGCAGCAATTTCGCGATCAACACGGTGAAGGCGCCGGGGCCGTTGCCGTTGGGGCATTTGGGTGGGGATTGAGGCGGTTGTCTGTCGTAAGCAACTTGCTGTTTTATGTCGACGAACCAAGCGCTGATCATCCGCCGCCTTACCGCCCTTATGGAAAACAATAAATGACTGGCGTAAGCGTCAGGACAGAAACCCCACAAACCCCAGACCAAAAAAAACCGGCCACCAAGAGCCGGTTTTTTCAATCTCCCGTCAAAAACCACCACGACGCGAGACCAGAATTCGATTGGAGCGGGTGAAGGGAATCGAACCCTCGTTATCAGCTTGGGAAGCTGGAGTAATGCCATTATACGACACCCGCTCAGAGCGGCTGACTTTGTACCAGATGTCGCCTTGGATTTGAAGTTTTTCTTTCCGGCCGGTCAGGTCATCCGTCTGCGCAAGCCTTAAAGCAGAGCGGTCGTCGCGGGCAAGCCTCGTTGTGGGAGGCTCGCTCGCGATGACTTTTTTTCAGATAGCCAGTGCATGGTAGTCCTGCACATAGCTGTAGCGCGGTCGGCTTTCGTGGCGGGTCGGCTTGAGGAAGCCCAGCAACGCGTCGCGGCTGTCGCGGCAGGCGGCTTTGTGTTCCATGTCCAGGAAGTGGCCGGTCGCTTGCAACGTGGTGAAGCTGCTGTGCTGGACGTGGTCGGCGAAGAGCCTGGCGTCGGTTGCCGAGGTGTACTCGTCCCATTCGCCGTTCAGGAACAGCACCGGAACGTTGACCTTCCTGGCTGCGTTGACGTAGCACTGCTGGTCGCTGTGAAGCACGTCGTTGATGTGAAAGTGCATCTGTCCGTATTCATGCTCGGCCAGGTTGCTGACGTGGCGATAGTTGAAGCGCTTGAACAGGGGCGGCAGGTGCTTGCCGATGGTGCTGTTGACCAAATGTCCAACACGGTCGCCGTCCAGGCTGCTGAGGTAGTCGACACCGCGTTCCAGGTAGTCGCGCATCGGCATGTTGAGCACCGGTGAGAACGAGCTGATGACGGCTTTTTCGATGCGCCGCGGGCGGTGGGCCAGTGCCGTTAGCGCGGCCGCGCCGCCCCACGAAAAGGACAGCACGTGTTCGGCGGCGAAGTGGTCGATCAACTCCAGGAGGATCTGCCCTTCGATTTCCTTCGTGAGCATTTTCTCGTGACGGTTATGGGCCTTGGACTTGCCCGCGTAGGGCTGGTCGTACAGCACGACGTTGAATTGCGGGTAGAGGTTCTTGGCGGTCTGGGCAAACGACGCGGTGGTGGCCATCGAGCCGTTGACCAGGATGATGGTCTTTTGCGCGGCGTCTGCGCGATAGAACTCCGTGTAAACCCGATACTGACCCTGTATATCCAGCACAGCGATTTCTGGCCTCATGTCATAAGACTCCTGGCAAGCGGGTATGCGCGCAATGAGATTGCACGGGCAATGTGACAGGTAGGCATACGCCTGGAAGATAAGGCCCATGTCGATCCATGACATTCGGTCGACGGGTATTGTTATGGCGGGCAGTTTGCCGGAGGGATGGGGCGGAACCTGGGGGCTCCAGCCGGCAAAAAGTTTCTTAGAGGTATGAGGTGACTCGTCGGTCACATTTCGGCCGACGGTTTGATTCAAGCAGGGGGTCGAGCGTTGCGCAAGTGCTCTTTGAAAATTGTCCGGCACTTCTGCCCAGCGGTCGTTGACTCAGACCAGGCAGATCTCCTCGGGGCCAAGGGCACGGTAGCGACCGGGCTCGAGATCCGAGTCCAGCACCAGGGGGCCCATGCTCTCGCGGTGCAGGCGCAGCACCTTGTTATTGAAGTGACCGAACATGCGCTTGACCTGGTGGTAGCGACCTTCAACGATGCTCAATCGCGCGGACTTCGGCCCTAGCAGCGTCAGTTGCGCCGGTTGCGTGGTCAGGTCTTCGAATCCGAAATACAGGCCTTTGGCAAAGGTGGGGGCGTACTCGGCGGTGAGGGGCTGCTCGGTCTCGACGTAGTAGACCTTCGCCAGTTTGGTTTGCGGTTGGGTCAGGCGCCGCGACCAACTGCCGTCGTTGGTGATCAGCATCAGCCCGGTGGTGTTGAAATCCAGGCGGCCGGCGATGTGCAAGTCGTCCTTGTCCGGCTCGTCCAGTAGATCGAGCACGGTGCGGTGCTGTGGATCGCGGGTGGCACTGACGCAGCCAGGCGGCTTGTGCAGCATGAAGTACCGCGCGGGTCGGCCTGCTTGCAATACGTCACCATCGACTTCGACGTGGCTGAACTCGCGCACCGGCGCGTGTGGGTCGGTGACGGTCTGGCCATCGATACGCACCCGACGCCCCACCAGGAGCAGGCGGACCTGCTGCCGATTGAAACGCGGCAGATTACTGAGGAAACGGTCAACGCGCATGGGACGTTCAGGCCAGGAAGCGGGGGCGCAATATTACGCGATCGGTCGCGGATTGGCGCGCAACTGGTCGTCGACCTGAGCGCACCGTGGGCACAGGCAGGATCTGTTCCGTAGCTCGGCCGGCAATGCCAGGAGCACAGCCGGGTCGATGCTGACGCCATAGCACCAGCAGGCGCGGTCGGCGGTCCTCGGATCGGCGAGGGTGCAGTCGTTGGCGCCGCCGCAGGCCGGGCAATGGTCAGGTTCATTCATAGCTGGAGTGAGGCATTTCCACGCAGGTTCGGTTGCTGCCGGTTTGTCGGGCGCGTTGCAGCGCATGATCGGCTCGGGACAGCAGGCTATGCAAGGTGTCTTTGTCCTGCAAGGTGGTCAGGCCGATGCTGACGGTGACCTGCAATTGTTTCCCGCTGCAAAAGTAGCGCTGCAACTCGATGCGCTGGCGAATTTTCTCAGCGATTTTCAGACCGTTCTGTCCATCGGTGTCCTTGAGTAGCATGACGAAGGCGTCTGTGCCCCACCGACACACGATGTCCGAGTGCCGCAATGTGTCGGTCAGGTCGTGGGCGAAACCGCTCAGCAATTGGTCGCTGACGACATGGCCGTGGGTGGCATCCAGTTGTTTGAAAGCATCCACCTCCAGCAACAACGCGCTCAAGGGCTTGGGTTCTCGCTGGGCTTCGTGCAGTGCTTGCACCGCCAGCAGGTCGAAGCCCCGGCGATTGGGCAGTTCCGTCAGTCCATCCAGAATCGCTTGGGCGTCGATCCGGCGTTGGAAACTGGCGATCAGCCGATAAAGCATGACGAACACCGTCACCGTGACCAGTAGGCCGATCAGGAGGTTGACGTACAACGCCTTGAGGATGTTGTCCTTGAGTGACGTGTTGGCGGCGTAATAAGCCAACAGCGAAGTCAGCAGGAAGGCGGCACCCAGCAAAACGGCGAGCATCAGCACCGGTGAGCGCTGGGAATACAGCGGCGAACGAAGCGACATGGCGATTCCTCAGGAGTGACCCGATGGAATCAGTTTAGTGGCCTTGTGAGAAAAGGAGCCCCTGGATTTGCGATTTGTGAAACGGTGGCGAGGGAGCGGACTCCCTCGCCACCGGTTCATCGCGATTCCAGGGTTCGCAAATAAGCCCGCCATCCGCCCAAATGGGTGATGTCCTGTGCGCCGTCCAGGCCATACGGCTCGCAGATGAAACCGCTTTCCCAGCGCCCGTCGGCCAATTGCACCTTGCCCAACCCAAGCGGTGCGGGGATACCGGTCAGGAACGAGCCAAGTTCACTGGTTGGCAGTTCCCAGATTTCCACCTCGATCGCCATGCCTCCCTCGCCAACCCGAAGCATGCCGGGGCGCATTGGCGGGCCGCCGGCGAGGGCATAGAGCCGATAATCCGGCGAGCTTTGGCTGACCTCGACCAGCCGGGCCCCACGCTGTTTGAGTTGCCAATTCAACGCCAAACCCTCCAGGTGCGCGCCGCACACCACCAGCCGAGCCCGATCATGGCGCGCGGGATTGGCGGGGGTTGGCAAGTCATCCAGTTGCTGACGCTGCAAGGCGTCGGCCACGCCCAGCAGGTATTGATCGGTGAAGGCCCGGCCGAACAACGTCACGCCCCAAGGCAAACCGCTGGCCATGAAGGCGCTGGGCACGGCGACGGCGGCGTAGTCCAGCAGGTTCATGAAGTTGGTGTAATAACCCAGTTCAGCGTTGCGCTGCAGCGGTTCGGCAGCGAGTTCGGCGAGGCTCACCGGGCGCCCGATGGTGGGGGTGAGCACGCAGTCGAGGGCTTCCATCGTTCGGTCGCACTGGGCCTTGAGCGCTTGCAAACGGTACTGGGCGCGGAATGTTTCTACACCCGTTACGGTAGGCGCTTTCTCCAGCACGGCGCGGATGACCGGCAGTACCGCGCTGGAGTCGCGCTCGATCAGGTCCCCGGCAACGCTGTAGCGCTCGGCGACCCAAGGTCCCTCATACAGCAAGCGCGCCGCTTCGAGGAAGGGCGACAGGTCCAGCTCGACGACTTCGCCGCCCAGACGTTCGAGTCGCTCAATGGCGTCGCGGAACAACCGTGGGCCTTCGTCGCAGCCAAAAAATTCCAGGTCTTGCCAGCGAGGCACACCGAAACGAAAGCGCCGTGGCGCGCCGAACGCCGAGCCGTCGTTCCATTGCGGGTTGCGGCGGCTGTATTCGTCGCGCGGGTCGAAATGCGCGGTCAATGCCAACAGCTGGCTGGCTTCCCGCGCCGTCGCGGTGAAGGTCGTCACGCAGTCCAGCGTACGGCAGGCCGGCACCACGCCGGCGGTGGAAACCAAACCTTTGGTGGCTTTCAGCCCGACCAGATTGTTCAGCGCCGCGGGCACCCGGCCGGAGCCCGCGGTGTCGGTGCCCAAGGCAAAGCTTGCCACACCCAGGGCCACCGCCAGCGGCGAGCCGGCACTCGAGCCACCCGCCGGATAATCCGCCAGCACGCTGTTGCGGCAGGCACCGTAGGGGGTGCGGGTGCCGTTGAGCCCGGTGGCGAACTGATCGAGGTTGGTCTTGCCCAGGGGAACAGCGCCCAACGCCAGCAACTGCTCGACCACCGTGGCCGAACGTTGCGGTACGTAGGCAAACGCCGGGCAGGCGGCCGTGGTGGGAATGCCGGCCAGGTCAATGTTGTCTTTGATGGCGAACGGCACGCCATACAACGGCAAGCTGTCCAGGTCGCGACTTTCCAGGGCCGCCAGATAAGGCTCCAGTTCCTCGGGCGACAGCAGGTGAATGAACAGGTGGTAGTCCGGGTTGAGCGCAGCGGCTTTTTCCCGCAGGGCCAGCAGCAACTGGCGGGGTGTCGTTTCCCCTTTGCGATAGGCGTCGCGAAGGTTGTCCAGGCGCAGAGAAAGGTTCATCGCGTTAATCCTTTGATTGAGTTCAGTCACGTTCCAGCACCACGACACGCTGCCCTGCGCGCACCGCCGAACCGGGTTGGACGCGTACTTCACGTACCAAGCCGGCCATGGGCGCAAGCACCGGGATCTCCATCTTCATGGACTCCAGAATGACCAGTACGTCACCGGCGGCAACTCGCGTACCCACCTGCACTTGGACTTGCCAGAGATTGCCGGCGATGTGGCTGTCGACGCTCAGTTGGCCCGCGTCCAGCAACGCATCTTCGTTCGGCGCGAGTGTCGGTTCCTCACTGTCGAAATGAGCCTGGCCGCTGGCGATCCAGCGCTCGCGCTCGGCGTTGAAGGCACGTTGTTGCTGCTGGCGGAATGCGCCGATGCTGTCCGCTTCCCGGGCCAGGAAATGTTGGTAGTGCGCGAGGTTGAGTTGGCTGTGCTCGATCTTGAGGTCGAAGCGGCCCAGCGGGAAATCCCGGCGGATGCGCAACAGCTCATCGGCGCTGACCGGGTAGAAGCGGATCTGGTCGAAGAACCGCAGCAACCAGGGCTTGCCATCGAACGCGGCGACGTCCCGATAACGATTCCACATCTGCAACGTGCGCCCGACGAACTGATAGCCGCCGGGACCCTCCATGCCGTACACGCACATGTAGGCGCCGCCGATGCCCACCGAGTTTTCCGCGGTCCAGGTCCGTGCCGGGTTGTATTTGGTGGTCACCAGGCGATGACGCGGGTCCAGCGGGGTGGCGACCGGCGCGCCGAGGTAGACGTCTCCCAGCCCCATCACCAGGTAGCTGGCGTCAAAGACCGTGCGCTGGACCTCGTCGAGGTTCGGCAGGTCATTGATGCGGCGGATGAACTCCAGGTTGCTTGGGCACCAAGGGGCGTCCTTGCGCACGGTGGTCATGTATTTTTCGATGGCCAATTGGCAGGCCGGATCGTCCCAGGACAGTGGCAGATGAACGATGCGCGACGGCACTTGAAGATCTCGCGCGGCGCACACGGCGCCCCACTCGCCGGCAACGATTGCCAGCAGTTCGGCCAGAGGCAGTTGTTCGGGTTGGTAATGCACTTGCAGCGAACGGATGCCAGGCGTCAGGTCGATCACGCCGTGCAGGTGTTTTTGTTCCAGCGCCTGCATCAAGGCGTGGGCGCGAAAGCGCAGCACCAGGTCCAGTTCGGGTGCGCCGATTTCCAGCAGCAGATGGGTGTCGCCGGACAGGCGTGCGACCAGGCGGGTATCGTCCTGGCCGATGTCCAATACCACAGGCGACACCATCCCCTGTGGGAGTGAGCCCGCTCGCGAAGAAGTCGACGCGGTGGTTGAACTGGCCCCTTCGCGAGCAGGCTCGCTCCCACATTGATCCCATTTCAATGCAAGGGAGCGGGCGGTCTTCAGATCCACCGGTACGAACCGCACCTTGTCCCCCGCCTTGAGCTGCCCCAACTGCCAGAGGTCCGCCTCGATCACCGTCACCGGGCAGACGAAGCCACCCAGGCTAGGGCCGTCGGGGCCGAGGATGACAGGCATGTCGCCGGTGAAGTCCACGGCGCCAATGGCGTAGGGATTGTCATGGATATTGGACGGGTGCAGGCCTGCTTCGCCGCCGTCGGCGCGCACCCATTGCGGCTTGGGCCCGATCAGTCGCACGCCGGTTCGGCTGGAGTTGAAATGCACTTCCCAGGAGGTATCGAAAAACGTCTGGATGTAGCGCTCGGTGAAATATTCCGGCGCGCCATGGGGGCCGTAGATCACCCGGATTTGCCGCACGGCTGGCAACAGCAGAGGCGGCTCGTCCGCTGTCGGCAACACGGCGTGCTCATCCAGCGCAGCCAGGTGCAGCACATCGCCGGTACACAGCGCCCGTCCGCCATGGCCGCCAAACTGGCCGAGGGTGAAGGTGCTTTTGCTGCCGAGGTAATCCGGTACCTGCAAGCCACCTTGCAGGCACACATAGCTGCGCGCCCCGGCGCCGGTGATGGTGCCCAGGGCCAGAGTGGATCCGGGATTGATCGACAGCGGGGCGTTCATCGGCACCGCTTCGCCGTCCAGGGTCAGGGCAATTTGCGCACCGGTCACCGCCACCCGGGCGTTGCAATTGAAGCGCAGCACCGGCCCGCTCATGGTGATTTCCAGGGCCGCCGCGCCTTCGTCATTGCCCAGCAGGCGATTGCCCAAGCGCTGCGAGCGGCTGTCCATCGGACCCGACGGCGGTACGCCCACGGCCCAATAACCGAGGCGGCCCGGGTAATCCTGCACGCTGGTCTGGGTGCCAGGGCTGAGCACTTCGAAGGTGTTGGCGCGATAGGCCAGGGTTTCCAGGCAGCGCGTCCAGGGCTGGCCGCCGGCGAAGGGCGCGTCGAGAAGAATCTGTTGCAGGTAGATGCGGTTGGTTTCCACGCCGTAGAGCAGGCTTTCGTCCAGCGCTTGATGCAATCCCAAGCGCGCCTGTTCACGGGTCGGCGCCCAGCGAATCACCTTGGCGATCATCGGGTCGAAATAGGGCGGGATCTGGCAGCCGGCCTCGACCCACGTGTCGATGCGCAGTTGTTGCCCGTCGGCATGGGGGAATTTCACGGCGGTCAACAGGCCCGGGCTCGGCTGGAAATCCCGGCCCGGATCCTCGGCATACAGGCGCGCCTGGATCGCGTGGCCCTCAGCTTTCAGGCCCAGGCTCAGCTCGCTCAAGGGCGGCAGTTCGCCGGCGGCCAGTTGCACCATCCAGCGCACCAGGTCCACGCCCCATACCTGCTCGGTAACGCCGTGCTCCACCTGCAGGCGCGTGTTTACTTCCAGGAAGCAGAAGCGCCCGGCGTCGCTGTCGTAGACGAATTCCACGGTGCCCGCGCTGCGGTAGTTCACTGCCCGGGCCAGTTTGATCGCCGCTGCGCAGAGGGCGTCGGCCATGCCCTCGGGCAGGTTGGGCGCGGGCGTTTCTTCGATGACCTTCTGGTTGCGCCGCTGCACCGAACAGTCGCGCACGCCGAGGGCGATCACTTGGCCTTGGCCGTCGCCGAAGACCTGCACCTCCAGGTGCCGTGCCCGTTCGATGTATTTTTCGATGAACACGCCGGCGTCGCTGAAGTTGTTCTGTCCCAGGCGCTTGACCGCTTCGAAGGAATCGCTCAATTCGGCGGCGCTACGGCACACACGCATGCCAATCCCACCGCCGCCAGCCGTACTTTTCAGCATTACCGGGTAACCGACCTGCGTTCCGGCCAGCAGCGCGGCGTCGAGGCTGTCGAGCAGTTCGGTGCCTTCGAGCAGCGGCACGCCGTGCCGCTTGGCCAGGTCTCGGGCGGTGTGCTTGAGGCCGAACACCCGCAGTTGTTCCGGCGTGGGGCCGATGAAGGCGATACTGGCGGCCTCGCAGGCTTCGGCGAAAGCGGCGTTTTCCGAGAGGAAACCGTAGCCGGGATGTATCGCCTTCGCGCCGCTGCTTTTGGCGATTGCCAGGAGCTTATCCACCGCCAGGTAGGTGCCCGCCGCCGCGCCTTCGCCCAAGCAGTGGGCTTCGTCGGCCTGAAGGATATGCAGGCTGGCTTCGTCCGCTTGGGAGTACACCGCGATGCCTTGGACATTCAGCTCGCGCAAGGTCCGCAGGACGCGGCAGGCAATAGCGCCACGGTTGGCGATGAGGATTTTTTCGAACATGGCATTGCCCCCTCAGGCATGGGTGCTGCCTGAACTGGGATGCGGGCCGTCCCGCAGTTTTCGATGGCCGCCGGGGTCGTCCCCGTGGGCGAAACTTTCTTAAAAACACCATCGGACCTTGTGGGAGCGAGCTTGCTCGCGATGGCGGCGGCACATCCAACCTCGATGTAGCTGACAGACCGCTATCGCGAGCAAGCTCGCTCCCACAGGACCGGCGGCGTTCAGCCGATCATTGAATGCACTGCCCCGACCGGCTCTGGCACAACGCGAACAGCCAACGGCGCAGGCGCATGAGTTTCAGTTCCATATCAAAAGCTCCGCAGGCGTGGGGTTATAGGCGTTACATGGGTTATTCAACTGCGGGCAGTTGGAGATCAGGACGATCACGTCCATCTCGGCCCGTAGGTCGACGTATTTGCCCGGTGCCGAGATCCCGTCTTCGAAGGTCAGGCCGCCCTCGGCGGTCACCGGTACGTTCATGAAGAAATTGATGTTCGGCCCGATGTCGCCTTTACCGAGGCGGCCGTCGTGGGCGCAGGCCCGCAGGTAGTTATCGCGGCAGCTGTGCATGTAGCGTTTTTCCAGGGCGTAGCGCACGGTGTTGCTTTCCTGGGCGCAGGCGCCGCCGAGGGTGTCGTGACGTCCGCAGGTGTCTTCGATGATCGTCAGCATCGGTCGACCGAGGTTGGAGTACAGCACGCTGCCGGTACTTAGATAAACGCTGTTCTGCCGGCGCAGGGTGCGTTGCACGTCGTAGCGTTCCTTGGGGTTGGCCAGGCTGTAGAACAGCGTATCGACCGCCTGGTTGCCTTCCAGGTCCAGGATGCGCAGGGTCTGGCCGGCCTTGACCTCGGTCAGCCAGGGTTCCCCGGCGGGAATCGTGGCGCGGTAGACAGCGGTCTCGGCGTGCTTGTGTGCGGTGGCGATGGCGAGTGACATGGCGACGATCCTCAGGCGAACAGGCGGTCGGTATTGATGAAGCCCCGCTGGTTTTCCGGGCGCGAAAGGCGGCAGTGTTCGGCGACGCTGGGGTTGGCATTCATCCAGCTGAGCTTGAGCGGCTGCGGGGCGTATTGCGGGTTCGGGTCCATCGGGTGTTGCAATGCGGTCAGCACCACCAAGGTGTCCATTGGCGCGTACAACTCGATGTAGTCGCCCGCCTTGGAGTTGCCTTCCACGAAATGAAAGTGGCCGGCCTCGTCGACATCGACCCGGCTGAACAGGTTGAGGGTCATCAGCAGGTCGGACAGGCCCAGCCCCCATTTGCCCAGTTCCACCAACAGGTTGTCGGTGCCGTTGCGAAAGAAGCCGTTGCGCAGTTCCTGATAGCGGCCCTGGCCATATTTTTCAGCGACTTCCTCGGCGCAGAGCACACCGCCCAGGCTGTCGCTCCAGCCGCAGGTGTCGACGGTGATCGCCGCCAATACCCGGCCCATGTCGGAATAAAGGCAATGGCCGGCGGTGAGCTTGGCGGTGTGTTGGCACTTAAGGCTGTCCGGCAGGTTCAGGCGTTCGGTTTTTTCGTTGGCGTTGAGCAGCGTCAGGCTCACGTTGGCGCCGCCGCGAAGGTTGGTCAGGCGCAGCAGTTGGCCGCGCTTGAGCACGAAGGAACGGTGGCCGCCGCCGGGCAGAATCTCTTCAGCGAAGGGGGGAAAGACTTGGATCGAATCGGTCATGGAAAAGCTCCTTTCAAGCGATACGCAGCGTGCCGGCCAGTTCGGCGGGCAGGGCGTCGACGGCGGCACGGGCGGTGCGACGGTCGCTGTTCAATGGAATGTCGTAGGTGATGCGTGCGCCATAGGCGCCAGGGGCATGTGGATCGACGCGGACCTTGTCGAACACCAGCAGGCGTGTGCCGAGGCTGAAACCTTCGGACAGATCATGGGTGACCATGAATACCGTCAGCCGGGTTTCGCGCCACAGTTCCAGCAGCAGGGCGTGCATGTCTTTGCGAATGCCCGGGTCGAGGGCGCCGAACGGTTCGTCCAGCAGCAGGACCCGGGGCTTCATGATCAACGCCTGGGCAATCGCCAGCCGTTGCTGCATGCCGCCGGAGAGCTGCGCCGGGTATTTGTCCAGCGCGTGGCCGAGGCCAACCTTGTCCAACAGTTGCGCAGCCTCTTCGCGAGCCTGGCGTTTGGCACTGCCGAACAAACGCCCCAGCATCGGCGAGCGCGGCAACTCCAGGCCCAGGGCGACGTTGTCCAGCACCGTCAGGTGCGGGAACACCGAATAGCGCTGGAACACTACGCCCCGGCTGGCATCCGGCTCGCCCGCCAAGGGTTCGCCGTCCAGCAGGATCTGTCCGCGACTGGCGCGCTCCTGGCCGAGCAGCAAGCGCAGGAAAGTCGACTTGCCGCAACCCGATGCGCCCACCAAGGTGCAAAATTCACCCTCGGCGACGTTCAGGTTCAAGCGTTCCAGCACGACCTGATCGGCGTATTGCTGCCAGACATTGTTCACACAGATAAAACTCATGCCTGCGCTCCCTCGTACCAAGGAAACGCTCGACGGGTCAGGCGCTTGAGGCCCCAGTCCATCAGCCAGGCGAGCAGGGTGATCCACACCACGTACGGCAGGATCACGTCCATCGCCAAGTAACGACGCACCAGGAAAATCCGATAACCCAGCCCATCGGTGGACGCGATGGCTTCGGCGGCGATCAGAAACAGCCAGGCCGAACCCAGCATCAACCTCAGGGAGATCAGCAAGCGTGGCAGCAGTTGCGGCAGGACCACGCGCAAGATCAGAGTCCAGGTTGACGCGCCGAGGGTCTGGGCCTTGATCAGCAGCTCACGGGGAATCTCCCGGGCGCGCTGTTCCAAGTCCCGGGCCAGACACGGTGTGATGCCGATCACGATCAGCATCACTTTCGACAGTTCCCCCAGGCCGAAGACGATGAAGAGGATCGGCAGAATCGCCAATGGCGGCACCATCGACACCACGATGAGCAACGGTGAAAGCGGTGCGCCCAACAGCGGCAGCGTGCCAGCCGCGATGCCCAGGCACAGCCCGACCAGGGCGCTGATGCCCAGGCCGATCGCCAACCGGCGCAGGCTCGACGCGGTGTCTTGCCAGAGCAGGTAGTCGCCACTGCGCGCATCGGCGGTAAAGGCCAGGCGTTTCACCGCATCGGCCATCTGCCCGGCGCTGGGCAGCAGCTTGTCGTTGGGGTTGTCCGTCAACCGTTCGGCCGAGCCCATGAAGTAGGCGAACAGCACCAACGCGAACGGCAGGATCACCAGCAACAAGCGGCTGGGACGGTCCGGGTAGCGGTTGATCAGGCGCATGCCAGCTCCTCCGGTTTACAGCTTGGCGTCGGCGGCCAGCTGTACGTAGGTCGGATCAAAGCGCAGCTTCAGGTTGGCCTTGTCGCCGCGAGTCACGCCATTGGCGAACGCCATGCCGACCGCATCGGTGTCCCTGGCGCCTTCGCCCAGCAAGCCGTGCTGGAACGAAAACGCCGCCACCTTGCCCATGGTGGCGGGCAGTTGTTCGCTGGTGACGAAGGCCAGCGCTTCCGTGGGCGTGGCGAACAATTTGGTCGTGTCCAGTTGCGCCTGGAAACCTTTGAGGTCAGTGCCCGACGCTTTGGCCATGTGTTCCAGCGCAGCGTTGGCGGCAGCGTTCCTGGCGTTCATCAGCGCCACCACTTCAAACCAGGCGCCGGTCAAGGCCTTGCCCAGGGCTGGGTTGTCTTTCAGGGTCTGGGTGTTGACCACCATCATGTCCATGATCTCGCCGGGCACTTGGCTGGAGTTGAACACTTCGCTCACGCCCGGCTGGGCCTTGATGTCCGAAAGCATCGGGTTCCAAGTGGTGACGGCCTTGACCTGGTCGGTGTTGAAGGCAGCGGAGATATCAGCGTCGGAGGTGTTGACGACTTTCAGGTCTTTCTCGGCGAGGCCGACCGAATCCAGGGCACGGGCCAGCAGGTAATGGGACACCGACAGTTCCACCAGGTTGACGTCCATGCCTTTAAGATCGTCGACTTTCTTGCCTTCGCCCTTGAGGACGATGCCGTCGTTGCCGTTGGAGAAATCGCTGACGATCAGCGCGGTGCTGTCCACGCCGCCGGCGGCGGGAATGGTCAGGGCGTCCATGTTGGTCATGGTGCAGCCGTCGAACTGGCCGGCGGTGTACTGGTTGATGGATTCAACGTAATCGTTGAGCTGCACGACATCGATGGTAATGCCGTACTTTTTTGCCCACTTGTCGACGATGCCTTGGCTGCCCGCGTACTCCCAGGGCATCCAGCCGGCATAAATGGTCCAGCAGACGCTGAAGTGGTCTTTTTGCGTGGCGGCGGATGAGAAGCTCAGGAAGGCCGAGAGGACGGCGACGAGCAGGGCGGACAGACGAAGCTTGAACATGGTGGTTCTCCAGTTGATCAAGGGCGGACAGGAGCAACGCGGCACCGCGAACGGTGTCTTGTCTCCCGGGCTTTTGTCCCGCCGTGTAACCTCAACTGGAGGTCGCCAACTCTCGGACCAGCCACTCGCCAGAGGCGAGCCGGAACCCTAGTCAGCCATTGCAAATTGTGGTGCCGCGAACCTGTGATGACTCCTGCACGGGATTGGTAAAGCGAGAGCCGTGCCAATTCGGGCAGAGGCCCGGGCCAGAGGGGGTGGGTCTGAGGGAGGAATGATCGGGGGGCGGATTTGTGCTTGGTTGTGGTGCTGTCGCGCACCGGAAGAGGGCGACGAGGGACATGTTTCCAGTTGTTGCCAGGTCGCACCAGATTCCGATTTCGCTGTCAGATTAATCGTCAGTCACCCCAATAGATGACTGCCGCCCATCAGCGTCGCTGGTGCGGCCCATTCGCGGTCCAGGAGGCCGCCATGTATCGACGACTGCTCCTCATTGCGTTTCTTGGTCTGACTCTTTCGGCATGCGTGCCTTACTACGACGGAGGCTCGAGCTACTATCGTTCAGAGGTCTATACCTCACCAGCGCCGGCCTATTACAGCGGTGGGTATTACTCGGCCCCACGGGGCTATTACGCCCCACGGTACTACCAACCGGCGCCCCGTTATTACTCGGCCCCGCGCTACTACCAACATGGCCCGCGCTATTACTCGCCACCGCGAGCGGCGTACCGGCCTTATCCACACCGAGGCGGCTGGGATGGTCGCGATCGAGGCGGCTGGAACGATGACCGTCGTGGCCGGGGCGGGCGTGACCGCGGACATGACCATCGAGGACGTGGTCATGATGGGCGAGGCAACCATCGGTAAAGGACAGGCAGCAAAAAGCGGCGCATGAAGCGCCGCTTTTTTTGTGCCTGCGATAAATCCGGCGGGATGACCTCTGTGGGCGTGAGTTTTCTCCTGCGCGGATATGATTCTGGCTCGGTTATTCGTTGGACAAATCCGCCAACGGATGCCGACCCTCCCACACCTTGTGAAAATGCGCTTGCACCGCTGCTTCCGGTACATGATTGATGTCCGGCCAGTGCCAGTGGGGTTTGTGATCCTTGTCGATCAATCGCGCCCGCACGCCTTCGCTGAATTCCGGATGGCGACAGCAGTTCAGGCTCAAGGTGTACTCCATGCGGAACACACCGGCCAGCGACAAATGCCGCGCCCGGCTGATCTGCTCCCAGACCAGGTGCGCCGTCAACGGCGAGCCCTCGGTCATGGTCTTGGCCGCGCGGGCGATCAGCGGATCAGGATGCTCCACCAGCAAGCTGAGGGCCTTCCAGGCGCAGCGGACGTCACTGACATCCAGCCATTCGTCGATTTTGTGCCGACGGGGCAACCACTGGGCTTCGGGCAACTGGGTCAGCGCTTCTTGCTGCAAGGCCTTGAGCAGACTGTTGAGTTGCATCTCGGTCTGTTCCTGCCAATTGAGTTGCAACAAGCCCTCGATCAGGTCGTCCTGCTGCTCATCGAGTAAAAAACGATCGGCCAGGCCCAGGTCGATGGCGTCGCGCGCGTTCATGTGGGCACCGGTCAGGCCGAGAAACAGGCCCAGCTTGCCCGGCAGGCGCGACAGGAACCAACTGGCGCCTACATCCGGGTACAACCCGATGCTGATTTCGGGCATCGCCAACCGACTGCTCGGCGTGACGATCCGCGTGCTCGCGCCTTGCAGCAATCCCATGCCGCCGCCGAGCACGTAGCCATGTCCCCAGCACAGCAATGGCTTGGGGTAGGTATGGAGATTGAAGTCCAAGCGATATTCGGCGGCGAAGAATTGCGCGGCCAGCGGCGGCACCTCGCCGGGGTGGGCGCGGCAGGCTTCTGCCAGGCTGCGGACCTCGCCACCGGCGCAAAACGCTTTGGCACCTTTGCCGCGCAGCAATACGCAGACTATCTGCGGGTCCCTGGCCCAGGTGTCGAGCCGATCACGCAGGGCGTTGATCATTGGCAGAGAGAGGGCGTTCAAGGATTTCTCGGCGTCCAGGGTGGCGATGCCCAGGCGCGCGCCATCGATGCCGGTGAGTTCTTCGAAGTGCAGATTCATCGTGACCTCGATCAGAAATTGAATGATCAGTATGACTGCTGTACGGGAAAGTGCCGGATCCGTGTCAGATCAATTGACAAGCCTTGTGGGCTTTCCTAGGGTGCGCCCATTGTTTTTACCGGGTACAACCATGACCGCTGACGACCGTATCAAGCTCGAACCCAGCTGGAAGCAGGCACTGCGTGCCGAGTTCGACCAGCCCTACATGGCAGAGTTGCGCGAATTCCTGCGCAGTGAATACGCCGCCGGCAAGGAGATCTACCCTCCGGCCCCGTTGATTTTCAACGCCCTCAATTCCACTCCGCTGGACAAGGTCAAGGTCGTGATCCTCGGCCAGGATCCCTACCACGGGCCGGGCCAGGCACATGGCTTGTGCTTCTCGGTGCAGTCGGGCGTGCCGACACCGCCATCGCTGGTGAATATCTACAAGGAATTGAAGCGCGACCTGAACATCGACATTCCCAACCACGGTTACCTGCAAAGTTGGGCCGAACAGGGCGTATTGCTGCTCAATACCACCCTGACCGTTGAACGCGCCAATGCCAACGCCCACGCCAAGAAAGGTTGGCAGCACTTTACCGACAGGGTCATCGAGGTGGTCAGCGAACACCAGTCGAACCTGGTGTTCCTGCTGTGGGGCGCCCATGCCCAGAGCAAACAGAAGCTGATCGATGCGACCAAGCATTTGGTCTTGACCTCAGTGCATCCGTCACCGCTGTCGGCCCATCGGGGCTTTATTGGTTGCGGGCATTTCAGCCGGGCCAACAAGTTTCTGGAGCAGCACGGCGAGAAGCCGATCGAGTGGCGGTTGCCGCCGGTTTGACGCGCTAGTCGAGCGGGCCCCATCGCGAGCAGGCTCGCTTCTACAAAGGTTTTGTGGTGGGACGCCAAATGGATACTCGCCGCAGACTCCCGTGGGAGCGAGCCTGCTCGCGATGAGGCAACTCGGTTACAAGCTTGAACCTGTCTTGCGCATCCAATACCTGAACAACGGCTCCGCCAGGAACAGCACGAACAGCAGCCGCATCACCTGCAACGCCGTGACCAACGGCACCGACAATTGCAACGTCTCCGCCGTCAGGCTCATCTCCGCGATGCCACCGGGCATCATGCCCAGGGTCAGCGAACGCAAATCCAGGTGAGTCAAGGTGCTCAGGCCCAGGGCCGCGAGCGTGGCGATCAGCATCGTCAATACCGTGCCAACCAATGTACGCCCCATGAACGACGGTGCCCGGCGGAAGAACTGCCGGTTGAAATGACAGCCCAGGCCGCTGCCGATCAGCCATTGGCCGATCTGGCTACCGCCGTCGGGCAGGCCGATGTGCAAATCCCAGCCGATGCTCACCGCCGCGCTGACCAACAGCGGACCGAACAGCCATGGGTTGGGCTGGCGAAGGCGCTCCCAGATCCAGGCGAGCAGTGCACCGGCCGGGAACAGGATCGCCAGCCACATCCAGTCCACCGTCGTGGCGTGTTGCAGTGGGGTGCCTTCGCCCAGCAGGTACTTGAAGGCGGCGGGAACGCACAGCACCACCACCAGCACGCGTAGGCTCTGGCCCGCGGCGACATGGCTGAGCATCGCGCCGTTGCGGGCGCCGAGGTTGACCATCTCGCCGGAACCGCCTGGCATGCTGGAAAAGAAAGCGGTGGCGCGGTCCTCGCCGGTGCGGCGCATCAGCCACACGCTCACCACGCTGGACACGCTGGTGATCAGCGCGCCGAAGAAAATCAGGCCGAAGTGGCTCAGGACTTGCTCCATCACCACTGGCGTAAAGTGCAGGCCGATACCGATGCCCACCACCCATTGGCCGCATTTGCGGCCGCCGGGGATTTCCATCAATTGCCATGGCGTGAGGCAGCGCACCAGGATGATCGCCAACAGCGAGCCGACCATCCAGGGCAAGGGCCAGCCGATCAGGCTGGCCAGATAACCGCCGGCCAGACCGACCAGCGGTGTTCCCCACCATTGTCTGAAAGTTGTCGTCTCAGGCATTGGCCAGGGCACGACGCTGGGCACTGCGGCGACGCCAGATGCGCAGCAGCGGCAGGAACAACATGATTGCGGTCAGGACCCAGCAACCGAAGGTGATCGGGCTCGACCAGAGGATTTCCAGCGCGCCGTTGGAGATCGACAACGCACGACGCAGGTTCTGCTCCATCAGGCCGCCAAGGATGAAGCCCAGCAGGACTGGCGACAGCGGGAACTCAAGCTTGCGCAGGATATAGCCGAAGATACCGATGCCGATCATCAGAAACAGGTCGAACGTGGTGGCGTGTACCGCATAGACACCGATCCCGGTGATGATTGCGATGACCGGCACCAGCGCCCAGTTCGGCACCGCCAGGATGCGCGTAAACACGCGGATCATAGGGATGTTGAGGATCACCAGCATGACGTTGGCGATGAACAACGAGGCGATCAGGCCCCAGACGATGTCCGGTTGCTGTTGGAACAGCAGCGGGCCGGGGGTGATGTTGTACAGCGACAGCGCGCCGATCATGACCGCCGTGGTGCCCGAGCCGGGAACGCCGAGGGTCAGCATAGGCACGAGGGCGCCGCAGGCTGCGCCACCGATGGCGGTTTCCGGCGCCGCGAGGCCACGCTTGTCGCCCTGGCCGAACGTACCGGTGGCACCGGCCATGCGTTTTTCAGTCATATAGGCTACGGCACTGGCCAGGGTCGCGCCGGCACCTGGCAATACGCCCATGATGAAACCGAGCACGCCACAGCGCATGTTCACCCAGAACACCGAGGCAGCTTCCTTGACGTTGAACATCATCCGCCCGGTGGCTTTCACGGCCTCCTGGCCGCGATGGGTTTTTTCCAGCAGCAACAGAATCTCGCTGATGGAGAACAGGCCCAGCACCAGCACGACGAACTGGATGCCATCGGTCAAGTGAATGTTGTCACCGGTGAAGCGGTAGACGCCGCTGTTGGCGTCGATGCCGACGCACGACAGGAACAGACCGATCAGCGCGGCGATGAACGTCTTGAGCGGTCGATCACCGGCCATGCCGCCCAGGCAGACGATGGCGAACACCATCAGTACGAAGTATTCCGCCGGTCCGAAGGCAATTGCCCATTTGGCCAGCAAGGGAGCAAACAGCACCATGCCGCAGGTGGCAATGAGCGCGCCGAGGAACGAACTCCACGCCGACAGTGACAAAGCGACCCCGGCCAGGCCTTGGCGAGCCATTGGGTAGCCGTCCAGCGTGGTCATTACAGTGGACGCTTCGCCCGGGATGTTGAGCAGAATCGAGCTGATACGCCCGCCGTATTCGCAGCCCAGGTAAACGGCCGCCAACAGGATCAACGCCGACTCCGGCGGCAGGCCCAGGGCGAAGGCGATCGGGATCAGCAGCGCCACGCCGTTGATCGGGCCCAGGCCCGGCAGCAGCCCTACGACGGTGCCGATCAAGGTGCCGCTCAACGCGGTGACGAGGTTGTAGGGAGTCAATGCAACGCCAAAACCCTGGCCGAGATAATTCAGGGTATCCATATCAATTCTCCAGGACGTCGAGCAGGCCCAGGGGCAGCGGCACGTCCATCAGCTTGTCGAACAACAGATAAAGACCAATGGCCATCAGGCTGATGATCACTACGCTCGGTACCCAGCGGCCGCCGTACAGGCGCGCCATCGGCACGCCAGTGACAATGCTGGCGAGGATGAAGCCCAGGGGTTCGAACGTTCCGGCGAAGACCAACAGCAGCAAAACGCAGATGCCGATTTTCTGCAGGGTTTCACGGTCCAGTTGCGGGTCGTCTTCGCTGTGCACGACGGGGGTAGGACGAAACAGCATGTACAGCAGCGCCAGCCCCATCAGCCCGATTATCAGCAGGGGAAAGGCGCGCGGGCCGACCGGTTCATAGGAAAAGGCGGCCTGATAAGGCCAGGCCATCAGCGCCAGGCCGATACAGGCCAGCAGCAGCACCGCGGCAACAATACGTTGGATGACGAGCATGACTAACTCCTGGGCGGCGCCGGTTGTGCCGACGCCGCCGCGAGACAGGGGCGATTACTGGATCAGGCCGAACTCTTTGGCCAGCATCTTGTAGTCGGCCACTTGCTTCTTCACGTAGGTGTCCAGCTCCGGACCGGTCATGGCGAACGGGAACAGTTCGCGCTGGTCACGCAGCTTGGCGAACTCTTCGGAGGCCAGCAGTTTGTCGAAGGCGTTTTTCCACCAGGCGTATTCCTCATCGGTGACCTTCGGGCCCAGGTAGAAGCCACGTACCACCGGCCAGCGGATGTCGTAGCCTTGTTCCACGGCGGTCGGGATGTCTTTCATTTCCGGCTCGTCCAGGCGCTTATCGGAGAATACGGCCAGCAGACGCATGTCGCCGCTCAGGATGTGTGGCATGGAGTCGGAGATGTCCGTACTGCCCACCTGGATATGACCGCCGAGCAGAGCGGTAGCGATTTCGCCGCCGCCTTCAAGGGCCACGTAGCGCAGTTTGCGCGGGTCGATACCGGCAGCCTTGGCAATCAAAGCGGTCTGCATCCAGTCCTGGCTACCGACGGTGCCGCCAGAGCCGATCACCACCGAGCCAGGATCTTTCTTCAGAGCCTGTACCAGATCGTCGAGATTCTTGTAGGGCGAATCGCTTTTCACCGCGATGGCGCCATAGCTGGTGCCGACGGCAGCGAGCCAGCGCACATTGGTTTCATCGAAACGGCCGAACTTGCCTTGCGCCAGGTTCAGCAACGAGCCGCTGGACCAGGCCACCAGCGTGCCGGCGTCTGCCGGGCGCTGCGCAACCACTGCGTTGTAGGCCACCGCGCCGACACCGCCGGGCATGTAGGTGACGCGCATCGGCTTGGTCAGCAGCTTTTCATTGACCAGTGCGCTTTGCGCCAATTTGCAGGTCAGGTCGAAACCACCGCCGGGTGCGGCGGGGGCGATGCACTCAGGGCGCTTTGGCTCTTTGGACGAATCAGCGGCGAGCGTTTGCCCGGCGAGCATCAGGCATCCGACGGCAAGGGCTACTTTACGCAGTGCTAGGTTCATTTTTGTCTCCACAGGAGTTGTTGTTTTGTGTTTCAAATCAGGCTTCGCAGAACATGTACGGTGCAGACCCCTGAACGCGTTTCAAAGACGCAGCAGTTCGGTCTGCGCAGAGGCACAGGCAAGGGTAGTCTGGTTGGGGCAGCAAAGGCGGGTGGGCATTGAAGCCTGGAGCTGTATGGACAGCATGGTGAATACTCCGCTTATTGTTTTTATTCGGCGAAAACGCTTCGTGGCGTTTTTCGTTCGCGAGGTGTGTCGCGACCGGCAGTCGAAACTGTCCGTGGAGCGACTCTAACGACCCAACCTTTCGCTAACCTTTCAAAAGCTTTCAGGATGATTTTTGGCTTCACAGTGGCGGATGCGGCTGTAAACTCCGCGCCAAAGAATGGCGCCGGCCATCCCTGAATCGAGGAAAAACCCATGCGTGTTCTGCTCGTCGAAGACCATCTGCAGCTGGCCGAAAGTGTCGCCCAGGCGCTCAAGAGCACGGGTTTGACAGTGGACGTGCTGCACGATGGGGTGGCCGCTGACCTGGCCCTGAGCAGCGAGGAATACGCCGTGGCGATTCTAGATGTGGGGCTGCCGCGCATGGACGGTTTCGAAGTGCTGGCGCGCTTGCGGGCGCGGGGCAAGACCTTGCCGGTGCTGATGTTGACCGCGCGCAGCGACGTCAAGGACCGCGTCCACGGCCTGAACCTCGGCGCCGATGATTACCTGGCCAAGCCATTCGAACTGACCGAGCTGGAAGCCCGGGTCAAGGCGTTGCTGCGCCGTAGCGTACTCGGGGGCGAGCGCCAGCAGCGCTGCGGTGGGTTGGTCTACGACCTGGACACCCGCCGCTTTACCCTTGATGAGGAACTGATGACCTTGACCTCCCGCGAGCAGGCGGTCCTGGAGGCGTTGATAGCTCGACCGGGGCGGGTGATGAGCAAGGAACAACTGGCCGCCCAGGTGTTTGGCCTGGACGAAGAGGCCAGCCCCGACGCCATCGAGATCTACGTTCATCGGCTGCGTAAGAAACTCGATGGCCATGCGGTGGCGATCGTGACGTTCCGGGGCCTGGGCTATTTGCTGGAAACCCGTGATGCATAAGCCCGACAGCCTGCGCTGGCGGCTCCTTCGCAACCTTGCATCGCTGCTGGTGGTGCTGATGCTCGCCAGTGGGCTGAGTGCCTATTGGAATGGCCGCGAAGCGGCCGATACTGCCTATGACCGGACGTTGCTGGCTTCGGCCCGGACCATTGCCGCCGGGCTTTCCCAGCGAGACGGCACCCTGAGTGCGGACGTGCCGTACGTGGCCTTGGACACCTTCGCCTATGACAGCGCCGGGCGTATCTACTATCAGGTCAACGATATCCACCAGAAGCTGATCTCCGGGTACGAAAATCTTCCTGGCCCGCCGCCGGGTACGCCGCGCACGGACGATTACCCCGCGCTGGCGCGCTTCTATAACGCCTCTTATCAGGGCCAGAATGTGCGCGTCGTAAGCCTGCTCAAGGCCGTGAGCGAGCCGGAGATGAACGGCATGGCGGAAATCCGCGTGGCGGAAACCGAAGAGGCGCGGGTCAGCATGGCGCGCAGCTTGATGGCCGATACCTTGCTGCGGTTGGGCATGCTGGCGGTGGGTGCGCTGCTTTTGGTGTGGTTCGCGGTCAGTGCCGCGCTGCGTCCCCTGGAACGCTTGCGCACGGCGGTGGAAGAGCGGCAGCCAGACGATCTGCGACCGCTGCCGCTGGTGGAAGTCCAACATGAGTTATGGCCGCTGGTACGGGCACTCAATCACTTCACCGAGCGCCTGCGCGGCCAATTCGAGCGTCAGGCGCAATTCATTGCCGACGCCGCCCATGAGCTGCGAACGCCATTGGCCGCCCTCAAGGCTCGCCTGGAGCTGGGCCTGCGCGCCAGCGAATCGGCCACGTGGCGCCAAACCCTGGAGACCGCCGCCCAGGGCACCGACCGCTTGACCCACCTGGCCAACCAGTTGCTGTCATTGGCCCGGGTGGAAAATGGCGCCCGGGCGATAGCCGAGGGCGGCGCGCAATTGCTCGACCTGAGCCAGCTCGCCCGTGAGCTGGGCATGGCCATGGCACCCTTGGCCCATGCCCGTGGGGTCGCGTTGGCGCTGGAGGCCGATGAGCCCGTCTGGTTGCGGGGCGAACCGACGTTGCTGAACGAACTGTTGAGCAACCTGGTGGACAACGCCCTGGCCCACACCCCCTCGGGTGGCAACGTCATCCTGCGGGTGATCGCGCCGGCGATCCTGGAAGTCGAGGACGACGGCCCCGGCATTCCTGAGACTGAGCGCGAGCGAGTATTCGAGCGCTTCTATCGACGCAACCAGCAAGTGGCCGGTTCTGGCTTGGGATTGGCGATCGTCGGGGAAATCTGTCGCGCGCATCTGGCCCAGATCACCCTGCATGACGGGCAGGAGAGTGGGCTGAAGGTGCGGGTGAGTTTTATCCCCGGCTAAGCCAGGCAATGCAAAACCCGTGGAAAGGGAGCAAAGTCCCTCGCCACAACGGGCTTTGTCAGTAAAACATCGACCGCGCTTCTTCCAGATCCGCGCAGCGGTCGTGGTTGTCCAGGTCAATGCCCAGCTTCTTGATCGCGGGGACGCCAAATACGTCGATTCTGCTCAGCGGATGGTCGGAGTCCTTGTAGCAGTACAGTGCGGCGACTTGCACCAGGTCGACGTAATCGAGTTGTTCTGAATCCCGGGTGAAATCCAGATACAACCCCGGCAACTTCATCAATCGTTCCGGAAACTCCCAGACGCTGAGCAGCTTGTCCCCCAACACGGGATGAATCGTCTCGATGACGTGGTTGAGGCTGATTGGATCCGACAGCAATTCGTTGTTGTCTTCGGCGTACGTCAGGATCGGCAGCACGCCGATCTGATGGACCAATCCGCCCAGCGCGGCCTGGTCAGGCTTGAGGTGGGTATAGCTGCGACATAGCGCATAACTGACACCGGCGATCTCCAGGCTCTTGCGCCACACCTCACGCATCTTCTGTTCCACGACATCGGAGCGGGCATGGAATATCTGCTCCATGACCAGGCCAATCGCCAGGTTACTGCTGTAGTTGACGCCCAGCCGAGTGATGGCCGTGTGCAAGTCCGTCACTTCCTGCGTGGCGCGTAGCAGCGGGCTGTTTACCACTTTTATCAGGCGCGCCGAGAGTGCCGTGTCACGACCGATCACTTTGCTCAGGTTACTGACACTGATCTCCGGATCTTCCGCAGCCCGGCGAATCTGCATGGCCACTTCCGGTAGTGTGGGCAGGACCAGGTCGTCCTTATCGATGGCCGCCACCAAATCCCGCTGGACCTTATCCGCCAAATCGCTCATTTCGGTTCTCTAGGTGTTGCGACAAAATGTTGCGATCAACGCTGGATTTCGCGGTCGCGGTCCAGTTCGTAAGGCAAGTCCAGCAATTGTAGCGCGGGTCCTTCCAAAGCACCGAGGTGCAAATTGCCATCCTCGGCGGCTTCGGCCTGCAACACTCCCAGCAGCTCAATATTCTGCTCGGCCCGGGCAGCAATGACGACCTCGCCGATCGAGCTGCCATGCGTAGGGGAAAACAGCGGGGTGCCAGGCTCCGGCAACTCGGTGGCGTCCAGTTGCAGGCGATACAGGCGACGCTTGAGCTTGCCGAGGTACTGCATGCGCGCGACGATTTCCTGGCCGGTATAGCAGCCTTTCTTGAAGCTGACACCGCCAACGGCCTGCAGGTTGAGCATCTGAGGAATGAACAGTTCGCGTGTGGCCGCCATGACTTGGCCGATTCCCGCACGAACCTGGCCCAGCAGCCAGCGGTTCAAGTCGCCTTCGCCCAGTTGCGAGCCCAGGCGAGCGCGCAGCGTATCGGCCTGTTCGGCGCGGACCCAGAGTTCGGCGCGGCCCGGGGATACGCGGATGGCGATCAAGGATTCATGGCGTGCCATGCTATCGGTGTCGGCCGGCAGCTCCAGGCCCAGTTCGCTGAGGGCGGCGTCAGCGTTTTCCAGTCCGAAGCGAACCCAGGCCGGGCTTTCATCGGTGAGTTTGGATTTGGAAAACACCGCGTATTTTTTCAGGTCCGCCAGTTGCGGTTCGAGTAACTCGCTGGCCATCGCCATGAGTACGCCGTCGCCCTCGAGCAGGATCCGGAAGCTTGATTGCATCCGGCCTTTCTGTGTGCAGCGGGCGCCGAGGCTGGCCCGGCTGTCGCTCAGGTAATTGAGATTGCAGGTCAATTGGCCTTGCAGGAATTTACCGGCATCCACGCCGCGGACCGCGAGAATGCCTTCGTGGGACAGGGTGCAGAAAAAAGCGGAATCAGCCATGGGTCATCGCAGGGTAAAAAAGTCTGGTGGACATCATAAGGGGGCGCCCTTGAAATGGGTAGTTGCCAAAGGATCGTCGACGGCCGACAAAGCCGTGTGTTCCGCCACGGCCGGGCCTGTATACTTGCGCCCTATTTGAGGAGCGCTCCATGGTCGAAGATGTTGAACTGAATCGCCTCTACTGGCACAGCCGCCGCGGCATGCTTGAGCTTGACGTGTTGCTGGTGCCTTTCGTGAAGGAGGTCTACCCCCACCTCAATGAGGTTGACCGTGCATGCTACGTCCGCCTGCTGGAATGTGAGGACCAGGACATGTTCGGCTGGTTCATGGAACGCAGTGAGTCCGAAGATCCGGAGTTGCAGCGCATGGTCCGGATGATCCTGGACCGTGTCCAACCCAAGTAATCGCTTCGAATGCCGCTGGCGCGCCTCCGGGCAGTTGTTGGCGGCCTATCTGCTGGCGCAGCTGTTCGCCCTTGGCTCGTTGTTGCTATTGGCCGTCCCACCCGGGTTCGCAGCCGTCGGCATCATACTGTGCCTGGGCCATGGCGCCTGGGTACTGCCGCGACACCTGCTGCTTACCCATCGACAGGCGTTTCGCGGCTTGCGTCGCGATGCCGGTGGCTGGCAGCTATGGAGCTCCGACGGCGGCTGGCAATCGGTGCAGTTGCGGCCCGATAGCCTCGCATTGCCGATAATCGTCGTGTTGCGCTTTCGGCTCCAGGGCGAGCGGCGGGTCCGCTCGCTGTGTGTGCCCCGTGATGCGCTGGCGCCGGATGTGCACCGACGCCTGCGAGTGCGGCTCAGGTTCAGCCGGCGTAGGTGGGCGGCACCAGGATAGTATCCAATGGCTCGGGCAACAGGTCCGGGTAATCGAGGGTGTAATGCAGCCCTCGACTTTCCTTGCGTTCCATCGCCGAGCGAATCATCAATTCGGCCACTTGCGCGAGGTTGCGCAGTTCGATCAGGTCCCGGCTGACCTTGTAGTTACTGTAGAACTCATCGATCTCATCGAGGAGCAGTCGTACCCGATGCTGGGCCCGTTGCAAGCGTTTGTTGGTGCGCACGATCCCAACGTAGTCCCACATGAAGCGCCGCAGTTCGTCCCAGTTGTGGGCGATGATGACGTCTTCATCCGAGTCGGTGACCTGGCTGGCATCCCACGAGGGCAGGGCGGCAGGTATGTCGATGCGCGGCAATTGCTCAAGGATGTCGGCCGCTGCCGAGCGGGCGTAGACGAAACATTCCAGCAGCGAATTGCTGGCCATGCGATTGGCGCCGTGCAGCCCGGTAAAACTGGTTTCGCCAATGGCATACAGGCCGGGGACGTCGGTGCGACCGAACTGATCGACCATGACCCCGCCGCAGGTGTAATGCGCCGCCGGCACCACCGGGATAGGCTGCTTGGTGATGTCGATGGAAAATTCCAGGCAGCGTTCGTAGACCGTCGGGAAATGACTCTTGATGAACGCTTCGGGCTTGTGGCTGATATCCAGGTAAACGCAGTCGATGCCCAGGCGCTTCATCTCATGGTCGATGGCTCGGGCAACGATGTCCCGTGGGGCCAGTTCGGCGCGAGGATCGAAGCGCTGCATGAAGCGTTCCCCGTTGGGCAGCTTCAGGTGCGCGCCTTCGCCGCGCAGGGCCTCGGTCACCAAAAAACTCTTGGCGAGCGGGTGATATAAACAAGTCGGGTGGAACTGGTTGAACTCCAGGTTCGCCACCCGGCAACCGGAACGCCAGGCCATGGCAATGCCGTCACCGCAGGCGCCGTCCGGGTTGCTGGTGTAGAGGTAGACCTTGGCCGCGCCACCGGAGGCCAGGATCACGAAGCGCGCCCCGTAGGTGTCGACTTCGCCCGTGCCACGGTTGAGCACATAGGCGCCCAGGCAGCGATCACCGTTCAGACCCAGGCGTTTTTCGGTAATCAGATCGATCGCGACCCGTTGCTCCAGCAACTCGATGTTCGGCCGTTGCCTGGCCTGGGCCAGCAGCGTCTTGAAAATCGCCGCGCCGGTCGCATCGGCGGCATGGATGATCCGCCGATGGCTATGGCCGCCCTCGCGGGTCAGGTGAAATTCAAAGCCGCCATCTTCGGTGCCGGACTGCTCATCGCGGGTGAATGGCACGCCTTGGTCGATCAGCCATTGGATGGCCTCCCTGCTGTGCTCGACGGTAAAGCGCACCGCATCCTGATTGCACAGCCCGCCGCCAGCGTTGAGTGTGTCGTCGACGTGGGATTGGATCGTGTCGGCGTCATCCAGCACGGCTGCGACGCCGCCCTGGGCCCAGAACGTCGAGCCGTTGGCCAGGTCGCCCTTGCTCAGCACGGCGATGCGCAGATGCGCGGGCAAAGTCAACGCCAGGCTCAATCCGGCGGCACCGCTGCCGATTACCAGAACATCATGTTGGAACTGTTGGCTCATTCGAATGATTTCCGCTCAAAGCGACCCGTGAGGGGTTGGCGCCGGACATCCGTTTGACGGGTCGGGCAGCCTTGCAGCCCACTAGTATATAGAGGGGGGGATCGGCACAATAGCCGGGCAATCATGGCGATGTGAAACCAGCGTGACGGAAAAACAACACGCTTCGTCGGATCAGGGTTTTCTTGAAATGGCGACAACGCGACGTTTTCGCGGACAGAACGTTGTTTATCTCGTCACGGTTGCCAGATTTTCGTTTCGAAGAGCTGAAAATAGCGGGAACTTTTGCCAGGCGCCTACGTTCAATAGACGGTTGTCTGCAAAAGGGAACAGCGTCGGGTTGGTTAAGGACTTCGATTCAAATCCTCGTCCGACAGGCCCGGCGACAGATTATTCGCGCAGCCGGGGAATCTCGTGCTGCGTTTTTCGTGCGTGCCGGATCAGAGCGCGCCGGAAACTTGCTTGGAAGGGGGAGAACTTTTGCGAAAAGCCCGAGTCTATGTTTGCAAGCCCGGTCGATTAGTAGTGCAACCCTCCTTCGAGCTTATCGAGGAGTGTTCATGCTAACCCAGGAAGAGGATCAGCAGCTGGTCGAACGCGTTCAGCGCGGCGACAAGCGAGCTTTCGATCTGCTAGTGCTGAAATACCAGCACAAAATTCTCGGGTTGATCGTGCGTTTCGTGCACGACACCCATGAAGCCCAGGATGTTGCCCAGGAAGCCTTCATCAAGGCCTACCGCGCACTTGGAAATTTCCGCGGGGATAGCGCGTTTTACACGTGGCTTTACCGCATCGCCATTAACACGGCGAAAAACTATCTGGTTTCACGCGGCCGCCGGCCGCCGGATAGTGATGTGAGTTCCGAAGATGCTGAGTTCTACGATGGCGATCATGGCCTCAAGGACCTCGAATCTCCGGAGCGTGCGTTACTGCGGGATGAGATCGAAGGCACCGTCCATCGAACCATCCAGCAATTGCCTGAAGATTTGCGTACGGCTTTAACTTTACGTGAATTCGACGGTCTGAGTTACGAGGACATTGCGAGCGTCATGCAATGTCCGGTGGGTACCGTGCGCTCCCGGATCTTCCGCGCTCGGGAGGCCATCGATAAAGCCCTGCAACCGTTGTTGCAGGAAAACTGAGACAGCGGCGACAGCCAAGAGAGGAACGCCATGAGTCGTGAAGCCCTGCAGGAATCGCTGTCCGCAGTGATGGATAACGAAGCGGACGAATTGGAATTACGTCGGGTATTGAATGCCTTCGACGACGTTGAAACCCGTGAGACCTGGGCGCGCTATCAGATCGCCCGGGCTGTCATGCACAAGGACCTGCTGCTTCCGCGTCTGGATATCGCTGCGGCAGTGTCTGCTGCGCTGGCTGATGAAGCCGTACCGGCAAAAGCCTCCCGCGGTCCATGGCGCAGCCTGGGTCGCCTGGCTGTAGCTGCTTCGGTCACCGTTGCGGTACTGGCCGGTGTGCGGTTGTACAACCAGGACGAGATCGCTGGCGTTCAAATGGCGCAGCAATCGAACCAGCCAAGCCTGGCAACGCCACAGGTCAAAGGTCCTGCGGTGCTGGCCGGCTACAGTGAAGGTTCGGAAGCTGCTGGCCCGATGAACAATGGTGTCCTGCAAGGACAACCAGGCTGGCACGATCAGCGCCTGCCTAACTATCTGCGCCAGCATGCCCAACAGGCTGCATTGAAGGGCACTGAAAGCGCGCTGCCCTACGCTCGCGCGGCCAGTCTGGAAAACCGTTAAGGAGGACCATGCGCGCCATACCTCTTTTATCGCTTCTGCTCGGTGGCTGGTGCGTGATTCCAGCCCATGCCGGCGAGGCTCAAGACTGGCTTAATCGTCTGAGTCAAGCCGAGCAACAGCAAAGCTTCCAGGGCACTTTCGTTTACGAGCGTAACGGTAGTTTTTCTACCCATAACATCTGGCATCGCGTCCAGGATGGCAAAATCCGCGAGCGGTTGCTCCAGCTCGACGGTTCGGCACAGGAGGTCATGCGCATTGATGGACGTACTCAATGCGTCAGTGGCACCTTGATCGCCGGGCTGGGAAATACGCCAGATGGCACTGCACGTGCGCTCGATCCGCAAAAACTCAAGAATTGGTATGACCTTGCCGTGATCGGCAAGTCGCGTGTGGCTGGGCGACAAGCTGTCATTGTGGCCCTGACTCCGAAGGACCAGCATCGCTACGGGTTCGAGTTGCATCTGGACAAGGAAACCGGGCTGCCGCTCAAATCCCTGCTGCTCAACGACAAGGGACAGTTGCTCGAACGCTTTCAATTCACCCGCCTGAACATCACCTCACCTTCGGACGCTGACCTGCAGGCCAGTGCCGAATGCACGGCTGTTGCGCAGGATCCGAACAAGGCGACGGCAGTGAAGACCGCATGGCGTTCGGACTGGCTTCCGCCGGGCTTTGAATTGACCAGCAGTGTTGCGCGAAATGACCCGGACACCAAAGTGCAGGTCAGCAGCCTCATGTACGACGATGGCCTGGCTCGGTTCTCGGTGTTTCTGGAACCGTTGAACGGCGCCACGGCTACCGATACCCGAACTCAGCTAGGTCCGACCGCCGCCGTATCCCGCCGTCTGACCACGCCGCAAGGTGAAATGATGGTCACGGTGGTAGGTGAGATACCTATCGGGACGGCGGAACGGATCGCGCTTTCCATGCGCTCCGACGTCGCGGCAGCCAAGTAGCCATTGCGCAAGTGGCTCGATTGCGCGGCAGGCGGTTAACGCCAAGGCTTGATCGAATTGCTGAAACTTCCTGTCAGCATTTTCATTTGCAAAAAATCGATTTTTTTTCTATTAGGTCAGAGCCGCTCGGCTCTGGCCTTGTCTGTTTGCGGAACGAAAATACCGGCGTATCGTTCTCCGGTGTTTCAGCTCCATATCGCTTAACCATGCTCGTCGTAACGGGAGCCGTATGTCGATACCACGCTTGAAAACCTATCTGTCCATATTCGCCACCGTGCTGGTCCTCGGTCAGGCCGTTCCCGCAGCGGCGGTCGAATTGCCGGACTTCACCCAACTGGTCGAACAGGCTTCACCCGCAGTCGTGAACATCAGTACGACGCAGAAGCTGCCTGAGCGCCGGGTGATGGACCCACAGATGCCGGACCTGGAAGGTCTGCCACCCATGCTGCGCGAGTTTTTCGAGCGCGGAATGCCGCAGCCTCGTTCACCGGGTGGTGGCCGCCAGCGGGAAGCGCAATCCCTGGGTTCGGGTTTCATTATTTCGCCCGATGGCTACATCCTCACCAATAACCATGTCATCGCGGATGCCGATGAGATCCTGGTCCGCCTGGCCGATCGCAGTGAGCTCAAGGCCAAACTGATCGGCACCGATCCACGGTCCGATGTGGCGCTACTCAAAATCGAAGGCAAGGATTTGCCAGTCCTCAAGCTTGGCAAATCCCAGAACCTGAAGGCCGGCCAATGGGTCGTGGCGATCGGTTCGCCGTTCGGCTTTGACCACACCGTGACCCAGGGCATTGTCAGCGCCATCGGCCGCAGCCTGCCGAACGAGAACTACGTGCCGTTCATCCAGACTGACGTGCCGATCAACCCCGGCAACTCCGGCGGCCCGTTGTTCAACCTTGACGGTGAAGTGGTGGGCATCAATTCCCAGATCTATACCCGCTCGGGCGGGTTCATGGGTGTGTCCTTCGCCATTCCAATCGACGTGGCCATGGACGTTTCCAATCAGTTGAAAAGCGAAGGAAAAGTCAGCCGTGGCTGGCTGGGCGTGGTCATCCAGGAAGTGAACAAGGACCTGGCCGAGTCGTTCGGGCTGGAAAAACCCGCCGGTGCCCTGGTGGCACAGATCCAGGAAGGTGGCCCGGCTGCCAAGGGCGGCTTGCAGGTTGGTGATGTGATTCTCAGCCTCAATGGCCAGCCGATCGTCATGTCCGCCGACTTGCCGCACCTGGTGGGTGCCCTGAAGGCCGGTGCCAAGGCCAGCCTCGAAGTGATTCGCGAAGGCAAGCGCAAGAACGTCGAGTTGACCGTTGGCGCTATCCCGGAAGAGGGCAAGGAGCTGGATTCGCTGCCCAAGTCCGGCGTAGAGCGCAGCAGTAATCGCTTGGGCGTCGCGGTGGTCGAATTGACCGACGAGCAGAAGCGCACTCTGGAACTGCAGGGCGGCGTGGTGATCAGGGAGGTACAGGACGGTCCTGCTGCACTGATCGGCCTGCAACCGGGCGACATCATTACGCACCTGAATAACCAGGCCATCGGGTCCGCCAAGGAATTCACCGATATCGCCAAGGCCCTGCCGAAGAATCGCTCGGTGTCGATGCGAGTCCTGCGCCAGGGACGTGCGAGCTTCATCACGTTCAAACTGGCTGAATAAGCCCGTCTGCAGCTGAAAAAAAACCGCCTCGATGTATGTCGAGGCGGTTTTTTTTATGCCTGGCTGAAGCTCAGCCCATCATGTCCTTGACCATTCGCTCCTGTTCCATAAGCTCACGCTGCCGTGCGTCGATGCGGGACGACAATGGAAAGTTGCCGCCGGCGCGGCGTTTGGCGAAGTCCAATTGTTGAATCGCCTGGCGATAGTCGCCGACCAACGCGAAGTATTCGGCGCGGGCCTGGTGCAAGCCGATGATGTTGCCCGACAGGCCGCGCGTCTCGGCAACCATGTACCAGACGTCCGGATCGTCCGGGCGATTCTTGAGCAGCGTCTCCAGGGCTTTTTCTGCGTCAGCGGGGCGGTTTTGCTTTAGCAGCAGGTCGACGCGCACTTGGTTGAGCGGATAGTTGCCAGGGTATTGAACCAGCATCCGGTCGACGCGGGATTGGGCGTCAGCCAGCTTGTTGTTGGTAATGTCCAGATCGACTTGGGCCAGGTTGTAGATGATTTCGTTGGGTGATTTGGCCAGCAGCGGCTTGAGGTTCTCCCGCGCTTCATTCAACTGGCCACCCTTGACCTGGGCGATGGCCAGGCCATAGCGGGCCACATCGTTTTTGGGGTTCTCGTCCAACAGTGCGCGAAAGCGCTTGGCGGCCAGGCCTGGGGTTTCCTCATAGGTCAGCTGGACGCGCGCACGAATCAGTTGATAACGCATGCTGTCCTCGATGCCCCCCGGCTTGGCCTGTTCGGCGCGGTTGCGGGTGTCGGCGATACGCGACTCGGTGACCGGGTGCGTCAACAGAAACTCCGGAGGCTTGGCGTCAAAGCGGTATTGGCGCATCAGACGCTCGAACATGGTCGGCATGGATCGAGGGTCGTACCCAGCTTTTTCCAGATTCTGGATGCCGATTCGGTCGGCTTCCTGTTCGTTCTGGCGTGAAAAGCGCCGTTGCTCCTGGATGGCGGCGGCCTGGGTCCCCGCGATGGCGGCAATCCCTGCATCGCCCCCGCCAGCGGCGGCGACCACGATGCCAGCCAGCAGCGCGGCCATCATCGGCACTTGCATGCGCTGTTGAGCTTCCACGCCACGGGCGAAGTGGCGCTGCGACAAGTGCGCCAGCTCGTGGGCCATGACCGACGCGTATTCGCCTTCGGTCTGTGCGTTGAGGAATAGCCCGCCGTTGACCCCGACGATTCCGCCCGGTGCGGCGAAGGCGTTGAGCTGCGGGCTGTTGATAAGGATGAATTCCAGGCGCCGGTCATTGACCTGGCTGGTCTCCACCAGCTTGTAGACGCTGGTTTCGACGTAGTCCTTGAGCTGGGGGTCGTTGAGCTGTGAAACCTGGCTGCGCAGCAGCGCCAGCCAGGCGCGGCCCAGTTGGTGCTCCTGTTCTGGCGAGACGATGGCAGAACTGGCGTCGCCAAGTGACGGCAGGTCGTCGGCGAAGCCCGGTGAGGCAAGCAGGCAGGCGAGCGTCAGCAGGGTGGGGCGCAGAAATGTCATGCACGAAGCCTTAGTCGACAAAGACCTTACTGTAGCCGGACAGCGGGTCCGGGACCAGATATTCTAGGCGGCTCGACGACCCGTTGCGGAGTGAAACAATGACCGATGCTGTAGCCCACGATGCCGAGCTGGACGCCAGTGGCCTGAATTGTCCGTTGCCGTTGCTCAAGGCCAAGCTGGAACTCAATCGTCTGACCAGTGGCGCCGTGCTCAAGGTAACCGCCACGGACGCTGGCTCCCAGCGCGATTTCCGCACCTTCGCCCGGTTGGCCGGTCATACGCTGCTGCGTGAAGAGGACGAAAACGGCACCTACCGTTACTGGTTGAAAAAAGCCTGAAGGCAGGCGACATCTCTTAGGGATTTTTAATGTTCAAAGTGTTACGCGACTGGATTCAGCGCTACTTTTCCGATGAAGAGGCGGTGGTCCTGGCAGTGCTCCTGTTCCTGGCTTTTACCGCCGTGCTCACGCTGGGCGGCATGTTGGCACCGGTGTTGGCGGGGATGGTGCTGGCGTACCTGATGCAAGGGCTGGTCATCACTTTGGAGCGCTTGCGACTGCCGGGTTCGGTCGCGGTAGGGTTGGTGTTCGCGCTGTTCATGGGCGTGCTGGTGGTCTTCCTGGTGGTGATCGTGCCCTTGCTGTGGCACCAGTTGGTGACGTTGTTCAACGAATTGCCGGGGATGCTCGTCAAATGGCAATCGCTGCTGTTGCTGCTACCGGAGCGTTATCCCCACCTGGTCTCGGACGAGCAGGTATTGCAGACGATCGAAGTGGTACGCGGCGAGATCGGCAAGTTCGGCCAGTGGGCGCTGACGTTTTCGCTGTCCAGCCTGCCGTTGCTCGTGAACATCATGATCTATCTGGTGCTGGTGCCGATCCTGGTGTTTTTCTTCCTCAAGGACCGGGAAATGATCGGACGCTGGGTCCGCGGTTACCTGCCGCGCGAACGGGCATTGATCACCCGGGTGGCGCAGGAGATGAATCGGCAGATCGCCAATTACATCCGCGGGAAAGTCATCGAGATTTTTATCTGTGGCGGCGTCACCTACATCGGCTTCGTCGCCCTGGGGCTCAATTACGCCGCCCTGTTGGCGCTGCTGGTGGGTATTTCAGTGGTGGTGCCCTACGTCGGCACCGTAGTGGTGACCGTGCCGGTGGCATTGATCGCACTGTTCCAGTGGGGCTGGAGCGATCAGTTCATCTATCTGATGGCCGTCTACGGAATCATCCAGACCCTGGACGGCAACGTGCTCGTACCGTTGCTGTTCTCCGAGGCGGTGAACCTGCATCCGGTGGCGATTATCTGCGCAGTGCTGTTGTTCGGCGGACTGTGGGGGTTCTGGGGAGTGTTCTTCGCGATTCCCCTGGCGACGCTGTTCAAGGCGGTGCTGGATGCGTGGCCGAGCAAGGAGCCGGTGGTGGCGCCGTTGTTATAAGAGGTGAGTTAGCCTAGCCGGTGAGGCTACCGGCCTCTTCGCGAGCAGGCTCGCTCCCACAGGGGATTTGCGGTGTTCCGTGAAATCCTGTGGGAGCGAGCTTGCTCGCGATGAGGCCGAAGCTGACAACGAAAAAACTCAGGCCTTGTTGAGCGCCTGAGCCGCCGCCAACACCGCATCCACATGCCCCGGCACCTTCACGCCACGCCATTCCTGGCGCAACACTCCCTGTTTATCGATCAGGAACGTGCTGCGATCAACGCCCAGGTATTCCTTGCCGTAAAGCTTCTTCAACTTGATCACGTCGAACAACTGGCAAACCGCTTCGTCCTTGTCGCTGATCAGCTCGAAGGGGAATTCCTGCTTGCACTTGAAGTTCTCGTGGGACTTGAGGCTGTCCCGGGAGACGCCGAACACTTCGGTGTTGGCGGCCTGGAATTGCGCGTACTGATCGCGGAAACCCTGGCCTTCGGTGGTGCAGCCGGGCGTGCTGTCCTTGGGGTAAAAATAAATGACCACTTGCTTGCCCTTCAGGGCGGCGAGGCTGATGGTCTGCCCGCTGGTGGCGGGCGCCTGGAAATCGGTAACCGGCTGGTCGATGGCAACGGCCATGAACGCTTCCTTACATTGGGTTTTGTGGGCGCCACGGTTCGATCAATGCGTCCAGGTTCATCGCATCGGCGAAATCCAGGAACTGATCACGCAGCCAGCTGATCTGGGTGCCGGCCGGCAGTGTCACGGTGAACGTGGCGTTGAGCATGGTGCCGCCGGTCTGCGGGGCCTGGTAGGTGTCGCAGGTCAGGTTCTCCAGTTCGACGTGGTGGTCCATGAAGAACTGGCACAGCTCGTTGATGATGTCCGGGCGGTAGGCCGAGCTCACGTAAGCCACATAAGGCAGGGCCTGGGGACGATTCTCCAAGGCGGCGCTGCGTACCACGTTGACGGTGAAGGCATGTTTCTTGGCCAGTACGGGCAGGCTGCCCTCAAGGCGGGCCAGCGCGTCCCAGCTGCCGGAAATTTCCAGCACGAGCGCGCTGCACTCGCCATGACGGGTCAGGCGTGACGTCACGACGGCGCAGCGATTTTCATGGCTGGCGCGGCACAGGACGTTAGTCAGCTCCATGGGGTTGGCGCCGAGGGCACTGATAACAAGGAATTGTTCGCGGACTGTGGGGGTGGACATGCAGCATTCCTAAAGCGATGAGCGGTCGGTACGTTTCAGCTCGATGTGGTGCCAGCCTTGGGAAATCGAACGGTTCAAGCCCTTCGCCTCGTGGATGCGTTGCGTTGCGGGGCAACACAAATACACCGGGACACACGCAGGATCGGGGCTTGTAACGACGAAAACGGAGGCTGGGGACCGGCGTATGAGCTTATCGCTACCGATCAAAGCCTGAAGGGTAGCGAAAACCATCGCCAAGGGGAATGGGAGTTCGCTTGTACAAGCATCTTGGCGCCAGTACCATTACGGCTCTCTTTTTCCGGCAGGAGCGGTTTCATGATTGCGGGCAGTATGGTGGCACTGGTCACACCCATGGATGCACAAGGGCGTCTTGACTGGGCCAGCCTCAGCAAACTCGTGGACTTCCACCTTGAAAACGGCACCCATGCCATTGTCGCCGTCGGCACCACCGGCGAGTCGGCTACCCTTGATGTCAACGAACATATCGAAGTCATCCGCGCCGTCGTCAAGCAGGTCAACGGCCGCATTCCGGTGATCGCCGGCACCGGAGCCAACTCGACCCGCGAAGCCGTCGAACTGACCCGCAACGCCAAGGAAGCCGGCGCCGATGCCTGCCTGCTGGTCGTTCCGTACTACAACAAGCCGACCCAGGAAGGCTTGTACCAGCACTTCAAGTACATTGCCGAAGCGGTCGACATCCCGCAGATCCTCTATAACGTTCCCGGCCGCACCTCCTGCGATATGCAAGCCGAGACCGTGATTCGCCTGTCCACCGTGCCGAACATCATCGGCATCAAGGAAGCCACGGGCGACCTGGTACGGGCCAAGGCCATCCTCGATGGCGTCAGCAAGGATTTCATCGTGCTGTCTGGCGATGACCCGACAGCCGTCGAGCTGATCCTGCTGGGCGGCAAGGGCAATATTTCCGTGACCGCCAACGTCGCTCCGCGAGAAATGGCCGATCTGTGCGAGGCCGCGCTCAAGGGCGATGCCGAGACCGCACGTGCAATCAACGAAAAACTAATGCCGCTGCACAAGGACCTGTTCATCGAAGCCAACCCGATCCCGGTGAAGTTTGCCTTGGTCGAAATGGGCCTGATGCACGAAGGCATTCGCCTGCCGCTCACCTGGTTGAGCAACACCTGTCACGAACCGCTGCGGCAGGCCATGCGCCAGTCCGGCGTCCTGGTTTAATTGAGGAAGTACAACGCATGAAGCGAATGGCCGGACTTTCCGCACTTGCCTTGATTATCTCCAGCACCAGTGGCTGCGGGTGGATCTGGGGACCGGATGGTTACTTCCGCGACCGTGGTAGCGACTACCTCGAAGCGCAACAGACTGCACCGATGCAACTGCCACCGGACGTCAGCGTCGCCAAGCGTTTGGATCCGCTGCTGCCGATCCCGCGCAACGTCGCCGACGACAGCGTCAAGGGCGAATACGTTGTCCCGCGACCACAGCCGCTGTCGGCCGTGGCCGATGCCAGTGACTACACCCTGCAAAAGAGCGGTGACTCCAGCTGGGTCATGGGCCAGCACCCACCGGCCGAAGTCTGGCCGGTGGCGATCCAGTTCTTCCAGGACAACGGTTTCCGCCTGGACGAGCAGCGCCCACAGACGGGTGAATTCACCACCACCTGGCAGCGTTCCGATGAACTGTCCGCCGCCATGGCCAAGCGCCTGAGCGCCGCCGGTGTCTCGGCAGACAGCGAAACCCGCGTGCGCGTACGGATCGAGCCGGGCGTACAGCGCAACACCAGTGAGATCTACGTGGTCAGCGCCGAGCGTCCCGCCGGCAGCACCGCCGACGTGGCCTTCACCAATCGCTCGGTCAATACCGGCCTCGACGCCGCGCTGGTGGACGACATGCTTGCCAGCATGAGCCGCACCGCGGAGCAGGGCGGTTCGGTTTCGATGCTCGCGACCCGCGACTACGACACGCCAAGCCGCGTCAGCCTGAGCGAAGACGGCAGCGGCAACCCGGTGCTCAACGTCGGCTCCGACCTCGACCGTGCCTGGTCGAGCGTGGGTCGTGCGCTGGAGCAGGGCGAATGGCGCGTTGAAGACATCAACCGCAGCCTGGGCCTGTACTACATCAACCTGGCTGAAAAAGCCGAGAAGAAAGACGAGAAGCCTGGCTTCTTCAGCAACCTGTTCGGCAGCGCGCCGGACAAGGAAGAAATCGAAGCCCGCGCCGAGCGTTACCAGGTTCGCCTGAGCAAGGTCGGCGACAACGTCCAGGTCACCGTCGAGAAGAACATCAACACCGTGGCGCCGGCCGATGTAGCCCGCAAGGTGTTGGGCGTGATTCAGGACAACCTGGGCTGATCCGATGCGTTTTGCCGTTCTCGGCAGCGGTAGCCAGGGGAACGGCACGCTGATAGCCAGTGCTGGGACCTACGTTCTGGTCGATTGTGGTTTCTCCCTGCGGGAAACCGAGAAGCGCCTGCTGCGCCTGGGTGTGCACCCGGCGCAACTGAGCGCGATATTGGTGACCCACGAACATGCCGACCACGTGCATGGCGTGGGTTTGCTGTCTCGGCGCTACAATCTGCCGGTGTACCTGAGCCGTGGGACGTTCGAAGGCCTGCGCAAACCCATCGAGCCAGCTGGTTTCGTGGCCGGCGGCGAGCAACTGCGTGTCGGCGGCCTGGATATCAGCGTGGTCAGTGTGGCCCACGATGCCCGGGAGCCAACCCAGTATGTGTTCAGCGACGGCGAGCGGCGCTTTGGATTGCTCACCGACCTGGGATCGTATTGCGACAGGGTCATGGACAGCTACCGGGACCTCGATGCGTTGATGATCGAGTCCAACCACTGCCGGGACATGTTGGCGCGTGGGTACTATCCGTATTTTCTCAAGCAGCGGGTAGGCGGGGAGCACGGACATTTGAACAACCACCAGGCGGCATACCTGGTGGCCGAGTTGGGCTGGCAAGGCCTGCAACACCTGGTCCTGGCCCATTTGAGCAGCAAGAACAACCTGCCGCAGCTGGCCCGGCAATGTTTCGTCGACACCCTTGGGTGCGACCCGGACTGGCTGCAACTGGCCGATCAAGATTCAGGGCTCGACTGGCGACATATCGCCTAGCCCATCTACTTAGCAAGCGGAGCCCATCATGGAAAAACGTGAAGAACTCTACCGCGGCAAAGCGAAGTCGGTTTACAAGACCGACGACGCTGACCGCTTGATCCTGCTGTTTCGCAACGACACTTCGGCGTTCGACGGCAAGCGCATCGAACAACTCGACCGCAAGGGCATGGTGAACAACAAGTTCAACGCCTTCATCATGCAGAAGCTCGAAGCCGCCGGCGTGCCGACTCAGTTCGATAAGCTGCTGGGCGACAACGAGTGCCTGGTCAAGAAGCTGGACATGATCCCGGTCGAATGCGTCGTGCGTAACTACGCCGCTGGCAGCCTGGTCAAGCGCCTGGGCGTGGAGGAGGGCATGAAGCTCAACCCTTACACGTTCGAGCTGTTCCTGAAGGACGACGCCAAGGGCGACCCGTTCATCAACGAATCCCATGTCGTGGCCTTCGGTTGGGGCACCGCCGAGCAACTGGCTCGCATGAAGGAACTGTCCCTGAAGGTCAACGAAGTGCTGACCAAGCTGTTCGACGACGCGGGCCTGCTGCTGGTGGACTTCAAGCTTGAATTCGGTGTGTTCAGCGATGGCTCCATTGTCCTGGGCGACGAGTTCAGCCCGGATGGCTGCCGCCTGTGGGACAAGGACACCAAGAAGAAAATGGACAAGGACCGCTTCCGCCAAGGCCTCGGTGACGTCATCGAAGCCTACGAAGAAGTCGCCCAGCGCCTGGGTGTACCGCTGTAGTCGACGCAAGCGACTGATAGCACGGAAAAAATTTCGCCCGGGGGTTCGCTTCCGGCGAATGTGCTGGTATGATGCGCGCCACTGGAGAGATGCCGGAGTGGCCGAACGGGACGGATTCGAAATCCGTTGTACTGGCAACAGTACCTAGGGTTCAAATCCCTATCTCTCCGCCATATTCAGAAAACCCCTGTAACTCAATGAGTTACGGGGGTTTTTCTTTTTGAGCTGTACTACTCCTTTGTACTACTAATTCCGGTAGGTTTTGTGGGATTTTTCCCAAGGTACATGCGATTGAGTAGTACACCGCATGCCCGTAGCGAATTCTGGAGCCCCACGGTTCCTTCCAGCGCCTCCCGAACCCAGCACGCCAGATAATCTTTCTCCTTGTGTCTAAAGCCCTCAACCTTGCCGCCCCTGTTGTCGTCTATGAATGAAATTGACGGATTGTGTACGATCAATCGATGGTGCTTGACCATGTTCATGAAGGCGTGTGTGTACCCAAACCATTCTGACGTGAGGGCGTCATTCAGGCGATCTTTAAGCTCTCCAGCCGGAAGGGCGACTTTGACGTTGTGGATGTAGAAATTGCCTGTGAGGGGCAGGGGCACCACAAGGCCATTCAGTAATTGCCCAAAACTGTCGTACGAATTGCGAGTGATTGCAATGCAGGCGATCAAGTTAGCTTCACTGATTAAGCCAGCTTCATGAACAACGCCGTTGTCGTCACCACCTCCAAGAATTCGATGGGCAAAACTTATTCCATGGGGGTCGTTTTCGGCGTTGAATGCGGTGAAGGCATCGCGGGCGAGACACTTGTGGTACTCGAAGATATCACGTGATCGACCAAGCGAATTGATGATCTGAACAAGCCTTTTGCTTGTGTCAGGCTGGCGAATCTTGACCTGTGCCCGCAATGCCTGCAGGTTCCATGCGTCATTCATGTTCACTTCCTTTTGCGTGGTAGTGATCCAGTTTAGCCTTAGTCGCTGCCCGGTAGGTGTCTGTAATACGCTCGCTACGTTCCTGTCTATCTTGGCCCTGCCGCCGTCCAAGGACTGGTGAGGGGCAACTGATGGCGGTTTGCAATGTTTGCGGATAGTCTGAGCGTGTTACGAGGCGAATCTGGTTATAAATCTTGATAGCGCCGTGACTTGTATACTAACCAGCTTGATTGATTTTGGGGGGAGCATGGAACAGCTTTTAATTAGCGGTGGGAAGGAATATATAACTGTCGATGTATTGCCGGATTTTTGTCCGATATGTCATTTTGGCGTTACTCCTAACTTTATAACGGGCCTGCGTTGCGATGCTCGTGAGAATGTGGATGTTTTGTATGTGTGCCCAAAAACTAATTGCAAGAGGATGTTTATAGCTTCATACCGAATGGATATCCTAAAGGGTATTTTATCCTTGAGGTCATTGCTGCCATGGACGCCTAAAACTGTTGCCGTTGTACAGGAAGTTACAGATATATCACCGCAGTTTTCGGAGATTTATAAGCAGGCATCTCAAGCGGAGTCGTATGGCTTAGGGGAAATAGCCGGTGTTGGATTTAGGAAGTCTCTAGAGTATCTGATCAAAGATTACTGCACTGCTCAGAATCCGGGCAAAGAAGAAGATATAAAAAAGCGTCCGATTGCACAGGTGATTGAAGCGTTCGTTTCAAATGAGAATGTTAAGCAGTGTGCTAAGCGGGCGATTTGGCTCGGCAATGATGAAACTCATTACGTTCGAAAGTGGGAAGGTAAAGATGTTAAGGATTTGAAGTTGTTGATACAGATTACTGTTAACTGGATTCAGCAGGAAGTGATTACAAAGAAGCTGTTAGAGGATATGCAGTAGATTGTGATTGCTACGGAGCGTTGCATATGGCTGTCGAGCTAACTTATATAGCTGTCTGTCGCAACAATCAGCTATTCAAGTAAAACGGGGGCAGACCACGATTATTGGGAAAAAGGGGACAGACCACGATTATGCGGCAGGGCGATTACAAGTGAGCTCAAAATCGTGGTCTGTCCCCCGTTCCTCGCGGTATCTCGACGCTCATTTCTTCGCATGTCTGTCAGCCAGTTGCTGGGCAACGTCTAAGGCAGACTTCAGGACGTTTGCAGCCTCTGTGAAAACTTTTGGGTCATTTGACCCCTCGTAGATGATTCCGCCCTTTGTGACGTCCTGCACAACGCTATCGACGTATTGATAGAAGCTGACAACCAACTGAGCATCCTCTGGTGAGAGGTATCCCAGCTTCCCGAGGCTCGCGACATAAACTCTGCAATAGTGCTCAGGAATTCGTACCTGCAATGACGCTTCTGGACGCTGGTCTTCTGGTATTGTAATTAACTGGTTCCCAAATTCGATTAGGCCGGAAAGGTAATCTCGCTCGACGGCGATCTTCCTCAACGCCAGCACCTCTGCAACGATCGCCACACGCACGCTTGTACGTTCCTGCCAGCGTTGCCAGAGCCAGCCACCGGCAGCTACTAATGCGGTGAGAAGTAAGCCGGCGGTGCTGATGATTTCACTGGTCTGCATTGCATTTTTCCTTCGTGCTGGAAGCTGGTGGCTGTGAATGGCGGCTAGCCGTAAGGAGGGACGGGACAGACCCTGAGGGTTCCCACAAATCTACTCCAATACCCGTGCCTGATGATGCACATCGTCGCGCAGGGCCTGCTCGAGTTTTCCTAAATGCTCTCGTTCACCAAAGTCCATGCAGCAACGCCAAGACTCCAACCCCAAGCACCACAACGAAAGCACTCGCCCATTTTTAAGGCTGTTGCTTTGATAACGCTGTTCCAATTTGCTTTCACGGGCCTGTAGCCCGACAGGAAGATTAAGCAGTTGGCCAGAGCCGCAATCAACCGCAGCGCCTCAATGCGACTAGGGGCAATGACTTCTGTGCAGGTGTAACCCCAACCCCAAATGCTCACTTTTACATCCCGGGAGCCTTCTTCCTGGCGGAGAGCCTGTCTCTCGTAACCTATTGCAGCGAATTCAAACTATTCGCAATCAGGCAGACGCCACTCGTCGTCGCGAGCGCCATCATATCGAAACAGGTCTTCGAAGCGGCGAGCACGAATGTTTGCTTAGAGCTAGATAGTGTCAGTCATCTAGCTCAGGAAAAGTGATTTTTCCTACAATCCAAGGTTCCACAATGTCGCTATGAATCGTACGTAAAAACGATCCCCACTCTTTACGGTTGTGAGCGTCTGGTCCAATGATCGTCAGCAGTAGGTACGTATCTTTGAAGTCATCATAGGCATAAATAAGCCAGAAGTCGTTGTCAGGGTCTTCCGTTAAGGCTGTGCGATAGTACTGGCGGTCGATTTGGGCCCAGCGAGCTTGTGTTTCTGCAGTGCTCGCCAAATGGATGTGACACATATCACTCAGATCGAGCTGTTCATCTCTGCCAAAGATAGCCGGAAGCTCGCCGCACACTTTGTAATTGTAAAAGTGTGCGGCAATATTTTTCCAGTTCTGAGTTTCTTCAAAAAGTGCGGAAATTTTAACGGCTGGCATCCAGGCCTACTTTGTAATAGGAAGCTTGCCAGTGATTACAAATTTATCGAACACTTTCTGACCATCACGTGCAGCTTGTCGAACGTCAAGAAATGTCAGCTCTTCGTGAGTGACTTTTCTACGCGCTTTCTCGACTTTTTTTGTGGTAGCCATCGGAGCCTCCGAGGTGTGTGTATTCATGCTGATCAGCTTATGTGATTAATCGAGTCCGGGCAAACCGGAGGGGTTCAGTGTCATCGAACCATGCTTGTTTCGACGAAATGGGCCCCGTGAGAGGCCCTTTGAGCTAGGCCGGCTCTGCGTCCAAGCGTCGGGCGATGACATCAAGCACGTCACAACCATCTCTCAAGGAGATGCAGCACAGCTGCGCAAAGTCCTGGAGGACCACTGAGTCACTTGGAATATCCCCTCGCATGGCGAGGTTCTCTAAAAGCTGGGTGACTGCGCGGATTCTATAGCCCGCCGTGTCAAGCAGGATGTGCAAAGGCGCAGTGGTATCGACGAATAGGGGCTGATCGTCGGCATTGCTGGTAAGAGCCATGTATCTATTCATTTTTTAAATTCCATTTGATTGAAGACCTTCTTAATCGTCGCCAAACGAATAAGGTGGTAGCTGTGCGCGGGTTGGCGAACCGGACAAATAGAAAAACCGGCAGATCCGAAGATCTCCCACGCACAGCTACCGGAAAGCAGCATATTGCGCACGGTAGCGTTCCGCAATCCGTGAGAGGTTCCTGCATATTTGTCATGGGTCGCCAAACCCAAGCCGCTCTGATGAACGACGCGCTTGAACTATAGATCCCTTCCGTAGAAATCCTCAATCAGATGATGAGTCAGAAACTTCTCTAAATTATGTGGGTGGGAAATGTAGGAAATATTCCCCGCTGCAATTGCCTCCCCGCTTTTTTTTACCCCCTCCGCATCCCGCATAACCACAACCCTTCACACCCAAACCTTTGTGACAATCAGACTAATGGGCTATAGCTCAAGACAAGGCTGCCGATAGGCAGGTATTCCCCCCGTGTAAGGAGTGACACCATGCTGCGGTTTTTCGCCGACTTGGGCTTTCGTTGGAAAATCACTCTGCCGATTGCGTTCCTGGCTGTGTTGCTGGTGCTGATGGGGTGGACGGGGATGCGCGGCATCGGCCAGGTGACCGAATCCAGTACGCAATTGACCAAGCGATATCTGCCGGCCATCAGCCTGTTGCTCAATGCCGATCGTGATCTTTATCAGGCGTTCGTGGCCGAGCGCAGTTTGCTGGACGGTCATGCAAGCGAGCACCTGCAAACGCTGGGTGCCAGTCACAGCGAAAATGCGAAGCAGGCTTATGACCGTGTGCAGCAATATGCCGCGATGCAGCCCGGTGCCGAGTCGCAGGCGTTGGTCAGTCAGTTCAATGACAGTTTCGGCAAATGGATGCAGGTTTCGCGACGGGTCCTCGAGCTGTCGGTAGGCGATCCGCAGGGCGCTAGCGCGCTGAGCTTTGGTGACAGTGAGCGCTTGTTCGAAACCATGCGCGATTCCATCGACAAGCTGGGTGAGCTGGAAGATGCTGCGTCGCATCGTGAAGGGGACGCAGCGATTGAAAACGGCGAGACAGTCGGGGTGCAACAGGGTGTGATTCTGTTGGTCGGTTTGCTCGGTTGCATCTTGGTGCTGGTTGCCCTGCCGCTGGTGGTGTTGAGCCCGATGCGCCGGCTGCTGCATCGTGTCGAGCAAATTGCCGAGGGCGGCGGCGATCTCAAGGGACGCCTGGAGGTGCGTTCGTCCGATGAGCTGGGACAACTCGGCAGCGCCTTCAACCGTTTCCTCGACAAGCTGCAACCGCTGATTGCCGAAGTAGGGCGGGTGACCGGCGAGGTCGATTCCGCCGCGCGGGCCATGGCCGATATGGCCGCGACGAACGATCGGTTGATCAGCAGCGAGCATGCCGCGCTCGATCAGGTCAGTACCGCCGCCACTCAAATGAGCGCGGCGGTGCATGAAGTGGCGCACAACGCGGTAAGTGCTTCGGATGCAGCGCAACAGGCGAGCAGTCAATCTCGCGATGGTGCCGAGGTGGTCAGCAGCACCATCGAGTCGATCCGCCAGTTGGCCCAGGAAGTGGAGAGCGCCTCGGGTACGATCGAGGCACTGGCCCAGGAGACCTCCAGTATCGGTGCCGTGCTCGAGGTGATCCGTGGCATCGCTGAGCAGACCAACCTGTTGGCGCTGAATGCTGCCATCGAAGCCGCTCGGGCCGGTGAGCAGGGCCGTGGTTTTGCTGTGGTGGCCGACGAGGTGAGGGCGCTCGCGGCCCGCACCCAGGACTCCACCAAGGACATCCAGGTTCGCATCGAGCGCTTGCAGAGCGGCGTCGCCAAGGCGGTACAAGCCATGCATGTGGGCAGTAGCAAGGCCCGGGACAGCGTGGAGCGTGCGGCAGGTGTCGATCAGGTGCTCAGCGGTACCGGCGGTTCGATCCAGCGGATCAACGACATGGCCGCGCAGATCGCCAATGCCTGTGAGGAACAAAGCAGCGTCACCGAGGAAATAGCCCGCAATATTTCCGATATCCGCGATCTTTCCAACGAAGCGGCCGCCAATTCTGCCCAAAGCATGCATGCCAGCCAGCAGTTGTCGAATCTGTCGAGGAATCTCGCAGAGCTGACCGGCCGCTTCCGCACCTGAGGAGGTGGTGTCGTGGCGACTGACGACCTTCTACGTGCCTTGCATCAGGACGGCTTCGTCCTGATGCCCGGTGTGTTGGACGCCGGGCAGGTCGCCGACCTGCGTCGCGCTATCGACTTGCTGAAGCCTCAGCACTGGGATTACAGCGGCGTCATCGATCATTACAAATGCGTTTTCAACAGGGATCCGTTCTGGTTGCCGTACCTGGACGTGAGCGCAGTTATCGAGCTTGCCGAGGCCGCCTTGGGAGATGATTGCCATATCATCGGGCAGACAGCCTGGCGCTGCCATCCCGGTTTTATCGGCGCGCCTCTGCATCTGGATTACCTGCCCATGGAGCTGCCGCCCGCCCTGTTGGCCGACCCCGGTTTCGAACTGCCGATGCAGGTGTTCACCGCACAGTTTTACCTTGATGACATCGATGCTGACCTGAGCCCGACACGGGTAATACCCGGCAGCCACAAGGCGGGCCGGGCGCCTGCGGCGGACGAAACGCAGTGGCAGGGACGTTCGGCGCAGCCAGTGTTGTGCCGGGCGGGCGATGTTCTGGTACTGCGCAGTGAGTTGTGGCACGCCGGCAGCGACAACCGGACGGCCGACCGCACGCGGTACATGCTCCAAGTGCATTACGGTCGGCGGATGGTTGCGCAGAAGTTCTCGCCTTATCTTCATTGGCAGTTCAACCCCGCAGTACTGGCCGCCGCGACGCCTCGCCAGCGACGGCTGCTAGGCGATCACCAGGAAGCGGAATACGACTGAGCTGCCCGGTCAGATCCAGACGTCATTGACTGCGGTTCGCGTATTGATTTGCTCCCCCGTGTTGATGACGCCCCGCGGTTCGATCAACAACAACTTCACTTCCCGCTCGGCACTGGGTTTGTGTTCGACGCCTTTCTTGACCACATACATCTCGCCCGGGCCAATCATGACGGCGCCGTCGCGAAAGTCGATGCGCAGTTCACCTTCCAGCACGATAAAGGTTTCGTCGGTATCGGCATGGGTGTGCCAGTTAAAATCGCCTTCGAGACGAGCAATCTTGAACTGGTAGTCGTTCATCTCGGCGACAACCTTGGGTGCCCATTGCTCATGGAACAGCGCGTATTTCTGGGCGAAGTTAATGGGGGAGTAATGATTCATCGCGGTACGCTCCTCAATTGAAAGTGAGTGCTACGTTAGGGGCTGGATCGTCGCGGGTATTGGATGATCGTGCAGCTTTCCGCTGGAGGGGCGCAGGGCTTCAGCGCAGCATTTTCAGCCAGCGTGCCGGTGAAAGACCAAAGGCCTGGGTATGGAGCCGCGTCATGTGGCTCTGGTCGAAAAAGCCACAGGCCAGCGCCGCTTCACTCAAGGGCATGCCGTGCAATACCAGGCGACGAGCTTCGCTCAATCGACGTTGGGTGATGTAGCGATAGGGGCTGGTGCCGTACAAGGCGCGAAAGTCCCGCGACAGGCTCCATCGGTCCCGGCCACTGGCCTGCACGAGGTCATCGAGGGTAATGGGTTGGTCAAGGGCATCATGAATGAACAGCCGCGCGCGTTCCGCAGCAGGGTAGTCAAGCAGCCTGCGGCCTCGTCGGCTCCCTGACGCGACGGCGAGCGCCTGGGCCAGGTCGTAGATGGCATCCTCTTCCTCCAGTGGATCGAGACGATGCTCGAGGCTGGCCAATAACCGGCGGGTCGCTATGTTGAGTCGTGGATCGTTCGAAAGTCCGCCTTCGATGAAGGGCAGTGACCTGCCGCCCAACACTTGTTGGATCAACGCGGGCTCAATGTAGGACATCCGGTAACGAAAGCCATCGATCGTTCCGGCCTCCCCATCATGCACCTCGTCCGGGTGCAGGACGATGGTTCCGCCGGGCTGGCTATGGCGCTTGCTGTGCCGGTAATTGAAGCTCTGGACGCCGGAAAGCGTGAAGCCGATGGCATAGGTGTCATGCCGATGGGTGTTATACCCATGACCGCTGAAATAGGCCTCGATGCGTTCCAGTTTCCTCGATTCAGGCGCACGCATCAGCCAGTCGCGACGGTGACTGAATTGACTCATGAGCTCCGACCTCTCGCTGTTGTCTGCACACGATACCCGCCTGCCAGCTCGCGTCGCAGCAAAAAACTCAATTCAAGTTCGGGTAAAGCTGCTCTGGTGCAGAGCAGCTTGCGCATCCGCCGCCCATGGACGGCTTCAGATTTCCTTTACGGGCGTCTCGCCGTGGGCACTTTTGATCAATCCGATAACGTGCAGGCAGTCGGCCTTGTTCACATAGGACTCGCCGCTGGCGATGGTTTCGTGATTGCCGGCCCTCAGGCGCCAGCGCCACTGGCCTCGTCCGGTGCTTGGGGTTCCTCGGGTCTGTCGGTAGATTTCAAAATACATCGGTTCGCTCCCTGCGATTTATTCATTCAAGACATGTTCTGGACATGTCGTCGCAAGCCTAGCCAAGCTGCACGTTTTCGCTATGGGGAAAACGTTTCCAATGATGATGGGATATTTCAGCGAATTTCAGCGCTGCTCAAACTGATAACCAGGAGCGAAAGGATGAACCGCAACGAATTGCGCAAGGCCGACATCAACCTCATGGTCGTCTTTGAAACGTTGATGCTGGAGCGTAACCGCCAGCCTGCCGGACTACACCGCCACGGCCATGGCCGCTTCCGGTCACTTGTTCAGCGAGCCATTTCCCTTCAAGACGCCGACGCTGGACCTGTCCATGGTCTGGCTGAGCCATGTCGACAACGATCCGGCGGAGCGCTGGTTGAGGTCCCGGCTGGAGGCCTTCATGAGCGAGCGCATGGGAGCGATGGGCGAAACAAAACCTGCCTGAAAGCACAAAGTCGAGGTATGGTTGCGCCAACCCATTCCAGCAATCACTTTTTTCGAATCGGAGTCGAACGCATGCCTCACTTGCACATGGAGTACACCGCCAACCTGACCGAGCTGAACGCTGATGTCGCGCTGTTGCGCTTGAACAATGCGCTGGTAGCCTCGGGGCAGTTCGCTGCCGAGTTCGACATCAAGAGCCGGGCCGTGAAGCTCGAGACGTTCCGCGTAGGAACCGGCATGGGGGAGCGGGCTTTCGTGCATGTGAAACTGGCCTTGCTGAGCGGCCGTTCACCGGAAATCAAAAAACAGCTGGCGGACAGCCTGCTGGTGGTAATTCAGGACCTGGGCCCTTGGCCCGCCGGCGTTAGCGTGCAGTTGTGCGTGGAACTGCTGGATATCGACCGTGGCCCGTACGCCAAGGCTGCCATCGGTTTTTAATGTCTGTTCGAGCGGTGCGATTGTTTAGCGCGAGTCGATCCAGACTCCGCTAAATGATGGTTTAACGGTCAATGGCGTCGTGTGACGCTTGAACCGAACATTTCCTGTGATATCTCTATGGACGGTTGGCCCGCAGGCCCTGCATACCCACCACTCACCGCCGAGGGGGCGGCTGGCGGTCGCATACCTGCCATCGCACCTTCATCCTGCGCGCTGCCCTGTGAACTGGCGTTCTGGGCGCTCTGGCATTGCCGCCATGCGCGTCCTCCAGACCTTCGTATTTCCTGTTGATCCTTGAACTGTGCTCGTCGCTGGCGAGTACAGCCTGACGGCGCCTGGTCGCCCGTCCGACATGAATATACGAGTGTGTCCATGAATCTTTCTTTTGCATCCGAGCAACAGGCCCAGGCGTTCCTGGCACAAAACCCGGATATCGAGCTGTTCGAATTGTTTATCGTCGACAACAACGGCGTGCCCCGGGGCAAGTGGCTGCATCGGGACGAATTGCTCGCGGTCTATCAAAGTGGCCGGCCACTGCCCAGCACGATTCTGGGGCTGACCGTCAATGGCGACGACGTGGAGAATTCCGGCCTGGTCTGGGACGTGGGTGACATTGATTGCCGGGCCTATCCCATCAGCGGCAGCTTGCAACGCATGCCCTGGCGGCAGATTCCCACCGCCGCGGTGCAAGTGGCCATGCATCCCCAGGAGGGCATGCCGGCGGCCATCGCCGATCCCCGCCATCTGCTCGGCCGGGTCATCGACGAATTGCAGGCGGACGGCTATTTCTCGGTGATGGCGGCGGAGCTGGAGTTCTACCTGTTGGATGGGCAGCGTGACAGCGAGGGCCGGCCCCAACCGGCGCGGGACGCCGACGGCAGCAGGCCGCGCCATACCCAGGTCTATGGCTTGCGTGAACTGGAGCAGATCGAGCCCTTTCTCGCCGATCTCTATGCGGCCTGCAAACTGCAGGGCATTGCGGCCCGGACAGCCATTTCCGAATACGCTCCGGGGCAGGTGGAAATCACCCTCGAACACCGTGCCGATGCCTTGCAAGCCATGGATGAAGCGGTGCGCTACAAACGACTGGTCAAGGGCGTGGCCCATAAACATGGGATGGCGGCGTGTTTCATGGCCAAGCCATTCGAGCATCTGGCGGGATCTGGCCTGCACATGCACGTCAGCCTCGCGGACCGGGATGGCCACAATCTGTTTGCCAGCGAAGCCGCCGATGGCACGCCGTTACTGCGTCAAGCGGTGGGCGGTATGCTCGAAACGTTGCTCGACTCGCTGTTGATGTTCTGTCCGAACGCCAATTCCTACCGTCGGTTTCAAAGCAACAGCTACGCGCCGCTGGGGGCGACGTGGGGCGTGGACAATCGCACCGTCAGCTTGAGGGTGCCCGGCGGCCCGGCGTCCTCGCGGCACATCGAGCATCGTATCTGTGGCGCCGATGCCAACCCCTACCTGGCTGCGGCGGCAATATTGGCTGGCATCCATCGGGGCATCCGTGGACAGTCTGATCCTGGTGCGCCTGTCGAAGGCAACGGCTATGCCCAGGCCAACCAATTATTGCCCACCGACTGGCTCACGACTTTACGCGCCCTGGAGGCGTCCACTTGGGCGCGGGACGCTTTTGGGGAGGCGTTCCTCGGTGTCTACCTGGCGGTCAAACGTGCGGAGTATCGCCAGTTCATGGGTGAGGTCGGCGAGCAGGATTGGCGTTGGTACCTGAACCAGGCCTGAGGGCGTTCAGAAGGATTTAAATAATTATTTAACGGCAACTTTTTCACGAAAAATTGATGGTGGGCTACCTAAAGTTTGTGCTGCCGTAGGGAATGAATTTTCACATTTTCCTTGCGGCGCTTTTCTTTCTTAAAGCAACTTTTCAGGAAGTTTCCACCCATCATGCTGACTATCAAAGCCGTGCGCCCCGAGTGGGCGACGCTGGCCGCCAGTGCCTTTTTGTTAGTGGGTTTCAATCTGATCCTCTGGCAGCATCTGCTCACCATAACCGCATCCGATGGGCACGGTGCGCTGCTGTGCCTGGCGTTTGGCGTGATGGTGTTTTGCGCGTTCAACCTGGTGCTCACGCTGCTGGCGTTCCGGCCGCTGCTAAAGCCGTTGTTGATGACCCTGTTTATGATCAGCGCTGGCGTGGCATATTTCATGGCCGAGTACGGCGTGTTGATCGATGCCGGGATGTTGCGCAACTTCGCCGAAACCAATGCCACGGAAGTTCGCGACCTGTTGTCGTTCAAGTTGTTTGCCTATTTATTCTCGTTGGGAGTCCTGCCAGCCTGGTTGTTATTCAAGACACCGATAAAATATCGTCGCTGGCCCAAGGAGTTGTTAAGTAAGTTTGTGGTCTCCGTGGTCACGATTGCCGTGCTCGGCGGGGTGGCGTTGGTCAACTACCAGGGCTTGGCGTCGTTGTTTCGCAATCATCACGAGTTGCACTTGATGGTCGTGCCGAGCAACTACATCGGTGCGTCGATCGGCTATTTGCGCGAGCAGGTCGCATCGGCCAAACAACCGTTCATCACGTTGGGCGAGGATGCGAGTCGCAACCCGGCCTGGCAAACCCATCCACGAAAATCCCTCACTGTGCTGGTCGTGGGCGAGAGCGCCCGTGCCGAGAACTTCGGCATTCTTGGGTATAACCGTGATACCACGCCGCAACTGGACAAAGAGGCCGGCCTGATCGCCTTCACCGACGTGCATTCCTGTGGCACCGAAACCGCCGTGTCAGTGCCTTGCATGTTTTCCAACATGGGGCGCAAGAACTACGACGCGAGCAAGGCCAAGAACGAAGAGGGGTTGCTCGACGTGCTCAAGCACGCCGGGCTGGACGTGATCTGGCGCGACAATCAGTCCGGCTGCAAAGGCACCTGTGATCGGGTCACGGTGCAGGACGTGAGTAATCTCAAGGTCCCGGCCCTGTGCGCCAACAGTGAATGCCGTGATGAAATCCTGCTTCAGGGCTTGCAGCACTTCATCGACAGCCTCGACAAGGACACCGTGCTGGTACTGCATCAGATGGGCAGCCATGGGCCGGAATACTTCAAGCGCTACCCCAAGGAATACGAGCATTTCACCCCGGTGTGTGAAAGCAACGCGTTGAACAACTGCAGCCGCGAAAGCATCGTCAACGGCTACGACAACACGCTGGTGTACACCGACCACGTGTTGTCGACGCTGATCGATCTGTTGCGGGCCAACCAGGACAAAGTCGACACGGCCATGCTGTACCTGTCGGACCATGGCGAATCCTTGGGCGAGTACAACCTGTTCCTCCATGGCACGCCCTACATGCTAGCGCCGGAACAACAGAAACATGTGGCAATGCTGGCATGGTTCTCCGATAGCTATCAGAAGTCCTTTGCTGTCGACACCCATTGCTTGCAACTGAGTCGGGACAAGCCCCTGAGCCAGGACAACTTGTTTCATTCGATGATTGGGCTGTTGGAAGTCAACAGCAAGGTCTACAACCCGGACCTCGATCTGTTTGCCAATTGCCGGGGAGCGGTGATCGATGGCGTGCTTGCCCGGGAATGATTCCTACACCTTTTTTTCACCTGGCGTTGTTTAAGCTGTTGTCGAATCTTCCATGAGCGTAAGTATGTCCGGGCAACCCCCATCCACCGTCGAGCTTGAATTCGCCAGGCAGCATGACCAAGAGCATGCACAAATCTGTCGCCAGCCGGTGCCCCGCCGTTTACGCCTGACCTTCTGGCGTGACGAGCAATTGGTGCGCAACGCCATGAAAGTGGCCGGTGAGCCTGGGCTGGTGTTGGATGTCGCGTGTGGAGCCGGGCGGTTCTGGCCGGTGTTGGCCGAACATGCCAACCGGGTCATCCTGGCGGCGGACCCTTCGCCGGACACCCTCGATCACGCACGCAGCCACCACGGTGGTGCGTTGCTCAAGCGGGTCAAGACCTTCCCCAGTTCGGCGTTTACCCTTGGGCTGTCAGCCAACGCCGTGGACTGCATTTTCTGCCTGCAACTGTTTCAGCACATCAAGGCCAGCGAACATCGCCAGGCCTTGTTGCGCGAGTTTCATCGGGTCAGCCGCGATACGGTGGTCGTGTCGGTCCGGATCGAAGGGCGTCTCAAGCTCGGCCAGCCTGGGCGGCGAATCCTGGCTGGCAAGAACGACGTCGAAGGGGAGTTTGTCGAAGCCGGTTTCAGTGTGCTGTGGTATCAGGATTTCCTTCCGGGTTTCGCCTTGAGACGGGTTTATGTATTACGCAAGGCCAGTTAAGTTCTGATGTAGGACTATTCTTGCGATTGCGTAGGCGATTTCTCTCAAGCTCTTGCTCCGTAGATGCTCGCAATCGCCGACGGCGATATATACTGCGCGCCATTCTTCAAGGGAGAGCCGTGTGGCCATCGATATTCACTGGATTCGCGACAACGATAGCCTCGGTCGGTTTTGCGCCGAATGGCAACAGTTGCCGTTCGTCGCCCTCGACACCGAATTCATGCGGGTCGACACCTTCTATCCCATCGCCGGCTTGCTGCAGATTGGCGATGGTAAAAGTGCGTACCTGATCGACCCCTTGAGCATCGACAATTGGCAGCCCTTGGCCGCGCTGCTGGAAAATCCGGCTGTGCTCAAGGTGCTTCATGCCTGCAGCGAAGACCTGGAAGTCCTGCTACGCCTGACGGGCAGCCTGCCCGCGCCGCTGTTCGACACCCAACTGGCCGCCGCCTACCTGAACCTGGGTTTTTCCATGGGTTACTCGCGGTTGGTGCAGGAGGTGCTGGGCATCGAGTTGCCCAAGGGCGAGACGCGCTCCGACTGGCTGCAGCGACCCTTGTCCGAGACGCAGATCAGCTACGCCGCGGAGGACGCGGTGCATCTGGCGGAAGTCTTTGTAGAGCTGCGTCCCAAGCTTTGCGACGACAAATACGCCTGGGTGCTGGAAGACGGCGCCGAACTGGTCGCCAACCTGCGTCGCGAAGTGGACCCCTACGAGGTTTACCGCGAGGCTAAGCTGGCCTGGAAACTGTCCCGCGCGCAGTTGGCCGTGCTGCGCGAACTGTGTGCCTGGCGCGAGCGCGAGGCGAGGGCTCGTGATTTGCCGCGCAACCGGATCATTCGCGAGCACTCGTTGTGGCCCCTGGCCCGCACGCAGCCGGATAACCTCGCTGCGCTGGCAAAAATCGAAGACATGCATCCGCGTACCGTGCGTCAGGACGGTGAGTTCCTGCTGGACCTGATCAAGCGCGCGGGCAGCGTGCCGCCCGAACAGTGGCCGCCCGCCGTGGCTGAACCCTTGCCCATCGAGGCCTCGGCGCTGCTCAAGCGTCTCAAGGCACTGGGACAGGCCGAAGCCGAGCGCCTGGGCATCGCCCCGGAATTGATGCTGCGCAAGAAAACCCTCGAAGCCCTGATCAAGAGTGGCTTTCCCGAGGGCCCTTACCAACTGCCCGATTCGCTGCGTGGCTGGCGCCGCGAGTTGATGGGCCAGGCATTGCTCGACAGCCTGGCCACCGCCGGAGAACAACCTTGAAACGAATCTGCTCCATCTACCGAAGCTCGAAGAAAAACGAGATGTACCTGTACGTGCTCAAGAGCGAAGCGTTGGCCCGTGTGCCGGAACCGTTGATGGCGGCATTCGGCAAGGCCATCCACGCATTCGACCTGGTATTGAGCCCGGAGCGCCAGTTGTCCCGGGAGGACATCGGCAAGGTGCTGGAGAACCTCGACACCCAGGGTTATCACCTGCAAATGCCACCGGCCGAAGATGAGTACATCGAGCATCTGCCTGAAGAGTTGCTGCGACGCAACGATCCGGTCTGACGATGCCCGGGCGCCTGTCCAGGCGCCTGTTGAAAACGAAAAATGATTATTGGCGATTGGCCGCAAGGATGGAGCGATACTCTGTCAGCGGTCGTCTGCACTGTTTTTGAAAGGTTTGATTCATGCGCGTTCTGATTGCCGAACACGACCACGCGGTCTATGCCCAGCTCCTGCGTCAGGCTGCACCCGATATCGAAGTGCTGACCAGCGGCGATTCCGCCGAGCTGTCGCGGCTTGCCACCGACTGCCCGGTCTGGCTCGGCCAGCCTGATCTATTGGCGACGCTGTTGCGTCAGGGCCATCGACCCCGTTGGTTGCAATCGACGTGGGCGGGCATCACGCCGCTGCTGGCCGAGGGCCTGACCCGCGAGTACCGCCTGACCCGCGCAGTGGGCATCTTTGGCCAAGTGATGGCTGAATATGTATTGACCTACATGCTGGGGCATGAGCGCGAGGTGCTGGCTCGGCTGGTCAGCCAGGTGGAGCGCAAGTGGGACAACCGCCAGGGGCAAAGCCTGGCGGGGCGCAAGGTGCTGATCGTCGGAACCGGCGATATCGGCCAGCGCGTGGCGCAGTTCCTGGTGCCGTTTGGCGTGCAGTTGTACGGCATCGCCAGTGAAGCCCGTGAGTTGGCGCCGTTTATCGAAGTCGGTGCGCTGGCGGATTTGCCGCGGTTGGTGGGCGAGATGGATTACGTGATCAACCTGCTGCCGAACACGCCGGATACCCATGACATCTACGACGCCGCGCTGTTCAAGCAATTCAAGCCCACCGGTTTGTTTATCAATGTCGGCCGTGGCGTGGCCGTGGTTGATGCCGACCTGGTGCAAGCCTTGAAGGACGGGCACCTGGCCGGGGCGGTGATCGATGTGTGTCGCCAGGAGCCGTTGCCGCAGCGCCATCCGTTCTGGACGGCTTGGGGCTTGCTGTTGACGGGACACAGCTCGGCACCGACCTCGCCGTCCATGATGGTGCAGCTGTTCCTGGAGAACCTGCGCGCTTACCAGGCTGGCGAAGCGCTGCGTGGGGAAGTGGATTTCAATCGGGGCTATTGAGCAAGCCCCGATCAAACTGTGGGAGCGAGCTTGCTCGCGATAGCGGTGTGTCAGTTGCCATCAAAAGTGACTGGCCTGACGCCATCGCGAGCAAGCTCGCTCCCACTGTTGCTTGTGACGCTCAGAGAGTGAAATCCCCCTCGGCCACCAGTTCGCTCAACGGCCGGCGCGGGCTTGGGACTTCGCGGGCCTGGAGGTAGTCGGCCAAGGTGGATTTATCCCCCAGCTTGCCGATCGCCACGGCGGCATGCAGGGCGTAGCCGTCCGGGATTTTCAATTCCTTGCGGGTCAGCTCCTGGTCGAAGCCGGCCATGCCATGGGTATGCCAGCCGCTTAGGCTCGCTTGCAGCGCCAGATGGCCCCACGCCGCGCCGGTGTCGAAGGTGTGGCATTGCGCCGGGGTTTCTTCGGTGGCGCCGGGCACCGCGAACGTGGTTTTCGAGGCAATGATCACCAGCGCCGAGGCGTGCTGGGCCCAGCCACGGTTGAACTCGTTGAGCAGGCCCAGGTAACGCTCCCAGTTCGGCGTGTCACGACGGGCATAAAGGAAGCGCCACGGCTGTGAGTTGTACGCCGAAGGCGCCCAGCGCGCGGCTTCGAAGAAACTCAGCAAGGTTTCTTCCGCAATATGTTCGCCAGTGAAAGCGCGGGGGGACCAGCGTTCGATGAATTGGGGATGGATCGCGTAGTCGGCAATGCGGGAGTTGGCGCTCATGGGTTCACCTTGGCTAGGTCAGGGAATCTGATGACGCAACCTACGTCCCGGTGTGTGGCCTGACAAGTCCCTTCTACCGACAGTCGCCAATGCTTGGCCTCACGAAGCCTCGGCACTAGACTGTCGGCCTTTTCACCACGTGATGTTGATGCTCGAGCCATGGCCGCCAAAGTCGAACCGTTCTGGATACGCAAAACCCTCGATCAGCTCGATCCGCAGGAGTGGGAATCGTTGTGCGACGGCTGTGGCCTGTGCTGCCTGCAAAAGCTCGAGGACGAAGACGACAACGCCGTCTATTACACGCGCATTGCCTGCAAACTGCTGGACCTGAAGACCTGCCAGTGCACCGACTACCCCAACCGCCGCGACTTCGTTCCCGATTGCATCCAGCTTACGCCGGGCAAGGCCGACGAGTTCAAATGGCTGCCGCCGACCTGCGGTTATCGCCTGGTCAGCGAGGGCAAGGATTTGCCGCTGTGGCACCACTTGGTCTGTGGCGACCGGGATGCCGTGCATCACGAGCGCATTTCCCAGTCGGGGCGCATGCTGGCCGAAGGCAGCGTGGCTGAAGAAGATTGGGAAGATCATCTGATTTTCCGCGCTGGTTGAATCAAAAGACATCGCATCGCATCACGGGAGCGCCCATGGCTTCAGGATTGAGACAGACACTGGCGGCGGGGCTGCTGGCGGTGTGCGGGCCGCTGTGGGCGGCGCAGAAAGTCGATCTGGATTATCAGGTGCATTTGTTGCCGCAGAGCGACCAGGCTGAAGTGCGCCTGACCCTCGCGCGGGGCTCGGCGGTGCGCAGCCTGGATTTTGACCTCGGCGATGATGGCCGCTACAGCGATTTCAAGGCGGACGGCCAATGGCAGCTCACATCCGGCAAGGCGTCGCGAGGCGTCTGGCGTCCCGCTGCTGACAAGGCGAGCCTGACTTACCGCGTACGCATCAGCGAGTCGCGCAAGAACGGCTCTTTCGAAACCCGCATGACCCCTGGCTGGGCGCTGCTGCGCGGCGACGCCCTGGTGCCGCCGGCGAAGCTGGACCAGCAGGACGGCGTTGAGCTGGTGTCGCGCCTGGCGTTCGAGTTGCCGGGCGGCTGGCAAAGCATCGAGACGGCCTGGCCGCGTATCGGCAAGCAACGCTTTCGTATCGATAATCCATCTCGCCTCTTCGATCGTCCCACCGGTTGGATGCTTGCCGGCAAGCTCGGCAGTCGCCGCACGCGCCTGGGCGAGACCGACGTGACGGTGACTTCGCCCAAGGGCCAGGGCATGCGCAGGATGGACGTACTGACACTGCTGACGTTTGTCTGGCCGCAGGTCCAGGCGGTGGTGCCGCGTCATCCCGGCAAGTTGCTGATTGTCGGCGCTGGCGATCCGTTGTGGCGTGGCGCCCAGGCCGGCCGCGAATCGATTTATCTGCATAGCCGCCCACCGTTGGTCAGCGAGCGAGGCAGCAGCCCTTTGCTGCGCGAGTTGATGCAGGTGCTGGCGCGTATCAACGATCATGATCGCAGCGACTGGATCAGCGAAGGGTTCAATGAATACTACGCCATCGAATTGCTGCGCCGAGCCGGAGGCATGAGCGATGAGCGTTATCAGGCCCTGAACGATCGGCTCGCCCGGGACAGCAAGGGCGTCACCACGCTGCGCGGCGAGCAGATGAGCCCCGCGATGGTGTCCAGGGCGGTGCTGTTGTTACAGGAGCTGGACCGGGAGATTCGCCTGAAGACGCGCAACAAGCGCTCGCTCGATGATGTGCTGCAGGCGGCGATGCGCCTGGAAACGGTCGACACCGAGGAATTTGTGCAGCTCAGCGAGAGCATTCTGGGTGGTGGTTCGACTGTTCTGGATACCCGGTTACTTCAGTAATACCGCTATCGTCGGAACGCCGCCCGGAGCAAGCTCGCTCCCACAGGGTTCTTGTGAACACCACAAATCCAATGTGGGAGCAAGCTTGCTCGCGATGAGGGCATCAGCGGCACTGCAAAAATCAGAGTCCAGCTTTAGGCGAACTCAACGAATCATTCCCCGTCACCGTGGCCGTACCTGTCGCCGCCTCGGCATTGGCCTTCATGCGGCTCAGTTCGTCGCCGGCCTGTTCGATGCGGGCGCGGGCGTCATGCAGATGCTGACGATTTCTTTCCAGCATGCTCTTGGCCGAACAATGCCCGGTGATGCCGCGCGCCAAGGCCATGCCACCGATTGCCAGTTGCGCCAGGCCGATCACCCCGCCGCGACGCAGACCCTTGCCCATCATCAGCACCCCGCCGGCCAATGAACCAATGCGCTCCCAGCCGTGAACGTTCTGTGGGCTGTGGGATTGGAAGGGGGTGGTTTCAACCGGCCCGAACGGATTGTTATCGCTCATGATCTGTCTCCAGTGTGGGAATTTGTATAAAGCTGACTGCCAGAGCGAATCCGTCGTTCCATGGAATTTCCCGCCGGTCAGCGGAATTGCGGTCCCGAGCGCGTGTTGTTGCCTTTGGCCATCCGGTCGTACAGCACGACGTTGACCGTGGCCGCCAGGTTCATGCAGCCATGAGTGGGGATGTAGATCACGTCTTCGCACCAGTCGCGGATGTCTTTGTCCAGCGAGCCGTCTTCCGGGCCGAAGATATACAAGGCGCGGTCCGGATGGGTGTATTCGGGCAACGGACGGGCGCCTTCCACCAGTTCGACGGCCACCGGCACGCAGCCCAGGGGCAGGATCTTTTTCAAGTCGTCGATGCCGATCAGCGGGATGTCGTAGTGGACTTTCTTGGTGTCGGTGACAAAGTCGGCCGCGCGTTCATAGCGTTTGCCGGTGTAGAACACCGACGCCACGCCGTAGCAGCCGGCGGCGCGCATGACCGAACCGACGTTTTCCGGTGACTTGGGGTTGAACAGACCGATGCAGCTGTAGCGTTTGTTGGCCACGGACGGGGTGCCTTTGGGAAAAGGCGCGATTATACGGGGAATGGGGGAGGGTGGTCAGGTTCGAGATGTGTGGTGTTCGTTCGATCGTCATCGCGAGCAGGCTCGCTCCCACATTGGATTTTTTGGCGATCAAAAATTGTGGGAGCGAGCCTGCTCGCGATGGCGGCCTTGCAGCCTGTAAAGATTCTTCGGTGATGCCAATCAGTCGTCTTTTTTCATCAACCCCGCCAACGCGGCGAAGGGGTTGTGGGTCGCCTTGGCGATCTTCGGCGTACTCAGGGAGCCGTCGCCGAAATACTGCTGGTCGGTGTAGCGCGAGTGCTCGTTGTCGTGGCAATACAAGCACAGCAGTTCCCAGTTGGAACCGTCCTGCGGGTTGTTGTCGTGGTTGTGGTCGCGGTGGTGAACGGTCAGTTCGCTCAGGCGCTTGCCGGAAAATTCACGGGCGCAGCGGCCGCAGACGTGGGGGTACATTTTCAGGGCTTTGTCGCGGTAGCCCATCTCCCGGTCGCGCTGGGCGTCGGCGAGGATACGGTCCAGCTTGGCAGTGTTGGACGGCGGGGTGGACGAACTCATAGGTTCACCTTTGTAGAAAAGACTGATGACGGTTGGACAGAGTTTAGCTCAGCCCTTGAGCTTCTCGGCAATCCAGATGGTGTGGCGGGTGCCTTTGTTGCCATGGGCGAACACCTGCACCTCTTCAGCCTTGAAACCGGCCTTCTTCAGCTTGTCGGAAAACTGCCGGTCGGCGCTGGCCGACCATACGGCCAGTACGCCCTTGGGCCGCAGGGCCTTGGCGCAGGCGGCCAGGCCCCCGGCCGAATACAACCAGCTGTTGGCTTTCTGGGTCAGGCCTTCGGGGCCGTTGTCGACATCCAGCATGATCGCGTCGAACCCCTGAGGTTCGGCTTGCAACACCTTGGCAACGTCCTCCAGGCGGATCACCGTGCGTGGGTCCGACAGCGGTCGCCCGGCTTTTTCGCCCAAGGGGCCACGATTCCACTCCACCACGCCTGGCACCAGTTCAGCCACCACCACTTCAGCGCTCTTGCCCAAATGCTTGAGGGCCGAGGCGAGGGTAAAGCCCATGCCAAGCCCGCCGATCAGCACGCGCGAGCCGGGGCGACCGGCGACCTTGCGGCAGGGGATCTCGGCCAAGGCGTCTTCGGAACCGTGCATGCGGGTGTTCATCAGTTGCCCGCCGTCGCCGCCCTGGATCTTGATGACGAAGTCCTCGCCATACTCGAACAGGCACAAGGCGCCGCCGTTGTCGGGGATAGGCGTGGTGTCGAGCAGAACAAAACGTTTCATGGAAATCTCATGGAGAAGAAGCAGACCGGCCCGGCAGGGGCTAGCCTGAAAGCAGACAATAGCCACGGAGCCATTGATGAAGTGCATCATTCTAACGGCCATTGCGCTGGTGACGCTCTCGATAACTTGCGCCCAGGCCCAGCAACCGACGATTCCGGTCGCGCCGCCGAGCATTCCCGGCTCTCCCGGCACCGCCACGCCCATGCCGTATCCACCGGTTACGCCCAGCGGCGTCCCAAAGGTGGCGCCAGGAAACGGCCCGCCCCTGTTGCCGCCCATCGAAATGCCCAGGCCGCCCAAGGACCAGCCGATACCGGGTATGGAGCCGAAGCTGGAGAAGGCCAAGTCGCCGGGGGGGTAGATTGCGAATACGACGCCATCCCCTGTGGGAGCGAGCTTGCTCGCTCCCACAGGTCTGTGTTTCAGCTAGGGGCTAGACCTGCTGCGACAGCAGCTGTCCATCCGCCATGCGCAGACGCTTGGAGAGGGAGACGGCGAGGGCGCGGATGATCTTGGCGGCGACCTTCGGTGCGTCGTTGAGCATTTTTTCCAATGAGTCCTTCCCCAGGTTCAGCAATTGGCAGTGAGTGGCCGCGATGCAGCTGGCCGAGCGCCGTTCGCCGTCGAGCACGGCCATTTCGCCGAACGCCCTGCCGCTGCGCAGTGTGGCAATGGTCACGGGTTGGCCGTCGGGGCCGGTTTTCTGCACGGCCACCTGCCCTGTATGAAGGATGCACATGAAACTGCCGGCATCGCCCTCGCGAAAAATCGCCTCGCCCTCGGCGACGGTGCTGATGCTGAAGTAACCCGATGCGGCGGCGAAGTCGACGGGCAGCAGTTGGTCGAACAGACCGCAGTCCATCAGCCAATCGCGGATTTGGTTGTTCAGTAAGGTCGGTTCTGACATGTCGTCACGGTCTTTTTCTTGTGCTCGTTGCGGTTTTGGAGTGCTTGGGTATCAGCCAATTCCCACAGAGGATTGAGTCAAATCCGGGCCCAGCGCATGGAGCTAAGACCCGGCCTTCACACAGAGTTCCTCAGGCCACTCCCAAAACCTTCAACACAAACGCATATTCGAGCGCTACGTCGCGCAATCCCTGGTAGCGACCGCTCATGCCGCCATGGCCGGCGCCCAGTTCGGTCTTGAGCAGCAGCAGGTTGTCGTCGGTCTTGGTGGCCCGCAGCTTCGCGACCCACTTGGCCGCTTCCCAGTACTGCACGCGGCTGTCGTTGTAGCCAGCGATCACCAGCATCGCCGGATATTCCTGGGCGCGGACGTTTTCGTACGGGGCGTAGGCCCTGATCCGATCATAGACCTGCGGCTCCTCGGGATTGCCCCATTCGTCGTATTCGGTCACCGTCAATGGCAACTCGGGATCAAGCATGGTGTTTAGAACATCGACAAACGGCACTTCGGCGATCGCGACCTTGAACAGCTCCGGGCGCTGGTTGAGCACCGCGCCGATCAATAGCCCACCGGCGCTGCCGCCGCTGATCGCCAACTGGCCGGCGGTGGTGAAGCCATTGGCGATCAGGTGTTCGGCGCAGGCGATGAAGTCGCTGAAGGTGTTGTGCTTGTGCTCTTGCTTGCCGGCGCGATACCAGGCTTCGCCCAGTTCACCGCCACCGCGCACATGGGCGATGGCAAACGCCACGCCGCGGTCCAGCAGGCTCAACCGTGAATGGGAAAACCACGGGTCGAGGCTTTCGCCATAGGCGCCGTAGCCATACAGATACAGCGGCACTGGCCGACCCAGGGCCTCGCGCTTGACCACCAGGCTGATGGGCACTTGCGTGCCGTCCGGTGCCGTGGCCCAAAGCCGTTGGCTGACATAGGCGTCGGCATCGAACGGACCCAGTACCGGGGTTTGCTTGAGCACGACCTGGTTGCCGCTGGCCAGGTCCAACTGGCGGATCTGGGCCGGGCGATTCAGTGCCTCGTAGCGCAGGCGGATGCGCTCACTGACGAATTCCAGGCTGTTCTGTACGTGCAGGCTGTAGGCCGCGTCTGGAAGTTGCACCCGATATGTCGGCGATCCCTGTGGGTGAACTTCGATGATCGGCAGGCCGCCTTCGCGCAAGCTCAAGGTCATGGCCATGGCGTTTAGGCTCAGGCCGTCGATCATCACCGTGTCGCTGTGGGGGATCAGGTTCTGCCAGTCGGCCTCGGTCGGCGCCTCGCCCGTGTCGACGGCCTCGTACAGCGCGAAGTTGATGCCGTCACGGTTGCTGCGGATAAACCAGGTCCAACGATCATCGAGCAAGCCGTGGTCGACGTCGTACTCATGGTTTTCCACCCGTGGCGCCACGCAGGTAAACGGCTGTTGCGGCTGCGCCGCGTCGAGCACCCAGACTTCACTCGTGGTCTTGCTGCTCAGGGACAGGATTAACTGTTTTTCCGAGCTGGAGCGGTAGCAATGCAGGAAAAACCGCCCGTCCGGCTCATGGAAGACCTCTTCGGCGGCGGTACCGTCCAAACGATAACGAAACAGCTTATGCGGGCGATGGGTGTCGTCCAGTTCGCCAAAGAACAGCGTCAGGCTGTCGTTCGCCCAGGTCATGCTGCCATCACAGTTTTCGAAGGACAGTTCGCTGACCCTGTCGTTGGACAATTCCTTCACGAACAGCGTGTAGATCTCATCACCCGTGGTATCCAGGCTGTAGGCCAAGCGTTGGTGATCGGGGCTGATGCTGAACGCGCCCAGGGCAAAGAATCCGCCGCCGGCCAGGGCGTTCGGGTCCAGCAACAGCTGTTCATGGCTTTCATCCACGGTCAGGCTGTCGTCGGCCGGACGCGGGCAGCGGTAGTGGCGCGGGTATTCGTCGCCCGCCGTGGTTCGGGTGTAATACAGGTAGGGACCCCAGGGCGAGGGCAGGGACAGGTCGGTTTCGAGGATCCGTCCCTTGATTTCCTGGAACAGCGTCTCGCGCAGTTCGGCCTGGTCGGCAAGCAGGGCCTCCTGGTAGCTGTTTTCAGCCTTTAGGTAATCGAGCACGGCGTCGGTGTCGCGGTCTTGCAGCCAGGCATACGGGTCGATACCAGGGGCCTTGCGGGCAATCGGGGCATCGGTAACGTGGGCAGATCGGGGCATGGAAAAACTCTCGAGCGTGATACGAAAAGGGACAAGTGCCTGGCGGGGTCAGTTCTGCCGCCGGACCGAAAAACTCTCCATGCCGGGCATCCGCTGGATGCCGGGGCAGCCTGACGAGCGAAAAGCCGTTACTATAAGCGCCTCTTTGCCTGCCTTGCCATGGACACCATGACCGAGAACGACTATCTGATTGCCTGGGGCCTGTACGCCTTTGCCGCCGTGGGCTGCCTCCTGGTTTGGATGCGCATGACCCGCTTCATGTGGCGCTGGTTGCGCGAGCCGCTGCGGCTGCTGATGGCGGTGTTGCTGTTCAGCCCCACCATCGTCGACCCGGTGAAGGAAAAGGTCGCGCCGGCCTTGGCCATCGTCGCCCTGGACGTGTTGTTCAAGGTCGGCAACAACGTATGGCGCGCAGCGTCCGACCTGCTTATGTACGGCATGATCGCGTTCGGCCTTTATCTGATTTTCGTGCTGATCCGCTTCCCCATCGAACGCGCTGCCAACGCTCGCAGGGAACGGGCCGCCGCCGATAAAGCCGCCGCCGCTGCCGAGCCTGACGACGAGCCGCCGTTCGGCGTGGCCGGTGACGACCGTTACGGTCGCCCACCCGTGCCGAGCAACCCCCAGCGTTCGCGTATCGAACCGCGCCTGTAATCGGGCCGCCCAATCAAACGAGGGTTCGAGCATGTGTGAGTTATTGGGCATGAGCGCGAATGTGCCGACCGACATCGTGTTCAGCTTCACTGGGCTGATGCAGCGCGGCGGCAAGACCGGGCCGCACCGCGACGGCTGGGGCATCGCCTTTTACGAGGGCCGTGGCCTGCGCCTGTTCCAGGACCCGGCCGCGAGCAGCGAGTCTGAAGTGGCGAACCTGGTGCAGCGTTATCCGATCAAGAGCGAAGTGGTGATCGGGCATATCCGCCAGGCCAACGTCGGCAAGGTCTGCCTGTCCAATACGCACCCGTTCGTGCGGGAGTTATGGGGACGCAACTGGTGTTTCGCCCACAACGGCCAGCTCGCTGATTTCCAGCCGGGCGCAAGCTTCTACCGTCCGGTGGGTGATACCGACAGCGAAGCGGCGTTCTGCGACCTGCTTAACCGCGTGCGCCAGGCGTTTCCCGAGCCAGCGGACGTGGAACAGTTGCTGCCGTCGTTGATCGAGGCCTGCACCGAATACCGCAGCAAAGGCGTGTTCAACTGCTTGCTCAGCGATGGCGACTGGCTGTTCTGCTATTGCTCGACCAAACTGGCGCAGATAACCCGTCGCGCGCCGTTCGGCCCGGCGCGGCTCAAGGACGTGGACGTGATTGTCGATTTCCAGGCGGAAACCACCCCCAACGACGTGGTCACGGTGATCGCTACCGAACCCTTGACCGAAAACGAAACCTGGACCCGCTACGAGCCGGGCCAATGGAGCCTGTGGCGGCGCGGCGAATGCGTCAGCCACGGCCGGACCGAATAAGGACGTCACGTTATGTTGCTCAGTTATCTACGGCTGGTGTTGTTCGCGGTGGGCCTGTTGGTGGGGGTCCAGGTTCCGGGGTTCATCAATGACTACGCCAAGCGGGTCGAGGCTCACCTGATCGAGGCGCAGACTGGCCTGCAAGGTTTCCAGGGCACCGCCAATCAATTCTTCAAAGGCGACATGCAGGCCCTCGTGGCCCATTACCGCGCCAGCGAAGACCCGATCTTTCGCAGCGATGCCGACAGCCTGAACACCTTGCTCGTGCGCCAGCAGGCCCTGGACAAGCAATTCCAGGCGATGCAAGGCCCGTGGTACATCCGCCTGCTGCAAGTGGCGCTGGCCGCCGATCCGGACATCCGCAAGGAAACATGGAACGGCTACAGCTACCAGATCCTGCTGACCCCCGAGGCGATGATCTGGGGCATCAGCGGCGCGATGTTGCTGTCGTTCGGCCTGGAATGCCTGTTCCGCCTGATCGACTGGGTGGTGCTGGGTGGCAAGCGCTTGCGCCAGAGCCGGCCGATCGAAGAGCGTGACCTGCGCGGGCTCTAGTGGCGAGGGGATTTATCCCCGCTGGGCTGCAAAGCAGCCCCCATTGCAGTCAATTAGATAATCCTGTTTGGCCTTGTTGGGGGCCGCTTCGCGACCCAGCGGGGATAAATCCCCTCGCCACAACGGTGTCCTCCAAGTTTTCCGGCAATCTTGCCCACCCAATCAAATTTTTCTTATGACCCGGCCAAGGTTTTATTCGTTGGACGGGATCGGCTGCGCGCTCAAGAATCGGGGCAACGGTCTCCGCGCCAGCATCGTCGAGACTCACAACAATAAAACCGTGGAGAACCACCATGAGTGCACCCGACACGCTCGGCGTCCCCCAACCCCAGGCCCGGTCCGGCCCGTTCGATTGGTATCGCAACATCAACCAGCAGGAACGGCGCACCTTCTGGAGCTGCAAGATCGGTTACGCCCTGGACGGCATGGACACGCAAATGCTCAGTTTCGTGGTGCCGACCCTGATCGCGATGTGGGGCATCACCACCGGGCAGGCAGGCCTGATCCACACCAGCACCTTGATCGCCTCCGCCATTGGCGGCTGGGTGGCGGGCATTCTCTCTGACCGCATCGGCCGGGTCCGTACCCTGCAACTGACGGTGCTGTGGTTCGCATTCTTCACTTTTCTGTGCGGCTTTGCCCAGAACTACGAACAACTGTTGATCGCCCGCACGCTGATGGGCTTCGGTTTCGGCGGCGAGTGGACCGCCGGCGCGGTGTTGATGGGCGAAGTCATTCGCGCCAAGGACCGCGGTAAAGCGGTGGGCATGGTGCAATCGGGCTGGGCGCTGGGTTGGGGCATGACGGCGATCCTGTATGCGCTGCTGTTTTCGGTGCTGCCGCCGGAAGACGCCTGGCGCGCATTGTTCATTCTCGGCATCGTGCCCGCCGTGTTCGTGATTTTCGTCCGCCGGTTGGTCAAGGATCCGGAAGTCTACAACCAGACCAAGGCCCGCCTGACGCCGGAAAACCCAGCGAAGTTCTACGAGATTTTCGCCCCCGGCATTCTCTTCACCACGATACGCGCCTCGTTGCTGACCACCGGCGCGCTGGGTGGTTACTACGCGATCACGTCCTGGCTGCCGACTTTTCTCAAGAACGAACGTGGCCTGAGCGTCCTGGGCACCGGTGGCTACTTGGCCATGGTGATCGTCGGCTCCTACGTGGGTTACGTCATCAGTGCGTACCTGTCGGACATCCTGGGACGAAAGAAGAATTTCGTCCTGTATGCCGTAGGCTCGTTCACCATCGTCTTGCTGTACACCCAGGTGCCGGTGAGCAATAACGTGATGCTCTGGCTGGGCTTTCCCCTGGGCTTTTTCGCATCGGGTATGTTCAGTGGCATGGGCTCGTTCCTCACCGAGCTGTTTCCCACGCGCATCCGGGGTTCTGGCCAGGGTTTCTGCTACAACATCGGCAGGGCGGTGGCGGCACTGTTTCCGCTGCTGATCGGTATCTTGAGCCAGAAGGTGCCGTTGAGTGTTGGCATTGGTGCGTTTGCCGCAGTGTCCTACGGCGTGGTGATCCTGGCGGCCCTGAGCCTGCCGGAAACCCAAGGCAAGCAGCTGGAAGCCGAGTAACTGATACCCTGAGGGACGAGGTCCCACAGGCTTAAAAGAAAGAACCTACAGGAGCGTTCACCGTGAACCGCCTGCTATTGAATTGCGACATAGGCGAAAGTTTCGGCAGTTGGACCATGGGTCTGGATGCCGAGGTGATGCCCTTCATCGATTGCGCCAACATCGCCTGCGGTTTCCATGCCGGCGACCCGAGCATCATGCGCAAGACCGTCGGCCTGGCCCTGAGCCACGGCGTGCGGATAGGCGCCCACCCGGCCTATCAGGACCTGGCTGGCTTCGGCCGGCGTTCCATGGCTTATGGCGCCCAGGAACTGCAGGACTTGCTGCATTATCAGATCGGCGCGCTGGACGGCATCTGCCGCGCCCAGGGTGGGCGCGTCAGCTACGTCAAGCCCCATGGGGCGATGTACAACGACATGATGGCCAACCCGGCGCAACTGCGCGCCGTCATCCAGGCCGTTGCCGCTTATGATCGCGGGTTGCCGTTGATGCTCATGGCGACCCGGGACAACAGCGCCGCCCAGGCCCTGGGCGATGAGTATGGCCTGACGCTGTGGTTCGAAGCCTTCGCCGATCGTGCTTATGACAGTGCCGGCCGCCTGGTTTCGCGGCAAACGCCGGGCGCGGTGCATCACGACCCCGAGGTCATTATCGCGCAGGCCCTGACAATTGCTCGCGGCGATCCGTTGACGGCCAGCGATGGCAGCGCCCTGAACCTGCACGCCACTACGTTGTGCGTACATGGCGACAACGCCAGTTCGGTAGCCGCTGTGCAACGCATCCGTGAAGCCCTGGACCGGCAGAGCGCGCCATGAAACCACGCTTGGAAGTGGTGGCGGTGGACTGCCTGATGGTGCGCCTGTTCGACGAAATCGCAGAGGCCAACATGCCTTGGATGCTGGCCGCCAGCGAGCGCCTGCGAGCGGTGTTTGCCGAGCGTTTGATCGACCTGGTGCCGTCCTATACCACGTTGATGGTCCATTACGATTTGCTCGTCCTGAACCCGGTCCAGGCCCGCGAATTGATCGACGAGGCATTGCATAACCTTTCACCGGACGCCCGATCCGCCGGTCAATGCCACGTGCTGCCGGTGTGGTACGACGCTACCGTCGGGCCGGAGTTGGGCCTGCTGGCGAGTCGCAGTGGGCTGACGGTGGAGCAGGTGATCCGGCGCCACAGCGAGCGCGAATACCAGGTATTTGCCCTGGGCTTCGCACCGGGGTTCGCCTTCATGGGGCTGGTGGACGAAGCACTGGCCGCCCCGCGCCTCGACACGCCGCGCAAACGGGTCGCGGCGGGCAGTGTCGGCATTGCCGAACGGCAGACCGCAGTGTATCCGGCGGTGTCGCCCGGCGGCTGGAACCTGATCGGGCGCACCCCGGCCAAGCTGTTTGATCGTGAGCGCGACGGCTACAGCCTGATGCAGCCGGGGGACACGGTGCGTTTCGCTGCCGTGGACCACGCCGAATTCATCGCCCTGGGTGGCGACGACACACCGTTGGGGGCCCAGGCATGAGTCGGTTGTTGATCGAGGCCAGCACGCCGCTGTGCCTGTTGCAGGACACCGGCCGCTTCGGCGTGAGGCACTTGGGCGTGACCCAGGGCGGCGCGGCGGATTGGTTGTCGATGGCGTGGGCCAACTGGATGCTCGGCAATGATCTCGACGCGGCGGTGGTGGAGGTTACCCTCGGCGGCTTCACCGTGGTGGCTGAAGAGGATTGTGTGCTGGCCCTGGCCGGAGCGGACCTGGGTGCGCGGATAGACGGCCAAGGCGTGGCGTCGTGGCGCTTTTTCAGCTTGCGCAAGGGCCAGGTGCTGGCGCTGACCCAGCCCGTGCTCGGTGCCCGGGCCTACCTGGCGGCGCCTGGCGGGTTCGATGCACCGCAAGTCCTGGGCAGCCGTTCGACCGTCGTGCGCGAAGAACTCGGTGGCCTGGATGGGCGAGGGCGGGCCCTGGATCGTGGGGCGCGCTTGAGCTATTCAGGCTCGGCGACGCCTCGGCCCATGCCGCATACGCGGATTCCGGATTTCCAGCAGGTACAGCCGCTGGATCTGATCCTGGGTGCGCAGAATGGCGAGTTCAGCGGACGGAGCCTGTTCGATGCGTTCAACAGCCCGTGGACGCTGGACAGTCGCGCCGACCGCATGGGCATGCGTTTGCTGGGGACTGCGCTGGAGTATCAGGGGCCGGCGATGATCTCGGAGGGCATTCCCCTCGGTGCCGTGCAGGTACCGCCGGACGGCCAGCCGATCGTGTTGCTCAATGATCGGCAAACCATCGGGGGTTACCCACGCCTGGGGGCCTTGACGCCGCTGTCCCTGGCGCGGCTGGCGCAATGCCTGCCGGGAACTCAGGTGCGGTTGCGTCCGGTGGTGCAGGCGGTTGCGCATCGGCAGCAGGTGGAGTGTATGCGGGCGCTGTTAAACCGCTAAAAGCATCGTCGGATCGCCGCCCGGAGCAGGCTCGCTCCCACACTGGATCTTCGTCGTATACAAGACCCCTGTGGGAGCGAGCCTGCTCGCGATGAGGCCCTGAAAGGCACCAAAGAACTTTACTTGGAAAGAAACCGCATCCCTTCCTCCAGCCCCCGCAAGGTCAGCGGATACATCCGGTCTTCCACCAGCTCGCGCACGATGTTGGTCGAGGCGGTATAACCCCAGGTGTCTTTGGGGTAGGGATTGATCCAGATGAGCTTCTTGTACTTCTCCATGAAGCGCTGCATCCACACGTAACCGGCTTCTTCGTTCCAGTGCTCGACGCTGCCGCCGGCCTGAGTGATTTCATAGGGCGCCATGGCGGCGTCGCCGATGAAGATCACTTTGTAGTCGGCGCCATACTTGTGCAACAAATCCTGAGTCGACGTGCGCTCCGAGGTACGGCGCAGGTTGTTCTTCCATACCGATTCATACACAAAGTTATGGAAGTAGAAGTATTCCAGGTGCTTGAACTCGGTCTTGCAGGCCGAGAACAACTCTTCGCAGATCTTCACGTGGGCGTCCATCGAACCGCCGATATCGAACAGCAACAGGAGCTTGACGGTGTTGCGTCGCTCCGGGCGCATCTGGATATTCAGCAGGCCGGCATCCCGGGCGGTGTGGTCGATGGTGCCGTCGATGTCCAGCTCTTCCGCCGCGCCCTGACGGGCAAACTTGCGCAGGCGGCGCAGGGCGATCTTGATGTTGCGGGTGCCCAGTTCGACCTGGTCGTCGAGGTTCTTGTATTCGCGCTGGTCCCAGACCTTGACGGCCTTGCCCTGGCGCTTGCCGGCATCGCCGACGCGAATGCCTTCGGGGTTGAAGCCGCCGGAACCGAACGGGCTGGTGCCGCCAGTGCCGATCCACTTGTTGCCGCCGGCATGGCGTTCCTTTTGTTCTTCCAGGCGCTTCTTGAATTCTTCGATCAGCTTGTCCAGGCCGCCCAGGGATTGGATCTGCGCCCGTTCCTCGTCGGTCAACGAGCGCTCGAATTCCTTGCGCAGCCAGTCTTCGGGAATCAGCGCCTGGAGGTGATCGTCGAGTTTCTCCAGGCCATTGAAATACGCGGCGAACGCCCGGTCGAACTTGTCGAAATGCCGCTCGTCCTTCACCAGGATGGCCCGGGACAGGTAATAGAACTCATCCATGTCGGCAAAAATCACCCGCTGTTTCAGCGCGTTGATCAGGTCCAGCAGTTCTCGCACCGACACGGGCACCTTGGCGGCGCGCATCTCATTGAACAGGTTAAGCAGCATGGCAATCGCCCTCGCTCTTGTTGGACGAAGAGGATCAGCGAGTGCCGCGACGGCTCATGAACGCCAGGCGCTCAAGCAATTGCACGTCCTGTTCGTTCTTGACCAAGGCGCCGGCCAGCGGCGGAATGGCCTTGGTCGGATCACGCTCGCGCAGCACCGCTTCGCCGATGTTGTCGGCCATCAGCAGCTTGAGCCAATCCACCAACTCGGAGGTGGAAGGCTTTTTCTTCAGGCCCGGGACTTTGCGCACATCAAAAAACACGTCCAGCGCTTCGCTGACCAGGTCCTTCTTGATATCCGGGTAATGCACGTCGACGATTTTCTGCAGGGTGGCGCGGTCGGGAAATGCGATGTAGTGGAAGAAGCAGCGACGCAGGAAGGCGTCCGGCAGTTCCTTTTCGTTGTTGGAGGTAATGATGATGATCGGGCGCTGCTTGGCCTTGATGGTTTCGTCGGTCTCGTAGACGTAGAACTCCATCTTGTCGAGCTCTTGCAGCAGGTCGTTGGGGAACTCGATGTCGGCCTTGTCGATCTCGTCGATCAGCAGGATCACCCGTTCTTCGGACTCGAAGGCTTCCCAGAGCTTGCCCTTCTTCAAGTAATTGCGCACGTCGTGGACCTTGTCCACGCCCAACTGCGAGTCCCGCAGGCGGCTGACCGCATCGTACTCGTACAGGCCCTGGTGGGCCTTGGTGGTGGACTTGATGTGCCAGGTGATCAGGCGCGCGCCGAAGGACTCCGCCAGTTGTTCGGCGAGCATGGTCTTGCCAGTGCCCGGTTCGCCCTTGACCAACAGCGGCCGCTCCAGGGTGATGGCGGCGTTGACGGCCAGTTTCAGGTCATCGGTGGCCACGTAGGCGCTGGTGCCTTCGAACTTCATCTGCAATTCCTCGAACGTGTCGCCGGCCCGGCGAGGCGGGGCGCGCGAAATAAATGTCGTGCCCGACTATACCGCGAGGCCCCGCCGACTGTGAACGCAGACGCTGTATTCAGTCTCTGAATGGAGCGTCACATGTTGACTCAGTCTTGTGCCGAGGGGATTAAGCGAAACGTCGCACCGCTCCGCTGGGCTGTGCAGCAGCCCTAAGGCAGTGAACCCGTTTTACCTTGCACACCGAGTTGCCTGGTTTGGGGCCGCTTCGCACCCTGGCGGGGATGTATCCCCCGCCACCAATAACGCAAGATCTAATCTTTGGAAGGCGGCGGTTGCTCGTACCGGGCATTGAAGGCCTGTACGAAACCGTTGCGCAGGATTTGCAGGAAGGCTTCGAAGGCACTGATGTTCTGCTGATGCACGTTGCCACTCAGCTCCACCCGCGTGGCGAACTGGTTCTTGCTCTGATTTTTCAGGGCCGTTTCGCCCGTGCCGACCAAGGCTTCCCAGACCGAGCGGAAGATGTTCTTTTTCTCGTTCTCCACGTCCTGCTGCCAATCGAACACGTCGACGTCGCGAAGCAGCGGCTTGATGTAGCCGCTGAGCCGAGCATTGTCAGCTTCGGCTTCGACCACCAGATCGCCGTGACCGGCATTGAAGTCGAATTTCCCATAGGCCGCGGCAAAGTCGTTCAGGCGTTTCAACTCGATGTTTCTGGCCCGCAGACGGAAGTCGAAGTCCTCGAAATTGCTCAAGGGATCGAAGGTCGCTTGCACCTCCAGGGGCGCGTGTTCGGCCACCAGGGCCTTGCCCTCGAACCGGGCGTCGCGCTTGCCTTCGGTGTCGACCACGTTGGTCAGGTTATAGAAGCTGGCGTTGACCTCTGTGGCCCGCAGGTTGACCGGTGGCTTGGAGTTGAAATTGCGAAAGGTGACCTTGCCATCCCGCAGGCGCACTTCGTTGAAGGTGATAGGCAACAGTTTGCTCAACTGCTCGCGCCAGTTGGTGCCCTGGCCGGTCTGGGAGTTCTGCCGGTCGGCCCCGCCGTCGACGAAGTTGACTTCGGGACGGGCGAATTCCACTTCGGCCACCACCGCATGGTCATACCACAGCGAGTGCCAGCTCACGGACAGGTCGACCACCGGAGCATCGACGAATGGCACCGGCACCTTGCCGTCGACCTTGACGATCTTCAAGCCATTGATCCGGTAGGCTCCACGCCAGAGGGCCAGGTCTACATCGACGACCTGGCCGCGGTAATCACCCATGTCCGCCAGTTTGTCGTTGAGGTAGTTGCGCACCAGGTAAGGCAATGCGAAATGCAGGGCCACCAACAGCGCAACGATGGCGACGAAGGCCCACAGTGGCCAGCTGTATCGACGCTTCATGACAGTAGTCTCCGTTGTTAAAGCCATTGACTCTTGTAACAACGGGAACGTTCGGTGCAACTGGACGCCTTTGGGCAACAGGCTTACCTTTAAGCGCTAAATTCCCTCTGCATTAAGGACCCGGTCATGAGTCGTATATACGCTGACAACGCCCATTCCATTGGCAATACGCCACTGGTGCAGATCAATCGCATCGCCCCGCGCGGCGTGACCATCCTGGCCAAGATCGAAGGGCGCAACCCGGGTTATTCGGTCAAGTGCCGGATAGGCGCGAACATGATCTGGGACGCCGAAAGCTCCGGCAAACTCAAGCCTGGCATGACCATCGTCGAACCAACTTCGGGCAACACCGGCATTGGCCTGGCATTCGTGGCCGCCGCCCGTGGCTATAAATTGATGCTGACCATGCCGGCGTCCATGAGCATCGAGCGGCGCAAGGTGCTCAAGGCCCTGGGGGCGGAACTGGTGCTCACCGAGCCGGCCAAGGGCATGAAAGGTGCCATCGAGAAAGCCGCCGAGATCATGGCCAGCGACCCCTCGAAATACTTCATGCCGCAGCAGTTCGAAAATCCGGCCAACCCGGCGATCCACGAGAAAACCACCGGCCCGGAAATCTGGAACGACACCGATGGCGCGGTGGACGTTCTGGTCGCGGGCGTCGGGACGGGCGGAACCATTACCGGTGTCTCGCGGTATATCAAGAATACGTGCGGCAAACCGATCCTGTCGGTGGCGGTAGAGCCCGAGGCTTCCCCGGTGATCACCCAGGTGATGGCGGGGCAGGAAATCAAGCCCAGCCCCCACAAGATCCAGGGTATCGGCGCGGGCTTCGTGCCGAAGAACCTCGATCTGTCGATCGTCGATCAGGTGGAGCGGGTGACCGATGACGAGTCCAAGGCCATGGCCCTGCGCTTGATGCAGGAAGAGGGAATTCTCTGTGGCATCTCTTGCGGCGCGGCGATGGCCGTGGCGGCACGCCTGGCGGAAAAGCCGGAAATGCAGGGCAAGACCATCGTGGTAATCCTGCCGGATTCGGGCGAACGATACCTGTCGAGCATGTTGTTCAGTGACTTGTTTACCGAGCAGGAGACCCAGCAGTAAACCTCTGTGCAATGGCGAAATAGCTTTCTGTGGAGGGGAAGCTTGATCCATGTGGCGAGGGAGCTTGCTCCAGCTGGCGTGCGAAGCGCGCCCCGGCGATCCTTGCGGTTGGAGGCGACTGCTGCGCAGTCGAGCGGGAGCAACCTCCCTCGCCACGAAAAGGAGTCACGTTTGAGAGTGCGTCAGCCAAGGTTCAGGCGACGCATGGTAACAAAGGCTTTGTTGCATTTCTCTCAACAGTGAATGTCGCCTCCGGCGATGTTTAACCTGGACAGGGATATTTAACATGGCCGGCCGCCGCGTCGGGCAGATGGCGTAGCGCAAGTTGCATTTAAACAAGGAGTTGAAAAAGAAATGACCGTTTCGTTTGTCGCGAAGGCTTCGGTATTGCTGCTGTTTTTGGGCAGCACGCTTTACGTGCATTTACGTGGCAAGGCGCGTTTGCCTGTCCTGCGCCAGTTCGTCAACCACTCGGCATTCTTCGCGCCCTATAACGCCCTGATGTACTTGTTCTCCAGCGTGCCGTCCAAACCTTATCTGGATCGCAGCCAGTTCCCAGAGCTGGATGTGCTCAAGGAGAACTGGCAAGTGATCCGCGACGAAGCCATGCGCCTGTTCGACGAGGGTTATATTCGCGCCGCCGAGAAGAACAACGATGCCGGCTTCGGCTCTTTCTTCAAGAAGGGCTGGAAGCGCTTCTATCTCAAGTGGTATGACAAGCCGCTGCCCTCGGCGAAGCAGCTCTGCCCAAGGACCGTTGAGCTGGTCAATCGAATTCCCAACGTTCGGGGCGCGATGTTTGCCCTGCTGCCGGGCGACAGTCACCTGAACCCCCATCGCGATCCGTTCGCTGGCTCCCTGCGCTATCACCTCGGGTTGTCCACGCCCAACTCCGATGATTGCCGGATCTTCGTAGACGGACAAATCTACGCCTGGCGCGACGGTGAAGACGTCATGTTCGACGAAACCTACGTGCACTGGGTCAAGAACGAAACGCCGCAGACCCGCGTTATCCTGTTCTGCGATGTCGAGCGTCCACTTAAAAACCCGCTGATGACTCGTCTCAATCGCGCTATCAGTGCATTCCTTGGCCGCGCTACCGCGCCGCAGAACCTCGACGACGAACGCGTCGGCGGTATCAACCGGGCCTACGCCTGGAGCAAGTCGTTCAGTGACGGCATCAGCGGTAGGGTCAAGCAATTCAAGCGCAAGCACCCCAAGGCGTATCGGGTGATGCGTCCGGTGCTGGCCGTGGCTGTGCTGACGGCGCTCGGCTACTGGTTGTTTGTTTAAACATTGCGTTACATGTCGAGCGCTGGTTATAGTCAGCGCTCGGTTTTCGAACCCACCCTCCAAGAGATCGGCTCATGCCTTCATTCCCAGTCACCGCGGTCGTGGTCCCAGCGTTCAACGCTGGCGTCGTGCCGTGCGGGAAAAGGTCGCCTGAGCAGATCGGTCAATACCCTCCACCTGTCAGTCGCTCACCGGTATACGCCTGCGTATCACCGCCGGGTGTTGGCGTTCAGGGCTGATCGGCAACGGTTGCCGTTCCCTGCGCCCGCCTGAAAAAACGACTGGATTTCAGCTTCGGCTGAGTTGGCTTTTTGCCTGACTACAGGTGGTTTTCATGTTTTCCTTTTCCAAAAACGCCTTATTGGCGACGGCTTCCACGAGCCTGTTCGTTCTGTTGTGGAGCAGCGGGGCGATCTTCTCCAAATTGGGCCTGGCCCACGCGTCACCTTTCGCCTTCCTGCTGATCCGCTTCGCCATCGCGTTGTGCGCATTGGTGCTGTTGATTCCCATGTTGAAGTTCAAGCTGCCCGGCACCGGCAAGCCGATGCTGTACGCGGCGGCGACGGGACTGGTGCTGTTGGGTGCCTATCAGATCTTCTATCTGCTGGCGCTGCAACTGAACGTCACCCCTGGAGTAATGGCGACGCTCATGGGCGTGCAGCCGATCCTTACCGTGGTGCTCATGGAGCGTCAGCGTTCATGGCAGCGCATGTTCGGCCTGGCGCTGGGGCTGGTGGGGTTGGTGATGGTGGTTTACCAAGGCATTGGCCTGGCCGGCATGTCCCTGGCGGGCATGCTGTGCGGGTTGCTGGCTCTGGTGAGCATGACGGCGGGCTCCATCATGCAGAAGCGCATCACCGACAACCCACTGGGCACGCTGCCGGTGCAGTACCTGGCCGGGCTGGTGTTGTGCTCGGTGTTCGTGCCGTTCCAACCCTTCCACTTCGAGCGCAGCGCGGGTTTCATCGTGCCGGTGTTGTGGATGGGGCTGGTGGTGTCGGTGTTGGCGACGTTGCTGCTGTACCGGCTGATTGCCCGGGGCAACCTGGTCAACGTCACCAGCCTGTTCTACCTGGTGCCGGCGGTGACGGCGATCATGGACTACCTGGTGTTCGGCAACCGGTTGGCGTTGTTGAGCTTGCTGGGGATGGGGTTGATCATCGTGGGTTTGGTGTTTGTGTTTCGTAAAAGTCGCTAGCTGATCGCTGGCAGTTCCACCGCTATCGCGAGCAAGCTCGCTCCCACAAAAGGCTGCGCATAACCCTGTGGGAGCGAGCTTGCTCGCGATGGCCTACTCCGCTACACCGATGAATTACCGGGCAGACGCTCCAACCGGCTTGACCACCCCAGGCTTCAACACCAACCACAACGCCGCCGCAATCAACACCCCGCCATACACATGGGCCATGCCCAGTGGCTCATCCAGCAGCAATGCGCCCCACAGCACGCCGAACGGCGGAATCAGAAAGGTCGTTGTCATGGATTTGACTGGGCCAATGGAGCTGAGCAAGCGGAAATAAAGAATGTACGCCAGCGCCGTACACACCAGGCCCAGGCCCAGCAGCGACAGCCATACGCTCCAGCCGCCCCAGCTGGCCGGTGGTTGGGTGATCACGCTGTAGCCAAACAGCGGCAACAGGAAGATCGTGGCGCCGAACATGCTGCCAAGGGCGGACAAGCGGCTGTCCAGCCCGCCTTGATGATCGAGCCAGCGCCGGGTCAGAAAACCGGCAAAGCCATAGCAGGTCGTGGCGAGCAGGCAGGCGAGGGCGCCCATCAACAGTTGCTGGTCGAACGCCACCGGACCTGCGCGGGTGAGGATCGCGACGCCCATCAGGCCGAGAAAAACCCCGCTGACCTTGGCCGCCGTGAGTGGCTCACGGAAAAACAACCCACCGATCAGCACGCCCATCAGCGGCGTCGTCGCGTTGAAGATCGCCGAGTAACCGGCCGGCAACACTTGGGCCGCCAGGGAGTAAAACGTTGCGGGAATGCCGGAATTGATCAAGCCCAAAACCATCACGGCTTTTAGCTTGCCGCGAAAATTCCAGTCGACACGCATCAGCGCAAGAATGACCAGCAGGCCGACGAAGGCAATGGAGACGCGAAAGAAAGCCGTGGGAATCGTACCGATGACCGGAGCGATAATGCGCATGAACAAGAAGCTCGCGCCCCAGATGGCGGCCAGTGACAGCAAGCGCAGGATATCGACGAGGTTCACGGGTGCATCCTTCCTTGATCGGGTCGCAAGTGTCACCCCGCTAAACACCGATGGCAATGGTTGCGTTGCCCAGGGATTGGCCTCTAAGCTCAGTCGCCAATAACAAGCATGACCCGCCGAGGTTTACCCTATGCCGCAGCCATGGCCCGCGACCGATATCGCCCGTTCGATCCTCGACGGTTTCGACGATTATCGTGAGCATTTCCGGCAGATCACCGACGGCGCCCGCGCCCGGTTCGAGCAGGCGCAATGGTTGGAGGCGCAGGCGGCCTCGGCGGCGCGCATCAATCTGTATGAACAAAAAGTCTTCGAAACCGTCGCCCGGTTGCGCCAGGCCTTTAGCGCCGAGGCCTTGATGGACGTTGGTTGCTGGCCATTGGTGAAGAGCGCCTATATCAGCCTGATCGACCTGCGCTTCGACGATGAATTGTCGGAGACCTGGTACAACTCGATCTTCTGCGGCCTGTTCAGCCATGATCTGATCAGTGACGGCACCATGTTCATCCACACGACCCGGCCGAGCCTGCGTCGTGCTCGCGCGGCCCAGACCCGCACCTATAAACCCGAAGGGCAACTGGACAAAATGCTCGCGGCGATCTTTGCCGATTATCGCTTCAGTGAAGAGTACGCAGACCTGCCCGGCGACCTGCGACGTCTCGAAAGCCAGCTACGCGAAAACCTGCCGGATTGGGTCTGCAAGGACCCGGAACTGACGGTCGAACTGTTTTCTTCGGTGCTCTATCGCAACAAGGGCGCCTACCTGGTGGGCCGCATCTACACCCGTGACGATCAGTGGCCCCTGGTGATCCCGTTGCTGCACCGCGAAGGCCGGGGTATCCAGATCGACGCGCTGATCACCGACGAGGCGCAGGTGTCGATCATCTTCTCGTTCACCCGTTCGTATTTCATGGTGGACGTGCCGGTGCCGGCGGAATTCATTGGCTTTCTCAAGCGCATCCTGCCGGGCAAGCACATTGCCGAGCTGTACACTTCGATTGGTTTCTACAAGCACGGCAAGTCGGAGTTCTACCGGGCGCTGATCAACCACCTGGCGAACACCGATGACCAGTTCATCATGGCGCCGGGCGTGCGCGGCATGGTCATGAGCGTGTTCACCCTGCCGGGCTTCAACACTGTGTTCAAGATCATCAAGGACCGTTTCTCGCCGTCGAAGAACGTCGACCGGGCCACGGTCATCGAGAAATACCGATTGGTGAAAAGCGTTGACCGGGTCGGGCGCATGGCCGACACCCAGGAGTTCGCCGACTTCCGCTTCCCCCTGAGCAAATTCGAGCCGGCCTGCCTGGAAGAACTGCTGGATGTGGCGCCGTCCACGGTGTCGGTGGAGGGCGACACGGTGTTGATCCGCCACTGCTGGACCGAACGCCGGATGACGCCTCTGAACCTCTACCTGGAAAACGCCAACGAAGCTCAGGTGCGCGAGGCGCTGGAAGATTATGGCCTGGCGATCAAGCAACTGGCGGCCGCCAATATCTTCCCCGGCGACATGCTGCTCAAGAACTTCGGCGTAACCCGCCATGGCCGCGTGGTGTTCTACGATTACGATGAGATCTGCTTTCTCACCGAGGCCAACTTCCGCCATATCCCCCAGCCGCGCACGCCGGAAGATGAGATGGCGTCCGAGCCCTGGTATTCCATCGGCCCGCTGGACGTTTTCCCTGAAGAGTTCCCGCCGTTCCTGTTCGCCGACGCCGGGCAGCGCAAGCTGTTCGACCAGTTGCACGGCGAGTTGTACAACGCTGACTACTGGAAAGGCCTGCAGGACGCGATCCGGGCGGGAAAGGTGATCGATGTGTTCCCGTATCGGCGTAAAGACCTGGACAGCGAATAACCAGCAGGCAAGCAAAAGCCACCTGTGGGAGCGAGCTTGCTCGCGATGACGGTGTGCCAGTTAACATCAACGATTGCTGATCCACCGCTATCGCGAGCAAGCTCGTTCCACAAGGGGACGGTGGTGAGGCCACTTCTGGTGTTCGGCGCAATAGCCGCAAATCTGCGACAATCGCCCCCTCGCTCAAACCGACGAACCCTGCGTACCTGATGACTGACCAAACCCCCGCTATCGACAAACTGCTGAAAAATCTCGATCACGCCATGCTCGCCGACCGGCACCGGTTGCGGCGGCAGTTGCTCGAGCTGCGCAAGAAGCCCGACGAGGCCAAGCTGGCCCAGTGGGTAGCGCGGATGCAAGCGTCGTGCGACCTGGTGCTGGCGCGCAAGGCGAGCGTGCCGTCGATTCGCTACGACGACAACTTGCCGATCGCCGCCAAGCGCGACGAGATCAAGGAGGCGCTGCTCAAGCATCAGGTGCTGATCATCGCCGGCGAAACCGGCTCGGGCAAAACCACCCAGTTGCCGAAGATCTGCCTGGAGATCGGCCGTGGCCAGCAGGGTTTGATCGGCCACACCCAGCCACGCCGCATCGCCGCCCGCAGCGTGGCGAGCCGTGTCGCCGAAGAACTGGCGACGCCTCTGGGCGCGCTGGTGGGTTATCAGGTGCGTTTCGAGGACCAGAGCGACGCCAACACGCTCATCAAGTTGATGACCGATGGCATCCTGCTGGCGGAAACCCAGAACGACCGCTACCTCGAACGCTACGACACGATCATCGTCGACGAAGCCCACGAGCGCAGCCTGAATATCGACTTCCTGCTGGGCTACCTCAAGACCCTGTTGCCGCGTCGCCCCGATCTGAAAGTCATCATTACGTCGGCGACCATCGACCTGGAGCGTTTCTCCAAGCACTTCGATGACGCCCCCATCGTTGAAGTCTCGGGCCGCACCTTCCCGGTGGAAACCTGGTATCGCCCGCTGACCCTTGAGCAAGACGAGGAGGGTAACCGGGTCGAGGATGACTTGACCGTCGACCAGGCGATTCTCGCCACCCTCGACGAAATCGCTGCCTACGAGCGCAGCGAACGGCGCAGCCCTGGCGACGTGCTGGTGTTCCTGCCGGGCGAGCGGGAGATTCGCGACGCCGCGGAAATGCTGCGCAAGGCCCAACTCAAGCACACCGAGATCTTGCCGCTGTACGCGCGCTTGTCGCCGGCCGAACAACAACGGATCTTCCAGTCCCACCCGGGCCGTCGCGTGGTGCTGGCCACCAACGTCGCCGAAACCTCATTGACCGTGCCGGGTATCCGCTACGTAATCGACAGCGGCACCGCGCGCATCAGCCGCTACAGCTATCGCGCGAAGGTCCAGCGCCTGCCCATCGAAGCCATATCCCAGGCCAGCGCCAACCAGCGCAAAGGCCGTTGCGGGCGGGTCGAGCCGGGGATCTGCGTGCGGTTGTACAGCGAAGAGGATTTCATCAGTCGCCCTGAATTCACCGATCCGGAAATCCTGCGCACCAACCTGGCGGCGGTGATCCTGCAGATGCTGCACCTGCGTCTCGGCGAGATCACCGATTTCCCGTTCATCGAGCCGCCGGACGGCAAGGCCATCAGCGACGGATTCAACCTGCTGCAAGAATTGTCGGCGGTGGATCGAAACAGCCAATTGACGCCGTTGGGTCGGCAATTGGCGCGTTTGCCGGTGGATCCGCGCATGGGCCGCATGCTGTTGGAAGCAGCGAAGCTGGGCAGCCTGCAGGAAGTGCTGATTGTCGCCAGCGCCATGTCGATCCAGGATCCGCGCGAGCGTCCGCCCGAGCGCCAACAGGCCGCCGACCAGGCTCACGCCCAATGGAAGGACGCGGATTCGGACTTCGCCGGCTTGGTCAATCTGTGGCGAGGTTTCGAAGAACAGCGCCAAGCCCTGACCGCCAACCCGCTGCGCAACTGGTGCCGCAAGAACTTCCTCAACTACCTGCGCCTGCGCGAATGGCGTGATTCCCACCGCCAGTTGAGCCTGATCTGCCGCGACATGCAGTTGAGCCTCAACAAAGAGCCGGCCGATTACCCGAAACTGCACAAGGCGGTGCTCTCGGGGCTGTTGAGCCAGATCGGCCAGAAAACCGAAGACGGCGATTACCTCGGCGCTCGCCAGCGGCGCTTCTGGGTCCATCCATCGTCAGGCCTGGGCAAGAAGCGTCCGCAGTGGCTGATGACCGCCGAACTGGTGGAAACCACCAAGTTGTACGCGCGCATGGTGGCGAAGATCGAGCCGGACTGGATCGAACCGCTGGCGGGGCACCTGATCAAGAAAAACCACTTCGAGCCCCATTGGGTGAAGAAGCGCGGGCAAGTGGTGGCTTATGAGCAGATCACCTTGTTCGGGCTGATCGTCGTTGGTCGTCGGCCCGTTCACTACGGGCCGGTGGACCCGGTAGTGTCCCGTGAATTGTTCATCCGCGAGGCGCTGGTGCGTGGCGAGATCCAGTCCAAGGCCAAGTGCCTGAGCGCCAATACGCGGTTGCTTGAACAACTCGACGAGCTCGAAGCCAAGGCCCGTCGCCGCGACATCCTCGCGGACGAGGAAACGCTGTTCGCCTTCTACGACGCGCGCCTGCCTGCCGAAATTCATCAGACCGCGACGTTTGACAGCTGGTATCGGATCAACAGCCAGAAAGATCCGCAGCTGTTGATCATGCGCGAAGAAGACGTGCTGGCCCGGGAGGCCAGCGAGGTGACGGCCAACCAGTACCCCGACACCTTGCGCGTCGGCGACTTGACGTTGCCGTTAAGCTATCACTTCGAGCCCAACCATCCCCGCGACGGCGTCACGTTGCGTGTACCGGCGCCGCTGCTGCCGATGCTGCCACCTGAGCGCCTGGAATGGCTGGTGCCGGGGATGATCGAAGCCAAGTGCATCGCGCTGGTGCGCAACCTGCCCAAGGCCTTGCGCAAGAACTTCGTGCCGGTGCCGGACTTCGTCAAGGCCGCGTTGCAACGCATCACGTTTGCCGAAGGTTCGTTGCCGCAATCCCTGGGGCGCGAATTGCTGCGCATGACCGGTGCGCGGGTCAGCGATGACGCCTGGGCGGAAGCGGCGCAGCAGGTAGAAAGCCATTTGCGCATGAACCTGGAAATCGTCGATGGTCAGGGCAAGTTCCTCGGTGAAGGCCGCGACCTGGCCGAGCTGACGGCGCGTTTTGCCGAGGCCAGCCAGGCCGCCTTGGCCGTGCCGCAAACAGCCAAGAGCCAGGAACCGGTGGAGGCGAAAGTCTTCGCACCGGTGGCCGAGAAAACCCAGCAGAAGATCGCCGGGTTGTCGATGACGGTGTACCCGGCGTTGGTGGAAGAGGGCGGCGTGGTCAAGGAGGGGCGCTTCCCGACCCCGGCCGAAGCCGAGTTCCAGCACCGTCGTGCCTTGCAGCGTTTGCTCATGCAGCAATTGGCCGAAACGGCGAAATTCCTCCGTGGCAAGCTGCCGGGATTGACGGAGTTGGGCCTGCTCTATCGTGAATTGGGGCGCGTCGACGCTCTGGTGGAAGACATCCTGCTGGCGAGCCTCGACAGCTGCATCCTCGAAGGCGAGCCGAGCCTGCCCCGTGACGGTGCCGCGCTGGCGGCCCTGGCCGAACGCAAGCGCGGCGCCTGGACCGAGCACGCCGAACGCCTTGCGAAGCTGACCCTGGACATCCTCAAGCTCTGGCACGGCCTGCAAAAACGCTTCAAGGGCAAGATCGACCTGGCCCAGGCCGTGGCGCTGAACGACATCAAGCAACAGCTCGGCCACTTGGTGTACCCAGGCTTCGTGCGGGAAACCCCCCATCAATGGCTCAAGGAGCTGCCACGCTATCTCAAGGCAATCGAGCAACGTTTCGAGAAGCTGGGCAGCCAGGTCCAGAAGGACCGGGTCTGGAGCGGCGAGCTCTCCAATCTCTGGGCTCAATACCAGGCCCGCGCCAGCAAACACGCCCAGGAAGGCAAGCGCGACCCGCAACTGGAGCTCTACCGTTGGTGGCTGGAGGAATACCGCGTGTCGCTGTTCGCCCAGCAGTTGGGGACCAAGGTGCCGATTTCCGACAAGCGCCTGGGTAAGCAGTGGGGGTTGGTGGAGGGTTGATCAGACCACCACCTATTCCCTGTGGATTCTTGTCTGGTAAAAGGGAACATGGGCCAAAAGCCAGCGTTTATGGCAAACTTCGCGCCTATAAATACCGGTCCCGTGGTTTTGCTCTTCAAGGTCACGGGCGGATCGGAATAAAGCGATGCCAGGGCTGCTTCCCCGGGATGGGAAAAGCCCCTTTGCGTGTTGGTACGTCGGTGCCAATACTTTCTGCCTGAACAGAATAGAGACACGACCATGCATAACGTCGTCATCAGCGGCACCGGCCTGTACACCCCGGCCAACAGCATCTCCAACGAAGAGCTGGTGCAATCCTTCAATACTTACGTCGCGCAGTTCAACGCCGATAACGCCGAGGCCATCGAGCGCGGCGAAGTGCAAGCATTGACCGAATCCAACGCCGCGTTCATCGAGAAGGCGTCGGGCATCAAGAGCCGCTTTGTCATGGACAAGGACGGCATCCTCGACCCACAACGCATGACGCCGCGCCTGCCCGAGCGCTCCAATGACGAGTGGTCGGTGCTCTGCGAAATGGCCGTCGGCGCGGCGAAGCAGGCCCTGGAACGCGCCGGTCGCACCGCCGCCGACATCGACGGCGTGATCGTGGCCTGTTCGAACTTGCAGCGTCCTTACCCGGCCATCGCCATCGAAGTTCAGGAAGCCCTGGGCATCGAAGGTTTCGGTTTCGACATGAACGTGGCCTGTTCTTCGGCGACGTTCGGCATCCAGGCCGCCGCCAACAGCGTTCAACTGGGCCAGGCCCGGGCGATCCTCATGGTCAACCCGGAAGTCTGCACAGGCCACCTGAATTTCCGTGACCGCGACAGCCACTTCATCTTCGGCGACGCGGCCACCGCCGTGATCATCGAGCGGGCGGACCAGGCCACGTCGCCGTATCAGTTCGATGTGGTCAGCACCAAGCTGCTTACCAAGTTCTCCAACAACATCCGCAACAACTTCGGTTTCCTCAACCGTGCGGCGGAAGAGGGCGTTGGCAGCCGGGACAAACTGTTCGTCCAGGAAGGTCGCAAGGTGTTCCGTGACGTCTGCCCGATGGTCGCTGAACTGATCGGCGCCCACCTGGAGGAAAACCAGCTGAACGTCGGCGAAGTGAAGCGATTCTGGCTGCATCAGGCCAACCTGAGCATGAACCAGCTGATCGTGCGCAAGTTGCTGGGACGCGAGGCCAGCGAAGAGGAAGCCCCGGTGATCCTCGACCGCTACGCCAACACCAGCTCGGCCGGCTCGGTGATTTCGTTCCACCTGTATCAGGACGACCTGCCCAGCGGCTCCGTCGCGGTGCTCAGCTCGTTTGGCGCCGGCTATTCGATCGGCAGCGTGATCCTGCGCAAGCGTTGATCTCTCGTTCAATGTAAAAAAACTCCTGTGGGAGCGAGCCTGCTCGCGAAGGCGGAAGATCTGTCAACTTGAATTTGACTGATCCACCGCCTTCGCGAGCAGGCTCGCTCCCACATTTTTGTGGCATTTCTGTTATTCCCTTTCGAAGTAAAAAGTTCCGCTGTCATAAAATCTTTATGTGATAGCAACTTGCCTGACACACCCCATCGCCAAGATCCCCTCCCAACACCAGCGGGCCCAGTTCCGCGTGTTTTCTAACGCATAGACTACCAACTAGGGGAATTCTTCGATGATCCGTAAGCACTTCGCAGGTTTTGCCGCCAGCGCTCTGGCAATGGCAGTAACCGCCCAGGCTTTCGCCGGCACCGTGACCACTGACGGCGCCGATATCGTGGTCAAGACCAAGGGCGGCCTGGAGGTCGCTACCACTGACAAAGAGTTCAGCTTCAAGCTCGGCGGTCGTTTGCAGGCTGACTACAGCCAGTTCGATGGCATCTACACCGACAACGGTGACAAAGCCGATGCCGCTTACATCCGCCGTGGCTTCCTGGAGTTGTCCGGTGTGCTGTACACGGACTGGGCCTACACCATCAACTACGATTTCTCCCACAACAGCGGCGATTCCGATAACGGCTACTTCGACGAAGCTTCCTTGGCCTACAACGGCTTCAAGCCGGTTTCGATCAAGGTCGGCCGTTTCGACCCGGATTTCGGCCTTGAAAAAGCCACCAGCTCCAAATGGGTCACCGCACCTGAGCGTAATGCCGCCTACGACCTGATCGACTGGGCCAACGGCCACCAGAACGGCCTGGGCCTGCAAGCATCCGGCGTCTTCGCTGATTCGTTCTACGTCTCGGCCGGTGTGTTCAGCAAAGACACCGACGACACCGACGGCAACAGCATCAAGCAAGCCAATGGTCGTTTCGTGTTCGCCCCGATGCACGAAGCTGGCAACGTGCTGCACTTCGGTTTGAACGTGGCCTCGCGTGACGTTTCGGACACCGCATTCGACGCTCGTTATCGCTCCCGTCTGGGCATGCGTGGCGTTGAAACCCTGGGCGGCAATGACGCCGGCCCTAACGGCAACCGTCCGGTCCTGGGCGGCGCCAACAACTCGCCGGCCGGTTCCTACGACACCGACACTGCCTTCGGTCTGGAAGCCGCTTTCGCCATGGGCCCAGCGTCTATCCAGGGTGAATACATCTCCCGCAAGACCAAGGCTGACAGCGACGCCTTCGAAGACCTAAAAGGTCACGGCTTCTACGTCCAGGGTGCCTACACCCTCACTGGTGAATCCCGTGGTTATAAACTCGGCAAATTCGACGCCATCAAGCCTCAGAACAAATCCATCGGCGCTTGGGAAGTGTTCTACCGCTTCGACAGCATGACCGTCGAAGACGACAACATCACCACCGCCTCGGCGACCCGCGAAGTGGGCGATGCCGAAGCCAAGGTGCACAACCTGGGAGTGAACTGGTACGCCAACGAAGCGGTGAAAATCACCGGTGCCTACGTCAAGGCCAAGACCGATAAAGTCACCAACGCCAATGGCGATGATGATGGCGACGGTTTCGTAGTCCGTGCCCAGTACGTGTTCTAAGCCCTTTTGACCTGATACACCGCTGCACTTTCATCCGTTACAGCTCCTTTGAACCCCGCCTCTGGCGGGGTTTTTTTATCCCCTTGCGATTCGGATCGGCGATACTCGCCCAATCCGTCGTCTGGATATCGGGGAACCGCATGCCGCTTCACGTCTTGGACAGCCTGTCCGCCATCGCGCCACATGAGTGGGACGCGCTGGTGCCCGTCAATCAACCCTTCTTGCGCCACGCTTTTCTCACCGCCCTGGAAGACAGCGCCAGCCTGGGTTCGCATTCCGGGTGGCAGCCCGAGCATCTGCTGCACCTTGAAGAGGGGCGGCTGCTGGCGGCTTTGCCCAGCTATCGCAAGTGGCATTCCTACGGTGAGTACGTGTTCGATCATGGCTGGGCCGACGCTTGTGCCCGGGCCGGCATCGACTATTACCCCAAGCTACTGACGGCGGTGCCATTCAGTCCGGTGAGCGGCCCGCGACTGCTGACGGCGCGTGTTGAGGATGGCTTGGAACTGCTGGGCAGCCTGCCGGGCTATCTGGAGATCGAAGGGCTATCCAGCGCCCACATCAACTTCACCGACGCCTTCACCGACGAGGCATTGGCCAGGCAGGAGGGCTGGTTGCAGCGAATCGGTTGCCAGTACCACTGGCAGAATCGCGGCTATCGGGATTTCCAGGATTTCCTTGACGCGCTCAGTTCCCGCAAGCGCAAGCAGATGCGCAAGGAGCGCGAGCAGGTGGCGGGGCAGGGCATTGATTTCGAATGGCTGGAAGGCCATCAATTGGACGAGGCGCAGTGGGATTTTGTCTATGCCTGTTACGCCAATACCTACGCGGTGCGTCGGCAGGCGCCTTATCTGACCCGTGCTTTTTTCAGCCTGCTGGCCGAGCGCATGCCCGAGGCCATTCGCGTGGTACTGGCCAAGCAAGGTTCACGGCCGGTGGCGATGGCGTTCAGCCTGTTGGCGGGCGACAGTTTTTATGGGCGTTATTGGGGCTGCCTGGCAGAGTTCGATCGGCTGCATTTCGAGACGTGTTTCTACCAAGGCATGGACTACGCGATTGCCAACGGCGTGCAGCGTTTTGACGCCGGGGCCCAGGGTGAGCACAAGTTGATTCGCGGCTTCGAACCGGTGATCACCCGTTCATGGCACTACCTTCGCCATCCGGGCTTGAAAGCGGCGGTGGCGGATTTTCTTGCGCGCGAGCAGGAGGGCGTGATGGCGTATGCCGAAGAAGCGAAAACGGCACTGCCTTATCGGCAGTGCTGAGGATGTCTGACACTTGGTGGCGAGGGAGCTTGCTCCCGCTGGACTGCGCAGCAGGCCCCTGCGGTGTATCTGACACATCGCAGTGCCAGATACAGTTTGGGGCTGCTACGCAACCCAGCGGGAGCAAGCTCCCTCGCCACGGGGGTTTGTACCTAACCAGGGTTCAGTCGATCCCGACGAACCCACCCGTCTGATGCTGCCACAGCCGCGCGTATAATCCGCCCTGGGCCAGCAACTCGGCATGGCTGCCGGTCTCGGCGATGCGACCCTTCTCCAGCACCACCAGCCGGTCCATCCGGGCGATGGTGGAGAGGCGGTGGGCGATGGCGATCACGGTTTTGCCTTGCATCAGCGTCTCGAGGCTTTCCTGGATGGCCGCCTCGACTTCCGAGTCCAGCGCGGAGGTCGCTTCGTCCATGATCAGGATTGGCGCGTCCTTGAGCAGCACCCGGGCAATAGCGATGCGCTGACGCTGGCCGCCAGAGAGCTTCACGCCGCGCTCGCCCACGTGGGCATCGAAACCGGTGCGGCCCTCAGCGTCTGAGAGCAACGGGATGAATTCATCGGCCCGGGCCTTGTGTACCGCTTCCCAGAGTTGCGCGTCGGTGGCGTCGGGCTTGCCGTAAAGCAGGTTGTCGCGAATCGAACGGTGCAGCAGCGACGTGTCCTGGGTGATCATGCCGATGCGTGCGCGCAGGCTTTCCTGGCCGACGTGGGCGATGTCATGGCCGTCGATGAGGATGCGCCCGCCCTGCACGTCATAAAGGCGCAGCAGCAGGTTGACCAAGGTCGATTTGCCGGCGCCGGACGGGCCGATCAGGCCGATTTTCTCGCCCGGCTTGATCACCAGGTTGAGGTCGCTGATCACGCCGCTTTTCTTGCCGTAGTGAAAATCCACCTGCTCGAAACGCACTTCGCCCTGGGCCACCGCCAACGGCTTGGCCTGATCTCGGTCGGTGACGCTGACGGGCTGGGAGATGGTCTGCAAGCCGTCCTGGACCATGCCGATATTCTCAAAAATGCCGGTGACCACCCACATGATCCAGCCGGACATGTTGACGATGCGGATCACCAGTCCGGTGGCCAGTGCAATCGCGCCGACGCTGATCAGCGACTGGGTCCACAGCCACAGCGCCAGGGCTGTGGTGCCGACGATCAGCAGCCCGTTCATGCTGGTGATGACCACATCCATGCTGGTCACGACGCGACCGGCGAGCTGGGCTTTTTGAGTCTGCTCTTCGATGGCTTCTCGAGCGTATTGCTGTTCGAAGTTGGTGTGGGCGAACAGCTTCAGGGTGGTGATGTTGGTGTAGCCATCGACGATCCGCCCCATGAGCTTTGAACGGGCATCGGAGGACACCACCGAGCGTTCCTTGACCCGGGGGACGAAGTAATGGAGCGCGCCGATGTAGGCGGCGATCCACATCAACAGCGGGATCATCAGGCGCCAATCGGCTTCGGCGAACAGCACCAGCGAGCTGACGGCGTAGATCAGCACGTGCCACAACGCATCCACGGCCTGCACCGCCGAGTCCCGCAGCGAGTTGCCGGTCTGCATGATGCGTTGGGCGATACGCCCGGCAAAATCGTTCTGGAAGAAGTTGAGGCTCTGCTTGAGCACATAGCTGTGGTTTTGCCAGCGGATCAGGCTGGTCATGCTGGGGCTCAGGGTCTGGTGAACCAGCAAGTCATGCAGGGCGACGAAAATCGGCCGCAGAACCAGTGCGACCACCGCCATCCAGGCCAGTTCGAGGCCGTGGAGCTTGAAGAACTCTGCGTTGGGCGTGGCCTGGGTCAGGTCGATGATGCGGCTCAGGTAGCTGAACAGCGCCACTTCGATCAGCGCGCCGATCAGGCCGACCACCAGCAGCACGGCGAAGCTGGGCCAGACCTGTTTCAGGTAATACGTGTAAAAGGGCAGGACGCGGTTCGGCGGGGCCGAAGTCGGGGCGTCGCGGAAGATGTCGATCAGTTTTTCGAAACGGCGATAAACCATGGGGTACCTAGCCCGGGCAGGGCTCTCCTTTTTTGCTGTGGGCGGCGCGGGATCGCCGACGCCGCCCAGGCTTGCCCTGTGGGTTTAGTCGATGCGCTTGGCCGACTTGATGATCACAGGGTCGACCGGCACGTTTTGCATGCCTTGCTTGGTGGTGGTCTGGGAGTTGACGATGATGTCCACCACGTCCATCCCCTTGACCACCTTGGCGAACACCGCGTAACCAGCGTCGCGACCCGGATCCAGGAAGGCGTTGTCGGCCACGTTGATGAAGAACTGGCTGGTGGCCGAATCCGGGTTGGATGTGCGGGCCATCGACAAGGTGCCGCGTACGTTGTGCAGGCCATTGCTGGCTTCGTTCTTGATCGGCGCCTTGGTGTCTTTCTGTTGCATCTGTTGGGTGAAACCGCCGCCCTGGGCCATGAAGCCCGGGATCACACGGTGGAAAATCGTGTTGTTGTAGAAGCCGCTGTCAACGTACTCAAGAAAATTCTTGGTACTGGTAGGGGCCTTGACCGGGTCCAGTTCGATTTCAATCTGACCGTTGGTGGTGTCCAGCAATACGTGAGGGGCCTTGGCCGGTTGCGCGGCCATCAGGTTGGCAGCAAAGAGGACGGAGCCGGCGGCGAGGGCGATTTTTTTCAGCATGGGTTCAGTGATCCTGAGTAGTGGAATCGATTGCGATCAAGAATTCGAGCAGGGTTTGGTTGAAGCGTTCGGGTTGATCCAGCGGCGTAGCGTGCCGTGAATCGGTGATGACTGCCAGTCGTGCGTCAGGCAAACGCTTTGAATAGGCTTCTTTCAGCGCCACCGGGGTGTAGTCGTGGTCGGCGCAAATGATGAGGGTTGGACAGACAACTTGCGACAGGCGTTCCTGTACGCCCCAGCCGACAATGGCGTCGAAGCTGGCCAGATAAGCACGTTTGTCATTCATTGCCCAGCGCCGGGCCATTTCCAGGCGCAACTCGGTTTGTTCAGGTTTGGGGAACAGCTTGGCACCGAGGGCCTTGCCGATGGTTTCCAGGCTGAGCAGCCGCATCAGGCTCCAGCGCTTGAACCATTGCCAGCAATCGTCGGGCGTGCGGACCTTGACCTCCGGGGCGCTGTTGACGATGCACAGGCTCTTGACCCGCGCGGGTTCGTCCACGGCCAGTTGGAAGCAGATCATGCCGCCCATGGACCAGCCCACCAGATGCACCGCGCCCAGGCCGAGGTAATCGATCAGGGCGCTCAGGTCGTCGCTGAACCCTTCGATGCTGTAGCGCTCACGCGGCTTGTCGGACCGACCGTGTCCGCGCACATCCAACACGATCAGGCGATAGCGGGCGGACAGCACCGGGATCTGCTTTTCCCAATCCCGTGTGCTGGAGCCCAACCCGTGGACCAGCACCAGGGGCGCGCCGTGGCCATATTCCTCATAGTGCAGGTTGCAACCTTCGTGCGCAAAATAGGCCATCGGCGAGTTCCTTGTCAGGCTTGTTCAGGAGCGGCGAACGGCGCATCCAGCGGCGCGGTATCAAAGGTGCGCAGCAGCTCGATGAGGATTTGCGTGGCCGGGCCCAGAGGTTTTTCCTTGTTGGAGAACAGATAGAAAGTCGAGTTGCGGCTGCCTCCTTGCTCCAAGGGTAGACGCTTGAGCAAGCCTTCCTTGAGCTCTCGTTCGATCATGTGCCGCGGCAGCCAGGCGAACCCCAGGCCGCTGCCGACAAACGTCGCGGCGGTGGCCAGGCTGCCTACGGTCCAGCGTTGTTCGGCACCGAGCCAGCCGACGTCCCTGGGCTGCTGGCGACCGGAGTCGCGGATGACCACTTGCAGCTGGCTTTCCAGGTCCTGGAAGCTCAGTTCGCGGTTGAGGCGATGCAGGGCATGTTCGGGGTGGGCCACCGCGACGAATTCGACGTCGCTCAACTCCGCGCCCAGGTAACCAGGGATGCTGAAGCCGCTGATGGCCAGGTCGGCCACGCCTTCGAGCAGCACTTCTTCGACGCCCGACAACACTTCTTCACGCAGGCGCACCCGGCAGCCCCGGCTTTGTGGCATGAATGCCGTGAGGGCGCGGACGAGGCGGGCGTTGGGGTAGGCCGCATCCACCACCAGACGCACTTCCGCTTCCCAGCCTTGCTCCATGTGGTGGGCCAGGTCTTCCAGTTGGCTGGCCTGCTTCACCAGTTGCCGCGAGCGGCGCAGCAGCACGCCGCCGGCCTCGGTCAGCACCGCCTTGCGCCCATCGATGCGCAGCAGCGGCACGCCGAGCTGGTCTTGCATGCGAGCCACGGTGTAGCTCACCGACGATTGCGAGCGGTGCAGCACTTCGGCGGCCTGGGCGAAACCACCGTGGTCCACCACCGCCTGCAACGTTCGCCATTGATCAAGGGTCACGCGGGGCGCTTTCATATTGAGCTCCTCTTGTCCTAAGCTGGCGGTCCCTTGGTGGAGACTGCCGAATGAAAAAAATCTGTTGTGCGGTGCTGGCCCTGCTGCCGCTGACTGCATTTGCCTACCCGATCGATGTGGAAAAACACCTCAACGGCCTGAGCATCGACTACAACGCCTATGACACCGACGCCGACATCGGCTCGATCCAGGTCAACAACTACGGCAGCACCGATGCAACCTGCAAAGTAGTGTTCCGCAACGGCCCGGAGGCGCCGCGCACCCGCAACATCGAAGTCGCCGCCGGCAAGTTCAAGAACGCCACCGCCAAGTTCAACCGCAACATCATCAAGCTGCGCATCGAGCTGACCTGCAAGCCGAAATAGCCAGCGGCGGGGCAGCATCACAAAGCTTGCTCCGCTTATAAACGAAAATATCGATGGTTCGCAGCAATTATTTGCGCTTTTTCATCGATATGATCACGCTTAACCTTCACTCCATCGACTGACAACATTCTCAGATGGAGCCTACAAGCCATGTCCCGCGTCCTGATCATCGAAAGCAGCGCCCGCCAGCAAGATTCGGTTTCCCGTCAACTGACCCAAACGTTTATCAGCCAGTGGAAAGCCGCGCACCCGGCCGATGAGATCAGCGTCCGCGACCTGGCAATCAATCCGGTGCCGCACCTGGATGCCAACCTGCTGGGCGGCTGGATGAAGCCTGCCGAGCAACGCAACGACATCGAGAACGCTTCGCTGGAACGCTCCAACGAACTGACTGACGAGCTGCTGGCCGCCGACGTCCTGGTGATGGCGGCGCCGATGTACAACTTCGCCATTCCCAGCACTTTGAAAGCCTGGCTCGACCATGTGCTGCGTGCTGGTGTGACCTTCAAATACACCCCCACCGGTCCTCAAGGTCTGCTGACCGAAAAGCGCGCCTTCGTGCTCACCGCTCGCGGCGGCATCCACGCCGGCGGCGCCACCGATCACCAGGAACCGTACCTGCGCCAGGTCATGGGCTTCATCGGTATCCACGACGTGACCTTCATTCATGCCGAGGGCATGAACCTGGGCGGCGACTTCCAGGAGAAGGGTTTGAACCAGGCCAACGCCAAGCTTTCCCAGGTCGCCTGAGCCGTTAATCTTCGGATAATCGCCGGGTGTTCTAGTGACTCGGCGCTTCCCTTCAAACCGTTTTGCGCATCGAACCTCCCTTCGCACTTTCACAGCTCCTGAGTGCACCCGCCCGATTGAACGCTTAAGCGAGATCGGGCTTTTTTTTGTCTGGGATATTCCATTCGCTGAATGCCCATGTGGGAGCGAGCTTGCTCGCGATAGCGGTGGATCAGCCATGTAGATGTTGGCCGGCCTGCCGCTATCGCGAGCAAGCTCGCTCCCACAGGGTTCAGTGTTCGGAGAGATTCGCGACAACCACCAAAACCCGCTATCTTCGCCGCCATTCAAAACGAGGGGCGGTATGGGCTATCTACTTTTTGTAACGCTGATCCAGGCGTTTTCCTTCAGCCTGATCGGCGAATACCTGGCGGGGCATGTCGACAGTTATTTCGCGGTGCTGGTGCGGGTCGTGCTGGCGGGGCTGGTGTTCATCCCCCTGACGCGCTGGCGCCAGGTCGAGCCGTCGTTCATGCGCGGCATGCTCTTGATCGGTGCCTTGCAGTTTGGTGTGACCTACGTCTGCCTCTACCTGAGTTTCCGGGTGTTGACGGTGCCGGAAGTGCTGCTGTTCACCATCCTTACACCCCTGCACGTGACCTTGATCGAAGACGCCCTCAATCGGCGCTTCAATCCCTGGGCATTGATTGCGGCGCTGGTGGCCGTGGCCGGTGCGGCGGTGATTCGTTATGACAGGATCAACCCGGACTTCTTCATGGGTTTCCTGCTGCTGCAACTGGCCAACTTCACCTACGCGGCCGGGCAGGTGCTTTACAAGCACTTGGTGGCGCGTCACCCAAGCGATCTGCCGCATTACCGGCGTTTCGGTTATTTCTACCTCGGTGCATTGATGGTGGCGTTGCCGGCGTTCCTGCTGTTCGGCAAAGCCGACTTCTGGCCGCAAGCGCCGTTGCAGTGGGGCGTGCTGGTCTTTCTCGGCCTGGTTTCCACCGCGTTGGGCCTCTACTGGTGGAACAAAGGCGCGTGCCTGGTCAACGGCGGCACGCTGGCGGTGATGAATAACCTGCACGTGCCGGTGGGGTTGCTGGTGAACCTGCTGATCTGGAACCAGCACGAGGCGCTGGGGCGGTTGGTGTTGGGTGGTTCGGTGATACTGGCGGCGGTGTGGATCAGTCGGTTGGGGGTTCGCCAACCGCTCGTTACACGCTGACCTCTGTGGGAGCGAGCCTGCTCGCGATGGCGTTGTACCAGTCAGCATCTATGTTTCTGACACACTGCTATCGCGAGCAAGCTCGCTCCCACAGGCGAATGGGGTTGGCTTTAGACCGCCTGCTTCTCCGGCTCCGACAAGTGACTCGTCCCCAGCGCCGCCGGCAGCAATCCCGCCCGCAAATCCGTGCCGCTCGGCTGCTGGTACAAGCCCAGCCCGAACTCCGGCATCACCGCCAGCAGGTAATCGAAAATATCCCCCTGGATGCGCTCGTAGTCGGCCCACACGGTGGTACCCGTGAAGCAGTATATCTCCAGCGGGATCCCTTGGGCGGTGGTCTGTAGCTGCCGGACCATGCAGGTCATGTTCGGCTGGATCTCGGGGTGGCTTTTCAGATAGGCCAGGGCATAGGCGCGAAAGGTGCCCAGGTTGGTCATGCGCCGACGGTTGGCCGACATCGCCGCGACGTTGCCCTGGGCTTCGTTCCAGGCCTTGAGCTCGGCCTGTTTGCGGCCGATGTAATCAGTCAGCAGGCGAACCTGGGACAGGCGCTGCTCTTCGTCGTCATGCAGGAAGCGCACGCCACTGGCGTCGATGAACAGGCTGCGCTTGATCCGTCGTCCGCCGGATTGCTGCATGCCGCGCCAGTTCTTGAACGACTCGGACATCAACCGCCAGGTGGGGATCGAGACGATGGTCTTGTCGAAATTCTGCACCTTCACCGTGTGCAGCGTGATGTCCACTACATCACCGTCGGCGCCCACTTGTGGCATTTCGATCCAATCGCCAACCCGCAGCATGTCGTTGCTGGTCAGCTGCACGCTGGCGACGAACGACAGCAGGGTGTCCTTGTAGACCAACAGGATCACCGCCGACATCGCACCCAGGCCCGACAGCAGCAACAGCGGCGAACGATCGATCAGCGTGGCGACAATGATGATCGCGCCAAACACGTACAACACCATTTTCGTGAGCTGCACGTAGCCTTTGATCGAGCGGGTGCGCGCGTGTTCGGTGCGGGCGTAGACGTCCAGCAGGGCGCTGAGCAAGGCGCTGATGGCCAGCAACATGAACAGGATGGTGAAGGACAGCGCGACATTGCCCAGGAAAATCATGCTGGTCTTGCTCAGCCCTGGCACCAGGTGCAAGCCGAACTGAATGATCAGCGACGGCGTCGTCTGCGCCAGGCGATGAAAAACTTTGTTCTGGCGCAGGTCGTTGACCCAGTGCAGCGCCGGCTGGCGGCCGATCAGCTTGGCGCCGTGCAGGATCAAATAGCGCGCCACCCGTCCAAGCACCAGCGCGATCGCCAGCAGCAACACCAGCGCAAGGCTCGAATGCAGGATCGGATGTTGATCAAGGGCGCCCCAGAAATCCTGGAGGTTGAGCCAGAGTTGTTTGATATCCATGGGCGAGTCGGTTCTTTTATGAGCGCGAGGGGCGAATTAGAGCATTTTAAGCGGCGGGAAGTGACCGTTGATCGTGAATCCAATCATGACAACACACTGATTTGCGGCCGTTTGCATAAAGAAACTCGGCCTTCGCGCTCGAAACCGTTACCCTATGCAGCTGTTTTTTTGCATTTCTTCGAGGTAGCACCCGTGTTTTCCCAATTCGCCCTGCACGAACGCCTGCTCAAAGCCGTGGCCGAGCTTAAATTTGTCGAGCCAACGCCAGTGCAGGCAGCGGCTATTCCGCTCGCGCTCCAAGGGCGTGACCTGCGGGTGACGGCGCAGACCGGCAGCGGCAAAACGGCCGCGTTCGTGCTGCCGATCCTCAATCGCCTGATCGGCCCGGCCAAGGTCCGTGTCAGCATCAAGACGCTGATCCTGCTGCCAACCCGTGAACTGGCCCAGCAGACCTTGAAGGAAGTGGAGCGCTTCTCGCAGTTCACCTTCATCAAGTCCGGCCTGATCACCGGCGGCGAAGATTTCAAGGTCCAGGCCGCCATGCTGCGCAAGGTTCCGGACATCCTGATTGGCACCCCTGGGCGGATGATCGAGCAGCTGAACGCCGGCAACCTCGACCTCAAGGAAGTCGAAGTGCTGGTGCTCGACGAAGCCGACCGCATGCTCGACATGGGTTTTGCCGAAGACGTGCAACGCCTGGTAGACGAGTGCGTGAACCGCCAGCAGACCATGCTGTTCTCCGCCACCACCGGCGGTTCGGGCCTGCGCGAGATGATCGCCAAGGTGCTGAACAACCCCGAGCACCTGCAGCTCAACGCGGTTAGCCAGCTGAACTCCACCACCCGCCAGCAAATCATCACCGCTGACCACAACCAGCACAAAGAACAGATCGTGAACTGGCTGCTGGCCAACGAGACCTACGAAAAGGCCATCATCTTCACCAACACCCGGGCCATGGCCGACCGCATCTACGGCCGCCTCGTTGCCCAGGAATACAAGGCGTTCGTGCTGCACGGCGAGAAGGATCAAAAGGACCGCAAGCTGGCCATCGACCGTCTGAAGCAGGGCGGCGTGAAAATCCTCGTCGCCACCGACGTCGCCGCTCGTGGCCTGGACGTGGAAGGCCTGGACATGGTCATCAACTTCGACATGCCCCGCAGTGGTGATGAATACGTTCACCGCATCGGCCGTACCGGTCGTGCTGGCAACGATGGCTTGGCGATCTCGCTGATTTGCCACGGCGACTGGAACCTGATGTCGAGCATCGAGCGCTACCTGAAGCAGAGCTTCGAGCGCCGCACCATCAAGGAAGTCAAAGGCACCTACAGCGGACCGAAGAAGGTCAAGGCATCGGGCAAGGCCGTTGGCGTGAAGAAGAAAAAGGTCGACGGCAAGGGCGACAAGAAAAAGACCGGCGCCAAGGCCCCGACCAAACGCAAGACCGCCAACCGCCCGAAGACCGACGCGCCGTCTCTGGTCAGCAAGGACGGCATGGCCCCGCTCAAGCGCCGCAAGCCAGAGGCGCCGGCGGCTGAGTGAAATCGCGTTAACGCTCAATAAAAAACCGGACCTTGGGTCCGGTTTTTTATTGAGGGAATTCCACAACCCTGTGGCGAGGGAGCTTGCTCCCGCTGGGCTGCGAAGCAGCCCTAAAACCAGCGACTCGGTGTGCCAGGAGCAAACGGGGGGCTTTTATTGGGACTGCTGCGCAGCCCAGCGGGAGCAAGCTCCCTCGCCACAAAAGCGGGTCGTGCCCGACTCATCACTCCGCCTTCTTCTGCGCCTCTTCCAACTCCTGCAGACGCTTGTCGATCAACTGGCACTTGTCCGGCACGTCCTTGCTGGATGTCTCCATGTTCATGGCCTGCAGTTCTTCATTCATCTCTTTTGCCTTGGATGGGTCCTGCTCGGTGAGCTTGGCGACTTTGTCCGCCAGCTGCTCACGCTTGATGGTGGCTTCTTCAGGCGTGCACGTAGCCCAGGCCGGCAGGGCGCAGGCGAGAGTGGCGGCGAGGGTGAGTTTGAGGAGGGTTTTCATGGCTCGGGCCTCGTATTCCTTTGTTGGGCAGATATCCGGTTGAGGCCGGGCTGCGTTGGAAAGTTCATTTGATTGCCACGGCGCCAGCCCTGCAGGAGGCGGACTGTTCGATGTTCAAGAGCCGTCTGGTTCTCAGATAAGCGGGTGCGCCAATGATCTCGAAGCGCACGCGGTTGGTTGACGCCAAAATGATGGCTCATTAATATTGCGCCACTATTTTGATATCGCTTTTGTCGAAGGATCGAACATGTTCTCACCCGCCCCTTGGGCGAGGTTGTGCGTGGCTTTGCTGTGCCTTTCTCCGCTTTCCCTTGCTCATGCCGCCCCAACTCCCGGCGACACCGACCTGATCCGCGAACGCCAGAATCGCTTGCTCGAAGAGCAGCGCCGGCGTCTGGAAGAACTCAAGGACCTGCCGGGCAAGGAGGCGAAGCCTACCCAGCCGACAGCGCCTGCCGATAGCCGTTGCTTTCCCATCAAGACCATTGAGCTCAAAGGCGCCGACAGTTTGTCCGCCAGCGATCAGGAGCGTTTGCTCAAGCCCTACATCGGCCAATGCCTGGGCGTGCCGCAGCTCAACGAATTGCTCAAAGTCATCACCGATCACTACATCGAAAAAGGCCTGGTTACCAGCCGTGCCTATCTGCCGCAGCAGGATTTGTCCGCCGGACACCTGAGCGTATTGGTGGTGGAAGGGCGACTGGAAGGCCTGAAGGGCGCCGAGAACAGCCGGTTGTCCGAGCGGGAATTGGCGATGGCGTTTCCCGGCAAGACCGGCGACCTGGTCAACCTGCGGGAAATCGAGCAACTGGTGGACCAGCTCAATCGCCTCCCTTCGAACCAGGCCAAAATGGAGCTGACCCCTGGCCAGAACGTTGGCGGCAGTGAAGTACGCGTCACCAACGATCCACAAAAGCCTTGGCGCGCCGGCCTCTCTCGCAGCAACGACGGCCAGCGCAGCACCGGCGAACAACAGTGGGGCACTCGTTTCGAGTGGGACAGTCCGCTGGGATTAGCCGATCAATTGATGTTGCGCGGCGGCCACGATGCGATGACCGACCACCAGCACACCTCCAACAACGCCATGCTCTATTACAACTTGCCTTGGGGCTGGTGGAACGTCAGCTACACCTACAGCCAAAGCGAATACCGCTCACAGATCGCGGCCAACGGTTTCAACTTCAAGCAGACCGGCGACAGCCAGAACCATCAGTTGCGCGTCGAGCGGGTGATCCACCGCGACGCGGTGAGCAAAACCTCTCTCAACACTGGCCTGGCCTACCTGCGTACCAACAGCTACATCGAAGACAGCAAACTCGATGTCAGCAGCAATCGCCTCAGCGAAGGCCAGTTCGGCATCAACCACGGTCGTCGGGTCGGCAACGCTTTCGTCAACCTGGATTTGGGCATGCAGCAAGGCATCGGCGCCTTCGATGCCCAAGGTGACGACGACCCGAGGCCGGGTCAGGCCGATGCACGCTACCGTAAATACACCGCCACCCTCAGCTATCTGCAACCGTTCCAGATAGGGGGAGAGTCCTTCAGCTTCAGCAGCCTGATGACCGGCCAGCGCAGCGAAGACGTGTTGTTCAGCCCGCAGCGCATGAGCCTGGGCGGGGAATCATCGATTCGTGGCTACAAGGATCAATCCCTGGCGGGGGACAGCGGTGGTTACTGGCGCAACGACCTGCGCTGGAGCCGTCCGGTGACCGTGGAATGGCTGCGTCCGGTGTTCGCCGAATACGGCACCAGCCTCGGTTACGACCAGGGCGTCATTCGGGGCGATCGCTACAACGGCGATCAGCACGGACGTATGTCGAGCAATTCGCTGGAGTTGTTTGCCCGCGGTCAACACCTGAGCGCCAGCGTGGCCTTCGCCCATTCCCTGGAACGTCCGGATGCCCTGACCGAGCGCGAAGCGCCGATCTACTTCCGCCTTGACCTATCCATCTAAAAATTCGCTGCAACGAGACCCGATCATGGATGACCGCCAATACACCTTCCTGGCCCGCCAACCTTCTGCTGCCCTGAAAAACCGCGAGCGGTTCCTCGGCATGCCCAAGCGCGGCCTGGCGTTCCTGTTGGCCAACGTCATGTTCTGGCAACCGCTGTGGGCCCAGGCCGACGGCATCGTGGTCAGCGCGCCGGGCACCAGTCTCGGCAAGGCGGGCAACGGCGTGCCCATCGTCAACATCGCCAAGCCCAACGGCAGCGGCCTGTCCCACAACACATTTACCGACTACAACGTCGGCAGCAACGGCATCATTCTCAACAACGCCACATCCCGGACCCAGTCCACGCAACTGGGCGGGATCATCCTCGGCAACCCGAATCTCAACGGCACGGCCGCCACGACCATCCTCAACGAAGTCAACGGCGGCAACCCCAGCCAGTTGCGCGGCTACACCGAAGTGGCAGGGCAGTCGGCCCACGTCATCGTTGCCAACCCGTATGGCATCACCTGCAACGGCTGCGGCTTCATCAACAGCCCGAAAGTGACCCTGAGCACCGGCAAACCGGTGGTGGAAAATGGTCGGTTGGATCGCTACCAAGTGGACCAGGGCAGCGTCTCCATCGAAGGCGCGGGGCTCAACGCGAACAACGTCGATCATTTCGAAATCATCACTCGCAGCGCCAAGATCAATGCCGAAATCCAGGCCAAGAACCTGACGATCGTGGCCGGTCGCAACGACGTCAACGCCGATACCTTGAATGCCACGGCCCGTGCCGACGATGGCAGCGCCAAGCCGGAACTGGCGATCGACTCCTCGGCCCTGGGCGGGATGTACGCCGGGGCGATCAAGTTGGTCGGCACCGAGGCAGGGGTTGGAGTGAAGCTGGACGGCAAGTTGATTGCCAGTGGCGGGGATATCCAGCTCGATGCCAATGGGCATTTGAGCATGGTCGATACCTCGGCCACGGGGGCGGTTAACGTCAAGGCTGCGAGCATTGATGTGAAGGGACCGGTTTATGCCGGGACGACGTTGAATGCGCAGGCTCAGGGGGATTTAACCAACCGGCAGACGTTGGCGGCGCGCGATGGCATCAGCCTCAGTGCCGGTGGACAGTTGAGCAACAACGGGATTATTGAAGCTGGGGTGAATGCGAATAACACGCGCAATGCTGCGGGAGATGTGAGCGTCACGGCGCAGGCGCTCAATAACAGCGGCAAGAGCATCGTTGCCAGCCGTAACCTCACGACCAACATTGCGCAAACGCTGAGCAACCAGGCCGGCACCCTCAGCGCCGGACAAACCGCCACGGTAAAAGCCGGGACGCTGGATAACCAGAACAAGGGTCGTGTGTTGAGCAGCGGCGCGCTGAACGTCACCGCCGACAAACTCCTCAATACCCAAGGCATCGTCAATAGCAACGGCAATCTGACGGCTGATGTCGGACAGTTGAATAACCACGACGGCGAAGTCTCCGGCGCCGCCTCCCTTACAGTTACCAGCGTCGCCCTGGACAACAGCAACGGCCTGCTCAGCGCCAAGGGCGCCACCCGCGTCACCACCGGCGTGTTCGACAACACCGCAGGCGGTTATCTGATCAGCGGCGACACCCTTGATCTCACCGCCAACCAAGTCAACAACGGCGCCGCCAGTCGCATCGCCAGCGACAAGGCGCTGACCGCCAGCATCACCGGCCTGGATCAGCAGGGCGGCGAACTGTTCAGCAAAACAGCCTTGACCCTGGACCTCAACAACGGCCATTTGAACAACCTCAAGGGCGTGATCAACGCGCCGCTCCTGGTGTTGAAAAACCTCAAGGACGTGGACAACCGTGGCGGCGAGATTTCCAGTGCCCAGGCGTTCACGCTGGCGGCCCGCAACCTCGATAACCGCGACGGCAAGTTGATCAGCAACCAGGCGCTGACCCTGCGTATCGACCAGGCGCTCAATAACATCAAGGGGCTGGTTTCCGCCCAATCCATCGACGCCCACAGCGCCAGCCTGGACAACACCGATGGCCTGATCAGCAGCCGTGGCGTCCTGGTCATGACCGTGGACGGTCAACTGATCAATCGGGACGCCGCGATCATTGCCGACGGTGACCTGCACATCGAGGCCACCCACCTCAACAACGGCGCCGGCCAGATCGCCGGCAAAACCAACGTCACGGCCACTATCGACAGTGTGAACAATCAGGGCGGCCAGATGATCGCCCTCGGCGGATTGACGCTGACCGGCGCCTCGCTGGACAACCGCACGGCAGGGCTGGTCGGGGCGACCGACACGCTGACGCTGAACGTCGGTTCGATCGACAACCGTGGCGGCGAACTGTCTGGCCACGGCGATGTTGCTTTGACCGGCGACGCGCTGGACAACAGCGACGGCGGTCAAGTCATCGCCAACGGCGCATTGGCCCTGACGGTGCAGGACGTGCTCAACCGCACCAAGGGCCTGCTCTCCGGCAAGACCGGCCTGACCTTGACCGGCGAAACGCTGGATAACAGCGGCGGCTCGCTGCTGACCCAAAAGAACCTCACCGCGCACCTCGACGGCGACCTGAACAACGCCAAGGGCGCCTTGAGCGCCGAAGGGGCGCTCGACGTTACCGCCGCCAGCCTCATCAACACCCTGGGCAGCGTTTCTAGTGCTGGGGCACTGGCGCTCACGCTTGATAACGCCGTGCTGAACCAGGGCGGCGGCATCGTCACCGATGCCGGTCTCATCCTCAAAAGCGCAAGCCTGGACAACCGCAACCAAGGCAGCATCAGCGCCAAGCAAGCGGTCACTATTGAAACCGGCGCGTTCGACAACAGCCAGGCCGGACGCCTGAGCAGCGGCGCCAACCTCGAACTCACCACGAAACAGTTGACCAACCAGGACGGCGGACGCATCGCCAGCAGCGGCGCGCTGACCGCCAGCGTCACAGGCCTCGATCAGCAGGGCGGCCAACTCTTCAGCGACACGTCGCTGAGTCTTGATCTGAACCAAGGGCAACTGAACAACCAGAACGGCTTGATCAACGCCCCCTTGCTGATGCTGAAAAACCTCAAGGGCGTCAACAACGCTGGGGGTGAAATCTCCAGCGCCCAGGCGTTCACCCTGGCCGCGCAAAACCTGATCAACGACAACGCCAAGTTGCTGAGCAACCAGGCGATGACCCTGCGCATCGACAACGCGCTGACCAACCTCAAGGGCCTGATCGCCGCCGCCGTGCTGGATGTCGAGGCCGCCAGCCTGGACAACAGCGGCGGCACCCTGACCAGCCGCGCCAACCTCGACCTGAAACTCACAGGTCCGTTGGTCAACCAGAACCAGGGCCTGATCAACGCCACTGACGCCTTGACCATCAGCACCCGCGACTTGAACAACCAGCAAGGTTCGTTGCTGGGTAGCGCCATCGCCATCGACTTCGGTGCCGCCACTGGCGATCTGAACAACGGCGCCGGCCTTATCACCACCGCCGGTGTACTCAGCCTCAAGAACCTGCGGGACCTGGACAACCAGGGCGGCGAAATCTCCAGTAGCCAGAACCTCGACCTGACGGCTCGCGATCTCAATAGCAGCGCCGGCAAACTCATCAGCAACGGTTTGCTGACCGTGAAGGCCCGCGACGTAACCAACCAGGGCGGCCTGATGTCGGGCTTCAAAGGCCTTGACCTGAGCGCCGCGAGCCTGGACAACCGCAACGCCGGCACGCTGTCGAGCCGCGACGAAGACGTGAGCGTGACCTTGAGCGGTGCGCTGCTCAACAGTGCTGACGGCGCATTGGCCGGCAAGAAAAAACTCACCATCACCGCGGCCAGCATCGACAACCGCGGCGGGATTCTGTCCAGCGGCGCCGACCAGACCTTGACCGTCACCGGTGGTTTGCTGAACAACGCCCAAGGTGGCTTGATCGACAGCGCCGCGACCCTGGTCATGAACGCCATGACCCTGGGCAACGCGGACGGCACCGTCAACGCGCAACAAGCGTTGACCTTCACCGGCACCACCCTGGACAACACCGGCGGCACGCTGATCGGCAATGCCGCCGTGACCCTGGACCTGCTCGGCGTTCTGACCAACACCAACGGCAAGCTTGCCAGCACCGGGCCGTTGCGGGTCGAGCGCGCCACGCAGCTCGACAACCAGGGCGGCCAGATTGCCAGCCAAAGCCTGCTTACCTTGCTCATCGGCGGCCTGGACAACCGCAATCGCGGCACCGTCGCGGCCAATGACGCACTCGTCCTGGCCACCGCCGGCGCGGTTCAGAACAGCGCCGACGGCCTCATCTACAGCCAGAACGGTGCCGTGCAAATCGACGCCGACAGCCTCGCCAACGGCAAGGGCACCGTACAAAGCCAGGGCAACCTGACCCTGGTCGTCGACCAAGACATCGACAACCAGAGCGGCCGCATCCAGGCCAAGACCGGTGAGCTGAGCGTTGAAGCGAGCAACCTCGACAACCGCGGCGGCGTGCTCGCCAGCCTGCAAGGCCTGCTGAAAACCGACCTGACCGGCGTGCTGAGAAACGGCTACGACCTGAACAACAACCGCCAGGGCGGTATCACCCAGGCCCAGCGCCTGAACCTTATCGCATTGGGTGGCCTGGACAACTACGGCGGACGCATCTCGGCCCAAACCGGCGACGTCGTCATCACCACCGGTAACTTCGACAACCGCAACGGTGGCCTCTACGCCAAAGGCAAAGTCAACGTTACGGCCAACGATTTTGACAACAGCGGCGACAACGACGGCCAGATCGCCGGCAGCCAGATCGACTTGAACCTGACCGGCGCCTTGAACAACCGACTGGGCATCATCGAGAGCGATAGCACCTTGTCGGTCAAGGCTAGGAGCCTGGACAACCAGACCGGAAAAATCCGTGCGTTGGGTACCGGCGGCAAAACCAACTTCCAGATCGGTGGTTTGTTCGATAACCGCAGTGGTGTGCTGGAAAGCGCCAATACCGATTTGAGCTTGGGTGTGGGCGACTTGCTTAATGCCGATGGCAGCGTCCTGCACATCGGCATCGGCACCTTTGGTGTCGCCACCGACAATGTCGTCAATGCCGGCGGTAGCTTCGTTACGCACGGAGCCATGACACTCAACGCTGACAGCTGGACCAACACCAGCGTACTCCAAGCCGGCACCCTGAACGTCAATGTCAACAATTTCACCCAGACCGCAACGGGACAATTGCTGGCGACAACGGCCTTTGTGGGCAGCGGAGGTAACTGGCGCAACGACGGACTGCTGGCCAGTGACGGCACATTGGTGCTGACGCTTGGCGGGACATACTCCGGTAGCGGTCGAATGACCAGTCTCGGCAACCTGACCGCTGACGCCGGGCAGTTGGAGTTGGCTGACGCCGCAAGCATCGCGGGCGGCGCGACAACCGTTATCAAAGTTGGCGGGCAATTGACCAACTACGGGCAGTTGTCATCAGCCAATGATTTAAGCGTGACGGCCGCCGGCGTCAGCAACTATGGGGCTATAGCGGCCTCTAGAGATCTAACGGTTACAACCCAGGCCCTGCTTAACGCCCAAGCACCGGATGGCGGTCGTGGGTTCTTGTTCAGCGGGCGGAACATGGAGCTGCGGACGGCGTCCTTTACCAACCGTTACGCCGACGTCTACAGTCTGGGCAATCTGCTGGTCAGCGGAGCCACAGCAGGCACTTCGGCTCAAAACGTGCTCAATAGCTCCGCCAGCATTGAAGCTGGAGGGGATATCACCCTGGCCGCGGACAACATCGTCAACCAGCGCGACAAGTTCAGCATGGCGCAGGAGGTCACCGGCGGCTATATGACCATCCGGTGTGTCCAACATTGCGACGGTCCGGATACCCCGCGAGTGCGTGGCCCGGTGTTTATCTACAACACCGTAGAAAGCGTTGTCAGCGAGGACTCGCCAACCGCGACGCTGCTGGCCGGACGCAACCTGACCGTCAACAGCACAGATTTCCTGAACCAATACAGTGTGGTGTCGGCAGCCAACGACCTGTCCATCACCAGTACCAACATCACCAACAAGGCTGCGCTTTCGGCTTCCGGAACATCCGGCCATGAAGTAGGCGCGGGCACTTGGATCACCGGTGAGTATTTCTATCGACTCATTGATGAGGTCAAGGATTACAACAGGAAACACCCGCGCTCCGGACCGTTCGATCCCGTGGCATTCAACGAACTGGTCGGCAAGTTCGATCCCTCTCTGTTTTACGGCATCAACAGGCCGGTTGCTGTCCAGGCCGATGGGGCATCGGTCGCAGCGGCCATCATTCAAGCCGGTGGCACTGCGAAGCTCACCGCATCCAACGACATCAGCAGCCTGGTCGTCCTGAACACTTCTTCCAGCGTGACGGGCCGCTCCGCCAACACAAGTGTCTACAGCGCGACCCACCCCTCGGTTGTGTTGCTTAACCGTCAGTTACCGGCCGACCTGTCTCAACAGCAAGTCAACCCGGTGAGCCTGCCTGGGTTCAGCTTGCCGACTGGGCAAAATGGCCTGTTTCGCCTGAGCGGGCAGGGTGGCGGTACCTCGGCTGCCAGCGCACCGCAGAACTGGTCTTTGGGTAGCGCAAGCCTGAGCCCGGCCCAGCGCCAGCAAGCGCTGCCTGTAGGTCAAGTGCGGGATCTTGCGCTGGGCAACGTTACGCCACCGTCTGCTAGCAACATGGACCCCATCCATGCCGACACGGCGGGCGGACGAACGACCGACCTCACCGTTAACCGTGTCCAAGGCTTGCCCACGCGCACCGTGACGGCCAGCCCGCACAAATACCTGATCGAAACCAATCCGCTGCTCACTGACCTCAAGCAGTTCATGAGTTCGGATTACCTGCTGGAGAACCTCGGCTACGACCCGGACGAAAGCGCCAAACGCCTGGGTGATGGTTTTTATGAACAGAAGCTGATCCAGGAAGCCGTGATCGCTCGCACCGGCCAGCGCTTCATCGACGGACAAACCTCCAACGAGGACATGTTCAAGTACCTGATGAACAACGCCATCGCCAGCAAAACAGAGCTCGATCTGGCTGTGGGTGTCAGCCTCACCTCCGAACAAGTCGCGGCCCTGACCCACGACATCGTCTGGATGGAAAGTGCCGAGGTGAATGGCGAGCAAGTCCTGGTGCCGGTGTTGTACCTGGCCAACGCCAACAACCGCCTCTCGCCGAATGGGGCGTTGATTGAGGGCAACAACCTCAACCTGGTCGCCGGCAAGAACCTGGCTAACGTAGGTACGCTGAAGGCGACCAGTAACCTGTCAGCTTCGGCGGGGGAGAATCTGGTCAACAGCGGCTTGGTGCAAGCAGGTGAGCGTCTCGACCTTTTGGCCGGCAACCATCTCGTCAACAGGGCGGGTGGCATCATCACCGGTCGGGATGTCTCTGCCACGGCGTTGATGGGGGATGTGGTCAACGAGCGCACGGTGACGTCATCGCAAATTGCCTACGGCCAGGTCCAGGATCGCAACGATTTCGCCGACAGCGCGGCGCGCATCGAAGCCGCCAATGGCCTGAGCCTCTCGGCGGGCGGCAGCCTCAACAACATCGGCGGTGCCCTGCAAAGTGGGCGCGACATCCGCGTGAATGCCGGAAACGACGTCAACCTCGTCGCTGCGCAGACCGTCGACAACCTGATCCGCGACGTCAACCGCAACAGCAGCACCATCACCCAGTACGGCGCCAGCGTCAGCGCCGGGCGAGATGTATCGGCTACGGCCGGCCGGGACCTCAATGTCGTTGCCAGCCAGATCGACGCCAAGCGCGACGTCGACATGGCCGCGACCGAGAACGTCAACATCAGCTCGGCGGCGGATGAACAGCACTTTCTGTACAAGAGCAAGAAGCTGACGATCCAGGAAGACCATGTCCAGCAGGTCAAGGCTGAAATTACCGCCGGTGGAAACGTCGCCATGGACGCCGGCAAGAACCTGACGATGGTGTCGAGCCGGATCGCGGCGGGTGACGAGGCTTATCTGGTGGCGGGGGGCAAGCTGGGGTTGCTGGCGGCACAAGACAGCGATTATTCGCTGTATGACGAGAAGAAAAAGGGGAGTTGGGGGAGCAAGAAGACTCAGCGTGATGAAGTGACTGATGTGAAGAACGTTGGGAGTGAGATCACTACGGGAGGTGATCTGGTCATCAAGAGCGGGGATGACCAGCGATATCAGGTGGCGAAGCTTGAAAGTGGCAAGGACATCACGTTGGACAGTGGCGGTTCTATTACCTTCGAAGCTGTAAAGGACCTGCATAAGGAGGACCACGCAAAAAGCAAAAGCAGCATGGCCTGGAGCTCGATGTCGGGTAAGGGCAATACCGACGAAACACTGCGCCAGACGCAGATGGTTGCTGCCGGTACCATTGCGATCAAAGCTGTCGATGGGTTGAACATCGACATCAAGCAGGTCAATCAAGAAAGCGTCCATCAATCGATCAAAGCCATGGTCGATGCGGACCCGCAACTGGCGTGGTTGGCCGAAGCCGAGAAGCGCGGCGATGTGGATTGGCGCAAGGTCAAGGAAGTCCACGACTCTTATAAATACAGCCACTCCGGCATGGGGCCGGCTGTGCAGATGATCATTGCGATTCTGGTGGTCTATTTCACTGCGGGTGCTGCCAGTGGCTTGATTGGCAGCATGGCAGGTGCCACCGCAGGTTCGGGGACCGCCATGGCAGCCGGAACAGTGGCCGGATCGACAGTCGTCGGTGGCACAGTTGCCACTTCAACTGTGGCCGCCGGTTGGGCGAACGTGGCGCTCACGGCTATCGCAACGGGCGCTGCGAGCAACGCCACGGTCAGCTTTATCAATAACGGTGGAAATCTGGGGGCCGTATTCAAGGACGTCACTTCTTCGGATGCCTTGCGCGGTTATGTCGTGTCTGGGGTAACGGCGGGATTGACGGCCGGAATCTTCGACAAGATGACCAATACCACCACATCGGTGGAAGGAGCCTTGCCAAACGTGGGCAAAGTTGTTGCCCAAGGTGGTTTATCGAGTTTGGAAGGCATCGGTCGGTTCGGCGCCAACCAACTGTTGCAGAACGGTACGTCAACGCTGCTGGACCGGGCGCTGGGTGGTGACAGTCAGTTCGATAATGCCCTGCGTTCCAGTCTGGCGAACACCTTTGCTGCGGCGGGGTTCAACCTCGTGGGGGATCTCGGTAAAGGGTTCGATTTAAAAGAAGGCGGTATAGCTAAGATCGGTTTACACGCAGTAATGGGTGGTTTAGCAGCTGAGGTGGCTGGAGGTGATTTCAAGACTGGCGCATTGGCTGCCGGCTTGAACGAGGCTCTGGTTGATACCCTCGCCAAGCAGTTCGAGAGCATGCAACCCGAGCAGAGGAAAAAGTTGCTGGTGATGAACTCGCAACTGATCGGAATACTTGCGGCAGCAGCAGGCGGTGGCGATGCGGCAGACTTGCAAATTGGCTCATGGGCTGCGCAGAACAGTACGCAATACAACCGTCAACTGCACCCGGATGAAATCGAATTTGCCAGCGATAAAGAGCGCGTAAAACGATACGCGGCGCAGAATGGCTTAACCGAAGAAAAAGCACAGCAGGAACTGCTACGCACCGCCGCTGCCATGGTGGACCGTGGTTGGGACAGCGTGCTGACGGAGGGCAAGACTGCCAGGGCAGCGGATTATCTTCGAGTGGAGTTGAATCAGTACAAGAATGACACCTTGTTCAACGTGTCATTGGCCGATTACAACAATGAGCGCGTTGGCTTGGTCGAGTTGTTCAAAGACAAGACCTCACTCGAAAAAATGCTAAAGAATGTTGCATTGGTTGATCCGCTGGACTACCGGACCGATGCACGCTACATGCGTGAAGTCCTTGAGGCCAAGGGGCGAGGTAGCCAGGAAGGTTTTGCCTTGGCAGTGGAAGGCATGGCCAGCGGTCCGTCAAAGGCGGCGCTTTGGGCAATGGGAGCGGCCAACTGCCCTAGCTGTGCGGCGGCTGATGTGCAGGAGGCCTGGAATTCGGTTTTGCAGATTCCGGAAGAGCTTCGCCTGAAGGGCTATCTTGACAATCTGCATATCATGCAGGGCAACGGCGCTAGGGTTGTACAGTCGAATGAGGCGTCCAGTACTGCGATAGGTATTGGTATAGGGGTTGTGCTTGAAGGTGGGCTTACCACCGGGAAATCACCTAGCCCCGTGCTTGTCGATGAAAAAGGAGGACTGGCGAGAATTGAGCCACCCATCCCCAAAGTCGATGTCACAGACGATTTTATGATGAGCGTGTCCAAAGATGGAGGGGTCGAACTAAAGTATGGCAATCCTGATGGTGTAGCAGGATTAGTCGTGAACGTAAACAAGGAAGGAGTGCTGGGGTTTGATATTCGTGCAGCACACAATCACCCTTTGTACGATGCATCAGGCACTGACATGTTTGCCAGCGCAATGCAACGTCTCGGCAATGAGGGTATCCAGGTCAATCAAATCCGTGGGGCTTGGGTGGCTGGTACTGACAGCGTTAACACTGCTCAATATCTCGAAAATATTGCTCATGGAATGTCAAAAGAAAACGCTGCCTTGAATACTTGGACAGGCCAAATATCCCAAAGATACGGATACGGAAAGGTCGATAAAATTGAAACCATTGGAGACATTACTTATGTCACCTTCAAAAAATAGACATTTGTTAGCGCAATTACTGGAAGGCAAGTTGCCAAGCACGGTGCTGAACATGATGCTGGAGGTCGATCCCCATTTAGATAAATATGCTTTGGCAAATATTTTTTTAGAAGAATATGATCGTTTGGATAGCAAAATCCTTCCAGTAATATGGCACTGGAAGAGCTCAAAGTCGATTAGAGGTATGTCTGATCGGCAGTTTGACGAGACGGTTTTGCTGTTGATGAGGGCTGCGGGTTACATGGTGTAAGTCAGCAGAAGAAAGGGGACAGATTTATTTTCTGAGCTTGTGATGATGGGGGCGATCCGGACCTGGTTGATCGCGTGGGAGGTAAACGCCGATGGGAAAATAAATCTATCCCCTTTTTTTGGGGGGGGGGAGCGGAATAATGGAAATGGATGATGAGTTTTTGGAAGTCAATGATTTAGATTGGTTTGCTTCTTATAAAGATGGGTTTCTTGCGCATTTTACGACTGGAGGAAAGGGGGGCGTTCCGCAGTCAATAAAAGAGTCCCTTTCTAAATATGAGTTGATATATGAGTATTTTGATTCGTTAAAAGAGTGGTTTGAGGTTGAGGTGGTCGAAGAGAATCTACCAGTGTTCAGCTCCGAAGCTCAACGGAATAGATACTTGCAGTCGTTTGTTTCTATGGCGAAAAAAGGGCTGTACAGTCATGATTTTAGTGGGGGAGAGTACAAGTTGGTCGCCAAACCCAAATGTGGTAAAAAGGGATCTGAGCTGCCCGCAGAAATTTTAAATATTATTTGCATGCTGTCAGTGGGCTCCAGTGAGGGTGTGAACACAGAACCGGGGACAGACGACGTTTTTGTGATGTGCTTTGACTGGCTGAAATAGCAGGAAATATAAGGAAGTGATATCTTCTATTTAGGTTGACTAAGCTTTTGGTTCGACTGTATGAAAGGACTCTTCCTATATGCCACGCAGAGCACGCGTCATGATACCGGGTGTTCCCTTGCATCTAATACAATGAGGGAATAATCGATCGGTCTGTTTTTTCTCAGATGATGACTATGTTTTTTATATGGAACTGCTCGCTGAGCAAGCCCATAAGAGCAGAAAAAAGGGGACAGATTTATTTTCTGAGCCTGTGATGATGGGGGGCGATCCGGACCTGGTTGATCGCGTGGGAGGTAAACGCCGATGGGAAAATAAATCTGTCCCCTTTTTTCTCAGAAGCAGGGTGGGTAATGGGCCTGACAGCGAATGGCTGGATGTCGATCCCTGCTTCGTTGCTCTAGGCGCTACGGCTTTGGAGCGGCGTCGTAGGTATGAGGCTTTCGTGTGCGAGGCCATACCTGCAGAGCAGGTCCGTTTGATCCGTGATGCGTTGCAGCGAGGCCAGTTGACTGAGACGGGACGCTTCGTTGATGAGGTAGAGCGGATAGTTGGTATCCGAATAGAACAACGAGGTCAGGGGCGGCCAAGGGGAGAGCAGAAAAATAAATCCGTCCCCTTTTTGTGTTCAGATGGGCCAAGATTTGTGCGGGAGGTGGACGTAGGGAAAAATATTGGGACGGATAAATTTAATGATTTTTCTTCCACAACGAAAATGAGTGTGCTAACAGATGAGGCTGGGAATTTAGTGTCCGCGTTTCCTGGGGTGCTTAAATGAAACTTATAGGCAGTGTGACTGAGATGAAAATTAGAGAGACGCTAATTTGTTCAGCATGCTACATATTTAATAATGTAATAATTTTGACATTTCTTGAGGAAATGTTCGGCCCGATTTCGTCTGCCTATGTGCTTAGCCACACGCCCGACCAGGGAGAGGACTTTTACGTGCTTCTGGTAAACGGCTCTATTGTGGTCAGTTTTGAACTGTCTCGAAACTGTGGAGATCCGAAGCCTGAAAACTTCGTCGCTATTGAAATTGAACAGTATCGTAAAAAACTACGAGGTCGTCATTCTCAGTTAAGGTTAGCTATTGCGATGGATTTAGTTGTGAAGAGTTAAGCAAAGCCACAGCGGTGCAAAATGGGAAGTGTCCGGTCTTCTTCGGGAGTGTCAGATTTTTTGTGTGCGGGCCGGTAATGGCCTGCCGTCAGGCAGACCTTCATTGAGAAACGGGGACGGATTTATTTTTCTTTAACCCGGGCAGCGCATCCTCAATTGCGGAAAAAAGGGACGGATTTATTTTCCTCGTGACTAGCGGAGTGCTCAGCATTTTGACCTGATTTGCAGTGACTGAAAATAAATCTGTCCCCTTTTTTTCATGGAATGGGCAGCAGCTTCCAGAAAGCGTCCCAGGCCATCGCCGCGATTGTACAAGGCGTCTTGGTAGGCAATATCACCGGTGCCTTGAGTGGTGCGGCGGCGCCATATATTGCCCAGGAAATTAGAGACGCTACCGAAGGAGACTCGACTGCAAATCTGATGGCGCACGCGGTATTGGGTGCCTTGGTTGCCAGGGCCAGCGGTAACTCTGCGCTTGCTGGAGCGGTAGGGGCGGTTGCTGCGGAAGAGGCGGCTCGGATTATCAAGGAGCAGTTGTACGGTGGTGTGAGTAACGACCAGCTCACGCAGGAACAGAAGCAAACCATATCCAGTCTTGCCACATTAGTTGCGGGTATTGGTGGTGCATCTGTCGGGGCTGGTTCGCTGGATGCGGTAGCAGCTGCGCTGGCAGGGAAGAATGCTGTAGAAAACAACTATCTCAGTCTTCAAGAAGCGACGAGAAAAGCCGTCCTTGAGCGCAAAACTGTACTTAGTGATGACGAAAAGGCTGAGCTGGCCTCGATAAAGAAACGTGATAAAGATCGAGATGCCGCTATTGCATCTATTTGTACGGCAGGTAATAAGTCGTCCGGAGGCTGTGCAGTTTTGGTTGCGCAAGCCCAAGAAGCCCTTGCGAAATATGGCGAAAATGCCTCTTATCGCCTGCTCTATAAAGATTTATATCCAGCCGATGCGGAAAATTTAGAGAAAGCGTTGCAGGGGTTGGGTGCGGAGGATGTTACAAGGGACGTAGTAATTACTGCGTTATCAAATGAGTCGGGAATGACACGTGATGAAGTTGAGCGTCGCTATGATTTGGCGATGACGCTGAGCACACTTACAGCGACGTTGGCTGGTTTCTACGGCATAAGGGGCGTAACGGGCAAAACAGATACAGCTGTTCCGGGGCCAGCCAATTTTATGGGGGATACGGACTTATTTTTTAAAAATGCATCCAAGAGGTCAGACGTGGATGCAGATGGTTTTTTTGATGTGATAGCTCACGGTAGTAAACAGAAAATAGAAATTGTTACCCCTAATGGTACGGTAATGGCTGACCAACGAGTCGTATCGCGCCTTATCGAGAACAATCCTAACTATACCGGCCAGCCTATCCGGTTGTTGTCATGCGATACCGGGGCATGTGACACTGGATTCGCGCAGAATCTGGCAAACAAAATGGGAGTCCCCGTGAAGGCACCAACTAGCTTGGTATGGGCTTACGGTAATGGTAAGGTCGTGGTAGCCCCTAGGTCCTCGTCGAATCCGAGTTCGCCATTGTTTAATCTTCCTGACTTGGCAAACCAAGGGACCTTTAAAACATTCAATCCTGGTAGGCCTTGATGAGTAAGCCGAATTTTATGCTTTGTGAACGGTGCGGAGGGGATCTAAAGATCTTCAAAGAGGCTAGCGCTCAAGGAGTGAGATGCGCTGATTGTGGCTGGTCGGTGGTTACGACGCATATAGAGGAAATTAAATTGGATGAGGTTGAGTATAGTGTTAGCTGTGTTGGTGATTATAAAAGTGAAGCGCATGTCAGAGTAGTCTCTGATGTGGCGGGTTGCAATTTTTTGGTTTCTAGGAAAAAGCTTCAGTCCGGTAGTTTTCTCGTGTTTGTCGGCCAGGCAGAGGAAGTTTTACGGGTGCGCAATGCTCTTGTTTCTGTAGGGATTGAATGTAATATTTCTCCTGATTTTAAGTGGGTATGAAAAGGTGCGGTCTATGATTTTTTGCGTGGGCCCAATATGAATAAAATTTTATTTGTAATCTTAACCCTGATCCTGACGTTACCCGGCTGCAAATCCAACGTCAAAGATTCCTCCCCCACCGTACTCAACGACGGCATCCAGTTCCAGCAAAACAAAGTGACCGTCGATGCACAGCACGCCAAAGTCATTATGAAAGCGTCTGGGGCCACTTATCCGGTAGAGTTTTCCATCAGGCGCGCGGCGGATCCTGATCAGCGGATGGATATGCAGGGGACTGTAGTGGATACCGGTCGAGGCAAGGTGTTCGGCTGGATTGCCAAGGTCAACGAAACGGTGCACAGCGCAACCTTGAAGCACTTTCCGCAGTTGGAAGTTCAGGCTGACGTCGATCAACCGTTCGAGGTTTCTGGTTCCGCCAGTGGCGGCAGCATCGATAGTAGTTACCGCTGTGGTCCGGTTCGAAGCACTTTTACGCCGGAGCGGGGCAAGGTTTATTTGGTGGAGTTTCAGTTCGTGGGCAACCGTTGCGAGCAGCATGTGTTTGATGTCTCGCGGCCACAGGAGCGTGTTCCGGTTGCGAGCTTGCCTTAGCTTGAAAAAAGGGGGAAAGCGGAAGGAAAAAGTAAGGGAAAATCGGACAAATTTAGCTTTTCGCACATATGAAAACGGCGACCCAAAGGTCGCCCGTTTTCGTCACTCAGCAGCTTGCGCCCGCAACCGTCTCCCAATTACATCCAGCACGTCACACCCATCACGCAACGCTATCGTCAGCATCTTGCAAAAGTCTGAAAGCACCAGTGTATCGGAACTGATATCCGAACGAAACGCGATGTTTTCCAGCAGCTGGGTAACGGTGCGGATGCGGTAGTCGGCGGTTTCGAAGAGGACATCGAGTGGGGCTTCGGTGTCGATGAGCAGGGTGGCGGGTGTGCAGTCGACGCCAGTGATGGGCATGAATCTAGTCATAGCAAGAGCCTCGGAAGTTGATGAGTCTCTCTGTTTATTCGGGTCGCCAAACCCGGTCGCCTTTTTGGGCGACGAGGGACTATAAGCTGGTCCACTCCGGAGCCACAAGACGCCGCTTTCTGAGCCTTATGTAGGACGTTTGGCCTGGCATTTGTCGGCTTAAAGCAAGCGACTGCTGCGCAGTCGAGCGGGAGCAAGCTCCCTCGCCACGTCGCTCGACTGGGCGGGCTGACGTATCAGCTGTGGCAGCAGCCCTGGGGCTTGGCCTCTTCGTACTTATCATGATGCCGCACCCAATCCATGATCTCGTCTTCATTGCGGCCCTTGGGCGTGAGGTCGAGGTAGTTGTAGGTGCCGACCAAAATGTCGAGGCCGCGAGCGTAGGTGGAGTAGGTGTGGAAGATGTCGCCGGCTTCGTTGCGATAGAAGACGCTGAGGCCTGGGAGTTCGCCTTCGGTGGTGTCGGTTTTTTCGTAGTTGTAGGTGGCTGTTCCGGCGGCGCTGTCTTCGGTTTTGAGGCTGACGCCGAAGTCATAGTTGAAGTCGCAGCCTTGCGACGAGACCCAGTCGAAGGCCCAGCCCATGCGGCGCTTGAACGGTTGGAATTCGGCAAAAGGTGCACGGGAGACGGCGACCACGGCTACGTCGTGGTGGGCCAGGTGTTGGTTGGCGCCGTCGATGTGGTCGGACAGGAACGAGCAGCCCTGGCAGCCTTCGGTCCAGCCGGGGCCGAACATGAAGTGGTAGATGATCAGTTGGCTGCGGCCGCCGAACAGGTCGGCGAGGCTCAGAAAAAAGGGGACAGATTTATTTTCTGAGCCTGTGATGATGGGGGGCGATCCGGACCTGGTTGATCGCGTGGGAGGTAAACGCCGATGGGAAAATAAATCTGTCCCCTTTTTTCCTCACTAAACGACCTGACGAACCTGGCGAAGGTCACTGATCAGTGGGAAAACGCAACGAGCGTGGCTGCGCTGGTCATACCTACCTCAGGCGGCGCGCGTGGTGCTGGCACTGGCGAAGCAGGGATCTCGCCTCGGGTTCAGGCGGCTTTGGATAAGTTTACTGAAGCCAAGGCCATACGTACGGGAGCGACCCTAACGGCAGAGAAAACCGCTTTGCCTGCAGGCTATCGTGAAGGCAGTTCCTCGGGAGCCAGCGTGACGGGTGGTTTGCCAGAGGGCTACCGTCGGGTCATCAACAGTAAGACTGGTAACACGGAAGTGTTGGCAGCGGACGGCAAGCTCTACCTTGAGACCAGTAATGGACTGACACCGAAGGCTGGGGGTAATCTTGCGGGGGCGGTTGATGCAGAAAAAAATATTGCTGGGACAACAAAAGAGGATGTAGCTAAGCTCCTTGACGATGCTAATCAAGAGCTAGAGAAGTACATTGGAACGTTTGGTAAGTATAAGCCGCCAACTGTTATCGGTGCGGTGGATCCATTAACAGGGAAAATAGTTACTACTTCTAGTGGAGCTGTTCCGAGTACGATTGCACCTGAACTGCAGGCGTACGCGGACAAGCTCGGAGGTTTGGGTATTAAAACAGCATGTGGCAACACCCTGGGTCGTTGTGCTGAGTTTAGAGCTGCTAATGAACTGCTTTTGAGCAATCCTAGCCTTAAGCTCAGTGATATTAAATTTACTCCTGCGATTCGCCCTCGAACAGGAGACGTAGTTCCACGTTGCGAGAATTGCACAAATATCTTTGGAGCGGAATAATGGAAATGGATGATGAGTTTTTGGAAGTCAATGACTTAGATTGGTTTGCTTCTTATAAAGATGGGTATCTTGCGCATTTTGCGACTGGAGGAAAGGGGGGCGTTCCGCAGTCAATAAAAGAGTCCCTTTCTAAATATGAGTTGATATATGAGTATTTTGATTCGTTAAAAGAATGCTTTGAGGTTGAGGTGGTCGAAGAGAATCTACCAGTGTTCAGCTCCGAAGCTCAACGGAATAGATACTTGCAGTCGTTTGTTTCTATGGCGAAAAAGGGGCTGTATAGTCATGATTTTAGTGGGGGAGAATACAAGTTGGTCGCCAAACCCAAAAGTGGTAAAAAGGGATCTGAGCTGCCCGCAGAAATTTTAAATATTATTTGCATGCTGTCAGTGGGTTCCAGTGAGGGTGTGAATAGTATTAGCGATTTTTGATGTTTGTGAGCAGCAGAACCGGGGACAGACCCTGAGGGATCCCCACAAATCTACGCCAGGCTCTGCGCCTGATAATGCACCTCGTCACGCAGGGCCTGCTCGAGCTTTTCTAAATGCTCTCGTCCGCCAAAGTCCGTACAGCAACGCCAATACTCCAGTCCCAAGCGCCACAACGAAAGCACCCGTCTATCTTTTAGGCTGTTGCTTTGATAACGCTGTTCCAATTTGCTTTCACGGGCCTGTAGCCCTGTCAGGAAGATGAGGTAGTTGGCCAGAGCCGCAATCAACAGCAGCGCCTCAATGCGCCGAGGGCAATGACTTCTATGCAGGTTCAGCCCCAACCCCAAGTGCTCACTTTTTACATCCCGGAAGCCTTCTTCGATCTGCATGCGCCTTTTATAAATCGCGACGATTTTCGCCGGATTCCACTCACTGTGCTCCAGATTGCTCGCCAGCAACCAAGGTTCACGTTCACGCCTGGCGGACTGTCGACTGAGCTTGCTTTTGGCGATTGAGCCTGTGACGCGTTGATGCTTTCGTCCTTTGGCTGAGTGCCGGACACAATACAAGTCGATGAAATGGGGAGCGCTACGGGTCATCTCGACATGGCCCAACGATCTGGGTGATGAAGTGGCCAGAGCATATAGGCTTTTCACGGGTTGCCAGTCAGCGCCACCAGTGCGATAAAGCTCACGATTTCGTATGCGAGCTACGTAATACCAGCCCTGTGCTGCCACCGCCTTCATCCATGGACGCCGAAAACCCGCGTCAGTTACCAAGATGGGAATACAGCCGTCAGGCAGTAGTTCAGCCAGTGTGTTGAGCAATCGTTTTTGGTATCTCGGGCAACTCTCACGCTCATGCACACTTTCATAAATGGGAAATGAGCGTCCGGCCAACGGAATCGCTGCTCTCAACAAGAACGCGTCTCCTGGGGCGTCAATTCGAGACCAGTCGACCAAAATCAATGGATGTTTTAGCGAGCCCAGCAACGCTCGTAACATCACCCAGTAGAACAGTGGGCGCTCTGCTCTGAGGTGCTGATTACCCAGCAATCGATCTACTCGCTTGATGGCATGTTTGGGTTAAGCCCGGCCTGGCATCGACCGCCCTAGTCCTGTCAGCGTCAGACGACGGCCTTGCAGCAATGAACTAACACAACTCATCAACGTAGTCAGACGACGGGAATGGACAGAGGGAAGTGCTTGAGCGAGCGCTCTGTGTAAAAATCGGATGGCCTGCATGGGTTCGGGATCTTGTTTTTGCGTGGTGCAAACCAAGTTGCCGACTCATGCAGGTCTCTTCAATATTCCAACTTCTTGATTTTCTATAAGAAAATTCGGGGATCCCTCAGGGTCTGTCCCCGTTTTTCCGTCCCCGTTTTTCCTGGCAGGTTGGAGCAGGTGCACGGCAAAACAGGAAAACACATTGGCGAATATTATTTTGATTTGGTTGCTGTTCCTAATTCAAAGGACACATCTGGTGGGCATGATTTGAGGGTTAAATAATGAAAGGTATCAAATTAGTCGATAGTCTGGCTCCAGCGATAACTCGTGGGCAGATATTCCGACTCCCTGCTAAATGGCCGTATGAGGAGATCGTAGATTTCATGGTCGTTGATATTCCGGACGACCAGTACGGGCATTCTATTGCCGTTGCGTCCGGTAATAAGGCGGGGCTTTTGGTGGTGCGCCTACCTCTTGAAAGTCGTTTTTCAGATACCCGAGAGATTTCAAGGGAATGGCTGATTAAGAACTGGGCCAAATGGATCTATCCCGATTGCCCTGTTGAGAAGGTTTATTTATTTAAGCAAGCAGCGATTCCGTCTAATTTTGTAGGTCGTTAAGTGTTGGCTTGTCCTTAAAAGGATGTCTAGTCCTGAAATAGGTTTACAGCCGTTTCAGGACCAGACAATACAAACCTTAAATGAGAGCACAGATGGAGCTAAGCAGAACCGGGGACAGACTACGTTATCTGTGTCCCTGGTTTTCTTTAGCTTTCCGCACATGTGAAAACGGCGACCCAAAGGTCGCCCGTTTTCGTCACTCAGCAGCTTGCGCCCGCAACCGTCTCCCAATTACATCCAGCACGTCACACCCATCACGCAACGCTATCGTCAGCATTTTGCAAAAGTCCGAAAGCACAACCGTATCGGAGCTGATATCCGAACGAAACGCGATGTTTTCCAGCAGTTGGGTCACGGTGCGGATGCGGTAGTCGGCGGTTTCGAAGAGGACGTCGAGTGGGGCTTCGGTGTCGATGAGCAGGGTGGCGGGCGTGCAGTCGACGCCAGTGATGGGCATGAATCTAGTCATAGCAAGAGCCTCGGAAGTTGATGAGTCTCTCTGTTTATTCGGGTCGCCAAACCCGGTCGCCTTTTTGGGCGACGAGGGACTATAAGCTGGTCCACTCCGGAGCCACAAGACGCCGCTTTCTGAGCTTTATGTAGGACGTTTGGCCTGGCATTTGTCGGCTTAAAGCAAGCGACTGCTGCGCAGTCGAGCGGGAGCAAGCTCCCTCGCCACGGGGCGGTGCTCGGCTAGATTGTGCTTATCCGCATCAGTGGCCGCAGGGCTTGGCCTCTTAGCGTCCGTTGGGATGCGGATAAGTCCTCGTTTCTTCCATTTACGAGCTGTTTTGTCATCTGTCCGTTTGTAGGAAGTTTCAACCTTCGAGCGGGATCCTTCGTACTTCTATACGGGACGCGTCTGATTTCGGATGGACGGTTACGACAGTAATCTTCGGGAAAGAGGCATGTGTCGAATACGGTTGCGCCTTCTGAGCCGTTTCCAATGTCGCTAGTGATCCGATGGTCATCTCATCGAGCTACCGGGGCTGTGTATTTCTGCAGAGGAGAGTAGTGTGTATGTACGTAAGTAAGTACAGAAGGTCCCATGCTATTTAAATGGGACGAAGCCAAGAACCGGGCCAACATTCTTAAGCACGGCATCGACTTCAACGACGTGCCGGGCATTTTCCAGCATCCGATGCTGGTCTTCCACGATGACCGAATGGCTTACGGGGAAGAGCGTTGGATCACTATCGGATTGATCAAAGCGTTGATTGGCGTGGTCGTGTATACCGAACGGCGGGACGATGTGATCCGCATCATCTCCGCCCGAAAAGCCACTAAGCAGGAGGCCATACGTTATGTCGAAAACATCGAAAACTGACTGGGAGCGCTTGGCCAAGTTAGATGATGCGGACATCGATACCAGCGATATCCCCGAATTGGATGAGGATTTCTTCCGTCGCGCCGAGCTGCGTGTGCCGGTAAAGCAGGCGGTGACTATTCGCCTTGATGCCGATGTGGTCGAGTGGTTCAAGGGGCAGGGCGCGGGCTATCAGACACGCATCAATCAGCTTCTTCGCCAATACATGCAGGCCCAGCAGGGCCATCGGCGATGAGCAAATCAATGCTATGAAGCGGGCGACTGAGAAGTCGCCCGTTGTCATCGATTCTGTTAGCGGCGCTCGCAGGTCTTCCGATTCGATCAATCCTCTCGCGTGGCGCTGTGGTTAAGACAAAACTGGCGACTGCTGCGCAGTCGAGCGGGAGCAAGCTCCCTCGCCACGGGGACTGGGCTCGACTGGGCTGCTTGGCGCATCAACTGTGGCAGCATCCACGCGGCTTGGCCTCTTCATACTTATCATGATGCCTCACCCAATCCATGATCTCGTCTTCATTGCGGCCCTTGGGCGTGAGGTCGAGGTAGTTGTAGGTGCCGACGAGGATGTCGAGGCCGCGGGCGTAGGTGGAGTAGGTGTGGAAGATGTCGCCGGCTTCGTTGCGATAGAAGACACTCAGGCCTGGGAGTTCGCCTTCGGTGGTGTCGGTTTTTTCGTAGTTGTAGGTGGCTGTTCCGGCGGCGCTGTCTTCGGTTTTGAGGCTGACGCCGAAGTCATAGTTGAAGTCGCAGCCTTGCGACGAGACCCAGTCGAAGGCCCAGCCCATGCGGCGCTTGAACGGTTGGAATTCGGCAAAAGGTGCACGGGAGACGGCGACCACGGCTACGTCGTGGTGGGCCAGGTGTTGGTTGGCGCCGTCGATGTGGTCGGACAGGAACGAGCAGCCCTGGCAGCCTTCGGTCCAGCCGGGGCCGAACATGAAGTGGTAGATGATCAGTTGGCTGCGGCCGCCGAACAGGTCCGCGAGGCTCAGTTCGCCGTGGGGACCTTGGAAGCGGTAGGGTTTGTCGATTTTTACCCAGGGCAGGGCGCGGCGTTCGGCGCTGAGTTTGTCTCGTTCACGGGTGAAGGCTTTTTCATGGGCCAGGTGTTCGCGGCGGGCGGCGAGCCATTCTTCATGCGAGACGACCTGATGGTGCTCGATGTTCATGGGGCTTCTCCTCAGGGATGGATTTACCGACGATTGCAACGGTTAGTCGTTTGGCTGGTGGCGGATTCGACAAACCGTTGGTCGGCTTGTGGATAAGGGCGGTCGAAAACCCGGCTGAACGGCGCTGAACCGCTTCGGTCACACGTTAGGTAGGCATCTCTCTCTTAAGCTTTAGAGGATGGACCAGGATGACGACTTATAACTGGGACTTGATCGAACGGTTGCTCCACGAAGTGCAGAACGGCGCCGGCCACAGTTTTACCCCTCGGCCTTATGCAGAGCAGCACGCGGCGGAAAAAGCGGCACAGGGCGAGGAAATCGAGAACCTCGATCATCTGAAAGCGGTTGCCGGGGAGTACGAAAAGCTGCTGTTGGAGCGTGGGTATATCGAGCCTCGGCCGGAGGAAGAGGGCGGCAATGGCGAAAACTTCGTGCTGACGCCTCGCGGCTCGCGGTTGTTGAGCCTGATCGACAGCAGCATTCCGGGCAATGATCATCCGCGCCAGGTGCTGGATGAGCAGGAAGATGCGCTGGATGAGTTTACCTTTGATGATTTGGCTTCTAAGGCGCAGATTGCCTGACAGGCTGGCACTGAACCGTGTGGGAGCGAGCTTGCTCGCGATGGCGATTAAACAGGCAAAACACCTGTTGAATGTCAGGCCGCTATCGCGAGCAAGCTCGCTCCCACATTGGATCTTCCACATGGATCACAGTGGTTTTACGAGCGTGCTGCCTTCAAGCATTTCAGATCACTGAAATCTTTCTTCACCCCATCAATTTTTTGCAACAACCGTTCACGCTGGGCCGGGGTGCTGTTGGCCATCAGGTCCACCAGCAGGCTGCGGGCCTGGGCTTCGGTTTTGTTGTAGGCCTCGCGGTAAGCGGGGGTCCACAGGCTCTCGCGGTTTACCAGCAGTTGCTCGATGCGTTTCGGGAAGTCGGGGCTTTGGCGTTGGGCGACGGCCTCGCTGAACTGGTTTTGCCAGTGGGCGCGGTTGGCGATCCATTGCTGGTTTTGATCGCCAAGAGCGGTAGACCAAGCCATCACACGCTGGCGCTGGGCGTCGTTGAGCGGGCCGATCCAGTCGTTGAGCCGTTTCTCCATGCGCTCGGCACGTTCCTGGATCTGCTGCTGCAACGTCGGCTTGAGGTATTCGCGCTGACGCTTTTGTTGATCCTTGACGAACGCGGCGTCCATGTCGGCGACTTGTTCGTCGCTCAGGCCTTGCAGCAGTTCGATGGCCGACGGGGTGATTGCCCGGGCGGTTTCGGCGATGGCGGCCTTGGCTTCGCGGGTGCGTTGCTGCAGGGCTTCGTCGGTTACCGCGTTGGTTTGCACCATGGTCTTCAGGCGGTCCAGCCAATCGAGATAGCCCGGCAGTTGCGTGGTGCAGTGCCAGCTCAGGTGTTCCTTGAGGCGATCGTCGAACCAGTCCTTTTGCTCGCCGTTGATCTCCAGGTAATCGTTGAGGGTCCAGGGAATGATCAGGTCGAGGTTGCGGTAGGCCAGGCCGACACGGCTGCAAGCGGTGAGTGTCAGCAGCAGGGCGATGAACATGGCGGTGCGTGTTAACCAGCGCGACATGAGCGGGTCCTTGCGAAGGCGGAGGTGATTTGTTTGAGCATGGCAGGCGCGTGGCAGTTCAGCCGAACGAATAAGTAACGCTTAGTAAAAAGGATGGGCCATCTTCAGGGTCAGCAGGCTGTCGCATTCGCTGTTGTGCCCGGAATAGGCCGAGCAACTGCTGCCGCTGAGGCTTGAGTCGCTGTAGATCAGGTCCAGGTCGATACCTTTCCAGGGACGGGATATTTTCAACGACCAGTCGCTGAAACTGCCTACGTAACCATTCTCCACCGAGACCGGGGTATTAAGCTGGTGGGTGGTGTACTTGGCGCTGATGCCGATGCCGAAGGGCACGTTGCCACCGAGGTCGGCGAACAGGGTGCTGTTCTGTTTGTCCGGGTCGTTGCTCAAGGCCGCACCGAAGCGGCTGCCTAGAATGGTCAGGCCGCCATAGAATTCCTGGCTGTCGAGGGTATCGACGGTGGGGTAGCTGTAGTGGATCAGGCCGACTTCGTAGCCCAAGGTCTGGTCGAAGGGCTGTTTGAAACCCATGTAGGAATCGACTTCCAGGTCAGCGGAGAAACCTGCGCTGGGTGACCATTGCCCAACGTACCAGCCGCTGTCGTGGCTCAGGTCCAGGCCGCCATGAAACGAGCCGGTGCTCGACGGCGTGACGAGGCCCTGGGCCATGCTGCGGCTGGGTGTGGTGCCGAGTTTAAGGTCGAAGTCACCGAGCTCACGCTGAAACACCTGCCCATAAGAAGCAGGGCAAGCGAGCAGACTGAACGCCAGCAGGACAACAGGAATGCGCAATGCTTCACTCCATGAATAGCGAGGAGCAGGGAACCGTAACCAAGCTGAAACGCTTGAGCTAGAGAGGTGCAAGCATACCGGCGAATGCCCGAGCGAGATGGCCGTTCGTCGATTTTTGCGGGGAAGGGGCTGAGAGAGGGGTTCCAGTCCAAGCGCTTCGAGATTCAAAGCGCTTTGGGACCAGGTGACGCGGGGATTACTTCTTGCCCAGGCTGATCTGCTTGGACGGGCCGAATGTCTGGCCGCTGACACCTTTGGCAATCTGCTGGATTTCACCGCCGGACTTGAGGAACGCAGCGATCTGGTCGTTGATCGACTCGCTGGTTTCAACGGCTGGAGCTGGCTTTGCTTTGCTGTTGGATGCTTTTACGCGCATGACGGCCATTAACCTATGGATAATTAATTGGGCCAGGCATCGTACAGGAAATACTTGACAATTGCTTGGCAAATATCCCCCTGAATTATTTGCAGTAGGGCTGGAATATCGACCGACTCATGCCTGTGTATTGACCTAAGCCACTGTTTTAAATAACAACCCGCCTTGAAATTACAAACGTAAGCGGGGCGATTCAAACCCAGTGTCTTCTGACGAATGGCCGCCTGCGGGCCAAAAAGCCTGAAAAATCAAGGGGCGCACGCCGATCGATGCTGGCGGCGACGAATCGTACGGCAAAACCGGGTAGAATGCCGGCCACGTAACGAGGGTATTTGGAAATGGCTTTAGTCGGGCGCTACAACAGTTTGCAAGTGGTTAAACATACTAACTTCGGTTTATATCTGGACGGCGGCGCGGACGGTGAAATCCTGCTGCCCAACCGTTATATCCCCAAGGATATTCCCAGCGAAGATGAAGACTGGCTCAATGTTTTCATTTATCTGGACAGCGACGACAAACTGATCGCTACCACGGAAAAACCGAAAGTCCAGGTGGGCGAATTCGCCAGTCTGAAAGTAGTTGAGGTCAACAGCATCGGTGTGTTCCTGGACTGGGGCCTGCCTAAAGATCTGCTGCTGCCGTACTCCGAAGAAAAACGTCAACTGACTGCGGGCGAGTACTGCGTGGTGCATGTCTATCTGGACAAGCACACCCGCCGCATCACCGCGACGGCACGCCTGGATCGTTATCTGGACAAGACCCCGGCCAACTACACGCCTGGTCAGGAAGTGGATTTGCTGGTCGCCGAAGCCACCGACATGGGCTTCAAGGCAATCATCAATAACAAGCACTGGGGCTTGATCCACAAGAACGAAATCTTCAAGTTCATGCGCGCCGGCAAACAGGAAAAGGGCTTTATCAAGGAAGTCCGTCCGGACGGCAAGATCAGCCTGAGCTTGCAGCCGGTGGGCCAGGAAGCGGCGACCAGCCTCAACGCCAAGATTCTTGCAAAGTTGCGTGAGAACAACGGCACGCTCGCGGTGAGCGACAAGAGCGATCCTGCGCTGATCACCAGTCTGTTTGGCGTCAGCAAGGGCAACTTCAAGAAAGCCATTGGTGCGCTGTACAAGAATGGCCAGATTATCATTCATGCTGATCGTATTGAGCTGACTTGATCGTTAGGCCGAGCAAACCACCGTTGGCTAGGTCATCCTGTGGCGAGGGGATTTATCCCCGCTGGGCTGCGAAGCAGCCCTGATTCGAACGCCTCGGTGTACCTGCCAGATTGAGTGGTTATTTTTGGGGCTGCTCCGCAGCCCAGCGGGGATAAATCCCCTCGCCACAGATCTTCGCTGTATACAAAAATCCTTGCACCTTAACCATGCACCCGCGCCCCGTTCGTGGGCGTTCTGTTGTGTTCGTTCGGTTTTTACCTGCGCTGAAAAGCGCGGTTTGTCTCGTATCCACCAGCCATGGCACGCATTCTGCGTAGGAACCCGTATACAAACCACGCCGGCTCCCGTGCGCAGTGTGGTGGACAATCAAACGCGGGAGCACGGCGGCCACCCAAGGAGCCCCGCAATGTCCGAGCAATTGCCCAACGGCTACAGCCCCCGCCTCTATAACGAAGACCTGGGCCCGCTGCCGCAGAAATGGAATTGGTACAACATCTTCGCGTTCTGGATGAGTGATGTGCACAGCGTCGGCGGTTATGTGTTTGCTGCCAGCCTGTTCGCCTTGGGCCTGGCGAGTTGGCAGGTGCTGATTGCCTTGCTCGGCGGGATTTGTATCGTGCAGTTGATTGCCAACCTGGTCGCCAAACCGAGCCAACAGGCGGCGGTGCCTTATCCGGTCATTTGCAGGCTGGCGTTCGGCGTGTTCGGGGCGAACATCCCGGCGGTCATTCGTGGGCTGATCGCCGTGGCTTGGTATGGGATCCAGACGTACCTGGCGTCCAGCGCTCTGGTCATCGTGGTCCTGCGGTTCTTTCCTTCGATGGAAGTCTACGCGACGCCACATTTTGCAGGTTTGTCCTACCTCGGCTGGTTCGGTTTCCTTGGGCTGTGGTTTGTCCAGGCGCTGGTGTTCTGGACGGGCATGGAGTCGATCCGTCGCTTCATCGACTGGGCCGGGCCGGTGGTGTATGCCGTGATGTTCCTGCTGGCCGGCTGGATCGTCTGGAAGGCCGGCTGGAGCAACATCAGTTTTACCTTGGCGGAAAAATCGCTGTCCGGCTGGCAGGCATTCGGCCAGGTGATCGTGGCAACGGCCCTGGTTGTGTCGTACTTTTCCGGCCCTACCTTGAATTTCGGTGATTTCAGCCGGTACTGCCGGAGCATGTCCGACGTACGTCGCGGCAATTTCTGGGGGCTGCCGGTGAATTTCCTGGCCTTTTCCCTGGTGACCGTGGTGATCGTTTCCGGGACGTTGCCAGTGTTCGGCGAGATGCTCCACGACCCGATCGCCACCGTGGCACGCATCGACAACGACGTGGCCGTCTTGCTGGGAGCCTTTGCGTTCGTCACCGCAACCATTGGCATCAACATCGTCGCCAACTTCGTGTCCCCGGCTTTTGATTTCGCCAACGTCGCGCCGAGCAAGATCAGCTGGCGCGCCGGCGGCATGATCGCGGCAGTGGCCTCGATTTTCATCACGCCTTGGAACCTGTTCAATAACCCTGAAGTGATCCACTACACCCTGGACGTGCTAGCGGCGTTTATTGGCCCGCTTTTCGGGATCCTGCTGGTGGATTACTACCTGATCAAGAAGCAGCAGATCGACGTTGATTCGCTATTCAATGACGGCCCGAGCGGGCGCTATTACTACAGCGGAGGCATTAACTGGACAGCAGTCAAAGCGTTGATCCCGGCGACGCTGATGGGCGTGGCGATCACTTTCACACCGTTCCTCCAACCAATGGCCAACTTTGCCTGGTTCACCGGTTGCTTCCTTGGAGGCGTGTTGTATTTCGCCTTGGCCCGACGCCAACCCTTCCTACACCTGAACCCGTCGTTAAACCCGGTCGGCCCGGCTTGATCAGCGCAGGGCGGTCTGGGCGCAAGGTTTCACCGCGCTCGCATTGGTGGGCCGCAGCAACAGGCCGCCCGCAAGCACTAGGCCGCTGCCGGCAACGATCAATGCCGGTTGCAAGCCGCCGCTGAAGTGACTGCTCAGTGCCGCCAACAGGGGGCCGCTGAGTTGGCCGACGGCGAAGCACGCGGTCAACAAACCGATGTTGCGCTGGGTGGCATGGGGCGCCAGTTCCCGGGCGCGCATCACCATCAGTTGCATGCAGGCCAGAAACGGGGCGCCACACAGGATCACGCCCAGCGCCAGGCCTGTGCCACTGCCCAGCATGCAGGCAAACACGCCCGCGGCTTGCAGCCATAAAGTGGCCATCAACCACCGGGCAGTGGTGTCCGGGTTCGGCCGCCGCAGACTCACCAACAGCACGCCCGTGGCGGCCGCCAGGCCGAAACAAGGCCAGAACAGATCCGCCTGCCATTGCCCGTGGAACTGCGCCGAAGCCATCTGCGACAGGAACGTCGCCGGTATGATGTAGCCCACGCCATACAAGGCGTAGACCACGCAAAGCCGGGCGATGCCGCGATTGCTGGATGCAACGACGGATGCTGCTGGGGCGGCTGCCGACGTGGGTTTCGGCAGGGCCGGCAGGATCACCAACAACATCACCAGTGCCGCGCCGGCGTATACCAGCCACAACACGTCGGAGGTCTGGCCCAGCAGGTTCGAGCCAAGGGCCAACAAGCCTGTCAGAAAAATCCCCAGCCCCGGTCCGGCGAATACCAGTGCACCAAGCCGTGGCCGTCCCGCCGCCGCAGCCAAGGGTTGGCTGAGGGCGGTGATCATCACCATCACCCAAGCGCTCGCCACGCCTGTGCCGAAGCGCAGCGCCAAGTGCGGCCAGAAGCCCCAGGCCCAGAACGACGCCAGCGTCAGCAGCACGCACAACCACAGGCCGCCCAATAAACGCCGCTGTACCTGTTCGGCGCGACGGGCAAACATGGCGTCCAGCGCCCCGAGGAAATAACCCAGGTAGTTGGCGGCGGCGATCAGACCGGCGGCGGTCAAGTCCACCTGGCCTTCGCCGATCAAATGAGGTAACTGCGGTGTAAGGGCGAAGCGGCCGATGCCCATGGCCATCATCAGGGCTATGAAACTGGCGAGCAGGCGAATCAAGGGCGGCATGGTCGTACTCCAGCGCTGAGGCGAATGACCGTCAGGCTAGGACTGATTGACTTTCATTAAAAATGAATAATAGTGAGTAACTTGTTCTTTTTTGGAGAAGGTCATGGAGTTCAGCCAACTTAGGATTTTCCAGGCCGTGGCCGAGGAAGGTTCGATCACCCGGGCTGCCGAGCGCTTGCATCGGGTGCCGTCGAACTTGTCGACGCGGCTCAAACAGCTCGAAGAGCAGTTGGGCGTGGATCTTTTCCTAAGAGAGCGTCAGCGTTTGCAATTGTCGCCTGCGGGAAAAGTCCTATTGGACTATGCGACCAAGCTGTTTGCCCTGCATGACGAAGCCCACGCGGCGGTGCAGGGCGGTCAGCCGGCCGGGGATTTCCTGCTCGGCACCATGTACAGCACGGCAGCGACGCATTTGCCTGATCTGCTGGCGGCTTATCACCGGGCCTACCCGGCGGTGAACCTGCAAGTGCAATCGGGGCCGAGTGGCGAATTACTTGAAGGCCTGCTCACCAATCGCCTCGACGCGGCGTTGGTGGACGGCCCGCTGGAACTGGCGGGGCTCGATGGCGTGCCGTTGTGCGACGAGCGGCTGGTGCTGATCACCGAGGCTGACCACGCACCGGTACGCAGTGCGCTGGACGTGCAAGGCCGCGCAGTGTTCACCTTTCGCCGGGGCTGTTCGTACCGGATGCGCCTGGAGGCCTGGTTTGCCCATGATCATGCAACCATGGGGCGGGCGATGGAGATCGAGTCCTATCAGGGGATGCTGGCGTGTGTCATCGCCGGGTCCGGGGTGGCGCTGATGTCCGAGTCGATGCTCGCCAGCCTGCCGGGGCGCGAGCGTGTGATGGTTCATCCACTCGCCGAGCCATTTGCGAGTGCGACAACGTGGTTGATGTGGCGTAAAGGCATGGTCGGAGCCAACCTGAACGCCTGGATTGAGATGCAACAACAAGCGTGGCCGCGGGCGCCAATGATGACGGCGCAATCGGCTTGAACTCACAGCCTGGGATTCGGATCAATTCAGTAACAGATCATTGCAATCTGTAACGAGCATTGCGTAGGACTTCGGACTATTATCAGTGCGAAGGGGCCACAGAAATCTGCCGCTCGCACCACCTGAGGGGGCACCACGATGAAAGAGAAAATCCAGAACTGGCTTCACGACTTGGGTGTCGCGCTCGGCCTGATCGAGCCGCCCATGCAGCCGATACCGATCCGCACTGACGATGAGCAACGCCGCCGCCAGCCGCGCCGCCGGTAAACACCGCCGAATTTGGAGAGATCGCAGCTGCGGACCATTTCAGTCGAGATGGCCCGCAGCTGCGATCTTTTTATTTCTGAAAGACAGAACCTGTGGGAGCGAGCTTGCTCGCGATAGCGGTGACCGGCATGCATCCATGTTGAATGTACCGCCGTCATCGCGAGCAAGCTCCGTCCTACAGGAATCTCTTCTTGCCGAGAGTTGACGATCAAGCCGCCTTTGGCACCACATTCGATCGTGGCGACAGCAGGCTGACCACCACGAAACTCACCAATGCCACGCTCAGGCTGTAATAGATCGGCGTATTCGCGTCCAGGCCATCCTTGACCATGAAGAACAGCGCGGTCACGAAGCCCAGCGACATGCTGGTAATCGCGCCGGCCGTGGTAGCGCGTTTCCAGTAGATGGCGCCTATCAGCGGGACCAGCATGCCGCCCACCAGCAGGTTGTAGGCCAGGGTCAGGGCGCTGATCACGTCGCTCACCACCAGGGCGATCGCCAGGACCACGGCGCCCAGCAGCAGGGTTGCGATGCGATTTTCATGGACGTCGCCGTTGCCGCTTTCACGACCCTGGCGCAGACGCGGCAGCAGGTCCTGGACCACGGTGGTGGAGGCCGCCAACAGACCCGCCGCCGCAGTGGACATCAGCGCCGCGAGGGCTGCGGCGATTACCAGACCGCGTATCCCGTTGGGCAAGCTGTGTTGCACCACGCTGGCAAAGGCGTTGTTGACGTTTTCCAGGTCCGGCAACAGCACCTTGGCGGCCATGCCGATCAGCGCACCGGCCAGGCCGTACAGCACGCAGTACAGGCCGGCGGCGGTGCCGGCGACTTTTGCCACGCCTTCGCTGCGGGCGGTGAACACCCGTTGCCAGATGTCCTGGCCGATGAAGATGCCAAAGAAGTAGATCAGGAAGTACGTGATGATGGTGTCCCAGCCAATGGCGGTGAAATCGAAATAGCGCGCCGGCAAGGCCGCCACCATCGCGTCCCAGCCACCGGCGTCACTGATGGACAGGGGCATCAGCAGGAACACCAGGCCGATGGTCATGATCAGGAATTGCACGATGTCGGTCAGGGTCAGCGACCACATCCCGCCAATGGTTGAATACAGCACCACCACGCCGCCGCCCACCAGGATCGAAACCCAGAAGGGCAGGCCGAACAGCACCTGCATGACCGTGCCGATGGCGATGGTCGAGGTGGCGCCGATCATCAGCGCGTAGACCAGCATGATCAATGCGCTGGCATGGCGTGCGGCCGGGTTGTAACGGCGCTCTAGCACTTGGGTCACGGTATAGATCTTGAGCTTGAGCAACGGCTTGGCGAGAAACAGGCTCAGCCCGACGATGCCCAGGCCGATGGCGCCGCACAGCCAGAATCCGGAAATGCCATGGACATAGCCCAGGCGCACGGTGCCGATGGTCGATGCGCCGCCGAGCACGGTGGCGGCCATGGTGCCCAGGTAGAAGCCCGGGCCGAGGTTGCGTCCGGCGACGAGGTAGTCGTCACGGGTCTTGGCGCGGCGCATGCCGTACCAGCCGAGGGCGATCATGCCGGTGGCATAGATGAGAACGACGATTAAATCCAGGGCCATGATGGCGTGTCTCCGATTGTCTTTTTTATAGTGAAGTCGGGTGATTGATGCCTTTGTGGCGAGGGGATTTATCCCCGCTGGGCTGCGAAGCAGCCCCAAACACAGTCAACTCAATCTGTCTGGCACACCGAGGCGCCTGGTATTAGGGCCGCTTCGCAGCCCAGCGGGGATAAATCCCCTCGCCACCCCCCCCGGCCCATACACCGCCGCCGGTTCCGGAAACAGCCCCAGCAATGCCAGGTACACCACCGAGGCCAGCCCCAGGGTCACCGGCAGGCTGATGTCGATCCCGCCGGCCAATTCACCCAGCGGCCCGACGAACTGTCCCGGCAAGTTGACGAAGCACAGCCCGACCAATGCGCTGGGAATCCACGCTCCCAGACCGCGCCAGTTCCAGCCGTGGCTGAACCAGTAGCGTCCGCCGATCTCGCCTCGGGTGAACACTTGCAGGTCATCCGGGCAGTAGAAGCCGCGGCGCACCAACAGGCCGATGATCATGATCACCATCCACGGCGTGGTGCAGGTGATGATCAGCACGGCGAAGGTCGAGACGCTCTGCACAAGGTTTGCCGCGAAGCGGCCGATGAAGATGAAGGCAATCGACATGACGCCGATCAGCAGCGTCGCCTTGACCCGCGACAGCACCCGTGGGAATACGCTGGACATGTCCAATCCCGTGCCATACAGCGATGTGGTGCCGGTGGACATGCCACCGATCACCGCTATCAGGCACACCGGCAGGAAGAACCATCCCGGCGAAACCGCCAGCAGCCCGCCCACGTAGTTGTTTGCCGCGATGTAGTCCGGCGCCTTGGTCGCCACGATGGTGGCGGTGGCGAGGCCGAACAGGAACGGGATCAGCGTTGCCAACTGAGCGGCAATCACCGCCAGCATGATGTGTCGCTTGGGGGTATTTCGCGGAATGTAGCGCGACCAGTCACCCAGGAAGGCGCCGAAAGAAATCGGGTTGCTCATGGCCACCAGTGCCGCGCCGATGAAGGCGGCATAGAAGCCTGTTTGGCCGAGGGCGACCGTGCCGGCGAACTGGCTGTCGAAACTCGGCGCGAAGGCGAAGATGCCCAGCAGGAACAACAGGCTCGCGGCCCACACGGCGATGCGATTGACCCACAGCATGAAGCGGAAGCCGTAGATGCACACCGTCAGCACCAGCAGGGCGAACAGGCCGTAGGCCAGGCCCAGACTCAAGTCGGTTTCCGGCACACCGACCAGCCGCTTGGCGCCGCCGATCAGCGCGTCCCCCGAACTCCATACCGACAGGGAGAAGAACGCGATAGCGGTCAGCAGCGACAGGAACGAGCCGACGATCCGGCCGTGAACACCGAAATGCGCGCCGGACGAAACCGCGTTGTTGGTGCCGTTGAGCGGGCCGAACAGGCCCATCGGCGCGAGGATGATCGAACCGACCAACACCCCCAGCACGATCGCCCAGACCCCGGCCTGGAACGAAAGGCCGAACAACACCGGGAAACTGCCGAACACGGCGGTGGCAAAGGTATTGGCGCCGCCGAAGATCAGTCGAAACAGATCACCCGGGCCGGCGGTTCGTTCATGGTCCGGGATCTGCTCGACCCCGTTGGTTTCAATCTGCGTAAGGCTTTTATCGTTATTGTTATTCATGATCTGCTCCGATCATCAAGGCGCGTTCATCGTGCGTGAACGTCGCCTGCTTGGCTAAGGGGGTGGCAGCCCTTCCGGCATTGCGGACAAATGTTCATGACAGGCCAGCCATAGGCCTTGTTGTTCTTGGCGAAACACGATGGTTTCGCGCTCCTGGCTAAAGTGAAGCTCCCCTTGCATGCGCAGCTCGGTGGCCACGTCATGGATGAAAATCGCCACGTTCCCTTGCAGGCTGACGAAGGCGTTGCTCGAGGTGCAGCTCAGCACCTCGAAGCCATCCTCGGACCGCCAGCGATCCCACAACGCCTGGTAGGCATCGCGCGACAGCAGCGGCTGTTCGAGGGTGTAGAACACGAAGCTCGCATCGGTGCTGAACGCGCCGAAGTAAGCCTCGCGATCGTTGCGGGCGAAGGCCGACACCAGATCGGCGGCGGCTTCGAGGACTTGATCTCGATCGTTCATGGCCGCGCCTCAGCGATGAACCACGCCGGGCAGTACGCAGAGCATCTCGTACAGCAGGTTGGCGCCCAGCAGCGAGGTATTGCCGGTGGTGTCGTACGGCGGCGAAACTTCTACCAGATCGCAACCGACCAGGTCGAGGCCCTGGCAGCCGCGGACGATTTCGATTGCCTGGATGGTGGTCAGGCCGCCGATTTCCGGGGTGCCGGTGCCTGGCGCCCAGGCCGGGTCGATGCCGTCGATGTCGAAGCTCAGGTACACCGGGCCGCCGCCGACTTTCTCGCGCACTTCAGCCATCAACGGCGCCAGGGATTTGTGCCAGCACTCTTCGGCCTGGACCACGCGAAAGCCCTGGTTGCGACTCCAGTTGAAATCCTCGGCGGTATAGCCCTGGGCGCGCAGCCCGATTTGCACCACGCGGTCGCAATCGAGCAGGCCTTCTTCCACGGCGCGGCGGAAGGTGGTGCCGTGGGCGATTTTCTCGCCGAACATGTGGTCGTTCACGTCGGCGTGGGCGTCGATGTGCACGAGGCCGACCTTGCCGTGTTTTTTGTGGATCGCCCGCAAAATCGGCAGGGTAATGGTGTGGTCACCGCCCAGGGTCAGGGGGATGACGTTGTGTTCGAGGATCTTGTGGTACGACTCCTCAATGATTCGCACGGCATCGAGCAGGTTGAAGGTATTGATCGCCACGTCGCCAATGTCCGCCACCGACAAGGAGTCGAACGGCGCGGCACCAGTGGCCATGTTGTAGGGGCGGATCATCACGGATTCGGCGCGGATTTCGCGCGGCCCGAAACGGGTGCCGGCGCGCAGGGACGTGCCGATGTCCAGCGGCACGCCGACAAAGGCAGCGTCCAGGCCGGCGGCGGTGGGCACGTGGGGAAGTCGCATCATGGTGGCGATGCCGCCGAAGCGCGGCATTTCGTTGCCGCCCAGTGGTTGGTGAAGAATCTTGTCCACGGGTAGGGCCTCATCGTTTGTTTTATTTATCAGGGGCCGATTCTGCGAAAAGCCTGTGCCGTGAAGAATCGCTGGCGGCAAATACTTAGTTCAGATTTTTCTAAACTAATGGCGGGCGGGGCGATAGACTCCGCAGCGGCGCAATCCTGGGGCAAATGACGCCCCCTGTGGCGAGGGGATTTATCCCCGCTGGGGCGCGAAGCGGCCCTAAACCCTGATATCCCGGTGTATCAGGCGGATTGAGTTGACTGTCTTGGGGCCGCTTCGCAGCCCAGCGGGGATAAATCCCCTCGCCACAAATGTGCATTGACCTGCTTGTATGGAGATACCCCCATGGCCAACGCTCTACCCGACCTGAAACTGCTGCGCATCTTCGTCAGCGTGGTCCGGCACCAGGGGTTTGCCAACGCGCAGCACGAGCTCAACCTCTCCACATCCGCCATCAGTACCTACATGAGCCAACTCGAATCGGCCCTGGGCCTGGTGCTCTGTCATCGCGGGCGGGGTGGGTTCAGCCTGACCAGCAAGGGCGAGTTGTTCCATCAGGAAACCTTGCGCCTGCTCGGCGAACTCGAAGGCTTCGAGCAATATGCTGCGGCCCTCAAGGGCGAGTTGCGCGGCACCCTGAACCTGGGGGTGATCGATTCCACGGTGAGCGACAAAGCCTTGCCGTTCGCCGAAGCCATCGGCGCGTACAGTCAGGAACACCCGGCGGTGCATCTGCACCTGTCGGTCCTGAGCCCTTACGAATTGCAACTCGGCGTCCAGGACAACCGCCTGGACCTGGCCATCGGCGCGTTTTCCACGCGCATGAGTGGGCTGGTCTACATGCCGCTGTACCGCGAGCAGCACTGGTTGTATTGCAGCAGTCGCCACCCGTTGTTCGGCGAACGACGTATCCCGGAGCAACTCATCACCCAGCAGCGCATGGTCGGGCGCGGTTACTGGAGCCAGGCCGAGCTGGCCCGCCATGGCTTCAAGCACAGCGCGGCGACAGTGGAAAGCATGGAGGCACAGTTGATCCTGGTACTGTCGGGCGCCTACATCGGTTATCTGCCCGAGCATTACGCTCAGGCCTGGGTCGACAAGGGCGATTTACGCGTGCTGCTGCCGGCGACGTTTGGTTATCAGGCGCCGTTCTCGATGATCGTTCGCCGTGGCCGCAGCCGCGAGCCGCTGATCCAGACCTTCCGTGATCTGCTCAAAGCTCAACTGAACCAGGCCTGACCATGTCCAGAATCCACTGCCCACGTTGCCTCAGGCCGCAAAGCCATTGCCTGTGCCCTTTGATCCCCAGCCTCGACAGCCGCACCCGCGTGTTGCTGTTACAGCATCCCAGCGAGGTGAACCATGCCTTGAACACCGCACGGCTGGCGGCGTTGGGGCTCAACAATGCCGAATTGATCGTGGGCGAGGTGTTCGAGGATCTGTCACGGCTGCTCGATCAACCGGGTTACCGGGCGCGGTTGTTGTTTCCCGCCGACGATGCGCAGCCGCTGCAAGCCTACACCCCCTGCGATGAGCCGCTGCTGTTGGTCGTTCCTGACGGCACCTGGCGCAAGGCCCGCAAGTTACTGCACCTCAACCCGCTGCTGGCGGCACTGCCAAGGGTGACCTTGGCCGACGGCGGCGTGTCCCGCTATCGCTTGCGCAAGGCGCCAGGGCCAGGGGCGTTGTCGACGGTGGAGGCGATCGCCCAGGCGTTGCAGACGCTTGAGACACCGGTGAGTTTCGAGCCGTTGTTGCGGCCGTTCGAGGCGTTGATCGAGGGGCAGATTGCGGCGATGGGGGAGGAGACTTACCAGAAGAACCATGGAGGGGTATAGAGACCCCTGTGGCGAGGGAGCTTGCTCCCGCTCGGCCGGTCCGACGCCTCGGGCGCAGCCGTCGTAAAACCTGCTGGCGCGGTCTGCCTGACACAACGAGGTGAATGGTCTTGGGGCTGCTGCGCAGCCCAGCGGGAGCAAGCTCCCTCGCCACGAGATCGGCGTAGATTCGGATTACCGCTCGCGCATCGCCTCGGTCCGCGCCTTCAACACCGGCTTGAGCAGGTAGTCCAACACACTTTTCTCCCCGGTGATGATGTCCACTGTCGCCACCATCCCCGGAATGATCAGCAACGGTTTCGCATCCCCACCCAGGTGGTTCTTATCGGTGCGTACCTGGATCAGGTAGAAACTGTTGCCCTTGTCGTCGGTGATGGTATCGGCGCCGATCAGTTCGAGCTTGGCGCTCAGCCCACCATAGATCGTGTAGTCGTAGGCGCTGAACTTGACCATGGCTTTCTGGCCTGGGTGCAGGAAGGCGACGTCCTGTGGGCGGACCTTGGCTTCGATCAGCAGGTTGTCTTCCAGGGGCACGACTTCGATCATGTCGCTGCCCGGCTGGACCACGCCGCCGATGGTGTTGACCTTCATTTGCTTGATTACCCCATGCACCGGCGAGACTACGGTGGTGCGGGTCACGCGGTCATCGATGGCGATGCTGGAGGCGGTGATTTTCGACAGTTCCGTGCGTTTCTCGTTGAGCTCCTTGGCCGCGTCGGAGCGGAAGGTCTGTTCCGACTCGTCGATCTTGCTCTTAATCTCATTGATGGCCGACTCGGCCCGAGGGATCGCCAGGGTGGTGGCGTTGAGCGAGCCGCGGATTTCCACCGCGCTGCGCTTGAGCCGCAGAATCTCCACCGGCGACACCGCCCCGGTACGCACCAACGGTGCCGACATGTTCATCTCTTCTTGCAGCAACGCCAGTGCCGAGCTGAATTGGCCTTGCTTGGAGCGAAACTCCGCCAGTTCCTGGGTTTTCTGCCGCAATTGTTCGGTCAAGGTCCGTTGCTCGCTGGCCAGGCGACGCTGGCGCTGCTCATGGAGCGCACGCTCGTCCTCGGCCACTTGTGGCGCCTTGCCGGTCACTTCGCTGGATAACTGCAATCGCCGTCCTTCGGCCTCCGCCGACAAGCGTTCGACCTGGGCCATCAACGCATAACGGTCGGCCTCGCTCTCGCCCTTGTTCGACAGGAACCGCGTGTCATCCAGGCGCAGCAAGGTGTCGCCCTTGTTCACCATCTGGCCTTCGCGCACGAAAATCTCGGTGACGATGCCGCCCTCCAGGTTCTGGATCACCTGGATCTTGCTCGATGGAATCGCCTTGCCTTCGCCGGTGGTGACTTCCTCCAGGACCGCCAGTTTCGCCCAGACCAGCCCAGTGACAATCAGCCCGGCCGCCAGCCAGACAGTGACCCGCGAGCGACGGGGCGAGTCCTGCAGCGTGGCGCCGGCGGTTTCCGGCATGAACTCGCTTTCAGCGCTTTTGCTGAAGCTGCCGAAGTAGCTTCGGGCGGCTGAATCGGATGTTTGAGCAGACATGGGCGGTACCCGTTGGCTATATGAGATTTACTGAGTGCTGCTTTTGTGGCGAGGGGATTTATCCCCGCTGGGCTGCGAAGCAGCCCTAAACCCTGACACCTCGGTGTACCAGACAGATTGAGTTGACTGTCTTGGGGCCGCTTCGCGGCCCAGCGGGGATAAATCCCCTCGCCACAAAGGTATTTGTTGGCAGCTAAACCGCAGCAGAGCCCACCCGCCCTTTGCGCAGCGCATCGATCACCGCGTCCTTCGGTCCGTCCGCCACGATCCGCCCGTTATCCAGCACCACCAACCGGTCAACCAGGCTCAACATCGAGGTACGGTGGGTGACCAGCAGCACGGTCTTGCCTTGCACATGGGTATGAAGCTTCTGGCGCAGAGTGTCTTCGCTGCTGTTGTCCATGGCGCTGGTGGGTTCGTCCAGCAGCAGGATCGGCGGGTCGAGCAACAAGGCCCGGGCCAGTAGCACGGCCTGGCGTTGGCCGCCGGACAGCAGTTGCCCGCGTTCTCCCACCGGGCGGTCGAAGCCTTGGGGATGTTGACGGGCCAATTCGGTAACGCCGGTCAGTTCCGCCACTTCCAGCATGCGCCCGTCGCTGATGTAGCGCGCGCCGAGGGTGAGGTTGTCCCGCAGGCTGCCGGCCAGCAGCGGCAAGTCATGGGCGACATAGCCGATCTGCTGACGCAAGTCGGCAACGTCCAGTTGCCGCAAGTCCAGGCCGTCCAGCAGCAACTGGCCTTGCTCCGGCGCATAAAACCCCATCACCAGCCGCGCCAGGGTGCTTTTGCCCGAGCCGCTGCGACCGATGATCCCGACCCGTTCGCCGGGCTTGAGGCTGAAGCTGACATCGGCCAGCGCCGGAGCGTCCTGGCCGTTGTAATGGAAGGTGATGCCGCTGATGTCCAGGGCACCTTGCAATTGGGTTCGGTCCAGCGGGCGCTGCTTGGCGTCGCGCTCCTGGGGCAAGGCCATCAGGGCATCGGTGCTGCGCATGGTGAGCTGCGCTTGCTGGTAGCGGGTGATCAACCCGGCGATCTGCCCGAGCGGAGCCAGCACGCGGCTGCCGAGCATGTAAGTCGCCACCAGTGCGCCGACGCTGAGGTTGCCGGCGATGATGCTGTAGACCCCGGCGACGATGGTCGCCATGCCCGCCAGTTGTTGCAGGAACAACGTGCCGTTGGTCGCCAGGGCCGAAAGATTGCGCGCATGGCTGTCGAGGCGGGTGAGGGCGCCGTGGGTGCTTTCCCACTGGTGCTGGCGTTCGCTTTCGGCGCTGCAGGCCTTGAGGGTTTCCAGGCCGCCGAGGGTTTCGATCAGCAGGGCTTGGCGCTGGGCGCCCAGGGCCAGGCTTTTTTGCACGGTGTCGCGCAGGCGCGCCTGGATGATCATCGCGAATACCACGGTGATGGGAAACGCCACCACCGGAATCACCACCAGCCAACCGCCCAGCAGCCCAATCACCACCAGCATCAGCAGGGCGAAGGGTAGGTCGATCAGGCTGGTAAGGGTCACGGCGGTAAGAAACTCCCGCAGCCCTTGGAAGTCATGGATGCTTTGGGCGAATCCGCCGATGGTCACCGGCTTGGCTTTCATGGCCATGCCGGTGATGCGCTCGAACAGGGTGGCGGAAAGAATCACGTCGGTTTTCTTGCCGGCGGTGTCCAGCAGATGAGCACGCACCACCCGCAACACGAGCTCGAAACCGGTGCCGATCAACAGCCCGACGGCCAGCACCCACAACGTGGAGGTGGCCTGGTTCGGCACCACGCGGTCGTAGGTCTGCATGACGAACAGTGGCACCATCAAGCCCAGCAGATTGATCAGGAAACTGGCCAGGATTGCGTCGCTGTACAGCCAGCGGGACAGTTTCAAGGTGTCGCGAAACCACGCTTCGACCCGTGGCACCAGGGGCGCGCGCAGGTCTTCAAGCTCATGGCGCGGCCGGGCGAAGAGCGCCTGGCCGCTGTAATCGGTGGTCAGTTCCTCGCGGCTGACCCATTGTTCACCGCCATCGGCCTCGCTGGGCAGGATCAGCGCGCGACCGTCCTCGCCCCAGCGCCGCAATATCGCGCAGCGGCCCCCGGCGAGGATCAGCATCACCGGCAAATTCAGCGCCGATATATCCCCCAGCTCGCGGCGCAACAGCCGCGCCTGCAAACTGGCCCGGGCCGCTGCGCGAGGCAGCAGGTCCAGGCTCAGACGTTGGTGCGCCATAGGAAGCCCGGCGCTGAGGCTGGCGCGGCTGACGGTCGCGCCATGGAGTTTGCAGAGGATCAACAAGCCGTCCAGCAAGGGATCATCGAAGTTCAAGCGCGGGTCGGTGCCGGGAATTGCCGGTTCCATGCGGGTCATGCTGATCACTCCCACTGGATTACTTCAGTTCCGGCAGCCGTGCCTGGTTCTTGACTTCGGTCTGCGCGACCGCATCGGCCGGCAGCACGATCCGTTGTTTCTGCAGCAGCAGGCCCATGTTCGCCAACACCCGGTACATCGAGTATTCCTCGGTGTAGCGCACCTCGGTGTAACGGCGGTTGGCGTTATACAGCTCGTTTTCACTGTCGAGCAGGTCAAGCAGTGTGCGTTGGCCGAGGCCGAACTGATCTTGATAAGCCGCGCGTACACGAGAAGTGGTGTCGGCGTATTCCCGGGCGGTCGGGGTCTGTTTGCGGGCGTTGAGCATTGCGTTCCAGGCCAGGCGGGTGTCTTCGTTGAGCTGGCGCAGTGCGTTGTTGCGGATGTCCATCGCCTGGTTGATCTGGTGGGCGTTGGATGCCAGCCGCGCCTTGTCGCTGCCGCCGCGGAACAGGTTGTAGTTCATCACCACGCCCAGCCGCCAGTTGTTGTCGTGGCCTTCCTCGCCGCCCAGGTTGTTGTTGGCGCCCACGGCTGCTTCGGCGTCGAAGCGCGGATAGAACGGTGATTTCGCCACCTCGTATTGGCTTTCGGCGGACTGGATGTCGGCCTGGGCCGATTTCAGGTACGGGTTGTTATCCACCATGCTTTGCTGGGCTTCGCGCAGGTCCACGGGGATCTCGCCTTTGGTGGACGGTGGGGTTTCCAGCTCATCGGGCATGCGCCCGACCACGCTGTAGAAATTTGCTTCCGCGTCCGCCAGGTCGACCTGGGCGGTGTCGTAGTTGTTTTCCGCCAGGGCCCGACGTGCATTGGACTGATCGGAGTCGGCGGTACTGCCCACGCCGCGCTCGGTGCGCAGGCCGATCTGGTCATTGACGCGCAGGTGCGCTTGCAGGTTGTTCTTGGCCAAGGTCACCAGTTCGCGACGCTTGAGCACTTCCAGGTAGACCTCGATGGTCCGCAGCGCCAGATCCTGCGCGGTGCCCTGGGCGTAATAGGCCCGGGAATTGACCACGCCCTGGGTACGTTCCACTTCATTGGCGGTATTAAAACCGTCGAAGATCATCTGCCGCAGGCGCAGTTCCGACTGGGTGTAGGTCAGGATGTTGGTGTGATGGTTGCCCAGTGCCCGGGTATTGGTGTTGTCGCTGTAGCCACGGCCATAACCGGCGTTCAAATCCACCGACGGAAAGAAGCCTCCTCTGGCGACCTTGACGTCCTCGTTGGCCGACAGACGGCTGTCTACCCGTTGCGCCAGTTCCGGGTGAGTCGCGATGGTGCTCTGGATCGCCTCGGTCAGGGACATCGCCTGAACCTGAGAGGAGCAGGCCATGGCCAGTAGAACCGCGCTGCAGAGGGGGGTAAGAACGCGCATGGGGTGCTTCTCCTGAGGTCTGTTGTACTTCGTTGTCGCCAGAATATTGACGTTTAAAAGATCAAAACCGTTTCAACCTTGTAACAACACAGCTAAGAACATCCTAGGAAAAACCTAAGAAGAATTTCTCATAACAGTTATTCCAAAAAAAACTTATGAGCTTGGAAAAATCCAGCACATTGTTCAAAGCGAAAGCCTCGCCGAATAAGGGTTGCGTCGGTTTGTAGGCGTCAATAAAAAGTTCCACATAATTTTTGAAACGATGTGAAGAGGTGCTGAAGGGTTCAAAAGTGAGACAGTTTTGAGTGACGTTTTTTTGTCGTTATGGCAATTTGACTGTCCCTCGTACGGTCTCGAAAGCTGGCAGATTTTCCAAATTCTGGCGGCTACCCAGCACCGATCTTCACCCAGACAGGTGCCGACTGTGGTTGGCAGCGGAGGGAATGCACATGGCAGCGCTCATCGGTACCGTCAGCAAGGTGGTAGGGCAGGTTTTCGCACAGGACGTCGGCGGGCTGCGGCGTCCTCTGGTCGAAGGTGACCGGCTGTATGCCGGCGAGCACCTGGTCACCGGGGCCGAAGGCGCTGTCGCGGTGCAGTTGCAGAACGGCCATGAGCTGACCCTGGGTCGCGGCAGCGACTTGACCTTGACCCCACAATTGCTCGCCGATCAGCAGGCGCCGCGGGTGGACACGCCGCAAACGCCGACGCCCAGCGAGGCCCAACTGACCGATGTGCAGAAGCTGCAGCAAGCCATCGCGGCCGGCGCCGACCCGACCCAGACTGGCGAGGCCACGGCCGCCGGGGCCGAGGGCGGCAACCCCGGCGCAGTGGGCGGCGGGCACAGTTTTGTGTTGCTGGAAGAAGTCGGTGGACAGGTCGATCCACTGATCGGCTTCCCCACCGCAGGCTTCAATGGCATACCTGAATTTCCGCTGCTGGAGGTGGCGGCTGACCCGGATGGCGACGACGCAGCCGTTGCGCCGGTCATTCCTGAAACCCCAGACAACCCCATCACCCTCGATGGCCTGACCGTGGACGGTGGCGAATTGACCGCCAACGAGGCCAACCTCGCCGACGGCACCGCCAGTAATGCTGGTGCATTGGTGCAAAATGGCACCTTTACCATCTCGGCTCCCGACGGCCTGAGCAGCTTGAGCATCGGCGGCATCAGCGTCATCACCGGTGGCGTGCCCGCAGGTTTCCCGCAGTCCATCACTTCGGCCCTGGGCAACACGCTGACGATTACCGGATACGACCCCGCCACTGGCGTCGTCACCTACAGCTACACCTTGACCGACAACGAAGCGCATCCGGCGGGCGGTGGTGCCAACACCATCAGCGAGCAATTCCCGGTGGTGGCAATCGACACCGACGGTGATATCGCGAACGGGAGCCTGGACGTCAACATCACCGACGACGTGCCCCAGGCGATCGACGACAGCCACGCCAGTACCGCGTCGGAAACCCTCGTGAGCCTGACCGGCAACGTTTTGCCCAACGATCACCAAGGTGCGGACCGCATTCCCACCGGCCCTGACAGCGGGCCGATCATTGGCGGCACATTTACCGGCACCTACGGTACTTTGGTTCTCAATCCCAATGGCACCTACACCTACACGCTGAACACCAGCGATCCGCAGTTTGTCGCGTTACACGGCGGCGGCAGCGGCACGGAAACCTTCACCTACACCCTGACCGACGCCGATGGCGACACCAGCACCGCGAACCTGGTGCTGCAAGTCCACAACAACGACGACCCGGTGATCATCACCGGCCTGGATACCGATGGCGGCGAGCTCACGGTGCAGGAAAACAACCTCGACGACGGCAGCAGCCCGGACACGTCGGCGCTGACGCAAAACGGCACCTTCACCGTGACCGCGCTGGACGGCGTGCAGAGCCTGAGCGTTGGCGGCATCACCGTGGTCAGCGGTGGCGTGGCCGCCGGTTTTCCACAATCGATCACCACGGCGCTGGGCAATACCCTGACCGTGACCGGCTTCAACGCCGCCACGGGCGTGGTCAGCTATAGCTACACCTTGCTCGACAACGAAGCCCATCCCAACGCCAGCGGCACCAACAGCCTTGGCGAGCAATTTACCGTGGTGGTCACAGACGATAACGGCACCACGGCCACCGGCAACCTGGACGTGAATATCGTCGATGACGTGCCCAACGCCGTGGACGACAGCAACACCGGCACCGCGTCGGAAAGCAGCCTGACCCTCACCGGCAGCGTGCTGCCCAACGACACCCAAGGTGCCGATCAGGTGGCGTCCGATCCGATCACGCCCGGAACGTTCACCGGCACCTATGGCACCCTCGTCCTGAACGCCGATGGGTCCTACACCTACACACTCAATGCGTCCGATACCGATTTCAAAGGCCTGAATGGTGGCGGCAGCGGCACGGAAACCTTCACCTACACCCTGACCGACGCCGATGGCGACACCAGCACCGCGAACCTGGTGCTGCAAGTCCACAACAACGACGACCCGGTGATCATCACCGGCCTGGATACCGATGGCGGCGAGCTCACGGTCCAGGAAAACAACCTCGACGACGGCAGCAGCCCGGACACGTCGGCGCTGACGCAAAACGGCACCTTCACCGTGACCGCGCTGGACGGCGTGCAGAGCCTGAGCGTCGGCGGCATCACCGTGGTCAGCGGTGGCGTGGCCGCCGGTTTTCCACAATCGATCACCACGGCGCTGGGCAATACCCTGACCGTGACCGGCTTCAACGCCGCCACGGGCGTGGTCAGCTACAGCTACACCTTGCTCGACAACGAAGCCCATCCCAACGCCAGCGGCGCCAACAGCCTGGGCGAGCAATTTACCGTGGTGGTCACGGACGATAACGGGACCACGGCCACCGGCAACCTGGACGTGAACATTGTCGATGACTTGCCTACCGCTCATGCCGACTCCGCCTCGGTGGATGAGGGCGGGACGGTCAGCGGCAACGTTCTCAACAACGATGAGGGCGGTGCCGATGGGCCTGCGGCAAGCGGCGCGGTGATCGGCGTTCGCGCCGGCAGCGATACCTCGACCTCGGCCGTCGGCGGCCTCAATACCCAGATCAACGGCAGCTATGGTTACCTGACCCTGGACGCCAATGGCAACGCTGTGTACCACAGCAATCCGAATGCCGTCAGCGCACCGGGTGCCACCGACGTGTTCACCTACACCGTGCGCGACGCCGACGGTGACGAAAGCACCACCACCATCACCATCGACGTGCATAACAGCTGCCTTGTCGCCGCACCGGATGATGAAGTCAGCGTGCGTGAAAGTGCGCTCGACCTGAACCAGGACGGCCAGGACCTGGCTCCCGGCACCGTCACCGGTAGCCTGCCGAACGCCACCAGCGAAACCGCCAGCGGCAGCCTGCTGGACTCGGTGACCGGTGCCGTTGGCGCCGTCACGTTCGCCCTGGTCGGCAATGCCACCGGCGCCCACGGTCAACTATTGCTCAACCCGGACGGTTCCTACACCTACACCCTGACGTCGCCCGCCACGACAACGCCCGCCGCCAACGATGGCCCGAATGAACTGAGTGAAAGCTTTACCTATCAGGCCACGGATGCACTCGGCAACACCGTCACCAGCACCATCGTCATCAATATTGTCGACGATGTGCCCAAGGCGCATTGCGATACCGCAGCGGTGGTGGAGGGCGGGACGGTCAGCGGCAACGTTTTGCACAACGACGTGCTTGGTGCCGACGGTGGCACGGTGGTTGGCGTGCGCGCTGGCAACGACACCTCAAGCCCCGCCAACGGCGGCCTCAATACGCAGATCAATGGCGCTTATGGCTACCTGACGCTGGATGCCAACGGCAATGCGGTCTATCACAGCAATCCGGACTCCGTCGGCGCGCCAGGTGCAACTGATGTGTTCACCTACACCGTGCGCGACGGTGACGGCGATGAAAGCACCACAACCATCACCATCGATGTGCACAACAGTTGCCTGGTTGCCGAGACCGACCATGACATCACCGTCTACGAAAAGGCCCTGGACCTGAAACAGGACGGCCAGGACCTGGCGCCCGGCACCACGACCGGCAGCGAGCCAGGCTCCACCAGCGAAACCGCGACTGGCTCCCTGGTAGGCTCGGTCACTGGCGCAACCGGAGCCGTCACGTTCGCCCTGGTGGGTGATGCCAACGGCGCCCACGGCCAATTGTCGCTCAACCCCAATGGTTCCTACACCTATACGCTGACGTCTGCGGCGGCAACGTCGCCCAATGCCAACAATGGCCCGAACGTATTGACCGAGAACTTCACCTATCAGGCTACTGACGCCCTGGGCAACAGCACCACCGGCAACCTGGTGGTCAGCATCGTCGATGACGTACCCAAGGCTGTCGCGTCCGAGCGTTCGGTCACGGCGACCGAGATCGACTCTAACCTGCTGATCGTGCTCGACGTCTCCGGCAGCATGAAAGATGCCTCCGGTGTCCCGGGGCTTTCGCGAATGGACCTGGCCAAGCAGGCGGTCAGCGCCTTGCTCGACAAATACGACGACATGGGCGACGTGAAAGTCCAACTGGTGACCTTCAGCGGCAGCGCCACCGACCAGAGTGCCGTCTGGGTGGACGTTGCAACGGCCAAGACGCTGATCGCCGCGCTGAAAGCGCACGGTGACACCAATTACGACGCGGCGGTGGCCACGGCCCAGACTGCGTTCGCAACCTCCGGCAAACTGGTTGGCGCACAAAACGTTGGCTACTTCTTTTCAGACGGCAAGCCGACCTTGGGCGAAATCGGCTCGGCGGACGAGGTCGCGTGGAAAGCCTTTCTCGATGCCAATGGCATCAAGAACTACGCCATCGGACTGGGCAGCGGCGCGAGAAACATCAATCTCGATCCGCTGGCCCACGACGGCAGCACCCACACCGACACGAACGCGGTCGTGGTCACCGACCTGAACCAGCTCAACTCGGTGCTTTCCGGTACCGTGCAGGGCGTGCCGGTCACCGGCAGCCTGCTCGGGGAGGGCGGTTCGTTCGGCGCCGACGGCGGATTTGTCAAAAGCCTCCTGGTGGACGGCACGACCTACAGCTACAACCCGGACGCCAACGGTGGCCAGGGAGCACTGACTGCCAGCGGTGGAACCAATCATGGGGTCTTCAATACGGCGACCAACACGGTCAGCATCGCCACCGGCCACGACGGCACTCTGGTGGTGAACCTCGACACCGGGGCGTTCAGCTACACCTCCCAGACCACCACCGGTACGTTGATCACCGAGAACATCGGCTACACCCTCAGTGATAACGATGGCGACCTGGCCAGCTCCAACCTGGTCATCAAGGTCCAACCCAACAGCCCGCCGGTGGCGATCGATGACAACGTCATAACCAACGTGCTGTCGGGCAATATCGTAGTCCCCGGTGAGCTGTTGCTGGGCAACGACAGCGACGCCAATGGCGACCCGCTTACCGCGTCGCCGACCAGTTTCAACACAGGCTGGGTTGCCAAGGGCGCGGACTTCACCGGCAGCACCGGCACCGCAAGCTTCGCCGGCAACAACGTCCAGTCGATCAACCTGAACCGCAGCGCCTTCGTCGCCAATGCCGCGAGCATGACAGCGGTGCTGGTGGTCAGTGGCGCGCTGGGGGCGGTGTCGAACAGCAACGCCAACGATGAAGACCGGCTCAACATCAGCCTGAAGCAGGGCGAAACCCTCAAACTGGATCACAACCTGGCCGCGGGCCGCATCGCCATGGAGTACTCCTTGAATGGCGGGCCCTTCATCGCGATCAGCGACGGTGCCTCGTTCACGGCGGCGGCGACTGGCAATTACCAGATCCATGTGACCAACATTCCCAATCCTGGCAATGGCAATGGCTCGGAAAACTACCAGCTGACCCTGACGGTCAACTACGCGGGCGCTCAAAACAGCACGCCGGATTTCCATGGCACCTACACCGCCAGCGACAACCACGGTGGCAGCGATAGCGCCGGGGTAGGCATCAGCTATCAAGCCGGTCACACCCTGACGGGGACGGCGGGCGACGACGTGCTGCTGGCCGGCAATGGCGACAACGTGCTGAACGCCGGCGGTGGTGACGATGTTCTCAGCGCGGGCACTGGCAATAACGCCATGCACGGTGGGGCAGGGGATGATGTGCTCTACAGCGGCGTCGGCAACGACCTGCTCGACGGCGGCACCGGCAACGATACCGCCAGCTATGCCCATGCCACGGCAGGCGTCACCGTGAACCTCGGCCTGCTGGCCGCGCAAAACACCCTCGGGGCCGGGACCGACACCCTGGCCGGCATCGAAAACCTCGTTGGCTCGAATTTCAACGACACCCTCACGGGTGACGGCTCGGGCAATCGCATCGATGGCGGCCTTGGCCATGACGTGCTCAACGGCGGGGGCGGCGACGACATTTTGATTGGCGGCCTGGGCAATAACATCCTCAGCGGCGGCAGCGGCGCGGACACCTTCCAATGGCAGGCTGGCAACAGCGGCCACGACGTCATCACCGACTTCACCCCGGGCCTGGACAAACTCGACCTGTCCCAACTGCTACTGGGCGAAAACGGCAGCGCGGCGTCCCTGGACGACTACCTGCACTTCACCGTTACCGGAACCGGCGCATCGGTCGTGACCAGCATCGACGTCAGCAGCACCGCGGGCGCCACGCCGAACCAGACCATCGACCTGGCCGGCATCGATCTTGCCAGCCATTACGGGGTGACGCCGGGATCGGGTGGAATGATTGGCGGGGCTGATACGGCGACGATCATCAACGGAATGCTCAATGATCATTCGTTGAAGGTGGACACGGTTTGAGCTGAAACGAAGTGGGCAGCACCCGGCGAAATGCCGGGTGCTGCCTGGCGCTTTGGACTCAAGCATGACGAACCCTGTCAGGCCTCGTTCAGCGTTTCCTGCCGGTCAAGCGTCCACCACGCTGTCCTGGAGGATGACCTGGTACCGATACGTCCCCGACGCATCGAGCCAGGTGGCGAGAATGGCGTTGGGATTAGAGGCTACGGTCAGGGTGTCGTCTTCCGGAGCGGGATCCTCGCCAAATACTGTTTCGGCATCCGTCTGCTGCAGGATTACTTTCCATTGATAGACCGAACCCTCGCGCCAGGTCACGAGTGTGGCGGTAGCCCCCTCGACCTGGTGATGTCCATCAGGAATAGGGATCTGAGAATCGCCTTGATCGTCGCCGATGGCGCCGGGCTGACGCACTTGCAACGTTGCCTCATCGACCAACTGGCCGATGCCGTCGAAGACTTGGCCGGAGGTCGCCAACTGCCGGGCCAGTGTCTTGCTGTTCGGCAGGGCTTCTTTGTTCAGCCAGGTCAGCGCGATGTATTGATAAGCGCCAACGGTTCGAGAACTGGCCGTCGATATGATGTAGCCGACGCCTCGATAGAGTGGGAGCTGGTTAGTCGTGTCCCAGGTACCGTACCAAGTTAATCGATAGTAACGATCTGGCCCGGCGACGGCACCGTAATAAACCGCGGAACGCCAATCAGCGGGGAACACATAACGGGCGTCGAGGGCTGTGAACTGAGTGCCCGGCGAAGGGGCTATCGCCCCGGAAACACTTCGCCGCCACCTTTCTGCGTTATCACCGCTAATACGGTGCGTGGAAAAAACCCACACCCAAGCCTGGTTGATGGTCACGGTGTAGGCAAGGCTGGCTCCGGTGCTGTCGGTGACGCGGATATCGGTGGTCCCTGCGCGTGCGATAAAGACTCGGCCATCAGCGGCGTTCACCGAAGCGACACTGGGATTGCTGGAGGTGTAGCTGTACGGAGGACTCCCATTGGAGGCTTGCCGCTGCACGTCCGAGAAATCCGGCCTGAACGGATGCGCTTCGGATGCGGTGGTCACGTGCACCGGTTGGGTGAATCTTACCGGGCTGGTATCGATCGTCAGGGCCATAGTCACCGTAAGGTGGCGTACATTCGAGTACACATTTGTGGGGTGGTAAAGGGATTTGGCATAAAGACGACGTCTTCCTGCGGGGACGGTGATGGCCAAGGTCCAAAGGCCGGTTGCTGCATCTGCGGTTGCAGTCCCCTTGGAAACGGCGCTGGACCCACTACCGTCGTATACCTCGATTTGCTTTCCTTTGCTTGCCTGCCCCGAGAGCGTCAAGGCGGTGCTGGTGGTGCTGCCTTCGTCGGGAATGTCCTGGCCGGCGGGGTCTTTTACGCTGTCGAGGGTAGGGGTGATCAACGCAACTTCAAGATGAATATCCAGGCGCCTGGTCTTCGACTCGTTGGCATTGCCCAATTGGTCGGTGACGGTGAATCGCAGCGGCGTGGCGGGGTTGTCCCCCGCCTGCCTGAACGTGTCGGTGAACAACGTATGCGCAACCGGCTGGGGAACATCCGCCACGTCGAATGGGACGGTCACGTTGCCCACAAAAAAATCGATATGGTCGTAGTTTCGGCGGTTGGTATAAGTGAATCCGAACTCCACCCCTTGCTCCGCCTTATCGAAGCTGACGCCGTCGCTAATAACGTCAAGTGGAATGACTAGATCCGCGCTGAGTGATGGGTCACCCGGCGATTGCAGGTGATAGAGAACGTTCAGCGGTCGAGAGAGCTCTTCGTTGTTCCCAACGCGGGTGACTTTATAGTGCAGTTTGTTCACCCCTTCATTCAATCTCCCAGGAGTGACATGCAATGGGATGCGTTCTTGCTCCTGCCCTGGCAGAACGGTATGGCCATCAACGGGGGTCGGCCCGTCATTGACGTATAAATCGACTCGATCAAACGCGGCCATTGTCCAGGAACGACCGATGAGTTCGGCCCATGGGTCAACCACGCATAGCAGTCCGTCGGACGATGACTCGTAAAGCTTCTTGGGCACTCCGCCATTTGCGATGCCTGCTGGTTTCACCGGACTTATCCAACCCGGAATGACCACAGGATATAGTTCAAACAGCTGGTTTAAGGCAGGGGATCGGATATCCATGGCGATTTTCCCAAGAGCAGAACGGGCGAATGCCCATTGACGTATGGGCTATCAAACTCCCAGCCGACAGCGCCGGCTACTGTCAGAGTCGACAGGTATGGGCAGGTTTTGGATGAGCGGTAGGGAGCTGGGAGGGGTGACGTTTTTCGCAGGCTTGGTGGGCGAAGTTTGAAGCTGGACACGGTTTAAGCTGAGCCGAATAGACAACACCCGGCGAAATGTCGGGTGTGGTCTATTCAGCCACGGGAGGGCTCTGCTGGAACGGGTCATGCTATGAGTTCACGCACCAACAAGTTGAGTACCGATGAGTATTCATATTCCCGCGTGCCGGCGCGCCACAAGGTATAGCTCACCCTGACACGTCGGCCCATGTTCGGCATGACAAATTCTGTCCCCACCGCGAACCGCACCGGACAGCCTTCGAAGACGTCGGAGACGGTCAATTTGCTGCTGGTACACCCCAACGAATCTTCCCCAAGCCAATAGCACCTAAGAATGTCGTTGCGAGCCATTTGCGGATATTCGATCAGCACGTGAACGACTTCGAACTCTTTGCCAGGGTCGAACACATCCGGCGGGGAGGCCTCTTCCAACCTGGGGCAGGGCAACGTGGCACGCACGGTAGGGGGCAGCCGTTTGGCTGCATGGCGGGCGCGAGGCGATACTTGATTGGCGTAGGAACCGAGTGGGAAGGAAATGTCGGGCATGACCACGCTCCTTGGGGCGACGCTATGGTTGAAGCATGACGAAATGATGACATTGAGCCTCGACCGTGGCGCGCTGGCTACTGTCAAGGTTGACAGGTCGGCAGCGATTCGCGACGAAAGGTGCAGAACCTTTGCGACGCTACGCGACCTTCTGCATCAGGGCCGGCGCAGCGTTTTTTGCCGGAGTATGTAAACCGTCACCAGCACCGCGCTGGTCAGCATGAAGACCCGCGCCCACGGCAATGGCACCAGGTAGCACGAGAGCAGGATGCTTACCCACATCAAGCCGATGGCGTAGACCTTGCCCTTGAGCGGGATGCCGTTGCCGCTGAGGTAGTCGCCGATCCACGGGCCGAGGCGGGGATGTTCCACCAGCCATTGGTAGAAGCGCGGCGAACTGCGAGCGAAACAGGCAGCGGCCAGGAGGAGGAAGGGGGTGGTGGGGAGAACGGGAATGAAGATGCCGATGACCCCCAGCACCACGCTCAGCCAGCCGACGGCCAGCAGAGCGTAACGCAGGATCAGCGGGCGCTTGCCGATAGGGGCGCGCACCCGGTGACTCAGTGGTGGCGAGGCTTGAGAATCGCCGGCTTCTCGTCCGGTGCGTTGCACAGCAGGTACAGGGCCGTCAGTGCTTCCGGGATCTGCACGATCATGTCGTCCATCAGGTTCGCGTCCTTGGCAATGTCTTCGAACTCCGGTTGCTCGTCGAACAGGCCGGAACCGACCATGATCGGCAGCAGCATTTCGCTGACTTCTTCCTCGGCGGTTTCGAACCAGGCGGCTTCGCGCAGGAACACGCCTTCCATGAAACCGATGCACCAGCCGCGCAGTTCCGAATCGTCCGGGTCGTCGCCCAGGTCCAGCTCGCACGGCAACTCGAATTCCTCATCGGAAGCCAGTTGACGCGCGATGTGGGCCTTGAGGCCCACCAGCGTGGCTTCGATTTCAGCGCGCTGGGCTTCGTCGGCGTAGTGCGGTTCTTCGGCGAACAGGGCGTCGATCCACTCACGATCGGGCACCGATTCCGCGCAGATCGACAGGGCAGTCAGATAGCCATGAGCGGCCACGTAATCCAGCGCCTCTTCGTGCAGCTCATCGGCGTCGAGGAAGACTTGCAGGCGGGTCAGTTGCTCAGCGAAGGACATTACGGGCTACCTTGGGGAATAAACAATGCGGGAATTCTAGGCCTTCTTAAGCGCTCAGGCCAGCCGCGTGGTGGATTTGCCTCTTCGTTGGCCGGGCATGACTCAATGTCAGGGCGATCTGTGGCAGGTCTGGGCCTGGTCCAACACTCGCCGCTAGCGCCTCTTGTCAGCAACCCCCTTCGCAACGAAGCCCTCGGGTATACTGCCGCGTTTTGTGATGCCCTGCGGCGTCCCGCCGGTTCGAAACGCCCACTTACGATTTGTCGGTGCAGTCTTTTGGATTCTGAACCAGCCTTGCAGGGATGTTTTGGTGATTTTGGAGTTTCTATGCTCGAACAGGCTCAACGCGTTCTCAAGGACATCTTCGGCTACGACAGTTTCCGTGGCCGCCAGGGTGCCATTATTGAGCGCGTGGCCAGCGGTGGCGATGCCCTGGTGCTCATGCCCACCGGCGGTGGCAAGTCCTTGTGTTTCCAGGTGCCCGCGCTGCTGCGCAATGGTCTGGCGGTGGTGGTTTCGCCGCTGATCGCTTTGATGGATGACCAGGTCGCCACGCTTGAAGAGCTGGGTGTCGCCGCCGCATCGCTCAATTCCACCTTGAGCGCCGAGCAGCAGCGGGACCTGGCGGCGCGCATCAAGCGTGGCGAGGTGAAAATGCTGTACCTGGCGCCGGAGCGCCTCGTGCAGCCGCGCATGCTGGCTTTTCTACAGGGCTTGGAAATAGCCCTGTTCGCCATCGACGAAGCTCACTGCGTGTCCCAATGGGGTCATGATTTCCGTCGCGAATACCTGCAGTTGGGACAACTGGCGGAGCTGTTTCCCGATGTACCGCGGATCGCGCTGACGGCCACCGCCGACAAGCGTACCCGTGAAGAAATCATTGAGCGGCTGCATCTACAAGACGCCGAGCGATTCCTCTCCAGTTTCGACCGCCCGAATATTTTCTATCGCATCGTGCCCAAGGAGCAGCCACGCAAGCAGTTGCTGGCGTTCCTCGCGGAGCGGCGCAGCGACGCGGGCATTGTCTATTGCCTGTCGCGCAAGAAAGTCGAGGAGGTGGCGGCGTTCCTCAGCGAACAAGGTTTCCCGGCATTGCCCTATCATGCGGGGCTACCCAATGACTTGCGGGCCTATCACCAGAAGCGCTTTCTCAACGAAGAAGGCTTGATCATGGTCGCCACCGTGGCGTTCGGCATGGGCATCGACAAGCCCAACGTGCGTTTCGTCGCTCATCTTGACTTGCCCAAGTCCCTCGAGGCCTATTACCAGGAAACCGGGCGTGCCGGTCGTGACGGCTTGCCGGCGGATGCCTGGATGGCCTACGGCCTGCAAGACGTGGTGATGCTCAAGCAGATGCTGCAGAACTCGGAGGGCGATGAACGTCACAAGCGGTTGGAGCAGCACAAGCTCGACGCGATGCTTTCACTGTGCGAAGAAACCCGCTGCCGACGCCAGACCCTGCTCGCCTATTTCGACGAAGACATGCCCCAGCCTTGCGGGCACTGTGACAACTGCGTCGATGGAGTGGAGACCTGGGACGCCACCGAGCCTGCCCGCCAGGCACTCTCGACGATCTATCGCACGGGCCAGCGTTATGGCGTGGGGCATCTGGTCGATGTGCTGCTGGGCAAGGACAACGAGAAAGTCCGTGGCTTCGGTCATCAGCACTTGTCAGTGTTTGGCGTGGGCAAGGCCCGCAGCGAAAGCGAATGGCGGTCATTGTTCCGGCAACTGGTGGCCCGCGGGCTGGTGGACATCGACCTGGAAGGCTACGGCGGCTTACGCCTGAGCCCGAGTTGCCGCCCCTTGCTCAAGGGTGAGGTCACCCTGGAGCTGCGCCGCGACCTCAAGCCCGCGACAGCGGTCAAGAGCAGCAAGAGCCAGGCCAGCCAACTGGTGCGCGGCGAAGAGCGCGATCAGTGGGAAGCCTTGCGCGCCCTGCGTCGCAAGCTGGCCGAGGAACACGGTGTACCGCCGTATGTCATCTTTCCCGATTCCACTTTGCTGGAAATGCTCCGCAGCCAACCGACTTCCCTGGCGGAAATGGCCCGGGTCAGTGGTGTCGGCGCGCGCAAGCTGGAGCGTTATGGCGAGGCCTTCCTCCAGGTGTTGGGAGGCGAAGCCGAGACACCGCCAGCGGTGGCCGATGTACGCCACGAACTCATCACCTTGGCTCGAGCCGGCATGACCCCGCTGCAGATTGCCGGACAGTTGCAATGCTCGGAAAAGAACGTCTACACGATGCTGGCCGAGGCCATTGGCGAGCAACAACTGTCCCTGGAGCAGGCGCTGGATCTGCCTGAAGAATTGATGGGCGAGGTTCAGGATGCGTTTCTCGATGGGGAGGGCGAGTTGCCTCCCGTATCGGAAGTTGCCGCGTTGTTTGTAGGACGTGTCCCAGAAGGAGTTTTGTATTGCGTCAGGGCTGCATTGCAATCGGAATTTGAAGTCTGATCAGCCAGTTACATTCCTTTAACGATTCACTACAGTGCGAGCCTTGCCTGAACCTCAAGCTCATGCTTAGCTGACTAATAATTAGTATTTCTCTATTTCAGATTTGATGAGTTTTTTATGCCTTTGACCGATCAACACCGTTTTGGCATGCAGTTGGCGCAAATGTCCCGAGGCTGGCGCGCCGAACTGGATCGTCGTCTCGCCGGACTGGGCCTGTCCCAGGCGCGCTGGCTGGTGCTGCTGCACCTGGCCCGTTTCGAGCAGGCGCCGACCCAACGCGAGTTGGCCCAGAGTGTCGCCGTCGAAGGCCCGACCTTGGCCCGCTTGCTCGATAGCCTGGAAACCCAGGGGCTGGTGCAACGCCAAGCCGTGGCCGAAGACCGTCGGGCCAAGAAAATCGTGCTGTGCGCCCCGGCGTTACCGCTGATCGAACAAATCGAAACCATTGCCACGCAGTTGCGCCGGGAGTTGTTCGAGGGCGTCGATGAAGCGGACATGCGGGTTTGCATGCGGGTTCACGGCACGATCCTGGCCAACCTTGAAAAATCCTGAGGCATATCCCTGGCATCCGACTTTTGAGATTCGACGGTTAGCGAACTATAACCAGTACTAAGCGATCGTATTGGAAGCGTTTCGCATAGGTCGTTGATCAAAGGGATACCCATGCTTGAAAGTTTGCAGTCCACGTTGCGCAGTTGGATCAACGTGTCGGTCGTCGTGGGTGTCCTGGGATTTCCAGCCCTGGCGTCGGCGCTGGGGCTGGGTGAGATCACGCTCCATTCCGCCCTGAACCAGCCGTTGCGCGCCGATATCGCCTTGGTTGACGCGGCGGGCCTCAGCGAGGGCGACCTGTCCGCCAGCCTGGCGGGGGCGGAGGATTTCAGTCGTGCGGGCGTGGAGCGGGTATTCTTCCTCAATAATTTGCGCTTTACCCCCGTGCTGCGTGGCGGGCGCAGTTTCATTCGGGTGACGTCCAGCAAACCGGTGGAGGAGCCGTTTCTCAACTTTCTGGTGCAGCTCAATCAGCCCAACGGGCGTTTGTTGCGCGAATACACCGTGTTGATCGATCCACCGGGCGCGCCCGGCATAGCTCCGTCTGTTGATGAACCTTCCGCCCCGGCCGAGACAAAGGCAGCCATCAAGGCGCCTCCGGCCACACAGGGCAAACGCTACACCGTGGTGCAGGGCGACAACCCTTGGATCATCGCCAAGCGCCTGCACGATGCGGGCAGCAATGCATCGGTCAATGAACTGATGCAGGGGATTGAGGCCTTGAACCCCGGCAGCGAGCGACTTTCCATCGGCCAACGCTTGTTGCTTCCCGATTCGGCCATCCTGCCTGCTCCAGCCCAAAGTCCTGTCAGCCCGGCTCCCGCCGCGCCCGACAACAATGCCGAGCAATTGGCAGCCAGTGTGCTGCAAGGCCAGCAGCAACAGCAGACTATCGAACAACTGCAAGCCAGGATCCAGGCTCAGGACCAGGAAATCGCCGCTCAACGCCAGCAGATCAGCGATCTCCAAGCGCAACTGACCCAGGCATCGTCACCTGAGATCACCTCGGAACTTGCTCCGGAACCTGCCGAATCAACCGAACCCGCCGAAGCCTTGCCGATGGACGAGACAGCACCAGCGACGCAAACCGAAGGCGTCGACTGGTTGTGGGTAGGGGGATTGGTGGGGCTGGTTGGGTTGCTTGCGCTTTTGCTGTTCCTTCGTCACCGTCAACAACAAGAACTGACAAGGCCTGTGCCATTGGCCGAGCGTCCGGACCTGGCCCTGGATGACGACACCGAAACCTATGCCGAGAGTGCCGACAAAGAGCATCCCGAGGTCGCCTCGTCGTTCAACAATGGCGATGCGCCTTTGGGAGACGTGCTCGAGGGCGTTGGGATCTACCTGACGTATGGCCGTTTCACTGAAGCTGCGGGGCTGCTGCGTGCGGCACTGCTGGCCGAGCCGGACCGTACCGACCTGGGCCTGAAGTTGCTGGATGTATTAGGCAAGCAGGGCGATGTGATCGGCTTCCAGGCCCAGGAGAGCCATTTATCGGCCCAGGGCGTCGATCGCCAGGCACTGGAAGACGTCCGCAAACGTTACCCCAGGGTCACCCTCGTTAATGCTGCGACGCAAACGCCGACAGAACCTCAGGCACCAGTGCCCGCGCCGAAACCTGTGGCCGCGCCCAGCGATGAGTTCGAGTTGAACCTGGATGGACTTTCCCTGGAGAACAGCTGGGACCTGGCCGATGACCAACGGGCATCCCCAGAGCCCCCAAAACCGCCGGCCGCTGCTGCCGATACGCTGACCCTATCGGGCTTCGATGAGACGGACCTGCAATGGGGCGCGCCGTTGGAAACGGAGTCGTTGGACGATGATTTCCTCGATGGGTTTGCCGATGAGGAGCAAGCGCTGGAGTTGGAGCCAGCGCCCGTTGAACCCGAATTCGAATCCCTCTCCCTCGAACCTGTCTCCTTCGAACCGCACACATCGGAGCACTCGGAGAAACTCGAAGAAGCCCAGAATTGCATCGACGAGGGCGATCTGAAGAGCGCCATCACGTTGCTGGAAGAGCTGCTGCAAGAGGGCGATGAACCGCTCAGGGAAACCGCCCGGGTTTTGCTCGCCGGGATTCGCTGAGACGATTGCAAGGCCGACGGGAATCCTGTGTGGGGGCGAGCCTGCTCGGGATGACAGGTGTGTATTCACGACCAGTGCAAGCCGGTCTACCGCTTTCGCGAGCAGGCTCGCTCCCACAAGGTAGGGGCTGTGTTCTTTAGAACGTCTGCCCCAGGTTCAAATACACCGCCTGCTCATCGTCGTCATTTACGCCATAGCTGAAGTTCAAGGGGCCCAGCGGCGTGTCGAAACCCAGGAAAATACTGGCGGCGTTGATGTAGCCACTGTCGAACTCGTTGTCGTTGTTCCAGGCCCGACCACGCTCCAGCGAGCCGCCGATATACAGCGGGAAATCCAACGGCAGGTAGGCCCGAGGCGTGAGCCTGCGGTAATACACGGCGCGCATCAGGCTCATGTTCTGGCCGGATATCCCGTCCTCGCGAAAGCCTGATAATTGCCGAGCGCCGCCGAGGACAAAACTGGAGGTCACTACTTCGGCGGTATCGAGGGTGCGGCCGTAGCGACCGCCCAGGATGAACGTATCCGGGCCGCTGCTCAGGGCCTTGTCCAGTTTGAATTCCCATTGGCGGTAGCGCTGGTCCGAGCCCAGGCCCGGTTCGTACTGACGCCAGGACAAACCGATGTCTTCGCCTTCGTGGGGGAAGTACACGTTGTCCAGGGAGTCGAAGGAATACTTGAGCTCGTAAAAGCCCTCATTGAAATTCTCGCTGGGCTGGTCGTGGTCGCCGATGCGCACGTCGGCCTTGCCCCAGGCCTGGCCGACACCGAAGCGGATCTCCCCGCTGTTGCCGATCTGGCGACCCAGGTTCAGACCAAAGCCATAGCGCTCGACCCTGTACTGGGCCACCGGATCGTTGTCGAGGATCGAATCGACGTTGCGCGATTCGAACCGTCCATAGGGCGCGACGAAGTAGCGCGAGCCGACATCCAGCGGTTGGTAGAACTCGCTGTACAGCTCCTGTTTGTCGCCGATCTGCGCCCGGGTCAGCCATTCCGCACCCAGTCGATTGATGCCGTTGACCCGATAGCTGGCGCCAAGGTTGAAGGCGCTGTCGCCGCGCATGTCGTCCGACAGGCTCAGGCCCACGCGCAGGTAATCGGTGCCGGTGCGTCTGCCCCGGGCATTGATCACCAGCGTGTTGTCCGCGCCCTTGTGTACGACGCGGTATTGCACCTGCTCGAAATAATCCAGGCCGTACAGCGTGCCCATGTCGGTCTGCAGGCGCCCCAGGTCCAGCGGCTCGCCGATCTTCTGGCGAATGTAATAGCGGATCACGTCGTCACCGACTTTCGAATCGTTTTCCACCCGGATCGCGGTGATGACCGGGGTGCGCTCGCTCGGGGTGCGCGCCGCCAGCAGTTCGGCGTCGGCCGGCTCGGCGGGACGCAAGTGCGCCAGGCGCGTTTGGAGTATCCGTGTGGCGCGGTAACCGGCATCGACTATTTCCTGCGCTCGTCCGAAGTCGGTGGAACCGAAGCTTGCCAGGGCCGGTTGGATCAACACGTCATCTTTCCCCAACGTGGCCAATTGCTCTTCGGAGTTGCGCCGGGTCATCAGCGTCGTTGACTGATTCAACACGTCCACCACCGTGACCAGTTGCTTGCGGGTGCGCAGTGGGGTGCCGATATCAACGACGATGGCCACGTCCACCCCCATTTCCCGAGCCACATCCAAAGGGATGTTGTCGGTCATGCCACCGTCCACCAGAAGGCGGCCGTCCAGCTCCACCGGCGCAAACACGGCCGGGATCGACATGCTGGCGCGGATGACCTTGGGCAGGTGGCCCTTGCGAAACACGACTTTTTCACCGGTGGCGATGTCGGTCGCCACGGCGCGGAAGGGGATTGGCAGTTTGTCGAAGTCCCGGGTATCACTGGCGTGGGCCAGGAGGCTTTCGAGCAGCAGGGCCAGGTTCTGTCCCTGGATCACTCCCAGCGGCAGGCCGAGGCTGCCGTCGTCGCGAAAGCTCAGTTTCTGCTTGACCAGGAAATCCCGGTCATCCTGCTTGCGCCTGAAGGGTACGTCCTTGCGCGGCGGGGCATCGGACAGGGCTTGTTGCCAATCAATGCCCAGGGCGAGTTTTTCCAGCTCGTCGATCTTGTAGCCCGAGGCATAGAGGCCGCCGATCACCGCGCCCATGCTGGTGCCGGCGATGGCGTCGATCTTGATGCCTTGTTCCTCCAGGGCTTTGAGCACGCCGATGTGGGCCAGGCCACGAGCCGCGCCGCCGGACAGTACCAGGCCGATCTTCGGGCGCGATGTTTCGACGGCGGGCTCGTTGGCCTGGCCGAGCAGGGGCAATAGCAAAAGTAGCAGGCAAGGCAGCAGGCGGCGCATCGTCAATTCCGGGTAGGCAATCAAAGGCGAGTAGTATAACGACGCCTTTGCAACCAGGAGTTGATCCCATGACCGCGCAGAAACCGGAAATCGTCATCACTTATTGCACACAGTGCCAATGGCTGCTGCGTGCCGCCTGGTTGGCCCAGGAACTGCTAAGCACGTTCGGCGACGACCTCGGCAAGGTGTCCCTGGTGCCAGGCACCGGTGGGGTTTTCCACATTGGCTGCGATGGTACCCAGATCTGGGAGCGCAAGGCGGATGGAGGTTTTCCCGAGGCCAAGGTGCTCAAGCAGCGGGTCCGCGACCAGATCGACCCGGAGCGCGACCTGGGGCACAACGACAGAATCCAGTGACCGGGCTCAGTGAGACGGGGCCTGGGCGCCGGCGCTGGATTTCTTTGTGCCGTCCAGCTGGCTCGACACCACGATCGCAACGATGATCAGCGCGCCACCGAGCAACATGCGCAGGGTCGGGTCTTCGTCGAACAGCAGCCAGGCGATGGTGATGCCGTAGACCGGCTCCATGGCGAACACCACCGCGGCGGTGCGGGCCTTGATCACCGCGAGGCTGGCGACGAACAGGCTATGGGCCAGGCCGGTGCAGAACACCCCGAGCAGGCCGATCCACAACCAGTCGAGCGGACGAACGTCGGCCAATTGCGGCGCGGCCATTGGCAACAGGCAGAGTCCGACCACGACGTTCTGGCACAGCGCGGCCTGCACCGGGGGCACGTGTCCGGAACCGGCGCGATTGGTCAGTGATAACAACGAGAACAACAGCCCCGAGGCCACCGCCCAGAGCAGCCCGGTGGTAGCGCCGCTCGCCAGGTCGAAGGTTGGCGTGACCAACACCAGGCCGACGCTCACCAGCACCACCAAGAGGATTTCGTTGGCGCGGATGCGCTCGCGGAAAATCAGCCCTTCAAGCAGCACCGTAAAAGCCGGAAAACTGGCGAATCCCAGGGTGGCGATCGCAACGCCGGCGACTTTCACCGAAATGAAAAAACTCACCCAGTGCCCGGTGAGCAACAGCCCGCCAAGCAGCAACCTGCGCAGGTCCCGGCCCCGCAGCTTTTCCCAGCGGGTAGGGCTGGCGAACCGGGCAAACGCCGCCAGCGCCAGCACGGCGAACACCGCGCGACCAAACACGATGACGGCCGGCGAGGCTGCGGCGAGCTTACCGAACACGCCGGTGAGGCCGAACATGAGTGCGCCGATGTGCAGGGCGCCGAGGGCGGTACGGGGTGTCATTGCAATCCTTGTTCAACGGTGGGACGTTCGGCTATTAAGCCCGCTGCCAAGCGCCTTCGTCTGTCGCGATCCTAGCGATTTTTAGCGCGAGACTAGCGCGGTTGCCGGAGCTTGCCCGGCGGGACGCCGAATTCGCGCTGCACGGCTGCGGCAAAAGCGCTTTGCGAGCTGTAGCCAACGCGATGGGCGATCTCGCCGATCGCCAACTGCGAGTCACGCAGCAGCTCAAGTGCCTTGTGCAAGCGGCGGCTGCGGATGTATTCCATCGGTGTCTGGCCGCATTCGGCGACGAAACGGGCATGCAGGCGAGCACTGGAAAGCCCTGCGACTTGCGCCAGGTCCGCTACCTGTAGCGGATAAGCGGCATATTGGTCGATGTGAGCGTTGAGCGCCGCGTAGGGCAGGCGCCGGCCACCGGTGGTTTCCAAACGCCCGCCGTTGAGGCTGGCCAGCAACAGTACCGCGCCTTGCTGTGCAATCACCGGGTCGTCCACCGGGCTGCCCGCCAACCAACTGACCAGTTGGCTTTGCCCCGCATCCAGGGGCAGGCGGGTATTGTTGTCGAGTAATCGGCGGCTGGCATCGGCATGGTCGCCCAGGCATTGCCCGATCCATTCATCATCCGGCACGTCCAGCACCAGGCAACGGCTGCCCCGTGGGCTGCCGCACGCATGATGAGCACCGGCCGGTACCACCACGAAACTCTGCTGCACCACCTGGCTGCCACGCCCTTCGACTTCGAAGTCCAGCGCGCCAGACAACCCGAACACCAGTTGCGCGTGGTCGTGGCTGTGGACAATCAGATCGTGGCTGTAGTGGCGTAGCGTGAGGATCGGTCTCATCGCAGTCTCCCTTGTCAGGCGGCCAGTCTACACCGAGGGCGCGGCGCCCCGCGCTGTCATGTAATCGACTTATTGCTGTCACGGAGCATTAACCGCTCGGGTGCACTGTGGTGAAAACGATCAGAGGGTTGCCCCCATGACCAGCGCCGAGCTCGCCAGGCCCAGCCGCAAGCAACGTGTACGCACCCTGTGGATTTCCGATGTGCACCTGGGCACTCGGGATTGCCAGGCCGAACACCTGTCGCACTTCCTCAAGGGTTACCACGCCGACAAGGTCTATCTGGTGGGCGATATCATCGACGGCTGGAAACTGCGCAGCGGCATGTATTGGCCCCAGGCCCATACCAATGTCATTCGCCGCCTGCTGACCATGAGCAAGCGCGGCACCGAGGTGATCTATGTCACCGGCAACCATGACGAATTCCTGCGGCGTTATTCGAAGCTGATACTGGGCAATATCCAGTTGGTGGACGAAGCGGTGCACGTCACCGCCGACGGCCGGCACCTGCTGGTGATCCATGGCGATCAGTTCGATGTCATCACCCGTTACCACCGTTGGTTGGCGTTCCTTGGGGATTGGGCCTACGAATTCACCCTGACGCTGAACCGTTGGCTCAACCATTGGCGGGCCCGTTACGGCTACGGCTATTGGTCGCTGTCGGCGTACCTCAAGCACAAGGTCAAGACCGCCGTCAGTTTTATCAGCGATTTCGAAGAAGCCATCGCCCATGAATGCGTGAAGCGTGAGTTGCACGGGGTGGTCTGCGGGCACATCCACCATGCCGAGATTCGCAAGGTGGGCGAGGTGGAATACCTTAACTGCGGCGACTGGGTCGAATCCTGCACGGCGCTGATCGAACATTGGGATGGGACGATCGAGCTGTATCGGTTGGCGGACGCCCAGGCGCGGGAGGCGCTGCTCAAGGCTGAATTGAAAGTGGCTGAGCCTGCCTAGAGCGCCGGCCTGTCTATCCACCCACTTAGAACCTGTGGCTGCGTCTGCAAGAATTCAGGGCTGTTCGGCCATCGCCGCCTTGTAGATGGATTGCTTCGGCGCGGCGAACACCCTTTCCAGCATCGGCTCGAAGAAGCTCAACGGCAGCGTGTCGTATTCGGGATCGAACGCCGCGGCGTCGTATTTCGCACAGAAGTCGATGGTCGCCTGGTACTGAGGATGTTCGCAGAATTGCTCGCGCAAATGCCGGTCCATGCCCAAATGATGGAAAAAGTAGTAGCCCTGGAAAATCCCGTGTTTTTCCACCATCCACAGGTTTTCGGCGCTGACGAACGGCTTGAGGATCGCCGCGGCGATGTCCGGGTGATTGTAGGTGCCCAACGTATCGCCGATGTCATGAAGCAGGGCGCAGACCACGTACTCCTCGTCCCGCCCGTCGCGGTAGGCGCGCGTGGCGGTTTGCAGGGAATGGGTCATGCGATCCACCGGGAACCCGCCAAAATCGCCGTCGAGCAATTTCAAATGGGCGAGAACCCGACTCGGCAGCTGCCGCGCATAGGCGCTGAAGTCGGCCGCGATGATTGCCCAGTCTTCCTGGGTCCCGTCCTGCATGTGGGTGAAGCGTGCGTGAGAATTCATCGACAGCCCTCCTAGAACGCGACTTTGCCCAGCAGCATGTCGCGGTACATGACAAAGTCACCGAGCAGGCTGTAAAGGGGATGTTGGAAAGTGGCAGGACGGTTTTTCTCGAAGAAAAAATGCCCGACCCAGGCGAAACCGTAGCCCGCCACCGGCAGGGCGACCCACAGCCACCAGGCACCGACCACCAGCGCCGTGGCGAAAACCAGCAGGACCAGGGAGGTGCCGATGAAGTGCAAGCGTCGGCAGGTGCTGTTGCGGTGTTCGCTGAGGTAGTACGGATAAAATTCGGCGAAGGTGTTGAATCGTTTAGTGTTTTCCAAGACTGCGGGCTCTTTGGTTATTGTTCTGGCGACCGGTGTTTCATGCCTCATGACCAAGTCTAGAGCGGTCATTCGCAACGGCCAGTGACAATCAGCGCCACTCTAGTGTCCTGTCTTACAAATACTGTTCGTATGACAGGACACTGATATCCTCCGCAAATCCAGCCGTACCGTGCGGCTCGTCATGCAAGTAAACGTCATGAGCGAACGAACCACTTCTTCAAGCTGGGCGATGGGGATTGTCAAGGCGTTGGAAATGGACGGCCTGGACTGTCGGGCGCTGTTCAAGCAACTGGGGCTGGATTTCGAGGCGCTGGACGATCCTGATGCGCGCTTTCCCCAGGATTCGATGACACGGCTCTGGCAGCTTGCGGTGGAGCAGTCGGGCAATCCGGCCATCGGCTTGAACATGGGCAAGGTGGTGCGCCCGGCATCGTTCCATGTGGTCGGTTACGCGTTGATGTCCAGTCGGACGCTGGCCGAAGGGTTCCGCCGGTTGGTGCGTTATCAACGAATCATTGCCGAAAGCGCCGACTTGAGCTTCCGCCATTTGGATGAAGGGTATGGGCTGATCCTGACGGTACACGGCGACCACCTTCCGCCCACCCGGCAAAGTGCCGAAGCGTCCCTGGCTTGCGCGCTGGCCTTGTGCAGTTGGCTGACCGGGCGCACTTTGCATCCGGTGAAAGTGCTGTTCCAAGGCAACGAACCCGTTGACGTTGCACCTTATCGACAGGCCTTCGGCGCGCCGCTGGTTTTTGACGCACCCTACGATGCGCTGATTTTCCAGCAGGACGACATGGAAACACCACTGCCCACGGCCAACGAGGCCATGGCGCTGTTGCACGACCGGTTCGCGGGGGAATACCTGGCGCGGTTTTCAGGCAGCCGCGTGACTCACCAGGCGCGGCAAGTGCTGTGCCGGTTGCTGCCCCAGGGCGAGCCCAAGCGTGACGTGGTGGCGCAGACGCTGCACTTGTCCCAGCGCACCTTGCAGCGGCGCTTGCAGGAAGAGGGCACCAGTTTCCAGAGTTTGCTGGACGACACCCGACGCGAACTGGCCGAGCAATACCTGGCGCAACCCAGCATGACCTTGCTGGAAGTCGCCTACTTGCTCGGGTTTGCCGATCCGAGCAATTTTTTCCGGGCCTTCCGCCGTTGGTTCGGTACCACGCCCGGCGACTATCGGGCGCGGGGCGTGGCCAAGCCGGTCAGTGACGCCAGAACGCAGGAATACACAGCACGAACACCGTGATGATCTCCAGCCGGCCCAGCAACATGCCGCCCGAGAGGATCCACTTGGCCGCGTCCGGCAGCGGCGCGAAGTTGCCGGCCGGGCCGATTGTCTCGCCGAGCCCAGGGCCGACGCCGGACACGGTACTGGCCGCGCCGGTCAACGCTGTCATCCATTCCACGCCCAACAGCGACAACAGCAGGGCGATCACGCAGATGGTGATGGCGAAGAAGAACGAGAAGGTCAGGATCGAACGCACGATTTCTTCATCGAGGCGATGGCCGTTGTATTTCTGCTTGATCACCGCACGCGGGTGGATCAGTTGGTTAAGGTTGGCCCGAAGCAGGATGTAGGCGACCTGGAAGCGGAAAATCTTGATTCCGCCGGCGGTCGAGCCCGAGCAGCCGCCGACGAAACCCAGGTAGAAGAACAGCATCAGTGAAAAATTGCCCCAGAGGCTGTAGTCGCCCAGGGCGAAACCGGTGGTGGTGACGATGGACGTCACGTTCAGCGCCACATGCCGCAGCGCGTCGAGCCAATGCAGGTCGGTGGTCGCCCAATACCAGGTGCCAAGCACCAGCCAGGTGACCAGCAGCACGCCGATAAGCCCCTGGACTTGCTGGTCCTTGATCAGCGCCCGGCGATTGCCCCGCAGCGTCGAGACATACAAGGCGAACGGCAGGCTGCCGAGGATCATGATCACAATAGTGACCCAATGCACCGCTGGCTGGGTCCATTTGGCCAGGGACAGGTCCGAGGTGGAAAAACCACCGGTGGAAATCGCCGACATCGAATGGTTGATCGCATCGAACAGGCTCATCCCGGCCCACCAGAGCGCCAGCGTGCCGAGAACCGTAATGCCCACATAGGACGCCACGATCAGCCGCGCCACCATGTGCGAGCGGGGCATGACCTTTTCCGAGCGGTCGGACGACTCGGTCTGGAACAGCCGCATGCCGCCGATGCGCAACAGCGGCAGGATCGCCACGGCCATGCCGATAAAGCCGATGCCGCCAAGCCAGTGCAACAGCGATCGCCACATCAGGATTCCGGGCGACATCGTGTCCAGGCCGCTCAACACCGTCGCGCCGGTGGCGGTAATGCCTGACATGCTTTCGAAGAACGAATCGGTGTAGCTGATGTGCTGGGTCAACAGGAAGGGGAGCGCGGCAAACACACACACCACCAACCAACTGCTGACGGTCAAAAGGTACATGTCCCGGGGCCGAAGATGGACGTGCTCGGGGCGTCCGGGAAGAATCAGTGCCAGGCCGGCGACAAAAGTAATCATGCTTGACCAGAGGAACGATGGCAGGTCGCCGGTGCGCTCGTAGACCAGCAACGTGGCCATCGGCACGACCATGAAGATCGCCAGGGTGATCAGGAAGATGCCGATGATGAAACCAATGATCCGCAGGGTCGGCAACGCCATGAAGTCCGCTCGGTCTGAAAGAGGAAAGGGCGCCATTCTACCTGCGACAAGCGGCGTGTAAACCGGCGTCCGGCGTTGCCTGTCTCTGAATTCGGGCTAACGGATTGACGGAACAGCCACTAGAATAGCCGAACATTTTTCCAGGAGGTCGCCGATGCAGGCTTTAGATGCTTTGCTCAACCGTGTTTCCGTGCCACGCCTGGTTGACCCGGCGCCCACGCCGCAACAGCGCGAAGTCATGTTCGCGGCCGCGATGCGCGCGCCCGACCATGGCCAGTTGCGCCCGTGGCGGTTCCTGACGGTGGAGGGGCAGGCACGCCATCGCATGGGCGAGCTGTTGGCCGAAGCAGCGCGCTTCAATGATCCGCTGGTGCCCGAAGCCGTCGTGGAGAAAGCCCTCAACGGCCCGCTACGGGCGCCGCTGGTGGTGGTAGTGATTGCGCGGTTGCAAGACCATTTCAAGATTCCAAAGCCTGAACAATTGCTGGCGGCAGGCTGCGCGGCACACGGCATTCTGCTGGCCGCTTATGCACAAGGGATAGGCGGCGTGTGGCGTACGGGTGAGTTGGCTTACTCGCCGCATGTGGCCCGGGGCCTGGGGCTTGAAGACGGCGAGGAGGTGATTGGTTTCCTTTACCTTGGCACGCCGCAGAAAGAGGCGCGCACGGCACCACAGGAAGATATCGGGCGGTTTGTTCGGGCCTGGACGGGGGAATAACTTCTCAAGGGCGGCGGATGACTCGAGGCTGTTTGGATCCATCGTGGCGAGGGAGCTTGCTCCCGCTGGGCGGCGAAGCCGCCCCAAAGTGTCGAGCAGAGACAGCCTGACAATCTTAAGCTTCTACTTTAGGGCTGCTGCGCAGCCCAGCGGGAGCAAGCTCCCTCGCCACGAGACCAGCGGCGACAGAAAGCTACCTGCAAACATCCGCAATCGCCACCGCCAGCGCATCCAGGCGCGTCGCATCGATGCCGGCCACGTTGGCCCGGCCGGTGCCGACCATATAGACGCTGTGGCGCTCGCGCAGCTGCTTGACCTGTCCCGGTGTCAGGCCGGTGTAGGAAAACATCCCGCGTTGCACGCCGATATGGGCAAAGCGCTCACGCAAGCCATGGGGTTCGAGCGCTTCCAGCAGGCCGCTGCGCAGTTGCGCGATGCGCAGGCGCATGGCTTCCACTTCGTCGGCCCACAGGCCCCTGAGTTCCGGATTGCCGAGGATCGTCGCCACCACCGCCGCGCCATGATCCGGCGGCGTCGACCAAAGGTTGCGGGCGATGTTGGCCAGTTGGCTGCGAATGTCGACCAGTTTGTCGGCATCGCGGGCGCAGACAATCAGCGCACCGGTGCGGTCGCGGTAAAGGCCAAAATTCTTCGAGCAGGAACTGGTGACCAGCACCTCGGGCAACGCTTCGGCAAACAACCGCACGGCCCAGGCGTCCTGCTCCAGCCCGTCGCCGAAGCCCTGATAAGCGAAATCGATCAACGGCAGCAGGCCACGGCTGCGCACCACTTCCAACACCTGGCGCCATTGCTCGTGAGACAGGTCGAAGCCGGTCGGGTTGTGGCAGCACGCGTGCAGCAACACCACATCGCCTTTTGGCACCTGGCCCAGGTTGGCGAGCATTGCCTCGAAATCCAGGCGGTTGTCGGCGCCCACGTAGGGGTAATGACTGGCCTTGACGCCCGCGGCGGCGAAGATGGTTTCGTGGATCGGCCAGGTCGGGTTGCTCAACCAGACACCACGGCCCGGCAGGCACTGGGCGATGAAGTCGGCGCTCAAGCGCAGGGCGCCGGTGCCGCCTGGGGTCTGGGTGGCACCGGCGCGTTTGCCGGCGATCAACGGTGAATCGGCGCCCAGCACCAGCGCATTCATCAATTGGCCGAACGCGGCGTCGCCATGACCGCCGATGTAAGTCTTGGTGGACTGGCGATCCACCAGCCACTGCTCGGCCTGTTTCACTGACTGAAGAATCGGCGTCAGACCCTGGGCGTCCTTGTAGACACCAACGCCCAGGTCGAACTTGCCAGGGTTGCTGTCCGCCCCGTAGGCCTCCATCAGGCCCAGGATCGGGTCGCCGGGCACGCGGCCGATGGCATCGAAATGCATTACTTGCGGCCCTCGGCGGTCTTGGCCACTTCGTCGGTGCGAGCGGCCATGATGAAGTCGTTGCGGTGCAGGCCCTTGATCGAATGGCTCCACCAGGTGACGGTGACTTTGCCCCACTCGGTGAGCAGGCCCGGGTGATGACCTTCGGCCTCGGAGATCTCGCCGACGGCGTTGGTGAACGCTAGGGCGTGCTTGAAATTCTTGAACAGGAAAACCTTTTCCAGCTGCATCACGCCGTCGCGCACTTCGATGTTCCAGTCGGGAATCTGCTTGATCAGTACTGGAAGTTCTTCGTCGCTGACCTGTGGGGCATCGGCGCGGCAGGCTTCGCAATGGGCTTGGTTCAAAGTGGTCATGGTGGGTTCCCGGATCGGATATTTGGAAAACGTCGATGCAGCCACGCTAAAGCAAAGTCGCGAGGCGCAACAGACTCAATTGGAATCAAAACCAGCGGTTCACGCGGCTTTCGGTGGAAATTTCGGTGCGTGCAGGCCCAGTTCCCGCCCGCGCTTGACCATTCCCATGATGTCTTCGTGGGCCAGATCGAACAGGCGCTTGAGCTCGGGCAGCACGAAGTACACGGGTTGCAGGATGTCGATGCGGTAAGGCGTGCGCATGGCTTCCAGCGGATCGAAGGCCTGGTGCTCCGGCTCGTCTGACAGGCAGTACACGGTTTCCTTGGGCGACGAGAGAATGCCGCCGCCGTAGATGCGCCGGCCTTGCGGCGTCTGCACCAGGCCGAATTCGATGGTCATCCAATACAGACGCGCCAGGTAGACGCGTTCTTCCTTGGAGGCCTGTAGGCCGAGTTTGCCGTAGGTGTGGGTAAATTCAGCAAACCAGGGATTGGTCAGCAGAGGGCAGTGACCAAAGATCTCGTGGAAAATGTCCGGCTCTTGCAAGTAGTCCAGTTCTTCACGGGTACGAATAAAGGTCGCCACCGGAAACTGCTTGCTGGCGAGCAACTCGAAAAAGGTCTGGAAAGGGATTAGCGCGGGCACCCGGGCGACCTGCCAGCCCGTGGTCTCGCCCAGCACTTTGTTGACTTCCTCCAGCTGCGGGATGCGGTCATGGGGCAACCCCAGCTTGTCGATACCGTCCAGGTACTCCTGGCACGCACGGCCTTCGATGACTTTCAGCTGGCGGGTGATCAGCGTGTTCCACACTGCGTGTTCTTCAGCGGTGTAGTGGATAAAACCTTGCGCATCGGGCTCGCGGGCCACGTATTGCGTCTGCTTCATGCTGCTCTCCTGCTGATATCCCTCAAGGGGAAGATTTGTTTGTTGTTATCTCCAGCGATGCATAAGGGATAACCCAAACCAGGGGCAGGCGCAGCAGGGCTAGCTGGCCGAACAACCGCCAGTCATGCATAAAGTGTAAAGTTTACGTTACGTATTCTGGCGAGTCTCGGTGTTGCAGGTATTTTCGGCTGGGAAAGGTCCTCAAACTGTCACATAATCTTGACGGCTATTTGCGCCGCAGCGCAGAAAACTGTGGCGAGGAGCTAGCTCCCGCTGGGCTGCGCAGCAGCCCCAAAAAAACAGGGCCGCTTCGCGCCCCAGCGGGAGCAAGCTCCCTCGCCACAATGAATCAAACAAACCTTAAGTGAACAGCATCGGGCCTCTCATGCGTATCAAAGTCCATTGCCAGAACCGCATCGGCATCCTGCGGGACATTCTCAATCTGCTGGTGGAATACGGCATCAACGTCGCCCGGGGCGAGGTCGGTGGCGAGCATGGCAATGCGATCTACCTGCACTGCCCGAACCTGATCAACATCCAGTTCCAGGCGTTGCGTCCGAAGTTCGAAGGCATCGCCGGGGTGTTCGGCGTCAAGCGCGTAGGGCTGATGCCGAGCGAGCGTCGGCACATGGAGCTCAATGCCTTGCTTGGCGCCTTGGAGTTTCCGGTGTTGTCCATCGACATGGGCGGCTCCATCGTCGCGGCCAACCGGGCGGCGGCGCAGTTGCTCGGGGTGCGGGTCGACGAGGTGCCGGGGATTCCCTTGTCCCGCTACGCCGAGGACTTCGACCTGCCGGAACTGGTGCGCGCCAACCAATCGCGGATCAATGGCCTGCGGGTCAAGGTCAAGGGCGATGTGTTCCTGGCGGACATCGCGCCGCTCCAATCGGAGCACGACGACAGCGAGGCGATGGCCGGCGCGGTGCTGACCTTGCACCGCGCCGACCGGGTGGGCGAGCGCATCTATAACGTGCGCAAGCAGGAACTGCGCGGCTTCGACAGTATTTTCCAGAGTTCGAAGGTAATGGCGGCGGTGGTCCGCGAGGCCCGGCGCATGGCGCCGCTGGACGCGCCGCTATTGATAGAAGGCGAAACCGGAACCGGCAAGGAATTGCTGGCCCGTGCCTGTCACCTGGCAAGCCCACGGGGGCAATCGCCGTTGATGGCGCTCAACTGCGCCGGATTACCGGAGTCCATGGCCGAGACTGAACTGTTCGGCTACGGGCCCGGCGCCTTCGAAGGGGCGCGGGCCGAAGGCAAGCTCGGGCTGCTGGAGCTGACGGCGGGCGGTACGCTGTTTCTCGACGGTGTCGGAGAAATGAGTCCGCGCTTGCAAGTGAAATTGCTGCGTTTCCTACAGGACGGTTGCTTCCGCCGCGTAGGCAGTGACGAAGAGGTCTACCTGGATGTCAGGGTGATCTGCGCGACCCAGGTCGATTTGTCCGAACTCTGTGCCCGGGGAGAATTCCGTCAAGATTTGTACCATCGCCTGAATGTGCTTTCTCTGCACATCCCGCCGCTGCGCGAATGCCTCGACGGGCTGGCCCCGCTGGTCGAGCATTTCCTCGACCAGGCCAGTCGCCAGATTGGCTGCCCACTGCCAAGACTGGCCCCAGCGGCGATGGACCGGCTCAGTCATTACCACTGGCCAGGCAATGTCCGGCAACTGGAAAACGTGCTGTTCCAGGCCGTTTCCCTATGCGACGGCGGGAAGGTCAAGGCCGAACACATTCGCCTGCCGGACTACGGCGTGCGCCAACCCCTCGGTGACTTTTCCCTCGACGGAGGGCTGGACGAGATCGTCGGCCGTTTCGAGAAGGCCGTGCTCGAGCGCCTGTATTCCGAACACCCGAGCAGCCGGCAACTGGGCAAGCGGCTGGGGGTTTCCCATACGACGATTGCCAATAAGTTGCGTGAGTATGAGGTGGGCAAAGAACCCGGCATGTGATGATAGACGCTTCGTGGCGAGGGAGCTGCTCCCGCTCGGTTGCGTAGCAATCGCCAAAAGTGTGGGGCCGCTACGCCCGAGGCGTCGGACCGGCCCAGCGGGAGCAAGCTCCCTCGCCACGGGGCGTCTATTTGATCAGGTTAGGCGGACACTTGCCGTAAGCGGCACGACACCGCCGGTTTTTCGTCTTCGATACGTTTCCATAATCCCTTTCAATTCCGCCAAGCCCTTTATTTACCGGCCCCACCAGCGTCAGAAATAAGTTGGTCTGCAATTTGCTTAAGGCTGTGCAACACAGCAGTGGGCGGCAAACGTCCGGCATGCAGAGGAACGACAGTGGACAAGTACCTTTATGTGGCAATGACCGGCGCCAGCCAGAACGCACTGGCGCAACGGGCCCATGCCAACAACCTGGCGAACATCTCCACCAATGGTTTTCAGAAAGACCTGGAGCAGGCACGTTCGATGCCGGTGTTCGGCGACAGCTTTCCGGCGCGGGCGTTTGCCATGTCCGAGCGGCCTGCCACTGACTTCACCCCGGGAGCACTGGTTGAAACCGGTCGCGACCTGGACGTGGCGGTCAGCGGGCCGGGCTGGATGGCCGTGCAGAATCCCGACGGCGGTGAAAGCTACGTGCGTACCGGCAGCCTCAACGTTGACGCCCTGGGTGTGCTGCGGGCCGGCAACGGCATGCCGGTAATGGGCAATGGCGGTCCGATCGCCGTGCCACCAGAGCAGAAAATCGAAATCGGCCAGGACGGCACCATCAGCATTCGCGCCATGGGCGAAGGCCCGCGGGTGATGGCTGAGGTGGACCGAATCAAACTGGTCAACCCTGACCTCAAGAACATGACCAAGGGCCTCGACGGCTCGATCCGTACCAAGGACGGCCAGCCCGCGCCCATCGATGCCAACGTACAACTGGTGTCGGGCTTCCAGGAAGCGAGCAACGTCAATGCCGTGGATGAAATGACTTCGGTGCTGGCCCTGGCCAAGCAGTTTGAGCTTCACGTCAAGATGATGAACACCGCCAAAGAAGGCGATGAGGCCATGGCTCGGGTCTTGCAGATCTAATCACTAATTACAGCGCTGCGCCGAAAAACAGGCGTGAGAGGAGAATCGAATGCTTCCGGCTCTTTGGGTTGCCAAAACAGGTCTGTCCGCCCAGGACACAAACCTGTCCACCATTTCCAACAACCTGGCGAACGTCTCGACCACGGGTTTCAAACGTGATCGCGCCGAGTTCCAGGACCTGCTCTACCAGGTAAAACGCCAGCCAGGCGCCCAGTCGACCCAGGACAGCGAATTGCCGTCGGGCCTGCAAGTGGGTACCGGTGTGCGCATCGTCGGCACGCAGAAAAACTTCAACGCCGGCAGCCTGCAGACCACCGAGCAGCCGCTGGACATGGCCATCGACGGTCGCGGTTTCTTCCAGATCCTGCAGCCGGACGGCACCACGTCCTACACCCGTGACGGTACCTTCCACCTCGATTCCAATGGCCAGATCGTCAACGCCAGTGGTTTCGCCCTGGAACCGGCCATCATCATCCCGAACGATGCCCAGACCTTCACCGTGGGCCGCGACGGCACCGTGTCCATCACCGTGGCGGGCAACCCGGCCTCCCAGGTGATCGGCAACCTGCAGACCGCCGATTTCATTAACCCGGCCGGCCTGCAAGCGGTGGGTAACAACCTGTTCATGGAAACCGCTGCCAGCGGCGCGCCACAAGTCGGCACGCCTGGCCTGAACGGCTTCGGCACCACGCTGCAGAACACCCTGGAAACGTCGAACGTGAGCACCGTTGAGGAGATGGTCAACATGATCACCACCCAGCGCGCCTACGAGATGAACTCCAAAGTCATCTCCACCGCCGACCAGATGCTCTCGTTCGTCACGCAGAACCTGTAATCGCGTCGCAACATTCGTCATCACGTAGACAGGGCGGCTCCAGGGTCGCCTGCAACACCAAGAGGTAGGGTCATGAATCGCTTCGTATCTGTTCTGGCATTGAGTGGGATCACCGCATTGGCGGGCTGTGTCGCGCCAACGCCAAGGCCCAATGACCCGTACTACGCTCCGGTGTTGCCGCGCACACCGTTGCCGGCGGCGGCCAATAACGGTTCGATCTACCAGGCCGGTTTCGAGCAGAATCTGTACAGCGATCGCAAGGCTTTCCGGGTCGGTGACATCATCACCATCACCCTGAACGAGCGGACCCAGGCCAGCAAGAACGCCAACTCGCAGATCGACAAGACCAGCGAGACCAGCGTCGGCCTGACATCGCTGTTCGGCTCGGGCCTGACCACCAACAATCCGATCGGCAGCAACGATCTCAGCCTCAACGCCGGCTATGGCGCCGACCGTGCCACCAAGGGCGACAGCAAGTCGGGACAGAGCAACAGCCTGACCGGTTCGATCACCGTGACGGTGGCCGACGTCCTGCCCAACGGCATCATCGTCGTACGGGGTGAAAAGTGGCTGACGCTCAACACCGGTGACGAACTGGTACGCATCGCCGGCATGGTTCGGGCCGATGACATCGCCACCGATAACACCGTTTCGTCCACTCGCGTGGCCGATGCGCGCATCACCTATTCGGGCACTGGTGCCTTTGCCGATGCGAGTCAGCCAGGTTGGTTCGACCGCTTCTTCCTCAGCCCGAAGTTCCCTTTCTAGGTGATCAAGTTGAATCTTAAACAGCTGTTGATCGGTGCCCTGGTGATGTCGGCAGCCTTCAGCGCTCAAGCCGAGCGCCTGAAGGACATCGCCAGTATTTCCGGCGTGCGTTCCAACCAGTTGATCGGCTACGGCCTGGTCGTTGGCCTCAATGGCACCGGTGACCAGACCACACAGACACCGTTTACCCTGCAGACCTTCAACAACATGCTGTCGCAGTTCGGCATCAAGGTGCCGGCGGGCTCCGGCAACGTGCAGTTGAAAAACGTTGCGGCGGTGTCGGTCAGTGCCGATCTGCCGGCCTTCGCCAAGCCCGGCCAGCAGGTGGACATCACCGTTTCGTCCATCGGTAACTCCAAGAGCTTGCGCGGCGGCACCTTGTTGCTGACCCCGCTCAAGGGTATCGACGGCAACGTCTACGCCATCGCCCAGGGCAACCTGGTGGTGGGCGGTTTCGATGCCGAAGGGCGCGACGGTTCGAAGATCACCGTCAACGTTCCGTCGGCCGGGCGCATCCCTGGCGGCGCGTCGGTTGAACGTGCGGTGCCGAGCGGTTTCAACCAGGGCAACAGCCTGACGCTGAACCTCAATCGTTCCGACTTCACCACGGCCAAGCGCATCGTCGACAAGATCAATGACATGCTCGGCCCAGGCGTGGCCCAGGCAATCGACGGCGGTTCGATCCGCGTCACCGCGCCACTGGATCCGAGCCAGCGGGTCGACTACCTGTCGATCCTGGAAAACCTCGAAGTCGACCCGGGCCAGGCGGTGGCGAAAGTCATCATCAACTCGCGCACCGGCACCATCGTGATTGGCCAGAACGTCAAGGTTTCGCCAGCCGCCGTGACCCACGGCAGCCTGACCGTGACCATCACCGAAGACCCGATCGTCAGCCAGCCGGGCCCATTGTCCAACGGCCAGACCGCCGTGGTCCCGCGTTCACGGGTCAATGCCGAGCAGGAAGCCAAGCCGATGTTCAAGTTCGGTCCGGGCACGACCCTGGATGAAATCGTCCGGGCGGTGAACCAGGTCGGCGCGGCACCGGGCGACCTGATGGCGATTCTCGAAGCCTTGAAGCAGGCCGGCGCGTTGCAAGCCGACCTGATCGTGATTTAAGGAAAGCGGTCATGGTGGATATGCGCAAAGGCGCCTTGATCAGTGGGGATTCAGCGTCCTATTCGGACCTCAATCGCCTCAATCAGCTCAAGGTCGGCGACAAGAACAGCGAAGGCAACCTGCGCAAAGTGGCGCAGGAGTTCGAGTCGCTGTTCCTCGGCGAAATGCTCAAGTCCATGCGTTCGGCCACCGAGGCCCTGGGCAAGGACAATCCAATGAACACGCCGGAAGCCAAGCAATACCAGGAAATGTACGACCAGCAGTTGGCCGTTTCCATGTCCCGCGAGGGCGGCGGTATCGGCCTGGCTGACGTGCTGCTGCGCCAGATGTCGAAGAACAAACCGCTGGCCTCGGGCGAGGCGGCCACCTTATCGGCCGCCAAGCAGCAAGAGGCGCTGGACAAGGCCAAGGCGCCAGTACCCACGCCTGTGGCGGCCGGAACGCTGCCCGACGGGCCGTTGTCGCGCAGCAACGGCCAGCGCCCACTCTGGGCGTCGCGTGCCGTGAGCGCGCCGCAAGGTGCCGAGGGCATTCACCGTAACGACATGGAATTGATCAACCAGCGCCGCCTGGCCCTGCCACCGAAACTCGCCGACCGCTTGCTCGCGGGGTTGGTGCCTTCGGCATCGGTCAGGCCTGAAGCGATGGCGCAGAACGTGTTGCCTGATCGCGCCATTGCCGCCGTCAAGCCGGCTTCCGGTGAGCTGGCCAACGGTGACTGGCTGGCCGCGCTCAAGGCTGCCGAGCCCAAAGGCGACATGCAAGTCTATGGCCGCGCCGTGGCCCAGCCACCGTTGGCGCCGGCGCGCAAGGCCTTCCGCGATGCCGATGAATTCGTCAACGCCATGCTGCCAATGGCCAAGGAAGCAGCGGACCGTATCGGCGTCGACCCTCGTTACCTGGTGGCCCAGGCTGCTCTCGAAACCGGTTGGGGCAAATCGGTGATGCGCCAGCCCGATGGCAGCAGCAGCCACAACCTGTTCGGCATCAAGGCCAGCGCGAACTGGAAGGGCGATTCGGCGCGGGCGATCACCAGCGAATTCCGCAATGGCGAGATGGTCAAGGAGACGGCCGAGTTCCGTTCCTACGCCTCGTACCGTGACAGTTTCCATGACCTGGTCAATCTGCTGCAAAGCAACAGTCGCTATCAAGCTGTGCTGAAGTCGGCCGATAACCCGGAACAGTTTGTACGCGAGTTGCAGAAGGCCGGTTACGCCACCGACCCGAACTACGCCAGCAAGATTTCGAACATAGCCCGGCAGATGACGAGTTACCAAAACTACGCTTCGGCTGGTGCCACCACGACTTTATAAGGTCTGAACCATGAGTTTGCTCAATATCGGGATGTCGGGTCTGTCCGCAAGCCAGACCGCACTGGTGACCACGGGTAACAACATCGCCAACGTCGATACCGCAGGGTATTCGCGTCAGCAGACCGTGCAGACCACCAAGGCGTCGAACCAGTACGGCAACGTGTTCATCGGCTCCGGCACGACCCTGGCGGACGTACGCCGGGTCTACAACTCCTATCTTGAAGCGCAACTGAAGACCACCACCTCGCTCAACAGCGATGCGGCGGCCTACCAGGGGCAGATCACACCGCTTGATTCCCTGCTGTCGGACAGCGGCACTGGCCTCAACGGCGCGCTGACCAAGTTCTTCGCCTCGGTGCAGAACGTCAACGCCAAGCCGGGCGACGACGCCTCTCGCCAGTTGCTGCTCAGCGATGCACAGGCCTTGAGCAACCGTTTCAATTCGGTAGCCAGCCAGTTGACGGCGCAGAGCGAGAACATCAACGGCAACCTGTCGAACATGGTCGAGCAGATCAACAGCCTGGCCACCACGGTCGCCCAGCTGAACAAAAAAATCGCCGAAGTCTCCAACGCCGGCGGCGCGCCGAACGACCTGCTCGATGCCCGCAGCGAGACCATTCGCCAGCTGTCCACCTTCACCGGCACTCAGGTCGTGGAGAACGGCAGCAGCCTGGACATCTACCTGGGATCCGGCCAGCCACTGGTCATGGGCAATATCACCAATAAACTGGAAGCGGTGCCGGACAAGAACGACCCCGGTCGCATTGGCATCCAGCTCAACAGCGGCTCCAGCGTCATGGACATCACCCAGGTGATGACCGGCGGTGAAATCGGTGGCCTGATGCGCTACCGCAGCACCGTCCTCGACCCGGCCATGAACGAGCTGGGCCGTGTGGCGCTGGTCGTCGCCGACCAGATGAACAGCATCCAGGCCTCGGGTATCGACAAGAACGGCGCATTCGGTTCCAACCTGTTCAGCAGCATCAACAGTGCGGCCCAGATGAGCCAGCGCAGCGTTGCCTCGCTGGGCAACAGCGCCGGGTCCGGCAACTTCAACGTGTCGATCGAAGACACGGGCAAGCTGACCACCAACGACTACAAGATCACCTTCACCAGCGCCACCGACTACACCGTCCAGCGTCTGCCCGATAACACGCCGATGGGTGCGTTCAACACCGCGACCACGCCGGCACCGGTGGTCGATGGTTTCTCGCTGACCTTCGCCAACGGCACCGCGGCCGTCGGTGACTCGTTCAAGATCACCCCGACCCGCAACGCCGCGGGCAGCATCAAGACCGAGATGACCGACTCCAAGCGGCTGGCGATTGCCGCGCCGCTGGGCGCCGCCATCACGCCGGGCGGCAGCGGCACGCTGACCATTCCGGCCAGCGGCCAGCCGACCATGACCACCAAGCTGGACATCTACGACGAAGCCACTACCAGCATCATCCAGAACGGCATCAAGAATTCGATGCCGGTCAAAGTGGTGTTCGGGGCGACGTCGGCCGGTGGCACCAGCCAGGCTTATCAGTTGCTCGATGCCAAGGGCGGCGTGATCAGCAGTGGCACCATCAAACCCGGTCAGAGCAACACCCTGAGCCTGAGCGTTCCGCTCAAGGACGCCACCGGCGCCCCGATCATGGATTCGTCCGTACCGCCGGTGCAGCGTACCGTCACGTTCGATATGTCCATCGCCGGCGCGCCTTCCGACGGTGCCGGCATCGATATAAGCCTCAGTCAGCCTGGTAGCCTTGATAACCGTAACGGTACCGTGCTCGCTGGCTTGCAGACCGCCAAAACCGTGGATACCGGTTCGGCCAGCAAGGGCATTTCCTTGAACGATGCCTACGGCAAACTGGTGGAAGGCGTCGGTGCCAAGGCCGCCCAAGGCAAGCTGGACAGCGCCGCCACCGGCGCGATCCTGGACAACGCCAAGAATGCCCGCGACTCGCTGTCGGGCGTTGACCTGGATGAAGAGACCGGCAATCTGGTCAAGTTCCAGCAGTACTACACCGCGTCTTCGCAGATCATCAAGGCTGCGCAGGAAATCTTCAGCACATTGATCAACAGTCTTTAAGGAGCCGTAGCCCATGCGCATTTCTACTTCTCAGTTTTACGAAAGCACGGCTGCGAACTACCAGAAGAATTTCGCCAACGTGGTCAAGACCAGCGAAGAGGCCAGCAGCCTGGTGCGCGTGAACACCGCCGCCGATGATCCGGTGGGCGCTTCGCGTCTGCTGCAATTGGGTACCCAGGCTTCGATGCTGGCCCAGTACGAAACCAACGCCAACACCATCAAGGCCACCCTGGGTACCACCGAAGCGGTGATGACCAGCATCGGCAACGTGCTGCAGCGCGCCAAGGAACTGGCTGTCGGTGCCGGTAACGCCGGTTACACCGACGCTGACCGTCAGGCCAACGCTTCGGAGCTGGCGCAGATCGAAGAACAGTTGCTGAGCCTGATGAACAGCAAGGACGAAAACGGGAAGTACATCTTCTCCGGTTCCAAGGGTGACACCGTCCCGTTCACCCGCAACACCGATGGTAGCTACAGCTACAACGGCGACCAGGTGACGCTCGACCTGCCGGTCGGTGACACCATGTCGATGGCCACCAACAGCACCGGCTGGGAAGTGTTCCAGCAAGCCGTCAACACCAGCCGCAGCCAGGTCACTCGGACCGCGCCGCCGGTGGATGACGGGCGCGTGGTCTTGTCCGACGGCCAGGTTTCCTCCAGCGTTAGCTATAACAGCAAGTTCCGCAGCGGCGAGCCGTACACCGTGGAGTTCACCAGCGGCACGCAACTGAGAATCACCGACTCGCTCGGCAATGACGTGACCGCCGAAGCGAGCCAGGGCGGCGCGTTCGACCCTAACAGCAAGAGCGGGCAGGCGGTCCAGTTCCGTGGTGTGGAGCTGACCCTGAACATCAATCTGCAAACGGGCGATGTCCCTGGCACGGTGTTGCCAGGCCATACCTTCACCCTGGCTGCCAAGCCGGACACCTTTGTTCCGATGCGCAGTCCTGGCAACCCGACCGCGGTGCAAGTCACCGGCAGCGAAATCACCGATCCGGTGGCCTACCACGCTAGTTTCCCTACGGGGGCGGCCGTGTTGAAGTTCACCAGCGCCACCGATTTCGACCTTTACGCAGCGCCGCTGACCGCTAACAGCCAACCCGTGTCCAGCGGCACCCTGGCCGGTAACGTAGCCACCGCTTCGGGCGTGAGCTTCACCCTGGACGGCACGCCAGCCGCAGACGATCAGTTCAGCATCGCGGTCAACACCCACGAAACCCAGAACATCCTGGACACCGTGAATCAGCTGAAAACCGCGTTGAACACACCGACCAACAACGATCCGATAGCGTTGCAGAAACTGCAGGCTTCGCTGGCGTCCGGCATCGGCAACCTGGCAAGCGGCACCGATCAATTGTCCAGCGCCCTGAGTTCCGTGGGTGGTCGTGGTGCCGCTCTGGACACCCAGAGCGACACCAACCAGAGCTTGATGCTGGCCAATAAACAGACCCAATCGTCGATCCGTGACTCCGATTCGGCCGAGGTATTAACCCGCCTGACATTGCAACAGACCATGCTGCAAGCCTCGCAACTGGCGTTCAGCAAGATCGCCCAGTTGGGTCTGTTCAACAAGATCTGAGCCGGTATCGACCGAGCCGCCAACCGTCTTTTTTTAAGCGGTTCCGGGGCTCCGGCCTGAAAAGGCCGGGGCCCGCCGCTCGAGAGTTTAAACCGTGAAGTCACTTCCCCTCGTCAGCATCGTCATCCCCGCATACAACCCTCGGTTCTTTGACCAGGCACTGCTCAGTGCGTTGGCCCAGACCTACGAAAACGTTGAAATCATCGTTTGCGACGATTCGCCTGACGATGAGATTCGCAACATAGTCGCGTCATTCAAACAGCCGGCCCATCCGGTCCGCTATCTGAAAAATCCTCAACGGCTAGGACTGCCGGGCAATCTGTTGCGTTGTGTCGATGAGGCGCAGGGCGAGTTCATCAAGGTCTTGTGCGATGACGATCGTCTATTCGCACCGAGCATTGCGATGCAGGCCCAGGCGTTGATGGATCATGCTGACGTGAGCGTGGTGTTCGCGCTGCGGCTGTTGTGCGACGCAGGCAACTTCATCTTGCCGCCCCGGGTGGATAACTGCCGCTTCTCGCCAAATGACGCCTTGCTCAAAGGCGACGACATGCTGGCAATTTTCGAGAGCACGCCAACCAACTTCATCGGCAATTTCAGTTCCACCCTGATGCGCCGCGCCGATGTGCTGGAATTGTTGCCTGCGTTGATCCAGGACGGTGCCGGTTTTGTCGCGGTGCTCGACTTCGCCTTGTTTGTTTGCCTGATGCGGCGCGGCAATCTGATTGCCTTGAATACCGTGTTGAGTATCGAGCGCCTCTACCCGGAGCGTTTGAGCAAGACCCCGGAAATGCTCAAGGCAGCAAAGACAGAGTGGGAATGGCTGGCGCAGATGCTTGTCGCGCGCAGCGGTGAAGCGGCGCCGGCTTCTGGTTGGGTGCGCTGCATTGATCTGGACAAGATCACCGATGAACCTCACGCCTGGCAGGAGCTCTGCGTAACCCGCGTATTGGGCAACCGCAATACCGTCGTGAATGGTCGAGTCGGGGCGCAAAGCGATAGTTATGCCGACTTCTATCGTGAATGGCTGGCCGTCCGCCGGTTCAGTGAGGTAGAACGACGCGTCATGCCCGCGCGCATCGATAGTTGGCCGTTTCGGCCGAACATCGTGCCTTTGGTCATCGACGCGCTCGGCGATGCGGAGTCGCTTGAGGCGACGCTACGCAGCATCAAGGGCCAGCTGTATTCAGCCCAGGCCGTAGTGGTGCTTTCCGATGCTCCTTGCGAAGCGGATGAACGGGTTCTGCAGTTGCCTTACCAGGCGGATTGGCCGAGTCAGCTTAATGCCATCGTTCCACAGCTGGAAGGCGCCCATTGGTTCTACGTGCTGCGCGCGGGCGACGTGCTGCGCGATTCAGCGTTGTTGATCCTGGCCGAGCGCGTTGCCGGGAGGCCGGGCATCCTTTGCGTCTACAGCGATGAAGGCGCTTTGGTGGACGGCGAGTCCTTCGAGCCAGTGTTCAAGCCGGATTTCAACCTGGACCTGATGCGCGCCTATCCCTATGTCGGTCGGACCTTGGCTTTCGAGCGTGAACGATTCATGGCCCTCGGTGGTTTTGAACCGGATCACGGTGAACTGGCGCCCCACGATCTGCTCTGGCGCCTGGTGGAAGAGGCTGGCCCTCAGACCATCGAACACATCGCGGAAATCCAGGTTGAGTCGGTCCTGAGCTTCGCCCAATGGTTGTCGCTGCCCGAGGTGATCGAGGGCAACGCCCGGTTGGTTGGCGCGCATCTGGAGCGTATCGGCATCGATCATGAGATTTCCCCGGACACCTTGCCGTTGATCAACCGCATCAGCTACCGACACGGCGAGCGCCCGCTGGTATCGATCATCATGCGTACCGGTGACTCGCTCGCCGCCTTGCAGCGTTGCGCCGAGAGCCTGATCGAACGTACGGCCTACACCCATTATGAAATTCTGATTGTTGACAGCGGCGTCCGGGACCCGGCAATGCTCGACTGGCTGGATAACATGTCGCAGTTGGGTGCGAGCATGTTGCGCGTATTGCGATACGCCGGTGATGACAGCGATGCAGCGGTGCGCAATTTTGCTGCAGGTCAGGCCCGGGGCGACTATTTGCTGTTGCTCAGTCCGCAAACGGTCATTTGTGAAAATGACTGGTTGGACGAGATGGTCAATCATGCCCAGCGTCCTGAGGTAGCGGTGGTCGGTGCGAGGATACTCAGTCCTCAAGGCACGATTGTCGGCGGCGGGCAAGTTCTTGGGTTGGCTGGGCCGGTGGGCACGCCGTTCTACGGTGAATCCGCGGCTTCGCGCGGCTACATGCAGCGTTTGCATACGACGCAGAACTGGAGTTCGGTAAGCAGCGATTGCTTGATGGTGCGCAAGCAGGTATTCGATGAACTCGGCTGCCTGGATGCGTCCTTAACCTTCGGCCTCAGCGATGTCGATCTGTGCCTGCGCGCAGGAAAAATTGGCTACCTGGTTGTCTGGACGCCCTACGCCACGGTCATGAAAGTCGACCTGCCGTCGACCGCTGTCCAGCCTGAAGAAACCGCGTTGGTGGAGCGCGAGCGCGAAATCTTCTATCGCAAATGGCTGCCGCAGATCGCCCAGGATCCAGGCTACAACCCTGCGCTGAGCCTCGGGGCGTCCAGCTTCAGCCTGGAACCTTCGCTGCGCAACAATTGGAACCCGTTCTGCCGCCGCGCCCTGCCATTGATACTTGGCTTGCCGGTCAACGCCACCGCGGTTGGGCATTATCGCGTCACGGCCCCGTTGGCCGCTTTGGAGGCCGCCGGGCGGGTAATCGCTCGGGTCGCCTACGAGTCGCCTCCTACCGTCGAGATTGAGCGCCTGTCGCCGGATACGATCGTATTGCAGGGGCGCTACAGCGAAGGGGCCGCCGGCGATATTCTCAGAATGAAAAAATACTCCGGTGCCTTGCGGATTTTCGAACTCGACGATTACGTCATCCAGGCACCCAAGAAAAACACGCATGCGCGCAACAAGCCGGCCAATATCGAACAGATGCTGCGCGAAGGAATCGGGCTGTGTGATCGTGTGGTGGTGACGACACCTTCGCTCGCTGATGCCTTGTCCAGCATGCACAATGAAATTCGTATCGTGCCTAACATGTTGCCACCTGAGCCGTGGGCGAAGCTGACCAGCCGGCGCGGCACGTCCTCCAAGCCTCGGGTGGGTTGGGGGGGAGGAACCAGCCACAGCGGTGATCTGGAAATCATTGCGGACGTGGTTCGCGAGTTGGCAAACGAAGTGGAATGGGTGTTCTTCGGTATGTGCCCGGATGCACTGCGTCCGTATATTCATGAGTTCCACAGCTCGGTCGGCTTGAACACCTACCCATTCAAGCTGGCCAGCCTGAATCTCGACTTGGCGCTGGCTCCCCTGGAGTTCCACATTTTCAACGACTGCAAGAGCAACCTGCGCTTGCTGGAATACGGTGCCTGTGGCTACCCGGTCATCTGCACCGACACCAAGGCCTACGACGGTTTTCTGCCCTGCACCAAAGTGCGCAGCAACAGCACTGAGGAGTGGGTTGAAGCGATCCGCATGCACCTGGCCGATCCGGACGCGAGTTACCGCATGGGTGACGAACTGCGCGAAGCGGTGCTGCGGGACTACATGCTCAACGGCAAGAACCTGCAGCATTGGTTGTGGGGGTGGTTGCCGGATTGAACGTTGCCTGTGCAGCGTTGACACTCGTGGAGAGGGAGCTGGCTCCCTCGCCATAAAGGCCGCATACGGTCGTCTTTTCGCCTTCCTTCCCCTGAAACCGCCTCAACAGAGCTGGCGCGTTTCCTGCAAGCCCCCCTCATATCGCCATAAAACGAGCGCTCGCGGCCTTTCGCAGCGCCCAAATCGGCATTGAAGGTGTAATCCCCGCGTCCGCAAAGCGAAACAACGCTTGGTCGAGCCCGGTGATGAACAAGAGGGGAGACGATGAAGGCAGTTATCTTGGCAGGTGGTCTCGGCACGCGGATCAGCGAGGAGTCGCACCTCAAGCCCAAGCCGATGATCGAGATCGGTGGCAAGCCAATTCTTTGGCACATCATGAAGCAGTATTCCGCCCATGGAATCCACGACTTCGTGATCTGCCTGGGCTACAAGGGCTATGCCATCAAGGATTTCTTCGCCAACTACTTCTTGCACACCTCTGACGTTACCTTCGACATGTGCAACAACCGCATGGACGTTCACCAGAACTACAGTGAACCGTGGCGTGTGACCTTGATCGACACTGGCGATGACACCATGACCGGTGGGCGACTGCGTCGGGCGGCGCGTTACCTGGAGAATGAAGAGGCGTTCTGCTTCACCTATGGCGACGGTGTGTCGGATCTCAATATTGGCGCGCTGGTGGATTTTCATTTGTCCCACGGCAAGCTTGCCACGGTGACAGCCGTCCAGCCGCCTGGACGTTACGGTGCGCTGGAGCGCAACGGCGATTCTGTCCTCGGGTTTACCGAAAAACCGCGAGGCGATGGCGGTTGGATCAATGGCGGATTCTTCGTGCTTTCGCCCAAGGTGTTGCCTTATATCGCTGACGATCAGACCTCATGGGAGGCCGAACCGCTGGCGACGCTGGCAGCGCAGGAGCAACTCAACGCTTTCCAGCACGACGGTTTCTGGCATCCGATGGACACCCTGCGGGACAAGAACCACCTCGAAGCCCTGTGGCAAAGCGGCGAGGCCCCATGGAAGCAATGGTCTTGAACCCTGAGTTCTGGCGTGGCAAGCGCGTACTGGTCACAGGCCATACCGGCTTCAAGGGCAGTTGGCTGACGCTGTGGCTGCAAAGCCTCGGGGCCAAGGTCAGTGGTTTTTCCCTCGACCCCGCCACCCAGCCGAACCTGTTCGAGTTGGCCCGCGTGAGCGAGGGCATCGATGACCGGCGCGGTGACTTGCGCGACCTCGGCGCCTTGCTGGAACTGCTGGCCGACGTGCAGCCGGAGATCGTCCTGCACCTCGCCGCTCAGCCGCTGGTGCGCGAAGGTTACCGGGACCCATTGGGCACGTATTCCAGCAACGTCATGGGCACTCTCAACCTGCTGGAAGCGGTTCGCCAGGTGGGTGGCGTCAAGGCATGTGTACTGGTTACCACCGACAAGGTCTACGCCAACCAGGAATGGTTATGGCCCTACCGCGAAAACGAGCCTTTGGGCGGTCATGATCCTTATAGCAGCAGCAAGGCCTGCTGCGAATTGCTGGCGCAGTCTTATGCCGCCTCATTCTTTTCGGCTGAGCGCTATGCCGAGCATGGCCTTGCTCTGGCCACGGCGCGGGCCGGCAATGTGCTGGGCGGCGGTGATTTCGCTCCCGAGCGCCTGATTCCCGACGTGCTTAAAGCCTGGTCGGCAGACGAGCCGGTGACGCTGCGTTATCCACAGGCCGTTCGTCCGTGGCAGCACGCCCTGGAACCGTTGGCCGGATACCTATTATTGGCTGAGTGCCTTTATCAGCAGGGACCAGAGTTCGCCGGTGCCTGGAACTTCGGCCCGGGTGAAACCGACATGTGCAGCGTCGGCGAGGTCGTCCAGCTGTTGGCCGAGCGCTGGCCGCAAGCGCCCGGCCTGCGCATCGAGCCGTGCGACTTACACGAGGCCGGCCTGTTGCGCCTGGACAGCAGTCGCGCCCGGCAGCTGCTTGGCTGGCAGCCGCGCTGGTCGTTGCAACAATGCCTGGCCCAGACCCTGGATTGGCACTTGGCATGGCAGGACGGCGATGATATGCGTCAAGTCAGCCTCGGCCAACTGAACCTGTATCGAGGGGCGTTGTGAGCGAGTTTTCCTTGATGGCGTTGCCGCTGGCCGGTCTGTTCAGCGTTCAGCACAAACGCTTCGAAGATCAGCGCGGGCATTTCGCCCGGCTGTTCTGCGAAGGTAGCCTGAGCGCATTTGGCCAGCCATTTCATATCCGCCAGATCAACCATTCCTGCACTCGTGAGCGCGGTAGCGTGCGTGGGTTGCATTATCAGAACGCGGCGCAGCCGGAAGCCAAGTTGATCACCTGCCTGCGTGGCGAAGTCTGGGATGTAGCCGTGGATCTGCGTCCCGATTCCGAGACGTTTTTGCATTGGCATGCCGAGCACTTGAAGGCTGGCGATGGCCGCAGCCTGTTGATCCCGGCCGGGTTTGCCCATGGCTTCCAGACCCTGACCGAAGACGCCGAGCTGCTTTACTTGCACAGTGCCGACTACGCTCCCGAGCACGAGGGCGGCCTGTCGGTGAATGATCCGCGGCTGGCGATTGCCTGGCCGCTGCCTGTCAATAATCTGTCGAGCCGGGACAGCAACCATCCCTTGCTCGACGAGCGTTTCGCTGGAGTGCGTCTATGAACTGCCGAGGTTGCGGAACTGCCCTGGCTTTGCCTTTGATCGATCTTGGTACTTCGCCGCCATCCAACGCTTATGTGCGGGCCGACCAACTGGATCAGGCCGAGCAGTGGATGCCGCTCAAGGTCGCGGTGTGCCAGCAATGCTGGTTGGTGCAGACCGAGGACTACACCCGCGCGGACACATTGTTTGACGCTGAGTACGCCTACTTCAGTTCGTTCTCCAGCACCTGGCTGGCCCACGCCGAGCGCTACGTTGCCGAGATGGTGGAGCGCTTCGAATTGAGTGCAGACAGTCGCGTGGTGGAAATTGCCGCCAACGATGGCTACCTGTTGCAGTACGTGGCCAAGCGCGGTATTCCCTGCCTGGGCGTCGAGCCGACGCGCAGCACCGCCGAGGCGGCTCGTGCCAAAGGCCTGGTGATCCGCGAGTTGTTCTTTGGTCGCGAAACGGCCATGCAATTGAACAGCGAAGGCTGGGCAGCGGATTTGATGGCGGCCAACAACGTCCTTGCCCACGTGCCGGACATCAACGATTTCCTTGCTGGTTTTGCCACCCTGCTCAAGCCAACCGGCGTAGCGACTTTCGAGTTTCCGCAACTGCTGGCATTGATGGCCGGGCAGCAATTCGACACGCTGTACCACGAGCATTTTTCCTACTTGTCGCTGACCTCCGTGCAAACCCTGTGCGAGCGCAACGGGCTGGAAGTATTCGATGTCAGCCGGTTGTCGACCCATGGCGGTTCGTTGCGAGTCTTCGTCCAGCGTGCCGACGGAGTGCGGCGTTCGATCCAGTCCTCGGTGCAGCAACAATTGCAGGCCGAACAGGAGGCTGGCGTGAAGACCGCCGCGTACTACGCCACCCTGGCGCCGGCTGCCGAAGCGATCAAGCATGGCTTGCTGCGTTTCCTTTTGCAGGCCAAGGCCGACGGCAAGCGTGTGGTGGGCTACGGCGCAGCGGCCAAGGGCAATACATTGCTGAATTATGCGGGGGTCAGGCCCGACCTGCTGGCATGGGTAGCCGATGCCAATCCACACAAACAAGGTAAATACTTGCCGGGCAGTCGCATTCCCATAGTGGCGCCTGAGCGTATTGCCGCCGAGAAGCCTGATTACATTCTCGTCCTGCCTTGGAACCTGCTGAGCGAAGTCAGCCAGCAGTTGGAAGAGGTGCGTGGGTGGGGTGGCCGATTTGTAGTCGCCGTACCTGAGTTGACGCTCCTATGAAGGTGCTGGTGACGGGGGCAACCGGATTTGTGGGTCGACATCTCGTCGAAGCTCTGCTCGCGCGTGGTTGCCAGGTTCGGGCCGTTGCGCGTCGGATCGAGCCGGCCGAGGCGCTGCCCTGGTTCGACCGTGTTGAATTCGTCGCGGCCGATGTCCATTCCAAAGAGCTGGACGTCGCTGCATTGGTCAAGGGTGTCGATGCCTTGGCGCACCTGGCGTGGCCGGGATTGCCGAATTACCAGGCCCTCCTTCATTTCGAACATAACCTGATGGCCGATTATCAATTCATCAAACAGGTAGTCGTGGCGGGGGTGGGACAGGTGCTGGTCACGGGTACCTGTTTTGAATATGGCCTGCAGAGCGGGCCGCTTGACGAGAAGACTGCGCCACAACCGTCCAACCCTTACGGCTTGGCAAAAAATACCTTGCGCCTGTTTCTTGAACACCTGCAACGCGAGCATTCGTTTACGTTGCAGTGGGTACGCTTGTTCTATTTGCACGGCATCGGTCAGAACCCCAACAGCCTGCTCGCGGCGCTGGACCGGGCCATCGATGCCCAAGCGCCGGTATTCGATATGTCGGGTGGCGAGCAGTTGCGCGATTACCTGGCCATCGAAACAGCGAGTGCTTATATGGCGGGTCTGCTGTCGCTGCGCGAATTCAATGGTGTCGTCAATTGCTCAAGTGGCGAACCGGTGTCGGTTCGCGCACTGGTAGAAGCACGCCTGCGCGAGCGTGGCGCGGCCATTCGCCTGAACTTGGGCCATTATCCCTATCCGACCCACGAACCCATGGCGTTCTGGGGCGTGGCCGAACGTTTGCAAACCTTGTTGGGAGCCGAACATGACGCGTGAGCTGTACCGGGCCGCCGGCCTTCCGGTTCTGCAGAACCGTACCTTCGCCGATGAGCAGTCGGCCAGAGCCTCGGCGAGTGCCGACATGGTGTTGGTTCAGGACGACGTGAGCGGGTTGGTTTTCAACCAAGCGTTCGATGCGGACAAGCTCAGCTATGACAGCGACTACCAGAATGAACAGGCCCACTCCGGTCAGTTCCAGAGGCATCTCGCTGACGTGGAAGGCATCATCGCCAGGCATTTCAGCGGTCAGGACTTGATCGAGGTCGGTTGCGGCAAAGGCTATTTCCTGGAACTGCTCAAGGAACGTGGTTATGCGATCACGGGTATCGACCCTGCCTATGAGGGCGACAACGCCGACGTGATCAAGGCGCCGTTCACTCGCGATCTGGGCCTGTCGGCCGACGCGGTCGTGCTACGTCACGTGCTGGAACATATTCAGGATCCGGTGGCTTTCCTTGCAGAAATCTCAGCGGCCAACCAGGGCGGACAGATTTACATTGAAGTGCCGTGCCTGGACTGGATCCTGGAGCATCGTGCCTGGTTCGACCTGTTCTATGAGCACGTGAACTATTTCCGCCTCGATGACCTGCGCCGGATGTTTGGCACGGTGCATGAGGCCGGGCACCTGTTCGGCGGTCAGTACCTGTACATCGTTGCCGATCTGGCCACGTTGCGCCTGGAGCCGGAGCAACCCGTTCCAGCCTTGCAAATGCCAGACGAATTCACCGCCAGCCTCAGTCGCGCCGTGCAGATCGTTCAGGCCGCGCCGCAACAAGGCTCGGCGATCTGGGGGGCATCCTCCAAAGGGGTGATCTACTCGCTATTCCTGCAACGAGCCGGTGTAGCGGTGGACTGCGTGGTGGATATCAACCCGGCCAAGCAGGGGCGATATCTGCCGCTGTCGGGCGCCCGGGTGTCTTCGCCGCAAGAAGCCATGAATGCATTGCCCGAAGGCGCCAACCTGTTCGTAATGAATTCCAATTACCTCGGAGAGATCAAGCGGATGACCGGTGGGCGCTACGTCTACCACGCCGTTGATAGCGCTTCGTTCCAATAACCGCGAGATTCGAAAAATGACTGACAACACTATCCATACAGCTTTCGAAGCCCAATGCCAGACCGAAATCGCCGGGCAAGGCCAAGATCAGAAACTCGTCGGCTTGGCCAAGGAGTTTTTCAACGAGTCGGCCCGCCACAAGTACAGCTACCATTTTTCATGGATGGGCCGGCCAATCATCCAACTGCCGCAGGACATGATGGCCATGCAGGAACTGATCTGGCAGATCAAGCCTGACCTGATCATCGAATGCGGTATCGCCCACGGCGGTTCGATCATCTATTACGCTTCGTTGCTGGAGTTGCAAGGCCACGGCGAAGTATTGGGCATCGACCTGGATATCCGCCCGTACAACCGTGAAGCCATCGAGAGCCATCCGATGAGCAAGCGCATCTCGATGATCGAGGGTTCGAGCATCGATCCGGCCATTGCCGAGCAGGTCCATGCAGCGGCCAAAGGCAAGAAAGTTATTCTGGTACTCGACTCCAACCACACCCATGACCATGTCCTCGAAGAACTGCGCCTGTACGCGCCGCTGGTTTCGGTGGGCAGCTACTGCGTGGTGATGGACACGGTGGTGGAAGACATGCCGGCGGACTTCTTCCCGGATCGCCCATGGGGCCCGGGCGACAACCCGAAAACCGCTGTGTGGAAATACCTCGAAGAAAACGACAGCTTCGAAATCGACCAGCAACTGCAGAACAAGCTGCTGATCACCGTTGCGCCGGATGGTTATCTGCGTCGGGTTCGTTAATCCATCCGTTTCAAGTCATTGGCGTCTGGCAGGTTGTGGGGACTAGGAAATATGCAGGTTCGAAATATGCTTCAAAACAACGTGGCACCGCTGAGCGAGCGGTTCACCGTGGTAGTCATCTCCCACAACCGCAGCGCATTTCTGCGCCGCACATTGCATTACTACAGCAGCTATCCGTGTTCGGTACTGGTATTGGACTCGTCGGTGGAGCGCGATGATCGGATCGCCGAGGATTTTCCGTCGGTCGATTACCGCCACTTGCCTCAATTCACCTACAAAGGGCTTCAGGAAAAATTGACCTACGGTGTCAACCAGGTCAAAACGCCTTATATGGTGTTCGCTGCCGACGACGATTTCCTGCTGCATGATGCCTTGACCGAATCGGTTGAGTTTCTCGAAGCCAACCCCGACTACGGCCTTTGCCACGGCTACGGCATCATGTATTTGTCCTGCGCAACAGAAGTCTGCTACTTCCGCCGTGACCGCAAGGTGCATGAGGACTACGACAGCGAACTGGCCGAGGACCGTGTGATCCGTTTCATGGATCAATTCCTGCCGCCGTTCTACGCCGTGACCCGCACTGACTTGCTGCAACAGTGGTACGGCATGTTGCCGCCTGGCACCAGTTTCGAGTGGCAGGAGATCGGCCATACCTTTTACTTGCTGGCGTGTGCCAAGGCGCGGATCCTGCCGATTCCGTTCGCCGTGCGCGAACTCAACTACGGCGGTTCCGAACACAACACCAACGTCCTGACGGTGTTGAGTTACAAAGACGCCAAAAGCGTCGCCGAGCGTGAGCAGTTCGCCGAGTTCCTGGCATCGGTGCCGACCCAGCTCAGCGAGCAGGCTCCGGAACGCATCAAGCAGATTGCTCTGGACAGTTTTGCGGCCATGGCCGACTGCCTGCAGCAAGGGCGTTCGCTCAAGGGCACGCAGATTATCCGTTCGGCCTGGTTGGAGGCCGGTGGTGAGCCGGTTCGTTCGTTTGGCCCACAGCAATTTGTTGAAATGCCTTTCTACAATCAACGGGTCTTCGATCTTCTGACTCACTTTGAATTCCTGCTGCATGCCATGCCAGCCGGCCGCCTTCAGCTTCAACAATTGGAAGGCATTCTGCTGCGTCAGCATGAGCTGATGCGTGTGCAACCAAACGATAACGAGCGCACCCTACGCAGCCGTCTGTGGGAAGCCCAAGGCCTGTACGCGTTCAACCGCACCGTGATCAAGCGCCTGGCCGAGTCGTTGAAAAGCAGCGATGAGCCAGATGAGGCAGTGAAACTGCAGGCCTGGGCCGAGCGCCTGGACTCGGTGCCGGGTCAGCAAGAGCGCCGGTTACTGGAAAACATGCACTCCGGCCGTTTGTTGAATTGGCTTGAGGCGCGTAATCCAGATGCGCAGCAGCTCAAGTCCATCGCGGCGCACCTGGCCGAGCATCAAGGCGGCCCGCGGTTCGGCATCTTGTTGCTGGACCTGGACGCTGACATGTTCAAGCTGCAGGCGACCTTCGACAGCCTGGTCAACGGTCATAGCAAGGCGTTCAACGTGGTGGTCTTCACCACCGGCGACCTGCCGGCGACCACCACCGTGCGCGACACCGTGCACTTCGTCAAAGTCAGCACTGGCAATTATGTCGAGCGCATCAACCAGATCATCGGGCAGTCCTCCGCCGACTGGATGGTACTGGCCGAGGCTGGCGACCAGTTCACCGAAAGCGGTCTGCTGCGCGCCAGTCTTGAACTGATCGGCGCTGATGGCGTGCGTGCCGTGGCCATGGACGAAATCCAGCGTAAGGCCGACGGCAGCCTGGTCGATGTGTTCCGTCCTGGCGTCAATCTTGACTTCCTGCAATCGGTGCCTTCGCTGATGGCGCGGCATTGGCTGATTCGTCGTGACGTGCTGGTACAGGCACGCGGTTTTACGCCTGAATACACCCAGGCGTTGGAGTTGGACGTGTTGTTGCGTCTGATCGAAGAGGCGGGGCTTGCCGGCCTGGCGCATCTGTCCGAGCCGTTGCTGATCTGCAATGCCCCGGCGCAAGAGGAAAATGCCCAGGAGCGTCAAGTACTGACGCGCCACTTGGCGGCCCGGGGTTATCGTGCCCAGGTCACCTCGGCGCAACCGCTGACCTATCAAATCGACTACCAGCATGCCGAGCGGCCGTTGGTATCGATCATTCTCGAAAGCCGGGACAACTTCGAACAGATTCAACAGGCGCTGGTCAGCGTGCTGCAGCGCACCCGTTATCATCGCCATGAAATCCTGATCGCAGATAATCATAGCCAGTCCGAAGCAATGGCCCAGTGGCTCGACAGCCTGGAAGGCAAAGGCGATCGGATCCGTATCCTGCGCAGCGATCGGCGCTTGAGTGCGTCGGCTCTGTACAACTGGGCGAGCGCCCAGGCGAAGGGTGAATACCTGGTGCTGTTGTCGGCCGAGGTGCAAGTGATCAACGCCAACTGGCTCGACAGCTTGCTCAACCAGGCCCAGCGACCGGAAGTGGGGATCGTCGGCAGCAAACAGATGGATATTCGCGGCATCACCACCCAGGCTGGCCTGGTGCTCAAGCCCGATGGCCAGGTGGCCTCGGTGTTCGTTGGTGAACGCAAGGACGCCAAGGGTTATCTCAATGGCCATCAGGCGGAACAGAACTACTCTGCGGTGTCCGGCGTTTGCCTGATGATCCGTAAGGATTTGTTCGAAGCCGTAGGCGGCCTGGACGAAGAACATTTCGCCGAGGCCTTTGCCGACGTCGACCTTTGTCTGAAAGTAGCTGACGCAGGCTATCTCACGGTCTGGACACCCCAGGCGCAGATGCTGCACGCCGGTACGGTTTCCGATGCGCCGGAGGCACTCGATGCCCTATGCAAAAAGTGGCAGGCGCGTTTCGAACACGACGCGGTCCGTAACCCGAACCTGGCCTTGACGGACAAAGGTTTTGCGCTGGGTACCGCCACGGCTGTCGACTGGGCGCGGTTGCTGGCATAGCCCGATGCCTCCTTCCATTGTCGTATAAGCCCTCGCAAAAAGGGCTTATTCGGCAATTTAGCGTGACCTGCGAGTCATAACGCGCATCTTCACTGTATTGTATTGACCGGGAAGATGGCGCCTGGCCCTTATCAGGACCGGTGATAGCCCTTTACACTTCCCGTTTGTCGGCGCCCCTCGATTCCTTGCGAGCGGTGGTATTGGGCTGTTTTTGATTGGGAAGCCGTAATGATTGGCATAAAAAGCATTGCGAGCTACGTTCCTGTAGCCGGCGTGGACAATTACGCACAAGGTGCAAAATTTGAAAAGGATGAAGAGTTCATCCTCGGCAAGATCGGTTCCGCCTTCTTGCCACGCAAGGATGACGGCCAGGAAACCTCGGATCTGTGCGTCGAAGCGGCCAATGCGCTGTTTGCCAATAATCCCGATCTGAAGCGCGAATCCATTGACGTGCTGATCGTCGTCACCCAGAACGGCGATGAAGAAGGGTTGCCCCACACGGCGGCTATCGTTCAGGACAAGCTCGGCCTGCCCACCAGCGTAGCGGCGTTCGATATATCCCTGGGTTGCTCGGGTTATGTCTATGGCATCTACGCCATCAAGGGCTTCATGGAAGCCGCTGGCCTGAAGAATGGCCTGTTGGTAACCGCCGACCCATACTCGAAAATCGTCGACCCGGAAGATCGCAACACCACGATGCTGTTCGGTGATGCCGCCACGGCGACGTGGATGGGCGAGGATGCGCCGTGGCAACTGGGCAAGGCAAAGTTCGGCACCGACGGCTCCGGTGCGCCGCACCTGAAGGTCAGCGACGGCGTATTCTTCATGAACGGTCGCCAGGTGTTCAACTTCGCGTTGCTCAAGGTGCCGGCACATTTGCATGAGTTGCTCGCCGATTCCGATCTGCAACCCAGTGACATCGATGCGTTCTGCATTCATCAAGGCAGCGCCGCAATCGTCGATGCCGTGGCGCGGCGTTTCGAAGGCGAGCCGGAGAAGTTCATCAAGGACATGGTCGAGACCGGCAACACCGTGTCGTCGAGTATTCCGCTCTTGCTGGAGAAGCACGTGCTCGATTCCGACTGGAAGCGAGTGGCGTTAAGTGGCTTTGGCGTAGGCCTGTCCTGGGGGTCGGCGATCATCTATCGCCCGTGAGCCAGTAAAGGCCGGGCACAAAAATAGCGGCCAAGGTGTAAACCTTGAACGCTATTTTTTTGCCTGATCGAAAAGCGAGGCGCTATGAGCAAGTTTTTTTCAGCGCAATCTCCAGGCGATCGAATGCGAGTTGGTTGATCTGTTGGCCGCTGATCAGGTGATTCCATGCCGTTGACTCGTTGGCAGGTTCCCCCGGTCTCGCTAGCGACAGTTCCCTGGCGTCATTTTTTACCCTCCAGGCTTTAGCAAGTCCTTGATTTATGAGGGGTGGCCACCTGATGGCAATTTTTTTGAAAAAACCGCTAAAGCAAGTTCCGATTACGACGATAACTATTACGAAGGTTCTCTAGGCCACACCCGGCGGTTGCCAGGGCCGGAAGCCGCAGTACCCAACCAACGAGGAATTCGTCATGGCTTTAACAGTAAACACCAACGTAACGTCGTTGAACGTCCAGAAGAACCTGAACAAGGCTTCCGATGCGCTCTCCACTTCGATGACTCGCCTGTCTTCCGGCCTGAAAATCAATAGCGCCAAAGACGACGCCGCCGGCCTGCAAATCTCCACTCGTATGACCTCGCAAATCCGTGGTCAGACAATGGCGATCAAGAACGCCAACGATGGTATTTCCATCGCTCAGACAGCTGAAGGCGCTCTGCAAGAGTCCACCAACATTCTGCAGCGTATGCGTGAGCTGGCAGTACAGGCACGAAACGATTCTAACGGTACCGAAGACCGTGCAGCTCTGAACAAAGAATTTGCTTCGATGTCGAACGAGCTGACTCGTATCGCCAAGTCGACCAACCTGAACGGTAAGAACCTGATTGACGGTACTGCTGGCACCATGACCTTCCAGGTTGGTTCCAACACCGGTGCTGACAACCAGATCACTTTGACCCTGGATAGCGGCTTCGATGCAGCTTCCCTGTCGGTTGACTCGGCTACCGTACAGATTACTGGTACCGACTCGGCTACCGCTGAAGCTTCGATGAACAACGCGCTGACCAAAATCGACGCCGCTCTGGCCAAGATCAACTCCAGCCGTGCTGACCTCGGTGCTGCACAAAACCGTATGACCAGCACCATTTCCAACCTGCAGAACATCAACGAAAACGCCAGTGCTGCACTGGGTCGCGTACAAGATACCGACTTCGCTGCTGAAACTGCACAACTGACCAAGCAGCAGACTCTGCAGCAAGCGTCTACTTCGGTTCTGGCCCAAGCCAACCAACTGCCATCCGCTGTACTGAAGCTGCTTCAGTAATAGCCGGTTGGGTTTTAGCGGGGGAGTGCGCTTGCGTGCTCTCTCGCTTTTTCCGTTCAAGAGGTGATGGACATGGATATGAGCGTGAAGCTGAACTTGTCTTATCCAGCGGCGAAGCCGGCACCCACAGTGGCCGACAAGCCCGTAGAGAAGCCTCAAGCCGGCGTTGTTACCGTGACACCGGTCAAGCAAGCGCCTAAAGACGCTGTTGCCGAGCAGGATAAACTCAAGAAGGCTGTCGAGGAAATTGAGAAGTTTGTTCAATCGGTCAAGCGTAACCTGGAGTTCTCAATTGATGAGCCTTCAGGCAAAGTAGTGGTCAAGGTAATCGCCAGCAGCTCAGGCGAAGTGATTCGTCAGATTCCGAATGAAGAGGTTTTACGGCTGGCGGACAGTTTGAACAGCGCAAACAGCTTGTTGTTCAGCGCCGAAGCCTGACAACCGGTACGAATTTTTGTTGTATGTTCTTTTGGGCGTTGTAACGGTCAAAAGACCGGCGACACACTGAGGGAGTCCCACATGGCAAGTCCAATACTACCTGGCTTGGGTTTAGGCTCTGGCCTCGATACCACTGCTATTGTTAAGGCATTAGTGGATTCTGACAAAGCAGCCAAGCAGGGTCAGATTGATCGTGCCACCAAGACCAATACCTCGAACATTTCTGGCATTGGGTCGTTGAAATCGTTGCTGGCTACGTTCCAGTCTGCACTTGAAGCCTTGGGAAACAAAACCACGCCCCAGTTTACTGGTTTTTCTGCCACTTCCTCAGATATCAAGGTGTTGACCGCTACGTCGAGCAACTCGGCGGTCGGTGGTACCTACAGTATTAAAATCGATAGCCTGGCAACCTCTTCGAAGGTTTCGACGGCTGCTTTTGCTGGCGGCGCAACCAGTACGGTAGATGCGGGGACTTTGACCATTAGCAGCCAGAACGGCGACTCCTATGCGGTCGATGTTCCAGCCGGCTCCACGCTACAGTCAGTGCGCGACGCGATAAACACCAAATACCAGGCCAGCGGTATAAACGCTAACATCATCACCGACAGCTTCGGTTCGCGATTGGTGGTAGGAAGTAGCAAAACCGGCGCGGGCAGTGACCTGTCCATGAGTGGTATTGCTAGCCTTGCGGTTGACGGCACGGTTGCCATGGCTACTCCGCCAACCGCCGGTTCCGCTGGTTCCCTGTCGCTGGCCAAAGATGCGGTATTCAACATCGATGGTTTGGCGATGACCAGTCCAACTAACAAGTTGGATAATGCGGTCTCTGGATTAAGCATGACGCTCGTTGCGCCGACGGCTACGGCGGTTACAGTGACCGTCGCGACAAACACTGACGGACTGAAGGCTTCGATTCAGAAATTTGTCGATGCCTATAACGCTATTGCTAAGGCAGTTACTTCGCTGACCAAGCCCACCGTAGACGCTGACGGAAATTCTATTCCGGCTGCCTTGAATGGCGATGCGATGCCGCGTGCGTTATTGGCCGCTATTCGTGGTCCGCTGTCCGAAACCGGGGCCGGCACAAAACTGACCGTTTTGTCCCAACTGGGGATCACCACCAACCAGACTACGGGCGCCCTGGATTTCAATAGCGTTAAGTTCACTGCAGCCCTGAACGATAAGCAGCTGGGCGGGGAGGTGCAGACGCTGTTCACCGGCGATAACGGTCTGATCGAGCGCATGCAGAATGCGATCAAGCCATACACTGAAAGCAAACTGGATGCCAACGGAAAGCCCGTTGATAATATCCTCACGGCAAGGTCCAAAAATCTTGAAATCATCCAGAAGAAATTGACTGCCGATCAAGCAGCTTTGGACCGCCGAATCGAAACCCTCACCGCCGTACTGACCAAAAAGTACAACGACATGGATACCCTCGTCGGCAAGCTGAAAGCCACTGCCAGTAACATCACCTCGATGTTTGAAGCGATGACGGCACAACAGAAGAACAGCTGATTTTCGACCGATACAAAAAGCCCGGCAGCGTTTTGACAACGCTCCGGGCTTTCGGCTTTTCGGTCTAAAGTTTTTTGACACAGCGTCGATACGCTGTTTATACGAACCGAAGTTTTTGATGAGGTAGAACATGAATCCGATGTTAGCCCTTCGCCAATACCAGAAGATTGGCGCCCAGGCGCAAACCTCCGAAGCAAGTCCCCATCGTCTCGTGCAGATGCTCATGGAAGGTGGGTTGGACCGTATCGCCCAGGCCAAGGGCGCTATGGAGCGCAAGGACATAGCCAACAAAGGCGTCCTGATCAGTAAGGCCATCGGTATCGTGGGTGGCCTGCGTGAAGGCCTGGATCTGGAAAACCAGGCCGAGTCGGTAGCCGAGTTGGATGCTCTTTACACCTACATGATGAAACGTCTCGCCGAAGCCAACGCTAAGACCGATCCGAAGATCCTCGACGAAGTCGCTGATCTACTGCGCACGGTCAAGGAAGGCTGGGACGGTATCGCGCAACCTGGCCCGCAATTCTGAGGAATAAGCTCATGAGTCTTGTCTTGCAGCGCATAGAACAAACCCGAGATGCCCTGGTTGATGCCCTGGCTGAGCGCAATTGGGAGGCCATCGGTCAATTGGATCTGGCGTGCCGTTCCTGCATGGAAGACGTCATGGGCGAGTCCGAGGTGGACGAGGCGGCGTTGCGTAACAACCTGGAAGAGTTGCTTGGCGTGTATCGGCAGTTGCTGGATGCCGCGACGGGGGAACGTCAGGCGATCGTGAACGAAATGTCACAGATTAACCAGGCACAGAACGCGGCGAAGGTTTACCACCTGTTCGGATGATTTAATTTTCATTTAATCCGAACAAAGTGCGCCATAAATTTGACTGTGCGCGATTTTTTGACTTAACTAGTGGCTGTTTACAGATTTCAGGCGTCTACAGGCATGACAAGTCTGCAAGCGTCTAGCTTGCCCCCAAATTCGGGCACTGAGTTGACTAGGGAAGTTGCTATTGCATGTGGCGTGAAACCAAAATTCTCCTGATCGATGACGATAGCGTCCGCCGCCGCGACCTGGCGGTGATCCTTAATTTTCTCGGCGAAGAAAATTTACCCTGCGGCAGCCATGACTGGCAGCAGGCTGTCGGCTCATTGTCGTCCAGCCGTGAAGTCATTTGCGTCCTTATCGGGACCGTAAATGCCCCCGCATCGCTTTTGGGCTTGCTAAAGACACTCTCAACCTGGGATGAGTTCCTTCCCGTTTTGCTGATGGGAGAAAATTCTTCCCTAGACCTGCCGGAAGACCAGCGCCGCCGGGTACTTTCCACCTTGGAAATGCCGCCCAGCTACAGCAAATTGCTTGATTCGCTGCACCGTGCGCAGGTTTATCGCGAAATGTATGACCAGGCCCGTGAACGCGGCCGGCATCGTGAACCCAATCTTTTCCGCAGCCTTGTCGGCACCAGCCGTGCGATCCAGCACGTGCGCCAGATGATGCAGCAGGTGGCCGACACCGACGCCAGCGTGCTGATCCTGGGTGAGTCCGGCACCGGCAAGGAAGTGGTTGCGCGCAACCTGCATTACCATTCCAAGCGCCGCGAAGCGCCGTTCGTTCCAGTCAACTGCGGGGCGATCCCAGCCGAGTTGCTGGAAAGCGAATTGTTCGGCCACGAGAAGGGCGCATTCACCGGCGCAATTACCAGTCGCGCCGGGCGTTTCGAATTGGCTAACGGCGGCACGCTGTTCCTCGATGAAATCGGCGACATGCCGCTGCCGATGCAGGTCAAGCTGCTGCGCGTGCTGCAAGAGCGCACCTTTGAACGCGTGGGCAGCAACAAGACCCAGAGCGTCGACGTGCGGATCATCGCCGCGACTCACAAGAATCTGGAAAGCATGATCGAGGTCGGCAGTTTCCGCGAGGATCTCTATTACCGCCTCAACGTATTCCCGATCGAAATGGCGCCGCTGCGTGAGCGGGTCGAAGACATTCCGCTGCTGATGAACGAATTGATCTCGCGCATGGAGCATGAGAAGCGCGGTTCGATCCGCTTCAACTCGGCGGCGATCATGTCCCTCTGCCGCCATGGCTGGCCGGGCAACGTCCGCGAGTTGGCCAACCTGGTGGAGCGCATGGCGATCATGCACCCCTACGGCGTGATCGGCGTGGCCGAGTTGCCGAAGAAGTTCCGCTACGTCGACGACGAAGACGAGCAGATGGTCGACAGCCTGCGCAGCGACTTGGAAGAGCGCGTAGCGATCAATGGCCATACGCCGGACTTCACCAGTAACGCCATGCTGCCGCCGGAAGGCCTGGATCTGAAGGATTATCTGGGAGGCCTGGAGCAGGGCCTCATTCAGCAGGCACTCGACGATGCCAACGGCATCGTCGCCCGCGCGGCGGAACGCCTGCGCATCCGTCGCACGACTCTGGTGGAAAAGATGCGCAAGTACGGCATGAGCCGTCGCGAAGGAGATGAACAGGCGGATGATTGACGCCTGTTTTACAACCGCCTGATTTCTGGGCGGTTTTTTTTCGGCACGGGTATTGCTACTGCCCTCGCAACGTTCCGTTTAACTGACGGTCAGCCAAGCGAGAGAGCACGATGACCCAAGCCGCCCTGATGTCTCCTGTCCCTGAGCCGGGACTCATGCCGTCCGCCGAGCAGGCTAGCCGGCTTGGACTTGAGCAGGCGTTTTCGCTGTTTAACCAGGTCTCCAGCCAGTTATCCGACTCCTACAGCCTGCTCGAAGCCCGGGTCACCGAGCTCAAGGGTGAGCTGGCGGTGGTCAGCGCTCAGCGCATGCAGGAGCTGGCGGAAAAAGAACGCCTGGCCAATCGGCTGCAAAACCTCCTCGACCTCTTGCCTGGCGGCGTCATTGTCATTGATGAGCACGGTTTCGTGCGCGAAGCCAACCCGGCAGCGTGCGAGCTGCTCGGCCTGCCATTGGAGGGCGAGCTGTGGCGGCATGTGATTGCCCGCTGCTTCGCTCCTCGCGAAGATGACGGCCATGAGATTTCCCTCAAGGACGGTCGACGCCTTTCTATCTCGACCCGTTCGCTTGATGCCGAGCCCGGGCAGTTGGTGCTGCTCAACGACCTGACTGAAACCCGCCACCTGCAAGATCAGCTGGCCCGCCACGAGCGGCTGTCTTCCCTTGGGCGGATGGTGGCGTCGCTGGCCCATCAGATCCGTACGCCGCTGTCCGCCGCGTTGCTCTACGCCAGTCATTTGACTGAACAGCAACTGCCGATGGATACCCAGCAGCGCTTCGCCGGCCGCCTGAAGGAACGCTTGCATGAGCTGGAGCACCAGGTCCGCGACATGCTGGTGTTCGCCCGCGGCGAATTGCCGTTGACCGACCGCGTGACGCCCAAGGCGTTGCTGCAATCCTTGCAGGCCGCAGCGTCGACCCACGTACAGGGTTTGCCGATCCGCTGGCAGTGTGACAGCCGCGCGGGCGAAGTCCTGTGCAACCGCGACACGCTGGTGGGCGCGGTATTGAACCTGATTGAAAACGCGATCCAGGCGGGCGACGGCGACGTTCGCCTGAAAGTCCACCTATACACCCGTGGCAGCACGTTGCGCCTGTGTGTCAGCGACAACGGCAGCGGCATCGATCCAGCCGTGTTGACCCGCCTGGGTGAGCCTTTTTTTACCACCAAGACCACCGGGACGGGCCTCGGCCTGACCGTGGTCAAGGCCGTGGCGCGGGCCCATCAGGGTGAATTGCAGTTGCGCTCGCGGCCGGGGCGCGGCACGTGTGCGCTGGTCCTCCTGCCGCTGTTTTCCAGTGTGCCAAGGGTGGAGTGAAGGCAATGGCAATCAAGGTTTTGCTGGTGGAGGACGATCGTGCCCTGCGCGAGGCGCTCGCCGATACACTGCTGTTGGCCGGGCATGATCATGCCGTCGTCGGTTCGGCGGAGGAGGCGTTGTTGGCGGTCGCCCGTGAGCCGTTCAGCCTGGTGGTCAGCGACGTCAATATGCCGGGCATGGACGGCCATCAGTTGCTCGGTTTACTGCGGGCGCGCCAGCCTCAATTGCCAGTCCTGTTGATGACCGCCCACGGTGCGGTCGAACGAGCGGTGGATGCCATGCGCCAGGGGGCGGCGGACTATCTGGTCAAGCCGTTCGAGCCCAAGGCGCTGCTTGACCTGGTGGCGCGCCATGCCCTGGGAAGCCTTGCCGTTGAAGGTGAAGGCCCGGTGGCGATCGAGCCGGCCAGTGCGCAGTTGCTGGAATTGGCCGCGCGGGTGGCACGCAGCGATTCAACCGTATTGATTTCCGGTGAGTCCGGTACGGGCAAGGAAGTCTTGGCCCGTTATATTCACCAGCAGTCCCGTCGCGCCAGCGAGCCGTTCATTGCCATCAACTGCGCGGCGATTCCCGACAACATGCTCGAAGCAACATTGTTCGGCCACGAAAAGGGTTCGTTCACCGGCGCCATCGCGGCCCAGGCTGGCAAGTTCGAACAGGCCGATGGCGGCACCATCCTGCTGGATGAAATCTCTGAGATGCCCCTGGGCCTGCAGGCAAAATTGCTGCGGGTGTTGCAGGAGCGAGAAGTGGAGCGGGTCGGCGCGCGCAAGCCCATCAGCCTGGACATCCGAGTGGTCGCGACAACCAACCGCGACCTGGCGGGCGAAGTGGCAGCGGGGCGTTTCCGGGAAGACCTTTATTACCGGCTGTCGGTTTTTCCGTTGGCCTGGCGTCCGTTACGCGAGCGCACCGCCGATATCCTGCCGCTGGCCGAGCGTCTTCTGGCCAAGCACGTCAATAAAATGAAGCACGCAACGGCGCGCCTGTCCGCCGAGGCACAGGCTTGCCTGATCGGGTATCCCTGGCCCGGTAACGTCCGGGAACTGGATAACGCGATCCAGCGGGCGCTGATCCTGCAGCAGGGCGGCTTGATCCAGCCCGAGGATTTCTGCCTGGCCGGTCCGGTGGCTTGTGCGCCTTTGCCGGTACCGCCGCTGGCGCCGGTAGTGCCTCCGGTCGAGGTAGCCGAATCAGCCGGTGCGTTGGAGGACGATCTGCGTCGTCGCGAATTCCAGATGATCATCGACACCCTGCGCGCCGAGCGCGGCCGTCGCAAGGAAGCGGCCGAACGCCTCGGCATCAGTCCCCGAACCCTGCGCTACAAGTTGGCGCAAATGCGTGATGCCGGGATGGATGTGGAGGCTTACCTTTTCGCCAGTTGAATCATTGATCCAAGCAGTTGCACCTCTAAATCTGTGGGAGCGAGCCCTGCTCGCGAAGGCGGTGATTCAGGCGATGTAGATGTTGACTGACAGACCGCTATCGCGAGCAGGCTCGCTCCCACATGAGTCCGGATGAGCTCGCGCATGCATTTGTTTTTTACGGCCATCGAGCTGGCACCCTTGTTGCTAACACCTACGTACCCGCTGAGTAAGTGTCAAAAAAATGCGGGCCGCCAGAGAGAATAGACCATGAGCCAAGGTATTGAATTTAATCGATTGATGTTGGACATGCGGTCCATGCAAATGGACGCCATGGCCCAGCCGAAATCGGTCGCGGTCCCCCAGGTGGGTGGCAGCAGCTTTTCCGACATGCTCGGTCAGGCCGTCAATAAAGTGAACGATACCCAGCAGGCTTCGAACCAGTTGGCCAGTGCTTTCGAGATTGGTAAAAGTGGCGTCGACCTGACGGATGTAATGATCTCTTCGCAGAAAGCCAGTGTCTCGTTTCAGGCGTTGACCCAGGTACGTAACAAACTGGTTCAAGCCTACCAAGACATCATGCAGATGCCGGTCTAAGGAAACTATTGAGTCATGGCAGAAGCAGCCGTTGATAACGTTCCAGCCAAGGCCACTCCGGTAGACGGCAAACCGCCGTTGTTCGGTCTGTCTTTCCTGGAAAACCTCTCCGAGATGACCATGCTGCGTCAGGTTGGCCTGTTGGTCGGCCTGGCTGCCAGCGTGGCGATTGGTTTCGCCGTCGTGTTGTGGTCCCAGCAGCCAGACTACCGTCCGTTGTACGGTAGCCTGGAAGGCATGGACGCCAAGCAGGTCATGGAAACCCTGGCTTCTGCCGACATTCCCTACACCGTTGAACCCAATTCTGGCGCCTTGCTGGTCAAGGCCGACGACGTGGCGCGCGCGCGCCTCAAGCTCGCTGCCGCTGGCGTGACACCGACCGATGGCAACATCGGTTTCGAGATTCTGGACAAGGACCAGGGCCTGGGCACCAGCCAGTTCATGGAAGCGACTCGTTATCGTCGCGGCCTGGAAGGCGAACTGGCGCGCACCATCTCCAGCCTCAACAACGTCAAGGCTGCCCGTGTGCACTTGGCGATCCCGAAAAGCTCGGTGTTCGTGCGCGATGAGCGCAAGCCGAGTGCTTCGGTACTGGTTGAACTGTATTCCGGCCGCTCCCTGGAGCCAGGCCAAGTCGTCGCCATCATCAACCTGGTGGCGACCAGCGTTCCCGAACTGAGCAAGTCGCAAATCACCGTGGTCGACCAGAAGGGCAACCTGCTGTCCGACCAGGCGGAAAACTCCGAACTGACCATGGCCGGCAAGCAGTACGATTACAGCCGCCGCATGGAAGGCATGTTCACCCAGCGGGTGCATAACATTCTGCAACCTATCCTGGGCAATGGCCGCTACAAGGCCGAAGTCTCGGCGGACGTGGATTTCAGTGCGGTCGAATCGACCTCCGAGCAATTCAACCCGGATCAACCCGCGTTGCGCAGCGAGCAGTCGGTGAACGAACAGCGTACCGCCAGCAATGGTCCGCAAGGCGTGCCGGGTGCCCTGAGCAACCAGCCGCCGTCGCCGGCCAGCGCGCCGCAAACCACCGGTGGCGCCACCGCCGCCGCGGGCATGGTGCAGCCCGGCCAGCCGCTGATCGATGCCAATGGCCAACAGATCATGGACCCGGCCACCGGCCAGCCGATGCTCGCGCCGTACCCGGCCGACAAGCGTCAACAATCCACCAAGAACTTCGAGCTCGACCGTTCCATCAGCCACACCAAGCAGCAGCAGGGCCGTTTGAATCGCCTGTCGGTCGCCGTCGTCGTGGACGATCAGGTCAAGATCAACCCGGCCAACGGCGAAACCAGCCGTGCGCCGTGGAGCGCCGACGAATTGGCGCGCTTCACTCGCCTGGTGCAGGACGCCGTTGGTTTCGACGCCAGCCGTGGCGACAGCGTCAGCGTGATCAACGTGCCGTTCTCCCTGGAGCGCGGTGAAGAAATCGCCGACATTCCGTTTTATTCGCAACCCTGGTTCTGGGATGTGGTCAAGCAAGTATTGGGTGTGTTGTTCATCCTGATACTGGTATTCGGCGTGTTGCGCCCGGTGCTGAACAACATCACCGGTGGCGGCAAGAACAAGCAGTTGGCAGGCTTGGGCGATGTAGAGCTGGGAGGCATGGGCGGCCTGGATGGCGAATTGGCCAACGATCGCGTCAGCCTCGGCGGGCCGCAGAGCATCCTGCTGCCAAGCCCGAGCGAAGGCTACGACGCTCAGTTGAACGCCATCAAGAGTCTGGTGGCAGAAGATCCGGGTCGTGTGGCCCAGGTCGTGAAAGAGTGGATTAACGCAGATGAGTGATAATCGAGCCGCTGTTGCCAAATTGTCCCGGGTCGACAAAGCCGCGATCCTGCTGCTGTCCCTGGGTTCGACCGACGCCGCCCAAGTGCTGCGTCACATGGGGCCCAAAGAGGTCCAGCGCGTTGGCGTGGCCATGGCCCAGATGGGCAATGTCCATCGCGAGCAGGTCGAGCAGGTCATGAGCGAGTTCGTCGACATCGTCGGCGACCAGACCAGCCTGGGCGTCGGTTCCGACGACTACGTGCGCAAGATGCTCACCCAGGCCCTGGGCGAGGACAAGGCCAACGGCCTGATCGACCGGATCCTGCTGGGTGGCAACACCAGCGGCCTGGACAGCCTCAAGTGGATGGAGCCGCGCGCGGTTGCCGACGTGATCCGTTATGAACACCCCCAGATCCAGGCGATCGTGGTGGCGTACCTCGACCCGGACCAGGCCGGTGAAGTGCTGGGCAACTTCGACCATAAGGTTCGCCTCGATATCATCCTGCGTGTGTCGTCGTTGAACACCGTGCAGCCGGCGGCCCTGAAAGAACTGAACCAGATTCTCGAGAAGCAGTTCTCGGGCAACTCCAATGCCTCGCGCACCACCTTGGGCGGTATCAAACGCGCGGCGGACATCATGAACTTCCTCGACAGTTCGATCGAAGGTCAACTGATGGACTCGATTCGCGAAGTCGACGAAGACCTGTCCGGTCAGATCGAAGACCTCATGTTCGTGTTCAACAACCTGGCCGATGTCGACGATCGTGGTATCCAGGCTCTGTTGCGCGAAGTGTCCTCCGACGTCCTGGTCCTGGCCCTCAAGGGTTCGGACGAAGGCGTCAAGGAGAAGATCTTCAAGAACATGTCCAAACGAGCGGCCGAACTGTTGCGCGACGACCTCGAGGCCAAGGGCCCGGTGCGCGTCAGCGACGTGGAAACCGCACAGAAGGAAATCCTCACCATCGCCCGCCGTATGGCCGAAGCCGGAGAAATCGTGCTCGGTGGCAAGGGCGGCGAAGAGATGATCTAAGGTCGTTATGTCTGCCAAGAGTGATGATGCACCCAGCGACCTGATCCGCGCCCGGGACGTCGGAGGTTTCGACGTCTGGTCGCTGCCCAGTTTCGACCCCTTCGTGCCCGAGCCCGAGCCGGAGCCGGTGGAAGAGCTGCCGGAGATGGAGGAGGTGCCGCTGGAGGAAGTCCAGCCACTGACCCTCGAAGAAGTCGAGAGCATTCGTCAGGAGGCCTACAACGAAGGCTTCGCCATTGGCGAGAAAGAAGGTTTCCACAGCACGACGATCAAGGTTCGCCAGGAAGCCGACGTGGCGCTGACGGCGAAGCTACGTGCGTTGGAATCACTGATGCTCAATCTGTTCGAGCCCATCGCCGAGCAGGACACCCAGATCGAAAAGTCATTGGTCGGGCTGGTGCAGCACATCACCCGCCAAGTGATCCAGCGCGAGCTGGCGATCGATTCGAGCCAGATCGAACACGTCATGCGCGAAGCCCTCAAGCTGCTGCCGCTGGGCGTGGGCAACGTGCGGCTGTACATCAATCCTCAGGACTTCGAACTGGTGAAGGCCCTGCGCGAGCGCCACGAGGAAACCTGGCGCATCGTCGAGGACGAGTCCCTGCTGCCGGGCGGTTGCCGCGTAGAAACCGAGCACAGCCGCATCGACGCGACAATCGAGACGCGCATCAGCCAGATCATGGCGAAACTCTTTGACCAACTGCACGAACAGGCCCTGCATCCGGCTCCGGCCGACCTCAGCCTGGATCTGCCGGACGAACCCAAGGCCGCTGTCATCGTCGATCCGGACGGTGACGAACCGCTTGTTGGCGCAACGGACAGCCGCGATGCGCCTTGAGCGAACCAGCTTTGGCAAGCGCCTGGGCAGCTACGCCGAGGCCACCGAACTGGCCGGCCAGCCGATCCTGGAAGGTCGTCTGCTGCGTATGGTCGGCCTGACCCTTGAGGCGGAAGGCTTGCGTGCCGCCATGGGCAGTCGTTGCCTGGTGATCAACGATGACAGTTATCACCCGGTGCAGGTCGAAGCCGAGGTCATGGGTTTCTCCGGCAGCAAGGTATTCCTGATGCCGGTGGGCAGTGTCGCCGGCATCGCCCCGGGTGCCCGCGTGGTACCGCTGGCCGATACCGGTCGCCTGCCCATGGGCATGAGCATGCTCGGCCGGGTGCTGGATGGCGCTGGACGGGCCCTGGACGGCAAGGGCGGTATGAAGGCTGAAGATTGGGTGCCGATGGATGGCCCGACGATCAACCCGCTCAAGCGCGACCCCATCAGCGTACCGCTGGACGTGGGCATTCGTTGCATCAACGGTTTGTTGACGGTTGGACGCGGCCAGCGCCTGGGCCTGTTCGCCGGTACTGGTGTGGGCAAGAGTGTGCTGCTGGGCATGATGACCCGCTTTACCGAAGCCGACATCATCGTGGTGGGCTTGATCGGCGAGCGGGGTCGCGAGGTGAAGGAATTCATCGAGCACATCCTCGGCGAAGAAGGGCTCAAACGTTCCGTGGTGGTGGCTTCGCCGGCGGACGATGCGCCATTGATGCGCCTGCGTGCCGCCATGTACTGCACGCGTATCGCTGAATATTTCCGCGACAAGGGCAAGAATGTCCTGTTGCTGATGGACTCACTGACCCGTTTCGCCCAGGCCCAGCGGGAAATCGCCCTGGCCATCGGCGAACCTCCGGCGACCAAAGGGTATCCGCCTTCAGTCTTCGCCAAGCTGCCGAAATTGGTGGAACGCGCCGGAAACGCGGAGAAGGGCGGTGGCTCCATCACCGCGTTCTACACCGTGCTGTCCGAGGGCGACGACCAACAGGATCCGATCGCCGACTCGGCCCGTGGTGTGCTCGACGGCCATATCGTATTGTCCCGGCGTCTGGCGGAAGAAGGACATTACCCCGCCATCGACATCGAAGCGTCGATCAGCCGGGTCATGCCATCGGTGATCAGCCCCGAGCACATGAAACGGGCGCAACAGTTCAAGCAGTACTGGTCCCGTTACCAGCAGAGTCGCGACCTGATCAGCGTAGGTGCCTATGTGCCTGGCGGCGATCGCGAAACCGACACGGCCATCAACCTCTATCCGGCCATGGCGGTGTATCTGCGCCAGGCGCTGAATGACAGCATCGGCATGGGCGCCAGCGAAGCGCACCTGCAAACCATTTTCGCCCCAGTCTCCGGCACGTAACCGATCATGGCCACGAGTCGTGCGGCGCGCCTGGCACCGGTGGTGGACATGGCGGAAAAGGCTGAGAAAACCGCTGTACAGCGGTTGGCGTATTTCCAGGGGCAAGTGGCTGTTGCTGAAAGCAAGCTGGCTGACCTGGAGAATTTTCGTCTGGAATACCAGGAACAGTGGATCGCCCGTGGCAGTCACGGCGTTTCCGGACAGTGGTTGTTGGGTTACCAGGGGTTCCTGGCGCAATTGGGCACCGCCATCGATCAGCAGCGCCAAAGCCTGGTCTGGCACCAGAACAATCTCGAGAAGGCTCGCCAGAGTTGGCAGGAAGCGTTCGCCCGAGTCGAGGGGCTGCGCAAACTGGTACAGCGTTACATCGACGAGGCGCGGCAATTGGAGGATAAGCGTGAGCAGAAACTGCTGGATGAATTGTCCCAGCGCTTGCCGCGCCAGGACCCGTATTGATATTGGCGGTAGAGTTTTGTCGGGCAGGCGATTTGAAACCTTGCTCAGACCTCTACCAGGTGCTAAACCTTGTACACGTATGTCCACGACAAGGAAGTGAATATGTCTGTCGTTACCGAAGTATCTCCTGATGGGCAAAAACTGACGATCTCGATCAAGGGCCGCTTCGATTTTGGCCGGCATCAGGAGTTTCGTGAGTCCTATGAAAAGCTCAACACGAAACCCGAGTCCATCGTGGTGGATCTGAAAGAGGCCACTTACCTAGATAGCTCTGCCTTGGGCATGCTCCTGCTGTTGCGTGACCATGCCGGTGGCGACGAATCGGATATCCGCGTCGTCAACAGCAGCAGCGACGTCAAGAAAATCCTCGCGATTTCCAATTTCGACAAGCTGTTCGATATCAGTTGATCGCCATGCAATCGTCGCCGGAGCCGCTGACGATCCTGATTGCCGAAGACAGCGCCGCGGACCGACTGCTGTTGTCGACCATTGTCCGTCGCCAGGGGCACCACGTGCTCACCGCCGCCGATGGCGCCGAGGCGGTCGACGTCTATCTGGAGCAGCGTCCTCATCTTGTGCTGATGGACGCGATGATGCCGGTCATGGATGGCTTCGAAGCGGCGCAGAAGATCAAGCAATTGGCCGGGGATCAGTTGGTCCCGATCATTTTCCTCACCTCATTGACCGAAAGCGAAGGGCTCGCCCGATGCCTTGAGGCCGGTGGGGATGACTTCCTGGCGAAACCCTATAACCAAGTCATCCTGGCTGCGAAAATCAAGGCCATGGACCGCTTGCGTCGGTTGCAGGCCACGGTGGTCGAGCAGCGCGACCAGATCGCCCGACACCACGATTACCTTCTCAATGAGCAGCGGGTCGCCAAGGCCGTGTTCGACAAGATTGCCCACTCCGGTTGCCTGAGCGCGCCGAATATCCGTTATCTGCAATCACCTTATGCCTTGTTCAACGGCGACTTGCTGCTGGCCGCGTTCAACCCGGCCGGCGACATGCATATCCTGCTCGGCGATTTTACCGGGCACGGCCTGCCGGCGGCGGTCGGCGCGATGCCGCTGGCGGAAGTGTTCTACGGGATGACTGCCAAAGGTTATGGCCTGGCGCAGATCCTGCGGGAGATGAATGCCAAGCTCAAGCGCATCCTGCCGGTGGATATGTTCTGTTGCGCGACGCTGTTAAGCATGAGTTTCCAGCGCTGCACCGTCGAGGTCTGGAATGGCGGCATGCCTGACGGGTATCTGCACGACAGCCTCAGTGGCGTGCGCACGCCGTTGCCGGCGCGGCACTTGCCGCTGGGTGTGCTGACGCCCCAGTTGTTCGACGATCGCACCGAGGTCCACTCGCTGTCGGTGGGTGATCGGGTCTTCCTGTTGTCCGACGGAGTGATAGAAACCAGCGACCACGATGATCAACCGTTTGGCGTGGAGCGGTTGCAGCAGGTGTTCTCGGCCAACCGCGAACCCGACCGTCTCTTCGAGGATATCCAGCAAGCCTTGCGGGATTTTCGCGGTGAGGCCCGTGATGACTTCAGCATGGTCGAGGTGCGGCTGGTCGCGCCGACGCAACTCAACCCGCCGCCACCGGTCTATTCCGATAGTGGCCAGTCCAGTCCGCTGGATTGGTCGTTGAGTTTCGAATTCCGCGCGCAAACACTCAAGCGCTTCAACCCGATGCCTTACCTGCTGCAATTATTGTTGGAGGTCCACGGGCTCAGGGCGCAGAGTGGAGCCCTATACAACGTGTTGTCGGAGCTTTATTCCAACGCCCTGGAACACGGGGTGCTGGGGCTCGACTCCAGCCTGAAGCGTGATGCGACCGGTTTTGCTCGTTACTATCAGGAGCGCGGCGCGCGTCTGGACAAGTTGGACGATGGTCACGTGCGGGTGCATCTGCACGTCACGCCCCAGGGCGACGGTGGCAGACTAATCATTGAAGTCGAAGACAGCGGAAAGGGCTTCGATGTCGCCAAGGTGTTGGCGCGGCCGCTGGACCGGGATCGATTGTCTGGGCGCGGCGTGAGCCTGGTGCGCCAACTCTGTCATCAGGCCTCCTGGTCCGACGATGGTCGTAGTGCGCGCGTGGAGTTTTTCTGGGAGGCTCTGTCATAATCGGGGCCATTCTTGATCAGGGAGCGAACAAGTGAACGAAATTCATCTGGATCTCGACGTGCTGAGCACGTTGAAGGAAGTCATGGAGGACGGGTATCCGGAGCTGTTGGATACTTTCCTCAAGGATTCCGAAGCCCGCCTTCGTGTACTGCACGAGGCGAGGGACGCGCAAATGCTCAGTGCTACTGCCCATAGTTTCAAGGGCAGCAGCAGCAATATGGGCGCCATTCGCCTGGCCGAGCTGTGTGGTGAGCTGGAGCAGCGTGCCAAGGAGCCGTCGCTGCACGGTATCGAGAGCCTGGTCAATGAAATCGATAGCGAATTCGCTCACGTTCGTACGCTTTGTCGAGAAGAGCGCGAAAGCTTTCACTGCTGAAGCATCCCGTTTGCTTCATTGGCCCGTCCCTTGCATTGCCCTGTCTCAACTGCATCTATGATTCCAGTGCAGCGGAGACCATCTTATGCCCGTTACACCCAACACACTGCTCCAGGCCACCGCCCAGGCCAAGCCGCAGGCCGCCGTCAATCCACTGGCAGCAGGTCCGGACGCCGAGAACAGAGCCTCCAGCTTCGCCCAGGTCTTCGCCAAGCAGGCACCCGTCAAATCACCGGCGGTGCCTGAGCCATCGGCAAAACCGGTGCGCGACAAGACCGCCGACAATGCCGCCAAGAAGGACGCGGGCAGCGATACTGCCGCTCCGGAGCCGGCGGTTGCCGATAGCGGCAAACCCTTGCCCGCCGACAAGCCGACCACTGCCGGTAGCAAGACGGCGGATGATGCCGACAGCGATGCGCCAGAAACGCCGGTAGCGGATGCCGCGCCTGTCGATCCGACGCTGGACCCTGCGTTGTTGCCGGGCACCGTTATTCCAGAGGGCGTCGCTGAGGCGCAGCCTGCCGTGGTGCCTACGATCGAGGCCCAAGTCACTGCGGCGGTAGCGGCTCCCGTTGCCCCGAGTGTGGCGGCCAAAGCCTCGGCGCCGGTGACGGACCCGGAGTTCGACCCGCAGGCCGATCCGCTCGACGCACTACCGGCGTTGCGGTTGGCGATGGAGCAGAGCGGCCACGTGTCCGCTTCCAGCCAGGCGCAGTCCAAGACCGCTGCGCCGGCGTCTCTCGATGGTGAGCCGACTTCGGCCCAGACGTTCGCCGCCGGTATGGCGAGCATGCTCACCGTGCAAGCCGACCAGGACAGCACCGGTGCCGGCAGCCAGGGGGGTGACAAGGCGTTCAGTGGCCTGATCAGCGAAGGCCTCAAGGATCTGACGGCCGCTTCCAGCGATACGCGCGTGGATGACTTTGCCAACCGCCTGGCGGCACTGACCCAGGCCGCCACACCGAAAACCGCCAACGCGGTGCCGGTCAATCAGCCCATCGCCATGAACCAGGGCGGCTGGACCGAGGAGGTGGTCAACCGGGTGATGTACTTGTCGAGCGCCAATCTCAAGGCGGCCGACATCCAGTTGCAACCTGCCGAGCTCGGACGCCTGGATATTCGGGTGAACATGATTCCAGACCAGCAGACCCAGGTGACCTTCATGAGCGCCCACTCAGGCGTGCGCGAAGCCCTCGAAGGCCAGATGCATCGTCTGCGTGACAGTTTCGCCCAGCAGGGAATGGGGCAGGTCGACGTCAGCGTGTCGGATCAATCCCGTGGCTCGCAGAACCAGGATCAACAGGCCCAGCAGCAAGCCCAGGCTGGACGCACCACGTCCTCCGGCGGCCGAGTTGACTCGCTGGATGAAGAGATGCCGGCCAGCGTTGCCGAAGTGGCGGCCAGCACCACCAGCGTCATTGGCACCAGCGCGGTCGATTACTACGCCTGATTCAACGCACTAACCTTGTGGGAGCGAGCTGGCTCGCGATAACGATGGATCAGTCACCTGCAACGGTGGCTGAAAAATCGGCGTCGCGAGCAAGCTCGCTCCCATAATGGTTTAGGGTGTTCTCGAAATTGCGTCGACCATCGTTTCTCTTCTGGCATAACACTTGCTCCAGCCTAGCCATGCAACAGTGAACCCCCGATTAACGACGGATTATTGGCATGGCGAAGAGCGAAGCAGCAGCTGTAAAAGACCCCGCAACCAAAGGCAAACTCAAGATGATCATCCTGATCGTGGTGGGCTTGCTCCTGGCCGTCGGCGTGTCCGTGGGGGCGACCTGGTATTTCATGCACAACGCCCAGAGCAAGCCGGCCGAGGCGGTGGAAGCTGCTCCGGTGGGCAAGCAGCCAGCGGTTTTCGAGCCGATGGCCCCGGCCTTCGTCGCCAACTACACCCAGAACGGTCGTCAGCGCTACATGCAGGTGAGCATTACCTTGCTGGGGCGCAACCAGGCCGACCTGGAAGCGTTGCGTGTACACATGCCGCTGATTCGCAATAATCTGGTGATGCTGTTTTCCGGACAGAGTTTCGACACCCTGGCCACTCCGGTGGGCCAGGAAATGCTGCGTCAGAAAGCCACGGCCAGCGTGCAGGAAGTGGCCCAGAAAGAACTCGGCAAAGTGGTGATCGAACAGTTGCTCTTCACTAACTTCGTATTGCAGTAGGAACACGACATGGCCGTGCAGGACTTGTTGTCCCAGGACGAAATCGACGCGCTGTTGCACGGTGTCGACGACGGCCTGGTGCAGACCGAAAACGCTGCTGAACCGGGCAGCGTCAAAAGCTACGACCTGACCAGCCAGGATCGCATCGTTCGTGGACGCATGCCGACCCTGGAAATGATCAACGAGCGTTTCGCCCGATACACCCGCATCAGTATGTTCAACATGCTGCGCCGCTCGGCCGACGTGGCCGTGGGTGGCGTGCAGGTGATGAAATTCGGCGAATACGTGCATTCGCTGTACGTGCCCACCAGCCTCAATCTGGTGAAGATCAAGCCGCTGCGTGGCACGGCATTGTTCATCCTCGACGCCAAGCTGGTGTTCAAGTTGGTGGACAACTTCTTCGGCGGCGACGGTCGTCACGCCAAGATCGAAGGTCGCGAATTCACACCGACCGAACTGCGTGTCGTGCGCATGGTGCTGGAGCAGGCTTTCGTCGATTTGAAGGAAGCCTGGCAGGCGATCATGGAAGTGAATTTCGAGTACATCAACTCGGAAGTGAACCCGGCGATGGCCAACATCGTCGGCCCAAGCGAAGCCATTGTCGTCTCGACGTTCCACATCGAGCTCGATGGGGGTGGCGGCGACCTGCACGTGACCATGCCGTATTCGATGATCGAGCCGGTGCGTGAAATGCTCGACGCCGGTTTCCAGTCGGACCTCGACGACCAGGACGAGCGCTGGATCAACGCCTTGCGCCAGGACGTGCTGGATGTCGACGTGCCGATCGGCGCGACGGTCGCCCGACGCCAGCTACGATTGCGGGACATCCTGCACATGCAGCCGGGGGATATCATCCCCGTCGAAATGCCGGAAGACATGATCATGCGCGCCAATGGCGTGCCGGCCTTCAAGGTCAAGATGGGCTCTCACAAAGGCAACCTGGCGTTACAGGTGATCGAGCCGATCGAACGCCGCTGAGCGGTGTCAACTTCTTAAGTTTTGGTTTTTAACCGATTTTTGCCCGCCGAGGAAACATGATGGCTGACGATATGAATACCCAGGATGACCAGGCGCTGGCCGATGAGTGGGCTGCGGCCCTGGAAGAAACCGGCGATGCCGGGCAGGCAGACATCGATGCATTGCTGGCGGCTGACACAGGCAACCATGGGTCCAACCGCTTGCAAATGGAAGAATTCGGCAGCGTGCCGAAAAGCAACGAACAAGTGACGCTCGACGGTCCCAACCTGGACGTGATCCTCGACATCCCGGTGTCGATCTCCATGGAAGTGGGCAGCACCGACATCAACATCCGCAACTTGCTGCAGCTCAACCAAGGCTCGGTGATCGAGCTGGATCGCCTTGCCGGTGAGCCGCTGGATGTGTTGGTCAACGGCACCCTGATCGCCCATGGCGAAGTGGTTGTGGTCAACGAGAAGTTCGGCATTCGCCTGACGGACGTGATCAGCCCGAGCGAACGCATCAAGAAGCTGCGCTGAATGAAAGGCTTTCTCGCCGCAGCCCTGATGCTGCCGTTCAGTGTTCTGGCAGCCGAGCCGGTGGCCACGGCTGCCGTTGCGCCGGCGAGTGGCAGCGGCATGGCCGGGCAACTGGCGCAACTGGTGCTGGGCCTGCTGGTGGTGCTCGGGTTGATTTTCTTCCTGGCGTGGATGCTGCGACGCGTTCAGCAGGCGGGGCCTGCCGGCAAAGGGCAGGTCATCGACATTGTCGGTTCCCGCGCGCTGGGGCCACGGGATCGGCTGGTGCTGGTGCAGGTCGGCACCGAGCAGATCCTGCTCGGCCTGAGTCCTGGCAGCATCACTGCGCTGCATGTCCTGAAGGAACCGGTGCAGGTGCCGGTCACGGAGCAGGCCACGCCCGAGTTTGCCCAACGGCTCATGGAACTGCTGGGAAAAGACCAAAAGGATAAAAAGTAATGCCGTTGCGCATTCTCTTGGCGTTGGCCCTGATGCTGGCCGCGCCGTTGGCGTACTCCGCCGACCCGCTGTCGATCCCTGCGATCACCTTGGGCACCAACGCCGAAGGGGCACAGGAATACTCGGTCAGCTTGCAGATCCTGCTGATCATGACCGCGCTGAGTTTCATCCCGGCGTTCGTCATGCTGATGACCAGTTTCACCCGGATCATCATCGTCTTTTCGATCTTGCGCCAGGCCCTTGGCCTGCAACAGACGCCGTCGAACCAGATCCTCACCGGCATGGCGCTGTTCCTGACCATGTTCATCATGGCGCCGGTGTTCGACCGGGTGAACCAGGACGCGCTGCAACCCTATCTGGCGGAAACCCTCAGCGCCCAGGATGCCGTGGCCAGGGCCCAGGTGCCGATCAAGGATTTCATGCTCGCCCAGACCCGCAGCAGCGACCTGGAGCTGTTCATGCGCCTGTCCAAACGCACCGACATTGCCAGCCCCGACCAGGCGCCATTGACCATCCTGGTGCCAGCGTTCGTGACCTCCGAGCTCAAGACCGCCTTCCAGATCGGTTTCATGATTTTCATCCCGTTCCTGATCATCGACCTGGTGGTCGCCAGTATCCTCATGGCCATGGGCATGATGATGTTGTCGCCGCTGATCATTTCGCTGCCATTCAAGATCATGCTGTTCGTGCTGGTGGATGGCTGGGCGTTGATCATCGGCACCCTGGCGGGCAGTTTCGGCGGTGTTTAGACCTCTCACGCGGGTAGTACGATATGACGCCTGAAGTAGCGGTAGACCTGTTCCGCGAGGCCCTCTGGCTGACCACCATGATGGTGGCCATCCTGGTGATCCCGAGCCTGCTGGTTGGCTTGCTCGTGGCGATGTTCCAGGCCGCCACGCAGATCAACGAGCAGACCCTGAGTTTCCTGCCGCGCCTGCTGGTGATGCTGGTCACGCTGATCGTCGCCGGTCCCTGGCTGGTGCAAACCTTCATGGAATACATCCTGCAGTTGTACGGCAGTATTCCGCAGTTGATCGGCTGACGATGTCGATGCTCGCGCTGACGGATACCCAGATCAGTACCTGGGTGGCGTCGTTCATCCTGCCGTTGTTTCGTGTCACGGCCGTGCTGATGAGCATGCCGGTCTTCGGCACGACCTTGGTGCCGGGTCGTGTGCGCCTGTATTTCGCCCTGGCGATTACGGTGGTCATCGCCCCCGGGCTGCCGCCCATGCCGCCGGTCAACGCCCTGGACCTCACCGCGTTGATGCTGGTGGCCGAACAGATCCTCATAGGCGCCTTGCTGGGCTTTTCGCTGCAGTTGTTTTTCCAGGCATTCGTGGTGGCCGGGCAAATCATCTCGATCCAGATGGGCATGGCGTTCGCCTCGATGATCGACCCCACCAACGGCGTGAACACTGCCGTTATCGGGCAGTTCCTGACGATGCTGGTGACGTTGCTGTTCCTCGCCATGAACGGGCATCTGGTGGTGTTCGAAGTATTGACGGAGAGCTTCACCACATTGCCGGTAGGCAGCGCGATGCTGGTCAATCATTTCTGGGACATTGCCAGCAAGCTTGGCTGGGTCCTCGGCGCGGCGATGGTACTGGTGTTGCCGGCGATTACCGCGCTGCTGGTGGTCAACATCGCCTTCGGCGTGATGACCCGGGCGGCGCCGCAGTTGAACATCTTTTCCATCGGCTTCCCGCTGACCCTGGTGCTGGGCATGGTGATTTTCTGGGTCAGCCTGGGGGACATTCTCAATCAGTATCAGCCGTTGGCCACCCAGGCCTTGCAGCTGTTACGCGACATGGCACAGGCGCGCTGAACCATGGCCGAGAGCGAAAGCGGTCAGGATAAAACAGAAGACCCCACCGAGAAACGCAAGAAGCAGTCCCGGGAAAAGGGCGAGATTGCCCGTTCCAAGGAGCTCAACACCCTGGCGATCATGCTCGCCGGTGCCGGTGGCTTGCTGATTTACGGTGGCGGACTGGCGTTGGATCTGCTGGAAATCATGCGGTTGAATTTTTCCTTGCCTCGCGAGGTATTGCTCACGCCGGGCGCTATGACGCAGTACCTGTTGCATTCGGGCAAGATCGCGATGCTTGCAATGCAACCGGTGCTCATTTTTCTGCTGTTGGCGGCTTTCATCGGCCCGATTTCCCTGGGCGGATGGCTGTTCGCCGCCGGTAGCCTGGCACCGAAGTTCAGCCGGATGAATCCGGCCGCCGGTATCAAGCGCATGTTTTCCACCACGGCGTTGATGGAACTGCTCAAGGCTTTCGGAAAATTTCTCCTGGTGTTGTTCGTCGCGCTGGCGGTGTTGCAGGCCGATATCGACGATCTGCTGCGCATTGCCCATGAGCCGCTGGAGCAAGCCATCATCCATAGCGTGCAGTTGGTCGGCTGGAGCACCTTGTGGATGGCTTGCGGGCTGATCCTCATCGCCGCCATCGACGTGCCGATCCAGCTCTACCAGAGCAAGCAGAAATTGATGATGACCAAGCAGGAGGTGCGCGACGAGTACAAGGACTCGGAGGGCAAGCCGGAGGTCAAGCAGCGGATCCGCCAGTTGCAGCGCGAGGTTTCCCAGCGGCGGATGATGGCGGCGATTCCCGACGCCGACGTGGTCATCACCAACCCGACTCACTATGCCGTCGCGCTCAAGTACGATCCCGACAAGGGCAATGCGCCGGTCCTGCTGGCCAAGGGCAGCGATTTCCTGGCGTTGAAGATTCGCGAGATCGCCGTCGCCAACGAAGTGATGCTGCTCGAATCTCCGGCATTGGCGCGGTCGATCTACTACTCCACCGAGCTTGACCAGGAAATCCCGGGAGGCTTGTACCTCGCCGTCGCCCAGGTGCTGGCCTACGTCTACCAGATCCGCCAGCACCGCGCCGGCAAGGCCAAGCGGCCAGAACCGCTCAAGGACCTGCCCATCCCGCCGGATTTGCGCCGCGATTCCTGAACCAAGGTGCCAAAGCCCCTGTGGGAGCGAGCTTGCTCGCGATAGCGGTCTTCCAGTCAACGCTCGCACAAACTGACCCTCCGCCATCGCGAGCAAGCTCGCTCCCACAGGTCGGCATCCCTTGAAAGCCTCTATTTCAACCTCCCGCGAAAGTTGGAAAGCTTCTTGCAATACCCCGCCTGCGCCCCTTCCGGGCGTCAAAAGTTTGCTTCCAGGAACGGGGAATATTGGTGGATCGCTCTCAGTTACTCAGCACCGCTCGCAGCAACGTCGTAGACCTCAGCAGGGGCAATCTGGGCGTGCCGCTGTTGCTGCTGGTCCTGCTCGCCATGATGATGCTGCCGGTACCGCCGTTCCTGCTGGACGTGTTCTTCACGTTCAACCTCGCCTTGTCGATCGTGGTGCTGCTGGTGTGCGTATACGCCCTGCGCCCATTGGACTTCGCCGTCTTCCCGACCATCCTGCTGGTGGCGACGCTGTTGCGCCTGGCGCTGAACGTGGCGTCCACCCGGGTGGTGATGATTCACGGTCACGAGGGGCACCAGGCCGCCGGTAAGGTGATCCAGGCCTTCGGCGAAGTGGTGATCGGCGGCAACTACGTGGTCGGTATCGTGGTCTTTGCCATCTTGATGATCATTAACTTCGTCGTGGTGACCAAGGGCGCCGGGCGGATTTCCGAGGTGAGCGCGCGTTTCACCCTCGACGCGATGCCTGGAAAGCAGATGGCGATCGACGCTGACCTCAATGCCGGCTTGATCGATCAGAGCCAGGCCAAGCTGCGCCGTCTCGAAGTAGCCCAGGAAGCCGAGTTCTACGGGTCCATGGACGGTGCAAGTAAGTTTGTCCGCGGTGACGCCATCGCCGGCCTGCTGATCCTGTTCATCAACCTGATTGGCGGCATGGCCGTCGGTATCTTCCAGCACGGCATGGCTTTCGGCGACGCCGGCAAGGTCTACGCGTTGCTGACCATCGGTGACGGTTTGGTGGCGCAATTGCCATCACTGTTGTTATCCACAGCGGCGGCGATCATGGTGACCCGTGCTTCGGGCTCCGAAGACATGGGCAAGCAGATCAATCGCCAGATGTTCGCGTCGCCCAAGGCCCTGGCCGTGGCGGCCGGCCTGATGGCGGTGATGGGTCTCGTGCCGGGAATGCCGCACTTTTCTTTCCTGAGCATGGCGGCCTTGGCCGCGGGTGGCGCGTACCTGTTCTGGAAGAAGCAGAACGTGCAGAAGGTCCAGGCGCTGGAAGAGGTCAAGCGCCAGCAGGAACTGCTGCCGTCGCCAGCGCGTGCCATGGAAACCAAGGAATTGGGTTGGGATGACGTGACGCCGATCGACATGATCGGCCTGGAAGTCGGCTACCGCTTGATTCCATTGGTCGATCGCAACCAGGGCGGTCAGTTGCTGGCGCGGATCAAGGGCGTGCGCAAGAAGCTGTCCCAGGATCTGGGCTTCCTCATGCCCACCGTCCACATTCGCGACAACCTCGACCTGGCGCCGAGCGCCTATCGCCTGACGCTCATGGGCGTGATCCTGGCGGAAGCCGAGATCTACCCGGACCGCGAGCTGGCGATCAACCCAGGGCAGGTCTACGGTTCGCTCAACGGCATTACCGCCAAGGATCCGGCTTTCGGCCTGGAAGCGGTGTGGATCGAAATCAGCCAGCGGGCCCAGGCCCAGTCCCTCGGTTATACCGTGGTGGACGCCAGCACGGTCGTGGCGACCCACTTGAACCAGATTCTCTACAAGCATTCCAGCGAGCTGATCGGTCACGAAGAAGTCCAGCAACTGCTGCAAGTACTGGCCAAAGGCTCGCCGAAACTGGCTGAAGAATTGGTGCCGGGCGTGGTTTCGTTGTCCCAATTGCTCAAGGTGTTGCAGGCGCTGCTGGCCGAACAGGTTCCGGTGCGCGACATACGCAGCATTGCCGAAGCGATCGCCAACAACGCTTCGAAGAGTCAAGATACCGCCGCTCTGGTGGCTGCGGTGCGGGTCGGCGTATCCCGCGCAATCGTCCAAAGCATTGTAGGCACTGAGTCTGAGCTGCCTGTGATCACTCTGGAACCAAGGTTGGAACAGATATTGCTCAATAGTCTGCAGAAGGCAGGACAAGGCTCGGAAGAGGGTGTTCTGCTGGAGCCAAGCATGGCCGAGAAGCTGCAGCGTTCGCTGATCGAAGCAGCCCAGCGGCAAGAGATGCAAGGCCAACCGGTGATCCTGCTGGTGGCCGGTCCGATTCGCGCGATGCTTTCGCGGTTCGGGCGCCTCGCGGTCCCGGGGCTGCATGTGCTGGCGTACCAGGAAATACCGGACAACAAGCAAGTGACCATCGTTGCGACAGTAGGGCCCAACGGCTGAGGTAGTGGTTTATGCAAGTGAAGCGTTTTTTCGCCGCCGATATGCGTCAGGCCATGAAACTGGTTCGTGACGAGCTGGGCGCTGAAGCAGCCATCATCGGCAACCGTCGTATCGCCGGCGGTGTCGAGCTGACGGCGGCCCTGGACTACAAATTGTCGGCGCTGGCCCCTCGCGTTCCGAACATGGAGCTCGAGGACGAGCTGCGCAAGACTCAGTCGCGCATCGCCAGCGCCCAGGCCGAGTTGAGCCTGCGCAGCAGCGAAGGCTCGGCCAGCGCGGGCACCAATCGTCAATTGTTCGCCGGCCAGCCACTGACCGCAGGCCTGCCGCTGACCGCTGCCGAACCGCTGATCGAGCCGACGCCGGCCGAACCGCGTCGTCCGGCACCGGTACCCGTTGCCGCAGCCGCGGGCGTTGATCCCCGTGCCCTGGACTCGATGCGCTTCGAACTCAACAGCCTGCGCGAGCTGATGGAAGTCCAGCTCGGCTCGCTGGCCTGGAACCAACTGCAAGGCAGCCGTCCGGCCCAGGCCAACCTGTGGCGTCGCCTGCAACGCATTGGCCTGTCCGGCCCGCTGGCGCGCGACCTGCTGGCATTGATCAGCGACATCGACGAGCCTCGCCAGGCCTGGCGCATGCTGCTTGCGCACCTGGCGCGGATGATCGCCACGCCGGAAGTCGAGCCACTGGAAGAGGGCGGAGTAATCGCCATGGTCGGCCCGGCCGGCATGGGCAAGACCACCACTCTGGCCAAGCTCGCGGCCCGTTATGTACTCAAGTACGGCGCCCAGAGTATCGCCCTGGTGAGCATGGACAGTTTCCGCATCGGTGCCCAGGAGCAACTCAAGACCTTGGGCCGGATCCTCAATGTGTCGGTGACCCATGTGGATCCGGGCCAGTCCCTGGCCCAGGCGCTGGAACCGCTGATGCGCAAGCGCGTCGTACTGATCGACACCGCCGGCCTGCAAGCCAGCGATCCGGCCCTGCGCATGCAGCTGGAAAGCCTGGCCGGGCGTGGCATCAAGTCAAAAAATTATCTCGTGTTGGCAACCACCAGCCAGAAACAGGTTCTAACCGCCGCATACCACAGTTACAAACGCTGCGGGCTGGCCGGCTGCATCCTGACTAAGCTGGACGAAACGGCAAGCCTGGGCGAGGTGTTGAGCCTGGCGATCGGTCATGAACTACCGGTGGCCTACCTGACCGACGGGCCGCGGATCCCGGATGATTTGCATCTGCCGCGCCGTCATCAACTGGTCAGTCGTGCCGTGAGTGTGCAAATGCAGGAAGAACCCAGCGAAGAAGCCATGGCTGACATGTTCGCTGATATCTACCACAGCCCGACCAAGCAGGTTGGCTGAGGTATTCATGAATATTTTTTGTACCTACATCGATGGTCTGCCATGCATTGTTCCGTATGTGAACGCGCAGCCAGTAATGTGGCCTCCGTCTAAGTAAGACAAGGTAAAGAACGAACATGGGCAGCATGCATCCCGTACAGGTGATCGCGGTGACCGGCGGCAAAGGTGGCGTCGGGAAGACTAACGTGTCAGTGAACTTGTCCCTGGCTCTGGCAGAGCTTGGCCGACGGGTCATGCTGCTGGACGCCGACCTGGGCCTGGCGAACGTCGACGTGCTGCTGGGGCTCACACCCAAGCGCACGCTGGCGGACGTGATCGAAGGGCGCTGTGAATTGCGCGACGTGCTGTTGCAAGGCCCCGGCGGGATTCGCATCGTGCCGGCCGCCTCCGGCACCCAGAGCATGGTTCACCTGACCCCGGCGCAGCACGCCGGCCTGATCCAGGCCTTCAGCGACATCGGTGACAACCTCGATGTGCTGGTGATCGACACGGCAGCCGGTATCGGTGACTCGGTGGTCAGTTTCGTGCGCGCCGCCCAGGAAGTGTTGCTGGTGGTCTGCGACGAACCGACGTCGATCACCGACGCCTACGCGCTGATCAAACTGCTTAACCGCGACTATGGCATGAACCGCTTTCGCGTCCTGGCCAACATGGCCCAAAGCCCACAGGAAGGACGCAACCTGTTCGCCAAGTTGACCAAGGTCACGGATCGCTTCCTGGACGTCGCCCTGCAATACGTCGGCGCAGTGCCTTACGACGAAAGCGTACGCAAGGCTGTCCAGAAGCAACGTGCCGTTTATGAAGCTTTTCCTCGTTCCAAATGCGCCCTGGCGTTCAAGGCGATCGCCCAGAAGGTCGACACCTGGCCGCTGCCGGCCAACCCACGTGGGCATCTGGAATTTTTCGTCGAGCGTCTCGTGCAACAAACAGCAGGGCCCGTGTTATGACAGCCAGCGGTTACAACCATCTCTACAAAAAATCGGCACGGGACGCCCAGTACGAATTGATCGAGCGTTACGCGCCACTGGTCAAGCGCATCGCCTACCACTTGCTGGCGCGTTTGCCGGCCAGTGTCCAGGTCGAGGACTTGATCCAGGCGGGCATGATCGGCCTGCTCGAAGTGTCGAACAAATACGACGCGAGCAAGGGCGCCAGTTTCGAGACATACGCCGGTATCCGTATCCGCGGGGCGATGCTCGATGAGGTCCGCAAGGGCGACTGGGCGCCGCGTTCGGTGCATCGCAACACCCGCATGGTCAGCGACGCGATTCGTGCGATTGAAGCGAAAACCGGGCGAGACGCTAAAGATCACGAGGTTGCGGCCGAACTCCAGTTGAGTCTCGATGATTATTACGGGATTTTGAACGATACCTTGGGCAGTCGCCTGTTCAGTTTCGACGACCTGTTGCAGGACGGCGAACACGAAGGGCTGCACGAGGACGGCGCGAGTGCTCACATGGAGCCGTCGCGCGACCTGGAAGATGAACGTTTCCAGAGCGCCCTGGCGGATGCGATTGCCAATTTGCCGGAGCGTGAGCGACTGGTCTTGGCGCTGTACTACGACGAAGAGCTGAACCTCAAGGAAATCGGTGAAGTCCTGGGGGTAAGCGAATCGCGGGTCAGCCAGTTACATAGCCAGTGCGCGGCCCGCTTGCGGGGGCGTTTGGGGGAGTGGCGAGCGCGCTGACGAGCAGTGTGGGGACGCTGCGAGCGGGGCTGGCATGGCGTATGCCGGGCCAGTCTCCATCCGTTGTGCTCCATACCGTTGTCGAGTGTTGTGCCGGATTGATTGAAATGGCGCGTCTAGGTGCTGGGCGCGTTTAAGACTGCTTGGAGGTCGAATTGGACAAGAACATGAAAATCCTCATCGTTGATGACTTCTCAACGATGCGGCGGATCATAAAAAACCTGTTGCGTGACCTCGGGTTCACCAACACGGTCGAGGCCGACGATGGCACAACCGCCATTCCGGTCCTCAACAGCGGGAGCATCGACTTTCTGGTGACTGACTGGAACATGCCTGGCATGACCGGTATCGACTTGCTGCGCCACGTGCGCGCCGACGAAAAACTCAAGCACCTCCCGGTGCTGATGGTCACTGCCGAAGCCAAGCGCGAGCAGATCATCGAAGCGGCCCAGGCCGGTGTGAACGGCTATGTGGTCAAACCCTTCACGGCCCAGGCGTTGAAAGAGAAGATCGAAAAAATCTTCGAACGCATCGGTTAACGGCGCCACGGGGGAGCTATGGACAACGAATCTTCAATGGGCGATTTCGAATCGACCCTGAAAAAACATGCCCGCGAACTGGTAGACAGCCTTGAAAAGGGCCGCTTCGGCGATGCGGTTCAAATGATTCATGAGCTCAACCAGACCCGTGATCGCGGTCTGTACCAGGAAGTCGGCAAGCTCACCCGTGAACTGCACAGCGCGATCGTCAATTTCCAGATCGATCCGAACATGCCGCAGGCCGAGGAAGTCTCGCAGATCACCGACGCCACCGAGCGCCTGGGTTATGTGGTCAAGCTGACCGAAGCCGCAGCGAACCGCACCATGGACCTGGTGGAAAGCGCAACGCCCCTGGTCAACGGCCTGAGCGAGGAAGCCCAGGCGTTGAGCACCGATTGGGGACGGTTCATGCGTCGCGAAGTCGGCGCCGAGGAGTTCCGGGAGCTGGCCCGTCGGGTTGACGGTTTCCTGGCGCGCAGCAGCGCCGAGAATCGCGCCGTGGCCAGCAACCTCAACGACATTCTGCTGGCCCAGGACTATCAAGACCTGACCGGCCAGGTGATCAAGCGTGTGACCCAGCTGGTCACCGAAGTGGAAAGCAACCTGCTCAAACTGGTGCTGATGGCTAGCCAGGTCGACCGCTTTGCAGGTATCGAACACGACCGTGAAGCGATGCTTGCCGAAAAAGATCCACAAAAACATCTCTCTCAGGGTGAAGGTCCGCAGATTCATGCCGATAAAAGAGAAGACGTTGTGTCCGGTCAGGACGATGTGGACGATTTGCTGTCCAGCCTTGGATTCTAAGTTTTAGCCCTATTTTAGGAGCAGCCATTAATGAGCTTCGGCGCCGATGAAGAGATCCTTCAGGATTTCCTGGTTGAGGCCGGCGAGATTCTAGAGCAACTATCCGAACAGCTGGTCGAGCTGGAAAGCCGACCTGATGATGCGGATCTGCTCAATGCAATTTTTCGCGGTTTCCACACTGTAAAAGGAGGCGCCGGCTTCCTCCAGCTCAATGAGCTGGTGGAGTGCTGCCACATTGCCGAGAACGTGTTCGACATCCTGCGCAAGGGTGAGCGTCGCGTCGACTCGGAACTGATGGACGTGGTGCTCGAGGCCCTGGATGCGGTCAACAGCATGTTCAGCGAAGTGCGCGAGCGCTCGCCGATCACCCCGGCCACCCCCGAGCTTCTCGCCGCGCTGTCGCGCCTGGCCGAGCCGCAGTCGGCTGACGAAGCCATGCCCGTTGCCGAGCCTGTGGTCGAAGAACCGGTTGCGCAAGAATCGGGCGACATCACCGATCATGAATTCGAATCGCTGCTGGACTCGCTGAACGCCGTCAAGGCCGAAGCCGAGGCTCCGGCCGCGCCCGCTGCGCCAGCCGCCGATGCCGCTGCCAGCGATGAAATTACCGACGATGAGTTCGAATCGCTGCTCGACCAACTGCACGGCAAGGGCCAGTTCGCCCCCGATGCGGTCGTAGCGCCGGCGGCCCCGGCTGCGCCAAAGGCAGCGGGGGATGACTCCGACATTACCGACGACGAATTCGAAGCCTTGCTCGACCAGTTGCATGGCAAGGGCAACTTTGCCGTCGACGCGTTGGATTCGGCCATCGCTTCGGCGCCGACCCCGGCCAAACCAGTGGCAGCGGCAGCCGGAAGCGACTTGATCAGCGACCACGAATTCGAATCGCGGCTCGACGAGCTGCATGGCAAGGGCAAGTTCAGCGAAGTCGGCACGGCCGCCGCCGCGCCTGCCGCTGCCGCCACGGCTGCACCCGCCGCCAAGGCCGCGCCGAAGCCGGCCGCCAAGGCGCCGGAACCGAAAGCGGAAACCCCGAAGCCTGCCGCCGCAGCGGCGCCAGCCCCGGCTCGCGCGCCTTCTGCCGCGCCCGCCGAAAAACCGGCGAGCGAAGCCGAGACCACCGTTCGCGTCGACACCGCGCGGCTGGATGAGATCATGAACATGGTCGGCGAACTGGTGCTGGTGCGTAACCGGCTGGTGCGCCTGGGCCTCAACAGCCAGGACGAAGCCATGTCCAAGGCCGTGTCGAACCTCGACGTGGTCACGGCTGACCTGCAAACCGCGGTCATGAAGACCCGGATGCAGCCGATCAAGAAAGTTTTCGGGCGCTTCCCGCGCCTGGTTCGCGACCTGGCCCGCCAGCTCAAGAAAGAAATCAACCTGGAACTGGTGGGTGAAGAGACCGACCTCGACAAGAACCTTGTCGAGGCCCTGGCCGACCCGCTGGTCCACTTGGTGCGCAACGCGGTCGACCACGGCATCGAGTCGCCGGAAGAGCGCGAAGCGTCAGGCAAGGTCCGCAGCGGCAAGGTGATCCTGGCCGCCGAGCAGGAAGGCGACCATATCCTGCTGTCGATCTCCGACGACGGCAAGGGCATGGACCCGAACGTGCTCCGTTCCATTGCCGTGAAACGCGGTGTGATGGACAAGGACGCGGCCGATCGCCTGAGCGACACCGAGTGCTACAACCTGATCTTCGCCCCGGGCTTCTCGACCAAGACCGAGATTTCCGATGTGTCGGGTCGTGGCGTGGGCATGGACGTGGTGAAAACCAAGATTTCCCAGCTCAACGGTTCGATCAACATTTACTCGACCAAGGGCCAGGGCTCGAAGATCGTCATCAAGGTCCCGTTGACCTTGGCGATCATGCCGACCCTGATGGTGATGCTGGGCAACCAGGCGTTCGCCTTCCCGCTGGTCAACGTCAACGAGATTTTCCACCTCGACCTGTCGCGCACCAACGTCGTCGATGGCCAGGAAGTGGTCATCGTACGGGACAAGGCACTGCCGCTGTTCTACCTCAAGCGCTGGCTGGTCAGCTCTGCCGCTCATGTGGAGCAGGGCGAAGGCCATGTGGTGATCCTTTCGGTGGGCACCCAGCGGATCGGCTTCGTCGTCGACCAGTTGGTGGGCCAGGAAGAAGTGGTCATCAAGCCGTTGGGCAAGATGCTCCAGGGCACCCCGGGCATGTCCGGCGCCACCATCACCGGCGACGGCCGCATCGCGTTGATCCTCGATGTGCCTAGCATGCTCAAGCGCTACGCCGCTCGGCGTATTTGATTCTGGAGGGGCGCGGCCCGACGCCGCGCCTTGTCTAACGGAGTGTTTATGGTAGTTAAAGTCCTGGTGGTGGACGATTCGGGGTTTTTCCGCCGCCGCGTCTCGGAAATTCTTTCAGCGGACACGAGCATTCAGGTCGTCGGTACGGCGACCAATGGCAAAGAGGCGATCGATCAGGCCCTGGCGCTCAAGCCGGACGTGATCACCATGGACTACGAGATGCCGATGATGGACGGCATCACGGCAGTGCGGCATATCATGCAACGCTGTCCGACCCCGGTTTTGATGTTCTCGTCCCTGACCCATGAAGGCGCCCGAGTCACCCTCGATGCGCTGGATGCCGGGGCGGTGGACTTCCTGCCAAAGAACTTTGAAGACATCTCGCGCAACCCGGACAAGGTCCGCCAGTTGCTATGTGAGAAGGTCCACAGTATTTCCCGCAGTAACCGCCGCGTCAGTGCCTACAGCGCACCGGCGTCAGTGCCGGCTGCTGCGCCAGCACCAACGCCTGCGCCTTCTGCGTCGAGCAGCTTCAGTTCGGCGCCGGTTCGCAGTGCTCCTGCGCCGGCGCCCGCTCGCCCGGCGCCGGCCAGCCCGTCGTCGCCAGCGCCCAAGCGCAAGGCCTACAAACTGGTCGCCATCGGCACGTCCACGGGCGGCCCGGTTGCGCTGCAACGGGTCTTGACCCAGCTGCCAGCGAACTTCCCGGCCCCGATCGTGTTGATCCAGCACATGCCCGCCGCGTTCACCAAGGCGTTCGCCGAACGTTTGGACAAACTGTGCCGCATCAGCGTCAAGGAAGCCGAGGATGGCGACATCCTCCGTCCAGGCCTGGCGCTGCTGGCACCGGGTGGCAAGCAGATGATGATCGACGGCCGTGGCGCGGTGAAAATCCTGCCGGGCGATGAGCGCTTGAACTACAAGCCTTGCGTAGACATCACCTTCGGTTCCGCGGCGAAATCCTACGGCGACAAAGTTCTGGCGGTGGTGCTCACCGGCATGGGTGCCGATGGCCGCGAGGGTGCGCGCCTGCTCAAGCAGGGCGGCAGTGCGATCTGGGCCCAGGACGAGGCCAGTTGCGTGATCTACGGCATGCCCATGGCGATCGTCAAGGCCGACCTGGCTGACGCGGTCTACAGCCTGGACGACATGGGTAAACATCTGATCGAGGCGTGCCTGTAATGGATGTGCTCAGTCTGATCGGCATCATCATGGCGTTCGTCGCCATCATTGGTGGCAATTACCTGGAAGGCGGTCATCTCGGTGCGCTGGCCAACGGCCCGGCCGCGTTGATCGTGATCGGTGGCACTGTAGGCGCTGCGCTGTTGCAGTCGCCGATGAGCGCCTTCAAGCGCGCCATGCAGGTCCTGGTGTGGATTCTGTTTCCACCTCGGGTCGACCTGGCCGGCGGCATCGACCGCGTGGTCAACTGGAGCCTGACCGCCCGCAAGGAAGGCCTGCTTGGGCTGGAAGGGGTGGCCGATGCCGAACCCGACAGCTACTCGCGCAAGGGCCTTCAATTGCTGGTGGACGGCGCCGAACCCGAAGCGATTCGCAGCATCCTGGAGGTGGATTTCTACACCCAGGAAAGCCGCGACATCGAAGCGGCCAAGGTGTTCGAGAGCATGGGAGGCTACGCGCCGACCATCGGTATCATCGGTGCTGTCATGGGTTTGATCCATGTGATGGGCAACCTGGCCGATCCGTCGCAACTGGGCAGCGGCATTGCCGTGGCATTCGTTGCCACCATCTACGGCGTGGCGAGCGCCAACCTGGTGCTGCTGCCGATCGCGGCCAAGCTCAAATCCATTGCGTTGCGCCAGTCGCGCTACCGCGAAATGCTGCTGGAAGGGATCCTGTCGATTGCCGAAGGCGAGAACCCGCGTTCCATCGAGTTGAAGCTCCAGGGCTTCATGGACTGATGGGGGAAATGGCAGATGGCGCGTCGCAGACATCGTGAAGAACACGTCAACCATGAACGCTGGCTGGTTTCCTATGCCGACTTCATCACGCTGCTGTTCGCCTTTTTTGTGGTCATGTATTCGATCTCTTCGGTGAACGAAGGCAAGTACAAGGTCATTTCCGAAGCGTTGATCGGCGTCTTTACCGATTCGGACCGCGCCCTCAAGCCGATTCCCATCGGCGAAGAGCGTCCGAAGACGACGACCCCGGCCAAGCCGCTGGTCAAGGACAGCGAACAGGTCGACGCCGGCATTGCCGGTGGCAGCGATCCGTTGAAGAGCATTGCCGATGACATCAGTTCGGCGTTCGGCGACCTGATCAGCTCCAACCAGATGACCGTGCGTGGCAACGAGTTGTGGGTCGAGATCGAACTCAACTCCAGCCTGCTGTTCGGCAGCGGCGACGCGATGCCCAGCGACATGGCGTTCAACATCATCGATAAAGTGGCGGCGATCCTGAGACCGTTCGACAACCCGATCCACGTCGAAGGTTTCACCGACGACCAGCCGATCCGCACCGCGCAGTACCCCACCAACTGGGAATTGTCGTCGGCCCGTTCGGCAAGCATCGTGCGCATGCTCGCCATGCAGGGTGTCAACCCGGGCCGCCTGGCGTCGGTGGGGTATGGCGAATTCCAGCCGGTGGCCAATAACGCCACGGCCGAGGGGCGCGCACGCAATCGACGGGTGGTGCTGGTGGTTTCGCGCAACCTCGATGTGCGTCGCAGCCTGACCGGTACCGGCACCGCCAATGCAAAGCCCGATGCGGCATTGAAGCGGGCTGGCACACAAACTGCACCGACCCCGGTCAAGTCGCCGGATAGACAGAACGCCGTCAATTCTCCGTCACCGGCTTTATAACCGAGCTATTTCTCGGTCGAGCCCGTCTCGACCGGGAGGAACGATCCGAATGAGAGTCTGGGCAGTCGCCAATCAAAAAGGTGGTGTGGGCAAAACCACATCCTCCATCGCTTTAGCCGGTTTGCTGGCCGAGGCCGGCAAGCGCGTGGTCATCGTCGATTTGGACCCCCATGGCTCGATGACCAGTTACTTCGGCTACGATCCCGATAGCCTGGAACACAGCAACTACGATTTGTTCCTGCACAAGGGCAGCGTGCCCGAAGGCTTGCCGGGGCAGTTGCTGCTGTCCACCAGCGACGAGCGGATCTCCTTGCTGCCGTCGAGCACCGCCCTGGCCACCTTGGAGCGCCAATCGCCCGGCCAGAGCGGCCTGGGCCTGGTGATCGCCAAGAGTCTGGCGCAGCTGTGGCAGGATTTCGATTACGCGATCATCGACAGCCCGCCGTTGCTGGGCCTGCTGATGGTCAATGCCTTGGCCGCCAGCCAGCAATTGGTCATTCCTGTGCAGACCGAACACCTCGCGGTGAAGGGCCTGGAGCGCATGGTCAACACCCTGGCGATGGTCAACCGTTCACGCAAGCAGTCGCTGGCATTCAACATCGTGCCGACCCTGTTCGACCGTCGTACCCAGGCGTCCCTCGGCACCTTGCGAGTGCTGCGCGACATGTACCCGGACGACATCTGGCAAGGCTACATCCCGGTGGACACGCGTTTGCGCGACGCCAGCCGCGCCGGCGTGACACCGTCGCAATTCGATGGCAAAAGCCGTGGTGTACTGGCCTATCGCGCGCTTCTCAAGCACCTGCTGGCCCAGCAGCTCGTTGCGCAGCAGGTGGCTTGAGTTGATGAAGTTCTCCTTAGACGTTGTGCTTGCTTGCGGGCGCTCAAGTCCTGCCGTATCCATGCCGATAACCTTTTCAAGTGGCGCACAGTTCCCATGAACCGCCCCATCAAGACAACTTCGCGTCCCCAATTGGCCCTGCAGTCCTATCTGGATGGGCTGTTGCAGGAAGCGACCGATGAATTGCCAGCGCAGCCGAGCGCGTTCCAGGCGTTGCCCGAGCCTGTCGAAGCCGAACCCGCGCTCGACGAGTTCCAGGCCGCCGTGCTCGAGGAGCAGGCCCGTGATGCACAGGCTTCAGCGATTGTGACAGCGGTGGAAGCGCCGTTCGTCAAGCCGCAGTTGGCGGTGATGGAAGCACCCGCACCGATCCTGGCGCCGGTCTCCACCGTCGCGCCATTGTTGCAGGGGTTGGTGACGCCGGTAGTGGAAATCCACATGCCGCCGAGCAACACGCCGCCGCCGGCGCCGGGCGATGATCGCCCGGCGTGGGCCGCCGAGCCGTTCGAGTGTTTGTTGTTCGATGTGGCCGGTTTGACGCTGGCGGTGCCGCTGGTGTGCCTGGGATCGATCTACTCCCTGGCCGGGCAGGAATTGACGCCGTTGTTTGGCCAACCGGAGTGGTTCCTCGGAATCCTGCCGAGCCAGGCCGGCAACCTGAAAGTGCTGGACACCGCGCGCTGGGTCATGCCGGATCGTTATCGCGATGATTTTCGCCAGGGCCTGCAGTACGTGATTTCTGTGCAGGGCTACGAATGGGGATTGGCGGTGCATCAGGTCAGCCGTTCGCTGCGCCTGGACCCGAACGAGATCAAGTGGCGCAGCCATCGAGGGCAACGGCCATGGCTGGCCGGTACGGTGATCGAACACATGTGCGCCTTGCTGGACGTTTCCGAACTGGCGGAGCTGATCGCCAGCGGCGGGGCAAAACACCTGGACGGCGCCAAGCCGGTCCGGAAACCGAAATAAGACAACCGGCGGCGCAGGGCGACGCCGGACAGAACACACACCGCCACAGGCGGTTTTTCGAGGGGTCAGGGTATGAATGATAAGGCGTCGTCTCTCAAGGGTTCCGAAGATCCGATCTTGCAATGGGTGACTTTCAAGCTCGATAACGAAACCTACGGCATCAACGTGATGCGCGTGCAGGAAGTGCTGCGCTACACCGAGATCGCCCCGGTCCCGGGTGCGCCAAGCTACGTGCTGGGCATCATCAACCTGCGTGGTAACGTCGTGACCGTGATCGACACCCGTCAGCGTTTCGGCTTGAACTCCACCGAGGTCAACGACAACACCCGTATCGTGATCATCGAGGCGGACAAGCAAGTGGTCGGTATCCTGGTCGATAGCGTTGCTGAAGTGGTTTACTTGCGTCAGTCGGAAATCGAAACCGCGCCTAACGTCGGTAACGAGGAATCGGCCAAGTTCATCCAGGGCGTGTGCAACAAGAACAACGAGTTGCTGATCCTGGTCGAACTGGAAAAAATGATGAGCGAAGAAGAGTGGTCGGAACTGGAGAGTATCTGATTTGATTCTTGAGGTAGCAGTCATTGTCCTGTTCCTTTTCTGGGCAGGCACGCTGGCGATGTTTTTGTCCTACATACGTGGCCAGCGGGAAATCGCCGCTCAACAGGCCCAGGGCGATGCGCTGCGCGATCAGCGCATCCGGGACCTGGCCAAGCGTGTCGACGACTATCAGAACGGCACCGTGCGCATGGGCGAAGCGCTCCATGAGCTGCGTGCCGTCGTCGCGCCATTGCCGGACAAACTGGCGCAACTGGAACAGCGCGACCCCTCCAGCTTGTCCTTTGCCCAAGCCGCCCGGCTGGTCGGCATGGGCGCCAGCATCGACGAACTGACCCAGGCGTGCGGCCTGACCCAGGCCGAAGCCGAATTGATGAGCAAGTTGCACAAGGGCGGCTGATATCTAGCCATCCCCCAGAACCCATGCGGGAGCGAGCTTGCTCGCGATAGCGGTGTGACAGTCAGCAAATAGGTTGTATGACCGCCATCGCGAGCAGGCTCGCTCCCACAGGTTTTTCTGGCGTTCAGAAATAATCATTCCAGCCCGGTCCCCGTGGCGAGGGAGCTTGCTCGCGCTGGGTCGCGCAGCGGCCCCAGGTTTTTACGACTGCTTCGCAGCCGAGCGGGAGCAAGCTCCCTCGCCACGGGTAGCGTCGTCGCTGATCGCTGATCATTCCCGCGTTCCGTGACCTCTGTGTGGGAGCGAGCTTGCTCGCGATAGCGGTGTGACAGTCAGCAAATATGCTGAATGTATGACCGCCATCGCGAGCAGGCTCGCTCCCACAGGTTTTTTCTGGCGTTCAGAAATAATCATTCCAGCCCAGCCACCGTGGCGAGGGAGCTTGCTCCCGCTGGGTCGCGCAGCGGCCCCAGGTTTTTACGACTGCTTCGCAGCCGAGCGGGAGCAAGCTCCCTCGCCACGGATAGCGTCGTCGCTGATCGCTGATCATTCCCGCGTTCCGTGACCTCTGTGTGGGAGCGAGCTTGCTCGCGATAGCGGTGTGACAGTCAGCAAATATGCTGAATGTATGACCTCCATCGCGAGCAGGCTCGCTCCCACAGGTTTTTCTGGCGTTCAGAAATAATCATTCCAGCCCGGTCCCCGTGGCGAGGGAGCTTGCTCCCGCTGGGTCGCGCAGCGGCCCCAGCTTTTACGACTGCTTAGCAGCCGAGCGGGAGCAAGCTCCCTCGCCACGGGTAGCGCCTTCAGCGATTAGTAATCATCCCCACGCTCCGTCACGTCTTTCTCGATGTTTTGCGCATGCGGGTCGAAGCCTTGGGGAAATTTGCCCTTCAGGTTCCAGGCAAACGCAATGATCTCGGCAATCGTGCGGTACAACTCTTCCGGAATGCTGTCGCCCAGCTCCAGCCGTGCCAGCAACTTCACCAGTTCAGCATTTTCGTAGATCGGTACTTCGCTCTCGCGGGCGATGCGCAGGATTTCCTCGGCCAGGGCTTCGTCGCCCTTGGCGGTGAGGGTGGGGGCGTGGTGGCCGTCGTACTTGAGGGCGATGGCCTGGCGGGGTTCGGTGTGGGTTGTCATGCGGTTTCGTCCACCCAGCGTTGTTCCAGCCGGGTCTTGGGTCCTTGGGGCGGGGTGCCGAGGTGGCAGTCGAGGTCGCCGACATTCAACCCGCACGTCACAAGGCGCTCGCGCAATGCGGTCAGGTTCCTTTCGATCAGGCCCGCGGTGTACGCTCGTTCTGCCCACAGCTGACTGGACAGGCTGCCACTGAGCAACTGGGCCTGGATCTGCAGCGGCCCCAGCGGTTCCATGTCGAAGGCCAGCTCGACCCGCCAGAGCTGCTGTTTCGGTTCGGTTTGTTCGCGGCGTTCGTCCGGTTGTTCCCGGGCGGCGGTTTCCTCGCGCTGGAACTTGACCTGCAACGGCACGATGTCCTGCAGGTTGCGCATCGGAATCTCCAGTTGCCAAGTGCTCATCAACCGGCCGTCATCGGTCAGCCCGGTTTGCTCCAGGCTGGACAGCTGATGGCTTTGCAGGCGTGACACGGCGGCGGCCGCCAGGCGCAGCAGATGCTCCAGGTCACCTTCTTCATCCTGACCTTTCAATAATCTGGCGGGCAGCGGAAAGCCGGTGGGTTGTGGCTTGGCGCTGACCTGGCCGAGCATCCCCAGGGCGCTGCGCACGAAGCTGGGCAATGCCTGGGCCAGGGTGTTGGCGGCGATGACCGCGGAGAGGTTGGCGGAAGCGGGCAGGGCGGGTGTCAGTTGGGCGATCAGTTTCAGCAGGTCGCCTTTCATGTCCGGGGCCAGGCTTGGCGGTTGGCCGGCCAGCAGCTTGCTTTCCAGGAACACGCCGCTGGCGACCATGGCTTGGGCCAGGCCCTTGGGAGTGCTCAGTTGTTGTACGTCCGGCAGGCCAGCCAGCAGGCGTGTCACCGCCGCGCGCAGTTCGGGGCCGGCGTCATCGCTGGCGGGAAGGTTTTGCAGGGCGGTGAGCAGGCTGTCCAGCGAGCCCTGGCGGCTCACTTGCGTCACCAATTGCTGGCTCACCGCCAATTGCTCCTGGCGATTGCTCAAGGGCAAGAATTTCAATGTCTGAGCATCCTGTACCTGGGCGCTCAACAGCATGCCGATGCGCAGCGGCTGCGGGCTGTCAATGTCCAGGGTGCTGCCGGCCTGGGCGGTGTTGAGCAGGCTTACCAGCGAGCGATACACCGCCGGTTGCCCGGGCTGTTGCGGCAAGGCCTGGCTGGTCAGCACTTTGCCCTGCAACAAAGTGCCCACGGGCAATTGCGCGGTGTCGATCCGGGTCAGGGCGGCGACGCTGGAGGCGAGGGCCTGCTGCACGGTAATCGCCAGGTTGCTGGCCGAAGGCTGAGTCACGGCCAGGCTGGTGCCCTGGGGCAGCGGCTGGGTGCTGGTGGCTTGTACGGTGGCCTGCCGGCCGCTCTCCAGCGTGACCTTGAGCAGCAGTTGGAAAGCCTGGTCCGCCTGCTTGAGCGACAGCACCTCGGCCTTGGCGGTCTGGCCCGGACCGATCAATCCCTCGGCCGGTGCCAGCAGCTTGAGCAACTCGCCCGTGACCGCCGGCATACGCGTCGTTGCCGTGGGCTGGGGCAGCGGCGGGATGTTCATGTCGCCTGTCATCTGCGGTATTACCTTGGGGAAATCAGCGCTCTTGAGAGAAGAACTTCACATGTATAATGCCGCCCGCCTTCCAGAGAGTGGCAAAACCTTGCAATTGTTTGACGCAGCTCTGTGGATCGGGCCGTCAATGCATCTATGCTGCATCACTTTAACGGCTGCCGCACTGCCGACTTGAACCGTATAAGGCTCGTGATCCCTTGACCAGTCCTCTCCTGCAAACCGTCGGCCTCGCCTGTGAGCGAGATCTGCGACTGCTTTTCGAAAATCTCGAATTGAGACTCTCGCCTGGCGATATGGTACAGATCAGTGGCCCCAACGGCAGTGGCAAGACCAGCCTGTTGCGCCTGCTGGCCGGGTTGATGCAGCCCACCGCCGGCGAGATCCTGCTCAACGGCCAGCCGCTGCACAGCCAGCGTAGCGAACTGGCACGCAACCTGCTCTGGATCGGCCATGCCGCCGGCATCAAGGACCTGCTGACCCCCGAAGAGAACCTGAGTTGGCTCTGCGCGTTGCATCGTCCGGCTGGGCGCGAGGCGATTTGGCGGGCATTGGCGGCGGTGGGATTGAAAGGTTTCGAGGACGTTTCGAGCCATACCCTGTCGGCCGGCCAGCAGCGCCGCGTGGCCCTGGCCCGGCTGTACCTGGACAGCCCGCCACTGTGGATCCTCGACGAGCCGTTCACCGCTCTGGACAAGCAGGGCGTGGCGCAACTTGAAGAACACCTGGCCGGCCATTGCGAAAACGGCGGCATGGTGTTGCTGACCACGCACCACACCTTGGCCCGGATGCCCTCCGGTTATCGCAGCATCGACCTGGGGAACTGGGCGGTATGAGTGTCTTTGGCTTGTTGCTCGCCCGTGAGGCGCGCCTGTTGTTCCGTCGTCCGGCCGAACTGGCCAACCCGTTGGTATTCTTCGCAATCGTCATCGCCTTGTTCCCGCTTGCGGTCGGCCCGGAGACTCAATTGTTGCAAACGTTGTCGCCTGGACTGGTCTGGGTGGCAGCGCTTTTATCGGTCCTGCTCTCGCTGGACGGGCTTTTCCGCAGTGATTTCGAGGACGGATCCCTGGAACAGTGGGTCCTTTCGTCGCACCCCCTGGCCCTTCTGGTTTTGGCCAAGGTACTGGCACACTGGGTTTTTTCCGGCCTGGCGCTGGTGCTGCTCTCGCCGTTGATGGCGATGATGCTGGGCTTGCCCGCGGCCTGCATGCCGGTGCTGCTGTTGTCGCTGTTGCTGGGCACGCCGGTGCTGAGCCTGCTCGGCGCGGTAGGCGCGGCGCTGACTGTGGGGCTCAAGCGCGGAGGCTTGTTGCTGGCCCTGCTGATTCTGCCGCTGTACATACCGGTATTGATCCTTGGAAGTGGCGCCTTGCAAGCGGCACTGCAAGGCATGCCGGCAACCGGTTATCTGCTGTGGCTTGGGAGCCTGACCGCCCTGGCGATAACCCTGACACCCTTTGCAATAGCCGCTGGCCTGAAGATCAGCGTCGGCGAATAATAATGAGGCCTGGTCAGGAGTTGACCACTTCCCAGGAAGTAAAGGCCGCCCCAGCGGTTCGCGATAGCGAGCCGCAACCGTGATGGAATCTGCAATGAACTGGACCTGGTTTCACAAGCTCGGCTCACCCAAGTGGTTCTACGGCATCAGTGGCAAAATGCTGCCCTGGTTGAGCATCGCCGCCCTGTTGCTGATCGGCATCGGCGTGGTCTGGGGCCTGGCCTTCGCGCCGCCGGACTATCAGCAAGGCAACAGCTTCCGCATTATCTATATCCATGTCCCGACGGCGATGCTGGCCCAGTCGATCTACGTGATGCTGGCGGTATGCGGCGTGGTCGGGCTGGTGTGGAAAATGAAACTGGCCGACGTAGCCCTGCAATGCGCCGCGCCCATCGGCGCCTGGATGACCGCCGTGGCGCTGGTCACCGGGGCCATCTGGGGCAAGCCGACCTGGGGTTCGTGGTGGGTCTGGGATGCACGACTGACGTCGATGCTGATCCTGCTGTTCCTGTACTTCGGTCTTATTGCGCTGGGCAACGCCATCAGCAATCGTGACAGCGCCGCCAAGGCCAGCGCGGTGCTGGCGATCGTCGGGGTTATCAACATCCCGATCATCAAGTACTCGGTGGAGTGGTGGAACACCCTGCACCAGGGCGCGACCTTCACCCTCACTGAAAAACCGGCGATGCCGGTGGAGATGTGGCTGCCGCTGTTGCTGACCGCGCTGGGGTTCTATTGCTTCTTCGGCGCGGTGCTGCTGCTGCGCATGCGCCTGGAAGTGCTCAAGCGCGAGTCCCGGGCCAGCTGGGTGAAAGCCGAAGTACAGAACAGCCTGGAGGCCGCTCGATGAGTTTCGCGTCATTCGGCGATTTCCTCGCCATGGGCCATCACGGCTTGTATGTCTGGTCAGCCTACGGCATCTGCCTGGCGGTGCTGGCTCTCAACGTGGCGGCGCCGATCCTGGCCCGCAAGCGGTATCTGCAACAAGAGGCGCGTCGTCTGCGCCGGGAGAATGGTCAGTGAATCCGCTGCGCAAAAAACGTCTTGTCATCATTCTGGCGATCCTGGTCGGCGTCGGCGCGGCGGTCGGCCTGGCCCTGAGCGCCCTGCAGCAGAACATCAACCTGTTCTATACCCCGACGCAGATTGCCAGCGGAGAGGCGCCCAAGGACACTCGCATCCGCGCCGGCGGCATGGTGGAGCAGGGGTCGCTGGTGCGTTCCAGCGATTCGCTGGACGTGAGGTTCAACGTCACCGACTTCAACAAGACCGTGACCATCACCTACCGCGGCATTCTCCCTGACCTGTTCCGCGAAGGGCAGGGCATCGTCGCCCTGGGCAAGCTCAATGCAGACGGAGTGGTGGTGGCCGACGAAGTGCTGGCCAAGCACGACGAGAAGTACATGCCGCCGGAAGTGACCAAGGCCCTGAAAGACAGCGGCCAATCGGCGCCCGCGCCCGCGAAGGAGGGTTGATAAGATGACCACCGGTATCTTCATCCCCGAGCTGGGCCATCTGGCGATGATCCTGGCCCTGTGTTTCTCCCTGGTGCAGGCCGTGGTTCCATTGCTCGGCGCCTGGCGTGGTGACCGTCTGTGGATGAGCCTCGCCCAGCCAGCGGCATGGGGACAGTTCGCGTTCATGCTGTTTGCCTTCGCCTGCCTGACCTACGCGTTCATGGCCGACGACTTTTCCGTTGAGTACGTCGCCAGCAACTCCAACAGCGCCTTGCCCTGGTACTACAAGTTCAGCGCGGTGTGGGGCGCCCACGAAGGTTCGTTGTTGCTCTGGGCCTTGATCCTCGCCGGGTGGACCTTTGCCGTGTCGGTGTTCTCTCGGCAATTGCCCCAGGTGATGCTGGCCCGGGTATTGGCGGTGATGGGCATCATCAGCACCGGTTTCCTGCTGTTTTTGATCGTCACGTCCAACCCGTTCGAGCGCATCCTGCCCCAGGTGCCGACCGACGGTCGCGACCTGAACCCGTTGCTCCAGGACATAGGCCTGATTGTCCATCCGCCGATGCTGTACATGGGGTACGTCGGTTTTTCCGTGGCCTTCGCGTTTGCCATCGCCGCGTTGCTCGGTGGTCGCCTCGATGCCGCTTGGGCTCGCTGGTCGCGCCCATGGACCATTGTTGCCTGGGCCTTTCTCGGCATCGGCATCACCCTCGGCTCGTGGTGGGCCTACTATGAACTCGGCTGGGGCGGCTGGTGGTTCTGGGACCCGGTGGAAAACGCCTCGTTCATGCCATGGCTCGTCGGCACGGCCCTGATCCATTCCCTAGCGGTCACGGAAAAGCGCGGGGTATTCAAGAGCTGGACGGTCCTGCTGGCCATCGCGGCATTCTCCTTGAGCCTGCTGGGAACCTTCCTCGTGCGTTCCGGCGTGCTGACGTCGGTGCATGCCTTCGCCTCGGACCCGGAGCGTGGCGTGTTCATCCTGATGTTCCTGATGGTCGTGGTCGGCGGTTCGCTGACGCTGTTCGCCCTGCGCGCGCCGGTGGTCAAGAGCCAGGTCGGCTTCAACCTCTGGTCCCGGGAAACCCTGCTGTTGGGCAACAACCTGGTGCTGGTGGTGGCGGCGTCGATGATCCTGCTGGGCACGCTGTACCCGCTGGTGCTCGATGCGTTGTCCGGCGCCAAGCTGTCGGTTGGCCCGCCGTATTTCAACGCATTGTTCATACCGCTGATGGCGATCCTCATGGTGGTGATGGCCGTCGGCGTGCTGGTGCGCTGGAAAGACACGCCGGTCAAATGGCTGATGGGCATGCTGACACCGGTGCTGTTGGGCACGGCTGCCCTGGCCGTGGTGGCCGGGATCGCCTACGGCGACTTCAACTGGGCCGTGCTGGCGACCTTCGTCCTGGCCGCCTGGGTATTGCTGGCCGGCGTTCGGGACATCTTCGACAAGACCCGTCACAAAGGCTTGATCAAGGGCCTGCCGACCCTGACCCGCAGTTATTGGGGCATGCAACTCGCCCACCTGGGCATCGCCGTTTGCGCCCTGGGCGTGGTGCTGTCCAGCCAGAACAGTGCCGAACGTGACCTGCGCCTGTCGCCGGGCGAATCCATGGACCTGGGTGGCTACCAGTTCGTCTTCGAGGGCGCCAAGCATTTCGAAGGGCCTAACTTCACCTCCGACAAGGGCACCGTGCGGGTCCTTCGCAACGGCCAGGAAATTACCGTGCTGCACCCGGAGAAACGCCTCTACACCGTGCAGAACTCGGTGATGACCGAAGCCGGGATCGATGCTGGTTTCACCCGTGATCTCTATGTCGCGCTGGGCGAATCCCTGGGCGATGGCGCCTGGGCGGTGCGCGTCCACGTCAAGCCGTTCGTGCGCTGGATCTGGTTCGGTGGCTTGCTGACCGGCCTGGGCGGAGTCCTGGCGGCGCTGGATCGTCGTTATCGCGTCAAAGTGAAGACCCGGGTGCGTGAAGCGCTGGGCGTGACAGGAGCCACTGCATGAAACGTTGGTTGATGGTATTGCCGCTGGCGCTGTTCCTGATGGTTGCGGTGTTCCTCTACCGGGGGCTGTTCTTGAATCCGTCGGAGTTGCCCTCGGCGCTGATCGGCAAGCCGTTCCCGGAATTTTCCCTGCCCTCGGTACAAGGCGACAGGACCCTGACCCACGCCGACCTGCAGGGCAAGCCGGCGTTGGTCAACGTGTGGGGTACCTGGTGCATTTCCTGCCGGGTCGAGCATCCGGTGTTGAACAAGCTGGCCCAGAATGGCGTGGTGATCTACGGGGTCAATTACAAGGACGTCAATGCCGACGCCTTGAAATGGCTGGCTGAATTCCACAACCCATATCAGCTCGATATCCGCGACGAGGAGGGCACCCTCGGCCTGAACCTGGGTGTGTACGGCGCGCCGGAAACCTTCTTCATCGACGCCAAGGGCATCATCCGCGACAAGTTCGTCGGTGTGATCGACGAACAGGTCTGGCGCGAAAAACTGGCTGGCAAATACCAGGCCCTGGTGGATGAGACCAAGCCATGAAGCGCTGGTTAGCCGCCGCTGTCCTCGGTTTGAGTCTGTCGGGTGTGGCCCATGCCGCCATCGATACCTATGAATTCGCCAATGACGCGGAGCGCGAGCGGTTTCGCGAGCTGACCAAGGAGTTGCGCTGCCCCAAATGTCAGAATCAGGACATCGCCGATTCCAACGCGCCGATCGCGACCGATTTGCGCAAGGAAATCTTCCGGATGCTCGGCGAGGGCAAGGACAACCAGCAAATCATCGATTTCATGGTGGATCGCTACGGTGAGTTCGTGCGCTACAACCCAGCCCTGTCTTCCAAGACCGCGCTGCTATGGTTCGGCCCCGCCGGGCTGCTGCTGGGTGGTTTCGTGGTGATCGCGGTGATCGTGCGCCGCCGTCGGGTGCAGCGCAGCGCCGCCCCGGATACGCTTTCTGTCGAAGAGCGCCAGCGCCTCGACCAACTGTTGGATAAAACCAAGCATGATTGATTTCTGGCTCGCCGCAGGTCTGCTTCTCCTGGTCGCCCTGAGTTTTCTGTTGATCCCCGTGTTACGTGGCCGTCGCGCCCAATTGGAAGAAGATCGCACCGCGCTGAACGTGGCGCTGTATCAGGAACGGGTTGCCGAACTGCAGGCCGAGCGGGAAGAGGGCGTGCTCAACGCGTCCCAACTGGACACCGGGCGCGCCGAGGCCGCCCGAGAATTGCTGGCTGATACCGAAGGCGCCGATGCGCCGCGTGAATCACGCCTGGGCAAGCCGTTGCCGCTTCTCGCCGCTGTGCTGGTGCCGGTGTTGGGCCTGGCGTTGTACCTGCATTTCGGTGCCATCGACAAAGTCGAACTGACCCGCGAATTCGCCCAGGCGCCGCAGTCCATGGAGGAGATGACCCTGCGCCTGGAGCGCGCGGTGGCGGCACAACCGGATTCCGCCGAGGGCTTGTATTTCCTCGGTCGGACCTACATGGCGCAGGATCGGCCGGCGGACGCGGCGAAGATTTTCGAACGCACCGTGGCGGTCGCGGGTCGCCAACCGGAGCTGTTGGGCCAATGGGCGCAGGCGCAGTACTTTGCCGATGGCAAGAAATGGTCGGATAAAGTCCAGGCCCTGACCGACGAAGCGCTGAAGCTCGACCCCAAGGAAGTGACCAGCCTTGGCCTGTTGGGCATCGCCGCGTTTGAAGGCGAGCGTTATCAGGAAGCGATCGATTATTGGGAACGCTTGCTGGCGCAATTGCCTGAAGGCGATAGATCCCGCGAAGCGTTGCAGGGCGGCATCACCCGGGCCACCGAGAAGCTCCAGGCCAGTGGGGGCAAGCTCGCCCAGGCGCCGACGGCCAAGGCCGTGGCACTGCTCAAGGTTCGCGTCGACCTGGCTCCGGCGCTCAAGGCGAAGGTGCAGCCGGGCGACAGCGTGTTCATTTTCGCCCGCGCCGTTTCCGGCCCGCCGGCGCCGCTGGCGGCCAAGCGCCTGACCGTCGCCGACCTGCCCGCCAGCGTCGAGTTGGGCGACGCGGACGCAATGATGCCGCAGCTGAAACTGTCGAACTTCCCCGAAGTCCAACTGGTGGCGCGTATATCCCGGGCCGGTCAACCGACCGCCGGCGAGTGGATCGGTCGCAGCCAGCCCTTGGCGAGCAGTACCACCGCACCGCAGCAATTGACCATCGACAGTCCGGACCAATGACAGGAACTCGCCCCATGACCGCCATCGCTCGTATCACACTGCTCACGCTCGTCCTGGGCCTGAGCGCTTGTGCGGTCCAGCGTCCGCCCGAACCTTCGGCGCCGCTGCCGCCCATACCGCCGTCGACGCCGACCACCAAGCCAGCACCGTCGACCGCCCCCGGCAAACCGGTGACCCCGAACAAACCGGCCAAGCCAGTGCCGCGTACCTCCGCCAGTTTCGCGCCCCCACCCGGCGGCAACAGCCATTGGGATGCCAAGCTCGGGGTCTATGTGCTGGATGATCAGACCAATACCTTCTACCGCCAGCGCACCTACTATCGCTGGAACAATGGCTGGAGCCGTTCCGTCAGCCCGAACGGGCCGTGGGAAGACACCACCATCGAAGGCGTGCCGGCTGGGCTCGGACGCAAATTCAACTAAAAAACCATGGCGAGGGAGCTTGCTCCCTCGCCACAAAGGCTGCGTTGTGTCGTCAGACAGTTGAAGGTTCGACCTGTCATCCCCAGCGTCGTAGAATGCGCGCCTTTGCGAGCCTCACTGGCCAACCGCGTATTTATCGGAGCACCTGACCATGACGACCACCCCGACCGGCGATTACCTTGAAACCCTCTACGAAGGCTATGGCCAGCGTTTTCGCATGGACAAGCTGCTGCATGAAGTGCGCACCGAGCACCAGCACCTGGTGATTTTCGAAAACCCGCGCATGGGCCGGGTCATGGCCCTGGACGGCGTGATCCAGACCACCGAAGCCGATGAATATATCTACCACGAGATGTTGACCCACGTGCCGATCCTGGCCCATGGCGCGGTCAAGCGCGTGCTGATCATTGGCGGTGGTGACGGCGGCATGCTGCGGGAAGTGACCAAGCATGTGGGCATCGAGCACATCACCATGGTGGAGATCGACGGCACGGTGGTGGACATGTGCAAGGAGTTTTTGCCGAACCATTCCAAGGGCGCCTATGACGACCCGCGCCTGAACCTGGTGATTGACGATGGCATGCGTTTCGTTGCCACGACCCAGGAAAAATTCGACGTCATCATTTCCGACTCCACCGACCCGATCGGTCCGGGCGAAGTACTGTTCTCGGAGAATTTCTACCAGGCATGCCACCGCTGCCTCAATGAAGGCGGGATCCTGGTCACTCAGAACGGCACGCCGTTCATGCAGTTGGGCGAAGTCCAGACCACCGCCGGGCGCTTGCACGGCCTGTTCGCCGACTGGCATTTCTACCAGGCCGCCGTGCCGACCTATATCGGCGGCGCCATGACCTTTGCCTGGGGTTCGACCAACGCCGCTTACCGCAAGCTCTCCCGCGAAACCCTGCGCGAGCGCTTTACCGGCAGCGGTATCGTGACGCGCTACTACAACCCCGAGATTCATATCGGTGCGTTCGCCATGCCGCAATACGTGCTGCAGGCGATCAACAAGCCGAGCAACGACTGACGTCAGCGACAGTCTGCTCCTGTGGCGAGAGAGCAAGCTCCCTCGCCACTAGGCGCTGGCCCTTTTGTGTTGCCAAATATTCAATCAACAAAATTTTCACGAAACCTTGCAGACAATCCCACGCGCTTTTATTGCGGCGGTTATTAATGGCAATGCCATGACCGTTCGTGCAAGATTTGCGCTTTCGCGCAAGCCCCGGCCTTGAATGGCTCAACAGAGGGCGCGCTGTTGTTCCTACTTTCGACCCCACTTCCAATAGGTCCTAAAACGACATGGCAATCCCGGACGCCCTGAGTCAGCAGCGCACCACGCATCGCCTGCTGCAACCGACCGTCAAATCGCACCTGGCCTACACGCTGCTCTGTGCCCTGGTGATGATGATCATGCTCAGCCTGCTGCGCGTGGCGCTGCTGGTCTACAACCGCCAGATGATCCTCGATACCCCAGCCTCGACCTTCGTGGAAGCTTTTATCAACGGGCTGCGTTTCGACTTGCGTCTGGTCGTCTATCTCTGCATTCCGCTGCTGCTGGCATTGTTCAGCGCGCGGGCCATGGCGGCACGTGGGTTCTTTCGTTTCTGGCTGACGGTCACCTCCAGCATCGCGCTGTTCCTGGGCTTGATGGAGATGGACTTCTACCGTGAGTTTCACCAGCGCCTCAACGGCCTGGTCTTCCAGTACGTGAAGGAAGACCCCAAAACCGTGGCGAGCATGCTCTGGTATGGTTTTCCCGTGGTTCGTTACCTGCTGGCCTGGGTGGGCGGCACCATCATCCTGAGCCTGGCGTTCAAGGGCGCCGATCGTGCCACACGGCCGCGTGGGCCTTTCAGTGGCGGCAGCATCGGCACGCGCCAGATCGCGCCGTGGTATGGCCGTGTCGCCGTGTTCCTGGTTTGCCTGCTGGTGGCCGTGGCCGCTGCGCGTGGCACCCTGCGCCAAGGGCCACCGCTGCGTTGGGGTGACGTCTACACCACTGATTCCAACTTCGCCAACCAGTTGGGTCTCAACGGCACGCTGTCGCTGGTGGCAGCGGCGAAGAGCCGGATGTCCGAAGACCGTGACAACATCTGGAAAGCCACTCTTGAGCAGCCGCTGGCGCAGCAGACCGTGCGCGACATGCTGGTGATGGCCGACGACAAGCTGGTGGACGCCGAGACGGCCGCCGTGCGTCGCGACTACACGCCGCCTGCCGACAAGACGCTGCCGATCAAGAACGTCGTCGTGATCCTGATGGAAAGCATGGCCGGTCATTCCGTGGGCGCCCTTGGCGCGCCGGGCAACATCACGCCTTACCTGGACAAGCTGTCCAAGGAGGGCCTGCTGTTCGACCGCTTCTTCTCCAATGGCACGCACACCCACCAGGGTATGTTCGCCACCATGGCCTGCTTCCCGAACCTGCCAGGTTTCGAATACCTGATGCAGACGCCGGAAGGCAGTCACAAGCTGTCGGGCTTGCCGCAGCTGCTCAGCGCCCGTGAATATGACGACGTGTATGTCTATAACGGCGACTTCGCCTGGGACAACCAGTCGGGCTTCTTCAGCAGCCAGGGCATGACCACGTTCATTGGCCGTAACGACTTCGTGAACCCAGTGTTCTCCGATCCGACCTGGGGCGTGTCGGACCAGGACATGTTCGACCGTGGCCTGATCGAGCTCAAGGCACGGGAGAATGGCAAGCCGTTCTATGCGTTGTTGCAAACCCTGTCCAACCACACGCCCTACGCCCTGCCAACGCCGTTGCCGGTGGAGCGCGTGACTGACCGTGGCAGCCTGAACGAACACCTGACCGCCATGCGTTACTCCGATTGGGCGCTGGGCCAGTTCTTCGAGAAGGCCCGCAAAGAGCCTTACTTCAAGGAAACCCTGTTCGTGGTGGTCGGCGACCATGGTTTCGGCAACGAGCGCCAGATCACCGAAATGGACCTGGGCCGCTTCAACGTGCCGATGCTGCTGATCGGACCGGGCGTGCAGGAGAAGTTTGGCCAGCGCAATCACACCGTGGGCACCCAGGTCGATATCGTCCCGACCATCATGGGCCGCCTCGGCGGGGAAGTGCGCAATCAATGTTGGGGCCGTGACCTGCTGAACCTGCCGCAAGGCGATACCGGTTTCGGCGTGATCAAGCCGTCCGGTAGCGAGCAGACCACGGCGATCATTCGCGACGACAAGATCCTGGTGCTGCCAAAAGAGAAAGAAATGGCGCCCAAGATGTATCGCTATGAACTCGGTGCGAACCCGCGGGCAGAAGTCATTCCCGATGCACCGGAAACTGCCGAGATGAAACTCAAGCTTGAATCGTTCCTGCAAACCGCGACAAAGAGTTTGTTGGATAACACCGCCGGCGTTATCGACGGCAAGCCGGACTGATAACCGGTGAATAAAAAAGAGGCCTTGAAGGCCTCTTTTTTTTTGCGCTTGGGGATCTATATCTTGCCAAGTAACAGCAGGATCAACAGCACCACCAATACTACGCCGATGATACCGGACGGGCCGTAACCCCAACTTCTGGAGTGCGGGAAGACCGGAAGGCCACCGATCAGCAGGAGGATCAGGATGATGATAAGTATAGTGCCCATTGTTGATTTCCTTATTGGTCAGTTCTGGAGTGATGAAACTTTCAACTGCCAGCGCGCATGCATTAAATCCGGGCGGCTTATAAACTCCGACCGTAACGTCCTGTAAAAAATTCAAAGTTTTTTGTCGTCGCCATTGCGCGCGGGTTGACGCCATCTCTTGCCAAGGTTTCAAACCCATCAACTGTCATGGTTTGCCCTCGCCATTCAGCAAGATGATGGAACGTGGGTCGGGCCGGCTCCTTCGCTACACTCGGCCCATCTCTCCCGGAACAACAAGGCTGTTTCCCTATGCAAAATCGCATGATGATCACCGGTGCTGGCTCTGGCCTGGGTCGCGAAATCGCGCTGCGCTGGGCCCGCGAAGGCTGGCGCCTGGCCTTGTCTGACGTCAGTGAACCGGGCCTGCAGGAAACCCTCAGGCTGGTTCGCGAAGCGGGCGGCGACGGCTTTGTGCAACGTTGCGACGTGCGTGACTACAGCCAGCTCACCGCGTTTGCCCAGGCTTGCGAAGAAAAACTTGGCGGCATCGACATCATCGTCAACAACGCTGGCGTGGCGTCGGGTGGATTCTTCAGCGAACTGTCCCTCGAGGATTGGGACTGGCAGATCGCGATCAACCTGATGGGGGTGGTCAAGGGCTGCAAGGCGTTCCTGCCACTGCTGGAGAAAAGCCGTGGCAAAATCATCAACATCGCCTCCATGGCGGCCCTGATGCAAGGCCCGGCCATGAGCAACTACAACGTGGCCAAGGCCGGCGTGGTGGCGTTGTCGGAAAGCCTGCTGATCGAACTGGCGCAGCAGGAAATCGGTGTGCACGTGGTCTGCCCGTCGTTCTTCCAGACCAACCTGCTGGACTCGTTCCGCGGGCCGACTCCCGCCATGAAAGCCCAGGTCGGTAAATTGCTGGAGAGCTCGCCGATCAGTGCCGCTGACATCGCCGACTACATCTACCAGCACGTTGCCGAGGGCCAGTTCATGATCCTGCCCCACGAACAGGGGCGCGCGGCCTGGACGTTGAAGCAGAAAAACCCACAGCTGCTCTACGACGAAATGACCGCCATGGCAGACAAAATGCGCGCCAAGGCGCGACAGTCCCCAAGTTGACCTGCCTTCCCGGCATCCATCAGGATGGCGCCTCGTGCCCTCCTGATGGACCGCTCCATGCTCAATTACCTATGGTTTTTCCTTGCCGCGCTCTTTGAAATCGCCGGGTGCTATGCCTTCTGGATGTGGTTGCGCCAGGGCAAGAGCGCCTGGTGGATCGCGCCGGCGTTACTCAGCCTGACATTGTTCGCCCTGTTGCTGACTCGTATCGAAGCCACGTATGCCGGTCGCGCCTATGCCGCCTATGGTGGGATCTATATCGTCGCGTCCATCGGCTGGCTGGCGGTCATCGAGCGCGCGCGGCCGCTGGCTTCCGACTGGATCGGCGTGGCGCTCTGTGTAATGGGGGCGGGAATAATTCTCTTCGGGCCGCGATTCACGGGACCTTGATCGGCTTCGATAAACGTTTTTTGCAGGACATTTCCTTCAGTTACAAGGATCCCGATGTGTAGGGGAATACTGAATTCGCGCCGGTATCTTGTGCATGGAAAACAGGCCGGGCATGGTCAAGGTCCAGACACTCTTAAGGACAAGAACCATGCTCGTATTAAGCCGCGCAGTGGGCGAGTTGATTTCCATCGGCGACAATATTTCCGTGCGCGTGCTGTCGGTCAGCGGCAGCACCGTGCGTTTCGGCGTGGAGGCGCCTCGACACGTCGAAGTGCATCGTTCCGAAATCTACGACAAGATTCAGAGAAAAAAGGCCCAGGCGGCACGCAAGGCCTGTTCAATCGAATAGATGCTTGGGCACGTCGTGCTTGAGCATCAATTGGCATTGTTCGCTTTCCGGATCGAAGACAATCATTGCCTGGCCTTTGGTCAGGGCCTGGCGGACCCGCAGGACGCGGGTTTCCAAAGGCGTGTCGTCGCCATTGTCGGTCCCGTCACGGGTGACGAAATCCTCGATCAGGCGGGTGAGGGTGTCGACTTCGAGTTGGTCGTGGGGGATCAGCATGATAGGGCTCCGCTAAATATTGGGCGGATGCTACGGCGGATGAGCTGTGGCGGCTAGCCCGGGGTTTCTCATGTCTGCTCTGGCTTCATCGCGAGCAAGCTCGCTCCCACAGGGCCTCAGTGCATTGAAGTCTGTCGTGGGAGCGAGCGTGTTCTTGATGGAATAGTGAGCATGTGGGATCAGCTATCGGAACGCTGCCCAATCAGGCTGTCCACAGAAGGCACCCGGGTGTCGCTTTCCATTTGTGCATCGTGTTCGATCTGATGGCTGAAGCGGTCCAGTGAACCCTGGGCCGGTTGCGCATCGCTGGCAAACACCGGCGGGCTGAGGATGTAGGCGCCGAGCAGACGGCTGAGAGCCGCCAGGCTGTCGATGTGGGTGCGTTCGTAGCCATGGGTGGCGTCGCAGCCGAAAGCGAGCAGGGCGGTGCGGATGTCGTGGCCGGCGGTGATCGCGGAATGGGCGTCACTGAAGTAGTAGCGAAACAGGTCACGGCGCGCCGGCAGTTCGTTTTCCTTGGCCAGTTTCAATAAGTGCCGCGACAGATGGTAGTCGTAAGGGCCGCCGGAATCCTGCATCGCCACGCTTACGGCGTGTTCGCTGGAGTGCTGGCCCGGCGCGACCGGTGCGATGTCGATCCCGACGAACTCACTGACGTCCCAGGGCAGCGCGGCGGCCGCGCCGCTGCCGGTCTCCTCGGTGATGGTGAACAGCGGATGGCAATCGATCAGCAGCTCTTCGCCGCTGTCGACGATGGCCTTCAGCGCCGCCAACAACGCGGCGACCCCGGCCTTGTCATCCAGGTGACGGGCGCTGATATGGCCGCTTTCGGTGAATTCGGGCAAGGGATCGAAGGCCACGTAGTCGCCGATGCCCACGCCCAGGGTCTCGCAATCGGCGCGGGTGGCGCAGTAGGCATCCAGGCGCAGTTCGATGTGGTCCCAACTGATGGGCATTTCATCCACGGCGGTATTGAACGCGTGACCGGACGCCATCAACGGCAGGACGCTGCCGCGAATCACGCCCGTATCGGTAAACAGGCTGACCCGGCTGCCCTCGGCAAACCGGCTCGACCAGCAACCCACGGGCGCCAGTGTCAGGCGACCGTTGTCCTTGATGGCCCGGACCGAGGCGCCAATGGTGTCCAGGTGCGCCGAGACCGCGCGGTCGGGGCTGCTTTTGCGGCCCTTGAGGGTGGCGCGAATGGTACCGCGCCGGGTCATTTCGAAAGGAATGCCCAGCTCTTCGAGGCGCTCGGCGACGTAACGGACAATGGTGTCGGTGAAACCGGTAGGGCTGGGAATGGCGAGCATTTCCAGCAAGACTTTCTGCAGGTATTCGAGATTCGGTTCGGGAATCTTACTGATCATGGAAACTCCTCGCGAAATATTGGAACGAGAGACCCGTGGCGAGGGAGCTTGCTCCCGCTCGACTGCGAAGCAGTCGCCTTGAGCTCAAATCGGAGCACTAAGTGAGTCAGCAGGGCCGCCTCGCGCTGGTGGCCGGCCCGGCCCAGCGGGAGCAAGCTCCCTCGCCACAGAAATCTCAGACCACCGCTTGGCTATGGGGAAACAACAAGTCCACAAAACGCTCTGCGGTGGGTTGCGGTTCGTGATTGGCCAGCCCGGCGCGTTCGTTGGCTTCGATGAACACGTATTCCGGTTGATCAGCCGCCGGGACGAGCATGTCCAGGCCGACCATCGGGATGTCCAGGGCCCGTGCTGCACGAACCGCCGCATCGGCCAGGGTCGGATGGAGGATGGCGGTCACGTCCTCCAGGACGCCACCGGTATGCAGGTTCGCCGTGCGCCGTACGAACAGATGCTCACCCTTGGGCAGCACGCTATCGTAGGCATAACCGGCCGCGCTCAAGGTGCGCTCGGTTTCGGCATCCATCGGGATCTTGCTCTCACCGCCGGTAGCGGCCTGGCGCCGTCGGCTCTGGGCTTCGATGAGCGCGCCGATGGTGTGCTGCCCGTCGCCGATTACCTCGGCCGGGCGACGGATTGCCGCGGCCACCACTTCAAAACCGATCACGAGGATTCGCAAGTCCAACCCTTCGTGGAAGCTTTCTAGCAATACCCGGCTGTCAAACCGCCGGGCAGCTTCGATGGCGGCCTGTACTTCTTCGATCGTGCGCAGGTCCACCGCCACGCCTTGGCCCTGTTCGCCGTCCAACGGCTTCACGACCACCCGTTCATGCTCATCGAGAAACGCCAGGTTGTCGTCGGCATTGCCCGCCAGCTGTTGGGCCGGCAGGTTCAGGCCAGCGTTTTTCAGCACTTTGTGGGTCAGGCTCTTGTTCTGGCACAGCGTCATGCTGATTGCGCTGGTCAGGTCGCTCAGCGATTCCCGGCAGCGAATCCGGCGGCTGCCGTGCATCAGGGTGAACAGGCCGGCCTCGGCGTCGTCCACTTGCACTTCGATGCCGCGACGATGCGCTTCCTCGACGATGATCCGCGCATAGGGGTTGAATTGCGCCTCGGGGCCGGGCCCAAGGAACAACGGCTGGTTGATGCCATTCTTGCGCTTGATGGCGAAGGTCTGGAGGCTGCGGAAACCGAGTTTGGCATAGAGGTTTTTCGCCATCCGATTATCGTGCAGTACCGACAGGTCGAGGTAGCTCAAGCCCCGGCTCATGAAATGCTCGATGAGGTGGCGCACCAGCACCTCGCCAACGCCGGGGCGTGAACACTGTGGGTCCACCGCCAGGCACCAGAGACTGCTGCCGTTTTCTGGATCGTTGAAGGCTTTCTGGTGATTGAGGCCCATGACGCTGCCAATCACCGCGCCGGTGTCGTCGTCCTCGGCCAGCCAGTAGACCGGGCCACCTTGATGGCGCGGTGTCAATCGCTCCGGGTCGATGGGCAGCATGCCGCGAGCCTGGTACAGCTGGTTGATGGCCTGCCAGTCGCTGTCGTTCTGGGCGCGGCGGATCCGGAAACCGCGGAATACTCGCGTGGCTTGTCGGTAATCGCTGAACCACAGGCGCAGGGTGTCGGACGGATCGAGAAACAGGTGCGCCGGCTCCAGCCCCAGCACTTGCTGGGGCGCGGCGACGTACAGGGCGATGTCCCGTTCGCCGGGTTGTTCGTTGAGCAGTTCCTGGGCCAGGGTCGCCGGGTCCGGGAACGTATGGCCGATCAGCAGCCGGCCCCAGCCGCAATGCACGGCGATGGGGGCGGCATTGAGTTCGCTGCCGTCTTCGGCCAGGCGTGCCTGCAAGCGTTCGTAGGACGGCGGTTGGCCGCGCAAGAGTCGTTGGTTGTGGAGGGTGGAATGGGGTTTCATCGGTCAGATTCCTTGCTCGCTGAGCCACAGGTTCAGCGCTGCCAATTGCCACAGCCGCGAACCGCGCAACGGCGTCAGTTGGCCGTTGGGGTCGGTCAGCAGGCGATCAAGCATGGTCGGGTTGAACAGGCCGCGATCCTGGCTCGGATCCAGCAGCAGTTCACGGACCCAGGCCAGGGTGTTGCCTTCAAGGTGCTTGAGGCCCGGCACCGGGAAATAGCCTTTCTTGCGGTCGATGACCTCGCTCGGGATCACCCGGCGTGCCGCTTCCTTGAGCACGTGCTTGCCGCCCTCGGGGAGCTTGAATTTGGCCGGCACCCGAGCGGAAAGCTCCACCAGACGGTAGTCGAGGAACGGTGTGCGTGCTTCCAGGCCCCAGGCCATGGTCATGTTGTCGACGCGCTTGACCGGGTCGTCCACCAGCATCACCGTGCTGTCCAGGCGCAAGGCCTTGTCGACGGCGGCATCGGCGCCCGGCTGGTCGAAGTGCTCCTTGACGAAGTCTCCGGCGGCATCGTTGGCCGTCAGCCATTTGGGTTGAACGGTGGCGGCATACTCCTCGTAAGTGCGGTCGAAGAACGCCGCGCGATAGGCCGCATACGGGTCGCTGGCGCCATCCACTTGCGGATACCAATGGTAACCGGCGAACAACTCATCGGCGCCCTGGCCGCTCTGAACCACTTTGCAGTGCTTGGCCACTTCCCGCGAGAGCAGGTAGAAGGCGATGCAGTCGTGGCTCACCATCGGTTCACTCATGGCGCGGAACGCGGCGGGCAACTGTTCAATGATTTCTTTTTCGTCGATGCGCAACTGATGGTGGCGGGTGCCGTAGTGCTTGGCGATCAGGTCTGAATATTGAAACTCGTCGCCGCGCTCACCGCCGGCGTCCTGGAAGCCGATGGAGAAGGTGGACAGGTCGTCAACGCCGACTTCGCGCAGCAGGCCCACGAGCATGCTCGAGTCCACGCCGCCCGACAGCAGCACGCCGACATCGACGGCGGCGCGCTGGCGGATGGCGACCGCTTCGCGGGTGCTGTCCAATACACGCTCGATCCAGTCTTCCAGGTTGAGGTTCTGCTCGTCGGGCCGGGGACCGTAGGGCAGCGTCCACCAGGTTTTCTGCTCAGTGCTGCCATCCGCCTCGACACGCATCCAAGTGGCCGGGGGCAACTTCTCGATACCAGCCAGCAAGGTGCGAGGCGCCGGGACGACCGCGTGGAAATTGAGGTAGTGATTCAGCGCGACCGGGTCGAGCACCGGGTTGATGTCGCCGCCCTTGAGCAATGCTGGCAATGCCGAGGCGAAGCGCAGGCGCTGGCCGGTGCGAGACAGGTACAGCGGCTTCACGCCGAGACGGTCACGGGCGATGAACAGCCGCTTGGCGTCGCGCTCCCAGATGGCGAAGGCGAACATGCCGTTGAGCTTGGGCAGCAGAGCTTCGCCCCAGGCGTGATAGCCCTTGAGCAGCACTTCGGTGTCACCGCCCGAATGAAAGGCGTAGCCCAGGCCTTCGAGTTCGGCCCGTAATTCCGGGTAGTTGTAGATCGCGCCGTTGAACGCCAGTGACAGGCCCAGTTGATTGTCGATCATCGGCTGGGCCGAGCCGTCGGACAGGTCCATGATTTTCAGGCGTCGATGGCCGAGGGCAATTGGGCCCTGGCTATGAAAGCCCCACGCGTCGGGGCCGCGAGGGGCCAAGTGATGGGTGATGCGCTCTACGGCCGCAAGGTCCGCAGGGTGTTGATCGAAACGTAACTCACCAGCTAATCCGCACATAAGTCCTTACCGGTTTTTCCGTTGGGGAGGGGTCAAGCCATACACGCCAAAAGGGCGGGTACTCTGAAACTGACCGGAGGGATGGCTGTGAGTTTTATATCGATGCGTTATAAGCCGACGGATGGAGGCTGTGGGTCTTGCGACATTTGTCCAGGAAAAACTAGACCTTGTGGGAGCGAGCCTGCTCGCGAAGGCGGTGGTTCAGTCAACTTCTAAGCCGGTTGAACCACCGCTTTCGCGAGCAGGCTCGCTCCCACAGGAGAATGTGGCGAATCGTCAAAGTCCGTCAGGCCTTGCCCCGAATCAACGCCCGTAACGCAAATCGGTTGGGATGACAGGCCTCGGCCACGCTTCGCGGCAGGGGCAGCGGTTCGTTCTCCAGCCACGCGGCGATCAGCTCGCCCGACAGCGGCGCGGTGATCAGGCCTCGGGAGCCGTGGCCGCTGTTGACGTACAGGCCGTCGAGCCAGGGGCAGGGGGCGTCGGGCACTTGACGGGCGTCCTTGGCCAGAACCGAATACGCCTCGATGAAGGCAGAGTGATCGGCCAGTGGCCCGACGATTGGCAGGTAGTCCGGGCTGGTACAGCGAAACGCCGCGCGGCCTTCCAGTTGCGCTGGGTCCAGCGCTTTGGCGTTGAGCCGGTCTACCAGGTCCAAGGAAATATCTTCGAGCATCTTAAGGTTGCCGGCATGCTCGGCGGCGGTGGGGGTCAGGTCGTCGCTGTGAAAATCGAAACTGGCGCCCAACGTGTGCTCGCCCATTCGCGGCGGCGCCACGTAGCCTTCGGCACAGACCACCGTTGCCAGGCGCTGGCTGCGGGTGGTTTGCGGCAGGCGAGTGATCTGCCCGCGAATGCGCTTGAGGGGCAGTTCGGCGGCAGGCTCGAAACGTTTGATCTCGGCCGCGCTGGCGAGGATCGCCACCGGTGCGCTGGCCACGCAACGTTCGCCGTCCCAGGCCTGCCATTGGCCGTCGACACGGCGCAGTTCCAACACTTCATGGTGTGGCTGCAAGGTAATCGCAGGGTTCGAAGCCTGCCAGCGACACAGCGCTGGCGGATGCACCCAGCCGCCCTCGGGGTAAAACAGGCCCCCGCTGGGCAAACCAATGCCGGCATGCGCCTCGGCCTCGTCGCGATCAAGCGCCTTCAACAGACTGGCCGCAAAGGCCTCGGCCAAGCGCGCCTGGCGCTCGGCTTCCTTGGCATCGAAGGCCAATTGCAGGACACCGCAGCCGTCCCAGTCGAGGCTGCGCTGCAGGTGTTCGAGCACGCGCCGCGTGTAGCCGAAACCGCTGAGGATCATCTGCGACAGCGCCGTGCCGTGGGCCGACAGCTTGAGGTACAGCACGCCCTGGGGATTACCGGACGCTTCCTCGGCCAACCCAGCGTGACGCTCCAGCAAGGTCACGTGCCAGCCACGGGCCGCGAGGCTGGCCGCGCTGGCGCAACCGGCCAGTCCGCCGCCGATGACCAAGGCCCGCCGCTCGCCGGTATGCGGCGCGGGCCGGGCGTACCAGGGCTTGATCGGCGCGGGTGACGGCGTCTGCTCCGGCCAACCGAGGAACACGCCGCGAAGAATCTCCCATTTATGGCCGATGCCTGGCGTGCGCTTCATCTTGAAACCCGCCGCGTTCAACCGGCGCCGCACCCAGCCGGTGCTGGTGAAGGTGCTGAGGGTAGCCCCCGGCGCGGCCAGTCGCGCCAGCTCGGCGAACAGCTCGGCGCTCCACATCTCGGGGTTTTTCGCCGGGGCGAAACCGTCGAGGAACCAGGCGTCGATCCGCCCATCCAGTTGCGGCAATTGCTCCAGGGCATCGCCAATCAACAACGTCAGGGTGACCCGGCCGCTCGCCAGGGTCAGGCGCTGGAAACCTGGGTGGATCGCCACGTACTGCCCGAGCAATTGATCGGCCTGGACTTTGAGCGCGGGCCATAAGGCCAGGGCCCGGCGCAGGTCCTCGGGGCTCAGGGGAAACTTCTCGACGCTGACAAAGTGCAGCCGCGCCCCGGCCGGTGCGCATTGCTCGAACAACTGCCAGGCGCAAAGGAAATTCAACCCGGTACCAAACCCGGTTTCACCGATCACCAGCCGCCCACCCTCCGCCAGCCCGGCGAAACGCTCGGCGAGGTTGTTCTGTTGCAAGAACACGTAGCGGGTTTCTTCCAGGCCCGACTGGTCGGAGAAATAGACATCGTTGAACACCCGGGAGCGGGGGCGACCCTGGTCGTCCCAGTCGAGTTGGGCGTGGTGTTGAATGGGCGTCATGACGGGCTCGGCGAAAATGAAGGCGCCATTCTAGCCGATCGGCAAGGCGTTGCTTGATCCAAGGCAAGGGGGCCCGCATCCGGAAGGAATCTGCTGCGCAGGCGCGCATCCAATCCGCTAGTCTTGCCCCATTCCTTGAAGGAGCTGCCCATGTTCGAGTCCGCCGAAATCGGTCACGTCGTTGATAAAGAAACCTATGAGGCTGAAGTCCCGGCACTGCGCGAAGCGTTGCTCGAAGCGCAATACGAGCTGCACCAGCAGGGGCGTTTCCCGGTCATCGTACTGATCAACGGCATCGAAGGCGCGGGCAAGGGCGAGACGGTGAAGTTGCTCAACGAGTGGATGGATCCGCGATTGATCGAGGTCCGCACCTTCGACCAGCAGACTGACGAGGAGCTGGCGCGGCCGCCGGCCTGGCGCTATTGGCGGATGCTGCCGGCCAAGGGGCGCATGGGGATTTTTTTCGGTAACTGGTACAGCCAGATGCTGCAAGGGCGGGTCCACGGCGAGTTCAAGGACCCGCGGCTCGACCAGGGGATCAACGGTGCCGAACGCCTGGAGAAAATGCTCTGCGATGAGGGCGCGCTGATCTTCAAGTTCTGGTTTCACCTATCCAAGAAACAGATGAAGGCCCGCCTCAAAAGCCTCAAGGACGATCCGCTGCACAGCTGGCGCATCAGCCCGCTGGACTGGCAGCAGTCGAAGACCTACGACAAGTTCGTCAAGTACGGCGAGCGCGTGCTGCGCCGCACCAGTCGCGATTACGCGCCGTGGCATGTGATCGAAGGGGTGGATGCCTGTTACCGCAGCCTTGCGGTCGGACGCATCTTGCTCGAAGGCTTGCGCCAGGCCTTGGATCGGCCGAAGGTCAAGGCGGCCAAGGTCAACGTGGCGCCGTTGCCAGCGCTGGATGACCAGGTGACCTTGATCGATAGCCTGGACATGACGCTACGTCTGGACAAGGCCGACTACGAAGAACAGTTGATCACCGAGCAGGCCCGCTTCGCCGGCCTGCTGCGCGACAAGCGCATGCGCCGGCATGCCCTGGTGGCCGTGTTCGAAGGCAACGACGCGGCGGGCAAGGGCGGTGCCATCCGCCGGGTCGCGGCGGCGCTCGATCCGCGCCAGTACAGCATCGTGCCGATTGCCGCGCCCACTGAGGAAGAACGTGCCCACCCCTACATGTGGCGGTTCTGGCGACATATTCCGGCCCGGGGCAAGTTCACCATGTTCGATCGCTCCTGGTACGGCCGGGTGCTGGTGGAGCGGGTCGAAGGCTTTTGCAGCCGCGCCGACTGGCTGCGGGCCTACGGCGAAATCAATGATTTCGAGGAACAGCTGGCCGATGCCGGCGTGGTGGTGGTGAAGTTCTGGCTGGCGATCGACAAGGAAACGCAGCTGGAGCGCTTCCAGGAGCGGGAGGAAATCCCCTTCAAGCGCTTCAAGATCACCGAGGACGACTGGCGCAACCGGGACAAGTGGGACGCCTATCGCTCGGCGGTCTGCGACATGGTCGATCGCACCAGCACCGAGATCGCGCCCTGGACGCTGGTGGAGGCCAATGACAAGCGCTGGGCCCGGGTCAAGGTGTTGCGCACGCTCAATGACGCGCTGGAGGCCGCGTTCGAGCGTTCCGCCAGGCAAGCGCGGAAAAAGAGCTAGCACGATGGGCACGCATACGCGGGGTGAATGATTGTCGCGTTCGGTTATGCGGTGGATTTATCCTCGAATCCACTCTTAACCGATAACAACAATGAGGTGCCGCCATGCGTGAAGTGGTGATCGTCGACAGCGTACGGACCGGATTGGCCAAGTCCTTTCGCGGCAAGTTCAACATGACCCGTCCGGACGACATGGCGGCGCATTGCGTCAATGCGTTGCTGGCGCGTAACGACATCGACCCGGCCAGTGTCGAGGATTGCATCGTCGGCGCCGGTTCCAACGAAGGCGCCCAAGGCTTCAACATCGGGCGTAACGTGGCGGTGCTCTCGCAACTGGGCATCGGCACCGCCGGGATGACCCTCAACCGTTTCTGCTCCTCGGGCCTGCAAGCCATCGCGATTGCCGCCAACCAGATCGCCTCGGGTTGCAGCGAGATCATCGTCGCCGGCGGCGTCGAATCCATCAGCCTGACGATGAAGAGCGTCAACACCGACAACTTGATCAACCCATTACTCAAGGAGCAAGTGCCGGGGATCTACTTTCCCATGGGTCAGACTGCCGAGGTCGTCGCGCGCCGTTATCAGGTGAGCCGCGAGGAGCAGGACCGCTACGCCTTGCAGAGCCAGCAGCGCACGGCCCGGGCCCAGGCCGAAGGGCTATTCAACGATGAAATCGTGCCGATGACGGTCAAGTACCGGGTCGAGGACAAGAACACCGGCGCGGTTCAGATTCTGGACGGTGTGGTTGACCGCGATGACTGCAACCGCCCCGATACCACCTACGAAAGCCTGGCCGGCTTGAAGCCGGTGTTTGCCGAGGACGGTTCGGTGACGGCGGGCAACTCTTCCCAACTGTCCGATGGCGCCTCGATGACGCTGGTGATGAGCCTGGAAAAAGCGCTGGCCCTGGGGCTCAAACCCAAGGCGTTTTTCCGCGGCTTTACCGTCGCCGGTTGCGAGCCGGACGAGATGGGCATCGGCCCGGTGTTCTCGGTGCCCAGGTTGCTCAAGGCCAAGGGGCTACAGATTGGCGACATCGACCTGTGGGAGCTCAACGAAGCGTTTGCCTCCCAATGCCTCTACAGTCGCAACCGGTTGGAAATCGATAACGAGAAATACAACGTCAACGGCGGCTCGATTTCCATCGGTCACCCGTTCGGCATGACCGGCTCGCGGCAAGTGGGGCATCTGGTGCGGGAGTTGCAACGGCGCAACCTGCGCTATGGCGTCGTGACCATGTGCGTGGGCGGCGGGATGGGGGCGACGGGGTTGTTCGAGGCGGTGCGATAAGCGCCGCCTCAGGAGCTTCGTGGCGAGGGCGCTTGCTCCCACTCGGCTGCGAAGCAGTTGCCCCTTTTTACTGGGTATGAACCATAGAAGGGCCGCTTTGCGGCCCAGCGGGAGCAAGCTCCCTCGCCACGGGAGCTGCAAACTGTTCAGCCACCTTGGGCAACTTCTGCATCCGTTGGATGTATGCCGCAATCTCCTGCTCCGCCGCCTCACGAGTTTCGAACGGACCTTCCTGGGTGCCTTCGCGCGTATTGTAATAAAATTCGCCATTCACCCGGCAGATCCGGTCACTGCGGAATACTGTCTTGGGGGCGTCTGTATCGTTTGCGCGCGTTCCTGGCATTTCGGGTCTCCATGGGGGCTGCGTGGTTGTCTCAATTGAGCATATGTGGTGTCGCAGGTTTGCGCCTGTCCAGCCGATCGACGGCTAGCGACCCGTACAATTGCGTCGGCGCCAAATGCCCGATTGTGCCTGTGCCACCGATCGATCCGAGCCTAGAATGGGCGTTCATATCGAGGGCTTCGAGGGTTGCATGCACATATCGTCCGGTCGCTGGGTCTACGGGCTTCTTCTGGCTTTGTTGACCGCCCTGTTGTGGGGAATCCTGCCGATCAAGCTCAAGCAAGTGCTGCAAGTGATGGATCCGGTGACGGTGACCTGGTTTCGGCTGACGGTGTCCGGCGGGTTGCTCTTCGTTTACCTGGCGGCGACACGGCGCCTGCCCAGCCGCAAGGTGCTTGGCCCGCGTGGCGGCTGGCTGGTGGTGATGGCGGTGTTGGGGCTGGTGGGTAACTACGTCCTGTACCTGATGGGCCTGAACCGCCTGAGTCCCGGTACGGCGCAACTGGTGGTGCAGATGGGGCCGATCATGCTGCTGGTCGCCAGTCTGTTTGTATTCAAGGAGCGTTTCAGCGTGGGGCAGGGCATTGGCCTGCTGGTGTTGCTGATTGGTTTTGCGCTGTTCTTCAACCAGCGTCTCACCGAGTTGCTGACGTCGTTGAGCGACTACACCGCCGGGGTCTTGCTGGTGCTGTCTGCGTCGACGGTCTGGACGTTTTATGCCCTGGGCCAGAAGCAACTGCTGACGGTCTGGAATTCATTGCAAGTGATGATGGTGATCTACCTGTTCTGCGCGTTGTTGCTCACGCCTTGGGTTCATCCGCTGGAGGCGTTGCAACTGACCCCATTGCAGGGCTGGCTGTTGCTCGCCTGCTGCCTCAACACGTTGATTGCTTATGGTGCGTTTGCCGAGGCGCTGGCCCATTGGGAAGCCTCGCGGGTCAGCGCGACCCTGGCGATCACGCCGCTGGTGACGTTCGCCGCCGTGGCGATGGCCGCCTGGTGGTGGCCCGAGTATGTCCATGCCGAACAGATCAACGTTTTGGGGTATGGCGGGGCGGTGTTGGTCGTGCTGGGATCCGCGCTGGTGGCGTTGGGACCATCGCTCATCGCCGGGCTCAGGGCCCGGCGCGAGCGTTTGGCGGTGGGTCGCTAGATCGCTGAGGGAGCGTAGGTGGGTGTCATGTATGGTGATGTCGAGCCTGCTGGCGCCATCGCGAGCAGGCTCGCTCCCACAGGGGTTCGTCTGTGGACCCGACATCACGGCCCACACAGGCCCCTGAGGAAGCGAGCCTGCTCGCGATGGCGGCCTTCAGGACAACAAACTCAACCCTGCCCACCGGCCTCCAGCATGTTCTCCGGCCGGACCCAGGCCTCGAACTCCTCATCGGTCAGGTACCCCAGCTGCAACGCGGCCTCCCGCAGGGTCAGCCCCTCGCTGTAGGCTTTCTTGGCGATTTCCGCCGACTTGTCGTAGCCGATGTGCGGGTTCAGCGCCGTCACCAGCATCAATCCGCGTTCCAGGTGCGCCGCCATCTGCTCGGCATCCGGTTCGAGGCCGGCGATGCAGTGCTGTTGGAAGTTGCTGCAGCCATCGGCCAGCAGGCGGATCGATTGCAGCAGGTTGTGGATGATCACCGGCTTGAACACGTTCAGCTGCAAGTGACCCTGGCTGGCAGCGAAACCGATGGCCACGTCGTTGCCCAGGACTTGGCAGGCGAGCATCGACAACGCTTCGCACTGGGTCGGGTTGACCTTGCCAGGCATGATGGAACTGCCCGGCTCGTTGGCCGGCAATTTCACCTCGGCAAACCCCGCTCGCGGCCCGGAACCCAGCAGGCGAAGGTCGTTGGCGATTTTCATCAGGGTCACGGCCAGGGTCTTCAGCGCGCCGGACAATGTGGTCAGCGGCTCATGGCCCGCCAGCGCAGCGAACTTGTTCGGCGCGGTAACGAAGGGCAAGCCGGACAACGCCGCCAACTCAGCGGCAATCGCTTCGCCAAAACCATGGGGGGAATTGAGCCCTGTGCCCACCGCCGTGCCGCCCTGGGCCAGCTCGCAGACGGCCGGCAAGGCGGCGCGGATCGCTCGTTCGGCATAATCGAGTTGGGCGATGAACGCGGACAGTTCCTGGCCGAACGTGATCGGCGTGGCGTCCATCATGTGGGTACGGCCGGTCTTGACCAGCTTCATATGGCGCGCCGCCAGTTCCGCGAGACCACCCGACAACTCGCTGATGGCCGGCAGCAATTGCTGGTAGACGGCTTGGGCGGCGGCGATGTGCATCGCGGTGGGGAAGCAGTCGTTGGAACTCTGGGAACGGTTGACGTGGTCGTTGGGGTGAACCGGGCTCTTGCCGCCTCGCGGGTTGCCCGCCAGCTCATTGGCGCGCCCGGCGATGACCTCGTTGACGTTCATGTTGCTCTGGGTCCCGCTGCCGGTCTGCCAGACCACCAGAGGAAACTGGTCGTCATGCTGGCCGGCCAGCACCTCGTCGGCGGCCTGCTCGATCAGGCGGGCGATGTCGGCGGGCAGGTCACCGTTGCGGTCGTTGACCCGCGCGGCGGCTTTTTTGACCAGCGCCAAAGCGTGCAACACCGACAGCGGCATGCGTTCGTTGCCGATGGCAAAGTTGATCATGGAGCGCTGTGTCTGTGCGCCCCAATAGGCTTCATCCGGGACTTCAACCTGGCCAAGGCTGTCGGTTTCAATACGGCTCATCGGGTCAAACTCCTGTAGGTCTGAATGCGCAGTTTAGGCCCTGGTGGGCGCCAGCGGTTCCCTCAATCACCCCTCAATCTAGGAGTGCGCGGTTCTGTCCGTCAATCGGCCCCGCCAAGGGTCGGGGTTGAGCCCCGGCGTTTATTAGGCGCAGAATGATCGCCCTTGGGGTTTTACCTCGCCTGTTAGAAAAGGAAACTCGATGACCCGTCTTCGTGCCATCTGTACCGCCGTTGCTCTGGTGTGTGCCAGCGGCCCTGTCTTCGCCGATACCGCCAGCCACAACGCCAGTGCCGAAGCGTTCCTGACCCTGGCGCATGCCGACAAGCTGGGTACCCCCGTCTACATGCAAGTACAGCAGATGTTTGCCCAGCGCTTCGAGCAGACCAAAGCTCCCGAGTCGAAAAAGGCCACGCTGGAGACCTACCAGGCCAAGGCCAATGCCGCGCTGGACCAGGCCATCGGCTGGAACAAGCTCAAGCCGGACATGGTCAAGCTCTACACCAGCAACTTCAGCGAATCGGAGCTCAAGGAACTTGTGTCCTTCTATCAGTCTCCCCTGGGCAAGAAAGTCCTGGAAAAAATGCCCCAGCTGACCCAGCAATCGGCGCAACTGACCCAGGCCAAGCTGGAAAGCGCGGTGCCGGTGGTCAACAAGCTGCTGGCGGACATGACCGCCGAGCTCGAGCCGAAAGCCGCTGCCCCGGCCAAGAAAAAGCCATAAGCGGAGCCCTGGCATGAGCATGCAACAACGCATTGAATCGACCCTTGGGCTTCTGCAGCCCGAGCACTTGCAAGTGCTGGACGAAAGCCACATGCACAGCCGTGGGTTGCAGACCCACTTCAAGGCGGTCGTGGTCAGCCGACAGTTCGAGGGGCTCAATCGGGTCAAGCGTCACCAGATGGTCTACGGCACGCTGGGCGAATTGATGGGCGAATTCCATGCACTGGCGCTGCACACCTACACGCCGCAAGAATGGGCCCAGATCGACGCGGCCCCGGCTTCGCCGACCTGTGCCGGAGGCAGCAAGCACTGATTGTCATGGGTGAAGTAGCTTGTTGTGGCGAGGGGATTCATCCCCGCTGGCCTGCGAAGCAGGCCCATCCGGAAGGAAGCCTGGCGCCTGCTTCGCAGCCGAGCGGGGATAAATCCCCTCGCCACAGGGCAGTGTCCGGCCTTGCAATTGCAGCCCTGCAATACATATGTTTTTGCTAGAATCCGCACCGCGCCGCTTACCCGGCGCGTTTTTTTTCGCATCCGGTTCACCCTTTGCGAGGGTAGCCACCTGGAGAAATACCCATGACACCACCCATTGTCGTGGCGGCACTGTATAAGTTCGTCACCCTGGAAGATTACGTCGAGCTGCGCGAGCCCCTGCTCAAGGCGATGCTCGACAACGGCATCAAAGGCACGTTGTTGATCGCCGAGGAAGGCATCAATGGCACCGTTTCCGGCACCCGCGAAGGGATTGACGGATTGATGGCCTGGCTCAAGAACGACCCGCGCATGGATGATATCGACCACAAGGAGTCGTACTGCGACGAGCAGCCGTTCTACCGCACCAAGGTCAAGCTCAAGAAAGAAATCGTCACCCTCGGCGTCGACGGCGTGGACCCGAACAAGCAGGTTGGCACCTATGTCGAGCCGCAAGACTGGAACGCCTTGATCAGCGATCCGGAAGTCCTGCTGATCGACACGCGCAATGACTACGAAGTGGCCATCGGCACCTTCGAAGGCGCCATCGATCCCAAGACCACCAGCTTCCGAGAATTCCCCGACTACATCAAAGCCCACTTCGACCCAACCCGGCACAAGAAAGTGGCGATGTTCTGCACCGGTGGCATTCGTTGTGAAAAAGCGTCGAGCTATATGCTTGGCCAAGGTTTCGACGAGGTCTATCACCTCAAGGGCGGCATCCTTAAATACCTTGAAGAGGTGCCCCAGGAAGAAACCAAATGGCGCGGCGACTGCTTTGTATTCGATAACCGCGTGACCGTGCGCCACGATCTCAGCGAAGGCGACTACGATCAATGTCATGCATGCCGTACGCCGGTGAGCGTTGAAGATCGCGCCTCCGAGCACTACGTGCCCGGGATCAGTTGCCCGCACTGCTGGGACAAGCTGAGCGAGAAGACCCGCCGCAGCGCCATCGACCGGCAAAAGCAGATCGAACTGGCCAAGGCCCGCAACATGCCGCACCCGATCGGCTACAACTACAAGCAAACACCTTCCGAGGCTTGAGCCATGGCGTCGCGCCTGCTGTATGTGATGGACCCGATGTGTTCCTGGTGCTGGGGCTTCGCGCCGGTGGCCGAGGCGTTGGCCGAGCAGGCGCAGGCCGCGGGCGTGGAATTGCACCTGGTGGTGGGCGGCTTGCGCACTGGCAGCGGTTCGGCCTTGGAGCCGACGACTCGGCGCTACATCTTGGAACACTGGCAGGCGGTCACCCAGGCCACCGGCCAGCCGTTCAAGCTCGAGGGTGCGCTACCGGACGGTTTTGTCTACGACACCGAGCCCGCTTGCCGCGCGCTGGTGACGGCCCGCAGCCTGGCGCCGGACATGGCCTGGACGCTGATGAAGCTGATCCAGCAGGCTTTTTATGCACAGGGTCGCGACGTGACCCACGCCAGCGTCCTGGTGGAACTGGCGGAGCAGGCCGGGCTGCCTCGCATCGAGTTTGCCGCCGCCTTCGATCGCGCCGATCAGCATGCCGCCACGGCCGCTGATTTCACTTGGGTACAAGACCTGGGCATCGCCGGGTTCCCCACGCTGCTGGCCGAACGGGACGGCCAATTGGCCTTGCTGACCAACGGCTACCAACCTTTGGATCAGTTGGCCCCGCTGCTGGGCCGCTGGTTGGAGCGCGCGGCCTGTGCCTGACCTGCCCGGTGATGGCGTATCCGCCACGCGGCGCATCGATCGGTTGAGCTGGGCGGAAATCCGTCGCTTGGCCCTCAAGCACAAGAAAGCCCTGTGGATCGCCAACGGCGTTGCCGTGCTGGCGACGCTGTGCAGCGTACCAATCCCGTTGTTGCTGCCGTTACTGGTGGACGAAGTCCTGCTGGGTCACGGCGACGCGGCATTGAAGGTCATGAATCATGCGCTGCCGGCGGCCTGGCAGAGTGCGGCCGGCTACATTGGGTTGATGCTGCTCGTGACGTTGGCACTGCGTTGCGGCGCATTGCTGTTCAACGTCTTGCAGGCCCGTTTATTCGCCAGCCTGGCCAAGGACATCGTCTATCGCATCCGTATCCGGCTGATTGAACGCCTCAAACGCATTTCCCTCGGCGAATACGAAAGCCTGGGCAGCGGCACCGTGACCACCCATCTGGTCACCGACCTGGACACTCTCGACAAGTTCGTCGGCGAAACCCTCAGCCGGTTCCTGGTGGCCATGCTGACTCTGGTGGGCACCGCCGGGATCCTGATGTGGATGCACTGGAAGCTGGCGCTGCTGATCCTGTTGTTCAATCCGTTGGTGATCTACGCCACGGTGCAGTTGGGCAAGCGGGTCAAGCACCTGAAGAAGCTGGAAAACGACAGCACCTCGCGTTTCACCCAGGCGCTGACAGAAACCCTGGATGCCATCCAGGAAGTACGCGCCGGTAACCGCCAGGGATTTTTCCTCGGACGATTGGGGATGCGTGCCCGGGATGTCCGGGACTACGCGGTGAATTCACAATGGAAAACCGACGCCTCGAACCGTGCCAGTGGCCTGCTGTTCCAGTTCGGCATCGACATTTTCCGCGCCGCGGCCATGCTCACCGTGTTGTTTTCGGACCTGTCCGTGGGCCAGATGCTCGCGGTGTTCAGCTACTTGTGGTTCATGATTGGCCCAGTCGAGCAACTGCTGAACCTGCAATACGCCTATTACGCGGCGTCCGGCGCCTTGAATCGCATCAACGAATTGCTGGCCCGCGCCGATGAGCCTCAGTACGACGGTGGCGTCGACCCATTCAAAGGGCGGGACACGGTAGGCATCGACATCCAGGGACTCAGTTTTGGCTACGGCGAGGAGCGGGTGCTCGATCAGATGAACCTGTCCATCTCGCCGGGGGAAAAGGTCGCAATCGTCGGGGCCAGCGGTGGCGGAAAAAGCACCCTGGTGCAACTGCTGTTGGGGCTCTATACGCCACAGGCCGGCAGTATTCGGTTCGGGGGCGCGAGCCAACAGGAAATCGGCCTGGAAACCATCCGGGAAAATGTCGCGGTGGTGCTTCAGCACCCGGCGCTGTTCAACGACACGGTGCGGGCCAATTTGTCCATGGGTCGCGATTGCAGCGATGAGGATTGCTGGCGAGCACTGGCGATCGCCCAGCTCGAATCGACAGTGCGGGCGCTGCCCATGGGGCTGGAGAGTGTTGTGGGTCGATCCGGGGTGAGGTTGTCGGGCGGGCAGCGTCAGCGACTGGCGATTGCGCGCATGGTCCTGGCCGACCCCCGGGTGGTGATTCTCGATGAAGCCACATCGGCGCTGGACGCCGCCACCGAATATAACCTGCACCAGGCATTGGCGAAGTTCCTGCACGGGCGCACCACCTTGATCATCGCCCACCGGTTATCGGCGGTGAAACAGGCCGACCGGGTATTGGTATTCGACGGCGGGCAAATCGCCGAAGACGGCGACCATCTGCAACTGATTGCCGAGGGTGGTTTGTACGCTCGACTCTATGGTCACTTGCAACAAATACAGCGACCTTGAGTTTCCTTTGCTTTTCTGTGCTTAGTATCGGAAAAAAATCAGCCAGAGCCCCCGATTCGTCCGAATCTCCACCCCAAGCCAAGCGATCCCGTGATCCATTCGTTCGAAGGATCGAAAACTAGCCTAGGCTGTGGAATCTGGAGCGGAATTCTCGCGGGTGCTCATTGGCAATGCTTGTGCAAGGGACCTCATGAAGCAAAAGCGGACTCTCGGAACGCCACGATTGTTGGGCATTGTCTGGCCCTTTATTGCCGTTGTGCTATTTCAAGCATTGCTTGGCGGCGTCAGCCTGTATGTCTTGTCTGCGGTACGCGGATATGTGGCGGGGGAAAGTCTTTGGTCCAAGGGCCAGAAAGACGCCATTTATTACCTCAATTTGTATGCCGACAGCCGTGACGAATCGATTTTCCGCAAATACCAACAGGCCATCGCCGTGCCTGAGGGCGGCCATGACCTTCGCGTGGCCCTCGACCGCCAACCGCCGGACCTGGAAGCGGCGCGGGCCGGGATCCTCCAGGGCGGGAATCATCCGGACGACGTTTCCAGCCTGATCTGGCTGTACCTCAACTTTCGCCACTTCAGTTACCTGGAAGAAGCCATCGACCTCTGGACAGTGGGCGATGGCTACCTCACCGAGCTGGATAATGTCGCGCGACAAATGCACCGCAGCATCACGGCGGGGGAGGTGACGGAAAACGACGTGCGAGGCTGGAAAGCGCAGATTTTCGCGATCAACGATTCGGTGACGCCGGCCGCCAAGGCTTTCAGCGATGCGCTGGGCGAGGGGTCGCGGTTCATCCTGCGCCTGTTGCTCGTGACCAACTTCGCCACGGCCCTGGGGCTGATCGTGCTGGCGCTGTTGCGCACGCATAAATTGCTGGCCCAGCGACAAGTCTTCGCCAACGCGCTGCAGTTAGAGAAGGAGCGGGCGCAGATCACCCTGCAATCGATCGGCGACGGGGTGATCACCACCGACGTTGAAGGCGCCATTGCCTACATGAACCCCGCGGCCGAAGCGATGACGCACTGGAAAGCCGAGCATGCGGCGGGGCTGCCCCTGGCGGCGCTGTTCAATCTGCTCGACGACAATGCCCAGACCGAGGGGCTGACATTGATCGAGCATATCCTCAGCGGGCGGCTTGGCGGCGGCAGCGAACATTCCAAGCTGATCCAGAGGCTGGACGGCAGCACCGTGTCGGTCACGCTGGTCGGTGCGCCGATCCGCCACGCGGGCAAGGTCAGCGGCGCGGTGCTGGTGTTGCACGACATGACCCAGGAGCGGCAGTACATCGCCAACCTGTCCTGGCAGGCCACGCACGATGCATTGACCGGCCTGGCGAACCGTCGCGAATTCGAATACCGCCTCGAACAGGCCCTGCATAACCTGACTCGGCAAGTGGGCCGCCACGCCTTGATGTTTCTCGACCTGGATCAGTTCAAGCTGGTCAACGACACGTGCGGTCATGCCGCGGGTGACGAGTTGCTGCGCCATATTTGCGCGCTGCTGCAATCGGGGTTGCGGGAAAACGATACATTGGCCCGGCTGGGCGGGGATGAGTTCGGCATCTTGTTGGAAAACTGTTCGCCGGACGCGGCGGAAAAAATTGCCGAAGGTCTGCGCCAGACCGTACAGAACCTGCATTTTGTATGGAAAGGCCGGCCATTCGTGACCACCGTTAGCATTGGCCTCGTGCACATCGCCCAGAGTCCGACCACGCTGGAGGCGTCCCTGCGGGCCGCGGACATGGCGTGCTACATGGCCAAGGAAAAAGGGCGCAACCGGGTCCAGGTCTACCATGCCGACGATTCGGAACTGTCCCTGCGTTTCGGCGAGATGGCCTGGGTCCAGCGCCTGCATATGGCCCTGGAAGAAAATCGCTTCTGTCTCTACGCCCAGGAAATTGCCGCATTGGGTCCGGGTGACCATGGCGGCGGTCACATTGAAATCCTGTTGCGCCTGCATGACGAGGCGGGCCGGATGATCCTGCCGGACAGTTTCATCCCGGCGGCGGAACGTTATGGCCTGATGACTTCGCTGGACCGTTGGGTAGTGGAGAATGTTTTCAGGATCATTCGCCAGTGCCTGAACGAATCAAGGCGGGGTCCGTTGGCAATGTGTGCGATTAATCTGTCAGGCACGACTATAGGAGATCAGGCATTCCTGGACTTCCTGCGTAAACAGTTTGAGACGTACGCCATCCCACCAGAAATGATTTGTTTTGAAATTACCGAGACCAGTGCAATTTCCAATCTGGGCAGTGCGATCCGCTTTATCAATGAACTCAAAGGCTTGGGTTGTTACTTTTCCCTGGATGACTTTTGTGCCGGAATGTCTTCATTCGCTTACTTGAAACATTTACCTGTAGACTTCCTGAAGATCGATGGGAGTTTCGTAAAGGATATGCTGGACGACCCGATTAACCGGGCAATGGTCGAAGTGATCAATCATATCGGCCACGTCATGGGTAAGCGTACGATTGCCGAGTTCGTTGAAACGGTACAGATCGAACAGGCATTGCTTGAGATTGGCGTGGATTACGCTCAGGGGTATGTTATCGAGCGTCCACAAATGTTTACCTGTGACACATTGCAGTGCAGGCCGGCCAGGCCCCAACCGTTGTTATTCAAGGCCCCCGGCACGTTCCGCTGAAACTCTTGTTGGTCCGCAAAAAATCACAATCAAAAGGAGCCCGACAGTGATCGACACATTCAACCGAACAGGCCCGCTCATGGACGCTAGTAGCTATCCGAAATGGGCACAGCAGCTCATTACAGATTGCAGCGAGAGCAAGCGCCGGGTTGTCGAACACGAGCTGTATCAACGCATGCGTGACAACAAGCTCAGCGCCAAGACCATGCGCCACTACCTCATTGGTGGTTGGCCGGTCGTTGAACAGTTCGCTTTATACATGGCACAGAATCTCACCAAGACCCGCTTTGCCCGCCACCCTGGCGAGGACATGGCGCGTCGCTGGCTGATGCGCAACATTCGTGTCGAACTCAATCACGCCGACTACTGGGTGAACTGGAGCGCCGCCCATGGTGTGACGCTCGAGGATCTCCAGGCACAGCAGGTGCCGCCAGAGCTGCACGCACTGAGCCATTGGTGCTGGCACACCAGCTCGGCGGACTCGCTGATCGTGGCGATCGCGGCGACCAACTACGCCATCGAGGGCGCGACCGGGGAATGGTCGGCGCTGGTCTGCTCCAATGGCGTCTACGCATCGGCCTTCGCCGAGGAAGACCGCAAGCGGGCCATGAAATGGCTGAAGATGCATGCCCAATATGACGATGCCCACCCTTGGGAAGCGCTGGAAATCATCTGCACACTGGCCGGCATGAACCCGAGCAAGGCGCTGCAGGTGGAGCTGCGGCAGGCCGTTTGCAAGAGCTACGACTACATGTATCTGTTCCTGGAACGATGCATGCAGCTGGAGCAATCGGGCGTAGCCGAGAAGACCCCGCCCAGCCGCGAGCGCCTGGCGTTGGCGGGTAGCTGATACCCGATAGCTTGACCCACCTGTGGGAGCGGGCTTGCTCGCGAAAGCGGTCTGAACCGTCAACCTTGTGTTGAATGTTCCGGCCCCTTCGCGAGCAAGCTCGCTCCCACAATGGTTTTGTGGGGATCGAAAATCTGATGTACACCGCCGATCCCTTGTGGGAGCGAGCTTGCTCGCGATGGCGGTCTGGCAGTTAATCTTGTATTGGCAGACCCGGCCCCTTCGCGAGCAGGCTCGCTCCCACAGTGGTTTTGTGGGGATCGAAAATCTGATGTACACCGCCAATCCCTTGTGGGAGCGAGCCTGCTCGCGATGACGGTCTGGCAGTTAACCTTGCGTTGGCAGGCCCGGCCCCTTCGCGAGCAGGCTCGCTCCCACAATGGTTTTGTGGGGATCGAAAATCTGATGTACACCGCCAATCCCCTGTGGGAGCGAGCTTGCTCGCGATGGCGGTCTGGCAGTTAACCTTGCGTTGGCAGACCCGGCCCCTTCGCGAGCAAGCTCGCTCCCACAGTGGCTTTGTGGTGAGTGAAGATCTTATGTACACCGCCAATCCCTTGTGGGAGCGAGCCTGCTCGCGATGGCGGTCTGGCAGTTAACCTTGCGTTGGCAGGCCCGGCCCCTTCGCGACCAGGCTCGCTCCCACAGTGGTTTTGTGGTGAGTGAAGATCTTATGTACACCGCCAATCCCTTGTGGGAGCGAGCTTGCTCGCGATGGCGGTCTGGCAGTTAATCTTGTATTGGCAGACCCGGCCCCTTCGCTAGCAGGCTCGCTCCCACAGTGGTTTTGTGGTGAGTGAAGATCTTATGTACACCGCCAATCCCCTGTGGGAGCGAGCCTGCTCGCGATGGCGGTGTGTCGGCGTCAAGCAGTTGGGGCTTCAGCCCGCCATCGTCAACCGGTTTCTGCCCTCGCGCTTTGCTACATACAGCGCACTGTCGGCTCGGCGCAAGAGGCTTTCGGCCGACTCGCCCGGCAGCAATGTCGCGCAGCCGAGGCTGACGGTCAGTTCAATCCTTGTCCCGCCGGCGAAATAATCCTGGGTCTGGGCGGCATAACGCAGCCGTTCGCCGACCATGGCCGCGGCATCCCGGCTGGTGTTGGCCAGCAGGATCAGGAACTCTTCCCCGCCAAACCGGAACACCATGTCGACATTGCGCAGATGGCTTTTGATCGAGTCAGCGACGGCCCTGAGCACTTCATCGCCGACACCATGCCCATGGGTGTCGTTGATCCGCTTGAAATGATCGATGTCCAGCATCAACAGCGACAGTGGCTGCATGTGGCGCCGGGCCATGTCGATCTCACGTTCCAGCGTCTGGTCCATCGCGATGCGGTTGCCGGTGCCGGTCAGCGGATCGCGTAGGGCGCTTTGGGTGGCGGCGCGGTAGAGCAAGGCGTTGCGCAGCGGAAAAAACAGCGAAGACAGTGTCGATTCCAGGTCGCTCTGTTCCGACTCGGTAAAGCGCTGATTGCGGCGGAACACCAGCTCACCCAGATGTTCGCCCTCATGGCTGAGGTTGTAGCTGAGGTTGTGATGTCCGCGTTGGCCGAATTCCATACGCAGGTCGCTGGGCTTGTGCTGATACGCCAGCGCGTCCAAGGGCACCAGCCGTTGCACTTCGCGGAAGAACAAGCCAAGGATCCGTTGCGGTTCCAGGCTGGTCTGCAACTGTTGACCAAGTTGTTGGCGCAGCTGGGACAGGCTGACGGGCCGCGCCACGAGTGGAGACGGCTGGGCCAGGCCCAGGCGCTGCAACTTGGCGCTATCAAAGTCGATCGCGTTGGTCTGTGTGGGCGTTTTCATATGGCGTGAGCCCCTGAACTTTATCGATCCTGACCGGCGGGGGTGAGGTGGCCCTAGGCTACGCGTCGTACTGATCCATCAGTCCCGAAGGACACTGAGTTGAGTTTAGTCCGCTTTATCTGGCAGGCATAAACCCTTCGCAATGTTCGCTACTCGCCGGACACGGCGTGTTTAAAAGGGTTAGAGCGAAACTCGTGCCATTCAGTTCACCTTGATAAAAACCACTATTGAATCAAGGCGTTGATGACTGACGGTGGTCGTAATGCGAGCAAGGGGCGGCGACGGCTTGGCGTTTCGGTTGGGTGGCGCATCGAGGAAGGGTGCGTCGCGACGGTAAACCGCCGCGACGCGGATGGCTGTCACTGCGCGTTGAGCGCTTGGCCATTGACGCCCTGGCTGTCAGGTCCCATGAGGTACAGGTAGACCGGCATGATTTCTTCGGGTGTCGGATTGTTGAGCGGATTTTCTCCTGGGTAGGCCTGGGCCCGCATGCTGGTGCGGGTGGCGCCGGGATTGATGCTGTTGGAACGCACTGGCGCTACGGTGTCGACTTCGTCAGCGAGAGTTTGCATCAGCCCCTCGGTGGCGAACTTGGACACGCCATAAGCGCCCCAATACGCCCGGCCTTTGCGTCCGACGCTGCTGGAAGTGAACACCACGGAGGCATCCTTGGACAATTTGAGCAGCGGCAACAACGTGCTGGTGAGCATGAACATGGCGTTGACGTTCACTTGCATCACGCGCATGAAATTCTCGCCGGAAAGCTGCTCCAGCGGCGTGCGCGGACCAATGATCGAGGCGTTGTGCAGCAGCCCGTCGAGGTGACCGAACTCGGTCTCGATCATGGCGGCCAGCTCATCGTATTGATGGGGCAGGGCAGTTTCGAGGTTGAAGGGAATCACCGCTGGTTGCGGATGGCCGGCCGCTTCGATTTCGTCATAGACCTGGGTCAGGTTGGCCTCGGTCTTGCCTAGCAACAGCACGGTGGCGCCATGGGCGGCATAAGCCTTGGCGGCAGCGGCGCCGATCCCGCGGCCGGCGCCGGTGACGAGAATGATGCGGCCTTCGAGCAGGTCGGGGCGGGCGGAGTAATCAAACATAAAGAAACCTCACGAAACAAAACAATGCGTCAGTGGTGCGCAGTTGTGGCGAGGGGATTTATCGAAACGTCGCACCGCCCCTCTGGGTTCGGTTTGATGTACTGCGGTGGCAGTTATATTTTTGGGGACGCTGCGCACCCCAGCGGGGATAAATCCCCTCGCCACAGCAAGCTCCCTCGCCACAAGAGCGGGCCTCAGATCAGCAACTGCACAACGCGTTATCCAGCACTTCACGCAGGGCCAGGGGATGGTCGATCACCACATCCGCGCCCCAGTGCTTGGGATTGTCGTCTGGATGGATATAGCCGTAAGTGACCGCACAGGTCTTGGTGCCAGCGCCGCGGCCCGACTCGATATCGCGTAGGTCATCACCCACGAAGAGCACGCTGGCCGGATCCAGGTCGAGCATCTTGCAGGCCAGGGTCAACGGTTCGGGATCCGGCTTGCTGTTTTTCACATGGTCGGGGCAGATCAACACTTTCGAGCGCTCGGCCAGGCCCAGCTGCTGCATGATCGGCTCGGCAAAACGTACCGGTTTGTTGGTGACCACGCCCCAGATAAGGTTGGCCGCCTCGATGTCGGCCAGCACTTCGGCCATGCCATCGAAGAGGTGACTGTGGACCGCGCACCCTTTGAGGTAACGGTCGAGGAATTCCTGGCGCAGTTCTTCGAAGCCCGGCGATTCGGGGTCCATCGAGAACGTCGCCGCGACCATCGCCCGGGCGCCGCCGGAAATTTCGTCGCGGATGTGCTGGGTGTTCATCGGCGGCAAGCCACGGTCGGCGCGCATGGCCTGGCAGATGGCGATGAAGTCGGGCGCGGTGTCGAGCAGCGTGCCGTCCATGTCGAAGAGAACCGCTTTGAGACGCATCGACTTATTCCTCGCGCAGGGTCTGGATCATGTAGTTGACGTCAACGTCGGCGGCCAGCTTGTAGTGCTTGGTCAGCGGGTTGTAGGTCAGGCCGATGATGTCCTTGACGGTCAACCCGGCCATGCGGCTCCAGGCGCCGAGCTCGGAAGGACGGATGAATTTCTTGAAGTCGTGGGTGCCACGCGGCAGCAGCTTCATGATGTATTCGGCGCCGATGATGGCGAACAGGTAGGCCTTCGGGTTGCGGTTGATCGTGGAGAAGAACACCTGGCCGCCGGGCTTGACCATCTGGAAGCAGGCGCGGATGACCGACGAAGGGTCCGGCACGTGCTCGAGCATCTCCAGGCAGGTGACCACGTCGAACTGGCCGGGCATTTCCTCGGCCAGGGCTTCGGCGGTGATCTGCCGATATTCCACGCTGACGCCGGACTCAAGCTGATGCAATTGCGCAACCGCCAGCGGCGCCTCGCCCATGTCGATGCCCATGACAGTGGCGCCACGCAGGGCCATGGCTTCGCTGAGGATGCCGCCGCCACAACCGACGTCGAGGACTTTCTTGCCCGCGAGGCTGACGCGCTCGTCGATCCAGTTGACCCGCAGCGGGTTGATGTCGTGCAGCGGTTTGAATTCGCTCTCGCGGTCCCACCAGCGATGGGCCAGGGCTTCGAACTTGGCGATTTCGGCGTGGTCGACGTTGCTCATGTGAAGATCCTCGAAAAACTTGAAAAATCAGTGACCCCCGAGCCTTGGCTCAAAGGGCGTGCTATTCGTCCTGGCCGTTCACCCGCCGGCCCCAGGCCTGGGCCGTGGCAGTCAGTTGCGACTCGTCCATGCGAGTCAGGCGACCTTCCTCCAGCAATTGTTTTCCGGCCACCCACAGGTGTTTGACGCAATGCCGGCCCGTGGCGTAGATCAACTGCGAAACCGGGTCGTAGATCGGTTGTTGCGCCAGCCCGGACAGGTCGAAGGCCACCAGGTCGGCGGCCTTGCCGACTTCCAGTGAACCGACCGTCGCTTCGATGCCCAAAGCCCGGGCGCCGTTGAGCGTGGCCATGCGCAGCGCACGGTGGGCGTCCAGGGCGGTGGCCGAGCCCGCAACGGCCTTCGCCAGCAGGGCGGCGGTGCGGGTTTCGCCCAGCAGGTCCAGGTCATTGTTGCTCGCCGCACCGTCGGTGCCGACCGCGACGTTGACGCCAGCCTGCCACAGGCGCTCCACCGGGCAGAAGCCGCTGGCCAGCTTCAGATTGGACTCCGGACAATGGATCACGCTGCAGTTGTGTTCTACCAGCAGGGCCTGGTCCTCGTCGCTGACCTGGGTCATGTGCACCGCCTGGAAGCGTGGCCCCAACAGGCCAAGCCGCGCCAGTCGGGCCATCGGCCGCTCGCCGGTATTATCCACAGCCTGCTGCACTTCGAAGGCGGTTTCGTGAACATGCATGTGGATGGCCGCGTCCAGTTCTTCGGCGATCACCCGGATCTTCTCCAGGTTGTCGTCGCCCACGGTGTATGGCGCATGCGGGCCGAATGCGACTTTGATCCTCGGGTGGTGCTTGAGGTCGCCGAATAATTCGATGCCCTGACGAATGGCGTCGTCGGCGTTGGCGGCGCCGGGGATCGGAAAGTCGAGAATGGGAATGGCTATTTGCGCGCGGATGCCGCTGTTATGGACGCGGTCGCTGGCGACCTTGGGGTAGAAGTACATGTCCGAAAAGCAGGTGATGCCGCCCTGGATCTGCTCGGCGATCGCCAGGTCGGTGCCGTCGCGGACGAAATCCTCATCGACCCATTTGCCCTCGGCGGGCCAGATGTGCTGTTCGAGCCAGGTCATCAGCGGCAGGTCATCGGCCAGGCCGCGGAACAGCGTCATCGCCGCGTGACCGTGGGCGTTGACCAGGCCCGGGCTGAGCAGCATGCCGGGCAATTCGCGGACTTCAGCGGCGTCGCACCTCATGGCTTCGGCCCGTGGCCCGATGAACACGATGCAACCGTCGCGAATCCCCAGACCATGATCCTTGAGCACGACACCGGCGGGTTCGACAGGCACCAACCAGGTCGGCAGCAATAATAAGTCGAGCGCAACGGCAGGCTTGGGCATCGTGGAACGGTTCCATGAGTTATAAAGGAGGCGAAGTATACCCGAGCGTCTTCGCGGAGGGATCGCTATAATCGGCGGCTTTTGTTTCTGAGTGCGGGGTGAAGGATGCGCAATCGACTGTTGGCTGCGGAGAAGGTGAAGGCCATCGATTGGCGTGATGGCGCTCTTTATCTGCTCGATCAGCGTGTTTTACCGTTCGAGGAGAACTGGATCGGCTACACCAGTGCGGCCGGCGTGGCCGAGGCCATCCGTTCGATGGTAGTGCGCGGCGCGCCGGCCATCGGCATCAGTGCCGCCTATGGCGTGGTGCTGGCGGCGCGGGCGCGGTTGGCCGAGGGCGGTGACTGGCAAGATGCGCTGGAAGCGGATTTCGCCTTGCTGGCCGATTCCCGGCCGACGGCGGTCAATCTGTTCTGGGCGCTTGACCGCATGCGCGACCGCTTGGCGCGCCTCAAAGAGCATGCCGATCCACTGGCGGCCCTGGAGGCCGAAGCCATGGCGATCCACGAAAGCGATCGCGAGGCCAACCTGACCATGGCCCAGCTCGGCGTCGACCTGATTCGCAAGCATCAGGGCAACGCCCAGGCGATCCTGACCCACTGCAACACCGGCGCCCTTGCCACCGGCGGCTTCGGTACCGCGCTCGGGGTGATTCGCGGTGCATTCCTTGAAGGCATGGTCGAGCGGGTCTACGCCGACGAAACCCGCCCATGGCTACAGGGTTCGCGGTTGACCGCGTGGGAACTGGCGAACGAAGGCATTCCGGTGACCCTCAACGCCGACTCCGCTGCCGCCCATATCATGAAGACCAAAGGCGTGACCTGGGTGATCGTCGGCGCCGACCGCATCACCGCCAATGGCGACGTGGCGAACAAGATCGGCACCTATCAATTGGCAGTCTGCGCCATGCACCACGGTGTGCGCTTCATGGTGGTGGCGCCGAGCTCGACCATCGACATGAACCTGGCCAGCGGTGAAGACATTCCCATCGAAGAGCGTGACGGCCGCGAATTGCTGGAAGTTGGCGGCAAGCGGGTCGGGGCCGATGCCGACGCCTTCAATCCGGTTTTCGACGTGACCCCGGCAGACCTGATCGACGCTATCGTGACGGAGAAAGGCATTGTTGAGCGGCCAGATGCGGCGAAGATGGCCCAACTGATGTGTCGCAAACGGTTGCACTAAGGGCTTCGGCGCCTGAGCTGGCCCCATCGCGAGCAGGCTCGCTCCCCCATTGGACGGCGTACGTTGCCCTGTGGGAGCAAGCCTGCTCGCGATGGGGCCGGCAAAGCCTGAAAAAACAGCCAAATCCGGCCACGAATCGCCATTCCCAGCGCCTCTGAGCTTCTCTCGTCCCTTTTCAGCCTGTCATCGGTCAACTAACTACGCACCATGCGCATCTGGGGGATAGGTGCGTGGCGGCTCTTGTGATAACATCCGGCGGTTTCCAAGGCTGCCTCGCGAGGTGGCCTTTACTGCGCAGATCCATGGCATAACTCGTTGATTTGTCGTAAGTCGCTGCTCGGCATTTGTCCTGCAGCGGCGAGCTTCGTTCGTCCCATCTGGACGTGACGAGGTTTCACCAGAAAAAGGAATCAGGCTTCTCATGGGCGAACTGGCCAAAGAAATCCTCCCGGTCAATATCGAAGACGAGCTGAAACAGTCCTACCTCGACTACGCAATGAGCGTGATCGTCGGGCGGGCGCTGCCGGATGCGCGCGATGGCTTGAAGCCCGTGCACCGGCGCGTGCTGTTCGCGATGAGCGAGCTGGGCAACGACTTCAACAAGCCGTACAAGAAATCCGCCCGTGTCGTCGGCGACGTGATCGGTAAGTATCACCCCCACGGCGACACTGCCGTGTACGACACCATCGTGCGGATGGCGCAGCCGTTCTCCCTGCGCTACCTGCTGGTGGATGGCCAGGGCAACTTCGGTTCGGTGGACGGCGACAACGCCGCGGCCATGCGATACACCGAAGTGCGCATGACCAAGCTGGCCCACGAGCTGCTGGCCGACCTGCACAAGGAAACCGTGGACTGGGTGCCGAACTACGACGGCACCGAGATGATCCCGGCGGTCATGCCGACCCGTATCCCGAACCTGCTCGTCAACGGCTCCAGCGGTATCGCCGTGGGCATGGCGACCAACATCCCGCCGCACAACCTCGGCGAAGTCATCGACGGTTGCCTGGCCCTCATCGACAACCCGGAACTGTCCGTCGATGAGCTGATGCAGTACATCCCCGGCCCGGATTTCCCGACCGCCGCGATCATCAACGGTCGCGCCGGCATCATCGAGGCCTATCGCACCGGTCGTGGCCGCATCTACATGCGCGCCCGCTCCACCGTTGAAGATATCGACAAGGTCGGCGGTCGCCAGCAGATCGTCATCACCGAGCTGCCGTACCAACTGAACAAGGCTCGCCTGATCGAGAAGATCGCCGAGCTGGTGAAAGAGAAGAAGCTCGAAGGCATCACCGAGCTGCGTGACGAGTCCGACAAGGACGGCATGCGCGTCGTGATCGAGTTGCGTCGTGGCGAAGTGCCCGAGGTGATCCTCAACAACCTCTACGCCCAGACCCAGCTGCAAAGCGTGTTCGGCATCAACATCGTCGCGTTGATCGACGGCCGTCCGCGGATCCTGAACCTCAAGGACCTGCTGGAAGCCTTCGTCCGTCACCGCCGCGAAGTGGTTACCCGCCGTACCGTGTTCGAGCTGCGCAAGGCGCGCGAGCGCGGCCATATCCTCGAAGGCCAGGCCGTTGCCCTGTCGAACATCGACCCGGTGATCGCCTTGATCAAGGCCTCGCCAACGCCGTCGGAAGCCAAGGAAGCGCTGGTCAGCACCCCTTGGGAATCCAGTGCGGTAGTGGCGATGGTCGAACGCGCCGGTGCCGATTCGTGCCGTCCGGAAAACCTAGATCCGCAATACGGCCTGCGCGAAGGCAAGTACTTCCTGTCCCCGGAGCAGGCGCAAGCCATCCTGGAACTGCGCCTGCACCGCCTGACCGGTCTGGAGCACGAGAAGCTGCTGGCCGAATACCAGGAAATCCTCAACCAGATCGGCGAGCTGATCCGCATCCTCAACAGCGCCACGCGCCTGATGGAAGTGATCCGCGAAGAACTGGAAGTGATCCGCGCCGAATACGGCGACGTGCGCCGCACCGAAATCCTCGATGCGCGCCTGGACCTGACCCTGGGGGACATGATCCCGGAAGAAGAGCGCGTGGTGACCATTTCCCACGGCGGCTATGCCAAGACCCAACCGTTGGCCGCCTACCAGGCCCAACGTCGCGGTGGCAAAGGCAAATCGGCTACCGGCGTCAAGGACGAGGACTACATCGCACACCTGCTGGTCGCCAACAGCCACACCACGTTGCTGCTGTTCTCCAGCAAGGGCAAGGTGTACTGGCTCAAGACTTACGAAATTCCCGAAGCATCCCGCGCTGCCCGTGGTCGTCCGCTGGTCAACCTGTTGCCGCTGGACGACGGTGAATGCATCACCACCATGCTGCCGGTGGAGGAATACACCGAAGGTCACTACATCTTCATGGCAACCGCCAACGGCACCGTGAAGAAGACCCCGCTGGAATCCTTCAGCCGCCAGCGCAGCGTCGGCCTGATCGCCCTGGAGCTGGACGAGGGCGACGTGCTGATTTCCGCCGCCATCACCGACGGCGAACGCGAAGTCATGCTGTTCTCCGACGGCGGCAAGGTCACGCGCTTCAAGGAATCCGATGTCCGCGCCATGGGCCGTACCGCCCGTGGTGTGCGCGGCATGCGTCTGCCGGAAGGGCAAAAGCTGATTTCCATGCTGATCCCCGAAGAAGGCAGCCAGATCCTCACCGCTTCCGAGCGTGGCTACGGCAAGCGTACCGCCATCAGCGAGTTCCCCGAGTACAAGCGTGGCGGCCAGGGCGTGATCGCCATGGTCAGCAACGAGCGTAACGGTCGCCTGGTTGGCGCGGTCCAGGTGCTCGACGGCGAGGAGATCATGCTGATTTCCGACCAAGGCACGTTGGTGCGTACGCGGGTCGACGAAGTCTCCAGCCTGGGTCGTAACACCCAGGGCGTGACGCTGATCAAGCTGGCCAAAGACGAAAAACTGGTCGGCCTTGAGCGCGTCCAGGAGCCTTCGGAAGTCGAAGGCGAAGAGCTGGAAGGCGAGGACGGCGTGGCGTTCGATGGCGCCCTCGGTGCCGATGTTGACGACGTCGTCGGCGACCAACCGCTCGATGCTGCCGCAGACGAAGAAGAGCCGCAGGACTAAGCGGGCACGCAGGGGGCGGATGAAAATTCGCCCCCTTGTTGTTTGTTCCGTTTGAAAATTTGCGACACTGCGCAATCCCTATGGGGACTGCCCCTCTCTTGAGGCTTGTTTGATTCATTGTGGCGAGGGAGCTTGCTCCCGCTGGGCCGGCTGGCGCTCCAGTGCGCAGCGGCCCCTATTTTTTGTGAGCGCTTCGCACTCAAGCGGGAGCAAGCTCCCTCGCCACTGATTCAGCCATGTCTTGACTAAGCGGTAGCCCTGTAACGGCGGTGTGCGGACCAAAAGATTTATGTGACCACCAGATCAGAGCGAGATTGGATGTGAGCAAGAGAGCCTATAACTTCTGTGCCGGCCCGGCGGCGCTTCCCGAAGCGGTCCTGAAGCGTGCCCAGGGCGAACTTCTCGACTGGCATGGCAAGGGCCTGTCGGTCATGGAGATGAGCCATCGCAGCGATGAATTCGTGTCCATCGCCACCAAGGCCGAGCAGGACCTGCGTGATCTGCTGAACATCCCGTCCAACTATAAAGTGCTGTTCCTGCAAGGCGGCGCCAGCCAGCAGTTCGCCCAGATTGCGCTGAACCTGCTGCCGGAAAACGGCTCGGCTGACTACATCGACACCGGTATCTGGTCGCAGAAGGCCATCGAAGAAGCGTCGCGCTACGGTCACGTCAACGTGGCGGCCACCGCCAAGCCCTACGATTATTTCGCGATACCCGGCCAGAACGAGTGGAAGCTGTCCAAGGACGCGGCGTACGTCCACTACGCGCCAAACGAAACCATTGGTGGCCTGGAATTCAACTGGGTCCCGGAAACCGGTGACGTGCCGCTGGTGGCCGACATGTCCTCGGACATCCTTTCGCGTCCAGTGGACATCTCCCGTTTCGGCATGATTTACGCCGGCGCCCAGAAGAACATCGGCCCGAGCGGCATTCTGGTCGCGATCATCCGCGAAGACCTGCTCGGTCGCGCCCGCTCTCTGTGCCCGACCATGCTCAACTACAAGGTCGCGGCGGACAACGGCTCGATGTACAACACCCCGCCGACCCTGGCCTGGTACCTGTCAGGCCTGGTCTTCGAGTGGCTGAAAGAGCAGGGCGGTGTCGAGGCTATCGGCAAGCTCAACGAAGTGAAGCAGCGCACGCTGTATGACTTCATCGATGCCAGCGGCCTCTACAGCAACCCGATCAACAAGTCTGATCGCTCCTGGATGAACGTGCCGTTCCGCCTGGCGGATGATCGTCTCGACAAGCCGTTCCTGGCCGGCGCCGACGAGCGTGGCCTGCTGAACCTCAAGGGCCACCGCTCGGTCGGCGGCATGCGCGCCTCCATCTACAACGCCGTGGACATCAACGCAGTCAACGCGCTGATTGCCTACATGGCGGAGTTCGAGAAGGAACACGGCTGATGTCTGAGCAAGAACTCAAGGCGCTGCGCCTGCGCATCGATGCCCTGGATGAGAAAGTCCTGGAGTTGATCAGCGAGCGCGCACGCTGTGCCCAGGAAGTTGCCCGGGTAAAAATGGCGTCCCTGGCCGAAGGCGAAGTGCCGGTGTTCTACCGGCCGGAGCGCGAAGCCCAAGTGCTCAAGCGTGTCATGGAACGCAACAAGGGGCCGTTGGGCAACGAAGAGATGGCGCGCTTGTTCCGCGAAATCATGTCCTCGTGCCTGGCTCTCGAACAGCCGCTGAAAGTCGCTTACCTGGGCCCGGAGGGCACCTTCACCCAGGCAGCGGCCATGAAGCATTTCGGTCACGCCGTGATCAGCAAGCCGATGGCGGCCATCGACGAAGTCTTCCGCGAAGTGGCGGCCGGTGCCGTGAATTTCGGCGTGGTGCCGGTGGAGAACTCCACCGAAGGTGCGGTCAACCACACGCTGGACAGCTTCCTCGAGCACGACATGGTGATCTGCGGCGAAGTCGAGCTGCGCATTCACCATCACCTGCTGGTGGGTGAGAACACCAAGACCGACAGCATCAGCCGGATCTACTCCCACGCACAGTCCCTGGCCCAGTGCCGTAAGTGGCTGGACGCCCATTACCCGAACGTCGAGCGCGTGGCGGTATCGAGCAATGCCGAGGCGGCCAAGCGGGTCAAGGGTGAGTGGAACTCGGCGGCGATCGCCGGCGACATGGCGGCAGGCCTTTACGAGCTGACGCGCCTGGCCGAGAAAATCGAGGACCGTCCGGACAACTCCACCCGGTTCCTGATGATCGGTAACCAGGAAGTTCCGCCGACCGGCGACGACAAGACCTCGATCATTGTCTCCATGAGCAACAAGCCGGGGGCACTTCATGAGCTGTTGGTGCCGTTCCATGACAACGGCATCGATCTGACGCGGATCGAGACTCGCCCTTCGCGCAGTGGTAAATGGACCTACGTGTTCTTCATCGATTTCGTCGGCCACCACCGCGATCCGCTGGTGAAAGGTGTGCTGGAGAAAATCAGTCAGGAAGCAGTGGCACTCAAGGTGCTGGGTTCCTACCCCAAGGCAGTTCTTTAAGGGCGGATAGCAAATGAGTGGCAACTTCCTCGCCCTGGCCCAGCCAGGCGTTCAACAACTTTCGCCCTACGTTCCAGGCAAGCCTGTGGACGAACTGGCCCGCGAGCTGGATCTTGACCCGGCCAGCATCGTCAAGTTGGCGAGCAACGAAAATCCGCTGGGCGCGAGCCCCAAGGCACTCGCGGCAATTCGCGACGAACTGGCCGAGCTGACGCGCTACCCCGATGGCAACGGCTTCGCCTTGAAAAGCCTGCTGGCCGAGCGCTGCGGCGTCGAGCTGAACCAGGTGACCCTGGGTAACGGCTCCAACGACATTCTCGAGCTGGTCGCCCGCGCGTACCTGGCGCCGGGCCTCAATGCCGTGTTCAGTGAACATGCGTTCGCGGTCTACCCGATTGCCACCCAGGCCGTCGGTGCCGATGCCCGTGTCGTTCCAGCCAAGGCTTGGGGGCACGACCTGCCCGCCATGCTCGCCGCCATCGACGCCAATACCCGCGTAGTCTTCATCGCCAACCCGAACAACCCGACCGGCACCTGGTTCGACGCCCAAGCCTTGGACGACTTCCTGCAGGACGTGCCCGAGCACGTCCTGGTGGTGCTGGACGAGGCCTACATCGAATACGCCGAAGGCAGTGACTTGCCCGATGGGTTGGATTTCCTCGCCGCCTACCCGAACCTGCTGGTGTCGCGCACCTTCTCCAAGGCTTATGGCCTGGCGTCGCTTCGGGTTGGCTACGGCTTGTCCACTGCGGTGGTGGCCGATGTGCTGAACCGCGTGCGCCAACCATTCAACGTCAACAGCTTCGCCCTGGCTGCCGCTTGCGCCGCATTGCAGGACGAAGCCTACCTGGCGCAAAGCCGTCGCTTGAACGAAGCCGGCATGCAGCAATTGGAAACGGGCTTGCGTAAGTTGGGTCTGGGCTGGATTCCTTCCAAGGGCAACTTCATTTGTGTGGACGTTGGACGCGTCGCGGCGCCGGTCTATCAAGGCTTGCTGCGCGAAGGCGTGATCGTGCGTCCGGTGGCCAACTACGGCATGCCGAATCACCTGCGCGTCACCGTTGGCCTGCCGGCGGAAAACACCCGTTTCCTGGAGGCGCTGAGCAAGGTCCTGGCTCGTGGGTGATGTCACCTTGCTGCAACCTGCGACCCCTATGATCGGTCGCCTGGTGGTGGTCGGCCTGGGGTTGATTGGCGGTTCGTTCGCCAAGGGCCTTCGTGAAAGCGGGCTGTGCCAGGAAGTCGTGGGCGTCGATCTTGACCCGCATTCACGCAAGCTGGCGGTAGAGCTGGGCGTGGTGGACCGCTGTGAAGACGATTTGCAGGTCGCTTGCCAGGGCGCGGATGTGATCCAGCTGGCGGTGCCGATCCTGGCCATGGAGAAACTACTGGCCCGATTGGCCGGCATGGAGCTCGGGCAAGCGATTCTCACCGACGTCGGCAGTGCCAAGGGCAATGTTGTGCGGGCGGCGACCGAGGCGTTTGGCGGCGTGCCGGCGCGTTTCGTGCCCGGTCACCCGATCGCCGGCTCCGAACAGAGCGGGGTGGAGGCTTCCAATGCCGAGCTGTTCCGTCGGCACAAGGTCATCCTAACGCCGTTGGACCAGACGGACCCGACGGCGCTGGCGGTGGTGGATCGCCTGTGGCGCGAGTTGGGTGCGGATGTCGAGCACATGCAGGTCGAGCGACACGACGAAGTATTGGCCGCCACCAGCCATTTGCCGCATCTGCTGGCGTTCGGTCTGGTGGATTCATTGGCCAAACGCAATGAAAATCTTGAGATCTTCCGTTACGCTGCCGGCGGTTTCCGCGATTTCACGAGAATCGCGGGTAGCGACCCGGTCATGTGGCATGACATCTTCCTCGCCAACCGTGAAGCTGTCCTACGCACACTCGATACATTTCGCAGCGACCTCGACGCCTTGCGCGACGCGGTCGATGCAGGGGACGGGCACCAATTGCTGGGCGTTTTCACACGTGCCAGGGTGGCCCGCGAGCATTTCAGTAAAATCCTGGCCCGTCGGGCCTATGTGGACGCTATGAACTCCAACGATCTGATTTTCCTGGCACAACCTGGTGGCTCCCTCAGGGGGCGGATTCGTGTACCGGGCGATAAATCGATTTCCCACCGTTCGATCATGCTCGGCTCGCTGGCCGAGGGCGTGACCGAGGTGGAAGGTTTCCTCGAGGGTGAAGACGCTCTGGCGACGCTGCAAGCGTTTCGCGACATGGGCGTGGTCATCGAAGGTCCGCACCACGGCCGCGTGACGATTCATGGTGTCGGCCTGCACGGCCTCAAGCCTGCGCCGGGCCCGATCTACCTGGGCAACTCCGGCACCTCGATGCGCCTGTTGTCCGGCCTGCTGGCCGCCCAGGACTTCGACAGCACCCTGACCGGCGATGCCTCGCTGTCCAAGCGCCCGATGAACCGTGTTGCCAACCCGTTGCGGGAAATGGGCGCGGTGATCGAGACCGCTGCCGAGGGCCGTCCACCCATGACCATTCGTGGTGGCAACAAGCTCAAGGGCCTGACCTACACCATGCCGATGGCCAGTGCCCAGGTGAAATCCTGCCTGCTGCTGGCGGGCCTCTACGCCGAAGGCAAGACGACGGTCACCGAGCCGGCTCCGACCCGCGACCACACCGAACGCATGCTGCGTGGCTTCGGCTACCCGGTCACGGTCGACGGCGCCACGGCGTCTGTTGAATCCGGCAACAAACTGACCGCGACCCACATCGAAGTGCCTGGCGATATCTCTTCGTCGGCGTTCTTCCTGGTGGCGGCCTCGATCGCCGAAGGCTCCGACCTGGTGCTGGAGCATGTCGGCATCAACCCGACCCGTACCGGCGTGATCGACATCCTGCGCCTCATGGGCGCCGACATCACCCTGGAGAACCAGCGTGAAGTGGGCGGCGAACCGGTTGCGGACTTGCGCGTACGAGCGGCTAAACTCAAGGGCATCGAGATTCCGGAAGCGCTGGTTCCCCTGGCGATTGACGAGTTCCCGGTGCTGTTCGTGGCGGCTGCCTGCGCGGAAGGCCGCACTGTGCTGACTGGCGCCGAAGAGCTGCGGGTCAAGGAATCGGACCGCATCCAGGTGATGGCGGACGGCCTGCTCGCGCTCGGCGTCAAATGTGAGCCGACGCCGGATGGCATCATCATCGACGGCGGCCAGATTGGTGGCGGCGAGGTCCATGGGCACGGTGATCACCGTATCGCCATGGCCTTCAGTGTTGCGTCCCTGCGCGCCAGCGCGCCGATCCGTATCCATGATTGCGCCAACGTCGCCACGTCGTTCCCGAACTTCCTGGCGTTGTGCGCGCAGGTCGGTATTCGAGTAGCACAAGAGGCACAGTCGTGAACATCAAGGCACCGGTCATCACCATCGATGGCCCAAGCGGATCGGGCAAGGGCACCATCGCCGGCATGCTGGCCAAGCAACTGGGCTGGAATCTGCTCGATTCCGGTGCCCTGTATCGCTTGCTGGCCTTCGCCGCGGCCAACCATGGCGTCGATCTGACCAATGAAGAGCTGCTCAAGGCCCTTGCCGCCCATCTGGACGTGCAGTTCATCGCGGCCACCGATGGCCAGTTGCAGCGGATCATCCTCGAAGGTGATGAAGTCAGTGATGTCATCCGCACCGAAAGCGTTGGCGCCGGGGCTTCCCAGGTCGCCGCGCTGCCGGCGGTGCGCGAAGCGTTGCTGCAACGCCAGCGGGCTTTCCAGGAGCCGCCGGGGCTGGTGGCGGACGGCCGGGACATGGGCACGGTGGTGTTCACCGATGCGCCGCTGAAGATTTTCCTGACCGCCAGCGCGGAGGAGCGGGCTCGCCGCCGATATTTGCAGTTGAAGGGTAAAGGCGAGGATGTTAGTCTGTCGAGTCTGCTAGATGAGATCCGTGCACGCGACGAGCGTGATACCCAGCGCGCAGTGGCCCCGCTAAAGCCGGCGGCCGATGCGATACAGCTGGATTCCACGGAGTTGTCCATCGATCAGGTGTTGCAACGCATCATGAGTGAAATCGCGCTTCGCGATATCGCCGGGTGACCAGGAAGCTCCGCAGGGGACCAGTCATAGTCCTGCGGTGCTTCTTATATATGAAACTAACCCACATCGTCTGGGGTGTGGAGATGGGCGTTTACTTCGCCCTAATCAACAGGAATTAAAATGAGCGAAAGCTTTGCGGAACTCTTTGAAGAAAGCTTGAAAACCCTGAACCTTCAGGCAGGCTCCATCATCACCGGCGTTATCGTTGATATCGATTACCAGGCTCGCTGGGTAACCGTTCACGCTGGTCTGAAGTCTGAAGCGCTGATCCCGCTTGAGCAGTTCTACAACGACGCTGGCGAACTGAACATCAACGTTGGTGACGAAGTTCACGTAGCGTTGGATTCGGTTGAAGATGGCTTCGGTGAAACCAAGCTGTCCCGTGAAAAAGCCAAGCGTGCTGAATGCTGGATCGTTCTGGAAGCGGCCTTCGCAGCTGAGGAAGTGGTCAAGGGCGTTATCAACGGTAAGGTTAAAGGCGGCTTCACTGTCGACGTTAACGGCATCCGTGCGTTCCTGCCAGGTTCCCTGGTTGACGTTCGTCCAGTGCGCGACACCACGCACCTGGAAGGCAAAGAGCTGGAATTCAAGGTCATCAAGCTGGACCAGAAGCGCAACAACGTTGTCGTTTCCCGTCGCAGTGTCCTGGAAGCCGAGAACTCCGCCGAGCGTGAAGCTCTGCTGGAATCGCTGCAGGAAGGCCAGCAGGTCAAGGGTATCGTCAAAAACCTCACCGATTACGGCGCATTCGTCGATCTGGGTGGCGTCGATGGCCTGCTGCACATCACCGACATGGCCTGGAAGCGTATCAAGCATCCTTCGGAAATCGTCAACGTTGGCGACGAGATCGATGTCAAGGTTCTGAAGTACGATCGCGAGCGCAATCGTGTTTCCCTGGGCCTCAAGCAACTGGGTGAAGATCCATGGGTCGCTATCAAAGCCCGTTACCCAGAAGGCACCCGCGTCACCGCCCGTGTTACCAACCTCACCGACTACGGCTGCTTCGCTGAGCTGGAAGAAGGCGTTGAAGGCCTGGTACACGTCTCCGAAATGGACTGGACCAACAAGAACATCCACCCTTCGAAAGTCGTACAAGTCGGCGACGAAGTGGAAGTCATGGTTCTGGACATCGACGAAGAGCGTCGTCGTATCTCCCTCGGCATCAAGCAGTGCAAGTCCAACCCATGGGAAGACTTCTCTGGCCAGTTCAACAAGGGCGATAAAATCTCCGGCACCATCAAGTCGATCACCGATTTCGGTATCTTCATTGGTCTGGACGGCGGCATCGACGGCCTGGTTCACCTGTCCGACATCTCCTGGAACGAAGTGGGCGAAGAAGCCGTACGCCGTTTCAAGAAGGGCGACGAGCTGGACACCGTTATCCTGTCGGTTGACCCAGAGCGCGAGCGCATCTCCCTGGGTATCAAGCAACTGGAAAGCGATCCGTTCTCCGAGTACGTTCAAGAGAACGACAAAGGCGCAATCGTTAAGGGCATCGTGAAAGAAGTTGACGCCAAAGGCGCCATCATCACCCTGGCCGACGATATCGAAGCGACTCTGAAAGCCTCCGAAATCAGCCGTGACCGCGTTGAAGACGCGCGCAACGTCCTGAAGGAAGGCGAAGAAGTAGAAGCCAAGATCATCAGCGTTGACCGCAAGAGCCGCGTAATCCAGCTCTCCATCAAGTCGAAAGACGACGCTGAAGAGAAAGAAGCAATCCAGAGCCTGCGCGACAAGCCAGCTACTGACATTGCTGCTGGTCCTACCACTCTGGGCGACCTGCTGCGTGCACAGATGGAAAAACAGAACTGAGTTCTGTCAGACCATAAAAAAAGGGCGACTTCGGTCGCCCTTTTTTGTGCCTGCGATTTCTGGTTTGCCAAGGCATTGTAGGGTTGTCCCAGGCGTTCCTCTCGAAGCGTTGCGAAACCAAACGGCCAGCATGGGTGTCTCTTCTATGACACAGCTGGAAAAATTCGGGACAGGGATGCGTCCCTCTAACGAAGGATCTGAATGAATAAGCTCTTTCTGATGTTGGTTGTTCTGCTGCTGGCAGGATGCGCCACGAGCGCCAAGACCCACGCCGTGCGAGGTGTCAGCGGTATCGAGATCGATTGCTCAGGGCTGGGCTCCGGCTGGGAGAAGTGCCATAAGCGCGCAGCCAAGGAGTGCAAGGGGGCAGGCTACAAGGTGATCACTCGATCCGATGATGCAAAAGACCAGGATCAATACCCCTTTGGCTTCAATCCGGCGGGTTACCTGACTCGCACCATGCTGGTCATGTGCCGCTAACCTGCAAATTGTTTTCAGTCTGCGCCAAAAAGGGGCGATCAGGGGGCGCTGAAGATATGTCAAGAGTTGGGCTGTTCAAATTCCTCCGGGCATGCTAAAACCTTTGAAGCGATTTTCCTAGCTGCTTGAAAAAGAAGGGAAAAACATGACGAAGTCGGAGTTGATCGAACGAATTGTCACCCATCAAGGGCTGCTCTCATCCAAGGATGTAGAGCTGGCCATCAAGACCATGCTTGAACAAATGTCCCAATGCCTGGCGACCGGAGATCGTATCGAAATCCGCGGGTTCGGCAGTTTCTCCCTGCACTACCGCGCCCCTCGTGTGGGTCGCAACCCAAAAACAGGTCAATCTGTCAGCCTCGATGGAAAATTCGTACCTCATTTCAAGCCGGGCAAGGAGCTCCGAGACCGGGTGAACGAGGAAGAGGGTGACGAGGTCTGAATCGACCCCAAAAAAAAGAGGTCTCCATGCGGAACTTTAAGCGCCTTGCGCTTGTCGTACTTGCGGTGCTCGTGGCTTCGGCTATCGTACTGTTCGTGCTTGAAAACAATCAGCCTGTCGCGCTGTTGTTCCTGGGATGGTCGGCACCGCAACTTCCTGTTTCGGTTTTTGTGTTGCTCGCGCTCCTCTCTGGAATGATGATTGGCCCCCTATTGGCGTGGATCGCCGGGAGAGGTCGGCGGCTGAAATAAATGGATGTGTGAGCCCAGTAGTCTCGTAGTAAGGATCACTGCCGCAAATTTCTGACTTTGGGTATGTTGCATTTGTTTAAGTTTAATAAAAAGACCGCTGTGTCCGTCGGGGACTTGCCCGCCTTACCTTTTAATGCGACCCGTGTGTCTGCAAGCGCAAAGCTAAAAAAAGGGAGCGAGGCTATCCATGCAAGATAATCGTATTGCAACGCGCGACGACGATGAAATCGACCTGATCGCCCTCGCTCGCGGGCTTTGGGCTCAAAAATGGCTGATCCTCGCCATTACTCTTCTGGTCACTGCTGGCGCCGCTGCTTACGCGTTCCTCAGCAAACCTGTCTATGAAGCAAAGCTTTTTATCATGCCGCCGACTCAGAATGAGATCGCTGAGTTGAACTATGGGCGTGGGAAAAGTACGGAGCTGGAAACTTATACCATCAAGCATGTTTACGATGTTTTTGCTCGTAACTTGCAGGGTGAGTCGCTTCGTCAGACTTTTTTTAATGAGGTTTATCTTCCTTCGCTTGATGAGTCGCAACGAGAGGGGGCTCTTGATCGTTTGTATGAGCGGTTCTCTCGCCAGCTGGTCGTCAAAGGGCCTGGGAAGGATACGCCAGATCGTTTCTCCGTCACTGTGCAAATCGGCGACCCGGTGAAGGCTACCGAGTGGGCCAAGGCCTACGTGGCGCGCGCCAGTGAGGCTGCCGAGGCTGAGCTGGTCAAAAACGTTACTACTGAGGCCGCGGTTCGGGCAAGGAATCTGGAGCAGCGAATTATAAGTCTACGAGAGAATGCTCAACGGGTCCGTGAGGACCGTATTCAGCAGCTTCGAGAGGCTCTAAAAATTGCTGAAACAATTGGTTTGAAGACGCCTGTGATAAACTCCTCCGCTGCAGTTGATATCACTGTCGATACAGGCAGTAAGATGGATTATCAGCGAGGGACTTTAGCTCTGGCGGCGGAGGTATCCGCTCTGGAGGCAAGGGTTTCTGATGATGCATTCATTCCTGATCTACGCACGCTGCAGATGCGTTACGATTTCTATCGTATGCTTAAAGTCGATCCCGATCAAGTGTCGGTATACAGGCAAGATGGCAGCGTAGAGGTTCCACAAACCCCAATTAAGCCAAATAAGCTGGCTATTCTATTGAAAGGACTGATCTTGGGCCTTGTGTTGGGGCTAGGGGGCGCGCTGATGAGGCAGGTATTTCAAGCGCGTGTTGAAGAATAATCGATACATGGCAGCAGCAGCTCCGTATCGATAGGTCTCAGGCAGGTTGGTAATACGTATGCAAGCGATTCATATCCCTTGATAGAAGCAAGACTGGTGGGTTTGTACCGGCTGCAGATGTTGATTTTGACAGCGTTAGTGTTAAGTCATAAATGTGCAGGTCATCAATTTAGATGGGGTGATATTTTGGATATGGACTCTACCAGGCTTTAGGCGATCGATTCTAGCGACATAGATAATTAGTTCTGGTTTCCAAGTTGATGTTGTTATGGTTTTTTGTGTCGCTCGTGCTAGGTGTTGCGCTATGGTTGGCAGTACGGTAATAAGAAAAGGAATGCTTCGGCCGATCATAAATATTGCCGTTCAGGCCGTATTTAAATTGATGTTTTCTGTCGTCTCGCTAAAGGTCGTTGCGTTTTATGTTGGACCTGGCGGAATGGCTGTAGTTGGGCAGGTTCAATCCTTTCTTCAAATCCTAAGTGCCGGTGTTTCATCAGTTACTACCACAGGTGTAGTAAAGTTAGTCGCAGAAGATAAGTACTCTAAAGAAAGTATAGTGCGGACTTCTGCGTTTTTGTTGGTTTCCTTAAGTTTTGTTTGTTTTGTCGCTTTGCTTTTCTCAAGTGGCGAGATAGCAGGTTACTTTCTGCAAGGGGATTGGGTCGTAGTGCTGCTAGTGCTGCCACTGGCAGGTTTTTTTCTAGGGCTGAATAATTTATTTGTGTCCTATTTTAATGGCGTGCAGAAATACAGTGAGTATTTTTGGTACTCGATGATCACTGCTTTTATAACGGCGCTTTCAACTTGCGCCATTTCATTTTATTTTGGTAAAGTGGGGGCGGTTTATTCTGTGGTAATAGCGCCAGTTGTTGCTGGTGTATGCATTTTGTTTTTGCCAAAAAGGTTTCGTCTGCCACGAGTGCGAGGTGCTTTTAAAAAAATTGACGGTAAAATACTAAGAATATTGGTTTCTTATTCCTTCATGGCGTTGGGGTCCGCAGTGGTCGTGTATGGAGGGCAGATTTTCCTGAGAAACTATATTGCAACGAATAGCACAATGGCTGAGTCGGGTCTGTGGTATGCGGCAACACGTCTGTCAGATATTTATATGGGCATCTGTAGCGTATTGTTCTCTACCCTTTTATTGCCAAAGTATAGTGCAATGGAAGGGCGAGTACTGGACAGTTTTATTTGGCGAATGACAGTGGTTGCGTTGGTTTTTGGAGTTGTTCTGGTTCTTGTGGTTGGCCAGTTGGCAGGTTCTATTGTCTGGCTGATTTATGGTGAAGCGTTCGCAATGTCTTCACAGGTGTTGAAGATATATGTCATAGGGGATGGGCTGAAATGTTTGGGCTGGATATTTCTTTATGTGATGCTCGCCAAGCAGCGCGTTCGAGCCTATCTCGTTTATGAGGTGACTACGGCATTTTTGTATCTGGCATCGTGTATTTTTCTGTACCGGCTGTATGGGTTTGAAAATATGGCTTACGGCTATGTTCTGCAAGGCTTGATTTCGCTATTTTTAGTGCTGCTCTGGTTTTTTATTAGTCGAAATAAAACGACGTCTGTAGGGGCGGTCGCGTCATGATGCAATATAATCTTATATATGCATCGATTTGGATGTTGAGCCTGTTGTCATTGAAAAAGACAGGTTCGCCGTCGACGGCGATATATTCATTCCAAGTGGCACTTCTGTCCTTGTTTGTTGGTCTGAAATTTCAGACAGGTTACGACTGGCCTATCTATGAATCACATTACAATGCAATACGAAGTGGCGAAGAGTTTTATCTGGATTTTGAGTTTGGGTATGAATGGCTTGTTCGTGTTTCATCGTTTCTTGGTATGGCGTTTGAGAATTTCTCCGCTTTGGTTTCTATTGTAGAGGTCGTATTCATATCGATCGTAGTGAGGAGCTTTTTTTCTAGGCATTGTTTGCTGGTGTTGGCTGTAATGTATTCTGTCCCGGATTTTTATTTGATTCCGACGTTTTCATTACTTAGGCAGGGGTTGGCGGTTAGTATCTTTCTGCTCGGGGTGCAGAAGTTTTTGTTGGGAAGGCAGTTTCTCGCATTTATACTGTTTGCCGTCTCTGCCTCTATACACTACTCGGTGTTAGGCGGGGTGCTGCTGTTGCTGCTGATTTATCGGTTCCCCTTAAGCCGAACGACCTTTCTCGTCATTTTCCTGGTCTCCGTGGCGCTGTACTTGTCTTCGTTGGATGTTATTCGTGCCGCAGCAGAAGTGCTTATAGTTTATGTGAGTCCAAAATATATGATTTATCTGGATAGGGATGTATTTAATGCTTCTTTTGCATACCGTGCTGCCTATGTCCTTGTGTCAATTGTGATTTCTTCAAGTATTTATCTAGCATGGAGGAATAATGATGCTCAAAATAATACAAATCAATTAGCATCGCCCATGCTCTATCGTCTGGCATTTGTAGGTCTGCTCATTCCACTGATAATATTTGGATTTCCGACGCTGTCTACCAGGTATCAGTATTTTTTCGCAGTCTTTTTAATTGGTGCGGCAATGAATGCATTGCTGCATTTAAATTACAAAAGTCGACTGCTTGCGGTTGTTGTAATTGCTGTAGTCGCGTATTTGCCGTTTTATCGATTTCTCTCGAGTCCACTTTCCATCGTTTATATTCCTTACCAGAGTCAGCTGTTTTATGATGAGCACAATTCGACGGGGCGGGAGCGAACAAATAACCTACTCAATCAACTTGACGAGCTGTGGTCCAAATAATGAGCTTGCGTAAAAATATTGTACTGCTTACCACGAAGTATGCTGACGAAAAAAAAGACGCTTGGCTCACTAATGAGCTGGCGTATTCTATGAGCGAGGAAGGAAACGATGTTACGGTCGTCGTTTTCTCTTGGTTAAAAAACGAGCCGGAATCGGTTACGAAGGTTATCGATGGAATTAAAGTCATACGGATTAAGCTCCCTTCGATATTTTATAGTTCCGGCGTCATAGGGACGGGGTTGAAAATATTTGTATTTCCCTTTTTGGCAAGATATAAAATTGCCCAAGAGATTAAATGCTGTGATTTGCTCATAGCGAATACGCCTTGCGTCACAATTCTAGGAATGTCCCGGTTTTTTAGAAAACGATATAATTCTAAATGTTTTCTTGTGTTGTGGGATTTTTTTCCATTCTATTTGAAAGATCTCGGTGCGATCAGGAATAAGCTGTTCTTCGGTTTCTTTCGATACCTGGAAGAATTGATGTATACCAGTTTTGATCGAATTGGCTGTATGACAGAAGGCAACGCTCGATTCCTTTTTGAAAATTTTCCTTCCGTTTCAAAAGAAAAAGTACAACTTTTGCCGCTCTGGGCAAAAATCAAGAAAATTGAACCGGTCGATAAAAGTAAAGTGAGGAAAAGGTATAATTTGCCGCCTGAAGGATTTGTTGCGATATACGGTGGTGCGATGTCAATTGTACAGGAACTGGAAAATATTCTTGAATTGGCTGCGATGTATTCAAAAGATGAAGTAACTTTCGTTTTTATTGGTAAAGGCACTGAAAAAGATCGTTTGCAAAAAGCAGTTGCTACTCGTGGGTTACAGAATATTATATTTATCGACTATATTCCGCGTGAAGAATATGAGCATGTTGTCCAGTCGTGTGATGTCGGTCTGATATCGCTGTCTAGGAAGTTAACAGTGCCCAGTTTTCCGTCTAAATCTCTTGATTACTTTAAGGTCTCATTGCCGATTCTGGCATCGCTGGATTCGGTCACGGATTTTGGTGATATATTGGAAAATGGCGTTCGCGGCGGCTATGCTGTGGTGGCTGGTGATGCAGCGGCGCTAAAGGCAAAGCTGGATATGCTGATTGAGAACTCAGCGCTATGCGCTGAGTTGGGCAGAAACGGTCGACATTATTATGAAAAAAATTTGAGCGTAGAAAACGCGAGAAGTATCATTATTTCATTATTGTAAATGGGGTTGGTTATGGCTATTTCGTTCAAGGATTCTACGCTTTTAATTACCGGGGGAACAGGTTCCTTCGGAAACGCGGTGCTCAAGCGATTCCTGGATACTGATATCAAAGAAATACGTGTATTTAGCCGGGATGAGAAAAAGCAAGATGATATGCGTAAAAAATATGCCAACAGTAAGTTGAAGTTTTATATTGGTGATGTGAGGGATTTTCAAAGCGTCCTTAACGCTACACGCGGCGTAGACCACATATTTCATGCGGCAGCCTTGAAACAAGTGCCTTCTTGCGAGTTCCATCCTATGGAAGCCGTTAAGACGAACGTACTGGGCACGGATAATGTGCTTGAGGCCGCGATCCAGAATAATGTGAAGCGAGTTGTTTGCCTCAGCACTGATAAAGCTGTTTATCCAATCAACGCAATGGGGATCTCCAAGGCGATGATGGAAAAGGTGATGGTTGCAAAGTCACGTAATGATAACAGTACCGTGATTTGTGGTACGCGTTATGGGAATGTAATGGCTTCCAGAGGGTCGGTGATTCCTTTGTTTATTGATCAAATTAGGTCAGGCACTCCTCTGAGTCTGACTGATCCTAATATGACTCGATTCATGATGACCCTTGCGGACGCTGTTGATCTTGTATTGTATGCGTTTGAGCATGGTTCGAATGGCGATATGTTCGTTCAGAAAGCTCCGGCAGCTACGGTTGAAGTCTTGGCACAAGCATTGACTAGCATGCTTGACGTGCCAGATCATCCTATTCAGGTAATCGGTACGCGACACGGCGAAAAACTGTTTGAAGCGCTGCTTAGCCGCGAGGAAATGGCATGTGCCGAGGACCGTGGTGATTATTTCCGTGTGCCTCCTGATCTACGCGATCTGAACTATGCTAAGTTCGTAGAGCAAGGTGAAACAAAAATTTCTCGTACCGAAGATTATAACTCTCATAATACTGAGCGTCTGGATGTAGAAGGTATGCAGGAACTGTTACTCAAATTGGACTTCATGCGTGCGATTCAGCGCGGTGAGCACGCGACGCCTGAGGAGTAATTAATGAAAATTTTGATAACAGGCGCTAACGGCTTTATTGGTCGCAATCTCGTATCGCATTTTTATGTTAAATCCAATGTTGAGGTATTATCATTCACACGTAATGATTCTATCGCGAGTCTCCCAGCTTTAATTAATCAAGTGGATTTTGTTTTTCATTTGGCTGGGATCAATCGTCCTCAAGATCCCCTAGATTTTCAAAAGGGTAACACTGATCTTACTGGTGCCCTTTGCGATGCGATCCGAAAAAGTGGTCGGCCGGTACCTGTGGTCTATACCTCGTCTACTCAAGCGCCCTTGGATAACCCCTATGGAAGCAGTAAGCTTGGGGCTGAACAATTATTAATAGATTTGCAAGATAAAACCGGATCGCCGGTACATATATTTCGTTTGCCTAATGTCTTCGGTAAATGGGCACGGCCTAACTATAATTCAGCCGTAGCTACATTCTGCCATAACATTGCTCACGGATTGCCGATTACAATAAATGATTCAAATGCGGCTCTAAAGCTTACGTATATTGATGATGTCGTACAATGTTTTATGGAAGTTCTAGAGGGAAGAAAGGAAGGAACACCTTTTGTAGAGGTACCTCAGTACGATACCACGGTAGGAGCCCTTGCTGACCAGCTGAAATCCTTCCGTGACAGTCGCGATACGATGATTTCCGAGCGTGTTGGAACGGGATTATGTCGGGCGCTGTACTCTACGTACCTCAGCTATCTGTCCCCTGATCAATTTACCTACGAAGTTCCAAGGCACGTCGATCCTCGGGGTGCTTTTGTTGAGATGTTAAAGACTAAGGATTCTGGCCAGTTTTCTTACTTCACGGCGCATCCGGGCATCACTCGCGGCGGACATTATCACCATTCGAAAACGGAAAAATTTCTTGTTATCAAAGGTACTGCGTGTTTTCGATTCCGCCATATAGTGTCGGGTGAGTTCTATGAGCTGACCACCACAGGTGAACGTTCGGAAATAGTTGAAACCGTGCCAGGGTGGACACATGACATCACGAATATTGGCACCGATGAAATGATTGTGATGCTTTGGGCTAACGAGATTTTTGATCGTTCTGCACCGGATACTTACGCGCTGCCGGTTGGCACAGAGGTTTAGCATCGGATGTCTAGAAATGGCGCTTCAGTCGGCACGTGAAATGAAATCTCCGAATATTTCATCTCATGCCGAGGGTTTGAGTGGTCATCGTTGGCGTTACCGCTCGGTGGTGTTGCGTTGATATGTCAAGTAAGTTTAATTTATTCAAAAATGGCCATAGCAAATGAAAAAACTAAAAGTCGTAACTGTAGTCGGCACTCGTCCGGAAATCATTCGCTTGTCGCGGGTCATGGCCGCGCTGGACCAGTACTGTGAGCATGTCCTTGTTCATACGGGGCAGAATTACGACTACGAGCTGAACGAGATTTTCTTTCAGGACTTAGGCATCCGAAAGCCAGACCACTTCTTGAATGCAGCCGGGAGCACCGGCGCGGAAACCATAGGCAATGTCATCATCGCGTTTGACCGGGTGCTGGCTTTCATCGAGCCTGAAGCCGTGCTGGTACTGGGCGATACAAACAGTTGCATGGCCGTTATTCCCGCCAAGCGACGCAAGATTCCCACGTTCCATATGGAGGCTGGGAACCGCTGCTTTGACATGCGCGTCCCTGAGGAAATCAATCGACGTATCGTTGACCATACGGCAGACGTCAACCTGACCTATAGCACTATCGCTCGAGATTATCTGCTAAGCGAAGGTTTGCCTGCAGACCGTGTCATCAAGACGGGCAGTCCTATGTTTGAAGTGCTCAACCATTATCGCGATAGCATCGAGGCTTCCAACGTCCTGGAGCGACTTGGCTTGGAGGCGGGTAAGTTCTTCGTGGTCAGCGCTCACCGCGAAGAGAACGTCGATTCGGATAAGAATTTTCTCAAATTGGTCGAAGTGCTCAATACCGTGGCCAGTACGTTTGGCCAGCCTGTTATCGTCTCTACCCATCCGCGCACCCAAAAGCGTGTTGATTCCATGGGCATCGTGTTTCATGAAAATGTCCGATTGCTCAAGCCTTTGGGATTCATGGATTACAATAAACTGCAACTCGAGTCGCATGCGGCTCTGTCTGACAGCGGCACTATCAATGAAGAGTCCTCCATTCTCAATTTCCCCGCCTTGAACCTGCGCGAAGCTCATGAGCGACCAGAGGGAATGGAAGAAGCGGCTGTGATGATGGTGGGGTTGGAAATCGAGCGAGTGCTGCAAGGATTGAATATTCTTCAGGCACAAAAATCCGGCAGCGAGCGCAGCCTTCGCTTGGTGGCGGACTACAGCATGCCTAACGTTTCGGAAAAGGTTGTCAGGATCCTGCACAGCTATACCGACTACGTAAATCGTGTTGTTTGGAAGCGGTATTGAGTCGAGTTGTGGACATGCCGGAGAGCAAACTGGATATTTTGGTGGTCACGCAGTATTTCTGGCCGGAGAACATGCGTATCAACGACCTGGTACGTGACTTCACCGAAAAAGGGCACTCGGTCACGGTACTTACCGGGGTGCCTAATTATCCGGAAGGAGAGGTGTTTGAAGCCTACAAGGCAGCACCTGCGCAGTTCACCGAATATCAGGGGGCCCAGGTTGTCCGGGTGCCTATGCTCCCGCGCGGCAAACGCAGCATCCAGTTGATCTTCAACTACCTGAGTTTTTTTTCCAGTGCTTCTACCTTGGGTGCCTATTCGTTGCGAGGACGCAGTTTCGATGCCATATTCGTCTACGCAGTGTCCCCGATCATGGCGGCTATCCCTGCGTTGGTGATCGGCCGCTTGAAGAAAGCCCCCGTGTTTATCTGGGTGCTGGATTTGTGGCCGGACACTCTGAAGGCGGTTGGCGTATTGAAACAACCGGCATTATTGTCCATGGTGGGTCGGATGGTGTCTTGGATCTATAACCGTGCTGACTACCTTTTGCTGCAATCCAATGGTTTTCTAGAGAATGTCAAAGGCTACTGTACTCGGTCCATAGACTCGCAACGTTTGATTTACTTTCCCAGTTGGGCTGAAGATGACTTCTCTGCAGCTCCGGATCACTCGACCTCGATACTTGCACGTGAGGAGTCGGTATTTACGGTGGTATTCGCTGGGAATCTGGGTGAAGCTCAGGATTTCCCTGCCGTGCTGGACGCTGTTGAGCAACTGCGCGGGAAAGTTGCTGTGCGTTGGGTCATTGTCGGCGATGGCCGGATGAGTCAGTGGCTGAGCCAGCAGGTGAGCGCGCGAGGCTTGGATAACGTTCTGCTTTTGGGCAGGCATCCATTGGATGCCATGCCTGCCTTGTTCTCCAACGCCGATGCACTGTTGGTGTCACTGAAGACCAATGATGTGTTTGAAAAAACCATCCCCGGCAAAGTCCAGGCTTACCTGGCTTCGGGCAGGCCTCTGCTGGGTATGATCAATGGTGAAGCTGCACGTGTAATCGACGAGTCCGGTGCGGGGTTTACATGTGCATCCGGCGACGCGGATGGCTTGGCACGTATCACTCAGGCATTGGCGGACATTACCCCCCCCTACGCAAGGTCATGGGAGAGAGCGGCCGTGACTATTATCTTCAGCACTACTCCAAGCAACGACTACTGATGCGTTTGGAAGATATTTTCAGAAAAGCCACGCTACGGAGGGTGAACCACTGATGCAGCAAAGTATTCTCGTGACCGGTGCGAGTGGGTTTGTAGGCGGAGCGGTCTCCCTAAGGTTACAGGCAGACTCAGGAAGATCGGTGGTTGCCGTGGTTCGCGGTGATCGGCATTTATCAGCGCCTATCAGTACCGTGCGGATCGACTCGTTTTCTGCGCAAACCCAGTGGCGCGCGCACTTGGCCAACGTGGATACAATCATTCATTGCGCTGCTCGCGTGCACGTAATGCATGATACGGAAGCTGATCCGCTGGCTGCTTTTCGGCAGGTCAACGTGGAAGGAACGCTGAATTTTGCCAGGCAAGCAGCTGAAGCCGGCGTCCGTCGATTTATTTTTATCAGTTCCATCAAAGTGAACGGGGAAGGTACCCCGGCCGGCCAACCTTATACCGCCGACGATATGCCTGCGCCGACGGACCCGTATGGCGTGTCCAAGCAGGAGGCTGAGCAGGGCCTTCGGGAAGTGGCGCAGGCGACAGAAATGGAAGTGGTTATCATCCGGCCTGTCCTGGTTTATGGGCCCGGCGTGAAGGCTAATTTCTTGAATATGATGCGTTGGCTGGACAAAGGGGTGCCTTTGCCATTCGGTTCCATCGATAACCGGCGCAGCCTGGTAAGCATCGATAACCTGGTCGATCTCATCGTGACGTGCATTGATCATCCAGCGGCGGCGAACCAGACCCTCCTGGTCAACGATGGAGAAGATCTATCGACCACGATGTTGCTCAGTCGGATGGCCCACGCGCTGGGTAAACCTGCGCGGTTGATTCCGGTCCCCAGTTGGATACTCGAGCGCGGCGCCAGCATGCTGGGCAGGAAAGCGCTGTCCCAGCGCCTGTGTGGTTCGCTGCAGGTCAGCATCGAGAAGACCCGTACACTTTTGAATTGGAACCCTCCCGTGAGTGTCGATGATGCACTGGCCAAGACCGCACGGCATTTCAGGATGAATCAAGCTAAATGACGTATTTTTGGTTATTTGCCTCTGTCACGATGGCTTCACTATTCATGACTGCGGGGCTGCGTCGCTATGCCTTGGCGCGTAGCATCATCGATATTCCGAATGCACGCAGCTCCCACAGTATCCCGACGCCCCGGGGCGGGGGCGTCGCCATCGTCGTGGCGTTCCTGCTGACACTGCCCGTGCTGGGCCAATTGGGTTTGGCACAGCTTCACCACCTGATCGCGTTGGGTGGGGCAGGTGCATTGGTCGCCATCGTGGGTTTCATGGATGACCATGGACATATTGCGGCGCGGTGGCGATTGCTTGGGCATTTCAGTGCTGCGGTCTGGGCGTTGGCATGGCTTGAAGGCTTGGCGCCTCTGGACCTGTTTGGTGTTAGTGTGGATCTATCCTGGATAGGGCATGCCCTGGCGGCTTTTTATCTTGTCTGGCTTCTCAACCTGTATAACTTCATGGACGGTATTGACGGTATCGCCAGTATAGAGGCGGTGCTGGCTTGCCTGGGGGTGAGTGCCCTGTACGTTCTGTCGGGTTTCACCGATCTGGTCTGGCCTCCGTTGGTCTTGGCCGCTGCCGTGCTGGGCTTTCTGTTCTGGAATTTTCCACCCGCGAAAATTTTCATGGGGGATGCGGGCAGTGGCTTCCTGGGCACCGCACTCGGAATCATGTCCCTGCAAGCCGCCTGGGTTTCCCCGGCCTTGTTCTGGGCGTGGCTGATCCTGCTGGGAGTGTTCATCGTCGACGCGACCGTCACCCTGATCCGGCGGTTTTTGCGGGGTGATAAAGTTTACGAGGCCCATCGTAGCCATGCCTATCAGTTTGCCTCGCGCCATTATGGGCATCATCGCCCTGTCACGTTGGCAGTGGCGGCGATCAATGTGCTGTGGTTGTTTCCCCTGGCGTGGTGTGTCGTGGTCCTAAAGCTGGATGGGCTGACGGGTGTTTTGCTGGCCTACGTGCCCCTGGTGTTATTGGCTTTCAAGTTCAAGGCCGGCCAGCTGGAGGGCGCCTGAATATCCCGGGTATAGACGTAAAATGGGTCATGGACGGCTGTCATCGAGCAGTTGGACATAACGAAAATGGGTACGAACAACAAGGTGCTGGAAACATCCATGGATAGACTTCGTGTTGAATTGCTGGGCCTGCCACGTCGGCAGAAGCGCCTGCTTCAGGTCGTGACCGATGTACTGCTGGTCTGGACCGCCCTGTGGTTGGCGTTCGCAGTGCGCCTTGGTTTCGACGAGATGATCAATCCGTTTAGCAGTTATCCGTGGCTCCTTGTCTGTGCTTCTTTCATTGCTATCCCACTGTTTGTTCGTTTTGGTATGTACCGTGCCGTCATGCGTTACCTGGGTAACGATGCCTTGGTCGCGATCGTCAAGGCCGTCAGCCTGAGCGCGTTGGTTTTGGCGCTCGTGGTGTACTGGGGCGGCTCTTACATGACGCCTGTGCCGCGTTCTGTGATCTTCAATTACTGGTGGCTCAGCCTGGTGATGATCGGCGGTTTGAGATTGCTCATGCGCCAATATTTCATGGGCGACTGGTTCATTCCCTCCGGTCAGATGCCCTTCGTCAACCGTGGTGCCGGTCTTACCAAAGTGGCGATCTACGGAGCCGGGGCCGCCGGTAATCAGCTTGTAGCGGCCTTGCGTATTGGTCGAGACATGCAGCCGGTGGCTTTCATCGATGATGACACCAGTATTGCGAATCGAATGGTCTCTGGTTTGCAGGTATTCAAGCCCAAGCATATTCAGAAGATGATTGAACTTACCGGCGCTCAGGAAGTGCTATTGGCCGTTCCTTCGGCCAGTCGTGCGCGACGCCGTGAAATCCTCGGGTACCTGGAAGGCTATCCATTGTACGTACGCAGTGTGCCGGGTTTTATGGATCTGGCCAGTGGCCGTGTGAAAGTCGACGACATCCAAGAGGTCGATATTGCCGACTTGTTGGGGCGCGATGCGGTGCCTGCACAACCCGAGCTTCTGTCCCGTTGTATCAGCGCTAAGGTCATTCTGGTCACGGGAGCGGGTGGGTCGATCGGTTCTGAACTCTGTCGTCAGATTCTCGCCCTGCAACCGTCCACTTTGCTGTTGTTCGATCATAGTGAGTTCAACCTCTACAGCATCTTGAGTGAACTGGAAGGGACCATCGTCCGACAATCGATCCCGGTGAACTTATTGCCGATCCTGGGCTCGGTGCGCAATGCGGCTAAATTGTTTGATGTCATGACTTCCTGGAACGTCGAAACGGTGTATCACGCAGCAGCGTATAAGCATGTGCCCTTGGTGGAGCATAATATTGCCGAAGGTATGCTTAACAACGTCATCGGTACGTTGAATACCGCGCAAGCGGCGTTGAAGGCCCAGGTCGAGAACTTCGTGCTCATTTCCACGGACAAGGCCGTGCGCCCTACCAATGTCATGGGCAGCACCAAGCGCCTGGCTGAATTGGTCTTGCAGGCTCTGAGTCAAGAACTCGCGCCGGTGCTCTTCGCAGACAGTGGTAATGTTGCCTGGGTCAACAAGACCCGTTTCGTCATGGTGCGCTTCGGTAATGTGCTCGGGTCGTCCGGCTCGGTTATTCCGCGTTTCCGCCAGCAGATCAAGTCCGGCGGTCCCATCACCGTCACGCATCCCAATATCACCCGTTATTTCATGACGATTCCAGAAGCGGCCCAGTTGGTGATCCAGGCGGGGTCCATGGGGCGGGGCGGCGATGTGTTTGTGCTGGACATGGGGGAGCCGGTGAAAATCGCCGAGCTGGCGGAGCAAATGGTCCACCTGTCTGGCTTGAATGTGTGTTCCGAGAAGAACGTGCACGGTGATATTGCGATTGAATTCACCGGTTTGCGGCCGGGCGAGAAGCTTTATGAAGAGTTGCTGATCGGTGACAACGTGATCGCGACCCAGCACCCGATGATCATGAGCGCCAATGAAGACCATCTGCCGTGGGAACAACTCAAGGCCAAACTGGATGAACTGATGGCCGCCGTTACCAACGATGAGTATTCACGGGTCCGAATGCTGCTACGCGAAACCGTGAGCGGTTACGCGCCCGAAGGCGAGATCGTCGATTGGATATTCCAACAACGACGCTCGATAGCGCAACACAAGGATCGTTAAGGGAGCATGTTGGCGGTTGCCAGGTGGATCGGTATGCCGTTCAAAGTCAGCGAAAAAAGCTGCCGTGGATATGTTGTCAGGGATAAAAAACTTTCATTAATTTCCTGTTGGCCTGAGGACGTCATTATGGGCATGCTCCATTAAATGATGGGCCTTGCTGACGCGCGATGATTTTTTACTACAAGCCAATCCAAAGTGCCGAAAAGAGGCGGCGCTGAGCGATCGTCCAGGCACTTTTGATTCATCCAGCATTACGCGGATTTTGACTGATTGCAATGCCACTGTGTCCTCCAGCATGGCTGCTGATGCGTAAATATTTCTTGACGATCATCGACTATGGTAGGTTGCCCGCCTCAGCCATAAACATACGGGCGCTCTCTGCTCGACCCGTTGCAATGGCCGTCATGCCTTGTTGCCTGTTGCGGCGGCTTCGTGTTCCGGAGCCTGGTGCGGCGAGGCAGGTAATAACGTGCCGCTGGGGTCATGGGCTTCGGCTCACGCTGGGATGACCAAATAAGGTCTAATCTTGGAAGCTGATACAGCTATTCTTTTCAATGAGTGTTTTACCAGTGATGTGTGACGTCCACCGTTTCAATAAAAATGGAGTTGCGCCAGAGGCAGGTCAAGATGCATAAAGGATTTATGGATAAGTTAAGAATCTTCCTGCTGGGATTGCCGCGACGCCACAAGCGGGCGATACAAGTGGCAACAGACATTATCCTTGTCTGGATCGCCTTATGGATGGCGTTCGCCGTTCGTCTGGGAGTTGAAGCATTGGCCAGCCCGATTGCAACGCATTTATGGCTTTTTGGCTCCGCCCCATTGGTCGCCATCCCGATCTTCATCCGTTTTGGCATGTATCGCGCTGTCATGCGTTATTTCGGAAATGATGCGCTGGTCGCGATTTGCAAGGCGGTCAGCCTTTCGGCCTTGTTACTGGCCCTTGTCGTGTATTGGTACAGCAATCATAAAACCGTGGTGCCACGCTCCATTATTTTCAATTATTGGTGGTTGAGTCTGATCATGATTGGCGGTTTACGCCTGATGATGCGACAGTATTTCTTGGGCGACTGGTTCGCCGCAGCTCAACATGTTCCATTCACCAATCGTGACGATGGCCTGCCCAAGGTTGCTATCTACGGCGCCGGGGCCGCTGGCAATCAATTAGTGGCCGCGCTACGCATGGGGCGGGTGATGAGACCCGTTGCATTTATAGATGACGACAGCGATATCACCGACCGCGTGATCGCCGGGTTGCAGGTTTACGCGCCCAGAAATATTCAAAAGATGATCGATGCAACCGGCGCAGAAGAAGTTCTGCTGGCAGTGCCTTCCTCATCACGTGGGCGCCGTCGGGAGATATTGGCGCTGCTTGAGGGGTTCCCGCTGCACGTGCGCAGCGTCCCGGGCTTCATGGACCTGGCCAGTGGTCGGGTCAAGGTCGATGACATCCAGGAAGTGGATATCGCGGATCTTCTTGGGCGCGATTCGGTACCTGCGCAAGCTGAGCTGCTTGAGCATTGCATCGTTGGGCAGTCGGTCCTGGTCACTGGAGCCGGTGGTTCGATTGGTTCCGAGCTTTGTCGGCAAATCCTGGCACTGAAGCCGACTACGTTGCTGCTGTATGAGCATAGCGAATTCAATCTTTATAGCATTCTGACTGAGCTCGAACCACGAGTCATTCGGGAATCGTTCTCGGTTCGGCTGTTGCCTATCCTCGGATCGGTACGAGACGAGGACAAACTGCTGGACGTGATGAAGACCTGGAGTGTCGATACGGTCTATCACGCCGCCGCTTATAAACACGTCCCGATGGTCGAGCACAACATCGCCGAAGGCATCCTGAACAATGTAATTGGTACATTGAACACAGCACAGGCTGCGTTACAGGCGGGGGTATCGAACTTCGTCCTGATCTCCACCGATAAAGCGGTGCGCCCGACCAATGTAATGGGCAGCACCAAGCGGCTCGCGGAGCTGACATTGCAAGCCCTCAGTCGTGAACTCGCCCCGGTGTTGTTCGGCGACAAGGGCAACGTCTCGCGGGTCAACAAGACACGTTTCACCATGGTCCGGTTCGGCAATGTATTGGGCTCGTCCGGTTCGGTTATCCCCTTGTTCCATAAACAGATCAAATCTGGAGGGCCGTTGACCGTTACCCATCCCAAGATCACCCGCTATTTCATGACCATTCCCGAGGCCGCACAGTTGGTGATCCAGGCGGGCTCCATGGGGTTGGGCGGAGATGTGTTCGTGCTGGACATGGGAGATCCAGTGAAAATTGTCGAGCTGGCAGAAAAAATGATTCATTTGTCCGGCCTGAGCGTTCGATCGGAAAAGAATCCCCACGGTGACATTGCAATCCAATTCACAGGCCTGCGTCCGGGCGAGAAGCTTTACGAAGAGTTGTTGATTGGTTACGACGTCGCCGCGACCCAGCACCCGATGATCATGAGCGCCAACGAAGACTACCTGCCTTGGGACGTCCTCAAGAGCAAGCTGGCTGAGTTGCTGGCCGCAATTGAGCGCGATGACTATACCAGGGTCCGCCAGCTACTTCGGGATACTGTCAGTGGTTACGCCCCGGACGGAGAGATTGTCGACTGGATCTATCAGCAACGGCGTCTTGAGCCCTGATTGATACACAACCGGTAACGTACACATTTTTGACAGCGATGCATCATCGCCTAAGTTTGAGAGGCAGCTTGGGAAAAGCTGTTTCTTTCTTAACGACGTCATGGAGCTTCACTGATGCATACACGCTATTTCTACTCCTTGGTTTTTGCCCTTCTGACCGGCGCCTCAATAGCTGCTATCGCCGCGCCTGCCGCCAAACTGGAAACCGTAGCCCCGCAGCAGGTCATTGAGGTTGGAGCATCTCAACGCATAAAAATCGATCTTAATGATGCCGATGCCGCGACCTTGCAACGAGAGCTGTTGGGGGTTGGAGAAGCCAAGGCCAAGGCGATTGTTGCTTACCGTGAAAGTAACGGGACGTTTTCATCGGTTGAAGAGCTGTTGGAGGTCAAGGGAATTGGCAAGGCTATCGTAGACAGGAATCGTGACAAGTTGGAAGTGAGATGAGGGTTAAGTAGTAAACGAAAAAGGCCGGTCTCGATGACCGGCCTTTTTGCATGTGCGTACGTAGTTCTAGCCCTATACAAAAACACTCGAACTAATTGCATGCGCATATTTTCAGGAAACGGCACGCTGTAGCGAGTCGACGATATGGGTGAGTTGGTCCTCACTCAGCCCCATCCAGAGTGGCAGGCGGATCAAACGTTCCGACAAGGTGTCTGTATTTGTCATCGCGCCATGGGTACGACCGTAACGTAGCCCTGCTGGCGAGGAATGCAGCGGTACGTAGTGGAACACCGAAGAAATATGGTCGCGCTTGAGTTTATCTAGCGTGCGCTGGCGGTCGATGCCGGGAGCAAGCAAAACATAATACATGTGCGCATTGTGTGTGCAATTTGCCGGGATGATCGGACGGCGTACTGCGCCTGTCAACTCAAGCCTCTCGAGCGCCTGATGATAGCGGCTCCAGCTATTCAGGCGATTCTGTGTAATCGATTGTGCCTCTTCCAGTTGTGCCCAAAGAAACGCGGCGGTCAATTCCCCTGGCAAATAGGATGATCCGACTTCCTGCCAAGTGTACTTGTCGACCTCCCCTCTGAAGAAGCGGCTTCGGTCCGTACCTTTCTCGCGAATAATTTCGGCGCGCAATGAGATTGCGGGGTCGTTGACCAATAGCGCGCCGCCTTCACCGGAGATGACGTTCTTGGTTTCATGGAAGCTATACGCACCTAAATCACCAATACTGCCTAAAGCTCTTCCTTTATACGAGGCCATGACCCCCTGAGCAGCATCCTCTACCACATAGAGGCCGTGCCGGCGGGCGATCTCCATTATCGTGTCCATTTCGCATGCAACGCCAGCGTAGTGAACCGGAACGATTGCCTTGGTGCGAGGTGTAATTGCGGCTTCAATTAACCTTTCGTCCAAATTTAAGGTGTCTTCTCTGATATCCACAAATACGGGTATCCCGCCGCGCAACACGAATGCGTTAGCGGTGGAAACGAATGTGTAAGACGGCATGATGACTTCGTCCCCAGGTTGAATATCCAGCAATAGCGCGGACATTTCCAAGGCGGCAGTGCATGAGTGTGTCAGTAATACCTTTTCACTGTGGCTATACTGTTCCAGCCACTGATGGCACCGCCGGGTGAACGGGCCGTCGCCCGAGAGTTTATTGAGGAATTTTGCCTCGGCGATATAGTAAAGCTCTTTACCCGTCATGTAAGGGCGATTGAAGGGGATTTTAAAGTCGTTCACTGCATGTCTCCGATTATTGTTTTTCAGCTAACAACAGGAGCGAGCCCCCGAAGGGGAACGTGATACCTGCCTTCAAAATGCCAAGCTCTATCTTCATGACGAACTCCAGGAACCGATTGGTTCGCTCAGAAACATTGAACTCGCTGTTCACTTCTGCGTCCTTTTGTCCAGGACGCTGCCTGGCCAGCCACATCAGGGGAACAAGAAAACTGACAAAAGACGTCACGTATCGAATTTCGAATCCGGCGTCTTTCACCTTGGCGATGAGTTCGCGGCGAGTATAGCGGCGCACATGACAGGCGCGTTCATCTGCTGCAGACCAAAGCCATTTGTGCTGGGGAACAGTCAGCAATAAATGACCATTTTTGTGCAGCGCGCGTGAAAGATTCGTCAGGACCTGCTCGTCTTCTTCTATATGCTCGATGACATCAAAAGCGCCAATCACGTCGAATCGTCCTACATCGACCATGGTGCGCGCGTCCAGCTTTTCAAAGTGTGCCCCGGGTAACCGTCGACGTGCATGCGTCAGGCCTTCTTCGTAAAACTCAGTTCCATGAAGGGTTGCCTCGGGGTACTCCTGGTGGATGCCTTCCAGCACAAAACCAGTACCACAACCAATTTCCAGGAAATTGTGAATTTTGCCGATGCGAGATTTCAATACCCACGTAATTACGCGGTTACGTGCCCGAAACCACCAATGGCGTGACTCAGCCAGGGCAAGGACTTCGAAGGCGGACTTGGGAAACGGGCTGCGATCTGAGTTCATTGACCAGGCTCTCTATTAATTGGTGCGCTTCAGGCGATTGTCCCGAATGGTATCCCACAAATAAATAATTCCTCCGCAAGCGGCGGGGATTAGTACCATCAGCGTGTAATTTGCAAGGGAAGCGCCTACGGCTACGTTGGCCGGTACGTCTAGCAAACCATAAAAATATACAAAAAAACCTTCTCGCACGCCGAGCCCGCCAATGGTTAATGGAAGTATGGTCAGGATCGCTATGATAGGGTATAGCGCGAAGTGTTGAGCGAATGGGATATCGTAGCCATACGCTCGAAATACCAGATACACCACCGATATGAGAGATATCTGATAGCAGAAAATATAAGGCAAAGAGCTTTTTAAAGCACGTTGATAGGGAAAGCTAACGGTGCTGGCATGAAGTTTTTCCATATACCCTAACAGGCGAGACAGCAGCGAGTTCTGGAAGTTGAGATGGCTATAGAACGCATGGATTTTTCTACTGCTGAATAAAATTTGCGCGCCTATAGCGATGCAGCTGATAACGAGAACGGTAATGATGAGAGAGTTATAGTCGTCTGAGCTCGGTAGAAAAGGTAGGGCGCAAAGAGTAAGAGCACATAGGACCAATAAGCCTATCATCCTTTCAATGATGACGGTACTGCCCGCCTTTCCCCGCTTATCCGGATGACGCCGTTCGATATGGAGCATACGAAAAGCGTCTCCGCCCTGGGACGATGGAAAAATCAAGCCTTGAAACTGAGAGACCAAGCTTATCTTCCATAGACTGGGTAACGCTTCGTCAATTGAGTTAAGTCGTAAAAATACTTGCCAGCGACTGATGGAAAAAAACGAGCTTAGCGTCAGGGGGAGGCCCGCAGCCAACGCAAGATAATGCCATGCTTTGATGTCATCAATTAATGAGGCTAGCTGGATATCCAGCGTTTTTGCCAGGAAGACGCAAATTAAAATGGCAAAAATCAGCTTTAAAAGCGTTGCAGGCATACGGGCTGCTCAAGGTTTGAGGGCGGCGAACACTTCGCTAAACACAGATGAAGTTGCATGTGCAGTCGGTGACCGTGCAGGGTGGTCATTCGCACGATGTTTCACCTTGAGTGATCAATAAACCGCTTATGATTGTTTAAAGTCTATGTAATTGACCAGCTCATCTAATGTTTGAAGGTTTTCAATATCGCTGTCGGGTATCTGGATCTGGTAATGATCCTGGACCGCAAGCATGATGGCGAAAATGTCCATGGAGTCAATTCCCTGGTCGATCAACTTCAGGTGGTCACGTAATGACGAGGCATCAGCTATCACATTGGCCTTGCTGATGAGTTCGATGATCGTTTCTTTTGTTGTTGGCACGGTGGGTGTTTCCTTGTGCTGGTTTCTGGTGTCATTCCGATCAAGATTTTGGCCGGGATGAGTGACGCAGGGGGCGAATGGCGAGTTCGCGGTGGGTACGAAGCTCAAGCCCGAGCATTTTGCCACAATCGAAGCCGTCGCGGGGCTGTCCTGCATGCAGCTCGCATCCTTATCGCAGATAGCCGTCAATCTACGTTGAGGGCGCTGAAGTAAATGGTTCCGATCTGTTCCGCACCGAGTTCGATGCGAGTACGGCTCAATCGGGTGCCCAGGGTTTGTTCGATCGTCAGCTCTACCCCGCCCAAGTCATGGCTCAGCGGCCACTTGGGGCTTTCCCAGCGACAGAAAACCCACTGGCTACCATTGGGTAGGCACAGTTCTTTGAGATGCAACGCTTTGTTCAGTGATACCAGTACCTCTATCGAGGAAAAGTCTGCCGGCATGTTTGTCAGGCTAATCGAATGCCTAGCATCGGAGTAATGGCAGTTACTTTCGATCAGCGACTCGTCATAGGCGCGTCGAGCTTCGGCAAGTCCTTCGGCTTGAGTTAGTCTACCTTCATGTTCAACGCCATCGAGGTGAAAGGTGAAGCTGGCGATATCTTTACCCGCTGGCGCCCGGGGAGTGGATCTTGGCCACCAATGACAACTAAGCAAATGGCTGGTCATTGTACCTATTTTGAAATCGAGCTTTTCGATTCGTGCGTGCGGCGTGTGATCCATGATGGATTGCATCGTGGCGTTGAGCATGTCGGGCCCATGTACGTAGGTCCGTTTGCCCTTGAAACCCAATGAGAGCTCGATGGAGTGCATTACTTCAGTCTCCCCAGATAGGCCGTCATGTTCGCCCTATGATTGATCGCGAAGTTTCCGGACACAACGCTACGCGGTGCAATGTCGTTGATGACCACCGAGCCCATTTTTATTTGTACCGCGTCCCCGATCACCAGACCCTGGGCGATGGAGCAGGAGGCACCGACCCATACGCCTGTTCCCAGGCGAGAGCGCCCGGCGACCACGGTGTTGCCAGATACCACGCAATTTTCGCCAATCACCGCGCCGTGACCAATATTGCTCATGATGCCAATCTGGCAATTATCGTGGATGGTGGTCGGTCGCTGAAACAACGAACGCGCGATTACCGCCCCGGCGAGTATTTGGCAGCCCGATCCGATGCGGACACCGCCCTGATGCTTGACCATCATCAGTGTGCCGTCGCCGTTGCGCAGGGTGATGAGGCCTTCAGCGCCCACCACGGCATTCGAACCAATAAAAACGTTGTCTCCGATCTCGACAGGGCCTTCTATGACAACATTCGCTGAAACTTCGACGTTGTTGCCCAGTCTGGCCAATGGCGAGATAACAGCGCTGGGGTGTAGTTTGCAGTTGTCGCCGATGAAGGGGGAAGACAGCGTTGCACCTCCAGCATCTTGATGGAAACTATTGTAGAGGCGGAAAAAGGAGGTGCGAGGATCGACGCAAAATACAATTGTTTTTTCTGTTTCCCTTACTTCATCTTTGAGGTTGTCGGGGCACAGAATACCGGCCACATTGCCGATAGCCAGCGCTTTATGCAGGTAATGAATATTCTGACAGTACACTAGGGCGCCCGATGCCTGTGCTTCAATTTCGTCGAGGTGCGTAAAGAAGCCGCTATTTAAGGTATCTTCGGTTGGAAAATAATCCATGACTCGGTAGGTGGAGGTCATTATTAATCCACATGCTCTTCGATAATAGGGAACTGGCTAAGATGAGTTGCGTTTTCTACCAGCCTTCCGAGGTACTCACCCTGTACGCCCAAAGCCAGAAGTATGTTACCGGTGAGAAAGGACACTAGGATAGCAAGTGACGCCCAGCCGGGCACGACATGATCAGTCAAGAGAGTGCGCAGCAGCACGAATATGGCGAAGAGAATGCTCGACGCACTGACCATGAATCCCCAAATCACCACATAGCGCAATGGCAGCAGCGAATAGTTGATGATGAGGAACGAAAGCGTTTTGAACATCTTGCCCAAGGTGTAGGTACTTGGACCACCGTCGGCGCGCGGTGCGTGACGGATGGTCACATTCGCCATCATGCTGAGGGGCACCGAATTGAACAGCATCGCGGCGATATGGGGATGTGATCCTTGATACCTGGCTAGCTGTTTCGCCACTTGCTGGCTCATCGCCCTGTAGCTCGAAAGGCCGAAATCGGTAGGTTTACCCAACACCTTGCTGACAAGTTTCTGGTTAAGCCAGGAGGCGAGGTTACGCCAGGCACTGTGTTGTTTTTCGGCCATCGGTATCTTGCCAATGACGACATGCTTACCCGCCTGAAGCTGATCGATGAAAAGTGACAGGTCTTCCGGGAAACACTGTAGGTCATCGTCAATCGTCACGACATAGCGTTTGCACGCGTAGCTGATGCCACAGAGGGTGGCGTGTTGTTGCCCTTTGTTCCTTGCGAAGCGAATGGCTTTGACCCGCGGATCTTGTTCGTGGAGCGCAAGTGCGGCAAACCACGTCTGATCCGGGCTCGCATCGTCCACCAGAATAATTTCCCAGTCGTCGCAAATCTGCCCAAGGGCCGCCTGTGCGCGTGCGTAAAACTCCGGGAGCATACTCATGCTCTTATAAACGGGTACAACCAAGCTAACTGAAACGGTTCTATCAATCACCTTGAGCTTCATCCTGACCATTGGATTGAACGATGACACAGGCTGCCGATGCGTCCTGCATGGATGTTGCGGGCTTGTAGATTCGTTGCTTTGCGCTAGGCCGTGCACGCCATGTGGCAGCCGATTGGGTGGGGCATCAGGCTTTACCAGTCACCGGCGTCGCTCGACTTCAGCAGGCATTGATGGCGCCTCAGTGGGTCTACGGTAAAAAAGAGAGGGATTTTAAGCCATGGAGCAGATGGTGTCACGGCACCGGGAGCTTGATGCTTCTTCAATTGGAAGAGGGACAGGTGGGTGTCGAAGCGTCACTTCGAATGGATCTCACACCGAACAGTGGGGCTCGACGGACACATGATAGGTTCGGTTCCGAGATTCGGCTATCATCGGCGCCGACGAGTAGACCTCTATTGACGAAGATGGACAGTCCATCTTGATTCGACCGGATGTTGATGAATGAGAGAAGTGGTAATAAGAAAAATCCAGATCCTTCACCTGATATTGTTTTTTGCGGTATTACTGGGTGGGATATTTCTCCCGATCTATTCCGATGAGGTGGTGACAAAGTTTAGAATTGCGCGGCTTTTCCTTGAGGAAGGCAATGCGGTTACCTTGTTTCCACAATGCACGGCCACCGCCGGGCGAGCGGTCGCTTGGATATTTTATCCCGCGGCGATGTTGCTGTCGGCCATATATGCCCACCTGGGGCCGCTTGGCCTACGGATAAGCGGTATTGTTCTAGCACTGATATGGTTCGGTTTGCTGGCTTATTGGTGTTTGCGCCAAGCGCACGACTCGGGAGCAGGGCGCCAGCGTTTTGCTGGATTAGTTGCAGTGGCGTCGCTGGGTGTCTTGCCTTTTTTATGGGTTATGTCGCGTCCAGAGCATCTTCTGATGCTGGCGATTCTGGTGCTCTGTTTGGCTGCGCTGTTCTTGAAGAAAGGCAAGTCTCCACGTGCCCAAGCGGCAATGGCGGTAGGATTGGCCTTTTTGCTGTCTTTCTTCTTCTATGCTCATCCCAAAAGCCTGTTTTACATGCCGTTCGCGCTGGCGGCCGTCTGGTCGGCGACGGCTACCTATCATAAAGTGGTCCGCTATGGGCTGCTGCTATTCGTCCTTGCCTTATGTGTTCAGGTCTTTCTGTATTTCAGCGCACTGGGCGGCTGCCAGGACGCTCCATATATTCAACAGCTGTTAGCGGCCAATACCCTATTGCCGGGCATGTTGTTCAGTGCCCCCGTCGAGTTCATCAGCGCTGCCTATAACAATTTAATTAGCTTTCCTGAGCGGATGTTGCCGCATCTGACATTTAATGCCACTTACCAATCCGGTTGGCTGCCTCCGATAACGGATGGCTTTGGAGTGTTGCCATACCTTAATTTGGCTATTGAATACGTTCTGTACGCATTTATAGCCGCGACTCACGTTCTAAGTATTCTGGTGTTTTTGCTACAAGTGTTTCGCCGGCGAATCACTGTTCCGGTGGTGTTGGCGCTATTGTTGGCCGGGGCCAATGTGATCAACGCATTTTTTTACAATATCCAGAATTTCTACGCCGGCATTCAGTTCGTGCCAGTCTCCATCATCATGGCGGCCTTATTGATGCATACCCGGCGCGCAGCGAAGCTCAACAACGCCTTTGTATTGGCTGCTTATTCACTTCTATTGATCTTGGCGACGGCGTCGCTGGTAACATTGTCGGTACTCGTTACGCCAGGCCTAGTTGGCAATGCAACGTTTACCCAGTCAAGCTTGCCTGGGCAACCGCTGTCGATTCCGGTGTTTGGTGTAAAACCTCACTTGGAGTCAATTAAAAAGTTGGGGGCATCGTGCAATATTCCTACGCAATCAGCGGAGAATGTTGTCGTTGATCACATGACATACTTTGCCTTTCTGCACGATAAGCAACCGATCCACGTACTTTATGTGTCCGAAACGGGTTATGGCGGCGACTTGGGTAACGGTAAGTTGTTGCCTTTTCTGAAAGGGCTAAACAGTCCAGGGCTGATCACCCGGTGCGAATGGGTACCGTATCGATTCAGGGAGGCGCAGGAAAAAGATGATAAAGGTTATTGCTGTGTCAATTTCGGTAAGCTCTGACTGGCAAGGGTCTTGATTACAATCAGCCCGGAAATCGCTGACGGGGAAACAGGCCGGTCGCAATGACCGGTCCGTGCTTTGCGGTGGGTTCGACTTTGGCAGGGTGAACGCCAGCAAGCTCTGCAAAACGTAGATGTGATGCCTGGCATGAAAAGTGATTATTCGATAGCCATCGATTGTTGAACAATTCCGGGTATCGAATATGAACGATGGACTTGGCCTCGCCGACCAGATCACCCTTGAGTTACGTGCCGATATCATCGGCGGTCGTCTGTTGCCAGGCATGGCGCTCGTTGAGAACAACCTGGTCTCGGCCTACAACTCCTCCCGCAACACCATTCGCGAAGCGTTACACTGCCTGGGCCAGGAAGGGCTGACCCGTTACGTGCGTAACAAAGGGGTGGTGGTCCGAAGGCTGGGTGTCGATGACGTGCGAGATCTATTCAAGGTCCGCCGCACCCTGGAGCTTCAAGCCATCCTGGGCAGCCAGCCATTGCGCGAGTATCAATCCGACCGGATGCTCGAGGCCCTCGAGGCGGCGGATCTGGCTCGGGAGCGTGAGGACTGGCGTTCGGTTGGCACCCATGGCTTGGTGTTCCATCAGAATGTTGTTGGATTGATGCGTAGCCCGTTGCTTGATGAGTTTTTCACCAATGTGGTTGCACAACTGCGCCTGGTGTTTAGCTCCGCGCCCGATGAGGCGTGCTTCCAGGCTCCTTGGCTGGCGCGTGACCGGTGCATCCATGATTGGTTGGCCGAAGGCGACAGGCTGGCGGCTTACGAAGCGATGAGCCCTTACCTCGACGATTCCGAGCAGTTGCTTGTGCACCTGCTGACTCCCGCCAACCCTCACTGATCAGAGGACCTGCGCCATGTACAAAGACTACCCAGCCGCCTACCAGGTCAGCAAAGGCTCTGCCCTCCAAGTGGACAAACCCTTCTACGACCGCATCCGCACCCAGCAGAACAAACGCACCCTGATCGAGCAGTTCGAAGTCCCAATCCGCACCGGCCGCGCCTGGCATGTGCCGGCCGGTCATGTCTTTCGCGTGACAACACCGGTCGGTCCGCAAGTCGGGGATTTCAACGTCTGGAACGCCCACGATCCACGTGAACGGTTGTGGGCGGCGCGGACGCGGCAGCTGCAGGGCGCTCATGTCAGCACCTATGATCGGTTGTGGTCGAACCTGCCATTCCTGCGGCCATTGGTAACGATCACCGATGACAGCTTGGCGGCTTACGGCATCGACGAACACGGCGGGCGTTTGCATGATTTGCTGGGGACGCGATGTGACCCGTACGTGAACAAGATGCTGACCGGCGAAGATTTCCATCATCACTGCCACTCGAACCTGACGCGTGCGGTGTTGCCCCATGGTTTGACCGAGTTTGATGTCCACGATGTGCTGAATATTTTCCAGTGCACCGGGCTGAATCATGACGACATGTATTTCATGAAGGCGTGTCCGGCGCAGAAGGGCGATTACCTGGAGTTTTTTGCGGAGATCGATTTGTTATGTGCATTGTCGACGTGCCCTGGTGGGGATCTGTCGCTGGCGATGTGGGGGCCGGAGGCGCAGGATCCTTTAAGCGTTTGTCGTCCGCTGGGAGTGGAGATTTATCGGTTGGAGGATTCGTTGCTGCAGGGCTGGAGTCAGCCGGAGCGGGCGGCTTACAAAGGGCTGCATGGGTTGCATATTGCCAAGGCGGATTGGGAGAACTAAATACCGCAACGGCGCGAGCGGCTCTTGTGGCGAGGGAGCTTGCTCCCGCTGGGCTGCGGAGCGCCCCCAGACGCGTTGAACACAATAGAACTGCCACACCGGGTCAGCAGGGGGTGGGGGCGCTTCGCGCCCCAGCGGGAGCAAGCTCCCTCGCCACGAAAAGCGGGTCAGCGATCCTTCGCTTCTTTCGCATCCATCTCGGCATTGCGCTCGGCAACACGTTTGCGCTGTTCGTCCGTCAACTCGACCTTGTTGGCGGTGTCGCGCAGCATCATCAGACCACCCACGATCGAGCCGATGGCGACGATCAGGATTAACCAGGCATACCAGGGCATAGGGCTCTCCTTGAGGGGGCAGTGGCCGGGCGAAAATTTCGCTGGCCATTGCCTCTACCACTTATGAGCGAAGACGGTTCGCAGTGGTTCCATACTACGCCGGTTATGCCGGGTACACCTTATAGCCCGGTCAACATCGCATCAGCCGGGGCATCGGCACGCAACTGTGCGGTCAGCACGAAATACACGAAGCCCACCGCCATGAAGCTGAGGAAGATCAACCCGATCAGGGCGTTGAACCAGGCCATTGCCACCAGGCACACCACCGCCAGGGCCAAGGCGATGCCCGGCACGATCGGGTAGCCCGGCGCGCGGAAGGTGCGTTCCAGGTTGGGCTCGGTTTTGCGCAGTTTGAACAGGCTGAGCATGCTCATGATGTACATGACGATGGCGCCGAACACGGCCATGGTGATCATCGCGGCGGTGAGGGTCATGCCGCCGAGGTTGATCAGGCCGTCGCTGTAGATGGCGGCGATGCCGATCACGCCGCCGGCGATTATGGCGCGGTGCGGGGTCTGGAAACGCGACAGTTTGGCGAGGGAGGCGGGCAGGTAGCCGGCGCGGGCCAGGGCGAAGAATTGGCGGGAGTAGCCGAGGATGATGCCGTGGAAGCTCGCCACCAGGCCGAACAGGCCGATCCAGACGAGCATGTGCAACCAGCCGGAGCTTTCGCCGACCACGGTTTTCATGGCTTGGGGCAGCGGGTCGTTGATGTTGGAGAGGGTGCGCCAATCACCGACGCCACCGGCGAAGAACATCACGCCCATGGCCAGCACTACCAGGGTCAGGATGCCGCTGATGTAGGCCTTGGGAATCGTGCGTTTTGGGTCCTTGGCTTCTTCGGCAGCCATGGCCGCGCCTTCGATGGCGAGGAAGAACCAGATCGCGAAGGGGATCGCCGCGAACATCCCGGCGATGGCCGGTGCGCCGAACACGTCGGAACCGGCCCAGCCGTTCAGGGCGAAACTGCTGAAGCTGAACGCTGGCGCGACCACGCCCATGAACACCAGCAGCTCGGCGACCGCGAGTACGCAAACGACCAGTTCGAAGGTCGCGGCCAATTTCACCCCGAGGATGTTCAGGGCCATGAATACGATATAGGCGCCGACGGCGGCGTGTTTCGGATCGAGCGCCGGGAATTGCACGTTCAGGTAGGCGCCGATGGCGAGCGCGATGGCGGGTGGAGCGAAGACGAATTCGATCAAGGTTGCCAGCCCAGCGATCAAGCCGCCTTTCTCGCCAAAGGCCCGACGGCTGTAGGCGAACGGTCCGCCGGCGTGGGGGATGGCGGTGGTCAGTTCGGTGAAACTGAAAATGAAGCAGGTGTACATGGCCGCAACCATGAATGATGTCACCAGAAAGCCCAGCGTGCCGGCCACGCCCCAGCCGTAGCTCCAGCCGAAGTACTCGCCGGAAATCACCAGGCCGACGGCGATGCCCCACAAATGCAGGGTGCCAAGCGTGGGTTTGAGTTGTGTGTTCATTGGTGGCTCCCCTCGATAAGTAGCAAAAGCGCTGGGGGAGGGCAGTGCAGTGGGCGTGCCAGTATGGTTCGGGCGGTCGTAATGGAGGAAATCGTGTCGTATCGGGGATGTTCGCGGCTGGATAGGCTGGGTTTGTGCCCCAGTTCGGAGCGCTGGTACCTGGGTGGGCGTCATTGCGAGCAGAGATTACGGTGGGCTACTGGCTCGGTTGAGCCAATTAAGGAATCGCCCTACGCGCACCGCTTCTTTTCCTGACTTATTTCCCCAGCCGTCCTCGGCACAGTCTCGCGCCCACTCCTGCGTTGCGAGATGTTTACATGCTCCCCTACGACAAAATCCTTGCCCAGGGCAACGTCATTGGTTCGCTGGTGATGGCGGTCATGAACCCGGATCACCCCGATATCGAAGCGGTACTGCAGGACTTTCGCCATTGCCTGGGGGACTACGACACGTGGGCAGAGAAGTTCTGGAGTGGCCGGACACTGGACATCAAGCAAGTGTTCAAGGTGGGCAACGAGGTGTCGCTCGCACCCGCAAAGGACGGCGGCAAACGGGTCAGCTCCGTGGTGACAGCGTGTCCGGCGCAAGGTCCATTGACCCTTGTGCATATGTTCCAGGCATCACGTTTCGTGCCGATCGGCGACACGCCGGTGGTGTTGGAACCGATCAGTGTGAACGCGCAGGGGAAGGAAACGTTTGGCGAGCCAGTCCGTCACGTCATCGGCCCCAGCGGCATCTTGGAAATCCCCAAATGCGATCGCGGCCGGCGTTACCGCATCACTTTTTTCCCTGATGTTACGACCGATCATGTGAAGGCGCTGTACGCCTCCTACCACCTCGTGATCGCCGAACTCGAAGGTTGGCTGAAAGCCGAGTGGAACGAGTTTCAACCGCTGTGGAAAGAGTTCACCGAAAGCGGTTTCGTGAAGCGTTTTAACGTGTTGCAAGAAGCCGAACAGCGCGATTTTGAAAGAGTCCTCCGTGGACTGTGGGACAACGTCAAACAGATTTTCAATCTGCTGGCGGACCTTCAGGCCAACAGTGAAAAGCTCCTGGAATACCTCACCGGGGCCGAGCTTGAGCAACTGCTGGAAACTTCGTCAGAGGCGATCGCCAAAGCGCTGATGATTGTGAGCGATGAGCCCTTGCTCTTCGTTTACACGGCGGCGTTCACCAGTTGGCTGCGGATGTTGCCACCGCAATATTTGGCCGAAGTCATGGGGGAGATGCGCGCCGAGATTCTGATCAATTTCCTATTGGCGGCTGTCACCGGCGGCCTGGGTTTGGGTCTGCGCCTGAGCGGCAAGGCGCTGCGCTTGGTTCGCTCGGAACGAGCCCGCGCATGGTTGCAGGCCTCGAGCCAACGCCTGGGCCAACTCGGTGGCGACAGCCTTAACGCTCATGCCGATGTGCTCAAGCCGGTCGTGATTGCGGGGCGAGGACCTTCAGTGGGGCCGGCGCCTGTCAGACCCTTGCAAATCACCACGGGAGACTCCCCACCTCTGTCGGTCAGCAATCCTGCCGCGATCGTGCGGGAAAAATCCCAGCCTTCCACTCAGCTAAACAAGTACGAGCCCCACGACGACGCCCCCGCCCAATCGAAAAACCCCAACGGCGACCCCGCCGACAGCGCCGCCCAGACCCGCACCGACGGTTGCCCGGTGTCCATGGTCACCGGCGAAGAGCTGCTCACCCTCGAAGACGGCACCCTCGACGGACGCTTGCCCTTCGTCTTCACCCGCCTCTACCGCACCAGCGCCGCCGACCTGGACATCGGGCTCGGCCGCGGATGGACCCATGCCCTGGCCCATCGCCTGTTGATCGACGGCGAGCAGGTGACCTGGGTCGACCAGGAAAACCGCCGCACCACGTTTCCCCGGCCCAGCCTGCAACGCCCCGCCATCCACAACAGCCTGGCCCGCGCGGCGATTTACCTGAGCAACGAGCCGGACGAATTGATCGTCGCCCAGCCCGGCGAAGACGCTCCTTTCCTACATTTTCGCGACGGTCATCTGACGGCCCTGAGCGATCGGTACGACAACCGCCTGACCGTCCAACGCAACATCTACGGCGACATCAGCCGTCTGGACAACGGTGCCGGCCGCTGTTTGCGTTTGCGCTACGAACATCGGCACCTGGTCGCCATCGACTATCAGAGCTTCCACCCGGCGCTGACCCTTGACGAAGCCTGGCGCACTGAACAGACCCTGGTGACCTACCGCTACGATGCGCGTTCGCGCCTCATCGAAGCGACCAACGCCGCCGGCGAGAGCGAGCGCTACGACTACGACGACCAGCACGTCATCCTCCAGCGGCAACTGGCCGGGGGCGCGAGTTTCTACTGGGAGTGGCAAGGCCTCGGCCCGGCGGCGCGCTGTGTCCGGCATTGGGCCTCGTTCGCGCAGATGGACAGCCGCTACACCTGGGGCGATGACGGCAGCGTCACGGTCCGGCATATCGATGGCAGCCAGGACGTGTATGTCCACGACGACCACGCGCGGCTGGTGCGCCAGGTCGATCCCGCCGGCGGCGAACACCTCAAGGCTTATGACGAACAGGGCCGGCTGATCGCCGAGCAAGACCCGCTGGGCGCCGTCACCGAATACCGCTACGACGAAGTCGGACGGCTGGTGGCGCTGATTCCGCCGGAAGGCGAGCCCACGTCCTACGAATACCGAAACGGTTTCCTACACGCCCGGACTCGCGGCAAGGCCGTGTGGACCTACTGGCGCAATGCCCAGGGCGACATCATCGAAGTCGTCGACCCGGCTCGCCAAAGCACCTGGTATCACTACGACGACCAGGGGCAACTGAATACCATCAGCTACCCGGACGGCGGTGCCCATCATTTTGTGCGAAACCCGTTGGGCCAACTGACGGAAGAAATCCTGCCGGACGACGGCCAGCGAGTTTTTTCCTACGACGCCCTGGGCCGTCTGCTGACCCGTCAAGACGAACGCGGCGCCGTCACCCATTACCAATGGGACGCCGTGGGCCGCTTGCTACAGACCACCCTGCCCACCGGCGCGACCCGTGCATGGAGCTACAACGCCTACGGCAAGGTCACCGCGGAGCGGGACGAACTGGGGCGCATCACCCGCTACGAATACGCCGACGATCTGCACCTGGTCAGCCGCCGCCTCAACCCCGACGGCAGCGAACTGAAGTACCGCTACGACTCGGCGCGGCTGTTGCTGACCGAAATCGAGAACGAATCCGGCGAAAAGTATCAGCTGGACTACACGCCCAACGGACTGATCCGACAGGAAACCGGCTTCGACGGCCAGCGCACCGGCTACGCCTACGACCTCAACGGCCACCTGCTGGAAAAGACCGAATTCGGCGCCGACGGCAGCCAGCGGATCACCGCCTACCAACGCGACACCGCCGGCCGCCTGCTGCGCAAGACCTTGCCCGACGGTGCCACGGTCGAGTACGGCTACGACGCCCTCGGGCGACTGATCAGCGTTGAAGACGGCCATTGGCCGCTGGCCTACGAATACGACAACCAGGACCGCCTCGTCGCCGAACACCAGGGTTGGGCGAGCCTGCATTATCGCTACGACGATGTCGGCCGGCTGGTCCATTGCCGCCTGCCCGATCGCAGCACCCTGGATTACCGCCACCTGCGAGGCGGGGCGCTGATCGCCATCGACCTCAACGGCACGTGCCTGACCGAACACCGTTTCAAGGGCGGCCGCGAACGCCAGCGCCAGCAGGGCCAGTTGCTCAGCGACTACAGCTACGACGAACAGGGTCGCCTCAAGGCCCAGACCGTGTGGCAAAGCCAGCAAAAACAACTGTTCTGGCGTGACTATTCCTACAGCGCCAACGGCAACCTCGCCGCGCTTTCCGACACGCGAAACCGACGCGGCTACCACTACGACGCGCTGGATCGCCTGGTGCGCATCGACTACGCCCACAGCCAACCCCCGGAACACTTTTCCCACGACCCGGCCGGCAATGTGTTGTTCAACGACCGTCCCGGCCCGACCACCCTCAAGGGCAACCGCCTGCTGATGGAGGGCGATCGTCACTATGACTACGACGCCTACGGCAACCTGGTCCGCGAACGCCGCGGCCATGCCCAGTGCCTCGTCACGCAATACCGCTACGACAGCCAACATCGGCTCATCGGCGTCACCACCCCCGACGGGAGCGAAACCTCCTACCGCTACGACGCCTTCGGCCGACGCATCGAAAAGACCGTGGACGGCCTCACCACGGAATTCATCTGGCAGGGCGACCAGGTCATCGCTGAAAGCAGCGACCGTCACTACCAGAGCTACGTCTATGAACCCGGCACCTTCCGCCCCCTGGCCCTGCTCGAAGGCGCAGGCCCGGAAAAAGCCACGCCGTTCTACTACCACCTCGACCACCTCGGCACTCCCCAGGAACTGACCAGCCACCAAGGCGAAGTCGTCTGGGCCGCGCGCTACAACGGCTACGGCAAACTCACCGAACTGCGCCACGGCGACGGCAAGCGCCTGGAACAACCGCTGCGCTTTCAGGGGCAATACCACGACCGGGAAAGCGGCCTGCATTACAACCGGCACCGGTACTACAATCCGGAGACGGGGCGGTATCTGACGCTGGATCCGAGCAAGCTGAAGGGTGGGCTCAATGGGTATCGGTACACCCTGAACCCGACGGGGTGGGTGGATCCGTTGGGGTTGGTGGATTGTCCTGGGAGCGGCGGGTGTAAGCCGGCGGTTAGAGAGCAGGATTCGGCGAAAGTTGGAGTGAATGAAGGGGGCCCTGAGTCCCCAGGCGCCAAGCCCAAAGCTATCTATACCTATAGAGGCGACACCAGAGAACCGTGGGAAATTTTTGACGAAGGCTTCGAACCATTAGGCTTTAGTACTGATTTATTCCTTCACGCTAAGGATAATCGGAGTCCCCCCAGCATCTATGTGAGCACCACCACTTCGATGAAGGAGGCGAAAAAATTTGCAACGGGGTACGGGCTCGAGTCAGGGTATGTATATGTATTAAAAAATGTGCCAGGCATTGATGTTAATAAAAAACTTGGTCTGCTCTCACCCCATCGGAAGGAATTGGAGATAGCAGTTCCTGGCGGTGTCGATAAAAAAGATATAGTTGGCGCAACTCCCGTGGATTCAGATGGAGCTTTCGTGGGCTATTCGATACCTAATTTCAAAAGGTGATATATGATTATTCGTGAGGTGGCAGTTGAAATAGGCAGCTCTTTAAAGACTGCGGAATTTAAATGCGATCGGAAAACCAACATGATGACCGTGCTCATGCCGGACGGATCAGAAAGATCTTATACCGACGCTGACCTGTATATGTGCTTTGGAAAAGTTAGGAAAGATTACCCGGATGTAAAATTTTTATGCAAGGGCTCGAAGCTTAACGTACACCCTTCGCGGATGTCTTCGCAGATGTCTGGAGGGATAATCGCTTACGAGGTTACTGCTGGTGAACCGGCGGACGACGATAGAATCGTAAATATCTTTGATTACGAAGATAGAGATCTAACAAACAACATCCAAGAGCAAATCAACTACTATTTGCATTGGATGCAATCATTAAATAAAGATGATGTTCCAAGCATATAAGGCAGTGCAGTGCCACCTCGGCGCGCCTTGGAAGCTGACCAGCCATCAGAGCGAAACTGTTTGGTGGCGCGCTAAAACGGCTATAACAAATCCAGCCGGGACATTCCGATACACTCTGAAATCACAACAAACTGGATACAGCTGAAGAAGCATTAGCGAACGCGCTAAATAAAATAAAAAAGATAGCCGCCGGCAACAGTTCAGCTGATGGACACTGACTAAACGAGGGAGGCCGTCAATCGCGAGCAAGATTGACGGCGTTATCCCTAAAGGGCCTCCACGACTTGAGCAGTTCCGCCGCCTCGTGAATGGGCCACCCCCTCAACCCCACCCCGTTTTTTTACAATTTCTTTATCCCCCCACCCAACCCTCGATCTCGCACCTTTACACCCTCCCTACCGACAATCTCTCCACACACGGCACGACGCCGTACCACGGAGAAATCCCATGAGTGTTCTGGACGGGGTGTCGCTGCTGTTGGCAGTGGCGCTGTTCATTTATCTGTTGGTTGCGCTGTTGCGCGCGGACCGGGGTTAGGAGCGGTTATGCACGGCTATGACTACGGGCTGATCCTTGGCTTTTTTGCGCTGGTGCTGATTCCGGCACCGTTCCTGGGGCGGTTCTACTATCGGGTGATGGAAGGCCAGCGCACCTGGCTTTCACCGGTGTTTGGGCCGGTGGAGAGGTGTTGTTACAAGGTGGCCGGTGTCGATCCGACCACCGAGCAGAGTTGGCAGAAGTACACCTTGGCCTTGCTCGCCTTCAACCTGGCGGGTTTCGCTTTGCTGTTCGCGGTTCTGTTGTTGCAAGGGCATTTGCCACTCAACACCGAAAACCTGCCCGGCATGGAATGGACCCAGGCCTTCAACACGGCGGTCAGTTTCATGACCAACACCAACTGGCAGTCCTACAGCGGTGAGGCGTCCCTCAGTTACTTGAGCCAGATGATCGGCCTGACGGTGCAGAACTTCGTCAGCGCTGCCACTGGCCTGGCTGTGCTGGTGGCGTTGTGTCGTGGGATCGGGCGCAAGTCCGCCACGACCCTCGGCAATTTCTGGGTCGACCTGACCCGCGCCACGCTCTACGGATTGTTGCCGCTGTGCCTGGTACTGGCGCTGTTTCTGGTGTGGCAGGGCGTGCCGCAGACCTTCGCGCATTACATACATGGCGTGACGATGCAGGGCGTGGATCAAGTGATCCCGCTCGGGCCGGCGGCCAGCCAGATTGCAATCAAGCAATTGGGCACCAATGGCGGCGGTTTCTTCGGCGTCAACTCGGCGCACCCGTTCGAGAACCCGACGGCCTGGACCAATCTGTTCGAAGTCGCGTCGATCATCCTGATTCCGGCGGCGCTGGTGTTCACCTTCGGCCACTACGTCAAGGACCTGCGCCAGAGCCGGGCGATCATCGCCTGCATGCTTGCGCTGTTCCTGATCGGCGGCGCGACGTCGCTGTGGGCCGAGTACCAACCCAACCCAGCCCTCGACAACGCCGCGGTTGAGCAAGCCGCGCCGCTGGAAGGCAAGGAGGCGCGCTTCGGCACCACTGCCACGGTGCTTTGGTCAGTGACGACCACGGCGGCGTCCAACGGCTCGGTCAATGCCATGCACGACAGCCTCAACCCCCTCAGCGGCATGGTGGCGCTGATGAACATGATGGTCGGCGAGGTGGTCTTCGGCGGCGTCGGGGCCGGGCTCTACGGGATGTTGCTGAATGTGCTGATTGCGGTGTTCCTCGCCGGGTTGATGATTGGTCGCACGCCCGAATACCTGGGCAAGAAGCTCGGTGCCCGGGAAGTGCAATTGCTGGTGGTAACGCTGCTGGTGATGCCCGTGAGCGTGCTGGTGCTCGGCGCTATTGCCGCAAGCCTGCCCGGCCCTGCGGCGGCGGTGAGCAACCCTGGCGCCCACGGTTTCAGCCAATTGCTCTACGCCTACACCTCGGCGGGGGCCAACAACGGTTCGGCTTTCGCCGGTTTTGGCGCCAACACGCCGTTTCACAATCTGATGCTGGGCCTGGGCATGCTAATTGGCCGTTTCGGCTACATCCTGCCGGTGCTGGCGTTGGCCGGTAGCCTGGCGATGAAAAAGCCCGCCCCTGTCGGCCAGAACAGTTTCCCCACCCACGGCCCGCTGTTCGTGACGTTGCTGACCGTGACCATCCTGTTGGTCGGCGGCCTGACCTTCTTGCCAACCCTGGCCCTGGGCCCGATCGCCGAACACCTGAGCCTGGGTTTCTGAGGATTTGAGATGAACATGCCGATGAGTAAGACCGTCGTCGCCAAGGCGCCGGAGCAACCGAAAACCAATCTGTCGGCGCTGTGGCGGCCTGCGTTGGTGCAAGCTTTCGTCAAGCTTGATCCACGCCAGTTGCACCGTGCGCCGGTGATGCTGGTGGTGGAACTCACCGCGGTCCTCACCACCGTGCTGTGCCTGGTTCCCGACAGCACCGTGCCGACTTTCGTAGCCGCGCAGATTGCCCTGTGGCTGTGGTTCACCGTGTTGTTCGCCAACTTCGCCGAAGCCTTGGCCGAAGGGCGCGGCAAGGCTCGCGCCGACAGCCTCAAGGCTGGCAGTGAAGGCTTGAGTGCCCGCCGCCAGACGGCGAACGGTTTCGAGGTGATACCCGCCACACGCCTGCGCAAAGGCGATGTCGTTCGCGTTGCGGCGGGGGAGATGATCCCCGGCGACGGAGAAGTGATCGAAGGCATCGCGGCGGTCAATGAAGCGGCGATCACCGGGGAGTCGGCGCCGGTCATTCGCGAATCGGGCGGGGATCGCTCGGCGGTTACCGGCAATACGCGGCTGGTCTCCGATTGGTTGTTGGTGCGCATCACCAGCAATCCCGGCGAATCCACCCTGGATCGCATGATCGCCCTGGTGGAAGGCGCCAAACGCCAGAAAACCCCGAACGAAGTGGCGCTGGATATCTTGCTGATTGGTCTGACGCTGATCTTCCTGCTGGTGGTGGTGACGTTGCAGCCGTTCGCCCATTTCGCCAACGGCAGCCTGCCGCTGGTGTTCCTGGTGGCGCTGTTGGTGACGTTGATCCCCACCACTATCGGCGGCTTGCTGTCGGCCATCGGCATCGCCGGGATGGACCGCCTGGTACGCCTGAACGTGATCGCCAAGTCCGGTCGCGCCGTGGAGGCAGCGGGGGATGTGCACGTGTTGATGCTGGACAAGACCGGCACCATCACGTTTGGTAACCGTCGTTGCGCAGCGGTCTATGCCGCCCCGGGCGTAAGCGCCAAGGAGCTGGCCGAAGGCGCGTTGTTCGCCTCGTTGGCCGACGATACGGCCGAGGGCAAGTCCATCGTCGAATACCTGCGTGGGTTGCATCCTCAGGCTGAACCCGCCGCGCAGTTGCTGACAGCCGTGCCATTCAGTGCCGAAACACGCTTGTCCGGCGTGGATTATCAGGGGCGCGTGTATCGCAAGGGCGCGGTGGATTCGCTGCTGACTTTCATTGGCTTGCCCCGTGACAGACTGCCCACCGCATTGGGCCGGGAAGTCGACAAGATCGCCCAGAGCGGCGGCACGCCGTTGCTGGTCTGCGTGGACGGAAAATTGCTCGGCGCCATTCACCTCAAGGACGTGGTCAAGCCCGGCATCCGCGAGCGCTTTGCCGAGCTGCGCAAACTGGGGATCCGCACCGTGATGGTCACGGGCGACAACCCGCTGACCGCTGCCGCAATTGCCGCCGAAGCCGGCGTGGATGATGTGCTGGCCGAGGCCACGCCGGAGAAAAAACTGGCGCGCATTCGCCATGAGCAGAACGATGGTCGACTCGTCGCCATGTGTGGCGACGGTGCCAACGACGCTCCGGCCCTGGCCCAGGCCGATGTAGGCATGGCGATGAACGACGGCACCCAGGCCGCGCGCGAGGCGGCCAACATGGTCGACCTCGACAGCGATCCGACCAAGTTGCTGGACGTGGTGCAGATCGGCAAGGAACTGCTGGTGACCCGGGGCGCGCTCACCACGTTTTCCATCGCCAATGATATCGCCAAGTACTTCGCCATCCTGCCGGCGCTGTTCGCCTCCATCTATCCGCAGCTCGGCGTATTGAACGTCATGCATTTGCAGAGCCCGCAAAGCGCGATCCTGTCGGCCATCGTCTTCAACGCCCTGATCATCGTCGTGTTGATCCCCCTGGCCCTGCGCGGCGTGCGAGTGCAAGCCGCGAGCGCGGCGGCCTTGCTGCGCCGCAACCTGCTGATCTACGGCCTGGGCGGGATCGCGGTGCCGTTCGTGGGGATCAAGGCGATCGATCTGTTGCTGACGGGATTGGGGTTGGTTTGAGCCTGAAGACATCCATCAACTGAGGATTTAGCAATGTTCACCTTGATTCGCCCGGCCTTGAGCCTGTTGCTGCTGATGACCTTGATCACCGGCATCGCTTACCCACTCATCGTCACCGGCGTGGCGCAAATCGCTTTCCCGGACCAGGCCAACGGCAGCCTGGTCCATGATGCCGACGGCAAGGTCCGTGGCTCCCGGCTGATCGCCCAGGATTTCGTCGGCGATGGGTGGTTTCACCCACGGCCCTCGGCTGGCGCGTTTGCGACGGTGGCCAGTGGCGCGAGCAACTTTTCGCCGAGCAACCCGGCACTGGCCACGCGGGTGATCGATGGTGCCCAGAAGCTGCAAGTGCCCGGCCAGGGACCGGTGCCCCTGGCGCTGCTGACCACTTCCGGCAGCGGGTTGGACCCGCACTTGCCTCCGGCCGCGATTGCCTATCAACTGACGCGTGTCGCGGCGGCCAGGAATGTGCCAGTGTCGAGGTTGCAGCAGTTGCTCAATGACAACATCGAGCAGCCGTTGGTGGGACCGCCGGTGGTAAATGTGCTGGCGCTGAACATGGCCCTGGAAAAACTGTAGAAACCTGTGGGAGCGAGCTTGCTCGCGATAGCGGTGGGTCAGTCAATGACAGTGACGGCTGAACGACCGCCATCGCGAGCAAGCTCGCTCCCACAGAGGCTAAATTCCATCCCTGAAACAAGAGACATAGCATGAGCGACTCCGGCCGCGCCGATGCACTGCTAGCCAATCTGCCCCGCCACGACCGTGGCCGCCTCAAGGTTTTCCTCGGCGCCGCGCCGGGCGTGGGCAAGACCTACGCCATGCTGCAAGCGGCTCACGCCCGGCTGCGCCAAGGCACGAACGTCGTCGCCGGCGTGGTCGAGACCCACGGGCGCGCCGAGACCGAAGCGCTGTTGAATGGCCTGCAGCAGCAGCCGCTGGTGCGTTCGGAATATCGCGGCGTGGTGCTCGAGGAAATGGACCTCGACGGCCTTTTGTCGTCTCGCCCGAGCCTGGTGTTGGTGGATGAACTGGCCCACAGCAACGCGCCCGGCAGCCGGCATGCCAAGCGCTGGCAAGACATCCAGGAGTTGTTGGCGGCAGGCATCGATGTCTACACCACGGTGAATGTCCAGCATTTGGAAAGTCTCAACGATCAGGTGCGCGGCATCACCGGCGTGCAGGTGCGCGAGACGTTGCCGGACTGGGTGTTGCAGGAAGCCGACGAGTTGCTGCTGATCGACTTGCCGCCGCGCGAGCTGCTGGAGCGCCTGCGCGACGGCAAGGTTTATGTGCCGGAGCAGGCGCGGGCAGCCATCGATGCGTTTTTTACCCAGACCAATCTTACCGCGCTGCGCGAGCTGGCCATGCAGACCGCGGCGGCGCAAGTGGACGACGATCTGGCGCAAGGCTATCGGCAACTGGGCCAGGCGGCGCCGGCGGTGCGCGGTCGGTTGCTGGTGGGCGTGGACGGCGACTTGCAGGCCGAACGGTTGGTGCGCCACGCCAGCCGCGTCGCCCAGCGCCGGCATCTGCCGTGGAGCGTGGTGCATGTGGATAACGGCGGGGCGCGGGACGAGTCGTCGCGCCAACGCCTGCAGAACGCCCAGCAATTGGCCGAGCGCCTGGGAGGGGAAGTGGTGTCGCTGCGCGCCGGGGAGGTCGCGCGGACGTTGATCCAGCACGCCATGCAACGCCGCGCCACGTTGCTGTTGGTAGGGCAGTCCCGCCGGCGTCTGCGGCGGCGATGGTTTGGCGGTGGCCTGGCCTCACGCCTTTTGCGCAACGCCCGTGGCCTGGAAATCAACGTGTTGGACAGCGATGAATCGCCACCGCCCACGCGCCTGGCCCCGAGCACCCTCGCCACCGGTTTCGACTATGCCCTGGCGCTCGCGGCGACAGGGGCGGCCAGTGCCTTGGCCTGGGGAGTCTCAGGGTTGCTGGCACTGCCAAACATCTCCCTGGTGTTTCTGATGGCGGTGTTGCTGGTGGCGGTGCGCAGCAGCCTCGGCCCGGCCCTGGCCTGTGCGGCGCTGTCGTTCCTGGCCTACGATTTTCTGTTTATCCCGCCCAATTTTTCCCTGACGATCCAGCGCGAAGAGGACGTACTGACGCTGGCATTTTTCCTACTGATGGCCGCCCTGACGGGCAATCTCGCGGCCCGCCAGCGCCGTCAACTGCAAGCGCTGCGCGACACCCAGCAGGAAACCGGTGAACAGCTCGACCTGTCACGCAAGCTGACTGCCGCCACGGATCGCCAGGCCGTGATCAGCGCCGCCGTGCAACACCTCGACAGCGAGGACGATTTGCAGCTGTGCCTGCTCAACCGCGACGGCGGGCATGGTTGGAAGGTCGAGACCGCCGAGCCGTTGACCTTCACCGAGGCCGAGCGCGCTGCCGCCGACTGGTCCTGGCAACACGACCAACCGGCCGGTGCCGGCACCGCGACGTTGCCGTCCGGGCGCTGGTGGTGGTGGCCCTTGTCCAGCGAGGGCGCTCCGCTGGGCCTGCTGGGCGTCTGCCCGAAAGACGGCAAGCCGTTGAGCGGCCATCGTCGACGCTTGTTGGCGGCCCTCAGCCAGCCGCTGGCCCAGGCGCTGGCCCGGGCGCAACTGGCACAGGATCTGGAAGCAGCGCGCCTGCACGGCGAAACCGAACAGTTGCGCAGTGCCTTGCTCGCGTCTGTCTCCCATGATCTGCGCACACCGCTGACGTCCATGCGCGGCAGCATCGACAGCCTGTTGGCGCTGGGCGAGGCGATCCCGCTGCAGGACCGTCGCGAGCTGCTGGAAGGCACCCGCGACGAGGCCGAGCGCCTGGACCGTTATATCCAGAATCTGCTCGACATGACCCGGCTCGGCCATGGCGCGCTGAAGCTGGCGCGCGATTGGGTGTCACCCGCCGACATCGTCGCCAGTGCGTTGAACCGTCTGCGGGCCGTGCTGGCGCCGTTGGCGGTCGATGTCCAGGTGCCGGTCGGCTTGCCGTTGCTGTATGTCCACGCCGCGCTGATCGAACAGGCCCTGGTCAATGTGCTGGAGAACGCCGCGCGGTTTTCCCCGGCCCATGGACGGCTGCTGCTCAACGCCGAGGCGACGGCCGACGAAATCCTGTTCGCCGTGGCGGATGAAGGGCCGGGCATTCCCGAGCAAGAGCGGGAAAAGATCTTCGACATGTTCTACACCGCTGCGCGCGGTGATCGAGGCGGGCAGGGCACCGGGCTCGGATTGGCGATCTGCCAGGGCATGGTCGGTGCCCACGGTGGGCGGATCAGCGTCGGCGACGGCCTCGACGGTTGTGGCACCTGCATCACTTTGCACCTGCCCTTGCAGGCACAACCAGGCATGGACGATGAAGCCTGACCGGCGCTGCGTTATGCTCTCGCCACTTGATTGGATGAATGGACCCCATGAGCCTGAGCGCGACCCTTTTGGTCATCGATGACGAACCGCAGATCCGCAAATTCCTGCGCATCAGCCTGGCCTCGCAAGGCTACAAGGTGCTCGAAGCCGAGACGGGAGCCGAGGGCTTGGCCCAGGCGGCGTTGAACAAACCCGACCTGTTGGTGCTCGACCTGGGCCTGCCGGACATGGACGGCCAGCAAGTGTTGCGAGAGTTTCGCCAGTGGTCGGCGGTGCCGGTGCTGGTCCTCTCGGTGCGGGCCAGCGAGGCGCAGAAAGTCGAGGCGCTGGACAACGGCGCCAATGACTACGTGACCAAGCCTTTTGGCATCCAGGAATTCCTTGCCCGCGTGCGTGCGTTGCTGCGCCAGGCGCCGCCAGGCGAGGCACCGCCGGCGGCGCTGACGTTCGGCCCGCTGACGGTGGACCTGGCGTATCGCCGGGTCCTGCTGAACGGCGCCGAAGTGGCCCTGACCCGCAAGGAATACGCGGTGCTGGCGCAACTGGCGCGACATCCGGGGCGGGTCATCACCCAGCAACAACTGCTCAAGGACATCTGGGGCCCGACCCACGTTGAGGACAGCCACTACCTGCGCATCGTGGTCGGTCACCTGCGCCAGAAACTGGCCGACGACCCGACCCGGCCTCGGTTTATCGTGACTGAAGCGGGGGTGGGGTATCGGTTGTTGGAGGGTGGGCTTGATCACCGTTGAGATCTAAGGCCAAGCGCTGTCGTGGCGAGGGAGCTTGCTCCCGCTGGGCTGCGAAGCAGCCCTAAAAACCTGAGCATGGGGTGTGTCAGGCAAAAATCATATCTGAAGTTTTCGGGGCCGCTTCGCAGCCCAGCGGGAGCAAGCTCCCTCGCCACGGGAACTCTGCGATCCTTCAATTCTGCTCACTCTCATACCGATCCAACGTATCCCGGGCGATCTCCCGCCCCAACGCGATCAGTTCCGGCGCCTTGTAGAACTCGAAGAACCGGCACACCCGTTTCGGCACGTTGATCAGCACGTCCGGCGGGTAACCGGCGATTTTGTACTGGGCCAGGGAGGTCTGCATTACTTCGAAACTCTGGTTGATCAAATCCAGCAAGGACGCGGGCCCGACGTTATCGATGATGAACGAGCCGGTGGCGGATCTTGGCGCACCGTCGCTCTCTGGCGCGGCGGCCGGTTGCTGGCCTTCCGGCTCGGCGGATTCGATCCACGGGTTGATATCGGCGGCCTCGGCCTTCAGCGCTTCCTGCTCCAACAGCAACAGCTGCTCGGCCTGTTTGCGGCGAAATGGCAGCCGTGAGCCCAGGGAGCTGACCAGGGTATCGAAGCGACGCCGGAACGCGGCGGGGCGCTGGATCACTGGCAGCCGATATTGCTTCTGGTTGGTGGCGTTGAGGTTGACCGCAATGATCAGGTCGCAATGGCTCGACACCACTGGCACGATCGGCAGCGGGTTGAGCAGCCCGCCGTCCACCAGCATGCGGTTGCCTTGCATCACCGGGGTGAACAGGCTGGGAATGGCCGCCGAGGCGCGCATCGCCTGGTGCAGGCAACCTTCCTGGAACCAGATTTCCTGCTGGTTGGTCAGGTCGGTGGCGACAGCCGTATAAGGAATGCGCAGGTCTTCGATGTTGAGTTCGCCGACAATTTTGCGGATTTGCCCGAAGACTTTTTCTCCGCGAATCGCCCCGAGACGAAAGCTGACGTCCACCAGCCTCAGCACATCCAGGTAGTCGAGGCTTTCGATCCAGTTGCGGTAATCCTCTAGCTTGCCGGCGGCGTAGATTCCGCCCACGACGGCGCCCATGGAGCAGCCGGCGATGCAGGCAATGTCGTAGCCGCGCCGTTCGATTTCCTCGATCACTCCGATATGGGCATAGCCCCGGGCGCCGCCCGAGCCCAATACCAATGCGACACGTTTTGTCATGAGCCGGCCTCTTATCGAACAGACGTCAACAATGCACTCATCGACGGCCCGGCTCAAATCGTTGTGGCGCAGGCGTCGTTTTTTGACACGCCGCGACGGCATTTGCGTATTCTCGTCCACACTTGAATATAGCGGTGGCGCCGAGGCACTTTTTCCCGGCGAAACCGTCTTACCAGCACGACTGTTGACCTGACTTGAGGTGTTATCGATGAAAGCCCGGATCTGCCTGCCCCTGGTGGCATCCCTGATGGTTCTGGCCCTGGCCGGTTGTGCCGGCAAGACCGCGTACCGCGACAGTTGTGGCAGTCAACTCGACAGCGCCTGGCGCGAACTGGACCTGGCCAAGGCCGAAGGTTTTGCCGGTACGGTCAGCTACTCCAAGGCCCTGTCGCTGCTGACCGGCGCCAAGACCCAGCAGCAATTCGAAGCCTTCGAAGGCTGCACTCAAAAAGCCGAGAAGGCCCGCTTCTACATTCGCGAATCCCGCGCAGGACGATAAACACAGCGGCGAGCTACAAGCTGCAAGCTGTAAGTGGAAGCGAAACTGTTTTCCCTTGCGGCCTGTAGCTCGAAACTCGAAGCTGCGTACGGAGTACGCCCGATGATTGATCGGCTGGTGGCCCGGATACTGGGCCTGGAAGTCCGCCTGTTGGCCTGCCAGGCCCGCTTGAATGCCCAAACCGACAGCGAAGCACTGCATGACCTGCGAACCACGGTCCGTCGGTTGCGCAGCCTGCTTCGTCCGTTGCGTGGATTGCCCGGTGTCGAACAGCTGGAAACGGCCGCGTCGGCAGTAGGAACCCTGACTACGCCCTTGCGCGACCGCGAGGTGCTGGCGGCTTATCTGCAAAAGCACGGCAAGACCGACGCGGCGCAGCGGCGCCAGGTGCAAATGGCTGAAGCCTATCCCGCCGTGGCCAGCAGCCCGGAATTGGCGCAGCTGCTGATGATTCTCGACGCGTTCCCACGCTTCATCCGCGCTGCCCAGCGCCAGGGCCTGCTTGCCGGGCTGCGCAAGCGCATCGAAAAACGCCTCGACAAGCAATGGAAAAAACTCGGCGAAGCCTTGCGCGACCCCGCCCATGACCGTCACCGGTTGCGCCTGTTGATCAAGCGCGTGCGCTACGCCATCGAGGCCTATCCTGAACTCGATCGCTTGCCGGAAACGGCCATGCCACGGCTGAAGGCTGCCCAAGGTGCCCTGGGGGATTGGCATGATTGCTGGCAATGGCTGGCGCGGGCCGAGCATGAAGCCGATTTGCAAGCCTGTGTGCCGGTCTGGCGAATCACCATGGAAAAGGCCGAGGCCAAGTCCGACCGCGTGCTGGATAAACTCATCGCCAGTTGTTTCGATAAATCCTGAGGCTACCCCAAACCCCTGTGACCATCCGGGGTGGATTCAAGCCCCACGGCTTTTCTGTCAGTCTCTTTGGCCGGAATGAGCGCTGTGTCGCTTGCCCGCGCTGGTTAAGATTCCTTCATCTTTTTCCGCTGCTCTCGAGGTCGACATGCGCTTCTCCGATTTGATCGATGCCGTGCGCCATCAGCCAGGCGCCGTTGTGATCCCTCCTGAATGGGGCCAGGGACGGGCCAGTTTTGGCGGGCTGGTGGCGGCGCTGCAATACGAGGCGATGAGGGCCCAGGTCCCGGCGGATCGCCCGGTGCGTTCGTTGGCGATCACCTTTGTCGGCCCCGTCGCGCCCGACGTCCCCGTCAGTTTTCAAGTGCAGGTGTTGCGTGAAGGCAAGGCGGTCAGCCAGGTCTTGGGGCGTGCGGTACAGAACGGTGAAGTGGTGACCGTGGTGCAAGGCAGCTTTGGCGCGTCGCGATCTTCAACCGTGTCGGTGCAGGCTGACCCCGCGCCTGAATTCAAGGATGTCGAGCAATGCCAGGAGTTGCCCTACATCAAGGGCGCTACTCCTGAGTTCATGCGCCACTTGGCGATGCGCTGGAGCGTGGGCGGGCTGCCATTCACCGGCAATAAATCCCGCAGCATGGGCGGTTGGGTACGTTTGCGCGGCGATGTGAAAGAACAACCCCTGGACGAAGGGCATATCCTGGCGCTGGTGGATGCCTGGCCACCGGCGCTGTTACCACACCTCACCCAGATGGCCCCGGGCAGTACGCTGACCTGGACGATCGAGTTTGTCCAGCCGTTGCTGGAACTCACGACGTTGGATTGGTGCCAGTATTTGGCTGAGATCGAACACGCCCAGGATGGCTATGGCCATGTCGCGGCGAAATTCTGGAGTGCCGATGGGCGGCTGATCGCCATGAGCCGGCAGACAGTGACCATTTTCGGCTGAGACGTTTCGGCGATTCAGCGGCGGTGGCGCTCCCGCCAGGCGCGCCACCATCCACCGCTTAGAAAAAATCGTGGGAAGGTCAGGAATTGTTCCACCAGCAGGCGCGACATCGCGTCCTTGCGATCACTGAAAGGCTCCGACGCTTGTGTCTCCAGGCTATGGCCATGGCGTTGCAGCCCGAGTGCGGCAAGCAAGCCGATCACACCGATGGCGACATCCCCCAGGCTCAGGCTGAACACGCCGCAGACAATCAGCAAAAACGCGACGATGAACAACGGCACCGCGATCAGGTGCAGGACCAGGTTGGTCGGGTGGCGATGATTGTCAGGGTAGGCGCGCCATTGCCAGGCCGGAAGGTTGGGGTGACGTTTGCCCATGATGCTGTTCCTTGAGTCCGTTTAAACCGAATAAACGAAGGATAGGTCGGGCCGGGCGGGGCGGCGAATCGCGGTTGGCTATCGTGGCGATAGGTGGCGATAGCCATAAGCCTTCTGGACGAGGGGTTCAAAGCTTCAACTGCCCAATCGCCTTGTTCAATTGCCCCGCCAGCGTCGCCAGTTCAGCACTGGTGGCGGCGGAGTCCACCGTCTGGCGCACGGTGTCTTCGGTTACGTCGCGAATACCCAGCACCGCTCTGTTCATCTCCTCGGCGACGTGGCTTTGTTGCTCGGCCGCGACGGCGATCTGGGTATTGCTCTCGCGCATCTTTGCCACCGCCTCGGTGATCTGCGCCAACGCCTCGCCGGCTGCGCAAGCCTGCTGTACGCAGTCATCGGCCTTGTGCGAACTTTCCTGCATGAACTCCACCGCATCCCGGGTGACCGCCTGCAGCGCCGACACCATCGTGGTGATCTCGTCCGTAGAGGTTTGGACACGCCTGGCGAGGTTGCGGACCTCATCGGCCACCACCGCAAAGCCTCGCCCCATGTCACCGGCCCGCGCCGCTTCGATGGCGGCGTTCAGGGCCAGTAGGTTGGTTTGCTCGGCGATGCTGTGGATGACACCGACCACGCCGTTGATTTTCTGGCTGTCTTCGGCCAGGCGCTGGATCATCTCGGCTGTCTGCTGCACGCCGGTGGACAGGCCGGTAATCGATTGCTGGACACGGCTGACCACCTCGCGGCCGTTGCCGGCGAGGGTGTCGGTGGTTTTCGACAGATCACGGGTGGCGCCAGCATGCTGGGCGATGTGATAAACCGTCGCGGACATCTTGTTGATCGCCGTGGCGGCCTGGTCGGTCTCGCTCTGTTGGCCGAGCATGCCGTGGCGCACCTCGTTCATGCTCGACGCCAGCCGAGCGGCCCCGTTGTCCAACTGCCGCGCGGTGCTGGCGACGGTGTCGACCACCCGTTGGTAACCCGCCTGCATCGCGTTGAACGCGGCGGCCATCTGGCCCACCTCGTCGCGGCAGGCCAAGGGCACGCGGGCAGAAAGGTCACCGGTTTTTTCCACGTGCAGCATCACGTCTTTCAACGTGTCGAGCTGACTGAGCAGGAAGCGGATCAACAGTTGCGAGGCACCCAGCATTGCCAGCATCAACACCATCACCGCCACGGCGTATTGGCTGAAGCGTTCGGCAAAGACCAGACCCAGGCTCACCCCTCGGACCTGCTGTTCCAAATGCATGGCATAGAGCACCAACAGCAAGGTTGTGGCGAATGCGACCGCATTGACCGCCCAGAATTTGTATTTAAGCGAGATATTGCTAAGCCAGGCACCCATGGTAGGTCTTCTCTGATAGCGGAAACAGTTTCGGCAAGGTGCCAGTATTCTGCTGCTATCCAGGGGGCGGGGTTTTGATGTGCGTCAACAGATGCTAAAGAGCCCTTGACCAAGAGCCCTGGGGAGCGAGCTTGCTCGCTCCCCAGGGCCTTTCGGCTCATTCGGAAAGGTTCGGCAACCCAAAAAACGCCCGGGCGCAGGCGGTGGTGTGGACTGCCAGGTCTTCCTGGGTTTCACCGCGGTGCAGGGCAACTTCGCGAAGGACGTCCGTCAGATACGCCGGCTCGTTGCGACCGTTCTTGGGCTTGGGCCGCAGGGTACGCGGCAGTAAATACGGGGCGTCGCTTTCGAGCATGAGCCGACCGCGTGGGATTTCCCGCATCAATGGATGCAGGTGGGTGCCCCGGCGCTCATCGCAGATCCACCCGGTGATTCCGATGTGCAGGTCCAGATCGAGGTAGCGGAACAGCGCTTTTTGCTCGCCCGTAAAACAATGCACCACCGCGGCGGGCAATCGGTCACGAAAGCCTTGTAGAATTTCCAGCAGACGCTGGTCGGCGTCGCGCTCGTGGAGAAACACCGGCAATTGCAACTCCATCGCAAGGGCCAGGTGTTCTTCCAGGACCTTTTCCTGCTGTGGGCGGGGCGAGAAGTCCCGGTTGAAATCCAATCCGCATTCCCCCACCGCGCGGACGCGGTCTTGCTTGAGCAGATCCTTCAGGTGTCGTGCGCTGTCGGTCGTCCAGTCGCTGGCGCTGTGGGGATGGATGCCGGCAGTGGAAAACAGCCGTTGCCCCTCTTCGTCGAGGTGCTGGCAGAGTTCAAGGGCCTGCTCGCTGCCTTCGATGCTGGTACCGGTCAAGACCAGTTGGCAGACGCCCGCTTCATAAGCGCGCTCGAGCACGGCCTGGTGTTTGTCGGCAAAACTGGGGTTGGTCAGGTTGACGCCGATATCGATGAGTTGCATGGTGCTACCTCGGCCCAAAGGCCGCAAAGCATATCAGAGCTGTAGATTTATAAAAAAAGCCAAGAACTACAACGAGTTGCGGCTGTCTGTTGAGGCCACGAGACCGGTTGGGGTGGTGCGAATGCCATCGCTGTGCCAGTCTTTCGCACTTTTCAGCGCCCCAAGGTGCTCTGTTTTGCCAGTCGGTCCCGTTCCCTGGGATGGCTCGGCACTGTCCTTCCGGAGAGTGGATGGCACGTCCCCAGGTATTGCTTGTGCTGTGTTGTTCGCTGTTTTTGCCGATGCCGGCCGAAGCGCGGCTGCCCGGACCGCTGCAAGCCGTGGCGCCGGGAACCGTCCGGGACCTGGCGCAGATCCGGGACAGCCGGGTGCTGAAAGTCCTGGTCAATCAGAGCCGCAACAGTTCCGGCGAAGTCCAGGGACAGCCCATTGGCGTCGAATATCACCGGTTGCGGGCGTTCGAGCAATACCTCAACGGACATGCCCGGGACGGCCAGGAAATTACCCTCAAGATCATTCCCAAGGCCAAGGATCAGCTGCTTGGCGCCTTGCAACGTGGCGAGGGCGACCTGGTCGCTCCCGGCGAACTGCTTGAGCCGCAACCGGGCCAGGCGGTCAGCGCCAGTGGTCCGATCCGCAGCGACGTGCCGTGGCTGTTGGTGGGCATCAAGGGGGAGAAGCGATATACCCGCGTCGAACAATTGTCTGGCAAGACCCTGGCCCTGCCCACTGGCAGCGCGGCGGGGGATGCCGTCAGCCAGATCAATCAGAAGCTTGCGTTGCTCAAGTTGCCGGCGGTGAAAATCGAATGGGTCGATCCCACCCTGGCGGTGGAGGATGTGCTGGAAATGGTCCAGGGCGGGATCTTCCACCTGACCATTGTCGAACAGCCGATTGCCGAACGTTGGGGCAAGATCTTGCCCAAGCTGCGCTTCGACCGCCAATTGCTCATCGGCGAGCCGAGCGATGAGTTCTGGTTCGTCCGTCGTGACGCCGCGATGCTGCGGGCGAGCATCGATCGATTCCTCGTCACCTACAAGGCACCGTCAAACGAGGACGCTGCGTTCCTGCGGATCTACCGTCGCTTGTACCAGGTCCATTATCCGTTGGCCCGGGCCAATCGCCAGCGCCTGGAGAAGCTGCGGCCGGTGCTGCAAAAGCACGCCCAGGCTCAAGGCATGGACTGGCTCAACCTGGCGGCCCTGGCCTTCAAGGAGTCGGCCCTGCAACCCAACGCGCGCAGCGGCAGCGGCCCGACGGGCCTGATGCAGATCACTCCGTCCGCGGCCCAGCGGGTCGGGGTCAATGACATCCGCAACCTCGATGGTAATGTGCAGGCTGGCGCCAAGTACCTGGCCATGATCCGCCGCAAGTTTTTCGCCAGCCCCAAACTCAACGAGCGAGAGCGCATGGCGTTCGTCCTGGCGGCCTACAACATGGGACCCGAGCGGGTGCAAGGGATGCGCGCCGAGGCCCGGCGACGGGGATTGAACCCGAACCAGTGGTTTTTCCAGGTGGAGCGCATCGCCATGGAGCAGGTGGGGATGGGCGCAGTCAGCTACGTTAATAGTGTGAATAAATACTATCTGGCGTTTGACCGGGAGCGAGAGTCGCTGGAGTCCCAGGAACGAAAGGTGGTCCTGCGAAAATAATCAAATAACCTGATCGTTATGGCGGAGTTTTTGCGCTAGTTAGATAAGGTTATTCGATTAATATGGCGTCTAACCACACATCACCAAGGAATGATCCATGAGCACTCTCATCAACAAAGTACTGTTCTCCCGTGCTGGCTACGGCCTGACTGTCCTGCGCATCGTCGTGGGTATCATCTTCACTGCCCACGGTGGGCAAAAGCTGTTCGGTCTGTTTGGCGGTTATGGTTTGGCGGGGACGGCGCAGTGGATGGAAAGCATCGGCCTGGCTCCCGGTTACTTGATGGCGACGTTGGCGGGCGGTACCGAGTTCTTTGCCGGCCTGGCGCTGATCATCGGCCTTCTGGCGCGCCCTGCGGCGCTGGGTCTGGCGATTCTGTCGCTGGTGGCGATTTTCTCGGTGCATATCGGCAATGGTCTGTTCATGGCCAACAATGGCTACGAGTTTGGCCTGGCCCTGCTGGCGGGTAGCATCGCCGTGCTGATTGAAGGTGCTGGCAAGCTTTCCGCCGACAACGCCATCGCCCGCTGACCCCTTGCTTGAATCGTCGAGGCCCGTCCAGTACGGGCCTTTTTTGTGCTCATCGATTCTTGACACTGGCCGGTCAGCTTCTCTAGGATGCCGCTCATGCGCCGATTTAAACAGCTACTTGCGGGGCGCCAGGTGACTTCCGGTCACCGATAGAAGCCAGGACAACAGGGCTTCGAAATACCGCTAAAGCGCTGGTTCGGTGTTGCCTCTCACCTGCCATGCAGACTTTTGAGGCAGAGACACGACACAATGAACGCATCCAGCCCCCTCGTACGTCTTGCGCCAATCACGGCGAACCTTCTCCAACGCAATCCGAAAATTCTCCTGGGCGGTACCCACCAGCCAACGCTGCTGCGTTATCTGGACGGCTGGCCGCGACGCAACCATGGGCCTGCTGCCTTCCTGATCCAATTTGTCGAAGACGGCGAGTCCCTGGCGCGTTTTGCCAATGACAGCTTCGACCTCGCCGTGATCCAGTCCCCCACCCGGGCGGACGCTGCCGAAACGATCCGGCAGCTGACCCGTGTGGCCAGGCAGGGACTGATCACCCGCCGTTAAGGTCCCCTTTGGCCAGGCCCCGGAACTGGTTGGCGTGCATGCAGTTGAGCACAATGCTGCTTCGCGTCGACCAGTCGGTATTGATGATGTGAAAGCGTTGGATATAGCTATTGATGTCTTGGGACGCGAACCATTCGTCAACTTTGTCGCTGAAATCATCCGGGACGAAGAAGCCTGTATATTTCGCGCATTGGATGGAGCGAAGCGCGTAGGGCCTTTTAGGCTGTGAACTGGCATCGTCCATGAATTTTTTCAGCGTTGAAGTGCTTATATAGTCCTCGCCGGACCATTGGTGCTCGACCCCGGGCCAGTAACCATCCCCGCCACGCCTGTTATAGGAAATGACGATATTCTTTCCTGGCATGCGTTGCCATAGTTCCTGAAGCGTCATATAGCTCTGAGCGTAGTGGATCAGTCGATGTCCGATCGTCTGGTCAATCAGGTCGTGAAGTTCGTTATGTGCCGCATCGGTAAAATTCTTGAACTGATGAAAGTTCAAAACGATGATTTCCTTCTCTCGGGCTGGGTTCGCATAAAACGCGTTGAGCACGTCAAGGACATCACCGGCCACGGTACGGCCCGACGAGGTCAGGTGATAAAGCTGGAAGCGACGCGGGTGCCCGGCAGGCTGGTCGGCGAACAGCTCAACGCGCAGGTCGAGTACGCGAAACCCACGGTTGATCTGATCGCGGATTGGAACGTCTTGGGTGATTTCAAACGGAAACTGCATCTTCGGCGCTTCTCTGTCAGAGCCTGAATCATGGGTGCCGGGGAGAATTAGTTCATCGATGCGAAGTTTATAAATTTGCTGTGTGTGGTTCATCCATCGATCACTGAAGTTCGGGTCCATGTTATTCATCCTTGAATATGTACAGATAATAAAAAAGTGCGCTCTCGGCGCACTTTCAATTTCCCGGATGAACCTGTTGATGTCAAATAACAAGTTGCTTGTCGTTGTGCCGCGATATGTCCGCGGATTAATTTTCTTTGGTTTTTACAGGTATTCGATGTGGGTTATATATATAAGTTGCTCGCCGGCAGGCGTTTGGACTCGGGCTTCGGCATCCAGGGCCTTGCCGATCAATGCCCGGGCCAGCGGCGAGTCGATGCTGATCAGGTTCTGTTTCAAATCCAGCTCATCGGGCCCGACGATGCGATAGCGGGACTCGTTGCCTTCTTCATCTTCCACGGTGACCCAGGCGCCGAAATAAACCTTGTTGGGGTCGCTGGGCTTTTCACTGACGACCTTGAGCGCTTCGAGGCGCTTGGTGAGGAAGCGCACGCGACTGTCGATTTCCCGCAGCATCTTCTTGCCGTAAGTGTATTCGGCGTTTTCCGAACGATCGCCCTGGGCCGCCGCCTCGCTGACCGATTGGGTCACCTGGGGACGGCGCACGTGCCAGAGTTCGTGGAGTTCAGCGCGCATCCGCGCCTCACCTTCGGGGGTGATCAGCGCGGTGCCGGCGGTGCGGGGAGGGCGATAGCGACTCATGGCAACTTCTTGTGATAGCGAAGCCGGAAGTCTATCAACCCTCGCGCAACACTGTCAGCGGGCTGGCGTTGAGCGCTCGGCGGGTACCAAATACGCCCGCTGCACCGATCAGCAAAGCGCCCACCAATGGCAGCACCAGCAGCCATGGATGCGGATGCCATGGCAGGTCGAATGCGTACCGGTAAAGCACCAGGCTCACCAACTCCGAGCCCAGGGCGGCCAGCAAGCCGCTGACCGCGCCCAGCAAACCGAACTCGATGCGCCGGGCCTTGGTCAGCAGTGGCCGCTCGGCACCGAGGGCGCGTAGCAATGCGCCTTGGCGAATCCTTTCATCGAGCGTGGCTTGCAAGCCTGAGAACAGCACGGCCATCCCCGCCGCGAGCACGAACAGCAGCACATATTCCACGGCCAGCGTCACCTGGGCGAGGATGCTCCGCAGTTGTTCGAGCAGGGCTTCCACCTGCAGGATCGTCACGGCGGGGAACGCCCGTGACAGGTCGACAATCTGCTGGTCGTGACCGGCTGCCAGATAGAAGCTGGTGAGGTAGGTGGCCGGAAGATCCTTCAAGGTGCCGGGCTGGAAAATCATGAAGAAGTTTGGCTGGAAATTGTCCCAATTGATTTCCCGCAGGCTGGTGACCTTCGCCTCCCGGTTGAGACCCCCGACATTGAACACCAGGCGGTCGCCCAGCTTGATCTTGAGGTTTTCGGCCACCTTGCCTTCCACCGACACTCCTGGAATATCGTCCGGTGGCTGTTGAGGCCACCAGTTTCCGGCGGTCACCACATTGCCCGCAGGCAGATCCGCGGCCCAGGTCAGGCTCAGGTCGCGCTGCAGCGCGCGGTCGCCCGCCGAGTCTTTGGTCACGAATTCCTTGGCCGGCTCGCCGTTGATGCTGATGAGCCGCCCCGGTACCACGGGATACAGCGGGGCCGACTGCGCGGACAGTTCCATCAGCTTGTCGGCGAACGCCTGTTTGTCGTTGGGCAGGATGTTCAGGGCGAAATAGTTCGGAGCGTTCTTGGGCAGCTGGTTTTGCCAGGTATCCAACAACTCGCCGCGCAGCAACGCAATCAATGCCATGGACAACAGGATCAGGCCGAATGCCAGGGCCTGGCCCGCCGCGGCCAGCGGGTGGCGCAGCAACTGGCCGAGCCCCAGGCGCCAGGGCAGCGAGGCGCGGGCCAGCATCCGACGCAGGCTCTGCAATGCCAGCAGCAGCAGGCCACCAAGGACCAGCGCGGCAATCACGCCGCCACCGAGCAGGGCAAACGTGAGCACCAGGTCCAGGCTCAGGCGCCACATGATCAGCCCAAGGGCACCCAATGCGGCGCCGTAGACCACCCAGGTACTGGAGGGGATCGGCAGCATGTCCCGGCGCAGTACGCGCAGCGGCGGGACCCGGCCCAGTGCAGCCAACGGCGGCAAGGCGAACCCCGCCAGCGCCACCAACCCGGTGCCGATCCCGGCGATCGCCGGCAACAGGCCGCCTGGCGGCACGGTGGTCGGCAACAGGTCATGCAGCAAGGCGAACAGGCCCAGTTGGGCGATCCAGCCAAGGAGGGCGCCGCTGATACTGGCCAGCAGGCCCAGCACCGTCAATTGCAGGCTGAACAGCACCATGGCTTCCCGGCGCGACAGGCCGAGACAACGCAACAGCGCGCTGGCGTCGAAGCGCCGCGTGGCGAAGCGGTTGGCGGAGAGGGCGACGGCCACGCCGGACAGCAGCACCGCCACCAGGCTGGCCATGTTCAGGTAGCGCTCGGCCTTGCCCAGGGCGCCTCCGATCTGCCGGTTGCCATCGCGGGCATCCTGCAGACGCTGGTTGGGTTCCAGGCCTGGCTTGACCAGGTCGCGGTAGGTTTGCAGTGCCGGGGCCGGGCCTCGCCACAGGTCGCGATAGCTGACGCGGCTGCCCGGTTGCACCACGCCTGTGGCGTCCAGATCCTTGAGATTGATCATGACTCGCGGTGTAAGGCTGTAGAAGTTGCCGGCGCGATCCGGTTCGTAGGTCAGCACCCGGCTCAGGCGAAGGGTCTTGTTGCCGACATCGATGCTGTCACCGATCTTCAGGTCCAGGGCGGTCAGCAGCCGCGCCTCCACCCAGGCCTCACCCGGGGCTGGACGTCCGCCCGTTTCCTCCTGTGCAAGGGGCGCGGGGGCGCTTTTCAGTTCGCCGCGCAAGGGGTAGATGTCATCGGCTGCCTTGACGCTGGACAGCTGGATACCGTTGTCGGTGGCAACGACACTGGAAAACTCCACCACGCGGGCATGTTCCAGGCCCAGTTCGGTGCCGCTGCGAATCTGTTCCGGGCGGGCGGGGGAGCTGCCTTCGAGCAGCAGGTCGGCGCCGAGGAACTCGGTGGCGCGCATCATCATCGCGCCGTTGAGCCGGGCGCCGAAGTAGCCGATGGCGGTGCTTGCCGCCACGGCCACCAGCAAGGCGAAGAACAGCACGCGCAGCTCGCCGGCGCGGGCGTCGCGCAGCAACTGGCGAATGGCAAGACTGAACAGGCGCAGCAGGGGCAAGCGTGCCATCAAGGCTCCAGGGGCGCGACCATCTGGCCGGCTTCAAGTCGGATCAGGCGCCGGCAGCGATGGGCCAGGCGTTCGTCGTGGGTGACCAGCACCAGGGTCGTACCGCGTTCCTTGTTCAGCTCGAACAGCAGATCGCTGATGCGTTCGCCAGTGTGGCTGTCGAGGTTGCCGGTAGGCTCGTCGGCAAACAGAACGTCGGGTTCGGCGGCAAAGGCGCGGGCGATCGCAACGCGCTGTTGTTCGCCGCCGGAGAGCTGGCGTGGCGAGTGAGTCAACCGCTGGCCGAGCCCGACCCGTTGCAGCAGTTGCGTGGCGCGCTCCCGGGCGTCCTTGCGGCCGTCCAGTTCCAGCGGCAGCATAACGTTCTCCAGCGCGTTGAGGCTGTCGAGCAGCTGGAAAGACTGGAAGACGAAGCCGACATGTTCGGCGCGAACCCGTGCCCGCTGATCCTCGTCCAATGCGCTGAGGGCTTGGCCGGCGAGGGTCACTTCGCCCTTGCTGGGCAGGTCGAGCCCGGCCAGCAGGCCGAGCAGCGTCGACTTGCCGGAACCGGACGCGCCGACGATGGCCAGGCTGTCGCCCTTGTTCAGTTCCAGGCTGAGTTCGTGCAGGATGGTCAGTTCACCTTCCGCGCTGGGAACCACTTTGCTAAGGTCCGTCGCGGTGAGAATGCTTGAGCCCATGGAGAATCCGATGCGTGTGTGGTTTTTGAGTGCCGGCCTGGCCTTGATGTGCATGGTCCAGAACGCAGCGGCGGGTACAGTCCTGATCGTTGGCGATAGTATCAGCGCGGCTTTCGGCCTGGATACCCGGCAAGGCTGGGTGTCGTTGCTAGAACAACGGCTCAAGGCCGAGGGTTTCGACGATAAAGTGGTCAATGCCTCGATCAGTGGCGACACCAGTGCAGGTGGCCTGGCGCGCCTGCCGACGCTGCTTGCGGCCCATAAGCCGGAGGTGGTGGTTCTGGAGTTGGGAGGCAACGATGGGCTGCGCGGACAGCCGCCAACACAATTGCAACAAAACCTTGCAGCGATGATCGAGAGCTCTCGCGCCAGCGGTGCGAAGGTGATCTTGCTGGGCATGCAGTTGCCGCCCAACTATGGGCGGCGCTACACCGAGGCTTTCGCGAAGGTCTACACCACCTTGGCCGAGGAGAAGAAGGTGCCGCTGGTGCCGTTTTTTCTCAAGGATGTGGGAGGTGTCCCGGGGATGATGCAAGGCGACGGGTTGCACCCGTCCGTCGCGGCTCAGGGCAAGTTGCTGGAAAATGTCTGGCCGACGCTGAAACCGCTGCTTTGACGCTTTTCTACAGGCGGTGTTTCGGCTAATGTGGCGCCCCCGATTTGGAGCCCCCGATGCCGCGTCCCGCCTGGTCCCTGTTTGCCTACCAACTGATCGAGCCTGACGAGCAGCTGGATCTGTTCGCCTGCCAGGAAGTACGGGTGCACCTGGTGACCCGGCAGTTGGAACTGGGCGGATCGGCCGACCGGACCCTGTGCGGCAGCCTGTTGCCGGCCCAGCCACGTTGGTCCGGGGTCGATCGCAGGATTTTCCAGGATCACCGCCTGTGTTCCTTGTGCCGGGCGATCCTGGAGTCGCAGAAACGCGGCACCTCGCCAATCTGGCCGGAGTTGCGGTTCGAGTTGTGATCCTTCTGGCCCAGAGTATCGCTTTTGTGGGAGCGAGCTTGCTCGCGATAGGGCCGGCACAGTCCCATACAGTGCAGGCAGGCCCACCGCCAATCGCGAGCAAGCTCGCTCCCACAGGGTTTCAGTTGATCCCCCGGCATGCTGCGCATCGGACACTCCGGTGCCGCTCTCCCCGAAATAACGGGGGGCAGTGTACAATCGCCGTTTCGATACCCCTTGTTCGATCTGCGAAGGATTTCCCGGATGTTGCCGCGCTTGCCTGCCGTCGCCCGCTGCCTGTCTCTTGCCGCCCTGTGTATGGCTGGTCCCGTTGCTGCGTTGGAGTTGCCCCTGCCCCCACCGGGCGAAGACATCGTCGGCCAGGTGCAGGTCATCAAGGCCAAATACGAAGATACCTTCGCTGACCTGGGCACCACCTATGACTTGGGCTATACCGAGATGGTGGCGGCCAACCCCGGGGTCGATCCGTGGTTGCCGGGGGCTGGCACCGAGATTGTCCTGCCGACCCGTTTCATTCTTCCTCCGGGCCCGCGCGAAGGCATCGTGATCAACCTCGCCGAATATCGCCTCTACTATTTCCCCAAGGGCCGGAACGTGGTCTATACGTTCCCGCTGGGGATTGGCCGCGAAGGTTGGGGTTCGCCCATTGCGCGCACCAGCATCATCGCCAAGACGCCTAACCCGACCTGGACGCCTCCGGCCTCGATCAAGGCCGAACACGCCGCTGATGGCGACCCGCTGCCGAATGTCGTGCCGGCCGGTCCTGACAATCCATTGGGCCCGTTCAAGTTCACCCTGGGTACGCCGGGCTACCTGATCCATGGATCGAACAAGAAGTTTGGCATTGGCATGCGTACCAGCCACGGCTGTTTCCGTATGTTCAACAACAACGTCCTGGAGATGGCCGGCATGGTGCCGGTGGGCACTTCGGTACGAATCATCAACGATCCGTACAAGTTGGGCCTCAGTGGCGGCAAGGTTTACCTGGAAGCTCATACGCCCCTGGACGACAAGGGCAACCCGTCCGTGGTGGACAAGCACACCGCGGTCATCAATGCGATGCTCAAGCGTGAGGACATCACCAGCAACTTGCGCATGAACTGGGACGTGGTGCGTGACGTGGTAGCTGCCGAAGATGGCCTGCCGGTGGAAATCGCAGTGCCAAGTGCATCAGCCCCGATGGTCTCGAGCGCCCCGGTCGACATGCCCCAGTAACTGTCCTGAAGCAAACCGCCGACTTCTTGCGACCTCGGCGGTTTTTTTTGCCTTGCAAAAACTCAGGGCAATAAAAAAGCCGACCCAGTAACAGGTCGGCTCGATAACAATCCCGAAGGACTATTACTTGCGGCTAGCTTTTTCCAGCATGCGCAGAGCACGCTCGTTAGCTTCGTCAGCAGTCTGTTGTGCTTTTTGAGCAGCAGCCAGAGCTTCATCAGCTTTACGGTAGGCTTCGTCTGCACGAGCTTGGGCGCGAGCTGCTGCGTCTTCGGTAGCAGTCAGACGGGCTTCGGTTTCTTTCGATGCGCTGCTGCAACCGGTAGCCAGAACTGCGGCCAGGGCCAGAGCAGAGAATTTCAGAACGTTGTTCATCGTGTTCCCCTTCAAGGACTTTCTATTTAATGACTGTCTCCCCAGAGTGAGGAGTTAGCCGGCGTACATACTACTCATTACTTGTAGTAAGTAAACTGACGTAGCGCAAGAAGCAAAAAAATTGTAGGCGGTGATTCTTTTTCAAGCAACTTTTCTGAGTGCTGTTTAAAAAACGCACAGCCCAACCTCCGGAATGGAGCGCGGCGGTGAAGAAAAGTTCCGCTGGGCAGACCAACTCATTGCAGAGCGCTAAAGTCGCTGTTTATTGATTCTCCTAGACTTTTGCTCATTTTTTGCGCAACCGCCGGCACATCTTTTATTGGTAACGGCGGTGACTTTAACAATCGGCGCTCGTCTCAAGACTCAACAACTGGCGATGTTCAGCTATTGCGCCTTGATCGACTACAGGGTGAGCGTGACGCTCAATCGATAAACCCGCCGGGGTTTATCCCTTCAGTGACAGGCGTGCCTTGAGCATTTGCGTCATTGGTGCCTACTATTCACGACGTGCTCGGGTTTGAGCGATTGATTTTTTGCGCTCGGTGACCAAGCAGGCACGGGGTGGCGTAGATGTTCCTTCGCCGGAAAAACATCGGTAAGGTAGGGGTCGGCATTCAGACCCGCGAGGAGTAGTGATGAGCGAGGCGGTTACCATCCACCATGACCAGGCTGGTCATCAGTTCGAGACCATTGTGGACGGTCATCGTGCCTATCTGACCTACATGGACCTGGGCAAGCAGACCCTGGATATCTATCGCACGTTCGTGCCCAACGCGTTGCGTGGCAGGGGAATCGCGGCGAAGCTGACTGAAACGGCCCTGCAGTACGCCGAGGAAATGGGCTACACGGTGATCCCGTCCTGCTCCTATGTGGAGCGATACATGGAGCGTCACCAGCGGCACGCGGCGAAGCTCTGACACCCAACGGTTCCCCAAAAAAACGCCGGGCTGAAAAGCCCGGCGTTTTTTTATGCTGGTGTTTTATCTGTCGAAGCGATCGATCAGCTGCGCTGACGCTTTGGCAGCACGTCCTTGAGCTTGGCGTGCATGCTGCGCAAGGTTTTCTCGGTGGTGCCCCAGTCGATGCAGGCGTCGGTGATGGAGACGCCGTACTGCAAATCGGCGAGGTCTTTCGGGATCGCCTGGCAGCCCCAGTTCAAATGACTTTCCACCATCAGGCCGATGATTGATTGGTTGCCTTCCAGGATCTGGTTGGCAACGTTTTCCATCACCAGCGGCTGCAGCGCCGGGTCCTTGTTGGAGTTGGCGTGGCTGCAATCGACCATGATGTTCGGCTTGACCTTGGCCTTGTCCAGCGCCTGCTCACACAGGGCGACACTGACCGAATCATAGTTCGGCTTGCCGTTGCCGCCGCGCAATACCACGTGGCCGTAGGCGTTGCCCTTGGTGGTGACGATCGAGACGCCACCTTCCTGGTTGATGCCCAGGAAACGGTGCGGGCTGGAAACCGACTGCAAGGCGTTGATCGCCACAGTCAGGCCGCCGTCGGTGCCGTTCTTGAAGCCCACCGCCGAGGACAGGCCGGAGGCCATTTCCCGGTGGGTCTGGGATTCGGTGGTGCGTGCGCCGATGGCCGACCAGCTGATCAGGTCCTGCAAATATTGCGGAGAGATCGGGTCCAGGGCTTCGGTGGCGGTGGGCAGGCCCATTTCGGCCAGGTCCAGCAGCAATTGGCGACCGATATGCAGGCCGTCCTGGATCTTGAAGGAGTCGTCCAGGTACGGGTCGTTGATCAGGCCCTTCCAGCCAACGGTCGTCCGAGGCTTCTCGAAATACACCCGCATTACCAGGTACAAGGTGTCGGAAACTTCCGCGGCGAGTACCTTCAGGCGCTCGGCGTATTCGTGGGCAGCCTTGATGTCATGGATCGAGCAAGGCCCGATGACCACGAACAGGCGATGGTCGGTGCCGTCGAGAATGTTGCGGATGACTTCCCGGCCCTTGGTCACGGTGCGCAGGGCAGCGTCGCTCAGGGGGATATCGCGCTTGAGTTGGTCAGGCGTGATGAGGGTCTCGTTGGAGGCGACGTTTAGGTCATTGATCGGTAAATCAGCCATCGTGTTACTCGTCAGGTCACGGGTGCCGGCCGCCAGCGATCCCCGCGCGGCGGTGCACAGCGAAGTTAAGCGCGTCGGGGAGCCGAACCTTAGCGCGTTCGGAGGTGGCTCGACAATGGGCAGGGGCCGCTTTAATTGCGGCGGGCAGGGTCCTCGCCACGAAGCGTGGGTCCTGTGTAATGATGCGCGGGGATTGTCAGAGAGGGGGAGTTGCATGACGCAGGCAGGCGCTAGGCCCGGGAGCGGCAGGATCGGCATGATCGGCACCGGGGCGATCGGTGGGTTTTACGGTGTGATGCTGGCCCGGGCCGGTCACGACGTTCACTTCTTGTTGCGCAGCGAATTTGCCGCCGTCGCCGAGGGCGGCCTGCGGATCGACAGCGATGTCCATGGCGCGCTGAGCCTCGATCCGGTCCAGGCGTACCGGTCGGCGGAGCAGATGCCGCCTTGCGAGTGGCTGCTGGTGGGCGCCAAGACCACCAGCAATGCGGACCTGGCGCCGGCGATCATCCAGGCGGCCGCCGATGGGGCGAAAATCCTGTTGCTGCAGAACGGCCTCGATGTCGAAGACGATCTGCGGCCGTTGTTGCCCGATTCGCTGCACCTGTTGGGTGGCCTGTGCCTGATCTGCGTGAATCGTGTCGGCCCGGGCGTCATCGCTCACCAGGCGCTCGGTGCGGTCAACATCGGCTATCACAGTGGTCCCTGCCAGGACCAGGCTGAGCGCATGGCGATCGTCGAAGAGGCGGCGGGTCTGTTCCGTGACGCCGGCATCGACTCCCAGGCGATGCCCGACCTGCAACAGGCTCGTTGGCAGAAGCTGGTGTGGAACGTACCGTATAACGGCCTGTCGGTGCTGCTGGGCGCCAGCACCTCGCCGTTGATGGCGAATGATCACAGTCGCGGGCTGATCCAGGCGCTCATGGGCGAGGTGGTACGCGGTGCGCAGGCCTGCGGCCATCAGATCGCGCCTGGGTATGCGGATTATCTGTTCACGATGACCGAAAAAATGCCCGACTATTGGCCGAGCATGTATCACGATTACGCCCATAAACGGCCGCTGGAGCTGGAGGCAATCTACGCCCGGCCATTGGCGGCGGCCAAGGCGGCAGGCTGCGAGCTGCCGAAGATCGAAGCGTTGCATCAGGCGCTGGCGTTCCTGGATCGCCGCAACCGTTGACAGGCGAAAGGGGGCAACATGGCAAATAACATCGATGACAAGCTGGTGCTGGCGATTTCATCGCGGGCCTTGTTCGATTTGAGCGAAAGCCACAAGGTCTATCTGTCGAGTGGCGTCGAGGCCTATCGGCAATACCAGATCGAGCATGAAGACGAGGTCCTGGAGCCGGGGGACGCCTTCGCCCTGGTGCAGAAACTGCTCAACCTCAACGAGCACCTTGGGCGCGCCCGTGTCGAAGTCATCCTGGTGTCGCGAAACAGCGCCGATACCGGCCTGCGGGTATTCAACTCGATCCACCATTATGGCTTGGCGATTTCCCGCGCCGCATTCGTTGGGGGCCGCAGTCCATACCCTTATCTGAAGGCCTTCGGCTGCGACCTGTTTTTGTCCACCCATGCCGAAGACGTGCGCAGCGCCCTGGACGCGGGGTTTGCGGCCGCGACAATTCTGTCGGGGGGCGCCAGCCGTGCCGCCAGCGAGGAATTGCGCATTGCTTTCGACGGTGATGCGGTGCTGTTTTCCGACGAGTCGGAACGCGTCTATCAGAGCGGTGGCCTGGAAGCCTTCCAGGCCAGTGAGCGCCAGGCCGCGCGCGAGCCGCTGCGAGGGGGGCCATTCAAGGGCTTCCTGGCGGCGCTCAATGCGCTGCAACGCGAGTTTCCCGAGGATGCTTGCCCGATCCGCACGGCATTGGTGACGGCCCGTTCGGCGCCGGCCCACGAACGGGTCATTCGCACGTTGCGCGAATGGGATATCCGCCTCGACGAGTCGCTGTTCCTGGGCGGCTTGACCAAGTCGGCCTTTCTCGAGGCTTTTGCCGCCGACGTGTTTTTCGACGACCAGACCGGACATTGCGAGCTTGCCCGGGAAGTGGTCGCCACCGGGCACGTGCCCCATGGCATCAGTAACGAAGTGAAGCTCTGACCACCCGTTGCGGGGAGCGTCACGCCGCACGTCGCACTCCTCGGGGCGCTGCTAAGCTGAATCAATCTCCGCCATTCAGGCATTCGAGGAGGTCACATGATTCGTTCGATGCTGTACGCCACAGACCTGGGCCTTTATGCCCCTTATGTGATGCAGCATGCCTTGGCGTTGGCACGGACGTTTGAAGCCGAGTTGTATGTAGTGCATGCGGTGGAACCGATGGGGCTGTTCGCCGAGTCGGTGTTGCAAAGCTACCTCGACGAGCACGCGCTGAACGAATTTCATCGCCAGGGTCTGAATACGGTGATGGCCAATATCGAGCAGCGGGTACTCGACAATTTTCGCGAGGAACTGGGGGAGGGGCAGCAAGACTTGAAGCTGATCAAGTCGGTGAGGGTATTCCAGGGTGATCCTTCCCAGGTCATTCTCGAGCAGGCCGCGAAACTCTCCGTCGATTTGTTGATCGTAGGCAGTCATTGCCAGGGGGCGAATGGCGAGACCCCTTTGGGGAGGACCGCCGCACGGGTATTGCAGTTATCCCGGGTGCCGGTCTACCTGGTGCCGCTGGTGCAGCGCCGGCGCCACGGGGAGACCTAAGGCTAAATGATGGCTTTTTATAAAAAGTTCTAGATTTATTAATACAACCATTCATATAGTTATATGCCGTCGCTGATGCCCGTCGCATCCAACTGCTTTGAGGGATACATATGAAGCTTCAACAATTGCGCTACATCTGGGAAGTGGCGCACCACGACCTCAACGTTTCCGCTACCGCCCAAAGCCTCTACACGTCGCAACCTGGCATCAGCAAGCAGATCCGCCTGTTGGAAGACGAACTGGGCGTCGAAGTCTTCGCCCGCAGCGGCAAGCACCTGACCCGTGTCACTCCGGCCGGTGAGCGCATCATCACCACGGCTGGCGAGATCCTGCGCAAGGTCGAAAGCATCAAGCAGATCGCCCAGGAATTTTCCAACGAGAAGAAAGGCACCCTGTCCATCGCGACCACGCACACCCAGGCCCGTTATGCGCTGCCGCCGGTGATCAGCAATTTCATCAAGCAATATCCGGACGTGGCGCTGCACATGCACCAGGGTTCGCCGATGCAGATCGCCGAAATGGCCGCCGACGGCACCGTGGACTTCGCCATCGCCACCGAAGCCCTGGAGTTGTTCGGCGACCTGGTGATGATGCCGTGCTATCGCTGGAACCGCTGCGTGGTGGTGCCCCAGGGCCATCCGTTGACCAAGCTGCCGAAGCTGACCCTCGAGGCCTTGGCCGAATACCCGATCGTGACCTACGTGTTCGGCTTCACCGGCCGTTCGAAACTCGACGAAGCCTTCAGCCATCGTGGCCTGACGCCGAAGGTGGTGTTCACCGCCGCCGACGCCGACGTAATCAAGACTTATGTACGCCTCGGCCTGGGTGTGGGAATCGTGGCGAAGATGGCCGTCGATACCAAGCTCGACAATGACCTGGTGGTGTTGGATGCCAGCGAGCTGTTCGAATCCAGCGTGACCAAGATCGGCTTCCGTCGTGGCACCTTCCTGCGTGGCTTCATGTGCGATTTCATCGAGAAATTCGCGCCGCACCTCACTCGGGAGGTGATGGCGAAGGCCATTCAGTGCCACAACAAGCAGGAACTCGAAGAGCTGTTCGACGGCGTCGAATTGCCGGTGCACTAAGCTGGACTAAATCGCCTCGGTGACAGCGAATTGTTGCCGGGCGCCCGCTACGACGATCTCCACTTCATCCCCTTCGAATTTGCCCAGCAGGCCTCGGCCCAGCGGCGAGCGAGGGGTGATGACGGTGATCGGCTGACCCACCAGCGACACCTTCAGCCCCGCTGCATCCGGCCCCAGGAACAGCCACTGTTGGCGGCCATCTTCATCTTCCAGTCCGATCAAGGTGCCGACCTGGATGCCGCGTTGCCCATCGTAAGGCCTTAGCGCCAGGTTCTGGCAGAGGGCGAGGGCCTGGCGGATTTCCTCTACGCGCCTGGCCTGCCCCGCGGCAAGGTAGGACGCTTCGAGACCAAGGGTGTCGTACTTGTTTTCGGCGATGTTTTCCTCGTGGGTCGCGGTTTCATAAGCGGTTTGCGCGGCTCGCTCGGCGACGTCGAGGTCAACCTTGAGCTTGTCGAGGATCAATTGGTGAACGGTCTGCTTGTTCATGATCACTCGCAAAATTGCAGGACATTGGCGCGGCTTTTCTCGCTGGGCGCGTTCTGGTCCTGTTGCAGCCAGAACTGGCATTTGGGGTTGGACAGGTTGCGAGGATTGTTGCGCACCAGTTCCAACGCCTGTCGCTGCTCGTTCTTCTGCAGATTCTGCTGGTACTGCTCGAACATCGGCGTGGGCGGCTCGGGCGCCGGTTGCACCGCTGGCGGTTGCGCCAGTTGATGGACCGCGGCGGCCACCGGGGCCAGTTGTTCATCGAACAGGAACCTGGACAGCAACCAGCCCGTCAGAACGATGGCGACAAACCCCAGCCACAGGCCCAGGGCAATACTGACGGTCAATCGCAGGGCTGTGAGGCGCAGGGCGGGGGGATGATCAGGCATGACTGCTTCCTGGCAGGGGCATGGATAGGCGCTGATTGTCGCATGAAGATTAATCGCCGTCGGCCCTTCTGCAATACGGGGCCAATGCGGGACAATCAGGCTTTGCCACAGGGAGTCGGGAATGACCGTGCGCTGGGATATTTTTTGCACCGTCGTGGATAACTTTGGCGACATCGGCGTCACGTGGCGCCTGGCCCGGCAATTGGTGGCCGAGCATCGATGCGCGGTGCGGCTTTGGGTCGATGACCTGCGTGCTTTCGAGCGGCTGTGCCCCGAGATCGACGTCGGCCTTTGTGAACAATGGCAGCAGGGTGTACAGGTCCGACACTGGCCCACGCAATGGTGCGACACCGACGCGGCGGACGTTGTGATAGCAGCCTTCGCCTGCCAATTGCCCAGTGCCTATATGGACGCGATGGCCGAACGCGAGGTGACGCCGTTATGGATGAACCTCGACTACTTGAGCGCCGAAGACTGGGTCATCGGTTGCCATGGCCTGCCGTCGGTCAAGTACAAGCATGTGCAGAAATATTTCTTTTTTCCTGGTTTCCAAGAGGGAACGGGGGGCTTGCTGCGCGAGGCCGGCCTGCTGGAGCATCGTCGGCTGTTTCAACAGGATGACGTGGCGCAGCGAAATTTCCTGCATGGATTGGGCGTCGTGCGGGAACCCGGGGCGCGCCTGATCTCGCTGTTCGCCTATGAGAACGCCGGACTGGCGAGCTGGTTCGAGGCGATGGCGACCGATGCGCGCGCATCCCATGTATTGGTTCCCGAAGGTCGGGTCCTGGGCGATGTGGCGCGCTGGCTGGGCGTGGATGGCTTGGAGTCCGGCGCGCTGCATCGCCGCGGCGCCCTGACGGTGCAGGTGCTGCCCTTTATTAGGCAGGATGATTACGACCGGCTCCTGTGGTGCTGCGATTTCAACGCGGTGCGTGGCGAAGACTCGTTCGTACGTGCGCAATGGGCCGGGCGGCCGTTGCTCTGGCACATCTACCAGCAGGAAGAAGACGTCCATCTGGAAAAGCTCGAAGCGTTTCTCGCGTTGTACACCCAAGGTCTTTCGGCTTCGGCGGAAAAAGCGATCAGCGGTCTTTGGCGGGCCTGGAATGCCGGCCAGGACATGGCCGAGCACTGGAAAGCCACTGGCGAAGCGCGTCGTGAACTGGCCGAACACGCCCAGGCATGGTGCCTGGGACAGGCCTCGCGAGCCGATCTCGCCACGGCGCTGGTGAAGTTTTACCGAAATTGGATATGATACGCGGCCTAGATTTTTGTAAATCCCATCCAAATTCGGATATTCGCAATGAAAACTGGTAAAGAACTCAAACCCGGTACCGTGATTCGTATCGACAACGATCCTTGGCTGGTTCAGAAAGCTGAATTCACCAAGTCGGGTCGTAACAGCGCGATCATGAAGACCAAGCTGAAAAACCTGCTGACCGGCTACAAGACCGAAACCGTCTACGGTGCGGACGACAAGCTGGACGACGTGATCCTGGACCGTAAAGAAGCGACCCTGTCCTTCATCAGCGGCGACTCCTACACGTTCATGGACACCACTGACTACACCATGTACGAACTGAACGCCGAAGACATCGAAAGCGTTCTGCCATTCGTTGAAGAAGGCATGACCGACGTCTGCGAAGCCGTATTCTTCGAAGGCCGCCTGGTTTCCGTAGAACTGCCGACCACCATCGTGCGTCAGGTTGACTACACCGAAGGCTCCGCTCGCGGTGATACTTCCGGCAAGGTGATGAAGCCTGCCAAACTGAAGAACGGTACCGAGCTGTCGGTTGCTGACTTCATCGAAATCGGCGACATGATCGAGATCGATACCCGCGAAGGCGGTTCCTACAAAGGCCGCGCTAAATAAGCGAAGTCTCTTGTACGAAAAAGCCCGACCATTGAGTCGGGCTTTTTCATTCTTGCTCCCAGGGGCCCTGTTACTTCAGGTGTTCCTTGAGTTCTTGGGACGCTTGCAACATCGCCGAGCGCACCGCTGGCACCTGGCTCACGACGTTGAGCAAGCCATAGTCGTGGATCATGCCGTTGTAACGGACAGCCGTGACTGGCACGCCGGCCGCGTCCAGTTTGCGGGCGTAGGCTTCGCCTTCGTCGCGCAGTACGTCAGCCTCGGCAGTCTGCACCAGCGCGGGCGGCAGGCCCTTGAGCTGCGCGGTGGTTGCCCGCAATGGCGACGCATAGATCTCGTTGCGCTGCCCGGCATCGGTGGTGTAGTTGTCCCAGAACCACTTCATCATGTTCTTGCTGAGGAAATGCCCTTCGGCGAACTGGTTGTAGGACGCCGTCTCGAAATTGGCATCGGTCACCGGCCATAACAGCGCTTGGAAGCGGATCGCCGGGGTGCCCTTGTCCTTGGCCATCAGCGCCACGACCGCAGCCATGTTACCGCCAACGCTGTTGCCCGCTACCGCCAGGCGCTTGCCATCGACATTGATTTCCTTACCGTGCTCGGCCACCCACTTGGTTGCGGCATAAGCCTGGTTGATCGCCACCGGGTAACGCGCTTCGGGTGAAGGCGTGTAGTTGACAAACACCGCGACGGCGCCCGAACCCGCCACCAGGTCGCGAACCAGGCGTTCATGGGTTGGGAAGTCCCCCAGCACCCAGCCTCCGCCGTGGAAGAACATGAACACGGGCAGCTCACCCTTGATACCGGCCGGACGAACGATGGTCAGGCTGATCGATTGTCCATCGACCTTGATGGTTTTCTCGCTGACATCGGCCTTGGGCAGCGTCAACTTCACACCGGCCTGGGCGCCGACCAGTACTGCGCGGGCGTCTTTGGGCGACAACTGCTCCAGCGGCTTGCCGGTGCCGGCGTTCAGCGCGTCGAGGAAGGCCTGGGTGTTGTGTTCGACGATGCCGTCGGCGAAAGCGTTGCTAACGCTCAGGGCGAGAAGGGCGCCGGTCAGGGTTTTGCTGAAAGTGCTCATGTGCATCTCCTTAAATTCAGGTTCGAGGGGCGAAGATCAAACGGTCACGTGCAGGCGCACATCAACGTTGCCGCGGGTGGCGTTGGAGTAAGGGCACACCTGGTGCGCGGCATCGACGAGGCTCTGGGCGTCGGCCTGGTCGAGGCCCGGCAGGCTGATGTGCAGGTCGATGTCGAGACCGAAACCACCAGGAATCTGGCCGATGCCGACATGGGCAGAGATAGAGGCGTCGTCTGGGATCTTGCGTTTGGTCTGGCTGGCGACGAATTTCAACGCGCCGATGAAGCAGGCCGAGTAACCGGCGGCGAACAGTTGTTCAGGGTTGGTCGCCGCACCGCCTGCGCCGCCGAGTTCTTTTGGCGTGGCGAGTTTGACGTCGAGAATGTTGTCGCTGGAGATAGCACGACCGTCACGGCCGCCGGTGGAAGTTGCGATTGCGGTGTAGAGCGTTTTCATGGTGGGCGCCTCGTTTTCCGGTTGGTTATTTGCGCTAAATGTTTGCGCGCTAAGTAGGTGTGGAGAGAATGTATAGCGCTAATAATTTGTGCGCAAGATAAATTTTTACGGAGAATATGAATTGGCAAGCCGGAAATGGCTGGAGGGGCTGTTCTAGAGCGGTTCGATGGGGTTGAAAATTTTTCGATGCGGGGGGTTTTGACGGGAAGGGCGGAAGGTCAAGGGGAGGGGTATTGGATTCGCCGGCGCCTTCGCGAGCAGGCTCGGTCCCACATAGAGCCGGCGGTGTTCCTGAAGTTAGAGGCTGTCTTGCAAGTGCCCACGCAACTGCTGGAGATCATGCTGCAGTTTCTTCAGTTGCTCCAACGTCTGGCCGCTGGCGGCGAGGATGCATTGGGGGATGTCGAGGGCCTTTTTCTGCAAGGCGCGGCCTTGCTCGGTGAGCTCGACGATCACCACGCGCTCGTCCTCACGGCTGCGGGTGCGGCTCAATAGGCCCTCGGCCTCCAGGCGCTTGAGCAATGGTGTCAGGGAGCCCGGGTCAGTGAGCAGGCGGGTGCTGATTTCACCGACGGTCAAACCGTCTTTTTCCCACAGCACCATCATCGCCAGATACTGCGGATAGGTCAGGCCCAGGGCTTGGAGCAGTGGCTTGTACACCTTGGTCATCAACAGCGATGTCGAGTGCAGGGCGAAACAGACCTGGTTGTCCAGCAAAAGGGCTTCGCAAGGGTCGGGGGTGTCGCGTTGGGTGCTCATGGCAAAACCTTTCGTCAAAGATGATTACGAATCTAGCGGACGAATCTTTAATGCACCAGATAATTCTGACGACTTGATCAGGTGTTGCGTTTCCTCGGTCTCGGCAACTGCGTAGGATAGGCGCCCTGATTAAGGGGAGAGTGGTCTGTGATCGAGGTCGTGCTGTATTTGCTGTTGGGCGCCGCGTTGGGCACCTTGGGGGGATTGTTCGGCATCGGTGGCGGGCTGATTGCGATACCGGTGCTGGGCGTATGGTTCGGCCTGGACCAGCAGATTGCCCAGGGCACGGCATTGGTGATGGTGGTGCCTAACGTCATGCTGGCGCTGTGGCGTTATCACCAGCGCAATCGCATCGAGTTGCGTCATGTCCTGCCGTTGGCGTCCATGGGATTCTGCTTCGCCTGGCTCGGCTCTATCTGGGCCGTGGGCGTTGACGCCGAAAGCATGCGCATCGGCTTCGTGGTGTTCTTGGTTGTTTTGGCTGCATATAACCTCATCCGAATGTTCACCACCACGGCGCCCGCTTCGGCGCAGATGCGCCACGGTTGGCCATGGCTCGGCGTGTTGGGTGCGGCTTCAGGAACGATGGGTGGCCTGTTTGGTGTGGGTGGGGCCGTTGTCGCAACGCCGTTCCTCACCAGTGTGTTCGGCACGACTCAGGTAGTTGCCCAGGGCCTGTCGCTGTCGTTGGCCTTGCCCAGTACCGGCGTGACCCTTGTCACTTATGCGTTTCATCATGAAGTGGACTGGTGGATCGGCGTGCCGCTGGCAGTCGGTGGGCTGATGAGCATCAGCTGGGGCGTGAAGGTCGCCCACGCCTTGCCGGAGCGACTGTTGCGTGGGCTGTTCTGCGGTTTCCTGGTGCTGTGCGCCGTACTGCTCATCTTTAAAGTTTGAAGCCTTCCACGATGTGTTCGGCCAGGCATTCGGTGATCGGCGACGGATTGTGCAGGTTGCGGATCAGCATGATGCTGGCCTCGGGCAGCTCCGGCAGGTTCTCGGCCTCGCCGAGGACGCGCATGTCAGGGGTCAGCAGGCTTTCCAGTTGCGCAGTGATTGCCAGGCCCGCGCCTACCACCGCCATGATCGCCGACAAGCTCGAGCTGTTATAGGCCACGCGGTAATCGCGTCCCATGGCGTCCAGCGCATTGCAGGCCCACTGCCGGCAGAAGCAATCGCTGTTGAACATTGCCAGCGGCAGGGGCGTTTGCTCATGGGTGTTGAAGCACGCCGCTTCGGCCCAGACAAAACGTTCCTTGCGCAGCAACTGGCCTATTTCATCCCCAGGCTTGCGGGTGACGATGGACAGGTCCAGGTCCTGGCGCAGCAGCAATTGCTTGGATGATTCGCAATGCACCTCGATTTCGATCAGCGGGTAGAACTGGGCGAAGCGCTGCAGGATGCCTGGCAGAAAGCGCATCACATAATCGTCCGGTGTGCCGATGCGGACGGTGCCGACCATATGGGGTTCGCGCAGGGTATTGAACACTTCGCTGTGCAACTTGAGGATGCGCCGGGCATAACCCAGCAACACCTGGCCCTCGGCGGTGAGCTTTACTTGTCGCCCGTCGCGCTCGAACAGCCGACGCTGCAACACGTCTTCCTCCAGCCGCTTCATCTGCATGCTGACCGCGGATTGCGTACGGTTGACCAATTCCCCGGCACGGGTGAAACCACCCTGATCGGCGATGGCGACAAAGGTCCGCAGCACTTCCGTATCGATGCTCGGGTAACTCGACAATGGATCAATCTCCGAGATGTATTGCATAAGAAACATTCGTTGGATTGATCTTAGCCTTGGCGCGAGACTTGAGCTACCCCCAACGGAGGACATGACGATGAAAGGTCAGAAAGGGTATGTATCGATAGACAAGCACTCATTCCACCGGTTTTCCCTCAGCGATCTGCTGCACAAGTTTAGCCGCTGGTATGAATTGCACCATGAACGTGAATTGCTTGCCGGCCTGAGCGACGAGGCGCTCAAGGACATCGGCGTCAGCCGTGCCGACGTGGAAAAAGAAGTGGTCCGGCCATTCTGGGATGACCCAATGCACAAATGAGCCATCCTTCCCTACACAAACCGCTTAGTGGTGAGGTAGGTTGCGAGCAGACAAGGAGATCTCCATGCCCGCGACTCTGTCCTTTACCCCCAAACAGGCCCGGCGTCTGGCGTTGGCCGCCCAAGGATTCGATGGGCGGCTACCGTCGGCGCCGGTCCAACCCTCCCGCCTCAACCGCCTGATCGAACGCCTTGGCGTCCTGCAGATCGATTCAGTCAACGCGTTGGTGCGCTCGCATTACCTTCCGCTGTTCTCCCGCCTCGGTCATTACAATCGCGATTTGCTCGAACAAGCTGCCTGGAGCCAGGGGCGTCGTCGCACGTTGTTCGAATATTGGGGGCATGAGGCTTCGCTGCTGCCGATGAGGATGTATCCGTCGATGCGCTGGCGCATGGCCCGGGCGGCGCGCGGCGAAGGTATTTATCAACAATTGGCGCGTTTCGGCCGCGAGCAGCAAGACGTGATCGGTCGAGTCCTGCAATCTGTTCGGGACCAGGGCGCGATTGGCGCGGGCAGCTTGTCCACGCGCCAGGAAAAGGCTGGGCCGTGGTGGGACTGGAGCGCGGAGAAGCATGCGCTGGAGTGGCTGTTCGCGGCGGGCGAGGTGACGGTGGCGGGGCGCCGTGGCTTCGAGCGCCTCTATGATTTGCCGGAGCGGGTCTTGCCGGCCTCGATCCTGCAGCAACCGCTGCCGGACGAAGCCCAGGCCCAGCGCACACTGCTGATCCATGCCGCCGAAGCCTTGGGGGTTGGCACCGAGAAGGATCTGCGTGACTACTTTCGCTTGAGCCCGGCGGACGCCCGCGAGCGGCTGGCTGAACTGGAAGAGGCCGGAGCACTGCTGCGCTGTCAGGTCCAGGGTTGGAAACAGCCGGCCTGGTGTCGCCCCCTTGTGAAAATTCCACGCAAGGTTGCCGCCAGTGCGCTGCTGTCACCGTTCGATTCGCTGGTCTGGGAGCGCAATCGCACCGAGCGGCTGTTTGATTTTCGCTATCGCCTGGAGATCTACACGCCGGTACACAAGCGGGTGTATGGCTATTACGTCCTGCCGTTTCTACACAACGAGCGAATTGCCGCCCGGGTTGATTTGCGGGCGGAGCGGGCTTTGGGGCAATTGGCCGTGCATGCCGTGCACGAAGAGGTGCCCGGGATGGACGAGGAGGGCATGCTGGCGCTGGCGGCGAATCTGTGGAGCATGGCCCGGTGGTTGGGGTTGGAGCGGGTTCAACTCAATTGCCAGCGGGAGGGTGGGGTTCGGTTGGCGGTGGCATTGGCTGAAATTACCAGTGACTGAGCTGGCCCCCTTCGCGAGCAGGCTCGCTCCCACAGGGATTTGCGGTGACTACAGCCTTTGTGACACAGCAAATCCAATGTGGGAGCGAGCCTGCTCGCGAGGCGATTGAACCGGTGAAGAAGGACCTACAGACTCACCGCCGAACCTGCTTCAAGGTCTCGGCAATCAAGAACGCCAACTCCAGCGACTGGTCAGCATTCATCCGCGGATCGCAGTGGGTGTGGTAGCGGTCCGACAGGCCGTCCTCGGTGATCGGGCGCGCGCCGCCGATGCATTCGGTGACGTTCTGCCCGGTCATCTCGATGTGGATACCGCCGGCGTAAGTCCCTTCGGCTTCATGGACCTGGAAGAATTGCTTCACTTCGCCAAGGATCTGCGCAAAGTCCCGGGTCTTGTAGCCGCTGCTGGCCTTGATGGTGTTGCCGTGCATCGGATCGGAGCTCCACAGCACCTGCTTGCCTTCACGCTGTACGGCGCGCAGCAGTTGCGGCAGGTGATCGCCAACCTTGTTGGCGCCCATGCGCGCGATCAGGTTCAGTCGGCCCGGGTCATTGTCCGGGTTGAGGACGTCGATCAGGCGAATCAGGTCGTCAGGGTTCATGCTGGGGCCGACCTTGACGCCGATCGGGTTGTTCACCCCGCGCAGAAACTCGACGTGGGCACCGTCCAGCTGACGGGTTCGGTCGCCGATCCACAGCATATGGGCCGAGCAGTCGTAATAGTCATTGGTCAGGCTGTCGCGGCGCACGAAGGCTTCTTCGTAGTTGAGCAGCAACGCCTCGTGGGCGGTGAAAAAACTGGTTTCACGCAGTTGTGGCGAGCTGTCCATGCCGCAGGCGCGCATGAAGGCCAGGGTTTCGTCGATGCGGTCGGCCAGGTGGCTGTATTTTTCCGCCAGGGCCGAGTTGGCGATGAAGTCCAGATTCCATTTGTGCACCTGGTGCAGATCGGCAAAGCCGCCCTGGGCGAACGCACGCAGCAGGTTCAGCGTGGCGGTGGACTGGTGGTAGGACTGCAGCAACCGCTCCGGATCCGGTACACGACTTTGCTCGTCGAAGCCGATGCCATTGACGATGTCACCCCGGTAGGCCGGCAGCGTTACGCCGTCGATGGTTTCATCATTGGCGGAGCGTGGCTTGGCGAACTGGCCGGCCATGCGCCCGACCTTCACCACCGGGCAACCGGCGGCGAACGTCATCACGATCGCCATCTGCAGCAGCACCTTGAAGGTGTCGCGGATCTTGGCGGCGGAGAATTCGACGAAGCTTTCCGCACAGTCGCCGCCCTGCAACAGAAAGGCCCGGCCCTGGGTAACTTCGGCGAACTGACGGCGCAACTCCCGGGCTTCACCGGCAAACACCAGTGGCGGATAGCTGGCCAGGGTCTGCTCGACCCGTTGCAGATGCGCCGCGTCAGGGTATCGGGGTTGCTGCTGGATCGGCAGGGCGCGCCAGCTGTCAGGGCTCCAGGGTTGGCTCATCATGATCTCTAGGTGATTTACGCTCGGGCGCTCATGTTATCAGCAAATTAGTGCGTGACCTGCTCCGCTTGCTTCGCGGACAATCGCGCCTTCGCCCCGTATGGGCAGGCCCATGGCCGCCCGGCAACATCAGGAGATGAAATGACAGAGGAGCGCGTCGAGCATTTGCTCGCCGAGGTGCACGACGAGTTCGGCATGATTCGCGTGTTCGAAGTGGCCGACTACCGGTTTCTCGAGTTCGGCGATGCCATCGAGCAGAGCTGCGTGTTCACGGCCGATCCCAGCTGGCTCGAATACGACTACACTCGCGCCATGCTCATCGGTGCGTTGTGTCACGAGCAGCCGGAAAGCGCGCTCTTCCTGGGATTGGGCGCAGGAACCTTGACCCAGGCCTGCCTCAAGTTTCTGCCGCTGGAAGATGTCGAGGCGATCGAGCTGCGCCCCGAGGTGCCGCGCCTGGCCATCGAATACCTGGGGCTGGATGACGATCCGCGCTTGTACATCCGCGTCGGCGATGCCCTGGAACTGCTTGAAACGGCGGAGCCGGCCGATCTGATTTTTGTCGACCTCTATACCGATGTCGGCCCCGGCGTAGGCCATCTGGCGTGGGGTTTTCTGGAAAACTGCCAGAAGCGCCTCAACCCGGGCGGCTGGCTAGTGATCAATCAATGGGCAACCGATGACGGCAAGCCCCTGGGCGCGGCATTGTTGCGTGGCCTGTACCACCGACACTATTGGGAATTGCCGGTGAAGGAGGGCAACGTGATCCTGATCGTGCCGGCGGACCTGGACCAGGCGCTGGACATGCAAGGCTTGGTTGCCCGGGCCGAAGGGCTGGCGCCACGATTGGGGTATTCGTTGCAATCGCTGATCAAGGCCATCCGCCCGGCGACGTGATCAGAACTGCAAGGGCTTTTGTGGCGAGGGAGCTTGCTCCCGCTCGGCTGCGAAGCAGACGCCTGGGTCAGTAGTCTGGAATCGATGGGGCCGCTTCGCGACCCAGCGGGAGCAAGCTCCCTCGCCACAGGGGAACGCCAGCGCAAGTGAACCGTTTTAGCCGGCTGCCCCAAGGCTTTTGGTCGCGAGCCCTACAACAGTGTTTCAGTAAAAAAAGCTCCCTTTTTGGGCGAATTCCGGTATAGTGCGCGCCGGCCTTTAGCCGGGCCGCGTCAAGGTAGCGCAATATTCCGAAGCCAGCTTCGGTTGCATGTCCGCACAACGGATGCTTCCGCGACGTTCTTTTTCATTCATTCGTTTTCGCAAATCCCCGCCGACAAAGCTGCCAGGGCGACTCTTGAGTCTCAACACGGCATGCGCAGCTTTGGAGCATGGGTCTTTGCGGATGCACTTAGAGGCAGACCCATGACCCAGGAAATCGGCGGCTTCGCCGCTCTTGAACTTCATCCCAATATTGTCGCTGCAGTAGTCGCTACCGGCTATGAAGAGCCTTCGGCCATTCAGCAGCAGTCGATCCCGATCATTCTCGCCGGTCACGATATGATTGGTCAGGCGCAAACCGGTACGGGTAAAACCGCCGCGTTCGCACTGCCGATCCTGCACCGCATTGATCCGTCCAAGCGCGAGCCGCAAGCTCTGATCCTGGCCCCAACTCGTGAGTTGGCGCTACAAGTTGCAACCGCTTTCGAAACCTACGCCAAGCAAATGCCAGGCGTGACTGTTGTGGCTGTCTACGGCGGCGCGCCGATGGGCCCACAACTGAAAGCAATCCGTAATGGCGCACAGATCGTTGTCGCCACCCCGGGCCGTCTGTGCGACCACCTGCGTCGCGACGAAAAAGTCCTCGCCACCGTGAACCACCTGGTTCTCGACGAAGCGGACGAAATGCTCAAGCTGGGCTTCATGGACGACCTGGAAGTCATCTTCAAGGCCATGCCTGAGACTCGCCAGACCGTCCTGTTCTCGGCCACCTTGCCACAATCGATCCGTGCCATCGCCGAACGCCATCTGCGCGATCCGAAGCACGTGAAGATCCAGAGCAAGACCCAGACCGTCACCGCGATCGAGCAGGCTCACCTGCTGGTTCACGCCGACCAGAAGACTTCCGCCGTTCTCAGCCTGCTGGAAGTCGAAGACTTCGACGCCCTGATCATGTTCGTGCGCACCAAGCAAGCGACCCTGGACCTGGCCAGCGCCCTGGAAGCCAAAGGCTACAAAGCCGCCGCGCTGAACGGTGACATTGCCCAGAACCAGCGTGAGCGCGTGATCGACTCCCTCAAGGATGGCCGCCTGGACATCGTTGTGGCGACCGACGTCGCGGCCCGTGGCCTGGACGTTCCGCGTATCACCCACGTGTTCAACGTCGACATGCCGTACGATCCGGAGTCCTACGTACACCGTATCGGTCGTACCGGCCGTGCCGGTCGCGAAGGCCGTGCGTTGTTGTTGGTCACCCCGCGTGAGCGCCGCATGCTGCAAGTGATCGAGCGTGTGACGGGTCAGAAGGTCGCTGAAGTCCGCCTGCCGGACGCCCAGGCCGTTCTCGATGCCCGCATCAAGAAACTGACCAACAGCCTGTCGCCGCTGGTGGCTGACGCCGAATCGACCCACGGTGATCTGCTCGATCGCCTGACCGCCGACATCGGTTGCACCCCACGTGCCCTGGCCGCTGCCCTGTTGCGCAAGGCCACCAACGGCCAAGCGCTGAACCTGGCTGCAATCGAGAAGGAACGCCCACTGGTGCCGAACAACGCACCGCGTGGCGACCGTCCTGAGCGCAGTGGCGATCGTCCGGACCGTGGTGATCGCGAGCGTCGTGCACCGATCCCGTTGGCCGAAGGCCGTGCTCGCTGCCGTACCGCGCTGGGTGCTCGTGACGGCATTGCCGCCAAGAACCTGCTGGGCGCGATCCTCAACGAGGGTGGCCTGGCTCGTGAAGCCATCGGTCGTATCCAGGTGCGTGACAGCTTCAGCCTGGTGGAACTGCCGGAAGATGGCCTGGAGAAGTTGCTGACCAAGCTCAAGGACACCCGCGTGGCCGGCAAGCAGCTCAAGCTGCGTCGCTACCGCGAGGATTGATCGACCTACGGGTTGATTGATCGAGCACGAAAAAATCCCCGACTGGTTCGGGGATTTTTTTTGCCTGTCGTTTGGCGCTTTTCAATGCGAGCGGCGGGGAGGCCAATCGCGAGCAAGCTCGCTCCCACAGGGGATTTTTGAGCGCCGAAGACCCAATGTGGGAGCGAGCTTGCTCGCGATTGGCGCGACTCGGTTTGCGATCAGTCGAACCGATAAATGTCCATCCCCAGCGTCCCCATGGTAAATCCAGCATGGGCAACGCTGAACGTACCACCGGCTCCGCGGGCGAAATACAGCGGCAACAAATGCTCGTCGCTGGGATGGCTGCGCACGGCGTGGGGAGCCTGGCGGCGGTAGTCATGCAATGCCGTCTCGTCGTTCGACGCCAGCCTGGCAACCATCCAATCGCGAAACGCCTTGGCCCACGGCTCGATGCTGTCGGGGCCGGCGTTCCAATCCAAGTCCCGCAGGTTGTGGGTGATGCTCCCGGAGCCGATCACCAGCACGCCTTGTTCCCGCAGGCTCGCCAATGCGCGGCCCACCCGCGTTTGCAGCGTTGGCCCCTGACGGCTAGGCAAAGAGACCTGTACCACCGGAATATCCGCCTCGGGATACATCAGTGACAGCGGCACCCAGACGCCATGGTCGGCGGGCCGTCCCGTGTCGAGGCGTGCCTGCAGCTGCGTGGCGTTGAGCAGGTCGGCGACCTGTGTTGCCAACCGAGGATCGCCTGGGGCGGGATATTGCACCTTGTACAGGTCGGGTGGAAAACCACCGAAATCATGCCAGGTGCGTGGCCGTGGGTTGGCGCTGACCAGCAGCTCATCACTCTCCCAATGAGCTGAGACAACGACGATGGCCTTGGGCCTGGGCAACTGCGCGGCAAGGCGAGTCAGGGCCGGACCGCTTTCGCCAGGCTCCAGGGCAAGCATGGGGGAGCCATGGGAGATAAACAGGCTGGGCAGCATCGACGGGCTCCTGAGGGTTAAGATGTGTCATCTTCTGTCAGGTCAATGATCGAAATCTAATACAAGTTTTAAGCTGTTTTGATCGAATTTATGGAGCGAACCCCATGGACCCCGAGTTTTGGCACAAGCGTTGGTCAACCAACCAGATCGGCTTTCATCTGCCTGAAGTGAACCCTTACCTGCGGCGTTTCTGGCCTCAGTTGGGGTTGCCTGAAGAGACGCGAGTGTTGGTGCCCTTGTGCGGCAAGACGCTGGATCTGCTGTGGTTGGCGCAACAAGGTTTTTCCGTACGGGGGATTGAGCTGTCGGAAAAAGCCGTCACTGATTTCTTCCAGGAACATCAGCTCCAGCCGAACGTGAGTGAGGAGGGCGCCTTCAAGATATTTCGTGCCGGCGCCATTGAAATCCGTTGCGGTGATTTCTTTGCGTTGACGCCTTTGGACGTAGCCGATTGCGCGACGTTGTATGACCGCGCTGCATTGATCGCCTTGCCCGAGCCGATGCGTGAGCGGTATGCGGCCCATCTGCAGAGCATAATGCCGGACTGTGTCGGGCTGGTGATCACGCTGGATTACAACCAGGACGAGATGCCTGGACCTCCGTTTTCGGTAGGGCATGACGAGGTGCAGCGGTTGCTGGGTGGGGCTTGGGAGTTGCAGGTCTTGCACGAACAGGATGTGCTGGGCGAGAGTTGGAAGTTCTTGCAGGCGGGCGTAAAGCGGCTGGATGAGCGGGTATATCTGGTATCCAGTCGTGGGGTGCATTCAATGACCCCATCGTTGAAAAGTCCGCCCCCGCGCTTGGAATAGCAAAAAAAAGCCCGCACTGCTGCGGGCTTCTTTTTGAGGCTCTAGCGATCAACCACGGCGACGCAGTGCGTCAATCCGCTCTTCCAGCGGCGGGTGGCTCATGAACATGCGGGCCAGGCCCTGCTTGATGCCACCGTTGATGCCAAAGGCATTCAGGGTGTCGGGCATGTGCACTGGCAAACCTTGCTCGGCGCGCAGGCGCTGCAGGGCGCCGATCATGGCGCTGGTGCCGGCCAGGCGGGCGCCGGCGTCATCGGCGCGGAACTCGCGTTTGCGCGAAAACCACATGACGATCGCACTGGCGAGGATACCCAGCACCAGCTCGGCGAAAATGGTCGCCACGTAGTAGGCGATGCCTTGGCCTTCTTCGTTCTTGAAGATCACCTTGTCGACAAAGTTGCCGATGATGCGGGCAAAGAACATCACGAAGGTGTTCACCACGCCCTGGATCAGCGCCAAGGTCACCATGTCACCGTTTGCCACGTGGCCGATCTCGTGAGCCAGCACCGCCTTGACTTCATCCGGTGAGAACCGCTCGAGCAAGCCCTGGCTTACCGCCACCAGTGCATCATTCTTGTTCCAACCGGTCGCGAAGGCGTTGGCCTCGTAGGCCGGGAATATCCCGACTTCGGGCATCTTGATACCGGCTTCGCGAGACAGTTGCTCGACGGTCTGCAGCAGCCATTGTTCGTGGCGAGTGCGCGGCTGGCTGATGATCTGGGTACCGGTGCTCATCTTCGCCATCCATTTGGAAATGAACAGCGAGAACAGGGAACCGGCGAAACCGAACACCGCACAGAAGATCAGCAGCTGATTGAGGTTGAGGTCAACCCCGTTGGCCGCCATGAACCCGTTGAAGCCGAAAAGGCTTAGGGTGATGCTGGCAATCAGCACGACCGCCAGGTTAGTGGCCAAAAACAGCAGGATGCGCATCATGGTGGTAGCAATCTCCTCATGCTAAAGATGTAGCGTTATGCGGGGTATATAAGGTGCTGCCGCAGGCTATTCAACTCGCCTACTATTTCAAACTGTGTCCTACACGCGTCCTAAATGTTTGAAAGACTTTTCTGAAAGTGATCGTGGAATCGAGATTTGTCGCCCTTGCCCCGTGAACGTTGAGTTTCCTCTTCCTAAGGTCGCTGGTTTCCCAGTGTAGAAGGCCTGCCGGCGCGCAAAGATCGGATATGTTGCTGAATCAGACAGCGTGCGAGGCGAGGGGCCTCGCACGCTGACCGGGCTACTGGTGGTAGGACTTTAGGAAATTGCCGATGCGTCCGATGGCCTGGTCCAGGTCATCGACTCGCGGCAGGGTCACGACACGGAAATGATCCGGCCATGGCCAGTTGAACGCCGTGCCCTGGACGACCAGCAGCTTTTCGGACAGCAGCAGGTCGAGGACGAATTTCTCGTCGTTGTGGATCGGGCAGATTTTCGGGTCGATGCGCGGGAACGCATACAAGGCGCCCATCGGCTTGACGCAGCTGACGCCTGGGATGTTGTTGAGCAGTTCCCAGGTACGGTTGCGTTGTTCCAACAACCGGCCCTGGGGCAAGACCAGGTCGTTGATGCTCTGGTAGCCGCCCAATGCCGTCTGGATGGCGTGTTGGCTCGGCACGTTGGCGCACAGGCGCATGTTGGCCAGCATGTCGATGCCTTCGATGTAGCTCTGGGCGTGATGCTTGGGCCCGGAGATGGCGATCCAGCCGGAGCGGAAGCCGGCGACGCGATAGGACTTCGACAAGCCGTTGAAGGTCAGGCAGAGGAGATCCGGCGCCAGGGACGCGGTGCAGACGTGCACGGCATCGTCGTACAGGATCTTGTCGTAGATCTCGTCGGAAAACACTACCAGGTTGTGCTGACGGGCCAGTTCCAGCATGCCCAGCAGCACTTCTCTGGAATAGACGGCGCCGGTGGGGTTGTTCGGGTTGATGATCACCAGGGCCTTGGTGTTCGGGGTGATCTTGGCCTTGATGTCCGCCAGGTCAGGGAACCAGTTCGCCTGCTCGTCGCACAGGTAATGCACCGGGTTGCCGCCGGACAGGCTCACGGCAGCGGTCCACAACGGATAGTCCGGCGCCGGCACCAGGACTTCGTCGCCGTTGTTGAGCAAGGCTTGCATGGACATGACGATCAGCTCGGACACGCCGTTGCCCAGGTAGATGTCCTCGATGCCGATGCCTTCGACCTGCTTCTGCTGGTAGTACTGCATCACGGCCTTGCGCGCACTGAACAGACCTTTGGAGTCGCTGTAGCCCTGTGCGGTCGGCAGGTTGCGGATGACGTCCTGGAGGATTTCATCGGGGGCTTCGAAACCAAAGGGCGCCGGGTTGCCGATGTTCAGCTTGAGGATGCGGTGGCCTTCCTCTTCCAGGCGTTTGGCGTGCTTGAGCACCGGGCCGCGAATGTCGTAGCAGACGTTGGCGAGCTTGTTCGATTTGCTGACCTGCATGGCGATGTGTTCCCGAAAATGAACGATCCAGGCGGCGTGTGAACTACCGTACTGGGGATCCTGCGTCTGTGCCCGGGCCGGACGCGGTAGATGCGCCACAATCCATTTGAATGCGCATGACGTGGCTGCCAGACTGGCGCCTGACGAGGCGCAATCATACGTGCCGCCCGATCTGCGGAAAAGCGTCGGATCGGGCTTTTTCAATTGCCGAGGTAGGACGATGGAAAAGTTGCAGAAAACCCTTGAAGAGTGGCGTGAAATGCTCGACCCGGAGCAATACAACGTCTGTAGGCTCAAAGGCACCGAGCGACCGTTCTCCGGCAAATACAACGGGACCAAGACCGACGGTGTTTACCACTGCATCTGCTGCAACGAGCCGTTGTTCGATTCGATGACCAAGTTCGATTCCGGCTGTGGCTGGCCGAGTTTCTATGCGCCCATCGAAGGCAGCGCGGTGGTGGAAGTGCGGGATGTCAGCCATGGCATGATCCGCACCGAGGTGGTCTGCGCCAAATGCGACGCGCACCTGGGGCACGTCTTCCCCGACGGCCCGCCGCCCACCGGCCTGCGTTATTGCATCAACTCGGTGTGCCTGGATCTCGTGCCTCGGGAGTAACGTTCTACGCGGTCCTTTGTGGCGAGGGAGAAAGCGCCCTCGCCACAACACCCATGGCTCATCACAACAGTCACAGCAGCATCATGATCCATGAGGTGTTCCGAGAATTAAATTGCACGCAATTTAATTGGTCGCTATCTTCATTCTCCCACCTCTTCAGGAGCTGCCCTCATGACCGACAATCTGCTAAGCATCCCGTGCACGACCATCAAGGGCGAGCAAAAGACCCTGGCCGATTTTTCCGGCAAGGCCGTGTTGGTGGTCAATACCGCCAGCCAATGTGGTTTCACACCGCAGTACAAGGGGCTCGAGGCGTTGTGGCAGTCCTACAAGGACCGGGGGCTGGTGGTGCTGGGTTTTCCCTGCAATCAGTTCGGCAAGCAGGAGCCAGGCAACGAGGGGGCGATTTCTGAGTTTTGCGAACTCAATTTCGGCGTGAGCTTTCCATTGTTCAAGAAGGTCGAGGTCAACGGTGCCAATGCCCATCCGTTGTTCGTGCAGCTCAAGCAGCGGGCACCTGGGGTGCTGGGGTCCAAGGGCATCAAATGGAATTTCACCAAGTTCCTGATCGGCAAGGACGGCCAAGTGGTGAAGCGCTTTGCCCCGACCACCAAGCCCCAAGACCTCACCGCCGAGATCGAAGCCCTGCTCAAATGAATGATCTGTCAGTCGATTCGCTGAAGCTCGACAGCCAGTTGTGCTTCAAGTTGTACGCCGCGTCGCGGGCGGTGATTCGGGGTTACAAGCCGATGTTGGATCAGCTTGGCCTGACCTATCCGCAATACCTGGCGATGCTCGTACTGTGGGAATGGCAGGTGAGCCCGCCGGAGCAACCGACCGTCAAAGCCCTGGGCGAACGCTTGCTGCTTGATTCCGGCACGCTGACGCCGTTGCTCAAGCGCCTGGAACAACTGGAGCTGGTCCAGCGGCAACGATCGGCACGTGATGAACGCGAAGTGCATTTGAGCCTGTCGGAGCGCGGGCGGACCTTGCGTGAGCAGGTCGGCCCGCTCAAGGCTCGCTTGCTGTGTGACAGCGGTATTGATCTGGATCGCGTGGGAGAGCTGCGTGACGGCCTCGATCATTTGTTGGCCCAGATCAAAGCGCTGACGTAGTGGGCACCCATTGATCCAGCAATGCGGCCAGTTCTTCGCGACGGAACGGCTTGGATAAATAGTCGCTCATGCCGGCGGCCCGACAGCGCTCACGTTCCTCGGGCATGGCGTTGGCGGTCAGCGCGACAATCGGCAGGTCGGGCCAGCGCCCGCTGCGGCGGATCTGCCGGCTGGCTTCGTAGCCGTCCATGACCGGCATGTTGCAGTCCATCAGGACCAGGTCGAATTCCCGCTGTTCGAGCTGATCCAGGCCCTCGGCGCCGTGGGCCGCGACAACCACTTCACAACCCAGTTTGACCAGCATGCCCTTGGCCACCAGCTGGTTGACGGGGTTGTCTTCCACCAACAGGACACGAGCACGCAGGGTGGGCGGCAATGCGTCGATCTGCGCCTCATTGATCGTGGTCGCCTCGCTTTGCAAGGCGCGACGCAGGACCTGATAAAGCGCATGGCGCGCTAGCGGCCGGGCCTGTTGCAGCAATGGGGCGAGGGCGCTCGCTTCTTCGCTGGGCATGAAACTGCCATAGGCGGTAACCAGCAGAATGGTGGCGTCGAAGGTCGGCCGCAGGTTGAACAGGCATTCCGGGCAATCGGTGATCAGGATGTCGGGCTTGAGCCCCAGCAGCCCGTCATCCACGGAACGTTGGACATAATCCAATCCCCAGGCAGGTAGCAACATGCCCAGCAGTTCGGCCAGCCCGCTGTTCGCGGTGGTGATGGTCACGACGTTGCCATGCAAGTGTACGACGGGGACGGCAGGGGTGTGGCAAGGCAACGGCAGGTCGGCACAGAACTGGCTGCCGAAGCCGGCCTCGGAACTGATCGTGAGCCGGCCCTGCATGGCTTCGCAGAGGTTGTAAGTCAATGCCAGCCCCAGCCCGGTGCCGCCGAACTGGCGGGTAATGCCTGCGCCGGCCTGGGTGAACGGCTGGAGGATCCGCGCCTGGGCCTCCTGGGGGATGCCGATGCCCGTGTCGCAGACCTCGATCCGCACGCCGCCCTCATACTGGCTCAAGCGCACATCGACCCGGCCGAAGCGGGTGAACTTCAAGGCGTTGGACAGCAGGTTGCTGACGATCTGGCGGACGCGGGTCGGGTCGCCCAGTACCTGCGCGGGAAACTGCGGCTCGATCAGGCACGCCAGTTCGACGCTCGGGGCGGCATTTTGTGAAAGCAGGTTGGCGGTGTCTTCGACCAGGGAACCCAGGTCGAACGGGATGCGTTCGAGCTCCAGCTGGCCGGCATCGAACTTGGACAAGTCGAGGATATCGTTCAGCAACTCGACCAGCACTTTGCCCGAGTCGTGGGCGATCGACAGCTGTTGCTGCTGTTCAGCGGTCAGTGGGCCATCCAGGGACAGGGCGATCATACCGAGCAGGCCATTGAGTGGCGTGCGGATCTCATGGCTCATGTTGGCGAGGAATGCAGAACGGGTGTCGGCCATGTCCAAGGCGGTACGCCGGGCAACCTCCAGTTCTTCGTTGGACTGGCTGAGGCGGGCATTGATGGCCTTGAGTTCGGCGGTGCGCGCCGAAACGATATTTTCCAATTGCGCCAGGTAATCGGTGAGGCGGTTTTCAGCCGTGCGTCGCTGCTGGATCTCGGTGGAGATATTTTCGAACTGCTGGTTGGCGACTGAAACCAGCACGCCGATTTCGTCGTATTGATGGCCGGAAGGGCATTCCAGTGGGCTCTGTTCGCTGCTACTGGGATCGCGGCTGCTTAGCTCGCGGATGACCCGCACCAAGGGCTTGGTCAGCATGACGTAGAAAAGCGCCAGCAACAGGCCGGTCAGGATCAGGCTACGAGCGAAACCGTTGAGCAGGGTGATCTCGGCCCGTCGCAGGAAGCGACTGCCGAACGAATAGGTGTCGACATCCAGCCGCAACACTCCCAGGGACTCGCCGGGCAGATGGGTCAGGTAGAGCCGGTCTTCGAACTGGCGCTGGGCGCCAAAGAGAAAGTCGCTGATGAACCGATTGTTGCTCTGCAGTTCGGGACGTTTGACGCTGGCCAGGACCGTATTGTTGTTGTCGATGAGTTCGGCACCGATGATGGCCGGCGAGCGCAACAGGCCCAGGGCCAGTTCCTGAGCGAGTTCGGCGTCGATGTTATAGGCGATGCGCGAGGCCGGGTTGTGGCTGATTTCCAACAGCGAGAGGATTTCACGGTTGATCGATGCGTCTTCGCTGGCATAATCGATGCCGATCTGTCCCAGGCTTAATAAAGTACCCAGCACGAAACCCACCAGGACGGTCAGTCGGGCCTGTTTGTACGACAACCGTTGGGTGAACCTGATGTCCATGGAATGGTGAACCACTTACGTTTCCCTTCGCCGGTCAAGCATAGCTGATCATCTCTGAATATCGGTGCGGCCGGTATGTAGTGTGTGAAACAGACCCGCTATCGGCTTCGTCGTTTCGTCGCTGTAGCGTCATCATTACTGTGAACCTGTCCGAGGAGAAGACGTGGACGCCCGATTGATTGCTTTTCTTGAACGCGCCGATGCGGTGCTGACCCGTATCGAGCCCTTTTTGCCTGCGCCACGGCCCGCCATCGACTGGAACCAGACCCTGGCCGCCCGTTGGCAGCGCGACGGGCGCGGCGGTTTTCTCCTGCCGCTCCAGGTCAGCCTCGATATGCGCTTGTCGGACCTGATTGGCGTTGATCGCCAGGTCGAACAGTTGGGGCGCAACACCCGGCAGTTCATCGATGGCATGCCTGCCAACCACGCCTTGCTGTGGGGCTCGCGCGGCACGGGCAAGTCTTCGCTGGTACGTGCGTTGCTGGCCGAACATGCTGGCCAGGGCCTGCGCTTGATCGAGATCGAACGCGATCATCTGGCCGATCTGCCTCGGGTGGTCGAGCAAGTGGCGAAATTGCCCCAGCGCTTCGTGGTGTTCTGCGATGACTTGTCGTTCGAGTCCGGCGAAGGTGACTACCGCGTACTCAAGAGCGTGCTCGACGGATCCCTCGAACAGGCCCCGGACAACGTGCTGCTGTATGCCACCTCGAACCGTCGTCATCTGGTGCCAGAAAAGGAAAGCGACAACGAGAACTGGAAGCGGGTCGACGGCGAGCTTCATCCGAGCGAAGCCGTGGAGGACAAGATTGCCTTGTCTGACCGTTTCGGGCTTTGGCTGTCGTTTTATCCGTTCACCCAAGAGCATTTTCTCGACGTGGTTGAGCATTGGATCGGCGAGCTCGCGGCGAAGGCCGGGCTGGCCTGGCAGCGTGACGAGGCGCTGGAAATACAAGCGGTTCGCTGGGCGACCGGACGCGGCAATCGCAACGGACGTTGCGCCTATCAATTTGCCCGTTATTGGGTGGGCCTGAAATTGCTGGAGCAAGATGCATGATCGATTTGAAAAGCACTGGCGAAGGCCTCGAAGGCTATGGCTTGTTATCGGCTCAGTTGCAATCGCTGCTGGCGGATGAGCGCGATTTCATCGCCAACGCCGCACAGTTCTCGGCGTTCCTGTTCAGTCAGCTGGACGACCTCAACTGGGCCGGTTTTTACCTCAATCGCAACGATGAGCTGGTGCTGGGGCCGTTCCAGGGGCAGATCGCTTGTGTAAGGATTCCCTTCGGTCGCGGCGTGTGTGGTGCCGCTGCGGCGACCCGCCAGACCCAGCGCGTCGAGGACGTGCATGCGTTCCCCGGGCATATCGCCTGCGACAGCGCCTCGAACAGCGAGTTGGTGGTGCCGCTGGTCAAGGACGGGCGCCTGGTCGGCGTACTGGACCTGGACAGTCCCAAACTGGCGCGCTTCAGCGAGCATGACCAGGCCGGTATCGAACAGTTGGCGGCGATATTCCTGCGCCTGACCGATTGCTGATCATGCTTTCAATCCAGCCCTGAGCAATAGGTCGCCCGGGTCGACTTCATCGATCTGGAGCGGGTCGAGAAACGCCTCGGCGTAGCGCAGGTAGATTCTTTCTTCGATGAACAGCCCGAACAGCTCGGGATCGATATGGGCGTCACGGCACATGGTGGCCATGATGCCCAGGGCTTCGCTCAGCTTCTTGGCTTTTTTATAGGGGCGATCGGCCGCGGTCAGGGCTTCGAAGATATCGGCAATCGCCATCATTCGAGCCGGCAGGCTCATCTGCTCACGCTTCAATCGCTTGGGGTAGCCGGTGCCGTCCATTTTCTCGTGGTGGCCGCCGGCAATTTCCGCAACATTTTCCAGGTGGCTGGGGAAGGGCAACTGGCTGAGCATCAGGATGGTCTGGACCATGTGGTGGTTGATCACGTAGCGCTCTTCGCGGGTCAGCGTGCCACGCGTGATGCTGAGGTTGTAGAGTTCGCCGCGGTTGTATTTCCAGGTCGGCACATCGAGCTGGAAACCCCAGGGATTGTCCTCTGGAATCAACTCGGCCTCGTGCCGCTCGAACAGGTGCTCGGGTTTGTCCACCAACAAGGGTTCATTCACGGGCAATGTCGGCTTGGGCGTGCGCGCCTGGCGGCGGTTTTCTTCCCAGGAAACCCCCAGGCGATCGTCCAGGGTTCGGGTCCATGTGCGGCGGGCGATGGTTTGCAAGCGTTGCAGGTCGGCATCGGCCATGGCTTCGGAGCCCAGGTTGCAGCGTGCGACAAAGGTGAAGTCATCGTTGAGGGCGGCCAGTGTCGCGTCGCGTCGCTCTGCCAGGGATGAGGGTTCGCCTCCGGTTGCCAGCGCCTGCCAGTAGTCGACCCAGGCGTCACGCTTGAGGACTTCGAAGCGGGTACGGATCTCGTGGATACGGTCGTTCAGGGTTTCCAGCTTGGTGGCTTTGTCCACCACGTATTCGGGCGTGGTCACCTTGCCACAGTCGTGTAGCCAGGCCGCGATGTGCAGCGCCTCCCATTCGTCTTCGGTCGGGCGGTAGCTTTCGAACGCCGGCGCCGGGCTGGCGGCGGCGGCCTGGGCGAGCATCAGCGTCAGGGCCGGTACTCGCTGGCAATGGCCGCCGGTGTAGGGGCTCTTTGCATCGATCGCGCCGGCCAGCAATTGGATGAACGAGTCCAGCAATTGTTTTTGCCTGGCTTGCAGGCGCTGGCTTTCGATGCTCACCGTCGCGGTGCCGGACACGGCCTGCAGGAAGGCGATGCGATCCGGCTGGAGCTTTTCCAGGTCCGCTTCGGTGCCGGTGTCGGTGATCAGCAGAACCAGCGCGCCAACGGTTTCCTGGTGACGATTGCACAGGCGGATGCCGATCAGGTGTACCCGTGGCGCGTCCAGCGCAAGCAGGACACTGCGCAAATCGCCCGCCTGTTCGAAACCCAGGGACGATACAAGGGTTTGCGCGACGGCCAGCTCGCGAAGCCATTGGGGATTGTCCGCAGCGTCCAGCGAGTAACCTCGCAGGGCGAAGGTTTGCGGGTCCCGAGGGGAACCGTCGATGACCAGTCCGCAGGGCTTGATGTGCTCGCCATCGTTTTCGCGCAGGTAGATCAGGCCAGCCTGGGCCTGGCCAATTTTCACGGTCTCGAACAGCACTCGCTCCAGTAGCGGGGCGAAGCGGGTTTCGGCGCGCAGGCTGGCGGTGATTTCGAAAAAGCTCGCCAGGGTTTCCTTCATGCGGGCCATTGAAACGCCCAGTTGGTCAACCTCCAACACGGGGGAGCGACGGGACACCGGGTAATGGAAATTGAAACTGCGGATGGCATCGGCCTCTTGCACCAGGGCCCGCAATGGCTTGACCAGGATCCTGGAGGTCAGCCAGCCCAAGGGCAGGCACAGCAGCAAGGTGGCGAGGGTGATCAGCGCGCCTTGCCAGCGCATGCGATAGGCGCCGGCGAGCAGCTCGTCTTCCGGAACCAGCAACGCCAGTTCCAGGCCCTTCGGGCCGCCTTCCTGCATGTGGCTGCGAGAAACGATCCACTCGCGTCCCGCCGCCTCCAGGCGCGGCGTATCAGTGTCGTTGTCGAGCGCGGCGGCAATGGCCGGGTGCAAGTCGCGCGCCTTGATCAGGCGTGCCGACTGGCTGTCGGTCACCAGCCGGCCGCTGTTGGGATAACCCACGGCGTTGCCTTGCAGATCAGCCAGGACAATCTCGGTACTGGCGGTTACTTTGTGCTTGGCCAGCGTCTGGGAGAGGGCGGCCAGGGTGAGGTCTGCGCCGATGACGGCCTGATCACCACTGCGGCGGGCGAGGGTCGTGCCGATGTTGCGGCTGGAAAAAAACACGTAGGGTTCGGTGGTGATTTGTTCGGAGGTGTCCATTGCGCTGCGAAACCAGCCGCGGCTGCGCGGATCGAAGGTCTCGCCAGAGTTGTCGCGGCGACCGATGAGCGCCAGGGCCTGATCGTAGAACAATGATTGGGAGAGCACCTGGCCTTCGTCAGCCGTGCGCTCGATGGTCCAGACCTCGTAGCGCGCGGCAGCCGGTGCCTTGATCGCCGTCTTCGAGGCCTCGGAGCCCAAAGGCCGGACCATCAGGAAATTGCCGTCGCGATCGCCCAGGTACAGCGATGCCAGGTTCGGGTTGTCCCGCAGTGCCTGGGTGAAGGGGGCGAGGAGCGTCAGTCGCTGGGCCATCCCCGGTTCGCGCGTCGCCGGGTAGTGGGCCAGCAGGCCCAGCAGATGGCGGATCGGTTCATAAGTGTCGTACAGGTCCAGGCGCACGTCCTGTTCGATTCGATTGAACAGCTGTTCGCTGCCAGACAGGATGATCTGGGTGGTTTGCCGATAGTTGAAGACGCCCAGCACCACAGCGGTCAGCAGCAAGAGCAGCGTGAACATCACACTGATATGAACGTGCAGGGGAAACCGGCGTTTTTGCGGACGCGGTGCGCTGGGCATTTCCATCACTCCAAGTGTTGGGGGAGATCGCCCCCGGCTACGCACTGCTGAGCGAACAGCATAGTAAACACCGGTTATTTTGCCTTGGCGATCTCTGTTTCCAGGGCCTGCTCCAGTTCGCTCATCGCCCGGCCCAGGGCATGCGTGCATTCATCGATGCGTTCCGGCGCGAGCCCTTGTTGGCAGGCCTGCTCCAGTGTCTCGCACAGCTGGATCAATGAAGTCGCCTGCACGATACGGGCGACGCCTTTTATCTTGTGTGCGGTCTCGGTGATCGCCTGTGGGTTTGCCCCTCGGGCGACGTCGAGTAGCTCCTGGCGGTCTGCGCGATTGCTGCTGAGCAGTTCCGCCAGCAGACGCTGGATGGAGACAGGGTCGCCGCCAGTCAGCATCTGCAGGCTTTGAACGTTGAAAGCGTGGACGCGGCCGCCGGGTTTGATCGTGCTCATCCACTGATGCAGGGCGCTCAGGCTGATGGGCTTGAAGAGGCAGTCGTCCATGCCCGCCTCCTTGCAGCGTTGTTTTTCCTCGGGTTGTGCATTGGCGGTGAACCCGAGGATGGTGCAGGGCGGCCGCCGTTGTTCGGCCTCGTGTCGACGGATTGCTCCGGCGAGCTCGTAGCCGCTCATGACTGGCATGTTGCAGTCGGCGATGACCAGGTCGAAATTCCCCTCCTGCCAGGCCTTGAATCCCTGTTCGCCGTCATGGCTGACATGGTGGTGATGACCCAGGTAGTCCAGTTGTTGCGACATCAACAGGCGATTGGCCGGATGATCGTCCACGACCAGGACGTTCAGCGCGCAGGCGGCTGTTTCAACGACAGGCGCGACGGGGGCGCGAGCCTTTGCGTCGGGCAGGATGGCCAAGGGCAGGCAAACCCGGACCTGGGTTCCTGCGCCCGGTTGGCTGTTCATGTGCAGTTCACCGCCCATGACCTGGCACAGGTGGCGGCTGATCACCAGGCCCAGCCCAGCGCCCTTGCGGGCCATCCGGTTGCCATTGTCGACCTGGGCAAACGGCTCGAACAGGCGTTGCAGGTCGGCGGGGCTGATGCCGATGCCACTGTCGCGCACGTTCAGTTGCATTCGAAGGGTGTCTTCCCCGATCGTGCGTGACAGCCTCACGCTGACATTCACTTCACCTTGCTCGGTGAACTTCAGGGCGTTGCTGATGAGGTTCGAAATCACCTGCTTGAATCGCAACGGGTCCATCAGCACGTCCGGGTTACCCTCGGTTGGCTCGAATCGCAACGACAACGCCAGGTTTTTCTGCCGGGCCAGTCCTTCGAAAACCCGCATGACCGATTGCACCAGCGCCTTGAGGTCGACCCGTTCGGGTGCAAGGCCCAAGTGGCCGGATTCGATACGGGCAATGTCGAGGATATCGCCGATCAGGTCGAGCATGCCGGAAGCCGACTCGTATGCGACTTCAATCGCCGCGCGGTCCATCTGGCCCTTGTCGGCATGCTTGAGCGCCAATTCGAGCATGCCGATCACGGCATTCATGGGGGTGCGGATCTCATGGCTCATGGTGGCCAGGAACGTGCTCTTGGCCCGGTTGGCGTCGTCGGCCTGTTCCTTGGCGGCTCGCAGATCCTCGACAAGCTGTCGCCGTTCGCTGATATCGATCCAACCGCCGATGATCCCTTGCACCTGGGCCGCGGAGTTACGGTAAGGCAGTATCCAGTGATAGATCGTCAGCTTGCGGTCACCGATGTGCAGGGGCCGATCGATGATCTGTGCGGTGCCCTGGGCCATGACGCGTCGATAATCGGCCTGGTACTCCAGCGCTTCGAAGGCGTTGCTCATGGCCCCGGGCATGATGTCCTTGCCGATCACGTCTTCGCGTCTTGCGTCGAACGTCTCCAGGTAGCTGTCGTTGCAGCTTTGCAGGACCCCGTCCCGGTCTCTTACATAAATGGGATGGGGCGTGCCGTTGAGCAGGGCGTGCATGAACTCGAGCTGGTCATTGAGGGCCAGTTCCGCCCGCTGGCGTTGGCGGATCTGCCGTTGCATATAGGCATTCCAGGCCAGTGAGAGCAGCAGCAAAAGGCCTGCCCCCGCTACGACCTGGAGAAACAGGCGGTTGTAGGTGCGCCATGTGCTTTCCGAGGCCGGGATATAGCCGCGCCAACGGTTGTCGATCACGCCCAGTTCATCGGGGTCGATGCTGGTCAGGGCTTTATCGAGGATGGCGCTCAGCTCCGTCGCGTTCCTGGCCGTGGCCAGGGAGAACATGGCGTCGCGGGTGCCGACGGTGCTGCTGATCTGCAGCTTGCCCTGCAGCGTATGGGACGCCAGGAAATAGTTGGCCATGACCAGCGCGTTCACGCTGCCGTCGACTTGCCCCTCGGCGAGCGACTGGGCGGCATGCTGCGAATCGACGGTTTCGATAATTCGCAGGTCTGGATACTGGCTGCGTAGCCATTCGATGATGGGGTTGCCTTTGGTAACGGCCAGGCTCCGCGCGCCGAACTGGTCCAGCGTTGCCGGTGTGTCGGACTGCTTGCGCGTAAGCAATACAAACGAGCTGTCCATGTAGGGACGGCTGAATTTCAGCGATTTCTGTCGTTCGCTGCCAGGCAGCAACGCGGCGATCACGTCGGCTTTGCCGCCGAGGACCGCGGCGATCATTTCGTCATCGTCCTGATAACGCTGGATATCCAGGCGCAAGCCGCTGCGCAGGCGGATCAGTTCCAGCAGGTCGGCGCTGATGCCGTGGAAATCCCCGTCTGGGTCGAAAAAAGTAAAGGGCGCGAATCTTTCGTTCACCGCCACCCGGACCACCGGGTGCCGAGCCAGCCAGTCCTGTTCGCGGTCGGTCAGCTGGATTTTATGTTCGGCGAGGTACAGGTCGCTGCCTGCCCTCCAGCGCTTGGAGATTGCCGCTTGTTCGGCAATGGGAATCTGGTTGAGCGTGGTATTGACGATGTCCAACAGGCGGGTGTCGTCCTCCCGGAGCGCGAAGCCGAACCCGTGTGCCTCGTGTTTGGCAAAGCTGGCCATGCGGATGTTGTTCAAGTACCCCTTGCTGATCATGTAGTGGGTGGAGATGGCGTCGCCAAGAAAGACATCGGCCTGGCCGAAGGCAACGGCATTGATCGCGTTCTGGTAGGAGGGATACGTGTTGATGCGGGCCGTGGGGTATAGCTGTTTGACTTCCTCCAACGGCAGGTAGTGATAGACCATGCTGAGCCGCAGCCCTTTGAGGTCTTCGTTCAGCGGGCGGTTTTCATTCGTCCGGGTGACCAGCACCGGTTGATCGACAGCGTAGTGTGCCGAAAGAGCGACGCCTGAATTCTGCGCTTCGAACCTGTTGGCAGTGCCGAGCAGGTCGATTTCTCCGGCCTTGAGCGCGGCGATGGCGGCTTCCCGCGAATCGAACCGCAGTACGGTCATTGGCAGGCCGGTCGCCTTGGCGATGACTCCGGCATAATCGGCGGTCATGCCTTCGTAGTCGCGGCCACTGCTGGAAAGGTCAAAAGGCGGATAATCCGGGGCGGAGGTTCCCAGGATCAGTTCGCGACGTTCCTTGAGCCAGGCGCGCTGGGTATCGTCGAGCCTGATCTCGATATGATCCGCGGCCGCGCGACTCAGCAACGAGTAGGCCTGAGGCACATTCGTTGTCGCCAGGAGGAGCCCTGCATGGAGTCCTGCGGCTAACAACAAAAAGTAGCGGCTTATGCATTTGAGCATTCTGTTGTTTCTCACACCAGTGCGTTGCGTTTTGCCATTTCGATAAGGTCGACCAGGGACTTCACCTTGAGTTTTTGCATGAGTCGTTTTTTATAAGTGCTGACAGTTTTATTGCTAAGAAACATGCCTTTGGCTATTTCCTTGTTGGTCCGACCTTGGGCAAAAAGTTGCAATACCATCAACTCCCGGTCGTTGACACTTTTGAACAGGTCCAACTCGAAACTGCGTGGATCATCTGGACGAACAGGGTTAAGTGCCTGGCTGGGGAAATAGTTGTAGCCGGATAATACGGCTTTGATCGCGCTGACCAGTTCACTGAGATCTTCCTGTTTACAGACATAGCCGGAAGCCCCGGACTGCATGCAGCGAATGCCAAACAGCGTTGGCGATTGCGCCGTCAGGACCAGCGTCTTGAGGGGCGTGGTCATGGCGTTGAAGCGCGAAAGAATTTCCAGCCCGTCAAGTTTCGGAATGCTGATGTCGAGGATGACCAGGTCCGGCATGCATTCACGCACCATTTGCATCGCGTCGACGCCATTGTCAGTTTCTCCGACGACTTTATAGCCTTCATGCTCCAGCAGCATTCGGACAGCGAGGCGGATGACCGGATGATCGTCGACAATGAAAACGGAGTTCATGAATAAAGTCCCCTAGAGCTCTTATAAAGCGCGCACCTTAGCCCAGTTAAGGCTAACTCGTGCGGGGAGACCGGCATGCACGATCAATTTCAGAAGTTTCCTACAAAAAAAGAAGCGGGATACCACGACGTATTTAGGGGGGCAGGTAGGCAAGTGGAGCGAGGAGGGCATGTTTTACATTTTATTGAATATAAAACCGCGCTTTTAATAGTTGGGGAAAAGAAACTGTGCCGTTATTTCAGCGGCAGAAAATGACGAGCTGACAACCGGAAGGCTCCAGGCGCAGGCTGCAAAGCGAGCGCCAGGTCGCGTTTCCCTACCGATCGCCGGCTGCAATCGCCTGCTATTGGCGAGTGCGGCCGGTCATCTCCTGTGCCATGTCGCTTGCATAGCTGTCAGTCATGCCGGCGATGAAGTCGATCATCCGCAGGAAGGCGCTGTGAAGTGAACCTTGAGGATCGGGCGCGTTATTGCCCAGCAAGTCGAGAATCCGGCGATTCTTGAACGACGGCGTACGGCCACCGTGTTGTTCGAGGGCTGCGCCGCAGAAACCGTTGAGCAGGATCTCCAGCGTGGTGTAGGCGCCGATTTCGTTCAGGGTCTTTCGTTTGTCCTGGAAAATTTTCTTGCGGGCCATGTCCTTGGCGTTTAATACGCAACGCTTGGCAGGGCCGTGCATGTGTTCCACCAAATCGCCTTGCAGCGTGCCAGCGAGCAACGCCTCCTGCTGCTCGACGAATGCCCGTGCGGCCGCATTGGTCAGGTGCTCGATGGCCTTGCCTCGCAGGATCGCCAGCTTTCGCCGTCGCGAATCCAGCGGCCCGAGTTGACGGTACGTCTCTGGCAGATCATCACCCACCAGGTCCAGGAGCAGCGATTCCACCTGCGGATACTCCAGCAGGTCCATTTCGACGCCGTCCTCCAGGTCGATGAGCGCATAGCAGATGTCATCCGCGGCTTCCATCAGGTAGACCAGCGGATGCCTTGCCCAGCGCTCATCCTCGATTTGCGGGAGGCCGAGTTTATGGGCGATTTGCTCCAGCAACGGCAGTTCACTCTGGTAGCAGCCAAACTTGTGCTTCTTGTAGCCCAGGGAATCGGCGTGGCGAGCCGTCCAGGGATACTTCAGGTACGTGCCGAGGGTCGCATAGGTCAGGCGGGTGCCGCCGTCGAACTGGTGGTATTCGAGCTGCGTAAGGACGCGGAAGCCCTGGGCATTGCCTTCGAAGTTGAGAAAATCGTTGCGCTCGGCCTCGCTCATTGCGTCAAGCCAGCCCCGTCCCGCCGCCTGTTGGAACCAGTAGCGGATGGCGTCCTCGCCCGAATGGCCGAACGGTGGATTGCCGATGTCATGGGCCAGGCAGGCCGACTGCACCACCATGCCCAGATCACTGGGCTCACACCAGTCGGGCAGGGCGCCGCGGATGGTTTCCCCTACGCGCATACCCAGGGAGCGACCGACGCAACTGACTTCCAGCGAATGGGTCAGGCGCGTGTGGATATGGTCGTTGCTGGAAACCGGATGCACCTGCGTCTTGCGCCCGAGGCGGCGGAAGGCACCGGAAAAGATAATGCGATCGTGGTCTTTGTGGAATGGACTGCGGCCCAGCTCTTCCGGGCTGTGCAGCGGTTTTCCCAGGCGTTCGCGCGTCAGCAGGGTGTGCCAATCCAAGGCCGGTTGCTCCGTTTGATGAGTCGAAGTCCTAGCTTCCCGGTTCGAGCGCCGTCCTGCAAGGCCTCAGGACCCCGATCAGTTGTGCCCGGGTGTTGCTGCGTCGACGGTCGAACAGGGCTCTTCGATGGAAGAGCCCGTCGATTCGCCTCAAGGCTTGCGCGCACTCTTGGCCAGTTTGATCAGGGGAAGCACGGCGGTCGCCAGCCGGATCAGGCGTGACAAACCACCGGAGCGGCCACTGCGGGTTCGCTTGCCACCGAGAAAGCCGAGCAGGCTCACCGCGGCGACGCCCCAAAGCGATGCGTGCTTGAGGCCGAACCCTTCGTGCCAGCTCTGGGTGAATCCGCGTACCCGTTGCAACGGGTGCAGCAATTGTCGCGTTTCCTGACGAATTTCCTGGCGATGCATCTCCATGCGCAGGCGCACCAGTGCCTTGCGCATTTCCTGCCGCGTACGGGCTTGAGGAGCATTTGGGCGACTCATGGCAACAGGCGCTCCCGGTCGTTGGCGAGTTCTTCGAGAGTGGCGTGGAAAGGCGAGGACTCATCAAAAATCGCTGCCTTGAGCCGAAGCCCGCAGAACAGCGCCGCCAGCAGGTAGAACAGGCACAGGCCGATGATGCCCGCTAACCGATAGGTATCCCACACCAGGATCAATACCAGAGCCGACAGCCCCACCAGTAACAGCAGGCCGAAAACCAATGCCAGCCCCGCGAATAACAACAGGCTGACGGTGCGAGCCTTTTGTTCCTGCAGTTCGATACCGAACAACTCGACGTGGCTGTGCAGCAATCCAAGGAATGCCGCGCCCAGGCGACGCGCTGTTGGTTTAGTGCCCGTTTCGGGCGATCCGGATTCGTCGATGCCCATGATCAGCGCCGTGTCGCCAACAATCCGATCAAAAAGCCTACGCCCGCCGCGATGCCGACCGATTGCCAGGGATTGGCCTGTACGTATTCTTCGGTAGCGATCATGGCTGCCTGGCCGCGCTCACGCACTGAATCTTCGGTCACCTTGAGGGTTTCGCGGGCGCGCAGCAGTGTTTCGTGGATCTGGCCACGCAGTTCGTCCGCCTGGTCGCCTGCCAGCGTGGCGGTGTGATCCAGCAATCGTTCGGTGTCTTTGACCAGCGTCTGAAAATCTTCCATCAATGTTTCTTGAGCAGTCTTTGCCTGGGTTCTGGCCATGGGGGTGGATCTCCGTAAGTGACGTCTGAAGCGTTCGAGTATGAGCCCAACCGGAAGGTTCAGTGAAACTGACTGGTACAACTTTTGCTCCGCCCTTTGCCATGTGCTGGTGCGCCGAGGTGTGCCGGTGCGCTGAAGCTGGGCGAAAGCCCGAAAACCTTAACCCAAATAATCAAAACCGGCGAAGCACCTCCAAGCGGGGCGTCATGTTGTCGCGTTTCATGCACCAAAGCGGTTCGGCTGCCCACCTATGGTCGGTCGTTCGGTCTCAACTTGGTGCATGACCGGCTGGGATGAACCATCACGGTGCTTTTTCAACTTCTTCAGGTCTGCCAATACCATGGAAAATCTGCAAAGTGCTGTGGACGGTCTGGTCCATAGCTCCAACACGCTGTTCATCCTGCTCGGCGCGGTCATGGTCCTGGCCATGCATGCCGGGTTCGCGTTTCTGGAAGTAGGAACGGTCCGGCAGAAGAATCAGGTGAACGCGCTGTCGAAAATCCTCAGCGATTTCGCGGTATCGACGCTGGCCTATTTCTTCATTGGTTATTGGATTTCCTACGGCGTGACTTTCCTGCAACCGGCGGCAGTTCTCAGTGCCGACCACGGCTACAGTTTGGTGAAGTTTTTCTTCTTGTTGACGTTCGCCGCCGCGATCCCGGCGATTATCTCTGGCGGGATAGCCGAGCGTGCCCGGTTCGTCCCGCAGTTATGCGCCACGGTGCTGATCGTGGCGTTCGTCTATCCGTTTTTCGAAGGTCTGGTCTGGAATGGCAATTTCGGTTTCCAGGCTTGGCTGCAAGCGCACTTTGGCGCCAGCTTCCATGACTTTGCCGGCTCCGTGGTGGTGCACGCCATGGGCGGCTGGCTGGCACTGGCCGCGGTGCTCCTGCTCGGACCGCGAAACGGGCGTTACCGGGACGGTCGTCTGGTGGCCTTCGCGCCTTCGAGCATTCCGTTCCTGGCGCTGGGGTCGTGGATTCTCATCGTCGGCTGGTTCGGCTTCAACGTGATGAGCGCCCAGACCTTGCCCGGCGTGAGTGGGTTGGTGGCGGTCAACTCGTTGATGGCAATGGTCGGTGGGACCGTGACGGCGCTGGTCGTTGGGCGCAACGACCCCGGTTTCCTGCACAACGGCCCGCTGGCCGGATTGGTGGCGGTCTGCGCCGGCTCCGACCTGATGCATCCGATGGGTGCCCTGGCGACCGGCGCAATTGCTGGCGGTCTGTTCGTCTGGTGTTTTACCGCGGCCCAGGGCAAGTGGAAAATCGACGATGTGCTGGGCGTCTGGCCCCTGCATGGGCTGTGCGGCGTCTGGGGCGGTATCGCCTGCGGGATTTTCGGCCAGGACGCCTTGGGTGGCTTGGGCGGGGTAAGCCTCGCCAGCCAGTTCGTCGGCACCGCCCTCGGCGTGTTGATCGCCCTGGTCGGTGGTTTCGCGGTCTACGGTGTGATCAAGGCGGTGCTGGGCTTGCGGCTGACTCAGGAAGAAGAGTACTACGGGGCCGACTTGTCCATTCACAAGATCGGAGCGGTCAGTCAGGACTGAGCCTGTACTACGGCTCCTTGTCCTGATTGCCGGGATAGAAGCCATGGAGCAAGCCATAGCGCTCGTGACGGACTTGATCCACATGGTGCCGCACCCGCTGCTCGGGCAGCCCGAGCATGATCAGCGCATGGGAGGCCAGCATCAGGCTCGATTCCAGCAGTTCTGGAACCACCTCGGTGGCTCCGGCTGCCTGCAACTCGGCCAGTTGGCTGTCGTCCCGGGTGCGCACGAGGATGGGCACTTGCGGGTTGACCCGCCGGGCCTCCCTCAGCACGGTCATCGCAATGTCCGTCTTGTCGACTGCAATGACCAGCAGCCTTGCGCGACCCAGCCCTACGGCGGCCAGCAGGTCGGCTCTGCGTGAGTCTCCGTAATGCACGCATCGTTCGCCGACGGACGCTTCACGAATGATGACCGGGTCATCATCCAGGGCCACGAACGCCAAGCCCTCCCGGCGCAGAAAGCGCCCGATCGATTGTCCTACCCGGCCATACCCGCAGATGATTACGTGACTCGACAAGTCGGCATTGAGAGCGCTGATCTGGTCCAGTTGCGCCTCTTCGTTGGGTTTGCGGTGCAGCCGCGCGGCCAGGCCGGGTGCGGCGCGCAGCAACAGCGGCGTCAACAGCATCGAGCAGAAGGTGGCGGCCAATAGCAGGCCGCCGATATCCCCTGGCATGAGTCGGTTCTGTTGCATCAGCGCCATCAGCGCGAAACAGAATTCACCGCCCTGGGCCAGGGCGAGGCCGCTGCGCCAGGCGGTTTCGCCGTCGCTGCCGCGCCACTTCACCAGGGCGGCCACGACGCTGCCCTTGATGAGCATCAGAGCGAGGGTCAGCCCGAGGATCAACAGGCCATCGTCGACAAACAATTGCAGGTCGATCAGCATGCCAATGCTGACGAAGAACAGCCCCAGCAAGATGTCGCGGAACGGTCGGATATCGGCCTCGATCTGGTGCCGGTAGTGGCTCTCTCCCAGCAGCATGCCGGCCAGGAACGCTCCCAGGGCGGGGGAGAGGCCGAGCAGGTGCGTAAGCCATGCCGTCAACAACACGATCACCAGGGCCAGCAGCACGAACAGTTCGGCGGACCGGGAGGCTGCCACCTCATGGAACAGCCGTGGCAGCAATAGTCGGCTGGCCAGCAACAGACCGCCAAACAGCACCAGGGTCTTGCCCAGAGTCAACGGCAACGCCCAATACCACGGGTGTTCGCTGCTGCCGGCAAATACCGGCACCAGGGTCAGGAGCAACACGGCGACGACGTCCTGGAACAGCAACACGCCTATGGCGTTCTGGCCGTGGCTGGTGAAGATTTCCCCCAGGCTGGTCAGTTCCTTGCTGACAATGGCGGTAGACGACAAGGCCAGCCCGGCACCAAGCAACACGGCCGCCGTCATCGGCACACCACTGCTTGCCAGCAGCACGCCCAATAGCAACCCAGAAGCCAGGACCTGGAGGCTGCCAAGTCCAAACACCACCCGACGCAGCTCGAGCATTTTCGATAACGAGAATTCCAGCCCCAAGGAAAACAACAGGAAAACCACCCCAAGCTCAGCCAGGTCCGGCAGCTCTTCGCTGTCGTTGACCCAGTCCAGCGCAGTGGGCCCGATGGCCAGGCCCACGCACAGGTAACCGAGTACCGGCGGCAGGCGCAGTCGCCTGAACAGGGCGATGACCACCAGGGACGAGGCAAGGATGATCAGCAGGTTGGCGTACAAGAGACACTCCGTTTCAGGGCTTGCTGGATCCAGCGTAGAACAGCAAAAAACTTGAGCATCACTGGAAAGTCATTTCAGCACAGTGATTTGCATCAGCGTTTTACCGACAATAATCTGCGGCATTTTAGCCGGCTCGACGGTTGCGTGAGGTGGGCCTAGAATGGCGAACTGTCTTTTTGGGTCTACCTGCCATGCTTCCTGAATGCCAGCTGTTCGGCACCCTGGGTTGCCATCTGTGTGAAGTCGCCGAGAGCGTGCTGATGCCTTTCGTCGAATATGGATTATTGGTGGAGTTGGTGGATATCGCCGAAAGCGAGGCCTTATCCGAAGCCTACGGGCTGCGCATTCCAGTGCTGCGCAGGGTTGATACAGGCGCCGAACTGGACTGGCCCTTCGACGATCCAGACCGGGTTGCTGCATTTTTACGTTGAACCTTCCATCGGCTGGGTCCCTACGTCGCGATTGGCGAAAAGACGTTCTTCGGTTACTGTATGCCCATACAGTTATCTGGAGTGGGTCCCTTGGTCAATGTCGAACAACTGAAAAACAGCGTGAACCGGATGTCCGTGGACGTTGTGCGCGAGGCGGTCCTGGAATTGCGTCTGGACGGGCTGGTGACCGAAGGCAAGACGCCCTTCAATAAACTTCACTTCAACACATGTTTTGCCGAGATCGAGGCGCTGTTCCAGCGCGCCGGCTACCACAAGCAGCTGGATGTGGTGGGTTATCAGGGGCTGTTGTATGCGCTGTACGATCCGGGGCGCTGGGAGGCGGTCGAGGTGCTGCGCTGGCTTAAGGAATTCACCGAGGCCGCGACGAGGCCGGCGCCAATCCTTGCATGAGGCAATCATTGCTGGGCTGGCTCGTGTGACTGTCGGATAATACCCAGTCCGCAACAGGCTGAAGAATTTTTTAATGTCCGGTCCATCGTTTTCCGCAGCTCAGCATCAGGCCAGCACGCTTTACCTGCCGCCCGGCCCCTGGCAGACGGTATTGGATTGCCTGTGCGACCGCTTCAGGGCGATCAGCCGCGAGCAGTGGCTCGATCGCATCGCTCGAGGCCGGGTGCTGGACGCCGAGGGCAAGGCAATCCGCGCCGACCTGCCATACCGGGAAGGCTTGCGCGTCCATTACTTTCGGGAAGTACCGGACGAAAAGCCGATCCCGGTGATGGAGTCGATTCTGTATGTCGATGAACATCTGGTCGTGGCGGACAAACCACATTTCCTGCCGGTCACCCCAGCGGGCGAGTACGTTGAGCAGACCTTGTTGCGACGGCTGATTCATCGCCTGGACAATCCCCAACTGGTGCCTTTGCACCGCATCGATCGGCACACCGCCGGGCTGGTGTTGTTTTCAGCCAATCCGGACACCCGCTCGCGTTATCAAGCCTTGTTTCCAACGCGACGGATTGAAAAATTCTACCAAGCCATCGCTCCCGCATTGCCCGGATTGACGTTTCCCCGCGTACACAAAAGCCGGATGGTCGATGGTGAACCCTTTTTTCGCATGCAGGAGGGGGCGGGCGAGCCCAACACCGAAACGGCCATGGAAGTGCTTGAAAAAAGCGGGGACCTATGGCGCTACGGCCTGTATCCGGTCACCGGGAAAAAACACCAGCTACGGGTCCATATGAACGCCTTGGGCGCGCCTATCTGTAACGATCCGTTCTATCCGGACGTGGTGCGAGACGCGGTGGATGATTTTGCCAATCCGCTCAAGCTGCTGGCTCGAGGTGTTCGTTTCATCGATCCGCTTACGGGGCAGGAACGGGACTTTGAAAGTCGGATTTCGTTGGGGTGGTAGCGAGCCGACGGTTCGAGCAGGCAACAAAAAAGCCCGCAATAACCATTGCGGGCTTTTCTTTATCTGGCTTTGACGCTGAGGATCACAGGTCTTTAACGGTACGAACCTGATCCTTGTTCACGCGAGTCTGCTTGCCGTCCAATTGTTCGAATTCGTAGAAGCCGCTGTCTTCATCATAATGTGGCGTGTCGACGGCCTGGATTTCGCGACCGTCATTCAAGGTAATCACTGTTGGCGATGCGCACCCGGCGAGAGTGGCGAGGCCCAGCGCGAGCATGAAAGTAGCGAGGGTCCGTTGAGTCATGGTGTTTCTCCGAAAGGATTTCTTCAAGTTACTGACCTTCAGACGTATACATCGCGAGCAAGTTCCTGGCTAGTGTCAATCTGACACGCCTTTGTGCTGGGCAAGGAGTTCCGGCGTATTGAGATTGGCCAGCCGGGGATCGTCGGCCGGGCATTGCAATGGGACCGCGTGCAACGTGCGCATGATCCGGCCGGGGCTGCGTTCGCCTTCTTTCCATGCCTGTTCGAAGTCATTGGCCAAGGCTCGCGGGATGACGCACAACAGCGGCTCCCAATGTTCGCCATGACGAACCATCAATGGCTTGTCCGGGTGTCGGCTTGCCGTTTCCCGCATGCCTTCGAGCAGGCTGGTGTCGATTCGCGGCACGTCGCATGGCAACACCAACAGATACGGATGGCGTGCCGCCCTCAGGCCCGCCCGTATGCCTGCCAGCGGGCCGGGGAAATCACCCTCGTCATCATGCACCAACTGATCGGCGTACGCGGCGTAACGCTCCCGGTTGCGGTTGCAGGAAATGATCAAGTCATCGCTCATGGCCCGGGTCTGCCGATGCAGATGAGCAATCAATGGGCTGCCTTGCCACTCCAGCAGCCCTTTATCCTGTCCACCCATCCGTTGCCCGCGTCCGCCCGCCAGGAGCAGGATGGAGCAGGGCGGCAGGGGATTGTTCAAGGTCATGAGGTGTCTCCACACGGGCGAAAAAATCGGGCGCTGTGATATAACACCAGGCTGTTTCCCCTACAACTGGACGAGCCTATGAAACCCAAGGCTGATGTACCTTTCGTACCGCTCAATATCGCGGTGCTGACTGTCAGCGATACCCGTACCCTGGAAACCGACACGTCGGGCCAGGTCTTCGTCGACCGGCTCTCGGAAGCCGGGCACAATCTCGCGGCCCGGGTGCTGCTCAAAGATGATCTGTACAAGATCCGCGCGCAAGTCGCCGCCTGGATTGCCGACGAGGTGGTGCAGGTGGTGCTGATCACCGGGGGGACCGGCTTTACCGGCCGTGACAGTACTCCAGAAGCCGTTGTGTGTCTGTTGGACAAGCAGGTCGACGGTTTCGGTGAGTTGTTCCGGCAGATATCCGTGGCGGACATTGGCACCTCCACCGTTCAATCCCGGGCACTGGCCGGGCTGGCCAACGGGACGCTGGTGTGCTGCTTGCCGGGCTCCACCAATGCGGTGCGCACCGGATGGGACGGCATACTGGCCGAGCAACTGGATGCGCGGCACCGGCCGTGTAACTTCGTAGCCCATTTGAAACAGGCGGCCCCTTGTGAATCCCGTGGGTAAACCGGGCAAGACCGGTGCCTTGATGGCCGTCGAAGTCGCGCTGGAGCGCTTGCTCCAGAGCGCGGCGGCTTCGCCAATCGTCGAGCGTGAGCGGGTTTCACTGGCGCAAGCGCAGGGGCGGATCCTCGCCGAAGATCTGGTGGCGACGCTCGACCTGCCGCCTTGGCCCAACAGTGCCATGGACGGCTACGCGTTACGCCTGGCCGATTGGCGCGGCGAGCCACTGGTGGTCAGCCAGCGGATTTTCGCCGGGCAGGCTCCGGAGCCCCTGGTCGCGGGAACCTGCGCGCGGATCTTCACTGGTGCGCCGATTCCGGTCGGCGCCGATTGCGTCGAGATGCAGGAAAACGTCGAGCTTGAGGATGACCAGCGGGTGCGGTTCATCCAGCCCCTGGCGATCGGGCAGAATATCCGCCCTCAAGGGCAGGAAACGACCGTTGGCGAACGGGTGCTTTGTGCCGGCACCCGCCTGGGCCCGATTGAGCTTGGGCTGGCGGCCTCCCTGGGATGTGCATCGTTGGAAGTCGTGCGCAGGGTGCGCGTTGCGGTCCTGTCCACGGGCGATGAATTGGTGGAGCCTGGCCAGCCCCTTGGGCCGGGCCAGATCTACAACAGCAATCGCGTGTTGCTCTGTGGTTGGCTGCAACGCCTGGGGTGCGAGGTTATCGATGCAGGTATCCTGCCCGATGACCTGCCCACTACCCGCAAATGCCTGGCCCAACTGTCGGATGTCGACCTGATCCTGTCGACTGGCGGTGTATCGGTGGGGGAGGCTGACTTCCTGGGCATCGCCCTTCGTGAGGAAGGCGAGCTGACGCTGTGGAAACTTGCCATCAAGCCGGGAAAACCCCTGACATTTGGGCATTTTCGCGACGTGCCGGTCATAGGCCTGCCCGGGAACCCTGCTTCGACGCTGGTGACCTTCGCGTTGTTGGCTCGGCCTTATCTGTTGCGACGCCAGGGCGTTCAGTCAGTGGCCCCCCTCAAGTTCAAGGTGCCGGCCGGTTTCGCCTGGCCGAAGGCTGGCAGCCGGCGCGAATACTTGCGAGGCCGCATCGAAAATGGTCGAGCAATCATCTATCGCAACCAGAGTTCGGGAGTCCTGCGCAGCGCAGCTTGGGCCGACGGACTGGTCGAGGTCCTCGAAGAGCGGACGTTGGTCGAAGGCGATGAAGTGGGCTTCATTCCTTTGAGCGAGGTGCTGGGTTAGTCCTGCATCGCATTCATTGGTGACGGCCTGAGCTGGGCTCGGGCCGTTGCGGTTTTGCCTTCATCGCGACAGTAGCATCACCAGTTGATCGAAACGGCTGTTCGCGACCCACCCCAGCAGGCCGACCACCACCGCCGCCGCGCCTGCCAGATAGGCAAGTCGGTGGCGAACCGCCTTGACGTCGGTACGAATTTCATCCATGTCCCTGCGGATGTACTTGAGGTGGGTTTCCAGTTCAACGACGCGCGGTTCCAAATCAATTCCTCCAGCGGGATTACTGCAACTTTTGCCTTCGTTTTTGGCGTCGGCCCGCTCGCTCCCGAAGGATACGAAGTGGCGGGGCGACACCTTGCATTCATGGCTGCGCATAGGACGTTCCTTCCCTGTGGCCATGATTAATCGAGCGATTCAGTGGGCCTCTACGGGCCGTGACATATCCATCCATGGGTGACACATCCTTGTCTAAATGATCGTTTGCCGGTTAAACGCAACAGAATGCCAAGGTGTCTCAATATGCCCAGGGGGTCAATTGAGCTGATTCGCCACGTCTTGTAAGAAAATTCTTTGAATAAGAAAAAGCCATGGGAAGGCTGTCCCCACCTTCGTGGCATCGGCCCGAACGCCATGCTTTTTCATATAAATTGAAGGAGGCTGGGCTTTTTCCAGTGAATGAGCGGTCCCATTTCCTGAACCTTCTTTCCAATGACGGAGACAACAATGAGCAAAGGCAAGGCGCTATTGATCCTGCATGGCAAGCAAGCGCTCAACGAAGAGGTTCGCGCCGCAGTGATGCTCAAGCGCAAACAGGGTTGGGACCTCGCGGTCCGGTTGACTTGGGAAGCTGGTGATGCCCGGCGATGTGTGGAGGAAGCACTGGCGGCCGGTTATACCCAGTTGATTGCCGGTGGCGGCGACGGGACCTTGCGCGATATTGCCGAGGCCATTGCCCAGCACTCTGGCGATGCCAGCCTGGTATTGCTGCCGCTGGGCACGGCCAACGATTTTTCCCGGGCCGCCGGTGTCCCGCTGGAGCCGGAGCGGGCCCTGGACTTGCTGGAGGTTGAGCCTCGGGCGGTCGATCTGGGTGAGGTCGGCGGGCGGATTTTCCTTAACATGGCCACGGGCGGCTTCGGTAGCCAGGTAACAGCGAACACCTCGGAAGACTTGAAGAAAATTCTCGGCGGGGCCGCCTATCTGTTCACCGGCCTTTCAAGGTTCGGTGAGCTGAGTGCAGCCTATGGCGAACTGCAAGGGCCTGGTTTCCAATGGCGCGGCGATCTGCTGGCGCTGGGGATAGGCAATGGCCGGCAGGCCGGCGGGGGGCACATGTTGTGTCCGGAGGCGTTGGCCGATGACGGGCTGCTTGATATCAGTATCCTGCCGGCGCCGCAGGAGGTGGTGAGCACGCTGAAGGACCTGCTGGCCGGTGGCCTGGGTATCGACAACATGTTCGTGCGGGCACGCTTGCCCTGGGTGGAAATCAAGGTAGCCCAGGGACTGGATATCAATCTGGATGGCGAACCACTACAGGTCGATAATCTGCGTTTTACCTTGCGTCCCAAGGCACTGCGGGTGCATCTGCCGGTGGACTCGCCGCTATTGGGATCCCCCGGATTGCTCAATCGTCCAGGCTGATGATCTGCTCGCGCACCGCAAACAGCACCAGGCCCGCCACGTCATGGATTTGCAGGCGTTTCATGATCTGGGCGCGGTGGGTTTCCACGGTCTTGATGCTCAGGCTCAAGCCGTTGGCGATTTCCCGGGTGGACTTGCCACGCACGATCAACCGCAGGATCTCCAGCTGACGCGCCGTCAGGTTATGGGTCGGGGCAGGATGGGGCGGCTGTTTCTGCACCCGGGTCAGTGCCTGGTTGATCACGGTATGGGCGATGGCCGGGCTCAGGTAGCGTTCGTTGTTGCGCAGCGCTTCCAGGGCGTGCTCCAGCTCGGTGGGAGTGGCGTCCTTGAGCAGATAGCCATGGGCTCCGGACTCCAGCGCCTGCATGATCACCTCTGGGTCTGTGTGCATTGACAGGATCAACACCTTGCTCTGGGGGCGGACCTGCTTGAGCTGTTGCAAGGCTTGCAGGCCGCTGGTGTCTTTCATGGAAATATCCAGCAGCACGATATCGGGGTTCAGTCGTTCTACCAGCTCCAACAGTTGGGCGCCGTCATTGGCTTCGCCGACCACGGCGTAGCCAGGCAGGTCGAGGACCAGGGCGCGCACACCGGCCCTGATCAGCGAATGGTCATCTACCAGAAGCAAATTACAAGTCAATGGAGAACCTTATTCTTGCTGGCCCGTTCCAGGGTGCGAGGCGCCCAGGGAAAGCGAGCTTCGATATGCGTGCCTTTGCCGGCCTCGCTGGTTACCTTCAGGGCGCCGCCCAGTTGTTCGACCCGTTCCGACATGCCGGCCATGCCGCGTTGCCCTTCGCGGGCGGGATGGATGGCGGGGACAAAGCCCCGGCCGTCGTCGCTGATGAGCAGCGTCAGCCCTTCGGGCAGTCGTTGCAGGCGTACCAGCAGGTTTTTTGCCTGGGCGTGGCGCAGGATGTTGGTGACCGCTTCCTGTGTGATCCGAAAAGCCGCCACTGTCATTTCTTCCGGGATACCCGTCATGCGTTGCTGGCAATCCAGGCTCCAGTTTACGGGGGTATTAGCCAGGGTCTTGAGCAGATGCGCGCGCAGGCTGGCTTCGAGTCCCAGGCTGGTCAGTTGCCTTGGATTGAGGATCGCCGACACGTCGCGCACCTTGTTCAACGTTTCTTCCAGCGTCTCGCTGAGCACGGAGCATTGGCCTTGCAGCTCTTGCGGCATGCGACGCTTGAGCCATTCGCTCTGCAGTTTTGCCGCTGTCAGCAATTGGCCAATGTCGTCGTGCAGTTCGCGACTGAGGCGATGGCGCTCGTTTTCCTGGACCTCAAGCAGCCGGTCAGCGAGTTCCTGCGGCTGGAATTTGATGGATTTTCGTGACAACCGATACTGGATCCAGACACAGGCAAGGGCTGCGACATTCAGTACCAGCAAGCTCAACGGCACCGTGAGGGCCGACAGGTAAGCCAACAGACAACCGAGGGTCGAGCAGATGCACAGCAACAGCGTGAACCGGCGGGCGTTTTCTCGGGAAGGTGGCCAGGAAATGAATGACTTGAAGCTGGCGTACATAGCGGATGGAGCCAATGGGTGTTCGCTGCGGGCAAGCCGGTCAGCGCATCTGACGGGCCGGGTCGGGTAAACGTTTCAGGTCGGGGATTGCTTCAGTTGGCGGCGGCTGGTTGAAGCGAACGACGCGAGACATAGTACCACTTCAAATATCGTTGGTCGCGCTCGGCTTGGCGGCCCGAAAGCTCCGTGCGCCGGGCACATGGCACCAGGCAGCGAGAGGCAGCTTCATGCTTGTTTCTGGGCGTAGGGCACCAATGCCAGCGGGCGCGGTGGTTGTAACGCCTGACAAGGGCTCTGACCCACCTGGAAGGCGAAGGCTTCGATCAGCGACGTCTGTTCGCTGTTGTCCAGGCCCAGTTTTCCGGTGGTGTGGTCGACCAGCTCCAGCTGCCAGGCCATGAGCGTGAAACAATCCTTGAGCGCGACCAGGGCCTGCTCATGCAGTTCCATGTCCTGCGCATGGCTGAGCAAGCCGTGGATATGCAGTGAAAACTCCGAAACGGCCTCCAGCGCCAGCGCATCGGCCTTGTTTGCCAGCTTCAGCAGCGTGCTGAGCATGCAATCAATGGCGTCTTTATCGTTGCTGATCAATTGCAGGTGGCTCAGGCATTCCTCTGACTTGGCCAAGAGGGTCTCGGCTTCGACCAGGAACTCAGGAAGGCGCTGGCTCCAATTCTTGCGATCGTTCGGCATGCTTATCTCCACAACATCATGTCAGGCGAAAAGTAAATCGCGCGTGGCGAACGGTTGGCTCTCATGGCCGACAACGAACCAATACGCCCGGCGCGCCCATGCGATCCGGCAAAGGGCTGCTGTTCGCAAACGATTGCACGGGCGGGATCGGCCGAAAGGCTTGAGGTTCGGTGTCCTGCGATGGCGCACAAAAGCCTGACTCCGTTCAGCAATGAGAATGGCGTCACATTAATGGCTATTGGATAGCGCGAATATCAGGTTGGACCTGATTGTGCCTAGGGGAATCCCTTAGGCAGGGGAACTTCGTGCGCATACCGGAGTCGCGCAGCGAAAAAATAACGGATGAAAACGGAACGCCAGTAAAGCATGATGTTAATGTGACATCAATCCCCGAAGGGAGTATTTCGTGTCGGGGTCAAGATCCGGCCCCGGCAGCCGATAAGCCTTTACAAGATTCATCCGAACAAGCCCAGGAGTCATCGATGGCCGGCATTCTCGACACAGTAGATCAGCGAACCCAACTGGTGGGTGAGAATCGCCTGGAAATTCTCATGTTTCGCCTGGCAGGGCGGCAATTGTTTGCCATTAACGTGTTCAAGGTCCAGGAAGTGTTGCAACTGCCGAAGCTGACCTTGATGCCCCAGCGCCATCCTTTCGTCTGCGGCGTGGTCAACCTGCGGGGCCAGACGTTGCCAGTCATTGATCTGTCCCAGGCCATCGGCATGCGTCCGCTCGTGCCCGGGCCGAACAGCACCATCATCGTCACCGAGTACAACCGCTCGGTCCAGGCGTTCCTGGTGGGGGGCGTGGACCGCATCGTCAACATGAACTGGGAAGCCATCCTGCCACCGCCGACCAGCGCCGGCCGCGAGCATTACCTGACGGCCATCAGCAAGGTGGACGATCAGTTGGTGGAAATCATCGACGTGGAGAAGGTCCTGGCGGAGATCGTCCCCTACAACGCCAAGGTTTCCCGAGACAAACTCGAAGACCCGGTGCTGGAGCGCGCCCGTGGTCGCGAAGTCTTGCTGGTGGACGATTCCAACGTAGCGCTCTCCCAGTTGCGCGATACCTTGGGCCAGTTGGGCGTGAAGATGCACATCGCCAGCGACGGCTTGAAGGCGTTGAACATGCTCAAGGCCTGGGCTGATTCCGGCGAGGTGATGACTGACAAGTTGCTGATGATCTTCACCGACGCGGAAATGCCAGAGATGGACGGCTATCGCCTGACCACCGAAATCCGTAACGACCCGCGGCTGCGTGGGCTCTATGTGGTGCTGCACACCTCGCTGTCCGGTAGCTTCAACGACTCGATGGTCAAGAAGGTCGGCTGTGACAATTTCCTCTCCAAATTCCAGCCGGACAAGCTCGTTGATGTAGTACGCCAACGGTTGATGCTCGACTGAAGCCAATCCGGGTTTGTTTCATCGACCGGCTCGTATAAGGTTGCGTTTTTTCGCCACCAGGAACGTCGATCATGTTGCGGCTGAGTGCGCTTTACCGTTATCCGTTGAAGTCCGGCAAGGGGCAGCAGGTCCAAGGGATTGGCCTGGACAAGCTCGGGCTCGACGGTGATCGTCGCTGGATGCTGGTAGATGAGGCCAGCGGACGGTTCCTGACCCAGCGAGCCGTGGCGAAAATGAGCCAGCTTTCGGCGCTGTGGAACGAGGCGGGTGGCCTGACGCTCAGTGCGCCGGGCCATGGCGTCATCGAAGTGCCGTTGCCGCCTGCCCACGAAGAACAGCGGCGCGGCGTGATCATCTGGCGCGACACGTTGCGCGTGCCGGATGCGGGCGACGAGGCGGCTGCCTGGGTCAGCGCGTTCATCGGCAATCCTACCCGGCTCGTGCATGTGCCAGTGGAGTTGGCCCGCACCACAGCCGCCGGGTATGGCAAGGACGATGACAAGGTGGCCTTCGCCGACGGTTTTCCCTTGCTGTTGATCGGCCAGGCCTCATTGCAGGACCTGTCTGGCAGGGTAGGTCGCCCGCTGGAAATGCTGCGTTTCCGTCCGAACCTGGTGGTCGAGGGCAGCGAGGCGTTCGCCGAAGATGGTTGGAAGCGTATCCGTATCGGCGATATTGAGTTGCGCGTGGTCAAGCCGTGCTCGCGCTGCATCATGACCACGATCGATCCGCAGACCGGTGAGCGCGATCCGCAGCGCGAGCCTTTCGCGACGTTGCTGCAGTACCGTTCGACCCCGGACGGTGCGATGTTCGGGCAGAACCTGGTCAATGACGGTAATGGCAGCCTGGAAGTGGGCATGCCGGTCGAAGTGCTGGAATAAAAAATGCCCGTGTCGTTGGACACGGGCATTTCATTTACCACGCAATCGCTTTTGCCGTGGGGCAAGCGCCCTTGCTACGGTCCGACTCAGCCGCGATATTCGCACAGGTAAGCCGTGTCGACGGCGACCTTGAGCTGGAACTTGCTGTTGGCCGGGACGTTGAACTGGCTGCCGGCCGCGAAGGTTTCCCAGTCGGTGCTGTCAGGCAGTTTCACGGTCAGGGCGCCGGAAACGACGTGCATGATTTCCCGCTGGGCGGTGCCGAATTCGTATTCGCCCGGTGCCATGACGCCGATGGTCGCGGGGCCTTCGGCAGTGCCGAACGCGATCGACTTGACGGTGCCGTCGAAGTACTCGTTGACTTTGAACATGGGCGATTCCTCGAGAAAGGGCTGAAAAAGGCCGGCCAGTATGCACAAGGCCACACGGGCCGTCATCTGCTACGCCGGGTCAGCCCGTCAGCACCAGAGGCAATAGTCGCGCTGTATTGCGGGCGTCCTCGAGCGCGCGGTGCTGTTGTCCGCAAAATTGCAGCCCGGCCAGTTGCAGCGCGCTATTGAGTCCCAACGGTCGTTCCAACCGGCGGGCCTTGGCGAAACGTTGCTTGAGGTTCATGTGCGGCACTTGGCCGAGGAGGCTGTGCAATCGCTGTTGCTGCCATTCCTGAAGCAGCTGCTTGCGATCGTAGTCGCCCCAACTGACCCAGCCTTCCAGGTTGGGGTGGTAGGGCGCCAGCCAATGTTCGAACGCCGGCCAGACCTCGGTCAGAGGCCCGGCACTGTCGATGTTGGCCTGACTGATGTGGGTCAGCGAGCGACAGAAAGGGGTGAGCAGCGGTCGCCTCAGCGGCCGTACGAACCGCTGGAAATGATCGATTTCCCGGCCGTCTCGATTCACCAGGGTCGCGCCGATTTCGATAATTTCCATTTCGGTTACCGGCCAGCCACCTTCATCGGTGGTGGCCTCCAGATCAATCACCAGCCAGTGAGGCATTGCAGAGTTCCCGGTATCGGCGTGCTGATGGGTTTGAGCGTAGTCAAACCCGGCGCCTGCGCCTAGCCCTATCTTGAGGCGCCGACACGAGGGACCGAGCGCAGGTTCTTGCGCCCGAGCGCTTGCTTGGTTGCCCCGGCCAGCTTAAATTGCCGTGTCACTGCGATTCTGAGAGTGGCCGCGCATTGATCGTTCGACTGAGGAGCAAAGTTGGTGAACGAGCAAAAAGCCTTGGACGTGATGCGTGAGCTGGTCGACGCCGGGCAACTGACCGATCCGGACAGCGCTCGCGGCAAACTGCTCCAGACCGCCGCCCACCTGTTCCGCAACAAAGGCTTCGAGCGCACCACGGTGCGGGATCTGGCCAGCGCCGTGGGCATTCAGTCGGGCAGTATTTTTCATCATTTCAAAAGCAAGGACGAAATTCTGTGGGCGGTGATGGAAGAGACCGTCCGCTACAACACCGCGATGATGCGGGCAGCCCTGGCAGAGGGCGGCAGCATTCGCGAGCGGGTGCTGGCGTTGATCCGCTGTGAATTGCAATCGATCACGGGGGAAAACGGCGAGGCGATGGCGGTGCTGGTCTACGAATGGCGCTCTTTGTCCGAGGAAGGGCAGCGGCAAGTGCTGGCCTTGCGTGATATCTACGAACGTGTGTGGCTTGAAGTCCTGGGAGAGGCCAAGGAGGCCGGGTATATTCGCGGGGACGTATTCGTTACCCGACGTTTCCTGACAGGTGCATTGTCCTGGACCTCCACCTGGTTTCGCGCCGGAGGCAGCCTGAGCCTTGATCAATTGGCTGACCAGGCGCTGATTCTGGTATTGCAAGAAAACGATAAACCAGCGGCTGGCCAAGCGCCTGAAACCGCCTAGCGTGAACATATTGAACGGACTTCTGGGGGAGTGGTTATCTTGACGTTTTCGCCGATGGGGGTGACCTCGCGCGTTCTGGCTGCTCTGGCCTTGCTATGGATGTTGCCCGTCGAGGCGGCGCAGCTGGTCCGGATCGGTGCGGCACATTTTCCGCCCTATACCGTTCGACCCGAAAAAGGTGCGGACACCGGCCTGCTACCGGAACTGGTCGAGGCGTTGAATCGCGCCCAGGCCGATTACCAGTTTGTGCTCGTCCCTACCTCGATCCCGCGGCGCTTCAATGATTTCAAGCAAGGCCGGATCGACATGGCCATCTTCGAAAACCCTGACTGGGGTTGGCAGGATGTGCCGCATACCACGGTGGACATGGGCCTGGAGGATGCGGAGATCTTCGTGACCCAGCGTTTGCCTGACCGCCAGCAGAGCTATTTCGCGGACCTGCGGGCCAAGCGGCTGGCTCTGTTCAGCGGTTATCACTACGCTTTTGCCGAGTTCAATGCCGATCCCAAGTTCCTGATCGGCCAGTTCAACGCCACGCTGACGTATTCCCATGACAGCAATCTGCAAATGGTCTTGCGTGGGCGCGCGGACGTTGCGCTGGTGACCCGTTCGTACCTCAGCGACTATCTGCTGCGCAATCCTCAAGTCGCTCCGCAACTGCTCGTGTCCGAGCGTATCGACCAGATTTATCACCATTTCGCGCTGCTGCGACCCCAGGCGCCGATCTCCGGGGAGGCGTTTGGGCAATTGCTGGGCAAGTTGAGAGACAGCGGGCAGCTGTTGGAGATTTTCAAGCCCTACCAGATCGAGCTCGTGTCGACCCCTCGCCACTGAGGCGACACTAAATTTCCCCTTCCGGCTCACGTCACACGTTGACTACCGACGAATACGTGAGCCTTCAATGCCAGACCTCAATCCTGCAGCGACGCTGCCCTTGCCCGGCGGTCGCTGCCTGGGCGCCGATGAAACCGAACGTCACCTGAGCCTGATGCTCGAAGGCGCGCCGCTGATCCGGCTGCGCCTGGAACGAGGCGCGCCCTTGCACGTGCATTTGCAGGAAACCAACGGGCGCCCGGTGGGGCCGGCGCTTTGGGCGGCCTGCTATTGGCTGTTTACCCGGGATCCGGGCTGCCAGTGCCTGGTCTGGCATCTTGCCGAGCGTCCTGGTGAAGCGTTGCTCAGCGGCCTGCTGGTGGGCACCGCGCAACCCAACGAATACGCATGCGAACGTACGCTGTTCTGGCAACTGCCGCAGCCCTGGCTGGGGGAGTCGTTCAGTGGCAGTTATCCGCAACAGATGATCATCACCGATGGCAAGCGTCATCCTCGCCGGCCCATCAAGCCTCGGGGCGAGGTGTATCGGCGTTTCGACGCGCGTCTGGGTGCCTGGGTGTCCTTGCGAACCCTTGAAATCGAGCAGGACCTGACGCGTTTCAATCGTTGGCAGAACAGCCCTCGGGTCGCCAGCTTCTGGCAGGAGGAGGGTAGCCTGGAGCAGCACCGGAAGTACTTGGGCAACTTGCAGCACGACCCTCGGGTCTTGACGCTGATCGGCTGTTTCAACGACGAGCCATTCGCCTATTTCGAGGCCTACTGGGCCAAGGAGGATCGAATCGCGCCGTTCTACCAGGCCAACGATTATGACCGTGGCACTCACATGCTGGTGGGCGAGGAACAACACCGTGGCCCGCATAAGGTCGCCAGCTGGCTGTCGGCATTGGTGCACTATCTGTTTCTGGACGATCCGCGCACCCAGCGCGTGGTGGCCGAGCCCCGGGCCGACAACGCCCGCATGATCGGGCATCTGCACAACCAGTGTTTCCACTGCGAAAAGGAATTCGACTTTCCGCACAAGCGAGCGGCGCTGATGATCCTGGGGCGCGAGCGGTTTTTTGACCGGTGTTCGTTGATGTAAATCTCACCGCGTTTCTCAAGGCCCCATCGCGAGCAAGCTCGCTCCCACATGCACTGCGACGACGCTTGCGTGGGAGTGAGTTGCTCGGTCAGCCCACCGCGGAATCACCGCCGAGCGAAGGTATCTCCACGCACCCCGGACACCTTGCGGCAATGCACCAGGGCATCGCGAATCATGAAGTTCACCAACGTCGGTGAGACCCCCAGCTCCTTGGCGATGTCTTTCTGCGGCACGCCGTGCAGGCGATACATCTCGAAGGCATAGCGGGTGCGGCTCGGCAACTCGGTCAGGGCCTCGGCAATGTGCTCGAGCGTGGAGAAGTTGATGTGAGACGTTTCCGGCGAAGCACCCTGGATCACCACGTTCAGCCCTTCCTCTTCCGGCCCCGAGTATTTCTGTTCCAGCGCTTGCTTGCGGTAATGATCGATGGCCAGGTTGCGCACGATCTGGAACAGATAACTGAGCTGGGCCTTGAAGGACGAGGTGATCTGGGGCGCCGACTGCAACCGGAAAAACGCATCCTGGACCACATCTTCGGCCCGGGACCGGCAGCCCGTGATACGCGCTGCGATCTTGACCAGGATGGTTCGGTTATCGACGAATGCCTGGAGTAGCGGTGAGTCGCACCTGCTTGTGGATACTTGTTCCGTCATGGAATTCACCTTGCTGCAAATAGTTAGCAGGACGACCGGTCCGGCGGACATGTCCTACACATCGACGGCCAAATTAGGCGTAATGATAATTATTGTCAATTGAGAAGAAGAATTATTGATGAAAGGAAGTCCAGCCCGATAGCTGCGACCCGTTGTCGCGGCGCGTGATGGCCTGCAGTTCTGCCACCCGCGTGAGGACAAGGTCGCCGACTAATTATTTGCCGGTGTTATCCGTCCCCATGGGTGACCACTTGCAAGCCGAATTTCAGGCAGGAACCCCCCATGACCGACGCGTTCGAACTTCCCCGCACCCTGGCTCACGCACTCCAGCGCCGCGCCGCGTTGACCCCGGATCAGGTGGCCTTGCGCTTCCTGGCTGATACCCCGGAGCAGGGCGTGGTGTTGAGTTATCGCGACCTGGATCAACGCGCCCGGACCATCGCCGCCGCCTTGCAGGCCGAGGCCCGATTCGCTGATCGAGCGGTGCTGTTGTTCCCCAGCGGCCCGGATTATGTCGCGGCATTCTTCGGTTGCCTGTATGCCGGCGTGATCGCCGTACCGGCCTATCCGCCGGAATCCTCCCGTCGGCATCATCAGGAGCGCTTGCTGTCGATCATCGCCGATGCCGAGCCGCGGCTGTTGCTGACCACCGCTGACCTGCGCGACACCTTGCAAGCCATCGAATCGGCACCGCCGGTGCTGTGCGTCGATACGCTCGATCCGACCCGCGCCGAGCAATGGCAAGCGCCGCAGCTGCAACGCGATGACATCGCTTTCCTGCAATACACCTCCGGTTCCACCGCCTTGCCAAAGGGCGTGCAGGTCAGCCACGGCAACCTGGTCGCCAATGAACTGTTGATCCGCCGTGGCTTCGGCATCGATGTGAACCCCGACGATGTCATCGTCAGCTGGCTGCCGCTTTACCACGACATGGGCCTGATTGGCGGCTTGCTACAGCCGATCTTCAGCGGCGTGCCTTGCGTGCTGATGTCGCCGGCCTATTTCCTCGCCCGGCCGTTGCGTTGGCTCGAAGCGATCAGCGAGTACGGCGGCACCATCAGCGGCGGCCCGGACTTCGCCTATCGATTGTGCAGCGAACGGGTCAGTGAGTCCGCCCTGAGCCGCCTCGACCTGAGTGGCTGGCGCGTGGCCTATTCCGGCTCCGAGCCGATCCGCCTCGATAGCCTGGAGCGCTTTGCCGGGAAATTTGCCGCGTGCGGCTTCACGGCCGACCGTTTCATGGCCTCCTACGGGCTCGCCGAGGCGACGTTGTTCGTGGCCGGCACGCCACGTGGCCGAGGCATCCCATCGATGCGCATGGACGATGCAGCCTTGACGCAAAACCGTGCCGAGCCGGGGCAGGGCTGCGCGGTGATGAGTTGTGGCGTGAGCCAGCCGGATCATGCGGTGCTGATCGTCGAACCCAACACCCTGCAACCGCTGGCCGACAGCCAGGTGGGCGAGGTCTGGGCCGCCGGCCCGAGCATCGCCCACGGTTACTGGCGCAACCCCGAGGCCAGCGCCAAGACCTTCGTCCAGCATGACGGCCGCACTTGGCTGCGCACCGGCGACCTGGGTTTTATGCGCGAAGGCGAGCTGTACATCACCGGCCGCCTGAAGGACATGCTGATCGTGCGCGGGCACAACCTCTACCCCCAGGACATCGAGCAAACCATCGAACGGGAAGTGGAAGTGGTGCGCAAAGGACGGGTTGCCGCCTTCGCCGTCGATGAGGCGGGCGAGGAAGGCATCGGCATCGCTGCTGAAATCAGCCGTAGCGTACAGAAGATCCTGCCCCCCGACGCCTTGATCAACGCGATTCGCCAGGCCGTGGCCGACGCCTGCCAGCAAGCGCCGAGCGTGGTGGTGCTGCTCAACCCGGGGGCGCTGCCCAAGACGTCCAGCGGCAAACTGCAACGTTCGGCGTGCCGCGCCCGGTTGGCGGACGCCAGCCTCGACAGCTATGCACGGTTCCCCTCGGCCAAGGCTGAAACCGGCGATGAAACCGCGCCATCATCCGAGCTGCAAGAACTGATCGGCCGCCTCTGGTGCGAGCAGCTACACGTTGAGCGGGTTCGTGGCGACGATCATTTTTTCCTGTTGGGCGGCAACTCCATCGCAGCCACCCAGATCATTGCACGGCTGCGTGAAGTGCTTGGTCTGGAACTCAACCTGCGCCTGCTCTTCGAAGCGCCAACCCTGGACGCGTTCGCGACGGCAGTGGCAAATCTGCAACAGGACGGCGGCCAGGCCCAAGGCGCCATCAAAGCGTTGGCGCGCGATGAAGCCCTGCCGCAGTCCCTGGCCCAGAACCGTTTGTGGCTGACCTGGCAGCTGGACCCTGCCAGCCGCGCCTACAACATCCCCGGCGCCCTGCGCCTGCGTGGTGAGTTGGACGAACAAGCGCTGCGCGCCAGCCTCCAACAATTGACCGAGCGCCATGAATCCTTGCGCACACGGTTCCTGGAGCGCGACGGCGTGGCCCTGCAGCGGATCGATCCGGCCGGCGAGTTCAATCTCCAGGTGATCGACCTCAGCGACGTGGCCACCGATCAACGCGAAGCCCAGGCCCAGCGTCTCCGCGAAGACGAAGCAGCCACTCAATTCGACTTGGAAAAAGGCCCGCTGCTGCGGGTCGCCTTGCTGCGCCTGGCGGAAGACGATCACCTGCTGTTGGTGACGATGCACCACATCATTGCCGATGGCTGGTCGATGAATGTGTTGATCGAAGAATTCTCGCGACTGTACGCCGCAGCGTCCCAAGGACAAATCGCCGCGCTGGCGCCGTTGCCGCTGCAATACGCCGACTACGGCAGTTGGCAACGGCAATGGCTTGCCCAGGGCGAAGCCGATCGCCAACTGGCGTATTGGAAACAGCAGTTGGGCGACGAGCACCCGACCCTGGCGCTGGGCACCGACCACCCGCGCAGTGCCCAACTGCGTCGCAGCGCCTCGCGCCATAGCCTGCGCGTGGACAAGTCACTCAGTGATGCTCTGCGCCAGATCGCCCAGGCCCATGACGCGACGGTGTTCATGCTGTTGCTGGCGGCGTTCCAGGCCTTGTTGCAGCGCTACACCGGTCAGTCCGACATTCGCGTCGGCGTACCCAACGCCAACCGCCCGCGCCTGGAAACCCAAGGCTTGATCGGTTTTTTCATCAACACTCAGGTGCTGCGCGCGCAAACCGATTCGCGTCAACCCTTCGCCGCGCTGCTGGCCCAGGCCCGGGAGGCGACGCTCGCCGCCCAGGCCCATCAGGACCTGCCCTTCGAACAGCTGTTGGAAGCCTTCCCCCAGGCTCGCGATCAAGGTCTGTTCCAAGTGATGTTCAACCACCAGCAGCGCGACCTCGGCGCGTTGCGGCGTCTGCCGGGACTGTTGGCGGATGAGTTGCCATGGCACAGCCGCGAGGCCAAGTTCGACCTGCAGTTGCACAGCGAAGAAGACCGCAACGGTCGGCTGACACTGTCGTTCGACTACGCAGACGAGTTGTTCGAGGCGGCAACCATCGCGCGCCTGGCCGAGCACTTTTGCAGTTTGCTGCGGGCGGTCTGCGCTGATCCGCAGCAGGCCCTGGGCGATTTGCCGTTGTTGAGCGCCGATGAACTCGCCCAGCAGCAGCGTTGGGCGGCGGCACCCTGCGCGCCCGCCACGCAATGGCTCCCGGAACTGCTTAATGACCAGGCCCGGCTCACACCGCAACGCAGGGCATTGCAGTGGGATGGCGGCTCGCTGGACTACGCTGAACTGCACGCCCAGGCCAATCGGCTGGCTCATTATCTTCGGGACAAAGGCGTGGGCCCGGACGTGTGCGTGGCGATTGCCGCCGAGCGCTCGCCGCAATTGCTTGTTGGCGTGCTGGCGATCATCAAGGCAGGTGGCGCCTACGTGCCGCTGGATGTCGATTACCCGAGCGAACGCCTGGCCTACATGCTCCACGACAGCGGCGTCGATCTGCTGCTGACCCAAACCGCGCTGCTCGAACGCTTGCCGGCCTGCGAGGGCGTCAGCGTCATCGCCATGGATGCGCTGCACCTGGAGCAATGGCCGAGCAACCCGCCGCGGTTGCACCTGCACGGCGATCATCTGGCCTACGTGATCTACACCTCCGGCTCGACCGGCCAACCCAAGGGTGTCGGCAATACCCACGCGGCCCTGGCTGAACGCTTGCAGTGGATGCAGGCCGCCTATGAGCTGGATGAAACCGACGTGTTGATGCAAAAGGCGCCGATCAGTTTCGACGTGTCGGTGTGGGAGTGCTTCTGGCCGCTGATCACCGGCAGCCGATTGGTCCTGGCCGGCCCGGGGGAACACCGCGACCCGCACCGCATCGCTCAATTGGTCGAGCACTTTGGCGTAACCACGCTGCATTTCGTCCCGCCGTTGCTCAGCCTGTTTATCGACGAGCCGTTGAGTGCCCGTTGCACCAGCCTGCGGCGGATTTTCTCCGGGGGCGAAGCCTTGCCAGCCGAATTGCGTAACCGGGTGCTGGCGCAATTGCCGGCGGCGCAATTGCACAACCGTTATGGCCCGACCGAAACCGCGATCAACGTCACTCATTGGCACTGCACCGCAGACGATGGCGAGCGCTCGCCCATCGGCCGGCCCTTGGCTAACGTGCTGTGCCGCATCCTCGACAGTGAACTCAATCCCGTGCCCGTCGGCGTGCCGGGTGAGCTGTGCATCGGTGGACTGGGCCTGGCCCGGGGTTACCTCGGGCGCCCCGGGTTGACCGCGGAGCGCTTCGTCGCCGACCCCCAAGGGCTGGCGGGCGCGCGGCTCTACCGGACCGGGGACCGAGCGCGCTGGGGTGCCGACGGCGTCATCGAATACCTCGGCCGCCTCGATCAGCAGGTGAAGCTGCGCGGTTTCCGCGTCGAACCTCAGGAAATCGAGGCGCGGTTGCTGGCCCAGGACGGCGTCGCCCAGGCGGCGGTGCTGGTGCGCGATACGGCGGCCGGTCCGCAGTTGATCGGCTATTACACCGCAGCAGTCCTTGATGAAGACGATATCGCCCAGGCCGCGCGCTTGAAGAGCGCCCTTGCCAGTGAGCTGCCTGACTACATGGTGCCCGCCCAACTGCTGCGCCTGGACGCCATGCCCCTGAGCCCGAGCGGCAAGCTCGACCGTCGTGCCTTGCCCGAGCCGCAATGGCAGGTGCGCGAACACGTCGAACCGGCCAGCGCTCTCGAACAGCAGATCGCCGCGATCTGGCGCGACGTGCTGGGCCTTGCCCGCGTCGGCTTGAGGGACGATTTTTTCGCCCTGGGCGGCCATTCGTTGCTCGCGACCCAGATCATTTCCCGTACGCGCCAGGCCTGCGATGTCGAGTTGCCGTTGCGTGCGTTGTTCGAGGCCAGTGAGCTGGGAGCGTTCGCCGAGCAAGTGCGGTTGATCCAGGCCAGCGGCCGGACCAACCGCCAGCCGCCAATCGAGAAAGTCGACCGCAGCCAACCGGTGCCGTTGTCCTATTCCCAGCAACGCATGTGGTTCCTCTGGCAGATGGAACCGCATAGCCCGGCCTACAACGTCGGTGGCATGGCGCGGCTGCGCGGGGTGCTGGATGTCGGGCGCTTCGAAGCGGCGTTGCAGGCGTTGATCCTGCGCCATGAAACCTTGCGCACCACGTTCCCGAGCGTCGACGGCGTGCCTCGCCAGCACGTACACGACGAGACGGGCCTGCGCATGGACTGGAAGGACTTCTCCATGCTCGACGCCGACATTCGCCAGCAACGGGTGCAGCAACTGGCCGACAGCGAAGCTCACGAGCCCTTTGACCTGGAAATCGGGCCGCTGCTGCGGGCCTGCCTGGTCAAGACCGCCGAGCACGAACATTACCTGGTGCTGACGCTGCATCACATCGTCACCGAGGGCTGGGCGATGGACATCTTCGCCCGGGAGCTAAGCGCGCTGTACGAAGCCTTTATCGATGATCGCGAGTCGCCGCTGGAACCGTTGCCGGTGCAGTACCTGGACTACAGCGCCTGGCAGCGCCAGTGGTTGGAATCCGGCGAGCGCCAACGCCAACTCGATTACTGGACCGCGCAGCTGGGCCGCGAACATCCCTTGCTGGAGTTGCCGGGGGACCGCCCGCGTCCGCCGGTACAAAGCCATCGCGGCGAACTGTTCCGTTTCGACCTCAGCGATGACTTGGCCGCACGGGTTCGTGCCTTCAACGCCGAGCATGGCTTGACCCTTTTCATGACGATGACCGCTGCCCTGGCCGTGCTGCTCTATCGCTACAGCGGCCAGACCGACCTGCGCATCGGCGCGCCGGTGGCCAACCGCATCCGTCCGGAAAGTGAAGGGTTGATCGGCGCGTTCCTCAACACCCAAGTGCTGCGTTGCCAACTCGACGGGCAGATGTCCGTTGGCGAGCTATTGGAGCAGGTGCGCCACACCGTGATCGAGGGCCAGTCCCACCAGGACCTGCCGTTCGATCATCTGGTGGAAGCGTTGCAGCCACCGCGCAGCGCGGCGTACAACCCGCTGTTCCAGGTGATGTGCAACGTGCAGCGGTGGGAATTCCAACAAAGCCGCACGCTGGCCGGCATCAGCGTCGACTATCTGGTCAACGATGCGCGGGCCACCAAGTTCGACCTCAACCTGGAAGTCACCGATCTGGACCGGCGCCTGGGTTGCTGCCTGACCTACAGCACCGATTTGTTCGACGAGCCACGCATTGCCCGCATGGCCGGGCACTGGCGCAACCTGTTGGAAGCGCTGCTGGTGGATCCGGCCCGGCGGCTGAGCGAGCTGTCGTTGCTGGAGGCCGGCGAACAGCGGCAGTTGCTCGAGAGTCTGGGCGAAGAACCGGGCGAGCATCGCCTGGATCGATGCATCCATTCATTGTTCGAAGAACAGGCCAGGGTGCGCCCGGACGCGCCGGCGCTGACGTTCGCCGGGCAGAGCCTGACCTATGGTGAACTCGAACGCCGGGCCAATCGCCTGGCCTGGATGTTGCGCGAACGTGGTGTCGGGCCTCAGGTTCGCGTGGGCCTGGCCCTGGAGCGCTCGCTGGAAATGGTCGTCGGCTTGCTGGCGATCCTCAAGGCGGGTGGCGCCTACGTGCCGCTGGATCCGGAATACCCGCTGGACCGCTTGCTCTACATGATCGAGGACAGCGGCGTCGGTCTGTTGCTCAGCGATCGGGCCATGTTTCAGGCCCTAGGCCCACTGCCGGAAGGCGTGCAACGCTGGTGCCTGGAAGACGACAGCGCGGCCGTGGCGGATTACCCCGACCAGTCACCAGGGCTAATCAATCTGCCGCAACACCAGGCTTACTTGATCTACACCTCCGGCTCCACCGGCAAACCCAAGGGTGTGGTGGTGTCCCACGGCGAAATCGCCATGCATTGCCAGGCGGTGATCCAGCGCTTCGGCATGCGCCCCGAAGACTGCGAGCTGCATTTCTATTCGATCAATTTCGACGCCGCCACCGAGCGCTTGCTGGTGCCCTTGCTCAGCGGGGCCCACGTGGTGCTGCGCGCTCAGGGCCAGTGGGATGCCGAGGAAATCTGCGGCCTGATTCGCCAACACCGCATCAATATCCTCGGTTTCACCCCCAGCTATGGCAGCCAATTGGCGCAATGGCTGGCGACCCAGGGCCAGACGCTGCCGGTGCGCATGTGCATCACCGGTGGTGAGGCCCTGACCGGCGAGCATTTGCAGCGTATCCGCGCCGCATTCAGCCCGGATCTATTCTTCAACGCCTACGGGCCGACCGAAACCGTGGTCATGCCGCTGGCGAGCCTCGCCCCGGAGCGACTGGAGGAGGGCGCCGGCAGCGTGCCGATCGGCAGCGTGATCGGTGCTCGGGTCGCCTACATTCTCGACGCCGACCTGGCATTGGTGCCGCAGGGCGCGACCGGTGAGTTGTACGTTGGCGGCGCCGGGCTGGCCCAGGGTTATCACCAGCGCCCGGGCATGACCGCCGAGCGTTTCGTCGCCGACCCGTTTGCCGCCCATGGCGGACGGTTGTATCGCACTGGCGATTTGGTGCGCCAGCGCGCCGACGGCCAGGTGGAGTACCTTGGACGCATCGACCATCAGGTGAAGATTCGCGGTTTCCGCATCGAGCTGGGGGAAATCGAAAACCGTTTGTTGGAGCACGATGCCGTGCGCGAGGCCGTGGTACTGGCCCTGGACATGCCCGGCGGCAAGCAACTGGCCGGTTATCTGGCCACCGACATCGCCGCTCAGGACGCCGCCGGGCAAGCGGCGCTGCGCGAAGCGCTGAAGAACCACCTCAAGGCGCAACTGCCGGACTACATGGTGCCCGCGCACTTGATCCTGCTGGCGAGCATGCCGCTGACCGCCAACGGCAAGCTCGACCGCCGCGCCTTGCCGATGCCGGATCCGGAGCTCAATCGCCAACAATACGTGGCGCCGAGCAATGCCTTGGAGCAAGCGCTGGCGGCAATCTGGTGCGACGTGCTGAACCTGAAGCAGGTCGGCCTCAACGACAACTTCTTCGAGCTGGGCGGCGATTCGATCCTGTCGATCCAGGTCGTCAGCCGGGCCCGGCAACAGGGCCTCCACTTCACGCCACGCGACCTGTTCCAGCACCAGACCGTGCAGGCCCTGGCGGCGGTCGCGACTCGCAGCGAACAGGTGAGCGCCGAGCAAGGGTTGTTGAGCGGTGAGTCGGCGCTGACGCCGATCCAGCATTGGTTCTTGGCCAACGAAATACCCAACCGTGAACATTGGAACCAGGCGTTGTTGCTGGAGCCGACCACGCCCTTGGAAGCGGATGCTCTGGAGCAAGCGTTGCGCGCCGTTTTCGAGCAGCACGACGCCTTGCGCCTGGGCTTTGGCAACAGCGCCGGTCAGTGGCGCGCCGAGCATCAGCCAGTGTTCGAGGGAGCGCTGCTGGAAACGGTATCGGTGGGCTCGCCGCACGCCTGCGAAGCCGTGTTTGCCCAGGCCCAGCGTGGCTTCGAACTGGCGACTGGGCCGCTGCTACGAGCCGTGCTGGCGCACCTGCCGGACGGTCGGCAGCGCCTGCTGATCGCGATTCACCACCTGGTGGTGGACGGTGTGTCATGGCGGGTGCTGATGGACGATCTGCAAACGGCTTACCGCCAATGCGTCGCCGGACAAACGCTGCAAATGCCAGCCAAGACCAGCCCCTTGCGTGATTGGGCCGCGCGTTTGCGGGCCTACGCCGGTAGCGAATCCCTGCGCGAGGAAATGAGCTGGTGGCAAGGTCAGTTAAGTGGTCCGCAGGTGACACTGCCTTGCGCGCGTCCCGACGGCGGGCGGCAGGAACGGCATGCCGGCATCGTCAGCCTGCGCCTGGACGCCGAGCGCACCCGGCAATTGCTGCAACAGGCGCCCAGTGCCTACCGCACCCAGGTCAATGACCTGTTGCTCACGGCGCTGGCCCGGGTGCTGTGCCGTTGGAGCAATCACGATTCGGCGTTGGTCCAGCTCGAAGGTCATGGTCGCGAGGCGCTGTTCGATGACATCGATCTGACCCGCACCGTGGGATGGTTTACCAGTGTCTATCCGCTGCGCCTGAGCCCATCGGCCGATGATATCGGCACCTCGATCAAAGCCATCAAGGAGCAACTGCGCGCCGTGCCCCATAAGGGCCTCGGCTATGGCGTGCTGCGTTACCTGACAGACAGCGGCACCCGCGAGGCGATGGCCGGCCTGCCGCAAGCGTTGGTCACTTTCAACTACCTCGGCCAGCTCGACCATGCCCTCGGCCAGGACGCGCTGTTCCGACCGCTGGACGAGCCGCTTGGCGCGATTCACGACCCCGACGCTCCGCTGCCCAACGAACTGAGCCTCGACTGCCAGGTCAGCGGCGGCGAACTGGCGCTGCGCTGGACCTTCAGTGCCGAGCGCCATGACCGCCAGAGCATCGCCGTGCTGGCCAACGCTTACCTCGACGAACTGCAGCACTTGATCGAACACTGCCTGACGGACGAGGCGGGCGGCCTGACGCCGTCGGACTTCCCGCTGGCGAAACTGACCCAGGCGCAACTGGACAACCTGCCGGTGCCGGCCGCGGAGATCGAAGACGTCTACCCACTGACACCGATGCAGGAAGGCATGCTGCTGCACACCTTGCTGGAACCGGGCACGGGCCTGTACTACATGCAGGACCGCTACCGCATCAACAGTGAACTCGACCCCCAGCGTTTCGCCCAAGCCTGGCAGGCGGTGATCGCCCGTCACGAAGCCTTGCGCGCCTCGTTCTGCTGGAATGTCGGTGAAGACATGCTGCAGGTCATCCACAAGCCCGGCCGCACGCCGGTGCAATACCTCGACTGGACGCAAGTACCCGACGACGCCCAGGAGCCCAAACTCCAGGCGCTGCTCAAGAGCGAACGGGAGGCCGGTTTCGATCTGTTGAACGAGGCGCCGTTCCACTTGCGCTTGATCCGGGTTGGCGCGGCGCGTTACTGGTTCATGATGAGCAACCACCACATCCTCATCGATGCGTGGTGCCGTTCGCTGCTGATGGACGATTTCTTCGAAATCTACACGGCCCTTGGCGAACAGCGCGAGCCCCACCTGGCCGTGCCGCCGCGCTATCGCGACTACATCGGTTGGCTGCAACACCAGGGCCTGGCCGAAGCCCGGCAGTGGTGGCAGCAGAACCTGCAAGGCTTCGAGCGGACCACGCCGATCCCCGCGGATCGACCGTTCCTGCGCGAGCACGCCGGTGACAGCGGCGGCATGGTCGTCGGCGATTGCTACACCCGGCTCGACGTTCGAGACGGTGCGCGTTTGCGCGAGCTGGCCCAGGCCCATCAGCTGACTGTCAACACCTTCGCCCAGGCCGCGTGGGCCTTGGTGCTGCGTAGGGTCAGCGGCGATCGCGACGTGCTGTTCGGCGTCACCGTGGCCGGCCGTCCGGTGGAGCTGCCGCACATGCAGCGCACGGTGGGGCTGTTCATCAACAGCGTCGCCTTGCGAGTGCAGATTCCGTCGGATGACCAGCGTTGCAGCGTGCGCCAATGGCTCAACGGTTTGCTGGACAGCAACATGCAACTGCGCGAGTACGAATACCTGCCGCTGGTGAGCATCCAGGAGGTCAGCGAACTGCCCAAGGGCCAGCCGTTGTTCGACAGCCTGTTCGTGTTCGAGAACGCGCCGGTGGAAGTCTCGGTGCTGGACCGCGCCCAGAGCCTCAACGCCACCTCGGATTCAGGGCGCACCCACACCAACTTCCCGCTGACGGCGGTGTGTTACCCGGGCGACGATCTCGGACTGCACCTGTCCTACGACCAGCGTTACTTCAATGAGTCGACGGTCCAGGGGCTGCTGGGTGAGTTCAAGCGATTGCTGCTGGCGTTGATCGAAGGTTTCCACGGTGACATGGCCGAGCTGGCGCTGATCGGGTCTGAAGAAAAGACTTTCCTCATCGAGGGCTGCAACCAGAGTGAACGTGCCTATCCGCTGGAGCAGAGTTACGTGGAGCTGTTCGAGGCCCGGGTGGCGGCTCATCCGCAACGCATTGCCGCCAGTTGCCAGGACGACAGCTGGACTTACGCCGCGTTGAACGTACGCAGCAACCGCCTCGGTCATGGGCTGATCGAGGCGGGCGTCGGTCTCGACCAGCCGGTGGCGCTGCTGGCCGAGCGCGGCCTGGACTTGCTGGGCATGATCATCGGCAGCTTCAAGGCCGGCGGCGGTTATCTGCCGCTGGACCCAGGCCTGCCGAGCCAACGCCTGAGCCGCATCATCGAGCTGAGCCGCACGCCGTTGCTGGTCTGCACGAGAGCTTGTCGCGAACAGGCGTTGGCCTTGCTGGAAGAGTTCGCCTGTGCCGGGAGGCCGAAGCTGCTGGTCTGGGAAGACGTCCAGGCCAGTGATACGGCGGTGGACAATCCTGGCGTTTACAGCGGGCCGGACAACCTCGCCTATGTGATCTACACCTCTGGCTCCACCGGCTTGCCCAAAGGCGTGATGGTGCAGCAGCGCGGCATGCTCAACAACCAGCTCAGCAAAGTGCCGTACCTGGCGCTGGATGAAACGGACGTGATCGCCCAGACCGCGTCCCAGAGCTTCGATATTTCGGTGTGGCAGTTCCTGACCGCCCCGTTGTTCGGCGCCCGGGTGGACATCGTGCCCAATGCCATCGCCCACGATCCCCAAGGACTGTTGGACCATGTGGGTCGTCAGGGCATTACCGTGCTGGAAAGCGTGCCTTCGTTGATCCAGGGCATGCTCGCCCAGGAGCACACCGGTCTGGATGGGTTGCGCTGGATGCTGCCCACCGGCGAAGCGATGCCACCGGAGCTGGCCCATCAATGGCTGGTGCGTTACCCCGACATCGCCCTGGTGAATGCCTACGGACCGGCGGAATGTTCCGATGACGTGGCGTTCTTCCGGGTCGACATGGCCTCGACCCGTGGCACCTACCTGCCCATCGGCACGCCGACCGACAACAACCGTTTGTACGTGCTCGACGGCGCGCTGGAACTGGTGCCATTGGGCGCGGTGGGCGAGTTGTGCGTCGCCGGCACCGGAGTGGGGCGTGGTTATGTCAGCGATCCGTTGCGTACGGCGCCGGTCTTCGTGCCCAACCCGTTCGGCGCACCGGGCGAGCGGCTGTACCGCACTGGCGACCTGGCGCGCCGCCGCAGCGATGGCGTGCTGGAATACGTCGGGCGCATAGATCATCAAGTGAAGATCCGCGGTTACCGCATCGAACTGGGGGAAATCGAAGCACGGCTGCATGAGCAGCCCGAAGTCCGCGATGCGGCGGTCGGGGTGCAGGAGGGCGTCAATGGCAAGCATCTGGTGGGCTATCTGGTTGATGCCGACTCGACGCTCAGCCCGAGCGAACGCCTGGATCGGATCAAACAGCGCCTGCGCAGCGAGCTGCCCGAATACATGGTGCCGCTGCACTGGCTGTGGCTCGACCGCTTGCCCCTCAATGCCAACGGCAAGCTCGATCGCAAGGGGCTGCCGGCGTTGGAAATCGGCCAGTTGCACGGCCACGACTACCAGGCGCCCGCGAATGCGCTGGAGCAGACCCTGGCGGATATCTGGGCCGAAGTGTTGAAGGTCGAGCGGGTGGGGGCGCGGGACAATTTCCTTGAGCTGGGCGGGCACTCCTTGCTGGCGACACAAATTGCCTCCCGCGTGCAGAAGGCCTTGCAACGCAACGTGCCGCTCAGGGCGATGTTCGAGTGCAGCACCGTGGAGCAATTGGCTGAATACATTGCGGGGTTGCAAGCCAGCGAAATGACCGAGGAGAAAGTGGACCGGTTGAATGATCTGATGGCGGAGTTGGAGGGGTTGTAGTGCTGTGATGCCTGTCGCGGCCTCATCGCGACAGGCTCGCTCCCACAATGGATCAGAGTCCAGAGATCAAAATGTGTGAGCGAGCCTGCTCGCGATGGGGGGCGAGACTTTTGTCGCGGTTTTGCGATCGAACCGTCGAGCTATCGTCAGTGGCTGCGTTTATCTACTGTCAGACCTTACAGGTCGTTACGAAGCGGTTTAGGCCAGCGGTTGACGCTCAGTGCGGGTCACGGCAGTCTCCCCTGGGCCATTCCATTGCCAAACAAGGAGGTCACCGATGCCCTTTGCAACGATTGACGGACAACCGCTCCATTACCTGGACCAGGGCCAAGGCCCGGTAGTGGTGCTGGGTAGCAGCTATTTGTGGGACCAGAGCATGTGGGCGCCACAGGTCGATGCCCTGTCGAAACACTATCGGGTCATCGTCCCGGAGCTATGGGGCCACGGGCAATCCGGACGACTTCCCGAGGGCATGACCTCACTGGACGACTTGTCCCGCCAGACACTGGCGTTGATGGATCACCTGGATATCGACTGCTTCAACCTGGTCGGCCTGTCGGTGGGCGGAATGTGGGGGGCGCGGTTGGCGCTGGCAGCGCCTAAGCGAGTGAGTTCGCTGGTGTTGATGGACACCTACGTCGGGGTAGAGCCGGAACCGACCCGCCAGTATTATTTTTCACTGTTCGACAAGATCGAGGCCAGTGGCAGCGTGCCCGAGCCGCTGCTGGATATCATCGTGCCGATTTTCTTCCGGCCGGGCATCGATCCGCGGTCGGCGCTCTACCAGCAGTTTCGTGCCACCTTGGCCGCGCTGCCAACGGATCGCCTGAGGGACAGTATCGTGCCGTTGGGGCGGATCATTTTTGGTCGGGACGACGTCCTGTCGCGCCTGCCTGAACTGGATGCCAGGCGCACGCTGGTGATGTGTGGCGACCAGGACAAGCCGCGGCCACCGTCCGAGGCCCTGGAAATGGCCGAGCTGATCGGCTGCGAACACATGCTGATTGCGCAGGCGGGTCATATATCCAACCTGGAGAATCCGGAATGTGTGACTGAAGCGTTGTTGGGATTTCTGAAACGGATGCACTGACTTTGTGGCGAGGGGATAAATCCCCTCGCCACAGTTCAGTGTTCCGGATCACTTAGGCCCGAGAATCTTCACCAGTTTGTCCGACGACGGCGCGCCTTGCTGCTGTTGCAGTTCGCCCTGGTCATCGAGGTAGAAAATGGCTGGAGTGGAGGACAGCTCCAACTCGTCCATCAATTGCTGATTGGCGTCCAGTTTCGCCTGGATGGCCGGTGGTATTTCCTTGAGCGGCTTGAGCGAGCTGCCCTTGCCGGCTTTCTCATGGTCGGCCAGCGCCTTTTCCGGCGCCTTGGCCGCGAGCAGGGCGGCCGATTTGCCGGGGCTGTCTTCGCGGATGATGCCCACCATGATGTGACGCAACTGCACCTTGCCGGCCTTGACCCACGGCCGGGCCTGTTCCCAGAACATGTTGCAATACGGGCAATTGGGGTCACTGAACAGGTACACGGTGCGCGGTGCGTCCTTGCTGCCGTCGGCGATCCAGTTGCTGGCCTCCATTTTCGCCCAGATTTCCTTGGCCATCGGGGCATAGACCAGTTTTTGCAGCGGTTCGGCGCTCAAGTCCTTGCCGTCGGCGTCGTACAGGTTGCCCAGCAGGACGTGTTTGCCGTCCGGCGTCAGGTACAGCGCCATCCCACGGTTCTGGTATTGCGCCGCGTAGCCGCGCAGGCCGTCCGGTGCTTGGAAGGTGCCGACGATTTTCGCGCCCTTGGCTTCGATCTTCTTGATGGCCGCTGGCAATTCTTCGGCGTGAAGCAGCGGTGCCTGCAGCAACGCGCCGGCGAAAGCCAGGGTCAGCAGGTGGTGGAGGCGGGGCATGGCAGTTTCCTTGTAGAAGGTGGGATCGCCGAGGTTGGACCCGGCGTTTCGAAATTTTCCAGGGCGCGGGCCAGGCTGGCTTCCGACAGTTCACCCAGGTGACTGCCGAGCAGGCGGCCATCGGCGCCGTAGAACAGGGTCGTCGGCAAGGCCATTGACCCGACGGCCTGGGCGAGACGGCCACTGCCGTCGAACAGCACGTTGTGCAGGCTCAGGCCCTGGGTGGCGAGGTAAGTGCTGACGCTATGCATGCTTTCGGCCTGATTGACGAACAGGAAAGTCAAGTCCGGGCGTTCCAGTTGAGCGGCTTCCAGCACCGGCATTTCGCGACGGCAGGGCGGGCACCAGGTGGCCCACAGATTGACCACCAGAGGCCCGCCCTGATAGTCGGTAAGTTTCACCGTTTGGCCGTCGGCGTTGCGCAGCTCGATCTCCGGCAACCGCGTGCCTTGGTCATAGATGGTCAATGACATTGTCGCCACCAGCCAGAACAGCAGGCCGCTGCCCACACCAAAGCCCAATGGCCGGCGCAGGGTCGGTCGGCGCCGCGCCCACAGCAGCGCCGCGGCCAACAGCACCAATATCCCCGGCCATGCAAGGAAACCGCCATCGCGCAGATCGACGATCTGCCAGAGGTCGTCCCGATAATGGTTCCAGTACGCCACGACAAAACCTGTTCGCGCGGCGAGCAGCCCGAGCAAAAACAGCACGAACAGCACCGACTCGGGGTTCTCGCCCCCGCGCTTGGCCACTCGCCAGCCGACGAACGTCGCCAATGCCAGCGCGCTGATCAACAGGAGGTGATGGATAGCGATGGCAAAGGTGCCCAGGGTAAAGGTCAGCATCAGCCTGCATCCCGGGTCAGGTTCCAACGCTCCAGGAAGCCTTTGGCATCGATCTCGCCCGTGATGCGCTGGCCACGGCGTTCTTCTGCGTCGGGCCCGATCCACAGCAGGCTGGGCGGGCCCGGCACCTGGTAGCGCTGGAGCAGCGCTCGGCTGGCGGCGTTGTCGGCAGTGACGTCCAGGCGCAGCAGGCGCACGTCGCTAAGCGCGGCCATGACTTCGGCGCGGCCAAACACCTGTTTCTCGATGATTTTGCACGACACGCACCAATCGGCGTAGTAGTCCAGCAGGACCCATTGGCCCTGGGCCTTGGCGCTGTCCAATTCCCGTTGCAGGGCGGCGGGCTCGCTGACGGTGATGAAGGCGTCGTGGGCCTGGGCAGTCGCATTGCCCTGGGCACCGCTGTAGACCTCCAGCGGCTTGAACAGATCGTCGCTGCCTCCCGCCGCCCCGACCACCAGCAGGCTTCCCCACAACCCGAACAGCAGCGATACGCTGCCCCACAGATAGGGCGCGCGACCGAACCCCTGGGTCTGGCGCCAGGCGCAGTAAGCGGCAATCAGCAGCAGAGCGCCCCAAAGGCCGATCCACAGCGAGCCGTCGATGACCGGGCGGATCATCAGCAACGCGGTACCCAGGAACAGGAAGCCGAATACGCCCTTGAGCAGGTTCATCCAGGCGCCTGGCTTGGGCAGGAAACGATTGCCGACGGTCACCAGCAACAACAGCGGCAGGCCCATGCCGACACCCATGGTGAACAGGATCAGGCCGCCATGCAGCGCGTTGCCGCTCTGGGCGATGTACAACAGCGCGCCGGCCAGCGGCGCAGTCATGCACGGCCCTACCAACAGACCGGACAGGGCTCCCAGAACGCCGGCACCCACCAGGCTGCCACCGCGGCGCTGGCGGCCGGCGTTTTCCAAGCGATCACGCAGGGCGGCTGGGAGTTGCAGTTCGAAAAAGCCAAACATCGGCAGCGCCAATACAACGAAGATGGCCGCGAAGGTGCCCAGCAACCACGGTTGTTGCAGCAATGCCTGCAGATTGGCTCCCAACAGCGCGGCGAGCACGCCCATGGCGGCGTACACCATCGCCATGCTGATCACGTAGCTGCCGGCCAACGCCAGGCCGCGCCGGGGGCCGGCGCCGCTACCCACCACCAATCCCGCCAGGATTGGCAGCATCGGCAGCGAACAAGGGGTAAACGCCAGCAACAGCCCAAGGCCGAAGAACACCAGCAGGCTCCAGCCCAGCGCGCGCTGCTGCAAGCCGCTGGCCAGCGCCTGGTCTTGCGCCTCGCCAGTGCTTGCCACCGGTGCGGCGCCGCCCAGGTCTAGGATTTGGGTCTGGGGCGGATAGCACAGGCCCGCATCGGCGCAGCCCTGGAAACCGACCTTGACCTTGCCGGTAGCCCCGGCGGGAATCTTCAGCTCCAATGCCTGGCGGTAGACTTGCTGTTCGCCGAAGAACTCGTCGCTGTGGGCTTCGCCCTCGGGCAGCTTCGGTTTCTGCGCTTCGGCCAGGCCATCGAACTTGAGCCGCTGCTGATACAGGTAATACCCGTCGGCGATCTGCCAGAACAACTGGGTTTCACCGGAGTCCAGGCGTTCGGAAGTAAAGACGAATGCCTTTTCCACCGGCAGGAAGTCGGGCTTGGTTTCGAAGGGATTGGCGGCCTGGGCCAGGCCCGAGATCAGAAACAGCCACAGCAAAAACAATCGACGCATGGGGTAGAGCCTTAGAACCAGGAGAGTGAGGCGCACAGTGGCGGCTGGCGATTAACCTTAAGTTAACGCCAGCCTACAAACGTGCCGGCACCCGTCGGGCCAATCAGAATTCCTGATAGGTTAACCGGTATTCGGACATCGGGGGATGGCTCAGTTTCCACGCTTGGGCCTGTTGCTTGGCGTCGGTGATTTCTTGCGCGGTCAATTGCGCTTCGAGGTTGGCGAGATTTTTGACAGTATCAGCGTGGCGCTTGAATTGGCGCGTTGTATCACTGACCAGCCAGAGCAGAGCGTAGGCTTTGACAAGGTCTTTTTCGTAGCCGTATTCCTGTTCATCCTCGTCCATGTCGTATTCCGTCGAGATCGCAAAGGCGTAGTCCAGCAAGGCATTGACATCATTGAGCTGAAGCCTCTTTTCCAGCCAGGCACGTCTGGTTGTCTTATCGCGTACTGTTAACAGTCTGGGGTACCACGCCATGGCTTTGGGCAAGCCCGCAATCGCGGCTTCCAGCAGGAGTCTCGTCTGTTCAGCCGTTGGGGTGAGGCCGGAGGGGACAAGTTTTTCATCCCTTCCATACAAGTAAGCCAGGATACATTTGGCCTCGGAGGAACCGGCTCGCTCGGATTTTCTCAACGACTCGATGTCCCCCGTCAATTCGTAAAGCTGTAGCAGGCGCTCAGCCGGGTCTGCGTTGGCTTCAGCCAATGCCTTGGCCTTGGCCAACGACGTTTCGTCCGCCAGTCGCAGCAGGGCGTAGAAATGATCTTGACCAGCAGCCTTTTGGTACCAGTTTCGCGCCTCTTCGGTCATGTTTCCGGCGTCACGCCTCAGCACCTCCGCCAAGGCATATTGCGCTTCTTTGTTGCCATCCGTGGCAGCTATCAATAGATGGAGTTTCGCCCTGTTGAATTCTCCCAGGTTGTATAACTCCAGGCCCTCGTTTGTCGCCATTGTTCGTTGCTTTTTTACATGGTCGACCAGGTTTTGGATCGCGGTGACAAAGTCGGCGTAACTGAGCAGCGCGTTCGTATGCGTATACATGTTGGGATACCTGCTTCAATAAGGAAAATATGTGTCCAGCGGGTACCAAAGTAAAAGCGACGGTCCATTCGGGTGCGGTATATATGTATGGCGATGGGTTCGAATGTTTCCAACGGTTACTGGTATGCCTCGCACCCACGGCTTTGCGGGCTGCCATAATTGCGCCTTAATGTTCACTTGGTTCAATCGCGGCTTTTGCCCATGGAGCGTTCATGCACGTATTGGTATGCGAAGATGACGCGCTGATTGCCAGCGGCATCGTGGCCGGGCTCACGGCTCAAGGCCTGACGGTCGAGCACGTCGCCACGGCATCGGCGGCGCGGGCCATGGTCGGCGTGGCGACGTTCGATGTCATGGTGCTGGACCTCGGCTTGCCCGATGAGGATGGCCTCAAGCTGCTCAAGCAATTGCGCCAGCAGGGCTTGGAAATCCCGGTGCTGATCCTGACCGCGAGGGACTCGGTGACCGACCGTGTCGACGGCTTGCAGGCCGGCGCCGATGACTATCTGCTCAAGCCCTTCGACCTGCGCGAGCTGGCGGCGCGCCTGCATACGTTGTTGCGGCGCGTTGCCGGGCGCAGCGTCAACCTGATCGAACATGGTCGCCTGACGTATGACCCCAGCAGCCGGGAAACCACCCTGGACGGCCAGCCGGTTGACCTCTCCCGGCGCGAGCAGGCGCTATTGCAGGCGTTGTTGCACAGCCGTGGCCGGGTGCTCTCCACCGAGCAACTCAAGGACAGCGTCTACGGCTTCAATGACGAGCTGGAAAGCAATGCGCTCAACGTCCATATCCACCACCTGCGACGCAAACTGGGCAATGGCGTTGTCGAGACGGTGCGCGGGCTGGGCTATCGCCTGGGGCCGGCCGATGGCGGGGAATCTTCCAAGTGATGAGCCTGCGATTGCGCTTGAGCCTGACCCTGGGCGCGGCATTTGCCCTGATCTGGGCCTTGGCGGCGGCGTGGATGCTCAGCGACCTGCGCAATCAGATGATGTTTTCTCTCGATCAGCGCCTGGTCGCCTCGGCACAGATGGTCGCCGGGCTGCTGGAGCAATTGCCGCCGGTGCCCAGCAAGGGTGAGGGTACGCATTTCAGCGCCGAACAACTGAGCGTCCCGGGGGGCATGGCTTGTCAGGTTACCTCGTTGCGGGGCGAAATCCTGGCACGCAGCCACGACACCCCGGGACAACCGCTGGAAGCCGAGAAGATGGGCTTTCATGACCAGATGATCGATGGCGCGCCGTGGCGCAGCTTCACCCTGGCCCGTGGCGACTTGCGTATCACCACCGCCGACCGCCAGATTGAACGCGAAGCCTTGAACATGTCGGTGCTGTTGGCGGCGTCGGTGCCGGTCGGCGTGGCGTTGCTCGGTTGCCTGTGCCTGTTGTGGCTAGGCGTCGGCCAGGGCTTGGCGCCGCTCAATCGCATGCGCGATGCGTTGACGCGGCGTAACGCGGACTCCCTGGAGCCGTTGCAGATCCAGCCGTTGCCCAGCGAGTTGCAACCCTTGCTGGAAACCCAGAACCAGCTGCTGCTGCGCATCGGCAAGGCCATCGAACGTGAGCGCCGCCTGACCGGCGACGCGGCCCATGAATTGCGCAGCCCCTTGACCGCCATCAAGACGCACCTGCAGGTGGCGCGCATGACCGACGGCGCCGCTCGCGACCAGTCCCTGGCGCGGGCGGAGGAGGGCGCCGATCGGTTGCACCGTACCCTGGAACAATTGTTGTTGCTGGCCCGGGTCGAGGGCAGCCTGTCGTTCGACGACGGTGTGCAATGCAATGCCGCGCAAGTCGCGCGGCTGGCTATCCAGGACGCGGCCAATGGCGCTCCCCAGCGAATCAGGCTGCATGTCTCGCCGCAATTGTCCGATGCGCCGGTCCAGATGCCGGCGGTCTTGTCCATAGCCGCGCTGCGCAATCTGTTGGACAACGCCCTGCGCCATACCCCGGACGATACTGACGTCGAGCTGAACCTGGAAATGGTGGGCCAGCGCGTGCGTTTCCAGGTACGCGACCACGGGCCCGGCATTGCCGCCGACGATGTCCAGCACCTGACGCAGCGCTTCTGGCGCAATGGGCAGAGCGAAGGTTGCGGGTTGGGGCTGGCAATCGTCCAGGCCATCGTTCAGCGATGCGGCTGCGGCTTGCAGTTCGACAGCCGCCCGGACGGGCTGCGGGTCGAGCTGACCGTGCCGGTGCAAGCCTCTTTGACTCAGTAGATAGCCCGAGGCAGTAAATCCGTGCCTCGCTGATGCGTTCCCACAACAGGAAACCTGCATGTGCGCTGCGAATGCGCACCTGCCCGGTGCGCCGTTTGGTCACTCATTGCGGGGTCGAGAACATGTCAGTCACAAGTCCTATCGAAGCGTCGACAGTACGAGGCGGCTCCACGCCGGTCGAGACGCTTTACCAATTCGACGAATCACCGTTGCTGGCGCGCCAGAACCGCCAGGAATCCAATGCACGCAGTTATCCCCGACGCATACCCCTGGCGCTCAAACGCGCCAAGGGGCTGTACGTCGAAGACGTCGAGGGCCGTACTTTCATCGATTGCCTGGCTGGCGCCGGCACGCTGGCGCTCGGGCACAACCACCCGGTAGTGATCGAGGCGATCCGGCAAGTGCTTGCCGATGAACTGCCCCTGCATACCCTGGACCTGACCACGCCGGTGAAGGACCGCTTTGTCCAGGATCTGTTCGGCCTGTTGCCGGCAGCCCTGGTCGCCGAGGCGAAGATCCAGTTCTGCGGCCCCACCGGCACCGACGCCGTAGAAGCGGCGCTCAAGCTGGTACGTACCGCGACGGGGCGTAGCACGGTGCTGTCGTTCCAGGGCGGCTATCACGGAATGAGCCAAGGTGCGTTGAGCCTGATGGGCAGCCTGGGGCCGAAGAAGCCCTTGGGCGCCTTGCTCAGCAACGGCGTGCAGTTCATGCCGTATCCCTACGATTACCGCTGCCCGTTCGGTTTGGGCGGCGCGGAAGGCGTCAAGGCCAACCTGCATTATCTGCAAAACCTGCTGAACGATCCGGAGGCCGGCGTGCAATTGCCAGCGGCCGTCATCGTCGAAGTGGTGCAGGGCGAGGGCGGCGTCGTACCGGCCGACCTCGACTGGCTGCGTGGCTTGCGGCGGATCACCGAGCAGGCCGGGGTGGCGTTGATTGTCGATGAAATCCAGAGTGGCTTCGGCCGGACCGGTAAGATGTTCGCCTTCGAGCATGCCGGAATCGTCCCGGACGTGGTCGTGCTGTCCAAGGCCATCGGCGGCAGCCTGCCGCTGGCGGTCGTGGTGTATCGCGACTGGCTCGACACCTGGGCGCCGGGCGCCCATGCCGGCACGTTCCGGGGCAACCAGATGGCCATGGCAGCCGGTTGCGCTGTGATGCGTTATCTGGTGGAACACGACCTGCCGGCCCACGCCACCGCCATGGGCGAGCGCTTGAGCGAGCATTTGCTAATCCTGCAACGGGATTTCCCGCAGATGGGCGATATTCGCGGTCGCGGCCTGATGCTCGGCGTCGAGTTGGTCGACCCTGCGGGCGTGCCGGACACCCAGGGTCACCCACCGGTGCATGCGCGTCTGGCGCCACGCTTGCAGCGCGAGTGCCTCAAGCGTGGGCTGATCCTGGAGTTGGGCGGCCGACAGGGCGGCGTGGTGCGGTTCCTGCCGCCATTGATTATCACGGCGGCGGAAATCGATCGGGTCGCCGACATTTTCCGGCGCGCCCTGGAAGCCGCCGTGGCCGATGCCTAATTTTCCCTCGGCCCGGTACGTTCCTTTCATACCTTGGCTGCGCCCGTGGCGCGGCGAACCTTGAGCAATGACGGAGAAACACCATGACTTCAGTATTCGATCGCGAGGACATCCTCTTCCAGGTCGTGGTCAACCACGAAGAACAATATTCGATCTGGCCGGACTACAAAGCCATCCCGGAAGGCTGGCGTACGGTCGGCAAAAGCGGCTTCAAGAAGGAATGCCTGGCGTATATCGAAGAGGTCTGGACCGACATGCGCCCGTTGAGTTTGCGCAAGAAGATGGACGAGCAGGCGGCATTAGCGCAGTAGACCGCGGACACATGTGGGAGCGAGCCTGCTCGCGATGCAGGCAACTGGGTCTTTCAGTCAGACCAAAGTGATGCTATCGCGAGCAGGCTCGCTCCCGCAGGGCTTTGTGGTGTTGCGGGTTTTATTTGAACCGCCGCTCCACGCCTTTCTCCACCAGGATCTTCGCCGATATCTCTTCCACGGAAAAATGCGTGGAGTTGATATGGGGAATGTTCTCCCGCCGGAACAGGTTTTCCACTTCGCGCACTTCGAACTCACACTGGGCGTAGCTCGAATAGCGGCTGTTGGGCTTGCGTTCGTTGCGGATCGCGGTGAGGCGGTCCGGGTCGATGGTCAGGCCGAACAGTTTGTGCTGGTGGGCGCGCAACGCATTGGGCAGTTGCAGGCGCTCCATGTCGTCTTCAGTCAACGGATAGTTGGCCGCGCGGATGCCGAATTGCATCGCCATGTACAGACACGTCGGCGTCTTACCACACCGCGACACACCCACTAGGATCAGGTCGGCCTTGTCGTAATAATGCGTGCGGGCGCCGTCATCGTTGTCCAGCGCAAAGTTGACCGCCTCGATCCGCTCCATGTAGTTGGAGTTGTGACCAATGGAATGGGACTTGCCGACCGAATAGGAAGAATGTTCGCTCAGTTCCTGTTCCAGGGGCGCCAGGAACGTGGAAAAAATGTCGATCATGAAACCATTGGACGTTGCGAGAATCTCACGGATGTCCTGATTGACGATGGTGTCGAAGATAATCGGGCGAAAACCGTCGTTTTCGGCGGCTTTATTGATTTGCTGTACCATGGCCCGCGCCTTGTCGACGCTGTCTATGTAGGGGCGTGTCAGCTTAGTGAAGGTAATGTTTTCGAACTGCGCCAACAGGCTCTGGCCCAGCGTTTCGGCCGTGATGCCGGTGCCGTCGGAGATAAAGAAAGCAGATCGTTTCATTTGCGCCTTGGGCCTTAAGCTAGTGAGCTAGTCACGATTCTTGGATATGATAGGCGCGATTTGCCGGCCGCCCGTGGCCCGCATTCTCACTTATTTTCCAGGTCCAGGCCATATCGCCGGTGAGCGCTCCCCTGGAGCCGCCGGTACCTTGAGCTTTTCCAACACAGTCAGTGGAGAGATCACCTTGGTAGAGTACGTAGTTTCCCTCGATAAGCTCGGCGTCCATGATGTAGAGCATGTGGGGGGCAAGAACGCATCCCTGGGCGAGATGATCAGTAACCTCGCGGGCGCCGGAGTATCGGTGCCGGGTGGCTTCGCCACGACCGCCCAGGCTTATCGTGACTTCCTGGAACTGAGCGGCCTGAACCAGCAGATCCACGATGCGCTCGACGCCCTGGACGTCGATGACGTCAATGCCCTGGCCAAGACCGGTGCCCAGATCCGCCAATGGATCATGGAAGCCGAGTTTCCCGAGAAGCTGAACAGCGAAATCCGCACGGCTTTTGCCAAGCTCTCCGAAGGCAACCCCGACATCGCTGTCGCCGTACGCTCCTCGGCCACCGCCGAAGACTTGCCGGACGCCTCGTTCGCCGGCCAGCAGGAGACTTTCCTGAATATCCGTGGCGTGGAAAACGTCATCCGAGCCGCCAAGGAAGTCTTCGCCTCCCTTTTCAACGACCGTGCCATTTCCTACCGCGTGCATCAGGGCTTCGACCACAAACTGGTCGCCCTATCCGCCGGTGTGCAGCGCATGGTCCGCTCCGAAACCGGCACCGCCGGCGTGATGTTCACCCTCGACACCGAGTCGGGCTTTCGTGACGTCGTGTTCATCACCGGCGCCTATGGCCTGGGTGAAACCGTCGTGCAAGGCGCGGTGAACCCCGATGAATTCTATGTCCACAAGGGCACCCTGGAAGCCGGTCGTCCGGCCATCCTGCGCCGCAACCTGGGCAGCAAGGCCATCAAGATGGTCTATGGCGACGAAGCCAAGGCGGGTCGTTCGGTCAAGACCGTCGATGTCGACAAGGCTGATCGCGCGCGCTTCTGCCTGACCGACGCCGAAGTCAGCGAGCTGGCCAAGCAGGCGATGATCATCGAGAAGCACTACAAGTGCCCGATGGACATCGAGTGGGCCAAGGACGGCGACGACGGCAAGCTGTACATCGTGCAGGCCCGTCCGGAAACCGTGAAGAGCCGCACCCAGGCCAACGTCATGGAGCGCTACCTGCTCAAGGAAACCGGCACCGTGCTGGTGGAAGGCCGCGCAATCGGCCAGCGCATCGGCGCCGGCAAGGTGCGGATCATCAAGGACGTCTCGGAGATGGACAAGGTCCAGGCCGGCGACGTGCTGGTCTCCGACATGACCGACCCGGACTGGGAACCGGTGATGAAGCGCGCCAGCGCCATTGTCACCAACCGCGGTGGACGCACTTGCCACGCGGCGATCATCGCCCGTGAGCTGGGCATTCCGGCCGTGGTCGGTTGCGGCAATGCCACCGAACTGCTCAAGGACGGCCAGGGCGTGACCGTTTCCTGCGCCGAAGGCGACACCGGCTACATCTTCGAAGGCGAGTTGGGCTTCGACATCAAGAAGAACTCCGTGGACGCCATGCCGGAGCTGCCGTTCAAGATCATGATGAACGTCGGCAACCCGGACCGTGCCTTCGACTTCGCGCAGCTGCCGAACGCCGGCGTGGGCCTGGCCCGCCTGGAGTTCATCATCAACCGCATGATCGGCGTGCACCCCAAGGCACTGCTGAACTATGACGGCCTGCCACAGGACATCAAGGACAGCGTCGACAAGCGCATTGCCGGCTACGACGACCCGGTCGGTTTCTACGTCGAGAAGCTCGTGGAAGGCATCAGCACCCTGGCGGCGGCGTTCTGGCCGAAGAAAGTCATCGTGCGGCTGTCGGACTTCAAGTCCAACGAATACGCCAACCTGATCGGTGGCAAACTCTACGAGCCCGAAGAAGAGAACCCGATGCTGGGCTTCCGTGGTGCGTCGCGCTACATCAGCGAATCGTTCCGCGATTGCTTCGAACTCGAATGCCGTGCCCTCAAGCGCGTGCGTAACGAGATGGGCCTGACCAACGTCGAGATCATGGTGCCGTTCGTGCGCACCCTCGGCGAGGCGAGCCAAGTGGTCGACCTGTTGGCGGAAAACGGCCTGGCCCGTGGCCAGAATGGCCTGCGCGTCATCATGATGTGCGAACTGCCGTCCAACGCGATCCTGGCCGAAGAATTCCTCGAGTTCTTCGACGGCTTCTCCATCGGCTCCAACGACCTGACCCAACTGACCTTGGGTCTGGACCGCGATTCGGGGATCATCGCCCACCTGTTCGACGAACGTAACCCGGCGGTCAAGAAGCTGTTGGCCAATGCTATCGCCGCCTGCAACAAGGCCGGCAAGTACATCGGCATCTGCGGCCAGGGCCCTTCGGACCACCCGGACCTGGCCAAGTGGCTGATGGAGCAGGGTATCGAAAGCGTTTCGTTGAACCCGGACTCGGTACTGGAAACCTGGTTCTTCCTGGCTGAGGGGCAGGCTGCGGTCTGATCGAGTGAAGGGGCCTGATCGGTAATGTAAGCCGGGGTAATTCCTTGTGGTATCCGGCGGCCGTTCTTCCGGCCCCTTTTGATTTGAAGTAGGGCGGGCTCCATTTGGAAGCCGCCCTTTTTTGTGCAAGAAGATCATGCAAAGCAGCAGCAACCTATTTCCTGTCGCCCTGATCAGCGCCGAGCGGCGTGGCGATCTGAGCGAAGATGTCTATCGTTTGAAACCCGGTAACAGCCCCGACTACAGCGTCGAGCTGGCCGTCACCCGGCTGGGCATGGCCGATGTCGGCGAAAGCCGGGGTGTCCCGGTGATCCTGTTGCACGGCAGTTTTTCCAATCGTCGCTTCTGGTATTCGCCCAAGGGGCTGGGGCTGGGGGCGCACCTGGCGCGGTTGGGGTTCGATGTCTGGATTCCCGAGATGCGCGGGCATGGCTTATCCCAACGAAACCAGGGCTACCGCAACAACCGCGTGGCCGACTACGCCCGGTATGACTTGCCGGCCATCGGCGCCTTCGTGCGCGAGCAGAGCGGGCAGGTGCCCCATTGGATCGGTCACTCGCTGGGCGGCATCACCCTGGCAGCGGCCTTGGGCGGCCATTACCTGGGCGCGCCTGCCGTGGCATCGGCGGCATTTTTTGGTACACAGGTCAGCCGTACCTATTGGCCACTGAAAATTCCCCCGGTTGAATGGAGCGGGCGCTTCATCCTCAAGCGTTTCGCCCATTTGTCCGGTTCAAGGCTCAAGCGCGGCCCAGAAGATGAGCCCATCGGCCTGGCCCTGGAGAGCCTGCGCTGGTATGGCCTGTTCGGGCGTTTCGGCGATGCCGAGAAAAACTGGTGGGCGGGCCTGGCCGACGTGCAGGTGCCGGTGCTGGCGGTGAGCGCCGTCGGCGATCAGCAGGATCCTACCTGGGCATGCCGCAAACTGTTCGAGCAGATCGGTTCCGAGCACAAGCAATTTGTCTGCCTTGGGCGCGAACAAGGCTTCGGCGATGATTTCGGCCACGTCGAAATGCTCGTCAGTAAAGCCGCCCAGGCCGAGGTCTGGCCATTGGTGGCTCGGTGGCTGGAGGATCAGCGCGGACCGTTGCCGGCGGATCAACCCCACCTGGCGGAGGCGGTTTGACGCGAAGGCTCTGAGGAGGGCATTTCGCTCTGGACTGCTTGCGGCTAAGATATGACGCGTTCCGCTGTTCCGGTCACAAACAGCGGTTCACTTCAGCCCGACGTTCCAGCCCATACAGGAGTTGTTCGATGAACCATTACCTCACGCCTGACCTGTGCGATGCCTATCCAGACCTCGTGCAAGTGGTGGAACCGATGTTCAGCAATTTCGGCGGCCGCGATTCCTTTGGTGGCGAGATAGTGACCATCAAGTGTTTCGAAGACAATTCCCTGGTCAAGGAACAGGTCGAGCTCAAGGGGGACGGCAAGGTGCTGGTGGTCGACGGCGGCGGTTCCCTGCGTCGGGCGCTGCTGGGAGACATGCTGGCGGAAAAGGCCGCGAAAAATGGTTGGGAAGGGTTGGTGATCTACGGTTGCATCCGCGACGTCGACGTCATTGCCCAGACCGACCTCGGCGTCCAGGCCCTGGCCAGCCATCCGATGAAGACCGACAAGCGTGGCATCGGCGATCTCAATGTGGCGGTCACCTTTGCTGGCGTGACGTTCCGTCCGGGCGAGTATGTCTATGCGGACAATAACGGCGTGATTGTCTCGCCGAGCCCGTTGAAGATGCCTGAATAAAGCGTTGCAGCCATAAGGGATGAGGATGTTCGAGGAAGAAAACGCGCAATGGGGGCTGGTGCATGCCCTGGTGCTGGATGGTAAAGGTGGCGCGCGTTCGATAGCCCGGACCGAACTTGACGATCTGCAGCTGCAGGCCCATGAAAGCCTGTGGCTGCATTGGGACCGCAGTCATCCGCAAACCCATACGTGGCTGCGCAAATCCAGTGGTTTGAGTGAATTCAACTGCGACCTGCTGCTTGAAGAGAACACCCGTCCACGACTGCTGCCGCTGCCCAACGCCGAACTGCTGCTGTTTTTGCGTGGGATCAACCTCAATCCGGGGGCCGAGCCGGAAGACATGGTGTCGGTGCGCATCTTTGCGGCGGCGCAGCGAGTGATTTCCCTGCGGCTGCGCCCTTTGCGCGCCACCGATGAGCTGCTGGCCGAGCTGTCCGAGGGCAAGGGGCCCCGGACAGCTTCGGAACTCATCCTTTATATGGCGCAGTACCTGACCAATAAGGTGCAGGACCTGGTGACGTGCCTGTCGGAAATTGTCGACACCGAGGAAGAAAAGCTCGATACCGACGAACGGTATACGCCTGAGCACGATGCCATTTTGCACATCCGTCGCCGGGCTGCCGGGCTGAAGCGATTCCTGGCGCCGCAGCGGGATATTTTCGGCCAGATGTCGAGGATCAAGTTGCCCTGGTTCGTCGAGGACGACGGTGACTACTGGAATGAGTTGAACAACAGCCTGACCCGCTACCTTGAAGAGCTGGAACTGACTCGCGAGCGCGTGGGGCTGGTGCTGGAGGCCGAGGACCGGCGCCTTTCAGTGCGCATGAACCGCACCATGTACCGCTTCGGCATCATCACTGGGATCTTCCTGCCGATGAGTTTCCTCACGGGGCTGCTGGGCATCAATGTCGGCGGCATTCCGTTTTCCGAGAGCCCCTATGGTTTCCTCGTCGCTTGCCTGCTGATGGTCTGCGTTGCGCTGGGGCAATGGTGGCTGTTTCGCCGTTTGCGTTGGGTGTGATGGGGTTTCATGTGACCCGACGAAATCTGATCGCGTCTTCCACAGACATCACGAGAGGTGCGTATGCACGATCCGTTTGAACAGTCTCTGCGCGACATGCTCAAGGCCTCGCCGTCCAGCCGGGACGACGATGCATGCTTGGGCCGTGTACTCAAAACCGCCAACCGCCAGGTGGGCGCCGGCGATCTGTTCAGCCTGCTGGGCCGTTGGGTGCCAGCGCTGATGATCGCCCTGAACAACGGGTCGGCCCACGTCTCGCCGGTTTCCCGTCGCAAACCTGTTACTCGCACCGCTGATAAGGCTGACTGAATATGGAACTTGATCTCTGGACCCAGAGCCTCGTCACGGCAATGACTGCGTTGTGGACCAAGATAGCTAACTTTATTCCCAATCTCTTCGGCGCTCTGGTGGTGCTGTTGTTGGGTTTTGTCGTGGCCAAGCTGCTGGACACGTTGCTGTCCAAGCTGCTCGCCAAATTGGGCCTCGATCGCCTGATGGGCGGCACCGGCCTGACCAAGCTCTTGTCCCGTGGCGGCATCCAGGTTCCGATCTCGACCTTGGTGGGCAAGATCGTCTATTGGTTCGTGCTGCTTATATTCCTGGTTTCCGCGGCTGAGTCCCTGGGCCTGGAGCGCGTTTCAGCGACCCTGGACATGCTGGCGCTGTATTTGCCGAAGGTGTTCGGCGCTGCCTTGGTGTTGCTGGTGGGCGTGTTGCTGGCGCAACTGGCCAACGGCCTGGTGCGCGGCGCCGCCGAAGGTGTCGGGCTCGATTATGCTTCGGGACTTGGACGGATTGCCCAGGGCCTGGTGATCATCATCAGTATTTCGGTCGCGATCAGCCAGTTGGAGGTCAAGACTGACCTGCTCAACCATGTGATCGTGATTGTCTTGATTACCGTTGGTCTGGCGGTTGCGCTGGCCATGGGGTTGGGAAGCCGGGAAATCGCCGGTCAGATTCTTGCGGGAATCTATGTGCGTGAGCTCTACGAGGTTGGGCAACAAGTGCGTGTTGGAGAGGTCGAAGGCCAGATCGAAGAGATCGGCACGGTGAAGACCACATTGCTGACCGAGGAAGGCGAGCTGGTGTCGCTGTCCAATCGGATCCTGCTGGAACAGCATGTGAGTAGCCGCTAACCCGGCAAATCCTGCTAATGTATGCCGCCGCAAAATGCCTGGTACCGCAGGCTGCGGCGCACATTGACCTAGACTGTCGGCCCGACTTGTTTTGAACAAACCCCAATCGCTATCCACGCGCTACGACCCCCGTGATCTCTCCGATGAGGAGTTGGTCGCGCGCGCGCATTCGGAGCTGTTTCACGTCACACGCGCATACGAAGAGTTGATGCGCCGTTACCAGCGAACATTATTTAACGTTTGTGCAAGATATCTTGGGAACGATCGTGATGCTGATGATGTCTGTCAGGAGGTGATGTTGAAGGTGCTGTACGGCTTGAAGAACTTCGAGGGGAAATCGAAGTTCAAGACGTGGCTATATAGCATCACCTACAACGAATGCATCACACAGTATCGCAAGGAGCGGCGAAAGCGTCGGTTGATGGACGCGTTGAGCCTTGACCCTCTCGAGGAAGCGTCCGAGGAAAAGGCGCCCAAGCCCGAGGAAAAGGGTGGACTCGATCGCTGGCTGGTTTATGTGAACCCGATCGACAGGGAAATTCTGGTGCTACGATTTGTCGCAGAACTGGAATTCCAGGAGATCGCAGACATAATGCACATGGGTCTGAGCGCGACAAAAATGCGTTATAAGCGCGCGCTCGATAAGCTGCGTGAGAAATTTGCGGGCATAGCTGAAACTTAGTTCAGCGCAAATATCTCTTACGTGTAGGCAAGTTCTGATAGACTTGCCGCCGAGTTGTCCCCCGGTTTGCGGGACTGCTTCACAATCACCAGATGGGGATTTAACGGATGAAACTGAAAAACACCTTGGGCTTTGCCATTGGTTCTTTGATTGCTGCCACTTCGTTCGGCGCTCTGGCACAAGGCCAAGGCGCAGTTGAAATCGAAGGCTTCGCCAAGAAAGAAATGTTCGACAGCGCTCGTGATTTCAAGAACAACGGCAACCTGTTCGGCGGTTCGGTTGGTTACTTCCTGACCGACGACGTTGAACTGCGTCTGGCCTACGACGAAGTGCACAACGCACGTACCGACGATGGCACCAACGTCAAGGGCGCGAACACCGCTCTGGACGCTCTGTACCACTTCAACAACCCAGGCGACATGCTGCGTCCTTACGTTTCGGCCGGTTTCTCCGACCAGAGCATCGACCAGAATGGCAGCAACGGTCGTAACCGTTCTACCTTCGCCAACGTTGGTGGCGGCGCCAAGCTGTATTTCACCGACAACTTCTACGCCCGTGCTGGCGTTGAAGCTCAGTACAACATCGACCAGGGCGACACCGAGTGGGCTCCTAGCGTCGGTATCGGTGTGAACTTCGGTGGCGGCTCCAAGCCAGCTGCTGCTCCAGTTCCAGCACCTGCTGAAGTCTGCTCCGACAGCGACAACGATGGCGTGTGCGACAACGTCGACAAGTGCCCTGACACCCCAGCCAACGTAACCGTTGACGCTGATGGCTGCCCAGCTGTTGCTGAAGTCGTACGTGTTGAGCTGGACGTCAAGTTCGACTTCGACAAGTCGGTCGTTAAAGAAAACAGCTATGGCGACATCAAGAACCTGGCTGACTTCATGAAGCAGTACCCATCCACCAGCACCACTGTTGAAGGTCACACTGACTCCGTCGGTCCTGACGCTTACAACCAGAAACTGTCTGAGCGTCGTGCAAACGCCGTTAAGCAAGTTCTGACCAACCAGTACGGTGTTGAATCGTCCCGCGTTCAGTCTGTTGGCTACGGCGAATCCCGCCCAGTTGCCGACAACGCCACTGACGCTGGTCGTGCAGTCAACCGTCGCGTAGAAGCGCAGGTTGAAGCTCAAGCTAAGTAATTAGCCCACAGCACTAGAAAAACCCGGCTTAGGCCGGGTTTTTCTTTGTCTGGGATTTAATTGGACGGCTTGTGCAGAACCTGTGGGAGCGAGCTTGCTCGCGATGGCAGTGTGTCAGTCCATGTATGTGCGACTTAACCACCGCCATCGCGAGCAAGCTCGCTCACACAGGTTTTGGTTTGTCTGTTAGAGGGCGCAAACCTGGGCCCAGGCAGGCGGGGAGGTGGCAAGCTCAGCGGCAGCCGCCACCGCACCAATCACCAGGATCGCCGGACTCTTGAGTTGAAACGCGCTGGCGTCGGTTTCCATCGATGCCAGGTCGCTGCGGCAGTCGCGCTGGTGGGGCAGGGAGGCGTTTTCAATCATGGCGACCGGTGTATTCGCCGCCATACCGCCCGCCAGCAATTGCTCACGGATCTCGCTCAGTTTCGCCACCCCCATATACACCACAAGGGTCGTCCCGCCCTGGGCCAGGGCTTGCCAGTTCAGGCTGCTGCCGTCCTGGGTATGGGCGGTGACCAGCGTCACGCCACGGGCAACGCCGCGTAAGGTCAGTGGAATATCGCATTGGGTGGCTCCGGCAAGACCCGCCGTGATGCCATTGACCAGTTCCACCTCGACCCCGTGTTCGCGCAGCCACTGCGCTTCTTCGCCGCCCCGGCCGAAAACGCACGGGTCGCCGCCCTTGAGGCGTACCACGCATTTGCCTTGGCGGGCATAACGCAGCATCAGTCGATGAATGAACGCTTGTGGCGTGGAGCGGCAACCGCCGCGCTTGCCCACGGCGATGATGCGCGCGCCCGGGCAATGTTCCAGCACTGCCTCGTTGACCAGGTCATCGATCAACACGACGTCGGCTTCGCCCATGGCGCGCACGGCTTTGAGGGTCAGCAATTCAGGGTCGCCAGGACCCGCACCTACCAGCCAGACTTTTGCGTTCATAGTGTTTTCCTCACGAGATAGCCGCCAGCGGTTGCGTGTTGGCAACCAGCAGGCGTTTGATTTCCGGTACGCAGGAACCGCACTGTGTGCCGCAACCCAGTTCTTTTTTCAGCCCCTGCAAATCCAGGCCGCGCTCGATACCCGCGCAAACCGCGCGCTGGCTGACATTCATGCAATTGCACAGGGTTTTCCCGCCGCCCATGGCGGCACCGGTGTTGCCCGGTGGCGCGCTCAAGGGGGCCAGCAGCCAGCGCCGCAGTTGCTCGTCGGCGCGACCTTCGAGCCACAGGTTCTGCAGCCAATGGCGAGCCAGGGTTTCTCCGGCCAGCCGAATGGCCGTGATGCGGCCGTTTTCGATCCGCACCCTCTTGCCAATGGAGCGGCGCGGATCGTCATAGGCCAAGACGGGCCCGTCGATAAGGCCGAGTTGCTCGTCGATCGCCTGGAGCAGCTGCGGTTCGGGCGCAGCGGCGCTGGCGGCGCGAATCAGCAATGCGGGACGTTCACGTCCGGTAAGGCTAAGGCTGACGTAGGCAAACGCCTCACACAGAGGACGCAAAGTCTCCAGATGCTGTTGTACATCGCCTTCGACCAAGGCGAAAAGCTGCCATGGCAGGTTCACCGGTTCCAGGCGCACGCCGCTGTGCTTGAGCTCCGGCTGCTTCGACAAAGGGTCGAACGCCGGTTGGGTCAGGACGTTGACCCCGCCCTTGAGAAACCGGTCGCCCCAGTGCATGGGCAGGAATGCCTGTCCGGGGCGCACGCTTTCGTCGCTGTCCACCGCCACGATCAGGCTGCCGCGACGGCTTTTGAGGCTGACCAGGTCGCCCGCTTGCAGGCGATGGCGAAGCAGCTCGTCGGGATGCAGGCTGAGCACCGCTTCGTTGACATGGCCAAACAATTGCGCGGCGGTGCCGGTGCGGCTCATGCCGTGCCACTGGTCACGCAAGCGGCCGGTGTTCAGGGTCAACGGATAGCGCGCGTCACGCAATTCCTTGGCGGCGCGATAGGGGTCGGCTACAAACCGAGCCCGGCCGCTTTCCGTAGGAAACACGCCGTCTACGTATAAACGGGCGGTGCCGACCGTAGCGCCTTCGCGGAAAGGCCATTGCTGGGGGCCAAGCTGATCGATCAGCGCGTGGCTGATACCGGACAGGTCCAGGTCGCGACCACGGGTCAGCTGCTTGTATTCATCGAACAGTTGCGCCGGTGTTTCGAAGCCGAACAGGCTTGAGGAGGTAGGGCGCAGACGTTTTTCCAGGCGTTGTGCGAAATCCACAGTAATGGCCCAGTCCGGACGTGCTTCACCCGGTGCGTTTATTGCCCGGCGAACGTGTGAAATGCGCCGCTCGGAGTTGGTGACCGAGCCTTCTTTCTCACCCCAACTGGCCGCTGGCAGCAGCAGGTCGGCGAAGGTGGCGGTCTCGGTGGTGCGGAAAGCCTCCTGCAATACCACGAATGGGCAGGCTTGCAGGGCTTCGCGTATGGCGGCCTGGTCAGGCATTGATTGGGCCGGGTTGGTGCAGGCGATCCACAGCGCCTTGATCTTGCCGTTGCGCACCTGCTCGAACAACTCGATGGCGCTGAGGCCGGGGGTTGCCGGCAATTGTTCGACGCCCCAGTAATCGGCTACTTCAGCGCGATGTTCCGGGTTGGCTACTTCGCGATGACCGGGCAGCAGGTTGGACAGACTGCCCGTTTCGCGGCCGCCCATGGCGTTGGGCTGGCCGGTCAAGGAAAACGGGCCCGCGCCCGGACGGCCGATCTGTCCGGTGGCCAGGTGCAGGTTGATCAGGGCGCTGTTTTTGGCGCTGCCGGCGGTGGACTGGTTCAGGCCCATGCACCACAACGACAGGAAACTGGGCGAGGTGCCGACCCATTCGGCGCATTGGTGCAGTTGCTCGACACTGATACCGCACAGCTGGGCGACCATGGCGGGTGTGTAGTCGCGTACCAGATTCTTCAGGTCCGCGAGGCCTTCGGTGTGTGCCTTGATGAAACTGCGATCAATCCAGTCTTCCCACAACAGCAGGTGCAAAATCCCATGGAACAATGCGACGTCGGTGCCCGGCAGGATCGCCAGGTGCAGGTCCGCCAGGTCGCAGGTGTCGGTGCGCCGGGGGTCGATGACGATGATTTTCATCTCTGGCCGGCGGGATTTGGCTTCTTCGAGGCGACGAAACAGGATCGGGTGGGCGTAGGCCATGTTACTGCCGACGATCATCACGCAGTCGCTCAGTTCCAGGTCCTCGTAGCTGCAAGGTGGGGCGTCGGCGCCGAGGCTTCGCTTGTAGCCCACCACGGCGGAGGACATGCACAGCCGCGAGTTGCTGTCGATATTGTTGGTGCCCACCAGAGCCCGGGCGAGTTTGTTGAAGGCGTAGTAATCCTCGGTGAGCAATTGACCGGAGATGTAGAAGGCCACGCTGTCGGGGCCGTGCTCGGCGATGGTCTCGGCGAAAATACTGGCAGCGTGATCGAGCGCGCTGTCCCAGTCGGTGCGGGCCCGGGCCAGGCCTTTGCCCAGGCGCAGCTCGGGGTAGAGCGCGCGGGCGGCGAGGTCGCCGGTCAGGTGCAGCGTCGAGCCCTTGCTGCACAGTTTGCCGAAGTTGGCCGGATGGGCAGGATCGCCACTGACGCCGAGGATCCGCTCGCCGTCATGCTCGATCAACACGCCGCAACCGACCCCGCAATAACAGCAGGTCGAGGCTGTGGTCTGGCGGCTCATGAGCTTGCTTCCCGCAGGGCCAGCATGACCCGGCCGTTCTCTACCCGGGCCGCATGGTGGTGGGCGCAACCCATGTCCGGGGCTTGGGCCAGGCCGGTTTCCAAGTCGATCTGCCAGTTGTGCAGCGGGCAGGCCACGCGCTTGCCGTAGATCAGGCCTTGGGACAATGGGCCGCCCTTGTGCGGGCAGCGGTCGTCGAGTGCGAAAACTTCATCGTCGCTGGTACGAAAAATCGCGATATCGCCCTTCGGCCCCTGGATGATGCGTGAGCCCAGGGCGTTGATTTCGTCCAACGCGCAGATATCCAGCCAGTTCATGCCGGCACCTCCAGGTTTTTCACGGGGATGGCCTCGAACTCTTTTTTCAGTTGAGGCTGTTCCAGCCGCTGTTTCCAAGGGTCCCGTTCCAGGGACAGGGAAAACTTCAGACGTTCGTTGAGGGCCTTGCGCCGCTCCGGGTCTTCCAATACCGCTTTCTTGATGTGCTCCATGCCGACCCGCTGCATGTAGTGCACGGTGCGTTCGAGGTAGAAGGCTTCCTCGCGGTACAGCTGAAGAAAAGCACCGTTGTATTCGCGTACTTCTTCGGCGGTCTTGAGCTTGACGAAAAACTCGGCGACCTCGGTCTTGATCCCGCCGTTGCCGCCGATGTACATCTCCCAGCCGGAATCGACGCCGATAATGCCTACGTCCTTGATGCCTGCTTCCGAGCAGTTGCGAGGGCAACCGGAGACAGCCAGCTTCACTTTGTGCGGCGACCACATATTGAACAAGTCATGTTCGAGCTCGATGCCAAGCTGGGTGGAGTTCTGCGTGCCGAAGCGGCAGAACTCACTGCCCACGCAGGTCTTCACCGTGCGGATGGATTTGCCGTAGGCATGGCCGGACGGCATATCGAGGTCTTTCCACACGCCGGGCAGGTCTTGCTTCTTGATGCCCAGCAAGTCGATGCGCTGACCGCCAGTGACCTTGACCATGGGCACGTTGTACTTGTCGGCGACATCGGCAATGCGCCGCAGCTCGGACGGGTTGGTCACGCCGCCCCACATCCGCGGCACTACGGAGTAGGTTCCGTCTTTCTGGATATTGGCGTGGGCGCGTTCGTTGATCAGGCGCGACTGCGGATCGTCCTGGGCTTCGCCGGGCCAGGTGGAAATCAGGTAATAGTTCAGCGCAGGTCGGCAGGTGGCGCAGCCGTTCGGGGTGCGCCAGTTCAGGTAGCTCATGGTTCCGGCGATGGTCAGCAGGTGCTGGTCGCGGATCGCCTGGCGAATCTGGCCGTGGTTGAGGTCGCTGCAGCCGCAGATGGCTTTCTCGCTTTTCGGCTTGACGTCCGCCGCGCCGCCCACGGTGTTGATCAGGATCTGCTCCACCAGGCCGGCGCAGGAGCCGCAGGAACTGGCGGCCTTGGTGTGTTTCTTCACGTCATCGACGCTGAACAGCCCGTGTTCCTGGATCGCCTTGACGATGGTGCCCTTGCACACGCCGTTGCAGCCGCAGACTTCGGCAGTGTCGGCCATGCTCATGGCTTTGTCCTGGCCCTGATGGCCTACATCGCCAAGTGCGTTTTCGCCGAACATGAGGTGGTCGCGGATCTCGCTGATGGCGTGATTCTCACGAATCTGGCGGAAATACCATCCGCCATCCGCCGTATCGCCGTACAGACAGGCGCCGACCAGCACGTCATCCTTAATCACCAGTTTTTTGTAGACGCCGCCGATCGGGTCGGAAAGGGTGATGGTCTCGGTGCCTTCGCCGCCCATGAAGTCGCCGGCGGAGAACAGGTCGATGCCGGTGACTTTCAGCTTGGTTGACGTGACTGACCCCTTGTAAGTGGCGAAACCCAGTTGCGCGAGGTGGTTGGCGCAGACTTTTGCCTGTTCGAACAACGGCGCGACCAGGCCGTAGGCGGTGCCACGGTGGCTGGCGCATTCGCCGATGGCGTAAACGCGTGGGTCGTAGGTCTGCATCGTGTCGTTGACCAGGATCCCGCGGTTGCACGGGATGCCGGATTTTTCAGCCAGCTCGGTGTTGGGACGGATGCCAGCGGCCATTACCACCAGGTCGGCGGGAATGACGTCGCCGTTCTTGAACTGTACCGAGCCGACACGGCCATTGCCGGCGTCATGCAGGGCCTGGGTCTGTTCGCTGAGACGGAATTTCAGGCCACGGCTTTCCAGGGCGGTTTGCAGCAGTTGGCCGCTGGTCTTGTCCAATTGCCGTTCCAGCAGCCATTCGCCGATGTGCACGACGGTCACGTCCATGCCGCGCAGCTTCAGGCCGTTGGCGGCTTCCAGGCCCAGCAGGCCGCCACCGATCACCACAGCGTGTTTATGGGTCTTGGCGGTTTCGATCATCGCCTGGGTGTCGGCGATGTCGCGGTAGCCGATCACGCCATTGAGGGTGTTGCCGGGGATCGGCAGGATGAACGGCGTGGAACCGGTGGCGATGAGCAAGCGGTCGTATTCGGCTTCGCTGCCGTCTTCGGCGATGACCCGGCGCTTGACCCGGTCGATCTCTACTACCTTGCGGTTGAGCAACAGCTTGATGTTGTTTTCCTGATACCAGTTCAGGTCGTTGAGCACGATTTCTTCGAACGTCTGTTCCCCGGCGAGCACGGGTGAGAGCAGGATGCGGTTGTAGTTGGCGTGGGGCTCGGCGCCGAACACCGTGATGTCGTAGAGCTCATTGCTCAACTTGAGCAGTTCCTCGAGGGTTCGAACCCCGGCCATGCCGTTGCCGATCATTACCAGTTTGAGTTTTTTCATCAGGGTTCTCCGCAAGCTCAGGCCTGTTTCATCACGGCGGTCAGGCTGGCTCGACAATTTTTCGAAAACAAAAAAAGGCGTCCCGCTAGCACAGCTAGCGAGGACGCCTTTGTCCTGGTCCCGTTCTCTCGGGAAGCACCGCCTTCATCGTTGGAAGCGTTGCTTTATGTATGGTGAGAGAGGTTATGCAGTGGTTGTGCCAAGTGCTTCGGGAACGCGGATTTGTTGGGTGATCGGCGGGTCGGGTGAAACCGAGGGGAATTTATTGCACCGAATCAAAGCGTGTTGCTCGCTAATGGAGCGTGGGGCCGATAGTTTGTAGTGGTAGACAGGCCGCCATCGCGAGCAAGCTCGCTCCCACAGGTTTTGTTTCCACTGAGGATCCAGTGTGGGAGCGAGCTTGCTCGCGATGGGGGGCGACCGGATTTCAGCTGTTAAACACCAGGAATAGCAGCACCACATTCACCACCAACGACACCAGCGCCAACGTCCGCCACACTTTCAGCGGCTCTCTCTCGAGCAAAGGCCTGGGCCTTACGCTCATGCTGCGCCGCTCGCCCTGTTCCAGAACCAACAGCCATTCCTCGGCTGTTTCAAAGCGCTGCGCGGGGTCTGCCGCCACGGCCCGTTCCAGGCTTTGTCCAAGCCATTCGGCAAGGTCCGGTCGATAGCGGCTGGCGTTGATCGGCACGCCAAAGCGCGGGCGCTGGAAGGCTTCGATTTCGCCGTAGGGATAGTGCCCCGTCAGCAGGAAATACAAGGTCACGCCGACCGCATACAAATCCTGTTGCGCCGTAGGGGCGTTGCCGCCGAAGGCTTCCGGGGCAATGTAGCTGGGCGTTCCGGGCAGCACGTTGGCCTGGTCCTCGGACAGGCCGGGGCAGTACGCGAGGCCAAAATCCAGCAGGCGCAATTCGCCATCGTCTCCCAGGTGCAGGTTTTCCGGCTTGATGTCGCGGTGGTAGATCTGCCTTCGATGCAGCAGACCCACCGCTCGCACCAACCGCTGCGCCAGATCTTGCCATTGGGCCAGCGACAGCGGACCGCCCTGGTTGAACAGCTCGGCCAGGGTCGCGCCCGGGTATTCGCGCATCACGTAGTACAGATGCTGGCGCTGAGGCACGCCATGCACCTCCGGAAATTGCCTGCCCGCGACCCGCTTGAGAAACCATTCTTCCGATAGCAGCGCCTGGCCAGCCCGGGTGTCGTCCCGTAACTGCCCGGGCAAGGTTTTCAGCAGCCAGGGTTGGCCCTGGCCATCGCGTACCCGGTAGAGCAACGACTGCTGGCTCTGGCCGAGCGCGCCTTCGATCTGCCAGCCCTCGAACACTTGGCCCGCCTTCAGCGCAGGTGGCAGGGGCCACTGCTGCAATTGGATCAGCGCGTCGCCGATGCTCGCTTCGCCCACCGCATCGACCCGCACCAGCAGCGCGCTGGCGTTGTCCTGGCTACCGGCCAGATGCGCGGCGTTGACCAGCGTCTGCGCGGCGAGATTGAGGTCCGGCTGGTCGCGCAGGATGCCGGCGATGGCCGTGTCCCCGAGTACCGCCCAGACACCGTCGCTGAGCAGCACGAAGGTTTCGTCTTCGCGTAGCTCACCGTCCAGGAAATCGAGGATCAGGTGCTGATCCAACCCCAGGGCGCGCTTGAGCACATGCTGCATGCCCTGTTGTTCCCAGACATGGTCTTCGCTGACCCGTTGCAGGTTGTCGGCGTGCCAGCGGTAGACCCGGCAATCGCCGACATGGGCGAGGGTGAAGCGCCGGCCCCGCAGCACCAGGGCACTGACGGTGGTGAGCAGCGGCTGCCCGCCACCGTTGGCCTGCAGCCAGCGGTTCTGCGCCGACAGCAGCCGGTCGAGTGCCTGGGCCACGCCCCAGGTTTGCGGCGTGGCGTAGTAGTCCAGCGCCAGTGCCTGCAAAGTAGAGCGCGCCGCCAACCCGCCATCGGCGCATTGGCTCACACCGTCGGCGATAGCGAACAGGTAACCCTTGCTGGCGGCCAAGGCCGGGGCAGGGGTCACCAGGCGCAGGGCGTCCTGGTTCTCCTCCCGTGGGCCGATGGCACTGGCTTCGGCAAAACTCAATTGCAGGCTCATGATGGGCGGTCAGACCCGAGCAGCGGTGACGGCGGCCGAACCCCAGGTGGTTCTCCAGCGACGCTTGACGCCGTGCAGGCCGAACCAGGCCAGGACACCAAGGCTGGCGAACAACCACAACGCCAATTGGTAGCTGCCGGTGCTCTGCTTGATCGCGCCCATGCCCGCCGCGAGGGCGAAGCCGCCGATGCCGCCGGCCATGCCGATCAGCCCGGTCATCACGCCGATTTCCCGACGGAAACGTTGTGGCACCAGTTGGAACACCGCGCCGTTGCCCGCACCCAGGCCAAGCATGGTGCAGACGAACAAAGCCAATGCCGCATAGGAACTTGGCAGGTTGAACCCCACCGCGGCGATGCAGACGGCCGCGACGGTGTACATGCCGAGCAAGGTGCGGATGCCGCCGAAGCGGTCCGCCAGGGCGCCGCCCAATGGGCGCATGAGGCTGCCACCAAAGACGCAGGCGGCGGTGTAGTAGCCGGCCTTGACCGGGCTCAGGCCATATTGGTCATTGAAGTAGCCGGGCAGGGCGCTGGCCAGGCCGATGAAGCCGCCGAAGGTCACGCTATAGAAAAACATGAACCACCAGCTGTCCCGGTCGCCCAGGGCCTTGAGGTAGTCGGCCATGGATTTGGCCTTGGGGCGCTCGGGGGCGTTCTTGGCCAGCCAGGCGAAGAGGACCAGGGTCAGCACCAGCGGGATCAGCGCGAAGCCGAACACGTTGGTCCAGCCGAAGGCCACGGCCATGACCGGTGCGATCAATGCGGCGAGCACGGTGCCCGAGTTGCCAGCCCCGGCGATGCCCATGGCCTTGCCCTGGTGCTGCGGCGGATACCACTGGGAGGCCAGCGGCAGGGCCACGGCGAACGAAGCGCCGGCCACACCGAGGAACAGGCCTAGCAGCAGCGCTTGCTCGTAGCTGTGGATGCCCAGTTTCCAGGCGCAGAACAGCGCACCAATGACGATCACCTGACCGACCATGCCGGCGGTCTTCGGCGAAATCCGGTCGGCCAGCAGGCCCATGAACAGGCGCAGTACGGCACCGGCGAGGATCGGGGTGGCGACCATCAGGCCGCGCTGTTGCGTGGTCAGGTGCAGGTCGGCAGAGATCTGCACCGCCAACGGGCCAAGCAGGTACCAGACCATGAAGCTCAGGTCGAAATAGAGGAAGGCCGCGAACAATGTCGGGGTGTGGCCGGATTTCCAGAAGCTTGAATTCATCGCGCACCTCAGCTGTAAAAGTCTCGAGAAATGAGTCAGTGCTTTGAGCAGTGCGCCGCCTGTGGTCGCACCACCGGTCCCGCGGGACCAAAACAAAAAAACGCCGCAACCCGGATTGCCTGAGTGGCAAGAGGGTGTGCGACGTCTTTGTCGTAGGTGGGGCAACCGCCGTTGGTTACCTGTGGGGTTGCTTAAGCGAGATCTGTGCCAACCCGAGGGAGGGGGATGGCTATCGCGAGCAGGCTCGCTCCCACAGTGGGTCGGGGGCGTTCGCAAAGTGCTGCGTTCACCCTGAGATCAATGTGGGAGCGAGCTTGCTCGCGATGACGGTGGGTCAGTCGATTGAGATGTTGAAAGCGGGATTGCAATCGCGAGCAAGCTCGCTCCTACAGTGGAGCTGCGGTCTATTGTGGGAGCGAGCCTGCTCGCGAATGGGGCAGGCCAGGCACTACAAGGCTTTCAGCCAAGCAATTCATTCATCGCAATGATCTGCTCCGCCACCTGGATCAGCTTCTGCTGGCGGCTCATGGCCTGGCGGCGCATCAGCGTGTAGGCCTGTTCCTCGTTGCACTCTTTCATCTTCATCAGCATGCCCTTGGCCAGTTCGATGCGCTTGCGTTCAGCCAGTTGCTGGTCGCGGGCCAGCAATTGGGCGCGCAGGGCCTGGTCGCTTTCGAAGCGCGCCATGGCGACATCAAGGATCGGTTGCAGGCGCGCGGCGTGGATGCCTTCGACGATGTAGGCACTCACACCCGACTTGATGGCCTGGCGCATCACATCCGGATCGTGCTCGTCGGTAAACATGACGATCGGTCGCGGCTGGTCGCGACTGACAAGCACTACTTGCTCCATCACATCGCGTCCGGGTGACTCGGTATCGATCAGGATCACGTCCGGACGCACCGTTTCGACGCGCGCTGGCAGGTCGATGGTCAGGCCGGATTCGTCGATCACTTCGAAGCCGGCCTCAATCAAGGCCGCTCTAAGGCGGCCGACTTTTTTCGCGGTGTCGTTGATCAGCAGGATACGCAGCATAATCGTGGCTCCTGTCAGCGGCTGGCGAGAAGGGGAGCCGCATCGCTCAAGGCGTGCAGTTTGAAGCTGCGGGCGTACCCGGCCGGGTCCGTGCCGTCCCAGGTGGTGCCGTCGATCAGTTGGCTGCTGCGCATGTCCTGGCCTGGGGGCGTCATGCCCAGTGTCGCAGCAGCTTCACGGTACAGCTCGAGTTGCTGGACCTGGCGCGCGACGGCCAGGTAGTCCGGGTCTTCGCGCAGCAGGCCCCAGCGGCGGAACTGTGTCATGAACCACATGCCGTCGGACAAGTATGGCAGGTTCACCTCGCCGCCTCCGTGGAAGCGCATGGCATGGGGATCCTGCCAGCTGTTGCCCAGGCCGTCGGCGTAGATGCCCAGCAGGCGCGGCTCGATGCAATCCAGCGGCGCATCGAGGTATTCGGGCGCGCTGAGCAATTGCGCGGTACTGCGACGGTTCTCGACGCTTTGCTCGATGAAACGGCTGGCTTCAAGGATCGCCATGACCAATGCCCGGGCGGTATTGGGGTATTGCTCGACGAAAGCGCGGGTGCAGCCGAGGACTTTCTCCGGGTGATCGGGCCAGATCGTCTGGGTGGTCGCCAGGGTAAAACCAAGGTTCTGCTTCACCGCGCTGGCGCACCAGGGTTCGCCCACGCAAAAACCGTCGATACGACCAGCTTGCAAGTGCGCGACCATTTGCGGCGGTGGCACCACGACGCTGTCGACGTCCGATAAAGGATGAATGCCCTGGGCCGCGAGCCAGTAGTAGAGCCACATGGCGTGGGTGCCGGTGGGGAACGTCTGGGCGAACGTCAGTTTCGGGCGAGTTTGGTGCACGTGCTGTTCCAGTGCCTCAGGACTGGTCACGCCTTGGGCCTGGAGGCCGTGGGACAGGTTGATGCTCTGGCCGTTCTGGTTCAGCCCCATCAGCACGGCCATGTCGGTGGGCGCGACGCCGCCGATGCCCAGGTGCACGGCATAGATCAGGCCGTACAGGCTGTGGGCTGCGTCGATTTCGCCACTGACCAGCTTGTCCCGCAGGTTAGCCCAGGACGCCTGGCGCTTGAGGTTCAAGGTCAGGCCGTAGGGTTGGGCGAAGCCTTGGGTGGCGGCCACCACCACCGGGGCGCAGTCGCTCAGGGCCATGAAGCCAAGATTGATCGCGCTTTTTTCCGGGGCATCGCTGCCATTGACCCAGGCCAGGGGCGTGGCTGGAACTTCATTCATCGATATCACCTTCCACATCAAAAAGCGCCGTGTCCGGGCCAAGGAAGGCCGGACGCCGACGCCGTTGTCCTTTGAAACAGTGCGGCACTCATTCCGTCGTTGGCATGGGGCGCTGATGACCAAAAAGGTGCAAGGCATATGCCAGCGCTGCGGTTTTGTGCGAGCGCCTCGCTTGCGACGCCGTTGCGCGGCTATAATCGCGGCCTCATTTCGTCGCCCGAGTCAAAGCCGCCCATGTACACCCTGGCCCGTGAACTGCTGTTCAAACTCTCCCCGGAAACCTCCCACGACCTGTCCCTGGACCTGATCGGCGCGGGCGGGCGCTTGGGCCTCAACGGTCTGCTGTGCAAGGCTGCGGCGAAACTGCCGGTGACGGTCATGGGCCTGGAATTTCCCAACCCGGTCGGGTTGGCGGCGGGCCTGGACAAGAATGGCGCCGCCATCGACGGCTTTGCGCAACTGGGTTTCGGCTTCGTCGAGATCGGCACCGTGACGCCGCGGCCACAGCCGGGCAACCCGAAGCCACGATTGTTCCGTCTGCCTCAGGCCGAGGCGATCATCAATCGCATGGGCTTCAACAACCTGGGCGTCGATCACCTGCTGGCCCGTGTCGCGGCGGCCAAGTACAAGGGCGTGCTGGGCATCAACATCGGCAAGAATTTCGACACCCCGGTGGAGCGCGCCGTCGACGACTATCTGATCTGCCTGGACAAGGTCTATGCCCATGCCAGCTATGTCACCGTAAATGTCAGCTCCCCGAACACTCCGGGGCTGCGTAGCCTGCAATTTGGTGACTCCCTCAAGCAATTGCTCGCCGACCTGGCCCGGCGCCGCGCGGAGCTGGCGGTTATCCATGGCCGGCATGTTCCGTTGGCCATCAAGATCGCCCCGGACATGAGCGACGAGGAAACCGTCCAAGTGGCCCAGGCCCTGATCGAGACCGGCATGGACGCGGTGATTGCCACCAATACCACCCTGGGACGCGAAGGCGTCGAAGGGCTGGAACACGGTGACGAGGCGGGCGGTTTGTCTGGTGCGCCGGTGCGTGACAAGAGCACCCATACCGTGAAAATCCTGGCGGGTGAACTGGCGGGACGCTTGCCGATCATTGCGGCGGGCGGGATCACCGAAGGCCGGCATGCCGCCGAGAAAATCACCGCTGGGGCAAGCCTGGTGCAGGTTTATTCGGGTTTCATCTACAAGGGGCCGGCGCTGATTCGAGAGTCGGTGGATGCGATTGCGGCGTTGGGGTGATTCCTTAGGTTGGTGAGGTCCATTTGTGGCGAGGGGATAAAGCCCCTCGCCACACAGTGTTTTCAGCTCAAATCCGCGAATCCCGGGCATTAAAAAGGGCTCCAGAAGGAGCCCCTTGGGCCGTGGCCCGCCGTCCGGATGGGACGTGCGTGGTTAAATCGGTTTGGATGTCAAGTTGTCGAGTTCTTGAGTAATAAGCCCTGTGTCAGCCGACGGCGTGAAGTTCGTTGAGTCTATGGATACCCGCAGTGCCGGTCATACCGTCCCAGTTGTCGCCGCGTCCTTCCCGCCAGCCATTGATCCAGGCTTGACGTACCGACGGTAGAGTAAAGGGGCAAAGCTCACGGGATTTACCACCAACGCCATATTGGTAACCGCGTAAAAATGCTCTTTCCAACGGATCACGCTTAAGTCTTCTCATAGGGTGTTGCCCTCACTTGTTGACTGTTGCTTAGCGTCGACCTCTATTGAGGCCGGGGCAGAATCATTCTGCCGTTGGCGGCTCGTTGCCGGCGTGACGAGCCGAGGTGTTGACGCCGTTGCGACGTCAACCTGTGGTGAGTTCTAACCAAAGCGTCACACGGATGGAATGATCGTTTTGTCATAAGCACGTAACATTAAAGATGCTAGGGCGATAAGTAACATGATGTTCAACACCCGCTTTTGAGCAAGACCCCTGTATGATCAGCCCTGCGCCGAAAGGCGGTCGCCATGGTCGGATGAGAATGTCCCCCTGTTGCACTCGGGTACTATTCGACGAAAGGGGTGACTTTTCACAATTTGTTGCACAGAATTTTTTTATCTGTACACGCATCTAAGCTCTTTGAACCTGAGCGGCGAGTACGGAACGGCACACGCTCGTGCCACGCGGGTGCTCTTGAGAAAAGCACCTGATTGAACCCGGCCCGGCAATGCGTTGCCCGGCCCACTTAGCCAAAGGCTCTGGAAATCCCATGTCCGACCGTTTCGAACTCTTCCTCACCTGTCCCAAGGGCCTCGAAGGCCTGCTTCTTGAGGAAGCCGTCGGGCTTGGCCTTGAAGAGGCGCGCGAGCACACCTCGGCCGTTCGCGGCAGCGCTGACATGGAGACAGCCTATCGGCTCTGCCTATGGTCGCGCCTGGCGAACCGCGTGTTGCTGGTGCTCAAGCGCTTCCCGATGAAGGACGCTGAAGACCTTTACCACGGCGTACTGGATGTCGATTGGCAAGACCACATGCTGCCCGATGGCACCCTGGCGGTGGAATTCAGCGGTCACGGCTCGGGCATCGACAACACCCATTTCGGCGCCTTGAAGGTCAAGGACGCGATCGTCGACAAATTGCGCACCCCTTCGGGCGACCGTCCTTCCATCGATAAGCTCAACCCGGACCTGCGCATCCACCTGCGCCTGGACCGTGGCGAAGCGATCCTTTCCCTGGATCTCTCGGGCCACAGCCTGCACCAGCGCGGCTATCGCTTGCAGCAAGGCGCCGCACCATTGAAGGAAAACCTCGCCGCCGCGATCCTGATCCGCGCCGGCTGGCCGCGCATTGCCGCTGAAGGCGGGGCGCTGGCCGACCCGATGTGCGGCGTCGGCACGTTCCTGGTGGAAGCCGGCATGATCGCCGCCGACATGGCGCCCAACTTGCGTCGTCAGCAATGGGGCTTTACCGCCTGGCTCGGCCATGTGCCGGCGCTGTGGCGCAAGCTCCATGAGGAGGCCACCGAGCGCGCCGCCGCCGGACTGGCCAAGCCGCCGTTGTGGATTCGTGGCTACGAGGCCGACCCACGGCTGATCCAGCCGGGCCGCAACAACGTCGAACGCGCGGGCCTGAGCGAGTGGATCAAGATCTACCAGGGCGAAGTCGCCACTTTCGAACCACGCCCGGACCAGAACCAGAAGGGCCTGGTGATCTGCAACCCACCGTATGGCGAGCGTCTGGGTGACGAAGCCAGCCTGCTGTATCTCTACCAGAACCTCGGCGAACGCCTGCGCCAGGCCTGCCTCAACTGGGAAGCGGCGGTGTTCACCGGCGCGCCGGACCTGGGCAAGCGCATGGGCATTCGCAGCCACAAGCAATATTCGTTCTGGAACGGCGCCTTGCCCTGCAAGCTGCTGTTGATCAAGGTGCTGCCGGATCAGTTCGTCACGGGCGAGCGTCGCACCCCGGAACAACGCCAGGCCGAGCGTGAACAATCCGCCTACGACCAGGCCCCGGATGTCCCCCAGGAGCGCCAGTACAACAAGAACGGCAACCCCATCAAGCCAGCCCCGGCACCCGCCCCGGTGATCGAGCAGGCGCGCCTGAGCGAAGGCGGGCAGATGTTTGCCAACCGGCTGCAGAAAAACCTGAAGTTGCTGAGCAAGTGGGCCAAGCGTGAGGGCGTGGAGTGCTATCGCGTCTACGATGCCGACATGCCCGAATACTCGATGGCCATCGACCTGTACCACGATTGGGTGCACGTCCAGGAATACGTCGCGCCCAAATCCATCGATCCGGAAAAGGCCTCGGCCCGGTTGTTCGATGCGCTGGCGGCGATTCCCCAGGCCTTGAATGTCGACAAGAGCCGCGTGGTCATCAAGCGCCGCGAGCGCCAGAGCGGCACCAAACAGTACGAGCGCCAGAGTGCCCAAGGCAAATTCACCGAGGTCAGCGAAGGCGGCGTGAAGCTGCTGGTCAACCTCACGGATTACCTGGACACGGGGTTGTTCCTCGACCACCGGCCGATGCGCCTGCGGATCCAGAAGGAGGCAGCCGGCAAGCGTTTCCTGAACCTGTTCTGCTACACCGCGACCGCCAGCGTCCACGCCGCCAAGGGCGGTGCGCGCAGCACCACCAGCGTCGACTTGTCGAAAACCTACCTGGACTGGGCGCGACGCAACCTGTCCCTCAATGGCTTTTCGGACAAGAACCGCCTGGAGCAGGGCGACGTCATGGCCTGGCTTGAAGCCAGTCGCGACGAGTACGACTTGATCTTCATCGACCCGCCGACCTTCTCCAACTCCAAGCGCATGGAAGGCGTGTTCGACGTGCAGCGCGACCACGTGCAACTGCTCGACCTGGCCATGGCGCGCCTGGCGCCGGGCGGCGTGCTGTATTTTTCCAACAACTTCCGCAAGTTCCAGCTCGAAGAAAACCTGGCCGAGCGTTACGCGGTGGAGGAAATCACCGCCAAGACCATCGACCCGGACTTCGCCCGCAACGGCAAAATCCACCGCGCCTGGAAAATCATGGCGCGCTGATCTCGAGGCATTGGATCCAGGGGAGCCTTGAAATTCAAGGCTCCCGGGCATCATTGGGGCTGGCTAAAGTGATGGCAGATAGCTATAACTAGGCTGTGGCCGGGGCTGTACATATGCCTGGTCCCTTTCTGAGTTATGTGTATGGCATTACATCAGGTGCGTCCCAGAATCCTGGGCTTTATCAGTGAAGATGTTTCGGCATGGCTAGTGGCGTCCCTGGTCCTGATGGCGGGCTTGCTGCTGACCGGTTTGCTGGCCTGGGGCACGCTGAACCTGTTCAACCAGCAATTGCGTCAGCGCTTCGAACTGCAAGCCGAAGAGCGCTATAGCCGCCTCCAGGAACGTTTCCAGGACCAGGAGCAACGCCTCGACAGCCTGAGACGTTTCTTCGCCAACTCCTCCGGGGTTTCCAACAGCGAGTTCCATGGCTACACCGAAGCCCTGCTGCGGCGCACCCGGGCCTTTGCCTGGGCGCCCCGGGTCTTTCGGGACGATCGGCAGCCGTTTGAACAACAGGCGCGGGCCGAGGTGTCTGGCACCTATACCATTCGCGAACAGGATGAAGCCGGTATGTTGCACCCGGCCATCGAACGGGACGAATACGTACCGGTGCTGTACGTCCAGAGCCAACCGTCCTATGGCTCGCCGCTGGGCCTGGATCTTCTTTCGCAGCCGTTACGCCGTGTGACGCTGGAGCGGGCCCGCCAGCGTAACGCCCTGGTGGTTTCCCAACCGGTTAACCTGATAGGGGTCGACCCGGCCTTTTCCCGCGGGGTCGTGCTCGCAGCCCCCGTGAGTCGGCATCTGGCCGGTGAGCCGTTCGGATACGTGGTGGCCGCCGTCAGCATGCGCCAGCTGGTCGCCGATGACCTGCCTGCGCCGGGCCGCGACAATCTGTCGATGCGTGTGATCGACCTGTCCGATGGCGATCATGGGGAGGTGCTGTACGAGACGTCGGACCAGCCGGGCAAAAGCGATTTGGCAGCGACCCGATTACTGCGCCTCGCGGACCGGGACTTCCGGGTCGAATTGCGTCCCAGCCGCCTGTTCCTGTCGAGCAACCATTCCAGCGTGACAAGCCTGACAGTGCTGGGCGCATTGCTCAGCCTGTTACTGAGCGCGTTGTTTTATACGCTGGTCAGCCAACGGCAGCGGGCCCTGGCACTGGTGGAGCAGCGCACCCGGGAATTGCGGGCCCGGGAGTCGGAACTGCGCGGCACCCACGGCCAACTGCGGGGCGTGCTCGATGCCGCGACCCAGGTTGCGATCATCGCCACCGACCTGCGCGGTGTCATCACTACGTTCAATGCCGGCGCCGAACAGATGCTCGGCTACCGCAGCTGTGACGTCCTGCAAAGCATGACCCTGGAGAGCCTCCACGTTCCCCGCGAGTTGCAACACCGGGCCGCACAACTGGCGGCCCGCTTTGGAAAACCGATCCCGACATGTCACGCGATGCTGCTTGAGGGCGGCGAACAAAGTGGACAACAGGCTCGTGAGTGGACCCTGGTGCGCCGCGACGGCAGTCACCTGACGGTCAACATGTTGGCTACGCCGGTGCTCGATGAGCAGGGATTATGGGTCGGGCACCTGGCGATCTGCATCGACGTCACCGAGCGCAAGCGCGTCCACGAAGCGCTGGCGGCGAGGGATCTGCTGTTGAAGAAACTCAGCGCCCATGTGCCTGGCGGCATCTATCAATTCAAGATGGATTTCAACGGCGGGTTCAGTGTGATCTACGCCAGCGATGGCATCCGCGACATTTATGAGTTGGAGCCTGATGTGCTGGTGCGGCACGCTGATGCGATTTTCTCGCGTATCCATCCATCCGACAGCGCACGGGTACGCGCGTCGATTCGCACCTCGGCCGATACCTTGAGCCCCTGGCGGGAGGAGTACCGGGTGCAACTGCCGCATCGCGGGCTGCGTTGGGTGCGTGGCGAGGCGACTCCCGAACAGTTGCCCGGCGGCGGCGTGTTATGGCACGGCTACATTTCCGACATCTCGGACCTCAAGCGCGTCGAGGAAGAGCTGCGGGCGCTGTCGGTCACCGACGCCTTGACCGGGATTCGCAACCGGCGCTATTTCCAGGAACGCCTGACGACGGAAATGACCCGGGTCGAACGTGGCTCCGGGGAGCTGACGGTGGTCATGCTCGATATCGATCATTTCAAGCGTATCAACGACCAGCACGGCCATGCGGTGGGGGACCGGGTGTTGCAGGCGGTCTGCCAGCGGATCACCCAGCGACTGCGCCGCACCGATGTGTTTTGCCGGCTGGGCGGGGAGGAGTTCGTGGTGCTATGCCCGGATACCGACAGCGAAAGCGCCTCCACGCTGGCGTTGGGGTTGTGGGATGGTCTTCGCAGCGCGCCGATTGACGACGTGGGCATCATCACCGCCAGTTTTGGCGTGGCCGGTTGGCGCGCCGGCGAAGGCGCCGATGCGTTGCTGCTGCGGGCTGACGCTGGGGTTTACGCGGCCAAGCAGGCAGGACGGGATCGGGTCGAGGTGCAGTTGGCATAATGGCTTCACGCTAACCGCTGCGGGAGTGAGCTTGCTCGCGATAGCGGTGTCTCAACCAGCATCGATGTGTGCTGGTCGACCGAATCGCGAGCAGGCTCGCTCCCACATTGGGTTGGTGTTGGGGCCTGGCTCAGAGCAGCGACGCTGCCTGTGGCAGTTTCGGCTGGCGATACAGGTCCAGCAGCACCTGGTCCAGCACGGAGGAAGCGCCCCATGGCTTCGGATCGTTGAGGATGGCCACCACCGCCCAGGTATTGCCATTGATGTCACGGCTGTAGCCGGCAATGGCGCGGACGGTGTTCAGCGTGCCGGTCTTGATGTGGGCTTCGCCCGCCATGGCAGTGGTCTTCAAGCGTTTGCGCATGGTGCCGTCGGTGCCGGCGATGGGCATCGAGCTGACGAATTCCGCCGCGTACGGGCTGCGCCATGCCGCTTGCAGCATCGCCGCCATTTCCCGGGCGCTGACCCGTTCCGCGCGGGACAGGCCCGAGCCGTTTTCCATCACCAGGTGCGGCGCCGTGATGCCTTTCTTGGCCAGCCATTGGCGTACCACTCGTTGCGCCGCCTTGGCGTCGTCACCGTCGGCCTCGTTGCGAAACTCCGCGCCCAGGCTCAGGAACAGTTGTTGGGCCATGGTGTTGTTACTGTATTTGTTGATGTCGCGGATGATCTCCGCCAGGTCCGGGGAGAATGCCCGGGCCAACAGTTTGGCGCTCTTCGGGGTCGCGGCCAGGCGGTCGTTGCCCTGGATGCTGCCGCCCAGTTCTTTCCAGATCGCCCGCACGGCGCCAGCGGTGTAGGTAGCATGATCGAGCAGCGACAGGTAAGTCTGGGAACTGCAACCCTCGCCGAGCTGGCCGCTGACGGTCACCGTCATGCTGCCGTCCGCCTGGGCCACCGGGTTGTAGCGCACGCCGCCGGTGCATTGCTTGGAGTTGGCGGCCTTGACCACGTTTTCGATGCGGATGTTGGCAATGGGAGGCTCCACCGACACCAGCACCCGGCCCCCGTCATTGCGGGCCACGAAGCGCAGGGCCTTCAGGTTGACCAGCAGCGAGTCGGGCTTGACCAGGAAGGGCTTGTTCACATCGTTGCCGTCGTCGTTGAACTCGGGCAATTGCGGCTGGATGAAAAAGCTGCGGTCGAGCACCAGGTCGCCGGTGACTTGTTGCACGCCGTTGGCCCGCAAATCGCGCATCAACAGCCAGAGCTTCTCCATGTTCAGCTTGGGGTCGCCGCCGCCCTTGAGGTACAGGTTACCGTTGAGGATCCCGCCGCTGAGGGTCCCGTCGGTGTAGAACTCGGTTTTCCACTGGTGGTTCGGCCCGAGCATTTCCAGGGCCGCGTAGGTCGTCACCAGCTTCATGGTGGACGCCGGGTTCACCGAGACGTCGGCGTTGTAAAGCGTCGGGGTGCCGGGGCCGTTGAGCGGCACCATCACCAGGGAGAGGGCGTTGTCTTGCAGCTTGCTGTTCTTGAGGGCCTTTTGCACATTGGGCGACAGGGCGGTGTTGATGGTGGCGGCGCTGGTGGAGACCGGAAGGGCCAGGGGAAAAAGAAGGCTGGCCAGAAGCAGTGGACGCAAAGATTTGATCATGTGAAGTAAAACCCTGCAGGCGAGGGGAGAAAAGACGAGGACATGAAAATGAACGTCCTCAACGGTCATGAAAGTTCGGCATTATGCCCCAAGGCGCAACGGCTTGTGCCGTGCCCAAGCCCGCCGAAGCGGTATTTTTTTACCGACGGTAGGCACAGATGCCCGATGAGTCGGGCAATCGACGCACCAAACTGGTAAAGTGCCGGCCGTTATTACTTATGAGGATTGTTTCAATGGCGACTAACCGTTCCCAGCGTCTGCGCAAAAAGCTGTGCGTGGATGAATTTCAAGAGCTGGGTTTCGAACTGAACCTGGATTTCAAAGAAGATCTGGCCGATGAGGCTATTGACGCTTTCCTCGACGCTTTCCTGAAAGAAGCCATGGAAGCCAACGGCCTGGGTTATGTCGGCGGTGACGACTACGGCCTGGTTTGCCTGCAGAAGCGTGGCTCGGTTACCGAAGAGCAGCGCGCTGCCGTCGAAGCCTGGCTCAAGGCCCGTCCTGAGCTGACCAGCGTTGAAGTCAGCCCGTTGCTGGACGTGTGGTATCCGGAAAAGCCGATCAATTCGAAGGCTTGATGTTAAAAAAACCGGCGACCTTCACAGGTGCCGGTTTTTTTGTGCCTGTCTGTTAAGTAATTGTCGTCCTTCAGGCCGCTTTCGCGAGCAGGCTCGCTCCCACAAGGTTATGTGAGCGACACAAGTCCCCTGGGGGAGCGAGCCTGCTCGCGATGCTTTTAAGCGTTGCGCCAGTTAAGGATAAGCAACGTCAACACCCCCGCCACAATCCCCCAGAACGCCGAGCCGATGGAAAACAGCGTCAGCCCCGACGCCGTGACCATGAAGGTGATCAGCGCCGCTTCCCGTTCCTTCGCTTCGCTCATGGCGATGCTCAGGCCGTTGATGATCGACCCGAACAGGGCCAGCGCCGCGATGGACAGCACCAGTTCCTTGGGCAGCGCCGCGAATAACGCCGCCAGTGTCGCGCCGAAAACCCCGGCAATTCCGTAGAAAACTCCACACCACACGGCCGCCGTGTAGCGCTTGTTGCGATCTTCGTGGGCGTGCGGCCCGGTGCAGATCGCTGCGCTGATCGCAGCGAGGTTGATGCCATGGGAGCCAAACGGCGCCAACAGCAGCGAGGCGATGCCGGTGCTGGTGATCAACGGCGAGGCCGGTACGTTGTAGCCATCGGCGCGCAGCACCGCGATGCCGGGCATGTTCTGCGAGGTCATTGCCACCACGAACAGCGGGATGCCGATGCTGATGGTGGCGGCCAGGGAAAAGTGCGGCGTGGTCCAGACCGGCGTCGCGACTTCCAAGGCAAAACCGCTGAAATCCAGGAGCCCCAGCACGCCCGACAGCGCCGTGCCCACCAGCAGTGCCGCCAGCACCGCATAACGTGGCGACAGGCGCTTGACGATCAGGTAGGTGAAAAACATCCCCAGCACCAGACCGGTGCGGTGCTGGGCCGCGACGAAAATCTCGCTGCCGATCTTGAACAAAATGCCTGCCAGCAACGCCGCCGCCAGGGAGGCAGGAATACGCTTGACCAGGCGCTCGAAGCTGCCGGTCAGGCCGCAGATCGTGACCAGTACCGCGCAGGTGATGTACGCGCCGATGGCCTCGCCATAACTCACGCCGCCGAGGCTGGTAATCAGCAGCGCCGCGCCGGGTGTCGACCAGGCGATGGTGATGGGCGTGCGGTAGCGCAGCGACAAACCGATGGAGCACACCGCCATGCCGATGGAGATGGCCCAGATCCACGAGGAAATCTGCCCGGTGGTCAGGCCAGCCGCTTGTCCGGCCTGGAACATCAGCACCAGGGAACTGGTGTAACCGGTCATCATGGCGATGAAACCGGCAACGATGGCCGAGGGCGATGTATCGGCCAATGGACGAAGTGGCGCGGTCGTGACTTCGGTCATGGTGGGCGGCGGTCCTTGTTGTAGATTGACTGGGCGGGTGGCGCCACAGGTTCGGGTTTAAAGCCTAAACTCAACGCACCGACCGGTCGCGATACAGCCGTGTCCGCAAACAGCCGTACAGTCGTGTTGCCATCAGAGGTTGTGTACAATCGCCGTGTTTTTTACGCGATACTTGCCAGCGACCCGCTGTGCCGTATTACAGTCACGGTTAAATCGCCGCAGTTCTCCCGACTCGAGTGCCCATGAACGAACAGTTGCAGCCCCTCAAGAAACAACCGCGAGCTGGCAAAGCCGGCCGCAGCGGAACCCAGGACGATATTGTCTATGCGCACATTTTCGAGGCCATCCTCGAACAGCGCCTGGCGCCCGGTACGAAATTGAGCGAAGAGGCGCTGGGGGAGATTTTCGGGGTCAGCCGCACGATCATTCGCCGCGCGCTGTCGCGCCTGGCCCATGAAGGCGTGGTGTTGCTGAGGCCCAATCGTGGCGCGGTGGTTGCCAGCCCAAGTGTCGAAGAGGCCCGCCAGGTTTTCTTCGCCCGGCGCATGGTGGAGAAGGCGATCACGGAGCTGGCGGTCCAGCACGCCACGGCCGAGCAGCTTGCCGAGCTGCGGCAGATGGTCAGCGACGAGCGCGACAGTTTTTCCCGTGGCGACCGTGGCGCCGGCATCCGGCTGTCGGGCGAGTTCCACCTGAAACTGGCCGAGGCGGCAAAAAACGCACCGCTGATCAGCTTCCAGCGCAGCCTGGTGTCCCAGACTTCGTTGATCATTGCCCAGTACGAAAGCGGCAACCGCTCGCACTGTTCCTATGACGAACACACCCAATTGATCGACGCCATCGAGGCCCGTGACGCGGCCTTGGCGGTGAACCTGATGATGCATCACATGGACCACATCGACAGCAAGCTCAACCTCGACGAAGAAAGCGCGTCGGATGACTTGCACGCGGTGTTCTCGCACCTGTTGCAGAGCAAGAAGCCGGGGCGTTCGCCTGCCAAGCTCTGAGGGTTGAACCAGTCATACCGCCAATCGCGAGCAAGCTCGCTCCCACAGGGTTATGTGTACACCACAAATCCACTGTGGGAGCGAGCTTGCTCGCGATAGCGTCCTGGCAGGCAATACAACCTACCGCTGGTGCACCAACCGACCCGCCGCATAAGTCTGCGCCACCGCCCGATCATCCCCCAGCGTCATCAGCACGAACAACCGCTCGGCAATGTCCTTGGCCTGCTTCAGGCGATAGCTCAGCAATGGCGTGGCGTTGTAGTCCAGCACCAGGAAATCCGCGTCCGTTCCCGGTTGCAACGTCCCGATCTTGTCTTCCAGGCGCAAGGCCCGGGCCCCGCCGAGGGTGGCCAGGTACAGCGATTTGAACGGGCTCAGCCGCGCGCCCTGCAGTTGCATGACCTTGTAGGCTTCGTTCAAGGTTTGCAGCAGCGAGAAACTGGTGCCACCGCCCACGTCCGTGCCCAGGCCCACGTTCACTTTGTGCTTCTCCGTCATCGGCAAGTTGAACAGGCCACTGCCGAGGAAGAAGTTCGACGTCGGGCAAAAGGCGATGGCCGATCCGGTCTCGGCCAGGCGCGCGCATTCGTCGTCACACAGGTGCACGCCATGGGCGAATACCGAACGTTCGCCGAGCAACTGGTAGTGGTCGTAGACGTCCAGGTATCCCTTGCGCTCCGGGAACAATTCCTTGACCCATTGCACTTCCTGCAGGTTCTCACTGATGTGGGTCTGCATGTACAGGTCCGGGTATTCATTGAGCAACTGGCCGGCCAGGGTCAGTTGCTCCGGGGTGCTGGTCGGCGCGAAGCGCGGCGTCACGGCGTAGTGCAGGCGACCCTTGCCATGCCAACGCTCGATCAATGCCTTGCTCTGGGTGTAGCTGGATTCGGCAGTGTCGACCAGATAGTCCGGGGCGTTGCGGTCCATCATCACCTTGCCGGCAATCATGCGCAGGTCGAGCTTCTCGGCAACCTCGAAAAATGCATTCACCGATTGGGGATGTACGCTGCCAAACACCAGGGCCGTGGTAGTGCCGTTGCGCAGCAGTTCCTTGACGAAAATATCCGCCACTGCCTCGGCGTGGGCCGGGTCGGCGAATTGGCTTTCGCAGGGGAAGGTGTAGGTGTTGAGCCAATCCAGCAGTTGCTCGCCATAGGCGCCGACCATACCGGTCTGAGGCAGGTGGATATGGGTATCGATGAGGCCTGGAGTGATCAGCGCGTCCGGGTAATGGGCGATTTCGATATCCGCCGCCAGGGTCGGCAGCAGCTCATGGGCGTGGCCGATGGCGCTGATCTGGCCATTTTCCACCACCAGCAGGCCATCCTCGAAATATTCATAGGACGCCTCGATGCCAACTTCGGCCGGGTCGGCGAGGCTGTGGAGCAGGGCGGCGCGGTAGGCTTTGCGTGTCAGGGGCATGGTCTGTCTCGATAAAAGATTAACGCTGGCTGCGGCGCGAAACCGGCAGCAACTTGGCAATGGGTTCGGCGCGCGAGGTATGCTGGCCGAAATCCGCGTTATAGGTGGCGATGATTTCGCCGGCGATGGAGATGGCGATCTCCACAGGCAATTTGCCTTTGACTTCGCCAATGCCCATCGGGCAACGCATACGTTGCAGGGTGCCGCTGTCGAAGCCGCGATCCCGCAAGCGGTGTTCGAACTTGACCCGTTTGGTCTTCGAGCCGATCAGGCCGAAATAGGCGAAGTCGTTGCGCTTGAGAATCGCGGCGCTCAGTTCCAGGTCGAGCTGATGGTTGTGGGTCATGACGATGCAGTAGCTGCCGGCGGGCAAGTCGTCGACTTCATCCAATGGCTCTTCAGTGACGATCTTGCGCACACCATGGAGTAACTGTTCAGGAAACTCCGCCTCCCGCGAGTCGATCCAGCGGACCCGGCAGGGCAGGCTTGCCAGCAACGGCACCAAGGCCCGGCCGACATGGCCGGCGCCAAACACGGCGATCTGCGCCTGGACCTGCCTCATGGGTTCGAACAGCAACACGGTGACGCCGCCGCAGCACTGGCCAAGGCTGGCGCCGAGGCTGAAACGCTCCAGATGCGTGTTCTGCTGGCCGCTGGCGAGCATCTGCCGAGCGATTTCCATGGCCTTGTATTCCAGGTGACCGCCACCGATGGTGTCGAACGTCTGGCTGGCGCTGATGACCATCTTCGAACCGGCGTTGCGCGGCGTGGAGCCAAGCTCTTCGATGATCGTCACCAGCACGCAGGGTTCACCGCGGGTTTGCAGGTCGGCGAGGGCGCTGATCCAGTTGTACATGTTCACCTCGGCATCTCTGTTGTCTGTTCGGCCGCTTTCGCGAGCAGGCTCGCTCCCACATTTGCAACGCGGTCCCTGTGGGAGCGAGCCTGCTCGCGAAGGCCGCGCCGCGGTTTAAAGTGAAGCCAACTCGACCTCGGCTTGCGCAGGCTTCACAGCCTTCAACTGCCGCATCTGCTCACACCCCCACAACACCCGCTCCGGCGTGGCCGGCGCGTCGATCTTCGGTTGATGCCGGTAATCCCCCAGGCTCGCCACGGCGTCCTTGATGGCGCACCAAGCGGCGATGCCGAGCATGAACGGCGGCTCGCCCACGGCCTTGGAGTGGAACACCGTGTCTTCCGGGTTCTTGCGGTTTTCCACCAGCTTGACCCGCAAATCCAATGGCATGTCAGCCACGGCGGGGATCTTGTAGCTGGCCGGACCATTGGTCATCAGCTTGCCCTTGTCGTTCCACACCAGTTCTTCCATGGTCAGCCAGCCCATGCCCTGGATGAATCCGCCCTCGACCTGGCCGATGTCGATGGCTGGGTTCAGCGAGGCGCCGACGTCGTGAAGGATGTCGGTGCGCAGCATCTTGTACTCGCCGGTGAGGGTATCGACGATCACCTCGGCGCACGCCGCGCCGTAGGCGTAGTAGTAGAACGGCCTGCCACGGGCCTGGCTGCGGTCGTAATAGATTTTGGGGGTCTTGTAGAAACCGGTGCTCGACAGCGAGACCTGCGCGAAATACGCCTGTTGAACCAGTGCCTCGAAGGTCAGGATGTGATCGCGCACCCGCACGTGGCCGTTGTGGAATTCCACGTCTTCCTCGCTGACCTTGTATTGCCGCGCGGCGAACTCCACCAGGCGCCGCTTGATGGTTTCGGCGGCATTCTGCGCCGCCTTGCCGTTCAGGTCGGCGCCACTGGACGCGGCGGTGGGCGAGGTGTTCGGCACCTTGTCGGTGTTGGTCGCGGTGATCTGCACGCGGTCCATTTCCACCTGGAATACCTCGGCCACCACTTGGGCGACCTTGGTGTTCAAGCCTTGGCCCATCTCTGTGCCGCCGTGATTGAGGTGGATGCTGCCGTCGGTGTAGACGTGAATCAACGCGCCGGCCTGGTTGAGGAAGCTGGCGGTGAACGAAATGCCGAACTTCACCGGCGTCAGCGCCAGGCCCTTTTTCAGGATCGGGCTGCCTGCGTTGTAGCGGCGGATCGCTTCGCGGCGCTCGGCGTATTGGCTGCTTTGTTCAAGCTCGGCGGTCATCTCTTCGAGCATGTTGTGCTCGACGGTCTGGTAGTAATGCGTGACGTTGCGCTCGGTCTTGCCGTAGTAGTTGGCCTTGCGCACCGCCAGGGGGTCGAGCCCCAGGTGCCGGGCGATAGCGTCCATCACCTCTTCGATGGCGACCATGCCTTGGGGGCCGCCGAAACCACGGTAAGCGGTGTTCGAGGCGGTGTTGGTCTTGCAGCGGTGGCCGTTGATCGTTGCATCGCCCAGGTAGTAGGCGTTGTCGGCATGGAACATCGCTCGGTCGACGATCGAGGCGGACAGGTCCGGCGAGCAGCCGCAATTGCCAGCCAGTTCCAAGGCAATGCCGTGCAGACGACCGGTGCTGTCGAAGCCGACGTCGTATTCGATGTAGAAGGGATGGCGCTTGCCGGTCATCAGCATGTCTTCGAGCCGGGGCAGGCGCATCTTGGTCGGCTGGCCGGTGAGGTGCGCGATGACGGCGCACAGGCACGCCGGGCTGGCGGCCTGGGTCTCCTTGCCGCCGAACCCACCGCCCATGCGACGCATGTCCACCACCACTTTGTTCATCGACACGCCGAGCACTTCGGCCACCAGCTTTTGCACTTCGGTGGGGTTCTGGGTCGAGCAGTAGACGATCATGCCGCCGTCTTCGGTGGGCATCACCGAGGAAATCTGGGTTTCCAGGTAGAAATGTTCCTGGCCGCCGATGTGCAGTGAACCCTGGATGCGATGTTCGGCGCTTGCCAGCGCCGTGGCTGAATCGCCGCGCTGGTGGGTATGGCTGTCGAGCACGAAATGCCGCTTGCGCAGCGCCTCGACCACATCCAGCACCGGTTCCAGGTCCTCGTATTCGACTATGGCCGCCATGGCTGCCTTGCGCGCCGTTTCGAGATCCCTGGCGGCAACGGCCAGAACGGGTTGACCAACGAACTGCACATCGTCGATCGCCAGCAGCGGGTCACCGGGCAGCAACGGGCCGATGTCCTTCAGGCCCGGGATGTCCTGGTGGGTAATGGCGATGCGCACGCCTTCGAAGGCGTAGCAAGGCGCGGTGTCGATGCGCAGGATCCGCGCGTGGGCGCGGTCCGAGAGCCGGGCATAGACGTGCAATTGGTTCGAGAATTCCAGGCGGTCGTCGATGTACTGTGCCTCGCCTGAAACGTGCTTCGCGGCGCTGTCATGCTTGACGCTGCGGCCCACGCCGGTGGTGAGGTCGCGGGCGAACAGTTGCGCCAGTTCGGCTTGGGTCTTTTCTACGGCGTGATGATTAGACATAAGCGGTCACCCGAGTCTCGATGTGGGGCGTTTGCAGTTCGATGAAATATTTGCGCAGCAGGTTGCGGGCGCTGAGCAGGCGATATTCCTTGCTGGCGCGGAAGTCCGACAGGGGCGTGAAATCCTCCGCCAGGGCCGCGCAGGCGCGTTCGAGGGTGCTGTCGGTCCAGGGCGCGCCGATCAGCGCGGCCTCACAGTGCTTGGCGCGCTTGGGGGTCGCGGCCATGCCACCGAAGGCCACACGTGCCTCGCGGACCATGCCGTTGTCGATGCGCAGGTTGAACGCCGCGCACACGGCGGAAATGTCGTCGTCCAGGCGCTTGGAGACTTTGTAGGCGCGAAACGCTTGCTCGGCGCTGGCCCGGGGCACGATGATCTTTTCGATGAATTCGCTTTCCTGGCGGGCGGTGACCCGGTAATCGATGAAATAATCTTCCAGGGCCAGGGTGCGGCGAGTCTGGCCTTTGCACAGCACAATCTGCGCGCCGAGGGCGATCAGTAGGGGCGGCGAGTCGCCTATGGGCGAGGCGTTGCCGATGTTCCCGCCCAGGGTGCCCTGGTTGCGGATCTGCAACGAGGCGAAGCGCTGCAGCAGTTCGCCGAAGTCCGGATATTCGGCTTGCAGGGCCTCGTAACAATCGGAAAGCGCGGTGGCCGCGCCGATTTCCAGGCGATCATCGAAACGCTCGACGCGCTTGAGTTCGGCGACGTTGCCCACGTAGATCATCACCGGCAGGGTGCGGTGGAACTGGGTGACTTCCAGCGCCAGGTCAGTGCCGCCGGCCAGCAGCCGTGCTTGTGGGTAGGCGTCGTAGAGGTCGGCCAGGTCAGCCACGGTCAGTGGCACCAGGCAGCGTTTGTCGCCACTGTTGAGTTCTCCGGTCTCGGTCGGTGCGATGGCTTTGAGGCGGGCAATGGTCTGGGCCTCACGGGCGTCGAACTGGTCGGGCTGCTTGGCGCAACAGGCCTGGTCGGCGGCGGCCAGGATCGGCCGGTAACCGGTGCAGCGGCACAAGTTACCGGCCAACGCTTCGTGGGCCTTATGGGCGTCGGGCTGCTCGCTGTTCTTTTGCAGGGCGAACAACGACATGACGAAGCCCGGGGTACAGAAACCACATTGCGAACCGTGGCAATCGACCATCGCCTGCTGGACGCTGTGCAGCTGGCCATCGTGCTTGAGGTCTTCGACGCTGATCAATTGCTTGCCGTGCAGCGACGAGACGAAGGTCAGGCACGAATTGAGGCTGCGGTAGCGAATACGCTCGCCACCTTCTGCGTCCGTCTCCAATTCGCCCACCACCACGGTGCATGCGCCGCAGTCGCCGCTGGCGCAGCCTTCCTTGGTGCCGGGTTTACCAACGTGTTCGCGCAGGTAATTGAGCACGGTCAGGTTCGGGTCCAGGGCATGCTCGCTACGGAGTTCCTGGTTGAGTAAAAACTGGATCACGGAAGGCCTCGCAGATTCATTATTGTTGTATCGACGTGAGCTGAATTTAGCAGTTCTGACTTTTCGGTCAATTAGTTTCTGACTTAAAGGTCAAGAAATACCGTTTTGTCGATAAAACCTTGTGGGAGCGAGCTCGCTCTCACAGGCTCTCTTTCACCAAGAGGGCAGGCACTTTTTGCTTATATCGTGCCAAAAACCAGGTGGAGGCCCTGCGCCATGACGTATTGAGTGCGCTACACTGCGCCGCTTGTGCAGATATGAAGAGTTTGAAGGACAACCATGACGTTCAAGGCCCCGGACAGCCTCGCCGAGCAAATCGCCCATCATCTCGCCGAGCGCATCATTCGCGGCGAAATGAAGCCGGGAGAGCGCATCCAGGAGCAGAAGGTTACGCTGGCGCTCAATGTCAGCCGCGGTTCGGTCCGCGAGGCCTTGCTGATCCTGGAGCGGCGTCACCTGATCGCCATCTTGCCGCGCCGTGGCGCCCACGTCACCGAGCTCACCGAACACAAGGTGCGCAGCCTTTGCGCATTGATGAGCGAGCTCTATATCCTGCTGGGCAATGCAGTGGCGCATGGTTGGAAAGAGCAGGCAGACATGGCGCCGTTCGTGGCGATCCAGCAGCGCCTCAAGGAAGCCTACGAGCGCCAGGACATCCGTACGTTCGTCGACGATAGCTTCAGCGTGATGCGAGCAGCCTATCCCTTTGCCAACAACCCTTATCTGCAGGAAACCGTTGAAAACCTGCAACCGGCCATGAGCCGCGCCTATTTCCTGGCTCTTGAGCAGCGCAAGGCGGAAATGAGCGAATTCCTCGACCTGTTCCAGCGCCTGCTCGCGGCCGTGCTGGCCCGTGATCTGCCGCAGATCCGCACTGTGCTGACGGCTTACGCCCAGCGCAGTTGCGATCTGGTGGTTTCGGCCCTGACGGCGGCCTGACGTGCGACTCAAGTGCATCAAGCTGGCGGGGTTCAAATCCTTCGTCGACCCGACGACGGTGAACTTCCCCAGCAACATGGCGGCGGTGGTCGGGCCCAATGGTTGCGGCAAGTCGAACATCATCGACGCCGTGCGCTGGGTGATGGGCGAAAGCTCGGCCAAGAACCTGCGCGGCGAGTCGATGACCGATGTCATCTTCAACGGCTCCACCAGCCGCAAGCCAGTGAGCCAGGCCAGCATCGAACTGGTGTTCGATAATTCCGATGGCACCCTCATCGGCGAATACGCGGCCTACGCGGAAATCTCCATCCGCCGCAAAGTGACCCGTGACAGCCAGAACAGCTATTTCCTCAACGGCGCCAAATGCCGTCGCCGGGACATCACCGACATCTTCCTAGGCACCGGCCTGGGGCCGCGCAGCTATTCGATCATCGAGCAGGGCATGATCTCCAAGCTGATCGAGGCCAAGCCCGAAGACCTGCGCAACTTCATCGAAGAAGCCGCCGGCATCTCCAAATACAAGGAACGGCGTCGCGAGACCGAGAACCGCATCCGCCGTACCCACGAAAACCTCGCGCGTCTGACTGACCTGCGTGAAGAACTCGAGCGCCAGCTCGAACGCCTGCATCGCCAGGCCGAGGCGGCAAAGAAATACCAGGAATACAAAGCCGAAGAGCGCCAGCTCAAGGCCCAACTGTCGGCCCTGCGCTGGCAGGCGTTGAACGAACAGGTGGGCCAGCGCGAGGCGATCATCGGCAACCAGGAAGTCAGCTTCGAAGCGTTGGTCGCCGAGCAGCGCAACGCCGATGCCGCCATCGAGCGCCTGCGCGACGGGCACCATGAACTTTCCGAGCGCTTCAACCTGGTGCAAGGGCGCTTCTATTCCGTGGGAGGCGACATTGCCAGGGTCGAGCAAAGCATCCAGCACGGCCAGCAGCGCCTGCGCCAGTTGCAGGAAGATTTGAAGGAGGCTGAGCGCGCACGCCTGGAAACCGAATCCCACCTGGGCCACGATCGCACCTTGTTGCTGACCCTCGGCGAGGAGCTGGAGCGGCTCACGCCGGAGCAGGAACTCACCAGCGCCGCCGCCGAAGAGGCAGCCGCAGCCCTGGAAGAAGCCGAGTTGACCATGCATGGTTGGCAAGAGCAGTGGGACAGTTTCAACCTGACCTCGGCCGAGCCGCGGCGCCAGGCAGAAGTCCAGCAGTCGCGCATCCAGCAGTTGGAAACCAGCATGGAGCGCCTGGCCGAACGTCAGCGTCGCCTGTCTGAAGAGCGCGCCTTGCTCGCCGCGGATCCGGAAGACGCCGCGATTCTGGAGCTGAGCGAGCAACTGGCGACCAGCGAAGCCACCCTCGAAGACCTGCAGGCCAGCGAAGATGCCCAGGTCGAACGCCTTGAACAACTGCGCCAAGCCTTGCAGCTGGCCTTGCAGAACCAGCAACAGGCCCAGGGCGAATTGCAGCGACTCAACGGTCGGCTGGCCTCGCTGGAGGCCTTGCAGCAAGCCGCATTGGACCCAGGCACCGGCACTGCCGAATGGCTGCGCGACCAGCACCTGGCCGAGCGCCCGCGCCTGGCCGAAGGTTTGAAGGTCGATGCCGGCTGGGAACTGGCGGTGGAAACCGTGCTGGGCGCCGATCTGCAAGCAGTGCTGGTGGATGATTTCGCCGGGTTCGATCTTTCCGGTTTCAGCCAGGGCGATCTGCGCCTGCTCAGCCCGGCCGGCGACGGCGTGCGGGTGCCAGGCAGTCTGTTGGACAAGGTCGAAGCCCAGGTCGACCTGTCGCCTTGGCTGGGGCAGGTCAAGCCGGTGGACAGCCTCGAGCACGCCTTGGCCTTGCGTGGGCAATTGGCAGCCGGCGAAAGCCTGATCAGCCGCGACGGGTATTGGGTCGGGCGGCATTTCCTGCGGGTTCGCCGGGCCTCTGAAGCCGAGAGCGGCATGCTCGCCCGAGTCCAGGAAATCCAGCGCCTGGCCGCCGAGCGCGAAGAGCGCGAGGCCAGCGTCGAAGCCCTGGAAACCGAACTACAGAACCTGCGGGCGCAACAGCGCCAACAGGAAAACGGCCGCGAACACCTGCGTCGGCTGTTGCAAGATGAAGCGCGCCAGCAGGGCGAACTCAAGGCGCAGCTGTCTGCCGGCAAGGCCAAGGTCGAACAATTGGCCCTGCGTCGTACCCGTCTTGACGAAGAAATCGCCGAGTTGGGCGAGCAGCGGGCGTTGGAACACGAACAGATCGGCGAGGCGCGCCTGCAATTGCAAGAAGCCCTTGATGCGATGGCGGTGGATACCGAACAGCGTGAATTGCTGCTGGCCCAGCGCGACAGCCTGCGTGAACGCCTGGACCGCGTGCGCCAGGAAGCGCGCCAGCATAAAGACCATGCCCATCAGCTGGCGGTACGCCTGGGCTCGCTCAGGGCCCAGCTCGATTCCACACGCCAGGCCTTGGAACGTCTGGAAATGCAGTCCGAGCGCCTGACCGAAAAGCGTGAGCAGTTGAGCCTCAACCTGGAAGAGGGCGAGGCGCCACTGGAAGAACTGCGCCTCAAGCTCGAAGAGTTGCTCGACAAACGCATGAGCGTCGACGAAGAACTCAAGACTGCACAGATTGCCCTGGAGGATGCCGACCGCGAACTGCGCGACGCTGAGAAGCGCCGCAGCCAGGCCGAGCAGCAATCGCAGCTGATCCGTGGCCAGATGGAGCAGCAGCGCATGGAGTGGCAGGCCTTGACGGTGCGGCGCAGAGCCTTGCAGGACCAATTGCTGGAAGACGGCTACGACCTCGACGGCGTGCTCGCCACCCTGGTGGCCGGGGCGAACGAAAAGGACGCCGAGGAAGAACTTGAACGCATCGCCCAGCGCATCCAGCGCCTGGGGGCAATCAACCTGGCGGCCATCGACGAGTACCAGCAGCAGTCAGAGCGCAAGCGTTACCTGGACGCTCAGAACGACGATCTGGCGGAGGCGCTGGAGACCCTGGAAAACGTCATCCGCAAAATCGACAAGGAAACCCGCAACCGCTTCAAGGATACCTTTGATCAGATCAACGGCGGTTTGCAGGCGCTTTTCCCAAAAGTTTTCGGTGGCGGTAGCGCCTACTTGGAACTGACGGGCGAAGATCTACTCGATACAGGGGTGACAATCATGGCGCGTCCTCCCGGCAAGAAGAACAGCACCATCCATTTGCTCTCCGGCGGCGAAAAAGCGCTGACGGCGCTGGCTCTGGTCTTTGCCATTTTCAAACTGAACCCGGCGCCGTTCTGCATGCTCGATGAGGTCGACGCGCCACTGGACGACGCCAACGTCGGCCGTTACGCACGGCTGGTGAAGGAAATGTCCGAAACGGTGCAGTTCATCTACATCACCCACAACAAGATCGCCATGGAAATGGCCGACCAGTTGATGGGCGTGACCATGCATGAGCCGGGGTGTTCGCGGCTGGTGGCGGTGGATGTGGAGGAGGCCATGGCCATGGTGGACGCCTGAACAAAGGCTCGCAGGGCTTCTGTTTTGAACGCTGTAGGTGTTTTTTACCCTTGGGGCTGATGTTCAATTCACAGATTGGGCACAAGCCTATGCGACAGACGGTGTAAAGTTATCTTTGGTCGTGCTAGTTTAATGTCAATTTTTCGTATGCGTGGGCAAAACGCCATTCAGAACATAGAGTTGGCGCCACGTTTTAAAGCGGTTTGCAAATAGCTAAGCCCCTTATTTTTCAGCATTTTTATAGAGGCACGGGATTAAATGGAAATCGGTCTGCGCGAGTGGCTGATCGTCATCGGCATCATTGTCATTGCCGGTATTCTTTTCGACGGCTGGCGTCGCATGCGCGGCGGCAAGGGCAAACTCAAGTTTCGCCTGGATCGCAGCCTGTCGAACCTCCCCGATGAGGATGACAGCGCCGAGCTGTTGGGCCCGCCCCGGGTGCTGGACACCCACAAGGAGCCGCAGCTGGACGAACACGATTTGCCGTCCATGAGCGCGCCTGCCCGTGAGCCACGGGAGTCGGGTTCCAAGCGCGGCAAGCGCAACAGCGAACCGTCCCAGGGTGATTTGAACCTGAACCTCGACCTCGATGGCGGGCCGAGCTTCAACAGCCGTGACGGCGATTTCCCGGACGAGAGCAAGTCATCCAGCGGCGACAAGGAACAGGCCCAGGCCGAAGAAGTGCTGGTGATCAGCGTGATCTGCCGCGACCCGGCCGGCTTCAAGGGCCCTGCGCTGTTGCAGAACATCCTGGAAAGCGGCCTGCGTTTTGGCGAGATGGACATCTTCCATCGCCACGAAAGCATGGCAGGCAATGGCGAGGTGTTGTTCTCCATGGCCAACGCCGTCAAGCCTGGCGTGTTCGACCTGGACGACATCGACCATTTCAGCACGCCGGCGGTGAGCTTCTTCCTGGGCCTGCCAGGCCCGCGTCATCCCAAGCAGGCTTTCGACGTGATGGTGGCCGCTGCGCGCAAGCTTGCCCAGGAGCTCAACGGCGAATTGAAGGACGACCAACGCAGCGTGCTGACGGCCCAGACCATCGAGCACTACCGCCAGCGCATTGTCGAATTCGAACGCCGTGCGCTGACCCAGAAGCGTTGAGCGATGAGACCGGCTCCCCTTGGTTGGAGAGCCTCTTGTGGCGAGGGAGCTTGCTCCCGCTGGGGTGCGAAGCACCCCTCAACGTCTTGAGAAAATTGAGCAGCCCAGGCTGCTCTTTTGCTTTATGAGAGAACACCATGAGCGCCGTCGAAACCCGCATCCTAGAGCTGCGCACCGAGCTGGACCAGCATAATTACCGCTATCACGTCCTCGATGAACCTTCCATTCCGGACGCTGAATACGATCGTCTTTTCCATGAGCTCAAAGCCTTGGAAGAACAACACCCGGAGCTGGTGACGAGCGATTCCCCGACCCAGCGAGTCGGCAGCGTGGCGCTGTCGGCCTTCAGCCAGGTGCGTCACGAAATCCCGATGCTCAGCCTGGGCAACGTGTTCGACGAAACCACTCTGCGCGAGTTCGACCGGCGAGTGACCGAAGGCCTCGACCTGCCCATGGACGATTTGCTCGGCGGCGGCGCGGCGGTGGAATACAGTTGCGAGCCGAAGCTCGATGGCCTGGCGGTCAGCCTGTTGTATCAAGACGGCATGCTGGTGCGCGGCGCGACGCGCGGTGACGGCACCACGGGCGAAGACATCAGCGTCAACGTGCGCACCGTGCGCAACATTCCTCTCAAGTTGCAAGGCAGCGGCTGGCCACCGGTGCTGGAGGTGCGCGGCGAGGTGTACATGTCCAAGGCCGGTTTCGAGCGCTTGAACGCCACCCAGCTGGAGGCGGGCGGCAAGACGTTCGCCAACCCCCGCAACGCTGCCGCGGGCAGCCTGCGCCAGTTGGACTCCCGGATAACCGCCAATCGTCCCCTTGAGTTTTGCTGCTATGGCATCGGCCAGGTGACGTCGGACATCGCCGATACCCACATTGGCAATCTCAAACAACTCAAGGCTTGGGGCATGCCCATCAGCCGCGAGCTGAAGCTGGCCCACGGCATCGACGAATGCCTGGATTACTACCGTGACATTGGTGAGCGGCGCAGTTCGCTGCCCTACGAAATCGACGGCGTGGTGTTCAAGGTCAACAGCATCGCGTCACAGCGCGAACTGGGTTTTCGCGCGCGGGAGCCTCGCTGGGCTATCGCTCATAAATTCCCTGCCAGCGAAGAGCTTACCGAACTGCTGGACGTCGAGTTTCAGGTCGGCCGCACCGGCGCCGTCACGCCCGTGGCGCGGCTCAAGCCGGTCAAGGTGGCTGGCGTGACGGTGGCCAACGCCACGTTGCACAACATGGACGAGGTGGCGCGCCTGGGCCTGATGATCGGCGACACGGTGATCATTCGCCGAGCCGGTGATGTCATCCCGCAAGTGGTGCAAGTCGTCACCGAGCGTCGTCCAGCCAATGCCCGTCCGGTGGCAGTGCCGCAGCAATGTCCGGTTTGCGGTTCCCACGTCGAACGCACGCAACTGATCAAGCGCAGCAAGGGCCGTGAAACCGTCAGCGAAGGCGCGGTGTACCGCTGCGTCGGTCGCCTGGCCTGTGGCGCGCAGCTCAAGCAGGCAATCATTCATTTTGTCTCGCGCCGGGCCATGGATATCGAAGGGCTGGGCGAGAAGAGCGTTGAACAATTGGTGGACGAAGGCCTGGTGGGGTCGCCGGCTGACCTGTATGCGCTGACGTTCGAGCAGATCGTCGACCTGGAAGGCTTCGCCGAGCTGTCGAGCAGAAATCTGCTGTCAGCGATCGTCGACAGCAAGAAGCCGAGTCTGGCGCGTTTTATCTACGCCCTCGGCATTCCCGACGTGGGCGAGGAGACCGCCAAGGTCCTGGCCCGCTCCCTCGGTTCACTGGAGCGCGTGCAGGCGGCGCTGCCGCAGGTGCTGACGTACCTGCCGGATGTCGGCCTGGAAGTTGCCCACGAGATCCACAGCTTCTTCGAAGACCCGCACAATCGCCAGGTCATCAAGGATCTGCTGCGCCATGGCCTGGAGATCCAGGACCAGGGCGAACTGAGCGCGGAATTTTCCGCCAGTACTACCCTGGGAGGCTTCCTCGACAAGCTGCACATTCCTTCGGTCGGGCCGGGCGGCGCGCAGAAACTGGCGGACAAGTTCGGTTCCCTCGAAGCCGTCATGGATGCCGACTGGCTGGACATGCGCCAGGCGTTGCCGGAAAAGCAGGCAAACGCCGTGCGCGAATTCTTCGCCATCGCCGCCAATCGTGAACAGGCCTTGGCTGCCGAGCAGCAACTGCGGGATTTCGGCATGCACTGGCGGAGCGAGAAGAAAGTTGTCGAGGGCTTGCCTGAAGCGGGGCACACCTGGGTCCTGACCGGTTCGCTGGAGCTGATGAGTCGCGATGTCGCCAAGGACAAGTTGGAAAGCCTGGGGGCGAAGGTGGCCGGTTCCGTGTCGGCGAAAACCCACTGCGTGGTGGCCGGGCCGGGCGCTGGATCGAAATTGACCAAAGCCAATGAATTGGGGCTCAAGGTGCTCGACGAACAAGCGTTTGTCGAGTTCTTGACAGGGCATGGCGTCGCGCTCTGAGGCTTGGCTTTTGTGGCGGGGACGCAAGCTCCCTCGCCACGGTTATCGGGGTCATGACACAGCGTTTTGGAACGATCATGAGCATCAGGTGATCTAGTCTTGCAGGCTCCTGGGAGAGATCGCCATGTACCGCTTTTTCGAACAACTGAGCTCACGCATCGCCGCGCCGTTCCTGGGTGATCGGTCACGCAACAGCAAAGTCTGGCCGTGCCGCTGCGGCCAGTCATTGTTCTTTCGCAACAGCCAATGCCTGGCGTGCCTGGCGGCGTTGGGGTATCAGCCGGAGCAGAGCCGCCTTTCGTCCCTTCAGCCCGGCGAGCAACCTGATACCTGGCTCCTGGACGTCGACCCGCAGGCCGGACTGTTTCGCCGCTGCGCCAATCTCGACACCCCGGCGGCGTGCAATTGGCTGTTACCAGCCAACGGGCACGACACACTGTGCATCGCCTGCAGCCTGAATCGCACGATTCCTGACCTCTCGATCCCGGAAAACCCCGAGCGCTGGCGCAAGGTCGAAACCGCCAAGCGCCGCCTCGTGGCGCAACTGATTAGCCTCGGCTTGCCGGTCATCCCCAAGAGCGCCGACGAAAACATCGGCCTGGCCTTTGATTTCATCGGCGTCGACCCCGACGGGAAACCGCCGACGACCGGGCACGCCAGCGGCCTTATCACCCTCGACATCAAGGAAGCCGACGATGCTCACCGCGAGCACGTGCGGCAGCAGATGCACGAGCCGTATCGGACCTTGCTCGGGCATTTTCGCCACGAGGTCGGCCATTATTTCTGGGACCGGCTGGTTGCCGACAGACACTGGCTGGAGCCGTTTCGCGCCTTGTTCGGCGATGAGCGCGCAAGCTACTCCGAAGCGTTGGAGCGGCATTATCAACAAGGCGCGCCACTGGATTGGCAGGCCCGTTACGTCAGCGCCTACGCCACCATGCACCCGTGGGAGGACTGGGCTGAAACCTGGGCCCATTACCTGCACATGATGGACGCCGTCGACACGGCGCTCGGCTTCGGCATGAGTGCGCGGGAAATGGATTTCGACTACCAGCCATTTCCTCCCGAAACCCTGTTCGACCCCGAGCATGCGGGCGGCAAGGCGTTCCTTTCATTCGTCAACGCCTGGATCGAACTGGCCGGAATGCTCAACGAACTCTCGCGCAGCATGGGCCAGCCGGATTTCTACCCGTTCGTCGTACCGGCGGCAGTAATCACCAAACTGCATTTCATCCATCTGGTGATCCAGGAGGAGGGTGGCCGGGCGGATGAGGTGCTGTTGTAGGTTCTATCTGAATGGCCGAGGCGATTGCGAAAGAGGTTCTTCCCATAGCAAGTACTTGAACCTCATGGATTTTTTTAATCCGACACGAACGGTTGTAACTTCTTGTCAGATAGGTACAATGGCGCGGCTCGCCGCAAGGCGGGCGTCGTTATGGTGACCCCATCGGTCCCCCCGCAACGATTACCCGTGAACCTGGTCAGATCCGGAAGGAAGCAGCCACAGCGGGAACATTGTGTGCCGGGGTGTGGCTGGTGGGGTTGCCTCCTTAACGCCCCCAGGCCTTCGTTCGCAAGGTTTGCCAGATACCTTCCTGTTCTGCGATATCACGCTCGTGCCGATGGCTGACGAAACCACAGGGCGCCGCCACAGCGTCAGGCCCGACCCGTTGATCATGGAGACGCATCGCCGTCCCGCAACCCTTCGTTGCGGCCAGTATATAGCTGGATGATCGCGTCGATTTCCCCGGATCTCTTCATGTTCGACAAGGTACGCAGGATGCGCTGTGCGGGAATCTTCGGATCATTGCGCACATAGCAGCTCAACTGTTGTTCCTGCAGGACAGCGACTTGGCGTAGCTGTCGGTCAGCGCTGTGACGCTGGTTGAACCAGTCCAGCGCCCATTGATTGCTGACCGCATAGCGGTATCGCCGGGCCAGCAGTTTCGCCAGGACCTGATCCTGGCTGCGGGCGTCGTCGCGCCGCAGGTGGCCACTGTCGAACAATGGCTGCAGGGTGGGGTAGCTGTAGCTCAGCACGGTGCCGATGGGCTGTTGTGTGAGTGCCGACGGCGTGATGGCAGCGGGAGCGCCGGGCGAACCGACAAGCACATCGCGCTGGAAGAACAGCGGGACGCTCCAGAGATAGTCGCCCTCAATATCCTTCACCCAATCAGGCGAGACATAACAGCGCATGTCTATTTCGCCCTGCTCCATGGCGCTGTCCAGCCGCGCGCGGGCCAAGACATGGAATTGCGCAGGCATGCCCACCTGGGTCGCCAGGCTGGTCATGACGTCCGTCAGAATGCCTTGGGTCGGGCGGCCTCTGTCGATCTGCACCATGGGCATGGCCCAGCCATCGGTGACGGCAAAACGCAAGGGAACCTCATCAGCGAAACACCCCGTCCCCAACAACAGCAAAGCCCCCATGGCCGAACGCATAAACTCTCCTGACTGTACAAAAAACTGTCGACAACCGAGCTGCTGAACCTAGCTTAGCCAGATTAGACGAGCGCACCGGATGCAATTTCGTCCCTGCTCCGCTAGCATTAGCCGCTTATGTTCCTTCGTTGCGACGGTTTTCGATGAGTTATCAGGTTCTTGCACGTAAATGGCGTCCGCGCTCGTTCCGCGAAATGGTCGGCCAGACCCATGTGCTCAAGGCTCTGATCAATGCCTTGGACAGCCAGCGGCTGCACCATGCCTATCTGTTCACCGGTACCCGCGGCGTAGGCAAGACCACCATTGCGCGGATCATCGCCAAGTGCGTGAACTGTGAAACCGGTATTACGTCGACGCCTTGCGGCGAATGTTCTGTCTGCCGGGAAATCGACGAAGGTCGTTTCGTCGACCTGATCGAAATCGACGCCGCCAGCCGCACCAAGGTCGAGGATACCCGCGAGCTGCTCGACAACGTGCAGTACGCCCCGAGCCGTGGGCGCTTCAAGGTCTACCTGATCGACGAAGTGCACATGCTCTCCAGCCATTCCTTCAATGCGCTGCTCAAGACTCTCGAAGAACCGCCGCCCTACGTCAAATTCATCCTGGCGACCACCGATCCGCAGAAACTTCCCGCAACGATTTTGTCGCGCTGCTTGCAGTTCTCTCTGAAGAACATGACGCCGGAACGGGTCGTCGAGCACCTGACCCATGTGCTGGGCGTGGAGAACGTGCCGTTCGAGGACGATGCGCTGTGGCTGCTGGGACGAGCCGCCGACGGTTCGATGCGTGACGCCATGAGCCTGACCGACCAGGCCATTGCCTTCGGCGAAGGCAAGGTCATGGCCGCCGAGGTGCGCGCCATGCTGGGCACCCTCGATCACGGCCAGGTCTACGACGTTTTGACTGCGCTGATCGAAGGGGACGCAAAGGCATTGCTCGAAGCGGTGCGTCACCTGGCCGAGCAGGGGCCGGACTGGAATGGCGTGCTCTCGGAGATTCTCAACGTGCTGCACCGTGTCGCCATCGCCCAGGCCTTGCCCGAGGGGGTCGACAACGGCCATGGCGACCGGGACCGCGTGTTGGCTTTGGCCCAGGCGCTGCCGGCCGAAGACGTACAGTTTTATTACCAGATGGGCCTGATCGGCCGTCGCGACCTGCCACTGGCACCGGATCCGCGCGGCGGCTTCGAGATGGTGCTGCTGCGAATGCTTGCGTTCCGGCCGGCCGATACCGCGGACGCCCCGAGACAAGCGCTAAAGCCAGTGGGGATCAGCCAGGCCACAGCTGATTCCGCCAAGCCAGTGGCTGCCACGCCCGTTGTTGCGTCGGCAGCGGCTCCTGCTCCTACGGCGGTGGCGCCCGCAGCCCAGCCGATTCCGGCCCCGGCGCCTGTTGTCGTCACGCCTGAGCCAGAGCCCGAACCGGTCGTCGAGGCGCTCCCCGAGCCCGTCGCCGAAGAAGTCATCGACCTGCCTTGGAACGACCCGGTCGAGCCGCAAGTTGTCCAGCAACCCGCCGTCGAGCCCGTTTTGGAAACCATCGCCGAGCAGCCCGAGTTGCCGCCGATGCCCCTGCCGACACCCGACAGCGTGGTGCCCGATGCACCCGAGTGGGTGGCTGCGCCAATGCCGGAGCCGACGGTGGCCGACGTCGAGGTCGCGACGCCGGGCATCGATCTGGACGATGAGCCGCCGCTGGACGAGGACTACATCGAGCCGGACATCGATTCGGCCTACAGCTACCTGGACGACCTGGCCAGCGAACATGCCGCCGAACCGGCACCGGAGCCAGAACCTGAACCGGCGGCAATGCCCGCCACTGGGCTGGCCCTGCAATGGCTGGAGCTGTTCCCCAAGCTGCAGATCAGTGGCATGACCGGTAGCATCGCCGCCAACTGCACCTTGATCTCGGTCGAGGGCGACCATTGGCTGCTGCACCTGGATCCGGCCCACAGCGCGCTGTTCAACGCAACCCAACAGCGTCGCCTCAACGATGCGCTGAACCAGTACCACCAGCGCACTCTCACGTTGACCATCGAGCTGATCAAGCCCGAGCAGGAAACCCCGGCTCAGGCCGCGTCCCGGCGCCGCGCCGACCGTCAGCGCGAAGCCGAGGAATCGATCCAGAACGATCCGTTCATCCAACAGATGATGCAACAGTTCGGCGCCGTGGTCCGTCACGATACTATCGAACCTGTCGAGGCCCCGGTCACCCAGGGCTCATAACTGAAGGCGCCGGGCCGGGCAGGCCGGGCGCGTTGTTTATCCAAGTACTTTCGAGGTGATTACCATGATGAAAGGTGGCATGGCCGGCCTGATGAAGCAGGCGCAGCAGATGCAGGAAAAAATGGCCAAGATGCAGGAAGAGCTGGCCAACGCTGAAGTCACCGGCAAATCCGGTGGCGACATGGTGACGGTGGTCATGACCGGTCGCCACGATATCAAGCGCGTCAGCATCGACCCGAGCGTGGTCGAAGGCCTGAGCGAAGACGACAAGGAAATGCTCGAAGCCCTGTTCGCCGCCGCCGTCAACGACGCAGTGCGCAAGATCGAAGCGAACAGCCAGGACAAGATGTCCGGCATGACCGCTGGCATGCAGCTGCCGCCGGGCATGAAACTGCCGTTCTGATTCGCCATCGCGCTCGGGATGGGCTACACACAATGCCAGGCATCGCGCCTGGCATTTTTGTTTCTGGCAGGAGCAATGGGGTCTCTGTTCGACTGCTTTCGTCGGAACGCCGTCCGGAGCAGGCTGCACCGTGCTATCCCGGCATAAACATCGAACGCGCCCCCAAGGCAATGGTCTGCTCCCTATACGTGTACGCTCAACGAACTAGGAGACGCCTCCATGTCATCGATTTCCAATCAGCGCATCGTGCTGGCCTCGCGCCCCCAAGGTGCGCCAACCCCTGAAAACTTTCGACTTGAACACGTGACGTTGCCCGATCTTGCCGAAGGACAAATCCTGCTCAAGACGCTCTTCCTGTCACTGGACCCTTACATGCGCGGGCGCATGAGTGACGCGCCTTCCTACGCTGCGCCGGTGCAGATCGATGAGGTGATGACCGGTGGTGCCGTCAGCCGCGTAGAGCGCTCGATGCATCCAAAATTCCAAGAGGGTGATCTGGTGGTGGGGGCCACGGGTTGGCAGAGCCACTGCATCAGCGATGGCCGCAATGTCATTCCGATCCCTTCCGGCTTGCCCAGCCCCTCGATGGCGCTGGGGGTGTTGGGGATGCCGGGCATGACGGCCTACATGGGGTTGATGGACATTGGCCAGCCCAAGGCCGGGGAAACCCTGGTCGTGGCGGCGGCGTCGGGCGCCGTGGGCTCCGTGGTTGGCCAGGTGGCGAAGATCAAGGGCTTGCGGGTGGTGGGGGTGGCCGGCGGTGGCGAAAAATGCAAGTACGTGGTCGATGAACTGGGTTTCGACGCCTGTATTGACCATAAAAGCGCGAATTTCGCCGAAGAGCTTGCCAGGGCTTGCGATCAAGGTATCGATATCTATTACGAAAACGTCGGCGGCAAGGTCTTCGATGCGGTCGTGCCGCTGCTCAACGCCAAGGCGCGCGTCCCGCTTTGCGGCTTGATCGCATCCTACAATGATCATCAGCCGCCAAGTGGCCCGGATCGCCTGCCGCAACTACAACGCACGCTGTTGACCAAGCGCGTGCGCATCCAGGGTTTCATCGTGTTCGATGATTACGGTGATCGCCAGCCGGAATTCATCAGCGCCATGGCGCCTTGGGTGCGCGATGGCAAGGTCAAGTTCCGCGAGGACGTGGTCGACGGTCTTGAAAATGCGCCCCAGGCTTTCATCGGCATGTTGGAGGGGCGAAATTTCGGCAAGTTGGTGGTGCGAGTAGCGCGCGATTGAGTATTTGACGCTAATCGGAGGCGCGGGTATAAACCGCGTCTCGTTGTTATGTCGGACGTTTCCCCCATGAGCTTCAGCCCTTTGATCCGCCAACTGATCGATGCCCTGCGAACCTTGCCAGGCGTGGGTCAGAAAACCGCCCAGCGCATGGCGTTGCAACTGCTCGAGCGTGATCGCAGCGGCGGCTCTCGCCTGGCCCAGGCGTTGAGCCAGGCCATGGAAGGTGTCGGGCATTGTCGCCAGTGCCGCACCCTGACCGAGGACGATCTTTGCCCGCAATGCGCCGACCCGCGACGGGAAGACAGCCTGCTCTGCGTGGTCGAGGGGCCTATGGATGTCTATGCGGTGGAGCAGACCGGCTTTCGCGGCCGTTACTTTGTGCTCAAGGGGCACTTGTCACCGCTCGACGGCCTGGGGCCTGAAGCCATCGGCATCCCGCAGTTGATGGCGCGGATCGAGGAGGCGGGCACGTTTACCGAAGTCATCCTCGCCACCAACCCGACGGTCGAAGGCGAAGCCACTGCGCATTACATAGCCCAACTGCTCAGCAACAAAGGCCTGGTCGCCTCCCGCATCGCCCATGGCGTGCCGTTGGGTGGGGAGCTTGAGTTGGTGGACGGCGGGACGCTGGCGCATTCGTTTGCCGGGCGCAAGCCAATCGCGTTGTAGCCGCAACACGAATCCCTTGTGGGAGCGAGCCTGCTCGCGATAGCGGTGTGTCAGCCAGTATAGGTATTGACAGATCTACCGCCATCGCGAGCAGGCTCGCTCCCACAATGGGTTATGTGATTTGGCCAGGTTATTTTTCGCTGAGGGAGAACTGCGTCAGGCAGAACGTCGGGATGCCCATGTCTTCCAGGCGCTGGGAGCCGAGCAGTTCCGGCAAGTCGATGATCGCCGCGGCTTCATGGACCCTGGCGCCCATGCGGCGGATCAGGTTGGCGGCGGCGATCAACGTTCCGCCAGTGGCGATCAGGTCATCGAACATCACCACCGAATCCCCTTCGCACAGGCTGTCGGCGTGCACTTCAAGAAAGGCTTCGCCGTACTCGGTCTGGTAACCCTCGGCCAGTACGTCGGCTGGCAGCTTGCCCTGTTTGCGAAACAACACCAGCGGCTTGTTCAGCTGATAGGCCAGGATGGAGCCGATCAGGAAACCCCGGGCATCCATCGCGCCGATATGCGTGAACTCGGCCTCGACATAGCGATGGGCGAAGCTGTCCATGACCAGCCGCAGGGCAGTGGGCGACTGGAACAGCGGAGTGATATCGCGAAAGATCACGCCTGGCTTGGGGAAGTCGATCACGGGGCGGATCAGGGATTTGATGTCGAAGGAGTCGAAGACCATCGTCGAGGTGTCCTGGCTGGCTGCAAACGCGGCAGTATAGCGCGACGGGGCGAAAGCCTCAGCCGCGCGAGTGCGTCAGCCTTCGACCGAGCCGCCGGCCAGGGCGCAGAGCTGGATCGGGTCGAGAATATGAATTTCCTTGCCTTCGGCTGCGATCAACGCGTTCTGTTGGAAGCGGGTGAACACCCTGGACACGGTTTCCACGGCCAGGCCCAGGTAGTTGCCCATTTCATTGCGGGACATGCTCAAGCGAAACTGATTGGCCGAAAACCCGCGGGCGCGAAAACGCGCCGAGAGATTGACCAGGAACGTGGCGATGCGTTCGTCGGCGGTTTTCTTCGAAAGCAACAGCATCATTTGCTGGTCGTCACGAATTTCCCGGCTCATCACCCGCATCAATTGTCGACGCAGTTGCGGCAGCTGCACCGCCAGCTCATCGAGACGATCAAAAGGAATTTCGCACACCGAAGTGGTCTCCAGTGCCTGGGCCGAGACCGGGTGGGTCTCGGTGTCCATGCCCGACAGGCCCACAAGCTCGCTGGGCAGATGGAAACCGGTGAGCTGCTCTTCGCCACCGTCGCTCAGGTTGAACGTCTTCAGGGCGCCCGAGCGCACTGCGTAAACCGAGTCGAAGCCATCGCCCTGGCGAAACAGGAACTCACCTTTTTTCAGCGGCCGTCCCCGTTTGACGATGTCATCCAGCGCGTCCATGTCCTCCAGATTCAACGAAAGTGGCAGGCATAGAGGGGCCAGGCTGCAATCCTTGCAATGGGCCTGGCTGTGAGCGCGGGATTTGACTGGCTCGGACATTTCTTAAATCCTTGTGGGAAAACACACATAAGACGTAAGGGTAACCCAGCGCACAAACTCCGGCCAGTGCGGTGTCCCCGTCAAAGTGTCGCGCTCAGATGACCCGGGAAAAACATTGGCGGTTTTGTTGCTGCAGATAACCGTCGAAGACCATGCAGACAGAACGCACCAGCAGGCGCCCCGCAGGCAGTACGTTGATATGGGTCTGCGTCAATTCGAGCAGCCCATCGGCTGCCATCGTCTGTAGTTGCGGCCATAAAGAGCCAAAATAACCGCGCAAGTCGACATTGAAGTCTCGCTCTATCTCGGCGAACGCCAGCGAGAAATGGCAGATCAACTGCTGGATCACGGCGCGTCGCAAACGGTCGTCGGCGTTGCACACCAGCCCGCGGCTGGTTGCCAGTTGCCCGTCGGCAAGGGTGTTCTGGTAGTGGGTCAGGTCGCTGCTGTTCTGGCAGTACAAATCGCCGACCTGGCTGATGGCTGACACGCCGAGGCCGATCAGGTCGCAATGCCCATGGGTGGTGTAGCCTTGGAAGTTGCGCTGCAGGGTCGCTTCTTCTTGGGCGATCGCCAGTTCGTCGTCGGGGAGGGCGAAGTGGTCCATGCCGATGTAGCGATAACCGGCGGCGGTCAGCTGTTCGATGGTGCCTTGCAGCATGGCCAGTTTCTGCACCGGGGTAGGCAGGTCCTGGCCATCGATCCGCCGCTGCGGCATGAAGCGCTCCGGCAGGTGGGCGTAATTGAAAACCGAGAGACGGTCCGGTTGCAGGCTGATGACTTCTTCGACCGTGCGCGCGAAGTTTTCCGGCGTTTGTTGGGGCAAGCCATAGATCAGGTCGATGTTGATCGAGCGGAACTGCAAGGTCCGGGCGGCTTCGATCACCGCCCGGGTTTCTTCGAGGCTCTGCAGGCGATTGACGGCTCGCTGCACGGCAGGGTCGAGGTCTTGCAGCCCGATGCTGACCCGGTTGAAGCCCAGCTCCCGCAGCAGGCCCATGGTTGACCAGTCGGCTTCCCGTGGATCGATTTCGATGCCGTAGTCGCCGGAATCGTCGTCCACCAGATTCATATGCTTGCGCAGGCTGGCCATGAGTTGGCGCAGCTCGTCGTGGCTCAGGAACGTCGGCGTGCCACCGCCCAGGTGCAGTTGTTCCACGCGTTGGGAAGGGGCCAGATGGCAGCCGATCAGTTGGATTTCCTGCTCCAGGCGTCGCAGGTAGGTGTGGGCACGACCGCGATCCTTGGTAATGACTTTATTGCAGGCGCAGTAGTAGCAGATGTTCGCGCAAAACGGCACGTGCACGTACAGCGACAGTGGCCTGTGTGCCTTGCGGCTGTCGCGCAGGGCGTGGAGCAGGTCGAAGGTGCCCACCTGGCCGGCGAACTGTGCCGCAGTAGGATAAGAGGTGTAGCGTGGTCCCGCCAGGTCGTAGCGGCGGATGAGGTCTGAGTCCCAACGGATGGCGTCGAGCATGCGGGCGTTCCCCGGATAGGCTGGCATGGTCGCGAGTCTAGGGGGGCGTGGAAAAGGGCGTGTTGATTTGCGTCAACAGCGAATGAGTGTGGTCGATGATGGCCTCATCGCGACTCGGTCAATGACCCATGAGCCAATGCTGATGCGGCCCCGGCAGTGTCCAGATGCCGAAGACGATCACCAACAACCCACCGGCCATGCGCACGCTGCGTTTACGCAACAGGGCGGTGACACGCTCGGCCGCCAGGCCAGTGGCGAGGAGCACCGGCCAGGTACCCAGGCCGAAGGCGAGCATCAATAGCGCGCTGTCCAGCGCATTGCCCTGGCTGGCGGACCAGAGAAGGGTGCTGTAGACCAACCCGCATGGCAGCCACCCCCACAGCGCGCCGAGCAGCAAGGCCCGTGGCAGGCTTGATACCGGCAGCAGGCGGTTGGCGACGGGTTGGATGTGTCGCCACAAGCCCCGGCCGATCCCCTCGATACGGGTCAGGCCGCTCCACCATCCGGCGAGATACAGGCCCATGGCGATCAGCAGCAGACCGGCCAGCACCCGCATGATCATCGCCGCCGGGCTGTTGGCGACGGCCCAGCCGGCCAGTCCGATCAGCAAGCCCGCCGTGGCGTAACTCAGGATCCGCCCCAGGTTGTACGCCAGCAATAATCGAAAACGCCGGCTGCGCTGTTCTTTGGGAATCGCCAGGGTGAGGGCGCCCATCAGACCGCCGCACATGCCCAGGCAGTGGCCGCCGCCGAGCAGGCCGAGGATGACGGCCGATATCAACAGCGGCGCCAGATCAAGCATGGGGCGGCGCCTTGTCGTCCGGTTTCTGGGCCTCGCCGCTTGCTTCTTCCACCGCGGCCTTATGGTTCGGGTCTTGTTCGTCGAACAGGATGCTGTGGGCCGGGCCGTCGAGGTCGTCGTATTGGCCGCTGTCCACGGCCCAGAAGAATATGTAGACGGCGATCGCTACGATCAGCAGCGCGGCCGGAATCATTACGTAAAGAGCTGGCATGTCGGACCTCCATGCCCGCGCGGCTCAGGCCGGCTGCGGACGGGTATCGGGCGTGGCATCAAGAACCTGCACCTTGGGTTGGCGGGTCAGCCTCAGCGCGTTCAAGACCACGGTCAGCGAACTGATGGACATGCCGGCCGCAGCCCACACGGGTGTGATCCAGCCAAGGGCGGCGAACGGCAACATGAGGCCATTGTACAGCCCCGCCCAGACCAGGTTCTCGATGATGACCCGACGGGTGCGCCGGGCGAGGCTGAAGGCGTGAACCAGGGCCTCGAGGCGGTTGGACAGCAGTACCGCGTCGGCGCTGGTCTTGGCCAGGTCGGTGGCCGAGCCCATGGCGACGCTGATATCCGCCGCTGCCAGTACCGGCACATCGTTCACGCCGTCGCCGAGCACCAGCACCTTGCGGCCCTGTTGACGCAACTGCTGCAGCACGGCCAGCTTGTCATCCGGGCGCAGACCGCCGCGAGCCTCATCGATGCCCAGTCCGGCGGCAACGCTGGCGACCATCGGCGAGCTGTCGCCCGACAGCAAGAGCGTGCGCCAGCCCCGCGCCTTGCAGGCCGCGACAAGGGCCGGGGCATCGGTACGCAGACGGTCGTCGAGGACAAACCAGGCCAGCGGCCCGGCATCATCCCCCAGCAACAGCCATTGCCCAGGTTCGTCCGGCATCACCGGTACGGTGGCGCCACTCGGGTCGCAGACAAAGCCGGGATGGCCGATGCGCAATCGCTGTTCCCCCACCAAGCCCTCAAGCCCAAGTCCCGGAAAACTCTGCACATTCTCAGCGGCCAGTGGCGCCCGGCCGAAGGCGCGGGCAATCGGGTGTTCGGAGCGATTCTCCAAGGCCGCGGCCAAGGCCAGGCACTGATCGCTGTCGAGCGCCGCCAGGGGGCGGATGGCGCGCAACGCCAAGCGGCCTTCGGTAAGGGTGCCGGTCTTGTCGAAAATCACCGTGTCGATCTGGTTCAGGCCTTCCAATACATGGCCGCGGGTCAGCAACAATCCGAGTTTGTGCAGGGTGCCGGTGGCTGCGGTGAGTGCGGTTGGCGTCGCCAGGGACAGCGCGCAAGGGCAGGTCGCGACGAGCATCGCCAGGACGATCCAGAAAGCGCGCGAAGCATCCAGATGCCACCACAACAGGCCGATGGCGGAGGCGGCAACCAGAGAGAACAGCAGGAACCATTGGGCGGCGCGGTCGGCGATTTCCGCCAGGCGCGGTTTCTCGCCTTGGGCGCGTTCCAGCAGGCGGACGATGGCGGACAAACGAGTGTCCTGCCCCAAGGCCAATACCTGAACGGTCAGCGCGCCCTCGACGTTCAGCGTGCCCGCCGTGACTGCATCGCCGGCCTGGCGGGGTTGCGGCAGGTATTCACCGGTCAGCAGCGATTCGTCGACGCTGGACTGCCCTTCGAGAATCCTGCCGTCGGCGGGCAGGATAGCCCCGGGCTGCACCAGCACCCGGTCGCCCGTATGCAGTTCGCTGAGCAGGATGCGCTCGCTCTGGCCGTCATCCGCCAGGCGCAGGCACGAGGCCGGCAACAGGTTCACCAATTGGGCGGTGGCCGCAGCGGTGCGTTCCCGAGCCCGGCGTTCCAGGTAGCGGCCGGCCAGCAGGAACAGGGCGAACATGCCGACGGCATCGAAATACAACTCGCCGACACCGGTAATGGAGGTCCAGATGCCGGCAATGTACGCGCCACCGATGGCCAGGGAGACTGAAACGTCCATCGTCAGGTGGCGAGTGCGCAGGTCACGCATGGCACCCTTGAAAAAAGGTGCGCAGCTGTAGAACACAATGGGCGTTGTCAGGAATAGCGCGACCCAGCGCAGGATGGTGTGCATCTCCGGGCTCAGGTCGATGTTGAATTCCGGCCAGGTGGCCATGGTCGCCATCATCGCCTGGAACCAAAGCAAGCCAGCCACGCCCAGCTGGCGCAGGGCCAGACGGTTTTGCGCGGCGAGCTGTTCGCAAGCCTGGTCGGCCTGGTACGGGTGCGCGGCGTAGCCGATCTGGCGCAATTGCGCGAGCAGGGTGCTCAGCGGCAATTGGGCGTCGGCCCAGCGGACGTGCAGGCGATGGTTGGACAGGTTCAGTCGCGCCTCGGCCACCGCTGGCAAAGCGCGCAGGTGCTTTTCGATCAGCCAGCCACAGGCAGCGCAACTGATGCCTTCCATCAGCAGGGTGGTTTCGCAAAGCTCGCCTTCATGGCGAACGAACGATTGCTGCACGTCAGGGCGATCGTACAGCGCCAGTTCTTCGGTCAGCTGCACCGGCAGGGACTGGGGGTTGGCCGATGCTTCACTGCGATGCTGGTAATAGCTTTCCAAACCGCCGGCCACAATCGCTTCGGCCACCGCCTGGCAACCCGGGCAGCACAGCTCGCGGGTTTCACCGAGGACAACGGCGGTGAAGCGACTGCCGGGCGGGACGGGCAGGGCGCAGTGGTAGCAGGGCCGTGGGGTGGTCATGGTTGCTGCATAAAAGCGGCTTATTTCTTCAGGTCTTCAGCGCCTTGCAGCGGTTCATCACCGAGCAAGATGGCCTGTTCGTGGTTGATCTGCTCTTCTTCGAACAAGCGCCAGGTCTTCTCGTTCTGCGCCCCCAGCAGTTCGACAAAGCGCCGGCCTTCGACCTTGTCTGCCAATTGGCCAACGTAGCGCCCAGGTTCGCTGTCGTTGCGGGTCAGGACGATCTTGCGGTCCTTCTCCGGCTGGGTGGGTGAGATCAGGCTCAGTTCGAGGGTCTGGGGACGGCTGTTGCCGTCCAGGCGCAGGTTGACTTCCCCGGTGAGGTCGTCCAGCTGCACATTGGCATGCAATTGCAGGGTCTGGGCCAGCAGTTCGCGCTCCAGGGAGCGGTTGATGCCTTTACCGGCTTCGTAGTAGTTGTCGTTGACCAGGTTATCCGGGTTGTTCACCGCGATGGTCACCATGGTCAGGCTCAGCGTTACCGAGCAGGCAAGGATACCGATGATGATCCACGGCCAGAGGTGCTTGTACCAAGGGCTGGTGGCAGTTGCTGCAGGCATGTTCATTTCTCTCAACGAGTCTGTGGGCCGATGAACCGGCTCTTGGCTTCAACATGGACGCTTTCGTCATCGGCATCCTTGAGGATGAAGGTCACCTCGTTGGTGCTCGATGGCAATTGTTCAGGTGCGCTGGACAATTCGACCGGCTGGCTGTAGATCTCGCCGGCGGCGACCTTGATTTCCCGTCGGCCTTCGAGCTTGAGATCAGGCAGGCCGGCGGCTTCCAGGACGTACGTATGGTCGCGTTGGTCCTTGTTCATGATCTTCAGGCTGTAGACGTTCTCGATCCGGCCTTCGGCGTTCTCGCGGTACAGCACGCGGTCCTTGCTGACGTCGAAACCCACCAGCGAACGCATGAAAAACGCCGTTACCAGCAAGCTGATCATGGCCAGCAGCACCAAGGCGTAGCCGATCAGGCGCGGGCGCAGTTTATGGGTTTTTTGCCCCGAGAGGTTGTGTTCGGTGGTGTAGCTGATCAGCCCGCGCGGATAATCCATCTTGTCCATGATGTTGTCGCAGGCATCTATGCAGGCTGCGCAGCCGATACACTCGATCTGCAAGCCGTCGCGGATGTCGATGCCGGTGGGGCAGACCTGGACGCACATGGTGCAGTCGATGCAATCGCCGAGGCCCAGGGCCTTGTAATCGATGCCTTTCTTGCGCGGGCCACGGCTTTCACCGCGACGCGGGTCATAGGAAACGATCAAGGTGTCTTTGTCGAACATCACGCTCTGGAAGCGGGCGTAAGGGCACATGTAGATGCACACTTGTTCACGCAGCCAGCCGGCATTGCCGTAAGTGGCCAAGGTGAAGAATCCGACCCAGAAATACGACCAGCCATCGGCCTGGCCGGTGAAGAACTCGAACACCAGTTCGCGGATCGGGGTGAAGTAACCGACGAAGGTCATGCCGGTGACGAAACCGATCAGTAGCCACAGGCTGTGCTTGGCGAATTTGCGCAGGAATTTATTGGCGCTCATGGACGTCTTGTCGAGCTTGATGCGCTGGTTGCGGTCGCCTTCGGTGATCTTTTCGCACCACATGAAGATCCAGGTCCAGACGCTTTGCGGGCAGGTGTAGCCGCACCAGACGCGCCCGGCATACACCGTTATGAAAAACAGGCCGAAGGCGGCGATGATCAGCATGCCGGAGAGGAGGATGAAGTCCTGGGGCCAGAAGGTTGCACCAAAAATAAAGAATTTGCGTTCAGGCAGGTTCCACCAGACGGCCTGGTGACCGCCCCAATTCAGCCAGACCGTGCCGAAATACAGCAGGAACAGAAACCCCCCGCCAACCATTCGCAGGTTGCGGAACAGGCCCGTGAAGGCGCGGGTGTAGATTTTCTCCCGAGAGGCGTACAGGTCGACGCTTTTGTTGGCGTCTTTGGCAGGCGGGGTAACGTCATGTACCGGAATCTGGTTGCTCATCAATTGCATCCCACGGCAGTGGAAAAATGCCGAGGCCAGTACGTGCCGACCACGGTCAGAAAGGGTGTTGCAGTGGCGCAATGATACGCCTGTCGCTCTGGCTCAAGGGTGCGACCTTTGGTCGCGTTGGGTGTCCGGGCTGAATGGTGTAGCGGATGTAACAAGTCATGACCTGGATCAATTGACTATAGACAGAGCATGGCATTGGCGGAGATTGGATGGGGGCGGCTTCGCCGCCCAGCGGGAACAAGCTCCCTCGTCAGGGGATCTGCGTTTCGCCTCAAATCTTGTGCTCAGCCAGCGTTCCGCGCTGCCTCTTTCTAGCTGGCATTCAGACGGATAATTTGATGGTTTATGTTATTGCGGTTTATGAAGCCAGGAAGAAAAGTCGGATATGTAAATTTCATCCAGCGTTAGCGTCGGCGGTATGTTTTCGATGCTGTCAGCTATCTCGTCATAAGGTGTTGGCAAGACGTAGCAGAAGCCAAAATCCTCGTTGAGGATTATGATGCCATTAAATATGCGCTGGCGTTCGGTCAGCTTCTTTATCTGGTCAAAAGGCATCCCTGTGGAAAGCGTATGTTCGTAAAGCCCTTTGTATCGCGCGTTGCAACCGATTGAAAAAATTGTTCCGTCAGGAAGGGTTGAGAGGGTGAGCGTACTATCGATTACGTACGCTGTTCTAGTTTCACCGTCAGGTAGCGTGTAGCTCTTTATCTCGACTTTATGATGCTCATAGAGCTCATTCATATAGGTCGAGATATTGTCTTGCAATAAAATGTTCGCAATTGAATGCTTGGATTTTATGTCGGCTGCAAAATCAATCATTTAAGTTCCACCGTTCATTAGCGTGCCGTTTACGTATACGGGTCAGTCTTTTATGAGGGTCATAATTTTTAAAGTCACTATGTCCAATCCTGCCGAATACAACATCTTCACCGGCTTTATTGACTTTATAGACCTTCCAATAATCATTTCCATGGACGTTGGGCTGGGTAGGGCTGCCGCCTGGATGGTAGTCAAGCTTGTAGATGGCTCCGGATTTTGTACTGCGCACATACTGGACGTGCTGAATCGCATCTGGCCGAGGGCGTCGTAGGCGAAGCTCAGGGTTTGCACGTCGCCTTGCAGGTTGGTGAGGGCGGGTTACACGCTTGCTTTTGAGGTGTAGGCGATCCGTGGCGAGGGAGCTTGCTCCCGCTCGGCGGCGCAGCCGTCGTAAACCGGCTGATGCGGTGTGTCTGTAGGGATGCGCCGGTCTGTTTTGGGGCGGCTTCGCCACCCAGCGGGAGCAAGCTTCCTCGCCACGGAGGTGGTGTAGCAGCTAGCGTGGATCGACGTTATCCAGTACACGGCTGGCCAGCATTGAACTCAGTTCGATCAATTGCTGGATGCCGAGGGCGATGTGGCGGCGGGGGCCTTCGAGGTCGAAGGCTAGGTTGCTGATCATCGCGTCAGCGGATGCCAGGTTTTCGCTGAGGTTAGCGAGCAGGCATTCGTTGTCGGCGTTTTTTGCCACGATGAAGAGCAGGTCCGGTTTGGATGCATCTTCGGACTTTTCCGGTTTCGGTAGCAGGTAGTAATCCAAGGCGCGCTTTTCTGCTTCGTCTTGTTTCTTCGTTTTGGATTGAGTGGACGCAGAGATGCGCTCTGTTTCGGGGGGATTCGGTGTAATTTTGAACATGGTGCAGCTCCTTTCGTAAGAGGAACCATCACCGTCTGCCGCCAAGCAGGTGGGGTGACGGGTTACGCAAGGTTGGCGGACCGGCACGAAAGGAACCCGGCATCCCCGAAGGGATCCTTGCGCAACCCGCCATAACATAGGAGTGCCAAATGCCAGAGACATTGCAATCATATTGGGGGCTGTTGCGCCTTTCGTGTACCGGGCCGCCAAGCCCGACCACTGATGGGCAGTGGCAGGGAAACGATAGAACCCATGGGCAAGGCGCACAAGCGGGCGGATTCTGGCGTAGTTGTAGGCAATGGCGCAAGGATTCGTAGCTTGTCGGAAGCATTGCGCAGGGAGAATAAACAAGCCTTCGTAATGCCCTGGATTCGGTGCGAGGGAGCTTGCTTTCGCTCGGTGGCGCAGCGTTTTTTCTGTAGGAATGCGCCTGCCTTTTTGGGGCTGCTGTGCAGCCCAGCAAGGGCAAGCTCCCTCGCCACGGGAATTTGCGCTTAACCTGCGCCTAGTAGTTTTTCGCAAGCGGCAAGTCGAACTGCTTGTTTCCGAATATTGATTTAGTGGCCAGAGCGTTCTTGAGCAAATCCGAATCCAGGCTCAGATTATTTTTGTGCGCTGCAAAGACAATCGTCAGGAATGGGAACGCATAGTTATCCGGCTCGGCCAACACGTCATCGATTAATGTGGGGGAGCCAAGAACGCTGTGCTCTGCCTTGGGCAGGTAAAATTTCTCGAGCCGTTCGCTTATTTTCTTGACGGTTGCGCTGATGGCTTGAGGGGACGGGGTCCTGATGATGCCGCCCGGCTCGTCACCGAATTGTTTTGCTTGCTCCGACAAGGAGCTCTTCGATAAAAACGATGCATTCAGCAGGCGGCTCTCGTAGGGCGGGGATTGCTCTTTGCAGAAGCTGAAGGCCTCGCAGGTATAGAGCTCCAACCCCGCGTAATAGCCGTCGGCCTTGGTTAGGTGTTGAACGTAGATTTCCCCAAATTTTTCCTTGGCAGCGAGCAGGCCAAGTTTGTTTTTGCTGGCCTTCAGGTCCAAGTGGGCTGACGTTGTTTGCTGCAGCGCCGCCAGTAGTTTCACTTCCAGATGCTTGCGAATTTCCATACTCATGGCGCAGACCTGAGCGAGCCTCGTGAGGCTATCGCTTCACGGGCTCGTGTGTAGACTAAGCCTGTCCAGCGATGACGCATGGCTCTATTGACCCGTGAGTTCAGCGAGGAATTCTTCAAATGATTCGCATACGAACGCCAGATCTTCTTCATCCATCAAGTACAGGTAAATATTTCCGAAGTCAGCCTCCTTAACGGATAAGAGGAAGGAATTGCCACCGTGATCGTACGCAAAGGGGATCATTTGCTTTAACGACGGAACGTCGTCCGTCAAGTCTCGATAGACCGTTTCGATAGGGGCTTGTCCGTATTTGATCGGAGTGAATCCACCCAGCAAAAAATCATTCTCGCTATTGCTCTCAGCCAAATCGCCGCCGTTGTGCTTTAGATAAAATTGCCTAAAGGCTGTCGGTAATTCCACATTGAATTTTTCTTGGAACTCATTCAACTCTTGCACAGAGAGGGCGTGTTCGGATTCTTCGAGGGTCAGCCGCATTTGGATGCTCCTTTTGTTCTGCTCTTGAAACGAGCTGGGTGGGTGTAGGCCTTGCCCGTAGCTGCTTTGTATTGAGCTACACCGCCGTTATGGCTTATGCCGCTGTGGGCGTTTTGCTTGATGAGCTGCATCGTGCCTGTGTTGGTCTTCGGGTCGTAATCATCCAAGTGGTGCCATACGTGGCCGGATGGAGTAGTTTTTTGACTCAACTTGGCCGCCTTGTTTGCGGCCTCGAAGTCCTTCCCGTAGTCGCCAGTGTATTCAATTCTAACGATTGGGTTCACGCCGGATTTTTTGTTGTAAAGCGCGTTACTTTCAGAATAGTCGAGACCTCCACCAGGTGTCTTCGTGACGCCGGTGTACCCACGGTCTTTCAGTTTTATCAGCGGGTCGACTGCAAGGCCTAGAGGGTCTGCATAGCCGATAGGGTTGGGCGCATAGGCATAGAAATTTAGGCCTCCAGCCAAGCCTATTGGATCGGGCGTAGTGAAGCGACCCACGTCAGGATCGTAAAACCTGAGAACGTTGTAGTGCAGCCCAATTTCTCGATCGAGATACTGTCCTTGGTACCTCAGGTTTTGCTCTTCAATGAAGTAGGGTTCACGAATTTCCTGAAGAGGGTTACCCCACACCTCAAAGCGAGCTTGCCAGACGCTTCGTCCGTCGACTTCTGTGAGTTGTTCGGGCAGGCCGTTCAGGTCGTTGTGGTAATAACGGACTTTCTGATGCGCACCGTATCCATCTATCCGCGCAAGGGGTTCGTAGGTGTTATCCGTATAAAGATAAAGGCTAGTCTGGTTGTATCGACTTTCCTGCAATAAGCGCATGCCATCCCAGGTGAAGCGGGTTTCCCCCAGCGGGTAGCCGTGGCTGTCGTGTTCGGTTTTTTCGATGCGCCGGCCCAGCGGGTCGTAGGCCATTTTGACCACGCTGCCGTTGTCATTGCGCACCTCGATCAAGCGGCTTTCGGCGTCGTAGGCAAAGTGCTGCACGCCACGTTTGGCGCTGCGTTTTTCGATCATCCGGCCGAAGGCGTCGTAGCGGTAGCGCTTGTCCTGGTAGGTCAGCAGTTTGTTGTGCACCACCAATCCGGCGCCGGGGGCCGGGCCGTCCAGCAGGTTGGCGGCGGCGTCGTAGGTGAAGGTTTCGCGCTGGCCGTGCAGGCTGTCCTGGCTGGCGATGATGCGACCGGTGGCGTCGTAGTGCAGGAGCTGGCGCTGTTGCGCGGCGGGTTGCTGGTCGAGTTTGCCGATGAGGTTGTCGGCGGGGTCGTACTCGAAGTGTTTTTGCACCGCCGCCGGCAACAGCGAGGGTTGGCCGCTGTGGCGGCGTTGTCGCGTGCGCAGGCGACCGCTGCGGTCGTATTCGCTGCGGGTGCTGATCTGCCCTTGGGTACGCAGCACTTCGCGGTGCAGGCGGTCGCGTTCGAAGTCGCTGATGACCTGGCCGTCGAGGTTGATCTGGTGCAGATGACCACTGCCGTAGTACAGGCGGTTGACCCAGCGGCCATCGGGCAGTTGGGTCTGGATCAGGTTGCCAAGTTCGTCGTAGTGGTGTTGCAGGCTGCCGGCGGCGCTGTTTTCGGCGAGCAACTGGCCGAGGGCGTCGTAGGCGAAGCTCAGGGTTTGCGCGTTGCCTTGCAGGTCGGTGAAGGTGACGGCGGTGAGTTGGTCCAGCGGATCGTAGCTGTATTCAGTGCGGCCATCGTCGGTGACTTTGGCGATCAGCCGACCCACGGCATCGCGTTCCAGGCGATGGACGATGGGCGCCGGCGGTATTTCGGGAATGAGCGCCAGGCCCGTGCCGTACGGTGCAGGCATCGCCGTCACTGCCGCGACGTTGTCGAGGCGGTCATAGTCGTAGCGCTTGGCGCTGCCATCCAGGTCTTGTTGTTCGCTCAACCGATTGGCGATATCCCAGGCAAACCGGTAGCTCTCGCCATTCTCATTGGTCAGCGCTTGCAGCCGGCCGAAGCTGTCGTAGGCGAACTGCACTTGCCGGCCCTGGGCGTCGGTGCGTTGGCGGACCTGACCGCGGCGGTTGTGCTGGTAAAGCGTGGTGTGCCCGGCCGGGTCGGTGTAGCCGGTGAGTTGGCCTGCGGTGTCGCGCTGATAGTGCTCGGTGCGGCCGTCCGGCAATTGGCTGCTGAGCAAGCGCCCTTGGGCGTCGTAGCTGAATTGGGTGCGCTCGCCGAGGGCATCGGTGATGGTTTGCAGGTAGCCTCGCTGGTCATAACTGAAACGCGTCGGATAACCCGAGCAATCGACGTGTTCAACCAATTGCCCAAACGGGTTCCAGCGCAGCTTTTTGTTTTTGCCGGTGGCGTCGATGATTTCCACGACCTGGCCGTGGGCGTCGTAGCGATAGTGGGTGATGTGGCCCCGCGGGTCGGTTTGCGCGGTGCAATTGCCGCGTTGATCGTAGCGGTATTTCCAGCTGTGGCCGGCGGCGTTGGTGTCCACCAGCGGCAGTGCCCAATGTTCGAGCCAGAGGGTGGATTCGCTGCGGCCCATCGGGTCGGTTTCGCTGATCAGATTGCCGGCATCGTCATAGCTGAACTGATACAGGCCACCTTGTGGATCGGTGGCGCTGAGCAACTGACGTTCATCATTCCATTCGAACAGCCACGTCTGGCCGAGGTTGTCGCTGAACCGGATGATCTGGTGCTGGCTGTTCCAATGCCGAATGCTGACGCGTTGCAGGCTGTCGCTGATGCGAGTGATACCGGCGTGCAGGTCATAGTCGAACTGGTAGGCGTCGCCCTCGTCGGTCCAGTGCCGGACCACGCGCCATTCCTGGCTTTGGATCAAGGCCCACTCATAGAAGCAGCGCAGGCCGGTGGGCAATTGGTGCTCGACCATCCGCTGCCCGGCGTCATAGCTGAAACGCCGTTGCATCTGGTTGCCACCGTCGCGTACTTCGGCGAGGTTGCATGCGGCGTCGTAGGCGTAGCTGACCAGCACTTCCCGCGATTGATCAGGGTAGAGACGTTCGATCCGGCTGACGCGTTCGCCTTCGCGAATCAACTCGACCTGCACCAGATCGAAGGTGTCGCGCAGCCGCACCAGGCGTCCGGCGTCGTCATAGTCGAGGTGGATACGGTTGTCGTTGCGGTCACCCAGTTGGCTCAGGCGCAGGTGTGCCGGGTTGACCGGCGTGGGTTCGAACAAACGGTACAGGCCGTCGTCGCTTTCGATCAGCAATTGCCCGTTCGCGTGACGGCGCACGGCCAGACCCTCGCCGGCGCTGAACACTGCGCCGCCCAATGGGATCGAGCCCATGTCGATGGGGCGCGCCTGTTCATCGGTGTAGACCAGGGTTTCGCCGCCGTCGGGGTGAGGGAGGATTTCGACCTTTACCTCATAGCTCACGCTCCACCCGGCTCCGAACAGGCTGCCGTGACGTTCGTCGCGGCTGTTGTAGAAACGCTGCCAGTTTATCGGCAGGATGCCGGGCAAGACGAAGTCCAGCTCTTCATCACCACCCAGCACCTTGGCGCCGGTGGCGGCATGCACCGGGTTCGGCGAGCCCAGGGCGGCGTTGGCAGCCGCGTTCGCCGCACTGCTGGCGGCCATGGACACCGCGCCGCCCACCAACATGCAGGGCAATTTGCTGAAGAACTTGCCTTTGCCGCCCTTGAGCATCAAAAGCGCCGTGACCGCCAACCCCACGCCCGGGGTCTTGCCGCTGCGGATCTCGCGCACTACCACCGAACCGCCGCCGATGGTCACGTCCGGTGAGATCAGCCCGGACGACACCACCGTCGCGTCGCACGTGCTGCGGTCGCCGCTGCGCACGGCGGGCTGGCCGTTGATGGTGACCTTGTCCGAGCCCTCGGCCATGAATTGCGGGGGCATCGGCGGGTGCTTCGTGCAGATGACCAAGTCTTCGGGCTTGGGTACGGCGCCCGGCGCGGGCGTGGCGACGGTAGGACGCCACATCTGCGAGAAGAATGACCCGGCCATGTCCAGGTAGCTGGGTTCTTCTTCTGGCTCGGAGGCTTCGAGCTCGGTGCCGGCCGGGGCGACATGGGATTGAATCGCTCCGGCGGCGCGGGCGGCGGGTATGTTGTTGGTGAGGGTGTCGGTGGACCCGGTGAGGATGTTGGCCTGCACCGTGGGCGGAAAGAGGGCGTTGCCGATGCCTTCGCATATATTGCTCAAGCCTTTATCGGCCCCGGTCTTGCTCATGGCCAGGCCGACCACCGTTCCCACCACCAGGCCGAGCACGAAGCAGCCCAGGCCGCCAGTGACCACGGTAATGCCCGTGGCGGCGACCACCGCGGCGGTCGCCACGGCAGTGATCGCGATGTTCGCCGCCACCTCCAGCACGCCGCCGAGAATGTCGGCCATCATTGAAGTGTGGTTCAGCGCGTCGCCCAGGCGGGCAGCCCAGAGCGCGTCAGACATGGACGATGCTCAAACTGGCGCTTGTATGCTTGGGTGGTTCGATGCCTTTCATTGCGCCTGTCTCCCTGGCGTTAAATGGTGAGTCCGTTGTGTTATCAGCTTGACCAAGGATTGAGCAACGCCACGCCGCTGCTCTGGAAATCCGTCACGTTGCGGGTCACCACGGTCAGCCCGTGAACCAACGCGGTGGCGGCAATCAAAGCATCGCATTCATTGCTGCGGTCGAGAACGTGAAGACGTGCGCAGCGAAGCGCAACGGCGCGGTCGACGGCGAGAATCCTGCCGGCAAACGTGGGCATGACGTGGTTGTCCAGCCATGCGCGCAGGCGACTGCCTTGCACCGGGTCCTTGCGTTCGATGCGCAAGACGCCGGTTTCCAGCTCCAACACGGTAATGGCCGAGACGTAGAGGCTGGGGGCGGGGACGCTGCGTGCCCAAGCCTGCACGTTCTTGTCGGCTTGGGGTTTGCGCAGCTCCGAGATGACATTGGTATCGAGTAGAAACATTCAGGACAGGTCGACCGATCGGGGAGTGATGACGGCACGTTCGGGATCGAAGTGGATATCCGACGCGTCGGGCATGACCAGCAACTCGACAATACTGGCGCCAATGCCGGTCAGTTTCTGGTACTCCTCAATGCTTAGCAGCACATGGGCCGGCTTGCCACGATCGGTGATGATCACCGGCCCTTCACGGGCGGCTTTTTTGGCACCACTTGTGTCGTGGTTGAATTCGCGGCTGGAAATGGTAGTGACGGACATGGTGGCGTACCCCATGGAAACTGAATGTAGGCACGTTACTACTGGCGCCAAGTGCAGGCAAGGGGAAACAGGCTCGACATGTTTCTAAGGCCGATAAAAAAGGCCCTGCCAAATGGATTGGCGGGGCCTTTCGTGTATCAGGAAGTTGCTTTACTGAGCGTCAGCGGCCGGAGCCTTTTCGCCATGTGACAGGCTATAGACGTAGGCGGCCAACAGGTGGACCTTGTCATTGCCTTGCATGTCGGCCTGGGCCGGCATCTGGCCTTGACGACCGTAGCGGATGGTCTGCTGCAGCTGGGCGAAGCTCGAACCGTAGATGAAGCCGGCCGGGTGCGTCAGGTCAGGTGCGCCCATGGCGGGCGTGCCTTTGCCGGCCGGACCGTGGCAAGCCACGCAGTTGGCTGCGAACAGTTTCTGGCCATTGGCCGGATCCGCCTTGGCGCCTTCCGGCAGTTTGCGACCGTGCAGGCCGGTCACGACGTAGGAAGCCACGTCGGCAACGCCTTGTTCGCCAACCACGGCAGCCCAGCCCGGCATGACGGCGTGACGGCCGCCCATGATGGTGGTCTTGATGGTTTCCGGCTCGCCGCCCCAGCGCCAGTCAGCGTCGGTCAGGTTGGGGAAGCCATAGGCACCCTTGGCGTCGGAACCGTGGCAGACCGAGCAGTTGGAAGCGAACAGGCGGCCACCCATCTTCAAGGCTTGCGGGTCCTTGGCGACTTCTTCGATGGGCATGGAAGCGAACTTGGCGAAGATCGGACCGAACTTGGCATCCGAGCGGGCCATTTCCTTTTCCCACTCATGCACGCCAGTCCAGCCGGTCTGGCCGTTGGCAAAAGGGGTCTGCTTTTCGGTGTCCAGGTAGTTATAGCCTGGCAGCAGGCCCTTCCAGTTACCCAGGCCGGGGTAGAGCACCAGGTAGCCGAGGGCGAAGATGATGGTGCCCACGAACAGCATGAACCACCACTTCGGCAGCGGGTTGTCGTACTCCTCGATCCCGTCGAAGGAGTGGCCGACCGTCTCCTCGGTGGCTTCGCTGCGCTGGCCCTTACGGGTCGACAGCAGCAGCCAGGTCAGGGCGAAGATCGTTCCCAGGCTGAGGACTGTGACGTACAGACTCCAGAACGTAGTCATTCTTTGTTACTCCTAGAAGCTTGCTCGACGTGCTTGATGGCTTCGGGATCGTCCGCGAACGGCAGTAAGGTCGCGTCGTCAAACTCCGACTTGCGCTTGGGGCTGAACACCCACAGAGCCAGGCCGATGAAGGCCACCATCACGACGACGGTGCCCAGGCCACGAATCATCCCGATATCCATCCAGATCACCGTTTGCTTTTGATGATGGTGCCCAGGCCTTGCAGATAGGCCACCAGCGCGTCCATTTCAGTCTTGCCCTTCACGGCATCCCTGGCGCCGGCGATGTCTTCGTCGGTGTAGGGAACGCCCAGGGAGCGCAGGACTTCCATTTTCTTGGCGGTGTCTTTGCCGTCGAGCTTGTTTTCTACGAGGAACGGGTAGGCCGGCATTTTCGACTCAGGCACGACGTTGCGCGGGTTGTACAAGTGCGCACGCTGCCAGTCGTCGGAGTAGCGGCCGCCGACACGGGCCAGGTCCGGACCGGTACGCTTGGAACCCCACAGGAACGGGTGGTCCCAGACGCTTTCACCGGCGACCGAGTAGTGGCCGTAGCGTTCGGTCTCGGCGCGGAACGGACGGATCATCTGCGAATGGCAGCCGACACAACCGTTGGCGATGTAGACGTCGCGGCCTTCGAGTTCAAGGGCGGTGCGCGGCTTCATGCCTTCGACCGGCTTGTTGGTCACGTCCTGGAAGAACAGTGGAACGATCTGGGTCAGGCCGCCGATGCTCACGGCGATAACCATGAAGAAGGCCAGCAGGCCGATATTCTTCTCTACTGCTTCGTGCTTCATCAGTGAGCTCCAACAACGGCGATCTTGGCAGCGGCTTCAGCTTCAGCCGGGTCAGAGGCACGAACGGTGCGCAATACGTTGTAAGCCATCAGCAGCATGCCGCTGGCGAAGAACGCGCCGCCCAGGGCACGGACAATAAAGCCCGGGTGGCTGGCTTGCAGCGCTTCGACGAACGAGTAGGTCAGGGTGCCGTCATCGTTGATCGCACGCCACATCAGGCCTTGGGTAATGCCGTTGACCCACATCGAGGCGATGTACAGCACGGTGCCGATGGTCGCGAGCCAGAAGTGCGCGTTGATCAGGCCAGTGCTGTGCATCTGCGCGCGACCGAACAGTTTCGGGATCATGTGGTAGATGGCGCCGATGGAAATCATCGCTACCCAGCCGAGGGCGCCGGCGTGTACGTGGCCGATGGTCCAGTCGGTGTAGTGGCTCAAGGAGTTGACGGTCTTGATGGCCATCATCGGGCCTTCGAAGGTCGACATGCCGTAGAACGCCAAAGACACCACCAGGAACCGCAGGATCGGGTCGGTGCGCAGCTTATGCCAGGCGCCCGAGAGGGTCATCATGCCGTTGATCATGCCGCCCCAGCTTGGCGCCAGCAGGATGATCGACATCGCCATGCCCAGGGACTGCGCCCAGTCCGGCAGCGCGGTGTAGTGCAGGTGGTGAGGGCCGGCCCAGATGTACAGGGTGATCAGCGCCCAGAAGTGCACGATGGACAGACGATAGGAGTAGATCGGACGCTCGGCCTGTTTCGGCACGAAGTAGTACATCATCCCCAGAAAGCCGGTGGTCAGGAAGAAGCCCACGGCGTTGTGGCCGTACCACCATTGGATCATCGCGTCGGTGGCGCCCGAATAGGCCGAGTAAGACTTGAAGAAGCTGACCGGCAGGGACGCGTGGTTGACGATGTGCAACATGGCGGTCACGACGATGAACGCGCCGTAGAACCAGTTGCCGACATAGATGTGCTTGGTCTTGCGCTTGACGATGGTGCCGAAGAACACCAAACCGTAGGTCACCCAGACGATGGCCAGCAGGATAGCCAGGGGCCATTCCAGTTCCGCGTATTCCTTGGTGGTGGTGAAACCCATTGGCAAGGTCACGATCGCGCCAACGATCACCGCTTGCCAACCCCAGAAGGTGAAGGCGGCGAGGCTGTCGGAAATCAGTCGCGTTTGGCAGGTTCGCTGCACGACGTAATAAGAAGTGGCAAACAACGCACAACCACCGAAGGCGAAGATCACCAGGTTGGTGTGCAGCGGGCGCAGGCGTCCAAATGTCGTCCATGGCAGATCGAAGTTCAACTCCGGCCAGACCAGTTGCGAGGCGATGAAGACACCGAGCCCCATGCCAAGGATCCCCCAGACCACCGTCATGATGGCGAACTGGCGGACTACCTTATAGTTATAAGCAGTCGGACTGATTGCTGTGCTCATTCTAAGGTTCCACGGTTTGGGTGTTTTATTAGGATAAAAATCGGTCGCAAGTATGGAGAAAGCGGGGGGTCATTGCAACGCGCCATGACCGGGGTCAATGCTTTCCAAAGCTGATTCTGCGGCCTTTCCATGTTCGGTGTAGGGACAAAATTGGCCCTCGGCAAAATGTCGCGACAAAGGAAGGAGGCGAGGGGGTCAGGTCGGTTGTAACGGGGTGTGTTCAAACACGGCGTTCGGGGGGTGACAGGCAACTGTCGCAACAGCCGGTATTCACCTGCCTTTGCGGCCTTTTTGTCGAACGATTGTCGAACGCATCGGGTCGGATCGACCTGAAACCGGCAGTCGCCAGCACACGCAAAGGCAAGCTTAGACCTGATTCCATGGAACCGAAAGAAAGACTAAGGCAGGGTGCGACAATGAGTCGCGCAGGGGCACGGAACGGCCGCATCCAGATGAACGCGGCTGTTCGTGTGGTCAGGATTTATTCGCTTTTGTGTTCCGCTTGCAGGCGCTCGGTGCCGGCACCCTGGGACAGGCTGTAGACGTAAGCCGCGAGCAGTTGCACCTTATCATTGCCAAGCAGTTCATTCTGCGCAGGCATATGGCCTTGGCGACCATGGCGAATGGTCTGCTGCAATTGGGCCAGGCTGGTGCCGTAGATGAAGCCGGCCGGTTGCGTCAGGTTCGGCGCGCCCATGGCTTCGGTGCCCTGGCCGTTGGCGCCGTGGCAGGCGACGCAGGTGGTGCTGAACGCTTGCTGGCCGGCTTGCAGGTCGGCACCGCTGTCCGCCGGTAGCGGCAGGCCTGCCAGATCGTGTCGCACATACGCGGCGACGTTCCTGACCCCGGCATCTCCCAACACGTCGCCCCAGGCGGGCATCGCTGCCATGCGGCCGCCCATGATGGTCGCCTTGATGGTTTCGGCATTGCCGCCCCAGCGCCAGTTACTGTCGGCAAGGTTCGGGAAGCCGAAGGCGCCCTTGGCGTCCGAGCCATGGCAGACCGAGCAGTTGGAAGCGAACAAGCGGCTGCCCATTTTCAAGGCTTGCGGATCCTTGGCGACTTCTTCCACCGGCATCGCGGAGAACCTGGCGAAGATTGGCCCGAACCTGGCGTCAGCCTTGGCCATTTCCTTTTCCCATTCATGGGCGCCGGTCCAGCCGTTGTCGTAGCCGGGCAGGATGCCTTTCCAGTTGCCCAGGCCCGGATAGAGAATCAGGTAGCCAACGGAAAACACCAAGGTGCCGGCGAACAACAGGAACCACCATTGCGGCAGCGGGTTGTCGTATTCCTCGATGCCGTCGAAGCTGTGGCCCATGGTCTGGTCGACGCTGCCCTTGGTCTCGCCCTTGCGGGTGCCGATCAGCAGCCAGGTCAGGCCGATGAGGCTGCCGAGGGTCAGTACGCAGATCCACGTACTCCAGAAAGTGGTCATGACCGGGTACTCCTTGGTTCAGGGTCTTGGGGGATGAGGTCGGCGGGCGGCTCATCGGCAAACGGCAGCAGGCGTGCCTGGGCGAATTCCGGGCCGCGCTTGCTGCTGAACACCCACAGGACCAGGCCGATGAAAGCGATGAACACCACGACGGTGCCCAGGCCGCGGATCATTCCAGTACTCATTTCAAGCACCATGGCTCACCTCTTGCTCTTGATGGCAGTGCCAAGCACTTGCAGGTAGGCCACCAGCGCATCCATTTCGGTCTTGCCCTTGAGCGTGGCCGTCGCGCCTGCGATGTCATCGTCGGTGTACGGCACGCCGAGGGTGCGCATGGCGCGCAGCTTGCCTTCGGTGTGGCTGCTGTCGACGGCTTGGGTGACGAGCCACGGGTAGGCCGGCATTTTCGATTCGGGCACGACGTTGCGCGGGTTGTACAAGTGCGCGCGATGCCAATCATCGGAGTAACGCGCGCCGACCCGGGCCAGGTCCGGGCCAGTGCGCTTGGAGCCCCAAAGGAACGGGTGATCCCAGACGCTTTCGCCGGCCACCGAGTAGTGGCCGTAGCGCTCGGTCTCGGCGCGAAACGGACGAATCATCTGCGAGTGGCAGCCGACGCAGCCTTCGCGGATGTAAATGTCGCGGCCTTCCAACTGCAGGGCGGTGTAGGGTTTCATGCCGTCCACCGGTTTATTGGTCACGTCCTGGAAGAACAGCGGCACGATCTGGGTCAAGCCCCCGATACTCACGGCCAGGACCATCAGCAGCATCAGCAGGCCGACGTTTTTTTCGATTGTTTCGTGTTTCATCGCGGACTCCTCAAGCCATCTGCGCGGCAACGGTGGCTTCGGCAGGCTGAGAGGCCCGCACGGTGCGCCAGGTGTTGTAGGCCATCAGCAACATGCCGCTGAGGAAGATCGCCCCGCCTACCAGCCGCACGATGAAGCCTGGGTGGCTGGCCACCAGGGTTTCGACGAAGGAGTAGGTGAGCGTGCCGTCTTCGTTCACCGCACGCCACATCAGGCCCTGGGCAATGCCGTTGACCCACATCGAGGCGATGTACAAAACGGTGCCGATGGTTGCGAGCCAGAAGTGCGCGTTGATCAGGCCGATACTGTGCATCTGCGTGCGGCCGAAGACTTTGGGGATCATGTGGTACAGCGCGCCGATGGAAATCATCGCCACCCAGCCCAGTGCGCCGGCGTGTACGTGGCCGATGGTCCAGTCGGTGTAGTGGGAGAGGGCGTTGACGGTCTTGATCGCCATCATCGGCCCTTCGAAGGTCGACATACCGTAGAACGCCAGGGACACCACCAGAAAGCGCAGGATCGGGTCGCTGCGCAATTTATGCCAGGCGCCCGAGAGGGTCATCATGCCGTTGATCATGCCGCCCCAGCTTGGCGCCAGCAGGATCAGCGACATCACCATCCCCAGCGATTGCGCCCAATCCGGCAGCGCGGTGTAGTGCAGGTGGTGCGGGCCGGCCCAGATATACAGCGTGATCAGCGCCCAGAAGTGGACAATGGACAGACGATACGAATACACCGGGCGCTCGGCCTGTTTCGGCACGAAGTAATACATCATCCCCAAGAAGCCTGCGGTGAGGAAAAAGCCTACGGCGTTGTGGCCGTACCACCATTGCACCATCGCATCGGTGGCCCCGGCATACACCGAGTAGGATTTGGTCAGGCTCACCGGCAATTCCAGGTTGTTGACGATGTGCAGGATCGCCACGGTCAGGATGAACCCGCCGAAGAACCAGTTACCGACGTAGATGTGCTTGGTCCTACGCTTGGCCACGGTGCCGAAGAACACGATGGCGTAGGCGACCCAGACGATGGTGATCAGAATGTCGATCGGCCATTCCAATTCGGCGTATTCCTTGGAACTGGTGTAGCCCAGCGGCAGGCTGATGGCCGCCAGCAGGATCACAAGCTGCCAGCCCCAAAAGCAGAATGCGGCGATTTTCGGCGCGAACAACGTTGTCTGGCAGGTGCGCTGCACTGAATAAAACGAACTCGCAAACAACGCGCAACCGCCGAAGGCAAAGATCACCGCATTGGTGTGCAACGGGCGCAGGCGGCCGAAGCTGGTCCAGGGCAAATCGAAGTTGAGCTGCGGCCAGACCAACTGGGCCGCGAGAAAAACCCCGAGCCCCATGCCGACGATGCCCCACACCACCGTCATAATGGCGAATTGGCGGACCACCTTGTAGTTGTAGGCGGTACTGATAGAAGTGTTCATGGTTCCCCATCCACGGTTCAGTCGAAGTGAGTGCCTGCGCAAGGCAGTGCGGCGTTCTTCGCCTGGAGTTATAGGCAGACTAAAAGCGAGGCAAGCATGGACAAACAGCACAAGGCCAGTATTGACGGGGATCAATGGGCGCGATGCGTGGCGGAACATGGTTGGCTGTGGACGGCCGCCAAGCCAGGTGCTGGCGCCGAGTCGCCGACCCTGATCCTGGCCCATGGCGCCGGCGCACCGATGGACAGCGGTTTCATGGCGCAAATGGCCACCCGCCTAGGCGCACAGGGCGTCAATGTGTTGCGCTTCGAGTTTCCCTACATGGCCCAGCGGCGCGTGGACGGCGGCAAGCGTCCACCGAACCCTGCGCCAAAGCTGCTGGAATGCTGGCGAGAGGTGTACGCCACCGTGCGGCCTTATGTCGCTGGGCAGCTGGCCATTGGCGGCAAGTCCATGGGCGGGCGGATGGCTAGTTTGGTGGCTGATGAGCTGGGCGCCGATGCGCTGGTGTGCCTGGGCTATCCCTTCTACGCGGTAGGCAAACCGGAGAAACCGCGGGTCGAGCACTTGGCAACGTTGAAGACCCGAACCTTGATCGTCCAGGGTGAGCGGGATGCGTTGGGCAATCGGGAGGCGGTGCAGGGCTACACGTTGTCACCGGGCATCGAGGTCATGTGGCTGGTGGCGGCGGATCATGATCTGAAACCGTTGAAGGCGTCGGGGTTTAGTCATGAGCAGCATCTGCAGGCGGCGGCGCAGGCGGTGGCCGGGTTTGTGTCTCAAGACTGATGCTGCCAGTCATGGCCTCATCGCGAGCAAGCTCGCTCCCACATTGGAATGCATTTGAATGAACGACCCACACCCCCTGTGGGGGCGAGCTTGCTCGCGATAGCGGCCTGCCAGACGACAAAAACCCGGAAGCTTTCGCTGTCCGGGCCTTTGGTTCGCCAATTGAACTCAGCGGTTGAACCGCTCCACCAACGAATACTGCGTGTTGGCCGTGCGGGTCAGTTCTTCGCTCAGCAGCGCCGAGCTGTGGGCCTGCCCGGAGGTCTGGTCGGCCAGTTCCGAGATGTTACTGATGTTGCGGCTGATTTCCTCGGCCACCGAACTTTGTTCCTCGGTCGCGGCGGCGATCTGAGTGGTCATGTCGGTGATGTGTGCCACCGCTTCGCTGATCCCCGCCAGTGCCTGGTCGGCTTCCATGACCCGCGCAACGCCTTCTTCAGCCTGGCGATGACCGGCGTCCATGGTCTGCACGGCGTTGGTGGCGGTCTGTTGCAGTTTGGCGATCAAGGCATGGATCTGCCCAGTGGACTCGCTGGTGCGTTGGGCCAATTGCCGCACTTCATCGGCGACGACGGCAAACCCGCGTCCCATCTCGCCGGCGCGGGCCGCTTCGATGGCGGCGTTGAGGGCCAGCAGGTTGGTCTGGTCGGCGATGCCCTTGATCACGTCAACCACGCCACCGATTTCATCGCTGTCCTTGGCCAACTGGGTCACGGTCTGCCCGGTCTCGCCCACGACGACCGACAGTCGCTCGATGGCCTCGCGGGTTTCGCCTGCAATGTCGCGACCGCGTCCCGTCAGGCGATTGGCCTCTTGGGTGGCATCGGCGGTGCGCTGCACGTGGCTGGCGACTTCCTGGGTGGTCGCGGCCATCTGGTTGATGGCGGTGGCCACTTGTTCGGTTTCCACCCGCTGGCGCTCCAGGCCGCTGGAGCTGTCGTGGGCCAACGCGCTGGATTGGCGCGCCTGGCCGTTCAGGTGCTCGGCAGTGTCCTGCAGGCGGGTCAGGCAGGTTTTGAGGCGGGCTTCCTGGCTCAGGATCGACATCTCCAGGCGTGCCTGGACGCCGCGGCTATCGGTGAACATCCGCGCGATCAACGGGTCCGAGGTGGTTTGTTCGGCCAGGCGCAGCAGGCGCTTGATACCGCGTTGCTGCCACTGCAGGCCCAGCAGTCCCAACGGCACCGACAGCAGGCCGGCGAGGGCAAACCCCCAAGAAGAGGTGAAAAAAGCGCCGACAACGAAACTCAACTGGCTGACCAGGATGAACGGCAGCCAGTCCTGCAGCATCGGCAGCCATTTATCGCTGCCCGGCACTGCGGATTTGCCTTGGTTGAGGCGCTTATAAAGGGCTTCGGCTCGGGTAATCTGCTCAGCGGTGGGTTTGACCCGTACCGATTCATAGCCTACGACCTGATTGCCTTCGAACACGGGCGTGACGTAGGCGTTGACCCAGTAGTGATCGCCGTTCTGGCAGCGATTCTTGACGATGCCCATCCATGGCAAGCCTTGTTTCAACGTGTTCCACATGTGGGTGAACACGGCCGACGGAACGTCGGGATGGCGCACCAGGTTGTGCGGCGAATGGATCAATTGTTCCTTTGTAAAACCACTGATGTCGATGAAAGCATCGTTGCAGTAGGTAATCACACCCTTGGCGTTGGTGGTGGAAATAAGTCGTTGCTGGGCCGGGAAGGTCCTTTCGCGTTGTGTAATAGGCTGGTTGTTACGCATGGTGTGGTAGTCCGCAAGGCTTTGAAAGGTTGTCGGCACCGTCAGCTTTTTGTTGAAATAATTCTTCCCGGCGGTGTCACGCCAGCATCGGGTAGGTAAACAGGGTGAAGTGAAGCAGGTTGAGGCCAAAATGCGTGGCTATCGCTGCACCCAGGCCACCCAATCGATAGGCCAGGCCGTAACCGATCCCGGCCAGCCCCGACAGCAGCACCCATTCCCAACCGGCGCCGGCATGCACCAGGCCGAACACCAGCGAGGCCAGCAGTAACGCGAGGTTGTCGCCATGGCGCAAGTGTTGAAAGCGCCGGCTCAGGCCTCCCTGGATATAGCCACGAAACAGCGCTTCCTCCACCAACGTCACCAGAAGAAGATTATTCAGGACCCACAGCCAGGCCGAGTCTGGCCATTTAGGCGCCCAATTGATCATGCCCAGCAGCATGGCCCCGCCCAGGGCCAGGATCGTACTGATGCACATGCCCAGGGCCGTGGCATAGACAGACAAGCGAAACGGGCGCCGCCCGATGATCCATGGGCAGAACAACAGCAACCAGAAGCCAATCAGTGGCTTGTCCTGGTTCAGGTACATGGCGAATCGCACGGCATCATCGGTAAAACGTTGTGCCGCGATGGCCCTGCCGTTGAAGAAGCCTGGCATCCAGTGCAGGGCCAGCGCGACCGCGAGCACCGCGAACAGGCAATGCCCGAGGAACTGCCCGACCGGCGTCTGCCGCTGGCGAACGGCATACCCGGCGAACAGCAGCAGCGCGACCGAAATAGCCGCTGTCCAGGCCAGGTGGCCATAGACCAGGGCGAAGCCATAGCCGATCGAGAGAAGGGCCAGGTAGGGCCAGGGTAGGGCGGGCATGTCGAATCCTTGGGGCTGGAAAACGGGCGAAGCTCGCAGAGCCGGCGGGGATTATAGGCAGGCCCATACAAAAACACCGCCTATCTGAGGCGGTGTTTTCGTAGGACGCTTCTTTTTATCCTGCAATCAATTGCCGTAGGACAAAGTGCAGGATGCCACCGGCCTTGAAATATTCCACTTCATTCAAGGTGTCGATCCGGCACAACACATCAATCCGTTCCTGGCTACCGTCTTCGCGGGTAATGACCACGGGCAGGTTCATGCGTGGCGTCAGCTCGGTGTCGCTCAAACCGAGGATGTCCAAAGTTTCCCTGCCGGTGAGGTTCAGGCTCTTGCGATTCTGATCGAGCTTGAATTGCAACGGCAGCACGCCCATGCCCACCAGGTTGGAGCGGTGGATACGCTCGAAGCTTTCGGCGATAACGGCTTTGACTCCCAGCAGGTTCGTACCCTTGGCCGCCCAGTCTCGACTTGACCCCGTGCCGTATTCCTGACCCGCGATCACCACCAATGGCGTGCCGGTGGCCTGGTACAACATCGCGGCATCGTAGATCGACATGCGTTCGCCGTTGGGGATATAGATCGTATTGCCGCCTTCCTCGCCGCCGAGCATTTCGTTGCGGATGCGGATGTTGGCGAAGGTGCCTCGCATCATGACCTGGTGATTGCCCCGTCGCGAACCGTAGGAGTTGAAGTCCCGTGGCTCGACGCCCTGTTCGCGCAGGTAGCGACCGGCCGGGCTGTCCGCCTTGATGTTGCCGGCGGGGGAGATGTGGTCCGTGGTCACCGAGTCTCCCAGCAGAGCGAGGACCCGCGCACCCTCCAAGTTTTTTACCACGGGTGGAGGCCCGCCAATATCGTCGAAGAACGGTGGATGCTGGATGTACGTGGAGTCCGATTGCCAGACGTAGGTCGCGGCTTGTGGAACCTCGATCGCTTGCCATTGCTCGTCGCCGGCAAACACGGCGGCATATTCCTTGTGGAACATGCTTGTGTCCACTTGAGCCACCGCGTCAGCCACTTCCTTGCTGCTCGGCCAGATGTCCCGCAGGTACACCGGATTGCCTTCGCGGTCGTTGCCCAGCGGTTCGCTGCTGATGTCGATGCGCACGGTGCCGGCCAGGGCATAGGCGACCACCAGTGGCGGTGAGGCCAGCCAGTTGGTTTTCACCAAAGGATGCACCCGTCCCTCGAAGTTGCGGTTTCCCGACAGCACGGACGCCACGGAAAGGTCGGCTTTCTGGATGGCTTTTTCAATCGGATCGGGCAGCGGGCCTGAATTGCCGATACACGTCGTGCAACCATAGCCCACCAGGTCGAAACCGAGTTTGTCGAGGTATTCGGTCAGGCCGGCGGCCTTGTAGTAGTCGGTCACCACCTTCGAGCCCGGTGCCAGTGAACTCTTCACCCAAGGCTTGCGGGCCAGGCCTTTTTCCACGGCTTTTTTTGCAAGCAATCCGGCGGCCATCATCACGCTGGGGTTGGATGTGTTGGTACAGGACGTAATCGCCGCGATGACCACCGCACCGTTTTTCAGGCGGTGGGTCTGGCCTTCGAATTCATATTCCGCTTCGCCCACCTGGTCGGCGTTGCCCACCGCGACACCGCCGCCGCCTTCGCTTTCGAGGCGACCTTCTTCTTTGCTGGTGGGCTTTATCTGAAGGCCCAGGAAGTCGCTGAAGGCCTGGCCTACATTCGGCAGCGACACCCGGTCCTGGGGACGCTTGGGGCCGGCGAGGCTGGCTTCGACACTGCCCATATCCAGTTCCAGCGTGTCGGTGAAAACCGGTTCCTGCCCTGGCAACCGCCACAGTCCCTGGGCCTTGCAGTAGGCTTCCACCAGTTTCACGGTTTCCGTCGGACGGCCGGACAGGCGCAGGTAGTCCAACGTCACATCGTCGACGGGGAAGAAGCCGCAGGTGGCGCCGTACTCCGGGGCCATGTTGGCGATGGTGGCGCGATCGGCCAATGGCAGGTCGGCTAGACCGTCGCCATAGAACTCGACGAATTTGCCCACCACGCCTTTCTTGCGCAGCATCTGCGTGACGGTCAGCACCAGGTCGGTGGCGGTGATGCCTTCGCGCAGTTTGCCGACGAGTTTGAAACCAATGACTTCCGGAATCAGCATTGATACCGGTTGGCCGAGCATCGCCGCTTCCGCTTCGATACCGCCGACGCCCCAGCCGAGCACGCCCAGGCCATTGATCATGGTGGTGTGGGAGTCGGTGCCGACCAGGGTGTCGGGGAAGGCGTAGAGACGACCGTCTTCCTCTTTGGTCCATACGGTACGGCCGAGGTATTCGAGGTTGACCTGGTGGCAGATGCCGGTGCCCGGTGGCACCACGCTGAAGTTGTCGAACGCGCTCTGGCCCCAACGCAGGAAGGCGTAGCGTTCGCCGTTGCGCTGCATCTCGATGTCGACGTTCTGCTCGAAGGCCTGTTGGCTGGCGAACTTGTCCACCATCACCGAGTGGTCGATGACCAGGTCGACCGGTGACAGCGGATTGATCCTCTGCGGATCGCCGCCGGCCTTTTCCACCGCTGCGCGCATGGCCGCCAGGTCGACCACGGCGGGGACGCCGGTGAAGTCCTGCATCAGCACCCGGGCCGGGCGGTATTGAATCTCGCGGTCGGAACGGCGCTCTTTGAGCCAGCCGGCCAGCGCCTTGAGGTCGGTGCCGGTGACGGTTTTGTCATCTTCCCAGCGCAACAGGTTTTCCAGCAGAACCTTGAGGGACATCGGCAACTTGTCCAGGTCGCCCAGGCTTCGCGCTGCGTCCGGCAGGCTGAAATAATGGTAGGTCCTGGCGTCGACTTGCAATGTTTTAAGGGTTTTCAGGCTATCGATGGACGGCATTGAAATCACTCCTTTGAGTCCGCACGGCTACGGACTGACGGAACGGACAGAGCCTTTAACCTAGCCCTGTTTTGAACGTATGACTAATCACTGGACTGTATAGCAAGGTTCGCGGTTCCGAACTCCGCTATCATGCGCCGGTTTTCGTGACAGGCTTTGCTACGGAGTTTCAATGAACACGCTTTTCATGCACTGCCGGCCGGGCTTCGAAGGCGAGGTCTGTTCCGAGATCGCCGAACACGCGGCCCGGCTCAACGTCGCCGGGTACGCCAAGGCCAAGCCGGCCAGCGCCTGCGCCGAATTTGTCTGTACCGAAGAGGACGGCGCCGAGCGGTTGATGCGCGGGCAACGTTTCGCCGATCTGATTTTTCCTCGGCAGTGGGCGCGTGGCACGTTCATCGAATTGCCTGAGACCGACCGAATCAGCGTCATTCTGTCCCACATGACGGCCTTCCCAACGTGTGGCAGCCTGTGGCTGGAGGTAGTTGACACGAACGACGGCAAGGAACTGTCGAACTTCTGCAAGAAGTTCGAAGGCCCGCTGCGCAAGGCCTTGGGCGGGGCAGGGAAACTGGTGGACGACCCGCGCAAGCCGCGCCTGCTGTTGACCTTCAAGAGCGGTCGTGAAGTCTTCCTTGGCCTGGCTGAGGCGGATAACTCAGCGATGTGGCCGATGGGTATCCCGCGCCTGAAGTTCCCCCGGGACGCGCCGAGCCGCTCCACACTCAAGCTCGAGGAGGCCTGGCACCATTTCATTCCTCGGGACCAGTGGGACGAACGCCTGCACAGCGACATGACCGGTGTGGACCTCGGTGCGGCGCCGGGTGGCTGGACGTGGCAATTGGTCAACCGTGGCATGCTGGTGACGGCCATCGACAATGGCCCAATGGCCGAAAGCCTGATGGACACCGGCCTGGTGCAGCACTTGATGGCGGACGGATTCACGTTCAAGCCCAGGCAGCCGGTGGACTGGATGGTCTGCGACATCGTCGAGAAACCGGCGCGCAACGCGGCGATGCTGGAAGAGTGGATCGGCGAGGGCCATTGCCGCGAGGCCGTGGTCAACCTCAAGTTGCCGATGAAACAGCGTTACGCCGAGGTGAAACGCCTGCTCGAACGCATCGCCGAGGGTTTCAAGGCCCGGGGCATCCAGGTCGAGATCGGCTGCAAGCAGCTGTACCACGACCGAGAGGAGGTGACGTGTCATCTGCGGCGGTTGGACACCAAAAAAACGAAGTCCCGTTAGTCCTCGAAAGCCAATGAAGCCCTTGTGGGAGCGAGCTTGCTCGCGATAGCGGTGGGTCAGTTTGCATCGATATTGGATGTGCTGGCGCCATCGCGAGCAAGCTCGCTCCCACAGGGTGCAGTGTTGAACCAGGGGTGACCGAACGCCGACATTGCGCGACAATGCCCGCCAGTTTCAGGAGTAGATCATGAGTGAAATGAACGATGCGCCAATCGACGGCACGCTGGATGCCACTGGTCTGAATTGCCCGGAACCGGTAATGATGTTGCACCAGCATATCCGCGACCTGGCCCCAGGTGGCCTGCTGAAAGTCATCGCCACCGACCCCTCGACTCGCCGCGACATCCCTAAGTTCTGCGTGTTTCTGGACCACGAGCTGGTGGCCCAGCAAGAGGACGCCGGCACCTACCTCTACTGGATCCGCAAGAAACTCGCCTAACCCGTCGCACGGCTGATGCGGATCTGCCCTCGCGCGCTGCGTGCCAGGCGAATCGACAGCATCAGCGCCGCGCAGCTCAACCCCACGATCAAGCCTTGCCATAATCCGCTTGGGCCACTGGCGGTGCCGAGCCTGTCGGTCAGGCCCAGGGCGTAACCCACCGGCAAGCCGATGCCCCAGTAAGCGAAGAGCGTCAGGATCATCGTCACCCGGGTGTCCTGGTAGCCGCGCAATGCGCCGGCCGCCGTGACCTGGATCGCATCGGAAAACTGGAACAGCGCCGCGTAGACGATCAGCATCGATGCGACCTCGATCACCCGCGGATCGGCTGTGTAGATCGCTGCGATGGGACCGCGCAGCGCGAACATCACGCTCGCTGACAGGCACGCGTACGCCAGGGCCGTGCCCATGCCGACGCCCGCGGCGAAGCGCGCCTCTCGAGGCTGGCCACGCCCCAGCGCCTGGCCTACCCGTACCGTCACGGCCATGCCCAGGGAGTAGGGGATCATGAACACCAGCGAGCTGAAGTTCAGCGCGATCTGGTGCCCGGCCACCACCGTGGCGCCGAGGCTGCCGATCAGCAGGGCGATCACCGCAAAGATGCTCGACTCGGCAAACACCGCGATGCCAATCGGCAGGCCAATGCCCAGCAGGCGCTTGATCATCGACCATTGCGGCCAGTCGAAACGGGCGAACAGACGGCTCGATTGATAGATTGGGGCCCGATACGTCCAGATCGCCATGCCCGCTGCCATGAACCACATCACGATGGCGGTGGCCCAGCCGCAGCCAACCCCGCCCATGGCTGGGACGCCCAGGTGCCCGTAGATGAAGATGTAATTGAGCGGAATGTTCAGCGCCAGTCCGCACAGCCCCAGCACCATGGCCGGTCGCGTGCGCCCCAGGCCGTCGCTGAAACAGCGCAGCACGTAATAGAGCGCCACTGCCGGGAGCCCGGTGCCTATACCCCGCAGGTATTCCATGCAAGGGCCGATCAATTCGGGATCGACGTGCATCACATGCAGGATCGGCTCGGCGCTGAACAGCGCTAATGTCGCGGCCAGCCCCACCGCGAGGGCCAACCACAATGCCTGGCGCACCAAGGGGCCAATCTGTTCGAATGTGCCGGCCCCGAAACGCTGGGCAACTTTTGGCGTAGTGGCCAGCAGCGTGCCGGTCATCAACAGGAATACCGGCACCCAGATCGAATTACCCAGCGCCACCGCGGCGAGGTCCCGCGGGCCGACCCGCCCGGCCATCACCGCATCGACAAAACCCATGGCAGTTGTCGCCAATTGCGCCACCATGATCGGCAAGGCGAGGGCGAGCAGCGTTTTGAGCTCCAGGCGAACCCGGGCGGGGCGAGAGAGGACGGAAGGAGTGTCGATTGCAGGATTCACGAGGCAAGCATCCGAAAAAGATAAACGCAAGGCGGCGGATTCTACGCCTTGACGCAGTGGTCAGGAAAAAACCTGTGTTGTGGATTTGTAATCGCTCGCTAAGTCGTACGAATGCTTGTGGCGAGGGAACCTGCTCCCGCTCGACTGCGCAGCAGTCGCCTGCCTTTTGGGCCCGCTTCGCAGGCCAGCGGGAGCAAGCTTCCTCGCCACAAACGGGTTCACTGAAGTAATGGGCTGGCCCATCGAGGCGAGGAACGCCTACACTGCCCGTCCCGCCAAAGGAGCTCTGCCATGCTGATCGTCGCCGACGAAAACATTCCCCTGCTCGATGCATTTTTCCAAGGTTTCGGTGAGATCCGCCGGGTGCCGGGGCGGGGCATTGACCGGGCATTGGTAGAGCAGGCCGATGTGCTGTTGGTGCGGTCGGTCAGCCAGGTCAATCGAGCCCTGCTGGAAGGCAGCAAGGTGCGCTTCGTCGGCACTTGCACCATTGGCACTGATCACCTGGACCTGGATTATTTTGCCGAGGCCGGCATCCGCTGGGCCAGCGCGCCTGGCTGCAATGCCCGTGGCGTGGTGGATTACGTACTGGGCAGCCTTATGGCCCTGGCTGAGATCGAAGGCGCGGATCTTGCGCAGCGCACGTTTGGCGTGGTCGGCGCGGGGCAGGTAGGTGGGCGGTTGATCGAGGTGCTCAAGGGCCTGGGCTGGGCTGTGAAAGTCTGCGACCCGCCTCGCCACGCTGCCGAAGGCGGCGACTACGTGAGCCTGGAGCAGATCATCGAGGAATGCGACGTCATCAGCCTGCACACGCCATTGGCTCGCACGGGTGAGCACGTGACTTGGCACCTTTTTGATGAGCATCGCTTGAACAGCCTGAAGCCTGGCACCTGGCTGATCAACGCCGCGCGCGGCCCGGTCATCGATAACTCGGCGTTGCGCGAGGTGCTGTTGGAGCGCGAAGACCTCCAGGCGGTGCTTGATGTCTGGGAGCAGGAGCCGACGGTGGACGTGGACCTGGCCGACCTCTGCGTGATCGCCACCCCGCACATTGCCGGCTACAGCCTTGACGGTCGCCAGCGCGGCACGGCGCAGATCTACCAGGCCCTGTGCGATTTTCTTGGGCGGCCCGCCGAAGTCGATCTGGCCGACTTGTTACCCCGGCCTTGGCTCGGGGGCATCACGCTGGATGCCGATACCGACCCGGCCTGGGCGCTGGCGGTGTTGTGCCGGAGCGTGTACGACCCGCGCCGCGACGATGCGGATTTTCGCCGCAGCTTGATCGGTACGGTGAGTGAGCAGCGCAGTGCGTTTGATGCGTTGCGCAAGCATTACCCGCCACGCCGGGAGATCGACAGCTTGAAGGTGCGTATCGAAGGGCAGTCGACGGCCTTGCAGCAGATCGTGACGGCCCTGGGAGCTACTATCGTTTAAGCCCGGTGAACAGGCATAAAAAACCCGACATCAAGGTCGGGTTCAATTGAAGACGGGCTGTATCACTTTTGTTCGGCAGGTTTGACCAGTCGTTTCTCCAGCTCGCTGCAGGCTTTCTGGATCATGTCTTCGGTGATCGGTACTTCGCGCCCTTGGGCATCGATGAACGAGCAGCCCAGGGACTGGTCCGGTTGCGTGCGGATTACTTGAATCTTGTCGTCGCTGCTGTGTTGCAAGGACATGGCCTGTCTCCTCATCAGGTTGCGTGCCTATCGTAATGTCGTCAGGTGACCGAGCCATGACACTCCTTGAAGGTCCATGACGACAGCTCCACTCAACCAGAAACACACTCGCGTTTCCAGCCAGACGTTAGACCGATAACATCTAGGCATTAGTCTCGGCGGTCATATTTAACCTGACTCATTTCGATTCCACTTGGTTCCGCTGCGTTTCGGTACTGATGGCCAATCTTTTCCTGTTCCATTATCGGACACTCTCGATGCTTTCTTCACGACATCGCCGCGCAATACGCCTGGCCAGCGGCTTCATCGCCCCTTACCGCAAACAGGTCGCCGGTGCTTTGCTGGCCCTGATTGTCACGGCCGGTATCACGTTGTCCATGGGCCAAGGGATCCGCCTGCTGGTGGACCAAGGCTTCATGACCCGTTCGCCGCATCTGCTCAATCAGTCCATTGGCCTGTTCATGGTGCTGGTGGTGGGCCTGGCTATCGGTACGTTTGCACGCTTTTATCTCGTGTCATGGATCGGTGAGCGGGTGGTGGCCGATATTCGGCGGCAGGTCTTCAATCACCTGGTGTATCTGCACCCGGGCTTCTACGAGAACAATCGCAGTTCGGAAATCCAGTCACGCCTGACCGCCGATACGACTCTGCTGCAATCGGTGATTGGTTCGTCGCTGTCGTTGTTCCTGCGCAACGCCTTGATGGTGATTGGCGGCATCGTGCTGCTGTTTGTCACCAACCCCAAGCTCACCAGTATCGTGGTCATTGCCCTGCCATTGGTCCTGGCGCCGATCCTGGTGTTCGGGCGACGGGTGCGCAGCTTGTCGCGCCAGAGCCAGGACCGCATCGCCGACGTCGGCAGCTACGTCTCCGAAACCCTCGGCCAGATCAAGACCGTGCAGGCCTACAACCACCAGGTTCAGGATGAACAACGTTTTTCCGTGACGGTGGAGCAAGCCTTCGACACCGCCCGCAAGCGCATCGCCCAGCGGGCCTGGTTGATCACCCTGGTGATCGTGCTGGTGCTGGGTGCGGTAGGGGTGATGCTCTGGGTCGGCGGCATGGATGTGATCGCCGGGCGGATTTCCGGCGGCGAACTCGCGGCGTTCGTGTTCTACAGCCTGATCGTTGGCAGCGCCTTTGGCACCCTCAGCGAAGTGATCGGCGAGCTGCAACGGGCAGCGGGCGCCGCGGAACGCATTGCCGAGTTGCTGCGTTCGCAGAACATTATCCAGCCACCGGTCACAGGGCTGGTGACGTTGCCGGAGCGGGTGCGGGGTGACCTGCGCCTTGAAGGCGTGCGTTTTTCCTACCCCTCCCGACCGGACAGCTATGCGGTCGATGGCCTCGACCTGAGCATCAAGGCCGGCGAAACCCTGGCCCTCGTCGGGCCATCCGGCGCGGGCAAGTCAACGGTGTATGACCTGCTGCTGCGCTTCTACGATCCGGTGCAAGGGCGGATCCTGATCGACGACGTGCCGTTGACCTCGGTCGACCCTTTGGACCTGCGTCGTCATTTCGCCCTGGTTTCTCAAAACCCGGCACTGTTTTTCGGCACGGTCGAAGAAAATCTTCGCTACGGCAATCCCCAAGCAACATTCGAGCAGGTACGCGAGGCTGCGCAGATTGCCCACGCCCATGATTTCATAGAAAAAATGCCTGACGGCTACCAGACCCACCTGGGCGATGGCGGCCTTGGACTGTCCGGCGGCCAGCGCCAACGCCTGGCGATCGCCCGGGCCCTGCTGGTGGACGCGCCAATCCTGCTACTGGACGAAGCCACCAGCGCCCTCGACGCGCAAAGTGAACACCTGATCCAGCAAGCCTTGCCCAGCCTGATGAAGAACCGTACCACCCTGGTCATCGCCCATCGCCTGGCCACGGTGAAAAACGCCGACCGGATTGCGGTGATGGACCAGGGCAAGGTGGTTGCGGTGGGTAGCCATCAGGAACTGGTTGCAAGCAATGCGCTGTATGCGCGGTTGGCAGCGTTGCAGTTCAACGTTGGCTTGGACTCGGCAGCCGACTGAGCGCAGCGTCCACACGAATCCCCTGTGGGAGCGAGCTTGCTCGCGATAGCGGTGGGTCAGCTTGCATCCATGTTGAAGGTGCCGACGCCATCGCGAGCAAGCTCGCTCCCACAAGGTCCAGCAACAGACCAAGTAGCCGACCAAAAATGCCCGCATCTTTCGATGCGGGCATTTTTTTCTTCTCAGGAACAGCGTCTCGCTAATACTCACTGATCATCAAAATACCGCTCATGCCAGTCCACCAGCGGTTGCGGCAAGTTGAGCTTCTGGCCGTAGATGACCGAGTACGACAACACGTTCTGCACGTATTGGCGGGTTTCGTCGAAGGGGATGCTTTCGACCCAGACGTCGAAGCTCAGGTGGTCTGCACCGCGCAACCATTGGCGCACGCGACCGGGGCCGGCGTTGTAGGCGGCGGAGGCGAGGACGCGGTTGCCGTTGAACTGGCTGTGCACCTGGCTCAGGTACGCCGCGCCCAGCTGGATATTCTTGTCCGGGTTGAAGACTTGCTGCGGTGATGCCAGGGGAATGTTGAATTTGCGCGCGGTTTCCTTGGCCGTGGCCGGCATCAATTGCATGAGGCCGCTGGCGCCGACACCGGAGCGGGCGTCGTCCATGAACGCACTTTCCTGCCGGGTGATGGCGAACGCCCAGCTAGGGTGCAAGCCGCGGATCTTGGCTTCTCGCACCAGCGTGTCGCGGTAGGCCATCGGGAAACGGATATCCAAGTCATCCCAGTATTTGGCCTGGCTGATGGTGCGGATGGCTGGGAAATACCACTTGAGGTCGTAGGCCAGTTTCGCCTGGGCGACCATTTCGTCCCGGCTGAAATGGCGGCTGACATGATACCACTCGCGGCGTCCGTCGACGATTTGACCACGCGCGTGGAATTCCAGCGCCCGACGTATGCCCGGTGTATTGCGGACTTTGTTGATCAGCGCCTGGCTCATGGGCAGCGGCTTGTTCACCAGCGAATACGGTGACTGGGACCGGTCGGCGGCCAGGAAACCGTAGAAATCACGCTCGCGAGCCAGATGCTTGTAGAGCGTCAGCGCTTCGGGGTTCTGTGGCTGCGCCAGTTCCAGGCTACGGGCCTGCCAGTAGCGCCAGCGATTGGTGCTCGCCAGCGATTCGGGCAGGCGGCGGGTCAGTTGGTAGGCGTCGTCCCAGCGGGCGAGGCGCAGGAGCAGGCGCAAGCGCCACTCCGATACGGTGTCGTCCCGAAGCTCCGGGTCATATTTGGTCATGACATCCAGGGCGCGGCTATCGAAGCGCTTGGCCAGGGTCAGGCCGATTTCCCGGGCGATGGCGACCTTCTCGTCCCGAGAGAAACGCATGGTGCTGGCATAGCCCTCCAGCAATGACATGGCTTTTTCCGGGTCCTGGCGGGCCAGGCGGCGCAGCCCAAGACTGACGACATCGGACATGGGCTCATCGGCGGGCATGAAGCGCGAAGGCTGGTTGAGCAGTTCGGGCTTTTGCGCGACGTCAACCAACAGCTTGCCTCGGGGGGCAAGGGTGGTCAGGCCGCTGACCAGGCTATTGGCCAGCGGATAGTTGCGTGCCTGGGCCGCCAGTTTCGCGCGCTCCCAGCGTTTCTGCTCGGTCAACTGGCCTTGCGCGGCCCACATGCCGAACAGCGCGTCGCAAGCCGTCGGCTGGGATTTACCGGTAAGCCATAGTTTCTCGGCGTTGGCATAACCTTCGGCCTTAAGGCCATGGCTCAGTTGATATTGAGCGTTGAGGCAATCCAGCTCGGTGAAGTTGAGCTTGGGATCGTAATACTTGACGAAGGTTGCCCAGTCGCCACGTTCGGCCAACCAGCGCAACCAGCGCAACTTCATCCAGTTGGCCTGGGGCAGGTCGCCATGTTCGGCGAGGAATTTTTCGATTTCGGCGTTGCTCGCGCTCTTGAGTCGCGCAGTCAGTTCGTCATAGGCCAGGTACGGTTCCAGCGGATAATCGCGCAGGGCCTGGCTGTAGCGAAAGTAGGGAGCGGAATCGCCTTTGGCCAGAGCGCGCTTGGCCTCGTCGTAGTACTGGCGCTGGGTGGAAATATCCACCGCATGGGCGGTTTGAACGGCAGTGGCACATACAAACAAACAAGATAAAACACTGAAAAGGCGACTGCGCATGATACGTCCGGGCAAAGATAAACATGACAAGCCCAGGGAGAAACCCAGGGTAACTTGCCTGTAGCTTAGCCTTTTGCCAGCAACCGGCGAAAGCTTTGCGGGACTGTTGGCACAACTTCGCAACATTTGTAGTACAGAGTGCTTCGACGACGAAATTGACGGACTTTTGAGGTCTCTTCTCAGGTAGAATGCGCGCCCGGTTTTTGGAGAAGCTCATGACCCTGCTCAAATTCAGCGATGTGTCCCTTGCTTTCGGCGCGATGCCGTTGTTGGACAAGGTGTCCTGGCAGATCGCCCGTGGAGAGCGGGTGTGCATCATCGGCCGCAACGGCACTGGCAAGTCCAGCATGATGAAGCTGGTCAAGGGGGATCAGAAGCCCGATGACGGCTCCGTCTGGCGTGCGCCCGGGCTGAAAATCGGCGAGCTGCCACAAGAGCTGCCGGTAGCCGACGAGCGGACCGTGTTCGACGTGGTTGCCGAAGGCCTGGACGGTGTCGGCGCGCTGCTGGCCGAATATCACCACCTGAGCCAGAACATCGTCACCGATGCCGACCTGGACAAGTTGATGCATGTGCAGCACGACCTCGAGGCCCGTGATGGCTGGCGCCTGCAGCAATTGGTCGATAGCACCTTGAGCCGCCTGCAACTCCCGGCTGACAAGACCTTGGCCGAGCTGTCCGGCGGCTGGCGTCGTCGGGTCCTGCTGGCCCAGGCCCTCGTGTCCGAGCCAGACCTTTTGCTGCTCGACGAACCGACCAACCACCTGGACATCGGTGCCATCGCCTGGCTTGAAGAAGCGCTGAAGGATTTCCAAGGGGCGGTTCTGTTCATCACGCACGACCGTTCCTTCCTGCAGAACCTGGCGACCCGCATCCTCGAACTGGATCGTGGCGGCCTGATCGATTGGAACGGCGACTACGCCAGTTTCCTGGTGCACAAGGAAGCGGTGCTGGCGGCGGAAGAAACCGCCAACGCCTTGTTCGACAAGCGCCTGGCCCAGGAAGAAGTGTGGATCCGCCAGGGCATCAAGGCCCGACGGACTCGTAACGAAGGCCGTGTGCGCGCCCTCAAGGCATTGCGCGTGGAGCGTAGCGAACGCCGCGAGCGCACCGGCAAGGCCAATATCCAGCTCGAGACGGCCGACAAGTCGGGCAAGCAGGTCATGGTGCTGGAAGATGTCAGTTTCGCCCATCCGGGCGGCCCGTTCCTGATCAAGGATTTCTCCATGGTCCTGCAGCGCGGTGACCGGATCGGCCTGCTTGGCGCCAACGGTACCGGCAAGACGACCCTGCTCAAGCTGATGCTTGGCGGCCTGGTGCCGACCAGCGGCAAAGTGGAGGAGGGGACAAAGATCGACGTCGCCTATTTCGACCAGTTGCGCCATCAGTTGGACTTGGAAAAAACCGTGATCGACAACGTCGCCGAAGGCCGCGACTTCATCGAAATCGATGGCCAGAGCCGCCACGTATTGAGTTACCTCGGCGACTTCCTGTTCAGCCCACAGCGCGCCCGTACGCCGGTGAAAGCGCTGTCTGGTGGTGAGCGGGCACGGCTGCTGCTGGCCAAGTTGTTCAGCAAGCCGGCGAACCTGCTGGTGCTCGACGAACCAACCAACGACTTGGACGTGGAAACCCTCGAGCTGCTGGAAGAAGTGTTGTTGACGTTCAACGGCACTGTGCTGATGGTCAGCCACGATCGGGCCTTCCTCGATAACGTGGTCACTAGCACGTTGGTGTTCGAAGGCGAGGGGCTGGTTCGCGAATATGTCGGTGGTTATCAGGATTGGCTACGCCAAGGCGGCTCGCCGCGCCTGCTGGGTGTGACAGAGAGCAAATCAGGCAAGGCCGACTTGAACTCCGCGGTCGTCAAGGCCGAGCCGGCGCCGGTTGCCGCCGCTGCCGCACCGGCTCCGACCAAGAAAAAGCTCAGCTACAAGCTGCAGCGTGAACTGGAAGCCTTGCCAGGTGATATCGACGCGAAGGAGCAGCAGATCGCCGCGGTGGAGGCCGAGATGGCTGATGCCGGCTTCTACCAGCGTCCCGCGGCCGAAACCGCCAAGGTAATCGCGCATCTGGAACAGTTGCAGGCTGAGCTGGATGCGCTGGTCGAGCGTTGGGCTGAGCTGGACGCTTGATCCGCTGTTGAGAAGATTCCCGGCATTCAGCAATGAACGCCGGGATTTTTTTATTTGAAACGCAATCCCTTGTGGGAGCCAGCTTGCTCGCTCCCGAAGGTCCAGGGTCAGGTGCGCTTGACCAGGTGCACCGCCAGCACATCGCAAGGCGCGCCATGCAGCACGTCGTTGGCGGTAGAGCCCAGCAGCAACGCCAGGCCATGGCGGCCATGGCTGCCGACCACGATCAGGTCGCAGCCTTGCTCCTTGGCCAGGTGATGGATCTCCTGGCGCGGCTGGCCATAGGTCAGGTGGCTATTTTCCTTTTTCAAGGCAGGGTATTTCACGATCAATCGGTCAAGGCGTTCCTTGGCCTGGTCGAACTGCTGCTGTTGCAACTGGGAAAGATCCATCGGAACGTCACCGCCGAAGGCCATCGCCATCGGCTCGACGATATGCACCAGCGACAGTTTGTTGTCCCGCCCTTCGCAAAGGGCGAGGGCTCGCTTGACGACGGGATCGCATTCTTCAGTAAGGTCGACGGCGACCAGGATGTGTTCGTAGTACATGAAAAGCACTCCAGAGAATGGCGATACGGTAAGTATGGCTGGTTTCAAGCGCATTGATGGCGATACAGGTCAATGGGCTCATCAGAATTCGGGAGTACAGATATGACGGTCTGGATAGTGGTGTCAATCCTGTTGGTGGTATTAAGCCCCCTGGCATGGTTGCGACCGTCCCGCGCACAGAGCGGGCGTATAGCCCTTCGCATGGAGGCGCGACGCCTCGGGCTGGCCATGCGATTGACCCCGCAAGACTGGCCCCATTGGCTTGGCCAGCAGCCACCAAACCCCTGTGCGCAGTACCACCGAGCCCGGCGGGGCAGCCAGCCGGCCAGCTGGAGTTATTGGCAAAAGGCTCCAGGGGTGTGGGTCAACCAATGGCAGGAGGTGTGCCAGGATGAAGCGTTGCTCGGCCACTTCCGAGCATTGCCAGCCAATGTCTATAAGGTCGAGGCCGACCGGCAAATGATCGCCCTGTATTGGGGAGAGAAAGGCGAAGCCAGTGTTTTGCAGGACATTTCTGCCGTATTAAAGGCGTTGGCCTGAGCGTAAAAAAGCCCGACAGCATCATCGGGCGGGTTGGCCAGGCAGGCCGGTAAAACCATTCTTTCCAGGGCGTGCTTCGAAACGTCCTTTTTCCCGCGTACTCAATCATATTGTCACCAGCTTAGTCGGTTGAATCCGGTGCGCCTGGAATTAGGGCGACTTTTCTAATGATTGATTCTATGAATGGTCGCTCATGCAAGGTCGTGTTACGGATCCAGGCGGTACGGTAATGACTGCGGAGTCCCGTTCAAACGCCTGTTTAGGGCGATTGACAATTGTCGGAAATTCCGTGAAGGTGACGTACCCAAATCAAACGGGCGTATGAATTGAGCGTTTGTATTTTCAGAACGTTCCTACAGAACCCGACTATCGCGTTGACGGGTGTGTCTGGCGATTGGCGTAGCATCGGCGGTTATGTCCATGTGGAGCCAGGGGCCAGCGTCCAACGTGTACTGTTCAGCTTCCATATCGTGGAGATCAGTTGATGATTTACGAAGGTAAAGCCATCACGGTTAAGGCTCTTGAAAGTGGCATCGTCGAACTGAAATTCGACCTCAAGGGTGAGTCCGTCAACAAGTTCAACCGTCTAACCCTGAATGAATTGCGTCAGGCCGTGGACACTATCAAGGCAGATGCGTCGATCAAGGGTGTGATCGTCAGCAGTGGCAAGGACGTGTTCATCGTCGGCGCCGACATCACCGAATTCGTCGACAACTTCAAGCTGCCCGATGCCGAACTGATCGCTGGCAACCTCGAAGCCAACCGTATCTTCAGCGACTTTGAAGACCTCAACGTACCGACCGTCGCGGCCATCAACGGCATCGCACTGGGTGGCGGCCTGGAAATGTGCCTGGCGGCGGACTACCGCGTCATGTCCACCGCGGCCAAGATCGGCCTGCCGGAAGTCAAGCTGGGCATCTACCCGGGTTTCGGCGGCACCGTGCGCCTGCCGCGCCTGATCGGTGCTGACAACGCTATCGAGTGGATTGCCGCTGGCAAGGAAAACCGTGCCGAAGACGCGCTGAAAGTCGGCGCCGTGGATGCGGTGGTCGAACCCGGCAAGCTTCTGGAGGCGGCCCTTGAAACCGTCAAGCGCGCCATCAGCGGCGAGTTTGACTACAAGGCCAAGCGCCAGCCGAAGCTGGAAAAACTCAAGCTCAACGCCATCGAACAGATGATGGCCTTCGAGACCGCCAAAGGTTTCGTCGCCGGCCAGGCGGGCCCGAACTACCCGGCGCCGGTCGAGGCGATCAAGACCATCCAGAAAGCCGCGAATTTCGGTCGCGACAAAGCCTTGGAAGTCGAAGCCGCCGGTTTCGTGAAACTGGCCAAGACGTCTGCCGCCCAGAGCCTGATCGGTCTGTTCCTCAATGATCAGGAGCTGAAGAAAAAGGCCAAGGCCTACGACGAAATTGCCCGTGACGTGAAACAGGCCGCCGTGCTCGGCGCCGGCATCATGGGTGGCGGCATCGCCTATCAGTCGGCGTCCAAGGGCACGCCGATCCTGATGAAGGACATCAATGAACACGGCATCGAGCAGGGGTTGGCCGAAGCCGCCAAGCTGCTGGTCGGTCGCGTCGACAAAGGTCGCATGACCGCCGCGAAGATGGCCGAAGTGCTCAATGGCATTCGTCCGACGTTGTCCTACGGCGATTTCGGCCACGTCGACCTGGTGGTCGAAGCGGTTGTCGAGAACCCGAAGGTCAAGCAGGCGGTTCTGGCTGAAGTCGAAGACAAGGTCAAAGAGGACACCATCCTCGCGTCGAACACCTCGACCATTTCCATTTCGCTGCTGGCCAAAGCCCTCAAGCGTCCGGAAAACTTCGTCGGCATGCATTTCTTCAACCCGGTGCACATGATGCCCCTGGTGGAAGTGATCCGTGGCGAGAAATCCAGCGAGGAGGCGATTGCCACCACCGTGGCCTACGCCAAAAAAATGGGCAAGAACCCGATCGTCGTCAACGATTGCCCGGGCTTTTTGGTCAACCGCGTGCTGTTTCCGTACTTCGGCGGTTTCGCCAAGCTGGTCAGTGCCGGTGTGGACTTCGTGCGCATCGACAAGATCATGGAAAAATTCGGCTGGCCGATGGGCCCGGCGTACCTGATGGACGTGGTCGGCATCGACACCGGCCACCACGGTCGCGACGTCATGGCTGAAGGCTTCCCGGACCGCATGAAAGACGACCGTCGTTCCGCCGTCGACGTGCTCTACGAAGCCAAGCGCCTGGGACAGAAGAACGGCAAGGGCTTCTACGCCTACGAGACCGACAAGCGCGGCAAGCAGAAGAAAGTCGCCGATTCGTCGGTGCTGGAAGTGCTCAAGCCGATCGTCTACGAGCAGCGCGAAGTCACCGACGAGGACATCATCAACTGGATGATGATCCCGCTGTGCCTGGAAACCGTGCGTTGCCTGGAAGACGGCATTGTCGAAACCGCCGCCGAAGCCGACATGGGTCTGGTCTACGGCATCGGTTTCCCTCCATTCCGTGGCGGTGCGCTGCGCTACATCGATTCGATCGGTGTGGCCGAGTTCGTTGCCCTGGCTGACCAGTACGCTGATCTGGGCGCGTTGTACCACCCGACCGCGAAGCTGCGTGAAATGGCCAAGAACGGCCAGCGTTTCTTCGGTTAAGCGCCCAACGACTAGAGCGAGAGAACATTTATGAGCTTGAATCCTAGAGACGTCGTGATTGTCGACTTCGGTCGTACGCCGATGGGCCGCTCCAAGGGCGGCATGCACCGCAACACTCGCGCCGAAGACATGTCGGCGCACCTGATCAGCAAACTGCTGGAACGCAACGTCAAGGTCGACCCCAACGAAGTCGAGGACGTGATCTGGGGCTGCGTGAACCAGACCCTGGAGCAGGGCTGGAACATCGCCCGCATGGCTTCGCTGATGACCCAGATCCCTCACACCGCTGCCGGCCAGACGGTCAGCCGCCTGTGCGGTTCGTCCATGAGCGCGCTGCACACCGCCGCCCAGGCGATCATGACCGGTAACGGTGATGTGTTCGTGGTCGGCGGTGTCGAGCACATGGGCCACGTGAGCATGATGCACGGTGTCGATCCGAACCCGCACATGTCGCTGTACGCGGCAAAAGCCTCGGGCATGATGGGCCTGACCGCGGAAATGCTCGGCAAGATGCATGGCATCACCCGCGAACAGCAGGACGCCTTTGGCGTGCGCTCCCACCAGCTCGCCCACAAGGCGACGGTGGAAGGCAAGTTCAAGGATGAAATCATCCCGATGCAGGGCTACGACGAGAACGGCTTCTTGAAACTGTTCGACTACGACGAAACCATTCGTCCGGAAACCACCCTGGAAAGCCTGGCGACCTTGAAGCCGGCCTTCAATCCTAAGGGCGGCACCGTGACGGCGGGTACTTCGTCGCAGATCACCGACGGTGCCTCGTGCATGATCGTGATGTCGGCCCAGCGTGCCCAGGACCTGGGCATCCAGCCGATGGCCGTGATTCGTTCGATGGCTGTCGCGGGTGTGGACCCGGCGATCATGGGCTATGGTCCAGTACCGGCTACGCAGAAAGCCTTGAAGCGCGCGGGCCTGAGCATTTCCGATATCGACTTCTTCGAGCTCAACGAAGCTTTCGCCGCACAAGCGCTGCCTGTGCTGAAAGATTTGAAAGTACTCGACAAGATGAACGAGAAGGTTAACCTGCACGGCGGCGCGATCGCCCTGGGTCACCCGTTCGGTTGCTCTGGTGCGCGTATCTCTGGCACGCTGCTCAACGTCATGAAGCAGAACGGCGGCACTTTAGGGGTGTCCACCATGTGCATTGGCCTCGGCCAGGGCATCGCCACTGTCTTCGAACGCGTCTAAGCGTTGCGTTGATGGAAGCCGGGGCCAAGTGCCCCGGTTTTTGTTTTTCGGGTTTAGTAAAAGAAAGATTTTGTTTTTATTTTGAAAAAATTTGAGTGAGGGCCAACGCATGCCGATACAACCTGGGCTCTACCAACATTACAAAGGTCCGCAGTACCGCGTATTCAGCGTTGCGCGGCATTCCGAGACCGAGGAAGAAGTGGTCTTCTATCAAGCCCTGTATGGCGATTACGGCTTTTGGGTGCGTCCGTTGAGCATGTTCCAGGAGTCTGTCGAAGTTGACGGCGAACAGGTGCCGCGCTTTGCTTTGGTGCAGGTCGAGGAGAGCATCTTTTCCAAGTCTTGAGGCCAGTGTGAGAGCGACCCCGCCCTTGACCTCACCTTGCAGCCACTATATATAGCGGTGCCGCGTCAGGCGCCAACCGCCTTTCACTTTTTAGAATTCAGGAATTTTCTGATCCATGGGCAAATCGCTGGTCATTGTGGAATCCCCGGCTAAGGCCAAGACCATCAACAAGTATCTGGGCAACCAATACGTGGTGAAGTCGAGTATCGGCCATATCCGAGACCTGCCCACCAGCGGTTCGGCTAGCGCCAGCAAGGAGCCAGCCGCCAAGCGCGGCAAGGCGGCCGCTGGTGAAGCGCCGGCGCTGTCGCCGAAAGACAAGGCGCGCAAGCAGCTGGTCTCACGCATGGGAGTCGATCCGGAGCACGGCTGGAAAGCCAAGTACGAGATCCTTCCGGGCAAGGAAAAGGTCATCGAAGAACTGCGTCGGCTCGCCAAGGACGCCGACACCATTTATCTCGCGACGGACTTGGACCGCGAAGGGGAAGCCATCGCCTGGCACCTGCGCGAAGCCATCGGTGGGGATGACAGCCGCTACAAGCGCGTGGTGTTCAACGAGATCACCAAGAAGGCTATCCAGGAAGCCTTCTCCCAGCCGGGCGAGCTGGACATCGACCGGGTCAATGCCCAACAGGCGCGTCGCTTCCTTGACCGCGTCGTGGGCTACATGGTCTCGCCATTGTTGTGGGCCAAGATCGCCCGTGGCCTGTCGGCCGGTCGTGTGCAGTCGGTGGCGGTAAAGCTGGTGGTGGAGCGCGAGCGGGAAATCCGTGCGTTCAATCCCGAAGAATATTGGGAAGTCCATGCTGATCTCGGTACCGCCAAGGGCGCTACCGTGCGTTTCGAAGTGGCTCGCGAGAAAGGCGAAGCCTTCAAGCCGCTCAATGAAGCCCAGGCCATGGCAGCGCTGGAGAAGCTCAAGGCTTCCAGCTACAGCATCGTCAAGCGCGAAGACAAGCCCACCAGCAGCAAGCCGTCGGCGCCCTTCATTACGTCCACCTTGCAGCAGGCGGCGAGCAACCGCCTGGGCTTCGGTGTGAAGAAGACCATGATGATGGCCCAGCGTCTGTACGAAGCGGGCTACATCACGTACATGCGTACCGACTCGACCAATCTCTCGGCCGATGCCGTGGCGATGGCGCGTACTTATATAGAAAGCGAGTTTGGCAAGAAGTACCTGCCGGATACGCCGAACGTGTACAGCAGCAAGGAAGGCGCCCAGGAGGCTCACGAAGCGATTCGTCCTTCCGACGCCAATACCGAGCCAAGCAAGCTGTCGGGCATGGAACGCGACGCCGAGCGTCTCTACGAGCTGATCTGGCGCCAGTTCCTGGCATGCCAGATGCTACCTGCGCAATACCTGTCGACCACGGTCAGCGTCGGTGCTGGCGATTTCGAGCTGCGCGCCAAGGGTCGTATCCTGAAGTTCGACGGCTATACCCGCGTCATGCCGCAGATCACCAAGCCGGGGGACGACGACGTCCTGCCGGACATGGCCCAGGGCGACGTGATGAAGCTGATCAAGCTGGATCCGACCCAGCACTTCACCAAGCCGCCGGCACGGTATTCCGAGGCCAGCCTGGTCAAGGAAATGGAAAAACGTGGCATCGGTCGTCCTTCGACCTATGCGGCGATCATTTCCACCATCCAGGATCGCGGCTACGTGACGCTGCACAACCGTCGCTTCTATTCGGAAAAGATGGGGGACATCGTCACCGAGCGCTTGTCCGAGAGTTTCTCGAACCTGATGGACTACGGCTTCACCGCCGGCATGGAAGAGAACCTGGACGACGTGGCCCAGGGTGAGCGGGACTGGAAGAACGTACTCGACGAGTTCTACGGCGACTTCAAGAAAAAACTGGAAGTGGCCGAAAGTCCGGAAAGCGGCATGCGGGCGAACCAGCCGGTCATGACCGATATTCCATGCCAGACCTGCGGGCGTCCGATGCAGATCCGTACCGCGTCGACCGGTGTATTCCTGGGTTGCTCGGGCTACAGCCTGCCGCCGAAGGAGCGCTGCAAGGCGACGGTCAACCTGGTGCCAGGCGACGAAATCGCCGCGGACGACGAAGGTGAGTCGGAGTCCCTGGTGCTGCGCGGCAAACACCGTTGCCCTATCTGCAGCACAGCGATGGATGCTTACCTGCTGGATGAAAAGCGCAAGCTGCACATCTGCGGTAACAATCCTGATTGTGCCGGCTACGAGATCGAAGAGGGCACCTATCGCATCAAGGGCTACGAAGGTCCGAGCCTGGAATGCGACAAGTGTGGCAGCGAAATGCAGCTGAAAACCGGCCGTTTCGGCAAGTTCTTCGGTTGCACCAATCCGACCTGCAAGAACACCCGCAAGCTGCTCAAGAGCGGTGACGCGGCGCCGCCGAAGATGGATCCGGTGAAGATGCCCGAGCTCAAGTGCGAGAAGGTAAACGACAGCTACATCCTTCGTGATGGTGCATCCGGCCTGTTCCTGGCAGCCAGCCAGTTTCCGAAAAATCGCGAGACTCGGGCGCCGCTGGTGATCGAGATCTTGCCGCACAAGGATGAGATCGATCCAAAGTATCATTTCCTCTGCGACGCGCCGCAGAAGGATCCGGATGGCCGCCCAGCGGTGATCCGCTACAGCCGCAAGACCAAGGAGCAATACGTGCAGACCGAGGTTGACGGCAAGCCTACCGGTTGGAAAGCGTTCTACGACGGTGGCAAGTGGACCGTTGAAGACAAGCGCTGATTGATGGCGAAAGGATTTGAATCTGCGCGATCCTCGTGGCGAGGGAGCTTGCTCCCGCTGGGCGATTCAGTCGTTGTTCTAAACGCCGCGTAAGCAAAAGGCCGCATGACAACCCTTGGGTTTTCATGCGGCCTTTCAGTTTTTGGCTTGCAGTAGCTTCGGTTGATCCACGACACTGTCGCACCTGCGTGACGCTTTTATTTCGTTGGGGAGAATGCCGCCATGGCCCACGAACTCTACACCCGTACCAATCAGAAGATTTATTTTGCCGGCCTGTCGCTCGAAGCGCTTGCCAGGGCAGAGGATGGGCGCGCCATGAATGCTCCCGCGCTGGTCCAGGCTGGGCGTGAATCCGTGCTGTTTCATTTGTACGGCGCCTTGCTGGGTCTTTGCCACGAAATTGCCGGGTTCTATCGCTTGCCCCAGGCGAATGCGTCACGGGCCGAACTGATGCTGATGCCAGAAGTACTGGACAGCCTTGCGATTCCCGAGCTGGCGGAAATGGTCGAGTTGGCGCAGAACCGCGAGACCTGGCTGGCCAAGTTGCTGGAGGCTCATGCCGCGTTATTCCAGCCGCCACGGGCCCCGCGTAAACCGAAGGGTGATGTTACCCAGCCGTTGATTGTCGCGGTCAATCTTGACGAGCAGGAACCAGAGCCAGAGCTGAGTCGGGAAGAGTTGGAGAGCTGGCGTCAGAATCTCAAAAGCCTGGCGATTCGGTTCCGTGACGGCTTGAACGAATGCTGACGTGATGGCCGTCGGTAACGCTTGGTCAAGATCCTGAGCGAAGCCTGGCCGATGACTATATAATCCCCGCCTTTCGTGGAGAACAGACTTTTATGCCTACGTCCTTTCTAGAAATTGTCGAACTTCCTGATGGTCGCATTGAGCTGCGCCGGGCTGAAGACGAGGGTTCGCTGGTTACCCTGAACTTCTCCGAGGATGCCAAGGTGTTTCTTCAGGGCCAACATGTCGAGGTCGCCAAGGCGATGCTCAGCGTGGGTGTCCAGATGGCAGGTCGCCTGGTTGAAGGCGAATTCAACAAGGAAGAGGGGCCGCGGGTTCTACATTGATCCCCGTTTGTCGGCTTTTGAAGTAATGTGACTGGTCTGGCTTCTCTGTCCTGGAGAAGCCCTGCGTTTATCCCAATCGAATATTCAGGCTTTGTGCATCGCCGGTGCGCGCGGCGCTGATCAATTGCTGACGCGCGGTCGCGGTCAAGGGATTGAGCCAGCTAACCACCGTATGACTGCGCCCCAGGCGCAACGCTTCGCAGGTCAACTGCTGGGCGCTCTGGCTGCCGCGCGGCTGCAATAGCAGGATTCGCTCGCGATTGAGACCAGCGTCTCGCAACCAGGCCTGCGTTACGCTGGCCGGTGGTGCGATCAGCGTAAGCCAGCGAGCGTCCTGGTCCTGGCTCAGTTCTCTCAGGATCGGCGCTAGCAGGTTCAGGCAATTTCCCGCCGCACCACGCAACGACAGCTCGCTGAAGGCTTCGGGTTCGACGCTCCAGGGCGACTCGATGACCTCGTTCAGGACTGGAGCCAGCGGTTGGGCCATGAATGCCTCGAACAGCGGAAGTTGTGTGTGCTGTGTTGTATGAGGAAATTGCATAAAGCCTCCTTTAGCGGCGAATGACGCCAACGCTCAAGCCTTCGATAACCAGGTCCTGGTCTTTCAGGTCCACTTCGATGGGGGCGAATTCCGGGTTCTCGGCGATCAACCAGACCTTGCTGCCCTCGCGCTTGAAGCGCTTGACGGTGACTTCATCGCCGATCCGCGCGACCACGACCTGGCCGTTACGGGCTTCACGGGTGGTGTGGACAGCCAGGAGATCGCCATCGAAGATACCAATGTCCTTCATGCTCATACCGTGCACGCGCAGAAGATAATCGGCCCTCGGGTGAAAGAACGAAGGATTGATGTTGCAAGACTCCTCGACGTGCTGCTGGGCGAGGATAGGCGCGCCGGCGGCCACGCGCCCGATGATAGGCAGGGTGGTGTCGTCGGCCTTGGCTTCGAAGCCGGGGATGCGAATCCCCCGGGATGCTCCGGGCGTCATTTCTATTGCACCCTTGCGGGCCAGCGCCTTGAGGTGCTCTTCAGCCGCGTTGGGGGATTTGAAACCCAGTTCCTGAGCGATTTCCGCACGGGTCGGCGGATAGCCGTTGTCTTCTAGGCAGCGTTTGATGAAGGCCAGAATCTCTGCTTGGCGTGGCGTCAGCTTTAGCATATCGATCGCTCTGTCTTTTTATACAGTGACTGGGATTATATACAGTACGAGTCAGTTGGCAATCCTCCTTTTTCGCCAGGCTGCCAGACGGTAGATGGAACCGCTGGCAGGGACTGTGCTACAGCTCGCCAAAGGTGTGGTTAAATACCTGACCGGACGTTCGCAAAATGCCCCGGCAGGCTTGACAAGCCCCAGGCTGAAACGTATGTTTCAAACAAGTGTTTGTCAGGCGGAGTAGCCATGGCCCAGTCGGAAACCGTTGAACGCATTCTCGATGCTGCCGAGCAATTGTTCGCGGAAAAAGGTTTCGCCGAAACCTCTTTGCGTCTGATTACCAGCAAGGCCGGGGTGAACCTGGCGGCGGTGAACTACCACTTCGGCTCGAAAAAAGCCCTGATCCAAGCGGTATTTTCGCGCTTCCTCGGGCCGTTCTGTATCAGCCTCGATCGCGAGCTGGAGCGTCGCCAGGCCAAGCCTGACGTCAAGCCCACTCTGGAAGAGCTGCTCGAGATCCTGGTCGAACAAGCCCTCGTGGTCCAGCCACGCAGCGGTAACGACCTCTCCATATTCATGCGTCTGCTGGGCCTGGCATTCAGCCAGAGCCAAGGGCACTTGCGGCGCTATCTCGAAGACATGTACGGCAAGGTGTTCCGTCGCTACATGCTGCTGGTCAACGAAGCCGCGCCGCGCATACCACCTATCGAATTGTTCTGGCGCGTGCATTTCATGCTTGGTGCCGCGGCATTCAGCATGTCGGGCATCAAGGCGCTGCGGGCTATCGCCGAGACCGACTTCGGCGTGAATACGTCGATCGAGCAGGTGATGCGCCTGATGGTGCCGTTCCTGGCAGCGGGCATGCGCGCCGAAAGCGGCGTCACCGATGAAGCAATGGCGGCCGCGCAGCTGCGTCCGCGCAGCAAATCGACGCCGGCGCTCGCCAAGGCATAGGCACACGGGTGGGCGCGGATGGCTACATCCGCTAAGCTAGCCGCCCATGCCGATTCTCCTTTTGAATTCGTCTCAATATTCTTCGCCCGCGCGGTCTGCCGGCCCTTCAGCCTGGCGGTGCCGGGGCGGATGCAGCATCGCGCGCGTCCCTCGTTATTAAAAGGAACTGTTATGACTGGTGCCCTTCAAGGCTCGTTGATGGTGGACGTCGCCGGAACCTGGCTGACGGCTGAAGATCGCCATCTGTTGCGTCAGCCCGAAGTGGGTGGATTGATCATTTTTGCCCGCAATATCGAGCATCCCCGCCAGGTGCGCGAGCTGAGCGCCTCGATCCGGGCCATTCGCCCCGATCTGTTGTTGGCTGTCGACCAGGAGGGCGGCCGGGTGCAACGCCTGCGCCAAGGCTTCGTGCGTCTGCCGGCGATGCGGGCCATAGCCGATAACCCGAACGCCGAGTACTTGGCCGAGCAGTGCGGCTGGATCATGGCCACCGAAGTGCTGGCGGTCGGCCTCGATTTGAGCTTCGCCCCCGTGCTGGACCTCGATTACCAACGCAGCGCGGTGGTAGGAAGTCGTGCCTTCGAAGGCGACCCCGAGCGCGCCACACTGCTGGCAGGTGCGTTTATCCGTGGCATGAACGCCGCGGGAATGGCGGCCACAGGCAAGCATTTTCCGGGGCATGGCTGGGCCGAGGCAGACTCCCATGTCGCCATTCCTACTGACGAACGCAGTCTCGAACAGATCCGAGCCTGCGACCTGGTACCGTTTACCAAGCTGAGCAAGAAGCTGGCGGCCGTCATGCCCGCCCATGTCATTTATCCCCAGGTGGATGCCAGCCCGGCAGGGTTCTCCCGTCGTTGGCTGCAAGACGTCCTGCGCGGCGAGTTGCAGTTTGATGGAGTGATCTTCAGCGATGATCTTTCGATGGCCGGCGCCCACGTGGTCGGCGATGCCGCCAGTCGGATCGAGGCTGCCTTGACCGCGGGCTGCGACATGGGGCTGGTCTGCAACGACCGCGCGGCCGCCGAGCTCGCCTTGAGCGCTGCCCAGCGCCTGAAGGTCACGCCGTCGGCGCGGATTGCCCGTATGCGTGGCCAGGCCTTCGCCAGTACCGAGTACCGTCAGGATCCGCGCTGGTTGACAGCGATCGGCGCGTTGAAAGCCGCTCAACTGATTGATTAAGGATGTTTCGATGACTGTTTACGCAATTATCGGCGGCACCGGCCTGACCCAGCTGGAAGGCCTGACCATTGGCCAATCCCTGGCGGTGGAGACGCCCTACGGCGCGCCATCAGCCGAGGTGCAGATCGGCGAATACGCCGGGCGTGAGGTGTTGTTTCTGGCACGCCATGGCCATCCCCACCGTTTCCCGCCGCATCAGGTCAACTATCGCGCCAATCTCTGGGCGCTGAAGCAGGCGGGCGCCGAGGCGGTCCTGGCGGTCAACGCCGTCGGCGGGATCCACGCCGCGATGGGTACCGGTCATTTTTGCGTGCCCCACCAGCTGATCGATTACACCAGCGGTCGCCAGCATACGTATTTCGCCGATGACCTGGAGGCGGTGACCCACATTGATTTCAGCTACCCCTACACGGAATCGCTGCGCCAGCAATTGATTGCGGCCCTGGCTGCCGAAGGCTGCGGCTATAGCAGTCACGGTGTCTATGCCTGCACGCAGGGGCCGCGCCTGGAAACCGTGGCCGAAATCGCACGCCTGGGGCGCGATGGCTGCGATATCGTCGGTATGACGGGCATGCCGGAGGCGGCGCTGGCCCGTGAGCTGGAACTGGACTACGCCTGCCTGGCGCTGGTGGTGAACCCGGCGGCGGGCAAATCCACTGCGGTGATTACCATGGCGGAGATCGAGCAGGCCCTGCATGACGGAATGGGTAAAGTGAAGTCGACCCTGGCGCGGGTGTTGATGGCGGGCTAGAAAGTCCGGTTTATTGGAGAATGATCTTGTGGGAGCGAGCCTGCTCGCTCCCACAATCAGGAGTTTCAGCGCTTCTCCAGCTTGTCCGGCAGCGGCGCAAATAGCGCCTCGATGTCTTCATTCTGCAGTTTCCAATCCCCAGCCACACGCCCATCTAGCACGCCGGCCGCCAGGTCGGACTTTTCTTTTTGCAGCAGCTGGATCTTTTCTTCCACCGTGCCGCGGGCAATCAGTTTGTACACGAACACCGGTTTTTCCTGGCCAATGCGATAGGCGCGGTCGGTTGCCTGGTTTTCGGTGGCGGGGTTCCACCAAGGATCGTAGTGAATCACCGTGTCCGCTTCTGTCAGGTTCAGGCCCACGCCGCCGGCCTTCAGGCTGATCAGAAAGATTTGACGCTTGCCGCTTTGGAATTCCTTCACTGGCGTGCGTCGGTCTCGGGTCTGGCCGGTGAGGATGGCGTAATCCACGCCGCGTTTTTTCAGTTCATCTTCAATCAGCGCCAACATGGAGGTGAACTGTGAAAACAGCAGCACCCGCCGACCTTCTTCGAACAATTCCTCAAGCATTTCCATCAGGCTGTCGAGCTTGCCCGAGGTGCTGCCGCGGGTGGGCAGGGTGGCATCACTGATCAGGCGCAAATCGCAGCACACCTGGCGCAGCTTGAGCAGCGCTTCCAGGATGATGATCTGGCTGCGCGCCACGCCTTTGCGGGTGATCTCGTCGCGCACCTTCTTGTCCATCGCCAGGCGCATCGTCTCGTAGACATCCCGCTGGGCGTCGCTGAGTTCCACCCAATGGATGATTTCGGTCTTGGGTGGCAGCTCCGTCGCCACTTGCTCTTTGGTACGGCGCAGCAAGAATGGTTTTATCCGACCGTTCAGGTGTTGCAATCGTACGTCGCTGCCGCGCTTTTCGATCGGTACGCGGTAGTCGCGATTGAAGCTTTTGACGTCGCCAAGCCAGCCCGGCAGCAGGAAGTGAAACAGCGACCAGAGTTCACCAAGGTGGTTTTCCAGTGGTGTACCGGACAGGCACAACCGTTGCCTGGCATCGAGTTCCCGGGCGGCTTGGGCGGCTTTGCTGGTGGGGTTCTTGATGTACTGGGCTTCATCCAGGATCAGTACATGCAGCGGCTGCGCCTTGAGGCGTTCGACATCCTTGGGAAGCAGCGCATAGGTGGTCAGGATCAAGTCGTAATCGGCCAGGCGCTCGAAGTGTTTCTTGCGCCCGGCACCGTACAGCGCCAGTACTTTGAGCTGCGGAGTGAAATGCGAGGCTTCGTCGAGCCAGTTGGGAATCAGGCTCGTCGGCATCACCACCATGCACGGTCGGTCCAGGCGCCCAGCGTTTTTTTCGCTGAGAATGTGCGCCAGGGTCTGTAGGGTTTTGCCCAGTCCCATGTCGTCCGCGAGAATCCCGCCTACTTCCAGCTGTCGTAGCGATTGCATCCAGCTCAAACCTTCGAGCTGGTAGGGTCGCAGCGTGGCGTTCAAGCCCTGCGGGGCGGTGGCGGTGTAGTCCTTGATGTCCCGCAGGCGTTGGGCCAGGCTGCGTATGTGCTCGCCACCTTCCCAGCGCAGCGGCATGTCCTGCAATGGGTTCAGGCGCAGGGCATCGGCGCTGTTGAGGCGCAGTTTGGTGGTGCCGGGCTCTTGCAGGTAGAACTCGCCGAGGGTCGCCAGCACGGGCTTCAACCGCCCGTACGGCAGGGCAACTTGCTGAGGGCCGAATTCCGAGTTGGGCCGGTGCGGCAAGTTAACCAGGATAAGTTCGTCATCGCGGCGCCTGGCCAGTCGTTCCGGGTTGAATAGCTCGATATGCGAGCGCATCAGGTTCAACAGGATAGGCAGCAGGCTCAGTCGCTCGCCGTTGACGATGATGCCCAGCTCCAGGTCGAACCAGTCACGCTCCGGAGTCTCATCGACCGTGGCGTACCACTCATCCACCGCCGTCAGGTCGAAGCCGAAGTCTTCATCAATCTGCAATTCCCAACCCTGGGTGCGCAGCTTTGGCAGGTCATTGAGGGTAAAGGTCAGCCAGGCGCTGTCGTTGACCATTTCGTACAGTTCGCCAGCGCTCTCCGGTAGAGCCTTGCTTTGTCGGGTCGCAACCTTGAATCCAAGAATTCGCAACTGCTCGCGGTAGGACTGTTCCACTTCGATCTGGCGTTTTATCCGCAGCGTCTGGGTTTCCTGGCGAATCAGTACGTCGGTGTTGCGCTGGCCGCTGACGTACTCGTCCAGATAACTGAAGGACAAGGCGGCGCGGTGCTGGATATAACGCTGCATCTTGCCGTTGCGCGGCTCGAAGGCGCTGAACTCGACACTTGCCAGCCAAAGCCGTGGCACCGGCTGCACGTTTTCCACCAGGACTTGCGGCGGGGCCTTGGGGCTGCGGTTGTCCAGCACTGCCTGGAGCTTTTCCAGCAATTGCGCGTCTTTTTCGGCGGCCGGGTAGGCCAGGGTTTCCTGAACTTGCAGCAGCACCGCTGCGCAATGCTTGCAATTGATGCGCACCGGGCAGGAGCACGCGGCGTCTAGCAGGATCAATGTGCCTTTGGCTGACTCCTTGAGGCGAATGGTCTGACGGTAGACGCTGCCGCCCGAGCCTTCGCAGCTGGCGATGATGGTGCTGTCGCCGGCCTCGACGACCCTCACGCGGTTTTCCAGCGCGTATCGGCGCCCACGCTCCAGGCTTTGTTCCTTGAATCGATTGACCCAGGAAGGTGCCAGCGGTTTGCTCAGGGGCGAGGGCATGGGCGCGCCGATCAGTCTGGAATGACGTCAGGTGCCTGCCGAGGCGCAGGCGCAGTCAACGAGGTGATCTTGATCAACAAGCCAAGGTGGCCGTTATCGAGGAAGTTCAGCTGGCCGTTCTTGGTATGGCTCTGTTGTTTCAAGCGCTCGCTGGCCGTGACCAGCCCATTGGCGTCGATCTGGTTGATCCAGAAGTCGGCGTCTACGTCAGTGAAACGGCCCAGTTTCAGTTCCAGGGTGCCCTCGATGGGAAACTGGCCGAACTGCTCGGCGCCATCACTGACGGCAATCTTGCTGCCCTGTTCGCCCAGGTTCTGTTGCCAGGCCTTGTGCATCAGCACGGTGTATTGACCGCTGGCGTTGAGTTTCTCGACGATGTTGCCCATCGCCGGCGTGCGCTGGCTGTCCGCGCCCAGGCGTTGTGCGCCGGCGTCCCAGTCCTCCGGCGCGGCGCGGCTGATGATGGCCGGCTCGGCATTCTGGCGGACCAGAATCATTTCAACCTGGTACAAGTCGTCGGCAACCGCCAGGGGAGCGATCAGCGTCATCAACAACGTCAAGGAGCGAAACAGGCGCATTGGGCGTCCTTCAAGCAGTGGTCGGATTGAGGCGCTCGAACAGCGCCTCTACGGTATTGAAGCGCTCTTCCGGGCGTTCCATGGGCACCATGAACTTGAACATCGTGGCGCCTTCGAATTTGTAGCGTTTGGGCTGGCCCTGGATCAGCTTGATCAGGACCAGCGGATCAACCGGGGTCTGCGCCTCGAACTCGATCCGGCCGCCGTTGGGGCCGCCGTCGACTTTCTTGATGCCCAATTGCTCGGCCTTGAGCTTGAGCAGCGTTGTGCGTACCAGGTTCTTGGTCGGCTCCGGAAGCAGGCCGAAGCGGTCGATCATCTCCACTTGCAGGTCCTTCAGGCCTTCCTCGTCGGTGGCCGAGGCGATGCGTTTGTAGAGGATCAGGCGTGCATGAACATCCGGCAGGTAATCCTCGGGGATCAGCGCTGGCACCCGCAGGTTGATTTCCGGGCCGCCGCCGAGGGGCTGGTCGAGGTTCGGTTGCTCGCCCTTGCGGATCGACTTGACCGCCCGTTCAAGCATTTCCATGTAGAGGGTGAAACCCACTGCCTGGATCTGCCCGCTCTGGCCATCGCCAAGCAACTCGCCAGCGCCACGGATTTCAAGGTCATTGGTGGCCAGTACGAAGCCGGCGCCCAGGTCCTGGGTGTTGGCAATGGCTTCCAGGCGTTTTTCCGCGTCCGGGGTGATCTGCTGGCGCGGCGGTGTCAGCAGGTAGGCGTAGGCCTGGTGGTGACTGCGTCCGACCCGGCCACGCAATTGGTGCAACTGGGCCAGGCCGAATTTGTCGGCGCGCTCGATGATAATCGTGTTGGCGCTTGGCACGTCGATGCCGGTCTCGATGATGGTCGAGGCGATCAGCACGTTGAAGCGTTTGTGGTAGAAGTCGCTCATCACCTGTTCGAGCTCGCGCTCACGCATTTGTCCGTGGCCGATGCCGATGCGTGCTTCCGGCACCAACTCGGCCAGGTCGGCGGCGCACTTCTCGATGGTCTTCACGTCGTTGTGCAGGTAATAGACCTGGCCGCCGCGCAGCAGCTCGCGTAGCAAGGCCTCCTTGACCGTGCTCTTGTTCTGCTCCATGACGAATGTGCGCACCGACAGGCGCCGGGCCGGCGGCGTGGCGATGATCGACAGGTCGCGCATGCCTGAAACGGCCATGTTCAATGTGCGCGGGATCGGCGTGGCGGTCAGGGTCAGGATGTCGACTTCGCTGCGCAGGGCCTTGAGCTGTTCTTTCTGGCGTACGCCAAAACGGTGCTCTTCATCGATGATCACCAGCCCGAGGTTCTTGATCTTCACATCGTCCTGCAGCAGCTTGTGCGTGCCGATGACGATGTCGATCTTGCCTTCGGCCAGGTCGGCCACGGCGGCGTTTACTTCCTTGGCGGATTTGAAGCGGCTCATCACTTCCACGGTCACCGGCCAATCGGCGAAGCGGTCGCGGAAACTGTTGTAATGCTGTTGGGCGAGCAGGGTAGTCGGCACCAGGATCGCCACCTGCTTGCCGCCATGCACGGCGATGAACGCAGCACGCATCGCCACTTCGGTCTTGCCGAAACCCACGTCGCCACACACCAGCCGGTCCATGGGCTTGGGCGCGAGCATGTCGGCGCGCACGGCTTCGATGGTGGTCTGCTGGTCGACGGTTTCTTCGAAGGGGAAGCCGGCGCTGAAGGTTTCGTAGTCGGCTTTCGGGTCCGCGAATGCATAACCCTCGCGTGCGGCCCGGCGAGCATAGATATCCAGCAATTCCGCTGCCACGTCGCGCACCTGTTCGGCGGCCTTGCGCTTGGCTTTCTGCCAGGTTTCCGAGCCCAGGCGATGGAGCGGGGCCAAGGCGTCGTCGCTGCCGGTGTAGCGGGCGATGAGGTGCAGGTTGGCCACCGGCACGTACAGTTTCGCGCCCTCGGCGTATTCGAGGGTCAGGAATTCGGCGGCCTGGTTTTCGATCTCCAGGGTCGCCAAGCCCAGGTAGCGGCCCACGCCGTGGTCAATGTGCACCACCGGCGCGCCTTCACGTAGTTCCGTGAGGTTCTTGATAACTGCGTCGTTGGCTGCGTCGGCGCGTTTTTCGCGACGACGACGCTGCATGACACGCTGGCCGAACAATGGGCTTTCAGCCACCAGGCCCAAGGCCGGATCGTCAAGGATCAAGCCGTCGTTAAGCGGTGCGATGGTGATCGCCAGGCGATCCTTGCCCGCGACAAAGTCAGGCCAGCTGTCGACGGTCTTCGGACGCAACTTCAGGCGTTCGAGCAGCTCCAGCAACACTTCGCGGCGGCCCGCGGACTCGGCGGTAAACAGCACACGGCCAGGGAAACCGTCGAGGAAACCGGCCAGGGCCGCCAGCGGTTGCGTGGCCTTGGCTTCAATTGCCAGGTCCGGCAAAGGCTTGGCAGGGAAGCGTTCACGCCCGGCGCCGGTTTCCACGTCCTGCTGGCTCGCCACCACACGGGGCCAACTCTTGAGGCGGGCGAAGCAGTCTTCCACCGGCAAGAACAGCTCGGCAGGCGGCAACAAAGGGCGAGACGGATCGACACGACGTTCTTCGTAGCGATTACGTACATCGTTCCAGAAGTTTTCCGCCGCCTGCTCGATGCCCGGAAGGGAAAACACCTGGGTGTCCTGGGGCAGATAATCGAACAGCGTGGACGTTTCTTCGAAGAACAGCGGCAAGTAATACTCGATGCCGGCCGGCGTGATTCCGCTGCTCAGGTCCTGGAAGATCGGGCAACGGCGGAAGTCCACGTCGAAACGCTCGCGAAAACGCGCCTTGAACCGGGTGACCGCGTCTTTTTGCAGCGGGAACTCCTTGGCGGGCAACAGGCGGATCGATTGGACCTTGTCGATGGAACGCTGGTTTTCCGGATCGAAAGTGCGCAGGGTCTCGATTTCGTCATCGAACAGGTCGATGCGATAGGGCAATTTGCTGCCCATCGGGAAGAGGTCGATCAGGGCGCCACGGACCGCGAACTCACCGTGCTCGTAAACGGTATCGACGTAGCGATAGCCACTGGCCTCGAGCCGGCTGCGCATCTGCTCGACGTCAAGCTTCTGGCCGATGTCCAGCACCAGGCTGCTGCCCAGCAGGAACTGAGTCGGTGCGAGGCGATGTAGGGCTGTGGTGATCGGCACTACCAAAACGCCATGACTGAGCTCCGGCAGCCGGTAGAGGCTGGCGATACGCTGGGAAATGATGTCCTGGTGCGGCGAAAAAAGGTCGTAGGGCAGGGTTTCCCAGTCCGGGAAATGCAGCACTGGCAAATCCGGGGCGAAGAAACCCAGCTCCTGTTCCAGCCGCTCGGCGCTCTGGCTGTCGGCGGTCAACAACAGGGTGAAGCGCTTTGCAGCGCTGGCGGCCTCGGCGATAGCCAGGCTCAGGGCGGCACCGGGCAGGTTGCCCCAGTGCTGTTTACCTGCCGCGGCAGGGAGAAGCGGAAGACGCAGAACGGGCACGGAAGGTTGAGCTCCAGCGTTGCGACAAAGTCGACAATTGTAGCGGGGGAAGTGCCCGGCTGTCAGTCGCGGACTACTCTGTCAGAACGCAAAACCACGGCGCGACGGGCGCGCATTGCTCCGCAGAGGACTCGGCGGCATAATGTAGCCCCTTTTTTCAGCCCCTACATGTGGAAGGTTACCGTGACTCAGAAGCCCGACCAGTGTCTTGGTGAATGGATTGATCGTGAAGCACTCGCAGAAGCGATGATCCCTCTCATCGGTCAGCTCTACCGCAATAACAATGTGGTGAGCTCGATCTATGGCCGCAGCCTGATCAACCAGTCTGTCATCGCGATCCTCAAGGCCCACCGCTTTGCTCGCCACCGTTCTTCCGACGACAGCGAACTCTCCGTCCACGAAACATTCCCCCTGCTCAAGGCCATGAGCGAGCTCAAGCTCGGCGCGGCTTCGGTGGACCTGGGCAAGTTGGCGTTCAAATTCCGTAACGAAGGCAATGGCCGTAGCGCCGAGCAGTTCGTTCGCGAAGAAATGGCCGATGTGGTTGGTCAACAGAACGCTACGCCGCGCAAAGGCACTGACGTCGTGCTCTACGGCTTTGGCCGTATCGGTCGTCTGCTGGCGCGCATCCTGATCGAGAAAACCGGTGGTGGAGACGGCCTGCGCCTGCGTGCCATCGTCGTGCGCAAAGGCGCCGAGAACGACCTGACCAAGCGCGCCAGCCTGCTGCGTCGCGATTCGGTCCACGGTTCGTTCAATGGCACCATTACCATCGACGAAGAAAACAACACCATCACCGCCAACGGCAACCTGATCCAGGTGATCTACGCGAAGAACCCGACCGAGGTGGATTACACCCAGTACGGCATCAAGGACGCGCTGCTGGTGGACAACACCGGCGTATGGCGTGACGCCGATGGCCTGGGCCAGCACCTGGCGTGCCCGGGTATCGACCGCGTTGTCCTGACCGCGCCTGGCAAGGGCAAGCTGAAGAACATCGTTCACGGTATCAACCACAACGAAATCACCGCTGACGACAAGATCGTCTCCGCCGCGTCCTGCACCACCAACGCCATCGTGCCGGTGCTCAAGGCCGTGAACGACAAGTTCGGCATCATCAACGGTCACGTCGAAACCGTTCACTCGTACACCAACGACCAGAACTTGATCGACAACTTCCACAAGGGCGATCGCCGTGGTCGTAGCGCCGCGCTGAACATGGTCATCACCGAGACCGGTGCCGCCACTGCTGCAGCCAAGGCCCTGCCTGAGCTGGCCGGCAAGCTGACCGGTAACGCGATCCGCGTGCCGACGCCGAACGTGTCGATGGCCATTCTCAACCTGAACCTTGAGAAAGCCGCGACTCGCGAAGAGATGAACGACTACCTGCGCTACATGGCGCTGCACTCCGATCTGCATAAGCAAATCGACTTCGTCAACTCGCAGGAAGTGGTGTCCACCGACTTCGTTGGCTCCCGCCACGCCGGTGTCGTCGACGCAGAAGCGACCATCGTCCAGGATAACCGTGTTGTCCTTTACGTCTGGTACGACAACGAGTTCGGTTACAGCTGCCAGGTGGTTCGCGTGATGGAAGACATGGCTGATGTGAATCCGCCTGCATTCCCGCGCTAAGCGTTAACTGCTTGTGAAAACGCCCCGACTTGTCGGGGCGTTTTTTTGCCTGGGATTTGTCAGGCGCCACTAACGGCAGAAGCTTGGGCGGTCCGCAGCTCATGCCGGTTACCCTTGAACAGCACCAAGGTCGCAATCAACCCCAACACCGCCGCGCCGCTGAGCCAGATTCCCGGTGCAGCCTTGTTGCCGAGCACGTGGATCAGGTAGGTGCAGGCCGCTGGGGTAAATCCGCCGAAGGTCGCGGTGGCGAGGCTATAGGCCAGGGAAAAACCAGTGGTACGCACCTCGACTGGCATGATTTCCGTCAAGGCCACGACCATTGCGCCGTTGTAGGATCCATACAGGAACGATAGCCACAACTCGACGATCAGCAGATGGCTGAAACTGGGGTTCGCCACCAGCCAGGACAGTGCTGGGTACGCGGTCAGGATCGCCAGGATCGTCGCACCGAGCAGTAGGGGTTTACGCCCGATCCTGTCGGAAAACGCGCCCATCACGGGCAGCCAGAAGAAGTTCGACAAGCCGATGCACACGGTGACTAATAGCGCGTCCAGGTCCGAAAGGTTCAACTCGGCCTTGCCGAAGGTCGGTGTGTAAGCCGTGATCAGGTAGAACGACACTGTGGTCATCACTACCAACGCCATGCCTGCCAATACGATGCCGAAGTTCTGACCGATGGAGCGGACAATTTCTGACAGGGTAGGGCGGTGTTTTCTGGCCTGGAATTCAGCCGTCTCCTCCAGGGAGCGGCGAATCACGAAGATGACCGGTACGATCAGACAGCCGACCAGGAACGGCACGCGCCAGCCCCATTCGCCCATCTCCTGGGGGCTCAGCCAATGATTGAGACCGACCCCCAGCAGACCGGCGAACACCACCGCGGCCTGTTGGCTGGCGGACTGCCAACTGACGAAAAAGCCCTTGCGCCCTGGCGTGGAAATTTCCGCCAGGTACACCGACACCCCACCCAGCTCCACGCCAGCGGAAAAGCCTTGCAGCAATCGACCCAGCAACACCAGTAACGGTGCCGCCACGCCCAATGTGGCGTAGCCCGGAACGCAGGCGATCAGCACCGTGCCGGCGGCCATCATCGCCAGGGTGATGATCAGGCCTTTGCGGCGGCCGTGGCGGTCGATGTAGGCGCCGAGGAAAATCGCGCCCAGCGGACGCATCAGGAATCCCGCGCCGAACGTGGCCAGGGACAGCATCAGCGAGGCAAAGGCGCTGTCTGTTGGGAAAAATGTCTTGGCGATGGCCGTGGCGTAGAAGCCGTAGACCATGAAGTCGAACATCTCGAGGAAGTTGCCGCTGACGACGCGGAAAATCGCCTTGCCGTTGCTCGTGTTGGAAGACATGGTTAAGTACCCACTTTGGCAAATCTTGTATGAAAACGCTGCAGCCCCTGTGGGAGCGAGCTTGCTCGTAATAGCGGTGTGTCAGGTAGCGCATTGTCGATGAGCCCCCGCCGCCGCGAGCAAGCTCGCTCCCACAGGTTTTTTGCGCGTGTCTGTAGCCCATAATGGCTGGCGCGGTTTTGTCGGGAGATGAAGATTTGTTAACTGGACGATGGATAGGGGGTGTGATGCTTGCTGGCGTGTTATCCGCTTGCGGCAACGGCGACACCTTGGAGCGCTTCGACGGCCCGACCATGGGCAGCCGCTATTCCATCCAGTACGTCAGGCATGTCGCTACCCCCGGTCCGAAAGTGGTGCAGGGCGAGGTGGAAAAGATCCTGGCCGAAGTAGATAGACAGTTGTCCACCTATCGCAGTGACTCGGACATCGAGCGTTTCAATACGATGCCTGCTGATAGTTGCCGAGTGATGCCGGAGCCAGTGCTCGAGCTGATCCGAGCGGGCGAGCAACTCTCCTCGCAAAGCGCAGGCGCCTTCGATTTGACGGTTGAGCCTTTATTGAACCTGTGGGGGTTCGGTCCGCAGTCCCGGGAAGAACAGGTGCCGAGCGCCGAGGCCCTGGCCGAAACTCGTCAGCGCGTAGGTCATAGACATCTGCGCATTGAGCGCGACCAACTGTGCAAGGACGCCGCGGTGGAAGTCGATTTCAACAGCATCGCGGCCGGTTACGCCGTCGACCGCATCGCCGCCAGGCTTCAGGCCCTGGGCATCGACAGCTACCTGGCCGAAGCTACCGGTGAACTCAAGGCTATCGGGCGCAAGCCGGATGGTTCGCCCTGGCGCATCGCTCTGGAAGAACCACGGGACGACCGGCAAGTGGCGGAGCGGGTCATCGAGGTCAACGGCTACGGGATTTCAACGTCAGGTGATTACCGAAAATACTTCGAGCAGGGCGGCAAGCGTTATTCCCACACCTTTGATGCGCGTACTGGTGCGCCGGTCCTACACAACCTGGCGTCCGTCACGGTGATTCATCCTTCGGCGATGATGGCCGATGGACTATCGACGCTGTTGCTGATTCTCGGTCCTGAACGAGGTTGGGACTATGCCCAGGAACATGGCGTCGGGGTATTTTTCGTATTGCGGGATGGGGAGCGTTTCGTCAGCCGCACCAACGACATCTTTGAACGGATGACCCGTGGAAAAAACCAATGATCATTGAAGTGGAATTACCGTGGCGAGGGAGCTTGCTCCCGCTTGAGTGCGAAGCGCTCACAAAAATGGAGGGGGCGCTACGCACCCCAGCGGGAGCAAGCTCCCTCGCCACATGATCCAAGCGTACTTGAGATCAGTGTCATGCAATGACAGGGTGCTGAAAGGCTCCCGTGGCGAAATAGCGCAGGCAAAGGGGGCATTCTCAATTTATTTACCCACAACGCGGTGGGGAAACTAATTGAGAACGCCCCCTAGCCTACGACGCGACCAAGGGGTAATGTGCGCGGCGTTGACGCTTCTATAGACTGTGGCCGGGCGCGTGAACCGGCCCCAAATTGTTCCTTCATGCCGCCGGTCGGCATGATTTAGCCGTCGGTGCCAAGCGTGGCATCGCGGCCTGTTCTGAGGAGTACGCATGGCTGTCTACAACTACGACGTGGTAGTACTGGGTTCCGGCCCTGCCGGGGAAGGCGCGGCAATGAACGCTGCCAAGGCAGGGCGCAAAGTGGCGATGGTCGACAGCCGTCGGCAGGTCGGCGGCAACTGCACCCACTTGGGCACCATCCCGTCCAAGGCCTTGCGTCACTCGGTCCGGCAGATCATGCAGTTCAACACCAACCCGATGTTCCGGGCCATCGGCGAGCCGCGCTGGTTCTCCTTTCCGGACGTGCTCAAGAGCGCCGAGAAGGTGATCTCCAAGCAAGTGGCCTCGCGTACCGGCTACTACGCTCGCAACCGTGTCGATGTGTTCTTCGGCACTGGCAGCTTCGCCGACGAGCAGACTGTCGAAGTAGTCTGTGGCAATGGCGTGGTCGAGAAACTGGTGGCCAAGCACATCATCATCGCCACCGGTTCGCGCCCATATCGTCCGGCTGATATCGATTTCAACCACGCACGTATCTACGATAGCGACACTATCCTGAGCCTGGGTCACACCCCACGTAAGCTCATCGTCTACGGCGCCGGGGTGATCGGTTGCGAATACGCCTCGATCTTCAGCGGCCTGGGCGTGCTGGTGGAGCTGGTGGACAACCGCGGCCAGTTGCTGAGCTTCCTTGACTCGGAAATCTCCCAGGCCTTGAGCTACCACTTCAGCAACAACAACATTACCGTGCGCCACAACGAGGAATACGACCGCGTGGAAGGCGTCGACAACGGTGTGATCCTGCACCTCAAGTCTGGCAAGAAGATCAAGGCCGACGCCTTGCTCTGGTGCAACGGCCGTACCGGCAACACGGACACCCTGGGCCTGGAGAACATTGGCGTAAAGGTCAACAGCCGTGGCCAGATCGAGGTCGACGAGAACTACCGCACCTGCGTACCGAATATCTACGGTGCCGGTGATGTGATCGGATGGCCGAGCCTGGCCAGTGCCGCCCACGACCAGGGCCGTTCGGCCGCCGGCAGTATTGTCGACAACGGCAGCTGGCGCTTCGTCAACGATGTACCGACTGGCATCTACACCATTCCGGAGATCAGCTCGATCGGCAAGAACGAGCAGGAACTGACCCAGGCCAAGGTGCCTTATGAAGTGGGCAAGGCCTTTTTCAAGAGCATGGCGCGGGCACAGATCGCCGGCGAGCCGCAAGGCATGCTGAAGATCCTCTTCCATCGCGAGACGCTGGAAGTGCTCGGTGTGCACTGCTTCGGCTATCAGGCGTCGGAGATCGTTCACATCGGCCAGGCGATCATGAACCAGCCGGGCGAACTGAACACGTTGAAATACTTCGTGAACACCACGTTCAACTACCCGACCATGGCTGAAGCCTATCGGGTAGCCGCCTATGACGGGCTCAACCGGCTTTTTTGAGCGGCTCCGGCCGGTGGCCTGAGCCGGCCGGGGAGACCGATTTCAGCAATTCTCGAGGGTGGCAGTGGCCAAACCGGGAAAGTCTGTAATCAGGCTGTCAGCGCCAAAGTCGGCGAGCCTGCGCATGAGCGCGGGCTCGTTGACCGTCCACACCGACACATGCAGCCCCTGGCGCTGCGCCTTGATAAGGCGTTCCGGCGTGCACAGGGTCCAGTTCAGCGCCAGAATCTCGCAGCCATAACTCTGGGCGACCTTCAACGGATCGAGCCAGGCGTATTCGGCCACCAGTCCGCGGGAAATGTCCGGGGTCAGGTCCAGGGCCGCCTTGAGCACTTCCCGGGAACTGGAGGTGATGGTGATCTTATCCAGCAGCCCGAAGCGTTGGGCCATCTCGCGAATGCCCAGCACGGTCGCGGCGGCGCGGGTGCGTGACGCGCTTTTCACTTCAAGTTGCCAGTGCTCGAAATCGCATTGCTCGAACAGCTCTTCCAGCCGAGGAATCGGGCACGGCTTGATCCAGCCTGGGCCACCTTTGCGCGCATCGTAGGTCACCAGTTCGGCGGCGGTGTGTTCGACGACTTTGCCCCGGCGATCGGTGGTGCGCTTGAGGGTCGGGTCGTGGATCACCATCAATTCGCCGTCCATGGACAGGTGCAAGTCCAGCTCGCAACGGCGCACGCCGTGCTTGAGGCATTCCTGGAACCCGGTGAGGGTATTTTCCGGTGCTTCGCCCTTGGCGCCGCGGTGGCCATAGATGAGGGTCACGGTTCTTCCTTATTGATGCCAGATTCGTTCAGTTCCCGCGCCAGGCGCCGTTCTTGCGCCTGTTTTTGCAGGATGTAGCGGGCCAGCAATTGGCGCTGGGCGTCGGTCGGGTGTTCAAACTCTGTTCCCACGTCGTAGCCATCGCCCTTGGGATCGCAATGCGTGACGCGGGCTCGGAGCAACAGGCCCAGGGCCTGGGGCATCAGCACCAGCTTGATCGACAGGTGCGCGCCGACCGCAACGGGGGAGGGGTATTGGAAATCAATGCCGCCTTCGGAGATGATCACAGGCTGTGGTTCGCCGATTTCGCCAAGCACGGTCACCGCGATGACCTGGCTGAGCAAGTCGATGCGTTTGTTCATGGCCTTCAGGTAGGCGGCGATGCTGCGTTCGCGCTCGCTGATCTGGCGCAACAGGTGCTGTGACTCGAATTCGCTCAGGTGCAATTCGCTGAGCAGATTGAACAATGGGGACTCATCCTGCAACACTTCCTGGCTGGCGGCTTCAGGAACGGACAGGGGCCGAATTTCCAGTGCGATCGTGTCCTCGATACGGTAGTATTCGCGGCGATCTTCTTCATCTAATGTCGACATGGCGAACCCATGGTAGCGGCGGTGGTCTGAGTGTAAAGCTGGTTTGTGACCCCCGCCACAAGGACGTTCCTTTTCCCTCCGAACAAGCCCCGACATGTTCAGACCTCTCTTCGTATTCATCGGCACGCGTTATACCCGTGCAAAGCGTCGCAATCATTTCGTATCGTTCATTTCCCTGACGTCCATCATCGGACTGGCCCTTGGCGTGGTCGTGATGATCGTCGTGTTGTCGGTGATGAACGGCTTCGATCATGAAATGCGCACCCGCGTACTGGGCATGGTGCCTCACGCGACCCTCGAAACCGGCGAAGCCATCAGCGATTGGCCGAGCCTGGCCGCCAACGTCAAGCGGAACCCGCAGGTGCTGGCCGTCGCGCCGTTCACCCAGATGCAGGGGCTGCTGACCAACGACGGCAAGGTTTCCAAGGTCTTGCTCAACGGCATCGACCCCGGGCTGGAGCGGCAGGTGTCGATCATCGACAACTTCATGAAGCAGGGCAAACTCGACGACCTGGCGCCAGGCAGCTTCGGCATCGTGATCGGCGACAAAGCCGCGGCCAAGCTCGGCGTGGCCATCGGCGACAAGCTGACCTTCGTCGCGCCGGAAGTCACCGTCACCCCGGGCGGCATGTTCCCGCGCATGAAACGCTTTACCGTGGTCGGAATCTTCCATGTCGGCGCCGGCGAGCTGGACGGCTACCTGGGCGTGACCAATCTCCAGGATCTCGCCCGCCTGCATCGCTGGAAACCGGACCAGGTCCAAGGCCTGCGATTGAAGTTCGATGACCTGTTCCAGGCGCCACGTGTTGCCTGGAACATTGCCCAGCAACTCGGCGAAGACCGTTACTACGCCCGCGACTGGACCCGCACACACGGCAACCTGTACCAGGCGATCCGCATGGAAAAAGCCATGATCGGCCTGCTGCTGTTGCTGATTGTCGCCGTGGCGGCGTTCAACATCATCTCGACGCTGGTAATGGTGGTGAACGACAAGAAGGGCGATATCGCCATCCTGCGTACCCTCGGCGCCACGCCGGGGCAGATCATGCGCATCTTCATGGTTCAGGGCACCGTCATCGGCGTTATCGGTACGTTCGTCGGGGCCCTGGTCGGAATGTTCGCCGCGCTGAATGTCAGCGCCGCGATTGCCGGTCTCGAAACCCTGATCGGGCACAAGTTTCTCAACGCCGACGTGTACTTCATCGATTACTTGCCTTCGCAATTGCAGGCCGATGACGTGTTGATGGTCTGCGGCGCCGCGTTGGTCCTGAGTTTTCTCGCCACCCTGTATCCAGCCTGGCGTGCCGCGCGCACCCAGCCTGCGGAGGCGTTACGTTATGAGTGAGTCGGGCATGAGTGAAAAAGCAATCTTGAGTTGCCGCAACCTGGGCAAATCCTACGAGGAAGGCCCGGAGTCGGTGGTGGTGTTGTCGGGCCTGCAGCTGGAGCTGCATCCCGGCGAGCGCGTGGCGATCGTCGGAACTTCCGGCTCGGGCAAAAGCACCTTGCTGAATCTGCTCGGTGGCCTCGATACGCCAACCGCCGGCAGTGTCTGGCTGGCGGGCGAAGAACTCTCGGCATTGAATGAGAAAGCCCGTGGCCTGTTACGTAACCGTTCCCTGGGTTTCGTCTATCAGTTCCACCATCTGCTGCCCGAGTTCACGGCCCTGGAAAACGTCTGCATGCCGCTGTTGATCGGTCGCACGGCGATTCCCGAGGCCCGTCAGCGCGCCACTGCACTGTTGGAGCGGGTAGGGCTGGGGCATCGCCTGGAGCACAAGCCGGCCGAACTGTCCGGTGGCGAGCGCCAGCGCGTGGCGATTGCCCGCGCCCTGGTCAACAAGCCCGGCCTGGTGATGCTCGACGAGCCGACCGGCAACCTCGATTCCCACACCGCCCAGGGCATCCAGGACTTGATGCTGGAGCTCAGCACCTCGATGCGCACGGCGTTCCTGGTGGTGACCCATGATATGAACCTGGCCCGCCAGATGGACCGCGTCCTGCACTTGCAGGAAGGTTGCCTGACGCCCATCTGATCGACCGAAACCCGGCGCTTGTCGCAAGCGCCGGGTCTTTTATTTTCATACGGTGCCCAACGAATGTTCAGACCGTTATCGATTTTCATCGGCACGCGCTATACCCGCGCCAAGCGCCGCAATCGTTTTGTCTCGTTCATTTCCATGACATCGATGATCGGCCTCGCCCTTGGCGTACTGGCGATGATCGTCGTGTTGTCGGTGATGAATGGCTTCCAGCGCGAAATGAGTTCGCGCATCCTCGGCATGGTTCCGCACGCCACCATCGTTGGCGTTAACCCGATCGATGACTGGCAGCCAGTGGCCGCCGCCGCATTGAAAAATCCTGAGGTCCTCGCGGCCGTTCCGTTCACCGAGATGGAAGGCATGCTGAGCCATAAAGGTTCGATGCAGCCGATCCAGATCAGCGGCGTGGACCCGGCCCAGGAAGGCAAGGTTTCCATCGTCGCCCAGCACATCGTCCAGGGCCGTCTCGACGCCCTGAAACCGGGGGAGTTTGGCGTGGTGATCGGCGAGATCACTGCCCGGCGCTTCCGCCTGAACGTGGGCGATAAACTGACCCTGATCGTGCCGGAAGTCAGCACAGCGCCTGGCGGCATCACGCCACGGATGCAGCGGCTGAATGTGGTCGGCGTGTTCAAGGTCGGCGCCGAGCTGGACGGCTCCATGGCGCTGATCCACCTGGCTGACGCCGCGCAGATGCAGCACTGGCAGCCGAACCAGGTGCAAAGCGTGCGCCTGGCGGTGAAGGACTTGTACGCAGCGCCGAAGGTTTCCGGTGACATCGCCACCGGTCTCGGCGCGAACTACAAGGCCGACGACTGGACCCACACCCAGGGCAGCCTGTTCAGCGCCATGAAAATGGAAAAGACCATGATTGGCTTGCTGTTGCTGATGATCGTCGCGGTGGCGGCGTTCAACATCATCGCCACGTTGATCATGGTGGTGAACGATAAAGGCGCCGACATCGCCATCCTGCGCACCATCGGCGCCACGCCGCGGCAGATCATGGCGATCTTCATGGTCCAGGGAACGGTGATCGGTATCGTCGGCACGCTCATTGGCGGCGTGCTGGGCGTGATCGCCGCGTTGAACGTCAGTGAGTTGGTGGGTTGGCTGGAGCGGGTCAGCGGTCAGCACATTTTCAGTTCCGATGTGTATTTCGTCAGCAACCTGCCGTCTGAGCTTCAGCGTGGCGACGTGGTGCTGATCTGTTCTGCCGGGTTCATCCTCAGCTTCCTCGCCACCGTGTACCCGGCGTGGCGCGCGGCGAAGATCGAACCGGCGCAGGCGTTGCGGTATTCTTGAGGCTGAACCGGCTTACGTGGCGAGGGAGCTTGCTCCCGCTGGGCTTCGCCGCAGCCCAAAAATCTCACTCATCGAAATGATAAGCAGCGTTTGGATTTTGGGAGCGCTTCGCCCTCCAGCGGGAGCAAGCTCCCTCGCCACCGGGATTGAGTCCGGCAGGCGGGTTCGTGGCACAACCTGACAAAGTTGTAATCGAGTTGTAAGCCGACTGGCAGGCCTGCGACGATGGATTTTCCCACACGCTGAATCTGACTGGAGTATGGACATGTTGATGGGAGTACGCTTGATCCTGGCTGTTTGCGCATTGACCCTCAGTGCGCTGTCGTGGGCATCGCCGGGCCATTTTGATTTCGGTCAGCCTGCGCCAGCGGCCAAGGCCGGTCGCAGCATCGATGTGGTGATGGGCGACATGACGTTCGATCCCGGTGCGCTGGGCGTCAAGGCCGGCGAGACGGTTCGATTCGTACTCATCAACAAAGGCCAGCTGCTTCATGAGTTCAACCTCGGCAACGCTGCAACGCACGTGGAGCACCAAAAGCAAATGCTCAAGATGCAGCAGAGCGGCCAGTTGATGCCGACCACGATGAAGCCGGGGTTGGATCATGCCGCCATGGGCCACGGCGAGGCGAAGATGCGCCACGATGATCCCAACAGCGTGCTGGTGGAGCCGGGCAAGACCGCCGAGCTGACCTGGACCTTCAGCAAGGCCACGCGCCTGGAATTCGCCTGTAATATTCCCGGCCATTACCAGGCTGGCATGAGGGGCGAGCTGACAGTCAGTCAGTAAGCACTAAAAGCTGCGGCAAAGGCTGATAGAATCCGCTGATTCTTCAGTCAGGTTTCCGTCATGCATCCCGCAGCCGAACATTCGCCGCTGGGCAAATCCAGCGAATACATTGCCACGTACACGCCGTCACTGCTGTTCCCGATTCCGCGCGCCGCGAAGTGGGCGGAGCTGGGCCTGACGGCCGAGACCCTGCCGTACAAAGGCGTGGATTTCTGGAACTGTTTCGAATTGTCCTGGCTGTTGCCTTCCGGCAAGCCGGTGGTGGCCATCGGCGAGTTCGCCATCGCGGCGGATTCGCCGAACATTATCGAGTCCAAATCCTTCAAGCTTTACTTGAACTCGTTGAACCAGACCCCATTCACCGACACCGCGAGCCTGGAAGCGACCTTGCGCCAGGACCTTTCGGCGGCTGCCGGCAAGCCAGTGGGTGTGCGGATCCGCAATCTCAAGGATGTGGAAAACGAAGGCATCGTGGCGCTGCCCGGTGCGTGCATCGACGAATTGGACATCAGCGTCGATTCCTATGAGCACCCGCGCCCGGAACTGTTGCGTTGCGATGACTCGCGCATCGTCGAGGAAAGCCTGCACAGCCATTTGCTCAAGTCCAACTGCCCGGTGACGAGCCAGCCGGATTGGGGCAGCGTAGCGGTGGAGTATCGCGGCGCTGCGTTGGATCATGCGAGCTTGTTGGCCTACATCGTCAGCTTTCGCCAGCACTCGGATTTCCATGAGCAGTGCGTGGAGCGGATCTTCCTCGACCTGCAGCGCTTGCTCAAGCCGGAGAAACTGACGGTGTATGCGCGGTATGTGCGGCGTGGTGGGTTGGATATCAATCCGTATCGCAGTACCGACGAGGTGCAATTGCCGAACCATCGGCTGGCCCGCCAATGACATCTTGATTGTGGGATTGCATTTCAATTCGTAAACATTAAAAAGCCCTGCTGGCGATAGCAGGGCTTTCTGCGTTTCAAGGGTTTAGATCCCCATGCCGCCCAAGGTAATGACGATATTGCGCAGTGTTCCGGCGATCGTTGGGTGCTCCACTTCAAAACGCTCTACGGCCAGGTTTACGCCGTCGACCAGGCTGTTGTCCTGAAGCTGGTTTTCCAGTTCGATCTGAGATTCGATCTCTACCATCAACTTGTGCAGATGTTCGCGATCTGGCTCAGACAGCGGCGGGTCCTGTTCCAATTGCTCGCGCAAGGTATCGAGTTGTTCTTGCAATTCCCGGCTGGCAGGCATTGGCGTACTCCCTTTATTGATAGGCACAGACATGGACCGCGACGCTGCGTCAAAGGTCCTTGGCCTGCCTTAAGAGTAATCCACACTCACGCACCCTGCATGATCCGGCTCAGGGCTTCTCGCCTTTTTGTCTGCGCAGGCTGATGTCGGCCAGGCAAGTGTCCAGTTCGCCCAGGTGGTCGATCACCGAATGCACGCCGAGGCTGAAGAGCTGCACCGTGGCCTTGGCCCGTTTGATTTCCCGTTCCTGCTGGCTCAGGGCTTGCCATTCGGAAGGGGACAGCCCGCACAATGAGCCGCAGGACGCCAGTCCAATGGTCCACAACCCGGCGTTGAGCCCGGACTGCAACAACTTGGGTTCGCCACTGACCAACACGCAGCCGTCCAACTGTTGGACGTTCAGCGCCATGAGGGCTTGCCAGCAGGCATGCGGCGCCGGCCAAGGTTGATTTGTTGCGGGAAGTTGCGGCGCCTTGATGGACGCAGGCAACGAAGTCGCCAGGCCATGGCTGACGGCGGGGGGCAGGTCGTCGAGCCAGGCGCAGGGGATATCCAGATGCTGCAAGCGTTGCAGGCTTTCCAGCGCGCCTGGGGTCGGATGGGCATGATCCGATGGCTGGGTGCCTGGCTGGCGTACGCGCGCCCCGAAATCCACCAGGCATCCACTCAGGCCAAACAGTACGGCGGTAAGGCTGGGGGCAGGGAGGGGCAGTGCTTCGGCGCGCGGCATGGGAACGTCCTTGAAATAACCAGCAGCCTAGCGAGCGCGGATGACAGTCCGGTGACAGCACCATGATGCGAGTTAGTTGTGGAATATTCCTACAGCGAGCTTCTTGCTTCAGTGCTGCCTATCCACGTTTTCCGTCTTATACTAGCGGCCTTACCGCCTGGGCTCGGCGCCCTTGCCTGAATAATCCAAGGAGTTTTCCCTATGCGCTGGAGCCATCGTCTAGCTCAGCTGTGTCTATCTGCCAGTATCCTGCTGGTACCGTTTGCCGCCCAGGCCGCCACGGAAGAAGATCCATGGGAAAGCATCAACCGTCCAATCTTCACCTTCAACGACACCATTGATACCTATGCGCTCAAACCGCTGGCCCAGGGTTATCAGTACGTGACGCCGCGATTCCTCGAAGACGGCATCCACAACATGTTTCGCAACATCGGTGACGTGGGCAACCTGGCCAACGACCTGTTGCAAGCCAAACCGGCCGCTGCGGGAGTCGACACAGCCCGTTTGATTTTCAATACCACGTTCGGTCTCCTGGGGTTTTTCGACGTGGGCACCAAGATGGGCCTGCAACGTAACGACGAAGATTTCGGCCAGACCCTCGGGTATTGGGGGCTGGGCAGCGGACCGTACCTGATGCTGCCACTGCTGGGGCCGAGTACCCTGCGTGACGCGCCGGCCAAGTGGGTCGACAGCTACGCCACCCCTTACCCTTATATCGATAATGTCTCGGTCCGCAATTCGATCTGGGGCCTGAACATCGTCGACACCCGTGCCAGCCTGCTCTCGGCGGAAAAGCTCGTCAGCGGCGACAAGTATGTGTTCATCCGCAATGCCTTCCTGCAAAACCGCGAATTCAAGGTCAAGGATGGTCAAGTCGAAGATGATTTTTGATTTCCAATTGTAAGTTGCGGAGGCGGCCCAGATGGCCGCCTTCTTTGCTTTGGTAGGGTTCAAGCGCAGATTTGTCCTTCCATTGAGTTACGCTTCGCTCGGTTCTTATAACTCTCCGTGCTTTGACAAATAAAGACGGCAAGCGGCGATTCGCATGAGCTTGAAACGCCCCGCGGATGGGAGTACCGTCTGCGCCTTAGAAGGGCACCTCTGGTGTAACCGTGTGTAGGGCGAAGGCCTGAAGCCGGTACGGCAGAGAGGCTAGAAAGCGAATCCAGTAGTGCGCGCAGGCCCAACGCCAAGCCCGCTACGCCAACCTAATTCTGGCGCCGTTTGCCCACATGCCAAAAACCAGTGCCACGCTGCTGATAATCGATGATGACGAAGTGGTGCGAGCCAGTCTCGCGGCCTACTTGGAAGACAGTGGTTTCAGCGTCTTGCAGGCCAGTAACGGCCAACAGGGTCTTCAGGTATTCGAGCAGGAGAAGCCCGACCTGGTCATCTGCGACTTGCGCATGCCGCAGATGGGCGGACTCGAACTCATTCGCCAGGTCACCGAGCTGTCGTCGCAGACCCCGGTCATCGTCGTTTCGGGCGCGGGTGTGATGAACGACGCGGTCGAGGCGTTGCGCCTGGGCGCGGCGGACTACCTGATCAAGCCCCTCGAAGACCTCGCGGTGCTTGAGCACTCGGTGCGCCGAGCCCTGGATCGCTCGCGACTGCTGGTGGAGAACCAGCGCTACAGGGAAAAGCTGGAGACCGCCAATCGCGAGCTCGAAGCCAGCCTGAACCTGTTGCAAGAGGACCAGAACGCCGGGCGCCAGGTGCAAATGAACATGCTGCCGGTGAGCCCCTGGACGGTCGATGGTTTCCGTTTTGCCCATCAGATCATCCCGTCGTTGTACCTGTCGGGGGACTTCGTCGATTATTTTCGTGTAGATGAGCGTCGCGTGGCGTTCTACCTAGCGGACGTTTCCGGGCACGGTGCTTCGTCGGCGTTCGTCACGGTGTTGCTGAAGTTCATGACCACGCGCCTGCTGTTCGAATCCAAGCGCAACGGTACATTGCCGGAATTCAAGCCTTCGGAGGTCCTTGGGCATATCAACCGGGGCCTGATCAGTTGTAAGCTGGGCAAGCACGTCACGATGGTCGGTGGAGTCATCGACGAGGAGACTGGTTTGTTGACCTATAGCATCGGCGGTCACCTGCCGTTGCCTGTGTTATATACACCAGACAGTGTTCGTTACCTGGAAGGGCGTGGTTTGCCGGTAGGCCTGTTCAACGAGGCGACCTATGAGGACCACGTATTGGAGCTGCCACCGACATTCAGCCTGACGCTGATGTCTGATGGCATTCTGGACCTTTTGTCAGAGCCTACACTCAAAGAGAAAGAAGCGGCCTTGCCCGAGCGGGTGAGTGCAGCGGGCGGCAGCCTGGAAGGCCTGCGGCAAGTGTTTGGATTAGCCACGCTAGGGGAGATGCCGGATGATATCGCCCTGTTAGTGTTGAGCAGGAACCTTTGATGAGTACCGGTAGAATCCAGTTCGCCGAGCAGGACGGCACTTTTGTCCTGAAGTTTGTCGGTGAGGTGCGCCTGACCTTGTGTTCGGCGCTGGATGCGACAATAGAAAAGATCTTCACCGCGCTGAATTTCAGCGCCATCGTGATCGACCTGACCGAAACCCGCAGCATCGACAGCACTACGCTGGGCCTACTGGCCAAGCTGTCGATACTGTCGCGGCAGAAAGTCGGCCTGCTGCCGACTGTCGTCACTACCCACAACGACATCACCCGTCTTCTGCAATCGATGGGTTTCGACCAGGTGTTCAACATCGTCGGCGATCCGGTGCCATGCCCCGATTGCCTGGACGACCTGCCTGACCAGGACCAATCCGAGGAAGAAGTGCGGATCAAGGTACTCGAAGCCCACAAGATCCTCATGGGGCTGAACGACTCCAATCGCGAAGCGTTCCATGACTTGGTGAATGCGCTGGAGCGGCCTTGATTCTTGAGCCTGCGTAGGCCGGACTGACGCTTTCGCGAGCCTGCTTGCGAATGGCCTGGTCAGACGCCAGATTTCTCAGGCCGAGCCGCATAAAAAAGGGCGAACCCATCAGGGTTCGCCCTTTTGCATGCCTTGCGAATCAGCTCAAAGCTTGGCTTGCAGCAACGCTTCCAGCTTCTCCTGGTCACGAGCGAACTGACGGATGCCTTCAGCCAGTTTCTCGGTCGCCATGGCGTCTTCGTTGGACAACCAGCGGAACTGGGGCTCATTGAGGCTCAGGCGAGCTTCTCCAGCTTGCCCAGGTGCCAGTTTGCGCTCCAGCTTGCCTTCGTCGGCGGCCAGTTTCTCCAGCAGCTCAGGGCTGACAGTCAAGCGATCGCAACCGGCCAATTGCTCGATCTGGTTGAGGTTGCGGAAGCTCGCGCCCATAACCACGGTCTTGTAGTCATTGGCCTTGTAATAGTTATAGATGCGCGTCACGGACTGCACGCCCGGATCATCGGCGCCGGTGTAGTCGTTGCCGTTGGCCTTCTTGTACCAATCGTAGATACGGCCCACGAACGGCGAGATCAGGAAAACCCCGGCATCTGCACAGGCAGCGGCCTGGGCGAAGGAGAACAGCAGGGTCAGGTTGCACTGGATGCCTTCGCGCTCCAGTTTCTCGGCAGCGCGGATGCCTTCCCAGGTCGAAGCGATCTTGATCAGCACGCGGTCACGGCCAACGCCGGCCTTTTCGTACAGATCGACCAGCCGATGCGCGCGCTTGAGCATGGCTTCGGTATCGAACGAAAGGCGTGCATCCACTTCGGTGGAAATGCGCCCCGGAATCACTTTCAGGATTTCCTGGCCCACCGCAACACCAAAGCGGTCGCTGGCCAGGCCCACGTCGCCCTTGCAGTCCGCCACGCAAGCGTTCAGCAGCTCGGCATAACCGTGGATGGCCGAAGCCTTGAGCAGCAGGGATGGGTTGGTGGTGGCGTCGACGGGTTTGATGCGGGCGATGGCTTCGAAGTCGCCCGTATCGGCCACGACGGTGGTGAACTGCTTGAGTTGTTCCAGCTTGGAAGTCATGAGCGTGCTCTGTCCTATGGGTCCGTTGACATTACCCGAGGGCCGGCAGCCACTCAAGGGCGTGAAGAGGTATCGATGGCCCCAGCGGCAACAACCTGAAAACGGGTGTTTGAAAGGCCGGGGCAACTACCGGTAGATACGATGCCAAAACAGCGCGCAGGTTCAAAGCAAGTGATGGTTAACGCCCTTCCAGCAACTGGCCCGCCTGATCGAGCAAGGCCAACGGATCCTTGGTCTTGTGGATATCCACCGACAACAACTGCCGGAACCGCCGCGCGCCCGGGAACCCAGTGCCCAGCCCCAGCACGTGACGGGTGATGTGGTGCATGGCACCGCCTTGTGCCAAGTGATCGGCAATATAAGGCCGCAGCTGTGCCAAGGCCTCGGCACGAGTAATGAGCGGCGCAGTGCTGCCGAACAACTGTTGGTCCACTTCGGCCAGCAGATACGGGTTGTGGTACGCCTCGCGGCCCAGCATGACACCATCGAACGTTTGCAGATGTTCGTGGCAGGCCTCCAGTGTCTTGATTCCACCGTTGAGTACGATCTCCAGCTCAGGGAAGTCCGCTTTCAATCGGGCCACCACGTCATAGCGCAATGGCGGAATGTCGCGATTCTCCTTCGGCGACAACCCCTCCAGGATCGCAATCCGCGCATGCACGGTAAAACTGTTGCAACCGGCGTCACGCACGGTCCCGACGAACTCGCACAATTGCTCATAACTGTCGCGACCATTGATCCCGATCCGATGCTTGACCGTCACCGGAATCGACACGGCGTCGCGCATCGCTTTCACGCAATCGGCCACCAATTCCGGATGCCCCATCAAGCAGGCGCCGATCATGTTGTTCTGCACCCGGTCGCTTGGGCAGCCGACGTTGAGATTCACCTCGTCGTAGCCATGTTCCTGGGCCATTCGGGCGCAGGCCGCCAGGTCGCCGGGGACGCTGCCGCCCAGTTGCAGGGCCAGCGGATGCTCGGTTTCATGGTGGCGCAGGAAGCGTTCGTGGTCGCCGTTGAGCAAGGCACCGGTGGTGACCATTTCGGTGTAAAGCAGGGCGTGCTTGGAGAGGATGCGTAGGAAGAAGCGACAGTGGGCGTCGGTCCAATCCATCATCGGGGCCACGCTGAAGCGGCGGGAAACGGACTGTCGCAAAGTTTCTTGAAGAGGCATGGGAATCTGGAGGCAAATGCGGAGGCCGCACAGTTTATCAGGTATGGGGCGGCAGCGAATGCATTCAGCCCGGACTAGGCAGCCCGCCCATTCACTGCGTCATGCCTATGCTGAAAACCGATTGGCTGCCGATTTCCATGAGGCTCAGTGCTCCGTCGGAAAAGGAGCAGCCAGTATCCATGTAGAGAACGTTGCCGAGGCGGGTGACGCGCGGGACTGATGAGTGTCCGACATAAACTTCGTGGATGCCTTTGATTGGAGTCGGGTCCTGCTGTTCGATTTTGTCCCGGGCATAAAGGGCTTGCGCCAAGGCTTGTTGTTCGGACTGCTTTCCTCGCGTTCCGGTAATGGCTTCCTTCGCATTCTGCCATTCATTTTCAAGCCCGACAGCTGGCGCTTGGGCATGTACTATCCCAACTGTTTTATCGTCGGATAACTTAACTTCGATAATGATCGGAAGTTGCTGAAACGCTGCTAGAAGTTGCTCCTGGGTGGTCGGGCTCAACTCATAGAGCCAGGCGCCGCCGTTGCGGATGTGCCTGTGTCTGTCTCCGTGGCCGCAGATACCATCGATAACCATTTGCTCATGGTTGCCGCGTACCGCATGAAACCAGGGTTGCCCAAGCCAATTCAATACGTCCTCTGAGTCGGGACCGCGATCGATGAGGTCCCCCACGGAAAAAACCCGGTCTACTTCGGTATTGAACTCGAGTTTCACCAAGGCCCTTTCCAGAAGCTTGAAATGCCCGTGGACGTCGCCCACGACAAAGTCTCGGCCTCGTTCATTCGGGGGGAACGAGGCGGTCTGGTTCATACATCGTCTTTCGGCAGGGTTGGCTGGCACGGAATGTATCGCTTAAGCAAAGAGCGCAGGTAACTTATGGTCGAGATTGTATCGGCTGTCCAATACACTTCTTGAAAACGGTTTCCATGGGATCGAGCACGCAGTTATAAGCCGCGATATTGGCATTGATCCATTCGTCTTTTTCGATTCCCCACCAACTTATTTCGAACCCGACATTCATGATGAGGTGCTCAAACAGGATGCGTTGGGCGCGGCCGTTGCCTTCACGAAAGGGATGGATGACGTTGATATCGGAGTAGGCGTCCGCCACGGCGACTATGAGTTCATCCCGGCCCATTGCTTCGAACCAATTCGCTGCCGCTATGCGGGCGAAAATCTTTTCGGCTTCCTTCTCCATGTATTCCGGTTGGCAGAAGCGAGTGTCCTGCTTGGCCATGCCAACGGTCCGCAGCTGTCCGGCCCATTCGAACAGGTCTGCGAACAATGCGTGATGGATGTTCTGAAGGTAAGCCAGGCTGTAAGGGGGCGGGTTGAATTCAACACTGCTCGCCGCGATCGCCGAAAGCTGTTGTTCGGCTTCGCCCAGGGTGGGTTCGTCGTGGATATCGAGTTTGTTGCGCAGGACCGTGGAGCCGGGATAGCAGTAGGCGTCCTCGCCGACGCCATATTTGTCGGGCATCAGGCTCGGGTCTTGGTGAAGGTCTTCAACACGTCTTCACGGGATGGCAGCTTGCGTTCGCCGTCCTCGAAAGACACCTTGAAGCCCTCCAGGCGCAGGCTCGCTGCGTAGTTGGACCTACGAGTCCTGGCCGCGTAGGCCTTCTTTGTTTCAAGGCTGACAGTGCCCATGGGGTTGGACCTCGAATCACGTGGGTGAGCGGATTATAGCCCATCGCGTAGCCAATGAACCCATCTGTCACTGTCGATTCGGCGGCTGGATTGACCAACGGAGCTTGCAACACGGCGCATCTGCGAATACTGTTCATGCATCCAGTGTCCGAGTGTTTTCCATGCAACTCATTGCCAAGCTGGGCATTCTTGCCGATGCCGCCAAATATGACGCATCCTGCGCCAGCAGTGGCGCCCCCAAGCGCAGTTCGCGGGGGCGGGACGGGCTTGGGGCCACGGATGGCATGGGTATCTGCCATAGCTACACGCCGGATGGTCGCTGTGTATCGCTGCTCAAGGTGTTGTTGACCAATTTCTGCCTGTACGACTGCCAGTACTGCGTGAACCGCCGCTCCAGCAATGTGCCGAGGGCGCGATTCTCACCCGAAGAAGTGGTCCGGCTGACCCTGGATTTCTATCGACGTAATTGCATCAGCGGCCTTTTCCTGAGCTCTGGCATCATTCGCTCGGCCGATTACACCATGGAGCAGTTGGTTCGAGTCGCGCGGTTGCTGCGCGAAGAGCACCAGTTCCGTGGATATATCCATCTCAAGACCATTCCCGACGCCGACCCGCTATTGATCGAAGAGGCCGGGCGGCTGGCGGATCGCCTGAGCGTGAATATCGAATTGTCCTCGGAGATCAGCCTCAAGCGCCTGGCGCCGGAGAAGCAACTGGCTACCATCCGTCAGGCGATGGGCACCATCCACGACGGCCAACAGGCGGTGGCGGGCGAGCCGCGGGCGCCTCGTTTTGCCCCGGCCGGGCAGAGCACGCAAGTGATCGTCGGGGCCGATGCCACCGACGACCACGCCATCCTCAGCAACGCCGAGTCGCTTTACCAGGGCTACGGCCTGCGGCGAGTCTATTACTCCGCCTTCAGCCCGATCCCCGAGAGCCCCGCCAGCGTGCCACTGGCCGCGCCACCTTTGCTGCGGGAGCATCGGTTGTATCAGGCCGACTTCCTCATGCGAGGCTACGGCTATAAGGCAGGCGAACTATTGAGCACATCCACCAACCTGGACCTGGACATTGACCCCAAGCTGGCCTGGGCATTGGCCAATCGTGATGTGTTTCCACTCGACCTCAACCGCGCCGAGCCGGCTTTGCTCGCGCGCATTCCCGGCATCGGCCTGCGCAGTGTCCAGCGGCTGGTGACACTGCGCAGGGAGCGGCGGATTCGCTACGACGACTTGGTGCAGTTGCGTTGCGTGTTGGAAAAGGCGCGTCCGTTTATCGTGACCAGCGATTACCGCCCCGCTGACGGCCAAGTGCGCAGCGGGCTGCTCCGAGCGCGCTTGCGCGACCCACAGCGGCCGGTGCAAATGGGGCTGTGGGCATGATCGCCCTCGATTGTGGCGACGATTTCAGCACCTGGCGTGACCAGGCCCGAACGCTGCTGGGCCACGGAATCGACCCCAGCGACGTGACATGGGCCCAGGGCCCGATCGCCGACCTGCTGGCTGTGCCGACGCCGCTGCCACAGGGCCCGGGGCCGTTCCAGACGCGCGTGCCGGCGGGGTTGTTGGGGCAATTGGAACAGGCCAGCCGCTACCAGGGCGAACAACGCTGGAATCTGCTGTACGAAGTGCTCTGGCGCGTCGCCCATGGCGACCGCACCGCAATGCTCGCTGGCGATCGATTGGGCAGCGAATTGCAACGGCGCATCAAACAGGTCAGCCGCGAAGCCCATCACCTTCATGCGTTCGTGCGTTTCGTACCGCTGCCGCCGGCGGTCGCCGAACAACTGCAGTTGGATCTTGTGGCTTTCCACCAGCCCGCCCACGACATCCTTGAAAGCGCGAGCGGGCATTTTGCCGAGCGATTGGGCCGGCAACGCTGGCTGATCGCAACGCCCCGCGATGGCATTCGTTTCGATGGGCATTCGCTGGACTATCAACGCCGTTGCCCCGAGCAATGGCAACAATGGGCCCGCCACGCCGAAGATCCCGGCGCGGAACTGTGGCGCACCTATTATCGACACATCTTCAATCCGGCGAGGCTCAACCCCACCGCGTTGCGCCAGCACATGCCGGGGCGATTCTGGAAGCACTTACCGGAAGGGGATTTGATTCCTCAGCTGGTGGGGCAGGCGCGGCAGGGCAAGCAGAGGGATGGGCAGGCATTGGAAGTGGGGGAGAAAGTGGGGAAGCGGATAATCGCGGGCAGTGGGGCAGAGGTACGGGGCTGTAGACAGTCCTGAGCGCTCGATCACGGTTCACCTGTGCAAATTCCAAACAAGTTCTGTGCCGTCCGCGCTGTGTTCCGGCGCCAGCCATCCACCTAGGATTCCCTTCATTCACTCCATGAAAGAAGGAACTGCCCATGCAAAGCTTTACCCGTCGATTGCTCACCGCCTGTGTATTCTCAGGCGTTCTCGCCAGTGCCGGCGCCTCGGCCGAGAGTCATCCAACCATTCGTGCAATGTCTGGTGCAGTGCCCGTGAGCCAGTTGCCTGCCGGTAAAACCGCGTTACTGGTGATCGATTTTCAGAATGAATACTTCACCGGTAAGATGCCGATCCCTGACGGCCCGGCAGCGCTGGCCAACGCCCGGAAGCTGATCGAATTCGCCGATGAACACAAAATGCCGGTCTACCACGTTCAGCACATCGCACCCGCCGGCTCCCCTGTGTTTGCCATCGACGGTGAAACCGTGAAATTCCATCCTGATATGCAGCCCAGGCCCAATGACCCGGTCTTGCAAAAAACCACCGTCAGCGTGTTCGGCAGTACCGATCTGGACAAGCGTCTGAAAGCCGGGGGTATCGAGAACGTGATCGTCTCCGGCCTCATGACCCATGCGTGCGTGGCGGGCGCTGCTCGGGATGCGGCACCGCTGAGCTATAACGTGTTGGTGGCGGCCGATGCATCAGCTACGCGTGCGATTACCCGGGTCAATGGGGAATCGATCGACAAGGACGCCTTGCACAAGGCTGCCCTCGCCGAGATTGAGGATACGTTCGGCGATGTGATGAACACCACCGAAATCATCAAGCTACCGGTGCGCTAAGCCCCCTATGAATCAGATGGTCGCCATGCGTGTGTTCCGCTGCATCGCTGAGGCCCAGGGATTCTCAGCCGCCGCTGAGCGGCTGAACACCACGCACTCGTCGGTTTCCCGGCATTTGCATCAGTTGGAATCCACGTTGGGCGTGCGTCTGGTCAATCGCAATACCCGCCGCATGAGCCTTACGGCAGCAGGGGAAAGGTACTACGCAGCCTGCGTGGATATCCTTGACCGAGTCGATGCCGCGTCCCAAGCCGTCGCGCTGGAACACGAGCGTCCCTTCGGGCTGCTTCGGATCAGCGCGCCGCTGGTGGTAGGCACCTTGGAGTTGGCGCATTGGTTGCCGGCCTTCCAGGCGCGGTATCCGGAGATCCAGATCGATTTGTCTTGCTCTGATCCGTTGGTCGATCTGGTGGCCGATGGCTTCGACGTCGCGTTGCGGATTTGCGGGCCCTTGGCCGACAGCAGCCTGGTCGCCCGTTTGCTCAGCGTTTCACCGCTGGTGCTGGTAGCGGCGCCGGCTTACGTGTTCAAGTGCGGTTTGCCTCGCAGTGCTGCCGAACTCAACGAGCATCGGTTGCTGACGTATGGGGCGACTCCTCAGTGGACGCTCACCAGCGCCTGGGAAGGCCCCGTCAGTCTGGATTGCCAGGGCATTTTTCATACAGACACCATCACTGCCTTGCACGCTTATGCCTTGGCAGGCGGCGGCATAGCCGCGTTTACCCTGGCGACGGTGCAAGATGACCTGTTGGCCGGCAGGCTGGTGCGAATCCTGCCTGAGCACACCCTTGGGGAACGGCACTACTACGCGCTTTACCCTCATGCCCGGCATCTGCCGGCCAAGGTGCGCGTGTTCGTGGAGTACATGACGCAGTATTACCGCGCAGTGTCAGGCGGATGAGCACAACGAAGCGCGCTCCAAGGTATTCCATGGCTTGCGCATGGTTGGCTTGCGGTTGGTGTAGGTGCAATGCAATCCCCCTGATCCTGGCGCGCAAATGTATTGCGCTGGCGGACCCGTAGGATGAGGCCGAGTCGCCAAGGTGGAGCCGGGCACCACGAGTCAATCAGCTTTAATGGCATTTGCCGGCCTGCGCAACGCCGCGATATCCCGCTTCGGGGACGCGCCGAAGAGACGGCTGTATTCTCGGCTGAACTGCGAGGGGCTTTCATAGCCCACCTGGTAGGCCGCGCTCGCCACGTCCAAGTGCTCGTTGAGCATCAGGCGCTTTGCTTCGTTCAACCGCAGCCATTTCTGGTATTGCAGTGGGCTCATAGCCGTGAGCTGGCGGAAATGGTGATGGAACGTCGGGGCGCTCATCTGCACGCGCGACGCGAGGTCCTCCACACGGACAGGCCCGGTGTAGTTGAGCTTCAACCAGTCGATGGCCTTGGCGATCCGGTAGCCTTGGCTGTCGACGGAGGCAATCTGCCTTAGCCGCGCGGCCTGGTCGCCCATCAACAACCGATAGTGAATTTCTCGCTGGATCAAGGGCGCCAGCACCGGGATGGCGTCGGGTTCATCGAGCAGGGCCAGCAGGCGCACGAACGGCTCGAGAAAATCCTGGGTGGCCGTGCCGATCCCCGCACCTATCCCGACGGCGCGCTCGACCCGTGGTATCACGCTGCCCTGGGCGATCAGATCCGCCACCATGCGCAAATCGAGTCGCATGACCAGCCCCAGGCAGGGCTGTTGCGGGCTGGCGGCCAACACTTCCGAGTTCGCAGGCATATCCAGCGAAGTCATAAGGAAACGTGCGGTGTCGTACCCATACGCCTGCCCCCCAATCCACACCTGTTTCATCCCTTGGGCGACGAGGACGATGCTCGGTTCGATCATGCAGGTCATGGGTGGGGCAGGGGCGTCGCGCCGGAAAAAACAAAGACCGGCAATTGACGTTTCAAAGTCGCCCGGTCCTGTCGTCCGGTTATCGATGAGGTTGGCGAGCCTCTGTTGGAGCGATCTGTCTTGGGCGGTCATGTGGATATCTGCGGGATTGAGAGCTATAGGCAGAACATTACCCCGCCAAGCGAAGCGTTGCCTATGGCAAACAGGCGGGTTCACAGGATCGGGCAAGAACTCCAGCGAAATGTTCTACCGGTCGCCCTTGCCGGTCGTTAAAACTGCACGTCACATTAAGCTCATCCGGAACGGCGCTCGCTCGCCGGGTCCATGCTCGGTGCAATCCCTAGACCCAAGAGAGGGGCTCCGAGCCCATCAAGCAATTTCAGGATTTTCATGACCGATACCTCATTGCCAAAACCACAGGGCAAACCTGCATGGGGCGCTGTGCTCGCCATGTCGTTGGCGGCCTTTGCACTCGTTGCGTCGGAATTCATGCCGGTCAGCCTGCTGACACTGGTGGCCGCAGACCTGCACATCAGCGAAGGACAGGCTGGTCAGGGCATCGCCGTCTCCGGTGCCTTTGCGTTAGTCACCAGCCTGTTCATCGCGTCGATCGCGGCGCGCATCGAACGCAAGTGGCTGCTCTCGGCGCTGACGCTGTTGATGATCATCTCCGGAACGGTGGCGGCACTGGCGCCCAGTTATCTGGTTTTCATGGTCGGGCGGGCACTGATCGGCGTTGCGATTGGCGGCTTCTGGTCGTTGTCGGCGGCAACGGCCATGCGCCTGGTGCCGCAGGATAAAGTTCCCCGGGCCCTTGCCATCGTCAACGGCGGCAATGCCTTGGCCACGGTCGTAGCCGCGCCGTTGGGCAGTTTCCTGGGAGCGATCATCGGCTGGCGTGGTGCGTTTTTCTGCATCGTGCCCGTCGCCGCGCTCGCCCTGGCATGGCTGCTGATGAGCCTGCCGTCGATGCCCATCCAGGCGAAACGGGGCGCCGCCAATCCTTTGAAGCTGATGGCCCGGGCGCCGGTTGCGTTGGGCATGCTGGCGGTCAGCACGTTCTTCATGGGCCAGTTCATGTTGTTTACCTACCTGCGGCCGTTCCTGGAGAGCGTGACGCGGGTGGACGTCTCGTTGCTTTCGCTGATGTTGCTGGCGATTGGTCTGGCGGGATTGCTCGGCACCTTCCTGATCGGTGCGCTCCTCAAAAAAGGCCTGTATCGCACGCTGATCATCATCCCGCTGCTCATGGCCGCGATCGCCCTGGCCTTGGTGGGGTTCGGCGATTCCGCGTCCATCACAGCCTTACTGCTCGGCCTCTGGGGCCTGGTGGCCACGGCCGCGCCTGTGGGCTGGTGGACCTGGCTGGCAAGGACGTTGCCGGACGATGCCGAGGCAGGGGGTGGATTGATGGTCGCGATCGTTCAACTCGCCATTGCCTCGGGGGCCACGGTGGGCGGCGTGCTGTTTGACTTGAGCGGTTATCGCGCGACCTTCGAGACCAGTGCCGCGGTCTTGGTCGTAGCCGCAATCCTCACCATTCTGGCAGCTCGGGCGGCGGCTCGACCATCGACACAAGCGTCGCCCACCGTGACATACAGCACGGGGCGTTGACTTGGGAGCCGTTGGGCGGCTGCGGTTGGTGGCACATTGATATCTTGGTAGACTTTGGACTCGTTATCTACCGAGTTGGTTAGTTGTGTCTACTGAGAGAATTCAACCCTTGGAGCAGGCCCTTCTGGCGGTAATAGCTGCTGCGGGAAAAATGGGCATCAGTTGCGATGAGTTATGCGCCCAGGCGGTGGGCGGCCTGGTGTCCGAACAACACTGGACCTGGGCGGATGCCCAACATGCGGAGCGTGCCGCCGACGAGATCGACAATGCCATGGCGATCCTCATTGACCGGCAAACAGGGACGCCAATCAAAAGCGGGCCTGATGCGGCATTTGAATCGAATCGACTCTGAGAACGGGCAATCCGTTGAATCCCGTTTGTGCTTAAAGGCCCAAGCCTTCCTCGATGAACGACAGGAAAGTGTCTTCATCGAGGGTCACGGGTTCGGGCTTCTGCTGGCCGGTTGGCCGCAGATGCCAATGGGATTCGCCATGCATCCCCACCGTGCGCAGGATGCAGCGCTCCAATCCCTTCGTATGGATTTCGATGCATCCCTCGGCATCGGGGGAAAAGCGAGCGATCGGGTCGAGCAAGATACGGCGGTGATTGCCCTCGATCACCAATTGGTCGATGGCATAGTTGTAAGTCGACCCGCTGGAATGGCTTTCAAACACATGGGTGGGGTTACGCCGGATAACCAGGCCCGCCTCACAGACCGGCGCCAGCCAGCTTTCAATCTGGCGGTACAGCTCGTACACCTGGCCAGGCCAGTGTTCAATCGCCAGGTCGGCGCAATGGTCAGTGTCGGCCGGCGCGCGTTGGGCCTGCCTCAGCTTTGCTGCGAGTTCGTCTGCCTTGCTCATGTCGATTCCCTGTCGTGGTGATGGGTTGAGCTTAGCCGAAGGGGCAGGGTGGGCGTTTGCGCTGGGTCATGGAAGCGCAATTGACGGTTAATGCTTGGCGCCTGCCCCATCGGTTCGTAGCGGCATCCTTTCACTGTTCCCCCTGGCGAATTGCTCAGGCATCTCCGGCAACGAAGCCACGTGCACGGCGCGGGACGGCATGGCGAAGCGCACGCCGATCTTGGCGAACTCGTCCATCATCCCCAGGTTGATGGCTTGCTGGATGTCCATATAGACGTTGTAGCTGGGGTCCAGCACGATGTAGACCGTTTCGAATTCCAACGTGCTTTCGCCGAAACCGCGAAAGTGCGCGCGGTCGAAGCGGGTTTTCTCCTGGGCCTTGATGATGTTTTCGACGATGACGGGCACTTGCCGAAGTTGTTCGGTCGAGCATTCCTGAGGCAGGGCGAATTCGAAGACGATGCGGCGCTCCTGCAGGCGTTTGTAGTTCTGGATGGTGGTGCTGATCATCCCCGCGTTGGCCATGACGATCTGCTCGCCGCCCAGGCTGCGGATCCGGGTGGTCTTCAGGCCGACATGTTCCACGGTGCCCGCCAGGGAACCGACCACGATGAAGTCGCCGACTTCGAAGGGTTTGTCCACGGCAATGGACAGCGAGGCGAACAGGTCGCCGAGAATATTCTGCACGGCGAGCGCTACGGCAATGCCGCCAACGCCGAGGCTGGCAACGAATGCTGTGATGTTCACGCCCAGGTTGGAAAGCATCGCCAGCAGCACCACTGCCCACAGGAACACTTTTGCGCCCCAGAGGCTCAAGGTGGCCAAGGCGCTTTTCTGATGGATGTCGCTGTGGCTGTGGCGCGCGAAATAGTGCAGCAAGGCCAGGGCGATCGCCCGGTTTGCCCATAACCCCACCTGCAAGGCGGCGACGACGAACCAAAGGCTGCTGACCCGACCCAGCCAGCGTTCCGGCAGGTCCAGAACACCGATGCCGATCAGAATCGAGGCCAGCAATAGCAGGGTGTTGCTGGTGCTGGACAAGACCTCGACAGCAATATGGCTGACGTAGGCATCGGGCCTTTGCGCCCGGGCCCGTACGTTTTTCAACAGGAAGCCGATGCCGGCTCTGGCAACGATGAAACTCACCGTCATCACGCTGAGTGCCAGTAACCAATTGGCGATGGAAATGCCGAGCAGTTGGGTGTCGGTAAAAATGTCGAGAGAGCTTGAATCCATGGGTCGGGATCACCTGTGCCATTGCTGTTCAGGTTGTGCCCTGGCCGATTCGCGCAAGGCACGGGCCGGGCCATGAACTTTGTTAGTTCATGTGGGCCAGGGGCCGTTCAAATTTATTCTCCGGGCGCGGCGCGTGCCTTGCGCTTGGCTTGTTTTGGATCCATTGCGCCATCCATCGACTTCCTCCTAAAGGCAAATTGCCGCCCCCCAAGCGGTACGCTAAGCTCGCGATTATTGGGGGCTTTTGAGCGACTCGCTCACTGTTTTGCCCTCCCCAGGATTTCGCTTGCCTATCCCCATCCACGATCCGAACCATGCGCCTGGCGGTGCCTTGAAACGCCTGCCTTTGCTCAAGGCCGCAGTGATGTTCATCGCAGCCGTGTGCCTGTGCCTCTGCGGTTTGCTCTTCTTGCAACTGGAGCAGTCCCGTCGGCATGACCTGGAGTCGGCGCGCCTCGCTTCGGCCAACCTCACCCGGGCCATGGCCCAACAGGCCCAGGACACATTCCTGCAAGCCGACCTGGCGCTTGCCAGCCTGGCCGACTGGATTCAAAACGACGGGTTCGGTCCGTCGACACGTCCACGCCTGCACCAGACATTTGCCCGGCGGGTGCAGTCCCTGGAGCAGTTGCATGGTCTGTTCCTGTTCGACAAGAACGGCCAGTGGATCATTACTTCTTTCGAACACCTGCACAGGGGGGCGGGGGTGGCCGATCGGGACTATTTCAAGTTCCACCAGCAGAACGCCTCGCTGATCGCCCACGTCGGCCCAGCGGTTCGAAGCCGACAGAACGGTGAATGGATCATTCCGGTTTCCCGTCGATTGAATGACCAGAAGGGCAACTTCCAGGGCGTGCTGCTGGCCGGCATCAAGATGTCCTATTTCGATCAATTCTTTAAAAGCTTCAGTCTCGACGCCAAAGGCGAAATGTCTTTGGCGCTGTCCGACGGTACGTTGCTGGCGCGTCGTCCTTTCGATGAGGGACAGATCGGTCGTCCGCTTGCCGATGAGTACGTTTACGAACACCAGCACGCAAGCATGGGCGCCGGCGATACGGTGCTCCGCCCGGCGCCCGACGGCATCGTCCGGTTATATGGGCACCGGCATCTGCAGGCTTATCCGCTGATGGTGACCGCCGCGATGTCCGAACAAGCAATCCTGGCGGGCTGGTACGACAGGGCGTTCCAGTCCAGCCTTATCGTGGCCTTGGTGGTGTTGGGCGTTTGCCTGTTTGGTTGGGTCTTCGTGCGCCAGGTGCGCAACAGCGAGCGGATCGAGGCAGACTTGCGCAAGGCCCAGGAAGCGCTGGAGCTGATAGCCACCCACGACAGCCTGACCGGCCTGGCGAATCGGCGTTTATTCGAACGTGCCCTGGACATCGAATTCGGGCGAGGCGCTCGCCAGCGCAGCCCCCTGAGCCTGATCATGCTCGACATCGATTTTTTCAAACGCTACAACGACACCTATGGGCATGTTGCGGGGGACCACTGCCTGGCCGAGGTGGCGAAGGTGCTCAAGAGTTGCTGTCATCGCAAGGCCGACCTGGCGGTGCGCTACGGCGGCGAGGAGTTCGCCGTCCTGCTGCCCGACACCAACCTGCACGGTGCCATGGCATTGGCCGAGCAGATCCGCAGCTGTGTCATCGACAAGCACATCAGCCACTCCGCTTCCCCCTCTGGCTACCTGACGGTCAGCCTCGGCTGCTATGCCTTCGTGCCGAGCAGCCTGGACAGTACCGAAGTGTTTATCCAACGGGCGGACGCTGCGCTCTATCAGGCCAAGCACAGCGGTCGCAACTGTGTCGCGGTCCTATCCAGGGAAGGCGCGCTGGATGCGCTGGAGCGTTCCGACCGTTGAGATCCGTTGGAATCATCGGCGGCGGATAACGGTCCATTGGTCAACATGCAGGCTAGGCGTGGGCCCTTTCGTCAAATCTTGTGGGCTCATCATCTGGCTGGACGATGGCTGCTAAGGTTATGAAAGCGCAACGGTCCGATGCGGTTCACGCCGTGACCTTTGCACGGCGAAGCCAGCGCCGAAAGGATAGGAACAGGTCAATGGATACCACTGCCGATACCCCCTCTGATGTCTCGCGTCATACGCCGATCACCCGTCGCCTGGTGGCGGCCCTTGGCGTGTTGTTTGTCCTGGGGGTTCTGGTGGCCGTCGCCGCGCTGTTCAACATCGCGCAAAAGCTGGATGCACAGGATGTGGATGAGACCCGCTTCTATATCCAGCGTGCCCTCGATAATCGCATCACAGCCACGAAAAACTACATCACCAGCTACGCCTACTGGACCACTGCCTACGAGCACCTAAGCGGCGAGGTCGATGTGCAGTGGGCCTATGCCGACCAGAACATGGGCAAGACCCTGTTCACCAACGATGAACTAGAAGGTGTGTTTGTCATTGACCATGAGCGCACCAAATATGCCGTGGTGCGGGGCCAGCAGGTCCAGGCAGACGCGGCGGCGTTCATGAATATGCCGCTGAAGGACCTCGTGGATGAGCTCCAGGCACAACCTGACCTGACCAGGCCGATGATCCGCTACACCTTGTTCGAAGGCTGGCCGGCCGTCGTCACGGCTTCGGTGATTGTGCCCAACGACGAACGTCCCCAGGTCAACGCCAGGGAGACGTCGATCCTGCTGTTCGTCGACCAACTGACGCCGGTGAAACTGCGCAAGGTGGGCATGGGTTACGGCCTGACCGACCTGAACCTGGTGAAAGACACCACATTGGAGCCCGGCCAGCCCGCGGTGCCGTTGGACAGTACCGGCTACAGCTTGATATCGCAGCTGCAGCGGCCGGGCCAGCATTTGCTGTGGTCACTGGCTCCGCCGTTGGGAGGCGCATTGCTGATCCTGGCGTTGCTCACCGCCTATTTTTTCCGGTATGCCATGCGCACGGCTCGACAGGTGGACGCCAGCTACGACAGCCTTGAAAAATCGAAACAAGCGCTCGAGGCCAGCGAAGAACGTTTTCGCGCCGTGGCCGAGGCTGCGTCCGACTGGATATGGGAGATCGACAGCCAGCAACGCATCACCTATCTATCGGCTCGCTTTAATGCCGTCACGGGTTTTTCCGACCAGCAGTGGCTGGGCCAGGAGATCGAGCAGTTGCTGTTCTGCGACACCCTGCCCATTGCTTCCTGGCTGGGCAACCTGGTCGAAGAACAGAACGCCAGCAACCTGCGCTGCTCTTACCGCGATCATTCCGGGCAATTGCGATTCTGTCGGGTCTCGGCGCGACCGATCCAGGACAAGGCAACCGTGACGGGCTATCGCGGCACGGCCAGCGACATCACCGATGAGGTGGCCGCCCACGCTCAAGTCCAGCATCTGTCGCTGCATGATGCGCTGACCGGACTGCCGAATCGCAACAAGTTGGCGCGACACCTGGACGACGCGTTGATCGCCAAGGAGCATTCCGCGCCGTTGGCCCTGCTGATGGTGGACCTGGACAACTTCAAGCCGATCAACGATTCCCTGGGCCATGCGGCGGGCGATGCTGTGTTGCTGGAAGTCGCCCAGCGCCTGCGCGACAGCACGCGTGAACAGGACCTGGTGGCGCGCCTGGGAGGGGATGAGTTCGTGATAGTGCTCAGTGGCGCGGAGCACTCCACTGAAATCGACCGATTCTGTACGCGGCTCATCGACAGCCTGCAGCAACCGATCCACTACGAGTCCCATTCCCTGCACATTGGTGTGAGCATCGGCGTTGCCGTGAGCCGACGACAAGGCTACGTACCAGGCGAGTTGATCCGCTGCGCCGACATAGCCCTGTACCAGGCCAAGTCCGAGGGTAAAAAGACCTGGTGCTATTTCGCCTCGCACATGAACGATCAGATCCAGCATCGTCGTCAGTTGGAAAACGACCTGCGCCAAGCGGTGAAGAACAACGAATTCATCCTGCATTTCCAGCCTCGCTACACGGTCGACGGCCAGGAGATCGTCGCGGTGGAATCGCTGGTGCGCTGGCAACATCCAACCCAGGGTCTGTTGAGCCCCGATGCCTTCATTCCGCTGGCCGAGCAAACCGACCTGATCGTCCCGCTGTCGCGCTGGGTACTGCGCGAGGCGTGCGAAACCGCGCTCACCTGGCCGGGATCGCTGATGGTTTCGGTCAACCTGTCACCGGCGCAATTCGAACGCAGCGATGTGGTCGAGGATGTCCGCCAGGTATTGATCGAAACCCACTTCCCGGCGAGTCGCCTGGAGCTGGAGATCACCGAAAACGTCATGCTGAACGACGTGGATGGCGCGCTCCAGGTGATGAATGCGCTCAAGGAATTGGGGGTGCGCTTGAACATGGACGATTTTGGTACCGGTTACTCATCCCTCGGCTACCTGCGCACATACCCGTTCGACGGCATCAAGATCGACAAGCGCTTCATTGCCTCGATGAGCAATAGCAGCAACGACCGCGCCGTGGTCCAGGCGATTATCAACCTGGGCAAGGCGATGGGCTTGACCGTCACGGCGGAGGGCGTGGAGACCCTGGCACAATTGGGTTCATTGGGCACCGATGAATGCCACGAAGTGCAGGGCTATTTCCTTAGCCGGCCAATCGACAAGCAGGCATTTGCTGCCTTGCTTGAAAGCAGCCAGTCCATGTCAAGAACCGGTTCCTGAGCAATGATTGCAACCCCCGAGGCCTGTCGCCGGTCACAGCTATGTCTTGGCATTCAGGAATTATTCGCCCATGAAGAACCTGCGGATCGCGACGTTCAACATCAACGGCATTCGGGCGCGGTTGCCTAACCTGCTGGAATGGCTGGAGCGGGAAAAACCCGATATTGCCTGCCTGCAAGAGCTCAAGGCTGCGGACAAGGACTTTCCTGCCGCCGAGTTGGAGTCGGTGGGATATGGATCGATCTGGCATGGCCAGGCTTCATGGAACGGTGTGGCGATCCTGGCCCGTGATGCGCAACCCCTGGAGAGTAGACGCGGGCTGCCAGGAGGAGAGGAAGACAGTCACAGTCGTTATCTGGAGGCGGCGGTGCATGGCGTGCTGGTGGGCTGCCTCTATTTGCCCAATGGCAATCCCCAGCCCGGTCCGAAGTTCGACTACAAGCTGGCATGGTTCGAGCGCCTGATCGACTATGCGCAGGCACTCCAGGCGAGTGATCATCCGGTGGTGTTGGCTGGGGACTACAACGTGGTGCCAACCGACATGGATATCTACAACCCACGCTCCTGGCTCAAGGACGCGTTGTTGCAGCCCGAAAGCCGGGAGTGCTACCAACGACTGCTGGACCAGGGGTGGACGGACTCCCTGCGTCACCTCTACCCAGAAGAGCGGATCTATACGTTCTGGGACTATTTTCGCCAGCATTGGCAAAAGAACTCCGGGCTGCGCATCGATCACCTGCTGCTCAACCCCGTGGCCAGTGCATACCTGAGCGACGCGGGCGTGGATGCCTGGGTCAGGAACCAGGAGCATCCCAGTGACCATGCGCCTACCTGGATTCGCTTGTCTTCGCGCAAGCGACGCTGAAGGGGCGAGCGGACCAAGCACTCGTGGGATTTGTCCGTAGGAAGGAAATGCCTTATACCTGCCCAATCGCAGCGCGCTAACCCAAAGCCCTGCCTTGACAGGAAAGGACATCCCCATGAGCCAACCTCGACTGAGCGACACCGGTCGCTATCTACGACGCCTGGGCTTTGACACGGCGCCGCCTCCAACGCTGGAAACGCTGCGTCAGCTTCAAAAGCGCCATACGGCCGAGTTTCCCTTCGAAACCCTCTCGACACTGTTGCGCCAGCCGGTCGCCATCGACCTTGAATCCGTCGAGCGGAAGGTTTTCGAACAGGGCCGTGGCGGTTATTGCTATGAACTCAACCAGTTGTTCCTGGCGCTGTTGCAAACCCTGGGCTTTGATGCCCAGGGCATCACTGGACGCGTTGTGATGAACGCCGCCGAGGGCGCCTGGACAGCGCGCACCCATCGCTTGAGCGTGGTGACGCTCAGTGGCGTGCGCTATATCACCGACGTCGGTTTCGGCGGTATGGTGCCCACCGCGCCGCTTTTGCTGGATAGCCGCGATATCCAGCACACGCCCCATGAGCCGTATCGCATCGACGTCAACCCGGGTGGCTACCTGCTGCGCGCCCAGGTCGGCGATGAATGGCGCCCGATGTATCTTTTCGACCTGCAACGCCAGGAGGAAATCGACTATACCGTGGGCAATTGGTACGTCTGCTCCCATCCCGAATCACCGTTCATGGGAAGGCTGATGGTCGCCCGTACCGGTGAGGGACTCCGTAGGACGCTCAACGGCAACAGCTATGCCGTGCACCGGATCGGGCACGAAAGTGAACGACGCACCATCAACGACGCGGATGAGCTGATCACGTTGCTGGAAAATGAATTCAGCCTCACGGTGCCGCCCCGGGAACTGCTGCGACCCGCAATCGAAGGGCTGTTGGGTGTGATGCCTTGAGCGTTTTGGTTTAGCAATTGCATTCCCTGTCAGCGACGGATGCGCAACAAGTTGTATACAACTCTATGGACATTTGTCCTGACTTTTGAATACAGTGTGCGCATAACAAAAAACAGGGAACCCCCGAACCATGAAAACGCCCCATGTTTCACTCCCACGGCCCGAGGACGAAAACCTAGGGGTCGGCGCGAATATGGCTTACGGCCTGCAACATGTCCTGACCATGTACGGTGGCATCGTCGCGGTGCCGTTGATCATCGGCCAGGCGGCCGGGTTGTCCCCGGCCGACATCGGTCTGCTGATCGCGGCTTCGTTGTTTGCAGGGGGGCTGGCGACGTTGTTGCAGACCCTGGGCCTGCCGTTTTTTGGTTGCCAACTGCCGCTGGTCCAAGGCGTTTCGTTCTCCGGCGTCGCAACCATGGTTGCAATTGTCGGCACCGGTGGGGAGGGCGGCTTCCAGGCCATCCTCGGCGCGGTGATTGCCGCCTCCTTGATCGGCCTGCTTATCACTCCGGTGTTTTCCCGCATCACGCGTTTTTTCCCACCTCTGGTGACCGGCATCGTCATCACCACCATTGGCCTGACGTTGATGCCGGTGGCGGCACGCTGGGCAATGGGCGGCAACAGCCATGCGCCGGATTTTGGCAGCATGGCCAACATTGGCCTGGCCGCGGTGACCCTGGTGTTGGTACTGGTGCTGAGCAAGATGGGCAGCGCGACGATTTCGCGGTTATCGATCCTGCTGGCGATGGTCATCGGTACGGTCATCGCGGTGTTCCTCGGCATGGCCGATTTTTCGTCAGTGGGTGAGGGGCCAATGTTCGGCTTCCCGACACCTTTTCACTTCGGCATGCCGACCTTTCATATCGCCGCGATTCTGTCGATGTGCATCGTGATCATGGTGACGCTGGTGGAAACCTCGGCCGATATCCTGGCAGTGGGCGAGATTATCGACACCAAGGTCGATTCCCGGCGTCTGGGCAACGGCCTTCGAGCAGATATGTTGTCGAGCATGATCGCGCCGATCTTCGGATCGTTCACCCAGAGCGCCTTTGCCCAGAACGTCGGCCTGGTGGCAGTGACTGGAATCAAGAGTCGTTTCGTGGTGGCGACAGGGGGTGTGTTCCTGGTGGTGCTTGGGCTGTTGCCCTTCATGGGCCGGGTAATCGCCGCCGTGCCGACCTCCGTGCTCGGAGGCGCTGGTATCGTGTTGTTCGGTACCGTTGCCGCCAGCGGAATCCGGACGCTGTCGAAGGTCGATTACCGCAACAACGTCAACCTGATCATTGTCGCCACGTCCATTGGCTTCGGCATGATTCCCATCGCCGCACCGAACTTCTACGATCATTTCCCGAGCTGGTTCGCGACGATCTTTCACTCCGGCATCAGCTCATCGGCCATCATGGCCATCATGTTGAACCTGGCCTTCAACCACTTCACCACCGGCAACTCCGATCAACAATCGGTATTCGCCGCCGGCACCGAGCGGGTGCTGCGTTATCAGGACCTGGCGGCGCTACGGGAAGGTGACTATTTCAGCGACGGCAAGTTGCACGACTGCGACGGTAACGAAATCCCCGTCGTAGCCGCACCTGAGCATCCCACTGGGGATCATGGCCCGGTGCGATTGAAAAGCGGTGAGCACGTCTAGCCTTGGCGAAAAACGCCAGCCCAACAAAAAGCAGCCTGTGATGATAAATCACAGGCTGCTTTTTTGTTTCGCTTTAGAGGGGCCGTTTACCAGCGCCCGTAGTGCCCACGTGGCGGACCGTAGTAATAGCCCCTCGGTGGCCCGTAATACACCGGGGCCGGGCGATAATAGATCGGCTGCTCGATATACACCGGCTGTGGCTGGTAGTAGACCGGTGGAGGTTGCTGCACGTAGACCGGCTGTGGCTGAACGTAGACGGGCTGTTGTACGTAAACCGGCCGGTCTCGGTTGATGAGCGCGGAGCCGACAATGGCAGAGCCGACGATGGCGCCGAACACTGCGGGCCCCTCCCAACCACCGCGACCATGGGCGGATGCCTGGCCGGTGACCGCGAGTGCCCCCACGAGCAGGGCGATGATAGGGAGTTTGCGTTTCATGGCGTTTCCTCGTTCCGACCCCGGCGCCTGTGGCCTGCTACAGACCCGAATAAGGGCGCGGGGATACTTGCTATGACAGCGATTTTCCCAGGATTTGCGGCGCTGTTGGGTAAAGGTTGTGTAAGGTCTGCGACAGATTTTTTTTACGAACACCGAGTCGGTTCGCTGCGCACGGTGTCTGATCATCGATGAACCGGTCGGGACGACACTCCCGTCCATCCGAAAGTGGCTTGAAGGAGACGCACATGCAGATGAACCCCAACAAAGACACCCAGCTATGCATGTCGCTATCGGGGCGCCCGGGCAATTTCGGCCTGCGTTTTCACAATCACCTGTATGAGCAGTTGGGGCTCAACTTCTACTACAAGGCGTTCACCAGCCAGGACCTGGCCGGGGCAGTGGGCGGTATCCGTGCCCTGGGTATCCGCGGGTGCGGTGTGTCGATGCCATTCAAGGAGGCCTGCATTGCCTTGGTCGATGAGCTGGATCCTTCCGCCGCTGCCATCCAGTCGATCAACACCATCGTCAATACCAATGGTCATTTGAAGGCCTACAACACGGACTACATCGCCATCGCGCAACTGTTGCAAAGCCATGCCGTGCCCAAGGAGTCAACATTTGCCTTGCGCGGCAGCGGTGGCATGGCCAAGGCAGTCGCCAGCGCCTTGCGCGACGGCGGCTATACAAACGGCTTGATCGTTGCCCGCAACGAAACCACCGGCCGAGCGCTGGCCGACACGCTGGGTTACGAATGGCAAGCCGAGTTGGGTGACCGACGGCCGCAGATGCTCATCAACGTCACGCCGATCGGCATGACCGGCGGGGCGGAAGCGGACCTGTTGGCATTCGAGCCCGCCGCCATCGCTGCCGCCGACACTGTGTTCGATGTCGTGGCGATTCCTTCGGAAACGCCGTTGATCGTGCATGCCAGAGCGGAAGGCAAACGGGTGATCACCGGCCTTGAGGTCATTGCGATCCAGGCGTTGGAGCAGTTTGTCCTGTACACCGGCGTTCGGCCCAACCTGGAACAATTCGACAAGGCCGTGGCGTTTGCCCGAGCGGTGTAGGCCCTGTCATTCCAATCGTGCCAGCCGTTCTTCCAGCGCTGCGATTCGCGCTTCTAGCTCTTCGATACGCTCCAGCGATACGCCGCCGGCCGCGCTGCGTTCGGTCGGCTGGTGACGCGCGGCGAGGATCGCCTCGATGTCTGCCGGGTCGCCCATGGCATGCATGTAACGGTCTTCCCGTTGGCCGGCCTGGCGCGGCACCAGCAACGCCAGGCCACGAGCGATCAGGCGCTCCAGCTGATGCACCACCTGCTCGGTGTCCTCGAAATCATGCATGCGGCCGCTGCGGGTCAGCAGCTCATTGACGGTCTGCGGGCCGCGCAGGAACAGCAATCCCATCAGGATCACCTGGGCCGGCACCAGTTCCAGCGCCTTGTCGACCCGGTGCTCCCAGCGGTCGGCGCGACTGCCCATCACCAACCGGGTAAAACCACGTCCTTCCAGGGCTCGCAGGCTTTGGCCGACTGGCCCCGGGTTGAGGTTCATCACCGGTTCGCGGCTGGTTTTCTGGTTGCAAGCCAACACCAGCGCGTTGAGGGTGAGGGGGTAAGTCTCGGGATTGGTGGCCTGCTTTTCGATCAGGGCGCCAAGAATGCGGATTTCCGTGCTGTTGAGCCGCGGTTCTTCGGCCGGGCTTTGTTCTTCGATGCTCATCGCGCGTTCCCTATGCTGTGGAAGCCGCCTAGCCTAATCCTTGCGCAATAAAAGACAAGGTGCGCAACAAGCCGTGGCTATAATCGCCCACGTTTGATTCGTTTCCTTCCATTACTCCATGAGATCGCCATGACTATTTCCCTGTACGCTGCCTCCGTCCCGGTTTTCAAGCAAATGCTCAATGCCCTGAGCGATGTTTTGAACAAGGCCGAGGCCCACGCCACCTCCAAGAACATCGATCCGAACGCGCTCTTGCAAGCGCGCCTGTTCCCGGACATGTTCCCGTTGGTACGCCAGGTGCAAATTGCCGTGGACTTCGCCAAGGGCGTGTCCGCGCGCCTGGCGGAGATCGAAGTGCCGAAGTATGACGACAGCGAGACCACCTTCGCTGAGCTGCAGGCATTGATCGCCAAGGTGCTGGCTTTCATCGATGGCATCAATGCCCAGCAGATTGACGGCAAGGAAGGCATCGAAATCGTGACCCGTCCGGGCACGCCGAAGGAAAAACGCTTCACTGGCCAGAATTATCTGCTGACCTACGGCTTGCCGCAGTTCTTCTTCCACGTGACCACCGCATATGCATTGTTGCGTCACAATGGCGTGGAAGTAGGCAAGCGCGATTACATGGGCGCGTTCTAACTCCCGCAGGCATGAAAAAGCCCGGGGCGGTGGAGCCGTCCCGGGCTTTTTTATGGCTGGCTGTCAGGCCACCAAGCGTTTACGCCGCGCCCCGCGCCCGCTCTTCTTCACCCAGGCAAGCCGCCGCCGTGAACAAGACATCGGTGGACGAATTCAACGCCGTTTCAGCCGAATCCTGCAGCACGCCGATGATGAACCCTACGGCGACCACCTGCATGGCGATTTCGCTGGGAATGCCAAACAGGCTGCACGCCAGGGGAATCAACAACAGCGACCCGCCCGCGACCCCGGAAGCACCGCAAGCGCAGACGGCGGCAACGACACTGAGCAGCACGGCGGTGGGGATATCCACCACGATACCCAGGGTATGCACGGCGGCCAGTGTCAGGACCGTGATGGTAATGGCGGCGCCCGCCATGTTGATGGTCGCACCCAGCGGGATCGAAACCGAGTACGTATCCTCATGCAGGCCGAGGCGTCTGCTGAGCTCCAGGTTCACGGGGATGTTCGCCGCGGAGCTGCGGGTGAAGAACGCGGTGATGCCGCTTTCACGCAGGCAGGTAAACACCAGCGGGTAAGGGTTGCGACGCAGTTTCCAGAACACGATGAGTGGGTTGACCACCAGCGCCACGAACAGCATGCAACCGATCAGTACGATCAGCAGATGCAGGTAGCCGAGCAGGGCGCTGAAGCCAGAAGTGGCGAGCGTCGAGGCCACCAGCCCGAAAATCCCCAGCGGGGCGAAGCGGATGACCAGGCGCACGATCACGGTCACGCCGTTGGACAGGTCTTCGAGCACAGTGCGCGTGGTTTGGCCGGCATGGCGAATGGCGATGCCCATGCCGATGGCCCAGGCCAGGATGCCGATGAAGTTGCCGGTCATCAATGCACGGACCGGGTTGTCAACGACGCTCAACGCCAGGCTTTGCAGCACTTCGCTGATGCCACCCGGTGCGGTGACCGCAACGTCCTGGGTGCTCAGCACAAGGCTGGAGGGAAACAGCGTGCTGGCGATGACCGCGACCACCGCGGCCGCGAAAGTACCCAACAGATAAAGGAACAGGATCGGCCGGATATGGGTCTCCTGGCCGTGCTTATGGTTGGCGATAGAGGCCATGACCAGCACGAACACCAGGATCGGTGCCACCGCCTTGAGCGCGGACACAAAAACCTTGCCGATGAATTCAGTGGATTTCGCCAGGTCCGGCGCCAGCCATGCCAGGACAATACCGGCGATCAGGCCAATAATGATCTGCGTGACCAGGCCAGTGCTTTTGAGGCGGTGCAATGGAGAAGGGGAGACAGCTGTCATAACGGTATCTCTGATTTTTTTATGTGTAACGGTCAGCCGAACGGGGCTATAAGCCGGCAGGCCACATGGACGGGACCGAAAGAAGGTAGAGCGTTTGCAGGTCGCGGACTTTATCACAGCCCGACGAAAAATCTGACGGACCCGTGACGATCCGTCACCCCCATGTTTGAGCACGTTTTTCTGACGGGCACATTCTGGTAGGCTTTGTCCTTCTCACTTTTCAATACCGCCAGCGGGCCTATGGCTATCGCTGGTGTCGTCGTTTTCCCCGGAGTCGCGCATGCTGTTACCCATTTTCCTGTTGTCCGCCGCCGGTTTTACGGTGTTGACCACGGAATTCATCATCGTCGGCCTGCTGCCTTCCATTGCCCGCGACCTGCACGTCACCATTCCCCAGGCGGGGCTGTTAGTGACGCTGTTTGCGTTTACTGTCGCGGCGTTCGGGCCGTTCCTCACCGCCTGGTTCGCCCGGGTTGAACGGCGCAAATTGTTTATCAGCGTGCTGGTGATGTTCGCGTTGGCCAACACCCTGGCGGCGCTGGCGCCCAACATCTGGGTCATGGCAGTTGCCCGATTGATCCCGGCCCTAGGCTTGCCTGTGTTCTGGGCATTGGCCAGCGAAACGGCAGTGGACATAGTCGGGCCGCAGTTCGCCGGGAGGGCCATCGCCCGGATCGGCTTCGGTATCGTCTGCGCCACGGTGTTTGGTATCCCGGTGGGTACGCTGATCAGCGATGCATTCGGCTGGCGAAGCGCCTTTGCGATCCTGGCCGTCATTGCGTTCGCCAAGGCGCTGCTGCTGTTCATCTACTTGCCTAGGACAAACCTGCATCAACACCAGGTGAGCTTTCGCTCGCAATTCAAGATCCTGCACAGCCCGTTGATGCAAGGGCATGTGTTGTTGTCGATCCTGGTGTTCAGCGGCATGTTCACCGCCTACACCTACCTCGCGGATATCCTTGAACGCCTGGCCGGCTTCGATGGCACGCTGGTGGGCTGGTGCCTGATGGGTTTTGGCGCGGTAGGCCTGCTCGGCAATTCCCTGGGCGGTCGCGCGGTGGACCGGCATCCCTTGATCGCCTCGATGGTGTTCTGCCTGTTCATGATCGGCGGCATGGTCGCGCTGGTGCCGAGTATCCATTCGACTCTTGGGCTAGCCGCCGCCCTTGGCATATGGGGCGTGACCCAGGCGGCGCTGTTTTTGGTCAGCCATGTCCGGCTGATGAAGGCCGCACCAGAAGCTCCGGCCTTTGCCGCGTCGCTGAATATCGCGGGGGCGAACCTGGGTATAGGCCTGGGCGCGATGGTTGGCGGTCGGGTCATCGATACCCTTGGGCTGGGTAAGGTCGGTTTCGCCGCGGCCGGGTTCATTCTGGTGTCGATCCTGCTGGCGTTATTGCTGATGACGTTCAAGCCCCGCGCCGCCTGTGTGCAGCACTAAGCGCTGAACAGCTCGCGCCGCGCCCCCTCGGCGATCGCGACGATGCCCGGGTGGCTGACCTTGCGCTCCACGGAGATGGCGTAGAAAGACTCGCTCACCGCATCGGTCTGGCCGATCACCTGTACCCCGTATTGCTGTTGGACTTCTTCAGCGATCACGCTGGGACCGATGAAGATCCCGCTGCCGGATTGCCCAAACGCCTGCATCAATGCGCTGTCATCGAATTCACCGACGATGCGCGGTTGGATCTGCTGTTCAGCGAACCAGCGTTGCAGCCGGCTGCGCACGACTGTCTCCGGCCCGGGGATCAGCAGCGGGGCGTCATGCAGGCCGTGGGGGAAGTCCTGCCCATGATGTTCGGCCAACGCCGGGGTGGCGAAAAAGCTGATTCCGCATTCCCCCAGTTTCTGGCTGTAGCCCTTGATATCCAGATGACTTGGCATCGGACTGTCGGAAATCACCAGATCCAGGCGCTGGATCGCCAGGTCAGCCAATAGCCGTTCGAGCTTGTCTTCCCGGCAGGTAATGCGCAGCGGCTCGCTCAATTCCATGGTAGGTGCCAACAGCCGATAAACGATGGATTTGGGCACGACGTCCGCCACCCCGACCCGGAACAGCGTTTGCTGCTCGTTGGGTTGAGCCCGCAGCATCAGCTCCAGTTCGCCGCCCAGTTGGAACATGTGCTCGGCGTAAGGCAGCGTCTGGCGGCCGGCCTCGGTCAGTTCCAACTGGCGTCCGACTCGGCGGAACAGCTTGATGTTGTAGGTCTGTTCAAACAATGAGATTTGCCCGCTGATGGTTTGCGGCGTCAGGTTCAGTTGCTCGCAGGCCCGCACGATGCTGCCGGTTTTCGCCACGACCCAGAAATAATGCAGCTGTCGATAATTGAGCATGATTCTCGCCGCTTCGTAAAAACCGAAGTATAGCCGCTGAAAATACGAATTTTCCTGAAGTATCTCCCTCTCTAGAATTCCGGGCCATCGGTGAGCCATCTTTCGTGCTCCCTCTATTCTCTGAGAGGCAATGTGCATGACGTATAGAACCCTGGGGCTTGCAGCCTTGCTGGCATTTTCCTCGATGGCCCTGGTGGGCTGCGAACAAGCGGAAAAAAGCGCCCAACAATTGGCCGAGCAGTTGAAGGAGCAAGCTGTCGAAACGGCCAAGCAGGCCATCGACGATACGCACAAGGCCGCCGAGCAAGCCCTCAGTGACGCCACCGGCGGGCTGATCAGCCCCAAGAAAGCGCCGGAGAAGGACGCTGAAGAATCCGAACCCGCTACCCATACCCTCTAACCCGTCAAATCGAGTCAGGACTGACCCATGGATTATCTGTTACAGCTCGCCGCCAGCCCCACCGCCTGGATTGCTCTGGCAACCCTCGTCGTCATGGAAATCGTGCTCGGCATCGATAACCTGATCTTCATTTCGATCCTGACCAACAAGTTGCCCGAGCAACACCGTGCCAAGGCGCGGCGGATTGGCATCGGCATGGCGTTGATCCTGCGCCTGGGTCTGCTGAGCACCATCGCCTTCATCGTGCAATTGACGGAGCCTGTCATCGAGATTCTCGGCCAGGCGTTTTCCTGGAAGGACATGATCCTGATCGCCGGCGGCCTGTTCCTGTTGTGGAAGGCGACCACCGAGATCCATCACAGCATGGACCCGGCGCCCAATGATCCGAAGTCGGCCACTTCCGGCGTGACCCTGGGGTTTGCCGCTGCGATCGGTCAGATCCTGATGCTTGACCTGGTGTTCTCCATTGACAGCATCATCACGGCGGTGGGCATGACCGAGCACTTGCCGATCATGATTATTGCCGTCGTGGTCTCGGTATTGGTGATGCTGCTGGCCGCCGAGCCGCTGGCGAAATTCATCAACGACAACCCCACCGTGGTCATGTTGGCCCTGGGCTTCTTGATCATGATCGGCATGACGCTGATCGCGGAAGGCTTCGGTGCCCACGTGCCCAAGGGCTATATCTACGCGGCCATGGCCTTCTCGGCGGCTATCGAGGTGTTGAACATGATGTCCCGTCGCGCCAAGCAGAAGGTCTTGGTCGACGAAGCCTGATCCAAGGCAGACAAAAGCCGCCCGGGTTAACGCCCGGGCGGCTTTTTTCATGGTGACGCTCTAGGCCCTATACGAAACGTATCCGCACTCGCCCAGACTGCGTTGAACGAGGTTCGGAATGCTCATGTACTTCAGGACACTGCGCTTCCTCGCCCCGTTTCGCGTTGTCTGGCCTTCGCGATCACATTTCTGCAGGCCCTAGTGCGCGGTGGCGTGGCGCCTGGAAGATTTAGTGGTCTGCTGCATTTCTCGTCTTGGTGCGGGATGGTGGCGACGGGCGATTCGCAACACCCCCCACAACATGGCTGCCGCTACGCTCAACCAGCCGAAAACCAGCATCAGAATAGTCGTCATCAGGCTCATCTGTGCCTCCTTCTGCCCAGACCGGGCAATGCACTCTTACAATGGACAGTCTAGTCGCTCAAGTGTTACGGGCAGTCGATATCTTGCATGTGCAAAGAATCGGTTGGTTCTATCACGGTGTCGAAACTGTCGCTTATGGCTATACCCGGGCCGGCACGCGTCTTATCATCGTCGGCCCAAGCCCGGCCTTGATACCGGGGCTGTCTGAATAAGAGAGTCATCATGTTGCCAGTAATTTCATCTTTTCGATCACTGGTATTCGCGACGGCGTGTCTCGCCGCCCTGGCGGGATGCGCGGGAAGTGTGTCGCCGCAAGTAAAGCGACTGCCTGAACGGGTAGAACTCAACAGCGTGCCGTTCTTTCGTGGCGAAATGTTCCAGGGCGCGCCGCAATCCCTGGCGGCCCTATTGACGTTGCAAGGCACAGTGACTACCCCAGGGTTGTTGGAGAAGCCGCTGCACCTGCCCGGCGGCGAGGCCCGTTTACAGCAGAACCTGCAAACCCTGGCACGTGAACATGGGCTGGTGGTGTATCCCCTGGAGGCTGAGCTTGGCGCGTTGCTCGAACAGGTGGCTGCCGGTTATCCGGTGTTGCTGCGCTATACCGACGGCTCGGCGTTCTGGGCTGAGCCGCGCTACGCAATCCTCGTGGGTTATAACCGGCACAAGCGCACCGTACTGCTGCGTTCAGGGATGAATCGCCGCTCCTCGATGAGTTTCGGTGCGTTCGAATCGGCTTTCAAAGGCGCTGGCGGTTGGGCAGTCTTGGTCCAGCAACCGGGGCAGTTGCCGGCCAATGTCGATTCGAAGCGCTGGTTGAAGGCCGCCGATGAGTTGGCCGGAGCAGGGCAGGAACAGGCAGCCGCGCGCGCCACCAAGGCTTTGGGCACCGCCCGCTGAGCGCTGCCCCGTTCGTCACCTGGCGGGCACGACCCGGCGTGCCTCGGGTTCTTACCGTCAAGGCCTGGAGTTTCCAGGCCATGATCCAAGGAGGCAGCAATGGCACAATCGAAAACACCTTCGGGACCGCATTCTTCCGAACATTCGTCCGGTGACGATGACTTGGGATTCGATCCCGACTCTCCGGACCTCGACGATCCCCAAGTCGATCCGATAGGGCCGGCCAAGGCACCCCAGGATGAGGACGACGAGGAACCGCCTTCTTCCCGGCCTTATGATCCGCTGGGTGACTTGAAGCCCTGAATGCAAATAGCCCCGACGAGTCGGGGCTATTCATGTGTGATGTATCGCGCCTTATTTAGACGCTTCCACCACACCGCTCTGGCGACTCTTGAGGTTCTTAGCGGCTTTGTATTGCAAGGCCACAGCCGGGACGCTGGCGCTTTTTCCGGTCTCGACCCAGCTACGGATGCGGCTTGCGTCGGCGAAGTGGGTGTATTTGCCAAACGCATCGAGGATGACCAGTGCCATCGGACGATTGCCCATCTTGGTCACCAATACGAGGCAGTGACCCGCCTGATTGGTGAAGCCGGTCTTGGTCAGTTGAATATCCCAATTGGCCTTGTGCACCAGGTGATCGGTGTTGCGAAAGCCCAAGCTGTAGACCGGTTTGCGGAACGTTACAGTCCTTTCCTTGGTGGTGCTCAGCTCACTCAGCAAGGGGTATTTGCGCGCGGCGATCAGCAGCTTCGTCAGGTCCCGGGCCGTCGACACGTTGTGGATTGACAGGCCGGTGGGTTCGACGTAATGGGTGCTGGTCATGCCCAGGGCCTTGGCTTTGGCGTTCATCGCCGCGATGAACGCCGCATAACCGCCTGGGTAATGATGGGCAAGGCTGGCGGCGGCTCGATTCTCCGACGACATCAATGCGATCAGCAACGTATCCCGGCGGGACAGTTCGCTGTTGAGCTTGACCCTGGAAAACACGCCTTTCATTTCCGGTGTGTTCGCGATGGTCATGGAAATGTATTCATCCAGGTTCTGCTTGGCGTCCAGCACGATCAGGCCGGTCATCAACTTGGTTACCGATGCAATCGGCACCACGACATCCGGACTGCTGGAATACACCACTTTGTCGGTCTGCAAGTCCAACAGGATGGCGCTGCCGGATGCGACTTGCAGTTTGGAAGTGTCCCGTGGAGCAGCGATGGTTTCCTGGGCACTGACGTTGTGCGCGATGAAAGTCCCTGTAAAAACGAAAAACAGACTGATGATCGAAAGACGGATTTTCACGCGAGTAGACTCGATTGAGTTAAGGGTGCCGTTGAGCGGGGCGTGTTGAAAAAGCGCCGCATTTTATGAGTATGGGCGATGACAGCGCCATATGCCGCTGCCACCGGGACGCTTGAATAAATAAAGTTTAATGGACGGGGATTCTGGCGAATCGAATCTGAAAAAAATGTAATTCGAGCGTCACGGGTTGGATCGGATGTTGGCAGCTGAAAACACTGTGGGAGCGAGCTTGCTCGCGATAGGTAGGTTTCAGTCAACGGATATGCTGGCTGGTCCACCGCTATCACGAGCGAGCTCGCTCCCACAGGTTGCGTCGAGGCCTTTATCAGCTATGAAGCGTCTCGGCCGCGTACAGCGTGTTTTCCAACAGGCAGGCACGGGTCATCGGGCCGACGCCACCGGGAACCGGTGTGATCCAACCGGCGCGGGGCAGGGCGGTCTCGTAGGTCACATCGCCTACCAGTTTGCCGTCGTCCTGGCGGTTGATGCCCACGTCGATCACGATGGCGCCTTCCTTGATCCATTCGCCTTTGACCAGGCCAGGCTTGCCGGCGGCAACCACCACCAGATCGGCACGGCCGACGTGGCCGGCCAGGTCCTTGGTGAAGCGGTGGGTCACGGTGACGGTGCAGCCAGCCAACAGTAATTCCATCGCCATTGGGCGACCGACGATGTTGGAGGCGCCCACGACCACGGCATCGAGCCCGTAAAGATCCACCCCGGTGCTTTCCAGCAAGGTCATGATGCCCTTGGGCGTGCAGGGGCGCAGCAATGGAATGCGTTGGGCGAGGCGGCCGACGTTATAAGGGTGGAAACCGTCGACGTCTTTGTCCGGACGGATACGTTCCAAAAGCTTGGAGGCGTCCAGGTGTTCAGGCAGCGGCAACTGGAGCAGAACACCGTCGATGTTCGGATCGTCGTTCAGGCGGTCGATCAGATCGGCCAGCGCTTGCTGAGTGGTTTCGGAAGGCAGGTCGTAGGCCTGGGAAAGGAAGCCGACCTCTTCACAGTCTTTACGCTTGTGCGAGACATAAACCTGAGAGGCAGGATCGCTGCCGACCAGGATCACCGCAAGGCCGGGCGTGCGCAGGCCTTGCTGGCGGCGCTCGGTGACTCGTTGGGCGATCTGCTGGCGCAGGCTGGCGGCGATCGATTTGCCGTCGATAAGTTGTGCAGTCATTGCGCGTGGTTAACCATCGAGAGGGGAAAAAAAGAGAGCGCATTCTCGCATGCCGAGGCGTGAGGGCAAAGGCGCTTGGTCTGTAAATTCCCCTAACCCCTTTAATTAAATGAATTTTTTTTAAAAAAGAGTTGACGACCTATCGGGCCGTCTATAACATTCGTCGCACTTGTCGGGCACAGCCTAGCACTGGTTAAGAAGGTGGAGCGGAGTTGGATGTTTCAACTCGGTAAAACTGAAAGCACTTAGTTTGTAATCGTCCAAGAATACAGATTAAAAAGGCGCCCGTAGCTCAGCTGGATAGAGCATCCGCCTTCTAAGCGGATGGTCGCAGGTTCGAGTCCTGCCGGGTGCGCCATTAGGCAGCTTTGGCACAAGTAAGGCAACAAGGCAATATGGTGGGCGTAGCTCAGTTGGTAGAGCACGGGATTGTGACTCCCGTTGTCGTGGGTTCGATCCCCATCGTCCACCCCATATTCTAGAAAGGCGCCAGATTTAACAGTCTGGCGCCTTTGCTTTAAAAGCTTGATACGCGGATGTGGTGGAATTGGTAGACACACTGGATTTAGGTTCCAGCGCCGCAAGGTGTGAGAGTTCGAGTCTCTCCGTCCGCACCATACAAGTCGCTATTTAATTAGCAGAGAACGGCGCAGAACCTGAAAAGGGCTGCGCCGTTTTTGTTTTATTCGCGGACTCATGTCCGGTTTTTTTCATGCGGGCACAGGGCGATTCGTCGCGATTGTGTTTCGTGATGATGCTTGGCATGTCCGTCGGTCTTTTCGTGGAGGCCTTACGCCAAGTGCTCGAGGGCGGCGCTTCTATATATAGAAGCGCCGTGCAGAGCCCTGGCGAGGATCGACTTTATTTGCAAACCGGGCGGGGCATGACTGATTGCTCCGCTTCTAAACCCGGCGCCTGTTTCCCGCGCGTTTTCAGTAGGGTGACTTCTTGAGTTTGACCTACTAGAATGCATGCCCTTGATTCTGGGGTCGGAAACGCCCGGCCAACGTCTGTGCAACGAGGAATATCCATGCAAGTTTCTGTTGAAAATACTTCTGCTCTTGAGCGCCGCATGAGCATCACCGTGCCAGCTGAGCGTATCGAGACTCAGGTCAACAAGCGTCTGCAGCAGACTGCCCAAAAGGCCAAAATCCCAGGTTTCCGCCCAGGCAAAGTGCCAATGAGCGTGATCCGTCAGCGTTACGAAGCTGATGCGCGCCAGGAAGCCGTGGGCGACGTGATCCAGTCTTCTTTCTACGAAGCAGTGGTCGAGCAGAAGCTGAACCCGGCTGGCGCTCCTTCCGTCGAGCCTAAAGTGCTGGAAAAAGGCAAGGACCTCGAGTTCGTCGCCACGTTCGAAGTGTTCCCTGAGTTCACCGTTGCCGGTTTCGAATCCATTGCCGTTGAGCGCCTGAGCGCCGACGTTTCGGACGCCGACCTGGACAAGATGCTGGATATCCTGCGCAAGCAGAACACCCGCTTCGAAGCGACCGACCGTGCCGCCCAGAACGAAGACCAGCTGAACATCGATTTCGTCGGCAAGGTCGACGGCGAAGTATTCGCTGGCGGTTCCGCCAAGGCTACCCAGCTGGTGCTGGGCTCGGGTCGCATGATCCCAGGCTTCGAAGACGGCCTGGTTGGCGCCAAGGCCGGTGAAGAGCGCGTCCTGAACGTGACCTTCCCCGAGGACTACCAGAACCTGGACCTGGCTGGCAAAGCCGCCGAGTTCACCGTGACCGTCAACAGTGTTTCCGAGCCGAAGCTGCCTGAGCTGAACGAAGAATTCTTCGCTCAGTTCGGCATCAAGGAAACCGGCCTGGAAGGTTTCCGCGCCGAAGTTCGCAAGAACATGGAGCGTGAGCTGCGCCAGGCCATCAAGTCCAAGGTCAAGAACCAGGTCATGGACGGTCTGCTGGCTTCCAACCCGATCGAAGTGCCAAAGGCCCTGCTGGACAACGAAGTGAACCGTCTGCGCGTACAGGCCGTTCAACAGTTCGGCGGCAACATCAAGCCAGACCAACTGCCGGCCGAGCTGTTCGAAGAGCAGGCCAAGCGCCGCGTGGTACTGGGCCTGATCGTCGCCGAAGTGGTCAAGCAATTCGAACTCAAGCCTGACGAAGCCCGCGTGCGCGAGCTGATCCAGGAAATGGCCTCGGCCTACCAAGAGCCTGAGCAAGTGGTGTCCTGGTACTACAAGAACGAGCAGCAGCTGAACGAAGTCCGTTCGGTTGTGCTGGAAGAACAAGTTGTGGATACTGTTCTGCAGAAAGCTAGCGTGACCGACAAAGCGGTCTCTTACGAAGAAGCGGTCAAGCCGGTGGAAGCTCCACAAGCCGATTGATGGTTCTGCGGTAAGAAATACACACCATAAGCCAGCCTTCGCGCTGGCTTATGCGTATTCAAGACATAACTATTTGGGAGTGACTGCGAGACATGTCCCGCAATTCTTTTTATCAGCAGAGCTCTGACATCCAGGCCGCAGGCGGCCTGGTCCCTATGGTTATCGAGCAGTCCGCCCGTGGCGAACGTGCCTATGACATCTATTCGCGCCTGCTCAAGGAGCGCGTCATCTTCCTGATCGGCCCCGTCGAAGACTACATGGCCAACCTGGTTGCGGCGCAGTTGCTGTTCCTTGAGGCGGAAAACCCGGACAAGGATATCCATCTGTACATCAACTCTCCCGGCGGTTCGGTGACTGCGGGCATGTCGATCTACGACACCATGCAGTTCATCAAGCCTGACGTGTCCACCATCTGCATCGGCCAAGCCTGCAGCATGGGTGCGTTCCTGCTCGCCGGCGGCGCAGCGGGCAAGCGCCATTGCCTGCCTAACTCGCGCATGATGATCCACCAGCCATTGGGCGGCTTCCAGGGCCAGGCGTCGGACATCGATATCCATGCCAAGGAAATTCTGCATATTCGCTCGCGCCTGAATTCGTTGCTGGCCCATCACACCGGCCAAAGCCTCGAAACCATTGAGCGTGACACCGAGCGTGACAACTTCATGAGCGCTGAGCGTGCGGCCGAATACGGTCTGATCGACTCTGTGATCAACAAGCGTCAAATGCCTGCCTAAGCCGCTCAAAATGCAGGTGGTTGGGATGACCGGCCGCCTGCGGGCTTGAAAAAGCCCGCAATTGCCTTCATCTTGTGTTGCAAGCCTATCGGATTTGGATCGATCGAATGACTGACACCCGCAACGGCGAGGACAACGGCAAACTGCTTTATTGCTCCTTCTGTGGCAAAAGCCAGCATGAAGTACGCAAATTGATTGCCGGTCCCTCGGTCTTCATTTGCGACGAGTGCGTCGACCTGTGCAATGACATCATCCGCGAGGAGGTGCAGGAAGCCCAGGCCGAAAGCAGCGCGCATAAGTTGCCTTCGCCTAAAGAAATCAGCGGCATCCTTGACCAGTATGTTATCGGTCAGGAGCGCGCGAAAAAGGTACTGGCCGTAGCGGTGTACAACCACTACAAGCGCCTGAACCAGCGTGACAAAAAGAATGACGAGGTCGAACTCGGCAAGAGCAACATCCTGCTGATCGGCCCTACGGGCTCGGGTAAGACCCTGCTTGCAGAAACTCTGGCCCGCTTGCTGAACGTTCCGTTCACCATCGCCGACGCAACCACCCTCACCGAGGCGGGTTATGTGGGTGAGGACGTCGAGAACATCATTCAGAAGTTGTTGCAGAAGTGCGACTACGACGTGGAAAAGGCCCAGATGGGCATTGTTTACATCGATGAAATCGACAAGATTTCCCGCAAGTCAGATAACCCGTCCATTACCCGGGATGTTTCCGGCGAGGGCGTGCAACAGGCCTTGCTCAAGTTGATCGAAGGCACGGTCGCTTCCGTACCGCCCCAGGGTGGTCGCAAGCATCCGCAGCAGGAGTTCCTGCAGGTCGACACCCGTAACATCCTGTTCATCTGCGGTGGTGCGTTCTCTGGCCTCGAAAAGGTCATCCAGAACCGTTCGACCCGTGGTGGCATCGGTTTCAACGCCGAAGTCCGCAGCAAGGAAGAGGGCAAGAAGGTCGGTGAATCCCTGCGTGAAGTCGAGCCTGACGATCTGGTCAAGTTCGGCCTGATCCCTGAATTCGTCGGTCGTCTGCCTGTCCTGGCGACCCTGGACGAGTTGGATGAAGCAGCATTGATGCAGATTCTGACCGAGCCGAAAAACGCCCTGACCAAGCAATACGCCAAGCTGTTCGAAATGGAAGGCGTAGACCTTGAGTTCCGTTCGGACGCGCTGAAGTCGGTTGCCAAACGAGCCCTGGAACGCAAGACCGGTGCCCGTGGGTTGCGCTCGATTCTTGAAGGTGTGCTGCTCGATACGATGTATGAAATCCCCTCGCAATCCGAGGTGAGCAAAGTCGTGATCGACGAAAGTGTCATCGAAGGCAAGTCCAAGCCACTGTATATCTACGAAAACAGTGAGCCGGCTGCCAAGGCTGCGCCGGACGCGTGAGTGTCCCGCAGTTGAAATAAAAGAAGGGGCCTTCGGGCCCCTTTGCTATTAGCGCGTTTTAGACGTGTTAGCGCTTGTTTTTTTTGAAGGCTGCCCCCATCTTGGTTTCAAGCTCACTTCCATCTGTTTACGGCCTTATGGCCGCCGTAGAGGCGAAATCATGAAGACAACCATCGAATTGCCTCTCCTGCCATTGCGCGATGTCGTGGTATATCCGCACATGGTTATCCCGCTGTTCGTGGGGCGCGAGAAGTCCATCGAAGCCCTCGAGGCCGCGATGACGGGTGATAAGCAGATTCTTCTGATCGCTCAGAGAAATCCTGCCGACGATGATCCCGGCGAAGACGCACTTTATCGCGTAGGTACGATTGCAACGGTCCTGCAGTTGCTCAAGCTTCCCGATGGCACGGTAAAAGTGCTGGTTGAAGGCGAGCAGCGAGGGGCGGTCGAGCGTTTCAGCGAGGTGGATGGTCACTGCCGTGCCGAAGTCTCGCTCATCGATGAAGTCGATGCACCAGAGCGTGAGTCCGAAGTGTTTGTCCGCAGCCTGCTGTCGCAGTTCGAACAGTACGTTCAGCTGGGCAAGAAGGTGCCTGCCGAGGTGCTATCGTCGCTTAACAGCATCGACGAGCCAGGACGCCTGGTCGACACGATGGCGGCTCACATGGCCCTCAAGATCGAGCAGAAGCAGGAAATCCTCGAGATCATCGATCTCTCAGCCCGTGTCGAGCATGTATTGGCATTGCTCGATGGCGAGATCGACCTGCTGCAGGTTGAGAAGCGCATTCGTGGTCGCGTCAAGAAACAGATGGAGCGCAGCCAGCGCGAGTACTACCTGAACGAGCAGATGAAGGCCATTCAGAAAGAGCTCGGCGATGGTGACGAAGGTCACAACGAAATCGAAGAGCTGAAGAAGCGCATCGATGCCGCCGGCCTGCCGAAGGATGCCCTTGCCAAGGCCCAGGCCGAACTGAACAAGCTCAAGCAGATGTCGCCGATGTCGGCGGAAGCCACCGTGGTGCGCTCCTACATTGATTGGCTGGTCCAGGTGCCATGGAAAGCCCAGAGCAAGGTACGTCTGGACCTGGCGCGTGCCGAGGATATCCTCGATGCCGACCACTACGGTCTGGAAGAGGTCAAGGAACGCATCCTCGAATACCTCGCTGTGCAAAAGCGTGTGAAGAAAATTCGTGGTCCGGTGTTGTGCCTGGTCGGTCCTCCAGGGGTGGGTAAAACCTCTCTGGCAGAGTCGATTGCCCACGCCACTAACCGTAAGTTCGTACGCATGGCCCTTGGCGGCGTGCGCGACGAGGCGGAAATCCGTGGTCATCGCCGTACCTACATCGGTTCGATGCCAGGAAGATTGATTCAAAAAATGACAAAGGTCGGCGTGCGCAACCCACTGTTCCTCTTGGACGAAATCGACAAGATGGGCAGCGACATGCGCGGCGATCCAGCTTCTGCGTTGCTGGAGGTCCTCGATCCCGAGCAGAATCACAACTTCAACGATCACTACCTTGAAGTCGACTACGACTTGTCGGATGTGATGTTCCTCTGCACCTCCAACTCCATGAACATCCCGCCAGCGTTGCTGGACCGGATGGAGGTGATCCGTCTGCCGGGCTACACCGAGGACGAGAAGATCAACATCGCCGTCAAATACCTTTCGCCCAAGCAGATCCAGGCCAACGGCCTGAAGAAGGGCGAGCTGGAATTCGACGAGGAAGCAATCCGCGACATCATCCGCTACTACACTCGCGAAGCGGGTGTGCGGGGCCTTGAGCGGCAGATTGCCAAGGTTTGCCGCAAGGCCGTGAAGGAACACGCCCTGGAAAAACGCTTCGCGGTCAAGGTCACTTCGGACCTGCTGGAGCACTTCCTGGGCGTGCGTAAATTCCGCTACGGCCTTGCCGAACAGCAGGACCAGATTGGCCAGGTGACCGGCCTTGCGTGGACGCAGGTGGGTGGCGAATTGCTGACGATCGAAGCCGCCGTGGTGCCCGGAAAAGGCCAGTTGATCAAGACCGGTTCCCTGGGCGATGTGATGGTGGAATCGATCACGGCTGCGCTGACGGTTGTCCGCAGCCGTGCGCGGAGCCTGGGTATCCCGCTGGATTTCCATGAGAAACGCGACACCCACATCCACATGCCGGAGGGGGCAACGCCCAAGGACGGACCGAGTGCCGGCGTGGGTATGTGCACCGCCTTGGTTTCCGCGCTGACCGGCATTCCGGTGCGTGCCGATGTTGCGATGACGGGTGAAATCACCCTGCGCGGTCAGGTCCTGGCAATTGGCGGCTTGAAGGAAAAACTGCTGGCGGCTCACCGGGGTGGGATCAAGATTGTGATCATTCCCGAAGAGAACGTGCGCGATCTGAAGGAAATTCCTGACAACATTAAGCAGGATCTTCAGATCAAACCGGTTAAATGGATTGACGAAGTCCTGCAAATTGCGCTGCAATACGCGCCGGAGCCCTTGCCGGATGTGGCTCCGGAGATTGTCGCGAAGGAAGAAAAGCGAGAGTCTGACTCTAAGGAAAGAATTAGCACGCATTAATACGCATTTGCCTGGGGGGCTTCCTTGACAGTTTTTTAGAGCCCTTGTTATAAAGCGGCTCTTAAGTGTCTGCAGGCCATTCAGCACTCGTTTTTGCTTTCACCAAAAAAACTTAGAATCATCTCAAATAGATATAAGGGGACTTAGAGTGAACAAGTCGGAACTGATTGATGCTATCGCTGCATCCGCTGATATCCCGAAAGCTGCTGCTGGCCGTGCGCTGGACGCTGTAATCGAATCCGTCACTGGCGCTCTCAAGGCCGGCGACTCCGTTGTTCTGGTTGGTTTCGGTACCTTCTCCGTGACTGATCGTCCAGCTCGCACCGGTCGCAACCCGCAGACCGGCAAGACCCTGGAGATCCCGGCTGCCAAAAAGCCTGGCTTCAAGGCTGGTAAAGCGCTGAAAGAAGCCGTCAACTAAGGTTTCACTGAGTTTATCCGGGTCGGGGTCATGCCTGGCTTGGCAGCGGAGCGGTAATGCGTCCGGTAACATCCGGGCTGTCACGCCGAGGCTCGCGGGTTCGAGCCCGGTCCGCTCCGCCAGTTACGAGAAGGCGCATCCTCGGATGCGCCTTTCTTCTATCCGGATTCTACCCACGCTCCACGGTTGCCTAAATTTGAAGTTCAACCGTTTCTGGGGGACGCATGCTGCAGAATATCAGGGACAATTCACAAGGCTGGATTGCCAAGACCATCATCGGGATCATCGTCGCATTGATGGCGTTGACCGGTTTCGAAGCCATTTTTCAGGCCACCTCGAACACTAATGAAGCGGCCAAGGTCAACGGCGAGGAGATCAGCCAGAACGAGCTGAGCCAAGCGGTCGACATGCAACGCCGTCAGCTGATGCAACAGTTGGGCAAGGATTTCGATGCTTCCTTGCTGGACGAAAAGATGTTGCGCGACTCGGCTCTCAAGGGCCTGATCGATCGCAAGTTGTTGCTACAAGGCGCCCATGATGCGGATTTCGCTTTTTCCGAAGCCGCGCTGGATCAAGTGATCCTGCAAACGCCTGAGTTCCAGGTCGATGGCAAGTTCAGCCCTGAGCGTTTCGACCAGGTCATACGCCAGTTGGGTTACGGTCGCCTGCAGTTCCGCCAGATGCTGGCGCAGGAAATGCTGATCGGCCAGCTGCGCGCAGGCCTGGCTGGCAGCGGATTTGTCACCGATGCCCAGGTGCTGGCGTTTGCCCGTCTGGAAAAGCAGACCCGTGACTTCGCTACCCTTACCATCAAGGCAGATCCATCGACCGTGAAGCTGACCGATGACGAGGTCAAGGCCTACTATGATCAGCACGCCAAGGAATTCATGACACCCGACCAGGTGGTCATTGACTACGTTGAGCTGAAGAAAGCCTCTTTCTTCGACCAGGTCAGCGTCAAGGATGAGGACCTGCAAGCGGCGTATCAGAAAGAAATCGCCAACTTGTCCGAACAGCGTCGCGCGGCGCACATCCTTATTGAAATCAACGATAAGGTCACCGAAGCCCAGGCCAAGGCGAAGATCGAGGAAGTCCAGGCGCGCCTGGCCAAAGGCGAGTCGTTTGAAGCCTTGGCGAAGGAATATTCCCAGGATCCAGGCTCGGCGAACAATGGCGGCGATCTGGGCTTTGCGGGGCCAGGGGTCTACGATCCGGAGTTCGAAAAGGTGCTGTACGCCCTGAACAAGGACCAGGTTTCGGCACCGGTGCGAACCGACTTTGGCCTGCATCTGATCAAGCTGCTGGGTGTTGAAGCCCCTGAGGTGCCGACCTTTGCGAGCCTGAAGGACAAGCTGACTCGCGAACTGAAGGCTCAGCAGGTCGAGCAGCGTTTCGTCGAGGCGACCAAGCAATTGGAAGACGCTTCGTTCGAAGCCTCGGACTTGGCGCAGCCTGCCCAGGACCTCAAGCTGACCGTGCACACCTCGGCACCGTTTGGTCGCGAAGGCGGTGAAGGAATTGCGGCCAACCGCGCCGTGATCACTGCTGCGTTCAGCCCGGAAGTGCTGGAAGAGGGTGCCAACAGCACGGCCATCGAGCTGGACCCGGAAACGGTCGTGGTGCTGCGTGCCAAGGAACACCGCAAGCCTGCGCAAATGCCGCTGGAAAGCGTGGCCGGTCCGATACGCGCTCAATTGTCCAAGGAACATGCCAGCGCAGGTGCCAAGACCCAGGCCGATGAGCTGATCGCCAGCCTGCGCGATGGCAAGGTTGCCCTGGACAAGCCGGTCAATGGCCAGGCGTGGAAAGCTGTAGAAGCGGCGACTCGCAGCCAGGAAGGCATCGATCCTGCCGTGCTGCAGGCGCTGTTCCGCATGTCCAAGCCGCAGACCAAGGACAAGCCGACGTTCGCCAGCGTGACCCTGCCTGACGGCAGCGTGACGGTCTTGCGCCTGAACGGCGTCAACGAAGGTGCGGCACCGACCGAGGAAGAAAAGGCCGAGTACCGTCGCTACCTGGCGTCCCGTGTCGGCCAGCAGGATTTTGCGGCTTACCGCAAACAGTTGGAAAGCGAGGCGGACATCAAGCGCTTCTGAGTGCATTGATGCGTTAGCCATGGACCCCGGCCGAAAAGCCGGGGTCTTTTTGTATCTGTGTATTGCTGTTGACGGGGATGTTCGTCGATTCGTCGAACTTGGTCTTTTTCCTGTCCGCAAGCCCCCGTAGATTTGTACCCCCTTTGAGACACGATTACCCAAGCTGCCTGGTCGCGTTCTGTTGCACAATACGCGCCGGATTGTTTTACCCAGGATGCTCAATGTTCAAATCATTTCACATGCGCACCGTTGGGCTGGCATTGCTGCTGGCTGTCGCGGCCGGCTGCTCCTCCAAGAAGGCCGCCATCTACGAGCACGAGAACTTTGATGATTCGGGTACGTTCTCGCGTACCTATCCGGTGACTGATGTGGCGACCTGCGAAGCAGGGCGCCGGGCGTTGCTCAGCCAGGGCTACATCATCACCAGCAGCGATCCGAAGCTGATCAGCGGCCACAAGAGTTTCCAGCAGACTGGCGATACCCACATGGAGATCAGCTTCAACCTGGTCTGCGCCGAGGATGGCGGTCCCGGCCATCGCGCCACCATGTTCGCCAACGCCTTGCAGGACCGCTACGCCCTGAAGAAAATCAACAACTCCGCCAGCCTGGGCGTGGGCGTGTTGGGATCGGTCTCGATGCCGATCGGTTCTTCGGATGATTCGATGGTCAAGGTCGCCAGTGAAACCGTATCGGCGGCCAAGTTCTATGAGCGCTTCTTCGCGCTGGTGGAGGTGTTCCTGCCACTGGAAGCCAAGAAAGCCGTGGAGAATGCTGATAAGCCAAAAGCGGAGCTTGGCGTTCCGGAACCCAAGGCCGAACCGGCAGCCTTGGCTCCCGCGTCGGCTCCCGCATCCGCCCCTGGGGCCTTGCAAGCGCCTGCAGCGGAACCAGCGCCGGCCCCGGCACCCATCATGCCGGTCGAGTCGGCCCCCGCCGCATCGGAGCCGGTCGCGCCGCCAGTCGAGCCCGCGCCGATCGCACCCAGCGAGCCGGAGTCCTACGCGCCTTCTTCGTCGGACACCATCACACCGCCGCCGGCCAGCTCCTTGCCTGCACCGACCGAGCCAATCCAACCCCTGCCGGCCTCCTGAGCAGCTGTAGCAAGGGCTGTCATTCCTTGCTACATGTCTTGGCTTTAAATCCCCAATGCTGTGCTACGTTTAATTCATGAGGCTGTGGCTTCATGTTTTATTCACAAAGCAGCTTTATGCTGATTCCAAGCCATCAGGCTTCGGTTCAACGATTGGGAAGGACGCGCAATGGATGATTATCAGGAAGAGCTGCTGGAATATCAGGCCTATGAGCTGGACCCGCTGGAACCAGCCGAGGATGCGACTGAGCTTTAGGGGCATGTCTGCTGGCAGCTAGAGGCCAGTTAGAGGCGACGAGACACGACGGAGCCTGGGCGCTGGGTATCGGGTTCATGTCCCCTTGCGGCTGCGACGAAAGTCTCCGGGCGTTTGGTTGTTCCAGCGCTTGAAGGCACGTTGAAAGGCTTCCGCCGAGGCGAACCCCAGCAAGTAGGCGATCTCGCCGAACGCCAACTCCGTGTCGCGAATGTACGTCATGGCCAGGTCTCGACGGGTCTCGTTGAGGATCGCCCTGAACTGCGTGCCTTCCTCCGCCAGTTTGCGGCGCAACGTCCAGGTCGGCAGTTTCAGGCGCATCGCCACTTCTTCAAGATCCGGCTCCCGCCCACCACTGAGCAGCGGACCCAGCAGTTGGATGATACGTTCACGCAAGGTTCGCGTGCGTGTCAGTTGCTCCAGTTCCCGTTCGCATAATTGGACCAGGTGCCGCCAGGTACTGGGACAGTGTTGAGGATTGCGCTGTGCGAGGCTATCCAGGCCCAATCGCAGCTGGTTCTGCTCGGCGCCGAACTGCACCGGGCAGTCGCCAAGTATCTGATAGGCCTGCCCATACTCCGGCTCCTCGAATTCGATGTCGATGCGTTCGGCTTGCAGCCCGATTTCGCTCACACTGGACAACTGCTTGAGCCAGCCGGCAATGATCGAATCCACGACGAAGCGGTTATAGGCGTTATAGGGGCTGATGGAATAGAACCGCAGCCAGGCGCCTCGGGCGTCCTCGAGGAAGCTTGATTGTCCGCGATAATTGGAACCGTACAGCGGCTCGAAGCGGATCATGCAGCGGGCAGCTTCCCGTACGGTGGGCGCCTGGGCGGCAGTCACGCCGGCGAGCCCGGCCTGGCTCAAGCGGCTGAGCTGACCCATGCGCAAGCCCAGTGCCGGATCCTCTGTCAATTGGATCGCGGCGTGGCCCAGGCGCATGTAGCGCGGAATCGACAGCCGCGCCCTGGGTTCGGCCAGGCGTGCAGGATCAAGGCCGTATTGTTCGAGCAACGGCAGCGGATCCCTCCCGTGGCTGGCAATCGCGTCGGCAAGGCTATGGACGAAACCCACGGACAAGTCGCCCAGGCGCATCGGCTGTGGCTTCATGCTCACAACCAGAGGTTCAACAGGCGAGCGCCACGGGCTTCGCCATCGGGGAACTGCTGGCCGCCATGGCTGATGAAACTCTGGCCGGCACTGCCGTTGTCCCAGAACTGGCCGCGCAGAAACACGCTGACGCCCCCCCGGGCCTGGCTGACCGGCAACTGGCTGGTCAATGTCAGGCGACGCCATGCCTGGCCTTCGGTTATCTCGCCGGGCTTGAGGCTCACTTCGCTTGGCGTGGACAGGCCTTTGTAGCCTGCCCAGGGTTTATTCCACGAATCGCGGCCAACCACAAAGGCGGGTACGGCAATCAATTGCACGTCCTGCTCGTCGAGTTGCCGATAATGGAGCGGATACCAACTGTCACTGCCGATCAGTACGCCGAGGCGACCGGCCGGCGTGTCGATGACCGGGGTAGCCTGGCTTTCTTCTGCCCCGAGCACGTCTTGTTGGTCGAATATCGGATGACGTTGACGCAGGGGTTGGCCGATCGGACGACCATCGGGGCCGAAAACCAGGCTGGTGTTGTACAGCGCGCCGCCACTGATCTTCAGCTCGCCTTCGCTGACATTGGGTTCGGGCAGCACGATGGAGCCGGCCACCAGGGTCACGCCGAATTCCTTGGCCAGGCCCCCAAACAACGTCTGGTAATCCCGGGCCATGGTGTCCGCTTTCATCCGCAGGTAGGCATCGTCCAGGCGGCTGCTGCCCTTGGCGCTTGCCAGGGCGCGAATAAAAGCCAGCGGATTGCTGGCGGCGAGCCAATGCATGGCTTGCTTCAATGTACTGGCTTGATACACCTCGTCCTTTTCGCCGCTGACCATCAGCCAAGTGCCGATGTGCTCGGGCAGGACCACGATGGTTTTGTCGTTGAGAAACCCTTGGTCGCGCGCCGCTTGCAGATAGGCGGCCAGCTTGCGACGCAGGCGCTGGGGGCTCTGGTAGTCGGTGGGGAAAAGCTCGGGCTGGATGCCGAGCAAGTTGCCGCGATCAGAGGGCGTGCCCTGGTCGACCGCCAGGTTGATGCGCAGGTCTGAAAGGTAATGGCCGACTGGACGGTCCGCTGTCCACAGTGCGTAAGTGATAACGGCGGCCATCAAGGCCAGTGAGAACAGCAGGTACAGAAATTTGCGCATGGGGACAGTCAATGGTCGCTTACAGGTTCGTGATTTTCACCAGGACACCTGGCAGGGTACGGTAAAACAAAGGATTAGCGAAAGGGCGCACAGCGGTGTGAGGAGGATGTGGGAAGTCTAGGCGAACCGATTGTCCTGTGCATTTGGATCATCAACTTGTCAGTTTCGGTCATTGAGCGTCCCCATCCCGACTCTTAGGCTGTTATCCATGACTGACGGAGGCCATAGAGCTTCCGCATTTTCCGTGATCGCCCGTAGTGGAGTAACCGATGACCGCCCCTCATTACCCGCATTTGCTGGCCCCGCTGGACCTTGGCTTTACCACGCTGCGCAACCGTACCCTGATGGGGTCGATGCACACCGGTCTTGAAGAAAAGCCCGGTGGCTTCGAGCGCATGGCGGCCTATTTTGCCGAGCGCGCCCGTGGCGGCGTGGGCCTGATGGTCACCGGGGGAATCGGTCCTAACGATGAGGGTGGCGTTTACTCCGGTGCGGCCAAGCTGACCACCGAGGAGGAAGCCCTCAAGCACCAGATCGTCACCCGGGCGGTGCATGAAGCCGGTGGCAAGATCTGCATGCAGATCCTCCATGCCGGACGCTATGCCTATAGCCCCAAGCAGGTGGCACCGAGCGCGATCCAAGCGCCAATCAACCCATTCAAGCCCAAGGAACTGGACGAAGAGGGCATCGAGAAACAGATCAGCGATTTTGTGACTTGTTCGTTGCTGGCCCAGAAGGCCGAGTACGACGGTGTCGAGATCATGGGCTCGGAAGGCTATTTCATTAACCAGTTCCTGGCGGCCCACACCAACCACCGTACCGACCGTTGGGGGGGCAGTTACGAAAACCGCATGCGCCTCCCGGTGGACATCGTGCGTCGGGTGCGCGAGGCGGTCGGCCCGAATTTCATCATCATCTTCCGTCTGTCGATGCTCGACCTGGTGGAAGGGGGCAGCACCTGGGAAGAGATCGTCCAACTGGCCAAGGCCATCGAGCAGGCCGGTGCAACGATCATCAACACGGGTATCGGTTGGCATGAAGCGCGTATTCCCACCATCGCCACCAAGGTTCCAAGGGCAGCGTTCAGTAAAGTCACCGCCAAGCTGCGCGGTTCGGTGAGCATTCCGTTGATCACCACCAACCGCATCAATACGCCTGAGGTCGCTGAGCAGATCCTGGCCGAGGGCGACGCCGACATGGTGTCCATGGCTCGGCCTTTCCTCGCTGACCCGGAGTTCGTCAACAAGGCAGCCGCTGGCCGGGCGGATGAAATCAATACCTGTATCGGCTGCAACCAGGCCTGCCTGGACCATACGTTCGGTGGCAAGCTCACCAGTTGCCTGGTGAATCCGCGAGCGTGCCATGAGACCGAGCTCAACTACCTGCCAGTGACCCAGGTGAAAAAAATCGCCGTGGTGGGCGCCGGTCCTGCCGGGTTGTCCGCCGCCACCGTGGCGGCCGAGCGCGGCCATCAGGTGACGCTGTTCGATTCGGCCAGTGAAATCGGCGGGCAGTTCAACATCGCCAAGCGTGTGCCCGGCAAGGAAGAGTTTTTCGAAACATTGCGTTATTTCAAGCGCAAGTTGCAGACGAGCCACGTCGAGCTGTGCCTCGATACCCGGGTGGACGTCGCGCAGTTGGTGGCCGGCGGTTTCGATGAAATTATCCTGGCGACCGGCATCGCACCGCGAGTGCCAGCCATCCCGGGCGTGGATCATCCCAAGGTGCTGAGTTACCTGGACGTGATCCTCGAGCGTAAGCCGGTAGGGCGTAGCGTCGCGGTGATCGGTGCAGGTGGGATCGGCTTTGACGTGTCGGAATTCCTCGTACACCAGGGGGTTGCCACCAGCCAGGACCGCGAAGCGTTCTGGAAGGAGTGGGGGATCGATACCCACCTCGAGGCGCGCGGCGGCGTGGCCGGGGTCAAGGCGCAACCTCATGCGCCGGCGCGGCAGGTGTTCCTGTTGCAGCGTAAGAAGTCCAAGGTCGGCGACGGTCTGGGCAAGACCACCGGCTGGATTCATCGCACAGGTCTGAAAAACAAGCAGGTGCAGATGCTCAACAGCGTCGAGTACCTGAAGATTGACGATCAGGGCCTGCACATTCGCATCGGCGAAACGGGCGAGCCGCAAGTGTTGGCGGTGGACAACGTGGTTATCTGCGCCGGCCAGGATCCGCTGCGCGAGTTGCAGGAGGGCTTGGAAGCGGCCGGCCAGACCGTCCACCTTATCGGCGGCGCCGACGTGGCGGCGGAGTTGGATGCCAAGCGCGCGATCAACCAAGGCTCGCGACTGGCGGCGCAGTTGTAAGGCGCAAGTCCTCTGTGGGAGCGAGCCTGCTCGCGATGGCGGTCAGTCAGTTTCAGAAATGTTTGGCTGACCCACCGTTATCGCGAGCAAGCTCGCCCCACCGTTTTTCTGATGTCAGGACGTTTGCAACCAGCTGTTAATATGCCGGCCTGTTTTCCACCCGACTCGCCGCCATGCTACTTCCCGCTCTCGACTGGCACCCTCAACCTCGCCTCGAACCCCTTCATCTGGACTGGCTCGCCCGGTCCGGCGTCGAGGTGGCAGTGCTGCGCCTGGACCGGATCGATCCGCTGATCAGCGGGAACAAATGGTTCAAGTTGCTTCACCACCTGCGCGCAGCTCATCGGGCCGGTGCTGCAGGTGTGATGAGCCTGGGCGGCGCTCATTCCAACCATCTGCACGCACTGGCCGCAGCGGGCCGGCGCTTTGGGTTCGCGACGGTCGGACTGCTGCGCGGTCATCCCCTGGATACGCCCACGGTGCTCGACTTGAAAGCGTTCGGCATGACGCTGCACTGGTTGGGTTACGAGGGATACCGCAGGCGTCATGACGAGGGTTTCTGGACACCCTGGCGGTCGCAATACCCTGAACTCTGGGCGGTGCCGGAAGGGGGGGCAGGCCTGCCCGGCGCGCAAGGTTGCATGAGCTGGGTCGCCTGTGCCCGTGATCAACTGGCGGCGTTGGGCTGGGCGGACTATCACGGCTGGTGGCTGGCCTGCGGCACCGGAACGTCGCTGGCGGGCCTGGTGCTGGCTGAAGCCGGCCAGCGCAAGGTGCATGGCGTCCTGGCGGTGCCCCAAGGCCATGGCGTCAGCCAGAACGTGGAAAACATCGTGAGGGCGGCAGGGCTTGCCGACCCGCTCTACGAGCTGCTCGACGGCAGCCGTGGTGGTTTCGGCCAGGTTGATGCTGATCTCTCCACGTTCATAGAAACCACCCAGGCCATCGAGCTGGAACCGCTCTACACCGGCAAGGCGTTGATGTTGCTAAAGGCTCAGGTCGAGGCCGGCGCCTTTGAGCCGGGTACTCGGTTGATCTTCGTTCATACGGGTGGCTTGCAGGGGCGTCGGGGGTTTCAGTGAGCCATCAATAAGATCATGTACAGCAATCAATCCTCGCTCTTTCCTACGATCTCCAACATTGTTGTTCAGCTCTGGTTGAAGTTTGCAGGTCTGCTGTTGTGCGGTCGAGATTCTGAAATACTTGCCCGTCATATTTATATGATCTTTTTCGTTTGTACGGTCTTTTCAAGTTCTCTATCGTTGCCTCAATGTTTTTGGATTTATAAATAAGCGAGCCTGGATCGGCCGGGCCGTATTTATAAAACGAGGGGTAGAACATGGATACGTTCAATGGCAACAACGCACAACACGCTGTCATTAACCGGCAGATGGCGAAACCGCCGCGCCCGAGGCCGACGGCGAAGCCTGGCCTTGTTTCAAAACCGGCGGCCAAGCCTGGCCCGGCGCTCAAACCCGCACCCAAGCCAATACCAAAGCCCACCCCAATGCCGGCACCCAAACCAGCGCCCAAGCCAACACCTAAACCAACGCCAAAACCCAATCCGGCACCAGCGACGACACCCGGTCCGTCCACTAAACCCGCCCCGGCGTGGGCATCCATTCCGTGGCCCACCTTGAACGTGGGTATCGATCCCCTGGCGTTCGTAAACCTGGCAAAATCACCCGGGAGTACCCCGAATAACGATGGGACAGTCTCGCTGGCCGATGGCAGTGTGGTGGATGTCGAAGGTGAATCGGTCACGCGTCCCGATGGAACTATTCAATATGGCGACGGCACGTTGGTATACCTTGATGGGCGTGTAGTATTTGCCGATGGATAGATTCAATTTCCGGATGGGAGTGTGCTATTTCCCGATGGCGAATGGTTTGACATGGACGGGAACAAAAAGAACTGAAGATTTGTATTGTTCAGTTGTTAATGTATGAAACGTTCGATTGGAAATGCCGTGAACTATTGCCGCAATCTCCATGGGGTTGCGGCATTTTTTATCGGAAAGAAAACTTTGAATGAAAAGTGCGCATCGACGAGCCGCAATTGGGTTAGGAAAGGATCATGGTGAGATGTCCGGCGGGTTCAAGAGCCAGTTGAACAGCAGCCCGACATCTTTGTCGCCTGGCTCAGGCGGGGGGGCAGACGGAGGGCCATCGCTGTCCACGGCCGGGCCCACCAATCCTGCACACAATACTGGACGGTCTGGGTCGCCCTCGATGAAGCTGACCAGCACTTCGCTGCCGGCAATCAATGGGGGACGGTCATCGGGCATCGGCCAAGACAGGGGCAACGCGATCGGTTCTTCCTCCGGGCTCCAGAGGCTGACCTCGACTTTACCCTGCTCGTTAGGCCTGGCTTGCTGGCCGGGCGGGCCGAACACGTAGGCGACGTGGTAACCGGCGATACATGGCTTGGGATGCTTGAGCGCCGGGCGGAACACCGTGGACCAAGGGATGGCGCAAAACCGGTTGCGATAATGCCGCGGTTGCGGCGTGGCCGGCGGGTTCGCTTCTAGAATGGAAAATTGCCTTCCTCGGTGCTGGACCTCGGTGATCAGCCATTGATCATTGAAGGACGACACCGGGTGATTGCAGATCTGCGCGATGTGACCGCTGCGCAGGGCTGGTTCTGTGGCGTGGCCATGGATTTCCCGATGCCGATAGCGCAACCGTTCAAGGCTGCGGCGACCCGCCTGGTAGCGGTAAGCCTGTGCCGGATCTTCACGCATTTTTTCTGGGGCCGCGCTTCCAGGCGGGAGTGTCGCCCCTCGGTCGTTGTGGCCCACGGGTGGTCTGGCGATGATCGAATGATGGCGCTGGTATAGCCGCCTGATAGTCGGGTGTCTGTCCGCATCCTGGCGCATGACCAGTTCGACCGGCTGTGCCGGGAAGCTCTTTGGGTCTTCCGCGAATACGGCGACGTGGCCCTGGGGCGCGTGTTCGAAGTGATAGTGAATGCCTTCCTCTTCGCATAACCGCTGCAACAGATCCAGGTCGCTTTCTTCATATTGAATGCAGAACGGGCGAGTCGGATACTGCCCGTGCGGCAGCTCGAAACGATAGCTGTCGGAAGGCACGGCGTTACCTTCCAGCAGGCACTGCAGGATCTGGACAACGTTGAGCCGATGAAAAACCCGCCGTCGTGGCCCTTGTTCCAATTGCTGCAGATGAGGGACCAGCGTCAAGCGATAGCCCACGCGGCGCATGGTGTCGGCGGTCAGGCTGACATAATGCACAACCCCATGTACGCCCGACTCGCCATCAAGGCGTAGGAAAGCTGCCTGCCCCAGCAGACTGTCGGGGCTGACCGGCGGCGCCAGGCCGATCAGGTCAAGGTCGAAGCGGTAAGGCTGGTTCAGGGCCTCACGGCCATTGAGCCGCAGCACTTGCAGGCGCAGGTCGCTTTGAAGGATCGTCAGGCTGAAAGGGTGTTCCGAATCGTTGCGCATTGCGGCCCATGCTGGCTGAAGGATAAGAGTGCAAGGGTACGAAACCCCGGCGCGCAGCGCTGTGCCCGAATCGCTATTTCGGAAACCCCCTACAACACGTTGTGAAAATGTCGATTGGAGGCAGCGATTTTTTGGTCGATCAGCCGGTTTAGGCCGTATAAACTTGCGCCACAGCGCCGGCCAGGTGTCTCGGCGCGTCAGACAAGAGAGTGAGTAATGGGCGCACAGTGGAAGGTTAAACACAAAGAAGCGGCTGCCAACGCCAAGGGCAAGATCTTCGGCAAATTGGTGAAGGAAATCACCATTGCCGCGCGCAACGGTGCTGATGTCGCCACCAACGCGCACCTGCGGCTGGTGGTCGAGCAGGCAAAAAAAGCTTCGATGCCCCGCGAGACCCTGGAGCGCGCGATCAAGAAGGGCTCCGGCCAGCTCGGCGAAACCGTGCAATACCATCGTGTCACCTACGAAGGGTTCGCACCCCATCAGGTGCCGCTGATCGTTGAGTGCGTGACCGACAACATCAACCGTACCGTCGCGGAGATTCGCGTTGCGTTCCGCAAGGGCCAACTGGGCGCCTCGGGTTCAGTGGCCTGGGATTTCAACCACGTGGGCATGATCGAAGCCGCCCCGGACAGCCCCGACGCTGATCCGGAAATGGCCGCCATCGAGGCCGGGGCCCAGGATTTCGAACCGGGCGAGGACGGTGCGACGCTGTTCATCACCGAGCCTGGCGACCTGGACGCCGTGCAAAAGGCGTTGCCGGAGCAAGGCTTCACGGTGTTGTCCGCCAAATTGGGCTATCAGCCGAAAAACCCGGTCAGCGGCCTGACCGATGAGCAGATGGCGGAAGTCGAGGCGTTCCTCGAAGGCCTCGACAACCACGACGACGTGCAGGATATGTTTGTCGGTCTGGCGGGCTAAGCCAAAGTCACTGTGGTGAGGGAGCGAGCTCCTTCACCACTCGCAGCAATTCTTCAATCTCGTCAAACCCCGGCCGCGCCAGTACATCCGGCTGGCAGCACCGCGCCTCGAGGTCTTTCAGTCGTGAAAGATCCTCGTTACCGAGCGCCGGTTCGATCCGCGCCAGCAATTCCCCCAACAGAATCCCGAAGGCCCGCACCTCGATGCGCTGCAACGCCCGTGTTTGCCTGTCTTTTTCGACCGTGGCGTGGAAAGACGCCGCGCCAAAATCCCCCAGCAGGCAATCGCCTTGGTCATTGAAGAGGATGTTGTGGCCGTACAGGTCTCCATGGGTAAGGCCTTGTCGGTGCAAGTGGCACGCCACGCCGGCAATACCCCGGGCGATGCGCAAGGCCACATCGGCGCTCAGGCGCAGTTCATCGGCATACACGTCGCGGGTACAGGATTCCAGGCTCGGCAGCCCGGCCAGGTTGCGGTAATCGGGCCCGATCAGGGCCATCACCAGCCCGGCCTGTTGCTCTGGGTGGCCGCTGACCTGACCCAGTACCTCGATCAGGTTCGGATGCTTGCCGGCGGTGATGCACGCGTGCATTTCATGCAATGGCGAGCCATCGCTGGTCATCTGGCCTTTGTAGAGCTTGACCGCGACGTCGCGCCTGGCCTTGCCGGGCGGTTGCCAAAGTGCATGGTGGATCACGCCCGAAGCCCCTTCGCCCAATGAACGCTGCAAGCTCAACTGCGACCAAGCGATCGGCGTGGCGGCATGCAGCGCCTGGGTATCGCCTTGCGCTTGCAATGGATTGCCGGCGTAGGCCAGCCAACTGAGGCTCGGCATTTCCAGCAGCCAGGAGGGCAGTTCGGTCAGTTGATTGGCGCAAACACGCAGCAATTCGAGGCGATGACACCGGGCCAGGCTCGGCGGCAATTGCCGCAGGCGATTACCGGCCAGCATCAATTTCTGCAGGTGGGGACGCCGGCCCAGCTCATCCGGCAGCTGGCTGACGCAATTGTCGGTCAAGATCAACCAGCGCAGCAGCGGCGGCAAGGCTGCGCCCGTGACGCGCTCGATGCGGTTGGCCTTGAAGCCGACCATGGTCAATGCGCTGCAACGGCCCAGGCATTCAGGCAGTTCGGTGAAGCGGTTGTCCGAACAGAACAGTATCCGCAAGCGAGTAAGCCGATGGAGATCCGCTGGCAGCGTTTCGAGTTGATTGCCGCTCAGGTCGAGGATTTCGAGCGAGTCCGCCAGGTCGTAAATTTCCTGAGGAAACTCCGTCAGGCCGCACGACAGCTTCAGTCGGGCAATGCCCGATAGCTGGCCGGTTTGGAGTTGGGTGAGGGTCTGCATTGGGGAAGTCGCTGCTATCAAGGGGCCGAGCGCAATGGTGAAACCCGCGCAGGCCCGCATGATAAACAAAAAGGTTGCGCCAGTGCTTCTAGCGCTCGATGCTGCGGTTCCACCGCGCATTCCACGCCGGACGTTGTTCATTGACCTGATCCCAATCCACCGCGATCGCGGTTTCCAGGTACTGCTTCATCGCGTCCACTTGGCCTCGCGTCTTGTCGGTGGTCGGCGTGTTGGGGTTGGACGGGATCTGGTCGCCTTCTTCAAGGGCGATGGCCTGGGCTTCGGGCGTCAGCAGGAAGGCAGCGAGTTTTTGCGCGAGTTCGGGTTCGCTGTTCTGGGCGACGGCACATTCGGCGACGTTCAGCACCACCGCGCCTTCCTTCGGTTGTGCATATTCGACCGGCATGCCCTTGAGTTTCAACGCGGTGACCTGGGTCGGCGTCAACGGGAACAGCGCCGCTTCGTCCGTCTGCAACATCTCGGAGATTTTCGCCGAGCTGGGGATGTACTCCAGCACGTTGCGCCCGACGGTGTTCGGCCACGCCTTGAAGCCTGGCTCGACGTCAGTTTCGCTGCCGCCCTGGATCCGGTTGAACATCAGAAAACCGTGCAGGCCGAAGGTTGAGGAGGCCATCGATTGAAACACCACCTTGTCCTTGAATCGAGGGTCCGCCAGATCCATCCAGGACGTCGGCGTGTTCCAGCCTTTTTCCTTGAATAGCCGCGTGTTGTAGGCCAGTCCGGTGACGCCGAGGCTGACGGCGACGGCCTGGTCCTTGATGCGGCCCTTGGCCGGAATCTGTGCCAGGGGGGCGCTGTCCTGCAGCTTGTCGCACAGCCCCATGGCGATGGCGCGGTACATGATGCCATCGTCCAGGAACATCACGTGCATCTGCGGGTTGCCCTTGCTGGCCTGGACCTTGGCCAGGATGTCGGCCGAAGTGCCCGGCACGATCACCACCTTGACATTGTTGGCCTTCTCGAAGGCCGGCAAGACCTTGTCGGCATAAAGCCGCTCCATGGTGCCGCCGTTCATGCCCAGGTAAAGCGTCGGCTCGGCCAACGCCTGGGTGACGGGGAGCAGGGCGCCCAGGCAAGCGGAACCCAGCGAGCAGAAGCCGAACAGTGCACTGCGTTTGACGTTATTCATTAGCGCGACCTTCCTCTATCAAGCAACGGAGATGGAGTGGAACCGGGTGATGGAAAACGCATCCAGCGGCGTGGACGAAGCCCCGCTGCAGATGATCTCGGTGAGCGCCTGGCCCACCGCCGGGCCGATCTGGAAGCCCGCGCCGGCGAAGCCGAACGCATGCAAGAGACCGGGTTGGGTGCTGCTGGGGCCGATCACCGGTTGGCGATCGGGCAGGTAGCCTTCGGTGCCGCTCCAGGTGCGGATCGCCTGGGCGCCCTCCAGAAAAGGGTAGAGTTCGACGGCCTGGCGCAGGATCTCGATGACCGCGTGCTGGCCGGGCCTGGCGCGGGCGTCGTCCAGTGCGAAGCCCTGGCCCCCTCCCAGCACGCAATTGCCCCGGGCGACCTGGCGCGCATAGATGCCGCCGCCTTCGACGCCCGTGCTGGCGTCCATCACCACGGGCAGCGGCTCGGTCACCAGCATCGCTGGGTGCCCGGCGTGCATCGGCACTGCTTCGCCGAACTGCGCGGCGAAGCGGCTCGCCCAGGCGCCAGCGCAATTCAGTAGCCACGGCGCGCGACATTCGAGGCCGGTTTCGGTGTGCACGGCAAAGCGTTGGCCGTCGTGAGTGACGTGGCTGACCGGGCATTGCTCGTGAACCTGTGCGCCATGCCTGCGGGCCGCCTGGGCAAATGCCGGCGAGACCAACCGCGGGTTGGCGTGACCATCGTCCGGGCACAGCGAGGCGCCGACCGCGACGGTGCCGACCCAGGGAAACCGTCTGCGTAATTCGTCGCGATCCAGCAGTTGCAAATCGAGGCCAAAGCCCTGACTGCTGGCGGCGTAGTTCTGCAATGAACGCAGGTCATCGAGGCTGCGTGCCAACTTCAGATGGCCGCTGCGCTGATACTCGCCGTCGATGCCAATCAACTGCGGCAATTGACCCCAGATTTCATGGGCACGTTGCGACAGCGGCAACTGAGACAAGGGCCGGCCCTGGCGCCGCACGCCGCCGTAGTTCACGCCGCTGGAATGCGAGCCGCAGAAGTCTCGTTCCAACAGCGCCACGCGGCGTCCGGCCTTGCTCAAAAACAGTGCGGCCGAGGCGCCGACGATGCCGCCACCAATGATTACTGCATCGACCTCGATCATGGCTCGACCTCCAGGCCAAACGGCACGGGCTTGACTGGTGCCTGTGCCCGCAGGCGCCCGATGTCCCGGATGTCGCGGCCACTTGCGCAAGCGATGATTTCCGCGGCGGCGGCACCGCACATCCGCCCCTGGCAACGGCCCATGCCGACCCGGCAGTGGGCCTTGACCCGGTTGATTTCCCAGTGACCTTCGCCCACGACCTGGCGGATTTCACCGACGCTGACTTCTTCGCAGCGGCAAATCATCAAGTCGTCTTGAGCGAGGCTCGCCCACTCATCAGGGAAGGCAAAGGCCTGCTCCAGGCCTTGGCGGAAATTACCGATGCGTTCGAGAGACTGTTCCAACTGGGCGCAACGTTGCGGGTCGACTCGGTAGCCGAGGTCTTCGAGCAGTGCCAGGGCGGCGCGCTCGCCGGCCATTTCGGCGGCGTCGGCGCCCATGATCCCAGCGCCGTCACCGGCCAGGTAGACCCCGGCCGAACTGCTGCGACCGGCGCTGTCGCGTTGCGGTAGCCAGGCGCGATTGAGCGGGTTCCAGGCAAACTCGCAGCCCAGCAGATCGGCCAGTTGGGTTTCACTGCGCAAGCCGTGGGCGAAGGCGACCGCATCACAATCGAGCGTGTGCTCGCCCTTTTTGTTTCGCCACTTCAACGACTGTACCCGGCGTTTCCCGTCGATGTGCGCAAGGGTGGCGCCTTGATGCACCGGGATACCATGTGTCGTCAGCCAGGCGCGGTAATAGAGGCCCTTGGCGAGCGTGGCCGGTTGTGCGAGCAGGCCGGGCAGAGCGCGGGTCTGCGCGCTCAAGGGCGAACTGTCGAGTACCGCGGCGACGTTCGCGCCGGCCTTGGCGTATTGGTACGCCACCAGATACAGCAATGGCCCGCTGCCCGCGAATACCACCCGTTCACCAATGGCGCAGCCTTGGAATTTAAGGGCGATCTGCGCCGCGCCCAGGCTGTAGACGCCCGGCAGGGTCCAGCCGGGGACCGGCAGAATCCTGTCGGTGGCCCCCGTTGCGACGATCACGTTGGCGTAATCCAGGCGATCGGCGCGGCCCTCATGCAAGGTATCCAACTGACCGGCTTCAGCGTTCCAGACCAGCGTGTCGGGGCGGTAGTCGAGCTGCTCGCGCAACGCATCGAGGGTCTGGTGGATGGCGTTGGCCTTTGTTGCCTCAAAGCCATAAAGCTTGCCCGCAGACCGACTGAAATTGACGGGTTGGCGTCGGTAGATCTGCCCGCCACCGCGGGCGGCTTCGTCCAGCAGGATCGGGTAGATGCCATGGGCGACCAAGGTTTGCGCGGCGCGGATACCGGCGGGGCCGGCGCCGATGATGACGATGGGTTTCATGGCAACCCCACCGGCAGCGGATTTTCGCTGCTGTCGAGGCCGCCTTCGCGAGCAAGCTCGCTCCCACATGGGATCTGTCGTGGATGCCGATTGTGCGTACGCCGCAGGTCACCTGTGGGAGCGAGCTTGCTCGCGATGGGGCCATACCTGTCAAAGCCGTTCATACCTGCCGCCCCGGTTCGCGATTGATCTGCTGGCCGGCTTCGAGCATCGTCGAGCACGCGCGCACGCGGCGGCCATCGCCCAGTCTCACCCAGCAATCCTGGCAGGCGCCCATCAGGCAGAAGCCGGCACGGGGCTCGGCGCTGAAATCGCTGCCGCGCAGGTGTTCGCCGCAGGTCAGTACCGCGGTGAGCACGGTATCGCCGAGCAAGCCGCTGGCGGGTTCGCCGTCGAGCAGGAAATCCAGGGCCGGGCGGTCGTTTTCGGCCAGTCGTTTCAGCAGAGCCATGGTGCCCTCATTGTTTGCCTACCAGGACTCGATCCAGGCCATACACCCGGTCGAGCAGAATCATGGTCAGCGCCGTCAGCGCGATCACCAGCGCCGACACCGCCGCCATCATCGGATCGATGGATTCGGTGGCGTAGACGTACATGCGCACCGGCAAGGTTTGCGTCGCCGGCGAGGTGACGAAAATCGACAGCGTGACTTCATCGAAACTGTTGATGAACGCCAGCAACCAGCCTCCGGCGACGCCGGGCAAAATCATCGGCAAGGTGATCTGGCGGAACAGGGTGAAACGACCGGCGCCCAATGACTGCGCGGCTTGCTCGGCGCTGCGATCCAGGCCGATGGCCGAGGCCAATACCAGGCGCAGCACATATGGCGTGATCACCAGCACATGGGCGAAGATCAGCCAGCTGAAATTGCCGTTCACGCCCATCAGTGCAAACAGCCGCAGCAACGCGACGCCCAGCACCAAGTGCGGAATGATGATCGGCGACAGGAACAGGCCGTTGAAAAAATCCCTGCCAGGAAACTCCAACCGGGTGATCGCCAAGGCCGCCGGCACCGCGATCAGTGTCGCCAGCGAGGCCGCGCTGAACGCCAGGATGAGGCTGTTGTAGAACGCATCGACAAAATCCGCGCGCTCGAACACGGCACGAAACCAGCGCAGGGAAAATTCCGTGGTGGGCAAGCTCAGGGTGTTTTCCGGCGTGAAGGCGACCAGGCAGACCACCACCAGCGGCGCCAGCATGAACACCACTACCAAGGCATGAAACAACAGGGCGAAAGGACCGTTCCTGGACATGAAGAATTACCCCAGTGACTTCTTGTAGCGGCCTTCGATCATGCGGTTCCACGACAGCATGATCAGAAGATTGAGCAGCAACAGCGCGACGGCAATGGCCGCGCCCATCGGCCAGTTCAGTTCCGACAGGTATTGGTCGTAGATCAGCGTGGCGACCATTTTCAGGCGGCGCCCGCCGAGCAGGCCGGGGATGGCGAACGAACTGGCGGCGAGGCCGAACACGATCAGCGTGCCGGACAACACGCCCGGCATGATCTGCGGCAGCACCACCTTGCGGATCACCGTCAATTGGCTCGCGCCCAGGGATAGGGCGGCCTGTTCGGCGGCGGGATCAAGTTTTTGCAGCGAGGTCCACACCGGAATGATCATGAACGGCAGCATCACGTGCACCAGGGCGATGACCACCGCGAACGGTGTGTAGAGCAGCTTCATGGGTGAGCCGCCGAGGGCTTGCAGCGTCTGGTTGATCAGGCCATCGGCGCCGAGCAGCAGGCTCCAGCCGAACGCTCGCACCACCACCGAAATCAGTAGCGGCGTAAGGATCAGGATCAGAAAGATCGAACGCCACGGCGCGCCCATGCGGCTGAGGATGTACGCCTCGGGTACGCCGATCACCACGCACAGCAACGTGGTCAGGGCGCTGATCCAGAACGTGCGCAGGAAGATTTCGTAGAAGTACGGGTCGCCCAGAAGGCTGGTGTAGTGCTCGAAGGTGTAGGCGTCGCTGTCGATACCCGAGCCGTAGTCGAAAACATTGAACGACAGCACGAGCGTCAGACCAAGGGGAATCACCAGCAGGCCCAGGTACAAGGCCAGGGCCGGGGCTGACATCCAATAGCCTTGGCGGCCGCGCTTCATGGCATCGATCAGCTTCATGCCAACACCTCATCCACGCTCAACACACGCAGCAGCGCCGGATCCCAGTCCAGACCCACCGCGGTGCCTTCGGCCAGGGGCGCCGAGCCGTCGTTGCGCCGTACCACGCTGAGTTCGCCCAGAGGGGTGCAGACGCCATACAGCCATTGGCTACCGAGGAAAAAACGCTGGGTGACGGTGCCTTGCAGTCGTCCCGAGCCGGGGGCGCACAGGTCGATCTTTTCGGGACGCAGGCTCAGGGTCAGCTCACCTTTACCGGTGCTGCTGGCTTGCACGACGCCGGCGCTATCACGTTCGCCGGGCAGCAGATTGGCCTTGCCGACGAAGCCGGAAATGAACTCGGTGCGCGGGTGCTCGTAAAGGGTGTAGGGCGCGTCGATCTGGGTGATGCGGCCGGCCTGCATGACCACCACTCGATCGCTTATCGAAAGCGCCTCGGATTGGTCATGCGTGACCATCAATGTGGTGATGCCGACTTCGCGCTGGATGCGGCGGATTTCGAACTGCATTTCCTCACGCAGGTTGGCGTCGAGGTTGGACAAGGGTTCGTCGAGCAGCAGCACCGGCGGTTCGATCACCAGCGCCCGGGCCAATGCCACGCGCTGACGCTGGCCGCCCGAGAGTTCTCGCGGGTAACGCTCGGCATGCCGGTCCAGGCGCACCAGCTTGAGCACTCGATCGACCCGGGACTGCAATTCTGCGCTGGGCACCTTGCGCATGCGCAAGCCGAAGGCGACGTTGTCTTTGACGGTCATGTGGGGAAACAGCGCGTAACTCTGGAACACCACGCCCAGGCCGCGGCTGGCGGGCTTGGCATGAGTGATGTCGCGCCCGTCCAGCAGGATGCGGCCGCTGCTGGCCTCAACGAAGCCGGCGATCATTTGCAGGGTGGTGGTCTTGCCGCAACCGGACGGCCCTAGCAGAGAGACGAATTCGCCTTTCTCCACACAGAGGTTGGTGGCGACCACGGCGTCCAGGTCGCCATACCGTTTGCTCAAGTCTTGAAGTTGCACGAAAGCCATGACTGCGCTCCACCTGAGATTGTTATGCGTCGCCGCGAGGCGCGGTTTTTTGTATGGGCAGATACGAAAGGATGTCGCGGGGTGCGTTGGCGCTCGACTTACGTCGGCTGCCGCTGTTGTTCGAATCGCCCCTGTATGGACGCAGAGTAGGACGAAGAATAGGATGGGCTCAATGGACTATTTCACTGAAGCGATGACTATTTTCCGTTTCTTTCGGTGAATAAATAACTGAGTAAAAAATCCGATGTCTGATTCCATTGAGCGGAATACCAAAAAGATTGAAGTAGGGGTTGGCTCGGTTTCTCGGTTGTTTGCCGTTTTGCGCAGCCTGGGCGAGACCGCAGAGGGCGGCGAGCGAGTCACGCAACTGGCCCAGCGCATTGGCCTGTCCCAGCCCACAACGCACCGCTTGCTGCGCAACCTGATGGATGAAGGCATGGTCGAGCAGGATGCGCGCAGCAAACGCTACCGCTTGAGCCTGGACTTTTTTGCCCTGGCGGCCCGCGCAGGTAACACCGGCAACCTGCGGGAACTGGCCAGGCCCGCGATGTTGCGGTTGTCGGCGTCGTTGGGGGATTCGCTATTTCTGCTGGCACGCTGTGGCTTCGATGCGATCTGCCTGGACCGCAGCGAAGGGCCGTTTCCGATCCGCACATTCACCGGCGACATCGGTGGCCGCGTGGCCTTGGGCGTGGGACAGGGCAGCCTGGCGATCCTGGCGTTCCTCCCGGAGGAAGAGCGCGACACGGTGATCCATTACAACCTGCCACGGCTCAAGGATTTTCATTTGTACGATGAGGTTTTCCTGCGCACGGAAGTGGAGAACGTCCGCACGCTGGGTTATGCCGGGCGCAACACCGGGGTCTTGCAGGGCATGGCCGGCGTGGCGGTGCCGATTCTCGATCGTGAGGGACGGGCCGTGGCGGCCTTGAGCGTGGCAACCATCAGCGACCGGCTCGGGCCGGATAGGCTGCCAACGGTGGTGGAAATGCTCAAGCGCGAAGCCGCGATGATCGGCCCGCGAATCAACCCGTTCGATCCGCTGCTGCGCAGGCCTTCGCAGGTGTTCAGGCAGGGGTGAATACCGATTTTTGGCCTGTCACAAGACCTCTGTGGGAGCGAGCCTGCTCGCGAAGGCGGTATCTCAGTCGACATCATTTCTAACTGTGCGACCGATTTCGCGAGCAGGCTCGCTCCCACAGGGGAAGGTGGTGGTCAGAAATTCAAGGTCTGCTTGAGCTTCTGCGCCGTCGGCGTATCGCTCGGGATGACCATCGCATAGTTGTACCCAGGCCCGGACCAATACTCGGCCTGCAGTTCCCCATCGCGCCGGCTGCCACGGGGCAGCAGGAAATTTTTCGGACCTGGTGGGCGGATATAGAAGCTGATCTTCAGGCCGCTCGAATCCTGGTAAACCACCATCGCCGCCGCGCCTTGGTCAGTGCTGAGCAATCGCCCGCTGACCGGCGTGAAGCCCGCCGCCGAGAGATCCGGTAAGCGGTCGGCTTGGCTGAAGTAACGGTCGAGCCAGCCTTGCATGCTGTGCTCGTCGCCAGTCTGGTAATCGGCCGGGAGCACGCCCTGCTGGGCAATCAACCGGTACGCCTGCAATGCGTCAGCCATGGGCGCTGCTGCGCTGAGCAGGGTTATCTGTCGGGCCTGCCAGCCGCCCACCCCACCGATACCGACGGCCAGCGTCAAGACCGCTGCGCTGGCGAGAAGGCGGCGCGTACGGTGTTTCATGCGTTGACGGATGACAGTCGGGTCGAGGCTGGGATTGGGTGGGAGTTGCAAGGTTGCGCTCAGGGTTGCGCGCAGATGCTGCGCGTCCTGTTGCCAGGCCCGTACGCGTTTGGCAACGGCGGGGTGGCTGGCCAGGTAGGTTTCAACCTGTCGTCGGTCGGCTTCGCTCAGTTGATGATCGACGTAGGCGTGCAGGTCTTTGTCGCTGGGGGGCAGGGTGATCATTTGAGTATTCGCAGGGCAGGGCGGGCGATTTCGCCGTCGCTGAGTTGGCGCAAGGCCTGGCGGGCCCGTGACAGGCGCGACATCACGGTGCCGGTCGGCACGCCCAGGATGTCGGCGACTTGCTGGTAGCTCAAGCCTTCTACTGACACCCACAACAATAACGCGCGCTGTTCGGTGGGCAACTGGTCAAAAGCCTGGAGCGACGATTGGGCGATGACGCTGCGCTCGGCGGACGGGTGTGCATCGTCGCGCCCGGTGAAGAATTCCAGCATGCGTGCGTACCGTCGGGAACGACGATGGGCATCGAGGAACTGCCGGTAAAGGATGGAGAACAGCCAGGCCCGCAAATCACCGTCCGGGCGCTTGTCGTTCCATTTCGACAGGGCCCTTTCCAGGCACGCCTGGACCAGGTCGTCGGCGTTGCTGGGGTTGCGTGTCAGCGACACGGCAAAACGTCTCAGCCGTGGAATGAGCAGGCGCAACTGGTCGTCGAGTTCGTTCATGAGGATGCGTGGCTTCGTGGGCAATCACTGCGTTGGAAGGAAAGACGATCCAGGCACAAGATTATTCCAGTGAACGAAAAATAAATATGAAGCGTGGGAATAAACACGTTGGGCTTTCGTCTGACGGGTCCTTTCCACTAACGGCCTTGTGCCTTGGAGTCTCCAAATGGTTGACCCTTCTTCTGAACGTCGGGCGCCGTTGAGCGCCGCCAGCCTGACATTGCGCCTGACGGCCATTGCCGTGGTCGTTGCTGCGCTGGCCGGGGCGTTTGCCTACGTCAATGGCACACTCGACCCACAACGCCTGACGCCCAAGGCCTTGGTCAATGTGCTGGAAACGAACAACGGGGTCCATGCGGGTTTCCGGCGCAATCACTCCAAGGGTGTCTGCGTTGCCGGTTATTTTGAAAGCAGTGGCGAAGCCCGCGCCTACTCCAGCGCCCAGGTATTCAATGAGCCACGCACGCCCGTGGTCGGTCGTTTTGCGCTGCCCAGCGGCAACCCCTACGCACCGGATGGCAGTGTGCCGATCCGAAGCCTGGCGCTGCGTTTTACCCAGGCCGACGGCCAGCAATGGCGCACCGGTATGAACAGTATGCCGGTGTTCCCGGTGGGTACACCGCAGGCTTTCTTTGAACTGCAACAGGCCCAGTCGCCGGACCCGGCCACGGGCAAACCAAACCCTGGCGCCGTGCCGGCGTTTTTTGCAGCGCATCCCGAGGCAGTGCCGTTCTTGCAATGGATCAAGACGGCCAAGCCATCGGCCAGCTATGCCACTGAAACCTACAACGGCATCAATGCGTTCTACCTGGTGGGCCCTGCCGGACAACGCCAGGCCGTGCGTTGGGGGGTGGTGCCGATAAGCAAGGACGCGGTGGATGCGAGCCCACCCCAAGGCGCCGACTTCCTGGAACAGGACCTGACCAAACGCCTGGCTGGCGGACCACTGCGCTGGCAGTTGAACATCACCTTGGCCAACCCGGGCGATCCGGTCAACGACGCCAGCAAGGCCTGGCCCGCCGATCGCAAGGTGCTCAACGCCGGCACCCTGGTGCTGGAGCGCGCCCAGGCGCAGGACAACGGAGATTGCCGCGATATCAACTATGACCCGCTGATCCTGCCCAGTGGGATCGAAGGTTCTGATGATCCGCTGTTGGCCGCTCGTTCGGCGGCTTATGCCAGTTCGTACCTGCGCCGTACCAGCGAAGTCAGCCAGTTGCCCGCCACCCAGGAGTCTCGTCCATGAACGCCCCCCGACATTTCGCGCCGCTGGCTCGGCTGCTGCACTGGATGATGGCCTTGATGGTCATCGCCATGTTGTTTATCGGCGCGGGCATGGTCGCCTCCGTGTCCGAGCGCCATGAGTGGCTGCTTCAACTGCACAAACCCCTGGGCATCGCTATTTTATTGTTGGTGATTGTCCGCCTGGTGGTGCGCTTCACCACGCAGATACCGCCGTTGCCGGCCGACCTGCCGAGCTGGCAGGCCTTGTCGGCCAAGGCTTCGCATGTCTTGTTGTATGCCTTGATGCTGGCGTTGCCACTGTTGGGCTGGGGGATGATATCGGCGGCGGGGGACCCGGTGATGCTCAGCGAGTCGCTTCGGTTGCCTTCCATCCTACCCGCGGATGCCCAGACCTTCGCATGGCTGCGCAAGGCTCATGGTTACCTGGCCTATTTGTTATTCCTGACGGTGCTGGTGCATCTGGCGGCGGCGTTGTTTCACGGGTGGGTGCGCCGGGACGAGGTGTTGCACAGCATGTTGCGCGGCCGGGACTGACCGGGAGGCTCGTGGCGAGGGGCTTGCTCCCTCGCCACAGGGGAACGGCGCTAAAGGGACCTCAGCGCAGCTCGTCGACCATGGACTCGAGGGTGCTTAGCACGTCCTTGCCCAGTTGCATGGAGCGTTTGCCGGACCAGCCGGTGTGCGGGTTCGGATGGTCGTCGTGGTCCTTGAAAGGCATCTCCAGGGTCAGCGACAGGCAGTCGTATTTCTGGCCGACCGCGTTGCAAGCCAGCGTCATGTTGGCCTGGCCGGGTTCGTCGCGGGTGTAACCGTGGGCGGTTTGGAAATCCTTGGTCTGGCGTTTGAGATGGCTGCGGAAACGTTCTTCGAGCCCGGCGATGCGCGGTGTGTAGCCGGGGTTACCTTCGCAGCCAGCGGTGAAGACGTGAGGGATTTCTTCGTCGCCATGGGCGTCCAGAAACAGATCAACGCCATACTTTTCCATTTGCTGTTGTACGAAAAATACCTCGGGGCTGATTTCCGGGCTGGCGTTCTGCCAAGCCCGATTCAAGTCCTGGCCCATCGCGTTGGTGCGCAGATGGCCATGAAACGCGCCATCGGGGTTCATGTTGGGCACCAGGTACAGGTCGGCCTTGGCAAGCAGCGGGTTCAGTTGGGCATCGTCATGGTGCTGGAGGCGTTCGATGATGCCTTCCATGAACCACTCGGCCATGTGCTCACCGGGATGTTGCTGCGCAATGATCCAGATTTTGCGCCGTCCTTCGGCACCGCTGCCCTTGCGCAGCAATTGAATATCGCGACCCTCGACGCTCTTGCCGGTCGCCAGCAGTTCGGTGCCAGCCTTGTGCTGCGCTTGTTCGATCAGCCAATCGTGGCGGCCGCGGCTGTAAGGTTCGAAATAGGCGAACCAGGCGTGAGGTTGCTCGGCCTCCAGGTGGAAGCGCAGCGCATCGCCTTCAAATTGCGTAGGAATACGGAACCAGTTGACGTGGTCATTGGAAGCAACGGCTTGATAACCGGTCCACGCTTTGTTGTAGGAGGATTGGCTGGCATTGAGCAGGCGGAAGGAATATTCCTGGCCGACGTGCAACCCGCTGGCCTTGAAGTGAAACCACTGGAAATGGCCGCTACGGGTATCAGGTCTGATTTTCAGCAATGATTGCAACGGGTTGCCGATGTCCACCACTTCGATGTTGCCGCTGTCGAAATTGGCGTTGATATCAAAGGACGATTTAGCCACGGTCACGATTCCTGCCCAGGATTTTCATGGCCGTTACTTTACACGCAAAGAAGGAGAAAGCCGGGACGAATTGTTGTTGGGGAAGGGGGCGTCCTCCCTGGACGCATTTGCAGATTAGAGAGTCCCTGATCGATTCTCAAGTGCTGCCTGTCGATCATTCGAACCGGTGCAACGCAGGGGCTTTTGTAAACGAATGTGCATTTGCTATCATCCCCAGCACCGAATTAGCGACACCCAAAGACTTCATTAGCCTGAAGCCATAAGCCGAAAATCGGCAAAAAAAAGACCCGGCAAAAAGCCGGGTCAAAAACCGTGATTAGCCTGATGAGGAGATAATCCAGAAGTCCGACCTAAGGTCTTCTGGCCTATCGACTGATCTCGCGACCAGCTGATGCAATAATAATCATTATCATTTGCAAGTCAAATGTTTTTATTGCGCCCATTGGAAATTATTTCCCATGTGGTTCTGCAGCCGCCTTTTCCAGCGTTACGCCTAGCGAGTAGGGTAACCGTCCAGCGACCGGTCGATCATGACCTTGACCAAGTCGATCATATGCACCACCGAAAATGCCAGGTCGCGGCTCGGGCCGCTGAGTCGAGTGGCAGACTCCTGGGCGGTAGCGGCCGCGCAGCGCAGCAGTTCGCAGGCGTGAACCAGGGCTTCCTCACCGCTGATGTTGCGGTTCACGTCGAAGAAGCGATGTTCTGCTTGGGCGTGCGCAATACCTGGTTTCAAGTAATAGTCCAAGGCGCGCTTCGCCGCAGGGCAATCCTGAAGCGAGGGAAATGGGCTTTCTGAAAGGGTTGCGGGCTCGTCTTTGTTGGGCTTGTCCATGGTGTCGAGTTTCTCCGTGTTGGTGTGAAATCCTGAATCCAGCTTAGTACGCTTCGTAATTGTGACGACGATTTAAATACTACAATTTGTGTTTTGATGGGCGTGGTCATCCACGTATCGTGCCGTTCATGGATAAATGGATAGAGTTGGTCAAGGCCAAGATGAAGGAGCTGCACATCACGCAAGTGGTGCTCGCAGAGCGTTTGGGGATGTCCCAGGGTGGTGTCGGCCATTGGCTGACCAAGCGCCGGCAGCCCAGTCTTGAAGACATGAACCGGGTGCTTCAGGAGCTCGGACTCGAGTTCCTGGAAGTGGCAATGGTGATCCGCGAACCGGACACCTCCACTGACGAGGGCATGGCGCTGGCGCAGAAGTACAACCCGTACTTCCGCTACCCGGTCAATGACTGGCACGACATCGGCGCGGTTCACGAGGGTGATCTGGTCGGGTACGGGCAGCCGCGCTACGAGCTGACGGATTACCATGCCCAGGGAGACGCTTTCTGGTTGGTGGTGGTAGGCGACGCGATGACTGCGCCAAGCGGGCTGAGCATCCCTGAGGGCATGTCGATCCTGGTTGATCCGGCGATCGAGGCCGTGCCCGGCAAACTGGTGGTGGCGAAACTGCCCGGCAGCAGCGATGCGACCTTCCGCAAACTGATCGAAGAGAGCGGCCAGCGTTACCTGGTCCCGCTCAATCCCACTTACCCGAAAAATCTATACACAGAGCATTGCCGCATCATCGGCGTGGTCGTACAGGCAACCATCAGGTTCTGAACTGGATCGGCCCGGCAAACGGGCCGATACCTATTCTTCCAATGCCACCAGCGCGCTGCCCTCGCTGACCATCTCACCTTCCTGGCAATACAACGCCTTGATCACGCCCGCCTTGGGTGCACGGATGCTGTGCTCCATCTTCATGGCTTCCAGCACCACCAACTGCGCGCCGGCTTCCACTGGTTGCCCGACACTCACCAGCACCCGCACGATGCTGCCATTCATAGGTGCGACCAAGCCGCCCTGATGGCCGTGGCTGGCCTCGGCGGCGGCTAACGGGTCGTAGACATCGACGCGATGCAAATCGCCCGCCCATTGCAGATAAAGGCTGTCGCCCTGGCGAACAGCCCGATGGCTGCGACGCAGGCCGTTACGCTCGATGACCAGGTGCTCCCCCTTGAGCTCGGCGCTGCGGGCGGTAACGTCCACCGTTATCGCCCGATCCTGGCCACCACAGACCAGATGCAGGGTGGTTTCCCCTGGCAGCCCCAGGCGCAACCCAGTGCTCTCGGCCCAGGGGGAATTGAGGTCATCCACGCGGACGCGAGGCGTCATGCCCAAGGCAAAGGCAAGGGCCGCCGCGTACCAGAACTCGTCGTCCAATTCGCCAGGTTCGGGCAGTAGTTGCGCTTGGTAGCGTGGGATAAATCCGGTATCGAGTTGCGCCGCTGCAAAGGCCGGGTGGCCGACGATGCGCCGCAGAAAACCGATGTTGGTTCTCAGGCCACCGATGGCGAACTCATCCAGCATCGCGAGCAACCGTAGACGGGCCTGCTCACGGTTTTCGCCCCAGGCGATCAGCTTGCCGAGCATCGGGTCGTAGAACGAAGAAATCTCGTCACCTTCTTCTACGCCGCTGTCGACCCGTCGACCTTCGCCCCCCGCGGATTCACGGTATAACGCCAGGCGTCCGGTGGCGGGGAGGAAATCATTGGCGGGGTCTTCGGCATAAAGCCGTACTTCGATGGCATGGCCCCGCAACGGAACTTGTTCCTGGGTAATCGGCAGCGGTTCGCCTTGGGCCACGCGGATCTGCCAGGCCACCAGATCGAGGCCGGTAATCGCTTCGGTGACCGGATGCTCGACCTGCAGCCGGGTGTTCATCTCCATGAAGAAGAACTCGCCCCGCGAATCCAGCAGGAACTCCACCGTGCCCGCGCCGACATAACCGATGGCCTGGGCGGCGCGCACCGCGGCCTCGCCCATTGCCCGGCGCAGCTCCGGGCTCAGACCCGGAGCGGGAGCCTCTTCGACAACTTTTTGGTGCCGGCGCTGGATCGAGCAATCGCGCTCGTTGAGGTACAGGCAGTGACCGTGTTGGTCGGCGAATACCTGAATTTCCACGTGGCGCGGCTTGAGCAGGTATTTTTCCACCAGCATGCGCGCGTCGCCGAACGATGATTGCGCCTCGCGCTGCGCCGATGCCAGTGCTTCGGCCAGTTGGCTGACGTCTTCCACGACCTTCATGCCCTTACCGCCGCCACCCGCCGTTGCTTTGAGCAGAACCGGGTAGCCGATTCGCTCGGCGGCGGCGCGGAAGGTTTCCAGATCCTGGGCTTCACCGTGATAGCCAGGCACCAGCGGCACGCCGGCGGTTTCCATCAAGGCCTTGGCGGCGGACTTGCTGCCCATGGCGTCGATGGCCGAGGCGGGTGGGCCCAGGAAGATCAGCCCGGCTTTTTCAATGGCCCTGGCGAAGCCGGCATTCTCAGAAAGAAAACCGTAGCCGGGATGGATGGCCTGGGCGCCGCTGGCAAGGGCTGCGGCGATCAGTTTGTCGATTTGCAGGTAGCTGTCGGCGGCCTTGCTACCGCCCAGGTCGACGCGGATATCGGCTTCACGGCAATGGCGCGCGTCACGGTCGGTGGCGCTGTGCACCGCGACGGTAGCCAGGCCCATGGCCTTGGCTGTGCGCATGACCCGGCAGGCGATTTCACCTCGATTGGCGACCAGTAGCGTATTGAGGATAGGGGCGCTCATTGACGCGGCTCCTTGTTGTTCGACTCGGCTTGCCAACTGGGCGGGCGTTTTTGCAGGAAAGCTCGCAAGCCCTCCTGACCTTCAGGGCTGACACGTATCCGGGCGATGGCGTTTTCGGTGTAGCGGCGCAGCGCCGGCGTGAGCGCACCGTTGCCGACTTCACGCAGCAGTTCCTTGCTGGCGCGCATGGCCGCTGGACTGTTGAGCAACAGGTTGTTGATCCATTGCCCGAGCTGATCGTCCAACGTCTCGGCGGGGTAACTTTCCGACAGCAAGCCGATCTCTTTCGCACGTTGTCCGCCGAAGCGTTCGGCGGTCAGGGCGTAACGCCGCGCCGCCCGTTCGCCGATGGCTTGCACCACGAATGGACTGATCACTGCCGGTGCCAGGCCGATGCGCACCTCTGACAGACAAAATTGCGCTTCGTCGGCGCCGATGGCCATGTCGCAGGCGCTGATCAGCCCCAGCGCGCCGCCAAACGCGGCTCCCTGAACCACCGCCAACGTTGGAATCTTCAACTTGGCGAGGTTGTACATCAGCTCCGCCAGTTCCCGGGCGTCGTCCAGGTTGGTGTGGTAATCGAGTTCGGCGGACTGTTGCATCCAGGCCAGGTCGGCGCCGGCGCTGAAGTGTTTGCCCCGGCCACGGAGCAACAGGAAGCGCAGGTTCGGGTCGCTGCCGACCTGGTCCAGAGCGAGAATCAGCTCTCGGATCATCTCGGCGTTGAACGCGTTGTTTTTTGATTCGCGGCTGAGCCACAGGATGGCGAAGCCGCGCGGGTCGGTTTGCAATTCGAGCGTGCTGTACTGAGTCATGGGCGTTTTCCCGGTTACATCCTGAACACGCCGAAGCGGCTCGGTTCGATGGGCGCGTTCAGCGACGCGGACAGGGCCAGCCCCAGCACATCGCGGGTCTGCGCCGGGTCGATGACGCCGTCGTCCCACAGCCGCGCGCTGGAATAATAGGGGTGCCCCTGTTCTTCGTATTGATCGAGAATCGGTTGCTTGATCTCGGCTTCCTGGCTGGCGCTGAAGGGCTGGCCGCTGCGTTCGGCCTGTTCGCGCTTGACTTGCACGAGCACGCCGGCGGCTTGCTCGGCACCCATCACGCCGATCCGGGCATTGGGCCACATCCACAGGAACCGCGGGTCATAGGCGCGGCCGCACATGCCATAGTTCCCCGCGCCGAAACTGCCACCGATGATTACGGTGAACTTCGGTACCCGGGCGCAGGCCACGGCGGTCACCAGTTTCGCGCCGTGCTTGGCGATGCCGCCGGCTTCGTATTTCTGGCCGACCATAAAGCCCGTGATGTTTTGCAGGAACAACAGGGGAATCCCGCGCTGGCAGGCCAGTTCGATGAAATGCGCGCCTTTCTGCGCGGCCTCGGCGAACAGGATGCCGTTATTGGCGAGGATGGCGATTGGATAACCGTGCAAATGCGCGAAGCCGCACACCAGGGTCGTTCCGAACAGCGCCTTGAATTCGTCGAACACCGAACCATCGACAAGCCGCGCAATGACCTCCCGCACATCGAACGGCTGCTTGGCATCGGCCGAGACCACACCATAAAGCTCGTCACTCGAATACAGCGGGGCGATGGGTGCGCGTTGCTGCACATCGCCAAGCTTGCGCCAATTGAGGTTGGCCACGCTGCGACGTGCCAATGCGAGGGCGTGCTCGTCGCTGTCGGCGTAATGGTCGGCCACCCCGGAAATCTTGCAGTGCACATCGGCACCACCCAGGTCTTCGGCGCTGACCACTTCGCCGGTAGCGGCTTTTACCAGGGGCGGGCCGGCGAGGAAGATCGTCGCCTGCTGGCGGACCATGATCGCCTCGTCCGCCATCGCCGGCACATAGGCGCCGCCGGCGGTGCAGGAGCCCATGACCACGGCAATCTGCGGGATGCCCTGGGCACTCATGTTGGCCTGGTTGAAGAAAATGCGGCCGAAATGCTCGCGGTCGGGGAACACTTCATCCTGGCGTGGCAGGTTCGCGCCGCCGGAATCCACCAGGTAAATGCAGGGCAGGCGGTTCTGTTGGGCGATGGTCTGGGCCCGCAGGTGTTTTTTCACCGTCAGCGGATAATACGAACCGCCTTTGACCGTCGCGTCGTTAGCGACAATCATGCACTCGACGCCTTCCACGCGACCGATGCCGGCGATCACGCCGGCCGCCGGCACGTCTTCCCCGTAGACTTCGTAAGCCGCCAGCGGGCTGATTTCCAAAAAGGGCGAGCCTGGATCCAGCAAGCGATTGATGCGTTCACGCGGGAGCAATTTGCCCCGGGACGTGTGCCGCTCCTGGGCCTTGGGCCCGCCGCCTTGCTGGATGTGTGTGAGCAAGGTGCGCAAAGCCTCGACCTGTCCAAGCATCGCGTCGCGGTTGGCGATGAACTCGGGCGAGCGGGTGTGGAGCTGGGTGTGCAGCGTGGCCATGGTCAGCTCCGTTAGCGGGTTTCGTTGAACAGTTCGCGGCCAATCAACATCCGACGAATCTCACTGGTGCCCGCGCCGATTTCGTACAGCTTGGCGTCACGCAGAAGACGACCAGCCGGGAATTCATTGATGTAGCCGTTGCCGCCCAATATCTGGATGGCATCGAGGGCCATCTGCGTGGCGCGCTCGGCGCTGTAGAGGATCACCCCGGCGGCGTCCTTGCGGGTGGTTTCGCCGCGCTCGCACGCCTGGGCCACTGCGTACAGATAGGCGCGGCTGGCGTTGAGCTGGGTGTACATGTCGGCGACCTTGCCTTGGATCAACTGAAATTCGCCGATGCTCTGGCCGAACTGCTTGCGGTCGTGGATGTACGGAACGATCAGGTCCATGCACGCCTGCATGATGCCGGTCGGGCCACCGGACAAGACCACGCGCTCATAGTCGAGGCCGCTCATCAAAACTTTCACGCCACCATTGAGCACGCCGAGGATATTTTCCTCGGGCACTTCGACGTCATCGAAAAACAACTCGCATGTGTTGGAGCCGCGCATGCCGAGTTTGTCGAATTTGTTGCTGCGGCTGAAGCCTTTCCAATCGCGTTCGACGATGAGCGCAGTGATGCCATGAGGGCCTTTTTCCAGGTCAGTCTTGGCGTAAATGACGTAGGTGTTGGCATCGGGCCCGTTGGTGATCCAGGTCTTGCTGCCGTTGAGCACAAAGCGGTCGCCACGTTTTTCGGCGCGCAGTTTCATGGAAACCACGTCGGAGCCGGCATTCGGTTCGCTCATGGCGAGGGCGCCGACATGTTCGCCACTGATGAGCTTGGGCAGGTACTTGCTCTTTTGCTCATGGGTGCCGTTGCGGTTGATTTGATTGACGCACAGGTTGGAGTGGGCGCCGTAGGAAAGGGCGACCGAGGCCGAGCCGCGGCTGATTTCCTCCATGGCGACCACGTGGGCCAGATAGCCCAGGCCGGCACCGCCGTATTCTTCCGGCACAGTGATGCCCAGCAGGCCCATGTCGCCGAATTTGCGCCACATGTCGGCAGGGAACAGATTGTCGATGTCGATCTGGGCTGCCCTAGGCGCCAGCTCGGCCTTGACGAAGGACTGGACCTGGTCGCGCAACATATCGATGGTTTCGCCAAGGGCAAAATTCAGGGATGGGTAGCTCATGGGACACCTTTTGTTTTTTTGTCGGGTGCGGAAAGTAGCAGGACTGCTCTCACCTTTACGTTAACGTAAGCTTGTGACGGATGGCTGTCAATCGCTCTTTACGTTAACGTCAACTTGGGCGAGAGTAAGGCCGCTTTCCTACGGAAATTGCCGATACACCCACCGAATAAAGACAAGAGGGGTCGTCATGGATCAACCCGGTTCGCAAGCGCAATCGAGCTACACCCGAGGGAGCCAAGCCAAGTCCTTGTTGGAGCAGACCATTGGCCAAGCATTCGACCAGACCGTGGCTCGATGCCCTGATGGCGAAGCACTGGTGGTTCGTCACCAGTCGCTGCGGTACAAGTGGCACGAACTGGCCGAAGTGGTCGACTTACACGCACGGGCTTTTTTGGCGTTGGGGTTGAAGACAGGCGATCGCCTGGGCATATGGGCGCCCAACTGTGCGCAGTGGTGCGTGAGTCAGTTCGCCAGTGCGAAGATCGGCGTGATTCTCGTCAATATCAACCCGGCGTATCGTGCCTCCGAACTGGAGTACGTACTCAAGCAGTCCGGCTGCCAGTGGCTGGTGTGCGCGGGGTCATTCAAGACCTCGGATTACCATGCCATGTTGCAAGCATTGGCGCCGGAACTGGCAGAGCAACCTATCGGGCATTTGCACAGCGAGCGCCTTGCGGATCTGCGCGGTGTGATCAGCCTCGATCCGCAGCCACCCTCAGGCTTCCTGCCTTGGTCGCAGTTGACGGCCCTGGGTGCCTCGGTGTCGCCAGGGCAACTGGCCGAGCGCCAGGCCAGCCTGCGTTTCGATCAGCCCGTGAATATCCAGTACACCTCCGGGACCACCGGGTTTCCCAAGGGGGCGACCCTTAGTCATCGCAATATTCTCAACAACGGCTACATGGTGGGTGAAAGCCTCGGCCTGAGCGCTGGCGATCGCTTGGTGATCCCAGTGCCGCTGTATCACTGTTTTGGCATGGTCATGGGCAACCTGGGTTGCGTGACGCACGCCAGCACCATGATCTACCCCAACGACGCGTTCGATCCGTTGCTGACCCTGCGCACCGTGGCCGAGGAAAAAGCCACCGCGTTGTATGGTGTGCCCACCATGTTCATTGCCATGCTGGACCAGCCGCAACGGGGGGATTTCGACCTGTCCAGCCTGCGTACCGGGATCATGGCCGGCGCTACGTGCCCCATCGAGGTGATGCGGCGAGTCATCAACGAGATGCACATGGCTGAGGTGCAAATTGCCTACGGCATGACGGAAACCAGTCCGGTGTCGTTGCAGACTGGTCCTACAGATGAATTGGAATTACGCGTCACTACCGTCGGCCGCACTCAGCCGCAACTGGAAAGCAAAATCATCGACCAGGCGGGGGAAATCGTCCCTCGCGGCACCATCGGTGAGTTGTGTACGCGAGGCTACAGCGTGATGCTCGGCTATTGGAATAATCCCAAGGGCAGTGCCGAAGCCATCGACTCGCAAGGCTGGATGCACACCGGCGACCTGGCGATCATGGATGGGCAGGGTTACGTGCGTATCGTCGGGCGCAACAAGGACATGATCATCCGTGGTGGAGAGAATGTTTATCCTCGGGAGTTGGAAGAATTCTTTTTCACTCATCCCGCAGTGGCCGACGTACAAGTGATTGGCATACCTTGCTCGCGTTATGGCGAAGAGATCGTAGCCTGGATCAAGTTCCACCCCGGGCACAGCGCCTCCGAGCAAGAGCTGCAAGCGTGGTGCAAGGAGCGAATTGCTCACTTCAAGACGCCGCGGCATTTCAAGTTCGTCGAAGAATTCCCCATGACGGTCACGGGCAAGATCCAGAAATTTCGCATGCGGGAAATCAGCATCGAAGAACTGAGCGATAGCAATGGCTGAGTAACTTCCCTGTGGGGCGAGCTTGCTCGCTCCCGCAGGAAAACCCAAACGCCAGACAGCACAAAGGGGAGCCGAAGCTCCCCTTTAATTTTGTCGTCGCGTGCTCTTCTTTTATTATTGAGGGGCGGCCTGTTGTTGTTTTTGGCAGCCGTGACCCTTTACCGCTGTTTTTGGCGATCCCCATCCGGGATCAAGAGCAAACGTATTTTTTTGAGCGCTGATCTGCTTTTTCGCCTGGCGATCCAACCGATTCGGGCGCTACCTGAAGGTAGTTTTATTGTTCTCTGCCCGGTTGCGGGTTGCTCCTGAAAGCACCCTGAAAAGCACATCTTCTCCAAAAAAATCTGTTAGCTGCGTCTCTGCCGTGTTGTTTTTGTTATGCCAGAGTCGTTTCGTCTTGTTTTTATTGGGTTTGTCGCTTTTTTTTATTCTTGTTGTGCAGGAGATATAGCAGGTGGCGTGCCAACTTTTAAAAATCTATATAGAACAATGACTTGTGATTTTCTCGAAAAAATCAGGACGGCCAATCCCAGACAAATTGTTTCCGTGTTACTCGTTTCACCCCCGTTACAGACGAGGGCGGTAACACCTCACTGCGCCAGCCGCGCCTTTGCAACACGCGAACCGGTGGGGCGGCCCAGCACGTCACAAATCTGCTGGCCCGCGGCAATCAGTGCGTCCAGGTCGATACCGGTTTCGATACCCAGCCCCTTGAGCAGGTAAAGCACGTCCTCGGTGGCGACGTTACCGCTGGCGCCCTTGGCATAGGGACAGCCGCCCAAGCCGGAAATGGAACTGTCGAACACGGCGATACCTTCCAGAAGGCTGGCGTAGACGTTGGCCATTGCCTGGCCATAGGTGTCATGGAAGTGTCCCGCGAGTTTTTCCCGGGGAACGTCACCCGAAACCACTTCAAACATCCTGCGTGTGGCGCCGGCGGTGCCCGTCCCGATGGTGTCGCCGAGGGAAACCTCGTAGCAGCCCATGTCGTACAGCTCCCGGGCGACCCAGGCCACTTGCTCGGGTTCGACCGCGCCTTCATAAGGACAGCCCAGCACACACGACACGTACCCGCGTACGTTGACACCGTTGCGCTGTGCTGCCTCCATGATCGGGGCGAAACGTTCCAGGCTTTCCTTGATGGAGCAATTGATGTTGCGTTGGGAAAATGCTTCGGATGCCGCCGCGAACACCGCAACCTCCTTGACGCCTGCCGCCAGCGCGTCCTCGAACCCCCGCAGGTTCGGCGCCAACGCGCCGTAGGTCACACCGGGCTTGCGCTGAATCTGCGCGAACACCTCGGCCGAGCCGGCCATTTGCGGCACCCATTTGGGCGAGACAAAACTGCCAACCTCGATGTAACCGAGGCCCGCGGCGCTCAAGGCATCCACCAGGCGCACCTTGTCGGTGACGCTGATGGGTTGCGATTCATTCTGCAGCCCGTCGCGGGGGCCGACTTCGATCAGGCGTACAAAAGAGGGCAGGGACATGGGGATTGACCTGTGGTGAATGGGCTCGGTGTGGAAGCGAGCTTGCTCGCTCCCACTGGATAACTGTTGTGTTACTGGACGGTTTCCTCGCCCTTGAGCGTCTGTTCCAGCGCCTGGATGCAACGTTCCTCGGCGGTGTCGAGTTCCAGTTTCATCTGTTCGATGTCCAACAGCTGCTGTTCGAGTTGCTCACGACGCTCGGCAATTTTCGCCAGCATGCTGTGCAACTGTTTCTGATTGCCGCTGGTGGGGTCGTACAGCTCGATCAGCTCACGGCATTCAGCGAGGGAAAACCCAATGCGTTTGCCCCGCAGGATCAGTTTCAGGCTGACTTTGTCCCGTGGCGAGTAAACACGTTCCTGGCCTCGGCGCTCCGGACGCAAAAGACCCTGTTCTTCATAGAAGCGGATGGCTCGAGTGGTGATATCCAACTCGCGGGCGAGATCGGAGATGCTGTAGGTCAGGCTGCTCATGGAAGCGCTCGAAATGATAGGAGTTGGCGCTAAGCTAATTCCAGGTTGACGTTCACGTCAAGCAATGAGCTGTCGACGAAACCTGTGGGAGCGAGCCTGCTCGCGAAAGCGGTAGTCCAGCCAATATGAATAGTGACTGATCCGACGCTATCGCGAGCAGGCTCGCTCCCACATTGGACAGGCTAAACCTTATCGAGCTTCTTCTCATGGGCCGTCACCTGTTGGCACAGTTCGATGATCTGCTCGCGCATCCAACGATTGGCCGGGTCCTGGTCGGTGCTTTCGTGCCAGTAGAGATGGGTTTCCACTGGCGGCACATCGTTGACGGGCACGTGGACCGCATGCAGGTCATGGCGGCGTGTGAAGCGCTCCGGAACAGTCATGACCATATCGGTCTGCTGGAGCACCTGGGACGCCATCAGATAATGCTGCGAACGCAGGGCAATCTTGCGCTGTATGCCCATTTTGCCGAGGGCCAGGTCCACGTAACCCAGGCCGTTGCGGCGACTGGAAATATGCACGTGGGTCTGGGCCAGGTAATCGTCGAGGCTGAGTTTTTCCTTGTTCGCCAGCGGATGGCCCTTGCGCATGGCGCAGACGTAACGGTCCTCCATCAGCTTGACGTGGCGTACTTGTGGGTCGGTGTTGAGCGGGGCGTCCACCGCGAAGTCCAGGCGTCCGGCGGCCAGCTCCTTGGTGGTTTCCCGGCGCTTGGACAGGAAACTCTCGATAGCCACGGTCGGCGCCAGGCGACGCAGGCGCTGGAACAGTGGCGGCAGGATCACGCCCTCGGTGAGGTCGGTCATGCTGATGCGGTAGGTCTTGACGGCTTGCAGTGGGTTGAAGATCCGACTTTCCTGTACCGATACCCGCAGCAGCGACAGGGCGTTGCGCACCGGCCCGATAATATTCTGGGCCATCGGTGTAGGCACCATGCCCTGGGCGGTGCGCACGAACAGCGGATCATTGAAGGTCTCGCGCAAACGCGCCAGGGCATTGGACACGGCCGGCTGAGTGATGCCGACGATCTGCCCGGCACGGGTCAGGTTGGCTTCGGTGTAGATCGCATCGAAGACAATGAAAAGGTTGAGGTCGACCTTGCTCAGATTCATGGCGCTGCACTCTTATTCTTGGGCTTGTATGAGGTGCCGGGTGGCAATGCAAATCAGTGAACCATATATCGGTGATGAATGTTAATACACGCCGAGAATAGGTTAGGTAAATTTTCGTAGCTCAACTAGCATCGATTCCATGACCTAAAAACAACCTCTGCCAAGAAGGTGCTGCCCATGGATTTTGCCTATTCCCCCAAGGTTCAGGAGCTGCGTGAACGCGTTACGGCGTTCATGGATGCGCATGTCTACCCGGCCGAAGCGGTATTCGAACGACAAGTGGCCGAAGGTGACCGTTGGCAACCCACCGCGATCATGGAGGAGCTGAAGGCCAAGGCCCGGGCCGAAGGGCTGTGGAATCTGTTCCTGCCGGAATCCGAACTGGGCGCAGGCTTGACCAACCTTGAATATGCGCCGCTGGCGGAGATCATGGGGCGCTCGCTGCTGGGGCCGGAGCCGTTCAACTGCTCGGCGCCGGACACCGGCAACATGGAAGTGCTGGTGCGTTACGCCAATGAAGAACAAAAGCAGCGCTGGCTGGAACCGTTGCTGCGGGGAGAGATTCGCTCGGCCTTCGCCATGACTGAACCGGACGTCGCTTCGTCGGATGCCACCAACATGGCCGCCCGTGCCGAGCGCGATGGAGACCAGTGGGTCATCAACGGTAAAAAGTGGTGGACCTCTGGCGCCTGCGACCCGCGCTGCAAGATCCTGATCTTCATGGGCCTGAGCAATCCCGATGCACCTCGTCACGCCCAGCATTCGATGATCCTGGTGCCGGTGGACACGCCCGGGGTCAAGATCGTCCGGCCACTACCGGTGTTCGGTTACGACGACGCGCCCCATGGCCACGCCGAAGTGCTGTTCGACAACGTGCGGGTACCATACGAAAACGTCCTGCTAGGCGAGGGCCGCGGTTTCGAAATTGCCCAGGGCCGCCTCGGCCCGGGCCGGATTCATCACTGCATGCGCTCCATCGGCATGGCGGAGCGCGCATTGGAATTGATGTGTCAGCGGGCCATCAGTCGCACCGCCTTCGGCAAGCCACTGGCGCGCCTGGGTGGCAACATCGACAAGATCGCCGATTCGCGGATGGAGATCGACATGGCTCGCCTGCTGACGTTGAAGGCGGCCTATATGATGGACACGGTCGGCAACAAAGTGGCCAAGAGCGAAATCGCCCAGATCAAGGTCGTTGCGCCGAACGTGGCGCTGAAGGTCATCGACCGGGCGATCCAGATTCATGGCGGGGCTGGGGTCTCCAACGACTTTCCGCTGGCCTACATGTATGCCATGCAGCGAACGTTGCGCCTGGCCGACGGCCCGGATGAAGTCCACCGCGCCGCCATCGGCAAGTTCGAGATCGGCAAGTATGTGCCCAAGGAGATGTTGCGCAGCGGGCATTGAAGCTTCTTCACACTGACACGTAATCGCGAACAGGCTCGCTCCCACTGAGTTTGTTGGATGAACGCAGCATTGGCGTTCACCGCAAGCACCTTGGAAGCGAGCTTGCTCGCGACGGCCGTCTCCTGGACGGTGAATGAGCTTATTCCTTGACGCTCATGTATTCCTCGGCCCAACGGATGTACTCCTCGGGCTGGGTGTAGGTGTGGGTCAGTTCGGTGGCGCTCAGGTCCGAGGCCTGGGTAAAGATCTGGCGCTGTTCCCGCAGGCTGTCATAAGTGGCCTTGATCGCGGCGAAATAGGCGCCGTGGCCATCAATGGTGATCCGTACACCCAGCTCGGCCAGGCGTTTGTCGTCACGCAGCAGCGGGTTGCCGTAAGTGACCAGCATCAGCGGCACGTTCAGGTTCTCGCTGATCTTTTCCAGATGCTCGAAGTCCTGTACCCCGACCATGCAGATCCCATCGGCGCCGGCACGTTCGTATTGTTGGGTGCGGCTGATGATTTCCTGAACAGGCAGTATTCCCGCGTTGGTCCGGGCGATGATGGCCATCTCCGAATCGACGCGGGCCTCCAGGGCGGCGCGGATCTTGCCGACGCCTTCGGCCACGCTGATGAGGTCCGTGGACTTGCGGCCGAACTGGGCAGGCAGCAGGGTGTCTTCGATCGTCAGCGCGGCAATGCCGGCGCGTTCGAGCTCGATGATCGTGCGCATCACGTTCAGCGCGTTGCCGTAGCCGTGGTCAGCGTCGGCGATCACCGGCAGCTGGGCCACGCGACCGATGCGGGTAGCCTGTTCGGCAAATTCACTGAGGGTTATCAAGGCAAAATCCGGCGCGGCCAACACTTGCAATGAAGCGACCGAGCCGCCGAGGATCCCCACTTCGAATCCCAGGTCTGCGGCTATGCGCGCTGACATCGGGTCGAACACGGACGCAGTGTGGTAGCACGTGTCGGAAGCCAGCAATTGGCGGAAGTTGCGACGCAAATCTTGATGGGAAAGCCTGGACATATAAGTTCCACCAATGGAATGGAAGGGCTTGAGCAAAAGTGTCAACGCCGAAAAACCAAAGGCTATCATGCGGCAGGCACAAAGATGATGACGAATGTGCATGGGCCATGCTTTGCAGTGCACCAAAAAAGGCCACAGACCGGAAGGCCTGTAGCCTGGCGAGTGCCTACAGCTTAAACGATGTCAGGACAGGGTCGTTTCCCCCCACATCTTCTTGATCTCGTGAATGTTTCCAACGTTGAAGCGGGTCGAGAAGGGAATAGTGCAGAAGACTTCGTTCTCGTTCGTCAATTGGACAGCGGTATCCACCGCATCCGTACCGGCTCGCAGCAAAGGCGCTTGGTCCCAGTTGTTCATCAGCTTATCCATGTTTTTTCCTCTTTTGGTTATAGGGCAGCCAATGACTGCCCGGGGTTGAGCAACGACAGCGTGTCTTTGAATAACGCTGTCTCTTGCGCAGCTACGCCGGGGTAAAACGGCTTATAGTTTTCATCGAAACACCAGGCTTCGTCCGGTCTGATCGAGAGTTCAGGATGAATGAGCAGACTCAACGATGCAGACATTGACCGAGGCGCGATCTGTTTGTGGATCTCTCGAAATGCAGGCATGTATAAAACTTCGCCTGGCGCCAGTTTTACGCTTCGTTCCTTACCTAATCTGGGCACCTTGCCCATTTGTAAGGGAAGTTCATCAAGTATTTCGCGGACAACCGTTGTATAACCATCTCCGCTATAGCCCACCGCATACATGTCGAAGTCATGATTATGGTTCAGGTTGTAGATGAAAGTCTTGCTCTCGTCATGTGTTTCCACGGGTGCCCAGAATCCCAGGCGCAGGGTAAACTCATCGTTGCTGTGCAGTACAAAGGCATAGGCATTGTAGATATTGTTGCGGATGGCGAAACCATCTTTCTGTATTACGTCATGCAGATGGTGACTCAATAAAGAACGATTCGTCGCCAGCTGGCGCATGTCTTCAATGACATCGGCTTTGTCACGCTGCAGATCGTAAGTGTTTATGCGCTCCAGGAAAGTGTCGAGTTTCATGCGGCCTTCTCCAGTGGACGAAGCAAGCTGTCCAGGCGCGCACTTTTGTGTTTTTTCAGCAATGGAGCGTATGCCAGCGCCTTGGGCCGGTCCGCTCGGTAGAGTATCTGGAAGGCTTTCCAAACCACAGCGGGATGATAGTGGTAGACCAACTCCTCCGCGACCTTGACGCCATCGAGGTCTTGGATTGTGTCGAGCAGCTCCAGGCTGACCAGATAACGAGAGGCACTTTCATCGTGGGGCAACCACGCTATCTTTTTCAATGTGACACGATCGAATACGCTGATATCGGCCGCTCTGTTTGGCAGATTGATTCGCCCTGTAAGTCTGGCTGGCTTGGGATCGGTTTGGATGTAGTCGAATAATGTATGACGGCCGTCGATGATCAGCGGGTTTCTTTCGTCAATAACTACTCTATCGGCCTTTTCGATACGCTGTTCCATCAAAGTGTATCGCTGGACCTGGAAGGGTCGGTCAAGCGCGAACAGAATGCTGTGGCCGGGCACTGAGTACAGTGGCGATGAAGTTGAGTCGAATGTAGGTGATTTAACACTTATATTGCCTATATTCGTCTGGTGCAGTATCACGGTTCCCGTATGCGGGTTGGTGGCGTTCATGATTGTTGCCCGCCGGAATTGCTCCCTGGCAAAGTCGGGTGCGGCGGTAAGTTGAGAAACCAGTTGTCTTGTTTCTGAGGTCATGTCCAATGATTTAATTGTTTCCGCAATGTCCGTTGGCGAAACTATCTCGGTAATTAGATTTTTGATCATGATCGTTTTCGTTGCAGTGGGTCGGTGTTGGAAAGTATGGAGTTGGACAGGGTGGGAGGCAACTTGCTAATTGTCGACAAGTATTGCCGGGGAAATATCGAGTTGCTTTCTGGTTAAAGAGGGTTGTTATTGTTTAGTGTTACATCCTCACGTTGCGCGAGGAGTAAATGGAAAGTGCCGGGACAGGGCGGCGGATTTATGCCGCCTCGGCCTGTTCCCGCGGCCTGAGCAACGTCACGGCGCGTACCGTGTCGCCCGGTTGCACTTGCAGACGTTGGGCTGTGGCGCGGTCAACGAGCAGGCTTTGACCATGCAGGTGGGCCCGGGCGCTGGTGACGCGGCAGCTTTCCAGGCGCCGGTTGTGGATCAGCCACACCGGCGCCTGCCCGTCCGGCGTGCCGATCGTCAAGGTCAGTGGCTGGCTGTCGCGTACGCTGCGGATCTTCGAGACAGGTGCCTCGATGACCGGCCCGCCGTCAAAGATGTCCACGTATCCCTTGTGGGCGAAGCCTTCGGCACCGAGGATTTTCAAGGCGGGTTCGGTGTCCGGATGCGCTTTGCCTATCGCTGCCTGGGCCTGCTCGGTGAGTAGGCAGGTGTACAACGGTTGGCGTGGCATCAGCTCGGCGATGAAGGCCTTGTTGCCCATGCCAGCCAACTGGTCGGCGTAGCTGAAGTCCTTGTTGAAGAAGTGTCGTCCCAGGCTATCCCAGAAAGGCGAGCAGCCCTGGTCGTCCGCGCGACCGCGCAATTCTGCAATCAGCTTTTCGCCAAACAGCTGGGAAAACTCGGCCACGAACAGCAGGCGCGCCAGGGACAGCAAACGCCCGTTATGGCCACGGCGCTGATGGGGATGAAGGAACAGCGAGCAGATTTCCGATTGACCGGTCATTTCGTTGTTGAGGAACAGCGTCGGGATCTGTCGCTGGATGCCCAATTCAGGCGCCGAGCTGACGGTCACACCCACGCGGTAGTTGTACCAGGGCTCGCGCACCCCCACCGCACCGGTCAGCGCGCTGATACCCACCACGTGCCGGTCGTCGTCCTCCAGCACGAACAGGTAGTCGGCATCGGCACGTTCCACCTGCCCGGCGAAGGTCCGTTGGGCCCAGCGCACTCGGTGCGCCAGGCGTTCTTCATTGGCCGGCAGGCTGGTAAACCCCGGGCCGGCGCAGCGCGCCAGGTCCATCAACGCAGGCAGGTCGGTCAGGGCGACCGGGCGGACAATCATGGTGTCGCTCCTTGATCATGCCGGGCGCGATGCTGCCATAGACGGGCTCGAAGGCGTCTCATAGGCGGACCACCCGGATCCGGTCACCCTCTGCAATGCCCAACGCATGCAACATATCGGGCTGCAATGGGACAGGGCTTTCGCCGTTGACTTCCAGGTCGGCGACAATGGCTCGGTAATGGCCCAGGCGATCGTTGCTGACCAGGTAGCGACCCGTGGCATCGATGTGTCGGCTCTGGCGCGCGATAGCCAAGTGACTCTGGGTGATCGAGCGGATGTTCGCGACCCGGGCGTGCAGCGTGGGGCCACCGTCGAAGATATCCACGTAGTTGTTGGTTTCGAAACCCTCGCGCTCGAGGATGTCGAAGGCTTCCTGGCCGTCCGGGTGGACCCGGCCAATGCAGGCCTGGGCCGCCGGGGGCAACATCGGGACATAGATCGGGTATTGAGGCATCAGCTCTGCGAGGAAGGTTCGGCTGCGCAAGCCGCACAGACGTTCGGCCTCGGTGTAGGGCAGGTCGAAAAAATGCTGTCCGACGGCGTCCCAGAAGGGCGACTGGCCATCCTCGCTGCTGAAACCGACGATCTCAGTGATCACCGAGTCGGCAAAGCGCCGCGGGTGGGCGCCGATGAACATCAGCCGCGCCCGGGAAAGCAACTCCGACTCCGGCGTGCGTACCCGTGCAGCGTCGATGTGGAAACCGCGCAGCAGCGTCTGACCGTTGAGGTCCTGGCAGAGCGACAGCGCGGGTACGCCGTGCTGGATGTTCAGCTCGCGGGATTCGCTGGAAAACGGCCGGTTGCGCAGGCTGTAGAATGGTTCGCCGCAACCCGTGGTGGCGACAATTTCCGAACAGCCCACGAGGCGACCTGATTCCAGCTCCTGCAAAACAAAAAAATAATTCTCCCCGCCCGGGGCGTGCACTTCGGCCTCGAAGGAGGCGCACGAGGCGAGAATTTTTTCCCGCAGGTGATCGACGTCGTCGGGAAGCGAAGTGACGCCTACCAGGCTATCGCGGGCCAGCTGTTGCAGTTGCGGCAAATCGGTCAATTGAACTGGACGTAAAGCCAGCATGGATTGCACTCCTGTTCCAAAGAACCCGCTGATAGGCACCGGGCTTGACGATCACTGTCGTTGTCCACGCGTTGTTGCTTTGCAGCTGAAAACTCTACACCGTCGTGTTTATAGCAGGGGAGCGAGGTATGCGCTCCAGGTCCTTAACGACTCGAGGCTGCGCAGTTGGTCGTTGCGCACTTCGATCAGCACCGAATCCAGGCCGCGGCCGTCGCCATGTACCGGAACCGTCATGTCGCTCAAGGGGCTGACCTTGTAGGGCTGGTTGCCGGCGACCCGCAGCGAGTGCCGGGCCAGCCCTTCGACGATGTGCTGGGCATATTCCCTGGCTTCGCCAAACAGGACGCCGGCCTCGAGTGCGCGCGGCTGGCCGTAGAACACCGGGGTGAAACTATGGATGCCCACTACCCGCACGACCCGGTTGTCAGCCAGGCGGCGGTCGATCAGGGTTCGCAGTTGGTCATGAAAAGGGTGGAACAGGCACTGCTGGCGGTATTCGCGCGTGGCGTCGTCCAGCGAGTGGTTGCCGGGGATCTGGTAGATCTCGCTTTGCGCCGGGATGCTGTCGGGGACGTGCAATGGGCGGTTCAGGTCGATCAACAGTCGCGAGTAGTTGGCCGACAGCAGGGTCGCGCCAAGGGTTTCGGACAGCCGCTCGGCCAAGGCCAGGGCACCGATGTCCCAGGCGATATGTTCCTGGGCCGCCGTCTCATCCAGACCCAGGTCATTGAGCGCGCCTGGGATGAATCGGCTGGCGTGTTCACAGACCAGCAGCAGCGGATGGTCCGACTCTTCCCGCAGCAATCTGAAAGCAGGCTTGGTGTACAGACCTGATTCGGCGCATTCAATGGGTTCGCGCATAGTGCTCACAAGGCTCGGCAGATGGCGACGCCTGGGTCAAGGCCGGCTCCCGGGCCTTCAAGGCTGGACAGGCTTCAACCAGCGGGCTGGACGCCGCTTCGAACAATGCCCGACTGCGCAGGGCATCTATGGCCTGGCTTTCCGATGGCGGCAAAACCAGGCATGGATCGCTGGTCTGGTCTCTGGAGAGAGGCATCCGTGCTCCTTGCCTGGATGGGTGTTGGGTTTTTTTCATCATTTCGAAAATAGTATTTGGGTAGCGGGTGCTACGTGTCCAGAGGTTTTTACGTTCCGTTTAAAAAGTCTGAACTTATGTGTAAGCCTTGTAGGGCAAGGCTTTGGTTGAGGTGCCTTTGTATGTCAGGTAATGCTTCTGCCGGTGTCGGACATAACGCCTTTTTGTCCAACGTTATTGGAGTTCATATAAGGTGCTGTACAACAAAGTGCGCCATTGCCCTGTCACTGATCCCCTCCAACCGCCCGAGAATTCCCCGTGCAAGCGACCCGCCTGACCTTGATGTGCCACGCCCGCACCGCCGCTCAGAAAAGCGCTCGCTTGGGCCTGGACGAACCGCTGGATGCCGGTTGGCTGGCGAAGCGCCCCGAGATCGGTCGCCAATACCACCATGCCCGGCATCTGCTCTGCGGGCCGGAACTGAGGACGCGCCAGACGGCGGCCTTGTTGGGTGACTCACCCGTGGTGACCCCGGCATTGGCCGATTGTGATTTCGGACGGTGGCGGGGGGCGTCGATCGACGAGTTGCTCGCGACCGAACCGCAGCACCTCCAGGCGTGGCGCGATGATCCGGACGCCGCGCCCCACGGCGGTGAATCCGTCAGTCAATTGTGTCGGCGCGTCGGTGACTGGCTGGCGTCCCTGGAAAAGACCCCGGGTCGTTGGTTGGCCGTTACCCATCCGTTCGTGATCCGCGCCGCCATGATGAACGTGCTGGGCTGCCAACCGGCCATGTTCAACCGGATCGATATCGAACCCCTTGGCGTCGTTGACCTGCGATTCAACGGGGTTTGGCGCTTGCGAGCCTTGGAGTCACGACCATGAAAAAACTCTTGGTGATCGGCATCGGTGCAGGTGATCCGGACCAGTTGACGATGCAGGCGGTGAAGGCCTTGAACCAAGTGGATGTGTTTTTCCTGATGGACAAGGGGCCTGCCAAGGACGGGTTGCTGGACTTGCGCCGCGAGATCTGTCGACGCTATATCGCCGACCATTCCTACCGTTTCGTCGAAGCCAGCAGTCCTGAGCGTGAGCGCGGCGATTCGGACTACGCGGGCACTGTCACGGAGCTGAATCGGGCGAAGCAGGCCATTTTCGAAGGGCTGATCGAAGAGCAGTTATCAGACGGACAATGCGGCGGTTTCCTGGTGTGGGGCGACCCGTCGTTGTACGACAGCACCTTGCGTATCCTCCAGGCGATCCTTGATTCAGGACGCTGCGCTTTCGAGTTCGAAGTGATCCCTGGCATCACCAGCGTCCAGGCCCTCGCGGCGCGACATAAAGTGTCATTGAATACCATTGGCGGTTCGCTGGAGATCACCACTGGCCGGCGGTTGGCGGCGGGGCAGGTCGGCGACGCGGAGAGCGTGGTGGTGATGCTCGATGCGCAGGACGCGTATCGTCAGGTACGCGATCCGGACCTGCACATCTACTGGGGCGCCTATGTAGGGACGGCGGACGAAATCCTGGTCGCCGGCCGGCTGGGGGACGTGGCCGATGACATCGAACGCACTCGCCAGGCGGCGCGGCAGGCCAATGGCTGGATCATGGACACGTACTTGTTGCGCAGACGCTGAGCGTCGCGAGCAAACCTGGGCGAAGCTCATGCTGGGTTCATCCCCGCCCAAACCGCTCTCGGTAGACCGACGGCGCAACCCCCACCACGCTACGAAATGCCACGCGGAAACTTTCCACCGAGCGGTAGCCGCAGAGTTGGGCAATGATGTCGGTGTTGTCGCTCGTGCTCTCCAGCAGTTCCCGCGCCCGAGCCAGGCGTTCATGTTGCAGCCAGGCCTTGGGTGAAAGGCCAGAGGCCTGGGTGAAGCGGCGCAGGAAGGTTCGTTCGCTCATGGCGGCGTGGCTTGCCAGCTCGCGCACACCCAGCGGCTCGTGGAGACGTTCCCGGGCCCATTGCATGACGCCGGACAAGTCGCTGCGCGGTGTGCGACTGACCGGCGACGGAATGAATTGCGCCTGGCCGCCGGTGCGTTGCGTCGGCATGACCAGCCGGCGTGCCACGGTGTTGGCGACCTGGGCTCCGAAATCCCGCGCAACCAGGTGCAGGCACGCATCGATGCCTGCCGCGCTGCCAGCCGACGTGATCACTTGGCCTGAATCGACATAAAGCACGTCGGGATCCACATCGATGGCGGGGTAGCGCTCGGCGAGCTCGTCGGTGTAGCGCCAATGAGTCGTGGCGCCCAGGCCGTCGAGCAATCCCGTGGCGGCAAGCACGAACGCTCCTGAACAGATCGACAACAAACGGGCGCCGCGTTCATGGGCTCGCCGCAGGGCCTGGAGCAGGGCATCGGAGGGCGGACCGCTGCGAATGCGCCAGCCCGGCACGACAATCGTACGAGCGCTGTCGAGCAGTTCCATGCCGCCATCGGCCAGCACCTGGAAGCCGCCCATGGCGCGCATCGGGCCTTCGTCGACGGCGACGATGCGGTGCTCATACCACGGGAAATCGAACTCGGGCCGTGCCAGTCCGAATATCTCGACGGCGACGCCGAACTCGAACGTGCACAGGCCGTCGTAGGCAAGGATCGCGACGAGGCCGGGTGTAGGATGCATTTGGCGGAAAATTCCCACAGAGTGTCGTATCCGCCACTGTAGCGGTAAGCGCCAGGTCGATAAAGTCTCTTCGAGCCCTTTTGTTCCAGGAGTAAAAATCATGACCAGCCCCGTTAGCGAAGTGCCTGCCGCCTCATCCGACCTGGCCTTGCAACACTTCAGCCGGCGCCTGATGTTCGAAACCGACTGTTCCGATGTCCATGCCAGCCAGGAAACGGGCGATGTCGATTTTGTACTGGTGGATGTACGCGGTCCGCTGGCCTACGAGCGCGGGCATGTGCCGGGGGCGATCAATCTTCCAACCCGCACGCTCACGGCGCACGCACTGGCGGCCTATCCCGAGACGACTCTGTTCGTGGTCTATTGCGCCGGGCCACACTGCAACGGCGCCAACAAGGCTGCGGTCCGCCTGGCGACCCTCGGGTATCCGGTCAAGGAAATGATTGGCGGCGTCATGGGCTGGCTCGACGAGGGCTTTCGCCTGACCGGTTCCGTAGAGCGCGTGGCGGAGAAGATCGTCAGCTGCGATTGCTGAAATTTTTCCGGCGGCTTGTTCACGTTGTGGCGAGGCAGCTTGCTCCCGCTGGGCTGCGTAGCAGTCCTGAGCGGTGCAGAACCTCGCCACCAGCGTTTGCCTCTGTCAGGCTTTTCGTAAATTCATGATCCTCAGCCAAGCCTGGGTATTTCTATAACTATTTGTCGCCTCTACGTAATTCCCCTCCCGAGTGCCCCTCTAGACTCCCGCCCACTTCGGTTTCCCAGACCGAACGCTGTTTCCGAATCTGCCAATAACGATCAAAAAAACCTGCGCACTCAGGAGCAAAAATGAAGAAGCTTGTCATGTTCGGTGCCCTGGCACTGTCCGTATTATCCTTCTCAGCCGTGGCCGAAGACGCCAAGCCGATCCGTCTCGGGATCGAGGCCGGGTATCCACCCTTTTCGATGAAAACCCCTGACGGCAAGCTGGCCGGCTTCGATGTGGATATCGGCGACGCGCTGTGCGAGCAGATGAAGGTCAAGTGTGTCTGGGTCGAGCAGGAGTTCGACGGCCTGATCCCGGCGCTGAAGGTCAAGAAAATCGACGCGGTCCTGTCGTCCATGACGATCACGGACGACCGCAAGAAAAACGTCGACTTCACCATCAAGTACTACCACACCCCGGCGCGTTTCGTGATGAAGCAAGGCACCGACGTCAAGGACCCGCTGACCGAGCTCAAGGGCAAGAAAGTCGGTGTACTGCGCGCCAGTACCCATGACCGCTTCGCGACCGAAGTGCTGGTGCCGGCGGGGATCAACCTGGTGCGCTACACCTCTCAGCAGGAGGCCAACCTGGACATGGTTGCCGGTCGCCTCGACGCGATGCTGGCTGACTCGGTCAACCTCGACGAAGGTTTCCTGAAAACCGACGCCGGCAAAGGTTTTGCCTTCGTCGGGCCTACCTATGAAGACGCCAAGTACTTCGGCGGCGGCGCCGGCATTGCGGTGCGCAAGGGTGACAAAGAGCTTGCCGAGAAATTCAACGCTGCCATCGCTGAAATCCGCGCCAATGGCACCTACAAGAAAGTGCAGGACAAATACTTCGCCTTTGACGTCTACGGGCATTAATAGCTGAAGCCCACAGGTGGCCCGCCGCTGACCCGGCCGGCCACCTTTTTCATGGGCGATTGTTTTACCCTGAGCCTGTCGAGAAACTGATATCTGGAGTGCCTATGCAACGCATCGACCATATCCTGCCATGGAGTCACCTGGGCACGGAGCGTTCGCTCAGCGTGTTTCGTTACGGCCACGGGCCGCGCAAGGCGTACATCCAGGCGAGCCTGCATGCCGACGAGTTGCCGGGCATGCGCACGGCATGGGAGCTGAAACAGCGACTGAACGATCTTGAAGCCCGTGGTCTGCTCAAAGGCGTGATCGAGCTCGTGCCGGTGGCCAATCCCATCGGCCTGGATCAGCATCTGCAAAGCGCCCATATGGGGCGTTTCGAGCTGGGCAGCGGCAAGAATTTCAACCGTTCCTTCGTCGAACTCAGCGCCCCGGTGGCGCAACGCATCGGTGACCGTCTCGGGGATGACCCGGCCGCCAACATCACCCTGATTCGCCAGACAATGGTCGAGGTGCTGGAAGATCTGCCGCCGCCACCTTCCCAGCTTGAAGCCCTGCACCGGCTATTGCTTCGCCACGCCTGCGACGCCGATGTCACTCTGGATCTGCACTGTGATTTCGAGGCCGCGATCCACTTGTATGCCTTGCCCCAGCAATGGCCGCAGTGGCGCTCATTGGCCGCGCGGTTGAAGGCCGGGGTGGCGTTGCTGTGTGAAGATTCGGGCGGCAGTTCGTTCGATGAGTCCTGTTCGACACCCTGGTTGCGCCTGGCTAGGATTTTTCCGCAAGCGGCGATTCCGCCGGCCAACCTGGCGACGACGCTCGAACTGGGCAGCATGGGCGACACCCGGGTGGAGCAGGCCCAGGCCAATTGCGAAGCCATCCTGGGATTTCTCGCGGAACAGGGCCTCATCGCCGGTGACTGGCCGGCCGCGCCGCAAGAATGCTGCGAGGGCTTGCCGTTCGAAGGCACGCAATACCTGTTCGCGCCGCACCATGGCGTGGTGAGTTTCTTGCGGGAGGCCGGGGAGTGGGTGGAGCGCGGCGATCCGCTGTTCGAGGTGGTCGATCCGTTGAATGACCGGGTCAGCGTTGTGCCAGCGGGCACCAGCGGCGTACTGTTCGCCCTGGATCGTGGGCGCTACACCCAGCCAGGTATCTGGCAGGCGAAAGTCGCCGGGCGCGAGCCTATTCGGGCGGGGAAATTGATCAACGACTGATAAGTGCTGTCTACCTCACCGCACGGTCGTTGTCGTGCGGCTATCCAATGATGGAGGAAGACTGATGCTCAAAGCGTTCGCCCTGTTTCTGCTGCTGGTATCGGCCGGCGTGCAGGCCCAACCGTCGCTGCAAACGGATTTGCCCCTCAATTACCTGGCCCGCGCCGACGAGCAGGCCCGAAACCGGCCGCTCGTGATTTTCCTGCACGGTTCGGGCAGCAACGAAAAGGATCTGCTCAGGCTCGCCGATGAACTGCCCAGGCACTACAACTACCTCTCGGTGCGCGCGCCCAAGTCCATGGAACCGGGCCACTACCAATGGTTCGCCAAAAAGGGCGAGGGCGCGTATGACGGTGACACTTCAGACTTGAAGGCCAGTGGCCAGATGCTTATGGAATTCATCGAAAAGGCGCGGGCCAAGTACCCGACCGATGCGGGCAACGTCTACCTGGTGGGCTTCAGCCAGGGCGCGATGATGAGCTACGAAATCGCCTTGCGACACCCGGAAGCCGTCGGGGGCATCGCTGCGATGGGTGGGCGAATCCTGCCGGTGCTGCGGGCCGAACTGACGCCCGACGAGGCACGAAGGGCGCTAGCCGTGTTCATCGGCCACGGCACCGCGGATCCGATCATTCCCTTCCATGACGGCACCGACGCCGACACCTTCCTAAAGACCCTGGCCCTGGAGCCGGAATTCCATGCCTATCCGGGCCTTGGCCATGAGATCAATGCGCAGGAAGTGAAGGATCTGCGGGCCTGGCTTGAGCGACTCAATCCCTGATAGGCACATCAGCCCTCAAAAGGAGATTGTGCTGCGCTTGGGTTTTGAGTCATCCACAAATCCAGTGTGGGAGCGAGCCTGCTCGCGATGGCGGTGTTTCAGTTGATGGGGATGCTGAATGTACCGCCGTCATCGCGAGCAGGCTCGCTCCCACAGGGGGGTGTGCTGCGCTTGGGTTTTGAGTCATCCACAAATCCAATGTGGGAGCGAGCTTGCTCGCGATGGCGGTGTTTCAGTTGATGGGGATGCTGAATGTACCGCCGTCATCGCGAGCAAGCTCGCTCCCACAGGGGGTGTGCTGCGCTTGGGTTTTGAGTCATCCACAAATCCAGTGTGGGAGCGAGCCTGCTCGCGATGGCGGTGTCTCAGTTGATGGGATGCTGAATGTACCGCCGTCATCGCGAGCAAGCTCGCTCCCACAGGGGGGGGGCTGCGCTTGGGTTTTGAGTCCTCCACAAATCCAGTGTGGGAGCGAGCCTGCTCGCGATGGCGGTGTCTCAGTTGATGGGATGCTGAATGTACCGCCGTCATCGCGAGCAAGCTCGCTCCCACAGGGGGGGGGCTGCGCTTGGGTTTTGAGTCCTCCACAAATCCAGTGTGGGAGCGAGCCTGCTCGCGATGGCGGTGTTTCAGTTGATGGGGATGCTGAATGTACCGCCGTCATCGCGAGCAGGCTCGCTCCCACGGGTCAGGCATGCTGCGCCAGTGTTCTCACTTCCCGCTGGCGATCTGCTTGACCAGGGCCTCATGGCCGGCCTGGTCGCTGGCCCTGGAAATGATCTGCACCACGGCCATACGGGTGCCGGAGGCGCCGATCAGCGTGGTGTCCAACGTCGGCCCGCCACCCTGCGTGGCCTTGGTGTCGAGCTGACGCAGGCCCAGACCGGTGGTTTTCTGGACCAGGCTTTGTTCGCCAAGAATTTTGGCATCCGGCAGAGCCTTGGTTTTCTGGACGGCAAAATCGGCAAAGGTGCTGTCCAGGAAGGCCGCGTCGTTGTCCTTTACATTCGCCCCGCCGACCAAGGTGTTTTCAGCCGTGATCACCACTGTCTTGCTCGTGGCATTGCTGTACATCATACCGGTCGCCCCGGCTGTCCCCTGGGCCACTTCGCCCGCGGATAACGGCATTGCCGTGTAGCCCTTGGGCAGGGTGAAGCTGAACTTGCCGCCCAGCATCGAAATCTTCTGGACCGGCGCCTGGGCCACGGTCTTGGGCTGGGCCGCCATGGCAGGCCATGCGGCCAGGCTGGCGACCGCCGTCAGCAGCACGGCGGCGGCTCGTTTACTCAGCAATGACATTAAAACGCTCCACGCAGGCTCGATCTAAAGCTGGATCATCCCATGGGCCTGGCCTTGACTCCAGCGCCCGACCGTCAAGGACGATCCCAGTAGGGCACCTCGCCGAAACATTCAAGGAAAAAGTCGATCACCGTACGCACCTTCACCGACAGGCGTCGGCTGCCGGGCCAGAGGATAGCGATTTGCTGGGGTTCGAGGCTGTTGGACGCTTCGTAGTCGCTCAGCACCGGCACCAGCGTTCCGCTGCGCACGGCTTCGCCGATGAGCCACGACGGGAACATCACCAGGCCCAGCCCTTGCACGGCGGCCTGGGTCAGGGTGTCGGCGTGGTTGCCGGTGATCGGGCCCCTGACACTGTATGGCGTCCAGGTTTGACCGGGACGTCGGAAGAACCAGCGCTGCTGGCCCGCCACGCCTTTATAGGCCAGGCACTCATGGGCAGCCAGGTCCTGGGGCTTGCGTGGCGTGCCATGACGGGCGAGGTAGTCGGGGCTTGCGGCAATCTGGAAGCGGTGCGGCGCGACGATCCGCGCCTGCATGCTGGAATCGTGCAGCGGCCCGATGCGAAAGAGCAGGTCGGCACCTTGCTGCAGCGGGTCCACATAATTGTCGGTCTGCTGGATGTCCAGCTGCAGCTTGGGGTAGCGCTCGCACAACTGGCCCAGCCACGGCGTCAGGTGTCGCTGGCCGAACACCACGGGAGCGTTGATCCGTATCAGCCCGGCCGGCTCGCTGTACTGCTCCTGCAAGGCTTGTTCGGCTTCCTCCAGTTGCACCAGCAACAGCCGTGCGTGGTGACCGAGCAGGCGGCCGGCTTCGGTGGGCGAAACGGCGCGCGTGTGGCGATAGAGCAGTTGCTGGTTCAGCGCTTGCTCCATCAATTGGATCTGGCGGGAAATCGAAGAGGGCGCCAACCCCTCACGCCGCGCCACTTCCGAAAAGCTGCCGTGATCGAGCACCGCGACAAACAGTCGGAGTGCCTTGAAACCCAGTTCATCGAGACCTTGCATGGGAAATCCGCTGTGCGTACTGCGCAAAAGTGTTGTTGGAATGCTCACATTTATCGCATAGGAGCGCCAGTTGATAATGCCCGTCGTTTCTTTCCAAGACAGGTACATTCGATGCAACCGACATCACAAGACGCGGCCGCGCCGATAGCGGCGGCGGCGCCACCCCGGCCATTTTTGCGCTGGCTATTGTTGCCCCTGGTCATCCTGGCGGGCATGGGATTGTCGGTGGAGGCCGGTCTGCTGGGACCGTTGGGCATCCAGGTCGGCCATCTATGGGCGACATTGAGCATCTTTGGCGTGGGCGCCGCGCTGTTGTTCCTGCTGCTGTTGCTCAGCGGCCCCCAGCGAGGCCCATCACTGGACACGCTGCCGCGCTGGCAATTGATCGGCGGCTTTCTGGGACCCATCTATGTGGTGGTCCTGACCCTCGCCACCCCTCACATCGGTATTGCGATGACCATGATCGCGATCCTCTCCGGCCAAGTGGGCAAAAGCGTGCTGATCGACCATTTCGGTTGGTTCGGCGCGAGTCGCAAGCGGGTCAATCGCGAGCGTTGGCTGGCGTTGGCGTTGATTGTGGTGGCCCTTGTCCTGATAGCCCGAGGTTGATATGAGCATCATTGTGTTATTGCTGGTGGTCGTTGCCGCCGGCGCGGTACTGAGCGTTCAGGCCGCGATCAACGGACGCCTGGGCGAGACGGTTGGCGTGCTGCGCAGCAGCCTGCTGACCTTTGTGGTGGGCACGGTGGTCACGGGGCTGTTGATCGTGTTTTTCGAGCCGGCCCACGCCATGAGCCTGTTGGAGGTGCCCAAGTGGCAGCTCAGCGGTGCGTTGTTTGGCGTGGTGTACATGATAGTGATGGTCGGCGCGGTGCCACGAGTTGGCACGGCCGTTGCCACCGTGGCGGTCATTGTCGGGCAACTGGGCATGGGCATGCTGATCGATAACTTCGGCTGGCTGGGCAATCCGGCGATCGAACTGTCCAGCAGCCGCTTGCTGGCCATGGCCTGCCTGGCTTTGGCGCTGGTGTTCATGTACCGCAGCAGTACACCGCGCGCCTGAGCGCTTCAGTCCGGTTCGACGTCCAGCTGCAAGCTGTCGTCGGCCAGGCGCTCGGAACGCCGGACGATACCGCTGATGCGTCGGCCTTCGGCGCTGAACACCACGATCTGGGCCTTTGCCAGATCTTCGGGCAGCGGCGGACGTACATGCAAGGCAAACCACGGCGGCTCGCCGTCGTCCAGACGCTTGACGTCGAACTGGCAGTCGACGCTTTTGGTCTCGCGGCCGAACAGCGTGTCGAGACCGTAATCAAGATGAGTCGTCGCGGGTGGGGTTGGGTCCATCGGCTATCTCCTTGGAAGGCTCGGCTATTGTTCAAGTGAGTCCCGCGACGCCGGAAAAATTCCGTCGGATACGCGGCGATTGATCGCGACGGGCGGTGGGCGGCGGACGTTGCTGGTAGAATTGCCGACCTTGACTTACGAGAGGTATGCCCATGAGCGAGCCGATTCGCCTGACCCAGTACAGCCACGGTGCCGGTTGCGGCTGCAAGATTTCGCCCCAGGTGCTGGAAGTGATCCTGGCCGGCAGCGGTGCGCAGAACCTTGACCCCAAGCTTTGGGTCGGCAATGCCTCCCGGGACGATGCAGCGGTGTATGCCATCGACGAGGAGCGCGGGGTGGTCTCGACCACCGATTTCTTCATGCCGATCGTCGACGATCCTTTCGATTTCGGACGCATCGCCGCGACCAATGCCATCAGTGATATCTACGCCATGGGCGGCGATCCGCTGATGGCGATTGCAATCCTCGGCTGGCCCGTCAACGTACTGGCCCCGGAGATTGCCCGGGAGGTCATTCGTGGTGGCCGCTCGGTGTGCGACGAGGCGGGCATTCCCTTGGCGGGCGGCCATTCGATCGATGCGCCGGAGCCAATGTTTGGCCTCGCGGTGACGGGGCTCCTGCACAAGCGCCACATGAAGCGCAACGACACCGCCGTCGCGGGTTGCCGCTTGTACCTGACCAAACCCCTGGGGATCGGCATCCTCACGACCGCGGAAAAGAAAGGCAAGCTGCGCGCCGCCGACGTGGGCCTGGCCCGGGATTGGATGTGCACCCTCAACAAGCCCGGCAGCCGTTTCGGCAAGCTCGACGGCGTGGCCGCAATGACCGATGTCACCGGTTTCGGCTTGCTCGGACACTTGGTGGAGATGGCCGATGGCAGCCAGCTCACCGCACGCATCCGCTACGACGCCGTGCCGCGCTTGCCGGGCGTCGAGTACTACCTGGACCTGGGCTGCGTGCCGGGCGGCACACTGCGCAACTATGACAGCTACGCCAGCAGGGTCGGTCGGGTCCAGGAGTTGCACAAGCGCGTGCTGTGCGACCCGCAGACCAGCGGCGGCTTGCTGGTTGCCGTCACGCCCGAAGGCGAAAGCGAATTCCTGCAGGTTGCCGTCGAGCTGGGCCTTTCGCTGGAGCCGATCGGTGAATTGGTCGAGCGACAGAGCCATGCGGTCGAGGTGTTCTGATGCCCCGCGACATCACCGATTACCGCGATATCTTCCTCAACGACCGTCCGATGATGGACACCCGAGCGCCCGTCGAATTTCTCAAGGGCGCGTTTCCCGGCGTGGTCAACCTGCCCCTGATGACCGACATCGAACGGCAACGCGTTGGCACTTGCTATAAACAACAGGGCCAGCAAGCTGCCATCGTCCTCGGGCATCAATTGGTTAGCGGTGACACCAAGGCCCAGCGCATCCAGGCCTGGTCCGACTTCGCCCGTTTCCATCCCGAAGGAGTGCTTTATTGCTTTCGTGGTGGCTTGCGCTCGCAGATTGTCCAGCAGTGGCTCAAGGAAGAAGCCGGCATCGACTACCCCCGTGTCGGCGGTGGCTACAAGGCCATGCGTACCTTTCTGCTCGAAACCGTCGATCAAGCGGCTGCCCAGTGCGACCTGGTCTTGTTGGGCGGCATGACCGGCACGGGCAAGACCGAAGTGCTGACGCAACTGCCCAACGCACTGGACCTGGAAGGCTACGCGAATCATCGCGGTTCCAGCTTTGGCAAGCGCGCCACCGGGCAGCCGTCCAACATCGATTTCGAAAACCTGCTGGCGGTGGATGTGCTGAAGAAGCGCGCCGCCGGGCTCGAGCAATTCGTGGTGGAAGACGAAAGTCGCATGGTGGGCAGCTGCGCCGTGCCGCTGCCGTTGTACCAGCGTATGCAGCAGGTGCCGATGGTCTGGCTAGAAGACAGCCTGGAGCGACGGGTCGAGCGCATCCTGAGTGATTATGTGATCAACCTCTGCGCCGAATTCATCGACGTGCATGGCGACGAAGGCTTCTCGCTGTTTTCCGAACGGCTATTGGCGAGCCTCGACAACATCCATAGGCGGCTGGGGGGCGACCGTCATCGCCGGTTGATGGACATCATGGAGGCGGCCCTGGCCGAGCAGGCCAGTACGGGAGCCGTCGATTTGCATCGCGGCTGGATCGAAGGATTGCTGCGCGAATATTACGACCCGATGTACGTATTCCAGCGAGAAAAGAAGGGCGGGCGCATCGAGTTCGCCGGGGAGCAGGCGGCGGTATTGCAATACCTGCGTGAGCGCGCGGCTCGGGGCGGGTAGGGCGCCATCTGGCATTCAACACACCGTGCCCCTGTGGGAGCGAGCCTGCTCGCGAAGAGGCCGTTTAATGCACCACATCAGTGACTGAGAAACCGCTTTCGCGAGCAGGCTCGCTCCCACATCGGATGTCCAGTCAATAGAAGTGGCCTGCCGTTTACGTCGGGCACGTCTCCTGCCCGTTATCCAGCCCTTGCTTGTAATTCTGGCTGGTGAGGCTGGCCTTGCCGTTGTGCCAGGTCAGGGTCAGTACATACAGCGAATCGAAATCGCTCGACGCCCAATCGTCGGTAATCTCTTGCCGTTTGCCCACCGCTTCACCAGCGACCTTATTGATCAGCTCCGGCAGGTAACCATGGGACCAGGCGGTGTAGATGGTGGAGTTGTGGTATTTGTCGTCCAGCAGTTCGTTTGCCAGGTCGCTGGTGTCGTTGGCTGAGTATTCGATATTGACCGGCAAGCCCAGCTTGATGGCACTGGGGCTGATGGTCATCAATGGGCGGATGTAACTATAGGAATTGTCCAACTCACCCTCTTCGACGTTTCGGGTAGGGTTGGCGGCGAATACATAGTCAGCTTTGCCGAATTTTTCCGGCAGCAGGGTAGCCAGGTCGATGGCGCGGTTGAGGCCTTGGCAGTTGAGCTGGCCGAGGCCTCCGGCGGGTTTCTCGGCGTGGCGCAAGAACACCAGGGTCTGGACACCGTCGGCTGGCTGCGCGCGGCTGACGCTGGATTCCAGCGACAGCACCAGTCCACAGGCCACAAGCAGCGTCGGCAGCACCAGCCACGAACGGCGTTTGAGGTAACGGGTGAATCTCTGTGGGTTCATCATGGGATAGACGTCTTCGATGCTCTCGATTCAGGCTGACAAACCCCGGCACCGCGAGGCCCTGGGCCCGGGTGTTTTCCTTGTCGTAAAGCCGCTTCGATTTCTCGGGGCCTCTCTCTGAGTCCCTTCTCGCCCTTTGGTTCGATCCTGGCCGATGCGCTGTTTTTAGCGGCATGCCGTCAGGAGATGAAGCGAATGTTAGCGACAGGATGTTGCGGATTTAAGAATGGGCGACGGCCCAAAGCTGGATCAGCTGATTTATGCTTCAGCTTTCTGGCTGACTCTGGAACCCATTTCATGCCCAACCTGACCCCTTTTCCCATCACCCAAAAATGGCCCGCCCAGTACCCGGAGTGGATCCAGCTCTACTCCCTGCCGACCCCCAACGGCGTAAAAGTCTCGATCATGCTCGAAGAGATTAGCCTGCCGTACGAGCCCCATAAAGTCGATTTCGGCAGTAATGACCAATTGTCGCCCGAGTTTCTGTCGCTGAACCCCAACAACAAGATTCCAGCCATTCTCGATCCCCACGGGCCCGGGGACCAACCGCTGGCGTTGTTCGAATCGGGGGCGATCCTGATCTACCTGGCGGACAAGAGCGGCCAATTGCTCGCACAGGAATCGGCGGCGCGCTACGAGACGATCCAGTGGCTGATGTTCCAGATGGGCGGGATCGGGCCGATGTTCGGGCAACTGGGATTCTTCAACAAGTTCGCCGGCAAGGACTACGAGGACAAGCGACCGCGCGACCGTTATGTCGAGGAGAGCAGGCGCCTGCTCAAGGTGCTCGATGGCCGTTTGCAGGGGCGGGACTGGATCATGGGCGAGCGCTACACCATTGCCGACATCGCGACGTTTCCGTGGGTGCGCAATCTGCTGGGATTCTACGAGGCGGGTGACCTGGTGGGCATCCAGAACTTCCCCAACGTGACTCGGGTGTTGGAGCGTTTCCTGGCGCGGCCGGCGGTGACTCGCGGGTTGAAGATCCCGGAATGATTGGCACCAGGGCTCGTTGACTGAGGGATTATTGCCCGGTCGGTAACACTCTGTTTTCCGAGCGCCGTTTGTGCCCTGGCTGGCCAGGGCATAAGCTTTGCCTCGTGATTCAAACCTGACCCCGGAGTCCCATGTCCAGCCAGTTCCCCGAAGCACGTCCACGCCGTCTGCGCCGCAACGCGAGCTTGCGCAGCCTGTTCCAGGAAACCGAGTTCACATTGAACGATCTGGTGCTGCCAATCTTCGTCGAGGAAGAGATCGACGATTTTGTGCCGATCAAGAGCATGCCGGGTGTGAGGCGTATCCCCGAATCGAAACTGGCCGGCGAAATCGAGCGCTATGCCCGCGCGGGTATCAAGTCGGTGATGACCTTTGGCGTGTCTCATCACCTGGACAACGATGGCAGCGACACGTGGAGCGAGCGTGGCCTGGTATCGCGCATGGCCGGGATCTGCAAGGACGCCGTGCCGGAAATGGTGGTGATGTCCGACACTTGTTTCTGTGAATACACCGATCATGGCCATTGCGGCGTGCTGCATGGCGATGAAGTGGATAACGACCGCACCTTGGTCAACCTGGGCAAGCAAGCCGTGGCGGCGGCGCGCGCCGGTGCCGATGTCATTGCGCCGTCGGCGGCCATGGACGGGCAAGTCCAGGCTATTCGCAAGGCTTTGGACAACGCGGGCTTCAGCCAGACCGCCATCATGGCCTACTCCACCAAGTTCGCCTCGGCGCTCTACGGGCCGTTTCGCGAGGCTGGCGGCAGTGCCTTGAAGGGCGACCGCAAGAGCTATCAGATGAACCCGATGAACCGTCGCGAAGCCTTGCGCGAGTCGTTGCTGGACGAGCAGGAGGGCGCCGATGCGTTGATGGTCAAGCCGGCAGGGGCCTACCTCGATATCATCCGCGACATTCGCCAGGCGTCGAACTTGCCCTTGTCGGCTTACCAGGTCAGCGGTGAATACGCGATGATCAAGTTTGCCGCCCAGGCCGGTGCCATCGACGAGGCCCGCGTGGTACGTGAAAGCCTGGGCGCGATCAAGCGGGCCGGGGCAGACCTGATCTTCACCTACTTCGCCCTGGACCTGGCCTTGAGCGGAATCTAACCCAGCACCGTACTAGAAAGATGATGGACCTGTGTCGAGGGACTTTGCTCCCGCTCGGCTGCGAAGCAGTCGTAAACCGTCGGACTCGGTGTTTCTGTTGCTGCGCATTGGGCGGGTTTTGGGGCCGCTTCACGGCCCAGCGGGAGCAAGCTCCCTCGCCAGGGGTTTGCAGGTGGCCTTGAGTGAACGGCGTTGCCTTGTAGGAGCAAGCTTGCTCTCTATTGGATTTCTACCGGCTTTTGGTCGTATGGTTGTTCCCGAACAATGGATCTGATGGAGCACCATGCATTTCACTCGATTGACGATCAGCCTCGCCGCTTCGCTGGCCCTGGCCGGTTGCGGCACTCGCCAGGCCCAGGAGCCTGAACGCCAGCCTGCCGAAGTCAAGGCGCAGATCGTTCGTTTGTTGCCGGCCAAGACCGCTGATCGGGCAGGCTGGGCAACGGATATCTACGTAGCCTTTTCGGCGCAGCAGATCCCGCCCACGACGCAGAACATCTGTTCGGTGCTGGCGGTGACCGAACAGGAATCCACGTTCCAGGCCGATCCGGCCGTGCCCGGGCTGGGCAAGATCGCCCGGCAGGAGATCGACCGTCGCGCGGCCAAGGTGCACATTCCGGGGTTCCTGGTCAGCGGCGCGCTCCAGGTGCGTTCGCCGAACGGTAAAAGCTACAGCGACCGTCTGGACGCGGCGCGAAGCGAGAAAGAACTCAGCGCGATTTTCGATGACTTCATCAGCATGGTGCCGTTGGGCAAGACGTTGTTCGACGGCTTCAATCCCGTGCACACGGGTGGCCCGATGCAGGTCAGCATCGCATTTGCCCAGGCCAATGCCCGGGATTATCCGTACACGGTGGATGGCTCCATTCGGCGGGAAGTGTTCAGTCGTCGTGGCGGCATGTATTTCGGCATCGCCCATTTGTTGGGCTATCAGGTGAGCTACACAGAGCCGCTGTACCGGTTCGCCGATTTCAATGCCGGGTGGTATGCCAGTCGCAACGCGGCGTTTCAACATGCGGTGAGTCGCGCTTCGGGTATTTCTTTGGCCCTGGACGGCGATTTGATCTTGCATGGCTCGATCATGCCGGGCAGCACGGAATTGGCGGTGCGCACCTTGGGCAAGTCCCTGGGGATGCGCAACCCGACCATCCGCGATCAGTTGGAGCTGGGCGACAGCCTCGCCTTCGAAGACAGCAAACTCTACAAGCGTGTGTTCGAACTGGCTGAGAAGGCCGAGGGCAAGCCGCTGCCTCGGGCACTGTTGCCGGGCATTGTGCTCAAGAGTCCGAAAATCACACGCAAACTGACCACCGCATGGTTTGCCAAGCGCGTGGACGAACGTTATCAGCGCTGCATGGCTCGGGCTTCGGGGCGCTAAAACTTCTGGCCATGAAAAAGCCCGGCGGTTGAGGCCGGGCTTTCAGGGGGATGACTTGCAAGCGGGTTGGACCGTCATGGCAAGGGGCTGTCCTCGCCATGACTCGTATTGAACGTCGTTTGGAACCGGGTCAGGCATTGCGTGAAAACCACTCATGCACGGTTCTGAGCCAGACGATCGGAGCCACCTTCGGCGACGCGACGTTCCAGCAGACGATCGGAGCCACCTTCGGCGACGCGGCGTTCCAGCAGACGATCGGAGCCACCTTCGGCGACGCGGCGTTCCAGCAGACGATCGGAGCCACCTTCGGCGACGCGGCGTTCCAGCAAGCGGTCGGAGCCACCTTCGGCGACGCGGCGTTCCAGCAGGCGGTCGGAACCACCTTCGGCGACGCGGCTTTCGATCAGGCGGTCGGAGCCACCTTCGGCAACGACGGGTTGGGAAGTGGCGGCGAATGCGTTGGCGGCCAGTACCGAGAAAGCGAAGCTGAGGATGATTTGGCGTTTCATGATGGTGTGCTCCGGGGTGTGTTGTTTGTGTGGGGCTATTGTTGCGCCGGGCAGGGAGCATGAGAACTTCATTGACGTGATGGTGAACATCGACGGCGGTGATAGCTCGTTGCAGGTGTGTCAGTCAGATTGATGGAACACTCACGAACCAGGAAGCTCTACCGGCATAATCCCTTTTGCAGGAGGCAGGTGCATGTACCAGTTATTCGGTCACAGCCAGTCCGGCTCGGCAGCTGTCGAGGTCGCCTTGAACCTATGCGGGGTGCCTTATCGACGCGTCGATACCTATTCGACCGAGGACAACGAGGCCGCGAAAGAACTCGAGGCGTTGAATCCTCAGAAGCAGGTCCCGACCCTGCAACTGCCGGACGGCTCGGTGTTGACCGAGGCGGCGGCGATCCTGATTCACTTGGGGTTGTCTTTCCGAGAATCAAAACTGTTGCCGGAGGATCCGGCCCAACGCGCCCAGGTCATACGTGGCCTGGTCTATATCGCCGCCAATTGCTACACGCCCATTGGCATTATCGATTTCCCCCAGCGCTGGCTGCCTGATGCGGACGAAGTCACCCAGGAACGTCTGGTGTCGGGCACGAAACAGCGCCTGTATCGCAACTGGGCGCTGTTTGCCGACCAGTTTGCAGCGTCACCCTTTCTCGGCGGCGCAGAGCCCGGCGCGCTGGATATCCTGGCGGCGGTGATCACGAAATGGGTCGAAACTCGGGAAGCGATGCTCAATGCCCGCCCTGAGTTCCATGCCTTGCTGGCGCGCATCGACCACCACCCGCGAGTCGCTCCAGTGCTTTCACTGCATTGGCCCGATTGAATCAGGGGCAGGCGTTGCGCGATGCCGCTTGCCCCACGAGGTCGACCAACTGCCGGACGTTGTTTTGATGCCCCTTCACCAAGTCGTCGATATTGCCCGTGGCCGGCGTTTGCAGGCTGCTGCGACAGGTGAGGGCGTGGGCGTCGCTGCCCAGCGTGCGCAGTCGCCATTGCACGTCCATGCGCGCATACCGACCGGGAATCGAGTCGAAGCGCTGCACGTCGACCCGCAGCAACCGCTTTGGCGCACCGGGGTTGCTCAATTGCTCGTCAAGGCTGCTGCGTAGTTCGTCCGCCAGGCTTGAGCCCCACCATTCGGTTTCGAGGATGGCCAACCCGCTGTCGCCCTGGCGAATCACCATCTGGGTGCGATCCACTTGCGGTGGAACGCTGAGTTGCTCGATCTGGATATCCACGCCCGCATGCACCTGGCCCGCCGGTTGGACCGGGCTCAGGGTGTGATAGTGGATAGGGTCGCTGCGGCAGGCGCCGAGGAGCAGCGCCAGGGCAATCAACGAACATCTCAGCGTCAGCGGCATCGAGCGTGCTCCTGTCATCATTCTTTCACCGGAAAAGTCAGGTTTTGCGCCGGGGCGTCCTTCGGACGGCCGCGAAGCAGCGATTCAGGATGTCGGCTCAGGTAGTCCGACAGCTCGCGCAGCGAACGGGACATGCGGCCCAGGTCATCCAGGGTCTGGGTCAGCTGTTCACGCTGTGGCGAGTCTTCCGCCAACGTAGAATTCGCCGATTGCAGGGTCTTGCTCACGTCCTGCAAGGTGCTTTGCACGCCCGGCAGGGTCTTGTTGTTGAATTGCGAGAGTCCTTTGCGCAGCTCCACCAGATTGCCGTCCAGATTGCTGGCGATGCTCTCCAGCGGCAGCTTGTTGATGCGCCCCACCACCGTTTGCAGCTGTTCCTGCAATTGCTGCAGGCTGCCCGGGATCGTCGGGATCCGCAGGGGGCGGGCGGCGAGGTCGAAGGCGACCTTTTCCGCTTTGGGGTAGAAATCCAGGGAGATATACAACTGCCCGGTCAGCAGGTTGCCGCTGCGAGCCTGGGCGCGCAGGCCCCGTTCGACGAAACTGCCCACCAGCCGGGCAGCGGCGGCTTCGTCTTCCGGATCGTAATCCAGCGATTTGAGCAGTTTTTCGTGGGCCTTTCCCAGCAGCTGGGGGTAGATCACGATGCCGACATTGATAGGGAACGTGCGCTGCTTTTCGTCGAAATCCAGGTTCATGGCGACGACACGGCCGATCTCGATGCCTAGAAACTCCACCGGGGCCCCAACGCGCAAGCCGCGCAAGGCCTGGTCGAAGCGTAAAGCGAGGAATTGCGCCTTGCCACTGGGCGGGGCGAGGGCGCTCTGTTGGTCGGCGAACAGCTCGAAATTCTTGTCTTCGGGCGCGGGCGTGTCGTTGGGGCTGTACTCCGGGGCCCTGAAGGCGATGCCGCCGACCAGCAGGGCGGAGAGGGATTCGGTCTTGACCGCGAAACCGTTGGCGCCGACGTTCACATCGACACCGCTGACGTTCCAGAAGCGGGTGTTCTCGGTGACGTAGGCATCGTTAGGCGCATTGATGAACACTTCGATATTGACCCCCTTGCCTTCGGCGTCCAGGGCATAGGACACCACTTGGCCCACCGGGATCTTGCGCAGGTACACCGGCGAGCCGATGTCCAGCGAACCGAGGTCCTGGGAGTGCAGGGTAAAGCGCTTGCCCGGCTCTCCGTAAGTGATGGGGGGCGGGGCCTCCAGGCCGGTGAAGGACTTGGCGCGCACGGTGGAGTGGCCGGCGTCGGCACCGATGAAATCCCCGGACAGCAAGGTATCGATCCCGGAGATACCGCCGGCGCCGATACGCGGCCGGACCACCCAGAACACCGAGTCTTCATGGGTGAACGTGTCCGCGGTCTTGGCGAGCTTGACGGTGGCGGTCACATTCTTCTGGTCGGCGCTCAGTTGCACGTCGGTGACCTGGCCGATGACCACGTTGCGGTATTTGACCGGGGTCTTGTTCGCGGTGAGGCCCTCGCCCGTCTTGAAGGTAATGGTGATGGTCGGGCCTTCCTGCAGCCAGTTATGGACCACCAGGGACACCCCCACCAGCACGGCGATGATGGGCACGATCCATACCAGCGACACCGTCCAGCGACGGCTGGTGACATGGGCCCGGCCCGGTGCGGGCTGTCCATCAGTGGCTTGCGACTTCATCCATGACCTCCTCGGATGGTTGGGTATCCCAGATCAGCCGTGGATCGAAACTCATGGCCGACAGCATGGTAAACAGCACCACGAGACCGAAGAACAGTATTCCCGGTCGCGGTTCGATGTCGCTCAGGGCCTGGAATTTCACCAGCGCCGCCACCAACGCTACGACCAGCACATCGAGCATCGACCAGTAGCCGATGACCTCCACCAGCCGGTAAAGCTTCGCTCGCTGGACCTGGGCCCAGGTGCTGCGCCGCTGCACGGTCATCAGCAGCAGCGTCAGCACGACGAACTTGATGCCCGGTACGGCGATGCTGGCGATGAAGATGATCAGGGCGATGTCCCAGGCGCCACTGTTCCAGAACTCGAGAACGCCGCTGATGATCGTGCTGTCCGCGCCATCGCCGAGCATTTGGGTGTTCATGACCGGCAGCAGGTTCGCCGGGATATAGAACACCAGCGCCGCCAGCATGTAGGCCCAGGTGCGGGTCAGGGTATCGGGTTTGCGCCGGTGCAGGGCGGCATCGCAGCGCGGACACGTCTCGGGCTCGTTGCTCATGTCGCACGCCAGGCCGCAGCTGTGGCACAGGCACAGGTTCAGGTCGCCGGCCCGGGGCGGGTTGCCTGGCAATGGCCCGTTCACAGGGTGTCCCAAAGGTCGCGGACATCGCGGCCGGCAATACGGATCATCAAGAGGCTCAAGGCCGCCAGGGCGAACAGGCCGATGCCGGGCAGTACATCCAGCAGGCCGGCAAGCTTGATCACCGCGACCAACGCACCCAGCAGGCACACCTCCAGCATGCTCCACGGCCGCAGGGTTTCCAGGCTGCGCATGCACAGGCTGAAAGCCGGTGCCCGCCGCTTGGAATAGGCGTAGCCCAGCACCCAGAGCAGGAGCGCCAATTGGAAGGCCGGGGCGATGATGATCGCGACGGCGGCGACCAGGGCGATGAAGGTAATAGGGCCCTGGCTCAGGGCAACGACGGAGTCCCACAGCGTCGCGCTGTTGCTCAAGCCCTGGAGGCGGATGCTCATCACCGGATAAACGTTGGCGAAGACCCAAACCACCGCCGCAGTGATGGTCAAGGCCAAGCGCTGTTCGATGGTCAAGCCGTTGTAGCGCTGGATCACGGCGTGACATTGCACGCACGCAGCTTTTTGATGCGGGGCGAGCTCAACCGGCTCGTACACCGCATCGCAATGTTCACAGATGATCAGTCGTTCGGTAACGGCCATGGGGATGCTCGGCGGGGCAACTCCTTCAATATAGAAGTGAGTCGCAAATGAGCAACCCGCCCGAGCCGATCATTCGCCGCGAATGTATTGCTCCAGTTGTCGGATCAGGTCTGCTTGTTCGGCAATGGCCTCTTTCACCAGGTCGCCAATGGACAACAGGCCGACGAGCTTGCCGTCCTCCACGACGGGCAAATGCCGCAAGTGCTTTTCAGTCATGATGCTCAGGCACGTCTCGACGTTCTGATGGGGATCGATGGTGATCACGGGCGAAACCATGATGTCGCTGACTTTCGTGCCCACCGATGAGCGCCCGTGCAAGACCATTTTGCGCGCATAGTCACGCTCACTGATGATGCCCAGCACCTCATCGTTCTTCACCACCAGCAAGGCACCGACGTTTTTCTCGGCCATGCGCATCAGGGCCTGCAAAACCATGTCGTCCGGTGAAATGGTGTGCACTTGCTGGTTCTTCTCGTCTTTTATCCGGAGCAACTGCGCGACGGTTTTCATGGGGAGGCCTCGGGTGTCGTTTTTTTGCGGGTGGTAAAAGAATCGTAGACCCAACGGCGAAGGGCAAGCGATAAAGCGGCAGTCAGTCGTCCAAAAGCGTCATGGCGGGTGAATTCACTCCTATCTAAAGTCATCCGCCGTTGTGGCGAGGGGATTTAGCGAAGCGTCGCGCCGCCCCGCTGGGCTGCGCAGCAGTCCCAAAAATGTCGACACGACATTCATCTGATGCAAGTTGCTTGAGGGGCTGCTGCGCACCCCAGCGGGGATAAATCCCCTCGCCACAGGTAGAATCAGCGCACATGCAAGTTTTGAGGTTTCAGCGGTGGATCTACAGCAGGGCTTCGTCCTGACCCGGCATTGGCGCGATACCCCGGCGGGCTCCGAAGTCGAGTTCTGGCTGGCGACCGATGCCGGCCCCCGGCGCGTGCGCCTGCCGGTGCAGCCTTCGGTGGCGTTCGTGCCGCAAGTGCAGCGCGGCCAGGCCGAAGCGCTGTTGCAAGGGGAGAAGGACATCGAGCTGCGTCCCCTGGACCTGCTGGATTTCGAGCATCGCCCGGTGCTGGGCCTGTATTGTCGACAGCATGGACAACTGATGCGCCTGGACACCACGCTGCGGCGCGCCGGCGTGGACGTGTTCGAAGCTGATATCCGGCCACCGGAGCGCTACCTGATGGAGCGCTTCATCACCGCCCCGGTGTGGTTCGGTGGCACGCCATCGGCCGACGGCGTGCTGCTTGACGCCCAGATGAAACCGGCTCCCGAGTACCGCCCACCGCTGCGGCTGGTGTCCCTGGACATCGAAACCACCGCCCAGGGCGATTTGTACTCCATCGCCCTGGAAGGCTGCGGCGAGCGACAGGTCTATATGCTCGGTCCACCGAACGGCGATGATCGCGACGTTGATTTCCAACTCGAATATTGCGAATCCCGAACGCTGCTGCTCAAGAAGCTCAATGAGTGGTTTGCCCGCTTCGACCCCGACGCGATCATCGGCTGGAACCTGGTGCAGTTCGATTTGCGCGTGTTGCATGAGCATGCTCGTCGGTTGGCCGTGCCGCTGCGCCTGGGGCGTGGCGGCGAGGAAATGCAGTGGCACGAGCATGGCGCGCGCAACAATCATTTCTTCGCCTCGGCGGCGGGCCGGTTGATCATCGACGGGATCGAGTCCTTGCGTTCGGCGACCTGGAGTTTCCCGTCGTTCAGCCTGGAGAACGTCGCGCAGACCCTGCTGGGCGAAGGCAAGTCCATCGACAACCCGTACCAGCGCATGGACGAGATCAACCGCATGTTCGCCGAGGACAAGCCGGCCCTGGCCCGCTACAACCTCAAGGACTGCGAGCTGGTGACGCGGATTTTCGCCAAGACCGATCTGCTCGAGTTCCTGCTGGAGCGCGCCAGCGTCACCGGCCTGCCGGCCGATCGCAGCGGTGGTTCGGTGGCGGCGTTCACGCACCTTTACATGCCGCTGATGCACCGCCAGGGCTTCGTTGCGCCGAACCTCGGCCAGCGTCCGCCCGAGGCCAGCCCTGGCGGGTTCGTCATGGATTCCCAGCCGGGGCTCTACGAATCGGTGCTGGTGCTCGACTACAAGAGCCTGTACCCGTCGATCATCCGCACCTTTCTGATAGACCCGGTGGGCCTGATCGAGGGGCTGCGCCATCCGGGCGAGCACGAGTCTGTCCCAGGCTTTCGCGGGGCGCGGTTCTCCCGTACCCGACACTGCCTGCCGTCCATCGTGGCGCGGGTCGCTGAAGGCAGGGAGACCGCCAAGCGCGAACATAACGCGCCCTTGTCCCAGGCGCTGAAAATCATCATGAACGCGTTTTATGGAGTGCTCGGCTCCAGTGGCTGTCGCTTCTTCGACCCGCGCCTGGCGTCGTCCATCACCCTGCGCGGTCATCAGATCATGCAACGCACCCGGCAGTTGATCGAAGCCCGGGGGCATGTGGTGATCTATGGGGACACTGATTCAACCTTCGTCTGGCTGCGCCGGCCCCATGGCCAGGAAGAAGCCGCGGCGATTGGCCGGGAACTGGTGGCTTACGTCAACGGGTGGTGGCGCGAGCACGTGCGTGACGAGTTCGGCCTGGAGAGCGCGCTGGAGCTGCAATTCGAAACCCATTTCAAGCGTTTCCTCATGCCGACCATCCGCGGCGCGGAGGAGGGCAGCAAGAAGCGCTACGCCGGCTTGGTGACCCGCGCCGACGGCAGCGATGAAATCATCTACAAGGGCCTGGAAACCGTGCGCACCGATTGGTCGCCCCTGGCCCGGCAGTTCCAGCAGGAGCTGTACGGACGGATCTTCCATCGCCAGCCTTATCAGGATTATGTACGCGATTACGTGCGCCAGACGCTGGCCGGTACATTCGATGAGCGTCTGGTCTACCGCAAGCGCCTGCGCCGCCCCCTGGATGAGTACGAACGCAACGTGCCGCCCCACGTACGGGCCGCGCGGCTCGCCGACGAGTTCAACGAGCGCCAGGGTCGGCCTCGGCAGTATCAGAACGGCGGCTGGATCAGCTACGTGATCACCGTCGCCGGCCCCGAGCCTATGGAAACCCGCAGCGCGCCGATAGATTACGACCATTACGTGACCAAGCAGCTCCAGCCGGTGGCGGACGCGATTCTGCCGTTTGTGGGGGATGATTTTTCGACTTTGGTCGGGGGGCAGATGGGGTTGTTCTGATGCCGCGCAGTGATGGGTTGGAGGGCAATGCTCTTGTGGCGAGGGAGCTTGCTCGCGCTCGGTTGCGCAGCAGCCGCCTAAAGCGAGGGCCGCTTCGCACCCCAGCGGGAGCAAGCTCCCTCGCCACAGAACCTTCGATTCCCCAAGCTAAACCATCGCCAACCGCTGCTTGCCCTGGGGCTTGGGAAACACCAGGTCCAGCGCCGCCAGATCCTGGGGCTCAAGTTGCAGATTCGCCGCTTCGGCATTCAGGCGCACATGTTCAGGCTGCACGGCCTTGGGAATGGCGATCACATTGTCCTGGCGCAACAGCCAGGCCAGGGCAATCTGCGCCGGTGTCGCGCGGTGGCGTTCGGCGATTTGTTGCATGGTGTGATCCCTGAGCAGCTGCCCACCCTGGCCGACCGGGCAGTAGGCCATGATCGACATGCGCCGTTGCTGGCTCCAGGGCAGCAGGTCGTATTCGATGCCGCGCTCCTGCAGGTTGTACAGCACCTGGTTGGTGGCGCAGTCGGGCGCGTTCAGTTCTTCCATGTCGTCGACGTCGAAATTCGACACGCCCCAGCGCCCGATCTTGCCTTCTTCGCGAAGTCGTTCAAACGCTTCGACGGTTTCTTCCAGCGGGTATTGGCCACGCCAGTGCAGCAGATAAAGGTCGATGTAATCGGTGTCGAGCCGCCGCAGGCTGCGCTCGCAGGCCAGCGGAATGCCTTTGCGGCTGGCGTTGTGGGGGTAGACCTTGCTCACCAGGAATACTTGGTCACGCAGCCCGGTGATCGCTTCGCCAACGACTTTTTCGGCGCCGCCCTCGGCATACATTTCGGCGGTGTCGATCAGGGTCATGCCCATTTCAATGCCCAGGCGCAGGGCAGCCACTTCTTTTTTGTGATGGGACGGTTCTTCACCCAGGCGCCAAGTGCCCTGGCCGATTACCGGCACGGACACGCCGGCCAACTCCAGAGTTCTCATTCACATCTCCTGTCGTGCGGGTCGATTAAGCTGTGGCAGCAGAATAGACCAGGCGTTCAGGTTTGATTCGCGCCGCAATGCAGCGGGATGCTCTAGGGCCGAAAAGCATGACGCAGAGCGCCACGGGAGGCGTCCCCACGCGCAGCGTGGGAACGCTCGGTTGGCAGGAGGGTTATTCCGCCGAGAACTTCAGCACCATGGCCTGGGTGTAGGTCTGGCCCGGATCCAGCCGCGTGGTCGGGAAGTCCGGCTGGTTCGGCGAGTCGGGGAAGTGCTGGGTCTCCAGGGTAAACGCGCCCCAGTGCGGATAGACCTTGCCTTGCTTGCCCTTGACCGTGCCATCGAGGAAGTTGCTGGTGTAGAACTGCACACCGGGTTCGGTGGTAAAGAGCTGCAGCCGTCGCCCGGACTTCGGATCCTGGACGTCGGCGGCGAGTTTGTTTACGTCACCCTTGGCGTCGAGCACCCAGTTGAAGTCAAACCCACCCTGTTTTGGCTCGGCGAACTTCAACTGCGGATGATCGGCTTTGATATGGGCGCCGATGGCGGTTGGCTTGGTAAAGTCCATCGGCGTGCCGGCCACTGGCGCCAGCTCGCCGGTGGGAATCAGCTTGGCGGTCACCGGTGTGTAGCGGGACGCGTGCAAGGTCGCGACTTGCTTGAGGATGTCGCCATTGCCTGCACCCGCCAGGTTGAAATAACTGTGGTTGGTCAGGTTCAGTACGGTCGGTTTGTCAGTGGTGGCCTTGTAGTCGATGCGCAGTTCGTTCTTGTCGTTGAGGCTGTAGGTGACGTCAGTCTTCAGATTGCCGGGAAACCCCATCTCGCCGTCCTTCGACAGGTAGGTCAGGGTCACGCCGACCGAGTCCTTGTCGTTGCTCGGCTCGGCTTTCCAGACACGCTTGTCGAACCCTTGCGGCCCGCCGTGCAGCGAATTGTCCTTGTCGTTCTGCGGCACCTGGTAGCGCTTGCCATCCAACTCGAACGCGCCGCCAGCCAGGCGATTGCCGAAGCGGCCGATGGTCGCGCCGAAATATACATTGCCATTCTTCTGGTAGCCCTGGACATCGTCGAAGCCGAGCACGATGTCGTCGGTCATGCCGTTTTTGTCCGGCACGATCAGCGACTGGAGAATCCCGCCATAGGTGATGACGGTAGCCTCCATGCCGTTGCTGTTGCGCAACACATATTTTTCAACCGCCGTGCCGTCGTCGGTCTTACCGAAAGCAACGCGTTCGTTGGTCAGGCCGGCGGCCTGTGAAGAGGTGGCAATCATCAGAGAAACTCCGAGGGCCGAGAGCAGGTGTCTGGATTCAAGCATGAGTGTGACCTTCCTTCCTGTTGTTTTTTTGTTGTTTTAACGCGGGTCGAGTCCGTTAATCGGTCGGACAGCGATGAAGGTTTTTCTGTTCAGTAGTCTTTCTATTTGCGGGTGGAGAAGGGATTTATAGCTATAAATTGAGATTTATCAATTAAAAAGTAAGACTAATTGATCGAGGCGAATCGTGACCAGACGTCAACTGTCGGGTAAGGCACTGCACTTTTAGGGTTTTTTCCGCTCTATCCATGGCCAGGAAGCGGCGAGCCCCACCGCTTCCCCATGTCCAGACGAGATTCGATGGCCGGTGTTTTACTTTCCGTGATGGTGTCGCCACGTCGCAGCAACCTGCTGTTGGTGGGCCTGTTGCTGTTGCTCAGCGGCGGCTGCACCCACCTGCAAGGCCAGGACATGGTTACGCAGTTCAGCAACGCCAAGCCCCAGGAATTCTTGCAGACCAGCGTGGACCGGATGGCCACGCTCTCGATGCACGACAACTTGCAGAGCCTTTACCTGCTGATGCACAAACTTTACCTGCGCAACCCGGAAGAATTGCGCAAGTCGGGCTTTCTCGACGTCCGCGTCGCCGTCAAGCAAGTGCGCCAAGCCATCGAGCAACAGCAGCCCCTGCCGACCTTGGGCAATAAAAAGGACCTGGCGGCCCTGAGCTATGCCATGAGCCCCGAGTTCCTTGGTGATAGGGTCGGTGCGTTCATCTACGCCATTGGCAGCATGCTGGTCACGGCTCACGGCAATCGCCTGGAGTTCTACATGACCGACACCATCGATCCGCGCTTCGTCAGCAACGCTGCGCGCAACATCGAAAAGGCAACCTGGTTGCTGGGCCAGCGGCAGAACAAGGACGGCTCGCCGATGCTGTTTTCCAACGAAATCTCGGAGGAGGGCAGCAACCTGAGCTTTGCCGTCGAGTTCGGGAAAATCGTTGCACGCCTGGACCTGCTGACGCAGATGCTCGACGAGCGCTACCGGCGGATAGGGCTCAACTATGCACAGAGCCTGCTGTTCCTGAATTTCCTGCCCGTCCAGTGATCAAATATGGAATAAAGATAGATCACATCGATATAGGGGGTTATAAGAAAAATCGCTATGCTCGCGGCCAGATTTTTCACGCGGTCGCGCTGAGACGGGTTTGATGGATTTCGGTAATTTCGGTTTAGTCGTAGCGGGCCTGGTGGTCGGTTTCATCGTCGGGATGACCGGCGTGGGTGGCGGATCGCTGATGACCCCCATTCTGCTGTGGTTCGGCATCAACCCCGCGACGGCGGTGGGTACGGACCTGCTGTACGCGGCCATTACCAAATCCGGCGGCGTGCTGGTTCACGCCAAGAACCGCAATATCGACTGGTCCATCACCGGTTGGCTGACCTTGGGCAGCGTGCCGGCGGTCGGGCTGACCCTGTGGTTCCTCAGCAGCCTGAACAGCTCGCCAGACGCGATGAACGCAGTCATCAAGCAAGCACTGGGTTTTGTGTTGTTCGCCACTGCCCTGGCGATCCTGTTCAAGAAACGCCTGCTCCAATTCGCCCACGATCGCGCCGGCGGCCACTACAACCCCAGCGGCTCACGGCTCAACGTACTCACTGTGATTACCGGCTTGGTGCTGGGCACGATGGTCGCGTTGACCTCCATCGGCGCCGGCGCCCTGGGCACTGTCGCGCTGTTCATCCTCTATCCGTTCCTGGTCACCAGGCGCCTGGTGGGGACCGAGATCGCCCACGCCGTGCCGCTGACCCTGGTGGCCGGCCTGGGCCACGCAAGCATGGGCAACATGGACTGGCACATCCTCGGCTTCTTGCTGATCGGTTCACTGCCGGGCATTTACCTGGGCAGCCATTTGTCGGGACGTATTTCCGATGAACTCCTGCGCCCTTGCCTGGCGGTGATGTTGGCGATGATCGGCTTCAAACTGGCGTTCTGATTTGCTCGGAGTCATGGGCCGATAGGCATAGTCATACCTGTAAACCAGGTACTGATGAGGCCACGATCCATGAACAGCCCAGCCAGAGATCTGCTGCAACGCCTGCGCCGTCGTCGCGTCGAACCTCGCTCCGACATCGCCGACATTCTGCGTCATCACGCCGAACCGCTGCCCGCCGAGGACAGCCCGGCGTTTGGCGAGATGTTCGATCGCTTTGCCGACGCGAAGGTCTTGCTGATCGGCGAAGCCAGCCACGGCACCCATGACTTCTACCGCACCCGCGCGGCCATCACCCGGCACATGATCGAGCATCACGGCTTCGGGATCGTCGCCGTCGAAGCCGACTGGCCCGACGCCGGGCAAATCGACCGCTGCGTGCGTGACCTCGGACCCTCGGCCTGGAAACAGCAGGCTTTCGCCCGGTTTCCAAGCTGGATGTGGCGCAACACCGACGTACAGTCCTTCGTCCGCTGGTTGCGCGATTACAACCTGGAGCAGCCGGGCGATCGGCGCGTGGAGTTTCGCGGCCTCGACGTCTACAGCTTGCGGCACTCGATCGACGAAGTGCTCAACTACCTCGATAAGGCACACCCCCACCTGGCCCGCGGCGCCCGGCATCGTTATGGTTGCCTGACGCCTTGGCACGACGACCCGGCGCTTTACGGTCATTTCACCGAACGCGGCAACCTGGCGACCTGCGAGGACGCGGTGGTCGAGCAGCTCAATACGCTGCTCGCCGAGCGCCTCGATCCCCTGATCGAGGATGACGAGAGTTTCTTCAGCGCCATCCAGAACGCCCGGGTCGTGCGCGCCGCCGAACAGTACTACCGGGCCATGTATCGCGGCGGAAAATCGTCCTGGAACCTGCGGGACCGGCACATGTTCGACACCCTGCAGAGCCTGATGGAACATCGTGGCCCCGATGCGAAAGCGGTGGTCTGGGCGCACAACTCCCACATCGGCAATGCCGCCGCGACTCGCATGGGTTGGGAAGGTGAATTCAATATCGGCCAGTTATGCCGCATGGCTTACGGCCGCGACGCGGTGCTGCTGGGCATGGGCACCAATCGTGGCAGCGTGGCGGCGGCCGACGATTGGGACTCACCGATGAAAATCAAGCAGGTGCTGCCCGCGCTGGCCGGCAGTTGGGAGCGGGAATTCCTGAATACGGGTGTTCGCGCATCGCTCACGGACTGGCGGACTAATCCTGACGAGGCACTGCTGGACGCATTGTCCGAGCCCCTGCTCGAACGCGCTATCGGCGTGATCTACCGCCCTGAAACCGAACGCCAGAGCCATTACTTCGAAGCCGTATTGGCCGAGCAGTTCGATGCCTGGCTCTGGTTCGAGCAGACCGAAGCGGTCACGCCATTGCCAACACCTCACACGCTTGAGCACGAGGAAGACACCTTCCCATTCGGCCTTTGAGCGCCTCGTGACGCGGTTGCGCTATGGGGCCGGTGGCCTAAGCTTCAAGGCAGGCAGCTGCGGTAACGGGCGACTCTCGCGGAACAATCGCCGCCATGTGCAATCAGTACAGCGTAAATATCAAAAGGAGAGGCGCATGCTTATTCGGTCGTTGACCTTCGCTACCTTGCTGGCCTTTGCTGGCCCCTTGTTCGCCGCTGATGGCGACTCGCCCCTGGTGGCGGAGGTGGGCAAGACCCGCCCCTTGATCATTATCGCGCCCAGCTCCGTCGACCCTGCATGGTCCACGTTGAAAGCAGAGCTCGAAAAGCCAGAGGGCAAGCAGGGATTCTCCGAACGAAACATGATGCTCTACACCGTTTTCAACACCATCGGGAAACGTGATGGCAAGGATTTGGACCCGCAAAGCACCATGGCACTGATCCGTTCTCTCAAGCTGGGAGCCGGTGCGCTGCCCAAGATCATCCTGGTGGGCAAGGATGGGGAAAAGAAGCTTGAGCATTCCGGCGCGATCACATTGAGCGAGCTGTTCGATGCTGTCGACAAATTGCCTGCGGCTGAAAAGGAAGCCGTGGCGCCAACCCCGCTACCCGAGCCAGAACCCGCGCCGGCCAAGGACGCGAAAGGCGCCAAGCCGGGCAAGGCGGCCAAGCCCACCAAGCCCGCGGCCGCGCCGAAGGCGCTGGAGGATTGACCCTCTATAACGCCGAATTTACGTGGCGAGGGAGCAAGCCCCCTCGCCACAAAAGCAGACTTCATTGTCGTTCCAATGCCGCCAGGATTTTGTGCGCGGCCTTTATCCGTTCTTCGATCGGGTAGTTCTTGTTCGCCAACATCACGATCCCCAAATCCTTTCCAGACACGAGCGCCGCGTATGCGCCAAAGCCGTTGGTAGAGCCTGTCTTATTGATCCAGCTGCCGTCCGGCGCCGGGCGGGGCGGGTTGAGCGGTTCGACTTTCTGTGGGGTCAGGGCCATCTGCGGGGTATTGCCGGCGAGCAGGTCATCCACGGTGAACGGGGCAGGGTAGAACTCCCAGCCCAAGCCCTGGGTCATCCCGCCGACCCGATAGAAACCCATGTGGGTCGTGGCGATGGCTTGCTTCAAGGCTTCGTCCAGCTTTTGCGGTCGCAGGTTGGCCTCGACGAAACGAATGAGGTCCGCTGAGCTGGTCTTCACCCCATACGCCTCGGAATCCAAGGCGCCAGGTCCGACCCGCACGGGCTTGCCATCCTTTGCATAGCCCTGGGCGTATCGGCCCGATTGGTCTTGCGGCACCCGTACATAACTGTGTTTGAGGCCCAGCCCCGGCATCAGCGTTTGTTCCATCACGTCATCGAATGACCGACCCAGGGCGCGGGCCGCCAGATGGCCAAACAGGCCGATGCTCGGGTTCGAGTAGAGCCGTTGGGTGCCGGTCGGGTAGAGCGGTTTCCAGGACTTGTAATAGCTGAACATCCTGTCGGCATGGTCTGCATCGTCGGGAAACTGCAAAGGCAGCCCGCCCGCCGTGTAGGTAGCGAGATCGAGCAGGCGGGTGTTTGCCAGCGCTGCTCCGTTCAGCTGCGGGGCATAGCGACCGGCGGGATCCGACAATTGCAACTTGCCTTGGGCCTGGGCATAGGCGCCGAGCGTGGCGGTGAAGGTCTTGCTGATCGAGCCGACTTCGAACAGGGTCTGGTCGGTGACGGGCTTTCTCGTGTCCTTGGAGGCAACGCCATAATTGAAGAACTGGCGCTGGCCGTTGTGGGTGATCGCCACCGCCATCCCCGCGATGTCCTGCTGTTTCATCAGGGGCTGGATAACGGCATCGACAGTTTCTTCAAGGCGTTCCTGGGCGACGCCGGTAAAAGAAAGGATCAGGAAAAAGCTCCCGGCGAGTATCGATTTGGCAATGTGCATGATGGACCGCTCTCGTTGGCCTTCCTTGAGGGACGGTCAATCTAGGGCGTTTTTTGCTGCCCGGCAATCCGTAGCAACGGATGCAGGCTGGGTTCCGAGCTGTCTGACAGGGACGTGGGAGCGTTCCCACAAAACGGTCCCGTCGGCCGAAGGGTCCTGTCCTCAAGCGAAACGACACAAAGCGGCGGCCGCCGGGTAAACTCGCGACTCTTTCCGAAGGAGTTCCCATGAGTTACTACCAGCCCGGCATTCTCGCCACCCCTGTTCCGCCTCAGGCCCGTCATCTGTTTTTTGCCCTGGAATCGGTCGAGGCACTGCCGGCTGCGATCGATAAATTGTTGCTGCAATTGGATGGCCGCGCGGTCGTCGGGTTTGGCGAGTCGTTGGTGCAAGCGTTGGGCGCCGAGGTCAAGGGGCTGCGGGCATTTCCTGCCCTGGCCGGTGTCGGCGTCGATAATCCCTCGACCCAGCACGCGCTGTGGTGCTGGTTGCATGGCGAGGATCGCGGCGAGCTGCTGCACCGCAGCCGCGCCATCGAAGCAGCCCTGGCGCCGGCCCTGCGCCTGGTGCAAATGAACGAAACCTTCCGCCATATGACCGGCCACGACCTGACCGGCTACGAAGACGGCACCGAGAACCCCCACGACGACGCGGCCGTCGCCGCCGCCCTGGCCCAGGGCGCCGACGGACTGCGCGGTGGCAGCTTCGCCGCGATCCAGCAGTGGCAGCACGATCTGGACGGGTTCGCGGCGATGCAGCCCCACGAACGCGACAACATCATGGGCCGTCGCCTGAGCGACAACGAGGAAATCGAAGAGGCGCCGGAGTCGGCCCACGTCAAGCGCACGGCCCAGGAAAGCTTTGCACCGGAGGCTTTCGTCGTGCGCCGTTCCATGCCGTGGATCGAAGGCGATCGCGCTGGGCTGATGTTCCTGGCGTTCGGTTTCTCCCTGGATGCCTTCGAAGCGCAACTGCGCCGCATGAGCGGCCTCGAAGACGGCATTACCGATGGCTTGTACCGCATGAGCCGGCCGATCACTGGCGGGTATTACTGGTGCCCGCCGCTGCTGGACGGGCGCCTGGACCTGCGCGCACTGGCTCGCCAGCCGTTGTCATCGCCCCGGTAAACCGGCCGCGTTGTGCAAATCGTCGGGTCAACGCTATTCTTGGGCCCGACGTGTTTGCGTGGAACGGGAGAGCAAGCGTGGATAAAGTCATCGTCATCACTGGTGGCGGGCGCGGGATCGGAGCGGCCACGGCGCTGCTGGCGGCGGATCAGGGCTATCACATCTGCATCAACTACCAGTCCGATGAAAACGCCGCTCAGGACATCCTCGAACAGGTCCGGGCCAAGGGTGCGCAGGCCATTGCGGTGCGGGCCGACGTGAGCATCGAAGACGAGGTGGTCGGCCTGTTCAACCGCGTCGACGCCGAATTGGGCCGTGTCACCGCCCTGGTGAACAACGCCGGTACGGTCGCCCACAAATCCCGGCTCGATGAAATGTCCGAGTTCCGCATTCTCAAAATCCTGAAGACCAATGTGCTGGGGCCGATCCTGTGCGCCAAGCATGCGGTGCTGCGCATGTCGCCCCGCCATGGCGGGCAGGGCGGCAGCATCGTCAACGTCTCGTCGGTTGCCGCCCGTTTGGGCGCGCCGGGGGAATACGTCGACTACGCGGCCTCCAAGGGCGCACTGGATACCTTCACCGTGGGCCTTTCCAAGGAAGTGGCCGGCGAAGGCATTCGCGTCAACGCCGTTCGCCCGGGCTATATCTACACCGATTTCCACGCCCTCAGTGGTGATCCTGAGCGGGTCAGCAAGCTGGAATCGGCGATTCCCATGGCGCGAGGCGGGCGTCCGGATGAGGTGGCGGAGGCGATTATCTGGTTGCTGTCGGACAAGGCTTCGTATGCGACGGGGACGTTTGTTGACCTTGGTGGTGGGCGCTGAGAACTGGGCGGTCTGCCCTGGCCTCATCGCGAGCAAGCTCGCTCCCACAGGGGATTGCGTTCCAAATGTGGGAGCGAGCTTGCTCGCGATGGCGGTAGTGCTGGCAAACCAAATATTAGAACGACCGGATAATCCGCCCCAATGTCTCCATCGCCTTTTCCGACGCCTCAGTCCAAGGCCCGCCATAGTTCAGCCGGATGCAATTCCTGAAACGTTGGGTCGGTGAAAAGATCGGCCCGGGGGCGATGCTGATGCCTTGCGCCAATGCCATCTGGAACAGCTTCAGCGAGTCGATCTGCTCCGGCAGTTCCAGCCAGAGGAAATAGCCGCCCGCCGGCTGGCTGACGCGGGTCTGGGGCGGGAAATAGCGGCCGATGGCGGCGAGCATGGCGCTTTGCTGTTCTTCCAGGGCGTAGCGTAGCTTGCGCAGGTGCCGGTCGTAGCCGCCGTGTTGCAGGTAGTCGGCGATCGCGGCCTGGGCCGGCATCGAGGCGCACAGGGATGTCATGAGCTTGAGCCGTTCGATCTTCTGCGCATAGCGCCCGGCGGCGACCCAGCCGACGCGATAACCCGGGGCCAGGCTCTTGGCGAACGAACCGCAATGCATCACCAACCCTTCGGTGTCGAACGCCTTGGCTGGTTTGGGAGCCTGCTGGCCGTAATAGAGTTCGGCATAGACGTCGTCCTCGATCAACGGCACCTGGTGTTGGCGCAACAGCTCCACCAACGCTTGCTTGCGCGCCTCGGGCATGGTGGCGCCCATGGGGTTCTGGAAGCTGGTCATGCACCAGCACGCCTTGATCGGATGGCGCGCCAGCGTCTGTTCCAGCACGTCCAGGTCGATCCCGTCACGCGGATGCACGGGGATTTCCACGGCCTTGAGCTTCAGCCTTTCCAGCACTTGCAGGCTGGCATAGAACGCAGGGGCTTCGATCGCCACGAGGTCGCCGGGCTCGGTCACCGCTTGCAGGCATAGGTTCAAGGCTTCCAGGGCGCCGTTGGTGACCAGCAATTGCTCCATGGGCAACATCAGCCCACCGACCATATAGCGCAAGGCGATCTGGCGGCGCAGTTGAGGATTGCCCGGTGACATGTCGGTCACCACCACGCGTGGGTCCATGTCCCGGGTCGCGCTGGACAACGAGCGGGACAGCCGCTGCAACGGAAACAGCATGGGGCTGGGGAATGCAGAGCCGAACGGTACGGTGGCGGGATCCTTGATCGAGTCGAGCACCGAAAACACCAGTTCGCTGACATCGACTTCAGTGGACTCTTGCACCTGGCTGCTGATGACCGGCTCGCAGAACGGGCGCGGTGCAAGATTATTGACGAAATAACCGGAACGCGGCCGGGCCCGGATCAGGCCGCGTCGCTCCAGCAGGTAATAGGCCTGGAAAACAGTGGACGGGCTGACGCCGTACGTTTGGCTGGCGTAGCGCACCGACGGCACGCGCTGGCCGGGCCCCAGCATGCCGGAGCGGATCAGTTCAGCGATGTCATCGGCCAATTTTTCGTAGCGTTTCATGGCGGGCCCGGTCATAAGGGACATTGCATCTTAAAGGTTCACCGATTCATCGGCGCGACAAAACGGCTCTTGGCCACGCTGTAGACTTGCTGCTCGTCACTGTCGGCAACCTTGAAGGTCATTTCCTGGGAACCGCTGCGTGGCCGTTCGCTGAGCATCGCCACCGAGACTGGCACGTCGACGATTTCCCCCGGCGCCAGGCTCAGGCGTGTCTTGCCTTGCAGGACAAAGCCGTCGCCGTCCACCAGGGACAATTCATACGCCTGGTGTTGCTGGGTCTTGTTGATGATCTTCAGGCTATAGATGTTTTCGATCTGGCCCTGGCTGTTTTCACGGAACAGCCCACGGTCCTTGCTGACATCCAGCGACACCATGGGGCGCTCCGCCAGCGCCACCGCCAGAGCACCGATCATGACCAGCAGCACCGCCGTGTAGCCCACCAGCCGTGGCCGCAGCAGATGCGTCTTGCCTCCTTGCAGTTGATGCTCGGAGGTGTACTTGATGAGGCCACGGGCGTAGCCCATCTTGTCCATGATCGAGTCGCAGGCGTCGATGCACGCCGCGCAACCAATGCATTCCATTTGCAAGCCATCGCGGATATCGATGCCGGTGGGGCAGACCTGCACGCACATCTGGCAATCGATGCAGTCACCCAGTCCGACATCGGCGGGATCGACCTCGCGTTTGCGTGGCCCGCGAATGTCACCACGGGCCACGTCATAGGAAATGGTCAAGGTGTCCTTGTCGAACATCACGCTCTGGAACCGTGCGTAAGGGCACATGTGCATGCACACCGCTTCGCGCAGCCAGCCGGCGTTGAGGTAAGTGGCCGCGGTGAAAAACAGCACCCAGAACAGGCTGACGCCGCCGATCTGCAAGGTCAGCAGTTCCTCGGCCAGGGGGCGGATCGGGGTGAAATAACCGACGAATGTCAGGCCGGTGAGCAGGCTGATGACGAGCCACAAAGTGTGCTTGGCCGAGCGCCGCAGGAGTTTGTTCAAGTCCCACGGCGCGGCTTGGAGTTTGATGCGCTGGTTGCGTTCACCTTCGGTGATTTTCTCGACCCACATGAAGATCCAGGTCCATGAGCTTTGGGGGCAGGTGTAGCCACACCACACGCGCCCTGCGAACACGGTGATGGCGAACAGGCCGAACGCGGCGATGATCAGCAGGGCGGACAGCAGGATGAAATCCTGGGGCCAGAAGGTCGCGCCGAAGATGTGGAACTTGCTCTCGGAAAGGTCCCAGAGCACCGCTTGGCGACCGCCCCAGTTCAGCCATACCGTGCCGAAGAACAACAGGAACAGAATGCCGGCACCGCTGATGCGCAAGGTGCGGAACAAGCCGGTAAAGCTGCGGGTGTGGATCAGGTTGTCGGTGGTTCCGGACTTTGTTTTTGTGGGCGTGGGGTCGAAGGTCTGTATCAGTTGGGCGGGGATTCTTTCGCTCATGGTCGGTCGCTCATCAGCCGCTATCTGGCTGGGGCACTATGACCATTGAACTGTTTGCATAACAGGCTCAGGTGGGTTGATAAAAACCGGATCAGATGGGGTGAAGAGCCTTGCGCTGCGCCAGTTTGATGCACCTCACGGATTGTGGGCTTCGTTCTTGGGATGGTGTTTATATCCGTTGCTGCGGTAATTTGCTACTGACGGTTCCGCCCCTTACGGCGGCTTACTTTTTTTCAGACGCCAAAAAAAGTAAGCAAAAAAGGCTTCGCCCCACTACGCAATACCTGCGTTCGGCCAGCGTGGTTAACGGGGCGTTCAAGATCAAAAGCCGAAGCGAGATCAAGAGCAACGCAAGATCAAAGCAAAGCAAAATCAAAAGCAACGCAAGATCAGAAATAAGAGCCAAACGAGCCGTCAGATGACCGAATCCCCGTCCGTTGCCTTCAGATTCTGCCGCCCGTCAGCCGCCCCAGCCACGATCAGGGCATCGACCTGCGCTTCGGTCAGGTAGACCCGCCCGCCATTGAGCTCCACCGCCGACATGGCCTTGTCCGGGTCGGTGATGATGGTCAGCTCGCTGGCCGGGCGAAGTTCCGGCCCGTTGGCGGTGTCGAAATGGCAGGTCTGGTGGTCATCGATACGTACAGTCATGGTACTGCTCCTTCCTGTATGCCTGAACGTTAGGCGCCTCCCGATCGGCAGGGTTCTTCGTGGCTGATCAGCGGTCGCACGTCTCGCATCGCTTGCGGTCAATCGTTTATCGAGTGAAGAGAGGAACGTTCATGGATTCGTGGTGGGATGAAGTCTGGATGACCCTGCAAGCGGAGTTCGCCGACATCGCCGATGCCCAGCAAATGACTCGGGTGACGGTGCGCCTGGTAATGGCTGCACTGTTGGGAGGCATTTTGGGGTTCGAGCGTGAGCACAAGGGCAAGGCCGCCGGGGTGCGCACCCACATGCTGGTGGCGCTGGGCGCCGCGCTGTTCGTGCTGGTGCCGCAAATGTCGGGGTCAGAGGCCGATGCGATGAGCCGGGTGATACAGGGCGTTGTCGCCGGGATCGGTTTCCTCGGCGCCGGTACCATCTTGAAAAACGCGGATGCAGATGAAAGCCACGTCAAAGGCCTGACCACCGCGGCGGGCCTGTGGATGACCGCCGCCATCGGCGTCGCCGCCGGGCTCGGCCGGGAAGCGACGGCGGTGCTCAGCACCGTTCTGGCGCTGGCAATCTTCAGTGTGATGCCAGTGATTGTTCGGGCACTGGAGAGGGATGAGAAGCTGTAAGGCATTCGCCGGGGCTGTGCGCAAGGTCCTTGTGGGAGAGCTAGCTCGCCTTAGCGATGTGTCAGTCACCTCTGGCTTCGCTGACCTGACGCTATCGCGAGCAAGCTCGCTCCCGCAGGTTCACTGCGGCTAGGCTTTCAAACCCGCTCCGGCGGCGCCTCGCTTGGCGGATCGCCCTGGGGCGGCTGCGGGTCCAGCGGCGGGTCTTTTTCCGGAATCGGCTCGGGATCGGGACCCGGTGGCGGCAGGTTGGGGTCGTCGATGTTCGGATCGGGTGTTTCGGCCGGGATGGGAATGGTCATCGGGTGGTGCCTCCAGGACGCAAGTGGCTTGAGTCGTGCTTGTCTGGTTGACCACCGTTCGACGGGTTTGATTCCCCGCTGCCGGCCAGCAAATCCCGCTGAACTTTTGGCTGCCGGTCCGGTTCGGAGCTTAAGTGAGTTAATCAGGACCCGTTGGGCCTTTACCGCCACAAACGCGTCCATGGGGCGTAAAAGGAGCGATGCTCGATGACTGCCGAACAGCCGACCGACCTGGAATACAACCCGCATCTGCCGTTGTCCCAGGCCTTGTTGTTGCCGCGTATTGCGATTGAAGACACCATGCCAGTGATCGACGGCGGGCAATTTGCCGCCAAGGCCCTCGCCGGACAGGACGTGACGGTGACCAGCAAGGTGTTCGCCGATGGCCACGATAAATTGGCCGTGCGAATCCGTTGGCGTGCCTTGGAAGATGACATCTGGAACAGCGAGGTCATGGCCGAGCTGGGTAATAATGGCTGGCGCGGCCAGTTCACGGTACCGGCCGTCGGACGCTACGTGTTCTGTATCGAAGCCTGGTTCGACCAGTTCGCCAGCTTCCGCTATGAATTGGAAAAAAAATACGCTGCCGGTGTGCCCATCAGCCTTGAGCTGCAAGAGGGGCGCAACCACGTGCAACAAGCCGCCGAGCGTAGCGACGGCGAATTGAGCGAACAGCTGGCCGCGTTGCACCACGAGCTTTCGGGCCTGCTGCCTGAAGAGCAAGTGGCGTTGTTTCTCGCGCCACGCAGTGCCGACTTGATGTCCCTGGCCGATCACCGGCCTTACCTGAGCATCAGTCCCGAATATCCACTGGACGTGGAGCGCCAACTGGCCGAATTCGCCAGTTGGTACGAACTCTTCCCCCGTTCGATCACCGATGATCCCAAGCGTCACGGCACGTTCAACGATGTGCATTCGCGCCTGGCGGTGATCCAGGACATGGGCTTCGACGTGCTGTACTTTCCGCCGATCCATCCGATCGGCCGCAGTTTCCGCAAAGGGCCGAACAATTCCCTGACCGCCGGTCCGGACGATCCAGGCAGCCCATATGCCATCGGCAGCGAGGAGGGCGGCCATGAGGCGATCCATCCTCAGCTGGGCACCCGTGAAGATTTCCGGCGCCTGGTGGCCGCGGCCGCCGACCATGGCCTGGAGATCGCCCTCGATTTCGCCATCCAGTGTTCCCAGGACCACCCCTGGCTGCAGCAGCATCCGGGCTGGTTCAGCTGGCGGCCGGACGGCACGATCAAATACGCGGAGAACCCGCCGAAGAAATACCAGGACATCGTCAACGTCGATTTCTACGCCGCCGATGCAATCCCCAGCCTGTGGCTGGAACTGCGGGATATCGTCGTCGGCTGGGTCAACGAAGGCGTGAAGATATTCCGTGTCGACAATCCTCACACCAAGCCATTGCCGTTCTGGCAATGGCTGATCGCCGACGTTCGTGCGCAGCACCCAGAGGTGATTTTCCTCGCGGAAGCGTTCACCACCCCAGCGATGATGGCGCGACTGGGCAAGGTCGGTTATTCCCAGAGCTACACCTACTTCACCTGGCGTAACACCAAGGCCGAGCTGGCGGCGTATTTCACCGAGCTCAATGAGTCGCCTTGGCGCGAATGCTACCGGCCGAATTTCTTCGTCAACACACCGGACATCAACCCAGCGTTCCTCCATCACTCGGGACGCGCGGGTTTCCTGATTCGTGCGGCGCTGGCGACCATGGGGTCGGGCCTGTGGGGCATGTATTCGGGCTTTGAACTGTGCGAATCGGCGCCGGTGCCAGGCAAGGAGGAGTACCTCGATTCGGAGAAATACGAAATCCGCCCGAGGGATTTCACCGCGCCGGGCAACATCATCGCCGAAATCGCCCAGCTCAACCGTATCCGTCGCCAGAACCCGGCGTTGCACACGCACCTTGGCCTGAAAATCTACAACGCCTGGAATGACAACATCCTGTACTTCGGCAAGCGCACACCGGACGGCAGCAATTTCATCCTGGTGGCGGTGAGCCTCGATCCGCATAACGTCCAGGAAGCGAATTTCGAATTGCCGTTGTGGGAGATGGGCCTGCCGGACGACGCCCAGACCCAGGGCGAGGACTTGATGAACGGCCACCGCTGGACTTGGTATGGCAAGTACCAGTTCATGCGCATCGACCCGGCTTACCAGCCGTTCGGGATCTGGCGGATCAGCGTGGCATAAAACAAAAGTGAGCGGATGAAGTGCTTTTGTGGCGAGGGAGCTTGCTCCCGCTGGGTCGCGCAGCGGCCCTCTAAAAGCGATGAGCGCTTCGCACTCAAGCGGGAGCAAGCTCCCTCGCCACGTACGTCTCGCCAGCCAGCTCAACGGCTTTATAGAATCCTCAGGAGTTGCAAATGGCCAAGAAACCCCGGTCTGCCACCTTCATCAACGACCCGCTCTGGTACAAGGACGCGGTCATTTATCAGGTTCACGTCAAATCCTATTTCGACTCCAACAATGACGGAATCGGTGATTTTCCCGGTCTGATCGAGAAGCTCGATTACATCGCCGACCTGGGCGTCAACACCATCTGGCTGCTGCCGTTCTATCCTTCGCCCCGGCGTGACGACGGCTACGACATCGCCGAGTACCGGGGGGTCAGCCCCGACTATGGCACCATGGCCGACGCGCGGCGCTTCATTGCCGAAGCCCACAAGCGCAACTTGCGGGTGATCACCGAGCTGGTCATCAACCACACCTCCGATCAGCACCCCTGGTTCCAGCGCGCACGCAAGGCCAAGAAAGGCTCCAAGGCGCGGGATTTCTACGTCTGGTCCGATGACGATCACAAATATGACGGCACGCGGATCATCTTTCTCGACACCGAGAAGTCCAACTGGACCTGGGACCCGGTCGCCGGCCAGTACTTCTGGCACCGTTTCTACTCGCACCAGCCGGACCTCAACTTCGACAACCCGCAAGTCATCAAGGCCGTGCTCTCGGTGATGCGCTACTGGCTCGACATGGGCATCGATGGCCTGCGTCTGGACGCGATCCCCTACCTGATCGAGCGCGACGGCACCAACAACGAGAACCTGCCCGAGACCCACGACGTCCTCAAGCTGATTCGTGCCGAGATCGACGCCAATTACCCCGACCGCATGTTGCTCGCCGAGGCCAACCAATGGCCGGAAGACACCCAGCTCTATTTTGGCGACGTCGATGCCCAAGGCCTCAATGGCGACGAGTGCCACATGGCGTTCCACTTCCCTTTGATGCCGCGCATGTACATGGCGTTGGCCCAGGAAGATCGCTTTCCGATCACCGACATCCTGCGCCAGACGCCGGAGATTCCGGCCAACTGCCAGTGGGCGATTTTCCTGCGCAACCATGATGAGCTGACCCTGGAGATGGTCACCGACAAGGAGCGCGACTACCTATGGAACTACTACGCCGCCGACCGTCGCGCGCGGATCAACCTCGGCATTCGTCGACGTCTGGCTCCCCTGATGGAGCGCGACCGCCGCCGCGTGGAGTTGCTCAACAGCCTGTTGCTGTCGATGCCTGGCACGCCGACCTTGTATTACGGCGATGAGATCGGCATGGGCGACAACATCTACCTGGGCGACCGCGATGGCGTGCGCACGCCGATGCAGTGGTCCATCGACCGCAATGGCGGCTTCTCCCGCGCCGACCCGGCGAGCCTGGTGTTGCCGCCGATCATGGACCCGCAATACGGCTATCTGTCGGTGAACGTCGAGACCCAGTCCGGCGACCCTCATTCGCTGCTCAACTGGACCCGTCGCATGCTCGCAGTGCGCAAGCAATCCAAGGCCTTTGGCCGGGGCACGTTGAAAATGCTGTCGCCGAGCAACCGGCGGATCCTGGCGTATACCCGTGAGTACACCGGCCCGGACGGCAAGCACGAAATCATCCTTTGCGTGGCCAACGTATCGCGCAGTGCCCAGGCTGCCGAGCTGGATCTGTCGGCCTATGCGGGCATGGTCCCGGTGGAAATGCTTGGTGGCAACGCATTCCCGCCAATTGGCCAGTTGAATTTCCTGCTGACCCTGGCGCCGTACGGTTTCTATTGGTTCGCCCTGGCGGCGGAAAACCAGATGCCGAGCTGGCATGTGGAGCCGGTCCAGAGCCTGCCGGATTTCACCACGCTGGTGCTGAAAAAACGCCTGGAAGAATTGCTCGAGGCGCCATCGCGCGCCACGTTGGAGCAGAGCATCCTGCCAAGCTGGCTGCAAAAGCGCCGCTGGTTCGCCGGCAAGGACAGCGCCATCGAAAACGTCGACATCGTTTATGGCGTGCGCTTCGGCGATCCGCAACACCCTGTGCTGTTGAGCGAAATCGACGTCACCAGCGCCGGCCAGACCTTGCGTTATCAACTTCCATTTGGCCTCCTCGCCGAAGAGCACGTCGGCCCGGCGCTGCCCCAGCAACTGGCCTTGTCGCGGGTTCGTCGGGGTCGCCAGGTCGGCTTGATCACCGATGCGTTCACCCTGGAAAACTTCATTCGCGCGGTGCTCCAGGGCATTCAGGCCGGTTCGGTGCTGCCGTGCGCTGACGGTGAATTGCGCTTCGAACCCACCGAAGGTCTGGCGGCGCTGAACCTGGGCGCCGAGCCGGAGGTGCGCTACCTGTCCGCCGAGCAGTCCAACAGTTCGGTGGTGGTGGGTGGCAGCCTGGTGCTCAAATTGATTCGCAAGGTCGCGTCCGGCGTTCACCCGGAACTGGAGATGAGCGCTTACCTGACCGCGGCAGGCTTCAGCAATATTTCGCCGCTGCTGGGTTCGGTGATTCGCCGCGATGCCCAGGGTGAAGATGCCTTGCTGATGATCGCCCAGGGTTACCTGAGCAACCAGGGCGATGCATGGGAATGGACCCAGAACAATCTCGAACGCGCGTTGCGCGACGAATTGGCCGACGCCGTGTCGGAGCAGGAACAGCATTACAACGCCTTGGGCGAACTGAAGGATTTCGCCGGCATGCTCGGCCAGCGCCTCGGGGAGATGCACCAGGTGCTCGCCCAGCCCACCGACAATCCGGACTTCGCGCCCCAGCCTACCAGCGCCAAGGAGGCCCAGGCCATCGGCAAGGACGTGGCCGCTCAGGTGGAAAATGCCTTGCGTCTGCTCAAACAGAACCAGGACCAATTGAACCCAGCGGACCAGGCGATGGTCGCACGCTTGCTGGAACACAGCAAAACCGTGCTGGCCCACGTCCAGGAGCTGGCCGGCAAGGCCGCTGGCGGCTTGCGCATCCGCGTGCATGGCGACCTGCACTTGGGGCAGGTGCTGGTGATCAAGGGCGATGCCTACCTGATCGACTTCGAAGGGGAGCCGGCGCGGCCGTTGCATGAACGACGTGGCAAGCACAGCCCGTACAAGGACGTCAGCGGTGTGTTGCGCTCGTTCGATTACGCGGCGGCGATGGCGGTCCAGTTGCACACCGTCGACAGCACGGCCGATGCCGATGCGGCGCGCAAGCGAGTCGCCGACCGTTATCTGACCGAGGCTCGCCAGGCATTTGTCCAGGCATATCGGCTGGCGGCAGCTAGTCTTGCCCATGAGTGGAAGGATGCTGAAGGCGAGGACGCCGCATTGGCGTTGTTCGGCCTGGAGAAGGCGGCCTATGAAGTGGCTTATGAAGCCGAGAATCGCCCTGCCTGGCTGCCCGTGCCGCTGCACGGCCTGTACGGGTTATTGAGTGGGCTTGAACCCTTTTCCGATTTAGCCGGACCGATTTAGTGGAGAGAATCATGAGCGTCTCGAACAAGGAATCACAGGGGCAGGCCAAAGAGTCTTTGCTGCCGGCCCCCAACGACATCGACGCGCTGGTGCGCGCCGAACACCACGACCCGTTTTCGATCCTGGGCCCTCATGGCGATGGCGCCGGAGGGCAATTCATCCGGGCCTATCTGCCCGGCGCGTTGAGTGTGCATGTGCTCGCCCGTGACGGCGGCGAAGAGCTGGGCGAGTTGCAGATCACCGAAACCCCGGGCCTGTTCGTCGGCCATTTCGACCGCGCCCAACCGTACCTGCTGCGCACCCGTTGGGCCGGTGGAGAGCAGGTTGCCGAGGACCCGTACAGCTTCGGACCGCTGCTGGGGGAAATGGATCTCTACCTGTTTGCCGAGGGCAATCACCGCGACCTCAGTGCCTGCCTCGGTGCTCAACTGAAAACGGTGGATGGCGTCGATGGCGTGCGCTTCGCCGTCTGGGCGCCGAATGCGCGCCGGGTCTCGGTGGTGGGGGATTTCAACGTCTGGGACGGGCGCCGGCACCCGATGCGCATTCGTTACCCGTCTGGCGTGTGGGAAATCTTCATCCCGAGGCTGGGTCCCGGCGAAGGCTACAAATATGAAATCCTCGGTGCCCACGGCATCCTGCCGCTCAAGGCCGACCCGGTGGCCCTGGCCACGCAGATGCCGCCTGATACGGCGTCCAAGGTCGCCCCGCCCCTGAAGATCGAATGGCACGACGACGAGTGGATGCAGAGCCGTCGTGAACGCCAACTACCGGGCGCGCCGCTTTCGATCTATGAGTTGCACGCCGGTTCCTGGCAGTGCGAGATCGACGAGGCGGGGGAGGTGTCCCGGCAGTACAACTGGCATGAGCTGGCTGAGCGGTTGATCCCTTACGTCAAGGACCTGGGCTTCACCCATATCGAGCTGATGCCCATCATGGAGCACCCGTTCGGTGGTTCGTGGGGCTATCAACCCCTTTCGCAGTTTGCCCCCACGGCGCGTTTTGGTTCGCCCGATGATTTCGCCGCGTTCGTCAACGCCTGCCACAAGGCTGACATTGGCGTAATCCTGGACTGGGTCCCGGCGCACTTTCCCACCGATACCCATGGCCTGGCCCAGTTCGACGGCACGGCGCTGTACGAGTACGGCAACCCGCTGGAAGGCTTCCATCAGGATTGGGACACGCTCATCTACAACCTGGGCCGCACCGAAGTCCACGGCTTCATGCTGGCGTCGGCGTTGCATTGGCTCAAGCATTTCCACGTCGACGGCCTGCGGGTGGACGCCGTGGCCTCGATGTTGTATCGCGACTATTCGCGCAAGGCCGGCGAATGGGTGCCTAACCGCCATGGCGGACGGGAGAACCTGGAAGCCATCGATTTCCTGCGGCATCTCAACGACGTGATCGCCCTGGAAACGCCTGGTGCGCTGGTCATCGCCGAAGAGTCCACCGCCTGGCCTGGCGTCAGCCAGAGCACGCAGCAGGGCGGTTTGGGTTTCGCCTACAAGTGGAACATGGGTTGGATGCACGATTCGCTGCATTACATCCAGCAGGATCCGGTGTACCGCGCCCATCATCACAACGAGTTGAGTTTTGGCCTGGTGTACGCCTGGTCCGAGCGTTTCGTTCTGCCGATTTCCCACGACGAAGTGGTCCATGGCAAGCGTTCGCTGATCGACAAGATGCCCGGTGACCGCTGGCAGAAATTCGCCAACCTGCGGGCTTATCTCAGTTTCATGTGGGGCCATCCCGGCAAGAAGCTGCTGTTCATGGGTTGCGAGTTCGGCCAATGGCGCGAATGGAATCATGACCAGCAACTGGATTGGTACCTGTTGCAGTACCCGGAGCACCGCGGCGTGCAAAGGCTGGTCAGCGATCTGAATCGACTCTATCGCGAAGAGCCGGCGCTGCACGATCAGGACGACGCACCCCAGGGCTTCCAGTGGCTGATCGGCGACGATGCGCTCAACAGCGTCTATGCTTGGTTGCGCTGGAGCAAGGACGGTCGGCCAGTGCTGGTGGTCGCCAACTTCACACCGGTGCCGCGCGAGGCGTATCGGGTGGGCGTGCCGTTTGGTGGTCGTTGGGTGGAGTTGCTCAATAGCGATGCCGACACCTACGCCGGTTCCAACTATGGCAACGGCGGCGGTGCCTCGACCGAGGCAATCCCCAGCCATGGCCAGGCGCTTTCGCTGGAACTTAACCTGCCGCCGCTGGCGGTGCTGATCCTGCGGCCGGAGGGTTAGCCCCGGATTCAGATCCAATGTGGGAGCGAGCAAGCTCGCTCCCACATTGCGGTGCCGAGCTAAAAGTTCTTAGCGTCTCAGCGAACCAGGCACGGCTGCTTGTTGTTGAACGTCCAGCCCGGGATCAGGTACTGCATCGCCACCGAATCGTCCCGCGCCCCAAGCCCCATGCCTTTGTACAGCTCGTGAGCCTTGGCCAGCTGGTCCATGTCCAGTTCGATCCCCAGCCCAGGTTTTTTCGGCACCTGCACGCAACCCCCCTTGATCTGCAAAGGCGCCTTGGTCAGGCGTTGGCCGTCCTGCCAGATCCAGTGGGTGTCGATGGCAGTGATGTCGCCCGGTGCGGCGGCTGCTACGTGGGTGAACATCGCCAGGGAAATATCGAAGTGGTTATTGGAATGGGAGCCCCAGGTCAGGCCCCACTCATTGCACATCTGCGCGACCCGTACGGAACCCTGCATGGTCCAGAAGTGCGGGTCGGCGAGGGGGATGTCCACCGATTGCAAGGTAATGGCGTGGCCCATCTCGCGCCAGTCGGTGGCAATCATGTTGGTGGCGGTCTTGAGACCGGTGGCCCGACGGAACTCGGCCATCACCTCGCGGCCCGAATAGCCATTCTCCGCTCCGCAAGGGTCCTCGGCGTACGCCAGCACCTTGTGCTGATCACGGCACAAGCGGATCGCTTCCTTGAGTGACCAGGCGCCGTTCGGGTCCAAGGTGATGCGCGCCTGGGGAAAACGCTCGGCCAATGCGGTCACAGCTTCGATTTCCTCGTCGCCCTTGAGCACGCCGCCCTTGAGTTTGAAGTCCTGGAAACCATAGTGCGCATGGGCCGCTTCGGCCAGGCGCACCACCGCTTCGGCATCGAGGGCTTTCTCGTGACGCACGCGGAACCAGTCGTTATCGGCGTCTGGTTCGCTGCGGTAGGGCAGGTCGGTCTGTTGCCGATCACCGACATAGAACAGATAGCCAAGCATCTTCACTTCGTCGCGCTGCTGGCCTTCGCCGAGGAGGGCCGCGACCGGGACATCCAGATGCTGGCCGAGCAGATCCAGCAATGCGGCTTCCAGGCCAGTGACGGCGTGGATGGTGATGCGCAAGTCGAACGTTTGCAGGCCACGGCCACCGGCGTCGCGGTCGGCAAAGGCCTGGCGCACGCTGTTGAGGATTTTCTGGTAGGTGCCGATGGGGCTGCCGACTACCAGCGAGCGCGCATCTTCCAACGTCTGGCGAATGCGTTCGCCACCGGGCACCTCGCCCACGCCGGTGTGCCCGGCATTGTCCTTGAGGATGACGATGTTGCGGGTGAAGAACGGGCCATGGGCGCCGCTGAGGTTCAGTAGCATGCCGTCGTGGCCGGCCACGGGCACGACCTGCATGCTGGTGATGATCGGGGCTTTGCTGGTGTCTGGCGTAGTCATCGTGTACGTATCCTTGAATTATTGTTGTGGTCAGGCGTGGCTGGTAACCGGGTCGGTAGAGGTCGTGGCGGATTTCTGCTTGGGTGTGTTGCGTGCGGCGAATACGATGATCGCGGCAATGATCGACGTGGCGGCGAGGCCATACAGACCGCCCTGGATCGAGCCGGTGTGCTGTTCCAGCAGGCCGAAGGTGGTCGGCGCGACGAAGCCGCCGAGGTTGCCCACCGAATTGATCAACGCGATCACGCCGGCGGCAATGCGTGCGTCCAGGTAGGCCTGGGGAATCGGCCAGAACAGCGAAGACGCCGATTTGAAACCCAGGGCCGCGAAGCAGATCGCGACGAAGGCGAAGATGGGCCCGCCGGTGGTGGACATGAACATCCCCGCCGCGGCGATCAGCAGGGCCGCAGCGACCCAGGCCTGTTGGAACTTCCATTTGGCCGACAGCGAGGCGAAGGCGTACATGCCGACAATCGACAGCAACCAGGGAATCGAATTGAACAGCCCGACCTGAACGTCGCTGAGCTCGCCCATCTTCTTGATGATGCTCGGCAGCCAGAAGGTGGCGGCATAGATCGTCAATTGAATGAAGAAATAAATCACGCAGAACAGAATGATCTGGCGATCCTTGAGCAGTTGCCCGATGGACAGCTTGATCGGCGTCGCGGCTTCACGGGCTGCCTGTTCATCATCGATGGCCTTGACCAGCGCGTCCTGTTCAGCACGGTCCAGCCACTTGGCGTCGTGGGGCTTGGAGTCGAGCCAGAACCAGACGAAGAAGCACAGGCCGACGGAAAACATCCCTTCGATAAAATACATCCACTGCCAACCGTGCATGCCCAGGCCGTTGATCTGCAGGAGCAATCCTGACAATGGGCCGGAAATCAGCGAAGCGATCGCCGAGCCGCTGAGGAAGATCGCGATGGCTTTGCCGCGTTCGACCCCGGGCAACCAACGGGTGAAGTAATAAATCACGCCAGGGAAGAAGCCAGCCTCGGCCACGCCCAGCAGGAAACGAAGGATGTAGAAGTGGGTTTCGTTCTGAATGAAGGCCATGCCTGCCGCCACCAGGCCCCAGGTAAGCATGATGCGCGTCAGCCAGATCCGGGCGCCGATGCGTTGCAACAAGATGTTGGAAGGGACTTCGAACAGCGCGTAGCCGATGAAAAACAGGCCGGCGCCAAAACCGTAGGCGGCTGCACCGATGCCCAGGTCGTGCTCCATATGAGAGCGGACGAAGCCGATATTCACCCGGTCGATGTAGTTGACGATGAACATGATGACGAACAGCGGCAAGATGTGGCGCTTGACCTTGGATATAGCCGATTGCAGCGCCGGATCCGCGCCGGCATTCGCCCTGAGGCTGGAGGTATTCACTGATTTTTCTCCCACTCTTTATTTTTATGCGGGGCATCGTGCGGGTGCCGATGTTGATAGACATCATACAAGTGGGTTTTTTTGTCTGACAAGCAGTTTTTGAGCACGATTGGATTGGGTGGGAAGGGTTTTTATGCCGTATTTGTGGGTTTGTAAGCCACTAAAGGCGCTTCTACCCTATCTGAACAGTTTTGAAACGGGTGTCGAATACATCCCCCTTTATGCGGTTTTAAAGGGCTATCCTGCCTGTTGTCATACAAGTAAAAGCCTCGCCGATGCACAAATCCACCCCTGCCAGTGATAGGATCGACACGCCTGTCTTCAAGGAACCCTGGCACATGCAGCAAGACATTGAAGCGCCCCTGCGCAAGCGCGCCCACAACCTGGCCCATGACTTGGTGGCGAAGTTGAGCCAGAGCATTTTGCTTGGGCAGTTGAAGCCGGGGCAGAAGTTGCCGTCCGAGGGCGCCATCGTGCAAGAGCATGGCGTCAGCCGCACGGTGGTGCGCGAGGCGATTTCCAAGTTGCAGGCCTCGGGGCTGGTGGAGACACGCCACGGCATAGGCACTTTCGTGCTGGAACAAACGGGGGAGCAAGGGCTGAGGCTCAACGTCGATACCGCGGCGGGCGTTCGGGGAATCCTGGAATTGCGCTTGGGGCTTGAGACCCAGGCCGCGGCTTTGGCTGCCCAGCGTCGCAGCGAACGGCAATTGCAGCAGATGCGCGAGGCCTTGGATGACTATCAGCGATTGCTCAGCAGCAATGACAGCTGCGTCGAGGCTGACCGGCGTTTCCACCTGTTGATCGCCGAAGCCACGGACAACACCTGTTTTGTCGAAATCATGCAGCACTTGGGCAGTGCGATGATTCCCCGTACGCGGGTGAACATGGCCGAACGTGGTCAGGCGGACCTGGGCAGGCTTGCGCAATTTGCCAACCTGGAGCACGAAGCGATTTACAACGCCATCAAGCGCCAGGACCCCGACGCCGCCCGCGCGGCCATGTGGCTGCACCTGACCAACAGTCGTGACCGGTTGGGTGCGGGGGGCTGACGGATCATCGTCACGTGACCCACCGCCATCGCGAGCAAGCTCGCTCCCACAGGGGATTTGGGGTGAACAGTGCGTCTGCGGATACCAAAGCACCCTTGTGGGAACGAGCTTGCTCGCGATGGGGCCAGATTGGACAACCCAAACTCAAGGCATAAAAAAACCGGCGCAACCAAGGTCGCGCCGGCGGTGGTGCCGGTGACTGCGCGAATGTCGTGGGTCCGCGCGGCCACCGTTGTGCCTGTTGTCGGTTACGCCCGTTCCAGCGCGAGGGCAACGCCTTGGCCGCCGCCGATGCAGAGTGTCGCGAGGCCTTTCTTGGCGTCGCGCTTGATCATTTCATGCAGCAGCGTCACCAGCACTCGGCAGCCCGAAGCCCCGATTGGATGGCCCAATGCGATGGCGCCGCCGTTGACGTTGACCTTGTCCATGTCCCATTCCAGCTCCTTTGCGACGGCCAAGGACTGGGCGGCGAAGGCTTCGTTGGCCTCGATCAGGTCCAGTTGGTCAAGCGACCAACCGGCCTTGTCCAGGCAACGGCGAGTGGCCGAGACCGGGCCAATGCCCATGATCGCCGGGTCGACGCCGGCGTTGGCGTAGGCACTGATCTTTGCCAGCACCGGCAAACCCAGCGCCTTGGCTTTTTCTGCGCTCATCAGGATCACGGCGGCGGCGCCATCGTTCAGCGAGGACGCATTGCCCGCCGTGACGCTGCCGTCTTTCTTGAACGCCGGCTTGAGCTTGCCCAGGGATTCGGCGGTGGTGCCGGCGCGCGGTTGTTCGTCGACGGCAAAGGCCACCGGATCGCCCTTGCGCTGGGGAATCAGAATCGGCGTGATCTCATCGGCGAAGCGGCCGCCTTCGATGGCGGCGACGGCTTTCTGCTGGGACGCGGCGGCGAAGGCATCTTGCGCCTCGCGGCTGATGCTGTACTTGTCCACCAGGTTCTCGGCGGTGATGCCCATGTGGTAATCGTTGAACGCGTCCCACAAACCGTCGGTGATCATGCTGTCGATCATTTTCGCGTGGCCCATGCGCAAGCCGGTGCGGGCGGCTGGTAACACATAGGGGGCCAGGCTCATGTTTTCCATGCCGCCAGCGATGATCACGTCTGCATCGCCACAGCGAATCGCCTGGGCGCCCAGGTGCAGCGCTTTGAGGCCTGAGCCGCAAACCTTGTTCAAGGTCAGCGCCGGCACGGCGTGGGGCAGGCCGGCGAGGATCGACGCCTGGCGCGCCGGGTTCTGCCCGGAGCCTGCGGTCAGCACTTGGCCGAGGATCACTTCATCGACCTGTTCGCCAGCCAGACCGGTCTGTTCCAGCAGCCGACGAATCACTGCGGCACCGAGTTCCGGCGCGGGAATGGAAGCGAGCGAACCCTGGAAACTACCGATGGCGGTACGGGTAGCGGCGACAATCACGACTTCTTGCATCGAATCTCTCCTCACTGGGCAGCGAACTGCATTTCAGGGACGTGGTCCGGCACGATCAGTTTGCCGGCGGTCTTGGCGACGATTTCCTCGACGCTGACGCCCGGGGCGCGTTCCTTGAGAATAAAGGCGCCGTCCTGGATTTCCAGGTAGGCCAGGTCGGTGAGCACGCGCTTGATGCAACCGGCGCCGGTCAGCGGCAGGCTGCAGCGAGGCAGCAATTTCGACTCACCGTCCTTGGACGCGTGGGTCATGGTGACGATGATGTTCTCGGCACCGGCCACCAGGTCCATTGCGCCGCCCATGCCCTTGACCAGCTTGCCGGGGATCATCCATGAGGCGATATTGCCTTCGACGTCCACCTCGAACGCGCCGAGCACGGTCAGGTCGATGTGGCCGCCGCGAATCATCGCGAACGATTCGGCGGACGAAAAGATCGACGCGCCGATGCGCGCGGTGACGGTTTGTTTTCCGGCGTTGATCATGTCAGCGTCGACTTCTGCTTCGGTGGGAAACGCGCCCATGCCGAGCAGGCCATTCTCCGATTGCAACATGACTTCCATGCCTTCGGGGATGTAGTTGGCGACCAGGGTCGGGATGCCGATACCGAGGTTTACGTAATAGCCGTCTTGCATTTCGCGGGCGACGCGCTGAGCCATTTGTTCGCGGGAAAGTGCCATGGTGTCATTCCTTCATTCGGGCCGGGGGCAGGGGATCACTTACGCACGGTGCGCTGTTCGATGCGCTTTTCAAACGTGCCGCAGATGACCCGGTCGACGTAGATGCCGGGGGTATGGATCTGTGCCGGGTCCAGCTCGCCGGGCTCGACGATTTCTTCGACTTCCACCACGGTGATCTTGCCCGCCGTGGCGGCCAGGGGATTGAAGTTCTGAGCGGTGTGGCGATAGATCACATTGCCGAAATGGTCGGCTTTCCAACCTTTGACGATGGCGAAGTCGCCAGTGATGGATTCTTCCATCAGGTACTGGCGACCGTGGAACTCGCGTACTTCCTTACCTTCGGCCACGGGGGTGCCGACGCCGGTGGCGGTGAAGAACGCCGGGATGCCTGCGCCGCCCGCACGCATTTTTTCGGCGAGGGTGCCTTGGGGGGTGAGCACGACTTCGATTTCGCCGCTCAGCAATTGCTGTTCGAACAGGGCGTTTTCGCCCACGTAGGAAGCCACCACCTTGCGAATCTGCCGGTCCACCAGCAGGACGCCGAGGCCGAAACCGTCAACGCCGCAGTTGTTGGAAACCACGGTAAGGTCGCGGGTGCCCTTGCGCTTGATCTCGGCGATCAGGTTCTCTGGAATGCCGCATAGACCGAAGCCGCCGGCGATGACGGTCATGCCGTCCTTCAAGCCGTCCAGCGCCTCTTCGTAAGAGCTCACGCGTTTGTCGAAACCTGCCATAGACACCTCTTTTATTCTTGAATGGGGTCGCAATGGAATGCAGTGTTGCGCCAAGTCATATATTTGTTAAGTTGATTTTTACGTTGCATTGATTGATAAAACTCAATAATAGCTGGCATAAGCTTGCAGCTCGAAACTGACCACTCGCCGCTGGGAGCGTTAGCGACTATGACCCTCAAGCAAATCCGCGCTTTCCTTGCCGTCGCCCAAAGCCTGAGCTTCGCCGTGGCTTGCGAGCGGTTGCACCTCTCTCAATCGGCCCTGAGCCTGACGATCAAGGCGCTGGAAGAGGGCCTCGGTGGCCGTCTGTTCAGTCGCAATACGCGTAACGTCGCGTTGACCCCCGAAGGCGAATCACTGCTGCCACTGGCCCGCCGGCTGGTGGCCGATTGGGATAACGCCGAAGACGAAATGCGCCAGCGTTTCACCTTGCAGCGTGGCCGTGTGACCTTGGCCGCGATGCCATCCTTCGCCGGCAACCTGCTGCCGCCGATCCTCAAGACCTTCCGCGCGCGGTTCCCAAATGTCAATGTCACGGTCAACGACGTGATCAATGAACAGGTGCTGGAAATGGTCCGCGATCGCCACGTGGAGCTGGGGGTGGCGTTCGAGCCGATGCAGGGTTCGTCGCTGGTGTTCACGCCGTTGTACCTGGACCGTTTCGTCGCGGTGGTGCCGCTGGATTCGCCATTGGCCCAGCGCGACGAACTCCAGTGGGAGACTCTACTGGAACAGCCGTTCATCACCTTGCAACGGCCCTCTACCGTGCGGGTGATGCTGGAGGAGCATCTGCAATCCCGAGGCATGAAACTGCCCGTGGAATTCGAGAGCCACCAACTGGCGACGGTCGGGCGGATGGTTGCCAGCGGCCTGGGCGTGAGCGCCGTGCCGGCCCTGTGCGTCGGCCAGATGCACGAGCTGGGCGCCCGCTGCATCACCCTTGGCGAGCCGGTCATAGAACGAGCAATCGGCGTCCTGACCAAGCCGGGCTACGAGCTGTCGGCGGCGGCCCAGGCATTGTTCGATACGTTCAAGGATCAGGACCTGTGGGAGCGAGCTTCAGGTCAGCAGCGGCAATAGCTGCTCACACGGCATTTCAACCTTCAAATCCAGCAACTCATCGGCCCGGGTCTTGCCCCGGTTGATCGCCAGCAGCGGCTTGCCCTGGTCCTTGATTGCCCGGCACAGGCGAAACGCCGAATAGGCCATCAATGACGACCCCACCACCAACAATCCATCCGCTTGTTCAACGGCTTCCATGGCGCGAGCGGCGGTGGGCGCGGCGACGTTTTCACCGAAAAAAACCACATCCGGTTTCAGGCGTTCACCCGCGCAATGGGGGCAACGCGGAACCTGGAAGCGTGCCTCGAACGCCGGGTCCAGCAGCGTGTCGCCATCGGGCGCCTGCACTGCGTCGACACCGGTCAGGTAGGGATTCTCGGTTTCCATCAAGGCCTGGATGTGCTGCCGCTCGCTGCGCTGGCCGCAATCGAGGCACAGCACTCGATGCAAGCTGCCGTGCAGCTCGATGACCTGGCGGCTTCCGGCCCGGTCGTGCAGGGCGTCGACATTCTGTGTGATCAGCGCGCTGATGCGCTCCGCCGCCTGCAACGCTGCAAGGGCCTCGTGGGCCAGGTTCGGGCGCGCTTGGCGCAGGCGTGGCCAGCCCAGCATGGCCCGCGCCCAGTAGCGTCTTCGCGCCTCGGGTTTGGCGAGAAACTCCTGGTACATCATCGGTTGCCGGCCCCGACGAACGCCGTCGCTGTCACGGTAGTCGGGGATGCCGGAAGGGGTGCTGATTCCCGCGCCCGTCAGCACCAGGAAACGGCGCCCGGACAGGTATTCCTGTAGTTGTTCGATGGGTTCACGGTGAAGATCGTCGGGCATTGCTGTGCTCCGCTGGCCTTGAATCGTAGAGGTTAGCATCGGGTCCGCGGTACGCCTTTCGTCGCCCTCCGATGCTGTTTCTTCAAACTTTCCCGGCGCGGCGGACATCCACCCTATGTGCGGTATTTCAGAGCTTTCGCACTGCAGTGCGCCAATGACACTCAATAAGGAGAACGCAATGGCAACCCCTAAAGAGAACCTGCTGGATTGGCTCAACGATGCTCACGCCATGGAACAGCAAGCGGAGAAAATGCTCAAGGCCCAGGCCGAGCGCCTGGAACATTATCCGGTGCTCAAGGCCCGAATCGAACAGCACATCGAAGAGACGCTCGGGCAGCAGAAGTTGGTCGAAGGGTGCATCCAACGCCTGGGCGGCAGCCCCTCGATGCTCAAGGACATGGCCGGCAAGCTGATGGCGTTCGGTCAGGCCATGGGCGGCATGGCGATGAGTGACGAAGTGGTCAAGGGTGCCATGAGTGGCTACGTTTTCGAAAACCTCGAGATTGCTTCCTACACGGTGCTGATCGAAGCGGCGAAAGTGGCCGGCGACGTGGAAACCCAAAGGGCTTGCGAGCAGATCCTGCCCCAGGAAATCGCGATGGCCGATTGGCTGCGCGACCATTTGCCGGAAATCACCCAGGCATTCCTGGAGCGTTCGGCCAACCCGCATACCGAAGCCAAGCGCTGAGGTTGGAGCTTGCATGAAAGGCGCGGCCGGTTGCTCCGGCCACGTCCCAACCTGCCGTCAAAACGATAGAGGACAGGTATGAAGCAGACCACCGGAGAGGTAAGAGCCATCAATCGACAAAGCGCCAGGGTCGGCGTCTACGTGGCGCAAGAGGATGGCCACACGGTGCTCGAACTGGGCCCCGCCAACGACGTTGACATCGGCGACATCATTGAATGGGACAGCGGCACGGCCGTGGGCACCCAGACTTATCGCAACCTGACCAAAGGTTGGGTTGATGAAGTGTATGTCGCCAAGCATGGCGTTGCGGCAGCGAACCTTGAGGTGCAGTTGCTGGTGGGATCCTGATAGCGCGAATGCAGGAGGAGGAGCATGAGTGAATTGAAATGTGGCTGCCCCGGCTGTCACTGCGACGTCGATCCCGAGCGGGTGTTCAATCACGACGGCGAGGCTTATTGCAGCCAGGCCTGCGCGGAACAACACCCCAACGGCGAGCCGTGCCCGGCGCAGGATTGCCATTGCGAACGCAGTGGCAAAGTTGGCGAACGGGACATTACCAACGATCAACTGGATGAAGCGCTGGAAGAGACGTTCCCGGCCAGCGACCCGATCTCGCCCTGAATAACGCTTTATCCGGGTATCGGCGACAGGGTACCCGGACACCGCAAGCCGGTCAGTGCGGTGGTGCAAGACAACACCGGCAGCCCGCGAGTTTTGGCTTCCTGGAACGGCGCGAGGCCAGGGTGACGAGACCGGTGCAATGGGGTGCCGGCGCCACTCGGCCCTTGGCGGACAGCGTGGAAAGACACGCACTGTATTTAGATGTTCAGCGTAAAGCCATTGTGAGAGCGAACCTGTTCGCGAAGCAGTTCAAAGTTCGATATTCATATCGACTGAGACATTGCATCTGCGAGCAGGGTGGCTCCCATAAAGTTGAGCATCTTGATGGCGTTAATTGGTCGCCGCTTGGGTGATAGCGAATTTCAATTCATTCCAAGCGCAGCGGTATATAAATAAAGCATTGACCGTTCGTCGCCGTTTGAAGCACTTTCTTCAAACCTTGGATGCGGCATGTTTTCCGAATAAGTACGAGCCAACGGGGTTCGCAAATAGCAACTAACGAGGTGAATGAAATGGCAAATACAGGTAATAACAACCCTGGCAATTTCGCTAACGATCGTGAAAAGGCATCGGAAGCCGGCAAGAAAGGCGGCCAAGCATCGGGTGGCAACTTCGCCAACGATCCGGAACGCGCAGCCGAGGCCGGTCGTAAGGGTGGCCACATGTCGGGTGGCAATTTTGCCAACGATCCGGAACGTGCCGCAGAGGCGGGCCGCAAAGGTGGACAAGCCTCGGGTGGCAATTTTGCCAATGACCCTGATCGGGCATCGGAAGCCGGCAAGAAAGGTGGCCAGGCGTCTGGTGGCAACTTTGCAAATGATCGGGAAAAAGCCTCCGAAGCTGGCAAGAAAGGCGGTGAAAACAGCCACGGTGGCGGTCGTAAATCGTAATGCCCCGTGGTCTACGGGCCTCATGTCGCTGGCATGAGGCCTGTACCAGCCGCTTATTAAAGTGTGTTTACAGTCGGGCATGTCATGCCCGGCTTCGCTTAATTGTTCATTATTCAAGGCGGGTTGGTTTTTGTTTAACCACAGTGACCGTTCGTCTTATGTCGTGAATAAAAAATAAATTTTATCTCTTTAACTTCTTCTGACTTTCATGGGCCTGTCGTCGGCAGGGTTTCCCATGAACTGTGTCCTGACCGAGGAGTTCAATCATGTTCATTCATAACAAACGATTGCAATATACCGTGCGCGTCGCCGAGCCCAATCCAGGACTCGCTAACCTGTTGCTCGAACAGTTTGGTGGCGCCCAAGGCGAACTGGCCGCAGCGTCCCGTTATTTCACCCAGGCCCTGTCCGAAGATGATCCAGGCCGCAAGGACCTGCTGATGGACATCGCCACCGAGGAGCTCAGCCACCTGGAGGTGATCGGCTCGATCATCGTGATGTTGAACAAGGGCGCCAAGGGCAAGATGGCCGAAGGTGTCGAACAAGAGGGCCAGCTGTATCGCGAGATCAACGGCGCCGGCAACGATTCCCACATCACCAGCGTGCTGTATGGCGCAGGCTCGCCGCTGACCAACTCGGCCGGTGTGCCTTGGACCGCGGCCTACATCGACACCATCGGTGAGCCCACGGCGGACATGCGTTCGAACATCGCCGCCGAAGCCCGGGCGAAAATCGTTTACGAGCGGCTGATGAATGTCACTGATGACCCGGGTGTAAAAGAAGCCCTGGGCTTCCTGATGACCCGTGAAATCGCCCACCAGCTGTCCTTCGAAAAAGCCCTCCATTCCATCCAGCCCAACTTCCCACAAGGGAAATTGCCTGGCATGCCGGAGTTCACCAATGTGTACTTCAATATGTCCCAGGGCGAACCCTCGGTGCGCGGTCCTTGGAATCAGGGCGACGATTGGGAATTCGTCGAGAACCCAACGCCAGCGGTCGATGGCGGAGATGGCATGGCCACTGTGCAGTTGAGTGAGAAAGACGAAGCTCTGCTGATGGACATGAAGGCGCGGACGATGTCCAACCCTGAAAGCGATCCTACGACAGGCGCCGACTTGGGTTCGGGGATGCAAGGTGACAAACTGTAATAAACCGGCGAGGGGGCTTGGGCCCTCTCGCCTGAACATATCGCCCGCCCGTCCCGCCATCATGGGGGACGGGCGGGCTTCGCGCGGCTAATCGACAAGGACATTAGATGGACCAGCCCACCTCCCGGATTCGATCGCCCTGGCGTACCTGGCTTGATCCTGTGCAAAACAATCTGCTGCTGGGGGTGACCTTCTGGCTTGGATTGGCGCTGGTCGCGGTGCTGTTGCTGTATAGCGGCTATAACGCGCTGGTGGGGGCCGACCGCCAGAACCTGGGCTATGCGGCGCTGGGCGGAACCTCCGGCTTCGCCGCCACCGCCCTGGGGGCGCTGATGGCGGTGGTGCTGCGCGATATTTCATCGCGCACCCAGGACATCATGTTGGGTTTCGCGGCCGGCATGATGCTCGCGGCGAGCTCCTTTTCGTTGATCCTGCCCGGCATTGAAGCGGCGCAAATCATATGTGGCAACCAATTGCTTGCCGCCCTTGTGGTCGTGATCGGCCTTGGGCTGGGGGTTTTGCTGATGGTCGGCCTTGACCGTTTCGTCCCCCATGAGCATGAGCTGAGTGGCCGGCGTGGTCCCGAGGCCAAGCGCATCAACCGGGTCTGGTTGTTTGTCCTGGCGATCACCTTGCACAACTTGCCTGAGGGCATGGCCATAGGCGTGAGCTTCGCCAACGGCGACCTCAAGGTCGGCTTGCCCTTGACCACCGCCATTGCGATCCAGGACATTCCCGAAGGCCTCGCCATCGCCATGGCGCTGCGGGTGACCGGGATCAGCACGTTGCGCGCCGCACTGATTGCGGTCGGCTCAGGGTTGATGGAGCCGCTGGGCGCGGTGATCGGCCTGGGCATGTCTTCTGGCGTGGCCGTGGCGTACCCCATAAGCCTGGGGCTGGCGGCGGGTGCGATGATCTTTGTGGTGTCCCATGAAGTGATTCCCGAAACCCACCGCAACGGCCACGAAACGCCAGCGACCCTCGGGCTGATGATGGGGTTCGCGGTCATGATGTTTCTGGATACCGCGCTGGGTTGAGGCTGGATAGGAGCGTCGGTTGGTCTGTTGGACCAGGGTTGGATCGGGCATTGGTGTACGCACCAATGCCCTTTTTTTTAACGAAACCCAACCCAACGGCGTCGGCGACCACACGGCGTGCAACCCTCAAACTCGTTGGAACTCGGCTCCCATGCGTCCCGTCACTTGTTCTGAGAGGCACTGATCCAGGCATCTGCCTAGGCAGTGCCTGATGTTGAGTTTTTCATCACGGAGGCGATGGACAGACATGACTATCCCGGACAACAACCCCGAGCGACAAAGCGGCACCGCAAGCCAGGGGCGAGCTGAAGAGTCCCTGAACCACATCAAGGATGACGTGAACGAAGCCATCGGCAGCGCCCGAGAGCAGGCCGATGCGCATTTTGGCCAGTACCGCGATACCGCGGCGGACCAGATCGATGCATTGGCGCGTAGCGCCAAGTCGGCCATGTCGGAACTCGAAGCCAACGACACGCTGGGCTTGTCGCATTACCTGGCGGACATGGCCGATAACATGAGCGGCCTGGCCAGCAAACTGCGCAACAAGAGCGCCGAGCAGCTGCTGCACGATGGCTCGCGGCTGGCGCGAGAGAACCCCGGCCTGTTCCTCGCTGGCAGTATTGCCGTGGGTTTCGGACTGTCGCGGTTCCTCAAGGCCGGCACCTCGCCGGTCGCCACCGAAGTCGACAACCCTGCCGCCGAACAGGCGGAGCCACCGACCGGAGGGTCCGGCACTCAGCCTTTCGACCCGATACCTGATCCTATCGGTCCGGGTGCCGCGACAAGCAGCAGCGGCCTTGCCACCGGCGTTACCCCGACTTCACCCAGCGTGCAGGACCATCCCAGTGATTCAGCCACCGGCTCGCTGCCGGGCTCGGCCACTACCAGAGGAGAATTGTGATGAATCGACCAGACCCGGATATCCAGCGTCCCGCAGGGGCCCCGGCGCCCGAAAGCGATGCCTCGGTCATGGGCCTGCTCCGGCAGTTGACCCACGAGGTGCCCTCACTGTTCACCAAGGAACTGGCCCTGGCCAAGGCGGAATTCCAGGCCAGCCTCAACACCTTGAAAGCCGGTATCGCCGGTGTGGCGGGCGGCGCAATGGTGCTGATGGCCGGCTTCATCATCTTGCTGATGGCCGTGGTGTATGGCCTGAGCACGATGATGGCGCCCTGGTTGGCCGCGCTGATTGTTGGCGTCGTGGTGATGATCATCGGTTTCGTCATGGTGCAGTCCGGCAAGAAGCAATTCGAACCGTCCCATTTCAAGCCTGACCGAACGCTCGACGCCTTGAACAAAGACCAGGAAGCCCTGCGGAGGAAAGCCTCATGAAGGATGAATTCAAAACAGAATCGGAAAAGAGCCCGGAGGCCATCGAGCGCGAGATCGACGAGCAGCGTGCCCATATCAGCCATATCGTCGATGCCCTGGGCAGCAAATTCACCCCGGGCCAGATGCTCGACCAAGCCTTGGGCCTGGTGAAGGGCAACGGCGCGGAGTTCTTCGGCAACCTGGGCACCACAGTACGCAACAACCCCGTGCCGACGGTACTGACCACGGTCGGATTGTGCTGGCTGATGCTCGGCCAGAACCACCCGCCTCGGGTTGGCTATCGCGTCGGACCCGACCAGGACACCGGCGGCTGGACCGAGGGGCTCGCCAGTGGCGTGGGCAGTGCCCGGAACCATCTGCACGACACCACCGACTCCTTGCGTGAGGGTTTCCACCATCTCAAGGACAAGGCCTCGCATCTGGCCGAAGGTTTGGGCTCCGGTGCCCGTCAAGCCCGGCGCAGCGCCCATGAAACGGGTGAGCGCATGACCCAGGGCTCCCACGACCTGGGCGATCAGTTCAGCCGCTTGCTCAAGGAGCAGCCGTTGATGATGGCGGCGGCGGGTATAGCCTTGGGCGCGATGTTGGGAGCGGCCTTGCCCAGTACCACCACCGAACAGCGAGTGATGGGCAAGACCAGTGCCGACCTGGCCGACAAAGCCAAGCAAAAGGCGCGCGAGGGGTATGAAACGGTGCGTGACACGGTAAGCAAGACCACCGAGCATCGTGATGAACCCGGCGTCGAGCCGGCCAACGGACGTGTGCATTCAGGCGCGGACCTGTCCGGTGGACTGGGGACTTCATAGGCGAACACAGGGCGCGGCGCGGGTCGAGCCGCGCCGCACCTGTCAACATTGACAGTAGCTTCGGTCGTCGTTCGGTTATTTCATGGGAAATACACCGTCTTCAAGGAAGCAGCACATGAAACATCAGGTCCCGTTCACCGGCCATCTGGTCTTCATCGGCTTCGGCTCCATCGCCCGGGCCACCTTGCCCTTGCTGCTGGGGCAGGAGCACATCGAGGTCCGGCAGATCACTGTTATCGCACCGGTCATCGAGCAGAACATCTGGTTCAAGGAGCGGGGCATCCATTTCGTCCGCGAAGCATTGACCGAGCCGGATTTCGCGCAAATCCTGGATCGCTTCGTCGAGCCGGGTGACTTCATCGTCAACCTGTCAGTGGAAGTCAGCTCCCTGGCAGTCATTGCGTATGCCTTCGACAAAGGCGCTTTTTACCTGGACACCTGCGTCGAGCCATGGGCGGGGGGCTACACCGATCCGCAGTTGGACCACGCGTTGCGCACCAATTACGCGTTGCGCTATCAAGCCCTGAACTTGCGCAAAAAACTGGGCAGGGGCCCGACGGCGATCATTGCCCACGGGGCCAACCCAGGCTTGATTACCCACCTGCTCAAGGCCGGCCTGGTGGAATTGGCCATGCAGCTGAACCATCCGCTGCCCGAGGATCGCCAGGGCGTCGATTGGGCCCGGTTATGCATGGAAACGGGCATCAAGGTCATTCATTTCGCCGAACGCGATACGCAACGGTCCCAGCGTCTCAAGGAAGACGATGAGTTCGTCAACACCTGGTCGGTCCACGGCTTTATCAGTGAGGGCACCCAGCCAGCGGAGCTGGGTTGGGGCAGCCATGAGCGTGTCTGGCCGCCATCCGCGCGGCGGCACCGTTTCGGTAGTCGGAACGCGATCTATCTGGAGCGACCGAGCGCCAGCGTGCTGGTAAAGACCTGGACGCCCCTGGGCGGCCCATGCCTGGGGATGCTGATCACCCACCATGAGACCGCTTCGACAGCCGACCTGCTGACCTTGAAGGATCAGCGCAAGTTGCTTTATCGACCCACCCTTCATTACGCCTACCATCCTTGCAACGATGCCTTGCTGTCGGTCCACGAACTGATCGGCCGAGGCTGGGAGGCACAAACCCGGCAGCGCATCCTCAACGGTGAAATCGACAGCGGCGGCATAGACGCCTTGGGCGTTTTGTTCATGGGACATGAGCTTAACGCCTACTGGTTCGGCTCGCTGTTGAGTATCGACGAAGCCCGCGCGCTGGTGCCGTTCAACAACGCCACCAGCCTGCAAGTAGCGGCGGGTGTGCTGTCGGGGGTTGTCTGGGCGGTCGAGCATCCGGACCGAGGCATCGTCGAGCCCGAACAGATGGATCACGAGCGCGTGCTGGAAATCGCCAGGCCTTACCTAGGCACACTGGCCGGGCAGCGCACTGACTGGACACCGAGTGGCGCCAGCCCCAATCCATCAACGGACGACCCAGCGCAGGACTGGCAGTTCGCGCATTTCACTCGGTTCTAACTGCTGCGACCCTCTCCACAGAAACCGACCCGATTCCAACGCCTATACTCAAATCCCTGGAACCCTTGGTGCCCGGGTGGCGCAATGGTGCTGCGTTCGCTGATGCTGGTCGTGATGCTCGTTCTGGCGGGGTGCGCCACGTCTCAGCGCGGCCAGCCGGTGGCCACGGTCGCGATTGCCCAGGACACGTGGCGACAGGTTGACCGACAAATCATCGTCGCGTCGAAAAGCGCCCTTGAACAGGCTCAGCTGTATGCGCGTGGCTCAATGGAGCATTGGCGGGTGCTGGTCTACGAGCGCACGGAGGCCGAGTTCATCCCCTGGTTCAGCAGTTACTGGACCCAGGAATGGCTGGCCCTGAAAGTCAGCTGGTATTCGGCCAGCGCCGATGGCGAGGCGGATTCGGCGGCCAAGCGGCTGTCGGTGTACTTGCAGGAACAATATCGCGAGCAGGTGTTGGAACCCGTGGCGGTGGAAATCGATCCCGAGGCAATCAGGGCCAACGCGACGGGTTATTACTTGCGCCTGCTCAATCAGCAGATCCAGGTGATCGCCCAGCGACATCGCATCCCACCCGAAGTGATGAACCGGCGTCTGCACAGCATCATGGCCATCAACCTGGGCCCGCCAGCGGCACGCAATGCGTCGTTGTACGAAATGGTCCACACCGAACCGCTCAATACACTGCCGGCCTACGCGGCGTTGATCGATCATGTCGACAAGGCGGCAGACACCGGTTCAGGTCCGTCGGACGCGGTGATCGCCACGGTGGCGCAACGCACCAGCGAAAAGATCGAGGCCCAATTCGCCACCCGAGGGGCGGCCGGTGCGGCGGCGGCCGTGGCCGGAAAGGCGGCCGGGGCGCTGATTTCAGTGGGCGTGGCGGGCATCCGAGCGATGATCCACGAGGGCGAACGGGAAGAAATGGAAGGGCAAATCCGCAAGAGTCTGAGCGCCGCGTTCGACGAAGCCTGGTTCAAATCTCTCAAGCATCCCCTCAGCGGGGTGATGGCTGCGGTGTATTACCTGGCCGGGGAAATCGATGGCAACCTGGTGGAAGCGGACCTTGCCGATCGGCCGGTGGAACTGCGCGCCATTGCTCCATGACCGGTGTCTGTTCCCTAGTCAGACCCCAGCGTGACGCGACAGCCCTTGCGATGGCGGATCTGTTCGTCCGTGGGACGCTCCTTGATAAATTCGAAGCGCGGCTCGCCTTCGCTGTAGATCACCAGCCAGCCCCATTCCAGTTCGTTTTCATCCTGCCCAGGCTGGGGCGGCGCGGCCCACCAGGGTTCTTTTTGCATGATCTGGCGCATCGTTTACCTCCTGCCGGTTGATCCTTGACTATAGACCGTTGGATCTTGCGACTAGCGCCCCCGCAACTTTTAGAAAGTCATGGCTGGACGCTGTTTTTGTGGCGAGGAAGCTTGCCCCCGCTGGGCCGCGCAGCGGCCCCTCATTCCATCACTCGGTCTGTCCGGTTGCGGCGACCAGCAATGGGGCTGTAGCACAGACCAGCGGGAGTAAGCTCCCTCGCCACGTTTTTTGGACCGAGCCAGTGTGCTCTGAACCTCCCCGTCGGCGTCTAGCGTCTGTATCCCCGCACTCGAATGGGGAATGATTGGACCCCTGCGCACATGCAAGCACTGTTGAACGAGATCCTCGATACGGTTCGTCCCCTGATCGGCCAGGGCAAGGTGGCCGACTACATCCCCGCCCTCGGCACCGTGGCGGCCAACCAGTTGGGCATTGCCGTGTACAGCAATGATGGCGAGATATATTGCGCGGGCGACGCCGAGACAGCGTTCTCGGTGCAGAGTATCTCCAAGGTATTCAGCCTGGTTCAGGCCATCGAGCATTCCGGGGAGGCCATCTGGGAACGCTTGGGCCATGAGCCCTCCGGCCAGCCCTTCAACTCCTTGGTGCAGCTGGAGTTCGAACGCGGCCGTCCGCGCAACCCGTTCATCAACGCCGGCGCGTTGGTAATCTGTGACATCAACCAGTCACGCTTCGCCGCTCCGGCGCTGTCGATGCGTGATTTTGTACGGCGGCTGTCGGGTAACCCCCAGATATTGGTCGACGGCAAGGTCGCCGAGTCGGAGTACCAGCACCGTGCCCGCAACGCGGCGATGGCCTACCTGATGCAATCGTTCGGCAACTTCCATAACGACGTGGAAGCGGTGCTGCGCAGTTATTTCAGCCACTGCGCGCTGCGAATGAACTGCATCGACCTGGCCCGGGCGTTCTGCTTCCTGGCCAACGACGGTTTCTGCAAGCACAGCGGCGAGCAGATTCTCAGCGCTCGCCAGACCCAGCAAGTCAATTCCATCATGGCCACCAGCGGCCTGTACGACGAGGCGGGCAATTTCGCCTACCGTGTCGGCCTGCCGGGCAAGAGCGGCGTCGGCGGCGGGATCGTCGCGGTGGTGCCAGGGCAGTTCACCGTGTGCGTCTGGTCGCCGGAGCTCAACGCGGCTGGCAACTCGCTGGCCGGCATGGCGGCGCTGGAATTGCTCAGCCAAAGGATTGGTTGGTCGGTGTTCTAAGGCTCTGTACGAAATGTATCCGCACTCACCCATACTGCGTTGAAACGGGGCTCGGAATGCTCATGTACTCCAGTACACTGCGCTTCCTCGCCCCGTTTCGCCTTGTCTGGCCTTCGCGCGAACACATTTCATACAGACCCTCGGGGCCAAAAAAAGGGCCCGCTCCTGAGTCAGGAGCGGGCCCTTTTTTATGTGTGATATCAGCAGAGGCGGTCGACGACCCGGACCTCGGCAGTGTCCTGCACCGATTGCCAGGTTTGGGTCAGCGTTTGCAGCACGCGGCCCATGAAGTCCTTGTCGGCTGCGGCCTTCTTGCCCACGTAGCCTTGGCCACGGCGGTACATCTTCAGCCGCGCGCACAAGTCTGCCTGGCTCTTCTCGAATTCGTCTTCCTGGGTGAAAGGCGAGAGGCAGTCCATATGGACCTGGCCGGTCTTGCTGATCCACAGGATATGGCTGTCCAGGCTGTCCTTGTGTGCTGCGAACATGCGAGCCAGTTCATCAATAGATGGTTGATTATTCAGATTCATGTGTAAGCCCCTTGACCATTTGGTTGATCTGTCTGGTGGTTCGCAAAACTTCGCTGTTCGGTAAGTGCCTGCCTGATACCGAAATCAGGCCGTCAGCATTCGTCCGCCGGACTTCTGCGGGGTCGTGCATCGGTTGTGTAGTGTTAATCGAAGGGCTGCTACGCAAATGCGCTACAACGAAGAGAAACAGCGAAGAATCTTCAGGCCAGTGTCGACTTTCGAGGGTCGAGCCCATGCGTCATGAGGATTGATTCGCCGGCGTTTCTCGTCCTTGTCACCGGACGGTCATGCCAGGTCAGCACCTTCAATCTGCCTTGTGGGCAGTCCCTTATCCAAAAAAACAGCTCGGCGGTCAGACGAGCTTGCTCAAACATTTGCCTGTACTCCCGATCGGGGAGACGTCTGCATCATGCAAGGGCAAATCGGAGGCGTCAACGGTTTTGTAGTGATTATTTTTGGTCACTACATATTGTCGGACAAAATGGTTTGGGTATGAAAAGAGGCCGCGAGTCATCACCTGTGGCAAGGGATCTCATCTGACAGTCAGGTGGCCTTGGCCTTGGTTTTGCGCGGAGCGCCCCCAGCCTTGCGCTTGGCCGGCTTGCGCTTGTTCTTCCACGGCGTGGCGCCTCGCCCGGCGGGGCTGGCCGGGCCGCTGATGCTCAAGCTCATCCCCTGGCAGCGGGCGACGTGCTTGCTCATCCAGGCGGCCTGCCGGGTGACGAATTCCTCTAGGCTCATCTCGCCGCTTTGCACCATGTCCAGCGCCTGTTCCCAGATGGCGGTGGTGCCGGGGTCGGCGATCGCCCGAGGCACGGCGTCGATTAGGCTGAAGGCGGCTGGGGTAGCCGACAGGGCCTTGCCGTTTTTCACCAGGTAACCACGGTCGAGCAGGCCCTGGATGATCGATGCACGGGTCGCCTCGGTGCCGATGCCGGTGGTGTCCTTGAGCTTCTGTTTGAGCAGCGGATCCTCCACCAGCTTGGCGACGTTTTTCATCGCCTTGATCAGGTCGCCTTCGGTGAAGGGCTTGGGCGGTTGGGTCCACAAATCCTTTGGTGTCACCGCGTCGACGTTGCAATCGCGGCCCTCGGCCAGTGGCGGCAAGGTTTGCGGCGTGGGGGCTTCGCGACCTCGTGCGGGCGCCAATGCTTCGGGCAGGGCGCGTTTCCAGCCGAGTTCGACGATCTGCTTGCCCACCGCGCGCAGGTCTTGCCCAGCGCAATCGAAGTCGGCCTGGGTCCGGTCGTATTCATGATTGGGCAGGAATTGCGCCAGGTAACGTGCGCGAATGAGCGTATAGACGGCCCGTTGCTTTGCGGCGAGCTTGTCGAGGTTCTTCGCCGCCGCCGTGGGAATGATTCCATGGTGTGCGCTGACCTTGGCGTCGTTCCAGGCCCGGGACTTGCGCTGCGGCTGCAGGTGATCGTGCAGCGGGGCAAGGGCCGGGTCGGCCTGGGCGAGGGCGGCCAGGATCGCGGGTGCTTCGCTGTGCTGGCTCAAGGGCAGGAAACCGCAATCGCTGCGGGGATAGGTGATGAGCTTGTAGGTCTCGTAGAGCGATTGGGCGATGTCCAGGGTTTCCTGGGCGCCGAGTCCAAGTTTCTTCGAGCAGACTTCCTGCAAGGTGCCGAGGTCGAACGGCAGCGGCGGGGCCTCGCGCAGGCGTTCGGTGCGAACCTTGGTCACCCGCGCGGTCGCAGCGTTGCCCATGGCCTGGGCAGCATTTCGCGCCAGGGCCTGGTTCAGGCAGCGCTCCTGATCGTCGCAGGCATCCGGGTCGGCGCGCCACTGGGCGGCAAACGCCGTACCGGCATGGCTCAGTTGCACGTCGATGGCCCAGTAGGCGACCGGTACGAAGTTGGCGATGCTGCGGCCGCGATCTACCACCAGTCGCAGGGTCGGTGTCTGCACGCGGCCCACCGGCAGGACGCCTTGATAACCGGACTGGCGCCCCAGCAGCGTGAACAGGCGGCTCATGTTCATGCCGATCAGCCAGTCGGCCCGGGAGCGACCCAGTGCCGAGTGATACAGGTTGAAGGTTTCCGCTCCCGGCCTGAGGGCGGCGAGGGCCTTGCAGATCGAGGCTTCGTCCAGGGCCGATAGCCAGAGGCGCTGGATAGGTCCGCGATAGCGGCAATGCTCCACCAGCTCCCGAGCGATCATTTCGCCCTCGCGGTCGGCATCGGTGGCGATGACCAGTTCCTTTGCTTCACCCAACAGGCGCTTGACCGCTTTGTACTGGCTGGCGGTTTTCGGCTTGACGGTCATCTTCCATTGCGCCGGCACGATGGGCAGGTCGGCCAGCACCCAGCGCTTGTAGCGGGCATCGTAGGCGTCGGGCGGCGCGGTCTCCAATAGATGGCCGATGCACCAGGTCACCGTGACGTTCGCGCCCAGCCAGCAGCCATCGCCGCGCCGGGTGGCGCCCAGCACCGCGGCGATGTCCTTGGCCTGGGACGGTTTTTCACACAGGTACAGCCGCATCGCGCCTCTTCCTAAGCAGGTTTCATGGGGCGCTAGCATGGTCAGGGATTGGCGACGGGGCAAGCTTTATCTGTATGGATATACAGATAAACCATTGCGCTGCGTTGCAACGACCCCCTTGGCAAGACAGCCCGGCGACTGGATGGGCAAGCAGAATGAATTTATCGCAAGGGCATCGCTCATAACTTTCAGAGCGGCTCAAACCGCAAAGCATGTTAATGGAATCAAGGAGAGTCACTTCATGAATTCGATGCCGAAGGGCAACGGACAGGCGAGCACACGTTTGATTCTCGTCGTCGAGGATGATCCGACCATCCTGGAATTCCTCTGCGAGATCCTGGAGGACGAAGGATTTGTCGTCGAGCCCAGGGAAAGCGCCGATTCGGCGCTGACATTTCTGGAGGAAAGCGCCGATTACGTGGACCTGTTACTCACCGACATCACCATGCCCGGCGAAATGGACGGGGCCGACCTGGCCAACCTGACCGGGGATCGTTGGCCGCAGATACCGCTGCTGATCATGTCGGGCTTCGAAACCCCGGAAAGCGCCGGGATCAAGCACCAGGCCTCGTTCATCGCCAAGCCATGGGCGCTGGGGCAGATGCTGGATCTGGTGGAGAGCACGGTCAAGAGCCACTCGGTACACTGAGCTGACGACAGCACCCGTGGCGAGGGGATGGAACCCCTCGGCACAAAGGGTCCAATGAGTGCTCAGTTGGTGTCCAGGTCCACGTTGCGCGTTTCCCGCAGGCAGATCATCCCCACCACCAGGCTCACCCCCGTAATCACGACCGGGTACCACAGCCCGTAGAAAATGTCCCCGGTATAGACCACCAGGGCGAACGACACCGTGGGCAGGAAACCGCCGAACCAGCCATTGCCGATGTGGTAGGGCAAGGACATGGACGTATAGCGGATCCGGGTTGGGAACAGTTCGACCATCAGGGCCGCCAACGGGCCGTAGCACATCGCCGAAATGATGATCAGCGCGACGATCAGGGCCACGATCATCGGCCGATTGATCTGCTGGGCGTCGGCTTGTTGCGGGTAACCGGCCAGGGTCACCGCGCCACGCAGGGCGGCTTCGTCGTAACCTTCGAGCTTCACGTCTCCGACGCTGACCTGCACGGTGCTGCCGGCCGGTGCCGCGACGCTGCTGTAGGGCAGGCCTTGCTTGACCAGGAAGGTCTTGACCTTGTCGCAAGGGCTGTCGAAACGGGCCTTGCCCACCGGGTCGAACTGGAAGGTACAAGTGGCCGGGTCGGCGACTACCGTGATCGGCGCCTGACGGCTCGCCAGGTCGATGGCGGGGTTGGCGTAATGGGCGAGCGTCTTGAAGATCGGGAAGTACAGCGCCGTCGCCAACAGCAGGCCGATCATCAGCACCGGTTTGCGCCCGACCTTGTCCGACAGCCAGCCAAAGAAGATGAAGAACGGCGCGCCGATCACCACGCTGACGATCAGCAGGCTGTTGGCGAGGGCCGGGTCCATCTTGAGGAACTGGGTAAGGAAAAACAGCACGTAGAATTGCGCTGCATAGAAGGTGACCGCTTGCCCGGCGTTGATACTGAACAGCGCGATCAGCACCACTTTCAGGTTTTCCCATTTGCCGAACGATTCGCGAATCGGCGCCTTGCAGCACTTGCCTTCTTCTTTCATTTTCAGGAAGGCCGGCGACTCGTGCAGGCTCAGGCGGATCCAGGTGGAAATGCCCAGCAGTAGGATCGACAGCAGGAACGGAATGCGCCAGCCCCAGACTTCGAACTGATCGCCGGTGAAGTAGCGGCAACCCAGTACCACCAGCAGCGACAGCAACAGCCCCAATGTTGCGGTGGACTGAATCCAGCTGGTGTGGAACCCACGCTTGCCCATCGGCGCATGCTCGGCGACATAGGTCGCCGCGCCGCCGTATTCACCACCCAGGGCCAGGCCCTGGAGCATGCGCAGCACCACCAGGATGACCGGCGCGGCGATGCCGATGCTGGCGTAGTTGGGGAGCAGGCCGACGCAGAACGTGGCCAGGCCCATGAGGACGATGGTCGCGAGGAAGGTGTATTTGCGCCCGATCATGTCCCCCAGCCGCCCGAACACCAGCGCACCGAACGGCCGCACGATGAAGCCGGCGGCGAAGGCCATCAGCGCGAAAATGAACGCCGTGGTGTCATTCACTCCGGCGAAGAACTGTTTGCTGATGACCGCCGCAAGGGCGCCGTAGAGGAAAAAGTCGTACCACTCGAACACCGTCCCGAGGGACGAGGCAAAGATGACTTTCTGGGTTTCCTGGCTGGTGCCGGCGCTGCGCGTGGCTTCCAGGGGCTGAACATGTTCAGACATAGCGGTATCCCTCACAGTGATTGTTATTGTTGTTCCACTGCGACGCCGGGTGGGGGCGTCTCCTGATGTGACACACTTTCTTGATCCAAATGTTTTCCTTGTGGGAGCGAGCCTGCTCGCGATAGCGGTGTGGTGGTCGACATGAACGTTAGCTGACACACCGTCATCGCGAGCAGGCTCGCTCCCACAGGGATCTCCAGTGTCTTTCAGACTGTGGCCGACTCCTTTTGGCTTGTGATGCTGACGGTGATGGGTTCGAGGATCATCCGCGCTGCCTTCTCGGCGATCATCAACGTCGGCGAGCAGGTGTTTCCCGAAATGATGCGCGGCATGATCGAGGCGTCGGCGATGCGCAGGCCCTTGATGCCGTGCACGCGCAGTTGCGCATCCACCACGGCGTCGCCGTCCTGGCCCATGCGACAGGTGCCCACCGGGTGGAAGATCGTCGTGCCGATGCGGGCGGCGGCCTGATGCAGTTCCTCTTCGGTCTGCAGGCTGGGTCCCGGCAGGTATTCCACTGGTTTGAAGGCGCCGAGGGCCGGGGAGGCGACGATTCTTCGGGTCAGGCGGATCGCGTCGGCCGCGACCCGCAGGTCTTCGGGGTGGCTCAGGTAGTTGGGTTGGATCAACGGCGCTTCACTTGGATCGGCTGAGCGGATGTCCACGCGGCCGCGGCTCATCGGGCGCAAGTCACATACCGATGCGGTGAATGCCGGGAAGCTGTGCAAGGGTTCGCCGAAGCGTTCCAGAGACAATGGCTGCACATGGTATTCGAGGTTGGCCGAAGTCTGTTCCGGCCCCGAGCGGGCGAAGGCGCCGAGTTGGCTGGGCGCCATGGACAGCGGGCCGCTGCGGTCATACAGGTAGCGCAGGCCCATGCCCATCTTGCCCCACAACGTACCGGCGATCTGGTTCAGGGTGCGGGCGTTTTCCAGTTGATAGATCAGCCGCAGTTGCAGATGGTCCTGCAAGTTGCCGCCCACGCCCGGCAACTCGTGCGCCACGCCAATGCCCAAGCGTTGCAGCAAGCTGCGCGGGCCGATCCCGGAGCGCTGCAGGATGCCCGGCGAACCGACGGCCCCGGCGCACAGGACGATTTCCTTGCGAGCCTTGAAGCTCATGGCCTTGCCTTGCCAGCGAGCGCTGACAGCGTGGGCGCGGTCATCGCGCAATAAAACGCGGTCGACTTCGACTTCGGTCAAGACCGTCAGGTTGGGGCGAGTGCGTATCGGCTTGAGGAAAGCCTTGGCCGCGTTCCAGCGTATCCCGGCTTTCTGGTTGACCTGGAAATAGCCACAGCCTTCGTTGTCGCCGCCATTGAAATCCTCGACGTTGGGGATGCCGCTCTGCTCGGCGGCGGTGCGAAAGGCGTCGAGGATCGGCCATGACAGGCGCTGGCGCTCGACGCGCCATTCGCCGGCCGCGCCGTGAAGTTCGGAGTCTCCGGCGAAGTGGTTTTCGCTTTGCCTGAACAACGGCAGGACGTCTTTCCAGGACCAGCCAGTGTTGCCTTCGGCGGCCCAGCCATCGTAGTCCGCGGCCTGGCCACGCATGTAGATCATGCCGTTGATGGACGAGCAGCCGCCCAACACCTTGCCGCGCGGATAGCTCAGGGCGCGGCCTTGCAGGCCCGGTTGCGCTTCGGTCTTGAAGCACCAGTCGGTGCGCGGATTACCGATGCAGAACAGGTAGCCGACCGGGATGTGAATCCACGGATAGTTGTCGCGCCCGCCGGCTTCGAGCAGCAGCACCCGGTGTTGCGGGTTGGCCGACAGCCGATTGGCCAGCAAGCACCCGGCAGGGCCGGCGCCCACGATCACGTAATCGTATTCATCGACGACAGGTTGCATTCGCGACCTCATTTATTGTTCTTGTTGGCTCATCGTAGTTGTTAGTTTTCGTCAAAAGAATGTTAGTTTTTGCGCACCTGCTGAGCGTTTATAAACAATCCCGGGTTCAGGCGTTTTCAAGGATGGCTCATGTTCGACTGGAATGACTTGCGCTACTTCCTGGAACTGCAACGCAGCGGCCGCTTGCTGACGGCCGCGCGACGGCTCAACACCACCCATGCCACCGTGGCCCGGCACATCGAGGCCATCGAAAAAAGCCTGGGCACGGCTTTGTTTGTCCAGCACGCCCAGGGTTATGAACTGACCCCGGCGGGCGAGGCGCTGCTCAAGCATGCCGAGGCCATGGAAAACGTTGCGTTGCTGGCCCAAGAGGACATCACCCAATCCAGCGCACCCTTGGGCAAGATCCGGTTGGGCGTGACGGAAGGGCTGGGCATCATGTTCCTGGCCAGTCGCATGGAGGGGTTGTTCCAGCGCTATCCGGGACTTGAGGTGGAACTGGTGGCGGTGCCGCGCTTCGTCAGCATTCTCAACCGCGAGGCGGAAATCAGTATCCACCTCGAACGACCGGCGGCCGACCTGCTGGTGACACGCAAGCTCACCGACTACAGCCTGGCGCTGTATGCGAGCCAGGCCTACCTGGATCGCTCGCCGCCCTTGCGCAGCCGCGAAGATCTAGGCCGTCACGCCTGGATCGGCTACGTCGACGATCTGTTGTTCAGCCAGGAGCTCATGTTCCTCAACAGTTTTTGCCGCAAGCCCCGGGTGGTGTTCCACAGCACCAGCGTCATCGCCCAGCAGCAAGCCGCGCGATCGGGCCTGGGCATCGCCGTGTTGCCGTGTTACATGGCCGGCAGCGACCCGACGCTGGTGCCCTTGCTCCCGGACGAAACCCTCTGCCGCAGCTACTGGATCAGCACCCGCCGCGAACTGCATAAATCCGTGCGGCTGCGGGTGCTGTGGGATTACGTGGTGCAGCTGTGCGAGCGGGAGCAGGGGCTGCTGTTGCCCTGAGCCGACTCTAAGGATATGTCCAAACGGTATTTCTCAAGACTCGGGAGGTTTCCTTAAGATCACGTCATAACTCGTTATGACAAGTGACTGAAGCCATGCCTGACAACGTTCTTTCCCTCAGCAGCGTGCCGCTGCACCTGCAACTGCGCGACCTGTTGCGCACGCGCATTCTCGACGGTGAATACCCCCAAGGCAGCCAGATGCCTTCGGAAAGCGAGCTGGGTGCGTTGTTTCGCGTCAGCCGAATCACCGTGCGCCAGGCCTTGGGGGACCTGCAAAAGGAAGGTCTGATTTTCAAGATCCATGGCAAAGGCACTTTTGTCGCAAAACCCAAGACCTTCCAGAACGTCAGCACCCTCCAGGGCTTGGCCGAGTCCATGACCGGCCGCGGCTTCGAGGTGATCAATCGTCTTCGCAGTTTCAAATTCATTCCCGCCGACAAGCCGGTGGCCGAGCGGTTGAAGGTTGCGGAGGGGGATGTGGTGGCGCAGATCAAACGGGTGCGGCTGATCAACCGCGAACCGGTGTCGTTGGAGATTACCTACCTGCCCAAGGACCTCGGCGAGCGCCTGGAAAAAGCCGATCTGGTTACACGGGACATTTTCCTGATTCTGGAAAACGATTGCGGCCTGGCCCTCGGCCACGCGGACCTTGCCATCGATGCGGTGCTGGCCGACAGCGAGCTGTGCCAAGCCCTGGAGGTCGAGCCAGGGTCGCCCGTGATGCGCATCGAACGCCTGACCCATGGCGCCGATGGGCGACCGCTGGATTTCGAATACCTCTACTACCGCGGCGATGCTTTCCAGTATCGCTTGCGGATCGACCGGCAAAAAGGGACGCAGGCATGACCCAACGCTCAACGAATACCCTCGAACAGGAATACGACATCGTCGTCATCGGTGGTGGTACCGCCGGCCCCATGGCGGCGATCAAGGCCAAGGAACGCAACCGGGACCTGCGCGTCCTGCTGGTGGACAAGGCCAACGTCAAGCGCAGCGGCGCCATCAGCATGGGCATGGACGGCTTGAACAACGCAATTATCCCGGGCCATTCGACGCCTGAGCAGTACACCAAGGAAATCACCATCGCCAACGACGGCATCGTCAACCAGGCGGCGGTGTACGCCTACGCGACGCACAGTTTCGAAACGATCGAGCAACTGGATCGATGGGGCGTGAGGTTCGAGAAGGACGAAACCGGCGACTACGCGGTGAAAAAAGTCCACCACATGGGCGCCTATGTGCTGCCGATGCCGGAAGGGCACGACATCAAGAAAGTCCTGTACCGGCAGTTGAAGCGGGCGCGGGTGAGCATCACCAATCGTCTGGTCTGCACGCGCTTGCTGACTGACCAAGCGGGGGCGGTCAACGGTGTGATGGGCTTCGATTGCCGCACCGCCGACTTCCATGTGATCAAGGCCAAAGCGGTCATCCTCTGCTGCGGCGCCGCGGGACGCCTGGGGTTGCCGGCCTCGGGCTACCTGATGGGCACCTATGAAAACCCGACCAATGCCGGCGACGGCTACGCCATGGCCTATCACGCCGGTGCCGAGCTGGCGAACCTGGAATGCTTCCAGATCAACCCGTTGATCAAGGATTACAACGGCCCGGCGTGCGCCTACGTCACCGGTCCCCTGGGCGGCTACACCGCCAACAACAAGGGCGAGCGCTTTATCGAATGCGACTACTGGAGCGGGCAGATGATGTGGGAGTTCCACCAGGAACTCGAAGGCGGCAATGGCCCGGTGTTCCTCAAGCTCGATCACTTGGCCGAGGAGACCATCCAGAACATCGAAGAGATCCTGCACAGCAACGAACGCCCCAGTCGCGGCCAGTTCCACGCCAACCGTGGCACCGACTACCGCACGCAGATGGTAGAGATGCACATTTCCGAAATCGGCTTTTGCAGCGGTCACTCGGCCTCGGGCGTGTGGGTCAACGAGCGGGCGGAAACCTCGGTCAAGGGGTTGTACTCGGCGGGTGACATGGCGGCGGTGCCGCACAACTACATGCTCGGTGCGTTCACCTACGGCTGGTTTGCCGGCAACAACGCCGCGGATTTTGTGGCGGGGAAGGATTTCTCGGTGCTGGATGCTGGGCAGATCGAACGGGAGAGGGCGCGCGTTTACGCGCCACTGGAGCGCGAGCACGGCCTGCCGCCGGCCCAGGTGGAATACAAGCTGCGACGTTTCGTCAACGATTACCTGCAGCCGCCGAAGGTCACGAAAAAAATGCAGATCGGCTTGCAACGCTTCAGCGATATCCAGCGCGACCTGGATCAGATCAAGGCTCACAACGCCCATGAGCTGATGCGTGCCATGGAGGTCAGCGTCATCCGCGACTGCGCCGAAATGGCCGCCCGCGCATCGCTGTTTCGCGCGGAAAGCCGTTGGGGGCTGTACCACTATCGGGTCGACCACCCGCAGCGCAACGACAGCGACTGGTTCTGCCATTGCCACCTGAAGAAAGGCGAGGACGGCCAGATGACTTCCTTCAAGAAAGCGGTCGAGCCCTACATCATCGCCCTCGATGCCGACGAGCTGCAGGCCTATGACCGGCTGCGGGTCGGTGCCGACGCGGCTTGAACCCTTCACTCAAAGAGAACGCCCATGGCCTACCAACCCCAGGAAATCTTCTTCCGCTCCAACGCCCCCGTCACCGTGGACGAGGACAAATGCATCGCCCACAAAGGCTGCACGGTCTGCGTCGATGTCTGCCCCATGGACTTGCTGGCGATCAACCCGGCAACGCAGAAGGCCTACATGGCGTTCGATGAGTGCTGGTATTGCATGCCCTGTGAAAAAGACTGCCCGACGGGGGCGGTGAAAGTCGAGATTCCGTATCTGTTGCGCTGATTGCGACGACGCCATCGCGAGCAGGCTTGCTCCCACAGTGGACTGAAGCCATTCGCGATAGTTGTGTACACCGATAAACCCTGTGGGAGCGAGCCTGCTCCGGGCGGCGTTCCGACGAAGAGGCCACCACAGACACCACAAAACGCCATCCGGCCACCCCGGACGCTAAACCCACAACACCCCTCGTTTCCCACCGCGCCCTGATCGCGGCGGAGACGAAATACCCATAAACGATTCGAGGGGACACACCCATGTTATTGCGTGCAGCATTGGCCGGTCTGGTACTGGCTTCATTGACCCTGCCTGCCCAGGCAGAAACCATCCGCATCGCCATCGGCACCCAGGACACCACCATCAACTGCGCCGCCGGTGGGTTGTTGATTCGGGAGTTGGGCCTGTTGGACAAATACCTGCCCCACGACGGCGCGTACAAGGATGCCCAATACGACATCCAGTGGAAAAACTTCACCAGCGGCGCGCCACTGACCAACGAGATGGTGGCGGGCAAGCTCGATTTCGGCGCCATGGCCGATTTCCCCGGCGCCTTCAATGGCGTGGCGTTCGAAACCGCCGGCAAGCACAGCCTGTTCATCAGCGTGTTGTCGGGCAGCACCCAGGGCAGCGGCAATGGCATCGTCGTGCCGAGCGCCTCGGGCGTTCAGTCCCTGGCCGAGCTCAAGGGCAAGACCATTTCCGTGCCCTTTGCCTCCACCGCCCACGGCATGCTACTGCGCGCCGTCGCGGCCCAAGGCTGGGATCCACTCAAGGATGTGAACATCATCGCCCAGCCACCGGAGGTCGCCGGCTCGGCGTTGGAGGCCGGCAAGATCGACGCCCACGCTGATTTCGTGCCGTTCGCCGAACTGTTCCCCAGCCGTGGTTTTGCCCGCAAGATCTACGATGGCGCCCAGGCCAAGACGCCAACATTCCATGGCGCCCTGGTGGACCAGGCCTATGCCAGGAAGTACCCGGAAATCGTCGTCGCCTACCTGCGTGCATCCATCGAAGCCAACCAGTTGCTGGCCGCCGAGCCTGAGAAGTACAGCGAGCTGATCGCCAAGGTCACCGGCGTGGATGCCGAGGTCAATTATCTGTTCCACGGGCCGCTGGGCGTGCAGACCCGCGACCTGACCTGGAAACCGGAATACCGCCAGGCCGTGGGCACCGCCATCGACACCCTTAAGCTGCTGAAGAAAGCCGATCGCGGGCTGGACCTCAACACCTTCATCGATGACCAGTACATCCGCGCCGCCTTCAAGGCTTCGAACCTGGATTACACCGCGCAACTGGCCAACTACGCTCAGACCCCGCTGGGCAGCGCCGATACTGCGACCGGCCAGGCCATCACCGATGCCCGCCACGTGGCCGAAATCTGGGTACGCGGCGAGCCGAAAGTGCGCCATTACGCCTCCGCGCAGTCAGCCTTCACCGCGCTGGCGAGCCTCAAGCAGGAAGGCAAGGGTATCCGAGCCGTCTACGCACAGGCCAGCGACAGCGGGATCAAGCTGCTGGCCGAGCAGGCGTGGTTCGCCAGCGATGCCAAGGGCCAGCTCAGCGCGTTCCTGTTGAAAGGGCAGGCCGAGCGGTTTGCCACGGCCCAGGGTGGCAAGGTCCTGGATTTCACCGAGGCGACGACCCAGGCGGTCGCCGCCCGTTGACCTGGCACCGTCCCCTGTGGGAGCGAGCTTGCTCGCGATAGCGGTGTGTCAGCCAATTCGATTTCAACTGATCTGACGCCATCGCGAGCAAGCTCGCTCCCACAAGGATTCCACTCCGGAGGAAGATTTGTGTACCCATCACCCAAACGCTGGCTCCTGCGAGCCGCTTCACTGCTGCTCTGCCTGCTGTTCTGGCAGCTCGCCGCCGACGGTCATTGGGACCTCGGCCTGGTGACCTTCGCCAACGTCCCGGCCCCATTGGCGGTACTCCAGGCCGCGCTTGGCCTGGGGGAATCGGGCAATCTTGCGCGGCACCTGGGCAGCAGCCTGGGGCGGGTCTTTGCCGGGTACGGTGCGGCGCTGCTGATTGGCGTGGCGCTGGGCGTGGCCATCGGTCGTTCGAAATGGGCCGAAGACTTGCTGTTGCCGCCACTGGAAGTCCTGCGGCCGATCCCGGCGGTGGCCTGGATTCCGTTGGCGATTCTGATGTTCCCGTCGTCGGAATTGTCGATGATGTTCATCACCTTCACCGGCGCGCTGTTCCCGATCCTGCTCAACACCGTGCACGGCGTCGAAGGGGTGGACCGGCGGCTGGTCGCGTCAGCGAAAAGCCTCGGGGCGGGACGCCGGGCCATCCTGCTGGAAGTGATTCTGCCGGGCGCCGCGCCGAGCATCATCACTGGCCTCGCCATCGGCATGGGCACGTCCTGGTTCTGCCTGGTGACGGCGGAAATGATCGCCGGCCAGTACGGCATCGGCTACTACACCTGGGCGTCCTACACCGTGCAGAACTACCCCGACATCGTGGTCGGCATGTTGCTGATCGGCGTGCTGGGGATGGGCAGTAGTTTGTTGATCAAGCGCCTGGGCGGGTTGTTCACGCCTTGGCACCGGCCCCGAGGAAAAGCCTGATGAGTGCGATGCAAACGCCTGAAGGGCGGATCGACATCCGCCAGTTGTCCATTGTCCTGGGCCAGGGTGCCCAGGCCTTCGAAGCGGTGCAGGGGCTTGATTGCCAGATCGAGGCGGGCCAGTTCGTCTGCATCCTGGGGCCGTCCGGTTGCGGCAAATCGACCTTGCTCGGTGCCCTTGCCGGGCATCTGCAACCGAGCACCGGCACGCTGAACGTCGACGCGGTGCCGGTGGCCGGTCCCTCGCCTCAGCGCGGCATGGTGTTCCAGCAGCACACTTTGTTTCCATGGCGCAGCGTGCGCGACAACGTTGCCTTTGGCCTGAAGATGCGTGGCCTGGGCAAAGTCGAACGACAACGAGCCGCCGATGAGATGCTCGCCTCGGTGGGCCTGGAAGGTTTTGCCGGGCACTGGCCGGACCAGCTCTCCGGTGGCATGCAGCAGCGAGTGGAGATCGCACGGGTGCTGGTGAACCGCCCGCGCTTGTTGCTGATGGATGAACCCTTCGGCGCGCTGGATGCACTGACGCGCTTGAACATGCAGGAGTTGTTGCTGGACATCTGGACGCGCATCCGCACCACCGTTGTGTTCGTCACCCACGATATCGACGAGGCGCTATTCCTGGCCGATCGCTTGCTGGTGATGAGCCCACGGCCGGGTCGCATCATCGAGGATCTGCGCCTGGATTTTCCTCGGCCACGCACGACTGAGCTGGTGACGAGCCCTGAATTCTCCCGATTGAAGCGCCACTGCCTTGAGCTGCTGCGTCATGAAGATGGCCAGCAATTGCCGCGCCTCAATCCCCTCGGGTTGCCCCCTGAAACCTCCTTGCCGCGATTTGCCCTATGACCTCTCTATTTGAAAATACCGACAACCAAGACATTCTCGCCCTGCAACCGCGTCTTACCGACGAGGACGCCGGTGTGCGCCGCATCGCCCTTATCGAACTGGCCGACCTTGAAGAGCCCGAAGGCCTGTTGTGGCTTGTGGATCGCCTGGCCAGTGACCCCAGCGCCGAGGTGCGCGCCGAAGCCGCGCGATTGCTCGAAGCCTGGGAGGACGAGCCGGTGGTCGCAGGCTTGTGCGAAGCCCTGACCGATCGATCACCGACGGTGCAGGCCGCTGCTGCCCAAAAGCTTGAGCCTGCTCAAGAGCGAGGCGGCAGGAAGAGTGATCCTGCCTTGGACGACACATGCCGACGCCGGTGTCCGCGTCGCGGCCTTCCGGGCCTTGCGCGAGTTGCGCCTGGGCGATGCCGCGCCAGCATCCATCGCCGCCCTGGCCGATGACGATGCTGGCGTGCGCCGCGAAGCGGTTGGCGTGCTGGGCTGGCTCAAGCACCTCGGCGCCTTGCCAGCCTTGGCCCGGCTCGCCAGTGATGACCCGGACAGCGAAGTACGCCGCGCGGCCACCGGTGCCCTTGGCCTGGCTTCGGATGAGCAAGTGTTGCCAGCCCTGCGCCAGGCCTTGCGGGACCCGGCGTGGGCGGTTCGCGAAGAAGCCGCTACAACGCTGGGCAAGGTCGGTCACGCCGATGCCGGCCCGGCCCTGATCGATGCCCTGGCGGACGACTACTGGCAAGTGCGCTTGCGGGCGACCCGCAGCCTGGGTCGTTTGCGCTACGCCCCGGCCCTGGCGGTATTGATCGAAACCCTGGGCCACCGCATCAGCAATCTGCGCAAGGAGGCAGCACTGGCCTTGGGCGAGTTGAACGATCCTGCTGCCATTGCGGCGTTGCAGGCCGCCCAGGAGGATGGCGATCCGGAGGTACGCAAGGCTGTGCGCATTGCCTTGGGCCAACTGCAATGAGCCCGCTGGCGATTGGCAATTCACGGGAGAAGGGGCTGTTGCGCCTGAGTTGGCCTGATGGGCGCGAACAACAGTTGGACCATGCCGAGCTGCGCCGGCAATGCCCATGCTCGCGGTGTCGAGCGTTTCGCCTGCAAGGCGTGGCGGTGCAGGTTGATTCGCGGGTCCGGGTGGTTGGGGTCAATAGCCAGGGTTATGGGGTGCAGTTGGTCTTTAGCGATGGCCACGAGCGGGGGATTTTTCCCTGGGCTTATCTGGCGGGTCTGTAGCTTTTTGCCTATCCCTTGTGGGAGCGAGCTTGCTCGCGATGACGTCAGTATATTCAACCTGTTTGCAAGCTGACCCACCGCCATCGCGAGCAAGCTCGCTCCCACAGGGATACGCTGGTTACTTGAGCAATAGGGTGAACCCGTGGCGAGGGAGCTTGCTCCCACTGGGCTGCGTCGGCAGCCCCTAAATCATTCAACACGGTCAATTTGATTTTGCGCAGTCAACCCGTGAACTGACTGGCGGCGCTTGTCAGAAAAAACCGACAGGAGTACAAATGTACTCCATGACGACTCTCACTCCCCGCCGTACCGCCATCCTGACCTTTATCCGCGAACGCATCGCCGAACAGGGCCAGCCTCCCAGCCTCGCTGAAATCAGCGAGGCGTTTGGTTTCGCCTCTCGCAGCGTGGCGCGCAAGCATGTGTTGGCGCTCACCGAAGCCGGTTTCATCGAAGTCAATCCGCACCAGGCCCGGGGCATCCGGCTGTTGAATCAGCCGCCGCGTCCCGAACTGTTGGATGTGCCGGTGTTGGGGCGGGTGGCCGCCGGCCTGCCGATCGGTGCCGATGCCGAGGTCCACAGCCGTCTGTTGCTGGACCCGGCGATCTTCACCAAAGCGCCGGACTACCTGCTGCGGGTCCAGGGCGATTCGATGATCGAGGACGGTATCCTCGACGGCGATCTGGTGGGTGTGCAACGCACGCCCCAGGCTTCCAACGGGCAGATTGTCGTGGCGCGCCTGGACGGTGAAGTGACCATCAAGCGTTTTGAGCGAGTCGGCGAGCGCGTACGCCTGTTGCCACGCAACCCAGCCTATCAGCCGATCATCGTCGAAGCCGACCAGGACCTGGCGATAGAAGGCGTGTTCTGTGGCCTGGTGAGACAAGGCTGATGGGCGCCGTCGTTGCGCTGGACACGCTGTTCAATGGCGGCCAGGTCTGGAAGGGCCGGCCTGCGCCGCCGGCCGCCAGTCCACAGCCCACCGGCCACGCCGTACTGGATGCGGCACTGCCCAGTGGTGGCTGGCCGGAAGCGGCGTTGACGGAAATTCTCATCGGCGCGCCGGGCGTGGGCGAATTGCAACTGGTGTGGCCGACCCTGGCGCGGCTGTCGGCGGCGGGGGAGCGGATCGTGTTGGTGGCGCCGCCGTTCGTGCCCTATCCCCAGGCCTGGCGAAACGCCGGGGTGGACTTGCGCCAGTTGTCGATCATCCAGGCCGATCCACGGGAGGCCTTATGGGCCACCGAACAATGTCTGCGCTCGGGCAGTTGCGGCGCGGTGTTGTGCTGGCCGCGCCAGGCGGATGACCGGGCCTTGCGCCGTTTGCAGGTCGCGGCGGAAACCGGCCAGACGCTGGCGTTCGCCTGGCGCTCGATCCAGGAAGCCATCAACCCGTCCCCGGCGGCCCTGCGCATCGCCATCGATGCCCGGCCCGCACAATTGCGGGTGCTCAAGTCCCGGGGCGGGCTGGCGCGTTCGGCGCCGATTGCGTTCCCCCCACAAACAGGGCATTGAGGTTGCGATGCGCTGGGTCTGTATTCTCTTCCCGCAATTGGCGCTGGATGCCGCGCTGCGCCAGCGCCCCGACCCCAGCGAGCCCCTGGCGCTGCTGACCGGCCCGGCCCAGCGCCGGGTGCTGCAAGCGGTCAATGAACCGGCGCGCGCCCTGGGCCTGCGCCCCGGCCAGACCATGACCGCGGCCCAGGCCTTGAGCAAAGGGTTCGCCACCGCCGAGTACGACGCGGCGCAGATCGAAAACTGGCAACGATTCCTGGCGGCCTGGGCCTATCGTTTCAGCTCCCAGGTGAGCGTGCATTATCCACGCACGGTGCTGTTCGAGATCGAGTCGAGCCTGGGGCTGTTCGGGCCGTGGCCGGTGTTCGAGGCGCGGTTGCGGGCCGAATTGACTGAGCTGGGTTTTCGTCATCGCATCGTCGCCGCCCCCAATCCCGTGGCGGCGCGGATGCTGGCCAATGCTTACGACGCCCTGGTCGTGCCCGATAACGAGACCTTGCAAGCGTACCTGGGACAGATGCCAGTGGACCGAGTCGGCCTGGCGCCCGAAGCTGCCACGGCCTTGTCGCGCATGGGCCTGCGCCGGCTCAGCCAAGTCCAGGCCTTGCCCCGGCACACCCTGGCGCGGCGCTTCGAAGCCGACATGCTCAAGCACCTCGATGCGCTGGTGGGCAGCCGCACCCTGGCGCTGTCGTTCTACCTGCCCCCGGACCGTTTCGATGTGCGCATCGAACTCAACTACGACGTGCAGTCCCACCAGGCATTGCTGTTTCCTCTGCGACGTTTGACCGGTGACCTGTCGGCCTACCTGTGCGGCCGCGACAGCGGCGTGCAGCGTTTTGATTTGCACCTGGAACACGCCGGTTTGCCGGACACGGTGATCAAGGTCGGCCTGCTCAGCGCCGAGCGGGATGCTTCGATGCTGTTCGAGCTGGCCCGTGGCCGTCTCGAGCAGGTGCAGGTCGAGGCGCCCGTGCGCGGTTTTCGCTTGTGTGCCGAAGACCTGCCGAGCTTCGTGCCCCAGCGCCTGGAATTGTTCGACGAGCGTCCCCAGCAGTCCTTGCCGTGGGAACAACTGCGCGAACGGCTGCGGGCGCGCCTCGGTGACGAAGCCGTGCAAGGGTTGGGATTTGGCGATGACCACCGCCCCGAGTGCGCCTGGCAGATGAAACCCCAGCCGCAACAACAGATGTGTCCGCTGCGCGATGATGTCCAGCGTCCCGGCTGGCTGCTTGGCGAGCCCCAGGTCTTGCCTGAAGGCCAGGCGCGAATCCTCATGGGCCCGGAGCGCATCGAGTCCGGCTGGTGGGACGGCGCCGATGTGCGCCGTGATTACTACCTGATCGAAACCCGCGCCGGCCAACGCGGCTGGGCCTATCGACCGGTGGGCGAGGGCGGACCGTTGTGGCTGCAAGGTTGGTTCGCATGAGCGTCGAATATGCCGAGCTGCATTGCCTGTCGAACTTCAGCTTCCAGCGCGGCGCCTCCAGCGCCCTGGAATTGTGCCGTCGCGCCAAACAGCAGGGCTATCGGGCCCTGGCGGTGACGGATGAATGTACCTTGGCCGGCATCGTCCGGGCCTGGCAGGCAGCCAAGGAACTGGACTTGCAATTGATCGTCGGCAGCGAAATCCAGGTCGAGAACGGTCCGAAGCTGGTGCTGTTGGTGGAAAACCTCGAGGGCTACCAAACCTTGTGCCGGCTGATCACCCGCGCACGGCGGCGCAGCGAAAAGGGCCGTTATCGCATCGTCCGAGAAGACTTCGACGAGCCGCTGCCAGGGCTGCTCGCCCTGTGGGTGCCCGATGGCAAGACGCCCGAGGCGCAAGGGCGCTGGCTCCGACAGGTGTTCAACGAAAGACTCTGGCTGTCCGTGCAGTTGCATTGCGGTCAAGACGACCAGCGACGGCTCGCGGACTTGCTCGCATTGGCCGAACGCCTGGGTCTTCCTGCCGTCGCCACGGGCGACGTGCATATGCATGTGCGGGGTCGCCGCGCCTTGCAAGACACCATGACCGCCATTCGCCACCACGTCACCGTTGCCGAGGCCGGTCAGCGTCTGCACCCCAACGGCGAACGCCACTTGCGCAGCCTCCAGGCCCTGGCCGATCTCTACCCCCGCGCCTTGCTCGATGAAACCCTGGACATCGCCCGGCGCTGCACGTTCGACCTCGGTCAGTTGCGCTATGAATACCCCCGCGAGCTCGTGCCCGAGGGCCATGATCCGGCGTCCTGGCTGCGGGAACTGACCGCGCGCGGCATGCGCGAGCGCTGGAAGAACGGCGTCACAGAAAAGGTGCGCGTGCAGATCGACAAGGAATTGGAGTTGATTGCCGAACTGGGCTACGACAGCTACTTCCTCACCGTGCAGGACATCGTCAGTTTCGCCCGTAGCCGTCACATTCTCTGCCAAGGCCGGGGCTCGGCGGCCAACTCGGCGGTGTGCTACGCCCTGGGCATCACCGAAATCGACCCGGCACAGACGGACATGTTGTTCGAACGCTTCCTGTCCCGCGAGCGCAATGAGCCACCGGACATCGACGTCGATTTCGAACACGAACGTCGCGAGGAAGTCCTGCAGTACGTGTTCCAGCGCTACGGCCGGCATCGCGCGGCGTTGACAGCCGTGGTCAGCAGCTATCACGCCGCCGGGGCGGTACGCGACGTGGCCAAGGCCCTGGGCCTGCCGCCGGACCAGGTCAATGCACTGGCCGATTGCTGCGGGCGCTGGAGCGATGAGGCACCGCCGCTGGAGCGTTTGCGCGAGGGTGGTTTCGACCCGGAGAGCCCGGTGCTGCGTCGGGTGTTGAGCCTGACCCAGCAACTGATCGGCTTCCCCCGGCACCTGTCCCAACACCCCGGCGGCTTCGTGATTTCCCAGCAACCCTTGGACACCCTGGTGCCGGTCGAGAACGCCGCGATGGCCGAGCGCACCATCATCCAGTGGGACAAAGACGACCTCGATGCGGTCGGGCTGCTCAAGGTGGACATCCTGGCCCTGGGCATGCTCAGCGCGATTCGTCGCTGTTTCGACTTGATCGCGCATTACCGGGGCGTGCGTCATACCCTGGCGTCGTTGCCCAAGGATGATCGGGCCACGTTCGAGATGATCAGCCGCGCCGACACCATCGGCGTGTTCCAGATCGAATCCCGGGCGCAGATGGCGATGTTGCCCAGGCTCAAGCCCAAGGAATACTACGATCTGGTGATCGAGGTGGCGATCGTGCGACCGGGACCCATCCAGGGCGGGATGGTGCATCCCTACCTGCGGCGGCGCAATGGAGAAGAGAAGATCACTTATCCATCGTCGGAATTGAAAGAAGTGCTGGGCCGCACCTTGGGCATTCCGCTGTTCCAGGAACAGGTCATGCAGATCGCCATTGTCGCCGCTGGCTACAGCCCGGGCGAAGCGGACCAGTTACGTCGTTCCATGGCCGCCTGGAAGCGCCACGGCGGGCTCGAACCCCACAAGAAAAGATTGGCCGACGGGATGGCGGCCAAAGGGTACAAACCTGAATACGCCGCGCAGCTCTTTGAACAGATCAAGGGCTTCGGCAATTACGGCTTTCCTGAATCCCATGCCGCCAGTTTCGCCTTGCTGACCTACGCCAGCAGTTGGCTCAAATGCCACGAGCCGGCGGCGTTCGCCTGTGCCCTGATCAACAGCTGGCCCATGGGTTTCTACAGCCCGGACCAGATCCTCCAGGATGCTCGCCGGCATCAGTTGCAGATCCGTCCGGTGGACGTGCGGGCCAGCGACTGGGAATGCAGCCTGGAACCGATGGAAGGCCGCCAGCCGGCGATTCGCATGGGCTTGCGTCTGATCAAGGGGTTTAGAGAGGACGATGCCCGGCGTATCGAGGTGGCACGCGGGCAGCTGGCTTTCAGCGATGTGGCCGACCTGGGCGAACGGGCTCGACTCGACGCCCGGGCCCTGGAGCAACTGGCGGACGCCAACGCTTTGCGCGGCCTGGCCGGCGACCGCCATCGCGCCCGTTGGGAAATTGCCGGAGTGGAAAAACAACTGGGCTTGTTCGCGGGCCTGCCCAGCCCGGAAGAGCCCACCGTGGCCTTGCCGACACCCACGGTGGGGGAAAACCTGTTCGCCGACTACGCCACCCTGGGCACGACGCTGGGGCCTCATCCGCTGGCCTTGCTGCGTTCCGAATTGCGCGCCCGACGCTGCCGCAGCTCCCGGGAATTGCAGGCTGTCGAGCATGGCCGCCACGTCAGCGTCGCGGGGCTGGTCACTGGTCGCCAACGTCCAGGCACGGCCAGCGGGGTGACCTTTGTCACTCTGGAAGATGAGTTCGGCAATCTCAACGTAGTGGTCTGGCGCGACTTGGCCGAACGCCAGCGCAAGGTCCTGGTAGGGTCGCAATTGCTCAGGGTGGACGGGCGCTGGGAAAGTGTCGGCGAGGTCCGTCATCTGATTGCCGGGCGCCTGAGCGATTTGAGCGGCTTGCTGGCGGGCATCAATGTGCGCAGTCGGGATTTTCGCTGAATGTTTGGTTGAAATCTGTGGCGAGGGGATAAATCCCCTCGCCACAAAGGGTTGGCGTCGTCAGTCTGCATGAAACCAATTGCCAACCTCGCGCTCGAAGCACTAGCACAAGGGACTTGTGGTATGCCGCTTCCCTGCTGGTAGCTTGAGGTGAGAGACGTTCCATGAAGTTCTTATCCCAAAGTAACGGGTGTCCCGGTTGGGACGGAGAAATGGCCCGGCGCATCCGGGCCTACGATTGGCGTCGCACGGAGCTGGGTGCGATCGAGCACTGGTCCGCCAGCCTGCGCAGCGCGGTCCAACTGATGCTCGCTTCACCATTGCCGATGGTCATGCTGTGGGGCCGCCAGGGCTACATGATCTATAATGACGCCTATGCCGAATTCGCCGGCGGCCGCCATCCCTACCTGCTGGGGAGCGCGGTGGAGCTGGGATGGCCGGAGGTGGCCGAATTCAACCGCCACGTATTGGACGTGTGCCTGGGCGGCGGCACCTTGTCCTACCGCAACAAGGAGCTGGTGCTGCTGCGCGACGGCAAGCCCGAAGACGTCTGGTTGGATCTCTACTACAGCCCGGTCCCCGACGATGACCATTCGCCTGCCGGCGTGTTGGCGATTGTCGTGGAAACCACCGAGCTGGTGCTGAGCGAGCGGGCCCGGCAAGAGGCCGAGCGCAGCTACCGTGCGGTCAATGAGCGTATCCAATTGGCGCTTTCGGCCGGGCCGTTGCTGGGGTCGTTCGTCTGGGATATCGCCACCGACACGCTGTCTGGCGATGAACGTTTCGCCCGTACTTTCGGTTATCCGCCCGAGTGCCCGCTGGATGCACTGCCCATCCAGATCGCTCGCCAGCGCATCCATCCCGACGACATCGACGACGTCGAACAACGGGTCGACCTGACCGTGCGCACGGGCGCTCCCTACACCGCCGAATATCGCTTGCGCCGTGGCGAGGGCGATTACCTTTGGGTGCTGGCCAGCGGGCGATGCGAGTTCGATGCGTTGGGCAAGCCCCTGCGGTTTCCCGGCGTACTGATCGATATCAACGAGCGCAAGACCGCCGAAGCGTCGCTGCTCAAGTTCACCCGCGACCTGGAACAACGCGTCGCCAGTGAAGTGCAGGCGCGGTTGGCGGCCGAGGAGCAGTTGCGTCAATCGCAGAAACTCGAGGCCATCGGCGGACTCACGGGAGGCGTGGCCCATGACTTCAACAACCTGCTCCAGGTGATCGCCGGCAACCTGCACTTGCTGGCTCGCCACGAGCCTGACAATCCCAACGTCCAGCGGCGGGTCGGTGCATCCATCGAAGCCGTGGAGCGGGGCGCCAAGCTGTCGTCGCAGTTGCTGGCTTTCGCCCGTCGCCAGCCGTTGTCACCGGCGGTCTACAACCCTCGGCGCATCTATGAGGGCCTGGGTGAATTGTTGCAGCGAGCCCTGGGCGAAACCATCCGCATCGAGGTGGCGTTGCCTCCTGAGCCTTGGTGTATCCACGTCGATTGCAATCAGCTGGAAAACGCCCTGTTGAACCTGGCGATCAATGCCCGCGACGCCATGGGGGGCGAAGGTGTCATCAGAATGCTCGGGGAAAATATCGCCCTGGACGAATCGTCCTGTGCCGGCAAAGGAGTTGCGGCAGGGGATTACGTGCGACTGTCGGTGATCGATCATGGCGCGGGCATGGCGCCCGAAGTCCTGAACCAGGTCTTCGAGCCGTTTTTCACCACCAAGACCGACGGCCAAGGCACGGGGCTTGGATTGAGCATGGTGTTCGGGTTCGTCAAGCAGAGCGGCGGGAACATCGAAATTGCCAGCCACCCGGGCGAAGGCACTCAGGTGCATATGTATTTTCCCCGTAGCCACAAGCCCGAGTCCCCGGAACAGGCACCTCCCCGCGAGCTTCGATCCGGCCTGGAGGAAACCATCCTGGTGGTCGAGGACAACGACGACGTACGCGGCGCCTCGGTGGAGTTGTTGGAGCAGCTCGGCTATCGGACCCTGACCGCCGCCAACGGCGACGAGGCCATGAAATTGTTGCTCGATGGCGTCTCGGTGGACCTGATCTTCACCGATGTGGTCATGCCCGGCCTGATCAAGAGCTCCGACCTGGCGGCCTGGGCGAAGGTACAGACCCCGCCGGTGCCGGTCCTGTTCACGTCGGGACACACCCGGGACATCATCTCTCGCAATCACCAACTGAGCCCCGATACCCACCTGCTGAGCAAACCCTACAACCCGGATGCATTGGCGCGGATGGTCAGTTCGGCACTGGACGAGTGAGCCCAACGCGGTAAAAGAATGGAACCCAAGCCGCCGTTTTGCCTTCGAATAAGCAGGGCCGATCACTATTCGGCCTGGTCATGAACGAGGTGTCTAATGAGCGACTCTGCAAATACTCAGCAACAAGGCCAGACGCAAACCCCGGCCTCGCGTAACGATCCGGCAATCGATCCTCAAGTGACGGATAACCAGCCTGCCAATCCGGCTGAAACACACGAGGCTCACAGTGCTGCCCGTGAGGTCGATCAGAAGAAAAATCATCAGGACAACGACAACACCTACAGCCCCGGTTTCAAGCCGGAACCGGATCGGCCTGGACCCGGTGACAAGACTGACGCTGATATCGACACAGCCGACAGCTGATCAATAAAAAAGCCCGACTCGAGAGTCGGGCTTTTTTATTCACGATGGCGTTATTTACTAGGGTGGGCCGCTTGAAGCTTCTTCGCCATTTCCAGGTGATGCTGCAGGTCCGGCAGCATTTTCTGGGCAAATGCCTTCAGTTCGGTACTGCCAGGCTTCTTATCGTCAGTGACGGTCTCAGCCTCTTTCTTGAACAGGGCGACGGTCTCTTCGTGAGCCATCACTTGGTTATTTGCATAGGCCGGATCGAAGGACTCATCGCGCACGTCAAGAATCTTGGCCTTGGCCTTTTTCATCAACGTGGTGTCGTCTGGTACTTCGATGTCATGTTTTTTCGCCAGCGCCTTCAGCTCTTCGTTGGCTTTGGTGTGGTCGGCAATCATTTTGTTGGCGAACTCCTTGATGTCCGCCGATTGGCTTTTTTGCAGCGCCAGTTTGCCGGTTTCGATCTCCGCAATGCCGCCGGCCGCCGCGTTGTCGACAAAGTCGCTGGAAGTCGCGGCCCATGCCATGCCCATGCTGCTACTCAGGGCAACAGCCAGGCCGAGTTGACGCAGGGTAAATCTGTCCATAGGTCAGTCTCCACACAGGTTGTACAGGTGATTCTCTGGGTACTGATCAATGGAGGGAAAAGCTCGGGGGAAGGTTTTATCGGAACGCGTCGTGGCACGACGAACGGTCACCGCTGGTCGGATTGGCGGTCGACAGAACCCGATCGGCAAGGCCATGCTGCTGACAGGCAGTGCCCAGAAAAGCACTTGTCACCGAACTCACGAAGGAGGTGCTCCATGCCGGTGTCCCATGATCTCTGCCAGGATCTGAAGTGCACAGAAGACGACATTCAGAAAAAACGCGAAAAGGACAAGGATCTCGACGCGCTGATCACTCGATATTCGAAAATCGATACAAAAGTCGTGAAGGCTGAAAAACCCACCGCCGTAGTGACCGACGACGACCTGGATAAGCTCAAGAAAGAACGGTTGCGGATCAAGGACGACATCGCCGCGCTGATGCAAAAGTAGCGATGACGGTTATCCCCTGAGCGCTTTTTGTGGCGAGGGAGCTTGCTCCCGCTGGGCCGCGAAGCGGCCCACCCAATCCATTATCCCAGCGGATCCCAGCGCTGAGACCAGTCGCTGCCAGTCTTGACGATGTCCCGCAGCACGTCGAACGCCTGCTGCAACGCGGCCGAATCCCGGTCCCTTGAATACACCAGGTAGGTCGGGTAATTGAATTCCGGCGCCTTGGGCACTCGCTCCAGAATGCCGCTGTCCAGGTAGCTCTGCACGACCCGAGTGCGGAAATAACCGCTGCCGCCGTTTTCCAGGATGTACTGCAACGCCAGGGGCCCGAGATTGAAGGTCACCGCGGCCTTGGCCTTGTCCGGCAGCGCCGTGTCGTGCTGGCGACGGAAATCGGCACTCCAGTCGATGTACACGTAAGGTTCGGGACGAGCGGCCAGGCGCACCAGGATCAGTTTTTCTTCCAGCAACTGCTCAACCTGGAGCCGCGGCCAGTACTCGGGCTGATACACCACCGCCGCGTCCAGCAGGCCCAGCTCCAGTTGCTGCAGCAGGTTTTCGCCGTCGCGGATGTCCATGCGCAGGGCATGGCCGGAAATCTTCTGTCGCAGCTCCCCGGCCCAGGCAAGCATCAAGGGGTTGCACAGGCTGACTTCGCCGCCCAGGTGCAAGACGTTGCGATAGCCCTCTGGCAGCGGCAGGTCACGGCGGGCGGCCTCCCACGTCTGCACGAGCTGGTTGGCATAGACCACGAAGGCTTCGCCATCACTGGTCAGTCGCGCGCCGGCCCGATTGCGCACGAACAACCCGCAGCCAAGTTGGCTTTCAAGCTTCTGGACCCGGGCGGTGATCGCCGTCTGGGTGACGTGCAGTTTCTCTGCCGCGGCGGCGAGGCTGCCGTGGCGGACGATTTCCAGGAAAGTGCGAGCGAGGTCGATGTCCATGTTCAGGCCGAGGCGGGGTGAACGGGCATTGTAAGGTTTGCGGCGAGAAACAAAAAATCCCGCCACAAGGGCGGGATTTGGGTACAGCCAGGGCGACCTGATCTCAGGACGGGAACAGCTCGGACAGTTTCATCGACAGCATCATGTCGCCTTCAACGCGCAGCTTGCCGCCCATGAATGCTTGCATGCCGTCGGTTTCGCCGCTGACGATGTCCTTGAGGGTCTGACTGTCCAGGACCAGCGTGCAGTTGGCGTCTGGATTCTCGCCTTCCTGGATGTCGCAGGTGCCGTCCTTCACGATCAGGGCGTACTGCTTGTCTTCGTCGGTGATGTTGAAACCGAATACCAGGTCCAGGCCGGCAGCGGCGGCTGGGTTGAACTTGGCTTGCATGGCTTTTACGGCGTCGGCTACGGAGGTCATGGTTTCGATCCTTATTCGGGGTAATACAGCAGGGGTCTACAGCAAACCGGACTCAGCGGAAGGTGATGAGGTCCGGGATCTTCAGCAGTTGCAGGTGCGCATGACTGTTGAAGGAAGCCAGGGCCACCTCGCGGCCCCTGAATTTCAGTTGGTTGAGCGAGGTGTTGACGATCTGCCAGTTCAACTCGAAGGCCTGCCTGGCGGGCATCTGGGTAATCAGGTGGAGCAGGGCGGTGATGGTCCCGCCGGAGGTGAACACGGCGATCTTGTGCGTCTTGTCGGCGTTGTCGAGGATGCGGTGCAGGCCAGCCTGGACCCGTTCGACGAAACCCAGCCAGCTCTCCAGTCCCGGCGGGTCGTAGCGGCCGCTGAGCCAGCGCTCGACGATCAAGGCGAAGATGCGCTGGAACTCGGCGCGGTTCTGCGCGGCGTTGCGCAAAATGTCGAGGGCCTCGGGCTCCTGGGAGAGCATGTCCGGGAGCAGGGCGCGAATGACCGCGTCGGCATCGAATTCGTTGAAGGCGGCGTCGATTTCCAGTTCCGGAACCGGCAGGCCGGCTGCGCTCATCTGGCCCAGCGCGCCAGTGGCGGTGTCCTGTTGGCGACGCAGGTCGCCCGAGAGGCAGCGATCGAACACGACACCGAGCTGCGCCAGGTGGCTGCCCAGCACTTGTGCCTGGCGTATGCCGTTGGGCGAGAGGACATCGTAGTCGTCCGCACCAAAGGAGGCCTGGCCATGTCGAATCAGATAAATGCTGCCCACGTCCGCGTCATCCCGGTACGTTGAAGGTTTGGCGAGGTTATGAGGATGGCGATGGCGTGTCAATGAAAAAACATACGCTTGTTTGAAATGGCCGTTACAGCGTTATCCAGGCTCGTCCGAGCTAACGTAACCAGATTTCATGGCTGGTAGCAGGGCAAGCGCATGGGTATGCTGGCAGCGTTACGCGCCTGCGTTCAAATGGCGCATTGCATTTAAGGAGTCGCTGTGGAGTTTTTCGTCGAATACGCCGGTTTCCTGGCCAAGACGGTCACACTGGTCATCGCCATCCTGGTGGTCATGGCCAGTTTCGCTGCGCTGCGCAGCAAGGGGCGGCGCAAGTCGGTGGGGCAGCTGCAGGTCAGCAAGCTCAACGATTTCTACAAAGGGTTGCGCGAGCGCCTGGAGCAGACGCTGCTGGACAAGGAGCAGCTCAAGGCCCTGCGCAAGAGCGAAGGCAAGGCTGAAAAGGCCGAAAAAAAGCAGAAGGACAAACCGGCTGCCAAGCCTCGGGTCTTCGTGCTGGATTTCGACGGTGACATCAAGGCCTCCGCCACCGAAAGCCTGCGCCATGAAATCACCGCCCTCCTGACCCTGGCGACGCCCAAGGACGAGGTCGTGCTGCGCCTGGAAAGCGGCGGCGGCATGGTCCACAGCTACGGCCTGGCCTCGTCGCAGCTGGCGCGGATCCGCCAGGCGGGCGTACCGTTGACGGTGTGCATCGACAAGGTGGCGGCCAGCGGCGGTTACATGATGGCGTGCATCGGCGAGAAGATCATCAGCGCCCCGTTTGCGATTCTCGGTTCCATCGGCGTCGTGGCGCAGTTGCCCAACGTCAATCGCCTGCTGAAGAAACACGACATCGATTTCGAGGTGCTGACCGCCGGCGAATACAAGCGAACGTTGACGGTGTTTGGCGAGAACACGGAAAAGGGCCGGGAAAAATTCCAGGAAGACCTGGACATTACCCATGCGCTGTTCAAGAACTTTGTCGCCACGTACCGCCCGCAGCTGGCGATCGATGACGTTGCCACAGGTGAAGTGTGGTTGGGTGTCGCGGCGCTGGAAAAGCGCTTGGTGGACGAGCTGAAAACCAGCGACGAGTACCTGGCCGAAAGGGCCAAGGGTGCCGAGCTGTACCACCTGCACTATGCCGAACGCAAAAGCCTGCAGGAACGCATCGGCATGGCGGCAAGCGGTTCGGTGGATCGTGTGCTGCTCAGTTGGTGGAGCCGCCTGACCCAGCAGCGGTTTTGGTAATTCGAGGCGGGTGGCCACCACTAAACCCTGTGGGAGCGAGCTTGCTCGCGATGGCGGCGGTACATTCAACATCACCTGCCCAGGCAAACCGCTAGCAAGCTCGCTCCCACATGGGGCCAAGGCGGGCTGAAGATTAGGTTCTGCTCTCAATATCCATCAACAAAAAAAGCCCTGAACCGGTCACCCCGTCCAGGGCTTTTTTGTGTATCAGGTATCAGCGACGACGAAACAGCGGCAGCGGTTCGTCACTGGCCGCCTGATAAGTCACCGAGAAGTCCTTGAGGCTTTCGAGGGCTTCGTACGGATCTTTATCGGCGCGAAGGGCAAAGGCGTCGAAACCGCAGCGGCGCATGTAGAACAACTGGTCGCGCAACACGTCGCCAATGGCCCGCAGTTCACCCTTGAAGCCGTAGCGTTCACGCAACAGACGGGCGTTGGAGTAGCTGCGCCCGTCGGTGAAGGCCGGGAAGTTCAGGGCGATGACCTGGAGCTGATTGGCGTCATCTCCGATTTCCTCGGCTTCCTCGTCGGCGTCCAGCCACACACCCAGGCCGCCATCGCGGGCCTTGAGGGCGTGGGCGTGATCGCGCCACAGGGCCAGGGGCACGATCAGGTCGTCGCAATTGGAAATGCCATCGAGGGTCGCGTCCTTGGGCAGCAGGTGCCAGGTCTCGTCGATGACTTCGTTGTTCTTAATGATTCGCTGCATAGACGCGTTCCTTGAAGAGGTCGATGCCGATACGTTGATAAGTGTCGATGAAACGCTCGTCTTCGGTACGTTGTTCAATGTACACGTCGATCAGTTTCTCGATCACATCCGGCATGTCGTCCTGGGCAAACGATGGCCCGAGGATCTTGCCCAGGCTGGCATCGCGGCTGCCGCTGCCACCGAGGGAGACCTGGTAGAACTCTTCGCCTTTCTTGTCCACGCCCAGGATGCCGATGTGGCCAACGTGGTGGTGACCACAGGCGTTCATGCAACCGGAAATGTTCAGGTCCAGCTCACCGATATCGAACAGGTAGTCCAGGTCGTCGAAGCGGCGCTGGATCGATTCGGCGATCGGGATCGACTTGGCGTTTGCCAGGGAGCAGAAATCACCGCCCGGGCAGCAGATCATGTCGGTCAGCAGGCCGATGTTCGGGGTGGCGAAACCTTGTTCGCGCAGCTCGCCCCATAGGGTGAACAACTGGCTCTGTTCAACATCGGCCAGGATGATGTTCTGCTCGTGGGAGGTGCGCAGTTGGCCGAAACTGTAGCGATCGGCCAGGTCGGCGACGGCGTCCAGTTGCTTGTCGGTGATATCGCCTGGCGCCACGCCGGTCGGTTTCAGCGACAGGGTCACCGCGACATAGCCGGGCTTCTTGTGAGCCAGCGTGTTACGGGTACGCCAGCGGGCGAAACCTGGATGCTCCTTGTCGAGGGCGGCGAGTTCCGTATCCTGGTTGCCCAGGGCCTTGTAGTCCGGGTCGACGAAGTGCTTGGCCACACGGTGGACTTCGGCTTCGGTCAGGGTGGTCTGGCCGCCGCGCAGGTGGACCATTTCGGCCTCGACCTTTTCGGCGAACACTTCAGGCGTCAGGGCCTTGACCAGGATCTTGATCCGCGCCTTGTACTTGTTGTCGCGACGGCCGTAGCGGTTGTATACCCGCAGGATGGCGTCGAGGTAGCTCAGCAGGTCCTGCCATGGCAGGAACTCGTTGATGAACGCACCGACCACCGGCGTACGGCCCAGGCCACCACCCACCAGTACACGGAAGCCCAGCTCGCCGGCGGCGTTGTAGACCGTTTCCAGGCCGATGTCATGGACTTCGATGGCCGCGCGGTCCGAGCTCGAGCCGTTGATGGCGATCTTGAACTTGCGCGGCAGGTAGGCGAATTCCGGGTGGAACGTGGTCCATTGACGGACGATTTCGCACCATGGACGTGGGTCGATCAGCTCATCGGCCGCGACGCCGGCAAACTGGTCGGTGGTGACGTTGCGCAGGCAGTTGCCGCTCGTCTGGATCGCGTGCATCTGCACGGTGGCCAGTTCGGCGAGGATCTCAGGCACGTCTTCCAGCGCCGGCCAGTTGTACTGGACGTTCTGCCGGGTACTGATGTGGGCGTAGCCCTTGTCGTAGTCGCGGGCAATCTGCGCCAACTTGCGCACCTGGCGCGAGGTCAGTTGGCCATAAGGCACGGCCACGCGCAGCATCGGGGCGAAGCGCTGGATATACAGGCCATTCTGCAAGCGCAGAGGGCGGAATTCTTCTTCGCTCAGCTCGCCTGCCAGATAGCGTCGGGTCTGATCACGGAACTGCTTGACGCGGTCCTCAATGATCCGCTGATCGTACTCGTCATATACGTACATATAAGTCTCGGTCTCAGGCTTGGGCCGATCAGAAACAGCTGCGTCTTGGCTCGCTGGAATCGGGTTCTGCCTCGGCAATTCTGCGCGCACGGCCGCGCACTCCTAGAGGAGCCGGTGCAAGATACCTGTTTTGAGTTATGCGCAAAAGTGATGTTTGAGTATATGTAAAGAACGAAATCGACTAATGAGATAAGTTATCGGCTAATCCACATTTGTCGTGCGGGCAATCATCGTCTTAACTGTGGTCGAGTCCCTATGCAATCACCTACAAAACCGACAAGAGGCGATGCAATGAGCAATTCGACCAAAGCAAGGAAAAGCGACAGTACCGTTGATGCCTGGGCCATTCTGTTCCTGATTATCCTGGTGGTGGGCACGGCGGTGTTCTGGGTCAGTCATCAATAATTTTCAACTCAACGCGCAACGCAATGTGGGAGCGAGCCTGCTCGCGATAGCGGTGTGTCAGTCGCTTCATGCTTGACTGAACAATCGCTATCGCGAGCAGGCTCGCTCCCACAGGGTCATGTATGGTGTTGAAGGGAGCTACAACCCCGCCAGATGCACCACCAGCTTGACGATGCCAAACAACGTCAAGGCGAAGATCACCGTGAAAGCGATCCCCAGTATCACGAAGTGGCTTGGTTTGCCGTGGGTGAAATCCCGGGCGCGATTCTTGCCGCTCTGCACACCAAAAGCCGCGGCGAGCACGCTGTGCATCATCTGCAACAGGGTGGGCGGCTTGTTGTCGACTGGATCGTCCATAAATCCCTCGCTGAAAATCGGTTCCCACCCAGCATAGTCAAACTGTGCGCTCTTGGATTGCCATTCAATCCGCCGTTTTCCGTCGGCCTATAACTATGTACCGCAGATGCGGTTGGCCGAGCTGGTCTGCTGTCGCCTCATTCAAAGGAGCGACGCATGCCAGTGAATTCCACGCACCACCCCCAAAAAACCATCCAGCCTAAACCACGGGCTACGGAGAGCCTGCACGCGGATTTCCTGGAAACCGCCATGCCTGCATGGCTGATCGAGGCTTCGCCACAACGCCGGCAGGCCCTCAAGAAAGCCGCAACGCAAACGCCGGCCTGGTACGCAAACGCTTCGCCAGAGCAGCGCAAGGCTTTGCATGCCTGTTTCAAGGCAAGCGTTGCAGCACAGATCCAACTGGATAAAACCATGTCCTCGTACCAGGACATCGACACGTTTGCCAGGCCGCTGCTGGTGCAGGCATTAAAGGATCAGTTCGAGATAGAGGTGGATGTCGACAAAACCTGGTTATGCATCAGGCGAGCGATGCACATGGGCGTCTCCAAGGTAGAACTGTCCACGTTCGATCTGCTGGTGTTGCCCCTGCTTCAGCTTGCGCTGCACAACTTCGAAAGCTGGGAGTGTGACACCGGCGCCTATCACGAAAGCTCGGGGTTCTTCGTGGAAACAGCAACACCCGGTACTCACGCGCCCGTGGCGTTGAAACTGTCGGTCGGCCAGTTCCTAAGCCTGTGCCGTACCCTGGATATTGGCGCCCAATATCAGGTCTACCTCAAGTCCTTTTTCTATCCGGCTGACGGGGCGACCGAAGACACGCTTCGCCAGCATTTCATTGCCAGTCAGAAAACCGCGATGCGGGCCGCAGCCGAGCAAGCGCTGTTGACCAGGGACATCGAGCCCGGGGATCACGCGATGATCCTCTCGGTCATCGAGGGTGAAAACAACCCGTGGTTGGGCAAAAAACCGGTCTGGTTCGAGGACATGACGCTGATGAGGCAGAGGCTGGTGGGCTGTGTCGCGTTCTCGATCTGCGAAATGCATCGCTATAGCGACGAAGTCATTCTCTATGTTCCCAACGACCCTCACCATCCGTTAAAGCGTTACCGCGGCGACGAGTTGAAGACACGTTTCAAGCAGTTGCTCACCACGCCCGAAACCGGGCATCCGCCAGGCACCGGTCCCACGCCTTATCAGCGCTTTTTCAGTCAGTTCGTACCGTACGAAAAGCGACCCTATTTCTTCAGCCAGTTCGTCAGAGAGGCGGCCGACTCTCCGATCGATTCATTACGGACCCTCGACCAAGCCGTCCACGAGTCGCCGTGGGCGATCCTCCTGGGCTCCGGCAAGGTTTTCCTGAGCCTGACGCGCATCGACGAATTCCCCCCCAGGCGTTCAGGAACGGAGCGCGAACCTGATCCCTATCTGGCGCCTTCCACGGTGGGCCAGAAAGGCCGCGTGTTGTGGGCCGATAACCTGGATCCCTGGGAATACCTGTTCAACCAGCATCGCGAAAAGGTTCTGGCCGATGCCCGCAGTCACGCGGTTCCCACAAACGATGTAGACGCCAAGGCCAGGGAAGCAAAGCTGGCCCATCTGCTGGAGCTGGGACTGTTTGCCGTGAACATCGTGTCCATGTTCGTTCCGGTGCTGGGCGAGGTGATGATGGTCGTCATGGCCGAACAGCTGTTGTACGAAACCCTTGAAGGCGCCGTGGAATGGGGCGAGGGCGATAAACGTGCCGCGAAGGCCCACTTGATCGATGTCGCGCAAAACCTGGCGATGCTTGGTGTGATGGCCGGCGCGGGCGCGGGAATGCGCAAGCTGGCCGCTATCAAGGCTGAACCGGTGATCGAGCGCCTTGAACCGGTGACGTTGCCCAATGGCGAAACGCGTCTGTGGAAGCCGGACTTGGGCAGCTACGAAAGCGACGTGACGCTGGACGATTCGCACGTTCCGAACACGTTGGGCCAATACGAAATCGACGCGAAAACCTACATTCGTAACGGCGACAAGGTCTATGAGCAATTTTTCGATGCGTCGATTCGCAAATGGCGGATCAAGCATCCAACGGACGATGCAGCGTATCAACCTATCCTCATGCATAACGGCACCGGCGCCTGGCGCCATTCGCTGGAGCGACCGATGACGTGGGACCGCCTGACGCTGCTCAGGCGCATGGGCCATCAAACCGCTGCGTTTACCGATGAGGAGCTGCTCAGGCTCGCGGACGTCAGCGGCGTCAGCGACGACAGGCTACGCAAGATGCACATGGACCTGACGCCGCCGCCTCCTGAACTGAAGGACGCAATGCGCCTGTACAAGGCGGATGCCGAGGCCGGCCGGATGGGGCTGTTACAAGAGGCTGCTACATCGGGGCTGTCCACCGGGGCGCTGGGGGATTATGCCCAAATGAGTCGACCGCAGATTTTCGAGCACCGCTACAAGGGCCCGGACCCCGTGGACGGTCGAGTCAGGATTCTGCAGCGTGAGTGTCCCGGCCTTAGCGAGGCCGCCGCTCAGGAGGTGATCGCCCATGGCAGCAGTGCTGATCTTGCCCGTATCGATGCAACGCGACGTACGCCGTTGAGCATGCTTGAAGAGGCGCGCTGGTATGCACGGCAGGGGCGTCAGGTTCGAGCGTATGCGGGGTTGCGCAGCGAGAATATCGCTTCGGCCGACAGCCAGCGTCTGGCATTGCGGGCCCTGGAAAAACTACCGGGATGGCCGGGTGTGCTGCGCCTGGAAGTGCGCGAGGGAGGCGTCGGCGGGGCATTGCTCGACAGCATCGGCGCCGAGACTGCGCCGCAGAAAAAATACTTGATCAAAAACGGACCCCGTTATCGGGCTTTCGATGAGCAGCAGGGGCGGGTTCCTGATCCGGACGGCAACTTCTACAGCTCGATTATGCGTGCGTTGCCAGAGGAGCTGCTTTGCGCCATGGGGCTGTCGGGTGCCGATCAAGGCACCCTGCTGCAACGCAAGCTCATCGAATACGCTGATCGGCATCCCAAGGAAATGACATCGCAGCTTGAACCCCACGCCAGACGCTTCAAACCGCCGGTGCGAGTGAGCGCGACACTCAAGGGCTATTACGCGAGCGGGCGCGGCGCGGGGCTCAATCCCTCCATTGAAGCGCGGGTACAGGCGCTTTATCCGGACGCGCAGCAAGCGGCGGCGTTTTTGAGGCAGCAACGGGGCAACACGGACCAGCAGATATATTCGGTACTGCAAACGCGCCAGCGGGAATGGCAGGCGCTCAGTGACACCCTCGATCAATGGCACGGCGCTGCGGCGCACAGCACGGACGGTTTCCACAGAAATCAATTTGCGCAGGCGCTCAGGGATGCCTGGCGTGACCTTCCGGTGGCGCAAGAATCGGGCGGGGCCATGCCGCTGTCGCTTTTCTCTGAGGCGCCGCTGCCCGAGATTGCCGCTGATTTTCCACACGTGCGGGATCTGACAATCGTTGGCAACGGCCTTACAGATGCCAATGCGGATGGGTTCCTGGCACGTTTCCCTGGGGTCACGAGATTGTCGATCGGCAGCCGAGGGCGCGAATTTCTCGGTTCTATCTTTGAGCCCGCGCAGCACTTGACTACCTTGCCGCAAGCAGTGGGCCAAATGCGAGGGCTCACCTATCTGCGGTTCTCCTCCGCCGCCCAATCGCTGGCCGCGGATTTCCCGACAAGGCTCAGCGCGCTGACTTCTCTGGAGGAGCTGCACATCCACTACTCGGGTTTCGATTCTGCCAGCCTGCATGAGCTTGACCTGACACCGTTGCACCTGTTGCGGACATTGAGCATCGACGCGCCTCAGGCTTTGTCACGATGGCCCGCGTACGTTCAGGATCTTCCATTCCTCCGGCGCCTGGACCTGGGGCGCACATCGATACACACAGTGCCTGAGGCGATATTCCAAGGCCACGAAATGCTGTGGTCAGGGTTGTCGCTCAACTGGTCAGACCTGACCCCCGAAGCGTTCGGGCGTGCCTATGGATATGTCAGCCGGTACACAGGTGAATGGGGGCATCTGGTGGATCTGGACCAAATGGTGGACGGATACTGTCGCGGGCAGTTGCGGCGACTGGTTGGGGAGGCCGAGTTCTTGGGCGTCTGCCCGAACCGCTCGACAGTGCTTTCCATAATCACCAGGAGCGCTTTGATGCGATGGAAGCGATCAGGGCGCAGCACGACGCAATCTTCGCCCAATTTTACGAGCCCGGCGAACCGGGTCAGTTGCCATACGCCACGCTTTCGCGACGCTGGTGGGACGGCGCAGGACCTGTGTTTCGAGCCTTGCGAGACAGCTGGCGTGGCGCTGTTCGCCAGCGTCTTGGCTTGCCGACGGCTGAGGTCTCCACTTTTGAGGTGTCCCCGTCGGGATCGAGCCTTGCCAACGGCGTCATGGAAAGTCTCCCAGTATTGCCGGCCGGCAGTTTTGCCCATGTACGCACCTTGCGCCTGGGATCGTTGAATGTCCCTGCCGCCCAGGCACGCGGCTTTTTCCAGGCACTCAGCGGCACACGGGCCCTGGACATCAGCGGCAACGGCTTCACTGCATTGCCCTTCATTGCCGAAGACCTGCCGGCCTTGACGCAACTCGATATGCGCGACAACAGCCTGATCGTCACGCCCGATGTCCAGGCACAGTTCAATGGTCTGCAAACATTGGAGCAACTGAACCTGGAGAACAACCCGCTCGACAACCTCGATGTCAGCGCCTTGGGCCAGCTCAGGACATTGAACCTCAGGGCGACCCGGTTACAGGCTTGGCCAACCGGTGCCGAGAGCCTGCCGCACCTGACATGGCTCGACTTGCGGGACAGCCTGCTGCGCTCGCTCCCTCCATCAGCTCTTGCCAACGACGAGGTGCTGCTCAGCGTCAATCTGACCGGGAACCCCTTGAGCCCCGAGGGCGAGGCCGCCCTGGTGGCGGCACAGCAGCGGGTCGAGAATGCGAGAGGGCTTCCCCATGGGGCATTGGCTCGATTTGCCGGCGAAACCGTACCGTCTCAATTCCCGCCGCCGGAAACGGGCTGGTCCACAGCCCAACGCCTGTTATCGCTTCCCGAGCAATCGGCAGTGCCCGAGGGAGACGCCGGGCGTCAGCTTCGCCTGCAGCGTCTTGATCCGCTACTGACCCAGGAACAGGCCGCCTCCAGGCTTGAGCGATGGCGTAACGAGGGCATGACCGGCCTGCAGATGGACGCCCGGATCACCCAATGGCATCAGGCGACGATCTCGCTGATTCGTCGCCTCAATGGCTGGCTCTTTGTGAGGGAAGTCAACACAGCCAGGGGTATCATGCCTGCGCGAAGCCGTGCGCTCGCGGCAGCGCGCATCCGTGGCGTGTGGCAAGAGGGGCTGATGCGCGTCGAGGGGCGAGGGCTGGGGCTCAGTTTGCGGGACCTGCAAGTGGGCGACTTGCCTGAGCTGGTTGAGCAGTTCCCTGGCGTAAGGACGCTGGATCTTTCCGGGGTCTTGTTGACCGAGCAAGGTTCGAACGCCTTTCTCGGCGCCTTCCCCCGTTTGAACCGCTTGGACCTGGGCAGCAATGATTTGCGCGCGGTACCTGATGCGGTCCTGCAGATGGATCGGTTGGAGCACTTGGGGTTGGGTTATAACAACCTGCCGTCCGCGTCGGCTTATCCGCTGTTGACCAATGGCCGCCTGCGTTCGCTTAACCTTTCCACCAACGGGCTGACCACATTCGATCCTCCGGATTTCGGCCAGATCGAATCGCTGGAACTCAGCTACAACGAGATACAAGTCTGGCCTGGCCGTCTATTGGATGCGCAGGCTTTGCATATATTGAACGTGAGCGGTAACGAGTTCTCGGATCTACCGGCGGGGTTGCTCGATGGCAGTCACGACACGCTGGTGGGCGGGATGGACCTGAGCGAAAACGAATACCTGTCGCTCCCCGCGTTCTATGCAATCAGGGATTATTTTGAGCGGGCCGGCGACGACGAGGTCCTGGGGTTTTCCGAAGACGAAATCGATAGCTGGATTGCGGCGTTGGAGGCGCCGCAGGATGACATGGCGAATTTTGATGACGACCCCGATGGCGGCGCAGGCGCAGGAGCGGGTGCCCATCACGATCCCCACGCCGGTGTGGCCCCGGTCGAACCTCTCCTTGACCCGTCGCACGATACGTCGACCGATGCGCTTGAACCCTGGCTGGCCGATTCAAGCGATGAACAGGCGATGGCCCGTCGAACGATCTGGGCGCAGTTGGCCCAAGAGAACGATCACGAGCGGTTTTTCCAGTTGCTTGATCGGCTGCGCACCACCATCGATTTCAGGCGCGGCCGAACAGGACTGACGCAGCGGGTATGGAACGTCCTGGAAGCCGCCAGTGAAAATAGGGAGTTGCGTCAGTTGCTCTTTCAGAACGCCGAAACCCACGGTACCTGCATCGACGTGCGAATCTTGACGTTCAGCGAGCTGGAAGTCCGCGTGTTTGTCCATCAAGCCTTGCGCAACCTTTCACCGGACCGTCTGACGCCCAGGGGTCAGGCCCTGTTGCGCTTGTCGCGGCAGTTGTTTCGGCTGGACCGGCTCGATACGTTGGCCGAAGCGAACGGGCAAGGCATGGATCGGGCAGAGGTGCGCCTGCGCTATCGCATTGGCCTGACGAGAGGATGGGGGGATGGAATCGATTTGCCGGGGCAGCCTGCACATATGGCTTATGGCGTCGCGATCACTGATGCTCAGCTGGAGCAGGCGCGCGCCTCGATCCTTGAGGCAGAACGGACCGATGAGCTGCTCATAGACATGGTGTCGCGGGAATACTGGACGACATACCTACAGGCGCGGTATCCGGAACAGATGAGCGATATCGACGAGGCTGTTGCCAATGGGCGCGATGAGCTTTTCAACGAGCTGGAAGATCGCAGAAACAATGGCGACGTCGACGGGCAGCAGTACGATCAGGAAGTCATCGCCCTGGGCAGAAAATTCGATGCCATGCGAAAGCAGAAACTGGTCGAGCTGACGCGAACAACCGTGAACGACTTGCAGGGCACCGCCGCTGAAACGCAGCTATCCGACCGCCAGTCACCTCAACCCGGACCCTCTCGCCGCCACTGATTCGCGGCATTTGGCAATAAAAATGCCGACCGGACGAGGCTTGCGCCGTCGAACGGTCGGCATTCTTTCGCTTAGTTGTCGTAACCCAAGTTAGGCGCCAGCCAGCGTTCAGTCACGCTCAAGTCCTGCCCCTTGCGCGCGGTGTAGCTCTGGACCTGATCCTTGTCGATCTTGCCCACGGCGAAGTATTGCGCCTGGGGGTGGGCGAAGTACCAGCCGCTGACCGCCGCCGCCGGGAACATGGCGTAGTGTTCGGTGAGGAACACGCCGCTGCGTCCGGCTTTCAGTTCGCTGGCTTCTGGGTCGAGCAGGCGGAACAGAGTGGCCTTCTCGGTGTGATCCGGGCAGGCCGGGTAGCCGGGGGCAGGGCGGATGCCGGTGTATTGCTCCTTGATCAGCGCCTCGTTGTCCAGGCTTTCGTCCTTGGCGTAACCCCAGTGTTCCTTGCGCACCTGTTGGTGCAGCCACTCGGCGCAGGCTTCGGCCAAACGGTCGGCCAGGGCCTTGACCATGATCGAGTTGTAGTCGTCGCCGGCTTCCTGATACGCCTTGGCGACTTCTTCGGCGCCGATGCCGGCGGTGGTGATGAAGCCGCCGACGTAATCGGTGACGCCGCTGTCCTTCGGCGCGACGAAGTCGGCCAGGGAAAAGTTCGGCTTGCCGTCGGTCTTGATGATCTGCTGGCGCAGGTGATGCAGGCGCGCCAGTGGCTTGCCGTCGTCGCCATAGACTTCCAGGTCATCGTCATGCACCTGGTTGGCCGGCCAGAAGCCGAACACGGCGCGGGCGCTGATGAGTTTTTCGTCGATCAGCTTGCGCAGCATCGCCCGGGCATCGGCGTACAACGCCGTGGCCGCTTCGCCGACCACTTCGTCGGTGAGGATGCGTGGGTATTTGCCGGCCAGGTCCCAGGAAATGAAGAACGGCGTCCAGTCGATATATTCGGCCAGGACGTTCAAGTCGATGTCGTCCAGCACCCGTGCGCCAGTGAAGGTGGGCTTGACCGGCTGGTAACTGCTCCAGTCGAACTGCGGCTTCTTCGCCACGGCCGCCGGGTAGCTCAGGCGCTCAGTACGGGCGCTGCGATTGGAGGTACGCTCGCGCACGTTGATGTAGTCCTGGCGGGTTTTCTCGACGAACGCCGGCTTCAGCTCCTTGGACAGTAACTGGGTCGCCACGCCCACGGCGCGGGAGGCGTCGGTGACGTAGATCACCGCGTCGTTGCTGTACTTGGGCTCGATCTTCACCGCCGTGTGGGCCTTGGAGGTGGTGGCGCCGCCGATCATCAGCGGCAGGTGGAAATCCTGGCGCTGCATCTCGCGAGCCACGTGCACCATCTCGTCCAGGGACGGGGTGATCAGGCCGGACAGGCCGATGATGTCGCACTTCTCGTCCTTGGCCACCTGAAGGATCTTCTCCGCCGGCACCATCACCCCCAAGTCGACGATGTCGTAGCCGTTGCACCCGAGCACGACGCCGACGATGTTCTTGCCGATGTCATGCACGTCGCCCTTGACCGTCGCCATGAGGATCTTGCCCTTGGCTTCCGGCTTGTCGCCTTTTTCCGCCTCGATGAACGGGATCAGGTGCGCCACCGCCTGCTTCATCACGCGGGCGGATTTGACCACCTGGGGCAGGAACATCTTGCCGGCGCCAAACAGGTCGCCAACGATGTTCATGCCGGCCATCAGCGGGCCTTCGATCACTTCGATCGGCCGGGCGAACGACAGCCGCGACTCCTCGGTGTCTTCAACGATATGGGTGGTGATGCCTTTGACCAGCGCATGCTCCAGGCGCTTGTTCACTTCCCAGCCGCGCCATTCCTCGGTTTCCGCTTCCTTGACGCTGCCGTCGCCCTTGTACTTGTCGGCGATGGCGAGCAGGGCATCGGTGCCCTCGGGGGTGCGGTTGAGGATCACGTCTTCCACGGCGTCGCGCAGTTCCACCGGGATCTGGTCGTAGATCTCCAATTGGCCGGCGTTGACGATGCCCATGGTCAGGCCCGCACGGATCGCATGCAACAGGAACACCGAGTGGATCGCCTCGCGCACCGGGTTGTTGCCGCGGAACGAGAACGACACGTTGGACACGCCGCCGGAGGTCAGCGCGTAAGGCAGTTCGTCGCGGATGTAGGCACAGGCGTTGATGAAGTCCACGGCATAGTTGTTGTGCTCTTCGATGCCGGTGGCGACGGCGAAGATGTTCGGGTCGAAGATGATGTCTTCTGGGGGAAAGCCGACTTCATTGACCAGGATGTCGTAGGAGCGCTTGCAGATTTCCTTCTTGCGCGCCTCGGTGTCGGCCTGGCCGGCTTCGTCGAAGGCCATCACCACCACGGCGGCGCCGTAGCGCTTGCACAGCTTGGCGTGGTGGATGAACTGCTCGACGCCTTCCTTCATGCTGATGGAGTTGACGATGCCCTTGCCCTGGATGCACTTGAGGCCGGCCTCGATCACTTCCCACTTGGAGGAGTCGATCATGATCGGCACCCGGGAAATGTCCGGTTCGCCAGCGATCAGATTGAGGAAGGTCACCATGGCCTTCTTCGAATCGAGCATGCCCTCGTCCATGTTGATGTCGATCACCTGGGCGCCGGCCTCGACTTGTTGCAAGGCTACTTCCAACGCTTCGGTGTAGTTGTCCTCGCGGATCAGCCGGGCGAACTTGGCGGAACCGGTGATGTTGGTCCGCTCGCCGACGTTGACGAACAAGGAGCTGCGATCGATGGTGAACGGTTCCAGCCCCGACAGGCGGCACGCCCGGGGAATCTCCGGAATCTGCCGCGGCGCATAACCGGCCACGGCCTTGGCGATCGCTTCGATGTGCGCCGGAGTAGTGCCGCAGCAGCCGCCGACGATGTTAAGGAAGCCACTCTGGGCAAACTCTTCGATGACTTTGGCGGTGTCCACCGGCAGTTCATCGTATTCGCCGAATTCGTTGGGCAGGCCGGCGTTCGGGTGGGCCGATACGTGGGTGCTGGCCTTGTTCGACAGCTCTTCCAGGTAGGGACGCAATTCGCTGGCGCCGAGGGCGCAGTTCAGGCCGACCGAGATCGGCTTGGCGTGGGCTACCGAGTTCCAGAAGGCTTCGGTGGTCTGGCCGGAGAGGGTGCGGCCGGAGGCGTCGGTGATGGTGCCGGAGATCATGATCGGCAGTTCGACGCCCAGTTCTTCGTAGACACCTTGCACGGCAAAAATCGCGGCCTTGGCGTTTAGCGTGTCAAAAATGGTTTCGATCAGGATCAGGTCGGCGCCGCCTTCGATCAGGCCCTTGGTGGCTTCGGTGTAGTTCTCCACCAGTTCGTCGAAGGTCACGTTGCGGTAGCCGGGGTTGTTCACGTCCGGCGACAGCGAGCAGGTACGGCTGGTCGGGCCGAGCACGCCGGCGACGAAGCGCGGCTTGTCCGGGGTTTCCAGGGTCTTGGCGTCGGCGACCTGGCGGGCCAGGCGCGCGCCTTCCAGGTTCAATTCATAGGCCAGGCCCTGCATGCCATAGTCCGCCTGGGACACCTGGGTGGCGTTGAAGGTGTTGGTTTCGAGGATGTCGGCGCCGGCATCCAGGTAGGCTTTTTCAATCGAGCCGATCACGTCGGGGCGGGTCAGTACGAGCAAGTCGTTGTTGCCCTTGACGTCGCTTGGCCAGTCGGCGAAACGCTTGCCCCGGTAGTCCTGTTCTTCCAGTTTGTAGCTCTGGATCATCGTGCCCATGCCGCCATCGAGGATCAGGATGCGTTCCTTGAGGGCTTGCTGGAGAAGATGGAGGCGAGCGCTGCGATCGGACATAGGACTACCTGGAAAAAAAGACCATTACGAAAGCCGAAATCATAGCAAACCTGTGCGGTATTTGATCATGCCGGGCTTTTGCATGAATATCGCTCATGTTTGCAAGGTGATGCCGGCCCGGTAGAATCGCCGGAGAATTCTTAGGGATCGAGATATGCCGTACCGCTTGTTATCCGGCAGTCTGTTGCTGCTGTTGTCCTTTACCGCAGCCGCCGGAAGTCCCGCTCCCGCGATTTCCTATACCCACGACATCTAGCCGATCTTCACCGAAAAATGCGTGGCCTGCCACGCCTGCTATGACTCTGCCTGCCAGTTGAACCTGGGCAGTGATCCGGGCGTGCTCAGCAGCTATCCGAATTTCATCTTCAACATCCCCGCCGGGTAGGTGCCGGCATTTGTCGACGCCATGGAACGCGCGCCGGATGCGGCGGCGTTCGAGCGGGTTGTCGAGCGCTGGGGGATTCGTCGCAGCCATCCGCGGTTCTGGCAGTACTTCCACGACCTGAGCCGATACATTCAGGAAACCGACCCCACGGAAGCAGGGGTGCTGGACATGAATCGCTACCAGAAACTCTGATCGAGGCGCTTGGCGATGCGCCTTCACATCGTCGGGTTCTTTCCTGACAAAAATACTAGGACTTTGTCCGGCGCGATGATTGGCGTAAACTGCCGGCAAGCCTGCGAGGAGTTTCCATGACCGCCATTACCATTACCGATGCCGCCCACGATTACCTGGCCGACCTGCTGTCCAAGCAGAACACCCCGGGTATCGGGATCCGCATCTTCATCACCCAGCCCGGCACCCAGTACGCAGAGACGTGCATTGCCTACTGCAAGCCGGGAGAAGAAAAACCTGAAGACACCGCGCTGGGGCTCAAAAGCTTCACCGCGTACATCGATTCGTTCAGCGAAGCTTTCCTGGACGATGCGGTGGTCGACTACGCCACTGACCGAATGGGCGGCCAGCTGACCATCAAGGCACCGAACGCGAAGGTGCCGATGGTCAACGCCGACAGCCCGGTCAACGAGCGCATCAATTACTACCTGCAAACCGAAATCAACCCGGGGCTGGCCAGCCACGGCGGCCAGGTATCGTTGATCGACGTGGTGGAAGACGGCATCGCCGTACTCCAGTTCGGCGGCGGCTGCCAGGGCTGCGGCCAGGCCGACGTCACCTTGAAGGAAGGCATCGAGCGCACCTTGCTCGAGCGCATCCCGGAACTCAAGGGCGTACGCGACGTGACCGACCATACGCAGAAAGAAAACGCCTACTACTGATTGTGGCGAGGGGATTTATCCCCGTTGGGGCGCGTAGCGCCCCCTTATCAAGCCGCGAAATCTAGGGAGATAGGGCTGCTGCGCAGCCCAGCGGGGATAAATCCCCTCGCCACAAAAGCGCTTGCGACCAGCATGCCATCCTAGGACCGCCGCCGGTGCCAGTGGGAGCGAGCTTGCTCGCGATGAGGCCAGCAAATCCAACATCACAGTGGCTTACCCACCGCTTTCGCGAGCAGGCTCGCTCCCACAAGGGATCCGGGTGCGCCGACAAGTCAGGGCCGATAGAGATGCGCATGTCCAGCGCGGTACAGCGATGATTCGCTGAATACATCATTGCCCAACACCCGTCCCACCAGAATCAACGCCGTACGCCGATAGCCCTTGGCCCGTACCTTTTCGGCAATATCCTCCAGCGTCCCCACCACCCAATCCTGATCGGGCCACGTCGCCCGGTGAACTACCGCAATCGGACAATCGCCGCCGTAGTGGGGTAGCAGCTCATCGACGATTTTTTCCAGATGGTTGACGCCCAAGTGAATCGCCATGGTGGCGCCGTGTTGCGCCAGGCTGACCAACTCTTCTCCAGTGGGCATGGCGGTTTTGTCGGCATAGCGGGTCAGGATCACGCTTTGGGATATGTCCGGCAGTGTCAACTCGGCACCGAGCAGAGCGGCGCAGGCTGAAGTGGCGGTCACGCCCGGGATGATTTCGAAAGGAATGTCCAGCTCCCGCAGGTAGCGGATCTGCTCGCCGATCGCGCCGTAAAGGCTTGGGTCGCCGGAGTGCACTCGCGCTACATCCTGACCGTTGAGGTGTGCCGACTTTATCAGATCGATGATCTGTTCCAGGTGCAGCTCGGCGCTGTTGACCACTTGTTCGGCGCGGTGGCCTTCCAGCACAGCCGTTGGCACCAGGGAGCCGGCGTAGATGATCACGGCGCAGTTGCGAATCAGCCGCTGGCCCTTGACGGTGATCAGCTCCGGATCGCCAGGGCCGGCGCCGATGAAGTAAACGGTCATGACCGGTTCCTATGCAAAGATGAGGGCGTGCATGAGCAATGCTCATGATTCGGCGAGCGATTATCGAGTGTTACAAAGCCATCGCCAATGCCAATGTCGCCTGCGGGCCTTTCTGGCGGGTAACTCGCAATCTTGCGGGCGAAACACCCAGTTGATCGGCCAGGGCGAGGGCGGCGCTTTCGGCGACGCCATGGCAACCCATATGCTCGAAAGCGATGGCTGAGCGATGGCTGAGCTGTGCTTGATAACCCGCCAGTTGTTCAGCGCTGAAACACGTCAGCGGCAGCGATAATTGCGCTGCCAACTCCAGCAGCCCCGGCTCGTCACGCTTGCGGTCAATGCTCGCCAATGCCCTTATTTCGTCGAGCGCGATACCGTGGGCCAGCAGCGTCTGCTCAAGCAATGCCCGCAACGTGCTGGCCGGGCAACCGCGCTGGCAGCCGAGGCCGACCACCAGGATCGACCCGCCACTCATGCTTGGTCGTGAGCCTGTGCACCACGGCGGAACAGCCAGGCGCTGATCAGGCCCAAGGCCAGCCAAAACGCAACATTGGTCAATTGCGAAGCGAGCTTGAACTCACTTTCCAGCGCCTCGGGCGCGAGCATGGAATGCACGTCCGGCTGCGGGGCGCCAATGACGTGAGGAATCAGCAAGGTCGCAAGGCCCAACACTTTCAACAGCCAATGCCGACCGAACGCAATCAGGGCGATGCCCACCGCCGTGCACGCAGCGGTGCCGATCCACCACATCTGCCGTTGGGCCAGATCCGCCGCAGCAGTGCCCGGCAGTTCCGGGGGCAAGCCCAGCGTCGGCGCCAGGACGAAGGTGGCATGGCCGGCCAGGCCCCAGAGCAAACCCTGGGATGTGCGCGTCGGTTCACGCAAGGTGTACAGGCCCGCGAGCATCAGCGCAAAACCCACCGCGACCACCAGGTTGCCGCCGGTGGTGGAGAGCACGCGTTGCCAGCCGTCCTCGGGCTCCCAGGCTTGCGCGTCATGGCTGTGTGCAACCCCAGCGGCGTGTTCATGGACCTCGGCGGCCGGGGCCTTTTCGTAGGTCTCGGCTTGCTGGATCAGCGGCGATACCCAAAAACTTTGTAGAAGAGTCAGCAGCAGGGCGGCCAACAATCCACTGAAACCGGCGGTTTGCGCGATACGCTTGATCATGGTGTCGGCGCTCAATGGCACGGGAACGCGGCGCTGTGCCGTGTGTCGTGGGCTGCGTTGTGCACCGCTTCGATGTGGGAGAAACCGGCGAAATACACCAGGCCCGCGCCGAGAATCGAGGCAAGGACCGCGGCGCTCAAGCGCTGGCTCAGGGTGACGGTGCTACTGGTCGTGCGGGCGGTGCTGCTGATGGTCGACATGGCGCTTCCCTCTGGTGTCAGCGGGCGGACCAAGCGCAGTGAAAACCCAGGCGAAGACTCGCCGGGATTCGAACAGCGCCCGCCCACCGCGGGTTTGTTGAAAAGAAGTCATGGGCCGGTCTCCGGGCTCACGAGGGGCAGGGCCTGAGCCTTGCCTGAAAGCGTCCCCTTCCCATGCGCATGCACAGTGGTTTCGACGCTTCACTCGCTTACCGTTGCGGGGGCAGCACCGGACTGACGTGGCCTTGAAGTAAAGCACACGATTCACCGGTTTCCCGTTTCACCCTGTGAAGGGCACCCAAACTGGCGTACAGCAGACCATGGGCGAGGGCCGGGCGTCAATGCGCAAGGCCATCCAAACGGTGGCGCGCTTCGGGATTTGAGATAGGGTTGAGCTCAATACCGCAACTCACAAGGAAATGACATGCGCTTTTCAGCCCTGACCCAACGCATCACTGGCGACGGCGCTGCCGCCTGGGCCATTCATGACCGGGCGCTGGCGATGCGCGGGGAGGGCAGGGACGTGCTGTTGCTCTCGGTGGGCGATCCGGATTTCGACACCCCGCCCGCCATTGTCGAGGCCGCCGTCGCCAGCCTGCGTGCCGGCGATACCCACTATTCGGACACCAGCGGCTTGTACAGCCTGCGCGCCAGCATCGCCCGGCGGCACCAACAACGCTGCGGCCAACCAGTGGGCGCGGGCCACGTTACGGTGCTGCCCGGCGCGCAATGCGGCGTCTATGCCGTCGCGCAATGCCTGCTCGACCCTGGCGATGAAGTGATCGTCGCCCGAACCGATGTACGTCACCTACGAAGCGGCATTCGGTGCCTGCGCAGCGAAAGTGGTGCCGGTGGCGGTGACGCCGGAGAACGGCTTCCGAGTCCAGCCGGCCGACGTCGCCCGGCTGATCACCCCGCGCACCCGTGCGATGCTGATCAACAGCCCCAACAACCCCTCCGGCGCCAGCCTGCCGCTGTGCACCTGGCAAGCCCTGGCGCAACTGTGCATCGAACACGATCTGTGGCTGATCAGCGATGAGGTCTACAGCGACCTGCTCTACGAAGGCGAGCACATCAGCCCGGCCGGCCTGCCGGGCATGGCCGAGCGCACCGTCACCATCAACAGCCTGTCCAAATCCCATGCCATGACCGGTTGGCGCATCGGCTGGGCCATTGGCCCCGAACCTCTCGCTGAACACCTTTCCAATCTGTCGCTGTGCATGCTGTTTGGTTTGCCGGATTTCGTCCAGTGCGGTGCCCTGGTTGCCCTTGAACGGGATCTGCCGGAAGTGGCGCAGATGCGCGCGGAGTATCGCCAACGTCGGGACTTGGTATGCGCGGCGCTTGAGGGCTGTCCAGGGCTCAAACCTGTACGACCCGATGGCGGCATGTTCGTAATGGTCGATGTGCGTGAGACGGGGCTGGATGCCCAAACGTTTGCCGAGCGGCTGCTGGACGGGTATGGCGTGTCGGTGTTGGCGGGGGAGGCGTTTGGGCCGAGTGCGGCGGGGCATATTCGGATTGGGTTAGTGATAGGTCGGATGGAACTGGCGAAGGCGTGCCAGCGAATTGCCCACTGTGCTGTGGAACAACTTAGAGAAGCCCAAGGCGTACCCGCCGAGACGCCGGCCCAATGAACGGTAGGTTGACCTGTCAGATATGACAGTAGGCAAACATATATACCCGGCGCTTAATTGAATCGTGGACTTCGTTAGGCAATGTGCGCCCGCAGCGCACTTATCCGGAGCACGATACAAATGGCACAGCCGAACGGTCAAATCACAGCTGTACCTTTGCGCATAGATGGCGTGAGTGAACTGGACCCGGAAGGCCGTATTCCGTTAGAACAACTGACTAACGGAACGACCGGAAGAATAACGCGCTGGACCGATTTTCCGGGGCAGCCCGGAATATATACGGAGCTTACGGTTTATTGGAAGCAGCCAATAAATCCACCAACAGAAACGGTAATTTTTAACAACAGATACTATCAGGTAGATGATCGACCGGAGTTTACATTTCCAATAACGCCTCAAATGATGAGCGTCGACGGTACTGCCGAAATTCGCTATCTGTTAGAGCATAGTGTTAACGGAAATTTCGATCCTTCACCGATTCGCAAACTGACGATCGATCATACACCGGTGCTTGTACCAACCTTGGCGGAGCCGACCTTTCCGGACAGCAACTTATGGGGTTATCTCAATTGCACTTCGCCCGTGCCAATCTGGGAAAAGGTCAGGGTGGCGATAGCGCCTGAATCGATTTTCAATGGGCAGGACGAATGTGTTCTTGAGTGGCAGGGATTTAGCACTTTGAATGGCAGCCCTCCGGCACTGACGCCCATCTACGAGTTTCGCAAAACGATAAGTGACAGCGAAGCGGCCTATGGATTTGTCATGGAAATCCCTTTCGTACCCTATGTAAAGCCTATGGTGGATAGCGATTCCGGCATTGCTCAGTACACGATTTATCGAAATGGAATTCCTAAAGGTCGGTCGAAGAAAGGTTTGGTCAAGATCGATCGAGTCATTCCGGGCGAGACGGAGCCTTGTGGCGGATTTGTCTAAGATAGCAAAGGTGCATGAGGTATGAGGTAGACGGAACTTCGAGAGCGGTGCTTTCTTTTATAGTCTCGGCAGACGTTAAGGATTTGCGCTGCATTCGATTCGGTGGCGTGGTGACGATTGAATCTCTTTGAGATTTGAAGATGTCTCGTTCAGTTCAGTTCAGTTTATAGTTTATGGAGAAATAAAAATGACCAGTACAAGTACAAGTCCCAACGGTGAAGTATTAACGCTGAAGCAGATTGCTGAGCGCTCGCGGACAGCCTTACGCACGAAAAATTCTGACTCCGGCGTTCTGCTGAATCCCCCCGAAATTGTCGGACAGATCATAGACGACCTGATCCCCAAATCGGTGCTGGACACCGGGACGATGACGGTTCGATTCCATACCGGTGATATTGCAAGCCCGCATGACAGTGACGAGTGGGAGTTGTATGAGCGGAAGGCGCCAGATACGGGGGACGGTACCATGGTCGCTGACGGCCAGTTTGGCCCTGTAACAGGTCGCCCGACGGAACTCAATATTCCGGTATCCACTATTGCGCTCGCGGATGATGACGCATCGAAAGCGTCAACGACTTACGAATATCAATTTGTCCACTACAAAGGCGCGGACGGCAACGCGGACATGTCGCCATGGTTCCCAGCAGAAATTGACCGGTATGCACCTGAGCATGACAAACAGTCGAATATGAGGCTGAAGCCGGAGGCCGCCATATTTGTAAATTTGGCTCCGGGTCAAGAAATTGATGATGATTGGCTCGCCAATAACAGCACGCTGGAGCTGGCCATCAATGTTAGCTATGACTTTCATCGTGATGACGATGTCATTCACGTCTATGCGGGGGACAGTTACGGTGTCGGGACGCCTGTACATACCCAAGATCTAACGTCATCTGGGGAGGTGTCGGTACCAACGGCAGCTATTCCGCAATTGGACGGGCAATATTACGTCTGGTACGTATTAGAAGATGTGGTTGGAAATATCAGCGAGGACGCGTTGGCGAGTGGCTACTATGTCCGTCGCCGGCCACGGCCTCAACTGCATGACTCTTATATTCCGAAAGGCATCTTGCCGGACGTTGTCGACTTGGAGGACCTGACCAGCCCAGTGTATGTAGAAGTACCCTATACCACTAATGGCCAAGACACGGACCGGATCATTCCGAAGATTATTAACGGTAACGGTAGTACAGAGTTTGCTTTAGGCAGTCAGCAGTTAGGCCAGGAGGCACCTAATAAAGTACTCCAATTTCCGGTGGCCACGAACAGGCTGATTGCGCTTTGGGGAAGCTCTACCGCGCAAGCGGCTGTATTTACTGAATATCAATTTTCCCGAACAACAGAAAACCCAGTTCCATCCGTTCCAGCAGAGTCCGCTCTTGATTTTAGCTATCGTGGCCCCGTGAATCCGATTTTTCCCTCGTTGGAAAATCCGAATATGGTGAAGGTCACGGTGGTGGCCGTTGGTGGCTCTGGCACTCCAAACCATATAACGCCAGAGGATCGTGGAAAGGAGGCGACTATCAGCACGCCCCTCGTCGATGCAGCAAGCGCGTGGGTGCCGATTGGCGATGAGGTCGCCCGGTTGTGGTTCAACGGCGTGGAAGTGTATAGCGAAAACCTAACGGCCGGGACCTTGACACCATTGACCTTTAACATGTCAGCCGCTGACATCGATGGCGCCGGGGTTGGAAAGAAAATTGCCTATTGGACGATTGAGGAAGATGGCGGTCGGAATGTAATGCGATCGTACCCCACCGAGGTTCAGGTCGATGCGGTTCGGGTTGTACTGCCAGCTCCAACGGTTCGGTTGTTTAACGGTCTTGTTTCATGCCGATATTTGGACAGGAGCACATACGCGTTGCCCGTTACGGTCGACATAGATGCAACGCATATGCCTCCCGGCACGGTTGTTACGCTTAAATCCGTTGGAACCACCGATGCGTTGGGACTTGATGAAATCCCTGGCACGGACTATCTCGGAACTTACCAAATTACCGGAGCGGCGACGGGTGGGCAGTTTGTCAAGAATATCGAGCCCTACTTGACAAAGCTCAAACCTATCCAGCCGACACACGCTTCCGGCTTGCCTAATGGTTATATAAAAATTTGGTATGAGGTGGATATCGGTGGGGTGCTTACATCGTCGCTTGAGTTTCTAAACGAGGTTTCACTGCTGAATAACAGCTTTAATTATTGTGAAGGAACACCGACTCAATAGGTGGGGGCGGGAATCGGGGGATGCTACGTTGTACCCCGACGTCGTCGCTATAACAGAGTGCAAAGAAAAATCCTGCTGTTTATTGGGATTTATCCTACATAAAATTGCGAAACTGAGGTGTAGATTATCGGCCGTCTGTGAGAGGGGATGCTCATAAAAATTAGCCTTGTCATTTTTATTCGAAATGACGAAACGCGGGTAGCGATATGCAATTGGTTAAATTCGACAGAGGATCACTTGGAATGTCAGGCCAGGTGGGTAGTTCGTTATTATTATGTTTATTGTTCCTGGCTGAGCCGTCGCTTGCCGGGACGTTAGTCGGCCAGGAGCAGACACTCACAAACGGTTCTCCGGTGGAAGCCTGGACGCTTGCGCAGACGTCAACGTTGAACGTCAATGGCGCAGACACGCTCGATATTTCGGCCTCTGAATCTACGTTGAATGCCAGCGGAGCTACCACTGGAAGGATTACAGGAAGTAATGGTTCTACCATCAACTTATCTGACACTACCGTCGCTGGTGGGAATGCGCCCTCTGCGTTGCGACTTGACAACAGTACCGCGACGATCAATGGCAGTACCATCACCGGGGATAGATTGGGATTATCAGCCGCGCGTGCCGTCACTTCGACAACCGGTTCAACGGTAACGGCAACCGACAGTACCATTACCGGCACCACAGGTGGCGCTCGTGCGTCGGCCTATAGCACCCTGACTTTTTCGAAATCGACCATTGAGGGCACAGGAGCAACGAGTTTTGGTCTTTCGCTGCTGGGCGCCTCGGCGTTTGCAAGCAACGGAACACGCATTATCGGCGGTCAGAATGGCGTCACGTTGGGGCTCGAAAGCGGTGTATCGGTTGGCAATCGCCTAGAGCTTGATCGTTCGAGCATCGAGGGGAAGAACGGTTCTGCCATTGTTGTGGATTACGCGGGTAGCTCGGCACCGGTCACGCGGATTGACGTGCTCAACGGTTCGACGCTGACCGGGAGCAACGCAACGATCCTGGAAGCAAAGGGCGCCGCTGACGTAGCCATGAATGTAGGACTGAGCGACTTGACGGGTAACATTCAAGTTTCCGACAACAGTGTCGCGGCGCTGACTTTTACCCAGGGGTCGTTGACCGGTGACATAACAGCTGATAGAGGCAGCACGGCAGCAGTAGCGTTGCAGCAAGGCTCGCAATTGACCGGCGTCATGACTAATGTTGCGACGGTCGGTATTGATGCTCAATCGAGTTGGACCATGACGGGCAACAGTCAGGTCGGCGATTTGTCTTTAAACGGCGGTACGGTGAGATTCGGTGCCGATAATGCTTTTTATCAACTGAATGTAGAAAACCTGTCCGGTAACGGTCTGTTCATGATCGGCACCGATTTTGCGACAAACCAGACCGATGTACTCAATGTCACCGGGTCCGCCACCGGCAACCATCAGCTTATGATCGCCAGTAGCGGCATCGACCCCGCCAGTGGCCAACCGGTCCAGGTCGTACATACTGCCAGTGGGGACGCGACCTTTACCCTGGCGAATGCCGGTGGTGAAGTCGATCTGGGCGCATTTACTTATGGATTGAAGCAAAGTGCCTCCGGTAACGATTGGTTCCTGGATCCTACGGCTCGTGGGGTCAGCCCTTCCACTCGGGCAGTCATGGCACTGTTCAATACCGCACCGACGGTGTGGTATGGCGAGCTGACCTCGTTGCGCAGTCGCATGGGGGAATTGCGCTTCAATCCACAGAAGTCCGGTGCCTGGATGCGGGCGTATGGCAATAAATACAACGTGTCGGATAGCTATGGGGCTGGATACCGGCAGGCCCAGCAAGGTTTCTCGCTCGGCGCCGATGCGCCTTTGCCAATGGGAGATGGGCAGTGGCTGGTGGGGGTAATGGCGGGTCACAGTACTTCAGACCTTGATTTGCATCGTGGAACTTCCGGTACGATCAAAAGCTACTACTTAGGTACTTACCTGACGTGGATGGATGAGGCCAGTGGTTATTACGTGGACAGCGTTCTCAAGCTCAACCGCTTCCAGAACGATGCCAAGGTTGGTATGAGCGATGGCAAGCGGGTCAAGGGTGATTACGACAACACCGGCTTGGGCGGTTCGGTAGAGATTGGACGCAATATCAAGCTTGACGATGGCTATTTTATCGAGCCCTTTACCCACTGGTCTGCGGTGGCGATAGGTGGCAAGGATTATCGACTGAACAACGGCCTGCGTGCTGAGGGCGACACTACTTACTCATTGCTCGGCAAGGCAGGTATGACAGCTGGGCGCGATATCCAGCTACGCAACGGAGCGATGGTGCAACCCTACGTTCGTGCGGCGTTGGTGCACGAATTTGCCAAGAATAACGAAGTCAAGGTCAACAACAACGTATTCAATAATGATCTTTCTGGATCCCGTGCCGAGTTAGGGGCCGGCGTGGCCATCAATTTGTCGCAACGCTGGCAAGTTCACGCGGAGGTGGAGTACATGAATGGTAAAGGTATTGAAATGCCAGTGGGGGGAACGGTAGGCCTGCAATTTAAATGGTAAGCCTGTGTTGGTCAGGACCTAGATTTTTATAGTTTGTAGAATGTGTAGCCCCGGCTTGACGCCGGGGCTATTTCTATTAACTAAGCTCTGTGTCATATGTCCCCGAGCATAGAAAGCGGCCCGTGCCGTCAGCTTTGTCCATGTTCACTTGAAAAGACCCTGAGAAATTTAAACTTGTGCGATTTAAATGGTAAGTGATCGTTCCTGACCTGGCTTTTTGTAGCGTCGGGTTTTGCGGATCCTCATAATTATTGAAATGCACAGTTGCATGTTGGTCGTGGTCCGTCACCGGTTCATTGGTTGCGTCTTTCCTATCTTTGGAGAACGTAATGGTGAACGTTCTGGGACGACCGTTTGCCCATTCGGTGGCAACCACCATCCATATATCGCCGCGGCCTGGCGTAACGGAGCTTTTAAGTTCGGTTACGGAGGCACGAAAGGGGGAGCCGTCCTCAAGAGTGGCGGTGAAGTCAACGTCCGTTGCACGTAAGGCAGATTTACTGGCTGCGCTGTTCATAGGTGAACTCCATAGGTTAATGAGAATACTCCAGTCGGCACGCTGTGCCATGCGTCTGGTTTCCTTATATAGAGCCCGTACTGCACTTTTGTATACTGTCAAGTATTACAGGTGTCCAGGCTGGGGTTTTGTGGTGGGGAACATGGTTGTGAAATTATGTAAGGGTTTTGCTCAGCGGCGGATGAGGGCGTATATCCTTCGCAGCTTGAGATTCTGAGCGCCTCGTACCTTTGGATACACCATGCCCAACATCCTCCTCGTCGAAGACGACGCCGCCCTCTGCGAACTCATCGCCAGCTACCTGGAACGCAACGGCTATCACGTCAGCGTGCTCAACCGTGGCGACCATGTGCGTGAGCGGGCGCGGGTCAATCCGCCGGACCTGGTGATCCTCGATCTGATGCTGCCGGGGCTGGACGGCTTGCAAGTCTGCCGCTTGCTGCGGGCCGATTCGGCGACTCTACCAATCCTGATGCTCACCGCCCGGGACGACAGCCACGACCAGGTGTTGGGCCTGGAGATGGGCGCCGACGACTATGTCACCAAACCCTGCGAGCCACGGGTGTTGCTCGCCCGAGTGCGGACGTTGTTGCGGCGCAGTAGCCTGACCGAGCCGCAGACGGTCAATGATCGCATCGTCATGGGCAACCTGTGCATCGACCTGTCCGAACGCACCGTGACCTGGCGCGGCCAAGCGGTCGAGCTGTCCAGCGGCGAATACAACCTGCTGGTGGTGCTGGCCCGGCATTCCGGCGAAGTACTGAGCCGCGACCAGATCCTGCAACGGCTGCGCGGCATTGAGTTCAACGGCACCGATCGTTCGGTGGATGTGGCCATTTCCAAGCTGCGGCGCAAGTTCGACGACAACGCCGGCGAGGCGCGCAAGATCAAGACCGTGTGGGGCAAGGGTTATCTGTTCAGCCGTTCCGAGTGGGAATGCTGATCGATGTGGAAGCTGCTGATTCGCCTTTATCTGGTCACCATCGTTTCCTACAGCGCGGCAATCTATTTGATGCCGGAACTGGTGATCCGCCTGTTCCACGAGCGTTTCCAGGCCTACAACCTCGACTATTCCCGTGGCCTGCAAACGTTGATGGTCAAGCAGTTCCGCGCCGTGCCCAGCGAGCAATGGCCGGCGCTGGCGGCGCAGATGGACAAGGAGTTCGAGCCGTTGCGCATCGAGTTGGCGACCACCGAGGACGCCGGTTTCACCGCAACCGAACAGGCGCGTCTCAAACGTGGCGAGAACGTGGTGCGCGTCGGTGACTGGGGCTGGCGAACCCTGGCGGCAGCGCCGCTGGACGAGCGCACGGCGGTGAAGATGATCGTGCCGCCCGACCCGGCGGATGTCAGTTGGCTGTATTGGAGCATCAACGTGCTGATCGGCGCGACGATGCTGGGCTGCCTGCTGCTCTGGTTGCGGCCGCACTGGCGCGATCTGGAGCGTCTGAAGCGCACCGCCGAGCGTTTCGGCAAGGGGCATTTGAGCGAGCGCACGCACATTGCGCCGCGCTCGAACATTGGCAGCCTGGCCCACGTATTCGACACCATGGCCGGGGACATCGAGAATCTGCTCAACCAGCAGAGGGACCTGCTAAACGCCGTGTCCCATGAACTGCGCACGCCCTTGACCCGGCTCGATTTTGGCCTCGCTCTGGCGTTGTCGGAGGAGATGCCGACGGCCAGTCGCGAGCGTCTGCAAGGGTTGGTGGCGCACATTCGCGAACTGGACGAGTTGGTGCTGGAACTGCTGTCCTACAGCCGCTTGCAAAATCCGGAGCGGGTGCCGGAGCGGGTCGAAGTGCCGCTGGACGAGTTCATCGACAGTATCCTGGGCAGCCTCGACGAAGACCTGGCCGCGCCGGAGGTGGTGATCGACGTGCTGCTGCACGGCGCACTGGAGCGTTTCGTGCTGGACCCGCGCCTGACCGCCCGGGCGTTGCAGAACCTGTTGCGCAATGCCATGCGTTATTGCGAAAAGCGCATCCAGGTCGGTGTGCTGGTGGGTGATCAAGGCTGTGAGATCTGGGTCGACGACGATGGCATTGGCATTCCCGACAGCGAGCGCGAGCGCGTCTTCGAGCCGTTCTACCGCCTGGACCGCAGCCGCGACCGCGCCACGGGCGGCTTCGGCCTCGGCCTGGCGATCAGCCGCCGTGCCCTGCAAGCCCAAGGCGGCACCCTGACGGTCGGGGCTTCGCCGCTGGACGGGGCACGCTTCAGGCTGTGGCTGCCAACGCCGCCTTGAAGCCTGATGCAGTCCCTGTGGCTAGGGGATTTATGCCATTGGCGCCAACCCAATTCTTCGTTCCACCGCTCATCTGGGTGATGTTGCTGTTAGAGATTCCGACGAACCGTTTGTCGGTACTGTAATTGTTGACAGGTGTACGGGCATGCAGATCGCTTTAGTTTGCTGACGTGTGTTTACTTATTAGCTATCTCGCGGAGTCAGACATGAACAAAAGAAGCCCAGAAAAAAAAACCGAAGCACAAGGTTTTATGACCGCTATGGCTGCGACGTTTAATTTTAAAGCGGAATCAGTTTCGTTTACCAACCCACCTGGATTGTCGGGATTCAATAATCCCCAGAGTATGTGGATTAATCCCTCCCCGGGGGTGGTGAACGGTGCAGGCACGTATGACGTTGGCCCATCATCGGAACAGGTTTATATGGATTTCAGTATGGATGAATACACACGTCCCGCGGTGAGCGGAACGATTCGGTTTGATGAATATGACGAGGGGAAGCTGGCCAAGGGAAACTTCGACGTTGAGCTTAATGAAGGGGTGAGTGTAAAAGGCGAATTCTCCCTAAGGCAATGGGTGGATTAGAAGTTCAGATCTGATCTGACAATTACCGGATTTATGGACGTGATTGTCAGGTCAATTCAGTTGATGCACTTATGGGATCTATCCCCGCTGGGCTGCGGAGCTGCTCAAATCATCCAAACAACCCCGCCGCAATATTGATCGAAAACCCCAATATCGCCGTATTGAACACAAAACCGATCAACGACTGCGCCAACACGATCTTGCGCAACTGCCGCGTGGCAACCCCCACGTCCGAGGTCTGCACCGCCACGCCGATGGTGAACGAGAAGTACAGGAAATCCCAGTAATTGGGTGCGGCCAGGCCTTCGGCAAAACGCAGCGCCGGTTCCTTGCCGTTCCAGGTGTAATACAGCCGGGCGTAGTGAACGCTGAAGATCACTCCGATCAGCAACCATGAGCCGATCACGGTCAACGCGGTCGCGCCATAGTGCAGCCATTTGCCGGCCATTTGCAGGTCGCGGCTGCCGGCCAGTTCAAAGGTGATGGTCGCCAGGCTGGCCAAGGCTGCGATGCAAACCATCAACAACACGAGCCCGGCGTTTTCGTCTTCCATTTCGGCGATGCGCTTCACGTCCGGTGCCTTGGCTCGCACCGTGAGCCAGAACATCAACAGCAGATAAGTCCAGACCTCGACGTTCCAGCCGATCAGGATCTTGCCGATGACCGAGTCAGCGGGAATCGACAAACCCGCGGCCAGGCCAATGATCGTGGCCCAGGAAAGGCGCGGGTGAGTGCGGGTGAGGCGGGGCATGGGAACTCACTGTGACAAGGGAATACGGGTAGTAACAGTCATCCGGCAAACGCCGGGCTGGCGATGTCGCTGGATTGAATCAGCCGCACGCCGGCCTCCTGCATGCGCCGCATGGCCGCGTCCATCGAACCGTCGATATCGATGCCCCGGCAAGCGTCCAGAACGACGATCGCGTTGAAGCCAGCCATTCGTGCGTCCAGCGCCGAGTACATCACGCAGAAGTCCAGGGCCAATCCGACCATGTACACCGTGTCGATGCCGCGTTCCTTGAAGTAGCCGGTCAGGCCGGTCGGGGTCTGGCGGTCGGCTTCCATGAAGGCCGAGTAACTGTCGATGGCCGGGTTGCACCCCTTGCGAATGACCAATTGGGCATGAGGCAAGTCGAGGTCAGGGTGCAGCGCGGCGCCCGGGGTATCCTGGACACAGTGATCGGGCCAGAGCTTTTGTTCGCCGTAGGGGAGCTGGATGAGGTCGAAGGGTTGCTTGTCTTCATGGCTGGAGGCGAACGAGGCGTGCCCGGCGGGGTGCCAGTCCTGGGCGCAGACGACGTTCAGGAACGAACGGCCGAGTCGGTTGACCAGCGGTACGATTTCGTCGCCACCCGGCACGGCCAGTTGGCCGCCAGGGATGAAGTCGTTCTGGATGTCGATCACGAGCAAAGCGGTGGTTGTGGCTTTGGTATCCGTTAGGGTCATGCCGGCTGCTCCTGGGGGGAACTGAAGAGCTTAGCCGAATCGGTTCCGGCTCAGGTGGTTGTTTGTGCCGGGCACCGCATCGCGAGCAAGCTTGATTCCACATGGGCCGGTGGACGACGCCCTGCGGATAAGGGCCGCTACAGGGGAGCCCAGTGTCTTTCGTCGCAAATATTTTTTGTATGATGGCTTTTTGATGCACTTCTGTAGCGACTGTGTAGAATCGCCAACTTTCAACCGGGCATGGAAGCAGTACGGCCTTAAGGTCACGAGAAAAAACCCATGCTCATCGGCAGCTATTCACCCGCTCTCGTTTCGTTTTCCCTGTTTGTTGCAATCCTGGCGTCCTACACCGCGCTGGATCTGGCCGGGCGTATCGCCACCGCTCAGGGGCGCGCCGTTCACTTCTGGATGGCCGGTGGTGCGTTGGCGATGGGGGTGGGCATCTGGTCCATGCATTTCATCGGCATGCTCGCTTTCACCTTGCCGGTGGAGCTTGGCTACGATTTGGCGATCACTGCGCTGTCTTTGCTGATTGCCGTCCTTTCCAGCGGCTTTGCGCTGTGGTTGGTCAGCCAGCCACAACTGCGCGCCTGGCATTTGGCGTTCGGCGCGTTGGTGATGGGTACTGGCATCAGTGCCATGCATTACACCGGCATGGCCGCGTTGCGGATGCAACCGGGCATCGATTACGACCCGACGCTGTTCGGGGCTTCGTTGTTGATTGCCGTCGTAGCGTGCGCGGCGGCGTTATGGATCGCCTTTCATCTTCGCCAGAATACGCCTCACGTACGCCTGGCTCGTGCCGGCGCCGCCGTGGTGATGGGCGTCGCCATCGTCGGCATGCACTACACCGGCATGGCCGCGGCGCAATTCCGCGAAGGCAGTTTCTGCGGGGCCCTGGATGGCTTGAGCGGCAAGGGGCTGGACAATGTGGTGCTGATTACCACCCTGGCAATCCTGGCGATTACCTTGCTGACTTCCATCCTCGACGCACGCCTTGAAGCGCGTACGGCGGAGTTGGCCAGGTCGCTGACCCAGGCCAACCGGGAGCTGACTCAACTGGCATTGCACGACCCCCTGACCGGACTGCCCAACCGTGTTTTGCTGGCCGATCGCATTGGCCAAGCCATGCACCGCGTGCAGGAACAGGGCGGGTGTTTCGCCTTGATGTTCATTGACCTGGATGGCTTCAAACCGGTGAACGACGCGTTTGGCCATCACATGGGCGACCTGTTGCTGCGGGACGTGGCCCTGCGCCTGCGCGAGGATCTGCGCAACCAGGACACCCTCGCACGGATCGGTGGCGACGAGTTCGTCCTGCTGGTGCAACTGGCCGAGCCGGACGACGCCCTGCGCCTGGCCGCTCGGCAGGTTGCACTGATCGGCGGCACGTTCCGGGTCGCCGACCATGACCTGCAGATCTCCGCCAGTGTCGGCATCTCGCTTTATCCGGGCAACGGCCAGAGCGCCGATGAACTGTTGATGAACGCGGACGCGGCGATGTATCACGCCAAGGGCGCCGGCAAGAACGGCTACAGCTTCTTCGACGCCTCGATGAACAGCAACGCCCGCAAGCAATTGCAACTGCTGCAAGACTTGCGCATCGCCGTCGAGCAGCGGCAGTTCAGCCTGCATTACCAGCCCAAGTTCGACGCCGCGAAGGGCCGTCCGGTAGGTGCCGAAGCGCTGCTGCGCTGGACTCATCCAACCCAGGGCCTGCTGATGCCCGACACCTTCATCGACCTGGCGGAGAAGACCGGGTTGATCATTCCGATCGGCGAATGGGTGCTCAACGAAGCCTGCCGGCAGATGCGCGAATGGTACGTGCTGGGCTACACCGACTGGCGCATCGCGGTGAATCTCTCGGCCTTGCAGTTCTGCCATGCGGGCCTGGTGCAGAGCGTGGCCAAGGCGCTGGAAACTCATCATTTGCCGGCCAACAGCCTGACGCTGGAAATCACCGAGACCACTGCCATGAGCGACGCGGACGCGAGCATGACGGTGCTGCAACAGCTGTCGGACATGGGCGTGGACCTGTCCATCGACGACTTCGGCACCGGCTATTCGAGCCTGATGTACCTCAAGCGCCTGCCGGCCAACGAGTTGAAGATCGATCGCGGTTTCGTGCGCGACCTGGAGCACGACAGCGATGACGCGGCCATCGTCTCGGCCATCGTCGCCCTCGGCCAGGCCCTGGGGCTGCGGATCGTCGCCGAAGGGGTGGAGACCGATGTACAACAGGACTTCCTGACGCAGTTGGGCTGCGATTCACTGCAAGGATATCTGCTGGGGCATCCGCAACCGGCCGAGCATTTCCTCAAGAACATCCGCCAATTCCCGCGCGTGGCGATCGCCTGAGGCGATTGCTCAGGGGACGATGTCGAACGCGGTGCTGCCCAGCCGCTCGCCATTGATCAGCACATGTACCGCATGCCGGCCCTCATAGTGTCGGCGCGTGGTCAGCTCGCGGATGTGCTGGGAGCGGCTGAGGTTGGCGCACGCCAGGGCGGGCAGGTCGAAGGTCCTGAGTTTAAACACCTTGGCCGACGTACCGCCCGAGGCTTTTACGTAATCGATCGCATAATCGATCACCAAGCGTTGGTTCTCGGGACAAGTCGATTGCACCTTGAACGACAACGTGACCTGCTCGCCCAGGCGAATCACCGCCGGCAGCACTTGCAGATCCGAGACCTCGACCTGCGCCTTACCTCCCGCTCCGATGACCGCCAGCGCCCGGGGGTTACCTTGCTTGATCAAGCTGCGCAGGGCATGCCGGGCGATCCAGGCGGTGTGGCGCTCCTGGAGCGGCCAGCCTTCGATGCGGTCAAGGACCCAGTCGGGATGCTGCTTGGTCACATCGTTCAGGTGGTTGGCGACGGATTTGCGCACGTACAGGCTGTCGTCGGCCTTGAGCGCATCGAGGATGGCGGCGGCGAGTTCCGGGTTGGCCTGGATCGGCTCCAGATGGAATGACCAGGGCAGGCGCGGGCGGCTGCCTTCGCTGGCGAGGCGGCGCACGTGCTCGTTGGCGTCCAGTGCCCATTCATGCATCACTTCTAAAGTACCTGCCAGGTCATCGCGCAGGAAATGCCGCACGGCGAATTCCGCGGAGCCGAACCGGGTGAAATACTTGAGCGCGTCCATGGACGCCTCGAAGGCATGCCGACCGTACGACGCCACGTAGTGCGGCAGGAACATGCTCACGAACATGCTGTTCAAACGCGGCGCCAGGGCACGCAGTACTTCGAGCGATGATTCGTAATCCAGCGGCAAGACCGTATGCAGACACTCGCTGACCCGCGCCATGCGCTGCATCACCGACAACTGCGCCAGCCCATCGTTGGCCATGTCCAGGAACGCCTTGGCATCGAACGCCGGGTACACCGCGCGCATTTCGGTGGCGATGTGTTCCAGGCGGGCGTTGTTGAAGATTTCCTTGAGGGCTGGAGAAGAGGTGGTGGTGCTCATGTTGGGTCCGTCCGGTGGGTGTTGGGCCAAGGCTCGCCACTATGCCATAGCCGGCACATGGGAATGGGGCCTTCAGAAGCAACAGTAAAAGGAATGATTCGCCGTCGCCGAAGTCCCAGATTCAGTACCTTGAATTAATTGGAGTTCTTCTATGCGCAAACCCACCCTCATCGCCAGCCTCGTCTTGATCGCCGGCCTCGGAGCCTTTGGGCCTGTCGCGCAAGCCGTCGAGAAAACCGGAGACGCCCTGGAGCATTCGCCAAGCAATGGCCGCCGGCTGGTGGAAAACGACCGGGTCCCGGCGGACTACCAGCGCTCGGACAGGGCCATGAAAGACTGGAAGCAGAAAAAGCTCGAGCAGCCGACAGAAGAGCAGCAATGGGTGCATATCGACGATAAGTACCTGCTGATCGAAACCGTGTCCGGCGCAATCGTCAAGATCGTCCCGGCGACACGCTAAAGCACTAAAGCACTTCGCCTTTATCCCACAGATGAACCAACTCGCCAGGTGCCCGGTCCTCGGGCACTTGCAGCACCATTTCGTCGTCCTGGTCGTTGGCCCGGTAACGCACCTCGATCTGGAAATAACGCTGGTCGCCGCGGCCAGGGGTGGAAGAGGTGAGCGGCAGGCACCCCTCCAGCACCGAGCAGATGCGCGTGCGTTGGTCGATGTCGCATTGGGCGAACTCGATTTCCCGGGGCCGGGTCAGGGCATGGATGGCTGCCACGCCGCCCTGGCGCGACAGCTTTACGACCGCTTTGTCATCAAGGTCTGGCAGGGTTTTCATCCGTTCTCCTCGTTCAGGTCGACACCCACCTGTGCCCAGCCGTCCTGGACGGCTTTGACTTCCCGTTCGCCGAAACGCTGGCGGGCGTGCTCAATGGTCAGGCGAGCAAACGCGCTGAAGGACGCGTCGTTGGCCAGTTGCCTGTCGCACAAGGTGTCATACCAGATTTTCCCGGCCTTTTCCCAAGCGAATCCGCCCAGCGCCGTCGCCACCAGATAAAAGGCCCGGTTGGGAATGCCGGAGTTGATGTGCACGCCGCCGTTGTCCTCGCGGGTGATGACGAACTCGCGCATGTGCGCCGGCTGGGGATCCTTGCCCAGCAGCGGGTCATCGTAAGCGGTGCCGGGGTTGGACATGCTGCGCAAACCATCACCGTTGATCTTGTCGGTGAGCAGGTCCGCGCCGATCAACCAGTCGGCCTGCTCGGCGGTCTGGCCCAGTACGAATTGCTTGACCAGTACCCCGAACACATCGGAAATCGATTCGTTCAATGCGCCGGACTGGTTGGCATAGATCAAGCCCGCTTCGCTTTCGGTGACGCCGTGGGCCAACTCGTGGGCCACGACGTCGAGGGAGCGGGTGAAGCGCTGGAAGATCTCGCCATCGCCGTCGCCGAACACCATCTGCGCGCCGTTCCAAAAGGCGTTTTCGTAGTCCTGGCCGTAATGCACGCTGCCGACCAGGGCAAACCCCTTGTTATCGATGGAGTCACGCTCCAGCACCCTCCAGAAAAAGTCATAGGTCGCGCCGAGGGCGTCGTACGCTTCGTCCACCGCCGGGTCGCCACTGGGCGATTGACCCTCCAGGCGCACCGGTTGGCCTGGCAGTTCCATGCCGTTCTGGGCGTCGTGGATGCTGCGCTGTGGTTGGCCGGCCTTGCCGGGCTTGGGCAGCTTGGCGGACGCGGGTGGGTTGCTGGGAGGGCCTGGGTTGTGGCGCAGGTTCTTGACATGAGTCAGGGTGCCGAGGGCGCTGGAACGCTGCTGCTCGGAGCCATGGGCGATAATGCGGTTGAGGATGTAAGGCGGAATGAAGCCGTGGAGCGGGCGTGAGTCGATCATCAGAAAATCCTTATCTGAAAGGCAGGGTCGATACCCATGTGAACCACAGTGGTTGTTGCGGTTCCCTTTGCCGCAAAAGGTTGCCTGTCGCGCAGATATCTGCGAAAACCCCGCGCCTGGATCACACGGGAATAACGCCATGAATGACGAGTTGCAAATCATCGACTTAAGAGAGGGCGACGGCAAAAGCGTAGTCAAAGGCGCGCTGATTACCACCCAATATCGCGGCACCCTCGAAGACGGTACAGAGTTCGATTCATCCCACAGTCGCGGCAAACCCTTCCAATGCGTGATCGGCACTGGCCGGGTCATCAAGGGCTGGGATATCGGATTGATGGGCATGAAGGTCGGCGGCAAGCGCAAACTCTGGGTACCGGCGCACCTGGCCTACGGTGAACGGTCCGTGGGCGCCCACATCAAGCCCAACGCCAATCTCAGCTTTGAAATCGAGTTGCTGGAAGTCCTGACGCGGGACGATTGAGACGCCTTCGTTCATGACCGGTCGCTGAACAGCGGGATCCGTCCGTTGGTCGAGGGGCGGTAGTGCCAGGCCAGTTGATCCAGGCACGGCGTGCGTTCCAGGATTGCCTCCAGGGATGCGCGGGCGATGTCCATCGCCAGGGCCTGGCCTGGACATTCGTGGCGGCCGCTGCCGAAGCTGAAACTGCGCCGATTCGGGCGATCCAACAGCAGGGTGTCGGGCGCTGGGTTGAGCTGCGGGTCGCGGTTGGCCGCGGCTAGCAGCACCAGGACTGCGTCTCCCTGGGACAGCGCAGCGCCAAGGATCTCGCAGGGCGCGGCGATGAAACGTCGGGTGTTCTGCACGGCTGGGTCGAAACGTTGGACTTCGGCCAATAATGAGTTGATCTGCGTGGGGTCGTCCCGGAGCACTTGATGTAGCGCGGGATCACGGATCAACGCCAACAATGCGTTACCGATCAGGCCTGCGGTGGCCTCATGGGTTTGCGAAAGCAAGCCGATCAGGTTGGCGGTCCGGCTGTCTGGGTCGGCGTCTTCGAAGCCCTGGCAGATGCCGTTCAATAACTGACTGTCTCGCGCGACGATCCGCTCCTGGAAAAGCCTTGCCAGTTGCTCGCTGGCCCGGTGGGCGACCTCCAGTTGTGGAGCTTGGCTCAGGGGCGACAGGCAGGCGACGAAATCACCCGTCAGCTCGCTGATCAGGTGACTGTCCGTCGGATTGAAACCCAGCAGTTGCGCCACCACGCTGACCGGGCCGCTGAACTGCGCCTGGCGCACGCCTTCGGCGCCATGTCTGAGCAAGCGCGCCTTCACCGGCGCCTCGACCTGGCGGGGATCGATGTCCTGCAACCTCGGCGCGATGGCCGCCCTCGGGCAGCGTTGTCGTTCACCTTCGTTCATCCGCATCAGGCGCCCGAACACTCGGCCGGCAGGCCCCTCGGCAATCGCCTTCGGCACCGGCTCGTGGGCGGGGCGCACGTGGCAGTCGGGATGATGCAAGACCGCGCACACCGCTTCGGCGCTGCTAGCGACCCAGATATTCAAGTGTGGGTCGAAGTCCAGCCCGCCGTTGGCGCGAAGGGTCGAATAATATGGGTAGGGATCGGCGTGTGTCGCGGCGGTGATCGGGTCCATGATGGTTGCCTCGTTCGTGCGGGGAGAGTGCTGCTACTATCTCCAGTCGACGCATGGCTTGATTCGTCCGGGAGCGAAATATGAACGCAGAGCAACACGATGTGGGCGTGTCCCAGGTGGCCGCGGCCATTGCCGAACCGGCCCGCACTCGAATGCTCTGCGCGCTGATGGACGGCCACGCCCGCACCAGCACGGAGTTGGCAAGCATCGCCGATGTCAGTGCCTCCACCGCCAGCGCCCACCTGGCGAAGCTCAAGGAGTCGGCGCTGGTGCGCTTGCATGTGCAGGGCCGTCATCGTTATTACAGCCTCGCCGACAAACGCGTGGCCGCTGCCCTCGAGGCGTTGATGGTGATCGGCCAGGACGCCGCGCCGACCTTCACCCCACGTACGCCGGATCGCCTGCAGTTTGCTCGCACCTGTTACGACCATATGGCGGGCACCCTAGCGGTGCGGCTGCACGACCGCTTGCTCGAAGCCGGATGGCTGGTCGAGGTGGACGGCCAAGGGTATCGGCTGAGTGAAACGGGTGAGGCGCTGTTCGAAGGCTTGGGTATCGATGTGCAGGCATTGACGGCCCAACGACGCCGTTTCGCCTGCCCATGCCTGGACTGGAGCATGCGCCGGCCGCACCTGGGCGGTGCCTTGGGGGCGGCGTTGCTGCAACTGGCGATCAAGCGCAAATGGCTGGTCCAGGACCTGGACAGCCGGGCGCTGGGGTTGACGGCCAGCGGTCGCAAGGAAATGGCAGGGCGGTTTGGGATCGATGCGGAATTCGATGCCATATCGACTGGCGCCATCGCGAGCAGGCTCGCTCCCACAATGGATTTGCGCTGAGCACAACACTCAAGACCACCCGAGATCAACTGTGGGAGCGGGCTCGCCCGCGATGACGGCGTCACATTCAATCCTTGTGCAAGCTGACCCACCGCCATCGCGAGCAAGCTCGCTCCCACAGTGGATTTGCGCTGAACACAACACTCAAGACCACCCGAGATCAACTGTGGGAGCGGGCTCGCCCGCGATGACGGCGTCACATTCAATCCTTGTGCAAGCTGACCCACCGCCATCGCGAGCAGGCTCGCTCCCACGATGGACTTGCGTTGAACACAACACTCAAGACCATCCGAGATTTCCTGTGGGAGCGAGCCTGCTCGCGAAGGCGGCCGCTCATTCATGCAGTCATATGGCGGCGCCGATATTCATCCGGCGTGGTGCCCATCATTTTGCGGAACATGCTGATGAACGCCGAGGCGCTGCTGTAGCCCAGGTCCAGGCCAATGGTTTCCACGCTCTGACCACGTTCGAGCAGGGCCAGGGCCTCGATGACTTTCAGGCGCTGGCGCCATTCCACCAAGGACATGCCCAGGTCCCGCTGGGCCCGGCGCATCAGTGTGCGCTCGGTGGTGTTGGCGGCGCGAGCCAGTTGCGGCAAGGAGCGCGGGTCGCTGGGATTGGCCTCCAAGGCCCGCAACACCGGACCCAGCAGCGGATCATCCGAAGAGGGCAGGTAACTGCCGACGTGGGGCGCCTGCGTCAGCTTGTCCACCAGCACTTGCAACAAGCGCTGCTGTTCGGGCGTCTGTGGCTGGCTCGGCGGGTCGCTGCGCAGTTCTTCCAGCAACGCGCGGATCAGCGGGCTCAGGGTCAGCGCGCAGGGGACGGCTGGCAGCGCACCGCACAGCTCGGCCGCCAGGTACAACGAGCAATGGCAGGCTTCATGCCGATTGAAGCCCACGTGTTCCATGTCCGGCGGCAGCCAGATGCCGTATTGCGGGGGCGCCAGGTAATGGTGCTGGGCGATCTCGATTTCCATCACACCGCTGTAGGAATAGACGAACTCTCCCCAGGCATGCCGGTGCCGGGGATACGTGGCGTGGGCCGGCATGCAGGCGCTGCGGAAGAAAATCGCCGAGGGTAGCGCCGCGTCGAACGGAGGAATCTTCAAGTGTTGGGCTGGAGGCTGCATATCGACCGCAATGGCGGATTACCGGGATGGCTTGTCGGGTAATCACTATATCCAGCAAAGCTGTCAGGCCGACAATCCTTTCATCTCTTTTTTGCCCGAGGACCTTTCCATGACCACCCGCCGTGCCCTGGATGGTCAGGTCATCGCCCTGATGACCGGCCTCTGTGCCATCTGGGGTTTCCAGCAAGTCGCGATCAAGGCCGGCGCCGCCGATATGGCGCCGATGTTGCAACTGGGGGTGCGCTCGGCCATCGCCGCGGTACTGGTCTGGCTGTTGGTGCTGGCGCGCGGTAAACGCCTGTCCCTGACCGACGGCAGTTGGCGCCCGGGCCTGTTGGTGGGGTTGTTGTTCGCCCTGGAGTTCGTGATGGTGGGTGAGGGCCTGCGCCACACGACGGCTTCGCACATGGTGATTTTCCTCTACACCGCACCGATGTTCGCCGCCCTCGGTTTGCACTGGAAGTTGCCAAGCGAGCGTCTCAAACCGGCGCAATGGCTAGGCATCACCGTTGCCTTCGGCGGCATTGTGGTCGCCTTCAGCGGCGGTTCGGGCGCGGCGAACGGCAGTTCGTTGCTCGGCGATGGCATGGGCTTGCTGGCCGGCGCGCTGTGGGGCGCGACCACCGTGACGGTACGCTGTTCGCGGCTGACGGACCTGCCGGCCAGCCAGACGCTGCTGTACCAGTTGGTGGGCGCCGGGGTGCTGCTGATCGGCATGTCGGCAGCGCTGGGGCAAACGACAATCAACCCCACGCCATCTCTTATTGCGAGCATGGCGTTCCAGGTGTTGCTGGTGTCCTTCGCCAGCTTCCTGATCTGGTTTTCCCTGCTACGCCGGTATCTGGCGTCGCAATTGGGGGTGCTGTCGTTCATGACGCCTCTGTTCGGCATCGGGTTTGGCGTCTGGTTGCTGGATGAGCCGCTGGAGCCGAATTTTATCGTTGGCGCTGCGCTGGTTTTGAGTGGGATCTTGCTGGTAAGCGGTTACGGTTGGTTTCGCCAGCGTTGGGGGCGATCGCCGGTATTGCGGCAAGAGTAACTGAACGCAGATGCATAAAAGCCCACCCTTGCTATGACAGGGGTGGGCTTTTTTACTGAAAAAATTCAGCTGACCAGAGGGGCTTGGATCAAACCTTGACGATCCAACCCGCGGGCGCTTCCACGTCGCCGGTCTGCACGCCGGTCAGCTCTTTGTAGAGCTTCTGAGTGATCGGGCCGACTTCGGTTTCGCTGTGGAACACGTGCAGCTTGTCCTTGTAGCTGATGCCGCCAATCGGCGTGATCACCGCAGCGGTACCGCAGGCGCCGGCTTCCTTGAAATCCGAGAGCTTGTCGATGAACACGTCGCCTTCGATCACTTCCAGGCCCAGGCGCGATTTCGCCAGTTCGATCAGCGACAGGCGGGTGATGCCCGGCAGGACCGAAGGGGAGTTGGGGGTGATGAATTTGTTGTCGTGGGTAATGCCAAAAAAGTTGGCCGAGCCGACTTCTTCGATTTTCGAATGGGTCAGCGGATCCAGATAGATGCAGTCGGCGAAGCTGGCCTTCTTGGCCTGGGAACCGGGCATCAGGCTCGCGGCGTAGTTGCCGCCGACCTTGGCCGCGCCGGTGCCCTGTGGGGCTGCACGGTCGAAGCTGGAGATCAGGAAGTTGTGCGGGGTCAGGCCGCCCTTGAAGTAGGCGCCGACCGGGATGCAGAAGATCGAGAAGATGAACTCGGGCGCGGTGCGCACGCCGATGTTGTCACCCACGCCGATCACGAACGGGCGCAGGTACAGCGCGCCGCCAGTGCCGTACGGCGGGATGAAGCGCTCGTTGGCGCGGACCACTTGCTTGCAGGCTTCTACGAACTGCTCGGTGTCGACATGCGGCATCAGCAGGCGGGCGCAGCTGCGCTGCATGCGGGCGGCGTTCTGGTCCGGACGGAACAGGTTGATCGAACCGTCCTTGCAGCGATAGGCCTTCAAGCCTTCGAAGCATTGCTGACCGTAGTGCAGGGCGGTGGAGCCCTCGCTGATGTGCAGTACGTTGTCTTCGGTCAGGGTGCCCGCGTCCCAGGCGCCATCGCGCCAATGCGACAGGTAGCGCTTGTCGGTCTTGATGTATTCAAAGCCCAGTTTGTCCCAATTGATGCTCTCGTTACCCATGACACCCTCTATTTCCTGACAACCGTCGAAACGGTTCAAGGCTTCTGACGTTTTGAATGGGGACAACAATACTTCATTCCGGGGGTGTTTCGCAGCTTGCTCGATGAGGAGCAGGAGATATTTCCAGCCGACTCCCCCGTGGCGAGGGAGCTTGCTCCCGCTCGGCTGCGAAGCAGTCGTAACCCGTTAGACGCGGTGTGACTGAATAAACCCGTCGCCAGATTCAGGGCCGCTTCGCGGCCCAGCGGGAGCAAGCTCCCTCGCCACGGGATAACTGCCGTTAACAATGCAACGCATGCCCCAACGCCCGCAACGCCGCTTCCTGCACCGCTTCGCCCAGCGTCGGATGGGCGTGGATAGTGCCGGCGATATCTTCCAGGCGCGCGCCCATTTCCAGGGACTGGCCGAACGCGGTGGACAGCTCCGACACCCCCACGCCAACCGCTTGCCAGCCGACGATCAAGTGATTGTCCCGGCGCGCCACGACGCGCACGAAACCGCTTTTCGATTCCAAGGTCATCGCCCGGCCGTTGGCGGCAAAGGGGAAGCTCGACACGATGCAATCGAGCCCGGCAGCCTTGGCCTCGTCCGGCGTCTTGCCTACTACGACCACTTCCGGATCGGTGAAGCACACCGCCGCGATGGCGGTCGGGTTGAACTCGCGATGCTCACCGGCGATCAGCTCGGCGACCATCTCGCCCTGAGCCATGGCCCGGTGGGCGAGCATCGGTTCGCCGCTCAGGTCGCCGATGGCCCAGACGTTGCGCATGCTGGTCTGGCAATGGTTGTCGATCTTCACCGCCGAGCCGTTCATCGCCAGGTCCAGGGCTTCAAGGTTCCAGCCTTGGGTGTTGGGTTTGCGTCCAACCGCCACCAGCACCCGGTCAGTGTCCAGGTTTAACGTGTCGCCGTTGGGATCACGCACCTGCAAAGTGCTGCCCTGGGCATCGAAACCTTCGACGCTGTGCTTGAGGTACAGCTTCACGCCCAACTGCTTGAGCGCCTCGTGTACCGGTTGGGTCAGTTCGCCGTCGTAGGCCGGCAGGATCCGCTCCTGGGCCTCGACCACGCTGACTTGCGCGCCGAGCTTGCGATAGGCGATGCCCAGCTCCAGGCCGATATAACCACCGCCGACCACTACCAGGTGCTTGGGCACCGAGGTGGGGGCGAGGGCTTCAGTGGACGAGATGATCGGCCCTCCAATCGGCAGCATGGGCAGTTCTACGCTTTTCGAGCCGGTAGCCAGCAGCAGGTGCTCGCACTGGATGCGCGTGTCGCCGACCTCAACGGTCTTGCCGTCGATGACCCTGGCCCAGCCGTGGATGACCTGGACCTTGTTCTTCTTCAGCAACGCGGCGACACCAGTGGTCAGGCGGTCGACAATGCCGTCCTTCCATTCCACGCTCTTGCCGATGTCAAGGGTTGGCGCCGACACTGTGATACCCAAGGCCGAGCCCTGGCTGTGGTGGTGAGTCTGGTGAAACTGCTCGGCCACATGGATCAATGCCTTGGACGGGATACAGCCGATGTTCAGGCAGGTACCGCCCAACGCCTGGCCTTCCACCAGGATCGTTTCAATGCCCAGCTGGCCGGCGCGAATCGCCGCCACGTAGCCGCCGGGACCGCCGCCGATGATCAATAGCTTGGTGTTCAAAGTCTGCATCGCCTACTCCACAAACAGGGTGGCAGGTTGTTCGAGCAAGCCGCGCAGGGCCTGGATGAATTGCGCCGCGTCCATGCCGTCGACCACCCGGTGATCGAAGGAACTGGAGAGGTTCATCATCTTGCGGACCACGATCTGCCCCTTGATCACCACAGGCCGCTCGACGATCTTGTTCACGCCGACGATCGCCACTTCCGGCAGGTTCAGCACCGGTGTGCTGACGATGCCGCCGAGCGCGCCGAGGCTGGTCAGGGTGATGGTCGAGCCGGACAGCTCATCGCGACCGGCCTTGCCATTGCGGGCGGCCGTGGCCAGGCGCGAGATCTCCGCCGCGCTGTCCCACAGGCTGCGGGCTTCGGCGTGACGCACCACGGGCACCATCAGGCCGACATCGCTCTGGGTCGCAACGCCGACATGCACTGCGCCGCAGCGATGGATGACCTGGGCTTCGTCGTCATAACGGGCGTTCATCTGCGGGAAGTCTCGCAGGGCCACGACCAACGCGCGAACGAGGAAGGGGAGCAAGGTCAGCTTGCCGCGACTGGCGCCGTGTTTTTCGTTCAGGTGAACCCGCAGCTCTTCCAGCGCGGTGACGTCGATTTCCTCGACGTAGCTGAAATGGGCGGCGCGTTGAGTTGCTTCCTGCATGCGCTGGGCAATCTTGCGGCGCATGCCGATCACCGGGATCTGCTGCTCGTCATGGCGTTCGGCGTAACCCGAACCGCCCTTGGCCTGGGTCGACGGCCCCTGGGCCAGATAGGCTTCCAGGTCTTCATGCAAAATACGCCCGGCAGGGCCGCTGCCCTGGACCAGGCGCAGCTGGATACCGAGGTCCAATGCGTGCTTGCGCACGGCCGGCGAGGCCAGTGGACGCTCGTCGGGGTCACGTGCCACGGGGGCTTGCGGGATGCAGCGGGGTGCGGCGGTTTTTGCCATCACCGGTTCAGGCGTTGCCACTGGCGCTGGCTTCGGTGCTTGCGCAGCAGCAGCCGCAACCGGAGCCGGAGCCGGTTGCGAGGACTCCTTCAGGTTGCCCGCACCTTCCACTTCAATGCGGATCAGCTCGCTGCCCACCGCCATGACTTCACCCGGCTCGCCACCCAGGGCGATGACCCGGCCATGCACTGGCGAGGGGATATCCACCATCGCTTTGTCGGTCATGACGTCGGCCAGTACCTGGTCCTCGACGACCATGTCGCCCACCTTGACGTGCCACACCGACAACTCAACTTCCGCGATGCCTTCGCCGATGTCCGGCATCTTGATAACGTGCGTGCCCATTCAGACCTCCATGACCCGTTTCAACGCCGCGCCCACACGGGACGGCCCAGGGAAATACGCCCACTCCTGCGCATGCGGGTAGGGGGTGTCCCAACCGGTGACACGCTCGATGGGCGCTTCCAGGTGGTGGAAGCAGTGTTCCTGCACCAGCGAGACCAGCTCGGCGCCGAAACCGCAGGTGCGGGTGGCTTCGTGGACAACCACGCAACGGCCGGTTTTCTTCACCGATTTGACAATGGTGTCCAGGTCCAGCGGCCAGAGGCTGCGCAGGTCGATGACTTCCGCGTCGATGCCGGTCTCTTCGGCCGCCACTTGGGAGACATAGACCGTGGTGCCGTAGGTGAGCACCGTGACGTCCTTGCCCGGACGGGTGATGGCGGCGACGTCCAGTGGCACGGTGTAGTAACCGTCCGGCACTTGCGCCTGCGGATGCTTGGACCATGGCGTTACAGGGCGGTCATGGTGGCCGTCGAACGGGCCGTTATACAGGCGCTTGGGTTCGAGGAAGATCACCGGGTCATCGTTCTCGATGGAGGCGATCAGCAGACCCTTGGCGTCGTAGGGGTTGGACGGCATGACGGTGCGCAGGCCACAGACCTGGGTGAACATCGCCTCGATGCTCTGGCTGTGGGTCTGGCCGCCATAGATCCCGCCGCCGCAGGGCATGCGCAGGGTCATCGGCGCGGTGAACTCGCCGGCCGAGCGATAGCGCAGGCGCGCCGCTTCGGAAATGATCTGGTCCGACGCCGGGTAGACGTAGTCGGCGAACTGGATCTCGGCCACCGGCCGCAGCCCATAGGCGCCCATGCCCACCGCCACGCCGACGATGCCGCTTTCGGAAATCGGTGCGTCGAACACCCGTGAAGTGCCGTACTTGTTCTGCAGGCCTTCGGTGCAGCGGAACACGCCGCCGAAGTAGCCCACGTCCTGGCCGAACACCACGACGTTGTCGTCGCGTTCGAGCATCACGTCCATGGCCGAGCGCAGAGCCTGGATCATGGTCATGGTGGTAGTGGTCATGGCGGTGTCCAACGCAATATTGTTGTTGTGATCGTTCATGTCAGATCCCCAACTGCTGACGCTGGCGCTTCAAGTGCTCCGGCATCTCTTTGTAGACGTCTTCGAACATGGTCGCGGCGCTTGGAATCTGCCCGCCGGCGAGGGTGCCGTACTGCTCGGCTTCTTTCTGCGCGGCGATCACCTCGGCTTCGAGTTCGGCGGTGACCGCCGCGTGCTCTTCTTCGGACCACTGGCCGATCTTCACCATGTGCTGCTTGAGGCGGGCGATTGGATCGCCCAGCGGGAAATGGCTCCAGTCATCGGCGGGGCGGTATTTGGAAGGATCGTCGGAAGTGGAGTGCGGGCCGGCGCGGTAGGTGACCCATTCGATCAGCGCCGGGCCGAGGTTGCGGCGGGCGCGTTCGGCGGCCCAGCGCGAAGCGGCGTAGACCGCCATGAAATCGTTGCCATCGACGCGAAGGGAGGCGATGCCGCAGCCGACGCCGCGCCCGGCGAAGGTGGTGGCTTCACCGCCGGCAATGGCCTGGAAGGTGGAAATCGCCCACTGGTTGTTGACCACGTTGAGAATCACCGGGGCGCGGTAGACGTGGGCGAAGGTCAGGGCGGTGTGGAAGTCCGATTCGGCGGTGGCGCCGTCACCGATCCAGGCCGAGGCGATCTTGGTATCGCCCTTGATCGCCGAAGCCATGCCCCAGCCCACGCCCTGGATGAATTGCGTGGCGAGGTTACCGGAAATGGTGAAGAAGCCGGCGTCCTTGACCGAATACATGATCGGCAATTGCCGGCCTTTGAGCGGGTCGCGCTCGTTGGACAGCAGTTGGCAGATCAGGTCCACCAGCGGCACTTCCCGGGCCATCAGGATGCTTTGCTGGCGGTAGGTGGGGAAGCACATGTCGTCAATGTTCAATGCCAAGGCCTGGGCGCTGCCGATGGCTTCTTCGCCAAGGCTTTGCATGTAGAACGACATTTTTTTCTGGCGCTGGGCGACGACCATGCGGTTGTCGTAGATGCGCGTCTTGAGCATGGCCCGCATGCCCTTGCGCAGGATCTCGACGGGGATGTCCGCAGCCCACTCGCCCAAGGCATTGCCCTGGTCATCGAGCACGCGGATCAGGCTGCGGGCCAGGTCAGCGGTGTCGGCGGGTTCGACGTCGATGGGAGGTTTGCGCACCGTGCCGGCATCGGACAGATGCAGATAGGAAAAGTCGGTCTTGCAGCCGGGACGGCCCGAGGGTTCTGGGACGTGCAGGCGTAGCGGTTCGTACGCTGGGTTCATGGCTTTCTACGCTCGATCTTGTGAATTTCTTGTAGTGGGCGCGCTAGCTGACGAATTTCCCTGGGTAGGTGGGAAATTGTCCTACAACAATCATAGGCTCGACGAAGAAGAATATTTTTCTCTGTTGCCTTGCTGTTGAGATCATTTGCAGATAAAAAATCTGCACAACGATAAAAAACAGGAAATTTTGCCTCATGCGCAAATTGGATCGCACCGATATCGGCATTCTGAACAGCCTTCAGGACAACGCCCGGATCACCAACGCCGATCTCGCTCGCTCGGTCAATCTGTCACCGACGCCATGCTTCAACCGCGTCCGAGCCATGGAAGAGCTGGGGGTGATCCGCGAGCAGGTCACGCTGCTGGACGCCGACTTGCTGGGGTTGCACGTCAACGTGTTTATCCATGTCAGCCTGGAGAAGCAGGTGGAAGAGGCGTTGCAGCACTTCGAGGAAGCGATCTCCGACCGGCCGGAGGTCATGGAGTGCTACCTGATGGCCGGCGATCCTGATTACCTGATCCGTGTGTTGGTGCCGACCATTCAGTCGCTGGAGCGGTTCATGATGGACTTTTTGACCAAGGTCCCGGGCGTGGCGAACATCCGCTCGAGCTTTGCGCTCAAGCAGGTGCGCTACAAGACTGCGTTGCCGTTGCCGGCCAATGGGTTGACCTTGGGTACCTGAAAATCAAAGGATCGCAGTCTTCGGCAGCTCCTACAGGGGAGTTGTGGGTTTCTGACGGCTCATTGTTGCCTGACCCACCGCCATCGCGAGCAAGCTCGCTCCCACATCGGATTGTACTGTTGGTCGAGTTCTGCGATCACCGCTGAACCCTGTGGGAGCGAGCCTGCTCGCGATGGCGTCGGCATATTCAGCTCTGATGTAAGCAGACCCACCGCTATCGCGAGCAGGCTCGCTCCCACATTGGATAGGTGGCGACCTTAGAGCTGGTTGATCGGAATCTTCAGGTAGGTCACGCCATTGCCCTCGGCCGGCGGCAGGTGGCCGGCTCGCACATTCACCTGGATCGCCGGCAACAGCAACGTTGGCATGCCTAATGTCTTGTCGCGCTGGGTACGCATGGCCACGAACGCGGCTTCATCAATCCCATCGCGGACATGAATATTGTGCTGGCGTTGTTCACCCACGGTACTTACGCACTGGGGCTCGCGTTCCTCCGGTGGATAGTCATGACACACATACAGCCGCACGCCCGCCGGGAAGGCCAACAGCTTGCGGATCGAGGCGTAAAGCTGACGGGCATTGCCGCCCGGGAAGTCGCAACGGGCGGTGCCCACGTCGGGCATGAACAGCGTGTCGCCCACCAGGATCACGTCGCCATCGATCAGGTAGGCCATGTCCGCCGGGGTGTGGCCAGGCACGTGCAGGGCGGTGGCCTTGAGATTGCCGATCAGGAAGGACTCGTCGGCCGCGAACAGGTGGTCGAACTGCGAACCGTCGACGGCGAAGTGTGGTTCCAGGTTGAACAGGGCCTTGAACACGTCCTGCACCTGGCCGATGGATTCGCCGATGGCAATCTTGCCGCCCAGTTCCCGGCGCAGATAAGGCGCGGCGGACAGGTGATCAGCATGGGCATGGGTTTCCAACAGCCATTGCACCGTCAATTGATGTTCGCGCACATAAGCGATCACTCGATCAGCCTGTGCGGTACCGCTGCGGCCCGATGCCGGATCGTAGTCGAGCACCGGGTCGACCACCGCGCATTGCCCGCCGTCGTGTTCGTAAACCACGTAGGTGTAGGTCTTTGAAGCGGGATCGAGGAAGCTTTGGATCTGCGCGGGCATGGCAGCGGACCTGTGCAAGAAGAAGCGGTTGCAATGCGCAAGATTTACGACATATGGTCCGCAGCTTAAGTGAGGGCCACCGCGTCCTGCAAATGCGATCACGCCTGACAACAGACGTGCGCGGCTTGAGAGACCCCTATGTTACTGGCAAGTTTTTTCGGTGTGGTGATGGGCCTGGTTCTTGGCCTGACGGGGGCGGGCGGAGGTATCCTGGCCGTCCCGGCCCTGGTGTTGGGCCTGGGCTGGAGCATGACCCAGGCCGCGCCGGTGGCACTGTTCGCGGTGGGCAGCGCGGCGGCGGTGGGCGCCATCGATGGCTTGCGCCATGGCCTGGTGCGTTACCGCGCGGCGCTGTTAATCGCCTTGCTGGGCGCTGTGTTCTCGCCAGTGGGCATTTACTTCGCCCACCAGCTTTCGGAAAAAATCCTGATGGTCCTGTTCAGCCTGCTGATGGTGCTGGTGGCGGCGCGCATGCTGCGCCGGGAAACCTCGCAGCCGGGCCCCAGCGATCACGGCGCGGCCAGCTGGGGCCAAAAGAATTGCATGCTCGATCGCCAGACCGGGCGGCTGGCCTGGACACCGCGCTGCACCGCCACGCTGTCGGCATTGGGCGCGGTCACGGGAATGGTCTCAGGTTTGCTGGGCGTGGGCGGCGGTTTCTTGATCGTGCCGGCATTCAAGCAACTTACCGACGTGCAGATGCGCGGCATCGTCGCCACATCCTTGATGGTCATCAGCCTGGTTTCGTTGATTGGCGTGGTCGGCGCGTTTCATGCCGGGGTGAGCATCGACCGGGTTGGGGCGGCGTTCATTGCGGCGAGTATCGTCGGGATGATCCTGGGGCGACGGTTCTGCGCGAAGGTACCGGCGCGGGCGTTGCAGGTGGGGTTTGCCGGGGTTTGCCTGGGGGTGGCAGTGTTCATGCTGGTGCGGGCGTAGCGATCTGGTCAGGGGGGCTTTTGTGGCGAGGGAGCTTGCTCCCGCTGGACCGGTCCGACGTCTCGGGCGCAGCAGGCCCATACGGTCTTGAGCCAGGGCGTCTGCTTCGCAGCCGAGCGGGAGCAAGCTCCCTCGCCACGGGGATCGGCGCGCCTTACAACTCTCGGCACTGCATCGAAAACCCCAACGCCACCGATTGCCCTTGCTCCAGCAGACGCAGCCCCGGCCGTCCTGGCAGGTGATGGGCATTGACCGGGTGACTTACCGGTTCGATGCAGAAAAAATCCAGCCCCACGGGGCAGTACAGCAGGAAGTAATCGCTGCCGCTGGCGCGGCATTCCAGTTCATAACCCAGGTCTGGTTGCTGGATCAGGCACTGGCCATCCCAACCACCGAAGCCGTTGTCGACGAGGGTATCCGGCAGTAACCGTGCGTGTTGGAAATCCCACTCCGAGGGAACATCCTTCAGTTCCGTTGGCAGTTTCGTGGTGTCGCACATCCAGACTTCGCTGGCGCGGGTTTGCAGGCGGGTATCGGCTGTGCGCGGGAAATACGGATGCAAACCCAACCCGTGCCAGGCGGCCTGTTCGGCCATGTGTGTGACGTGCAGCGCCATCTGCAATTGGCCGCCACTGAGGCGGATCCGCAAGCTGGCGCAATAGGCAAACGGGGTTTGGCAGTCGAGTTGCAACAAAACTTCCCCGGCACTCTGTTCGGCGACTTGCCAAGGTTGCTGCCAGGCACTGCCATGGATCGGAAATGGATCGTTGGGGCTGTTGGCTTCCAGGGCGAGCCAGCCGCCGGGGCAATCGAAACCGCCATGGGCGATTCGGTTCGACCACGGGATCAACGGGAAGCAGCCGAGCTTGCCTGGCAGGCCATTTTCCAGCGCTTGTGGCGCGGGTGGGCGTAGGAGGGGAGCGCCGGTGCTGCGCAAGGTCCATTCAACGAGGCTGGCGCCCAGGTGTGGGGCCAGGGTGAGGCGGGTCAGTTCGTCTTCGAGGTGGAGGAGTGGTGGTGTCATGGCGGCGTCTGATGGGTTGGCAAAGCTGGAGGGGAATACGCCCAAGTGTGGCGAGGGGATTTATCCCCGCTGGGCTGCGAAGCAGCCCTAAAGGCTTCAATCTCGGTGTATCAGACAAATCGAGATGGCTGGTTTTGGGGCCGCTGCGCAGCCCAGCGGGGATAAATCCCCTCGCCACAAGGGGACCTATTGTTTTCTGTTACAACACCAAATGTGGCAACCACAGCGAAATGGCGGGCACGTACGTCACCAGCAGCAGAACCAGGAACAGCATGCCGTAGAACGGCAGCAGGGCCTTGACGGTGCTTTCGATGCTGACCTTGCCGATGGCGGAGCCGACGAACAGCACCGCGCCCACCGGCGGCGTGATCAGGCCGATACCCAGGTTCACCAGCATGATCATGCCGAACTGCACCGGGTCCACGCCGATGCCGACGATGACTGGCATCAGGATTGGCGTGAGGATCAGGATCAGCGGTGCCATGTCCATCACGGTGCCCAACAGCAGCAACATCACGTTGATGCACATCAGGATCACGTAGCGGTTATCCGACAGCGTCAGGAACGCGGTGGTGATCTTCGCCGGGATTTCCATCAGCGTCATGATGTAGCCGAAGCTGGCGGCGAAGCCGATCAGGATCATCACAATGGAAATGGTGCGCACCGTACGGTGCATCAGTTTCGGCAACTCGCTCCACTTGTAGTCGCGATAGATGCACATGGTCACGAAGAACGCCCACACCACGGCGATGGCGGCCGATTCAGTGGCAGTGAACACACCCGAGAGAATGCCGCCCAGGATGATGAACAACGTCATCATGCCCCACATGGCTTCCTTGCAAATCTTCAGCGCTTCTTTGAGCGGAATAACCTCGCCCTTGGGGTAATTGCGCTTTTTCGCGAAGACCAGGCACAGCGCCATCAGGCAGAGGTTCATCATGATGCCGGGGACGATGCCGGCCATGAACAGCGAACCAATGGAGACGGTGCCGCCAGCGGCGAGAGAGTACAGCACTGCGTTGTGGCTTGGCGGTGTCAGCAGCGCTTGTACCGAACCACTGACGGTGACGGCGGTGGCGTAATCACGCGGATAGCCCCTGCGTGTCATTTCCGGGATCAGTACCGAACCGACCGAGGCGGTGTCAGCCACCGAGGAACCGGAGATCGCGCCAAAGAAACTCGAGGCCACGAGGTTGACCAGGGACAGGCCACCACGGACGAAACCTACGAGCACGCTGGCGAAGGCCACCAGCCGGCGAGACATGCCGCCCTCGGCCATGATCGCGCCGGCCAGGACGAAGAACGGAATGGCCAGCAGCGAGAATTTGTTCACGCCGCCCGTGATCTGAATCATCATGGCCTGGAACGGAATGTCGATCCACCATGCCCCGATCAGGGCGGCGGCGCCCAGCGCGTAGGCGACCGGCATGCCGATCAGGATCAATACCAAAAAACTGCCCAGCAGAATCAGAGCGTCCATTAAGCGGCACCTTCGTTTTCTTCTACCAGGTCGAACTGCACGACCCGACGCTGGCTTTGATCACCCAGCAAGAGTTTTTCCAGGACAAAAATCAGGGTCAGGAACCCACCGATCGGGATCGGCATGTAAGTGATGCCGACTCGCAGGGTAGGGATGGCGCTCATGAACTGGTTCCAAGTGGTCATGCACAGCTTGGCACCCCAGATGGTCATGAAAATGCACACCGCTGCCATCATCAACTGGGTGAACACCGAAGCCACGTTTTGCCAGTGCTGGGGCAGGCGGCTGGTGACCATGTCCACAGCCATGTGCGACCCGGAGCGGTAGCTGGCGGCGGCGCCGATGAAGGTGAAGACGATCATCAGCAAGATCGCGGTGGGCTCCGGCCAGCTTGAGCCGGTGCCAAGGACGTAGCGGGCGAACACGCCCCAAGGGATCATCAGCGCAACGGCAAGGACAGAGAGGCCGGCCACCCAGATGCAAGTCATGTAAATCTTGTCGTTGATACGCAGCAGCAAATTCTTCATCGGGTTCCACCGTTACCGGGCGCGCCTTCTAACCGCAGGCGCGCCCAGCCGTTTCATGAGTACAGATTAAGAGGTCTTACTGGACAGCTTCGATGCGCTTGATCAGGTCGGCGTACGGTGCACCGTATTTGGCTCGGACCGGCGCGGTGGCGTCGTAGAAGGGTTTCTTGTCGACGGTGATGAACTCGACGCCGGCTTTCTTGAGTTTTTCTTCACTGGCGGCCGATTTCTCGTCCCACAACTTGCGCTCTTCAGCCTGGGCAGCCTTGGCCGCTTTTTTCACCATGTCCTGCTGCTCTGGGGTGAGCTTGTTCCAGGTGATTTTCGACATCACGATCGGCTCAGGCAGGATCAGGTGCCCGGTCAAGCTGTAGAACTTGGCGTTCTGGTAGTGGTTGTGCTCGAGCATGGTCGGCGGGTTGTTTTCCGCGCCGTCGATCACGCCAGTCTGCAACGCGCTGAAGATCTCGCCAGTGTCCATCGCGATACCGTTGCCGCCCATGGCGTTCATCATTTCAATGAACATAGGGTTGCCTTGGACGCGGATTTTCATGCCCTTGAGGTCTTCCGGCGTGCGCACGGGCTTCTTGGTGTAGAGGTTGCGCGTGCCGCCGTCCATCCAGGCCAGGGCCACCAGGCCGAATTCGGAGTTGGTGATCCGGTCCAGGATCGCATCGCCGACCTCACCGTCGATCACGGCGCGCATGTGCGCCTGGTCGCGGAAGATGAATGGCATGTTGAAGACGTTCACGTCCGGCACCACGGGGCCGACGATGCCCAGGCTGACGCGGGACATCTGGATTGCGCCGGCTTGCATCTGCTCGATCACTTCTTTTTCAGAGCCCAGTACGCCCCCCGGGAAGTACTTGAACTTCAGTTCGCCTTTGCTCTCCTTTTCCAGGGTTTTACCCATGGATTCCTCGGCGACCACGGTTGGGTAGCCCTTGGGGTGGATGTCGGCGATCTTGATGTCCAGAGCCTGCGCCGCCTGTGCCAGGAAGGCCAGGGGCAAGGCCGCGATCAGAAGTGTACGTTTGAAATTCATGGTCAATCTCCAGTGTTGTTGTTTTTATGTCTATCGATGTGAAGCGGCAAAGCAGATCAGTTCGCGGAGTGTTTCCATCCTCCGAAAGCAGGTTCAGCGAGACCCTTGACGCCGGGGTTCAGCGCGAACACGCCACCGGCCAGGGATTGCGGATCGTTGTCGTCTCCAGGACGGATCGAGGTCACGAAAAGGGTGTCCAGCTGGCTGCCGCCAAAGGCGCACATGGTCGGTTTTTTCACCGGCACTTCCAGGGAGCGGTCGAGACGTCCATCCGGCGTAAAGCGATGGATCAAGCCGGCGTCGTTGGCGCAGATCCAATAGCAACCATCGGCGTCGACTGCCGCGCCGTCCGGGCGACCGGCCAGGGGCATCATGTCGACGAACAGGCGGCGGTTGGATGGGGTGCCGCTGTCGATGTCGTAGTCGAAGGCCCAGATCTGCTGGATCAGCGGGTGTGAATCGGACAGGTACATCGTCCGGCCGTCGGGGCTGAAGCCCAGACCATTGGGCACGATGAAACCACTCAGTTGCGCCTCGACCGGGCTGCGTTGTCCGGCTTCATAACGGTACATCTTGCCTTCATCCGCATTGGCGCCCATGTTCAGCACCATGCTGCCGGCCCAGAAACGGCCCTGGCGGTCGCAACGGCCATCGTTGAGGCGCATGTCGGTGCGGCTGTGCTCGACGTTTGCACAGAGCTCGCTGTCCAGGCTGCCGTCGTCATGTGGATGCAGGCGGAAGAAACCGCTTTCCATCCCCGCGATCCAGCCACCGTCCTGGTGACGGGCAATGCAGGCGAGCATTTCGGGGGCTTCCCAGCTCTGGATCTTTGCGCTGCTGGCGCTCCAGCGCTGCAGGCCGCCGCTGGGGATGTTCACCCAATACAAGGCGTTTTCCTCGGGCACCCACACAGGGCTTTCCCCGACGGCGTTGCGTGCGTCGACAATCAATTCGGCTTGCATGGTGATTCCTTGGTTCGTTTGTATCCCACGGACAACAGGCGGATCAGTCGAACGGGCCGGCGGCCACAAAGGCGCCACCTTGGTAGACCATGGCCGGATCATCGGCGGCCGGCATCGGTTGCGCTTCGACCTTGGCGCGGAAGATTTCCGAGGTGTCCTTGGGCTTGTAGCCCAGGTGCGCGGCGTGGCTGTTGTCCCACCAGACGTCACGGTTGGCGGAGACGCCATAGACGATGGTGTGGTCGACTTTGGGTGTGTAGAGCGAGCATTCGATCAGTTGGGTGAGGTCGTCGAAGCTCAGCCAGGTGCTCATCATCCGGCGGTTCTGCGGTTCCGGGAACGACGAGCCGATGCGGATGCTGACGGTTTCGATGCCGTAGCGATCGAAGTAGAAATTGGCGACGTCTTCGCCGTAGGACTTGGACAGGCCGTAGTAGCCATCCGGACGGCGAGCGCAGTGGGCGTCGAGGGTTTCGTCTTGTTTGTAGAAACCGATGACGTGGTTGGAACTGGCGAAAATCACGCGTTTGACACCGTGCTTACGCGCGGCTTCGTAGATGTGGAACACGCCGCTGATGTTGGCGCCGAGGATCTCTTCGAATGGACGCTCAACCGATACACCACCGAAATGCAGGATGGCATCGACACCTTCAACCAGTTGATGCACGGCCTGCTTATCCGACAGGTCGCACGGCACCACTTCCTCGCTTTCATCGATGGCCGGGGCCATGTTGGCAATGTCAGACAGGCGAATGTGGCGGGCATAAGGCTTGAGGCGTTCGCGCAAGACTTTGCCAAGGCCGCCGGCGGCGCCGGTCAACAGCAGGCGATTGAAGGGATGGCGAATCTGTGTGGTGGTCATGGCATTACCTGAGCAAACAGTGAGAGGTACAGTTGTTATAAGTTGTCGTACGACCGAGAGGGAATATCCTTATCCTTCCGCTACCTTGTCAACGTTTGATCGACGAACCGCTCTGGGTCGGCATCCTTGCCGGGGCTCGCCATGGCGCTGGCAGGCGTTCATGGCAAGTGTTCCATGGGTCTTACAGGAGCGAAATCGGATAGCTGATGAAGATACGGTTCTCGTCGAATTCGTTGGTGCTGAAGTCGCGACGAATCGATGCGTTACGCCATTTCACGTTGAGACTCTTGAGTGCGCCGCTCTGCACCGTGTAGGCCAGCTCACTTTCCCTGCCCCATTCCTTACCGTCGTCGACCGTGGCGGTGTGAACGTTGTCACCGCTGATGTAGCGGTTCATCAGGGTCAGGCCCGGCACGCCGACGGCGGCGAAGTTGAAGTCGTGGCGCAGTTGCCAGGATTTTTCCTTGGCGTTGTCGTAGCTGGAGTTGTAGCTGTCGTTCGCCAGGGTGCCGCCGCTGGTGCCGTTGACGCGCATCCAGGCATCGTCGCCGCCGACTTTCTGCAGGCCGACGTAGAAGGTGTTGCCGCCGTATTTGGCGGAAAGCATGGCGAAGGCGGTTTTGTTGTCAAGGTCGCCGGCCAGTGCGCTGCCGTCTTCCTTGCCGGTGAAGTAACCGAGGTTGGCGCCCAGGGTCCAGTCGCCGATCGGCTGGCTGTGGGTCAGGTTGAAATATTGCTGTTGGTAGATGTCGGACAGTTCCGCGTACCAGACGCCGACCTGGGTGCGTTTTTCGTTGAAGGCGTATTCGCCGCCACCGAAGTTGAAACGGTCGGAGGTGAATGCACCGCGGCCGTTCATCGACATGTCTTCCATGCTCGCGTCGTTACGCGGGCTGTTGGCGCGGAACTGGCCGCCGTAGAGGCTCAGGCCGTTGATCTCGGTGGAGGTCACCTGGCCGCCACGGAAGGTTTGCGGCAGGGAACGGCCATCGTCGGAACGCAGGATCGGCAACACTGGCATCCACTCGCCGACTTTCAATTCGGTCTTCGAGACCTTGGCCTTCAGGGCCACGCCCAGGCGACCGAAGTCATCGGCCGGGCGGCCGTCGTCGTGCACCGGCAGCAGCTGGGTGCCGGCCGTGCCACGACCGCCGTCGAGCTTGACCGAGTACAGGCCCAGCACGTCTACGCCGAAACCGACGGTGCCCTGGGTGAAGCCGGACTTGGCGTCGAGGATGAAGCTCTGGGTCCATTCCTCGGCTTTGCCCTGGGTGGCGTTGTCGTTGACGAAGTTGCGGTTGAAATAGGCGTTACGCAGGTTCAGCGTGGCTTTGGCATCATCGACAAAGCCTTCGGCACCAGCGGTCATGGGCATGAACAGCGCCAGACCGGTGCAGCCGAGCAGTGACAGCGCGGGCGTGGATTTGAGAAGGGTACGGCGGCTGGGGCGGTTACTGGACGAAAAACGGGCACGAGTGCTCACTCTGACGCTCCTACTTTTTGTTGTTTTTATTTGTCATACGTCGTCGTACAACATGGAGCGGATTATTTGTGGAGCGTTCCTCGTTGTCAACTGGCCATTACCGCAAATTTTCATCGAGAATGATCCGGCCATGGGCTATTTCAACGCTTTCGCCTAACAAAACGCAGGCAAGCGGGCCGTTGCGGCAAGGAAAAACGGTGCCCCCAGGATAGCGACGAGCGGCGCAGGTCATGCGATGACCGGCGTAAGACATTAGTCGAATGGCCTCGAAAAAAGCAGTGGGTGGCGAGGGAGATTGCTCCCGCCGGGCTGCACAGCAGCCCCATCCCAGGCGACTCTCTACGGCGTATTCCGTTTACAGGGGAGGCTGCTGCGCAGCCAGCGGGAGCAAGCTCCCTCGCCACGCAAAAGCCCCGGGCACTTCTTGCACCTTCCCATCGTCGAACGGGAATTGACCCGTGGCAAACGAGCCGACATGTCCCTGCAAGGTCTCTGAATGGATCAATACACCCCACGCGCCTGGGAGCCCCACGAAAGGCCGACGCTGCCAGGCTCCCCGTCGACGCCACTGCATCCCACGCCCAAACGGCTCGCCTTTGCGCTGGTGGGCGTGCTGGTGGCGTTGACCGGGGGGTTGGGCAATTCGCTGGTGATCGCCAACTTGCCTTACTTGCAAGGGGCCCTCGGCGCCACCACCGCCGAGATGGCCTGGTTGCCCGCCGCCTACGTCATGACCAACGTCTCCATGAACCTGCTGCTGGTGAAGTTTCGCCAGCAGTTCGGCTTGCGCGCGTTCACTGAGGTGTTCCTGGCGCTGTACGCCCTAGTGACGTTCGGTCATCTGTTCGTCAACGACCTGAACTCGGCGATTGCCGTGCGGGCGGCCCATGGCATGGTCGGCGCTGCCCTCAGCTCCTTGGGCCTGTATTACATGGTCCAGGCTTTCCCGGCGAAGTGGCGGCTCAAGGCGCTAGTGCTGGGCCTGGGGACTTCGCAGCTGGCCTTGCCGATGGCCCGGTTGTTCTCCGAAGACCTGTTGCAAATTGCCGAGTGGCGGGGCCTCTACCTGTTCGAACTGGGGATGGCACTGCTCTCGTTGGGTTGCGTGCTGCTGCTCAAGTTGCCACCGGGCGACCGCTTCAAGACGTTTGAAAAACTCGATTTCCTGACCTTCACGGTGCTTGCCAGCGGCGTCGCCTTGTTGTGCGCGGTGCTGTCGTTGGGGCGCATCGATTGGTGGCTGGAGGCGCCATGGATCGGCGTGGCCTCGGCGCTGTCCATCGTGTTGATCCTGGCGGGCCTGGCGATCGAGCATAACCGCAGCAACCCGATGCTGATGACGCGCTGGCTGGGCAGTGGGGTGATGATCCGCCTGGCCCTGGCGGTGATCCTGATTCGCATGGTGACTTCGGAACAATCCACTGGAGCGGTGGGGTTTCTGCAAGCGCTGAACATGAGCAGCCAACAGATGCACAGCCTTTATGTGGTGATGCTGGTCGGCAGCATCGCCGGGCTGGTGACCAGTGCCTTGACGATCAACCCGGCGCACCTGTTCATGCCCCTGATCATCTCCCTCGCGTTGATGGCGACAGGTTCGGTCATGGACAGCTACTCGAACAACCTGAGCCGCCCGCAAAACATGTATTTCAGTCAGTTTCTGCTGGCGTTTGGCAGTACGTTTTTCCTGGGGCCGACGATGATTCTCGGCGTGCGCAATGTACTGACCAACCCGCGCAATCTGGTGAGTTTTTCCGTGTTGTTCGGGATTTGCCAGAACCTCGGTGGCCTGGTGGGGGCCGCGGTGCTCGGTACCTTCCAAGTGGTGCGCGAGAAATTTCATTCCAGCCACCTCGTGGAAAACATCAACCTGTTCGACCCTCGCGTGGCCGCGCGGGTGGACAGCGGTGGCTCGGCGGTGGGTTCGCTGATCGCCGATCCGGGCCTGCGGCACCTGCAAGGCATTCGCAGCCTTGCCGCGGCCGCCACCCGCGAAGCCAACGTGCTGGCCTACAACGATGTGTTCATGCTGATCGCGGTGATCGCCGTGCTGACCATGATCTGGATCTCCCTCCGCGCCCTGTGGCTGATGACTACCACCCAGCACGTCGCCACAGCGCCTGCCCCTTCGACACAACCAAGCGGTGCCACTTCTTCATGACCGAGCCGACCTCCACGACCACCAACGCCATCGCCGATACGCCTGAGGACCAGGCGCCACCCGCCGTTCCAGCGACAAAACCGCGTTCCCTGCGGATAAGAGTTCTTTCATCCCTGGGGTTCGCGGCGGTGGCGATTGTCGGTGTGCTGGTGGTGCTTTATGCCTGGCAATTGCCGCCGTTCGGTAGCGCCGTGGAAACCACAGAAAATGCCTTGGTGCGCGGGCAAGTGACGATCATCGGGCCGCAGTTGAGCGGCTACGTGCATGAAGTGCCGGTGCAGGATTTTCAGTTCGTGAAGGCTGGCGATCTGTTGGTGCGCCTCGACGACCGCATCTATCGACAACGTCTCGACCAGGCACTGGCGGAACTGGCCGTGCAGCAAGCGGCCCTCGCCAACGTCGTGCAGCAACGCAACAGCGCCGAAGCCACCATCAAGCTGCGCCAGGCCGCGCTGGCGGACAGCCAGGCCCAGGCACGAAAAAACGCCGCCGACCTGCGCCGCAACGAGGAACTGATCAAAGACGGTTCGGTGTCCCAGCGTAAGCTGGACCTGAGCCGCGCGGCCAGCGCACAAACCCAAGCCGCCGTGGCGCAAGCCCAGGCCAGCCTGGAAATCGCCCGCCAGGATTTGCAAACGGTGGTCGTCAACCGTGGCTCCCTCGAAGCCGCCGTCGCCAGTGCCGAGGCGACGGTGCAACTGGCGCGCATCGATCTGTCCAACACCCGAGTCGTCGCGCCCCGGGACGGTCGGTTGGGGCAGATCGGCGTACGCCTCGGGGCCTACGTCAACTCCGGTGCACAGCTGATGGCCCTGGTCCCGAACCAGAAATGGGTGATCGCCAACCTCAAGGAAACCCAGATGGATAAGGTGCGTGTTGGCCAGCCGGCAAGTTTCACCGTGGATGCCCTCGGCCATCGCCGATTCCATGGGCATGTCGAACGGATCTCCCCGGCCACCGGTTCTGAGTTCAGCCTGTTGCAGGCCGACAACGCCACGGGCAACTTCGTCAAGATCGCCCAGCGCGTGCCGGTTCGCATCACAGTCGATCCAGGCCAGCCGGAAAGCGAACGCCTGCGGCCGGGAATGTCGGTGGTGGTGAGTATCGATACGGCGGGTAATGCAGAAAAAACAGAATAATTGTGGGAGCGAGCCTGCTCGCCGATGGCGGTACCCCAGGCGATGAAGATACTGGATGTGCCGGCCCCTTCGCGAGCAGGCTCGCTCCCACAAGGGTATGTGGATTATGTGAGTTCTGTGGCTACCAAAAATCCAATGTGGATTATGTGAGTTCTGTGGCTACCAAAAATCCAATGTGGGAGCGAGCCTGCTCGCGATGGCGGCACTCCAGGCTATGAAGATGCTGGATGTGCCGGCCTCTTCGCGAGCAGGCTCGCTCCCACAAGAACCCGGTGCAATCCCGAATTCAGTGCCTGGCGCTCATCTCACGACGTAGACCTTGCGCACATAGACGCTGCTTTTCCAGGCGCAAGGGGCATCCAAGGGAACGAACACTGTATCGCCGGTGCCGACGATCAGCTCGGTGCCGTCGGCCAGTTGCAAGGTGACGCTGCCTTCGAGCAGGTGCATCAGTTCATGCAGCTTGTGCGGCCGTGACTTGCGTGTGTAGGGGGTTGAATCCCAGATGCCGATGCGCAGGTTCGTCGCTTGCTCGACGAACAGGTTGTGCGAGCGGCATTGCGGCGCCGGGCTGAGCAGGATCTCTTCGTCGGGCGCCGCGGAGGGTGCAAGCAAGGTCGGCGCGGGCAGGGCGGTGAGTCCCGGTTGATTGGCCTCGACGGATTGGGTATCGGCACAAAAGGCCCACAGCGAAGCCGGTTGCGCATCAATTTCGAGGGCGGTGCCACGGGCTATCACAGCGCTTTCGCCCGGATTGAGCCGCAGCGTTTGCGCCTGGCTGCGCAGCGTGACCGCGCCGGCATGGACGACGATCGTTTCGCTGAACGGATACTCCTCGACGCTGATTCGTCCGCCGGCCCGGACCACGCCGGCGGCCATGCCATCAACCCCAGCGTAGGCAATGAGCCGGTCGAAGGGGTCATTGGCACCCAATGAACCTAGCTTGAATGAGGTGGAGGCGGGGCTGCCATCGGCGCGCGCCAACAGCATTGCAGTGGGTTCAAGCATGAAACATTGCTCCGGAATTAACGGCATGGAATGAAGAGTCTGTCAGCCGATGGCCTGGGTCACCGGTGCGAATTGGCGCACGCCGCCACTGGCCTGGGGCGCGGTGCCTTGTGCCATCTGGGCAACGGTGTCGACGTGCTTGAGGCCAATCTCTTCGAGCCAGGGCCCCAAGCCGCAGTCGGCGGGAATATCGATGCGCACGAACGCCTCCGGCACGTGGGCCAGCAATGCCGCGACCAGGTGCCGGGCCTGCGTGGCGTCCTGGGCGATGACCGGGCCGATGCAGCGTCCGCGTCCGTAAGGGCGAAGCAGGGCGAAGGCGCGCAACTGGCCGTCCTGCTCGATGCCCACGCCCTGTTCAACGACATCGAACAGATCGTTCAGCACGGCCTCGCGATCCAGGCCGCTGCCAAGGTTGGCCAGCCTGATCAACTCGGCCCGATCGGCCGGTGCCAGCGCACGGCAGCGTTGGCCGTTGCCCAGGGCCGGCGGGACAGGTGACGATGTGTGCCCTTGATGTTGCTGGATCTGCCCGAACTCAACGAAGCCCTGGCTGGCGTATAGAGGCGTGCCGGCCAACGTGGCATTGAGAACGGCGGTACGCGAACCGCAAGCCTCGATCGCCAATTCCATCAATTTGCGGCCAATGCCCCGGCCCTGGTATTCATCGTCGACAATAACCAGGCCGATGGTGGCGTAGTTGCCCTGGGCGCAGGAGAACGCAGTGCCGATCAAGCGATCCCCATCCAGTGCGACGAAACCTTGGGCGAGCCGCTGCAACATGGCCCAATCCTCCAGGCGATGGGGCCATTTCAGCTGCACGGACAAGGCATGCGCCGAGGGAACATCAGCGTCGGTCATGGCGCGATAAACGTAAGCAGGGCGTTGCGAAATGGACATGGCGGGTCCCCTGGAAATTGACGTGGAGCCGGACGCAATTGTCCGTGCAGAATGGTTGTATCTCACCTGTCGCCTGGGCTGACAATAGCCGCCAGTGAATTCGGCAGCTTCGATAAGCCGCAGCGGTGCCGGCCGAATTTCTTGCCCCAACGGGGCGTCAGCCCAGCAGGAAATACCGAGCCGATTTGCGCGATAGCCATGTCAATAATTGCGCTCGCGATCCACCAAGCCCAGCATCGATTCGCCCCGCTGGTGCCGTCGAATGTTCTCCAGCAGTCCGTCAAAGGCTGTCTCCGGCTGGGTCATCGCCGCGATATGAGGCGTCAGCAGGATCTGCGGGTGGTTCCAGAAAGGATGCCCGGGATCGGCCGGTTCCTGCGTCAGCACGTCGAGCACTGCCGCGCTCAGTTGCCCGCTGGCGAGTGCGTCGAGCAAGTCCGCCTCGACGAGGTGCCCCCCCCGGCCCATGTTGATCAAGGCTGCCCCCTTGGGCAGATGCTCCAATAGCTGGCGGTTGAGGATGCCTTGGGTCTGTTCGGTGAGCGGCAGCACGCACAGGAGGATGTCGCACTGGCCGAGGAAAGCGGGCAATTGCTCGGCGCCGGCGTGACAGGTCACGCCATCGATGTGATGTTCGCTACGGGCCCACCCCGACAAGGCAAAGCCGAATGGCTTCAAGGTGGCGAGTATCTGTCGCGCCTGCAGACCAAGACCCATGACACCCACCCGACGTTGCCGGGCCGGCACCAGGCGATGCGCCTGCCAGCGACGTTCGGCCTGTTGCTGGCGGTAGCGCATCATGTCTCGATGAAGGCTAAGCACGGCGAAACTGGCGTATTCGCACATGCCCTGGCTGATGCCCGGATCCAGCAGCCGCACCACGGGCAGCGTGGGTGGCAAACGTGCGAGGTCGAGTTGGTCGACGCCGGCCGAGAGGGCGAACAGCACCTCAAGGTTGGGCAGCAGCGTCTCGAGGTCATCCGGTGCCTGCCAGGCGGCGAGGTAGCGGATATCCCGAGGATCGCCAATATCTGGCCAGGCCCGCCATTGGATGTCGGGTGCCTGTTCGGCGAACAGGCGTCGCCACTGTTCGCCGCGTATCGGGTCAGCTTTATAGAGCAGGGCCATGGACAGTTCTCGCGTCAGATTCCAGAGTGTTCAGCATGCCTGAATGGCGAAGCAGGATCTGTCGAAAGGCATGCGCAGGGGGGCACGAGGCGGTGCTGTAGCGCGCCCATGGCGGCAGAATCGTTGGGGCGCGAGGCCGTTGGCGGATTCTGCTGTTTGCCGGGGTGTAAACAGTCGATCCGGATTTCTCAACGAGCAAGTTCGGCGTAGACCGTTGCGTCGAACGCTTAACCTGTGAACACACCGCAGCCGCTTCCTGGTTGCGCGGCTCACGATGGGAAATGCCAATGAACAGTAAAGTCGAAGAAACCCCGAGTCTGCTCCGTCAGCGTGATCAATTCGTGCCCCGTGGGCTGGTGACCGCGCACCCGTTGGTGATCGATCGGGCCCAGGGTTCGGAGTTATGGGACGTGGACGGTAAGCGCTACCTGGACTTCGTCGGTGGCATCGGTGTGCTCAACATCGGCCACAACCACCCGAAAGTCGTCGCGGCGGTGCAGGCTCAATTGCAGAAAGTCTCCCATGCCTGTTTCCAGGTCGTGGCCTATAAGCCGTATCTGGATCTGGCTCAGCGCCTGTGTGAAATGATCGGCGGCCAGCACGACTATAAGGCAGCGTTTTTTACCTCCGGCGCCGAAGCCGTGGAAAACGCCGTGAAAATCGCCCGTGCCCACACTAACCGCTCGGCAGTTATTGCCTTTCATGGCGGCTTCCATGGCCGCACGTTGCTTGGCACCACCCTGACCGGCATGAGCCAGCCCTATAAACAGAACTTCGGGCCGTTCGCGCCGGAAGTCTTCCACACGCCTTATCCAAACGCGTATCGAGGCGTCACCGGCGAAATGGCGCTCCAAGCGCTGGACGAGCTGCTAGCAACCCAAGTGGCGCCCGAGCGAGTGGCGGCGATCATCATCGAGCCGGTGCAAGGTGACGGCGGTTTCCTCTCGGCGCCCACCGAGTTTCTCCAGGGCCTGCGCGCGCTGACGGACAAACACGGGATTGTACTGATCCTCGATGAAATCCAGACCGGCTTCGGACGTACCGGCAAATGGTTCGGTTTCCAGCATGCCGGCATCCAGCCAGACGTGGTCACCGTCGCCAAGAGCCTGGCCGGTGGCTTGCCACTGTCGGGCGTTGTCGGCAAGGCCGCGATCATGGATGCGCCGCTGCCCGGTGGCTTGGGCGGCACCTATGGCGGCAACGCGTTGTCGTGCGCGGCGGCGCTGGCGGTGATCGACGCCTACGAGCAAGAACAGCTTTTGGCCCGCGGCGAGGCGTTGGGTGAACGGTTGCGCCAGGGCCTGTTGGCGTTGCAAACGCGCTATCCGCGCATTGGCGATGTGCGGGGCAAGGGTTTCATGCTGGCGATCGAGCTGATCAAGCAGGACGATGCGCGTACGCCGGATGCGGAGCTCAACCAGCGGCTGATCGACGAAGCCCGTGCCGGTGGGCTGCTGGTGATCAAGTGTGGGGTGTACCGCAACGTCCTGCGTTTCCTCGCGCCGCTGGTGACCACCGAAGCGCAGATCGACGAAGCGTTGCAGATTCTCGAAGGCGCCTTGGCACGGGTCTGTGCCGTTTAGGGAGCGTTGATCGATGGGACATCATCGGAGGCTTACAGATGAAGCTGACTGAATACCAGGCGTTGCTGATCGACTGCGATGAGGTCCTGGTGGATCGTGATTCAGGTGTCTGGGCGGCCTTGCAGCCGTTGTTGGAAAACCATGCCGGACCATTGGACAAAGCCGCGCTGCTCGCCGATTTCAACGAGGTGCTGCAATCCCTGTATCCGCGCTTCGGCGAGTTGGGCTTCAGTGGCCTGCTGTGTTTCGCCCACCGTCAACTGGCCGAGCGCTGGAAGCTCAAGGCCAGTTGGGAGGAGGGCATGAGCTTCGCCCGCTCGGCCGCGGGCTGGACGCTGTTCGAGGACGCACCGGGAGCGATGCTTTACTTGCGCAAGTTCTATCGGTTGTTGGTATTTGGCGACCGCGACGCCGAGGACCGTGGCGTGTTGTGCGGGCGCCTGGGCATCGAGCCGGAGGATTTCATTTCGCTGGCGAGCGCGCCGCTGCAGGATCGTGACTGGCTGGACGCCAATGGGCTGGACGCGGCGGCGATCCTTCACGTGACCCGCCCTGGCACAGGGTCGCGGGCGGTTGGGGCGGTGTGCCTGATCTGTCGCGACCTCGACACCTCCCCGGCACCCTGCGCGGCGGACTACTGCATCAACAGTATGGCGGACCTGGTGGCTCAGCATCAGCTGTCTTTACGGCGCTGATTTTGTTAGAAGATTGTCTTACAAACGGCAGGCGAGGGGTATGCGATGGAAGGTTTAGCGAAACTGGACCGGATCGACATCAGCATTTTGGTCGAGCTTCAAAAAGACGGTCGCATGACCAACGTCAGCCTGGCCGACGCTGTGGGGCTGTCAGCCAGCCCATGTCTGCAACGGGTCAAGCGCCTGGAGTCGGCGGGGTATATCTCCAGCTACAAGGCCCATCTCAATCTTGCCAAGATCACCGATTCGGTGACGGTGTTCACCGAAGTCACCCTGAGCGACCACAAGCGTGAGGACTTCGCCAAGTTCGAGTCCAATATTCGCCTCGTCGACGAAGTGCTCGAATGCCACTTGATCAGTGGCGGCTACGATTACCTGGTCCGTTTCATGACCCGCAGCATCCAGGATTACCAGGACGTGATGGAAAGCCTGCTGGACAAGAACATCGGCATCTCCAAGTACTTCAGCTACATCGTCATCAAGTCGCCGGTTCGCAAGGATGAGATTCCGTTGCGCAAACTGTTGCGGCATTGAAGGCGTTCGTCCAGAACCACTGGCCTTTGTCTGCAGTCACTGCCAGGTAACCCTCGCTGATGGAGGACCTGGACATGGACCTGGCCGAGCAATACCGCAACTACATCGCCTGCCTCAATGCCCGTCGCTGGCAAGACCTGGGCAGCTTCGTCGACGACAGCGTGCACTACAACGGAGACCCGGTGGGCCTGGCGGGTTATCGGGCGATGCTGGAAAACGATGTGGGCACGATCGCGGACTTGCGTTTCAATATCGACCTGCTGGTGGTCGAACCGCCGAATGTCGCGAGTCGTTTGCTTTTTGATTGCTCGCCGCGCGGACGTTTCCTCGGATTGGACACCCACGGTCGGCGGATTCGATTTTCCGAGAACGTGTTTTATACCTTCGAGCAGGGCAAGATCGTTCGGGTGTGGTCGGTGATCGATAAGGCGGCGGTGGAGGCGGCGCTGCAACGCCAAAGCCCTTTCGAAGAAGGGCCTTGAGCAAAATCATGTGGGAGCGAGCAGGCTCGCTCCACAGGGGTTACCGTCCAGGGCGATCCGAGCCTCATTCCTTGAGGAAAGTCAGCAGGTCCTGATTGAGACGATCCTTGTGTGTCTCGGTCAGCCCGTGCGGCGCACCGGGATAGACGAGCAACCGGGCACCCTTGATCAGCGCTGCCGAGGCGCGGCCTGCAGCGTCGATGGGCACGATCTGGTCATCGTCGCCGTGGATCACCAGCGTCGGCACGTCGAATTTCTTCAAGTCGCCACGGAAGTCGGTCGCCGAGAATGCCGCGATCGAGTCATAGGTGTTCTTGCTGCCGCCCTGCATGCCTTGAACCCAGAACGATTGGATCAGGCCTTGGGATGGCTTGGCGCCTTTGCGGTTGTAGCCGTAGAACGGACCGGACGCGATGTCCAGGTACAGTTGCGAGCGGTTCTCCAGGGAGGCCTTGCGCAGGCCGTCGAAGACTTCGAGCGGCAAGCCGCCGGGGTTGGTATCCGTCTTGAGCATCAGCGGTGGAACCGAGGACACCAGCACGGCTTTTTTCACCCGGGCTGTGCCATGGCGACCGATGTACCGAGCCACTTCACCGCCCCCCGTCGAGAAGCCGACCAGGGTGACATTCTTCAGGTCCAGCGCTTCGATGACCGCCGCGAGGTCGTCGGCGTAGTGATCCATGTCGTTGCCTTCCCAAGGTTGGCTGGACCGCCCATGACCGCGGCGGTCATGGGCGATCACGCGGTAGCCCTTGGACGCGAGGAACATCATCTGTCCTTCCCAGCTGTCGGAATCCAGCGGCCAGCCGTGGCTGAAGGTGACGACCTGGCCATTGCGCGGGCCCCAATCCTTGTAATACAGCTGGACGCCATCTTTGGTGGTGATGTAGCTGGCGGACTGCACCACGCTGCCGATTGCCGAGGCGCTGGCGCCGGCCTGGACAGGTGTCGCCGCTTCGGCGCCGAGGGTGGCCAGGGCCAGGGTTGCGACAGCCAGGGTGCGGTTGATTGTGTTCATCGTTTCTCTCTCCATAAGGGACGGTTTGATCTGCCGAGATCGTCGTCGATCCCGTTGGTGGGCAGATTAGAGAGGGCGCAGCGGAACGAGAACGGCGCTGGCGTCGATAGCAACTATGGGGATTTCAGATACCCGTGTTCTGCTTCCTGGGTGTGCAGGGTTTTGTGGCAAGGGAGCTCCCTTGCCGCAAAACAGCAGGATCAGCATTTGTAGACGATGCCCAGCCTGCCCATGATTTCCAACGCATTGGCCAGGCCCAGACCGTTCATCGGCAGGCATGCAAACGCTTGGTACTCGTCGAAATGCGTGCCGATGGCCAACAGCTTCAGATCGTGGATTTCCAGTCGTGCATTGAAATACTGGAGCAGCGCCCGCTCCCAATCGTCGGCGTGATTGACTGCATCGACGACTGTGCCGTCGGGCGTGGGGATTTCAATGCCCCGTTCGCGCAGGGGGGCGAGGGCGTTGATGGCGTAGACGCCAGACAACGACCATTCCTTCCACTCGAACTCAGCCATCCGATGCGTGCTGACAAGGGCCGATTGCAGCTGAGTCCACGCCCAGTCCCATCGGCCGGTAGCCGCCGGCATGTTTTCGATCAGCGCTTGCGCGTGTGTCTCGTCGAACAGGCAGTCGAACAGGTCCGCCAGCGTATCGGCCGGATCCGGTGGTGGCGTTTGCCCCTGAGTGTCCAGGTCACGACTCAGACGCTGCCACAGGCTGCCCAATTCCAGCCAATCGTCCTCGTCCATGGCATCGTCGATCACCTGGGCCTTGTGGCCTCGGTGGTAGTTATCCAGCCGCGTCTTGCGCACACGTACCGCGCCCTCGGCCAGGTCGACCTTATAGCTGCTGTGGTCCAGGTAGTTGGTCTGGAGAACGATGCGATCCACGAATATGTCGTGGACGAGGCTTTCCTCTGCGTCGAAATAGGCCGCGCCTTCGAATGTGCCGTGGGCGGTGATGACGCGTTGAAGCGACAGGGGGTCAATGGGGTTCAAAGAATCAGCTCTCAGGGGAAACGGTCGAGTCCGGTCCGGCTTCAGCCGCCATTTTCAGTCGGTCGGCTTTGCTGATGTATCGGTCTTTGCTTTTCGGTGCCAGCTTGGCACTGGCTTTTTTGGCGTTGGCCTTGAGCAACTGGTTTATTTTCTTGCGACGATTCATGTTGTTCCACTTGGGCGCGTAAGAGGCTGGGGGTCGATCATACCGCCAGTCGAATAAGTTATCGCCGAAAGTGTAGCGCTGATTTTGAGCCCTGCATCAACGCACCCGGCTGCGACTCTGCACCGAAAGATCCAGCGCCTTTTGCATGTCCAGCCGTGCCGAACGCCCTACGTCCTTGTCGTTGAGCTGGTAATTGCGCTCCGACGGCAGGATGGGTGCGGTGAGGTCTTCGCCGTCCATTTGTTCGAAGTCGTGATTGTCGCCAATGGTCATGGCGCTGCGGCGCAGGAGCATGCGCAGCTGTTCGGGGTGAAGTTGCGGGTTGATCGACAGCATCGCTGCCAGCAGGCCGGTGACCATGGGTGTGGCGTACGATGTGCCGCAATGCACCGCGCCATCCTCGCCGGCATTGGGCGTCGAGGCGTGGGTGCACGCGGCGGCGGTGATGTCGACGCGCATGTCGATATTCGAGGAGTTGCGCTTGACCGCGTAGCCTGGGTCATCGACGGCGACGCCGGCCCGTTCGCTGCGCTGGTGTCCGCCGACCACCAATAACTGTTCGGTAATGAACGAGGAGGGCAGGCGGTATTCATCGGTGCCGGAGAATGACGACCCATTGCCAGCGGAGTTCACCACCACCACGTCGGGATGTTCCTTGCGCAGCCACAGGAAAAACTCTTCCAGCAGTTCTTCGTAGCCGCTCATGGCAATACCCGAACGCAGCAGCGAATCGACGTCATCGCCCTTGACGTCTTTCGCTCCCACGCGGTGGATGCCCCAGCTCCAGTTCAGCACACGCACGCCACCCTCGACGAGGTTCACCGAGGCGGCGATGTTGGCTGTGATCCCCGCGTCCGAATTTCGCTCGACGATCACTTCGAAGCCGCCGCTCGCCTTGTCCAGGCCCCGCAGCAAACCGGTGTTGCCACCATCGTTCCAGCGCGCGGCGAGAATGCCGGCGACGGTCGTGCCATGGTTGTCGGGTTTGTTCGCATCACGGGCGTACACGCAGGTGCGCGGCATGGAGCAGGGGCCAAGATAGTCGGCAAAATCCGCCGTGTCGAAATCCACGTCACGCTCGATCAAGCCGATGCGCACCGGCTGCGGTTGGATCGGCGCCTGCTGCCCGGGGATACGCCGCTGGTAGTAATGCACCGCGTCGAGAAAGCGATTCGCGGCCCATTCATCGGAGCCCTGGGCCGGTTTCTTGGGCTCTTCGGGCTGGGTGGGCGCTTGCTCGGTTTCTTCGGCCCCGGACTCTTCGATCACTACGGCATCGACGCTGGTTTCGCCGCCCAGGCGCAGCACCAACGCGTCGCGCTGCATCAGGTCCCTGGCCGGCAGGCGCAATTGATACACGTTGAGCGGCGCGATGCTGCCGACCACCCTGGCCCCGTACTTGTTGGCGAGACGTTCCGCCTCCTGGCGGCCATCGTGGCTTTCCTCGATCAACACGCTGACCAGATCCACATAGGTGGTCAGGCCGTCCATGTTCTTGGTCACCTCATCCGGCCCGGCCGCGACGACATGACTGCTGCGCAGGGTCAACCAGACGGCATTGCTGGCGCGCGGACCGTCTTCCAGCCAGAGCGGCCCGCTTTGGTAGTCGGCCTTGTCCAAATGCAGACGCAGGCGTTGGCCGTCACGCTGGACCCTGTCAGCGGGAATCGCTTTTTCACCGAGTTTCAGTTGCGGCGTTGCTTCACCCAGCCCTCGCGCGGTCAAGCACCACTCCTGGCGCTCGATTTCGAGCAAGTCGCCGCAGCGCTTCAGGCTTTCCAGGCGCAACGGCTCTTGCGCCATTGCAGACGTGCCGGCAGACAACGCGATCAAGGTGACGAGGACAGCGGATCGTAAGGGCATGGGTGAGGTTTCTTTGCCGGGGTTTGCTGTTCCGACCGCTGTGTCGATGGCTTCGTTCAGGCAATGGCGCCAGCCGTCATCAAAATTGAACAACCGAACCCGCGCCGAAATCCGATCCATAGGCAACTGAAAAACGGGGAACCCTATGTCTCGTCCACCCATGATCGGAATCATTGCCTGTTCAGGCAAGGTCGGCCCACACACCGTCCAGCTCAGCAATGACAAATACGCACAAGCCGTCGCGACCGCCGCCGAGGCACTGCCGGTGATCCTTCCGGTGGTTGCGTCACTGATCGATCCGGCTGACGTCATCGCTGGCCTGGACGGGCTGCTTTTCACCGGCTCGCCTTCCAATATCGAACCCCATCACTACGGCGGCCCACCCAGCCCGCCTGGCACCGAGCACGACCCGGCCCGGGATAACCTGGCGCTGCCGCTCTGGCGCGCCGCTGTCGAGGCCGGTCTTCCGGTGCTTGGCATCTGCCGCGGCTTCCAGGAAATGAATGTCGCTTTTGGCGGCACGCTCCATCAACAACTCAACGGCCCCGGCGCCGAGCACGAGCCGCCGAGCAACGAGCCGGTCCAGGACCAATACGCCCGCAACCATGCACTGACCGTGCGACCGGGCGGGGTGTTGGCGCGGTTGGGGCTCAAGAAACAGATCGAAGTCAACTCCGTCCACGGCCAGGGCATCGCACGGGTGGGGCAGGGTTTGCGCATCGAAGCCGTGGCGGAGGATGGCCTGGTGGAGGGGCTTTCGGTGGAGGGCAGCCGGGCGTTTGCGTTGGGGGTGCAATGGCACCCGGAATGGGAAGTGACGGAGCATCCGGATTATCGGGCGATCTTTCGCGCGTTCGGAGAGGCGTGCAGGCAGCGGGCGAGCTAATCCGGTTCGTGACACAGACGCAGATCTTGTTGCCTTGCCGGCCCACACCGTCTGAGGAAAACGGAACGGGCAATTCGAGAAGCGTCTGACAGCGCCGCATGAGTCCCTTGCGATAGCGTCCGTCCTGAATTTTCAGGATGAGAATCGCGATTCGTGACGCGCCCAAACAATCTGCCAAAAGTCAAAAATCCACGGTCCGGCGAAGGGCACAACATTTCCTACCGGGACATGACGTCCAGCGAGCTGGCCGAGTACGAGGCACTCCAGCGCAGTCATGACGCCATGCTTGCGCGACAGGCCGCCTACGAAAAGGAAAGATGGGGCAAGGTCGAAAAAAAATCCCTGCCCATCACCGGGTCCGTTTTCGCTAAATGCTGCGAGCTCCCCAACGGCATCATCGACTACAACAACCCCCATGGTTTCATTCCGCCGGAGCTGGTCAAGCAGTACGGCGACTTGAAGTGGCTTGGCGGCCGCGAGGCCGACGATTCCGGGACTGTCCCCCTCAAGCAGATCGGCTCAACTGCAATTCCCGCTACATTGGGCAGACTCGCCCTGGGCGGCTGCGCCGCGACAACTGCGGGAGCCGCTGCAGGCACGGTTGGCGCGGCGCTGTTAACGGGGATCGTCGCCTTGCTTTGGCCTTCCAGCCTGGGCGACAGCGCGCTCTACAGCGAAGACCAGCTACGCCAGCTAAAAAAGGCCCGCAGCCGCATGCGCTTGAGCATCGAGCAACAGGCCGACGGCAGTATCAAGGGTTACGGTTTCTACACCGGTCAGAACCGCGGCTGGGAAATGGTCGACGTCGTCCACCTGACGCCGCGCGCCGACCAATACATCGCCGACCTGGGCGATGGCATCGAACTGATCTGGACCCCAGCCACCGACCCCTCCGAAACCCTCGGCATCCCCGCCCTGGAAGCCGCCCCCCAAACCCCGCATATCTGGATCTACCCGTCGACGCCGATGGCGGACAGCATCATCGTCAATCCGATCTATCCGCCGGAGTACAAGGATTTCATTCTGGTGTTCCCGGTGGACTCGGGGGTTCGGCCGGTTTATGTGGTTTTGAGCATCCGCCGAAAGGGTCTGGCCGAGGCGGGCCACGACTATCATCCTGCTCCGAAGACACATGAAATTACGGGCTTCTCTGGTCTGAAGAAAGGCAAGAAGAAAACTCCGGTGCAAGGAGGCGGAGGCTTAAGAGATCGCTGGCTCGACGCCAAAGGCCGGACCATTTACGAGTGGGATGCCTCGCACGGTGAACTGGAAGCTTACCGAGCAAGCGACGGAAGTCATTTAGGTGCATTCGATCCAATTACTGGCGAGCAGACAGATGGCCCTAAGAAAAATCGCAGCATAAGAAAGTATTTGTGAGGATCAAAAGATGGGACTCAAATTGCGACTTGAGTGGTATAGCAAGCAAACGGAATCCTTCGAAGGAGAAGAATATACAGAGGATCTGGGTGATGATGGCTCGGTCGTGGAGGCTTTAGGCATCCCGTTCGATAACAACATAAATAACGGGGGGTTTGATCTCCTGTTGGACTGGGTAGGAATTATCCAGCCGTACTTTCAGCATTCAATCGATTGGGCGAACTACGACTATCAAATAGCTTTTGATTATCTAGATAGCTGGTAATCGAGAGGAGAAAACGAGGAGAAAACGGGACAGATCTATTTTGACTTCAACCGCCCCTCGATCGCCACGCGCACGCAGCCCCAGGCGATGACGCCGATGATAAGCAGCTCTGCCAGGCCGATAATCAAGTGGAATGAAAAGGCCACGGGCTGTTCGGTCCAGTAGAAGATCGTCGGGCGAGTGCTGCCGATGCGTATCCGTCCGGTAAATAGCGACGGCGTCCATGCGATCAGACGGGTCAGCTCCAGCACAACCAGGAAAGCGCCAATGAAGGCGAGCAGGGCGCGTGCGGGGATGCCTAGTTGTTCGGTCGACTCAGCCGAAGGCGTGAGCGCCTTCGCTTTGCGCTGCCTGGCGATCTTCGCGGGGGTTGGAGCGGGCCTGTAGGGCACTTTCGAAACGGCCGTCGAACCGACAGCAACCTCCGTGGGCATCGGTACTTGCAGGTAGTCGCTCAGCTCACGCAGCCACCGCTCGGTGCGTTCACTGCCCGACACCACCGCAACGTTGTCACTTGTCAGGCGGTGGGTGGCGCCATCGCGCATCACCAACCACAGTTGGGTGTTGGCTGGTTTGGCCTGTTGATGGCGGCGGAGCTCGAGGTGCTTGACGGCGTCGAACCTAAACACCGAATGCACCCGTTCGCGGCGTGCAAAGAAGTTCCGGGTACGGCGCTTGCCTTCACCGTCGATACGCGACAACAGCAAGGTTTCGCGGGTGCCGGTGTAAAGCATCAGCGCCAAGCCTAGGGCAGGAATCAGCAGCAGCCCGAGCACGAGCAGGAGTGAGGCCAATGGATCCATGCCTGTCGGCGACAAGTCGGCATCTGTGATTGCGAGCACGGCCGCCACTGGAAAAATGAAAGTCATCGCGCTTGTCAGCAGCACGAATCCGCCCTGCACCCAATTGATCGAGTGGATATGCAGGTCATCCCGCGCGGTACGCTCGAATCGATATCCAATCAACATGCAGACCTCCTGGCGCACCACTTTCAAGACCGCTTCAAGTTGCGAACAGCCGTTGGCCATGGCTGTTTTCTAGCCGCGCAGAATACCTCTTTCGGCGGGTTCTCGGCATGCTTGATGGCGTGTGCGCGTAGGCATAACCACCGCCGACCTGCCAGTTTTCGGTCGATCCGGAACACCGCCAGGCAGGCATTCGGAATGAATTGGGGCCTAAGTCAAACGCCAAAACGCCCGATACGGTGTATCGGGCGTTGGGGTGGAGATGTCCATCTGTCCTAAAAACTGCCTCCCTCGATGTGGTAGACCTTCGGTTCATCCGAAAAATATTCCTCCAATCCCATCATGAATATCCGATGGTCTTCACTCTCTTCGAAACCCGGCGTGTGATCTTCAAGTGACTGCCATCTCACGATCAGGTTGAATTGTTCAGGGGTTTCAATCCCGGGCGCCAGCAAGTGACCGCCGTATCCCTTTGCACGGGTGAGCAGAGGAGCGACCTCGGCAAACGCACGTCGGAACATTTCAATGCGGTCCTTGTGAACGGGGAGCAGGGCGATCTCGTAAATCATGGCGTACCTCGAAATGACATGAACGGTTAAAAAGTACGGGCTTATGAGATGAGCGATGGCTCAACGGCGATCGCGATTTTTCCTAGAACGCCGTTGTTGGGACTTTCCAGCCGTGCATGGGCGAGCGGGATGTCGGCAAGGGAATAGACCGCGCCAACGTGTGGCCGCAACTGACCTCGTGCTATCAATGCACTCAACTCATCGAGTTTGCCTCGGTTCTGCCTTGTGAAAACGAAGTGATAACTCGCGTTCTTGCCCCAGGCCTGAACCAGGTTTTGCGGTTGTGCAATGTCCACGATGCTGACTACGCGACCAAGCTGTGCAAGTGTGTCCGGGCTGCGTGACAGTGCATTGCCGCCGATGGTGTCAAACACGACGTCAACCCCACGGCCTTCTGTTTCCCGCATGATGGCCTCGACGTAGTCCTCCTTCTCGTAATCAATGACGACATCGGCCCCCATACTGCGCGCGAACTCGAAGTTCGCCTCGCGCACGGTCGTGTATACCCGTGCTCCGATGGCTTTCGCCAACTGGATCGCCACGTGACCGACACCTCCCGCGCCGCCGTGTATCAGAATGCTTTCTCCCACTCTGAGCGACGCACGCACGACCAGTGCTTCCCACGCCGTCCCGCCAACCAATGTCAGGCTCGCCGCCTCAAGGTGGCTTAGCAAGGGAGGCTTTTTGCCGATGATGCTCTCAGCAGCTACGTGGTACTCGGCGTAACTTCCTGGGCCATCGAATATTTGCGGGGTGTACCAGACTTCGTCTCCGGGAGCGAAGGCTGTCACGCCCGGCCCAACTGCTTCGACAACGCCCGAAATGTCGTGTCCGGTGATGGCCGGCAGTGGCACCAGATCCGGATAGTCGCCGCGTCGGACCTGGTAATCCAAGGGATTGATGGAGGTGGCATGCACCCGGACCAGGACTTGCCCTGCATGCGGCACGGGTTTGGGCACATCGCGAAGTTCAAACGATTCCGCACCGCCAAATGATTTCAATACCATCGCTTTCATAATGACACCTCATATCTATAAAAAGGGATATCGAGATATCTCGATATCTTACGGCAAAAAATTAGAGCTCTTTCCCTATGATTTCAGCAAGGGTGCTGATGGCCGCTTCATTACGCTTGTAGTAGGTCCACTGACCGATGCGCCTGACTTCCACCAGGCCCACTCGTTGCAGCGTCGCAAGATAACCAGACACCGTGGATTGGGACAATCCGATGCCTTCCTGGATACTGCTGACGCAAACGCCCACCGTGAGAACGTCACCTTCATCCTGCGCAGGGAAGTTCTTTGTCGGGTCCTTCAGGCCTTTCAAGATTTGAAGGCGTGTAGGGTTCGATAGGGCTTTAAATACTTCGATCAATTCCATGGAGTGGATAATATCGAGATTTGCCGATATGTCAATACGATTTTCAATGAATCCTTTGGGCGGTAGAGAACTCCGCGCTTTGGGTCACCCCCAACACAATCCCTGCGCCTTGAACGTTTCAAGCGCCACCACCGCGCCGGCATCGAGAAAGGGGCAGATTTATTGATTAAATAAACCTGCCCCTTTTCGCTTAGAATTCCAGCGAAGCACCGTCCTCCGGAATATCTACACGTTCCTCAATCCCTTGCTTCTTAACGTAGGCGCGCAGTTCTTCACGAGTGAGGGACATATGGTTGATCGCGTCCATGTGCACCGCGACAATGTGTGCGTTTTTCGCGGCTTTTGAGGCGCGAAGCACATCATCTTCACCCATGATGATCGAACCTTCGAATCCCGCCATTTTTGCTTTGCCGGCGTTGAGCACGATTACTTCCGGACGGTACTGGTTGATGGCCTGGTCTACCTCGTTACGCCAAATCGTGTCACCGGCAAGGTAGAGAGTCTTATAGCCTGGCGCCTGGAAAACCACGCCCATGGCTTCGCCCAGAGGTTTTGCGAGCGCTGGCACGGCATACATTTCGTCAGTGCCATGCTGGCCGCCGGTCTTGGTGATTTTGACGCCGCCGAATTCCGCTTCGTCAGTTAGTACGCGTACGTCCTTGAAACCTTGGGAACGAATCAGTTGCGCATCTGCTTCATGTTGAGCGAACAACGGAATGTCTTTAGGCAGCGCTTTTTGTGCGGCATCGTCCCAGTGGTCCAGGTGTGTATGGGTGACGATGACGGCGTCGACTCCGGCGATAACCTTCTCCGGCGATTGGGTGAGATCAACCAAGGGGTTGCGAAGGTTGCTTCGATAGGTGTTTTCAAAACCCGGATAGGCGCCTTTTTTTGCCAGCATCGGATCGATCAGGAAGGTGGTGTCACCGAAGGTGATTTTTACCGTCGCGTTGCGGACCTGCTGCAAATCCAGTTTATGAGGGGCGCCAGGCGCCTTGGGAGTAGTTGAACCGGCGTACGAAGGGGTAGCGGCCACGGCGCAAGCAATGCTGAGGGCAAGCTGTAACGTTCTGAGTTTCATAAAAATCATTCCTGTTGTTTACCACGAGGGGTCCATTCTTGCCGAATGTCTCGGGGGTCAACAGTGGCCCGAACGACACATTTCGATATAATCGGGCCAACTGATCAACGTTGTTCACCTTGAGCCCTACGGGGCGAACCGAGGCTGCCCCCATGCTCTCCGTACGCGTTGCTGTTTTAGCTTTCGAAGGCGTCAGCCTTTTCCACCTTTCGGTGCCGGGAATGGTATTGGGAACCGCCCAGCCTGCGCCCGATGGGCCTCGGTATGAAATCAATTACTGCGCAGAAGTGCCCGGAATGGTCGGTACCGACCAAGACATTGGGTTGTCGGTAAGCCTCGGCCTGGAGCTGATGGAAACCTGCGACGTCATCATCATCCCGGCGTGGGGCGATCAATCCCTGATTGCATCGCCCCAGCTCGTGGAAGCGCTGCAGCTGGCCAACACGCAAGGCAAGCTCATTGTGGGATTGTGTTTGGGGGCATTCGTCCTCGGCGATGCCGGGCTGCTCGATGGAAAGGAAGCCACTACCCACTGGGCTGCCCGTGACCAGTTTGCGCAACGTTTTCCCAAGGTTCGATTCAAACCCGAGGTGCTTTACGTCCGTGCCGATAACATCGTGACGTCCGCGGGCACCGTAGCGGCAATCGATTGTTGCTTGCACCTGGTGCGCGAGCGCCTCGGTGCGGACGTGGCGAATCGCACCGCGAAAATGCTGGTGACGCCACCTCACAGGCCGGGAGGCCAGGCGCAGTATGTTGAACACCCAGTGCCAGCATTCGCTGGCGAGACTCATTTATCCGACGTCCTGACATGGGCCCGAATGAATCTGTCCAGTGACCTGTCTCTCGACGCTCTGGCAGACACGGCGAAGATGAGCAGGCGAACGTTTACCCGTCGGTTCAAGGAGGCGACGGGCACAACCGTGTCCAAATGGTTAACTGCTGAACGAGTGGCCAGAGCGCAGGCATTGCTGGAAACGACTGAGTTGCCCATCGAATGCATCGCAGGGGAGGTGGGGTTTGGGACGTCATTGTCGTTGAGGCAGCACTTTGGCGCGCATCTGGGGACGTCGCCTTCTGATTATCGGAAGATATTTTGTCTTGGGGTGGGGCGCAAGCGTTGATGGAGATGTATCTTTCGATGGTCTTGCTCACCCCCAACGCGTTCCCAACACAATCCCCTGCGCCTTGAACCCCTCAAGGGCCGCGACCCCCACCGGCATCAACTCACGCACCGTCACTCCTGCCGCCTCGGCCAACGCAACCAGATGCTCCCGCCCGCTGCGCCTATGCTCCGTCAGCGAAACCAGCAGCGCATAAGCCATTGGCGCAAGGCGTGAAAACGTCACGTGCCCACCACGGCGCTGAAGCAGGACCAACGTCGGGGCCGTTGGTTTGTCGATGGGCCGATGATCCGGCCCGATGTCGCACACCGGCCATTCATAGGCGTGTGCCCACGCGAGTTCCGACATCACGGGCGTGCCTTCAACCAGATTGCCGTGGGGATTGTGTGCGGGCTCCACCGCATCATTCAGCAACAGGGCGCTTTCGCTCCATTCGTGTTGCGCCAGCTCGGGCAGCCAGGCGGGGTGGTTCTGCGAGCTGGCACGTTGTTCCAGATAGCTGACAAACTCCCCGCCCAGCTGCGTGAACAGTGGCGTCTGGCAACGGTAGTTCGCGTAAAAATCGTGGACCAGCCATCGCCAGTCAGCGTCTGGCAGGGTTTGGTGGATGACCGGGAAGCTGGCGGCCAGCAGCGATTCGATGCTGCCGATGAACAGTTGCCGGTAGACGGCCAGGCGTCGGGTTTCAATTCCCGGCGGTGGTGGGTTTTGAGGATTGCGGACGTAATTGGCCATGCAGTTGAGTTGGTCGAGCAGTTGTTCAGGCATGGCGGGCCTCCGGTGTTGCCGGGCAAGCGAGTTTTTGAAGGTGTTTGATCTGCCCGACTTCAGCGAGCAGTTCCGACAAGGGTGGGAAGTTGTAGTCGCGTTCCAGCAGGGTTGGTACCGAGCCGAATCGTTGATACGCCTGGTGTAGCAGCGTCCAGACGTCTTGCTTGACGGCCGCGCCGTGGGTGTCGATTTTCAAATCCTCGGCTTCGTCAAAATGGCCTGCGACGTGCAGGTAGGTGACGCGTTGGGCCGGGATGGCGGCGAGGAACTTCTCGGCGTCGTAACGGTGATTGATCGCGTTGACGTAGAGGTTGTTGACGTCCAGCAGCAGGTCGCAGTCGGCTTCCTGTAGCACGGCGGTGATGAAGTCGATCTCGCTCATGGCCTGGAAGGGCGCGGCGTAGTAGGAGATGTTTTCCACCGCGATGCGCTGGCCCAATACGTCCTGAGCCTGACGAATGCGGGCGGCGACGTGATGGACGGCTTCTTCGGTAAAGGGGATCGGCAAGAGGTCGTAGAGGTGACCGCTGTCGGAGCAGTAACTCAGGTGTTCGCTGTAGAGCGCCACGGCGTAGCGATCGAGGAAGCGGCGAGTACCACGCAGCAGTTCAATGTCGAGGGGCTGCGGACCGCCGAGGGACAGGGACAGGCCGTGGCAGGTGATGGGGTGCCGTGCGGCGAGTTGGTCGAGTTGTTCGGCGTAGACGCCGCCGACACCGATCCAGTTGTCCGGGGCGCACTCAAGGAAATCCACGGCGCTGGGGGCCATTTCCAGTAGGTCGCTTAGCAGGGCACGGCGAAGGCCGAGTCCGGCGCCGGAGGGTGAAGTGAACGTGCTCATCGCGCTTCTCCAGGGGATGGCCAAACCCTCCCGGCCTGGGCGGCCGGGAGGGAGGAGCGAAGGGGGATTTACTCCTTGGCCTGGCTCATATGGATGAACAGTTCGGTCGGTACTTTCTTGCCATTGGCTGTGTATTGGCCGGTGCGGTACTTGTAGGTTTCCGCCTCGGAGAGGTAGCCGTCGTGGTTACTGTCAATCTTTTCGAACTCGGCGTGCTGGGTCGGCGCGACGGTGAGGAATTCCTTCAGCGACACACGAGCATCGTCGTCAGTGTCGGTACGAGCGAAGGACGCGTCGCCACATTTGCCTTCACCGCACTTGCCTTCTGCCGCGGTGACTTTTTTGCCCGATTCGGCGGCACCGCATTTGCCTTCACCACACTTGCCTTCAGCCTGTGTGGCCTTTTTGGCCGATTCGGCAGCGCCACATTTGCCTTCACCGCATTTGCCTTCGGAGGTCTTTTCAGCCGAAGCCAATTGATAACCCTGGGCCAGGGCGTCAACGGCGAAAGCGGACTGGGCCAGGCCCAAACCGCCGGACAAAGCCAGGGCGGCGAGGGCGAGGCGAGCGGAGTTCGAATTTTTTGTACGCGTCATGAGATTTCTCCAGATAAGAGCTGTGTGGCCCCTGGCAAGCGTTGCGCGGGGCGTGTGCCGTGGCGGTGTCACGTTGCTTGCCCGGTGCTCGGCACGTCGGGTCGAAGCAAGGCGGGACTGGCCTGTTCGGACGGGGCCATTTGGCGCTTGTCGTGTATCTGGGATGTGTCATGCGGCGGTGTGTTTGTATTGCTGTGTGTCGTGGATACAGAGCGCTGCGAACCTTTTTCCGCTGATCCGTATTTTTCGCTTACAGGTGCGTCTGTAACGGTCTCAGTTCTCGTCCCACAATTCGATCGTGCCGCAATGGCTCTATTGGGAGAAAGCTCATGGCGAAGATGGCGATTTTTTTGGGTGGTTTCCTGGCGCTGACGCTGCTGATTGGTGTGCTGGCGACGATCTCGCCTGTTTAAGACAGCTTTTTGTGGCGAGGGAGCAAGCTCCCTCGCCACACAGCTTTCACTTGAGAAAAGATGCGCGGATCAGCGGTGCAAGATCACCTGCGCAATGTCCAGCAACGGCATCACCCGTTGGGCGGCGTTGAGTTTGATCGCTTCCTTGGGCATGCCAAAAACCACGCAACTGGCCTCGTCCTGGGCAACGGTGGCGCTGCCGGCATCGAGCATTTCCTTGAGGCCGCGGGCGCCGTCGTCGCCCATGCCGGTCATGATGATGCCCGTGGCGTTACGGCCGGCGAACTTGGCCACCGAGCGAAACAGCACATCCACCGAAGGGCGATGGCGATTGACCAACGGGCCGTCCACCACTTGCACGTGATAGAACGCGCCGCTGCGGGTCACCATCATGTGCTTGCCGCCGGGGGCGATGAGCGCCAGGCCCGGGTGGATGCGGTCGTTGTTCTTCGCTTCGCGCACTTCGATCTGGCACAGGCTGTTGAGCCGGGCGGCGAATGAGGCGGTGAATTTTTCCGGCATGTGCTGGACGATGACGATGCCCGGGCACACGCGCGGCAGGGCCGTCAGCACCGCCTCCAGGGCCTGGGTGCCGCCGGTGGAGGTGCCCATGGCGACGATGCGTTCGGTGGTCTGGGCCATGGCGTGGCCGTTGGCGGCGGGCAGCATCGCGTCAGCGCTGAGTTTGGCCGCCGGGGTCAGCGGGGCGGCCGGGGCCGGGCGTTTACCCAGGTTGCGGACGTTGACCTGGGCGGCGGCGCGGATGGCCGAGACCAGTTCCGACGCCGAGTCCAGCAAGAAGTTCTTCAGGCCACTAGTGGGCTTGGTGATGATTTCCACCGCGCCGGCGGCCATGGCTTGCAGCGTGGTTTCCGCGCCCTTGGGCGTCAGGGAAGAACAGATCACCACGGGCGTGGGCCGTTCGCTCATGATCTTTTTCAAAAAGGTAATGCCGTCCATGCGCGGCATTTCCACGTCCAGCACGATCACGTCGGGCCATTCCTTCGCCAGTTTATCCATGGCGAAGATCGGATCGGACGCCGCGCCGATAACGTTGATGTCCGGCGTGTCACTCAGGATCGCCAGTAATACCTGACGGACCACGGCGGAATCGTCCACCAGCAATACATTGATTTTTCTGCCTGGCATGGTTAATTCAAGGTCCTTATCGGTTGGTGCCTGACCCAGACATCGCCATTGCACAGGTCGAAAACAATACTTCGGTAGCCAGTGCTACCCATGTCCTGGGCAATCAGGTCCAGGCGATAGAGGGCGGCCATTTCCAGCGCGGCGTTGACGTTCAACCGCGCCACGTCGCCGAACGCCACGTGGCGTTGCAGCTCGGGAAACATTTCGCCGCCGCCGAACAGCTTGAGCTGGTATTCCTCGGGTTCGGTGCGATGGGCCCGCGCCTGGCGGACGAACAACTCAAAGGCTTCATCGGCGTACATCCCATTTAGCGCCGTGGAGCAGCGTACCCGGTTGGGCAACATGAAGTGGCACATGCCGCCGATCTTGCGCCGTGGATGCCAGAGGGTGATGGCAACGCATGAGCCAAGGATCGTGCGCAGCCGGGTCGGGCAGGTCGCAAAGCGAAACTCCCCAGGCCCCAGATAGACTTCGGCGACTGGCTTTATCGCGGCGTTCATGGCTTGCGATAAATCGAAGGGGCGACCAGCTTTAACGCATCGCAAACGCCGTTGAGGCTCTCCGAATGGCTGACGATGAAATACCCACCGGGCTTGAGCCGGGGGATCAGTCGGGCAACCACTTTGCTTTTGGTGGGCTGGTCGAAATAGATCATCACGTTGCGCAGGAAAATCACATCGAACTCCCCCAACTCCGGAAGCGTGTCGTTGAGATTGACCTGGATGAAGTTGACCCGGTTGCGCAACGCCCGATCGATGAGGAAGGTGCCTTGCTGATTGCCGGTGCCCTTGAGGCAATATTTCACGAGTAACGAATGGGGCAGGTTGCGGGCGCGCTCCATCGGATAGTGCCCGGAACGGGCCTTCGCCAACACTTGCATGCTGATGTCCGAGCCGATGACTTCCCAGGGCGTGGTGCCCAGGCTTTCGGCCAGGGTCATGGCGAGGCTGTAGGGCTCCTCGCCGGACGAGCTGGCCGCGCTCCACAGGCGAAAGGTCTTGCCCGGCGTCGCATGGGGCAGCACATGATCGCGAAGAAAATCGAAGTGCTTGGGCTCACGGAAAAAATAGGTTTCGTTGGTCGTGAGCAGGTCCAGCGCCACTTGTAATTCGTCGCTGCGCTGGCCGCTCATGATCAGCTTGAAATACTCGCCGTAGCTGTCCAGCTCATAGTGCTTGAGGCGCTTGAACAGGCGCCCGGCCACCAGGGCTTTCTTGGCCGGCGACAGGTTGATGCCGGCGGCCTGGTACAACCAGGATTGAAACTGGCCGAACTCCCGGTCAGTGAGCGCCATTGAATTCACTGTGCGTTCCTTGCAAGTGTCCGTGCTCATGAGTCTGGCGCTTCCAGTGCGGCGGGGCTGGCTTGGGCGAGTTCGGACATTTCGTCGATGGACAGCACCCGATCCACCTCCAGGACGATGACGAACTTGCCCTCCACCTTCGCCATGCCGCTGATGAAGTCGGCGCGAATTTTCGCGCCGAAACTCGGTGGCGGTTCGATCTGCGAGGCCGGGATTTCCAGCACCGCCGATACAGTGTCCACCAGCAGCCCGATGTCCTGGGCCAGGCCGTCAGCGCTGGCGGCCTCGATGATCACTACGCAACTGCGGCGGCTGATGGTGGAGTTCGGCCGGCCAAAACGGGCCGACAGATCCACCACCGGCACGACCGCGCCGCGCAGGTTGATCACTCCGCGAACGAAGGCCGGCATCATCGGTACGACGGTCAGGTTGCCGTACTCGATGATTTCCTTGATGCACAAGATGCCGATGGCGAACATCTCTGTGCCGAGCATGAACGTCAGGTACTGCGCTTCTTCCTCGACCGCGCTGGCGGTCTGACGTGTGGTCGCGATGGCGCCCATTGCCTTTTCTCCTTTAAGCAAGCCTATGGAACCGAGCCATCAGAACCGGGTGAATTCCGATTCGTCCGGCGCGCTGGCCATGTTGTAGGCAAACGCCTTGGGCATCACCGGTGCCGGCGCCCGGGCCGGTTTGCGGCTGGAGGGGCCAGGCGTGTTGTCGATCCGGGCGACCTGGGCCGCGGACTTGGAGGGCGTGTCCAGGGTGAAGAAGCTCATCGCCTGTTGTAGTTGTTCGGCCTGGCTGCTCATCTCTTCGGCGGTGGCGGCCAGCTCTTCGCTGCTGGAGGCGTTCTGCTGGGTCACCTGGTTGAGTTGGGTCATGGCGGTGTTGATCTGCGCCACACCGGCGGCCTGTTCTTCGGACGCGGCGCTGATTTCCTGCACCAGATCCGAGGTCTTGTTGATGGACGGGACCATCTCGTTCAGCAGGTTGCCGGCCTTCTCGGCCATGTCGACGCTGCTGGACGACAGCTCGCCGATCTCCTGTGCCGCGACCTGGCTGCGCTCGGCCAGTTTGCGGACTTCGGCAGCGACCACTGCGAAGCCTTTGCCGTGCTCGCCGGCGCGGGCCGCTTCGATGGCGGCGTTGAGCGCCAGCAGGTTGGTCTGGTAGGCGATGTCGTCGATGATGCTGATGCGTTGGGCGATTTTCTTCATCGCCACCACGGTCTGCTGCACCGATTCGCCGCCGTCGGTGGCTTCCTTGGCAGCCTTGCTGGCCATGCCGTCGGTCACCTTGGCGTTCTCGGTGTTCTGGTTGATGCTGGCGCTCATCTGCTCGATGGATGCGCTGGTTTCCTCGACGCTGGCCGCCTGTTCGCTGGTCGCCTGGCTCATCGACTGCGCGGTGGCGCTGACTTCTTCGGAAGCGCTGGCGAGATTGTCCGCCGCGTTGCGCACTTCACCGATGATATGCGACAGCTTGCCGACCATGTTCTGCATGGCGTTGAGCACCATGCCGGTTTCGTCCTTGGAACCGCCATCGATTTTCGCGTTCAGGTTGCCCTCGGCCAGTTGCTCGGCAACCACCGCCGCCTGTTTCAACGGACGGGAAATGATGCGTGAGACGAACAGCGCCAATCCCAGGCCCACCAGCAGGGCCGCGACCAGCACGGCGATGATCGACAGGCGTGCGTTTTCATACAAGCGGGTGCCGTGCGCACTGGCGACGTCAGCGCCGGCCGCGTTGAGCTCGACAAGTTTTTGCAAGTCGTTGGTCACCAGGTCGAATCGACGCTTGGACTCGCCCTTGAGCATCGCCTGGGCCTGCTCGGTCAGGTTCTGCCGGGACAATGCGAGCAGGTCTTTGCTGATTGCAAGGTAGGAAGCCCAGTCATCGCGGGTGGTTTCGAATGCCTGACGATCCTCAGCGCTGGAGAGCAGTTTCTCGTAAGTGCCCAGGCGCGTTTCGAAGGCCTTTTTGGCTTCCTCGGCTTCTTGCTCGAGGGTGACGCGCTCCTGTTCGGAGTCGGCGGCAATATGGCGATTCTCCTTGAGGCGATAGCTCGCCGCAAAAAAGCGCATGCCTGAAGCGGCGCGCATGGACGGCATCCAGTTCTCACGGATATCAAGAGCGGTGCCGTTCACCTGGCCCAGTTGGATGATCGAGAACACGCCCATGACGGCGGTCAGCGCCAACACCACGAGAAATGAAGCGATCAGTTTGGTGGCGATTCTAAGGTCGTAGAACCATTTCATTGGGGAATACCTCTCCATGGAGTGTTGAAGCGTCAGCGAGCGTTGGCTTGTTGTAATGGGGTCGAGTTGTAGCGGTTTTCTATTTGTGCGATCTGGGTGAGCAGGGCCGGTACGTCGAGGATCAACGCCACGGCGCCGCTGCCCAGAATGGTCGAGCCGCTGATGCCGCGCAGTGCGCCGAACAGCTTGCCCAGGGGCTTGATCACGGTCTGGAATTCACCCAACAGGTCATCCACCACCAGCCCGGCCTTGAGTTCGGCGTAGCGCACCACCACCACGTTCTGCCGGCGCGAGGCCGGACCTTCGTGATGAAAGTGATCGCGCAAGTACACCAATGGCAGCACCTCGCCCCGCAGGTCGAGGTAGCCTTGTTCGCGGCTGGCGATGCCATCGTCTTCGCTCAGCTCGATGCATTCCTGGACCATGTCCAGCGGAATGACATAGGTGGACTGGCCGATGCCGACCAGGAATCCGTTGATGATCGCCAGGGTCAGCGGCAGTCGGATGCGCACCACGGTGCCCTTGCCCGGCTGGCTGTCCAGGTCGACCGTGCCGCGCAGCAGCGTGATGTTGCGCTTGACCACGTCCATGCCCACGCCGCGCCCGGACAGGTTGGTGACGGCCTGGGCGGTGGAAAAGCCCGGTTCGAAAATAAGGTTGTAGATTTCCTGGTCGGTCAGGTTCGCGCCCGCTGCGATCAGCCCACGTTCGTGGGCTTTTTCCAGGATGCGGTCGCGGTTCAGGCCGGCGCCGTCGTCGGCGATTTCCAGCACGATGCTGCCCGAGTCGTGGTAAGCGTTGAGGTGCAAATGCCCCTTGGCCGGTTTGCCTGCCGCCAGCCGCGCCTCAGCGGTTTCGATGCCATGGTCCATGGCGTTGCGCAACAGGTGCATCAGCGGGTCGCCGATCTTTTCCACCACGGTCTTGTCCAGCTCGGTTTCCGCGCCGCTGATGATCAGGTCGATGTCTTTGTCGAGCTCCTGGCTGACATCGCGCACCACCCGACGAAAGCGGTTGAAGGTCTCGCCGATGGGGATCATGCGCAGGCGCAAGGCGCCGTCTAGAATCTCCTCCACCAGCCCGGATACCGACGAGGTGGCTTCCTGCAATGGGTCGTTCTGGCAGTTACGGGCCAACAGGCTGGCGCCGGCGCTGGCGATCACCAATTCACCGACCAGGTTGATAAGTTCGTCGAGTTTGTCGGCATTGACCCGGACGTACGCGCCGTCCTTGGTTTTACTGTCACTGACCACGGCCTGCTTGTCAGGCGCGACCTGGGCAGGCATGCGCGGGCTCTTGCGTTGGTCCGGCATCAGCTCGCCCGTGGTGACCATGGCGGTGCTTTCGTCGCTCTGTGCCTGGGATGTCGCGATCTCGCCGATGCTTGCCTGGGCCTCGACGTCTTGGGCGACGATTTCGATCGCACAGTCTTCTCGGACGAAATCGAACACTTCATTGATCGCGGTATAACCGGCGGCGGAGCGGAACGCGATGTCGAAGCCCAGGTAGCAGGATTCGGCATCCCAGGTATCGATGGCCGGCATCGCCTCGGTGAGCGTGGTGATGTCGACGATTTCACCCAGGGTCTGCAAGTAGCGCAGGAACGACAAGGGGTCCATGCCGTTGCGGAACACGTCCTGGCCGAAGCGCAGGGAGATGTGCCAGAGGCACGCTTCGGCTGAGCCGGTTGGCTCGGCTTGGGTTCCCCGATCCGGTTCGGTCGCGGTCGGGGGCGCCTGGTACTCCTGCAGGAGCTGGCACAGTTCCATTTCCCGCGCCAGGGCAGGGGCCTGCAACGTCGAGCCCTGGTTGGCGACCACGTCGATCAATTCGAGCATGTGGTCGCCGGACTTGAGCAGCACCGCGATCAAGCCAGGGTCCACCGCGACGCTGCCCTCGCGCAGGCGATCGAGCACGTCCTCGACGATGTGGGTAAAGCTGACGATCGGCTCCAGGCCGAACAGTCCAGCCGACCCTTTGATCGTATGGGCCGCTCGGAAAATCGCGCCGATGGCGTCATCGTCGCCGGGGTCGTTTTCCAATTGCAGCAACGATTCTTCCATCGCCTGCAGTTGTTCACGGGCCTCGACGATGAAGGTTTGTTGTGCCTGATCGAGATTGATGCTCACGCTCATATCCTTTGTCGTGTCCGACGTGTTGCAAAGGGACTACGCAACCAGGTTGCACAGCGCCAGTGTTTCGGTGACGGCTTTGCTTGGGTTGGCCACCGTCAGTTGGGTCCCGGCCTTGGGCGCCTCGCGCTGAACCATCAGCAGCAATTGCAGGCCGGCGCCATCCATCTCGGTGATCTGCGACAGGTCCAGCACCATGGCGGGCGTGGCCCCCAACCGTGGCAGCAATTGCGCGGCCAGGTCGGCGGCGGTGTAGATCGTCAGCTCGCCGTCGATCTGCACCTGCGCGGTGTCATTTTCTACTTCGTACAGCAGCGGCATTGAAGCCTCCAGCCATCAGGGAAGAATCAGCTTGGACACCGCCGCCAGCATCTGCGCTGGCTGGAACGGCTTGACCACCCAGGCCTTGGCGCCTGCGGCCTGGCCCTCTTGCTTCTTCGATTCCTGGGATTCGGTGGTGAGCATGATGATCGGCGTGAATTTGTAGCTGGCCAGTTTCTTGACCTCCTTGACGAAGGTGATGCCGTCCATGTTCGGCATGTTCACGTCGCTGATGATCAGGTGCACTTTCTGGCCGTTGAGCTTGCCCAGTGCATCCTTGCCATCGCTGGCCTCGATCACGTCGTAGCCGGCACTTTTCAACGCGATGCCGACGACCTGCCGAACGCTCGCGGAGTCGTCGACAACCAATACATTTTTCGCCATGAGGGGCTCCTAAAAGAAGGTTATTTCCTGTGAAGTCTGTTGCGCGGCCGAGTCGCCGTGATGGTTGCGGCGTTGCTCGTCGGTGGCGTAGGTGGTTTCCATGCGCGCCAGCCATTGGCGGGCGTCGATGGAGATGGCCTGTTCGGGCGACTGGCTGGCTTGCTGCATGTGCACATGCAGGTCCTCAATGTTGTCGCGCACGTGGCTGAGGATCTGGCTGACCCGATCCTGGAATTGCAGGCTGACCAGCACTTGGGTGAGTTCGTCTCGAATACCGAAACTCTCCCGTTGCAACATGTCGGCCGAATCGGCGAGGCGGCCGGTGACGCTCTGGAAGCGTTCGAGCACGCGTTGGATGCTGCCTTCGGACACGGCCACGGACTGGCTGTCCTGGTCGGCGCCGCTGGAAGCCGCCTGCACCAATTGGGTGATGGCGGTGTTGATGACATCGACCTTGGCCGACATCTGTTGGCCGGTCTCGCTGGACTTGCTCGACAGGGCCCGCACGGCATCTGCCACTACCGCAAAACCGCGTCCGGCTTCGCCTGCGCGGGCGGCTTCGATGGCGGCGTTGAGGGCCAGCAGGTTGGTCTGGGCGGCAATCGCAGCGACATCCGCGGCCATGGTCCGCAACTCGCCAGTGTAGGCCGTCAGGTTGCGCACTTGGGCCAAGGTTTCATCACGGCTGGCCTGGGTGCTCTTCAGCGAATCGATCACCTTCACCAGTTCGCCTTCGCTCTGCGCCAGCACCTGGACGGCACCGCCACCACCACTGCCCGCCAACTCGCCAGCGGCCAGTTGCGAGGCTTGTACGGTTTCTTCGAGACGCGAGGAAATGCCGGTGAAGCGGCTGGTCAACGAGACGATCGCGGTTTCTGTCTGCTGCCGTGAGCTTTCGACTTGCTTGGCCCAGATCGGCATCGCGCCGAGGATCACTTCGTTGAGTTGCGCGCTGCTTTTGTGAGCGCCATGGTCGGCTGCTTGCAGTTCATGATGGGCGATGGCCGCTGCGGCCACCTTGTCCAATTGCAGGCGCTGCGAGCGCGCGCCCCAGATACCGGCACCCACGCCAAGGACCAGAAGCACAGCACTGAAACCGATGTTTTGAGCGCTCGTGCCATTGAGTACCAGCAGCCCTGCGCCGGCGATGATGGCAACGATCAAGGCGTGCCAGGAGGTGTGCGTCTGGGATGTGGCAAGGGAATGGTCGTGGGAATACGACATCATGGTTCGGTCCTTGAACAGTATTGCTGACAGGATATTTGCGAATAACTGGTTATCTGCAAAGTCGACCCGGTCTTGAGGACCAGTCGTCCGGTTTTGGAAAAAAAGTGGCACATTGCTATCGCAGAATAGACGAGATCCTGGAAATGTCGAGGTGGCCTGACCTGTGGAAGAAATCACGGTGAACCTCAACAGTGTTCGTCAGATCATTCTCTGAAACACAATGAAAGGATTGAGCTAAATTACCCGCACCAGTTTTCGAACCTGCCATCGAGCCCTCATGCCCACCCAGCCTCTCTGGAAAACCTACCTGCTGTTCTTGGCCCCCATGGTCTTGTCCAATTTCCTGCAATCGATGTCCGGTACGCTCAATAGCATCTACATCGGCCAAATGCTCGGCACCCAGGCCCTGGCGGCGGTATCGGGGATGTTTCCCATCGTGTTTTTCTTCATCGCGTTGGTGATTGGCCTGGGCGCGGGGGCAGGGGTCTTGATCGGGCAGGCCTACGGCGCCGGCGAGACGGGAACCGTGAAGGCGATTGCCGGCTCGACGCTGCTGCTGGGGGCAATCATCGGACTGACGGCGGCGATCCTCGGCAGTGTTTTTGCCCGCGAGGGGCTGCAAGGCCTCGGAACGCCCGCCGACGTGCTGGAGGATGCGGTGTCGTATGCGCGGGTGATGATGTGGATCCTCCCGATGCTGCTGGTGTTTGTGCTTTTCACCCAGCTATTGCGTGGTGTCAGCGATACCGTTTCGCCGTTGCTGGCGTTGCTGGTGTCCACCAGCGTCGGGATGGCGCTGACGCCGGCGTTGATCCGTGGCTGGCTGGGGTTGCCGCAGATGGGCATCCAGAGCGCGGCGCTGGCGGGGCTGGTGGGCACCGCGTCGGCGATGGCGATGCTGGCGTGGCGCCTGAATCGACGGGCCCATGCCTTGGCGCCGGATCGGGCGCTGTTCGCGGCGATGCGCCTGGACAGGGATATCCTCGGCAAAGTGCTGCGCATCGGCCTGCCCACCGGATTGCAGATGGTGGTGATCTCGCTGTCGGAGCTGGTCATCCTGGCCCTGGTCAATCGCCACGGCTCCCAAGCCACGGCCGCCTATGGCGCGGTGACGCAGATTGTCAATTACGTGCAGTTCCCGGCGCTGTCGATTGCCATCACCGCGTCGATCCTCGGCGCCCAGGCCATCGGCGCCGGACGCCTGGAACGCCTGGGGCCGATCCTGCGCACCGGGATGCTGATCAACGTCTGGTTGACCGGTGGGCTGGTGCTGCTGGGGTACCTGTTGTCCCACTGGTTGCTGGGCCTGTTCATCACCGACCCGGCGGCGCGGGTCCAGGCCGAGCACCTGTTGCACATCATGCTATGGAGCCTTTTGGTGTTCGGCTTCCAGGCCATCATCGGTGGCATCATGCGCGCCAGCGGCACGGTGCTGATGCCGGTGGCGATCTCGATTTTCTGCATCATCGGCGTGCAAGTTCCGGTCGCCTACCTGCTGGACGCACACTTCGGCCTGCAAGGGGTGTGGATGGCGTTTCCGGTGGCTTACCTGAGCATGCTGTTGCTGCAGACGCTGTATTACAAACGGGTCTGGCAGCACCAGCGGATCGAGCGGTTGGTGTAACCGGCCCGACATGGAACCCTTGGGGGGCAAGCTCGCTCCCACAGGGTTAGTCACCTTTTCCGATTGACGAGGATCCCGATGTCCGCAGAACTCCCCACCGTTGCCTACCGCGCCTTCCTCTTCGACATGGACGGCACGCTGCTCAATTCCGTCGCCGCCACCGAGCGGATCTGGACCCGCTGGGCCATGCGCCATGGCCTGGACGTGGCTAAATTCCTGCCGACTATCCATGGCGTGCGCGCCGTCGACACCGTTGCCCGCCAGAACCTGCCAGGAGTGGATGCCCAGGCCGAGGCCGCGCAGCTCACCATCGAAGAAATCGAGGACGTGGAAGGGGTGGTCGAGGTGCCCGGTGCGCTGGGCTTTCTCAAGAGCCTGCCGCCGACGCAATGGGCGATTGTCACCTCGGCGCCGATGGCCTTGGCTTTGCGTCGCATGGAAGCGGCCGGGATTCCGCGCCCCGACGTGATGGTGACCGCCGAGGACGTGAGCGCCGGCAAGCCGAATCCAGCGTGCTACCTATTGGTCGCACAACGCTTGCAAGTTGCTCCGCAGGAATGCCTGGTGTTCGAGGACGCAGAAGCCGGAATCAAGGCTGGCGAGGCGGCGGGCATGGACGTGATGGTAGTGACGGCCACGCATACGCACCCGGTGGTGACGGTGCATTCGCAGATCGCGGATTACCGTGGGCTGAGCATTGTGGTGGACGATGGATTGATACGCGTCTCAAACCAACGCTAGCCCCTGTGGGAGCGAGCTCGCTCCCACATTTTTAACCTCAGCGATTTCGGGATCAGGTCACTACCCGATAGCACGGCACATACGCCGCGCCGCCCGGCAGTTTCATCCGGTGTTGCGCGACAAAGGCCTGGAGCAGGCGATCCAGCGGCTCCATGATCGCGGGATCACCATGGATTTCGTACGGGCCGTGTTCTTCGATCAGGCGGATGCCCTTGTCCTTCACGTTCCCGGCCACGATCCCCGAAAATGCCCGGCGCAGGTTGGCGGCCAGTTCGTGGGAGGGCAGGTCGCGGCTCAAGCCCAGGCTGGCCATGTTGGCGTGGGTAGGGTCGAACGGGCGTTGGAAACCTTCGTCGATTTTCAGCAGCCAGTTGAAATGAAAGGCGTCGTTGCGCTCGCGGCGGAACTGCTTCACTTCTTTGAGCCCCTGGGTCATCTGCCGCGCCACTTCGGCCGGGTCGTCGATGATGATCTGGTAGTGCTTCTGCGCGGCTTCGCCCAAGGTCGCGCCGACGAACGCGTGCAGCTGCTCGAAATACGGCGTGGCGCTTTTAGGCCCGGTGAGGATCACCGGGAACGGCAGGTCCTGGTTGGCCGGGTGCATGAGAATGCCCAGCAGGTAGAGAAATTCTTCCGCCGTACCGGCGCCGCCCGGGAAGATGATGATGCCGTGGCCGACGCGCACGAAGGCTTCCAGACGCTTTTCGATATCCGGCAGGATCACCAGTTCATTGACGATCGGGTTCGGTGCCTCCGCGGCAATGATGCCCGGCTCCGTCAGGCCCAGGTAGCGGCCACCCTGGATGCGCTGCTTGGCGTGGGCGATGGTGGCGCCTTTCATCGGGCCTTTCATCACGCCGGGACCGCAGCCGGTGCAGATGTCCAGGCTGCGCAGGCCCAGTTCGTGGCCGACTTTCTTGGTGTACTTGTATTCTTCGGTGTTGATCGAGTGGCCGCCCCAGCACACGACGATTTTCGGTTCCACGCCAGGGCGCAAGGTCCGGGCGTTGCGCAGCAGGTGGAACACGTAGTCGCTGATACCCTGTGACGAGCTCAGGTCGATGCGCTGGCTGTCCAGCTCGTTCTCGGTGTAGACGATGTCGCGCAGGGCGCTGAAGAGCATTTCCCGGGTGCTGGCGATCATCTCGCCGTCGACGAACGCATCGGCCGGCGCGTTCAGCAGCTCCAGGCGTACACCACGGTCCTGTTGGTGGATGCGGATCTCGAAGTCCTTGTAGGCTTCCAGGATGGTCTTGGCGTTATCGACATGGGCGCCGGTGTTGAGAATCGCCAGGGCGCACTGGCGGAAAAGATCGTAGATGCTGCCGGAACCGGCTTCGCTCAGTTGCTGCACTTCGCGCTGGGACAAAGTCTCCAGGCTGCCCTTGGGGCTTACCGAAGCGTTGATTACATGTCTTTGAGTCATTCAGCTTTCCTTGAAAACGATGCCGCTCGCACGACGGCGGCATCTTGAAAAAAACGTCCACGCAGGAAGATCGCACGATCCTTGCGGTATCGCCATGGACTTTGATCCGGATCCATCGGGTCGGTTGCAACACAAAATGAGCCCCAGCATAGCTAAATCGACCGGGCAGGCGATAATGCGCGAGTCTTTTCACGCCATACAAGGAAATTGCGACGCGATGTTCGAGATCAAACCGTGGGACGCCGCCGACTACCGGCAACAGACCCGTCGCAGCACCCTCATCGTGGCCGTGGTGTTTCTGGCGCTGGCAATGCTGTTGTCCAGCCTGGCGGTGATGCTGTTCGGTACACCCGGGGGCGATAATTTTCGCTTCAATGTCGGCGGCGTTTTCGCTGCCGTGCTGGTGATGGTCGGGCTGATGCGCGGCTATTTCTGGTCGCAGCCGTGGATGGCCGCTGCGGTGTATGGCTGGCAGCTCAAGCGCAGCCTGATGAGCGTCACCAACGTGATGCACCAGGTAAAGGCCGGTGTGCAGGCCCGGGATCCGGCAGCGATGAAGCTACTGCGTTTCTATCACCTGGGCCTGGCCCAGATGCACCGGCTGGATGCCAATTCCAGCGACCACGCCTCGTTGGTCCGTGAGGCCGACGAGCATCTGGAAAACATGCAGGCGCTGGGCCTGGATTCAGAGCAATCACGCCTGGACCCGGCCTGGATAGACTCGGTCAAACAGGCCTACGGCGAGCGCCGCTAACGGCCGCTCATCGGTTGCCTCGGGAAAAAAATAAACCCCGGTCTTCCAATGCCTTTCTCATGAGCAGTCATGGAAAGGAGAGTCGAGATGACTGGAAAGATGGTTCATGGAACCTGGGCCCTGTTGTGTGTGGCTACAGTGGGATTGGCGGGCTGCGCGGGCGGTAACAGCCACTCACCGGTAGACGCGCCAGGCGCCGCGAAAAGCCCAACCACCGCGACGCTGGAAGCGGGGGCCGGGATCATGCAGAACAAACCCCCTTTGCAAGCGTTGGATACCTACCTGGACGGCTTTCATTTTTATAACGGCCGGATGTCCGGGCAAATGGAAGCGCACCATTACTGCACGGCACTGAACGAAGAAGTGTTCCAGTGCGCCATCTTCGATGCCAACAGCGCCAAGGCCAAATTGATGGGCGTGGAATACATCATCAGTAAGCGCCTGTTCGAAAGCTTGCCCGCCGCCGAAAAGCAGCTGTGGCACAGCCATGTGCATGAGGTGAAGTCTGGACAACTGGTCGCGCCGGGCATACCGGAGGTGGCGGAAACCCGCTTGATGAAGAACCTGGTCACCACTTACGGCAAGACCTGGCACACCTGGCACACCGAGCAGGGCAACGCTCTGCCTTACGGCGTTCCGCAGTTGATGATGGGGTTCACCGCCGATGGGCAGATCGATCCGCAATTGGTGCGCGAGCGCGACCGCCGGATGGGCATCGACAGCGAAGCGAAGAAACACGCCCGCGAATCGATCAGCGCACCGGACATCGATCCTGGCGCGGATGCGTGGCGCAAAGGGCAGGTGTGGCAGATAAAGGATCCGGCGGGGCATACCCATTAAAGTCATTTGAACAAATGCTTTGTGGCGAGGAAGCTAGCTCCCGCTGGGTTGCGAAGCGGCCCAGGGCAATCCACCTGGATATATATGTTTTGTTAATACGAGTTGGGCTGCTGTGCAGCCCATAGGGAACAAACTCCCTCGCCACGGGGCAGGGAGTTGAAAAGGAAGGTTATATACACTACGGCTGTTTGAAATGCCCCGGAACATCATGTTCCGTTTCGTTTGGCTTGGTTCTTTTCTGAACTTGAACATCGCTGATCTTGACGCTCTTTAATTCAGTAAAGGACACTCGCAAGAGTGCCTCGGCTTCTTCGGTGGTAAGCGTCTCGGTGTCGCCTGCCAATACCCGGCTATCGGGTTGGCCGTCGGCGATGAAACTGACGATGAATCGATCCTGGCTCATTCGTTACCTCGACAAGTCAAGCGCCAGGACGCAGCAGAGCTGCGCCCCAACGGTTCTCGGGTTACGACTTCCTGCCGCCGCCGTGGCTGCGTTCGCCACCTTTGCGGCCTGCTTCAGAGGCTTTTTCCCGATCATTTGCGAAATTGCCGCCGGAAGCGTGTCCGCCTTTCTTGCCGGCTTCGGATGCTTTCTCACGGTCGTTTGCGAAGTTACCTGGATTTTTGTTTCCGCTATTAGCCATTTCGAGAATCCTCATTTTGGTTAAGCGAGTAAAACGTGCCTCGCAGTATTGTGAAAGAAAACGGCGGATGGAAGTTTAGAAAAAACGTTTCGCTGGCGACGAACGGTAGTGAGTTGAAAAGTGTTGCTGAAAAAACTTATACAGCCGTTTCGCTTGAGCTTATACAACATCGAAAAGATTAATTAACAAAGCGGCGGCAAATGATATTTATTCATCGAGTAACTCAGTCCTCACCGCCGCTCACTTTCCAATGCTTGGCTTCGGGTGGAAACACCACTTGTTCAACCCTGTGGGCAATGCCAAAGGCCAGTGAGTTTTCCGCCGGGATCACACGCTCCTCGGCGCACAGGCACTTGAAGATATCCAGTTGCGTGGCGGCACCGGCGGTTTCCTTGACGTAGATTTCCACATACCGCGCCACGTCGTTGTCCAGGCTGGACAGGTATTCGCGCAAGCGCGAGTGATCCACCGACTTCTGGCCGAAATACCAATTCATCGGGTGGATCAGGAAGCGCGAGTGGGGTGTGGTGGTGCGGTCGCTGGCGGCCAGGTACATGACGATGCCCATCGACTCGATGTTGCCGGCGTTCACGGCGCGCACCGGCACGGGAAGAGACTTGATGAAGGTGTAGAGGGTGAAACCGAAGTTCGTGCTACCGCCGACCGTAGAGAGGTTGAGCATCAGCGAGTCGGCGCCTTTTTCAATGGCTTCCAGGCAATTGTCCCGAAAGCGCTCGGTGGTTCCTTGATCGATCTGGCAATGGAAATGGACGATGTGTTCGGACATCTGAAACTCCTCTCGACTTACGCGTTGACGAGTCTGCGGATCAGCGGCTCTGTACAGTTGGGAGTCCGCCGGCTGTCGGATGTTCCACTTCCGTCACTCGCTTATCGAGGCCCGCAGCGCTCGATTGCTTCGGTCAACAGGCTTCGACGGCTTGGGCCATGCGCTGCAGGAACATCGTCAGCGCAGCTTCTTGGGCACTCAGGCCTTTGCGAACCCGGGGCTTGGGCAGTTCGCGCAGGACGCCGCGCATGAAACCCTCCACAACGGCGGGGTGGATATAGCATTTACGACAGACGGCGGGCGTGTTGCCCAACTGTCGGGCGACCTGCCTGACCATCTCGGCCACGTGCCGCTTGGCCTCGGTTTCGGTTTCCCACTGCAGTGTGCGCAAGCCCTCCAGCGCCGCCGCGCTGCCTGCCCAGGTGCGGTAGTCCTTGGCGGTGAAATCGGCGCCGGTGAGGGTCTTGAGGTAGGCGTTGATATCCGAAGAAGTGATGGCGTGGCGCTCGCCGTTTTCATCCAGGTACTGGAACAGGTTCTGCCCGGGCATTTCCTGGCAGCGCTTGACGATCCGCGCCAGGCGCCGGTCCTTCACGGTGATCTGGTGTTCGATGCCGCTCTTGCCCCGGAACTGGAAAGCGATGGCGCTGCCATTGACCGCGACATGCTTGTTGCGCAGGGTGGTCAGGCCGTAGGAGCGGTTGTCCCGGGCGTATTGTGTATTGCCGACGCGAATAAGGGTGACGTCGAGCAAGGTGATGACCGTCGCCATGACTTTGTCGCGGCTGAAGCCGGGGGTGGCGAGGATCTCTTCCAGGCGTTTGCGCAGCCGGGGCAGGGTGCGGCCGAATTCCAGCATGCGTGAATACTTGTCGGCATCGCGCACTTCGCGCCAGCGCGTGTGATAACGGTACTGCTTGCGCCCACGGGCATCGCGCCCGGTGGCTTGGAGGTGGCCGCGCGGGTCGCAGCAGATCCAGACGTCGGTGTAGGCCGGCGGAACGGCCAGGGAATTGATGCGTTGGATTTCGGCCGCGTCAGTGATGCGCTGGCCCGAAGGGTCGAAATAGCAGAATTTGCCTCGCAGTTTCCTGCGGGTGATGCCCGGCGCAGTGTCATCGACATAGTGCAAGTCGGCCGGGAGTGCATCGGGCAGCGGCGTGTCGGGCATGGTTGATCCTTGGCGATGAATTCAAATGGCCTGTGAATTCATTGACCTCTGCCCGTTGCGGTCGTGCCGAGATTCTCATGTCACTTGGGACGCTTGTGTGCTGGCCCTACAGGCGCGAAGGCTACGCCAACACCGCCACCGCCTTGATCTGTGCCCACACGATCTGTCCGGGATGCAGCTTCAACTGGTCGCGCGAATACCGAGTGATCCGCGCCAGCAGCGGTGTGCCGGCGGCCTCCACGCGGATCAGCACATGGGCGGCATTGTCGCCGGCCAGTTCGCTGACGACCGCCACTGGCAGGCGATTGAGGATGCTGGTCTGCCCGTCGTTCGCCAGGCTCAGGCTGACGTCCCGGGCCTGGACCTTGAAGCGCAGCGGCTGCCCGACCGCCAGCGCCGTGTGGGCAACCCGCACGTTCAACTGGCTGTCGGGCAGGGTCAGGGTGAGCAACTGATAGCCCGGGTCGTAGCCGGCGACTTTTCCGTTGATCACCACGCCTGCGTCATCCCCCAACGCCAATGGCAGGTCGAGCCGGGCGAGGGTCTCGCCGATTGGCCCGCTGGCCAAGGCCCGCCCAGCGTCCAGCACCACGATATGATCGGCCAGCCGCGCCACTTCGTCCTGGGAATGGCTGACGTACAGCACCGGGATATCCAGCTCATCGTGGAGCCGTTGCAGGTAAGGCAGGATCTCGTTTTTGCGGCGTGTATCGAGAGCGGCCAGAGGCTCGTCCATCAGCAGCAGGCGCGGGCTGGTCAGCAAGGCGCGGGCGATGCCGACGCGCTGGCGTTCGCCACCGGAAAGGTTGTGGGGTTGCCTGTCGAGGAGATGGCCGATGCCGAGCAGTTCCGTCGCGTGGTTGATGTCCACGCGCCGTTGCGCCGCGGCAACGCGCTTGAGGCCGAACAGAAGATTGTCGCGCACCGACAAGTGATCGAACAGGCTCGCCTCCTGGAAAACATACCCCAGCGCTCGCTTGTGAGGCGGGACGAACACCTCATGCTCACTGTCTTGCCAGACCTCGCCATTGACCTCGACGAAACCCCGCGTCGGTCGGTCCAGCCCGGCCATGCAGCGCAGGCAGGTGGTCTTGCCGGATCCGGACTCGCCGTACAGCGCCGTCACCCCACGGCCGGGCAATTGCAGGTCCAGGTCCAGGGAAAAATCGCCACGGTCGAGTTGAAACCTTGCCTCGATCATCGATCAGCTCCAACCGGCGCGAGTTCGGCGGCTAGAGTACAGCGCCAGCAGCACCAGGAAAGAAAACACCAGCATCGCCGCCGCCAGCCAATGGGCCTGGCTGTACTCAAGGGCTTCGACGTGGTCGTAGATTTGCACCGACACCACCCGGGTCTTCTCGGGGATGTTGCCGCCGATCATCAACACCACGCCAAACTCACCCACCGTGTGGGCGAAGCCGAGGATTGCGGCGGTGATGAAACCCGGTCGGGCCAAAGGCAGGATGACGCTGAAAAAGGTATCCCACGGCCCGGCCCGCAGGGTGGCGGCGACTTCCAAAGGACGACTGCCGATAGCGGAAAAGGCGTTTTGCAGCGGCTGCACCACGAAGGGCATTGAGTAGATCACCGAGCCAATCACCAGTCCGGTAAAGCTGAAGGTGAGGGTGCCCAGCCCGAGGGCTTGGGTGAATTGGCCGATCCAGCCGTTGGGTCCCAGCGCCAGCAGCAGATAGAAGCCAATCACGGTAGGCGGCAGTACCAGCGGCAGGGCGACCACCGCACCCACCGGACCGCGAAGCCGCGATTGGGTGCGCGACAGCCACAGGGCGATGGGCGTGCCGATGAAAAGCAGGATCACCGTGGTCAGCGACGCCAGTTTCAGGGTCAGCCAGATGGCGGCGTAATCGGCGTCGGTCAGTGGCATCAGCGTTGGTAACCGTAGGCCTGGATGATGGCGGCGGCTTTCGGGCCCTTCAGATAGCTCATCAATGCCTGGGCGGCGGGGTTGCCCCGTCCCTTTGCCAGGATCACCGCGTCCTGCTTGATCGGATCATGCAGTTCGCCCGGGACAACCCACGCGGAACCGCTTGTCAGCTTGCCGTCCTTGAACACCTGGGACAGGGCCACGAAACCCAGTTCGGCATTGCCAGTGGAAACGAACTGATAGGCCTGGGTGATGTTCTGGCCCTCGACGATCTTGCCCTTGACCTGATGGGTGAGCCCCAGCTTTTCCAGCACCTGTGTGGCGGCCAGGCCATACGGCGCGGTTTTCGGATTGGCAATGGACAGGTGTTGGAAGGCATTGTCCCGCAGGACTTGCCCCTTGGCGTCGACGTAATCGGTCTTGGCCGACCACAACGCCAACGTACCGATGGCGTAGGTAAAGCGCGAGCCCTGCACGGTGTCGCCTTCGCTGTCCAGCCTCGCCGGCGTGGTGTCGTCGGCAGCCAGGAACACCTCGAATGGCGCGCCGTTCTTGATCTGGGTATAGAACTGCCCGGTCGCGCCGTAGGCGGCAATCAGTTTATGCCCGGTGTCCTTCTCGAAGCTGGCGGCGATGGCCTGGATCGGGGCGGTGAAGTTGGACGCGACGGCGACTTGCACTTCATCGGCTTGGGCGGCGTTGATACAAAAGCAAGTAGCAAGCAGCAGGACGAGCGGGGTCAGGCGCATGGGCAGGGTTCCGTGGAAATGGTTTCGCTATATAGCGGAATATATAGCGAAAGGCTGACAAACGGAACGTGGCTTTTTGTCAGAAGTCAGCGGTGGCAGGGCTGCCGTCATCGCGAGCAAGCTCGCTCCCACAGGATTTCGGGATGAATGCATGATTGATATTCACACTGAACCCCTGTGGGAGGGAGCTTGCTCGCGATAGCGTCCGGTCAAGCGCCGGAGACTGTCAGGCTAGCGCTCAGCCCTTGAACCGAGCCAGAGCCTCCTCAGCCAGGCGCCGCGTCAGCTCGCCACTGGGCAGCTCCCGCCCCAGGGGAAACGCCTGGCCGGCCCAAAGGTTGGCGAAGTCGGCTTCATCCTTCGCGCGAAGGGGCATCAACGCGCCGCCCGCCAGCGGAAATGCTGGCGCCAGTGGGCTCATCGGGCCGACCTCGCGCATCACCCGGTTGACGATCCCTCGGGCCGGCCGACCGGTGAACAGGTTGGTGATTGCAGTCTGGCTTTCCTTGGCCGTGCGCAACGCCCGGTGATGGGAAGGCGTGATCTTCGCTTCCGGGGTAAACAGGTAGGCGCTGCCCAGCTGCACCGCCGACGCACCCAGGGCAAATGCGGCGACGATGCCCCGCGCATCGCCGATACCGCCGGCGGCGATCACCGGCACGGTCACCGCGTCCACGACTTGCGGCAGCAAGGCGAACAGGCCCACCTGAGTATCGAGGTCGTCGCTGAGGAACATCCCTCGATGACCGCCGGCTTCATAACCCATGGCAATGATCGCGTCGCAGCCGTGTCGCTCGAGCCAGATCGCTTCTTCCACGGTGGTGGCCGAAGAGAGGACTTTCGCCCCGGTGGCCTTGACCCGATCGAGCAACGATTTTTCCGGCAGGCCGAAGTGGAAGCTGACCACCTTGGGTCGCATCTTCTCCAACACCCGGCAGGCCGTATCGTCGAACGGCGTGCGATTGGATACGGGCGTCGGCGCGTCGAAATCCACCCCCAGTTCTTCGTAATAAGGCTTGAGGCGCTGTTTCCAGGCCTCGGCCCGTTGTTCGTCGAAAGCGGGCGGCTGATGACTGAAAAAATTGACGTTGAACGGCTTGTCGGTCTGCTCGGCGATGGTCGTCAGTGCCTGGCGCAGTTGCTCCACGTCGAGCATCGCCGCGGGCATCGAGCCCAGTCCGCCGGCATTGCAAGTGGCGACCACCATCGCCGGACCGGTCACCCCGGCCAGCGGCCCCTGGATGATGGGATGCTCGATGCCGAGCAGGTCAAGAATGCGGGTGTCTGGCCACTGACTCATGTTCGGGTGTCTCCGACGGCAGAAGGAAACGGTGTTTTTAGCAGGTGTGACCCGGCCAGGGCCAGTCGAGTTTTTCAATCGCTGCCCGGGTTTGATACCAACGGCGGGATGGGTACCATGGGACACCACTTATCAAGGAGCCGAACCCATGGACGTGAAACTCAAGACCGTCGAACCTTTCACGGTCGCCGGTTTGCAGGTACGCACCCGCAACGCCGAGGAGCAACAGGGCGATACGGCGAAAATCGGCCCGATGTGGCAGCAATTCTTCACCGAAGGGTTGTTCGAGCGAGTTCCGGCGCGGCAGTCGGAGTCGTTCGTCTACGGTGTGTACTCCGGCTACGAGTCCGATGCCACCGGCTACTTCAATGTGACGGCGGGCGTACAGGTCGACGCCACGAGCGCAGGCTACCCCGCCGTGGAAGTCGAAGGCGGGGATTACCTGATGTTCTCGGCCAAGGGCGAAATGCCCGATTGCGTGATCCAGACCTGGGGGCTGATCTGGGCGTACTTCGCCGACAACCCGCAGGCCGTGCGCCGGTTCAGCACCGATTTCGAGGTCTATAACGCACCCGACTCGGTGGCGATCTATATCGGTGTTCAATCCTCGGGCGAGCGTTCCAGCGCCAACAGCTGACGCTTGCGCTCAACGCCCCAGCGGTAGCCCGACAGGTTGCCGTCGCTGCGCACCACTCGATGGCAGGGGATCGCCACGGCGAGGCTATTGGCGCCGCAGGCCTGGGCCACCGCGCGCACCGCTTTGGGCATGCCGATGCGCTGGGCGATTTCGGCATAGCTGGCGGTGCTGCCGGGCGCGATCTCTCGCAGGGCTTGCCAGACCCGTTCCTGGAACGCCGTGCCACGCAAGTCCAGTGGCAGGTCCAGGCCCAGCGCCGGTGCCTCGATGAAGCCCACCACTTGGGCAATCAGTTGCTCGAATTCCCGGTCGGCACCGATGAGGTTGGCGCGGCGGAACTTGTCTTGCAGGTCACGCAGCAGCGCATCCGGGTCGTCCCCCAGCAGGATCGCGCACACGCCACGCTCGCTTTGCGCCACCAGGATCGCTCCCAGGGAACACTGGCCGAGGGCGAAGCGAATATCGGTGTTCAGCCCGGCGGCGCGATACTCGCCAGGTTTCATACCCAGGACTTTGTCGGCGGCTTCATAGAAGCGGCTGTTGGAACCGAAGCCTGCGTCGTAAAGCGCTTCGGTCACCGTTCCGGCGTCGGCCAGGCGTTCGCGCACTTTGCGCGAGCGATGGGCGGCGCCGTAGGCCTTGGGGGTCAGGCCGGTGATCGACTTGAAGACGCGATGAAAATGGAAGGGACTCAGGCCGGCGCTTTGTGCCAGTTCAGTCAAGCCTGGCAGTTGCTCGGCCGCCTCGATCTGCCGGCAGGCCGCCGCCACCCGCGCCGCTTGTTGCGCGGCGATCTGGGTCTGGTCCCTGGCCATCCGTTTGCTGGGACGATAACCGGCTGCCTGGGCCTGTTCCGGCGTGTCGAAGAATTCGACATTGCGCGGGTTGGGCAGGCGCGACAGGCTGCTGGGGTGGCAATAGATGCCGGTGGTCTTCACGCCGTAGACAAAGGTGCCATCGGCGCGCGGATCCCGGGCGAGTACGGCGGCCCAGCGAGGGTCCTGATCAGGGGCGAGCGTACTTGAAGTGCTGTTCATGGTCGTGATTCCTTTGGCCCGTTTTGGCTAGATTACTGAGCCATCCAGGTGACGACACTCCGGGTCTTGCGGTTGAATTCTGCATTGTTATCCGGCCATGCGGAACGTCATGTTGATGCGTTGGGCGCCCAGACGTGTATGTTGTCCCGGCTTGAGCGGCAGCACGCCGTGGTAGCGCAACCGATCCACGCCGCCCCAGATTGCGATGTCGCCATGAAACAACGGAATGCGCTGGCTTTTGTCGCTGCGCTCGAATCCACCAAACTGGAATGTCGCCGGCAGGCCAAGGGAAAGCGAGACGACGGGGGCCGTCAGGGAGCGCTCGTTCTTGTCCTGGTGCAGCGACATCCGCGCGCCGGGCACGTAGCGGTTGATCAGGCAGGCATCGGGCTCGAAGTGCTCGAAGCCCGCTTGCCGGGCGGCGGCCTGGGCCAGCTCGCGAAACACTGGCGGCATGGCGGGCCAGGGATCGCCTGTCTGTGGATCATGGGCGGTGTAGCGATAGCCGCTGCGGTCGGTGGTCCAGCCGAGTGCGCCGCAACTGGTCAGGGCGACCGACATGGTAAAGCCACCGGGCGTGACCATCTGCCGGAACGGTGCGGCCTGCAAGACTGTTTCCAGCGCTGGCAACAAACGGTCGAGCCAGGGCAGGGCAAACCCGCGTAGCACGAAGGATTGCTGGCCGATCTGTTCGACCTGGCCAGGCGTGGTGGGCGCCTGGTCGGCGAACAGGTCGAGAGTGACGGGGGTGTCGTCATTGCGCATCATGAAAAATGATCCCGAGTGTATGCCGGCGACCGCTGTGTACGCGGCTGACGCCATGGCGCAAGTTAACCCGATAATACCCGCGAACGCCTTTGACCGGCCGCTGGTGTACGGCGAACACCACGGCGTCGCCTTGTTTCAAGTCGATGACTTGGGGGCGTGACTGCATGCGCGGGCGTTGCTCGGTGAGGACGAACTCGCCCCCGGTAAAGTCGTCTCCCGGTTCCGACAGCAGGATGGCTACCTGTAGCGGGAACACCTGTTCGCCATAAAGGTCCTGGTGCAGGCAGTTGTAATCCTGCGGGCCGTATTGGAGGAGCAACGGTGTGGGACGCTGCTGCCCGGCGGCATGGCAACGGCGGATGAAATCCGTGTGCTTGTCGGGGTATCGCGTTTCCAGGCCCATGCAATCGTTCCAGCGATTAGCCACTGGGACCAGCATCGGATAGAGCGACTGGCGCAATTGCTGGACGATCTCAGGCAGCGGATAAGCGAAATACTGGTACTCACCGCGCCCGAAACCGTGGCGCCCCATTACTACCCGCGAACGAAAAACCCCGGCGTCCTCATACAAACCGCTCAACTGCCGGCATTGTACGGTCGGCAGCAGGTTGCGAATGATCGCGCAGCCGTCCTCATCGAGGCTATCCACCATGGTGGGCCAATCGAGGTGGGGGAGGTGTTGGGTCAATAGAGGCGTTGAGGACATGATTGCAATCCTGGATAAAAGGACTGTTCAGCCTGAAGAGTGCAGCGCTGCCGGGCACTCCGATTCTTGCGATGTGAAGCGCTTTTTGTAGAAAGGGAGCAAGCTCCCTCACCACAAAAAGCCAGCTGGCAGGCTTTAGAGTGCCTTGCTGACCTTGAGATCGGTGATCTGATCATCGGTCTCGCCATGCAACTTTTGCAGCGCGACCAGCGCTTCTTCCTCGGTGCCGGTCTGCAGTTGCGCGAACTCGAAGCGGCGCTCGCCGTTGAGTTTGTACTTGATAACGTATTTAGTTGTCTGGGCCACGGTTTTACCTATCTTGGACGGGGGGCTCAACTCAGCTTCGAACTGGAGCGCCGGATGATCTTGATCTTGTGGGTCAGGGTCGGCTTGCGGGTAACGCTGATGGCGCGACGGTTGACGGTGTCGATGGTGATATTCCAGAAGCCGGTGCTGGGGGCCGTGATCCTGGCCGGGAACGTGTCGAACGCGCCGCCGTGGTAGGTGTGGCGGCCACCATTCTTGAAGCTACGGAAATTGGCGTCGTTCATCAAACGGATGTTGCACATTTGGGAGCATTCGATCACGACGATATCGTCTTCGTTGAGGTGCTCGCGCTGGTGGATGAATTTCATGGGCGCCTCCAGAAGGGCATTTCTTGCAAATCAGGACAGTAAGATGAAGCAATGATAATGGAGCGCAGTTTATCAGCACCGCGGGTTAATATCCGGCCCCTGTCCTGGGTGTCATTCATTTATCAGGCGGTGGCGAATAAAAAATGAGAGGACGTTGGAGAAAATCGACGTTTGCATTGTCGGAGGGTCTTTATTGGAGGATTCATATGAAGCGCAGCGTGTGGGTATTGGCCTTGGCCTTGGGTGGATGTGCATCGGTATCGGACATCAACCAGACGCCGCCCACCATGAGCGTCATCTCCGGCAAAAAACCTCATGAATACGCCAAGTGCGTTGCCGACAAGCTTCTGGAGAGCCGTGGTCCGCTGCAAATGGAGCCGCATAAGAATGGCGTGCGGGTGATCGTCCCCGGCAAGCTGTCGGCGCTACCGGCCGCGGTGTTCGACATCGACGAACGCTCCAGCGGCTCCAGCATCAAGCTGCACGAAAGCCTCTCCAACGTACCGGTGCGCCCGGGCGACGTTCAGGACGCGGCCAACGCTTGTATTTCCGGTTAAGCAGGGCCCGTCCTTTATTTACAGACGACCACCACGCTGCGGCTGGTGAAGTTGCCCACGTCCACACCGAGGGTCTTTTCGCTGTCGTTGGCCTGTGGCGTGCCATCCGTGCCGACGATGCGGTAGCCCGTACCGGCGCAGGAAGCTTCCGCTTTCTCGTAACACGTCGCCCAGGAATTGGCTTCGCCTGAACAGTCGATGGCCAAGCCTTGTTCACCGGTATCCAGATAGGTTTTTTCGGCTGAGGCACAGCCTGCCAGGGCCAGAACTGCAAACAGCACCAGGATTGTCTTCATTGGGGGGTTGTCATCAGGATGGGGAGGAATGGCGCGAGATTATAGCGAATGGCCATTCCGGTACAGCTAAACCCGCGGCCCCTTCCGAGCACCAGGGCTTCGGCGGGGCCGTCTGTTTATTTCTTGCGGCGAGTATTGCGCGCTGGCGCCTGTTCACGTTCCCGGGGCGCCGGGGCGGAACGTTCGTCCTGAAAGACCGCGGCGACTTCCACCGCCATTGTCTTGGTGGGCAAGGGACCGGCGACCTGCTCGCCGTGGTAGTTGATAATCCACCACTGGCCGTCCTTGTCCTGGCTGACCGAATAACCGTTTGCGTTCTGTGTTGCCGACATCTAGCTGCCTCGTTGGCGGAATCAAGGCGGCCATGATACGCCAAATGCTCGCAAACCGTGCTGATGGGCGTACAGTGGGGACCGCTGGAACCATCGAAGCGAAAGGCGATTGAACTATCCGCCGGTTTATTTCTCTATGATGGCATCGGTTGGCCAGCGCAGGCATTGTAAGGTGCCTGCCGGCTGATTAGACTGCGCCGAAACTTGTACACACCGCCTTTTCAAGGACTTATATGATCAAGAAATGCTTGTTCCCAGCAGCCGGTTACGGTACTCGCTTCCTGCCAGCGACTAAAGCCATGCCCAAAGAAATGCTGCCGGTGGTGAACAAGCCACTGATCCAGTACGGCGTCGAAGAAGCCCTGGATGCGGGCCTGACGGAAATCTCCATCGTCACCGGCCGTGGCAAGCGCGCCCTGGAAGACCATTTCGACATCAGTTACGAGTTGGAAAACCAGATCAAGGGCACCGACAAGGAAAAATACCTGGTCGGCATTCGCAAGTTGCTGGACGAGTGCTCGTTCTCCTACACCCGCCAGACCGAAATGAAAGGTTTGGGCCATGCGATCCTGACCGGCCGCCCGCTGATCGGTGACGAACCGTTCGCCGTGGTCCTGGCGGACGACTTGTGCGTGAACCTGGAAGGCGACGGCGTTTTGACCCAGATGGTCAAGCTGTACAAGCAATTCCGTTGCTCCATCGTGGCGATCCAGGAAGTGGATCCGCAGGAAACCAACAAGTACGGTGTCATCGCCGGTGAAATGATCCGCGAAGACATCTACCGCGTTCACAGCATGGTTGAAAAACCAAAACCTGAAGATGCGCCGTCGAACCTGGCGATCATCGGCCGCTACATCCTGACTCCGGACATCTTCGACCTGATCGAACAGACCGAGCCAGGCAAGGGCGGTGAGATCCAGATCACCGACGCCCTGATGAAACAGGCCCAGAACGGCTGCGTCATGGCCTACAAGTTCAAGGGCAAGCGCTTCGACTGCGGTGGCGCCGAAGGTTACATCGACGCAACCAACTTCTGCTTCGAGAACTTCTACAAGACCGGCAAGGCTTACTGATTCAGCCTGCGTCGCGCCTTGAAAAAACGCCCCGACTGGTTCGGGGCGTTTTTTTTTCTGCAAAAAAACCTTCCGCCAATCATCAATCACACAAACAAAGTCGCTGTTTGCGCTGCAACGCTGCCTCAAGTGAAAACAGCAGGTATGCTGACAACCTGCCGAAGGAGATAGATGATGGCTTACGATTTTGATCTGTATGTGATTGGCGCCGGTTCCGGCGGTGTGCGGGCGGCGAGGTTTGCCGCGGGTTTCGGCGCGAAAGTGGGCGTGGCGGAAAGCCGCTACCTGGGGGGGACCTGCGTCAACGTCGGCTGTGTGCCGAAAAAACTGCTGGTCTACGGCGCGCATTACGCCGAGGATTTCGAACAAGCGTCGGCCTACGGCTGGACGGCGGGCGAGGCGAGTTTCGACTGGGCCACGCTGATCGCCAACAAGGATCGTGAGATCAATCGCCTCAACGGCATCTACCGCAACCTGCTGGTCAACAGCGGTGTGACCTTGCATGAAGGCCACGCCAGGATTACCAGCCCTCATGAAGTCGAGATCAACGGCGAGCGCTACACCGCCAGGCACATCATGATCGCCACCGGCGGCTGGCCGGTGATTCCGGATATTCCCGGGAGCGAGCACGCCATCGGTTCCAACGAAGCGTTTTTTCTCAAGACGCTGCCCAAGCGCATGCTGGTGGTGGGAGGCGGCTACATCGCCGTGGAATTCGCCGGGATCTTCCACGGCATGGGCGCGCAGACATCCTTGCTCTATCGCGGCGACCTGTTCTTGCGCGGTTTTGATGGCGCGGTGCGCAAGCATCTGGCCGAAGAGCAGCAGCGTCGTGGCTTGGACCTGCAATTCAACGCAGACATCCAACGCATCGACAAAGAAGCCGACGGCAGCCTGAAAGTGACGCTCAAGGACGGTCGCACGTTGTCGACCGATTGTGTGTTCTACGCCACCGGCCGCCGGCCGATGTTGGACAATCTTGGGCTGGAGAACACGGGCGTCAAGCTGGACGAGAAAGGCTTCGTGCAGGTCAACGAAAAATACGAGACGGCCGAACCGTCGATCCTGGCCATTGGCGATGTGATCGGCCGTGTGCAGCTCACGCCTGTCGCCCTGGCCGAAGGCATGGCGGTGGCGCGGCGCCTGTTCAAGCCTGAGCAATACCGCCTGGTTGATTATCGAATGATCCCCACGGCGGTGTTCAGCCTGCCGAACATCGGCACGGTAGGTTTGACGGAAGAACAGGCTCGGGAAGCCGGCCATGAGGTGCAGATTTTCGAAAGCCGTTTCCGGCCGATGAAGCTGACCCTCACTGACTGCCAGGAACGCACCCTGATGAAATTGGTGGTCGATGCCAAGACCGATAAGGTCCTGGGCTGCCACATGGTCGGGCCGGACGCCGGTGAAATTATCCAAGGGCTGGCGATTGCCCTCAAGGCCGGTGCTACCAAGCGCGATTTCGATGAAACCATCGGCGTGCATCCAACCGCAGCCGAAGAATTCGTCACCATGCGTACGCCTACCGCCTGATCAGGCTTTTCGTCCATGGGGCTGTGATCCGTTGATCCAGCCCCGTGAACTGTCAGGCAGCTGCCACGATCAATTGATCGCCGCCTTCGGCAGCTTCCACAGATTTCTTCTATCTATATAGATTCCTGATAGTCAAAACCAATCATTTGCATGAGCTTTGGCAATGAGCCAACAGCGCAATGAATGGCTAAGATTCACCCCATCAACTTTTCAACCACTGACGGAGAGTCAACGATGCCTATCATCAACAGCCAAGTTAAACCGTTCAAAGCCACCGCTTTCAAAAACGGCGCTTTCGTCGAAGTATCGGACGCCGACCTGAAAGGCAAGTGGTCTGTCGTGTTCTTCTACCCAGCTGACTTCACCTTCGTTTGCCCAACCGAGCTGGAAGACCTGGCCGACAACTACGCCGAGTTCCAGAAGCTGGGCGTCGAAATCTACAGCGTGTCCACCGACACTCATTTTGCCCACGCTGCCTGGCACAACACTTCGCCAGCCATCGGCAAGATCCAGTACACCATGATCGGCGACCCGACCCTGGCCATCTCCCGCAACTTCGACGTGCTGATCGAAGAAGCTGGCCTGGCTGACCGCGGTACTTTCGTGATCAACCCTGAAGGTCAGATCAAGATCGTTGAAATCAACGACGGTGGTGTAGGCCGTGACGCTTCCGAGCTGCTGCGCAAGATCAAGGCAGCCCAGTACGTTGCCGCTCACCCAGGTGAAGTCTGCCCAGCCAAGTGGAAAGAAGGCGAGGCCACCCTGGCTCCGTCCCTGGACCTGGTCGGCAAGATCTAAACCAATGCGTTACCCGAGGGCGATCCGCTCTTAGCCAAGTAAGCCGCTTCGCCCCAAAAAACGCCCGGGCGAGATTCGCCTGGGCGTTGTTTTTTCTGAAATTCAAAAATGGAAATCGCCCGTATGTTGGACGCCAATCTTAAAGCTCAGTTGAAGTCATACCTGGAACGGGTCACCCAGCCGATCGAGATCGTTGCATCCCTCGACGACGGTGCGAAATCCCAGGAAATGCTTGCGTTACTCAAAGACGTTGCCAGTCTTTCCAACCAGATTACCTTGCTCGACAACGGCACCGATGCGCGTAAGCCATCGTTTTCGTTGAACCGCCCGGGAGCCGATATCAGCCTGCGTTTCGCCGGCATTCCCATGGGGCATGAATTCACTTCGCTGGTGCTGGCCCTGCTGCAAGTCGGTGGCCACCCTTCGAAGGCCAGTGTCGAAGTGATCGAACAGATCCGCTCGCTCAAGGGCGATTTCAACTTCGAGACGTATTTTTCGCTGTCGTGCCAGAACTGCCCGGACGTGGTCCAGGCGCTGAACCTGATGGCGGTGCTGAACCCGAACATCAAGCACGTCGCCATCGACGGCGCGCTGTTCCAGGCTGAAGTCGATGAACGCCAGATCATGGCCGTGCCAAGCGTGTACTTGAATGGTGTGAACTTCGGCCAGGGTCGCATGGGCCTGGAAGAAATCCTCGCCAAGATCGACACCAGTGGCATCGAGCGCCAGGCTGAGAAGATCAGCGCCAAGGATGCCTTTGACGTGTTGGTGGTGGGCGGTGGCCCGGCCGGTGCCTCGGCGGCCATCTATGCGGCACGAAAAGGCATCCGTACCGGTGTGGCGGCCGAGCGTTTCGGTGGCCAGGTGCTCGACACCATGGCCATCGAGAACTTCATCTCGGTCCAGGAAACCGAAGGGCCGAAACTGGCTGTCGCCCTGGAAGAACACGTCAAGCAATACGACGTCGACATCATGAACCTGCAACGCGCCGACGCACTGGTGCCAGGCACGGCCGGTGGGCTGCATGAAGTCAAGTTCGCCAGCGGCGCGAGCCTCAAGGCCAAGACCGTGATCCTGGCGACCGGTGCCCGCTGGCGCGAAATGAACGTGCCGGGCGAGCAGCAATACCGCAACAAAGGCGTGGCGTACTGCCCGCATTGTGACGGTCCGCTGTTCAAGGGCAAGCGGGTCGCGGTAATCGGCGGCGGTAACTCCGGCGTCGAAGCGGCCATCGACCTGGCGGGTATCGTGTCCCACGTCACGTTGCTGGAGTTCGATGTGCAATTGCGTGCCGACGCGGTATTGCAGCGCAAACTGCACAGCCTGCCGAACGTGACGGTGATCACCAACGCCCAGACCACCGAAGTGACGGGTGACGGGCAGAAGGTCAACGGCCTGCGCTACAAGGACCGTCCGAGCGGTGAAGTGCGCGACGTGGCGCTGGAAGGAATCTTCGTCCAGATCGGCCTGTTGCCCAACACCGATTGGCTCAAGGGCACCGTCGAGCTGTCGCCGCGTGGCGAGATCATTGTCGATGCTCGTGGCGAAACGTCGATCCCAGGTGTGTTCGCGGCCGGTGACGTGACCACCGTGCCGTACAAGCAAATCGTGATCGCCGTGGGCGAGGGCGCCAAGGCTTCGCTGAGCGCCTTCGATCACCTGATCCGCACCTCCGCACCGGCCTGATAGCCGGTCGCTGGAAAAACAAAACCCCATGGGCCTTGGCTCATGGGGTTTTTTTGTGACCGCAGAACTTACAACGGTGCAGGCTGGATGATCTCGACCCAATAACCGTCCGGGTCTTTGATGAAGGCCAGGCTTTTCATGCGGCCATCACTCAAGCGTTTCTGGAAGTCACAGCCCAACGCTTCGAAGCGCTCGCAGGCGGCGACCACGTCTGGCACGGAGATGCAGATGTGACCGAAACCGCGCGGGTCGGTGTTGCCGTTGTGGTAGGTGAACGCCGGATCGTTTTCGGTGCCGTGGTTATGTGTCAGTTCGAGGATGCCGGGGATCGATTTCATCCACTCGGTACGCGCCGCCGCGTCCGCCGGGATCTGGTTCTTGTCGACCAGGGCAAGGAAATACAGGCTGAATTCGGCCTCTGGAAAGTCGCGCTTTTCCACCAGGGAAAAACCCAGCACACGGGTGTAGAAATCAAGGGACTTGGTAATGTCCTTGACCCGCAGCATGGTGTGGTTGAAGACGAATTTGGCCGTTGCGGCATCGGGTTGAGCGGTGACGCCAGGGAAAGTATTGAGTTCTTGCAGGCTCATGGGCCCTCCGAAAAATAAGTGGGGCTTGTGCTAGCTTCCTTGCAGGTGCGTCCATGATACGCAAGGGGCGTGGCATCGCCAAACATGCCTATTGCCTGGTGGGGCGTCGCGCTTCAGACTTCACGATCAGTCCTTGAGTGCAACGCAATGTTTCGACCGCTTTCTTCGCTGTTCGTCCTGTTGTTTGCCGTCGCGTCGAGCGTCGATGTGGGGGCGGCCGAACCACAGGTAACCTGGCCCTCGGGATGGATCATCGAATCGCTGCCCGCCGACGCACCGGCCCCGGCCAAAGGTACCAGTCGGCAGCGCGCCACCAAAAGCGACCGTTCGGGCAATGCCGTGATGGTGATGGAGTTGACCGCGTCGGCTGTCGAGCCCGACCATCAAGTAAACTTGCAAGGCGTGCTGTTGGAAATGAGAAAGTCCATTCAGAAGGATTTTTTCCAAGGTGGCTATCAAAGTGTCTGCAATAAGATTCACGCGTCCGTATTGGGCGGCGTAAGCGCTTTGGAAACCACTTGCACGATCACGCAAAACGGGCGTCATGTATTGTCGCAGACCCTCGTCGCGGCACTTAATGAGGGTAATGCCTACGTGTTGTCCTATGCGGGGCAGGCGCAGGTATTTGTAGAAAGCCAGGATGAAATACAGTCGGTACGAAATAGCCTGAAATTATAAGGCTTTCAGCGTAATACTCTTGGGCCAACACGAAAGTTCGGCCCATAAAAAAGCCCTGGGTGCAGGCCAGGGCTTTTTTCGTTGTAGTGCTTTCAACCGCGCAGCCAGGAATCGACGGTGCTCGCACCGTATTTTTCCTTCCAGGCTTTCAAACCGCGATGGTTGCCGCCCTTGGTTTCGATCAGTTCGCCCGTGTGCGGGTTCTGATAGACCTTGACGACGCGGGCACGGCGGGTCTTTGGCGTCTTGCCCGACGACAGGCCTGATTTGGACGGGCTCGGGTCGAGGATCGCAACGATGTCGCGCAGGCCCTTGCCGTAGGTTTTCATCAGCCCTTGGAGCTTTTCTTCGAATTCGATTTCTTTCTTGAGCCCGGCGTCATTCTTCAAAGCTTCCAGCTGCGCGAGCTGCTCTTGAAGGGCCTTTTCGGCTTTGCGAAATTCAGCGAGTCTGGACAATATAATTACTCCAATCAAAATATAAGGCTGATACCAACCGCAAACAAAGCTATAAGCCAGGCGCCTTGTAGCGACTCGGTGACTAATGACTCTCCTGCTATCTGGTAGAGGCAGAAAAAATTGTAGTAGTTAAACCGAAAAGTGTAAATCGTAACTTTTTCGTTATGTAACAGCTGTTGGCGTTTTACCATCAGTCGGGCCGATGACGTCAAGCGACTGGCGACGGAGATTGGCTGTTAGCAGTACTAGGCGGTGTAATGAAATCGCGTGCTCTAGTCCGTTGGGCTAATAGATAACCCTATCGAAAGTTAAGCGCAATCAAGTCGGCTGAACGGCCTGTGCCAGCTCGATAAATGCCAGGGTTGCCGGCGAGGCCTGGCGGCTATCGAGTACGGCCAGGCCGATCTGTCGTGGGATGGGAGGCGACAGAGGACGAACAACGAAGCCAGGATTATCGAACAGGGGCAACGAGCCTTCGGACACTACGCTCACCGCGTTGCCACGAGTGACGAGGTCGAGCGTACTGAGCAGTTGCGAGCAGCGATAACGGACATTGGGTGTCAAGCGCGCGGCATTGAACAGTCGCCAGACCAGTTCCGACGAGCCGGCCTCGGTGAGAATGAAAGGGTCGTCGCACAAATCCTTGAGTTGCACGTGGGTTCGATCCCCTAGGGCGTGAGCAGCAGGGAGCAGGGCGACCATCTGGTCGGTCATCAACGCGAACGTATCGAAGCGTTCCTCCGGCAAGACTACGAAACCGACGTCGATCCGGCGTTCGTCCAACCATTGCAGAACCTGCCGGTCCGGCCCCTCGTCGACATGCACTTCGATCCCCGGGTGCAAGGTCCTGAAGCGTTCCAGGATAGCGGGCAACAGCTTCATCGAGGCTGTCGGGCCGAACGAGCCGATGCGCAAGGTTCCGCGGCGCATGCCTCGGGCATCCGCGGCTTCCTGGCGCAGCGTGTTGGCCAAGCCGAGCATGGCTCGGGCCCGCAGCAGCAATTGCTGGCCGATGTCGCTGGGCTCCACCAGGGTCTGATGACGCCTGAACAGCTCGACGCCCAGTTCGTTTTCCAAGGACCTGATTGCGTGCGACACCGCTGATTGTCCGATGCCCAACCGTGTCGCGGCTGCCGTGAAGCCGCGCAACTCGGCGACCAGCGAAAAGATTTCGAGTTGGGTCAGGGTCATGAGTGAAGGCTCATTTTACGATGACAAGATATGAGGCGAACAATACGGCACTTGAGCGACAGAGAAAACCGTGGCGAGGGAGCTCCCTCGTCACTGGCATCCGAACGACCTTGAATGAGATGAAAGCAATGAAACCCATGGAACATTCCATGCCGATCGCTTCCGACCTGCCGGTCTACCTGAAGCTCGCCATGGTCACAATGATCTGGGGAGGGACGTTCGTGGCCGGGCGGATCCTCTCCGATGCATTGGCGCCCATGCTGGCCGCCAGCCTGCGCTTTCTGCTGGCGAGTCTCGCGCTGCTGGTATTTCTCGGGGTGGCCGGCATTCCCCTGGCCAGGCCCAGCCTGAAGCAGGGCTTGCAACTGGCGATGCTGGGTTTCTTCGGTATTTTCTTCTACAACCTGTGTTTCTTTTATGGTTTGCAATACATCAGTGCGTCGCGGGCCTCGTTGATCGTGGCGTTGAACCCGGCGGTGATCGGGCTGGCCTCCTGGTGGTTATTCAAGGAGCGGCTGAGCCGCTTGAAAGTCGCCGGCATCGTCTTGTGTCTCGGCGGGGCGGGTCTGGTGATCGTGGGTCGTGACCCGGCCTTGCTACAAACAACGGAGCAAGGGTGGATAGGCGACGTGCTGATTTTCGGCTGCGTGCTCGGCTGGGGTATCTACTCGCTATTTTCCAAAAGCCTGAATGAAAGCCTTGGCCCCTTGCAAACGGTGACCTGGTCGATCCTGCTGGGCACGCTGATGCTCTGGGGAGCGTGCGCGGCCGGGGGAGAGATTCGCTTCGCGGCGCTGACCGCACTGGATGCCGGGCAATGGCTGAGCCTGTTGTACCTTGGCGTACTGGGCTCGGCGCTGGCCTATATCGCCTGGTATGACGGCATCCGACGGATTGGCGCGACCCGGTCCGGCGTGTTCATCGCGCTCAATCCACTGACGGCGGTCCTGCTGGGCGCCTTGCTATTGGACGAACGGCTTACGGCCTTGATGTGCGGGGGCGGGGGGCTGATCCTGATGGGTATTTTCCTGTGCAACAAACCCCTTGCACGCTCGGCCAAAAAGGCGATTTGATACCCAAGGCGGACAAATGTGGTTACGCTGTGTAGAATCGATTTACGCATATAAGAATAACGTCTTCTGGCAGCAGAAGCCTCGCCCGCAAGAGCCTTGGGTCGACAATGAAGATACTTGGGTTTCAACTGATCTATGGCGATTTCCTCGCCCGCAGCGTCCGCGGTATTTCCTGCGCGCCGCCGCGCGCCCTCAGCATCACTGGCAACTAACGTTTCTTGTTAATTGATAAGCATGATGAGGCGCCGACATGGCAGATCTATACGAAAACCCGATGGGCCTGATGGGCTTTGAATTCATCGAATTTGCATCCCCTACGCCCAACACCCTGGAGCCGATCTTCGAGATCATGGGTTTCACCAAGGTAGCGACCCACCGCTCCAAGGACGTACACCTGTATCGCCAGGGCGCGATCAACCTGATCCTCAACAACGAGCCCAATAGCGTGGCGTCCTACTTCGCCGCCGAACACGGTCCGTCGGTTTGCGGCATGGCGTTCCGCGTCAAGGACTCGCAAAAAGCCTACAAGCGCGCCCTGGAACTCGGTGCCCAGCCGATCCATATCGAGACCGGCCCGATGGAGCTGAACCTGCCTGCGATCAAAGGCATCGGCGGCGCGCCGCTGTACCTGATCGACCGTTTTGGCGAAGGCAGCTCGATCTATGACATCGATTTCGTGTTTCTCGACGGTGTCGACCGCAATCCGGTGGGTGCGGGGCTCAAGATCATCGATCACCTGACCCACAACGTGTATCGCGGGCGCATGGCGTACTGGGCGACCTTCTATGAGAAGTTGTTCAACTTCCGCGAGATCCGCTACTTCGACATCAAGGGCGAATACACCGGTTTGACCTCCAAGGCCATGACCGCGCCTGACGGCATGATCCGCATTCCGCTGAACGAAGAATCCTCGAAGGGCGCTGGCCAGATCGAAGAGTTCCTGATGCAGTTCAACGGCGAGGGCATCCAGCATGTGGCGTTCCTCACCGACGACCTGATCAAGACCTGGGATGGGCTGAAGAAAATCGGCATGCGCTTCATGACCGCGCCGCCGGACACCTACTACGAAATGCTCGAGGGCCGTCTGCCGAATCATGGCGAGCCAGTGGCGGAGCTGCAATCGCGTGGCATCCTGCTCGATGGCGCTTCCGAGCAGGGCGACAAGCGTTTGCTGCTGCAGATTTTCTCGGAAACCCTGATGGGCCCGGTGTTCTTCGAATTCATCCAGCGCAAGGGCGACGATGGCTTCGGCGAGGGCAATTTCAAGGCGCTGTTCGAGTCGATCGAGCGTGACCAGGTGCGCCGTGGTGTGCTGACCGCTGACTAATGCCTGAGTGTCACAAACACCGCCCGGCCTGATGCCGGGCGGTTTTTTTTGCCCGGCGCAAGCTACGCTGGCGATCCATCCGCCCGTGGTGGCGCTATCGCCAGCAAGCTCGCCCGCACCCTGAATATTGGCCAGAGCAGGTCCGGCATCAATGCTTGACCGGTGCTGTTTGTCAGGCGCTTTGCACGCGTTTCAACCCAATCGCTTCATCCAGGTGGGCCGTGAGGGCGTCCAGGTTGTCAAACAGACGAAGCTCGGTAAGCCCCCATTCCGGTCGATTGATATAAAGCTTGCCCGACAACTGATCCTTACTGACCAGCGTTCTTTTGATCGAGCTGTCCTTGGAACGGTGGAAGATCATGGTGCCTTCCGGTCTGGTTTCGACAAGGTACATGCCAGGATCGGTCAGCCGTGGGTGCCTATCCATCAGGCGCAGCGGCGAGACGGGAATCACCGTCGTGCCGCTGACCTGTTTAAGACCGGCAGTCTTGAGCGCCCACACCAGCCCATCGATGTCCTTGAACTTCACTCTGTTGACTTGCCACACCCGGTGGTAATGCTGGGACAGGTCGGGAATGTCGACCGATAGCTGGTCAGCGGCCATAAGCAGGGGGTACACGCTGAAGTCCCCCAGCTGATGTTTCGCCAGGTACAGCTGAAACCCATCTTCCGAGCGTTCGATGAGGAATTCGTTCGGCTTGTTCAACAACTTGCCAGGGCTGACGGGCGCCCGCCGTATCAGCTGGGTGCCGGTACTTATCTCCAGCAGCAGATCTGACTTCACAAAAAGGTACCCGGCGCCGGAGGGCGTACGGTGAGCGGCTGGTCGTGCGATGGGCAAGAGACTGGAAACGATCTCTCCTTCATCGGGCAGCACTCGCGTGGGTTGACTGCCGGCATCGACCACGCGTACCCCGACGGCACCTTGCAGTTCAGCCAATCCGGGGGTGTTTCGAGCGGTATTGGCGTGGCCGCTCTCTACCAGCGCCACCCATTTGTGCGGGCCCCGGTGGGCCTGGTCGGTCTCGATGAGAGTATGGGCCACGTACTTGAAGTTCCTGGAGCGCTCGGGGGCGTGCCGCCTCATTTCGTCCCTGAAGGTGATCGACGTGTCGAGCGCCTGCACCTTGATGCCGTGCTGGTGAGCAACAGTGATGAGGTTGACCAACGAATGGGCGCTGGAGGGATGTATCTGCTGGAGTTCGTCCTGGCGCCGGAGATTCGCCCTCAGAGGATCGGACATCGCACCGCTGGAGGCAAATGCATCCAGCCGGGGTTGATCGTATTCACTGATCAGGTTTTCCATGTAGAGCGTCTTGACCTGCTGCTCCTTCAGGGCGGGCATGTTGTCGATCAAGAACTTCCTGGCGCCGATGGCGTTGTAGGCCGCTCCCAAGACCAGGCCGTTGGATACACGGTAAATGCTTTCAAGCACAGCGGGGGGTGGGCTGTAAGGTTGCAGTGCCGGCGTGGGCGGCCTGGGGCGGGTGACCGGTTGGCCTTCGAAGAAGTACTGGCTGGCGCTGATGGTATCCCTGGCGCGCTGGAAACGTTCCCGCTGGGCGGTTTCGACATCGAGACCACGCTGCACCGGTATTGTCGCAAAAAGGCTATGGGGGTCCTGCGTAAGGTTGGCACTTCGAATGTCTTGTTCCAGAACGCGTCGGTAACGAACGGGCAGCTCGAATGGCTTCATGCCCTGGCCCCCTACGTTCAGGTTCAAATCAGCGGCCCCGAGCGACGGGTCCTGGATGATCTGCAGGTTCGGGCCATGGGCAAGGTCCTCGACATGCAAGCTCATCACACCTTGCACTTGGGCCAGGCCAGGCGTGTTGGGGTAGCTGAAAGTCACCGTGGCGTGCTGCTCCTGTTCAAGAGCGATGTTCCTTTTACGATACTGGGACGCTCCCACCAGGGCGACCCACTTGCCTTGCGGACGATTAAGGCGGTCGGCGTTGATCACTTGGCTGGCGTGATACGTGAACAGGCCTCGGAAACCGTCGTCTCCGGACAGTTCCGCCTGGGCCCTGGCGGCGCAGTCCAGGGCCTGGACCCTTATGCCATTTTCCCGCGCCGCGATGATCAGGTTCTGATAGGTGTAGGGCGTTGGCGGGACCGCGTCATCATTCACGTCGAGAGCGTGCAGGCGACGCTTCAGTCTGGCGTCGAGGACACCGGTCCTGGCGAACCCGTCCAGGACGACCTGGTCGATGTCGATTCGCAAGCGATCCAGGTACAGCGTCGTTACACCGCTTGCGACCAGTGCCGGCATCGCGTCGATCAGTTGCATCTTGCTGCCGGTGCCCGAAAACCGCTCCGTCATGACCAGGCCTTGGGAGTGTTCGAAGATTTTCTCGATGAGCTTGGAAAATGTCTCCACGCCAAGCAACGAAGGAGCGGCGGAACGAGGGATCCGTTGGGCGTTTTGAAGGAATAACCGGGCGTCCTCTTTCAGTTGGTTCTGTTGGGTCCGGTAAATAGGGCCTAAAGCAGCGTCGCGCTCTTTGATGGACTGGCTCGATAGCCCCTCGTTCCTGCGATCGAATACTGCTCGCTGGTCCTTGCCCAGTTGGTAGGCCCGCAGCTTCGTGGCGAAGGCGTTTTCGCGCCAGGACACCGCGCCTGTTGGCCGATAGAGTGCCGGGCCCGAAGGTGACAGTTCATTCAGGCCCCACGCGTAATAAGCGTTCAAGGCAGGGTCATGGACGACCCGGGCGACTTTCCCGTCGTCCAGATCGACGTAGCTGCCGTTGCCGTTGACCCGAAGACCATCGGCGCGGGCCGGTGGCAACCCTTCGGGTGGATTGAGCGCGTAGCGATCCAAGGACCTTGGCGAAGGCTGCGCAGCCGTTGGGGCGCCACTGGTCGGGTCCGTCAGCTCGACGGGTGGCGGCGGGCTCTTCTGGGATGAAGCCCCGGCAGAGCCACTGGGCTCGGACGTCGACGTGTGGGGGCGTGGCGGGATGCCGGTCCCAGGCAATGCAAGATGAGGCGGCAGCCTGACGTCGGGTAGGGTGATCGTGCCCGGATCGGTGCCTGGCGTGTCTGTGCCCTTCGGGCGCACAGGTTTTTTTGGAGACATGTTCTCTTCCTTGATAGGTGTCGTGTTGCAGCGGCCAGCCGGTGCCGACGCGTGCGGACGGGTTGGTCTTGGCTGCTTGGACGTGTTGAGGGAGTGTTGTTCAGTGCTGGGCAACGGTCCCGATCATCAGGTCCGAGCTGTTCACTTCTTGCGTGTCGTCGCTATCGAGAATCCAGCGCTGGTCCAGTACGTCATAGAAGATCGCGCCTGGCGTGCCGTCAGCGAGGCGAACGCCAGCGACGCTGAGAAATGTCGTCGCCAGGCTGCCATCAGCTTCATGGGCCTGGATTTCTCGCAGGAGCGTGGCAATGTCGGCATGGAACCTGGCATTGATGCTCAACAGTCGCGCTTTCCCCAGATCGGTGTCGATCTGGTAACGGGTGCCGGACAGGAGTTCCACATGCACAATTTCCGGTGGTTTCCGGTCATCGGACGCTGGCGTGAGCAACAACCGCACGTCACCGAGCAGGACCCAGGTCCTACCGACACGGATATCGCTGCGGGCCAGATCCATGTCAAAGCTGTCGGCGTGAATATTCCACACCGACGAATCGGTTGCGCTGGTCGTATACAGGCGCAGGGTGGCGCCAGGGCTGGGGTGTACTTCGTAAGTGGAGGCGTTGCCCTCCAGCTCGTAAATGCTGGTGTGCTGGCGTTCAGGCAACCTGATTTTTTGCGGTCTGGAAGGCAGGCGTATGACTTCACGGGACGGGGACCGGAAGACAGCACGACCAGGGCGTCGGCGCAGTACATGGCGCCCCTCGACCACGCGTGTTCCCGGGTTCTGATAATCATCGTGGAATGACGGCCGTACCGTACCCACCCGGTAGGAGGTGCCGTCACGAAAGACCAGAGTGATGGCGCGCGTGAGCGATACGCCAGTGGACATCAACGTGCCCGTGACATTCGACGCAACACCCTGGTTATGCTTCATCCAATGATCGAGCGTCAGCCGCGTGCCGTTGGTGAATTGCAGCACCAGCTTCATGTCGCTGTAGGTCAGCCAGTTCCAATAACCGATGGTGCGAACCTCCACGCGATAATGAGCGTGGACGGCTTCCAATTCGCTGTCGTCATGGTCCAGGAACAGCGTGGTGGTTGCGTTGGCCGGTTGCTGCGGGATATCGAAGATAGGGTCGGGGCATTCCCTGGCAACGAAATAGTTTTCGGAGACGAGATCCCGTGAGGCGACTTTTTCACCATTGAAAATGACCGGCGCGGGCGGCGATTTGCCTTGATGCATCATGATCGCGCTGACGGGGTGATCTTCCGGGGCGAGCAAAGCGTCTGGCAGATCCGGCTTGAAAGTGAAGCCATCTTGCGTCACGAACAGCAGAGCGTCATTACGCAGGACCCGTTGAGTCCCAACCTGGCAATACGTATCGACAATGCACAGCTCGCGAAATAAATCCGTTGTCTGCGCATCATGGGATAACGTCACCTTCAATGACGTGCCCTGGATTTCCCAACCCTTGATCCCTTCCGCTGGATAGCCGAGTTCAATGATGCTCGGCTCCGTCCCATCCTCGGTGATATGGATGTCGCCAGTGTTGATGGCGACGTAGTAACGGTCCGTGCCGGGGCCACCGTCGACCCGACTGGAGTTGCCCATCAGCCGGAACACATCATCGCCGCGTCCACCGGTGGCTCGGTCATCCATACCATTGAGCGTGATGTGGTTGGGGTGCCGGTCACCGATGACTCGGCTGTAGCCACGGGGCAGTGTCTCGACGTTTTCAATCGAGGTGATCGTTGCGTAGTGGGCAGGGTGGGTGTCGTCGTGGGACTTCAACAGGGAGAGTCCGCCGGGCAGATCGATTTCAAGGCCGAGATAGGCGTAAGAGCCGTTGACGTCCGGGAGTCGACCCTGCAACGACAGCGTGTCGTTGCCCGCGCCGCCATGCAGCGCGTTCCTGGCATCCACGACCGGCGTCTTGAGTGTCTCGTTCACATGGAACATGAACGCATCATCCTCCGAACCTCCCGTCAGGCTCTTTTTACCCGTTGAGAAGCTGAAGTAGTTGGGTTTGTCGTATACGCCGAAGACCTGGTCGTTGCCGCCACCCAACTGCCAATAGATGCCCTTGCCCTTGCCCGGTTCACCGACGGTCACCCTGGGAGCCTTGTCCAGCCCCCGAGATGCGTCGATTACATCGTCGCTTTCCACTACCTCTGGTGTGCTCACTTCCCGGTAAGGCTGCTCGCCGTCATCCCAGTGCAGTCTCCAGTGCTTGAGCGGTTGCATGTTGACTTCGAAGCGGCCGCTGACGAGGGCTTCCACGCTGGGTTTCAGCTCGCCGTCCAGCAGCTTGCGCGCCTGGTCCACCAGCGCTTGGGTGTACCCGACACGGGTGCGCGCAACCTCGTAGCGTCCCATCACTTGAGTATCGAGCGCTTGCCCAGTGAACGCGAACCAACCCGAGCGCCAGCGTTCGTTGATGCTCAGCTCAATGTAATCGTCAATGTCATCGACCTGGCGTGCTGCGCCGTAGACCCTTGCGCCCACCATCAGGACGGCGCACGCCACCAACCCAACCGCGCCGGTCAGACCGAACCCCGCCATTGCCGCCGCCCCGAGCGCGACCGAGAGGCCTGCGCTCGCCACGCTCATGCCGGCCGAGACGTAATGGTCCATGGCTTCCTTGCCCGTGGATCTGGCGGCGGCGTCGAAGGCATTGATGGCGTGGTAGATATCGAAAGGGAGCGTGAGGATGCCGGCCATCAGGCCCGCGCTGCGGATCAGCCATTTGCCCACGGCGGTGGCCTTGAAGCCCATGAGCACCCGGTCAGCCTGGCGCAGCATTTGTTTTCCGGTCTTCAACAGCCCGTGCTCCACCATGACCGAAGTGAGCTCACCGCCGATTTCCCCGGAGCTGACCGCTATCTCGGCCAGATCGCTGTTTCTCAGGCCATCACGGATCCCCACCAGACCACCATAGATTCCGTAGATCTGCATGCCCAGCGCAGCGGTGAGCATACCGTGGCTCTTCAGGTTGTTGACCCAGGTTGGCATGCCCGGTGCGAAGGGTTGGCCCTGCAACGCTTGCATCGCCTGCAACGCATCGAGCAATTTGCCGAACGTGTCCATCGACCCGCTGGGGACGTGGCCTGGTGTTGGCTCAAGAATCGCGGGGGAGCTGGAGGACCGGACGGACGCGAGCTCGAACAACAGAGAGGTCGCATCGGGGGCGTTGCCCGAAGGGTGCGCCTTGATGTAAGTCTCGATCATCAGTGGATCGAACCGGACGGCATCGATCAGCGCTCCGTCCGGTTGCGAAAGAAGTGCCGAGTCTGTTGCGGTCCCGTCGTCGCCCAGGCGTGCGCCCATGCGATAAAGGTCGACGCGGCTTATGCTCAACTCGCCAATCTTCACCGGCCCCAGGCGTTCATCCAAACGCGTGAGCCGTTCCCGGGGCGTTGGTTTTTTATCCGGTTGCGTGTCGTTATGTTCGGGCAGACGTTGCAGCGGATGGGACGTGATATCGGTGATCACCACAGGTGGAATCCGTTCCACTCCTGGTTGGGCGGATCGCCCTTGGGAAGGTTCTGACATCGATAATTCCTTTATCGTAAGGTCTGCCGAGCGCCCTCCTGGCGTTCGTGCGGGCATGATAAAGGAGCTGGACCTGGCGCGTGGGCGCAGAGTGTTTCGTGATGCAAGCTGGGGCAGTCAGGCCCGGCGCCGTTGCCGCACCATATGCTTGGACCCTTCGAATACCAGAACCGCCACGGCCATCCAGATGGGGATATAGGTCAGCCATTCTTCAGCCTGGATGCTTTCACCCAGCAGCAGCGCGACCCCCAGCAACAACACCGGCTCGACGTAGCTCAACAGCCCGAACAGGCTGAAGGGCAGCAACCGGCTGGCAACGATATAGGCCACCAGGGCCGAGGCACTGATGACGCCGAGCAGCGGGATGAGCAGCGACAGCCACGGGTGTTGATTGAAAACCTTGAAACCTTGTTCGCCGCTCTGCACGAACCAGAGCGCCAACGGCAGCATCAACGTCATGTCCAGCCAGAGCCCACCCAGGTTGTCGGTGCGAAGGCGTTTGCGCAGGATGAAATAGATTGGATAGCCCAGCACCACCAGTAACGTCGCCCAGGAAAACCCACCCACCCGGTACAGCTCGTTGAGCACGCCGAGAGAGGCGAAAAACACCGCGGCTTTCTGCAGACGCGAAAGGCGCTCGCCATAGGCGATGCGCCCCGTCAGGACCATCGATAGCGGCAGCAGGAAATAGCCCAGCGACACGTCCAGGCTGTAGCCGTTGAGCGGCGCCCACATGAACAGCCACAACTGCGCCCCCATCAGTGCCGATGACGCCATTGCACCCAGCAGCAAGCGCGGCGTGGCGATCAGGCGTGCGACAAGATCCGAGACGAGTTTCCATTCACGGGAGATCAGCATGAACGCAGTCATGCACGGCATCGTCAGCAACATGCGCCAACCGAAAATCTCCAGGCCCGTCAGCGGCGCGAGCAGCGAGGTGTAGTAGTACATGACGGCGAACAGGGCGGATGCCGAGACCGATAGAGCGATGCCTTTGGACACGGATGCCTCTTGTTATTGGAATTGCAGCACGATACGGAAAGCCGTTTACCCGTGGCGAGGGAGCTTGCTCCCGCTGGGCCGCGTAGCGGCCCCAAAGAGCGACTGCTGCGCAGCCGAGCGGGAGCACGCTCCCTCGCCACGGTGATCTCAGTGTAAGTTACGACGTACGCGGCACGCGCCCCGGCACGAAATGGCCGACATCATTGAACCCCGGCGTCGAGGCATGGCCCGGTGTCACCAGCGAATCGATGAATGCTTCATCCTCTGCCGTGATTTTCACCGCCTGCGCCTTGGTGTACGAATCCCACTGCTCCTCGGTGCGCGGCCCGACGATGGCCGAGGTGACGGCATTGTTGTTCAGCACCCAGGCGATGGCGAACTCGACGATGCCCACGCCCCGGCCCTGGGTGTATTCCAGGATCTGCTGGGCGATGCGCAGGGACTCGACCCGCCATTCGGTTTCCAGGATGCGCTTGTCCTGGCGTCCGGCACGGCTGTTGGCGTCCGGTGCGACGTCTGGCGCGTACTTGCCGCTGAGCACGCCGCGAGCCAGGGGGCTGAATGGCACCACGCCAAGGCCATAATTCTGCGCCGCTGTGATCTGCTCGGTTTCCGCCTGGCGGTTGACGATGTTGTATAGCGGTTGGCTGATGACCGGGCGGTCGATGCCCAGGCTGTCGGCAATGCGGATCACCTCGGCGATGCGCCAGCCGCGGTAGTTCGACAGGCCCCAGTAGCGGATCTTGCCCTGGCGAATCAGGTCGCCGATGGCCGACACGGTGACGTGCAGCGGGGTGTTGTGGTCTTCGCGGTGCAGGTAATAGATATCCAGGTAATCGGTGCCCAGGCGCGTCAGGCTGGCCTCGATCCCATTGAACAGATGCTTGCGGCTCAGGCCGCTGCGGTTAGGCATACCGTCCGGCGGGCCGAAGCCGACCTTGGTGGCGAGCACCCATTCATGGCGACGATGGGCAATCGCCTCGCCGACGATTTCTTCGGAGCGACCGCCGGTGTAGACGTCCGCGGTGTCGATGAAGTTGATGCCCTGGTCCCAGGCCTTGTCGATGATCCGCAGCGAATCTTCGGTGCTGGTCTGTTCGCCGAACATCATGGTGCCCAGGGTCAACGTCGAGACTTGCAACCCTGAATGGCCTAGCGTGCGGTAGCTCATGACAAGATCCTTTTATTCATGGGGAAGGTTCAATCAAATACCAGAACCGCCGCAAGGATCAAACAGAATTCTCAAACCACCACAAATCAATTGTGGGAGCGAGCAAGCTCGCTCCCACAGGGTAAAAGGGGTGTCAGGCCCGCAAGGTGCGGGTCATGCGCAGCGCCAACAGGCTGCCGCAGACGATCACGCCGGCCAGCAGGTACAGCGCCGCATCGGTCGAGCCGGTGGTGTCCTTGACCCAGCCCACCAGGTATGGGCTGAGGAAACCGGCCATCTGGCCCATGGAGTTGATCAACGCCAGCCCGCCGGCCGCCGCGCCCGCGCTGAGCAGGGCGGTGGGCACCGGCCAGAACATCGGCAGGCCGGTGAGGGCGCCCATGGTGGCGATGGACAGGCCGAGGATGGCGATGGCCGGCGTGGTGGCGAAGTTCACCGCGATCAGCAGCCCCACCGCGCCCATCAGCATCGGCACGACCAAGTGCCAGCGACGCTCCTTGTGCAGATCCGCCGAGCGCCCCACCAGCAACATGAACACCGCCGCCAGCAGATAGGGAATCGCACTCAGCCAGCCGATCACCAGGTTATCGCTGAAACCGAGGTTCTTGATGATCGACGGCAGCCAGAAATTGATCGCATACACGCCGCTCTGGATGCAGAAGTACACCAGGCCGAAGGCCCAGATCGCCGGGTTCTTGAACACGGCGGCCAGGGAGTCTGTGGTGGTTTTCGGTTTGTTGGCCAGGTCTTCGGCGTGGTCGGCGGTGAGCACGGCGCGTTCATGGTCGGTCAGCCAGGTGGCCTTGGCGAAGGTGTCGCTGAGCAGGAAGAACGCCAGGGCGCCGAGAATCACTGTCGGGATGCCTTGCAGCAGGAACATCCACTGCCAACCCGCCAGGCCGCCCTGGCCGGCGGCGAAGTGGTTGAGAATCCAGCCGGAAAACGGGCTGCCCAGCAGCCCCGACACTGGGATGGCCGACATGAACAGCGCCATGATCCGGCCACGGCGGAACGTCGGGAACCATTGCGAAAGGTACAGCACGACGCCAGGGAAGAACCCGGCTTCAGCCGCCCCGGTGAACAGCCGCAAGGTGTAGAACTGGGTTGGGGTGGTGACGAACAGCAGGCAGGTCGACAGCGTGCCCCAGGTGATCATCATCAGGGCGATCCAGCGCCGAGGGCCGAATTTGGTCAAGGCCAGATTGCTCGGCACGCCGCACAGCACGTAGCCGATGAAGAAAATCCCGGCGCCGAGGCCGTACACGGTTTCGCTGAACTTCAACGCGTCGAGCATCTGCAACTTGGCGAAGCCAACGTTCACCCGGTCGAGGTAGTTGAACAGGTAGCAGATGAAGATGAACGGGATCAAACGCAGGGTGATGCGCTTGTAGACGGTATTCTTTTCGTCGGGGGTAGCCAGGAGGGCTGCTGCGCTCTGGGACATGACGGGGCTCTCTTTATTATGATTTTGGCGTGCCAAGGGGTAACGTTGACCGCCCCTTGAGTCTCGGCCAGCCCAAGGTCCCGTGTCTTTGTGCCGCAGCACAACGTTTGCAATCCGACCCTGTGCGCCTGACCAATCCCGTGGGCGGCGCACCTCAAAACAACAATCACGCCGCTTGCAAGGAACACCGCCCATGTTCGAACTCGATCACGACCTGGCGCAGGACATCGTCGACCGGGCGATGGCGATTCTGCCCTATAACGTCAACGTCATGGACAACCAGGGCTTGATCCTCGGCAGCGGCGAGCGCGAGCGCATCAATACCCGCCACGAGGGCGCGCAACTGGTCCTCGCCAACGGACGGGTGGTGGAAATCGACGAGCACACCGCCGTCCACCTCAAGGGCGTACAGCCGGGAATCAACCTGCCATTGATGCTCGATCAGCGCTTGATCGGCGTGCTGGGCATTACCGGCGAACCCGCGCAATTGCGCACTTACGCCGAACTGGTGCGCATGACCGCCGAAATGTTGCTCGGCCAGCGCAACCAGCAGGCCGAGCAGCAATGGCGCCGCCAGCGTTGCGATGACTTGCTGGCATTGCTGCTGGGCGATGCCGGGGATTCGCCAAGGTTGCTCGATGAAGCGCAGCAGATGGGCCTCAAGCCGCAGCTGTCGCGCGTACCGTATCTGTTCGAATTGGGCTTGGAGCATGGCCCTGGTCAAACCGTCGAATCGCTGAGCGCCTGGCTGATGTCGCGCTACCCGGACAGCTGGTGCCTGACGTCGTCCAAATCCTCCTTGCTCTGGTGCCGGCCGGTCACGGCCTCGGTGGAGAACGAGCGGCTGCTGGGCAAGCTCGATGGCCTGGGCTGGAGCATCCTGCGAGTTGCTGTGGGCGGCCAGGCCGAGGGGCTGGCGGGGCTGCGCCGTTGCTACCGGCGGGTGGCGGATCTGCTGGCGTATGGGCGCGATGTCCTGCCGCAGTCGCGCTTGCTGCTTCTCAATCGCTATCGGCTGCCGGTGATGCTCTGGCGGCATCGCAGCGATGATGCCCTCGACGAACTGCTCAGCCCGTTGCGCAAAGTGATCGCCAAGGACAGCAACGGCCAATTGCTCGCTACCTTGCGAAGCTGGTGCGAACACGACGGCCAGAGCCAGGCCTGCGCCGACGCCCTGGGCATCCACCGCAACAGCCTGCGCTATCGCATGGAACGAATCGCCGAACTCAGCGGCGTCGACCCGCTCAGGCTGGATGGGATGCTGGCGTTGTACCTGGGGGTTCAATTGTTGCCCCATGATCAGAACTTTCCGGAGTGACCCCTTCGCGAGCAGGCTCGCTCCCACCATTGATCTCCAGTGATTACAGAATATGCGACCACAGCAGTTCCCATGTGGGAGCGAGCCTGCTCGTGAAGAGGCCAGCAATGCCAACCCATCCTTTGTGAATTTGACCAATAATGCCCAAGGTCTTTTGTGCGGCGGACCGGCGTCAGAGTCGCGGTCAGCTGGCAGCATGCTGTACATCGGAACCGGAGAACAAAAATGAAAATAGTCATCGCCCCCGACTCGTTCAAGGACAGCCTCAGCGCCCAGGCCGTGGCGGACGCCATCGCAGGAGGGCTGGCCGAGGTCTGGTCGGACGCGCAGCTGATCAAGTGCCCAATGGCCGATGGCGGCGAGGGAACGGTGGAGGCGGTGCTCGCGGCCTGCGATGGCCAATGGCGCGAGGCGCGGGTCCGTGGCCCGCTGGGCGCCGCTGTCCAAGCCCGCTGGGGCTGGTTGCCCGACAGCCGCACGGCGATCATCGAGATGGCCGAGGCCAGCGGCCTGCAACTGGTGCCGCCGGGACAGCGCGACGCTTGTTCCAGCAGCACCTATGGCACTGGCGAACTGATCCGCGCCGCTTTGGATGAAGGGGCGAGCCGAGTCATCCTGGCGATCGGTGGCAGCGCCACCAACGACGGCGGCGCCGGGGCGATGCAGGCACTGGGCGCGGCATTGCTGGACGACCAGGGCCAAGCCCTGCCGCCCGGCGGCCTGGCCTTGGGCAAACTGGCGCGTATCGACCTGGGCGACCTGGACCCGCGCCTGGCCGGCGTGTGCTTCGAGATTGCCGCCGATGTCGACAACCCCCTTTGCGGTCCCCATGGCGCTTCAGCCGTGTTCGGCCCGCAGAAAGGCGCCTCCGCCGAGCAGGTGCAACAACTGGACCGGGCGCTGGGACACTTTGCTGAACATTGTGCCCAAGTGTTGAACCGCGACGTTCGCGACGAACCCGGCAGCGGTGCCGCTGGCGGCCTGGGGTTTGCCGCCAAGGCGTTCCTCCAGGCGCAGTTTCGTACCGGCGTGGAAGTCGTCGCACAATTGACCGGCCTGGCCGATGCGATCGACGGCGCCGACCTGGTGATCACCGGCGAAGGCCGTTTCGACGCCCAGACCCTGCGTGGCAAGACGCCGTTTGGCGTGGCCCGCATCGCCCAGCGGCGCGGCGTACCGGTGGTGGTCATCGCCGGCACGCTGGGGGAGGGCTACGAAGCGCTTTATGAGCACGGCATCGATGCCGCGTTTGCCCTGGCGAATGGGCCGATGACGCTACAAGAAGCTTGCGCCGATGCGCCACGCCTGCTGGCCGAGCGGGCCCGGGACATCGCCCGGCTCTGGCGAGTGGCGGCGCGCTGACTTGCCCTTGGGGCAGTCGCCAGGACGCATCAGTCGTCGGAGATTGCCTTGGGACATTGACCCGCCCGCACACCCTGCGTAGCCTTGCGCCTTCGAGGTTCTTCGGCACGCGCCGAAGCTAGGGTCTGTATGAAATGTTCGCGTACAGAGCCTGAGAAGGGAACGCGGTCCAAGCCGCGGCTGCCCCCGCAACTGTGAACGGTGCTGTTTCTGCAAGGCCACTGTGCTTGCCCTATACAACGGGCGCACGGGAAGGCGCAGCAAAATGTCAGTCCCGGCTTTGAAAAAAGCCGATTTGGCCCGCCGTCAGCCAGGAGACCTGCCTCGACAACAGATTCTCACTACAACCGGGCGGGGTGATCCGGTGGCGAAATCTTCCGCGCGCGCCTGTGCCAGTGGTTGTCGTCCCGTTTGCCCGCCACCTTGCCAAAGGGCATCCGATGAAAACACTGGCCAAACTCCCCGTCACCATCGTCACCGGTTTCCTCGGGTCGGGTAAGACCACCTTGCTGCGGCACATGCTCGACAACGCCCAAGGCCGACGTATCGCGGTCATTGTCAATGAGTTCGGCGAACTGGGCATTGACGGGGAGATCCTCAAGCAGTGCTCCATCGGTTGTACCGAAGAAGAAGCCAACGGCCGCGTCTATGAACTGGCCAACGGCTGCTTGTGCTGCACCGTGCAGGAAGAGTTCTTCCCGGTGATGCGTGAGTTGGTGGCGCGTCGCGGCGACCTCGACCACATCCTCATCGAAACCTCCGGCCTGGCCTTGCCCAAGCCGCTGGTCCAGGCCTTCCAATGGCCGGAAATCCGCAGCGCCTGCACCGTCGATGCGGTCATCACCGTGGTCGATAGCCCGGCCGTGGCCGCGGGCACCTTCGCCGCGTTCCCGGACAAGGTCGATGCCCAGCGCAAGCTGGACCCGAACCTGGACCATGAATCACCGCTGCACGAGCTGTTCGCCGATCAACTGGCGAGCGCCGACCTGGTGATCCTCAACAAAGCCGACCTGATCAACCCCGAGGACCTGGCCAAAGTCCGCCTGGAAGTCGCCGAAGAGCTGCCGCCAGCGGTCAAGGTCATCGAAGCCAGCAACGGTCGCCTGCCGCTGGACGTGTTGATCGGCCTGGGCGCGGGCTCCGAGGAACACATCGACAGCCGCCACAGCCATCACGACCACCACCATGACGGCGATGACGACGACCACGATCACGATGCCTTCGATTCGATTTCCATCGAACTGCCCCAAGCTGACGAAAGCCTGCTGCTGGACGCGCTGACGCAACTGGTAATTCAGCATGACGTCTTGCGGGTCAAGGGCTTCGCGGCCATCCCGAACAAGCCGATGCGCCTGTTGATCCAAGGTGTGGGCACGCGCTTCGACAAGCACTTCGACCGCCAGTGGGGCGCCGATGAAGCGCGCGTCACACGTCTGGTACTGATCGGCCAGGCCCTGGACGCCGGGCTGCTCGAAGCGCAGTTGCGCGCCGCCCTCAGCGTCTAAACCATGCACCTGCTCAGGACCCAGCCCGGTGGTTTCGTGTCGGATGACAACATCGCCGACCTCGGGCAAACCCCCGCCGAGCTGGTGATCCTGTGCAGCGGCGATTCCAGCCTGGCGCTGCTGGCAGAAGCGGCGCGGCAGTTGCCGGACGATTTTCCGCAGTTTCGCCTCGCCAACCCGATGCAAGTGCAGAACCACGCCTCGGTGGATCTGTACGTTGAAGATGTATTGCGCCACGCCAAGGTCATCCTGCTGTCGTTGCACGGAGGCATCGGCTATTGGCGCTACGGCGTCGAGCGCCTGGTGGAACTGGCCGGGCGCGGGGTGAAACTGATCCTGGTGCCGGGGGACGACCGTCCGGACCCGGAGCTCAGCGACCTGAGCAACGTGTCCGCCGAGCACCGCGATCGGCTCTGGCAGTTTCTTCGTCAAGGCGGATTGGAAAACGCCCTTAACCTGTTCCGTCACCTGGGCAGCCAATGGTTTGGCCGCGATTATCCGTGGGGCGAGCCCCAGCCCCTGGCGCGCACGGCGATCTATCACCCGGAAAAAACCAACGCGACCCTGAATGATTGGCAAGCGGACTGGCGGGCAGGCGATCCCGTAGCGGCGCTGTTGTTTTATCGCTCCCACCTGCAAGCCGCGAACACCGCGTTCATCGACGTGTTCTGCCAGCGGCTGCAAGCGGCGGGACTCAACCCTTTGCCAATCGCCGTGGCGAGCCTCAAGGAACCCGGTTGTCTGGCACAGGTGGAAGACTGGCTGGACGAAGTGGCAACGGGGGTTATTCTCAACACCACCGGCTTTGCACAATCGAGTCCGGAAGCGCCGCACTTGCGGCCGTTTCGCCGCGATATCCCGATGATCCAGGCGATCTGCGCCCAGGACAACGAACCCGGCTGGCGCGCCAGCGAACAAGGCCTGGGCCCACGGGACCTGGCGATGCACATCGCCTTGCCGGAACTGGACGGGCGAATCATCAGCCGGCCCATCAGTTTCAAGGACCTGGCCTGGCGCAGCGAGCGCAGCCAGAGCGATGTAGTCTGCTACCGGGCGATACCCGAACGCATGGATTTTGTCGCTGGACTGGCCCGCCGCTGGACCACCCTGGCGCGCCTGCCCAACGGCGAAAAGCGCGTGGCGCTGATCCTGGCCAACTACCCGACCCGGGACGGACGCATCGGCAACGGTGTCGGCCTGGACACGCCAGCGGCGGCGCTGAATATTCTGCGGGCGATGCAGGCCGAGGGTTATCCGCTGACCACCGAGCTGCCGGCCAGCGGCACCGCGCTGATCCGGCAGTTGCTCGGCGGCGTTACCAACGACCTGGACAGCCTCGACCTGCGGCCTTGTCATCAGAGCCTGGCCGTCGACGCGTACCGGGCCCTGTTCGACGCGCTGCCCGAGGCCAATCGCCAAGCGGTGCTGGAACGTTGGGGCGCACCCGAGCAGGACCCGATGTTCCGTGATGGACGCTTGATGATCGCCGGCCTGCGCCTGGGCCTGACGTTCGTCGGCATTCAGCCGGCGCGGGGGTATCAGGTCGATTCGAGCGCGGTGTACCACGACCCGGACCTGGTGCCGCCCCATGGCTACCTCGCGTTCTATTTCTGGTTGCGCCACACCTACGGCGCTCACGCCGTGATTCACGTCGGCAAGCACGGTAACCTCGAATGGCTGCCGGGCAAGGGCGTCGGGCTGTCGGAAAACTGCTGGCCGGACGCGTTGCTGGGGCCGCTGCCAAACATCTATCCGTTCATCGTCAACGACCCGGGCGAGGGCGCTCAGGCCAAGCGGCGTACCCAGGCGGTGATCATCGACCACCTGATGCCACCGCTGACCCGCGCCGAAACCTACGGGCCGCTGCGCAACCTGGAGCTGCTGGCTGACGAATACTACGAGGCGCAATTGCTCGATCCGCGCCGCGCCAGGGAATTGCAACGGGACATCCTGGCCCTGGTGCGCGAGACGCATATCGATCGCGAGCTGCAACTCGACGCCGGCCTCGACAGCGACGCCGACGCGGCGATCTGGCTGCCGCGCCTGGACACCTACCTGTGCGACCTGAAGGAATCGCAGATTCGCGATGGCCTGCATATTTTTGGCGAGTCGCCGAGCGGACGGCTGCGCATCGACACCTTGCTGGCATTGCTGCGCATTCCCCGTGGCGACGGCAAGGGCGCCCAGTCGAGCCTGCTGCGGGCCCTGGCCAAGGCGTTCGGGTTGGGCTTCGATCCGCTCGATTGCGCCTTGGCCGAGCCTTGGGCCGGCGAACGTCCCGAGGCTTTGCGCGACGTCAGCGATGAGCCCTGGCGCACCGTCGGCGACAGCCGTGAGCGTCTGGAGCTGTTCGCGGCGCGACTGATCGAGCAAGCCTTGGCCGGCGATATCGCGCAGCTCGACGCGCCGGGTTGGGAGACGGTGCACGGCATCATCGACCACCTGCGTGCCGTCGTCGCGCCGCGCCTGGATGCCTGTGGCTCGGCGGAAATGGGCGGCTTGCTCGACGCATTGGGCGGGCGTTTCGTACCGGCCGGCCCCAGTGGCGCGCCGAGTCGCGGACGCTTGGATGTGCTGCCCACCGGGCGCAACTTCTTCTCCGTCGACGTGCGCAACTTGCCCACCACCACGGCGTGGCGCATCGGTTTTCAGTCGGCGAGCCTGATTCTGGAGCGGCACCTGCAAGACCACGGCGATCACCTGCGCCAGCTCGGCCTGTCGGTGTGGGGCACCGCCACCATGCGCACCGGTGGCGACGACATTGCCCAGGCCATGGCGCTGATGGGCGTGCGTCCGGTGTGGGCCACGGGCAGCCAGCGGGTCGACGATTTCGAGATCCTGCCGTTGAGCCTGCTGGACCGGCCTCGGGTGGATGTGACGTTGCGGGTGTCCGGGTTCTTCCGGGACGCCTTCGCCAATCTGATCCGCTTGTTCGATGCGGCGGTGCAAGCCGTAGCGGCCCTGGATGAACCCGATGACATGAACCCGCTGGCGACCAAAGTGCGTGCCGAGCGCGAAGCCTTGCTGCAATCGGGCTTGCCCATGGAAGACGCGGCGCGCCAGGCCGGCTGGCGGATTTTCGGCGCCAAGCCCGGCGCCTATGGGGCGGGCGTGCAGGGGGCCATTGACGGTCGGCTCTGGCAGAGTCGCGAAGACCTCGCCGAGGTATACCTCAACTGGGGCGGTTATGCGTATGGCGCGGGCGACGAAGGCACCGCCGCGCGGGCGCAATTTTCCCGGCGACTGAGCCAGGTGCAAGCGGTGTTGCAGAACCAGGACAACCGTGAGCACGACCTGCTCGATTCCAACGATTACTACCAATTCCAGGGCGGCATGCTCGCAGCCGTGGAAACCCTTAGCGGCGAAACCGCCGCCAGTTATCACGGCGATCACAGCCAACCGGATCTGCCGAAGATCCGTACCTTGAAAGAAGAACTCAACCGAGTCATCCGCTCCCGCGCGGCCAATCCGAAGTGGATCGACGGGGTCAAGCGTCATGGCTACAAAGGCGCGTTCGAACTGGCGGCGACGGTGGACAACCTGTTCGCCTTCGACGCCACCACCCAGTTGATCGAAGACCACCAGTACGCCTTGCTGGCCGATGCCTATCTGCTCGATCCGCATACCCGTGATTTCGTCCGGCAGCACAACCCCGACGCCCTGCGGGACATGACCGAGCGCATGCTCGAAGCGCAGCAGCGGGGGATGTGGCAGGCGCCGGGGGATTATCGCGAGGCGCTGGAAAACCTGCTGCTGGACATCGAAGAAGATGGCTGACTTACCGACGGATGACGGCCGCTGGTGGCGAGGGAGCTTGCTCCCGCTCGGCTGCGAAGCAGTCGTCATCCAGAACAGCAGCGTGACCAAAGGTTCTTGGGGCCGCTGCGCGGCACAGCGGGAGCAAGCTCCCTCGCCACAGGGGACCTCCTTACATTCATGAGATATCTCATATGACCGACACCCGACATTTCCCCCTCGCCGCCGTGGTCGGCGCCGATGCGCTGAAACTGGCCCTGTGCCTGGCGGCCATCGATCCGAAGATCGGCGGCGTGCTGATCGAAGGCCCGCGCGGGATGGCCAAGTCCACCCTGGCCCGGGGCCTTGCGGATATGTTGGCCAGCGGTCAGTTCGTGACCTTGCCCCTTGGCGCCACCGAGGAGCGGCTGGTGGGCACCCTCGACCTGGACGCGGCATTGGGGCAAGGGCGCGCGCAGTTTTCCCCGGGGGTGCTGGCCAAGGCCGACGGCGGCGTGTTGTACGTCGATGAGGTGAACCTGTTGCCTGATCACCTGGTGGACCTGCTATTGGATGTCGCCGCCAGCGGCACCAACCTGATCGAGCGCGACGGTATTTCCCACCGGCATCCGGCGCGTTTCGTGTTGATCGGTACGATGAACCCGGAAGAAGGCGAACTGCGTCCGCAACTGCTCGACCGCTTCGGCCTCAACGTGGCCCTCGATGGCCACACCGCACCGGCCGAGCGCGGGCAGATCATCCGTCGCCGCCTGGATTTCGACAACGACCCGGCGGCGTTTTGCGCCGAGTGGGAGCCGGCCCAGCAGCGGTTGCGTGAACGCTGCGAACAGGCCCGCGCAGGCTTGGCCCAAATCCCCCTGGATGACGCGGCGCTGGGGCAGATCACCGAGCGTTGCTTTGCCTGCGGAGTCGATGGGTTGCGCGCCGACCTGGTCTGGCTGCGGGCTGCCCGCGCGCATGCCGCCTGGCGTGGCGCGCACGCCATCGCTGCTGAAGACATCGATGCCGTTGCCGAATTTGCCCTGCGTCATCGCCGCCGCGAGCATGCCGCTCCGGCCCCCGCGCCAAACCAGGCCCCACCTTCGAACCCGAATGAAACCAGCCAACCCAGCGAAGGCCAAGGCCAATGGGGCGACCTGCCGCCCCGGGCGTTGCCGACCGGCGCCCGACGAGACGTGCCGAGCTGGCCAAAAAAGCCCTAGGCATTCGCCCCCGTTCGCCGTCGGGGGCGAATGCCAGACCCCGTCCGGGACGTCTGGACCATGGGCGCCAAGGCCACGGCAAAGCAGCGTCCAACGGTGTGGTGGACTGGCCGGGCACGCTGCTAAAGGGGCGTCCGCGCCTGGCTGCGGACCTGCGTTTCAAATCGCGGCAGCGTTCAGCCCATGAACTGTGGTTGGTAATTGTCGACGCATCGGCCTCGACCCGTCGCCATCGGGCCTTGAGCGACGGCAAGGGCCTGCTGGCGCAACTGTTCGACGAGGCCTACCGACAACGCGCACGGTTGGCGCTGTTGACGGCCAGCGGCGCCACGCCGACCTGGCAAGTGCAAGGGCTCAAGGCCTCCCACGGCCTGGTGCAGTGGCTCGACGCGCTGGGGGCCGGTGGTGGTACGCCGTTGCTGGCGGCGATCGGCGAGGCGCAGCGCTGGCTGGCCTCCCGTCGCAAGCGCTTCCCGGCGGAGCGACAGCGGGTGTTGCTGATGACCGACGGCCGGGTGAGAGACGGGCAACCCATGCCGCCCCTCGATTGCCCCAGCCTGCTCATCGACATCGAGCGCGGGCCGATCCGCCTGGGTCGGGCGCGGCAATTGGCGGGGCAGTTGGGGGCTGAGTATCGGCATATTGATGAAGGCACTTGAAATGAGCTGTGGCTGTCTGGGCCCTATCGCGAGCAAGCTCGCTCCCACATGGGTTTCGCTGTGAACACATAACTGCTGAACACCCCAGCTCCCTGTGGGAGCGAGCTTGCTCGCGATGGCATCACCCCGGTTCCAATGCTCTGCCCACCCAACCCGCATCACTGCTCTATGCTCAAGCAACTCTCAAAGGAATGAACCCATGCGCGTACTCGTCACCAACCCCCAGGACGATTTCAGGGTCAAGGCCTACGCAGGCACCAACGGTGTGCTGCTCGCCATGGACCTCGCCGAGCCACGGCGCAAGGGGCTGTTGGGCTTCGCCATCGAGAAGCAGCACGGTGACAAGCCGTGGCTGTTCCTGTTCAACAGTCTGACCTTCCCCGACAAGGCCCACACCTTCCCGCAGTTCCATGCCACGCCCAGCGACAGGGCGCCGTTGCAGAAATTTCGCTGGGCCGATTATGCGGTCAACCCGGGCACGACGATCCATTACCGCGTGCACCTGGCATACGGCAGTCCCGATGCGCCGCAGTTGGGCGAGGCCCTTGAGTTGACCGTCACCAGCGATGACGGCCAGCCTGCCAACCAGAGCGTCATCTTCAATCGCGCGGTGGCCGCCAGCCAGGCGTTCCAGCGCAAGTTTCCGGAGCTGGACAGCCTGATCAGCGCCAATCGGAGCCTGTCCATCGAAGACTGGCCAGATGCGCCGCGTCGCTGGCTGGAAAACGGTTTGCTGGGGCGCCTGGTCGGCTTCATCGACCGGGCCCTGGATGCAAGCTGGGCGTTGGACGTGGCCATTTATGAATACGAACTGCCGGTGATTGTCGAGGCGGTCAACGCGGCCCATGCGCGCGGCGCTCGGGTGAGAGTGCTTTACCATGCCCAGCCGGAGGACGACGCGACGATCAGCAATGAAGCCAGCCTGCAAAAACTGCCGGCGGCGAACAAGCGTGGTCGAGTCACCCATAGCATTTTCCACGACAAGTTCATCGTCCTGAGCAGAATCGACCGGCATGGAGTGCCGACCCCCGAGGCCGTATTGTGTGGCAGCACCAACTTCACCGCCAACGGCGTCTATCGCCAGGCCAACGTCATCCATGTGCTGGACGATCCACGCATCAGTGACAGTTATCGCCAGGTGTTCGAGCAGATCTGGGCCAACCCCGGGGACGTCGACGCCACCCGCGATTGGCTGACGCTCAGCAATCCCATGGACGGCGACGAAAAACTCTTCGCCGGTTTTTCGCCCCGCAACGGCAAGGGCGATCTCGATCGCTTTGTCGAGATCATCGCGGCCGCGCGCAAGGACCTGCTGTTCGTCACCGCATTCGTCCTACCCGAGCGGATTCTCGATGCCTTGCTCGGCCAGCCGAACGACGACGTGTTGCGCTACGGCCTGCAAAACACCACCAGCCGCATCACCGGTTTCCATGCCGACCGCACCGCCGAATTCGCCGCCACCGCGCTGCTCAATACCGGCCTGGAGGGTTGGCTGCGGGAAAACATGAAAGGCCAGAAGGGCAACCTGCTGGTCCACACCAAGGCCGTGGTCACCGACTTCACCAGTGACTCGCCGACCATCATCAGCGGCAGCCACAACCTGAGCGCCGCCGCCAGCGCCAGCAACGACGAGAACTATCTGATCATCCAGGGCGACACCGACCTGGCCGACCGCTACGGGCTGGAACTGCTGCGCTTCTATGAGCACTACCGGTTTCGCTATTTCGCAAAAAAGCTCGCCCTCAAGCAGGTCCGGCCCCTGGCGCCGGACGACAGCTGGAGCGATGACTATTACCGCGAGGGCGATCTGCGGATGTTGTCCAGGATCAGGTTTTGCGGCCGTTGAAGCGGCCGTCGAAAACGTTTCCACGTTGTGCTGCCAATCGCTGCGCCACGGCGCAGATCCTGCCGTAAACCGCTCGGCAAAACGTCGCCTGGCGCACCATAACTGCCCCCAAACCCTCAGAAACACGGGCGCAGCGCCCGTGTCTGGAGCATCCCGCAAAGTCTGCTGAGCGGGCCCCGCAAAACGGTGGTTTGTACCAAGCGGCGACTATTTTTAACGGTTTTTCCACGGTCTCATGGTGTTGTAATGAAAACGTGATGCAGCGTTGCCGCGAGCCTCACGAATGGCGTCAATGTTTGCTTCGTCATGCCTTCAACAACAAATCCAGGACCGCACTCATGAGCTTTCTTCGACCCAAGTACATCACCTTCGACTGCTACGGCACGTTGACCAACTTCCAGATGGGCAACATGACGCGCGAGCTGTTCGCCGACCGTGTCGATGCCGGGCAGATGGACCAATTCGTCAAGGACTTCGCCGCTTATCGCCTGGACCAGGTGATGGGTGACTGGCGGCCTTATGATGAGATCATCAAGACCTCCCTGATGCGGGTCTGCAAGCGTTGGAACGTCGAATACCGCGGCGAAGGCCAGCTCTATTACGACGCCGTGCCAACCTGGGGCCCCCACGCCGATGTGCCGGCGGGCCTGTCGAAGATCGCCGACAAGATCCCCCTGGTGATTTTTTCCAACGCGATGGACGAGCAGATCATGTCCAACGTCGACAAGCTCGGCGCGCCTTTCCATAAAGTGTTCACTGCCCAGCAGGCCCAGGCCTACAAGCCGCGGCTGGCCGCGTTCGAATACATGCTCGATAACCTCGGCTGCGGGCCGGAGGATGTGCTGCATGTGTCGTCGAGCTTCCGTTACGACCTGATGCCGGCCAATGACATGAAGATCAAGCACAAGGCCTTCGTTGCTCGTGGTCATGAGCAACCGGGCAACTCGATCTACAACTACCACCAGATCCCCGATATCGGCGGGCTGCCTGGACTGGTCGGGCTCTGAAACCGAGCGAACGCTTCAAGGCGAAAGGGGTTTAGACATGGGCAGTGAGTCTTATTGGCTCGATACCGCACCGGCCTTCACCGGTGCCCAGGTCGGCGGGTTGCCCGACCAGGTCGACGTCGCCATCGTCGGTGGCGGTTTCACCGGTCTGGCGGCGGCCCGGGCCCTGGCCTTGAAGGGCGCCCGGGTGGCGGTGCTGGAGGCGGGAAGGGTGAACGGGCAGGCGTCCGGGCGCAATGGCGGGCAGTGCAACACCGGCGTCGCCCAGGACTATGCGGCATTGTCAGCAAGCCTGGGTGCCGATAAGGCCCGCGCTTATTACCTGGCCTACGAAAGCGCCGTGCAGAGCGTCGTTTCGTTGGTCGAGCAGGAAGGGATTGCCTGCGACCTGACGCGTCACGGCAAGCTCAAGCTGGCCGCCAAGCCGATGCACTACGAAGGGTTGGCGCGCACCTGTGAACTGATCCGCAAGGAGGTCGATGCCGAGGTTCAATTGTTGTCTGCGCAGCAGGTTCGCGCCGAGGTCAATTCGGACCAGTTCCACGGCGGCCTGCTGCAGCGCAATGGCGTACAGATGCATGTCGGGCGCTTTGGTGTCGGCCTGGCCGAGGCGGCCGCCCGTCATGGCGCGTTGATTTTCCAGGGCGTCGAGGTGAAGGACTGGAAGACCCGCGGCAGCGGCTATCAGGTCAACACGAACAAAGGCGTGCTGCATGCCTCGCAAATTCTGCTGGCCACCGGTGCGTGCCAGCAAGGCGGGCTGGGTTGGTATCGGCGACGCATCGTCCCGGTGGGCAGTTTCGTGGTCGCCACCGAGGTACTGCCACAGGCGCTGATCGACAGTTTGCTGCCGGCCCGTCGCTCCTACGTCACCAGTCGCATGATCGGCAATTACTTTCGCCTGACCCCGGACAACCGCTTGCTGTTTGGCGGCCGTGCGCGGTTTGCCATGTCCGACAGTGTGTCCGATGCCAAGAGCGGCAAGGTGCTGCAAGCGGCGATGGTGCAGATGTTCCCGCAGTTGGCCGACGTGAAAATCGACTATTGCTGGGGCGGACTGGTGGACATGACCTCTGACCGCTTGCCCCGCGCCGGCCAGCATGGCGGCATCTACCACTCCATGGGCTACAGCGGCCACGGCGTGCAGATGTCGGTGCACATGGGCCAGGTCATGGCCGACGTCATGGCCGGCAAGGTCGAGGCCAACCCTTGGCGCGAGCTCGACTGGCCGGCGATTCCCGGGCACTTCGGCAAGCCCTGGTTCCTGCCGTTTGTAGGCGCGTATTACCGCCTGCAGGACTACCTACACTGATTCATAAGGCGTTGTTTGGCGTTTCAACCGTTGCGACGACCGTGCGCAACCGAGCCCCTATCACTTGCGGAAGGTAGAACTGACATGACTGACAATAAGAACAGCATCGACGGCCAGTTGATTACGGGCGAAGAAAGTCTGCGGGTTTTCGAAGGGCTCAATCGCGGCATGTCGCGCCGCCACGCCTTGCAAATGCTCGGGCTGGCCGGGGTCGCCGCGGCCGGGGCCGGCAGCCTGTTCGGCGCCGCCGGCAAGTTGTGGGCCGATGACACCACGAGCCCAGGCAAGGGCAAGCCCGGCGGACGTATCCGAGTGGCGGGCATCACCAGTTCCACCGCCGATACCCTGGATCCGGCCAAGGGCTCATCGTCCACCGACTACGTGCGCCACTACATGTTCTACAACGGCCTGACCCGTTTCGACAGCCACATGGTGCCGCAACTGGAGCTGGCCGAACGCATCGATACCACCGATGCGACGCTGTGGGTGATCACCCTGCGCAAGGAAATCACCTTCCACAACGGTAAAGGGCTGACAGCGGCGGATGTGGTGTTTTCTCTGCTGCGGCACAAGGATCCGGTCACCGGTTCGAAGGTCCTGCCGCTGGCCTCGCAATTCGAGGAGGTCAAGGCCAATGGTACCCACGAGGTGCAGATCCGCTTGAGCGGCCCGAATGCCGAACTGCCGTCGATTCTGGCCGTGTCCCACATGCTGATCGTGCCCGAGGGCACCACGGATTTCAGCCAGGGGGTCGGCACCGGTCCGTTCAAGGTCAAGGAGTTCAAGCCGGGAGTACGCTCGATCGGCGCCCGCAACACCAATTATTGGAAGCCCGGCTTGCCCTACCTGGACGAGATCGAGTTCATTGGCATTGGCGACGAGCCGTCGCGGGTCAACGCGCTGCTGTCGGGCGATGTGCAGATCATCAACGAGGTCAACCCGCGCTCGACGACCCGCATCAAGGACAGCGCAGGCCACCGTGTCGTCGATTCGCCGTCGGGCAACTACACGGACCTGATCATTCGTCAGGACCAGATGCCAGGCCAGAGCCCGGAATTCACCCAGGCGATGAAACTGTTGCTGGACCGCGAGCAGGTCAAGTCGGCGATTTTCCGTGGCTTCGCCAGGGTCGGCAACGATCACCCGATTGCGCCGGGCGCGCGCTTCTTCAACGCCGACCTGCCGCAACGCACCTATGACCCGGAAAAGGCGCGTTTCCTGCTGAAGAAAGCCGGCATGGAAAACATCAGCATGCCGGTGATGTGCTCGCCGGCCGCCACCGGTTCGGTGGACGTCGCCGTGCTCTTGCAGCAGTCGGCGAAGGAGGCCGGGCTCAAGCTCAACGTCAATCGGCTGCCGAGCGACGGCTACTGGTCCAACCACTGGGCCAAGCACCCGCTGAGCTTCGGCAACATCAACCCACGGCCGAACGCCGACATGCTGTTCTCGCAGTTTTTCCAGTCCTCGGCGCCGTGGAACGAGTCCGGATGGAAAAACCCGCAATTCGACCAACTGCTGGTGCAGGCCCGTGGCGAAACCGACGAGGCCAAGCGCGGCAAGATGTACGCCGACATGCAGACGCTGGTGCATGAGCACAGTGGCATCGGCATCCCGGTGTTCATCAGCAACATCGATGGCGTCGACCAACGCGTCAAGGGCTACGGCACCAATCCGCTGGGTGGCTTCATGGGCTACATGTTCTCCGAGCAAGTCTGGCTGGACGCTTGATGAGCGTGGTCTGGCTCCGTGACATGGCAAGAGGATCGGGTGATGAATAGCAACACATTGTGGTTGATCGGCCGGCGCCTCGGCGCCGCGATCGTGACCCTGCTGATCGTCTCGATGGTGGTGTTCGCCATCACGGCGGTATTGCCGGGAGACGCGGCGCAACAGTCCCTTGGACAGTTCGCGACGCCTGAACAAGTGGCGGCCCTGCGGGTGAAGATGGGCCTCGACCAGCCAGGCGCATTGCGCTACCTGCACTGGCTGACCAGCCTGCTCAGCGGCGACCTCGGCGTATCGATTTCCAATGCCGTGCCGGTCAGCGAGCTGATGGCCGGACGAGTGCCCAACACCTTGATGCTCGCGGCCGCCACGGCGCTGGTGTCGGTGCCGGTGGCACTGATCCTCGGAATCGGCTCGGCGATGGGGCGAGGGGGGCGCATCGACAGCGTCCTGAGTTTCTTCACGCTGACGATGGTGGCGGTGCCGGAGTTCCTGGTGGCGACGCTGGCGGTGTTGATCTTCGCGGTCAACCTGGGCTGGCTGTCGGCGCTGTCCTACTCCAGCGAAATCACCTCGCCGCTGCAATTCATGCGCACCTATGCCTTGCCGGTCATGACGCTGTGCTGCGTGATCGTTGCGCAGATGGCGCGCATGACCCGGGCGGCGGTGATCGATCAGCTCGACAGCCCCTACGTTGAGATGGCTCGCCTCAAAGGCGTGAGTCCGGTGCGGGTGGTCTTGCGCCACGCCTTGCCCAATGCCATCGGGCCGATCGCCAATGCCATCGCCTTGAGCTTGTCCTACCTGCTGGGTGGCGTGGTGATCGTCGAGACGATCTTCAACTATCCCGGCATCGCCAGCCTCATGGTCGATGCCGTGACGAACCGCGACATGGCATTGGTCCAGGCCTGCACGATGCTGTTTTGCACGGCGTACCTGATGCTGGTGTTGATTGCCGACCTGTGCGCAATCCTGTCCAACCCGAGGCTGAGAAACCAATGAACAATCTCATTGCGAAGTCCCCGCCTGCTGCGCCCGAACTGGCCTATGGCAAGGTTTCCAACGGCGCCTCCTGGCTCGGCCTGCTCGGCGCCGCCATGTGCGTCATCTGGTTGCTGGTGGCCATTTTCGGACCTTGGCTGGCGCCGCACCCGGTGGGCGAAGTGGTGTCCGACAACGTCTTCGACAGCTTCAGCGCGGCGTACCCGCTGGGCACCGACTACCTGGGCCGCGACATGCTCAGCCGGATCATGGTGGGCGCAAGGTTCACCGTCGGCCTGGCCTTGGTCGCGGCGGTTCTGGCGAGCGGCTTGGGAACCACTTGCGCGCTGTTGTCAGTGGTCTCGCCGAAGTGGCTGGACGAGCTGATCAGCCGCCTGATGGACGCCTTCATTTCGATCCCGAGCAAGATGCTTGCGTTGATTATGGTTTCGGCCTTCGGCTCCTCGGTGACCTTGTTGATCTGCACGGCGGTGCTGAGCTTCACGCCGGGCGCATTCCGGATCGCCCGCAGCATGGCCGTGAATATCGAGGCTTTGGAGTACGTGCAGGTGGCCCGTACCCGTGGCGAGCGCAGGTTGTACATCGCTTGTGTGGAGATCCTGCCGAACATGCTCAACCCGGTGCTGGCCGACTTGGGGTTGCGCTTTGGCTTTATCGTGCTGCTGCTCAGTGGCATGAGCTTTCTCGGCCTGGGCGTGCAGCCGCCGGACGCAGACCTGGGCTCCCTGGTGCGCGAGAACATCGGCGGTCTCAACCAGGGCGCGCCAGCCATCGTGATTCCGGCCCTGGCCATTGGCACCCTGACGATCGGCGTGAATCTGTTTATCGATCGCCTGTCTTCGCGGCGCAATCGACGCACGGGAGGTCATTGAAATGAGCGAATTGATTCGAGTCGAAAACCTGCGGGTAGTCGCCTGTGGCGAACGCGGCGAGGTGGAGATCGTCAAGGGCGTCAGTTTTTCTCTGGCAAAAGGCGAAGTGCTCGCATTGATCGGCGAGTCCGGCTCCGGCAAGACCACCATTGCCCTGGCGCTTCTGGGTTATGCCCGACGCGGCTGTCGCCTGGCCGGTGGCGTGGTGCGCATCGGCGAGCACGACATGCTGGCCTTGAGCGAAGGCGAGCTGCAAGGCTTGCGCGGCAATCGCGTCTCGTACATTGCCCAAAGCGCCGCGGCGGCATTCAACCCAGCGAAAAAGCTCATCGACCAGGTGGTCGAGGGCGCGCTGATCCATGGCCTGGGCAGCCGGGCGGTGCTCGAAGCCAAGGCCATCGAACTTTTCCGTGACCTGGCGTTGCCGAACCCCGAGCGCATCGGCCAGCGGTATCCCCATCAAGTCTCCGGCGGGCAATTGCAACGGGTCATGGCGGCAATGGCGCTGATCAGCGATCCGCTGCTGGTGGTGCTCGATGAGCCCACCACCGCCCTGGATGTGACGACCCAGATCGATGTGCTGCGCGCTTTCAAACGCGTGGTGCGCGAGCGGGGCGCGACGGCGGTGTACGTGTCCCATGACTTGGCTGTCGTCGCGCAGATGGCCGACCAGATCGTAGTACTCAACGGCGGCGAGATATTCGAGCAGAGCGCGACCGCGCCGTTGCTCAAGGGGCCCGCCCATGCCTATACCCGAAGCCTGCTGGCGGCGGCGCGTCCGGACACAACGATCCGTCCGCCCTGCGGCCTCGCGGAGGACGCTCCGCTGTTGACCATCCGGGGGCTGACCGCCGGCTACGGCAACAAGAACCCGCAAGGCATGCCGGCGATTCGCGTGCTAGAGGACATCGACCTCACCGTGCGCCGGGGCCAGGCCATCGGGGTGATCGGTGAGTCCGGTTCAGGTAAATCGACCTTGGCCCGGGTGGTGGCGGGGTTGCTGCCTCCGGCCCTTGGCGGGTTGACCTTCGACGGCCAGCCATTGGGCGGTAGCTTGCAGGAACGCACTGCTGACCAGTTCCGCCGCATCCAGATGGTTTTCCAGAACGCCGACACCGCCCTTAACCCCATGCACAGCATCAGCGCCATCCTGAGCCGGCCGTTGAAGATGTATTTCGGCCTCAAGGGCGCGGCCCTGCGCGAGCGCATCGGCGAGTTGCTCGACCTCGTCCGTTTGCCCCGGGACTTGGCCGAGCGACGTCCGAGCGAGCTGTCCGGCGGTCAGAAACAGCGGGTCAACCTGGCCCGGGCGCTGGCGGCCAAGCCGGACCTGATCCTCTGCGATGAAGTGACGTCGGCCCTCGATACCGTGGTCGGCGCGGCGATCCTTGAACTGCTGCGCGACCTGCGGCAACAACTGGGCGTGTCGTACCTGTTCATCAGCCACGACATCTCCACCGTGCGAGCGCTGTGCGACGACATCGTGGTGATGTACAGCGGCCACAAGGTCCAGTCGGGGTCTCGGCAATCGTTCGCCCAGGCACCGTTTCATCCCTACACGGACCTGCTGATCCATTCGGTGCCAGAGCTGCGCCAGGGCTGGCTGGAAACCTGCGGCGCGACGACTTGCGGTACGTTGCCGGCGTTGGGGCCAACGGCCAATGAACCGGATCTGTGCACATTCCTCGGTCGCTGCCCGGTACGGGTCGATGGGGTGTGCAACCATATCGCGCCACCCCGGCGCATCGTCGATGGCGGCAGCGAGGTGCTCTGTCACCACGACAGCGGCGAACTGCTGAAAAGCCAGCGGGATTCAAACAGCATGATCGTGGGAGCCTACGCATGAACGCGCGTTTCGTGAGGTTGGCCGAACAGGGCCGCCCCGTCGTCAACCTGAAGGTCGATGGCGTGCCCATCACGGCGTTGCAGGGCGATACGTTGATGGTCGCCTTGCTGACCCACGGCCCGGCGTTGCGCCAGTCGGAATTCGATCCCGGCAGCCGCGCCGGCTTTTGCCTGATGGGCGCCTGCCAGGATTGCTGGGTCTGGACCCGCAGCGGCGAACGCTTGCGCGCCTGCTCCAACGAAGTCCGCGAAGGGCTGGATATCATCACCACGCAACCGGAGGCGATATGGCCACTGCGCGGATAGTCATCGTCGGCGCCGGACCAGCCGGCGTACGCTGTGCCCAGACGTTGGTCGCGGCAGGGTTCAGGCCGATCCTGATCGACGAGAACCGTCGCGACGGCGGGCAGATCTACCGGCGCCAGCCCGAAGGGTTCATCCGGGACTACGGGACGCTGTACGGCACCGAAGCGGCCAAGGCCCGTGATTTGCACGAAAGCTTCGATCGCCTGCGCCCCAACCTCGACTATCGTCCGGATACGCTGGCGTGGAACCTGACGCCGGGTCAATTGAGCTGCGTCAGCCAGGGTCGCCATACGACCGTGGATTTTGACGCACTGATCCTCTGTACCGGTGCCACCGACCGCTTGATGCCGGTCGAGGGCTGGCAGTTGGGCGGCACGTATAGCCTCGGTGGGGCGCAGATTGCCTTGAAGGCTCAGGCGGTGTCCATTGGGCACCGGGTGGTGTTCATGGGCAGCGGGCCGTTGCTGTACCTGGTGGCCAGCCAATACGTGAAGGCTGGCGCCCAGGTCGCGGCGGTGCTGGACACCTCGCCATTGGTCAAGCGCATCCTGGCTTTGCCCAAGCTCATGGCGCGTCCTGGCCTGCTGTTCACGGGCATGAAACTGCTGGCGCAGCTGTACCGGGCGAAGGTTGCGGTACACCTGGGTATTTCGCCGCTGCAAGTGCTCGGCGAAGCGACCGCCGGAGTGAGCGGCGTTCGGGTACGTCGCGCAGACGGCCAGGAACTGACGGTGGATTGCGACGCGGTGGCGTTGGGGTATCACCTGCGTCCCGAAACCCAGCTGGCCGACCTGGCGGGCTGCCGCCTGCGCTTCGACGAGGCTTCCGGGCAATGGCTGCTGGACACCGACGAAGAAGGCCGGACGTCGGTCAGTGGCATCTATGCGGCGGGGGACGGCTCGCGAATCCGGGGTGCCGACGGCGCCGAGCATGCCGGGCGGCTGGTGGCCATGGCGCTACTGGGTGACTTGCAGCAACCGGTGGATGCGGCCCGATTGGCCGAACAGCGCGGGGCGTTGAAGGTGATGGACGAGTTCCGCCTCGGCCTCGCCCAGGCGTTTCCCTGGCCGGCCGCGCAAGCCAAGGCCTTGCCGGACGAAGCCATCGTCTGCCGCTGCGAAATGATCAGCGCCGGTGAGCTGCGGCGTACCGTCAGCGAGAAGGGGGCCTGTGAAGTCAATCGGGCCAAGGCTTTCAGCCGGGTCGGCATGGGTCGCTGCCAGGGTCGCTATTGCTCCCAGGCCGGGGCCGAGGTGATTGCCGCGGCGGCCAGCGTGCCGGTGCAAGAAGTCGGACGCCAGCGCGGACAGGCACCGGTCAAACCGCTTTCCATGCTGACTCAGGAGGTCACGCCATGACCGTTGAAAAGGCCGATGTACTGATCGTCGGTGGTGGTTTCATGGGCGCGGCGTCGGCGTTTTTCCTGCGCCAGCGGGGCCGGTCGGTGATCCTGCTGGAGCGCGACCAGATCGGCCAATATGCCAGCGGCGTCAATTTTGGCAACGTCCGACGCCAGGGCCGTTTTCTCGGGCAGCTGGAATTGGCGAACCGTTCCTGGGCCCTGTGGAAACGCCTGCCGGAACTGATCGGCGAGGACCTGGAATTCATTCCCAGCGGACACATGCGCGTGTGTTACCGGGAAGAGGAAATCGAGGAGCTGCAAGCCTACGCCGATGCCCCCGAAGCCCGGCAACTGGAACTGCAGATTTATCGGGGCAGTGAACTGCACGGGCGCTTTCCGTTCCTGGGCAAGGACGTCAAGGGCGGCTCGTACGCCCCCCATGACGGTCACGCCAACCCGCGTCTCGCAGCACCGGCATTTGCCCGGGCGGCGCGGCGCCTCGGTGCCCGCATCGAAGAACGCACGGAAGTTGCCGAGGTGTACAAGGCCAATGGCGAATTCAGCGTCACCACGACCGATGGCCGCCAGTTCCGCGCCTCCCAGTTGCTGATCACAGCCGGTGCCTGGGGGCAAAAACTTTCCGGGCAGTTCGGTGAGCCGGTGCCGCTGGCACCCAACGGTCCGCAAATGGCCGTCACCGAGCCGGTGCCCTATGCCTTGCCGACGGTGATCGGGGTGTACACGAAGATTCCCGAAGAAGTGATCTACTTCCGGCAGATTCCACGGGGCAACATCATCATCGGCGGTGGCTACCGTTGCGAGCCGGACATGCTCAACCGCCGGGCTCATGTCGAACCGCGCAGCCTGCTTAACCAACTGGACCAGATGCGGCGCCTGGTGCCGGGCATTGGCAACCTCAACATCATCCGCGTGTGGAGCGGTATCGAAGGCTACCTGCCCGATAACCTGCCGGTGATGGGCGCCAGCGGCAACGTCGACGGCCTGTACTACGCCTTCGGCTTCAGCGGCCATGGTTTCCAACTCGGTCCGGGCGTCGGCGACGTCATGGCCGAACTGATCAGCACCGGCACCACCAGCACGTCGATCGAACCGTTCTCCATCCGCCGGTTCACCCCGTCCGAACAACGGAGCAAAGCCTCATGAAACCTCGCGTCCTGGCTATTTTCGAGCGCCTGTTGGCGTTCGAAACGGTTTCCTCGGAATCGAACATGGCGCTGATAGAGTACGTCCGCGATGTGTTGGCGGGCAAAGGCATCGAATCGCTGATCGTCAAGGACGAGAGCGGCAAGAAAGCCAACCTGTTCGCCAGCACCGGCCCCCGTGAGGTGCCAGGGGTCCTGCTATCCGGCCATACCGACGTCGTGCCGGCGGCGGGGCAGGCCTGGACCGTTCCGGCATTCCAGGCGACGGTGCGCGATGGCCGGGTCTACGGGCGCGGTAGCTGTGACATGAAAGGCTTCATCGCCCTGGCGATCGACGCCATGCTTGACGCGGCCGACCAGCCGTTGAGCCGGCCGCTGCAACTGGCGCTTTCCCATGATGAAGAAATCGGCTGCGTGGGCGTTCGCCGCCTGCTCGACGTGCTGCACCTGGCCCCGGTGCGACCGTTCCTGTGCGTGATCGGTGAGCCGACCAACATGCAATTCGTGTTGGGCCACAAGGGCAAGGGCTCCTACCGCACCTACTGCCGAGGCCTGGAAGCGCACTCATCCCTGGCCCCGCGCTCGGTCAACGCCATCCACGTGGCGTGCGACTTCATCGCGGCGTTGCGCCAGAGTCAACGGCAGTTGCAGGAGCAGGGCGCCCAGGACAGCGACTATGACGTGCCCTACAGCACGGTGCATGTCGGGCAGATCGTCGGCGGCAAGGCACTCAATATCGTGCCGAACCTGTGTACGCTGGACTTCGAAGTGCGCAACCTGCCGGCCGACGATCTGGATCGGTTTCTGGAGCAACTGCACGAGCACGCCGAAGTGATCGTCCGCGAGGCGAAAAAGCTCTCGAACGTAGCGGACATCCAGATCGAGACGCTGAATGTCTATCCGGGGCTTGATACGCATCCGAGCGTCGAAGCGGTGCGGTTTCTCAAGCATTTCGCTGAGCCGGGTACCGGGACTGCGAAGGTCTCTTTCGGCACCGAGGGTGGGTTGTTCAAGCAGCGGCTGGACGTGCCGGTGGTGGTGTGTGGGCCGGGCTCCATCGAACAGGCGCATAAGCCGGATGAGTTTATCGAAGTGGCTCAGATGGAGGCGGGGGAGCGGTTCCTGGCTGGGTTGCTTGGGGCTTTGAAGGTTTAAACCGCGTCCACCGCAAGGCCCCCAGATTTAGCCGCGCCAAAGAAACCTGTGGGAGCGAGCTTGCTCGCGATGGGCCCAGGACATCCGACTCACTCATGGGCTCATACGCCGCCTTCGCGAGCAAGCCCGTTCCCACGCACCAAGCAAGAACAAAGCAGTCGCAGTCCTATCGGTATAGCCTGCCGCTTCACCCCAAAACTTCAGCATCCAACACCGCCCAACCTCCGCTTTCAGCATCCTGCGCCGCGGCACCTCCTTAGACTGGAACTACCTCGGAACAGGACGCGACCATGCTCACTCAACTTCTGAAAGACCCCAGCCTGCTGGCGGAACTGGCTTATATCGACGGGCAGTGGGTGGGGGCCGACGATGGCGCCACCCTCGACGTCATCAACCCGGCCACCGGCCAAACGCTCGCCCGCGTCCCCGCGATGCAAGGCAGCGAAACCCGACGCGCCATCGAGGCAGCGGACGGGGCCTGGGCGGCATGGCGCGCGCGTCCGGCGGCGGAGCGGGCGGCGATGTTGGAGCGCTGGTATCAAGCCATGATGGACAACCTCGAAGACCTCGCGCTGATCATGACCCATGAACAGGGCAAGCCACTGAATGAAGCCAGGGGCGAGATTCGCTACGGCGCCGGCTTCGTCAAATGGTTCGCCGAAGAGGCCCGTCGGGTCTATGGCGAGACCATTCCGGCCCCCAGCGGCGACCGTCGCCTGCTCACCCTGAAGCAACCGGTCGGCGTCTGCGCCGCCATCACACCGTGGAACTTCCCCAACGCGATGATCACCCGCAAGTGCGCTCCGGCGCTGGCGGCGGGGTGCCCGGTGATCGTCAAGCCGTCGGACCTGACACCGTTGTCCGCCCTGGCGCTCGCCGTGCTGGCCGAGCGGGTCGGGATTCCGGCCGGGGTCTTCAATGTGGTCACGGGCATGCCCGCTGGCATCGGCGAAGAGCTGACCGGCAACCCGACGGTGCGCAAGATTTCCTTCACCGGCTCGACGGCGGTCGGCCGCCTGTTGATGCGCCAGAGCGCCGAGCACATCAAGCGCCTGAGCCTGGAGCTCGGTGGCAATGCGCCGTTCATCGTGTTCGACGATGCTGATCTGGAACAGGCCGTGGCCGGCATCATGCAAAGCAAGTTTCGCAACGCCGGCCAGACCTGCGTCTGCGCCAACCGCATCCTGGTGCAGGAAGGCATCTACGAACGTTTTGCCGAGCGGCTGGTGCAGGAAGTGCGCAAGCTGAAGATCGGCGATGGGCTCGAAGCCGACGTGATGATCGGTCCATTGATCAATCCTGCTGCGGTGAGCAAGGTCGCCCGGCATATCGACGATGCGCTGAGCCAGGGCGCGCGCCTCCTGTGTGGCGGCATTCCTCAAGGCGACAGCCAGTTCGTCGAGCCGACGGTGCTGGGCGACGCCCACGCCGGGATGTTGCTTGCCAATGAAGAAACCTTCGGCCCGGTTGCACCGCTGATGCGCTTTTCGACGGAGGACGAGGCACTGGCCTTGGCCAATGCCACGCCTTATGGCCTGGGTGCCTATTTCTTTACCCAGGACCTGCGGCGCTCGTGGCATTTCGGCGAGGCGTTGGAGTTCGGGATGATCGGGCTCAACACCGGGATCATCTCCATGGAGGTGGCGCCTTTCGGTGGCATCAAGCAGTCCGGCCTGGGGCGCGAAGGCAGCAAGTACGGCCTGGATGAGTACCTTGAAGTGAAAGCTTTCCATATCGGTGGGCTGTGATGCGGCCTTCGTTTGAACAGACAACCGGGAGTCAGGACTGATGAGTAAACCCTTTAGAATCGCCGCGATTGCCGGCGATGGCATTGGCAAGGAAGTATTGCCCGAAGGCCTGCGAGTATTGGAGCAGGCCGCCAGGCAATGGCAGTTGGACCTGGACATCCAAGTGTTCGATTGGGCTCACTGCGATTATTACCTGGAGCACGGGCAGATGATGCCCGTCGACTGGTTCGAGCAACTCAAGGGCTTCGACGCGATCTACTTCGGCGCCGTGGGATGGCCGGACAAGGTCCCGGACCACATCTCCCTGTGGGGCTCGTTGCTCAAGTTCCGCCGCGATTTCGACCAGTATGTGAACATCCGCCCGGTGCGGCTGTTTCCGGGCGTGCCCTGTCCGCTGGCCGGACGGGAGGCGGGGGATATCGATTTCGTGGTAATCCGCGAAAACACCGAGGGTGAATATTCCTCGGTCGGCGGCAAGATGTTCGAAGGCACCGAGCATGAATTCGTCCTGCAGGAATCGGTGTTCACTCGCCGAGGCGTCGACCGGATTCTCAAGTTCGCCTTCGACCTGGCCCAATCCCGACCGCGCAAGCGCCTGACGGCCGCGACCAAGTCCAACGGGATTTCCATCAGCATGCCGTACTGGGACGAACGCACGGCCTTGATGGCCGAGCAATACCCCGAGGTGACATGGGACAAACAGCACATCGACATCCTGTGCGCCCGTTTCGTCCTGCAACCAGACCGCTTCGATGTCGTGGTCGCCTCGAACCTGTTCGGCGACATCCTTTCCGACCTCGGCCCCGCCTGCGCCGGCACTATCGGCATCGCGCCGTCGGCGAACCTGGATCCGCAGCGGCGCTTTCCCTCGCTGTTCGAACCGGTGCACGGCTCGGCGCCGGATATCTATGGGCAAAACATTGCCAACCCGATCGCGATGATCTGGTCGGCAGCGTTGATGCTGGATTTCCTTGGCAACGGCGATGAGCGTTATCGCGCGGCCCATGACGGGATCCTGCGGGCCATCGAGCAGGTGATCGCACACGGGCCGATAACCCCGGACCTGGGCGGACAAGCCTCGACCCAGGACGTCGGCAAGGCTATCGCCGCGGGGCTTTGAGGGCCTGGCGCACTATCGCAAGCCCATGTGGTCGTAACCTTCAACGCATCCATGCCTGAACGTCACGACCCATGGAGACCCAATGAATCAGGACGTCCCGAACACCGATACCAATCGCCGCCAATTGCTGCAAATCATCGCCGGATTGTCTGACGGCGTGATACTGGTCGAGGTCGACCAGACCATTGCCTGGGCCAATGAAGCCGCCCTGACCATGCACGGCGTCACGGAGCTCGGCGAGTTGGGCGCCAATGCCAAGCAATACGCCAAGCGTTTCCACCTGCGCTATCGCAATAACCATTCGTTGCCCGAAGACAATTACCCCATCGCCCGCGTCGCTCGTGGCGATGAATTCAGCGATGTGCTGGTGGAAGTCACGCCAGACGCCGACCCGGATCGGACCTGGGTTCACCGCATCCGCAGCATGGTCCTGAGTGACCGTGCCGGCGAGCCGGAATATCTGGTGCTGATTCTCAGCGATGCCACTGAATGGGCCAGCGCTGAGCAACGGTTCGAGAGAACCTTTGGCGCTAATCCGGCGCCTGCGGTGATCTGCCGCCTCAGCGACCTGCGCTATATCAAGGTCAACGCGGGCTTCCTGGAGATGACCGGCTACAGCCGCGAGCAGGTGATCGGCCGTTCGGTGTATGAGTTGGATGTGCTCGAAGCGGCCGAGAAGCGTGACCTGGCCATCGAGCGCCTGGGCCAGGGTGCGACCATTCCGCAGATGCAGGCCGAAATGCGTTTGCCGGACGGTAGCAGCAAGCAAGTGATCGTCGCCGGCCAGCCCCTGGACCTGCACGATGAAGACTGCATGCTGTTCTCCTTCATGGACATGGAGCCCCGGCGCAAGGCCGAGACGGCGCTGCGCCAAAGCGAGGAGCGCTTTGCCAAGTCATTCCGCCTGTCGCCGGTGCCAACGCTGATCTGTAGCGCTGAGCAGCAATTGCTGGAAATCAACGAGGCCTTCCTCCAGGCGACCGGTTACGCCAGCGAAGAGTTGTTGGGCAAGACCGTCGAGGAAATCGGTTTTCTCGAAAAGGACGCAGGCGCGACGCTTTTTGCGCGGTTGGAAAAGACCGCCACTGTGTCCGGCGTCGACATCAAGGTTCACAGAAAAGGAGGCGAACAGATCGACTGCGAAGTGGCGGCCGACACTGTGGTCATCCAGGACAAACCCTGCTATTTGCTGGTGCTCATGAACATCACCGAACGCAAGCGCTCGGAGCTTGAACTGGTGGCGGCCATCGAGGAAGTGATGAAGGACGCCTCGTGGTTCAGTCGGACCTTGATCGAAAAACTCGCCAATGTGAAAAGCATCAACGCGCAAAGCCCCACGACATCGTTCACCGAGCTGACGGCCCGGGAACGCGACGTGCTTGGCCTGATCTGCGAGGGCCTGGCTGACAAGGAAATCGCCGCGCGGCTCAAGCTCGCGCCAAACACCGTGCGCAATCACGTGGCTACGCTATATTCCAAACTGGACGTGCATAGCCGCAGCGAAGCGATTGTCTGGGCGCGGGAGCGGGGGTTGTACGCAAATGAATGGCGGATGAAGGCACCATAGTAGCCAGTGCATATGCACCTGCCGTGCTAGTGCAAATTCGGGTTCTTCGCGGGCGCCTCCTTCCTTAGGCTGAGAGGGTGCGGCATAGCTGTTGATGTCGCGTCCCCCACGAAACAGTCAAGGAATACGCCACAATGCGCAACAAGCCCTTCAAGTGCGAGATCGACAGGAAGTCTGCGGGAGCCAGGAGGCCGGGTGTGTCCAACGGTCATTTGCGACTTCGAAGCTGAGGTGCGAACGATGACCCATCTTGCTCCGCTTCGCGCCCGCCTCGAAAAAAGTTTTGCTCCGCTGTCCTGCGCATGCAACCTCAATGGCGATGGCACGCTGACTATTCGTCTGTATCACCAGGAAAGCGGCGAGGTCGACCTGGTGGTGAGCGGCATGAGCGTCGAGAGCATCCGCTCTGAAGAGGGCCTGGAGAAGCTGATTGACGAGCTGCGCTACGAACTGCAGAACACGCCGTTGCACCGCAGTGATCCTGCCTGATTTCCTGGTCCGCTAAGACGCGCTCCCTCGCCACGGGCCAACGAATCAGAGCAATGTCGCCCGGCAATCGAGCACCAGCCGGGCGCCGCCCGACTCGCTGCGATCCACTTCCAGGGTAAATCCGTGCAAATTGACAATCGCCGCGACAATGGACAGGCCAAGGCCGAATCCGCCGTGCTGGCTGCTGCCCTCGGAGCGGTAGAAACGGCGAAACACCGCCTTGCGCTCTGCCTCCGGGATGCCAGGGCCGGAGTCGAGCACTTCGATGCGGGTGCTGTCGCCCTGGTCGACGCCGCGCAGGATCACCTCACCGCCCGGTGGGGTGAATTTGATGGAATTGCTCAGCAGGTTCGACACGGCCTCGAACAGCAACGCCCGGTCGCCGTTGAGCAGGGGCAGGCTGGCGGGCACCTCCAGCTTGAAAACCAGCTCGCGCTCTTCGGCGAGGGGCAGGTAGAAATCGTGCAGTTCTTGCAATAACTGCAAGGGATCGAGGCGCATGAAGCCGGAGCGACGCTGCTGGTCCTCCAACTCCGATATCCGCAACAGCCCGCGAAACCGCGCCATCAGCGTATCCGTCTCGGCGATCACCTGATCCATCTGCAAGGCTTCGGGCGAGCCGTCCGCCGCTTCCTGCTGGATGCGATAGAGCTGGGCCCGCAGGCGGGTCAGTGGCGTGCGCAAGTCATGGGCGATGTTGTCGCAGACGCCCTTGACCTCGTTCATCAGCCGTTCGATGCGGTCGAGCATGGCATTGACGATGGCCGCCAGCATGTCCAGTTCATCGCGGCGGCTCGACAGCGGCAGGCGATGGGTCAGGTCACCGGCGACGATGGCTTCGGCGCTGGCTTGCAGCTTGCGAATCCGCCGCAACGGCCGGCGCCGCAGCAGGTGCCAGCCGAAGATGCCCGGCAGGATCGTCAGCGATACGCCCCAGAACAGCGCGTGTGAAATGATGCGTGTCACGGCGAACAACGAGCCATTGTCCCGCGCCAGCACCAGCCAGCGACCATCCTGGGTCCGGGTCGCTATCGCGTCGCAACTGTCGGACGGCACGCCCGGGTCGTCGGAATCGACGCAACCGCCGAGCATATGGATCTTGCCATCGAGCGGCAGATCGGCGGGGATGCGTTGGATTGGTCCGCTCAGATGGCGCAACTGCGGATCGAACAGGCCGTAGGCGTCGACGCCGCGTTCGTCCAACGTCAGGCTGGCCATCAGCGCGTCCTCCAGCTGGTCGCCGTGGATGCGCGCGAACAGGTGCTGGCGTTGCATCAGGGAATGTTTGGCGAGGCTGTCGAGGTAGCCAAACACTTCGTAATACATCACCCCCATCAGGATGGCGCTCCAGATCACGAACAGCGCGCTGTAGAGCGCCAGCAGGCGGCTGCTGGAGGATCGCCAGCCCTTAGCGGGGTTCAGCAATGACATAGCCGGACCCTCGTACTGTGCGAATCAGCGGCTCCAGGCCCGGCGGGTCGATTTTTTTGCGCAGGCGACCGATGTGGACGTCGATCAGGTTGGTGCCGGGGTCGAAGTGATACCCCCAGACCTCTTCGAAAATCATCATGCGCGACAGGATCTGGCCGCTGTTGCGCATCAGGAATTCCAGCAGTTTGTATTCGGTGGGCAAGAGGCTGAGCAGTTGCCCGTTGCGGCTGGCTTCGCGGCTGATCAGGTTCAGCTCCAGGTCCGCCACCCGCAGCGCGGTCTCGGGTTCACGGGCACCGTTGTTGCGGCGCAGCAACACCTCGACCCGGGCGGCCATTTCATCGGTGGCGAACGGCTTGGTCAGGTAATCGTCGCCACCGGCGCGCAGGCCGCGGACGCGTTCGTCGACATCGGACAGGGCGCTGATCATCAGAATCGGCGTGGCCACGCCCATGGTCCGTAGCGTGGTGACAATCACCAGGCCGTCCAGTTCGGGGAGCATGCGGTCGAGGGTGATCAGGTCGTAGTCACCGCTGACCGCGCGCTCCAAGCCTTCGCGGCCATTGTCGACCCAGTCGACGTCCAGGCCGTTGCGGGTCAGTTCGGCGACAATTTCCCGAGCGGTCACGGCGTCGTCTTCGATGGTCAGGATGCGGTTCATGGTCAGTACCGGGTGAGTAATTGGAGCGACTGCGCAGCATTCTGCCAAAGAATACCTGTCGGCTTTCTGAAAAAAAGTTCATGGGCGCGGACGTGCGCATTGATTGGCCTGGATCAACACTTCGTCACAAATAATCCCTAACATCATTGCGCCGCGCACCAGCATGCTGCGCCTGTTGCCCTGTTTTGGCGCGCAGTCGCCGATGGGCATCGCCGCAAGGCGGGTGGTGGCGTGCCGCAAGGAGCCAAGACCGACTGAACCTTCAAGGAAGAGCTGCATGATGCAACCTCAAGACCTCATACACCGACAATACGATATCCAGCCGCTCGAGGCTGACATGACCGTGCTCCTGGACGGACAGGCTGTCAATGCCGCCCAGGGCGAAACCGTGCTTACCGTGATCCAGGCCCTGGGTCGCCGGCAGGTGGCCCGCAACGACCACGACCAGATCAGTGGCGCCTATTGCGGCATGGGGGTTTGCCACTGCTGCCTGGTCAAGATCGATGGTCGCCATAAGCGCCGCGCCTGCCAGACACTCGTGCGCCCCGGCATGCAGATCGAGACCCGGGCCAACCGCATTGCTGAAACGGAGGCGCCATGAACCTCGATCCAGTCATCGTCGGCGGCGGGCCGGCGGGCATGGCGGCGGCTACCGAGCTGGCCTCCCACGGGGTGCGCTGCACCTTGCTCGAAGAGGCGCCGCGCCTCGGTGGCGTGGTGTATCGCGGCCCCTTGCGCGATGGCGTATGCCTGGATTACCTGGGGGCCCGCTACAGCGAAGCGTTGGAGAAGCTCCATGGGGACTTCCAGCGCCACGCCGACCTGATCGACGTGCAATTGGGCAGCCGTGTCATCGGGGCGGAGGGATTCCGGGCGCTGACGCTGCTCGATGCGCACGAGCGCTTGCGGTCGGTTGCCTATTCGCAGTTGATCCTGGCAGCGGGGTGCCATGAACGCAGCGTACCGTTCCCTGGCTGGACCCTCCCGGGCGTGATGATGCTTGGCGGCTTGCAGCTGCAGATCAAGAGCGGCGTGGTCAAGCCGCCGAGCCCGGTGGTGATCGCCGGGACGGGCCCGTTATTGCCATTGGTGGCCTGTCAGCTTCACGCCTCGGGCGTCACCGTGGCGGGCGTCTATGAGGCGTGTGCGTTCGGCAGGATCGCCAAGGAAAGCCTAGCGCTGCTGAACAAGCCGCAACTGTTCCTCGACGGCCTGGGCATGCTCGCGTACCTCAAGCGCCATCGCATTCCCGTGCGCTATGGCTGGGGCGTGGTGCGTGCCGAAGGCGAGGGCGAGTTGAGCGCCGTGACCGTAGCGCCGTACTCCGTAAATTGGGAACCGGACCTTGCGCGCGCCGAACAGGTGCCGGCCCAGACGTTGGCCGTCGGCTACGGGTTTATTCCGCGCACCCAGCTGAGCCAGCAGATGGGCCTGGAACATGGTTTCAGCGACGACGGCTATCTGCGTGCCGAGTCCGATGCCTGGCAACGGGGCAGCGAGGCGCATGTCCATCTGGCGGGCGACATGGGCGGGATTCGCGGGGGAGAGGCAGCCATGCTGAGCGGGCGCATCGCGGCGCTGTCGGTGCTGGTGCAACGCAACGTCCTGGATGAGGCGGCAGCCCTCGGGCGTCGCGAGCGGTACCAGGCACAACTGGACCGCATCATTCGTTTTCGCGCCGCGGTCGATCGCTACACCCAGCGTGGGGCGGGCCAAACGGCGCTGCCTGCCGCCGACACGGTGATCTGCCGCTGCGAACATGCCACCCGCGCCGACATCGACCGGGCCCTGGCGCAGGGCGTGCAAGACATGGCCAGCCTGAAGATGCGCACCCGCGTGAGCATGGGCGACTGCCAGGGGCGCATGTGCGTCGGTTATTGCAGCGACCGGTTGCGCGAGGCCACCGGGCGCGCTGATGTAGGGTGGCTACGGCCACGTTTCCCCATAGATCCTGTTCCTTTTTCAGCGTTCCAGTACCTCGGCACGGAGGCCGTTTCCCATGATTAGGCATTACGATGTTGTGATTGCCGGTGGCGGCGTGATCGGCGCCTCCTGCGCTTACCAGCTGTCCAAGCGCAACCATCTGAAGATCGCCCTGATCGACGCCAAGCGTCCAGGCAACGCCACCCGCGCCTCGGCGGGTGGCCTCTGGGCCATTGGCGAATCGGTGGGCCTGGGTTGCGGGGTGATTTTCTTCAGGATGATGTCAGCCAATCGCAAGCGCCAGGCCCAGGGCGCCGCCGTGGCGGTGGATGCCAGCACGCCGCACATCCTGCCCGACTCGTTTTTCGAATTCGCCTTGCAGTCCAACGCGATGTACCCACAATTGCACCGGGAACTGTTCGATCGTCATGGCATGGATTTCAAGTTCGAACGGACCGGGCTCAAGTTCGTGATCTACGACGATGAAGATCGGTTGTATGCCGAGCATATCGTCGCCTGCATTCCTCATCTGGCCGATCAGGTGCGCTGGCTCGACCAGGCGGCATTGCGCGAGGCCGAGCCGAACGTCAGCCACGAGGCCCGGGGTGCCCTGGAGTTCCTGTGCGACCATCAGGTCAGCCCATTCCGCCTGGCAGACGCCTACACCGAGGGCGCGCGGCAGAACGGTGTCGACCTGTTCTTCAACACCAACGTGACTGACGTGTTGCGAAGCGGGACGCGGGTCACCGGCGTGAAGACCGCCGAGGCCGGGACATTCACTTGCCAGACCTTGATCAACGCCGCCGGCGCCTGGGCGGCGGACCTGAGCGAGCAGGCAACGGGCGTGCGGATCCCGGTCAAGCCAGTCAAGGGCCAGATCCTCTTGACCGAGCGCATGCCCAAAATCCTCAATGGCTGCCTGACCACCAGCGACTGCTACGTGGCGCAGAAAGACAACGGCGAAATCCTCATCGGCAGCACCACGGAGGACAAAGGGTTCGACGTGACCACCACCTACCCGGAGATCGAAGGGCTGGTACAGGGTGCCGTGCGCTGTATCCCGCAACTGGCCGACATCAACCTGAAGCGCACCTGGGCCGGCCTGCGTCCAGGCTCACCCGATGAGCTACCGATCCTGGGGCCGATGCGCGGTGTCGAGGGCTACCTCAACGCCTGCGGGCACTTTCGCACCGGTATCCTGACCTCGGCCATCACCGGCGTGCTGCTGGACAAACTGGTGAACCAGGAGCCGCTGCCACTGGACATCACGCCATTTCTGGCCGACCGCTTCGAGGTAGCGCCGACTCCAGAGCCTAGAAAAATGGAACCGGCCTGAACCCTGTGGGAGCGAGCTTGCTCGCTCCCACAAAGGCATGTATCCAGCCGTCATTCCACCGGCGTGCTGACAAACGCTTCCAACCCTTCGGCATAGGCGGTGAATGCGCTGATCTGCGGGAAGGACTTGCCTTGTACTTGATCCGCCACCAACAGGTTGGTGAAGGTCCACGCCACGGCGACGGTGATGCCGGCCTGATCGATGGAACCATCGGTGGGCAGCGGTTGTTTTGCCAGGGCTTGCTCCAGCTCACCGTAGGCGGCCAGCAACTGGCCCGAAATTCGTGACAGCCACGGAGCATGTTGGATATCCGCCGGTCGCAGGGTGCGTTCGTAATAGATCTGCACCGACTTTTCGCACGCCGCCAGCGCCAGCCCGACCAATTGCAAGGAGCGCAATCGTTGGGCTGGATCGGACGGCATCAGGCTGTTCGCCGGGCCGGCCAGTGCCTCCAGGTAATCGATGATCAAGGTGGAATCCATCAACACCGAGGCATCATCCATCACCAGCGTGGGGGCCTTGACCACCGGGTTGATGCTCTGGAAATGCTCGAATTGCCGGAACACCGACACCGATTCGTGTTCCAGGGCAATCCCTAGGCATTTGGCGGAAATGGCGACGCGTCGCACGTAGGGCGAGTCCAACATGCCGATCAGTTTCATGGCTTCTCCTTCAGCGGTTTGGCAGGTCGGGTATCAATCCTCGAAGCCGACCTGTTCATGGATTTCATCGACTTTGAGTTCGAGTCGGTAGGCCACGGCGATGAACAGCGCTTGGCACAGGCACAACGTGGCGCTCAACGAGCGGAACGCGAACGAGCTGCCTTCGTTGACCAGCAACACCGCGTTGGCCCGCTTGGCCAGCGGCGATAAGTTGCTGTCGGTGATGATCAGTGTCTTCGCCTGGTGATGCTGGGCAATGCGTAGGCAGTGCTGGGTTTCCTTGCCGTAAGGCGTAAAGCTGATGGCAATCACCAGGTCGTTGGCCCGCACGCTGCGCATCTGCTCGCGATAACTGCCGCCCAGGCCGGAGACCAGGTGAATGCGCTTGTTGGTGTGCTGCAGGTTGTAGACCAGGTAATCGGCCACCGCGAATGAACGCCGCACACCGACCACATAGATGTTGTCGGCATTCACCACCAGGTCCACGGCTTTTTCGAACGCCTCGTCTTCGAGCTCCAGCCCCAGGCGTTCGATACCCGACAGGGTCGCGTTGACGCATTCCCGGGCCAGGTCGCCGGCACTGGCCTTCTGGGATTTGTTGGCGATCATGCTGCGAATGCGTTGCTGGTAGTTCTGTACCGGCGTGGTTTTGTGGGTGTACGCCTCGCGGAACAAAGCCTGCATTTCGCTGAACCCGCTGAAGCCGAAGCGCTGGGAGAAGCGCACGATGGCCGAGGGATGCACTTCACATTCCCGGGCGATGTCGCTGATGCGATCAACCATGATCCGGTCGCTTTGCTGGCTCATATAGCTGGCGATGCGCTTGAGCTGGCGCGGCAGGCCTTCGTATTCCTCGGTGATCAGTTGCAACAGCCGCTCGGCGTTGATCGGTGGGCTGGGGAGGGCGGCTTCGGACGCGCTCTCGGACGGCGCCTGCAGATCGGGGCGGGTCATAGGAAATCCTTCTGGCTTGTTCTTATAGGACGCCCCTTGAAAAACGGGCCGATCCTCGACAATAGGTTGGCTGGTCGCAGTCTACAGCGTAGGCGGGAGGAAAATCATGGGTGAACGAAGTTGTAGCGCCTGCTGAAACGATGCACCGCGTCTGGCCCGGTTGAGCAATAGCATATTGGAAAAAATATTCCACGATAAAAATATATGGAAAAAATATTGATTCTTGGCGCTTGCTCGTTTTAGTCTGCATCCACCAAAGCGTTGGCGTCGGTTCCGACGTCAAGCGCAGGCTGATAAAAATAACAGGAGCCAGCATGGGCCAGACTCGTTTTGCCAGTGGGCGTAAATTGGATGTCATCTGCCTGGGACGCCTGGGCGTCGATCTCTATGCGCAGCAGGTCGGCGCGCGGCTGGAAGATGTCAGCAGTTTTGCCAAGTACCTGGGTGGATCGTCGGCCAACATCGCCTTCGGTACGGCCCGCCTGGGGCTGAAATCGGCGATGTTGAGCCGTGTAGGCGACGATCACATGGGGCGTTTCCTGGTGCAGTCCCTCGCCCGGGAAGGCTGTGACGTCAGCGGCATCAAGGTCGATGCCGAGCGCCTGACCGCCATGGTCTTGCTGGGTATCAAGGATCGCGAGACCTTTCCCCTGGTGTTCTACCGGGAAAACTGCGCGGACATGGCGCTGCGGGCCGAAGACATCGACGAAACCTTTATCGCTTCCAGCAAGGCGCTGCTGATCACCGGCACTCATTTCTCTACCGAAGGCGTCTACAACGCGAGCATCCAGGCGCTGGACCATGCCCGAAAACACAACGTCAAATGCGTTCTCGACATCGATTACCGCCCGGTCCTCTGGGGCCTGGCGAGCAAGGCCGACGGTGAAACCCGTTTCGTTGCCGACCGCAAGGTCAGCCAGCACGTGCAAGGCATCCTGGCGCGTTTCGACCTGATCGTCGGCACCGAGGAAGAATTCCTCATCGCTGGCGGCAGCGAGGACCTGCTGGCCGCGCTGCGTACGGTGCGCGCGCTGACGGCGGCAACCCTGGTGGTCAAGCTCGGCCCACAAGGATGTACGGTGATCCACGGTGACATCCCGAACCGATTGGAAGACGGCGCCATTTACCCGGGCGTTAGGGTCGAAGTCTTGAATGTGCTGGGTGCCGGTGATGCGTTCATGTCCGGGTTCCTCGCCGGTTGGCTGGAGGACGCCGACGATGAGCGCTGCTGCCAGTTGGCCAATGCCTGCGGTGGCCTGGTGGTTTCGCGCCATGCCTGCGCTCCGGCGATGCCGACCCGGGCCGAACTCGACTATTTGTTCAACAGCCCGGTGCCCATCACCCGACCGGACCAGGATGCCGCGCTGCAACGGCTGCATCAGGTGAGCGTGCCGCGCAGGGCCTGGAAGCAGTTGTTCATCTTCGCCTTCGACCATCGCTGGCAACTGGTGGAACTGGCTCAGCGCGGCGGGCGTGGCCTCGACAGTATCAGCGAGCTCAAGCAACTGTTCATCCAGGCTGTGCAGCGGGTCGAGGTCGACCTGCAACGCCAGGGTATCGCCGCCGATGTCGGTTTGCTGGCCGATCAGCGCTTTGGCCAGGACTCCCTCAACGCGGCCACCGGGCGTGGCTGGTGGGTGGCGCGGCCGGTGGAAGTGCAGGGCTCGCGGCCGCTGGCGTTCGAGCACGGGCGCTCCATCGGCAGCAACCTGATTGCCTGGCCGCAGGAACAGATCATCAAATGCCTGGTTCAATTTCACCCCGACGACGAACCGCTGCTGCGCCTGGAACAAGAGGCCCAGTTGATGGGCTTGTACAAGGCGTCCCAGGTCAGCGGTCATGCGTTGCTGCTGGAAGTCATCCCGCCGAAGGATCATCCATCAGCCCATCCGGACGTGCTCTATCGCGCCCTCAAGCGCCTCTACAACCTGGGTATTTTCCCGGCGTGGTGGAAGATCGAAGCGCAGACTGCCCAAGAGTGGAAGCAACTCGACGAGTTGATCCAGCAGCGCGACCCGTACTGCCGTGGCGTGGTGCTGCTGGGCCTCAACGCCCCGGCCGCCGCATTGGCCGAGGGCTTCCGCCAGGCCAGCCAGAGCACCACCTGCCGGGGCTTTGCCGTGGGCCGGACGATTTTCCAGGAGCCGAGCCGGGCCTGGATGGCCGGGGAGATCGATGACGAAACGTTGATCCGGGACGTGCAGGGGCGGTTTGTGGAATTGATCGAGGCGTGGCGCAGTGCCCGGGCTTGATGGGTGTTGTGGCGGCTTTTGTGGCGAGGGGATTTATCCCCGCTGGGTCGCGAAGCGGCCCCAAACCCGGCAACTCGGTGTGTCAGGCAACTTGCATTAAGTCTTTAAGGGGCCGCTTCGCAGCCCAGCGGGGATAAATCCCCTCGCCACGATAAGTATTCCAAACGGTTTTCGTTATTCAGTTTGAAAAACAATAAAAGGTGCAGCCATGCCCGCTATTCGAATTGGCATCAACCCGATTTCCTGGAGCAACGACGACCTGCCGTCCCTTGGCGGCGAGACGCCCTTGAGCACGGCGCTGAGCGAAGGCAAGGAAATCGGCTACGAAGGGTTTGAGCTCAACGGCAAGTTCCCCAAGGACGCCAAGGGCGTCGGCGACGTGTTGCGCCCGTACGACCTGGCGCTGGTTTCCGGCTGGTATTCCAGTCGATTGGCGCGGCGTTCGGCGGCCGAGGAAATCGACGCCATCGCCAGCCATGTCGAACTGCTGGCGCAGAACGGCGCGACGGTATTGGTCTATGGCGAAGTGGCTGACTCCATCCAGGGCCAGCGCATCCCCTTGATCGAACGCCCGCGCTTTCACACCGACGAAGCCTGGCAAGCCTACGCCGACAAGCTCACCGAACTGGCGCGCTTCACCCTGTCCCAGGGCGTGCGACTGGCCTATCACCACCACATGGGCGCCTACGTAGAATCGCCTTCGGACATCGACAAGCTGATGGCCCTGACCGGCAGCGAAGTGGGCCTGCTGTTCGACTCTGGGCATTGCTACATGGGCGGTGGCGAACCGCTGCAAGTCTTGCGCAAGCACATCGAGCGCATCTGTCACGTGCATTTCAAGGACGTGCGCAAACCCGTGGTGCAGCTGGCGCGCAACAACCTCTGGAGTTTCCCCGACTGCATCATCAATGGCACCTTCACCGTGCCGGGGGATGGCGACATCGATTTCGCTGCGTTGCTCGACGTCCTACTGGCTGCCGACTACCAAGGGTGGCTGGTGGTGGAAGCCGAGCAGGACCCCGCCGTGGCGCCGAGTTATGTCTACGCCAAGAAGGGCTACGACACCTTGCGTGCCCTGCTGCAAGAGAGGATGCCGGCATGAGCCTGTTGATCAAGAGCAATCCCGGCGGCCAGAAACTGGTCGAACTGCCCCATGGTGCGTTGGATTACGTGGGCTTCGCGGCCTACCGCCTGAGCCTCGGAGAAACCCTTCCGGTGATGGCCGGTGACAAGGAGTTGTGTGTGGTCTTGCTCAGCGGGCGTATCGACCTCAAGGGCGAAGCGCCGGGGCAGGGAACGTTCAGCTGGGACAACCTCGGTGACCGCCACTCGGTGTTCGAGGATAAATCCCCCTACGCCGCATACCTGCCACCCGGCAGCCAGGCCCAGGTGACGGCCTTGAGCGACGTGCAAGTAGCGGTGTGCGCCGCGCCGGGCGCGGCCAGCAATGAATACGGACCACGGCTGATCCGCCCGCAAAGCATGAAACGCAGCGTTCGCGGCAAGGGCGCCAATACTCGTTATGTCTGCGACATCCTGCCCGACAGCGAACCGGCCCACTCGCTGCTGGTAGTGGAAGTGCGCACGCCGTCCGGTCATTCGTCCAGCTATCCGCCCCACAAGCACGACACCGACGACCTGCCGCACCAGAGCTTTCTCGAAGAGACCTACTACCACCAGGTCAACCCGTCCCAGGGCTTCGTGTTCCAGCGGGTCTACACCGACGACCGCAGCATCGACCAGGCCATGGCCGTGGAAAACAGTGACCTGGTGGTGGTGCCCAAGGGTTACCACCCGGTCAGCGTGCCCTACGGGTACGAGTCGTATTACCTGAATGTCATGGCCGGTCCGAAGCGGGTCTGGCAGTTCCATAACGACCCGCAGCACAGCTGGCTGCTCGACCTCTGAATTCGAACATTCCAACGGAGAACCAGGACAATGAGCGACACCCCGGTAATAGGCCATTACATCAACGGCCAAGTGCAGGATGGCGACACCGCTCGCTCCAGCAATGTCTTCAACCCGGCCACCGGCGCGGTGCAGGCCCGGGTGGCCCTGGCCGAGCCGAGTACCGTCGAGGCAGCGGTGGCCTCGGCGCTGGCGGCGTTCCCGGCCTGGTCCGAGCAATCGTCGTTGCGACGGTCGCGGGTGATGTTCAAGTTCAAGGAATTGCTCGACCGCCACCATGATGAGTTGGCGCAGATCATCAGCCGTGAACACGGCAAGGTGCTGTCCGACGCCCACGGCGAAGTCACCCGCGGTATCGAAATCGTCGAGTACGCCTGCGGTGCGCCGAGCCTGCTCAAGACCGATTTCAGCGACAACATTGGCGGCGGTATCGATAACTGGAATTTGCGCCAACCGCTGGGCGTTTGCGCTGGCGTCACGCCGTTCAATTTCCCGGTCATGGTGCCGTTGTGGATGATTCCCCTGGCGCTGGTTGCCGGCAACTGCTTCATCCTCAAGCCTTCGGAACGCGACCCGTCCGCCAGCCTGCTGATGGCCCGCTTGCTGACCGAAGCCGGCCTGCCGGACGGCGTATTCAATGTCGTCCAGGGCGACAAGGCGGCCGTGGATGCGCTATTGCAGCACCCGGACATCGAGGCGATCTCCTTTGTCGGCTCCACGCCCATCGCCGAATACATCCACCAGCAGGGTACGGCGCACGGTAAGCGCGTGCAGGCCCTGGGTGGGGCGAAGAACCACATGATCGTCATGCCCGATGCCGACCTCGACCAGGCGGCGGACGCGCTGATCGGCGCGGCCTACGGTTCTGCCGGCGAGCGCTGCATGGCGATTTCCATCGCGGTGGCGGTGGGCGACGTGGGCGATGAGCTGATCGCCCGATTGTTGCCACGTATCGACCAACTGAAAGTCGGCAATGGCCAGCAACCCGGCTCCGACATGGGGCCGTTGGTCACCGCCGAACACAAGGCCAAGGTAGAAGGCTTCATCGATGCTGGCGTGGCCGAGGGTGCGCGACTGATCGTCGACGGCCGGGGCTTCAAGGTGCCGGGGGCCGAGCAGGGATTTTTTGTCGGCGCGACGCTGTTCGACCAGGTCACCGCCGAGATGAGCATCTACCAACAGGAGATTTTCGGCCCGGTGCTGGGCATCGTTCGTGTGCCGGATTTCGCCACGGCGGTGGCGCTGATCAATGCCCATGAGTTTGGCAACGGCGTGTCGTGCTTCACCCGTGATGGCGGCATCGCCCGGGCGTTCGCCCGCAGCATCAAGGTCGGCATGGTGGGCATCAATGTGCCGATCCCGGTGCCCATGGCCTGGCACTCCTTTGGCGGCTGGAAGCGTTCGCTGTTCGGGGATCACCATGCCTATGGCGAGGAAGGCCTGCGTTTCTACAGCCGCTACAAGAGCGTGATGCAGCGCTGGCCCGACAGCATCGCCAAGGGCCCCGAGTTCAGCATGCCCACTGCCCAATAACTCATTTCATGAATGCCGGAGGGAGAACAACAATGAACAAGCCCCTGCGTTTTGCCTTGAATCGAATGGTTGCCCCGCGCCTGTCGCTGCCTGCTTTCATCGACCTGGCGCTGGCGTTGAAGACCGATGCCATCGAGATTCGCAATGACCTCAAAGGTGTCGAGATCGAAGACGGCATGCCGCCGGCCCATGTCCGCGAGTTGTGCGAGGCGCGCGGCATCAAAGTGCTGTCCATCAACGCCCTGTACCCGTTCGATGTGTGGAACGAAGAGCGCCGTGCCCAGGCCGTGCGCCTGGCCGATTACGCCCGCGAGTGTGGCGCCGAGGGATTGGTGATGTGCCCGCTCAACGATCGCGCCGATCCGCGCAGCGAGGTCGAGCGAGCGGCGGGTTTGCGTACTGCCTTAAGTGAACTTGCGCCGATCCTGCGCGCCTTCGGCATCTACGGTTTCATCGAACCCTTGGGTTTTGCAGAATGCTCGCTACGCCGCAAGCGCACGGCGGTGGAAGCGATCAAGGCCACCGACGGGCTGGATGTGTTTCGCCTGGTGCATGACACCTTCCATCACCATCTGGCCGGCGAGCAGGAGTTCTTCCCTGAATTGACCGGGCTGGTTCACATCTCAGGGGTCGAGGATGCCCAAGCGCCACTGGCGACCATTCGCGACGGCCACCGAGTGCTGGTGGGCGAGGGGGATATTCTCGGCAATGCCGGGCAGATCGAGGCGCTGCTCCGCGGCGGCTATGACGGTTACCTGTCCTTCGAGCCGTTTGCCGAAAGTGTTCATGAGTTGGCCGATATTCGCCAGGCATTGGGGGCGAGCATGAATCACTTGCAAAGCTCCTGGGCCGGCTCCCCGAACAATGGAGGACCCCTGTGGGAGCGAGCTTGCTCGCGATGACGGCGCTCCAATCAATGCATGAGTTGCCTGACACACCGCTATCGCGAGCAAGCTCGCTCCCACAGTTGACCGAGTTGCGTTTGAAAAAGGTGCAAGCATGACCACAACAAGACTGACCATGGCCCAGGCCCTGGTGAAATTTCTCGATAACCAGTACGTCGAGGTCGATGGCGTCCAGAGCAAGTTCGTCGCCGGGGTGTTTACCATTTTCGGCCATGGCAACGTGCTGGGCCTGGGCCAGGCGCTGGAGCAGGACAGCGGCGACCTAGTGGTTCATCAGGGCCGCAACGAACAAGGCATGGCTCATGCCGCCATCGGGTTTGCCAAGCAGCATCTGCGGCGCAGAATCTACGCCTGTACCTCGTCGGTTGGTCCCGGCGCGGCGAACATGCTGACCGCCGCCGCCACCGCGACGGCCAATCGCATCCCGCTGCTGCTGTTACCTGGCGATGTCTATGCCAGTCGTCAGCCGGACCCGGTGCTGCAACAGATCGAGCAATTCCATGACCTGAGCATCAGCACCAACGATGCCTTCAAGGCCGTGAGCAAATACTGGGATCGCATCAACCGCCCCGAGCAATTGATGACTGCCGCGATCCAGGCCATGCGCGTGCTCACCGACCCGGCCGAGACCGGCGCGGTGACCCTAGCGCTGCCCCAGGACGTCCAGGCCGAAGCCTACGATTACCCGGATTATTTTTTGCAGAAACGCGTGCACCGCATCGACCGCCGGCCAGCCACCGAAGCGATGCTCGGCGATGCCCTGGCGTTGTTCAAGGGCAAGCGCAAGCCATTGATCATCTGCGGTGGCGGGGTGAAGTACTCCGGGGCCAATGCTGCATTGCAAGCCTTTGCCGAGCGCTTCGAGATTCCCTTTGCCGAGACTCAGGCGGGAAAAAGCGCCATCGTCTCCAGCCACCCGCTGAATGTCGGTGGCGTTGGCGAGACCGGCTGCCTGGCGGCGAACCTGCTGGCCAAGGAAGCGGACCTGATCATCGGCATCGGCACCCGCTACAGCGATTTCACCACAGCGTCGAAATGGCTGTTTCAGCATTGCGACGTGCAATTTCTCAACCTCAACATCAGCCCGTGCGATGCGCTGAAACTCGATGGCGTGCAACTGCTGGCCGACGCCCGTTCGGGCCTGGAGGCGCTGGCCGACAAGCTGGGGGACTACCGTGCCGAATGGGGCGCGCAGATCGCCGACGCCAAGGCCCAGCTCGACGCCGAAGTGGACCGGATCTACCAGGCAGATTTCCAGACCCAGGACTTCGTCCCGGAAATCAACGATCACATGGACCCCGCAGTGTTTCGTGAATTCATCGAGCTCACGGGGTCCTGCCTGACCCAAAGTCGCGTGCTTGGCACCCTCAACGAAACCCTGGCGGACGACGCCATCATCGTCGCCGCCGCCGGCAGCCTGCCCGGCGACCTGCAGCGCAGTTGGCGCAGCAAGGGCGTGAATACTTACCACGTCGAATACGCTTATTCATGCATGGGCTATGAGGTGAATGCCGCCCTGGGGGTGAAACTCGCCGAGCCCGATAAAGAGGTCTACGCGCTGGTGGGCGACGGCTCCTACATGATGCTGCACTCGGAACTCGCAACCTCCATCCAGGAGCGGCGCAAGATCAACATCGTGCTGCTGGACAACATGACCTTCGGTTGCATCAACAACCTGCAAATGGAACACGGCATGGACAGCTTCGGCACCGAGTTCCGCTTCCGCAACCCCGAGACGGGCAAGCTCGATGGCGGCTTTGTGCCGGTGGATTTCGCCATGAGCGCGGCGGCCTATGGCTGCAAGACCTACACGGTCAAGACGTTGGACGAGTTGTATGCGGCATTGGCCGACGCCCGGCGCCAGACGGTCTCGACCCTGATCGACATCAAGGTCCTGCCCAAGACCATGATCCACAAATACCTGTCCTGGTGGCGAGTCGGCGTGGCGCAGGTCTCCACCAGCGCCCGCACCGATGCCGTCGCCAAGACCCTCAACGAACGACTGGCCAAGGCCCGTCAATACTGATTGCGCCAACACCTACATAAGGAGTTCAACATGTCTTTGAAGCTGGGCGTCATCGGCACCGGGGCCATCGGCCAGGACCACATCCGTCGTTGCAGCCAGACCTTGCTCAACAGCCAGGTGGTGGCAGTGACTGACATCAACCTTGCCCAGGCGGCGAAAGTGGTGGCCGACCTCAAACTGACCGCCGAGGTCTATCCGGACGGCCACGCGTTGATCGCGGCGCCGGACGTCGAGGCGATCCTCGTCACCTCCTGGGGGCCGAGCCATGAAGAGTTCGTGCTGGCGGCCATCGCGGCAGGCAAACCGGTGTTCTGCGAAAAGCCCCTGGCGGTCACGGCCGAAGGCTGCCGCAAAATCGTCGACGCCGAAGTGGCCCACGGCAAGCGCCTGGTGCAGGTGGGCTTCATGCGCCCTTACGATGAAGGTTACCGCGCGCTCAAATCGGTGATCGACAGCGGCCAGATTGGCGAGCCGTTGATGCTGCATTGCGCCCACCGCAACCCGAGCGTGGGGGAGAACTACAAGACCGACATGGCGATCACCGATACCCTGATCCATGAGCTGGACGTGCTGCGTTGGCTGCTGGCCGACGACTATGTGTCGGTACAGGTGGTGTTCCCGCGCAAGAGCAGCAAGGCTTTGGCCCACCTGCGGGACCCGCAGATCGTTCTGCTGGAAACCGCCAAGGGCACGCGGGTCGACGTCGAGGTGTTCGTCAACTGCCAGTACGGTTACGACATCCAATGCGAAGTGGTGGGGGAGACCGGCATCGCCAAGCTGCCGGAACCGTCCCAGGTGCAACTGCGCAGCGGCGCCAAGCTGTCCAATGCCATCCTGATGGATTGGAAGGATCGCTTCATCGCCGCTTATGACGTCGAATTGCAGGCGTTCATCGACGGCGTGCGTGCCGGGCAAGTAGGCGGGCCGTCGGCCTGGGATGGTTTCGCCGCGGCGGTGGCGGCGGATGCCTGTGTCCAAGCGCAGCAGAGTGGGCAGATCATCAAGGTCGAGCTGCCGGAGCGGCCACGCTTTTACGGCTGACCACATTCCCTCTGTGGAATGCAGTCAATTGTGGGAGCGAGCCTGCTCGCGAAGGCGTCAGGCCAGTCAATATTCATGTTGGTTGACACACCGCTTTCGCGAGCAGGCTCGCTCCCACAGGGGCCCGGCGTTATTTCCAGATAAGGAGCTTTCATGCGAATCGGACTAGTGGGCTATGGCAAGGGCGGGCGGTTTTTTCATGCGGCGCTCATCAGCAGCCTGCCGGGCGCTACGTTTGTCGGGGTGGTGACCCGTTCCGCCGAGCGACGCCAGCAATTGGCAACCGAGCATCCGCGGGTCCAGGCCTTCGATAGTCTTGAGCAACTGGTGGCGGCCGGCGTTGATGCGGTGGTGGTGTCCACGCCGCTGCAAGCGCGCCCTGCCATTGTGATGGAGGCCATCGAGCACGGCGTGGCGGTGGTCAGCGACAAGCCATTCGCCCTTGATGCCGGGCAGGCCGAAGCGATGGTGTTGGCTGCCGAACGACGCAACGTACCGTTGAGCGTGTACCAGAACCGCCGCTGGGATTCGGATTTCCTGACGGTGCGCAAATTGCTTTCATCCGGTGCCCTGGGGCAGGTCATTCGTTTTGAGTCCAGCGTCGAACGTTACTCGCCGACCTCGGTGGGCAAAGCCAGTGGCGGGGGCTTCCTGCGGGATTTGGGCAGCCATCTGGTGGACCAGGCGCTGCAATTGTTCGGGCCGGTGACCCGGGTGTATGCCGAGCTGGATTATCGACAGCCAGGCCAGGCCTACGACAACGGTTTTTTCATGTCGTTGGTCCACGCAAGCGGTGTGGTCTCGCACTTGAGCGGCAATTGCCTGCAAAGCGCTCCGCGCCCAAGGTTTCGGGTCAGTGGCAGCGAAGGCTGCTATACCGTCGAAGGCCTCGATGGTCAGGAGGCCCTGGCGTTGGCGGGACTGAGCCCCGCCACCGAGGGCGAACGTTGGGGCACGGAAGAACATCGGCGCTGGGGCTGGTTCGAACACGGTGCCGAGCGCGAGCGGGTAGCCTCGGAACGGGGCTGCTGGCTCGCGTTCTATCAGCGTCTACAGACAGCGTTGCAGGGCGACGGCCCGCTGCCCGTTGCGGCCCGCGATGCCCTGGCCACCACACGCCTCCTGGACGCGGCAAGACAGAGCGCGGAGCAGGGACAGGTGGTGTGTTTATCTGAGCCGGTAGGACATGGAATAAAAAACGAATAAAATTCTAAAATGAGTTGATATGGAAAATATTTTCCAATAAAGTCGATTCCAGGTTACCGACAACCCTGTCCGCGTTTATCCAGGCTCGCCCTGAATGGACGAAGGACGAAACAAAAACAAGAAACACAGCCAGGTACCGTCGATGAAAACCTTCAACCGCTCTGCGTTTCACCTGCCATTGTCCTTGCGCCTGTCCGCAATCCTTCCCTTGTTCGAAGCCCTGTGCATCCAGCGCAGGGGCGCCGTGGTGTGCTGCATGCCCGGCGCACCGATCGTGCGTTTACCACGTTCCTGAAGTCCGTTACGCCTTATCCATAAGACCAACAAAAAAGTGGAGAAAGAACGTTCATGAACACCAAGACCCGTATTGCCTCGCTGGCCCTGTCATTGATGTTTGCCAGCGGCGCTGCCCTGGCGGACCTGAAGATCGGCGTCAGCATGTCCCAGTTCGATGACACCTGGTTGACCTACCTGCGCGAGTCCATGGACAAGAAAGCCAAGGCCCTGCCGGACGGCGTCACGTTGCAGTTCGAAGATGCGCGCAGCGACGTGGTCAAGCAATTGAGTCAGGTAGAAAGCTTCATCAGCCAGAAGGTCGACGCGCTCATCGTCAACCCGGTGGACACCGCCGCGACCCAACGCATCACCAAGGCCGCCGTGGCCGCCGGCATTCCGCTGGTGTACGTCAACCGCCGTCCGGACGACCCGAAACTGCCGGAAGGCGTGGTCACCGTGGCCTCGGATGACCTTGAGGCCGGGCGCATGCAGATGCAGTACCTGGCCGACAAGATGGGCGGCAAGGGTGAGATCGTGATCCTGCTGGGCGATTTGGCGAACAACTCCACCACCAACCGCACCAAGGGCGTCAAGGAAGTCCTCGCCAAGTACCCGGACATCAAGATCGAGCAGGAGCAGACGGGCACGTGGTCCCGGGACAAGGGCATGACCCTGGTCAATGACTGGCTGACCCAAGGCCGCGAGTTCAACGCCGTGGTGTCCAACAACGATGAAATGGCCATTGGCGCCGCCATGGCCCTCAGGCAAACGGGCGCCAAGAAGGGCAGCGTGTTGATCGCAGGGGTCGACGGCACGCCGGACGGCTTGAACGCCATCAAGAAAGGCGACATGGCGGTCTCGGTGTTCCAGGACGCCAAGGGTCAAGCCGACGGCTCGATCGATACCGCGGTGAAAATGGTCAAGAAGCAGCCGGTCGAGCAATCCGTCTGGGTGCCATATCGCTTGATCACGCCGGAGAACGTCGATCAGTTCAAGTAACGCTTCACCTGTTTCATCACAACAATAAACAGGCAAGGTCGCCGCGCCGACCTTGCCCAGGGAGTACCCACCATGTTCGCATCAGCGACTGCTTCGAGCGCCCCGGCGGCAACGTTCCGGCCGGACGCATTACCTGACGAACCGTACCTGTTGGAGGTCGTCAACGTCAGCAAAGGCTTCCCTGGCGTCGTGGCCCTGTCAGACGTGCAATTGCGGGTACGCCCCGGCTCGGTGCTGGCCTTGATGGGGGAAAACGGTGCGGGCAAATCCACGCTGATGAAGATCATCGCCGGCATCTACCAGCCCGACGCCGGCGAGCTGCGCCTGCGGGGCAAGCCGGTGACCTTCGACACCCCCCTGGCGGCCTTGCAGGCCGGGATCGCCATGATCCACCAGGAACTGAACCTGATGCCCCACATGAGCATCGCCGAAAACATCTGGATCGGCCGCGAACAGCTCAACGGCCTGCACATGATCGATCATGGTGAAATGCACCGCTGCACCGCCCGGTTGCTGGAGCGCTTGCGCATCAAGCTTGACCCGGAGGAGCAGGTGGGCAACCTGAGCATTGCCGAACGGCAGATGGTGGAGATCGCCAAGGCCGTCTCGTATGACTCCGACATCCTGATCATGGACGAACCGACTTCGGCCATCACCGAGACCGAAGTCGCCCATTTGTTCTCGATCATCGCCGACCTCAAGGCCCAGGGTAAGGGCATCATCTACATCACCCATAAAATGAACGAAGTCTTCGCCATCGCCGATGAAGTGGCGGTGTTTCGCGACGGCGCCTACATCGGCCTGCAACGGGCCGACAGCATGGATGGCGACAGCCTGATTTCGATGATGGTCGGGCGTGAGTTGAGCCAATTGTTCCCCGAGCGGGACAAACCTATCGGCGATCGGGTCCTGTCGGTACGGGACTTGAGCCTGGCGGGTATTTTCAAAGGGGTGTCGTTCGACCTGCACGCCGGGGAAATCCTCGGTATTGCCGGGTTGATGGGCTCGGGCCGGACCAACGTCGCCGAGGCGATTTTCGGCGTCACCCCTGCCACTGGCGGCGAAATCCTGCTGGACGGCCAGCCGGTCCACATCAGCGATCCGCACATGGCGATCGAGAAGGGCTTCGCGCTGTTGACCGAGGATCGCAAGCTCAGCGGCTTGTTCCCCTGCCTGTCGGTGCTGGAAAACATGGAAATGGCCGTGCTGCCCCATTACGTCGGCAACGGTTTCATCCAGCAAAAAGCCCTGCGCGCCTTGTGCGAGGACATGTGCAAGAAGCTGCGGGTCAAGACACCGTCCCTGGAGCAGTGCATCGACACTCTATCCGGCGGTAACCAGCAGAAGGCCTTGCTGGCCCGCTGGCTGATGACCAACCCGCGCATCCTGATCCTCGACGAACCGACCCGCGGCATCGATGTCGGCGCCAAGGCCGAGATCTACCGACTCATTGCCTACCTCGCCAGCGAAGGCATGGCGGTCATCATGATTTCTTCGGAGCTGCCTGAGGTGCTGGGCATGAGCGACCGCGTCATGGTGATGCACGAAGGCGACCTGATGGGCACCCTCGACCGCAGCGAAGCCACCCAGGAACGAGTCATGCAACTGGCGTCGGGCCTGTCCTGATGCCTGCCGGGCGAATCAATAACGTCGAGCAATAATCCCGTGGCGAGGGAGCAAGCTTCCTCGCCACAGATAAAAAAGGTGATTGGCTATGAACGCGATATTGGAAAACAAACCCGCCGCCGCACCGGCCAGGACGCGTCGGCGGCTGCCCACGGAACTGAGCATTTTCCTGGTGCTGATCGGCATCGGCCTGGTGTTCGAGCTGTTCGGCTGGATCATGCGCGACCAGAGTTTCCTGATGAACTCCCAGCGCCTGGTGCTGATGATCCTGCAAGTGTCGATCATCGGCCTGCTGGCCATCGGCGTGACCCAGGTGATCATCACCACCGGCATCGACTTGTCGTCAGGTTCGGTGCTGGCGTTGTCGGCGATGATTGCCGCGAGCCTGGCCCAGACTTCGGATTTTTCCCGGGCGGTATTTCCTTCCCTGACGGACCTGCCCGTGTGGATACCGGTGGTGGCGGGCCTCGGCGTGGGGCTGCTGGCGGGGGCGATCAACGGCAGCATCATCGCCGTTACCGGCATCCCGCCTTTTATCGCCACCCTCGGCATGATGGTCTCGGCCCGCGGCTTGGCGCGTTATTACACCGAAGGCCAGCCGGTGAGCATGTTGTCCGATTCGTACACCGCCATCGGTCATGGCGCTATGCCGGTGATCATCTTCCTGGTGGTGGCGGTGATCTTCCACGTCGCCTTGCGCTACACCAAGTACGGTAAATACACCTACGCCATCGGCGGCAACATGCAGGCGGCGCGGACCTCGGGCATCAACGTCAAGCGCCACCTGGTGATCGTCTACAGCATCGCCGGGCTGCTGGCGGGCTTGGCCGGCGTCGTGGCCTCGGCGCGGGCGGCGACCGGGCAGGCCGGCATGGGCATGTCTTACGAGCTCGACGCGATCGCCGCGGCGGTCATTGGCGGCACCAGCCTGGCCGGTGGAGTGGGGCGCATCACCGGGACGGTGATCGGTGCGCTGATCCTCGGGGTAATGGCCAGTGGTTTTACCTTTGTCGGTGTCGATGCCTATATCCAGGACATCATCAAGGGTCTGATCATTGTCGTCGCGGTGGTGATCGATCAGTACCGCAACAAGCGCAAACTCAAACGCTGACATGCCTGAGGTTGCGACAAAGCGCCACGCCTGACCCGCGTGGCGTTGCCATTTGTCTTCTTGATACAGCCATCGCAGCGAATTTCTTGTTATAAACGCACTCCGACGGCCGGCAGAAGCCTGTCAGACAGCATTTGAAGCGGTTGTCGGACATTTTCCCCATGTTTTCGGTTGCTGACGCCCCGACTCGGCCTTAGACTGCCGCCCCTCGTAAATTGAGTGCCGGGTGGCGCTTGGAATAAACGGCGCCTTCCCGATGAGCGTGGCTGCTTGATGCGGGACGCTCCATAATTCGCCTTAATGCACGTTTTTTTATAGAGAAATCAATGACAAAGGAAAAGTTGCTGGCCATGCCGGCGGATGACTACATGAATGCCGAGCAACTGGCTTACTTCACCAAGCTGTTGCAGAACATGAAAGTCGAAACCCACGAGCGCATCGAACAGAACCGAATCGCCATTGAGAGCCTGGACAGCCCGGCCGACCCGGCGGACGCAGCTTCCGTAGAAGAAGAGCGCACCTGGCTGGTCAACGCCATCGATCGCGACCAGCGCATGCTGCCGCAACTGGAGCAGGCCCTGGACCGTATCAACGACGAAAGCTTCGGCTGGTGCGACGACAGCGGCGAGCCGATCGGCCTCAAGCGCCTGTTGATCAGTCCGACCACCAAATACTGCATCGAAGCCCAGGAACGTCACGAGCAGATCGACAAGCACCAGCGCCAGGCCTGATACCGTTTTCGAAAAAGATCGCAGCCCTTCATCCGAAGCTGCGGTCTTTTTGCTTTTTGGTCATCACGCTTCTCGTTTTTTTGCCGAAAACACGACTAATGGACCATGGATAATGGCTCGATAGTGGCGTTTAATGCGGCCATAACAATGAGAAAAGTGGGTGACGAAAATGGCGACAGAAGGATCTCTGGCGGCGACAGCGTCGGCCTCGGTGCCAGTAGCGCGCGTTACAGCGCGCTGGCTTGCGCCGACTCTGCAAAGCCTGGCGCTGGTTTCGCTGCTGTGTGGCATGACCTTGGGCGGTTGGTCGTTGTACCTGGCGTTGCCGCTGGCGCTGCTCATCGTCTGGTTGCCACGCCTGCGCTCGCGGCTGAACAGCACACCGGTGCCGACGGCAAGCGACAGCCTGGCCGAGCTCACCCGCGATCTTTCCTACACCACCAGCCATAATGCACTGTCCGCCGCTGGCGTTGCCTATTCGGTCAAGCAGCTGGCGGGCAAGGTCCAGTCACAGCTCGGGGCCGCGGCGCAGATCGTTGGCAACGCCGAAGCGATGATCGCGACCGAGCAGGCCACCTCGCAGCTCAGTCAACAGGCCCTGGGCGCGGCCAGCGAGGCCCATCGCAGCAGTGTCGCCGGGCGCAGCGAGTTGGTCGAATCCATCAGCCGCATGCATCAGCTCAGTCAGCGCGCCAATGAAAGCCGCGAACTCATCGAGGCGCTGAGCGTGCGCAGCGACGAAATCCAGCGGGTGACCCTGGTGATTCAATCGATTGCCAGCCAGACCAACCTGTTGGCCCTTAACGCTGCGATCGAGGCGGCCCGTGCCGGGGAACATGGTCGCGGGTTTGCGGTGGTGGCCGACGAGGTGCGTGGGCTGGCCGGGCGCACTGCCGCGGCGACCGGCGAGGTCGGCGTGATGGTCGCGGATATCCAGCAGCGCACCGCGCAAGTCGTCGAGCAGATCCGCCAATTGGCCGGTGACCTGGACAGCGGTGTGCAGCAAGTCGAGCACACCGGCCAGCACCTGGAAAACATCGCGCGGCTTGCAGCCGGTGTCGAAACCCAGGTCAGCGCTATCGCCCAGGGTACCGACACTAACCGTGGACAACTCGATAGCCTGTTTCATGCGATCGAGCAAATGCGCGGTGACCTGGCGATCAGCGACCAGCAGACCCAGCGCCTGGCCGAGGCCGCTGTGCAGATGGAAGGCCAGGCCGAGACCATCAGCGAGCGCCTGGCCGAGGTGGGCCTGGACGATTATCACCAGCGGGTCTATGACTTGGCGCGGGAAGGGGCAAGCCGGATTGCCGCACAGTTCGAGGCGGATATCGACCAGGGGCGCGTCAGCCTGGAGGATCTGTTCGATCGCAGCTACCAACCGATCCCCAATACCCATCCGGCGAAGTTCCAGACCCGTTTCGACCGCTACACCGATCAGGTGCTGCCAGCGATCCAGGAACCGTTGCTGGCGCGGCATGAGGGGCTGGTCTTCGCGATTGCCTGCACTCAGCAGGGCTACGTGCCGACTCACAACAATACGTTCTGCCAGCCGTTGACTGGCGATCCGCAAGTGGACACGCTGAACAATCGCACCAAGCGCAAGTTCTCCGATCGCACCGGGATCCGCTGCGGCAGTCATCAACAGCCGGTGTTGCTGCAAACCTATACGCGGGACACGGGCGAGCTGATGCATGACCTGTCGGTGCCAATCATGCTCAAGGGACGTCATTGGGGTGGGTTGCGGCTGGGCTATAAGCCCGAGAAGCCGCGCTGAGTCTGATCACCGGCGATATGACTAACCTGTGGCGAGGGGATTTATCCCCGCTGGGGTGCGCAGCGCCCCTAATAGCTATCGCTGCGGTACGTCAGGGGGCTGCATTCCAGTCTTTCGAGGGGCTGCTCTGCAGCCCAGCGGGGATAAATCCCCTCGCCACAAAAACTCAACTGTCATTGGCTCATGTAGGGGTTATTTACCGTCGTGCAGGCGTACGTTCAGTTGATCCACCAATACCGCCTCTTCGCCGTCGGCAAGCAGCCATTCGCGAAGCAGATCTTGTTGCTGATTCGACCAGAAAGGCGCATCGACCAACTTGGTGTTCGGATCCAGCGGGTGCGCCATGATGAAATCATCGATGGCGTTGCCGTCCGAAGGCAGGCCAAGTTGGTCAAACAGGGTGCTGAGTTCGTGGGATGGTTGTTCCATTTTGTAGGACTCCTCTGGACTACCGCCGTCATGGCGCCTCGGTTGCTTCCCTCTATCTGAGGCGAGCAGTCGTCAGGAGTTCGATTGGCTTCAGGCTTTCAGCGCACCTTCGTCCACCGCGAGCTTCAGGGCCCGGGCTGACTCCTTGGCGGCCTCGGCCGCAAGTTCCGGCGTCTTGAACCAGCGATCCCTTTCTACCTGGTGATAGGTGACCGCAGTGGCGGCGGTTTTGGCGCGCATGACGATGACCGCTTGGAATTCGCCTTCTACCTCTCTGGCTTCGCCGCGGATGAAAAAATCGCCGATGTCTAGTTCCGTCACGTCGCGCCTTCCCTTCAAGTCATATTGTTGTACGAGCGTCGCCGATGGAGACGCTCGCTGGGCAGGCAGTATGGCAGCAGTTGCCGGTCGGCGGCTGAGTTAAGTCATGGCGCCTGCCGTTGAAGGGTTCTGTTCGAGGGTGCGGGCGAGATAGCAGGCTTCGTTATGGTCGGCGCGGAAACCTCTTACGCGCCCGGTAGAGGTTTCTTCGATATGAAAAAAACACTTGCCGGCAAGAACGACCCGGTATCTGGGCTGGATCAACGCAATCGGTGCGTAACCGTCGTCATGAGTGGCTTCTTGCGCCAGGGCGACACATGAGATGGCGGGGCGGATCAGGGTTGGAAACGTAGCCATGTGAATTCCTTTTCTATGGTTACCGACGGATTGCCGGCTGTTTTAAGTAGTCTGCGCGTCAGCGGCTGCTCTAGAATCGGCAGCACCGTGTGTACGGTTGCGCCTATCTAAAGCAATTTTTTTTGGCCTCGATGTCAGAAAAATGCTTTTCTAAGTGAGAAATTTCCCTAAAGTTAGTAGTCCCACCTTTTCCGATGCTCAGAGTGGTGTTTTCCTTCAGCCTCTGACGACCGCCGGGAAAGACGGCGAGAGTAGCGATCCTTTAGTCTTCTCCCGCCCTGGGTCAGGGCGCACCGTTCACTTTCGAATTCAATGACAGGCCCATGGGGCCGTGCGGGTTCTCGTGGTCCATTCTCAAAGAGTGGGCCGTTTAAAGATGGGGATGTTTCCTTGGCAGTAAGTAATCTCGACATGCATGCGTTATTTGTACTGGGCGACCTGCGGGCAAAACTGGTCAAGCAATTCCAGTCACGGTTTGTCTATATCACCGAGCAGACCGCCGAAGGTATCTATATTGCCGAAATCGACACCGAGTCGGCATTGGTCGTCGATGACAAACCCCGGCTGGAACTCAAGGTTGGCGACCATTTTCGCGCGGCGGTACTTCCCAGTCGCGAGGGAGGCAAGTTTGAAATCCGGTTTCGTGAAATCAAGTTGACGGTCTATGGCCTGGGTGACTACGCGTTCGTCACGACCGCCGAGGGCCACGCCATCCTGTTCAAGGAAGGGCACAGCGTAGTGACCGTATTGGCCGCCAACGAACAGTTGCAGGAAGGTTTGACCAAGACGTTGAAAGCAGTCACCGCCAAGGCTGCCAAATGGCGCAAGGGTGAACTTGTGACATTCAAGGCCAGCGAGTAGGAAGCGGCTTTCATCCTTGGATGACGAATCGGGTTGATGTCCTTTGTTCTTTTTATACTCGTAACAGTTTTAAAACGCTCCTGCTGGAACCTTGGCTACAGTCAATTGACTGAACTAGTCACAGGCTTGCGTTCGCTTCGCACGCCGTTCGGCTATTGCTGCATCCGGCATGAGGTATCAAACATGAAACGAGTTCGACAGTGGCTGGCTGCCTGGGCCACCCTCGCTGTGTTGGTTTCACCCCTTCCGGCATCCGCTGCATCGACGCCGATCCACTTTGCCGACCTGAACTGGGAAAGCGGCAGCCTGATCACCGACATCCTGAGGGTCATTGTCGAAAAGGGCTACGGGTTGCCGACGGACACGTTGCCGGGCACCACCATTACCCTGGAAACCGCCCTGGCCAATAACGATATCCAAGTGATCGGCGAGGAGTGGGCAGGTCGCAGTCCGGTGTGGGTCAAGGCCGAGGCCGAAGGCAAGGTGGTTGCCCTGGGCGATACGGTCAAGGGCGCGACCGAAGGCTGGTGGGTGCCGGAATACGTCATCAAGGGCGACCCTGCCAAGGGCATCAAGCCCCTGGCGCCGGACTTGCGCAGCGTCGAGGACCTTGCGCGCTACAAGCACGTGTTCAAGGACCCGGAAAGCCCCAGCAAGGGACGCTTCCTCAACAGTCCCATCGGTTGGACTTCCGAGGTGGTCAACAAGCAAAAGCTCAAGGCCTACGGTCTTTCCGACAGCTATGTGAACTTTCGCAGCGGCTCAGGGGCCGCGCTCGATGCCGAGATCACTTCGTCGATTCGCCGTGGCAAGCCGATCCTGTTCTACTACTGGTCGCCCACGCCGCTGCTCGGGCGTTTCAAACTGGTGCAGTTGCAAGAGCCGCCATTCGATGCCGAGGCCTGGAAAACCCTGACCGATGCCGACAACCCCAACCCCAGGCCGACGCGGTCCCTGGCTTCGAAGTTGTCCATTGGCGTGTCCGTACCGTTCCAGAAACAACACCCGGACATTGCCGAGTTCTTCAGCAAGGTCGACCTGCCGATCGACCCGCTGAACAAGGCCCTGGCCAATATGAGTGAGAAACGCACGCCCTCCCGCGAGGCCGCCGAAGCCTTCCTCAAGGCTCACCCCGAGGTTTGGCAGGCCTGGTTACCCAAGGAGGTTGCCGACAAGGTGACCGCGGGGCTGTAGCGCGTTAAGGCCAGTCAATTGAACAGTTGATCCTGGGCAAGTCGTCATTCACTGGAATCCGGCAACCTGCGCCCGTCCAGCGAAATGCCAGATTCCAGCTAGGATGATTGTTCAACCTTTTTCAGGAGGCTGGCGAATGACGCTTGTATTGGCTCGGTCGCTGGTCGCGGTGTTTGCGACCATCAGCTTGATTCATTTGTATTGGGCCCTGGGCGGGCAGTGGGCGGCGCTGGCGGTGGTGCCGCAGGTGCCGGTGAAGCAGGGCGGCACACTGCAACCGGCGTTCAACCCGTCGGGATGGCTGACGCTGTTGGTGGCGCTGGCGCTGCTGATGATTGCGGTGCTGGTGTGTCTGCGGGTCGGCCTGATCGCGCCTCCCGTGACCCATCGTGCCTTGCAATGGCTGATCAGTGCGATTGCCCTGTTGATGTTTGCCCGGGCCATTGGCGAGTCGAACCTGGTGGGCTTCTTCAAGGAGGTCAAGGGGTCGACGTTCGCCCGGCTCGATACCTGGGTCTACTCGCCGTTGTGTGTCGTGCTGGGGGCAGGGTTGCTGACGGTGGCGTGGGCTTGAGCAATCCAGAGGCGAACGCCGTTGTGGCGAGGGGATAGATCCCCTCGCCACAACAATGCCTGGCTCAAGCTTCCTTAGCCATCGCTCCCGGTCCTGGGGCTGCTTATTTCCGCCGGTACATCGTCCCCCGCCATGCGCTTGCGGAACAAAGCCGCCCGGGCCAGCAGCAGGGTCGTTACCGGCACCGTGATGGACAGCAGGATCGGTATCAGCCAGGCATGCAGCACCGGGCCCGACTTGAGCGCCGAGAAATAAATGATCGAGGCCAGCGCAACGCACCAGGCCCCCAGCGTCGAAGCCAGGGCAGGCGGGTGCATGCGCTGAAAATAATCCTTGAGCCGCACCAGGCCGATCGCCCCGGTCAGGGCGAAAAGACTGCCGAGCACCAGCAGGATCGCCACTGGGATCTCGACCCACATCGACAGTTCTCCCGTCATTCGATCACCTCGCCACGCAACAGGAACTTGGCCAGGGCAAACGAGCCGACAAAGCCGAACAGGGCGATCAACAGCGCCGCCTCGAAATACGTGTCGCTGGCATACCGAATGCCCAGCACCAGCATCATCAGCATCGCGACGATGTACAAGTAATCGAGGGCCAGGACCCGGTCCTGTGCCGAGGGGCCCTTGAACAGGCGCACCAGGGTCAGCACCATGGTCAGCGAGAACAGGAACAGACTCAGCAGGATCGCATTGGACAGCAGCGCGCTCATTCGAAAATCTCCATCAGCGGACGCTCGTAGGTGGCCTTGAAATGGTCGATAAACGCCCCTTCGTCCTCCAGATCGAAAATGTGTATCAACAGGATGCTGCGATCCAGCGCCAACTCCGACCAGACCGTCCCTGGAATCACCGTGGTGATCATCGAAAGCACCGCCAGCCCATTGGCGTCGTGCAGGTCCAGCGGCACCTTGATAAACCGCGAGCGAGGCGGGCGGCGCCCGGCGTTGAGTACGCGCCAGGCGACGGCCAGGTTGGACACCAGCACGTCCCATCCCACCAGCAAGAGCAGTCGCAGCATGACCCCGGGACGCCGGATGCGGATGGGTCGTGGCCGCAGCGGACGCATCATCAGTGGCGCGAGGAAACCCAGCGCGGCGCCCAGCAGCAGGTGGCCGGCACTCAGGGACAGGTTCAACAACAGCCAGAGCAACCCCAATGCCAGGGACAGCCACGGTGCGGGAAACAAATGCTTGATCATGGCTGCACCGCCTGCAATCGAGTGTTGCCTTCAGGGTTGGGGACGGCGCGGGTGGAAAAAACCGCCATCACATAATGTTCAGGCGTATTCAACCCATCGGCGGCGGATTGGGTGTAGCGCAGCAATGGCTCGGCCTTGAACGTCAAGACGATCCCCAGCCCCAGTAACGCGAGGATCGGCAGGCATTCGAACGGCCGCAACAGCGGGGAGGGCCGTTCCTGCGGTGTCCAGAAGCGCTGGATGCCCAAGCGCGAAAAGGCGATCAACGAGGCGAGCCCGGACAGGATCAACAGCGCCAGCAGGCCCCAGGCGGCGGCCGATACGGGCACGTCGGCACTCACCCCCAGGCCCTCGGGGTTGAGCAGCGCGCTGAGCAGCCCCAGCTTGCCGATAAACCCCGACAAGGGAGGCATGCCGACAATCAACAGTGCACAGGCGATGAAACTCAGACCGAGAAAGGCCATGGTCCAGGGGATCACTTGCCCGACCACGGCTTTCTGTTCGTCATCGAGGTTGATGCCCTTGGGCGGCTGCAGCGATTCCAGGGGGCGCGGCAGGGTGTCGAGGTCATCTTCCAGCGGCAGGTCATTGGCGGAGCGTGAGCGCTCGATCAGTTCGGCCAGCAAGAACAGCGCGCACAGCGCCAGGGTCGAGCTCACCAGGTAAAACAACGCGGCGCCTATCAGGTTGGGCTGTGCGAAGCCGATGGCTGACAACAGGATGCCGGCCGAGACCAGGATACTCAGGCTGGCCATGCGTTCCAGGCGCTGGGCCGCGAGGATGGCGATGGCCGCGCAGGCGATGGTCGCCATGCCGCCGTAGACCAGCCAGTCGCCGCCAAAATACGCCGACGCGCCGGCTTGCCCCGAGAACAGCAGAGTCCACAACCGCAACACGGTGTAGACGCCCACCTTGGTCATGATCGCGAACAAGGCCGCCACCGGGGCGCTGGCCGCGCTGTAGGCCGGCACCAGCCAGAAATTCAGCGGCCACATGCCAGCCTTCGCCAGGAACGCCACTGCCAGGATCGCGGCACCGGCGTGCAGCAGGCCGCGGTCCGCTTCTGGCACCAAGGGCACTTTCAAGGCCAGGTCGGCCATGTTCAAGGTGCCGGTGACGCCATAGATCAACGCCGCGCCAATCAGGAACAACGACGACGCCAGCAAGTTGATGGCGATGTAATGCAGCCCCGACGAGACGCGGGCCCGCCCCGATCCGTGGAGCATCAAGCCGTAGGACGCGGCCAGCAATACTTCGAAAAACACAAACAGATTGAACAGGTCCGCCGTCAGGAAAGCGCCGTAAAGGCCCATCAGCTGAATCTGGAACAGCGCATGGAAACTGGCGCCGGCCCGATCCCACCGCGCCATCGCGAACAGCAGGGCGCAGACGCCGATGATGCCCGTCAGCACGAGCATCAGCGCCGACAGGCGATCGACCACCAACACGATGCCGAACGGCGCCTGCCAGTTGCCCGGCAGGTACACGCCAAAGGACGCGGGCAATGCCTGGTCCTGGGTCCAGTCCAACAGCAGCACGGCGATGCCCAGGCCCAGCAGGCTGGAAAACAGATTGATCCGCGCTTTGAGCGGGCGATGTTTCTCGCCCAGCATCAGCATCAACGCGGCGGTCAGCAGCGGTAGCAGGATGGGCGCGGCGATCAAGTGAGGCGTCAGCATCATTCCTTGGGCTCCCGGCCGTCCACATGGTCGGTGCCGGTCAGCCCGCGGGACGCGAGCAAGACGACGAGAAACAGCGCGGTCATGGCGAAGCTGATCACAATGGCGGTCAACACCAGGGCCTGGGGCAGCGGATCGGTGTAGTTCAGCAGGTCCTGGGGCACGCCGTCCTTGATGATCGGTTCCTTGCCGATGAACAGGCTGCCCATGCTGAAGATGAACAGGTTGACGCCATAGGACAGCAGGCAAAGCCCCATGACCACCTGAAAGGTCCGGGGCCGCAGCACCAGCCAGACGCCGGAGGCGGCCAATACGCCGATTGCGATTGCGATGACTTCTTCCATCAGGCGTTGGCTCCTTTGAGGGGGGCGACGGGTTTGGCGTGCAGCCCCGGTTTATGGGCCCGCACCGACTGGTGAGCCAGGGCGGTAAGGATCAATAGCGTGGAGCCGACCACCACGGCGTAGACGCCGATGTCGAAGAACAGCGCACTCGCCAGATGGAGGTCACCCAGCAGCGGCAACTCGAAATGCCAGGTGTGAGTGGTCAGGAACGGATAACCCACCGCCATCGCCCCCAACCCCGTCGCGGTGGCGAACAACAGCCCCGTGCCCATCCAGCGCAGCGGTCGCAGGCTCATTTGTGCTTCGACCCACTGGGTGCCGGCGACCATGTACTGGAGGATGAACGCCACCGACATCACCAGGCCGGCGACGAAACCGCCACCCGGTTGGTTGTGGCCGCGCATGAACAGGTAGAACGACACCACCAGGGCAATCGGCAACAGCAGGCGCACCAGCACCGACGGCACCATCATGAAGCCCAGCGCGGTGTCGCTGGCGTGACGCGGGTTGACCAGGTCGGTCACCACGTCTGGCGCCAGCAGGCGCTGTTGCGCCGGGAGCTGCATGCTTTCCTTGGGTGGCCGGAAGCGCCGCAGCAGGGCGAATACCGCCAGCGCAACCGCCACCAGCACGGTGATTTCGCCCAGGGTGTCGAAGCCGCGGAAGTCCACCAGCATCACGTTTACCACATTGCTGCCGCCACCTTCGGGCAAGGCCCGGCTCAGGTAAAACGACGAAATGTCGTTGGGTGTCTGGCGCGTGAGCATCGCATAGGACAGCAACGCCATGCCGCCGCCCACTGCGATGGACAGCAGCAAGTCCCGCAGACGACGGATGCGCGCGCGGCGTTCGCTGTTGGGCAGCGGCGACACATCTTCGATCCGCCGTGGCAACCAGCGCAGGCCCAGCAGGATCAGCACCGTGGTGACCACCTCCACGACCAGTTGAGTCAAGGCCAGGTCCGGGGCCGAGAACCAGACAAAAGTCACGCACGTCATCAGGCCGCAGACACTGACCATCGTCAGCGCCGCGAGGCGGTGATATTTGGCCTGCCAGGCAGCGCCCAACGCGCAAGCGATGGCCAGCACCCACAGCGTGACGAATACCACGGAGCCGGGAATCCTGGGGCGGTCGCCCCAGGCCAGCGTGCTGCTGAGCATCGGAATCAGCCCGGCCAATACGGCCGCCAGCACCAGCAGGAACAACTGAGCCTGCAAGCGCCGGGTACTGATCTTGCGCTCCAACCGTCGGCCCTGGCGCATCATCAGCACCAGGCTGCGCTCGAACAAACGCTTGCCGCTGAGACGCCCTATCAGCGGTGGCTGTTTGATATGGCCTTGCTTGAATTGCTTGCGCAGCAGCAGGTACAGGACGATCCCACCCGACATCGCCACCAGGCTCATGATCATGGGCGCGTTCAGGCCATGCCAGATCGCCAGGCTGTACTGGGGCAGCGGACCGCCCACCACCGGCAGCGCCGCCGCCGCCAGCAACGAACCAACCACCTGTGCCGGAAAGATGCCCACCAACAGGCAGGTAAACACCAGAAGCTCAACCGGCGCGCGCATCCAGCGCGGCGGTTCATGGGGCGTGTGGGGCAGGTCGGTGGCAGTGGGGCCGAAGAACACGTCGACGGTAAAACGCAGGGAATAGGCGACGCTGAAGGTGCCGGCGATGGTGGCGACGATCGGCAGCGCCAGCTCGACCCAGGCCGTGGCGGAAATGAACACGGTCTCGGCGAAGAACATTTCCTTGGACAGGAAGCCGTTGAGCAACGGCACCCCGGCCATCGCCGCGCTGGCAACCATCGCCAGGGTGGCGGTGTACGGAATCAGCCGCACCAGGCCGCTGAGCTTGCGGATGTCCCGGGTGCCACTTTCGTGGTCGATGATGCCGGCGGCCATGAACAGCGAGGCCTTGAACGTGGCGTGGTTGAGGATATGAAACACGGCCGCGACCGCCGCCAGCGGGCTGTTGAGGCCAAGCAGAAGCGTAATCAGCCCCAGATGGCTGATGGTCGAATAGGCAAGGAGACCCTTGAGGTCGTTCTGGAACATCGCGCAATAAGCGCCCAGCATCAATGTGAACGCCCCGGCGCCGCCGACGATATAGAACCACTGTTCACTGCCCGACAGCGAGGGCCACAACCGTGCCAGCAGGAAAACACCGGCTTTGACCATGGTCGCCGAGTGCAGGTACGCCGACACCGGCGTGGGCGCGGCCATGGCGTGGGGCAGCCAGAAATGGAAAGGAAACTGGGCGCTTTTGCTCAAGGCGCCGATCAGGATAAGCGGCAACAGGACTGGATAGAGGGCGTGCTGGCGAATCATGTCGCCGGCGGCCAGGACCTTGTCCAAATCATAACTGCCCACCACATGGCCAAGCAGCATGACCCCGGCCAACAGGCACAGCCCGCCGGCGCCGGTCACCATCAACGCCATATAGGCGCCGCGCCGCGCGTCGGCGCGGTGATGCCAGTAACCGATCAGCAGGAATGAGAACAGGCTGGTCAATTCCCAGAAGAACACCATCTGGATCAGGTTGCCGGAAATCACCAGCCCGAGCATCGCGCCCATGAAAGCCAGGAAAAACGCAAAGAACCGCGGCACCGGATCGTCCGGCGACATGTAGTAGCGGGCATACAACGACACCAGCGTGCCGATGCCCAGCACCAGCAACGAAAACAGCCAGGCGAAGCCGTCCAGGCGCAGGACGAAATTCAGGCCCAGGCTGGGCAGCCAGGCATATTGCTCTTGGATAACCCCGCCGTCGGCGATCTGCGGGTACCACAAAGCCACCTGAACGGTGCCCACCAAGGCCACAAGACCTGCCAGCAATGATTCGGCATTGCGCGCGTTATGCGGCAGCAACGCCGCGACACAGCTGCCGACGAAGGGCAAAAGCAATAGAACTATCAGCGACATAGGCTTCTATTCGGCAAAGGTTGTTCGGGATCATACGTGGCGTATTCCCGATCACCAACCGCAAGGGTGTCGCAGAATCCTACAAGGAGGGGGAAGTTTTCCTGTTTGGAGTCGTTTTGCGAGCGCCGGGTCGTCGGGATCGACCATGGGTATCAAGGCACTCGTACCACACGAACCTTGCTCGGGTGCGGTAAGTATGTACTGCACCCGAGCAGGGCTTCATCGCCATCCTGCGCCATACAGAAAAGGAGATATCGTTCGGCGCCTTCGACCAGGCGCTATGGCGGACCCTCTCTGAACATCCGGCTCTGTGGGCAAACACAGACGAACTCAACCGCAAACGCATCGAACGCGGCTTTGCGCCCTATGCGCCAAAAAGCATATGGGTGGGAGAGCGTCGAGAATTCGAGCTGCGTTATCGGGAGCGTGCGGAGCTGGGTGAGAATCCATTCAACCTCGACCGGATCAGCATCACCACACCAAACAGCCTGCAAGGCAGGCCGGGCATCGTCCCGGCGGTCATCCCTGGCCGGCGCCTCCCATCGGCCACGGTACCCGAACGCCTTTGGTTCCGCCGGGCATCGAACAACTTGGCCCGACCACGCTGCCCGTCACGCCACCGTTTTCGCAGATTTATCCGGGCAAGCCTGTCATCCCCGTCCTACCGGAAAACGAGACGCTTCCGGCTGTTGATCCGGTGCTGGCCGGTGCGAGTATTGCCGGGTACCCGGGTGATATGGAGTTGCCCTCGCCGGATGCGCTGTTTTATGACCGGCGAGATGATCCCGGGATGGCCCTCGGCTTTGGGCAGTCAGTTTCAGGCATTTGGTTGGGGGAGGCGGCGAGAACGACTGGGGCGGCGATTCCTGATCGGATTGCGGATCAGTTGAGGGGCAGAGAGTTTGCGAACTTTCATCGGTTCAGGGAGGCGTTTTGGAGGGCGGTGGCGGCGGATCGTGATTTAAGTAAGCAGTTTAATGGCTCAAATCTGCGAGAGATGACCAAGGGAGCGCCGCCGTTCGCTAGTCGATTGGATCAGGTTGGCGGGAGAAGGAAGTTTGAAATCCATCATAAGCACGAAGTTGCGAAAGGCGGCGCAGTTTATGACTTGGAAAATCTGCTAGTTATGACTGCAAGGCGGCATATTGATTTTCACAAAGGAGAGAAGCCATGAGCGTGCTCAAAGAACGGCTGGAAGATTATACGGAGGCTGAATTTCTGACATTTCTTCGAAAATTTTTTGATTACTCCGTTGCTTTGGAGGGGGATGCGTTGAGCCAATATACCGATAGGTTGGTGGACCATTTTGAACTGATTACTGAGCACCCTGATGGCTCAGATGTTCTCTTCTACCCAAAGGAAGGCCAAGAAGACAGCCCCGCTGGAATCCTGAAAGAAGTCAAGGAATGGTGAGCCCGCAATAACAGACCAGGTTTCAAACCCGAATAAATCATCGTTTCGTACGCATCAGCTCGACCCGTCGCGAGCAGGTGCGTCATCCACGTCGCACGCTTGAGCAAGGAAAAACCAAAGATGGAACTTAAACCCAAACTCCAGGATTACACCGAGTCCGAGTTTCAAACTCTTGTCGACAAGATCTGGAATGTGGAGGCCTGCAGGGACAAGAAAGAGCATGACGGACTGATCAAACACTTCGATCTGATAGTTGGTCATCCTGCTGGTGCGGATCTGTTGTTTTACCCGGAGGATACCTCCAACTTTCATTCCCCAGGCGCAGTCACCTTCCAGCTCAAGCATTGGTATCACCAGAGGAGACTCATTCCTTTCAGGGACGGTGTGCTTCCAGCACCGTTCACGCCGGTCGACGGGTCGAGCCTTATTGGACACACCACGGCGAGAGCCAGGCACGAACTTGCGAACGCTCAGCGAATGGCTGGGGACATCGCCTCTGCGGAGCAAACGGTCGATTCAGCATTCTCTCTTCTTGAAAGCGCTATCCAGCATCTGCCAATCCAACAGCATTCGAACGCGACGCTGGAGGCACTGGAAAAAGGTATCCGTCGGGTTGAACATGCACAGCACGAGGTGCTGATGGCGGTTCGTGCATTCGAAGGTAAAAAAATGCGTGTCGAGTTCGACAAAGCCGCGGCACAGCGAAATCTTACCTACAGCCAGGCGGAGAGGCCTCTCTGGCAAGCCGTTTTGCAGCAGGCCACTGCCAATCAGGCTGGTTATCTGGCGCGTCTGCCCTCCAATACCCAGCGCCATGCCGAACTCCACACCAACGCCGAAGCCTTGGTTGATCATGCCTGGCAGCAACTGGTGCGCCTACGGACTCCCGACCGATACCCAAGCGAGTTTCGCCTGTCTGTCGTCGCTAACCTGGAACGACCGGAACTTTTGATCAGCGACGTACAGCCGTTGATGTCGGTACAACGAGTGGACTTGCATAAGACCCTGCGTTCCGCAGTCGCCGAATTCAATTGGTCATTGACCGACGGTGCGCAGGAGCATCTTGGACAGTACGCCGGCGTGCTGCACTTCAGGTTCGCCAGCCGGGCCAAGGCCGTGCGTTTTGGCCTCTGCGTTACGCTGAATGAGCTTTCTCTGATCGATCCTGATTGGCAACTATTGGCCGCCCAGTAAGGCGAAGTAGAACTGCCGCTGCGAATGAGCACCTCGACGGTCCCCGTGAAGGCCGGCAGCCTGTCGTATGGATTAAAAGAAATACGCGAACTCTTCGAAGTCTTTATCACTCCCTGCGCCGGGGTTTTGCCTGCGAAGGTTCGTGTCAGGCTCGCCGTCTGGCAGGAAGGCGAGAGGGCCTATCGGTTCACGAGCGATGGCCCGCAGCCCTACGTTATGGAGTGGGCAGTACCCCATGGCCTGGAAGCGCCGGTGGCGCCAAAACCGGATCGGCTCGATTCCGTTGGTTTCGTCCGGTCATCGCCAGTGCCCGAATTGGCCACGTTCGAATCTATCGAAGAGGTGCGATTCGATGATTATGTGGTGGTGTTTCCGCGGGAGTCAGGGCTTGAGCCGGTCTATGTGCTATTCAATGACCGTCGGGATTGTCCAGGTGTCGTCAGTGGAGAAGGGCACGCGGAGGCTGACGATTGGCGAACGCAAGCCTTGACCAGCCAGGGCGCGTCGGTCCCTGCGTCAGTTGCCGATTCATTGCGCGGGCAAGTTTTCGAGCGTTTCGATCTGTTCAAACGTGCATTCTGGAGGGCCGTTGCGGCCGTACCGACCTTGAATGCACAATTCAATATCGAAAATAGGGTGTTACTGCTCAACGGTTCAGCGCCCCGCAGCGAGCAGCCCGACGATCATCGTTCGCTGCGCATTCTGCACCGCGTCGACATCACGCAGGGCGGTGGGGTCTACGATCTCGATAATCTGATTATTCGCTACTGAAACCCGAGGGCTGACGCATGATGGTCAGCCCTCGCGCTCAAGCGCTTCATCCGCCTCTACGACACCTTTGTTCCGCGTTTTCAACTCGCTGACGATCACCGCCGCCACGATCAAGCCCGCCCCGAGCAACGCAATCGCCGGCAACCGCTCACCCGCCAGGCGCCCGGCGATGCCGGCCCATACCGGTTCGCCGGCATAGATAAGCGTGGCGCGGGTCGGCGAGACGCTTTTCTGGGCCCAGTTCATCGCCACCTGGATCGCTGCGCTGGCGGCGCCCAGGCCCACCGCGCTGATCAGCAACAGCCAGGAAAAGCCTGGGATGACCTCTTGCGTCGGCACCACCATGAGGAATGCCAGCACCGCCGTGCTTGCCAGTTGCACCACGGTTACCCGCCGTACATCGACCTGGCCCGCATAGGCACTGATCAGAATGATCTCCGCCGCAATCGCGATGGCGCTGATCAGCGTGGCGATTTCACCGGGGCTGAAGTTCAGCGAGGCCCCAGCCGGCCCGGACACCAGCATGAGCCCAGTGAACGCCAACATGATGCCTATGCTTGGCATCAACCCCGGCCGCCGGCCCAGCACGAGCCATTGCAACAGCGGCACGAAAGGCACATACAGGGCGGTGATAAAGGCCGATTGGCTGCTGGGAATGGTTTGCAGGCCTACGGTTTGCAGGCCGTAGCCGAGCATGATCGCCACGCCGATGAAGGCCCCGGCCTTGAGCTCGAACAGGGTCAGGTCACGCAAGTGGCGCCACGAGAACAGCGCGACAAAAGCCGCCGCGGCGGCAAAGCGCAGGCCCACGAAGAACATCGGTCCGCTGACCGTCATGGCGTGTTGCACCAGCAGGAACGTGCCGCCCCAGATCATGGTGATCAGTACGAGCACGCATTCGGCCTTGCTGAACCTGGGCAGATGGGAGGAAGTTTGCGGGGAGTTCACCGATGCCATGACCTTGCGCACTACTTGAGGCGGACGCACAATGCGCCCGAAGTTGGGCAGTATAATGCGCAACCCCGGCAGATGAGCAATATAGTGCACAAAGAAAATGGCCAGCGGGCGTCCGTCCTGCAACACGTCAGCCAGAACGTCCGCCGCCTGCGGCATGCCGCGCAGCTCAGCCAGACGGCGCTGGCCGAATTGTCCGGTGTTAGCCGGCGGATGCTGGTTGCCATCGAAGCGGGCGAAAAGAATGTCAGCCTGACCACCCTGGACCGCGTTGCCGAAGCCTTGGACGTGGCTTTCAGCGACCTCATCCAGGCGCCTGACGCCCGCGATCCGAGCCGGATCAATGAGCTGGCCTGGGCCGGTGTGATTCCCGGCAGCAAAGCCATCTTATTGGCCAAGGCCACCGCCAACCGAGAGGTGGAGCTTTGGGAATGGCGCCTGGAACCCGGCGAGCATTACCATTCAGAACCCGACGCGGACGGTTGGAGCGAACAGCTCTACGTATTCGAGGGCTGCCTGACATTGTTGTTGGGCAGCGAAGAACGTCGAGTCGGGGCCGGCGAGTTTTTCATGTTTGCCAGCAACCAGCCCCATGCTTATCGCAACGATGGTCCGGTGGCGGTGAGATTCGTCCGCAACGTGGTGATTTGACTCCTGGAGAGCGGTATGGACACAGCGCTGGAGCAATCTGTGATCGGCACCGCCCGCCAGGCCGATATCCTGATTATCGGCGGCGGCCTGAGCGGAACCCTGTTGGCGGCGCAACTGCTGCGGCTGCCGGGCCGGCGCGAGGTATTGATTGTCGAGCCGCGCAGCGAGTTGGGCCGGGGCGAGGCCTACAGCGCCGTGGAGCTGGGCCACACCCTCAATGGCAATGCGGCACGCATGAGCGTCGACCCGGACAATGCCGATGATCTCACGCAATGGCTCGCTGCGTTCATCGTGGCCGGTGGTTGGCCTGAGTCCGATCAGCAACATGTGCCGGTCAGCGAGTTGTTTCCTCCGCGGGGGATGTTCGGCCTGTATGTGCAACAGCGTCTGGCCGAGGCTCGTGCGTTGGGCGCGCGCCATGGATCGGTGGCGGAGCATGTGCGCGGGGAGGCCGTCGATTTGCGGGTCATCGATGATGCCGTGCAAGTGACGCTCGGCGATGGCCAAGTATTGCAAGGACGCTTTGCCGTGCTCGCCACCGGCATGTTCCCCGCGGCACGAACCCCGCAGACCGAGTCGAGCGGCTTGAACGCCGCGGCGCTTGATCCGTGGGACGTGGCTGCGATGCGCCAGCTTGATCCGCTAGCGACGGTCATGATCATCGGTTCGGGGCTGACCATGGTCGATGCCGTGGTATCGCTGGAACAGGCCGGGCATCGCGGGCCTATCGAAGTATTTTCCCGTCACGGTTTGTTGCCCCATGTACGTCGGCAGCCACCGGCCTGGGTGGACTTTCTCGCCGATGATCACAGCCTGCGTTCGCCACGCCAGTTGATGCGCGCGCTGCGTGGGCAATGCCGCTTGGCCCAAGCCCAGGGCATCGATTGGCAGGCCCCGCTGGACACGGTGCGTGCCCATATCGGGCGTTTGTGGAGTCAGGCCAGCGATGTGCAGCGCCGACAGTTCGTGCGGCATGTGCGACCTTGGTGGGAAAGCCATCACCATCGCTCGCCTCCGTTGAGCGCGGAACTGGTGGCGCGTCTGCACGGGGAGGGACGGTTGCGGATCCAGGCGGCGTCGTACAAGGGGCTTGTGTCGTCTGGCGAAGGATCGGTGGCGATCAATATTCGCCGAAGGGGCGAGGCTGGACTGGAAGTGGTGGAGGGCGCCGCGTTGATCAACTCCAGCGGCATTGAATATGACTGGCGCCGTGTTGCCCGGCCGTTGCCGCAGCAGTTGTTGGCCCGAGAGTTGGTCCAGCCCGGTCCGTTGGCGCTGGGTATTGCAGCGCGTGCCGACGGCGCAGTGCTGGACGCCCAAGGCGAGCCGGCCAGCCGCCTGTTCGCCATGGGTCCGCCGTTACGCGGGATGTGGTGGGAAAGCACGGCGGTGACTGATGTGGCGAGCCAGGCGAAGGCGTTGGCGAGGCGGTTGGCTGAACTGCACGCCTAAAATTGAAGCTGGACACATTCTGTGGCGAGGGGATTTATCCCCGTTGGGGTGCGAAGCGCCCCCAAGACCTGACGCCTCGGTGTGTCAGGTATATCTCAGGGCCGCTTCGCGGCCCAGCGGGGATAAATCCCCTCGCCACAAAAGCAGGTCAGCGGCGGGCCGTGACTATTCGCTAACCTTAACCCAACGCTGTTCCAGTGCCGCCACGCGAATCGCCGCCGCCAGCCGCTCCACTTCCCAGGCCTCTTCGAAATCCGTCCCGCTGCCACCTTCACCTGCCAGCGCCATGATCAACTCATGCACCTCCAACGTCTTCAGTTCGTTGTAGCCCAACTGGTGCCCGGCGGCAGGGCTGAACGCGGCATAGCCGGGTAGATCCGGGCCGGCCAGCAGTCGCTGGAAACCCGCCTGGCCGGCGCGGCACACCCGCAGCTCGTTCAGCCTTTCCTGGTCGAACGCCAGCGTGCCGAGTGTGCCGCTGATTTCGAAGCTCAGGTGATTCTTGCAGCCGTGCTTGAGCCAACTGCTGCTCACCGTGCCCCGGGCGCCGCTGGCAAAGCGCAGCAGTGCATTGACCTGATCATCCACCGCGATCGCGCGTTGTTCGGTGCTGCCAACGTTGGCAGGACGCTGTTTGTGCACGGTTTGGCTGTCGGCACACACAGCCTCTACCTCGCCCAACAAATGCCGCGCCATCGCCAGGAGATGGCTGCCCAGGTCCGCCAGCGCGCCACCGGCGTGCGCGGCCTCGCAGCGCCACGACCAGGGTGAGGCCGGGTCGGCCATGAAATCTTCGCTGAATTCGCCCTGGAAACTGATGATCTGTCCAAGCTCTCCGCGCTGGATCATCCCCCGCGCCAGTTGGATGATCGGGTTGTGCTGGTAGTTGTAGCCGACCCGCGTCACCACGCCAGCCGCCTTGGCTGCCCGGCGCATCTGCTCGGCCTGTTCCAGGGATACCGCCAACGGCTTTTCACAATAGACCGGCTTGCCCGCCGCCAACGCGGCCATGGCCATCGGAAAGTGCAAATGATTGGGCGTGGTGATGGCGACCAAATGAACCTTCGGGTCGTCGATCAGCCGTTGCCAGTCACTGTGAGCCGTCTCGAACCCCCAGCTCTGGGCGCATTGCCGGGCACGCTGCGGATCGGCGTCGGCCAGGGCCGCCAGTTTCAGGTTCAAGGGGAGGTCGAACACCGCCTTGGCATTGTGGAACGCCAAGGCATGGGCACGGCCCATGAAACCAGTGCCAATCAGACCGATGCCGAGTTCACGCATGAGAAGAGCCCTTTGAATTTTTATTTTCAGGAGAGCTCTTTATGGAATAAATATTCGCTAATTGCAAATACTGGAATAAATATTCATTCTGTTGCCGCTCAGCGTCCCTTGTGGGAGCGAGCTTGCTCGCGATTGCAGTGGATCAGCCGGTACTGTTGTGCCTGATGCAACGCTATCGCGAGCAAGCTCGCTCCCACAGGAATTCCAAAGGTCTGCCTCGCGGCTCGTTGTCAGGAAAGGAACCCGCCATCCACATTCAACGCCACGCCCGTGGTATAGCTCGACGCATCGCTCGCCAGGTACAACACCGCGCCGGCCATTTCGCTCGGGTCGGCCACGCGCTTGAGGGGAATCTGCGCCAGGGCGGTTTTGAGGATGGCGTCGTTCTTGACCAGCGCTGAGGCAAACTTGGTATCGGTCAGGCCCGGCAGGAGGGCGTTGCAGCGGATGCCGAACTGCGCGCATTCCTTGGCGAAGACCTTGGTCATGTTGATCACCGCGGCCTTGGTGACCGAGTAGATGCCCTGAAAGATTCCCGGGGAAATGCCGTTGATCGACGCCACGTTGATGATGCTGCCGCCACCGTTTTCGCGCATCAGCTTGCCGGCCTCCACCGACATGAAGAAATAGCCGCGAATGTTCACGTCCACGGTTTTCTGGAACGCGCCCAGGTCGGTGTCCAGCACGTTGCAGAATTGCGGGTTGGTGGCGGCGTTATTCACCAGGATATCCAGACGCCCGAACTGTTCGTGGATGCCGGCGAACACCTGGCTGATCTGCTCCATTTCACCAATGTGACAGGCAATGGCGGTGGCCTTGCCGCCGGCGGCGATGATGGCGTCAGCGACATGCTGGCAACCATCGAGCTTGCGGCTGGAGACGATCACGTGGGCGCCTTGCTGGGCCAGCAGTTTGGCGATGGCTTCGCCGATGCCGCGGCTGGCGCCGGAAACGAAAGCGATCTTACCGTCGAGGTCGAACAACTGGGTCTTGGACATGCTGTTTCCTTGTTATAGGTGCGCTCAGAGCGTGGATTTGCTGATGACTTGCAGGCTCATCTGCTCCAGCAGCTTGTTCATCTGAACGAACTGCGCGAAGCGTTTGTCCTGGGTCTGGCCATGGAAAAAGCGGTAGTAGATCTGCTGGACGATACCGGCCAGGCGGAACAGTCCATAGGTGTAGTAGAAGTCGAAGTTGTCGATGCGAATCCCGGCGCGTTCGGCGTAGTAATCGACGAACTCACGGCGGGTCAGCATGCCCGGCGCGTGGCTTGGCTGGCGCCGCATCAGTTGCACGGGCGCCGGATCACCGGCTTCGATCCAGTAGGCGAGGCTGTTGCCCAGGTCCATCAACGGATCGCCGAGGGTGGTCAGTTCCCAATCCAGCACGCCGATGATCTGCATCGGGTTGTCCGGGTCCAGGATGACATTGTCGAAGCGGTAGTCGTTGTGGACGATGCTCGATGTTGGATGGTCGGCGGGCATCTTGTCGTTGAGCCAGGCCTTGACCGTCTCCCATTTAGGCGCATCGGGCGTCAAGGCCTTGTCGTAGCGGTCGCTCCAACCACGGATCTGCCGGGCCACGTAGCCCTCGGGCTTGCCCAGGTCGGCCAGGCCGCAAGCGGTGTAGTCGACGCGGTGCAGCTCGACAAGCCGGTCGATGAAGCTCTTGCACAATGCTTCGGTGCGGGCGGCGTCGAAGCCCAGTTCCGGTGGCAGCTCGGAGCGCAAAATGATGCCCTTGACCCGCTCCATCACGTAAAACTCGGCGCCCATCACCGACTCGTCGGTGCAATGGACGTAGGCTTTCGGGCAGTACGGAAAACCTTCACGCAATTGATTGAGGATGCGGAACTCACGGCCCATGTCGTGGGCCGATTTGGCCTTGTGACCGAACGGGGGCCGGCGCAGGACGAACTCCTGTTCGGGGTATTCGAGCAGGTACGTCAGGTTTGACGCGCCACCGGGAAACTGGCTGATCACCGGCGTGCCGGTCAAGCCAGGAATGTGGGCCTTGAGGTACGGGTCGATCAGGTTGGCATCGAGTTCTTCACCGTCGCGCACGCGGGTGGACTGATCAGTAACTGCCATGCTTATCCCTTCTGCTTATTTTGGAGGCCATCGATCATTGGCTAATCTAATGGCGTGCGGCAGCCGTCACAAGCACGCCGGGGTCTTATAGGTTAGCGTGTTGCTGGGTGATCAGCGGATTTGATGAGCCGTGGTTGCGTCTGGCCTACCGGTCAACGCAAGCCTGCGCATCGGGTAGCTGCACTGGCGTCAGCACCGGCTTGCCGGAAAAGAACGCGTTCAGGTTCTCACCCACCAACTCCACCGTGGCGCGTGTCGCTTCCGGCGACAGGCCGGCCACGTGGGGCGTGAGCACGACATTGGGCAAGTGTTTCAGGGCGTCAGGCACTTCGGGCTCGTGATCGAACACATCCAGCGCAGCCCCGGCAATTCGCCGGTGTTCAAGGGCGCTGATGAGTTCGGTCGTGGCGACCACGCTGGCCCGGGCGATATTCACCAAGAAGCCGTGGGGCCCGAGGGCATCGAGGGCTTGCTTGTTGATCAATTGGCGGGTGTCCAGGCCTCCGGGCGTGGCGACAATCAGGAAATCCGACACCCTGGCGAGCTCGGTGGGGGTGGCGCAGAAGGCGTAGGGCACATCGCTGCGCACGCGACGGTTGTGGTAGCTGACCTTCATGTCGAAACCGAGGGCGGCCCGCTTGGCAATGGCCATGCCCACGGCGCCGAGCCCCAGGATGCCCAGGTGCTTGCCCGCGAGGGAAGGGCGCATGGTTCGCGGCCACTCGCCACGGCGCAGGGCCGCGTCGGATCGAGGCACATCGCGCACCAACGCCAGCAACAACGCCATGGCATGGTCGGCCACCGAGGAGGCATTGACCCCGGCACCGTTGGTGACGACGATGCCTCGCTCGCTGGCGGCTTGCAGGTCCACTTGCTCATAACCGGCGCCGATTACACAGATGATCCTGAGGTTGGGCAAAGCCGTCATTTCTTCAGCCGTCAAACCGAGGGGGCCACGGGTCAACACCGCGCTGAACCGGTCGCCGTGTTCGAAAATCGCTGTCTTGCGTTCGGCGGGCGTGGGCGCCAATTCCAAGTGATAACCCTGGCGCTCCAGGATTGGCAGGTATTCGTTGACGGTTTCAACCAGTACCAGAACGGTTGCGGTCATGCTGGGCTCCTGTAGGCGCTTTTCGATCATCGATATTCAACCTGATTGTAGGAGCCGGCGGGAGGGATGGCCTGGGCTTTTTTATGATCATTTGTCCTGCTGCGCTGTTCTTGTGGGGGCGAGCTGGAAAACGCTGCTCCGCAGAACCGCTCCTCAGCTAAGTCTTTGCTTCTGCTCGTTAATCCCGGACAATCGCGCCCCTGTTTCGGCCAGGGGCGCTGCCTGTCGGGTTTTTCCGACTCGTCCCGGCCGGGTGCATGTGACCGGAAAGCGGAGATCCGACCGGATGAATGATCAGGCCAACAGCGTCGAAGAGCGCTTTGAAACGACAGCCCCAGCCACCCTCAGCCAATGGAGTCGCCAAGACACGACCTGGATGCTGGGCCTGTTTGGCACCGCCATTGGTGCCGGCACGCTGTTCTTACCGATCAATGCCGGCCTTGGCGGTTTCTGGCCGCTGCTGGTGCTGGCGGTGCTGGCGTTCCCCATGACGTTCTATGCGCATCGGGGCTTGACCCGTTTTGTATTGTCCGGCCGCGACGGCGCGGACATCACCGAGGTGGTGGAGGAGCATTTCGGTATCAAGGCCGGTGCGCTGATCACGCTGTTGTACTTCTTCGCCATCTTCCCGATCTTGCTGATCTACAGCGTGGCGCTGACCAACACGGTCGGCAGTTTCCTGGAACACCAGCTGCACGTGCAGCCGCCGCCCCGGGCCTTGTTGTCGCTGATGCTCATCCTCGGCCTGCTGGCCGTGGTCCGCTGCGGCGAGCAGGTCATCGTCAAGGCCATGAGCCTGATGGTCTATCCCTTTATCGTGGCGCTGTTGTTTCTGGCGGTGTTCCTGGTGCCCCATTGGAACGGCGGGATCCTGAGCACGGCGTCGACGGTGCCGCAGCCTTCGGCGTTGCTGCATACCTTGTGGCTGGCGATTCCGGTGATGGTGTTCTCATTCAACCATTCGCCGATCATCTCGGCATTCGCAGTGGACCAGAAACGCCGCTACGGCAATGAGGCTGAAAAGCGCAGTGCGCAGATCCTGTCGCGCGCCCATGTGCTGATGGTCGTAATGGTGCTGTTCTTCGTGTTCAGCTGCGTGCTGACCCTGTCCCCGGCACAACTGGCCGAGGCCAAGGCGCAGAACCTGTCGATCCTGTCGTACCTGGCCAACCACTTCAGCAACCCGACCATCGCCTTCGCGGCGCCGTTGATTGCTTTCGTGGCGATCGCCAAATCCTTCCTCGGGCATTACATCGGCGCCAGCGAAGGCCTCAAGGGCTTGATCGTCAAGAGCGGCCGCCGCCCAGCCCCCAAGACCCTGGACCGCCTCACGGCAGCGTTCATGCTGGTGGTGTGTTGGGTTGTCGCCACTCTCAACCCAAGCATCCTGGGCATGATCGAAACCCTGGGCGGCCCGGTGATCGCGGCGATTCTGTTCCTGATGCCGATGTACGCCATCCGCAAGGTCCCGGCCATGGCTCGCTATCGCGAACAAGCGTCGAATGCCTTTGTGGTGGCGGTGGGTTTGGTGGCGATTACTGCGTTGGTCTATTCCCTCTTGGCCTGACCTTTTTTGTGGGAGCAAGCTTGCTCCGGGCGGCGTTCCGGCGAAAGCGGCGAGTCAGCTTTCATCAAATCCCAGGCATAAAAAAACGCCGCCCCTCGTGAGAGGGGCGGCGTTTTTAGGCGGGCGTCTTAAGCGTTACGCTTGGACGACCGGGATGTTGGCGTTTGCAGCTGCTTCACGGAACTCGGCGATCTGGTCGAAGCTCAGGTAGCGGTACACGTCCGCTGCCATGCTGTCGATCTTGCCGGCGTATTCCATGTACTCCTCGACGGTCGGCAGGCGACCCAGGATGGACGCCACGGATGCCAGTTCGGCCGAGGCCAGATAGACATTCGCGCCGTCACCCAGACGGTTCGGAAAGTTACGGGTCGAAGTCGACACCACGGTGGAGTTCGGCTCGACGCGTGCCTGGTTACCCATGCACAGCGAGCAGCCTGGCATTTCCATCCGAGCACCGGCCTTGCCGTAGATGCCGTAGTAGCCTTCTTCGGTCAGTTGGTGAGCGTCCATCTTGGTCGGTGGCGACAGCCACAGACGGGTTGGCAGCTGACCCTTGACCTGATCCAGCAATTTACCGGCAGCGCGGAAGTGACCGATGTTGGTCATGCACGAACCGATGAACACTTCGTCGATCTTCTCGCCAGCAACGCTGGACAGCAGACGGGCGTCGTCCGGGTCGTTCGGCGCGCAGAGCACAGGCTCGCTGATGTCGGCCAGATCGATTTCGATGACTTCGGCGTATTCGGCGTCGGCATCGGCTTCCATCAGTTGCGGGTTGGCGATCCAGGCTTCCATCGCTTGGGCGCGACGTTCCAGGGTACGCGCATCACCGTAGCCTTCGCCGATCATCCAGCGCAGCAGGGTGATGTTGGACTGCAGGTACTCGGTGATCGACTCTTTCGACAGCTTGATGGTGCAACCGGCAGCCGAACGTTCGGCCGAGGCGTCGGACAACTCGAACGCCTGCTCCAGGGTCAAGCCTTCCAGGCCTTCGATTTCCAGGATGCGGCCGGAGAAGGCGTTTTTCTTGCCTTTCTTCTCGACGGTCAGCAGACCGTTCTGGATAGCGAAGTAAGGAATGGCATGAACCAGGTCACGCAGGGTGATGCCAGGTTTCATCTTGCCTTTGAAGCGCACCAGGATCGATTCCGGCATGTCCAGCGGCATGACGCCGGTGGCAGCGGCGAACGCGACCAGGCCGGAACCGGCCGGGAACGAGATGCCCATCGGGAAACGGGTGTGCGAGTCGCCACCGGTGCCCACGGTGTCTGGCAGCAGCATGCGGTTGAGCCACGAGTGGATGATGCCGTCGCCCGGACGCAGGGAAACGCCGCCGCGGGTCATGATGAAGTCAGGCAGGGTGTGGTGGGTGGTGACGTCGATCGGCTTTGGATAGGCCGCGGTGTGGCAGAAGGACTGCATCACCAGGTCAGCCGAGAAGCCCAGGCACGCCAGGTCTTTCAGTTCGTCACGGGTCATGGGACCTGTGGTGTCCTGGGAACCCACGGTGGTCATTTTCGGTTCGCAGTAGGTGCCAGGACGAACGCCTTGGCCTTCTGCCAGGCCGCAAGCCTTGCCGACCATCTTCTGCGCCAGGGTGAAACCCTTGGTGCTTTCAGCAGGCGCTTCAGGCTTCTTGAACAGGTCGAACGGTGGCAGGCCCAGTTCGGCGCGAGCCTTCTCGGTCAGGCCACGGCCGATGATCAGCGGAATGCGGCCACCAGCGCGGACTTCGTCCAACAGCACCGGGGTCTTCATTTCGAAGGTGGTGATGACTTCGTCGGTGCCGTGCTTGCAGACTTTGCCGGCGTGCGGGTACAGGTCGATCACGTCGCCCATGTTCATGTTCGACACGTCGAACTCGATCGGCAGTGCGCCGGCATCTTCCATGGTATTGTAGAAGATCGGTGCGATCTTGCTGCCGAAGCAGAAACCGCCTGCGCGCTTGTTCGGCACGTAGGGAATGTCGTCGCCGAAGAACCACAGCACCGAGTTGGTGGCCGATTTACGCGAGGAGCCGGTACCCACCACGTCGCCGACGTAGGCGATCGGGAAGCCCTGGCCGCGCATTTCTTCGATCTGCTTCATCGGGCCGGTCTTGCCTTGCTCGTCCGGAACGATGCCGTCACGGGCCATTTTCAGCATGGCGAGGGCGTGCAGCGGGATGTCAGGACGCGACCAGGCGTCCGGGGCAGGGGACAGGTCGTCGGTGTTGGTTTCGCCGGTGACCTTGAACACGCGCAGGCTGATCTTGTCGGCCAGCACCGGGCGCTTCTTGAACCACTCGCCGTCAGCCCAGGATTGCAGCACGGCCTTGGCGTGAACGTTGCCGTTCTTGGCTTTTTCAGCCACGTCGTGGAAGGCGTCGAACATCAGCAGGGTGTGCTTGAGTTCTTCGGCGGCGACTGGCGCCAGCTCGGCGTCGTCCAGCAGCTCGACCAGGGTCACGATGTTATAGCCACCCTGCATGGTGCCGAGCAGTTCTACAGCGCGCTTCTTGTCCAACAGAGGGGATTGGGCCTGGCCCTTGGCCAGGGCGGACAGGAAGCCGGCCTTGACGTAGGCGGCTTCGTCGACGCCTGGCGGAACACGATTGGTGATCAGGTCAACGAGGAAGGCTTCTTCGCCAGCCGGAGGATTCTTCAGCAGCTCGATCAGGCCTGCGGTTTGTTCGGCGTTAAGCGGCTGGGGAACGATACCCAGGGCTGCACGCTCTTCGATATGTTTGCGGTAGGCTTCAAGCACAGTTATTACCCTCATCAGTGGTCCCAAATGGGTGTCCGGGACGCTCATCCAGAAACTCACGGCACTCATGCGCGACAGGGGCTTTTTGGGCCTCCACGCCAGAGTTGACGGAGTTCCTCACAGAAGCTGCTTTCAAAGTTTTACGCCTGCAGAACGGGGAGCTGATGAGGGTTGGCGTTGGGCTTTCCCCGCTGGAAAGACCCTTCGCCAACACCGCTCTGAAGGAACGACTGTGCTCGTGACGCTTTGAAAACAGCTTCTAACGGACATTGGCGCCTTAAAAGGCTGGCTGATTCTACGGGAAAAAAAAATTAAAGGTAAGTTGGGCTTCCAGGTTTGAGGGGTGATCAATCTTAGACAAAGGGCTAACATGCCCGTCTGTCCTGTTTTTGCGTGTGCGTTGCCTTATGCCCAACCAGCTCATCAAGACCCCCTGCGTCGGCCTCTGTTCCACTGTCTACGGTGACCTGGTCTGCCGTGGCTGCAAGCGGTTCCACCATGAAGTGATCCACTGGAACGGCTACAACGAGGAAGAAAAACGCGCGGTGTGGATGCGGCTCGAGCAACTGCTGGTGCAGGTAATGGTGGCGAAGCTGGAGGTTTTCGACCCGGCGTTGCTGCGTCAGCAACTGGAGGCGCGCAAGATCCGCTTCGTGCCGCACCAATCGGAATATTGCTGGGCCTATCAACTGATCGCCCGGGGCGCGCGGGTGATCAATAACCTGGAAGCGTACGGCATGGTCCTGTTGCCGGAGTTTCGCGATTGGGACCTGCCGGACCTGCGAGATGCCATTGATCGGGAATTCTTCCTCCTGTCCGAAGCGCATTACCAACGTTATATCGCGCCGGGGTTCCTCAAGGATGCGATGGACGGCTGACAGCCTGTCATTCGGACCAGATAGCTTTTGTGGCGAGGGAGCAAGCTCCCTCGCCACGGAAACTCGGCTGAATCCACAAAGCCTCAACCCTTGTACGCCAACTCCACCAGGTGGTCTTCGACTTCCTGTGGCTTGAGCACCAGCACATCGCTTTCCAGCGCATCGAGCACGGCTTCGGCGGTATTGCCGATCAACACGCCTGACAAGCCGGAGCGCGCCACGGTGCCAATCACGGTGACCGCGGCCTGAAGCTTGTGGGCCATGTAGGGAATCAATACGTCCGCCGGGCCTTCCTGGATGTGCAGATGCTGGTCATCGATGTCGAACTCGGCCTGGAACGCCCGGCATTGTTCGCGATAACGCGCTTCGATGGTTTCCTTGAGCTGGAAGGTCGGGTCGGCCGACGAGAGCATCGGTGACGGGTGGGCGCTGATTACATGCAGGTGCGCCTTGGCCAGGAGGGCAATGTCATAGCCGTGATCGATGATGGTCGAGTGCAGGTGACGATGCTCGCCATCGGCATTGCCGACATCGACTGCCGCCAGGATGACCCGGTCTTTCCAGGAACCGCACGTCTTGACCAGCAGCACCGGGGTCGGGCAATGGCGCAGCAACTTCCAGTCCGCCGGGGTCAGCAGGGCTTTTTTCAATGGGCTGTCCGGGAAGTGTTGCTTGATGACCAGGCCACAGCCTTCGGCCTGCTGCACGTCGATGATGGTTTCGTAAAGGCTTTCGTTCCAGGCCTGTTCGGTGGTGACGCTATAGCCGTCGGCCAGCAATGCGCTTTTCAGCACGCTGAGCAGGCCGGCATGATCGTGGTGTTTGTCGCATGCCAGCAGATGCAGATGAGCCTGGGTTACTCCGGCGATCAATTTGGCGCGCTTGAGCGCAAGGCTTTCCGAATGTTCGGGTTCGATGACCACCAGGATGCTGCGAATGGCTTGCATGATCGGCGTCTCCAGCAATAAAGAGGCATGGCGTTGCTCAACTATAGTTGCTATGGATGGCGCGTCGACTTGATGCATATCAATCGGTGTGACTGGTGGTCTGGAGGCAGGCCGGTATAATCGGCGCCCTTTGCTCGACTACCTTTTCCGTGAGCCCCATGATCCTTCCCGAAATTCACGAGTTCCTCGGCTGCCGCACCCCCGATGCCTGGGTCCAGGCTGCGCTGGCCGATCAGGAAACGCTGCTGATCGACCACAAGAACTGCGAGTTCAAGGCCGCCAGCACCGCCCTGAGCCTGATCGCCAAGTACCATTCCCATGTAGATTTGATCAACATGATGTCGCGCCTGGCCCGGGAAGAGCTGGTGCATCATGAGCAGGTCATGCGCCTGATGAAAAAGCGCAAGGTCGGCCTGCGCCAGCTTTCCGCCGGGCGCTACGCCTCGGGCTTGCGCAAAGTGGTGCGCAGCCACGAGCCGGTGAAACTGGTGGACACCCTGGTGGTCGGCGCCTTCATCGAAGCCCGCAGCTGCGAGCGATTCGAGGCGCTGGTGCCGCATCTGGACGAGGAACTCGGCAAATTCTATTTCGGCTTGCTGAAAAGTGAGGCCCGGCACTTCCAGGGTTATCTGAAGCTGGCTTACCAGTATGGAGACGCCAAGGACATCGCCCAGGTGATCGACAAGGTTCGCGAGGCCGAGCGCGAACTGATCGAGTCGCCGGATGGGGAGTTCCGGTTTCACAGCGGCGTGCCGGCCTAACGGGTCAAACCCAACCGTTCATGCCACTGGGCAATCGATTCCTCGGGATATACCTCGAACTGCTGGTCGCCCGGATGCGCCTCGACTTCCACCCACGGCGCCTTGGAACCCAGCATCAGGTGGGTGTGCTCCGGCGGTACCGGCAACGGCGTGTCGATGGCTGAGGCAAACGGATGGATCAGCTCCGGCCACTCGGGGCTGAACAACCACAACCCCGAACCGCAAAGCGAACAGAAATGCCGTTCGGCGCTGCTGCGATGGGCGCGTTTATCGCCTTCATCCTTGAGTCGCGCATGGTAGACCGTGATGTGCTTGCGGCCTTGCACCTTGAGACTCTTCGCATCGCCCCCCAGGTTGACCGCAAAACCGCCGCCGCCCTGGGTCTTGCGACAGATCGAACAATAGCAGCGCTGGTAAGGGTAGGGATGGGTGCTGTCCAGGCTGAACGAAACGGCGCCGCAGTGGCAGGATCCTTCGAGGTGCATGGGGGGACCTCCGGTTAGGGACTGAATAATCTGGACAACCTCGATGGGGTGATGTTCTCAACTTTTGAGTTGATGCGCCGACGCCAGTGGAAGAGCTTGCCCGTGATGAATGGTCATGCGGACTTGATTTTGGGCACCCGCCACAAATACCAAGCCGCCACCGTCCGATAAGGACTCCAAGCCTGGCCGATAGCGATGATCTGCCGGCGATTCGGCTGAGTCTCCAGACCTTTTAGCCGTCGATATCCTTCGCGAACCCCAAAGTCATCCGCCGGCAAGACATCCACTCGTTCCAGGCTGTAGATCAACAGCATCTCCACGGTCCAGCGCCCGACGCCGCGCAGGCTGACCAGGCGCTCGATCAGTGCTTCATCGTCCATGGCCCGGGCCGTGGCGTAATCCGGCACGATCCCATCCAGTGTCGCCTGGGCGATGCCCTGGAGGGTCGCGAGCTTGCTCGCGGAGAATCCGCAACTGCGCAGTAGCGTGCTGTCTGTTGCCAACAGTTGTTCGGGGGCGGGAAACGCGGCGGGGGCAAACAGCGCGACAAGCCGCCCGAGAATGGCGTCCCCGGCCTTGGCGTGCAGTTGTTGGTAGGCAATCGCCCGCACCAGTGCCTCATAGGGATCGCGGGCCGGCTTGGGTTGCAGCAGGCACGGGCCGACGGACGCGATGTGACGCCGCCAGTCTTCGTCAAGATTGGCCAGGAAAGTACTCGCTTCGTCGTAAGGCGTGCTCATCCGGATCTCTGTTCGGGGCTGATCAAAACGCCAAGGGCAACGAAACCTGCACCGCGGCTTTTTCCAGCCGCAACAGAAACGCCTTGCGCGGCTGGCCGCCACCGTAACCGGTCAGCGCGCCGTCCGCGCCGATCACCCGATGGCAGGGAATGACGATCGCCAGGCGATTCTGCCCGTTGGCCAAGCCCACGGCGCGGCTGGCGCCAGGGCTGCCCAGGGCGCAAGCGACGGCGCCGTAGCTGCGGGTTTCGCCATAGGGGATCTTTTGCAGTTCGGCCCAGACCCGGACTGCAAAGGCGCTGCCAGGCATGTGCAGCGGCACGTGGAAAGTCGTTTGTTTGCCGGCGAAATAATCCGCCAGTTCGGTTTCGATCTGTTGCAAATGAGCGTTATGCCCCGGGGCGACCGTGTAGCCGTAGCGTTGCTGCAGTTCTTCCAATTCTTTGGTCAAGGCCGGGCGGTCGAGAAATTCCAGCAGCACCAGTCCGCGACGTTCGGCCATGGCCAGCATCGGCCCCAGAGGGGTTGTCAGTCGGGTGAACAGCAACGGTTCGCTGAGGCCGGCGCGGCCGGGGGTGATATGAAAAGACTTCACGAACGCATCACGAAAACCGCTCAGGGATTCATAGCCGGAATCGAACGCGGCGTTGTCGATCGAGGCGCCTTCCTTGATTCCGCCCAAGGCGATGCCCAGGCGCCGGGTGCGCAGGTAGGCGTGAAAAGTCATGCCGAAATGCTGTTTGAACCAGCGGCGCAGCTTCAGCGGTTCGATGCCCTGTTCGTGCAGCAGCGCATCGGTCCAGCGCACGTCGGGCCCGGCATCCACGGCTTTGAGCAGCGCCTGGATCCAGGCCGGTGCGATGGCCGCGGCATCCAATGGCTTGCAGCGCAGGCAGGCTCGATAGCCGGCCGACATGGCCTCGTCGGCGTGGGCGAAGAACTCCACGTTCTCCGGCTTCGGCTTGCGTGCCGTGCAGCTGGGACGACAGAAAATGCCGGTGGTCTTGACCGCGGTGAAAAACACCCCCTCGTAGGCGGTGTCTCGTTCGAGCATGGCGCGGACCATTTCGGCGTGGGGCGGGAGCAGCGAGTCTTGTAGGTTCATGGGAGGAGCATAGAACCGTGGCCCAAAGCCCTCCACCGAAAAATCGACAGTGAATTTGCCGATATCAATATTTCCAGAACACTGGCGTGAACAACACCAGCACCGTCAGGATCTCCAGACGTCCCAGCAGCATGCCGAGGGTCAGCAGCCATTTCGCCGCGTCCGGCAGGGTCGAGAAGTTGCCGGCCGGGCCAATGATATTGCCCAGGCCCGGGCCGACGTTGCACACGGCGGTGGCGGCGCCGGTCAAGGCGGTCGTCCAATCCAGGCCGATCAGCGCGAGGCCCAGGGCGATGGCGCCGATGGTGATCGCGAAGAAGAACGAAAACGTCAGCAGCGAGCGAACGATTTCCTCGTCGATGGGGTGATTGTTGTACTTCTTCTGGATCACCGCCCGGGGGTGGATCAATTGCTTCAAGCTGCCCATCAACAGGACCTTGGCGACCTGAAACCGAAAGATCTTCAGGCCCCCGGCCGTGGACCCCGAACAGCCGCCGACGAACGTCAGGTAAAAGAACAGCAGCAGGGCGAAGCTGCCCCACAACGTGTAGTCCCCCAGGGCCACGCCAGTGGTTGTGACCACGGAGGTGACGTTGACCGCGACGATACGGACCGCGTCCCACCATGCATGGTCGCTGTTCAGGCTCAGCCAGGTGCCGACCGCGAGCCAGGTGACCACCAGAAAGCCTATGAATCCCCTGACTTGCTGGTCCTTGAGCAAGGCGCGCCGGTGGCCTCGCAATGTCGCCACATACAGCGTGAAGGGCAGCGCCCCCGCCATCATGACCACCACCGACACCCAATGGACCGCCGGTTGCGGCCAATGGGCGAGGGACGCATCGGAGGTGGAGAATCCTCCGGTGGAAATCAGCGACATCGCATGGTTGATCGCCTCGAAAGGCGTCATGCCGGCAAGCCACAGCGCCAACGTCGAGAGCGCGGTCAAGCCTACGTAGATCCACAGGATGTAGTTGGCCGCGACATGCGAGCGCGGCGTGACTTTCTCCGACCAATCCGAAGATTCGGTCTGGAACAGCCGCATGCCACCGACCCGCAATAACGGCAGGACCGCCACGGCCATGCCGATAAAGCCGATTCCACCGAGCCAGTGCAGCATCGAGCGCCATATCAACAGGCCGGGCGATGCCGTGTCCAAACCGGTCAGGATGGTCGAGCCGGTGGTAGTGATGCCGGACATGGTCTCGAAAAACGCATCGGTGTAGCTGATGTGCTGAATGAGCACCATTGGCAGGGCGGCGAACGCACAGACGAATACCCAACTGGCGGTGGTCAGCAGGTACATTTCCCGGGGCCGCATCTGGGCCTGTTCCGGTCTTCCACGGGCGACCAGTGCCACACCGCAGACAAAAGTGATCAGGCTCGACCAGAGAAACGCCGACAAGTCATCGTTGCGCTCGTAGAACATCAGCGTGAACAGCGGAATCGCCATGCTGACCGCGAGGGTGATCAGGAAAATCCCAAGGATGAAACCGATGAGACGCAGAACCGCTATGGACATGGATAACGCCTGATTCAAAAGCTGCACAGTATCGATTTGGCGAGTCGGTCAGCGCGTAAAGTTTGCGTAAAAAAGAAGCGGGCGTGCTTGATGACGAAGGCAGTTTTCTTCAATACCCGTGCGGGCAACCCGTTTAACTTGGGGCCTCTTTCCTCAAACGAAGAAGATATGTGATGAGCTTGATATTATCCATGGCGACCTTTGCGCTGGTCGCGTCCATTACGCCGGGCCCGGTCAATATCGTGGCCCTCAGTTCCGGCGCTCGGTACGGTTTGCGCGCCACCTTGCGCCACGTCGCCGGCGCCACCCTGGGGTTTGTCCTGCTGCTGGTCTTGATGGGGTTGGGGTTGCACGAAGTCTTGCAGCGCTGGCCGGGGCTCACCCGCGTGGTGCAACTGGCGGGGGTGGCGTTCCTGTTGTTCATGGCCTGGAAGCTGGCGATGGACAACGGCGAGCTGGGTGAGCGGGACGAAGGGCGCGCGCCGTCGATGATCTACGGCGCACTGATGCAGTGGCTCAACCCCAAGGCCTGGCTGGCCTGCGTGGCGGGGATGGGCGCTTTCGTCGCCGATGGCGAGGCATCGCTGGTGTGGCAGTTCGCGGCGATCTATTTGGTGATCTGCTACCTGTCCGTGGGCTGCTGGGCATACGCCGGCAGCTTCCTGCGTACCTGGCTGGGGAATCCGGTGACCATGCGCCTGTTCAATCGGGCCATGGCGGCGTTGCTGGTGGCGAGCGCGGTGTATCTGTTGTTGCCGTGAGCAACCCGTCCTTGGGGTTGGAACGCTGTCGGGGCGAGGGAGCTCGCTCCCGCTCGACTGCGCAGCGGTCGCCTGGAATCGAGGGCTACTCCGTAGCCCAGCGGGAGCAAGCTCCCTCGCCACGGGACGGGGCAGTGTCAGCCTCGGTATTGCCCGGGCGTGGCGGCCAGGTGTTGCTTGAATGCCCGTTGGAAATGCGCCTGGTCGGCAAAACCGCTTTGCAGCGCGACATCGGCAATCAACTTGCCCTCGCGCAATTGGCGACGGGCGAATTGGATCCGGCGATTGATCAGGAAAGCGTGGGGCGTCATACCGTAGTGACGCTTGAAGGCCCGGCTCAAGTAGGACGGCGAGAGCTGTGCAAACGCGCAGATATCCTCGAGCTTGAGGGCTTCGGTGCAATGGTCATGGATGAACTGCGCGGCCCGCATCAAAGCAGGGTGACTGCCCCGGTCCGGGCGCCCGGCCGGATTGAGCCGATGCTGGAGGTCGGTGAAAAACGCCTCGACGGCATCTTTTTTGGCGCGGGTATCGACCTGTTCATCCACCAGTATTTCGTAGAGCGCACACAGGCCGGAGAAAAGCGCGGCATCGCGGCTGTGGGTGGTGTCGAACGCCTGGAACTCCATGGACGGATCAAAGCCGATCCGCCGTTGCAGGTCCCTTAGCCATTGGGTATCGACATACAGCATCACGTAGGACCAGGGTTGATTGTCGATGGGATTGCAGGCGTGGACGTCGCCAGGATTCATCAGCACCACCGTGCCGCCCTCGACCTGGAAGCTCGACTGCTCATGCAGATACGTGCTGCGCCCGGCAGTGATCGCACCGATCGAGAAATGGTCGTGGGAGTGACGCGAATAACAGACCTTGCGCCCATCGGCGATGGCCCGGGCTTCGATGAAAGGCAGCGCCGCGTCGTGCCAGAAACGTGGGGCAGCGTCATGGTTGGCGGGCTTCATCGGTCGATGTCCTGTTTTGTTGGCTGTGCCTGAGTGTATTCGCCTGCGCCCAAAAATGCCCGTTCGAGATCGGTGCGGGTCTGGACGGGGTTGCAAGTTCGCTTCCACAGATAACGTGCAGAGCAAAAAAACGCCGCTTGACCTTTCCAGGCCAAGCGGCGTTTTTGTTGCAACGCGAAGATTATTCTTCGATGTTGCCCATGGCGGTGGTGTTGAAGCCGCCGTCCACGTACATGATTTCACCGCTGATGCCCGACGCCAGGTCAGAGCACAGGAAGGCGCCGGCGTTGCCGACTTCTTCGATGGTGACGTTGCGACGCAGCGGGGTTTGCGCTTCGTTGGCGGCCAGCATCTTGCGGAAATTCTTGATGCCGGAAGCGGCGAGGGTGCGGATCGGGCCGGCCGATACGCAGTTCACGCGGGTGCCGTCCGGGCCCAGGGAGCCGGCCAGGTAGCGAACGCCCGCTTCCAGGGAGGCCTTGGCCATCCCCATGACGTTGTAGTTCGGCATGGTGCGCTCGGCGCCCAGGTACGACAGGGTCAGCAGGCTGCCGTTGCGGCCTTTCATCATTTCACGGCCGGCTTTGGCCAGGGCCACGAAGCTGTAGGCGCTGATGTCGTGGGCGATGCGGAAGCCTTCGCGGGTGGTGGCTTCGGTGAAGTCGCCGTCCAACTGGTCGCCCGGGGCGAAGCCCACGGAGTGCACGATGCAGTCCAGGCCATCCCACTTCTTGCTCAATTCTTCGAAGACCTTGGCGATTTCTTCATCGCTGGCCACGTCGCATGGGAAGCACAGCTCCGGGCTCGAACCCCAGCCTTGCGCGAACTCTTCGACACGACCCTTGAGTTTGTCGTTCTGATAAGTGAAGGCAAGCTCAGCGCCCTCGCGATGCATGGCGGCAGCAATGCCGGATGCGATGGACAGCTTGCTGGCGACACCGACGATCAGTACGCGCTTACCGGCGAGAAAACCCATGTGTTGCTCCTCTTTCAGGTTATTCGGCAGTTGTTGGGGCCAGGAAGGCGGCCTCCAGCAACTGCTGTGTATAGGGGTGTTGCGGCGCGGCGAATATGCTGCGGGCATCACCTTGTTCGACCACTTGGCCATGCTTGACCACCATCAGCTGGTGGCTCAGCGCTTTGACGACAGCCAGGTCATGGCTGATAAACAGGTACGTCAGGTTGTACTTGGTTTGCAGCGACCGCAACAGCTCCACCACCTGGCGTTGCACGGTACGGTCCAGGGCCGACGTCGGCTCATCCAGCAGAATCAACGCCGGCTTGAGCACCAGGGCCCGGGCAATGGCGATGCGCTGCCGTTGCCCTCCGGAAAATTCATGGGGGTAGCGGTTCCGGGTTTCCGGGTCCAGGCCTACCTCCTTCAATGCCGCGATTATCGCTTGTTCCTGTTCTGCCGGGGTGCCGATCTTGTGGATCCGCAACCCTTCGCCGACGATCTGGCTCACACACATCCGTGGGCTCAGGCTGCCGAACGGGTCCTGAAACACCACTTGCATCTCCCGGCGCAGCGGCCGGACCTGCTGCTGTGACAGGCAGTCGAGCTGCTGGCCCTCGAAGCGGATCGCGCCCTGGCTGCCGATCAACCGCAAGATCGCCAGCCCCAGGGTCGACTTTCCGGAACCACTTTCGCCGACGATGCCCAGGGTCTGGCCCTGGGGCAGGCTGAAGCGGATTCCGTCCACCGCCTTGATGTAATCCACCGTACGCTTGAACACGCCTTTCTTTATCGGGAACCAGACTTTCAGGTCCTCGACCTGCAACAGCGGCGGGCCGACGACGTTGTTTGCCGGGTTGCCGCTGGGCTCGGCGGCCAGTAATTCCCGAGTGTACGGATGTTGCGGCGCGCGGAACAACTCTGCGCACGATGCCTGTTCGACGATGCAACCGCGCTGCATGACACATACGCGGTGCGCAATTCTTCGCACCAGGTTCAAATCGTGGCTGATAAGCAGCAGCGACATGCCCAGGCGTGCCTGCAAATCCTTGAGCAGTTCGAGGATTTTCAGCTGCACGGTGACGTCCAGTGCGGTGGTCGGTTCGTCGGCGATCAGCAGTTCCGGCTCATTGGCCAAGGCCATGGCGATCATCACCCGTTGCCGCTGGCCACCGGACAGTTCATGGGGCAGGGCCTTGAGGCGCTTGTGCGGATCAGGAATGCCGACCAGCTCCAACAGTTCAAGGGAGCGGCGGGTAGCGACCTTGCCAGTCAGGCCCTTGTGGATGCCGAGCACTTCGTTGAGCTGTTTTTCGATGCAGTGCAAGGGATTCAGCGACGTCATCGGCTCTTGGAAAATCATCGCGATCCGGTTGCCGCGAATATGGCGGATGGTTTTTTCCTTCAGGCCCAGCAGGTCCTGGCCCGCGTACTGGATGGTTCCGGTGGGATGATGGGCCAGCGGATAGGGCAGCAAGCGCAGGATGGAGTGGGCCGTCACGGACTTGCCCGAACCGCTTTCGCCCACCAGGGCCAGGGTTTCGCCTCGCTTGATGTCGAAGCTGACGCCTTCGACCACCCGCTGGCGGCGTTCGCCGACGACGAACTCCACCGCCAGGTCGCGTACTTCGATCAGATTGTCCTGGTTCATTTCACTTCCTCGGATCGAAGGCATCGCGAGCGGACTCGCCGATGAACACCAGCAGGCTCAGCATGATCGCCAGTACGGCGAACGCGCTGATGCCCAGCCACGGCGCCTGGAGGTTGGACTTGCCCTGGGCTACCAGCTCGCCCAGGGAAGGCGCGCCCGCCGGCAGGCCGAAGCCGAGGAAATCCAGGGCGGTGAGGGTGCCGATGGCGCCGGTGAGGATGAACGGCATGAACGTCATGGTCGAGACCATGGCGTTGGGCAGGATGTGGCGGAACATGATCGCGCCGTTCTGCATGCCCAATGCGCGAGCGGCGCGCACGTATTCCAGATTGCGGCCGCGCAGGAACTCGGCGCGCACGACGTCCACCAGGCTCATCCAGGAAAACAGCAGCATGATGCCCAGTAGCCACCAGAAGTTGGGCTGGACGAAACTGGCGAGGATGATCAGCAGGTACAGCACCGGCAACCCGGACCAGATCTCCAGGAAGCGCTGGCCGGCCAGGTCCACCCAGCCCCCGTAGAAACCCTGCAGGGCACCGGCGATTACCCCGATGATCGAGCTGAGCACCGTCAGCGTCAGGGCAAACAGCACCGAGATACGAAAACCGTAGATCACCCGCGCCAGCACATCGCGCCCCTGGTCATCGGTACCGAGCCAGTTCACCGAGGAGGGCGGCGCCGGTGCCGGGACTTTCAGGTCGTAGTTGATGCTCTGGTAGCTGAACGGAATCGGTGCCCACACCACCCAGGCGTCCTTGGCGGCCAGCAACTCACGGATGTACGGGCTCTTGTAGTTGGCCTCCAGCGGGAATTCGCCGCCAAAGGTGGTCTCGGGGTAGCGCTTTAGGGCCGGGAAATACCAGCCGCCGTCGTAATGCACCACCAGCGGTTTATCGTTGGCGATCAGCTCGGCGCCCAGGCTCAGCACGAACAGCACCAGGAACAGCCACAGCGACCACCAGCCGCGCTTGTTGGCCTTGAACAGTTCGAAACGGCGGCGATTGAGAGGGGACAGGTTCATCTCAATGCTCCCGGCTTTCGAAATCGATGCGCGGATCGACGAAGGTGTAGGTCAGGTCGCCAATCAATTTCACCACCAGCCCCAGCAAGGTGAAGATGAACAGTGTGCCGAATACCACGGGGTAGTCGCGGTTGATCGCGGCTTCGAAACTCATCAGGCCCAGGCCGTCGAGGGAGAAGATCACTTCCACCAGCAGCGAGCCGGTGAAGAAAATGCCAATGAAGGCCGAAGGAAAGCCGGCGATCACCAACAACATTGCGTTGCGAAACACATGGCCATACAGCACGCGGTTGCGGGTCAGGCCCTTGGCCTTGGCGGTGACCACATACTGCTTGTTGATTTCATCGAGGAAGCTGTTCTTCGTCAGCAGCGTCATGGTGGCGAAGTTGCCGATCACCAGCGCGGTCACTGGCAAGGCCAGGTGCCAGAAATAGTCGAGGATCTTGCCGCCCAGGGTCAGTTCATCAAAGTTGTTGGATGTCAGCCCACGCAGCGGGAACCAGTCGAAATAGCTGCCGCCGGCAAACACCACGATCAACAAGATGGCAAATAGGAACGACGGGATCGCATAGCCGACGATGATCGCCGAACTGGTCCACACATCGAAATGACTGCCGTGCCGCGTCGCCTTGGCGATCCCCAAGGGGATGGACACCAGGTACATGATCAGTGTGCTCCATAGCCCGAGGGAGATGGACACGGGCATCTTTTCCTTGATCAGGTCAATGACCTTGGCGTCGCGGAAGAAACTGTCACCGAAGTCCAGGCGGGCGTAGTTCTTGATCATGATCCACAGGCGCTCCGGAGCGGACTTGTCGAAGCCGTACATACGCTCGATTTCCTTGACCAACGCCGGGTCCAGGCCCTGAGCGCCGCGGTAGGAGGACGAACCTGCCACCGATACCTCGGCACCGCCGCCAGCGATGCGGCTGGTGGCGCCTTCGAACCCTTCGAGCTTGGCGATCATCTGCTCCACCGGGCCGCCGGGCGCGGCCTGGATGATGACGAAGTTGATCAGCAGGATGCCGAACAGCGTCGGGATGATGAGCAACAGCCGCCGAAAAATATAAGCCAGCATCGGGTTACTCCACACTCTCGGGAGCGGCGATTTGCTGCTCAATGACCTGCTTTTCTACCTCATCGGCTGGCTTGACCTCCGGCTTGACCCACCATGTAGTGGTGCCGATGTCATAGGTCGGCGTGGCTTTCGGGTGGCCGATGTGGTTCCAGTAGGCCACGCGCCAGGTCTTGATGTGCCAGTTGGGAATTACGTAATAGCCCCATTGCAGGACCCGGTCCAACGCCCGGGCATGGGCCACCAGGCTCTTGCGCGAGTCAGCGTTGATCAACTGTTCCACCAGTTGGTCCACGGCAGGGTCCTTGAGGCCCATGGTGTTGCGGCTGCCGGGTTTGTCCGCAGCGGCCGACATCCAGAATTCGCGCTGCTCGTTTCCTGGCGAGCTGGATTGCGGAAAGCTGCCCACCACCATATCGAAGTCCCGCGAACGCACGCGGGTGATGTATTGCGACACGTCGACGCGGCGGATCACAAGTTCAATGCCCAGGTCACTCAGGTTGCGTTTGAACGGCAGCAGGATCCGTTCGAATTCGGTCTGGGCCAGCAGGAACTCCAGCACCACCGGCTTACCTTGGGCATCGACCATCTTGTCATCGACGATGCGCCAGCCGGCTTCCTGCAACAGCTGATAGGCCTTGCGTTGCTGGTCGCGGATCATGCCGCTGCCGTCGCAGACCGAAGGTTGGAAGGCTTCGGTGAAGACTTGCTCGGGAATCTTGCCGCGCAAGGGTTCGAGAATCTTCAGCTCGTCTTCGCCGGGCAACCCGGTGGCGGCCATTTCCGAATTCTCGAAATAGCTGCGGGTGCGGGCGTAGGCACCGTTGAACAACTGCTTGTTGGTCCATTCGAAGTCCAACAGCAGGCTCAGGGCCTGGCGCACCCGTACATCCTGGAACACCGGGCGGCGCAGGTTGAAGATGAAGCCTTGCATGCCCGTAGGGTTGCCGTTGGGAATCTGTTCCTTGATCAGGCGGCCTTCGGTCACGGCGGGGATGTTGTAGGCGTTGGCCCAGTTCTTCGCGGTCATTTCCAGCCAGTAATCGAACTGTCCGGCCTTGAGGGCTTCCACCGCCACGGTGTTGTCGCGGTAATAGTCGGTGGTCAATACGTCGAAGTTATAGAAACCGCGGTTCACCGGCAGGTCCTTGCCCCAATAATCCTTCACCCGCTCATAGCGGATCGAACGTCCGGCCTTTACTTCGGTGACCTTGTAGGGCCCGCTGCCCAGGGGAATTTCCAGGTTGCCCTTGCTGAAATCGCGGCTGGCCCACCAATGCTTGGGCAATACCGGCAGTTGGCCGAGGATCAGCGGCAGTTCACGGTTATGGGTGTGCTTGAACTTGAACAGAACCTTGAGTGGGTCTTCGGCGATGACCTCGGCCACATCGTTGTAATAGCCGCGGAACATCGGCGCGCCATCCTTGGTCAGGGTCTCGAAGCTGAACACGACATCTTCGGCGCGCATGGGGTGGCCGTCGTTGAAGCGCGCTTCGGGGCGCAGGTAAAAGCGCACCCAGCCGTTGTCCGGCGCTTTCTCGATTTTTTCCGCGACCAGGCCGTATTCGGTGAAGGGCTCATCCAGGCCTTGCTTGGCCAAGGTGTCGTAGATCAGGCCGATGTCATCGGCAGGTACGCCTTTGCTGATGAATGGGTTGAGGCTGTCGAAGCTGCCAAAGCCACCCTGACGGAATATTCCGCCCTTGGGGGCATCGGGGTTCACGTAGTCGAAATGCTTGAAATTGGCCGGGTACTTTGGTGGCTCGTTGTACAAGGTCACGGCGTGCTGCGGCGCGGCGCAGGCCAGCCCGGCGAATAACAAACTGCCGGCCTGCAGAAGCAGGGCGCGTAGAGGCTTCATTGATCTTTCTCCGAAGATTTCAGCCACCACGCGCTCAGGCCCAGGGTGTAGGGCGGCGTGGTGACAAAGGCGAACCGGTTGCGATACGCCAGGCGATGGTAATTGATATACCAGTTGGGAATGCAGTAATGCTGCCACAGCAGGACCCGGTCCAGGGCCTTGCCGGCGGCGACTTGTTCGTCGCGGGTCTGGGCGGAGAGCAGTTTTTCCAGCAGATGGTCAACCACCGGATTGGCGATCCCTGCGTAGTTCTTGCTGCCCTTGATCCCGACCTGGCTGGAGTGGAAATACTGCCATTGTTCAAGGCCCGGGCTGAGGGTCTGGCCCAGGGTCAGCAAAATCATGTCGAAGTCGAACTGGTCCAATCGCTGCTTGTACTGGGCACGATCCACTGTGCGCACTCGGGCCTGGATGCCAATGCTGGCCAGGTTTTCGACGTAGGGCTGCAGGATGCGCTCCAGGTTCGGGTTGACCAGCAGGATCTCGAAGCGCAGGGGTTGGCCGGCGGCGTTGAGCAGGTGCTGGCCGTTGAGGGTCCAGCCGGCTTCCTTCAGCAGGCCAAGGGCCCTGCGCAGGGTTTCCCGGGGAATGCCGCGCCCGTCGGTTTGGGGCAGGCTGAAGGGCTCGGTCAGTAATCGAGGGGGCAGTTGTTCACGGTAAGGTTTGAGCAACAGCCACTCGTGGCCGACGGGCAGGCCAGTGGCGGAGAATTCGCTGTTGGGGTAATAGCTGAGGGTTCGTTTGTACGCGCCGCTGAACAGGGTGCGGTTGGTCCATTCGAAATCGAACATCAACCCCAGGGCTTCTCGGACCTTGACCTCGCCGAAGGTGGCGCGCCGGGTGTTCATGAACAGGCCCTGGGTCTGGGTCGGAATCTGGTGGGGAATCTGCGCCTTGATCACATCGCCACGGTTCACCGCCGGAAAGTTGTACCCGTTGGCCCAGTTCTTGGCCTGGTGCTCGATGTAGATGTCAAACTCACCGGCCTTGAAGGCTTCGAAGGCGACGCCGCTGTCTCGGTAGAAATCCACTTCCATTCGATCGACGTTGTACTTGCCACGATTGACCGGCAGATCCTTGCCCCAGTAGTCCTTGACTCGCTCGAACACCAATTGGCGACCTGGCTGCACTTTGGTGATGCGATAAGGCCCGCTGCCCAACGGCGGCTCGAAGGTGGTCGCCTTGAAATCGCGGTCTTTCCAATAATGCTGCGGCAACACCGGCAGCTCACCCAGGCGCAGGATCAGCAGCGGATTGCCCGAGCGCTTGAACACGAAGCGGATTCTCAGCGGGTTGAGGACATCCACCCGCAGCACTTCCTGCAAATTGGTCCGGTATTGCGGATGGCCATCTTTGAGCAGCGTTCGGTAGGAAAACGCTACGTCATAGGCAGTGATCGGCACGCCATCATGAAAGCGCGCTTCGGGCCGCAGGTTGAACACCACCCAGCTGCGGTCCTCGCTGTACTCCACCGACTGGGCGATCAAGCCGTAACTCGACGTTGGCTCATCCCCTGAGGGCGCATATTGGCCAGTGCCTACCATGAGCGGTTCGTTCAGCTCATTGATGCCGTATTGCAGGAAGTTCGGCGTGGAAACCGGGCTGCTGCCCTTGAATGTATAGGGATTGAGGGTATCGAAGGTGCCAAACGCCATGATCCGCAAGGTGCCGCCCTTGGGCGCTTGCGGGTTGACCCAGTCGAAGTGGGTGAACCGGGCCGGGTATTTCAGCGTGCCGAACTGCGCATAGCCATGGCTTTCGCTGATGGTAGCGTCGGCGGCAGGGCTCGATGCCAGGCTGATCAGGAGCAGGAGGAGGGGGCGTATCAAGTCTGGGATCCGATCCAGGCGGCTTGGGCATTTATGGCCTGTACAGTAACAGCTTGTATGGGCGGGAAAAAGGCGGTGGGCCAAAGCCTCTCAGATTAGGCGAAGCCGGGGCGAGCATGCATTCGTGGCGAGGGAGCAAGCTTCCTCGCCACGAATGCTGCTCGGGCACAGCCCTTCAGCCATCGATAAGCTTAGTGCGGGGAATAGACCGTCAACATCTGCCCAGGCTTGAGCGCCTTGCCCATGCGCGGGTTCCAGCGCTTGAGGTGCTGCATTTCGACATTGAAGCGCTTGGCGACGACGTACAGCGAGTCACCCTGCTTGACCTTGTATTGGGTCTGCTTCTTTTGTTCCTTGCCCTTGGCGGCCACGACGGTGTTGATGCGCTTGCCGCGGGCCTTGGTGGCCTTGACGTCCTGCATCACCAACGTTTGACCGACCTTGAGCTTGTTGCCGCTGAGCTTGTTCCAGCGCTGCAAGTCCTTGGTCTGGACCTTGTTGGCCTTGGCGATCTGGGCCAGGTTGTCGCCGCGCTTGACGCGGTAGGTGCGCCTTGCGCCTTCCACTTCGCTGTCATCGGCGGTCTCGAAGACTGGCTTGAGCGAGCGAGGGCTGATCAGTTCTTCCGGGCGCATGGTCGACAGGCTGGCGGTCAGCAGTTGCGCCTTGGAGGTCGGCACCAGCAGGTGCTGCGGGCCGTCGATGGTGGTGCGCTGCTTGAAGGCCGGGTTGAGCTGGAACAGCTCGTCCTCGTCGATGTTCGCCACCGCCGCGACCTTCGACAGGTCCATGCGCTGGTTGATCTCGACGACCTGGAAGTACGGCTCGTTGGCGATCGGGTTGAGGTTCACGCCATAGGCGTCCGGAGCCAACACGACCTGGGACAGCGCGAGCAGCTTGGGCACGTAGGCCTGTGTTTCGCTGGGCAGCGGCAGGTTCCAGTAGTCGGTGGGCAGGCCAAGCTTCTCGTTGCGCTCGATGGCGCGGCTGACCGTGCCTTCACCAGCGTTATAGGCCGCCAGTGCCAGCAACCAGTCACCGTTGAACATGTCGTGCAGGCGCGTCAGGTAGTCCATCGCGGCGGTGGTGGACGCGGTAATGTCACGACGGCCGTCGTAGAAGCGGGTCTGGCGCAGGTTGAAATAACGCCCGGTGGAAGGGATGAATTGCCACAGTCCCACTGCATTGGCCCGGGAATAGGCCATGGGGTTGTAAGCGCTTTCGATCACCGGCAACAGCGCCAGCTCCAGCGGCATGTTGCGTTCTTCAAGACGCTCGACGATGTAGTGGATATATAAGCTGCCGCGCTCGCCGGCATTTTCCAGGAATGAAGGGTTGCTGGCGAACCACAAACGCTGCTGCTCGATGCGCGGGTTGACGCCGGCGGTTTCCTGGAGCTGGAAGCCCTGGCGCATGCGTTCCCACACATCCTGGGGCACCTGGGGGGTAGGCTTTTCCGTGAGCCACACAGGTTTTTGCTTGGCCCGCGCGGCGACATTCGGCTTATGCGCAGCATCGCTCTGTGGCACCTGGCCGGTGCTCTGACAGCCCGCCAGCGTGGCGGACACTGCCACCGCGATGGCCTGGGCCAAGCGGGTCAGTGTGTCTGACTGGACGGACCTGCGAATAGATGACGACATTGGCTGGAAGTAAGTTCCGGGCAAAAATGTCGGCCGATTCTAGGAAGCGCACCCCAGCAGGTCAACCATTCAGAATTTTTGTATCAATCGGTAGCTGCCTTAGAACTTATCTTTCCAGGCCCTCAAGGCCGCAAAAACCTCACTCGCCGTCTGGTTGGGTTGACCGTTCCGTTCGTCTGCTTTTTGTTTAACGGATGTTTCAGCGGTGCGCAAAAACGGATTGGTGAGTTTTTCCAGAGCCAGGGTCGAGGGCAGGGTGATGATGCCCTGGTTGCGCTGCTGGGTGACTTTCTCCAGGCGGGCGGCAACGTCTGGGTTGGACGGCTCGACCGCGGCGGCGAATTTCAGATTGCTCAAGGTGTATTCATGGGTGCAGTAGACAAGCGTATCTTCAGGGAGCGCGGCGAGGCGGCCCAGGGAGTGGTGCATCTGTTCGGGCGTGCCCTCGAAAAGCCGTCCGCAACCGGCGGCGAACAGCGTGTCGCCACAGAACAGCAGGCCACGGTGGTAGTAGGCGATATGCCCCAATGTGTGCCCGGGAACCGCATAAACATCGAAGTCCAGGCCCAGCACATTGACTTTCGCGTGGTCGTGAAGGGCGATGTCTCGCGCCGGGATGTTTTCGCTGGCCGGGCCGTAGACGGTGGCGCCGGTCGCGCTTTTCAGCGCGGCGACACCGCCGACATGATCGTGGTGATGGTGGGTGACCAGGATGTCGCTCAAGACCCAGTCGGGATGAGCCTCGAGCCACCCCTGCACTGGCGCGGCGTCGCCTGGATCGACCACGGCGCAAGTCTGCGTCGAGTGGTCTTGTAACAACCAAATGTAGTTATCGTTAAACGCGGGCAGGGCAGTGATCTGTATCATCGTCGAATTCGCCAAGCTCAAAACAAAGGCGCATCTTAGAACTTCCTGACGCGTTGGAGAATGCAATGACCGATGAAGCGTTCGCTCAGGCCGATCCTGACTGGCTGGCATTGATCAGCTCTGCCCGTGAGTGGCTGTCCGGCCCTGTCGGGCAATTTCTGCTGGAAGAAGAACGCCGCATGCTCGAAGACGAGTTGGGCCGGTTCTTTGGCGGCTATCTGGTGCATTACGGTCCTTCGGCGCAAACGCCACCGTCGGCGCCTCAGGTCCAGCGCAACGTGCGCTTGGGGGCGCCGTTGCCGGGCGTCGAGATCGTTTGCGAGGAGCAGGCCTGGCCCTTGAGCGAGCATGCCGCCGATGTGGTGGTGATGCAGCACGGCCTGGATTTCTGCCTGTCGCCCCATGGGCTGTTGCGCGAAGCCGCCAGCAGCGTGCGGCCCGGTGGGCATCTGTTGATCATCGGCATCAACCCCTGGAGCAGTTGGGGATTGCGCCACGTATTTGCCAGCGATGCGCTGCGCCAGGCCCGTTGCATTTCGGCCTCGCGGGTCGGCGACTGGCTCAACCTGCTGGGTTTCGCGCTGGAGAAACGCCGCTTCGGGTGCTATCGTCCGCCGCTTGCGTCGCCCAAGTGGCAGGCCCGATTGGCTGGCTGGGAGCGCAAGGCGGGTGACTGGCAATTGTCCGGTGGCGGCTTCTATTTATTGGTGGCGCGCAAGATCGCGGTCGGGCTGCGCCCGGTGCGTCAGGCGCGACGCGAGCCGATGGGCAAGCTGATTCCCTTGCCGATGGCCAAGGTCAACCGTCGCCACATCGAGCCGTAATCCCTTTATCGATGGTTCTGGCCGTATCCGGCTCCGGGCGCTGATCGGCCCTGGGCGGCGGCCTTTTGTTTTTTGGATTGATTGGCATGAGCGATAGCGTGGAACTCTTCACTGATGGCGCCTGCAAGGGCAACCCTGGCCCGGGTGGCTGGGGTGCATTGCTGGTGTGCAAGGGCGTGGAAAAGGAGCTCTGGGGCGGCGAAGCCAATACCACCAACAACCGCATGGAGCTGATGGGCGCCATTCGGGGGTTGGAAGAGCTCAAGCGTCCTTGCGACGTGCTGCTGGTGACCGACTCGCAGTATGTAATGAAAGGCATCAACGAGTGGATGGCGAACTGGAAGAAGCGCGGCTGGAAGACGGCGGCGAAAGAACCGGTCAAGAACGCCGACCTCTGGAAATTGCTGGACGAGCAGGTCAACCGCCACAACGTCACCTGGAAATGGGTACGTGGCCACATTGGTCACCACGGAAACGAACGGGCCGACCAGTTGGCCAATCGAGGAGTGGATGAGGTGCGCGGCTACAAGCAGTCCTGATCCGGCCGGATCTGATTTTTGGCAAATGGAAATAATCGTGGCGAGGGAGCTTGCTCCCGCTGGACCGGTCCGGCGCCTCGGGCGAAGCAGGCCCCTTTCGGCGGTCGCTGCGCAACCTAGTGGGAGCAAGCTCCCTCGCCACAAAAGCGGTCCCAGGCTAATCCCACCTCATAGCATGGTAAGATCCGCGCTTTTGCAAGACTGCCCGTTGAGAATTGAACACTGATGGCCAACAGATCTGTAGTACTGGATACCGAAACCACCGGCATGCCGGTGACCGACGGTCACCGGATTATTGAAATCGGCTGTGTCGAGCTGATGGGTCGGCGCCTGACCGGCCGTCATTTCCACGTTTACCTGCAACCGGACCGCGAAAGTGACGAGGGTGCCATTGGCGTGCACGGCATCACCAATGAATTTTTGGTGGGCAAGCCGCGTTTCGCCGAGGTGGCCGATGAATTCTTCGAGTTTATCCAGGGCGCCCAGCTGATCATTCATAACGCGGCGTTCGACGTCGGGTTCATCAACAATGAATTCGCCCTGTTGGGCCAGCACGACCGCGCCGATATCACCCAGCACTGCACCATTCTCGACACGTTGATGATGGCCCGGGAACGGCATCCGGGGCAGCGCAACAGTCTTGACGCCTTGTGCAAGCGCTACGGCGTCGACAACTCCGGCCGTGAGCTGCACGGCGCCTTGCTCGACTCCGAAATCCTTGCCGACGTCTACCTGACCATGACCGGCGGGCAGACCAGCCTGTCCCTGGCCGGTAACGCCTCGGACGGCAACGGTACCGGCGAAGGTTCGGGCAACCAGGCGACCGAAATCCGTCGCTTGCCCGCGGACCGCAAGCCGGCCCTGATCATCCGCGCCAGCGAAAGCGACCTGGCCGAACATGCCGCGCGTCTGGAAGCGATCGCCAAGTCCGCGGGCGCCCCGGCATTGTGGACGCAACTGGCTGAGGCGCAGGCCGCCGCGAATTGATCCGGATCCACGGTTCATACCGATCATTTCCCGCGACAATCGCCAGTACCTTCTAACCTGAAGCAAGGCAGGCCATGGATACCCGCTTGATGTGTAAAGATTCGAGAGGCAAGGGCAATGGATGGCACTGTGCCGTTGATTGCCTCAAGGAATGAGGACCTTTCCCTGTATGCAACCGGTCAAGAATCCCAAGCATCCCGGCCTCTCGGTACGCGTCGTCGACGACGGCTTTGCCGTGTATGTCTGGGGGAGTGATTTCAGTTTTGACGTCAGCGCCTACGGTACGCCGCAGATCGGCCGGCCGGTGAGCCAATGGCCGGTGACGCCGATCGTTCCCTACCGCAAGTGCTACGGTATCGATCCTGAAGAATTCGCCAGTTTCCGGGATGCCCCCGACAGCGAAATCTTCATGGCCTACCTGGACGACCAGCCAGTGGGTCACCTGGTGATCAGCACCAACTGGAATGGCTATGCCCATATCGATGAGTTGGCGGTGCATGCCCCGGCTCGCCGGCATGGGGTGGCCAAGGCACTGTTGGACGTGGCCCAGTTCTGGAGCCGCAAGAAAAAACTGCCGGGCATCATGTTGGAAACCCAGAACAATAACCTGGGTGCCTGCCGTCTCTACGAACGTTGCGGCTACGTGCTCGGCGGGATCGATCATTTGCGCTATCGCGGCATCGATCGGCATACCGCCGAGGTGGCGCTGTTCTGGTACCGGTTGTTCGACGATCCGCTGGGCATGACGATCAGTGGTTCAGCAACGCCTCGGCTTGTTCCGTAATTCGTTCCAGCAGCGCTTGGACCGTCGGCGAGGGCTGCACACCGTTCAGGCTCAGTGCGTAAAGGCAGATCGGAACGGCTGGTGACACCGGGCAGATATCCAGCCCGCTGCCCTTGGCGCCCGAGGCGGTGAATGGATCGACGATGGCGAGGCCTTCGCCGGCTTCGACCATCGCGCGCATCATCTGGTGCGTCTGCACACGAATCTGGATCACCGGTGCGGGGCGCAGCGCCGCGAGCTTGTGGTCGAATGCCAGGCTCAGCGGGTCATGACCATCAAGCCCCACCAGCGACTGGCCCGCCAAGTCCTGTATTGAAATGTATTTCTGCCGAGGTTGCAGCCAGCCGTGGGGCGCCAGCAATTGCAATTTGCCTTGGGCGATTGTTTGGCAGTGGATGTCCGGGTGTTCCGGATCGTGCAGGCTCAGGCCCAAGTCGCTTTCACGCAGCAACAGGCTCTTGACGATTTCGCGGGTTGGTTCGCTGAGCAGGGTGCAAGGCGCATCCGGATGGCGCCGACGCAGGGCGGCGATGCCCAGGGGCAGCAACTGTTGCGCCAGCGGCGGGGTGCAGATGATGCGCAGGGGCGGCGCCTGATGATGTTTCAAGCTGCTGGCCAGCCGCTGTATTGGCTCGAGGGTGTCGTAAAGCTGCGTAATGCCTTCGCGCAACTCCAGGGTTTCGCGGGTGGCCTGCAATCGTCCGCGAACGCTGGCAAACAGCATGAAACCGAGCTGGGCTTCTGCATTGCGCAGGATCGACTCGACTTCGGCCACCGGCAATTGCAGCCATTCGGCCGCGGTTGCGAGGTGGCCGGTCTGCAGCAGCGCCTGGATCACTTCGATGTGGCGTAAACGCATGCAAGAAGTCCGTTTTAGGCAGGTAAGCCATTGGGAGGCTGAATCCTAACCCAATTACGGGTGCGACTTCTGCTCAAGAAACCGGGTTACAGCGCTATTTGCGGTTCGGGTTCGCGGATCAGTTCGATGCCGGACTGCACCAGGAGAAATTTCTCCTCATCCAACTTGCTGACTCGATCGCCAATGGCCAGCTTATAGGTGATGACATCCTTGCCAATGCCGTCCTGGGACGGGTCTGATTCTTGGAATTCATGCACAGAATAGACGCGTCCTTCAGCGTCCCGCGCATGAAACTGTCCGACAAGTACTGTTGCCATTGCTTAGAACCTCTGGAAATAGATCACTCGATTTGCGGTTCTGTAGACCTTTGCCGAGCGCGGTAAGTTTTCCTACAAGAAAAAAATAGTCCGTGCGGCAGGTTTTCGACGCTCCATTGGTCCAATTGTCGTGCCGATCATCTATAACTACAGGCTTCCTATGAGCCGACAATCGAGAACCTCTGATGAGTAATGTCTACAACGTTGCCGTTTTGGTGGGCAGCCTGCGCAAGGCGTCGATCAACCGCAAGATTGCGCTGGCGTTGGCGGAGCTGGCGCCAACCAACCTCAAGCTGAATATCGTCGAGATAGGCGAACTGCCGCTGTACAACGAAGACATTGACGTGACACCGCCCCAAGCCTACGCCAGGTTTCGCGAGCAAGTAGGCGCCGCCGACGCGCTGCTGTTCGTAACCCCGGAATACAACCGCTCGGTGCCGGCCCCTCTGAAAAACGCCATCGACGTTGGCTCGCGCCCTTACGGCCAGAGTTGCCTGAGTGGCAAGCCAGGCGCGGTGATCAGCGCTTCACCCGGTGCGATGGGTGGTTTCGGCGCCAACCATCATCTGCGCCAATCCCTGGTGTTTCTCGATGTGCCCTGCATGCAACAACCGGAAGCCTACCTGAGTGGCGCGGGGACCGCGTTCGACGAAGCGGGCAACCTCTCGGATTCGGTCAGGCCGTTTTTGCAGAAGTTCATCGATAGCTATAGCAAGTGGGTCGAGCAGCACAAGAAGCTTTGATCTGTGTTGACGGTGCCGGCGTTGGTTGTGCGGTTGTCCCTTAGATGGCGTCGGCCTCAATCGCGAGCAAGCTCGCTCCCACAGGAAACTGCATTCCAAATGTGGGAGCGAGCCTGCTCGCGATGGTGCCCCGAAGGGCATTTCAAAGCTTAGCCGTTGCCCGGCACATCCGGCCAAAGATTCGCCACAAGGAACGCCCGCTCGGCTTCTTCCCATTCGCCCTCGGCATTTTCCGTCAGGCGCACCATCAGTTGTGCCGGCGCCATGGGGTCGAGTGCGGTTCGCCAGGCGTCCAGTTGCGCGACAGTCCAGACCTGGTCCGGCGGATAATGGGCCGGGGCCAGCCAGGCGGCGCGGGGCAGGGGCTGCCAGCGGCCCGGAGGCCGTTGGCCGATGAACTCGGGCCAATCACGTTGATGCAGCCAACGGCCGCGCAAATGCCTGGGGTGCGCGCCGCTCGGTGGTTCGGCCTCGCCGGGCCAGGGGTAGAGCAGATAACCGCCGAGCCATAGGTGTGGACGAAACGATTCGATGCCCAGCGCAGCTAGGGCTTGACGACTTTCCGGGCGGGCTGAAATCGGCAGTTGGTGCTCGCGCAGGTGCGCCAGCTTGCGGTCGAGACGGTCATGGCAGCCGGGGCCGAGCCATTGCGCAGTGTCGTAGCCGTTGCCCTGTTGCGGGCCTAGGTACAGCTTGATCGCCAGTTCCAGGTGGTGCACACCTTCGCCATCGCGCAGCAGCAGGTCCAGTTCCCCCAGCGTATGGCCTTCGCGACGGATCGGCAGGTTCGCCGCGATCAGTTCGATGCCCGGCGCGTGTTGCACGGCAAACTGCCACAACCTTTCGTAATACAGGCCCAGGCGCCGCGTCCGACCTTGGGACAGGCATTGCAGCAGCGGGTAGCTGTCGCGGTCCAGTTGGCGAAGCCAATGCTCCAATCGATGGGGTTGCTGCACCCAGTCGCTGCCCGCCAGCGGGTGACGCTGGGGCCAAGGGGTGTCGATGAGCATCGGTGGGGCGACGATCACCCACGCCAGATCCCGCACTTCGGGATGGCGCAGGCGGCGGGGCAGGTCCAGCAACTCAGGGAACAGGATCATCTTGCGAGCATAGCCGTTGCGCTGGAGGCTTAAAGAATTTTGTCTACGGAGCGCTTTCGCCCATAATCGTATTTTTCGCCCGTCGCAGACCCTCGCAGGAGCCTCATGGAGCAATTTCGCAATATCGGCATCATCGGTCGCCTGGGCAGTTCACAGGTGCTGGACACCGTTCGCCGTCTCAAACGCTTCCTCCTGGAGCGGCACCTGCATGTGATCCTCGAAGACACCATCGCCGAAGTGCTGCCGGGCCACGGTCTGCAGACATCGTCGCGCAAGATGCTCGGCGAAGTCTGCGACATGGTCATCGTCGTCGGCGGCGACGGCAGCCTGCTGGGCGCCGCCCGGGCCTTGGCGCGGCACAACATTCCGGTACTGGGCATCAACCGTGGCAGCCTTGGCTTCCTCACCGATATCCGCCCGGACGAGCTGGAAATCAAGGTTGCCGAGGTACTGGACGGCCATTATCTGGTGGAGAACCGCTTCCTGCTGCAAGCCGAGGTCCGTCGTCACGCCGAGGCCATCGGCCAAGGCGATGCCCTCAACGACGTGGTGCTGCACCCCGGCAAGTCCACCCGCATGATCGAATTCGAGCTGTACATTGATGGCCAGTTCGTCTGCAGCCAGAAGGCCGACGGCCTGATCGTCGCGACGCCCACCGGTTCCACCGCCTATGCGCTGTCGGCGGGCGGGCCGATCATGCATCCCAAGCTCGACGCTATTGTGATTGTGCCCATGTACCCCCATACCTTGTCTGGGCGACCCATCGTGGTCGATGGCAACAGTGAACTGAAAATCGTCGTGTCCAAGGATATGCAGATCTACCCGCAAGTATCATGCGACGGCCAGAACCATTTCACCTGCGCGCCAGGTGACACCATCACCGTCAGCAAAAAGGCCCAGAAGCTGCGCCTGATCCACCCGTTGGATCACAACTACTACGAAGTCTGCCGGACCAAGCTCGGCTGGGGCAGTCGTCTGGGGGGTGGAGGCGACTGATGCTCGATCCCGCGCGCAGTTACGACCTGATCGGCGACGTGCACGGATGCGCCTTGACCCTGGAACACCTGCTTGACCGGCTCGGTTACCACAAGCAGGGCGGGGTCTGGCGGCATCCGTCGCGCATGGCTGTGTTCCTCGGAGATATCATCGACCGTGGCCCGCGTATTCGCGAGGCGCTGCACATCGTCCACGACATGGTGCAGGCCGGCCAGGCGCTGTGCATCATGGGCAACCACGAATTCAATGCGCTGGGTTGGAGCACCCCGGCACTGCCGGGCAGCGGCCAGCGCTACGTGCGTGAGCACACGCCGCGCCATGCCCGCCTGCTCAACGAGACGCTGAGCCAGTTCGAGCAGCACCCTGGCGAGTGGCGCGATTTCCTCAAATGGTTCTATGAGCTGCCGTTGTTTGTCGATGCCGGCCGTTTCCGGGTCGTGCACGCTTGCTGGGATGCCGGCCTCATCGAACCCTTGCGTGGTCTGTTTCCGAATGGCTGCGTCGACGAGCATTTTCTCCAGGCGTCGGCCGAATCCGGCAGTTTCGCCTGTACGGTCTTCGACCGCCTGCTGCGGGGCACCGACATGCGCCTGCCCCATGGCATGACCCTGACGGGTGGCGATGGCCTGACGCGGGCATTCTTCCGCACCAAGTTCTGGGAAGACAACCCGCAGACCTACGGCGACATCGTGTTCCAGCCTGATGCATTGCCAGAACCTGTGGCCCGCACGCCATTGTCCCCGGATGAAAAAAACAACCTGCTGCGTTATGGCGTCGATCAGCCGATGTTGTTCGTCGGCCATTATTGGCGCAGCGGCAAGCCTGCGCCGATCCGCTCGAACCTGGCGTGCCTGGACTACAGCGCGGTGCTCTATGGCAAGCTCGTTGCGTATCGCCTCGACCAGGAAACCCGCCTGGATCCGCACAAGTTCGTCTGGGTCGATGTCGAGCGACCGGAGGTGGTGCAATGAGCGTCGTCGCGGTCCTGCGCCTGCCCCTGGCGGTAGACCTCAGCGGTTTCGTCAAACTGCTGCAACGCATGCAGGTCCCCCATCGCGTCAGTGAAGAGGCGGGTGAGCAGGTGCTCTGGGTGCCGAACGAGATCAGCGAAGACGTGCGCTCGTTGTATGCGCGATTCCCTGCTGGCGATCCCGAGCAACAGCTGGAACTGCCGGACAAGGGCAGCACTTCCCGGCGAACCGGGTTCGTGCAACAGCTGACCCGCAGTCCGGTGACGGCCCTGGTATTGCTGCTGAGCCTGATCGTCAGTGCCGTGACGCTGCTGGGGGACAATCTTGAAACCTTGCGCTGGCTGACCTTCCTCCAGTTTCGCATCGTCGGCGAGTACATCCAGTTCACACCGCTGGCCGATAGCCTGGCGGCGGGGCAGTGGTGGCGCCTGGTGACGCCGATGCTGATTCACTTCGGCTTCCTGCACATCGCCATGAATGGCATGTGGTATTGGGAGCTGGGGCGGCGGATCGAAGCGCGCCAGGGCGGCATCAACCTGTTGGGGCTGACGCTGCTGTTCAGCCTTGTCTCCAATTTCGCCCAGTACTTTTTCAGCGGCCCGACGCTGTTCGGCGGGTTGTCGGGAGTGTTGTACGGCCTGCTGGGGTATTGCTGGATCTACCAACTGCTCGCACCGAACCCGGCCTATCATTTGCCCCGAGGGGTGCTGGTGATGATGCTGGTGTGGTTGCTGCTGTGCCTGTCCGGGCTGGTTTCGCTGATCGGTTTCGGCGAGATCGCCAACGCGGCCCATGTCGGTGGGCTACTCGTCGGCTGCTTCACCGGGCTGTTGGGCGGGCTGTTCGCTCGCCGTAAAATGTCTCTTTGACAGGCGCCTGTGTCTTTTGAAAATGCGCGATTGCGCGGAGAATCCATGTCTTCCTTCAACGAAATGATCCAGAACATAACCCCCGACATCTACCGCAGCCTGAAGTTGGCCGTGGAGATCGGTAAATGGGCCGATGGCAACAAGCTCACCGCCGAGCAGCGCGAGCTGTCGCTGCAGGCGATGATCGCCTGGGAAATCCAGAACCTGCCCGAGGAAGAGCGCACCGGCTACATGGGCCCGCAGGAATGCCAGTCCAAAGCCATCGAAGTGCCCAATATCCTGTTCAAGTCGGATGCCATCCATTGATCGAGATTGGCCGCGGTGCAATCAGCAAGATGTCGGCGCGCCTTGACGGGCCGACTGTTCAATATGCCTTTCGCCTGGGTGACGTCGAGGTGCCGGTCAATCCGTTGATCGGCAGCACGATTCGCCTGCAATACCTTGGTGCGATCCACTGCACCCATTGCGGACGCCGGACCAAGACCAGTTTCAGCCAGGGTTATTGCTACCCTTGCATGACCAAGCTGGCCCAGTGCGACCTGTGCATCATGAGCCCCGAGCGCTGCCATTTCGACGCGGGCACCTGCCGCGACCCAGCGTGGGGCGAGCAGTTCTGCATGACCGATCACGTGGTCTACCTCGCCAATTCGTCGGGCGTGAAAGTCGGCATCACCCGCGCCACGCAGTTGCCGACCCGCTGGCTCGACCAGGGTGCGAGCCAGGCGCTGCCGATCCTGCGGGTCGCCACCCGCCAGCAGTCGGGGTTCGTCGAGGACCTGTTCCGCAGCCAGGTGGCGGACAAGACCAACTGGCGCGCCTTGCTCAAGGGCGACGCGGCGGCGGTGGACTTGCCCGCCATCCGCGATTCCCTCTTCGAAAGCTGCGCCCCGGGCTTGCAGGGCCTTCAGGAACGATTCGGCTTGCAGGCGATCCAGACCATAGCGGACGTCGAACCCATCGAGATCCGTTACCCGGTGGAGCAATACCCGGCCAAGATCGTCAGCTTCAACCTGGACAAGGACCCGATCGCCGAGGGCACGCTGTTGGGAATCAAGGGCCAATACCTGATTTTCGACACCGGCGTGATCAATATTCGTAAATACACGGCTTACCAGCTCGCCGTGCATCAGTAGAAGGATTCGACCCATGCGCACCGAACAACCGAAGATGATCTACCTCAAGGACTATCAGGCCCCCGAGTACCTGATCGACGAAACACACCTGACCTTCGAGTTGTTCGAGGACCACAGCCTGGTCCATGCGCAACTGGTGATGCGCCGCAACCCCGAGCGCGGTGCCGGACTGCCGCCGCTGGTGCTCGATGGCCAGCAGTTGGAATTGCTATCGATCAAGCTCGACGACGCCGACCTGGGGCAGGGCGACTACCAGCTCGATGACAGCCACCTGACCTTGCAGCCCAAGGCCCAGGCGTTCACGGTCGATACCACTGTGCGGATCCATCCGGAAACCAATACAGCGCTGGAAGGCCTCTATAAATCCGGCAGTATGTTTTGCACCCAGTGCGAGGCCGAGGGGTTCCGCAAGATCACTTACTACCTCGACCGCCCTGATGTGATGAGCAAGTTCACCACCACGGTGGTGGCCGAGCAGCACAGCTATCCGGTGCTGCTGTCCAACGGCAACCCGATTGCCAGCGGCCCCGGCGAAGACGGTCGGCACTGGGCGACCTGGGAAGATCCGTTCAAAAAACCCGCCTACCTGTTTGCACTGGTGGCCGGTGACCTGTGGTGCGTCGAAGACACGTTCACCACCATGACCGACCGCACCGTGGCGCTGCGCATCTACGTCGAGCCAGAAAACATCGACAAATGCCAGCACGCCATGACCAGCTTGAAGAAGTCGATGCGCTGGGACGAAGAGGTGTACGGTCGCGAATACGACCTCGACATTTTCATGATTGTCGCGGTCAACGACTTCAACATGGGCGCCATGGAAAACAAGGGCCTCAATATCTTCAACTCCAGCGCCGTGCTGGCCCGTGCCGAAACCGCCACCGACGCCGCGCACCAGCGGGTCGAGGCGATCGTTGCCCACGAATATTTCCATAACTGGTCGGGCAACCGCGTGACCTGCCGCGACTGGTTCCAGTTGTCGCTCAAGGAAGGCTTCACGGTGTTCCGCGACGCCGGCTTCTCGGCGGACATGAACTCGGCCACCGTCAAGCGTATCCAGGACGTGGCGTACCTGCGTACCCACCAGTTTGCCGAGGACGCGGGGCCAATGGCCCACCCGGTGCGCCCGGACAGCTTCATCGAGATCTCCAACTTCTATACCCTGACCGTGTACGAAAAGGGCTCGGAAGTGGTCGGCATGATCCACACCCTGCTGGGGGCCGAAGGCTTCCGCAAGGGCAGCGACCTGTATTTCGAGCGTCACGACGGCCAGGCCGTAACCTGCGACGATTTCATCAAGGCCATGGAAGATGCCAACGGTGTCGACCTGAGCCAGTTCAAGCGCTGGTATAGCCAGGCCGGTACCCCACGGCTGGTGGTGAGCGAGTCCTACGACGCAGCGGCCAAGACCTACAGCCTGACCTTCCGCCAGAGCTGCCCGCCAACCCCGGACAAAGCGGAAAAACTGCCGTTCGTGATTCCCGTCGAGTTGGGCCTGTTGGACAGCCAGGGCGGTGAAATGCCCCTACGCCTGAACGGCGAAGCGGCGGCCAGCGGCACGACCCGGGTGATCTCGGTGACCGAAGCCGAGCAGACCTTCACCTTCGTCGATATCGCCGAGAAGCCTCTGCCTTCGTTGCTGCGCGGTTTCTCCGCACCGGTGAAACTGAGCTTCCCATACGACCGCGACCAACTGATGTTCCTGATGCAGCACGACAGCGATGGCTTCAACCGCTGGGATGCCGGCCAGCAGTTGTCGGTGCAGGTGTTGCAGGAACTGATCGGCCAGCACCAGCGGGGCGAGAGCCTGGTGCTGGATCCACGGCTGGTCAGCGCATTGCGCACCGTGCTGTCGGATGAATCGCTGGATCAGGCGATGGTCGCGGAAATGCTCTCGCTGCCAAGCGAAGCCTACCTGACCGAAATCAGCGAAATCGCCGACGTCGAGGCGATCCACGTCGCCCGCGAGTTTGCCCGCCGGCAATTGGCGCAGGACCTGTTCGAAGCCTTATGGCTGCGCTATGAGGCCAATCGCGACCTGTCCCGGCGCACGCCTTACGTGGCCGAGGCTGAACACTTCGCCCGTCGCGCGTTGCAGAACATTGCGCTGTCGTACCTGATGCTGACCGACAAACCGCAAGTGTTGAGCGCGACGCTCGATCAGTTCGACACTGCCGACAACATGACCGAGCGCCTCACGGCGCTGGCGGTGCTGGTCAACTCTCCGTTCGAAACCGAGAAGACTCGCGCCCTGGAAGTGTTCGCGGAAAACTTCAAGGGCAACCCACTGGTCATGGACCAATGGTTCAGCGTACAGGCGGGCAGCCCGTTGCCGGGTGGCCTGGCGCGGGTCAAGGCGCTGATGGAGCACCCTGCGTTCAACATCAAGAATCCGAACAAGGTGCGGGCGTTGATCGGCGCGTTCGCCGGGCAGAACCTGATCAACTTCCACGCCGCCGACGGTTCGGGCTACCGCTTCCTGGCGGATCTGGTCATCCAGCTCAACGGTTTCAACCCGCAGATCGCCTCGCGGCAACTGGCGCCGCTGACCCGGTGGCGCAAATACGACAGTGCCCGCCAGGCACTGATGAAGGCCGAGCTGGAGCGCATCCTGGCGTCTGGCGGGTTGTCGGCCGATGTGTTTGAAGTGGTGAGCAAGAGCCTGGCTTGACCAGGCTTCGCGCTGCCTTTTGTGGCGAGGGAGCTTGCTCCCGCTGGCCTGCGAAGCAGGCCTGCTCTTGATTCGTTTCGCCACTGAAGGCGCGTGAACCAGGAAAAGGGAGTCCTCCGGCCTCCAGCGGGAGCAAGCTCCCTCGCCACAGTCATCATTCTCACGAATATCTTCTGATTCACCCCTTCCCGTTATCCCCATGGTTAACAAAAGATAACGTGGCGTCGATTGTCAGACCTTTCGAAAGCCCGATAGGATAGGTTCCGCTTGCGAGTGGCTCTAGATTGCAGGTTTCAGGGCTATGCTCCAAGCCTGGCAACGTACCAAGCCATAACAATAATAATGGGGGAAAGGTCTATGAATGAGCCTGTCATGGCTGTGGGCCGCTGCCGGCCGCCGATGCTGCGCCGTGTGGCGTTGCTGGCCTCGGCGCTCTCACTGCTGGGCTCCGCCGTCTTGTCGGCACCCGTGCTGGCGGTGGCCGCATCGACATCCGATGTCATCTATTCCGTCGAGTCGGCCAAGGCCAGCAAGACCCTGATGCTTGATGTGGTCCAGGCCGGCCAGCGACTGGTGGCGGTCGGTGACCGTGGCCACATCGTCTATTCCGATGACCAGGGTAAATCCTGGACCCAGGCCAAGGTTCCGACCCGCCAGCTGCTCACTGCGGTGTTCTTCGTGGATGACAAGCATGGCTGGGCCGTAGGACACGACGCGCAGATCCTCGCCAGCGTCGACGGCGGCACCACCTGGACCAAGCAATTCGAAGACCTGCCTCGCGAGGCGCCCTTGCTGGACGTCTGGTTCCAGGACGCCAGCCATGGGTTCGCCGTGGGTGCCTACGGTGCGCTGTACGAGACCAACGACGGCGGCAAGCACTGGGAAGACGCCAGCGACCGCCTCGACAATGAAGATCAATACCACCTCAATGCTGTTACCGCCGTGAAAGATACAGGGCTGTTCATCGTCGGCGAGGCCGGCAGCATGTTCCGTTCCTCCGATTGGGGGCAGACCTGGGAAAAAATCCAAGGCCCTTATGAAGGCTCGCTGTTTGGCGTCGTTGGCACAGCCCAGCCTTCGACCCTGTTGGCCTACGGCCTTCGCGGCAATCTTTATCGTTCCACCGATTTTGGCACGACCTGGGAGCAGGTCGAGCTCAAGGCCGCCCGTGGCGCGCTGGAGTTCGGCTTGTCGGGCGCAACGCTGTTGCCGGACGGCTCGATCGTCATCGTCGGCAACGGTGGCAGCGTGATCCGCAGCACCGACGATGGCGTGACGTTCAGCGTGTTCAACCGTCCGGATCGAATTTCCGTGGCGGCCGTCACGTCGGCGGGCAACGGTAACCTGATCCTGGCGGGACAGGGCGGTGTTCGCGCCACCACGTCCACTGGCGCCGAATTGAGCAAATGAGCCGGACCTGTCAGACGGGCACAATAACAACAAGGCGGACCCCATGAGCAGTCATCACCAAGACAAGGCGACGTTTCTCGAACGCCTGATTTTCAACAACCGCCCGGCAGTGATCGTCATTTGCCTGCTGGTCAGCATCTTCCTTTTCTGGCAAGCGACGCTGATCCGGCCCTCCACCAGTTTCGAAAAAATGATCCCCCTCGAGCATCCTTTCATCGAAAAGATGCTCGAACACCGCAACGATCTGGCGAACCTCGGCAACACGGTGCGGATCTCCGTTGAAGCCACTGACGGCGACATTTTCTCCAAGGAATACATGGAGACCCTGCGCCAGATCCACGATGAAGTGTTCTATATCTCCGGCGTTGACCGCTCCGGGCTCAAGTCGCTGTGGAGCCCGAGCGTGCGCTGGACCGAGGTGACGGAGGAGGGCTTCGCCGGCGGTGAGGTGATTCCCCAGAGCTACGATGGCTCGGCGGACAGCCTCGACTTGTTGCGCAACAACGTGCTCAAGTCCGGCCAGGTCGGGCGCCTGGTGGCGAACGACTTCAAATCGAGCATCATCGATATCCCGCTGCTGGAGTCCTACCCGGACCCGCAAGACCAAGGCAAGTTGCTCGCCCTGGATTACCGCAAGTTTTCCCATGAGCTTGAAGACAAGATCCGCAACAAGTTCGAAGCCCAGAACCCCAATGTGCAGATCCATATCGTCGGTTTCGCCAAGAAGGTCGGCGACCTGATCGACGGCCTGGTCATGGTGGTGATGTTCTTTGGCGTGGCCTTCGTGATTACGTTGATCCTCCTGTACTGGTTCACGAACTGCATGCGCAGCACCGTGGCGGTGTTGAGCACCACATTGGTGGCGGTGGTCTGGCAGTTGGGGCTGATGCACGCGGCGGGCTTTGGCCTTGACCCCTATTCGATGCTGGTGCCGTTCCTGATCTTTGCCATCGGCATTTCCCATGGCGTACAGAAAATCAACGGCATCGCCTTGCAGTCCAGCGAAGCGGACAACGCGCTGACGGCTGCCCGGCGTACCTTCCGCCAGTTGTTCCTGCCGGGGATGATCGCGATCCTGGCCGATGCCGTCGGCTTCATTACCTTGTTGATCATCGACATCGGCGTGATTCGCGAACTGGCCATCGGCGCCTCCATCGGTGTGGCGGTGATCGTGTTCACCAACCTGATCCTGTTACCGGTGGCGATTTCCTATGTAGGCATCAGCAAGCGGGCCGTCGAGCGCAGCAAGAAAGACGCGACCCGCGAGCATCCGTTCTGGCGCCTGCTGTCGAAGTTCGCCAGTGCCAAGGTCGCGCCGGTGTCGATTGCCTTGGCGGTACTCGCTTTCGGCGGCGGCCTCTGGTACAGCCAGAACCTGAAGATCGGCGATCTGGACCAGGGCGCACCCGAGCTGCGACCGGATTCGCGCTACAACCAAGACAACAATTTCATCATCAGTAACTATTCCACCAGTTCCGATGTGCTGGTGGTGATGGTCAAGACCAAGGCCGAAGGCTGCTCGCGCTATGAAGCCATGGCGCCGATCGACGAGCTGATGTGGAAGATGCAGAACACCGAGGGCGTGCAATCGGCAATTTCCCTGGTGACCGTGTCCAAGCAAATGATCAAGGGCATGAACGAGGGCAACCTGAAATGGGAAACCCTGTCCCGTAACCCCGATGTGCTCAACAGCTCCATTGCCCGGGCCGATGGCCTGTACAACAACAGCTGTTCCCTGGCGCCGGTGCTGGTGTTCCTCAACGACCACAAGGCCGAGACCCTGGACCGCGCGGTGAAGGCGGTGCAGGACTTCGCCAAGGAGAACAACCGCGATGGCCTGGAATTCATCCTGGCCGCCGGTAACGCCGGCATCGAGGCCGCCACCAACGAAGTGATCAAGGAATCGGAACTGATCATCCTCATCCTGGTTTATATCTGCGTCGCGACGATGTGCATGATCACCTTCCGCTCCTGGGCGGCGACGCTGTGCATCGTCCTGCCGCTGGTGCTGACGTCGGTGTTGGGCAACGCGTTGATGGCCTTCATGGGGATTGGCGTGAAGGTCGCGACCCTGCCGGTGGTGGCCTTGGGTGTAGGGATCGGCGTGGACTACGGCATTTACATCTACAGTCGTCTGGAGAGTTTCCTGCGGGCCGGCCTGCCGTTGCAGGAAGCGTATTACCAGACGCTGAAGTCCACCGGCAAAGCGGTGCTGTTCACCGGGCTGTGCCTGGCGATCGGGGTGTGCACGTGGATCTTCTCGGCCATCAAGTTCCAGGCTGACATGGGCTTGATGCTGACGTTCATGCTGCTGTGGAACATGTTCGGCGCGTTGTGGCTGCTGCCGGCCTTGGCGCGCTTTCTGATCAAGCCGGAAAAACTGGCGGGGCAGAAGGGCAATTCGCTGTTTGCCCATTGACCGATGGCAGTACCTTCAGCACAGCCCAGGTGGCGAACTGATGTAGGAGCGAGCTTGCAAGCGATAGCGGTGTGACACTCAATGAAGGTATTGAATGTCCATCCGCCAGCGCGAGCAAGCCCGCTCCCAGGCTTTCATGTACCTGGATCACGGCGCCAACGGTAGAAACCTGCTTTGCGCCAGTGACCGGCCTATCTGGCCACGATGCACGTTTACAACCGCATAAGGGCTATCGGCCTTGGCAAGCAGCGAATGATAGTGTTCGTGGCGTTGTTCCTTGGTCTTGAGGTGGGCGACGGTGTAGTCAGCTTTCGGCGAATCCACCGTTTCATAGTGAAAATGCCCATACCAGAGCGGGAAACCCTTGCGGTCGTTGACCGCGTATTCCTGGAGGAAGTCCTTGCGGGTGCCCTTCAAGGGCTGGCGCTTGCCGAGCAGCGCGACTTGAATCAGGTTTTTATCGAACAAGTAGCGAAGGTTGCCGTCGGTGGGCGGCAGGTGCAGGCTCAGTTCGGTGCGCAAGGCACTGCCTTTGCTGCCCAGGCTTGAAATCGCATCCGACAATTGCTTGCCCAGCGCCTGGTCCGCCGCTGTGCGAGGTGTTTTCGAGGCTGTGAAGGCGCGGTCCAGTTCATCGGCGAGCACACGGAAGCGACTGGCTTCGTTGCTCATGATTTCTTCGATCTCCTGGGGATGTCGGCAGCGCTTTTTGTAGTCATCGGCGCGGCGCAGGCGTTCCGCCAACTGTCCCAGCAGGGCCTGTGCATCGGCCTTGATTGCTTTGATGGAGCGCGTTCGGGGGGCGGGCCGTGGTCGACGCACTTCGACGACATCCCAGACATCGTCGTGTTGCGAATACATGGAAAGCACCTCGTCATTGGCTTGCGAGCGCAGCTCCACGACTTCGATCGGCAAGGTGGTACCCGCAGGCTTCAGGTCGCCAATCAGCACGCCGTTCTTTCGCGTCTTGATCACCTTCTTCTGAGGACGGCCGGAGGGCGACTTAGGCCGTTTGGACGGGCGCTTGCGAGGTGTTGGCTCGGGTTTGACTTCGGCGGCGAGCTTGCTGGAGGCGTCTTGGTACAGGCTGTCGACCAGTGAGATCAGCTTGTCGAAGGACGCTTCGTTGATGTCGTCGATATAGAGCGTCTTCATGCCGAGCAAGGCATCCAGCGTCTTGGCGTATCGCTCGGTCAGGCTTTCCAACACTTCCAGATGCTCAAGCTCAGGCAGGTCGTACATGCCCAGTTCCGAGTGCGAGCGCACCTGTTCTCCCAAAGGCTGGAGGATACGAAACAAGCTGTCGGGCAGGTCGCTCTCCGGGTGCTTGATCGACAGCAACGGCAATGTCGCCAGTTGCAGGGCCTTGGAGCCCAAGGCATTTCGCTCGTCCAATGGACGGTCTTTGACCAGACGCTCGTAGACCTGGGCGCCTGCGCTGTCCAGGTTCAACAGTCTGTCCAGGTACTCATCCTTGAGTTCCAGCCAGTAGATGGCCCGCTCATTGATCTCGACGGTCTGATCGAGGAATTTCAGATAGTCCCTCATGTTGGAAGTGACGGCCGTAAACACCAATTCTTCCCCATAGTTCGGGTTGGCTGCATTGAGGGCGCGTTGCTCCATATCAGTGACCAATACCGCCCTGCGGGCATTGATGACCACATTTTCCATCAGCGCACGGATTTCCTTGGCGGGAATATCGATACCCAACCTGGCATGTTCCGGCGCCCTGTCGAGCATCGTCAGGTAAATGTCGACCTGTTCTTTGTTCAGGTCATAGAACACTTTGCGCCTGGGGCCCCGCTGGTTTTCGGTTTTGGTGCTGTCATTTTCTACTCTGTTGAGTATCTGTTGAGCGACGTCCAGCTCCGTTTGCAACTTATCAATGCGCTTCATCATCGCATTTGTCTCTTCGATCAAGGTGATGGTTCTTTTAACGTTCAGTTGCCGTTGCTCGGCAATGCGTTTAGGCGGCATGCCCCCCCTGAGGCGCAGGCCCAGGTCAATGGACCAGTTGCCTTGGTCATCCGTTTGCAGCGCCGGGCCCATTCTGAGCCGGTCGAGCGGGTCGACGATCCTGGTGCTGCCGTCCGCTTCCGGGCTGATTCGATACAAGTTTTCGTTCACCAACGCGTGCCATTTGTTACCGATCACATAGAGACCTTTGAAGGGACCGTAGTGGATCGGTTCGGGGAGAGACTCGGGGCGGGGTACTTGCATGCGTGCCAGTTGGGTGCGTTGCTGCGACGTCAGGCGATGACGGGCGCCGGTGAAACTGAAATCGAGAATGCGGTCGAGGGCGCCGGAATGCGCGTCGGGCAGGGAAACGGATCCTTCCAGGATGGCCGGCACCGGCGGCGCCGGCCATTGTTCGGCCATGGCACGTGGAGCAGGGGGCTGCATGGCCTGTTCCTTGACCGTTTCGGCGATGGGCACGCGTGGTGGCACCGGGCTGGCGTGCAACTGGCTGGTCAGCATGGCGAGGTTGACCAGAAAATCGACGGCAGCCAGCTCCCGTGTCACAGGGTCTTCGCTGATCAGGGCGGGTATGTCGCGACTGGCGCTGGCCATCAAGCTCCATAACCAGACCGCGGACATGGCCGGGCCGCGCAACAACGGGAACAGCAACGTGTTGAACAACAGGCTGCCGCCTTCCAGCAATGCCGCCCAGCGGCTTTCGCTGTTCGAGACGGAGTTTCGGTCGGCCTGTGTGATCAAGGCCTGGGCGTTGCAGCCATACAGGTACTGGAGCAGTTCGCCTCGGTGCAGGTACTGCAGCAACTCGTCATTCATGCCATCGGTGGCAAGCGTGGCCGGGACGGGTTTTTCGGGGGCGCTGAATTCGTCGCCCTGGAAAAAACGCACGATGTGCGGCTCCGTAAAGCCACCGTTGGCATACACCGAGCGCGCCGCGTCGGACATCCAGGTCAGGACGCTGGTTTGCAGGTCGCCCGTAGTGGCGATGGCCTGTTGCAGCGCCAGGCGGGTGGGAAACTCCATCAGCGAGGGCACGTACAGCGGACGGTACAACAGATGCGGGCCGGTGCTGGCGTCCTGTGCTTCGACGATAAACATGTTGCTCGCGATGTCGGGCTGGGCCTGGGGTTTGCGCAGAAAGGCCAGGTGACGCATGACAACGGGCTGCCCGTCGACTTGTCGACCCTCGGTGTCGGGTTGGAAAACCGCTTCGATGAGGCGCAGCCCGTGGCGGGTCATGCCGTTTTTTTCGGTGAGCACCTGCCGCAGCGCTTCGAGCGGTAACTGCGCCGGGACCTGTTCGGCAAATATCTTTTGCAGCTCACGGGCTTGGGACGAGTCGCCCAACAGCTCTTGTTGCAGGTAGCGAGGATAGGTCGTGCCGATGTCGACTTGCTCGATCAGCCCGTTCTTGCGGGTGAGGAAATCTGTTGTCAGCCAGGCCGGCAATGACAGGCCCTGCCGGTGGGCGAGTTGCAAATGGCCGCTGGGACGGGCGACAAGATTGTCGATGGCCAGGCGGGTAAGGCTCATCGTCCTGCGTTCGCTGATACCGGCGGTTCCGGGATATCCCGCGGACACTGTGAAGATCAGCTCGATGTCATCGGGTTGGTACTGGCTGGGGTCGGCCTTGTCCGGGCTGATGTCGTTGGTTTTGTTCATTTGCGTGAGCAGCGCCTCGGCGGCAAAGGCCTTGATGTCGCTGGGGTGGCTTCGGCCTTGAATCCGACTCCTGATACTCGCCAGCGCCAGGCTGTACCGCTGGAATCGGCCGCAATCGGCCAGGGATGCATTTTTCAACCAATCGGGGAGTAGCGGCGCGAGTCGAGCCGATGTCTCAGGCGTCAGCCTTGGTGCATCGCGCAGGCATCGCGTCGGGTCGCTCAAGTCGCTGTACAGCGCACTGAGGTTCGCCAGGCCGATTTTTGACGGCAGTTGCACGGCCTTCAGCTCGGTGAGTTGTTGCTCCAGGATCAGCGCGGCCTGGGTGTCGAAAACGTCGCCGTCGAGCTCGTAGCGTTGGCAAGTGATCGTGTCGACCACATAGCGATTGGCGATCTGTTCGCGCCAATGGCGATTGAAGGCGTCTAGAGATTCGAAAGGTCGGATGGCGGCGCCCGGGCTGCATAGCAAGAGCGTAAGCCCGTACTCGGTGTAATGCATGAGCAGAAGATCGCTGCTCGGCAGCACCGAGGACACGGCGCCTTTGGTCAGCACGCTGTTCAGGCCATACACGTATACCGCGGAGGCATTGCGCTGGAAACGTTGCTCGCGGTCCGGCCACCGGACGATCTGGTCCAGCGCCTCGCAGGCGGGCACCGTCAGGCCCGGTTGCTGAAGCCTGCGGATATGCAACGAGATCCTCAGCGTATCGCCCAGCCAATGCCAGCGGCTGGTGCGGGCAGCCACCTGGGTATGGGAGATGGTTTCGGCATCGCCGTTCCAATAGCGGGTCAATGCTTCCTCGAGCCCGATCGGCACGGTCCAGGGCAGCTCATGCAGCAGTTTCTCGACAACCTTTATGTCGAGCCTGTCGTTGCCTGACCAGAGACGGCTGGGGACCGAGTCGGACAGATAACAGTCCAAATTACCCCGTGAACTGAAATCCACTGGCGTGCCGAGGGCCAGGTAATCGAGCACCAAGGGCATGAAGGGTTGGTAGTTCCAGCCTTGGGCGGCCTCGTCCGGTGTCGCCAGTCGGGTCTTGTCGAGGTCGATGGCCAGCGCGGGGTATTTTTCCCTGAGGGCTTGCCCGAGCACCTGCTGGACAACCTGCTTGAAGGTCGGGCGGGCGGACATCGGGTTGACGGTGTGCGCGGCGGCCGGCGGGCTGCCGGCCGAGGAGAGCGTGTTCATGAGAATTCCTTTTCTGGACGCATGGCCGTCGGGATGACGGCGAGAGTCAAGTGTCGGGATTCTCTTTCCCTGCGTGCGGTATATAGGTACCACCCGCTGGGGATGGCTTGTGTCAGGCCGGGGCGGGATCGCTGCCCAACACCACGTTCAAGGCGCTGCGGGCATCATCCAATTGCACCAGGGTGGCGTGGCGTGCGCCGAGGGCGTCGCGGTTCTCGATGGCGGTGAGGATCGCCTTGTGTCGCGGCATCGCCAGTTCATGCAGGTTGGGCCGCTGGTTGGAGTGCTTGAGCGCTTCGGCAATGGCCACGGACAACATGTTGCAGAGGTTGGCGAGCAGGTCGTTGTGGGTGGCGTCGGCGATGCGGCTGTGGAAATCCAGGTCCGGTTGCAGCAGCGCTTCGGGAGTCGGTGCCGCTTCCATGCGTTGGTAGGCTTCGCTGATGGCGGCAATGTCTTCGTCGGTGGCGAACTGCGCGGCGAGCGCGGCGGCGGCCGGTTCGATGATGCTGCGCACGCTGGTAAGCAGGCCGAAGAATTCATTCTGCGGGCTGCTTTGCATCAGCCAGTGCAGTACGTCCGGGTCGAGCATGTGCCATTCCCGACGGGCCTTGACCACCGTGCCCACTCGCGGCCGTGAATACACCAACCCCTTGGCGACCAACACCCGCGTGGCTTCGCGCAGCACGGGGCGGCTGACGGCGTACTCTTCGCACAGCAACGCTTCGGCGGGCAGTTTGTCGTCGGGCTTGAAGCGGCCGGAAACGATCTGTCTGCCCAGTTCCTGGACGATGCGCGCATGCATGCTTTTGCGGTCGGAGGGTTTACGGTAATCCATGGGACGCGGCGCGATCCTGTGTGCGTGGGGTGCTGCGCATGATAGCAGGCGCGGCGATGACGGGTCGCTAGTGCGATTTCGTTGGGGCAGATACAGGCCCCTTGTGGGAGCGAGCTTGCTCGCGATGGCGTCGGATCAGCCGGATCATTGCTGACTGGCCCACCGTTATCGCGAGCAGGCTTGCTTCCACAGGGAGGGGCGGGGTCAGTGGGAGTGACGCGGCACCTCGGCGCCGCGGCAGCCCACCAGGAAGTCGAAGTCGCAGCCCTGGTCCGCTTGCAGCACATGGTCGATGTACAACTGGCGATAGCCGCCCACCAGCAATTGTTGCGGTGGTGCGAGGTCGGCCAGGCGCGCGGCGAGTTCGGCGTCCGGGATGTCCAGGTGCAAGCGGCCACTGGCGCAATCGAGTTCGATCCAGTCGCCTTCTTTCACGGCGGCCAAAGGTCCGCCAGCCGCGGCCTCCGGCGCCACGTGCAGCACCACGGTGCCGTAGGCGGTGCCGCTCATGCGTGCATCGGAAATGCGCACCATGTCTGTCACGCCCTGGGCCAGCAGCTTTGCCGGCAAGCCCATGTTGCCCACTTCAGCCATGCCTGGATAACCCTTCGGCCCGCAGTTTTTCATGACCAGGATCGAGTCGGCATCGACGTCCAGTTCCGGGTCGTTGATCCTGGCCTTGTACTCGTCGAAGTTCTCGAACACCACCGCGCGACCACGATGTTGCATCAGTTGCGCCGTGGCGGCGGATGGCTTGAGCACTGCGCCCAATGGCGCCAGATTGCCGCGCAGCACGCAGATACCGCCGTCGGCGCGGATCGGGTTGTCGAGGGTGCGGATGACTTCGTCCTGGCCGTAGATCGGCGCGTCCTTGGTATTTTCACCGAGGCTCTTGCCGTTGACTGTCAGCGCGTTCGGGTGAGGGATCAGGTTGGCTTCACCCAGGCGACGCAGCACGGCGGGCAGGCCGCCGGCATAGTAGAACTCTTCCATCAGGAAGCGCCCGGATGGCTGCAGGTCGACGATCGTCGGCATGCCACGACCGATGCGGGTCCAGTCGTCCAGGTCCAGTTGCACGCCGATGCGTCCGGCGATGGCCTTGAGGTGAATGACCGCGTTGGTCGAACCGCCGATGGCGGCGTTGACGCGGATGGCGTTTTCGAAGGCTTCCTTGGTCAGGATCTTCGACAATCTCAGGTCTTCACGGACCATTTCCACCGCGCGCATGCCGGACATGTGGGCCAGCACATAACGACGGGCGTCCACTGCCGGAATCGCCGCGTTGTGGGGCAGGGAAGTGCCGAGGGCTTCAGCCATGCACGCCATGGTCGAGGCCGTGCCCATGGTGTTGCAGGTGCCGGCCGAGCGGGACATGCCGCCCTCGGCGGCGAGGAAATCGTCGATGGTGATGGTGCCGGCCTTGACCTGTTCGCTGAGCTGCCAGACCACGGTCCCGGAGCCGATGTCCTGGCCCTTGTGCTTGCCGTTGAGCATCGGGCCACCGGTGACGACGATGGCCGGCACGTCGCAACTGGCGGCGCCCATCAGCAAGGCCGGGGTGGTCTTGTCGCAACCGGTGAGCAGTACCACGCCATCGATCGGGTTGCCGCGAATCGCCTCTTCCACGTCCATGCTCGCCAGGTTGCGGGTCAGCATGGCGGTCGGGCGCAGGTTCGATTCGCCGTTGGAGAACACCGGGAATTCCACCGGGAAACCCCCAGCCTCGATCACGCCGCGTTTGACGTGCTCGGCGATCTGGCGGAAGTGCGCATTGCACGGCGTCAGCTCCGACCAGGTGTTGCAGATGCCGATGATCGGCTTGCCGTGGAACTGATGGTCGGCGATGCCCTGATTTTTCATCCAGCTGCGGTACATGAAGCCGTTCTTGTCGGCAGTGCCAAACCATTGGGCCGAGCGCAGGGAGGGTTTCTTATCAGACATGATCGATTCTCTTATTGTATGACTATATTGTTCGAGCTGGAGCGTAACATAAGCGCAATTTGCGCAGTTTGGAAGTGTTGTTGAGTAAATAGTATTACTATATAGTCCGATTCAACGGAGGGGTTGTCCTGGCGTTCGTTCGCGAGAGAAATCCCCCAAGGTTCTATAACAACAACAATCGGAGACCGGCCCCATGAGCCAGGAATTGCGGCTTATTCGTCGCATCACTCTCAAACTGATTCCCTTCCTGATCCTGCTGTACTTGATCGCCTACGTGGACCGCTCTGCGGTGGGCTTCGCCAAGTTGCACATGGGTGCCGACATCGGCATCGGCGACGCCGCCTATGGCCTGGGCGCAGGACTTTTCTTCATTGGTTATTTCCTGCTGGAAATCCCCAGCAACCTGATGCTCGAACGCTTCGGTGCCCGGCGCTGGTTCGCCCGGATCATGATCACCTGGGGCGCCATCACCATTGGCATGGCGTTTGTACAAGGGCCTCACAGTTTCTACGTGATGCGCTTTTTACTGGGTGCGGCCGAAGCCGGGTTCTTCCCGGGCGTGCTGTACTACATCACCCAATGGTTCCCGGTGCGCCATCGTGGCAAGATCCTCGGGCTGTTCATTCTTTCCCAACCCATCGCGATGATGATCACCGGCCCTGTGTCCGGTGGCTTGCTGGGCATGGATGGCATCCTTGGCCTGCATGGCTGGCAGTGGCTGTTCATCGTCATCGGCCTGCCGGCGGTGCTGTTGACCTGGCCCGTGCTGCGCTATCTGCCAGATGGCCCGCAACAAGTGAAGTGGATGGACCAGGCCGAGAAGGACTGGCTGACCGGCGAGCTGCAAAAAGACCTCGAGCAATACGGCCAGACGCGCCACGGCAATCCACTGCATGCGCTGAAAGACAAGCGAGTCTTGCTGCTGGCGCTGTTCTACCTGCCAGTGACCTTGAGCATCTACGGCCTGGGCTTGTGGTTGCCGACACTGATCAAGCAGTTTGGCGGCAGTGACCTGGTGACCGGTTTTGTGTCTTCCGTACCGTATATCTTCGGCATCATCGGCCTGTTGATCATTCCCCGCAGTTCCGATCGCTTGAATGATCGCTACGGTCACCTCGCCGTGTTGTATGTACTGGGCGCCATCGGCCTGTTCCTCAGTGCCTGGCTGTCGGTACCGGTGTTGCAACTGGCCGCGCTGTGCCTGGTGGCATTCGCGCTGTTCTCCTGCACAGCGGTGTTCTGGACCTTGCCAGGACGTTTCTTCGCTGGCGCCAGCGCGGCGGCGGGCATTGCGTTGATCAACTCGGTGGGCAACCTGGGTGGCTACATCGGGCCGTTCGTGATCGGTGCGCTGAAGGAGTACACCGGCAACCTGGCTTCGGGGCTTTATTTCCTGTCGTGCGTGATGGTGTTCGGCCTGGTGCTGACCGGCGTGGTCTATCGCCTGCTGGAGCGCAAGCATGTGCTGCCGGCGGATCAGTTCGCGGCGAGCGCCCGGGGGGCGACGCGTAGCTGAACTTATTGCAATTGTGAACGAGAGCTTTTGTGGCGAGGGAGCTTGCTCCCGCTCGACTGCGCAGCAGTCGCAAAAACATACGCTGTGTTTGCCTAAATGAACTCGGCGCCAGAAGTTGGGGGTGCTTTGCCCCCCAGCGGGAGCAAGCTCCCTCGCCACAAAGCCTGCTTCGCCTATTCATGTTTTGTTTACAGGGAGAAAACCCATGCGTTTAGTTCAGTTCGAATTGAGTAACGGCGAGCGCCGCGTCGGTGTGGTCGAGGGCGATCAGGTACGTGAAGTGCAGGGCGCCGCCACTGTGCGGGAGCTGGCGCTGGCCGCGATCGAGGCGGGCGTGAAGCTTCAGCAGCAGGTCAACGGCTTGGGCCTGGGGGCGAGCCATGACTACGCGCAACTGCTCGGCGAACTGCGTATCCTGCCGCCGCTGGACCACCCGGACCCGGCGCACTTGCTGGTCAGCGGCACCGGCCTGACCCACCTGGGCAGCGCTTCGGCCCGGGACAAGATGCACCAACAGGCCGGCGACGAAGCAGCGATGACCGACACCATGCGCATCTTCAAATGGGGCGTCGAGGGCGGCAAACCACAGGCCGGGCAGGCCGGCGTGCAGCCGGAATGGTTCTACAAGGGCGACGGCAGCATCGTGGTCCGCCCGGGCCATCCGTTCCCGTTGCCACCGTTTGCCGAAGACGCCGGCGAAGAGCCGGAGATCAGCGGCCTGTACGTCATTGGACACGATGGCAAGCCGTATCGACTGGGCTTCGCGGTGGGCAACGAATTTTCCGATCACGTCATGGAGCGCAAGAATTATCTCTACCTGGCCCATTCGAAACTGCGCAGTTGCAGCTTTGGCCCGGAACTTCGCGTGGGCGAATTGCCTCAACATCTGTCCGGGACCAGTCGTATCCTGCGCAACGACGAAGTGTTGTGGCAGAACGAATTCCTCAGCGGCGAGGCGAACATGTGCCATAGCCTCGAAAACCTGGAATTCCACCACTTCAAGTACAGTCAGTTCCTGCGCCCGGGGGACGTTCACGTTCACTTCTTCGGCACCGCGACGCTGTCGTTCGCCGACGGCATCCGCACCCAGCCGGGGGACGTGTTCGAAATCAGCCAGGCCGAGTTCGGCGCGCCGCTGGTCAACGGCATTGCCCCGGTAGACGCGGTATTCAATCCGGGTACTATCGGCACACTTTAAGAGGAGACTTGCGATGAACCAGATCCTTGGTCACAACTACATCGGCGGTGCGCGCAGCGCGGCCGGCCAGACTCGCCTGCAGAGCGTCGACGCCAGCACCGGCGAGGCCTTGCCCCATGAATTCGTCCAGGCCACGGAGCAAGAAGTCGACGCGGCCGCCAAGGCCGCTGCGGCGGCGCATCCGATCTACCGCAGCTTGAGCGCGGCGCGCCGGGCCGAGTTCCTCGACGCCATCGCCGATGAGCTGGACGCCCTGGGCGATGATTTCGTCGCCGTGGTCTGCCGCGAAACTGCCTTGCCAGCGGCCCGCATCCAAGGCGAGCGCGGTCGCACCAGCGGCCAGATGCGCCTGTTCGCCAAGGTCCTGCGCCGTGGCGATTTCTACGGTGCGCGTATCGATCGCGCCTTGCCGGAGCGCACGCCGCTGCCGCGTCCGGACCTGCGTCAGTACCGCATCGGCCTGGGTCCGGTGGCCGTGTTCGGCGCCAGCAACTTCCCGTTGGCATTTTCCACCGCCGGTGGTGACACCGCCGCCGCCCTGGCCGCCGGTTGCCCGGTTGTGTTCAAGGCCCACAGCGGCCACATGGCGACCGCCGAGCACGTGGCCGATGCGATCATTCGCGCAGCGGAAAAAACCGCGATGCCGGCCGGCGTGTTCAACATGATCTACGGCGGTGGCGTTGGCGAATGGCTGGTCAAGCATCCGGCGATCCAGGCCGTCGGTTTCACCGGCTCCCTCAAGGGCGGGCGCGCCCTGTGCGACATGGCGGCCGCTCGGCCCCAGCCGATTCCGGTGTTTGCCGAGATGTCGAGCATCAACCCGGTAATCGTATTGCCGCAGGCCTTGAAAAACCGCGCCGACAGCGTTGCCCGCGACTTGACCGCCTCGGTGGTGCAGGGCTGCGGTCAGTTCTGCACCAACCCTGGCCTGGTGATCGGCATCCGCTCGCCGGAATTCACCGCGTTCACCCAGCAGGTAGCTTCGCTGATCGGCGACCAGGCACCGCAGACCATGCTCAACGCCGGCACGCTGCAAAGCTACGGCAAGGGCTTGCAGAAGCTCCTGGCTCACCCGGGCATCGAACACCTGGCCGGTCGCGATCAGCAGGGCAACCAGGCCCAGCCGCAATTGTTCAAGGCCGATGCCAGCCTGCTGATCAACAGCGACGAAGCGTTGCAGGAAGAAGTCTTCGGCCCGACTACGGTGTTCGTCGAAGTCGCGGACCAGGCGCAACTGACCGCAGCCCTGAACGGCCTTCATGGCCAGCTCACCGCCACGATGATTGGCGAGCCGGAGGACTTCGAACAGTTTGGCGAGCTGACGCCGTTGCTGGAGCAGAAAGTCGGGCGCATCTTGCTCAATGGCTATCCAACCGGCGTGGAGGTGTGTGATTCGATGGTCCATGGCGGGCCTTACCCGGCGACATCCGATGCCCGTGGCACGTCGGTGGGTACGCTGGCGATCGACCGGTTCCTGCGTCCGGTATGCTTCCAGAACTACCCGGACAGCCTGCTGCCGGAACCGCTGAAAAACGCCAATCCGCTGGGCATCCTGCGGTTGGTGGATGGGGTGCCGGGGCGCGAGGCGCTCTGAGGGTTGCGGTGAGGTCGTTACATTCGAGTTGAATGTGCCGGCCTCTTCGCGAGCAGGCTCGCTCCCACAGTTGGATTTTCAGCGAACACAAATTTGCATTCACTGCAGATCCCCTGTGGGAGCGAGCCTGCTCGCGAAAGCGATATGTCAGGCAACACTGCTTTCGAACCTTATGGCCCAAGGCTCACTCCTACATTGGGTTATCATGCCGCCTTTCCCAATGAACGTTGACCGCCATGATTGCCTTGACCGACACCCTGCTGCATGCCCTCGAACACTGCGACATGCTGATCATCGACGGGCTGCACGCGTTCGATTTCTCCCTCGACGAGCAAGACCAATTGCACGTCGAGTGCATGAACGGTCGCACCCGCGAGCATTGGCGTTTCACTGAGGCGCAGATGCAGGCCGCGACCTTCGACGAAGCCCTGAAGCATTGGATCATCACCAGCGATTCAGGCGATCACCACTTGGAATGCGTGGAAGCGACCAGCGGCCACGACGATGAGGACTCCGATCATGAAGATGCGTAGTTTCTGGCCCTTGTTGATGGCCGGCAGCGTCGGCGCCATGGGCGTCCAGGCGGACACTGGCGAGCGCCATCAGTTATTGGTGGGTTCCTACACGGCGGACCAGAGCCAGGGCATCTACCGCCTGCGATTCGACAGCCGCACCGGCCAGATCGATGCCAACCCATTGCAAGTGATCAAGACGCACAACCCTTCCTGGCTGACCCTTTCCAAGGACATGACCCGGTTGTTCGTGGTCAACGAAAACGGGCCTGGCCAGAAAGACCCGGTGGGCAAGGTCAGCAGCTACGCCATCGACCCGAAGACCTTTGAACTGAGCCTGATCAACCAGGTGCAATCTTTGGGCAACGAGCCGACCCACTCCAGCCTGAGCCATGATGGCCAGCATTTGCTGGTGAGTAATTATTCCGTCCTGGAAAACCCGGGCGGCACCTTGGTGGTGTTGCCGGTGGGCGCGGATGGCAGGTTGGCGCCGGTGGTGCAGATGGGCAGCCATCAGCCGAGTCGGGTCAATTCCGAGCGGCAGAAGTCGGGTCATGTGCATTCCTCGGTGTCGTCACCCGATGGCAAATATGTGTTCGCCAACGACCTGGGGGCAGACAAGGTGTTTGTCTACCGTTACGACCCCAAGGCCAACCCCGAAATGCCGCTGACGCCTGCCGATCCGCCGTTCGTGCAGTTGCCACCGGGCAGCGGACCGCGCCATCTATTGTTCAGTGGGGATGGCAAGCACGCCTGGCTGACGATGGAAATGACGGCCCAGGTGGCCGTGTTCGATTACCAGGACGGTCGCCTGACCCAGCGCCAGCTTGTCGCGCTGGCCGATGGAAAGCCGCAGCCAGGTAAAGCCGCGGCAGCGCTCCATGCTTCCAAAGACGGCAAGTTCCTGTACGTCAGCAATCGTGGCACCACAAACGAGATGCTGGTGTTCGCCGTCGACCCGGCTTCCGGCACCTTGAAAGAGCTGCAGCGACGCTCCGTCGAGGGTGATCATCCTCGAGAGTTCAGCCTGGACCCGAGCGAAAAATTCGTTCTGGTCGCCAATCAGAAAAGCAATCAGATCGTGGTCATCGAGCGCGATCCGAAGACCGGCCTGCTGGGCAAGACCGTCCAGAAGCTGCCCATGGACGCACCGAGCGATGTGAAATTCCTCGTTCGTCAATAACCCGAGGCCCCGATTTTCGGGGCTTTCGGAGTTGTATCAACGAGACTGATAGTCGCTAGTATTACAAAGCATTTCAAGACGAGACGCCTCGGCGCGTAAGTTTGCTTCACGGCCCCACCGGGCAAGTCAGCCAACCGAATCCGAGGATTACCGCCATGAACATGAATCTTTTTTCCGTGATCGCCGCTTCCGCCATCTCCGCCACCGTGGCATTGCCCGCCAGTGCCAGCATCGAGATCAGCGACAAGAAAAACCGCACCCAGAGCTACACCGAGAAATACCTGCAACAGAGCGCCAACTTCTACGCGGCGCTGGATCACAAGACTCAACACTGAGCACGCTCACACTGAAGCCTGCGATCTTTTCATCTCCTCGTCGAAGACGGAGAGACAAGATCGCAGGCTTCGTGCGTTCAGGAGGAAAGTTTGTTGTGATGTCACATAGCCATGTGTTTAAATTTGACGCTAGTTAATTGACTCCTTGCTAATAAGGATCGACACCATGGCGATGCGTCTGGCAGTGATGTTGCTGTTCCTTTATTCCACCCCGATTGTTTCGGCGGCCCAGCCGATTCCCGGTGAATTGGAAGTGGCTCGCGAGCGATTGTTGAGCTTGTTGAGCGACTGAGCGGATAACTTTTATCGATCAATTAAACTGATGGTGACTATGCATATTAGTCGCTACTCATAACGGTTTATTTGATTGATTCTGTGGGCATTCAAACATGCCCACGGAGCCTCCCATGGCCAGTGCAATCCTCATCTGCGCCAAGCGCGGCGCCTACTTGGCCATCGGCCTCTACGTAACGCTGGTGCTGATAGTCAGTCTCGGCACCCAATACCAAAACGTTGCGGAACCCTCCCTCCAGGCTTCAGCCGTGAGCGTCACGCATGCCGTCGCGAAAGGAGCGGCCGGAGCATGAGCAGGTGCAAATTCTGGGTGATCGCCTTCCTGGCATTCATCACCAATGGCTTTTCATTGCTGGGATTGGGTCAGGCGTCGGCGGGGTCGTTGGCGCGGACCATCGAATGCAACCACAACATCGCCCACAACATCCTCACCGCCAGGGCGCTGGGTGTGTTGGTGGGGAACCCGCCGGTCAAGCCGAGGGCGGCGGTGTTCGGGCCGTTTCAAATTGATTGCGCCCAAGCGCGCATGTGCAGCGCTGGATAAATACCTATTTGGCCATGATCGTCACAAACAGCTCTGAATCCAGTAAACCCTGCAACCATTTCCGAAGCCGAGGGTAGGGCGACTGGGCAAACCACTCGCGATCTACATGGGCGAACTGGCGCACGAACGGCATCAGCGCCACGTCCGCCAGGCTCAGGTGATCCGCGGCCAGGAACTGGCGGTTTTCAAGCAATCCGTCCAGCTTGCGCAGGAACGCTTCACCCTCGCTCCGGTAATGCAGCGCCGAGTGGTCCGGATGGCGCTCCGGATATTTGTAACGGTTGAGGTGAAGCTTGAAAACCTGGTCGTTTTCTTCGATCAAGGTCGCCGTCAGGGCACAACCGTCGGGATCATTCAGCAATGTCCAATCCTGCGGATCATGCAGGCCCAAGGCCCAGTGCATGATCTCGAGGCTTTCATCGATGACCCGTCCATCGGCATGCAAGACCGGCACCGTGCCTTTGCTCGACAGCGCGAGCATTTCCGGTGGTTTGGCCTTGAGGCTCACTTCGACGATGTCCAGCGCGATACCGCTGTAGCGCAACGCCATGCGGGCGCGCATGGCGTAGGGGCAACGGCGGAACGAGTACAGCGTGGCGCGGCTCATTTCACCTCCACCGTGCTCAATCCGTTGCCTTGGCGCCGGACCTGGATTTGCACCGGGATGCGCTCGTGCATTTCCTGCACGTGGGAAATGACCGCGACCTTGCGCCCCTGGGCCTGCAACCCATCCAAGGCGTCCATCGCCAGTTGCAGCGACTCGGGGTCGAGGCTGCCGAAGCCTTCGTCGATGAACAGCGACTCGATTCTCAGCGTGTTGGACGCCATCGAGGCCAGGCCCAGTGCCAGGGCAAGGGAAACAAGGAAGGTTTCGCCGCCGGACAACGAATGCACCGAGCGCAATTCATCGCCCATCTCGGTATCCATCACCAGCAGGCCGAGCATGCTGCCGCCGCGCTTGAGGCGGTAGCGGCGAACCAATTGTCGCAACTGGGCGTTGGCGTGGTGGACCAGCAAGTCGAGGTTGTACGCCTGGGCCAGTTTGCGGAAGCGATCGCCAGTGGCCGACCCGATCAATGCGTCCAGGCGTGCCCAGCGTTGGTACTCGGCGTAGGCTCGTTCGATTTGTTGGGCCAGGGCCTGGTTGGCAGTCTGCCTGCGCTGGTCCTCGGCCTGTTCGGCACGCAGCTCTGCGCAGCGTTGTTCGCTGGCCGCGAACTGCTCGTGAAGCGTGGCGAGGGCTTCGGCCAATTGTTCCGCCGGCAGGTTGCCGTTGTGTTGCGACTGGTGGTTTTGCAGCCGCTGCTCCCGTTCGGTGAGTAATACGCGGGCCTGCTCGATGGCTTTTTCGCTGTTGAGCAAGCGTTGCCGCAGGTGAGCGACCTGTTGGTCGTCGAGACCAAGCAACCCGCCCAGCGCGGCGTCGTCCAGTTCCGGATGAGCTGCGCGCCACTGGGCGATACACGCGGCCAACGCCTGCTGTTCGGCCTCCAGGGATTGGGCCTGCTCATGGCGTGCCTGGAGTTCGGCAGCCAGTTGCACGAGGCTGTTGCGCAGATCCTGCAATTGTTGATTGGCCGTCGTCTCGGCATGGCGAGCCTGTTCCAGGGCCAGGTCGATTTGGTGCTGCCATTGTTCGGCGCTGGCGTGTTCACCGAGCAGTTGGTGAAGCTTTTCCTCGCACGCCTGTCGTTGCGCGTTCAACGCGCTGAACTGGCGCTGCGCCGATTCCCGTTGCTGTGTGCGTATCTGCTGGCGATCCTGTTCTTTCTCCAGGGCTTGCTGGCGCTGGACTTGGTCGGCGAGCTCTTCGCGTTGCTGTTCCAGTTGCGCGAGGCGCTGGCTGATCCGCTGGTCGAGTTGCATGAACGTGGCGGCAGGTTCGCTGCGCAGGGCCTGCAACGTGTCGGCCGGCAACAGTGCGCTGAAGTGCTCAAGCTCCTCGTCCAGGCGCTGGCGATCCCGGGCCAGTGCCTGTAGCTGGTTGTTCAGGTGCTGCGAGGCTTGTTGGCTGGCTGTTTCTGCATCGCGCAGTTGCTGCGCCAGCTTGGCGGCGTCCTGTTGCAGCGTAAGCAGGGCGGCCTGGCGATGTTCGTCCTGGCTGATGAGTTGATTCAGCTGTGCGGTTTGCTGGGCCAGCCAGCTGTCGCGCTTGGATGAATCCTGGGCCAGCAGCTGCGCCGACAGCGGGTGAGCTTCAAGGCTTGGCGCCACGCTCCGGTGTTGGTCGGTGAGTTGTTCTTGCTGCTGCTTGAATTCCTTGAGCTGAGCAATGACCCCGCTGTACTGGGCCCGCAGTTCGATGACTTTTTCATTGAGCAGGTCGACGGCCTTGCGAGCGTTGGCCTGTTCGCTTTCATCGAAGCGCCCGAGGCTTTGCAGCAGCGCTTCGGGTTGGTGGTAGGGATGTTCGACACTGCCACACACCGGGCAGGGCTGGTTGTCCTGCAATTGTTCGCGCAGTTGCTCGACGCTTTCGCTACGGGCCAGGCGCTGGCGTTCCAGCAGCTCGCGGGTCACGGTCAGCGTCTGTTCGGCGACCGCCAGCTCGGCCTTGGCTTCGCTGCCTTCACGCACCAGTCGGTCGCGTTGCTGCAAGGCTTGCTGCTGGCGCTGTTCCAGTTCGGCGACACGCTTGTCCAAATCCTGCTGGCTGGCCCACAACCGAGCCAGGTCTTCGAATGCACGTAACTGCTTGCGGTTGTCTTGCAGCAGGTTGCCAAGCAGTTGGATCTGTTCGGCCACGGCTTGCGGTTCGGCACCGGCCTCCTTGTAGAGCACCTCAAGACTTTGTCGGCGGGTTGCGAGGTCTTCGGCGGCACGAGCGGCGGTTTGTTCCAGCAGCGCAAGTTCTTCCTGGCCCTGGTTCAGTCGATTGCCGATCAGCATCAGTTGCTGGAGGCGATCGCGGTAGGCGCCCCATGCATCACTCAGTGTTGCGAGGTCTGTGCTTTGTTCCAGTTCGCCGGCAATCCGTTCAAGCCGTTCGCCAACCTGCTGCTGTTGTTCCAGCAAGGTGTCGATCGTGCGCTGGCCGTCGGTGCTTGCCTGCTGGGCGTGCTGTAACTGCTCGGCGCCTTGCTCGGCCTCCCTGGCCAGGCGGGCGAGGCTGCTTTGTTCGTCGAAGGCCTGACGCAGCAGTGGCGTGCTGTCGGTGCTCTGCTGGCGGGCGGCGGCCACCGCCAGCTGCGCGATGCCGAGGCCTTTTTCCAGTTCGGCCTGCCGTTCATGCAACTCGACGTGTTGCTGCGTCAGCTGTTGGATCCTGGCCGCCAGCGGCTCCAGCTGCCGGGCCAGTTCCGCCTGACGGATGAACTGATGCCGCTGGGGTGCCAGCTGTTCCAGGCGGGTCAGTTTCAGGCGTTCGTCTGCCAGCGCCTCCCAATCGGCCTGGGCCCGTTGCAATTGCTCGGCGGCGCTGGCCTGTTCGTCCTGCAGATGGCGCAGGTCCTTGAGCCAGGCTTGTTGCTGCTCCAGTTGCTTGAGCTGCGCCTGTTGGGTCTTGAGTTGCTGCTGGGCTTCGTTGAAGTGCTGATCCAGCTCGGCGCGGGCTTCGGGCGATAGCGGTGTGACGCCCGTGGCCTGGTCCTGCAATTGCTTGTGGGTTTCCTTGGCCTGCTTGGCCTTGTCGAAGGCACGACGACCGAGGCGTGTATACAGCGCGGTGTCGGTAAGCTTTTCCAGCAATTCGCTGCGGTCGTTGTCGTCAGCCTTGAGGAAGGCGCTGAACTCGCTCTGGGCCAGTAGCACGGCACGGGTGAACTGCTCGAAATTCAAACCGAGGACGGCTTCCAGTTGCGCTTTGTATTCGCCTTTCTGGCTGGCCAGCAGTTGGTCATTGTCCAGGTCACGCAGGCTCTGGCGGCTGGCTTGCAGCTTGCCGGAGGCTTTTTCCCGGGCACGATTGGCCTCCCAGCGAGCCCGGTAGCGGCGACCATCGATGCCGCGAAAATCCACTTCTGCATAACCCTCGCCGGTCCCACGACGCAGCAGCGTGCGTGGATCGCCCGTGCCGATTTCGCCGTCGGCGTCGGGCACCTTGGCGTCACGACCGGTGTTGTTCAGCCGTGGCACCGCGCCGAACAGCGCCAGGCACAAGGCATCGAGCAAGGTGCTCTTGCCGGCGCCCGTGGGGCCGGTGATGGCGAACAGACCGGCGCTGGCCAAGGGTTCGGCGGTGAAATCGATTTCGAACGGCCCCGCCAGGGAGGCGAGGTTCTTGAGACGGATCGCGAGGATTTTCATGGCTGTTCGCTCTCCATCTGTACATCCTGCAGCAGCACGGCAAAGTCCTTGAGGGTCTGGTCATCGACTGGGTTGCCGTAGGTGTCCTGCCAGGCGCGGCTGAACAGTTCCTGTGGGCTGAGCTGGTCGAGTTCAATCAGCGCCGCGCCTCCATCGGCATCGCCGGAGCCACCGCTGCCGGCATACTCGGCTGCGATCCGCACCAGTCGCACGGCTTTGCCTTGCAGGGCGGTTTCGACCTGATTGCGCAGGTCCGGCTGCGGTTCATCGAGGCGCACCCGGACTTCCAGCCAGGGCTGGCGATGGATGTCGGCCAGCAAGTCGATGTCCGGCAAGTCCTTAAGTTGCACCAGGATGTCGGCCAGGGGCGCCGGGCCCAGGCGTTGCAAGTTGACGGCGCGGGGAATCAGCCGTGGTTCGACGCTGACCAGGGTTTCGCCGTTCAGGGCGATGTCGAGAATCTGGTGCCGGTAGCCGATTTCGGAAAACGACAACGGAATCGGCGATCCGCTGTAGCGGATGCGTTCTTCACCGTTGACCTTTTGTGGCTTGTGCAAGTGGCCGAGGGCGACATAAGTGATGCTTGGGCCGAACAGGCTGGCTGGCAGGGCTTCGGCGTTGCCGATAATCAGGCTGCGCTCGGAATCCTCCGATACCGAGCCGCCGGCCATGTGTGCATGGCTGACGGCAATCAGCGCCTGGCCCTTCTTGCGCTTGGCGTTGGCGGCGGCAATCAGCCATTCGTGGACCTGGCCGATGCCGCGCAAATAATCATCCCCCAGTTGCGCGCCCGTGACCTCGGCCGGCCGCAGGAACGGCAGGGCCAGGCACCAGGCCCGGACCTTGCCCTTGGCGTCGGGCAGCGGCAGCAGCAGGCGCTCGACGTCCAGCTGCCCATCGTCCAGCCACAGGACGCGGCCCAGGGCATGGGTGCGCAGGCGGCGCATCAGCGGCGCCGGCAATTCAATGCGCGAACCGGAATCGTGGTTGCCCGCGATCATGACGATGGTCAGGTTGGCGTTTTGTTCATGAGCGCTGACGATGAAGTCGTACAGACGCTCCTGGGCTTTGACGGGCGGGTTGACCGTGTCGAAAATGTCGCCGGCGATCAATAGAACGTCGGGTTTTTCGCTGGCCAGCTGACGCAGCAGCCAATCAAGGAAACAGGCGTGTTCGAAGTCGCGATCCTGGCCGTGGAGGTTTTGCCCCAGATGCCAGTCGGAGGTGTGAAACAGACGCAAGGCAGACTCCAGAAAACAGACGATGGCCGCGGGAAGAGAGGCGGCGCAAAAATGCAGAGTTTACTGGTAAACGCGGGGGAGGGGGCGGCTCAACTTGGCGAGCACTACAGCTGAGCCAATTGTGGCGAGGGGATAAATCCCCTCGCCACAGAAAGCGGTGCTATCCCGGCTATTTGGGATAAAGCGGTGGCAAGCTGGAGTCACCCGCCGCGTCCGGCGTTCCCTCGAGCGGCGGAATGGCGCGGATGGCGCGCCACAGGTCTTCGCCTTGCCAATATTGGCCGGTTTCGCTGTAGAGGGCGCCGTTCAAGCCGTCGAGGGCATCGGACAGCGGCACGAAACGCGCCGCCATGTCGGCCAGGGTCTCCGGTTGCTGCCGGGCCCAGGCGTCCAATGCCTGGCGAGTAGCGTGCGAGTCGTTGGCCAGGCAGGCACGCTTGAGGTCATCGAGCAGGGTGCGCGGGCTTGGCCCGGCCTGGGTCGAGCGCAGGACGGCGGGTTGCCAGCGGGCGCGCCACCACAGGCCGAAACCGAGCAGCGTCGTACACGCAAGAATGAGCGTACTCAACTGCCAATACCAAAGTGTCTCGCTGTCGACGGTCGTGACGATCTGCGCAGTGCCCGCCGGCGTGTCGACCATCAAGCTTGGATTATTCGCCACTTGCAGCGTGCGCGCGGGCAGGCTGGTGCGGTCCAGGTGATCTTCCAGCGTGTTCCACCAGACCACTTCAACCGGCGGCAGCTCGATAGTGCCGCTGCGGTTGGGTACCAGTGCCTCGCGGTCTTCGCGGCTGCCCACCAGGCCACGTTCGCTGTTGCGGCTGCTCAGCACCGGCTGGTCGGGGTAACGGCGCAGGCCGTTGATTTCGGTAGCAGGCAGTGGCGGCAATTGGGCGCTGGTCAGACCCTCGGCTTCCAGGGTCAAGCTGCGGGTCAATGAGTCGCCGACCTGGCTGTGGGTCGGTTCCGGGCTCCAGCTTTCGCTCAAGGACAGACTGCGGGCCGGCAGCCAGGGAAGGTCGGCCGGGTAGCTGGCGGGTTTTGGCTTGACGGTCAGCAGCAACTGCGTGGAGCTTACGCGCATCAGTCGGCCGGGCTTGGCGACGGGCGATGCGCCGCCCTGGGCGGTGGGTTCGACCAGCGTGGCGCTGAAGGTCTGTGCCGGGACCGCCAGCTCGCCGCTGCGCTGCGGATAAATGCCATAACGCAGTTCGATAACGCCGTGGCGCACGTCATTGATGACTTTCTCGTAGGTGCGCGATTCGCCCAGTTGCTCGGTGCGCGCATCGGGGATGTGCAAGGGTGTCAGGCTGCTGTCATCGTAGAGCGACACCGAATGGTAGATGCGCAAGGTCAGGATCGCCTGGGCCTGCACGTACACTTCGGCCTGGTCGAGGCTGGCTTCGATGAACACCGGTGCGAGGGTGCCGGAAGCGTTGCGGGTTTCGCTTTCGATCACCTGCAACGTGATCGGCTGGCTGGTCACTTCCCCCAATTTCAGGGCCGGGATCACCACGGTGCCGCTCTGGCGGGGAAGCAGTGTGACGATCCAACGGGTCGTGGCACGATTCTCGCCGTCGAGGGTGGTCAGTTGGTTGACCTGGCGGGTGCCTCGTACGTCGAACAATTCCTGGAGTGGGCTCAGATCGGGTTTGCCGAACAGCGTGGCGTCGTTGGATTCCAGCGTCAGTTCCACGGTCTCCCCCGAATTCAGGCGGCTGCGATCCACGCTGGCAGTCAACTGCGCAGCCTGGATCCCGGCAGTCCAGAGCAGCAAGGCGAGGAGGTAGACGGTGAAGCGGGTCATTGATCTTTTTCCTGGGCCTGGTGGCTTTGCTGTTCATACCAGAATTTACGCCTGAGCAGCTCACCCGGGTTGTCCGGGATCTGGCGCAGCCATTGTTCCAGCGCCTGGCGTTGTTCTTCTTCGTTGCGTTGACCCGCGGCCGGGCGAAGCGGCGGGGTGGTGGTCTGCTCGTCGGGCAACTCGCTGCCCGGCACATCCTGGGCGCCGGGCGGTGGGGCCTCGGACGCCTGGGAGTCGTCCGGCGTGGCTGTCGCTTCGGAGGAGGGGTGGCCCTGCTCGGACGACTGGCTGGGCCTGTCGGTCTCCTGCGGTTGCTCCGAGGGAGGCGGTTCCTGGTTTTCGGCAGGTTCGGGCTCGTCCGGTGGCGCAGTCTGTTCTTTGAGCAGGCTTTCCACCAGGGCTTTGTTGGTCTGCGCCGGACGCAGGTCCGGTTGCAACTCCAAAGCCTGCTCATAGGCATCGATCGCCGCCTCCAGATCACCGCTGCGGGCCAGTGCATTGCCGCGATTGTAGTGGGAGCGGGCGTCGTTGCCTTCGGCGAATCGCCGAGCCGCTTCGCTGTACTCGCCGGCTTCGTAGAGGGCGACGCCTTGCCATTGCCTGTCCTCGAAACGGGCGGCGGCCTCGGCCGGGCGTTTTTGCTTGAGCAGGTGCTGGCCTTGCTGGTCGGGACGCAACCACAAATCCTGGAATTCGAAGGCATGGCCCGTTTGCGGCAGGACGAACAGCAGCGGCAGGCAGAAAAGCCAGCCGCGCCGCCCCGCGCACGCCGCCAGTAGCAACAGCGGCAGAAGCAGCCAATAACCCTGGTCAGCCCAAGTGTCCAGGCGCAATGTCTGGCCATCGCTGCGCAGTTGGCGCGGTGCGTCCATCAGGCCCAGGCCGCGCAGGTCGCTGTCGTCCACATGCGTGGGGCGGTAACGGCCGTCCAGCTCATTGACGAACGACTTGAGGCTCGGACTGTCCAGGCGCGGCACGAGGATAGCGCCCTGGGCGTCCTTGAGGTAACTGCCGTCGTCCTGGGCCACCGGCGCGCCTTCGCGGGTGCCAATGCCCAGCATCAGCAAGCGGGTGGCGGAACCGTCCAGGACCTGGCGAATGCCCATGCGTTCCTGCTCGTTCAGCGACGAAGCGATCAGCAGGATACGCCCGTGGCCGAGCCCGGCCTGGTTCAGCAGGGCCATGGCCTTGTTGACGGCAAGGTCGGCGCGGTGGCCGCCTTGGGGCATGATCGATGGCGCCAGGGCTTCGAGCAGGTTGGCGCTGGTGGCCAGGTCATCGGACAGCGGCACCAGGGTGTGGGCACTGCCGGCGTAGACGATGATCGCGGTCTGGGCGTCGCTGCGGTTGTGCAGCACGTCCAGTATTTTGCGACGGGCTTGTTCCAAACGCGTGGGCGGGACGTCAGTGGCAAGCATCTCCGGGGTCAGTTCGAGGATAACCACCAGCGGATCGGCGGGTTTCTGGCTGGTCTGTTCGACCCGTGTCCAGCTGGGGCCAAGCAAGGCCAGCACCATCAGCAGCCAGCCCAGGCCCAGGGCAATCCAGGGCAGTTTGCTTTCACTTCCGCTGCCGCCGCTGAGCAGCACCCCATGGAATGCCGGGGGCAGGATCATCTGCCAACGGCCCACCCGTTTCTGCCGATGCCACAGTTGCCAGAGCAGCCAGCCCAGCAAGGGCAGCAGCAGGATGAAACCGGGGCGCAGCCAGTGCGGCCAGAGCGCGATCATCGGCGCCTCCGCAGTCGCAGGCGCTTGAGCCGCTGGCGCCATTCGGAAGGGTGCGCGGGTTGAAACAGCGGCTGGGTGAACAGGCGCTGCAATGGATTGTCCGGCCAGCGCTCCCGTGCCACCAGCAACATACTCAACACCAGTGCGACGGCTAGCGGCCACTGATACAGCGCGTGGGCCGGGCGGGCCTGGGTCGGTTGCTGGGACACCGGTTCGAGCTGGTCAAGCGTTGTCTTGATCGCCTGCAGTTGCTCGCCGTCTTCGGCCCGGAAATACTGGCCGCCGGTCACCTGGGCGATTTCTCGGAGTGTCGCTTCGTCGAGGTCCAGGCTCGGGTTGACGCCCAGGAACCCGGCGGTGCCACTTTGTTCCGGATCGGCGCCCACGCCGATCGGATAGATTTTCACGTTTTCATCGGCAGCCAACCGCGCGGCGGTCAGCGGGTCGATCTCGCCGCCGTTGTTGGCGCCATCGGTCACCAGAATCAATACTCGGCTCTGCGCCGGGCGTTGACGCAGGCGCTTGAGGGCCAGCCCGATGGCGTCGCCAATGGCGGTGTTTTTGCCGGCGATGCCTACGCGCGCTTCGTCGAGCCAGCGCCGCACGGTGTGGCGATCGAACGTCAGGGGCGCTTGCAGATACGCCTGGGTGCCAAACAGAATCAGGCCGACCCGGTCACCTTCGCGGCTTTCGAGGAAATCGCCGAGCGTGCGCTGGACCAACGCCAGACGGCTGACGTCTTCGTCCTTCCATTGCATGTCGGGAAAGTCCATCGACCCCGACACATCCACCGCCACCAGCAGGTCGCGACCGCTCGCGGCGATCGGCAACGGCTCGCCCAGCCACTGCGGGCGGGCGGCCGCGATCAACAACAGGAGCCAAAGCAGGATGAAGGGGGCCTGCTGGCGCCACGTCGGTAGATTGGCCCGGGCCCGGCGGCCCACCAACCCTTCGAGTTCATCGAGGAAGCTGACCTTGAGCGCCGGCTCGCCACTGTCTGCAGCCGACAGCACCAGGCGCATCAGCCAGGGCAGCGGCAACAGGACGAAGATCCACGGCCAGGCGAATTCAAACATGTTTGCGAATCCAGATTTCGACGGCTTGGGTCAGGCCGGCGATGGCTTTGTCATCAAGCTTGCATTCGGGTTTGTAGGCGCCCTCCACGAGAATCATCCATCGGGTCAGGCCGGCGGCCGGGCAGCGGTTATCGAGGAAGGCCAGCCATTTGCGCCCATTGAGTGTGTGGCTCTGGCTGTACGGATAGTGATTGCGGCACAAGCGCTTGAGCAGCCCGTTGAGTTGTTGCAACCAGGCGCCGGCCGGTGCGCCGTCGTAGGGCTTGGGCAGCAGCGCGAGCTCGGCCAGTGCGGCCAGACGCACCGGGTCCAGCGGTTGTTCGGCCCGGGCGCTGCTGCGTTTGATGGGGATGAATCGGCGTAACTGCCACAAGCCCAAGCCCAGCATCGGCAGTAACAACAGCAACAGCCACCAGCCCGGCGCGGGCGGCCAGAATCCGATGGGAGGCGGGGCCATCAGTGGCTGCAACTGATCCAGGCTGCTCATCGGGCTTTCCCCGGGCGCTTGGGATTCAGGTATTCACGCAGTTGTTCGACCATGTCGCCTTGAGTGCTCAAGGGGAGCATCAGGATCCGCAGCTTCTGGGCCAACATCTCCCAGCGCTCCAGCCGTGCTTCGGCCTTGGCGCGATAGGTCTGGCGTAACTCCAGGTTCAGCGTGTCGAGTTCCAGTTGCTCGCCGCCCTGGGCAAAACGCAGCAATCCGGCAGCGGGGAGGGCGTGATCCAGCGGGTCGGACAATGGCAACAGCAGCAGGTCGCAATGGCGCGAGAGAAGGGTCAGTTGCTGCTCGGCGCTGTCGGACAAGGCGCGCTCGTCGCAAATAATGATCGCCAGGCTGCCGGGGCGCAGCACCTCCCGGGCCCGGCGCAAGGCAACGCCGAAAGAGTCGCGGTCCGACTCGCCGTCGGGCTGGAGGGACTGATTAACCCGGACCAGACGGTTGAGCAATTGCAATAGGCTCTGCTTGCTGCGCCGTGGTTTGACTTCGTAATGGGCGTTGTTGCCGAACACCAGTCCGCCAACCCGGTCGTTGTGCCCCAGCGCGGCCCAGCCGATCAGGCTTGCGGCCCGAGCGGCCAGCACCGACTTGAAAATCAGCCCGGAGCCAAAGAACAGGCGGTGGCTCTGCTCGATCATGATGAAGATCGGCCGCTCGCGTTCTTCGTGGAACAGTTTGGTGTGGGGTTCCTGGGTCCGCGCGGTGACCCGCCAGTCGATGGTGCGCACGTCATCGCCGGCCTGGTAGACCCGCACCTGATCGAAATCCACCCCGCGCCCGCGCAGCTTGGAATGGTGCAGGCCGATCAGTGGGCTGCGCTGGCCAGGCGTGGAGAACAACTGCACTTCGCGCACGCGATGGCGCATCTCGATCAGCTCCGAAAGGCTGACGCGGATGCCCGGGACGGGCGCCAGTGGGTTATTCATTGTCGATACTCAAGCGACGGCGACGACGTCGAGAATCCGCTGCACGACCCGGTCCTGATCGATGCCGGCGGCTTCGGCCTCGAACGACAGGATGATGCGATGGCGCAGCACGTCGAACAGCACGGCCTGGATGTCCTCCGGGCTGACGAAGTCGCGCCCGGCCAGCCAGGCGTGGGCGCGGGCGCAGCGATCCAGGGCAATCGAGCCCCGTGGGCTGGCGCCGTAGGCGATCCACTCGGCCATTTCCGGATCGAACTTGGCCGGGTTGCGGGTGGCCATGATCAGTTGCACCAGGTATTCCTCCACGGCATCGGCCATGTACAACCCGAGGATTTCCTTGCGCGCCGAAAAGATCGCCTGCTGGCTGACGCGCCGCTCCGGCTTGGTCTCGCCGTTCAGTGCCTCGCCTCGGGCCTGTTGCAGGATGCGGCGTTCCACCGCAGCGTCGGGGAAACCCATCTTGACGTGCATCAGGAATCGGTCGAGTTGGGCTTCGGGCAGGGGGTAGGTGCCTTCCTGCTCGATCGGGTTCTGTGTCGCCATCACCAGGAACAGCGGCGATAGTTCATAGGTGCTGCGCCCGACGCTGACTTGCCGCTCGGCCATCGCTTCGAGCAAGGCGGACTGGACCTTGGCCGGGGCCCGGTTAATTTCATCCGCCAGCACCAGGTTGTGAAAGATCGGCCCTTGCTGGAACACGAAACTGCCGGTTTCCGGACGATAGATCTCAGTGCCCGTGATGTCGGCCGGCAACAGGTCGGGGGTGAACTGTATGCGATGGAACTGCGCTTCGATCCCCTCGGCCAGCTCCTTGATCGCCTTGGTCTTCGCCAGCCCTGGCGCGCCTTCCACCAGCATATGCCCATCGGCGAGCAAGGCGATGAGCAGGCGCTCGATGAGTTTTTCCTGGCCGAGAATCTGCGTAGAAAGAAAGGTTCGCAGCGCCAGCAGCGCTTCACGATGTTCCATCGATGACTGTTCCTGGAAAGGGTGGCCCAGGCGTTCGGATAACGCCGGGGCTGGGGGCGTTACTTTAATGCATGGCGGGGGGTGGCGACTAACGGGATTTTGATCGGCCGTGTGAATTGTGATCGGCTTGGAAACATTGGGGGGTGGGTTTGCTTGCCAAGAATCCCACCCGGACAGGCGCACTTACCCCGTGGCGAGGAAGCTTGCTCCCGCTTGAGTGCAACGCACTCTCAAAATGAAGGGGTGTTTATCCGGACGAAGGAGTGCTCTGGAACAGGCTACGTTGTCTTGCGCCATTGCCTACGACTGCGCCAGAATCCGCCGGCTTGTGCGCTTGGAAGGCAGGTTCTATCGTTTCCGGGTCGTTGAGGAATCAGCGATCGGGTTTGGTAGCCCGGTTTTCTGGCGCAGGTGCAGCCTGATATAGGGGGCTTTTCGTCCTCTGTTTTATGGTGGTCATGCGCAGGGCGTCCTTGGACGCGCCGGGTTGCCAGATAACCGGTCTACCAACCTTCGTATGGTCACCTCCCTTCGTTTGGTAGCGAGAGAGATGGCTCCAATTTTCTAATCTGGAGTTTCATCTATGTTCAAAGTAACGCCCAACCCACCGAACACCGATTCGTCCTCACCGCGCCCAAAAACCAAGTCCCAAAAACACGACGAAGTCACCGACCGAGTCCTCGACCATTACCTAAAACGCAAACCGGCCAAACCCGGAGCAGAACCTGCCCCCGGCCAACTCTTTACCGTCAACAAAGACATCGACACCGAAAGCTTGCTTGCCTACCTCAGCGAAACCCTGGCTTCGGCCAATGCCATGGCCAATGACTTGGCTTTCGACCTGGACGGTTCACGCCGGCATTTCCTCCTGGGCATTCAGCAACTGATCGAACTGGGCAGCCTGCTGGCGAACCGTGCACTGGACAACATCGAAACCCGTCAGCCGACATAACCCCGTGGCGAGGGAGCTTGCTCCCGCTGGGCTGCGCAGCAGCCCCAAACCGAGCCGGCGCGGTTCCCCATACACACCGCGCCCGCCGGGCCTGCGACTGCTGCGCAGCCGAACGGGAGCAAGCTCCTTCGCCACAAGGGACTTGTGTCATTCCTTAAATTTGGGCAAACGGCAAAACCTTGGGAGCGAGCCTGCTCCGGCGGCGATCCGACGATGACGGCAGCAGATCCAGCACCATATTTCGCTAGTTCTGCATCCGAATCTCATCCACCAGCAGCTTGATTGCTGGCCTGTCGATAAGATCCAGCCAGCGACCATCCTCCACGATTGCCCCGTCATGCATCACAATGACCCGGTCAAATCGATGCAGGTGGTCAATGTCATGGGTGACACATATCAACCCTTGCCCGGCAAAAACGTCGAATAACAGGTCCCATAGAGGCGTGGTCAGCCTGGGTTCGATGGATGCGCTTGGCTCGTCGAACATATTGAATTTTCCGGGTTTGTTGATAAGGCGCAGCAGTGATAGGCGTTTAGCTTCGCCTCCGGAGATATTCGATGCATTTTCGCTGACCTGCCGTGTTGTCACAATCTCATCCAGTTCCAATTGCCGTATGGCTCTAGACAACATCGGCGATGCGCTGCCTCCGAACAGAACCGATTGTTCAAAAGAACCCTCCAGAAATCGCGGTTGTTGGGGGCAGTATCTCAAGGCGTCCAAGTGGGCTTGGCCGGTCAAAAGTGAGACCGGTACCAAGTCGATGCTCAGTAGGTCTCGCTTTGATGCATCAAGCCCGGCGAGGACTTCCAGAAAAGTGGTTTTGCCTGCGCCGCTAGGGCCCGTAACGGCCACTGACTGCCCTTGAGCAAATGCCAGGGAGCGCTTGATCGACAGGCGAAGCGGTCCCGTTCCCGTCACTTCGCAGGGGCCGAGTTCCAAAACTGAGGAGCGCTGGGAATCAACCAAGGCCAGCCGATTGCTGCGATCGAAGTCCGGGAGTGATAGCAGACCCTGAAATTGACCCTGGTCTGCAAGGAACTGATCAAGAACACGATACCCGTCAGTCAAGGTTGAAATACTGAGCAGATAACTCCCCGCGATTGAAAAAATGGCAACCAACTGCCCGACACTGATACTGGGCTGACCCGAAAGCTGGTCCAAGACGCCCCAGTAGAGCAATCCCCCAGTGGAGAGGCTTACGAACAATATCTTGGCGGTGCTCAGCAGGCCGCCAGAGGATGCGGTAGTGACAGCAGCGCTGGCATAACGTCTGAACGCCGCGTTCAACGGGTGCAGGGCAGTAGGTATGGCACCTTCCAGCTTTATGTTTTTCCCCGCGTTGAGGGTGTTGTAGAGGTGTGCACTTAACTCATCTTCCTGTTCATTGACTGCATCGATGTGCTTTCTTCGCCATTTGATAATTTGGTGGGTGGTAGCCAGATAGATAACTCCGGATGCCGTCATGCTCAAAAAAATATCACCACCCCCTATGTAAACAAAAGCTCCCCCAACAACTATAAACTCCAGGAGTACGGGGAGCGCAATGGTTACAATGAAAGTGAGTAGTTGTTCGTGGGCAGTAATTCCGCGCTCGACCGATTTGATGAAATGACCGATTCTCCAAGAGTTAAATAACGAAAATTCTTTACCTATGAGTTCGGTGATCCACTCAATGGAGGCGCTCATGATAATGCCCTGTACCAGCTTGGACAGCGCATGGAGCTGCAGAGGCGTGATGATGGCATGAATACATCCCGCGACAATCAAGCCTGTCGTCATTGCAAGTAGAGTGCTCGATGCTGGATTGCTATTGTCTTGCAGGGTATCGATAATGGTTCCGAGTAACAGCGGGGGGGCAAGTGTGATGAGCTTGAGTGCGATAATTGTGATTACGGTTATTGCTAGAAGCTTGGCGTGTTTTTTATAGGCGGTTTTTATCATTGCTCGGATGCTGTGCATGTACTCGCTCCTGGTTGCTTTGCGTTCGATAATTCAACCGCGTAACACGTACTGAGGCACCACCAAGCGACCGTTTCTAATGATGTTGAAGCGCTCAAGTCCTGGGATATAGATCTGGGTGACGATGCTGTTGCCTGAGAAGCGGGCTACCGTTCGGTCGAGTATTTCATTCGTTTAATGGATAGTTTTTTTGCAGTCAGTGACGCGAAAAAATCGGCTTCCGTTGCGAGCAGATCTTTAGAAAGGCCTAATGCCTGCGGCAGGCCGAAAAAGGTATGATTTATTTCAGAGCGTTTCCTGCCCATATCGATTACTCCAATGTAATTAATGGGCGTCGCGATGCGAGCGCCCAACTTGCGTTTGTTCGCAAGTGATTAATTAATAGCATTGGGGTGATGTGAAGGCTATTGCGTGACTTCGGAGGCTGACGTAGGTTTGTTCTTGCCGTTGAGTAGGAGGGAGATGTAGGAATGTAGCTGCTTTGCTGGAAGTGCGGTTTCTCTCTACTGTTTTCGCCGTTTGGTATGTTTATATTATTTAAGGAAGGATCAAAAAGGATAATTCGGCAGCGGCGCTCTAAGGCGGGTGTGCCCGGAAAGGTTGTGTTGCGTGCACATCTAAATGAATACAGGTGCCATCGCGAACTTGCTTGCGATGGCACATTTTGAAGGCGGCAATGTCAGCGCTTCCACGCCCCCGGATTGACCAGGTTCGCTGGCCTTTCACCCGCCAGCGCCGCCAGCAGGTTCTCCACGGCACAACGCGCCATCGCTTCCCGGGTCTCGTGGGTGGCGGAGCCCATGTGCGGCGTCGCCACTACGTTGTCCATCTGCAACAGCGGCGATTCCGGGCCCAGGGGCTCGCGCTCGAAAACGTCCAGCCCGGCGCCACGGATCTGCCCGTTGCGCAAGGCGTCGATCATTGCCGCTTCGTCGACGACTTTGCCTCGGGAGATGTTGATGAAGATGCTGTCAGGGCGCATCTGCGCAAACGCCCGTGCATCGATCAGGTCTTCGGTTTCAGCGGTCAACGGCAAGGTCAGGCATATGAAGTCGGCCTGTTGCAGCAGCGTATCCAGATCGCAATAGCGCGCATTGAAACGCTGCTCCACCGCAGGCTTGGGCGAGTGACTGTGATAGAGCACCGGCATGCCGAAGCCAAAGTGCCCGCGCTGGGCCAGGGCTTCGCCGATGCGGCCCATGCCGACGATGCCTAGGGTCTTGCCGTGGACGTCGCTGCCGAAATGTCGGGGCCCGATGCTCTGTTGCCAACCGCCTGCGCGGACGAGGTTGGCCAGCTCCACCACGCGTCGGGCGGTTGCCAGAATCAAGGCGAAGCCGGTGTCGGCGGTGGTTTCGGTCAACACGTCCGGCGTATTGGTGAGCAGGATCCGGCGTTCGGTCAGGTAATCGATATCGTAATTGTCGACGCCCACCGAAACGCTGGCGATCGCCTCGAGATGCGGCGCCAGGTCCAGCAGCGACGGATCGAGCCTCAGGCTTGCGCCCAGCAGGGCATGGGCGCTGGGCAGGGCGGTGCGCAGTTGCGCCAGGCCCTGGGCATCGAGGTTTTCGATGAGGGTGACCTGGGCATGCGCCTGCAAGCGATCCATCAGTTGCGCTGAAAGTTTCTTGTACAACACCACGTGCTTTTTCATGGGGGTTCCCGATTCGTTAACGGACAGGCGCCGGATGGGGCGTCGCGGTTTTGGTCACGACCCGGTCGCTGGCGCCGGGTTTGAGGGCAAGGGTCAGCAACACCGACAGCAGCAGCGCGCCGCTCATCAACAGAAAGGACATGCCGGTGGAGCCGGTGGAACCGTTGAGGTAGCCCACCAGATAGGAGCCGCCGAACGAACCCAGCGCGCCCATGCTGTTAATCAGCGCCATGGCGCCACCCGCGACATTGGCCGGGAGAATCTCCGGAACGATGGCGAAAAACGGCCCGTAGGGCGCGTACATGCAGGCGCCGGCAATCACCAGCAAGGCATAGGACCACCAGAAGTGTTCAGCTCCGAGCAGATAGGAGGCGTAAAACGCGATGGAGGCGACCAGCAGCGGCGGCCAGACGAAACGCTTGCGTTTCTGGACCTTGTCCGACGCCCAGGACACGATCAGCATGGCGATCACTGCCGCCAGATAAGGCAGCGATGACAGCCATCCCGCCTCGACCATGTTCATCTTCAGGCCTGCCTTGAGGATCGACGGCAACCACAGCACGAACCCGTAGACGCCAATGCTCCAGAAAAAAAACTGCAACGCCAGGATGATCACTTTCGGCGAGCGGAAGGCCTCGGCATAGTTCTTCACGGCCTTGATACCGACCTGCTCGGCGGCCAGCACGCTTTCCAGGTCCTTCTTCTCCTGCTCGCTGAGCCACTTGGCCTGGGCTGGACGATCATCGGCCAGGCGCCACCAGACAAAAGCCCAGAGCACCGCCGGCAGGCCCTCGATGATGAACATCCAGCGCCAGTCGAATTGCTCGACGAGGTACCCCGAGACCACCGACATCCACAGCATGGTGACCGGGTTGCCAAGGATCAGGAAGGTGTTGGCCCGCGAGCGTTCGGCCCGGGTGAACCAATGGCAGAGATAGACCAGCATCGCCGGCATCACGGCGGCTTCCACCACGCCGAGCATGAAGCGGATCACGATCAGCCAATACGCATTGGAGACCACGCCCGTGAGGGTCGCCAGCGAGCCCCAGAGGATCAGGCTGACGAAGATCAACTTCTTCACGCTGTGCTTCTGCGCGTAGATCGCCCCAGGGACCTGGAAGAAAAAATAGCCGAGGAAAAACAGCGCGCCGAGCAACGAGGACAGCCCTGGCGTGATCATCAAGTCTTCGGCCATGCCCGAAGCCGCGGCGAAACCATAGTTGGCCCGGTCCAGGTAGGCCAGACTGTAGGTGATGAAGACGATGGGCATGATGTACCACCAGCGGCGGGTGGCGAGGTTGAGCGTTTGCATGTCGTTGACTCCTGAGCTTGTTGTTTTTATGCAGCAGGTGCGTTTAGCGGTGGATTCAATCGCGAGCGAGCTCGCTTCCACAGGGGTAACTCGAATCTTTGTGGGAGCGAGCTTGCTCGCGATGGGCGGTTTCAAATTCAGCCGACAATTCCAGGCGCGTCGGCAGCCCTTCCATGTCTCCACGGTTCTGCACCGCGCGGCTGCCAATCCAGTTCGCCCGCCGTACCGCCTCGGTGATGTCGCGGCCTTCGAGCAATGCGCTGATCAGGCCGACGGCGAAGCCATCCCCGGCGCCCACGGTGTCCACCACCCGGGCCACCGGCACGCCGGCGATGAATCCCTGGTCACGCGAGGTGCGGTAATAAGCGCCGTCCGGGCCGAGCTTGATCACCACGGCTTCGGCGCCCTGGTCCAGGTAGAACGCGGCGATGTCGGCCGGGTCGTCAAAACCGGTCAGCAACCGACCTTCACCGAGGCCGGGCAAGACCCAGTGGGCGAGGGCGGCGTGGCGATTGATCTCGCTGATCATCGTCGCTTCGCTGGACCACAGGCTCGGGCGCAGGTTGGGGTCGAACGACAGGCTGCGGCCGGCCTCGCGCATGCGGGTCATCAATTCGAAGGACATCGCCCGTGCAGTCACAGACAGCGCTGGCACGATACCGGTGGCATGCAAATGACGGGCGGCGAGCAATGGCGGTGCGATGGAGTCCACGGACAAGTGACTGGCCGCCGCACCACGCCGGAAATATTCGACTTGCGGGTCGCTGCCATCGTCGGTACGGGACTTGAGCTGGAACCCGGTGGGGTGCGCCGGATCAACCGCCACGTGACGGCAATCCAGGCCTTCCTTTTCCAGCGTCTGCACCACGAAACGGCCCAGGGAGTCGGCGCCGACCCGACTGAGCCACGCGACTTGAAAACCCAGCCGCGCCAAGCCGATGGCCACATTGCTGTCGGCCCCGGCGATGCGTTTGTGGAACTGGTTGACGGCCGCCAAGTCGCCGGTCTCGTCGGCCACCAGCATGGCCATGGTTTCACCGAACGACAGCACATCGATCTCAGACATGAGTGGCCTCCCGGCGCGATTGCCCCAGGCGGGACAGGGTGGCGACATGTTCAGCGGTCAGTTGCAGCAGGTCATCGCCTTCTAGCGGGTACTCGGCGGCGCGCATCACGCCGACCGGCATGTGCTTGAGCAATTGCTCCCACAGGTGCAGGTCGGTCGCGGCTGGCGGCACCGCGACCAGCTTGCCATCGGCGCGTCGGGCCACGGCCTTGCAATGCACATATGCCACGTGCCGTCCGAGTTGCCGGGCGGCCACGGTGGCTGATTGGTCCTGCCATTGCCAGTTGCCGATGTCGAAGGTCATGCCGATGGGTACCCCGCGTTCTTCCACCGCCGCGAAGAAGCGTTGCAAGGGCTCGATCCGCCCGCCTTGCAAGGTCTGGTCGTTTTCCACCAGCAGTTGCACCGGGCTTGCCGATAGGGCATCCGCCAGGGCTGATACATCGTGGGAGTCAGTGAAGTGGCCGAGGGAAACCTTCAGCCAAGCCGAGCCGAACGCTTCGCAACGTTGCAGGGTGGACGACAGGGCGGGATTGGGCCTGGGCTGGCCGGGGAGCCAGAGTTCGATCGGCGATGAAAAGATACTTTCCAACCCCTGGGCCCGCGCCCCAGCGGCCAGTTCGGCGGGTTGTTCGGTAGTGAGCAGCTCTTCGCGCCATTCGATGCGCGACGCGCCGGCGGCGGCCAGCAGGGCGATGAAGCTGCCTTGACCATGCTGGCGTACGAGGTCGGCGCCGTAACTGGAGAGGCTGATGGAAACGGCTGGTTTGGTCATTGTTGTTGTACCTCTGAAACCGGTTTCAGTTTTGGTCAAAAAAATTATGGAATGTGTTTGAGGGCCTCATCGCGAGCAGGCTCCCTCCCACAAGGGATCTTCAGTGCGACGCAAGTCCAGTGTGGGAGCGAGCCTGCTCGCGATGGGGCCAGCCCGATCACCGAAAAACTCCAAGCGTCGACCCACGCTCAATCAACCGCGCCGAGAAATCCAGCGTCTGCACCGGCCCGTTATCGCCGCGCAGACGCTTGAGCAGGCATTCGAACGCGCGGGCGCCGATTTCAGCGGTGGGTTGGGCGAGGGCGGTAATGCCGCTGCCCACCAAGGGATACCAGTCCAGGTCATCGAGGGCGATCAAACCGATATCGTCGAACAAGTGGCAACCCAAATCGCGTAATGCCTGGGTCGCAGCCAGCGCGGCGATACCGTTAGCGCAAAACAACGCCTTGGGGCCACGGTCCGGCTGGGCGAGAAAGGTCTTGATGCGCGGGAGCAGTTGATCGCAGGTTTCCACCACGGTGCCGGCCAGGGCTGGGCGTCGTTCGATGCTGGCCTTGAAACTGTCGACCCGCTCGATCCGCGAACTGGTGCCATCGTACGGCTCGGTGACCAACAGCAGGTCGCGGTAGCCGCGCTGCTCGAGGTGATCGAGGGCCATCTCGACGGCGGCCGGGTTGTCCAGCCCGACGAGGTCGGCGTCGAGTCGATCGACCTTGCGATCCACCAGCACCATGGGCATCTCGCTGCGCAGTTCGACCAGCTCATCGCGGTGATGACCCAGCGTGTTCACAATCAGCCCTTCGACGTTATAGGCGCGCAGCAGCGCCAGGTGTTGGCGCTCCTGCTCATCGTCGCGGTCGGTGTTGCACACCACCAGGCTGTAGCCGTGGCGCCGGCAGGCGGTTTCCACGCCATGCATCACGGCAATCGAATAGGGGTTGCGGATATCGGCCACGAGCATGCCGATCAGGCGCGTGCGCCCGCGCTTGAGGCCGCGGGCCATCTGATTCGGCCGGTAGCCCAGCTCGCTGATCGCCTGCTCGATGCGCCGGGCGATGGCTTCCGAGAGCAGGGCGCGGTCCTCGCCAATGAAACGCGAGACGCTGGCCTTGGAGACCCCAGCGCGTTCGGCGACGTCGAGCATGGTCACGCGGCTGCGCTGGGCGGCGGAGAAAGAATTCACGGATTGAAACCTGCTTTTTAGATTTATCGAGGTTCTGAAACCGGTTTCAGGAAACACCAGAACTCATTCGGTCGTCAAGGGCGGCGCGTCACAGGTACGACCGACGGTGCTTCGCACCACTCGGACAGACGCGACGATCCAAGCAGGCCTTCAACAGAACCGGGCCAGCCAGGCGATTTGCAGCGCGCCAGGCCGTGTGGTTAGCTGCCTGCCTTTCCCAGCCCTTAGACTACCAAAGCCACTATGAACTTTACCCAGCCTCGTTTGAGATTGCTGTCGATACTGAGTGTGGCCCTGTTGGTGGTGGGTTGTGCGTCCTTCTATTGGCTTCGCCACGGCGGTGCGCCGGTCGATGAAGGTTTTGGCGCCGAAGAACTGAATGAAGGGGGCATCGAGGACATCAGCGCGCTGGCGCCTTCCGAGGTGCAGAAGCGCCTTAATTACTTGATCCAGGATACCGGTGAAACCCTCAGGTCCCTGGAGCGGCTCAGTGACGTGCAATTGAGCCTGACCCACTCGACGAGCGAGCCTGCCGGCGAGCAGCCGTTGCAATACGAGTCGCTGTTTGTTCCGTACACCAGCGCGCAGTTGAAAGCTGAATTGGCGTCGATCCAAGGCCTGCGTTTTGCCCAGAGGCTGTTTGCCGATGGTTCTGAGGTGCGGCTCGATACCAGCACGCTTGATCCGCTCTGGAAGCGCGCCGCCATGCCGGATGAGCCGAGGGCCGAGCAGTATCTGCCGCAGCGCTTGGTTTTTCGCGATGGCAGCGAAAAAACCTTCGCCGAGTTCAAGGCGCCGCCCAAGGTCGAGTCCGAGGACATGATCGCGTCTCATGATGCCTTCGCACTTGCGGTGAACAAACCGCTGGCGAGTCTGGGTCTGACGGTCGCTTACCGCAGTTATCCCGCGTTCCGGAAAGTGGTGCTGGATAAGGATCAGCCGAAAGTGACCCTGGACGGCCAGTCCTTCCAGCTCATGGCCCTGGGTGATGGCAGCGCCTCCGTGCGCTTGAGTACGCCGAAACTATCGACTTTCGTGGTGCAGGGGCTGGACGATAAGGGCAGGGCGCTCTACAGCAACGGGAACAGCTCCCGGGCGTTCCCCTCCGATGGCGACATCGCGGCGTTGCACGACTATTACAACGCGCTGCTACAGACCAAGGACGACTTCAAGCAGCTCAAGACCGGCCAGGCGGTGCAACAGCAGTTGGAACGCCTGAGCGAGGCGCTGGCCGCTCAGGCGGGGCCATTGAAAAACACCGAGGTCGACTATCGATTTGAAGCCACCCCGCAACGTATCGTCATCCATGTGCTCGACCCGATGGAGGACTACACCGTTGAGTTCACCCAGGTCGACAAAGTCCTGGCAGCTCAGGCGCGGTACATCGCCTTGGACCGCAAGGCCGAGCGCTATGGCTTCATCGACCAGACCGGCCAGTGGCTGATCAAGCCCCGTTGGGTGCAGGTACAAGATACCCAGGTAGCCGATACCTACACGTTGTTTTTTCCGGAGAAGCCCAGCGACCCAGAGTCGCAGTGGCAGGCGTTGCGCAGCCAGCTGGCCTATTTCCCCGCCGGTAGCAACAAGCTTGTCGACCTGCCGTTCGAACACATCACCGAGGCGCTGAGCGATGGCCTGCTGCTGGTGGAGCGTGAAACCAACGGTCGTTATGGGCTCTACGATGCCAGGCATCATCGGTTCGTGTTGCCGATGAAATTCGTCAACCCCACCGTAACGGACAGCCTGTTCATTGCCCGTATTGGCAAGCGAACTGATCTAATGGAAGGCCTGTACGGCGCTTATACCCTGGACGGCAAGGAGATCCTGCCGACGCAATTCTCGGGCATCGAGCACAGCGCGGGTCTGCTCTACGCCAGCTCCGCCGATAGGAGTCGTGAGGATGTTTTCGACCTGGAAGGTAGACGGATCAACCTTCAGGGCTACAGCGTGATAGGTCGGTTCGCGGGGCAGCAGCCGCTGCTGGTGCAGGACACCAAAAGCAGGAAGTTCGCTTTTATCGATCGCCAGGGCGCGCGGCTACCGATCAAGTTGCCCTATGACGAAGTGACGCCGTTCTCCAACGGTATGGCGGTGGTGGGACGTGATGGCAGCTACGGTGCCATCGACCTGGCGGGGCGGTTGAGAGTGCCGCTGGATTACGACCAGATCAACGCGTTTCAGACCCGTTATGCAGCGGCGATCCGGGCCGGTGGGGGTACCTCGTTGGTCTTGATCAGCCAGGAAAACAAACTGTTCAAGGAACTCGGTTCGTACACCAGCATGAAAGTGCCGGAGAACGGCAACGAGGCCCGTTATTACGTGAGGGATCGGAATAACAGTGACGAGTACCTGGTCTATGACGCCGATGGCAATCTGGTGCAGAACGACGAATAACAGCTGACGCACTGATCTTGTGGCGAGGGGATTTATCCCCGTTGGGCTGCGAAGCAGCCCTAAAGCAGTGAACTCAATCCTCCTGGCGCACCGAGTTGCCTGGTTTGGGGGCCGCTTCGCAGCCCAGCGGGGATAAATCCCCTCGCCACAGAGGTGCGGTCGCCTTGGGCGTCAGAGCTGGCTTATATAGGTCCCCGTGCCCCTGAGGATGTTCTGCAAGGTCAGCTCCACTTCCGCCACGTCCGTCACCTTGGGATCGAAGGTTATTTCCAGCACATCATCGCCATTGAGCGCATCGGCGTCCGTCGCGGCGATTTCGATTTTCAGCAGGGTCGAGCTGAGGGTGACCTTGACGCCGTCCAGCGTCGAGGGCTCGCCGTCCAGGGTTATCTCCAGTTCGTCTTCGTCCGGATAGCGCGTCATCAGGAACATTTCGCCCTGGGCGCTGTGGCAGCAGAGCATGGCCATGTTGTCTTCTTCGTCATCGCATGGGTTGGCGATCAGCAGGGCGGTGGTCATTTGCATGGAAGGCTCCTGGCTCCGATGAGCCTTGCGGGGGCAAAAACGGGATTTTGCCAGTCCGGGCGAATTTCTGCTGGATTACCACCGCAGGGTGCCGTTTGGCCCTGGGACTGCTAGGGTCTGTATGAAATGTGCTCGCGCACATTTCGTACACAGCCTAGGGTTGTTCGATACCTGGCGAGCGGGGGAGCTAGCCGATGACCGAATATGTCGCAGCGCTGCAAGCAGGCACGTTGTCGCACTCGTTAAGCTGCGCAACGGATGTGTACCTGCAAAGAGCATCGCGGAGTGTTTTTTGCAGGTGGTCATTACGTTGCAATTAGGTGAGAAAAGGATGTGACCTGCGGGTCGCGTCCAGCTTCACCCACCTGTCATCCTGTTTCCTCTGCCCGAGAATCAGGAACGGGATGGCCGACGGCCCCTAAAGGGGCTGCACGCGACGCTTTCATCAATAACAAGCCCAAGCGGAGTACCACAGATGGCGTTCTTCACCGCAGCCAGCAAAGCCGACTTCCAGCATCAACTGCAAGCGGCACTGGCGCAGCACATCAGTGAACAGGCACTGCCACAAGTGGCGCTGTTCGCTGAACAATTTTTCGGCATCATTTCCCTCGATGAACTCACCCAGCGCCGGTTGTCCGACCTCGCCGGCTGCACCCTGTCCGCTTGGCGCCTGCTTGAGCGCTTCGACCACGCGCAACCGCAGGTGCGCGTCTATAACCCCGATTACGAACGCCACGGCTGGCAATCGACCCACACCGCCGTCGAAGTGCTGCACCATGACCTGCCGTTCCTGGTGGATTCGGTCCGCACCGAGCTGAACCGTCGCGGCTACAGCATCCATACCCTGCAAACCACCGTCCTGAGCGTGCGTCGCGGCAGCAAGGGCGAGTTGCTGGAGATCCTGCCGAAGGGCACCCAGGGCGACGACGTGCTGCAAGAGTCGCTGATGTACCTGGAAATCGACCGCTGCGCCAACGCCGCCGAACTCAACGTCCTGAGCAAGGAGCTTGAGCAGGTGCTGGGCGAAGTGCGCGTCGCCGTGGCTGATTTCGAGCCGATGAAAGCCAAGGTGCAGGAAATCCTCGCGAGCCTGGACAACAGCGCCTACGCCACCGACGCCGACGAAAAAGCCGAGATCAAGAGCTTCCTGGAATGGTTGGTGGGTAACCACTTCACCTTCCTGGGCTACGAAGAGTTCGTGGTTCGCGACGAAGCCGATGGCGGTCACATCGAGTACGACCCCGAGTCCTTCCTCGGCCTGACCAAGTTGCTGCGCGCCGGCCTGACCGCCGAAGACCTGCGCATCGAAGACTACGCCGTCAACTACCTGCGCGAACCGACCCTGCTGTCGTTCGCCAAGGCCGCGCACCCGAGCCGCGTACACCGTCCGGCCTACCCGGACTACGTATCGATCCGCGAGATCGACGCCAACGGCAAGGTCGTCAAGGAATGCCGCTTCATGGGCCTTTACACCTCCTCGGTGTATGGCGAGAGCGTGCGGGTCATTCCGTACATCCGCCGCAAGGTCGAGGAAATCGAACGTCGCTCGGGCTTCCAGGCCAAGGCGCACCTGGGCAAGGAACTGGCCCAGGTGGTTGAAGTGCTGCCCCGCGACGACCTGTTCCAGACCCCGGTGGACGAGCTGTTCAGCACCGTCATGTCGATCGTGCAGATCCAGGAACGCAACAAGATTCGCGTGTTCCTGCGCAAGGACCCGTACGGCCGTTTCTGCTACTGCCTGGCCTACGTGCCGCGTGACATCTACTCCACCGAAGTTCGCCAGAAGATCCAGCAAGTGCTGATGGATCGCCTGAAAGCCTCGGACTGCGAGTTCTGGACCTTCTTCTCCGAATCCGTGTTGGCCCGTGTGCAGTTGATCCTGCGCGTCGATCCGAAGAACCGCATCGACATCGACCCGCTGCTGCTGGAAAAAGAAGTCGTGCAGGCCTGCCGCAGTTGGAAGGACGACTACGCCAGCCTGGTCATCGAGAGCTTCGGCGAAGCCCAGGGCACCAACGTGCTGTCGGATTTCCCGAAAGGCTTCCCGGCCGGCTACCGCGAGCGCTTTGCCGCGCACTCCGCCGTGGTGGACATGCAACACCTGCTGAGCCTGAGTGAAACCAACCCGCTGGTGATGAGCTTCTATCAACCGTTGGGCCAGGTCTCCGGCCAGCGTGAGCTGCATTGCAAGCTGTATCACGCCGACACGCCGTTGGCGTTGTCCGACGTGCTGCCGATCCTGGAAAACCTCGGCCTGCGCGTGCTGGGCGAGTTCCCGTACCGCCTGCGCCACACCAATGGCCGCGAGTTCTGGATTCATGATTTCGCCTTCACCGCCGCCGAAGGCCTGGACCTCGACATCCAGCAACTCAACGACACCTTGCAGGACGCGTTCGTCCACATCGTGCGTGGTGATGCCGAGAACGATGCGTTCAACCGCCTGGTGCTGACCGCCGGCCTGCCATGGCGCGACGTGGCGTTGCTGCGTGCCTACGCCCGCTACCTGAAACAGATCCGCCTGGGCTTCGACCTCGGCTACATCGCCAGTACCCTGAACAACCACACCGACATCGCTCGCGAATTGACCCGGTTGTTCAAGACCCGTTTCTACCTGGCGCGCAAGCTCAGCGGCGACGACCTGGAAGACAAGCAACTGCGTCTGGAGCAAGCGATCCTCTCGGCCCTGGACGAGGTGCAGGTACTCAACGAAGACCGCATCCTGCGTCGCTATCTGGACCTGATCAAGGCCACCTTGCGGACCAACTTCTACCAGACCGACGCCAACGGCCAGAACAAGTCGTACTTCAGCTTCAAGTTCAACCCGCACCTGATTCCGGAACTGCCGAAGCCGGTGCCGAAGTTCGAAATCTTCGTCTACTCGCCACGGGTCGAAGGCGTGCACCTGCGCTTCGGCAACGTTGCCCGTGGCGGTCTGCGCTGGTCGGATCGTGAAGAAGACTACCGCACCGAAGTGCTGGGCCTGGTAAAAGCCCAGCAAGTGAAGAACTCGGTGATCGTGCCGGTGGGCGCCAAGGGCGGTTTCCTGCCGCGTCGCCTGCCATTGGGCGGCAGCCGGGACGAGATCGCGGCCGAGGGCATCGCCTGCTACCGCATCTTCATTTCGGGCCTGTTGGACATCACCGACAACCTGAAGGACGGCGCGCTGGTACCGCCGGCCAACGTTGTGCGGCATGACGACGATGACCCGTACCTGGTGGTCGCGGCGGACAAGGGCACCGCAACCTTCTCCGACATCGCCAACGGCATCGCCATCGACTACGGCTTCTGGTTGGGCGATGCGTTCGCCTCCGGCGGTTCGGCCGGCTACGACCACAAGAAAATGGGCATCACCGCCAAGGGCGCGTGGGTCGGCGTGCAGCGCCACTTCCGCGAGCGCGGCATCAACGTCCAGCAAGACAGCATCACCGTGGTGGGCGTCGGCGACATGGCCGGCGACGTGTTCGGCAACGGCTTGTTGATGTCCGACAAGCTGCAACTGGTCGCGGCTTTCAACCACCTGCACATCTTCATCGACCCGAACCCAGAGCCTGCCAGCAGCTTTGCCGAACGCAAGCGTCTGTTCGAGCTGCCGCGTTCGGCCTGGACCGACTACGACACCAGCATCATGTCCGAGGGCGGCGGCATCTTCTCGCGCAGCGCGAAGAGCATCGCGATCTCGCCGCAGATGAAAGAGCGCTTCGACATCAAGGCCGACAAACTGACCCCGACAGAACTGCTGAACGCCTTGCTCAAGGCGCCGGTGGACCTGTTGTGGAACGGCGGTATCGGCACTTACGTCAAGGCCAGCACCGAAAGCCACGCCGATGTCGGCGACAAGGCCAACGATGCACTGCGCGTGAACGGCAACGAATTGCGCTGCAAGGTGGTGGGCGAGGGCGGTAACCTGGGCATGACCCAACTGGGTCGCGTCGAGTTCGGCCTCAATGGCGGCGCCACCAACACCGACTTCATCGACAACGCCGGTGGCGTGGACTGCTCCGACCACGAAGTGAACATCAAGATCCTGCTCAACGAAGTGGTGCAGGCCGGCGACATGACCGACAAGCAGCGCAACCAGTTGCTGGCGAGCATGACCGACGAAGTCGGTGGCCTGGTGTTGGGCAACAACTACAAGCAGACCCAGGCCTTGTCCCTGGCGGCACGCCGCGCCTTCGTGCGGATCGCCGAGTACAAGCGCTTGATGAACGACCTGGAAGCCCGTGGCAAGCTGGACCGCGCCATCGAGTTCCTGCCGACCGAAGAACAACTGGCCGAACGTGTCGCGGCGGGCCACGGCCTGACCCGTGCCGAACTGTCGGTGCTGATCTCCTACAGCAAGATCGACCTCAAGGAAGCGCTGCTCAACTCCCTGGTGCCGGACGACGATTACCTGACCCGTGACATGGAGACGGCTTTCCCGCCAACGCTGGTGAGCAAGTTCTCCGAGGCCATGCGTCGCCATCGCCTGAAGCGCGAGATTGTCAGCACCCAGATCGCCAACGACCTGGTCAACCACATGGGCATCACCTTCGTCCAGCGGTTGAAAGAGTCGACGGGCATGAGCCCGGCGAACGTGGCGGGTGCTTATGTAATCGTGCGGGATATCTTCCATCTCCCACACTGGTTCCGCCAGATCGAAGCCCTGGACCACCAGGTTTCCGCCGACGTGCAGCTGGAGCTGATGGATGAGCTGATGCGCCTGGGTCGTCGCGCCACGCGTTGGTTCCTGCGCAGCCGCCGCAACGAGCAGAACGCTGCCCGTGACGTCGCTCACTTCGGTCCGCACCTGGCGGCGTTGGGCCTCAAGCTCGACGAACTGTTGGAAGGCCCGACCCGCGAAGGTTGGCAGACTCGCTACCAGGCCTACGTGGCGGCCGGCGTGCCGGAACTGCTGGCGCGCATGGTTGCCGGTACTACGCACCTGTACACCTTGTTGCCGATCATCGAGGCGTCCGACGTCACCGGCCAGAACGCCGCCGACGTGGCCAAGGCTTACTTCGCCGTGGGCAGCGCGCTTGACATCACCTGGTACCTGCAGCAAATCAGTGCCTTGCCGGTTGAAAACAACTGGCAGGCCCTGGCCCGTGAAGCGTTCCGCGATGACATCGACTGGCAGCAACGGGCGATCACCATCTCGGTCCTGCAGGAAGGTGACGGTAGCCAGGACGTGGAAACCCGCCTGGCGCTGTGGCTCGAGCAGCATCGTGAAATGGTCGAGCGCTGGCGCGCCATGCTGGTGGACATCCGTGCCGCCAGCGGCACCGACTACGCCATGTATGCGGTGGCCAACCGCGAGCTGCTGGACCTGGCGCTGAGTGGTCAGGCGGTCGTGACGGCCAACTGATCTGGCGTTGAATGAAAAAGCCCCGCATTGAGAGATGCGGGGCTTTTTTATGGGTGATGTTCCAGCCCATGAAGGCCAGAAAGCTCTTGTGGCGAGGGGATTTATCCCCGCTGGGCTGCGCAGCAGACCCAAATCAGGCAGCTCGGTGGGCCTGTAAGACAGAGGCGAAGGCTTTAGGGCTGCTGCGCAGCCCAGCGGGGATAAATCCCCTCGCCACAGAAAAGCGCTCTCAGACAGGGCTGCGTTCACGCAGCTCCTGCAACCGATCAGCTCCGCCTTCAGCCATACGATTCTCGATCAGTCGATCGGAGCCGCCTTCAGCCACGCGATTCTCGATCAGTCGATCCGAGCCACCTTCGGCCAACTGATGTGCAGCCTGTTCGTAAAACGACGGTGCGCTTTCGGCCGCGGCGATGTTCGATAGGCCGGCGCCGCCAACCAGGGTCAGGGCGATTGCCAGGGACGAGAATTTCGAGAAGTTGATCATGGTAGTTCTCCTTGCGCTTGATTGAGTGGGCCAGTGCAGCGGGTGTGTGCTGCTGTCCGGTGTGTGCAGTTAAGCGCCCGGGTGTATCGAGGATGTGTGCCGCAAAGGACCGAAATCGGCGGATTCGTATCAATCGGCTGCTCCTATACAGACCGATACAAAACGTCTTCGAAAAATCCCTCGCCCAACCGGGAGGCTGCGGGGCGCCTCGCAACGGTGACCGATAATCGCACGGTAGTTCCGCCTGGATCGGTCAACCGGTCAAGCAAGGTTATTGACCGGATTAACTGGGTAGTACATTTTAGCGGTCACCCAGCCTTGCCATGTCCAGGCGAGGCCATAATAAAAACAGAGGATCCCCTCATGCGTGCCCGTCAACCGAACTTGTCCTCATTGCATACCTCCCTTTGCGGTGTTTTGCGGAATATTCCAGCGTCGATCCGATAGCGCTCGCCCTGTCGCGCCGGCTACACGGCCGGTGTCTGGATCAACCTGGAGGTGTTCAAGATGACAAAAGTCGTCGATCTGTATTTCAAGCTGCTCAAGTTGCTGATCGTGCTGTGCATGGTCGCGATGATCGTGCTGGTGTTCGGCAATGTAGTGCTGCGCTATGCCTTCAACTCCGGCATCAGTGTGTCGGAGGAACTGTCGCGCTGGTTCTTCGTCTGGATGATTTTTCTAGGTGCCCTCGTGGCGCTCAAGGACCGCGCGCACCTGGGCATGAACAGCCTGGTCAAGCGCTTGCCGCCAGCAGGCAAGCGTGCCTGCCTGGTCATCGGGCATCTGCTGATGCTCTACATTTGCGGACTGATCGTCAGCGGCAGTTGGCAGCAGGCGGTAATCAACCTCAACGTGGTCGCGCCGGCTTCGGGCCTTTCGATGGCGCTGTTCTACGCCGCCGGGCTGGTGTTTGGGGTCAGCGCCACGGCGATCCTGCTGTACGAACTGTACCTGACACTGTTCGGCAAACTGCGGGATGACGATCCTTTGTCAGTCGAGGAAAGCGAAGCCGCCGGCCTCAACCCTGACACCCTCAAGAGTACCCGCCCATGACGTTGGCTATTTTCCTCGGGTCGCTGCTGGGCAGCATGGCGTTGGGTATCCCGATTGCCTTTGCCTTGCTGGTGGTCAGCGTCGCGTTGATGTTTTACCTGGACTTGTTCGACGCGCAGATCATCGCGCAGAATTTGCTCAATGGCGCCGACAGCTTTCCGCTGATGGCCGTGCCGTTCTTCATGCTGGCCGGCGAAGTCATGAATGTCGGCGGGTTATCCAAGCGCATCGTCAACATTGCCATGGCGCTGGTTGGGCATAAGCGCGGCGGCCTGGGTTACGTCGCGATCATTGCCTCCTGCCTGCTGGCCTCGCTTTCCGGTTCGGCGGTGGCCGATGCGGCGGCGTTGGCGGCGTTGCTGGTGCCGATGATGGTGTTGGCGGGGCACAACCGGGGACGTTCGGCCGGGCTGATCGCCGCCGGCAGCACCATTGCGCCAGTGATTCCGCCCAGCATCGGCTTCATCGTTTTTGGCGTGGCGTCCGGCGTGTCGATTTCCAAGCTGTTCCTGGCCGGTATCGTGCCGGGGCTGATGCTCGGCGTCGGGCTGGCCATCGCCTGGTGGTTGATCTCCCGGCGCGAGAACGTCGAGACGGCGCCCAAGCGTTCCCGAGCCGAGGTACTACGCACGTTGCTCGATGGCAGTTGGGCGATGGGCTTGCCGTTGATCATCATCCTGGGCCTCAAGTTCGGCATCTTCACGCCAACGGAGGCAGCAGTGGTCGCGGCAGTCTATTCGCTGTTCGTGTCCCTGGTGATCTACCGGGAGATGAAGATCAGCCAGCTGTACGAAGTGATCCTGTCTTCGGCCAGGACCACCTCGGTGGTGATGCTGCTGGTGGCGGCGGCCATGGTTTCATCGTGGCTGGTGACCATCGCCGACCTGCCGGGCCAGCTGGCGGAACTGCTCGCGCCGTTCATGGACAACCAGACGCTCCTGCTGCTGGTGATGATGGCGTTGATCATCCTGGTCGGTACGGTGATGGACATGACCCCGACCATCCTCATCCTGACGCCGGTATTGATGCCAGCGGTGATCCAGGCGGGGATCGACCCGGTGTATTTCGGCGTGCTGTTTCTGATCAACACTGCGATTGGCTTGATCACGCCGCCCGTGGGCACGGTGCTGAACGTGGTCTGCAGCGTGGCGAAGCTGGAGTTCGAGGAAATAGTCCGGGGTGTCTGGCCGTTCATGATTGCGCAATTTGTGGTGCTGTTGCTGTTGGTGCTGTTTCCGCAACTGGTACTGGGACCGTTGAAATTCTTCACCGGCTGACACCGGTGCTCGCTGGCTCGACCTTTAAAAACAATAACGATCGGAGAGTGACATGGGAAAACTGATGAAAACCTTGCTGGCCGGGGCGTGCGCGACGGGCTTGCTGCTGACCGGCGTGGCCAGCCACGCGGACGAGATCCGTGAGCGGACCTTGCGATTCGCGTTCCAGAACGTCAAGGAACATCCCCAGGGCCAGGGCGCGCAGAAGTTCGCCGACCTTCTCAGTGAAAAGAGCGGCGGCAAGATAAAGGTCCGCCTGTTCCCTGGCGGAACCCTGGGCGGCGACGTACAAACGGTGTCGGCATTGCAGGGCGGCACCTTGGATATCACCGTGCTCAACTCCGGCATCCTGGCCGCCCAGGCACCGGATTACGCCATGCTCGATTTCCCCTTCCTGTTCAACGACGTCAAGGAGGCCCATGCCGTCATCGATGGGCCGGTCGGGCAGAAACTGGCGGCACAGCTGGACAGCAAGGGGCTGGTAGGGCTGGGTTATTGGGACCTGGGGTTCCGTAACCTGACCAACAGCAAGCACCCGGTGACCAAGCTCGAAGACCTGCAGGGCTTGAAGCTGCGCGTCATCCAGTCACCGATCTACCTGGAAACCTTCTCAGCCCTGGGCGCCAACCCGGTGCCGATGGCGTTCCCCGAGGTGTACACGGGCCTTGAGCAGCACACCATCGACGGCCAGGAAAACCCGTTCACGGTGATCGAGGGCAACAAGTTCTACGAGGTGCAGAAATATCTTTCCGTCACCGGCCACATCTTCAACCCGCAGTCGTTGATCATCAGCCAGAAAACCTGGAACCGCCTCAACGACGACGAAAAGGCAATGATTCGCGCAGCCGCAGCCGAGGCGCAGACCTTCCAGCGTGAAGTCACCGAGACGAGCATGGAAAAGGCCAAGGCGACGCTGGCCGGTGCGATGACCGTCAATGAAATCACCCCGGCCGAGAAAGACCGCTTTCGCGAGCGCGCGAAGCCAGTCGTCGACAAGTTCGCCAAGTCGTTGGACGGGGATCTGGTGAAAATGATGTACGACGAAATCAACAAGGTGCGTGCCGCGCAGTGAGTTGAAGCACCCCCACGGACGGTCCATACGAAGGGCGCCCGGACACTGTCCCGGCGCCCTTCGTTTTGCCTGGGGCGGATGACTTCGATGCGCAACCAGTACGGTGGCGGCGTCTCGTAGGCCCAACCTGATGTCGTTTGTGGAACAGTCATGGCCGGTCGATGTCACAGGCATGCCTCCAGACTTGTTAGGCTATGGCACTTACTCTCGTTTTCACTTGGAACAGCGGGGCTTTTCAGACCATCACGCGCGCGTGCGTGTTGCATAATCAAAGGAGGTTCACGTGGGTAAAGATCCTGTAGACGATCTATCAGGAAAATCCCAGACGCCCGGTACGGAGGGGATACCTGCCCCTAGCGGCGAGGCAAATCTCATCGAAACAGACTACGTCATCGGACAGGACAATTTCCGCGGTGAGTTTTCTTTCTCCCTGGACATCCATGGCAAGGTTTTCCTCATCTCTGCCGCCACCGTTTTGTTGTTCGTCATCGTGACGCTGGCGCTGCAAAATGAAGTCGAGCCGCTTTTCAGCGCCATGCGCGGATGGCTGACCCGGCACCTGGCCTGGTTCTTCATGAGCGCAGGCAATATTTTCGTTCTGTTGTGCCTGGCGTTGATCGTTTCGCCACTGGGCAAGGTGCGATTGGGCGGTCGCGATGCCACGCCCGATCATACCTATGTGGGTTGGTTCTCCATGTTGTTCGCCGCCGGGATGGGCATCGGGCTCATGTTCTACGGCGTAGCGGAGCCCATGTCGCATTATGCCGCCGCGATGGGGGGCGTGACGCTCGATCCCAGCGGGGTACGCACGGACTGGGCCCCCCTCGATGGCGCAGCGGGCGATATGAAAGGCGCTGCGGACCTGGCGATGGCTGCGACGATTTTTCACTGGGGTCTGCATCCCTGGGCCATCTACGCCATCGTGGCGTTGTCCTTGGCCCTGTTCTCGTTCAACAAAGGCTTGCCGCTGTCGATTCGCTCGATTTTCTATCCGTTGCTGGGGGAGCGCGTCTGGGGCTGGCCAGGGCATATCATCGATATCCTGGCGGTGTTCGCCACGCTGTTCGGGCTGGCGACCTCGCTGGGCATCGGTGCCGAGCAGGCCGCGGCGGGGATTGAACATCTGTTCGGCATTCCATCGTCCAACGTCAGCAAAGTTGTACTGATCATCGGTATCACGCTGATTGCCCTGTGGTCGGTTCTAGCCGGGCTGGAGAAGGGCGTCAAGCTGCTCTCGGAAATCAATATGGGCCTGGCGCTCCTGTTGCTGCTCTTCATCATCGTGGTCGGTCCCACCTTGGCCATTCTTACCGGCTTCTTCAAGAACGTGGTGACCTACGCTGAATACCTGCCCGCATTGTCCAATCCTTTCGGCCGTACGGACGCCGAGTTCACCCAGGGCTGGACAGCGTTCTACTGGGCCTGGTGGATCAGCTGGTCGCCCTTTGTAGGCATGTTCATTGCGCGGGTCAGCCGGGGCCGGACCGTCCGGGAATTTCTGATTTCTGTCTTGCTGGTGCCTTCGCTGGTGTCGGTGCTATGGATGACCACTTTTGGCGGGACGGCCATCGACCAGGCCACCTTGCAGGGATTGAGTGGGGTAAAGGATGCAGTGTTGGAACTCAAGCTGTTCGCGATGCTGGAGGCGCTGCCCCTCAAGGAAATTTCCTCGTTGCTGGGCATCGTGCTGGTGATCGTGTTCTTCATCACTTCGTCGGACTCCGGCTCGCTGGTAATCGACACCATCACGGCCGGCGGCAAGGTCGATGCGCCTGTGCCCCAACGGGTTTTCTGGGCTGTCATCGAGGGCGTGATCGCGATTGCGCTGCTGTTGGGTGGGGGGCTGGTCGCCTTGCAGGCCATGGCGGTTTCGACCGGGCTTCCCTTTGCCATCGTTCTGCTGCTGGGCTGTATTTCCCTGGTGAAGGGATTGATGTCAGAACCGCGATCCTGATCGCCTGAAGATTGGCTGGGGCGAGGCGCGCCCCAGCGTTCAATCCCAGAGCTGCCCGACCGCCACGGACGGGCTGTAATGGGTGGCTACCTGCGCTTGCAACAGCTCGGCCGTGGCCAGTGCATCGGTCAATGCATGGTGGGCGTGATAGGTGGGCAGTCGATAACGCAGACGCGTATCGGCCAGCCGGATGGAGGCCGGTGGCCGCCGCAACAGCCGGTCCAGCCAACGGCGCCGACCCCTGACCCGCCATGCCTCCAGCTGCATCGTGTCAATGACCGGAAACTGCAGGCCCTCTCCAAGGTGACGCCGAAACGCCTCGTCCAGAAAGTCGCGCTCGATGGCCCGGTAATGCACCACCATGATTCGCCCCGCCAATGCTTCCAGCAGGTTGTCCATGATGTCGGGGAATCGAGGGGCATGACGGATGTCGGCATGGGTAATGCGATGGAATGTCACCGACTCATGGGTCAGCGTGGAAGGTTTGATGACCCAGTACAGGGCTTCGCCGCAACGTATTCGCTTGAGGGTAAAAGGCATCAGGCCGATGCTGACGATGCTGTCGCTGCGGGCGTTCAAACCAGTGGTTTCCAAGTCCATGGCCAGCAGTTCCACTTGTTCCAACGCGGTCTGGCCGTCGATCACCCCGGTCTGGTAGAAACGCTGCAGCAGGGGATGGCGTGCTTGTCGCGCCAGTTGTTCGAAGCGCGCCGCCCAGTCCGGCATCGTCCGTTCGGTCGCTACTCGTGGGGCGTTCATCGGGATGGCCGGGCGTGACCGGGATAGCGGAAACGCAGGAATTTCTGGGCATTGCTCAACACCTGGAAGGCTTCCTTGAGGTTGTGCCGCTCAGCGGTTGAGAAGCGCTCGGGCTCGATGTAATTATCCGGTTTGCGACCCTGTTCGATGGCATCGACCTGGTGCCGTATGCGCACCATCGACAGGAACTCCAATGCGTAGCGCAGATGCTCGATGGCCTCGGGTGGTACCCATTGCGTTTGGCCGATGGCATCGAGCCGATCGAATGAATTTTGCGCCGTGGTGCCACACGCCAGCGCGTGGATGCGGATCAGGTCGGTGAGGGGTGCCGTGCCACGGCCCTTGAGGTTGATGATCTGTTTTTGTTCCCCATCCGTTTCCATGACAAATGTACGAAAGAAACCCAGGGGCGGCGTGCGATTCAATGCGTTGCGCGCCATCGCCGCCAGGAAAGCCGGAGTATCCCTGGACTTCTGCGCGCAAAGCGTCTTGAGCGATTCGACCATGTCCAGCGCGCCATAGACCCCGTCCAAGTCAAAAAAGATGCAGCTGTTGAGCAGGGTGGCGGCGTTCGGTTTCTCGATCCACTGGCTGAAATAGCCACGCCACACTCGCAATGGCTGGCGCCACTGGACGTTGGTCGCCATGATCCCGCCCTTGCAGTAGCTGTAGCCGCATTGGGCGAGCCCGTCGCTGACGAACGCAGCCAGCTTGCGAAAGTAATCGTCATGCAGCGCTGGGTCGAAACGATCGTCCAGCACCAGGGCGTTGTCCTGGTCGGTGACAAGCAATTGTTCGTCACGGGCCATCGAGCCCAGCACCATGAAGCAATACGGAACCGGTGGTGGTCCCAGTTCGCGTTCGGCCAGTTCAAGCAGGCGCTGGGTGAAGGCACGACCAATGCCCGAGATGGCGCTGCCGATCATGTGGGCGGTCGCGCCGTCGCGGACCATGCGAATGTAGGTCCCGCGTAGGTCGCGCAGCAATGAGCGAAGACCCTCGACACTGGTCTGGTTGGAAATACTGTTTACCAGGTACAGGCTGCTCTGAGACTCGTGTCGGATGATGTCCGACAGATTGATCAAGCCCAGCGTGCGGCCCTTGTGCATCACCGGAAGGTGATGGATGTTGCTCCTGAGCATGCACAGCATCGCCTCGAACAACGAGTCATCGGCCTGGATGGCCACCGGGTCGATCGACATCACTTCGCCGATGGTGGTTTCGCCGCTGCGGTTGGCGGCCACAACGCGGGTGCGCAGGTCCCGGTCGGTCACGATGCCGAGCATCTGCTCGGGGTGTTTCCCGGCTGGCTCAAGGACCACGACACAGGAAACGCTTCGTTCGGTCATCAACTGTGCGGCTTCCCGGACGCTGGTTTGCGGCGTAACCCAGACCAGATCCCGGGAAATCAATGCACGGGACTTGAGCTGGATCAGCTCGCTCGCACGGCCTTGGGCCTCGACGGCTGACTTGAGCCTGGAATGCCCCTCGGCTTCGACAAAGTCGGCGAAACTGTCGTGCCGCTCGCATAACTGGGCGAATACATCCGCCGGAATGAAATAGATCAGGCTGTCTTCCAGGGCCTTGGCCGGGAAACGCACCCGGTTGCTGCGCAGCAAGCCCGCCTGGCCAAAGATATCGCCCTCGACCAGTCGGTTGTACAGTTCGCCGCTTCGCCGATAGATCTCGACTGCGCCGCTGCGTACGTAGTGCAGGTCATGAATGGCCGCACCTGCTTCGAGGATCGGGCTTGAGGCCTTGAAATACGCGACTTCGACGCGCCGGGCAATTTCCTCCAGGGTCTCCTGGGGAAGGGCATCGAATGGCGGAAAACGATGAAGGTGCTCACTGATTTCCAGTAATTCGATCTGCATGGGGCCTCGTGACAGTTCTGTTTGAAGGCCCAACATGCCAGACCATGGCGCCGCACACAAACCCGGGAGCGTGTACGGCCACCGGTTCGTTATTGAGCTTGAGGCACGGCCAGCCACTGCCCGATGACTTTCTGATAGCTGCCGTTGGCCTTGCTCAGATGCAACCACTGGTCGACGTACATCTTCCAGGTGTTGTCGTCACGGGGCAGCAGATAGGCTTTCTCGCCATATTGCAGGTAGCGGGTCGGGTTGACGGCGCACAGGCCCGGCTTGAGTTTCTGCTGGTAGAGCGCTTCCGAGGCATCGGTGATCATGACGTCGGCGCGTTTGTCCAACAGCTCCTGGAAGATCGTCACGTTGTCATGGAAGGCGAGCTGGCCCTTGGGCAGGAATGCCCGCACGAAGGCTTCGTTGGTGCCACCGGCCGGCTCGACGAGGCGCACCGAAGGCTGGTTCATCTGCTCGATGGTCTGGTAGCGCGACTGGTCTTCGCAACGCACCAGCGGGATCTTGCCATCCACGTCCAGGGTGTTGCTGAAATAGGCTTTCTTCTGTCGTTCCAGGGTCACCGAAATCCCGCCCATCCCGATGTCGCACTTGCCCGCCAGCATGTCGGGCATCAACGTTTTCCAAGTGGTCTGGACCCATTGCGCCTTGACGCCCAGGCTGGCGGCCAGCGAGCGGGCCATGTCGATGTCGATGCCTTCGTATTCCCCCGATTCGGCCTTGTAGGTGTAGGGCTTGTAGTCGCCGGTGGTGCACACGCGCAGTTCACCTTGCTGGATCACTTTGTCCAGATGCGAAGCCGTTGGTTCGGCCAGGGCGCTGCCGCAGAATGCCAACAGGCCAAAGAGCGTCATCGTGCTTGTTATGATTTTCATGGGATGGGACGCCTCGCAAGGGAAGGGGACAAGACGGGGGAGTGTAGTAAAACTGCCGGCGGGCTGTCACTGGAACGTCGACGCGAATGCTCAGCCTGCCGTGCTCTCGCACGCCTGGAGGTTTTTCAGGTAGGCGCAGAACATATCTGCCATGGCATCGGCATAGCTCTGGACTTCTTGCTGAACGCGAGGCATTGCCGAAAACCGTTTCCCCACGGAGCTGAGGGTGGCGATGATCAGCTCACCGGCCAGGGCGCGGGTTTGCATACTCGCGTCCGGCAGCACTTGCTGCATGAACGCATCCACCGATGCCTGCACTGAAGTACGTGCCGCCTGGTGCTCAGGCGCATCCCGATAAAGTGGCGCAGCGTCGTTGAGCGCGACGCGAATCTGCGCTTCGTCGCACTCGGACTGGATGAACGCCTGCACAAGGGTTCGTAACCGCGAGAGGGGCGGTGTGGAGGGATCTTCCAGAATGTCTCGCAACATATCGCTGGTCTGCCGCCATTCATCACTTTGCAGCCGAAACAGGATCGCTGCCTTGTTCGGAAAGTACTGATACACCGATCCGACGCTCACACCCGCTCGCTCGGCAACGCGGGCAACGGTGAAGCGTTGGGCGCCCTGACTCGCCAAAACCTGAACAGCCGCTTCCAGGACTGCCGCCACAAGCTCGGTGGACCGTGCCTGTTTTGGCTGCTTGCGTGAGGAAATCTGCGGGCTTGGGCGATCGGACATGGCGGCATCGGCCTTGGAAAAGGAATGCGAATAGGAAATACGACGGATTATTCGTATCTTGAATGCGACTAATTGATCGCATTTTAGGCGGCTGCGCAAGCGGCATTCCACTTCACTTCGCGTCCCTTTCCATGGGTAGGGTTATGACTCAAGAAAATATTCATCCGGGTGCCTCTGCGGCGCCCCCGGCAGCCGTCGAAACCAATCCGGTATTCAAGTTGTTGCCGCTCACGTTGACCGTGTTCATCGGTTTTCTCACCATCGGCATGCAACTGCCAGTTTTGCCGCTTCATTTGCACGACACGCTGGGGATGGGCACGTTGGTGATTGGCCTGGTAGTGGGTGCACAGTTCGCCGCGGCGCTGCTGTCGCGATCCTGGGCCGGCAATTTCGCCGACCTGCGCGGCGGCAAGCGCGCGGTCATGGTCGGGCTGGTGACGGCGGCGGTTTCCGCTTTGGTCTATCTGCTGTCCCTGGCGTTCGTCGCTACGCCGGTGTTGTCGGTCTGGCTGTTAGTAGGCGGTCGCGTGCTGCTGGCGATCGGTGAAAGCCTGATCGTCACCGGGGCGTTGGGGTGGGGCATCGGTCTTGTAGGGGGGCAGCATGCCGGCAAGGTCATGGCCTGGAATGGCATTGCCATGTATGGCGCGTTCGCCCTGGGCGCCCCGCTTGGCGTGGCGCTCGATTCGGGTTGGGGATTCATGGGCATCGTTGTGGCGTCGGCGTTTATTGCACTGTTTGCCTTGGCGGTTGTCGCCGGCGTCCGCGGCGTAGCCCCTACGGCGACCCGGCGTACACCGTTCTACAAGATGTTCGGCGCGGTATGGGTTCCCGGCATGGGCCTGGCGTTTTGCAGCGTCGGCTTTGGTGTCGTGACAGCGTTCATTGCCTTGTTATTCGCGGCCAGGGATTGGGGCAACGCTTCGCTCGCGTTCACGGCGTTCGGTCTGGCCTTCATCGGCGCGCGGCTGTTGTTCGGGCATCTTCCGGACAAGATCGGTGGCGCGCGTGTCGCATTGGTCTGCGTCGTGATCGAGGCCGTTGGGCTGCTGCTCATCTGGGGCGCCGATACGGCATTCATCGCCTATCTCGGCGCCGCGTTTACCGGCTTCGGTTATTCCCTGGCATTTCCCGGTTTTGGCGTGGAAGCAGTGCGGCGTGCTCCGCCGCAGTCACGTGGCCTCGCCATGGGCGCCTATGTTGCCTTCCTGGATATTTCCCTGGGCATGACCAGCCCGTTGGCTGGTGTGCTGGCCAGTGGTTGGGGCATCGAGGCGGTTTACCTGGGCGGTGCTGTTGCGGTTGCGTTGTCGTTCGGGGTGGCCTTGATGTTGCTCCGAAGTCGGGAAATACAAGTTCAATACAAATCCTGAGCCTTGTTCAGGTTATAGAAGACTTTCTATCTCGCTTTTCCAGACAGGAGCGTTGCTCATGCACGTATTCGTTACCGGTGCCACGGGCTGGGTTGGGTCGGCCGTGGTGCAGGATTTGCTCGGCTCCGGGCATCAAGTCACCGGCCTGGCCCGTTGCGAAGAAAAGATTGCCGCGCTCGCCGCCACCGGCGCGAGAGTAATTCAAGGGACGTTGGATGATCTGGATGTCCTGCATCATGCAGCGTCGGCGGCGGATGCGGTTATTCACACCGCTTTTAATCATGATTTTTCACGATTTGCCGAAAATGCCGAGCAAGACCGTCGTGCGATTATGGCACTGGGCGGCGCGTTGCAAGGCTCCGAGCGACCTCTATTGGTGACCTCGGGCTTGTTCGGATTGACCCGGGGCGCCAGTGAGCTGGAAGTGGTCAGCCCGGCCTCGCCTCGCAAGTCCGAAGCCACGGCTCGGGATCTGACCGAGCGTGGTGTGCGCGTGGCGACGGTTCGGTTGGCGCCATCGGTCCATGGCGTCGGCGACTATGGATTCGTACCGATCCTGATTCGTCTGGCCCGTGAGCAGGGCGTATCGGCTTATCTCGGCGACGGTAACCATTGCTGGTCGGGCGTGCATCGACTGGATGCGGCACGGGTCTATCGATTGGCGCTTGAGCAGGGCGTGACCCAGTCCGTCTACCACGCCGTCACCGACGAAGCTGTACCCTTCAAGGACATTGCCCAGGCGATAGGACGTGGCCTGGGAGTGCCGGTCGAGTCCCGAGAGCGCGAGCATTTTGGCTGGTTCGCTCACATGGCGGGCGCGAACATGGCGGTGTCCAGTGAGTACACCCGCGGTTTGTTGGGTTGGGTGCCGAGCGGGCCGGGGTTGTTGGATGATATTGAACATCCTGGTTACTACATCAGCGCGGAATGATCCCGTGGTCGATCGCGTATTTCACCAGGGCCGCGGGCTTGTCGATGTTGAGCTTTCGGCGAATGCTCAGGCGGTGGGTTTCGACGGTGCGGACGCTGATGTCCAGCTCGCGGGCCATTTCCTTGTTGTTGAAGCCCTGGACCATTTTCTTCAGCACCTGGGTCTCGCGCGGCGTCAGCTCGCTGTCGGTGTGCGGGTCGGTGGCGAGGCGCTGGGCGATCTCGGCGCTGTAGAAGGTGCCGCCGTTGATGATGGCCTCGATGGCGGCGATGATTTCCTTCGACGGCGAGTTCTTCAGGACATAGCCGCTGGCGCCGGCGCGCACCGATTCGCTGACGTACTCATGATTGTCATACATGCTCAGGATCAGGATCTTCAAGCCTGGGTGCTGCCTGCCCAGCAGTCGGGTCAGCTCAAGGCCGTTCATGTCCTTGAGGCCGATGTCCATCAACAGGAGATCCGGCTGGCAGCGTTCGACCATTTCGATGGCCTGTACACCATTCTCCGCTTCGCCAACCACATCCAGCCGGGGCATGACGGACAGCAGGGCGCGGATGCCGTCCCGGACCAGGGAATGATCGTCGACCAGGGCGACGCGTATGGCTGGAGACAGGGTCATCGACAAGGGCTCTTGTTGAATTCAAGGCGCATCAGCTTTCCGTGGTGGGCATGGTCATGGGCAAGAGGATATCCAGTTCGCTTCGTCCTGGCACCGATGTCATGTCCAGCCGCCCGCCAAAATGCTCGACCCGTTCGCGGATATTACGCAAGCCGATGCCCGTATGGCCGCGCTCGACCTGTGGAACGTTGAAGCCCATCCCGTCATCCACAACGGTCAGGCGCAAGGACTGGCCGGAGCCGAACAGGGTGATGGCCACACGCTTCGCCCCGGCGTGACGCTCGATGTTGGTCAGCGCTTCCTGGGCGATGCGAAACAGCGAGACCGGTGCGCCGTTTTCCAGGCGACAGTCGAATTCGTTGCTTCGGTAGGACACTTCCAGGCCGCTGCGTTGCTCGAATTCGGCCGCAAGCTGGCCGATGGCGGCAGGCAGGCCCAGGGTGTCGAGCAAAGACGAGCGCAGGTCGTGGGAGATGCTACGGATTTCACCGATGGCTTCACCCAGTCGGTCCGTGGCGTTTCTCAAGATGCCCACTCCATTTTCCTGGCCGTTCTCGATGACGTGGCTGGCCAGCTCGAACTGGAACTTGATCGACACCAACAGTTGGCTGATGCCGTCATGCAATTCACGGGATACCCGGGAGCGCTCTTCCTCTTGCAAGCTGACAATGCGCTGGTTCAAGCGCTGCAGTTTCTTGTCGGCCAGGCGATGCTCGCTGACGTTGAGGGTAATGCCGCCGGCGAACACCAGCAGCACCGCGATCAGAGCAATGGCGGCGATCGCCTGCATGGTGGTGTGGATGCCTTGGGCCACTTCGGCGCGGGCCTGTTGGGTGGCACGCTCCACGTCCTCCAGGTAAATCCCGGTGCCGAGCATCCAGCCCCAGCGATCGAGCATCACGACATAGGCCAGTTTGTCGGTCACCTGGCCGGAGGACGGCTTGTTCCAGGCATAACGCTGGAAGCCTTCACCCGATTCGGCGCTCTTGAGCAACGCCTGGATGACGGGCAGGCCCTGGGGATCTTTCATGTCCCAAAGGTATTGCCCGACCAGTTCCGACTGCCGGGCGTGCATCAGGCTGCGACCCTGGCGGTCGTACACGAAGAAATATCCGTTGATACCGAAGCTGAGCTTGCGCAGCTCTTCCAGTACCTGCTGCTGTGCCCGCGCGTCGCCCTGGCCGTTGTCATACAGCGGCGCGATCAGGCTCTGCGCCATCTCGACATAGTTCTTCAATTCGGCGCGCTTGCTCGCCAGGATGCTGTCTTCGATCAGTTGCGCCTGTTGATCACCCAACTGGCGGTTGAGCGAGATGACCAAGGCACCGATGACAGCAATCGCCAGGACCAGCGGCAGGATCCCGAGAGCAACGATTTTGTGTTTGAGCAGCATCTTTACTCCAGTCCGGGCGCGGCGGGGAGGCGAATGGCGGCATCATATGCCAAACCTGTGCGCGCGGCATAAGACCTGTGGGAGCGAGCCTGCTCGCGAAGGCGATGGGGCAGTCAAATCATCATTAACGGACACGCCGCTTTCGCGAGCAGGCTCGCTCCCACAAGGGAATCGAGGTTCTACGTAGTACTACGGATTTATTTATTGACGGCATGCAGGGATATTGGGCCGGCTCCGAATAGCCGGGGCACACTATAAAAACAATCGCCGCAATCCATTGGATATCGGCAGGAGACACGCAATGACAACCCGTCTGGTTAAACACCTCGCCTGGTTTGCCGTGGCTGTTCTGGGAGCTTGTGCGCTGAGTGTCGTGGCCTTGCGCCGCGGAGAGCCGATCAACGCCCTCTGGATCGTCGTCGCAGCCGTGGCCATTTACCTGGTCGCCTATCGCTACTACAGCCTCTTCATCGCCAACAACGTGATGCAACTCGATGCGCGCCGGGCCACGCCTGCCGTGCTCAACAACGATGGCCTGGACTACGTCCCGACCAACAAGCACATCCTGTTCGGCCACCACTTCGCGGCCATTGCCGGCGCGGGGCCGCTGGTCGGGCCGGTGCTGGCCGCGCAGATGGGCTACCTGCCCGGCACGCTCTGGCTGATCGCCGGCGTGGTGCTGGCCGGTGCGGTGCAGGACTTCATGGTCCTGTTCCTGTCCACCCGCCGCAACGGTCGCTCCCTGGGCGACATGGTGCGCGAGGAAATGGGCCGTATTCCCGGCACCATCGCGCTGTTCGGCTGCTTCCTGATCATGATCATCATCCTCGCGGTGCTGGCGCTGATCGTGGTCAAGGCCCTGGCCGAGAGCCCGTGGGGCATCTTCACGGTGATGGCGACCATCCCGATCGCAATGTTCATGGGCATCTACATGCGCTACATCCGCCCGGGCCGCATCGGCGAGATCTCGATCATCGGCGTGCTGTTGCTGTTGGGTTCGATCTGGCTGGGCGGGCAGATCGCCGCCGATCCGGTCTGGGCCAAGGCCTTCACCTTCACCGGAATCCAGATCACCTGGATGCTGATCGGCTACGGTTTTGTCGCGGCGGTCCTGCCGGTGTGGCTGATCCTGGCGCCACGGGACTACCTGTCGACCTTCCTCAAGATCGGCACCATCGTCGCCCTGGCGATCGGCATCCTGGTCACCATGCCCGAGCTGAAAATGCCCGCGCTGACTCAGTTCACCGACGGCACCGGGCCGGTGTGGAAGGGCGGCTTGTTCCCGTTCCTGTTCATCACCATCGCCTGCGGCGCGGTCTCGGGTTTCCATGCGCTGATCTCCTCGGGCACCACGCCCAAGCTGCTGGATAACGAAACCAACGCCCGCTACATCGGTTACGGCGGCATGCTGATGGAATCCTTCGTGGCCATCATGGCGATGGTTGCCGCCTCGGTGATCGAGCCGGGCGTGTACTTCGCCATGAACAGCCCGGCGGCGATCGTCGGCACTGACGTGGTGGCCGTGGCCCAGACCGTCAGCAGTTGGGGCTTTGCAATCACCCCCGACGCGCTGCAAGCGGTGGCCAAGGACATCGGTGAGACCACCATCCTGGCCCGTGCCGGCGGTGCGCCGACCCTGGCGGTCGGTATCGCGCAGATCCTGCACTCGGTGCTGCCGGGTGAGAACACCATGGCCTTCTGGTACCACTTCGCGATCCTGTTCGAAGCGCTGTTCATCCTCACCGCGGTGGACGCCGGCACCCGTGCCGGGCGGTTCATGCTGCAGGATCTGCTCGGCTCGTTCGTGCCGGCCCTCAAGCGAACCGAATCCTGGACCGCCAACCTGATCGCCACCGCCGGCTGCGTCGCGCTGTGGGGTTACTTGCTGTACCAGGGCGTGATCGATCCGCTGGGCGGCATCAACACCTTGTGGCCGCTGTTCGGCATCTCCAACCAGATGCTGGCCGGTATCGCCCTGATGCTCGCCACCGTGGTGCTGATCAAGATGAAGCGCCAGCGCTACGTCTGGGTCACGCTGCTGCCGGCGAGCTGGCTGCTGATCTGCACCACCACCGCGGGCCTGATCAAGCTGTTCGACGCCAACCCGGCGATCGGCTTCCTGGCCCTGGCGCGCAAATACAACGATGCCCTGGCCGCCGGCCAGATCCTGGCCCCGGCCAAGAGCATCGAGCAGATGCAGCACGTGGTGTTCAATGCCTACACCAACGCAACGCTGACGGTATTGTTCCTGTTCGTGGTCTTCAGCATCCTGTTCTACGCGCTCAAGGTCGGCATCGCCGCCTGGGGCACGAAAGAGCGCACGGACAAAGAAGCGCCATTCCAGGCCCTGCCGGACGCTTGATAGAGGATTGCAACGATGTTCAATGACTTGAGTCGCCTCGGTAAATACCTCGGTCAGGCCGCCCGCCTGATGGTCGGCATGCCCGACTACGACAACTACGTCGAGCACATGCAAACCAAGCACCCGGACAAGCCGCTGATGGACTACGAGGCGTTCTTCCGAGAGCGCCAAGAGGCCCGTTACGGCGGCAAGGCCGGGCCCAAGTGCTGTTGAACTGAGGCCCATCCCTTGTGGGAGCGAGCCTGCTCGCGATGGCGGTGGGTCAGTTAATGATGAATTGACTGACCCGACGCCATCGCGAGCAGGCTCGCTCCCACAGTTGTTTTGGGCTGGTCTCAGGATTTTTGTACAGCACCGGTTCCCTTGTGGGAGCGAGCTTGCTCGCGATAGCGGAGTGTCAGTTGACGAGGATTTGACTGACCTGACGCCATCGCGAGCAAGCTCGCTCCCACAGTTGTTTTGGGGTGGTCTCAGAATTTTTGTACAGCACCGGTTCCCTCGTGGGAGCGAGCCTGCTTGCGATAGCGGAGTGTCAGTTGGTGATGAATTGACTGACCAGACGCCATCGCGAGCAAGCTCGCTCCCACAGTTGTTTCGGGCTGGTCTCAGGATTTTTGTACACCACCGGTTCCCTTGTGGGAGCGAGCTTGCTCGCGATGGCGGAATGTCAGTTGGTGATGAATTGACTGACTTGACGCCATCGCGAGCAAGCTCGCTCCCACAGTTGTTTTGGGCTGGTCTCGGGATTTTTGTACACCACCGGTTCCCTTGTGGGAGCGAGCTTACTCGCGATAGCGGAGTGTCAGTTGGTGATGAATTGACTGACCCGACGCCGTCGCGAGCAGGCTCGCTCCCACAGTTGTTTTGGGCTGGTCTCGGGATTTTTGTACACCACCGGTTCCCTTGTGGGAGCGAGCTTGCTCGCGATAGCGGTGGGTCAGTTGGTGATGAATTGACTGACCCGACGCCATCGCGAGCAGGCTCGCTCCCACAGTTGTTTCGGGCTGGTCTCAGGATTTTTGTACACCACCGGTTCCCTTGTGGGAGCGAGCCTGCTCGCGATAGCGGAGTGTCAGTTGGTGATGAATTGACTGACCTGACGCCATCGCGAGCAAGCTCGCTCCCACAATTGTTTTGGGCTGGTCTCGGGATTTTTGTACACCACCGGTTCCCTTGTGGGAGCGAGCCTGCTCGCGATAGCGGAGTGTCAGTTGGTGATGAATTGACTAACCCGACGCTATCGCGAGCAGGCTCGCTCCCACAGTTGTTTTGGGCTGGCCTCAGGATTTTTGTACAGCACCGGTTCCCTTGTGGGAGCGAGCCTGCTCGCGATAGCGGAGTGTCAGTTGACGAGGATTTGACTGACCTGACGCCATCGCGAGCAGGCTCGCTCCCACAGTTGTTTTGGGGTGGTCTCAGGATTTTTATACACCACCGGTTCGCTTGTGGGAGCGAGCCTGCTCGCGATAGCGGAGTGTCAGTTGACGAGGATTTGATTGACCTGACGCCATCGCGAGCAGGCTCGCTCCCACAATTGTTTTGGGCTGGTCTCGGGATTTTTGTACACCACCGGTTCCCTTGTGGGAGCGAGCTTGCTCGCGATAGCGGAGTGTCAGTTGGTGATGAATTGACTGACCCGACGCCATCGCGAGCAGGCTCGCTCCCACAATTGTTTTGGGCTGGTCTCGGGATTTTTGTACACCACCGGTTCCCTTGTGGGAGCGAGCTTGCTCGCGATAGCGGAGTGTCAGTTGGTGATGAATTGACTGACCCGACGCCATCGCGAGCAGGCTCGCTCCCACAGTTGTTTTGGGCTGGTCTCGAGATTTGCGTACATCACCGCTCCCACACGGCTGGTCGAAACGCTTAGTCCGCCAACAACACCGCCGCATCAAACCCCACCCGCAAGTTGCCCCAGTGACGGCCGCCGAAGAAGAACGGCACGTCGATCTCGGTCATGATTTCCCCGGTGTCGCGCAGGTAGGTCTGGAGCAGGAAGCGCTGGACGTTGCCCGCAGCGCGCAGGCCGATCGGGTCGTTGAAGATCCGCTTGTTGCGGCACACCGGCAGGTCAACCGCGCGGTCGCCGGTGGGTTGCTTGGAGACCCAGCTGTTATTGACCGGGCAATACCCCTTCGTATCGACAATGAACGAGACCTTGCCGCCCGGCGTGCTGCGGGTGAGCTTGTCGCATTCTTCCTGGCAGACCCGGGCAAAGCGTTCGGTATAACTGGTCATGTATTGCTTGGGATCGGTGCCGGGAATCAATTGGTAATTCTGGTCGAACAGGTTGACACCTTCATCCTGCAACGCCTGCAAATGAACCTGCAGCGTGTCGCGGCATTCGCTGGCACGGGTGATGGCGGCGTCCAGCTTGCCGTGGCCAAGCACGAAGCGGCCCAGTAGCGTCTGGACTTTCTCCGCCACGCCAGACAGGTCGCGGGTGGCGGTCGCCGATTGCTGCATGCGTTGGTCGATCGACTGGCTGTCGGCGTGGATCTGGGTAACGCGTTCGTTGATGCCAGTGTTGGTATCGGCGAATTGCTGGATATGGTCAGCGATGTCGGCCAACTTGCCGTTGGTGGATTCGAAGTCGACGATCATGCTCTCGAAATGGCCAGAAGCACGCTCCACCACTTTCTGGGTTTCCCGGGCGCTGTGGCTGATCTGGGTGGTCTGTTCGTGGGTCGAGCTGACTTCCTGCAACATGGCGTCGATGTTACGGGAGATATCGTCGGTGGCGCGGCTGACGTTCTGCGCCAAGGTGCGCACTTCATCGGCGACCACCGCAAAGCCACGGCCACTTTCCCCGGCACGCGCGGCTTCGATGGCGGCGTTGAGGGCCAACAGGTTGGTCTGGGCGGAAATCTGCTGGATCAGGCCGACGATCGACTTGATGCTCGAAGAGCGCTGGTTGAGGGCGTCCACCAGCCCGGCGAACTCGCCGAGGCTGCTGGAAATCTCGCTGATGTTGCCGGTCACTTCCAGCAACTCGGCGTAGGAGTCCCGGGCCATGCTCAGGTTCTGCGCGGTGGTCCCGGATATGCCCTGGGTCTGGCGCGACACCTCTTCGATACGGCCCACGGCGGTATTGCTCTGCTCCATCACTTCCTTGGCGAAGCGCGCCTGGTGCGTCGCGCTGTCGCTGGAATCACTGATGTTCTTCAGCGAGCGGGCCGATTCGACGGCGATATGGACGGTCAATGCCTGGACGTTGCTAATGATCTCGCGCTGCTTGGCCAGGAAACGGTTGCAGGTGGCGGCCAGCGTGCGGATCTCGTCGTGGGTCACCAGCGGCAGGTCCTTGGACAAGTCGCCCTCGCCGTTGGCGATCTCTTCCAGGGCTTTGGTCATGGCGGTAACGGGGCGCACGATGAGGTGGCGGAAGTACCAGACCATGAAACTGACCATGGCCAGCGTCAAAAGCGCGCCGAAGAGCAGCGCATGGGTGAGGCTGTCGAGGCGGTCTTGAATCTGTCCCAGCAGCGCGGCGTCAAGCTGGGCAGTGCGCAACTGCAGGACGATATCGGCGCGGGCGCTGAGGGCCACCCAATAAAGCAAGGCACTGACCGCGACCAAGAGGAAAAGGCTTGAAAGCTTTTTGGTGAGGGTATCGAAAAATTGCATTTCGATAGACTCATACAAGGCCTTTAACGTCTGCATCACAGCTCCAGGGAAAAATAGATTCGATGGCATACATTCGACCGAGAACGGCAAAGCTTTAGGGGGTTGGGGCGATTTGATATCACCCTGGGATTCTGACGCGGCCTGGCCCTGTCTTTTCGGTGCGAAAGGGATGTCAATAACTGTTGTTACGAATTAGACGAAAGTCGTACTAGCGCCTTGCCCGGCGACTGCTACGGTTTGAAGTGCAAAACAATAACAACAAAACAAGAGGGCGCTTCGATGTCCACTGAAAAACAACAGGCTGCGCGTGCCTACTGGACGGAAAATCTACGCTGGATGCTGGTGTTGCTGGTCATCTGGTTCGTGGTGTCGTTCGGTTTCGGCATCTTGCTGGTCGACTCACTCAATACCATCAGTTTCTTCGGCACGCCCCTGGGGTTCTGGTTTGCCCAGCAGGGGTCCATCTACGTCTTTGTGCTCGAGATCTTCTTCTATGTCTGGAAGATGAATCAGCTTGATCGCAAATATGACGTTCACGAAGACTGAGGGCGGCGCACATGGACACAAAAACCCTGATCTACCTGGTCGTAGGCGCCACCTTTGCGTTGTACATCGCGATCGCGATCTGGACGCGGGCCGGCTCCACCAGTGAGTACTACGTCGCCAGCAAGGGCGTGCACCCCGTGCTCAACGGCATGGCGACCGGTGCGGACTGGATGTCGGCGGCGTCGTTCATTTCCATGGCGGGGATCATCGCCTTCGCGGGGTACGACGGTTCCGTCTACCTGATGGGCTGGACCGGCGGCTACGTCCTCCTGGCGATGTGCCTGGCGCCGTACCTGCGCAAATTCGGCAAGTTCACCGTGCCCGAGTTCGTTGGGGCGCGTTATTACTCGCAGACGGCGCGGGTGGTGGCGGTAATCTGCGTGATCTTCATTTCCTTTACCTACGTGGCGGGGCAGATGCGCGGCGTAGGCATCGTGTTTTCCCGCTACCTGGAAGTGGACATCAACACCGGCGTCATGATCGGCATGGCCATCGTGTTCTTCTATTCGGTGCTGGGCGGCATGAAAGGCATCACCTACACCCAGGTGGCGCAGTACTGCGTGATGATCTTCGCCTACATGGTGCCGGCCATCTTCATCTCGATGATGATCACCGGCAATCCGATCCCGCAGCTGGGCTTCATCAGCGAAGCCGCCGGCTCGGGGCAGAGTGTGATCGAACGGCTCAATGGCCTGGGCGCCGAGTTGGGCTTCTCTGCCTATACCAATGGCACCAAGTCGACCATGGACGTGTTTTTCATCACCATGGCGCTGATGGTAGGGACCGCGGGCCTGCCCCATGTGATCGTGCGGTTCTTCACCACTCCCACCGTCCGGGACGCACGCAAGTCTGCCGGCTACGCGTTGCTGTTCATCGCCATTCTCTACACCACCGCACCGGCGGTGGCAGCGTTCGCTCGTACCAACCTGCTGACCTCCATCCCTAACGTCAGTTATGCCACCGCGCCGGACTGGTTCAAGGCCTGGGAGAATTCCGGACTGATTGCCTGGGCGGACAAGAACAACGACGGCATCATCCAGTACAGCCCTGGGGCGGCGCTGGTCGGGGCGCCGAGCTTTACCGGCGAACGTGGGGCGCATGAGCAGCGGTTGCTCAAGAACCAGCTTTCGCCGGTGCCCAACGAGCTGTATGTCGACAACGACATCATGGTGTTGGCCAACCCTGAAATCGCCGGGCTGCCCGGTTGGGTAATTGCCTTGATCGCTGCCGGTGGGCTGGCGGCGGCGCTATCGACGGCAGCGGGGCTGTTGCTGGTGATCTCCACCTCGATCTCCCATGACCTGCTCAAAAGCAACATCATGCCCAGGATCAACGAAAAGCAGGAGTTGCTCGCGGCGCGTATCGCGGCCGGTGTGGCGGTATTGATCGCCGGATTGTTCGGCATCTACCCACCCGCATTCGTCGCCCAGGTGGTGGCGTTCGCCTTCGGGTTGGCAGCGTCTTCGTTCTTCCCGGTCATCGTCATGGGGATCTTCTCCAAGCGCATGAACCGCGAAGGCGCGATTGCCGGGATGATCGTCGGGCTGACCTTCACGTTCACCTACATCGTCTATTTCAAATTCATCAACCCGACGATGAACACGGCTGAACATTGGTGGCTTGGTGTGTCCCCTGAAGGCATCGGCACATTGGGCATGGTATTCAACTTCCTGGCGGCCCTGGTGGTGTCACGCTTCACCGCGCCGCCACCGGAGCACATCCAGCACTTGGTGGAGGATATCCGCGTACCGAGGGGCGCCGGCGCCGCCATCGATCACTGACCTTCAACGAGCCCCAAAACGGAAAGGGGACCGATAAAGGGCGCCGGAGTCATCCTCCGGCGCCCTTTAATGCATTCAGAGTCAAGCGTGGAAATGTTGGAAAGATTTACTGGGAATCATTCTCAAAGTATATTCGCTCTCATTTCCAACCCTCTGTGAGTGCGCGTCTTGAATCGTTTCACCCCTTTCGCCTACCGCAACGCCCTCGTCAAATGTGTTTTACCTGCGCTGTCCTGTTGTTTCATGGCCAGTCCCTTGAGGGCACAGGACACCCTCGAACTGCCCACTACGGATGTGCAAGGCAGTCGGATCATTCAGGACGAGGGCTACACGGCGACGCAAGCCAGCACGGCGAGCAAGAGCGATGTACCGATCAAGGAAGAGGCGCAATCGATCAACGTAGTCACTCAGCAGACGCTGGCGGACTACCAGGTGCGCTCGCTGGAGGACGCGATGAAGTTCGTCAGCGGCGTCAGCCAGGGCAACACCCTTGGCGGCTCGCGGGACTCATTGGTCAAGCGCGGCTTCGGCACCAACGACGACGGCTCGATCCTGCGCGACGGCGTGCGTTCCAACCTGGGCCATAACTTCAGCGCCACCACCGAGCGGGTCGAAGTACTCAAGGGGCCGGCCTCGATGTTGTACGGCGCGCTGGAACCTGGCGGCCTGATCAACGTCATCAGCAAGAAGCCGCAATACACCCAGAGCACCACGCTCAGCGGTTCCGCCTACAGCGAAGGCGGCGGCACCATGGCCCTGGACACCACCGGACCGCTGGGCGATACCGGATTGGCCTATCGCCTGATCGCCGAGCGCGGCCATGAGGATTACTGGCGCAACTACGGGGTTAACGAGAGCACGCTGGTGGCGCCGTCGTTGGCCTGGACCGGCGAGCGGGCTTCGTTGAATTTGAGTTATGAGTACAACGAATATTCCAACCCGTTTGACCGGGGGACGATGTTCACCAATGGGCATCCGGCTGACATCGACTATGACAAGCGCCTGGATGAACCTTGGGCCAAAAGCGTTGGCATCCGTGAGACGGCCACTGCGCGGTTCGAGTATGAATTGAGTGACGCGTGGAAGACGCGGGTGACCTACGGCTGGAACAATGACCGTTACAGCCTTTCGATTGCCCAGCCGCGCCTGTCGAATGGTGTCCTTCAGCGCGCCGCCAACGGTGCCCATTATGACGATGAAACCCGCTACGCCAGTTGGGACTTCATTGGCAATCAAGAATTGTTCGGCCAGCGTCATGATCTGTTGGTCGGGGTCGACAACCAGGTTTCAGACCAGTTTCGGGGCAAGACTTACCGTGGCGCTAACCAAGCAGGTTTCGACCCTACGACTCCGGTGTACGGTGGCCTGGATGAGCCAAGTCGTGTGAATGCTGCGCAGAGCAACCTGAGCAACAAGCTGACCTCCAGTTCGGTGTATCTGAAGGACAACTGGCACCTGGACGACCGCTGGATCCTTGTATTTGGCGGTCGTTATCAGCATTACGATCAATACACGACGCAGGGACTCGTCCCTGCCAAGCCAGTTCGCGACGATAATGGAGACGCCTTCGTCCCATTCCTCGGCCTGGTCTACAAAGCCACGGAAGAACTGTCGCTATATGGCAACTACAGTCGCTCGTTCAAGCCTAACGACGTGGTGGACGAGGGTAGTCATACCTTCAAGCCGGAGGAGGGCCGCAGCTACGAAGTCGGCGCGAAATACGATCCGCTGCCGGGCCTGAATATCAACCTCGCCCTGTTCGATATCGTGAAGAAAAACGTCGTGACGTCCTCTACGATCAACGGCGTAACGTTGGCAGAAGCCGCTGGCAAAGTCGGCTCTCAAGGCCTCGAACTCGATATCACTGGTCGCCTCGCCGAACGTTGGGACTTGATCGGCACCTACGCCTATACCCACACGGAGATCCTTGATGATCCGGACGATGAAGGCCATCGTCTGGCCGACGCCCCCAAGCACACCGCCAGCCTGTACCTGAGCCACCACCTGAACGTCCCGGCCGAATTCGGTGCCTGGCACGCCGGTGCCGGTGCGCGTTATGTCGGCGAGCGCGCCGCCAACAACGCCAACGATTTCTGGCTCAGCAGCTACACCGTCGCCGACGCTTTCCTGCGCTGGGAGTCGCCGGTGTTCGGGCACAAGACGTCGTTGCAGTTGAACGTCGATAACCTGTTCGACAAGCAATACTACCCGTCATCCACCGGCAGTGAACTTCAGGTCGCCGTCGGCGAGCCGCGTACCGCCAGGTTGAGCGCCAGCGTTACGTTCTGATCGCAGCGCGCCAACAAAAATGCCCGGACAGCCATGTCCGGGCATTTTTGTTTCTGGCTTCAGGCCGTCTTCGCGCAAGCTCGCTTCCAACGAAGCGCTCTTTCAGCGAAGTCTTCGCCCGTGAGCTATGGTTGAGCCAAGCGCAGCGCTTTAGCGGTGAGTAATAATTTCCCCTTTTCGGGGCGTTCGGCCTCGACTTCCCGGTCTGTCTGCACCGATTCGACCCGTTTGCTGTGCCGGCGCTTGAAACTGGAGTCAGCGTTTCAGGGCTCGAATCTCTTTTCGTCGCGAAATCAAAAATAAATTTCGCTTTTTCACCGCTTTGCGCCGGTTTTTCCAGCATTGCTTCAATCCGCCGCACTTAGGCACAGCCCTTGCTACGGCTCCACGAGACCCAGCAGAAAGGAGTTTCGATACGCAAATATAAAAAAGGGGCGCACGTCATCCAGACGCAAAGGCCTGATCAGAGACCCATGCCTGACGAGGTATTCAAAGAACCAGGGCTCATAAACGAGGCAAGGCCGTACTTGGTGGAATGACGACGTAATAAGAAATGCCGTGTACGACACGGCTGGGAGTTGGCTATGCCCCACGCTTTTTTCAATGAAATGTACGACGCGAAGGGTGACTGCCGCCCGCACTACCAAGCATTCTCGCGCTGGCTGGCGGACACGCCGCTGGAACTGCTGGAACAACGCCGCCGTGAAGCCGACCTGCTGTTTCATCGGGCGGGCATCACCTTCACGCTTTATGGGGACGAGCAGGGCACCGAGCGCTTGATCCCGTTCGATATCATTCCGCGCAGCATCAAGGCCAGCGAATGGCAAATCGTCGAACGCGGCTGCATCCAGCGGGTCCAGGCCCTGAACATGTTCCTGGCCGACATCTACCATGGCCAGTGCATTCTCAAGGAAGGCATCATCCCCGCCGAGCAGGTGCTCGCCAACGAGGGTTATCAAATTGCGATGCAGGGCCTGGACCTGCACCGAGGCATCTATGCCCACATCGCAGGCGTCGACCTGGTCCGCGATGGCGATGGCAGCTATTACGTGCTGGAGGACAACCTGCGCACGCCAAGTGGCGTGAGCTACATGCTCGAAGACCGCAAGATGATGATGCGCCTGTTCCCCGAACTCTTCGCCGCCCAGCGCGTAGCGCCCATCGATCATTACCCGAACCTGTTGCTCGACACGCTCAAAAGCTCAAGCCCGTTGGACAACCCGACCACCGTGGTCCTGACGCCGGGGCGTTTCAACAGCGCCTATTTCGAGCACGCGTTCCTGGCCCGGGAAATGGGAGTGGAGCTGGTGGAAGGTGCGGACCTGTTCGTGCGTGACGACCATGTCTATATGCGCACCACGGCCGGGCCCCAGCAGGTGGATGTAATCTACCGTCGCCTGGACGATGCCTACCTCGATCCGCTGTCCTTCAACCCTGATTCCATGCTCGGCGTGCCGGGGCTGATCGCGGTCTACCGTGCAGGCAATGTGGTGCTGGCAAACGCCGTCGGCACGGGCGTGGCGGATGACAAGTCGATCTATCCCTACGTCGACGACATGATCCGTTTCTACCTGACCGAAGAACCGATCCTGAAGAACGTGCCGACCTGGCAGTGTCGCAAGCCCCAGGACCTGTCCCACGTACTGGCGAACTTGCCCGACTTGGTCGTCAAGGAAACCCAGGGTTCCGGCGGCTACGGCATGTTGGTCGGGCCAGCTGCCACCGCAGCGGAGATCGAAGATTTTCGGGCCCGCCTCAAGGCCCGGCCCGAGGCCTATATCGCCCAGCCGACCTTGAGCCTTTCCACCTGTCCGACGTTCGTCGAAAGCGGCATCGCGCCACGCCACATCGACTTGCGCCCCTTCGTGCTGTCCGGCAAGGAAACCCGTCTGGTGCCCGGCGGCTTGACCCGCGTGGCGCTGCGCGAGGGCTCGCTGGTGGTGAACTCGTCCCAGGGCGGCGGTACCAAAGACACTTGGGTCGTGGAGGACTAAGACATGCTTTCAAGAACCGCATCGGACCTCTACTGGATGTCCCGCTACCTGGAGCGCGCCGAGAACCTGGCACGCATGCTCGAAGTCAGTTATTCGCTGTCGCTGATGCCCCAGGCCGGACGCGGCGATGGTCAGGCCGAGCTGGCGATGTCGTTGCTGGCGGCCGGTACGCTGGATGACTACAACGCCCGTTATGACACCCTCAACACCGAGCGCATGCTGCATTTCTTTGCGTTGGACGAAACCAACCCCGGCAGCATCTACAGTTGCCTGCGGGCGGCGCGGACCAACGCCCATGCCGTGCGCGGACGCATCACCGCGGACATGTGGGAGAACATCAACGCCACCTGGCTGGAGATGCGCAGCATCGCCAGCAACGGCCTGGGCCGTTATGGCATCAGCCATTTCTGCGAATGGGTGAAGGAGCGTTCGCACCTGTTCCGTGGCGCGACGTCGGGCACGATCATGCGCAACGATGCCTACTGTTTCATTCGCCTGGGGACATTCATCGAACGCGCCGACAACACCTTGCGGCTGCTGGATGCGCGCTACGAGATGTTCGGCGAAGAATCGGAAGAGGTCAGCGACAACTCGGCGCGCGGTTACTACCAGTGGAGTGCGTTGCTGCGGGCGTTGTCTTCATTCGAGGCGTTCAACGAGATCTACCGTAACGCGCCGAATGCCGAGCAGGTGTCTGAGATGTTGCTGCTGCGGGCCGACGTGCCACGCTCGCTGCACGCCTGCATTGAAGAACTGGACCATATTCTCGCCAGCCTGCCGGGCAATAACGGTCGGCCGGCGCAGCGGCTGGCCGCCGAGCTGAATGCGCGGCTGCGTTATTCGGGGATCGACGAGATCCTCGCGTCGGGCCTGCACCAATGGTTGACCGAGCTGATTGGCCAGATCCGCCACTTGGGCCAGACCATCCATGACGCCTATCTGGAGGTCGTATGAAACTGTCCATCCGCCACGACACGACCTATAGCTATGCCGACGAGGTCTGCACGAGCATCCAGTTCCTGCGCCTGACGCCCAAGGACACCCGACGCCAGACCATCCTGCAATGGCATCTTGAATTGCCGCGCCTGGTGCGCAGCCAGCTCGACCCGTACGGCAATATCCTGCACGTCATGACCATGGACGAGCCTCACGGCGCCCTGATCCTGACCGCTTATGGTGAAGTGCAGATCGACCAGACAGTGGAAATGGAGCCCGATACCCAATCACCGCTGCCGTTCCTGCGCACCAGCCGCCTCACCCTGGCCGACGACACCCTCAGCGCTTTCGCCGTGGCGCAATGCGGCGCACGCCGTGACCGTGCTGCGTTGGCCGACTTGATGAATGGCCTTGCCGATCGCATGCCCTACAGCCCCGGCACTACTGCCGTCAGCAGTACGGCGGCAGAGGCGTTCGCCGGTGGCGCCGGGGTCTGTCAGGACCATGCCCATGCGTTCGTGGCCTGCGCCCGCAGCCTCGGCGTGCCGGCGCGTTATGTGTCCGGCTATCTGTGTACCGAGGACGAGAGCCATCTGGCAAGCCACGCCTGGGCCGAGGCTTGGCTGGATGACGGCTGGTACAGCTTTGACGTGACCAATCGCTTGCTTCGTCCCGACCGCCATTTGAAGTTGGCGATTGGCCTGGATTACCTTGACGCCTGTCCGGTTCGCGGCATGCGCCGTGGTGGCGGGGCGGAGCAGATGCACGCGCGGGTGCAGGTAAGCTCGATGGTTCAGGTGCAGCATCAGTAATTTGACCATTGAAGCCTAAGGCCTCTTCGCGAGCAGGCTCGTTTCCCCAAAGGTTCGAGTTAACCCTGGGGGAGCGAGCTTGCTCGCGATGAGGCAGGCATATCCAACCTCTATACGGCTACTGAACAGGCAAAACCCTGCGCATTGGCTATACCTGTAGTTCCGCCCCTCCTCAGGTGTGGCCTACAGGAGTAACAGCATGAAACTCGCGTCCATGATCGGCACTGTCTGCATCGCTTCGCTCGCGCTGATGGGCTGCTCGAGCAAAGTCACCCAGCCGGACGAATACTCCGGCTTCCTGGGAGACTACAGCCGCCTCAAGGAAGAAAAGTCGCCTTCGGGGGCCGAAGTGATGCGTTGGGTCGATCCGCAGATCGATCTGGCTAAATACTCCAGTGTGTATATCGAGCCGACGCAGCTCTATCCCAAGCCGCAACCGACCGTGAAGATTCCCGCCGGCACGTTGGCCGGCATTACCAGCTACTACGACCAGGCGCTCAAGCGGGAGGCGGGCAGGTCGTTGCCTCTGGCGACCAGTCCCGGGCCGGGTGTGTTGGTAGTACGGGCGGCCATCACCGCGGTCAGCAGCAAGACCGAGGGGCTCAAACCTTATGAAGTGATTCCGATTGCCTTGGTGGCCGCCGCGGTCAGTACGGCCAGCGGCATTCGCGATCAGGAAACCACGCTGGGCACCGAAGCGGTGTTTCTGGACGGTGGCAATAATGCGGTGGTCGCACAGGTGGTGCGCAAGGGCACGGGTAAGCCGTTGTCGAACGAGTCTCAGGTCATGAAGCCCGATGATGTCAAAGGGGTGATCGACGGCTGGGCCTCAGATCTGCATCAGTCGTATTTGCAGCTCAAGGCTAAATAGCGGGCCCCGCCACTCGTGACTTTTTGTGTGCAGGCATAGGTCGGAGCTCCATTTCATGGTTAACTCCGGCCTCACTGTTTTCAAACCTGTCAGAAGGAATCCGTTCATGGCTCAAGTCACCCTCAAAGGCAACCCAGTCCAAGTCAACGGCCAATTGCCACAAGCCGGTTCCAAGGCGCCAGCCTTTTCCCTGGTTGCCGGCAATCTGTCGGACGTGTCCCTGCAAGACTTCGCGGGCAAGCGCAAAGTGCTGAACATTTTCCCAAGCGTCGACACCCCGACCTGCGCCACTTCCGTGCGCAAGTTCAACGCCCAGGCCAACGACCTGGATAACACCGTGGTGCTGTGCATTTCCGCCGACCTGCCGTTCGCCCAGGCCCGCTTCTGTGGCGCCGAAGGCCTGGAAAACGTACAGAACCTGTCCACGCTGCGCGGTGCCGAGTTCATCGAGAACTACGGCGTCGCCATCGCGGACGGCCCGCTCAAAGGCCTGACTGCCCGCGCCGTGGTGGTGCTGGACGAAAACGACACCGTGCTGCACAGCGAGCTGGTCAAGGAAATCGCTGAAGAGCCGAACTACGAGGCGGCGCTCGCAGCCCTGAAATAACTGTTCCGAAACAAAGTATTTATTACAATTGTTAACGGCCTGGCCTGACCAGGCCGTTTTCATTTGTGTTTCAAGGCCTTAGCCGAGTATGAGAAAGGTAAGCCCAAGGTAAATTGCCGGTAAAGGCGCTTTGCTAAATACCCGCCAGTGCTTATCGTTCAGCCTCCTGTAGAAGAAGCCCACGCGCCCAATGGTTGACCATTCAATGCAATCCTCTGTTTCCCGTAAATCTCGTCGCTGGCTGTTCGGCCTGCTCATCCTCTTGGCCGTTGCGTTGCTGGCTTGGAAATTCTGGCCTGCCGGCACCGGCTCGAACAACGAAGCAGGGCAGAAAGGCGCGGCCGGGCATATGGGGCGTTCGGGCGGCATGCGGCCAGGCTTTGGCGGTGCGACGGGGCCGATCCCGGTTCGGGTGGCGCCGGCGGTGACCGGGGATTTTCCGCTGTATTACAAGGCCCTGGGCACGGTTACCGCGCTCAATACCATCAATGTTCGCAGCCGCGTGGGCGGCGAATTGGTAAAGATCGCCTTCGAGGAAGGGCAGATGGTCAAGGCCGGGGACCTGCTGGCCGAGATCGACCCGCGTCCGTACCAGAACGCCTTGCTCCAGGCCGAAGGCACGTTGCTGCAGAACCAGGCCCAATTGAAGAACGCCCAGGTCGACCTCGAGCGTTATCGCGGCTTGTATGCCGAGGACAGCATCGCCAAGCAGACCCTCGACACCGCCGCTGCGCTGGTGGGCCAATACCAGGGCACGGTCAAGACCAACCAGGCGGCGGTCAACGACGCCAAGCTCAACCTGGAATTCACCAAGATCCGCGCGCCGATCAGCGGGCGCGTAGGGTTGCGTCAACTGGACATCGGCAACCTGGTAGCGGCCAATGACACCACGGCCCTGGCCGTCATCACCCAGACCCAACCCATCAGCGTTGTCTTCACGCTGCCTGAGAACAACCTCGAAACCGTGCTCGCCCGCTACCGCGGCGGGGCGAAACTGCCGGTCGAGGCTTGGGATCGTGGTGATGTGAAGCTGCAGGCCAGCGGCGTCTTGCAAAGCCTGGACAACCAGATCGACATCACCACCGGCACCTTGAAATTCAAGGCTCGCTACGAGAACCGCGACCAGTCGCTGTTTCCCAACCAGTTCGTCAACGTGCGCCTGCTGGCCGACACGCTCAAAGGCGTGGTCCTTGCGCCGACCGCCGCCATCCAGTTCGGCACCAACGGCACATTCGTCTATGCCTTGGATGGCGACAAGAAAGTCACCATCAAGAAGCTCAAGATCGGCGCCAGCGATGGCGACAGGACGGTCGTCACCGAGGGGCTTGCCGCTGGCGACAGGGTGGTGCTCGAAGGCACCGACCGCCTGAAAGAGGGCAGCGAAGTGGAAGTGGTCAACGACAGCCAGGAGGTGCCGACCACGCCGACCGAGCATTTGCAGGGCAAGACCGCCGCGGCCCCGACTGAGCCGGCCATGGCCGACAAGGCGAAAAAGGGCGGCGCATGAATCTCTCGCGGCTGTTCATCCTTCGCCCGGTCGCCACCACGCTGAGCATGCTGGCCATTGTCCTGGCCGGCCTGATTGCCTATCGGTTGCTGCCGGTGTCGGCACTGCCCCAGGTCGATTACCCGACCATCCGCGTGATGACGCTGTACCCGGGCGCCAGCCCTGACGTGATGACCAGCGCCGTGACCGCGCCGCTGGAGCGTCAGTTCGGGCAGATGCCGGGCCTGACGCAGATGGCGTCCACCAGTTCCGGCGGCGCATCGGTGATCACCCTGCGTTTCAACCTGGACATCAACATGGATGTCGCCGAGCAGCAGGTGCAGGCCGCGATCAACGCCGCTACCAACCTTTTGCCCACCGACCTGCCGGCGCCGCCGGTGTACAACAAGGTCAACCCGGCCGACACCCCGGTGCTGACCCTGGCGATTACCTCCAAGACCATGCTGCTGCCCAAGCTCAATGATCTGGTGGACACGCGCATGGCGCAGAAGATTGCGCAGATCAGCGGCGTTGGCATGGTGACCATCGCCGGTGGCCAGCGCCAGGCCGTGCGGATCAAAGTCAATCCGCAAGCCCTGGCGTCCGCGGGCTTGAACCTGGCGGATGTGCGCACCTTGATCGGCGCTTCCAACGTCAACCAGCCCAAGGGCAACTTCGACGGTCCGACCCGGGTCTCGATGCTCGATGCCAACGATCAGTTGACCTCGCCCGAGGACTACGCCGAACTGATCCTGGCCTACGCCAACGGCGCGCCGCTGCGGCTCAAGGACGTCGCAGAGATCGTCGATGGCGCCGAGAACGAACGCCTCGCCGCCTGGGCCAACGAAAACCAGGCCGTGCTGCTCAATATCCAGCGCCAGCCAGGGGCCAACGTCATCGAGGTGGTGGACCGGATCAAGGCGATGTTGCCGAGCATCACCGACAACCTGCCGGCCGGCCTGGACGTTGCCGTGCTAACGGACCGCACCCAGACCATCCGCGCCTCGGTCACCGACGTTCAGCATGAATTGCTCATCGCCATTGCCCTGGTGGTCATGGTGACGTTCCTGTTCCTGCGCCGGGTCAGTGCCACGATCATCCCGTCGGTGGCCGTGCCGCTGTCATTGATCGGTACGTTCGGCGTCATGTACCTGGCCGGTTTCTCCATCAACAACCTGACGCTGATGGCCCTCACCATCGCCACCGGTTTTGTGGTGGACGATGCCATCGTCATGCTGGAGAACATCGCCCGCTACATCGAGGAGGGCGACAGCCCGATGCAGGCGGCGCTCAAGGGTGCGAGGCAGATCGGCTTCACCTTGATTTCCCTGACACTGTCGCTGATCGCGGTGCTGATTCCGCTGCTGTTCATGGCGGACGTGGTCGGTCGCCTGTTCCGCGAGTTCGCCATCACCCTGGCGGTGGCGATCCTGATCTCGCTGGTGGTGTCCCTGACCCTGACGCCGATGATGTGCGCGCGGCTGCTCAAGCGTGAACCCAAGGAAGAGGAGCAGGGCCGCTTCTACCGCGCCAGCGGCGCCTGGATCGATTGGTTGATCGCCGCCTACGGGCGCAAGTTGCAATGGGTACTCAAGCACCAACCGCTGACGCTGTTGGTGGCGGTGGGTAGCCTGGTGTTGACCGTGGTGTTGTACCTGGCCGTGCCCAAGGGCTTTTTCCCGGTGCAGGATACGGGCGTGATCCAGGGCATTTCCGAGGCACCGCAATCGATCTCCTTCGCTGCCATGAGCGAGCGCCAGCAGCAATTGGCCAAGGTCATCCTCGCCGATCCCGCCGTGCAAAGCCTGTCTTCCTACATAGGCGTGGACGGTGACAACGCCACGCTCAACAGCGGCCGCCTGCTGATCAACCTCAAGCCCCACAGTGAACGGGACGACAGCGCCAGCGCGATCATCGCCCGCCTGCAACCGCAACTGGACCGACTGGTGGGCATCCGGCTGTTCATGCAACCGGTGCAGGACCTGACCATCGAAGACCGGGTCAGCCGTACCCAATACCAGTTCAGCCTGTCGTCGCCGGATGCCGAATTGCTCAGCCTCTGGAGCGGGCGGCTCGTCGAAGCCCTGGTGCAACAGCCGGAACTCACCGACGTCGCCAGTGACTTGCAGGACAAGGGCTTGCAGGTCTACCTGGTGATCGACCGCGACGCCGCATCGAGACTGGGCGTGTCGGTGTCGAACATCACCGATGCGCTTTACGACGCCTTCGGCCAGCGGCAGATTTCGACCATCTATACCCAGGCCAGCCAATACCGCGTGGTGCTGCAGGCTCAGGCGGGGGAAAAGATCGGCCCGCAGGCCCTTGAGCAGATCCATGTCAAGACCACCGACGGTGGGCAAGTCCGCCTGTCGAGCCTGGCCCGGGTCGAAGAACGTCAGGCGCAGTTGGCGATTGCTCACATTGGCCAGTTCCCGGCGGTGATGATGTCGTTCAACCTGGCACCGGGCGTGGCCCTTGGGCACGCTGTCGATATCATCGAGAAAGTGCAGAAGGACATCGGCATGCCGGTCGGCGTGCAGACCGAATTCCAGGGCGCGGCGCAGGCGTTCCAGGCGTCGCTGTCGAGCACCTTGTTGTTGATCCTGGCGGCGGTGGTGACCATGTACATCGTGCTGGGCGTGCTCTACGAGAGCTACATTCACCCGATCACGATTCTTTCCACCTTGCCCTCGGCGGCCATCGGCGCGTTGCTGGCATTGATGCTGACCGGCAATGACCTGGGCATGATCGCGATCATCGGTATCATCTTGCTGATCGGTATCGTCAAGAAGAACGCGATCATGATGATCGACTTTGCCCTCGACGCCGAGCGCAACCAGGGCATGGACCCGCAGACCGCCATCTACCAGGCTGCGTTGCTGCGCTTCCGGCCGATCCTGATGACCACCCTCGCTGCGCTGTTCGGCGCCGTGCCGCTGATGCTCGCCACCGGCTCCGGCGCCGAGTTGCGCCAGCCCCTGGGCCTGGTGATGGTGGGCGGCTTGCTGGTGAGCCAGGTGCTCACGCTGTTCACCACGCCGGTGATCTACCTGTACTTCGATCGCCTGGGGCGGCGGTTCGTCAGGCCTGAGGCCGATGAGGTGCGGGTATGACGGCTTTCGTGCCGTGCCAGGGCTTTTCGTGGCGAGGGAGCTTGCTCCCGCTGGGCTGCGCAGCGGCCCCTTTTGTGAGCGCTGCGCACTCAAGCGGGAGCAAGCTCCCTCGCCACGAAAGCCTGTCCATTGAAGCATGGGGCTGCGGTCGATGAACCTCTCCGGCCCCTTCATCCGCCGTCCAGTGGCGACCATGCTTCTGAGCTTCGCGATCATGCTGCTCGGCGGCGTGTGCTTTGGCTTGCTGCCGGTTTCGCCGTTGCCGCAAATGGATTTCCCGGTGATCGTGGTCCAGGCCAACCTGCCGGGGGCGAGCCCGGAGGTGATGGCTTCCACCGTGGCGACGCCGCTGGAGCGCTCGTTCGGCGCCATCGCCGGGGTCAATACCATGAGCAGCCGTTCGAGCCAGGGCTCGACCCGGGTGATCCTGCAATTCGACTTGGACCGCGACATCAATGGCGCGGCGCGGGAAGTACAGGCGGCAATCAACGCCTCGCGCAATCTGCTGCCCAGTGGCATGCGCAGCATGCCGACCTACAAGAAGGTCAACCCGTCCCAGGCGCCGATCATGGTGCTTTCGCTGACCTCCGACGTGCTGGAGAAAGGCCAGCTCTATGACCTGGCTTCCACCATCCTGTCCCAGAGCCTGTCCCAAGTGGCGGGGGTAGGGGAAGTGCAGATCGGCGGCAGTTCGCTGCCGGCGGTGCGTATCGAGCTGGAGCCACAATTACTCAACCAGTACGGCGTGGCGCTCGACGACGTCCGCACGGCGATCGCCGACAGCAATGTCCGCCGGCCAAAAGGGTCGGTCGAAGACGACAAGCGCATGTGGCAAGTCCAGGCCAATGACCAGTTGGAAAAGGCCAAGGACTACGAAACGCTGGTCATCCGCTACCAGGACGGCTCGGTGTTGCGGCTCAAGGACGTGGCGAAGGTCAGCGACAGCGTGGAGGACCGCTACAACAGTGGGTTCTTCAACGACGATGCCGCCGTGCTGCTGGTCATCAACCGCCAGGCCGGCGCCAACATCATCGAAACCGTCAACGAGATCAAGAACCAGCTGCCGGCCCTGCAAGCGGTGCTCCCGGCCAGCGTCAAGCTCAACCTGGCCATGGACCGCTCGCCGGTGATCAAGGCCACCCTGCACGAAGCGGAAATGACCCTGTTGATCGCCGTGGCGCTGGTGGTGCTGGTGGTGTTCCTGTTCCTCGGTAATTTCCGTGCGTCGCTGATCCCGACCCTGGCGGTGCCGGTGTCGTTGGTGGGCACGTTCGCGGTGATGTACCTCTACGGTTTTTCCCTGAACAACCTGTCGCTGATGGCGCTGATCCTCGCCACCGGGCTGGTGGTGGACGATGCCATCGTGGTGTTGGAGAACATTTCCCGGCACATCGACGAGGGCGTGCCGCCGATGAAAGCGGCCTACCTGGGCGCCGAGGAAGTGGGCTTCACCTTGCTGTCGATGAACGCCTCGCTGGTGGCGGTGTTCCTGTCGATCCTGTTCATGGGCGGGATCGTCGAGAGTCTGTTTCGCGAATTTTCCATCACCCTGGCGGCCGCCATCGTGGTCTCGCTGGTGGTGTCCCTGACGCTTACCCCGATGCTCTGCGCCCGGTGGCTAAAGCCCCACGTGCCGGGGCAGGAAAACCGCTTGCAGCGTTGGAGCCACGGCCTCAACGAGCGCATGGTCCGGGGGTACGCCCGCAGCCTGGATTGGGTGCTGCGCCATCGGCGCCTGACCTTGCTCAGCCTGCTGGTGACCATCGGCGTGAATATCGCACTGTACGTGGTGGTGCCAAAGACGTTCATGCCCCAGCAGGACACCGGCCAATTGATCGGCTTCGTGCGCGGTGACGATGGGCTGTCGTTCAACGTGATGCAGCCGAAAATGGAAATCTTCCGTCGCGCGGTGCTCAAGGACGAAGCGGTGCAGAGCGTGGCGGGTTTCATCGGCGGCAACAACGGCACCAACAATGCTTTCATGCTGGTACGCCTCAAGCCGATCAAGGAACGCGGGATTTCCGCGCAAAAGGTCATCGAGCGCTTGCGCAAGGAAATGCCCAAGGTACCCGGTGCCCAATTGATGCTGATGGCCGACCAGGACCTGCAATTCGGTGGCGGTCGCGAGCAGACCACGTCGCAGTATTCCTACATCCTCCAGAGCGCCGACCTGGCGTCGCTGCGCATCTGGTATCCCAAGGTCGTCGCCGCCTTCCGCGCCTTGCCGGAACTGACCGCCATCGACGCCCGCGACGGTGGCGGGGCGCAGCAGGTGACGCTGATCGTGGACCGCGACCAGGCCAAGCGCCTGGGCATCGACATGGACATGGTCACCTCGGTACTGAACAACGCCTACAGCCAGCGGCAGATCTCGACCATCTACGACAGCCTGAACCAGTATCAGGTGGTCATGGAGGTCAATCCCAAATATGCCCAGGACCCGAATACGCTCGAGCAGGTCCAGGTGATTACCGCCGATGGCGCGCGGGTCCCGCTGTCGGCGATTGCCCATTATGAAAACAGCCTGGAGGACGACCGGGTCAGCCATGAAGGCCAGTTCGCTTCAGAAGGTATTTCGTTCGACATGGCCGAAGGCGTCACGGTGGAGCAGGGCACCGCGGCGATCGAGCGGGCGATAGCCAAGCTCGGGATGCCCGAAGATGTCATCGCGAAAATGGCCGGCACCGCCGACGCGTTCGCCGCGACCCAGAAAAGCCAGCCGTTCATGATCCTCGGCGCGTTGCTGGCGGTGTACCTAGTGCTCGGCGTGCTGTACGAAAGCTATATCCACCCGCTGACCATCCTGTCCACCTTGCCCTCGGCCGGGGTGGGCGCGTTGTTGTCGATCTATGTCCTGGGCAGCGAGTTCAGCCTGATCTCGCTGCTGGGGTTGTTCCTGCTGATTGGCGTCGTGAAGAAAAACGCCATCCTCATGATCGACCTCGCATTGCAATTGGAGCGCGCCGGCCAAACGCCGTTGGAGTCGATCCGCAGCGCTTGCCTGTTGCGACTGCGGCCTATCCTCATGACCACGCTGGCCGCGATCCTCGGAGCCCTGCCGCTGTTGCTCGGTGGCGCCGAAGGCTCGGAAATGCGCCAACCGCTGGGCCTGACCATTATCGGCGGGTTGGTATTCAGCCAGGTCCTGACGCTCTACACCACCCCGGTGGTCTACCTCTATCTTGATAACCTGCGCCATCGTTTCAACCGCTGGCGTGGGGTGCGCACTGATGCTGCCCTGGAAACTCCGCTATGACCGATCGTTCGTTGTTCAACCTTGTCGCTGCGCTGGCGACTGCCCGTGGTTCGCGTGTCTTGAGCCTGGCGCTCTGCGTGGCACTGCTGAGTGCCTGCGCAATCGGTCCCGATTACCAGCGCCCGTCAGCCGCCGCGCCGTCGCAGTACAAGGAGGCCCAGGGCTGGCGCCAGGCCAACCCCAGCGACGCCCTGGCCCGTGGCGCCTGGTGGGAACTGTACGCTGACACCCGGCTCAACGACCTGGTGGAACAGCTCAACGCCTCCAACCAGACCGTGGCCCAGGCCGAAGCCCAGTACCGTCAGGCCCAGGCTTTGGCGCGCAGTGCTCGCGGGGCGTTCTTTCCGACGGTCGACCTTTCGGTCGGCAAGACCCGCTCCAGCCAAGGCACGGGCAGCAGCAGTTCGAGCCTGAGCAGTTCCTCCAGCGGCATCCGCGACACTTACAGCGCCCAGGCCGGCGTGAGCTGGGAAGCGGACGTGTGGGGCAGGTTGCGCCGTACCTTGGAGGCCGATGAAGCCAGCGCCCAGGCCAGCTTTGCCGACCTGGCGGCGATGCGTCTGAGCCAGCAATCGGAGCTGGTGCAGAACTACCTGCAGTTGCGGGTGATCGATCAGCAGAAGCGCTTGTTGCAGACTACCGTCGACAACTACCAGCGCTCTCTGAAAATGACCGAAAACCAGTACCGCGCCGGGGTGTCCGGCAAGGATGCGGTGGCCCAGGCGCAGAACCAGCTCAAGACCACCCAGGGCGACCTGATCGACCTGATCTGGCAGCGTGCGCAGTTCGAAAACGCCATTGCCGTGCTGATCGGTCTGCCGCCGGCCGAATTCAGCCTGGCCGAAACCCAGGATGTCCCAGCGCTGCCGCAAGTCCCGGTGGCCGTGCCGTCGCAACTGCTCGAACGCCGTCCAGACATCGCATCGGCGGAGCGCTCGGTCATGGCGGCGAACGCCAACATCGGCGTGGCGAAGGCCGCCTATTACCCGGACCTGACCCTGAGCCTGAGCGGTGGCTACAGCAGCAGTACCTACGATAACTGGGTGAGCGTGCCGAACCGCTTCTGGTCGGTCGGCCCGCAACTGGCGATGACCCTGTTCGATGGCGGCCAGCGCTCGGCGGAGGTCGACCGCAGCGTGGCGGCGTATGATCAGACGGTCGCCACCTATCGCCAGACCGTGCTCGACGGTTTCCGCGAAGTCGAGAACTACATGATCCAGCTCAAGGTGCTCGAAGACGAAGCCCGCGTGCGCCAGGAAGCCCTCGACGCCGCCCGCGAGTCCCTGCGCCTGACGCAGAATCAGTACAGGGCAGGGCTGATCGGCTATCTCGACGTGGTGTCTGTCCAGGCTACAGCTCTGAGCAACGAGCGCAGCGTGTTGAGCCTGCAACAGAGCCGGTTGATTGCGAGTGTGCAGTTGATTGCCGCGTTGGGCGGTGGTTGGGATGGGCGGTTGGAGGCGTCCGAGCAGCCGGCAACGGACTGATACCCGCCCCAGACCTTGTGGGAGCGAGCCTGCTCGCGAAAGCAGTGGTTCAGCTTATGAAAATGTTGACTGACCTGCCGCCTTCGCGAGCAGGCTCGCTCCCACATTAGATTGCGCAGCGTGATGCAGTCCCGCTTTTGGCCGATGCGCTGCCTACGTCCTGTCGTGATCGCTTGTTATAGTTCAGGCCTCTTCCAGCCGGTCAAAGGATACTGCCATGTCGCAATACCAAGCGTTCAACGTCGAACTTGCAGACAACATCGCCCATGTGCAGATCAACCGACCGGACAAGATCAACGCCATGAACGCGGCGTTCTGGAGCGAAATCGTCGAGATTTTCCAATGGATCGACGACACCGACGAAGTGCGGGTGGTGGTCCTGAGCGGTGCCGGCAAGCACTTTTCCTCAGGCATCGACCTGATGATGCTGGCTGGCGTGGCGAACGAACTGGGCAAGGATGTGGGCCGTAACGCCCGCGTGCTGCGACGCAAGATCCTGCAGCTGCAAGCCTCGTTCAATGCCGTGGACAACTGCCGTAAACCGGTACTCGCGGCGGTCCAGGGCTATTGTCTCGGTGGTGCCATCGACCTGATTTCCGCTTGCGACATGCGCTACGCCGCCGAAGACGCGCAGTTCTCCATCAAGGAAATCGACATCGGCATGGCGGCCGATGTTGGGACATTGCAACGCTTGCCCCGGATCATCGGGGACGGCATGCTGCGTGAACTCGCTTATACGGGGCGCACCTTTGGTGCCGACGAAGCGCGCAGCATTGGCTTGGTCAATCGTGTCTACAATGACACCGCCAGCCTGCTCGACGGCGTGATGGGCATTGCCCGGGAAATCGCCGCCAAGTCGCCGATTGCCATCACCGGCACCAAGGAAATGATCAGCTACATGCGCGACCACCGCATCGACGACGGCCTGGAATATGTCGCCACGTGGAATGCCGCCATGCTGCAATCCAATGACCTGCGCGTGGCCATGGCCGCCCATATGAGCAAACAGAAACCCGAATTTCTGGATTGATCGATCATGATTTCACGCTGGACCACCGCAGTACTCGACACCGACCTTCCCGGCGGCTGGGCCGTGGCCCGCAGCCCGGAAGGTTTTTTGTACGACGATAACGGCGCGCTGTTTCCTCGCGACTGGCTCAAGCGCCAAGACCTGTCGATCCTCGCCGAGCACGGCATCGGCCATTTCGATGGCGAGCCGGTCTACCTGCTGGAACTGCACAGCCCCCTGGATATTCCCGGTTGCAGCTGGAAAGGCTTGCGCGCGTTCATGCTCGAGGAAGATCACACGCTGTTCAAGGTGTTGGGTTATGCCGCTCAGGTCGGGACCTGGGCCCGGGAACACCGCTTTTGCGGCAGTTGCGGCCAGCCCATGAGCCAGGTGCCGCGCGAGCGGGCGATGCATTGCCAGGCGTGCGATCTGCGGCATTACCCGCGGATCTCACCAAGCATGATCGTACTGATCACCCGTGGCGATGAAGTCCTGCTCGCACGTTCGCCCCGTTTTGTCTCGGGTGTCTACAGCACCTTGGCAGGATTTGCCGAGCCGGGTGAGTCGGCCGAGGACTGCCTCGTCCGGGAAGTCCGCGAAGAAGTCAGTATCGAAGTGAAGAACATCCAGTACGTGGGCAGCCAGTGCTGGCCGTTTCCCCATTCGATGATGCTGGGCTTCCACGCCGAATACGCCAGCGGCGACATCGTGCCCCAAGAGGACGAGATCGAAGACGCGCAGTGGTTCAGCATCCACGATCTGCCACCGCTTCCCGCCTCGCGCTCGATTGCCCGGTATCTGATCGACCTCTACGTGGCGCGGCGCTTAGGCCATGCTGAACCAGTGTTGCCAGGCTAGGCGCACGGTCAGGGCCAGCACCACGGTGATGAACACTGGCCGGATGAACTTCGCGCCGCCGCTGATGGCGGTGCGCGCGCCAAAGAAAGCACCGACCATCACCGACAGGCCCATGCTCAGGCCGATGATCCAGTCCACCTGGCCCGAGACGATGAACACCGTCAGCGCCGCGATGTTACTGACGAAGTTCATGCTGCGGGCCACGCCGCTGGCCTTGACCAGGTCGATGGGGTAGAGCAGCAGGCTGCTGACGGTCCAGAACGCACCCGTGCCCGGGCCGGCCACGCCGTCATAGAAACCGAGGGCGAAGCCTTGCGGCGACTGCCAGGTCTTCTTGATCGGCGCATTGCTGTCCAGCGGTGCCTTGGGCGTGCCGCCGAACAGCAAGTAGAGGCCGCAGGCAAAGACAATGACCGGCAGCATCTTGTTCAGCCACTCGGCGGGCAGGTAATGGGCAACGACGGCACCGGCCAGGGCACCGATCAGCGTGCCGACGAGGGCGTGGGTCCACTGCCGTGGGTGAAACAGCTTGCGCTTGTAAAAGGTAAAGCTGGCCGTGGCCGAGCCAAAGGTCGAGCTGAGCTTGTTGGTGCCCAGCACCAAGTGTGGCGGCAGGCCGGCGGTCAACAGGGCCGGGGTGGTGAGCAGCCCGCCACCGCCGGCAATGGCATCGATGAAGCCGGCGATGAACGCCACAACGGCCAGTATCGCGAGGGTGGAAAGTTCAACGCTGAGTTCGAAAGGCATGGAATGGACTTAGTCGGCAGGGCGCAGGAGGGCTGCGGGAAAGGCCGGTATGTTACCGATTATGACGGCGCGCCGCGACTGTCCGGTGAGGCCCTGCAATCCCGGTGGCGAGGGAGTTGCTCCCTCGCCATGGAGTTGATCTATTCCGGGCGGAACACCGCCCGTAGGCAATCCTGGCGTTTCTCCTTGAACATTGCGTAGCCCTCAACCGATTGCTCCAGGCCCATGGGATGCGTCAGCAGATAGGAGGGGTCCAGGTCACCGTTCTGGATGTGTTCGAACAGACGCTTCACATAACGCTGTCCCGGTTGCTGGCCGGAACGCAGAGTCAGTGACTTGTTCACGATCGCGCCCATCGGGAATTTGTCCAGCAAGCCGCCGTACACGCCGACCACCGACACCGTCCCGCCTTTACGACACGCGCGAATCGACTGGCGCAGCACGGTCCCGCGTTCGGTGTGCAGGCGCAGCATCTGTTTGGTCTTGTCGTAGAAATAATCGACTTCCGTGCCGTGGGCCTCCATGCCGACGCAATCGATGCAGCGATCCGGTCCACGGCCGCCGGTCAGTTCCAGCAGGGCGGCATGCACGTCGCTGGTCTCGTAGTTGAGGGCGATGGCGCCGGCCTTTTCCTCGGCCAGGCGCAAACGATCGGCAAAGCGGTCGATGGCAATCACCCGTTCTGCGCCTAGCAAGTAGGCGCTGGACATCGCCATCAGCCCAACCCCGCCGCAACCCCAGACCGCCACCGTATCGCCGGGTTGGATATCGGCGTTGTCGGCGGCGAAATAACCGGTGGGCACCGCATCGGAGACGAACACGGCCTGCTCGTCCCTGACGCCATCGGGGATCGTGAACAGGTTGACGTCGGCAAACGGCACGCGGATATAGGTGGCGTGGCTGCCGGCATAACCACCGAACGCATGGCTGTAGCCAATGATGCCGCAGGCGGGTTGACCGTAGGCGATGTCGGTGGCGGTGGGGTTCGGATTGGAGTTGTCGCAGCAGGAAAAGTCCGAACGCTGGCAATGCTCGCATTCTCCGCAGCCGACAATCGACACTGTGACGACCCGGTCGCCTTTCTTGATCTGCGTGACAGCCGAGCCGGTTTCCACCACTTCGCCCATGAACTCATGCCCGATGATATCGCCGGCCTGCATGGTCGGCACGTAGCCGCCCAGCAGATGCAGGTCCGAGCCGCACACCGAGGATAGGATCACCCGCACGATGGCGTCGCGGGGATTCAGGATGGAGGGATCGTCCACCGTCTCGACCTGCAGTTTGTTGGGGCCTTGCCAAGTCAATGCGCGCATCAGACGGTACCTCCATTGAGTTCGGGTTTGTCAGAGGATGAGTCATTGGCTGGAGCTTGCGTCGCGTGGGTAGCCAAGTGGACAAACAGAAAATCCTTGGTATGCGGATCGCGCATCTTGTTGGTGCTGACTTCGCCCGTTTCCAGTTGCTGCTTGATGCTGCGCAGCACATTGAGCAGGGCCTTGTCGGAGAACCGGGAAATAGCGGCGGCGAGCGCATAGCCGGCCGCGCCGAGAGGCGTCTCGCAAGCCACGATGACTTTGATCTGCGTACCGCGACCGGCGGGCGCATCGCTGAAATGCATCTGGATGTCATGCTTGAAGCGTCGGTCCGGACCGGCAATCCAGTGCAGCTTGCGGCCTTCCTTGGGTTCGCAGTGTTCGAGGTCACACTGCAACGTCTTGTCCATCGGGCCATGGGCGACCCAGCGATAAGTTCGTTCGCCCGTCTGTTCGATGGCGTCCACCCATGGCATGAGCGCTCCCAGATTGGCCGGTTCGCTGCAGAACGCGTAGACCTCGTCCCTCGGCTTGCCCACCGTGATGCTGCGGGAAATGACCTTGCTGCCGTCCCAATCGCGATCCTGTTCGAATGTTTGTTCGAAAGGGCTGTGGGTCAGGGCTTGCTTGATCCGGCATGTGCCTGAATAGGCTCGCCAGGCAGCGCACGCGCCGAGCAGCACCTGCGGCCAGCCCTTGAGACCGCCCTGGCGCAAACCATTGGCAAGCAATAACGAGCCGGCCACCAGCGACACCAGGCGCTCCGGCGTGCCAAGATTGGGGCGTGATGAGGTGGGCACCGGAGCCCGGCTCGCCACCAGTTTTGGGCGTTCAGTCATGATGGTTCTCCTTGCTGATCCAGGGGACGACATAACGAATGAACCGAGGGCAACGGCGGTTGTTCCGTTGGTGTGAGTGGTTTCCCGATGAGCCGGTTCGCAGAGGTTTCGGCCCGTCGTGTTGCCCAGGAAATACATCCGAAGGTCTCACCGCCAGGCAAATTTTTTTTGAAATCAAGGGGTTGTCAGCTTAGGCAAATGAGTACATAATTGCGCCCATCGAATGCATCGAGGCGTAAAAAACTTCAATGTTTTCAAGGAGATAGCTCGCTATTAGCGGCTTTGTCCGGATAAGTTTTTATCCGTTTGATGCGGTTTCATTGCATCAGGCGTATTGAGGCCGAATAGCAAAATGGTTATGCAGTGGATTGCAAATCCACCTACGCCGGTTCGATTCCGACTTCGGCCTCCACTTCTAAAAAGCTCTGTAGATTCATGATCTACGGAGCTTTTTTATTTAGGGGGCGGTGAAAGGTTTTGTCTTGAAAAGGGCAATGGCCGCCTTGCTTCACCCAGGAGGGATGTATATATTTCCCCCTCTGTTGCACCAGCCTCGATCCTGTGGGATGCCTATCCGACAGTGTCACATGGCTTGACCGCGCTACCGCCCGAATGGCGAAACTGGTAGACGCATGGGACTTAAAATCCCCCGCTCGTAAGGGCGTGCCGGTTCGATTCCGGCTTCGGGCACCATCTAATATCAAGGGTTTGCGAGCGAAAGCTAATGCAAACCCTTGTTTGTTTCTGGTCCGTAAAAATTGTTCGTCAGGTTTTAAGCGGTCTACAGCCTGCGCCGAAACGCTTCCAATATTTCCCGCATCCCTTTTTTCATCTGCAACTGCGCAATGGCGTCCAACGGGTGCCATACACAGTCGCTGATCTCATTTTGTGGCCTGGCGGCCGTCGAATCGTTGACCGCCGCCTCGAACACGTGATGCTCGGTACCGCCGTCATTGATCCGCATCAGGTAAAGCAGGCTTTCGGCGCTCAGCCCCGTTTCTTCCGCCAGTTCCCTTAGGGCGGCGTCGGCGTGGGTTTCGCCGCGCTCGACAGTTCCGCCAGGCAACGCCCAGCGGCTCTTGGGCTTACGTACCAGCAGGATGTGGCGGTCTTCTTCGCAGATGACGGTCGCTCGAATCTTCATAACCTGGTCCAATTCCGACTGTCATTAAAATGCAATATAACTGCAATATTTGAGCCTCGCGCCGTTTCGGCGTTCAAAAAACGAAATGTTTCGTTTCTGTCCATGGGATCGCGCCCCATGGAAAAGGCTTCGTTTATTTCGCGGACGGTTGGAAAACGTCGAGGCAGGGCCGTTGTCGACGACCGATCATCGCCAAAAATGAATCAGCGCCGAAAAAACGCATCAATGTTGGGTGGACGAGCCGGCCCCGATGGGGGAAGCGAGGAATGATGACCACCGTTGAAGACTTCAAAGTCAGATCCCACGAGCTTCTGGTTGAGCTCGACGCAGCAACGTCGGAGATGATGGCGCTTATCTGTGTCCATCAAATGTCGGGAACCGCCTGGGACGAGGCGGTCCGGCGTCAGCACGAGGCCTATGAGCAATGGGTCGCCTACCTCAACGAGCGCTTGTAGCTGCACGATCGTCAACCGTAACAGCAAGTCAGATTCTTTGAACGGAGCTGGCGCGGCCATGCCTAATCCATAGACCGACAAGAGGATTGAGGCCATGTCTGAACTAGCCAGTTATTTCTGGATCGCCGTAGCGGTGTTGCTGTTGCTCGTAGACTTGTGGGCGATCGTCAGCGTCTTTCGCAGCGACAAGTCGGCCGGTACCAAGGCGGGCTGGGCGCTGTTGCTGATTATCTTGCCTGTCTTGGGCTTGATCATCTGGGGCGTGGCCGGGCCACGAGGCGTCAAGAACCCGCCTTCTTCCCCAGAACACAGCAAGGGCTGACGCCATGTGATGCGAACCACCCGGTCAGCGGTTCTTCCATTGGCCGCCGGTGGTTTCGCAATCCTTTTGTGCTTGCTGCACTTGTTGCGCGTCGTAGTAGTACCAGGTGACTTGGGCGTTGTCCGGGATATTCGCCGAGCCGCCGCTGCGATCCTTGCTGGTGGAATGGGGATTGGCCAGGGCTTCCTGGGTCAGTCTTGCCTGACACGTTGCCACGTAGCCTTCGGCGCAACGCTCGACGGGTTTCTTTTGAGTGCTCAGGGTCCCTTTGCTTTCGTTGCTGCAGGACCAGCCGATGGCCTCCGAGGGGACGCCCTTGTACTCATAGCAACTGCGGGTTTCGATTTCCTGTACCGCCTGGCTTTGGGATCGGGTAAGGACCTCGCAACCCTGCGCCATGACGGTGGCGGGGCAGGCACAGGCAATCAGCAGCAGGACTCTGGCATTCATGTTGGTTCTCCCTTATGACGGCTCTTGCATCGATACCTATCAATATCGAGGTGCAAACGTACGCCGTCGTTCCATCGGGTTTACAACCGGTGGAGCTCAGGGAAACCGGTGCGGCAAGCGTCGTTGACGAAGCTTTCCATCAACGAAACATATAGCGAAACCTATTAGCGAAATCTTGGCAACGGACGTTCCACAGGTTTGAGTGAAGAGAGGGCGCTCTGGATCGACGGGGCATCCTTTTCGATGTCGTTGAGCCGATCGCGGATGCGCACTGCAGCGGGATGGCCGCCCTGATGGTCGACCCAGTCGGCAATTTCCTTACAGGCCGCGGTCAGCCCCGCCTGGCGCGATTCCAATAAAGTGAGCAGGGTGGTGATGGACTCTTTTTCGGACATGTCACACCTCCATTCAACGTTGGATGAGGCAGCACGAAACCCATCGCTATGGACGGGTAAGGCTGCAATAAGGGTAGTTGAGATATTTCTGCGGCGTTGGATATCCGGCGCACGACTGGACAGTCGGTGCGCCGGACCCTTTCATGTCTTGTTCAGCCAGACTCCTTGACCCAGGATGGCGCGACGGAGGCTCGCCAGCGCACATCGGTAATGCCATATTTTTCTGCCATGGGTTTTGAAACCCGCTTGACCTTCTCCCTGCCGAATTTGGGGATGCGCCCAACACCCGCGTCGCAACTGGCCCAATGCCAAGCTTCGGAGTTATTCATCACTTCGGCGCGAATGATGAAAGACTTGGGCTCGCCATGGAGCATGTAGTCGATGATGTAAAGCGATGGACCGCCCATAAATCCTCCCTAATTGATCCTATACGGATGGATACGGAGGCGTTCGGAAAATTCCATTGGATTTCCGGACGGTCAAGAATGGGGTCTACAGGGAGAGTGTCGAGGGTTGCTGAACACCGTGCTCACGGTGCGGAACCAAACCCGGGTAACCTTCTCCAAGGTGAGCTTGAAAGCACCGGTGCCAAGGATCAAAGGCGACGTAACGTGGCACTGAATAAAGGCAAGACATGAACAATTTCGCCAGGGCGCTGGTCGTGGCGCTGTTTGTCCTGCACTTGTCGGGCTGCATCGGCCCGCCCATCGAATTGACCCCGCAAACCGAGGAACGCCTGCGCGTCCAGGCCCCGATCCGTTTCCTGCTGACATTCGATGATGGGCCCAGCGCATCGTCTTTCTGGAATCCGAGCGCCGACGTGCTGGACGCATTGGACCGTAATCCGGTGCAGCCTGGGATCAAGGCGGTTTTTTTCGTCCAGACCCGAGCGCCACGGGCCGGTGGCAGCGAAATCGGCCGCTCGCTCATGCGTCGTGAGCATGCGAACGGACACTTATTGGGATTCCACACGGCTACCTATTGGCATACCAATCATCGATTCCTGGATCCGGATGAGTTGGAGCAGTCCCTGGCCAATGGCGCCAACGATATCGCTGTGATCACAGGCGCATCGCCAAACCTGGTACGGCCGCCATTCTGGAGTTTCGACAAGCGCACGTTTGCCGCTTATCAACGACACGGTATGCACGTATTGCTGACTGACTTGAGCGCCAATGATGGCAAGGTTTGGGGCATTACCGTGAGCCCACGACGGCGGATGAACCTCACGCGCCAGCTCTCCGAGGTCCGCGAGCGCATCGCGGATGGTCAATTGCCCACTGTGGACGGTGTGATACCGGTCGTCGTGACCTTCCACGACCTCAACCGATATACCGCCCGCCACGCCCGTGAATACCTACAGATCCTTTTGGACAGTGCCAGTGAGACCGGGCTCAGGACCGATGCGAAGCCGTTCTACGACGACAGCCGCGCCTTGGAACGAGCGGCGCTGGCTCGCACGGTTCGCGACACGTCCCAGCCCGTGCATCTGCCCGGTTTATGGGATTGGCTGTGGGATTCGGACTCCCATTGAATTGCATGGACGATGAACTGTCGCGACGCCCGGTAGGCACCGACGGGTGAACCGGGAGTATGGTAGGCAGCGTAACTCGGTACTTTGCAGGAGGTGATCACCATGAGTACTGCGATGCTGACGAAAATGCACATCAATGGCTATGACGTACTGAGCGTCAACAGCGGCCCTTGGCGAGTCTGTACCCAGGCTGATCGGCTGGGTTCCTTCGCCTCACGGGAGGAAGCGCTGGCCTACGCCGCCGCATTACCCGCCAGGAGACGCCGTAACGCCCCGTCCGGGAACGTCAAGTAGGGCCGCGTTCTGTTGACTGCGCGCAGGCACGGATGCCAGTCGCGCAGTCAAAGCGGGTCATGAGGCTGCCAGCTCCAGGGGCAGTTCCAGCGTAAACAGGGCGCCGTGCCCCGGTCCGTCACTGTAGGCCAAGAGACGGCCGTTCATTTCGACCGCCGCCAGGGCGCAACTGTGCAGGCCAAAGCCATGGCCGTCCTTGCGGGTCGTGAAGCCATGATTGAAGATCCTCGCCTGGTTTTCCTTGGAAATCCCTTCGCCACGGTCCTTGACGCTGACGCATAACGTCGTCTGGTCGACGATGCGGATTCCCAGGGTCATCTCCCGTGGGTGCTCAACGCTGGACATGGCGAACTTGGCATTGCTGATCAGGTTGATCAGGATCAGCAGCAGCCGGTGCTTGTCGCCGAGAATCACGGGAGCGTCCTGGTAATCCTTGATCACGGTGACATGATGCCGGCTCAGCGCCCCTGAATTCATGCGCAGGGCATCCTCGAACAGATCGGCGACGTTCAGCGGCTCGATCAGCCTCGCAGCCCCGGCGTAGGTTTGTTGGGTGGTGACGATGTCCTTGATGTGATCGATGCTTTTGGTCAACTGCGCCAGTTCCTCGATGAGCAGTGCTTGTTCGCCTGCAACAGAGTCCACCAGTTCATTGAAGTAGCGGGGCAACAACTTGCCTTTTTCGTCCTCGGTGATGAAATGACCCAGGTCGTCGGCATGTTCGTTCATCATTTTCACGGCTTTGCCCAACCCTTGCGTCTTGCTGTTTTTTAACTTGCGAGTGACCAGGTCCGCGGAAATATTCACGCTGTTGAGGACATTGCCGACGTTGTGCAACACGTTCGTTGCAATCTCGGCCATGCCTGCCATGCGAGCGGCATCCACCAACTCCCGTTCGGCCTCCTTCAACTCGCGAGTGCGTTCCTGGACGCGTTCTTCCAGTTTGTCATTGGAAGTTTGCAGCTCATGGTTGATCTGGTTGATGACTGAATAACTGCGCACCAGCCGTACGGCCAGATAGATCATCAAAAGCGCCATCAGGCCGGCGCACACCGCCAGGTATATATGGTACTTACGGTCCGTGGCGGCGGTCCTGCGCTGCGTTTCGTTCAACAGCTCGTTGATGCTGTCCAGCTCCTGGGCCACTGGGATGACGCTGATGCGGTCCAGCAGGTCGTTGACCTGGGGCTGTTCGTGGATGATGGTCTTGACGTGGTGTATCAGAGACACAAACGCGGGCCGATAGAGGGCAGGCAGTTGGTCAATCTGATGTTCGAGTTCGCTTAACTGATCCCGCACTTCCCGTTCTTTATCCGCCGTGACGTAAAGGGCGAACTCCAGGGTGGTCAACGCCAGGTCCAGGACATTCGAGGCTGCGGTCAGGCGCGCGATCTCCCCGTTCGCCTTCATCTCCTGCAACAGGTTTTGTATTTCGTCTTCAACCGTTGGCAACTCATCCAGTGACGCCCGCAGGGTGGCGTTGTGCTGCTCGAACTGCTCGACCAGCAGATTCTTGTTCTTGACCGCATCCACGTATCCCTGGCGCCTTGACGCCCAGAGCGCCGCTAGCGGGCCGGAACTGTTCAAACGCTCCAATTGCTCCCAGCGAGTCTGCGCTTCGGGGGGTGGGGTGAGTGACAGGTTATTGTTGACGCCGATTTTCTTCCTGAGGATTTTTACGTTCCAGTTGGCGTCGGCTTGCTTGAGTTGGCGAATGAAGTCCCGTGATTCGAAATAGGTCGCTGAGTCGTATGTATAGGATTTTATTAAAAAGAAGATCAATGCGGAAAAGACAACAAGCGCCGCGGCCAACAGGACGGGCCACTTGTATTTATTGATCAGAATGGTCACAGGTTTCTCCTGCGCGGAACGGATGCCGAAACCGGACCTGGCGAGTGTGAGCAATTATCGGGATGACGGGCGGAGAATGGGATACAGGAGGGGAGTTGCGTTGTTTGTTTGCCTGGGTACACGGTGAGCTCCCTGCTAACGGTGAACGTCTGGTCATCAGTGAAGCAAGTGTAGCGTCAACCACCGGCGTCGACGTATCTGTCCAGACGCTGCACGGGAAAATGGCGCGGCCGGAATCGACCGCGCCGAGGGAGGTTACTTCAAATCGATAAAAGGCAGCGCGCTGTTCGGCAGCATGGTGGTGGGCAACTCACCGTTCCAGCGCTCGGCCTTGGTCAGCTCCACCAGGTTCTGGTTGCTGGCCAGCGCCTGGGCGCGGGCCTTGATCGCCTCGGCTTCAGCCTTGCCACGCAGTTCCGTTGCCAGGGCATCGGCCTTGGCCTGGGCCACTTGCGAATCGGCTTCCGCCTGGGCCTGGGTCACCCGAATCTGCGCCTGGACCTGTTCGGTGGCGAGCTGCTGCTCACGGGTCTTGACCTGGACCTCGGCGGCCATGCGCGCTTCGATGGCCTTTTCGTAGGCATCGCTGAAATCGATGTTTTCAACCTGGACGCTGTCGATGATCACCGGCCCGGTAATCGTCGATTTGATCGCAGCGGAGATATCGTTGACCAGTTGGACGCGGTTCTGCACGGCGGCCACGGCGTTGAACTTGCCGAACACATTCTCCACCTGCGTCGGCACCTGCCGGCTGATCATCCGGTCGCGGATGCCTTCCAGATCCTTGAACTGGGTATAGACCTTCGCCACGTCGGAAGGCGCGATGTGCCACGACACCGACACTTTGAGCTCGGCCGATTGCTGGTCTTTGCTGTAGGCCTGCAAGTCGTCGTAGGAGGTTACCTGGCTCTGCGTGCTGATCAGGCGTACCGATTCGATAAATGGCGTCTTGAACGACAGCCCCGGCTCAACCACCCCGACCAGCGCGCCATTGCGCAGAAGCACGCCGCGCTCGGTTTCATCAACCGTGTACCAACTTCCGAAGAACACGCATAACAGGACCACGCCGACAATTGCAGCAGCGATCGAACCGATTGTTTTACGGGGCACTTTACTTTCCTTGAGTAGGCTAGGGGATGGCATGCACTGTTTCCTTTGTGAAGACCGTCACTGTTTTTTCAAACGCCAGACACGAAAAAGCCCTGACAAGTCAGGGCTTTAACGTTAGAAGATGGCGGAGGCGATGGGATTCGAACTCATGGACCTGTTACAGTCGACGGTTTTCAAGACCGTTGCCTTAAACCACTCGGCCACACCTCCGTATTGCGTTGCGGGCGCCATAATACCCGAATGAAACACACTGTCAAACTCTCCACGTAGCTTGTTACAGAGCGTCTGTTATGATCCTTGCCACTGAATGTTTCAAAACCGGAGGAGTGTCGCCATGCGCGAACAGGATTACGCAGTGAACAACAGCGTGCAGGCTGAGCAGCTAGAAGTTAGCCGCGTCCTGCGCAACACTTATGGCCTGCTGGCACTCACGCTCGCTTTCAGCGGTGTGATGGCCTTCGTCGCACAACAGATGCGCGTCGGTTACCCGAACATCTTTGTCGTGCTGATCGGTTTCTACGGCCTGTTTTTCCTTACCAACAAGCTCCGCGATTCGGCCTGGGGCCTGGTTTCGGCCTTCGCCCTGACCGGGTTCATGGGGTTCCTGCTCGGCCCGATCCTCAACCGTTACCTGGGCATGCAGGGCGGCGCAGAAGTGGTCAGTTCGGCCTTCGCAATGACCGCGTTGGTGTTCGGTGGCCTGTCGGCGTACGTACTGATCTCTCGCAAGGACATGAGCTTCCTGAGTGGTTTCATCACCGCCGGTTTCTTCGTGTTGCTGGGTGCGGTGGTGGCTAGCTTCTTCTTCCAGATCAGCGGCCTGCAACTGGCGATCAGCGCCGGCTTCGTGCTGTTCTCGTCGGTCTGCATCCTGTACCAGACCAGCGCCATCATCCATGGCGGCGAGCGTAACTACATCATGGCGACCATCAGCCTGTATGTGTCGATCTACAACCTGTTTGTCAGCTTGCTGCAGCTGTTTGGGTTGATGGGACGTGATGACTGATATTGCCGGAATGTCCGGCTTGAGCTGTTGATTTGAGAAAAGGCGCTTTTCCTGAAGGAAAGGCGCCTTTTTTTGTCTGGGGCTTGCACCAGGTCGGCGTCCATCAACAGCCCTCAACCCATCGGAGGCAACCGCCGCTTCACCGGCGTCTTCTTGACAATAGCCGTATTGGTTTCCGCAAGAACATTCAACTTATCCAACAAAACATCCAACTGTTCCATCGACCGCACATGCAGCCGCGCGATGAAACAATCCTCGCCAGTCACCTTGTCGCATTCAGTGAACTCGCCAATGGCCTGGATCTGCCGCTCCACCTCTTGCAACTGCCCTGGCAATGGGCGAATGCGCACGATGGCCTGGAGTTGATAACCAAAACACTTCGGATCGACTTCAACGGTATAGCCCCTGAGCACGCCACGCTCCTCGAGTCTACGCAGGCGTTCGGCAACGCTGGGGGACGACAGGCCGCTCAGGTTCGCCAAAGCCTTGAGCGAGCGTCGGGAATCTTCCATCAGCGCCTTGATGAGGATCTGGTCGATGTCGTCGGTCATAACGGCTCCGTTAGGTAAATGGTCAAAATGGCCTTTATAAAAAAGGTCAAAAACCAGTTTAGCCTTTTTCAGGCCATGGAGAAGCGGCCCGGCGGCTCGGCATACTGTAGCCACTTACCGAAGGAGCCTGAAGATGGACAAGACCCTACGCCGCGGTTCGCTCGAAATGACCGCCGCCATGCTGATTTCCGGAACCATAGGTTGGTTTGTACTGGTGGCGGGCCTGCCCGTACTGGATGTGGTGTTCTGGCGTTGCGTATTTGGCGCCGTCACGCTGCTGCTGATTTGCGCGGGATTTGGTTTCCTGCGTCGGGATGTGCTGACGCGCACAACGTTCCTGCTGGCGGTACTCAGCGGCGTGGCAATCGTGGGCAATTGGGTATTGCTGTTCGCTTCCTATTCCCGCGCTTCGATTGCGATCGGTACGGCGGTGTACAACGTCCAACCGTTCATGCTGGTCGGGCTGGCGGCGTTGTTCCTGGGCGAAAAGATCACCGCGCAAAAGCTCTTCTGGCTCGCGGTTTCGTTCCTTGGGATGCTGGCGATCGTCAGCGCCCATGGCGAACAAGGGCAGGGTGGCGAGGACTATCTGGCGGGCATCGCCCTGGCGTTGGGTGCGGCTTTGCTGTACGCCATTGCGGCGTTGATCATCAAGCGGCTCAGCGGCACGCCACCCCATTTGATCGCGCTGATCCAGGTCAGCACCGGGATACTGCTGTTGGCGCCATGGGCGAATCTCTCGACGTTGCCGCAGCAACCCGAGGCCTGGGCCAGCCTGCTGACCCTCGGCATGATTCACACCGGTATCATGTACGTGCTGCTATACAGCGCGATCCAGCGGTTGCCGACAGCCGTGACCGGCGCGTTGTCCTTTATCTATCCGATCGCGGCGATCTTCGTCGACTGGTTCGCCTTCGGTCCTCGCCTCGAACCGCTTCAGTGGCTGGGGGTGGCGGCGATCCTGCTGGCTGCTGCCGGCATGCAACAGGGCTGGGGCGTCAAATGGCGGCGCCCGGCCCTGTCGTAACCAGCGAGCGGTCTCAGAAAATGTAGTCGGTGGTCAGGAAATTCGAATCCCGCTCACGGATGATGTCGCTGATAAGCGCCTTGTTGCTCTCCTGGAATTTGGTTGCCACCAGCGTACGGATCGAAAAAGTGCGTAGCGCATCATGGACCGACAATGTGCCTTCGGCGGAATTTTTCCGGCCGTTGAAAGGGAAGGTGTCTGGGCCGCGCTGGCACTGGGCGTTGATGTTGATGCGCCCGACCTGGTTGGCGAAGGTGTCCACCAGCTTGCCGACTTCAGCTGGGTGGGTGCCGAAGATACTCAGTTGCTGGCCGAAGTCGGATTCGAGCACGTAATCGACCACGGTGTTCAGGTCACGGTACGGCACGATGGGCACGACGGGGCCGAACTGTTCTTCGTGATACACACGCATCGCTGTGTTCACCGGGTATAGAACCGCCGGATAGAAGAACGAAGCCCGGGATTCGCCACCGTGCTGGTTCATCACCCCCGCACCCTTGGCGATGGCATCGGCCACCAGGGCGTGCAAATAATCGACCTTGCCGGCTTCGGGCAGTGGCGTCAGCGCCACGCCATCTTCCCAAGGCATGCCGGGTTTCAGCGCGGCGAGTTTGGCATTGAATTTCTCGATGAACGCCGGGGCGACGTCTTCATGAACGAACAGGATCTTCAGAGCCGTGCACCGCTGCCCATTGAAAGAAAGCGAACCGGTGAGCGCTTCGCTGACGGCATTGTCCAGGTCGACATCGCGTAACACCAGGCCGGGGTTTTTTGCATCCAGCCCCAGGGCGGCGCGCAGGCGATGCGGGCGCGGGTGGAGTTTCTTGAGGTCGCTGGCAGCCTTGTTGGTGCCGATGAAGGCAAATATGTCGATCTTGCCGCTGGCCATCAGTGCGCTGACGGTCTCTCGGCCGCTGCCGTAGATCACATTGATGACGCCCGCAGGAAAGCTGTCGCGAAAGGCTTCCAGCAGCGGACGTATCAGCAGCACGCCGAGCTTGGCCGGCTTGAAGACCACGGTGTTGCCCATGATCAGCGCGGGAATCAGCGTGGTGAAGGTTTCGTTCAGCGGATAGTTGTACGGGCCCATGCAGAGGGCGACGCCGAGGGGCACGCGGCGGATCTGCCCCAGCGTGTCCTGTTCCAGCTCGAAGCGGCTGGAACGACGGTCCAGCTCCTTGAGGGCGTTGATAGTGTCGACGATATAGTCGCAGGTCCGGTCGAATTCCTTTTGGGAGTCCTTGAGATTTTTGCCGATTTCCCACATCAGCAGCTTGACCACTGCTTCACGTCGTTCACGCATGCGCGCCAGGAAACTCTCGACATGGCGGATGCGTTCGGCGACGCGCATCGTCGGCCATGTGCCTTGGCCGCGATCGTAGGCCCGGACGGCGGCGTCAAGCGCGGTGAGCGCCGTCTCGGCGTCCAGCAGCGGCGTGCTGCCGAGGATCACTTGTTCATCGCCGTTCGGGCCGGCCAGGTAAACCGGGCTGCGCACGGTGGCCAGTGGTCCTTGCCAGGTTCTCAAGACGCCATCGACCAGGTATTCCCGTTGTTCGACGGGATCACCGAGACGGTAGGCCTCTGGGATATCCGCGGCGCTGGGAAATAAATGGGAGAGCAGGGTGGCGGTGGTCATATCGTTACTCCATCAATGAAATGAGCCATGGGCTGACAGTCTGCGGCGCTTCTAGCGTTATACGCCTTAATGAAGGTGATTTCGAAGTGGCAAGGGCGTGCGGCTGTCCTGCCTACGCCCCTGCCACCATTGCGTTGAATGCATGAAGCCGGTGTTTACCAACGCATCCGCACGCCCAGGCTGGCGATGACGCCGTTGAGGTCGTTGTCGTCGACGTCACTGCTGTAGTCGGCGCTGACATACAGGCTCACCACTGGGGTGACCCGGGCAACCAGGCCCAGGCCGACTTCGACGGTCGAAGATTTGCGGCTGCTGCTGATCTTGTCGACTTTGTCCAGGGTGACGGTGTCGGCGCTCTGGACCGTGTGCCACAGGTTGGTGCGCACGTACGGCTCGACGCCCAGGCCGTTGACTTGGTAGGCCCCTTTGAGCCGGGCGCCGACGCGACCGCTCCAAGTGCTCAGTTCGCTGCTGTCGCCATTTTCGCCGTTCGGCGTATCAAGGCTGATGCGCTGGTTGATCAACTGCGCCTGGGGTTCGACCACCCAGTTTTCGCTGATGCCGATGGGGAAGCCGCCTTCGACCGACAGCGTGACGGCGCTGCCCTCGGTGGCTTGACGCTGACCCTGTTCGTTCAAGCTGAAACCGTTGACCCGCCCCCCGCTGGCACTCAGGTCCACGTGCCAGCCCGCGGGGCCGGTCAGGCTCCAGTAGGCTCCAAGATTCTGCCCCTCCAGGCTCAGGGTTTCCTGGCCCGGCTTGGCGAGAGCCGGCGCGACCAGCATTGCGCTGCCATTGGCTGTGATCCGGCTCTGGCCGCTGATCAAACCGACGCGCTGGGTATGGCCATTGTTGTTGCGAAGCGTGAAGAGCGCGGGACTTTTGCCCGACGCGGGGTCGTTGCCCGTTGGGTGGTCGGCGGGTGTTCGGTCGTACCAGGGGGCAGTGAGAGGGTCTTCCAGTTCGGCCAGCACTTGCATCGACGAACACAGCAACAGGGAGGTCGAGACGGTGCAGAGGGTGGTTTTGAGTTCCTGCGGGCGGGGGGAAGTTTTCATGGGGGTCTGCCTTGCAATCGCATGCATTTCTCGCTTAGGGCGTCTCTCCTACCCCGAATGAGGGGCGACCGAATGGATGAGGCAAACCTCTGGCGACCCGCGATGGCGGGGTTCCAGAGGCCTGCCCCTGACTGTGTTTCCGGGGGTAGTACGTTGTATTCAAGAAGACCAAAGCGGTTGCGTCAAGAAATTGGCCGACAAATGGCATAGTGAAATCAGGGAGCGCTAACCCAATGATTTTACGCGGATAAAAACGATCCTATTTAGGCGTCAATTCATCGTCGTCTGCGCCTCACCAACTGATTCTCACACCCACATTGCCCGCCACGCCGCGTTGCTGGTTGCTGTCCAGGTTATTGCTGTAGTCCACGCCGGCATAGGCGCTGACGCTAGACGCCAGGCTCACGACCAAGCCAACGCCCAGGTCCGCCGTGGAGGCGCGTTGTTCGGTCTCGATCCGTTGGGTGTCGTTGAATGTCACCGTGTCGGTGCCGGAAAAGGTGTGCCAGATATTGGCTCGCAGATAGGGCTCCACCGGCAAGCCGCTGACTTGATAGCTGCCCTTGAGCCGGGCGCCTAGGCGGCCAGTCCAGGCGCTGTCGGAGTCGAATTTGACCTTTGAAATCCCATCGTCCTGGCTGTCCAGGCTGATCTTCTGATGGATGATCTGGGCCTGGGGTTCAAAGACCCAGTCGCGAGCTACCGCAAACGGATAGCCGGCCTCCGCCGATAGGGTCAAGGCGTGCCCGCGATTGTCGATTTTGACGCCACGTTCGGAGCGGTTATCGCCATTCAGGCGGGTGCCCATGACCACCGCATCGACGTAGCCACCCGAGCGGTCGATGAGGGTCCAGTAAAGGCCATAGCTGTCGCCATCGAGCTCGATCTTGCCAGCGCGCCGGCCTTCGAACCCGAGGTTGAAGCCGTCAACGTTGCCGTTCAGTTCGGTGTGGCCGACAAAAAAACCGATACGCTGGGTCCGATCGTCGGACGTCGGGGCGGCGTACAAGTCGTGGCCGACCTGGAAACCCTTGATGGAACCGTCGAACCGGGGCGTTACCGTGCCGGCCCAGGTTTGATCGAGGTCCTTGCCGTAGGCCCGGCCCCAACCCGCGCCGAACGCGCCGGTTTCCGACAGCAGGCGCTGGTCGCCTTGCCGATCGTGAAACGTACCCAGGGCCATCAGCGTCAATTGCGCGGCGGCTGGGGGCAGTACTGACCAGGTAGGGACTTCGGGGCGGTACAAGGGAATCGGCGCAGCGCCCGGCACGGCGGCCGGCAGCGGCGGCAGCGTCGGGCTGGGCGCTGCGACCGGGCCCGCCACTACCGTGGAGCGCAGGTACCAGTTGTTGGCGTTGCCGGCCACGCCGCCCTTGAACAGGCGATAGTCGAATGCACCGGCCGAGACGGATTGCGCCAGTGAAAAGGCGCTGCTGTCACTGACGGCTCCGCTCTGGGCCTGGACCAGTTCGATGCCGTCCTGGGTAGTCAGGCCGCCGGCTCCACCCAGATTCGTGACGGTGATAGCGGTGCCGCCTGTCAGGGTGCCACCGTTGACCACCAGTTTGTCACTGGGCGAATCATCGGCCCCAAGCACCGTTTGCAGGCGTAGCTGGCCGCCATTGCCGGCGTAATTGCCTTGCACGGTGAGGGTGTCGTTGGTGCGGGTGTTGCCGTCGGCGAGATCAATTGCTCCGGCATTGTTGAGCGTGCTCATCTGGCCTGAAGTAAACGGCGCGATGACGCCTTGGGTCGAGGTCAATACGCTGCTGCTGTCGATGTTGAACACACCCGTGCCGGTGACGTTGTCGCCCAGCAGCAGCGTGTCGCCCAAGTCCAGGCGCGAGCCTTGGGTCAGGCTGACGGTTTCCCAGTTGTCATAGCGGGCTCCGGTACTGGACGTGCTGCCCTCGAAGGTCAGGTTGTCCTGGCCCAAGCCTCCGTCCAGGCTGGGCGTGGGGGCGAGTCCCGCCTCGGTGAGATTCTGCAACAGAGCGGCGTCGGTGCCGTCGCCCATCAGGATGGCTGAGCGGATGGTGCCGCCGCTCCATTGGAATCGATCGTCGCCGGCACTGGTCCGGACCTCGCCGCCGATTTCCCCGCCACTGACGGTCACGCTGTCGTTGCCACCGCTGACGCTGACATTACCGCCGATGCGTCCTTCGGACAGGATGATGGTGTCCCTGCCGAAGCCAGTGACGAGGTTGCCGATGATTTCCCCACCTGACATGTCGAAGACGTTGTCATCGAGCTTCATGTCGACCCTGCCGATGGTGCCGCCGGTCATCTGGGCGATGTCGCCATCTTCGAACGCGTCGACGATGGTGCCGCCAGTCATCAGGAACGTATCGAGGCCATCGCCTTGGGAGATCGATAGAATCCGGCCGCCATTCATTTCAAACGCGTCGGCTTGCGAGCCTTGCTCGACGTCGCCATCGATCACACCGTTGGCGTTGATTTCGATGCGGTCGGTTCCGGCATCGAACACGACGTCACCCTGAACGAGGCCACTGCCTGAGACCGTCAGGTTGTTGTTGCCCGACAGATCCGTAAGCCCGGTTGCACTCGTGCCACTGTCGCACACGTAAGTATCGTCGCCTGCCGTGGGTGACAATGTGCAAGCCGCCATCGCTGATGAGGCAGGAAGCAGGAACGGAGCCGCTACCCACAAGGCGTTGAACAGACGATTGAGATGCCGATCGCGCCGAATCATGTGCTATCCCTCTGCATGGGCATCCATGGCATGCCTGTTTCAGCATGGGTTGCACGACAGATGGCACACAGGACCCGGCAACGCTCGCTGTATGGAAAGGCACGCTAGCAACGAATCAAAGGCGTCGCTACTGTCAGATCTTACAGGTCGGTTTACCCGGATCAGGGGCTACAGATGCACTTCCACCGCCAACGGCAGGTGATCGCTCAAGTGCGTCCAGGGCTTGTTCCCGAGGATCTGCGGGGCGTGGCTGGTGGCGTTGCGCAGGTAAATGCGGTCCAGGCGTAGCAGGGGGAAGCGGGCGGGGTAGGTCCGGGCAGGACGCCCGTGATGGTGTTCAAAGGCCTCGTGCAGGTACTGGCGACGGGCAAGCGTGGTGTTGCCGCGCAATTGCCAATCGTTGAAATCCCCGGCGATGATCACCGGAGCGTCCTCGGGGAGAGAGTCAAGCAATTTGCAGAGCAGCTTGAGCTGCAATTGGCGATGGCTTTCCAGCAGGCTCAGGTGCACGCAGATCCCGTGGACTTCGGCATGGCCCGGCACGTCTAGCACACAATGCAGTAACCCGCGCCGTTCGGGACCGGTGATTGACACGTCGAGGTTGCGGAACTGGCGGATCGGGTATTTGGAAAGCAGCGCGTTGCCGTGATGTCCGTCGGGGTACACCGCGTTCCGGCCGTAGGCGAAGTCGCTCCACATGCTGTCGGCGAGAAATTCGTATTGCGAGGTCTGGGGCCAGTTGTCGTAGCGCAGGGCATGTCGATCATGTTCACCAAGCACCTCCTGAAGGAAAACCAGGTCGGCACCTGTGGCGCGCACCGCTTCGCGCAGCTCCGGCAAAATGAAACGACGATTGAGGGCTGTAAAGCCTTTATGGGTATTCACCGTGAGAACACGCAGTCGATGAATCGCCGCGGGTGCGTCCAGCGGCACTGATTCTTCGACCCGCCAGTGGGGATCGCGAGTCACGTTCACTCCTGAGTCAGACGTCTCTGTTCATGCGACTCATGGCGACTGCGGCAGTTCCGGAATTCTTGCCGGACAAAACTCCAAGGCGAAAAATGTGGGGGCGAGCCTGCTCGCGATAGCAGTAGGTCAGCTTGACGAAATATTGGCTGGGCCGCTATCGCGAGCAAGCTCGCTCCCACAGGGCTGGAGGTCAGATAAATACAATTTCGTACGGCATGCCCATGCGATCGAGAATGACCCTCGGCACCAGCGGTGCGATGCCGTTGGTGGGCTCGCTGCCGAGCTGGCTGGCATAGGCGTGCATGGCGTGACGCTTGCGGGCGGTGGTCCACACGTCCAGCCGTAATTTGCGCGCCCGATGCCAGGGGATCCTGTTCTGCTCACGAACCGGCCAGTGCCAGGCCCATACGGGCAGTTCGTTGAACACCGCTCCGACGGTTTCAGCGGCCAAGGCTCCAGCGCGGCCGACCGTGTCGTGGTCGCTGTCGCCGTCCAGGCGCCAAGTGCTGAACACCACGTCGCCAGGTTTGAGGTAATGGCCGATGAACGCGGTCAGTTGGGCTTCATGTTCGGCGAGGCCCTTTTCCGGGAACCCTCCGCGCACCCACTGCAGGCCATTGGAAGGCACGCCCAGGCGATGCAGGGCGTCCACGCTCTCCTGGGGATGCGGGCGAAACGTGCGCAGCCGCTCATCGGACCACAGTGGCGAGCCCGGATGGCTCAGGCTGCCGTCGGTGACCGAGATCAGCAACATCGGTTGGCCCAGGTTGCTCAACAACTGGAGCAACCCACCGCAGGCGCCGACTTCGTCGCCAGGGTGCGGGGCAAGGATGACCGCGCGGGCGCCCGCAGGTATGAGTGTCTGGGTGCTGATGATCGGAATATCGGCCAGTTGCGGCGCGCTGTTCCAGATTTGCGGGTGATGCCGGCCTTGCAACCGAGAGGCAGGTTTCATGAGATACGTCCTTGTCGTGTCCAATCGTTCAGTCACGCATCGGGCCAGCCGCCCAATGTCGCCCCTTGGGAGCGATGACTGTGATTCGCGATGTTCCGAGTCCTGGAATCGACCGCAGGCGAAGTATTGACCATGCCAGCGGATTCGTCGCGTCAGAATGTGTATCTGAACCGGTTTTTTTTGTTCGAACTGTGTTGCGCGTGCAGCAGGGCGCGTCCTTGCGCCAGCCGACTCGGGGAAGGTCCCTTATTCCTCTTCTTCGCGTTGAAGCTCGAACAGCAGCAGTGAGCGCCCGGTCACGGAATATTCGAAATCAAAATCGAAACGCTCCTGGCCACGCACCGCGGGTTGGTTGGTGTCCACCATGCAGGTCCAGAAACTCCCTTCGGGCACCTCTGGCAGGCGGAAGTTGACGATGTCGTGGTGCGCGTTGACCACCAGCAACAATGTCGCGTCGCCGCCCTTGCGGCGGATGCCGGTCTCCTGTGCGCGGCCGTCCATCAACATGCCGAGGCAACGGCCTTGGCCATCCTGCCATTGTTCGACGGTCATCTCGCTTGCGTCGGGGGCCAGCCAGGTCACATCCTTTACGCCGATGTCCTCGTTGTAATTGCCGACCAGGAATCGACCGCGTCGCAGGATCGGGTAGGACATGCGCAGTTTGATCAAGCGCTTGACGAACTTCAGCAACGCCTGGCCATCAGCGCTCAGGTCCCAGTTGACCCAGCCGATTTCGCTGTCCTGGCAGTAGGCATTGTTGTTGCCGTGCTGGGTTCGGGCGAACTCGTCGCCAGCGACAATCATTGGTGTGCCTTGGGCCAGGAGCAGGGTGGCGAAGAAGTTGCGCATCTGCCGATGACGCAGCTCATTGATCTCGGGATCATCCGTCGGGCCTTCGACGCCATGGTTCCAGGACAGGTTGTTGTTGCTGCCGTCCTGGTTGTTCTCGTCGTTGGCTTCGTTGTGCTTGTCGTTGTAGGAGACCAGGTCGTGCAACGTGAAGCCGTCGTGGGCCGTGACGAAGTTGACCGAGGCGTACGGCCGTCGGCCACGCTGGTTGAACATCTCGCCCGAGGCGGTCATGCGGCTGGCGAAGTCGGCCAGTTGGCCATCGTCGCCTTTCCAGAAGGCGCGCACGGTGTCGCGGAATTTGTCATTCCACTCGACCCAACCTGGCGGGAAGCGTCCGACCTGATAGCCGCCGGGGCCGCAGTCCCAGGGCTCGGCGATCATTTTTACCTGGCGCAGTACCGGGTCCTGGCGACAGGCGACGAGGAAACTGTGGCGTTCGTCGAAGCCGTCGTGATACCGGCCCAGAATGGTCGCCAGGTCGAAGCGGAAGCCGTCCACGTGCATTTCCGTGGCCCAGTAGCGCAACGAGTCGGTGACCATTTGCAGCACGCAGGGATGACTCAGGTCCAGTGTATTGCCGGTGCCCGAATCGTTGATGTAGTAGCGCTTGTCGTCGGGCATCAGCCGGTAGTACGACGCGTTGTCGATGCCTCGCATGGACAACGTCGGCCCCTGTTCATTGCCCTCGGCGGTGTGGTTGTAGACCACATCGAGGATGACCTCCAGATTGGCCTCGTGCATGTGCGCGACCATTTCCTTGAACTCGGCAATCTTGCCGCTGGCCAGGTAGCGCGGATCCGGGGCAAAGAAGGCGATGCTGTTGTAGCCCCAGTAGTTGGTCATGCCCTTTTGCAGCAGGTGCTGGTCGTTGACGAACGCGTGGATGGGCAGCAATTCCACAGACGACACGCCCAGCTTGCGAATGTGTTCCAGGACATCGTCGACCATCAGGCCAGCGAACGTACCACGCAGGTTCTCCGGCACCGAGGGATGGCGCATGGAGATGCCGCGCACGTGAGTTTCATACAAGATGGTCCTGTCCCACGGCACGCTGACCCGATGATCGCGGCCCCAGGTATGGGCCGGGTCGATGACCTTGGACTTGGGCACGAATGGCGCGCTGTCACGCTCATCGAAACTGAGATCGCCATCGGGATGGCCAATGGTGTAGCCGAACAGGGCTTCCGACCATTTCAGCTCGCCCACCAGTTGCTTGGCGTAGGGGTCGATGAGCAGCTTGTTGGGGTTGAAGCGGTGGCCGTTCTCGGGGTCGTACGGACCGTAGACGCGGTAGCCATAAATCAGCCCCGGATGTGCGTCCGGTAGATAGCCGTGGTAGATCTCATCGGTGTATTCCGGCAGTTCGATACGCTCGAGTTCCACCTCGCCTGTGTCGTCGAAGATGCACAGTTCGACCTTGGTGGCGTTGGCCGAGAACAACGCGAAATTGACCCCCAGGCCATCCCAGGTCGCGCCGAGTGGAAACGGCAGCCCTTCACGTATCCGCGAAGCCTCGATAACGGGCGGCGGCGTGGTATTTTTCGGACGGGTCATAGTTGCTCCTGCAAAAGACAGATACGGTGGTGCGCTGCACGCAGGGCTGCGTGCTTTGCGCTTGTGGCGAGAAGACAAGTCTGCACGCCACAAGCAGGCCTCTTCGTTGAAAGAAGCACTGGCTTGGGAACGATGAGTTCGCGGATTCAGACCGCCGGGGGCTTGCGCGTGGCGCGTGGCTTTTTAGCGCTAGCCTTGTCGGCGGGCGGGACCATTGCCGCGGTGGCTGCCGAAGGCTTGGTCGCGGGCTTGGCCTTGGGCGCGGTGCTCTTGGCGGCGGCCTTGGCGACGGTGGCCTTGGCGGCAGCAGCCGGCTTGGTGCCGTCAGTCTTGCTGGCCGCGGATTTGCTCGGTGCTTTCGGTGGTTTGCTTGGCGCCAGGGCTTCGGCCTCCGCCAGCTTGCGTGCCATTTCCCAATGGCGCTCTTCTTGCCCGGCAGGCTTACCTTCCGACTCCCAGATCTGATAGGCGAATTCACGAATGCGTTTATCGTCGGTACTCATCGCAGTGCTCCTGACTTGACTCAAGATTCAATAAAGACATTGACCGGGAAATCCCCCAGTGCGGCGCTGACCATCAGCTCCCTTTGGGGTGTGACTGCTGCGCTTGCAAAAAGTCCCCTCAGTTTTGCTCCCTCGGTGGCAAACGGTAGCGAGATGCGCGTGTCGCCCCAGTCCGATGCAGCGACCTGGGGCAGGGCACTGTTTTCCAGCAGGCGCGCCGTGTGAATCGGCACCACGACGATCGCCCGTTGTTGCTGGTGTTGGCGCATGTATGCCAATACGTGCTCGGCATGCTCACCCTGAACCGGCAACGGCTCGTAGCTGCCCTGGCGGAACAGTTGCGGATACTCGGAACGCAAGGCCAGCGTCCGCGCGATCAGTGCCTGCTTGACACGCCCGTCGCGCCAATCACGCACAAGCGCCACGGGGGCGCTGTCGGCCTGCATCGCCTCACGGCGGGCCTCGAAATCCACTGGGCGACGGTTGTCCGGATCCACCAGGCTGAAGTCCCAGAACTCGTTGCCCTGGTACAGATCCGGTACGCCGGGGACGGTCATGCGCAGCAAGGTTTGCGCCAGGCTGTTGAGGGCGCCCGCTGGAGCGATGGCCTGCACGGCTTCGGCGATGGCGCAGCGCAGAGGCAAGCCCTCATCGCACAGCAGCAACCGCTCCAGGAACATCTGCGTTGCCTGCTCATAAGAGTCGTTGACGGCGGCCCAACTGCTTTGCAGCTTGGCTTCGCGCAACGCCTTGCGCTGCCATTGCCACAAGCGTTCGGCATAGCTGGCCAAGGCCTTGGGGTCCTGCAAGTCAAGGTCCAGCGGCCAACTTCCGAGCAGGGCCTGGTAAAGAATCAACTCGTCACCGGCCGAAGGGGCGGCCGGATCGCTGTGCAGTGACGGGGCGAGGATGCTCCATTGCTCCACGCACGCGGTGTACCAATCCGGGCGTTCGCTGATCACCGCCAGCCGTGCTCGAGTGTCTTCCCCGCGTTTGTGGTCGTGGGTGGCGGTGGTCACCAGGTTGTCTGGGAAATGCTCCAACCGCTCGAAGCAGGCCCCGTGGAACTCCTGAGCCGGGGCGCTGAACCGTTCGGTGTTGTACCCCACGTCATTGCGCGACAGCAGCACCGCCGAACGATACAGCGCAGTGTCTTCGACAGCCTTGGCGGCGGCCGGCGAAGTCAGTTGCTGGAAGCGCACGCAAGCGTGGCGCAGCCGTTTGCGCTCGCTGCCCCGAGGTCGCCCGCGCCAAGGCATGCCACCGAGCCAGTCGGCCAGGCAGTCAAGCACCGGCCAGTCGGCTTCGCTGAGGGTTTGCCGGGCGCCTTCCAGGGCCTTCTGGAAAAACACCTCATCTTCGGCGGAGCGACCCAGCGGGGTGATATAGGTGCGGTACACCGGGAAATGCACGATCAGTTCCTGCAATGCCCGTCGAATGGCACCCAGGGTCAGGTCGCGGGTCATCACGTCATCCCGCGCCACCTGCAACAGGGCTTGGGCCACGCTTTCGAAGTCCCCGGCCAGGGATCCATTGAGAATCTGCTGGCGGGCCAGGCGCGCCTCTTCGATAAAATGCGCTGGCCGTTCACTGTGGCGGCTCCAGAATTCAGCGAGGGGCTCGGCGCCGGCCGGGTTGTGTTGCAGCAACGAAATCTGGTTCATGAATTCGTAACCGGTGCTGCCGTCAACGTTCCAATCCCGGCGCAGGGTTTCGCCATCGCCAAGGATTTTCTCCACGAAAATCGGCAGATGCCGTGACGGGGACAGCGAGTCGACGCGCCGGCGCAGCTTGCGGCAGTAGCCCCGAGGATCGGCCAGGCCGTCAATGTGATCGATCCGCAGCCCGTCCACCAATCCTTCGGCAATCAGCTCGAAGATTTTCGCATGGGTCGCTTCGAATACCGCCGGCCGCTCGACCCGTAGGCCGCCCAGTTCATTGACATCGAAAAAACGCCGCCAATTGATATCGTCCGCCGCCGTACGCCAACTGGCGAGACGGTAGCTCTGACGTTCCAGCAGCCGATGCAGGCGTTCGAAACCTTCCGGCTGCGTGGAGTCGTAGCCGCGCAGGGTGACCTCGATGGCGTCGAGTATCGCGGGCTCCGCTGCCAGGTCTCGCAGTTCCTGTTGCAAGGGACGGGCGAGGGAGTGGGCATCGGTCTGGTAGTTCAGCGTGGTAAAGCGCTCGGCCAGGCCCTTGAGCGACTCGATCTGCTCGGCTGCCAGGTCGTCCGAAGGCTTTAGCAACTCACCGTACTGCATGGGGCAGACAGGGAAGCGATGCTCATAATGCTCGACATAAAAGCTGCCCTGCGTGGCATCAAAGCGCAGTTTCAGCGTGCCTTCTTGCAGGGCCACGCCGTAGTCGCTGCCCAGGAAGGGCAGGAGCAGTTGGCCTTCCATCAACGGGTCGGGGGAATGCCATTGGATGTCGAAAAATTCGCCATAGGGGCTCAGCCGTCCCCATTCCAGCAGGTCCAGCCACCACGGATTGTCATTGCCGCCGACGGCCATGTGGTTGGACACGATGTCGAGGATCAGCCCCATCCGATGTTCGCGCAGGGTGGCGACCAGGCGCTTGAGCGCGGCTTCACCCCCCAGCTCGGGGTTGACCTGGGTCGGGTCGACCACATCGTAGCCATGCATGGATCCGGCCCGCGCCTTGAGCAGCGGTGAGGCATAGATATGGCTTATACCCAGCGACGCGAAGTAAGGCACTTGCGGTATGGCGTCGTCGAGGGTGAAGCCCTTGTGAAATTGCAGGCGTAAGGTGGCCCGCAGGGATGGAGTCATTTTATCGTTCATCGGTCACGCTCGTTCGCCTGAAGCCTCGCGCAGGCGAGTATTTCCAGACGCCGTGCGGCGTCCGGGTCGTCCAGCAGCGCTCCGCTCTCCAGAGCCAGGCGCCGCCGCCAGTTAGGGTGGGTGTCGGTGGTGCCGGGGAGGTTGGCCTGCTCGTCGATGCCCAGGGCATCTTCCAACGGCAGCAGTACCAACGGCGCTCGGGTATGCCCGAGAAAGCGCACGCTGGCGTCCAGCACCTGGTCGGTTTCGCGGTGTTCCTCGCGGAAGTTCTGCGGGTCCTGGTTCAGCGCGTTGCGCAACCCTTTGCGTTCACGCTGGCGATGTTTGCGCCAATCCATTTCGGTGTGGGAATCGATCAGCTCCAGCCGGGCATTCCAGTCGATGTCGTGGCCGTGCCACCAGCCGTTGAGAGTGGGCAGGTCATGGGTGCTGGTGGTCGCCAGGGCGTCGTCGGGCCAATCGAGAATGGGCTTGAAGTGCGTGTTGTCCTGTTCGAACAACAACACGCGCATGCCGAGGATCGAGCGCGCCGCCAGTTTTTCACGCAGGCCGTCGGGCACCGTACCCAGGTCCTCGCCCAGGACGATGGCCTGGTGACGATGGGACTCCAGGGCCAATAGTCGCAACAGGTCGTCGATGGGGTAGTAGAGATAGGCACCGTCGGTGGGCGGGGCATCGTTGGGGATCACCCATAGCCGTTGCAATCCCATGATATGGTCGATGCGCAAGCCTCCCGCGTGGGCGAAATTGGCCCGCAGCATCTCGATGAAGGCGCGAAAACCATTGCGAACCAGGCCCTCGGGGGAGAACGCGGAGATGCCCCAACCCTGGCCCGAGCGATTGAGGATGTCGGGGGGCGCGCCCACCGTAAGGGACGCGAGCAATTCGTCCTGCCGGCTCCAGGCCTGGCTGCCGGCGCCGTCGGCACCCACCGCGAGGTCGGCGATCAGGCCGATGCTCATGCCGCTGGATTTGGCGGCGCTCTGGGCACGCTCCAGGCAGCGGGCGATCAGCCATTGGCAAAAAGCGTAGAAGCCGATTTCGTCAGCGTTTTCTTCGGCGAAACGGGCGATTGCCGGGCTGCGCGGGTCCCGCCATTCTTCGGGCCACTGGCGCCAGTCGAGGCTTTCGCCGCGAGCCGCGCGTTCGGCCTGGAGGGCTTCGAAGCGGCAGTGATTCTCCAAGGCTTCTCCACTGCTATGGCGGAAGCTGCTGAAGTCTTCGTGCAAAGGGTGCTCGCCCTGGCTGAAGCCGTCATACAGGGCGCGAAGCACCCGTTGCTTGGCTTGGGCAGCAACCGGCCAGTCGATAAGCGGCTGCTCTTCAAGGCTGCGCAATTGGTTGGTCAGGCCGCTGGCGTCGATCGCCGTGCGCAGCGCACGCTCGCCCAGGATGGTGCCCGGCGCGGCATACAAGCTGTTGAGAAACAACCGGCTGGAAGGCGAGTAAGGGCTGTAGCGGCCGGTATCGCTGCTGAACATCGCATGCATCGGGCTGATAGCCAGGGCATCGGCGCCGCGTTCGCCCGCGACCCGCGCCAGCTCTTCGAGGGCCTGGGTGTCGCCGAAGCCGCCATCACCCGGGCGTCGTAGCGAATAAAGCTGTGCGCTCAAACCCCAGGCCCGAGGCGTTGGATCATCCACGGCATCGGCCACGCTGTAGCAACGGGCCGGCGCCACCGCCAGGGTGAAATGTTGGCCCTGGATGCTCACGTGCTGATACCCCACCGGGACGATCCCGGGGAGAGCGGCGTCGGCATCGAGCTTTGAGCTCATCGTCGCGCCGTCCTCGAGTTGGATTTCGCAAGGCGTGCCGGGCTCGAAATAACGGCTCAGGTCGACATTGACGCCCACGTCCGCCGTAATCAGCGGTGGCAGGCGGTGGTTCTGTTGGTCCTCTTGCAATTGCAACAGGCTGGCGTCGATTTCCTGCGCGCTACCGGCGGGATGGCCCAGGCCGGTGAGGACCGAACGCAGGACCGCCGGCGATACTTTCTGGGCCCGGCCGTTGGCGTCGATCCAGTCCACCGCCAGGCCTGCCCGGCCAGCGAGGATTTCCAATTGCGCATCACTCATAGGCGCTCTCCAGTAAGGGTGGGCAAGGTTGCCGCTTGCGTCAGACTGACCAGCGCGCTGTAGGGCGTGAGTACCCCCTGTTGCAACAGACCCATGGCCTGCGGTGGATGTTCGAAAAGAATCTGCGCATCTTGCGGGGCGCTGTGGTTGACAGGCTTGTCGCTGAGGTTCAGGTCGATGCGCAACACGCTGCCATCGCCCATTTGCCAGCGTGCGCTGACGGCGCCGTGACCCAATACGTCGGCGCCCAAGGCATGGGCGGCGGGCAGGCGCGGAACGATTTCCTCCCGACGGATTTTCAGCAGTAGGCGATAAAGAGCTTCACTGGCCAGTTGCTCTGGCTGGTGCGCCTCCAGGTTGGGCCTTGAGGCGTCGAACGTACTGGCCGCGTTCGGGTCGGGGATCCGTTCACGCTTCTGCGGATCGGCAAAGGCGCTGAAGGCCTTGAACTCGTTGCGGCGGCCTTCACGCACCAGTTCGGCCAGTTCGCCGTGGTGGCTGGTGAAAAACAGGAACGGTTGTTCAGCGACGACCTCATCGCCCATGAACATCAGCGGAATCATCGGCGACAAAAGCAATAGGGCAGTCGCGGCTTGCAGGGCTTGCGGCGGCGCCAGTTGATGCAGACGTTCACCGAGGGCGCGGTTGCCGATCTGGTCGTGATTCTGCAGGAACAGTACGAACGCGCTGGGCGGCAAGTGACCGCTGGGCTCCCCGCGGGATTCGCCATGGCGGTTGGTATGGCCCTGGAACACGAAGCCCTGGCTCAGGCAGCGGGCGAGTTTTTCCGTCGGTTGCTCGGCATAGTCGGCGTAGTAAGCGTCGGTCTCGCCCGTCAGCAGCACGTGCAGCGCGTTGTGTCCGTCATCGTTCCACTGGGCGTCGTAGCCTTGTTCCAGAAGGCTGGCCTGGTTGTGTTCGTTCTCGACGGTCAGCCAGACATACCGTGTCGGGTCCACCTGCTGACGCACCCTGGCGGCCAGTTCCTGAAGGAAGTCGGGGTCTTCGATGGCGTGAACCGCGTCCAGGCGCAGGCCGTCGAAACGGTACTCCGACAGCCACATCAGCGCGTTGTCGATGAAGAAGTCACGGACCTCGCGGCGCCGGAAATCAATCGCCGCGCCCCATGGCGTGTGCTTGTCTTCGCGAAAGAAGCCTTTGGCGTAGCGGTGCAGGTAGTTGCCGTCGGGGCCGAAGTGATTGTAGACCACGTCCAGGATGACTGCGATTCCATGGCCATGGGCGCTGTCGATCAAGTGCTTGAGCTGGTCCGGCGTACCGTAAGAAGCCTGGGGCGCGTACGGCAGCACGCCGTCGTAGCCCCAGTTGCGGTCTCCGGGGAACTGCGAGAGCGGCATCAGTTCAATGGCCGTGACGCCAAGCCCGGCCAGGCGCGCCAGCTGTTGCTCGACACCTTCGAAACCGCCCAGGGCGCCGACGTGTAGCTCATAGATGACGGCATCGTACCAGGGGCGTCCGCGCCAACCGGTGTGCCGCCATTGATAAGCGTGGGGGTCGACCACTACGCTGTGGCGGTCAATATCGCCATCCTGGGACCTGGAAGCCGGGTCAGGCACTTGCAGTTCACCATCGATGTTGTAGCGGTAGCGAGTGCCGGCGGGGCAACGGGCCTGGATCATGTGCCAGCCGTTGGCCTGGGGCAGCATCGGTATGGATTCTCCAGTGTCGAGTTCGACACTGACATAAAGGGCATCAGGGGCCCACAGGGCGAAACGGGTGTGCTCTGGATCAAGCAGGACCGCGCCGTGGGTCCAGGTTTCAGGCGTCCTTGACGGCATCGGTTACCTCATTGTCTGGCAGATTTTCCTAATGATTTAGCGACCAGTTGTTCGTAAAGTTCGGCGTAGGGTTCCACAGCCTTGCTCCAATTGAACGGCGCGGACATCGCCCGGCAGCGCATCGCATTAAGCAGTTCGGGGAACTCGTACACCTTGAACGCACGGGTCAGCGCCTCTTTGTAACTGTCGACGGTGGATTCGTTGAACAAGAACCCGGTGACTCCGTCCTCGATCGTGTCGGCAAGCCCGCCGGTATTCCGGGCTACGGGCAGCGATCCAAAGCGTTGCGCATACATCTGGCTCAAGCCGCAGGGCTCGTAGCGGGACGGCATCAACAGGAAGTCGCTGCCGGCGAACATCCGCCGAGCGTCGGTTTCGTTGAAGCCGATGCGCACGCCGATCCGGCCTGGGAAGCGCAGGGCCAGTTCACGCATGGCTTGTTCTTCTTCCGGCTCGCCGCGGCCGATGATCGCGATCTGCCCGCCGGACTCGACGATGAATTCGGAAACGGCTTCGGTCAGGTCCAGGCCTTTCTGATACACCAGACGCGATACCACGGCGAACAGTGGGCCGGTGGAATCATCCAGGCCGAACAGGTCGCGTACATGCGCGGCGTTGGCTGCCTTGCCATCCCAGTCGCCTATGGAAAACTGGCGCTGCAGGTGGGTATCGGTGGCCGAGTCCCAGCTTTCATCGATGCCGTTGGGGATGCCACTGAGCAAGCCTTGTTGAGTCTTGGAGGCAAGGAACCCATCGAGTCCACAGCCGAACGCCGGTGTGGTGATCTCCTGGGCGTAGGTGGCGCTCACGGTGGTGATGTGGCTGGAATAGGCCATGCCGGCCTTCAGGAACGACAGCTTGCCGTAGAACTCCATGCCTTCCTGTTGCAGCGCGTGCTCGGGAATACCCAACTCAGGGCAGGACGCGAGGCTGACCACGCCCTGGTACGCCAGGTTGTGGATGGTGAACAGGGTGGGGGTGCGTTGACCGCGCCAGTGCATATAGGCAGGCGCCAGCCCGGCTGGCCAGTCGTGTGCGTGGACCAGGTCGGGGCACCAGTGGATTTGCGCCAGGTTGGCGGCGATGTCTGCCGCGGCGAGGCCCAGGCGGGCAAAGCGGATGTGGTTGTCGGGCCAGTCGCGGCCATTGTTGGCGCCGTAGGGAGAACCTTCACGGGCATAGAGTTCGGGACAGATCAGTACGTAGATCACCAGACCGTCGGCCATGTCCATGCGGCCGATCTTGCAGGGCGGAAGTGCGGCATGGCCGCCCAGTTCGCCGATGATATGGATAGGATTGCCGCTGTTCATGACTTGCGGGTACCCAGGGATCAGTATCCGCACGTCGTGCAGCCCGGCCATCGCCCGGGGCAGGGCGGAAGAAACGTCACCCAGCCCGCCGGTCTTCACCAGGTCGGCGATTTCGGACGTCACGAACAGAATTTTCTTGCGATTTGGATTCTGTCGAACGACAGGGAGCAGTGCCTTGCCTCCGGTGGCCAGCACCGGTGCCGTCGGCGATTCTGCCGCCGGCGGTAGTTGAGAGCGGACTTGCTGTGGTTCCAAGGCAGCACTGATCATAAATAACTCCTATGTTCTCGATCTGTTTCCGGCAAGCGCCAGAGCTGTTGTTACATTGGCCGAATCCTGCGGCCAGGCGCACGAGCGCTACGCAAGGAGAGCAAAGCGCTGCCCAATGCGGCGAAGCGAATCAGGTGAGGGGGCCGTTGCAAGGAATGCTCCAGCCGTTGTTGCCCTTCCTCTAACCTGACCTTTCGCCGTTGTGAAAAGTTTCGACTTTTTTTCGTCCTGATGACCGGTCGGTTTTGCGCCCGGACCGGCAGTCTAGGTCAGAAGCTAGAGCGGTGCGGTTCGCTTCGTCGAATTGTCGGACAATCACATTTATTGTCGGCAATGTCTTACACGACGAAGTGGAATACGAGCCGACGAAATGCAGCCTCTTTGAAACATTCGTGTTGTAGGGAAAGGCGCCGGTTCAATCGCGTGCGCGGTTCAACAGCGCATCGCACCATAAAGGGGCGGGCAGGATGGAGGCGTTTTGATGGCTTTCAAGCAGGGTGCAGATGCTTCATGGTTGGCGCTGGGTGGGAGCGAGCCTGCTCGCGAAAGCGCCAGGTCAGACGACATCTCCTCTAACTGACACACCGTCTTCGTCGGCACGCCGCCCGGAAACGGCTCGCTCCCACAGGGACGGGGAAACTCAGGCTATCGGCTTCAACACACGAATCGGCTTGCCTGCCGCCCAGGCCTGCAAGTCTTCGATCATCTGGCCGTAGAATTGCTGGTAATTCTGGCGGCTCACGTAACCCACGTGAGGTGTTGCCAGTACGTTGTCCAGCGTCCGGAACGGGTGGTCGGGCGGCAACGGTTCCTGGGCGAATACATCCAGGCCCGCCCCAGCCAGGCGTTTGTGCTGCAGCGCATCGATCAAGGCAGCCTCGTCCACGATCGGCCCGCGGGCAGTATTGATCAGCAGCGCACCAGGCTTCATCCAGCCCAGCGCCTGGGCATCGACCAGGCCCCGGGTGCGGTCACCGAGGACCAGGTGGATCGAGAGAATATCGGCCTGCTCGAACAGCGCTTGCTTGCTTACATAGGTGACGCCGGCATCGGCTGCCCGTTCGGCCGTCAAGTTCTCGCTCCAGGCGATCACCCGCATGCCGAACACTTGGCCGAACTGCGTCACGCGCGTGCCGATGCTGCCCAGGCCGAGGATTGCCAGGGTCTTGCCGTGCAAGTCGCCGCCCAGGCCCTGTTGCCAAAGCCCGGCACGCAACGCGTTGGCTTCTGGGACGAGGTTGCGCGTCAGCGCCATGATCAGTGCCCAGGTCAGTTCGGGCGCGGCGTGCTTGTAGCTGTCGGTGCCACACACCTGGATACCCAGCGCGGCGGCAGCCTTGAGGTCGAGGGCGGCATTGCGCATGCCGCCGGTCAGCAATAGCTTGAGCTTGGGCAAGCGGCGCAGCAGCGCTTCATCGAAACGCGTCCGTTCGCGCATCACGCAGATGACATCGAAGCCTTGCAGGCGCGCGGCCAGGGTGTCGTGGTCGGAGGGATAGTCATGCAGGAACGTCACCTGGCCGACGCTCTCCAGTGCGGACCAATCCACCACATCCCTTGCCACGTCCTGCCAATCATCGATGACTGCAATCTGCACCGCCATGGAATACCTCGTCAGAGAATGGGTTTGTCCAGCCAGCCCAGCAGGGCTTTGTGGAACCGGTCTGGTTCCTCCATCTGCGGCGCGTGACCCAGATTGGGGAACTCTACCAGTGTCGATCGGGGAATCAGCTGGGCGACCTGCTTGCCCAGCACGTCATATTTGCCCAACCTGGCCTTCACTGCCGGCGCAGCGATGTCGCTGCCAATGGCGGTGGTGTCGGACGTGCCGATCAGCAGCAGAGTCGGCGCCTTCAGGTCCTTGAACTCGTAGTAGACCGGCTGGGTGAAGATCATGTCGTAGATCAGTGCTGAATTCCATGCCACCTGCTTATGTCCCGGGCCTTTGTTCAATCCGGCCAGCATGTCCACCCAACGCTCGTACTCCGGCTTCCAGCGACCGCCATAGTATGTATTGCGCTCGTAGGTACGGATGCCGTCGGCGCTGAGTTTCAGCTCGCGTTCATACCATTGGTCCACGCTGCGGTAGGGAACGCCGAGGGCCTTCCAGTCTTCGAGCCCGATGGGATTGACCATCGCCAGGCGTTCGACCTGATCGGGAAATTGCAGCGCATAGCGGGTGGCAAGCATGCCACCGGTGGAGTGGCCCAGCACGATGGCTTTTTGCACACCCAGGGTCTTGAGCAGCGCGTTGGTGTTGTTCGCCAGTTGGTGAAAGCTGTACTGGTAGTGGTCTGGCTTGCTCGAGGTGCAGAAGCCGATCTGGTCCGGCGCGATGACCCGGTAGCCAGCCTCGCTGAGGGTCTTGATCGAGTCGCCCCAGGTCGCGGCGCAGAAATTCTTGCCGTGCATCAGCACGACACTGCGACCGTTGGCCTTGCCTTGGGCGGGCACGTCCATGTAGCCCATCTGCAATGCTTTGCCCTGGGACTGCAAGGAAAAGTGCTTGAGGGTGTAGGGGTATTTGAAGCCTTCGAGCTGAGGGCCATAGGCCGGACCTTCGGGCGGGTTCTCGGCCTGGGCGAACAGCGGTAGGGCAGCGAGCAAGAACAGGCTGGACTTCCAGCGGGTAGTCAAACGCGGCATTGTCAAACTCCTTTAGGCAACCGACCGATCCTGGAACGGTTGGATTATGGCGACATTAATCACAGGCAACCGAACCGTGGGAACGTTCAACCCATCCAGCCTAGGGTTGCGAGCACGAGTACGCCATAACGCAGGCCTTTGGCGAGGGTGACCATCAACAGAAAGCGTCGCCACGGTTCACCCATCACGCCCGCCACCAGCGTCAGGGGATCGCCAATGATGGGCACCCAGCTCAGCAGCAGCGACCAATAGCCATAGCGCTTGTAATGCTGGCGGGCCTTGTCCAGGTGAGACGGGCTGACAGGGAACCAACGGCGGTCCTTGAACTGCTCAACGCGGGTCCCTAGCCACCAGTTCACCAGTGAGCCCAACACATTGCCCAAGGTGGCGACCCCCAGCAACAGCCAGACCGCGTGGCGCTCGCTGAGTACCAGGCCGATCAGCAGCGCTTCCGATTGCAGCGGCAACAGGGTCGCCGCGCCAAATGCCGCCAGGAACAGCCCGACATATGCCTCGGGCATCAGTGGGCTGGATAGTCCGCCACGACGGTTTGGGAGCCGTCCTTTTTCTGCCCGATCACCTGATAGGCATCACTCATGCCGTCCATTTCCATGCCCGGCGAGCCCATCGGCATGCCTGGCGCGGCAATGCCGAGCAGATCGTCGCGTTTGCTTAACGCCAGCACCTGCTCGGCGGGAACGTGACCCTCGACGAATTTGCCGTTGATCTCGGCGGTGTGACAGGAACGCAGGTTGGGCGCGACGCCCAGGCGCTGCTTGACCGCACTCATGTCGGCTTCGACATGGTCATTGACCTTAAGACCGTTGGCTTGCAGATGGGAGATCCATTTCTTGCAGCAGCCGCAATTGGCGTCGCGGTGTACATCGATGGTGACCGGCTCGGCAGCCTGGGCCAGGGCAGAGGTGAAAACGGCGCTCAGTGCGAGCAGGTGCAGGGGATTGGCCATGGGTCAGGTCTCTTGGCGAACGGCTTTGGATGGAAGGATAACAGAGTAGCGGCGGTGGCCTGACAGCAGGCTGAAGGGCGGATGACGGAACTATCAGTTGGCAGCGGCCCCGGGGAACATGGCGATCACATTCGTTCGCGGTTCTGTAAGCCCTGCCGCTCGTCCAGATTTGGCGCATACCTGTAGGTTCTGACAGTAGCCAATGTTGCTTGCCTGATGTGTGATGGCTCATGCCGAAAGGCCAACCATCTGCCAGGTAAAAATCATGGATATCCCAGCTTCAGCCTTGAGCCATCCCTTCGAACTGTATCCAGTGCATATTCCTGGGTGGGTGACATTTTTACAGCCGCCAAATATCGCGCACGGCGGCATTCCTAAAAGCATCTATGACGACCGGCTTCAGGGACTGCAATGCGTGATCAATCCATTGACCGATCTCAAAAGCGGCCCTTGGATAATGGCGGCGTTTGATCACGTCGACTTGTACGTCAATGGAATACGGAGCACCGGGGCAGGGCACACCGTTCAGCCGGGAGATGAAGCTAAGTTCATCGTCCTGTACCTTCCCCATGGGGAGTTAAGAGACGGGGTCAACGCCCTGCACTACAGAGTGACGCGCCTGAGCGGGAATTTCGACGACTCGATCTCTTTGGACGTGCTCTATCACCTTAGGGCGCCCGGTGAACCCGCCCCCCAGAACATGGATCTGGTGATCCCGCCCGACGTGATCAGCGATGGGGTCAGCGCTGACAGGGCGGCGCAAGGGGTGAAGTTTGGTTTTACTTATGGCAACCGGCGAGATTTCGATCGCATCGAGTTTCGGATAGGCGCGGTGGCTAAACCTTACGATGTGCCGAGTGCTCCGGCTCCGGCGGAATATACGCTGTTCACCGACACCTTCAGAGACGTGGGAGACGGCGCCTTTACTGCGGTCCAGTTCAAGGTGACCGATCAACTGGGTAACTCCAACCTGTCGTCTGACAAATATATTGATGTCCACCTGGACCGGCAGTTGACCTTGGCACCGCCTTCGGTGAAAGAGGCCAGCGGCGCGTCCTTGAACCCGGTCAACGCCAAGGACACCCTGACCATCGTCGTGCCGGTCAACGCCGAGTTGCTTCCCACGGACAAACTGACGGTGACCTGGACGGGCGCACCGGGAACCCCAGCCGGCGGCTCACACACCTCAGGCGAATCGTTGGTCAGTGCGGGGTTGGAAATCCCGATTCCCAACAGTGTGGTCGCGTTTAACCTGGGCAGGTCGGTGACGGTGTCCTATGCGGTGATTCGAGGCAGCGAAGCCCCTGTGGCGTCACCGCCCTTTGCCTTGGCGATACAACCCCTGGCTCCAGGTGATCTTGAACTCGGCAAGCCAAGGATCCTGGAAGCCGCCAATAATGGCGAGGGCAGCGAACTGAACCTGGCTTCCATCATTGCGAATGTCACCTGCTGGTTCGGTACCTGGCCCCTGATTGCCGTTGACCAGGACGTGTGGCTGCGTTTCAAGGGCACGAAGGCCGATAACACCACGCCTTACAACCTCGATATCTGGGTGCCAAAGCCGCCGACTAAAGGGCCTAGGGTCAATCAAGGTTGGGTCAACAACGGTTTCTATCAGCCAGGACCCTTGGGCAACTCTTACAACTACCTGAAGGACCTGAAAGACGGCAGCACGCTGACCGTGGAGTTCAAGGCGGATTTCAGCAAGACCATCGACGAGGCCAATGCAATAACGTTTCCGCAGCGTACTTACACCGTCAAATCAATTGTGGTGGTGACGCCGACGATCACCTCTGTGAGGGGCCAGCCGAGCAACGCTGAGATTCCGGACAACAGCACCACGGTGGAGACCAGCGTGATATTGAACGGTGCCGCCTCGGTAGGGCAAAAGATTGAACTGTTCGATGGGAACACGTCCATAGGAGAATTTATGGCTGTCGCTGGTAACTGGACCAGCACGGCAATTACGGTGGCGGTAGGTGAACATAACTTCAAGGCCACTGGCCTTTACGGTGATCGTCCGACGTCGGCTGTTCGTCGTCTTAGGGTGATAGAACCCTTGGTGATAGATAACCGCATCGCCAATCTTGATGGCTTCTTCCTGTACTACAACGGAGCACGAAACAGCACACCGATGCCGGCGGGCACAACCGTTACTCGCACCCCCTCGCGTGGAAATCCTCCGTATGCATACAGCACGTCAAATACCGGTGTTGCCACTGTGAATGATCAGGGGGTCGTGGTCGGTGGAGGAAACGGCGAGGCGACCATTACAATAACCGACGCCTACGGGCAAACTGCGTCATATACAGTGAGCCGCTCAAATGCTTGGACACTAAGATCGACACGCTCCATTCGAGGCGGCCAGGCGCAGGGCTGGGCAAACGGTCAGGGCGCGCAAAGTTCTTTTAACCAAAATCCCTATCCCGATGGCGGCACTATGCAGGCAATCCGCACTTATTATGAGCGGGACCTAGGCTGGAACTACAACAACTGGACCGGCCGCTATGATAGCGGTAATCCATTATGGCCATGTTTTGCAAACATCTATCAAGGCACCAAATCTACATCGACCATTGAAAGTTATTTAGGCGCTTATTGTCGGGTGCCTTATAACCAAGGCACATTGTTGCTTTCAGAGCGAACTGAGTTGGGTGAGCCCCCCGAGCCACCTGAGCCATCTGGAAGTTAACCCGGTCGGGGCTCGCTGGGCTGTGTCCAAGCGCCACCTTCGCCTTCGTCGATGGGCTTGGAGAGGCCGCTTTCAATCGCCACAGCGGCAGGCGCAATGCCCTTTAACGTTGAACTGAAAGGGGGCCTGCTATCAACCCTGACAGGAGGCCCCCTTTTACTCAGGCGATGTTTCAGCGAACCTTGAACCGCCCCATGATCGCATTCACCCGGCTGTTGGCTTCCAGCAACTGACGGGTGTTGTTCTCGCTGGCCAGGCCGCTTTCCACCAGCTCTTCGACCATGTGCCGGATCTGCACCATGCTCCGGTTGATCTCTTCGGTCACTGCACTTTGCTGCTCTGCGGCGGTGGCGATCTGGGTGCTGAGGCTGTTGATCTGGCTGACGGAGCCGGCCATTTCGTCCAGGCCCGAGTTCACTCGGGAGGTGGCGTCGGCAGCCGATTGGCAACTGGTCTGGGTGTTTTCCATGGCCGCGACCGACGAGCTCACGCCTTGGGTCAGGCGCGTCAGCATTTCGTTGATCTCCGAAGTGCTGGCCTGGGTGCGGGCGGCGAGGGCGCGGACTTCGTCGGCGACCACCGCGAAGCCACGGCCTTGCTCGCCAGCCCGGGCGGCTTCGATGGCGGCGTTGAGCGCCAGCAGGTTGGTCTGCCCGGCGATGGCCCCGATCACCCCGAGGATCTCGGTGATGCGCTGCGCATCCTGCTGCATGCTCTCGACCTTGTGGGTGGCGCTGGCCACTTCCTCGATCAACGCGACGACACTGTTCGATGCCTCACCGACAACGACGCGGGAGCGATCGGCATGTTCATTGGCCCGCTGGGTGAAGGCGGCCGTCTCAGCGGCATTCTGCGCCACGCTTTCGGCGGTGGAACTCATTTCGGTGATGGCCGTTACCGTCTGGTCGGTCTCCGAGGCATGGCGCATCAGGATTTCACTGGTGTGGGCCGAAGTCTGCTGCAGCTTGTCCAGGCTAGATGCCATGGCGCCGGTGGCCTGGGTGACTTCGCCGATCATGTCTTGCAGGTACGCGATAAAGCGGTTGACCGAATGACCGATGGCGCCCAGTTCGTCTTCGGCGCGGATGGTGATGCGGCGGGTCAGGTCGGCGTCGCCCGTGGACAGCGCATCGATGTTGCCCTTGAGCACTTTCATGCGGTTGGTCAATTGGCGGATCGCATACAGCTGCATCAGCACCAACAGGATCACCATGGGTATCTGCAACAGGCTCAGCGTGTTCAATACGTCATCACGTTGGGCTGTGATCAGGCGGGTCGGCAGGGCAGTGGCGAGGAACCAGGGCGAGCCTTCGATAGGTCGCATGAAGAACGTGCTGGCTTCACCGTTGTTGTCGAATTCGACGCGCTGCGGTTGGTCACGGTTGGCCAGGCCAGCCTTGACCTGGGCGGCAAATGGCGAGCCAGCCGCCAGTTCGCTGATGTTCTTGAGCACGATCGGGCCGCTGATCCGCGAGCTGTTGCTGATGATCTTGCCGTCGCTTTCCACGATCAGCATCTCGGCGTTCAGTTCTGCTTCCTTGCGTGCGATCAGCTCGTTGAAAAAGCCGAGGGTCACGTCGATGGTGGAGACGCCATACGGCGCGCCATTCTTCTGGATGGCCATGGCGCAGTTGGTCCGGGGTTCGGCGCTCGCGTCGTCCTTGTAGGCTGCCGCCCAGGCGCATTTGCCAGGGGGAGTGGCCATGCCGCCCTTGTGCCAGGGTTGCTCGTAGTAGTTCGGCGCCGCATCGCTGTTCCAGAAGGTGTTGACGATCAGCTTGCCGGAAGCGTCGCGGTGCCAGAAGGTGCTGAATTTGCTGCGACCTTCGGCGCGCTGGTTGGGCAAAGGCCAGATCCCGCCGCCGAACACTTTCAGCTCACCGTACTGGTCCACCAGGCCTGGCAGTACCTTGTCGATAGCATCGCTGTCGAGCAAGGGGATGGTCTGGGTAATGCTGCGTTGCTGGGCCTGGACCTTGTTCAGTTCGCCCTGGATCTGCTCGGCGACCTCGGCAATGCGGTTCAGCGCCACTTGTTCCTCGGTGTGGCGCAGCTTGGGTGCGACGAGGTAACTGATGCCGACGACCGTCAGGATGGATAACACCAGAATGAACAGAACCAAAAACAACGTGTAGCGGGCCTGAATGGTGCGCAATGAGGGCATGTGGGTGTTCCTTGCACGGGGCGACTTTCGGAAACAAATGGGATGAACGTTCCAATATATGTCGGCTTCTCTGCCAGGAGCTTGAGTGTGGGGCCTGACCAGCCGTCAGGCGGCGGAATGGGCCTGGGCGTTTTTCCAGGTTTGAGCGTGAGCCTGCAATTCATCGTGAAGGCGTTGCATGGGGGCCGAGTGCAGGCTGAGCCTGCGCGGATGTGCAACTCGGTGGAACAGCGCCTGCCAACCTTGCCCGGCGTCCGTGGGCATCATCCCAGTGAAGAAAAAACCCGCAGCCAGCAGCAGCTGGTGGTCGGCGCAAAAGTGTCGACCGAGGCCGATTCGGACCGAAAGCGGCCAATGGGCCGGCAAGCGCCGAAGCTGCCCGACGAGGCATGTATCCACCCGATCCGCCACGATCTCGATCCGGCCGGGTAAATGGCTAAGCCGCAACGGCCGAATGCCCGGCGGCCTTTCCACAAGGGTGGTCCCGAAACGCGTTTCCAAAGCGCCCATCAGCCATTGGTGGGGCGCGGGCCATTGAAGACGTGGCAGCGGTCGAGGGTGGTCGCCGATCACTTGGCAGCCGATCACGATGGTTTCGGGCTGGTCCGTGGCGAACGGAGAGGGCACGAAGTCGGGTAGCAGGCCGATGTCATGAAAACCAAGTCGTTGGGACAGCCGTTGGCTGTAGGGATGGCTGGTGACCTGCTTGATCGATAGCCTGGCGAGCCCGAGCTGCCGGCAACCGTCCAGTAATTGTTGCCCCAGCCGCGAGGCGATCTGCCTGCCCTGCAACTCGGGGTCCACCGCAACCAGCGCCAGCTCGGCATCTTGAGTGGCGTGTCCCTGGCGGCACAACGCGGCATGACCGACCACGCGCCCGTCGACCACCGCCACCTGCGAATGCCAGCGCCCCTTGAGATTGTGCTGGCAGATCATTTGCGGCATGTAGACGTCAGGGGAGACGTAGTGATCGCCGTACACCCGACGAAACAGCTCGCACGTACCGGCGCTGTCGGTGGCTTGGAATGGCCTGAATGCCAGAAGGCTCATCCGGCATCCTCCGGTGCCCGCGAACCGTATACCCGACGATCGATGATCGACAGGTGCTTGCCGGAACGGGGGTGGCGCTCCAGGTCCTGTGCGGTACAGGCCTGGGTATCCACATGAAGTCGATCGAGGCCTGGATATTGCTCGATCAAGGCCGCTTTAAGCGCATGGGATCGCGTTGGGCCTGCATCCTCGGCTTTTTCCGGCAGCCACTTGAGCAACACGCAGTCATTGCCCTGGCTGTGCTCGATGATCAGTTGCCACTGCACACCGCCGGCCACGCGCCGCGCGATGTCGCTTATTTCTTCGGGAAACAGCGACAACACGCCAACGCGTACGCGCCGGCTCTCTGCGCTGCGTCCTCGAAGGGCGAATTTGCGCCCCGGCGTGCCTGCCGGCTCGCACCAACTGGCGCGGTCTCCCACCGGGTATCGGACAATGGGCATGAGGGTCCGGTTGAAATTCGTCACCACCAGGTTTCCGGCTTGGCCAATGGCCTCGATCGCTTCCCCGCTCAGGTCGTCGACGATTTCCACCCGCGTGTGCTGATCGAATACCCGGTGCTCGCCCAAGCCGCAATCAGGCGTGCTCGCACCTACCAGTCCGGCATCCACGCTGGCGTATCCGATGGACGCGAAACGCGCGCCCGGGAAGGCGCGCTTCAATGTCGGCATCTGGCTTTCGAACAGGTTTTCCCCACCAAAGAGCACGGTGGTGATCTGTGGCAGTCTGCGCCCTTTGCCAATGACATGGCTGGCGAAGGCCAGCAAGTGCGCAGGCACGCCCACGAGTACGTTGATGCGGTGTCCAGCAATGGCGTCGGCCAACACATCGAGTTCCACCGAGCCGGAGAAGGGAAACTCGGTAATCGCAACATCGACGCTGCACAGGGCGCCGTGGATGAACAGGAAACTGGCGTAGAGATCCCCCGAGAAAAACAGATTGGCAATGCGATCTCCCGCAGCCAATTGGGCTGTCAAGCTGCGACCGAAGCAATCGAGCATCAGTTGCCATTCTGCGTGGGTATACACCGATAACTTGCCTTCGCTGGTCGTACCGCCGGTCTTGAAGACCAGTGCGTCCTTAACGCGGCTGGTCAACACCGGCCAATGGTCCAGGTCGTGGCTGCCTTTCCAATACTCGCTGAGATTGACGATCGGCAACTGGTGGAACTCGCAGCCATGGACGGGTAGATGGCTCAGCTGCGTGCGATAGAACATCGAATGCGTGCGGATATGGTTGAGCCATTGGTCGTAGGTTGATGGGGCGCTCATCGGAATATTCTCAAGGCTATGGGTCGGCTTATCGGGTACCGGGCGAAATCAACGGCCGGCTAACCTGCAATCGATCACCAGCGGGACTTTGCCGCTGTGCTTGTTATGTTCGAACCGCTCAACCGGGCAGTGCTCGACGTCCAGAACCACCAACCCGGCGTTGACCGACGTGCGCAGCGCTGCGAGGCCCAGCACCTGGCGCCGTACCGTTTCGGCGTCGCCATCGGTACGAATCAGCAAACGCTCACCGCCACAGCCCGCATGGCTCAGAACGATCTGGATGGCCGTCTGCGCGTGCTCGGACAGGTCCCGGGTATTGATGAACTCCGTGGCGATGCGCACCAGTTGGCCGTGGCGCTCGCGCAGCTCGAATCTGGGCGACTCCAGGCCACACGCGCATGGGCCGGGTAGCCAGCGCCCTAGGTCGCCGACTTCGTATCGCTGGAGCGGGCGCGCCTGGCGTACGCGGGAGGTGAACAGCAAGCGCCCGATACCATCAGGGCCGACCGGCATATCCCGTTCCAGGTCAACGATTTCCAAGGATTGGATATCCTCCATCAGATGAAACACACCGTCGCCGCTGGCTATGCAGGCATGCCCGAGGGGGCCCGCATCGACGCTGCCGTAGATTGCCGAGCGAACGCAGGTGACGCCGCATTGCTCGAACAGGAGACGACAGTCCTGCCCCAGGTGTTCGCCACCAAGCATGATCTTGCGCACACCGCCGTAGCCTTGAAGGACTGATTGCTGGCTTGAGAACAGACGATGCAACGTGCTGGGCATGCCCATGAGCGTGTTGATTCGATGCTCGACGATCAACTGCGCGATCTCTGCAAAGTTGTCATCCGGCGGCGCACTCATCGGGTAATGCACGACATCCATCTGTTCGAGGATCTTGGTGAAACTGAGGAACCCGCCGTACAGGCTGCCGCCATAGAACAGGTTCATCACTCGATCGTACGTCGGGTCGAGCCCCGCGGCGCGCAGCCCATCGGCGGCGGCCCGCATGTGGCGGTCGAAATCACGATGGCTATAGGGGGACAAAATCGGCGCACCGCTGCTGCCGCCGGAACGGAAGAACAGCTGTGCCTGAGGGGCCGGGGGCAGCGCCACGAACGCTGCTTTGTCCATGATGGGCGTCGAAGGGGTCAGCGCCAATGGGCTCGCGGCGGCATCCAGCGTGACGCGATGGCTGGCAATGCCTGCATCAAGGCTGACCGATACCCGGCGACTCAATCGTTGCAGCCCGTAGACCCCATCGTGGGGCTCGCCGTCGTAACCTTGCTGGATTTCTCCCGTGGAGGTCACCCGGCCAACCCCAGCGGTCATCAGGCGCCGAACCAGCCCAGGAGCGCGTTCCGGCTCGCAGATGAGGGCGCAGCTCTGCAGCACATTGCGCCATGGCAGCAAGGTTTCGGCGAGCAGCACTTGCGGCATCGGCCGTAGCAGGAGCGTGCGAAACAATGGCGAAGGTTGCAGTTCGCGGTGGTGCTCCCAGAGAATGCGCCAGCCATTGCCCGTCCAGACCTGGCCGGTTTCGTTGGCAAAGCTGAAGTCCAGGCGGGCCAGTGCCGTACGGGTGGTGATCTCACTGGCTTCGGCGGCGGTGGTCTCCAGGGTGGGCCAGCGCCCGGTCCGGCGTTCGAACGCGGCGGCCAGGGCGCTTCCCACTGCTTGCAATTGCCCAGGATCATCGCTGTCCACCAGCAGCCATTGCGGGCTGGAGCAGGCCTGCTGGTCGAGGCGGCAGACTTCGTCCACCAGCGCATCCAAGGCCTGCTCGCTGGCGGCCAGAGGCGTGATATAGGCGAAGCTGATCCGGTGGCCCCAATCGATCCAGCGACAACCCGTTGGAATGCGCTCGCGCAATGCCTTCAAGGCAGCTTCGCCGCCCCAGGCACTGACGCCATTGGCAACGGCAAAAAGACGCCCGGTTTGTTCAGAGGGCACCGGCAATACCGCCAGATAACCACGTAGCCGGCCGCCTGGATCGCACGCCAGGAACGCCGCTAGGAGTTGCGCCGTCAGGTCGCCCTCGCGGGTGCTGGGGCGCAGCCAATTGACGTTGCCCGCAAGTAGGCCTTCCAGCACCGCGCAAAACCCCAGCAACGGCGAGTTGCCCGGCGTGACATGAACCACCAGGCCCAAGGGCTGCCAACTCTCGAAGGGCCCGTCGCAATAATCGATTCGCCGTAGCGAACGTGCATCGACGCCCAGCTCCCGTTCCAGCTTGAAGCTCAACGACTTGCGGGCGCAGAAAGCAATCAGGGCCTGGCGCTGGTCCTCGTCCAGCAGCGGGCTTCGGTCTGCCGCACGCAGCCATTGCGCGAACGCCTCGGCACAGTCGATAACCTCCTCGCTGCGAGGTGGCGTTTCCAGCAAGACGGGCAGTTGCGCTTGGAGGCGTTCAAGCGCTGCATCGAGCGGCAGCCCGGCGTTCAGTTGGCCGTTGATGAGGTACATATCAGTTTTCCTTGATCAATTCGGCAGCGGCCATGGCGCAGCTTCGGCTGGCACTGGTGCCGGCCCGGCCATGCAGCTCGAACCACTGGGTTTGAAGGCCGCACTTGCAGTTGGCCGGGTGCAGGGTCGCCAGATCACTCATCACCACGGCGTGCGCGGGGCTTGACGAGATGTAGGGCGAAACGAACGACAACAACCCTGGTTCGCCGAACGGCTGGACACTGAAGTCCGAGGGGTGGCGTATGAAGACTTTGGAATAGACCGGCACGTGGAACCGATGATGGGCGCACTCGATGTAAGGCACCGCGTGCTCGACCGCACCGTAGCCGTCGCGGCAGCGTTGGACCTCGATGCCGAGTTGCTGTGTGATGCGCTCGTAAACGTGACGTCGGGGGATTTCCTCGGCCGCCTGTTTCTTCCAGCCGCCGCCCAGGAAGACCAGCGAACCGGCGGCGAGCTTCAGGTCTTGCATGCCGGTTTCACGCATGCGCTCAAGCACATGCCAGAGCAGCGCCGGGAAGCCGAAGATGCGCACCGGCAGGCCCTCTTCGGCGAAAGATTGCAGGGTGCCGATGGCGCCGAAGACGTCGAATTCGTGGCCTTTTCCCGTGCATCGCAAGGCGTAGGCGATCCGATTGGCCGGTGCGAAGCGGCACAGGAACTGGTCGGTGTAGGCCGTGCCCAGGCGATTGGCCGCTTCGGGCTCATGGCTGAAGAGCAAGTAGTTGCACGGCGAGTCGGGTGTCGACCAGCCGTAATACTCAAAGATGTTTGCCACCATGCCTTGGGCCGCCGCCATGCTGCGCTCGTCGTAGCGCATGCGGCTTTTCTGCCCGCTGGTGCCCGAGGACGTGAGTTCCAATGCACCTTCGGCGGTGGGGCTGAGCAGCAGTCGCTGCTTGAAATAGCTGGCGTAAATGGGCGGCAGGCGCGACCAGTCAGTCAAACGGTCCAGGTCGTCGGCCCGAAGCCCGTTGGTGTTGAGCCAATGTTCGTAGCCTGGCGTGTGGTGGCTATGGAACAGGCTTATTTCAGCCATGGCTCTGTCGAACAGCCCCGGTGGCAGCGAATCGCCGTCATACGGCTGGGGCCATGCGCACAGCGCATCGGCATGGGGAAAGTGAATCATCGGGTCATCCTATGGGAAGGCAAATCAAGGGAGAGCAGCGGGGCGCGAGGTGAACAGGCGCAGCACGACAGGACAGCTGAGCCCGGCGATGCCGACCATCAGCGCGAAGGACTCAAGGTTCGCCCCGGCACCCAGCAGCGCCAACAGCGACCCTGTCGCGCTCATCACGGCGATGGAGATCATCCCGACCATGGCCGAAACCAAGCCCTTGCTATCGTCGGTGGCGAACAGGGCCAGTCGATACAGCGCGGCATTGCCCATGCCGAGCCCGATGGCATACAGCGACAGCCCACTGACCAGGACGGGAACGGACAGGGCGAACTGACTGCCGGCCACCAGCGCGGTCAGGCCTGTACACAACGGCCACAAGCTGTAGCGGACCACCCGATGCACCCCAGCCCGTTCCACCAGGGCGTTGAGGACGAGATTGCCGAGGATGACCGCCGCGAAAACCGGAATCTGCCAAACCCCATACGCCAAGGGGGACAGGCCATGTCCTTGGATCAACAGCAGGGGCGACAGGCCGATCCAGGCAATCAGCGGCAGGCTCATCAACCCCAGCGCGACGCTGGCCGACATGAAGCCACCGTGGCCCAGCAGCGCTGCGTATCGCCTTACGAGCGAACGCAGGTCGAATGCTTCTACGACCGGTGTTTCAGCGCCGGCATGTGTGCCAGGGGGCGTTCGCGGCATGAACCCCCACAGGGCCAACCAGCTGACCACCCCGAGACCGGCCAGCAACATGAACAGCTCGCGCCACGACAGCCACTGCAGCAGCAGCCCGCCCGCCAAAGGGCCTAAAAGCGGTGAAAGAAGGGCGAGATTGCCCAGCATGGCCATGACCTTCACGGCGGCGGATTCGCAGAATATTTCCTGTATGGCGGGGTAGCTGACTGCAATCACGAAGCCCAGCCCCATCCCCTGGACCAGACGAAGCCCATTGAAACCCTGCATGCCGGTGACCTGGGTGATCGCCACGCAAGCCAGCACGAACCCGGCACACCCCACGAGCATGAAGGGGCGCCGCCCATGACGATCCGACAACGGGCCGATCAGCCACGGCAGCAGGACGCCGCCCAGCAGGTACAGATTGAACGCGTGGGGAATCTGATCGGGGGATGCATCGAGGTCCTGGGTCACGGTGAGCATGGCGGGCATGATCAAGTCGCTGGCCATGTAAGTGAGGAACTCGAAAAGAGCGATGGCCAGGCAGAAACCTGTCAGGCGAAAGGGTGAAAGAAGGGTGGGCTGATTTGGCATGGATTCCCAACGTCGGTTCTCGGAAAGAAGGAAATTTCTTCTTTTCCGAGCGTACGTTGGCGAGATCCAGGATCGAAAGACGACTTTTCCCATAATGAGCCAAGGAAAGTAGACGGGCAGGTGTGGGAAAGGTCTCTTTCGTTGCGCGAATATGCCCAGGCGGTTGTACCATGCGATCCTGGCTGCCTACCCACCTTGCCTATGGTGGAAGAAACGCAGGGCTAGGGGGTAGAACGAAAACTTCAGGAAACTGGCAAATGACTCATTCGCAACGTTTGAAATACTCGATTCTGGTGGTTCTCGTCGTACTGGCGATCATGCTCGGACTGTCCTGGATGCAAGGCAAGGGCATGATCAGCGAGCAGCTGTTTCAATACATCGCCATTGCCGTGGCGGTCATCGTCGTGGTGATCAACGGCGTGATGCGACGCAAGGTCAAGCCTTGAGCGCCGCTCATTCTTCGGTGTTGAGCAGGGCCACGGCCTGGTGGTGCAAGCTGTAGCTTTTATCCGAATTGAGCGTGACCACGCCTTCGCCGCACAGGCGCTTTAGCACCTCACGCACGCTCAGAAAGGACAAGGGAATGTCCAGCCCCAACAATTGGCTATGGACGCCGCGTACACCCAGCCGGCGGTTTTCATCGGCGGCCTTGAGCAAGGCGTCGATGACCTTCAAGCGAATCAGGCTCGTCCTGAGCCCATAGCTCTTGAGCAGACGCTTGATCTGCTCGTTGCCGCCTCGTTCCGCTGGCCCAGGGAACGTACGGTTTGTGGCTGTCATCGTGACACGGGCCGATCCTGGCTTGCCCTCCATGGGCATTTGCGCGTTATGCATGTAAAGACTCCTTACCAGCCTGACAGAAAAGATCATCAACGCTCTCCTGTATAGGACGAACGAGGGCGGCCAATCATGAGGACGTGGGTGTGAAAAAAATGCCTGGATACCGTCAAACCCCGGTAGAAGCGGCTTGCCAGCCGATTAATTTTTTTTCATCCGGTTCGTTCTCAAGGTAGGCACATCCGCGTTGAAGCGCGGCGCATGTGAACTTCCAGGCCGGGGCGGACGTACAAGGGCGTATCGGCGGCCGTCCTGGTTTTTGTACGCTATCGATCAGGAGTGAGTGTGGGAATGTCCGGGCAGTTATCGAGGTTTTGCCTTGCCGGTGTCTTGCTGGGGATGTCCCTGGGCTTGAGTACCGTTGTCAGCGCACGAGGCGAGGCCGGGCAGGCCACTGCCGAAATTCGTCGCACCAGTTTTGGCGTGCCGCATATTCGCGCCCAGGATGAGCGGGGGTTGGGATACGGCATCGGCTATGCGTACGCCCAGGACAACCTATGCCTGTTGGCCAATGAGATCGTGACCGTCAACGGCCAACGCTCGCGCTATTTTGGTCCGGAACAGGTCACCGTCGAGCAGCGCGAGAATCGTGCAAGCGACGTGTTTTTTGCGTGGCTCAACACGCCCCGGGCGGTTTCCGGTTTCTGGCAGGCGCAGACGCCCCAGGTCCAGCAGTTGGTGGAAGGTTATGCCGCCGGCTACAACCGCGCGCTGGCTGAGCGCAAGGTCAAAGGCCTGCCGGAACAATGCGCAAGCGAGTGGGTGCGGCCAATCACCGCGCTGGATATTGTCAAGCTCACCCGGCGCCTGTTGGTGGAGGGTGGCGTCGGCCAGTTCACCGAGGCGTTGGCCGGGGCGCAGCCGCCCAAGGCTACGGCAGACGCGGGGGGCTCGGCGTCCGGTTTCGCCATCGCGGCGCAACGGCAACAGCGCTTCGCCCTGGAGCGCGGCAGTAACGCCCTGGCTATCGGCAGCGAACGCTCGTTCAATGGGCGCGGCATGCTGCTGGCTAATCCGCATTTCCCGTGGGTGGGAGGCATGCGTTTTTACCAGATGCATTTGACCATCCCCGGAAAGCTGGACGTGATGGGCGCGGCGTTGCCGGGCCTACCGGTGATCAATATCGGCTTCAGCCGGCACTTGGCCTGGACCCATACCGTCGATACGTCCAAGCATTTTACCCTGTATCGGCTACAACTGGACCCCAAGGACCCGACTCGCTACCTGGTGGATGGCAAGTCCGTTGCCATGAGCCAGCAAACGGTCACGGTGGACATCAAGCAGGCCGATGGGCAGGTCAAGCCGGTCTCCCGTGTGGTCTACGGTTCGCAGTTCGGACCGATCGTGCAATGGCCCGGGAAACTGGATTGGGATAACCGGTTCGCCTATAGCCTGCGGGACGCCAACCTGGAAAACGACCGGGTGCTGGCGCAGTGGTACGCGATGAATCGAGCCGTTACGCTCAAGGACCTGCAAGATTCCGTACATCGCATTCAGGGGATTCCCTGGGTCAATACCCTGGCCGTTGATGACCAGGGACAAAGCCTCTATATGAACGTGTCGGTGGTGCCCAACGTCGATGCCGGCAAGCTTGCCCGATGCAGCGACCCCAAGGCCGGGCTGCGGCTGATCGTGCTGGACGGTTCACGCGGCGAATGCGCCTGGGATGTGGACCCCAAGGCGGTGCAGAAGGGTACCTATGCGGCGGACAAGCTCCCGCAACTGTTGCGCCGCGATTATGTGCAGAACTCCAACGATTCGGCGTGGATGGTCAATCCGTCGCAGCCGTTGGCCGGTTATTCCCCGGTGATCAGCCAGCAGGACCTGCCACTGGGCCTGCGGGCGCGTTTTGCCCTGGACCGACTGGGACAACTGGAAAAGGCGGGGCCGGTAACGGTGAGCGATTTGCAGGGCATGGTCATGGACGACCGGGTATACCTGGCCGATCAGGTCATGCCGGACCTGCTGGCTTTCTGTGCCGAGAAGCTGGGGGCCGATGCACCGGCCCTGACGCAGGCATGCAGTCAGCTCAAGGCCTGGGACCGTACCGCCAGCCTGGACAGCGGCGTGGGGTTCGTCCATTTCCAGCACATCATGCAGGCATTGCAGGCGGCGCCGGGCATCTGGCGGGTCGCGTTCGACCCGAACGATCCGCAACATACCCCGCGCGGCCTGGCGATCGAAGCATCGCCAGTGGCTGATGCGCTGAGCCAGGCCATGGTCGCATCGGTCCAAGCGGTGGACGCTGCGGGACTGCAAGCGGATAGCCAATGGCGGGACGTGCAGGTGACCCGCAGCGGCGACCGCCGGATACCCATTCACGGTGGACCGGGCGAGCTGGGCATCTATAACGCCATCCAGAGCATGCCGGGCGCGAACGGCCAGCGGGAAGTGGTCAGCGGCACCAGTTATCTGCAAGTGGTGACGTTTGACGGCAACGGACCCAACGCACAGGGACTCTTGGCGTTCTCACTGTCCAGCGATCCTTCATCGCCCTATTCGGCGGACCAGACCCAGGCATTCTCGAAGGGGCAATTAAGTGTGCTGCCTTTCTCTGAACAGCAGATCAAGGCCGACCCGCATTACCAGGCGCAGACCATCCATGAGGGCGCGCAGGCGGGCAGGGTGGCGACGCAATAGCCGTGGGAGCAATCAGGCCGCGTCCCCAAGGGAGGCGGCCTATGTCAGTTTCGGGTAGGACGAGCGATGGCGTTCAATACCAGGTTGCCGTCGCTGTTCTGTGTCAGGTACACCGGCAAGACCTTGGGCAGCGAAGGCACCAGGTTCTTCACTTCGTTCAGGTTGTAGTTTCCACCGATGCGCAGAGTGCCCGTTGCGTTGTCCGCCAGCATCACGGGACGGTCGAGGTAGCGGTTGATCAGCGGCAGCGCGTCGGACAGGGCCAGGTTATCCAGCACCAGCTTGCCACTTCGCCATGCCAGCGAGCTGTCATCGAGGGCGACGTCACGAACCTTCGGCTGGAAATCGCCAGCCCTGTAGCTCGCCTGCATCCCAGGTGACAGTTGCTGGCCGCCCGCTTTGGATGCCCGATGGCTGGTTACCCACACGGAACCTTCCACCAGCGTAACCCGCACTTGATCCTGGTACATCCACACGTTGAAACGGGTCCCGGTCACGCGCACCTGGCCCTGGCCTGCCCGAACGACGAAGGGGTGGCGGCTATCGTGGCGGACATCGAAAAACGCTTCGCCTTTTTTCATCGTGACCCGGCGTTCGTCCTTGTAGTTGGCAAACACCAGCTCGCTTGCGAGGTTGAGCTCTACCTGACTGCCGTCATCAAGAGTGATGTGACGCACGCTCGTACCTGCCTCGAATCGCTGGTAGGCGTTGGGCAACCACCCCATGTTCCAACCGGTAAAAGCAGCCAGGGGCAGGCCGAGGGCAAGCACCGTCGCCGCGATCGCCATGGAGCCTGCGCGAGACCGCGGGCGCTGGGTCGCAGGGATGGCCATTGGCTCGACGCGCGGCAGATGCTCGGCAACGCCCCAGATTTCCAGCATGGCTGCGTATTCAAAGGCGTGCAGCGGATCGGCGTCGTGCCATTGCTTGAACGCCAGCCGTTCGGCATCCGTGCAGTCGTCCGCGTGCAGACGCATGCACCAATGCGCGGCCGCATCGGTGATGGCATCGTATTCGGCTTCCGGGAGTGTACGTTCGGTCATGGGCTCTTCCTGGTTTGCCGCATTCTAACCCTCGGGGCCCATTGCCGAGAACAGGGATGATGGCATTTGCACGGCATGCATCGAGTTTTCCGTTGGTCAGACGTAGGAGCGTCCAGGTCCGGGTCGTACTGTCGCACACATGCCGTGAAAAAAAGATCAACGGCCTTGGCATGCCCACGGCTCAACGCACTCAAGTGGAACGCGATGGGCTCGGATCGAGCTGGCGCCCCAATTCACAAATCAGCAGCGTGACCGAATCGGCGTTACGGAGTATGACGTCGATGCGCTTGTGCGGCAAAATCGGGTTCAAGAACGCGTTTCGTGCTTCGTCCATACTCCGTGTGTCGGTGACTTTCAAAATGGCCTTGGCAATGTCTTTATACATTGGCAACAACTCCAGGCTCTTGTAACTGTTGTCGGTACTGTCCCACTGTCTGAACAGCTTGGATTTTGCCGTGCCCAGGGAAAGCCCATTGAGTTGCAGCTCCTTCTGCGTGTCATGACGTGTTTGCCCCAGGTGGGTCGAGGTTGAAATCAAGTCGGGAAACGGCAGCGCAGCGTCCAGGTAGATGATGTCGATCGTGTCGATGAGCTGATGGGATATCTCGTGGATAAGCGTTGCGCCTTGGGCATGCGCGTCGACGTTGAAGAACGCCGGCACCACGGTCTTGTACCAGTCCAGCCCCGGTTCGAAGAAAAACTGCGTCAGGTAGATTCGCCCGCGGGCCGCAGGTTCGAGCACAAATGCGGTTGCCCGGTCTTCCAGGTATTTCAAATTGCCAATGACGATACGGCTGGCGTTCTGCTGTTCCCAGGTGGGGTCGGCCAACGCCCTGCATATCGCGAAAATGGCGGTCTCCACTTTGCCGATCAGGGCGCTGTCGACCTGTCGGACCCCAAAGAATGACTTCAGGAAACTATCCAGCCGAGAGCCTGGCAAAGGCTGCTTTTTGAACTGCTCCAGGTTGAGCAAGGCGTTCAGTGAATAGAATCTGGCGGTTTCCAATGCTTGTACGATGACGTTGGCGCGATAAGGATATTTCTTGCGTATCTCAGCCATGCCGCGCGCTTCGATGTTCAAGGATCCCTTTGCCTTGAAGTCGCTATAGGTCACCGCCATTTTCGACCCCGCCTTGCCGAAACGAATGGTCTGTCGCTCTGGGTCGATTGCCCATGTCGTTTCGTCGGCGCTATACCTCAGCAACGGGCCTTCGTCATCACCGTGGATAATGCGCCAGCCCCGGCCGGCCCTTGCCACTTGATAGACCTTGCCGGCCAGGGGCACGTAGAACTTGCCGCCGTCGTTTGATTCATAGGTGCCGTCGGCCCGGTTCTGCTGGAGCGCCCAGAGGCTGATGCCTATGGCTTCGAAGGCCTGTAAGTCGGTGCGCAGTGGCGCGGTGCAGGCGATTTCCTGCCACCCGGGCGTCGAGGAGCCGCTTGGCGAGGCCGGTTCGGCGGGATCGAGGAGGCCGAATGTATCGTCGCGATTGAGCAAACCCAGCGACACCATTTCCGCGGCGCCGGCGATGAAATCATGCAGGCCGGTTTTCCAGTCGTGCTGCTGCAGGGCTTCGGCCGAACCCTTGAAGTCCTGATAGCTCTCCCAAAGCGTTTCCAGGAACGTCAACCTGGCCGGTAGCTGCCTACCCACCAATCCGATCCCAGAACTGAACAGGTGCAGCACCGTTGCCCAGTCGAATGGGCGATGGTCCTGGTTCTTCGTCCCCAGCATATCCAGTAGCAACGTCGCGTTGTCGTTGTACAGGGTTTCGAATACATCGGTGTCGATCGGATTCGAAGCGAGGGTAATCTCCGACAGTTGCCCGAGGGTGGCGGTAAACAGATTCCGGAAGGTGGCTCGCTGGTCTTCGGGCAGCCGGCGGACCAGCAGGTCCTGAAGCGCGCCGGGGGCATTGAGGGCGGCGACGATGCTTGGTTCATCCTTGAACTCGGCCAGGGAATGCCCCTCGTGGTAGGGAGCATATAAAACATGAGGGTCCGCCGGATCGGCGCTCGAGCTGATCACATAGAGCCCGAGCGCCCTTACCGCGGCGGCGCCGCCGGTCTTGATCAGCTCCAGTGGACGTATGAACGCACCGGCACCCCTGACCGCTCGACGGGCGATGGCGTCCGGCATGTCCAGGACCTGGAGGATCAAGTCGAACGCCTTCGGGGAAATGTGCTGTTGCAGAAGATGTGAGTGAGCGTATTGCAACAATTGCCATGGCAGCTGCTGGCGAAAGCGTCGCTTCCTGGGCTGGACATCGGAAATTGCGCCGCAAAGCGCTTGTTTCACCTGATGTTTGTAAGTGCTCTGGATATCGAGCGACGACAACATCTGCCGCACCGCCAGTTCGTTCAGGCTGTCTGGCAATGATTGCGTGGAGGTCGAGGAAACCTTGAAGCCCTTGCTGGTGACATCGATGGGGTGCAAGGCAAAGTCGGTCAATGAACTGGCAGGGCCGACCACCGCCAGGTTTGGCGTGATCTGGATGGTTTCGGGGTTGAGTCTGTCCTCGGGGAAACGTGCGTCCAGCAGTGCTTGCAGACGATTATGCACGTAGGTACGCAGGGGTTCGATGCCGTCCAGGTAATCCTTGCCATCGGCTACGCTGCTTTTGTATTGCTCCAGGATCTCGACGTGCAAACGTTGATCCTCGAGGGGGGCAGCGCCGAGCCAGGCGGGCAGTTTTTGCCGGTATTTGCTGGCCTGGGCGATGGCCGTGGCGCGTTTCAGGTTGGTGGGCGCTCCTTTTTCCAGCAGGGCTTCAAGACCGTTTGCCAGTGCCGAGCGGGTCAGTTGCCAATCCCCGCTTTTCAGGGCACTCAGGTAGGCGTACTCAGTCTCGAAAAGGTGGATGAACGAGGTCATTCGATTCATCAGAACGTTGTCGTCGATCAGTTCGTAGGTGTCCAGTTGATAGCGTCGGTGGGGCTGGCGCTGGGCCGGGGGAAGGTTGGACAGCAAGCCAAATCGCCTGCGGGAATCGAGCAATTGCCGATTCAATTGTCGAGTGGCCAGGTCGACCGAGGGGAATGCCTGTAGCCCGTCGGCAGGTGTCCAGACGATCGCCATGCCCGAGTACGGCGTATCGAGGCCACCACGCTCGGTCAATAGAAAACAGTTGGCCAGTGGCAGCGAGATGGCGACGCCGGACGATGCGCACGTCAGTTTCAATGAATAAACGTCTGGCCGGAATCCCCTGACGCCGATGCGCCGCCGGCGATCCGGGTAGTCGGGGTCGAAGGCGAACACCGTCGTGATCAGTTCATGGGCGATTGTCGGCAGCGTGGCGTCGATCGAGCGTAGATCAGCCTCTGCGCGAATCCCCACTGAAAACACATTGGTCAACTGTGCAAGCAATTGCCTGAGTCCGTTTTGAAGCGAAGACCGGAGAAACGATGGCAGCCTGCAAAATTCGCTAGCGAAGGCGCCTTCCACATCAATGTAGCTCTTGGCCTTTCTTTCCATCTGATCGGCCAGGAAGTTGGAAAGTCGCAATTTTCCATGGAAAGCGGGCTGGGTCCCCCAATGTCCGGCGGTCTTTTGATTGAGTAGCTTGTTGCTGATGAAGGCTCGTATGTCGAGGGCCTTGTCGACCAGTGCATGGACATTCACCCGGCCCTGGCGGGACATTTGCAGCGCATACCGCAGGTTGTGCGTCTGTTTGTCGATGATCGCGCCAGCCAATGAATCAGCGATAGGCATGTCTATCGGTTCGCCGCAAATTTGCGGATGCTCGAAACCCAGGAGCCGGTTGCGCTCGTCCAGGTCCAGCAGGCTGTAGATCGCCTCCTTCTGCTCGGGCGTGCTGACCAGCGCTTCTTTGAATCCAAGGTAATTGCCAACGACTTGAAGGCCGTCGGTGGGCGTGTAGAGGTAATGACCTTGCCCGCTGACCATCAGCGATCCAGCGAGCTCCACGAAGTTAGGTGCATATTCCCAGAGGCGCACCGTCTCGATGAATAGCACTGCCTCGTCCCGGCGCGACGGCCTGAACAGCCGAAGCAACTCGCGGCCCTGGGCCTCCGTCAGCTGGTTTTTTTCTCGTTTGATCAGAATGGCCGCCCACAGGGCGTCCTGAATGAATTGGGCCAGGAATTGGCGCCGAGACGTGTGGAAGGGGCCGCTGGTGTCCCAGAACGCGTTGACACGATCGATCAGCTTCGGGATCAGCTTTATCGCCGCACCCTTGATGATCGCTTCCCACTCCTGTCCGGAATAGGACGACGCAGGCGTGTCAGGGTGGGTCAGGTCGGCAAGATGCCCGGCTGGCCAGCCTTGATGGTGGAAATAGACCAGCACCGCCTCGCTCAGGGGAATGCTTTGGGTGACATGAATCGCCTCGGGCGCCTGGGTGTAGTCGATCCTGGACAGCGCAATGCGTACCTGCCTGGGATCGAGGCCGGGTAGCGCGTCGCCCAGTATCTGGTCCAGCAGCGTCGCGAGCGGGGGCAACTTGACCAATTCCTCCACCATGGACAGCACGTTGTGGTGCTGGGCATGTTCGATGGTGTTGATTTGAGTCTCGAAAACGTCCCCGTCGATGGCCTGCCAGGATTGTTCGATATCCGTCGTGCCCTTCAGTTCGCTGCGCTGGGCAATCGACAGGAGCCGAAACAGATTGTTGCGATCGCGGTTGTCCAGCAATGTCTGGTCAATCCAGGCCCGGAGCGCTGCGGGACTGTCGAACTTGCGAACGCCGTCCCATGGCGTGTACAGGAATGCTGGATCGACGGCGGTATCGCCGCGTCTGGGCGTGGTTCGCAGGCAAAAGCAGCCAGCCAACGCAATGGCCGGCTTGCCTTCGGCGCTGAACTGGATGGTCTCGGCGATCATCGGAGGCGTCTGTGCGGCGCGTTGCGCATGGGTGGGCAGCGAAACGTTTTGCAGCCAGTCGAGGTCGGCCTGCGTCAGGCCATGGTGTGCCTCCAGCTCATCCAAGCCCTTGGCGGCCAACAGCTGGGGAAATAATAACGGCAGTGCTGCTGTGCTCATCGTCGCTTCTCGTCAGGGCAGGCCAATGCGGCGTCCCGGTGGATGAAGCGGCCAGACTAGGCCACGCTGAAAGGGCACAGGTGGTACATAGTTACCGCATGGACGATGGGCGTGTCTGCCAGGCTCGCTGGCGAACGCCCCGGCCCAAAGGGTTGCTTGCGCAAAGGTTGACAGCGCGCTCATGGGGCAGTGTTAATCAGCCCAAGTCTTGTCGTTTCAACGCTGTTGCTACCTCCTACAATCACTCAGGAGCTTCAGATGTCCGCGCTTCCCGATCACACCGGTCCTTGCACGTTATCCCTTGACGCCTTGGTTGGGCTGTTGGAGCAGATCTTCCTGCGCCACGGCACATCGGCAGAGGTCGCCCGCACCCTCGCCGAAAACTGCGCCGCAGCCGAGCGCGACGGGGCCCATAGCCATGGAGTGTTCCGCATGCCGGGTTATGTCTCCACGCTCAAAAGCGGTTGGGTCGACGGCCGAGCCGTGCCGGTGGTCGAGGATGTCGCCTCAGGTTTCGTACGGGTGGACGCCGGCAATGGCTTTGCCCAGCCCGCTCTGGCGGCCGCGCGGCCCTTGCTGGTGGAAAAGGCCCGCAGCGCCGGTATCGCGGTGCTGGCGATCCGCAACTCTCATCATTTCGCGGCGCTTTGGCCGGACGTCGAGCCGTTTGCCTATGAAGGGTTGGTGGCACTGAGCGTTGTCAACAGCATGACCTGCGTAGTGCCTCATGGCGCGGACCGCCCCTTGTTCGGCACCAACCCCATCGCTTTCGCCGCGCCACGCGCCGGTGGCGAGCCGATCGTCTTCGACCTTGCCACCAGCGCCATCGCCCACGGCGATGTGCAGATTGCCGCGCGCAAAGGCGAGCTGCTGCCGCCGGGAATGGGGGTGGATATCCTGGGCCAGCCGACCCGCGACCCGAAGGCAATTCTCGAAGGCGGGGCGCTCTTGCCATTTGGTGGGCACAAGGGGTCGGCGTTGTCGATGATGGTCGAATTGCTGGCGGCGGCGTTAACCGGGGGCAATTTTTCCTTCGAGTTCGACTGGCGCAATCACCCCGGCGCCAAAACGCCTTGGACTGGGCAATTGTTGATCGTGATCGACCCCAGCAAGGCCGCTGGGCAAGGATTTGCCGAGCGCAGCCAGGAACTCGTCAGGCAGATGCACGGGGTGGGGCTACGCCGTTTGCCCGGGGATCGTCGGCACCGGGAGCGCGGCAAGTCCACAGAACAGGGCATCACGCTGGATGAGCAGGCGTACGCTCAGTTGAGGGAACTGGCGGGAGCGTAGACCGAAGGCCAGTGGTTTTTTCATGGCAAGGGAGCGGTCTCCCTTGCCATGGGTCGGTGCTCAACGTCGCCCGAGCAATAATCCCACCACGAGGCCAAACCCCGCGGAAATAGCCACAGTCTGCCAAGGGTGCCCGCCAATATAGACTTGCGTTGCATCGACCATCGGCCGCGTGCGCTCCCGGGCGCTGGCAACCGCATCCAAAGCCTGTTGCAGTTTCAGGGCGATCTGGCCGCGCAGGTTTTCAGCATCCTCGCCGACCAAGGACGCACTGCTCTTGAGTAATTTTTCCGACTCTTCGATCAATGCCTTCAGTTCGCTGAAGGCTTGATCCTTGATTTGCTCTCCGTTCGGTTGCGCGGCGCTTTTACGGGCCATTGAGGTGCTCCTTGAGGATGGATGGCAGTAAACAGTGGAGTGCCACGCTTCGGTAAAAGTTGCAGCGCCAGGGGTGCGTCCGTACAGCGCAGGGCCAATTCGGTGTTAAGCCGTTTCCCCGCAAGGTGTAAGATGCCGCCTATTTACGCAACAGGAAATGCCCCATGAGTTTCAATCTGGCTGACAGGCCCCTGGCCGAGCGCGCCGCGCTGGAAGACGAAAAATCCCGGCTCTTCGAGCTTTGGCAGAACAACCTGGGCAAGGCCAAGGGCGACGCCGCCCGGTTGTTCGGCGAGCGTTCCAAGCGCAAGGGCAAGTGGGCCGAATGGGTACGCGCAGAACTGGACGGCATGTCGCCTCCGGAATACGCCAACATGGTGCGCAGCGAGGTCAATCGACTGATGGCCGCCAATAAATAAAAACTTACGCAAAGGTCGCGATGATAGCCTCGCGCACCTTGTCCACCGCCAGGTCCTTCTGCCCGTGGGTCCGCGACCCCAGCTCGATGGGATAGCGCGGCAAGGCCAGCGGGCAGGGCACCAATGCCAGGCCGCTGAGCTGGGCGATGGCGCGGGCGGCATGGTCTGGGATGGTCGCCACGGCCTGGCTGTCCTTGAGCAGGAACGGCAGCGCCGCAAAATGCGTGGTCGAGGCACATACTCTTCGTCGCAGGCCCAGCGCGGCCAGCCCCTCATCGGTGATGCCGATGAAGCCGCCGGACGACACCAACAGATGCTCCCGCGCCACGAAGGCTTCGAGGGTAAGGTCCTGCTGGCCCGCTGCCAGACTGGCCGGATCCATGAGGCAAGCGTAGCCACCTTCGCCGAGGACCCTGCGACTCAGCAGCCGTTCGGTAAATCCCCCCGCCGTAATCGCCAGGTCCAGACTGCGCTCCATCAAGGCCCTGCCGACGATCTGGCTATGGGTCTGGCGAAAGATCAAGCGCAGGCCCGGCGCCCGTCGTGCCACTTCCTCTATCAGGCGGCGTCCATAGGCGATCTCGAAATCATCGGACAAGCCGAGGATGACGGATCGACCTTCGTAGTGGCTGGCGCCAGGATCGACCATTGCCAGGCTCTGGCGGCACTTGTCCAAGGCTTCACTGATGACGGGTTTCAACTGGTTGGCGCGCAAGGTAGGGGCCAGGCCCCGACCCGTGCGCACGAACAGTTGGTCGTCATAAATGCCGCGAAGCCTGCGCAGCGCCGCACTGATGGCGGACTGGGTAACCCCTAGGCGCAACGCGGCGCGGCTTGCGCTGGATTCGTCGTGCAAGGCTTCGAAGGTTTTCAGCAGGTTAAGATCGACGTCGACGATATTCATTTGGCTCATATCTTTTAGCAGCATTTCGGGCTTTATTGATGATCGGCCGTGGCGTGAAAATCAGCAACACCTGAAACCACGGAGTTCAAGACCATGCCCAAATCCATCGTCGCTGCCCTGCAAATCGGCTCGCTACCGGGTGGCAAAGCCGAAACACTGACGCAGATCCTTTCCTATGAAGAGGCAATTCGCGACGCGGGCGCTCGTTTGGTCGTAATGCCGGAGGCGCTGCTGGGTGGTTATCCCAAGGGCGAGGGTTTTGGAACGCAATTGGGCTATCGGCTACCGGAAGGACGCGAGGCGTTCGCTCGCTACTTCGCCAACGCCATCGACGTACCTGGCGTCGAGACGGAGGCATTGGCCGGCCTGTCGGCGCGCACCGGGGCAAGCCTGGTGCTGGGTGTTATCGAGCGGGCCGGCAATACCTTGTATTGCACGGCCCTGTACTTCGAGCCCGACGCCGGCTTGGTGGCCAAGCACCGTAAGCTGATGCCCACCGGCACAGAACGGTTGATCTGGGGCAAGGGCGACGGGTCGACTCTGCCGGTGATCGACAGCCAGGTGGGTCGCGTGGGCGCGGCGGTGTGCTGGGAAAACATGATGCCGCTGCTGCGCACGGCGATGTATGCCAAAGGCGTCGACGTCTGGTGTGCCCCAACGGTGGATGAGCGGGAGATGTGGCAAGTGAGCATGCGGCATATCGCTCACGAAGGTCGTTGCTTCGTGGTCAGTGCCTGCCAGGTCCAGGCATCCCCCGAGGCGCTGGGAGTCGAAGTGGCTAACTGGCCGGCACAACGGCCATTGATCGCCGGCGGCAGCGTGATCGTTGGCCCCATGGGGGACGTGCTGGCTGGCCCGTTGAAGGGTACCGCCGGGTTGCTGACCGCTGAAATCGACACCGACGAATTGGTGCGTGCGCGCTATGACTATGATGTGGTCGGCCACTACGCCCGGCCCGACGTGTTCGAACTGGTGGTGGACGAGCGGGCCAAGCCGGGCGTGCGCTTCACTGCATGAGTCACCAGGTGGCCGAGGCGCCTGGCAAGTCAAGGGTCCCGCGGTCGACGAAGCGCATCGTGCCGAATACACCGCCGGCGAGCTTGCCCTTGAGTACATAGGGCAGGTTGTCCAGGCGCTGGGTCTGGCTCAGGCCCAGCGTCTGGCGCAGCACCGAAAAGGCCGAGATGCTCACCGGCACGCTTAATACGCCTTCGGAGAAACGTGGGATCGAGCCGCTCTGGTCACTGACCCCCGTCGCCAGGGTGTGGCCGTTGACTTCCAGGTCCAGCGCGACGCCGTTGTACTCGATAGTGGTTTCGTTGGGGTTCTGTAAGCGCAGTTTCACCGCAAAGCGCAGTTCCATGCCCTGGCTGGGTAACGGCTCGATACCGACCACGTTGATGTTCAGCGGATCCCGTTGCTGGAAGAGGGCGCAGGCGCTCAGGCTGAGCACTATCAAAATGAAGGACAAGCCGCGGATTGTGCGCATGAAAGGGGCTCTCGCGTTGGGGCGGGTGGGACAGGACAATAACATTCCACTCGCCATGAGGCTCAAGTCAAAGCGGTGTCGCCTACTGACAGTTTCTGACACCAGCCTCTGCTAATCTGCTGCAACTTTCCTCGTGGGCCTATCATCGTGTCGCGAACCACTCGGCTGCTTACTTTGTTGCAAGTCTTGCGGGGCAAGCGATGCCCAGTCACGGCTGCGACATTGGCGGGCGAGTTGAAGGTCTCCGAGCGCACGCTTTATCGCGATATCGCCGAACTCACGGCCCTCGGCGCACCGATCCAGGGCGAGGCAGGCATCGGCTATGTGCTGCGCAGCGGCCTGTTCTTGCCGCCCTTGATGTTCACCGCCGATGAAATCGAGGCCATCGTGCTGGGTTTGCGTTATGTCGACCAGCGCGGCGACGAGGTGCTGGGCAAGGCAGCCGCCGATGCCCTGGCCAAGGTCGAGGCGGTGCTGGCGCCCGGTTTGCGCGATGCGCTGCACAACCCCACCGTATTACCGGGCCCGGCGGGCTACGGCTATCCGCAAAACACTGTCGAGCTGAATGTCTATCGCCAGGCCATTCGCACGCAGGCCAAGCTGCATATCGACTACGCCGATGTGAACAAGGCCCCGAGCCAGCGCTTGATCTGGCCGCTGGCCCTGGGTTTTTTCAATGAGGCTCGGGTGGTGGTGGCCTGGTGCGAATTGCGTGGCGCCTATCGTACTTTTCGCACGGACCGGATTGCCTCGGCCGTCGTCCAGGGCGAGCGTTATCCAGGCAGGCGCAGTGACTGGCTGCGCGCCTGGTTTGCGCTGATGAATCTCGACGAGACGGGGCGTTTCACTCCTGACAAAAACTGACACAGCGCTGTTTTAGCATGGCCTTGAAACGAAAAAACAAGGAGCCCTGACATGTCCAATCCCGTCTCTTCCCTGGCGCCGGCCATCGCCGGCTACATTGCCGCCGCCAACGCCCGTGACAGCTCGGCGGTGACGCGTTTCTTTGCCGAAGACGCCAATGTGTTCGATGAAGGCAACCATCGGGTCGGCACCCGGGCCATCGCTCAATGGATGGAAGACACCGCGCGGCGCTACCAGCCACGGGTGGAAGTGCTCAACGTGCAGCAGCGTACTGGAAAGGTGCTGGTCCACAACCTGATCTCCGGGACCTTCCCTGGCAGCCCGCTCGAGTTGCGCTATACCTTCCGACTCGATGAGCAGGGGAAGATCAGCCGGTTGGATATTTCTGTCTAGGGGGTGGGGTTTGGGTAAACCCAATTGAGGAGAAACGCACGGGATCGCCCCGCATGGCATACTCCCCACCTTTGCCTTCCGGACCCGGGCCGTATGACTTTCGACTCACCCTTGAGCGCTTGGCAACACGCTATCGAACACCATGGTTTTGTCCAGGATGAAGCCCAGGAGTTGGCCATCATGGCCCTTGAGCAATGCCACAAGGCATTGCATGAGGGCCGCAAGTCGATCAAGGGCGTCTATCTGTGGGGGCCGGTCGGGCGCGGCAAGACGTGGCTCATGGACCGCTTCTATGAAAGCCTCAAGGTTCCGGCCCGTCGGCAACACTTCCACCATTTCATGGCCTGGGTGCATCAGCGCTCGTTCCAGCTCACCGGCACACCGGACCCGTTGCAGGCGCTTGCGCGGGAGTTGAGCCGAGAAGTGCGCGTGCTGTGCTTCGACGAGCTGTTCGTCACGGACATCGGCGATGCGATCATTCTTGGCCGCCTGTTCCAGGTCATGTTCGAATTGGGCATGGTTGTGGTCAGCACCTCCAACCTGCCGCCGGATGAACTTTATGCCAGCGGCCATAACCGGGAGCGATTCCTGCCGACCATCGCGTCCATCAAACGCTACATGCAAGTAGTTCCGGTCAACGGCTGGCAAGACCACCGCCAGCACCCGGGGGCGCTGCAGCAGCGCTACTGGGTGCGTGACCCGGCCCAGGCGGACCCTTTGGCGGAGGTCTTCGACCGGTTGAGCAAGGGGCAGGCACCTGTCAGTCAGCCGATCGAAGTCGGCCATCGCCAGGTTGTGGCGCTCAAGGCTTGTGACAAGGTGCTCTGGAGCCGCTATCCGGATCTCTGCGAACAACCGTTCTCGGCCGTCGACTTCATGGCGCTGTGCGACCGTTTCAGCGCCATCCTTCTCAGCGATGTCCCGTGCCTGAGCGCCGAACAGCGTGAAGGGCGTATCGCCCGTGGCACCGAGGACGGGGTGGAGCGGGTCGAGGCCGGCGACCGCGAGTTGCCGCAGCTGTCGATACACGACGATGGCGTCCGTCGGTTCATCGCCCTGGTCGATGAGTGTTATGACCGAAAGGTGCCGTTGTATCTGTCGGCCCAGGTTCCGATGGACCAGTTGTACACGGAGGGCTATCTGCAATTCCCGTTTCGCCGTACTCTCAGTCGCCTCCAGGAAATGCAATTGCAACGTTTCGGTCACCTCGCCTGACCGGATCCCGCCGCGGCCAAGCCGCCGGCCATACCGAAAACGAGATGGAAGATCATGGAAGAAGCCAAGGAAATCCTTGTATTGCAAGCCAGCTACAGCAATCCGATCCATGCCGAAGCGATTTGCCACGTGCTCAACGGCTATGCCGAGGATCCGATGGGTGGCGGCCATTCGCTACCGGCCGAAGTGCTTGCGCATTTGCCCCAGGAGCTGGCCAAGCGCGCGCATGCCTTCAGTGTGCTGGCGTTCGTCAATGGTGAACCGGCAGGGTTGATCAATTGCTTCGAGGGTTTCTCGACGTTTGCCTGCCGACCGTTGGTGAACGTCCACGACGTTGCGGTGATGCCAGCGTTTCGCGGGCTGGGCTTGAGCCAGAAGATGTTGCAGAAAGTCGAAGATATTGCCCGCCAGCGTGGGTGCTGCAAGATCACCCTGGAAGTGCTGGAAGGCAACGCCGTGGCCCAGGCCAGTTATGCCAAGTTCGGTTTTGCCGCCGGCATGTTCGACCCGGCCCATGGCCGTATGTTGTTCTGGATCAAACCCCTGTAGCAACGGGGACTTTTCGGCTACTTCAAAACGACCTGGCCCACCGGCCCCTTGGGTTTCATGAGGCTGAAATCGATCAGCGCCTTATGCTGGCTTTGATAGGGGTTGCCGATCAGCAATGGGCGCGCCGTGAACGAATCGCTGACCAGGCTTTTGCTCCGGTCCAGCTCATCGAAGTTCAAGCCCGCCAAGTCCGCCCAGGTGTGGATCAGGTGTGAGCTGCTGTAAGGACGTGACAGGTCGCCGGTGAAGTTCCAGTCATGGGTTTCGCGCCATTTGGGCGAGGCCCAGGCCATGAACGGAATGGTGTACATCGGCGCGGTCGGCTTGCCTTCGTTGCGGCCCAGGGTGTCATGCCCTGGCGAATCGAAGACGTCCTCGCCATGGTCCGACAGGTACAACAGGAAACCGTTGGGGTCGGTGCGGGCGTAGTCCTTGATCAGGCTGGAGACGACGAAGTCGTTGTACAGCACCGCGTTGTCGTAGCTGTTGTAGGTCGGCACCTGGTCGTCACGTACGCCGGCGGGCACGCCCTGGCGATCGGTGAATTTATTGAAGGTCGGCGGATAGCGGTATTGATAACTCATGTGTGTGCCGAGCAGGTGAACCACGATCAGCTTGCGTGGCGCGGTGTCCGCCAGGGCTTTGTTGAACGGTTCGATCACGTCGCCATCGTATTGCGCGGCATTCTGGTTGCGGTTGTTGTTCAGGTAGACCTGCTCATCGGCCTGTTGGGAGAAGGTTGTGAGCATGGTGTTGCGCTTGGTCATCGTCTGCTGGTTGGTGATCCAGAACGTCTTGTAGCCGGCCTGTTTCATCATGCTCACCAGTGACGGTGTGCTGAGGTAGAGGTCGGGACTTTCCTCGTCGGCGAAGGTCAGCACCTGCTGCAAGGCTTCGATGGTGTAGGGCCGCGGGGTGATGACATTGTCAAATACCGCGAGTTGATCCTTGAGCTTGTCCAGCTCCGGCGTCGTTTCCCTCGGATAGCCATACAGGCTCATGCGCTGGCGATTGGTGGATTCGCCGATCACCAGCACCAGGGTCGCGGGCTGGTTGGCCGCGCTGTCTTTGAGGTTGCGCAGGGGCGCGATCTTGCTGGTGCTGTGAAGCATGCCTTGCATGTTTTCCAGCTGTTCACCGTAGCGACGATAAGCCACCAGCATCTGCCAGGGCACGGCCGGCTCGATGCGATCCTCGAATTTCTCCAGACCGCCGGCAAGCGTGCCAGTACGCAGGGTCTGCTTGACCAATGGGTAACCGACGACGGCAACGACGATCAGGCCGGCGGCGATCATCGCCTGGCCCCGGGGCAAATAGACCGGGCGCAGGCGTGTCCAGAGGAAATAGCCAACCAGGGTGTGTGCGAGGAACGCCGGCACCATCCACCAAGCGAAATACTGGGTCATGTATTCGCCGGCTTCGTTCACGTTCGACTCGAACATGATAAAGATGACGCTTTGGGAAAATTCCTGCTGGTAAATAAAGAAATAGCCCAGGCTGGCCATCGAGCATGCCCACAGCACCACGCCGATCGCCGCGGCGAGCAGGCGCGTGCGAGCCGGAAACAGCAGCAGCGGCGCCAGCCAGAACGCACTCATGACGAAGGCTTGGCGAAACCCGGTGAAACCTGAGGTATCGCTTGCCAGGATAAGCAATTGGGTAATGCCGGAAAAATACCAGAAGAACAGAAAAAGCCAGCCGAACCCGGCCCAATCGAAACTTTTCGCAGTCGTTTTGCTGCGTTTGAACACACTCATCAAGCGCTCCAGCTTTTGCCGACGGGGTCCACTGGCACCGATCTGGCGCCGGCAGTATGCGTCGTAACTATTTGTCAGCGCAGGAGTATTGCGAGGGTGGTGTGAAAACTTCGTGAGTTTTTTGCAGGCGAATCATGGCGTCCGGTTCCGCTGGTGTGGCGGGAACGGCTTTGTGGCGATGGAGCAAGCTCGATCGCCACAAGGGTAATTGGGAGTGTTTGTCAGTGTGACACCGGCTCGCCCGGTGCCACGTGCCGCCTGGGCCAGAATCAGCGAGCCAAAGCCTGGCTCTGGTAAGGAAGCTGTGCGTGTTGCAACTGCAAGCGCAACTGCGTCACTTCATCAAGCAGCAAATCACGCTCTTCTTTCAGCAGGCGTAGTTCGTCGCGACGAATGGTCACGTAAAGGGTCTGAGGAGGACGTGCGGTAACGACAGGGCCCATTGCTCACCTCGCAAATGGCTACATCAACTAGAGAGATGTCGTCAGTTTCTTGGCGACAATTCTTTATCGGCACCAATTCTGAATACTTTTGCCCGTTGATGGAACTTTTTTATTTTTCATGGTCGACGTGTCTTCGGCGGGTTATTGAACGTTATCCTTTGTGATCGGGCGATTTACCCGGAAACTATGCGGCAATGCTCTGGACTAACCTCCACAAGTCACCTTGAGCTAAACCTTTGACACACCTTAATTTGTAGTAGGGAGCATCAGCACATGCAACTCGGGATCATCGGACTGGGCCGCATGGGCGGCAATATTGCACGGCGCCTGATGCTCAATGGGCACACCACCGTTGTTTATGACCGCAATGCCGCTTTCGTCGAAAACCTGAGCCAGGAAGGCGCGACGGGGGTCGCGGACCTGCCGGCGCTGGTCGCCGGGCTGCAAAAGCCTCGGGCGGTCTGGGTCATGCTGCCGGCCGGCGCACCCACCGAGGACACCATCAACGTGCTCAGCGAACTGCTGGAGCCGGGCGACGTGGTCATCGATGGCGGTAACACGTATTACAAGGACGACATCCGCCGCGCCCAGACGCTGTCGGAAAAAGGCTTGAACTACATTGATGTCGGCACCTCCGGTGGCGTCTGGGGGCTCGAGCGCGGTTACTGCATGATGATCGGTGGCGACGCCGACGTCGTTCGTCGCCTGGACCCGCTGTTTGAAAGCCTCGCGCCAGGCATGGGCGATATTCTACGCACCCGTGACCGCAAGTCCGACGACGATCGCGCCGAACGAGGCTATATCCATGCGGGCCCGGCCGGCTCTGGGCACTTCGTCAAGATGATCCACAACGGCATCGAATACGGAATGATGCAAGCGTTCGCCGAGGGCTTCGACATCCTCAAGACAAAATCCAGCGAAAGCCTGCCGCCTGAACAGCGCTTCGACTTGAACCTGGCCGACATCGCCGAAGTCTGGCGTCGTGGCAGCGTGGTGTCGTCCTGGCTGTTGGACCTGACCGCCGATGCATTGGCCAGCGATCCGAAGCTGGATGGCTTTTCCGGCGAAGTGGCCGACAGTGGGGAAGGGCGCTGGACCATCGAGGCCGCCATCGAGCAAGCGGTGCCGGTGCCGGTACTGTCCAGTTCGCTGTTTGCCCGTTTCCGCTCCCGTCAGCAGGCCACCTATGGCGACAAGATGCTCTCGGCCATGCGCTTTGGCTTCGGCGGCCATGTGGAGACTACGAAAAAATGACCTCGATCGGCAGGAAGTCCAAGGCTCAACCTGCGCCACCGACCACGCTGTTCCTGTTCGGTGCCCATGGAGACCTGGTCAAGCGCTTGCTCATGCCGGCGCTTTACCACCTCAGCCGTGACGGGCTGTTGGGGGATGGCCTGCAGATCGTTGGTGTTGACCACAACGCCATCAGCGATGTGGATTTTGCAAAAAAGCTCGAGGATTTCATTCGTAGCGAAGCGGCGAGCAAGGGCGGCGATCCCGACCGCGCGCTCGATCCGACGCTGTGGGCCAGGCTGGCCCAAGGCATCAGTTACGTCCAGGGTGACTTCCTCGATGACAGCACCTACGAAGCGCTGGCGGCGAAAATCGCCGCCAGCGGCACTGGCAATGCGGTTTTCTATCTGGCGACCGCGCCACGTTTTTTCAGTGAAGTGGTCCGCCGCCTTGGCGCGGCCGGGCTGCTTCAAGAGCAGGATGACGCCTTCCGGCGCGTGGTGATCGAGAAGCCGTTCGGCTCCGACCTGCACACCGCCGAGGCGCTCAATGCCTGCCTGCTAAAGGTCATGGGCGAAAAGCAGATCTATCGGATCGACCATTACCTGGGCAAGGAGACGGTGCAGAACATTCTGGTCAGCCGTTTCTCCAACAGCTTGTTCGAGGCGTTCTGGAACAACCACTACATCGACCACGTGCAGATCACGGCCGCCGAAACCGTTGGCGTCGAAACCCGTGGCAGTTTTTATGAGCACACCGGCGCCCTGCGGGACATGGTGCCCAACCACTTGTTCCAATTGCTGGCGATGGTCGCCATGGAACCGCCGGCCGCTTTCGGTGCCGACGCGGTGCGCGGCGAGAAGGCCAAGGTGGTGGGGGCGATCCGCCCCTGGTCGGTGGAACAGGCGCGCGCCAATTCGGTACGTGGCCAATACACGGCCGGGGAAGTAGGCGGCAACGCAGTGAAGGGTTACCGCGAGGAAACCAATGTCGCGCCCGACAGCAGCACCGAAACCTACGTCGCCCTGAAAGTCATGATCGATAACTGGCGGTGGGTCGGCGTGCCGTTCTACCTGCGCACCGGCAAGCGCATGAGCGTGCGCGACACGGAAATCGTTATCTGCTTCAAACCGGCGCCTTACGCTCAGTTCCGTGACACTGAAGTCGACGAATTGCAACCTACCTACTTGAGAATCCAGATCCAGCCTAACGAAGGCATGTGGTTCGACCTGTTGGCCAAGCGGCCTGGGCCGGCCCTCGACATGGCGAATATCGAGCTGGGTTTTGCCTACAAGGATTTCTTCGAAATGCAGCCGTCCACGGGTTACGAAACCCTGATCTACGATTGCCTGACAGGCGACCAGACGTTGTTCCAGCGCGCCGACAACATCGAAAACGGCTGGCGCGCGGTGCAGCCGTTCCTCGACGCGTGGCGAGAAGACGCAACGGTGCAGCCGTACAAGGCCGGAGAGGATGGCCCGGCGGCTGCTGATGATCTGCTGACTCGCGACGGTCGCGTCTGGCATGGCCTCGGATGAGTAATCAGCTGAAACGCCCGATCCGCTTCCTGCTAAGTGATATGGACGGCACCTTACTGCTGCCTGATCACAGCCTCAGCCAGCGCACCATCGCCGCCGTCCGCTCGTTGCGCGAGGCCGGCGTGTTGTTCAGCCTCGCCACCGGACGGCCGCCACGGGCAATGTTGCAGCAGATCGAGGCGCTGGGCGTCGACCTGCCGACAGCAGCGTTCAACGGCGGTACGCTGGTGCATCCGGACGGCACCTTCCTGACCGTGCATTACCTGCCGCCCGAGGCGGCGCTGGCCACCCTGGCCTTGTACGCCGATCAGCCCGGCATCGAGGTCTGGGTGTTTGCCGACGGCGATTGGCTGGTGCGCGACGCCAATGGGCCCATGGTGCCGGTGGAAACCCGTGGCCTGGGTTATCCGCCTGTCGAAGTGGACAGTTTCGAACCCTATCTGGAGCGCATCGACAAGATCGTTGCGACAAGCGCCAACACAGACTTGCTGGTGGAGCTGGAGGCGCGCTTGCACCCACTGCTCAAAGGCCAGGCCCAGGTATCGCGTTCGCAACCGATCTATCTGGACGTGACCGCGATGAAGGCGAACAAGGGGGAGGCGCTGTCGACCCTGGCCGAGTTCCTCGGCGTGCCGCTGGAGCAGACCGCCGCAATGGGGGATGGTGGCAACGACCCGGCGATGTTCCATCGCGCGGGGCTTTCGATTGCGATGGGGCAGGCCGAAGAGGCGATCAAGCGCCAGGCTGACGTTGTCACCGCAGCCAACACCGAGGACGGTGCGGCGTTGGCGATCGAGCGGTACATCCTGCCGCGGTGACTTCCCTTCCATCCCGGATGATTGGGCGGGCTCTTTCTTATGGTGGTCATGCTTGCCAGCCGCCGTTTTTTCCCGAGCCTGAAATTTGTTTCCATCAAGTTGTAAGACAACTGCCCCGCTGGCTTGAGTATTGGGTAGAATCCGACGCTGATCGGATTATGGGAGGAAACAATGGGGAATAGCTCAACTCAGGGCGGTGATACGCGCATGGCCACGCCACTGGAACGCTTCATGCAATCGGAGTCCTCGGGCGGCATCGTGCTCATGTTTTCGGCGCTCGCCGCGCTGATCGTGGCTAACAGCCCACTGTTCACCACTTATACCAGCGTACTGCATGCCTCTTTTCTGGGTATGTCTGTTGAACACTGGGTCAACGATGCGCTGATGGCGATATTTTTTCTATTGGTAGGCCTCGAGATCAAGCGTGAGATGCAGATTGGCGAACTCGCCAAATGGAGCCAGAGGGCACTGCCGGGTTTTGCCGCCCTGGGGGGCATGATTGTCCCCGCGCTTATCTACGCCTGGGTCAATAGGCATTCTTCTGAAACGTTGGCGGGTTGGGCCATCCCCGCAGCAACCGACATTGCATTTGCGCTGGGTGTGCTCTCGTTGCTGGGCAACCGAGTGCCGATGTCTCTCAAGGTCTTCCTCTCAGCCCTTGCCATTCTGGATGACCTGGGCGCGGTCGCTATCATTGCCATGTTCTATACCAGCGGCCTGGACGTGACCATGCTTGCGGCTTCCGCTGGGGTGATTGCAGTGTTGCTGATCATGAACAAGGCCGGGGTAACCAGACTGTTGCCCTATCTGGCGCTGGGTTTGGTGTTGTGGGTGCTGGTTCTAAAATCCGGTGTACACGCAACGCTGGCGGGGGTCGCACTTGCCTTTTGCATCCCGCTGAACAAAGACGCCCCTGCGGAGGATTCCCCATCCCTCAGGCTTGAACGACGGTTATCGCCGTGGGTCGCTTTTCTCATCATGCCGATCTTCGGTTTTGCCAATGCCGGCGTCTCCCTGGCGGGTGTGTCATTGAGCAATCTGCTGGATCCCGTGCCGTTGGGGGTCGCCGCGGGACTGTTGCTGGGCAAACAGCTCGGCGTCTTCACCTTCGCGCTGGTGGCGATCAAGACCGGGCTGGCGCAAATGCCGACCCACAGTTCGTGGCGGCAAGTATATGGCGTGGCGTTGTTGTGCGGGATCGGGTTCACGATGAGCTTGTTTATCGGCAACCTGGCGTTTCCCGGTGCGCAGTTGTTGATCGATGAAGTGAAGGTTGGCGTATTGGCTGGTTCTACATTGGCTGCACTTGCGGGCATTCTGGTGTTGCGGTTTTGCGCCACTTCCAAGGCTTGAAAGAAGAAGACCGCCGAACGGCTTGATCTCACCTATAAAAAAACGGCGCTTATCCAGAAATGGAAAGCGCCGTTTTTTTGGTTCTGAAAAAGAACCGGTATTTCTTGGGGAAGTTATTCCGGCATCGACCAGGATTGAAGTTTGTAGCCTTCCTGGCTCAGTTCGGCACGGGCCTGTTTCAACAGGTCGGCAAGTTGCGCCGGGTCGGTGTAGGCGCTGCTTGGAATCTGGGTACGACCGATATGGGTATTGGTGCGGTCAATGACGGTCAGGCTCAGTTCGCCGTTACCGTCTTGTGGGGCCCAGGCCACGCATTGGAAAGGACGGAATGCGCGGTCGGCAATCAAAAGAGCTTCGTTGATACGGAGCGGGGCGTTCATGGCGTTTATCTCTCAAGGGTGCCCAATCAAATGATGTGCCGTCGGTTGGGCATACCGTGCGGCGGGTTACTTGTACTGATGTCCCGAACCCGGGACCAGGTCACACAATCTTTGAATAAATTTCGATTTTCTTTCAGACCAGGCTTTTCGGCTTTTGTTTGAAAGCGTGGTGAAAGATTCGACGCGCGGAAACTAACGAAGCGCATTTCTTATAACCGGTTTGTGGTCGACTTGATAACTAATCGATACAAGCAAGTGTCAACTTCTTGCTACTGTTACATGCAGGTTCGCCAAACGCCTGTTTCTAATCATATTTCCTTAATTTTGGCGCCAAGGATCAGTCATGATCGAAGCCAGTGCGTTGCGTCGCCTTCTCGTGGTTGACCCTTGTGATGATTGCCATCGCCTGATGCCAGGCTTGCGCGCCATCGGCTGGGATGTCGACAGCTGTTCCCTTGAGCATGCCAGCGACCGGAGCTGTGACGTCGGCCTCTTGCGCTTGCAGCCCTTCCATCTGGAGCGGCCGGAAGCGGTCAAGGAACTGATCAGCCGCAGCGGGACTGAATGGATCGCCGTGCTCAGCCAGGAAGTGCTGCGCCTGCAGAACGTCGGGGATTTTGTCTGCGAATGGTTCTTTGACTTCCACACCCTGCCGTTCGATGTGTCCCGGGTCCAGGTGACGCTGGGGCGGGCGTTCGGCATGGCGCGGTTGCGGGGGCAGGGCTCTGTCCACATCGATCAGCCTGAACACGAGCTGCTGGGCGACAGCAAGCCAATTCGCGAGCTGCGCAAGTTACTGAGCAAACTGGCGCCGGCTGAATCGCCCGTACTGATTCGCGGCGAGAGCGGCACCGGCAAGGAGTTGGTGGCGCGCACCCTGCATTGCCAGTCCCATCGGCGTAACAAACCGTTCATTGCGATCAATTGTGGCGCGATCCCGGAGCATCTGATCCAGTCCGAGCTGTTTGGCCACGAGAAGGGCGCCTTCACCGGCGCCCATCAACGCAAGATCGGACGGATCGAAGCCGCCCACGGTGGCACGTTGTTCCTCGACGAAATTGGTGACTTGCCGCTGGAATTGCAGGCCAATCTGCTGCGATTCCTCCAGGAAAAACACATCGAGCGGGTCGGTGGCAGCCAGCCGATTGCCGTTGATGTCAGGGTGTTGGCGGCGACACATGTGGACTTGGAAGCGGCCATCGAGCTCCGGCGTTTCCGAGAGGATCTGTACTATCGCTTGAACGTTCTGCAAGTCGTAATGGCGCCGTTGCGGGAGCGTCATGGCGACTTGGCGATGCTGGCGAGCCATTTTTCCCATTTCTACAGTCACGAAACCGGTCGCCGACCTCGCAGTTTCAGCGAGGACGCATTAGTGGCGATGGGGATGCACGACTGGCCCGGCAACGTGCGCGAGCTGGCCAACCGCGTCCGTCGCGGCCTGGTACTGGCGGAAGGGCGACAGATCGAAGCCCGGGACCTGGGCCTGGCCAGCCATCAGGGCGTCGTCGCCCCGATGGGTACCCTGGAAGACTACAAGACCCGCGCCGAACGCCAGGCTTTGAGCGACGTGCTCAATCGCCACAGCGACAACCTCAGCGTGGCGGCCCGTGTGCTGGGCGTGTCGCGTCCGACGTTCTATCGGCTGCTGCACAAGCACCAGATTCGCTGAACGGCCTCGCTCCCACAGTGGGGAGTCAGCTTTCCAGACCGCGTCGTTCGATCAGGCCAAATACGTCCGTCGCTTCCAGCCCCCACAACCGACCGGTAGGACGCCCCCACGATACTTGTGGGAGCGAGCTTGCTCGCGATGACATTCGAGATTTTGTACTGGGATTGCCCGCGCCAGTAAATGTCGCCATCGAAGCCAGCAATCTCCATCACCAGGATTCGCCGACCTGGCTAATGCGCAAGGCTGTGATCTCCCACAGTTGTCGATTGCATGATCAGCCTTTGCATCAGAAGTAATACGGGAATTTCAGGCTGAAGGTGAAATCCGGTGCGTCGTCGGTCAGCCCGATGGACAGGTTGGGCACGATGGTCAGGTTGTCGCTGGCGGCCAGGGTCATGCCGATGTTGAAGTAGCCCGCGTTGGCGTCGCTGGACACCACCGATTCCCAATCCCCGCCGTCCTGCTTGAGCTTGCTTTTCTTCTGGATCAAGTCGGAGACCGAAAACGACATGCTCATTTTCTCGTTCAGGGCAAAGGCGATACCCGCGCCGATCTGGAAGCTGTCGCCGATCCGCACCTTGCCAGGCACCTCCTGGTTGACGGTCGAGCTGATGTCGTCGAAGGATTCTTCGAAATTGTGGGTATAGGAAAGGCTGCCGAACAGCACGGCCGGATCGAACGTCTTGACCAGGGAGATGCCCGGGGTGATCGACCAGACGCCGTTGCCCGTGGGCAAGTCTTCGGGAACGAACAGGTTGGTGTTGGCCTGGGACTGGCGCAGCTTGATGCCAAACGGATCCTTGCCGGTGGGTGCCTTGACGCGAAGAGTCACCACGGCATCCGGGCTGCTGACCGATTCATCCATGAATTTGTAGGCGATGCCGAAATTCACGTCGCCGATGGTCGGGTCGCGGGTGACGGTTTCTTCGCTGGTCACCCCGGCGGCCCCTTGATTGGCGCCACCGGACTGGTAGGTTGATTCGCGATAGATCACCGGCACATTGAGGTCGAACTGCCAGCGGTTGTCGAAGTTGTAGCGACCGGTGAGGTCCAGCGTCCAGGTGTCGGCCTTGATCCGATCGAGGTTGATATTACCCAGAAAAATCGAATCCAGGGCCAGGAAACCGTTGAGGATCAGCTGTCGCGTGTCGTAGCGCGAATAAGTCACGCCGGTTTCGAAGCTGAATTTTCCGCCGCCGAAGAAGCCGCTGGCTTCATCGTAGAGGTTGGAGACGCTCTGGGCCGGCTGCGAATCGTCGGCCAGGGACTGTCCGTAACCGCTGCCTCCTGAACTGGCCGCGCCGCTGCCCGCCACGCCCTGGTTGCCTTTCATGTCGGCCGGGGATTTAGCCAGGCGCTTGGGCGGCGGGGCGGTGGGTTGGTCTTCCACCTGGCGGACGCGTTGTTCGAGGACCGCCAGGGCTTTTTGCTGGACCTCGTACCGTTGCTTGAGCTCTAGAAGTTCTTGTTTCAGGGCCTCGATGTCCGAGTCCGGTGCAGCTTGCACCAGAGTTGCCGGGAACATCGTGCTTAAACACATCACAGCGCGCAACGATACGGATCGATACATGAAATATGCCGTCCCTATTTGCCCAATGATTGGAGATCAGCGTAGATCAATATCCGAGGTTTCGAAGGCCGCGCAGCTGCGTAAGGTTGCAGTCCAGGGCTCCGGTGCTGGGGCCATTATTGTTCAGTACGACATTGAGCTGGGTCATGTTGTTGACCAGGTTGCTGTTACCCAGCAAGCGGGTGTTCTGCAGCAAGCCACCCTGGGCCACCTGCTGCAGGGTATTGCCCTGGTTATGGTTGGCCTGGATCGCCATCTGCACGCCGCTGCCGGTCGCGGTGACAGCGACGCTGCCGGCGGCGTTGCTGCCGCTGATGGTCTGGCCCTTGGTCAACAGTTGGCCTTGCGAGGGGGCCAGGGCAGGGGCGTGGCTGCTTTCCTTCACGTTGATGCTGACGTTGTTATAGGCCGTGTTGCCGTCACCCGCGGCTCGCACGCTTTGGGTCACGCCCTGGCCCGAGCCCAGGCCGGCGCCGCCGGTGACCGTGCCGTTGCCCTGTTCCGGGACGCTGCCGTTGCCGGTCTGCTTGATGGTGGACACATAGAACTGCGGTTTGACCGTCGAGGCCTGGATCTGCATGGAGCTTGACGCGCCGATCACGTCGCCACTGGCGTTCCGCCAGGTGCTGCTCATGACGATGCCAAAGCTGATGACTCGCCCAGGCATGACATAACGACCCCGAAGCTCGGCGAGTTCCTGATCCTTGACTTCGATGGGTTTGAAACCGGCGTGGGCAAGACCCGACGTCGTTGCGGCCAGGCAGGCCAGCGTGAGCCAGTATGAGGTTTTCATGTGTTGCTCCCGGAGCTTCCTGCTCCTTTTGTATTTTTATTGGCAGTTGTCCGGCGATTAGAAAAAATCGCTCTGAATGAAGCCGAAATCCATTAGTTCCGCGTCCTTGACCGGGTTGAAGCCGTCCAGTTTGTTGCGTGCCGTCAGGGGTTGCGGTGGGCTGCGCAACGCGTTGGTCTTGTCGTAGCCGGGGCCGACGATGGCGAAGACGATGCCGTTCCAGCCTTTGACGAATTCGTCATGGGCGTAGCGTTTGTGCCCCAGCACCGGGTCAGCGATGTAGACCCATTGCTTGTCGGATCGCTGCAGTACCACGAAGTGCTTGTAGCCGCGTATATCCATCAGGACCACGACTGGAATCGTCACCGCGGAAAGTTTCTCCGGCGGTATCCGATAGCCCCGCGCGCGCATGCCGATGGTTTCGACGTAGCGTTTCATGTCCAGCATGGAGAAGCCCTGGGTACGAACCAGGTCGTGGTCGGCATTGACCAGCATGCCCTTGATAACCTGTTCTTCATCCACGTCGAGCCAGTAGGCCTGGCGCAACACGGTGGCCAGTGCGGCGGCACCGCAGCTGAAGTCGGTTTTCTGCTCGACGATGTCGCTGAACTTGCGTTCGCGCACGCTCTGCACCGGTTTGTAGACGAGCATGCCTCCAGGCAGGGCGGCAACGGGCATCTGCGCGGCTTCGCTCGCGCAGGCAAAGCATAGACACAGGCAAAGCGCTCTCGCACGCATGATCGATACGCCTAGTGGATATCGGGAAAAGCCCCTGTGGGAGCGAGCAGGGCCCGCTGCCACAGGGAAGCTTTTTTTACATGCAGGCCTTGCAACCCGCAGCAATCGACAGCGAGTTGCTCTGCTGATTGCCCACGCCCGCCGACACGTTGGCGCCGCCGTTGCCGGAGAAGCCGTTCATGGAGTTGGTCATGGTTGCGTTGTTGATCACAGGGTTTTTCCAGCCGTCGCGGGTCAACACTTGTTGGGTGTTGCTGCCGGCCAGTTCGAAGGTGCCGACGGCGGAGAACTTGAACTTGTCGTCGTCGTGACCGCCACCGTAACCGCCTCTGTTGCCCCAGCCGCCGTCATCTTCGACGGTACCGTTGCCTTTGGCCTTGAAGGTGCCAGAAGCCTCGTAGCTGTTGGTAAGGGTGACAACCTCGTTTTTCTTCACGCCTTTGTTGTCGACCACCAGGCCGGTGGAAGACTGGTCAGCCGACGCAGCGGCTTGAGCCACCCGGCCGCCCGACACAGCGATGGCCAGGTTGTTTTTCTGCTGGTTGAAGTTGCCGGCGGTCACGTTGATGCCGATGTTGCCGGAGCCGTTGTTGCCCGCGTTGGTGAGCGACGCGTTGTTCAGCGTGGAGTAGTTCTTGACGTAGTTGTTGTTATTGACTTGCGTGGCGCTGGACATGGCGACAGCCGAGCCGAAGATGAAGCTTTCATCGGCGGTGGCCAGTGCGGCGGCATTGTCCTGCTGGTTGCCATCCCCGGCGGCGATGTTGGCGCCCATGTTGCCGTTGCTGCCATTGAGGGAATCAGTGGCCTCGGCGGTGTTTCGGGTCGCCTGGTTGGTCACTTCGTTGCCATCACTGTTCTGCACATCCAGCACCGTGGCCCCAGCGCCGGCGCTGATGGAGAGCAGTTGTTCCAGCGTTGGCCCTTTAGGACCGTGGTTGCCATGGCCGTTGCCATGACCATTGCCGTGACCGTTTCCGTCAGCCTGTGCAGCCATTGCCATGACAGCGGCGAGAGCGAAAACCAATGGTTTGAGCGCCATTGTGGGTTTCATGGTGTTTCTCCTTGCGTGTCGTTGGTTAAGTGTCGGTACTTTCTTATGCGCTGCGCCGGGTCAGTCAGCGACCCGGATGCTCAGGGTGTTAGCCATGCGGTTCCCCACCCCGGCACTCTGATGCACCTGGATAACCCCTCGGCTGCCGGTGAAGGCCTGGTCGCTCGTTGCGACCTGGCGGCTGCCGGTTGGGGTGTCAGTTGCTCCGGAGTTCGGTACCAGCGCCACGTTCTGTTGAGACAGGGCGCTGTCGTCAATGCTTTGCGGGCGGGCACTGATGCTCACCCGCATGACATTGGCCATCTGGTTGTTGGCGCCGGCGGACTGGTTGACGCCCAGCACGCCGTTGCCGTTGGTGAATGAGCTGCCACCAATGCGCGCGCTTGCGTTCATCGATGCACTGGCCGGCGTGTCGAGGCGTTGCCGCACGACGGTGGTCGCCTGGGCGTCGGTGCCAATGGCAATGGCCCGGGTGTTGGTCTGTTGGGTCCGGTCCCCGGCCGCCTGGTTGACATTGAGGTTGCCGGTATAGCGACTGCCGGAGTTCTGCAGATCGGCATGGCTCACCGCCACGCCTGGATCGGCGAGCACGGCGGATGAGCCGAGCAGCGCGATCAGGAGCCAAGTCGATTTCATCTCACTGGCCCCCCGCCAAGCGGCCCAATGGGGCCAGGCCGGAACTCAGCGAGCGGTTGATGGTGCCGGAAATGGCGCCGCCGCTACCGCCACCGTGTCCAGCGCTCATGCCCGGCATGCCGTTGGGATTGGTCACCACGTTGAGGCCTTGCACGCCGGTATTCGGATTGACCGTGTTGCGGATCGTCGAGCCGCTGGCAATGCCGGCGAATTCGCCGTCGCTGAGCTCAGTGCTCGCGGTTGCCTGGTTGATCCGATCGGAAGGGTTGGCGTTGACGGTGGTCGGGTAGGGGTCTTTGCCGCCGTTGCGACCGATATGGACGGGCTGCACGTCACGGTCGAGTACGATGACGCCGTTGCCCTCGGCTTGTGCCGGCAGGCTGAGCGTTGCCGCGGTGGCGCAGCCGAACAGCAACAGACAGGTCAAGCTTGTGTTGATAGTCCCCATGACTTCGTTCCTTCTGCACTTGGCGCTGGCCCTAGTCAGCGTTGCGAAGGAGCGGAGCAGGTGTTGTGCCGGATTTGGAAAAGCGCGGGTTTTCAGTAAGTTGCGGGAATGACCAGGCGAGCGTCAGGCAGTCTGTTTCATCGATGAAACATGCCTGCCGACGGGCTACCGGCCACAGGCCACTGTTTGGCCCCAGAATCGGGGTTGGGAGAAGGTGTATCAGTGACTTGACAGTCAGGCTGCCAAACCCTTGAGGCGGCGGTGGATCCGCGTTTGGCGAGAGCGGGATGTATCAGGGATGAAACATCACGCTTGGAGCAACCGGGAGACGGCAGCCAGAACTTGCTCGCGGCGCTGCGCCCAGTCACCTTCGATTTTCAGGAAGGGTTGCCGGTGGCGAACCAGCCAGTCTTCAATGGCATCAAAAAAAATCACCCGTTCGGCGAGGGCAGGCTGACAGCGCAAACCGTCGCCGATCCATTCGACCTGTTCGGGGCTGAGGAGCAGGTGTAAGTCGTAATGGCGTGCCAGCAGGGCCGGTTCGAGCCAGGCCGGGCAGTCGCCGAACAGCGTCTGGCTCCAGAGGATATTGCTCAACAGGTGCGTGTCGAGGATCAACAAGGCCGGTTGTCGCGCCCGGGCCGCATCTTCCCAGGCCAGTTGCCCCGTGGCGATAGCGGTAATGTCGTCCAGGGACGTCTCGCGTTGGGTCTGTTCCATGAAGTGGCGCACGTATTCATCCACCCGCACGCCGCCGAAATAAGTCTGCAACTGGGCCGCCAACCAGCTCTTGCCGCTGGATTCCGGACCGGTCAGCACCACCACCTTCATGTGCGCAGCGCCGGGTCGGCACGCCATTCCCGCCAGCCTTGCACCGCCAGCAGGGTAAACAGGGCGTAAAGGGCGGCGGTCAGGTACAGATCCTTGTAGATGAACAAACCCACGAAAGTCACGTCGAGGACAATCCACAACGGCCAGCACTGCACGCGTTTCTGTGCCATCCACCACTGGGCAACCAAGCTGAACCCGGTGAGCGCCGCGTCGAGCCAGGGTTGCGCGGCGTCGGTCCAATGGGCCATCGCACCGCCCAACATCAAGCTACCCGCCGCACCGATGGCAAGGCCGAGCCACACCGACGGCGCGCCCAGGCGAGTGACTTGGCGTCCCTCGTGATCGCGCCCGGCGCGGGTCCACTGCCACCAGCCATACAGCTGCAAAACCGCGTAGACCACCTGCAACAACATGTCGGAATAAAGCTTCACTTCGAAGAAAATCCAGCTGTACAGCAGCACCATGACCAGGCCGATCGGCCAGCACCAGGGGTTCTGCTTGACGGTCAACCAGACAGCGATCACGCCGAGGGCTGCGGCAAACAGTTCAAGCCCGGACATGGCGATTCCTTGGGGAAGTCGGAGAGGGCGGGGATTGTAAACGCTATGGGGCGCAGAGCTCCAACTTCAGCGCTGAACGCATTGGCGCTATCGCGAGCAAGCTCACAAGGGATTACGGTGTAAATCCGCACTCTAGATCATCTCGCAACCCTGTGGGAGCGAGCTTGCTCGCGATGGCGCCGGGTCAGCTGGCATCCATGTTGGATGTGCTAGCGCATCGCGAGCAGGATGCATCTCAGACCCGGAACTGCTTGAGCAACCCGTTCAACTGTTCGCTCAAGTCTTTCAGGCGCGCGCTCGCCAGGCTCGACTGCTCGGCGGCCACGGCGGTGCTGTGGGAGAGGCCGGCGGCCTGGGTGACGTTCTGGTTGATGTCTTCCACCACATGGGCCTGTTGAAGAGTGGCGCTGGCGATGGAAGCGTTCAGGCTGTTGAGGTTGCGCAAGGCTTGGCCGATGGCGTTGAGGCTGGCACCGGCCAGGCCCGCTTGTTCGATGGTCAACTGCGAGGCCCGGCTGCTGTCGCTGATGACTTTCACCGCGGCTTCGGAGTGGTTTTGCAGGCGTTCGATCATGGCCTGGATTTCCGCCGTGGATTTCTGCGTGCGCTGGGCCAGCAGACGCACTTCGTCGGCCACCACGGCAAAGCCGCGGCCTTGTTCGCCGGCGCGGGCGGCTTCGATCGCGGCGTTGAGCGCCAGCAGGTTGGTTTGTTCGGCGATGGAGCGAATCACCTCCAGCACGCTGCCGATCTGGGTGCTTTCACTCGCCAGGGTGCGAATCACTTCCACGGCCTGGTCGATGGTCTGCGAAAGCCGGTCGATCTGTTGCAGGCTGCCGTCGATGTTGACCTGGCCTTGCTGGGCCTGGGATTCGGCGTCGCGCATTTCACTGGCGGCATGTTCAGCGTTCTTGGCGACGTCCTGCACGCCATAGGTCACTTCGTTGATGGCGGTCGCCACCAGTTCCATCTGTTGGGATTGCTGCTGGCTGCGCTGCTGGGCCTGCGCGGCGTCGTTGCCCAGTTCGCTGGATGATTGCCCCAGCGCACTGGCGGAGATCTGCAACTGGCCCACGACTTGCCGCAGTTTTGCGGTAAAGGCGTTGAAGTGTCGCGCCAACTGGGTGACTTCGTCCTGACCGTGGGTGTCGAGGGTGCGGGTCAGGTCGCTTTCACCGCTGGCGATGTTGGCCATGGCGTTGACGGTGTCCTGAAGCGGACGGACGATGCTGCGCACGATCAGCGTCAGCAGCAGGCCCATGACCAAGGTAATCGCCAAACCGATCAACGCGGCCTTGATCACCTGGGACTGGAATTCTGCCTGGACGTCATCCACATACACACCGGAGCCAATGATCCAGCCCCACGGTTCGAACAGTTTGACGTATGACGTCTTGCCGACCGGCGCGTCGGCGCCCGGCTTGGGCCAGAGGTAGTCGACCATCCCGGCGCCCTTGGCCTTGGCGATGGTGACCATCTCGTTGAACAGCGCAAACCCGTTGGGGTCGCGGATCGCCGAGAGGTTCTGGCCTTCGAGTTTGGGATTGGTGGGGTGCATGACCATGACCGGCGTCAGGTCGTTGATCCAGAAGTAGTCGTTCTGGTCATAGCGCAGCCCGCGGACGGCGCTGAGGGCCTGCTTCTGCGCCGCATCGCGCGTCAGCGTGCCGGCGGTTTCCAGGCCATGGTAGTAGCTCAACACACCGCTGGCGGTCTGGACCACGTGTTGGGTCTTCTGCACCTTGGCCTGATACAGGTCCGTGTGGATCTGCTTGAGCATAAACGCGCCCAGCGTGAACAACATCACGATGGCCACGACCAGGATGAGCCACAAGCGTCGGCTGATCGATACACTGCGCAAGCTATTCATACGCTGTCACTCCGGTTCTTATTCTTGTCATTTAACGACGGCCGGCACTTTAACGCTCGGCAGGTACGCGTGATGGACCTGGGTCATGACGCGGCAGCGTTATCAGGGCTTGTCTGATAGGATTTCGGCCCCGCAGCGCAAAACCTGAGCCGGTTCTGCTTTTTTCATTGGTTTTTTTTGCAAGGTCGCGGTTATCGTGCAGCCCGCTGCGCTCGCCGCGTAATGTTTGAATATAGAAAGGCCTGGATAGACAGGCTTTTTTTTGGGGGATGAATGGATTTGTGGACTGCCTTTTCGGCATTGATTCTTGGCGTGGTAGAGGGCCTGACGGAGTTTCTGCCGATTTCCAGCACGGGGCACCAGATCGTTGTTGCGGATTTGCTCGGGTTTGGTGGCGAACGTTCGATGGCGTTCAACATCATCATCCAGCTCGGCGCGATCCTGGCGGTGGTCTGGGAGTTTCGGCGCAAGATTTTTGATGTGGTGTTGGGCCTGCCGACCCAGCCCGGCGCCCGTCGATTCACCGCCAACCTACTGATTGCCTTCTTTCCCGCGGTGATATTGGGCGTGCTGCTCGCCGACTGGATCCATCATTACCTGTTCAACGCCATTACCGTTGCGACGGCGCTGGTAGTGGGTGGGTTGGTGATGCTGTGGGCCGAGAAGCGCCAGCACACGGTGCACGCCGAAACCGTCGATGACATGACATGGAAGGACGCCCTGAAAGTCGGCCTGGCCCAGTGCATCGCGATGATTCCCGGCACCTCCCGCTCCGGGGCAACCATCATCGGCGGGCTGCTGTTCGGCCTGTCGCGCAAGACCGCCACGGAATTCTCTTTTTTCCTGGCAATGCCGACCATGGTCGGCGCGGCGGTTTACTCCGGCTATAAATACCGCGAATTGTTCGTTCCGGCGGATTTCCCCGTGTTTGCCATCGGCTTCATTACCGCGTTCATCTTCGCCATGATCGCGGTCAAGGGCCTGCTGCGCTTCATCGCCAGCCACAGCTATGCAGTCTTCGCCTGGTATCGGATTGCGTTCGGCCTGTTGATCCTGGCGACCTGGCAGTTTGGCTGGGTGGACTGGACAGCGGCCAAGCCATGAACGATTCAGGCCGGCGCGGCGCGCGTCACACCAGCGGGGCCGTGCAGAACCTGCGGCTCAAGCTGGGCGTGTTCGCGCTGCTGTGCGCCTTGCCGCTCGCGGGTTCGCTACTGCTGGGGCTGCAAGGCGAGTCCTGGGTGCCGATGACGGCTTACGGCGTCGTCAGTGTCGTGGCGTTTTTGCTCTACTGGAGCGATAAGCGCAAGGCGCGTTCGGACGCCTGGCGCACGCCGGAAAATGTGTTGCACGCCGTCGAGCTGGCCGGTGGCTGGCCCGGTGCGTTGCTGGCTCAACAGGTGTTTCGCCACAAGACCCGCAAGGTTTCGTTTCAGGTGGTGTTCTGGTTCGTCGTGTTATTGCACCAGGGGTTCTGGGTGGATCAGTTGTTCCTGGGTGGGCATCTGCTGGCGTTGTTCTAGGACGCTACAGCAACAACCCAACCTGCGTCCGCTTCGGCAATTTGCTGACCACCAGTTGATGGGAGCGTTGCAGCAACCCCCGCAATTCGTCATCGCCCAGCGGGTAGGGCACGTTCATGATGATCCACTGCGCCCGGGCCAGATAAGGCGCGGGGTGAATGCCGGGCCGGTCGCAGTGGCCTAGAAACAGGTCCTTGTCGACCTTGAACGCCAACGAATCACTGCGCAGGCCCTGCAAGGCGAACATCTTGTTTCCAGCGATGGAAAATACCCGCACGCCGCCCCACTTGTAGTCTTCCCTGACCCCAGGCAGGTCCAGGCAAAACCGTGCGACATCCTCTTCGCTCAAGCTCATAGCGTTTTCTCTCCACATTGTTCAAACGCCGCCACCAAATGATCGATCCAGGCGCGCACCGCCGGCAGCATACCGCGCCGGTGAGGATAAACCGCCAAGAGCCAGCCATCGGGGGATGACCAGCCAGGCAATAACTCCACCAACCTGCCGTCGCGCAATTCCTCTTCGCAGTACATGCTCGGCAGCAGGGTGAAGCCCAGGCCGGCGAGGGCGCAGGCGCGGCGCACGATGAAATCATCGATGCCCAGGCGCGCTTCCAAGGCCAGTTCGGTGCTTTGACCACGGCGGTCGAGCAGGCGCAGGTGAACCTGTCGATCTGCTTCCAACGCCCCCAGCACCGGCAGTTGCCGTAGATCCTCCGGGGTTTCGATTCGGCGCCCCTCGGTAAAGGCGGGGCTGGCGACCATGATCAACCGGGCCTGGCGCAAGCGGCGGGTCATCAACAGCGGGTCCTCGTCACCCAAGTCTCTCACCCGCAGCGCCACGTCGATGCCTTCGCTGACCAGGTCCACCCGCCGATTGAGCAGAATCATCTCCAGTTGGACCTGCGGGTATTTCGCCAGGAAGGTTTCGATGATCGATGGCAAAAACTGGTGCGCCAATCCCACCGGGCTCGACACCCGCAGCCGTCCACGGGGTTCGCTGGACATGCTCGCCACGGCCTCGTCGGCCATCTCCGCTTCCAGCAACATCGCCTGGCAGTGGCGAAGGTAGCGTTCACCCACGGCGGTCAGCTTCAGTTGGCGAGTCGTACGTTGCAACAGGCGAGCATTGAGACGCTCTTCCAGCTCGGCTATACGCCGTGAGAGCCGCGATTTCGGTATGCCGAGCAAGCGCCCGGCCGCCGCGAAGCCGCCGGCCTCGACCACCTTGGCGAAGTAATAAAGATCGTTGAGGTCCTGCATGGCCAGCTCGATTGTCCTGTCAGTGGAACGAACTATCGCATTGTTGGTGTCTTATCGGCTATTGGTTTCATCGGTAGGATTGTTCTCAATTGATCGCCTGGTCGCGATCCTCACTTGGAGAGCACTCACATGAAACTGTTGCACATCGATTCGAGCATCCTCGGCGACAACTCCGCTTCGCGCCAATTGAGCCGTGAAGTGGTTGACGCGTGGGTCGCCTCGGAGCCGGGCATCACGGTTATCTACCGCGACTTGGCAGCCGATGCGATCAGCCATTTTTCCGCCCAGACGCTGGTCGCCGCCGGCACCAGCGTTGAATTGCGCGATGCTGCCCTGAAATACGAAGCTGACCTTAGCGCTGAAACCATGGCCGAATTTCAAGCGGCAGATGCGCTGGTCATCGCCGCGCCCATGTACAACTTCACCATTCCAACCCAGCTCAAGGCCTGGATTGACCGCATTGCCGTGGCCGGCCAGACGTTCCGCTACGGCGAGGCGGGCTTCGAGGGCTTGTGCGGTGGCAAGAAGCTGGTAATCGTTTCCACCGCAGGCGGTTTGCACGCTGGGCAACCGAGTGGTGTAGGCCATGAAGATTATCTCAAGCAAATGTTCGGTTTCCTTGGCATCACCGATATCGAGTTTGTCCGTGCAGAAGGGCTTGCCAAGGGCGACGCCATGCGCAGCAAGGGCATGAGCGAAGCTCACGCGCAAATCAGTCAGCAATTCGCCGCCGCGTAAGGCTTGCGTAAAGGCGCCAGGCGCTTCGGGCAACCTTTGTAAAACCCTGTATTCTCGTCGTCATGAAGCGGCTGGAATACGGGGTTTTTTCGTATGTCGGCGCTGGGCTTGATGGCGCAGGTTATGCACGGCCAGAACGGTAGCGACGGGGCCTTCCCCGTGCGTGCGAAGGTGGAAGATTCGATGACACGTGTTGGTGCAGCATTACTGCTTTGTCTGTTTGCCAGCCTCAGTCCGGTGCAGGCCGCGCCGGCGCCGCATCCGCATTGGAGCGCCGGTTTCCATGAGTTGGATTTTCTCGATCCGCTGGACCAGCGGCCGATGCATGCCATCGCGTTCTATCCGTCCACCGCCAAGGATCAGTCCAGCTCCCTGGGCGGCTATCAGATCGACGCGGCGCCGGATGCCCAGATCGCCATCGGCCGGTTTCCATTGCTCATGCTCTCCCATGGCAACACCGGCACGCCCTTGGACCTGCATGACCTGGCCACCTCGCTGGCACGCAAGGGGTTCGTGGTGGTGGCGGTGATACATCCGGGGGACAACGCCCAGGATCACAGCCGACTCGGTACTTTAAGCAATTTGTACGGGCGGCCGATCCAGATCTCCGAAGCCATCACCGCAACGTTGAACGACCCCATGCTCTCGCCATTCGTCAATGCCGGACAGGTGGGCGTGATCGGTTATTCGGCCGGCGGTGAAACCGCCCTGATTCTCTCTGGCGCCACGCCAGACCTCAATCGCCTGCGGCGCTATTGCCAGGAACGGCCCGATGACCGTGACGCCTGCAATACCCAGGGTGAGCTGATTGCCGATCGCGATGACCTGTCGCCGGTGGCTGATCCCAGGGTTCGCGCATTGCTGCTGATGGCGCCGTCGAGCCTGAAATTCGGCCGTCACACGTTGGCCGACGTCCATGTGCCGGTGCTGCTCTACAGTGGCGACGGCGACAAACTGGTGGCGTTCGACAAGAACGCCGCGGCCCTGGCGCGCAAGCTGCCCACCGCGCCGGACTTCAAGACATTGGCCGGGGCCGGCCACTTCGTCTTCATGGCCCCATGCACCGACGAGCAGATCGCGGCAATGCCGGCGCTGTGTACCGATGCCGATGGGGTCGATCGCCAGGACATCCACCGCACCATGATCTCCGAGGCCAGTCGCTTCTTCAGCCAGGCACTGGGCAAGCCGACCCGCGCGGGCATGAGGACGGCCGATCAGTGATCGCTACGCTCGGCCCGCCGGCGCAGCAGTAGCGCCAGGCCCAGGCCGATAAGCGACAACAAGGCCGCGAAGAAAAAGATCGACGGGTAGCCGAGGTTCAACGCCACCGCGCCCATCAGCGGGCCGGCAATCGCCAATGCCAGGTCGAAGAACACCGCATAGGCGCTCAACCCGGCACCTCGGCTGCTGTTGGGCACCTGCTTGATGGCTTCCACGCCCAACGCCGGGTAGACCAGCGACAAGCCAAAACCGGCCAAGCCCGCGCCCACCAGGGCAAACGCGGTGGAGGGGGCGAGCCAGAGCATCACCAGCCCCACGGTCTCGATGCTCATGCAGACAATGGCCGAGCTGAAGCCACCGAAACGGGCGATGCTGGAAATGAACAATAGCCGCGACAGGATGAAGCAGATGCCGAAGACCGTCAGGCACCACGCCGCGCCGGTCCACCCGCGGCTGACATAGAACAGCGTAATGAAGGTGGTGAGCGTGCCGTAGCCGATCGAGGCCAGGCACAGGCTCGCGCCAAAGGGCGAAATGCGCCCGAACACGGCCCAGAAGGGTAGGCGCTCGCCACGCACGACCGGTACCGACGGCTTGTTGCGAATCAGCAGCAGCGCCATGCCGGCCAACAAGGACAAGGCGATGCCCAGGCTGTCGAAGCCGAGGCTGCCGACCATCACCACCCCCAGCGGCGCACCGATGGCGATGGCGCCGTAGGAAGCAATCCCATTCCATGAAATCGAGCGGGCGGTGTGCTCCACGCCGACCTGGCCCATGCACCAACTGATCGTCCCGACACCGATCAGCCCTTGGGCGACCCCCAAGAGCAAACGTCCCGCGATCAGGATCACCAGGCTTGGTAGCGGGAAATCCTGCAGCAATGTCGAGATCAGCGTCAGCACGCCGCTGAGCAGAATCCCCAGCAAACCATACACGATGGCCCGCTTGGTCCCGACGCTGTCCGACAGCCTTCCGGCCATGGGGCGGCTGAGCAGGGTCGCCAGGTATTGCGAGCCGATGGTCAGCCCCGCGATGACGGCGCTGAAGCCCAATTGATCGTGGACATAGCCTGGCAACACGGCGATGGGCAGTCCGATGCAAAGAAAGGCGATAAAGGTGTAGAAAACGATGGAGACGATCTGCAAGGTGATCGACAAGGAGCTGGGAGCGGGCTGGGCTGTTGGCATGGTGGCTCGTTCGCGGGCAGCGGCAGGAGTGCTTCATCATGGCGCGTGGCGGGGAGAAAAGGAAGCTGGCTAACGGTTGTTGAGCGGGATGGCTGTGCCAACGCCATCGCGAGCAGGCTCGCTCCCACAGTGTTTGGGTGTACTTGAGCCTTGGGGCAGGCCACAAGTGCCCCGTGGGAGCGAGCTTGCTCGCGATGGCGGTGGGTCAGGCAATGGGATGCTGGCAGGAGTGGCCATTCCGCGAGCAGGCTCGCTCCCACCGGTTTTTGGGTTTAGAACGAAAAAGCCCCGTCACATGGACAGGGCTTTCGCTTGCAGCTTGAGGCTTACGGCTTGTGGCTGTTCTTAGAACATCACGCCCTGGCTGCGCAGGTAGTCATCGTAGGTGCCGCTGAAGTCGACCACGCCATCGGCGCTCAGCTCGATGATGCGGGTCGCCAGGGACGATACGAATTCGCGGTCGTGGCTGACGAAGATCAACGTGCCCGGGTAGTTCTCCAGCGCCAGGTTCAGCGCTTCGATGGATTCCATGTCCAAGTGGTTGGTCGGTTCGTCCATCACCAGTACGTTCGGCTTTTGCAGGATCAGCTTGCCAAACAGCATGCGGCCCTGTTCACCACCGGAGATGACTTTGACTGACTTGAGGATCTCATCGTTGGAAAACAGCATGCGACCCAGGGTGCCACGGATCATCTGTTCGCCCTGAGTCCACTGGCCCATCCAGTCGAACAAACTGACGTCGTCCTCGAAGTCGTGGGCGTGGTCCTGGGCGTAGTAGCCCAGTTCCGCGCTTTCGGTCCATTTGACCGAGCCGGCGTCCGGTGTCAGCTCGCCCATCAAGGTACGGAGCAGGGTGGTCTTGCCGATGCCGTTGGGGCCGATGATCGCCACGCGCTCGCCGGCTTCGACGGTGAAGCTGAAGTTCTTGAACAGCGTCTTGCCGTCGAAGCCCTTGGACATGCGCTCGATGGTCACGGCCTGGCGGTGCAGCTTCTTGGTCTGTTCGAAGCGAATGAACGGGCTGACGCGACTCGATGGCTTGACCTCGGCCAGCTGGATCTTGTCGATCTGCTTGGCGCGGGAAGTGGCCTGCTTGGCTTTCGAGGCGTTGGCCGAGAACCGGCTGACGAACGTCTGCAATTCGGCGATCTGGGCTTTCTTCTTGGCGTTGTCCGACAGCAACTGCTCGCGGGACTGGGTGGCCGCGATCATGTATTCGTCGTAGTTGCCTGGGAACAGGCGCAGCTCACCGTAGTCCAGGTCGGCCATGTGGGTGCAGACGCTGTTGAGGAAGTGCCGGTCGTGGGAAATGATGATCATGGTGCTGTTACGCGCCGTGAGGATGTTTTCCAGCCAACGGATGGTGTTGATGTCCAGGTGGTTGGTCGGTTCGTCGAGCAACAGCACTTCCGGATCGGAGAACAATGCCTGGGCGAGCAACACACGCAGCTTCCAGCCTGGGGCGACTTCGGTCATCGGGCCGAAATGCTGTTCCAGGGGAATGCCCAGGCCCAGCAGCAGTTCACCGGCGCGGGATTCGGCGGTGTAGCCGTCCATCTCGGCGAACTCGGTTTCGAGCTCGGCCACGGCCATGCCGTCTTCTTCGGTCATCTCCGGCAGCGAATAAATGCGGTCGCGCTCGGCCTTGACCTTCCACAGCTCTTCGTGGCCCATGATCACGGTATCGATCACGGTGAATTGCTCGTAGGCGAACTGGTCCTGGCGCAGTTTACCCAGGCGCACGTTCGGCTCCAGCATCACCTGGCCGCCGGATGGCTCGAGGTCGCCGCCGAGGATTTTCATGAAGGTCGACTTGCCGCAACCGTTGGCACCGATCAGGCCGTAGCGGTTACCCGCGCCAAATTTGACAGAGACGTTTTCGAACAGCGGCTTGGCGCCGAACTGCATCGTGATGTTAGCTGTAGAAATCAAAGGTTTATCCTGCGGAACATTCAGAGTAGCTAAGGGTGCGGCAGTACCTGTTCAGTACCTGTTTGCGCCGATCCGCACCGCGCTGGAAGCTTCGCGGTCGCAAGCGCAAGGGTCCATCCGGCATAAGAGGACAGCTGCATACGGAGCGCCTCGCCCGAATGGATAGGCGCCGAGGTCGGTTTTCCGGCATCGGCCAAAAGGGGGCGCGTGATATTGGGCGGCGATTGTACTGATCTGGACGCGTTAACGATAGGGTATTGCCCGGGCGAGACAGTTTTTCACAACTGAGGATAACTTTCAGTTACAAAGTCTGGCTAAAATGCCATCTCACTCGACGCCCTCTACCTCGCCGCTTGGCTGGCCAGGAGACGCCGCCTGTCAACTCTTGCATTGTGACGGACTCCGTGAAGCTCATCATCGTTGCGATCTATATCCTCTCCATCGGCTATGTGCATCTGCGTGGGCGCGTGCGGCATAAGCTCGGACGCCAGCTGAGCGATCACTCGTCCTTCCTCGCGCCGGTCAATTGCCTGCTCTACCTGTGCTCGAAATTCCCCAACAAGCCGTTCCTCAGCCCAGGCGAGTTCCCGGACCTGAGCCCGTTGCAGGCCCATTGGGAAGAAATTCGCGCCGAGGGACAGAACCTGTTGCAAGCAGGCGAGATCAAGCGCTCGAACCAATATGACGACGTGGGCTTCAACTCCTTTTTCAAGACCGGCTGGAAGCGTTTCTATCTCAAGTGGTATGGCGACAGCCATCCGTCGGCCATGAAGCTGTGCCCACGCACCACCGAGCTGGTGCAGGGCATCGGCTCGATCAAGGCGGCCATGTTCGCTGAACTGCCGCCGGGCTCGAAACTGGTCCGACATCGTGATCCGTACGCCGGCTCCTATCGCTACCACCTGGGCCTGCAGACGCCCAATGATGCCGGCTGCTACATCGATGTCGACGGCCAGTCGTATCACTGGCGGGACGGCGAGGCGGTCATATTCGACGAGACGTTCATCCATTACGCCGAAAACACGACGCCAGATAACCGCATCATCTTGTTCTGCGACGTGGAACGGCCCATGAAGTACCGTTGGGCCACGGCGTTCAACCGTTGGTTCAGCCGTACCGTGATGTCCGCCGCTGGAGCGCCGAACGATGCCGGTGACAAGACTGGCGGCCTGAACCGGGCGTTTTCACGGTTGTACAAGATTCGTCTGCAAGGCAAAGCGCTGAAGAAACGCAACCGCAAGTTGTACTACTTGCAGAAATGGGCGTTCTTCGGCGCTCTGCTGGCTATTTTCGTCTGGATCTGAAAGTTCAGGAACCGGGCTTTTCAGCCTCCAGCTGTGTCCACATCCTGGTGGTGATCCGCTGGCGATGGCTATAACCTTCCCACGGATCGGCGCCCAGGCCCTTGGCCCGCTCCAGTGCCGTCTGGATGTCCCATTGCTGGGCGTTGCGCAGGCCGTCCAGTTCGTCCCGTGCTATCGGGACCGAAACCGGCAGGCCTGGTCTTGCGCGCACCGAGTAGGCGGCCACGGTACTGGCGCCACGGGCGTTGCGCAGATAGTCGACAAACACCTTGCCCACTCGGTTCTTCGGCCCCATGGTCGCGGTGATTCGTTGCGGCATCTGCCGGGTCAGGAATTGTGAGATGGCCTTGGCGAAGGCTTTGGTGACATCCCACCCCTCGCTGCGCGCCATCGGCACGATGACGTGCATGCCTTTGCCGCCGCTGGTCTTGAGAAATCCTTGCAAGCCCAGTTCGTCAAGCACCGACAAGGTCATGCGTGTCGCTTCCAGCATGGCGCTCCAGGGCAGCGACGGGTCGGGGTCCAGGTCCAGGACGAACAGGTCGGGTGTCTCGATCCGGTCATGGGTCGCCGTCCAGGTGTGCAACTCCACCGCACCCATCTGCGCGGCGCCGACCAGCGCATGGACGCTGTCGATCTCCATCAGCGCCGCATGGCCTGGGTCCAGGTCCGGGTCCAGCTGTTTGATATGGGGGATCTCCAGGCGGTCGGCATGTTTCTGGAAGAACAGTTCTTCGCCGATCCCCTCCGGTGCCCGCACAAGCGCGACCGGGCGCAACTTGAGGTGGGGCAGGATCCACGGGCCAATGTCCAGGTAGTATCGCGCCAGCTCTGCTTTTTGCACGCCGCTGACGCTGTCGACGACGCGGTCGGGGTGGGTGATCACCACGCCGTCGACCTTGGCGGCGTTGGCCTTGGTCCGACGCTTGGGCTTGGGGGCCGCCGCTTTTATCGGCATGGGTTGTTCGCGCACAACGCGACTGGCTTGCCCGTCGCCCGGTAGCTCAAGGAATACCGCCTGGCGGACCAGGCCGTCGCCGGTCCATTCAGCGAATTCGACTTCGCAGACTTGTGTCGGCTCGACCCAATGCACGCCGCGTGCCTGTGCGCCGCTGAGCGGTTTGTCCAGCGGTGAGGTTTCGCGCTCCTGGGCGCAGAGTTGTTCATGCAGTTGCTTGAGTTGGGACTGGCTGAAGCCCGTGCCGACCCGACCGGCGTACACCAGCCCCGACGGCCCGTTGACCGCCAGCAACAGTGCGCCAAAACCGCTGCGTTTGCCTTGCGGGCGCGTGAACCCCACGATGACGAAGCACTGGCGCAGCCGGCATCTGAGCTTGACCCAATCGGGGTTGCGGCCGGAGACATAGGGGCTGCCCAGGCGCTTGCCGACCACACTGTCCAAGGAAAGGGCGGTGGCACTTTCGAAGATGTCGTGTTGGCTGGCGGAGAATGCCTCGGAAAACCGCAGGCGCTTGCTGGTGTTGTTCTTCAGCGCGTTCTTGAGTGCGGCGCGGCGTTCTTCCAACGGCTGTTGGCGCAGGTCGATGCCATTGAGAAACGGCGCGTCGAAAAGAAAGTAGACCATGTCGACGCTACGACCGATCTCGAAGGCCTGGCGCAGGGCAGGGAAGTCGGAATGGCCGGTGTCGTCGAGCAGCACCAGTTCCCCATCGAGCCAACAGTCACCCAGGTCCAGCCTCGCCAGGGCGTCGGCGTGCAGCCTGAGCCGTTCGGTCCAGTCCGTGTGGCTGCGATTCAACAGGCGTACTTCGCCGTTCTCGATTCGCGCCAGGAGTCGATACCCGTGGAACTGGACTTCATAGCGCCATTCACCCGCCGGTGGGTGCTCCACCGGCGTGGCCAACGGTGGTGACAGACGTTCCGGGAGCCGGCCGTTGTCTACCTGTTCGCCCCGTCGGGCGCGGGTACGAGTCGTTATTGGGTCCGCTTCCACATCGGACAGACGGGCAGATTCACTCTCGGCCTTGGCCATGACAGATTCCCTTGTATTGCAGGCGCCCGGGGTTTAGCCCTGGGAGGCCTTGGTGGCTTTTTTAGCTGGAGCGGATTTACGCGTCTTGGTCGATTTTGCCGCAGTCTTTTCGGCTGGTTTTTCCGGGGCCTTGCCCTTGCCGCCAAGGCTGCGCTTGAGCAGTTCGGTAAGGTCGATGACGTCGGCGGTCTTGCGCTGTTCTTCGCCAGGGTCGGTTTCCACCGCTTCGAGCCGGCCTTCGGTGGCCTTTTTCTCCACCAGCTCCATGATTTTTTCCTGGAAACTGTCGCGGTACTCCTGGGGCTCCCAGTCACCACTCATGTCTTGCACCAGGCGTTTGGCCATCTCCAGTTCGCCTTTCGCCAACGTGGGGTTGGTCACTTCGTCGCCCAGTTCCAGTACATCGAGTTCGCGGACTTCGGCAGGCCAGCGCAGCATCACCAGCACCAGGGCCGATTCCAGCGGCATGAGCGCCGCCAGGTGCTGGCGGGTATGCAGCACCACATTCGCCAGGGCGACTTTGTTGGTCTTGAGCAGGGTCTCGCGCAGCAGCGCATAGACCTTGCCGCCGCGCTTGTCCGGCGCCAGAAAATAAGGCTTGTCGATGTTCTGTAGCGGGATCTTCTCGCTGTCGACAAAAGAGAAAATGTCGATGGTCTGGGTGGACTTGGGGTGGGCTGCGCGAATTTCCTCCTCGCTGATCAGCACGTATTGACCCTTCTGGTACTGCACGCCTTTGACGATGTCATCCTTGGTCACTTCCTTGCCGGTGACCTTGTTGACACGCTTATACCCCACCGGATCCATGCTGCGTTTGTCCAGCCAGTCGAAATCCACGCCTTGGGACGCTGTGGCCGACACCAGCGCCACGGGAATGTGGACCAGTCCGAAACTGATTGCGCCTTTCCAGATTGCCCGTGCCATGGTGCATTTTTCCTTACCGGTGAGTGGTCTCTCTGGTGACCCCACTGGCTTGGGAAAAGTTTCCGCCGGGCGCCGGCTGGCTGCGGTTGACGTCCATGGGAGGCCGCAGGCGGAGATGCCTCGTTACATCTTCAGTGGGATATTTCGCTTAACAACAACGAACCTGCGGCGTAGCGTGCTTTCGATATGCCGGTATCGTCTCGTGTTGCAGGGAGGTTTCCATGAACAGGCGGGTGCTCGCCTTGATAGCGCTTTTCATGAGCGCCACGGCCCAGGCCGTTACCCCGGTCACCGGGCCCGTGTTGCTAACGCAGAACGTGCCGGGCAACAACAATCCGTACAACAGCCCGATCCGCCGGGCCAACCCCAACAGCATGCAGGGCACCCAGCCCAACGTGCCAACCATTCGCAGCAACCCGACGGTGCCGGTGCCGCGGCCCCCGACCCTGGAAAATGGCGGTATCGGCAACGGCTATCCTCGGGCTGGCTCGCCAGCCGGTTCGCCACGGCCGACGATCGAATCTCCGACACCCCCCAGGAACATGAACAACGGCAATCGCTGAGGCGCCGTCCTGATCCATGTCACCACAGAAGGAAGTGTGCATGTTGCGTAAAACATTCCGGGCCACCCTGTTTGCCAGCGCCATGGTGGTCTTCGCCACGCCGGTCTTCGCCGCGCAAGTCCAGGCATTCAAGAGCGAGGAGGGCACCCTCGAAGTCACGACGGTAGCCAGGGGGCTCGAGCACCCTTGGTCCGTGGCGTTCCTGCCTGACCAGCAAGGCATGCTGGTGACGGAGCGCGCCGGCAACCTGCGGTGGGTTAGCACCGATGGAAGATTGTCTGCACCGCTGAACGGTGTTCCGCAGGTCTGGGCCAAGGGACAGGGCGGTTTGCTGGATGTGGTGCTGTCTCCGGACTTCAAGCAGGACCGCACGATCTACCTGTCCTACGCCGAGGCCGGGGAGGACGGCAAGGCCGGCACTGCCGTGGGCCGGGGGCAATTGTCCAAGGACTTGAAAAGCCTTGACGGCTTCGACGTGATTTTCCGACAGCAGCCCAAGCTCTCCACTGGCAACCACTTCGGTTCCCGCCTGGTGTTCGACCGGGATGGCTATCTCTTCATTACGCTTGGGGAGAACAACGACCGTGCCACCGCCCAGGACCTGGACAAGCTGCAGGGCAAGATCGTGCGGGTCTACCCCGACGGCAAGGTGCCTGACGACAACCCCTTCGTCGGCCAGAAAAACGTACGCCCGGAGATCTGGTCATACGGCATTCGTAACCCCCAAGGCGCTGCGCTGAACACCTGGAACGGCACGTTGTGGGAAAACGAGCACGGTCCCAAGGGTGGTGACGAGATCAACATCATCGAGCGAGGCAAGAACTATGGCTGGCCGTTGGCGACCCATGGCGACAACTATTCCGGCGCGCCGATTCCCGAGGCCCAGGGCAAGACTGTCGAAGGCACCGTAGGGCCGCACCACGTCTGGCAGGTATCGCCGGGGCTCAGCGGCATGGCGTTCTACGACAACGATCGTTTCAAGCCTTGGCAGCGCAACGCGTTTATCGGCGCGCTGGTGTCCAAGGACCTGATTCGCCTGGAGTTCGAAGGTGACAAGGTCGTTCATGAAGAGCGCTTGCTGGGTGAGCTCAAGGAGCGCATCCGCGATGTTCGCCAGGGCCCGGATGGTTTCCTCTACGTATTGACGGACGAAGATGACGGCGCGTTGTACAAGGTCGGACTGAAGTAATCGCGATGCGATGAAACTAAAGTTGTGGCGAGGGGATTCACCCCTTCGCCACAAGATTGCAGCGACTTGATTTCCGTTGACTTACCGCTTCGTCGCGGCTAATTTCCAGCCATGACTTCCACCGTGTTGCGCAGCCAGCCAAGCATTATTACCGCCATTCCTGATTGGCGGGCTAGCTGACGGCTGCACCGAACCCGCCCTAGAGGCGGGTTTCTTCTTTCTGTCTCCAGGGCTTCTTCAGAACCAGGAGACCGCCATGACCCCGACCAGTGCCGAGCTGGATTTGCTGGAACAGTATGTAAAAAGGATCCTTGCCGCCCCGGTCTACGAGCTGGCGGTGGCCACACCGTTGCAGGCGGCACCCGCGCTATCCCAGGCCCTCGGCAATCAGATCCTGCTCAAGCGTGAAGATCTGCAGCCGACCTTTTCTTTCAAGATCCGCGGTGCTTACAACAAGTTGGTGCAACTGACCCCGGAGCAGCGCAGCCGTGGGGTCATCACCGCCTCGGCGGGCAATCATGCCCAGGGCGTGGCGCTGGCGGCGCGGGAGCTGGGCATTTCGGCCTGCATTGTGATGCCGCAGACCACGCCGCAGTTGAAAGTCGCGGGTGTACGCAGCCGAGGCGCCGAGGCGTTGTTGCACGGTGAAAGTTTCCCGTTTGCCCTGGCGTTCGCGTTGGAACTGGCTCGCCGTAGCGGACGGGAGTTCGTTTCGCCGTTCGACGATCCGGATGTTATCGCCGGGCAGGGAACCGTTGCGATGGAGATCCTGCGCCAGCACCCAGGCCGATTGGACGCGATTTTCGTTCCAGTGGGCGGCGCAGGGCTGATCGCCGGGGTGGCGGCGTACGTCAAATATCTACGCCCCGAAGTCCGCATCATCGCCGTTGAATCAGAACACTCCGCCTGTCTTCAAGCCGCGCTGGCAGCGGGTGCGCGGGTGACGCTCCCCAGCGTGGGCACTTTTGCCGATGGTGTGGCGGTGGCGCAGATCGGCGCCCACGGTTTCGATATCTGTCGCTTCTGTGTCGATGATGTGATCACCGTGACCAATGACCAGCTCTGCTCGGCGATCAGAGATATTTACGACGATACACGTTCGATCACCGAACCCTCCGGTGCACTGGCGGTAGCGGGAATCAAGCAACACGTGGCGCAAAGCGGAGCGCAAGGGCAAACGTTCGTTGCTATCGATTCTGGTGCCAACATTAACTTCGACAGCTTGCGCCACGTGGCGGAACGTGCTGCCGTGGAAATCGCTTGATGTTGAACCGTCAGGCGAACTTTTTTGAATCAGCCGACGGACGCCCGGCCATCAAGTCGAAACAGTGGCTACTCTGAGCGTGGCAAGTCGAACTGACTGATTGCAGTTTGCATGGAAGAAAGGCCCTCGCCATGCATTTTGCATGGTCCTTCTAGGGGCGTTACTGGCTAAGTCATTGATTTGTAACTGTCTGGAAGTATTCAGATATGGGCATATTAATTGCGGGTAAATACAGGAGCCCGATCTACGGGCCCCGACACCAGAAAACGCCAAAATGAACGAACGGCACGGCATTCACAGTCCAGTCCGCAGGGAAGAAACGGACGAAAATACCGCCGTCCGTGAACATGAATTGGCTGGCTCAACAGGAGAGAGTTGCCATGTTTTTATCTGCCCTCGAAATGCGAAACATCATCGAAAGCAGCCTGCTGCCCAAGCGGTCGCAATGCACCTTGTCACCGGACTTGTCCATGACCGTCAAGATCTACGACGATCATGAAACCGATCGCGTAGCACTGGTCAAGAGCGACATCGATGCCACCAAGCTCACGGGCTGCCGGGCGATCAATGATCTGATTGCCGAGCTGCGAACTGAACTGGATCACGGTCACGGTTCAGGCAATTATTTTCATCAGCAGCACCGAATGAACGGGCGCTAACCCCAGCCCAACCTAAGCAAGCCTGACGCCCGGGTCCGATGTGTTCGAACCCGGCGTCGAGTCATTCCTTTCTAATCAAGCTGCTGGCGGTACGGCAAATCCGGTCCGGTTTTGGCGCAGGTCAACGCAGCAGCGCGCATCGCGAAGTCGAGCATCTTGCCGATTTGCCCAGCGTCCAGCGAATGCAAACCCTCCACATTATCCAATCGCTGTTCGGTCAGCCAAGCGATCAACGCCGCCTGGAACGTGTCGCCTGCGCCCACGGTATCGGCAATTTGCACCGGGCAAGCGGGGAGCGACCACACCCCATGCTGACGGCTGAGCACCGTCGCGCCCTGGCCCCCACGGGTCAGGAACGCCAGTTGGCAGCGGTGTTCCAGCCAACCTGCGATGACATCCTGTGGATCGCGGTCGGGATAAAGAAGGCTCAAGTCCTCGTCACTGACTTTGATCAGGTCGGCGTACGGTACCAGTGTCGCTATTCGCGAACGCCAGAGCTCGATATCCGGTTGCGGGTTGAGCCGCACGTTCGGGTCCAGGCTGATCAGGCGTTTGCCGCTCTCGCGTTGCACGAGCGCAAGCAATGTATCGCCAACGGGTTGCACCACGAGGGAAAACGAGCCGACGTGCAAACCGCGCACCTCCGGGCCCAGGGTCGGCAGATGGTCGAGGCTCAGTTGGCGGTCCGCGCAGCCTTCGCCACGGAAGCTGTAATGCGGCGAGCCGTTGGCCCCGACAGCTACCATCGCCAAGGTCGTTGGCACATCGAAGTCGTGGGCGAACCGGGTGCTGACGCCTTCGTCGACCAGCACTTGGTGCAGACGACGACCCAGATAGTCGGCGGAAAGCCCGGTAAACAGCGCTGATTCGACCCCCAACCGCCGCAGCCCCACCGCCACGTTGAAGGGCGAGCCGCCGGCAATCGCTTTGTAATTCACTTGGGAAGCCGGGGTTCCTGCTTCATTTGCGCTGAAGAAATCAAACAGCGCTTCACCACACACCAAATACATAATTGCCTGCTCTCAAAGGGTTGCGACGTGTTGCCGGTAACGTTCGTAGGCGTGTTGCGACGCCGCGACATGCTCGGTGACGGGGCGGGTTTCGCTGGCCGGGTCGAGCGTGACGCAGCGTTCGCACAGATCGGCCAGGGATTCTTGCGCGCCGCCATGGCACCACGCAGCCTGGATTGCCCCGCCCAAGGCCGCCGCCTCGCTCTGCTCGGTGCAGATGACGGTGGTGTCCATGATATCCGCGACGATCTGCCGCCAGACCGCGCTCTTCGAGCCGCCGCCGATCAGGCGGATGCTCTGGGCCTTGAGGCCATTGGCACGCAACAGGTCCAGGCCGTAGCGCAGGCCGAATGTCGTGCCTTCGACCACCGCGCGGCACAGGTTGGCCCGGCTCAGGTTGGTGGTCGTCAGGCCCAGCAGGGCGCCAGTGGCGTGGGGCAGGGCGGGGACACGTTCACCGTTGAGGAATGGCAGCATGCAGACGCCCTCGGCGCCGATCGGTGCCTGGGATACCAGGGTGTTGAAGGTGTCGATGTCCAGGTCCAGCAGCTCGCGCACGGCCCCGGTGGCGTTGGTCAGGTTCATGGTGCAGATCAGCGGCAGCCAGCCGCCGCTGGAGGAACAAAAGGTCGCTACCGATGGCTGCGGACTGACGGTAGGCTCCGCTCCATAGGCGTACACGGTGCCGGAGGACCCGAGGCTCATGGTAATCACGCCGGGCTGGATGTTGCCGGTGCCGATGGCGCCCATCATGTTGTCTCCGCCACCGCTGGACACCACCGCCTCGGGGTTCAGCCCCAGGTGCGCGGCGATCTCCGGTAGGATCCTGCCGACAGGGTGGTGAGCCTCGATCAGTTCGGGCAAAGCCGATTGCAGCCGGCCGCTGGGGTCGATATGCCGCAACAGCGCCATGTCCCATTGACGGGTGCGTACGTTGAAATAACCCGTACCCGAGGCGTCGCCATATTCGCTGCAATGGCGACCGGTGAGCCAGTGGTTGAGGAAGTCGTGGGGCAGCAGGACGCTGGCGATGCGCTCGAAGACCTGGGGGTGCTGCTCTTGGGTCCAGAGCAATTTGGATACCGTATAGCCCGGCGCGATCACCACGCCGAGGCGTTCGAGGCTGCCGCTTTCACCGCCCAGGTGCGCCAGCAGCCGATCGTTTTCCGGGGTGGTCTCGGTGTCGCACCAAAGCTTGGCCGGGCGCAGGACCTGGCCTTGGTCATCCAGCAGCACCAAGCCATGCTGCTGCCCGGACACGCCGATGCCGAGAATCGCCTGGCCATCGACCCCGGCGGCGGCCAATGCCTGGTGCGTCGCCTGGGTGAATGCGTCGAGCCACTGCTGGGGCTCTTGTTCACGGCGGCCGTTGGCGCCGCTGATCATGCTGTGGGCCGCGGCGCCCAGGCCGAGTACCTGGCCGCTGGCCGCGTCGAGGATCAGCGCCTTGGTGCCTTGGGTGCCGCAGTCGATGCCCAGGAACAGTTGTTGGTTTGCCATGGAAATCCTCGGATCAGCATCAGATTATCGTCAGGGACATACAAAACCTGTGGCGAGGAAGCAAGCTCCCTCGCCACGAAAGGCGGGCCGTACCTAGCCTTGATCCGCCAGCACTCGCTCAAGCGTCCGCGTTACCCCATGCTCGCGCAAGCTGTTGCAACACCATTCGAAGGCTGCCACGAATTCAGGTGAGCGAGGTATAGCCGTGCCGAAGATTTCTTCTACTTCCAACATTCGCTGGGTCACCAGGGCATCGTCAGCCACCAGCGCCTGGCAGAAAGCCGCGCGAGGGTCGGGAATTGAATAGACCGCGCCATTTTCGTCCACACCCTTTAGATATACCGCCCAGGCCGCCACCACCAACGCCGCGCGGCGGGTCTCGCCGCCGTCGGCAATCAGGCGATTGAGGGTCGGTACGGTGAACTTCGGAAATTTCGACGAGCCATCCGAACACACCCGTTCCAGTTGGTCGGCGATGGCCTGGTTGGAGAAGCGCTCCACCAGGGTGTCCTTGTACAGCGTCAGATCGATGCCGGGTACGGGCGCCAGTTGGGGCGTGACGTCCAAGTCCATGTAGGCGCGGATGTAGCGCACGAACAACGGGTCGTTCATGGTTTCGTGGACGAAGCGATAACCCTTGAGGAAACCCAGGTAGGTCAGGGCGAGATGGCTGCCGTTGAGCAGCTTGATCTTCATTTCTTCGTAAGGCGAAACGTCGTCGGTAAATTGCACGCCGACATTCTCCCAGGCCGGGCGACCGTTGACGAACTTGTCTTCCAATACCCACTGCACGAACGGCTCGCATACCACCGGCCAAGCGTCATCGATGCCATGCTCGTCATGCAGCTGCAAGCGGTGGGCGCCACTGGTCATCGGGGTGATGCGGTCGACCATGGCGTTGGGGAAACTCACGTTGCGGTCAATCCATTGCCCCAGCGCCGGATCACGCAGCGCGGCGAAGGCCAGCAGCGCCTTGCGCGTCACCGCGCCGTTGTGGGGCAGGTTATCGCAAGACATCAAGGTAAACGCCGGCGTCCCCTCGGCGCGGCGCTTGGCCAGGGCTGCGCACAGAAATCCAAACACGGTCTTCGGCGCGTCGGGGTGGGCCAGGTCGTGCTGGATCTGCGGCAGGTGGGCCATGAACTCGCCGTTGCTGTCGTCGATGCAGTAGCCACCTTCGGTGATGGTCAGCGAGACGATGCGGATCTGCGGGTCGGCCAGCTTGTCGATCAATGCCTGGGCGCTGTCTTCGGCCAGCAGCATGTCGGTGATGGCACCGATCACCCGGACCTCGGTGTCGTCGGTGTCGCCCAGTTCATAGAGGGTGAACAGGAAATCCTGGCCGGCCAGGTCGTCCCGGGCGCGGCGATCTTCGGGGCGCAGGCCTACGCCGCAAATGGCCCAGTCGAGGCCTTCGCCGGTGTTCATCAATGCATCGGTGTAATACGCCTGGTGCGCACGGTGGAAGCCACCGACACCGATGTGGGCGATGCCTTGGCGCCGGTCGTCCAGGTTATAAGCGGGCAGGACGACCTCTGCGTTGAGGTTGTGCAGGTTCTGTCGGTTGAGTTTCATCTCAAAATCTCGGCAATCAGGCGGCAGCGCGTAGCGCGCGGGAAACCGCTACGCCCTCGGCATCGAATAAGTGGCAGTGTTCGGCGTCCAGGTGCAGGTCCAGTTGCTCGCCGAATCGGCTCGCCAGGTCACCGCGCACGCGCATGGTCAGGGCTTCGCCGGAAGCGGTGATGACGTGACAGAAGGTGTCGCTGCCCAGGCGCTCGCTGACATCGGCGGTCACCCGCAGCGTGCAATCGCCCGGCTGGGCCAGGTTAAGGTGCTCCGGGCGAATCCCCAGGGTTACCGCGCCGCCGATGCTCAAGTTCGAGCCAATTCGCGGCAGGCTGATGCGAGTGCCGGCGTCCAGCAGCACTTCACAACCCTGGTCGTCCAGGCCGGTGACCTTGCCCTTGAGGAAGCCCATCTTCGGCGTTCCGAGGAAGCCGGCGACGAACAGGTTCGCCGGCTGATGGTACAGCTCCAGAGGCGAGCCCACCTGCTCGACGCGCCCGCTGTTGAGCACGACGACCTTGTCGGCCAGAGTCATGGCTTCGACCTGGTCGTGGGTCACGTAGATCATCGTCGCTTGCAGTTCCTTGTGCAGACGCGCCAATTCCAAACGCATCTGCACCCGCAGGGCGGCGTCGAGGTTGGACAGAGGTTCGTCGAACAGAAAAATCTTCGGATTGCGCACGATGGCCCGGCCGATCGCCACGCGCTGGCGCTGTCCACCGGACAGTTGCTTGGGCTTGCGCTCCAACATCGGCCCCAGTTCGAGGATGCGCGCCGCTTCGTTGACTTTCTTCTCGACGTCGGCCTTGGGCACGCCGGCCAAGTCCAGGGCGAAGGACATGTTCTTGCGCACGCTCATGTGCGGGTAAAGGGCGTAGGTCTGGAACACCATCGCCAGGTCGCGCTTGGCCGGGCTGACTTCAGTGATGTCGCGGCCGTCCAGTTCGATGGTGCCGTCGCTGACTTCTTCAAGGCCGGCGATCAACCGCAGCAGCGTGGACTTGCCGCAGCCCGACGGGCCGACGAACACCACGAACTCGCGGTCGTTCACTTCAAGGTCGATGCCCTTGATGATGGAGAAACCTTCGAAGCCTTTTTGCAGATTCTTGATTTTCAGGTTGGCCATGATGATGGGCCTCCACTTCTGATAACTGTATAAGGCGCGTTATTTCACCGCGCCGAAGGACAAGCCGCGCACCAATTGTTTCTGGCTGATCCAGCCGAAGATCAGGATCGGCGCGCAGGCCAGGGTCGAGACGGCGGACAATTTGGCCCAGAACAGGCCTTCCGGGCTGGAGTAAGAGGCGATCAAGGCAGTCAGCGGCGCCGCTTTGGACGAGGTGAGGTTCAGCGACCAGAACGCCTCGTTCCAGCACAGGATCAGCGACAGCAGCACGGTAGACGCCAACCCGCCCTTGGCGATGGGCAGCAGCACACGAACCATTTCCTGCCACAAGGTGGCGCCGTCCAGCCGCGCGGCTTCGAGGATGTCGCGAGGGATGTCCTTGAAATAGGTGTAAATCATCCAGACCACGATCGGCAGGTTGATCAGCGTGTAGATGATGATCAGCGCAAGGCGCGTGTCCAGCAGGCCAAATTGCTTGGCCAGCAGGTAGATCGGCATCAGTACGCCCACCGGCGGCAGCATCTTGGTGGAAAGCATCCACAGCAGCGTGCCTTTGGTGCGCTGGGTTTCGTAGAACGCCATGGAGTAGGCCCCCGGCACCGCGATCAGCAGGCAAAGAGCAGTGGCGCTGAAGGAGATCACCACCGAGTTCCAGGCGAAGCTGAAGTAGTTGCTGCGCTCGTTGATGTGCAGGTAGTTCTCCAGCGTCGGCGCGAAGATGAACTGCGGCGGCGTGGCGAAGGCGTCGATTTCGGTCTTGAAGCTGGTCAGCACCATCCAGAAAATCGGGAAAAAGATCAGGATCGCGATGGCCCAGGCCAGCGTGCCCAACAGCAGGCTTTGCAGTCGACGGGATTGTTGAAGAGTCATGGCGACGGCCTCAGTGCTTGTCGGTGAGGTTTTTGCCGATCATCCGGACCAGGATGATGGCTGCGATGTTGGCGATGACCACGGCAATCAGCCCGCCGGCCGACGCCATGCCGACGTCGAACTGCACCAGTGCCTGGTTGTAGATCAGGTACGCAAGGTTGGTCGAGGCATAACCAGGGCCACCGTTGGTGGTGGTGAAGATCTCGGCGAACACCGACAGCAGGAAAATGGTTTCGATCATCACCACCACGGCAATCGGGCGGGCCAGGTGTGGCAGGGTCAAGTGCCAGAAAATCGCGATGGGGCCGGCGCCGTCCAGGCGGGCAGCTTCTTTCTGTTCCTGGTCCAGGGACTGCATGGCGGTCATCAGGATCAGGATCGCGAAGGGCAGCCATTGCCAGCTGACGATGATGATGATCGACAGCAGCGGGTAGTGCGCCAGCCAATCCACCGGTTGGGCGCCGAAGAGCTTCCACACCGAAGCGAGGATCCCGGAGACTGGATGGAAAATCAGATTTTTCCAAATCAGCGCACCGACCGTGGGCATGATGAAGAACGGCGAGATCAGCAGCACGCGGACGATGCCGCGCCCAAAAAACTCGCTGGCCTCCAGCAACGCGCTGATCAACACCCCGAGGACGATACTGATCAACAGCACGCTGCCCACCAGCAACAGGGTATTGGTGGCGCCGGGCATGAAGCCCGAGTCGGTCAGGAAATAGGTGAAGTTTTCCAGCCCGACGAATTCGTTTTCGCCGGGGTACAGCAGGTTGTAGCGGATCATCGAAAAGTAGACGGTCATGCCCAGGGGCACAATCATCCACAGCAGCAACAAGGCGACCGAAGGGCTGACCAGGAACCAGCCGGGGTTGGCCAGGCGGATCTTGCGGGCCGGCGGGGCTATTTCGATGGGGGCTTTGACTGTCGTTGTTGAAGTATTCATGAGTGCTTACTCTTATGCGACGCGTTTCCCTGTGGCGAGGGAGCTTGCTCCCGCTGGACCGCGTAGCGGACCCATATCGATAGGCAATCTTTCAGATCGCCAGGGCGGGCTTCGCCCGCCAGCGGGAGCAAGCTCCCTCGCCACAAATGGATACCTACAGGCCTTTACTTGGGATACCCGGCGCGCTTCATCTCGCGTTCGGTGGTGGATTGCGCGGCGGTCAACGCCTGGTCCACGGTTTGCTGGCCGGTCAGTGCGCCCGAGAAGAACTTGCCTACCTGGGTGCCGATGGCCTGGAACTCGGGAATGGTGACCAACTGGATGCCGATGTAGGGCACAGGCTTGAGGGTGGGGGCTTTCGGGTCGGCGACTTTCAACGATTCCAGCGTTACCTTGGCAAACGGCGCGGCCTTCATGTACTCGTCGCTGTAAGTGGAGGCGCGGGTGCCCGGTGGTACGTTGGCAATGCCATCAGTCTTGGCGACCAACTGGCCGTACTCCTTGGACGTTGCCCAAGTCGTAAACACTTTGGCGGCTTCCTTGGCTTTGGAACTGGCCGGGATCGCCAGCGACCAGGAGTACATCCACGAGGTGCCTTTTTCGGTTTTCTCGTGGGGCGCGAAGGTGAAGCCTACGTGATCGGCCACCTTGCTCTGGGTCTTGTCGGTCACGAACGAGCCCGCGACGCTGGCATCGACCCAGACCGCGCACTTGCCGCTGTTGAACAGGGCCAGGTTTTCGTTGAAACCGTTGCTGGAAGCGCCCGGCGGGCCGGATTTCTTCATGTTGTCGACGTAGAAGTTCAGGGCATCCTTCCACTCGGGTCCATTGAATTGCGGCTGCCACTTCTCATCGAACCAGCGCGCGCCAAAGCCGTTGGCCAGGGTCGTGATCAGCGCCATGTTCTCGCCCCAACCGGCCTTGCCCCGCAGACACAGGCCATATTGTTCCTTGGATTTGTCGGTGAGTTTTTGCGCGAACTCTCCGATCTGGGTCCAGGTCGGGTGCTCGGGCATGGTCAGCCCGGCGTCCTTGAACAGGTCCGTGCGGTAGTAAGTGATCGAGCTTTCGGCATAGAACGGCAGGGCGTATAGCGAACCCTTTACCGACAAGCCATCGCGCACGGACGGGAAAATGTCGTCCAGGTCATAGGCGGCCGGCAGGTCTTTCATCGGTTCCAACCAGCCTTTGGCACCCCAGAGTGCGGCTTCGTACATGCCAATGGTCAGCACGTCGAACTGACCGCCCTGGGTGGCGATGTCGGTGGTCAGGCGCTGGCGCAGGACGTTTTCTTCAAGCACCACCCAGTTCAGCTTGATGTCCGGGTGCTCGGCCTCGAAGGTCTTCGAAAGCTTTTGCATGCGGATCATGTCGCTGTTGTTGACGGTGGCAATGGTAAGGGTTTGTGCGCCGAAACTGACGCTGCTGAGGATCATGCAGGTGGAGACAAGCAGAGCTTTTACCGAAGGTTTCATCGCGCACTCCTTTTCCGCGCCCACGGGCTGCAGAAGGACAGTTATTGTTTTTGTGTCTTCCGGATGAGAGGAAGAATGTGCGCTGATTACAGCCCTCAATGGACGGCATGACAAATCATCCGTCGCACTTTTACTGATACTTTTTTGCACTGAGTGAAATTCGCGAAAAACCTGTGGCGAGGGAGCTTGCTCCCGCTGGGCTGCGCAGCAGCCCCTTTTTGGGGCCGCTTCGCGCTGGAGCGCCAGCCCGGCCCAGCGGGAGCAAGCTCCCTCGCCACGGGGGAGGGGCGGTGAAATTCAGCCCTGGTTCTGCTCGGTCAACCGCTGCACCGCCAGCCGCCGATAGTGAGAAGGGGTCATGCCCTTGAGTTGCTGGAAGCGCCGGTTGAAGTTGGAAATATTGTTGAAGCCGGATTCAAAGCACACGTCCGTCACCGGCTTGTCGCCATCGGCGAGCAATTCGCAGGATTTGCTGATGCGCAGCCGATTGACGAATTCGATGAAGCAACGCCCGGTGGCTTGCTTGAACACCCGGCTGAAATAGGTGGGTTTCATCCCCAGGTGCTCGGCCACTTCTTCCAGGGGCAATTCCCGGGCGTAGTGGGCAAAAATATAGTCCACCGCGCGGTTGGTGCGGTCGATGCTGTGCTCATCAGCCGCTTGTGGGGCGGTGGCGCCAGAGAGCAATTGATAGTCATCGCAGCTGGCCAACAGCTCCATCAGGATGAAAAAGTAGCCGAGCCGGCTCATGCCCTGCGCATCGGCGATGCGCTGCATCAAGGTCATGGCCTGGCGGACGGTGCGCTTGCAGCGAAACTCGATGCCGTGTTGAGCGCGTTCGAGCAGCGGCGCGAGCGTCTTGAGCTCGGTAAATACCTGGTGCCCACTTTCAAACAGCTCATCGGTGAAATTCACCAGCATGTCGCGCTTGGCCACCACTTCGTCCTCGGCGACCTGGCTGATCCAGTTATGGGGCAGGTTGGGGCCGGTGAGGAACAGCGATTGCGGGGAGAAATTGCCGATGTAATCGCCAATGAAAACCTTGCCCGAGCTGGCGACGATCAGGTGCAGCTCGTATTCCTTGTGGAAATGCCAGCGCACCAGCGGACAGGGAAAACCGTGCTGGCGGTAGATGATGGACAGCCCGTTGTGGTCGTCCATCAACTCATAGGAAGGGTCGGTGACTCTGGCTGTGCGGGTCATGGGTTTGGCGCTTTTGTTGTTATCGCCGCTGGATAATGCCCCCTTCGCCGCCCGGGTTCCAGCCCTCGGAGCGACGATGGAGTCAGCTGTTGCGGTTCTTTTCCTCGATCCATTGGGACATGTACTGGGTGCTCTTGTGCTGGTGGTGGCGCAGCATGCTGCCGGTGAAATTGTCCCGACGGCGCCGCGCAAGGTCGACGCGGCAGGCATTGATACTGTCAATCAAGGCAGGGCCGTGGACCTGCCTACGAAAACGTTCCGCGAGCAAGGCCAACCCGGCCCCCTGGGCATGGGTCCAGCGCGCCTGGTCGGTATACAGCTGTACGGCGGCTTCGGCGATGGCCTCGGCGCTTTGCGCGATCACCCCGGGCCAGGGCATGCCGCCGTGCATGGCTTCGGCACCTATGGGCGTGGTGATACTGGGCGTGCCGCATAGCATGGCTTCGATCAGCTTGCCCTTGATGCCGGCGCCGAAACGCAGCGGCGCCAGGCAGATACGTGCCGCGGACATGACCTGCAAGGCGTCCTCGGCCCAGTTCATGATATGAAACCCTTGGGTAGGATTATGCAGTGCCGCTGCCTTGGGCGGGGTGTAGGCCCCGTAGAGATGCAGCTGCGCACCCGGCAATCGTTGGCGAATCAGTGGCCATATGGCGTTTTTCATCCAGAGCAAGGCGTCCCAGTTCGGTGCGTGGCGGAAATTGCCGATGCTGAGAAAATGCGCTCGGTCTTCGAAGGGCACGAACGGCTCGGTCGGCAAGTCCAGCATCAACGGGCACCAGAGCAACAGCTCGCGGGGCACCTTGAAGTGTTCCACCAGCAGCTCGATCTCGAACTCAGATACCATCAGGTTCAGGTCGCAACGCAAGAGGGCTGCAATTTCCCGCCTTGCCATGTCAGTGTCCGCCATCAGCTCGAATTCCTCGCGCAAGGCCGGGGCGAACAGGTCGGTGAAGTCCTGGGAGGACTCATCGGACTTCAAGCGGTCTTTCAGGCGCTGATGCCGTGCATGACGCAGGCTTTGCAGATCCGAGGTTTCGAGCACGCGCAGGGCGTCGGGGCAGTGCTTTTCGACCCGCCATCCAAACTGTTCTTCCATCATGAATTGGTCGAACAGGACGATATCCGGCGCCAGCTCACTGATAAACACATCAAAACTGCTGCTATTGAGCTCGATCGGTACTTCCCGGATGCCCAGGCCAATCAGGTCGGCGCGGTTCTCACCGGGTCTGGCGGGGCTGCTGAAGGTGATGTCCCAGCCTTGTTCGAGAAAGGCTTCGAGCAGTTGCATGACATGCCCGCCGGCCGCCGATGAGCGTGGCTCGGGCCAGACGTAGCCGATAACCAGGACTTTGGTGGTGGGGTGAGGCATGACGGGCAATCCTTGGAGCATTTTCAGGCGCAGTCGGCGCGCGGGGCGCCGATAGTGACCAACAATGCGTCCGCGCTCAAGAAAGAATCTTTTGGACCTTGTCGCGCAATTGATCGATGGAGAAGGGTTTGCCGATGACGCTCATGCCTTCTGGCACGTCGATGCTTTCGGCGTAGCCGCTGGCGAACAGGATGGGGAGTCCGGGGCGCACTTCGCGTGCTTTTGTTGCCAACTCGCGACCGTCCATGGGCAGCATGCTGACATCCGTCATCATCAGGTCGATGGAACGGTCCTTCTCCTCCAGGAGCTTAAGCGCCTCTTCGCCACCTTCTGCCTCCAATACCTCGTATTCCAGTTCCTCCAGCACGTCGACAATCAACATGCGCACGATGTTGTCGTCTTCGACGACCAGGATGGTGGGAGGGGTGACAGGGGCAGGGACGGACATAATGAACTTCTCGGAAGGTGGAATCGTAAGGGCTTGGTAATAACCGGCCGTAATGCATGAGTAAGTCGAGAGGCGGCACAAGTTCCCGAAGCTGTACAAGAAAGGATCTATAGTACAAGAGCTGACAAGGATAGTCGCATCCTTACAACCGGGGTACAGCGCCTTGGATTTGCGACCTTGAATCGTCAGAAATGTGGATCCAGTCCGTATTTTTGGGCAAACTCCATGATTTTCAACTGCTCACCAAGGCCTTTTCCATGACTCCTTCGTCTTCGGTTGACGAACAAAGTTTTCGCAAGCTTCTGAGCCGTAACATCAGCCTCCCCTTGGGTATCGGTGCGCTCAGCGCGGTGTTTTTCATCGTGCTGATCACCTACCTTCTCTCGGTGATCCAATGGGTCGGGCACACCGACCGGGTGATCAATAACGCCAACGAAGCGCTGAAGCTGAGCGTTGACCTGGAAACAGGCATGCGCGGGTTCCTGCTGAGTGGCGACGAGCACTTCCTCGACCCCTATGAAGTGGCCAAGCCCCGGATTGCGGTGGCACTGGACACATTGTTGGAACTGACAGCCGATAATCCGGTACAGACCGACCGCTTGCGCCGGATCGAGGCACTCCAGGTGGAATGGGCCAATTACGCCCAAGGCATGATCGATCTTCATCGCAGCGGCGGCGACTATCGCGGTGCGCTCAAGGCCGGGCGGGGCAAGCGGTTGACCGACGAAATACGCAAGACCTTCGAGGATGTCGTCGAGACCGAGCAACAACTGCGCGCCGAACGTAACGAACAGGTGCGCACCACCACGGTCTGGAGCATCGCTCTGTATCTGCTGTTCGTCGCCGCAGTCAGTGGGCTGCTGGCCTATGTTGGCCGTCGGGATCTGCTGACTCTGTCTGGCAACTACAGCGCCAGCCTGAAAGTCCAGCAGGAGAGTGCCTTGCACCTGGAGAAACAGGCCTGGTTGCGCAATGGCCAGACCCAGTTGGCGGAACAGGTCCTCGGTCAGTTGAGCTTGAATCTGCTGGGGCGCAACATCTTGCAGTTTTGTGCCCAGTACCTGGGCACCGTGGTCGCCGCCCTTTATGCACGGGAAGAAAACGGCACGCTACGGCGTATCGCCACCTATGGCATGTCCAAGGAGGATGACGAACTCCAGCACGTCATCATCGATGGCGAGGGCATCGCCGGGCAGGCCGTGCGGCAGGGGCGTCTTATCCGGCTGGACGATGTGCCCCAGGATTATCTCAAGGTCAGCTCCGGGCTCGGCGAGGGACTGCCCAACTGCGTGCTGGTGGTGCCGACCCGTGACGATGACCGCATCAATGGTGTCGTTGAACTGGGCTTCCTGCGGCCGTTGACCGCGCGCGACATCGAGCTGCTGGAGCTGGTGGCCGGGAACATCGGCACGTCCATCGAAGCGGCCCGCTATCGTCAACGCTTGCAAGAAGTGCTGGCCGAAACCCAGCAGTTGAACGAAGAGTTGCAAGTGCAGCAGGAAGAGCTCAAGACCGCCAACGAAGAGCTAGAAGAACAGTCGCGCATCCTGAAGGAATCCCAGGCGCACCTGGAAGCCCAGCAACAGGAACTGGAGCAGACCAACGAACAGCTGGCCGAGCAGCGCGACGCCATGGACCAGAAGAACAGCGAGCTGAACCTGGCCCAGATCCAATTGCAGGAACGCGCCGAAGAATTGCAGCGTTCGAGCAAGTACAAGTCCGAGTTCCTGGCCAACATGTCCCATGAGCTGCGCACACCGCTCAACAGTTCGCTGATCCTGTCCAAATTGCTGGCGGAAAACCCTCACAATAACCTCAGCGATGAACAGGTGAAGTTTGCCGAGTCGATCTACTCCGCCGGCAATGACTTGCTGAACCTGATCAATGACATCCTCGACATTTCCAAGGTCGAGGCCGGCAAGCTGGAAGTGCGGCCGGAAAACACCAGCGTGGCGCGTTTGGTGGAAGGGCTCCAGGATACGTTCAAGCCGTTGACGGCTGAAAAGGGACTGGACTTCGAGGTGCAGTTGCTGCCGGACGCGCCGTCGATGCTGTACACCGACCGCCAGCGCCTCGAACAGATACTCAAGAACCTGCTGTCCAACGCGGTGAAGTTCACCGAACGGGGTTCGGTCCAGGTGTCCGTAACCGGCCAGCCGGGCTCGGGCATTGCCTTCATGGTGCGTGATTCGGGCATCGGCATCGCCGCCGATCAGCAACAGAGTATCTTCGAGGCGTTCCGCCAGGCCGATGGCACCACCAACCGCCGCTATGGCGGCACCGGGCTGGGGCTGTCGATCTCCCGAGACCTGGCGACCTTGCTGGGCGGTTCGATCTCGGTGACCAGCGAGCCAGGGCAGGGCAGTGTCTTTACGCTGGTCTTGCCGGAGCGTTACGTCGAGCCCGGGGAAAATCCGGTGAATCCAGTGACCTTTACCCCGACCGCAACCGTGCCTGCAACGACCCGTGCCCCGGCACCCGTGCCGCTGATTGCCGAGGTGGACGCACCCCTCCCGCAATTCGCCGACGACCGGGACAAGGCGCCGTTCGATTCCCGTTGCATCCTGGTCATCGAGGACGAACCCAAGTTTGCCCGCATCCTGTTCGACCTCGCCCATGAGCTGGGCTACCAGTGCCTGGTGGCCCATGGCGCCGACGAAGGCTTTGATCTGGCCCTGCAACTGAGTCCCGATGCCATTCTGCTGGACATGCGCCTTCCGGATCACTCCGGGCTTACCGTTTTGCAACGCCTGAAGGAACAGGCCCAGACCCGCCACATCCCGGTGCACGTCATCTCCGTCGAAGACCGCGTCGAAGCGGCGATGCACATGGGCGCCATCGGTTACGCCGTCAAACCGACCACCCGGGAGGAGCTCAAGGACGTGTTTGCGCGCTTGGAGGCCAAGCTGACCCAGAAGGTCAAACGGGTGCTCTTGGTTGAAGACGATGACTTGCAGCGCGACAGCATTACCCGTCTGATCGGCGACGACGACATCGAGATCACCGCCGTAGGCCTGGCGCAGCAAGCCCTGGACCTGCTGCGCAATAACGTCTACGACTGCATGATCATCGACCTCAAGCTGCCGGACATGCTGGGCAATGACTTGCTCAAGCGCATGTCCAGCGAAGAGATCTGTTCATTTCCGCCCGTGATCGTCTACACCGGGCGTAACCTGACGCGGGATGAGGAAGCGGAGCTGCGCAAATATTCACGCTCGATCATCATCAAGGGCGCCCGCTCGCCGGAACGCCTGTTGGACGAAGTCACTCTCTTTCTGCACAAAGTCGAATCCCGGTTGTCCCATGAACGACAGCGCATGCTCCAGACCGCCCGCAGCCGCGACAAGGTCTTCGAAGGCCGCAAGGTGCTGTTGGTGGACGACGATGTGCGCAATATCTTCGCTCTGACCAGCGCCCTGGAGGCCAAGGGGGCGATCGTGGTGATCGGGCGCAATGGGTATGAGGCGATTGATCGCTTGAATGAAGTGGAAGACATCGACCTGGTGCTGATGGATGTGATGATGCCCGAGATGGATGGCTTCGAAGCGACCACGCTGATCCGCAAGGACCCCCGCTGGCGCAAATTGCCGATTATCGCCGTGACCGCCAAGGCCATGAAGGATGATCAGGAGCGTTGCCTGGCGGCGGGCTCCAACGATTACCTGGCCAAGCCGATTGACCTGGATCGCCTGTTCTCACTGATTCGCGTGTGGTTGCCGAATATGGAAAGAATCTAGTGGAACGAAACACAGACATTGAGCTTCGTTTGTTGATCGAAGCGATCTACTTGAAGTACAGCTACGACTTTCGCGACTACTCCGGCGCTTCCATCAAGCGCCGGGTGCTGCATGCGTTGAACCAATTCGAATGCAAGACCATATCGGCCTTGCAGGAACGTGTGTTGCACGACCCTGGCGCATTCATGCAACTGCTGCAGTTGCTGACGATCCCTGTCAGTGAGATGTTTCGCGATCCTGCGCATTTCCTTGCCATCCGCGAGGAAGTGGTGCCGCTGCTCAAGACCTACCCGTCGATCAAGATCTGGATCGCCGGTTGCAGCACAGGGGAGGAGGTCTATTCCATGGCCATCCTGCTAAGAGAAGAGGGGTTGCTGGATCGTACGTTCATTTACGCCACGGACATCAACCCGCGCTCCCTGGAAAAAGCCAAGCAGGGCATCTTTTCCCTGGAAAATGTCCGGGCCTACACCCAGAATTACCAGCTCGCCGGCGGTAAGCGTTCGTTTGCCGACTACTATACGGCCGCCTACGATTACGCGATGTTCGACAAGACCTTGTGCAAGCATGTGACCTTTGCCGACCACAGCCTGGCAACCGATAGCGTATTTTCAGAAACCCAATTAGTTTCATGTCGTAACGTATTGATTTATTTCAATAAAAAGCTGCAAGATCGCGCTTTCGGGTTGTTTCATGAGTCCCTTTGCCACCGTGGGTTCCTGGTGTTGGGGAGCAAGGAGACGCTGGATTTTTCGGCGTTCAGTGCGCAGTTCGAACCGCTGGTCAAACAGGAACGGATCTATCGCAAGTTATGAATCCACTGACGGACAGATCCAGCCACTTGATCGAAGCAGTCGTCGTCGGCGCATCCGCCGGCGGCGTCGAAGCGTTGCTCAAGATTTTCAGCCACTTGCGCAAAGGCTTCAGCCTGCCTGTGCTGGTGGTGTTGCATTTGCCCGATGAGCGGGACAGTCAGTTAGCCCAGGTATTGCGTCATCGCCTGGCGATACCCGTTGAAGAAGCCCGCGACAAGCAAGACATCCTTCCGGGCACCTTGTACGTTGCAACCCCTGGTTATCACCTCTCGATCGAGGCCGACCGTAGCCTGTCGCTGAGCCTCGAAGAGCCGGTTCACCATTCGCGGCCGTCGATCGACGTGCTGTTCGAGTCAGCCGCCGATGTCTATGGCCCTCGTCTGCTGGCGGTGGTATTGACCGGCGCCAACAGCGATGGCGCCCTAGGCTTGGCCAGGGTCAAGGCGCTGGGCGGCATCACGGTCGTCCAGGACCCGAAGGAGGCGCAGGTTTGCACCATGCCTGAAGCGGCCCTTAGCTTGCACGAGCCTGACCATATCCTAACTTTGCAGGGCATCGGCCAATTGCTGGCCGGGCTGGAATGAACTAAATGCCAAGAGATATTCAAGCCAAACTGCTGATCGTCGACGATCTGCCTGAGAATCTGTTGGCCCTGGAAGCGCTGATCCAGCGCGATGACCGCGAGGTGTTCAAGGCCTTGTCGGCGGACGAAGCGCTGTCGCTGCTTTTGCAACATGATTTTGCCTTGGCGATCATCGATGTGCAGATGCCGGGCATGAACGGTTTCGAACTGGCCGAGTTGATGCGCGGCACGGAAAAGACCCGCAGTATCCCGATCATCTTTGTCAGCGCGGCCGGCCGGGAGCGCAACTACGCGTTCACCGGCTACGAAAACGGCGCGGTGGACTTCCTGCACAAGCCGCTGGATACCCATGCGGTCAAAAGCAAGGTCAATGTGTTCGTCGAACTTTATCGCCAGCGAAAGGCGATGAAGGAGCAAGTGCTTGCCCTGGAGCAGAGCCGCCGGGAGCAAGAGCTGTTGCTTGAGCAATTGCAAGCCACTCGCGGCGAGCTGGAGCAGGCCGTGCGCATGCGCGATGACTTCATGTCGATCGTCGCCCACGAAGTCCGCACGCCACTCAACGGCCTGATCCTGGAAACGCAGTTGCGTAAAATGCACTTGGCGCGGGACAACGCCGCCGCCTTCACCCTGGATAAAGTGAAGGCGATGGTCGAGCGCGACGAACGCCAGATAAAGAGCTTGATCCGTTTGATCGAGGACATGCTGGACGTATCGCGGATCCGCACCGGCAAGTTGTCCATCCGTCCGACCCGTTTCAATCTGACGGCGCTGGTTCAAAACCTGCTGCACAACTTTCAACCACAGATCAGTGCCGCCGAATGCACCGTGACTTGTACCGCCGAACCTTCGGTGGAAGGGCATTGGGATGAGTTTCGTATCGAGCAGGTGGTTTCGAACCTGCTGACGAACGCGTTGCGCTATGGCTGCAAGAGCCCGATTGAGGTGCGCGTTTACCAGACGTCGGAGCATGCCTGTATCGAGGTCCAGGACCACGGGATCGGGATCAGCGAAGAGAACCAGAAGCGTATTTTTCAGCAATTCGAACGGGTGTCGTCCAAGGCCGCCGCCGCCGGCCTGGGCCTTGGGCTGTTCATTTCCGAGCAGATCGTCACCGCCCACGGCGGCATCATCACGGTCAACAGCCGCCTCAACGAAGGGGCGTTGTTTCGCGTTTGTCTGCCTTTTCAGAAAACTGGCGAACGGACGCAACCTCTGAGCGACCCCAGGGTCGTATCAGCAGCTATTGATTCAACAAAGGCTTCTCATGAGTGAAGATGCGCAAGACGTTGTATTGATCGTCGAGGATGACCCTTCGATCCTGATGGTGCTGTCGGCCTATCTTTCCGGGGAGGGGTATCGGGTGCTGCAGGCTGAAAACGGCGAGCAGGCGTTCGAGATCCTGGCGAGCAAGCCTCATCTGGACATGATGATTACCGACTTCCGTCTGCCCGGGGGTATTTCCGGGGTGCAGATCGCTGAGCCGGCGGTGAGGTTGCGTCCGGACCTGAAGGTTATTTTCATCAGTGGCTACGCCCAGGAAGTGCGCGAGACGGATAGCCCCATTACCCGCAAGGCGCCGATTTTGGATAAACCGTTTGATTTGGATGTGTTGCAGGGGATTATGCAGGGGATGTTGTCTTAGTTTTGTTTCTGCGGTTGACTGGGGTATACGGCTGATTGGGTACATATCCGTTTCTGTGGTAATTGCTGCTGGAGGTTCCGCCCTTACGGCGGCTTACTTTTTTTCAGACGCCAAAAAAAGCAAGCAAAAAAGGCTTCGCCCCACCACTCGGCACCTCGCCGAGGCTCGGTGTGCCCTCACGCAGGCCAGCGTGGTTAACGGGGCGTTAAGATCAAGATCAAGATCAAAATCAAAAGCGGTGCCACGCCTCAAACCTTGATCATCTCCCGCACCTTCGCCGTCAACAAATCAAAGGTAAACGGCTTGGTGATCATTTGCATGCCCGGGTCAAGAAAACCACCGCGCACCGCCGCGTGTTCAGCGTAGCCAGTGATGAACAATACCTTGAGGTCAGGGCGGATCTGGCGGCCTATTTCGGCCAGTTGTCTTCCGTTCATGCCGGGGAGCCCCACGTCGCTGATCAGCAGGTCGATGCGCTGGTTCGATTGCAGGATCGGCACCGCGCCGTTGGCGTCGCCGGCCTCGACGAAGGCGTAGCCCAATTCGCTGAGCACCGCGCTGACCAGGACCCGCACCGCTGGGTCGTCTTCAACGATCAATACGGTTTCGCCATCTTGCGCATAAGGCGCCTGTGGGACGACGACTTGCGGTTCGTGCATTTCTTCGCCGATGAAGCGCGGCAGGTAGAGATTCACGGTGGTGCCGTTGCCGACCTCGCTGTTGATGGTCACGTGTCCGCGTGACTGCTTGCTGAACCCATAGATCATCGAAAGCCCAAGGCCCGTGCCCTGGCCGATGGGCTTGGTGGTGAAGAAGGGGTCGAACGCGCGATGCATCACCGCTTCGGGCATGCCGCAACCGGTGTCCTGAACGCTCAACACCACATAGTCGCCGGGCTCGAGGTTGCTGTAGGCATCGGTAAAGCCGGTGTCCAGGTATTTATTGAAGGTCTGTACCACCAGCTTGCCGCCGCCGGGCATGGCATCGCGGGCGTTGAGGACCAGGTTGAGCAGGGCGCTCTCCAGTTGGTTGGGGTCGGCTTCGGCGATCCATAGGTGTTCGTCGAGGCGCATTTCCAGGGCGATGCTTTCGTTGAGGCTGCGCTGAAGCAGTTCGCCCATTGACAGCACCAGGGTATTCATCTGCACGGCCTTGGAATCCAGCGACTGGCGGCGGGAGAAGGCCAGCAGCCGGTGGGTCAGGCCCGCGGCGCGATTAGCCGAGGTCACGCCCAGGTCTATCAGGCTGTCGAGATCTTCGGTGCGACCTCGCGCCAGGCGTCGACGCAGCAGTTCGAGGCTGCCGATGATGCCGGTGAGCATGTTGTTGAAGTCGTGGGCGATGCCGCCGGTGAGCTGGCCGACCGCCTCCATTTTCTGCGATTGGCGCAGGGCTTCCTCGTTGTGACGCAGTTGGGCGGTACGCTCCTCGACTTGCTGTTCCAGCGTTTCCAAAGTGTTCTGTAGGCGTTGTTCGCTGGTGCTCAGGTCGATCAGGCGGTCCCGGGCTTCGTATTGCCTTCGGCGGCCGCGCAGGGCGGTGGTCACCAGGCTGACGAGCGTCACCGGGTGGAACGGCCGCTCCAGGAAGGTCACATTGCCCAGTTGTGTGCCGATACGTGCGACTGGGTTGTGCTCCGGCCCCCCGTGGTGCGTCAGCAGGACGATGGGCAGGTCGGACCATGCCGGTTGCTGCTCGATGTATTGGAGCAGGTTCTCCAGGTCGGGCCCTACCAGCGCTTCCGAGGAAATCACCAGCAGGCCCGCCCCGTGTTCCAACTCTTCACACAAATGACCCAGATGACTGCATACAAGGCCATTAAAGCCGGCCTCGTTGAGAATCATCAGGGCAATCTGGCTGTCCCGTCCCAGGGGCGCGAGAATCAGCGCCCGCTCGGACAGTGGCTCGCCCGACGTCACTGGGGATCATCCTCAAGCAACGGGTGTCCCGCTCCCATATAGGTTGGCACTCCGCGCAATACGCCTTGGAACGCTTCCAGCGGTTCACCGATGGTCATGCCCTGCTTGTTGATGCGGTATTCGCGGATGGTGGATTCATGGCTGCCGGTGCGTTTCTTGATGATGGAAATGGCCCGGCGAACCTTGCCCAGCGCCTCGAAATAACGCAATAGGATGACGGTGTCGGCCAGGTAGGTGATGTCCACCGGCGCTTGCATGTCCCCCACCAGGCCGTGTTGGGCGACGGTCATGAACGTCGCCGCGCCTTTGCGGTTGAGGTAGAGCAACAGCTCGTGCATGTGCAGAACCAAGGCGTTTTCTTCGGGCATGGCGGCCTGATAGCCATTGATGCTGTCGATGACCACGGTCTTGATGTCGCCTTCGTTGACGCAACGGCGTACCCGGTGGGAAAACTCGCCGGGCGAAAGCTCGGCCGCATCGACCTGTTCGATCAGCAGATTGCCGGTATTTTGCAGTTCCAGCAGGTCGATGCCGATGTGCTTCATGCGCTCGAACAGCAGCCCCAGCTCTTCATCGAAAATGAATAGTGCGGCTTTTTCGCCGCGATGCACCGCTGCCGCCGCGAAAATCAAGGAAATCAAGGATTTGCCGGTACCCGCCGGGCCAAGAATCAGCGTGCTGGAGCCGGTCTCGATGCCGCCCCCCAGCAGGGCGTCCATTTCCTTGATGCCACTGGACAGTTGCTGGCGCACGTACTGGCCACGGTGTTCGGCGGCCACCAGGCGAGGGAATACATGCACGCCATCGCCCATGATGGTGAAGTCGTGGTAGCCGCCACGGTATTTCTGCCCACGGTACTTGACCACCCGCAGCCGACGCCGCTCGGCACCGTAGCTGGGGGTCAGTTCTTCAAGGCGGATAACGCCGTGGGCGACACTGTGTACGGTCTTGTCCAGGGACTCGGTGGTCAGGTCATCCAAGAGCACTACCGTAGCGTCGTAGCGCACGAAATAGTGCTTGATCGCCAGGATCTGCCGGCGATAGCGCAGGGAACTCTGCGCAAGGAGGCGGATCTCCGAGAGACTGTCCAGCACGACGCGGGTCGGCTTGACGCGCTCGACCACTTCGAAGATCTGCCGGGTCGCTTCGCCCAGCTCCAGGTCCGAGGAATACAGCAGGCTTTGCTGGTGCTCGGCATTGAGCAGGCTCTCGGGCGGGGTCAATTCGAAGATATGGATGTTTTCATCCAGGGTCCAGCCATGGGAGGCTGCGCCCTGGCGCAGTTCACGCTCGGTTTCCGATAGCGTGATGTACAACGAGCGCTCGCCGGCCTTTGCGCCGGCTAGCAGGAAGTGCAACGCGACCGTGGTTTTGCCAGTGCCCGGTTCTCCCTCCAGTAGGAACACATGGCCTCGGGACAAACCACCGGAAAGGACGTCGTCCAGCCCTTCGATACCGGTGGCGGCTTTTGCGCTGATCAACTCGTTAGATGTAATCAAAAATAACCCTCTCATGACTAGGGAAGTAGGCAGCTGGCGGGTTAGCGCCTGAAATGAACTGCCTGAACACTTGACCTTCGGCAGTCACGGCGGTTCCGCTTCCTTTGACAAAACGCGTACTGTTGCACAACTTTCGGTATACGCCTATTGCCCTATAAACCTTGTTGTATCGCCGGGTCGTCGGGGTTCAGTTGTTCCAACTGGGCCAACAGCACCTGGACATGCTGCAACTGACCGGTCTCCTTCCAATAGTTGATCAGCAACACCCGGGCGTTGCGGTCGGCGGGGTAGCGCTGGACGATTTCCTGCAACTGTTTCTGCGCCGCTTCCACTTCCTGCTCTTCATGCAGCGTAGTCGCCAGATCAAAACGGTATTGCCGGTTATCAGGCTCCAATTCCACCGCTTTCGCCAAGCCTAGCACCGCGTATTCACTCTGGCCGTGCTGCAACAGCCACATGCCCAGCGCATGTTGCAGATAAGCCGATGCCGGCTGTGCTTGCAACTGCCGAGCGAGCAACTGGCGGGCGGCTTCTCCCTGGCCTTGTTTATCCAGCACATCGACCTGCATGACCAGCGCCGGCAGGTTGTCGGGTTGCAGGCGCAGAAGATGCTCCAATGCCTGTTGGGCTTTTTCCAGTTCGGCGTCATGCCTGTACAGCCGGGCAAGCTGAAAGAGGGATTCGGGGGAGGGTGGGCTGTCGTTCAACGACTGCTTCCAGGTATCGACGGCGATCTGCATCGCACCGAAATAAAGCCCGAGTTCATCGGGTGACAGCCCCAGCAATGCATTTACGGCGGCGAACCGGACATCCGGGTCGTTTTCATCCAGGAGCGGGCCGAGCAGCAGGCTGCGCTGGGCGTTCGGCACCAGCCCGACAATACTGACGATCGCCGCGCGGCGGACCTGCGGCGATTCGCTGTGCAAATCCGCCTGCGCCAGTTTCAACGCTTGGGGGCTTGGATAGTTGGGCAGTTCGCCGTGCAGCCATACCCGGCGCTTGGGGGAGAGGTCCGGACGTCCCAGTTGCTGGTACAGCATCCGCGCTGCTCCTGGCTGTCCGTTGCGGGCGCTTTCCAACGCTTCGCTGTAACCACGCTTGATGGCCTCGGGAATCTGCGGTGTGGCATTGCGCAGCCATATCGCGACGAGACCGATTGCCAAGACAACCGCAAGCGTGAACAGCAGGTAGCGGCGAGACGAAGACATGCAGGTAATCCATAACCAGGAGCGTGAAATGCCGCAAGCTTCGGTCAGGTCCGCGTTTGAGTCAAACCTGTAATCGCGGTGAGGGACCCGCGGGTGCGAGCCTGCTCCCACAATGGGTTCTGACATCCATAAAAAAGCCCCGCGTCCGAATGAGGCGCGGGGCAAACAATTGGTTGGTTGCGGCCAACCAAAGGAGCTCGGTTGGGAAGGGTGTCAGTTGCTGGCGACGGTTTCCGGTTGCCAGCCGCCGCCCAGGGCCTTGTAGATCGCGACAATGCCGCGATACAGGTCCACTTCGGCCTGGGCCTGACTGTCTTCGGCCGCCAGGCGTTCACGTTGGGCGTCGAGCAGCACGAGGAAGTCCTCGGTGCCTTCGCGATAACGGATCTCGGCCAGGTCGGCGGCCGCGCGGCTCGATTCGCTCTGGCGGATCAGCGAGATGAGGCGCTGTTGGCGTTTGCCGTAATCACTGAAGGCGTTTTCCGACTCTTCCAAGGCCAGCAACACTTGTTGCTCATAGTTCGCCAGTGCTCCGTCGGCGTCGGCGCTGGCGCCGCGTAAGCGAGCCCGCACGCTGCCCAGGTCAAAAGCGGCCCAGGTAATGCTCGGGCCCAGCGCCCAGGCGTTGGCGGCCGAGGAGCCGATCTGCGAACCACGTCCGGCGGTAAACCCGAGGAAACCGCTCAGGCTGACCCTAGGGAACAGGTCGGCCTTGGCCACGCCGATGCGCGCCGTGGCGGCTGCCAGTTGACGCTCGGCGCTGAGGATATCGGGACGGCGTTGCAACAATTGGCCCGGATCGCCAATCGGCAGAGCCTTGGCAATGGCTGGCAGCTGTTTAGGACTCAAGTCCACGCTCAGCTTGTCCGGGCGCTCGCCCAGCAATGTCGCAATGCGGTTGCGCTGACGCGCCTGTTCGGCCTGCAGTTGCGGCACGCTGGCTTCCACCGCTGCCAAGCGAGCGTCGGCACGCACCACGTCGAGCTGATCGCCGACGCCGGCATCACGCAGGCTTTCGGTGATCTTGCGGGACGCCTGCTGGTTCTCCAGGTTGGCCAGGGCGATTTTCTCCCGAAGCTGCGCGCCACGCAGTTGGCCGTAGGCGTCCACCAGCTCGGCGATTATGGTCACCTGCAGTTGGTAGAGATCGGCTTCGACGGCCTGCTGGTCGGCATCGGTCGCTTCCAGGTTGCGCTGGATGCGTCCGAACAGGTCCAACTCCCAGGCCATGTCCAGGCCCAGGTCATAACGCTCGGAGTTGACCCGATCGTCCGTCTGCCCCATCGGGTTCTGGCCTTTGCCCAGTTCGCTGCTGGCGCGGCTGGTGATGGTCGGCATGGCGTCATTGCTGGCGTCGTCGCGAATCGCCCGGGCAGCCCGCAGGCGGGCGAAGGCCACGCGCAATTCCCGGTTGCCTTCCAGAGAACGCGTCACCAGCGAGTTGAGGGTCGGATCGTCGAACTGCTGCCACCAGACGCCTTCGAAGCGGGCGCGGTCGAAGTTCTTCTGGCCGGCGGCGCCGTCGGTGGCGGTGGTGATATTCGCCGCCTCCGTTTGCGGTGCCTTGTAGTCCGGGCCTACGGCGCAGGCACTCAGTGCAAGCATCAGCAGGCTCGGCAGGAACGCTTTCAAACTCATTGTTGCGCCTCCAGTTTCAGGGCCCGGGCCGCTTTGCGGGCCTCGCTGCGCTCGACGAAATTACGGATCAGTACGTAGAACACCGGGGTGAGCAGCAGGCCGAAGAAGGTCACGCCGAGCATGCCCGAGAACACCGCCACACCCATGGCGTGACGCATTTCCGCACCGGCGCCGCTGGAGAACACCAGGGGAACCACGCCCATGATGAAGGCGAAGGAGGTCATCAGGATCGGCCGCAGACGCAGGCGGCACGCTTCCAGGACCGCCGCCAGCGGGCTCATGCCTTCGAGCTGTTTATCCTTGGCGAACTCGACGATCAGAATCGCGTTCTTACAGGCAAGTCCTACCAATACGATCAAGCCAATCTGGGTGAAGATGTTGTTGTCGCCACCGGACAGAATTACCCCGGTAATTGCCGACAGCAGCGTCATCGGTACGATCAGGATTACCGCCAATGGCAGGCTCCAACTTTCGTATTGCGCGGCGAGCACCAGGAACGCCAGCAATACGCAGAGCGGGAACACGAACAGCGCAGTGTTGCCCGAGAGGATCTGCTGGTACGTCAGGTCGGTCCACTCGTAGGTCATGCCATTGGGCAGTTCGTCATTGAGCAGTTTCTCGATGGCTTTCTCGGCCTGGCCGGAGCTGTAGCCAGGGGCGGCGGCGCCGTTGATTTCAGCGGTGATGAAGCCGTTGTAGTGCATCACGCGGTCAGGCCCCGAGGTGTCGCTGACCTTGATGAAGGTCGCCAGCGGGATCATCTCGCCACGGTTGTTGCGCACCTTCAGTTGGCCGATCTGGTCCGATTCGAGACGGAACTGCTGCTCGGCCTGGACATTGACCTGGTAGGTGCGGCCGAAACGGTTGAAGTCGTTGGCATACAGCGAACCCAGGTAGATCTGGAGGGTGTCGAAGATGTCGCTGACGGCCACGCCGTGGGTCTTGGCCTTTTCACGGTCGATGGCGGCATCGACCTGGGGTACGTTCACGGTGTAGCTGGTGAACAATCCGGCCAGTTCCGGCACGTTGTGGCTCTTGGCGATGATGTTCATGGTTTCTTTGTACAGCTCGTCGTAGCCCAGGTTGCCCCGGTCTTCGATTTGCAGGCGGAAACCACCGATCGTGCCCAGGCCTTGCACCGGCGGCGGCGGGAAGATCGCCATGTAGGCTTCCTGGATTTCCGAGTACTGGCCGTTCAAGGCACCGGCGATGGCGCCGGCCGACATGCTCGGGTCCTTGCGCTCGTCGAAAGGCTTGAGGGTCACGAACACGATGCCGGCGTTCGGGCTGTTGGTGAAGCCGTTGATCGACAGACCAGGGAAGGCCACGGCGCTTTCCACGCCAGGCTGCTTGAGGGCCAGGTCGGACATGCGCTTGATCACATCTTCGGTGCGGTCCAGGCTCGCGGCGTCCGGCAGTTGGGCGAAGGCCACCAGGTATTGCTTGTCCTGGCCAGGCACGAAACCGGTCGGCGTGTTGGAGAAGCCGAAGAAGGTCAATACCATCAAGCCTGCGTAGACGATCAGGGCAATCCCGCTGCTGCGGATCACCCGAGCGACAGTACCCACGTAGCCATGGCTGGCACGTTCGAAGAAGCGGTTGAACGGACGGAACAGCCAGCCACCAAAGACCCGGTCCAGGAATCTGGAGAAACGGTCCTTGGGTGCGTCATGCCCCTTGAGCAAAACTGCGGCCAGGGCCGGCGACAGGGTCAACGAGTTGATCGCCGAGATCACCGTGGAGATCGCAATGGTCAGGGCGAACTGCTTATAGAACTGACCGGTCAGGCCGCTGATGAACGCCGCAGGAACGAAGACCGCGCAGAGCACCAGGGCGGTGGCGATGATCGGGCCGGTCACTTCGCCCATGGCGCGCTTTGTCGCCTCCACGGGGGTGAGGCCCAGTTCGATGTTCCGCTCGACGTTCTCCACCACCACGATGGCGTCGTCCACCACGATACCGATGGCCAACACCAGGCCGAACAGCGAAAGGGCGTTGAGGGAGAATCCGAACAGGTGCATGACCGCGAAGGTACCGATCAGCGAAACCGGTACGGCCACCAATGGGATGATCGAGGCGCGCCAGGTCTGTAGGAACAGGATGACCACCAGCACCACGAGGATCAGCGCTTCGAACAGGGTATGCACCACCGCTTCGATGGAGCCACGGACGAAGATCGTCGGGTCATAGACAATGCTGTAGTCCATGCCGGCCGGGAAGCCTTTCTTCAGCTCGTCCATTTTCTCCCGCACATCGTTGGAGATCTGGATGGCATTGGAGCCAGGACGCTGGAAGATCGGGATTGCCACCGCCGGCTGATTGTCCAGCAGCGAGCGCAGGGCGTATTGGCTGGAGCCCAGCTCCACCCGAGCGATGTCCTTCAGGCGAGTGATTTCACCGTTGGCACCGGAACGAATGATGATGTTCTCGAATTCTTCCTCATTGACCAGGCGGCCTTGGGTATTGATCGAGAGCTGGAAGGCCTGGGCATTCGGTGCCGGCGGCGCACCCAGGGCACCGGCAGCGACCTGGCGGTTCTGCTCACGAATCGCGGTCACCACGTCGGTGGCGGTCAGGTTGCGCGAAGCGGTCTTGTTCGGGTCCAGCCAGACCCGCAGGGAATAGTCACCCATGCCGAACAGCTGCACATCACCCACGCCACCCAGGCGCGCCAACTCGTCCTTGATGTTGAGCAAGGCGTAGTTGGACAGGTAGAGCATGTCGTAGCGTTTGTCCGGCGAGGTCAAGTGCACGACCATCGTCAGGTCGGGCGACGCCTTGTCCACCGTGATGCCGATGCGGGTCACTTCCTCCGGCAGCTTGGGCTCGGTGCGGGTGACACGGTTCTGCACCTGCACCTGCGCGTTATCCAGGTCGGTGCCCAGAGCGAAGGTGATGGTCAGGGTGATCTTGCCGTCGGCGGTGGATTGCGAGGACATGTACAGCATGTTCTCGACGCCGGTAATGGCTTGTTCCAGGGGCGCGGCCACGGTTTCGCCGATGACCTTGGGGTTGGCGCCCGGGAAGTTGGCGCGGACCACTACGGTAGGCGGCACGACTTCCGGATATTCGCTGATCGGCAGTTGGAACAGCGAGATAGCGCCGGCGATCAGAATCAACAGCGAGAGCACCGCTGCGAAGATCGGCCGCGAAATGAAGAACTGGGAAAATTTCATCTTGAGTTCAGTCCCTTAACCGCGTGGGGACGCAGAGGCCAGTTTGCCTGCCGCTCCGGACGCTGCCTTGGAGGGCGCGACCTGGGGCAGGTTGCTGGCTTCGAGCGCTTTGCGTTGTTGTGCCAGGGCGGCGAGGGTTTGCTCGCTGGCCATCGGCACGGTTTCAGGCGTAACCGGCGAACCCGGACGGGCCCGTTGCAGCCCCTTGACGATAATGGTGTCGTCCTTGCTCAGGCCGTTGCGCACGATGCGCAGGCCTTCGATCTTTGGCCCCAGCTCGACAGCGCGGTAGGCCGGCTTGTTCTCGCCATCCATCACCAGGACGAATTTCTTGCCCAGGTCGGTGCCTACGGCTTCGTCGTTGATCAGCACGGCGGAATAGGTGCCGCTGCCCACCAGCTTCAGTCGGGCATAAAGGCCTGGCGTGAAGGCGCCGTCTTTATTGTCGAACACCGCGCGACCACGGATCGTGCCGGTCTGTGGGTTGACCTGGTTGTCGACGAAGTTCATCTGGCCCAGGTGCGGATTGCCGTCTTCGTTGGACAGGCCCATGTAGACAGGCGTGGCTTGGCCGCGCTGGCCTTGGCGGGCAAGTTGGGTGTACTTGAGGAACACACGCTCGTCGGCGTCGAAGTAGGCGTAGACCTTGTCGGTGGACACCACACTGGTCAACGGCGTGACGTCGGCGGTCACCAGGTTGCCGGCGGTGATTTCCGCCCGGCTGACACGACCGTTGATGGGCGAGGTAACCCGGGTGAAGCTGAGGTTCAGCTTGGCCAGGTCCAGCTGCGCTTGAATACCTGCCACGGCGGCGCGGGCTTCCTGTGCAGCGGTCGTACGCGAATCCGCCAGTTCAGCGGAAATCGCATTGCTCAGACGCAGGCGTTCGCCACGTTGGGCCTCGTTCTCGCTGCGGGTCGCGGTGGCGCGGGCCTGCGCCAGTTGCGCTTCGAGACGACGCACTTCCGCCTGGAAGGGGCGGGGGTCGATCTGGAACAACAGGTCGCCTTTCTTGACCAGGGCGCCTTCGGTGAAAGCAACGTGATCGATCTGCCCCGAAACCCGCGGGCGAATCTCGACGGTTTCCGGCGCTTCGAGGCGCCCGGTGAATTCATCCCATTCGTTGACGCGCTGCTCCAGCACCTTGGCCACGCTGACTTTGGCCGCCGGCATCGAAGCTGCCGTATCGGGAGTCTTACCGCAAGCGCTGATCACCAGCACCGCCAACAGTGCGAGGGGAAAGCGCAATTTAGAAAGTGAATGTTCCATGGATAGCATCCGCCAAGTGTATTGAGATGGGCGGATGATGCGTGTCGAGGCGCAGAGGAACGAATCGAATGAAACAAAGGTAACTATCATCCGGAATGATATAAGTCATCGACGAGGCCTCTATCGCGGGGCTTTCGTTAGTTGGCTATCAATCTAGTTGATATCCCTTCAGGTGGTTCGCAAGACTGATGCCATCGCCCGCTCGGCGATGTCACGGGACATAAAGATCATGGATACGCTTGATCGCCCCTTCATTGCGCAACGCTTCCACCGCGCCGCGCAAATCCTCGACGAGTTTCGCCGAGCATTGCCTGGAGCACGCGAGATAGAGGTCGGCACTGCTGCCCACTGAACTCATGAGCAGCTTGCGCTTGGAAACTTTTGGCCAGATATATCGGCTTTCGGGCACGCCGTTGAACCAGGCATCGATGCGCCCCATCAGGAGCATTTGGGCAGGGTTGTCGCCGATGGCCAACGGGTAGATCTGGTCGTCCCGGAAGCCCTCGGTGCGCAGGATTTCCTCTTGCGCGCTACCCAGGCCGACGCCCACCTTGCGAAAGGTTTCTTTCGCTTGGGCAAAGCTGCCGACCTTATGATCGAGGCTGAAGAACGCGCGCTCCATGGGCATGATCGACGAGATCCAGGTGAAGCGGGTTTCTCGCCCCGGAATGCGCGACAGCGGCGCTATCAAGAAGTCATGCTCCTCACTGACGTGCTTTTGCGCCCTGGCCCAGGGAAGCACATGGATCTTTACCGCATACCCGGCGCGGGTGATCGCCTTCACGGCGACATCGCCGACAATGCCGTGGCCCCTGGGGTCGTTGAGCAGTGTCAACGGGGGCGCGTCGAGGATGTGCAGTTCAATGACCCGGGGCTCGCCGCACGCGCTATCGACAGCCAGGAGCAGGCAGAGCAGCGACAATACGCTGGTACGGTCATTCAATACGCGGGTGATCCGGCTCATGATCGTTACTTCAGGCATTGAAAGGCGCGCCATTCTATTGAGGGAGGCGGCGCGCAAATAGCCTCCTGCTGTCCAAAGCAAGCAGCACCCGACCGAGGGCACGACATTATTATTGGCTACACGTCGGCCTGTCCCTTGGCCTGACGACGTGTACCTGAAGGTATAGATCATCCGGAAGACAAAAGCCTTGAACTTCGCATGGCGGCAACCGCTCCCAAGATAGACGCCGCGAAACCCGGCTTGAAAATGGGTTTGCGTCATTCCTCGTTTGTAAGCCTCTCCCTCGCGTCTCGGGTGTCAACCGCGCACCGACGTCGGCAACGCTTCGTTGTAAACCGTATCTGTAGGCCATTTTCCGACAGCTTGTGAGTCCATTCTCTTTCGTAGAAATGGCCTGGGTTTAGACCTGTCCGGCTCTGCGCCGCTTCGCTATGTTTGTACAGCGAACACTTAACATCCGGTTTGAGAGGAATAGGCATGGCTTCATACAGTTTCCAGAATGAAGTACCCAAGAGCAGGATCAATATCAAACTTGATCTGCACACTGGCGGCGCGCAAAAGAAAGTTGAGTTGCCACTCAAATTGATGGTGATGGGAGATTACAGCAACGGCAGCGAACAGCGCCCTTTATCCGTCAGAGACAAGATCAATATCAACAAGCACAACGTCGATCATGTCCTGGCCGAGTTTTCGCCAACTTTGACGATCGCTGCGCATAATACATTGGCGGACAACGGGGAGGATATTTCAATCGAACTGCAGTTTCATCGCATGAAAGACTTTGAGCCGGAACAAGTAGCCAGGCAGATCCCTCAATTACGGGCGCTGCTGGCCATGCGCAATCTTCTACGCGACTTGAAGTCGAACCTGCTTGATAACATGGCCTTCCGTCTAGAATTGGAGCGCATCCTCCAGGATGATGCGCTCAGCAATGAACTGCGGGACGAATTGGCGGCCTTGGCGCCAAAAGACATTCGCTAATCAAATACGGGCGGCAGCCCAAAGAGTAAATTCATATGTCTACTGAAAGTAATAACGTGCAATCGCGCGGCGCTACAGTATTGGCTGAAGATAAGGGAGTTTATGCAGCCCTGTTCAGTAAGATCAATTTGAATCCCATCGCAGAGTTGGGAAGCATCGAAACTTTCCAGCATGCCGAGGCGCTGTCCGAGGCCTCGGTTGACGAGCGCGTCACTGCCGCTGTCAGTGTGTTCTTGAAGTTGCTCAAGGAATCGCCGCACAGAGTGGAACGATTGGACAAAGTGCTGCTGGATGAGCATATAGCGTTGCTCGACATGCAAATCAGTCGTCAACTTGATGCGGTCATGCATCACGCCGAATTCCAAAGGATCGAATCAACCTGGCGCGGCGTAAAGTCCCTGGTCGACCAGACCGATTTTCGACAGAACGTGCGAATAGAACTGCTGGATATCAGCAAGGATGATCTGGTACGAGACTTCGAAGACGCCCCCGAAATCGCCCAGAGCGGGCTGTACCTGCATACCTATACCCGTGAATACGACACGCCGGGCGGAGAGCCGATCGCGGCAGCGATCTCCAGCTACGAGTTCGATCGTAGCCCGCAGGACATCGCCTTGCTGCGTAATATCTCGAAAGTCGCCGCGGCAGCCCATATGCCCTTCATCGGTTCGGTGGGGCCGGCATTTTTCGGCAAGCGATCCATGGAGGAAGTGGCTGCCATCAAGGACATCGGCAACTATTTCGATCGCGCCGAATACATCAAGTGGAAGGCGTTTCGCGACAGTGACGATGCGCGATACATCGGCCTGACCATGCCGAGGGTCCTGGGTCGCCTGCCCTATGGCCCGGATACCGTGCCAGTGCGCAGCTTCAATTACATCGAGAGCGTCAAGGGCCCCGATCACGACAGGTATTTGTGGACCAACGCATCCTTTGCCTTTGCCGCCAACATGGTCAAGAGCTTCATCGCCAATGGATGGTGCGTGCAGATCCGTGGGCCTCAATCGGGCGGCGCAGTCACCGACCTGCCGATCCACTTGTATGACCTGGGCACTGGCAACCAGGTGAAGATTCCTTCAGAGGTGATGATCCCGGAAACCCGCGAATTTGAATTCGCCAATCTCGGTTTCATTCCCTTGTCGTATTACAAGAACCGCGACTACGCCTGTTTCTTCTCCGCCAGCTCGGCTCAGAAACCTGCGTTGTACGACACCGCGGATGCTACCGCCAACAGCCGGATCAACGCACGGCTGCCCTATATCTTCCTGCTCTCGCGCATTGCCCATTACTTGAAGTTGATCCAACGCGAAAACATCGGCACCACCAAGGATCGTCGTTTGCTGGAGCTGGAACTCAACAAGTGGATCGGCGGACTTGTCACCGAAATGACCGATCCGGGCGATGACCTGCAGGCTTCGCACCCTCTTCGTGACGCAAAGGTGACGGTGGAGGACATCGAGGACAACCCCGGTTTCTTCCGGGTCAAGTTGTACGCAGTGCCGCACTTTCAGGTCGAGGGCATGGACGTCAACTTATCCCTGGTCTCGCAAATGCCCAAGGCGAAAGCCTGACTCGCTTTCAAGGAAATGACGCCATGAAAATCGATCGTCCCTTATGGACGTCCGGCACCCTGTTGTCTGCGCAACAGTTTCAACAACAGGCGCGCTGGGAAGCGTGGGCCAACGAGCAACGCGCCGGCTTGGCCTTGGCGCATCCCTGGGGCGTGACGGCCGTCGAGTTCGATACCGACGCATTGGGCCTTGGTAAGCTCAAGGCAACCCGGCTAAGCGTGTGCATGCCCGACGGTACCCTGCTCGACAGCGAACGGGTGGATCGTCTTCCGCCTGGGCTGGAGTTGTCGCGGTTATTGACCGACGACACCCGGGAGGCGCTCGTGCTGCTGGCCCTGCCCCTGGAACAGGCCAACGGAAACAATTGCCTGATGGAGGAGGGCCGCGCCGATCGGCCCACCCGTTACCGTCAAGACTGGCGTAGCGTGCAGGATCTCTATGCGCAGGAAGTGCAGTCGATCGCCGTGCTGGAGCACAACCTGTCGCTGCGCCTGGACAAGGACGACAACGGTGATTACCTGGTCTGTCCCATCGCGCGCCTGATCCGTGAAGGGCAGGGCAAGTGGCGTCTCGATCCGGCCTACGTACCGCCATTGCTCAGTTTCGCCGCGCACCCGGGTCTGTTGCTCCAGCTGGACAACCTATTGACGCAGCTGTCGGCCAAGCGGCAGCGCCTGATGGGCATGCGCCGGGAGAGCAATCAACACATGGCTGACTTCGCTGTAGCCGATGTGTCGTTGTTCTGGTTGCTCAACGCCTTGAACACCTACGAGCCGGTGCTGGCTGATATCAAGTCCTATCCCCAGCGACATCCCGAGCAGGTCTATCTGGAGCTCGCCAAGCTGGCCGGGGGGCTGCTGACGTTTTCGCTGGAACACGATATCGACAGGATTCCAGCCTATCGGCATGAGCAACTGGAGACGGTGTTTGCACCGCTGATGCGTTGTATCGCAACGTTGCTTGAAGCCAGCCTGCCTTCGCGCGTCATAGCACTGGTTCTGGAGAACACGAGCGCCAATCGCTGGCAGGTAACGCTCAACGATGCCCGGCTACGTGAACCTGACGGTGCTGATTTCTACCTCTCGGTGCGCTGCCAGTTACCGGCGGCACAGTTGCAGGAGCAATTTCCTCGCTTGTGCAAGGTCGGCGCGCCGGCCGATGTCGACAACCTGATCAATGCGGCGCTCGACGGCGTCCCCCTGAAGCCCCTCAGCCATGTGCCCGCGGCCATCGCGCTGCGCCTGGAAAACCAGTACTTCGCCCTCGATCTCGGTCACGCCAAGGGCCAGGCCATGCTGGCCGCCGGGGCTTTTGCTTGCTACGTGCCCAGCACTTTGTCGCAAGTCCAACTTGAACTGTTTGCGGTGTTACGCACATGACGCTGAACTTCACGAAACAAACCCACGCAATGGCGAAGCATATCGACGCCTTGCTGCAGGACAGTTATTTGCTGGTGGTCGAGTTACGCCATGGTACTTCGGTACACGACACCCAGGCGCTGCAGCAGCTTTGCCTGGAACAGGTCGAGCAGGTTCGACGGCAGCTCGAACAGCTCGCGGTGGAACCGCGCAGCATCGAACACATCAGTCATGCCCAATGTGCGCTGCTCGACGAAGCCATCCTCGTCTGCACGAAGGGCCCGATACGAGCAGAATGGAGCCGCGAACCGCTACAGGCCAAGCTGTTCAACCGGCATCAGGCCGGTGAGTTTCTCTACGAGGAAATGCGCCTGGTATTGCGCGAACCATCACCGGATCCACGGGTGCTTGTTGTGTTCCATCGGGTACTGATGCTGGGTTTCGGAGGCCGCTACACGGACCCTGACGACCCTGAGCGCGAGCAAGTGCTTGCCGCCCTCGACGCTCAGGTCCCGCCTTTGAACATCAGCCAGAACCTTGCTACGCGAAAGGGCGGTCGCCTGGGTCGGCATCAATCCCCATGGTTCCATGGAATAGCGGTGGCGCTGCTGCATGCCGGTGTCTGGTGGGCAATGGATCACTGGCTGGCCGGCGTGGTTGTTTCCCTCATGCCCGGCCAGGCATGAGGGGCCCTATGACGATTCCATTGAAACGAGTCCTTTGGGCATGGGCCGGGATGCTTGGCGTGATATTGCTGTTCATCCTCCCGCTCGACACCCGGATACGCGTGATCGGGGTGTTGGTCATGATCGGCGTTGCGACGGTGGTTTGGGCGATGGCCAATCATCGTGCGGCTCGATTGCGCCAGTCGGTAGAGTTCGCCGCCGATGTGGCCATGCCACCCTCGTCGTTTCGTCAACCGGTGGTCCTGGTCTGCGGCGACGCCCTGGATGGCCTGTTCGGCACCGTCCCCGCCGAGCGATGGGCGCTACGCGTCACCCATCAAGGTTGCTATGTACGGGTGCCGAGTGTCGAGCAGTTGCCGAACGTGACCGAGAGCCTGCTGGCCTTGCGTCCGGGGTGGGGTGCTCAGCTCAGCGTGATGTTCGTCATCAACCCTGCGGCACACGGGAATGAAGCTGAACTGGCGGGGCGGATACGAGCGTTTCGTCACCAAGCCGCGCTGGCAGGCAGGCAGGGTGCGTCCTTGCCAATGATGCTGGTGAGTTATGTCCGCGCACCTCAGCGCGTGGACCCATGGTTCTGCTGGGTGGATGGTCCTCCCAATAATCCTCGTGTTCATGATGCCGGAGCCTGTGTCGATCTGGCTGACTGGCTGCAACAGCCCACCCGTTCGGCGCTGCGGGCGACACGGTTGCATGCGGGCGTGCAACTGAACAATGCGGTGGCGTGGCTGCACGAGGAGGTGCTGCCGCATTTCAATTCACGCGGTGACGGGCGAGGCTCGGCGGTGTGCTGGTCGATAAAGTTGGTGCCGGCAATACCGCAAACCGTGGAGGGGAATCTCTGGGAGCAGCGGCTACGTAGCAAAGTGGCGCTGGTCGACACCAGGCCCGGGGAGATGCAAGCGGTGCTGCCGTTTCCGGATCCTCTGCTGAACCTGATTCCACTGCGGGCCCAACGTACCTCGATGCAGCGTGCCGCCATCATCGCGGTGTGGATGTATGCCCTGGCCGGCGGGATCGCCCTGGTCAGTTCCGCATGGCAGAACAACTTGTTGGTCCGCCAGGTCACTGATGACCTGCGCCGCTATGCGCCGCTCCTTGAGATGGAACCTCAGGAACAACCAACATCTCGCTGGCGCCAGCAAGCCGAGGTCAACCTCCGTGAGACCGCGCATCGGCTGCAGACCTACCACCGACAGGGTGAACCCCTGGCGCTGGGCATGGGGCTATATCGCGGTGACCTTTTGCGCGAGCCATTGAGGGCGGCGCTTTCCAGTCGTCTGACGTCGTCCGGGCCAATGCCTGCGCAAGCGTCCGAACCCGTGAGGCTAGACAGCCTGTCCCTGTTCAGCCCGGGCAGCGCGCGGCTCAAGCCGGGTTCAACCAAGGTACTGGTCAAAGCGTTGGTCGGCATCAAGGCACGATCCGGCTGGCTGATCGTGATTGCCGGGCACACCGATGCCACCGGCGAAGCCGCGCACAACCTCAAGCTGTCCCGAGCCCGTGCCGCCGCCGTGCATGAATGGATGCTGCATGTGGGCGGCATGCCCGACACGTGTTTCGCCGTGCAAGGGTTTGGCGCAACCCAGCCGATCGCCAGCAATGACACCGAGGCGGGGCGTGCGGCCAACCGCCGAGTCGATATCCGTCTGGTACCTGAAGTGGGCGCTTGTGCGTTCCCCACGACAGGGTCGGACAGTCAACCCCCAGTCGCATTCAGCGACATTCAATCTTGAAAAGGAGCTTCACATGGCAATTCCCGTTTACCTCTGGCTGCAAGATGACGGCGGCGCGCAAATCAAAGGTTCCGTGGATGTACAAAAGCGCGAGGGCAGCATCGAAGTGGTTGCTCAGGATCACAGCCTGTACATCCCGACCGATAACAACACCGGCAAGCTGACCGGCGCGCGGGTTCATACGCCGTTCCTGTTTTCAAAGGAAATCGACGCCTCTAGTCCCTACCTCTACAAGGCCGTTACCACCGGGCAGACGCTCAAGAGCGCCGAATTCAAGTGGTACCGCATCGATGATGCCGGGCAGGAGGTCGAGTACTTCATCACCAAACTGGAGAACGTCAAGGTGGTGAAGGTCGCGCCAAAAATGCACGACATCAAAGACCCGACCAAAGAGAAGCATAACCACCTGGAACAGATTGAGTTGCGCTACGAGAAGGTCACCTGGACCTACAAGGACGGCAACATCATTCATTCCGATTCCTGGAGCGAACGCCAAAGCGCCTGAGGCGAATAAGCCCAAAGGCCACCGCGGCGCCGCCGATTGCCGGTGTGCTGGGTTGAGCGTCCGTTCGCGGGCGCTCAGCCAAGAACATCTGTTTCCCCCGTTTACCCGACCTGTACCGGAACCCGAACAAGGATGCTCCCCATGGCACAAAGCCCCTCGCGTCTGCTTCGTCGTTTGAATCCCTACTGCGCCCAGGCCCTGAGCGACGCGGCCTCAATGTGTCAGAGCCGCGCCCATGCCCACATCACCATCGAGCACTGGTTGCTCAAGTTGCTGGGGCAGGGCGAGGGCGACTTGACCGTCATCGCCCGTCGTCACGGACTGGACCTGGAGGTGCTTTGGTGCGGCCTGCTCAACCACCTCGATAACCTGCCGCGCAGCGTACAGGCCAAGCCACAGCTGTCTGAACCGTTGCAAATACTGATCAAGCATGCCTGGCTGCGGGCCTCGCTGGATGACGACAACGACCGGCTGCGCTCCGCCCATCTGCTGGGTGCGCTGATGGACGACCCCGGGCTGCTGGTTTGCGAAGCGGCCTGGCCGTTGCTCAGCCTCGGCGAGCTCCAACTGCAACGCCTGTTTGCTTTGCTGGATCAAGTCTCCGAAGAGCGTCCCCAAGGGCAGGAGCCTGTTGCGATAAGCGATCCCATCGCCGCCTTGAACGGAGACGCCAAGCCTGATGCACGCACGCTACTGCTGGACAGATTCACCCAGGACCTGACCGCCCGGGCTGGGGAAGGGCAAATTGATCCGGTGTTCGGTCGCGACGATGAGATACGTCAGGTCATTGACATACTCAGTCGCCGACGCAAGAACAACCCGATCCTGGTCGGTGAGCCGGGCGTGGGCAAAACCGCGCTGGTCGAAGGCCTCGCCCTGCGCATCGCCCAAGGCGACGTGCCCGACAGCCTGAAGTCCGTCTGCGTGCGCGCGCTGGATTTGGGGTTGCTGCAAGCCGGTGCCGGGGTCAAGGGCGAGTTCGAACACCGCCTCAAAAGCGTCATCGACGCAGTGCAGCAGTCCGAAACGCCGATCCTGCTGTTCATCGACGAAGCCCATACGCTGATCGGCGCCGGCAACCAGGCGGGGGGCGCCGACGCGGCAAACCTGCTCAAACCCGCCCTGGCCCGTGGCGAATTGCGCACCATCGCCGCGACCACCTGGGGCGAATACAAGCAATACTTCGAGCGGGATGCGGCATTGGAGCGTCGCTTCCAGCAGGTCAAGGTCGACGAACCGGACGATGCCAATGCCTGCCTCATGTTGCGCGGCCTCAAGGCCCGCTACGCGAGCCACCACGGCGTCCACATCCAGGATGCGGCGGTGCAGGCGGCCGTCAGCCTGTCGCGGCGCTACCTCACGGGCCGTCAATTGCCGGACAAGGCCGTCGACCTGTTGGACACGGCCTGTGCAAGGGTGCGCATGAGTGTCGATTGCGAACCCCAGGCGTTGGTCCACGTCAAGGCGCGGCAGGCTGCCCTGGAACTGGAGCGACAGGCACTGGAAGCCGACCAGGGCCTGGGCAGTCGCGTCGACACCGAACGCCTCGGGCAGATCGCTGCGCAACATGCCGAATTGGAACGCGGCCGAATCGAGCTGCTGAGCCGATACAGGCAGGTGCTCGATCTCTCTCAACAATTACTCGATGCTCGCGAGGCAGAGCCGCCGCGCTGGGTGGACTGTGTCCAGTTGCAACAGGAACTGGATGCGATCCAAGGCAATCAGCCGATGTTATCCCTGGATGTCGACGCCCACAGCGTAGCTGAGGTGATCGCCGATTGGACTGGGGTGCCCCTGGGCAGTTTGCTCAAAGATGAACAAGCGCACCTGCTGGAGCTTGAACAACAATTGGCGGAGCGCGTCGTCGGCCAGGCCCCAGCCCTCGAAGCGTTGGCCCAGCGCCTGCGTGCCGCCAAGACCGGGCTCGCCGATGACAAAGGCCCCCTGGGCGTTTTCCTGCTGGTGGGCACCAGCGGGGTAGGCAAGACCGAAACCGCCCGGGCCTTGGCCGACGCCCTGTTCGGCGGCGAAAAGGCGCTCGTCACCCTCAACCTTTCCGAGTATCAGGAAGCCCACACTGTCAGCCAGCTCAAAGGTTCGCCGCCCGGTTACGTCGGTTACGGACAAGGTGGTGTGCTGACCGAAGCCGTGCGTCAACGGCCCTACAGCGTCGTGCTGCTCGACGAGGTGGAAAAAGCCCATCGCGACGTCCTGAACCTGTTCTACCAAGTGTTCGATCGTGGCTTCATGCGTGATGGAGAAGGGCGAGAGGTCGATTTTCGCAACACCGTCATTCTGATGACCTCCAACCTGGGCAGCGACGCGTTGCAGGCCTGCCTTCACGTTCAACCCGACGCGCCGGACGGCACGTTGCATGAATGCCTGCGACCGATCCTGCGCGAACACTTTCAGCCGGCCTTGCTGGCGCGTTTCCAGACCCTCATCTATCGCCCGCTGCAAGTCGGTGCGCTGCAATGCATCGTTGCGATCAAGCTGGGCCAGGTTGCCCACCGTTTGCGGCGCCACTATGGCCTGGATTGCGAGTTCGACGATGCCCTCGGCGAAGCGATGGTTGCCGCTTGCCTGCTGCCCGATACCGGGGCGCGCAACATCGATAGCCTGCTCAACGAACAGATTTTGCCGGTGCTGAGCCAACAGTTGTTGCAACGCCGGGCCGCGCAGATACGGACAAACGGGGTGCGCCTGGGTTATTGCCAGGAGGAGGGCATCACCCTGTGTTTCATCGATGTCGCGGACACGGCCGGGACCGGCACCGTCGCCATGGAGCCTGCCCGATGAACATGGCCACCTTCTTCGACCACAGCCGCCACACCCTGAGCGTCTGCGACCTCACAGCCCATCTCGACGTCCTGGCCTTCACCGGCGAGGAGCACCTGAGCCGGCCCTACCACTACCGCATCGAATTCACCTGCACCGAGCGCGACCTGGTGGTCACCGACCTGCTCAACCGGGATGCTTACTTCAGTCTTTACCCGCTGCCGCCACCGCCGACGCCCAAGGGCTTCGCGCCGCCGGAGATCAAGCCGCTGCGCACGTTCAATGGCGCGATCACGGCGTTCAAGCGCCTGTCCGGCTCCAACGACGAAGCCCGCTACGAGATCACGTTGCAACCGCGTTTCGCGCTGCTGGCGCGGGGCAAGCAGTTTCGGATCTACCAGCACCAGTCGGTGCCGCAGATCGTCGAACACATCCTGCGCACGCGCCACGATTTCCGGGGCCAGCATTTCTATTTCAATGTGGTGCGCGACTACCCCCGGCGTGAACAGGTCATGCAATACGACGAAAGCGATCTGGCCTTCATCGAGCGCCTGCTGGCTGATGTCGGCATCTGGTACCGGGTCGTCAGCGATGACCGCCTGAGCATCGACGTGGTGGAGTTTCACGACGACCAGCGGCACTACCAGCGCGGCGTCAAGTTGCCGTGTCGCCCGCCGTCCGGCTTGTGCGCCAACGAGCAGGACGCGGTCTGGCACCTGCAAACCGCCCACCAGGTGGTGGAAAAAAACATCAACTTTCGCGCCTACCACCATCGCGAGGCCTACGCATTCCTCGACGGCGAGGTCGACCATACCCGCCGCGCCAAGGGCACCTACGGCGAGGCCTATCACTACGGCGAACCCTACACGGTGCTGGGCGAGCGCTACGCCCTGGACGAGGACCTGCAAAGCGAAAGCGGTTTTTTCTACGCGCGCCTGCGCCATGAACTCTACCTCAACGACCAGACCCGCCTCAGCGGCACCACCAGCAGCGCCACCCTGGCCCCGGCCCAGATGCTCGAAATCACCGGCGGCGCGCCCCAGGCCTTCGAGTTCGGCGCGGTGATCGTCAGCCTGCGCACCGAAGCGGCTCGGGACCGCAGCTTCATCGCCACTTTCCAAGCGATTCCTTACTCGGAAACCGTGTGCTTTCGCCCACCGCTGCCGCCCAAGCCGCGCATCAGCGGCACCATTCCCGCCCGCGTCAGTCACCCGGAAGTCAACCCGCCGTACGCTGACCTCGACTTCGAGGGCCGCTACAAGGTGCGCTTCCTGTTCGACCGCGACACCTGGCAAGCCGGCCGCGAAAGCGCCTGGCTGCGCCTGGCCCGACCCTACGGCGGCGACACCCACGGCCTGCATTTCCCGCTGCAGGCCGGCACCGAAGTGGCGGTGGCCTTCGAGCACGGCGACCCCGACCGCCCCTACATCGCCCACGCCCTGCACGACGACCGGCACCCGGACCCCGTCACCGCCCGCAACGAGCGCCGCAACGTGCTGCGCACTCCGACCAACAACAAACTGCGCATGGACGACACCCGAGGGCAGGAGCACATCAAGCTCAGCACCGAGCACAGCGGCAAGAGCCAGTTGAACCTGGGGCATCTGGTGGATGCCGAGCAGACGAAGCGGGGGGAAGGGTTTGAGTTGCGCACCGATGGACATGGCGCCCTTCGTGCGGGCAAGGGGGTGTTTATCAGTGCTGATGAGCAAACCCAGGCCAAGGGCGACGTCCTCACCATGGACCCGGCCACCGCCCAGGTCGAAGGTGCCAGACAGCAGATGGCCGAATGGCAGGACATCGCCCAGGCCCACCACAGCCGCAAACCCGACCTGCGCGGCTTGGAACAACTCCGGGCCGACGCAAAAGACCTTTCGGCCGCCGCGATCCTGCTCAGCGCCCCCCAGGGCATCGGCGCCGTCACCCCGGCCAGCCTGCTGCTCAAGAGCGGCGACGCGCTGTACCTGCAAAGCCACAACGAAATCAACCTCGCCGCCGCCAAGCGGCTGTCGGCCCACGCCAACCAGGGCATCTCGCTGCTGGCCCAACAGGAAGGCCTGCGCCTGGTCTCCGGCAAAGGACCCCTGGACATCGAATCCCACGGCGATGGGCTGGGCATGAAAGCCCAGCAGGACATCACCGTGCAGTCGGTGCAGGGGCATGTGCAGGTGACGGCGAAGAATGGCCTCACCCTGGCGTGTGGGGGTGGGTTCATTCGGATTACAGCCGAAGGCGAAATCCAGATTCATAGTCCTGGCCTAGTCAGTATCAAAGGGAAGCACAGACTCGACCGCCCCGGTGGCGAGACGTTTCCGCTGCCTGAGTTACCCGGTTCGGTGTGCAAAGAATGTTTGAAAAGGGCTAGGGCAGTCGCCCAGGGCTTCATGCCCAGGGGGGCATCGATATGACTTCAATGCAACGCCATGTCTGGCTTGACTTGCTAGAGGCCTCTGGTGCCAGGAGCGGCTTGTACCATCTCGATGTAGTTGTGGATCAGGCTGGCAGCAACGCCCCGTTATTGCCCAGCGTATTGAGCGTCGAGCCGCCGTTGCAATGGCGTTCGCTGTTCACCGGTCTGCCCGAGGAAGGCGCTAGCGAACTGGCGCCGTTGTTGCTGCGTATCGACCTGACGCAGCCACTGCAACGGCAGTGGCTTGGCTGCCTGATGCACGAGGTACGCGATCGTTCGCAATTGATGGTGTTGGCCTCGCCTTGGCTGTTCCCAGCATTGGCCGAACACCTCGGTCGCTGCTTGGAAGTGACCAACGGCGGCTGTACGGGGCTGCTGCGCTATTACGACCCGCGTCTGTTTCCGCTGCTGTTCAGCCACGTATTGGAGCCTGCACAACAGCAACTGCTACTTCGTCCCGCAGTGTTCTGGAGCTGGCTTGATCGTGACGGCGTTCCCGGCCACTTGCCTGGCGCTCCTGGCGAACCCTTGGGCTCGGAAGATTTTCGCCCCTTGGACCTTAGCGACAGCCAGTTGGAAGTTCTTGGTTGCGCAAGTGATGCGACGTTGGCAATGAGCAAGCTGCTTGCTGCACGCCCAGCGACATATGGGAATGAACAATTTTTTCACCAGTGTTACGCGGCGATGCTCGACGCCACCGAAGCGGGATTGCTTCTGGGGCCCGAGCGGGAAGCGTTCGTTCTCAAACGATTGCTCGCGCCCGAATCGCCAGCATTTAACAGAGGGAAGTGACTTTATGCCCACGTGTTTGATAGCCAGACGCGTCGTTGGGATTGCCGCAGGTTTGACCGCCATTTCAATCACTTCAAGTGGGGTGGCGAGCACCTTGGAAGCGATCAATCACACTCATTGGGCGATCAACCGATTCAGTGTGGATGGGCGTTCGGGGATTGACGTTATCGGGCCTTACCAGGGTGGCGGGGGCGGATGTTGTTACGTCGCGCCGTCGCGTTGGCAGCAGGGAATGACGGTGCGGGTTGAATGGGAGGCAGGTGTGGCTTACCCCGATGGGTTTCCTGGGTATGCCGACTGGCCTAGATATTTGGCTTGGGAGAAGCAAATAAGCGCGCAAACGCGGCAGCACCGCAAACAGGTGCCCGTCCCAGACTACACCGGCCAAAAAGTTTGCGGTCTGACCGTGCACTTCCTGCCCTGCGACGACATCCAGGTCACCACGTCCTGCTACGCCTATGGCAGTCCCGAATACCCGATCAAGACCCCGCTCAACTTACCGGAGCCCACCTCATGTCCGAGCTGAAGCACACCCCGATCTGGTATCCGCCGGCATTCCCGGTCCAGGGCCGCTTACCCAGAGATGTCGGGCTGGTTTACCAGAACCTCAATCGCCAATGCGCTCTGGAGCATGACTATCACGACTCCCTGTGCGTCGCCGCTGGGCGCAGAGTGATGCCTCCATGCTGCAAGACCGTGCACATCAGCCTGTTGCAGCCCGGCCAGGTCACGTTGCTGGGATTGAAGCTGTATGTCTACGGTTTTTCCCGCGGAGCGACGGCGGCCCGGGGTTTTGTAAGTTGGCTGTTAACAGAGGGAAGTGACTTTATGGCCACGTGTTTGATAGCCAGACGCGTCGTTGGGATGGCCGCAGGTTTGACCGCCATTTCAATCACTTCAAGTGGGGTGGCGAGCACCTTGGAAGCGATCAATCACACTCATTGGGCGATCAACCGATTCAGTGTGGATGGGCGTTCGGGGATTGACGTTATCGGGCCTTACCAGGGCGGCGGGGGCGGATGTTGTTACGTCGCGCCGTCGCGTTGGCAGCAGGGTATTACGGTGCGGATCGATTGGGAGACGGGTGTCGCTTACTCCTATGACAATCCTGGCTATGCGGACTGGCCTAAGTACCTAGCCTGGAAACAAAAGCTAAAAGCGCAAAAGCAGCAGCATAGCAAGATGGTAGAGGTCCCAGATTATACGAACCAAAGAGTCTGCGGCCTGACCGTGCACTTCCTGCCCTGCGACGACATCCAGGTCACCACGTCCTGCTACGCCTATGGCAGTCCCGAATACCCGATCAAGACCCCCCTCAACTTACCGGAGCCCACCTCATGTCCGAGCTGAAGCACACCCCGGTCTGGTATCCGCCGGCATTCCCGGTCCAGGGCCGCTTACCCAGAGATGTCGGGCTGGTTCACCAGAACCTCAATCGCCAATGCGCTCTGGAGCATGACTATCACGACTCCCTGTGCGTCGCCGCTGGGCGCAGAGTGATGCCTCCATGCTGCAAGACTGTGCACATCAGCCTGTTTTTCGACGGCACCGGCAATAACCTGAACAACGACCTGTACGAGTCCTCGACACCGCACCCGACCAATATCGCCCGGCTGTTTCGCGCCAGCATTGGCGCCGGCCATGCCGGCGGTACCGCCCACAGCGACAAGGCCGAGCGCCTGGTCGATGCGCCGGGTAATGGCAATGGCCAGTATTTCAAGTACTACATGCCCGGCGTGGGCACACCTTTCCCGGAAGTCGGAGACCTTGATTACAGCGAATCGGGCTTGGCCACCGCCTGGTACGGTGAAGAGCGGATCAACTGGGGGTTGATGATGCTCATCGATGCCCTGCGCCGCACCTTGAACCAACCACGCCTGGACAATGCCGCGCTGCAGGTGGCGGTCAAGGCCATGGGCACGGCGCTCGGCCTGGGTTGGGGGACCGGCCACGCCAATCGCAGCCGCGAGTTTCGCAAACAGTTGCAGGCGTTGGCCAAGCCCCTGCAACTGGCCCTGACGCAGCCGCAGCCCGGCCAGGTCAAGTTGCTGGGATTGAAGCTGTATGTCTACGGTTTTTCCCGCGGAGCGACGGCGGCCCGGGGTTTTGTAAGTTGGCTGGATCGATTGTTGTCCGACTTGGCGCTGACGCTGCCGATGGCGGATATACGGGTGCCCCTGAGCGTGGAATATCTGGGTCTGCTGGACACCGTGGCCTCTGTGGGTATCGCCGACATTATTCCAGGCGCCCAGGGGCACATGAGCTGGGCCGATGGCAACCAGCACCTGCCGGAGAGCGGATTGGTGAAGCGTTGCCTGCATTTGGTGGCAAGCCATGAGCAGCGGTTGTGTTTTCCATTGGAATCGATTCGCCGTGAAAACGGGGAGTACCCGGCTAATAGCCAGGAGGTGATCTATCCGGGGGTACATTCGGATCAGGGTGGGGGGTATCCGCCAGGTGATCAGGGGAAGGCGATGGGCGAGAGCGATGGTTTGCTGCTGTCGCAAATAGCCTTAAACGATTTGTATGCAGATGCCTTTGCCTATGGTGCCCCATTGAAGGTCTCGCCTCTTTCCTTGCCGTCAGAGTTGGGCCATGAGCTTTGGAGGGCAATGGCGGATGACGTGGCCGAAGCGTTTGAAGTCGCTCCAATAACCGCAAGTCGATTCAACGCCTGGCGCCAAGTCACCTTGGACCTGCCAGCGGTAACGCAACCGTTGCCCATCGAACAGATCGAAAGCTACCAACCCTTACCGACCACCCTCAGCCTGGAAGAAGCCCTACGCACGCAACTGGACTGGATCACCGCCTGGCGCATCGACCGCTACGCCTTTGCCAGCCTTAAACAGACAGGCTTCTACCAACAGGCAAGCGATACCGAAGCCGACAAGACTGTCCGTGAAGCTGCCGAACACAAGCGTGATGCAGAACAACAAGCGATCGAAAGGCATCGCAAACTGCAGATGGTCGCCGAACGTATAGGCCGTGTCCCGAAAAAAACACTGAAACCCGGCGTAAAGGATTTCGACGCGGACATGGCGAAAACCCAGCTGCGCGAAGCGGCCGAAGAGTTCGCTGAGGTTTACCGGAGCGAGGGTCGCCAGGATCCGTTGGCCCTGCTGGCGCTTGGTCTGGTTGCCGGCCCAGAGCCGTTCTGGGTTGCCACCCAGATCCGTGCCGAGCGTGAACGAATGAAAGCGGCCGGCCAGAAGTTGGTCAGCCAATTGTTTCCACCCCCTCGGTCCCAGATAAACCATCAGAACGAAACCTTTCGCGGCAACGTCGACGAAAGCCGCAATGCCGAACAACCCGAAGGGTTGTTGCGTGCGTTATTCGACGACCACGTGCACGACTCCCGCGCCTGGTTCCTCTACAAGCTTGGGCGCGAACCTTGGGGCAGCTTCTTGCGAGACTGCATGATGTTCTTCGGCGAGAGCGACAGCCGGGCGCTGGCGCTCTACAGCGAAAACGCCCAAGGCCAGTGGGCCCAAAGACAGCCAAAGTCAACCAGCGACCCGGTGCCGCTACACATGGATGTTGAACGCCTGGCCCAGGTGCAGAAGGACATCGATGAGCTTTGGAAGGATTTTTATGCAAAGGCCAGGGAGACGAACGATGCGCCGAGCTGAACCTTTGCTTCGCCACCCTTCAAGAGGCAACGCTCCGATGCTCGGGCCCAGCCCGTGGCATGCGCTATTGCTAGCCTGGTGTGGTTTGTTGGGCGCGGTGCTCGCGCCCAACGTCTCTGCCAGTACGCTCGAAGCCATCAATCACACTCACTGGGCGATCAACCGATTCAGTGTGGATGGGCGTTCGGGGATTGACGTTATCGGGCCTTACCAGGGTGGCGGGGGCGGATGTTGTTACGTCGCGCCGTCGCGTTGGCAGCAGGGTATTACGGTGCGGATCGATTGGGAGACGGGTGTCGCTTACTCCTATGACAATCCAGGTCTTGCTGATGAAGCCAAATACGACGCCTGGCTCGACAAGATCGTCGCGCAAAAGAGGCGGCACACCAAGCAAGTCCCCATCCCCGACTACACCAACCAAACAGTCTGCGGCCTGACCGTGCACTTCCTGCCCTGCGACGACATCCAGGTCACCACGTCCTGCTACGCCTATGGCAGTCCCGAATACCCGATCAAGATCCCGCTCAACCTGCCGGTGCCTACGTCGTGCCCGCAGTCCTGACCCCATTCATTACAAGGAGTTGAAATTATGAAAGCCATCATTCGCCAAGGCGACACCCTCAAGGAATACGGAGGCGAGGTATTGGGGGGCCACTACCTATGCGACGGCCTGTCCATTGCCTGTCAGGGGGATGCGGTGCGCTGCAACCTGCACGGCCGTACCGAGATTGCCGAGGGCAGTGACCTGATGGAAGTCGACGGGTGCCCCGTGGCGCTGGATGGTCACCGCTGCGGCTGCAATTGCACGTTGGTCAGCTCCGGGCCTGATACGCTGGTGGCCTCATGATCCCGGCGCCGGAGTTCGCGCCTTACCCTGCGTCACGGGCGCCCGGATACAGGCGCTGGATAGCCGGAGTCGCGGGGCTGCTGATTTTGTTGGGCGGCGCCAGCGCGCTCCTGGATGGGGTCGTAGAGCCGCGCTTGATGGTTGTCGGCGCGATCACGACGTTGCTGGCATGGTTGCTCGTGTTGCTGTTGCGTGTGTTGCGCTACCGATTCAACCGACACAACGCTCGTTGTTATGCCGAGGCGGCGCAACGGATCCAGCGAACCTGGTGGGCGCATCATCGGCAGAAAGCCGCGTTGGTGGACACTGTCTTGCTCGGGCCCGCCTGCCTGACCCAGGAACACAGGCAGAATCTGCTCAACCCGGATCAACCTGCGCCCATACCGCAAGAAACGCCCGAAGGCCTGGCGCTTCGTCTGCTTCAGGTATTCGGTGACGACCTTACCGAGCGCGAGCGGCAATTGGCCGTTTTGCTCGCCCTGCAATGGTGTGAGCAACAAACCGAGCCCATCGTCTTGCAGCCGGTGCGTTGCTATTGGCAGGGTTCCGTCGAGTCCTGGGCGGCGTTCGTCGAGCAAATGGCCGAATCCTGTCCCCAGGTTGAACTGCCGGAGCGACCTGAGCCCTGGCAGGGCATTCGCAGCCTGGACTCAATCATCAACCAGCTGCAGAGCGCCCCTTCGGATGCGCGCGTTCTCTGCGGCGGTTGCCAATCCTCGTCACCACAAAAAGACAGCCGCTTACCGGCCGGCGAGGCGGCGCTGCTTTGGCTGCTGGGCCTTGAGCAAGGCATGGGTTTGTTGCGGGGAGAATGGTTCACCGATCAAGAGTCGGTGGTAAAGGTGGCCGAACGAGCCGTCCAACAAAGCGAACTGCAGGCGCCCGCCAAAGTGTGTGTGTCGTTCTCCCAGCCCGACATAGTCGACCTGTCTGCCATTGGCTGGAACACCAAGCAAAACGTGCAAGACCACAATTTCGGCACGCTGGCGAATCTGGAGGCCATGGTCGCGCAAACCCTTGCCGCCTGGCACGCCGAGCAACACGGTGAGCCCTGTGCCTGGCTGGCTTGCGATTCCCATTACACCTTGGCCCTCGGAATTGTGAAACCCCATGACTCAAACAGATGAACCTCAAAAAATCTCTTCCTGGCTTACGGCGCTTCTGTTGGCGTTGATCTTGGCCGTGTTTGTTGCCTTGGCAGGCGGGGGGTGGTGGTTATGGGCTGGGCAACCCGTCGACCGCGTTGTGCTGTCGGACCTGCTGCTCAAGGCATTTTTTTGCTGGGCATTGTTGTTCGCGATGGCGATATTGATGTGGCAAATCCTGCAGAACTGGATCAGAGTTCTGGTGCGTAGCACCCAGGTGACCTCATCACGACCTCAGGTCAGGACGCCTGAATCGATACTGGGCGCAGAGCTACGCGAAAACCTCCACTTCCAATACGGCCCCCTCTGGCGCCACAAGGTCCGCCTGCTGCTCATCGTCGGCGAGCCCACCCAGATCGCCGCCATCGCCCCGGAGCTGGCGAAAAAGAAATGGCTCGAAGGCGAACGCACCGTGCTGCTATGGGGCGGCAGCGTCCAGGAAGAATTGCAAACCCCACTGTTGAATCCATGGCTCACCCTGCGCCGTTGGCGGGCGCTGGACGGGGTGGTCTGGGCGCTGGACAAACCGCAAAGCACCGATGCGGTGGCGCTGGCCAAGGGCATGCGGCAGTTGCAGGGGCTGGCTCGGCGGCTACGCCGACGGTTGCCGTTGCACTTGTGGCAGGTGTGCGAGAGCGGCTGGTCCCAGGACGGGCGCGAGAGCCAGCCGGTGGGTTGTCTGTTGCCGGCCAAGGTGACGCCGTCGCTGCTGGAGGCGTGCCTGGAGGATCTGGTCGAGCCGTTGCGTTGCCAGGGCTTTGCCCAGATGAAGATCAAGAAGCGGATGCACCACGATTTCCTGCTGCGCCTGTCCCGGGATTTGCAGGCCGAGGGCATTGCCCGTTGGCGGCAGGCGCTGGCGCCGTCGTTGAGTGGGTTCAACCCAGGGGTGATGCTGCGAGGGTTGTGGTTCAGCCTGCCACTGCGCGTGACGCAAAGCGCTGACGGCGAGCACTTCTGGTGGCCGGACCCGGCGTGGCACGGCGTGCAGCGCGACAAGGCCGTCGGCGCGCGGTTGGGGTGGGGCGCGCCGCGAGTCGTCTATGGGCTGTTCATGGGCCTGGCGCTGGTGTGGGGCGCGGGGATGGCGCTGTCCTTTGTGAGCAATCGGGCGCAGATCGTCGAGGCGCAGGCCTTGTCGACGGCGTTACAACAGTCATCCACCCAAGAGGAGCAACTGTTGGCGCTCGAAGCGCTCGTCCACGTGCTGGCTCGCCTGGATCACCGTGTCGTGTCCGGTGCGCCGTGGTACCAGCGCTTTGGCTTGAACCGCAATGAAAGCTTGCTCGAACTGTTGTGGCCCCGGTATGTCGAGGCCAATAACCGCCTGGTGCGCGACCCGGCGGCGGCGAGGTTGCGCGGGCAACTGGAGGCGCTGGTCAAGCTGGCGCCGGGCAGCGCAGAGCGCGTTGAGCGCACGCGTATGGCCTACGATCAGCTCAAGGCTTACCTGATGATGGCGCGCCCGGACAAAGCCGAGGCGCCCCTGTTGGTCAAGACCCTGGGCCACGCCGAACCCACGCGTGACGGAATTTCGCCAGGGCTCTGGCGGACCCTCGCACCGAACCTGTGGCAGTTCTACGCCGAGCAACTGGCCGCGCACCCGGACTGGCGCATCGAGGCCGACCCGCGGTTGGCGGCGCAGGTGCGCCAGGTGCTGCTCGACCAATTGGGCCAACGCAACGCCGAGGCCAGCCTGTATCAACGGGTGCTGGACGAGGCCACCCAGCACTATCCAGCCCTGGGCCTGCAACAGATGGTGGGCGACACCGAAGCCGCTGGGTTGTTTTCCAGCAAGGCCAGCGTGCCGGGAGTGTTCACGCGCCAGGCCTGGGAGGGCCAGGTGCGCCAGGCCATCGATGACATCACCCAGGCGCGCCGCGAAGAAATCGATTGGGTGCTCAGTGATCGCCCCGGTGACATCGATGTGCGCTTGACGCCCGGCGAGCTCAAGGCGCGCCTGACCGAACGCTATTTCAAGGACTACGCGGGCGCCTGGCTGGTGTTTCTCAACAGCCTGCGGGGCAATCAACCCAAAAGCCTGGAACAGGTCATCGACCAGTTGACGCTGATGAGCGACGTGCGCCAATCGCCGCTGCTCGCGTTGATCAATACCCTGGCCTATCAAGGGCAAGCGGGCACCCGCGTCCCGGCCCTGGGCGATTCGCTTATGAGGTCCGCGCACAAGCTCATCGGCCCGGACAAGGCCCCGCCCATAGACCCGCTGGCCGACCTGCCGAGCGGCCCGCTGGATCCGACGTTCGGCCCGTTGTTGGCCTTGCTGGGCAAGGGTGGCGCTGACCATTTGAGCCTCCAGGCCTACCTCACCCAAGTGACCCGCGTGCGCCTGAAACTGCAACAGATCAACACGGCCAGCGACCCCATGGAAATGACCCAGGCCCTGGCGCAGACGGTGTTCCAGGGCCGGGGCATCGACCTCACCGATACCCAGTCCTATGGCCGTCTGATGGCCGCCAGCCTCGGTGCGCAATGGGCTGGCGTGGGCGAAACGCTGTTCGTGCAACCGCTGGAACAGGCCTGGCAGCGAGTGCTGCAACCGTCGGCGGCGGGCCTCAACAGCCAATGGCGGCGTTCGATCGTCGAGCATTGGAACGCGGCCTTTACCGGGCGTTATCCCTTCGCCGCGACGGCCAGCGATGCTTCGTTGCCGATGCTGGGGCAAATGATCCGCGCCGACACGGGGCGCATCGAACGTTTTCTCCACAGCCAGTTGAGCGGCGTGTTGCGCAAGGAGGGCAACCGCTGGGTGGCCGATCCCCGCCACGGTCGCGGTTTGCGCGTCAATCCCCAATTCCTGGAGGCGGTCAATCAACTGAGCGATCTGGCCGACGTGCTCTACACCGACGGCGGCCTGGGCTTGAGTTTTGAACTTAGCGGCAAAGGCGTGCGCGATGTGGTGCAAACCACCTTCATCCTCAACGGAGAGAAACACCACTACTTCAACCAGAAGGAGCGCTGGCAGCGCTTCGGCTGGCCGGGACGCAGCGACTACCCCGGCGTCAGCCTGACGTGGACCAGCGTCCACACCGGCGAACGGTTGTTCGCCGACTACGCCGGCGCCTGGGGGCTGATCCGCTTGCTGGAACAGGCCACGTTCACCGCGCTGGACGATGGCGACAGCCGCTACCGCATGGTGCTCAAGGCGCCCGATGGTCTGGGCCTGACGTGGCACCTGCGCACCGAACTGGATGCCGGGCCGATGGCGCTTTTGAAGTTGCGAGGGTTTACGTTGCCGGGGCGGATATTTTTGGCTGAGGGCGGGCCAGCGGTGCCCCTGGCGCGCAATGAGGTGCTCCGATGAGCCTGCAAAACCTGATCACCCATTGCCTGGGCAAGCGCGACGCCTTGGCCATCGCCCGTGAACAGGCCGCACGCTGGCAACCCTGGCTGCAGCCCATCAGCGAAGCGGCACCCGTTGGGCACGACCCTGGCTATGACGATGATTTTCAATGCATGCGCGAAGAGGTTGGCAAGCTGTCCGGCGCCGATGCTGAACGAGTGGCCCAACTGGGTGAAAAGCTACTGACCCGCAAATGTAAGGATTTACGCGTCGCCACCTATTACGTGTGGGCTCGCTTGTGCAGGGACGGCGAAGCCGGGCTGGCCGACGGTTTGAGCCTGTTGGCGGCGCTGGTGGAGCGGTTCACCGATACGGTACTGCCCGTGCGACCGAACAGCCGCAAGATGGCGTTGCAGTGGCTGGCCGGCGAAAAGCTGCTCGATACGCTGTGGCGGTATCCGGAGGTGGTGAAAACCGAGGCCGAGCGCACCGCCGCGGCATTGGCCTGGCTGGAGCAGGGCCTGACGGCATGGCCTGACGATCAACGTCCTTGCCTGGGGGCCCTGTATGCCGCGCTATCCGCCCGATTGGCTCGGTCCGAAGGCATGGAGGCGCTGGTCCCGCAGAGTACCGCCAGCCAGGAATCGCAAGCCCAGGCCGGGGCTTCGGCTGCTATCGCGATCAAGTCCGGTCGGGATCTGTTGGATCACGGCCGGGCCTTGGCTGGTTATCTGCGTGATCAACCTCAGGGTTGGCTGGCGGCCCACCGCGTGATGAAGAGCCTGCGTTGGGACACGGTGCAAGAGGCGCCGCCCGAGGACGCCGATGGCAACACCCGGCTGACGCCGCCCAGGGCTGACTATCGGGCGCAGCTCAAGCGTTTGTACTTGCAGCAGGGCTGGACCCAGTTGCTCGATCACGCGGAACGAATCTATGCCGAAGGCGTGAACCATTTCTGGTTGGATTTGCAGTGGTATGTGTATCAGGCACTGAGTCAGCAACCGGCGCCGCAGATGTGCTGGGCTGATGTCGTCCGACGTGACCTGGGCATGTTTTTGGATCGGTTGCCGGGGTTGGAGCTGCTGCGCTGGCGCGACGGCACGCCTTTCGCCGATGAGACCACACGTGAGTGGATTGCCCAGCACGCCAGCGCAGACCGCCCGGAGCAAGGGTTGGCCGCGCCATCGTCGGCACCGGTCATCGGGGATGCCGACATCTTGTCGTGGGAAACCGAAGCCCTGGCGCAGGCCGACAAAGAAGGGGTCGAGCAAGCGCTGGCTTGGCTGGCGGCGCGCCCGGACATTGTTTGCGCACGCCAACGATGGCTGCTGCGCCTGCTGATGGCGAGGGTGGCAGAACAGTTCGGCAAAAGTGAGCTGGCCATCCACCTGCTGGGGGAACTGGACACCGCTTCACAGCACCATGACCTGTGCGCGTGGGAGCCCGAGTTGTATTTCGAGGTCAAGGCTCGCCTGCTCAGGTTGCTGCGGGTCAAGGCCCAACGCAACGACACGGACAAACCTGCCCTGGCTCGACGCATGGAACCTTTGTTGGCGGCGCTGGTGGCCATCGATCCGGTACGTGCCGCTGTGCTTTGCGGCTGACACTCATTTCAGGACTTTTATGGACATGGAAAATCTGACACTGCGCTATTTCGACGCCGAGATGCGTTATTTGCGCGAGGCCGGCAAGGAATTCGCCGAGGCGTTCCCGGACCGGGCGGCATATCTCAATCTCGACAAGCCGGGGGCGCAAGACCCTTACGTAGAACGTTTGTTCGAGGGCTTTGCATTCTTGATGGGGCGCTTGCGGGAGAAGCTCGACGATGATCTGCCGGAGCTCACCGAAGGCTTGGTCAGCCTGCTGTGGCCGCATTACTTGCGGACCATACCGTCCCTGTCGATTATCGAGCTGGCGCCGGATCTTGCCTTGATAAAGCGCAGCGAACGAATCCCCAGAGGGTTCGAGATCCTGTCGCGCCCCATCGGGCCGCAGCACACCTGCTGTCGCTACACCACCACGCAAGACGTGACGTTACAGCCGCTGGCGTTGACAGTCGTGGCGCGCGACCACGAACCGGATGGCCGCTCAATGCTGCGTTTGCGTTTTGTCCGAAGCGTGTCCGTCCCTTGGTCACAAATCGACCTGAGCCGCTTGCCGCTGTACTTGAATGCCGATGCGCCACTGGCCAGCGCACTGCACCAAGCCCTGACCTTGAACAGGCAGGCGATGTATGTGCGCTTGCCAGGACAGTCGGATCGCAAGCCGGTGGACGGGTATTTCACCCCCAAGGGCTTTGGCGACGAGGATCGCCTGTGGCCCAAGGGCGACAGCGCTTTCAGCGGCTATCAACTGCTGCTTGAGTACTTCACGTTTCGTGAAAAATTCATGTTCGTCACCCTCTGTGGCCTTGAGCAACTGCCGCTTGAGTCCGGCGCGCCCTGGTTCGAGCTCGAAGTGGTGCTGTCCAAGCCCTGGCCGCAGAACTTCGACCTGAACCGTGAACATATTCGTCTGCACTCGGTGCCGGTGATCAACTTGTTCGTACTGGAGGCCGACCCGTTGGCGCTGGACCCCTTGCAAACCGATTACTTGCTGCGTCCGATGCGCTTGCAGGATGGCCATCTGGAAATCTATTCGGTGGACCAGGTGACCGCATCCAAAGGCGCCGAGCGCATGGACTACGTGCCGTTCACCAGTTTTCGCCATAAAGGCGGCATGCTGCGTGATGAGGCGCCGGAACGTTATTTCCATAGCCGCCTGAAGCGGGCCGCCAATGGGCTGTATGACACCTGGTTGATCCTGGGCGGAGAAGGCTTCGACGAGGATCGGCTGCATACCCACGCCAGCCTGTCGTTACACCTGATCGGCACCCACGGCCAGCTGCCACGCAAAGCGCTGCAGAGCACGGTGCTCGATACAGCGGTGCAAACCACCCAGTTCGGCCTGCGGGTGCGCAACCTGTGTGCGCCGACGTTGCCGTGCTATCCGCCAAACCGCGACCGTTTCCACTGGCGCATCCTGAGCCACCTGGGCTCCAATTTCTTGCCGATGCTCGACAGCGCAGAGGTGTTGCGCGGGACGTTGGCGTTGTATGACTGGACCGGCAGCGAGCAGAACCGGCGTCGCCTGGCGGCGATTGTCGAGGTGAACCATCACCTGGTCCAACGTTTTGAAAATGGCTTTTTGCTGCGCGGGGTGGATATTGAAATCACCTTGGATGCCCACGGCTTTTCGGGGGACGGCGATATCAGTCTGTTCGGTGAAATGCTCAACCGCTTTTTTGCGCTCTACGCCGACATTCATTTGTTCACCCAGCTCACGCTGATTCTTCAACCTACCGGAGCGTGCCTGCGATGGAACGAGAACCACAGCCAGCGCATTCCCGGTTGAACGCCGACGGTTTGCTGGACGCGTTGCGAGGGCGGGTGGCCGAGGCCAGCCTGTATCGTTTCTGCCAACTGTTGGAACAAGCGCTGCCCGGCCGTCCTCTGCTTGGCAGCACCGCGCATCCGGCAGATGATCCCGTGCGCTTTCGACCCGATCCCGGCATGGGGTTTCCCGCCGGTGAGCTGAAGGCGATCGAAATCGACACGAACAACCCGCAACGTCCGGCTACGGTGCGCACCCGTCTGATGGGTTTGTACGGCCTAGATTCGCCAATGCCGACGGGGTTTGTGGATGACATCGCTCAACGCCGGGAGGGGCATGAGGCACTGGAAGCTTTCCTCGACATTTTCAATCACCGGATTTTCACTCAGTTCTATCGAATCTGGCGCAAGTACTCTTATCCAGCGACGTTTGCAGCGGGCGGCAGCGATGCGACATCGCAGTGCCTGTTCGGTTTGATCGGGCTGGGCATTCCCGGAACAGCGGAACGCGTCGCTACCCCGGTCTCCCGTTTCCTCGCGTTGCTCAGCGTCATGCGCCTGCCTACCCGCAACGCCGAAGGCATCGAGGCGCTCGTCAAGCTGCTTGCCGTCCATACCCAGGCACGGATAACCCCGTACCGGCCGCAGAAGATTCCCTTGCCGCAACCGGCCAGCCTGTGTCCGTCTTGCCCGGTACGCTTGTCCAAGGGCACGCCGCTGGGCAATGTCGGGCAAGACGTCAACAGCCAGCTGCACTTGGTGCTGTCCACCGACGACGCGCAGGAGGCCAATGACTGGTTGCCCGGCGGAGCGCTTCACCGCGACCTGCTTGTACTCCTGCGGGTGTACCTGGGATGGCGCTGCACCGCGACGCTGCAATTGACCATCGCGGTAAGCAGCCTGCCAACTCCGATACTGGGGCATCGGCAGATACGACTGGGAATGACCGGTGTGCTGGGCTTGGGTTCAGACACCTGGCAGCCGCGAGAACAGGACACCCTCACGATCAATATGGGCCGCTACCAGGGCCTTTCGACCAACCCACGGATCAGGGAAACACAACATGTCACATACCTTTATTAACCGGTTGGCACTCACGGTGCTGGTCGCTGCGCTTGGCGGGTGTGGAGCGGCGCAGACCGTCGAGCCGAGCACGGGGTTCACCACCGGGACGATGTTCCGTAAACAGGTCAAGACCTTGCACCTGGATTTCAACGCACGAACCGCGCTCAACACCGAAACCGCGGACATGAACGCCTTATCGCTGCCCACCTTGGTGCGGGTTTACCAGTTACGCGACAGTACCGCGTTGGAGCAGGCCACCTACGACGGGCTGGTGAACACAGACGACAACCTGTTCGAAGGTGCATTGCTGGACAAACGCGCCGTGGTGGTGAAACCCGGGGCAGGGGTCCTGTTGAGCGTGCCCATGGACCCCCGCACGCGGGTAGTGGCGCTGGTGGGCTTGTTTCGAAGTCCAGACGCCGCGTTAGGCTCCTGGCGCTTGGTGCTGAGGCGCGAAGACCTGGACCCGGATCGGGCACGGCTCATCGAGATAGGCGCCAACCAACTGACGTTGCGCCCGTTGGCGAAGGACTGATCCATGACCGAGCCCAACCCTTCGCTCTATGAAATGCTACTGCAAAACTTCAATGGTGAACTGGATTTGCATCGCGTCAGCGGGCAGGACCAGCACACGCTGTCGGTCCTGGACAACCTGCAACGCATCCTCAACAGCCGGGCCGGCAGCCTCAGCCATTTACCGGATTATGGACTTCCCGACATGGGAACCATTTTGCAGGGGCTACCGGCTACCGCCCATACGTTGATGAAGGCCATGACCCATACCCTGCTCAAATACGAACCGCGATTGACGGCGCTCGCCATCGAGCTACTGCCGCAATTACTGCCGGGGCATTTGGAGTGCGCCCTGGACGTGCAGTTGAAAGGAGGGCGCCGGGTAACTTTCGGTACCACGTTGGGACCGGAGGGCAAAGTCCTGATGCGTCACCTGAAGCGACAGAACCATGTGGCGGCAACGGGAACGGATAACGCAAGGCAAGCGCGATGAGCGCGTTGTTTGAAGTGCATGTTCGAATCGGTGGCGATCCGCGCGGCTATGCTGAGTTCGTCGCTTTGCGCGACGAGTTGGCCAGATTGGGCCATGGCGCCTGCCCAGACGTGGATTGGCAAAAAGTCGAGCAGTTATGCCTTGTGCTGCTGCAACTCAACGGTGCGGAGCTGCAAACCGTCAGCTTCTATGCGCTGGCTCGAAGCCAGCGTCACGGTTTGGACGGCATGGTCCAAGGCGTTCGATTGTTGAAGACGCTCTGCGGTCAATGGCCCAGCCTGTGGCCGCCGTCGGTGCGGGTGCGCCTGGATACGTTGGGGTGGTTGTTCGCACAGCTGCAAACGCTGCTGCGTGGCCTGGCGCTGACGACCAACGATCAGCGCGCGTTGCTTGAGCTCGATGGTGCGTTGGGCTGCCTGACTGAGCGGCTGGCAAGCTACGCATCCACGCCGCTGCCGGCTCTCCAGTCTCTGCGCCAGCAGGTCAACCAGCTGATCCAACGTTTGGAACGATGCGATCAACGTATCGAAGCGGCACTGCTTCCCATGGGAATGACAGAGCCGGCATTGGCGATACCCATTGTGGTCCTGCCCCCGCCGGACATGACCCATCGTAAGGGGCATTTTTCGCCATGGCTGTGCGGCGCGGCGCTCGTCTTCGCTCTCGTCGCAGGGGTTGTCGGGTGGCGGATGAGCGCGAGGTCAGCGTTGGTCTTGCCCGCTCCGGTGCAGTTGGACAGCCTGTCGCTGTTCGATGTCGGCAGTTCGCAGCTCAAGCCTGGTTGGACCGATACCTTGGTCAAGGCCTTGGTGGATATCAAGGCCCAGCCAGACGGGTTGATCGTCATTTCAGGCCATACCGACGGGACAGGTTCATCGGAACAGAACCTGCAACTCTCAAACGCCCGTGCTGTTGCAGTGCGGGACTGGATGCAGCACGTGGGCAAAATCCCCGCCGGTTGCCTAGCCGTCCAGGGCGTCGCCGCCGGTCAGCCCATAGCTGGAGACGACACCGAAGCTGGGCGAAGGGCCAATCGGCGTGTCGTTATCCGCGTGGTGCCGCAAGTGGTGGCTTGTGAGCTTTCGGGGAAGGTTGGACAAGAGACGCCGCTTTGAACGTCCTCCTTGAAACCTGCTTCGGCCTACAGACGCAGCGTGGCAAATCCACTTTGGCGAGCATTAGGTTCCAGTGCATGAATGCCAAGGTAACCTCGAAGCGACGGACAGCATCAGGCTGGATCTAAATTAGATGTCGATCAAAATCAAAACTGTTGACGGCTATGATTATGCTCATCATCATAGAGCTGCCCCGACACGTATCGATGTCGGGCCCGACCCAGTTGCCGAGGAACACTCCATGACGATCCACAAACCCGTAGCCTTGGTGACCGGCGCTTCTTCCGGTATCGGCGAAGCCATTGCCAACTCCCTCGTAGCGGCCGGCTATCAGGTATACGGCACCAGCCGGCGCGGAGCCCGGGCCGATCATCAGGCGTATGAGATGCTGGCACTCGACGTGACCGACGATGCCTGCGTCGAGGCCGCGGTTGCGCAGTTGATGCGGTTGGAAGGGCGTATCGACCTGCTGGTCAACAACGCCGGTTTCGGGCTCGCCCCGGCCGCGGCCGAAGAAAGCTCGATCGACCAGGCCAAGGCGATCTTCGATACCAATTTCCTCGGTGTTGTGCGAATGACGCGCGCCGTTGTGCCGCATATGCGTCGCCAGGGTGTCGGTCGCATCATCAACATCGGTTCCATACTCGGCGTGGTATCCGTGCCCTATGTGGCGCTGTACGTGGCGAGCAAGCACGCGGTGGATGGCTATTCCCAAGCCCTTGATCATGAATTACGGACCCATGGCATCCGGGTCGTCGTCATCGAGCCCGGTTATACCAAGACATCATTCGAGAGCAACAGCCTGCAGGCTGACGCTAAGCTGGACCTGTACGAGGATATCCGGGGTAAGGTAACCAAGGTCGTCAATCACGCAATGGCCACGGCTGAGGGGCCCGATGTGGTCGCTGACGTGGTGCTCAAGGCCGCTCGCGCCGAGCGTCCGAAGTTGCGTTACACCGCCGGCAAGGCGGCAGCCCAATTGCAGTTCATGCGCCGCTTCGCGCCGGCGGGCATGCTGGATACCGGTATCCGCAAGGCAATGCAACTGGCGTGAATCTGCTCAACCGGGCCCACGACATTCGCCGCTCAAATGCACAGGAAAACAACCATGACCTTCAAAGCGCTGCTTGCCACCAAAACCGATGAAGCCATGTCGACCGGCCTGGTCGACTTCACCGAAGAAGACCTGATGCCCGGTGATGTCACCGTCGCTATCGAATATTCCACGGTGAACTACAAAGATGCCATGGCCCTCAGTGGCCGCTCGCCGGTGATCCGCCAGTTCCCGTTGATTCCCGGCATCGACTTCGCCGGTATCGTTGAAAGCTCCAGCCACGCAGGTTTCCAGGCTGGCGACCGGGTACTGCTGAACGGTTGGGGGCTGAGCCAGACGCACCACGGCGGTTTCGCCCAGAAGGCCCGGGTGAGTGGTGACTGGCTCGTGAAGGTTCCGGACGTATTCTCGACCCGCCAAGCCATGGCCATTGGCACGGCGGGCTACACCGCGATGCTCAGCGTGCTGGCGCTGGAACACGGCGGCCTGGCGCCCGATGGGGGCGATATCCTGGTGACCGGCGCCAACGGCGGCGCGGGCTCGGTGGCGATAGCGCTGTTGTCGGGGCTGGGCTATCGGGTGATCGCGTCGACTGGACGCCTGGAAGAAGCCGACTATCTGCGTGACCTGGGCGCTGCAGAGGTGATTGATCGGCGCACCCTGTCGGAGCCGGGCGCACCGATTGCCAAGGAGCGTTGGGCGGGCGTCATCGACTCGGTCGGTAGCCATACCTTGGCCAATGCCCTAGCCCAGACCCGATACCGCGGGGTCGTCGCCGCCTTCGGCCTCGCCCAGGGCGCGGATCTGCCGGGGTCGGTGCTGCCTTTCATCCTGCGCAACGTGACCCTGGCCGGTATCGACTCCGTGAATGCGCCCCAGGCTGTCCGTTTGCAGGCATGGTCGCGTCTGGCCCGGGATCTGGATGTGGACAAGCTTGCTCGCACCACGCAGCTTGTCGGCCTGGCGCAAGTGCCGGAAGTCGCGGCTCGGGTGCTGCAAGGGCAGGTTCGCGGGCGCACGGTCGTGGATGTGAATGCTTGAGCGAAAGGACAAGCCAGCATTTATTAGCGGAGCGTTACAAGCATTCGGATGCCACACGCTGTAGCGGCTTCGCGCAAAAATTAATGAACATTTGCAGCACTGGGATATCGATTCTGTAACTGAACATTTCCGTGTGGGCATTCGGTCTCTAGCTTCGTTGGGCCGCTGTCCGGGCGGTCAGTCGGCCAACGGGGCGAGTTTCCATGAATGGCAGATACCAGTGCAGCGTCGAGTACAACGGTCGCACCCTCAGGGGTGACGCTGACCAGCCGCTGATCGATTTCTTGGCAGAGCAGGGCATCGACCTGCCTCACGTCTGCTATCACCGCGCCCTCGGGCCGATCCAGACCTGCGATGTCTGTTGGATCGAGCATGATGGCGAGTTGGTCCGCGGGTGCGCGCTGCGTTCCGCCGACGGCATGAAGCTGGTGAGCGAAACGCCTCGCGTGAAGGCGGCGCAGGAAGAAGGCATGGACCGGATCCTTGCCAAGCACGAGCTTTATTGCACGGTCTGCGAGCACAACACCGGTGACTGCACGCTGCACAATACCGTCGCCGACATGAACCCCGTGATCCAGCGCTACAAATACCAGCGCAAGCCCTACAGCAAGGACCACTCGAACCCGTTTTATACCTACGATCCCGATCAATGCATCCTGTGCGGGCGTTGCGTGGAAGCGTGCCAGAACGTCGAGGTCAATGAAACGCTGAGCATCGATTTCACCCAGGCGCATCCAAGGGTGTTGTGGGATGGCGGAACCAAGATAGAGGGTTCCAGTTGTGTGAGCTGCGGTCATTGCGTCACGGTTTGCCCCTGCAACGCGTTGCTCGAAAAAACCATGCAGCCGGATGCCGGACCGTTGACGTCGATGCCCGAGGACATCAAGCGGCCGCTCATCGACGCGGTGAAGACGATCGAGAATACGATCGGTGCGCCGCCCATTACCGCTATTTCCGTCATGGACATGCACTGGCGCCAGCCTGAAATCAAACGCACCAAGACCGTGTGCACCTATTGTGGCGTGGGCTGCTCGTTCGAAATGTGGACTCGCGACCGCACGCTGCTCAAGGTGCAGCCAGTGGTGAACGCACCGGCGAACGGCATTTCCACGTGTATCAAGGGCAAGTTCGCCTGGGATTTCGTGAACAGCGAGAAACGCCTGACGACGCCGCTGATCCGGGAAAACGGCCGGTTTCGTGAAGCAAGCTGGGACGAGGCGCTGACCTTGGTCGCAGGCCGTCTTCTGGCCATAAAACGTGAGCACGGCGCCGATGCCATCGGCTTCATTGGCTCCAGCAAGGCCAGCAATGAAGAAGCTTACCTGACGCAGAAAATCGCTCGCCTGATCATCGGCACCAATAGCGTCGACAACTCTTCACGCTACTGCCAGAACCCCGCGACACAGGGGTTGTTCCGCACGGTCGGTTACGGCGGCGACGCCGGCACGATCACCGATCTTGAGCAGGCGGACCTCATCGTCCTGGTGGGCAGCAACCTGGCGGAGAACCATCCGGTTATCGCTTCGAAAATCAAGGCCGCGCGCAAGCATCGAGGGCAAAAACTGCTGGTGGTCGATCCACGCAAGCATGAAATGGCGGAGCGCGCCGACCTGTTCCTGCAGATCAGGTCGAGCACCGACATAGTCTGGGCCAGCGCCATGTCGCGTTACCTGTTCGATCATGGCATGGCGGACGCGGCATTCCTGGAAGCGCGGGTGAATCAGGTGGACGAGTACCGACGCTCCCTGGAACCCTTTACCCTGCCATTCGCGTCGCAGGTCACCGGGTTGTCGGAGGCGGATCTGGTCAGCGCCGCGAACATGATCGGCAAGGCCAAACGGGTCTGCCTGCTCTGGGCAATGGGCATTACCCAGCATAGCCACGGGGCCGACACGAGCACCGCACTGTCCAATCTCTTGTTGGTTACCGGCAACTACGGCCGCCCCGGAACCGGCGGTTATCCGATGCGCGGCCACAACAACGTCCAGGGGGCCAGCGACTTCGGGTGTTTGAAGAACGTCTATCCCGGTTATGAAAAAGTCACTGACGAAGCGGTTCGAGCCAAGTGGGCGAAGGCCTGGGGTGTGGCGCCGGAACGACTGTCCAACAAGGTCGGTGAAGACAACTTCCTGATGGTTCAGCATGCCGCCGAGCAGAAGATAAAAGCCATGTATGTGATCGGTGAAGAGACGGCGTTTTCCGACGCCGACACTGAAAACGTGCATGAGGCTTTCAGAAAACTCGATTTCATGGTCGTGCAGGACATTTTCTTCAGCCGCACCGCGCAGTTCGCCGACGTCGTGCTGCCAGGTTGCCCAAGCGTTGAGAAGGAGGGCACCTTCGTCAACACCGAGCGGCGGATCCAACGTTTTCATGAGGTGTTTCCGCCGCTGGGCAACAGCCTGCCGGACTGGCGCATCCTGACCGATCTGGCCAAGCGAATGGGCCATGACTGGGGATACAAGCATCCCTCGCAGATCTTCGCGGAGGTGGCCGGTATCGCCACCCTGTTCGCCGGCGCCAGCTATGAGCGCCTGGACGGTTGGAAATCTCTCCTCTGGCCAGTAAAGCCGGATGGCACCGATACCCCGTTGCTCTATACCGACCGGTTCCACACCGACGACGGCAAAGCCGTGTTGTACCCGCTGGAGTGGAAACCTCCGGCGGAAGCGCCCGACAGCGAATTCGACCTGATGCTGGACAACGGACGCATGCTGGAGCATTTCCAGGGCAACAACCAGACGGGACGTGGCGACCGTGTCGATTCGTTGTCACCGCATTGGTACGTCGAAATCAGTCCCGAGCTTGCAGACGAGCGGGGTATCCAGGATGGGACCCAGGTGCGGATCACTTCTCGCCGTGGTTCGGTCACGGTGCCGGTTCTGATCACCGATCGAGTGCGCGGCAAGGTGCTGTTCATGCCGATTCACCAGGGCAAGCCCGGCATTAATGAACTCACCGGGGAACATCATGATCCAGACGTCAACACGCCGGCCTACAAGGAAACCGCTGTGAAGATGACGATCCTGAGGGATCCCCCTCCGCAATCGGCATTGCCGCGCGGCAATTTCCGAAACGGCCACAGGACACCGAACAATGGCGTGGCTGTTGAGGTGAAGTGGGCCAGAGACGACTACGCGCCGATCGACGCACCGGCGCCCCATCCGGAGAGGTTTTGATGGCCGAACCTATTGATTACGACGTAAAACCAAGCAAGACCGAGCCTGACGCGCAGGATGAACTCGATCGTCTGGTCCAGAGCCTCCATGAACACGGCGTGCTGCGCATGGCCAATGACCTGGTCTGTGCCAACACGGCGATTGCCAAAGTGCTGGTTGATGGCCTGAACAAGGAAGGCACGCTCAACGTCATTCAGAACCTGTCGATCCTGGCGATGGCACTGTCCCGCGTGCCGCCCGATGAATTCTACCGGCTGGTCTTCGCGCTGAAGGATGCCGGCGCTGCGGTCAGTCAATGGACCGCGCCCAACAACGACGACGTCGCGCCAGGCGTGCGGGGCTCATACCGTTTGCTGCATGACGAATCGCTTTGGCGCGCGATCTTGCCGCTCCTGGAGGGCTTGAAAGCGATGGGTGAGGGCATGAAGAGGCCGATCGATAAACCGATCAGCCAATTCTGCGGCAAACCCAGCGGCGCTTGAGCGGGGCCTGCCCATGGAATCGATGGATTCGGCGTTGATGCTGGCGCGCTACCAGTTTGCGTTCACCATTAGCTTCCACATCGTGGTTGCCGCATTTTCCATCGGCCTGGCCAATTACCTGATGGTGCTGGAAGCCCTCTGGCTGTGGCGAAAGCGTCAGGTCTATATGGACGTCTACCGATTCTGGCTGAAGATATTCGCCTTGACGGTCGCCGTGGGCACGGCATCAGGGCTGGTCATGGAGTTCGAGTTCGGGACCAACTGGAGCGCGCTGGCCAGCCGGGCGGGGGGCATCCTCGGGCCTCTGATGTTCTATGAAGTCATGGTCGCGTTTTTCCTGGAAGCAGGCTTCATCGGGGTCATGCTGTTTGGCATGAATAAAGTCGGGCCGCGCCTGCACTTCCTGTCTACATGCGCGGTCGCCGTCGGCTCGTTGTTCAGTGCATTCTGGATACTGTCAGCCAATTCCTGGATGCACACCCCGGCAGGCTTCAGCATTGCCGGCGATGGCCGGTTCGTGCCCGAAGACTGGCTGCAGATCATATTCAACCCCTCGTTTCCCTACCGTATGGTGCACATGAGCATCGCCGCCTTTCTCGGCACGGCCACCCTCGTGGGCGCCGCGGGCGCGTGGCACTTGTTGCGCGACAATACCCACGCGCCTGCGCGAGTGATGTTCTCAATGGCACTGTGGATGGCGGCCGTGGTCGGGCCTATCCAGCTCGTCGCGGGGGACCTGCACGGCGAAAATACCCGAGATCACCAGCCGCAGAAGCTGGCCGCGATGGAAGGTTCCTGGCGACGCCCGGAAGCCGGCCAGGGCGAGCCGCTCAGGTTGTTTGCGATACCGGACCAGGCCAACCGCAGGAATGATTTCGAACTGGCGATACCCCATCTCGGCTCGCTTTATCTGCGCCACGACTGGACCGGCACCATACAGAGCCTTGATGAGTTCGCGCCCGAAGACATCCCGCCCGTGGCCGTGGTCTTTTTCGCGTTTCGTATCATGGTGGGCATCGGCTTGCTGATCGTGGCCATGGGTATCGCCAGTCTCTTCTTGCGTTGGCGCGGCGGTCTGTTCGAGTGTCGATGGCTGATGCGCTGTGCGGTGCTCATGGCCCCGGCCGGGTTCGTAGCGATGGTTTGCGGATGGGTGGTTACCGAGGTCGGGCGCCAGCCATTCACGGTCTATGGCTTGATGCGCACCGTTCACAGCAGCTCGCAGCAACCGCTCTCATTCGTCCTGGGCAGCACACTCGCCCTGGTGATCCTGTACCTGCTGGTTTTCGGCCTGGGGCTGTTTTACCTGATACGCGCCATCAACCGACTGCCGGCAACTTCAACGGATGCCGACGACCAAGCCAGCGCAACGCAGGGGAAATCGTGATGTTCATCTCTGAAGCGCTGTTGCCCAATCTGTCGGCCGCCGCAATTGCCTTTACGATCATCACCTACGTGATTCTGGACGGCACCGACCTGGGCGTCGGCATCCTCTTCGCGACCCGCCAACACCCCGACGATAAGCAGATCATGGTCAACTCCATCCTGCCGATCTGGGACGGGAACGAAACCTGGCTGGTGCTCGGTGGCGGCGGTTTGCTCGCGCTTTTTCCCGTGGCTTACAGCGTCTTGTTTTCCGCCCTGTATATCCCCGTGATCGCGATGCTGCTGGCATTGATTGTCAGGGCCGTCGCGTTGGAGTTCCGGGCCGACGCGCCTGCACGAATGAAGCGCTGGCTCGACGTCAGCCTCGTGACCGGCTCGTTGATCGCAACGCTTTGCCAGGGTGTCATCATGGGCAGCGTGGTACAGGGAATCGATCACCACGAGGGCCGGTTCGCCGGAAACGGTTGGGAGTGGTTGAGTGCATTTGCGCTGGCGTGTGGCGTGGTGCTGGTGATTGGCTACGCACTGCTTGGCAGTTGCTGGCTGTTCTGGCGAACCGAAGGCGCGCTGCAAGCGGCGGCCAGAAGGCAGGCGCGATGGCTGGGGTGGCTGACACTGGCAGGCATTGCAATCATTGTGGTGTGGACCAGCGAGTTGGCGCCGTCCTATCGAGACCATCTTCTTGAATCGAACCTGAGCCCGGCGCTTCTGCTTGTTCAGTGCGCGTTGCTGGTCGGGTTTTACCGGGCTTTTTCCAGCCGATACCATTTCCTTCCGTTGTTTGCGGTATTGGGATGGTTTGGCACGGCGTTCGCTGCCGCGATCATTACCCTCTATCCGTTAATCCTGCCGCCGTCGCTGGCGATCAGCCAAGCGTCTGCTCCCGCTTCGAGCCAAGGGTTCATGCTCGTGGGATTCGCGGTGCTGGTGCCGGTCACGCTGGCCTACAACACGTGGGGGTTCTGGGTGTTTCGCGGTAAGGTCAAAGCGCAGTACTTCCCAGATCGATAAAGCCTGTCTTCATTTCCCGTCCCCGAATGGTGTGTCGACTAGTTTGTAGACATGCTTGTCGAGCGCGGGATTGCTACGGCATTGCCATTGCTGCACTCTCACTCTTCATTTTTGCATCGGGGCGGAGCATGGATTGGAGTGATGTGCGGGTCTTTCTCGCGATTGCCCGCAGTGGGTCATTGGGCGCTGCTGCCAAGCTGTTGGGTGTTAGCCATCCGACCGTGGGGCGGCGCTTGCAGGTGCTTGAACAGTCCAGCGGCCAGCCCATTTTCCTGCGTACCACCCAAGGTCTGATACTGACCGAGAGCGGAGAGAAGCTACTCAGCCTGGCGCAGCAAATGGAGCAAAGTGCGTTGGCCATCGAGCGGCGCCTTGCGGGCGACAGCGCGCAGCCAGAAGGTGTGTTGCGCATCTCCTGCGCTGACTGGTTTGCCTGTTACGTGCTGGCCCCGGTTCTGAGCGAACTGGGGCGACGTTATCCGCTGATCGTGCCCGAGGTCATCGCCGGGCATCGATTGTTCGACCTTGCCCGTCGCGACGCCGACATCGCGTTTCGGATCGTTCCTTTCACCGAACCCGATATTGTTCACCGCAAACTCACTTCCCTGAGCTATGGGCTGTACACCGCCGTCGGATCTCCTGACCTCGAGCCGCAGGGCGAGGGGGTTGGCTTGATTACCATGAGTGTCGCCCAATCACATTATCCCGATGTGCAGTGGCTGCGGCAGCGTTACCCTCTGGCCCGTACGGTGTTCACCAGTAGTAGTCGCACCGTCCAGGCGCAGATGTGCGCGCAAGGGCAGGGCATCGCTGTGCTGCCCCGTGCCCTGGGCGACCGGTTAACGGCGCTGCGCCTGATTGATCCGCATGAGGCGCCACCGGGCCGCGACATATGGATGGGCTACCACCAGGATATGCGACAGATGGACAGCCTGCGTGCTCTTGCCGACCTTGCTTCCATCATGATCGGCAACCAGGCAGGCGGTTGACTCACTCCGCTGGGTACATGGCTGTCGTTTGCAGTTGCGCAGCAGGTTGGCGCGCCAGGGTAAGGCTGAGTCCCGTGCCTACGACCAGGCATGCCGCGATACAGAGTATTGAGACGGTGAAGGCGTGGCTGATGGCAGCCGCGTCTGTGTCCGTGCCTAGAAGGGTGTAAAAAACTCCGCCTATTATCGCGACACTCAGTGATGTGCTGATTTGCAGAGTAGAGCTGGCAATGCCCGCAATCATGCCGGAGTACGCTGGCGCCACGCGCCCTGTGATCATGCGCATCAATGTCGGAAGGGCCAGTCCTTGTCCGAAGCCGATCAGAAACAGAATGACGGCAAGGGGCAGCGCAGCGGGGCTGACGGACATCGGCGTGTGCGCCACGAGCCAGGCCAGGAGCATGAGCCCCAACACTTCAAGTCCCATCCCGACCGGATTGACGTACGCCCCCAGCAAATGCCTGAAGTGAGGAGTGGAGAGCGGTCCCAGCAAAAAGCCCGCGCCGAAAGGAAGGAAGACGAGGCCTGCATTGAGTGGGCTCGTATGCAGCGCTTCCTGTAAATAAATAGAAAACAGCAGAAAAAACACGCCGATCGCGTAAAAGGTCAGAGCGACGAACAGTGCCCGGCCCAACCCAGGCGCGTGCAGTACGGCAGGATTCAGCAACGGCGCGCCTTGCGCTTGGTGCAAACGCGCTTCGTAGCGCCAGAACAGCCAGGCCAGCAGCGGCACCGCCGCAAGCGACAGCCAGGCCCACAAAGGCCAGCCCGCTTCACGCCCCTCGATCAGCGGCACGATCAGCGCTCCCAGCGTCACCATGGACAGTACCGTTCCGCCCAGATCAAGCTTGCTTGTATGTGGTGCGCGGGTTTCCTTGACCACCGCAATGGCGATCAGAATCACCAGTAACGCAATCGGTAAATTCACAAGAAATATCGCCCGCCACCCCAAGCCCATCAAGTTGAGCGATATCAATATTCCGCCAAGGGCCTGGCCGACCACCGACGCCAGACCAAAGACTGCGCCATAGAGGCTCAACGCCAAAGGTTTTTCGGACTCGGGGAATATGGCCTGCACTGAAGCGAGTGCCTGGGGCGCCATGACCGCTGCCGTCACGCCTTGCAGCGAACGTCCGGCGATCAACATCCAAGGTGACTCGGCGACACCGCAGATCAATGAGGCGATTGCAAAGCCAACCAGGCCAACGAAGAACATTCTCATGCGGCCGTAGATATCGCCGAGCCGACCCCCGGTGATCAATGTCACGGCATAAAGAGCCGCATATGACGAGATGATCAACTGTTCGGCGGAGGAGGCCGTGCCCAGCGATTGTTGAATCGAGGGCAGTGCTACGTTGACGATGAAAAAATCCAGCGGCGGTAAAAACGCACCGACCAACAAAATGGCGAACATCAACCAGCGCCGCGGTTCCGGGGGGGCGATTTTAGTCTGAGGCATAAGGTCTCCTTCCTGAAACACTTCGGTTCCAGATATTCTCGATTGCGGGTCATGCTCTGGATCAGCTGACTCGAATCTAAACGATCAAACCCTCGCTGACGCCTCACATAACTGAACGGCCAATGTTCATTTTTGGCAGTGCCGCTCAGCCCCTGACTCCTCTCAAAATGGCCGTACTGTGGTTTCAATCGAGCCACACAACCGAGGCTGAGGAGTCAGATATGTCAGGTAAATTCGCCAATCAGGTTGCAGTTGTCACCGGCGCATCCACCGGGATCGGATTTGCGATTGCGCAGGGTTTGATTGCAGAGGGAGCCAAGCGTGTTTACATCACGGGTCGTTCTGCAGCCACGCTGGAAGCTGCGGTGGCAAAGCTGGGCGACAGAGCCGTCGCGGTCATTTCGGATGTCGCGCGCCAGGCTGATCTCGATAAGCTCAAGGCGACCATTGTGGCCCGTGACGATCAATTGGACGCAGTGTTTGCCAACGCGGGCATTTGTGAAAAAAACCCGGTGGGCGAGACCACGGAGACGGCTTATTTCAATATGTTCGACATTAACGTAAAGGGCGTTTTTTTTACCGTTCAGACGTTAATGCCATTGTTGAAAGATGGCGCTTCGATCGTGTTGACGGCCTCTATCTGTTCCAGCAACGGGATGGAAGGGCTGAGCCTTTACAACGCATCCAAGGCCGCGGTGCGGTCCTTCGCAAGGACTTGGGCCAACGAACTCAAAGGTCGCAGGATTCGAGCGAATGTCCTGAGCCCTGGCTTCACCCGCACGCCTCTGATGGATAACGGCTTGAAGATGAGCGAACGCGACATCGCCGCGCTGCGACAACATGTCGAGCAGATCACTCCGCTGGGGTATATGGCCCAACCTGAAGAAATCGCCTCGTCGGCGCTGTTCCTTGCATCCGCCGATGCGAAATACGTCAACGGTGTGGAGCTGATGGTCGACGGCGGCCTGTCGCAGATCTGAACACTTGCTTAACCGCAGCGCAGCCCTCGCAGAGGGTTGCGTTTTGCGCTTTTGCGAAGTCTCAGCAGGGAACCTCATCATGAACATTGAAGAACTGAGCACCCGACTGGACGCCCTGGAAAGTCGCGCCGCAATCGAGTCGCTGATCAGCGCCTACGCCAATGCCTTCGATCGCGTTGACGTGTTGCTCCTGAGCGCAATCTGGCACGAAGAATCGACACTGGACCTACCGGGTTTCGGCAAGGCCGGAAACCGTGACGAAATCCTGGCGATGGCGCAAAACAGCTGGCACCAGATGCCTTATATGCACCACTGGATGGCCAACCCACTGATCGAAATCAAGGGTGACAGCGCGGCGGGTACGGTGGCCGCGGATTGCCTGTTCCATGACATTGAAAAAGGTCCGGTTCAAGCCAGTGGGCTGTACCACGACAGGTTTGAACGTCGCGACGGAAAATGGGCGTTCCTGTCACGTCGTTTTGAACTGCACTTTCTGACACCTTTAAAGGATTGGGTACCTGTAGCGGGCGATGAAAAGTACACAGCGGATCAACATCAGCGCCTGAACATGCCTTCACAGAAATGACGTGCTTGCATGACGTCCAGTGAGTAGTGAGTGGCGCGAACGACGAGCGCTGCCCGGTGTGAATGGGTCGCTACGACCTATGAAAAGTCAGAAATGATCAGCTAAACAGCCTGCAGGACGAAACCTAAAGGCTATCAGGGTCGCCAAAAAACATCTGGATCCGCGACCGCAACCAGCGTTCTCCCGGGTCATTATCCTGTGATCCCCGCCAAGCCATGTGCAGTTCGAAGCTTCGCACCGGGATGGGTGGGTCTTCGGCGCGCACGCCGCCGGCGGCGGTCAATGCGTCGGCGGTGTAATCGGGTACGGTGGCGATGATGTCGGTGCCCGATAACAGTGTGCTCAGGCCGTTGAATTGCGGAACCGCCAGTACCACATGGCGCTTGCGGTCGAGTTTTTCCAGTTCTTCATCGATAAAGCCGCTCAAATCCCCGGCGAATGACACCAGGGCGTGGGGCCGGGCGCAGAATTCGTCCAGGGTCAGCCGTCCCGGCGCGGTGTCGGCCCGTAGCACTTTCGGCGAACTGCGACGCAATACCTTGCGTTTGGCATTGGCCGGCAAGTCGTCGGTATAGCTGACGCCGATGGAGATTTCCCCCGAGGCCAGCAAGCCCGGCATCAGGATGTAATTGACCCGGCGCACCACCAGCACAATGCCCGGTGCTTCGGCTCGCAGGCGCTTGAGCAGCATGGGCAGGAGGGCGAATTCGGCATCGTCCGACAGGCCGATGCGAAACACCGAAGTGCTGGTGGCCGGGTCGAATTCCGCCGCCCGGCTGACCGCGGTGGAGATTGAATCCAGGGCCGGAGAGAGCAGGGCGAAGATTTCCACCGCTCGGGCGGTGGGTTCCATGCTGCGCCCGGTGCGCACGAACAAGGGGTCATCGAACAGGCTGCGCAGGCGCGACAGCGCGGCGCTGATGGCCGGCTGGCCGAGAAACAGCTTCTCGGCGGCGCGGGTCACACTGCGTTCATGCATCAATGTTTCGAACACGATCAACAGGTTCAGGTCGACACGACGCAGGTCATTACGATTCATCTGGGGTCCTGGCAGATTCGGCAAGCTTGACGTGGGCGGCCATATGGGAACAATGACCGGCATGAATCTTACGGGGAAAGGCTGGTACTCTGCATCGGGTAAATGCATTTTCTTAGGGATAAGTCCTACAGGACTGGTTAGGTTTTCTTGCTGCGGAATCAATGACAGGCATGTCGACTATTAATAGCCACTGATGGTCTTGGCTACAAAGCCCGGATAGAGTTCATGGCATTAGAGGTTACTTTGACGAGGTTTGCGATGTCCCGCACGATCCGTTTTCACAAGTTTGGTGGTGCCGAGGTGCTCAAATGCGAAGAGCATGCGGCGGCTCTTCCTGCGCCGGGAGAAGTGCAGGTCCGCGTCGAAGCGATCGGCATCAGCTGGTATGACACCCTGTGGCGCCAGAACCTGGCGTCGTCCCAGGCGCGCCTGCCTTCGGGGCTTGGCCATGAAATGGCTGGCGTGGTCACCGCCATCGGCGACGGTGTCGACGATCTGGCCGTCGGCGACAAGGTCGCCAGCTTCCCCGCAGAGAGTCCGAACGATTATCCGGTGTATGGCGAGGTCATCGTGCTGCCACGCACCGCGCTGACTCGCTATCCCGATGTGCTCAGCCCTATCGAGGCCGCGGTGCATTACACGCCGCTGTTGATCGCCTACTTCGCCTACATGGACCTGGCACGGGTCAAGCCTGGGCAGTTTGCCCTGGTCACCGATGCCAGCCATTGCGCCGGTCCGTCGTTCGTGCAGCTGGGCAAGGCCTTGGGTGTGCGGGTGATCGCAGCGACCAAGACTGCCGACGAGCGCGAATATCTGCTGTCGCTGGGCGCCGAAAAGGTGATCGTTACCGAAGAGCAGGACTTGCTGATGCAAATCAACAAGCTGACGGACAATCGTGGCGTCGACGTCGTGTTCGACGGCCTTGGCGGTCCGCAGATGTCGCTCCTGGGTGACGTGCTGGCACCTCGTGGCAGCCTGGTGCTGTATGGCTTGCAGGGTGGCAACCAGACGCCATTTCCGGCTTGCGCGGCCTTCCAGAAGAACATCCAGTTCTTCGTGCACTGCATCGGCAATTTCACCGGCAAGCCGGAACTGGGGATTGTCCAGGACCAGGTGGCCTTGCAGCGCGCATTGCGTGATATCAACCAGCTCACCGCCGATCGTGTCGTGTTGCCACTCAAGACTCGGGTCTTTCCCTTCTCCGAGTTCGTCGAGGCCCACCGCTACATGGGCGAATGCCCTTGCCGCGAACGTGTTGCCCTTCAGGTGGTCGACCCCGCCTGATTCCCCTCCTTGCGCAAGAGCCAGCGGTTTCGGCTCTTGCGCGGCCCTGGCCTGCCTGGCCACGCGCCTTTTCATTGCGTCTTGCCTTATCCAAGGCGGCCCTGCGCCTGCTTGTGCGCGTTACCTATGCCGCTTTTCCCCGCGTTGAAAACCGAAGTCGCGCAACTGAACTGGTTTTTGGCGCCAATCTGTATCTTCTAATCATTATTTAAGTGCTGATAATTGAACGCTTGTTTCCAACTCAAGGAAGAAGTCGTGGCGCAATACAGACTTTACTCAGGTTTCGACCCTTCAGCGAATATTCAAAATGGCCCGGATGGTAGTTGCTTTGGTCCTGCCCGTCGATCATGGGGAAAATCGAGTTGGTCAACAGGAGAGTTGCTTTTCGGCATGTTCTTTATCTGTTGTCTCTCTAGTCTGTGGGAAGTTGTAAGAAATCTCCTAGGACGTAACGATTGTTCAGCGAGGGGCAATGATTGCGGGGTTTTCCTGGGCTCTGATGAGGCGGCTGGGTCAAGTTGCCTCGTATGTGTCAAATGATTACCCAAGGCAAATGTGGAGCGTATTGCCAATACTGTTGGCAATAACAAAGCAATATTCAGAACACTGCGTCGCGCAATCGGATTGGTGCGGGCGCGACGCCGATAATCGAATTTCCAGGTAAATGGTTATGAGTGCAATTCATGAACAGGCAATGACTTACGTTTATCAGCAAGTATTGCAACGCTTGCTGGATTTTTATTCCCGAGCGGAACGGACTGCGCTGCAGCTCCTGATCCAACGCTTGATCGTCGCCGCTGGGGGCATCGAGCGAATCGGCGATTACCGGGTGCTGTCGGTGCAGAACGGGAGCCGGGAGGGGTTCTACGTCCTGACGGCCTTGCGAGCGGCGCAATTGAGCATCGCCGGTCGGCACCCGGCGACGTTTGATCTTCGCGTCGCCACGCCTCGCCTGGGGGAGACGACCCAGGCCAGCCTGGAGAATATTCATCGCTGCTACAGCGCGCTGTTCCTCTACGACGACCCCAGGGTGGAGCTGCTTATGGCCGACAACCGTGAGGTGGTGCCATTCGACCATCGCAAGGTACCTTCGGAGGCGTGGTATGAGTCCAATCGGACCCACATGCTGATGCTGGGCCACTTGCGTCCGTCCGACAGCCTCTTGGGCCTGGGGGATGAGGGCTACCTGGCAATGGCGGAATTCTACAGGCATGTGGCGCGCTGGGAGTCGGGCGTCGATTCATGGGTCAGCAGCGACACGCCACGCCAGCAGAAGCAATTCATGGCGGGCCTTCATCGTGCGACCCGCAAGGTTGGCCAGCCGGTCGATCCGAGTTGTGGCTTCGACGGCCTGTTCATGCAGCTCGACACGATAGGCGGCGATTTCTTCCAACAGTTCTATGGCCGGGCCCGCCTGGGGCCGTGGCGGCCCGAAGGTCAGTTCGAGGCCTGTCGGCGGATAGGGCATATCAGCATCGACGACCTGATCGTCGATCGCCTGGAGGAAAACAACTGGCCTCTGTTCAGTGAATTTCTGCGGGTACGTCCCGATGGGCTGGTTGCGCCAACGATCGAGCATGAGTTCCTCAGTCCGTTCCTGTCCGCTCACCTGTACGGCTTGCAGGCCTGCTATCTGCAAGGCCGCAGCTATGAAACCGGCTATGGCGACTATGTGCAGCGCACTGTCATGCTCATGCATCGCAAGCAATTACCCCTCCATGTCTGCCAACAGGTCCAGGAACTGTTCGGCTCGCCGGCGGCCATCCCCGAGCGTCGCGCCCAGGCAGCCAACGAGGTGCAAAACACCCTGAGGCTCAATGAAACCCAACTGGTGTGCATGCTGTTTGCGCCCTTCGTGGACAATGGCGCGGGGCTGGAGCATTTCCTGCGCTGTAGCCATCCGGGCATGCTGGTGGCAATGCCGGACCTGCACAAAGCCTTGCAGGGAGGGACCGTCGCCGATCAGGTTGCGCAATGGATGGTGGATGTCAGCGGCCTGTCTATCCCGATGCTTGGCAAGTTGTACCGCGTCCGACTCGTCCCTGCGGAACGGGGGGCGGTTTCGGTGGTCGGCCCGCAATCAGTCGAGCAAGGCTTCGATACGGATGAAGATGAGCAGGGTACCGATGGATTGCGCGAACGCTCGGCGCGACGCTGAGGAACGGGGTTTGAAGGGGTTGGCTTTTCTCGTCCCGGCACGGCTGGCCATGGCTCGTATCGTTGGCGCGGGCTCATGAAGGTAGGCCGGGAAACAGATTTCGCCTACCAGGCGGTCTACCGATACCTGACGAACCTCATCAATGAGCTTGGCGCAGACGCCAAGGTGCGATTGCCATCGTTGCGGCAGTTGTCCGAGCGCCTGAGCGTATCCATCTCGACGATCCAGTACGCCTACTCGCTACTGGAGAAGGAAGGGCGCGTGTATTCAATCGCCAAGTCCGGTTACTACGCGTCGCCGGTGCCCTGCGTTGCCGACCTGGGCGACGGTGAGGATTTGCTCGAAACCTTGTATGTCAACGCCCGCAGGCCTGGCATGCTGGTGCTCAGCGATGATGAGCCGGCTTCCCTGCAGCCGCTGGACAGCCCGCTGCTTTTGCTTGAGCGCGAGTTGCTCCGCCAATACCCGCGCGCTTCACAATTGCCCTCACAACCCTGGGGCGAACAGGAGCTGCGAACGGCCCTTGCGGCTCGCTATACGTCTTCGCCGGCCCGATGCTGGAATGCCGACGACGTTTATATCGGTGCCGACCTGCGAGGTGTCCTGGAGATCCTCATCGCGGTATTGGCCCTCAAGGGGGCGACGGTGCTGATGGAGTCACCCGGCGACTGGACTGTCCTGCGCCTGCTGCAAGCGGCCGATGTGCAAGTGATCGAGCTGCCATCACCGGCGGGCGGGGACATGGACGTCGAGCAACTGGAGCGATTGCTTGCGAGCGAAACGGTGAGCCTGGTGGTGCTGTCCTCGGTCTTGAGCATGCCCAGGGGGACGCGCGCGAGCGAGGGTAATCGCCGCGCCGTGGCGCGGTTGCTCGAACGATACGGTACCTGGGTGCTGGAGAACGATAGCTACACCGACTTGGTATTCGAGCCAGGGAGCACGCCATTTCGGGATCTGCTGGACCCGGATCGTCTGATTGTCTACTCCACGTTCGAGAAAACCATCGGTGCCGAGGCGCCCTACGGTTACGTGCTGTCCAGGCAACTGACGTTGACCTTGCAACGGCACTTCCTGCTGCGCGCATTTCGCCTGTCGCCGATTCGCCAGAAGGCGATTGCACGCCTGTACAGCAATGGAAGGATCGACCAGCACCTCCTGGTCTTGCGCCGCTTGCTACGGGAAAGCGCCGCGTCGACCTCGCAATTGTTGCGCGAGCGGGTGAGTGATTGCCTGCAATGGGTGGAGCCCGAAGGAGGGGCGACGGTCTGGGCGCGAACTTCGCGCCCAGCTGACATGCGCCGGGTCTTTCAGCGCCTGCTGGCCCGTCGAATCGTCATCGCGCCGGGAGAATTGTTCAGCATCCAGGGGATGTACGGCCAGCATCTGCGCCTGACCCACGCATTCAGCTCAGTGGACGATCGGCAGGCCGCCCTATCTGCATTGGCCGACGCTTTGAAGCTCGAGCAATCTTGATCGCTGGGCCAGGGATCGAACCCATCGCGTGATGGTCGAACTGTCAGTAAACTGCATCCATTTTCGAGCCACTCCATTCCGAGGTTTTGCATGACAGTCAGTCCATTTGCGGGCAAGCCGGCACCGGCAGAGTTGTTGATCGATATCCCGCGACTGGTTACGGCCTATTACACGGGCCGACCCGATGCCTCGGTTGCGACCCAGCGCGTCGCTTTCGGCACCTCGGGGCACCGCGGCAGTTCTTTCGACCTGGGCTTCAATGAATGGCATGTGTTGGCCATCAGCCAGGCGATTTGCCTTTACCGCGAAGCCCAAGGTATCGATGGGCCGCTGTTCGTCGGCATCGACACCCATGCGTTGTCGACCCCCGCGGCAGCCAGCGCCCTGGAAGTGCTGGCCGCCAACGGTGTCACCGTGATGATTGCCGAAGGCGATGAATACACCCCTACGCCGGCCGTTTCCCACGCCATCCTCTGCTACAACCGAGGCCGCACCACTGGCCTGGCCGATGGCATCGTCATCACGCCGTCCCATAATCCGCCGCAAAGCGGTGGCTACAAGTACAACCCCACCAACGGTGGCCCGGCGGATACCCATATCACCAAATGGATCGAAGCCAAGGCCAATGAGCTGCTCGCCAACCAGCTGGCCGGCGTCAAGCGCATCAGCTACGAACAGGCGCTCAAGGCCGACACCACCCACCGCCATGATTTCCTCAATACCTACGTGGCAGATCTGGTCAACGTCATCGATTTTGATGCCATTCGCAATGCCGGGTTGCGCTTGGGCGTCGACCCGCTGGGTGGCGCGGGCGTGCGCTACTGGCCGGCCATCGCCGAGCACTATCGACTGGATCTGGACGTGGTCAATACTCACGTCGATTCGACCTTCCGCTTCATGACGGTCGACTGGGATGGGCAAATCCGCATGGACCCATCCTCCAGTCACGCCATGCAAGGCCTGATCGGCCTGAAAGAACGTTTTGACGTGGCGTTCGCCTGTGACCCGGATCATGACCGCCACGGTATCGTGACTCCGAGCGGCGGCCTGCTGGCGCCGAACAACTACCTGGCAGTGTCGATCGACTACCTGTTCCAGAACCGCCCGCAATGGCGTGCCGATGCCGCTGTCGGCAAGACTGTCGTCAGCAGTGGCCTGATCGATCGCGTGGCCAACCGTCTGGGACGACGCCTCTATGAAGTCCCGGTGGGCTTCAAGTGGTTTGCCGATGGGCTGTTCGACGGTTCCCTCGGTTTCGGCGGCGAAGAAAGCGCCGGCGCCTCGTTCCTGCGCAAGGACGGTGGCGTCTGGAGTACCGACAAGGACGGTCTGATTCCGGCGTTACTGGCTGCGGAAATGACCGCTCGCACGGGTCGCGATCCAAGCCAGGCCTATCGCGCCCTGACGGACGAGTTGGGTGAACCGTTCTCGGTGCGGGTCGACGCCAAGGCCAGCCCGCAGCAAAAAGCACTGCTGAGCAAGTTGTCGCCGGACCAGGTCCAGTCCACCGAACTGGCCGGGGAGGCGATCAAGAACATCCTCAGCCATGCGCCAGGCAACGACCAGGCCATCGGCGGCCTGAAAGTGATGACCGAGAACGGCTGGTTCGCAGCGCGTCCGTCGGGCACTGAAGACATCTACAAGATCTATGCGGAGAGCTTCGTGAGCGACGAGCACCTTAAACAACTGGTGATCGAAGCCCAGGCGCTGGTGGACGGGGCCATTTCCGGGCAGTAACCGAACGTTACGCTCCCCCCTGTATTTGCAGCGATGCCAATACAGGGGTGGGTGACCCTGCTCGCGAAGCATTGCCATGCCAGCAAACCTTGCGATACCAACCTGCCATAGCACTTTCATTTCATCGCCTAAATCCATGACTTAAAAGCTTTTGGCTGGAATCCGCCGGTAAATCCAGACACCATAGTCGCCATGGTTCTGAACACCGGAGTCCCCAAGCGTGCCGCAACACCGTCCCGATCTTCCCTCCGACCTCTTGCCCCTGGCCCAGATGCCCTGGTTCAAGCGCCTGGCCGCGCGTTTATTCGGCCACGGCCTGACACGTTTGCGCGCCCAACACCGGGCGTCCTGGCTGCACGGTCAGGCCGATGGCTTTCGGAGCGGCCACACCGCCGGGTTTGACTATGGTTTCAGCGAAGGCAAGGCCGAGGGGTTGGAAGAGGGTCGCCAGGTCCTGTTGATCCGGGATTCGCGAAGCACTGAACATCCCGCTCCCCAAGTCGATGACCTGCTGTTCGATGACTGGCGCTTCCCCCTGACGGCCGAGCTGAAAAAACGCATGAAGGCTGACGTTGCCCGGCTGTTGCCGGCGCAGGCGCAACCCAGCAGCGCCCAATGGAAAATGATCTTCAGCGATACGCCGGCGACGTCGGTTGTTGCGGGCGCGGGCGCGGGCAAGTCCACCACCTTGGTGCTGCGCATCGTGCTGCTCTCACAGTACCTGGGCTTCGAGCTGGGCTCGATGACCGTGGTGACATTTACCCGGGAGTCGCGCAAGGATTTCATCGAGAAGCTCATCTCGGTCTTTGCGCTTTGGGGGCGGGCGATCGGGTTGAAGGAGGCGCGCGAACTGGTGCGCACCTTCCATTCTCGTATCCTGCCCATGGTCCGCAGTTTGCCGGGATTCGAGCGGCTCCAGGCGTTCGAGACCCTGAGCCATCGAACCGGACCTGATGATGAGGACGGCCAAGGCAATCCGTTCGATCTGCGCATCAACGATGCCCAGCGCCAGCAGCTCAACGCCTGCTACCATGGGCTTTACCAGCGTGACGAGCGGTTCTGTGAGCTGATGATGGCACTTTCCCGTCACGCCTTGCGGCTCAAGGAGCTGGAGCGCGACCACCCGGATGTGCAAAAGCGCATCGCCGTGACCGAGCTGGCGGCCCAGCGCGACGAAGCGTTGTGCGATGCGATCGAAGACCTCTGGTTTCGCGCGGGCGCCTGGCCGATCAAAGGGGTTGAGCCCAAGCGCGAAACGTTTGAGATCAATGGGTCGAGGTTTCATTGCCACGGCTACATACCGACCCTCGATGCCTGGGTGATGCTAGGGTTCGATCCGCGAGAAAATACTCAACTGAGTCGGCCCGGCGCCAAGCTCAGCCTGCGCGCCGAATGGGCAGTTAAGCGAACTCTGTTTCAAGCTTTCTGCCGTAAGCCGTTGATTTGGCTCGAAAGCTATGAAGAGGCCAGGCGGGTCCTCGCCTCGCTGGCGGGAAACGCCACCGCGGGCCCCGGCTTTGATTACAAGATAAAGGGCGAGTTGGCTTCGGCACCGTTGCTGGATTGTTTCGTTTCGGCGGCGGGCTTCATCGAAAACCTCGGCCTGGATGTCCCAGACGCCGTGGGCAGGCTGTGTTTCTCCAAGGACGACCCGGATCGGTATTTTTTCGAGGCGCTGAGCCGTTTCTGGCGGGCTTTCGAGGACCATTTGCTCGACCAGTCCCCTCCGGTCATGACCTACAACCGGATGTTCTCGCTGTTCAGCGAGCATTCGCCGGAGAACTTCAAGCTGCTCGATGACGCGCTGCTGAGGTCGATGTCACATTTGATGATCGATGAGTTCCAGGACGTTTCGCCACAGATCGTCTCCTGGCTGCGAGCGACCCTAAGTGAGGTGCGCAAGCGCGGGCCCGCCATGCATGTGGGGCGGGGCGCCCAACGGTCATCGTTGCTGTGCGTGGGTGACGACTGGCAGTCGATCTACGGGTGGCGTGGCAGTTCGCCGAGTTTTTTCGTGGGATTCAACAAGCAATTTCCGTCACCGGCGAATACGCGGGTCATGCTCACCGAGAATTACCGCAGCCACCAATACATCATCGACGCGGCCGAACATATCGTCGGTACGACGCCTTCCATTCCCGGCAAAAAAGCCAAGGCCAGTGGAGAGCCTCGTTCGCCGAGCCCGGTCAATGTGCTGGAGCGGGACGACGAAGGCTTGGCGAGGCGGCTCGGCGAGCACTACCGCAACGGCGATTCGATCTTGATGTTGTATCGAAAAAGCAGCGATAAGCTATTGATACAAAAGTATATTGAGCCAACAGTTAATGTGGATTCTAGCTTGCCGTATTCTCAAAGGCGCCTCAGGCAGATGACCTACCATAGCGCCAAGGGTCTCCAGGCGGATGCCGTGTTCTTGATAGGCGACTGCCAACATTTGACCCGTTCGCCGTACAAAAACCAGGTGTATCGAATGGCTGGGTTGGGCCAGGAAGGCGACGCCGAACCTTACGACTCGGCGCAGCGCGATGAGATCCTGCGCTTGGCGTATGTGGGCATTACACGGGCGGTGCAGCATTGCTACTGGTATGTCGATGGTCAGGACAGCCAGGCGGCTAACGCACCGAAGGCCTCGGACCGGGTCGGGGTAGGCAAACCTTTTTTCGCTGATCACCGCCGTGCGCGCGGCTGAGCTGCCTTGGCAAAACTTTTAACGACAAAAAAGCCCACATGAAAATGTGGGCTTTTTTCGTCACGAGGCGAATCGTCGCAAACCAACCGGGGGGACGAAGGCTTCTAGCTCGGCTTCCACCGCTTCGATGATTCGCTCGACGTCGGGGGCGTTCATCACGGTCGCGCAGGGAATGCCTGCAATCGCGATCATGGTTTCGCCGCTCGCGCGGTCAAATAACCGGGCAACCATACTGCCCGGGGCGTCCATGCTGGCTTCGAAGCCCATGGGATGGAAGTGCCAGCGCATCAACTGGCAGGCGTTGGGGAACGTTACCTTGCTGAAAGATCCTTTATTCATCTGTAGCCCGCCTTCTTCATCAAGCGCTTCCTTTTGCTCATGTCAGGAAGGAAGAGCCATCTTGGCTCTACCAGTGAGTACTAAAAATAGCATTTGAAAATGAACGGCACGTGGATTTTTTCAGTCCGTTTGGCGATTGGTTCAGTTTTTTTGATCTGCGTCATGACCTAACGCTAAATGTTCAGAACGCCATCACCGTTTGCTGGTGCGCTCCGCGCCTTGCTTCAACCGCTCTGGCACGCGGGTTGCGGCGCTTATCAACCACGCCAGGGCGGTCAGGGCCAGGCCGGCGGCAAACGTGAGATGCATGCCGTTCGTTACGTCTTCCGGACTTGCGACAGAGATACCGTTGGTCGGCAAAACCGCGGCAAAAACCGCACCGAGCACTGACGCGCCAGAAAGGAAGCCAAGATTGCGCGATAAATTGAGCAGGCCGGCAACGACGCCACGCTTGTCATCGGGGACCGGCGCCATCACCGCCGCGTTGTTCGCGGGTTGAAACAGCGCGTAGCCAAGGGTAGTCACCGCAATGGCAAGAACATAGCCCGCAATGCCCTGCGCGGGGGGAATCCGCGACAAGAGCAGGGTGCCGAGGACCATCGTCGCCAGCCCGGCTAGCCGCATTGGACGTACCCCGAACCGATCAGCCAGGCGTCCGGCGGGCACACCGGCGAGCGCGGCCACGCAGGGGCCCGCCGCCAGCACCAGGCCGACGATTGCCGGAGGCAGACCGAGGGTGATGGACAAGTAGAACGGGCCGACCAGCAAAGTCGCCATCATGACCGCCGCGACCAATGCACTGGCCGCCAGGCCTGACATCAGGGGGCGGTCGCGGAACATCGCCAGGGGAATCAGTGGCGAGTCGAGCCTACGTTGCACCTGGACGAACAGCCCGCCGCTGATAACCGCTACCAGTAACAGCCCGCTGTTCAGCCAGCCGAAGCTTGTGCGTCCGACGGTCATCGCCAAGGTATAGGCGCCCAGCCCGGTGGCGAGCAACAGTGTGCCCAGGCCGTCGAAGCGCAAGCGCCCGATGGCAATCGGCCTGGGCACGACAGGCAGGAATCGCCAAGCCAACAGCAGCGTCAGCAGGCCCAGGGGCAGGTTGATCAAGAACAGTGCGTGCCAGCCAAACCCTGTGATCAGCAGGCCGCCCAGGGACGGGCCCAAGGCGGTGCCCACCGCCGACAGCGTGGCAAGCAGCCCCATGGCGCTGCCAGTCCTGCTCTTTTCCACCGTTTCGCCGACCAGGGCCAGCGTCAGGGTCATCATGATCGCCGCCCCCAGGCCTTGCAGGGCCCGGGCCGCGACCAACCACCAGAGCGACGGCGCCAGGGCGCACAGCGCCGACGCAAGGGTAAACAGCGCAATGCCTGCCAGCAGCAGCTTGCGCCGGCCCAGCAAGTCGCCGAGCCTGCCCACGCTCACGATCAGCGTGGTAATCGCGAGCAGGTAGGCCAGCACGACCCATTGGACTTGCGCGAACGAGGCCTCGAACGCCTCGGCGAGCACCGGCAAGGCGACGGTGGCTACGCTGGCACCCAGTGACGCCAGCAGTGTCGAGAGTGCGAGGCTGGTCAGGGCCCAGCGCACCGGGGTACTCGGCGAGTGAGCCGCTGTCGTTGGCAAGCTTTGTTCTGCATTGGCTGGCTTCATCATGTCTCCGTTGTTTGCAACCTGCTGTTACAACGGTACGTCGAGGCTTAACATGGCGGAAGACGCATGAGTTGCAGGTTATAGCTGCATGTGACGCCATCCAACCCAGCCAAAGGCCCGCCAATGTCTGCAATCGACCTGAATCTACTCGTCACCCTGGATGCGTTGTTGTCCGAAGGCAGCGTGGCCGGTGCGGCCCGGCGGCTGGGGCTAAGTGCCTCGGCCATGAGCCGAGCGTTGGCGCGGTTGCGGCAGGCGACGGGGGACCCGTTGCTGGTCCGGGCGGGGCGCGGCCTGGTTCCAACGCCCCGGGCCATGGAACTACGCGGGCAAGTCAGCCAGTTGGTGCAGGGCGCCCAGGCCGCCTTGCGTCCGGTGCAGGCCCCGGACTTGCGCCGTATCAACCGGACATTTACGTTGCGCACCCGCCAAGGATTCGTGGAGAACTTCGCGATCGACCTGATCGCATACCTAAGCGAGCACGCCCCAGGAATACGGTTGCGTTTTGTCGAGAAGACCGACCGGGACGGCACGGCGCTGCGCGAGGGCAGCGTGGACCTGGAGACCGCCGTCGTCGATGAGGACACGCGCCCGGAACTGCGCACCCAGGCGTTGTTCGTCGACCGCATCATAGGCGTGGTGCGTGCGGGGCATCCGCTGAGTCGGGCCGAGGTGGATGTAGCTGGTTACGCGGCCGGCAGGCATGTCGGCGTTTCCCTGCGCGGAATCGAGCATGGCCCGATCGATGAGGCCTTGGGGGCGTTGAATCTATCCCGCGACATCGTGACTTGCGTCCCGGGTTTTTCCACTGCCCTGGGGCTCGCGCGGTCCAGCGATTTGATTGCCAGCGTGCCGGAGCGCTACACCACGCGCCTGCGCCACGGCATGCACAGCTTCGCGCTGCCAGTCCCGATTCCTGAATTCACTGTCGCAATGCTCTGGCATCCGCGAATGGATGCTGACCCCGTGCACCGTTGGTTGAGGGGCTGTCTGCGGGAAATATGTTCGGGGAAAAAACCGATATAGCGAAGCCAGCGAGGCTAGGGCCATGGACTGGCGGGGGGCGGTCCGGTACAGGTGGACAGACCTGCCGGCCCTCCAAGGGGAGGGCCCGGGATCCGTTCAGTCTTCCTTGCGAATCGTGGCGACTTCATCGGCACGAACGCGGACTTTCTTGCCTGAAATGTCTTCGAATTCGTAGAAGCCATCCGCCGTGCGGGTATTGGGGGTGTCCTCGGTCAAGTATTGGGTACCGTTCTGCAACGTCACCACGGTTGGTGATGCACAGCCGGCCAGCGCCAGGAATGCCACGGCGACCCAGGGCAGGCCCAGAAACCTGATGTTCATATCCATAACCTCTATGCATAGGGGTGAAGCCCAGCTGATTCGACCGGGCCATCACTGAGTTAACCGCCATTGGTCCCGCTTGTTGTAGGAAAGTTCATCGCCGCTTGAAGGTTTTCCCCTTTAAATATAGGAGACCGCTCATCTTTTGCAGTTGCCTGGGCTGCGACTAGCTGCTATCTGTACGCATAACCAGTACTTCAAGCACCGTGGCGCTATTTTCCGTGACAGCCAACCCCCTCGACGATCCCTTTTACTACCTGAACAATTTCCAGCGGGTGCTCGCCTGGCTGGCGCAACGCTACGCCGATGTACTCAGCGTCGAGGAACAACGTTTCATCGAGGATTTCGCCGCACTGCCGCGTGCCGCCCAAGGCCTGCTGGTGCGGATGGTGATGCGCAAGGGGCGGCACTTTCGCCACGGCAAATTGCATTACCCCGAGATCGGCGACATCGGCACGGCGGTGCAACCCCTGATCGCCTTGGGCTGGGTGGAGGAAGAGGCTGAGCTGAGCCTGGAAGAATTGTTCGAAGTGTTGCTCAAGCCTGAAATCCTGCTCTGCCTCGGCCATGGTATCGAGCAGCCCAAGGCAAAGAAGGCTGACTGGCTGTTGGCGTTGAGCGAGGGGTTCAGCCAACCCCAGCCATTTCGCGCCTGGTGCCCTCAGCTCCAGGATCGGTTGTTCAGTCTGACCGTCATGGCGCTGTGCGACCGCTTGCGTTTGATGTTCTTCGGCAATCTCTACCAGGATTGGTCGGAGTTCGTGCTGGCGGATCTGGGTATTTTTACCTACGAGGCCGTTGAGTTCAGTGTCGAGTCCCGGGGGCTGCGCAGCCGGCAGGACATCGATGCCTGTCTTTTCCTGCATGAATGCCAGCAGTGCTTCGAAGCCGGTGAAGCGCTTGAGGCGATCGTCGCCCGGATCAATACCCTGGAATTGGATAATCCTTGGCTGGAGCAGCGTCGGGGCAAGCTGTTGTTCCAGATCGGCCAGCACGCTGAACGTATCGGCGACTTTGCCACGGCCCTGTGCATCTATCGCGATTGCACCTATCCCGGCGCGCGGTTGCGCATGATCCGGGTGCTTGAACGCGTCGGTGAATATGCCTTGGCTCTTGACCTGGGCGAAGCCGCGGCGCAGTCGCCGCAAAGCGCCGCCGAACAACAAGCCCTGTTGCGGATCGTGCCGCGGCTGCGGCGCAAACTGGGCGGGCCACCCGTGCCGCGCCCGATGGCCCGGAGCGTCGAGCGGCTGGATTTGCACTTACCCCGGGTCGATCCGGCATTGTCGGTGGAATATTGCGTCCAGGCCCATTTGCATGACGACGCCGCGCCGGTGCACTACGTCGAGAACAGCTTGGTCAATTCCCTGTTCGGCCTGCTGTGCTGGCCGGCGATTTTCGCGCCGTTGCCAGGGTCGTTCTTCCACCCGTTCCAGCGCGGCCCGGTGGACCTGCTCAACGAGGACTTTCACGACCGTCGCGCCGAGCTGTTCGCGGCGTGCTTCGCCGAGCTGGATGACGGGCGCTACCGTGAAACCATCCGCCGTCGTTATTCAGAAAAATGTGGCGTGCAATCACCTTTCGTGTTCTGGGGGGCGCTGTCCGAAGCGCTGTTGGACCAGGCGCTCGACTGTCTGCCGTCAGAGCACCTCAAACACTGGTTCAGTCGTTTGCTATTGGACATCAAGGCCAACCGCGCGGGCATGCCGGACCTGATCCAGTTCTGGCCGCAGCACAAGACCTACCGCATGATCGAAGTCAAAGGCCCTGGCGATCGCCTGCAGGACAACCAGCTGCGATGGCTGGACTTCTGCCATGAGCACCGTATGCCGGTGGCTGTCTGTTACGTGCAATGGGCGGAGCAGGGCGCATGACCGAGGCGCCGGGCTACAGCATCGCCGTGCGGGCATTGTGTGAATTCACCGCCAAGGTCGGCGACCTCGATTTGCGCTTTACTCCGTCACCCACCGCGCTGGAAGGGATTGTCGGCCACCGGACCGTGGCATCACGGCGCAGCGAGGGCTACCAGGCCGAGGTCAGCCTGGAAGGCACCTACCAGAGCCTGAAGGTCAAGGGCCGGGCCGATGGCTACGATCCTGCGACCAACCGCCTCGAAGAAGTGAAGACCTACCGCGGCGACCTCAGCAAGCAACCGGACAACCATCGGCAGCTGCACTGGGCCCAGGCGAAGATCTACGCCTGGCTGATGTGCCAGAAATTGGAGCTGCCGCGCATTGACGTTGCCTTGGTGTATTTCGACATCGTCAGCGAGAAGGAAACCTGCCTGGACCAGCGTTTCGAAGCGTCGCAACTCCAGACGTTTTTCGAGCAGCAATGCGCACGGTTCCTGGCCTGGGCAGAGCAGGAAATGCGCCATCGCCAGGCACGCAACCAGGGCGCACAGGCCCTGCTTTTTCCCCACGCGACCTTCAGGCCGGGGCAGCGCCACCTGGCCGAGTCGGTTTTCAAGGCCGTCAGCACCGGTCGTTGCCTGATGGCCCAGGCGCCCACTGGCATCGGCAAGACGGTTGGCACCTTGTTCCCCATGCTCAAGGCCTTGGCGCCGCAGCGCCTGGACAAGGTGTTTTTTCTCACGGCGAAAACCCCAGGACGCAAACTGGCATTGGACGCCGCCCGGCTGCTCACCAACAGCACGACCGCGATGCCGCTGCGGGTGCTGGAAATGATCGCCCGGGACAAGGCTTGTGAACATCCGGATAAAGCCTGCCATGGCGAATCCTGCCCGCTGGCCCGTGGATTCTATGACCGCCTGCCCCAGGCCCGGGCAGCGGCGAGCCAGGTAACGCTCCTCGATCAAGCCGCGTTGCGTGACATCGCCCTGCAACACGAGGTCTGCCCGTATTACCTGAGCCAGGAAATGGCCCGCTGGGCCGACGTGGTGGTGGCAGACTACAACTATTATTTCGATTTCAGCGCCTTGCTTTTCGGCCTTGCCCAGGCCAATGGCTGGGCGGTCGCGACCCTGGTGGACGAAGCCCACAACCTGGTGGAGCGAGGGCGGCAGATGTACAGCGCGACCCTGGATCAGGCCACTTTGTCGGCGGTGCTCAAAACCGCGCCCGAGCCCCTGAAGAAACCCCTGCAAAAGCTCAATCGCCAGTGGAATGCCTTGCACGCACCACAGGTAGCGGCTTACCAGGCTTATGGCCGCCCCCCGGAAAAGCTGCTCCTTGCGCTGGGCTCCTGCGCCACGGCCATGGGCGATTACCTCAACGACCACCCCCAAGGCCTGGACAGCGGTCTGCAGGCCTTCTATTTCGACATCTTGCAGTTCGGGCGCGTGGCGGAGTCGTTCGATGAGCACTTCCTGTTCGATATCCATAAGCGCGAAACCGGTCGCCAGCGCAGCCTGTCCACGCTGTGCCTGCGCAACGTGGTCCCGGCCGGTTTCCTGCGGCCCCGGTTCACGGCGTCACGCAGCAGCGTGCTGTTCTCCGCGACCCTGAGTCCACGGCGCTACTACGCTGACTTGCTGGGTACGCCGGCGGACACGGTATCGATCGACGTTGAGTCACCGTTCCAGGCCCAACAATTGGACGTACAGGTGGTCAGTCGCATTTCCACCCGGTTCGCCCGTCGCCAGGCTTCCCTTGAGCCGATCGTCGAGTTGATGGGCCGCCAGTTCGATGAGCGCCCTGGCAACTACCTGGCGTTCTTCAGCAGTTTCGATTATTTACAGCAGGTGGCCGGGCTGTTCGCCGAGCGATATCCGCACGTCGAGACCTGGGCGCAATCGCGCGGCATGGGCGAGGCCCCACGACAGGCGTTTATCGAGCGATTCACGGAGCAGGGCCAGGGCATCGGCTTCGCCGTGCTGGGCGGGGCGTTCGGGGAAGGCATCGACCTGCCGGGCTCGCGCCTGATCGGCGCCTTCGTCGCCACCTTGGGACTGGCGCAGTTCAACCCGGTCAATGAACAGATCAAGCAGCGAATGGCGGCGATCTTCGGCGATGGATACGACTACACTTATTTGTACCCCGGCCTGCAGAAGGTCGTGCAAGCGGCTGGGCGCGTCATCCGTACCCAGCTGGATCGCGGAGTGGTGATGCTGATCGACGATCGCTTCGGCGAGGCCAAGGTGCAGCAGTTGCTGCCACGGTGGTGGTCAATCAATCCTGAGCATCCCAAGGCACCTGCGGGAGCGAGCTTGATCGCGATGGCGCCTGCATATCCTGCCTCTTCTTAGGCGGATGCACCGCTGTCACAAGCCCAACAGCCTATAGCCCCACGAAAATCAGGTTTTTCCCGGCGGGTCAGTTGTTCCATACTCCACCCAAATTCCCTTGGATGCCTCGGCCACATGCTTGAGAAGAACCCAAAGACCGCCCGTATCGATGAAGATCAGCGCTTTAGACTGTTGATCGATGCGGTGGTGGACTATGCCATCTACATGACCGATCCGTCGGGCATTATCATCAGTTGGAACTCCGGTGCCCGGCGCTTCAAAGGTTATGAAGAATCGGAAATCCTGGGCCAGCATTTTTCCCGTTTCTACACCGACCAGGACCGCGCCGCCGGCCTGCCGCAGCGGGCGCTGGACACCGCCGTGCGCGAAGGACGCTTCGAAGGCGAAGGCTGGCGAGTGCGAAAGGATGGCACGCTGTTCTGGTCTCACGTGGTGATCGACCCGATCATCGACGCCCAGAGCGGCGAGCTGCTCGGTTTCGCCAAGATCACCCGTGACCTGACCGATCGCAAGGTGGCCGAGGAAACCCTCAAGCAAAGCGAACAGCAATTTCGCCTGCTGGTGCAAAGCGTCACCGACTATGCCATCTACATGCTCGATCCGGATGGACAAGTCACCAACTGGAACCAGGGTGCCCAGCGCATCAAGGGCTATCTGCCGGCTCAAGCCATCGGCCAGCATTTTTCCATGTTCTACACCCCTGAAGACCGCGAAGCCGGGGAGCCGCAGCGCGCTCTGAGCATCGCCGCCACGGAGGGGCGTTTCGAAAAGAAGGGCTGGCGCGTGCGCAGGGATGGCACGCGATTCATGGCCCACGTGGTTATCGATGCGATTCGCAGCGATACCGGTACGTTGCTGGGGTTTGCCAAGATCACCCGGGACATCACCGATGCCACCCAAGCGCAGCAGGCCCTTGAACAGGCTCGCGAGGCGTTGTTCCAATCCCAGAAATTGCAAGCCATCGGCCAGCTCACCGGCGGCATCGCCCATGATTTCAACAATCTGCTGACGGTGATCCTTGGCAACCTGGAGATCGTGCGCAAGCGTATGCCCAGCGAGCCGAAGCTGACCCAACTGCTGGACAACGCCACCCAGGGCGCGCTGCGCGGCGTATCGCTGACCCAGCGCATGCTCGCGTTTGCCCGGCGGCAGAAACTCAGCGCCGAACCGGTCGAATTGTCGGCGCTGGTGGACGGCATCAGCGGTTTGCTGCAAAGCTCCATGGGCCCTTCGATACACATCCAGACCCAGTTTGACGAGGCGTTGTCGCCGGTGCTGGCCGACGTCAACCAACTGGAACTGGCGATCCTCAACCTGGCGACGAATGCCCGGGACGCGATGCCCCAGGGCGGCCGGATCTTGATCCAGGCACAGGAGCGACAGGGGAGCGATGCTCCGACGGCAAGCAAGCCGCTGGCGACCGGACGCTACATCTGCCTGACCATCAGCGATGAAGGCGAGGGCATGGACGAGGAGACGCTGGCTTCGGCGGTGGATCCTTTTTTCACCACCAAGGGCGTCGGCAAAGGCACTGGCCTGGGTCTGTCCATGGTGCATGGCCTGGCCGAGCAGCTGGGCGGCCGGCTGATTCTCAAGAGCGAGAAAGGCGTCGGCACCAGTGCCGAGCTGTGGTTGCCAGTGGCCGACGATTCGGTCAGGGACAAGCCACCCGCCACCGAGATACCAACGCAACACGTCCAGAAACTGACGGTGCTGGTGGTGGACGATGACAGCCTGGTGCTGACCAGCACCCGTTTGCTGATCGAAGACTTGGGGCATCGGGTCCTCTGCGCGTTGTCTGGCGCCCAAGCGCTGGAGCTGTTCGAGCGCAATGAAGGTATCGACCTGGTGATCACTGACATGGCCATGCCCCAGATGGATGGCGCGCAGCTGGCCAGATTGCTGCGCGAGCGCCAACCGACCCTGCCGGTTATCCTCGCCACTGGTTACGCCGAGCGCCTGGAAGGGTTTGCAACGCAATTGCCGCGTTTGACCAAGCCATTCAAGCAGATCGACCTGGTGCAGATCATCGGGCAGACGATGGGTTAAACCGCCAAGTCGTGATGTGCGACCGCTGTGGCGAGGGGATCAAACCCCTCGCCACGATCAGATGGTGTGTCATTGGGTATTTTTCTTGAAGCCCCGCAGGTTCATCGCGCACAGGCAGAACTGCAAGACGATCAGCGCGTAGGCATCCGTGTGCAAGCCCCAAATGACCCACAGGATATTGCTGAGAATAAAACAACTAAAGCCCGCCACTCGCCGACGGGGCTGGCGCGATCCGATCAACCATGCCGCCAATACCGTGATCGCCATTGCTGGCCATTGCACCCATCCAAGATAATCCACGCTTTTTTCCTCTTGCCTTCAATCCTTTAAAGACCCCGGCGGTGCAGCAGCGTTTCGTTGACCTTTGGTCCATCGGCTTGAACTTGCCCGGTCCTCATCCTTCTAGATGTACCCCAATCAAACCGAGGGAAAACCTGAGCAATGCCCAGAATCCTCACCCGCCTGACCCCTGAAGAAGAACTGACCGAACACAACGCCAAAATGTTCGGCTCGCCCAAGGAGCGGCTGGACTTTTATCGTCGGGAAATCCAGTACGAAACCAGCATTCTGGCCAATCGCACCGACGCCTACCTGACCGCCCAGTCATTCCTGGTGATCGCGTTTGCATCCTGCATGGCCAATCTGAACCCGGAGTGGGGCAAGCTCTTCACACTGATCGTGCCGCCATTTTTGGCGTTGCTCGGCGTCTTGAGTTCCCTCAATGCATGGCCGGGCATTCGGGCCGCCTACGACATCATCGACCACTGGCATTTCAAACAAAGCGAATTGCTGCGCAGCGAGCCGCTGATGGGGCTGGCCTACGACGAATCGCCGCTGTTCAGCGAGCGAGAGTCGACCCATAAGGGCTACCGTAAATCGCTGCTGTTTTCGGTACGCACGCCGTGGATATTCGCAGCGTTCTGGGTGCTGTTGGGCATTTACTCGGTGTTTATCCAAGTGACCGATCCGGGCGGCTAGCCCGCGCGACCGTCTTTGCGGCGCTCATACCACGCCAGGGCGGGTTGGGTGGTGACACCGTGGACAAGGATGCTCAGCGCCACCACCGACAGCGTGAGGTTGATGCACTGCTGCGCCACTTCCGATTGCACGTCGTGATTCAAGGCGTAGAACAAATAAAACAGGCTGCCGATCCCGCGGATACCGAACCAGCCGATCAACAGCCGTTGCGGATGGTCCAGCAACCGCCCCCAGGGCATCACCCACACACTCAACGGGCGAATGACCGCGAATAACAGGGCGCCGACGGCGAGGGCCCGCCAATCCCAATGAGTGGCAAGGACGACGCCCAGCAGTGTCACCAGGAAAACCTCCATGGAGCGCTCCACCAGGCTGCCGAACGCCAGCATGTCGCTCATCATCACGCCAGCCGCCACTTGGCCGTCGTCCAAGGCCTGGGTGTCGCCGACCACCGCCTGCTGAGGCTCGACCGTTTCGTGGCCCACCACCGGCTGTACCAGGTGTTCTGCCGGTGGCGAGTGTTCGTCAGTGGACTCGACCTCGGCCTGGCGCAGCCCCAGGCCAGCGGCGAACACCGACAGGAAACCGTAGCCGTGGATCGCTTCTGCCGCCACGTAGGCGAGGGCGATCAGGGCCAGGGCCAGATAGTCATTGGGTGACAAGGTGCTGTCGGCATTCTTGATACGCATCGACAACGTCAGCCCGCCGATGCCGCGCCCCAGCCAGTAGCCCACCAGCAAACCCGCCGGCACCGCCCACAGGACGTCCCGCAACGCCCATTCGCCGAGGAATCCGCTGCCTTCCTCGCTCAGCATGAGCAAGCCAAGGATGACGAAGGGAAACGCCGTGCCATCGTTCAGCCCGGCTTCACCGGACAGCCCGAACCGCACCCGGTCGTCGTCGCGGGCATCGTTGACCTGCACCAGGGCCGCGAGCACCGGGTCGGTCGGCGCCAGTATCGCGCCGATCAGCATCGACATGCCCCAACCGAGGCCAAACAGGTAATGCAGCGCCAGGCAAAGCCCGACGATCGTCAAGATCATCACCGGCCCGGCGAGCCCGTAAGCCACGCGCCAGCTGCGGTTCTTGAGGGGCAGGCGCAGCTTGAGGCCGCTGACGAACAGCGAAAACACGACGGCGACTTCGGTCAGGTGCTCCATCCACCCGGACGAGTCATTGACATCGAGCCTTAGCAGCCCCAGCCCAGCCGGCCCGATGGCGACGCCCAGCGCCAGGCACACGGCGGAGGTGGTGACGGGCATCCAGCGCAGGTAGGAGGAGGTCAGGGCCAAGGTCAGCAAGACAGCGCCGAGTACGGCTACCCACACGGTAAAGATCATGATTGCTCCTTGGGTGATGAAAAGGCGCCTGTCCAACGTTCGAGGGCGATAGCGAAGCGAGGGTTCCGCCGCATATCAGGGCGATTCCGTTTATCCGGGCGCTTTTCGATCCAGGGGAATTTTTTGCCCTGCGCGAGGCTCTGCAAAGGAAGAGACGTGCCGATTCGAGCGTCCAGCCAAGAACCCAAGAGGCCTATATGACTGCGCTGACACCCCTCCAATCCAGGCCTGCCACCGCGCAGCCATTCACAAGTGCTGGTAACGTTCGCCAGTGTTACGAGCGGCTGTTGCAAGGCGCCGACGATGCTGACAAACAAGCGGTTGCCCAGGCCTTCCTGCAACCGTGTCTCGAACAAGCGAGCGCATTGCCTCAAGAAATGCCTGACGACCCTGGCGCGTTGCTTGCCTGGGTAGAACAGCACAGCGCCGGCGTGGCCCGGCAATATGCCGACTACCTGGAACGGCGCAAAAGCGGCGGCGGTCGGGAGTTTTTCCAGACCAAGGCCCATGCCCTGTATTTTATCCAGGCCGTGGCGCCGACTAAGCTCGTGGACGGCGCATGGCTGTACGGTGTGCTCAAACACTGGCATGACCATCGCTTCGAAGGGCTGCTGTGCACCTATCTGGAAGAGCTTGGGGATGGCGTTCCGGCCCAGAACCATGTCGTGCTCTACCGCAAGCTGTTGGCCGAACACGGCTTACAGGACATGCCCGACATCGATGACGAACGCTACCTGCAAGGTGCTGTTCAATTGGCCCTGGGCTATGCCGGCGACGAATACCTGCCCGAGGTCATCGGTTACAACCTGGGTTATGAGCAACTGCCCCTGCATTTGCTGATCAGCGCCTATGAGCTGAGCGAGCTGGACATCGACCCGTATTACTTCACGCTTCACGTGACCATCGACAACGCCAGCACCGGGCACGCCCACAAAGCCGTGCAAGCGTTGCAACAACTGATGCCGATGGAAGCTGACCGCGAGTCGTTCTGGCGCCGGGTCACACTGGGCTATCGCCTCAACGACCTGGGGCAGGGCAGCCGGGCGGTCATCGAGTCGTTCGACCTTGAGCGCGAAGTCCTGGACATGCTTGAGCGCAAGCGCCCGTTCGGCCAGCACATGCATTCCGATTACTGCAAGTTCGAAGGCAAGACCGTCAACCAATGGCTGGCGGAACCGGGGCAGTTGGAGGGTTTCCTCAAGGCCATGCAAGGCAAAGGCTGGATCCGTCGCCATGAAGATCCCCAGAACAGCCGTTTCTGGACCCTGATCGAAGGCCCGGGCGCGGCCATGTTCGGGGTTTTCAGCCCTTACGAAAAACAGCTGCTGCACGACTGGATTGCCGGCGACTGGCTGGACCAGCGCGGTCGTCCCGGCGCCCGCCGCAATCATGGCGCGGCCCATGAATCGCCGGCACCGGCCCAAGACCCGGATGTGCAGAACCTGCAGCAAACGCTACGGGGCAAGGCCCCCGATGAGCAGATGCAAATTCTGATGCCCTGGCTCTCGGCCCGCTGCCACAGCCACCCGGCCGGGTTGTTGGCGACCCGCCGGTTCATCGAACTCAAATCCGCCCTTCGCTAGGAGCCCTGCATGAATCAGGAAGACCGCCTGTCCGAACCCGACCTGGCCCTGCTGCAGCTAGGTCGCCGCCTGCACGCTGACGGCTACCGTTTCATCACCCCAACGCCGCTTACTCACGAGCGCGTCAACCAGCGGCCAGGCAACGAGCGCTCCAAGACCTTGCGGGATGTTTTCGGCTGGTCCAGGCCCTTCGCGCCGGGGCTTATTTCCGCCGACGAGCAGCGTCAATTGCAAGAAGCAGAAGTGTTGGAAGAACACGACGGCCTGCTGCGCAGCCGCGTGCGCTGGTCAAGCCTGGACGGCATGCTGTTCGCCCATTCGCAATTTCCGACCCAGGCCAACGACGCGGTGTTCTTTGGCCCCGACAGCTACCGTTTCGCCCACCTGATCCATACCCATCTGCAACAGAACTTCACGGCCGTGCATCGCGCGGTGGACATTGGCTGCGGTGCCGGTGTCGGGGCGATGGTGATTGCCCGCGCCCGACGCGAAGCCCAGGTACTGGCCATCGACATCAACCCGATGGCCTTGCGGCTGTGCGCCGTCAACGCGGCGCTGGCCGAGGTGGCAAATGTCGAGATCGCCCGCAGCGACGTGCTCAAGGACGTCGAGGGCGACTTCGACCTGATCGTCGCCAACCCCCCGTATATGGCCGACCCCGCCGAGCGTGCTTATCGCCATGGCGGCGGAACGCTGGGCGCGGGATTGTCGCTGCGTATCGTCGAACAGGCATTGTCACGGCTGACACCCGGCGGTTCGCTGGTGCTCTACACCGGCGTGGCGATGGTCGACGGTCGTGATCCGTTTCTGGAGGCTCTGGGCCCTTGGCGCGATTCACCGCAGTTCGCCTGGACCTACAGGGAATTGGACCCGGATGTGTTTGGCGAGGAACTGCTGACACCCGGTTATCAGGACGTGGAACGGATCGCCGTGGTGGCGTTGGTTGTCACCCGCACGGGTGCGGGTATCGGAGGGAATATCGATGAACAGGCGTCTGAAGTTCGGCATTGAAGAGGAATATTTCATCACCGATCTGCAAACCCGCCGCATGCCCGATCAACCGTCGGCGGCGGCGGTGACGGCGTGCCGGGAAGAGCTGGGCAAGCACTTCGCCCATGAAATGTTCCAGAGCCAGGTGGAAATGGCTTCGCCCATCTTCCGCAGCCTGGCCGAAGCGGCCGATTACTTGGCCCAGGTGCGTAACGGCCTGACCCAGCGCTTGGCGCCCCATGGCCTGGGATTGCTCAGCGCCGGATCCCATCCAATGGCGACCGTTGGCTTGCAACCCACCGACGAGCTGCACTTCCAGCAGTTGTTCGACGACTACCAGCGCGTGGCGCGCCGCAGCGTCCTGTCGGGCCTGCACATACATGTGGAAGTGCCGGGCGATCATGACCGGGTCAAGGTGATGAATGAGGTGCTGCCCTGGCTGCCGATGCTGTTGGCGCTCAGCGCGTCATCGCCGTTCTGGAACGGCGCCTACAGTGGCTTCAGCAGTTATAGGCAAGTGGCCTGCGATGAATGGCCGCGCATGGGCGTGCCGGAATTCTTCGAGGACGAATCAGCCTTCAATGGCTACGTGGACATGCTCACCCGCACCAGCTCCATCCGCCAGCCCAGCGATTGCTGGTGGGTGATCAGGCCTTCCTCGCACTATCCGACCCTGGAGCTGCGTATCTGCGATGCCTGCCCACGGACCGAAGATGTGCTGTGCCTCGTCTCGCTGTTTCGGCTGATGATTGCCCACGCCGTCGCCCAGCCCAAGCCAGGCGCCCACTACAGCTTGATGTCCCACTGGATCCTCAAGGAAAACCGCTATCGGGCCAAGCGCCACGGCATCCTCGCGGAATTTATTGTCGAAGGCCAGGAGCAACCGATGCTGATTGGCGAGTGGCTGAACCTGGCCGAGCAGACCTTCGGCGACACCGCGACGGCGCTGGGCGTGCAGGACGTGTTCAAGCAAGCGCGCCGGATCATCCAGGAGGGCACCAGCGCTGATCGACAAGTGGTCCTCTACGAGCAAGGCCTGCTGCTGGGCGATACGACCGAAGAGGCCCTGGGCCGGGTGGTCGATCAGCTGTTGTCGGAAACCGCCGGTTTGCCGGTGGCCGATCCCACCCTCGCGCAAGTTGCAGGTGGCCAATGACCAGCAAAACCCTTGACGACTACAACCGCATGCGCGATTTCGGCGCCACCTCGGAGCCGTCGGCGAAGCGCTCTCGCAAATCGGCAAAAACCACCCACGCGTTGCAGTACTGCATACAGAAGCACGATGCAACTCGTCTGCATTACGACTTTCGCCTGGAGCTGGATGGCGCGCTCAAGAGCTGGGCGGTGCCCAAGGGGCCGTCCCTGGACCCGAAGGTCAAGCGCCTGGCGGTTCACGTTGAAGACCATCCCATCGATTACGCGACGTTCGAGGGCAGTATCCCGGAGGGGCACTACGGCGCGGGCGACGTCATCGTCTGGGACCGGGGCGTGTGGATTCCACAGGGTGACGTGCACGAAGCCTACGAAAAAGGCCGGCTCAAGTTCGAGCTGCGGGGGGAAAAGCTCGCGGGGCTGTGGAACCTGGTGCGCACCCATATGCCGGGCAAGCAGGAACAATGGTTTCTGATCAAGCATCAAGATGACGCCGCCCGGCCGGAAAGCGAGTACGACGTGGTGCAGGCCGAGCCCGACAGCGTGCTCAGTGACCGCACCATCGTGCCCAAGCGGCGGGGCAAGGCGGCCGCCGCCAAGGCTGTAAAGCAGCCGGAAAAACCCGCCAAGGCGAAGCCATCCAAAAAGAGCGGCAAGACCACCCTCAGCGGCGCCGTGGCCGGGCCCATCCCCGAGACCCTCAAGCCGGAACTGGCGACCCTGGTGGAAAGCGCACCCGATGGCGAATGGCTCTACGAAATCAAGTTCGACGGCTACCGCGTCATGGCGCGCATCGATAATGGCGACGTGCGCTTGATTACCCGCAACGGCCATGACTGGACCCACAAACTGCCGAAACAGGCCGAGGCTCTGGCGGGGCTGGGGTTGGAATCAGCCTGGCTGGACGGTGAAATGGTCGTCGCCGACGAGCAAGGCGTGCCGGACTTCCAGGCCCTGCAAAACGCCTTCGACGCTGGCAGCAGTGGCAAGATCGCTTATTACCTGTTCGACCTGCCGTACCTCAACGGCATGGACTTGCGCAAAGTGCCGGTGGAGGAGCGCCGGGCGGCGTTGGCTGCGGTGCTGGAACCCAACGAAGATCCCTTGCTGCGTTACTCCGACTCCTTCGAAGAAACCCCGCAAGCATTGCTCAACAGTGCCTGCCAGATGCGCATGGAAGGGCTGATCGGCAAGCGCCAGGGCAGCGCCTATGTGTCCCGGCGCAGCAGCGACTGGATCAAGCTCAAGTGCAAGAACCGCCAGGAATTCGTCGTGGTCGGCTTCAGCGAGCCGAAGGGCGCCCGCAGCGCGTTTGGCGCCTTGTTACTGGGCCTGCATGACGTCGACAGCGGCGAGCTGCGCTATGCCGGCAAGGTTGGCACCGGTTTCAACGAAACCACGCTCAAAAGCATCCATCAGCAGCTGTTGCCCCTGGAAACCAAAAAGGCCGCCGTGGTCAATCCGCCCACAGGGTATGACGCCAAGGGTGTGCACTGGCTAAAACCGGAGTTGCTGGCGGAAGTGGCGTTTGCCGAAATGACCAAGGAAGGCTCGGTACGCCATGCCGTGTTCCATGGCCTGCGCAATGACAAACCGGCAAAGGCGATTACCCAGGAATTGCCCAAAACCGTGAAAAAAGCGGCGGCCAAGGACAATGCTGAACCGGCGCCGGCCGAGCCGAAAGCCAAATCCAAATCCAAGGCCACGGCCACGGCCACGGCCACGGCCAAGACCACGCAGTCGCCAACCTTGGAAGGCAAGGTCCGCATTACCCATCCGGATCGGATTATCGACGCGAGCAGCGGCACCACGAAGATGCAACTCGCCGAGTATTACGCCAGCGTTGCTGATTTTATCCTGCCGGAGCTGGCCGATCGCCCGGTGGCGCTGGTACGGGCGCCGGATGGCATCGCCGGCGAGTTGTTCTTCCAGAAGAACCCCGAGCGCCTGGCAATTCCCGGCATCACCAGCCTGGACAAGGACCTGACCGGGCAACCAGTGATGATCATCAACAACGCCGAAGCGCTGATCGGCGCGGTACAGATGAGTACCGTGGAGCTGCACACCTGGAACGGGACTTCTGCCGATCTGGACAAGCCTGACCGCTTCGTCCTCGACCTTGACCCGGACCCGGCGCTGCCGTGGAAAAGCATGGTGGAAGCCACGCAATTGACTTTGTCAGTGCTGGATGAGCTGGGCCTGAAGGCGTTTCTAAAGACCAGCGGCGGCAAGGGCATCCACATTGTCGTGCCGATTACTCGCAAGTTGGGCTGGGACGAGGTGAAGGGCTTCAGCCATGCCATCGTCAGCCACATGGCCAAGCTGTTGCCCGATCGCTTCTCGGCAGTGTCGGGTCCCAAGAACCGGGTAGGGCGGATCTTCATCGATTACCTGCGCAACGGTTTGGGCGCAACCACCATTTGTGCCTACGCAGTGCGTACCAGGGAAGGGCTGCCGGTGTCGGTGCCCATCTACCGGGAAGAAGTGGCCGAGCTCAAGGGCGCCAACCTTTGGAACGTGAACAACGTCCACGAGCGGCTGGCGGAGGTGGGGCATGAGCCTTGGGCTGACTTGCCCAAGACCCGCCAGAGCATCACCGCCGACATGCGGCGGCGGATTGGGATGAAGAAGACTGCGAAGTAGCTTGATCGGCCTCGCTTTTTTGGCGAGGCAATGAGTAGCTAAAAATAACCCGCCTCTGTGGTGAGGGAGCAAGCACCCCCGCTACAGAGGCTGTTCTAGCCAGCCCCAGCTAGTAAACCCGCGAACGCCGCAACTGCTCGATCGTTTCAATCAACTCGTCATAGGACACCGGCTTGCCGATGTGCTGGTCGAAGCCCGATTGTTGTGATTTATGCAGGTCGATGGACGCACCGTAGCCCGTCAGGGCGATGGCCGGGATGTATTTGATGTGAGGCAGCTCGCGCAGCGCCTGCATCAATTCATGGCCATTCATCTCCGGCATGCCCAGATCGGAGATCACCACGTCGAAACGGGCGTCCTTGGCGGCCTGCAAGGCTTGCAGCGGCTGGTCGAAGGCGACCACGTTGGCGTCTTCCATTTCCAGCAGCAACTTGAGGGTATCGAGCACGTCCGGGGAGTCGTCCACCAGCAACACCGTCAGGCCGCTCAGGCGTCCCGACTGTTCCTCGCAAGCCTGCGGTTTGGGCACGATCGCGGCATTGCTCAGGGGCAGGCGAATCGTGAAGGTGCAACCTTTCCCCAGCCCCTCGGACTTGACCTCGACGCTGCCGCCGTGGGCTTCGGTCAATTGCCGGACCAGTGACAGGCCGATCCCCAGGCCTTCGCGCTGGTGTGTCGCGTGTTGGGTCTCGGCCTGGCCGAACAGGTCGAACACTTCGCTCAGGTGCTCCGCCGCGATACCCACGCCGGAATCCTTTACGTCCAGGCGCGCCATATGGTCGTCGTGGCTGGCGACCAGTTGCACGCGGCCGCCGCTAGGGGTGAATTTCAGCGCGTTGTTCACCAGGTTCCAGATGATCTGTTCCAGCCGGGTCGGGTCGGCATTGACGATCAGTTCTCCATTGGAACCCTCGGGCAGGTCCAGAGTGACCTTGTTGGGATGATTGTCGTTGATCACCACGGTGTAGATGTCTTGCAGCACCCGCGCCAGATCGACGGCTTGGCGCTTGAGCTTGAGCTTGCCGGTGCGGACACGGGCCACGTCCAGCAGATCGTCAATAATGCGTGCCTGGCTGTTGACCGCATCGCAAATGGTATTGACGGCCCGGGCCGCGGTGGTGGCGGCCTTGGTCACCGGCAGGCGGCGAAGCAATTCGGCGTTTAGCTGGATCAGGTTCAGCGGGTGCTTGAGCTCGTGGGACATGACGGCGAAGAACTCATCCTTCAAATGGCTGGAGTTCTGGGTTTCCATGAGCCGCTGGGTCTGTTCCTCGTGCAGGCGCTTGTGGCCGGTGAGGTCACGGGCAATCTTCACGTAACCCTGCAGATATTCGCCGCTGAGCAGTGTGACTTCGCCGCTGCAGAAGAAGCGGCTGCCATCCTTGCGCTGGTGCCAGCGCTCGTCTTCGCAACGGCCTTTGGTTCGAGCGGTGCTCAATTCTGTTTCGGGTACGCCAGTGGCGCGGTCCTCGGGCGTGAACACGAAGTCGTAGTAACTGCCTTCGGCTTCGCTCTTGGTATGCCCGAAGATCAGCTCCGCCCCGGTGTTCCAGCTGGTGATCACGCCGTGCTCGTCCAACAGGATAATCGCGTAGTCGCGGGTGCTTTCAGCCACAAGGCGCATGCGTTCCTCGCCCAAGCGCAGCTCTTCTTCGGCCGCGCGACGCTTGGTGATATCGATGAAGGTCAGCACCGTGCCGTCGATATGATCTTCGCTGGAGCGGTATGGCAGCAGCCGGGCAATGTACCAGCGAGCGTCGCTGCTGCTGACTTCGCGCTCGATCATGTTCAGGGATTCGAATACCTGGGTGGCGTCCGCCGCCATGTCCGGGTAGTCCAGCCGATGGGTGATGTCCAGCAACGAACGGCCGGTGTCCACCGGCAGCATGCTGAAAATCTCCGTGGCCCGAGGCGTGAACCACTTGATGCGCATGCTGCGGTCGACGAATACCGTGGCAATATCGGTGGAGGCGATCAGGTTGGTGAGGTAGTCGTTGATCTTGTCGGTTTCCTCCACCTTGGTCTTGAGTTCGTAGTTGACCGTCAGCAGTTCCTCATTGATCGATTGCAGCTCTTCCTTGCTGGTCTCCAGCTCCTCGGTGGCCGATCGCAATTCCTCGTTGATGGCCTGCATTTCTTCATTGGAAGCCTTGAGCTCTTCGCTGGAGACTTCTGCCTGCTCGATGGTGTCCTGCAGGTGCGACTTGGTGCGCTGGAGTTCGCGTTCCAGGTTGGCAAGCACTTGGTTTTCGGTCTGGCTGGTAATGGCGGCAACCTGCTGGCCGGGGTCGACTTCCTCCTCTTCGAAGACGACGAGCACAAAGTCGCCATCGGATTGTTCGTCGCGATAGGGCTGGACCAGCAGGTCCACCAGGAAACGCCGTCCGTCGCGTTCCATGTTGACTTGGCGTGACTTGACCGGTTGGCCGTTCTGGTTGACCTGAAACAACGCCGTGCGGATTTCCAGGCGCAGTTGCGGATTGATCAGCGTCAGCAGGTTGCGCGACATTTCGCCGCCGACATGGCGCAGGTAGCGGCCGGCACTTTCGATCATGTGCAGGATGTCGCCATTGTTGTCGACAATCATGCTGGGCGGCGCGGCACGCTCGATGGCGCGCAGGTGGATATCGGCGAACGAGACTTTGCGTGGCACCGCGACCTGGGGCGGGACCAACGCCGAGGTACTGCGCACATAACCGCCACGGGGCATGGTCGGTGTGCGGCGGCTGCTGGCGGTGCCGTACTTGGCGCGGAAGATCCGGTTGCGCTTGTCCACCGGGCTGAACAACTCGCTGCAGGCGTCGGCCGATTCCGAAGAGCCGAGAAACAGATAGCCGCCCGGCCGCAGGGCAAAGTGGAACATTTGCAGGATTTCACGCTGCACCTCGCGGTCGAGGTAGATCAGCAGGTTGCGGCACACGATCAGGTCGATCTGCGAGAACGGCGGGTCCGAGAGTAGGCTGTGCTTGGCGAACAGCACCCGTTCGCGGACTTCCTTGCGCACACGGAAAGTCGAGTTTTCCTTGACGAAGTACTGGCGCAGGCGGGTGGGCGGTACGTCGGTGATGATCGCTTCGGGGTAGGCCCCGCCGCGGCCCACCGTAATTGCCCGCTCATCGATGTCGGTGGCGAATATCTGCAGCTTGGCGTTGCTGGCATCGTGTTGCAGTTGATCGCTGATCAACATGGCCAGGGTGTAGGCTTCCTCGCCGGTCGAGCAGCCGGCCGACCAGACCCTGATTTCCTCCGGCGGGACGCTGCCCGGTTCCACCGGCTTGAGCAGGTTGGGCAGTACGTCGCGCTCCAGGGCTTCGAAAGCCTCACGGTCCCGGAAGAAGTTGGTCACACCGATCAGCAGGTCACCGAGCAGGGCCTTGGTTTCCTCCGGATGACTCTGCAGATAGCTGTAGTAGGCGTTGAGGTCCGGTTGGGCGGTGACTTGCATGCGTCGTTCGATACGCCGCAGCACGGTGGCCCGTTTGTAATGCTTGAAGTCATGGCCGGTGCCTGCCCGCAGCTGCACCAGGATGTCGTGCAGCGATTGCTCGGCGGCAACGGCTTCTCGCTCGGATGTCGGCGGCTGGGTATGTATCTCAGGGTCGTTGGCGGTCGGCAGGCGGATGGCCTGGGAGTTTTGCCACAGCTCCAGGAGTTTTTGCGGCATTTCCGCCACCGGCAGCACCAGATCGACCATCTGGGTGTCGATGGCCGCCTGTGGCATGCCATCGAATTCGGCGTCCTGGGGCGACTGAGCGAGGGTCACCCCGCCTTGTTCCTTGATTCTCGACAGACCCACGGCACCGTCGGAACCGGTGCCCGACAGCACCAGGCAAAACGCGCGGTCCTTGTGCACATCGGCCAGGTCACGGAAAAACAGGTCGATCGCCACGTGCCCACCCTGGCGCGATTCGGCCGGGGTAACCTTCAGATACCCGTCGTTCATCGATAAATGATGGGCCGGGGAAATCACATAGACATGGTTCTTCTCGATCGGCACCGCCTCGGTCACCTGCAATACAGGCATCTTGGTGGATTCCTGGATGATCTTGTCGGCGATGCTCTGATGATCCGGCGCCAAGTGAAGTACGATCACGAACGCCATGCCGTTGTCCTTGGGCATGTGCTCGAAAAACTGCTTGATGGCTTGCAACCCACCCGCCGAGGCGCCGATGCCCACGACGGCGAAATCCAGGTGACTGGGGCTCAGCTCCTTTCGTTGTGGAACGTTGGGAGAGCGTTTGCTTGGAGATGACATATTAGGTTAGGCCTTAAAGGGCGGCGGGGCGGTCCAGCGCTGCCGACTCGATTTCAGGATGCAAAGCCGCAGGATAGTCGTGTTACACGAACATTGCGAAATTGACGCTTCGCAACACCGCCGCCACCGTCATTGTGTACCTCAAAACCCGTTCAGCCTACCGGAACCCGCAAATACTCCGGCTGCAAATAGTTGAACCACAGCAGGATCATCTCCACCAGAATCGTGACCAGCACCAGCAGGCCGACGCCCCAGACACTGGCCGAATACAGTAGGCCCTGTTCCTTCTTCAAACCCATGAACTTAGGCAGGCCGACGAACAGCAGGAAAGTCGAGTACACCGAAGCCGCCAGCAGGACCGCCACTGCCAGCCACCGGCTGGGGTACACGCCGAATATTCCGGCCAGGAAGTAGGGGGTCGCGGTGTAGGCAGCGAAACCGATGCATTGGTTCACGGTTGGCCGGGCCTCGAAGGTGCGCGACATCCAGCGGATGAACAGCCCCATCAACGTCACGCCGACAACGATGGTCACATACAGCAAGACGCACAGCTGCAGCGCACTGGCGTGGCTGAGTCGCACGGTTTCGTTTTCGGCCAGACTCCAACCGGTCCAAGTGGTACCGACGAACAGGCATACCGCCGGAATCAGTGCGAGCAACAGAAGATGCGCCAGGTAATGGTGGGGATGGGCCTGTTCCTGCTCGCGAATGTCCCCCCAGGCGAATTCCGGATGGGTGAACAGTTTGACGAAAAGCACGGACATAACGACCTCCTGATCAAGACAGCCTCTGCATGAGGCTCATACCGTTATGAGGTACAGGAATGACCAGGGGTTTCATTTATTTGACCGCTTGGCGCGACGGCGCGATAAAGGGAATGATTCGAGGCGGCGGGGGTCAACCCATCAGCATCCATGAAGGACTGTATGCCATGACTGTTGCCCATTCCCTGATCGAGTACATGCGTGAACATGAGTTGCGCCTGACCACTGCCGAGTCCTGCACCGCAGGGCTTATCGTCACGCTGTTGGCCGAAGTGCCGGGCAGCGGTTCGCTGATCGAAAGCGGTTACGTGGTGTATTCCCCCGAAGCCAAGCAGCGGCTGCTGGGTGTCAAGCCGCGGACCATCGATACCTTCAACCTGACCAGCCGCGAAGTCGCCGAGGAAATGGCTTTTGGCGCATTGCGCGACGCCAACGCCAACGTGGCGGTGGCCACCACCGGCCTGCTCGGGCCCGACGACAAGGACGGTATTCCCGCCGGCACGGTGTGTTTTGCCTGGGCGTTCGAATTGAACGGGCAGCGCGCGCTGTTCAGCCGCCGAGAGCGTTTTTTCGGCGATCGGCGCCAGGTGCAACGGTTATCCAGTGAATACGCCTTGCAGCAATTGCCCAGCTATCACCGGCGCGCCATGGCGGGTGAACGTCGATAGGAGGACCCCATGACCGACCAATGCGAACAGGACGATCATCGCAGTCGCCAGTACCCGGTATGCGAGGACATGGCGTTCCAGCACAAGGTCTGGCGTTTCGAACGGGTGGGTTGGTATGCGTTGGTGCTGCTGGTCTTGTTGACGTTGCTCGGGCTGTTTTCCCATGGGCCACTGAGCAATAGCGAGATTCACAGTGCTGACGGCAGCATCGGGGTCGAATACGAGAGGTTCCATCGCAACGGCTCGACCAATCCCGTGATCGTGCGCTTGAAGGGAGCACCCAATGCAGTGCTGGAAATCGAGCTCGGGGGCGACTGGCTGGAGGGATTCGACGTGCAAAGCGTGCAACCTACGCCCATGCGCTCGGCCGCCGCGGGTCCGGGCATGAAGCTCTGGCTCCAGGCGGATGGTCAGGGGCAGGCGAACCTGCACCTGTCATTGCTCAGCGAAGGCCTCGGCACGTACCAGAGCCGCATCGCAACGCCCAACGGCGCCGTGGTCACGTTCAGTCAATTCATCTTTCCTTAGGTGACATATGGATTCGGTACTGCGAGCCGCCGCGATGTATGCGGTGCTGATGGTGTTGTTCAAGATCGCCGGGCGTCGTTCGTTGGCGGAAATCACCACGTTCGATTTCGTGCTCTTGATGATCATTGGCGAGGCGACCCAGCAAGCGCTGCTGGGGGATGACTTTTCGATGACCAACTCGTTCATGGTCATCGTCACGCTGATCGCCATTGATGTCGGATTTTCGTTGCTCAAGCTGCGCTCCGACTGGGTGTCCCGGCTCATTGATGGCGGCCCGACCATCATCGTCGAGGACGGGCGCATCCTCCAGGGCCGCATGCGCCACGCGCGGCTGGTTGAAGCGGACATCATGGAAGCGGCACGCTCGAGCCAGGGCATCGAGACCCTGGACCAGATCAAATTCGCGATCATCGAGCGCAACGGGAAGATTTCGGTGATTGCCAAGGAGTGATCCGAAGGGCGCTTTCCGTGGCGAGGGAGCAAGCTCCCTCGCCACGGAATATGTGCCTGCGCTTACAGGATCGGCTTGCCCCCTGTCACCGCATACCGCGAGCCGGAGATGTAGCTGGACTCATCCGACGCCAGCAGCACGAAGATCGGCGCCACTTCCACCGGTTGGCCGGGGCGGCCCAGCGGCGTCTGGGAACCGAAATTCTGCACTTCTTCCTCGGGCATGGTGGCGACGATCAGCGGCGTCCAGATCGGCCCCGGCGCAACACTGTTCACACGAATACCCTTGGGCCCGAGCATCTGGGCCAGACCGCCGGTAAAGTTGGCAATGGCGCCCTTGGTCGTAGCATAGGCCAGCAGCGTCGGCTTGGGCATGTCGGAGTTGACCGATGTGGTGTTGATGATCGAGCCTCCGGCCTTCATGTGCGGCACCGCGGCCTGGCAGATCCTGAACATCGCCGTGATGTTGATATCGAACGTGCGCACCCATTCTTCATCGGGAATTTCTTCGAGGGTTTCATGGGTCATCTGGAACGCGGCGTTGTTGACCAGGACATCGATACGCCCGAAGCGCGCCACGGTTTCATCGACAACCTTGCGACACTGGGCCTTGTCGGCAAGATCGCCCGGCAGCAACAGGCACTGGCGACCGGCCTGTTCAACCCAGCGCGCGGTTTCCTTGGCATCTTCGTGTTCGTTCAGGTAGGAAATGGCCACGTCCGCGCCTTCACGGGCGAAGGCAATCGCCACGGCGCGCCCGATGCCGCTGTCGGCGCCGGTGATCAGGGCGATCTTGTTCGCCAGGCGTCCTGAACCTTTGTAACTCTGTTCGCCGCAGTCTGGATAAGGGTCCATTTTCTGCTGGCTGCCAGGTACGGGTTGGTTTTGCTTAGGGAAGGGTGGGGTTGGGTAATCGGCCATTTTCGTTCTCCATCTCCAGTGGTTGCGATGGAGGGTGGACCCTGGGGTTTTGGCCGGAGTTCGGTCGGATTTTCCTGCCGGTCGATAAGCGTGACCACGAGCGTTTCATCGACCGATCACCGATTAAGGTGAACGTGGGCGAAGCCGCCTTTTCCAATCGAATAAGGTCTCAGAAGGAGAAGGGCATGTTCAGTCATATACAGATCGGCGCGCGCGACCTACCGAAGATGGTCGCGTTTTATGATGCGGTCCTGGGCTGCCTTGGCCTGGTGCGCATGGACAGCGAGGACGACTCTGGCCCACCCGGCGAGGGCTGGCATCAGCCCGGCAGGCATTGGCCGCAGGTGTTCGTCCAGGTGCCCATCAACGGGCTGCCGGCGACCTGGGGCAATGGGATGCAGGTCAGCTTTGCCGCTGAATCACAGCAAGCCGTGCGCGAGGCCTGGAAGATGGCGATGGACATGGGAGGTTTCGACGAAGGCGAGCCGGGCCCGAGGCCCCAATATTCGAAGGATTACTTCGGCGCCTATTGCCGGGATCCGGAGGGGAACAAGCTGTGTTTTGTGCATACGCCGGATATGCATGACTGACTTCGGCATGGGCGGTGGTGGAGGCTTCTGTGGCGAGGGAGCTTGCTCCCGCTCGGTCGGCCCGACGCTTCGGGCGCAGCGACCGCAAGATTTTGGGGCCGCTTCGCAGCCCAGCGGGAGCAAGCTCCCTCGCCCCAGGGGATCCGGTCAGGTTCGGGATTTCAGGCTACGCTCCATCCGCGCAATCCCTTCCTCCAGCAACGCCCGTGGGCAGCCGAAGTTCAGCCGCACGAACTGCCCCGCGTCGTCGCCGAAATCCAGCCCGGCGCTCAGGCCGACCTTGGCTTGCTTCAGGAAAAAGCCCTGTGGGTCGTCCAACCCCAATCCGGAGCAATCCAGCCACGCCAGGTACGTTCCCTGCGGCACGGTCATGGTGATGCCCGGCAAGCGGGTCTTCACCGCCTCGACCAGGTAATCACGATTGGCCTGCAAATACTGCTTCAAGGCCTCCAGCCACGGTCCCGCTTCGCTGTACGCGGCGCGGGTGGCCTCCAGGCCAAGGGCGTTCACACTGTCGACCATGCCGGCCCTGGCGCCGTTGACCCGCTCGCGCAGCTTGGCGTTCTGGATGATGGCGAAGGAGGTTTTCAGCCCCGCGATGTTATAGGCCTTGCTGGCGGACATCAGGGTGATGGTGCGTTCGGCAATGTCCGCGCCCAGGCTGGCGGTGGGGATGTGCACGCGGCCATCGAAGCATAGCTCGGCATGGATTTCGTCGGAGATGATCCAGGCGTCCTGCTCGACACAAATATCCGCCACCGCCTTGAGTTCGTCGCGACCGAATACCTTGCCCAGTGGGTTATGAGGGTTGCTCAGCAACAGTGCACCGCCGCCTTGAAGGGCATCCCGTAGTTCGGCCTGCGGTGTGCGGAACTCGCCATCGACCGTGTCGAATGCCAATTCCACCTTGTTCAGGTTCCAGTTCCCAGGCGCGTTGCGTAGCGGTGGATAGTTGGGCACCTGCACCACGACGTTCTGCTGCGGTTCCACCAGCGCATGCAGTGCCATGTTGAAACCCGGCTCGACCCCAGGCAGGAATAGGATTTGCTGGGGCTCGACGCGCCAGGCGTATTTGCTCCAGAGATCGGCGACGATGGCCGCGCGCAGATTGTCCTGGGCAACGCTGTAGCCGAGCATCGGGTGCTCCAGGCGTTTGCGCAGCGCATCGACGACGACCGGTGGCGCGGCGAAATCCATATCGGCCACCCACATTGGCAATACATCCGCCGGGTAGCGGCTCCACTTGGTACTACCGGTGCCGTGGCGCTCGAACACCAGGTCGAAATCGAAAGTCATGGTCGTTCCATCAGGTCAGGGAATGGGGATGGCGCCATGATAAAGCGTGAACGGCATGATTGTATCGCTGTGTATCCAGACCCTTTGCCGATACGCACTGATTCCTTTGGGCCTGTCGATGACACATCCCAGATACCTCGCCGGCGTCAAATGAGCCCATCGAGACAGCACAAGCCGTCTCAGCTACTCACTCAAACGTCGGAGACATCGCCATGAACGTCAAGAATCTCAGCATTGCTTCACTGTTCGCCGTCCTCAGCCTCGGCGCTGTGGCAGCCAACGCCCAGGACGCCGTCAAGCCGCATACCTACATGTACGGTGATCACCTGGACATCGCCAAGGTGCTTTCGGTCAAGCAAGGGATGGGCTCAGGCTGCGGCGTCGTCGAGTCGCGAATGACCTACCTGGATTCCACCGGGGCGATCCAGGCGCTGGACTACAGCGCGATCGAGCAGGATTGCGGTCAGGGCAATTGAAGAAACGGGTGTCCCATGTGGCTGTGGCGAGGGGATAAAACCCCTCGCCAAGGTTTGGCGTTTGCTCCCAATCAAGCCAGGCTGAACGGCAACTGCCGCAGGGGTTTGCCCGTCAGGCTGGCAATGGCATTGGCAAACGCCGGGGCCAAGGCGGGCAGGCCGGGTTCGCCCATGCCGGTCGGTGGCTCAGCGCTCGGGACGATGTGGACGGCAATTTGCGGCATGTCGGTGATACGCGGCACGCTGAAGTCGGCAAAGTTGCTTTGTTGCACGACACCGTCCTTCAACGTCACGGCGCCACCAGGCAGGCACATCGACAGGCCCATCAGCGCAGCGCCTTGGACCTGGGCTTCGATGCTGCGTGGGTTGACCGCCAGATTGCAGTGCACGCCCGCCGTGACGTTATGGAGCACGGGACGGCCATCCTGCACCGAGGCTTCGACCACGTAGGCCACCACCGAGCTGAACGACTCGTGCACCGCCACGCCCCAGGCTTGACCGGCGGGTAACTGGCGCTTGCCGTATCCGCTGCGGTCGACCGCCAACTGTAGCGCGTCGCGATGACGCGGGTTCTGGTCGCCAAACAGCTTCATGCGGTACGCCACCGGGTCCTGCTTGGTCGTGCGGGCGATGTCGTCGAGCAGCGTCTCCATTACGAAGGCGGTGTGGGTCGAGCCGACGCTGCGCCACCACAGTACGGGCACGTTGAGCTTGGGATGATGCACCGTCAATCGCATCGGCAGCGGATACGGATCGCGCAGGCCTTCGGTGGCGGTGGGGTCGATGCCGTTTTTCATCTGCCCGGCGAACAAGGTGCCGGTCAAGATGGATTGCCCCACCAGCGCGTGGTCCCAGGCCAACACCTTGCCGCTGTCGTCGAAGCCGATCCGCGCGCGGTGAAGGTGCATGGGGCGGTAGTAGCCGCCCTTGATGTCGTCTTCACGGCTCCAAAGGGTGCGGATGGGGGCATCGAGCCCGGCGGCGCGGGCCGCCTTGGCCACTTCGCAAGCCTGTACGACGAAATCATTGGTGGGCACGCCGCGCCGGCCGAAGCCACCGCCCGCCGTCTGCACATTCACCTGGACCTGCTCAGGCTTGAGATTGAGCACCTTGGCCGCTGCCGCGCCGTCGCCGCCGGGAAACTGCGTACCCACCCACAACTGCGCACGGCCCTCGGACAGCTGGACGGTGCAGTTCAGCGGCTCCATGGGCGCATGGGCCAGATAAGGAAATACGAACTCGGCTTCCAGTTGATGGGGCGCCGACGCCAGGGGCTTCATGTCGGCATCGAAGTGGAGCGGTCCGGATTGGCCGGCCAGTTCGCGGTACTGGGCCAGTTGTTTTTCCGTGTCGACTTTTTCGACCTTGGCAACGTCCCATTCGACCTTCAGCGCATCACGCGCCAGCTTGGCCTGCCAGTAGCCGTCGACGATCACCGCGACGCCTTCGGCACCGCCGTCCAACGGCACGCGCAGCACGGCTTTTACACCTTTGGTCGCGCGTGCGGCGCTGTCGTCCAGGGAGGCGATGCGGGCGCCGAATACCGGTGGATGGGCGACCACGGCGGTCAGTTGCCCCGGCAGATGCACGTCGATGCCGAAATTCTGTTGGCCGCTGCTCTTGGCCTTGGCGTCGAGGCGGGTGGTGGCCTGGCCGATGAGGCGGAAGTCCTTGGGGTCCTTGAGCGTGACCTTCTCCGGCACGGGCATCGCCATGGCGGCTTCGGCCAACTCACCGTAGGTGGCCTTGCGACCGCCAGGGCCAAGCACCGCGCCGTTTTGCGTGGTCAGGCTGGAGGCGTCGACATTCCAGCGCGCCGCTGCGGCGGCCAGCAGCATCGAACGGGCCCGGGCGCCCAGTTCGCGGTATTGGGTGTAGCTGTTCTTGATCGAATTGGAGCCGCCGGTAAGGTGAATGCCAAAGGCCGGATCCATGTACGCCGCGTCGTTGCTGCCGTTGCGCGTGCGCACCAGGCTCCAGTCGGCGTCGAGCTCTTCGGCGAGGATCATCGGCAGGCCGGTCTGCACGCCCTGGCCGAACTCAAGGCGATTGATGGTCACCGTCACCTCACCGTTAGGCGCGATCTGGACGAAGGCAGAGGGTTGCTGGGTCGGCTTGAGTGGGCCTTCGCCCGCGCCGTTGGCCTGTTCGGCCAGGGCCAGGTGAGGAAAAGCCCCCAAGGCCAGGCCGCCGATGCCGACGATCTTGAGGAAGCTGCGGCGGGGCAGGGTCGCGGGACCGTCCGCGTCATCGCGTTCGAGCAGGTGCTGCAAGGCTCGCGGAAGTTCGGTTGGAAAAATCTCGTTCAGCATGGCGCAACTCCCTGTCAGGCGAGGGCTTTGGCGGCGTCGGCCACCGCGGCGCGGATTCGTGCGTAGGTGCCGCAGCGGCAGATATTGCCGGCCATGGCCGAGTCGATCTCGGCCGGTGTCGGCTGCTTGCCCTTGGGCTGGGCCTTGAGAAACGCGGTCGCGCTCATGATCTGCCCGCTCTGGCAGTAGCCGCACTGCGCCACGTCATGCTTGACCCAGGCTTCGTGCACCGCGGTGCCTACCGGGTCGCTGCCGTCGGTGGCCGCCTCGATGGTCGTGATCTTCCTGCCGACCGCCGCGGCTATCGGCGTCACGCAGGAGCGAATGGCTTGGCCATCCAGATGAACGGTGCAGGCGCCGCACAAGGCCGCACCGCAGCCGAACTTGGTGCCGGTCATGCCCAGCGTGTCGCGCAGGGCCCAGAGAATAGGGGTGCCAGGGTCTACGTCAACCGTGTGCTCACGGCCATTGATATTGAGGGCGCTCATAGTCGGACCAGCTCCAGATGGTTGGGCACCGATTACTATAGAAAGCATTGGGCGCGATAGCTTGCACGATCCGGTCCGATGATTGCCCAATCTTGCAAATCACCCAGCCATTCGTTTGAAACGACCACGCCAAGATGTGGGCACGGCATACCCGCGTATGATATCGGGCGCGCCATACCGCGATGCACACTCGTCCTCCAGGTGATCCGTTGTTCTGCCAATGGATACGGATTCGCCTCATCCAGCACAGGAGAGCGATCATGACGATGCATCTGCAAGACACGCCGCAAAAAACCATCCAGGGAGTATCCGCGACCGAGGAACTGGTTCCGTCGCGCTACGCACTCAAGGTCGGCGACATCGATGTACTGGTGGTGAGCGACGGCGTGCTGCCGCTGCCGACCTCGACCATGTCCACCAATGCCGACCCCGCCGCACGTGCTGCCTGGTTCAAGGACATGTTCCTTGGCCCGGACGCGTTCGATTGGGCGTTGAACGTGCTGGTGGTGCGCAGCGGCGAGCAAACCCTGCTGGTCGACGCGGGGCTGGGCGGGCAGTTCCCCGGCTTCCCACGTGCAGGGCTGTTTCCAAAGCGGCTGGAGGCGGCCGGCATCGAGCTTTCCTCCATTACCGACGTGGTCATCACCCATATGCATATGGATCACATAGGCGGCCTGCTCGTCGACGAGGTACGGAACCGCCTGAGCCCGGACGTGCGGATCCATGTTTGCCAAACCGAGGTCGATTTCTGGGCGGAGCCTGACTTCTCCCGCACCGTCATGCCCGCGCCGATACCGGACGTGCTGCACACGACCGCGCGGCAGTTCATGGAGGCATACCACGACAAACTGCACACCTTCGAGCAGGAGCATGAAGTGGCGCCGGGTGTCGTGGTCAAACGCACCGGCGGGCATACCCCGGGGCACAGTGTGGTGCATGTGACGTCTGGCCGCGAAAAGCTCACGTTTGCCGGCGACGCCTTGTTTCCGGTGGCTTTCGACCATCCCGATTGGCAAAACGGCTTCGAGCATGACCCTGAAGAAGCGGTGCGCGTTCGCGTACGGTTGATGCAAGAGGCCGCGGCAAGCGGGGAGCTGTTCGTGGCGACCCACCTTTCGTTTCCTTCCGTGGGCCGTGTGGCGGTGGATGGCGACGCGTTTCGTTGGGTGGCGGGGTCCTGGGATTATTGAGTGCTGGCTGGGCTTGGATGTCAGTTCGGGCCCAGCGTAACGAACCAAGTCGCGACGTTGTCACTTCGAACTCAGTTGCACCGGCGTCGTCTCGATCAGCCGTCGCGAGCGTATCATCGACTTGGTTTGCTCGACGTAAAGCTTGAAATGTCGATCTCAAGTTGCGCGATACGGACCCCGGCCGTGGAAGGGAAGCTTTGCGCCGATGCCCAGCCACCAGCAAAGAGACCCGGTACTAACGCGCATGCGAAAAACAGGCGATGGATTTTCATGAACTCTCCTGACTGCTATTTATACCCGGTGAATCGGTGACAGGCGGGGACAAACAAAACGCCAATCCCGGTTCCGCCCTGTGCGCAACCAGTGTCCACCCGTGTGCGCGAGCGATCTCCTGGCAGATGGTCAGCCCCAGTCCCGCGCCGTGATCGCGCCGATGGGCGCCGCGCCAGAAACGAGTGAATATGTGGGGCAGTTGCGCTTGCTCCACGCCGGGGCCCCAGTCGCGCACGGTCAACTGGTCGGCGGTACATTGCACCTGCACCTGCGTGCCTTCAGGCGCGTGCTGGATGGCGTTTTCCAGCAGGTTTTTCAGCAGCGTGAACAGGGCGCTGCGGTCGGCCTGCCAAGGCGTTTGCGTGGCCGTGTGCCCTGTCAGGACGATGCCGACCCGCGCGGCGTCGGCCATGCGTTGCAGGTAGTCTGCGGCTTGCTGCACCACTTCCCCGACGTTCACGGCGGCAAAGCTGTAGTTGTGGGCCTCGCTGGTCTCGGCCAGCAGCAGTAATTGTTGAACCTGGCGTGTCATGTGCTCGACGTCATTGAGCAGCGAGTCGCGGGTCTTGTCTGGAGCCATCAATTCGATTTGCGCGCGGATCAGCGCCAGTGGCGTCTTCAGTTCATGGGCCGCGGTCGCGAGGAACTCCTGCTGCACACGGTATCCCTGTTCCAGGCGTTCAAGGGCGCTGTTGAAGCTGCTGACCAGTGGCGCGACTTCCGACGGCACGGTTTTGCTGTCCAGGCGTGAATGCAAGGATCGAGGGGAAATGGCCGCCGCTGATTCCGAGACTTCGCGCAGTGGCTTGAGCGCATACCCCAGCGTGAAATAGGCGCAAGCGCCGAAGACAAAAAGCAGCACCAGGCTGAACAGGACGATACCGGCCCCCATGAAAGGCCAGGCGAAACCCTGATGAAGCAGTTCCATCAGTCGTTCGCTGACGGCGAATTGCAGATACCAGATCGTGCCGTCGCGCTCCACCGGGGCGGTGGCGGCGTACATCAGCATGCCCTCACGCTCGAACTTGAAGCGCCCTTGGTCCGAAGGCGGTGATTTGGCGACCGGCGACCAGAATGCCTCGTCGGTGGAGGCCAGGACGACGTTTGCCTGCGAGTCCAGCACGCGATAGCCGATTTCCACCCCCAGGCTCTTGAAGGTCCAGACGCGATCACCTTCGCTGTCATCGAAGCCGGTAGGATGGCCCGCAGCGTCGAACATCAGCTTGCCGGCGAGTTCATGGGTGCGTTCGGCGACGTCGGTGGTCAGGAGGATATCGCTCCTGGACGTAATGAGCGCGACAGCGCCCAGCGCAATCAGCAAGATACTCAAGCCCACGCCGGCGACGTAGGCGAGCAGGACCTTGAAACTGATGCTATTGCGCCAGGTCGTCTTGACGAAGGGCATAGCCCAGGCCTCTCAAGTTGACTATCCGTTGGTGGGAGCCGATCGCCAGGAGCTTGCGGCGAATACGATGCAAGGCCACGTCGAGGGCGTTTGGCGTCACGGCTTCGCTCAAGCCCCACGCAGCCGCCTCGATGGCGCTGCGACGGACGATTTCACCGGGCTTGCGCAGTAACAACAACATGATCTGCATTTCCGCCGGCGCCAGTGGAACGCTGCCTTTGACGCTGCACATGACCCCTGCGTCGGGTTGCACGCTGAGGTCGCCGTGTGACGGCGCCAAGGGGCGGCGCTCCACGGGGCGGCGCAACAAGGCCCGCACGCGTGCGACCATTTCGTCCATGGCGAATGGCTTGGGCAGGTAGTCATCAGCCCCGGCGTCCAGGCCTTCGATCCGGTCATGCAGCGCGTCGCGGGCCGTCAGCACCAGGCAGGGCACGCCCAACCCGGCGTTGCGCAAGCGTTCGAGCAGGAGCAGCCCATCGCCATCCGGCAAACCCCGGTCGAGAATCAACGCCTGGTAGGGCACCTGTTGGATGGCCGCCCATGCCGCATCGATGCGGCTGATGACGTCGACGGCGATGCCTGCGCTCGACAAACCCTTGCACACCAGTTGCGCCAGACGCTCATGGTCTTCGACCAGCAGTATGCGGCTCATCAGAAACGGTACAGGTAGCCGAACAGCGCGCTGTTTTCGGTAGATCGATCTACCAGCGGGCTGTCCTTGATTTCATCGGACAGGCTCGTGGCCTTGAGGTCCAGAAACACGGAGTGATGATCATCGAACATATAGTTTCCACGTAAGCCGATTTCGGTGTTCATGCCGGACTTGCCATCATAGGCTGCCCGATCGGCGCGAGCTTCATTTTCCCGGACGCCGAAGTAGTAGTCGACGTAGTTGTCGTCCTGCCAGATGGCGGCCAGCCGTGGCGTGAGCCTGATGTGCTCGCCGAAATTCCACGACCGTTCCAGGCCCAGGGTGAAGCGCTGGCCCTTGCTGTTGCTCGAAACGTCGCCCAACCACTCGGCGCTGACATCGGCCAGGTCGTTGCGCCACTTCACCTTGGCCCCCGCCCAAAAGCCGCCCTTGCGGTCGCTCATCCCGTCCAGGATGCGGGCGTCATCGTCATCATAGCCACTGAAATCGTACTCACCGACGAGGCTGAATTCGAGTTGCTGGGTGTCGCTGATGTCCAGGCTCGGCAATTTGATCTCGGCGGTTGGGCCAAAGACGCGCACATATTCGTTTTCAAAATAGATCAGCGGCAGGACCTCGCTGTCACGGTCGATGCCTTTGTAGGGCTGTTGGCTGCTGGCTGCACCCACGCCGAGGCCCCAAGCGGAGCCTTCAGACTCGTCGGCACTGGCCGCGATCGGTGAGCACACGCCCAGCACAAGCGCGGAGCTGGCGATGGTCAGCCGGATCGCAAGGTAAGGTTTCGATAAGGTCAAGGCGCGCATGGAAGTCTCCGGATCGGTGGGATGAATGCATGCCTATCGTTGAGAACTTCTTCTTACTGAACACTTACGGTTCGGCATGGCTAACCGCCTTTTGCCGGTAAGTGTTGCGAAAGACTGCCTGTCGGATAGTGGCCGTCTCGAGCAATCGCGCCATGTGGATGTATCGGCACCCGCGAGCGATGCGAACCCTGCGCAGGAATTCGATCCCCATGAAAAGAAAAACTCTCCACGTCGTTCTGTTTGTCGCGACCATCGCCTGCACCGTTGCATTGGTGATGATGGGCCTGTCGCCGGACCCGCGACCGCCCGGTTCTGAACATCACCCCAAACCGGCACTGACCGTGGCCGTCACCCGGCTTGAATCGGCCATGCTGCCGGTTCGCATCCAGGCCAATGGCAACATCATGGCGTGGCAGGAAGCGAGCGTCGGCACCGAGGCCGATGGCTTGCGGTTGGCCGAGGTCATGGTGAACGTTGGCGATGTGGTGCGGCGTGGCCAGGTGCTTGCAACGTTCAGCTCCGATACGGTGGCCGCCGAACTCGCGCAACGTCGCGCAGCCACCGCCGAAGCACACTCGGCCCTGTCCGAAGCCCGGGCCATCGCGCGGCGTGCCCGGCAGTTGCAGTCGAGCGGGGCGCTCTCGCAGCAGCAGGTCCATCAACATGTGACAGCCGAACGCACGGCGCAGGCAAGGCTTGAGGCGGGCGAGGCCGCCGAACGATTGCAGCACCTGCGCCTGGCCCAGACCCGCGTCCTGGCGCCCGACAACGGAGTGATATCGGCGCGCAGTGCCACGGTGGGCGCCGTATTACCCGCCGGCCAGGAGCTGTTTCGCCTGATCCGCGAGAGCCGGCTCGAATGGCGCGCCGAGGTCGCGGCAGCGGATCTCGCGAAATTCCATCCCGGCCAGCTTGCGCGTGTGGTGCCGGTCAACGGCGCGGCGATCGAGGGCAGGGTGCGCAGGGTTGCGCCCACGGTGGACATGCAGACCCGCAATGGCCTGGTGTATGTCGACCTGCCCGCCGACACGGCGGCGCGTGCCGGGATGTTTGCCCGTGGCGAGTTCGACGTCGGGGCCGAGCGGATGGCGACGCTGCCGCAAACTGCCGTGCTGCAGCACGACGGCTTCAGTTACGTCTTGCAGGTCGGCGCGGCGTTCCAAGTGGCCCAGGCCAAGGTGACAGTAGGGCGCCGCGTCGGCGATCGAATCGAGATCACCGCTGGCATCGACAGCACCGCCGCCGTGATCGAAGCCGGAGGCGGTTTTCTCGCTGAAGGTGACCTTGTCCGCGTCGTCCAGGGGCGCACCCAACCGATACACAATCTCACCAGCGGGAGCGCGCAATGAGCCTTAACGTGTCGTCCTGGTCGATCCGCAACCCGACGCCTTCGGTGCTGTTGTTCATCCTGCTGACATTTGCCGGCGCGATGGCCTTCTGGAAGATGAAGGTGCAGAACTTTCCCGACATCGACCTGCCCATGGTCGCTATCTCAGCCGAGCTGCCGGGTGCTTCGCCGGTCCAGCTGGAAAACGATGTGGCCCGCAAGATCGAGGATTCTCTCGCCACCGTGCAGGGCGTCAAGCATATCCAGAGCACCTTGACCGACGGCAACGCCGATATCACGGTTGAGTTCCGCCTCGGCAAACCCACCCAGGAAGCGCTCGATGACGTTCGTGATGCGGTTTCCAGGGTCCGGGCAGACCTGCCCGCCGACCTGCGCGACCCGGTGATCAGCAAGATCGAGGTTGCTGGCACGCCGATCCTGACCTATACGGTGTCGGCCGCGGGCCTGGACGAAGAGGCGCTGTCATGGTTCGTCGACAACACCCTCAGCAAGGCCTTGCTGGCTGTCCCTGGCGTGGGCGCAGTCGAGCGTGTCGGTGGGGTGACGAGGGAAATCCGCATCGATCTGGACCCGGCACGCCTGTTGGCTTTGAATACCACGGCGCTGGATATTTCCCGTCAACTTCGCCAGATCCAGCAAGAGGCCTCCGGCGGGCGCGTGGATCTGGGTGGCATCGAGCAAACGGTGCGTACGCTTGCCACGGTACGGTCGGCCGATGAAGTCGCGATGCTGGACGTGACCTTGAGTGACGGCAGACGAGTGCGGCTCGACCAGGTCGCGACGGTATCCGATACCGTTGGCGAGCGACGTTCGGCGGCGCTGCTGGACGGCGAGCCGGTGGTCGCGTTCGAAATCGTACGGGCAAAAGGGGCCGGGGAAATCGAGGTCGATGAAGGTGTACGCGCCGCCCTTGAGCAGCTCAAGAACCGACATCCTGGAGTCACGTTCAACCAGGCGTTCAGTTTCGTCGAGCCGGTGATCGAAAATTACCAGGGTTCCCTGCACCTGCTCTACGAGGGCGCGGCACTGGCGGTGCTGGTGGTGTTCCTGTTCTTGCCGGATTGGCGAGCGACCTTCGTCTCGGCTGTCGCGCTGCCGCTGTCGGCGATACCGACATTCGCGGTGATGCACTGGATGGGGTTCACGATCAACACCGTTACGCTGCTGTCGCTGTCGCTGGTGGTCGGTGTGCTGGTGGACGACGCCATCGTCGAAGTGGAAAACATCGGGCGTCACTTGCAGATGGGCAAGAAACCCTACCAGGCGGCCATGGATGCCTCTGAGGAGATCGGTCTCGCGGTGGTCGCCACGGCGTTTACGTTGATTGCGGTGTTTCTGCCCACCGCGTTCATGAGCGGCACGGTCGGCAAGTTTTTCGTCCAGTTCGGCTGGACGGCGGCCACGGCGGTATTTTTCTCTCTCGTTGTCGCGCGCCTGCTGACGCCCATGACGGCGGCCTACCTGATGCGCGCCCCGAAAAAACCCGAGCCCAGGGTGGCCGGATGGGTGATGCACTACTTGTCCTGGGCCCGCTGGTGCCTGCGTCATCGAGCCGTGACCGCTGTTGGCGCAGCGATTTTTTTTGTCGGCGGGTTGATGCTCGCGGCAGCGTTGCCGGGCACCTTCATGCCGCCCGATGACGACTGGCAAACCCAGGTCACCCTCACGCTTGCGCCCGGTAGCAGACTGGGCGACACCCTGGTGCTGGCCGAGCAGGCGCGGGGGATAGTCCGGCACAACCCCCAGGTGAAAAAGGTCTACACCGCCGTCGGGGACGGCAATGCCGGCACCGACCCTATAGGAGCGGGCGGCAACGTCAAAAATGTCCGCACGGCGGTGCTGACACTTAACCTGACGCACCGCAACGATCGACCCGGACTGAGTAAGCAACAGATCGAGAAACAATTGCGCGAAGCCCTCGCGATACTGCCCGCAACGCGGGTGAAGGTGGGCATGGGCGAGTCGGAGAACTACGTGCTGGTGCTTGCCGGCGAAGACGGCGCCTTGCTCACCCGGCATGCGCAGCTGGTGGAGCGCGAACTGCGCGGCGTGCCTGGCGTGGGCGCGGTGATTTCGACCGCGAGCCTGAAACGCCCCGAACTGCTGGTGCGACCCGATTTCGCCAGGGCGGCCGACCTTGGCGTGACCTCCGCAGCTATCGCCGACACCCTGCGCGTCGCCACCTTGGGTGACTACGACCAGGCGCTCGCCAAACTCAATTTCAGTGAACGGCAAGTGCCTGTTGTCGTGCGCTTGACCGACGCCGCTCGTCAGGATTTCGAGACGCTCAAGCGCCTACCGGTGCCCGGCGCCCGTGGTCCGGTGCCGCTGGAAAATGTCGCGTCGCTGGAGATCGCCAGCGGCCCGGCGCAGATCGAACGTTTCGACCGCATGCGCAACGTCAACATCGAAATCGAGACAAACGGCCAGCCATTGGGCGACATTGAACAGGCAGTGCTTGCCTTGCCGAGCCTGCAAGCACTGCCGCCCGGCCTGGTGCGCACTTCGGTGGGAGATGCCGAAGCCATGGGGGAGCTTGCCTCGGGATTCGGCGTGGCGATGCTGACCGGGGTGTTGTGCATCTATATGGTCCTGGTCCTGTTACTGAAGGACTTCCTGCAACCGCTGACCATTCTCGCCGCCCTGGTGCTCTCGGTGCCAGGCGCCTTCCTTGCGCTGTTCGTCACCGGCTCGACATTGTCGATGCCGTCGATGATTGGGCTCATTATGCTAATGGGGATTGCCACGAAGAATTCGATCCTGCTGATCGACTACATCCTCCTCGCGCGCCGAGACCACGGACTGACGCGCTCTGAAGCGATCATCGATGCCTGCGGCAAGCGTGCGCGGCCCATTGTCATGACGACAATCGCCATGGGCGCCGGCATGATGCCCATCGCACTCGGTTGGGGGGCTGACCCGAGCTTCCGCGCGCCGATGGCCATCGTGTTGATTGGCGGGCTTATCACTTCGACAGTGCTGAGCCTGCTGGTCATTCCCGTGGTGTTTTCCTTGGTGGACGACGGCGCGCAGGGAATATATGCGCGTATGCGTAACATCACGGGTAATGAAACGGTGGGGGGTCACTCCGAGCACTCATGAAGCCGACCCAAGCCCCTGTTGCGCGACAGGGACAAGGCGCTCTGAGAAACAATGCGTCAGCGTCCTGGCGCCTTGTTCTCGACCAAGCGTTGTGGTGAGCGAGTATGGCATCGATTGGCCGGTGCATAGCGTTGGCCTCTACTGTGGCCACTGCTCCAGCAGGATCGAGACAAATTTTTCCGCAGCGGGGGAAAGGGAGGCACCGCGTCGATAAACCAGGCCCAGCGATCGATTCACCACCGGCTCGATCAGCGGTACGCTGACCAGCGTCGGATGATCGACCGCCGGCATCGCCAGGCTGGGCATCGCCGACACGCCGAGGCCAGCCTCGACCAAGCCCAAGGATGTGGACAGGTGCTGCACTTCGTAGAACCACTGCGGACGCCAGCTCAGGCCTGACAAGGCGTGGTCAAGCAGCATGCGGTTGCCACTCAAGCGACCGACACCGATCAGCCGATAGTCGCTGAGCTCCGACCAGGTGACAGCACTGCGGCCAGCGAGCTCATGGTCTCGTCGGCAGGCCAGCACAAAGGGTTCGTTGACCAGGGGCACGAACTCGATGTCCGGGTGCTGGCCACTCATCATGTTGATGCCGAAGTCAGCTTCGCCACGCAGTACAGCCTCCAATCCTTCGTTGGCACTGAGATCGAGCAGGCGTATGCGGATCTTCGGGTAGCGTTCGTTATAGAGCCGGATTACCGAGGGCAGAAAATAGAACGCCGCCGTCGGGATGCAGGCCAAGGTGACTCGGCCGATCTGCCGCTCGGCCAATTCGCGGATATTGAGAATGGAATCGTCAAAATCATCCAACAAGCGCCGCGCCTTAGGCAGGAAATCACGCCCAACGCTGGTCAGGCTGACCTTTCGCGTCGTGCGGTCGAGCAAGGCGGTGCCTAATCCTTCCTCAAGCTTTTTCATCCGTCGGCTGAGGGCGGGCTGGGATAGGTGCAGTGCATCGGCGGCTTCATGGAAACTGCCAAGTTCGGCGATCTTAACGAAAGATCGGATGTCCTGAAGTTCATATTCCATCAATTTTTCTCGCTACCAGGTTCCAAGGAACTCCAAAATAATTCTTTTGTGAAACGCAATAATAACTCCGATCTTTGCATTGGAAACACTTTTTAAACCCTGCCACTCTTGTGCACAGAGCATCAATTATCCAGATTGATCAACAAGAGTTAGTGGTCATGCAACGAATTCCTTGTGTACTCATGCGCGGCGGCACTTCCAAAGGTCCGGTTTTTCTCGCCTGGGATTTGCCGGCAACGATTCCCGAACGTGACGAGTTGCTGCTCAACCTGATGGGTTCTGGCCATGAGCTGGAGATCGACGGCATCGGGGGTGGTAGTCCACAAACCAGCAAGGTGGCGATCGTCAGCCCATCGCTGCACCCTGAAGCCGACGTGGATTACCTGTTTGTCCAGGTCATGGTTTCCCAGCGCCGGGTCGACACTGCACCCAACTGCGGCAACATGCTCTGTGCCGTCGGCCCGTTCGCAATTGAGCAAGGGCTGGTCAAGGCCACAGGCGACCTGACCCGCGTGCGGATCCGCAACCTCAATACCGGAACCTTCGTCAATGCCGAGGTCCAGACACCGCAGGGCAAGGTCAGCTACGAAGGCGACACTGCCATCGACGGTGTGCCGGGCACGGCCGCTCCGGTGCAACTGACCTTTCTCGACGCAGCCGGCAGCAAGACCGGAAAACTCTTCCCCACGGGGCAATCCGTCGACTTGATCGATGGCATCCCGGTGACTTGCATCGACATGGCCATGCCGATGCTGATTGTCGAGGCCGGCCAGCTCGGCAAGCGTGGCGACGAAAGCCCCGCCGAGCTTGATGGCGATACGGCGTTCTTGCAGCGTTTGGAGTCCTTGCGCTTGAAGGCCGGCCTGGCGATGGGCCTGGGCGACGTCAGCGACAAAGTGATTCCCAAGCCAGTGCTGGTCTCGACGGCCACGTGCGGCGGGACGATCCAGGTGCGCTACTTCATGCCGCATAGCTGTCATCGCGCCTTGGCGATTACCGGTTCTATCGGGCTGGCGACGGCCTGCGTGACCGACGGCAGTGTCGCGGCCAACCTGCTTGGCGGCGTCAGCGAACCACGCCTTCAGCGGGTGCGCATCGAGCACCCCAGTGGCGGTATCGATGTCGTGTTGTCCTACACCGGCGAAAAGGGTGAGACCATCCGCGCCTCGGTGGTCCGTACCGCCCGCAGGCTTTTTTCAGGTTTTGTCTACGCCACGGTTCCCCAGCGCCTGGCCGGATGACCCGGGCAGACTTTGTCATTGCATCTGCGACTCATAACAACAAGAGAACTGACTTATGCTCGCTTTACTTGGCTTGGCCATGGTGGTGGTCTTCACCTTTCTGATAATGACCAAACGGCTGTCGCCGATCGTCGCCCTGACGATCGTGCCGATAGTCTTCGCGGTGATCGGCGGCTTCGGTGGGACCACTGGCAAGATGATGCTGGATGGGCTGAAGATGGTTGCACCGTCGGCGGCACTGCTGTTGTTCGCGATTCTTTTTTTCGGTCTGATGATCGACGCGGGCCTGTTCGACCCGCTGATCCGCAAGATCCTCAAGCGGGTCAATGGCGACCCGATGAAAATCGCCGTGGGCACCGCACTGCTGTCGCTTCTCGTTGCACTGGACGGTGACGGCACGACGACCTACATGATTACCTGCGCCGCGATGCTGCCACTGTACAAGCGCATCGGCATGAATCCGATGATCCTGGCGACCGTCGCGATGCTTTCGCTGAGCATCATGAGCGGCATGACGCCTTGGGGCGGGCCGGCGACCCGGGCCATCGCGGCACTCGGCCTGGATGCCGGCGAGTACTTCGTGCCTTTGTTGCCGACTATGATCGGTGGCGCGATGTGGGTGGTGTTCACCGCGTTCCTGCTGGGCCGTGCCGAGCGCAAGCGTATCGGCAACATTCAACTACAGAGCGGAGGCGGCGATTGCTATATCAAGGCCATCCTGGAGGACACGCCGCACAAGCGTCCGAAACTGGCCTATGTCAATTTGCTGTTGGTCGTCGCAGTCATGGTCGCGCTGGTAATGGGCCTCATGCACTCGGCGATCCTGTTCCTGATCGGTTTCGTCCTGGCGCTGGTGATCAACTATCCGCAGCTGGACATCCAGAAAGAGCGCATTCTCGCCCACTCGGGTAACGCCATGACCGTGGTCCTGCTGGTGTTCGCGGCGGGTATTTTCGCCGGAATTTTCTCCGGAACGAAAATGGTCGATGCCCTGGCGCAAACGCTGGTCGACTGGATTCCGCCTTCCTGGGGCCATTTGTTCCCCTTGGTGGTGGCAATTACCAGCATGCCGCTGACGTTCGTATTGTCCAACGATGCCTATTACTTTGGAGTCGTTCCTATCCTGGCTAACGCCGCTGCCGCCTACGGGATTCACCCGGTCGAAATAGCTCGGGCGTCCATCCTCGGTCAGCCGGTGCACCTGATGAGCCCATTGGTGGCCTCGACCTTGTTGCTGGTGGGCATGGTCGATCGCGACCTGGGCGATTTCCAGAAAGCCACCATCAAATGGGCGGTGCTCACCTCAATCGTAATAACGGCGCTGGCGCTTCTGACCGGGGCGCTGACGCTGTTCTCCTGATTCACCCGACACCCTTTAGTCCTTGCCTGACGCTCCCCGCATGGGGAGTGCGCCGGCCTGCGCGCCAAATAACAACAACGAGACACTCGACATGAGTATTTACCTGATTCGCGGGGTTCTGTTTCCGATCCTTGGTCTGCTGCCGTTGGCCAACGCCAGTGCAGAGGGATTCGTCGACGACAGCAAGCTCAAATTGCAGTTGCGCAATGTTTACTTCAACGAGAACTTTCGCGATGAACATGGCATGAGTGCGCGAGCGGCGCGGACCGCCAAAAGCGAGCGCACCGAATGGGCTCAGGGCTTGCTGTTGGATTATCAGTCAGGCTACACGTCAGGCACGGTCGGTTTCGGCGTCGATGCCCTGGGCCTGCTCGGATTCAGGCTTGATTCGGGGCGCGGTCGTAGCGGCACTGGCTTGCTACCGGTCCATGACGACGGTCGTGCCGCAGAAGAGTTCGCCAGCGCGGGGATGACCGCCAAGGCCCGACTGGCAAAAACCACGTTCAAATACGGCACGCTGCTGCCCAAGAACCCAGTATTGATCTACAACGACGCGAGGCTGCTGCCCCAGACCTATCAGGGGGGGCAGGTCAGCAGCAACGACATCGACAACCTCACCCTGACGGGGGGGCGGCTGGAACGATTCAAACTGCGCGATTCAAGCGACAGCATGCCGATCGTGCCCGACGGCTACAGTGGCAACGAGTCAGGTGACTTCATTTATGCCGGCGCCGACTACAAGCTGGGAAAGAACATTCGCTTGAGCTATTTCTATGGCGAACTGGAAAACTTCTACCGGCAGAACTTCGCCGGTGTCCAACATGACCTACAGCTCGGTCCCGGCGTGCTCACCAGCGACCTGCGCTACTTCAACAGTGCCGATTCGGGCTTGGCCCATGGCGGTAAAGTTGACAATGACATGTTCAGCGGCTCGCTGTCGTACGTTGCCCTCGGCCACACGTTCAGTGCCGGTTACCAAAAGCTCAGCGGGGAAGGGGGTTTGCCATACATCAGCGGCGCCACGGTCTATTCCTTCAGCAACGTTGGGATCGGCAAGTTCATCGAGGAAGATGAAAAGACCTGGATGCTCGGCTACGGCTACGATTTCGCTCGCCTAGGCGTGCCCGGCCTGACGTTTTCCAGCCGCTACCTCAGTGGCGCCGATGGCAAATCCAACAGCGTCGTGAACGAGTGGGAGCGCGACGCCGAAGTCGCTTACATTGTGCAGCAAGGTAAGTTGAAGGGGTTGGGTGTCAAATTGCGTAACTATGTCTATCGCTCCGACTTTTCACGGGGACGCGATAGCAACCGTGTCTACGTCACTTATGACGTCGCGCTTTGGTAGGGTCTGGGTTCGCGGGGGGCTTTCTGACAAGAATGTCAGCAAGCCGTCAGCCTCCGGACACCTTCTGCGTCTAGACTCTTCTGGTTGCCCCGCTTTCGTAGAGGAGTCACCAGATGCGCTTGCTGATCGTCGAGGATGAAGAAAAAACCTCCTCCTATGTCCACCGCGGCTTGAGCGAGCTCGGCTACATTGTCGATGTCGCGACGAACGGCATCGATGGCTTGCACTACGCCCTGGAGCTTGAGTACGACGTGGTCATCCTCGATGTCATGTTGCCGGGCAAGGACGGCTATGCCGTGTTGCAGGGCCTGCGCCTGCACAAGAAAACCCCGGTGATCATGTTGTCGGCCAGGGGCACGGTGGATGATCGCGTCCGGGGGTTGCGCGAGGGTGCTGACGACTACTTGGGCAAGCCCTTTTCGTTTGCCGAGCTGGTGGCGCGCGTCCAGGCGTTGATCCGCCGTCGCGCCGATGACGCGGCCGATCCCACGCATCTGCGCATCGACGACCTGGAAGTCGACCTGCAAGCTCGCAAGGTCACCCGGGCCGGTTTGCGGCTGGACCTCACGGCGAAGGAGTTCTGCCTGTTGAGCCTGCTGGCGCGACACCAGGGGGAGATTCTTTCCAAATTGATGATTGCCGAGCAGGTCTGGGACATGAATTTCGACAGCGATGCCAACGTGGTGGAGGTCGCGATCAAGCGTGTGCGCGCCAAGGTGGATGCGCCATATCCACGCAAATTGCTGCATACCGTGCGCGGAATGGGCTATGTATTGGAAAGTCGTGAAGCGGACGACAGGCACGTTGGGATGGTGTGATGAAAGGATCGATCTCCAAGCGGCTCGCCCTGATGTTTGCCCTCGCGGTCATGCTTATCACCGCGGTCAGCGCAACGCTGCTGCGCTGTTCCTTGAAGCAATCGCTCGAAGACCAGATGCAGAACGAGCTGATCCTGCGGCATTCGGTTCTCGATCCGGTGCTCGCCAAATATGACTCACCGGAATTCTGGGTGGGGCTGCGGCAGAAGCTCGACGGCCTGACACCCACCGATGAGCGCGTGCGTTACTGGGTCCTGGTCGATAACCCGGCCTACAGCTATGGCGGGGCGATGCCGGACGGCCAGGATTGGTCAAAGCGTCCGGATGGGTTTTCCACGGTCGCCATCCCTGACCGGGATCGCCCCATGGTGCTGATGATCGAAACCATCGCGGCCATGGGCAGCCGGCCGGAGGTGCGTTTTATCGTGGGGCTCGATTCGACGCCGTTCATGAAGACCCTGAATAATTTCACCAAGACGTTGATCGTAACGTCCGCGTTGGGTGTCGTGCTGGTCGCGCTGCTGGGGTATTGGATCGCGCGTTTTGGCCTGGGACCGGTCCGGCGCCTGAGCCGCCAGGCCAACAGCCTGCCGCCGGGGGATTCCAAGCAACGGCTGGACACCGAGGCGTTGCCTGGTGAGTTGCAGGAGCTGGCGGTGTCGTTCAACGGCGCCCTGGCTCGCCAGGAGGCCGCCTGGTGCCAGCTCGAAGGGTTCAATGCCAATGTCGCCCATGAATTGCGCACGCCCTTGACCAACCTGATCGGCCAGACCCAGGTCGCCCTGGCCCACGGCCGGGACGTGAATGAGCTTCAAGACCTGCTGCAATCGAACCTCGAAGAGCTGGAGCGGATGGGCACCATCGTCAATGACATGCTGTTCCTGGCGGGTGCCGAAAGCGGGCAGCGAGCCACGGAGCTGAGCGATGTCTCGCTCTATGAAGAGGCGTCCAAGACAGTGGACTACCTGGAGCCGGTCTTGCACGACAAACAGTTGAGCGTGGTGATTCAAGGCGACATGCGGGTGTGCATCGACCGACGTCTGTTCCACCGTTCCCTGGCCAACCTGATCCAGAATGCTGCGCGATACGCGGTACCGACCAGCACGATCACGGTAAGCCTGGTCAGCCATGGCATGCAGGCCGAGGTGAGCGTGTCCAATGCTGGCGAGCCGATTGATAACGTTCATCTGCAGCGTCTGTTCGAGCGCTTCTACCGGGCCGACGCCGCCCGGGCCCGCAGTGACGCGCATCATGGCTTGGGGCTTTCCATCGTACGGGCGGTGGCCTCCATGCACGGCGGTCGCGTGTTCGCCCACAGCAAGGACGGGCTCAATACCTTCGGGTTCTCGTTGACAAGCCAGGCAGCGCGTTAGCCCGCCTTCAGTCCCCGTTGCCCGTGATACAGCCATCGCGAGCAAGCTCGCTCCCACACTGGATTTGCGGCTGACTTGAATCCCAAGGGCAACACAAACCCCGTGGGAGCGAGCCTGCTCGCGAAGATGCCGGCACATTCGGCATCTTCATCAACTGAAGCACCGCCATCGCGAGCAGGCTCGCTCCCACACCGGATTCGCGGCTGACTTGAATCCCGAGGGCAACACAACCCCCCTGTGGGAGCGAGCCTGCTCGCGAAGATGCCGGCACATTCAGCATCTTCCTCAACTGAAGCACCGCCATCGCGAGCAGGCTCGCTCCCACATTGAATCTGCGGCTGACTTGAATCCCGAGGGCAACACAACCCCCTGTGGGAGCGAGCCTGCTCGCGAAGACGCCGGCACATTCAGCATCTTCATCAACTGAAGCACCGCCATCGCGAGCAGGCTCGCTCCCACATTGGATCTGCGGCTGACATGAATCCCAAGGGCAACCCAACCCCCTGTGGGAGCGAGCCTGCTCGCGAAGACGCCGGCACATTCAGCATCTTCCTCAACTGAAGCACCGCCATCGCGAGCAGGCTCGCTCCCACATTGGATCTGCGGCTGACTTGAATCCCGAGGGCAACACACCCCCCCTGCGGGAGCGAGCTTGCTCGCGAAGACGCCGGCACATTCAGCATCTTCATCAACTGAAGCACCGCCATCGCGAGCAGGCTCGCTCCCACACCGGATTTGCGGCTGACATGAATCCCAAGGGCAACCCAACCCCTGTGGGAGCGAGCCTGCTCGCGAAGACGCCGGCACATTCAGCATCTTCATCAACTGAAGCACCGCCATCGCCAGCAAGCTCGCTCCCACATTGGATCTGCGGCTGACTTGAATCCCAAGGGCAACACAAACCCCGTGGGAGCGAGCCTGCTCGCGAAGACGCCGGCACATTCAGCATCTTCATCAACTGAAGCACCGCCATCGCGAGCAGGCTCGCTGCCACATTGGATCTGCGGCTGACTTGAATCCCGAGGGCAACACAAACCCCGTGGGAGCGAGCTTGCTCGCGAAGACGCCGGCACATTCAGCATCTTCATCAACTGAAGCACCGCCATCGCGAGCAGGCTGGCTCCCACACCGGATTTGCGGCTGACTTGAATCCCAAGGGCAACACAACCCCCTGTGGGAGCGAGCCTGCTCGCGAAGACGCCGGCACATTCAGCATCTTCCTCAACTGAAGCACCGCCATCGCGAGCAGGCTCGCTCCCACATTGGATCTGCGGCTGACTTGAATCCCAAGGGCAACCCAACCCCCTGTGGGAGCGAGCCTGCTCGCGAAGACGCCGGCACGTTCAGCATCTTCCTCAACTGAAGCACCGCCATCGCGAGCAGGCTTGCTCCCACATTGGATCTGCGGGTGACTTGAATCTTGAGGGCAACACAAACCCCGTGGGAGCGAGCTTGCTCGCGAAGACGCCGGCACATTCAGCATCTTCATCAACTGAAGCACCTTCATCGCATTGGCGTTTGACATGTTCCTGACAGGCACCGGTCACCTTGACGTCAGCGTCCCGCTCTTAAAGTTCAACCACCATCCCGGTCAGGACAGTGGAGTCCACCATGAACATTCAAACCTTGTCGGTCGCAAGTCTGCTGGCAGTGATCACGTTGAGCGGTTCGCCTCTGTTTGCCAAAGAGCAAACCCCTATTCCGGCTTATGAATACGGCATGCCGCTGGACGTTGCCCAGGCCCTGCGTATCGAGGAGCCGAAATCAGCCGTATGCGAGGTCGCGCAGGCAAAGATGACCTACGTAGACACCCAAGGACAGATCCGGCACGTCAGTTTCCTTCAGCAGACTGACGCCTGCGCCATTCAGTAAGCCCGGTCGCGCCGGTTGCCACCCAATCAAGGAACTCAATCATGTGGAATAGAACGATCACCCCCGCCGTTGCCTTTTCATACAACATCAGCAAGCTCATGAGGCTGGCCCGTACGTTGACGGCCGGCGTCGCGCTCCTCAGTGCGATGAGTCTTGAAGCATCGGATCGTGCCGCGCCGAAACCCGACTGGTCGACCCGTGACATGCCCTCCCAGAAGGGCCGGATCGTGCTGGTGACCGGCGGCACCAGCGGCATGGGCTACGAAGATGCGCTGGCGTTGGCGCGCGCCGGCGCCGAAGTGATTATCGCGGCGCGTAACCCGGAGCGGGGCGCGGAGGCCATCAAGCGTATCCGCCAGGCCGTACCCGACGCCAAGTTGCAGTTCGAGCCCGTCGACCTGGCCAACCTGTCATCGGTGCGCGGCCTGGCCGAGCGGCTCAACCAGCGATTGCCGCGCCTCGACGTGCTGATCAACAACGCCGCCATCATGGCGCCGCCGGAGCGGGGCACCTCCGCCGATGGCTTTGAGCTTCAGCTGGCGACCAATTACCTGGGGCACTTCGCGCTGACTGGCCTGCTGGTTCCGCTTCTGCGCCAAAGCGACGACGCGCGAGTGGTAAGCCTTTCCAGCATCGCGGCCACGCGCGGCGCGGTGAATCTCGATGACTTGCAGTCCGAGGAGAAATACGACCCTTATGCAGCCTATGCCCAGTCGAAACTGGCTGTGCTCCAGTGGTCGTTCGAATTACAACGGCGTAGTGACGCGCAAAAATGGGGTATCCGCAGCATTGCCGCCCATCCCGGCGTGGCCGTCACCGAACTGATCGCCCGCGGCCCGGGCGTCAATAGCGTGTTCGGCCAGCGCTGGGCGAAGGACCGCGATGCGTACCATTCCGCGGCACAAGGTGCGCTGCCCACGCTCTACGGGGCCACCGCCGAGCAGGCCGTTGGCGGTGCCTACTACGGTCCGACGGGCGATGAGGAAAAACGCGGCCCGCTGGGGTTCGCCAAGACACCGCCAGCCGCGACCAACGAAGCGGACGCCGAACGGCTCTGGGCCGCCTCCGAACGTCTGACCGGCGTTACCTATCGCTGAACCGGTCATGGCGCGAGTGTCCGTCTCGCGCCTGCTCTCTAGCCTGCTGCCGCCTCCCTCTGGAGTTTTCATGAGTACGACTTCCTACTTGCATCGGCTGAGTCTCGCCCTCAACGCCCGCGACGGCGAGCTGCGTCCGGCGCTGTGCGGGTTCCTGCTGTTTCTTTGCCTGTTTACCGGTTACTTCATGCTGCGTCCGATCCGCGAATCGATGGGCATTGCAGCAGGCGTCGAGAACTTGCAATGGCTGTTTACCGCGACCTTCCTGGTCATGCTCGCGGCCGTTCCGCTGTTCGCCTGGCTCAGTTCCCGGGTGCCGCGATTGCGTCTGATCGACTGGGTCTACGGCTTTTTCGGCATCAACCTGTTGATGTTCGTCGAGTTCTTTCAATTCCAACCGGACAGCGTCTGGCTGGCCCGGGTGTTTTATGTCTGGATATCGGTTTACAACCTGTTCGTCGTGTCGGTGGCCTGGAGCTTGATGGCGGATGTGTTCGATAGCGAGCAGGCCAAGCGCTTGTTCGCGTTCATCGCCGCCGGCGCCAGTGTCGGCGGCCTCTTGGGGCCGGCCCTGAGCGCTTTGCTTATCGACATCGTGGGTGCGTCAGGCTTGATGCTGTTGGCGGCGGTGTTGCTCGGTGCGACGCTGGTGTTGAAACGGACCTTGATGAACTGGCGTGAAGAAGGTGGGGCGGGGCGGCCCGGTGCTGCGCCCACGCAAAGCCCCCGACAGCCGTTGGCCGGCAATCCGTTGAGTGGGATGGTTGCCGTGCTTCGCTCGCCTTACTTGTTGGGCATCGCCGGTTTCGTGGTGTTGTTGGCGACGGTCAGTACGTTTCTCTATTTCGAGCAAGCGCGTCTGGTGGCCGAACACTATCCGGACCGCGCCTCACAAGTTCGCATCTTCAGCACCATCGACATCATCGTGCAGGCCGGTGCGTTGCTGTCCCAGCTATTCATCACCGGCAGAATCGCACCGAGGCTTGGCGTGCGCGCGTTGCTGGCTATCGTCCCGTTGCTGATGTGCATCGGCTTCCTGGGCCTGGCCCTGGCGCCTGGGTTTGCGCTGCTGGCGACCCTGATGATTGTGCGACGCATCGGCGAATACGCATTCGTGCGGCCGGGCCGGGAGATGCTCTTCGCACCGCTGGATGCTGAAAGTAAATACACGGCCAAGAACTTCATCGACACCGTGGTCTATCGCGCCGGCGACGCCATGAGCGGCTGGGCCAAGAGCCTGCTCGACCAGCTGGGCCAAGGGGCAGGGGTGGCGGCGATGGTGGGTGCGTGTTGCGCGTTACTGTGGGGTTACCTGGGCTGGCAACTGGGGCGACAGGCGGATTACGCCGCATCAAGGGAACTGCGCCTGGCGGCCATTTCGGCCAGGGCATGACGCCTGTGCATTTGCATCGCGGCGTGGCGCTAACGACTTGAACGTCTACCGCGATGCAGCCTCTGACAATAATGCAGGGCGGATGCATTTCGCCCATTACCGATCGGAGGAAAGGTGTACATGAAAATTTTGATGGTACTTACATCTCATGATCAGTTGGGCGACACCGGCAAGAAGACCGGTTTCTGGCTGGAAGAATTCGCGGCCCCTTATTACGTGTTCATCGACGCCAACGCCGCGGTGACGCTGGCGTCCCCGAAGGGCGGGCAGCCCCCTCTGGACCCCAAGAGCGATGAGGAACAAGCCCAGACCGACGCCACGCGGCGCTTCGCCACGGATACCAGCGCCCAAGCGGCACTGGCCGATACCGTGCCGCTGGGAGAGGTCGATCCCTATGATTTCGATGCGGTGTTCTATCCTGGCGGCCACGGCCCCCTGTGGGATCTCGCCGAAGATACCGACTCCAAGACCCTCATCGAAGCCTTTTATGCATCGAACAAACCCATCGCCGCGGTCTGCCATGCGCCTGGGGTGTTCAAGGATGTCAACGCACCGGATGGCGAGCCTGTGGTGAAAGGTAAAAAAGTCACCGGATTCACCAACTCCGAAGAAGAGGCGGTGGGCCTGACGCAAGTGGTGCCGTTTTTGGTGGAGGACATGCTCAAGGCCAAAGGCGCCCAATACTCCAAGGGCGCGGACTGGGCGAGTCATGTGGTGGAGGATGGGCACCTGATCACCGGCCAGAATCCGGCCTCATCGCAAGCGGCCGCCCATGCGTTGCTCAAGCGGCTGAAGCAAGAGCAGAGCGCTTGAATCCGGCTTTGTGGGGGCGACCGATCAAGTCGCTCCCGTTGGAGGAGCATCAAACATGCACGACCCATACAATCTGGCCCGTTTCGTTGACGCGCAACACCCGGTATTCAGTCGCGTCATGGATGAGTTGCGTGCGGGCCGTAAGACGAGCCACTGGATGTGGTTCATATTTCCGCAATTGCGCGGGCTTGGCCGTTCCGAAATGGCCAGTCGCTTCGCCATTTCCGGCCTTGCCGAGGCCCGCGCGTATCTGCAACACGATGTGCTCGGTCCGCGACTGGAGGGCTCTGTTGAAGCGGTGTTGCAACACAGCGACGTCAGCGCCGAGCGTATATTCGGCTCGCCCGATGATATGAAGTTTCGTTCCTGTCTTACGCTGTTCGTCAGCGCCCAGTCGGGCTCTCCTTTGTATCAACAGGCGCTCGACCAGTTCTATTCCGGCGAGCCGGATCGCAAAACCCTCGCCCTGCTTGAGCAACAGGTATGAACGGCGGACGCGTCACACCGACCTAATCAGCAGGCCCCTGAGGCTGCGAGGACATCGGCTTCAGAACGCCCTGTATCAATGCCGTGAACGCTTCGATCACTTCGTCCTCGCCATGTCGCCCCCTAACCAAGGCGCCGGAGAGCGCTTCTCCCGCGCCAACCAGGCCGATGCAGCACCGCTCAAGTTCGGCTTCTGCCAGACGGGCGTGGGGCTTGAGAACGGCCATGAACATCTTTACGCAATTGTCGAGCAATTCCTGGAACGCCGCCTTTTCGTCACTGCCGGCCAAGGCCGCGCCCACCGCGTGAAACTCGTCGGTATGGTCCGCCGCGCACTGGATGTAGGCGCTGGCCAGGGCCTGGGCAGTTTCCTCCAGGCTTAGGGTGGTGCTGGACATCGCGTCCCGGAACGCGTTGACCCGCTCGGTATCGATCCACTTGTAGAGCTCGATCAACAGCCCCGAGCGTGTGCCGAAATGATCATAGACGACGGGCTTGGACACCCCGGCGCGGACGGCCAGATGGCCCAGGGTCAGTCGGTCGGCGTTTTCCTCGCGCACGATCAACAAGGCAGTGTCCAGTAGCTGGCGTCGCCGTTCGGCTTTGGAAAGCCTGCGGGGCGGAGCGCTGACAGGGGGCGGCTCGATTTCTTTTTGCACGTTGTCGCTTCCAATTCAAAAAAACCTACCAATGGTAGGTAACAGTCGGTGAGGGTGTGCTAGGTTACCTACTAACAGTAGGTTAACCCGAAAACAAGGAGAACAAACAATGTCACTCAATCCTATCTTGTTCATGGGCGGTTCCGGCGCAATCGGCCACCACACAGCCCGAGCGCTACGCGCCGCTTATCCAGACGTGCCGCTGCTGATTGGTGGGCGGGACCTTGCGAAGGCCCAACGGGTCGCAGCGCAGATGGGCGGGGCGCAGGCCGTGGTGATCGATTCCAGCGCAGACGACCTGGGCCTCGGCGATCGTCCGGTCAGCGCCGTGGTGGTTTTCTACATGGACCACGCCCTCGCCGGATTGCGCTATGCGCAAAAGCGCGGGGTGCCGCACCTGAGCATATCTTCCGGGGTCTTCGAGATCGCCCCCGAAATCGCAATGTACATGCATGCGCCAGGCGCCTCGCCCATTGTTCTGGGTTACGAATGGATGGCCGGCGCAACGACGGCGGCGACGTTGAGCGTGGCCCGGGAATTTGGCCGGATCGATGATATCCGCATCGATGCGCTGGTCGATGAGCAGGACACTGGCGGGCCGACCGTCGCCAGCGATTTCGAACACCTCAACAAGATGCTCCCCGCAGCGCTGACAAGGCGCGACGGGGTATTCGTATGGCGTGAAGGCGAACATTCCAATACGCAGTTCCAAGCCGTGGACGGTACGTCAATCGACGCCGGCGGCTTCTCATCCATTGATGTCGCCGGCCTGGCGGCTGCGACGGGCGCGGCCAATGTCCAGTTCAACATTGGCATCGGGGTGAGCTCCAGTCGGCGACAAGGACAACCGATGTCCACCGAAATCATCATCGAGCTTGCCGGCGCGGACCTGAAAGGCGAACCGCTGCGCACCCGTCACGCCGTTGTTCACCCGGAGGGCACGGCGCCGCTGACCGGCCTTAGCGTCGCCATGCTTCTTGAACGCCTGCTTGGGTTGGATGGTCAGCCGGTGACGTCGGCAGGGCTTTATTTTCCCTATCAGTTGTTGGACGCTGCGGCGTACCTGGAACGCTTGAAACAAGAGGGCGGCGAGTTGCGCCGGTTGCAGGTGCAATGATGCTGCGAATCAGCGCTCCCTAAGCTGGCGCCTGGCAAAACGTCGCCGCAGGGCAGACTCTTGCCCCAGGCAACGGCTCAACGTTCGCCGGCTTTTTCGAGCACCTGGCTGCTGAGCCGCGCGTCGCTGGCTCGGTTGTCCGGGCCCTGACAAATTGCGCTGCAAAGGGCCCGGACGACCGGTACGTAGCTCACCTGACTGGGCTGACCGACATTGACAGCACCCGTTGGGTTGATCAGGTGCACGGCGATTTCGCCTGGCAACCATGGAACCAGTGGCCAACTCGCACGGTTGGCCAGTATCGCGCAACGATTGCCCATCGCGGGCCCGATATCACAAGACGTCACCAGAGCCACGCCCATCAGCCAGGCGCCTTCAAGCTGCGAGCGCACACGGCCTGGGCTCTCTACATGACCCAGGTCCGCCACTACGACCGCATGATGAACAATCAAGCGGCGCTCATCGCTCATCTCGATATCGACGACGATCGCTGCGCAGCCCTGGGCATCGTAATGAGCGGCGATCCCCTGAGTCCGGCCACGTTCGCCTGCCTTGCCCCAATGGCCCCTCGCGGCCGCCTCGGTAATGACGCGACGCATTCGATGGGCATCGAAGGGGAAGGGTTGGCCTGCGCCTTCGCTCACGGCCGATGCCGAATCAATCACCGCGAGCAGATAGTCCCGATGATCCATATTGCGGGCTCGCAGCTGCGCGACCACGAACTGCTGTTCGGCGAGCATGTGAAGCAACAGGTCTTTCTTGTCCAGATTGCGGTCAAGGGTCGCCCGCCAGGTCAATTGATCGAGCGTGCTGTCGTGCCCATCGGGATGGCTCATTAGCGTTTCTCCTTCCGCTGATGCATGAGGCCAGCAAAAAACGACGTCCCACCGGGCCTGTTGCTCGCGCAACCACCTCAGAGAGATCAAGGCCTACATTAGGCGCAGGGAACTGACGTCAGGGTGACGGGCCGCTGACAGGAACATGTCAGGTCGAAAAAAGCGACGTTGCCATTCGATCTTCATAAAAACGTAACAACTCTGTTGCAGAGTTCCTCAGCCCGTCATCACAAGGAGTTTCCTTTAATGAAAAGTTTGATGAAGTCTGCTGCGCTTGCCGTTACGGTTTCTCTTTGTGCCAGCTCGGCATCCTTCGCCGCAGAGAGCGTCCGCCTGACGGGCTCTGGCGCCAGTTTCCCCGCGCCGATCTACCTCACCTGGTTCAAGGATTTCAGCAAGAAGTCCGACGGTGTCACCGTGGATTACCAATCCAAGGGCAGTGGCGCCGGGGTTCAGGATTTCCTGAACAAGACCGTCGATTTCGCCGCCAGCGATTCGGCCATGAAAGACGAAGACATCGCCAAGGTCGCCGAAGGCGTGCAGTTGCTGCCGATGACGGCCGGTGAAATCGTCCTGGCCTATAACCTGCCGGGCAATCCCAAGGGCCTGAAGCTGCCAAGGGACGTTTACTCCAACATTTTCCTGGGCAAGATCACCCGTTGGAACGATCCTCAGATCGTCGCCGCCAACCCGGACCTGAAACTGTCCGATACGCCGATCACCGTCGTTGTGCGTGCGGATTCCAGCGGTACGACTGCGGTGTTCACCAAGCATTTGGCGACCATCAACCCTGAGTTCAAGCAGGCGCTGGGCGAGGGCAATACGGTCAACTGGCCGGCCAGCGACAAGTTCATCAAGTCGCCCAAGAACGATGGTGTGACGGCCACCGTGCGCCAGACCCCGGGTGCGATTGGCTACATCGAATACGGCTTCGCCAAACTCGCCAAGGTCGACTTTGCCCAGTTGCAGAACAAGGCCGGTCAGTACGTCGTGCCGAACGCCGAAAGCGGTGCCGAGGCCTTGGCTGCGGTGAAGATGCCGCAAAGCCTGGTGTCGTGGCTGCCTGATCCGGACGGTGCCAAGTCCTACCCGATCACGTCCTACACCTGGATGATCTTCCGCAAGGACAACGGCAATCCGGCCAAGGCCAAGGCCATGCGTGAAATGGTCGAATACAGCCTGACCGAAGGCCAGAAGATTGCCGACTCGATGGGTTACATCCCACTGCCGGCCTCCGTCGTCGAGCAGGTTCGCAAAGCGTCCGCCAACATTCAGTAATGCATGAGGCCTCTCCCGGTGCGTGCGCGATCAGCCGCGCCGGGAGAGCTTTTCCCTTGTTCGGACTTAGCCAATGAACAAACCTTTTGTCGTACCGGTTAATCCGGACTCTGCCTGCCAACCACCATCGGCGAAGGACTTCCTGGTTGATCGCACCTTCCGTGCGCTTGCACGCATCGGGGTGGTTCTGATCCTGGCGCTGGTATTCGCGCTGGTGTTCGAGGTGGGGCGCAAGGCGCTTCCGGGCATGGAGAAGCATGGCACGGATGTGCTTTTCGGCACTGTCTGGGACGTTAACCAAGGTAAATACGGCATCCTCCCGGCGATCTGGGGCACGCTCTACAGCGCGTTGATCGCATTGCTCATTGCAGGTTTCTTCGGCGTCAGCATGGCGATTTTCCTGACCCAGGACTTTCTGCCCCCCAAGCTCGCCGCCATTTTTCGCACCATCGTCGAACTGCTCGCGGCTATCCCCAGCGTCGTCTACGGCCTATGGGGCATCTACGTGGTCATCCCTGCGATCCGTCCGCTGACGACTTGGTTGAACAGCGAACTGGGCTGGATCCCGTTCTTTGGCACTTCCTTGAGCGGGCCGGGGCTGCTCCCTGCGGCGCTGGTGCTGGCCATCATGATCCTGCCAACCATTGCCGCCGTTTCCCAGGATGCGCTCACGGCCGTACCGATGAAAACCAAGCAGGCCGCCTACGGCATGGGCACCACCCACTGGGAAGCGATTCTCAAGGTAATGGTGCCGTCTGCCGCCACCGGCATCTTCGGCTCGCTGGTCCTTGGCTTGGGCCGGGCGCTGGGTGAAACGATGGCGCTGGCCATGCTGGTCGGCAACGCCAACACGCTTTCGCTCTCGCTGTTCGCACCGGCCAACACCCTCGCGGCGCTGTTGGCGCTGAACTTCCCCGAGGCCGGGCCGAACGAGATCGAGGTGTTGATGTATGCCGCGCTGGTGCTGATGTTCATCACGCTGCTGGTGAACATCATCGGTTCGATGATCATGATGTACGCCCAACGGGGTAACAAGTGATGACTGATCTCACTGCTGCAACAGATTTGACGGCTCCAGCGGGCGCGATGCCCAGCCTGCAACGCAGGTTCGAGGGCCGGGCCCTGCGCAGCCTGATCTTGACCACCCTGGTCTGGGCGGGGGCACTGCTGGCAAGCGTACCGCTGATTTCGGTGCTGTACATGCTGATCACCCGCGGCGGTGCGCGCTTGAACCTGGAAGTGTTCACCGAGCTGCCACCGACTGGCTTCGAGATGGGCGGCGGCTTCGGCAACGCCATGGCAGGCACCTTCGTAATGGTGGGTATCGCGGCGGCCATCGCGGTGCCCGTCGGCATCATGGCAGCGATCTTCCTCGCAGAGCTGGGGCCGGACAGCAAACTGGCAAACGCCGCGCGTTTTGCGGCCAAGATGCTCACGGGTCTGCCATCGATTCTTGCCGGTGTCTTCGCTTATGCCCTGGTGGTGATGACCACCGGCACGTATTCGGCACCGGCCGGTGGTGTGGCGCTGGCGGTGCTGATGCTGCCTATCGTCGTGCTGACGGCGGAAGAGTCGATGCGGATGGTGCCCAAGATCATGAAAGACGCCGCCTATGGCATGGGCTGCACCCGCTCGCAGGTGATCTGGAAAATCATCTTGCCCACCGGCATGCCCGCGATCCTCACCGGCGTGATGCTGGCGGTAGCGCGCGCCGCCGGCGAAACCGCGCCGTTGCTGTTTACCGCGCTGTTCAGCAACTACTGGATCTACCACCAAGGCAACCTGGAGGTCATGAATCCGACGGCATCGCTTGCCGTGCTGATCTACAACTTTTCCGGCATGCCTTTCGACAACCAACTGGAGCTCGCCTGGGCGGCCTCGTTGGTGCTGGTGATGATCGTGCTGGTCGTGAACATCATCAGCCGTATTTTCGGCAAGCCCAAGTATTGAGAACGGGAGCATCTGATCTTGAACGTATCCACTGCGCAAATAGCCGCTCCGTTTGTCACCCAGGCGCCTGTAGTCATGGACTGCAAACTGGACAAGATTTTCTATGGCAACTTCATGGCGGTGCGTGACAGCCACGTACCGATCGAGAAAAACAAGATCACCGGCTTCATCGGCCCATCCGGCTGCGGCAAGAGCACCGTGCTGCGCAGCCTCAACCGGATGAACGATCTGGTGAAGGGGTTCCGCTTCGAGGGCCACGTGCATTTTCTTGGCCAGGACGTCTACGGCAAGGGTGTCGACCCGGTGGTGGTGCGCCGTTATATCGGCATGGTGTTCCAACAGCCGAACCCGTTCTCGATGAGCATCTTCGACAACGTCGCGTTCGGCCTGCGCCTCAATCGCTATAAAGGTGACATTGGCGACCGGGTCAAGCATGCGCTGCAAGGCGCGGCGCTGTGGGACGAGGTCAAGGACAAGCTCAAGGTCAGCGGCCTGTCGCTCTCCGGTGGCCAGCAACAACGGCTGTGCATTGCCCGCGCCATCGCCACCGAGCCGGAAGTGTTGCTGCTGGATGAACCCTGTTCGGCGCTCGACCCGATCGCTACCCGGCGGGTCGAGGAACTGATGGTCGAGTTGAAAAAGGACTACACCATCGCGCTGGTGACTCACAACATGCAGCAAGCCATCCGCGTTGCTGACACCACAGCGTTTTTCTCGGTGGACATCTCCCAGGGCACACGCACCGGCTATCTGGTGGAGATGGGCCCGACGACGCAGATTTTCGATAACCCCCGTGAACAGATGACCGGCGATTACATCAGCGGCAAGTTCAGCTAAGCCACATCCCCGGTCGAGGCCGCATCCCTGCAGAAGCCAAATGGATTTGGCGGGCATCCGGTAGACATTTACCAAGCGTTTCCAAGGAGCACCAATGCCTGCTACGCATCGCCTTGATTTGCCTGCGATTGAGCGCGCACTGCGCGAAGTGCAAAAGAGCTTCGCCGCGCTGAGCCGGCACTTCACGGAGCCGCGGGACCCCCTGACGGATGAAGTGCTGCAAAATGTGCTTGAAGGCTATGGGCTGATTGACGACTATGTGGCCCGCGGCGTCGACCTGTTCGATCTCCAGCAACTGAACCTGATGCTTGAGATCAACGCCACGGTGCTGTGTGGCCGAGACCCCGTGCGCCGGCTGGAATACGCCCAGCACCTGGCGGCGACCGAGGCGCATTTCTTCAACAACGTTGAGGGCGGCATCAAGGACTTGTACAACTGGTATTGCGCGTATCGCAGTGAGTCGGTGTGGAAGCGTGCGGCCGGCGTCTATGTACGCATTCTCAGCAAGCCGCAGTTGTTCATCGAGGGCAACAACCGCAGTGGGTCGCTCATCGTCAGCTATCTGCTCATGCGCGCGGGGCTTCCTCCTTTTGTGCTGTCTTTGGAAAACGCCGAGGGCTACTTCAATCCGTCCTCGGTCATACGCAACTCCGCCAAGCATGGCGTCAAGGCTTTGTATGAATTGCCCAAGATCAAGAAGAAATACGCAGCGTTCCTCGAAGAACAGGCACCGGACCCAATGAAATTCTTTCTCGAGGGCAAATCCTTGCCCGTCTCACAGGGCCGCCACTGATGAGCAGGGCTCTTGTGCTCGCCGGATGCAAAACCTTAGGTGGCCGGGTAGGGCAGGCTATCCGTAGCGTCAATCCGACGCGGCTGCTCCAACGCCAGCGCATACGCATTTCGTTCGACATCGACGACACGCTCGCCTGCCAACTCCACCACTGCGATGTCGAGCGAAGCCGGTTGCCGGCCTGTGTTCACCGCTGGCTGGGAGAGCCGCTGCGCATGGGTACGCGCTCGCTGATCCGGGAGCTGCGTCGCCAGGGTTGCAGTATCTGGGTCTACACATCATCTGGGCGCACGCCGTCCTACATCAGGCGTTGGCTGCTGCTGTACGGCATCCGCGTCGACGGTGTCGTCAACAGCGTGCTGCACAACCGCGCCTTGACGGTGCATGGGCTGTCCAACTCACCCTCCAAGTACCCGCCGGCGTTCGATATCGACTTGCACGTCGATGATTCCGAGGGTGTGCAGATTGAAGGGGATGACCACGGGTTTCGCGTTGTCGTGGTGCATCCGGAGGATGAAGGCTGGGCGCAGAAGGTGCTGGATGCGGTGGCCATGGTCCAGGCGCAGCTTGATTGGCAGCAGAGGCCGGTCCAGCGGGCTCCGTTGCGCCGGGTTACGACCGGCTAGCAAGTCAGGCTGTCATCGTGCGATTCAGGGCCACAATCTGCTCATGGGTAAGCTGACTGCCGGGATCCATGAACCTGGCGATCAGTGCGTCGCGGTTCTCCGGTGCCCGTGCCTTTTCAGCCGCGTCCAGCGCCATTTCCAGCTCCGGCAGTGTCAACTCGGTGCAGTAAGCCGGTGTGCCTGGCTGCTGACGCCATGAGGCTTCGAGGCTACCGGCGGCAAAAGCGGTAAAGCCTGTCTGCTCGACAAGATCCTGCGCTAGCGCCACAGCGGCGGCATCGTTCCCAGCCACGGGTATCGCGATGCGCGTTGAAGCTTCCGTCGGCTGGCCTTTGTCGGCAAGCGTGGCGGCGAGCAGGGCATTCCATGCCTTGACCACCGGGCGACCAAGCTGTTCGCTCACCCAGACGCTCTCGGGCTTGCCGTCCTCAACTTCCTTGATTGCCCCGTCGCGACCCGGATAGTAATTGGAAGTATCGATGACGACGGTCTTCGGGGAAGCATTGCTCAACGTCTGCTTGAGGTCAGGGTATCTAGCAAATGGAATCGACAGGATTACAGCGTCCACGCCAGACACCGCATCGTCCTTGGTCACGGCATGCACGCCGATTTCGCTGGCAAGTTTCTGGATGCTTTGGGGGTCTTTCGAGTTCGCCAGTTTGACGTCATGGCCGCACGCCGCGAGTTTGCGGGCAAGGGTCGCCCCAATGTTGCCTGCGCCGATAATCCCGATTTTCATTTCAGTCACCTCGCTTGTGGACAGTCTGCAAGTTTCATCATTCCTGCGCCGGCCTGTATCCGGCCAGCAAACTTAGAATCTCGTCATGTGAGCCGTTGGATTCGGCAAACCGTAATGGCTTGGCGCGCTCGACGACAAGTTCCTGTGGATTCGATTTCGAGCAATTCAAGAACGTCATGCAGGAACTCGTCCAAGGGCATGGCGTTTTTCTTCATTTTTCGTATTTCAGCGGGAGCCGGAGAAATTCCGGCCCTCTGCGGGTAAAAATTCTGAGCAAACGGCACTGCCTGCGCGTCCAAAACCCTCAACGCATCCTTTAAATGCGACTATCTATTCGTCAGATCGTTTTGGAAATCACCATGCTTCGCCTATTCGAACAACGGCTAGACCCTTTCCCACCCGATGAAGTCCCCCCGCCACCCGACGGTCTGGCGCGGTTCCTGTGGGCTTGCACGCGAGGCGCACGCGGTTACATTCTCGCATTCGCGCTGCTCAGTGCCGGTGTGTCGATCTACGAAGCCTGGCTGTTTTCTTTCCTCGGTCAGGTCGTGGACTTGCTCTCGACCTGGCAGGCAGGCGGCGATGCGGCAGCGCAAGAGAGTCGGGTGCTGTGGGGCATCGGCATCATCCTGGTGGCCAGCGTTGGGCTGGTCGCGTTGCGCACGATGGTGCAGCACCAGATTCTAGCGATCAACTTGCCGTTGCGCCTGCGCTGGGATTTTCACCGGCTGATGCTGAGGCAAAGCCTGTCGTTCTTTTCGGATGAGTTTTCCGGCCGGGTCACCACCAAAGTGATGCAGACGGCGCTGTCGGTGCGTGAGGTGCTGTTCACCATCATCGAGATCGTTCCCGGGATCGGCGTGTACTTCATCGCGATCATCGCCCTGGCAGGCGGTTTTGACCTGAAACTGATGCTGCCTTTCATTGCCTGGATGGTCTTGTTCGGTGTCGCCATGCGCTACTTCGTGCCGCGCCTGGAGAAAGTAGGGCAGGAACAGGCCAATGCGCGGTCGTCGATGACCGGGCGAGTTTCAGACGCCTACACCAACATCACCACGGTAAAGCTGTTCTCCCACTCCAAGCGCGAAGCGCATTTTGCGCGCGCCGCCATGGAGGATTTCAAGCAAACCGGCTTTCGCCAGATGCGCTTGGTCAGCCAGTTCGAGATCGTCAACCAGGCCTTGGTGGTCGGGTTGATCATGGGCTCGGGCGGTTATGCCCTTTGGCTATGGCACCAAGGCGAAGTCGGCACCGGTGCCGTCGCGGCGATTACCGCCATGGCGTTGCGCATCAATGGCATGTCGCACTGGATCATGTGGCAAATGACCTCGCTGTTCGAGAACATCGGCACGGTGCAGGATGGCATGGCGACCCTGACCCGCGGCCCCAAGGTGCAGGATGCGCCAGACGCCGGCGTGCTGGTCACCACGGGCGGCGCGGTGACCTTCGATAAGGTGCGCTTCAACTATAACGGCGAACGACAGGTGCTCGATGGTCTGAGCCTGAGCATCCGCCCGGGCGAAAAGATTGGCCTGGTAGGCCGTTCCGGCGCCGGGAAATCCACGCTGATCAACCTGCTGCTGCGTTTCTACGACGTGGACAGCGGCGAGATTCGGATCGATGGGCAGAATATCGCCCACGTCACCCAGGACAGCTTGCGCAGTGCCATCGGCATGGTCACCCAGGACACGTCGCTGTTGCACCGCTCCATCCGCGACAACATTGCCTATGGCCGCCCCGATGCAACCGACGCGCAGATCCGCAGCGCCGCGATCAGCGCTCAAGCCGATGGATTCATCAGCCAACTGAGTGACAAGCAAGGTCATTGCGGCTACGACACCCTGGTTGGGGAGCGTGGGATCAAGCTTTCGGGAGGCCAGCGACAACGCATCGCCATTGCCCGGGTGATGCTCAAGAACGCCCCGATCCTGCTGCTTGACGAAGCCACCAGCGCACTGGACTCAGAAGTCGAGGTCGCCATCCAGGAAAGCCTCGATGAAATGATGAAGGGCAAGACCGTGATCGCCATTGCCCATCGGCTGTCGACGATCGCGGCCATGGACCGGCTCATCGTCATGGATGAAGGCCGCATCATCGAGCAGGGCACCCACGCCGAGCTGCTCGGGAAGAACGGGACCTATGCGCGATTGTGGCATCACCAGAGTGGCGGTTTCCTGGGGGAGGATCAGGGGGTGGTTGAGGCGGTGGAGTAGGCTGGCTCAGTATCGGAACAACACACGATTTCGGTTCCGTGTAATCGCGCAAACCGAAAGACCCGCGCATTTCAGGGCTTGTTCCAGGGAAGCGATTTTCTCGCAGGCGGGGTTTTGCAAGAATGTACCCTCTGCATATGACAGCTCCCCCTGAAGGAACCTCCCCGGTGAACGTCAATGACGCCAGCTTCGAAGAACTGCTCAACGCTCTCCATGACGGCGTCTACATCACGGATGGCGACGGCAATACGCTAAAAGTAAATCAAGCCTATGAGCGCCTGACCGGGCTCAGTGGTGCGGATCTCGTCGGTCGATCCATGCAGGAGCTGGTGAAGGAGGGCGTCATCTCGCAATCGGCCACATTGCGCGTGCTACAGGGTGGTCGGCCGGTATCGGTGATGCAGAGCCTGAGCCATGGCAAGAAGCTGCTCGTCAGTGCCACGCCAATTCTCGACGCTGGAAAGCGAATTTCATACGTGGTCAGCACCGTGCGCGACATGACTGAACTGCTGCGCATGAAACACGAGCGCGATGAGTTGCAACAGCTCAAACAACTGCGCAACAGCACCGCCAAGCTTCATGCCGGGCAACGGGACAATCTGCTGCGTTCTCCGCTCATGGCCGATCAGGAGGTTTCCGGCCGCGTCCTTTCGCTGGCCCGGCAGGTTGCGAGCAGCTCGGTGAAGGTGTTGCTTCAAGGCGAAACCGGCGTCGGGAAGACCCTCGTCGCGCAATTCATCCATAACGCCAGCCCACGTGCCAGCGAACCCTTCCTCGCGCTCAACTGCGGCGCGCTGCCCGAGAATCTGATCGAAGCCGAGCTGTTTGGCTATGCACCTGGGGCGTTCACTGGCGCAGGTCCCAAAGGCAAGCGTGGCCTGCTGGAACTGGCGCATCACGGCACGTTGTTTCTAGATGAGATTGGTGATCTTCCGCTGCCGGTGCAGGTCAAGCTGCTCAAGGTCATCGAAGAGAACCGCTTCATTCCTGTCGGCGGCCTGGAATTGAAGGAGGTGGATGTACGCATCATCAGCGCCACCCACCATGACCTCAAGCAGCGGGTGGCGGAGGGGCATTTTCGGGCTGATTTGTATTACCGGCTCAACGTGGTGCCGATTCACATACCGGCACTGCGCGAACGTCGGGAGGAGATTGCGCCACTCCTGCGTTACTACCTCGACCGATTCAACGTTCGTTATGAACGCCAGGTCCAGTGGAGTCTGGATGCCCTCGACTTGATGTGCGAATACGCCTGGCCCGGCAATATTCGCGAGTTGATCAATGTCGTCGAACGGCTGGTGGTGACCAATCAGACCGGGACTGTCGAGGCGCTTGATATGCCGGAAGAGATCCTCAACCTTAATCCGTCGAAAACCAATGACGCGGGGCTGCCACTGCGCAAGGTATTGGAAAATGCCGAGCGCAGCGCGATTCGCGCCGCGCTGCTTGCGCACAAGACCACGCGCCTTGCGGCCAAGGCGTTAGGGGTGAGCCAGGCGACTGTGGTGCAGAAAATGAAACGCTGGGAACAGTCTGATTAGGATTCTGATCAATGTAGGGTAAAACGATCAGAAAACTAATCGGAGCTCACCGGTAAAAAAGCCCATAATCCACGCAAAGTCCCGTAGGACGGGGCTTCCAGGGCATTGGCACGTCTTTCGCTATCCCATTTGGCACGTCTTCCATAAAACAACATCAACTGGACGAGCCCGATGAACATTTCTTCTTTCAAAATCGCCAATAAATTAATCACCGGACCCGGCGCAATCGAGCAGCTTTGCGCTGAGCTGACGCGCCTTGAGATCAAGAACCCACTGATCGTCACGGACACCGTCCTGGTGAACTCCGGCACTGTGGACCTGGCGCTGGCGCAACTCGGTGATCGCCACTACGGCGTTTTCGACCAGGTCAAACCGGAGCCTGAGGTGGCCATCGTGGAGGAGTGCACTCGCGCCTATCGCGAGGGTGGACACGACGGATTGATTGCGGTGGGTGGCGGCAGTGCCATCGATATTGCCAAGGGCGTCGCGGCGTATGCCGGTCATGCAGGTCCGCTGACGGAACTGTTCGGAGTCGATCTGGTGAAACGCAAGGGCCCGCCCTTGATTGCTATCCCGACAACCGCCGGCACAGGTTCGGAAGTGACCAACGTCGCGATTTTCTCCGACAAGCAAGCACAGCTGAAAAAAGGCATCGTCAGTGACTACCTGCTACCGGACGTGGCGCTGGTCAGTCCGACCATGACGTTGACCTGCCCACGCAGTGTGACGGCGGCCAGTGGCGTCGATGCGCTGGTGCATGCGGTCGAGTCCTATCTTTCAGTCAACGCTTCGCCAATCACCGATGCCATCGCGCTCGGTGCGATCAAGTTGATCAGCAAGGCGCTGCCGAAGGCTTATGCCAACCCAACCAACCTCCAAGCCCGGGAAGACATGGCCACCGCGAGCCTGATGGCCGGCATGGCGTTTGGCAACGCGGGGGTAGGGGCGGTGCATGCGCTGGCGTACCCGCTCGGCGGACGGTTCAACATCGCCCACGGCGTCAGCAACGCCTTGCTGCTGCCGTACGTAATGGAGTGGAACAAGACAGCTTGCGTCGAGCGTTTCCGTGACATCGCCGAAGCCATGGACGTGCGCGTCGCGAACCTGAGCGACAGGGACGCTGCGGACCAGGCTGTGAAAGCCATGGCGGATCTGTGTGCTGGCGTTGATATTCCCTCCGGGCTGCGCAGTTTCAACGTGCCCGAAGAGGCCATCCCAGCGATGGCGGAGGAGGCCAGCAAGATCGACCGTTTGATGCGCAACAACCCGCGCAAGCTGACGGCCGCCGATATCGAGAAGATCTATCGCGCCGCTTACTGATCCATAAAGCCATGGCTCCGGTTTCCCGGAGCCTGCGCCCGCCACTACAAGACCAATAACACAGGTGAACCCAATGTCTGACACTCCTGCGCAGCGGGGCGAAAGTCCATACATCCCGCTCGGTCCTTTCAAGGTCCGGTTGCCGTTTCTCCATTACAAAATCGAACTTCCAGACTACCTCCAAGGCTTGTTGATGTGTGCCGTGGACCTGGCCGCGATCCCGCTGATGACCGAACTGCTGGGCATGCCTTTCGAAGTCGCGCTTGCCGTGGTGATGCTCAACGGCTTGCTTTACCTGGCGCACCATTTGCTCGGTGACCCGACCGTTCCTGGCTGGATCACGCCGGCGGTTCCTCTGTTGATGGCTTACTGCGCACAGTTCCCAATGGGCCCGGAGCGTGTCCATGCCTTGATAGCCTTCCAGCTGATGCTTGGCGTATTTTCAATTGCCCTTGGGGCGACTGGAATGGCGAAAAAGGTTGTGGAATTCGTGCCCTCGGCAATCAAGTCCGGCATCATCGTCGGGGCTGGCTTGAGTGCCGTGATCGCGGTGTTCCAGGTAGGCGGGAAATTCAATGTACTGCCCTGGACCATCTCCATTGCGGTGGGCATAGCCTTCTACCTGATCTTTTCCCAGCACTTCAACGAGCTCAAGCAACGCAACCGCTTCTGGTGGAACTTCGCCAAGCTCGGCATCCTGCCGATCATCCTGCTGGCGGTGGTGATTGCACCGTTGTTTGGTGAGGCGCCATGGCCGACGATTCAGTGGGGAATCAGCCAACCGGACTTTGCTGGATTGTGGAATGACTACACCGTCTTCGGTCTGGGCATGCCGCCGGTCTCCATGTTCATCTCAGCGTTGCCGACCATGCTGGCGGCCTACATCATCGTGTTCGGCGACGTGCTCAGCGCCAAATCGCTCCTCGATGAGGCAGAAACCGTGCGCACCGACGAAGTCGTCGACTACAACGCCGATCGCGCTCACCTGATCTTCGGCGCGCGCAACGCGTTCATGAGCATCTTTGGTCCCGATGTCGCCATGTGCGGGCCAAAATGGGCCGCGATGCTGGTGGTGGTGATCGAGCGTTTCAAAGGTGGACCGAAGGCAATGAAGTCGATCATCGGCGGCGTCGGGTCGTTCCGCTGGGGTACCAACAGCGGTCTGCTGTTGTTGCCGGTCGTCACGCTGGTACAGCCGATTCTCGGTGTCGCCTTGTCACTGACGCTGCTGATCCAAGGGTACGTTAGCGTACGCCTGGGCATTCTCGAAGCCCGAAGCCAGCGTGACCTGGGCATCGCGGGCGTGATTGGCGCGGTGCTGGCGATCAAAGGCGCGAGCTGGGCATTTGGAATTGGCGTTGTGTTGTGCTTGCTGATCTACGGCAAGAACTTTTTCAAGGGGGAGGTGGATGGGACGTTTGCCAAGGACCTGAAGGCGCCGGGCGGCAACCCTGTCAGAGATGTCGGGTCGGCCCCCGCGATCAAGCGGGTTGCAACGGAGAATGTGCTTTAACCTGGGCGACGTGTCCGTCGATATCAGCCGGGCCGCAGCTGCAAAGCTCCGGCCCGGCATCTCCCTCGCTTGGACGTTAGGAAAATTCTGGTAGCGAGCGTGTGAGCCGGAAACAGTCCAAGCCGTTAGTGAGCGTCGATGTCGAGAGGTGGATTATGAATGTGGGTCAATCTTCTGATTTTCGAGAAGCGGGGTTACTGGAAGTGGACAACAGGTATCCACTTTCACTATCTTCCGTTCGTTCTGCATTTCCCTGAAAAATAAAGCCCCTCAAAATATCTGTCAGAAACCTCCGGCAAATTTTCAAAAATAAACGGAGATAAGTGAAACACGGTCTATACAAATCAATAGGTTACATATCTCCGTTGATTTGGACAGCCGGTAGTACCATCCCCACGAAACCCAGCTATTCTCTCTTCACGCGGTCATTTCCAAGGCGTCCAGATCCTAAATAGAGAGGGGTTTATGAGCTACGTAGGCGCGTTCGCAACCTCTGATCTCGGCCCGGAATTGCTGGTAGTTGTAGCCATCCACCGGCCTCCCCGTGACAGGGTGAAGCTCTGCCGACTCTCCGATGGCCACTGCTTTTCGCTCAATCCTTCGCGGGTGCAGATTTTGAAGAACGGCTGCGCTTCTTTCGAAAAGCATGCCCTAGCTGTGGTGAATGAGGCCCGGAAGTCTGTCACCCTCGCGACGACTGCGTCGGATACCGCCCAAATGCCGGATGACTGGCTCTCTGAATACATCAGGATCAACGAGGATACGTCGGCGAGTTACCGCAGCTTGCCCTTGACCACATACATCATTCAGAGAGAGTTCGAGCGCTCACATTTTTCGGCATACACCGCGGTAGACTGCTGGAAGCACGTGTGCCATATGTGCGAGCTCCTCGAAGTTCCCTCCCCAACTGTCGGTGTGGTGCGCAGTAGGCTTAGGGAGTTTGCAGGTCAAATTCTTACATCGCTGAAAGATCCGCTGCGGTAGCGACCATCATGGACGAGTTCGTTGTGGGCGAGAGTGTGTTCCTCAAAGAGACCGCTGGGGTTCACACCATTATTGACTATTACCCTGATACAGACAGATATGCAGTCCAGACTCCAGAGAAGTCAGCGGCGCCTATTAAAGTTTCTAGAGATGATCTCTTGAAAGTCTCAACGGATATACTGGAGCGTATCCGGCAGGAAGTTCTAGTCGGTGTGGAACAGAAACGCGTAAAGGACGAAGAGCCTAAGATTTCCTCCCGTTACACTGACGATCAGGTGTTGATAGCCAGAAGGCGTGCGCGTGTCGTAGAACCATTATATTCGATTGAAAAAGCCGGGAATAAAATAACCAAGCCCGACAAAGAACAGGCTATGGCGAAGCTTGAGATAAAAATGACGGTTCTCAATGACCTGTTAGCCAAGTATAGGAAATGGTCTAGTTGGGAAAGCTTAGTTCCAGGCAAGTCTGGGCGGCGCAAGGGCGCAACTAGGTTCGACCAAGAGGTTGAAGCCATCATGGCTACAGCCAGTAAGGAAGACGTGACAGGCCCAGGCGGGACTGTGCAAGCTGGAATTAACGGTGTTCAAGCACGGTGTTTAGAAAAAAACAAAAAACCTCCATCCCCTGCGACGATCAGGCGTCGGCACCGCCAAAACATTTCTGCACGCGAAGCAGTAGCAAATGATGCTGGGCCGAAAGTTGCGCGCGATATATATGACACTTATGACCATGGAGCGGTCACTACCCATGCTTTGCAAATTATCCATGCAGACAACAGCCCGCTGGACTGCCATGCAACTGATCCCGAAACAGGTCGGTGGCTAGGGCGACCCAATCTAACTCTCATCGTTGACGATCACACGGATTCGTACCTTGGTTTTGCTCTTACGTTCCGAGCATCTTCACGAAACACCTTGGCTGACGCCATGCTTATGGCGATTCAGCCCAAAGATGCTCTAATGCGAGAGTTTGGATTGGAAGGTAAGTTTCTTTGGATGCAATATGGGGCAGGAGAAAATTACCGAGTAGATAAGGGTGGTGACCTCAATGCCAAAACAGTTTTAGCTGGCCTAGACAAGCACGGCATTATCCCGCAGCAAAGAATTCGCCCTCAAAGTGGGGGAAAGGTTGAGCGAGCCTTTGGGAAAATCAACCCACTTTTCATGCAGAGGCTAAGAGGTGCCATTGCCTCAAATCGAAAAATGCGGCGAGGTGAAAATCCCCAGTCGATGGCGACGTACAACCTTACTGATCTGTTTATTCTTATAATTACGCAAATTTGTATTTGGCACGAGTTCCGCGGGAGTGACCAACTTACTCCCAATGAACGCTGGCTCAAGAGTTTCGGCAGAACAAACGGCGTTATCAGGGTGCCAAGAAGAATTCCTGACCCAAAGCACTTTTGGATAGATATTCTTCATGAGTATCATTGCAGTGTGAGTCGCGGAGGGCTCAGAACTACTGAGTTGATTTATGAAGTCGGCCCTTACAAAAATAAAGTTGGCACCCCGGTCAGGCTTAAAATTGATCACAACAACATACATCATGCTTGGGTTGAGTTTGAAGGTAAGTGGGAGGAGGTGCAGTTACTCAACAATCGAAATGCTGATATCCCCAAAACAATGTGGGCATGGGATATCAAAAGAAAGCATGGCCCAAAAGCTGGTCAGCTCACAATCCTAGGCCAGTATTACGTCAATATACAGCGCCACATTATTACAGATACGCAGCAGAGGCGACTCGAAGAGTCTCGACAGCTTCAAGAGCGGGTACTTTCATCACTAAGTCCAGGCCTAGTGAATAAAGCTCCTCAACCCAAGGAGCCGACCGACCTGGCCACAACGACTACCAAGGGCAGCCATGTCTCTGGCATACCGCATGGGCGCTCTACATCGCAACACCGTGGCCCCGCGCCACCTATGATGGGAGACGATGATCTATGAGCCATCTCAGCGAAAAGACCCAAGCCATGTTAGACCTGCCGCAGGAAGAGCGAGCGCTCGCCTGCATGCGCGAGCTCTTCCTCATGCATCCTACCGCGATGGCGGCCGAGATGAGCGCACAGCGTTTGGTGACGTTGCCTAGGTACACCTCTAATCCCGGTATGTCCTTAATCGCGCCCCCCGGGCTCGGAAAATCGTTGCTGGGCCAGCGGTGGCAGACTCAGAGCTTCAAGCCTGATTCCACATGGGCTGGGAAGGTGATTTACATCGACCTTGTGCAAAACCAAGCAAACCTAAACATCATGAAGCTTTTTCTGGCTGAGGTAGGTAAGAGGTTTAAAAAAAGACCGCTAACGCTGTCCTACCGGGATGTCGCTCTCGCTCAAAAGCTGATACGGGAAAATAACGTTCGCGGGGTATTCATCGATGAAATCCCGCTGCTTTGCAAGGCTCTGTCTGAAAAGCGACTCAATGGCGAGTATGGTGCGCTCAAGGGGCTTTCCGGGCCTGATTGGCAGTTGAATGTAATTTTGAGCGGCACGCCAGATGGTCTCATCAACGTCTTCGATTCTGACGCAACGCTTTCTACTCGATTCAACCTTCGCCAAACCGGGCTATCCGCATGGGAAAATGATTTCGAAGGTGAATCCTTCGTGAGCGGGTATCTGTGCTACATGCCTCTGGCTCAAAAATCGATCGTAAACGCTGCTCTCCTCAAAAACTTGTTTGACTGCGCACGAACGACAACAACGGTTGGAAAAATCCAGGTGGTGTACCGCTCCCGCCGAGCAGTGGTCGAAATCTTGAGGGAAGCATGTCGGATGGCAGTCGAGAGCGGGCAGGAGTACATCAACGCGGATAGCATCCTTGAGGCATGGAAAAGTATGCAGGGCGCCCAAGAGGCGCTTGAAATTCTGGAGCGGCCCATGCCCATGGTAGTCCAGGAGGCATCACTCTAAGGCTGAGTATGGGGGCTCTGGTTTCGAAATGGGCCTTCTGGATTCTGCGAAAATGCAAACAGGAGCTTGGCGTTGCTCAGTCATGAACCCCAAGAATTTTGGTCTGAAGCCTCTGGCAACCAAGACGCTCTCATTGATTGCTATCAGTTCATGACGCGGCAGGATAACCCTTCAGCGGCCGGGACAGTCAAGGATCAACGAGGCGAGGGCGGGCGAGGTGAAGCCCGACAGGAAGTCATGCTAGTCGTAGGTGATCCAGGATGTGGTGCTACTGCTTTGGCCTGTCAGCTTGATCATCGGCTACGGACGGCAGGTCTTAAAGTTTTGACCATGGATAAAATTTCGTCCTTGGAACCTGGTAGTTTCAAGGCAAATTTCGATGCAGCGATCCGGGTTCCGCCGAGCGTCAGTAACACTTCCTCGGGATCAACCTCGGTTGGCCTGAGTGCGCTTCAGCGCGCAGTCTTGGAGGCGCGGAATTATGACTGCTTCATCGTTCACGATATGGAGATTTACGCTTCTGACGAGACGGCACAGGCTGCAAACGCGGCAGCGATCATTCAGCTGATGCGAGCCAATCGAGCCGCTCGATTTGTGTTCCTAGGCGCAGCCGACATTATGGAATGGCTGACGCTTGAGTTGAGGGCCGCTCGTGTGGACTGCAGAACGGTTCAGCTCGAACCCATGCCCGCCAATTCGAGGTTTGGACACTTCGTTACTAGCGTAGCTCTGCGCGTTCTTCAGCCCTGTCCCCCAGGACGTATAGATGCACTGGATGTAGATACGATACATACAGAGTCAGGGGGTAAGGTCGGGCTCGCGATCAAAGTCTTGATCCATCAAATAATGGACAACGGATCACCGGTCGATGCAGGCGCTGATCAAAACTCCGCCATTTGGGTATGCGATGAGGACGAGTTCTCCGTCTTGGACGGCGGCCAGGCTGATAGATCGATCACCGCCTCGTTCGATGCCCCTGTAAATCTCCAAGTCCTTCAACCAACAGGCAGCATTGGAGGTCAGACAGGCAGCATTCGAGCTCAGGCAGATAGCGTGAGAAGGAGCAGCGGCTGGGAGCGGGAAAGCTCAAGTCAGCGTCAGCCCTCGGCTACACAGTCATGGAATCATTCAGGGTCAACCGAAACTGACTTCCGTCACTGCGACCCCGCAGTGGAGAACGAGTCCTTCTCTTCTTGGGTTGCCAGGCTTGGCATGGGGCAAGGTCATAGCGCTGGGCTCAGCTTGGGTGATGCCCTTGTTATGCATTGTGGCAAGGGCGGCGCTGACCCTGATCTGCAGTGGGCGAACCTAGAACTTCTGCAACCATTGAGCTTGTCAGACCGACTCTACGTCTCTGGCCAGTTCGCGCTGCAGATTCCTGGTGATGAAAGCAACTGTGCCCAAAGCTCTGGCAACCTAAGCAGTGACATCATTCCGTACTCAAAAGCGCTGAACTACTGCCCAGAGTGCTTCAAGGTTGATGTCGCGGCCGGCCTCGCTCCGGCCATGCGCGTGGAATGGCGGCAACCGTGGCTGTGTGTTTGCCAGCGGCACAACGCGCCTGTACTCCTCGAACGAATGGCCACTTCGACCTTCACTCTACTAGACAAGGGTTGGAGGGCTTTCGCCGAGTACGCTGGGAGCCCAGCTTCCAGACTCGCCACCCAGTTCCCGCTGCAGCATGCATCGTCGAAGCATGCCAAAGCAGACAATGATCGATTGTTAGCTTTGGCCGCCAGGATGCAAGGGTGGTTTTTCGAGCTTACCGCCGACACTACGCCTTCGGCAAAGGCTGCTGAGTTCTTAATGTCCTACTGGCTCCAAGACCCAAATGTAAGCGGGGCACAAGGCTACGCTCGAACTTACTTCTTTTACCGGCTCACCAAGCCGCAGGCGGCGACGAAGAAGCAGTATGGAGAAACATCAACTGAGCTCAAGCCTGATTCGTCACGTCCGCGTGATGCGGCCGTGGCGTACTGGATGCTCGGTATCGGGTTCGGTGTCATTGATACTTCCGAGGCGGAATTCATACGAGATACCACCAGGCCCTATTCAATTCCATTTCCGACTACCCGAGATGAGGCTTCTTCAGTAAGTGGAATGGCTTACGGCAAAGGTCAGCAACATGCCTATTTGGAGTATGCCAAATTAATGCTGAATGATGCAGAATATAGAACTGTGGAATGGGCACTTAAGTACGAGGGTGCTCTTTACAGAGGTCGAAACAAAGGCCGTGCTAAGTCGTAGGTCAAGGCGTCATAAATTAACCTTGTGCTGCTTTGCGTCGATAAAAGTCTCAACTTTAGAATCCTATGTTGAGAGGACTTTAGGTACTATCAACGTTACCCAGGGCCTAGGCCAGAGAGCTTTACGCCAAGCTGGACATTCACCTCTAAGTGAGTAAGCCGACATGGCCATCGTCAACTAGGAGGGCGCGGGGTAACTGACCTGACTGGTGAGGGTGAGTAGGTGGGCGAATAGCCCGTATTCAAGCTGTATCAGCTGCTTGGTGCAGCTCTCGGGTAGCGTTCGGTATGCGCTTTATCAGAATATTGGCAGCGACGCATTGCGTGGCGGATTGGAGCAAAGAGCTCGATGGCCGGCAACAATCGACCTTTGGTGCCAGCATTAACATATTGATATTTAAGTATTAAGACGTGTGTAAGGTGTGAGGAGTGAAAACTCGATTGCCGGTGTGGAGGGTTGTTTTGCGCGATCCGAGAAGGGAAATGAATAGCCTGCACACCTAGCAGCGCTGGCCTATCCTTTACCTCATATTATTCATAAATTGACAGAATGCACGGAAGGCCTGCGATCCAGCCCTAGTCGGCCGTTCCTCTCCCATTGCTACAGGCTAGGTAACAGTGGGATCCGGACGTTTTTATGATCTTGAGCGCTATTCATGATGCGCTACGGGGGCCAATGATGCTGGCATTTTTAATCCGACGAAAGGTAGCGGAGCCACTCATGAAAATCCAACCCACTGAATTAATTGGTAATTTTCGTTAAGCTTCTAAGGGTTTTTATAGATTCTCAATGCTATTATACTGGGCGCGTCTCCTCCCAAGTTCGTATGGCATGCAGGAGTAGCAGATGGTCAGAACACATACGCTTGTCGAGTACCGACTCAAGGAGTACGAGCTTGAGCAAGCCTTGCGCCGTCTGAAAAAGGAGCAGGAGGGCCTCGATTACAAGCTGGACGTGGAGTTCTACCTCCAACTGGAAGCCCTCACCAAGGATTACGGATATACCCTGAGCCAAGTGTTTGAGCTGCTTTTGGCAAGGTATGAGAAGGAGAACAGTGGCTTAGGTGTTGATGCTGATGGGCTGCAAGCCAGGACAAATGCCAAGCTGCTGGAGATGATCCAGCGACTTGAGGCGTTGTCCCCTGGGTTGTCAGACAAACATACTGCTCCCGTAAATACTGATGGTGGAAATGGAGAATTTTACGAGTCAGGTTCTGGACGAAGCGCTAGTGACGAACGCCCATTAGTGGCTTCGGTAGAGTCTGAAAGCCGCGTCGGGGAGAAACTCAATGACTAATGTTGAAGAGTTCATTGCTCTCAGCAATCGTATCACCATGGATTACGAGGCCATTGCACCTCTCTTGCGTGATCCGGAAGTTGTTAAGGCTGCACGATTTTTAGGCGAGCTTGATAAACTGGCTCAGCATTATGACTTTAGTGCCTTGGACATCATGAAATTAATTGATCCTGGTCGTGCTATACAATCTGAAAAAAATCAGAAAGAAAAAACTAAGAAGCCCCAGATGCGGAATCAGCGCGCAGTGCGTTAAGAACTACCGGCGCCCGCTTCAGAAAGCAATAACTACCACAATTCCCAGCTGCTGGCCGAATCTAACTCAGGTCAGCAGTGACCCTACAGGGTCTAACCTTATCCGTCAGCTCTCAGCAACTGGGCCGAATGAGCATCAAGACATCTTCTTCACGTGCTTGCTTATGGCCTGTCTGCTCACACCGAGCAGTCGTGCAATCTCAGCTTGGCTCAGCCCCTGATCGATGAGCTCCTTGATTTCTACATTTAGCTCTCTAGCCGCAGCAGCCACTGGGTGGGGGGCGTCGGCAGGTTGCGAAGGGATCTCACTGGACAACAGCCCATTCGCGCTGAGGTCACTCGCCAAGTGTTCAAGCACCTGTTGCGGCGTCTGGCCTCGCTCAGCAGCGTAAGCCAGTAGCAAGAGCGTTAGAGGATCCACCTCCAGCGCTTTGGCAAGGGAATGACTGACGTCGAGCGTCACCGAGCGTGTACCCGCTTCCAGCCGGCTGATGTAGGAGCGATCGGCAGCCTGGCCCAACGCCTGCTGAGAAGCCTCTCGTCGGGTGCGTAAGAATTTCAGGGCAGAGGCGTAAGCGGTTCGGAGCGACATAGACGTTTCCGTGTAAACGGAACGATATGCTGAATTTGCTTTGTCATACGCAAATGCCTATAGTCACATTAGTTGACGAGGTGTTCGCTGCTTGCCGGCGCGCGCCCATCCAAGCAGGCGCTCCCAATATACGCATAAACCGAATTTCCGCTCGGACATGCGGTGAATCGGGGTTGACTCTGCAAGCCACACCCATGCAGCAAGGCCAAAACCACAATTCCCATGAAAGTCCTCATCTACTCAGATCTGCATAACGAATTTGACCGGTTCATCCCACCAGATGTGCCGGCGGATTTGGTGGTGCTCGCCGGCGACATTGATCTACAAGCAAGAGGCGTTTTGTGGGCAAATGAGACCTTCAAGGCCCCAGTTGTTTACTGCGTAGGCAACCACGAGTGCTACAAAGGGCATCTTGATCGAACAATCGAGAAGATGAAAGCTGCGGCCGCCCCCCACGTGCACGTGATGGAGAACGAAGCCTTGACCCTGGGAAACGTGAGGTTCCTGGTGGGTACTGCGTGGACGGATTTTTCAGCCACGGGCAATACGGTCGCTGCGTCGATGGAATGCAGCCGTGTGATGAACGACTTCAAAATGATCAGGGCCGACTCGAATTACCGGCGCCTGCGGCCGGCCGACCTCATTGCCAAGAACCACGCCACGCGGGGGTTTCTTAGCCAGGAGTTGAGCCGGCCATTCACGGGGAAAACATTTGTCGTCACTCACCATGCCCCAATGGCTGAGGTAGCGGGCGATGAGCAGGATGGGCATGTCAGCGCTGCGTACTACAACAGATGGCACTCCTTGGTGGAGCGGGCCGACTATTGGGCGTTCGGCCATACCCATTACTCCATCGACACCGTATTGGGCGGGTGCCGACTGGTGTCGAACCAACGAGGTTATCCAGGTGAAGTCTGCGGATTTGACCCAGGCAAAATCATTGAAATTGTATGAGGTATGGAGAACAGCGTGAGTGCCTGTGAATTGATCGAACTCCCAACAGGGGTTGTACGGGCGAGCACCATAGGGTGGGGCGTGACCGTCGATGGTTATTTAGTAAACGCAGCGCGGGTAGGCGATCGCTACGCGGCCACTGTCTACAGAGACCAGTCAGGAACGATTAGCGATGGCATGACTGTCGTTACTCCATCGGTTCGCGCTGTCGAGCAGCGCGGCGGCTTCACGCTGGTGCGTAGCCGGAGCGGCGATGATCACTATGTCATCGTCACCGAGCTTCCGGAACGTGATGCTGGAGACGCTTGAAGCCACTGTGCTGCAGTACCAGCGCGGGGCAGGGGGCTAGATCCACGAGGCAGGCTGGCTGACTAGTTGTATCAGTATCTGAACTTTTGTGATTGGCAATCTATGTCATGCACTAAGGGCGCACTTGCCTGTCACGAAACTTTTATACAGCTAACTTCCAGCAGATAACGTTCCACAAATATTTAAGGAAAGGTATGTCGGAACTCAAAAAAATTACAGTTATTGTCAAGAATTTCAGTCTGAAAGCGAGCGGAGATATTGACGCGCTTTTTACAATGGTGCGATGCGAAGATGAGGAAGGAAATACTTACCACTTCAAAGAGGTTGTGATGCTGAACTACCTCAAGAGACATGGTGCGATGACTACTGATACCCCCATAACTTGGTTCTTCAAGCATTTAGGAAAAAAATCAATCGTGCTTGTGGCATTTGAAAAGGGCAATGGGAAGGTTGAGTACGACCTTGATCATATGCGACTCGTTGCCAAATCGACCTTCCTGAAGGGCATTGTGTACGGGTTGGCGGCAGTACCCGCAGGTGTGATTGTTGGCACAGCCACGTACGGTATTGGTTTGCTGCTTATTCCTGTGTTCCTTTTTTACAGCTACAGGAATATTTTCAAACTCCCGAAAATGCTGCGCCGCAAGACCTTGATCAGTGATTTAGCATCTCATGGTGTTGTCGTGCAGTGATGACGAGTGCGTCGCACAGGCATTGGTTTGCGCAGTTGCACATGGGCCGACCTGGGCCGCTAAGCAAACCGATCGACGGGTACTTGGCGGGTCTGAACGACGTCCGCCGGTACGACCTTGCGCGAACGCTGGAATACTCAACCATCGGTGACAAGGAAGCGATCGGGGAGTTACTCACCGACTTCATCAAGCAGAAGGGCGCCGATGAGGTGATGATCGATTACAGGATTTATGACCCTGTCGCACGCTGCCGCTCCTATCAGTACGCTGCGGAAGCGATCTCGTACTAGCTTGCAACCAAAATGCGGAGGAATTCGCGCCCTCTTGAATTCCTCTGAGGTACTTGCTCAGACTAACCTGTCGCGCCGGTAAGCGCCGGACACTGCGTAGAGGAGGGTGTCAAGCTCTGCACTGGTCGCAAACCGGGCTTCAAATTCCCCTGTTTCACCAGCGAACACGTACTCCGCACACTGGCAATCCTCTTCACCCTCATCGCAGTTTATGCACGTGGGGTTGCAAGCGTTGATCAGGGCATCAATCGGGTCGTCGTCATCGATCCCGCTGTGCGCTCCGAAATCCATGTCTTCCATACCGCCTCGGGCGAACTCCGCTACTGCCTCCTCGTCTTCGAAGTGCCAAGTGCATAGGGCTTCCAAGACCGGAAGAAGCACGACTCGGACGTAGTCAAATCGAAATCCGTCAAGGAGGCAAAGGATCCTGCCGTCGTCCTCGACTAAGCATTCGAAGCTGACCTGGCCGTACTGCTGAATTAATTCCTCATAGCGCTTCGGCTCAATGCGTATATGTTTCATGGCGTTGTTTACTGCATCCACTAGCGTCATCTTTCCGCCCTGGATCCGAGCACCAGCAACTGCATATTCAGCGTCAAACACCTGGATCAGAGCTCCCCGGCCCTCCTTTAAACCGAGCGCGCGCCGGATAGCGATGATGTAGTCGATAGCGTGTGCGGCGCAGAGATTGGCCCCGATAACCTGATGCAGCTTCAGGCTGCGGTTATCAGAGTGGCTTCTGAGCTCTTCAAAAACGGGGACGAGGAGTGTGTCCAAGTACTTAAGATAATCGGCGCAGGCGCTCCTGCAGGTCTCTGAAAATTCGTGATCCAGGCTGGCGATCGCGGTGCTTTTGCTCATTGAGTGCTTATGCTCAGCTTCGGGAAGTTGTAATCGTGATTGTACACCGGGGCCATAGGGTGGGAGTGGGGGCACGTGTGGCGGATAGACGACTGTCTACAAGTTGGTAGACGACTGGTCAGTTTGTAGTAAACGTCCAATGCTGCCCACACGATCCGGAAGCATGACTACGCATGGCGCATCGCGATCGGTCTCTCAATCCAGAAATCTGCGCATGCTGCGCAGCTAGCCGGGCTCTGACGAGCAGCCTGGTTGAGCGTCACCCCCGTGAGCATCGCCGATAGCCGTGTGCAGCAATCCTAGTAGAATCTGCTTATCTAAAGATGACCCCGCCGAGAATTACGATGACTTCAGATCTAAGTGAAGAGGAAATGCGCAGGGCGCTTTTTGGTGATGCTGAGCCCGCACCGCCGGTGACGCCTCCACCAGTGCCGGAGGCGACTGGTGAACTCGTGTTCGAGAAACCGAAGGCGTCTTTGCAGAAGAAGGCGGCAAAGGCCTTCACACCCAGGTTGCAAGTGACCCTGATGGTCGGCAACGAATACGAAGGTAAGATGTTTGAGTTGATCCATCAAGCCGACACCCTGAGCAAGTTGCTGGCGGAGCAGGAGGCGGTGAAGGCTGCCCGGAAGAAATTTCGCTACGTCGAGGTGGTGGACGTTAAGTCGATGTAGTCGCTGACGCCGGCATGATCACCTGATGCTCGGTGGTTTGAGCCTGAGTGATTGTCCACGTGCGACGCTGGCCCACATCAGGGTGGTCAGGTTCATCTCCATCCCTTCTTCCATCCTCTTACGAGATCAATCCAACGATCACGCTTGGTACTCTGCCCTCGACTAATTTAGTGCCCTTTGCGCGCGAATCCTGCGGAACTCTGTGCCATCTTTTTTCTCGTCTCGCAAACCCTTAGGCTGTTTCGACAGACAAGGAGAATTGCTATGTCCCCACTGGCCACTGCGCTCATGAATTCCCGGATCGAACATTCGATGTCCAGATTCAGGGCCGCAGAATGCGCAGGCGTGAGCGAACGAACCTGGAGATATTACGAGCAGGGTCAGCGCTCACCGCGCAAAAGCGTCGTACGAAATTTTTTTGACCGATCGGGCATTTCGATGCCCTCGAACATCGCCAAGCTGCTTAAGGTTGCGCGATCAGCCCGCGTGCTGAGCATTACATCTCTCAAGGGAGGGGTCGGTAAGTCGCCCATTACCGTTGATGTAGCAGCATGTTTGGTGGAGCGAGGAAGCAACGTCGCAATCATTACGCACGACTGTTGTTATGAGGATGACGCTTCAAATGGGAAGCACCCCAAGGCCCATTCACTGGCTGCCGGTGTCGACTTCTTTGGCTATACAGACGTATTTTTTAGCGTGGCCGAAAAAAGCAGTTTCACCAAGCGACTGCGACACATCGTGGATCATGGATCCCCCATGGATCGCAGCGGACTGGAGTTCGAAATGGGTGGAACGCTGGGTTCAATGGTCGAAAGGATTGCATCCTCCAGAATGTTCAAGGACATCAAGGCTGACTATGACTATGTCCTGCTTGACCTCAATCTCAAGGTCGACCTCATTCGTGCCCATTCAGACCTGGTTGTGATCATTATCGACAGCGCATGCCATCAATCAGTGGATAGCGCCCAGCGATTGAATGTGCGATTGCTCACAAGCAAGGGCGGACGCCGTACACCGAGATGCTATGGGTTAGTCACGCGCAATGATGTCGGTGGCAGAAGCCAAGAATTAGAGGAGTTTTGTGGAGGCTTGGAGATTCCTCCTGCGCTGGTAGAAGGGCTGGAAGCAAAGCGGCTCAGCTCCAGTAAATTCCGAGAACATATTCTCAAGGACATCAAGTCCTTGCCTTTGACTCGCCTGATGACTCACTTGACCAACGCTCATGAAGTCGTGATCGACAAATACAACTATGACCAACCATTCATGGAGGGTTTTTCGTACTTCGATTCCGTCCTGGATATCTCTCCCGAATCGCATGCGGCGGACGAGATACGTCGATTGGCGGCAGAGCTCGTTGATTATCGGTTATAGCCATGCGTACGCCTGCAGATCGGCAACTGGAAGTTGATAGGGTCGTTAACCGAACCGCAGGGCACTGTGACTGATCACCATCGCTATGATCTGGCCGAAACTCATGATGCAGGGCTGCTCTGCCTTCAACCCACTCTATGATCCATCAGGGTGGCTCATTAGGGTCGGTGTTTAATTTTGGGCCGTTGGGGCCGGATCTTTTTTAAGGTATGAATGACGATCCCACAGGGGCACGAGCAATTGTTCGCTCGCGATCAATCGTCGTAACGGAGGAAGGTTTGAGTAAGGAATACGTTTGGGGCCCTTCGTTTTTCGGCCGAATACTGTCGATGTCACCACCATGGTCACTGCGTCTTGCAGACGGTTTTTTTGAGCTGGATGTTCATGGCGAGCGCGTTGTGATTCGATCCGACGAAGTATCCAGCATGCAAGCGACAAGAGGTCTGTTCTCGGGCCGAGTGAGTTACCCGGGCGGCAGCGTAGGCGGGTTACCGAAAGCTTCAGTTTCGGGGCTCAACGCGGTCATAAAAGATGTCACCAAGGCCCACGACCGATTGCGCGAGGAGACGCTGCGTGAGGCCGAGAAACGCACCCTGGCGCGGCATGAACGCTTTCGAATCGCGTACATGCAGATTCGAGACTGGCTTGGGGAAGCTGCTCGTATCTTCAATGATGCGATGGCCCAGCGGCGATGGGTAACTCATGAGCAGCAGATGGGTTTGCAGGCAACCAGGCCAAGATTGGGAATCCCTGAGACAGATTTGAATGAGCTACTTCAAGACCATGACTTGAGGGTTGCTCTTCGCATTCGCCTTGAAGATATCGAGCGCGTGCTTACTTTTTGGCGAGCGGACTGGAGCATTAAGTGGCGCGAGTTCAACAAAGAACACATCAAACGAGAACTCGTTGCTTGTGAACCGCTCCTGTCAAAGGTCGAAAAGCGGCCTCTGAACGATGAGCAGGCGCGGGCGGTGATCTGCTTTGATAATCGCGTTCTGGTTGCGGCCTCAGCGGGCTCCGGCAAGACCTCTACCATGGTTGCCAAGGCAGCGTACGCGATTGATCGAGGTTTTTTTCAGCCAAAAGAAATCGTCATGCTGGCCTTCAACAAGGATGCAGCCAAAGAGCTGGCGGAGCGCGCTGAGGAGTCATTCAAGCGGCTGAAGATGGAGGGCGTCACGGTACGCGCCAAGACGTTCCACCGGCTCGGCCTCGCCATCATTGGCTATGCCACCAAAAAGAAACCACGAGTTCCTGAGTGGGTTGTAAAAGAGCCGTTGGCATTTAAGAAGCTGGAGGAATTGGTCGATCATCTCAAGGACAACTCGGTGGCATTCCGCAGTCGCTGGGATCTGTTCCGCCTAGTGTTCGGTCGGGATCTTCCCGACTTTAAATCCATGAAAGCACCTCCAAAGGCCGGGACAAAAGCTGGCCGGCTCAATCCGATCCAAGGTGATCCGGTGAAGAGCCTGGAGGAGTGCATGATTGCGAACTGGCTCCACTATAACGGTGTCGAGTACGTCTATGAGCGCCCCTACGAGCATGACACGGCTACTGCGACTCATAGCCAGTACCGTCCTGACTTTTACTACCCAAAGATTGGCCTGTATCACGAGCATTTTGCTTTGGACGAGCAGGGACAGCCACCGGGGCACTTCGAGGGGTATCTGCAAGACGCGCTATGGAAGCGCGCGCTGCACCGTGAGCGTGGTACCCATCTGATCGAAACAACATCGCACCAAATCCGACAGAACACGTGGGTTGAACATCTCACGCAGGAACTCACCAGCCGGGGGATTGAGCTCGACCCAAACCCTGATCGTCCCGTTCCCCCAGACCGCCAGCCGCCGCTATCCACTACCAAGCTGATTGGTCTCATCCGCACCTTCATCGCCCATGTCAAAAGTAACTGCCTGACGGAAGATGAGTTGCTCAAGCGGGTGGATGAGCTTCCTATGGGGTTGTTCAAACATCGCTACAAGATGTTCCTCGACATATTCTGGCCGGTTATGGAAGCGTGGAACAATGCCCTCAAGGATGATAACGGTCTCGATTTCGAGGACATGCTGGTGCAGGCCGCCGAGCATGTGGAGCAGGGCAGATGCGTACCGAACTTCCGGTTGGTCATGGCCGATGAGTTTCAAGACGCATCAAAAGCGAGAGCGCGCCTTTGTCGGGCGCTGGTGAGCGTCCCGGGTCGCCACTTCTTTGCTGTCGGCGACGACTGGCAATCCATCAACAGATTCGCCGGCGCTGACGTGTCGGTGATGACTGAGTTCAGGGAGTACTTTGGATCTGGTCAGTTGTTGAAGCTGGAGCAGACCTTCAGGTGCCCCCAGGCTTTATGTGACGTATCCAGCCGCTTCGTGAGTAGAAACCCGGTGCAGCTGACTAAGACGGTGTACTCGAAGACTCCCGCTGTGGGGCCTGCGCTTAAGGCGGTAATGGTGCCGGATGCAGATAGTATTGATCACGGCATCAACAGCTTCCTGGAAAGCCTGGTAGCTGGGCTGAAAGATGGTACGATCCCTAAAGCAGATGACCGGTTGATCAAGGTTTGCATTCTCGGAAGGTACAACAAAGAGATCAAATTCGTCCCCGGCAACTGGAAGGCGCGCTTCGGTCAATTTATTGAAGTGTCATTCTTAAGCGTACATCGCTCCAAGGGTACCGAGGCTGACTACGTGATCTTGCCATCGATGGTGAGCATGAAGCGTGGCCGCAGCTTCCCCAGCACCATGACTGACGACCCAGTCCTTGGTCTCGTCATGCCCAATGGGGATTCTTATCCGTTCGCAGAAGAGCGCCGCCTCTTTTACGTTGCGTTGACCCGGGCTAGACGTACAGTGGTGATGTACACCGTTGCGAGCAAGGTCTCGATTTTCATAAAGGAACTGGCGAGCGACAGTGCGCTTCAGGTTGAGGACGTACACGGAGCTCCGGTCAGGCTCCATCCATGCCCCCGTTGCTGCGTCGGCGACTTGGTCGTGCAGGAGAGCAAGAACGGCCCGTTCGTTCGATGCACCAACTTCCCGGAGTGCGATTACAAGCCTCCCAAGAAAAAGCCCGTGAAGAAAGCTCGGTATACAGGCAATCGATACGGCAAAAAAAGGTTCCGCGTGTAGCGGGCCTCAAAACCAGAAGGTTGGAGGCAAGGCGACTCGGGCGCGCAGGAGAGCTTGAGTTGCTTTCAGCCTTCAATTTCCATCCATTGCCACCCCTTCATTCCATGGAGGTTGTTCAGCGCATTGAGTGGAGGATTGGTCATACTATTGCCATGCCACGAAGAGGGAGCTGGAAAGATCTCTCTGAATCATGGCGTCTAATAATTCGCGCATGGTCAGTCAGGAGTCAGACATGAGGGATAAAGCCCATCCTTTCCCCTTTGATGCGCAAGCAGAAATCGTCATGAAGACGTTCATGCAAGCCACCGGAGAAAAACTCAACCGGGCACAAAGACAGGTCAGTGGAGGAGATAACGTCCAGCGATTCAGTCACGGTGGTTCGTGGCAGTCGCACCACAGTTACGATCCTGATCGCGTCGACCAGATGCAGACGATCGAGCACGAAACAAGATTGCGCTTTGAGGACATCATGGGGGGGCGGCTAGACGTCATTGAAAGCACGGTTGATGAAATATCCAGCAGCATGGCCGACAGCTACGCCAAGGCGTTCTACAAGATGCTCTCCGACACCTGCGAAGAGCATGGCAATGTCATCGATGGTTCCGCGTCCAGCCTTGGCGAACAGATGCTCAAGGCTATCGAAACAGTCGAATACTCGGTTGATCGGGATGGTCAGGTATCGCTTCCAGAATTTCGCATGCATCCCAACCTCGCGAAGCGCCTTAACACGGATCCCTCGCTGTATGACCCAGAATTGCTCGCCAGGGTCGAGGAGGTGAAGAAGATCAAAATCACCCAGGCGTTGGCAGCAGAAGCCGCGCGAAAATCTAAATTTCGTAGTAGGGGCGAATGATGGGCGCCAGGGTTTTGCTGTGCATCGGTTGTGACAATTACCAATCTCCATCGCTCAGCCAATTGTCCGGGGCTGAGCATGACGCGATCTCAATCCACTCTGCACTCTCGATAGGGCCCTTGAGTCGCATCCAGTCAGAGGACGCGTACTTGCTACGCTCTCCTGTCAGGAGTCAGTTGGATGCAATGCTGCTTGAGATTCAGGACAAGTACGATGAAATCGACAGCTTCACGCTATTTTTCGCCGGGCATGGCGGTGAGGCCAACGACAGCTATTTTCTCTGCCTCAGCGACACCCGTGCAGATCGTCTCTCCACCACGGGTTTTGCGCTCAGTCGACTCTTCGAATACTTTAACGAACTCAAAGCTGCCCACTGCAATGTGATCATTGATGCGTGCCACGCCGGTGGCATGGTGTCCAACCTCGGTATCTTGCTCAAGCCTGAAGTGATTGGTAAGGCCAAGACATTTGGCGTGTCGTTTTTTGTATCGTCAGCGGCAGATCAGTACGCCAGCGAAACCAGTCAAGGCGGGTGTGGAACCCTTGCACTGCTCAAAGTGTTGAGTGGCGAGATCGATACCGGATCGCGAGCGGGCGTTCTCGATTTACTGGATATTGGTCGACCAGCTGCACAGTTCGTGTCGGAGCAGACCCGGGGAGGACAGATGCCATCCGTGTGGGGCGTCAACCTATACGGTCATATGCCGCTGTTCGGCAATCCGCATGCTTCCGACAATCCCGCGTCCTCTTTGTTGGGGATTACAGGCATCTCCCCCGTGTCCCCGGCCGGACAAGCCATCAGTGCTCATTCCGCCGAGCTGTACAAGCTGATGTTTGCCCCGGAACATGAACTCACCGCCGAAAAGCTTTTTCCTGTCCTTTCCACGTGCGTTGATCGCCTGGCCGACATACCCAACGCAGCCGGCGCGTTTATCGGCGGCATTTGGCAATCCTTGGAGAAGGGTGCAGGGCGCCACACCAATAGCTTTTCTCGGGTCGAACTGAGCGCAACGTGCGTAGCGCTGCTCCTTCAGTCGTCCCAGAAGGACAATGCCTCTCGCGACTGCATTCTGGGACTCGCTCACGAGATCGTTACAGAGATTGAGTACCGGCTGTGGGACATCGTCAATGGGCTTCGAGAAAATCCTTGTTCGCTGTCACGGCATGGCATCCCCGATCTGTTCTACCTCCCGCAGCGCATTTCTCGGATTTTAGGCTGGGCAGGCGCAGCTGTGCACTTGGCTCGGGAGCTTGGTGTCAGTGACGCTAATCTCAGAGAGGCTCTGGAGCAAATGAGTGCCCCCCTGGTGGAGCACTACGCTAGCGCCTGTGCGGGCATGAGTGAAGACGAAGCACCGTACTGGGCCGCCTTCCTTACTGCCATTAATACGGATGACGCGAATGGCCTTGGGGAATTGGTCGTCAGTACGCTGACTAACGCGCTCGTTGAGCACGAGGGTCGACTTGCCCAGCCGATGTTGTCGGCAGAGAACGTTTTCGGCTATCTCAAAGCACGCGCCGACAAAGATCCCGCCGAGTTGAAGCGTTTGAGCAGCTCACCCTCGGAGACCTTGGCGCTTGTCCTGCTCATCAGCCGTCGTCATTCCCTTGAGGAAGAGCTGGATTACAACCTGGCAAGCCTCGATCACGCACACCTCAACATCTTCCTTCCGCAAAGCTACCTGGAGTTCAGCCAGCCATTCGTTCGTAATGGTATAAATCACGTCTTCCAGGTCGGCCAGAAGGTATGGAAGGTGGCGGATGTCGTGCAGCGCTGGGAGGAAGCATGCAGGCCCCAGATGCTTCAGGATACATCGCTGCAAAATCCTGCAACGCGGATCGGTGCCATCTGCGCATCACTGATCTTCCCCGATCGAGTGCCATGGTTTCTGCTCAGCGACTGATGACCTGAAACGCAGTTGAGGCTTATGAGTCCGGTCAACCGGTGGGTTAGCAGTAATTGCCTGCTCAGTCCCCCAGATCAGGCCTCAAGATTCTGCGTATGGCGCAAAGTTGCAGACTTACCTCGTGCAAGCGTGAGTTGAAACTGTCCAGGAGCACATCGGTCACTTCGAAGTATTTGCCTTGACTGTCCTTGCGGCGATGGAGGATCTGCTCACCCTCAGGATTGGTGATGGGGTAGGCATGGACAATGTCTGAGCGTTCGGCGTTCATCGCCTGAAACAAGTCAGCCGCCAATTGTCCGGGTGCGACGACATCGGGGTAGGACAGAGCCCCTTTCTCCACTGCCTTTCGAAAGGCGTTAAGCAAGCCTGCGCCCATCTGCTCCTCAAGCTTCGTCCGGTTCAAAGTGGGATCAAGGTGGCAGGTAACCTCGGCCATGAAACTGGCGATCGAGGCGAAACCGTACAAGGCAATACCCAAACGAAACAGGTAGGTATTGCTACGAGGTAAGGCCACGCGGCCTAGGCTTTTAATAGCGTCGAATTCTGCATCAGTGCTCATGGTTTACATATTCCTAGCCACCTCCAGTAGGCGGCAATTGTTTGATCATTCAGCGATGCATGATGCGCGCGTTTTCAGGAGCCTAGGTGATCCCTAGAATGGCTACTCTGTAAATGACAACTGTGCATCAACTATGCACAAGTCGCAGCTGGGACGCTTGCTAAACGTCCTTGAACCAGAGAATACACTGCCAAACTCCAACACCAATCCCGATCAGCGCGCCGACGAGGGCAATCGCTTTCGCTGATCTGCCTTCGAAAATACGGTCAAGCGCAACGCCGAAACCTCTTGAAGCGGTTCTAAGTTTTCCGGTTACCATTTTCCGGATGGTGGAGTTCAGAAACCCTACCTTTGACAAGGTTGAGTTATGCATCCTGATGAACTCTTTGTTTTCGAAGGCCTGGATCTCCTCTTTGCCCTCAAGAAAATGCCGGGGAATGCCACCGTTGAGCTCCATCAGGGATTTCATTTTGGGGTGATGCGCATAATCAGAGCCATAGCGGTCGGCCAGTAGGTCATTCAAATTCAGCCGGCGCTCCACGGGGATGACGGACGCATCCCTTCCGCCTAATGCTCGGTACCGATGCTCAAGGTGTTCGAATCCGTAGGTAAGGTTTCGCATATTCCAGTGCACCCAGTACTTGTCGCGCCTGTCACGGACGAACTGATAAAAACCGGTTAGCAACTGGAGCTCTACCGCGTCGAAATTCCCGAGAACGTCCTCACGCCCGATTCGAAGCTCTTCAGCGATGGAATGCGTCGAAAAACTAACGGCCTGACCGGTCGCGTAGTGCGTAATGGCAATGGAGGTGATGCGGGGAGAGAGGCCTTCGTTATCGTCGTACAGGCTCTGGCAGGAGTAGTGAATGGTGTAGAAAATCTGAGGGGCCTTCTTGACCTCTCGGATGAATGCGCCGCTATCCGTAATGCTCATTGACTCTACTCACGGTCAGTCGTGCGTCGAGGCAGATTACTCAACGCTTTCACGCCGATGATGGAGTGGAAATCTATTCCCTGCAATAACGCACGTTGCGGTGTGGCTCGCCGGCGATAGGGGTACTGACGTCACTTCAAGTCGCCATGAGTCACTGCTCGCTGTCGCAAGCCTCGGTTCGCTGATCCGCACCACTGGCACCCGTAGTATGCTTGGAGCCTGATCCTAAGTCGGGGACATCATGACGATCAAAGCAGTGATTTCGGATGCGTTCGGAACAATCCTTTCCAGCCAGGCATCGGTTCAACCTTATCGCCTGTTGTTCAAGGAGGGGCTTCGCCAAGGACGACGTTCCACGCCAAATGATGCCCGTCTCGTAATGACGCTGGATTGCGGCCTTGAGGGCGCGGCGGAGCACCTGGGTATCCATCTGTCTCAGGGGCGTCTGGCTGAAATTCAGGCAGTGCTGGATACCGATTTGGCCAGCATGGAACCCTATGCGGATGCTTTGACCGGCATCGAATTGCTGCAAAAACACAGCGTGGCCATCGCCATATGCTCAAATCTCGCTCAGCCCTATGGTGCAGTCGTAAGTAGCCTGTTCCCCAACCTTGATGTCTACGCATACAGCTATCAACTGGGCTTCCTCAAGCCCGAGCCTCAGATCTACAAATGGGCGTGTGATCAACTGGGAGTCAACCCAGGTGCCGCGTTCGGATCCGGGGACGTGGTGCATATGATCGGCGACTCGATCCGATGTGATCGTGATGGCCCAACGGCCGTGGGCATCGCAGGCCACCACCTCGGTCGTAGGGGAGCCGGGCAGATGACGAGCCTACTGGAGTTCGCTGAGATGGTTGTCCTGAACAACAGCCATTGATTTGAGATACAAGCCGTGGACAGAACGGCGTGGGCTGGGCCCGTCAACGGTCAGCGCTCTCCGCTAGCGCATCGGGGTGCGCGAGGCGGAGAGGGCCCAACCTAGCGGCTCAGATGATCTCTATCTCGTCTGCTTCGAGCCAACGAGCCTCGACTACGCGCTCTTTGGCGATTTCCGGTTGAGCTGTATAAACCACAATCGCCAGGCTTTTCTCTGCCCGGCTGCAGGTGACGTAAAGCAGGCGGCGCGTTCGGGATAGCGCATCATCCTTTCCAGCGCGCTGATTTTTGATATCACTGTCGGACGGAGCCTTAACGCCCAACAGTTTTTCGTAGCTGAAGAGGAACCCTCCGGCCTCTTCATCATTGAGAATCACCATGACTCGTGGAAACTCCAAGCCTTTGACACCCTGGTGAGTATCGAAGGGTGACAAGCCCTGAGCGTATCCAGCGAATGCCACCATTTCAGAATATCGGCGTCCCAACAGGATACGGTAGGCGTGTACTTCAAGTGCTTCACGATCAGCTGTCTCGGGCGGTTCTTCATCAGTCACACCCTGTGCCAGGGCAGCTACGAGACGATCGGGTATTTCGAGTAGACCTGTTTCCGCCAGCACCAGCACGACATCGGCCAAAGATGGATCATTGCCTGCAACCAAATCGCACAAGGTTTGGCAACCGGCACCGACTTGTTGAAGTAACCCCAACTGATCAGGGGCCGCTTTCATGTGCTCACTGTCGAGGAGAGGTGATCTCATCCGCACAGCTTCCATGAGTGCGAATTCGCTGCTCCTGGCGCCGTCCAAAATCGGCATTACCCCGTCGAAGAACAATTTGAGAATCGGCAGCGTTCCATCCAGCAGGCTGGTACGCAGGTGCTCAACTGCGTAAAGAGGAGTAAAAATGCCCTCAAATCCTAGGCGCCGACCGGCCATTTTGTGCTCAAGGATCAGTGTTTTGCGCTCAGATGCTCCTGCTGCCCACTGCTCATCGCCTGTAATTTGCGCCATTCGTTGAGCAATCTGGCTCTCCAACTCAAAGCCGCCATTTGCAGGTTGCCGGGTACAGAACATGCGCACTGACCCTTGAATCGCACCAGGCTTTGGATCCTGTTGATGATCATCGGCGGCGCTGCGGATGACGTTGATGAGCTCCACTACCCTCGTTGGACACCTTCTATTTACTGGCTTTTCGGGGGTGGCCCACTCGGCGGGTATTGCCTGTTCCAGTTGCTCTTTACCATCGTTGTAAATCCGCTGCATGGTGTCGCCCAATAGCCCAAGACAAAACCGATTCGGGATCAGCGATTGAGCGGTCAGGAACGCGTCCATGAGAGGGCCGTAGGTGTCCTGGCTTTCGTCAATTAGAAGTACAGGATGCTGATCGGCCATCACGTCCAGCAAAGGTGGACGCTGGATAAATGCAGCCGCCATCTGAATGACCTCGGCGTGGTTCAAGGCTTGGCGTCCCCGATTTTCTCCGGTGGGGCTATAGGTGAAGCTGAGAACCTCATCTAACCCCGCAAGTCGGCGCGTTTTACTCTCTAGAGATGCACGATTGGCGCGAGCGGTTTTATTGTTGGGATCCCGAGCTTTTGCGATTTTGTCTTTCAGTTCCTCGATGCTTTCAGCGAGTTTGGTGCGAAGCCAATCGCGAATGTCGTCATTGAAACCTTGGATCATTCGCCATGAAAATGCGTGGATGGTTGAAACGACCACTAAGGGATCATGCTCCAGCCGGCGAGCAATCTCCTCGCATGCTGCGTTGGTGTAGGTAATGATCGCAACCTGACGTCCTTCGAAGGTCAGTCTCTTTTGCGCGCGTGATTTCAGCTCCCTGACAGCGGTTACCAGAGAATGGGTTTTCCCCGACCCCGCGCCGGCGTAGAGGAAAAAACTACGTGGGTGATCCAGATCCAGGCATTCTCGGATAATGTCGTCAGCATCACGAATGGGGTTATCGCGCTCCGGCGCTGACGGACTCATTCTTCTGTCACCTCGACGATTGCGGGTGGAACCACCAGAAGGTCTTTGCGTTTGAGTTCCAGCTTCGACTGCAGCCAGGTCAGGCCTTCACGGATGTAAGTGGGAACCACGAGTTGACTGAATTCTGGATCGCCCAGGATCTCCAGGGCAAACTCTGCCTTGTCGCCTGTACGCAGCTTCTCGAACAACGCTTCACCCAGTACTTGAGCCGTGTCGGCGGTCTGGATGGCCTCGCTGAACGCACGCATCAGCCCACGACGTGATTTTCTAGCAAAACGCTCGACGTTGCTCAATACCAAGCTGTCCTCAAATGTATTGGGCAAGGCCTCGGTTTGTGCTCCGGTTTTTGGCAGACGAATGGTGATAGGGGTTTGGTAGGCGATTCTGATCGAATAGAGCGCATCGATCTCTTCCACCTTCTGCTCGGCAGGGAGGTCTAGCAATGTATCCACATCATGACCACGTCCAACCACGCGCATCCAGTGGCGGACGGTAGGGTTATTCGTGATTTGCCCGGCCCCCCGAGCAACTGGCTGTGCCGCCTTGGCTTTTCCTGCGTCGAGGTCAGTGATTACCAAGGTCGCAATCCCCAGGGCATCAATCAGTGGTCTGAGGCGATGAGCATGACTTCCGCCGATGTCGAGAATAGTGATGTAGCACTGGTCGAGGAACTTGAAATGCTGGCGCAGGAAATGGGGAAGGATCATGCGCTCCGCTGCGCCTTCGACCAGGATTACCGCGTCAGCGAAGAAAAGATCGGCATGATGCGCCCGGAGGTATCGTGTGACGAATTCCTTGGTCTTCCCGGGTTGGCCAAACACCGTGCTCAGGTTCGAGACCGTGGATACCGGTATCGGGATATTCGCCATCCCAGATGGGAGCCGCCGAAAGTAACGAAGGTGCTCGTACTCGATTTCATGCGCGACATGGCTTGAATGGGAACTCACAACCAGCTGACTTCTCAGGTTTGGAAACTCCTCAAGTAGAGGATCGTTGCACAGCACGTGGTACGCATGCTTGATGAAGGCTTGCTGCACTTGAACGTGCAGGTGAGCCTCAGGCTCTTCGACCAGTACGAGATGGATTGGCTCAACGTTGGCGGCGCTGCGCTCCTCAGGGGTACGAGATTTCCTAAGCCAGTCATCTCGAAACGCCATGAGACGGAATATCATGGAAATGAGGTTTTGGTAGCCAAGGCCATTGGATGTCTCGGGGAGGCTCAGGCGCGGTTCCCCTGGTGCTCCTGCGACAGAGTCCAACTCAAATAGTACAGCCGCCTCATGATCCATTCCGTCTGTTGGCGCGAGACGAGTTGCTACTTTGATGTTCGGGTCGCTGTTGTTCGGGTAGCCGAGGCCTGCGACCTCTCTCAGTGCTGGTGCAAAGCTGACAGAGAGCCTGCTGTCGAAGGCACTTTGAGCCGCCTCAATCGCCCGCAGTGCCTCTAGGTCATGCACATCCGGGCTATCACCGGGGTCAAGGTGGCGACGATAATAAGTGCGTAACTGTTCAGAAAGCTTCCTGCCGCTTCCGGGTTTACTTTCGTCTTGTCCCTCATCGGCGCTGTCCCCGAAACCGCGCTGCGCATTGATCTCGTGAACTCTGATCAAGTTAAGTAGGGGATTCCGCTCCAGCGGGATTGCCATATCACTCAGCGGCTGAAGATTGGCAGTCCTGGTTTCTGCGTTAGGTGGCGAAAGCTTATCTGGATCAAGGCGGTACCAACGCACTTTAAACGCCTTGGCCAAGCGCCGGTTGAGGTAGTCATGCAGGTTCTGCGGCCATAATTGGAGGGTCGGGCGCACTTGGCCATCCGCAGCCTGATTTTCAATTTCCTCCAGGAGTGTAGCGACCCGTGCCCGTTCTTTTCGGTAGTCGGAGTAGAGCGTTGGAAGATCATCAGGCTCCAGCCGAAATCGCATACCTACCATGCCGCCTGACCAGGAAAAATTCGGAATCAGGTCGCGGATGTGGTGGAGCTCGCCCTGAGCTGCTCGTATCCAAACGTCCAACGTTGGCAGCCACTTAGCCCAAGCGTTGGATGTTGGAATAGCGAAGCTGTCATCGGCCAGTTCCCACTCCTGGCCAATCGCATCGAGCGTGGCGATATGGCAGAGGGTGAGATCCTGCAGTCGGAACGTCGTCGGCTTAACCAAGAATTTGCGTAGTGCCAGCATTGCTGATGATTTACCGCTGTTGTTGGCGCCCACTAGAAGGGTGGCTTCGGCCGCCAAGTCGATTCTTACGGATTTGAGCTTACGGAAATTGGCAAGCTCCAGATGCTGGATACGCATTGGGTCGTCCCTGAGGTAAGGCGATGGCAGTGAGCCACCTTGAGTCAGGAAACTGTAGCTCATTAACCGGCGAATAGGCACCAAGGCCCTTGGTCTGGATACTATGATCCAACCAGTAGTCGCCTTTATCCTACCCCGAGAACATTTGTACTCTTGGGAGGCTTGTGGTGATAAACGATCTCATCGATTGCGACGGATTTGAGGATGGCGGCACGTCCTCGGCACTGGACTGCTGGAAGCATCAATCGCATATGCTCGCTGCGGAAATTGGCGAACTTCAGAACCAGCTTGTGCTCGCGCGTACGACATTCAGTCGTTGGTACGAATGCATACCGAGGTAACCATGCACCGAGATGCTCTTGCTCTGGAGGTAGTCCGCTTGGAATGGTTAGTGGGAGATAATTTCAGAAAGAAGATTAGCGCCACTAAACGTCCCCACAAATCTGACTGATGGGCAGGGCGCTCTTGACGGTCGACAATGTGTGGCGGGCGAGCAGGCCGGAAGGTGGAGAAAACTAATCGTCGTTCAACCGCTTGGGGGCAGAGCGCACGGCCAAGCCTCCAAAAGACATGCTGGAATCTACATAGCGCAGAGCCGATTTCATATCCTTCCACCCGACATAGCCCATTAGCGCCTTGATGTCCCAGCCATTCGCCGACGCCCAAGTCGCAAATCCCCGGCGCATCGAGTGGCTGGTGTAGAGCGCCTCGGGCAGGCCAGCTTCCTTGAAGATACGGCGCAGTAGCGGGATGAGACTGTGCGGCTGAATGGCTTTGCCTGAGAGGTTCCCCCACCGGTCGATACGCTGGAACACCGGCCCTTTGGCGAGTCCGGCGACAGTAACCCAATTGATATACGCCTCGACAGGGCAGAGCTTTGTCAGCGCCGGCGTTTGAAAGGTTTGGCCTTCATGAGCGCGGTCACCCTTGGTGTAAGGCAAGTAAAAGCTGATCACCTCACCGCTTGAGGCCTCTGTATTTTCAACAGTCAGCCTGGAGAGCTCGTCGCCACGAAATCCTCTCCAGAATCCAATAAGCACCATTGCGACCGACCGGCGGTGGCGCACGAGCGATTTGTAGTCACCACGCTCCAGAGCCGCCGCCGCTTCACTTTCCAGCCACTCAATCGCCTGCTCCAAATGCCTGATCAATAGCGGGGCGGCCTGCTTGACCCTCGTGGGGTGCACAACCCTGATGCCTTTGATCATCTGGCGCACATTTGGAGATTTCGTCGGATCGGGAAAACCCTGGGTGATATGCCACTGCGCTAAGGCCGCCAGGCGTTGCTTGAGAGTGTTCAGTGACAGCTTGTCAGCGTATTCGGCGAGATAGCGAACGATCCCATCTGCTGTCGTAGGGAGATAGCTACCCCAGGTTACCTCGAAGTGCTCAATGGCAGCCCGGTAGCTCTTGCGTGTGTTTTCCCGGGTTCCCGCCTGTAGGTATCGATTCGCCTTGTCCATCTCGCTTGACCTTGAAATCGGAGTGTTGGCGCCGAGAGCAGGGTATCTGGACGCTCGAATAGCAGAATTGGCTTTCTAGAGGCCATAATCTCCATTATAGACTCCTAGCATATCAACGTAAATGAAGCTAAAATTTGATGATCGTTTCATGTAATTACATGACATGTAACACAGTACGAAATTGTAGGAGAGACGCATGGCTCGGGGCGGAATCAATAAGGCTGTGGTGCAAAAAGCACGGCAGTCGCTGCTGGCGAAGGGTACGCACCCGAGCATCGACGCTGTGCGTATCGAATTGGGAAATACGGGCTCCAAGTCCACGATTTCGCGTTATTTGAAAGAGCTCGAAGCGTCAGGGCGCCCAGCCATCGAGCTTCGCGATCGCATTGGCAACGCCCTTAAAGCAAGTGTTGAGAGCCTGCTCGACCAGGTTATGGAGGAGGGCAGCGAGACACTCTCTGTTGCTCAAGCCCAGTTCGATGAGCAGGTACGAGCCCTGGAGGCGAGCAATCAGAATTTGCAGGCAGAGCTCACAACGCTGAGGCGTCAATTCGAGGCCCAGCACTCTGCGCTGGAGGCTCAAACTGCTGAGCTGAAAGTCAGTGAAGCTTCCCTGCGGGAAGAGCTGGGCCGCAACGCTCGATTGAGCCATACGTGCGGAGAGCTGGAGCGCCGGATCCGCGAAAAGGATGAGCTGATCCAGTCCCTGGAAGAAAAACATGTGCATGCGCGCAACGCCCTAGAGCACTACCGCGAGGCGATCAAGGAACAGCGTGAACAAGACCAACGCCGAGATGAAAGCCAGCTCCAGGCCTGCCAGGAAGAACTCCGCCAGGTTCGAGAGACTCTTGTAGTCAAACAGGATGAGCTGACACGACTGAACCGAGACAACGAGCGACTAATCGGCGAGGCTCGCCAGCAAGCTAAAGCACTACATACGCAAACCCATCAGGTGCAATCGCTCACCGCTCAGGTTCAAGCGTTAACACTCTCCGAAGCGAAAGCAGGCGCAATCATCGAACACCACCAAGCCCAAGTGCTGGGGCTTCGTGAAGAGGTCAAAGGGTTAAACATTGCGGCCGCAATGGCGACCGGCCGAGAGGCTGACCTAAGCAGGCAGATCGTCGACTTGCAGATAGAGCTTGCCAGCTATACGAGCAATGATGATGGCTCAGTCCTGTCTCCGGCCGAACCTGTTGCTGCGACTCGGGACGTTCCAACGCCGAAAGTACCGCCCAACAATCGAAGAGGGAAAAGGCCATGAAAGCTGCTTGCCAAGAATCAGTGAAGGGTCGTCAGAAGGACATCGGAATGCAGTGGGCCCACGAGAAGATCCATCGACTGGTTGGGCGCGGGCTTCTTGATGAAGCCTTGGGACGTAAGGCGCCCCCGGTTGCAAATAACTCGCTTAGGTGCGAGGAACCTCACGCCATCTATTGACGCAGGGCTTGGTGGGACAAAGGCGAGGTCACAGGCCCCGGCATTCTTTGAGGCCAATTCGTTTGTTGAGAAGTGCTTCAAGTCAGCGCCAGGGGTTTAAGCTCAACGAACACCCGTTGATAACGCCTGACTGGCAGATAGACTGGCAGAGAGTAGAAGCAGCCCCAAGCCTGGCCTCGTAGTCGTCCATATCGCAGATGACGTGCCCAGTCGGGTCAGCGCGCCACCGCTCCCCTAAAGCCTGAATCTACTGGCCTTGCTTTCGGCGCTCCCACTCTTCGTCACTTACCACATTCAGGATCGTGGTCATTGAGGAATAGACGTGAAACTCGGGGAGATGGCTCACGATACGGTCGTCCTGGAAGTAGTGGTGAGCGATCGAAGGAAATAACTCCTCTGGCACGAGGTGTAGGGCATTCGGGTTATGAAACATGCTCATGCCCTCCGCCCACGTTTCTGCGCAGTCCTCGTTGACCTCATAAGTGAACATTTTCGGCAGTGAAGCATCAGGATCGTGGTCGTGGTAAGTCCCCATTCTGAAGAGCTTAACGTTGTCACCCCCAAAACCTGCTTGCTTGCCCATGCGGCTGAACTTGGAGACGGTGCCGCTTGCGGAGAACATGATTGCACTGATGTTCTCGGCGCCAAGCTGGAAGAAAAATCCCGACGGAATCTCTTTTTCGCCCACGATGTGCTTATCTATTTTCTGAGAGGTAATTACCAGCTTCCCCGACTCATCGTAGTGATGATCGTGGTGCACCGCGTATAGGTAATTGATGAGGGCCGTTGACGTCCACAGCATCGACTGGTTTTCGTGAAAATCGGCGATCGCGATGACCAGAGGCTTGCTAGCAACGTGTTCAAGCTCCCAATACTTCTTCTGCAGCTTGGAGAAGAGCGGGCTGCCGAATCTGATGGGCATTTCATTCCGAGTTTTCTCCTGAATCTGCTCAGGCGTCAGTTGGGTGATGTTTGCTATGTCCGCGTCCGTCAGCTTGCCTTTACGCCCCACGATGGTTGCCTCGATCGCAACGGTATGCCCGTATTTTTGCACCATGAAATCAGGGGCATGGTGGCTGCGATCCAAGAAAAGACCTTCTTCCACCAAGTACGCATTGAGGTACAGTTCCCAAATCCTGGCATCAAACCCGGTGGTCTGGAATTGCTCGATGAAGTTGCCATCGATATCGACGTAGTGGGGCATCATTTCTCGGATAATGCCTCTAGCTGCCACATGGGAAGGTTGCGTTGACAGGATGAGGAAGTAGGGATGAAGCTTTTCCTCCGCCTTGACCGGAGTAAACAGATCCAATGCCTCACCGTTTTCATCGTCTTGCAGGAAGACCGCCTGGCCGCTCAAGGTCGTGGCCGTTATTCTGTCCACCAGCCAGCTATGTGCGTCGCGAGGCGTTTCCATTGACACTTTCTGGTCAATGCAACGATACCGTCCAACCGCATCTCTCCCTAGCAAAATGGCGGAGAAATCGCGATCAATAATATCGATCAGGATAACACCAAGAACCGTCTCCTCTTGGTTGGAAAACCATCCGATCTCTCGGGTAAAAAACTCCGTCATAGGGCTGCGAGACTCACCGATAAGTGCTGAGAAACGCTTTAAGTCCATGCTGGTGATCGGCACATTGGTCATCTATTTCTCCGTCTGGGCGTTGGCCACAGTCTTGATCAAGCCCAGCGCCCATTCGTTAATGGCGGATGGCTCTGGGGCACGACTCGCTAAGGAAGTTTTTGGCGTGTGTCAGAGGGTTGAGAATAGCTCGGTCTCGACCTGATCAGCCGGAGTATTGAGAGTAGATCAGGTCTACAAGCAGCCTACTATTGGAGTAGCTAGGCATTGTCAGGTGAGGGGAGTTTGAGAGCCGCACCCCTCTCAATCGCTTCCGCCAGCTCCTGAACCGCGTCAGCCAGCCTTCGATCTTCCCGCGCATCTCCGCTCGCGGGCGTGAATGATCGACAATGGCGCAGGAGGGCATCAGCGTCGTTCTGGTTCAAATCAAGCTCAATCATCATCCTCGCAAACCTCATCAGACTTTCTGAAGCGGGTGGGGGGCGGAGCTCTTGCAGTGACGCGTGAGCGACTTCAGCTGCCTCGAACTGCCTGCTCTCGCCAACGGTGCGGCACCCGGGTCACCGCATCGGCTTCGATCTACAGTTCTTGGCTTTCTGCCCATGCCTTCTCGAAAAGCTGTCCGCGCGTTCTTGAGTACAGCTGTGCCGAGTGAAAACCGATTGCTGACTCAAGCTTGCCGGCCTTGCCAAAATCACTGCTTGAAAGCCAGAGGGTTTCAGGAGCCACTAGAACCGCTTTTGCACCTATTTCACGATGTACAGCGATGTGCAGCCACGGCCTGGCTGCTTTCAAAGCCTTCGCCTGCGCAACAAAATCAGCATGCGCGACGATCCAGATGTCGCGAGGGCGCTTGTCTAGGATCCTGGTTATATATTCAGTGTCAGGCAAGCTGCGGGTGAGAATCAAAATCTCACCGGTGGCTTGGCTAATCTGGCTCAAGCGCGTAGCCCATGTTGAAGCGCCGATAGACATCTTTGCGCCAGTGCACTCGAAAGCGAATCCGCCGCCGTCATCGCTGAAAGCCATGTGATCGTCACTCCAATAGTAAGGTACCTGATCGTGGCATAGCCCAACCCCTCGGGTCGACCCGAAGGCGCGCGACCCAACAAGATGGTAGAGGGACGGGGTTAACTCGCGATTCTGCTGGACGGGCCCTTGAGGTAGGATTGAGACCATCTTTGCCCGGGCAATTTGTCTGAAAACACTACTCCATGGAGGGATTGATGTCTGAATAAACCCGTCACCTTTCGCTGTTTGAGGAAGATTACCTTCTCCGTGAACTGGGCCCGGTTGCGCATTTGCCCCAAGTGGCTCTGACCGAGCTCGTGGCAAATGCCTGGGATGCAGGCGCGAGCAAAGTCAATCTGTTTCTCCCCACCGAGCTCGGCGGCACACTGACCGTTGTTGACGATGGCCATGGGATGACGGCTAAGCAGTTCAGCAAGCGCTGGATGACCCTGCGGTATAACCGGCTCAAGCACCAGAGTTTCAAGGTTGAGTTTCCCAAAGGCAGGAGCTCCAAGGGCAGGAAAGCTTACGGGCGCAACGGGGTGGGGCGACATGAGCTGCTTTGCTTTGGTGTCAGTATCAGGTTGAAACTTGGCGTGACGGCAAGCTCAGCAACTTCGTGGTGGGCACTGGGTCTGGGCCCAGCCCCCTTGTAGTGCGCTCAGAGGAGTTTTCCGAACGTGAAGGCTCCGGCACCCGACTGTCTGTATCGGTCACCCGTAAGCTGCCAGACATCAAAGAGATCGTCACGGTGCTCGCCGCGCGATTCATTCATGATCCTGCTTTTCAGATCCGCGTTAATGGAACGCCCCTGGGACTGATTATCTAAAGTGGGGTTGCGTAAGACCCCAATGCGGCAGCCTCTGGGGAGTTGTTGTTACCAAGCTCTGGGTCGTGAGCACCGTGCATGGAGTTCTGAAAGGTAAGCGGAGCGCGCAGACGTCCAGATGTGCGCGCTAAGCGCCGGGAGCCTAGAACGGGGAATGAGCTCACAGCATCAGTAATTACTGCGGTCGTGCACCTAGGAATTTCCAGAACGAACCTAAAGAAGACGCGCTCTCCGGACGAGCCGGGGCATCCGCGACAGCAGTCTGGCTTGGTGGAGCGCCCATCCTGCAAAAGTGCCATTGGTGGGCTGCCCTAAATCCTCTGTTGCAGAGCACTTGCTTAACCGACGCCGCCTAATGCTTGGTGAGCGTTATTTCCCCGGTACTGTTCTGATCATGGAGGAGCGCCATCGAGCTCTGGGCAAGCAGTGGAAGGTGTATCGCCGGCTAAACATAGCCGAGGGAAACAAAGAGGGCATTGTCCACCAACGCTTAGGCAACAATACCATGTTCTAAGCGCGCGACGAGTGCGAGGGCTTCCTCAATATGGACATCCAGCGGGCGCTTGCCACCTAACCCCCGCATTGGCCTGGTCAACCAGCCAATCGCCAGTGCTTTGTCTTGAAACAGGCCAATCGCTGCGCCCAGCAACTTGGGATCAATCGCTTCCACCGGCTCAACGATTGAGCGCTCCGCGTTCATAGAGTCTTTGATCGCAAAAGCCAGGGCTGACAAAGCGTCAGCGAGTCGGGAGTCCTCTTTGCAGTCCCCAGACGCCGGCCGAAAGTCAGCACAGTGGCGCAGAAGTGACTCGGAGTGATTCATGTTCAGGTCGAGTTCGATCAGCATCTCGATGCATGTCCGTAAGGCTGAGGGGGTATGGAAATGATACTGGCATTCGAAGCCGGTGCGCTGGATTCCGAAAATTACTTGAGGTCAACCGGGACAATGGATAGCTGGAGCCATGAGCGTAAGCTGTACAGCTTAGCGCTTGATATCATGGGAGAAGAGGGGCTAGGTCGCTGGCTGCGCGAGCAATATGACCGGCACAGCTCTTTACACGGGTTTGTTACGACACCTAGCTGGCTGTGCATCGACGGTGGGCTGCTCATCAATAGACTCTGCTTGTATCTCGGTGGTCATATGGAACGGTCGGCCATCCAACGGCCCGGTCGGGAAGTCCCGTTCTACTGTAAATGCCACAGGATACTTTTCGGTGCACTGCTGCAAGCATTACCGTCGACGTGCTCAGCCCACCGTTGCGTGGGCTCAGGTTTGCTGCTGATTTAGGGTGTTGAAGCGGGCGATGCAATGCTGGCCTGATTGCGGTCTTGGCCGCCTGTTACCTTCGACTAGTCCTGGCTTCTGACAAGGATCTTGCCATCGACCAGCGTTACAAGCCCTACTTCGGCGGTCACTCCAAGGTACTCATAGATGGCGCGCACTTTGTCTACGAATACCTCATCTGCGCTCAGCAGGCAATTGCTGCGAGAAGCGATTGCAGCATGAGCAGCGTCGCTGATAGCTGCGATATGTCGATGTTCACGGTTGAGCTTACTGTCAGTCCGATAGCCGATGACATTGAGGAGGTTATACATGGCAGTGACCTTCTCGGGGATGTGCATCTCACGGTTGTAAAGCGGGCTACCAGCGATGCCTAGAAAGTTTTCGATCGAATAGCCTTGGCCACGATAGCCATCAAGATCTTGATAGATCTGCCATATCTTCTCGATGGCCCGGGGTGGTTTAACGTTGTTGAGTTCCTTCGGCCCAATCCCCACGCCAGCCCGATAGGTATTCACTCCTGACAAACCTGAGCCTTCACCAATGTGTTTTGTCATTTCGGCACCAGCCATAGCTGAGACTTGCTCGTATTGGGATTGTAGGTGTCGCAGGTATTGCTCAATCGGCGCCCGCAACTCTGGGTGGGTGTCGTCCAGTTCGGCTATTCGATCCGACATGCTCTCCAACAGGCCGCCGAATGCTGTCAACACCGGTTGAAAACTGACCCACCCTACCGAAGTAAAACTGACCCACCCCGGCGGTATTTAAAGTCTGTTTATAGCTTCGGCGAAGCCGTCTCTCGCGGTACCACCTGGCCAGATTTCAGCTTGTCCTTCAACCGGTAACTTTGCCCGCTGACCTGAACGATATGCGCATGATGCAGAAGCCGATCCAATAGCGCGGCGGTCAGTGTCGAGTCATCCGCAAAGGTCATTGCCCACTGGCTAAACGGCAAATTGCTGGTCAGCACGATGCTGCCATGTTCGTAGCGTTTGGCGATGACGTTGAAGAACAGATTTGCTTCGTCACGGCCAAAAGGCAGGTAGCCTATTTCATCGATCACCAGCAATTTCGAGCGCTGCACCACTCGACTGAAATACTGAGCCAAGCGCCCTTGGTGATGCGCGGCGACCAGTTGCAATGTCAGATCGGCGGCGGTGATGAACTTTGTCGAGATGCCCGCCATGATCGCCCGGTGAGCTAGCGCGCTGGCCAAGTGCGTTTTGCCAACGCCGGACGGCCCCAGCAGCACCACGTTTTCCTTACGCTCGATAAAGGCCAGTCCGGCCAGTTCAAGGATCTGACTTTGCGGCGCTCCGCTGGCGAATTTGAAGTCGTATTGCTCAACGGTTTTTACAGCCGGCAGCCCGGACAAGTGCAGCAGTGTCTGTCGTCGCCGTTCGTTTCTGGCGCGATCTTCACCCAACAGAAGTTGTTCCAGGAAGTCGGCGTAACTCGTTTCTTTTTCGGCTGCTCGCTGCGCCAGAGCGGGCCAGTCCGTGGCGAAGGTATCAAGTTTGAACTGTTGACAGAGCGCTTCAATGCGCAGGTGTTGAAGGCTCATGCTCGCACCTCAAGCAGGGCTTGGTAGACCGACAGTGGATGTTGCAGGCTCTCCACCGGTATGGGCTGAATGGCTTGTATCAGAGCGCTCGGAACGCCTTGAAGCGCTGGCAGCGGCAGCAAATAGCGCACCTCTTTATCCAGGCGATGCTGAGGGATTTCACCGGTCGTAGCGTGAGTTCGGGCATTGGCGATATCGATCAGCCAAGGGCCGATTTTGCTGTTCGCGACTTCGACATCCAGCACCAAACCAACCTGATTAAGTGTCGCTGCCAGCGGCACGACGAAACTGTTTTTCAGGTAGTGGTTGAAGCGCTCAACCTTGCCCTTGGTTTGCGCTCGATAGGGCCGGCAGACCTTTGGCGTAAAGCCATAGCGTTCTGCCAAGCTCAACAGAGCCGGATTCCAACGGTGCTCGCCAGGGCCATAGACATCGCGCTCTTGGATGATGGTCTTGGCGTTGTCGAACAACACTTTGCGTGGCGTGCCGCCGAAGAAATGCAGGGCTTTTTCAATGCCAGCGCACCAAGCTGCGGAGTCTTCCCGTCGCGAGAAAACAACGTAAGTGGCGCGACTCCAACCCAGCGTTGCGACAAATGCCAGCAACGGATCGCGGCCACGTCGAATGATCGTGAAATCTGCCTGCATCTGTTCGCCAGGTTCTGTTTCAAAGCGCACAACGGGCTCGTCAACCTTGGATTTAAAGGTCAGCAGAAAGCTGGTGAGAATGGAGTAACCGCCCGTGTAGCCCTGCTCTCGGATCTCCCTGAGCAGAACAATCGCAGGGATCCAGTGCGGCCGAGCTGCTTCTACGCGCTGACGCAGAAAGGCCTCGAAAGGCGCAAGCTTGCCCACGCGCTCCGCGCGCGGGCCGTAGACCACGGGTTGGCGCTGGGCTTGTAGTTTGAGGTGGCGTCGAATGGTATTGCGTGAGCAGCCCATCTGCCGAGCAATAGCTCGAATAGATAAACCCTGACGAACAAGAACACTGATTTCCACGTGTTGCTCCTTGGACAGCATGGGCAGCTCGCAAAAGCTGCATTTTGCCCAAGTGGGTCAGTTTTCAACCGGTAGGGTGGGTCAGTTTTGCATCGGTACTGACACGTATTCGAACCAGCAATTGATAGGAATCGGAGGGCTATCAGTTGATCCCTTTAATCAGACCAATACCGCAAGGCTACGGCGAGTGTACGTGGCACCTGCGGCAAGAAATCAACACGTCGGTCACGCGCTGGTAAAGGCGTTGGTTGCACACGCCGCTCTTCACTTTCAGAAGGTGCGTCTTTCTACCGATACTTCTGCAGCGATGCGTTTTACCTGCGCTGCGGCTTCATGCGAACAGAAGACGCCCATGCCACCCACATCAGGGATGTTGGTCAACCCCTGACCCGGCAACTTTCGGCCAAGAGCTGCCAGTCGATGCCCCTTAAATAAGCGCTAAGCAAGGTAAATTTCGCGATGAAAAACTGGATAGCTAATACGAAAATCAATGCGCTGTTAGGGGCTAGCTCTACAAAACCTGATGGCGTGAAGGTTAGGCGGATTCTTATAGAATACTGCGACAGGTATCAAAAATTTTACCCCTTTGAGATCTTGGAACAGCCACTTGAATTTCTCAAAAACGATGTAAATTCAGATAGTAAACATGGTGAGATACGGGCACTACTTATGGTTGCCGCTGAAGAGTACTGCATTAGTTTAAACGAGATAGCCGATGCTCTTCTTGACCTGATAGACATTCGCGTCCTTACTACGGAACAAGCGAAAAAAATTATCAATCACGTTTTCGAAGCTTATTCTTGCAATGAAAGCCCCGAAGATTTCATCCAAAGAGAGGACGCCTATTTGTGTAAAAATCTGTTTGCGATTACCTCCAGTTAGCAAGTGCCTGAAACCTCTAGCGCTGCTCACATGACGGCCCGATTGGCGTGGTTAGATACTCGCCTTGGGACATTTTTGGGGCCGCTTTCGGCCCAGAGCGTGTAAAAACGTGCGGATGCACTGTCGGCGCGCAGCGCTGACGGTTGCTAGCTGAGTAATCGCTCCCAACAAGACCTGCGCATCATTACCGCGTGAAAGGGGATGGATTTATTTCAAAGGTCTGTCGGCTGACCGCTCGGAGCCTAGAACAGCCCTCCACGACAGATTACTTTGGGTCGATAGCTGCCGATCACGACCGGCGGCTTTCGGCCAAAAGCGGCCACCGAAAAAACAAGACTCTCCCGGCGCACTGTCTCGCCTTGTGGCGCATCGCAGCGGTAATCCAGCTTATTATCGAACGCAGAAACAAACGAGGGCATTGATTGAGCGCGGTAATCGAATTTGAACGCTGGCTACTGAATGGGCTTGCTCGTTGCGAAAAAAACGAATGGGCTTTGACTACTGCTAGGAAGGAAATCGGGGGTTGCCCGAATTTTATGTTCTCAACAGCTTCCCTTATTTGGCGAGCCAGCTGAACACGGTGAGTCGGATCATCCGTTAGTGGGCGGCAGCTCTCGTCGGCCGAGATGTCGCGAAGGCGTGCCTCTCACACGGGCCACACTCAAGAACGCGCCACAGCTGCCGACTTAATGATTCAGCTATCACCGTTCTTGATGATGGAGATTTTTCCAAGGAGGCTCTATGCAACGCTATCTATCGTTCACCTGTTTGGCAGCTGTTCTGATTACGACCCTTACAGGTTGCTCCACTCCGACGACTCCGACTTCCGTATCTGCCAATATCGACTACGCACAGCTGCGTTACGAAGACACTCGCTTCGATAAGCCGGGAATGCCGCTGCCGACAAAAGCCACCGGCTTCAAAGCGGATATCGATGGCTGTGAAATGCAAGCTCAAAAGCACTTTGAAGAAGCGCTGGCGAACAGTGCAAAACTTGGGAACATTTACGGACAAAGCATTACGCCTCAAAAACTGCTAAGCATGAAACGTATGCAGGTCTTGAGCTGCATGACCGAAAAGGAAGCGAATGATGTAAACAGCAAAGGCTGGACAATAATCAAATAAGTCATCTATAACGCATCTTCTGTGGCTGTCCTCGGTCTGGGCGGGGGTTAGCCACTGAATGATTAAGCTGCGCGGTTAATGCTGTTTTCTCCTTCAGGACCGATCGGTTCTGTCCGATAGCTGCCTAGCGCGAAGGGCTTCGACCGATTTTCGGCGGCCCGTCGGATGACTATGAGAACAAGAGCGATGCGGATCCACTGCATCCTATTAATAGGAACTACTTCCGTACTGGAAGATATAAGTCAGATGGATAAATGAGTTCAGGACTTTGCTCCGTGCCGGCGTCAGCGCACGATCAGCTTATGGCATCATCCGAACTGAAGGACCTACATGGCTCAAGATTAACCGAAGGAAAGACCATGCTTCGCATCTCACTTATGGCAGCAACCGCTCTACTTATAAGCGCCTGTGCAGGCATCGCTCATGACACACCTGAAGCTAAGCAGCAGATGAAGCAGGACCTGCATCTGGCTACAATCATAGACTCCTCAAGAATGAACTGGTGCGTTCACCCCTACGGCAGCGCTCCGGGATGTAAGCCGGAGAAGGGCATTGGCATTGTTACTCCGGACGGCTTAGTGATGGCCCATGTTGTCGAAGGTAAGTATGTGCTAGCACGTATTATCAAATCTGGGGAGGTGATCTGCTCAGCTGTACCTGGCGGAGCATATGCCGACGGGTATTTTTTTGCGTTCGCTGCCAATGCGGCTTATATGCTGGGCCCTCTGAAAGCAGATCGGGATGAGATCAATACGCGCTTCAAAGCCAACATGTTTAATTATCTTCATAGCAAGGGTCAGCACAGCTACAGCGGGCCGGAAGTGAACTTTCAGCGTCCGACCGGTGAAAAAATCAAAAAGATAACTGTCATTCCTGTCGGTCTGTCTACCGTAAGTACCACTGAAATGATTGACGTGCTCGAAATCCACAATCCCTGCGCTGACGGTGGTGACAATTAGTAATTGTCGGGCAACTCGCCAGCGAGAGCGTTGGCGAATGTCCCAAAGCCTTGAATGCTGGGCTTGGAATTTGAGAGTCGTTTGGCGTATTACCTCATTCCACCGGACAGACAAAAAGGGGAACAGATTTATTTCCTGAAAATAAATTTGTTCCCCTTTTTTAATATCGGCAATTGGCCGATGGCTGCCTGCCGCGATTGTCCATGAACGCCTGCTTGATGGTGCGAGCCAGCTTCTATGCTTCTATACAGCACCCGCCCCTGCGGGGGTCTTCCACGTTCGTTAGTGAGCCTCCAAACCCTTGTGCATGCGCATTGTAGTGCTGGCCCTGATCCTGACACTGTTCGGCTGCGCTACCGCGTCGGACCCGCCGAGGGGTGAGGGTGGCGATTGGCGGTCCTTCTATGTGGTGAATCATGGACTGCATACCGGGCTGGCAATTGCGCGCCCCGATCTACTTCAGGTGCTTCCCGCACTGGCCGAAGACTTCGGCGACGGCGACTTCGTTGAGTTCGGGTGGGGTGACGAGGACTTTTACCGAGCCCCACACGCCACGTTGAGCCTCGCCCTGCGAGCCTTGTTCGGGTCGACGGCAACCGTGCTGCATGCGGTCAAGATTGACGGGGACCCCAGGCGGCGTTTCGCCGTAAGCGAGGTCATTGAGGTGCGGGTGACGGAGGACGGCTACCGGCGACTGCTCGCGTTCGTGGCCGGGACCTTCACCCACTCAGCGACGGGCACTTTGACGGTGCTCGGGCCTGGCCTGTATGGAGACAGCCGATTCTATCGGTCCGAGGGTAGCTATTCGCTGTTTTATACCTGCAATGCCTGGGTCGCAGAGGCGCTGGCCACCAGCAGCTGCCCAATGTCGCCTACAACGGTGATTACGGCGGGGAACGTCATGTCGCAATTACGTCGTGCGACAGCGGTCGGTGCCTCTTGCCTGGTTATCCGCTAACCCGCGCTGACGATGGGGGTGGGGATGTATTTCAACCTAGTGTCGAATGATACTGGCGCGCAAATTACCGCGTTTGGCTGTCAGGAGGGGCAGCATTCGACCCATAGCAGTCATCTGAACCGCATTGATCGAAAGAAATGTCCACCGCCAATCCTAAAAACGTGATGGTGGCTCTTTTCCGGCCTTGATATGCGAAAAGACCTGATCTGGATCTGCCTGGCACCAATATCTGAACAGAAGGTGAGGTTCGGCATTTCCGAAATATTGATCCACGATTTCGCCACCGTAATGTAAGCGTCCAGTCAAGTCATCTACCGATGCAGCTATATGCACGAGGATGACTGGTAGCCGCCCATGCCGTAAGGTTCGCTACCAAAATCGCCACAGCCTTCCAGTGGTGGTAATACAGCAAGGGGAGCGAACGATGAACACCTTCAAATCGTCAGTTCAAAACGTAGCTGCGGCCATAGGCCTTATCGCAGCAGTGACAGTCGGAGGATGCGTGATGATCCCTTACGACACGCCGGAATCAAAAGCCCAAATCCAGCGCGATCTGAAAATTGCACCATCGGATATTCAAGCCGTGTCGGAAACGAACTGGTGCTTGTTCCCATATGGAAGCGAAGGCAACTGCAGAGCCACTCAAGGCCTGGGAGTGTTGACCAGCAAAGGCCTGATCCTCAGCCTCTACAACAACCACACCTACACTGAAACCGCACGCATCCTCCCAGAACAAGTGCAGTGCGTGAAGACGGTTGGTGGCCGCACTGGAGTCGAACCGTTCGTTGTATTCACCAAAGACCGAGCGATCATGCTCGCCGTCATTACTCCGGGTGGACAAATGAATGTGCCTGTGAAAGTCAGTTTCTTTGATTATCTGACGAAGCCAGGGCAGCACGTCTTCACTGGGACGGATGGCGGATATGTGCGCAAGTCGGGTCGACAGCAAACCGTAGGCGGAATGGTGTCAGGCACTGCCGTCCCGTGGCATACAACACTCGACGTAACCGAGGTATTTAACCCTTGCCCGCAGGTTACAGATTAACGAGAGGAAACGGGGACAGACCACGATATGAGACAGTCCGATTACAGGTGAGCCAAAATCGTGGTCTGTCCCCGGTTTCCCTTAGCGGTAAACACGCGGGTTTTCATTTGATTCTCTGGCTGACTACAGACCAAAACGAAAACCAGCTAGTCGAAGCAGCGAAACAGGTCGGGCTGCAGCTGCAACCGCTTCGCTATTCTTGTCACAACCTTCAACCAGGACCAGCGTTTGTCTTGGGCTTTGCCGCGCTCACCCGCGCCCAGGTAAAAAGCGCTGCGGGAAAACTGGCGCACCTGCTCAGGGCCAACCAGCCCTCGCAGTGAAGAAGGACCAAGTGGTTTGCACCTGTTGCTGTCGGCTCTGCCTTTCGGCACCCCCGGCAAGGTGACCGGCACATGCTGGGCCAACCATTCACTCAAACGATCGCGCGTTTAGTCAGTAAGTGTGGCCAACACCTTTCCGTCTCTGCGCTGCACGATGGTCTTAGGCGCTACCGGCTGTGAGCCGTCGGCGCCCGGCGGTGGGGTTATCAACCAGGCACCCGCATAGTCTTCCCGGATATGGAGCGGATTGAAGCGGATAGCGCTTGCCGCCGCATAACGGCGCCCTGCGAGTGTGGCAACGCTCGAAAGCACCGCAACTCTGACTTCATAGAGCCTTCGCTCTGCGTCGAGCGCAATACTGGCATCCGCAAGCTCGAAATTATCGATACGCACGGGTACGCCTTCCGGCATATCGAGAACCCACCGGTCAGAGTCTACAAACCCATCGGCATAGACATTGCCGGTCGAAGCCCGGAGCGAGGTGCCTTCGGGCAAGGTGATGCCATCGACTACATTGCCATCAGCAAGCGTACAGGTGCTGAACCTCGATACGCCGCCATCTGGCTTGAGCTCAAACTCCACCGGTTGCAGCGCATTGCACCGCCAGCCGATCTGCATTGTCGTGCCGTGGCCGGTTAGCCGCATGTTCTCTGGCGTGAAGCCCACCGTTTCGTATTTTTCGTTGGTTTGAATCGCGATGTAGCGGGCTACTTCGACGGCATCCATATCGAGCATGCGCACAGGGCTTGGAAACACGGCTCGTTTGAAGGATTCCCGATGATCCGCAACGGCTAATTCGAGTTTTGTGCCTTTGGGCATGTCGATCTGGCCAAGGCGCATCGGCTCTACTAGTTCCGGGCGATAACTTGCCTCTCTCTTCCGTTCATAGCTGCGCATCTGCACATAAAAAGCCGCGGACTGCCACAGGGTAAAAAGCGCACACGCGGTGACAAGCATGTAAGGCAGGAGGAGAGGGCGGCGCCAGCGACCTTTGATATATCGAACCCCCAGCCTTATCGTCCACCCGAACCAGAAAAGCGTCGTGGCGACGAAAAAGGCAAGGTAAAGCAGTAGTTCGGCGGAGGGCAGTGCAACGGGGATCATGCGAGCCAAACTTCCTGAACGGGTGATGGGGTTTGCACGCACCTACGACACAAAGAGGGCGAGCCGTTACGTTGAGTCAATTTTACTCCGATGCCGCGTAATCAGGCACGTGAGCATTCGCACCGGGATGTTCAGCCAGTAGCCAATTGATGCGTTTCACGAACGGCCGCAATCGGCCCAGAGTGTGTAAAAACGCATTTGTACACTGTCGGCTCGAAGCGCCGACGGCTGTTAGCTGAGTAATTGCTCACAACAAGTCCTGCGGATCATCACTTGGGCCTGGGAGCCCCCTGCGTCGCTTCTACCTTGCTGGGTGTTCAAAATAAAGACCTCTTCAGGCCGAAAGTGCCTTCATTAAACTGCTGATACCGAGAATTTTCATGACCCGCTTCAAGTTGTAGGCGAGCACATTCAAGCTCATCTCCGCGCTCACCCCGGCCAGCTTTCGGGTCAGGAAGTGCGTCGCACCCATCCATTGCTTGAGCGTCCCGAAGGGATGCTCAACCGTCCGTTTTCGGACTCGCATCATCTCTGGTGCTTTGCTCAGCCGAAGCTGCATCTCCTCCAATACGGCTTCGTGCTCCCAGCGTCGAACTCGTCGTTCCGTGCTCGGTGTGCATTGCAATTTCAACGCGCAGCCCTGGCATTTCGAACTCCAGTAACGATGCAACTTCAGGCCTTTTTCAACGTAGGAGTAGTGCCAGATCAGCGCCTCCCCAGCCGGGCAAATGTATTCGTTTTTTGCCGTGTCATAGACGAAGGCATCGTTATTGAAACGCCCGTCAGCCTTGGCTCCAGAAGTCATCGGTTTGGGCACATAGGCGGTGATGCCAGCATCGTGACAAGCCAGGATTTGTTCGCTTTTTGAAATAACCTCGGTCCGCCACCACCGACAACGTTTCTGAGGCTATCGCCTCGCGGGCCTGCTTGGCCATCGAGCTTAGTTGATCGCGGTCGGAACCGACATTGGTCACCTCATGTGCAACGATCAAATGGTGCTGAGTATCGACCGCGGTCTGCACGTTGTAGCCGACGATTCCTGTGCCGCGCGTTATCATGGAACGGGCGTCTGGATCGGTCAGTGAGACCAGTTTATCCGGCGATTCATTGAGCTGGATTTCGATCGCTTGAAGCTCCTTCATTTGAGTTTTGAGCTTGGCGATTTTCTCTTCCAGCCGCACGGCACTGGGCTCGGAAGCTGTGGGTTCTTGCCGATCGGCAGCATCGAGTGCCACCAGGTAACGGTTGATACTCGATTCAATTTCTTCCATGCGCCGCTTCAATTTGGCGTTGGTGAAATTGCGGTCGCGGTTGTTGACTGCTTTGAATTTACTGCCATCAATGGCGACCAGATGTTCTCCAAACAGTCCCAACTGCTGACACAGCATAACGAACTGGCGACAGACGCCTCGGATGGCCTTGCTGTTGTCTTTTCGGAAGTTGGCGATGGTCTTGAAATTCGGCATCAAACGCCCGGTCAACCACATCAGCTCGACGTTGCGTTGAGCTTCTCGTTCCAGCCGCCGGCTCGACTGAATGCGGTTGAGATAGCCGTAAATGTAGATCTTTAGCAGGATCGCGGGGTGGTAAGCCGGCCGTCCAGTATCGGCTGGAATGGCACCTTCAAAACCTAGATTGACCAAGTTGAGTTCGTCGACGAAAACATCAACTACGCGTACCGGATTGGTATCGCTGACGTAGTCGTCGAGGCTTTCGGGAAGTAAGGTGCCTTGGCCTCGGTGTTCACCTTGGATAAAGCGCTTCATAGCAATCCCCGCGATAAAATCCTCAGTAATCATAGCAAGGGATCACGGTGTCGTTTCTACATACGCCGGGGCAATCGCAGACACCAATGGATGCCGATATATAGGCGGTCTGGGGGCAGCGACTCTGATTGCTCAGCCTCAGGCTCCGAGATACCCTTTCTCCTCCTGACAGATAGGCGCGGCCAACAAATCATGTCTACTTGCTATTCCATTCAAATCACGCCAGAAAGACCATTGCCGGCCTTCTATTGCATTGCTGAACATCTATGGGGAACCGGATGTGATGTTGACTCTGACGGTGACTGCGCAGGTTCAGATGATCGCCAATGGACGGAACTGACATTGTCGCTTCGCGGCACATCAGGAGAACGTATCGACATTGACCCGCTCTCGCTCATGCCTCTTACCCTCGTAATCCGTTCATCGCACGCCACCCTCTGCCAAAGAGCGGCCGACTACATCGTATCTGTTTCCGGAGGCACTATCGGCGCAGCTGTTAACGTCAAGACGGTATGAGTGCGCAGACACGAGGCTTATAGATTTCCGGCAGGTGAAGAACCTAAAAGTGAACCCCTTGGCGTTTTTACACACTCTGGGCCGATAGCTGCCGGTGGCCGCTGGCAAGAATTGAGTTGGCCAGAATCATACGGAAGGGCATGCCTGCGGAACTGGGGGCGATTCAGTCTAAAATTCGGGTCCTCGACTCGTGACAAATGAGGATAGCCAACAAATTTGACAAGGACGATTCCTAATCTACTCTCACTGCCATTGCCTAAGATCATGGAAGATAAAATGACTACTGCATTGATTAATGGAAGGCTGATCAGCTTTACAGATACGCTGGTCGGGGAGGTGGCAATAATACTTTCTCATGGTCTATTCATGGACCAAAGCATGTTCGACGCTCAGGTCTGCGCATTACGTGAGTACTATCGAGTCATCACATGGGACCAACGAGGGCATGGACAGGCTGCCTTCGTCAGTGAGCCATTCAGTCTCTGGGATAGTGCAGACGACCTGTCTGCTCTTCTGGCCCACCTTAATATAGATCAGGCCGTTTTACTGGGTATGTCGCAAGGTGGCTACGTCAGTCTGCGGGCCGCACTGCGTTACCCAGAAAAGGTTCAAGCATTGGTTCTGATCGCTACGCAAGCTGGCGTGGAAGATGAAAACCAGATAGTCGTGTACTCACATCTCCTGAGTGCATGGCTTGAAAACTCCCTGACTGATGAAATTGCACAAAGTGTGTCGGGATTTATTTTGGGCGCCGACAAGGAATTAGCTGCACCCTGGATCAAAAAATGGCACGCCATCGACAACAGCACATTAGGTTTGAATTTTAAGGCTCTGGTAGAGCGCGATGATCTTGTTCCTGCGTTGAGTAAGTTGCAGATGCCGGCACTAGTGATCTGGGGCAGCGACGACAGTGCGATCAGTATTGAGCAGGCTAAGCAACTGAGCAGAGGGCTTGTTCACAGTCGATTCTTAGTGGTTCCTGACGCCGTACATTCGGTCAGCATGACTCACGCCCAAATCGTCAACTCGACCATCAAGCAGTTTTTGTCTGACGCGCTGTGATGAGTTGATATATACCTGAAACTCCCAAAGCTCTTCGTGTTTATTAAAATAATAAAGGGGTGTGATATGGATATTCCACAAGATTTCAAGCCGTTATTTCGAAGTAGCCCTTTTCTTGATCTTCTGGGTCCCTTCTACTATCGGGAGAATTCTGAAGGTTTTACCATTGGGATTCGGGTAGAGGAGAGACACACCAATGCGCGTGGACTCGCCCACGGAGGGTTGTTCATGGCGCTGGCTGATATTGCCTTGGGCTATAGCGCTGCCTTCTCGAAAGATCCACCTCTTAAACTCGTGACTACCACACTGACAGCTGATTTCGCCGGGTCCGCTAAGATCGACGATTGGTTGGAAGCCGTGGTGGATATTCAAAAAACCGGAAGCCGATTGGTTTTTGCTAACAGTTATATTAGCGTTGGAGATGAGCGAGTGGTTCGAGCCAGCGCTTCTTTTCTAGTGGTTAGCTGAAGCACGGACCGCGATTATTATCCAACACAATAATTAGTGCCACGATTAGCGCAATTAACGATATGTCACGGAGTGATTGACGATGGACAGTGCTGCGCGCTCACCCGAAGTAGATCAAATTCCCCAAGATAAAGCCGAGCGTAAAGATCTGAAACGCAAGGCGATAAGTAGTCCGTACTTTCATCGACTTCAACGTAAGCATTTCCTGTTGTTTGATATTCTTCCTGTATTTGGCGTTGTTCTTGCGGGGTTGTTGGCATTTTACATACCCGTGAGCGCACTAGATGTTGGTTTGTTCATTGCCTTTTGGGCTCTGACTGGGATCGGCGTCAGTGTGGGCTATCATCGATACTTTACTCACCGCTCGTTTAAGGCCAAGCCATCAGTTGGTGTTGCCTTAACGATACTGGGTTCCATGGCCGGGCAGGGGGCTCTACTGTCTTGGGTGGCCATGCATCGGCGTCACCACGAGTTGAGTGATCAACCAGGCGACCCGCACTCACCCAATCTGCATGGCTCCGGATTGGCAGGCCTCATCAAGGGGCTGGCGCACTCACACTTCATGTGGATGAAGGAGCACGATTACCCCAACGCTGCCTATTACGCTCCAGATTTGATTCGAGATCCACTCATCGCCAAAACGGCGCGTCATTACTACACGTGGGTCTTTCTTGGCCTGCTAGCGCCGGCGTTACTGGGCGGGCTGCTTAGCCAATCGTTATGGGGCGCGTTGAGCGGCTTCCTTTGGGGAGGGGCTATCCGCATGTTCGTCGTGGGTCACATCATTTGGTCCATCAACTCCCTACTTCATCGGTTCGGTACTCGACCTTATCAATCCAAAGATTACAGCCGCAATGGTGGTTTATTTGGCTTAGTCACCTTCGGGGAGTCATGGCACAACAATCACCATGCATTCCCCGAGTCTCCTTCATTTGGGTTGCAATGGTCAGTATTCGATCCTGGTTACTGGTTTATCCGTGGCTTGTGCTTGATGGGGGTGGCATGGGATTTACGAGTCCCCACATTGCAACGAAGAATCAGTCGTAAAAAAAGAAACGTACAACCTCTCTAATAAGGAAAATTCAATCATGTCTGCATATGAATCTGTCTCGTTAGAAAAAGACACCGTAGTCCAGTGGTGTAAGGACCAGATAGGCGAGCTTCTCAATACTCCCGGAATCAGCATCGATGAAAATAAAGATTTCGGTGAGTTGGGGCTGGACTCTTCCTTGGCAGTTTCTTTGTTAATCGAAATCGAACAAAAATATGGCGTGGAAATCTCAGCAGAAGAGCTGTTCGATAATCCCAGTATCAAGGCCGTGACTGGTTTGATTATGGGTGGAGACAGGAAGTCGGAAAAATGAGTGTTTTAACAACCGAGCATCGACTGGAAGAAGAGTCGAAAGCGATACGCCATCATTATGATGTGGGTAACGACTTTTATGAGTTGTGGCTGGATCCTACTCTTTCCTACTCTTGCGCTGTGTGGGCCGGTAGTGAAACCTTGGAGAATGCACAAGTAAAAAAAATCGCGTATCACCTTGAGGCCATTGATGCGGGAAATTTACAATCGGTGCTTGATATTGGCTGCGGATGGGGGGGCGTGCTTGATGCGCTGGAGAATATGCCAAACATCAAGCGCGCCGTAGGACTGACGCTGAGTGATCAGCAAGCGGCTTATATACAAAGGCAGTTATATTCGAAAGTGGCCATAGAGGTAAAAAACTGGCAGGAGTTCGTCCCCGCAACACCATTTGATGGAATCATTTCCATTGGAGCCTTTGAGCACTTCGCTTCTCCTTCAGATAGTGTTGAAGAGAAAATAGCAATCTACCGAAGATTCTTCACTGCCTGCCGAGACTGGTTGAAACCTGGGGGGCGGCTTTCGTTGCAAACAATTGCTTATGGTTCCATGTCCAGAGAACAAGCGAGCACTTTTTTCAACGAGGAAATATTTCCCAATGCGGACCTGCCCACGTTGACAGAAATAGCTCAAGCGGCGGAGGGGATCTTCGAAATTCAACGTGTCGACAATGGCCGGCTGGATTATGCGAAAACGTGTGAAGAGTGGTATCGCCGGTTGTCCGCCAATAAAGCAGTTGCTGCGGAACGTGTCGGCGATGCAGTCGTTACCCGTTATCTACGCTACTTGAAAATGTCGGCTTACGGTTTTCAGTTCGGAAAAATTCAGTTGTTGAGACTCCAACTTCAAGCTATCCGATAATCAATCTGATGGAAGGAACCTCACGATGTCTGATGGTGCTCAGGATCACATGTTGACACCCGGTAAATTAGTGAATTTACCCCGCTTCAACCCTTTTTCCGCTGAATTTCGTGAGACACCGTACGGTATTTATCGCCAGTTACGGGAGCTGAACCCTCTGCACAAAGTCTTGGGTATGTGGGTCGTCACCCGACATGCCGATGTCATGAGTGTTCTGCGTGATCGTAGCTGCAATGCAAGCATTATTCCGAAACTGGTTGATAATCAAGCCGCTAAGTTTGGTCGCGATAACGCACCATTTCAGCGGCTGGCCTACAAATCAATCGTATTCACCGAGAATCCCGACCATCATCGTTTGAGAAAATTGATGAACATCGCGTTTTCGCAGTCGGCGATAGATCAGTTGCAACGCTCTATAGAAGACACTATCCAAGACTTGCTGCGGGACGCCTATCAGCAAGGAGGTATGGACATCATCTCCGGCCTGGCCCAACCCACGCCGCTACGAGTTATGTGTGAATGGATCGGGCTACCTGCCGAAATGCACTCGACCATCGATGCCTGGACTCATGCCATCCGCTTTCTGTTAGAACCTGGATTGATGATCAAGGACGATTTTGAAAAAGTCAGTACTGTTCTTGATGAATATATGGAATATCTCTCCAGTGTCATTGCCGAACGTAAGAATAATCCAAGGCAAGACTTGATCAGTCAACTGCTTGATCTACAAATTGATGGTGATCGCTTGACTCAGGAGGAGCTGATCTTCGTCTGCATCATGTGCTTTGTTGCCGGAAATGAAACCACCAAAAGCCTGATTGGTAACGGCATAAACGCGTTGCTGGAGCATCCTGAGCAATACCGGTTACTCCAGAAGCGACCGCAGTTAATACCCTGCTGTGTACAAGAGGTTTTGCGTTTCGAGACACCTCTTCAACATACCAAACGCTTCGCGACAAAAGAGTTGATCCTGGATGGGCACATTATTAAGGCAGGGGATCAGATTCTGCTGTGTTTGGGTTCGGCCAATAGGGATGATCGCGTTTTTCCTGCTGCTGATCGCTTTGATATTGAGCGTAAGACAAAGGGGCATTTAGCATTTGGCTACGGTATGCACGGTTGCTTAGGTGCATTGTTAGCCGAGCGCCAGATGCAGGCGGTACTTTCCAGATTGTTGGAAGGGCCTCGCTTGATACGCCGTCACAGCAAACCGACTTGGCAGGCGGGCAGTTTCATCGTTCGAAGCTTGTCGTCTCTCGATGTTCAGTTTGTCTGACTCTCCCGGGATAAGGTGAAATGCACAAACACAAAATCTCTCTGATCTGTTTTCCTCACGCAGGTGGCAGTAACGCGACTTATAACGGGTGGGGATCCCGTCTCTCGGAAACCATTCAAAGAATCAAACCAGAATGCTTCGATGGGCCTGCCCAAAGAGCCACGTTTACTGATGTCGACAGCTTATCTGCTCATATCGCTGAACAGCTCTGTCATGAGAGCCAGCCACTCGCGTTGTATGGTCATAGCATGGGTGCAGTATTGGCTTATGAAGTCGCCCGTAAGCTTTCAATTTGCAATACTGTTCAAGTGGAGCATTTATTTGTTTCGGGTAGACGCGCACCACAGTTGGCAGCACGACTGGCGCCGATCCATGACCTATCGGACCAGGCGTTTCTGAATGAGTTGATGGCTTATGGCGGTGTGCCTGACGCAATCGGTACCAACAGCCGACTGTTGAATACACTTATACCGATCATCCGTAGTGATTTGGCTCTGGTAGAAACTTATCAATTCCATCCCATGCACACATTGAAATGTCCAATCAGCGCCATCTATGCCACCCATGATCCTGTGGTTGATTCTGACGAACTAATGGCGTGGCAGGAGAGAACGACCGGGGACTTCAGTTTCCATGAGTTGAGCGGCAACCACTTTTTCCACTCTTCACGGCCGCAAGGGCTGGTCGACATAATTCATCACTCACTGAGCGCACAAAGCACCAGGAGGGTTGAATGCAAAAATTTCGTATGATGACCGACTGCCTAGACAGCCATAGCGAGCGTTACCCGGGAAAACCGGCCTATATTTTTCTTTCTGAAAAATTGTTGGCGGAAAAAACGCTGACCTTTGCACAGTTGAGAATTGAAGCGAGGCAGTTTGCCGGTCGTCTGTTAGAGACAACCCAGCGTGGCGATAGAGCGTTATTAATATTCCCGGCGGGATTAGATTTCATCATCGCTTTTTTTGGCTGCCTGTACGCAGGAGTAGTCGCTATACCCCTCTGCCCACCCAACAAAAAACGCTCACAACGCACGCTGCAAGGCATTATCGACGACTGCTCCCCACGTCTGATTATTACACTCAAAGCACTAAGCGGCTCTCTTCAGGATCAAGATCATCGAGAATCGTTATCATGGCTTGAGATGGACGACTTGAGGGGGCGTCAACAGTCTACGTTTCCCCCTGACTACTTGGCGGTCGATGCTGAAGACTTGGCGTTTATTCAATATACGTCAGGCTCCACATCCACTCCTAAAGGCGTCATGGTGACGCATGCAAATATTGTTGCAAATCAGGCAATGATTCGTGATGCGTTCAGTCATGACGAAGCGTCTACCGTCATAGGGTGGGTTCCGCATTATCACGACCAGGGTCTCATCGGGAATATTTTTCAACCGATGTTTGTCGGCGCAACCAGTGTTCTGATGTCGCCAGTAACATTCATGCGCTGGCCATTGCGCTGGCTTCAAGCAATATCTATTTATCAAGCACATACAAGCGGTGGACCAAATTTTGCTTTTGGTGCCTGTGTTAAGGCCCTTGAGCGAGAACCGGATATAGAACTGGATCTGAGCACTTGGCAAGTCGCATTCAATGGTGCCGAGCCAATTCGTAACGATACCATGAGTGAGTTTCAGGCTGCTTTCCAGCGATTCGGTTTCAGCAGAGAGGCTGTTTATCCCTGTTATGGCTTGGCCGAATGCACGTTACAAGCGTCAGGAGGCGTCAAGGGAAAAGGCCCGATTACAATGAACGTTGACAGGCAGGCGCTGCGTGATGGAAAGATTCTGCCGCCGGATACCGCTTCCTGCCAAACATTGGTGGGTTCGGGTAAAGCGTTGCCGGGAACACATATAGAAATTGTTGATCCGCTAACCCGAAAAGCCCGCGCACCCTTCGAAATTGGAGAGATCTGGATAGCGGGTCCCCACATTGCGCGGGGTTACTGGAACCAGGAAGCGCTCACCGCAGGCACCTTCGCAAATCATTTATCAGGGACCATTCAACCGCCTTATTTACGTACCGGAGACCTTGGATTTGTTCACCAAGGAGAGTTATATGTAACGGGCCGAATAAAAGATATGGTTATTATTCGCGGTAAGAATTATTACCCGCATGATATCGAGCACAATGTTTCGACAGCTCACCATAGCCTAGAGAGTTCGGGGTGCGCGGTGTTTACACTCCTAGATGCTGAGGATAAACTGATTATCGTTCAAGAAGTGCGAAGAGAGTGGAGAAAAAAAATCGAGGGGGACGAAATTATCTCGATCATTCGACAGGCAGTGGTTTTAAACAATGAGATTACTCCCCACGACATTGTTTTATTGATGCCTGGAAAACTACTTAAAACCAGTAGTGGCAAGGTTATGCGCAATGCGATACGCACTCAATACATTGATAAAAAACTCGAGCGATGGCTTGGTTAGTGTCGTTCACACATGCAGACTATAAGGATGAATGCCATGGAAGATTTCGCTGCAAGCAATCCCGACTTTGCTAAGCACGTCCAAGGAGCGGTACTCAGTATGCCAGCGGCAAAATTACTGGGATTTCATTACAATTACCTGAAGCCAGGTCATTGTGAAATCGAACAGCCAACGCGCAAAGAACTCACCCAGCATAACGGCTTCTTTCAAGGTGGTATCATCGGAGCGTTGGCTGATTTTGCCGGAGGTTCGGCCGCCGGAACCTTGCTGCCACCTGGCTGGATAAATATGACTTCAGATTTCACTGTCAAACTAGTTGCCCCGGCAGAGGGTGAAAAGCTACTAGCCAGGGGACGTGTCATCAATGCATCGAACAACACTACTGTTGCCGCTGCCGATTTGTTTGCCGTGAAACAAGGCAAGGAAACCCTTTGCGCCACCGCTCTGGTGACTATGCGAAATATTCCCCTCAAAGCATGAAGGTAAAGATCTGACCGCTAATTATATAGCGGCGGACACACCTGAAAATCCGGACGCCGACAGTGCTCCCATGGGAATTGTCGGTGTTCTCCGTAAGGCGCTGGCAGCACCTTCGAGAACCAGTAAATCTCATTCCAAACATCGTTTTCATTTTGAAGCCTGGCCATCAAATCAGATTTCTGTCGATCTATTTAAAGCTAGTACCAAGCCTTCAGGTTTTTGCATGCCTTGATAGTGAGTCGACCCTGAATCCGTAGATACGACTGAATGTCTGCTTCTGGCCGAAAGCTGCCTGTCTCAATGCGCTCTAATTGAGCCGGTGCTGTACGCAGCCAGATCTGTAATGAAGCCTCGCGCCGTACGCGTACGGAGACCTGCAATTATCCGACGGAACAGGGTCGATCTTCGTTGCTCCCGCAGTTGTCGTCGTTCCGCGCCGCTAAGACTAACGTCATCCGGGGCGCGGATTTACTTCAATGCAGCTACCGCGGCATCGAAGAACACCATCGGGTCGATCGGCTCTTGTCAACCGGCTTGGGCTGGGCACCGAAGGTGACAATCACCACGTTAAACGACCCCTTGGATGAATGACTGCCAAGGCCAAAACTCCTGACCGCGTAGCAGCTACCGCTTTGTGGACTACTGCAACGAAATTTGGCCCTGAAATAACGACACCGGCCAGGTAAACCAAAAAGACTGTCAAAACGGCGGGAACATCGATCATCTGCATTCCTTTGCGAACGTTGTGGCAGGGGACGGTCATCATTCAGTTCAAAGCCGTCCGCGGCTTCAACGTACAACGAAAAATTCGATACAGGGCTTTTGAGCGTAGTTGTGTTTTTACACACTCTGGCCGTAAGTAGTCGGCATAGGAGGCGCATTTTTTAAGCTGCAGATGCCGAACGCGTCCTCGCTAGCGGGCTTTCACCGTCCACAACTGATCAAAGTTCGTCGTATAGCTCTGACTCATCAGCTCTCGACGCATTGCCCAACCAGGCGCTGCAGGCACACTCGCTATCCGAATAACCCCCTTTCCCCATCGACCATTGATTTCATCCAAAACACTCATCACCTTATCAGCCATGACGGGTTGAGAATGAGCGAACAGATCATCAGTGAATTCGCCAGGCTGGCGCAGATCCATCAGCAAAACTTCTGCTTTGCTGTACTTGAAGCCAGGCCGGAATAGACGGTTTACCGCTTCGGTTGCGGCCTTGGTCATGAGCCGCACGTCGTTGGTCGGGTAAGGTAATTCGACCAACGCCCCGTTCGCATACTTCGCTTCCTGAGGGTTGAACATGCCGGTTCTAATGCTCACGCGGATTTTCTTGCACAGCGAGCTTTGAGCTCGGAGCTTTTCCGCCGCGCGTTGTGTGTAGGTGGCGACAGCTTCCTTGATTGGCTCAATCTCGGTGAGCCGCGTGCCGAACATCCTGCTACAACAAATCTCCTGCTTGGGTGGATCAGCCTCACTCAACTCCAAACATGGGGTGCCGGCAAGTTCGCGAGCGGTTTTCTCGATCACCACGCTGAATTTTTGACGAAGCATCCACGGGTCGGCTTTGGCCAAGTCCATCGCGGTCTGGATCCCCATTGTTTCCAGATGCGCCTTCATGCGCCTGCCGATGCCCCAGACCTCGCCGACATCAGTGTTGCGCAGCGTCCAGTCCCGTTTGAAGGGATCACAGAGATCCACTACGCCGCCCGTGATATCCAGCAGCCGCTTGGCGGTATGGTTGGCAAGCTTGGCCAGCGTCTTGGTGTGCGCGATTCCAACCCCGACAGGAATGCCAGTGCGTTTGAGAAGGGTAGAACGCATGTGCCGGCCAAACGCAGATAAGTCACCTGGGATACCGGTGAGGTCGGCGAACGCCTCATCAATGCTGTAGACCTCAAGCGTCGGTACTAACGATTCAATGATCGTCATGACACGCTCGCTCATGTCGCCGTACAGAGCGTAATTACTGCTGAACGCCACAACCCCATGCCGACGTAGATGATCTTTGATTTGGAAGTACGGCTGGCCCATCTTTACGAAAGGTTTTGCGTCGTAGCTACGCGCAATTACACAGCCGTCGTTGTTGGACAGCACCACAATAGGTGTCTTCGCGAGGTCAGGTCTGAAGACGCGCTCGCAGCTGGCGTAAAACGAGTTGCAGTCAATCAGGGCGAAGACAGGTTCACGTGTTGTCATGATCGCGGACGCTGTATTTCACTACACCCCAAATCATGAGTTCGTCGCCTTCCATCACGTGCCTTGCCGGATACTTGGGATTTTCCGACAGAAGTATTACGGCGTTGTCGCGCAAATGCAGACGCTTGAGCAGTGGCTCGGAGTTAAGCGCAGCTATAACGATGTCCCCACTGATCGGATCTATGCTTCGATCAACCACCACCATATCCCCCGAATAGATCCCCGCGCCCTGCATGCTGTCGCCATCGATCCTCACGAGATAGACGTGGGGAGCTCGTACATCGAAGAGCTCATCCAGGGAAATGTGCTTTTCGATGTGGTCAGCAGCGGGCGAAGGGAAGCCTGCAGGCACCTTGAATGAATAAAGAGGCAGCTTCTCGCCGCCGGTAGCCAACAGGCCCAGGATGGTGATGCTCATGATGCAAGCCTTAAAGGGATTAACTGTACGTATATACAGTTAACGATTTGCATCGTTTGCGGTCAATGTCATAAGCAGCACTATTCGACGGGTGACAGCATGTGCGGACGCATGGCGCCTGAGCATGCTCGTGAATGGATTGATCCCGACACGCCACCTGACCGAGCGCGCGAATTAGCGATGGAGCATTGTCGACCAGCAACAGACTTTCATTGGTACAAGGTTGGTAAGGATGTCGGAAATGTTCGCAATCAGGGCTCGCACCTGATTCAGCCGCTTTCCTTTGCCTCTGATGCCGATGATTGAGCGGAGACGGACACCGTAGCCCTGCAGAGGCCTCACGTTCTGTGTAGGCATATGGACAGCTACCTCATTAGCCCAGCCGCTTTCCCCTGGCAACGGTACCCGTCTGCGCTGATCCACAGCTATCGGTGGAACATCCGACGGAAGAATTCACGGTGGAACTGAAGCTGGTTGATGTTTTGGCACCGGCTATTCGGCCCTCAGCTACTTGAGTCGCTTGCCCATCGAAACGCTCAAGATCCACCGCTCGTTTATCAACGACATCGAACACAACCGCGACAGCGCGGAACTGGTCAAGGCGATTATCTCCATGGCTCATAGCCTTCGGTTGACCCTGGTGCCGAAGGTGTCGAGGAGGCCTCTCAGCAGGCGCTCCTGAAAATCGATTCCTGGCGCTCGAGCGGTGAATGCATTGCGACCTTGGCGATCACTGTCAGAGGTCGAGGCTCAGACTCACACTGAGGTTACGCGGCTCTCCGGGCAGGACCCAGGCACTGTTATAGGATCGTTCGTAGTACTTGCGATCGAACAGATTGTTCAGGTTCAGCCCGAGCGTAACGTCTTCGCTGGCTTTGTAGTGCGCGAGCAGATCGACAGTGCTATACGACGGCAGTTTGAAGCTACTGCCAGCCTGGCCTGAGCGTTCGCCGACATAGTTGAAGGCTGCGCCCATGTCCGACCCACGCAAGGCGCCGTCCTGAAACTCATAAACACCCATCAGGCTACCGCTGTTGCGGGCGATGCCTAACAGGTCGCTGCCTTTGGGTAGCGCGGAGTCGCCTTTGGTCACCTCGGCGTCGATGTAGGCATAAGCACCGATAACACGCAGGGCATCGGTGATCTGGCCGCTGAACTGCAGATCCAGGCCCTGGCTGCGAGCCTCACCGGCTGCGACACTTTCACCGAGCGCGTCGGTCGTCACGACGTTTTCCTTGTCGATGTGAAACAGAGCGATGGTCGCGCCAATACGGCTGTCGAACAGGTCCAGTTTTAAACCGGTTTCATAACCCAGGCCTTTTTCCGGTTTATAGACCTGGCCTTGCGTGCCGATGGTATTGGGCTTGAAAGACGTGGACGCGTTGGCGAATACGCCGACCTGTGGTGCCAATTGGTAAAGCAGCCCAACGCGTGGAGTGGCGACGTCTTTTTCCTGGCTGTTGCTGACAGCTGTCGTGCGATTCAGCGAAGTCTGCTCGATGCGCTCCAGGCGCACGCCGATCAATCCGCGCAGACGATCGGTAAAGGCGATCTGGTCCTGCAAATTGAGCGCGTAGCTCTCGGTGTGCTCGTGGAAATCGTTGGCGCGGGTCAGGGCCGGCTTGGGCTGACCATAAACGGGGTTGTAGATATCCAAGCCATAGCTTGCAAGCGTGGCGCTCTGGGGGTACTTCTGGCTGTTGCGGTAGTTTTCATACTCCAGTCCCGCCAGCGTCTGATGCTGCCAGCCGGCCAGTTCGAAGTTGCCATGTAGCTCGGCCTGGGTGATGTTGTCGTTCCATTCAAAGTCACGCTCGCGATAGAAACGCGTGATGGTGGTGCCGACCAATGCTTGAGGTTCCGAGCTCGCGCCATTGAGCGTGCCCTGCGTGTAGTGATTGGCCAGGCGAACCTTCCAGTTGTCGTTCAAATAATGTTCCAGCGCCAGATCAATGGTCTGGTTGTCGTTGCGTATCTGGCCATCGTTGGGCTCACCCATGAAGGTCGACCGCTTGACCGAGCCAAGCTCACCATTGACTGCCGGAATGCCGCGGTCGAACACCGATTCGGTACGGGAGAACTCGGTGTCGAGCATCAGGCGGGTGTCTGGTGAAATCTGCCAGCTCAACGACGGGCTGATGATCCGTCGTTGACTGTCAACGTGATCGCGAAAACTGCCATTGTCTTCGATGGCCATGTTTACTCGTGCCAGCAGGTTGCCCTCGCTGTCGAGTGGCGAGTTGACGTCGAGGCTGCTGCGGTAACGGTCCCAGGTGCCGGCGCTGATGTTCAGGTTGCTGAACGCCTCAGCCTGCGGACGCTTGGTCACGATATTGACCAGGCCGCCGGGATCGCCGCGACCGTAGAGACTTGCCGCCGGGCCTTTGAGCACTTCGATACGTTCGATATTGGAAGTGTCCGGCGCGCTGTAGCTGCCACGGTTGATGGCAAAGCCGTTCCTGTAGAGTTCGCCGGTGGTAAAACCACGGACGCTGTAGTTGAGAAAAGTTAGTCCGCCAAAGTTGTTCTGTCGTGAGACACCGCCTGCGAAATCCAGGGCGCGATCGATTCGCGTGGTGTTGAGGTCCTTGATCACCTGGGCGGGTATTACATCGATGCTTTGCGGGGTATCGCGAATGTCGGAGTCGGTGCGAGTAGCTGTGCTCGAACGCGTTGCTCGATAACCTTGCACTGGTCCATCGGCACGCTCCTCCACGGTGGATCCGGTGATAGTCAACGCGTCCAGCGTCAGAGGTTGTGCGGCTGAAATAGGTTGTCCAAGTAGCCCGAGGGTGAATCCTGTCAGCAGCGGAACGTGATGTTTCAAAATGAACTCTCCCATAAAGATGTAATAACATAACATTTATGGGGCCAGTCACACCACAACCTATAGATCGCCACTTGCTTGTTGACTGGGCACTGTCCTGATGATCATCTGCGTGCCTGGCGTTCCCTCGCAGCCTCTACAGAATGACAGCGTTCGCCCAAAGCAGACACTAAGCACCACGTATTTGCCTCAGGCCTACCGCATGAGTAGAATGCGATTAATTATCAATCATGTATTTGCCGGGATTCCGATGCGCAGCGATGAACCACTAGGTACTGCAGATCTAGGGCTGCTCTATCGAACCCACCACTCGTGGTTGCACGGCTGGCTAATCCGACGCATTGGATGTCGCGATAACGCAGCAGATTTGGCGCAGGACACCTTCGTACGCCTGCTCAAATCCCGTCAGTCCAGCCCCTTGCGTGAACCACGCGCCTATTTGAGCAGTATCGCCCGCGGGTTGATGATTGATCAGTATCGCCGTCGCGAACTCGAACGTGCCTACCTGGAGAGCGTCGCATTACTGCCTCAACACGAGGTTCCCTCGGAAGAAAGCCGACTGCTGATTCTCGATACGCTCGAGCGGATAGATCGCATGCTCGATATGCTTAAACCGAGAGTTCGCCAGGCGTTTTTATATGCCCGGCTCGACGGCTTGACCTGCGCGCAAATAGCCGAAAAGTTGGGTGTTTCCCGTGCGACGGTGGAACGCGATCTGGCCACCGCCCTGCAACACTGTTATCGCTTGCGTTATGTCGAGGCGTGAGTCCCAGACGCTGGATCCGGCCATTGTCGACCAGGCGATCTACTGGCAGGTGCGCCTGCGCTTCGATCAGCCAGATGAGCAAACACAGCGCACATTTGAGCACTGGCTGCAGCAGTGCCCGGAGCACGTGTTGGCGTGGCAGCGCGTGGAAGCGCTTGGGGATGAATTCGCAGGCGTGCCAGCTCAACTGGCCCGGCAAACCCTTAATGGGACCAATCATGGAATGCGGCGGCGGGAAAGCCTGAAACTCCTGGGCATATTGGCGACTGTTGGCACTGCAGCCTGGCTCGGCCGGGACTACACACCCGTACCCGCCATGCTTGCGCAGCAGCGCAGCAGTACCGGCGAGCAACGGCGCTTCCAACTCGATGATGGCAGCCTAATCCAACTCAATAGCGATAGCGCCGTCGACAGCGATTTCGACGCCCAGCGACGTCTGATAATCCTGCGACGTGGTGAAATCATCGTGAATGTCGGCGCGGATCAACACTCGCCTCGAGCGCGACCGTTCTGGGTGCAATCACGTGACGGGATCATGCGCGCTCAGAGTTCCCGCTTTCTGGCACGCGAGTTCGACGATGGCACGCTGGTCGCGGCTCAGGAAGGATCAGTCACGGTTTTCCCCGGCTCCAGTCAAACGCCTGCCAGCCGCAGTGTTCAGGCAGGAAATCAGCTGCTGTTCACATCAAGTGGGGCCCGAATGTTCAAAGGCAACGGCCTTGATCTATGGAGCTGGGGTGACGGGGTGATCAGTGCGCGCAATATGCGCCTCGATGATTTCATCGTGGAGTTGTCGCGCTATCGCCCCGGTGTACTGCGCTGCGCCGACGAGGTCGCGGATCGTCGCGTTTCCGGCACCTTCCAACTCGCCGACAACGATCAGGTCCTGGCATTGATCGCGCAGTCACTGCATTTGCACGTTGATTATCGGACCCGTTATTGGGTGACCGTGACCGCTGCCACCTAAGCCCATCAGAACTTTGTGCCACCTGAAAAAATAATGAGGTGTATTCTCATTCTCGTTCGACCTCTTAGAAAGGCCGGAATACAGGCCTGTCTGCCGATGTCCTTTCTTGGAGCGAGAATATGAGTTCGTCCCCTGTTTCCCAGCGCCATCCATTAAGTCGTGCCTTGCACGGTGCGATTTTGGGGCTGATCGTAAGCAGCTACGCCTTGCCATCGCTGGCGCAAACGCCGAGCGCTGACCACAGCAATCAGGTCAAGCAGTGGAACATCGCTGCCGGCCCGCTGGCGCCGGCGCTTGACCGCTTTGCGCGCGAGGCTGGCATCAGCCTTTCCTTCGACGCGTCGAGTGTAGCGAACCGCACCACTGCTGGCGTGAATGGCACGCTCGATACGTCGGCAGCGCTGTCATCCTTGCTACAGGGAAGCGAATTGCAAATCCAACAGCAAGGCCCGAATGCCTATCTACTGTTCCCTCAGCCTACGCCCGCCGGCCCGCTGGAGCTCGACACAACGTCCGTCGAGGACTATCGCCTTGCGCCCCTCATCATCAATGCCAAGGTCAGGGTCAGTGCCGACGACGACGCCAACTCGGTTGTCGCAAAGGAACTCTGGGTTGGCGGCAAGGTGGCAACCAGCATTCTCAATACGCCGGCATCGGTGTCGGTTGTTACCAACAAAGAAATGGAACAACGCAGCGTCAGCACCACGGAAGAGGCGCTGCAATACACCCCCGGTGTGGTCAGTGACTTCTATGGTACGGATGACCGCAACGACTATTTCCAGATCCGGGGCTTCCAGGCCACCACCTACCGTGACGGCTTGACCCTGAGTTCGATGCGCGGCGTACGCGAAGATCCATTCGCTTACGAACGCATAGAGATTTTGCGTGGCGCCAACTCCACGCTGTTTGGCCCAGCGGACCCGGGCGGTTCGGTGAATTTCGTGACCAAACAGCCGCGCTTTGAGCAGTTTGGCCAGGGCTATGTGACCTACGGTTCGTTTGACCATGTCGAGACAGGCATCGATGTGGGGGATGCGCTGAACGACGAGAAAACCTTGGCTGGCCGCTTTACTGCCAAAGGCCAAAACAGCGACCGCGAATACGATCACTCACAGGACGACAACCAGTTGCTGATGGGTGGCCTCACCTGGGCGCCCACGGATTACACGTCAGCCACCGTGATTCTGGACTATCTGAAAACCGAAAGTTCGCCCAACAGTGGCGGCTATCCGCTGGACAAGGAATACGACCGCAGCAAGTTTTATGGTGAGCCGAGCTACAACTTTCACGATGTCGAGCGCACCAGCCTCAGCGGTAACGTCACCCATGACTTCGACAACGGCTTCGTATTGCGCAGCAATCTGCGTTACAGCAAATTGACCGATGATTTTGGCTACGTTTACATCAGCGACAGCGCCGCGCGTGTCGGTACTACCGTTGACCGGTACTTGTTTGGAACGGACAGTGAGGCCGACCAGTTCAACGGCAACCTGATGCTGCAATACGACGCCCGCTTCGAGAACATCGACAGCAGCAGCCTGGTGGGCGTGGAATACCTCGATTCGACTACCAAGGAAAGCTCGGTCTACGCCCTGACGACCCCGATTGACGTTGCAAATCCCGTGTTTACTGGCGTTTCACGCTCCATCACCCCGTATGCGGTCAACAAGCGAGACGCGACCACCAAGGCCGTATTCCTTCAGCAGAACCTATCGTTCTACGAGCGTTTCATCGTCACCGCCGGTATGCGTAACGATTCGATGGACCTTACCAGCAAAGGCTTGCAATCCTCCGAAAAAGACAACTTCTCCGAAACGTCCTACCGAGGTGCGTTGACCTATATCGTCAACGATGAGGTGTCCACCTATGTGAGCATGGTGGAGTCCGTCTCGCCGCCTCAGGTTGGCGTAACACCGCAGACCGGCAGGCAGTACGAAGTGGGCGTGAAGTATGCGCCGATGGGGATGGACGCACTGTTCTCCGCGGCCGTTTATGACTTGACCCAGGAAAACGTCACCATCGCCGTGGTGCTGCCGAGCGGCATCATCGAGCAACAGACGGTGGGCGAATCGCGGGCGCGTGGCCTCGACCTGGAGGCCAAGGCGCAGGTGACGCAGAACCTCAGCCTGATTGGTGGCTACTCCTATATGGAGTCCGAGGTACTGCGCGGTTCGTTGTACGACGGCAGCTCCCTGAAGGGTAATGAGTTCACCACGGCACCCAAGCATTCCGCTTCGCTCTGGAGTTATTACGACGTGCCCGGCACTGATGTCAGCGTTGGCTTGGGCGCGCGCTACGTCGGCTCTTATTACTTCGATGCAGCCAACTCCGGCAAAAGCGATGGCGCCACGCTGTTCGACGCCGCGTTCAACTACGAGATCGCCAAGGGCACCGACCTTGCGGTGAACGTCAGCAACCTGCTGGATGAGCAGCACGTGGTCGGTTCCGGCACAGCGAACTTCTACAACCCGGGTCGCGAGATTACCGCCAAAGTGAGTTACAGCTGGTAAGCAGGCGTGTAAGCCTTTGTTCCCTATGGGAAGCGGTGCCCGCTATACGCGGGTACCGTCAACTTGGCCATCAATGTGCGGGACGAAAAGCAAGGGCGTTCGATTTTCATCGTTACGCGCCAGCGGTTGACTACGCGCGAAATCCAACGATGCTCACCGGAAAAAATCGCCTGATGTTCGTCCGGTTGTGGCACCTGAAAATGTTCGGTCCGAGCCGCGAGTCATTCGCCTTGGGGGCGGGCAGAGGAAGGTGGGACTGTTAATCAGGCCAACACCAATGAGGCCGCGCTAATGCCTCTTCTCTTGGAACAACGCACTCACCCATTCGACAAATACCCGCACATTGGGTGATAGATGACGGCGATCCGGAAACAACACGGAAACGGTTTTCGGCTCGACTGGAACATCCGGCAGAACTTCCACCAGACGCCCGCTATCGATGTATCGCTGCAGCGCCGGGCGCAGCCCCTGCACCATCCCAATCCCCGCCAATGCGCAGTAAAGCATGCCTCTGCGTTGTCGACGACGATGCCGCTGCGCATCTTCACACTGATAATTTTACCGTTGCCCCTGAACCGCCAGGGCATGATCTGGCGGCGCTGTTCAACCATGAAGTTGACAGCCAGGTGCGCCTGCAGATCATCCAGCGTGGCTGGTAAACCATGTTTCTTTACGTAGGCGGGAGCCGCGCAGGTCACCAAAGCAACCTCGCCGATACGTTTGGCAACCAGGCTCGAATCATCCAGATCACCGAGCCGCACGGAACAATCGATGCCTTCTGCAATAAGGTCGTTCAGGTTGTCAGTGGCTCCCAGAGATATTTCCAGGCCAGGGTAGCGCTCCATGAACTCGGGCAGTCGCGGGATTATCACCGCGTGACCGAGTACGGTCTGCATGTCGATCCTTAGCTTGCCTCGCGGCGGACGAGTCGGCGAAAACCAGTCCAGTGTGTCCGCTAGTTCAGCGAGTAACTTCCGGCTGCGGTCATAGAACTCATCGCCAGCTGGCGTGGTGTTCACCCTGCGCGTGGTGCGGTGCAACAGCTGCACACCCAGTTCGTGCTCAAGATTACGGATATTCTTGGAGAGTGCCGGGCGATGCACACTCAGCGCCTCGGCCGCTCTGGTGTAGCTGCCATGCTCAACCACTGCCACGAACATTTGCATGGCTTCAATCAGGTTCATCGCCAATCTCCATTTACCTGCGCATCGGGCCAGACCTACTCTGCACATGATAGCGAAGCCGGGCTGCCTCTCTCTTGGGGACCCAAAAAATAGGCCATCATCGCTTGAGGGCAGGCAGCGTTGGCGTACGGCAGCCAAGCTGGCTGCCGCAGCATTTTTACTCAGTCGACTACGACGACTATTTTGCCGATCTGCGCATTCGACTCCATTCGGCGGTGTGCCGCCGCGATGTCAGTAAGCGGGAAGACCTGGTCGATGACGGGCTTGAGTTGACCGCCTGCCAAGCCTTTGGCAACAAATGCCTTGGCATTGGCCAGCTTTTGCATATCCGTGGTGATTTCGAACAGCTCGTAGCCCCGCACGGTCAGATGCTTGCCGAGAATGTCGAAGACCGGAACCGGGATATCGCGATGATCCAGAGCACCGTATTGAAAGAAGATTCCGGTGTTCGCCATGGACTTGATCAGCTTGGTCGCCTCGGGACCACCAACAGGGTCGAAAACAATACGCGCACCTTTGCCCCCGGTAATCGCGGCCACCTCGGCGATCACGTCCTCCTCCTGGGTGGCAATGACATATTTCGCACCAGCGTCCAGCAATGCCTGACGCTTGGCACTTGTGCGGGTAAGGGCCACCGGGATGGCGCCTTGCATGTTGGCGATCTGGATTGCTGCCAGACCGACACTGCTTGATGCAGCCGGGATGAGCACGGTTTCGCCAGCCTGTAGATTTCCGTACTCAATCAAGGCGCCGTATGCAGTAACAAACATCATCCAGCTGGCTGCTGCCTCCACGAAGCTGAGATTGGACGGATGCTTGACGACGGCATGCGCAGGCGCATTGACCACCTCACCATACATACCGTAATCGGCGAAAGAGAACGCCGGCACGACGCTTACTATGTCACCAGGAACAATGTCGCTGACGTTACTGCCGACCGCCCGGACAATCCCGGCCGCTTCATAGCCCAGCTTCGCCGGGAACTGGGGCTCGATCACGTACTGCCCAGTGCGGTACATGATTTCCGCACGGTTCAAGCCGATGGCTTTTACTTCGATCTGAACCTCGCCGCTTTTCGGCGCGGTTACAGCGACTTCATCGAGAGTCAGAACATCAGCGTCACCGGTACGGTGAAATTGGACAACCTTGGGCATGGCACACCTCATTGACGGCAAGATATAAAAAGCTACTTCTGAAAGGTTGTGCTAATGCTACCGACCCTCTTGCCTACGGCAGAGCGCTGATCAATTCATAGATTGGTACTCAAAAAGAACTAATGTCGGATTCAAAGGCTGTCTTGTCCTGAATAGGGTCTACACCTTCTGACTATCTTCAGGACCAGACGATCTAAGGGTCGCTAATCGGCTCTTGGTTGCCTCTGCGGAGCTTCACCGGGTGAGGCATTCTTCCCGTAGGTTCGCTTAAGACTGGTTTTTTCATGAACTTGCACCACCCCCGCGCTAGGGCTCCAACTGCAACAGTGCCTGCACGTTTCCTATCGTGACTCCATCCAAGTGGTTCTGACCGATAGAAACTCCGCTGAGTTCGAGAGAGACCGTGGCTTGCCACGGTCTCCGATGAATGACTTAGTGCAAAACTGCTTGGGTTTCCGTCGCAAGACCTGGCTGTCGCGCCCCGTACACAAGTACCTTGATCGCGATCGTCGCGGCTGCCAGCACGCAGAAAACCAAGCCGCTTACGATGGTGCCTTCCATTCCCATGCGGGCCAGGAACCAGCCACCGGCAGTCGCACCGAGCGTCACGCCCAGATTGATGAACGAGATGTAAAGACCCGTAACGAACTCAGGCGCCTCCGGGGCTTCGGAGGTCAGCCAGACCTGGGTCACGATCAGGCCACTGGTGTGGGTGGCTCCCCACAGCACGACGATCAGAATCATCGGCAAGATGTCCGGACTGGCAAAGAAATGCAGGATCAGATACGACGCCCCCAACATGATCGGATGCATTAGCGTGGTACCCACTTTATTTTTGGATAACAAACGGCCTGTCAGCAGATTACCGGCCACACCGCCTACGCCGAACAGAATCAACATGGCACTGATCACTTTACCGCTCATTCCGGCTTCCCGAGACAGATACTCGGCGCTGTAGGAATACACCGAAAACATTGCTCCGAAGATCAGTGTCGAGGCCAGGATATTGAGCCACAACGTCGGTTTACGCAGGATAGCCAACTGTTCCCCATAAGGCGTCCGCTGCCCGGCAAAGGTATCGGGTAACCGGGCGATGATGCCCAGCCCGGCGATCACGTTGACTGCGGTGCAGAACAGGAAGGCCGCTTCGTAGGAAAAACGTGCAGCGATCCAGGTGGTGATAGGCACGCCGAGCACCATGCCCATGCTGGTGCCGACAAACGCCTTCGCGGTCGCTTGTGTAGCCTGTTCCTCTGAATAAAGCGACACCACCGCGACAAATGCCAGTGAGAAATAAACTGGATGGAAGAAGGCCGGAATGATCCGCAGGATCGCCAGTGATCCGTAATTGGGCGCATAGGCCGATAAGGCGCTGGAGGCGGCGAAGATGAACAGCGACAGGGTCAGGACTCGCTTGCGGTTGTAGCGCGAAAACCACAGCACCATGAAGGGGCCGCATACCGCGATGACCAGGGCGAACAGACCCACCAGATAACCTGCCTCGGAGGCGCTGACGCTGTAGCGTTCAATGATCACCGGCAAGATACCAACCACGCCGAACTCGATGGTGTAGACGCCGAACAACCCCAGGGCAATGAAGAACATCGGGCTGAATAATGCGTTAGATCGGGTAGAACAAGTCATGTCATTTCTCGCAAGAATCAGGAGTGACCGCATTCTCAAAGCGTGAACGGCAGCGCAAGGCGAGGGCCATCAAGCGCCGTATACGGCGTTGCACAGATCGACCGTAAACTGTCCGAACATCCCCTCGAAGGCGGTGTTGGTAAACGCCACCACGGAGATCTGCTGCGCCGGATCGACAAACCAGGAATGACCAAAAGCCCCACCCAGGCGCCAGGTCCCGACGGACTCCGGCGCTTGTGCCGCTTGCGGGTCAGTCATCACCGTGAATCCGAGGCCGAAGCCACGGCCAGGCCAGTTGGCGAGTTCCAGGTTGCCGGTCTGGACGGTTCCCATTTCTTTTGCCAGGCTCGCCGGCATGAGCGGGCCACCACCCTGGCGCAAGGTTTCGAGCAAGGTCAGGAATTCTTCGGCGGAGCCGATCATCCCTGAGCCTCCCGAATGGTAGGCATTGCTGTCGAGGGCCCGATCCGCGTCCATCCGGATGCCGGCGGTGTTCTCGAAAACCTCGATCACTTCGACACCATTCATACGACGTGGCTCGGGATCGGCATTGAGATAGGCGGCCGTCAGGCGGGAAGTGTCGACGACATTGAAACGGGTATCGGACAGACCGAGTGGCTCGCACACAAGTTGATTGACTGCATCGGCCAGACTGGTCCCGCATACCTTGGCGATAAGCGCGCCCAACACATCAGTGGCAATTGAATACCCCCAATCGGTGCCAGGACGATAGAGCAGCGGCGCCGTCGCCAGTCGCCGAATGTTTTCCTCCAGGGTCGCCGGCGCATTTTCCAGCCCGTCACACACTCCGGCCTGTGCATAGGCGCCGCCGCCCGTGCCTTCGAGAAAACCGTAACCAAGGCCCGCTGTATGGCTAAGCAACTGGCGCACGCTGATGGATACGCCAGTGCCGTCCGCCAAGGTTGGTTGAAACCCCGGTAGCCAGCGAGCGATAGGATCATCCAGGCCAATGCGGCCTTGGGCGACCAAGGCCAGGGCGGCGGCCGAGGTGATAGGTTTGGTCACCGAGGAGAGCCGGAACAAGGCGTCGGTGCGCATCGGCAGGCCAGCCTCTCGGTCGGCCAGGCCCACGGCCTTGCGATAAGTGATTTCGCCGCGACGAGCAACCAGCGCCACGGCCCCCACCAGGCGTTTTTCTTCGATGGCGCTGTTCAGGGCAGCGTCGATTCGCACCTGCATGGGGTCGGTGGCGATAGCGCTGGAGAGTAGGATGGTTTCTTTGGCGGTCATGTTCGCGATTCCCCTGCTGTAATGGACGTCGCCATGCTAGGTCGCAGACGGCAGGGGAAACAGAGGCTAGAATTCCGGACACACCGGACGTTTCGTTCCGCAATTCAAGGCGCAAGAATCTCAAGGAGAGAGCGTGGACAACCTCAGCGGAATCTCGGTTTTCGTCCAGGTCGCCGAAACGCGCAGTTTTATCGCGGCCGGACGGCTATTAGGCGTGTCTTCATCGGCGATCGGCAAAAGCGTCGCGCGCCTGGAACAGCGCCTGGGCGTCAGGCTGTTTCATCGCAGCACCCGCAGCATCAACCTGACGGCGGAGGGCATGCTTTTCCTGAACCGCTGCCAGCGCGTGCTCAATGAGCTGGAAGCAGCAGAACTGGAACTGTCGAGCACCAGCAGCGAACCGCGCGGCAAGCTGCGCGTGAGCCTACCCTTGGCCGGGCAGTTCCTGTTCACGTTGCTGTCCAGCTTTGCCAAGCGATACCCGGACATTCATCTGGAATTGGATTTCAGCGATCGCCTGGTGGATGTCGTGGAGGAAGGCTTCGATGCGGTGGTCAGGACCGGTGAGTTGAATGACTCTCGCCTGGTGGCACGGCGATTGGGTGCTTTCCGTTTCCTGCTGGTGGGCGCCCCGGCCTATTTCCAGGCCCAGGGGACGCCGGTGGACGCCAGCGACTTGAGCAACCATGACTGCCTGTTATACCGGGTGCCTTCCACCGGAAAGCTTGAGCGCTGGCCGCTACCGGATAAGTCCCACAACGGCACGCAGGACCTGCGGGCCGTGCTGGTCTGCAACAACATCGACATGCTTTTCAACGCCGCCATGGAAGGGCGGGGCATTGCCTGCCTGCCGGAATTTGCCGTCAAGGAGGCCCTCGAGTCCGGGGCGCTGCAGGCCGTGCTGACCCAAGAGGTGACCCGCACCATTCACTTCAGTGTGCTGTGGCCGCCGAATCGCTTTATCACGGCCAAGCTGCGCTGTTTCGTGGATTTCATTGCCTTGCATATGTGAATGGGAGGGCGACGTGGGCGATGCGGACGGAGGGCAAGACCGGTACATACGGTTATCGTTAAATCTCCCGACCAATCTCAATCACGTTCGCTCCTGCGCAATATCAATACTGCCACCTCATAAACGAGAACCGTTTTCCCCTCATTCGTTGTTACATCGACTTTAAACACGACCCAGCCCCGTTGATGATTTGACGCATGAATGAATGATCGAACGACTTGAACGGATAGCTTGAGTGTGTCTCCAGGCACCACCGGAGCAACCATCCTGAAACCATCGATCTTGCCACCCGCCACGACATTGGTTTGAAGCAGCAAGGCGTCGCACATCAGCCGCTGCGTAATACCGAAGGTTTGCACTGCACTGGCACAGTGCACGCCAAGCGGACTCGAACGGGCAAGGTCAGGATCTATGTGAATATCGAGAGGATCGTACTCTGCGGCAAAGGCAATGATCGCCTGCGTTGTAATAGGCGCAGATTGCTTGGCCGTCCAGAGGCTACCTGGCGTGAAGTCTTCCCAGTACAGCTCTTTCTCTGTCACGGTAACTCCTGGATTCTGTAGCGTCAGACTCAACGTAACCGAAGGTTGCCGGCCGATAGTGTCGGTGGGCGACGGCCTGGACAATGTCCAAAAGCCTCGGCGTGGTTGAATGTTTTGGACAACTATCAAGACCCGCCATCAAAGCCTGGGAAGAGGGCCCATGGGCTTGTTGATAACAAAACCTTCGGGTTGACAGGTCATGTCGAGAAGTCGGAACGTAGAAAGCGTTCAGGCTCGTCAGGTTGCCCAAGGCAGGACTGCCGAAGAGATTCAAAAGTCAGCATCAAGTCCGCAGGCAACCACCGGCAGAGGGGAAAGGGCGTGCTCATCCAGGATAAAGGAACGACTTCAATCGGATTGGTGCATGAGGCCCTGGAGGGCGCGTTGCGTCGCCAGCTGGACACCTCCCTTGCACTGCAGCAAGCACGTATCGACCCTGTACTCCTCACTTCCCCCCAAGCCAGGGTTTCGGCTGCAGCATTTTCTCGGCTGTGGGTCGCGCTCTCGGATCTGCTCGACGATGAGTTTTTCGCGATCGATAGCCATCCTATGCGACGGGGCAGCTTCCGATTGATGTGCCAGTCGTCGATTGACTGCGAGTCGTTAGAGCAAGCGTTGCGACGGATTCTGAAATTTTTGTGTCTCGTACTGGACGATATTCACGGTGAGCTGAGTTTTGATGGCGACTGCGCCGTCATCGTTATCCATGACAACGGCATTGAACGTCGTCTCTTTAGTTATGGAACATGGCTGATCCTTGTCCATGGACTGCTCTGCTGGTTGGGTAACAGACGCATTCCCATTAAAGAGCTCTGCTTCAGGCCGAATCGACCACTCGACGATAGCGACTATCGGATGCGCTTCTGTGAAGACATTCAGTTTGGTGCGCCAGCGACGATGATTCGTTTCGAGCGCAGTTTTCTAAGCCTCAAAGTCGCGCAAAACAAAGCCAGTCTATCGGCGTTCTTGAAGGAGTCGCCTGCCAGTCTGCTGGTGAAATATCGTAACGAGGACAGCATTAGCGCCCAGATCCGCCTCAGATTGAGAGGCCTCGATCCGGAGCAATGGCCAGAGCTGGACAAGATGGCAAGCACGCTGTGCATGTCTTATTCGACGCTCCAGCGAAGACTGCAGGCCGAGGGGGTCAGTTATCAGCGTTTGAAAGACAATCTGCGCCGTGACATGGCGATCAATCTGTTGTGCCAGCCGAATATGACCGTGACTGAAGTGGCTGCCCTCACGGGTTTCCAGGAAAGCAGTGCCTTTCATCGTGCATTCAAAAAGTGGACGGGCGTGAGTCCCGGCGCTTACCGCCGCTCCAATGCTGACGAATCGGGCGAGATTTAAAAGCGTTTCTTGCGCTTATACAAAAGCACTGCGTCCCCGCCAGATTACCTCCTGTGATCTGCAACTCGTTTCATCCACCAAAACCTCAACAGACCAGGGTCATCCCGGGCGTGGCGGGTAAGTCACGAGTGTCCAAAACGGTCACGTACAACGATGCCGTCGGGCATAGGCCACCGCAAAGGCAACTCCTACGATGCGCTGCAGGTAGCCCTGGCATCGCCTGTCAAGCGAGCCAGTAACTCTTCGCACTTCACAAACAAAAACAAGATCGAAGGAGACGCGATATGCAGCCGGTAAACGTCTATACACTCGCGGTTGAATCAAAGTTCAACCGCTTCCATGGGCTCAGCCTGTTTTGGTGTGTGCTCATTCTGATCATCGATGGCTATGACCTTGCGGTCGTCGGTGCAGCCCTTCCGGCGATCATGAAGGACATGAACGTCGATCCAACCAGCGCCGGCGTCATGGCGGGCTCTGCGCTCTTCGGAACGATGCTGGGGGCCATTTTTCTTGGCACGCTAGCCGATCGTATCGGGCGTCCCAGGATGATCGCCATCTGCGTGGCCTTGTTCAGTATTTTCACGGCGGCGGCAGGCCTCACCAGTGACCCGATCAGCTTCAGCGTAGCCCGCTTCATCGCCGGCCTTGGCATCGGCGGCGTACTGCCTATCTGCACCGCTCAGATGGGTGAATTTTCTCCACTCAAACTGCGTACTCGGCTGGTCACCCTGGTTTTCGCGGGGTACTCCGTGGGCGGAATCCTGGTCGCGCTGACGGGTAAGCAACTGATCGAGAGTCATGGATGGCAATGGGTGTTTTATGTGGCGTTGCTGCCCGTGGTGCTTATTCCCCTGATCCTGAAGACCATGCCTGAATCCATCGGCTACCTGCTCAAGACCGGACGTCAGGACGAACTGCGAGCGATCGCTCGTAAACTGGACCCTGCTCTCGTTATCGACGAAAACACGCTGATGACTGGGAACGCCACGGTCCTGGATAAGCAGCAAGCACCGGTTCGTAACTTATTCAGGGAGGGGCGGGGCTTCAGCACTTTAATGATCTGGGCCGCGTTCATGACGGGCCTGTTCATGGTCTACGCCCTTAACTCCTGGCTAACCAAGCTGATGGCGATGGCTGGATTCAGCCTGGGTTCTGCGTTGAATTTTGTGATTGTTTTCAACTTGGGAGCCATCGCCGGTGCAATAGGCGGAGGGTGGTTGAGCGACAAGCTGAACATCAAGCACGTATTGGTCTGCTTCTATATCGTCGGTGCGATTGCACTCACCGTTTTGGGTTATACGCGTTCAACGTCGTTGCTGTTTCCAGTGGTGTTCATCGTCGGCGCATCGACCCTGGGAACTCAATTGCTGGCGTATGCGTACGCCGGCGATTTCTACCCGTCATCGATTCGTTCAACCGGCGTGGGTTTCGCGTCTGGTGTGGGACGAATAGGCGCAATCGTCGCCCCTGTCCTGATTGGCTGGCTGGTGTCGTTGAACCTTGCGCTCGAGAAAAACTTCATGGCCATCAGCCTGGCTGGCCTCATTGGCGCTGTCGCCGTAACCCTGATCAATCAGTCACGCGCCGACTCTACCCAAGTCAGAAAATCCCCGGCCCTGTCGAACTGATGGATGTCCCCGTCTGTAGCTGAATCCGTGGAATTGAATGCATGAAAATGAATCGCTTATCCAAACCGCCCATACCGCCTGAACCGCTTGCTCAAACGGTTGATTGGGCGATCGCTTCGCGCCGCAGTATTCGGGCTTTCTTGCCCACTCCTGTACCGCGCGAAGACATTGAGGCGATCCTTGATGTCGCTCGGTTCTGCGCTACGGGGGTGAACATGCAGCCTTGGCGCGTGCATGTCGTCACTGGAGAAGCAAAGGCTCGTCTTTCATGCGCCATCGCGGAAATTGACAACGATCCATCACAGAGCAACGACCTTGAAGATGCCTATGACTATTACCCACGCGAGTGGACTTCACCCTACGTGGATCGGAGAAGGCAGGTCGGGTGGGAGCTCTATGGGCTGCTGGGCATTGAAAAGGGAGACAAGCAGCGGATGCATGCGCAACACGGCCGCAATTACCAGTTCTTCGACGCCCCAGTCGGCCTGATCTTCACCATGGATCGGGTGTTGAAGGAAGGCAGCCTTCTTGACTACGGCATGTTTCTACAGGCCGTGATGGTCGCTGCGCGTGGAAGGCATCTGCACACCTGCCCACAAGCCGCTTTTTTGAAATATCACCAGGTCATTTCGCAAGCCCTTGCGATTCCCTCGGATCAAATGCTGGTTTGCGGAATGAGCCTTGGATACGCCGACGAGAGCAGCATCGAGAACACCTTGGTCACTGATCGGGAGCCGGTGAGCGCGTTCTGCACTTTTCATCACAATAATAAGGAAACAACATCATGACCCCTGGTGCTTATGAAAGTGGGCTTGATCGCTGCAAGGCCAACTATCTGCCCCTGACGCCACTTGGTTTTCTGGATCGGGCAGCCCTTGTGCACCCGGATCGGGTAGCGGTGGTGCATGGCGAACTGCAACGAACCTGGCGTGAAACCCGCGAACGCTGCTATCGACTTGCCTCGGCACTTTGCGAAAAAGGCCTGGGAGCAGGGGACACCGTTTCAATTCTGTCTCCTAATACTCCTGCCATGCTCGAAGCGCATTTCGGGGTCCCCCTCAGCGGCGCGGTACTCAATGCGGTCAACTACCGCCTCGATGCCGAAGGTGTGGCATTCATTCTGCGTCATGGCGAATGCAAGTTGCTGCTGGTGGATCGAGAGTTTGCTGCGCTTGCGAAGGCTGCATTGGCACTCCTCGAACATCCCCCGATGGTGATTGATATCAATGATCACCTGGCGCCACTTTGCGCGAGTGTCGCAGACATTGACTACGAAACCTTCATCCGCAGCGGCAGCCCTGATTTCGAAGGCGTCTGGCCGGATGATGAGTGGCAGCCGATAGCACTCAACTACACCTCCGGTACAACCGGTGATCCAAAGGGCGTCGTCGCGAGCCATCGTGGCACCTACCTCATGAGTCTGCTGCAGATGACCAACTGGCCGCTCACGCGGGCGCCTCGTTACCTGTGGACATTGCCGATGTTCCACGCCAACGGATGGTGTTTTACCTGGGCGATCACGGCTGTGGCCGGCACGCACGTCTGCCTGAGAAAAGTGTGCGCAGAGACGGTGTTCGATGCGATCGATAACCACGGTGTCGATCACTTCTGTGCGGCGCCGATTGTCATGGCCATGATTGCCAACGCCGAAGACCGCCCCGCGCTCAAGACGCCGGTTCGAGTGTTGACTGCTGGTTCTCCACCTCCGGCCAGCATACTCAACGCAGTTGTTTCACGAGGCTTCGACGTGGACCACGTGTACGGAATTACCGAAGTGTCCGGTACGCCGATCAGCTGCGTCTGGCAAGACGGTTGGGACGATTTAACGCCCGGTGAGCAAGGCGCTTTGCGAGTACGCCAAGGGGCTCGTGCAGCCGCCTTCGAAGGTTTGATGGTGGCTGACGCCGATACGATGCGGCCAGTCGCAAAAGATGGCCAGACAACGGGTGAGCTGCTGCTCAGGGGCAACACCGTAATGATGGGTTATCTGAAGAATGACATTGCAACCCGAAAAGCATTCGAAGGCGGTTGGTTTCATACGGGTGATGTCGCCGTCGTGCACCCTGACGGCTACGTCCAGATTACCGACCGGTGCAAAGACGTGATTATCTCCGGTGGGGAAAATATTTCGTCTGTAGAGATCGAGGAGGCGATCCACTGTCACCCGTCTGTTCTGTATGCCGCGGTAGTCGCTCAGCCGGATGACAAATGGGGTGAAGTACCGTGCGCGTTTGTCGAGCTGAAAACGGGTGTCGAGCCTCCCACCGAAGCAGAAATAATGGAGTTCTGCCAAGCACGTCTGGCTCGCTTCAAATGTCCGCGCAGAGTGGTCTTTACGGTGTTGCCGAAAACCGCAACCGGGAAAATCCAATAGTTTGTACTTCGTGAGCAGGCAGGCAGTCGCGATGCCATTGTCCGTTTGGCTTCGAATGGCTAGGTCGTAGTCGCTTCCATCACCTACTAAAAATAAGAATCGGAGCGTTATAAGTGAGCCTGAAAAAAATAACTGCAACGTTGGTGTCTGGCAGCATCGCCCTCAGTGGCCAGGCGTTTGCCGACTTTCTAAGTGATAGCAAAGCCACCTTGGGCATGAGGAGCTTCTACTTCAATAACGACAACCGCGATGGTGTCGCTGCCCCTTCAAAAACCGAAGAGTGGGCGCAGGGCTTCATGCTGGACTTCAAGTCGGGTTATACCGAGGGCGCCGTTGGTTTTGGTGTTGATGCCCTTGGGTTGCTGGGCGTCACCCTGGACAGTGGCAAGGGACGTCACGTTGGCAGTTCGATGATTCCCTCGGACAGTGACAACCGCGCCGTCGACGAGTGGAGCCGGCTGGGACTGACCGCTAAGGTCAAAATGTCCGGGACCGAACTGCGCTACGGCACCTTGATTCCGAAACTTCCGATTCTGGTCGCCAACGATGGACGGGTGCTTCCACAAACCTTCGAGGGCGGCCAGATGACTTCGAGCGAGTTCAAGGACTTGACCCTGACGGGTGGGCGAATTGAACGGGCAACCGGTCGTGCCTCAACGGATCAGACGGGGCTCGCCGCTATGGGCGGTACGCGTGAAAGCAACCAGTTCGCCTTCGCCGGGGGTGACTGGAAAGTCACCAAGGACCTGACGGCTCAGTACTACTATGCCCAGCTCGAAAACTACTATAACCAACAGTTTTTCGGACTGACGCACACCCTCGCGTTCTCGGACAGTCAATCGTTGAAAACCGACCTGCGTTACTTCAGGACTGACGCGTCAGGTGAAAACAGTTCCGGTACATCGGGCTACCGAATCAGCGGTTACACCAAAAACGGAGATGGCGTTATCGACAATCGTCTCTGGAGTGCTGCATTGATCTACAGCATCGGCGCTCATGCGATGACGGCGGGTTACCAAAGCGTCTCGGACGGTAGCAGCTTCACCCAGCTCAATCAGGGTGGCCTGATAGATAAAGGCGCAGCAGGCAGCTCCTTGTACCTGCACACAGATCGTCTGATCCAGAGTTTAACCCGTGCAGGGGAGCGCACAGTATTCGGTCAGTATGCCTATGACTTCGCCGCCCTGGGTGTCCCGGGCCTGAAAGCCTCGGTCATGTACCTCTCCGGTGACAACATCAAGACGAGATCCGGTGACGATCAGAAAGAATGGGAGAGGGATATCTTTCTGGACTACGTCATTCAGTCGGGAGCGCTCAAAGGGGTTGGCTTCGGCTGGCGTAACGGTAAATCCAATAGCGAAGCCGCCCGTGACCAGGATCATAACCGGGTGTTTGTCAGCTACAGCATTGCGCTGCTCTAAGGGCGCAGCATCGCCATCCTCGGCCCGGCGCCCCCGTGGCAACGCGCTTGCGAGCAGGTCAGGCAACAAAAGCATTAATGCGCTAGAGCGCGACAGCCAGGCTGACGTAGGATGGCGTCAGCGTTTCACTCCGTGACTTTCCTCGAATAAGGTACGAAACCATGCGGCTTATGATCCTGCTGATCGGTGCACTACTGAACTTCCACGTGTTGGCGCAGGAGTCAGCCCAATCAAAAGATTTGGATCAACCCAAAGATCTGAACCAGCCCGCGATGAAGTGGACCCTGCTGGATCAGAACGAGAAGGCGTATACCTTGAACGACAGCGCTCAGGTGCTGTTGATAGCGCGCAGTATGTCGGCCGCCAAGTTAGTGGATGCGGCGATGGAGGGTCACCCGGAGGGCTATCTGGAAGCGCGCCACATTGTGTACCTGGCCGATATCGAGAAGATGCCTTCCATGATCAAACTGGTGGCAGTACCGGCCATGCGTTCGGCCAAATACAGAATTATGCTCGACCAGGACGGCAGGGTTGCCACCCGCTATGGCGGCGACCGGGACACCGTTCAGTGGCTCGCCTTGAACAATGGCGCGGTCGTCAATGAGCAGCGTTTTGCCGATGCCGAAAAGTTGAAACAAGCAATCGCCGAGCAGGCCAAGTAGGCCCTACAGCCTTGCGCCACGTTGTCGCACCGCTTTCTCGAAGATCATCCGCACATACCAGGTGATCATTCGCGAGGGCCCGAAAACTTCTCGCAAATGGCTTTCGGCGCTCATTAGATGAGCCTCTAGCTGTTCGCGGACTTTTTGCTCGCCGTAAAGCGCAATGAACGTCGACTTGCCCTCGTCCTTGCCCTGGTCCTTATTGCTGTCCGGACAACGATCCAAAAGGTCATCATACATTTGGAACGCCTGACCCAGCTCAACGGCAAAGTCCTGCAAGATCGGGCGGGTGTGAGCTTTGGCACCACTGATCAGCCAGGCCATGTCCATGATCGCGCTAAACAGTACCCCCGTCTTGAGGTTGTTGGTCAGTGCAATTTCCTCGGGGGGGCGGTTTTTCTGGCCGTCACGCAGATCCTTGAACTGACCCTTGACCAGACCCTGCATGCCAACGGTATTGGCCATGACCTCCACCAATTGCATGCGGATTGCGGGTGCCAGATCGGTAATCCCGGCGGCCACCCCGAATGCGCGGCTGAGGAGGGCAACGGCGGCAAGAATCGCCACGTCTTCGCCAAACTTCAGGTGCACGGTCGGCTGCCCACGGCGCAATCGGGCGTTGTCCATGCACGGCATGTCGTCCAGAACCAGTGACGCTGCGTGGATCAATTCCACGGCGCAGCCCAATTCCAGTGCCTGATCACCACCGTGCCCCAAGCCTTGTGCAGCCAGTATCAACAGAATCGGCCGCATCCGCTTGCCGGGCGCCAGCGTGGAGTCACGCATGGCCAGCGCGACAAGGTCGCGCTCGTCGCTGCTGCTCGGCAGCAGTTGGTCCAGACGCTGCTCAATAGCCGCGCGCACATCTTCCAAACGTTCGCTAAACCCATATTCGACGGTTGCGTCAGGCTCGATGGTCATCGGTCTTGACCTTTGCTTTAAGGGCAGTTGTGAAGGGGGATCTGCTTTCTGGTGGTTCACGTGATGGGCCTCAAACTCTGAACCACTTCGAATAACCAGTGCCTCAATTATCAGTCAGCGTTGCACACAAGTTGTACGATCGGCCTAAGCTTGTATAACGCCACTCAACAAAATGACCACGCGCGCCGCGAAATGATTCAACCGAATTGGAGCTTTCATGACCGAGCATCCCTTAAGTCGGAGAAAGGATGATCATCTCAATATCGTGCTGGACGGCCGTGGTGTGAGCCATAACCCACGACAGGGTGGCGGCAACGGGCTGGATGCCTTTCAGTTCGAGCATTGCGCGCTGCCCGAGCTGAATCTGAACGACATTGACCTTGCCAGCGCGCTGGTTGGGATCCCCCTCAGAGCGCCCTTGCTGATCAGTTCAATGACCGGCGGGGCGCAGCGTTCTTCAGCCATTAACCGCCATCTGGCTGAGGCCGCCCAGGAGCTTGGCATCGCCATGGGCGTAGGTTCGCAGCGCGTCGGTCTGCGCAGTGGCAACGATCAGGGCTTGACCCGTGAGCTGCGGCGGCTGGCGCCCGACATCCCGTTACTGGGAAATATCGGCGCGGCACAGTTATTGGAAAAGGATGGCCAGGAGTTGGCGCGCCGCGCCGTGGAGACTTTGCAGGCCAACGCTTTGATCATTCATCTGAACCCGTTGCAGGAAGCCGTTCAGGCCGAAGGTGATCGGGATTGGCGAGGCGTGCTGGATGCCATCGGGCTGACGGTGCAAAGTCTCGGCGTGCCGGTGATCGTCAAGGAAGTCGGGGCGGGTATATCGGCATCGGTGGCGGTGGCCCTGGCTGGAGTCGGGGTCAGCGTGATCGATGTGGCAGGCAGCGGCGGCACCAGTTGGGCAGCGGTAGAGGCTGAACGCGCCAGCAGCCCCGCCGATCACGAGGTGGCAATGGCGTTTGCCGATTGGGGTATAACGACGTCCACCAGCCTGATCAGCGTGCGTGAGGCATTGCCCGGCATGACGGTGATTGCATCCGGCGGCATTCGCAACGGCGTGGATGTGGCCAAGGCGCTGTGTCTGGGGGCCGACCTGGTAGGGCAGGCGGCCGGAGTGCTGCGCGATGCGACGGTGTCGACAGCGTCGGTCATCGAGCATTTCGACATCGTCATCAAGCAGCTGCGCATTGCCTGTTTCTGCACCGGTTCCGGAGATCTGGCGGCATTGCGTCAAGCCAGATTACTGCCACCGGTTCATCGCCCATGAGCCATTTCGGCGTGGTGACCCCGGCGTTCCATAGCCACTTCCAGGCCTTTCAGGCGCTGGCGGTAGAGCTGTTGAATCGTGGGCATCAGGTCACGTTCTTCCAGCAGGCCGACGCGCGCCGTTGGCTGGGTGATCCGCGCATCGGTTTTCATGCGATGGCTGCTAGCAGCCATCCACCGGGGAGCCTGGACGCTGTGCTGCAGCGCGCGGCCAGCTCTAATAACCCGCTGACCTTGCGGCGGGTTATTGCCGATATGTGTGCAACCACAAACATGCTGTGTAATGAATTACCCGCGGCGCTGGCTTACGAGCAGGTCGATGCACTGCTCTGCGATCAGATGGAAGCTGCCGGTGGGCTGGTCGCCGAGGCCTTGGGGCTACCTTATGTCTCGGTGGCTTGCGCGTTGCCGGTCAACCGCGAGCCAGGCTTGCCGCTGCCGGTGATGCCGTTTGCCTACGGTCGCGACGAACGTAGCCTACGCATGTACGCCGGTAGCCAGCAGGTCTACGATTGGCTGATGCGACCGCTCAGAGACGTGTTGCGGGGTGCATGTCGACGGCTTGCCATCGTGCCTCGCGATGCGCTGCATGAATGCCTTTCTCCGCTTGCCCACATCAGTCAGACCCTTGCGGGATTTGATTTTCCCCGTTTGCAGCAGCCCGCGCATTTCCACGCAGTCGGACCGTTGCGCCTGCCTTTTTCGGGTACGGGGCAACCTTCGCCAGGCAGTGAAACCCTCGAGTGGCAGATTGATAAAAATCGACCCTTTGTCTTCGCCAGCCTGGGCACCTTGCAGGGCGGGCGCCTGGGTATGTTCCGGCAGATTGCAAAAGCTTGCCGTCGCCTGGATGCGCAATTGTTGGTCGCCCATTGCGGCAGGCTTGATTCGGTTCAGGAACGCATGCTTCTCGACAGTGGCGCGACCTGGGTCACTGCGTTCGCCCCCCAGCAAGCGGTGCTTGAACACGCCGATGTAGTCGTGACCCATGGAGGACTCAACACCGTGATGGATGCCATAGCCACCGCTACGCCGATGCTCGTCATGCCCATCGGTTTTGACCAGCCGGGGGTGGCTGCGCGTGTCAGCTACCGAGACCTGGGCCTGAAGTTGAACCGCCGGGCGAGCGCCGCCACCATTGCTGATGGGCTGGCCCGGCTGCTTGTTCTGCCACGAGAGCCCTTGCAGCGGATGGCAGCTGAGTTGCAGCGCGCCGGTGGCGCCAGCAAAGCGGCGGACATCGTTGAGGCGGCGGTGCGTAGCGGCGAACCCGTGCTGACGCAGGCGGTGGCATGAACTATGACCTGATCCTCGCCGGTGGTGGGCTGGCCAATGGGCTGATCGCCTGGCGGCTCAAGCAGTTGCGCCCTGAGTTACAGGTGCTGTGCGTTGAAGAGCAGGCCCGGATCGGTGGTAACCATACCTGGTCCTTTCACGACTCGGACTTGACGGCCGAGCAGCATCAGTGGATCAGGCCCTTGGTGGTGCAAACCTGGCCTGCCTACGAGGTGCATTTCCCGGGGCGTTCGCGACGGCTGAACAGCGGTTATGCCAGCATCACCTCCGAACGCTTTGCCCAAGTGATCGAACCGGCGCTCAGTGACGGGGGGCGGGCAGGGTTGCGTGTCTCACAGCGGATCGAACAGATCACCCCGACTTCGCTGTTGCTGGAGGACGGCGAACAGCTGTGGGCCAAGGCCGTCATCGACGGGCGTGGCGTCCAGCACAGCGAACATCTGGTGCTGGGCCAACAGGCGTTCCTGGGTCAGGTGCTGCAGCTACAGGCCCCTCATGGGCTGGACGTGCCGATCATCATGGACGCCCGGGTGGCTCAAGGGCAGGGCTATCGTTTCGTCTACGTCTTGCCGTTTTCAGCCGACACGGTGCTGGTGGAGGACACCCACTACGTTGACCGTCAGAGCCTTTCCTCAGAACAACTGCGCCAGCATGTCCGTGATTATGTGCAAGATCGCGGATGGATCATTGCCCGCTGCCTTCGCGAAGAGCAAGGCGTGTTGCCGATCACCCTGGCAGGCGACTTTTCCAGCTTCTGGCGCGAGGCGCCCGGCCAGCCGCGTTCCGGTTTGCGGGCCGGTCTTTGCCATTGCACAACAGGTTATTCGTTGCCCCAGGCGGTGCAACTGGCGGACTGGGTCGCCCGCCAGCAGAACCTGCAGGCGGACGCCTTATACCTTGGCATTCGCGCATTCGCTGAACAGGCGTGGCGGCGCCAGGGGTTTTACCGTTTGCTTAATCGTATGCTGTTCCTGGCAGGCAAACCCCAGGACCGCTGGCGGGTGATGCAACGTTTTTATGGTCTGCCCGAGGGGCTGATCAGGCGCTTTTATTCGGGCGACAGCACGCTGCAGGACAAGCTTAGAGTGCTGATCGGCAAGCCGCCTGTTCCCATCAATGAGGCCCTGCACGCGGCACGTCGCTGCCTGCCTCGGCACTACAAGGATCAAGCATGACCCAGGGGAAAAGCGCGATTGTGATTGGCGCAGGCTTTGGTGGCCTGGCACTGGCGATCCGGCTGCAGGCGGCGGGCGTGCAAACCACTTTGCTGGAAAAACGCGACAAGCCCGGCGGCCGCGCCTATGTGTATCACGACGAGGGATTCACTTTCGATGCCGGGCCAACAGTGATTACCGATCCCACCGCCATCGAGGAATTGTTCACAGCGGCCGGCAGATCCATGCGTGACTACGTCGAGATGCTGCCGGTCTCGCCGTTCTATCGCTTGTGCTGGGAGGACGGTACGCAGTTTGACTATGCCAACGATCAGGCCGAGCTGGACCGCAATATCTCCAGGCTCAACCCCAAGGATGTTGAAGGCTACCAGCGGTTTCTGGCGTACTCCAAGGCGGTTTTTCGCGAGGGTTATCTCAAGCTGGGCGCCGTGCCGTTTTTGTCGTTTCGGGACATGGTCAATGCCGGGCCGCAACTGGCTCGGCTGCAGGCGTGGCGCAGTGTCTACTCGATGGTTTCTGAATTTATCGAAGACGAAAAACTGCGCCAGGCGTTTTCGTTTCACTCCCTGCTGGTGGGCGGCAATCCGTTTTCCACCTCATCGATCTACACCTTGATCCATGCACTGGAGCGCGAATGGGGCGTGTGGTTTCCCAAGGGAGGGACGGGGGCGCTAGTGCAGGGGCTGGTGAGGTTTTTCGAAGACCTCGGCGGGCGTCTCGAGCTCAATGCCGACGTCGCCAGCATCGAGGTGCAAGCGGGCAGGGCCAGCGGCGTGCGCTTGAAAAACGGTCGCTTGCTGAATGCCGACTGCGTCGCTTCCAATGCGGACGTGGTGCATACCTATGAGCAACTTCTGGGCGGCCATGCCCGTGGCATCAAGGAAAGCGCGCGCCTCAAAGGCAAGCGTTTCAGCAACTCGCTGTTCGTCATCCATTTCGGCCTCAAGCGGCCGCAACCTCAGCTTCGACACCACACGGTCTGCTTCGGGCCGCGCTACCGGTCATTGATTCAAGAAATATTCAATGGCGCTGAGCTGGCTGAGGATTTCTCGCTCTACCTGCATGCGCCCTGCATCACGGATCCGAGTCTCGCCCCGCCGGGCTGCTCCAGCCACTACGTGCTCTCGCCGGTTCCTCATCTGGGTAACGCGCCTATCGACTGGGAGGTAGAGGGGCCACGCTACCGTGATCGGATTTTCGCGTATCTGGAAAAACACTACATGCCTGGCCTGCGGGAAGATTTGGTGACCAGTCGGATTTTCAACCCGGATGATTTTCGCAGTGAGTTGAACGCACATTTGGGTTCGGCGTTTTCACTTGAACCTGTCCTTTGGCAGAGTGCCTGGTTCCGGCCCCATAACCGCGACGCGAGCCTTGGCAACGTTTACCTGGTGGGCGCGGGCACTCACCCCGGTGCGGGCGTCCCCGGTGTCATCGGCTCGGCCAAGGCCACGGCAGGTTTGATGCTGGAGGATCTGCACTCATGAATCGCGATGCTCACCAGGACCAAGTCCTGCTGGAGCATGCCCAACGCAGCATTGCTGTGGGCTCGAAGAGCTTTGCCGCGGCCTCGCGCTTGTTCGACCCCTCGACCCGGGCCAGCGCCATGATGCTCTATGCGTGGTGCCGGCATTGCGATGACGTGATAGATGGTCAGGAGGCGGGGCATTCGGCGACCGTGTTGAACCAGTTTGACATTGAACGGCGCCTTGCCGACCTTACCGCTCAGACTCGGGCGGTGTACGCCGGGTTGCCTGTGCAGCACGAAGCCTTCGCTGCGTTCAGAGAGGTGGTGGTCAAACATCGCATTCAGGAGCGTTATGCCCTGGAGCACCTGGCGGGTTTTGCGATGGATGTACACCAGCGCCGCTATCAGAGCGTAAACGACACCTTGGACTACTGCTACCACGTGGCCGGGGTCGTCGGGCTGATGATGGCTCAGGTCATGGGCGTCAGCGACCAAAAGACGTTGGACCGCGCCTGCGACCTGGGCATGGCGTTTCAATTGACCAACATTGCCCGGGATATCGTCGAAGACGCTGCCGTCGGCCGGTGCTATCTGCCACGAGACTGGCTGGATGAGCTTTCGATCCCCGAGGCGTCACTTGCCGACGATCAGCATCGGCCCGGTCTGGCCATCCTCGCGCAACGGCTGGTGCAGCTGGCCGAGCCTTTTTACGCCAGTGCCGAGGCGGGATTAAGGGCATTGCCGTGGCGCTCCGCGTGGGCGGTGGCGACTGCGTCGGGTGTCTATCGGCAAATTGGCATCAAGGTCTCAAGGCGGGGCGAGCATGCCTGGGATACGCGGGTGTCGACCTCGAAGGTCGACAAGTTGCGGCATGTGCTCGGCGGCCTGTGCCGCGCCGTCACTGCTCGCGGGCGTCACTGGCCTGAGCGTCTGCCGAGCCTGTGGCAGCGCCCGGATCATTCTTGCGAAGAGGTCCGCCATGCAGATCGCGCAACTGAACCCGAAGCACCGCGGTAGGTGGGGCATAGAGAAAACCGAATGAGACACAGCGGTCCTTGCCCGACACGGCATGGTGCATCAAATGCGCTTGATACAGACGCTTGAGATAGCCGGTGCGGGGGACGTACTTCAATGGCCAGCGTTTGTGGACTAGCCCATCATGGGCCAGAAAGTACAGGAAACCGTAAGCCGTCATCCCGGCCCCTATCCATTCCAGCGGGTGCATGCCCTGGGTGCCAAGCGCGATCAGTACGATGGCGATCAGCGCAAACACGATCGCGTACAGGTCGTTTTTCTCGAACCAGCCGGTGCGGGGCTCATGATGGGAGCGGTGCCAGCCCCAGCCCCAGCCGTGCATCACATATTTGTGGGCGAGGAACGCAAAACCCTCCATACCGATAAGGGTCGCGAAAAAAACCAGTGCGTTCGTCATGAGGCGGGTCATCCGAGCAAAGACACAGCATCGGACTGCGCCGAGGCGGTGAACGTTCTAACATCTAACAATGCGATCTTGGCCCCGTTGAGCTGCTCAATCACCTCATTGGCGGTCATTCTCGACATATTCACCGTTCAGTGGCGCGCAGTTGTTTATACCTGACGAGAAGCGATGAGTGTCGTCCTTCAGCTTGGGCGCGATTCCAATGAGTAGACTATGGTTCAAGCGGCCGCGTTTTTTAACATGCGTGAATAGCAAAACAAAAAAAGGATCGGTTATGCACTCATCCGCGATTTTTCGTGCGACTGCGACTGCGCCTGGTCGCTCGCTGCTTCTCTCACTGGGTCTGCTCGCTGCGGGTATCACCTCGGGCGCATGGGCTGAGGATTATCCCCACGCCAAGGAACCGATTGGCACGGTGGAGCAGATCTATGACGGCGCCATGCTCCCCGATCTGGCGGTCAGTACCTACCGCAACATCGACCGGCTTTTCCCCACCCACAGGATCAAGGCCGGCGATCACCCGTATGCACTGCCCAAATCAGACAAACAGTTGCCCAACGTTCGGTTCACTGTCGGGGACAAAAAGTACGACCTGTATGACTTTGTTGCACTGGACAGCATTACGGCAATGCTCGTGCTCAAGGACGGCAAGATCGTGTTCGAGACCTATCAGCGTGGCAACACGGAGAAAACCCGATGGATGTCGATGTCGATAGCCAAATCCATCACCTCCACGCTGGCGGCTGCAGCGATCAAAGACGGCCTTATCAAGAGCCTTGACGCGCAAGTAGTGGATTACGTTCCCGAGCTCAAGGGCAGCGCCTACGAAGGCGTGACCGTGCGCGACGTGCTGATGATGTCTTCGGGCGTGAAGTGGAACGAAACCTACACCGATCCGGCGTCCGATCGTCGCGCGCTACTCAAAGCGCAGATTTCGCAGAAACCGCGTTCTGCCATGGCCTTGATGGCAAGTTTGCCGCGAGCGGCCGAGCCCGGCACGGCCAACACGTACAGCACTGGCGAAACGCAGGTACTCGGCGAGATCGTCCGTGGCGCTGTGAAGATGCCACTGGCCGATTATCTATCGCAGAAGATCTGGCAGCCGTTCGGTATGGAAAGTGATGCCCGGTGGTGGCTCGATTCGCCTGACGGCGTGGAAATCGGTGGCAGCGGTATCAGCGCCACGCTGCGTGACTATGGACGCTTCGGGCTGTTTTTCATGAACGGCGGCAAGATCAATGGCACATCGATTCTGCCCGAAGGTTGGGTCAAGGAGGCGACGCTGCCGACCACCCTCAAAGGCGGTAAGACCCTGGACTACGGCTACATGTGGTGGACGGCGTGGACCGAGCCGTCGGTGAAAGACGGCGCCTATGCGGCGGTCGGTATCCAGGGCCAGAACATCTACCTCAACCCTGCCAATAACGTGGTGATTGTCACCTTCGGTGCCCAACCCAAGCCGGTTGACAAAGAGCCGATCGACCCGATGGTGTTCTTCGATGCCGTGGTAGCTGCGTTGAAGTAAATTCGCGCGTTGATGACATCAACCTAGTCGTCGCGAGCCTATGGCCCCGCGTAGCGGGGAGCCATGTATTTCGTTCTGGATCAATTGCGATCCAGGCCTACGGTATTAGTCGCGATTGCGGTATTGGACGGGTACCCACTCATACCTGCCGGCTTCGCGCCTGATGTGGCCGATACCCGGAAATGGCAAGTGAGCGACTGCTGACAACCGTCGTTCACTCGCGGCTGTCTCGAATTGTTCTAGCCGCTGGGCGCGAGCAGCGTTCTGATTGACGTCGAAGGTTATTGTCACTTCTGGCCTCGAGAATTGAATGAGGCCGACATGCATGATGTCGCCCCAGAAATCGATGCTCTCGCCTTCGCTTGTGACCCGGAAAAAGCTGTGGCCCGGGGTATGTCCCGGCGTGGGTATGGCAGTGATACCCGGGAGGATTTCGGATTCGGCAGAGAATGGCTTCAGCTTACCTGCGCGCTGATACGGGCCAATGGTCTTCAACGCTTCCTCCAGATATGCCGGCTTTAACCCCTTGTCCAGATTGGCGCGGTCCAGGAAAAAGTCGACGTCGGCCTGGCCGACGTGGATGGTCGCATTGGGAAACATCATCTGGCCGCCGCGTGTCAGGCCGCCAGAGTGATCGGTGTGGATGTGGGTAATCAGCACATCGCTGACCTGCGCCGGCTGGTAACCCGCAGCCGCCAGGCTTTCGGGTAGCTTGCCGCCAACGCTTGCGAACAATTCACCGGCACCGGTATCGACCAGTACGACACGTGAGCCAGTGTCGATAAGGTAGGCATTGATAGACGTCTCCAGCGGGTTGCGAGCAAATCCGCGTTGCAGCATTGCGTCGATCTGCTTTGGACTGATGCCTCTAAGCAGCGGATGTAGATCGAGGGGCAGCGTCCCGTCGCTCAGTGCGGTGATGCGGAACTTGCCCAGGTTTAAGGCATAGACGCCTGCGAGTGCGGGCTTACGGGTCGAGGCAGTCGTTGCGGTCGATGTCTGTGAGGCTTGCGCTGCGGTGGACGACAGTGAGTAGGTTGCGCCCGTGACCAGGGCGGCTGTCAGAAGGGCCGCGAGTTGGAACCGCGCGTGGTTATGCATGATGAGTACCTTTGTGAGTGCGACCATTGGTGATCGCTGGGATAAAGGTAGATAAAGAGTCCATAGCGAAATATTATATGCACGGCGCATGCAATTCTCCATTCGATAATATATGCTTCGAGCACATATCAGCAATCGGAGGATGTCATGCAGCACATCACGAGCGTCACCAGCAGCCAGGCTGCTTCCATTTCCAGTGTTCCGAAATTCCAGAAGGTAAGCCGGGCGATTGTCTTATCGGGTGTTGTTCTTCCCCTGCTAATGATTGGTCTGCTTAAGTTCACACAGATTGAGGTGCAGGCACTCATACCCCTTATCAGCGGCACTCCTTGGCTAGCCTGGCTTTATCCAGTTTTTGGCGAAGCCGGTACCTCTTACTTACTGGGTGTAGTCGAGATATTGACTGCACTGCTGCTTATCGCTTCACCCTGGTCTGCTCGAACAGCTATCGCGGGTGGCTTGTTAGCCTCGCTGATCTTCTTCACGACCATTTCCATGCTGTTTGTATTGCCAATCTGGGAAGCGGGATCGGGAGGTTTTCCATGGCTGAACTTCCTAGGCACGTTCCTGATAAAAGACGTTGCGTTGTTAGGCGTCAGCCTGGTGATCCTCACCGAGGGCCTGCAGCGACTGCGCCCAAATTTGGGATAAGCCAGGAGTAGTTGAAGGACTGAGGCGAAGAGGGCGGCAGGAAGATGGATGGCGGCAAGACTTGTCGAAGTTCTGATAAATGATTTGCTGCCTTTTTTCTTGAGTAGCGCAGTCAGCAAAAGCGCCTACAAAGGTTGTTCAACCTGCTGGAAAACTGAATTCAGTGATCTTCATCCAGCGCATGTGCGACTGGGCAATTCTTGCAAGCCGTGGGGTCGCACAGTCGGCAAACTGAATAGGCTTGATCGAGATCATGCACCAAGCCGTTAAGTAGTTTTTCGGTTATCCGTTCAAGCACTTCACGCTCATCGGGATCAAGAACTTCCAAAGCACGCGCTATACGTTCATGGCGGACCGCTAGCACCGCAGCACAGTTCGTACTTCCAGCGGCAGTAAGGTGGAGCGCAACGGAGCGACGATCAGCTTCTGCTTGTCTGCGTTCCACTACACCCTGAGTGACAAGCCTATCAACCAGGCGCACAGCCCCAGGATGAGATAACCCTAAGGCTCGCCTCAAACGTTCTATAGACAGGCCTGGCTCGTGACCGAGTAGGGCGATGGCCGCTGCCGCCGGACCCACTTCTGGAGCTTCGTCTTGAGTGCCTTGGTGGATAGAGTCAGAAATCGCCAGCGACAGCGCCCCAACTATGTTTTCTAGTTTCATGTCTTTCATGGGCTAAATATGTGTGCATCGAGCATAGAATGCAAGGTGTTTAGAAGAGGGCCAATGAGGGAGCTACCTGTCGCCCCCGGGGTTAGCGAATGACGCTGCGTAGGTCAGGGCTGCGGTTTTGAATTTAACGATAGAACCCCTTCCAGCCAGACGAGTCTGTTCCTGTACTACTTTCGGGAAAGCAGCCAATGTCAGCGCACCAAAGCCTTATTGTCCTAGCACGCGGAGGGTACGCCGCGCGAGGTGTGATTTACCTCATCATCGGTATCTTCGCATTGCTTGCGGCACAAGATTCGACAAAACCGAAAGATAGCCAGAAAAGCCTGGAAGCCTTATTGGGCCAGCCGTTTGGCTATTTTTTAGTTGGGATCGTCGTGGCGGGTTTGCTCGCATTTTCGGCTTGGCGTGTTCTGCAAGCTACCCGTGATGTCGACCACCACGGCAAAAATCTCAAGGGACTGGTAATTCGCACCGGTCTTTTTGCGGGGGGGTTGGTCAATGGTGCTCTGGCATTTTTTGCGTTAGGCCTACTTGTAAGCGGAGTGGGTAGCTCTGGCAACTCAGGAGAACAGAACACAGATTGGCTGGCGCATCTATTGTCCTGGAAGCATTCCAACCTATTGGTGTATCTGCTTGCTCTCATTCCGCTTGGCGTTGGAATTGCTCACATTTACAAGGGCTGGAAGGCATCGTTTGAAAAGTATTTCGAGGCTGACGAAGACGTCATGCGGTACGTCCGCCCGGTGTCTCGGTTTGGCCTGATCGCACGTGGCGTCGTCTTTATAGAGATTGCATTGCTGTTGGCCTTTAGCGGCTCGGCCTATCAAGCCATGGATCCCCCCGGTATGAAGGAAGCCCTCGACGCACTTCAGGGTTTGCCCGCTGGATGGTTGGTTTTGATGGTGATGGCCTTCGGATTGATTGCTTTCTCGGCATACAGCTTCTCTGAAGCCTTTTGGCGCAAGATAAATATGGAAGTACCCGGATTGTCGAAAGCGTAGTGCACCGCATCAACAGGGCCATTATCGAATGCTGGATATCGTTGCTGTCTTTGTGAGTATCACGGCGGTTCTTGCCTTCCTCAATCGCCGTTATGTTGGGCTGCCGCCAGCGATTGGTGTCATGGGCATTGCGCTGGGCCTCTCTGTGCTGAATATGGCGTTGGATGCGATGGGTTTTCATGCACTCCACACGCTTGAGCAATCGTTGGTGGAATCGATCGATTTTTCCGAACTGCTCATGCAGGGGATGCTTTCCTTACTACTGTTCGCTGGAGCGTTGCACGTCGATCTTTCGCAGCTGCGTTCTTACCGGTGGCAGGTGGCTTCTCTGGCACTAGTAGGTACAACAGCCTCCACATTGTTGATTGGCTATGGGCTGTGGCTACTTCTGTCACTAACGTCTCTGGAACTTCCCCTTGCCTACTGCCTGGTATTCGGTGCCCTGATTTCTCCCACGGATCCCATAGCGGTCATGGGTATCCTGAAGTCCGCCGGGGCTCCCAAAAGCGTCGAACTGGTGATAGCGGGCGAATCACTGTTCAACGACGGAGTCAGTGTTGTGCTGTTTTCACTCATTGTGGCGATGATAGCCAGTGGCGAAGCACCGTCGGCGTTGGGCGCATCGAAGTTGCTTCTGACAGAGGCCGGTGGCGGCGTGCTTCTAGGCGCAGCCATTGGATATCTAGCCTATTTGATGCTGAAAAGCATCGACAGCTACCAGGAAGAAATCTTGATCACATTGGCTGCGGTGCTAGGTGGGTACGCGCTGGCGAACCATCTTCATGTGTCCGGCCCCCTGGCGATGGTAGTAATCGGGCTTATCGTCGGAAACCAGGGACGATCCTACGCAATGTCCGAGCAGACTGAAAAACATGTGGACATGTTCTGGGAGCTGATAGACGAGATCTTGAACGCCGTTTTGTTCGTACTGATCGGCCTGGAGGTGGTTCTCATCCAGTTCTCGAACTCCCTGATCGTCGCCGGGCTGGCGGTAATAGCACTTACCTTGCTGTCTCGATTGCTTACGGTAGGCGTTCCTATTGCTGCGCTTGGAAGACGCTTTCGTTTACCCAGCGGTTCATGGCGCGTTTTGACCTGGGGAGGTTTGCGAGGGGGCATATCGGTAGCCTTGGCGCTGTCACTGCCAGCCGGAGGCGCGCGTGATATTGTCGTTTCACTCACCTACATGGTGGTGATATTTTCAATTTTGATCCAAGGCATGTCTATCGCAAGCGTGGTTAAACGAGTCATCCCATGCGCGGACACTCAGTAACGTTAGTGGGTGCCGTCCGCCTAGGTTCGTGAGTGTTTGCGGGTTGAAAAAAAGCGGGCGACAAAAAGGCGAATTGCAATTCTGTGATTTGCCGAACAGGTGCCGACAATTGCAAGTCGACACCTGATCGTCGAGGCTGCGCGCTAGCTGCCAGACGGCGCCGGCATCGGAATATCACCCAGCTGCAGCCCCAGCAGCGTCATGTATTCGTAGATGTGCTGGTAGCCCGATTGCGCTTCATAGCTAGGGCACGGGGATTGAAGTTCTCCACAGAGCCGCAGCTCCATGTTTGCGCCGCCCATGCCCCATTGCGTGTAGTTGGAGTTATTACGGGTGACGGTATCGATATTGGAGCAAACCAGTCCCTTCATTTTTTCATCGATGACATTGGTCGGCTCATAAAGCGTCAAGGAGAAGTCGAGAGAGGTTGCGCACCAGGCCATCGGAACGACATCCAGCGTGTTGTAGATGCGTAGCGCATTGCCGGCCATTTGCTTATTGAAATAGCTTGCAAAAACACCGTCGCCGGCCGTTGGTGCAGCAATTGTTTCGCAACGGAAATTAAAGTTCGAGAATTTATCTTTCAAATAAAGCGCAAGAACCGACATCAAGGCACCGCCGAGGCTATGCCCGACCAACCGGATCGTTGCCCCACTGCGCTGTTCCGCCAGAAAATCGCAAAGTGTGCCCTGGAAACCGATTGTCGATTCCTGACCCAATATCGCCTTTACACCTTCCGCAGTTCCCTGCGCCAGGTGTGCCGGCACCGGGCAGTTCTTGATGAGGCTCTGCAGCGGCACCATTGAAGAAATATCAAGATCATCTATCTGATCCTTGACCGAATCGGCGAGGGTTCCACTCGTCACCACCACAATGTCGTTTTTGTCCTGCCCGCCGACCAACACCACCGTGATGTGGGCCACATGCTCGCCATCCGGGACCAGGGCGGGTCCCCAGGCTACGTCATAGCCGCCACCAAACTTGGAGCCGTTAAGGCGCGTAAGAATGTTGTCTTTGACCTGGGTCGGCGAAGGCTTCTTCATGTTTTGCCAATCCGGCGAAGCCAACGCCGCATTGTTCACCACGTACGCGTGGGTAAGATTGATTTGTCTTTGCTCAATTGAGTCTAGCGAAGTCATGACTGCTCCTTGTCTCAGATAATTCAACGGGACCAACGAAAACTCACGCTGCCGTCGATCCTTCTTGGCCAGCAAGACCGAGTGTAGTCGCAGTTTTGGAAGCGACAACTTAATGCGCAGCCTTAGCAGTTCGAACGGTCCTTGATCCGCAAATCCGGAACCGAGGATGAGGTGCAGCTGGTCTTGATATCACCGAACCAGTGCCCTGCGTATTCAATGCGAGGAGGAGCGACCGAGAAGCGAGCACCCCGCCTAGGATCAAGCACAAACGCCGTAAGGCACTTGCCAATGCCCTGACGTTAACGTAAAGATGGCAACAAAGCGCTGAACTCAGAAGGGCGCAGGGCGGACCGATCCGGAGCGCTTGCTGATGCTGATAAAAACAACTCATCCCAAACTTCATCGCGAAGCACGGCTGGCCCGGGAAAAGCTGCACCTCGAAGGCACCGTCCCCGATGGCGTATTGCGTGCGGAAATCGATGCGTCGTGGCGGCGCAGCCTCAGCCATGGCGTGCATTTCAATGCCAAGCAAGAACTGGCGTTGGAGTCGAACGCCAGCCTTGATGTGCTGCTGGAGAGCAATCGCTTGTTGATCGATGCGGCGATGCCGGCCATCGATTATCTGGCCGAACGCCAGGGCAAGGAAGGGCTCATCATCCTCGCCAATTCCGACGCCACCATCCTTGCAGCCGAAGGGCACGCCGACCGTTTCAAAGGCAGTGGCCTGCAAGACATCACGCTGGGGGCTTGCTGGAGCGAAGCGGTGCGCGGCACCAACGCCCTGGGTACCGCACTGGTGGAAGCCCGACCGACGATGATCGATTGCGGCGAACATTACCTTGACCGTCTGACTGATTTTTCCTGCACCTCGGTGCCTATCCATTGCCCGCAGGGCGACATCCTCGGCGTCCTTGACCTGACCCGCGAAGGCCCGCTCGGCCGTGTTCACGACAGCACCGCGTTGCTGACCATGGCCGTCAGCCAGATCGAAAGTCGCGTGTTCAATGCCTGTTACCCGGACCAGATCGTTCTCGCCTTCCACAGCCGTCGACAGTACCTCGAATCCCCTTGGCAGGGCTTGCTCGCGGTGAGTCTCGGGGGTCAGATTCTCGCGGTCAGCGCCCAGGCGTGTCAGTTGCTTCACGCCGAGCGTTCGGCGCTCGTGGGGCGACGCTGTGAAGATTTCCTGGGTGTCGATGGCCTGCAGCTGTTATCGCGTCTGCATCAGGGCGGCGTCGGCAGCCTGCAAACCGCCAAGGGTGAATTTTTCTACAAAGCCCTGCGCGCACCGCAGCGCTCGATCAACGTCAGCACGGTATCGCGCACCCCAGCTAAAAGCGCTAAACCACAACCCGATCTAGAATCCCTGGCCGGCAACAATGCCCGTTATGCCCGGGCGCTGCGCATGGCTCGCCAGGGTCTGGCCAATGAATTACCGGTGTTGCTGCAGGGTGAAACGGGCACCGGTAAGGAAGTCATCGCCCGAGCGTTGCATACGGCTGGAGCGCGCTGCGACAAACCTTTCGTGGCGGTGAACTGCGCGGCAATCCCTGAAGGCCTGATCGAGTCGGAGCTGTTTGGCTATCGCGAGGGTGCCTTTACCGGGTCGCGCCGGGGCGGCATGGTCGGGCGCCTGCAGCAGGCCCATGGCGGCACGTTGTTTCTGGATGAAATCGGCGACATGCCGCTGGCCTTGCAGGCCCGTTTACTCAGGGTATTGCAAGACCGCAAAGTTGCGCCGCTGGGCGCTGGCGAAGAGCAAGACATCGACATCGCGCTGATCTGCGCCACGCATCGCGACCTCAAGCGTCTGGTGGAAGACAAACACTTTCGCGAGGATCTGTTCTACCGAATCAACGGCATCAGCGTGATGCTCCCGGCCCTGCGCGAGCGCGACGACTTCACTGGCCTGGTCGACCGTTTGCTGGCCAAGCTCGATGCGCCGACGGTAGTCCTGCATGACGATTTGAACCGGTTGCTCGGCGGCTATCACTGGCCGGGCAACATCCGCCAGCTGGAAATGGTCTTGCGCACCGCGCTGGCCATGCGTGAACCGGGGGAGACTGTGTTAACCCTCGACCATTTGCCCGACAGCACGCTCGATGAGCTCACCGCCGGCGAGCGCCCTCCAAGTGGCAGTATTCGAGAGCATGAACTGGAATTGATTCGTCAGTCCCTGGACACGCACCAAGGTAATGTCTCGGCCGCCGCCGAAGCCCTGGGCATCAGCCGCGCGACCCTGTATCGCAAGCTTAAACAGCTGCGCTCGTGATGCTGCGTTTGATCGTTCGGCTGATCGACAGCCAGAACCCTGCGGCCCAGCAAGCGGCGTTGCGCTGGCTCTACGGCTTCGTGCGTCCGCACCGGCTGGCGATTGCCGGGCTGCTCGGGCTGTCGGCCTGCGCCTCGGCGTTGGTATTGGTGCAACCTTGGCTGACCAAGCTGCTGATCGACGATGGTCTGTTGGCGCGCAACTTTACGATGCTGGTGCTGATCGCCGGGTTGATGATGGCCGCCGGGTTGCTGGGCACGGCACTGTCGGGCGTGAATCGATATCTGCACACGCGATTGTCCGGACGGATTCTGTTTGCCCTGCGCGATGACCTTTATCGGCATTTGCAGACGCTCTCGCCGGGTTTCTACGGCCAGCGGCGAATCGGCGATCTGATGTCGCGCCTCGATGGTGATGTCGCGGAGATCCAGCGTTTCGCCGTGGACTCGCTGTTCTCCGCGGTGTCGAGCGTGATCGGTCTGGTGGTCGCCGTGGCGATGCTGGTGACCTTGTCGTGGAAACTCTCGTTGCTGGCCCTGGTACTGATTCCGATCGACGTGCTCTGGCTACGCTGGATGCGCCGTAAGGTCGAGCGCGATGTCCGGCAGTTGCGCGAGCGTTCGGCGGACATGTCCTCATTCATGGTCGAGACCTTGCCGGTGATGAAGTTCATCCAGTCCGCCGGCCAGCAACGGCGCGAAGCACGGCGCCTGGAAACGTTGGGCCAGGGGTACATGAGCCAGCTCTTGCGCTTGCAAGTGACCGAGTTCTTCACACAGGCGGTGCCCGGCACCCTGACGTCGTTGTCGCGGGCCTGTGTATTTTTGATTGGCGGTTACTGGGTGGTGCAAGGGGCTTGGCAGTTGGGCGCGCTGATCGCGTTTTCGACCTATCTGGGAATGGCGGTGGGCCCGGTCCAGAGCCTGCTGGGGCTCTATGTCGCGGTTCAGCGGATGACCGTGAGCCTTGGGCGGGTCATGGAACTGCGCGGTGAAGAGCCAACCGTCCTCACTCCGGTTACACCCAAACCGATGCCGGTTTCTGGCGATTTGCGTTTCGACAACGTGCACTTCGCCCATCCCGGTCGCGCGACGACCCTGCGTGGCGTTGAAGCGCAAATTCCCTACGGTTTGAAAGTCGCCTTGAGCGGCGGCTCCGGTGTCGGTAAATCAACCCTGATCGATTTGCTGCAACGGCACCATGATCCGCAATCCGGCCGGGTTTTGCTGGGGGAGGTCGATCTGCGGGAACTGGACCTGTTCCAGCTGCGTCGGCGCATTGCCGTGGTCAGTCAGGACATCGTGCTGTTTCGCGGCAGCCTTGCGGACAACCTGGCCTATGCCGTCCCGGACGCCAGCCGCCAGGCCATCGCCGAAGTGGCGCGCCTGGCTCAGCTCGATAGCCTCATCGAGTCACTGCCCGAAGGTCTCGACAGCCCTTTGGGCGAGCGTGGCCAACAGTTGTCCGGCGGACAGAAACAGCGCATCGCCATCGCCAGGGCGCTGTTGCAGGATCCGTTGATCCTGGTGCTGGACGAAGCGACGTCGGCGGTCGACGAAGCCACCGAGCGCGAAGTGATCGAGGCCATCGACCGGCTGTTCGCGGGGCGCACGCGGATTCTGATCAGCCATCGTCCGTCGACCCTGGCCGATGCCGATCTGCGCTTTGAACTGCTGGACGGCGTGCTCACGTCAAAATCGGTGCAGCATGAAACCTGAGCTGCGGATTGGGGTGGTGGACAGCGGTCATTCAGCCGCGCAACGAGTGCGGGTGATTGCCGGTCGACGGTTCTCGCTGTTGGAGGATGGACTGGCCGAAAGCGATTTACGCGACGATCCGCTGGGTCATGGCAGCGCGGTAATCGAGGCCATCGGCCGACGAGCGCCGGCGGCGGTTTTTTGCATCGCCCAGGTGTTCGACCAGCGAGGCATCACCAGCGCCTTGCAGATCGCTGCCGCTATCGATTGGCTGGTGGCGCAGGACGTGCGGGTGATCAACCTGAGCCTCGGTCTTCGGCAGGATCGCAGCCTGTTGCGTGAGGCCTGTGCCGCGGCGGTGGCGCGGGGTGTTTTGCTGTGTGCGTCCAGCCCGGCCCAAGGCGAAGGGGTGTTCCCAGCGAATTATCCGCAAGTGCTACGGGTGACCGGCGATGCGCGTTGTACCGAACAGCAATGGTCGTGGCTCGACAGCGCCCAGGCAGATTTCGCCGCGTGTGTTCACGGCACCCACCCGGGGCAGTCGGGTGCAAGCCTGGGCTGTGCGGCATTGAGCGGACACATTGCGAGTTTTCTCGTTGAAAATCCCGAGGCGAGCGACGCGCAAATTGTCGAATGGCTGCAAAGAAACGCCTGTTATCACGGCCCTGAACGGCGCGTCGGCCCATGAAGCCGATTGTGATTCTCGGCGCGGGGCCTGCGGGGGCTGCGGTGGCCCTGGGGCTGCGGCGGCTCGGCTACCCCGTAACGCTGGTCAGCGAGTGGCGGCGCTTCGCGGCGCTGGAAGGGGTTTCGGCACGGGTGCTGGATGCGTTGCGGGGCGCGGGGCTGCATCAGGCGTTGACGGACGCGGCGCAGCCTTCCCAACGGCAGGTGTCCTGGAACGGTCAGCGGCATGCGCAGAACATTGAGTTTTTGCTGGACCGTCCGAGCTTCGATCGAGGCTTGCGCGAGGATTTGCGGCTGGCCGGCGTCGAGTTGATCGATGGCCGAGTGCTGACGGTGCAGTCGCACGCTTCGGGGCATCGAATCGAACTGCAAGGGCGCGAAGCGCTGCTCGCGGATTTTCTGGTGGACGCTCGCGGACGTCAGGCACCGGCCCTTGGCAAAGGCCTGCGGGGGCCGGAGACGGTCAGTTTGCTCAATCGCTGGCGAGGCGCGCCGGGTACCACCGCCAGTGCCGTGGAAAGCCTTGGGGACGGCTGGGCCTGGATGGCGCGTCGGGCTGACGGCCAGTGTTACTGGCAATGGACGGTGGACGTGGCCAGTGCCGGGTTGCCGGGTAAGGCGCTGCTGCTCGATCACTGCCGTCAGCGCCGCCAGGATTCGCCATTGGCCCGGGAGTTTTTCGGGAGTGAACCGGAAACCGGACTGCATTTGCATGCCCGCAGCAGCACGGCGATTTTGTGTCCCCACGTCTGTGGCGATAACTGGATTCGGGTAGGGGACGCGGCCATGGCGGTCGATCCACTGTCGGGAAATGGCATTTTTCAGTCGTTGTCTTCGGCGTTGCAGGCGCCTGCGGTGGTCAACACGCTGTTGCGCAAACCTGAGCGGGCGTTGCTGGCGCAGCGTTTTCATCAGCGGCGGGTCGAGCAGCTGTTTTTGCGTTTTGCGCGCATCGGCCGGGATTTTTATGCCGATGAGCAGCGTTGGCCGGACCAGCCGTTCTGGCTGGCGCGGCGTCAGTGGCCGGATGCTGAAGTCGCCCACGCCGAGGTGGATTACGCCACGTTGAGGGTTGAGCGGGCACCGGTATTGCGCGATGGCTTCGTGGAGGAGGCCGAGGTGGTGATCACGGCGGATCAGCCGCTCGGTATCTGGCATCTGCAAGGCGTGGAGTTGGCACCCTTGGTGCGACGGTTGCGCAGCGAGCCAGCCGAGCGTGTGTTGGAGGGGTTGACGGTGGAGCAGGGGAGGATGGTTCGGAGCTGGTTGTCGGGGCAGGGGTTCAAGCCCTGACATTGGGCTGCCTGGGCTGGCCTATCGCGAGCAAGCTCGCTCCCACAATGGTTTTGTGTCGACCGAATATCCACTGTGGGAGCGAGCCTGCTCGCGATAGCGGTCTAAAGAACGCCGCCAATCACAACTTGATCAACACCGACTTCAACTCGGTGTAATGCTCGATCGCCGCATACCCCATTTCACGCCCGACCCCCGACATCTTGTAGCCGCCAAACGGCAATGCCGGGTCCAGGGCGCTGTGGCAGTTGACCCACACCGAGCCCGACTTGATCCGCGGAATCACCCGGTGCACCGCGGCCAAGTCATTCGACCAGATACTCGCCCCAAGGCCATAAGGGCTGTCATTGGCCAGGCGCAGCGCATCGGCTTCGTCATCGAACGGAATCGCCACCAGCACCGGGCCGAAGATTTCCTCTTGTACCAATGAATGCCGCTGATCGACATCCACAATCACCGTGGGCTTGACGAAGAAGCCCGGCCCGAATTGCTCACCGCCGCAAGCGATGGTCGCGCCGCTTTCCCGACCTTTTTCGATGTAACCATAAACCCGCTCCTGTTGACGCGCGGAAATGAGCGGGCCCATTGCGACACTAGGGTCCAGGCCATTGCCCAGTTTCATCGCATTGGCGATGTCGGCGATGTCCGCCACCACATTGTCGAAATGCTTGCGTTGCACATACAGCCGGGACCCGGCGCAGCAGACCTGGCCCTGGTTGAAGAAGATCGCGCTGGCGGCGCCCGCTGCGGCGGTCTTCAGGTCGGCGTCGGCCATCACAATGGTTGGGGATTTGCCGCCCAGCTCCAAGGTGACCCGGGTCATGGATTCCATGGCGATCTTGCCGATCTGCTTGCCCACGGCGGTGGAGCCGGTGAACGTCAGCTTGTCCACCAACGGGTTATGAGTCAGGGCGGAGCCCGCCGTGACACCGGTGCCGGTGACCACATTGAACACGCCTTCGGGGTAACCGGCTTCCAGCACCAGTTCGGCGAGCTTCAGCGCGGTCAACGGTGTTTCGTCGGCAGGTTTGAGCACGACGGTGCAACCGGTGGCCAGGGCCGGACCGAGTTTCCAGCAAGCCAGCAGCAGCGGGAAATTCCAGGCGACGATGGCCCCGACCACGCCCACCGCTTCGCGACGAATGAAACTGTGAAATTGATCGTTGGGCATCAGCGGCAGCGACACGTCAACGCTGGAACCTTCGATCTTGGTGGCCCAACCGGCCATGTAGCGCAGGAAATCGATAGACAGCTGCACGTCCATCACTTGCGCCACCGCCGCGCTCTTACCGTTGTTCAGGCATTCGAGTTGCGCCAGCAGTTCGGCGTCGCGCTGCATCAGATCGGCGAGTTTCCACAGCAGGTTCTGCCGTTCCCGAGGGCGGGTGCGGGTCCAGGCCGAATCGTCGAACGCCTGACGGGCGGCGAGCACTGCACGGTCGACATCCTCGGGCGTGGCCCGTGGCACCACGCATAACACTTCGCCCGTGGCCGGGTTGTGCAGGGGCATGGTCTGGCCGTCCGCGGCCTCGACCCAGTCGCCGCCGATGAGCATGCGTGGGGCGCGTTGGACGAAGGCCGAGGTGGCGGGAAGCAGATTAGGCAGGGGCATGATGAGACCTCTTGTTGTGCGTGAGAGCGTGGATCTCTCCAAGGTTGGCAATGGCTGTGCCAAGTACCGGGAACGGGCCAAGGCCCCTTGTTGGCGGGGGTTGAGCGATAAAAGGAGAAAATGGCACCCAGTGGTTTTGTCGCAAATCGCGACATCGGTGAGACGGCGAGCCATTGCGTGTGTACTTGAACATTGCCGCTGGCCATGAAGTATTCCAGCCGGGGGCACCTATGCTTGTCTCAGACTGCAACGGCTGTCGCGATATAAGACGCAGGTCATCTCGTTCTGATGCGTAGAAAAGCCAAGATATTCCTATAACTCATTGATTTAAATGCTGTTCGTTAAGCTGGCACGCTCCGTGTATTGCTCATCGCAGACGTTTCTCTTGCCTCCGTCAGCGGCTTGTCGCCGACGGCAGAAACCATAAAAACGATAAGCCACAAAAATAAGAAAGCACCGTGGGAGGTTCGACGTTGATGAAGAGAAAACTCCGATCAGGCCTGAGCGCCAGTCTGTTGACCGTGGCGGCCTGTGTAGCGCTGCATTCGCCTTACAGCCTGGCAGCTCGCGACGCCCAGACCATCCTCAGGGAAACCTGTCAGGGCTGTCACATCCCCGAAGCCGATAACGCCCTGAGCCGTATCAGCCACCAGCGCAAAACGCCGGAAGGCTGGCTGATGAGTATTGCCCGGATGCAGGTCATGCATGGTGTGCAGATCAGCGATGACGATCGCCGGACCCTCGTCAAATACCTGGCTGACACCCAAGGCCTGGCGCCCAGTGAGACCGATGGTGTGCGTTATGCCTTGGAGCGACGGCTCAATACCGTCGAGAAGTTCGACGACCAGACCAGCCAGATGTGTGGCCGCTGTCACTCCGGTGCGCGGGTTGCCCTGCAGCGTCGACCTGCCCAGGAATGGGAGCGCCTGGTGAACTTCCACCTCGGCCAATGGCCGTCCCTCGAATACCAGGCCCTGTCCCGCGACCGCGATTGGTTCGATCTGGCCCGCAAAGAGATGGTGCCGCTGCTGGCCAAGCGTTATTCGCTGGACAACCCGGCCTGGAAGAAATGGGTGGGTAGCGCGCCGAAAGCCGAGGCGCTGGTCGGCGACTGGAGCTTCAGCGGGCACCTGCCCGGTAAAGGTGAACTGGCTGGCGTCATGAGCGTGACTGCCGATGGCAGCGACACGTTCAAGGTCAACGTCAAAGGTCAGTATGCCGACGGCAGCCCGTTCAACGGCGATGGCAGTGCGATTCTCTACACCGGTTACGAATGGCGCGGCAACGTGACCATCGATGGCGTAGTCATGCGTCAGGTGTTCGCCGCCCAGGGCAACGCCATGCAGGGTCGGATGTTCGAGGCCGAGCACGACGAGCGGGGCCTGGACTTTGTCGCCGCCAAACAGGGCTCCAACCGTTTGCTGGCCGTGCAGCCGGGGTATCTGAAGGCGGGCAGCGAAACCGAAGTTACCCTGATCGGCAGCGGCCTGACCGGCAAACCGGATTTTGGCAAAGGCGTGGAAGTGGTTCAGGTGCTTGAGCAAAGTCCGGAGCGCCTGCGAGTCAAGATCAAGGCCGCTGCCAATGCGCAACCGGGCTTGCGCAACGTCACGCTCGGCACGCTGAAAGGCCCGACACTGTCGGTCTATAGCAAGATCGCTGAAGTCAAAGTCGTGCCCGAATTCTCAGTGGCGCGGATCGGCGAGGGCGGTGGTTCGACGCCAAAAGTCCAGGGCCGTTTCGATGCCGAAGCCTGGGGCAAGGGCGCTGACGGCAAGCCCTATCGCATCGGCGTATTCCCTGCGCAATGGAAGGTCGAGGCTTTCGATGAACGTGCCAAAGAGGATGGAGACGTCAAGTTTGCCGGCACCATGCAGGCCGATACCGGTGTGTTCACCCCAGGCGATGCCGGGCCGAACCCGCAGCGCAAGATGTCCACCAACAATGCCGGCAATCTCAAGGTGATCGCCGCCGTCGACGACGCAGGGAAATCCCTGACCGGCGAAGGCCACATGATCGTCACCGTGCAACGCTGGAACAATCCACCCATTCCATAAGTTGGCTGTTTGTAGCGGTTCCAGACACTTTTCGGAATGACCGCAGGCCTCGTGAATCGGGGCTTGCACAGGAGGTTTGCAATGGGCGCTATTTTGAATCTGGTCGAACGCAATCTGCACGAAGTGCATGTCGACGCCGACCGCATGCTGTTCCACATTCCCAGCAGCTCGCTGTTCGCCAGCGATGAGCTGACGGGCACCATCATCGATACCTTGCGCGGCCCCGGCTGCTCATCGGACGACCTGATCCAGCGCTTGGCCGCACGCTTCAACGGCGAAGAAATCACCGAAACCCTGCGTGAGCTGATTTCCCTGGAACTGGTCAGCGACGGCTCACCGCTGTCGCCGGACATCGGTACCAAACGGGTGGAGCGCACCGCAATCAATACCGTGGTGCTCAACGTCAACACGGGCTGCAATCTGAGCTGCACCTACTGCTACAAAGAAGACCTCGACAAGCCCTCGGCGGGCAAGAAGATGGACGTCGAAACGGCGGTCGCTTCGGTAGAAATGCTGCTGCGCGAATCCCCCGATGAAGAGCGTTTCACTGTGGTGTTCTTCGGGGGAGAGCCGCTGAGCAACCGCAAGCTGATCGAGTACATGGTCGACTACTGTGAAAAGCGGTTTGCCGAGGCGGGCAAGTTCGTCGAGTTCGTCATGACCACCAACGCCACGCTGCTCACCGAAGACACCGTGGACTACCTCAACGCCCACCGCTTCGGGCTCTCGGTGAGTATCGACGGGCCGAAGACCGTGCATGATCGCAATCGCATCACGGTGGGTGGGCAGGGCACGTATGACGTGGTGCGGCGCAAGGCCGAGATGCTGTTGTCGCGTTACAACAGCCGTCCAGTGGGCGCGCGGGTGACCCTGACCACTGGCGTTACCGATGTAGAGACCATCTGGGATCACCTGTTCAACGAACTGGGATTTGCCGAGGTCGGTTTTGCTCCGGTGACGTCCGGTGATATCAGCAGCTTCAACCTGTCCAGCGACGAACTGATCGAGGTCTTCGCCAACATGAAAAAGCTCGGTCGTCGTTACCTGGAAGCGGCACTGGAGCACCGCAACATCGGGTTCTCCAACCTGCACCAGTTGATCACCGACATCCATGAGGGCCACAAGAAAGCCCTGCCGTGCGGCGCGGGCCTGAAGATGCTGGCGGTGGATCACAAGGGCGAATTGAACCTGTGCCACCGCTTTACCGGTTCGAGCCTGCCGACGTTCGGCAACGTTCACAGCGGGGTGAAACAGGTCGAGTTGAATGACTTCCTGTCCCAGCGGCTCGACCGTACCAATACTGGCTGTGAAGACTGCCAGATCCGCAATCTCTGCTCCGGCGGCTGCTACCACGAGAGCTACGCCCGATACGGCGACCCGACTCATCCGACCTACCACTACTGCGAACTGATGCGTGACTGGGTCGACTTCGGCATCGAGGTCTACACCCGGATCATGGCTCACAACCCTGCGTTCATCAGCAGTTACATCACTCCGCGCAAGGCTCACTGATATGAAACATCTCAAGGCAATCAACAACAAAGCCCAGAAACTCGATCAGGCCGCGGCCGAGAACCGAATCGAAGAAGTGGTGGCGATGAGCTCCGTCGCCGGCTGCGCCTCGACCACCGATCCTGGTTGGGAAATCGACGCGTTCGGCGGCGTGTCGTCGCTGTGCCAGCCGATGGAAGCCGACCTGTATGGTTGCTCCGACCCCTGCTGGTGGCCGGCCCAGGTGCCGGACATGATGAGCACCTATCCGGACTGGAACAAGGATGCCCAGGCGTCCAACGAAAACTGGCGCAACCTCGGCACCGTTTTTCCTAAAGACAAGTGATCGGTCATGAAGAAGGATTCCAGCATGCAATGCATCAAAGCCTGCGGCTTGGCCGCGTTCGGTGTCCTGGGCGTTATCTCACTCGATGTCCTGGCCGATGAAAACACCGCACTGCAAAGCGGTCACGAGTACATGGTGACCACCAATTATCCGAACAACCTGCACGTGATCGACCTGGCCACCGACAGCCTGTTCAAGACCTGCAAGATGCCGGACGCCTTCGGTCCCGGCACCGTGCAACTGTCGCCGGATCGCAAGACCGCCTACGTGTTGAACAACCATTACGCGGATATTTACGGTGTTGAGCTGGACAGCTGCAAACAGGTCTTTCACGCCAGCATCACCCAGAAACCGGGGGAGAAAGCGAAATCCATGTTCGCTTTTACTGTTGGCCACGACGGCAAGGAACTCTTTGCCATCGCCAACCCGACGTTGATGCTCAACGACCGTTACGAAGTACAGCAACCCCGGCTCGATGTGTACGCCACCGATGCCGGCATGAACGCCAAACCTGTTCGCAGTTTTCCGGCACCGCGGCAGCTGACCATCATGCAAAGCGGTGACGATGGCACGCTGTATGTGGCGGGAGCGGATGTCTACAAGGTCAACGTGAACACCGGCACATTCGACGTGCTGATCCCCAGTCGTCATTGGAAGCGTGAAAACTACAGCGCGCCGGACGTGCTTTATGTGTGGAACCAGCAAACGTACCGCCATGATTTTTCGCTGCTCTACACCGCCGCGAAATTCAAGGACAAACAGCAGGACCCGGCCACCGCCGAATACCTCTATGGGTTGTTCAGCATCGACCTGAAAACCGGCAAGACCGAAACCACCGACTTCGGCCCTCTGACGGAGATCTATTTCAGTGGCATGCGTTCGCCCAAGGACCCGAACTTGATGTTCGGTGTACTCAACCGTCTGGCCAAGTACGACATCAAGCAGAAAAAACTGCTTCAGGCCGCCACGCTGGACCATTCCTTTTACTGCATTTCGTTCAACAAGGCCGGCAGCAAGATTTACCTGGCGGGTACCTTCAACGACGTAGCGGTGTTCGACGCCGACAGTTTGAAGCAGATCGGCAACATCAAATTGCCCGGCGGTGATATGGCGATTACCACGGCGCAGATATTCACGCGTTAAAAACAAAGAGGGCAAGCCATTCAACAAAGCGCCGTGGTTGAAACCCCGGACCACATTTGGATCGTACAGAGAGAACAGATATGAGTGTCCCCAGTTACACCCGTGGACCGCAAACCACACCCTTGCTGGCGATGACCATTGGCGCGGCGTTCGACCGAGCGGTGGAACGGTTCTGCGATCGCGAAGCGTTGGTCGTACGGCATCAAGGGCTGCGCTACACCTGGGCACAGTTGGCCAAGGAGGTGGACTGTTGCGCACGAGGATTGCTCGCGCTGGGCCTCAAGGCCGGTGAACGGGTCGGCATCTGGTCGCCGAACTGCGCGCAATGGTGCATTGCCCAATTCGCAACCGCCAAGGTGGGAGCGGTGTTGGTGAACATCAATCCGGCCTACCGCCTGACCGAGCTTGAATACACCCTCAAGCAGTCGGGGTGCCGCTGGCTGATTTGTGCCGATTCGTTCAAGACCTCCAACTACCACGCGATGCTTCATGATCTGCTGCCCGAACTCCAACGCTGCGCCGTAGGCGCACTGCAAAGTGGCCGGTTGCCTGAGTTGCGGGGCGTGATCAGCCTTGGCGATGCGCCAGCCGCCGGTATGTTGTCATGGGAGGGGTTGCGAGACCTGACGGAACGAGTGGCTCCGGAGCAATTGCGCGAACGCGGCGAACAATTGCAGTTCGACGATCCGGTCAACATCCAGTACACCTCGGGGACCACCGGATTCCCTAAAGGCGCCACCCTCAGCCATTACAACATCCTGAATAACGGCTTTATGGTCGGTGAAAGCCTGAAGCTCAGCGAGCAAGACCGGCTTGTAATACCGGTGCCGTTGTATCACTGCTTCGGCATGGTCATGGGTAACCTGGGTTGTGTCACCCACGGAACGACAATGATCTACCCCAGTGCGGCGTTCGATCCTCTGGAGACCTTGCGGGCCGCCGCACAGGAGAAAGCGACCGGCGTGTATGGCGTGCCGACCATGTTCATCGCGATGCTCGACCACCCGCAGCGCCAGTCATTGGATTTGAGTCATCTGCGAACGGGCATCATGGCCGGCTCCACCTGCCCGATCGAAGTCATGAAGCGGGTGATCGAAGACCTGCACCTCAAGGAGATGCAGATCGCCTACGGCATGACCGAAACCAGCCCGGTCTCCACCCAGACCGGGCCGGACGACGATATCGAACACCGAGTCACCCGTGTCGGCCGCACCCAGCCGCACTTGGAAAGCAAGGTCATCGACGAACAGAACCGGGTCGTTCCTCGCGGTCAGATTGGCGAACTGTGTACTCGCGGCTACAGCGTGATGCTGGGCTACTGGAACAACCCGCAGGCGACCGCGCAGGCCATCGACGATGCGGGCTGGATGCACACCGGCGACCTGGCAATCATGGACGACGAGGGTTATCTGAAGATCATCGGGCGCAATAAGGACATGATCATTCGAGGGGGCGAGAACGTCTACCCGCGCGAAATAGAGGAGTTCTTCTTCAGCCACCCTTCGGTGGCAGACGTTCAGGTCATCGGTGTTCCGGACAAGGTTTATGGGGAAGAGATCGTTGCTTGGATCAGGCTGCACGAGGGACACCAGGCAAGCGCTGAAGAGCTGCGCGATTACTGCAAGGGCCGGATCGCTCATTTCAAGACGCCACGCCACTTCAAGTTCGTTGACAATTTTCCGATGACCGTCAGCGGTAAGGTGCAGAAGTTCCGCATGCGTGAAATCAGCGTAGAGGAACTGGGAGCGCCCGGTTCGCCGATGCCCTTGATAGGCGGTTGAGGGATGAAAAGTGGCAACCTGACTGACCCATGTCTATAGTTTTTGGCGCCTAATAGCTACAGGAGACATGGACATGAGTCAGGACATTTCGCCCGCCGCTGCAGCGGCGCGGAACACAGGCATGGTTGCCACCACCTTATGGGGCTCGGACACTGTCGCAGGTATCACGGTCGATCCGGACGGTGCTATCTGGCTGGGCGCTTATAGTCGCCTGGGATTGGGAGGCGAAGAGGACTCGGGCTTCACCGGTAGCGTGGTCCGGTTCAATGCCGACGGTAGCCTGGACCGCAGCTTCAGTGGAGACGGTAAATCGCTTCTTCCTGTGTCGCTCGATATCGAGGACGGCGGTAATGCCGCGGTGCAGCCGGGAGGCGGTTACCTGGTGGCGCAGTACGTGCAAGTCGGCGACGCCTGGGTATCGGGGGTAAGTCGCACCTTGGCGGACGGCAGCCTGGATACGAGTTTCGGGAATGGCGGCACCGCGATCGTGCCTTTTTACTGGAATGACAATCTAGGCCAGCAAGCGTCGTTCTCCGTGCAACGCGACGGAAGCTTTTTCGCAAGCGCGGGGTATCCCTCCGGGGAGATCCATATCGCCCGCTTCGACGCGACGGGGGCCTTGATCCCGTCTTTCGCAGAGGCAGGGGTCTTGCACCTGCCAGCCTCCGTCGGCATTCACCCCGGCGGCACGATCGACGTTTCGCTGCAGGAAGACGGGAAAGTATTGGTCACAGGGCAAGATACCCTGACCCGCCTCAACCCGGACGGTACCCTGGATAGCGGCTTCGCGAACGGGGGCAGCCTGGCCCTGGATGTTCATGCGGACGCCCTCGTCATCCAGGACGACGGCAAAATCCTGTTGGCGGGCGCCTCGGGGGGCGTGGCGACCGTCACCCGACTCAACGCCGACGGCTCGCTCGACAGCAGCTTCGGTGACCAGGGTAAGGTGAGTTGGGGCTCGCAAAACGCTCCTTTTGCGATCGCCGACATGATTGTGCTGGCCAACGGCAAGGTATTGATTGGCGCAAGCCAAGGTACAAGCGCGGACGGCTACCTGGCCTCCCTGGTTCAGTTGAACCCCGACGGTAGCCTGGACCACAGCTTTGGCAATCCCGACGACGGCTATCACCACGTCGACGGTGGCCGCGATGATGATTTCTTGCCCGGTACCGCGTCATTCGACGATGCGATCTCTGGCGGGGCCGGTAACGATCTGCTCGATGGCCAGGAAGGTCGTGACCTGCTGACGGGCGGGGCCGGTGCCGATACGTTCCGTTACGAGTCAATCGCAGACAGTTACCGAACCGCAACCACCGCCCATAGCGACCGAATCACCGACTTCGACCCCAGCACCGATACCCTCGATCTCTCATCCCTGGGCTTCCTCGGGCTGGGCAATGGCTATGACGGAACGCTGGCGATACGCGTCAATGAAAGCGGGACGCGGACCTACCTCAAGAGTTTCGAGGCCAACGCGGATGGGGAACGCTTCGAAGTGGTCTTCGAGGGTAATCTGGGCCAAACGCTGGATGAAACCAACGTCCTGTTCCAGCAAGCCAGGTTGGTGGGCACCGAAGGGGACGATCGTTTACAAGGCAACGCCCGAGGCGAAATCATCGAAGGGCACGCGGGCGATGATCGCCTCTATGGAGCGTTAGGCAATGACGTATTGATTGGCGCAGAAGGCCGGGACCAATTGGTCGGTGGCGGCAACAACGACGTGTTCCGCTTCGACCTGCTGAGCGACAGCTACCGTACCGCCACCGAAAACCACACTGACCGCCTGATGGACTACACCACGGGTGAAGACACGATCGATGTGTCCGCCTTGGGCTTTACCCGACTCGGCAATGGGTACAACGGCACCTTGGATGTGGTTGTCAATGAAGCCAAGAACCTGACTTACTTGAAGAGCTACGAAGCCGACGCATCAGGGGCTCGATTCGAGTTGAGCCTGGTCGGGGATCACTCCGGTTACCGTGACTTGAACATCATCTTCGCCGAGCCCCCGCAAGAGGAGGTCTTTCAATTGATCGGAGTGGCTGACTCGCTGGCGTGAAAACGCAAACCTGGCTGTTCCGGGCCTAAGGCGTTGGCATGAAAGGCCCGCTTGGATGTCAATCCAGCTGCGCTGGGCATAACCTTGGCATTTGGTGGTGCCCAGCGTATGGTTCGGCTGGTTGACGGCCCGACCTTAATATTCCCAGTTCATGGATTAAAACCGATGGCAACGATTGAACGTTTTCAGAGCAACGCGCGGATGTCCGGTGTGGTTAGTCACGGCGATCTGCTTTACCTCTCCGGCCAGGTACCTACTGATCTACAGGCTGGCATCGAAGAGCAGACGCAGCAGGTGCTGGCCAAAATCGAAGCCTTGTTGGCATTGGCGGGCAGCGACAAGGGTCAGCTTTTGAGCGCACAGATCTGGCTTAAAGACATTGATCGTGATTTCGCGGCGATGAACTCAGTGTGGGATGCTTGGCTTCCAACCGACTGCGCTCCTGCACGGGCCACTGTTCAGGCAAATCTGGCGCGACCCGAGGTGCTGGTTGAGATCATGGTAATAGCAGCGAAACCTGCCCTTGATGCTTGATCCCTTTATGACAAGCTCGGCCATCAATCTGCAGGATTAATGGCTATGTCTCTACGCGCACTTCGAACACTGCTTGCCATTGCCCAATACGGTTCTTTTGTTAGGGCCGCGGACGCCGTGCATTTGACCCAGTCAGCGATCAGCCTTCACGTCCGGTCTTTGGAGGAAGATTTCAATACACTTCTGTTTGATCGCTCACGGCGGTTGCCGGTGCTGACGGATGCTGGGCATATTGCCGTTGAGCGCGCGCGAGAAATTCTGGCCTTATACGACGGCATCTCGTCCGAGATTGGAGGCGACACTGAGTTGCGCGGCAGGCTTAGAATCGGTGCCATTCATACAGCGCTGGCGAGCGTGTTGCCTCTCGCGCTGTCGGCATTGCGTGCCGAACATCCTCATCTGCGCATCACTGTTGCGTCGGGAATGTCCGCCGAATTGGCCACGCGCGTAGAGGCGGGCGAGCTTGACGTTGCGATCACCACCGAACCGGTAAAACCACATCCTTACGGCCTGGCAAGCACGGTACTTTACGAGGAAGGGTTCTGGATCATCGCGCCGGTATCACACGCGCATGAGGACTTGAAGCTTCTACTCAAAAGCCAGCCGTTCATTCGATTCGATCGTCGCGCCTGGGCAGGTCGAACCATTGAGCGAGAGCTTCGCGCTATGCGGCTGCGTGTGGAGACCAGCATGGAGCTGGATAGCCAGGATGCGATTATCAAGATGGTCTCAAGCGGGTTGGGCGTATCGATCGTTCCGCTCTCTAGGCATCAAGTCATAAGCCTGAAAACACTGGCCGTTCAACCGTTCGGCATCCCTCAAAAAACCAGGCGTGTGGTATTGCTGGAGCGCGAAGACCGTCCGCTTGCGCGACTGGCGGCAGCGCTGGCGAACGCGGTGAAAGCCCATGTCTTGCCCGATTAACCATGAGTAATACTTGTTGATCGCTGAAGTTTAAAACGTTTTTATTTTGGAGTTCGACCTCTTATCGTGGACCTCAGTCATTGAGTTCTTGGGGGCACCATGATCAGTAGACCTACCGTAGACATGCCGCTGATGAGCCGACGGATTGCGGAATGTGAAACGTTGGCACAGAAAATCAAGGCACGCGCATGACCCTCTCCCTGCTGACTGCCTTGTTGCCGATCGCGCTTTTGATCGTGCTGGGCGCGTGGCTCAAGCATCGTCAGTTTTTGGCGGATACGTTCTGGGCGCAGGCAGAGCGCTTGGCGTATTACGTGTTGTTGCCTTCTCTTTTCTTTCACGGACTGGCGACCGCCAACCTTGATGGCGTGCCGTTTCAAAGCATGGTTTCGGTGCTCGTATTCTCGACTGTTGTGGTATCGCTAATGTTGTTGAGCGCCAGATCGCTGATCACCACGGACGATGCTGCGTTCACTTCGGTTTTTCAGGGGGGGATACGTTTCAATAATTACGTGGGTGTGTCGGCAGCTGCGGGTTTGTTCGGTGTGCAGGGTATAGCCCTGGCCGCGGTAGCGAACGCGGCCATCGTGCCCAGTGTGAACATTTTGTGTGTATTGGTCTTCGCAAAGTACGGCTCAGGCGGCAGGATGCCATTGGGCAAAGTCCTCAAACAGTTGGCACTGAACCCGCTGATACTTGCGTGCTTCGCCGGCGGATTGATCCAATTCTCGGGCTGGGGATTACCTGTGGGCATTGAGCCGATGCTCAAAGCCTTGGGACAAATGTCACTACCGCTCGGATTGCTCTGCGTGGGTGCTGCGCTTGAGTTCGCAAGCATCAGGCAATGGTGGCGTCCGGTTGGTTATTCGTCGCTGACCAAGTTTTTAATCATGCCGCTGGTGACACTTTGGGCGTGCCACCTATTCGGGCTTGAAGGAAAGGCCGCGGTTGCAGCACTTCTATTCCAAGCACTGCCCACAGCCTCGTCCTCCTACATCATGGCAAGGCAGTTAGGAGGGGATGCCCCTCTTATGGCTGGGATCATCGCTTGCCAGACCATGCTGGCAGGACTGGCACTTCCAGCTGTAATCCTCGTGATGACCCAGTGGATTTGAGCGCGCGCTCAGCCATGCTACCAGGCTAGCCAACGCGGGACGGCCTGCGCTCCGACTCATAATCAGACACGTCAGGCCGTCAGACGACTTGTTGCAGTGCGTTCAGGCTTGTCAGTACTTCCACTGCATGGCGACTTCCAGACTGCGCGGTTCCCCCACGTAATATTGAGTGTTGCTCTGGTGGATGAAACGGGCATAGACCTCGTCGGTCAGGTTGCGCAGGCGCGCGCTGACTTGCAGGTGTTTGTCCAGGTCGTGGGTCATGGACAGGCCGTACAGGGTGTAGGAAGGCACCCACATCGTATTGGCGGTGTTGGCGTAAACCGACGACACGTAGCGCGCGTCGGCCCCGAGTTGCCAGCCAGGAGCCACGTCATAGGTCAGCCAGAGATTGGCGACCCGATCTGGAATGTTCACCGGATTATTGCCTTTGCGTGAGTGCACGACGCCTGCGATGGTTTCATTGAACTCGTCGTACTCGGCCCTGACCCAAGTGACGTTGCCGGCCGCCAACAGCTTGGGCGTGACCTTGAACGACGCTGCCAGCTCAATGCCGGTGGAGGTTTGCTGACCCGCTTGTTCGGTGGTGTTGGGCACCGTCGAGGAGGGGACGGAGATGTTCTTGCGCACGATGCGGTAGGCCGCGGCGGTGGCCGAGCCGCGACCGTCAAGAAAATCGAACTTGCTGCCCACCTCGACTTGGCGACCGGTGCTCAAGTCAAAATCGCCCACCTGGGCAATGGAGGCGCTGGTCAGCGTGCCTCCCGGCGGCTCGGCCGACGTACTGTATTGGGTATAAAGGCTGACATTGGACGTCAGGTCGTACACCAGGCCCACGCGACCCGTGACTGCATCCCAACGCTTGTCGAGCCTGGCCTGGGCCACATGATCGACGACCTCGAAGTCGATGTGGTCATAGCGCAGCGCGGTGATCAGCGCCAGTTGTTCGGTCAGGCGCGTACGGTTCTCGACGAAAGCCGAGGAGGTATCGGTCCAGCTGCTGCGACCTTTAGCGCGCGGTGCGTCCATCCCCGGAATGTCCAAAAACTGGCCCGGCTCAAAGCCATTTGGGTCGATGGTATCGAAGGCACCTTTGGACAGTGGGTAGTTGGTTTGCTGGTTGGTGTTGTAATCCATGCCCAGGGCCCAATCGCTGGCCAGGCCGAACAGCTGAGCCTGGTGAGTCAGCTCGATACGGTCACCGTTGACCTCCTGGTCGTGCCGCTGGCGGTAACCGCCGGAGCGGGCGATGGCGCTGTTGTCGCTGTTGTAGCGGTAGACCTCAAGGTTGCGGTAATCGCGCTGGCCGTCGTAGTGATAGAAGGTGTTGCGCAATTGGGTGTTGTCGTCCAGATGGTAGTCGGTGATTGAACGTATCCAGCGGGTGCGCTGCTCGTAACGACCGTCCTCGACGTTGTAGTTGTTGAAGCGGTTGTGCTTGTCGATGTGCAGCTTGCCGGTCAGCGGTTGCAATACCGGCGTGCCCCAGTAGGGACTGTCTTCCTTCTCCTCCAGGTATTCGATCGCCAGCGTATGGGAGAGTCGGTCGTTGATGTCGCTGAGCAGGGAGAAGGCCAGGTTGCCCGCACCATTCTCCTGGCGATCGATGTAGCCGTTGCTGCTGGTGCGGCTGTAGTCGAGCCGCGCATAGTGACGTGGACCGTCACCGCTGTTGAGCGCCTTATTGAAGCCGACTGCGGTTTCCCAAGTGTCGTAGCGACCGTAGCTCATCCGGCCCTCGAAGGTATCTTCCTCGCGGTTGGCGAGCTTGGTGATCACGTTCAGGCTGCCACCCACGGCACCGCTGCCGTTGAGGAACGAGGAGGGGCCGCCGAGCAATTCCACCCGGTCATAAATCCATGCGCCGACCGGACGCGCTGCGCCGCCGTATTGCAGGTTGATGCCGTTGAACAACTGGCTGATCTGGGCACCGTTGAAACCACGATACGACACATAGCCGCCCCAGCCGGGCGGTGCAGAAGCGTTTACGCCTGGCAGAGCGTTCGCCGCATCCTGAAAGTTGCGCGCGCCGATGCGTTCCATTGTCTTGCGATCGGCCACGCTCACAGAGGCCGGGTTTTCCCGGGCACTGAGGTTCAGACGCGAGCCGCTTTCGATGGGGGTGTCCAGGTCCAGGCTGGTCGCCGGTTTCGGCTGGTCGGCCGAGGCGTTGATATAGCTGGTGGGTAAATTCAGGGTTGTGTCTTGCGCCCACGCGCAGGTGCTGCCCGCGAGCAGCGCCAAAGTAGTCAAGCGAAACATGAATAGCTTCCTGGCTTAATTCGATGAGCACACACCGTCCGCGCGTCAGGCAGCGGCTAGTGGTGATGATGTCAAGGCGAGGGAAGCAGGGCGGGGGAGGCGCGAGGATTGATCAGGGGCCAGCGCTGCCTGGGTAAGCAACGGGTAGGTTGTGCGGGCAAGGGCCAGGCTGGTTCGCCGGCAAGCAAGGCGAGCAGCCCGAAGAACGCCGCGAGCAGGATCGCACCGAACAGGCTGGCAATGACGCAATCAGCCTCGACGGGCAGTGACGGGGCGGGCGCATCATGCAGGCTTTCGAAGACTGCACCGCCGCCTGTGGAGCAAAGCAGTCCGCCGTCCAAACCGCTCAATCGCAAGCCGGCCATTTGCCCGTGGCCCATCGCGCACAGCAACGATGCGAACAGGACGCTGAAATACAGCACCCAGGCAATCATCGATTTTTTGCGGCTGGCCAGCTTCATCAGCAAAGCTCGTTGAGAAGGAACGGTTTTTTGGCGAGCGGATTCTACATTTTTTATCCGTCAGTGGGCTTTTCAACAGTCCGACCTACAGGGACTGCCTTGCTCAACCTTCAGTCCGGGCAGGAGGGTGTCGCAGAAAAACGTCGCGATGGATTCCGGCGAGCGCGGGCCGCCGGGCTTGATCCACAAGTAGCTGTAATGGTGTATGCCAAGGATAGCCTTGACGGCCAACGCGTCAGCTGTACGGAAGGTCCCCTCGTTCACGCCGGCCTTGAGGATTTGCGACCAGAGCTTTTCATACTGCCGGTGCAGGTCGAGCAACTCGGTCTGGCGCTCGCCAATGACGGAATACACCTCCCGGAAACATACCGTCATTTCGGCCAGGTGAGTGACAATCGTGCGCATCACAATGGCCGAGAGCTGGCGAAATTTATCCTCCGCGGGCAGGTCACTCTCGCACAGAGGCGTGCCCTCAGCGATGAGCACCCGCAAGTACCGGCTGGTGATCTCGAACAGGAGCTCTTCCTTGCTGCCGATGTGGTAATACAGCGCGCCTCGAGCCAGGCCGGTGGCTTTTTCCAACTCAGCCATGCCGGTCGCGTGAAACCCGCGCGTCGAAAACAATTGCGCAGCGACTTTCAGTATCCGCTCCTTGGTGCTGGTTTCAGCAGGTTCGGCAGCGACGACGGCGTTCTTTTTTCCCATGGGCCAATTCCAACCGGTTGAGCGGCAATCATACCCATGCGTGCGCGTTGAAGGATACAAATGGGAGAAGCTCATCCGAGGGTCGTAGGAAGATAGTTGTATTGACCGATCGGTACAGAGACGACTATAAGCCCAGCGTAGTTGAACGTGTTTCAACGGGCGCGGTGGCGTCGAACGTTCTAAGAGCCTGCCTGGGCATTGGGATCGACCATGACAATAAGCAAACACCCCACATTGGCGTCCAACTCGTCAGCATCGGCCAGATTGGTAGCGATGACCTGTTTCGCCCTGTTCGCCTTCGCCGCTAACTCATTGCTGTGCCGCCTGGCGCTTAAGCACACTGATATCGATGCCGCGAGCTTCAGCGTTGTCCGGCTGGTCAGCGGGGCCTTGGTGTTAGGGCTGATGTGCCTCATGAGGCGGTCCTCAACCCTAACCAAAGGCAGTTGGAAGGGCGCCGCAGCCTTGTTCGTTTACGTCTTTGCTTTTTCCTTCGCGTACCGTCATTTGGAGACCGGGACGGGGGCGCTGTTGTTGTTTGGCGCGGTTCAACTGAGCATGGTTCTGTTCGGCTTGTTCAAAGGCGAACGGATGCATACGCGGGCAATCGTTGGGTTTTTGTTGGCGATGGCTGGCCTGGTCAGTCTGCTGCTGCCAGGCGCAGCCGCTCCCGACCCCGTTAGCGCGCTTACGATGCTGTTATCGGGGCTGGCATGGGGAATCTACTCGCTGCTTGGCAAAACTGTCGCCGATCCGCTGGCGACCACAACCGGCAATTTCCTGCGGTCGATTCCCCTGGTCCTGGTGGCAAGCTTGCCGTTTCTCTCAACGCTGCGTTGGGATGCGCTGGGTATGTTTTATGCGGTTCTTTCCGGCGCGCTGGCGTCAGGAGTCGGCTACGCGGTCTGGTATGTCGCGGTGCGTCATCTTGCGGCGTTTCAAGCCGCGACGGTGCAGTTGAGCGTGCCCATCCTGGCTTCGCTGGCGGGTATCGTATTTCTGGGTGAAAGCCTGAGCGTAAGGATGGTCTTGGCATCCGTCGCCGTGCTGGGGGGTGTTGCTTTGGTGCTGGGTAGCAAACGGCACGGCTAGTTGGCATTGGATGGATAACCGTTCGTTTGGCTATGGGCTAAGTTGGTCACGGGTGATTTAGTGAACTTTTACCCTACGAACCCATTCCACTGGTGCAGACGTTGTGCGCAGGCATGACGCTTGAATACCTTCGCGCATTCACATCTGTGACAGAGCCTTCAATGAAAGTAAACACGTCCCAATCCAAGACCTCTTTGCGTCGCGCTGTCACGGGGCCGATGCTGTTTCTGTTCATACTTGGCGATGTGCTGGGCGCTGGCGTTTATGCGCTGGCGGGTACCATCGCAGGGGAAGTCGGCGGCGCGATCTGGGTGCCGTTGTTGATCGCGTTATTGTTCGCAATGCTGACGGCGGGTTCGTATGCCGAACTGGTCTCGAAATACCCTCACGCGGGCGCAGCGTCGGTGTTTGCCGAAAAGGCTTTCAAATCACCGTTGATATCGTTCCTGGTCGGTTTTTGCATGCTCGCCGCGGCGGTGACAAGCGCTGCCGGTCTCTCGCTGGCTTTTGCGGGGGACTACCTTGCAGCGTTCATTGAAGTACCCGCCCACGTCGCTGCCCTGATTTTCTTGTTGGTCATCGCGCTGTTGAATGCCAGAGGGATCAAGGAATCCCTCGGGGCGAATATGGTGATGACCGTGATCGAGCTGTCGGGGCTGATCCTGGTCATCGTCGCGGCGGGGAGTTTCTTCAGTTCTGGCGAAGCGCAACTCGCAAGGTCGCTGGAATTCAAGCCTGGAGTCAGCCCGATGCTCGCCGTCCTGGGCGCTGCGTTGCTCGCGTTCTATTCGTTCGTGGGTTTTGAGACTTCCGCCAACCTCGCGGAAGAGATCAAGGACGTCCGCAAGGTATACCCCCGCGCCTTGTTTGCGGCGCTGATAACCGCGGGCGTCGTTTACATGGCCGTTGGGGTCGCAGCCTCGTCAGTACTGTCCACGGAGAAACTGCTCGCGACCTCGGCGCCGTTACTTGAGGTGGTCCGTGCGTCCGGGCTAGATATTCCGCCTCGCCTGTTCGCGTTCATCGCGCTCATCGCAGTGGCCAACGGGGCGCTGCTGACCATGATCATGGCCAGTCGTCTCACGTATGGGATGGCAAATCTAGGCCTCTTGCCAGACTTCCTGGAAAAGGTACTGCCCCACCGGCGCACGCCGTGGGCGGCCATTGTCGCAACGACCCTCGTAGCAATCGCACTGACGCTCACGGGGACCTTGGCTACCCTGGCGCAAACCGTGGTTCTGCTCTTACTGTTCGTTTTCCTCAGCACCAACATAGCGGTGCTGGTGTTACGCAAGGACAAGGTCGCACAAGAGCATTATCAGACGCCTACGTGGGTACCCGTGCTAGCCATCCTGTCTTGTCTCGTATTGCTGAGTCAGCAAGACATGGGCACTTGGCTGCGCGGCGGGGCACTCATCCTGGTGGGCATGCTGCTGTATGTCTTTGCTCGGATGACCGTGCCTACCGTTGCGAAGCCAAACTAGCCGGGGCAGTGCAGGCAGGAACGCGAGGCTACAGCCAAGCAGCTTGATTGCGGCAGGGTACGGCCGTAGAACGGCCCGTCACCCGACAGCATGATCTATCATTGGGCTGATCACTCACTGGGCTTGCACGATGACTTCATCAAACTGGCAACTACACGACAGCCATGTTCGCTACGGAACAGTCAGTCGTTTCCTGCACTGGTCAATGGCCGCCTTGCTTGCGTGGCAATTTGCTACGGCGTTTTCCCATCTTCTACTGGAGGACACGGCCGTCGAGAAATTTTTGTGGGGCACCCACAAGACACTCGGGTTCGTATTGATACTTCTGGTGATACTGCGGGCGTGCTGGTCCTTGCACAATCGCGGCCATAGGCCCGCGTCCCTGAGCATCGCAGCGACACTGGGACACCTGGCGATGTATGCCCTGGTCATCATCATTCCGCTGATCGCACTGGTCCGGCAATACGGCTCCGGGCGGGCTTTTTCGCCGTTGGGCATTCCGTTGATGCCGGGTTTCGATGAAAAAGTCGAATGGATGATGTTGCCCGCGAACCTCCTGCATAGCTGGTTGGGTTGGTTGCTGCTGCTACTGATCATCGGCCACGTCGCCATGGTGCTGATCCATCGGCGGCGTGGCGGGGAAGGCGACGTTCTGGTGCGAATGTTCGGACGCTAGGCCGCCTGGTCCCCCCGGGCTACGCTCACAGTCGATGATGCTCCAGCAGAAAATCGACGAATACCCGCACCCGCGCTGGCATTGCCGTCCCGCCAACAAAAACTGCGTGGATCGGTTCCCGGTCCCCGGGGTTCCAGGCACCTAGTAGCGGTACCAGATCGCCGCGTCGCAAATCCTCGGCCACGGTGAACTCGCCGATACGGGCGATGCCGGCGCCCACACGCGCGAGTTGTGCCAGCGCCTCGCCGCTGCTGCATTCGATGTTGCCGGTGATTTTCAGGGAAAATTCTTCGCCGTCGCGGATGAACGGCCAGTTGGGTTCGGCGCGACGGAAATTGAAGCGCAGGCAGTTGTGTTGCAGCAGGTCTTCCGGTTCCTGGGGTGTGCCATGGCGCTCTAGATAGGCGGGCGAAGCCACCACCACCTGGCCGGTGTCGCCGATCCGGCGCGCGGTCAGTGGGCTGTCGGGCAAGTGGCCAAACCGCACCGCGACGTCTGCCTGGCCGCCGAGGATGTCGACCACTTCGTCGCCGAGGGTGAGGTCGACGACGATGTTCGGGTAGCGGGCGCTGAAGGCCGCCACCAAGGGAACGATGGCTTGCCGCCCATGGCCGAGGGCGGCACTGACGCGCAAGCGGCCCCGGGGCACGCCCTGGTCGGCGACGGCTTCTTCGACCTCGGCCATGTCGGCCAGGATCCGCCGAGCGCCGCGCAGGTAAGCCTCGCCTTCGGCCGTGAAGGTGATCGCCCGCGTGGTGCGCAACAGCAGGCGGGTACCCAGACGCTGTTCGGTCCGCGCGATGGTCCGGCTGACCGCCGAGGGCGTCAGCCCCAATACGCGCGCGGCGGCCGACAGGCTGCCTTCCTGCGCCACCGTGGCGAACACAGCCATTTCCCCTGATCTGCCGTTGAAGTCCATTTGTGCTCCGCACGCAAAGGTGTATGCCAGAAAGGCTATCTACCGCCTTGAAAGTCCGCATCGTAGCATTTGCGACATAGATGAGGAGACTTCCATGCGTATCAATCCACCGCTTGTTGCACTCGCCATTGGTGCCTTTGGCATCGGCGTTACCGAGTTCGCGCCGATGGGCATGTTGCCGGGCATCGCTGCGGATCTTGGCGTTTCCATTCCCTCCGCCGGCCTGCTGGTCAGTGCTTACGCCCTCGGCGTACTGCTCGGCGCGCCGTTGATGACCCTGACCACCGGCAGGATTCCCCGACGTTATCTGCTGATCGGGCTCATGGCGATTTTCACCCTCGGAAACCTGATGTCAGCGCTGGCGACCGACTACTACAGCCTCATGATCGCCCGGGTGGTGACCTCACTGAATCACGGAGCGTTCTTTGGCGTTGGCTCTATTGTCGCTGCCAGCGTGGTCGCGCCGCAGAAACGTGCCGGAGCGGTCGCGGCCATGTTCATGGGCCTGACCCTGGCGACCATCGGCGGTGTGCCGCTGGCCGCCTGGTTTGGCGAACTGTTCGGCTGGCGCACGGCATTCTGGGGCATTACTGGCCTGGGCGTGGCGGCGATGGCCGCGCTGTGGTTCGCCCTGCCCAACGTGCCGACGCCGCAAAGCATCGGTGTGTTGGCGGAAATCCGGGTGCTGGGCCGTGGCCCGGTGTTGGGGGCATTGGCCCTGACCGTTGTCGGTTCAGGTGCGATGTTCACCGTCTTCACCTATATCGCCCCGATCCTGAGCAGCGAGACCCATGCTCGCACCTCTTTCATCACCGCGATGTTGGTGTTGTTCGGTGTCGGGCTGACGTTGGGCAATATGTGGGGCGGCAAGGCCGCCGATCGCTCGATAGACCGCACGCTGATCGTATCGCTGAGCATACTGATTGTTGTCCTGCTGGCGTTTACCGTGCTGATGCGCTGGCCGCTGCCGGCCGCGGTAGCCATCCTGATCTGGGGCATCGCCAGCTTTGCCTTGGTGCCGCCTTTGCAGATGCGCGTGATGGAAGCCGCCAAGGACGCGCCTAACCTGGCGTCTGCGGTAAACATCGGTGCCTTCAACCTAGGCAACGCGATTGGCGCGGCGCTGGGAGGCGCGGTGATCAATGCGGGGTTGGGTTATCCGGCGATCTCCCTGGCCGGAGCAGCGATGGCGGCCCTGGGGTTGCTGATGGTGCTGGCTTTTGCCTGGCGTTCCAGGGTGGTTGCGGCTGCTGCAGTGTGACCGGGGGTTGAATACAAGCGGGCCGCGACGCCTGTTGAATCCCAGTGCTCGGTCAAGGCATCGCGGCTTCGACCAATTCTATCCAGTGCCGGACCGAGGTTCGGCCAGCACCGTCGAGGTGGGACTGGCAGCCGATATTGGCGGTGGCGATGATCTCGGGGTGTCCGCTTTCCAGCGCATTGAGCTTGTTGTCCCGCAGTTGCCGGGACAGTGCAGGTTGGGTCAGCGAATAGGTGCCCGCCGAGCCGCAGCACAAGTGACTGTCGGGCACCGGCGTGAGGTTGAATCCGAGCTTCTCAAGGATGGCTTCAACCGCTCCCCCAAGCTTTTGCGCGTGCTGCAAGGTGCAGGGGCAGTGGAAGGCCAGGCGCTGATCGCTGTGCACGCCGAGCTTGTCCAGTGGCTCGTCACGCAGTACTTCGACCAGGTCCTTGGACAACGCACTGACCCTTGCGGCCTTGTCGGCATACGCTGGGTCGGTGCTGAGCAGATGCCCGTAATCCTTGACGAAGGCGCCGCAGCCGCTGGCGGTTTGCACAATGGCCTCGGCACCGCTTTCGACGGCCGGCCACCACGCGTCGATGTTACGTCGGGCTCGATCGAGGCCGGCGGCCTGGGCATCCAGGTGGTAATCCAGCGCACCGCAGCAGCCGGCCTCGCGAATCGGGGTGACACTGATTCCCAGCCGGTCCAGTACCCGGGCGGCGGCGGCATTGGTATTGGGCGACAGGCTCGGTTGCACGCAGCCTTCGAGCATGAGCACTTGCCGATCATGGCGCAGGGTCGGTCGTGGCTTTGCCCGATGAGTGTTGCGAGGCAGTTTGGCTTGCAGCGCATTGGGCAGCACGGCACGGAAAACCTGGCCACTGCTCACCAGCCCTTTGAACAATCCTGGATTGGGCAGCACGCCGCGCAATCCCTCGCGCAACAGCCGTTGGCCGGGTGAGCGTGGGACTGCCGCATCCACCACCGCCCGACCGATGTCCAGCAAATTGTGATAGTCGACGCCAGAGGGGCAGGTGGTTTCGCAGTTGCGGCATGACAGGCAACGGTCAAGGTGTTCCTGGGTCTTGCGGGTCACTTCGTTGCCTTCGAGCACCTGCTTGATCAGGTAGATGCGCCCCCTCGGGCCGTCCAGTTCATCGCCCAGCAATTGGTAGGTCGGGCAGGTGGCATTGCAAAAGCCGCAGTGCACGCAACTTCGCAGAATCCGTTCGGCTTCTTCGGCGCGAGGCAGTTGGCGGGCGTTGTCGCTCAAGTTGGTCTGCATGGTTCAGAGCTCCGCGTACAGGCGACCGGGGTTGAAGATGCCACGCGGGTCGAGTTGTTGCTTCAAGTTCCGGTGGTAGCGCATCAGCGCGTCGGGCAGCGGCTGGAAGGGGGTGTCGGTCACGCCAGGGGTGTAGCAGGTGGCATGCCCTCCGGCTTGTTCGACGAGCGAGCGGATAAAGGGCGCTTCGGCAGCGGATTTGAGCCAGCGCTGGGCGCCGCCCCAATCGATCAACTGAACGCCCGGCAAGGGCAGTCGAGGCGTGCCATTGGGCACGGCGAGGCGCCAAAGGGGGCGGTCCTCATCGAAGAAGCTCAACCGGTGTTCATTCAGATCCTGCCAGTACGAAGAGTCCAACCACTCGCCGCCCAGACGGTCGCGGGCCGCGGCGACCGAGCCTTCGCCACCTTCGAGCCGCAGGTGCAGGCGCTCGCCATCGTGGCACGCCGCGCTGATGGGCAGCGGTTGCTGGCCCCATTCCGCGAGGCGCAACAAAGCCCGGGCGGCGTCCATTTCCAGGCTGATGCTCAACGTTTGCCGCGGTTTTGGCAGGACCTTGAGGGACACTTCGGTCACCACGCCCAGCGCGCCGTAGCTGCCGGCCATCAAGCGCGACAGATCGTAGCCGGCGACGTTTTTCATGACTTCTCCACCGAAACGCAGGTGTTTACCGCGACCGGTGATGACCCGTGTGCCGAGAATGAAATCGCGCACCGACCCAGACCAGGGGCGCCGGGGCCCTGAGAGCCCGCAGGCAATCATGCCGCCCACGGTGGCGTTCTCGCCGAAGGAGGGCGGTTCGCAAGGCAGCATTTGCTGCGCCGCGTCCAGCACCTCGCAAAGATGAGCCAGCGGCGTACCGCAGCGAACGGTGATCACCAGTTCCGTCGGATCGTAGCTGACGATGCCTCGGTGCGAGCGCGTGTCGAGGACCTCACCGGCGACGCAGCGTCCAAGTGACGCTTTGCTGTTGGAGCCTTGGATGCGCAGCGCGGTGGCGCTTTCCAGCGCCTGGTTGACCTGCTGCAGCAGCGCTGCGCTGTCGTCGAAATCATGTTCGCTGCCCATCAGAAACGCTCCAGTTCAGGGAAGGGCACCTGACCCATGTGGACGTGCATGGCGCCAAACTCGGCGCAGCGATGCAGCGTTGGAATGTTCTTGCCAGGGTTGAGCAGGCCGCTCGGATCGAATGCGGCTTTGACGGCGTGGAACACGGTCAATTCGTCGCTGTTGAACTGCGCGCACATCTGGTTGATCTTTTCCCGGCCCACGCCGTGTTCCCCGGTGATGCTGCCACCGACTTTTACGCACAGTTCGAGGATCTTGCCGCCCAGGGCTTCGGCGCGATCGAGCTCACCCGGTTGATTGGCATCGAAGAGGATCAGCGGATGCATGTTGCCGTCGCCCGCGTGAAAAACGTTGGCCACCCGCAGGCCATGTTCGGCCGATAACGCCGCGATGGCGCGAAGCACTCCGGGCAGTTCCCGGCGCGGTATGGTCCCGTCCATGCAGTAGTAATCCGGCGAGAGGCGTCCCACCGCAGGAAACGCATTCTTGCGTCCAGCCCAGAAACGCACGCGCTCGGCCTCGTCGCGAGCCTGGCGCACTTCGGTGGCGCCGGCCTGCTGCAATACCTGGCGCACGCGATCGCAGTCGTCGTGGACGTCGGCCTCCACGCCGTCGAGCTCACACAACAGGATGGCTTGGGCGTCTACCGGATAGCCGGCGTGAATGAAGTCCTCGGCGGCGCGGATGGCCAGGTTGTCCATCATTTCCAGGCCGCCCGGGATGATGCCGGCGGCAATGATGTCACCCACGGCGCGGCCGGCCTTTTCAACCGAGTCGAAGGCCGCCAGCAGGACTTTGGCCGTTTGCGGTTTGGGCAGCAGTTTGACTGTAACCTCGGTGATCACCCCGAGCATGCCTTCGGAACCGGTGAACAACGCCAGCAGATCGAACCCGGGTGAGTCGAGGGTCTGCGACCCCAACGTCAGGTGTTCGCCGTCGACGGTGAGAATGTCCACCTTCAACAGGTTGTGGACGGTCAGCCCGTACTTGAGGCAATGCACGCCACCGGCGTTCTCCGCGACATTGCCACCGATCGAGCAGGCGATCTGGGAGGAGGGGTCCGGCGCGTAGTACAAGCCGAACGGCGCGGCCGCCTGGGAAATCGCCAGATTACGCACCCCCGGCTGGACCCGTGCGGTGCGGGCGGCAGGGTCGATGTGCAGGATGTTGTTGAAGCGCGCCATCACCAGCAACACGCCTTTTTCCAGCGGCAGCGCACCGCCGGACAAACCAGTGCCGGCGCCACGGGCAACGACGGGGACCTTGCGCTCATGACAGAGCCGCAGCACGCCCTGGACCTCTTCGATGTGGCGCGGCAGCACCACCAGCATGGGCGTGGTGCGGTAAGCGGAGAGCCCGTCGCATTCGTACGGCTTGAGCTCCTCGCGCTGATGCAGGATTTCCAGGTCGGGCAACTGGGTTTGCAAGGCCTGCAGCAGCGCGTTTTTGTCGACGTCAGGCAGGGCGCCGTCGACGCGTTCGTCGTAGAGAATATTCATCGTTCGTAGGCGACACTCGGTTGTTTTTATTAGAGGTCTGTTCCGATACGGCTGACTTGCATCATTAGGCCGACGCGTTCTACTGTCTATGGGGTGTTCAGCTGGTCGAACCAGTTCTTTGGGCGGGTTCTCATGGGCTATAGGGTAAAAGCTTTATAGGGCAATGGCTTATCAGCATGTCCGAACGGACGATTACATTGGTCTGAATCTGGTCATACCAGTGGGAGATTCGATGGAAAGCGTGGAAACGAGCCGCAACCCGCAGGTCGCCGACGTCGTCTGTGAGCGCATCGAACGCCTGATTGTCGATGGCGTACTCAAGACCGGGCAATTGTTGCCTTCGGAGCGCCGGTTGACAGAAAAACTCGGCGTCTCCCGGACTGCGCTTCGCGAGGGCCTGAAGCTGTTGCGCGCCCGCGGAATCATCAAGACCGAGCAGGGCAAGGGGTCCTTCGTGGCCGACCTGGCTGGGCATGGCTTGGCGTCGCCGCTGATGCACCTGTTCAGCTCGCAGCCACGCACACTCTACGACTTGTTTGAAGTGCGCAGCCTGCTTGAGGGCGAATCGGCGCGCTTGGCGGCCCTGCGCGGGACCGAGGCTGACTTCGTACTGATTACCCGCAGCTACGAGGCCATGCTCGACGCCCATAGCCATCCCCTGGAGGCCAGCGTCCACGCCCGGCTCGACCATGCGTTTCACCTGGCGATCTGCGAGGCCTCACATAACCCGGTGCTGGTGCAGACCTTGCGTTCGCTGACGGACTTGCTGCTCAGTTCAGTGTTTGCCTCGGTCAACAACCTCTACCACCGTGAACCACAGAAGCGCCAGATCGACCGGCAACACGCCCGGCTCTACAACGCCGTGACCGGACGCCTGCCGGAGCAGGCACGCAAGGCGGCCATCGCCCACATCCAGAGCATTTGCGAAAACCTCAAGGAAATCGAAAACGAAGAACAACGCCTGGTGCGCGCCACGTTGCGGCTTGAGGGGTGGGTGTAGAGGCAGTGGCTGGCGGGAGCGCTAATGGATGGCTTTTCATCTTCCCGCCCCACGAAAGTGGTCGTGGTAGTAAGCCGCGATGACGTTGCAACTGATGCCCGCATTTCCCAACGCCGTTGCGAAGGCTGCGGTCAAGCCGACGGCGTCCAGGCCGGAATGCACGGCCAAGGTGATGATGGATTGGGGCCCAGTGTCCAGGAATTTGCCGCAGGTGTCGTAGGAACGGTTGCCGCCTGTAAATTACCGGCCCCGGGGGATCGAAGGGAGCAAAAATCCAAGCACCTCGTCCAGCAAAAGCTTCGGCGCTTCTTCCGCTATGTAATGCCCCGACGGTAGCGCTTTCCCTCGCACATCGGTCGCGACTTTTTGCCATTCCCCCAGCGGATCGAAGCAACGGCCCACGACGCCGTCCGCTCCCCACAAGGCCAACAATGGCACTGAGAGTTTTCGGCCGGCTTGTCGGTCGCTCTTGTCGTGCTCCAGATCGATGCTGGCGCTTGCCCGGTAGTCTTCACAAACACCATGAGCTGCGCCGGGGAGTGACAGGCAGCGCAGGTATTCGGCCAATGCTGAATCAGTGAAAGGCGCCATGCCAGCGCTGCGAGTGCCCATGACGCTGCGCAGATAGAGCTCCGGATCGGCCTCGATGAGCGTTTCGGGAAACGGAGCCGGGCGAATCAGGAAAAACCAGTGCCAATAGGCGCGGGCAAACGCTTCGTTGGTTTGCTCGTACATCGCCAGTGTCGGAGCGATGTCCAGCGTGATCAAGCGCTTCACTGCATCCGGGTGATCCATCGCCATGCGATGGGCCACGCGTGCGCCTCGGTCATGCGCCAATACGTCAAACTTCACGAACCCCAGCGCGCGCATGAGCTCGAGCCCGTCCAGGGCCATTTGCCGCTTGGAGTAGGCGACGTGTTCTGCGTCGCCTGCCGGTTTGTCGCTGTCACCGTAGCCGCGAAGATCCGCCGCGATCACGGTGAAATGCTCCGCCAGGGGTTCGGCGACTTTGTGCCACATGACGTGGGTCTGGGGATGCCCGTGGAGCAAGAGCAGACCTTGGCCGCTCCCACCTTTGCGGTAGTTGACGGTAATGCCGTTGACTTGGCATCGGCCCGATTCAAATGAGGCGAACATCGCTTGGCTCTCCTGCTGATGGTGGCTTTTATTCTAGGCCCCTCGCGCCAAGGTGCTAAGGCACAGCGTGTGACCGCTTTCTTCACGAATCGTGTGCAACCTGGCGCACGTCTGGCACAGCTGTCACGGTGAATGCGACAACTGTCGCACGTCTTCGCAACCCGCCACACCAAGCGCAGCCCCCGTAGAACGGGGCTTGCAGAGCATTTCCCGACGGTGGCATGGGGGTTGCTCCTGCCTGAGTGCGCAGCGCAATGGCTTCGCTACTAATAAGAATCAGGAGTCCTCCCATGACACAGATTGGCCTCGCCGTGCCTACTGCTTCTCGGAACGCGCCCCTTCGCGCTCCCCTCAAGGCGCTATATGTCGTGCTGGCGCTTACCCTCAATACTGCTCCGAGCTGGGCCCAGGATATGCCGGCGAATGTCGACGGCAAGCGCATCATCGCCGCCGACCAGGAGCCCGGTAACTGGATGAGCACCGGTCGCACCTACGACGAACAACGCTACAGCCCGTTGAAGAAGATCAGCGACCAGAACGTCGACCAGTTGGGGCTCGCCTGGAGCTACAAGCTGGACCTGGATCGCGGTGTCGAGGCCACGCCTATCGTGGTCGACGGCGTGATGTACACCACCGGCCCGTTCTCGGTGGTCTATGCCCTGGACGCCCGCGACGGCAGGTTGATCTGGAAGTACGACCCCAAGTCCGACCGCAACCGCGCCGGCGAGGCCTGTTGCGATGCGGTCAACCGGGGCGTCGCGGTGTGGAAGGGCAAGGTTTACGTGGGCGTGCTCGATGGTCGCCTGGAGGCCATCGACGCCAAGACCGGCCAGCGGGCGTGGTCGGTGGACACCCGTGCCGATCACTCGCGCAGCTACACCATCACCGGTGCGCCGCGCGTGGTCAACGGCAAAGTGGTGATCGGCAATGGCGGCGCCGAGTTCGGCGTACGCGGTTATGTCACCGCCTATGACGCCGAGACCGGCAAGCAGGCCTGGCGCTTCTTCACGGTGCCGGGTGACCCCAAGCTGCCGCCCGAAGACAAGGCCATGGAAATCGCCGCCAAGACCTGGCACGGCGACGCCTATGTGGCCCAAGGCGGTGGCGGCACGGCCTGGGACTCGTTTGCGTTCGACCCGGATCTGAACCTGCTGTACATCGGCGTGGGCAATGGTTCGTTGTGGGACCCGAAATGGCGGAGCCAGGCCAAGGGCGACAATCTGTTCCTGTCGTCCATCGTCGCGGTCAATGCCGATACGGGGGAATACGCCTGGCACTACCAGACCACGCCGGGTGACGCCTGGGACTACACCGCTACCCAGCACATGATCCTTGCGGAGCTGCCGATCGACGGAAAGCCGCGCAAGGTGCTGATGCAAGCGCCGAAGAACGGTTTTTTCTACGTGATCGACCGCGCCACGGGTGAGCTGCTGTCCGCCAAGGGCATCGTGCCCCAGAGCTGGACCAAGGGCATGGACATGAAGACGGGCCGGCCCATCGTCGATGACGAGAATGCCGCGTACTGGAAGGACGGCAAACGTAAACTGGTCACGCCGGCGTTCTGGGGCGCCCATGACTGGCAGCCGATGTCCTACAACCCGAACACCGGGCTTGTGTATATCCCCGCGCACATCATGTCCGCCTATTACGAGCACATCCCCGAGGCGCCGAAGCGCAACCCGTTCAAGAGTATGTACCAACTGGGCCTGCGCACCGGGATGATGCCGGAGGACGCCGATGGGCTGTTGGAAATGGCCAAGGGCTGGTCAGGCAAACTGATTGCCTGGGACCCGGTCAAGCAGCAACCGGCCTGGGAAGTGCCCTATGTGACGATCTTCAACGGCGGCACTTTGAGTACCGCCGGCAACCTGGTGTTCGAGGGCAGCGCCGACGGCCGTATGATCGCCTACGCTGCCGACAGCGGCAAGAAACTCTGGGAGCAGCCGGCGGCCAGCGGTGTGATGGCGGCGCCGATTACCTACAGCGTGGACGGTGAACAGTACGTGACGTTCATGGCCGGTTGGGGCGGTGCCTTCTCGACATTCGCCGGAGCCTTGTCCCTACGCGCCGGGGTTCGGCCGTTCTCCCAGGTGTTGACCTATAAATTGGGCGGCACCGCGAAACTCAACGAGCCGGCGCCGCTCGCCGACGCCCCGAAACCGCCACCCCTGACCGGCGACCTGGCGGCAGTGGAGGCCGGCGGCAAGCTGTACGACGGCTACTGTTCTCAGTGCCACGGCATCCACGCGGTCAGCGGCGGTGTGCTGCCGGACCTGCGCAAGCTGACGGCGGAAAAGCACCAGATGTTCCTCGGCATTCTCTACGGCGGCCGAGTGCCGGACGGCATGCCGTCCTTTGCCGACGCCTTCACGCCGGAACAGGTGGAGCAGATCCACCAATACCTGATCAAGCGCGCCCACGACCTGCAGCAAGAAGGCGGGGTCTGGAAGACCTTCACCGCCAAATGAGCGCCCCCGCATTATTTCGACCCTGACGCGAGAGCAAGCACATGACCGAGATCACCGATTACCAGAACTTCATCGCCAACGCTTTTGTTCCCAGCGACCCAAGCATCGAAGTGCGCAACCCGGCCAACGGCCGTTTGCTCGCACGGGTCCCCGAAGCCAGTGGCGAGCAAGTCGAAGCGGCCATTGCCGCAGCGCGCAAGGCGCAAAAAAGCTGGGCAGCCCGTCCGGCCATCGAGCGCGCCGGTTACTTGCGAAAAATCGCCACGAAAGTGCGCGACAACGCCGAACGCCTCGCCCATATCATCACCGCCGAGCAGGGCAAAGTGCTGGGATTGGCGCGGGTGGAAGTCAACTTCACCGCCGATTACCTGGACTACATGGCCGAGTGGGCGCGGCGCCTTGAGGGAGAGGTGCTGACCAGCGACCGTGCCGGCGAAAGCATCTTCCTGCTGCGCAAGCCCCTGGGCGTAGTGGCCGGGATTCTGCCGTGGAATTTCCCGTTCTTCCTGATTGCTCGCAAAATGGCGCCGGCGCTGGTGACCGGCAATACCATCGTGATCAAGCCCAGCGAAGAAACCCCTATCAATTGCTTCGAGTTTGCTCGCCTGGTGGCTGAGACCGACCTGCCGGCCGGTGTGTTCAACGTTGTCAGCGGCACGGGGGCGACCGTGGGGCATGACCTGACCCGTCATGCCGGCATCGACTTGATCAGCTTCACCGGCAGCGTCGGCACCGGCTCGCGAATCATGGCGGCGGCAGCGCCAAACATCACCAAACTCAACCTGGAGCTCGGTGGCAAGGCGCCGGCTATCGTGCTGGCGGACGCCGACCTGGACCTCGCGGTCAAGGCCATCACGGCTTCGCGGGTGATCAACACAGGGCAAGTCTGCAATTGCGCCGAACGGGTGTACGTCGAGCGCAAGGTCGCCGATCGGTTCATCGAGCAGATTGCCGCCTCGATGGCCGCGACCCGCTACGGCGACCCGCTGGTCGAGGACAATCTGGACATGGGGCCGCTGATCAACCAGGCGGCCCTGGACAAGGTTGCGCGAATGGTCACGGTCGCGAAGGGAGAGGGGGCCGAAGTGGTCACGGGCGGCGCGGTGGCCGACAAGGGCCAGGGTTTTCACTATCAGCCGACGGTGCTGGCCGGGTGCGGCGGCGAGATGGCGATCATGCGCCAGGAGATCTTCGGCCCGGTACTGCCGATCCAGATTGTCGACGACCTGGACGAAGCCATTGCCCTGGCCAATGACAGCGAATACGGCCTGACTTCATCGATCTACACCCGCAGCCTGAGCGCGGCCATGCGCGCCAGCAATGAGCTCGATTTCGGTGAGACCTACATCAATCGAGAAAACTTCGAAGCGATGCAGGGCTTCCATGCGGGGGCGCGCAAGTCTGGTATTGGCGGCGCGGACGGCAAGCACGGCTTGTATGAATACACCCATACCCATGTGGTTTACATCCAGGTCTGATCGGACGACAAAAAATGCCGGCACCCGCAAGGGCGCCGGCATTTTCATGGGCGTATCAGAACTGGTCGTTGGGCGCGACGACGCCGTGCTTTTTCATCTTGCGGTACAGCGTGGAGCGAGAGATGCCCAGTTCGGTAGCGACGGCGCTGATGTTCCAACGATGCTGACGCAAGGTCGCCAGCAAGCGGCGGGCCTCTTCGTCGCCCAACTGTTCGCCCAGCTTGCCGGACAACGGTGTAGTGTTGTCGAGCAATGACAGCCGCCGTGGCGCCAGCACTTCGCTGGGCAAGCAGTCCAAGTCGATGACCCCGTCTTCGGCCAGGGCTACCGCGTAACGCAGGGCGTTGAGTAATTGGCGGATATTGCCAGGCCACTGATAGTCGAGCAGGCATTGGCGGGCGTCCGCGTTCAGCCGTAGCCCGCGAGTTTGGTCCTGAGCCGCGAGTAATTGATCGATCAGCGCGGCGCGATCACTGCGTTCGCGCAAGGCGGGCAGCGCCAGGTTCATGCCGGCGAGGCGATAGAACAGATCTTCGCGAAAGCGCTTCTCGCCGATCATCGTAGGCAGGTCCTGGTGAGTCGCCGAGATGACCTGGACGTCCAACGTCACCGGCACTTCAGCCCCCAGCGGCGCGATTTCCCGCTCCGCCAGTACCCTCAGCAAGCGGGTTTGCAAATGGGCGGGCATGTCGCCAATCTCATCGAGAAACAGCGTGCCGCCGTTCGCCAGTTCCAGCTTGCCCTTCATGCCTTTTCGGTTGGCGCCGGTAAAACTGCCGGCGCGATAGCCGAACAGCTCGCTCTCGATGAGCGTCTCTGGGATGGCCGCGCAATTGAGCGCAACGAACGGGCCTGAGCGACGACGGCTGGCCTGGTGGATGGCTCGGGCAAAGGCTTCCTTGCCGGTGCCGGTTTCGCCGGTAATCAAAATAGGGATGCCTTTGTCGATCACCTTGCGCACCCGCCGCACGCTCTGTTGCAGTTGAGGGTCGAGGCCGGCAAGTTGTTGCAGCTCCGGGTGAGCGTCAAGGGCAGGGCGGGCGATGGGGCGCGAGCGGTGTTGTTGGGATGGAATCCGCAGGCCGACCTCCAGCAGCGCTTCATCGCGAAGACCACGCAAACGCACGCCCTGGGCGCCGCCATTGGTGAGCTTCAGCAATTCGTCCATTGTGGTGGGAAGCAGGCGATCGATGGGCGTGCCCAGCAACCGCGGCCCCTGAGCCAGCTCCAGGGCGACAAATGCCGCACGGTTGGCCCCGATGACGCGGCCGTTTTCATCGAGTGCCAGCAATTGCTCGTTGGCCAGGTCGGCGATTTCATCCAGGGGCTTGAGGGACAAGGTCAAGCGGTCGCGGTAGCTCTGGCGAAAATGTGCGTTCTCGATCAGACGCGCATACATGATCACCAGTTGCAGCGTCAGGTATTGGCTTTCCCGGGGGCCTGCGCTGTTCATGCAGGTCGCATTGAGGCAACCGCGCAACAGGCCCTGGGCATCGAAAATGGGCGCCACCGAACAGCTCAGGCTGAAATTGGACGCCAGGAAATGCTCCTCCCGATGAATGATCAACGGCTGCGCGGCTGCTAGCGTGGTGCCGATGCCATTGGTCCCCACCACCGATTCCTCCCACTGCGCACCCACCACCAGCCCGGACTGCGTATAGATGTCGTGCTGGTCGGGCAGTCGGGAATCCAGGGTAATGCCGCGCTCGTCGCTCAGCAGCACGGCAAAACCGGCGGGCACCACGCGCCGGGCCAGACCGCTGACGCCTTGGCTGGCGATGGAAAGATATTGCTGGTGCTGTTCCTGATGACGCCGGATGTCCTCGGCGCTGAGGATGTTCTTGCGGCTCGCCGCGCCAGGGTCGAGCCGGTGCTCCACGACGCTGCGGTACCAGGACTGGGCGATGACGCCATCGGGCTTCAGGCCGCGTCCGGAAAAATGATCGTTGACGAAGGCTGCCAGTTCGCTCGGGATAGGCTGCGCGCTATGCAGGGTCATGAAATGCTCCATCAGGCGTGAATCCCGCGAAGGGGCTTCACGGCGATCTTGTTATTGGACGATGGCCGCCGTTGCAAGTATCTACCATAGACGCTGGCGCGTAAGTTTTCATCGTTGGGTTGAAGGTCCGGATCCGATTAACCTCATCCTCAGAAAAACGCTCAGCGCCCGGACGATGTCGCGGGACGCTTGATCCGCGATGCGCCCTGGCACCTGGTCGAACATATGGGGCGCGCCGGGATAGACATAAAGTTCGGTGGCAACGCCTGCGCGAATCAGCCTCATTGCAAAATCGACGTCCTCCTCGAGGAACAAATCTTGAGAACCGACCGAAATGAACGTCGGTGGCAGGTTACGCAGGTCTGGTTGCAGCGCCGGTGAGAACAGACCCACACGATCGTCGTCCAGGGGGGCGCCCCCGCGAAGGCACTGCCAGCAGAACTGATTGGGCTCCGGCAGCCAACTGAATGTGTCTGTGTCGCGGCTCGGGTAGGGTGATTGCGTCGAGCCTGTGCGGTGATCGAGCATGGGATAGACGAGCACCTGGCCGACGATCGGATACCGCGCTTTGTCGCGAGCCATGATGGCCAATGCGGCGGCCAGCCCGCCACCGGCGCTATGACCCATGACCGCAATGCGCCGGGGATCCAGGCCCAGGTCCTGGCTGTTTTCGAACAGCCAGGCGAGGGCGGTGTAACAGTCGTCAAGGGGCGCTGGAAAGGGATATTCGGGCGCCAGTCGATAATCCACTGCAACGATGTACGCACCTGACTCGTCGGCCAGGTCGGCCAGAAAGTCATCGGCCATTTCGGGGCTTCCGAGTACGAAGCCACCGCCATGGATAGACAGGATCGCCGGCAGGTTCGCATCAGGCTCGAGGCCTTCCGGCCGGTAGATGCACAGGCGCAGGCGTTCGTCATCGGTGCCTGGAATCCACCGCACTTCGCATCGCGCGCGGTGCTCGGGTTTGAAGGTCGAATGTACTCGGGCGCGGATGGCCGGTAGCGTGCCCACCGACCATTGTTCCGCACCCGAGGCCACAAGACCGCGGAATATGGGATCGAGCCATTCATCAGACATCAGGTTTCGCTCCCCTTTGCTTGGAGCCGCCGGGTACCCGTCGCCGATACCCGGCGGTTTGCTGTTAAAGCCAGGCTTTGATTTGCGCGCAAACGGCCTGGGTGGAAATGCCGTAGCGATCATGCAGTGTCGGCAGCGCGCCTGCGTCGAGGAAGGCGTCTGGCAATGCAATTTGTCTGAACGTCGGCGTCACCCCGTTGCGCAGCAGGACCCCGGCAACCGCTTCGCCCAGCCCGCCGATGATGGAGCTGTTTTCTGCGGTCACCACCAATCGTCCCGGCTTTCTGGCCTCGGCAAGCAGGGTATGTTCATCCAGCGGCTTGATGGTCGGCATGTGCAATACCGCGACATCGACGCCGTCTGCCTGCAGTTGCTTGGCTGCTTCCAACGCACGCATTGTCATCAACCCAGTGGAAATGATCAGCACGTCGTTGCCGGTACGCAGAGTCTTGGCCTTGCCGATCTCGAACGTGTAGCCGTATTCGTCCAGCACCAAGGGTACGTTACCGCGCAACAAACGCATGTAGACCGGGCCTTGGTGGGCGGCGATGGCGGGCACGGCCTGTTCGATTTCCAGCGCGTCACAGGGATCGACAATCATCAGGTTGGGCATGGCGCGAAATATCGCCAGGTCGTCGGTGGCCTGGTGGCTCGGACCATAACCGGTGGTAAGACCCGGCAAGCCACAGACGATCTTGACGTTGAGGTTTTCCTCGGCAATTGCCATGCAGATGAAATCGTAGGCCCGACGGGAAGCGAACACCGCATAGGTCGTGGCAAACGGCACGAAACCTTCCCGGGCCATGCCCGCCGCAGCGCTCATCAGCAATTGCTCAGCCATGCCCATCTGGTAGAAACGGTCCGGATGGGCCTTGGCGAAGATGTGCAGGTCGGTGTATTTGGACAGGTCGGCGGACAGCCCGACGATGTCCTGGCGCTGGTCCGCCAATGCGGCCAGTGCATGGCCGAATGGCGCAGGTTTCGTCGCTTGGCCCTCGGCCGCGATCGAGGCAATCATCGCCGAAGTGGTCAGGCGTTTTTTGCCCGGCTCGATTTTCGCGTTCGATGTGTTGGCGGCGTTGCTCATGAGTGTCTTCCTTCTTCGAGGTTGTTCAGCGCCAGGTCCCACTCGTGTTCTTCGACGCGGATGAAATGGGTCTTTTCGCGGTTCTCCAGGAACGGCACACCCTTGCCCATGCGTGTATCGCAGATGATCACCCGAGGCACGCTGGAGGAGTGGTTGCGCGCGGCATCGAAGGCCGTCACCAAGGCGTCCAGGTCGTTGCCGTCGACGCGCTGGGTGAACCAGCCAAACGCTTGCCAGCGGTCAACGATCGGCTCGAACGAGAGGATCTCGCTGGAGTATCCATCGGCCTGCTGGTTGTTGACGTCGACGATTGCGATCAGGTTGTCGAGCTTCCAGTGCGAAGCGGACATCACCGCTTCCCAGGTCGAACCTTCGTTCAATTCACCGTCCGATAGCAGGTTGTAGACGAAAGCCGACGAGCCTTTGCGCTTGAGGCCCAGGCAGGCGCCTACCGCGATGCCCAGCCCTTGGCCGAGGGAGCCTCCGGTTATTTCCATGCCCGGCGTGTACGCCGCCATGCCCGACATGGGCAGCCGGCTGTCGTCCGCGCCGTAGGTTTCCAACTCATCGAGCGGAACGATCTGGGCCTCGATCAATGCCGCGTACAACGCAATCGCGTAGTGGCCGATGGAGAGATAGAAGCGGTCACGTTGCTCCCATTCAGGGTCTTGGGGTCGATAGCTCATGGCGTGGAAGTACGCGACCGCCAGCAGGTCGGCGGCGCCCAGGGCCTGGCCGACATAGCCTTGGCCTTGCACCTGCCCCATGCGCAGCGCGTGATGACGGATGTTGTGGGCACGGTCGGCCAGGGACAGGGGGGAAGCAGGTGAAAGCGAGCGAGTCATGGTGGAACTCCGGTGACTTAACGATTGACCAGGGCGGCAGGAATGCGCAGCACCAACGAGGCGCCGCCCAGCAGTACGCCGGTGATCAGGTACATGCCGATGGCGCTGGAGCCGGTTTGCGTGGTGATCCAACCAATCAGGTAGGGCGAGCAGAAGCCGGCGAGGTTGGCGAAGCTGTTGACCGCCGCGATGCCTGCGGCGGCGGACACCCCGCCGAGCAGGGTCGTGGGCAGCATCCAGAACATCGAGGAGGCGGACAGGATGCCGGACGCCGCCAGGCACAGGCTCAGGATGGACAACAAGATGTTGCCTCCCAGCAGCGCAGCGAGCGTCAGGCCGATGGCACCGGCAATCATTGGTGCAATCAGGTGCCAGCGCCGCTCGCGGTGTTTGTCGCCGCTGCGGCCGATCAACAACATGGCCGCAATCGCGCAAAGGTAGGGCAGGCTGGTCAGGAAACCAATGTGCAGCGGATTGGAAACCCCGGCGTTGCGCACCAGCGTCGGCAGCCAGAAAGTAATGGCGTATTGGCCCATGACACGCAGAAGTAAATACCGGCCAACAGCCACAGGCGGCGGTCCCGGACGAACTCGCCCACCGAGGCATGGGTGACCTTCTGCTGGTTGTCCTCGGCCAGCTCACGGCTGACCAGCGCTTTCTCTTCGTCGTCCAGCCAATGGGCCTGATGCACGCCATCCTTGAGGTAACTCAGCACCAGCAACCCGACAACAACGGTGGGAATGGCCTCGAGCACGAACATCCACTGCCAACCGGCCCAGCCGTGCACGCCGGCGAAATGGTTCATGATCCAGCCCGACAGCGGGCCGCCCACCATGCCCGACAACGGGATGGCGATAAACCAGAGCACGGTCATGCGCGCACGCCGGTAGGACGGGAACCAGTAGGTGAGGTACAGCAGCAAACCCGGTGCCAGCCCTGCTTCGGCGACCCCGAGCAGAAAGCGCAAGGCATAGAACTGCCAAGCGGTCTCAACGAAGGCGAACAGCGCGGAAATGATGCCCCAGGTGATCATGATTCGCGCGATCCAGACGCGAGCGCCGACCTTGTGCAGGATGACGTTGCTGGGTACTTCGCAGAGGAAGTAGCCGATGAAAAACATCCCCGCGCCCAGTCCGTAGACGGTTTCGCTGAGCGCCAGGTCGTTCATCATCTGCAGCTTGGCAAAGCCGACGTTGACCCGATCCAGATAGGCGCACAAATAGCACAGCATCAGGAAGGGCATCAGCCGCCAGGCCGTTTTCCGGTAGGCATTGGAGCGCACGGTCGAAACCGCTTCGAGCGACAAAGTAGTCATGATGGCCTGATCTCTTGTTTTTATTGACCGCCAGGCAAACAGCCCGGCAGGGGTCTTCGATCCAGAACCGCACGGGCCGCACTGGCCCGCCCAGATACATCAGTGAATCAGCATTCCGCCGTTCACATCCAACGTGATGCCAGTCAGGTACGAGGATAAATCGCTGGCCAGGAACAGGGCCGCGTTCGCGACGTCCTGGGCCTCGCCCAGGCGACCCAACGGAATGCCGTCGATGATGGCGTGGCGACGCTCATCCTGCATGAGGCCGCCGGTGATGTCGGTGTGGATCAGGCCCGGGGCGATGGAATTGACACGCACCTTGTCCGGACCCAATTCCCGGGCCATTGCCTTGGCCAGGCCCAGCACACCGGCCTTGGCGGCGCTGTAGTGCGGCCCACCAAAGATGCCGCCACCACGTTGGGCAGACACCGAAGACATGCAGACGATGCTGCCGCCTTGCTGCTCGCGCATCAGCGGGATCACCGCCTGCGACATGAGCAGGGTGCCGCGCAGGCTGACGTCCAATACCTTGTCGTAGTCCGACCCGCGAATGTCGAGGGTTTTGAGGGGTTGGGTGATGCCAGCGTTGTTGACGAGAATGTCGATGCGGCCGAAATGTTCGATGGCCCGTGAGACGGCCCGTTGGACCTGCGCTTCATCGGCGACGTTGGCCGCAAGGCCGAGATGGCCTTCGCCCAGGGCATTGGCGGCATCGCGTGCGGCGGATTCGTCCAGGTCCAGAATCACGACGCGGGCGCCGTGCTGCGCGAACGTCGTAGCGGTGGCGCGGCCAATGCCACGGGCGGATGCGGCGCCAGTAATGATCGCGACTTTGCCTTGGAGAAGCATGGGGAGATACCTCGTATTTGTTTTTATTGGGTCGATTCGGAAAAACCGATGACTTAGCTTCGTCTTGGTCCCCTGGCTGAGCAATGGCCTAAAAGTCATTCAGTGCTGAAAAAAATTCAGCGCTCGTTTGCTTGCGGTTGGAAGGTTTCACGGCGAAGCTCAACAATCATTAGAGCTATTGTCGAGTGATCTGCCATGCGTACCGACGCCGATGCACCCTTGATTCTCCCACCGCTGAAAGCCATTCAGGCTTTTGAGCAGGCGGCCCGGTTCAGCAACGTCGCCAGGGCAGCGGAAGTGCTGGACCTGACGCCCTCCGCGGTCAGCCATCAATTGGCGAAACTTGAAGCGATGATTGGCCGGCAGTTGTTTGTGCGTGCCGCGCGAGGCGTAACGCTCACGCCCGTGGGAGAGCAATACCTGAAAGAGGTTTCAGGGATCCTCCATAGCCTGGCCGTCGCCACCGAGCGCGCGGCCAGCGACGTGAGCCTGGACTGTTTGCGTCTGCACTCGGCGCCCAGCTTCGGGTTGTTGTGGTTGATGCCGAGGCTGGAAGCGTTCCGCGCCTGCAACCCTGACATCCAAATCAACCTTTCGTGCTCCTACGAATCTCTGCATTTCAGTCGGGACAAGATTGACGTGGACATCCGCCACGGCACTGCAAACTGGCCCAGTTATGAAGTGCGCACCGTCCAGAACGAAACCTTTGCGGTATTGGCTTCGCCGAAACTGCTCGCACAATGTCCGATCCGCAGCGCGTCCGATTTATTGAATTGCGACCTGGTGCTGTCCGAAGCCACTTTGCTCAAATGGCCGCAATGGTTTGCGCAACATGGCCTGGCGCGCCCGGAGAAGCCTTACGCCTTGAGTTTCGATCGGTCGTACATGTCGCTGGAGGCCGCCAGTCATGGATTGGGCTTCGCCTTGGAAAGCACATTGCTGGCGCAAAAATATCTGGCGACCGGCAGCCTGGTCGAGGTGGCGCCCGAGGCGCTCAGCGCGCCTGTGGCTGCCCACCACCTGGTATTCCCGAAAGCCCACTCGAGCTTCCCCCGCGTCCGGCGTTTCCTGGAGTGGATGGAAAGTGAGCTGGGGCAGGGCTTCGCGTATTAACGGGTCAGGGAGACTGCCCCTGGGCGGTGGCGGTCGACGGCTTTAGGGCAGTAACAGTCGGATCATTTAGGGTGCTTGCGGCGTTTCCAATGCGCAACCGGTGAGGTTTATCGAAGAAAAACGAACCGCCCAACGATGCGCCTCACGAAACTGTTGAATGGCTGATCGGTCGCTTCGACTGGCAAGCGCTTCAGTGGCGGCTTTTTGCAGGTCCGTGTCTTCATCCAAGATCCAGACCCCCGGTTCCTTGTCTCGCAAGGCCATTTCACCGAAGCGGGTGGTGAGGACGGGCAGGCCGAGGGCGCGGTACTCGTAGTATTTGATCGGGTCGACCGAAGCGGTCAGGCGGTTGAGCTTGAACGGGATCAAACCCACCGAAAACGTGGCCATGGCGGCGATCGCACCGGCATGGGAACACTCGGGGAGTAGTTCGATGTTGGCGGGCAAGACGCGACGCGGTGGAGTGAACAGGGGGCCGATCAGTTTGATCCGGTTTCCAGGGTTGGCCTGGGCCAGCGCGATCACCAGATCCCAATCGAACCAATGACCCAGCGTGCCGACGTAGCCGATCACTTGTTGTTTGGGGCCCAGGTCGAGGCTTTCGACCGGTGCCAGTCGCTGCATGTCGCAGGCGTTGAGGGCCAGTTCTATCTGGTCGGTCATGCCCAGGAGCTTGTCGCGAAGGGGGCTGGACGATGCCAGCACTTTATCCACCCGTTGGATGAGCTGCGTCTGGCGACGTGCCATCGACCTGCGTGACAGGCCCTGGTAGAAGGCCGGAAAATCGTCCATGGCATCGTAGACGGCACGGCTTGCGGGGATGAGCGCCAACAGTTGCAAGGCCAGTTCCGAAGGCTTTGCAATACACACCACGCAGGGCTTTTCCGCGGAAAATGCCATGACCTCCCTGAACAGGTTGCGCCACAGCCGCTTGAGCACCAGCGCCGAGCCGGGAAGGGGTTCGATGGGAAGACTGTGGGGTTTGCAGACCCGCAACCAGGCAGGGGCGTTGGTGTTTTGCGGGTTGGCAACAGGTGGCTTGCGCCTGAAATCATCGAGTGTTGGCAAGCGCGTCGGATACGGATCGATCCAAAGCACCGTTGCCCCGGTCCGGTGGTGATACCAGTCGACGAAGTGATGGGGGCGCTGGCTGAAGCTGGCCCATGGCACCGGCGACAGGTAGATCATCCGCATGACTGCAAGTGCTGCCTCAAGACTTCGACGATGCGGGCTGCGGCCTTGCCGTCGCCATAGGGAGAAACCCCGCGTGCCATGCTCTGATAGGCCTGGGGATCATCGAGCAGGCGCTGTGCCTGTTCGACGATGGTGGTCCGGTTGGCGCCCACCAGCTTGACCACGCCGAGGTCGACCGCCTCCGGGCGCTCGGTTTCCTCTCGCAGCACCAGCACCGGTTTGCCCAGGGCCGGGGCTTCTTCCTGCACACCCCCCGAATCACTGATGATCAAGTACGAGCGCTTCATCGCCGCGATGAACGGCGCGTAGTCCAAAGGCGCGCAGAGGAGGATGTTCGGGGTCTGGCCGAGCAGGCGGTGCGCGACATCCTTGACGTTTGGATTGGGGTGGACGGGATAGAGTATTTGAATGCCTGGATTGCGTTCGGCCAGGCGCTTGAGGGCCTGGCAGATATCCTGGAACGGCTCGCCGAAGTTCTCCCGGCGATGGGAGGTGACCAGTACCAGGCGCTTGCCGGGGTCCACTGGGACGTCCAAGTCGCAGTCCTGTGCCGCAGTCATCAGCAAGGCATCGATCACGGTGTTGCCCGTCAGGGTGACGGCGCTGGCGTCGACGCCTTCGCATAGCAGGTTGTCGACGGCGCGCTGGGTTGGCGCGAAATGCCAGCGGGTCAGTTTGCCGGCGATCACCCGGTTGGCTTCTTCGGGGAACGGATTGAAGATGTCCCCGGTCCGCAGGCCCGCTTCGACATGGCCAAAGGGAATGCGCAAGTAGAAACACGCCAGTGCGGCGGACATGACCGTGGTCGTGTCGCCTTGCGCCAGCACGACATCCGGCTTTTCCGATTGCAGGACGCCGTCGAGTTCAAGCAGCAAGCGTGAGGTCAATGTTGCCAATGACTGATCGGGCCGCATGATGTCCAGGTCCAGGTCGGCTGTGATTGCGAAGCCCTCCAGTACCTGGTCCAACAGGGCTCTGTGCTGGGCGGTGGCGAGCACCCGGCAAACGATATTCCTTTCGGCTTGCAGCGCCTTGATCACGGGAGCCATCTTGATCGCTTCCGGGCGCGTACCGACGATGCAAAGTACCTTACGAGTCATGCCTTCTGATTTCCTATCGTTGTGGCAAGTGAGCGGGCTATCCGGTCCGCGTTGGCCATGAGCGTCAGCGTGTGGGATTTTTCCGTCAGGCTGGGCAGGCAGGCCCCGTCGACAATATGCACGCCGCCAAGGCCCGCGACTTCGCCCAGGTTATCGGTCTGTCCGATCTTGGGCACCGAGTGCATGGGCAGGGTTCCCGCGTAATGAATATCGGCCCCGGGCCCGCCGGGGGTGAAGCTCATGGGCATCATCAGCGCGCCCATTTTCCAGTAGATCCGCCGCAGCTTTGCTTCGGCAGCCTTCATGAGCCGGGGCAGCTCAGGGTGGATTTGGCCGGTGACGCTCAACGAACCATCGGGGCGCAAGCGCGCTGTGTTGTGGGACAAGTGCCCCGGCAGGAAAAGGTTCCCCACCAGGCAGGCGCTGAGCAGGTTCTTCAGCAGTTCGATGCTGTGGCGTTTGTCCAGGGGTATCCGGCTGACGAACTCGCTCATCGGCAAGCCTGTGGTGCTGAACGTCGAGCCAAAGGCTGTGGCATTGGCCGATAGCTCCAGGGCGAACGAAAGCTGCCCCAGGCCAAAGGTCGGCCCCCTTGGAGTGCCGAGCATTCTGGGCAGCCATAGCACAAAGGCCGCCGTTGGCGATGAGAGCAATGGTATCGGGGCCAAATGGTTCAGGCGCTTGAGGGCGAGCCGGGTCGAGGCCAGGGTGCCGGCCGCCAGCAGCAGGCGTGTTGCGCAGAAACGCCGGGCGGAACGACGATCACTGATCACCCATGAACCGTCCTGCCCCAGCAGGTCGTCCACCAGAAAGCCCTGGACATGCTGGAAGCCGGGGTACTGCTTGAGCTTTCCCAACTCTTGCGAGGCGCTGTACAGGGCCTGGTTGTGACAGCCCCACAAACAGTTTCCAGACAAGTCGCAGGCCCTGCGCTCGTCCAGGGGCTGGCTCAGCACGGCGACCCTGGAGCGGCCAAGGCGAAACCCCAGTTCAGGAAACGCCGGTCGGCGCCGCGCGTATCGATCGAGCAGGCGTTGGTGCAAAGCGTCCAGCGGCAGGGGCGGTTGCGACCACTCATCGAGGCCGAAGTAGTTCGACAGGTCATCGTCGATTCGGCCACTGATACCGATCCGGCGCGCGACCGTTTCGTAGGACGCCTGCATCTCGGAATAATCGATGGGCAGCCCGGCAAAGTCGCTGGCGCCAAGCGTCGCCACGCCGCAGCCCCAGGCATTGGACAGGCCACCCGTTGCCAGTGAGCCGACGCCGATGAAGTGGTCGGTCTCGATGCGGTTGCCGGCGCTGAATCCATCGAAGACATGGGCGTGGGTCGGTGTCTTCAGCTTGGGCGACACAGCCTCCTGTTGGTTCAGGGCGTGGAAGTTTTCGCCGATCATCCATTTCCATTGATGCTCGTCGTTTGCCCGTGCGTCGAGGAATGGTCGACTCGGTAGTACCGGTGAGCCGATGTCGGCGTGGGCATCGACCATGAGGACCTTCAGGCCCGCCTTGACCAACGGGTAGGCAGCCGAAGTCCCGGCCGGGCCGCTGCCGACGATGATCACATCGAATTCAGGCGTCACGGTGGGCTTCACTTTCACGCAGCAGTTGGCGGGCAAGGGGACGGCACGCCAGCGCCGCCAGTTTCCACGCCAGGGCCTTGAGCACGGCCACGCCCAGCGCAACCAGCGTCCCGACCAGTCGGCCCGGTGGCTGGGCGCCGAGAAACACCTGCGCGCCCCGGGGGCTGGCTTCGGCGATACCCAGTGCCACCTGCAGGCGCCAGGCCAGCTCCTGGCCATCGGATGACTGCTGGGGGCCAGGGTCGTCCAGCAGGGCCAGTAGAATCGGCCAGCGCATCAACAAGCGGGAGTGGACGACGGGTCGGGTTTTGCCAGCGTGCTCCAGTGCCCTGGCGTAGCGAATGACCAAGCTTGTTGGCGGGGGCCGTTTGAGCAGATAGCTCAAGAGCACCCCGGCTTCCCGAAGAAGGCCCCGACGTTGTCCATGGCCGGAGCGGTGCATGCCATGGGCAAGGGGACGCAACCGGATGCCTATTTCTTGCAGGGAGCGCTCGCTGTCCATGGGTGGCAGCTGGACCAGGGAGAAAATTCGCGTCAGGCCCAGTTTCGTACTCAAGGATTGCCCCAGTGACCGGCGCAACAGCCTGAGCAATGCCACCGGTACGGGGATGGGCAGGCGCATGGCACGGACCCGGTGCGTCGCGATCGACATCAGGAAGTGGCCAAAGGTAATCGGTCGCGCGGCGCCCAGGTTAAGGATTTCGGCACGAATGTCGTCCCGCTCGACAACGGCCAGAATGGAGGCCGCGAGGTCGTCGACATGAATGGGTTGCACCCGAGGCGCCGGCAGGAGGACCGGTATGAACGGGCTTCGGCGAACCAGCCCGCACAACAGGCCGAAGAGCCCACGTTCGGGCCCGCCATAGACTTGGCCGGGGCGGACCACGGTGCCGCCGGCGGCGAGCACGTCTTGTTCAATGCGCCATTTCGTCCGGCCATAAACGCTGGGAGCCGCGGCCTCGGCGGTTTGACTGGAAATGAAAACAAACTTGGCCGAGCCTTGTCGGGCACAACGAATCAGCGCCTGGGCCGCCCTGAGTTCTTCGTCCGGGTCGGTGTGGGCAGTGTCGGCAGCCAGGTGGATCAGCGCCTGGGTACCGGCGGGGCATTCGGGGGCCGGGCCCCGCAGGTCATAGGGAAGCCAGGCATGAGCGGCGGCGCACGGCCGGCGGGTGGCGCAAATGACCTCGTGCCCGCTTGCCGCCGCAAGGGCTGACAAACGTTGTCCGATGTAGCCAGTCGCGCCGGTGATCACCAGTTTCATGCCTCAAATGCCCTCGGCTCGGTCAGCGGGCGTGCGCGTATTGGAATGAAAAACGAACAGTTTGCTGATCCAATAGGTCAAGGCCACGCAGACCACGTCGCAGACAAATTTCACCGGGGCCGGGCTGTCGACGAAATACAGCCCCACGCTGAACAGCACCGAAGCGACCGGGATATTGATGGCCAGCAAAGAGAAATAACGCACCGCTTGGGCCTTGGCGCTGCCATGGAACGACTGGAACGTGAAGTGCCGATGCAAGAAAAACGCGAACACGCCGGCGATGCCTTTGCCAGCGATGTTGGCCAGGATGGGGTGATCTTCGAATAGCGCGACCAACAGCACGAAAGCGCCCATGTCCAAGGCATAGGCGATGAGTTGGATGGCGCCGTACTTGATAAAGGTCAAGACGATCTCCTGAGCACCACAATGTGATGCAGCGCCAGTAGCCGTCGCAACGGATGCAGTAGTTTCTCCATGACTTTGAGCGCGGGGATCAGTGCGTCAGGCAATAACTGGCGGAAGTTCAGGCCTCCGGAAATCAAATAGCGCAGGTAATTGCCGCATATCTCCTGATGGACGATTTCCAGGCCAGGGTACTTGCGTTCGAATGCTTGCCTGTCGCGTACGAAGATGATGTAGCTCAGGGCCTGGTTGGCGCCGTTCATGGGGCCGGTCGACGGCGTTTCCCAGGACGGGAAGTGCCGGTCGAACCCTTCCGACCTGAACAGGCGCTTGTAGAGAAACGCGGCAAAGGGACCGTGGAAGGGCTCGATCAAAGTGACGCCGCCGCCAATCTTGAGGGTCCTTTGCAACTCGGTGAAAAACCGATCGGGATGAGGAAAATGGTGAAAACAGTTTTGGCCGTAAAAGGCCCTGACCGAATGATCGTCCAGGCTCATGGCCTCGGCATTGAGTGCCATGTCCAGTTGTTCGGTGCAGACAACGTCGGTGGCCAGTACCTCGGGGTATGAGTCACGCATGGGCGCGATGCCGGCGCCCAATTCCACTTCAAGGCCCTCGACTTTGAAGTAGCGCGCTGCCAGGCGATGAAACGTGTGGTGGAACTCCACGAACACTTCGCGCAGCATCCGCTTGCGCGCCAGTACTTTGCCGTGAAGATCAAGGCGCTCGATGCCATCGACATCCAGTGCCTTGAGCGACGGGTCCGATAGAAAATCCCTTAGCGCTTTAATGAGTTTTCTTCCCGCAGTGATGTGGCTTTACTACGCCTGGAATGTCGTGGCCTGCTAGGCACCGAGGCGATGTCGTAACCGAGGAACGCCATGATCAATTGCAACCCCATGAGCATGGGCAATGCGCTGAGCATCACGGTTCCGGCGGGTGTCGCAACGCCGTTCTGCGCCGAATCGAACCAGTGGTAACCGCCGAAGAGGATGCCGAACAAGAACATCAGGATCCCGATCGGCAACTCGATCGAAGCCAGGGACATGTCGCGCAAGTAGTAGTTATAGAGCACGCGCTTGGTGAAGTTGCGCAGATGTTTGAACAGGAACTCGCCAATGATTTTCGAGATCTTGAGGTGGCTGACTTCGTCGCCATATCGGGCCTCCATTGGAATATCCACCACCACGGCGCGCACGGTGTTCAGGCGGAACAGGATGTCCGTCTCGAAGAAATAGCGCTCGCTGACCTTGTCCAGGGGCAGCAGCCTGGCGACGTCGCGGTGAATCGCCGTGTAGCCGTTGGTGGGGTCGAACAGGTCCCAGTAACCCGTCGACAGTTTGGCCATCAGCGACAATATGGCGTTGCCAAACAGGCGAAGCCGCGGCATCGACTGGACTTCCTCCAGATTGAAAAACCGGTTGCCCTTGGTGTAGTCGGCTTCACCGGCGAGGATCGGCTCGATGAACAGCGGTATCAGGGCCGGGTCCATCTGGCCGTCGCCGTCGACTTTGACGATGATGCTCGCACCGTCGGCGAGGGCGGCCCGGTAGCCGGTCATGACCGCGCCACCCACGCCTTTGTTGACGTGGTGGGGCAGCACCTTGACCCGAGGGTCGTTACAGGACGCCAGTACGTGCGCGCCTGAATCGTCCGGGCAGGCATCGTCGATGACATAGATGCGCCACACCTCCGGCCCTATGGCGTCTATGACGCCGAGGATGTGCGCGGTGACCCGATAGCTGGGGATGACGACGGCGACGCGTTGTTCGTCCGTGAAAAGCGCTGTTTTTGAATTCATCGATATCGCCCGTTATTGCCTGAATGATAGTGACTTGAACTCCAGGGGAGTGTCTGTATGGCCGGACGCATAAATGATCACGGACGTGGCATTCGCGGGGGCAACGACATTCATCTCATGGGTCTCCCATTGCTCGGTGCATTCAAACGTCTCGATGCTGGCGGCAATGAAGTCACCTTTGGCATCCATCCAATTGGCCTGGATTCTTCCCGTGGTGGCTGTCGTTGCGCAGCGCGCAGACACGCCGTTGATGTACGTCAGCCCTGGTGTCACTTCGACCCGCTGTGTTGCCGGCATCTTCACGTCGACCGTGAGGATCTTGCGCGACGGGTCATAGCTCGAAGGCGACGTCAGGTTCCATCCCTCGAGGCTGGACAGCGCCGGGTTGAGCAGGTGCTCGACGTGCGAGACGTTGAGTTTGCGCAGGTCCAGGTCACCCAGTCGGGCGTATGACGTGGACACATTGCGCAGAAGATCGAGTCGCGCCTGGGGAACTGACTTGAGGTCGATGATCAACCAGTTGACCTGGCGCTGGCGCAAGCGCCGTGCAAGTTCCGATGGAGACGTCGCTGTCTCGAACTCACCTTTCCACTTCAGGTTGTACCAAGACGCGTAAAGGGCATCGCTGCGCAGGCCCGCCATCAACGGAGCCGCAAAGACCGCCACGGGCTGATAGCTGGTGTTCAAGGCGTTGACGGTGTCGACCATTTTCCGGATGGGCAAGCGTTCCTGCAGATACCTCTCTCGACCTGCCTGGCTCAACAATGCAGAGGGTTTGATTTCGCCGTAGTAAGTCGCGGCCTGGATGAAACGGGTATTGGTCAGGATCAACAAGACACCGGCCCCGATGGCGAGGCTGCGTGGGAAGGTCTTGTCGTGGGAAAACGGCAGCGCGAGGATCACCGAGAACAGCGCGAAAGAGGGGAACACGTAACGCAGATAAGCCGTCGATTGAAACGTCATGAACATCGCGCCAGCACCCACCAGGAGAATGCACAGGGCTTTGCGGCTGCCGCTCAACAGCACGGCGAGGGCGGCCGTGGGCAGCAACAGCCACTGGAAGCCTGCCGCTCCGACTCGCCCCTCAATGAACTCGGGCGAGTCAAAGACCATTCGATAGAGGGTGTCCCAGGTCATCCCAGTGCCGAAAGTGGCTGGCGGCTCGAAGTTGATGTTCGGCCAGAGCGGCGAATGGAAAATGGCATTGAAAAACGGAAACACCGGATTGCCAGTCAAATACCCGGCCGAGACGTAAGGGGTCGCACCGGCCAGTATCAGGCCAGCGCTGCCCAGCAGCAGCGTTTTGACGATGCCTTGGATCGCCCAGGCCTTGTACTGCCACAAGAGAACCACCAGCAGGACCGACAGGACGCTCAGGGTCACGGCCTTGGCCGCCATGGCGAAGCCCAGCAGGAGGCCGGCCAGGAGCAATTGCGACAAGCGCTCCCCAGGCTTGGGTGTGAAGCTTGAGACCTTCAGGATCGCCAGGGTCCCGGCCAGCAGGAAGGCGGTCCATGCCGACTCGATGTGCAGGCTGCTGCTCTCGGCAAAGGCGAGAGGCGTCGAGAGAAAAATCAGGCTTGCCCAGCGAGCACTGGAGGCAGAGCCTCCGGCCCAGAGCGTCATGTTGTGGATCTGCCAGGTCACCAATAGGGTGAATGCACAGTTGCTCAAGCGTGACGCCGTTTCGCCGGCGAGCAGATAGACAATGCTGTAGATCCAGTCGGCCAGCATCGGCATGACCGCCCAGACATAGGTGCTCGCGTCGAACGACCATTGATGCCGCTGCGCCAGTTGTGATGGAACGAAGAGGTGCATGGCCAATGCGTCGTGACCGACCTCCGGCATGAAGGCCACCAAGACGTAGAGGCAGGCGAAGCCGCAGATCAGTACGTCGAGCGCCGTTTGGATAGAGGTTTGTGCCGTGCGGAAGGCCTGGATGTGCCCCAGCAGTTCGCGACCTATCGACATGGCATGTTTGTGCCCCAGTAAAAGCGGCAATGACAGCAGCGCGCCATACAGTCCGGGGTAATTGATCGGCCAATAGGCCGCCAAGCCCGTGAACGTCCCGAGCGTACCCGCTCCCACCAGCAGGTGGACGCTCCAATCGGTCGCAAGGTGCCGGCTGAGCATCCACCTGCCGAGCACAGCAGCAGACAAACCGAAGACCGCGACGACGATCACCGGCCCTGCCTGCCCACAAATGACGGACAAGCACGCCAGCAAACCCAGGCAGAGGATAAACGGTGACTTGCGAGTGAAGACGGTGAGGGCGGCCAGGCTTGCCACCGACAGCAATATCGTCCGGGTGGCGCTGTTCATGGGCGCCAGCTCAAGCGTCGAAAAACCGTACGCGCCTACCGCCGCACTGGCCAACAGAACCACCAACACCATTGCGTATTTCAGGCTGTATCTCGGCAAAATATCGTCTCGGCTGAAGGGACAACATTACTCATTCAGGGCTGCCCAAAATCCGTGGCGAGGGAGCTTGCTCTCGCTTGAGTGCGAAGCACTCATGAAAAGGGACTGCCGCACAGCCCAGCGGGAGCAAGCTCCCTCGCCATAGATTCCTCTGACTTCTTGAGTCAGCAATTACGAGCCAACGTCTGCTATGCATCTCGGTACCTGTGGGGGACCCAGGTGCCCCACTTGCTCTCGTAGATCGCCCGGTTCTTCTCGAAAAGTGCCTGTTTTTTACTGGCACCCAAGGCGTTGAACGAGGCGGACAGGTGATGGTGGACAAAGACGTCTTCGGCACAGGCCGCGCGCATGCCACGGCGCTGCACGCGGCGGCAGTAATCGTCATCCTCGAAGAACCCCAGGCCATATTCTTCGCAGAGACCGCCTATCTGCTCGTAGGTCGAGCGTGGAAGCATCACGCAGAAAAACGCCAGGGTGTTGATTTCGAACCACTCGCCCATGCGGGCGCGGGTCAGTCGCGCGGCTTCGGCGGGCATGTCCTCTATTCGCTCATAGTGGGTGCCGACCTTGGCTTCATTGCCGATGTTGTTGGTGATCGGGCCGATGATGCCGATTTCCTTGTTGTCCCGCAGATGGCGGATCAAGCCCCTGACCCAGCCGGCGGTGACGACTGTGTCGTTGTTCAGGATGACCAGATAATCGCCAGTGGCCGCCGCGAGGCCCAGGTTGTTGCCCGCGGCGAACCCCTTGTTCTCGGAGTTCAGGATGACGATCCGGTCAGGATGGCCGTCGGCCCAGGCCGTGAGGTAGGTCGGGGTCTGGTCGCTGGAGTGATTGTCGACGACGATGATCTCAAGGTTCGGGTATTGGCTTTGGGTCAGCAGGCTGTCGAGGCAGGCCTTGGTCAGTTCAAGGTTGTTGTAGGTCAACACCACGACGCTGACCTTGGGCAATGGCAACGTCGCGATGGCCTGGCGCAGGCTGGCGGCTCGATGCTGCCAGGTCTGGCCCTGGGCGAAGGATTGGCGCGCCTGTCGCGTGGCGCCGGCTTCTGGCAGCGCATCCAGGACGTTGCGGACGGCCGAGATGAACTGCGTTGGCTGTTCAACCGTCCAGACCAGTTCGCCGAACTGACTCAACTCCGGCAGTTTTACCGACACCACCGGTTTGCCCGCACTCAGGTACTCATAGACCTTGACCGGGTTGGTGGCGAGGGTCAGCGGCATGACCTTGAACGGAAGCAGGCACACGTCCATGGCGTGCAGGTAGTAGGGCAGGGAGGCATAGGGGACTTCGCCTTCAAAGACCACGTTCGGGCAGGATTTGAAGTATTTCCTTGCCTGGACGGTGTCGCTGCCGATCAACAGGATCAAGTGTTGCGCAAACGTCCGGGCGACTTGCTTGACCAGGTCCAGATCGAACCATTCGGCAATGACGCCGTAATAGCCGATGATCTTCCTGTTCTCGGTGTCCTGATAGACCTTGTCGGGACGCTGCCTGAAGAAGCTGAACTCGCAGGCGTTGCGGATCACCTTGACGTTGCGGTTTTCCCGTTTGCCGTGTTGTTCGATCCAGTCGGAGGTCGCCACCAACAGGTCCGCCCTGCGCATCAAGGCAATCTCAAGGTCGAGCAATTCCTGGGCGACATTGCCGAAGCCTTCGTGGTGGTCCATGCAGTCATAGACCAGCGTGGCGTTGGGGACACGCCTCGCCATGGGGAACCAGTAGGCGTGCTGGACGATGCAATCCACGGAGCAGACATTCGCCGATTCCAGCAGCATCGCCAGGCCTTGGCACAACTGATGGATCGCGGCGGCGGACGGTGGGGCGTGATAGATGGGCGGCGCGCCGCGCACCTTGAAACGGATCTGGAACAGCCGGTCGGAGCCTGCCAAGGGTTCTGCTTCGAAGCCCGGGGCATCATCGTCGATGAAGTTGTTGGAAATATAAAAAGTGGTCTGTCCGGCCCTGGCCAGCTCCTTGGCCAGGTTTTGCGGACGCTGGATGCGAAAGTGCCAGTCGATCACCCCGAACATCAGGATCGTGGGCTGGCCGTGGCTCGACGGTATGGCTAGGTCTACGGGCGGTGGCAGCGATTGCAGCGGGATCAGGCTGGTGGCTGTCGCGGGCTCGCCCGGCGTCGCCTTGGGGCGTTTCAACCAGCTTCGAAGCCGATGCGCCAGCTTGCTTTTCTGGTGCGCGGTGAGGGGCAACCAGGCATAGACCCGGCGCGATATCCGATAAAGCTGTTTGCGTATGGAGTAACGCAGGGGGGCGCGTTCGATGGCGTTGCCCCAGTCCGAAAGCTTGAACAGCTCAGCCTGTTTCGCCGCCAACTGGGCGCGCAGGTCCACCGCCCAATCGGAAAGCGCGACCGCCTCGCTGTGTTTTGTCCGCAGCAGTGCCTCGGTTTCTTTGAGGCGCTGCTCGGCCACTCGCAGTTGCTCACGCAAACGCCCGGTCTTGCCTTCCTGAAGCGCCAGGCGTGTGCGAAGCGCTTGTGAACCAAGACGCAGTTGTCTGATAAGCCGATCTCGGTTCTCGATTTCCTTGACCAACTGCTGGGCTTCAATGGATCTGGATTGTGTTGAGCGAGACAGTTGGTCAATGCAATCAACAAGACGGTTGATCTGGTCCATGCGTTTTTCGAGTCCTTTGGTCATTACGGCAACGCACCCCAAGTGTTTCAGGATCGTCGTCGACTTCAATTACCAGCCGCGCCCAGTCTCCAGTCGCGCCACGAATCATCATAGCGGTTGCTGGGCAGCGCGCCACGCCAACCCGCTCAAATGACATCGGCGAAGCCTTTGCGTGTCCTCTGGAACCACGCAAACCCGACGCAGGCAATCAGCACGGCGACTGCCGAGTAAGTGGCCCATTGTTCCCATTGCGGCGGCCTGCCCCAGAACAACACGTCGCGAACCATCTCCACCGGCAGCGTCAGCGGGTTTGCCTGCAAGGCGACCTGGTAGTTTTGCGGAAGCGTCGAGCGAGGGTAGAAGATCGGCGACAGGAACAGCATCGCGGTGACGACGATGCCGATGAACTGACCGATATCGCGCAGATAAACGCTTATCGAGGCGAGAAACCAGGAGATACCCAGCGTCAGCAATATCAGCGGCAACAGCACCAATGGCAGCAGCAGCGCGGTTATCGGGGGAAGGCCGAACAGAAGCACATAAAAAAGCAGCCATGCCAGCACGCTGATAGCCATGTGGAACAGCGCTGCGCCGAGCGATACGAGGGGCAGGGTTTCCAATGGGAACACGATCTTCTTGACGTAATTGGTATTGGCCAGCACCAGGCCCGGCGCGCGGGTCAGGCATTCGGAGAACAGGTTGAAAACCAGCAGGCCGGCGAACAGCACCAGGGCAAATTCACTTTTGGATTCGCCGCCGCCGGACCACCGAGCCTTGAAGACGACACTGAACACGAAGGTATAGACCACGAGCATGAAAACCGGCGTGAAGAACGACCAAAGGATACCGAGCATCGAACCTTTGTAACGACCGGTCACTTCCCGGCGGATCAACACGTAGATCAGGATCCGATTGATCAAGACGCTCTTGATCATGGCGGCAGGAGAAATACTGAACGACTGCATGGGTGCTTGGTCCTCAAGACAATATCAATTGCTCCTTGGGTTGGGTCTCATGAAGGTTAGACCAAATCGGCTTCATTCAAAGTTTTTTATTCCATCTGTGCTTAACTCATTCGTAGCACCCAGCGAAGGACGGATTCAGTAGCGCCGCAATAGGGTCGTGATTCATGGAAGGGTTTTGCCGATGTCGTTTGAAGTGGCCATCAGTGCCGAGAACCTGAGCAAGTGTTATCAGATTTACGAGGCGCCCAAGGACCGTCTGTTGCAGATGCTGGTGCGCGGCAGGAAGCGTTTCTACCGCGAGTTCTGGGCCCTGGACGATGTTTCCCTGACCATCGCCAAGGGGGAGACCGTCGGCATCATCGGCCGTAACGGCAGTGGCAAATCCACCCTGTTGCAACTGATCTGCGGAACGTTGACGCCGACCCGGGGAAGCGTCCGTGGGCATGGACGGATTGCGGCGTTGCTTGAGCTGGGGTCCGGTTTCAATCCGGAGTTCACCGGCCGCGAAAACGTCTATGTGAATGCGGCGGTGCTGGGCTTGAGTCGCGCGGAGATCGACGCTCGGTTCGAAGACATCATCGCCTTCGCCAACATCGGCGACTTTATCGACCAGCCCACCAAGATCTACTCCAGCGGGATGCTGGTGAGGCTCGCTTTCGCCGTTTCGGTTTGTGTGGAGCCGGAGATCCTGATCGTCGATGAGGCTCTTTCCGTCGGCGATGCATCCTTTCAATTCAAATGCCTGAATCGGCTCGAAGAGCTGGCGGCCAAAGGCACGACGCTGCTGTTCGTCTCCCATGACATGAGCATGGTCAAGCGCTTCTGCCACCGGGTGATCTATCTGCGCGGCGGGCGGGTCGTCGCCAGCGGATCGCCCGATGAAATGGCCGAGTTGCACTTGCTCGACATGCGTGATGAGCAACGGCGCTGGGCCAGTGGCGGTGCCACACAGGTGACGCGCAAGCCGTTCATGGGTGGCCAGGAGGGGATCGCCTTCGGGACCGAAGAGGGGCACATCAGCGCTGCCTGCTTCACCAATACCCAACAGCCTTGCTCCAGTTACCTGTATGGCGATGACATCGAGATCCGCGTCGAGGTGGTGCTGCATGAATCGATCACGCAACCCAACATCAGTTTCACTGTGCAGGAGGCAAGGCTGCTGGTGATTGGCGGCGGCAACTTCGCGCTGTCACCGGGCCCGGCCGAAAACGGCTGGCGGCGGTCGGCGATCACGGTGCGCTTCCCGGCCAACCTCGCCGAGGGACGCTATCATGTCACCCTCAAGCTGTTGCACGGCGCCACGGAAGAGACCTCGCAGTTGATCGAGAAACAGGTCGCGCCATTAGCGTTCGATATGTTGCCAAACCACAGGAATTTTCTGGGCATGGTCGACCTGGGATTGCAGCGGGTCGGCTCGCGAGCGGTTGAGACGCTTGCCGAGGCTTGTCGGACTCAAGGAGAGGAAACGATGACGGAACACCCGGACGAGCACACATGGCAGGTTGCTATATGTGGCACTTTTGATGTCGAGAATTACGGCGACCTGCTGTTTCCGATCATTGCCGAGGCGGAGTTGGCCCAGCGCTTGGGTCGAGTCGAGCTGCATCGGTTTTCCTACCATGAAAAGAAACCACCTGAGTGGCCCTACGCGGTAACGTCGCTGACGGAGCTTCCCCATGTCGCGGCCCGCCTGGATGGCGTCTTGATCGGCGGCGGTTTCCTGATTCGATTCGATAAAGTCGTTGCCCACGGCTATGGTCCGACAACGCCCGATATTCATCACCCGACCGGCTATTGGCTGACGCCTGCGCTGATCGCGCTGCAGCACGCGATTCCGGTGATCTGGAACGCCCCCGGGATGCACTGCAACGGTGTCCCCGATTGGGCCAGGCCTTTGTTGACGATGGCCCTGGAGCAAAGCCAGTACGTGAGGGTTCGTGATGCCCTCACGCGCGACACCCTTGGCGCGCTCACCCAGCGCGCCGAGATCGAGGTGCTGCCCGATACCGCGTTCGGCTTGCCCCGCTTGATCGACGAGCAGCAGCCCTGCGCTGAGTTCATTCGCCTGCGCGAGAGCGCTGGGCTGACGGGGCCCTATATCGTGATCCACGCCATCCACGTGGTGGAGTCCTTCGTAAAACTGTTCGAAGACCACCCCGAGGCGTTCCAGGATTATCAGTTCCTGGTGGTGCCGATAGGTCCGGTGTTGGGTGACGATCCGTCCGTCATTGCCGCGCGCCTGCCCGGGGCCATTACCTTGGAGGTCTGGCCAGAACCGTTGCTGATGGCAGAGATTATCAGCCAGGCGCAAGCGGTGATCGGCCATAGCTACCACTTGGCGATCACCGCCCTGGCGTTTGGCGTCCCGGTGTTTTGCTCGGCGGACCTGACCACGGGCAAGTACACGGCACTGGCGGGGTTCGACTCGCTTCATGCCTTGCCGGAGGCTGGGACGATCGACCCGCAATGGTTCGTTTCGCGCGTCGGCAAGACCCGTCCATCGCCGGCGGCGCTAGAGGCGGCGGATCGGTTGGTCGAGCACTGGGATCGGGTCGCGACGATCATTCGCCAGGGTAAAACCTCATCCCAACCTGCATTGGGCGCGTTTATGCAGCACCTGCCCAATCTGCTCGAAGCCGCCGTCCAGGGACATGAACCGTTGGCGGTTGAGTCGACGGCAAGCCACATCGTACCGGAGCCGGGCATCATCGAGCCGGCGCCAGACCTCGCTGCGCAGGACCTGGCCCAGCAACATCGGATAGTCCAGCTCAGCCAGCAGTTGGCCCTCAGTGACGCCAGGATGCTTGAGCTGCAGAATTCCAATTCGTTCCGAATGACCGCGCCACTGCGTTCCATCGCCCGTGGTATCAGAAACCTGACAGCGAACAGGAACAGACAATGCTAGATATCTCTCGTCTCACGCGTGCGGCGCTCAAAGCTCACCCGTACTCATGGGCGCAAATTGACGGCCTGTATTCGGCCGAGGATGCAACGGCGTTGGCGGCATCCTTTCCCCACGATCATTTCAAGACCGTGAGCGGATATGGTGGCGAAAAAAACTATGACTACGAGGCCCGCGCCCTGGTGGGCATGGGCACCAACGCGATTGCCTTCCCGCAGGAGCTGAGCGAAGCGTGGTTGCGGCTGGCGCGGGATCTTGGCTCGGCCGGCTATCGAGAAGCCATGTCGGAAATGACCGGGATCGATCTGCGTACCGTGCCCATGGAGGTCAACGTTTTTCATTACGGTCCCGGTGCGAGCCTCGGGGCCCATCCGGACCTGCCGGATAAACTGGTCACCCATATCCTGTATTTCAACGAGTCCTGGGACCGCAACGACGGCGGTTGCCTGAACATCCTGCATCGCAACGATCCCACCGCCGTGGCGGCCGAGATTGAACCGCTGGTGGGCAATTCGGCGGTTCTGGTGCGCTCGGATAATTCCTGGCATGCGGTCACTCCCGTGGTGAGCGGTTGCCATGCTTCCCGCCGTAGCCTGACGGCTACGTTCTATCGACCAGGGTCAGTCAGTTCCATGTGGCCGCCCGGCGACAACACACCGCTGCATGGGTACCCACGTGCTTGAGCTCGACCGAACCTTGATCGACCGCGACGCCGCGTTGGCCCAAAGAGACGCGGCCATCAATGAGCGCGACACTGCCTTGGCAAAAGTCGAGTTCCTGCAAAACACCCGTTCGTGGCGTTTCACCCGGCCACTGCGCTCGCTTTTCCGTGTGATGCGTTATGGTTTTGGCGCAGCAACGCAGGAACTTCCCGAACCCGCCGCCGCACTCGTCTACCCGGCGGCACCGGAGCCGTTGCCGAACGTTGAGGCGCAACCGGATTTTGCCACTCAAGGGCGCCTGGATATTCTCTGCTTCGCCAACATCGATTGGGCCGCACGCTTCCAGCGACCCCAGCAGTTGATGAGTCAGTTTGCGAACCATGGTCATCGGGTTTTCTACATCGTCCCCTCCAGTGTGCCGGAGCAGGGAAAGCCCTATCGGTTGACGTCAGTGGCGCCCAATGTCTTTGAAGTCGCACTGCAGCGAGGGGCGCAAGAGGCGTATTACGAAAAAACAGTGACACCTGAAAATCATCAGGCGTTATCAGGTGCCTTGGCTGCGCTGATTGCCGATATGCGCATCAGGACCGCGCTCACAGTGGTGCATATAGCCTACTGGAGTCCCGTGGTGCTCAGCCTGCGTGCCGAACGTGGCTGGCGCGTCCTCTACGATTGCATGGATGACTGGGATGGTTTCCCGAACATCGGCGAACAGCTGCTGGACGAGGAAAAGACCTTGATCGCCCAGGCGGACGTCGTCACTGTTTCCGCCGCGCTGCTACACCAGAAATGGTCCGCCCATAACCCTCGTTGCGTGCTGGTGCGAAATGCCGTGGATTTCGCTTTTTTTCGCCAGCACTGTTTTAGCAACGATGTGCTGAGCGGGCTTTGCGGCCCGGTTATCGGGTACTACGGCGCCCTGGCGCAATGGCTCGATTACCCATTGCTGGCGGCGTTGGCGGACAGGCGCCCAGGGTGGAATTTCATTCTGGTGGGAGACGTTTTCGTCGAGGACATGGCGGGCCTGGAGCACAAGCCCAATGTGCAATTGCTGGGCCGCAAGCCTTACTCGCAAATGCCGCTTTACCTGGATCATTTCGATGCCTGCCTGATTCCCTTCAGGCTCTATAACGTGACGCATGCGGTTGATCCGGTGAAATTCTATGAGTACATCAGCGCAGGCAAACCGGTGATCTCCACGCCACTGGCGGAGATGAGCCTTTATGAAGACCTGCTGTACTTCGCAACCGGTGTCGATGAGTTCATCGAGCAGATCGAACGGGCCTTGGCCGAGCGCGACCTGGCCCTGTTCAAGCGACGTGTGGAACTCGCCCGGGCCAACGATTGGAAGGACCGCTACAACAGCATGCAACAGGCTATTGTCGGGCTGTACGAAAAAGTCTCCATCGTCGTGGTGACGTACAACAACCTCAACCTGACGGTTCAATGCGTAAACAGTATTTTGCGCAATACCGCCTGGCCCAACTACCAGCTCATCGTCGTCGACAACGGCTCGGAGGACGGCACGAGGGAGTATCTGGAGCGCCTGAGTCGAGAGGTGCCGACGACAAAAGTCATCCTCAATCCTGACAATCGGGGCTTTGCCGCGGCCAACAATCAGGGCTTGCGCGAAGCCGACGGTGACGTGTTGCTGCTGCTCAATAACGACACGGTAGTGCCTGACGGCTGGCTGGATCCGTTGGTCATGCATTTGAGGGATTCGAGCATCGGCTTGGTCGGGCCGGTCACGAACACGGTCGGAAACGAAGCGAAAATTGAAATTTCCTACAGCGATATTCAACACATGCAGGCGTTTGCAGACCGTCACACCCAAGCTCACACCGGACAGTCGTTCGATATCCCGATGCTCGCAATGTTCTGTGTGGCATTTCGCCGAGGCATCCTCGACGAGGTGGGGTATCTGGATGAAGCATTCGGTATCGGAATGTTCGAAGACGATGACTACAGCCGTCGCGTGCAGGCGGCGGGCTATCGCACCGTCTGTGCCGAAGATGCGTTCGTTCATCACTACGGGCAGGCGTCCTTCAGGAAGCTGATCGCCAGTGGTGAGTACCAAGCCCTTTGGGATAAGAACCAGGCGTACTACGAAAGCAAATGGGGCGCTTGGCAGGCCCATGTTCATCGCCCAGGCAAGTCCTCATCCATCAAATGAAATGCCCTGGGAGCAAAGCCAAGCCGATCACGGGCATTCGAGTGGTCAAACACCAGGTCCTGATTCATCCGCGCCACCAATGCGCTTGAAAGGTGTCGGTAGCGGGGCAGGCAGCGCAGGATCGAAACGCCCAGGCTCACCGCTCCGGCGGGAAGAGGCAATGTTCGCGCCGGGCGTCCCATGGCCTGGAATATCCGGCCCACCATCGTGTGGTAAGGCAGCGTTTCTCCTCCCGAAAGGTTGTAGGCGCCACTGGGCAGCCCCGGCACGCTCAAGGCGCCCAGGCACGCCTGGATTACGTCCGCACCATGCACCGGTTGGCGCAACCCAGTCGCGCCGCCAATGAGCGGGAAAAATCCAAAGCGTTGGATGAAGCGCGCTATCTCTGAAATATTCTTGTCGGCGCCAAAGCCATAGATCAGGGTCGGTCGCAGAACCACCCATTCGATCCGCCGTTCGGTCGCCCACTGTTCCAACTGTTCTTCTGCGTTTATCAAGCGTTGCGCGACGTCCTTCTCCCGAACGTCAGGCGATGCTTGCTTGGCAAAGCGGCTCGTGGAGGACAGGGCCACAACACGTTTGACGCCGGTGCTGGCAAGACGCTCTAGATAATCGGGCAACACCCAAAGAGGAGCAAAGGATAGGAAAGTGTCCAGCGTCAGTCCGTGCCAGTCGCCGGTTTTTCGCCACGTCACACCGGGGCAGGGCGGCTTTGGCGGGCTTCGGGTGAATGATGTCGTCGAGTGGCCGGCCTGTGTCAGCAATGGCAATGCGCGCTCGCCCAGGAAGCTGGAGCCGCCCAATAGTCCTATCCGCACTTGAGCTCTCTTACCGTGGATTCCAGGTTTGTCCAAGCCGGTTAGTCGCGTGGCGAAGCACCACCAGGCCGAATCGAAGCCAGACCCCGATGATCACGCTGACCCATAGGACGGTTGGGTACTTGCGACGGAAAAACTTGCGATAGAAACGCAGGAACCCCAGGTGTTTGTGCCACTCGACGAAATAGGGACGGTGACGGCTGCAGCCGCCGAAGACGTGCATCACCCGGGCATCCGGCACGAACAGAACGCGCCAGCCGGCCTGATGGAACCGCATGCACCAATCCAAGTCCTCGCAATGAAGAAAATAATCCTCATCCCAAAGCCCGACGCTTTCGATCGCTTCGCGCTTGACCAGCATGCAAGCCCCGGAAATGGCCTCGACGGCAACGGGAACGCGGGGCAGCGGCTCCTTGTGCAGTAAAAAATCGGACAGCACCGATGGGAAAAGGGCCGAGAGTCGCGAAAGGCCGAAGGCCCGCATGAAAGCTCGCCTGGGCGTTGGAAACACCCTGCGCCCACCCGCTTGCTCGCTGCCGTCCGGATTGCACAGGAAGCCGCCGACCATGCCGATCCCCGGTGAGCTGCGCAGTGCCTGCAGCATGCGGTCTATGGCATCGGCGGCGAGCTCGGTGTCCGGGTTCAGGAAAAGCAGATTGGACGCCTCCGACAGGCGGGCACCTTGGTTGCACGCCGCAGCGAAGCCGAGGTTGGTGGCATTACGGACAATCTGAAGCGAGCCGGTCGCAGCGTCGATTCGCGCAAGCAGCATCAAGCTGTCATCGTGGGAGTCGTTGTCCACCACGATCACCTTGGAGGCACCGGCCGCAAACGCCGACCTGACACTCGCCAGCAAAAGGTCGCCGGCATTGTAGTTGACGATAATCACGTCACACTCGCTGTGTGGCGATGGCTTGGCCCATTCATCTATAGCGAGCAGTTCCACTGCTTCTGACATCATCACTCCATGAAGACCTGGATACGAAATAGATCGCAACTACTCAGGTCTTTATTGACGATAGCAGTTCCATTAACTTCGACCAGTTTCGTCTTGGGCCGTCAGGTAAACAGGCTTATCGCCCCGGTAAGCAACGACAAGCCCGTCATCAGAAGCGAAAGCAGCACCGCCCACTTGATCGTGCTTTTCTGGAAGTCGCCGAGGTCTCGATTGACCGAACGTGAATCGCTGACGTGGGACGACCTGACCGAGGTGGACTACATCAGCCTGGCGCAAGGCAGCGGCAACCGCTTTCTGATCGACCAGGCCCTGGCCAATCGCGATGTCCGGCCCCGGTCGTTCTGTGAAGTCAAGCACGCGCCCGCTGATGGATCCGGCGATCAGCCGGACCTTGGGGCTGATATCACGTCGCGGGCGAACATTGTCGCCCGTCGCGCAGTTGCTTTTCGACCTGCTGATAGCGATCAAGAAGTAATGATCTGCTGCGATACGCCGCACATATGGCAATTCCGGGCCCAGGCCCGGGGCCTTGCCAGGTTCAAGCGTCGCGCTTGGCGAAGATGCTCCAGCGGTCTGCATAAGCCATCTGAAAAATAATCGAGCGACCTTGTCGATTTCGCCTGCCCCCATTCGATTAGTCATGGAGCCCTCTCACGGACGGCTCAACAGTCCTCTACTCTAAGGAGATTCGAGCATGCGATTTATGGTTATCATCAAGGCCAGCCCGGAATCGGAAGCCGGGGAAATGCCCAGCGCGCAACTGCTGGCCGCCATGGGCGCTTACAACGAAGAGTTGGTCAAGGCCGGGGTGATGCTCGCCGGGGAAGGCCTGCATCCCAGTGCCCAGGGCGTGCGCGTGCGCTTTTCCGGTAAGGACCGGAGCGTCGTCAAGGGCCCCTTCGCTGAAACCAGGGAGCTGATCGCCGGCTTCTGGATCTTCCAGGTCAATTCATTGCAGGAGGCCATCGACTGGGTCAAGCGTTGCCCGAACCCGATGGTCAGCGACAGTGAAATCGAGATTCGCCAGATCTTCGAAGCCGAGGAATTTGGCGAGTCCTTTACCCCCGAGTTGCGCGAGCAGGAAGATCGCTTGCGGGCTCAGATGTCTGGTCAACAATGAAACGGTGACAGGAGAAAAGCACCATGAAAATCATTCCGTACCTGACCTTCGACGGCCGCTGCAAGGAAGCCTTTGCGTTGTACAAGGAGGTGCTTGGCGGCGAACTGTTTTCCATGTCCTTCGCCGACGCGCCAGAGGACGTGGGCATGCCCAAGGACCCAAACCTGATCATGCACGCCTGCCTGACGGTCGGCGATTTCAGCCTGATGGCTTCCGACTGCCCGCCTTGCCAGCCGTTCAGCAAGCCGCAGGGCGTGTCGGTTTCCCTCAACGTCGACAGCGCGCAGGAGGCTGAGCGACTCTTCAAAGGCTTGAGCGAGGGCGGCCAGGTACAAATGCCATTGGCGCAGACATTCTGGGCGGAACGTTTTGCGATGTTCGAAGACCGTTTCGGAGTGGCCTGGATGGTCAATTTCGAAGGGCGGAAATAAACCGGGTCGCGTGCAGCCAAAAAAACCACTCGAATGAGTGGTTTTTGTTGTGCGGACTTTATGTTTTCAAGTTGAAGCCGCCGTGGTGTAAGCCCCCCGCGTCAAAGCTTCCCAGCCCAAACCTCGGGTTTGCGTCCAGCCCAAGGCAACACACCCTCCAGCTGTCCCGCCAGACGCAGCAACCTGTCTTCCCGACCAAAACCCGCCGAGAACTGCATGCCGATTGGCAGGCCGATATACGGATCGAACGCAAGTGGCATGGACATGGCAGGGGACCCCGTCACGTTTGCCAATGCGGTGAACGGCGAATGGCTGAAGACCCGATCCATCCAGCCCCTGCCATCCAGGAACTCCTGGCCTTCGTTATAGTGGCCAATGGCAGGAGGCAGCGCTGGCAGTGTCGGGCTCATCAAGATGTCGAAGTTGCAGAAAAAGCTGCCCATGCTGCGAGTGACGAGGTTCCTTGAATGCATGGCCCCAAGCAGATCGATGGCAGTGAGTTCACTGCCCATTCGATGCAGCGAAAGCGTGGCGGGCTCCAGTGTGCTGTCATCGACGGGCCGGCCGGTTGCCGCTGCGATGGCATTGATCCAGGCTGCGGTGTTGGCTGACCAGAAGCGGGCATTCATTTCAACGAAGGCGTCCCAGCTCAGGCCGATGTCCAGGCGGATCTCTTCCACACGGTGCCCCAGGCCTTCGAGCTGGGCGGCAACCTGGCGAGTGGCTGTCGCGACCGGCTCGGCGCAGCGAGTGCCGTTCAGCGGATGCGGGAGCAGGCCGATGCGCAGTGACCCGGGGGCGCGATTCAATTCGGATAGATAGGGCTGCTGCGGCCTGGCGATCTCAAAGGGATCACCCAGGGCGGCGCCCTCGATGGCATCCAGTAAAGCAGCGCTGTCACGCACGGTTCGACTGATGACACCGTGCACCGCAAGCCCGGCCCATACTTCGTCCACCGCCGGGCCCATCGCAATCCTGCCCCGGCTGGGCTTGAGCCCGAACAGTCCGGTGGCGGCGGCGGGTACGCGGATAGAGCCGCCGCCATCGGTGGCGTGCGCCGCCGGTACGAGGCCGGCGGCTACAGCGGCGGCCGAACCACCGCTTGACCCGCCTGCGCTGCGACTCAGATCCCACGGGTTGCGTGTCGGCCCTGGAAATACGGCTTCGGTGGTGGTGCTGGCCGCCAGTTCCGGCGTGTTGGTCCTGCCGAGGGTTACCAGTCCCGCTTGGCGCAAGCGCGTCATCAGGGTGGAGTCTTCGTCGGCGATGCATCCGGCGGCCAGGCGACTGCCCAGCTCATTCAGACGCCCTTTGGCGGTCAGCCCGAGGTCCTTGACCAGGAACGGCACGCCCTGGAACGGCCCGGACGGAGCCTCGGGTTCAGTTTCCCAAACCTCTACCAGCCCATTGATTTTCGGGTTGAGCTGTTCGATAGCGGACAAGGCCGCGGCCCGGACTTCATCTTGGGTGACGTGACCGTTGGCGATCAGCTCAGCCAGGCCCAGTGCATCGTATTCGGCGTATTCAGCGCTTTTCATCACATTTCTCCGAGCCAATTGCCTGGCAAAAGCGTTATGATTTACTCGTCGGTATCGAGTGATACTGATTGGTATAGTAAGATACCGTCGAGTATCGATGTCAAGCGGAGAGCATCATGCGGCCCGAACGTATTCCCCAGTTAGCCCCCAAAGAAAGGATTCTCGATGCTGCCGAGGCGCTGTTTTTCAGCGAGGGCATCAGTCGGGTGACGGTGGATGCCATCGCGGCGAAGGCCAAGTCGACCAAGATGACGGTGTACCGGCATTTCGATTCGAAAGACGCGCTGGTGCTTGAATGGCTACGTTTGCTCGTCGAGAAATATGCCGAGGTCTTCGAGGCGCTGTCGGCGCAACACATCGACGATCCCAAGGCGCAGATTCTCGGGTTTGCCGAGTTCATCGCCCACGACCTTTCGGCGTCGTCATACAGAGGCTGTCCATTCACCAATTCGCTGGCGGAAATACCCGAGTCGGCCAATCCCGCCCGCGTTCTGATCGAGGAACATAAAAAGCGTCAGTTCTTGCGATTGGTCGCGCTCTGTGAAGAAGCTGGCCTGCCCGAGCCGGACGAAGTGGCAATGGAGCTCACGTACCTGATGGAAGGGGCCCAGGTCGTTGCGCAGAACAAAAGCATCGAGGACGTCGGCGCAAACCTCATGACAATGGTTCAGAAAAAAATTGCTGGATAAACCGAGAGACATGACAGCGTGAAAAGAATCATTCGAGTCGATGATCTCCAAGTATTCGTGACCACGACGGATACCGGAAGCTTTTCAGCGGCAGCACGGTTGCTGGACATCTCTCCGGCATTGGCGAGCGTCGCGGTGCAACGACTCGAGGCCAGCCTGGGGGTGAGGTTGTTCGTGCGGTCCACCAGGCGGCTGCGTTTGTCGGATGACGGCGAGCGGTACCTGAGCCACGCGCGGCAGGCGCTGGAGGCCTTGGAAAATGGGGAGCTTGCCCTGGCCCAGGGGCGCGATGAAATTTCCGGGACGCTGCGCTTGTCCATGCCCTCGGACATCGGCCGCAACCTGCTTCTGCCATGGCTGGATGAGTTCCAGCAGTTGCATCCCAAGGTCCTGTTGCAGTTGCGCGTCAGCGACCAGGTGGCTGATCTGTTTACCGAACACCTGGATGCGAGCATTCGTTATGGCCAGTTGGCTGATTCAAGTCTCGTGTCCCTGGCGCTCGCGCCGTCCAACAGACGGACGGTGTGTGCCTCGCCCGACTACATTGCACGTCATGGCCGCCCAGAAACACCCGGCGAGCTGAGCAGGCATAATTGCCTTCGTTATGTGATGGGCGAGCAGACCTTCGAACGCTGGAGTTTCCAGACGCCGCAGGGAGTGGAAACCGTCCAGGTGCTGGGCAACCGCATCAGCGATGACGCTGACATCGTCAGGCGTTGGGGGGTGTCGGGACTTGGCGTCGTCTACAAATCCAAGCTCGATGTGATGGACGATATCCGCAGCGGGCGCCTGGTGGAAATCTTCCCGCCGGACTATGGCCAGCCCGCGCCGCTGCAACTGGTGTGCGCCCACCGGACCTCGCTGACGCCGGCGGTCCAGGTGTTGAGGGCATTCCTGGTGGCGCGTTTAGAGCGTTACATCAGCGGGTGAGCGACAGCGCTGCAGCGCGTACCCTGGCTACCGAACGGCCATGGTATGCGCTTCGCGGCCGCCGGCCCCGGCTGCTGGTCCCGGACAATCAGGTCAGCCCTGGTCCTCGACGCGTAACAACACCCGGGTCACCCGCCGCTCTTCCACCTCGACGACCGTCATGCTCCATTGTTCCCAACGCAGGCTATCGCCGATGATGGGCAGACGGTCCAGCAAGCTCATCACCAAGCCGGCGAGCGTTTGGTAGTCCTCCGTCGCTTTCGCCTGGAAGCCGATATGTTCGCGGACCTGGCTGAGATTCAGGGCGCCGCTGACCAAAAAACCTCCCTCCTGGGCAACGATGTTCGGACCCTCGATTTCACTGGCATCGGGCAGTTCCCCGGCGATGGACTCGAGAATGTCAGTCATGGTCAACAGGCCGACGAAATCACCGAACTCGTTCACCACGAAGGCGATGTGGGTTGACTCCTTACGCATTTGTTCCAGTGCGTTGAGGATCGTGAAACTGTCCAGCAGGTTGATGGCCTTGCGCGCCATGGCTTCCAGATTCGGCGGGTTGCCCGCCAGCATTTCCTTAAGCAGCTCTTTCTTGTGGACGAAGCCCAGGGGTTCGTCCACGCGACCTTCGCGGATCAACGGCAAGCGTGAATACGACGAATGCATCAGTGTCGTACGGATTTCCTGCGCAGTGTTCGCCAGGTCAAGGTGATCGATCTGCGCGCGATGAGTCATCACGCTGCGTATCGGGCGCTCCGCCAATTGCAGCACGCCACTGATCATCACCCGTTCCCGCCGATGGAAAACCTGTTCGGGTTCTTCGCCGGCCAACATGTCGGCTATTTCCTCGCCGACTTCGTCGGGGCCGAGCTTCTGGCCGCCCAGCAAGCGCATCACCGCGTGGGCGGTACGCTCGCGCATCGGCCGCAGACCCTGCAGGCTTTTCTTGCGCCGCGAGCGTGCCAACTGGTTGAACAATTCGATCAGGATCGAGAAGCCAATCGCGGCGTACAGATAGCCCTTCGGAATGTGGAAGCCCAGCCCTTCGGCGGTGAGGCTGAAGCCAATCATCATCAGGAAGCCCAGGCAGAGCATGATGACGGTCGGATGACTGTTGACGAAGTGGGTCAGCGGCTTGCTCGCGATCATCATCAAGCCGATGGAGAAAATCACCGCGATCATCATGACCGACAGGTGCTTCACCATGCCCACGGCGGTAATCACCGCATCCAGGGAAAAAACCGCGTCCAGCACCACGATCTGCGCGACGATGGGCCAGAACAACGCATAGGCAGCATTGCCGGAGCGTTGCGCCACGTGGCCTTCGAGGCGCTCATGCAGTTCCATGGTTGCCTTGAACAACAGGAACACACCGCCGAACAGCATGATCAAGTCTCGGCCCGAGAACGTCTTGCCGAAGATTTCGAACAGCGGGTTGGTCAGGGTCACCATCCACGAAATGCTCGCCAGCAGGCCCAGGCGCATCAGCAATGCCAGGGACAAGCCGATGACACGGGCACGGTCGCGTTGTTCGGGGGGAAGTTTATCGGCCAGGATGGCGATGAAGACAAGGTTATCGATGCCGAGCACCAGCTCCAGCACGATCAACGTCAGTAGGCCCAGCCAGGCCGTGGGATCAACGATCCATTCCATGGTTTATTTGCTCCCTCGACCGGTCAGTGCGAGGGCAAGAGGCTGCGACGAGCCTGCCCAGGGCGCGGCGACGGGGGAGAGGCGGTTGTTCGTTGAACGGCGACCGGGGGGTTCCTGAAGGGTTTTCATACAGACCTGAGGTTAAATGGGGAAGAAATCCTACAATGGTTTCCAGCGTTTCCCACGAGACGATTTATTACAGGATCTGACGAAGCAACGGCGAAGCGCAGCAAACCGTGTGATTTTCATGGCGGGTCGGGCCAACATCAATCTAGCGAAATAAGTGCACGGCCAAGCCAACAAGCCCACAGCCGAGCAATACCTGGATCACGCCCCGCTTGAAGCGAAACAACGCAATCGCCGCCCCGATCGCTATCAACGCCGAAGGCCAGTCGAGGCTGCCGCTGAACCCGGTTGGCCAGAGCACGTGGTAACCAAAGAAACACGCCAGGTTGAGGATGACCCCGACCACCGCCGCGGTGATGGCGGTCAGCGGCGCGGTGAACTTGAGCGCGTTGTGAGTCGATTCCACCAACGGCCCGCCCGCGAGAATGAACAGGAAGGAGGGCAGGAAGGTGAACCACGTCACCAACGCTGCCGCAACGGCACCGGCCAGGAACACTTGATCGGCGCCAAACACTTGCGAGACATACGCCCCGATGAAACCTACGAAAGCCACGACCATGATCAGCGGCCCGGGGGTGGTTTCGCCGAGCGCAAGGCCGTCGATCATTTGGGTCGGAGTCAACCAGCCGTAATGGCTGACCGCGCCTTGGTAAACATAGGGAAGCACCGCATACGCACCACCGAAGGTCAGCAGCGCGGCCTTGGTAAAGAACCAACTCATCTGGGTCAGCGTGCCTTCCCAACCAAACAGCGCGGTCAGGGCGGCCATTGGCAAGGCCCACAGCAAGGCGCCAATCAATCCCAGCAATGCCAGCCTTGGCCAACTGAACCGGGCATGCTCGGGCGTGGGTGTCTCGTCATCGATCAGGGCCGGGCCGAATGACTTGTTGGCGGCGCTGTGCCCACCAACCTGGAATTTTCCTGGTGCCAGGCGGCCACCGATGTAACCGATCAGCGCCGCACCCAGCACAATCAGCGGGAACGGAACATTGAAAGCGAAGATCGCCGTGAACGAGGCGGCGGCGATGGCCCAAAGCCAATTATTCTTCAACGCCCTGGAGCCGATTCGATGCGCCGCCTGCACGACGATCGCGGTCACTGCTGGCTTGATCCCGTAGAACAGGCCGGCCACTACCGGAACTTCACCAAAGGCGATGTACACCCAGGACAAGACGATCAGGATGAAAAGAGAGGGCAATACAAACAGGGCGCCGGCGATTACGCCGCCCCAGGACCGATGCAATAGCCAGCCGATGTAGGTCGCCAACTGCTGGGCCTCCGGCCCGGGAAGCAACATGCAATAGTTGAGGGCATGAAGAAAGCGTCGCTCGGAGATCCAGCGCCGTCGCTCGACCAACTCCTGATGCATGATCGAAATCTGCCCCGCTGGGCCGCCGAAGCTGATGAAGCCCAGCTTCAGCCAGAACCAGAAGGCGACGCGCAAGCTGATCGGTTCAGGTCTCGCAGGATCATTTTCAAGGGCAGATTCGGCAAACTTGGGGTTCATGGGCGATAGCTTGGAAAAGTGAGGGTGCCGCTACAGTATCGGCTGCATATGAAATTGAAAGCTATTTGTCGCAAGCCGGTGAAAGGTCATCGCCTCCCACCGGCAGCGGTCATTCAAGCGCCGCCGACGGCCTCGCGAACGAAGTCTTCATAGCTGCGCAACGGACGGCTCAGAATGGCTTGGAGTCGCTCCACCGTTCCTGCCTCGGCTTGCATGCCGAACGCCTGGATACCGGCCATCATCAGGCGCATGTCGTAGGCCAGCCAGCCAGGGCCGAACGACGCCATCTGGGTTTCGAAGGCGGCCACGTCGTCACCGCCATAAACCACCTCCCGGCCCAACGCCGAGCCCCAGGTTTGCGCCACGGCTGCGCCAGTCAGGGCCCGGGGGCCGACCAGTTCCAGCGTGAGCCGTTCGAGGGCAGCGGGTGCCCGGTCGCGTCGCAGCAATTCGGCGACGGCGATGTCGGCGATGTCTCGCGCATCGATCATCGAGACCCCGGCCGAGCCGATCGGCATCGGGTATACGCCATAGTCCTGGATGGTCTGCCGGACCATGAGCTCGTTCTGCATGAAATACGCCGGACGCAGGATGGTCGCCGGCATGTCGAGGCTTTCGAGCATGCGCTCCACCGTATGCTTGCCGGTGAAATGCGGGACATTGGTGAACCTGTCGGCATGTATCACCGACAGGTAGACGATGCGCTCGATACCGGCTTCACGCGCCAGGTTGAGTGTGATCAAGGCCTGTGTCACTTCGTCCGGCGTGACGGCGTTGAGTAGAAACAACGTGCGTACCGACGCGAGCGCGGCGCGCATCGAGGCTACGTCGGTCAGGTCGCCAACAACTTCCGTCACGCCAACCGGGAAGTCGCGCTTGCCGGGCTGACGCACCAGGGCCTTCGCTTCGGCGCCTTTCTCGGCAAGTCGTGTGGTGATGAGAGAACCGATGGTGCCCGTGGCGCCGGTGATCAAGATGCTCATGTGAATCTCCTGTCGCTGATATCAAGGAATGGCATTGCAGTGACCAGACGATAGGGCGTTGCAGGGATAAAACGAAGGCGCCAGAATGCAAACACCTCGTTTCAAAAATGGAACAACATGAACCTGAATGCGCTCATTGATTTCGCGCTGGTCGCCACCAACGAAGGATTGGGCAAGGCAAGCCGCGCCAGCGGCCGGTCGAAAGCCACCTTGTCGCGGCGCATCGCCGAATTGGAGGAACAGCTGGGCGTCAGGCTGATCGAGCGTAGCGCCCGTGGCCTCAAGCTTACCGAAGCTGGCGAAATGCTGATTGCCCGGACCGAAGGGCCGCTGGGGGAGGTGATCGAAGCCATGACGGCGACCCAGGAAGGCGTGTCGACGCCTAACGGACGCTTGCGGGTGGCGGCGCCGGTCCTGTTTTCCCAATTGACGATGGGGCGCATTGGCGCGGATTTCTGCGCGGCCTATCCGCAGGTGACGATCGATGTGCGGGCGGAGGACCGCCTGGTGGATCTCGTCGAGGAACAATTCGACGTCGCCATCCGAGTCAACCCAAGCCCGGACAGCAATCTCGTCGGACGTTGCTTCGCCAAGGACCGGTTGGTGGTCGTGGCCGCGCCTGGCGTGGCCAAGCCTGAACCCGGAGCGGTCAGGCCTGTCCCCAGTATCGTGCCTTCCAATTTCCAGCCGACCCACTGGAATCTCGATGATGGGCGCTTGATCCTGGAGCCCATCCCCAAGCTGTGGTTCTCTTCCTACCTGATGATTCGCGACGCCGCGGTCGCCGGTGGGGGCGCCGCGCTGCTTCCGAAATCGATTGCCTGGAATCAATTGGCCCGCGGCGAGTTGGTCCAGTGGGGGATGGTCGCAAGCGCCGAACGACAGTTGTGGGTCCTGCACACCTCCAGGCGCCTGGCGGCGCCGAAGGTTCGCGCGTTTGTGGACTTCCTGTGCGCCCGTTACCCGGATATGTCATTGACACTGGAAGGATAACGGAGCGGTTTGCGCCCACTCAAGGTAAGGGCTGTTCCTTGACCTTGGTTGAAACGACCGCGTCGTAACCGCCCGGGCTCTGCACTTCGTCGGAGACCCATAACCGCTCGCTGCGGCATTTGTATTTCACGCCTTTGCGCGGTGCCATGACTTGCGCGCTTTCAATACACATCTGTCTGGATGCATAGGTCGGCCCGGGGTTTCGCTCTTCCACACAGCCTTCCATGCCACTACAGATCCTCATGACAAGAAAATAGACAGTCATCATCCTAATGTTGCTCCAGCGAGCGATGCGGTTGGTTACGTCCTGTGTCAGCGCGGTTTTAGCGCCTGAACGCACAGCGATCATGCGGCGGATGATGAGCCCGCTCACAAATCTTCAGCAATGGGACATCAGTGCCATCTGTCGGAAAAATGGCGCTTCATATAAAAGTTTTTATAGGAAGGTTTTTGGTGACGGATTGTTGACGTCACGGAGGGCGTCATGTCGCGCTTTTTCCCGTCCCTTGAAGCGATGGCTGGGAAGAGCCACGGGCGGGACAAACGGCCGTTTTGAACGTGTTGCCATGTGCGCTTCGAGCGCCTTCGAACAGATATTTGTACTTGATTTTTTTCTTCATTAGTTATGCAGGATAAACACGATTAATCATTAAAAGTTATCTTGCGGTAGCCTTCCGAGAGCATTAATTCGCAGGGCTATATGGACAAAATCTGTCCACTTGTCAACGTAATTGCAGCCCCTATTATTGGCGCACTGAGTCGCCAAGAAGAGGGTGTCATGAAGCAGTTATTTGAAGGTTGTGTAAAAGTGATTGTCCCCTGTGGTTCATTGGGAGCGGGTGTACGAGAAGAAGAAATTGCTTATGGGCTGGCGGCGGGGGCCCAAGTAATTGCCACGGACGCGGGTTCAACCGACAGCGGCGCGGCTTATCTTGCCCTTGGCAAATCGAAGAATAACCGAGGCGCGGTCAAGCGCGACCTGACTATTCTGATGAAGGCCCAGGCCCAATCCGGCGTGCCGATTATTGTCGGGACTTCGGGGCAGGCGGGCGGCGATCTGAATCTTGATTGGACGCGTGATATTGCCTTGGAAATCGCCGGGGAGTTGGGTGTGTCACCAAAGATTGCGCTCATTTATTGTGAGCAAGACAAGCAAACCATTAAAAAGCTGAACGCTGAAGGTCGTATCAAACCATTGCCGCCCCACGCCGAGTTGGACGACGCGACAGTGGACGCCTGTGAGCACATTGTCGCTGCCCTAGGGGTTGAACCCTTCCTCGCCGCGCTGGATGCGGGCGCCGATATCATATTGGCCGGCCGTTCGACCGACACAGCCGTCATAGGCTGCTATCCCATTTGGAAAGGCGCGCCATGGGGGCCGTCCTGGCATGCCGGCAAGACAGGTGAATGCGGCGTGCAATGCGCCGTCAACCCGACGCTAGGGTCGGGGATCCTGCTCAGTGTTGACGCGAACGGCTTCGAAGTCGAGCCGTTGAGCCTGGACAACCAGTGCACGCCCCATAGCGTATCGGCCCATATGCTCTACGAAAACAGTGACCCGTTCCGGTTGTTGGAGCCCGGCGGAATCTTGAACGTGGCCCAGGCGCGCTACACCGATTTGAATGGGCGCGCTGTTCGGGTAGAAGGCTCGCAATGGGAGCCGATGCCTTACACCATGAAGTTGGAAGGCGCTGCCGCCGGTTTGTACCAAACCATCATGCTGGTGGGCATTCAGGACCCCGATGTGCTCAAGGACATCGATGGTTTTCATGACCGTTTGCTGGACGCGCTATATAAGAGAACACGTCAGTCGATTCCTGCTGAAGAGTTGGGCGAGTTTCATATTTCCCTGCGCATGTACGGGTGGAATGGCGTGACCGGTGTCAAACCCGCAGCCGGAACGTTACCGCCACCGGAAATAGGGATGTTGTTTGTCGCCACGGCTGCAACGCAGGAAATGGCCAATACCATTGCCCAGGCGTGTAATCCGTACTTCTTCCATTATCCAAGCGTGATGGGTAAGGAGTTGCCTTCCTATGGGTTTGCCTTTACACCGGCCGATATACCTCGCGGGCAAATATTCGAGTTCAAGTTGAATCACGTGGTGCAACTTGAGAATCCCCTTGAATTGGTTCGTTTGAAGTGGATTGATCTGTCGGACACCACAATAGCTGTGAAGGAACTTGCACAATGACTAAGTTGCGTGATGTATGCCGGCACGTCCGATCCAAACAAGCGGGGCCGTTCTGGGTTACGTTCGATATCTTTTTCAACGGACGCGAGAATTTCGAACGTTATTCCAATTGCGCGGCACTCTCGCCGGCTCAATTCGCAACGCTCTACGGCACCGACCCGGAACGGGTCAAGCGGATCCCGGTGCCGGATCTGGAAATGGTCAAGATCTCCTATCCCCGTGCGACGCCCCAGGGCGGAATGGTCGAGCGCGACATGCACGCCGGCCAGCAATACGTCCGTCTGCTTGACGTGATCGTCGACTGAGGCCGGGCGCCCGCTCGAGCCTTGATTTGTGTGCCTCATGGACGAGGACCGACCCCCTGTTTACCCGAGGTAACTATGACGGACCCGACCGTTGCGATGCGCCTTGCGCGATATGCCCATGAATTTCGTAGCCAACGCCTGCCCGAAGACATCATCAAACTGGTACGCCAGCGTTTCATCGACAGCCTGGCGTGCATACTGGGCGCCTACGGGAGTGACCCGGTCAAGGCTGCCCTCTGTTACGCCGCTGCAAACACGGCGCAATCATCCAGCGTATTCGGCACCAACCTCAGAACAACGACGGAAATCGCAGCTTTCGCCAACGGCTTGATGGTTCGTTTCCTGGACTACAACGATGGCTACATGGGCCTGGAGCCCGGCCATCCGAGCGATAACATCCCGGCCTGCCTGGCGGTGGCGCAAGCCGAAAACGCATCCGGGGCTGAGTTGGTCTCGGCCATCGTCCTGGCATATGAGATCCAAATGCGCTTGCAGGATGTGGCGAGCCTGAACAAGCGTGGCTGGGACCACGTGAACTACATCAACGTCGCGATGGCGGCGGCGGCTTCCAACTTGATGAAGCTGGACGTGGCGCAGACCGAGCAAGCGATCAACATCGCCCTGAGCGGGCATTTGGCGATGCGGCAAGTGCGCAGCGGGTCGTTGTCCGACTGGAAGGGCTGTTCCGCGGCCAATGCCGCTCGCAACGCGATTTTCGCAGCGCAACTGGCGCGCCATGGCATGACCGGGCCGTCGCCGATCTTCGAAGGCGAGATGGGCTTCTTCAAACAGATTAGCGGACCGTTCGACCTGGACATCAGTCGTTTCGGCACGCCCGGCAACGGCGACTACGCGATACGGCGCTCGCTGACCAAGACGTTTCCCACCAATGGCGAATTGCACACGGCCGTCTGGGCCGCGCTGGATATCCGCAAGCGGATTGACGGTGTGCAGGACATTGCCGCCATTTCAATCGAAACGTCTGAATTCAACCGTCGGGTCCTCGCCGATACCCCAGAGAAATGGCTGCCGAAAACCCGCGAAACGGCTGACCACAGCCTGCCTTACAACGTCGCCCGGGCCTTGCTCGATGGCGATATCACGGTCGGCTCGTACGCCGCAGAAAAGATCGCCGACCCCGCAGTGATTGCCTTGATGAAGAAAGTCAGCGTCGTCGAAGATCCGGCGCTCACCGCGCTGTTTCCGCGGCACCTTGCCAACCGTGTTTGCGTAACCCTGAAATGCGGCGAGCTGGTCGTGAGCGAGATGATCACCGGTCCCGGTTCGGTCGAAACGCCAATGACCGATAGCGACTTCGAGCGCAAGTTCCGGCGCATGGCGATGCCGCATCTCGATGCATCGGCACAGGCTGCGGTGCTTGGATTCGTGGCGGGGCTCGAGCATCAAACCGAGTTCGAGACATTGTTTGCGGCGATGGTTGCCTCCTAGGGTCGCCAGCGCCCCAATGGCATCGCCAACGAATGCCCCAATCAGCGGCGTCCGGTATCGGTCGCCGTTGGCAGCGTCCCGGTGTAGCGAGCGCGAGGGCGGCCCTCGTGGTGTTGGTTGTATTGCTCGCTGGCGTGGGCGATCCAGCCGATGGATCGACCTACGCCTCCCAATGAAATTTCCTGCCCGCGCAATCCCAGTTTCCTGCCGATGAAGCTCACCATGAGAATGAATTCCGGTGGGTACGCCACGAGCTCCGAGGCCACCGAGAAGGCTTTTTGCAGCTTGATGAACTCACTGTCGCCATCAAAGGCAGCCGTGAGCGCCGCCAAAAGATTGCTGGCACGCGGGTCGTTGATCGAGTGGACATTGGGACCGAACCCGACAATGTGTCCGTCCTGGTTGTAGCGCTGCAAGATCGGTCGCGTAGGGTCCACGGCGGTACAAATCTCTTCGATCATCCGACTGGCGGCTTCATTCCTGCCATAGGCGATTTTATGGCCCCGTGCGGCGGCGAGTGCAGCGATGACCGCGTAGTACGGAGTGGCGCCGGTGGTGGCGGCGACGCGGACGCTGTGGGTGGTGTGATCCAGCTCATGGTCGATACTGAGGATCAACAGGCGCCGGATCAGATCGGCGTGGGCCGGCGGGGCGCCGCACGACTGGGTGATGAACTCATGCAGGGGTTGCGTACTCGGTTCGGTCGCCCCCACGACCAACGCGGCAAACCACCTCACGACATCGGCGCCTGTACGGGCGTAGCTGTCCGGGGAAAGGTCGAACGCTTTGGGATTCTCTCGCTGGACCAAGGGGAAAAGCGCGATGGCTTTTTCCTGGGCAGACATGTGCTCGTAAATCTGCAACAGCTTGGCGCTGTCCTTCGGGGTGCGAGGCAGCGAATCGCCGAACGCCGAAGGCACCTGCCAGATCAACTCGGCCACCTCTTCGACGGTGGCCCGGTCCGCGAGCTCGACGACGTCATGGCCACGATAAAACAGCCCATCATCGGTGATCAGCGTAATCGCACTGTCCGAGGGCGATGGGCGCTTCGCCACGGGTTTCTCCGCCGCCGGGACCTTCACCAACCGCTGAATATCCTCGGCCCAATAGCGACGCTTGGGCGTCCCGGCGATTTTGATGGAGCGGATATTCTTGCGACTGACGTAGGCGTACAACGTCGGCAGGCTGATCCGGAGCAGGGCGGCTGCCTCGTCTGCCGAGAGGTAAAGGCCTTCTTGTTCTGGCATGACGGGCCCACTCGGGTGATTGGAAGTCGTACATGTTTATTAGATATGCAGTCAGGTCGTCAATGTGTATTGGTGGATAAATTTCAACACGTGTTTTTTAGACGACCGATGGCGGGATGGGCCCGATTAAGCCGGGATGTTGACGAAAAAAATCAAGATTTACAGCGTTTCAGCCCCTATGTAGATTTCGGCTGCGCAAGAGTTGTTCACATTGATTTTTCGATGCATCGATAACAATAAAAACGAAAAGGTGAAACGCATGGCTTGGTTAGGTTTCGCAATGGTCGTCACGTTTATGGCCTTGATCATAAGCAAACGACTTTCTGCTGTGACGGCACTCATCCTTATTCCGGTTGCCTTCGGGCTGGCCAGTGGGGCAGGACCGGAACTGGGCGCGATGGTGATGAACGGCGTCAAGCAAGTTGCGCCCACCGCGTTGATGCTGATGTTTGCAATCCTGTATTTCGCGATCATGTTCGACGCCGGGCTCTTCGAACCCGCCGTGAGGAAAATCCTGCGCCATGTAGGAAATGATCCTCTTAAAGTCGTACTGGGCACTGCGTTGCTGGCCACCGTCATCTCCTTCGACGGCGATGGCGCAACGACTGTGCTGATCGTCACGACGGCGTTCCTGCCGCTTTACCTGCGGCTGGGGATGAACCCGCTGATCCTGGCATTGATGCTTTTGCTGACGAACACCGTGGTCAATCTGATTCCCTGGGGAGGACCGATCGCCCGCGCCGCCAGCGCCCTTCACCTTGATGTGGCAGAAATGTTCCTGGGGCTGGTGCCGGCGATGCTGGTGGGGCTTGCCTATGCGTTTGCCGTGGCGTTCTGGATAGGCCGAAAGGAGCGGCGCCGCTTGGGATGGACGCCCGGCACCCAGGACGCCGCACCGCAGGAGGTCGCTTTGCCGACCGTACACGCCGAAACCCATCGGCCGAAACTCTTCTGGGTCAACCTGGTGCTTACCGCGGGGCTCATGTACTCCATGGCCACAGGGCTGGCACCCTTGCCGTTGCTGATGATGGTGGGTTTTTCCCTGGCGCTGCTGATCAACTATCCACGCTTGGCGGAGCAGAAGGCTAGAGTCGCGGCTCACTCGGAAAGTGTGCTGATGGTCATCGCGCTGATATTTGCCTCAGGTGCGTTCACCGGCATCTTGTCCGGCACCGGGATGGTTGATGCCATGTCAGGGAAGATCGTCCAGCTGATTCCCGACGGCGGTGGCCAATACTTCAGCATCATTACTGCGCTGGTGGCCTTGCCGCTCAATTTCCTGCTGTCCAATGACGCGTTTTTCTTCGGCATCTTACCGGTGCTGGGGGCCGCGGCTGCCGAATATGGCATCGACCCGATGCATATCGCTCGCGCGTCGGTGCTGGGGCAGCCGGTGCATGCATTGAGCCCATTGGTTGCAGCGGTCTATCTCATCAGTGGAATCATCAAGCGCGACATGGGCGACATGCAACGCTATTGCCTGCTCTGGGCGATCGGCAGCAGCGTTGTCCTGATTGTAACGGCAGTTATTACCCGGGCGATTTATTAATTAATTAGTTCGCTGCGCCGAAGTTCAAAGGACGCCAGTTCGCGTCTGCTCACGTCAAAATAAAAATAATAGAGAGGTGGTCGATGAAATCGATTAACGCCGTCGCTATGACGTTCCTGTCGACATTGTTAATGTCTGAAGTTTGCCTTTCGGCAACCATCAGTGATCCTGACAGGTTCCAGCATGAAGGGAAGTTGAATGCTTATCTTCGTTCGGTCTATATCAATACGCGTATCGCCAACGATTTGATCGAAGATCGCTTTGGCGGTTTTCCGGACGGTGCCGAGCTGGGTGGCACAGGCGTCGGTGCGATCCTGGATTACAACTCCAGTTATTGGGCCGGGGTTGTAGGGATTGATGCCTCTTTGTATGGCGTGGCAATGATCGATTCAAAAGACAATGGCCGGGACCTGTTCGACGATACTGACGGCACCAACGGTGGATTTGCCAAAGTTGGACAGAGTTATTTCAAGTTGCGTTACGAGGGCAACGGCTGGAATGCCGATTCCCAAGTAGGTCGGGGGCGGTTCGACGCCGGAACGTTGGTCACGCTGGACACTCGGATCGTGCCCGGCTCCTACCAGGGAGGCCGCGCCCATTTGAACTTCACCGAGATGGGGATCGGTCCGCTTCCTGGCACGTTGGGGTTCGAAACCGCCTACATCAACCGCACCTCGCCTCGGGACAGGGAAGACTTCGAGCACCTGCTGAGCCAGACGGGCGAGGAAATCAAGGATCTGTATACCTACGGCATCAATTACGACTTGAAAGCTGTCGAGCTGGGTTACGCCCACGGGGTGGCGCGGGACTTCAATGAAAACACCCGTTATGGGCTGACATTAAAAGCGCCGCTGGGCGACAAAGCCGGTGTGGTATTGGACACCCAATATTATGAGTTCCAGAAAGCTGGGCGAATCTGGGAGCGTGACTGGGAGGCGGGTGAGGCGGCTTACGATGATGACGCGACATGGTTGAATATCAACCTGGGTTTATTGCTCGATAAACTTCGCCTGGGTCTTTCTTTTTCCGAGACCCAGGCAAAGTTGAGCAACGGGCAACTGGGTTATGCCTACTTCGACCACGGCGATAATGTTGACGGCCGGATGGATGCCTGGACACGCTCCGGCAATGATTTCAATAACGACGGTGAGCGAACCTGGCAGATTGGCGCCGAATATGACTTGAGCGGGCATTCTTTATTGGGCGCTTCGCTGGATGGTTTCAAGGTCATGACTATTTATAAACAAGGTGAGTTTGACGCGACCGACCCGTTCAGCGGTCGACGCACCGACGTGACCGAGCGACAAAATGAATATCGCCTCTACTATCGCTTTGACGAAAAAGAATACGCAGGACTTTCCGTGGGCCTGATTTATATCAACTACCGGATTAACCAGGACTTCGTCGCACTGGTTTCCGCTCAACCCGATAACGTGGTGAGCGGTTCGGAAGCGCGGGTCTATCTGGACTACGCATTTTAGAAGTTCAACCGCTCTATCGAGAGGCTCGAGATGTCTACACCTCGTCATAAAATAGTGGTCACACAGCGATTCTTCGATGCCATGGCGACCGACTTCCTGGAGAGCCGCGGCTGTGATGTAGTCGTCGCCGACCTGGCGCCCGGGCAAGCGGACGGCGACCTGAGTGAACAGCAACTGACCGACATCTTGAAGGACGCTGATGGCTGGATCGTCGGGCACGCGACTATCACGTCCAGCCTGTTGGGCTCGCTCCCGCGCTTGCAGGTCATCGCCCGTCGCGGTGTGGGTTACGAACGGGTTGATACGGCGGCGGTGGTAGCGGCGGGGAAGGTCGCGACCATAGCGATCGGCGGCAACGACGCAAGCGTCGCCGACCACACCGTGGCATTGATGCTCGCTGTGTGCCGCCAACTCAAACGCTGCCAATCGGGATTGTCCGCAGGGGATTGGTCGATCCCCCTGGGCGGCGATTTGTACCGCAAGACGGTGGGCGTCGTCGGGATGGGGCGGATCGGCCAGGGCGTTCTGCAGCGCTTGTCCGGGTTTGAAGTAACACCGTTGATTTTTACCCCTGATCCTCACAAACACAGCTCGACGGTATCGCCCACGGTAAATTCGTTGGTCTGGAAACGCTGCTCGAGGAAAGCGATTTCGTCACCCTTCATGCGCCTCTCAATCCTCAAACCCAAGGGTTGATCGACGAGCACGCATTGAGACTGATGAAGGGGTCCTCGGTATTGATCAACACCGCGAGGGGCGGGTTGGTGCGCGATGCGGATCTGCTCTGCGCGCTGCGGGAGAACCGGTTGGCAGGGGCGGGGCTCGATGTCTTCGAAAGCGAGTCTGACCCCACGCTTTTACCTGTGACCGAACGATTGATCCAACTGCCGAACGTGGTCGTGACGCCCCACGTCGGGGCCTCCACGGTCGAGGGGCTCAATCGCACCAACCTGATTGCCGCCCAGTGCGCGGTGGCCGTCCTGCAAGGGCGCAGCCCGCCCAGCCATTGCGTCATCGCGGACGGACGACGACCCGCCGGCACGCAGGTGTGGCCATGAGTCGTAGCGAAAACCCGTCGCCGGAGTCACGCCCGCCGGTTCATCCCGACTTGCTCGCGGTGGCGACGTCGCTGCGCCAACAGGGCCTGCTTCCGATCGTCCAGGGCGATGTGCAGAGCGTCCGGGGCCAGTTGGAGCGGATCAATGCGTGGGCGGCGCACCGCAGCGTGCCCCTGAGCTACGAGCGCACGCTGGGCTTTTGCGTCAACGGCCGAACGGTTCCCTGCAAGCTTTATTGGCCGGAGGGCGATGAGACGCCTTGCTTGATGTTCTACTGCCATGGCGGCGGATTTCGCCATGGTTCGCTGGCCGGCTGGGACGCGCCGCTGCGTCAGTTGGTTCGCGACAGTGGCCTGGCGGTGCTCTCCATCGACTACGCGTTGTCGCCGGAGCATCGCTTTCCCGTGGCGTTCAACGAGGTGGTAGCGATCGTCAGCCGTGTCATCAAGCTCGGGGCAATCACCGACTGCCCGGTGCGCGGCTATGCCCTGGGCGGCGATTCGGCGGGCGCGAACCTGGCCCTGGGCGCGGCCATTGCGCTGCGTGACGCGGGGATCGATGCGCTGCGCCAGCTGTTGCTGTTCTACGGCAGCTACTCGCGGGACATGACCTCCAACTCGTGGCAACGGTTGGGCGGATACGCAGGGCAGAATCTGTCGGTCGAAACCATGAGCGCCTATTGGGCCAGCTATCTGGCCGATGATGAGGACGATTGGCGGGTGCAGCCAATCACGGCTGACCTGACGGACCTGCCGCCGACGCGATTGGTCGTTGGCGAGCTGGACCCGCTGCTGGATGAGAACCGAGCTTTGGCACAGCGGCTGAAGAACGCAGGCGTGACGGCGAGCCTGCAAGTCCTGGCGAACATGACCCACGGTTTTATCCGTTTCAACGAAGTGGCGCCCATCGCGCGCAACGTACTCGCTGCTCAGGGCAACGCGTTGCGCAAGGCGCTTTCCAACCAGGCGAACCTCCCATGAATGTTTTCCGAATCGCGGCCTTTGCATGGGCCTGCGTCGCGGCATCCGTTGGCATGGCCGCCGGTACGCTGCCTGTCGGGCCCGTTGCCGGGGATGTGCAGTTGTCGGCGTTTTATCGCTGGCCTGAGGCAATGCCCGAATCGCCGGGTACGCTGCTGCGAAACGAGCGCATGCCAGTGCAGGCACTAATGCCTGCCGCCGCGCAGGCGATACGCCTGCTCTACAGTTCGGTTGACGAACGCTGGCATTCCGGCCTCGTTCCGGTCAGCGGCGCGTTATACCTGCCGGCGGGCAATCCCCCCGCCGAAGGCTGGCCGCTGCTGGCCTGGGCCCACGGTACGCAGGGGATCGCCGATGCGTGCGCGCCCTCCTGGACCGGGCTGCGCGACCGTGACGCGGCGTACATCAATCGTTGGCTGGCGCGAGGGTTCGCGGTGGTCGTGACTGACTACCAAGGACTGGGCGGGCCGGGGCCGCATCCCTATACATTCTGGCAAGCCGAGGGACGTTCCGTTCTCGACTCGATTCGCGCTGCCCGCGCCATCAGACCAGGGCTGATCGCCCCTCGCACGTTCCTCGCCGGGCAATCCCAGGGCGGCGGGGCGGCGTTGGGCGCGGCGATACTTGCAACAACCTACGCACCCGAACTGCCTATCCTGGGGGCGATACTCACGGCGCCGAACAGCACGTTTCCCCAAGGCCCCATTGCGCTGCCGCCACGCCAATCCAACACCGTGTTCCTGGTCCTGGCGTCCGGTGGCCTGCGCGAAGACGGACCGCCAATCGAAACCATCCTGACCGCCAAGGGCCTCCAATTGCTGGACGTCGCCCGGCAGGGCTGTACCCGTGACATTGCGCTCAAATCCAAGGCGTTGCGGATCGGTTCGTTTGCAGAGCTGTTGACAATCACCCCCGAGGCATTGAACGCAGCGCGCATCCCGTCCACCGACATGCCGCAGGCTTCGATTGCGTTTGCGTTGTTCATCGCCACCGGCCAGGCAGATCAGACGATCACGCCAGAGCGGCAGTACGCGGTCGCGGCGGCGTTGTGCGCCGCCGGCAACCCCGTCACTTGGCGCACCTATGAAGGCCTGGGGCATGACGGGGTGTTGCACGGTTCGCTGGAAGATGCCTTCGCATTCGTCAGGGCCCGACTCGATGGGCAGGGCGATGGTTCGAATTGCGCCACCTTGCAAAGACCTGGTCCGCCGGGGGAGAGAGACGAAGGAGCGCTGTTCAACGACGACTGAGTGCTGAATAGACCTATGTGGCGAGGGAAGTTGCTCCCTCTCCACGGTTTTGGCGGGTTTGCCATCTCGCGAACCGTCCCAATGCAACGATTGCCAGGCCACGGCCTCATATGAGTCATAAGCGGCGCCCTGGATACCAGGCGCCGGGCCAATTTTTCCTTATGACGGGTGATTGTTTTCATGACGATGGCTGAGAAAAACCATGTCGACTGGCTGGTGGAGCAATCGATGCTCAAGGCGGCGAGGCAGCGGGCCAAGCTTTACTCGGGACAAGGGCGCCTGTGGCAACAGCCCTTCGCACACACCCGGCCCCGTGACGCCTGCGCGCTATCCTCCGTTTGGTTCACCGCGTACCCGGCCTCCATCGTCACCCGGGAAGATGGCACGGTGCTCGAAGCGCTGGGGGATGAAACCTTGTGGCATGCGCTGTCGAAGATCGGCATCCAGGGCATCCACAACGGCCCCTTGAAAAGGTCCGGAGGCCTGCACGGCACTGAATTTACGCCGACGATCGACGGCAACTTCGACCGCATCAGCTTCGACATCGACCCGGAACTGGGCACCGAGGCCCAGTTGCAGGCATTGACACGCATGGCCGCTGCCCACAATGCCGTGGTCATCGACGACGTCATCCCGTCCCACACCGGCAAGGGCGCGGATTTCCGCCTGGCGGAGATGGCCTACGACGACTATCCAGGCCTCTACCACATGGTGGAGATCCGCGAGGAAGACTGGCCGCTGTTGCCTGAAGTCGAGGAGGGGCGCGACGCGCAGAATCTCACCGCGCAGCAGGTGGACGCCCTGCGCGACAAGCACTACATCGTCGGCCAGTTGCAGCGGGTGATCTTCTTCGAACCCGGCGTCAAGGAAACCGACTGGAGCGCAACCCCCGTCGTCATGGGTGTGGATGGCAAGCCGCGGCGTTGGGTCTACCTGCATTACTTCAAGGAAGGGCAGCCGTCGCTGAACTGGCTTGATCCAAGCTTTGCCGCGCAACAGATGATCATTGGCGATGCGCTGCACGCCATCGATTGCATGGGGGCGAAGATCCTGCGCCTGGACGCCAACGGTTTCCTGGGCGTCGAGCGCAAGCTCGATGGCACTGCATGGTCCGAGAGCCACCCGCTGTCGATCACCGGTAACCAGCTGCTCGGCGGTGCGATTCGCAAGGCAGGGGGTTTCAGTTTCCAGGAATTGAACCTGACGTTGGATGACATCGCCGCCATGTCCCACGGCGGGGCGGACCTGTCCTATGACTTCATCACGCGACCGGCCTACCAGCATGCCTTGCTGATGGGCGATACCGAATTCCTGCGCTTGATGCTGCGCCAGATGCACGCCTTTGGCATCGATCCGGGGTCGCTGATCCACGCGCTGCAAAACCACGACGAATTGACCCTTGAGCTGGTGCACTTCTGGACGCTGCACGCCCATGACACCTACCTCTACCAAGGCCAGACGTTTCCCGGCAACATCTTGCGCGAGCACATTCGCGAGCAGATGTATGAGCGCCTGTCCGGTGAACATGCGCCTTACAACTTGAGGTTCGTGACCAACGGCGTGTCCTGCACCACGGCCAGCATCATCACCGCCGCGCTGGGCATCCGCGACCTCGATGCCATCACCGCCGCCGATATCCAGCAGATTCGCCAGGTGCATCTACTGCTGGTGATGTTCAACGCCATGCAGCCGGGCGTGTTCGCCTTGTCAGGCTGGGATCTGGTGGGGGCATTGCCGTTGCCGGCGGAGCAGGTCGAGCATTTGATGCGCGACGGCGACACGCGCTGGATCCATCGCGGCGCCTACGACCTTGTAGACCTCAACCCGCAAGCGCCGATGTCTGCCGGGCAAATGCCCCGCGCCAGGACGTTGTATGGCAGCCTGCCGAGCCAATTGAAGGATCCGGATTCGTTCGCCTCGCAACTGCGCAGAATCCTGGCCGCGCGCCGGGCCTACGACATCGCCGCGAGTCGCCAGATATTGATTCCGGACGTTGAGCATCCAGGGTTGCTGATCATGGTCCATGAACTGCCGGCCGGCAAAGGCACGCAGATCACCGCGCTGAATTTCGGCTCGACGCCCATCACTGAAACCCTCCATCTGCCAGATATCGCGCCGGGACCGGTGGTGGACATCATCAATGAGCGAGTCGAAGGGGATCTCACGTCGGAAGGCGAGTTCACCATTACCTTGGACGCGTTCGAGGGGCTGGCGTTGCGGGTGGTGAGCAGTTCGCCGATGATCTGAGGCAGTCGAAGTCTTTGATCTGTGAGGAAGATTGAAAAGATAAATATCAATATGCCACTATTGTTAATGCCGCAGCTGCCGATATGAGCAGCATCGATTTTAATCATAGGGACTTGATACATGTCTTTTCGTACGCTTCGCACCCTCGCGACACTGACCGTTCTTGCCTGCCTGACCCTCACCGGTTGCGCCCACGTTCAACCGCCGGTACCGGTGGACCATCAATTCTGGGACGCCAAGGAGCCGACCATTGGCGTGGCGATCAACGTGGTGCCGGAGCCGGTGCTGGCGCTGACCGGCAATCAGGGGTTGCTGGACCTGGCCATCAATAAAGGCGTCAACAGCAAGCTCAGCGATAACGTTGAAAAATGGCAAGTACGCGACCTCAACACCTTGCCGGACGCCATCGTGGCCAAATTGCAGGCCAAGGGTTACAAGGCCAAGCGCATCAACGAGCCGGTGGACCTGACTAAATACAAGGAAGTCAGTTTCCGCGAAGGCTACACCACCCGTGACCTGACGCCGATCAAGGCCACCTACGGTGTCGATCGCCTGCTGCTGGTGAACGTGATGGGAACGGGCGCTACCCGCAGCTATTACAGCATCGTGCCGACCAGCGTCCCCATGGCGCAGGTGGGCGGGCAGGGCATGGTGGTTGATCTGGCCGACAACCGGCTCCTGTGGTTCAAGCCTTTCTCCGTTGTGCAGGCAGCCCAGGGCGAGTGGGACGAACCGAACTACACCAATCTGACCAACGCCTTTTACCAGGCGATGGACACGAGTCGCCAGCAAATGATCACACCGTTCGAGCAATGAAGCGCGGATTGATAGCGCTCGGCTCGGTGGCCTTGCTGATGGTGGCGGGTTGCGCGCAGAAGCCAGCCCCGCCGGCCGGGTTCAAAACGCCGGACGCGGTGTCCTATGTCCAGACCCACGGGGTGAAGGTTGACCTGCAACTGCCCCAGGCGTTTGTCGGTGCCACTACGGTGGTGGACGCCGAGGCCGCACAGAAGGCTGCTTCGTCGAGTCATAACCTGGTCGCCAGTTCTGGCAACGCTGCTGGGCTTGCCGGTTTGCTGGTTGCCAGCCTGATCAATACCCAGATGGGCAGCGGTAGCTTGCAACGCGATGCCGAACAAACCGCCGCGAAGGAGTCCAGGCCGTTGGCGGACCTGCTTGCCGGCGTGCCGTTGCAGGAGCGCCTGCAACAGCGTTTCCAGCAGGCTTCGCTGGCAGCGGGTCTCAAGCAGGGCGGGGGAGACATCAGTGCCCGCCTGGTGATCGAGCCCAAGCTGATGCTGACGCCTGATCGTGGCAGCTTCGTATTGATCAATCAGGTGCAGGTCCAGGACATCGCCGGTTCGGCGTTGTATCGCATGCGCATTGAAGTCTCCAGCCAGCCGATCCGGCGTTGCGGCAAGCGTTGTGTCGACGACGGCTCGCTGGACCTGGCGCAAGTGACGACGGCGCTCGACGAATGTATCGATGAGTCGATGCGTGTGCTGGCTGCCGACCTGATGTTGCCGGCGCCGCCGGAAGCGGCCCAGGAAACCCTGCGCTATGTGCTTGATGGGCAGCGTGTAGTCGAGCGCGGTTATCAGTTGGCCAACAATGGGAATTACTGGCGCTACCGCAACCTCTACGGCGCGGTGAAATCAGTGCCGGTGCCGTTCGAAGACGCGTTGACTCAGGAGCAGTTGCGCCAGGTATACGGCCGCTGACCGCTCACATGTTCGGCCAGATGTCAGCGTTGGTCCGTCCAAAACCGGCTGACGCCGCCGTTGGCACCCTGCACCGGATCCCGATCCGGAAACGGCAACCCTTCGATGTTTGCCAGTTGCGCCTCGCTCGGCGCTTCGCGGCAGATGTCGGCCTGCTGGCCGGGTGGATACGCGCCGACCACCAGGAAGTCCTCGCTGGAGTCCAGGTTGCAATGCCCGGTGCCGGCGGGGAGAAGCAGCGCATCACCGGCCTTGACGTCGATGACTTGGCCGTTGGGGCCTCCGATCATCAAGCGAGCCTTGCCGCTGGCAACACCGAGCACTTCGTGGCCTTCAGTGTGATAGTGGTGAAAGTCGTAGATCCCGTAACGCCATTGCGGTGGCCAGCCGTTGGCGCGGAAAGTCTGCTCCAGGCGGGCGGCCAGATCGTCGGTATGGGTCGCGACCGCATCACGGTAAATGATCACCGGCAGGCGTGGGTTGTTGGGTACCCAATCGTTGCGTTCCAGCAACAAGGGCTGGATTGAATCCGGGAGTGCGTTGAACGTGCTCATCGAAGAACCTTCACATCTGTGCCTTTATGGGCTAGACGATGCGTTCGAGGGGAGAGTTCAACGTCGCTGACCGGTGCCGCCCGTCAGCGCTTTTCCTTCATGATCCGCTCCACTTCACCCGAAGCCTTGAGCTGTTCGAAAGCGCGTTGTGCCTTGGCGACCGTCTCGTCGGGTGTGCTCAGGCTGAACGCCAGGTAAACCCGATGGGGCTGCTCATCCAGCGCGTAGACCTCCTCCAGCAGATTGAAGTCAATCCGGGCATCCTGGCTCATCAGGCGCGCGGTGTTCTCCGGCATCGGCACCAGCTGGACCTGACGGTTCAACAGTTTCTGGAAGTTATCGTGGTTATTCGCTGAAACGACCAGTCGGCTGAAGCCACGACCTTGCAGATAAACCTGCTTGGCGTCATTTCGTACCACGCCGATGCTGTACTGCTTGGCCTCTTCCAGGGTGCCAATGGCGATGGAGGCCGTGTCGCGCAGCTTGTAGAGCCGGCTGGTGGAACGATGGATTTCACCGACCCACTTGAACAGCTGTTCACGGGCCGGGGTGCGATCCAGCGGGAAGATCAGCACGTTGGGCTCGCGCAGCGCCATTTCATAGGCCCGCGCCCAGGGGTAGAGGGCCATGTGGAAATCGTCGAGGTCGGCCTGCTTCAAGGTATCGGAGGCGATATGGATACCGGGGCCGACCAATTTCTCGTCGCGCAGATAGGCATACAACGAGTCCTCGGTCACGACCTCGATGGTTTCGGCCTGGCTTTGAAGGCTGTTCAAGGCCAGGAATACCCATGAACAGAGCATCAATGAGTGGCGCATACAGACCTCGGTTTTGGCGATGATTAGAGGGACACGCGGTTGCGGCCCTGGTGCTTGGCCCGGTACAGCGCCTGGTCGGCGCGTTGCATCAATTGGTCGAAATGATCCATGGCCTCGGGGTCCAGCTCGGCGACGCCGATGCTCAGGGTGACGAATGGGGAGATCGATGAGCCGCTGTGGGGCAGTTGGCGTTCGGCCAGGGCGCCACGCAAGCGTTGGGCCGCCTCCCAGGCCTGCCCTGCGTCGATATTGGGCAGCAGGACGACAAATTCCTCGCCACCGACCCGTGCGGTCAGCTCGCCAGAGCGGCCGAAGACCTCGCGCAGGGTTTCAGCGATCTGTTGCAGGCATTGGTCGCCGTTCATATGGCCATAGGTATCGTTGTAGATCTTGAAGAAATCGACGTCGCACATCAGCACCGCAAGCGGCGTCTTGTGGCGCATGGCGCGGCGAAACTCGACTTCCTTCAGCTCGTCGAAATGGCGACGGTTGGCCAGGCCCGTCAAGGCGTCGTGACGGGACAAGGCTTCGAGGGCCTGGTTGGCGGCCTTGAGCTCAGCGGTGCGCGCCTCGACCAGCTCGACCAGTTGATCGCGGCTGGCGGCGATCGCCAGCTCGTCCGAACGCTGGCGCTCAAGGTGGGCGTGGAGATTGTCCTGGAGTTCATTGACCTGGGATTCGAGCAAGCTCAACTCGTCCTGGCGATCCACCGAACGCTGCAGCTTGAGGTGGTGCTTGAGTGTTTGTGGCTCGAGCTCGCCCAGGTGCCGGGCGATATGCACCACGTGGACCGTCACCAGGCGGTTGAACATGGTCATGACCAGGCCCGCCAGCAGCATGGATTGGATGATCTGGGTGATGACGATGCTGCGCGCTTCGCCCCACAGGCGCTGCCACAGCAGTTGGTTATCGCCTTCGATGATGAGCTCGCCGACTTTTTCGTGGGCGCCGAGATAAGGCTGCGCGATGAGCTCGCGGTGCAATACCGGTGCTACCCCTTCGTTACCGGTGGTGTAGCGATTGAGCTCGATGATTTCCGGCGACCGGCCGGGCCGCAGGACATTCAGCGCCACGCGTCCGACCGGCGCGGCCTTGGCGACGCTGGCAAGCTGTTTGTCCAGGGAGTCGCGGTCCATCTCCCAGATCGCATGAGCCAAGGTGTCGCGGAAAACCTGGTCGATCAGCCCCAGCTCGGCATTCATGTCCGTCAGGTTGCTTTCCCAGGCCAGCCAGGTGCGCCAGGTGACCATCGCCACTGTGAAAAACAGGCAGAACAGCAGGGTCGCCAGGACCAGGCGCCGGCCCAGGGAGCTGAGGGTCTTGGCCTGTGCCCGTTGAGAGGGTGGGGGTGTGAGATGGCTGTCCATCTCATAACCACTTGCGCGCGATGGCATCGTAGACGCCGTTGCGACGTATGGCTTGCAGGCCTGCGCGGAATTTTTCGACGGTCTGCGGCGGCGTGTTGCGGCTGAACGCCATACTCAGGCCGTCGGCACTGCTCAGTTCGGGCAGCGCCAGCGACTTGATCAATACTTTGTCCGGGTCTTCGCCGTTCTGACGGGTCAGGTACAGCGCGTTGAGCTCGTTGGAAATCCACAGCTCCACGTGGTCGACCTTGAGCTTGCGGTAATTGTGTTCATATTTGGTGCTGGACTGAAGTTCTTCGCCGATGCGGAAGCCCTTCGAGACGAGAAACTGCTCGCCCACATCCTGATTGACGGTAGCGATCTGGTGCCCATGGGCATCGGCCAGGGAGTCGAGTTTCACCGGCCGCTCGGCCAGTGAATAGATATACCACTGGGTCGGGGCGATGGCGCCGATCCACTGGAACAGCGATTCGCGCGCCGGGGTGCGCACGATGGAATAGATCAACACATTGCTTTCATTGAGCGCCAGTTCATAGGCCCGCGCCCAAGGCATGGGCTGGATCGACGCTTCGACGCCGATCTCCTTGAGCACAGCCTCGACCACTTCGGTGCTCATGCCGGTCACCCGGCCGTCCTGCGTCATGTTGTAGGGCGGCAACTCCTCGGTGACGATGCGCAGTGGCGGCTCAGCCGCGATGGCCAACGCCGATCCACCTGCAACCAGGAGCATCAGGGCGCCACACATCAGTAAGCGGTTAAGCAGCGAAGCCATTGATCATCACCCTATGCAGCCAGCAGAGCCTGGCGAGGCCTGAGGGCCTTCGTCATCCAGGTTATCGGCTGGGTGAGGGTGTTGCTTGAGCGCAGCTACCCATCTTCCGGGCGACCGCTCTATCACGCGGACGCCAGGACGCGCCGGTGAACCTTCCGTCAATACAACGCTCACTTGTTAGGTCGTCGCCCCGGGTGAACGCGCTGTTTTCTGCCGATAAGGAATTCGCATGGATCCAACCTCGACCTCCCACGTGCGCCCCGTAGAGCGCGAGTTCAGCCCACGCGCGGTAATCACCGGGATCGTGCTGGGTATTTTGCTGACGCCCTCCAATGTCTATGCGGGATTGAAGATCGGCTGGTCATTCAACATGTCGATCATCGCCTTGCTGGTGGGCTACGGCATCTGGCAGGGCCTGGCCAAGCGATCGTCCGGCCGGCTGCCCTGGACGCTCCACGAGAGCAACATCAACCAGACCGTGGCGTCGGCCGCGGCATCGATCATTTCCGGCGGGCTGGTGGCGCCGATCCCGGCGTACACCTTGCTGACCGGCCAGCAACTCGACGCGTTGCCGATGGTCGCGTGGGTATTTTCGGTGAGCTTCCTGGGTATCTGGATCGCCTGGTACCTGCGCCCCTCGTTGCTCAACGACAAGGCGCTGAGGTTTCCCGAGGGCATGGCGACCCTGGAGACCTTGTTGCATATCTACAATCACGGCCACGAAGCCGCGACGCGCCTCAAGGTGCTGCTCGGCGCAGCCGCGCTGTCCGGGTTCGCCAAGTGGGTCGATACCTTCGCCTGGGCCATCCCGCGCTGGTCGCCGAGCGCCCAACTGGAGCGGCTGACATTTACCGCGGATCCGTCGCTATTGCTGGTGGGATTTGGCGGCATCATCGGCATCCGTGTCGGCCTGACCCTGTTGCTCGGCGCGCTGTTGGCGTGGGGTGGGTTGGCGCCGTGGCTGTTGGAAAATGGCCTCGTGCACTTGCCGCCCGGCAGCAGCGGCCCGCAATTCGCCGTGCTAGTGGAATGGCTGCTGTGGCCGGGCGTGAGCCTGATGGTTTGCGCGACCCTGGCTTCCCTGGCGATCCGCTTGTGGTCGCTGCACCGCTCAACCAAGGCCAGTGGCGCGGCGTCCTGGGCGGTGCCCAAGGCCGGGCCCGCCGTTGGGTTTTTGCTGGCAATCGTCTTGGTGGTCAGCCTGCAAGCCATGTTGTTCGGCATCAATCCCTGGATGGCGCTGCTGACCATTCCCTTGGCCATTTGCCTGGCGGCGGTGGCAGCCCGGGTAGTCGGCGCCACCGGAATTCCGCCCATTGGCGCCATTGGGCAACTGTCCCAGCTGAGCTTCGGCATCGTTGCACCGGGGCAGGTGCCGATCAACTTGATGAGCGCCAACACCGCCGGCGGTTCGGCGGGGCAATGCACGGACCTGATGAATGATTTCAAGGTCGGCCGGGCGATCGGCGCGACGCCGCGCAAGCAACTGCTGGCCCAGACGCTGGGGATTTTCATCGGCAGCATCGTCGGCGTGCTCGCTTACCTGGCGTTGATCCCCGACCCGCAAACCATGCTGCTCACCGAAGAATGGCCGGCCCCGGCCGTCGCCACCTGGAAGGCCGTGGCGCAAACCCTGACCCATGGCCTGGACTCGTTGTCGGTGAGCATCCGCTGGGCGATCTTCATCGGCGGCGCCGTCGGTTTGCTGCTGGGCATCCTCGACAGCCTGCTGCCGGCCCATCGCGCCCGCTACCTGCCCAGCACGGCTGCCCTGGGCCTGGCGTTTGTCCTGCCGGCCTCGGTGTCGCTGATGATGGCCCTTGGCGCCGTGCTGACCTGGCTGGTGAGCTGCCGCTGGCCGAGCCTCACCGAACGCTTCGCCATCACGGCGGCGGCGGGGTTGATTGCCGGGGAGAGCATTACCGGGGTGGGGGCTTCGTTGTGGGAGATGCTCGGTAATCTGTGAGCCCCCGTGGCGAGGAAGCAAGCTCGCTCGCCACTGGAAGCGGTGGGTGGCGCCGAGTCAGTGTGAATGTCGCGGCTCACCACTGCGGGCGATCACCCTCAGGTGCAACGTGGCCGGCTCCAGGCAACCGCCCGTGGAAAGCTGCCCGACCAGTTGCCGGTACAGTTCCTGCCAAGGCGTTTGCGACGGCGGGAAGTTTGGCGTCCAGGCGCGGCGGCGCCGCTCCATCTCGGCGTCGTCCACCAGCAGGTTCACGGTGCGGGTGTTCAGGTCGACTTTCAGCCGGTCATTGGTCTGTAGCAGCGCCAGGCCGCCGCCAACGGCCGCTTCCGGGGACATGTTGAGGATCGACGGGCTCGCCGAGGTGCCGCTCTGGCGACCATCGCCCAGGCACGGCAGGGAGTCAATGCCGCGCTTGATCAGCGCGGCGGGCGGAGCCATGTTCACCACCTCGGCGCTGCCGGGATAGCCCACGGTGCCAGCGCCGCGGATGACCAGGATGCAGCGCTCGTCGATGTCCAGCGCCGGGTCGTCGATGCGTGCGTGGTAGTCCTCCGGCCCCTCAAATACGATGGCCCGCGCTTCGAAGCTGTTCTCGGCGCCGGGTTCGGACAGGTAAGTCTTGCGGAACGCTTCGCCCACCACCGACATCTTCATGATCGCGCTGTCGAAAAAGTTGCCGCTGAGCACGATGAAACCGGCGCGGTGCTTGAGTGGGGTGTCGAAGGGGTGGATGACGTCGGCGTCGCAGGTCAGGCTGCCGCTGACGATCTCGCCGATGGTCTTGCCGCTGACCGTGGCGCAGTTCTCATGCAAGCGGCCGGCCTTTTGCAATTCGTGCATGACGGCCGGCACGCCGCCCGCGCGGTGGAAGCCTTCGCCCAGGTATTTGCCAGCGGGCATGCAGTTGACCAACAGCGGCACGTCCTCGCCGATTTTTTGCCAGTCGTCCAGGCTCAACTCGACGCCCATGTGCCGGGCGATGGCGATCAGGTGCGGCGGGCAGTTGCTCGATGCGCCGAGTGCCGAGGCGACGGCGATGGCGTTTTCGAAGGCTTCACGCGTCATGATCTGGGAAGGGCGCACGTCCTGGCGCACCAGTTCACAGATGCGCTTGCCAGTGGCGTAGGCCATCTGCCCGCGCTCGCGGTACGGCGCCGGAATGCTTGCGCAACCGGGTAACGACATGCCCAGGGCTTCGGCCAGCGCGTTCATCGACAGGGCGGTGCCCATGGTGTTGCAGTGGCCCACGGAGGGCGAGGCCGCCGTGGTCATTTCCATGAAACCTTCGTAGTTGATCTCGCCAGCGGCCATCAGGTTGCGAGCGTGCCACAGCACTGTGCCGGAGCCGATCAGCTCGCCCTTGTGACGACCGTCGAGCATCGGCCCGCCGGACAGCACGATGGACGGCAGGTCGGTGGTGGCTGCCGCCATCAGGCAGGCGGGGGTGGTCTTGTCGCAACCCGTGGTGAGCACAACGCCGTCCAGGGGATAGCCGTGGAGGATTTCCACCAGGCCCAGATACGCCAGGTTTCGGTCCAGGGCCGCCGTTGGGCGACGCGACTGTTCGGCGATGGGGTGCACCGGGAATTCCATCGGAATGCCACCGGCGTCGCGGATCCCGGCCTTGACCCGTTGCGCCAGTTCCAAGTGATGGCGGTTGCAGGGCGTCAGGTCGCTGCCGGTCTGGGCGATGCCAATGATCGGCCGGCCCGATTGCAACTCTTCCCGGGTCATCCCGTAGTTCATGTAGCGTTCGACATACAGCGCGGTCATGTCCGCGTGGGCCGGGTCGTTGAACCATTGCTCGCTGCGCAGGCGGCGTTTTGGCGTGTCACTCATGATTCATTTCTCTCTTGTAATTGGGTGAATCGACGATCTGTCGGGCTCAGCGGTCGAGCAGCCCCCGCGCGGCGAGGTTACGCAACAGGGCGCCGACGCCGAAGGTCCACGGTGCCGCGTCGCAGCTATGGGTCACCTGATTATGCAGGCTGCCCAGTAGCGGGCTGCTGATACTGACGCGGTCGCCGAGTTTGTGGGTGAAACCGCTGCCGGCATGATCACGGTCCTCGGTGGGGGCGAACAGCGTACCGAGAAACAGCAGGAAGCCATCGGGGTATTGATGGTTGGCGTTGAGTGTCTGGCCTGCCAGGTCCTGCGGATCGCGGCTGATCTGGCTCATGGAGCTGCAACCGTGCAGCCGGTAACCGTCTTCGCCTTGAACGTGCAGATCGACTTCGCAGGCGCGCACATCGTCCAGGCTGAACTGCTCGTCGAACAGGCGAATGAACGGCCCGATGGCGCACGAGGCGTTGTTGTCCTTGGCCTTGCTCAACAACAGCGCACTGCGGCCTTCGATGTCCCGCAGGTTGACGTCGTTGCCCAGGGTCGCGCCGTGGATCCGGCCACGGCTGTCCACCGCCAGCACTACTTCCGGCTCCGGGTTGTTCCATTGTGAGGCGGGATGAATGCCGATCTGGCTGCCACTGCCCACGGCGGCCAGCACCGGCGCCTTCGTGAAAATTTCCGCGTCCGGGCCGATGCCCACTTCCAAATACTGCGACCACATACCTTGTTCGATGAGGTACGCCTTGAGGCGCATCGCTTGCTCGGAACCCGGCACGATCGAGCGCAGGTTGTCGCCGATCACGCCGTGGACCGTGGCGCGCACGGCTTCGGCGCGGGCCGCGTCGCCGCCGGCCTGTTCCTCGATGACCCGCTCGATCATGCTCGCCGCGAACGTCACGCCGGCCGCCTTGATCACTTGTAAGTCCAGCGGCGGCAACAGGAACGGCTTGGCCGGGTCGGCGTGGGGGCCGGTGTTGGCCAAGAGTGCTTCGAGGGTGGCGATGAAGGTGCCAGGCGTCTCTCTTACCGTCGCCAGGGGCGAGGGTGTTTCCAGTAGGTCGCTAAGGGTCGCGAATCGATCCGAGAGGTCGAACACCCCGTCGCTGCGCAGCACGATGGGCGAAGGCCCGGCGATCCGCCCCGGGACCCAGGCGCGACCAATCAACGTGCCGGCCACGCCATCGACCGGCAGGGTGTTCTCGGGAGTAAGCAATAGCGACATGGACAGGCTTCCTGGTTCGTAAAGCCTTCACGCTAGGGCCCGTTGTCGATGAACTCCAATGAGATATATTCAGTATCCGATAACGCCTGGTTATTGCGCCGCCGAGGAATGCCCATGTCCGATCTGTCCTTTTCCAGCTTTTGCGGCTGGCTCAAATTTCGTCATCTGCTGTTGATCGACACGCTGGGACGCACCTGCAACATGCATTTGGCGGCCGAGCAGATGAACCTCAGCCAGCCGGCCGTGAGCAAAATGCTAAAGGAAATCGAGAGCCTGCTCGGCTTCGCCCTGTTCGAGCGTCGACCGCGCAGCATGCCGCCCACCGCCTTGGGCGAGCACGTGCTGCGCTACGCGCAAATAGCCCTGAATGACGCCCGTTCGTTCGTCGAACAGATCAGCAGCCTGCGAGAAGGTGGCCACGGTTACTTGAAGGTCGGCGGTATTTTTGCCGCGACGGCGGTGGCGTTGCCCGAGGCAATCCTGCAGATCAAGCAGCGCTGGCCCTTGCTGTCCATCGAAGTGGTGGAGCAAACCAGTAATCATCTGATGAAGATGCTCGAAGAAAAGAAGCTCGACCTAGCCGTGGCGCGTTTCACCGATCAAAGCCAGCAGCAGCGCTACGACTTCCAGCCCCTTGCCCCCGAACCGTTCTGCATCGTGGTCAACGATCGCCATCCGCTGGCCAACGCTGGGCCGACATCCTTGCAGCAACTGGTGGACCTGCCGTGGATTCTCTATCCGGTCGGCACGCCGATTCGCGCCCGCATGGAACTGGCCTTTGCCGAAGCTGGTGTGGGGATGCCGCGCAACACCATCGACACGATTTCAATGCAGACCTTCCTCCAGGTCCTGCAACGTGGGCCCATGATCGGCATGTTGCCCAACGCGATGGTCGACCCGTTGCTCGAAAGCGGCCAGCTCAAGACCCTCGATACGCCGCTGCACCTGGTGCCCCAAGACTACGGCATCCTCACCCGCAAGGACGAGCCGCTGGTGGGCGCGGCCCTGGAGTTCGCCGAGATCCTCAAGGACAACGCCCGCTTGAGTGGTTGAACGTGCCGCCCCATCGCGAGCAAGCTCGCTACCACAGAGCCTGCTTGCGCTGAACCCGTGGCGAGGGAGCTTGCTCCCGCTGGGCTACGCAGTAGCCCCCTACGATTTCTGATAACACTGGGTTATCAACTAATCCAAAAATGCCATTGGGAAAGAATCGTTTCCCGACAGTAGAGTCCTCGTTCAATCGCCGGATGACTCGCTCATTCGACGTGACCCAATAAAAACAATCAGGGGTTACCTCATGCAAACCATCTCCGAGCATTCGCCCGCCCAGGCTTCCGCCGGCGGACTCGATTTCGAGGACCGGACCTACCGCAAGGTCATCTGGCGAATCCTGCCTGTCCTGCTGTTGTGCTACATGGCGGCCTATCTCGACCGGGTGAACGTCGGTTTCGCCAAGCTCGACATGCTCAACGAGCTGCAATTCAGCAACACGGTCTATGCCTTGGGCGCCAGTATGTTTTTCTGGGGCTATTTCCTGTTCGAAGTCCCCAGCAACCTGTTGCTGCATCGCTTTGGCGCGCGGTTCTGGATCGCCCGGATCATGCTCAGCTGGGCGGTGATCTCCATGGCGGTGGCCTACACTGTGCCGCTGGCGGCGTTCTTCCATATCGAATCGAGCACTATGTTCTATGTGCTGCGTTTCCTGCTGGGTATCTGTGAAGCGGGCTTTTTCCCGGGCGTGATCCTTTACCTCAATTACTGGTTTCCGACCCACCGGCAGAGCCGGGTGATGTCCGGGTTCCTGTTGGCCTTGCCGGTCAGCCTGACCCTCGGCGGGATTTTGTCCGGCTGGCTGATGAATAGCATGCAGGGCGTGCAGGGCCTGTCGGGCTGGCAATGGATGCTGATCATCGAGGGCATTCCTTCGATCATCATGGCTTTCGTGGTAATCGTCTGCCTGGCCGACAACATCGACAAGGCCAAGTGGCTGTCGGCAGCAGAAAAAGCCATGCTCAAGGCCAACCTGCAAACCGACAACCAGGGCAAGGCGTCGCGCTTGAGCGAGGTGTTTTTCAACCCTCGGGTGTGGTTGCTGGTGTTGATTTTGCTGACCTTCAACACCGGCTTCTATGGCCTGGCATTCTGGATGCCTTCGATCATCAAGAGCACCGGCATCACCAACAGCCTGCACATCGGTTTGCTCACCGCCATCCCTTATTCGGTGGCCGTCGTGGCGATGCTGCTCAACGCCCGGCACTCCAACCGCACCGGTGAGCGGCGCCTTCACGCGGCGATTCCAGCCTTCATCGGTGGCGCCGGGCTGATCCTCAGTGCGTTCTTCGCCGATAACCTGGTGCTGTCGGTGCTGTTCCTCAGCGTCTCCGCTTCGGGGATCCTCAGCCTGATGCCGATCTTCTGGACCCTGCCGGGCACCGTGTTGTCGGGCGTCGCTGCCGCTGCCGGGATCGGCATGATCAACGCCATCGGCAACCTGTCCGGCTTCACCGGATCGATGATCACCGCGGTGGCCGAGACGCTTACCGGCAATATCAACAATGGTACCTATGTCCTGGCCCTGTGCCTGTTGGTCAGTGGCGGGCTGATCCTGGCCATTCCGGCCTCGATGCTCGCCAGGGCACCAAAAAGCGCAGTCCCGGCAACGCAACTGGAGACCGCATGAGCCTGCAGAACAAACGGGTGCTGGTGTCGGCGGCCGGGCAGGGTATCGGCCTCGCCAGCGCGGTGGCCTTCGCCCAGGCCGGGGCCGAGGTGTTTGCCAGTGACATCGATACGCGCGCATTGGCGGGCATCGAAGGGGTGACGGCGGTCACCCTGGATGTCACCTCGGCCAGCGCCATCGAGGCTGTCCGCGACTGGATCGGCGGCCTGGACGTGCTCTTCAACTGCGCCGGTTACGTGCACAGCGGCAACATCCTGGACTGCGACGAAGCGGCCTGGGTGCGTTCGATGGACCTCAACGTCACGGCCATGTACCGGATGATCCGTGCGTTCCTGCCAGGCATGCTGGCGCGGGGTGGCGGGTCGATCATCAACATGTCGTCGGTGGCGTCCAGTGTCAAAGGCGTGCCCAATCGTTTCGCCTACGCTGCCAGCAAGGCAGCGGTGGTGGGGCTGACCAAATCTGTCGCCATCGACTTCGTCAGCCAGGGGATCCGCTGCAACGCGATCTGCCCCGGCACCGTGGATTCACCATCGCTGCGCCAGCGCATTGCCGACCAGGCCGCGCAGCAGGGTGTCGATGTGCAACAGGTCTACCGGCAGTTTCTTGACCGTCAGCCCATGGGGCGCATTGGCAACACTCAGGAAATCGCGCAACTGGCGCTGTACCTGGGCAGTGACGCGTCCGCCTACACCACGGGAGCGGTGCACGTGATCGATGGCGGCATGAGCCTTTGAGTTTTCACTTGAACAGGAGCACTTCATGAAACTGTTGCGATACGGCGAAAAAGGTTCGGAAAAGCCCGGGCTGCTGGATGACGACCATCAGGTCCGCGACCTGTCGGGCCATGTGCCGGACATCGCCGGCAACGTCCTGGAGCCGGAAGGCCTGGCCAGACTCGCGGCCATCGACCCGCACAGCTTGCCGGTGGTGACCGGCCAGCCTCGGATCGGCCCGTGCGTCGGGCAGGTCGGCAAGTTCATCTGCATCGGTTTGAACTACGCCGATCATGCCGCCGAATCTAACATGGAGGTGCCAAAAGAGCCGATCATCTTCAACAAATGGACCAGTGCCATTTGCGGGCCGAATGACGATATCCAGATCCCCCGCGGCTCGCTCAAGACCGACTGGGAAGTCGAGCTGGGCGTGGTCATCGGCAAAGGCGGGCGCTACATCGACGAAGCGAATGCCCTGGAGCACGTCGCCGGATATTGCGTCATCAACGACGTGTCGGAGCGCGAATGGCAGCTCGAACGTGGCGGCACCTGGGACAAAGGCAAAGGCTTCGACACCTTCGGCCCGCTCGGGCCGTGGCTGGTGACCAAGGATGAGATCCCAGACCCGCATACGCTGGACCTGTGGTTGGAAGTCGACGGGCATCGCTATCAGAACGGCAACACCCGGACGCTGATCTTCAGCGTGCCGCAACTGATCGCCTACCTCAGCCGGTGCATGAGCCTGCAACCGGGTGACGTCATTTCGACCGGCACGCCGCCGGGTGTCGGGCTGGGCATCAAGCCCAACCCGGTGTTCCTGCGGCCGGGCCAGACCATGCGCCTCGGGATTGCAGGATTGGGTGAGCAGCGTCAGGTGACCGTGCAGGCGGATTGATCCGGGAAGCGTTCAAGGGTAAGTAGTGCCGCCAATCCTATTCGGGTCTGCGACACCTGACGCGCTTGCGGGCGTGCCTGCCTGCTCGATGACCAGCTCCGCAAGAATCGCAACGGGGTCGGCCAGGCTCTGTCGCGACCGATGGATCAGGCCGATGTCCCGATGAAACGTGTGTGGCCCCAGGTCTAGGGCCCGCACGCCTTTGGGCCACGGCTGATGGGCTGACGTCTGCGGCACCAGGGCGACACCGACGCCTTTTTCCACCAGTTTGATGATCGCGTCCAGTTCATCCAGTTCGCACACTTCCCGCAGGGTGAAATGCATCTGCCGCAGGAAACGATCGACTTGCCTGCCGCCGAACGAGGACCGGTCATAACGGATGAAGGGTTGGCTGGACAGCAGCGCCGCCCAATCCTCGCCGGGCATTGCACGGGGAATGATCAGCCGATAAGGCTCCAATGCCAGGGTGGTCCAGCGCAGATCGCTTTGCAGCGAGAACGGCGGGCGGATCATCACGGCCATGTCGATTTCACCGGCGTCCACCAGATTGATCAATTCCACCGACAGGCCCGGCACGATGCGTGTGCGGCACTGCGGGCATTGCTGGTGAAACCTGGCGAGAGCGTCCGGCAGGTACGAGCGCTGGACCGAGGCGATCGCGCCGATGTTCACCAGCACGCTGGCGGGAAGCCCGGGGGTGGCGGAGCCGAGACTCTCGTAAAGGCGAAGCAGTTCCTGGGCTTGCAGGAGAACCTGGTGGCCCCGCTTGTTGAGGTGGGCCGTGCGCCCCTTGCGGTCGAATAGCTCGAAGCCCAGCTCGGCTTCCAGGCGCTGGATCTGCGCACTGACCGCCGCCTGGGTGAGGCCGATCTTGTGCCCGGCTGCGGCGAAGGTGCCTTCGCGCGCGACGGCAATGAGGGTCTTGAGTTCTTTGATCATTGATAAAGATTAATGGTCTTTCTAAGAAATTTATATTGATTTTATTGTTCGGTTCCCGCGCCTACGATGGGCAAACGCGCGGTTGCGTATCCCATGATTGAATCTTTGGAGTCCCGATGAGCGTCTCGCCTTTCCATTTAGCAATTCCGGCCTATGACCTTGCGGCAGCCCGTACTTTTTACAGCCAAGTGTTTGGGTTGGAGGAGGGCCGCTCCAGTGAACAGTGGGTCGATTTCAATTTCTACGGTCACCAGTTGGTGATCCACGAGCACCCCAAGACCGCGTCCCAGGAAAGCGTGCACAGCAACGCCGTGGATGGGCACGATGTGCCGGTGCCTCATTTTGGTGTGGTATTGGGGTGGGCTGAATGGGAAGCGCTGGCCGAGCGACTGAAATCCTTCGGCACTCAATTTGTGATCGAGCCCTACGTGCGTTTCAAGGGGCAGGTGGGCGAACAGGCGACGATGTTCCTGTTCGACCCTTGCGGCAATGCGCTGGAGTTCAAGGCGTTCAAGGACATGAGTCAGTTGTTCGCCAAATAACGGCATGCACATGACCCTGTGGGAGCGAGCCTGCTCGCGATAGGGTTCGGTGCCGTCCTTAGCCATGCACCGTCACGCGATTGCGCCCTGTCTTCTTCGATGTATACAACGCCTGGTCGGCCCGGGCGATCAGCTCGGCATGGTCGTTCGCCGGCGTGCTCAGGTCGGCCACGCCCAGGCTGATGGTGAACCGAATCTCCTGGCCGTTGTACTGCACCAACAATTGTTCGACAGCCTTGCGCAGGCGCTCTGCGAAAATCCGTGCGCCGGCCTGGTCGGTGTCCGACAGCACCACGCCGAACTCTTCGCCCCCGTAGCGCCCGGCCACGTCGGACTCGCGTACGTGCTCGTGCAATAGCGCGGCAACCTGTTCGATCACCTTGTCGCCGGCCTGGTGGCCGTAGGTGTCGTTGACCTGCTTGAAATGATCGATGTCCAGCATCACCAGGCTCAGGGCGTTGCCATAGCGCTGATGGCGGGCGTAGGCGGCTTTCAGGGTGCCTTCCCAATGACCGCGATTATAGAGGCCGGTCAGGCGATCGGTGCTGGAGAGCAACTGCAGTTGTGCATTGGCGGCCTGGATCTGATGGCGATTGGTCGCGACGTCGGTGACGTCATAGATCACCAGGCAGATGTGGTTGATTCGGTTGTCAGGCGAGCGCAGCGGCAGCAAGGTGGTGTTCTGGTACATGAACTCTTCCTGGCCGGTGATCGGTTGGTAGCTCTTGAAGCGCATCAGGTACGGGCGCTGCTCCCAGACCGTGAAGGCGGGGGTGCCCAGGGTCGCGACGCTTTCCACCTTGCGGCTGAACCATTGGCGGTCGATTTCCGGGAACAGGCTGAAGAAATTCCGGTTCTGGGCGTCCTTGGGTTGGACGCCGGAGCGGTTCTCCATGAAGGTGTTCCAGACCTGAACGCGGTACTCACGGTCGAGCACCACCACGCCGACGTCGATGCTCTGAACGATGGCCAGCAACCAGTGGAATTCGTTCAGATCGATGGAGTCGGTCATGGCTCAGCTCATCAGGTAGGCGAGTTTGTGGGTCAGCCGCTCGATGGAATCCTCCGTGAACAGCAGTAACAGGTCGAAGCGGATATCTTGGCCTTCAAGGCCGTAGCTGATCTCCACCGCGAGGGTTTTTTTCCAATGGACGCGGTTTGCCCGGATCAATTCCTCGATGGCCGCATGCTGGCCGAGGACCTGCGGATGACCTTGGGAGAACACCACATCGATCTGCTCGGCGATGCTGCTCAGGCACGCACCGATCAGGATGCTCGAAAGGTCCACCAGCATCTCCAGGTCTGAATAGTCGGCGCTTTCGCGCTGCATCAACTGGGCGATATCGGCGATTTCCGAATCATGGAAGATCAGCAGGGCTTCGCCGGCAATCCCGCTGCCGATAAACCCCTGGCAGATGGCCGTGAGTTGCTGGGAACCGCCGACGTCGTTCAAGGCCATGTGCAATTCGCCGACTTCGAGCACGTTGACGTTCGGCACCGGCAGTTGCACGAAAACCCCCAGCACCTTGGCAATCAGGGCGGCTGCCTGGCCGATGGCAACGTTGACCGTTTCGCGGAACGCGTCCTGGAAGCTGATGGCCGTGTTCGGTGTCGCTCGGTTCTGCGGCGGCGCCTGAGCGGGCTGGCTCAACAGCCCCACGCGATTGAGGGTCTGGCGCAGTTCGTTTTCATCGAACGGTTTTTTCAGGAAGGCCAACGCGCCCAGCTCAAGGACGCGGCGCACGGCCTCATCCTGGATGTCACCGGAAATCACGATGACCTGCGCCTGGAGGCCTTCGGCGCGCAACGCGCTCAGGACCTGGTATCCATCCATTTCCGGCATGGTCAGGTCGAGCAGCACCACATGGCCGAGGCCCTGACGTATGGCATCCATGGCCTGGCGGCCATTGACCGCCTCGGTGACTGAAACCGGCCAGTCTTGCGGCAGCGCACGCAACACTTGCTTGCGCGCCATGGTGGAGTCATCGCACACAACCAGAGGGATCAACGGCACTGGGGTGTCCAACGACGAATAGCGGGGGAGTTCCTTCGTGCCTCATTCATAGGCGGCAGTGGCCCTCTGATCAATGAACGGGATGCTGTCTTGGCTTCTTTTAAAAACTGGACCATTAAGTCAAGGGCGTCAAACGCCACTCGTCATCTGGCGCAACTGCGCCGGGCTCACCCCTAGGCGCTGCTTGAACGTTGTTGTCATGTGCGCCTGGGAGCTGAAACCGCAGGCGTGGGCGATTTGTGCCAACGTCGCCGATGAGTCGCGTATCAACGCCCGGGCTTTGGCGAGGCGGCGGTCGATCAGGTAAGCGTGGGGGCTTTTGCCCGTCGCGAACTTGAAGGCGCGCATGAAATAACCTTCGGACAATCCCAGCAACTGCGCCATTGCCGAGACGCCCAGCGGTTGATCGAGGCCGGCATCGATGAACTCGTCGAGCAGGCGCATCCGGCTGTCGGTCATGGAGCCCTGGAGCGTTGCGCAAGAATGTTCGCCCGGCGTCACGCGCTCGGCCAGCGCCACGGCCCAGGCTTGCCAATCATCTTCGACCGAAGCGTGCAGCAACGCCTTGCGCATGCGTTGCGCGAGGGCGCTGGCGCGTGGGTCGACGCGATTGTTGAACGCATGATCTCCAGGCAGCACGGCGCCGTCAGTGCGCACCAGACGCAGGTATTCGCCGCCAACGGGTGACTCCGAATACACGTCGCACTGGGCTGGGACGAACGCCAGGCCGTTGGGCTTGGCGTAGAACGGCTGCACCCGGTCGCTGCCAATGGCATGCAGGCCTCGCTGGCTGTCGAAGGCAAAGCCGATGACCGGCTGGGTTGCAATGTATCGAGCCGAATAGGCGCTACCGGGGAGCAGTTCGATGAGCCACGGGCCGGCCTCGACGCGACGGGTCGATTCAGTCGGGCGCGGTGGCTGTGGGCGGTTTCGATGGCTCATCTACCCATAGTAGTGAAGCGAGGGGACAAAAGTCAGGTCAGTTTTTTGAAAGCCCGGCTTCGGCGTCCCTGGCTAGACTGGCCGAAACCCAAGGAGACCCATCATGTACGCACTGACTCTCGACGATATCGAACAAGCGGCTCGCCAGGTCTACCAGGTCATGCCCGCCACGGCCCAGTACGCCTGGCCCTTGCTGGCGCAACGCCTCGGTTGCACGGTGTGGGTCAAGCACGAAAATCATACCCCCACGGGCGCGTTCAAGGTCCGCGGCGGCATCACATTCATGGATTGGCTCAAGCGTGAGCATCCGCGAACGAAAGGCATTGTCACCGCGACCCGTGGCAACCATGGCCAGAGCCAGGCGCTGGCGGCCAGCGCGGCGGGGCTGCGGGCATTGATCGTGGTGCCGGAGGGAAACTCGGTCGAGAAGAACGACGCCATGCGCGGCTTCGGTGGCGAAGTGATCGAATACGGTCGCGATTTCGATGAGGCCCGTGAAGAAGCGGCACGCCTGGCGCAGACCCAGGGACTCTATCTCGTACCGCCGTTTCATACCGAGCTGGTCAGAGGCGTCGCTACCTACGCGCTCGAGCTGTTCAAGGCCGTGCCTGACCTGGACACCGTCTACGTGCCCATTGGCTGCGGCTCCGGGATCTGCGCGGTCATCGCTGCCCGTGATGCCCTGGGCTTGCAAACCCAGGTCGTGGGCGTGGTGTCCACCGAGGCGACGGCGGCGAAACTGTCATTTGAAGCGGGTGAAATCCGCGAAACCGCCTCGGCCGATACCTTTGCCGACGGCCTCGCCGTGCGCAAGCCGATTGCGCAGGCCTTCGCCATCTACGGCGCTGGCGCGGCGCGCATCGTAGCAGTCAGCGACCAGGAAATTGCCGAGGCCATGCGCGTCTATTACACCGACACCCACAACCTGGCCGAAGGTGCCGGCGCGGCGGCGTTGGCGGCGCTTATCCAGGAGCGCGGGAAGATGGAAGGGAAGAAGGTCGGGGTGATTTTGTCCGGCGGTAATATCGATCGATCGGTGTATGCCCGCGTAACCGGGTAGTCAAGAGACGACAGGGCGATGGGATTGTGACTAAATCCAGGTTTGGTCATAAGTTGTCAACGGTCGTCGGGATGCGTAAGCTGCCCCGATGAACCAGCCATCCATTGCACCACCCAGCGCCCGTGGACCCGCCGATCACGACATTCGTGACCAGATCATCGCGGCCGCCCATGAACATTTCAGCCAGTACGGCTTTGGCAAGACCACGGTTTCCGACCTGGCCAAGGCTATTGGCTTCTCCAAGGCGTACATCTACAAGTTCTTCGATTCCAAGCAGGCGATCGGCGAAGCCATCTGCGCCAACTGCCTGTCGACGATCGTCGAGGCGGTGGAAGAGGCGATCAATGTAGACGGGCTGACGGCAACGGAGCGCTTGCGCAGGCTGGTCAAAACGTTAGTGGTCACGGGCGTGAACTTGTTTTTCAACGACCGCAAGCTCTACGATATCGCGGCTTTCTCGGCTTCGGAGCGCTGGCCCAGTTCCCAGGCGTATAACGAACGGATCAAGAGCTTCGTGCTGGAGATCATCCGCCAAGGGCGTGAGCTCGGCGAGTTTGAACGACGCACGCCTCTGGACGAAACGGTGGAGGCCATCCACCTGGCCTTGCGGCCGTTCGTCAACCCCTTGCTGCTGCAATACAACCTCGACTTCGTCGAGGAAGCCCCCACGCTCACGACCAATCTCATCCTGCGTAGCCTGATGCCCTGAGCTTTGGCTGATGGCCACTCTTGCCGCTATTTAGTGACCATTTCTAAAAATGTTCACCTTGTCGCCACAGCTCCTTCCTCGGGAGCTTGCCAACCACCGCCAAGCGAACGGAATGCCGCGACCGCTGCCCGTGCTGATTCCGTTCGAGCCTGGGCTCGGGCATCGGATGCCTGCAGCAACGTCTCGTCGGCGTTGAACACGTCGATCAGGCTGGCGGTGCCTTTCTGGTAGGCGACGAAGGTCGATTGACGGGCCTGGTTCAAAGACGTTTCGCCTTGGGTGAGGGTGGTCGCCTGGGTTTCGCGATTGACCAGCGCGCTAAAGGCGTTTTCAACGTCTTCAGTGGCGCGCAGCACGGACTGGCGATACGCAGCCAACGCTTCGGCTTCCTCGCCCTTGGCCTCGTCGATCCGGGCGTTGATGCGGCCAAAATCGAAGAGCCTCCAGCGCAGCCCCAGCACGCCCGCCGATTGGCTGGCGCCGCCACTGAACAAGTTACCGCCGGACACCGCCGTGGCGCTGCCGAGCAAGGCGCTGAGGGAGAACTTTGGATAGTACTCGGCGACGGCCTCGCCGATGCGCGCATTGGAGGCCGCAAGGTGACGCTCGGCGACGATCAGGTCTGGCCGGCGACGCAGCAGGTCCGCCGGCGTTCCGGTTGTGGTTATTTGTGGGGCGAGGGGAATGTCGCGGCGCTCGGCCAATAGCGGCCGATGGGTGCCGGGCGGAGTGCCGAGCATGACATCCAAGGCGTTCATCGCGGCATCCAGGCCGGTCTGCAGGACCGGTAACGTTGCCTGGACTTGTGCCAGTTGCCCCTCGGTCTGGCGAACCTGATAGCTGGCGGCGAGGCCTTTGTTGTACAGCAATTGGACTTTTTCCAGCAGGTCTTGCTGCGTCCTGACCTGTCGGTTTGCAATGTCCAGCCGGGCCTGCAGTCCACGAACGGTGATGTAGGTGTCGGCGACCTGCGCGGTGACCGCCAAGCGCGTGGCGACCGCACCGGCCTCGGACGCCTGGTAGTCCGCCAGCGCTGCTTCGCGTCCACGCCGCAGGCCGCCGAAGGCATCTATCTCCCAACTGGCGCCGAGGTTGAGTTCGTAGGAACTTCCGTATCGATCATAGCCAGGCGTTGAATCGAGCACCTGGCCGAGCGGGGTCTCCACCGACTGGTAGGCGCGCGCGGCCTGGCCACTGATATTTCCCGAGGGCAGCAAAGCGGCGTTCGCTGCGCCCAGTCCGGCCCGTGCCTGCATCACGCGCGCCGATGCCTGCGCCAAGTCCAGGTTTTGTTCAAGGGCCTTGGTGACAAACACCGTGAGGTTTGGATCACCAAACGCTTCCCACCAGACAATCGAGTCGGCCCGAACGCTCGAGGACCGCTGTTCGACCAGAGGCTGGCCTATGTAACGACTCGAAAGTGGGACTGCGGGACGATGGTAGTCCGGGCCGACCGCGCAACCTGTCAACAAGCCGGTGCTCAGAAAAAAAGCCAGGGGGCGCAAGGGTGGCATGGAAAATTCCTCGAGTCGATGCGGATTGTGACCATATCATAAGATGGTCACACGCTGTCAATTGGCTTCCAGGCAGGGCTAACGGACAATTGTTAAGCGCAACACGGCTTGAAGGCTGACGGTCATAGTGCATGGGTCGTGACGATTGACAGATATGGTCACTCGAATGAGAATGCGCCTTCCATCCTGTCCGCTCATGAAAAGGGACCTTATGCTCCGGCGCCGACCTGTCACCCTTGCCGCTTGCTTGCTGCCTCTCGTCCTGACGGCGTGTGGCGAGTCATCCACCGAGAAAGATCCACGCACGCTTGCGCCCATAGTGAGGGTCGCGCAAGTTTTGGGTTCGCCCGACCGGTCGCGTTCGTTTACCGGCGTGGTCACGGCCAGGATCCAGAGCGACCTGGGCTTTCGCGTGTCGGGCAAGGTCCTCGAGCGGCTGGTCGACACCGGCCAGACGGTCAAGCGCGGCCAGCCACTGATGCGCCTGGACCCTGTCGACCTGGGGCTGCAAGCGCGAGCACAACAGGAGGCCGTCGCCGCCGCTCGGGCGAGGGCGAAGCAGACCGCCGATGACGAGGCTCGTTACCGAGACCTTGTCGCTGCCGGCGCTATTTCCGCCTCGGGCTACGACCAGATCAAGGCCGCCGCCGATACCGCAAGGGCGCAACTCAGCGCGGCCCAGGCCCAGGCTGACGTTGCCCGCAACGCTTCTGGTTATGCCGTGCTGCTCGCCGACGCCGATGGCGTTGTGATGGAAACGCTCGCCGAGCCCGGGCAAGTTGTCGCTCTTGGACAAATCGTGGTTCGACTGGCCCGGGCAGGCCAGCGCGAAGCCGTAGTGCAACTGCCTGAAACCCTGCGGCCGACGTCGGGGTCAGTCGCCCAGGCGACGCTGTACGGCAATGCCAGCGAGGCGGTCAATGCGAAGCTGAGGTTGCTGTCGGATTCCGCCGACCCTGTAACGCGCACCTTCGAGGCGCGTTACGTGTTGGAGGGCGCGCTGGCCAGCGCACCGCTGGGTTCCACGGTCACGCTCCGGGTCGCCGCGGGGCCTCGGACGGAACAGGCACTGCAAGTTCCGATCGCTGCCATTTTCGACTCGGGCAAAGGCAGTGGTGTCTGGGTCATCACGGGCGAACCGGCGACAGTCGCCTGGCGTCCGGTGAAGGTCGTCGGCTTGAGCGACGACGCCGCGCAGGTCTTGGGCGAGCTGAAAATGGGCGAGCAGATCGTTGCGCTCGGCGCCCATCTGCTGCACGAGGGCGAGGCAGTGCGTCTTGCGCAACCGCAAGACGTGAAGGTTGCGGGGAGTCGCCCATGAGCTTCAACCTCTCCGCGCTCGCCGTCCGCGAGCGTTCCATCACGGTATTCCTGCTGTTGCTGATCGCCGTTGCGGGTGTCCTCGCTTTTTTCCAGCTCGGCCGCGCGGAAGACCCACCCTTCACGGTAAAGCAACTGACGGTCATCACCGCCTGGCCAGGCGCGACAGCCCAGGAAATGCAAGACCAGGTCGCCGAACCGCTGGAAAAACGCCTGCAAGAATTGAAGTGGTACGACCGCACGGAAACCTATACCCGTCCCGGCCTTGCGTTCACGATGGTGTCGCTGGTCGATCGGACGCCGCCGTCGCAAGTGCAGGAAGAGTTCTACCAGGCGCGCAAGAAGCTGGCTGACGAGGCGATCAAACTGCCGCCCGGGGTTATAGGGCCGATGGTCAATGATGAATTTTCCGACGTGACCTTCGCCTTGTTCGCCCTGAAAGCCAAAGGCGAGCCGCAACGACGGCTGGTGCGTGATGCCGAAGCGCTGCGCCAACAACTGCTGCATGTGCCAGGCGTGAAGAAGATCAATATCATCGGCGAGCAGGCCGAACGGATCTTCGTGTCCTTTTCCCACGATCGCTTGGCGACCTTGGGTGTGTCGCCCCAGGATATCTTTACCGCCCTCAACAGCCAGAACATGCTCACGCCCGCCGGCTCCATCGAAACCGTCGGGCCGCAGGTGTTCCTGCGCCTGGATGGCGCTTTCGACAAGCTGCAGAAGATTCGCGACACGCCGGTCGTGGTACAGGGGCGCTCGCTGAAGCTGTCGGACGTGGCGACTGTCGAGCGCGGCTATGAAGACCCCGCCACGTTCCTGGTGCGCAACGGTGGCGAAGAGGCGCTGTTATTGGGCGTGATCATGCGCGAGGGCTGGAATGGCCTGGACCTGGGCAAGGCCTTGGATACGCAGATCAGCAAGATCAACCAAGACATGCCGCTGGGCATGGCGCTGACCAAGGTTACCGATCAATCGGTCAATATCGACTCGGCGGTCGGCGAGTTCATGGTCAAGTTCTTCGTCGCGCTGCTGGTGGTGATGATTGTCTGTTTCCTCAGCATGGGCTGGCGCGTGGGTGTCGTGGTCGCGGCGGCCGTGCCGTTGACGTTGGCCGTGGTGTTCGTGGTCATGGCCGCCACCGGCAAGAATTTCGACCGAATCACCCTCGGCTCCCTGATCCTCGCGCTCGGTTTGTTGGTGGACGACGCGATCATCGCCATTGAAATGATGGTGGTGAAAATGGAGGAGGGCTACGACCGGATCAAGGCCAGCGCGTATGCCTGGAGCCACACGGCCGCACCGATGTTGTCCGGCACGCTGGTGACCGCCATCGGCTTCATGCCCAACGGCTTCGCGCAATCGACCGCTGGCGAATACACCAGCAACATGTTCTGGATCGTCGGCATCGCGCTGATTGCTTCCTGGGTGGTCGCGGTGGCATTCACACCGTACCTGGGCGTGAAATTGTTGCCCGACATCAAGCAGGTCGAAGGCGGGCACGCGGCCATCTACAACACGCGGCACTACAACCGTTTCCGCCGAGTGCTGACGCGAGTCATCGCTCGTAAATGGTGGGTGGCCGGTACGGTGATCGCGACATTCGTGCTGGCGATCCTCGGCATGGGCCTGGTGAAAAAACAGTTCTTTCCGACCTCGGATCGGCCCGAGGTGCTGGTGGAAGTGCAGATGCCGTACGGCACCTCCATCGAGCAAACCAGCGCCACCACCGCCAGGGTCGAGGCCTGGCTGCAACAACAGGAAGAGGCCCGGATCGTCACCGCCTACATCGGCCAAGGCGCGCCGCGTTTCTACCTGGCGATGGCGCCGGAACTTCCCGATCCGTCATTTGCCAAGATTGTCGTGCTGACGGACAGCCAGCAAGCACGCGAAGCCCTCAAGTTCCGTCTCCGCGAAGCGATCGCCGAGGGGCTGGCTCCCGAGGCGCGGGTGCGGGTCACTCAATTGGTGTTCGGCCCGTATTCACCGTTCCCCGTGGCGTATCGTGTGATGGGCCCTGATTCGACGAAGCTGCGCGAGATCGCCAGTCAGGTCCAGGGCATCATGCAGGCGAGCCCGATGATGAGGACCGTCAACACCGACTGGGGACCCTTGGTGCCGACGCTGCATTTCAATCTCGACCAGGACCGCTTGCAAGCGGTGGGGCTGACGTCCAATGCGGTCGCCCAGCAATTGCAATTCCTGCTCAGCGGCGTGCCGATCACGGCAATGCGCGAGGACATCCGTTCGGTGCAGGTGATCGGCCGCGCCGCCGGTGACATCCGCCTCGACCCCGCGCGGATCGAAGGTTTCACCCTAGTGGGCGCGACAGGCCAGCGCATTCCGCTGTCCCAGGTCGGCGAGGTGGATGTGCGCATGGAAGATCCGATCCTGCGCCGTCGTGATCGCACGCCGACCATGACGGTGCGCGGCGATATTGCCGAAGGCCTGCAGCCACCGGACGTCTCCAGCGCGATTATCAAGCAACTGCAACCGGTCATCAACAGGTTGCCCGCCGGCTACCGGATCGAGCAGGCGGGCGCCATCGAGGAGTCGGGCAAGGCCGGCAAGGCCATCGTGCCGCTGGTGCCGATCATGGTCGCCTTGACGTTGCTGATCATCATCCTGCAAGTGCGCTCGATCTCGGCGATGATCATGGTGTTCTTGACGGCGCCACTGGGGCTGATCGGCGTCGTGCCGACATTGCTGATCTTCAATCAGCCATTTGGTATCAATGCATTGGTCGGCCTGATCGCCCTGTCGGGCATTCTCATGCGCAATACGCTGATCCTGATCGGGCAAATCCATCACAACGCCAACGAAGGGCTGGATCCGTTCCATGCGGTGATCGAGGCCACGGTGCAGCGTGCACGGCCGGTGTTGCTCACGGCACTGGCGGCAATCCTGGCATTCATCCCCCTGACACATTCGGTGTTCTGGGGCACGCTGGCCTACACCCTGATCGGCGGCACGTTCGTCGGCACCATCATGACGCTGGTGTTCCTGCCGGCGATGTATTCCATCTGGTTCAAGATCCGTCCTGATACGAAGAGGGCTCCATGAAAAATCGCGAAGGTCAAAAACGCATCGTCATCACTGGCGTAGGCATCGTCGGCCCGCTGGGCTGCGGGGTGGAAGAGGTCTGGCAGCGCTTGCTGGCCGGGCAATCCGGCATTCGCAACCTGTCCGCCGACGTCACCGACGGGACCGGCGTCGCCGTGGGGGGGCAAGTGCCGACCTTGGAAGAGGACGGTATCGCCGGTTACGACCCGGAGCGCCTCATCGCGCCTAAGGATCGCAAGAAGATGGACCGCTTCATCGAGTTCGCCCTGGTGGCGGCTCACGAAGCCTTGGAGCAGGCGGGCTGGCATCCTGTTGATCCCGTCCATCAGGAGCGGACTGCCACGATCATTTCTTCGGGCGTGGGTGGTTTCGCCACGATTGCCGATGCGGTGCGCACCACCGATGCTCGCGGTCCACGTCGACTGTCGCCGTTCACAGCGCCGGCTTTCCTGGCCAACATGGCGGCCGGGCAGGTGTCCATCCGGCATGGTTTCAAAGGGCCGCTAGGTGCGCCCGTTACCGCTTGTGCTGCCGGCGTACAAGCCATTGGCGATGCCGCCCGGCTGATCAAGAGTGGCGAGGCGGACATTGCCATCTGCGGCGGTACCGAGGCGGCGATCGACCGCGTGACGTTGGGCTGCTTCGCGGCGGCGCGGGCACTGTCCACGGGATTTGCCGAGCGTCCACAAGAGGCCTCGCGGCCGTTCGATCGGGAGCGCGACGGCTTCGTCATGGCCGAAGGCGCCGGGTTGCTGGTGATCGAGTCGCTGGAACACGCCCTGGCCCGGGGTGCCAAGCCCCTGGCGGAATTGGTGGGGTATGGCACCAGCGCCGATGCCTACCACCTGACCGCGGGCCCGGAGGATGGCAACGGAGCCCGCCGCGCCATGGAGCAAGCGTTGCGCCAGGCGGGTCTCAACCCCAGCGAGGTGCAGCACATCAATGCCCACGCGACGTCCACCCAGGTGGGTGATGCCGGTGAGCTGGCGGCGATCCGCGCGGTTTTTGGCACGAACGGCGGCGCGGGCGCAGGCGTGGCGATCACTTCTACCAAATCAGCCACTGGCCACTTGTTGGGCGCGGCCGGCGGCATCGAAGCGATCTTCACGGTTTTGGCGCTGCGTGATCAGATCGTGCCGCCGACGCTGAACCTGATGCATCCCGACGAGGCAGCCAACGGCCTCGATCTGGTTGGCCTGAAGGCCCGGAAAATGCCGATCACCCATGCACTGTCGAATGGGTTCGGTTTTGGTGGCGTCAATGCCAGCGTGTTATTCCGTCGTTGGGACGATTGACGCCGCGTCAGCGGCGCAAGCGGAACAGCACCAGCGCGATCAGGCAGGTCGACGCCTGGATCGCGCCCAGTGTGGCGATGGGTGAAAAGCTCAGCACGGCGGCGAGCCAGGTGGTCAACGCTGCCGCACCCATGGAGAGAAAACCCAGCAGCGCCGAGGCCATCCCGGCCTCTTTGCCGAAAGGCCCCATGGTGATCGCCGTACCCAACGGATTCGCCAGGCCCATGCCCCAAAGGAACGTCACCATCGACACCGCATACCAGCCAAGCCCCGGGCTGGCTGGCCCCACGATGAGCAAACCACCGCCGACCATGGCGCAGGCAATGCCCAGCAGGGCGGTGTTACCTGGGCCAAAACGTCGGGCCAGGCGAGGAGCGGCCAGGCCGGCGGCGAACACCACAAACACCGTTGATGCGAAATACAGGCCGGCCTGCAGGGACGTCAGGCCGATGCCTTTCATGAGAATGGCCGGGGCAGCGGCGAATGACGCGAACAGACCGCTGAGCAACAGGCTCATCGACAGGGCAGGGAGGATGAAACGCTTGTCCACCATCAGCCTGGCGTAAGCGCGCACCACACTGCCGGTAGAGTGCGGCGCCCGGCGGTCGGCGGGATGGGTTTCGCCAAGATCGCGTACATAGAAGAACGCCAGCACCACGGCGGCCAATCCCACCAGGATGAAGATGGCGCGCCATCCGAGCGTGACGGACAGCACGCTGCCCGCCAAGGGTGAAAAACCTGGCGCAGCGGCCGTGGCGACCATCGTCAATGACAGGGCGCGGGCCAGTGTCTCGCCTTCGAACAGATCCCGTGCGATGGCCCGCGACAGCACCGAGGCCGCGCACACGCCCAACGCTTGAACGACGCGGCCGGCAATCAGTACCTCAAGGGTGGTGGCGAGGCCGCCGATGACGGTGCCGACGATGAACACCGACAGTCCGCCCAGCACCAGTTTCTGCCGTCCATAACGGTCAGCCAACGGCCCGACCACCAACTGACCCAGGGCAAAGGTGACGAAGTAACTTGAGAGCGTCAGGCCCAGTTCGCGGGCGGTCACGCCGAGATCATCACCGATCACCGGGAACGCCGGGAGGATGATGTTGGTGGAGAGCATGCCGATGGCCGCGAGGCCGGCGAGCAGTGCGACGATTCGGCCGGTCAGGGCTGGGCTCGATGCGAGTGGCTGCGCGTCTGCAATCGCTGATGCATTCCCAGTTTCCATGAATCAATCCCCTTGGCCGGTTTTTGTCTGGCTTATGATGATCGTAATATGACGATCGTCATCTAGGGCGTCAAGGTCAATGGAAAATTTAGGGGGATGGGTGCGATGAGGGGATTCGAGAGGGCTTACAAAAGTTTATACAGCTGAAATGACTCGGTCGACACCTGGCGGCGCCGACCGAGTCAGGGGTATTTACCAGCGGAAGTTGACGGAGGTCACCAACTCGCGCTCGTCGCCGTAGCGGCAGATGGCAAATTCGCAATAAGTGTATTTTTTGTTCGTCACGTTGTTGGCGTTAAGGGCGATGTCCCAGTTCTTGTCGATCTGGTAGCTGGCCATTGCATCGAACAGCGTGTAGGCAGGCATTTGCGAATCGATGCCCGAAGCTTGGGTGGTTCCCTTGTAGCGCGCGCCGCCGCCGATTTTCAGCTGCGGTACGCCGAAACGGGCGAAGTTGTAGTCGGCCCACAGCGCGGCTTGGTGGTAAGGCGTATCTTCGCTGCGCTGACCCACTTCGCTCTGGATTACGCTTTTGGTGATGCGCGCATCGGTGTAGGCGTACGTCGCGATGACCGTCAGTTGAGGCGTGATGTCGGACTTGGCTTCGAGTTCCAGCCCACGGGAGCGCTGCTCGCCAATCTGCTGGGGATTGAGGCCAGCCAGGTCGCGCTTCACGACGTTTTCCTGCGTCAGTTCATAAACCGCTGCGCTCAACAGTGTATTGCTGCCCGGAGGTTGGTAGCGGATGCCGATTTCGTACTGCTTGCCTTCTGTAGGCTTGAATGTCTGGCCAGGCGCGTCGGCCACCGCAACTGGGAAGAATGATTCGCTGTAGCTGATGTAAGGTGCCAGGCCGTTGTCCGCCTGGTACACCAGGCCGGCGCGCCAAGTGGTGGATTCGTCGTTCTGGCTCAGCTTCTCGCCGGTGGCGAAGCCTTCCTGATCCTGATCTGCCCAATCGTGGCGACCGCCGAGCAGCAATAGCCAATGATCGTCGAACTTGATCTGGTCTTGCAGGTAGATACCTGTCTGGAAGGTATCGATCTGTGAACCGCGGTCGCGGTTCCGGCTCTTGTCCACCACCACTGGCTGACCGTAGTTGTAGTCACCAATATTGATAGAGGTCGAGTTGGCTCGGAAGTTATGCGAGTCGTATGACGCGTCGTAGGTATCGGCACCCACCAGGAAGGTGTTTTCAATCCCGCCAATGTTCCAACGCGTCTCGATGTTGGTGTCGCTGGCCAACGCCCGGGAGCGCTCCCGCCGATCACTGTGCTGACGACCCAAAACGCCCGTGGCGGCTGCTGTATTGACTGGATTCCCTGTCCGAATCTGCATGTATTTCCACTTCACATCCGCTTCGTAGTAACGCAACTTGTTGCTGATACGGGTGTGTTCATCAAACCGGTGTTCGAACTCATAACCGATGGCGGACATCTCGCCGTTCATGTCGTCGTAGTCGGGTTCGCCGATGAAATCGTGGCGGCCGATGGTGAAGGGGCCGTTGCCTACGCCTTTGACCAATTGATAGGGCAGCGGGGCGGAGAAACGCGTGTCGCTCTTCTGATAGAACGAGAGCAGGGTCAGGGACGTGTCTTCATCAGGGCGCCAGGTCAGGGCCGGGGCGATGTAGAGCTTGTCGTCGTTGACGTAATCCTGCTGGGTGTCGCTGTCGCGCTTGAGCATGGTCAGGCGGTAGGTGAGGACCTCGCTGTCACCGAGCGGGCCGCTGAAGTCGGCGGTCAGTTGCTTGCGATCATGGTTGCCATATTGCAGCCCCAACTCATGCAGCGGGGTTTCGGTCGGGCGCTTGCTGACACCGTTGACGAAGCCGCCTGGCGACAGTTGGCCGTACAGCACCGACGCCGCGCCGCGGATAACTTCCACGCGCTCCAACCCATACGGGTCCTGGACGCCATCGTAGGAGTTGTTTTGCAGGCGCATGCCGTCGCGCAGGGAGCCGCCAGTGGCGGATTCGACGTCGAAGCCGCGAATGCGGAACCGGTCCGAGGTGCGGTTGAAGCTGCTCGGTTGGCTGGTGAAGCCCGGGGTGTAGCTGAGGGCGTCCGCCATGGTGTCGGACTTGCGATCGCGCATTTCATCGGCGGTGACCACGGACACCGATTGCGGCGTTTCAGTGATGGCCGCGTTGGACTTGGTGGCACTGCCGTTGCGCAGGGCGACTTTGCCGGCCAGCGGCGCCGTGGGGTTTTCCACGGCGGCGGCATTGATGTTGATTTCGCCGAGTTGAAGAGGAGCGTTGGCTGCAGCCTCTTCTTGTGCGGCGAACGCCTGTGCTGAAAAGATGCTCCCCAAAGCCAGGGCCAGAGTGCTCAAGTGAAACGCTGGATGACGCGAGACGTAACGTTTTTCGGTGCCAACTGTTGTTTTTCTTACGAGCATCGAGGAAGTCCTTGAGGATTGTTATTGATCTTCGCAAGCCTATCGTCGCGGTCCGGCGGCAGGGCAGGCGAGCGAAGTTAGTGTCTACTGGCCATAATCTGACTGTGAATGATAAGGGTTTGCATTAATATTGTCAGGCTTGTAGGGAATTTATTTTAGTTTCGACATATTCTGTGCCGCACTTTTCAGCCTGCGGTGGGTTTTCCAGCGTTGTTACCGGGAAACGAATGCGCGGGATCTGTACGATGGACGATTCGATCAGGCCCTCTTGGGCGGTGGAGGGACGGTCATGCTGAAAGCCAGCAATGTGCGGCTGAGCTATGGCGAGCAACAGATTCTCAACGGTGTCAGCCTGGACATTCCCGAAGGCTGCTTCACGGCGTTGATCGGGGCCAACGGCTGTGGCAAGACCACACTCTTGAATGTGCTGGCACATATGCTGCGCCCAAGCGCGGGTGAGGTGCACCTGTCCGGCAAGGCTCTGGGGCAGTATTCGCGCCGGGCGCTGGCGCAGCGCATGGCGTTGTTGCCCCAGCGCACTACGTCACCGGCCGGCATGAGCGTGCGAGAGCTTGTGATGCAGGGACGTTTCCCCTGGCAGAGCTGGTGGCGGCAATGGTCCGAACAGGATCAGCAGGCAATCGACCGTGCCATCGAACTGGCGGGCATCGCACCGTTGCTCGATCGCTCGTTGGCCACCCTGTCGGGTGGACAACTGCAGCGCTGCTGGATTGCCATGACCTTGGCCCAGGACACCCCAGTGATCCTGTTGGACGAGCCCACGACGTTTCTCGATATCGCTCATCAGATCACCTTGCTCGAACTGCTGGTGGACCTGCGCGAGCAAGGCAAGACCGTCGTCGCCGTGCTTCACGATCTCAACCAGGCCGCGCGTTATGCCGATCACCTGGTGATGATGCGTGAAGGCCGCTTGCTGGCCCAGGGCGCGCCCGCTGAAGTCTTTACCCGTGAGAATCTCAAGGCGGTCTTCGACCTGGACGCGCACATCATCACCGACCCTTATTCGGGCGACCCGCTGTGTGTTCCGCAAACCACTCGTAGCCAGCCATCGGCTGTACGGGAGGCGATGTGAGTCACGGTTTGCGAATACCGGTGTGGCTGGGCCTGCTGGTTGCCATCGCCTTGGCCGCGCTGCTGCACCTGGCGGTTGGCGCCAAGAGCATCCCTTGGAACGAGGCCTGGCAGGCACTGGTGGCGTATGCACCGGACAACGCCGATCAGAGCGTCATCCGTGGCAGCCGCCTGCCACGCTTGCTGGTTGCCATGCTGGTGGGCGCCAGCCTTGGCCTGGCGGGAGTGATCATGCAGGCGGTAGGTGACAACCCCCTGGCCGACCCCGGCATTCTCGGCATCAACAGCGGCGCGGCATTATTCGTGGTGTTCGGCTTGCTGGTGCTGCCCGGTCACGACCTGTCGATGATCCCATTGTTTGCTTTCAGCGGTGCCCTGGTGGCAGCCATTGGTGTCCTGCTGCTGGCGGGCAGGGGCCATAACCCGATTCGACTGACCTTGTCCGGCGCGATGATCGCGGCGTTGTTCAGCGCCATCACGTCAATCCTGCTGTTGCTCGACCAGCAGGGGCTCGACAGCCTTCGCCGCTGGCTCACCGGGTCGATCGGCGTGACCGGAGGCTCGATGCAGGCATGGGTCTGGCCTTATGTGGTGTTGGGCATGGTCTTGTGCCTGGTCAATGTCCGGGCCTTGAACGCCCATCGGCTCGGTCCGCAGGCCGCGGCCGGCATGGGCGTCAACTTGTTGAAAATGCGCCTGTTCGGGCTGGCTTCCGTGGTGCTGCTGTCAGGATGCGCCGTGGCGCTGGCGGGACCGATCGGTTTTGTCGGGTTGGTGGTGCCCCATGCGGCGCGGCTGTTGTTTGGCGATGATTATCGACGGCTATTGCTGGCCGCGCCGCTGCTCGGCGCGTTGCTGCTGATCCTGGCGGACATTGCCGCACGAACCGTTGTGCGGCCCTTTGAGCTGAACACCGGGATTGTCACGGCACTGATCGGCGGGCCGATTTTCGTCGCGTTGGTGTTGAGGAAAGTCAAATGACGCGCGTTGGGCTGATCTTGCCCAGGGCACTTCCATTACTGCCTTGGGTGGCCCGGCCCATCGACGTGATTTCGGTGCTGGCCCTGATGTTCGCATTGGTTGCCTTATCGTTGTACGCGTTGACTGTCGGCAGTTATTCGTTGGGGGTTGTCCAGGCCTGGCAAGCGCTGTGGGCGCCTGAACAGGTCGACTCGACGACGCGCAATCTGCTTTGGGAATTGCGACTGCCACGTGTGGCCCTGGCGATCCTCGCCGGCATGGCCATGTCGCTGGCCGGCCTGTTGATGCAGTCGTTGACGCGCAATCCGCTGGCGGCGCCGGGGCTGGTGGGCGTGGAGTCGGGCGCCAGTGTGACGATGCTGCTGATCATTGTGCTCTGGCCCACGCTGTTGCCCCTTGAGCTCTATCCATTGGCGGCACTGGCGGGCGGGTTGGCCGTGGCATTCTTCGTCGCGCTGCTGTCGTGGCGCCAGGGGATTTCGCCGCTGCGGTTGATCCTTGTCGGCGTTGGGCTCACCGCGATGCTCAGTGCAGTAGCCGATTTACTGATCACCTACGGCAACATCGACCAGGTCGAGTCGGCCCTGATGTGGCTGGGCGGCAGCTTGCACCGGGCCGGTTGGCCGCAGGTTCACAGCCTCGGCACCTGGCTGTTGCTCGCGGGGGTTCCCTTGCTGTTTTTTCACCGTCAATTAAACCTGTTGCAGTTGGGCGAAAAAGTCGCGCTCAGCCGGGGCCTGAACGTCACGGGTGTCATGGCTTTCCTATTGCTGTGCAGTGTCATGCTGACAGCGGCCGCCGTGGCGAACGTCGGCACCATGACTTTCGTCGGGCTGGTGGCGCCGCACCTGGCGCGCCAACTGGCAGGCGATCGCCACGGTGCGCTGATGCCTTTGTCGGCGTTGATGGGGGCATTGCTGGTACTGGCGGGGGATACACTGGGCAGGGGGCTGTTCCCACCGCTGCAATTACCGGCGGGGCTGGTGGTTGCAATTATCGGCGCACCTTATCTGATCATATTGTTGGCGCGTCAACGCAGTCGCTGAAAACACAGCGGCGCTTATCTTGAAATTATCGGAGGCAAACGCGTGCGGGTAGGGATGAGAGAAGTGTTCAAGAGGTTGTTTGGCATGCTTTGCGTGCCGTTTGCATTGATGTCGATGCACGCTGGCGCGGCCGAAACCAAAGTGTTCGAGAACAGTTTCGGTCGTGTCGAGGTGCCTGTTTCACCCCACTGCATTGTCTCCCTGCACGATTTCAGCCTGACCGATCAGTTGCTCGAATTGGGTATCAAGCCCTGCGGATCGACAGGCAGGAAGAAGCTGTTTTCGGACGTGCTGTTTCGCGGTGCCCAAGAGCGCTTCGACGTGACGGGCATTCAATACATCGGCTCGCACCAATCTCCTGACCTGGAAGCCATCGCCGCCCTGAAGCCTGACCTGATTGTCGGCCTGTCTTATCACGCGGACCTAAAGGAAAAGCTCAGCAAAATCGCACCGGTCGTGCTGCTGCCCTCCCGGGAAAGCGACATCAAGACCTACGCCAGGCAGCTCGCCGAGCTGGTCGGCAAGCAGCAGCGTTACGAAGAAATGCTCCATGAATACGAATGGGTCGTCAGCGAGTTCAAGAAGCGGGTCAAGGACCCTTCGCGGATCACGGTCACGACGCTCGAGGTCTATACCGATGGTTTCCAGTTGATCGGCCGTGGCGGGATGGATGACGTCATCAAGGATTTCGGCCTGGGCCGTGTCGCCGCCTATCGCGAAGCGCGCCAGAACGTGCCCTACAGCCTGGAGCGAATCGGCGACTTCGACAGTGATTTCATTATCGACACATACGAAGAACTGCTCGATTCGGAAGCGAGCACGGCTGCGTTTCGCCAGTCGCCGCAATGGCAGAACCTGTTTGCGGTGAAGAACCGCCAGTTTCTGTACCTGAACCGCAGCCGCTATGCCGATACGATGCAGGGCTTGCTGGGTTCCGCCTACCTGTTGATGTCCCATATCGCTGAGCGGGAGAGCACGCTTCAGGCCAAATGATTTGTGTCGATTGTCATACAAACGTCATTAATGACAATGATTCTCTATTGCAGTTGTTACTCGTTTGTAATAGTTTGTGCTCTCGAAAAAACACGCTCATCGGAATGGCGAGGGATCACAAATGGAAACTGGTTTGGCGCGTGCACAGGTTCAACCCATGGAAGGCGTACCGGGCGACGAACAGACCTTGCCATTTATCTTCCACGCGCCAGGCGCGGGGGCTGCGTGGCAGGACAGCCGGGCGCAGATCCTGCAAGCAGTCGAGGCGCAGTTACCGCGAGCGGGCGGCATCCTGTTTCGTGGCTTTGTGTTCAATGGCGAAGCGGACTTTGAAGCATTTGCCCGCGGTTTCGGTCATGAACTGCTGACCTACGACTACGCCTCAACGCCGCGCACCAAGCTCAACAACCGGGTCTACACGTCGACCGAGTACCCGGCCCACCAAGTGATCCCTCTACACAACGAGCAGTCCTACTCGCTTAACTGGCCAATGAAAATCTGGTTCCACTGCATGCAGGCCTCTGCGGTGGGCGGTGAAACCCCCATTGCCGACAGCCGCAAGGTCTACCAGCAACTCGACCCCGCCATACGTCAGCGTTTCGCCGAGAAGCGCCTGATGTACGTGCGCAACTATGGCAACGGCCTCGACTTGCCCTGGCAACAGGCGTTCAGCACGGAAGACCGTTCACAAGTCGAACATTTCTGCCGCGCCAACCAGATCCAGTTCCAGTGGAAAGAGGACGGCGAGCTGTCCACCCGCCAGATCTGCCAGGCCGTGGCCCAGCACCCGGTGACTGGGGAGTGGGTGTGGTTCAACCAGGCGCATCTGTTCCATATCTCCAATCTCGCCGCACCCGTGCGCGAGACGCTGATTTCCATCGTCGGCGAAGAGGGCGTGCCACGTAACGTTTTCTACGGTGATGGCTCGCCTATCGAGCTTGATGCCCTGGAGCATGTCCGTGCCGTATTGCAGCGCTGCCAGGTGAGCTTTCCCTGGCAAGCCGGTGACGTGCTGATGCTCGACAACATGCTGGTGGCCCATGGCCGTTCGACATTCCAGGGCGCGCGAAAGGTCGTGGTCGCCATGGCCGAGCCTGCTTCCGCGAACTGAGCTAGACGCTCTTGCAGACAGCCGTCACATGGGGCGGCTCATTCAGAACAAGCAAAATGAAGGACATCAAATGCTCGATCGCTTGATGCATCGCTGCTGGCTGCGTGGGATTCGCCTATCGAAAGTCGAAGGCCAATTGGTCATCACCCCCGGATCACCTAGGGCGTTGGACGATGAACTGGCAAGCGAACTGACGGCGCACGGCGCCGACGTGCTGCAATGGCTGGCCCGGCACCCCGATTATTTTGAAGCGCGCCCGCTGACGGATAACGAGCAGGCGCTCTGGTTCTTGCAACGACTGGAGCCGGACAGCTGCGCCTATAACATCGCTTACGCAGGGCGCATCAAGGCGCAGTTCGTCACCGACGACTTGCCCCGACGCCTGCAAGACGCCTGGGAAACGGTGCAGCGACGCTATCCCATGCTGTGCACCGCCTATGCCGAGCGCAATGGCGACCTGTTGCAGTGGAGCGACCGCGAGCGAGTCCGGCCGCTGGAGCGCATCGCGCTGCAGGCGGCCGACAGGCAGGCGTTGCAGCAGCGCGTCACCGAGTGGGCCGATAAGCCTTTCGACCTGGAAGCCGGCGACGTCAGTCGGGTCGTCCTGTTGAGCAACGTTCACGCCGGTGATGTCGAGCACACCGTGCTGCTGGTAATTCATCACATCGCCGCTGACCTGGCCACGTTCTACATCGTGCTCAATGAACTGTTCGCGCTGATCAACGAGCAAGCATTGCCCGCTGTGAATCCAGATGCCTATCGCGACTATTGCAGCGAATTGCACATACGCAGCGAAGCCGCCGAACCGATGGAGCTGGCCTGGTGGCAGGCGCAATTGGAAGGCGCCCCGGCACTGGAGTTACCGACCGATTTCCACTACGGCAGCAATCAGGCATTCCAAGGCGGGGAGCTGTCGTTTCGTTTCGACCGGGCCACCACGGCCAGAATTCGTGCCGTGGCCCGTCAATGGGGCGTGACGCCTTATATATGTTGGTTCTCTTTGTTCCAGCAGTTTCTCGGCGTGCTGTCCGGCCAGGATGACTTTGTGCTGGGCACTCCCAGCGGTTGGCGCCTGCGCCGCGAGCACGTCAATCTGCCGGGCTACCTGGTCAACCCGTTGCCGGTCCGCTGTCGTTTGCAGCGCGAGCTGTCCGGCGGCGATTGGGCCAGGCAGGTGGACGCCAACGTCAAACAAACCTTGCAGCACCGTCATTATCCGTTCTCGCGCCTCGTCAAACAGTTGGATCTGCCTCGGCAGATGGGCAGGGCGCCGCTGTTTCAGCACATGTTCACCCTCAACAAGGAGCGCATCGCGCCGTTCGAGCAGTACGTCGACCGTCTGCTGTCGGAGCAGCGTGGCGCGGCCCATGAGCTGAACATGGTCATGATCGACGAGGAAGACGGCTTCCTGTGCCGGTGGCGTTACAGCAAGGCCTTGTACCGCCACGAAACAGTCCAACGTTTTTGCGACCAGTTCGTTGCGTTGGTCCACGCGGTCATCGAACAGCCGGACGTACCGTTTGCCCAGCTCGACTGGCTGGCACCGGCGCAGCAATCCTTGCTCTGTGGCGAGGACCTGCCGGTCCCGGTCAGCAACGCCTGGCAGGCGTTCGTCCAGCAGTGCGTTCGAAAGCCCGAGTCGATTGCCCTGCAAGACGAACAGGGCACGCTCAGCTATGCCGAATTGGGCCGTGCAGTGGTCGCCCGTGGCGAGCGCTTGCAAGCAGGCGCGAATCTGGAGGGCGCACGCATCGCCTTATGCTTGCCCCGCAGCCGCGAGCTGGTGATGCACATGCTCGCCGCCTGGCAGTGCGGCGCCACCTACCTGGCCCTCGATCCGCAGTGGCCGCAGTCGCGTTTGCAGGACATCTGCCAGGATGGCACGCCCAAGGTCTGGGTCGGCGAGGGCCAGCGTCCCGAGTGGCTGCCTGAAACGGTGCGGTGGCTGTCGTTGCCAACTGAGGCGTTGTCGGGTGAATCGCCGTTGCGCGCGTCCTTGCCCGCTGAAAGGTCGGCCTACGTCGTCTACACCTCCGGCTCCACGGGACGGCCGAAGGGGGTGATGGTCAGCCAGGGCAACCTGATCCATTACGTGGTCGGGTGCCTGGAACGCCTGGATCTGTCCGCCGATGCCAGTCTGGCAAGTCTCGCCAGCTGCGCCACCGACTTGGGGCACACGGCCTTGTTCGGTGCGTTGCTCAGCGGCCGTCGCCTGCGGCTATTGGCTGAGGAACTGTCATTCGACGCCGAGGAGCTGGCGGCCGTGCTTGAGCGCGATCCCGTGGACCTGCTTAAAATTGTGCCTTCACACCTCAACGCCTTGCTGGTCGCCAACGATCCCCAGCGCCTATTGCCGCGCCGATGCCTGGTCACCGGTGGCGAAGCCCTGGGCCATGAGCTGGTTTCGCGCTTGCGGGCATTGATGCCGGACCTGCGTATCGTCAACCACTACGGCCCCAGTGAAACCACCGTCGGGGTGTTGACTCATGAGGTCGATATCGATGGCGCGGCACCGCTGGGACGACCGCTGCCCAATGTCCAGGTCAGCGTGCGTTCGCCCGAGGGCCGTCTGTTGCCGATCGGTGTCAGCGGCGAACTTTGCGTGCAGGGCAAAACGGTTGCGCTGGGTTACCTCAGCGCCAACGATTCAGACCACGCCCGCTTCGGTGCCCATGGCTATCGCACCGGTGACCGGGTGCGGCTCAATCATCGGGGGCAGATGGAGTTTCTCGGTCGGCTCGATGAGCAGGTCAAGATCCGCGGGTATCGGGTCGAGCCGGCAGAGGTTGCGGCACGGCTGCGGGCGATGCCGCAGGTCGGCGACGTACAGGTGCTGAACAACCCATCGCCCCTGACGGGCAACCGCTTGGTGGCGTTCCTGGTCGCACCATTGGCCGCGTTGCCTGATATTCAGGCCGCCCTGCAAGCGCAACTGCCGGACTATATGCAACCGTCCCAGTGGCATTGCCTCGATGGGTTTGCCTTGTTGCCCAACGGAAAAGTCGATCGCAAGGCATTGCAGCATTTGGCCGGGCAAGCGCCGGCCACCGCGCAGACGACGTCTCCCATCGAGGAACCTCTGAATGCGGTTGAAAGCGCGTTGCTGGATATCTGGCGCGGGCTGCTCGGCAACCCCGACCTCGGCCCCGATGACAACTTCTTCGCCTTGGGCGGCGATTCGATCCTCGGCCTGCAGATCATTGCCTTGGCCCGCCAGCAACATATCCTGATGACGCCCAAGCAGTTGTTTGCCGAACAGAGCGTACGCGCCTTGGCCCGAGTGGTGCAGACGCCACAGCGCAACCTCGAACAGCGTCTGCTCGATATCGCTCGTGAGATTCTCAATAACCCCGACCTGAGGGTCGATGACAATTTCTTCAGTGTCGGGGGAGACTCGATCCTGAGCTTGCAGATCATCGCCCGGGCCAAGCAGCACGGGCTGCAGCTCAAGCCCAAGCAGATTTTCGAGTTCCCAACCGTGCGCGGTTGGGCCGAGCAGGTGGTTGATCTTGGCGCGGTGGAGACGGGCGCTACGCCGGCCGTGCTCGAACCTGTCACAGCGTTCGCCCTGACGCCGATCCAGCAATGGTTTTTCGCCCAGGAGCAAACCGAGCCCGAGCATTGGAACCAATCCTTGCTTCTGGCATTGAACGCACCATTGGAACAGGCGCGGTTCATCCAGGCTGTTGGCGCACTGTTACAACGTCATGCCAGCTTGCGCCTGATATTTGAAACGTCGGAGCAGGGTTGGCAACAACGCTACCAGGCGTTTTCCTCGGGCCAGCTCGACGGGTTGTTCCACATCGAAGACCAACCCTTGGACGAAGCGCTGTTGCAGCGCTGGCAACAAGGCTTTGATTTGGGCAAGGCGCCTTTGATCCGCTGGGTGTATTTCTCCCAGAGCCGTGAGCTGCTATGCACGGCGCATCACTTGCTGGTCGATGCCGTGTCCTGGCAAGTGCTGCTGGAGGAATTGGAAAGCCTCTACTTGCAACCGAACGCCGCGTTGCCTGCCGTGTCGGCGGGTTTCCACGCATGGAGCGAGGCCTTGCAGCAGCATCGCCGCGAGCCCGCCGTCCTGGCCCAGGTTGGCTACTGGCATGAGCAGGTAGCCGCCGAACATAGCGCTCCTCAACAGCCCAATACATACGGCGAAAGCCGGACACTGGACATGCAACTGTCGGTCGAGCAAACACAATTGCTGTTGGGCGATTGTCACTCGGCCTACAGCACGCAGGTCCAGGATCTGCTGGTGGCCGCGTTGGCCGGTGTCATCGGCCAATGGCAGGGGCGCGAGCGCGTCACCCTGGAGCTGGAAAGCCACGGTCGTAGTGGCTGGGAGCAAGGCCCCGAGCTGTCGCGCTCCATCGGTTGGCACACCAGCCGATATCCATTGGCCATCGATACTTCCTGGGATTTGGAATCCTCGATCATCGCGGCCAAGGAAGCCCTGCGCCGCGTCCCCGAACAAGGCATCGGCTACGGCCTGCTGCGCCAGGATCCGGCCCACGGCCTGGGTGCCGTCACGCTGCTGACGTTCAACTACCTGGGGCGTGTCGATCAGTGGATCGGCGCATCGAGCCTCTGGCGCCTGGCGCGGCCGATGTGCCCCGGCATGCGCGCCGCCAGCACCTGCCGCACCCATTGGCTGGACGTGACGGCGCTCGTCAATGAAGGCCAGCTACACGTCGAATGGCGTTATGCGCCGCAGGTCCACGATCAGGTGTTGGTGAACGAACTGGCGCGGCAATTCCAGCAGCGACTCAGCACCTTGCTGGATCACTGTCAGGCCCCTACGGCGGGCCGCGCCACGGCTTCGGATTTCGCCGACTCGGGCCTGTCCGACGATGAATTTTTGGGGTTGCTCGAACAACTTGAGCAGTGAACCCCCTGCGCCCCCCAATTACAGGTTCGGATACCGTCAGCATGAACGACAAGGTCAAAGCTGTTTCGCGCAATATCGAAGCTATTTACCCGCTGGCTCCCATGCAGCAAGGACTGCTGTTTCACAGCCTGATGCACCCTGGCAAGGGCATGTATCTGCTCCAATATCGCCATGTCATGGTCATGCCGGACCTGGACCTCGCGGCCTTCCGCCAGGCCTGGGCGCAGGTGGTGGAGCGCCATGAACTGCTGCGCACATCGTTCGTCTGGAAGCAGCAGAAACGCCCGATGCAGGTGGTGCACAAGCAGGTCGAATTACCGATCACCTATGAAGATTGGTCGCATCTGAGCGAAGGCGAGCAGCAGGACCGCCTCGAGCAATTGCTCAGCGCGGAGCGTGCCGAAGGCCTGGACTTCACCAAGGCGCCACTGATGCGGGTCAGGCTGTACAAACTGGCGCCCGACACCTACCAGTTCGTGCGCAGCTACCACCACATCCTCATGGATGCCTGGTGCTTCTCGATCATCATGATGGACTTCCTCAACGGCTACCGCGCCGCCCGGGAAGGGCGCCGACTGAGCCTGCCGACACCGCGCCCGTATCGCGACTTCATCCGGTGGCTGGAAACCCAGAAACCGGAAGATCACCAAGCCTTCTGGCAACAGCGACTGGCGGGCTTCGATACGCCCAACGAGTTTGGCTTTGGTCATGTCGGTCGCATCCAAGGTGCTGCCGAACCGGTCGAAGACTGTGTCGAACTCCTGGAGCCCGGGCAGACCCAGGCGTTGCAGAACGTCGCGGCGCAGCACGGCCTGACCCTCAACACCCTGGTGCAAGGCGCCTGGGCGCTATTGCTCGGGCGCTACAGTGGTGATCGCGACTTGGTAATGGGCATCACCGTCGCTGGCCGCCCGGTGCACCTGCAAGGCATGGAAAGCATCGTCGGCCTGTTCATCAATAGCTTGCCGCTGCGCTGGAGCTGTGGTCCGGAGGATAAGCTCGGCCCGTGGCTGAAAGCCTTGCAGACCGAAAACCTGAGCCTGCGCGAACACGAAAGTGTTTCCCTGGCCGACATCCAGCGCTGGAGCGACGTTCAGCGACAGGACTTGTTCCAGAGCCTGTTCGTGTTCGAGAACGCGCCCATTGCCGCCGACTTGCGCCAGGGCCAGTTGGATTACCTGATCAGCGACATGGCCAACCGCACCCACACCAACTACCCGGTCACTGTGGTAATCGTGCCGGGCGAGCGCCTGCACCTGCAGTTGACCTATCAAACCGACTGGTTCCTGCGCGAAGAAATCGAGCAGATGCTGCGGCATTTCCGCACCTTGCTGTTGAACATGGGCGATGCCCTCGGCGCAGACGCCGGCACGCCCTTGCATCATTTGGCGATGCTGGATGAAAGCGAAGTCACTCACCAGCACGAGGTTTGGGCCGGCGGTGGCCTGGCGGCGGACGAGCAACTGCTGCAACCCTTATACATTGAGCGATTCCAGCAACAGGTGCGCCAGACGCCAGAGCGTGTCGCCGTTGTCCATGGCGAGCAAAGCCTGACGTTCGATCAGCTGAACCGCGCCGCTAACCGACTGGCTCGGCACTTGCGCGCCCAGGGTGTGGGCAGCGACGACCTGATCGCGGTGTTCGACGAGCGGGGCCTGGATCTGGTGGTGATGATTGTCGCCACGCTGAAGGCCGGTGCCGGTTGGCTGCCGCTCGATCCGCGCAACCCGGCGCAGCGCCTGGCCCAAGTGCTGCGCCAGAGCCGCACGCCGTTGCTGATCCATAGCGCAGGGCAGGGCGAGCTGGCGATGCAGGCCCTCGACCTGCTCATGCACCGACCCAAGGCCGTTCGCTACGACCCTTCGGTGCTGGGCAGCTATAGCGACGATAACCTCGACATCACGGTGCACGGCACATCATTGGCATACTGCATCTTCACTTCTGGCTCCACTGGCACGCCGAAGGGCGCGATGGTGGCGCAGGCGGGCATGCTCAATAACATTCTCGGTAAATTGCCGGGGCTGGGGCTCGATGCGAACGATGTGATTGCCCAGACCGCGCCGCAGTGCTTTGACATCTCAGTCTGGCAGACCCTCGCCGGCCTGGTGCTCGGAGCCCGCACCGTGATCCTCGGCGACTGCGTGGTGCAGGACCCCGAGGCATTGGCCTCGGCCATCGGGCGGCACGGCATCAGCATCCTCGAAGCGGTGCCGTCCTTGATGCAAAGCCTGCTGGACGCTGGATTGGAAACGTCCCCCCTGCGCTGGGTGCTTGCCACGGGCGAGGCCTTGCCGCCGGCCTTGGCGCGTCGCTGGTTCGAGCGCTACCCGGCGATCCCGCTGATGAATGCCTACGGGCCGGCTGAGTGCTCCGATGACGTGGCCTTTCATCCGCTGCTCGAGCGCCTGCCGGAACAGCGCATCAACGTACCGATCGGCCGCGCCACGCTGAACAATCGCTTGTACCTGCTCAACGCCGATCTGCAGCCGATACCGGTCGGCGCGGTCGGGGAGATCTTCGTTGCCGGTGTCGGCGTCGGGCGCGGTTACATGGCCGACCCTGCGCGTACGGCGGCGGTGTTCCTGCCGGACCCGATCGCCAACGACGGTTCACGCCTGTACCGCACCGGTGACCTGGCGCGCTTCCTGCCCAACGGCGACCTGGAATACGTCGGACGCACCGACCATCAAGTCAAGATTCGCGGCCACCGCATCGAGCTGGACGAGATCGAGGCATGCCTGACCCATTACCCCGGCGTGCGCGAAGCCGTGGTCGTGGCCCGTGACGACCAGCAACGCGCCAAGGTACTGGTGGCTTACGTCGTGGCCAATGACGCCTGCAGCATCGAGATGTTGCGCGAGCATGTACTGGGCAATCTCCCGGCCTACATGATCCCGAGCGCATTCGTATTCCTGGAGCGTTTCCCGCTCAACGGCAACGGCAAGATCGACCGCAAGTCGTTGCCCTCCCCGGATTTTGCCGCGCAAAGCCAGGCCCGCTATGTGGCGCCGAGCAGCGAGTTGCAAGGCCAGTTGGTGCAAGCCTGGCAAAGCGTGCTCGGCCTGGACCAGGTGGGTGTCGAGGACAACTTCTTCGAGCTGGGCGGCCATTCGCTGCTGGCGACCCAGTTGATCGGCCTGATCGGTAAGCTCAGCGGCAAGGATTTGCCGTTGCGCGTGGTCTTCGAGCGTCCGACCATTACCGCCATGGCGGATTGGCTGGAGAACCAGGCTGGCGCGGTAAAGCCGTCGCCGACCTTGCTGCCGCGCCCGGAAACGCTGCCGCTCTCGTTTGCCCAGCAACGGTTGTGGTTCCTGCAACAACTCGACCCCGACAGCCCGGCGTACAACCTGGCCGGCGCCGTGCGCCTGACTGGCGAGCTGTACGTCGCTGACCTGCACGCGGCGTTGCAAGCGGTCCTCGACCAGCACGAGGTGCTGCGCACCGGGTTCATCGGCGCGGCCCAAGGGCCGAGCCAGGTTGTCCTGGCGCACAGCGAAATTGAGTTGCCGGTCATCGATGTGGCGAGCGAAGACGCGCTGCACGAACGGCTACGCCTGGACGCCATGACACCGTTCGCCCTCGACGCGGCGCCGCTGTTGCGCGCCAGGCTGTATCGCCTGGCGCCGGAGGCGTTTGTCCTGTCGTTGAATTGCCACCACATCGTTGCCGATGGCTGGTCCTTGCAATTGATCATCGACGGCCTCTGCGAGCAGTACCGCAATCGTCGCAAGGGCGTCGCGACCCCACGGCCCGCCCCGGCAATGCAATACGCCGACTACGCCGTGTGGCAACGCCAGTGGATGGGCAGCAAGGCGTGCGAGCAAGAGCTGGCCTACTGGCGCGAGCAACTGGCCGGCGAGCTGCCGGTGCTCGACCTGGCGGCCGATTTCCCTCGTCCCGCCCAGGCGAGCCAGGCCGGTGGACGTGTCGAGCGTCGCTTGCCCGACGACCTGGCGGCGCGGCTCAGGACCTTCAGCGCTCGCCATGGCTGGAGCAACTTCATCCCGATGCTGACCGCTTTCCAACTGTTGTTGCGCAGTCGCAGCGGAGAAAACGACATCCTGGTCGGTGTACCGGCGGCCAACCGGCACCATGCGGCGTTGCAGCCGCTGGTGGGTTGCTTCGTCAACACATTGGTGTACCGCAAGAAAATCTCCGGCGAGCGCAGCCCGCTGCAACTGATGAGCGAATTGCAGGCATTGTCGGTTTCGGTCCAGTCCCACCAGGACTTGCCGTTCGATTACTTGATCGAACAGTTGGGAGTGGTCCGGCAGGTGAGCTACAACCCGCTGTTCCAGGTCATGTTCAACTACTTCCCGGGCAACGCTCTGGAGCGTTTCGAACTCACTGACGTCATCGCCGAGCCGCTGGACAACCGCCCGGAGAGCGCCTTGTGCGATCTGCACCTGGACGTGCGCGACAGCGAACACGGGATTAACCTGAGTTTGCAATACAGCAGCGACCTGTTCCGCGAGCAGACGGTGCGAGGCATGGCCGAGCAGTACCTGGCCTTGCTCGATGCGGTGATCCAACAGGCCGGGCGGCCGCTGGGTGAGTTGACATGGCAGCCCGCTGAACGGGCCCTGGCGCGGATCGATGGCCGCGCCCTGGCCGGTCAGCAAGACATCCTTGACGCCTTCGCGCTTCAGGTTGCGCGCCAGCCCGAGGCGATTGCCGTCGTGGCAGGCAATCAACAAATGACGTACGCCGAATTGGACCAAGCCGCCGAGGCACTCGCAACGAGGTTGCAGGTCCAGGGTGTCGGTGTCGAAGACCGCGTAGCGTTGAGCCTGTCGCGCGACGCTCGCCTGCCCATGGCCATGCTGGCGGTCCTCAAGGCCGGGGCGGCGTATGTGCCGTTGGCCGAGGACACGCCGCCGGAACGCGGCCGCTACATTCTCCAGGCGGCGCAGCCCACGTTGTGCCTGGGCACCGCCGCGAGCCTCGGCGTGTTGGCGCAGTGGAACCCCGGCCTGCCGCTGCTGGACATCGACGCCAGTGGGGCGACCGGTACGCGCAAGCCTGTGGACTGCAACCCCGGTCAACTCGCCTACGTGCTGTACACCTCGGGTTCCACCGGCCAGCCCAAAGGGGTGGCGATCAGCCGTGGCAACCTGATGAACCTGATGCTGGCCGTCGAGCAGGTCCTGCCAATTACGGCCCGGGACCGGGTCCTGGCCTTGACCACCGCGACCTTTGACATTGCCATTGTCGAGTTGCTCCTGCCCTTGGCCCATGGCGCCAGCATCCTGCTGGCCGATCGAGAGCAGGCGCGGGACCCGCAAGCGATCGATCAGTTGCTGATAGGCGGACGACCCACCGTCATGCAGGCCACGCCGGCCACCTGGCGAATGCTCGTGGCGCATACCTCCCGCAGCTGGCGGGGCGTGCGTGCCATCTCCGGTGGCGAAGCCTTGCCGTGCGCGTTGGCCGAAGCCATCGAGGGCAGGGGGGCCAAGGTCATCAACGGCTACGGGCCGACTGAAGCGACCGTCTACAGCACCTTCGAAGTGCGCGGTGGCGAAGAAAGCGCGGTTGAGGTGCCGATCGGGCAACCGGTGGCGAACACCGCCGCATACGTGCTCGACGCTGACTTGCAACCGGTGGCTGCCGGCGTGCCAGGTGAGCTGTACCTCGCGGGGGCCAACTTGGGTCGCGGCTATTTCGCTGCCGCGCGCCTGACCGCCGCCGCGTTCCTGCCGGACCCTTTCGTGGCTGGCGCGCGCATGTACCGCACCGGCGACCGGGTTCGACGCAATGGCAACGGCAGCCTGGATTACCTCGGGCGCCTGGATTTCCAGGTCAAGCTGCGGGGTTTCCGTATCGAACTGGGGGAAATCGAAGCGCTGTTGTCCCGCGTCCCCGGGGTCCGCGAGGCGGCCGTGGTGCTGCTGGGCAGCGGTGACGCGGCGCGGCTGGTAGGCTACTACGCTGGCGATGCGCTGGACGAAACGACGCTGCGCGCCAGCCTCGGCGCCCAATTGCCGGACTACATGTTGCCCGGCCAGTTCGTTCGCCTCGACACCTTGCCGTTGAGCCCCAGCGGCAAAGTCGACCGCAAGGCCTTGCCGGCGCCGCAACAGCGTGACGGCCAGCAGGGCGCGCTGTCGAGCGACTGGGAACGAACCCTGGCCGGCCTCTGGGAAGAGCTGCTGGAATGCACCGACATTGGCGCCGACGACAACTTCTTTGCCCTCGGCGGACACTCGCTGTTGGCGGCGCGGCTGGTGGCGCGAATCGCCGAACAGCATGGCCGCCGCCTGCCATTGCGCAGCGTGTTCGAACAACCGGTGCTACGGGACTTGGCCGCCATTTTGGCCCAGGCGAGCACCGAGGCTGATCGCATCTTGCGCCCGTTCGCAGAACCCTTGGCGCCGTTGCATTTCACTCAGCAACGCTTGTGGTTCCTTGACCGTTTACAGGGCGATACCCAGGCCTACCACCTGTCCTTGGCGCTGCGCCTGGATGGCATCCTACAACCCGATTTGCTGGAGCAGGCGCTGGCGCAACTGGAGGCTCGCCAACACAGTCTGCGGACGGTGTTCAGCGACACCGCCGACGGCGCACGCCAGCATATCGAAGACCTTGTGGCGGTGCCGCTGAGCTTCGAACCGCTGGAAGTCGATGAGCATTCGAGCGGCTTCGCCCAGAGGCTCAGCCAGGAGGCGCAGCATTCATTCGATCTCACAGCGCCGCCGCTGTGGCGGGTGCGTGTGTACCAGGGCCAGGATCGCAGCGTGCTGCAGGTGACCTTGCATCACATCATCGCTGACGCGCGTTCGCTGGAGATTCTCTTCAATGAACTGCAAGTGATCTACCAGGCTTTGCTGGAAAGGCGTGACGCTTGTCTGCCAGCGTTGCCGTTGCAGTTTTCCGACATCGCGGCCAGTTGGCAGAGCCCGGCGGGGCAGGCGCAGATCGAGTCGCAACTTGACTATTGGCGCCGTACCCTGGCGGGCGAGCCGCCGGTGCTGAACCTGCCGACCGACATGCCTCGGCCCGCCGAGCAGGGCTACAAGGGCCAGCGTCTGCGCTTCAACCTGTCGGCTAGGCTGGTCAAGCACCTGCGCGAGACGGCGCAGCGCCATGGCCTGACCGCTTTTGCACCGTTGCTGGCCGCCTGGAAAACCTTGCTGGCCAGGCACTCGGGCCAACGTGAAATCTGGATTGGCTTGCCGGTCGCCCATCGCCATCAGGCTCATACCGACAACCTGATCGGCTATTTCGCCACCACCCAGGTCCTGCGCAGCCATCTCGATCCGCAACAATCGGTCGAACAGTTCTGGCAGCAGTTGCAAACCACGCACCTGGCGGCGCAACAGCACGCCGACGTGCCTTTCGAGCGCCTGGTGGAAGCCCTGCAAGTACGCCGCGATCTCAGCCACACGCCGCTGTTCCAGGCGTTGTTCAACCTGATCCAACGCGATGCCAACGCAACGACCGAGCAACACTTCGCCGGCTTGCCCGTACAGCGACTCAACGTTGAAAGCGACAGTGCCCTGGTGGACATCGGCCTGCACATCGAGCAGCAGGGCGAGGAGTGGCAATGCGTGCTGGAATACAACACCGACCTGTTCCTGGCGCACACCGCGCAACGTTATGCCGATGAGTTCCGCTACCTGCTTGAAGGCATGTTGGAACAACCCGAAGCGCGCCTCTGGGACATCGACCTGGCCAATGCCGACCACGCCTTGGCCCAGCGTCCTTGGAACCGTCCGGCGCAATCCTCGACGCCAGTGGTGGACGTCATCGCCCGTTTCGAACAGCAGGTCGTCCTGACACCTGAAGCGCTGGCGGTGGATGGCCAGGACCAGCAACTGACCTATGCGCAACTCAACGCCATCAGCAATCGCCTGGCCCAGTGGCTGCGCGCGCAAGGTGTCGGCACGGATGACCTGGTTGCGGTCTGTCTGACTCGCGGTCCATGGCTGCTGCCAACCCTGTTGGCGGTCCACAAGGCCGGTGCGGCGTACCTGCCACTGGATCCGCAGCAGCCGGGCGAGCGCCTGGGCTTAATCATCCGGCATGCGCGTGCGGCCATGGTGCTTACTGAAAGCCTTTGCGCCGGGGCCTTGGGCGGCGTCAACCACTTCCTGCTCGACGGGTTGGCGCTGGACAATTGCAGCGACGCCAACCTTGCATTGCCGATCGATCCACAGCAGCGCGCCTACGTGATCTATACCTCGGGCTCCACCGGCACACCGAAAGGCGTGCAGGTCAGCCGCGGTAACCTGAGCAATCTGCTGGCAGGCCTCGATCGCTTGCTGCCGCTTGGCGCCGAGGATGTTTGGCTCGCCAGCACCACGTACGCCTTCGATATGTGCAAGCCGGAGCTGTTCCTGCCGCTGGTCAACGGCGCGGCCATCCTGCTGGCGCGCCGCGAGCAGGTGGTCGACGGGCATCAACTGTTCGCGCTGCTGCGCCGGGCGACGGTATTCCAGGCTACCCCCGCTGGATGGCAGATCCTGCTGGAAACCGGCCAGGCCGATTGGCCGCCGCTGCGTGGCCTGATCGGTGGCGAGGCGGTGCCCGGTGAGCTGGTGAACGAACTGCGCAGTCGTGGCGTGGCGCTGATCAACGCCTATGGCCCGACGGAAACCACCGTCTGGTCGACCACCCAGGCGTTGCAGGAGGTGCCGTCCGGCGTCGCCGACATCGGCGCGCCGTTGCTCAACACGCTCTGCTACGTGCTCGACGACATGCTCCGCCCGGTGCCGCTCGGCGCGACGGGTGAGCTGTATATCGCCGGCTCCGGCGTCACGCGAGGGTATCAGCATGCGCCGGCCACCACGGCGGCGGCGTATTTGCCAGATCCCTATGCAGGCGAACCCGGTAGCCGCATGTACCGCACCGGCGACTTGGTACGCCGCCGCAACGACGGGCGGCTGGCCTATGTAGGTCGCGGCGATTTTCAGGTCAAGGTGCGCGGTTTCCGTATCGAGCCCGGTGAAATCGAATCGCTGCTGCGCCGTTACCCAGGCGTGGAAGAAGCGGTGGTGATGATCGATCCGTGCAGCCAGAGCCTGTTTGCCTGGCTGCAGACACCGAGCCCGGTCGATCAGGCGGCGTTGCGTCGGTATCTGGAAGGCGTGCTCCCGGGCTACATGATCCCGGCTGGCTTCATCGAGCAGCCACGTCTGGCCCTCAACGCCAATGGAAAGATCGACCGCAAGGCCTTGCCGGCACCACAGCCTGTGGCGATCCAGGGAGTGGCGCCGCGCAGCGAGCTGGAGCGGCAGTTGGCGGTCATCTGGCAGGACCTGCTGGCGTTGCCGCAGGTTGGCGTGTTCAGCAGCTTCTTCGAGCTGGGCGGACATTCGTTGTTGGCCATGCGTTTGATGACTCAGGTCGAGAGCCGTTTTGGCGTCAAGCTCGAACTGCGCAGCCTGTTCCAGAACCCCACAATCGCCGCGCTCGCCGAGCAGATTGAAAAACCCCAGGGGCCTTCGACCGACGAAGCCCTGGACGAAATGCAGCGCCTGTTGGCCGAGATGGAAATGTAAGGATGAGTACGATGACGCAACAAGCTTTCCTGGAGATTGCGCAGCGGCTGGCATCCTTGCCCGCGGAGAAGAAAAAGGTCTTTCGCCAACGCCTGTCCGAGAAGGGCATCGACAGCTGGCGCCTGCCGATCGTCCCCGCTCTGCTCGGCGAAGGCGAACACAGGCCGCTGGCGCAGGCGCAGCGGCGCTTCCTGTCGGCTGAAGCCCTGAGCAGCCGGGCCCTTTATAACCTGTGCTCGGTGCTGCGCTTCGATGGGCGCCTGGATGGCGCGCGTTTGCAACAGGCGATGCAGCAGGTGGTCGACCGCCACCAGATCCTGCGCACGCGCTACAGCCCTGACACCAGCGGACAGCTGCAGCCCCATTGCGAGCCACAACAGGTGCACTTGCCGGGCGTCGAACGGTTGACCATCGCCGCATCCGAGCACGAGCAATGGTGTGCCGATGAATATGCCCGCCAACTCGCCGAGCCCTTCGACCTGGCGCAGTCGATGCCTTGGCGCTGGAAGGCATTCAGCGATGCCCAGGAGCATTGCACCTGGCTTTTTTTCACCATTCACCACGTCGCCTATGACGCCTGGTCGGCCCAACAACTGACCCTGGAACTGGCCGAGGCTTACCGGGCACTCGCTTCGAACGAGCCTGCCGCGTTAGCTGAACTGAGTATCCAGTACGCCGATTACGCCGCATGGGAACGTGAGTGGCTGGACAGCGATAGCTGCCGGCAGCATATCGATTTCTGGCGCGACCAACTGGCCGATGCACCGGCGCCGATGGCGTTGCCACTGGACCGTCCGCGCCCCACGCCCACACAACGTCGCCACAGTGGCGCGGTCCTGACCCGGGAGCTCCCGCCGCAACTGACCACGGCAGTCGAAACCGCGATCCGCAATCATGGCGTGACGTTGTATATTTATGGCCTGACGGCATTCACCTGCCTGCTGTCGCGCTATAGCGGCGAGACTGATCTGTGCCTGGGCACCTCGATTGCCCAACGTGACCGTCCGGAACTGGCATCGTTGATCGGGCCGTTACTCAATACCCTGGTGATTCGCCAGCGCCTTCAAGGCAATCCGGACTTCAGCAGCGCGTTGCAGCGCACCCGCGACACCGTTGCGGCGGCGTTCGACCATCAGCAGTTGCCCTTCGAAAACGTCCTCGAAAACCTTGAACGTCCACGTTCGAGCCCGTTGTTCCAGGTCATGTTCGTCCAGGTCGATCTGCCCGAAAGCCGCACCCTGGCCTTGCCCGGCGTGGCGGTGGAGGTACTCGACCCGCCGCAACGCCACGCGCGTTTCGACTTGACGTTGCGCATGGTCCGTACCGCCGACGCGCGGCTGCGTTGCGAACTGGAATACAGCGACGAATTGTTCGACACGGCCACGGTCGAGCAAATGCTCGACGACTTGCTGGCGATCTTCCACGAGGTCTCGGCTCATCCGCAGCGGCGGTTGTCGGACCTGCAACTGGTTTCCACGCCGAGTGAAGTGCGCGGCCCGGTCCTGGGCGCGATCACGTTGCCGTTGGACCAGCAGGTGCTGCATTGGGCCACGCACACGCCGAATGCCGTGGCGTTGTGCAGTGTGGGGCAGAGCATCGATTACGCCACGCTCGGCGCGGCCAGTCGCTCGATGGCCGCACGGCTGGCCGCGCAGGGCGTTGGGCCGGGTCAGGTGGTCGCGCTGTGCATGCCGCGCTGTGCCGAACAAGTGCTGGCGACCCTGGCGTGCTGGCAGCGTGGCGCCACCTGTCTGTTTCTCGACCCGGCGCAACCAGCCCGGCGACTCGCACAACTGTTGCACGACAGCGGCGCGAGCCTGTGGCTGACATTGGCGCAAGCACCCGAGACCGGCGTGGGCATCCCATGCCTGGTGCTGAGCGCCGACGATTGGTCTCTCAACGCGAACATCCACCAGTACGAAAGCCTCAGCCAGCCTCAGTTGCCTGCCTACCTGATCTACACGTCGGGCTCGACCGGCCAGCCGAAAGGCGTTCAGGTCACGCATGCCAACCTCGCCCATTACGCCAATGCCGTCGGTCAATGCTTGCAAGCCAAATCGGGTAGCCGCTGGGCGACCTTGGCAACGGTCGCCGCCGACCTCGGCTTGACCTCTGTTTTCGCCGCGCTCAACGCAGGCGACACGCTGGTATTGCCACCGGCGTCGTTGGCCTTCGACCCGCCCGGCTGGGCCGATTTTCTCGACCAACATCCGGCGGATTGCCTGAAGATCGCCCCTTCGCACCTGCGCGGTTTGCTGGCGTTGGACGACGCCCGTCGCGTGTTGCCCAAGGAGCTGTTGATTCTTGGTGGCGAGGGGTTCGACCAGGCGTTATTCGCCAAGGTGCGTGAACTGGCGCCGCAACTCCGTATCTTCAATCACTATGGCCCGTCGGAAACGACTGTCGGCGTGGTCTGCGGTGAAATTCTGGACTCCGAGGCGTTCGTAGCGGGTCAGTATCTGCCGCTGGGCCAGCCGCTGTCCGGCTGTGAGTTGCGCATCGTCGATGGTCAAAATCGGTGCGTACCGCTGGGTGTCGCCGGTGAGCTGCTGATTGGTGGTCCCCAGGTTGCCCAAGGCTATCTCGGCCAGCCTGAGTTGACAGCACGTGCGTTCGGCGTCACGGCCCAGGGCCAACGCTTTTATCGCAGCGGCGACCGGGTTCGCCTGGATCGCGACGGGCGCCTGGTGTTTCTCGGACGTCAGGACGATCAAGCTAAGATCCGCGGGTTCCGCGTCGAACCGGGCGAAGTCAGCGCCTGGCTCAACGCCCAGCCTCAGGTTCGCGAAGGCGCCGTGCTGGCTTGTGAAGTAAAAGGGCGGACGCAACTGGTGGCGTATGTCAGCCCCTCGATGACCACCCAAGCGCTGGCGGCGCTGCAAGCCGAGGCCAAGCGGCAACTTCCGGAACACATGGTGCCGGCCCATTGGTTGGCGCTGGACGCTTTGCCGCTGACTGCCAATGGCAAGCTGGACCGACGTGCATTGCCTGAGCCGACGATCGATGAGCCGGCCGCCGAAGCCACCGAGCAGCCCAGCGGAGCGACCGAACAACGATTGGCGCAACTGTGGTGCCAGATCCTCGGCTGCGCGCCAGTTGGCCGCGCGGACCATTTTTTCGCTCTGGGCGGGGATTCGATTCTCAGCCTGCAATTGATCGGCCTGGCATCCCGGGAAGGGCTCAAGCTGGAACCGCGGGACGTGTTGCAGCATCCGACCCTGGCGGCCATGGCCCTGTGCATCGACTGCCGCGCCGAGCCGGCATTGCTTGCGGTTCTGACGGCTTTTCGCGAGTTGCTTGGACAACCTGGCCTGGGGCCGGACGCCGATTTCTTTGCCATGGGCGGCGACTCGATCCTCAGCTTGCAGTTGATCGCGCGCTTGCGTCAGGCCGACTTGCGCCTGATGCCCCGGCAATTGCTGGAAAACCCGACCCCTCGGCAACTGGCCAAGGTGCTCGCACCGATCGTCGCACCGGTCGCTGATGCCGTGGCGCCGTGCGAGGACGCGGCGCAACCGCAGGCTCTGTCCCATGCCCAGCAACGGGTGTGGTTCATGCAGCAATTCGACCCGGCTGAAACCGCCTACAACGTTACCCAACTGTTGGCCTTGCGCGGCGAGCTGGATGTGCCCCGCCTGCAACGCGCCTGTCAGGCGCTGGTGACCCGGCATGACGCACTGCGCTGCCGTTTTTTCGAAGAGCACGGGCAAGTCTGGCAGCGGCTGGACGATACGACTGCGCCGATCTTCAACGTCCATGACATCGGCGCCCTGAGTGACTCGGAACAGGACGCGGCCATTGCCAGTGCCGCCAGGCGGGTGTTCGATCTCACGCGAGGTCCGCTGCTGGCCATCGATGTGTTTTGTGTGGCGCCCGGCGACTATCGCCTGCTGTTCAACGTGCACCACATTGCCGTGGACGGTTGGTCGATGGGCGTGCTGGTCCAGGATCTGGCAGCGCTTTATCAAGATCAGACCCTACCGGCGGCAAGCGCTTTGCTGCCGTTGATCAAGGCGCATCGAGAGCGCTTGGATGGCGCGTATGGCAAGGATTCGTTGGCCTATTGGCAACAACGCCTGGAAGGCCTGGGCAACGAGCCGCTGGAGCTGCCTGAGCAATCCACGCGGCCGGCGGTGCAGGCGTTCGGTGGAGCGCGAGACGAATATGTGCTGCCCGGTTCGCTGAACACTGCGGTCGAGGCGCGGGCGAGGGCGCTAGGCGTCACGCCGTTCGTGCTGTATTTCGCGGCCTATCAGTTGCTGCTCTGGCGCCACGGCGGGCGCAGTGATTTCGCTATCGGCTTGCCGGTGGCGGGGCGTGAGTCAGTCCAGAGCCAGGCGTTAGTCGGGTTGTTCGTCAACACCCTGGCCCACCGTGTCCAGATCGACGGCCGCCAGAGCCTGCAAGCATTCGTCCAGGCCCTGAACAGCACGCTGAATGAGGACCTGGCCCATCAATCGCTGCCGTTCGAGCAGTTATTGGAAGTGCTGGATGTAGAGCGCAGCCTGGATCGCACGCCGCTGTTCCAGACGATGTTCAACTATCAGGTCGACCATCAGGATTCCCGCAGCCTGAACCTGCCCGGCATCAGTGCCCAGGCTTTGGCGCTGCCGGGTGGCGTGGTGAGCGCCAAATTCGACCTGACGTTCAACCTGTTCACCCAGGGTCGCGGTGCCGAGGCCAGCACCGGTTTGATCGTCGAATACGCGACCGCATTGTTGCGGCCCGACATCACTCGCAGGTTGGTAGAGGATTACCAGGCATTGCTCGCCAGCCTGTCGGGCCAGGATCTTGATGCGCGCCTGCTGGAAATCCCGCTGCGTTCGGTTGCGACTTTGGCGACTGCCGGGAAGTCGTTGCCCTTGCACGGCGAAGCGGATTGGGTGACGCGTTTCGAAGTGCAAGCCGCTGTGCATCCCGAGTGCATCGCCGTCTACTGCGCCGACCGCCAATTGAGCTATGCCGCGCTGGAGGCCCAGGCTAACCGCTTGGCTCATTGGTTGCTGGCCCAGGGCGTCGGGCCTGAATCGTTGGTTGCCTTCTGCCTGCCTCGGGATGAACGCCTGTTGGTGTGCATGTTGGGCATCCAGAAGGCCGGTGCCGCCTATTTGCCACTCGACCGCGCCCATCCACCGGCCCGCCAGGCGCAAGTGCTCAACCGGGCGCAGCCGCATATGCTGCTTTGCGATTCGACGACAGGGGATTGGCCTGCCGACCTACGTGTTTGCCTGTGGGCAGATCTGCCATTGGCGCAATTTCCCGCCCAGGCGCCTGGATTGGCGACGCACCTCGGGCAACTGGCCTACACCCTCTACACCTCGGGGTCGACCGGGCAACCCAAGGGCGTGCAGATCAGCCGCGGCAACTTTGCCAATTTCCTGCTCGCCATGGAGCAGGCGCTGCCCTTGGATAACGTGCAGCGTTACCTGGCCTTGACCACTGTCACTTTCGACATCTGTGGCCTGGAGCTCTGCCTGCCGCTGGTGCGTGGCGGCTCGGTGGTCCTGGCGGACGAGGACGAGCGCCAGGATCCGCTGCTGCTTGCACGCTTGATTGACGAACGGTCCGTTGACCTGATCCAGGCCACGCCCGCTACCTGGGCGATGTTGTTGCAAGGCGACCGCCGGGTGTTGGAAGGGCGAGTGGCCCTGGCCGGCGGCGAGGCGGTGCCGAAGGAGCTGGCCAGCGAGCTGAAGCAGCACGTGGCGCGCTTGATCAATGTCTACGGCCCGACCGAGACCACGGTGTGGTCGACCCAGACGCCGGTCGACACACTTCAATTGCCCGTCGCCCCGATAGGCCGGCCGTTGCTCAACACCCGTTGCCATGTTCTCGATGAATACCTGTGTGAAGTGCCGCCAGGCTGCGTCGGTGAACTCTATATCGCCGGTGACGGACTGGCCCGGGGTTATGCCGGGCAGCCGGGGCTGACCGCAGAGCGCTTCATTGCCGACCCGTTCGGTAACGGTGGTCGCTTGTACCGCACCGGCGATCTGGCGCGCTGGCAGCCCGACGGCCAGCTGTACTACCTCGGACGCACCGACGACCAGATCAAGTTGCGTGGCTATCGCATCGAACTGGGGGAAATCGAAGCCGTCCTGCTCAGCCATCCTCAAGTGCTGCAAACGGTGGTGGCCGTGCAAGGCGAGCAGTTGGCCGGATTCTGGGTGGCGAATCCTGACGATGCACCTGGTGAGGCAGCTGTTCGAGACTATTTGCAGGCGCGCTTGCCGGTCTACATGGTGCCGACGCACCTGCAGGCGCTTGAGCAACTGCCGCTCAACAGCAATGGCAAGGTCGATCGCAGACAACTGCCGCGCTTGCAATCGGTTGTCGGCAGCGCGCCACCAACCGGGCGCCCGCTGTCGGCCGGCGAGGGGATGCTGGCGCAGATCTGGGCCTCGGTGCTGAACGTGCGGGACGTCCCACCCGACGGACATTTCTTCCAATTGGGCGGGCACTCCCTGATGGCGGCCCAGGTACGCGGGCGCCTGCGGGAACAGGGCTTCGAGGTGCCATTGCGCTGGCTGTTCGAAACACCGGTGCTGGCGCGACTGGCCGAGCGAATCGAGGGCCTCGCCGCTGAGCAGGATCTGGCGTCGGTGACGATTCCGGTGGTTGACCAAGGCATCGATCAACCCTTGTCCTCGGCGCAGCAACGGGTCTGGTTGATGCAACAACTGGATGAGGTCGACAGCAGCTTCAACATGAGTAGCAACGTGCGCTTGCGTGGGGAACTGGATAACCAGGCCCTGGAGCGTTCGTTGCAACGGTTGGTGAATCGACATGCCATCCTGCGCACCACCTATCACCAGTGCGGCGGCGAGTTGCGCCAGCGAATCCACCCGCAATTGGCGGTGGCTTTGCAACGCCTGCCGTCGAGCGAATCGAAGTGGTCAATCAATGCCCGGGACATGGCGCTGCGACCGTTCGACCTCGGCAGCGAAGCGCCGCTTCGGGTGGTCCTGTATCGCCTCGGCGAACAGGAGCATGTACTGCAAATGGTCATGCACCACATTGCCTCCGACGGTTGGTCCGGCGCGGTGTTGGTCGATGAGCTGATTGAAGGTTACGAGGCCTACAGCACCGGCGTGCTGCCAACCCAGGAAGCGCTGCCGATCCAATACGTCGACTACGCCGTTTGGCAAGGTTCGGCGGCGGTCCAGTTGCGTCAAAGGGAAGGCTTGGAGTTCTGGCGAAGGACCCTGGCGGGGATTCCCGCGCAGGTGCCATTGCCATTCGATTTCCCGCGTCCGGAGCGAGATAGCGGTGCCGGGGCGGCGGTGGATTTCCAATTGTCGCCCGCCACGGTGGGCCGGTTGAAAACCTTTGCCCAGGACAGCGGCACGTCGCCTTTCATGGTGCTGCTGACGTGTTATGCAGCCGTGCTGCAACGTGAGACACAAGGCCGCGACCTGGTGATTGGCACGGACGTGGCGAACCGCGACCATCCGGCCACCGAATCGCTGATCGGCTTCTTCGTCAACCTGCTGGCCTTGCGCATCCGCGTGCAACCGGAACTGAGCTTCCATGAGCAGGCCATGCAAGTCCGCGAGTTATGCCTGCAAGCGTTCGCCTGGCAGGACACGCCGTTCGAACGCGTGGTCGAATGCCTGGAATTGCCGCGGGTGGCCAATGTGCATCCACTGTTGCAGACACTCTTCGTGCTCGACAACACGCCGCGTCAGCAGCGCCAACTGGGCGATCTGCAGGTCGAGCCATTGACGGGCGAGCAGCACCACTCCAAGTTCGACATGGCGCTGTTCGCCAGCGAAGACCGCGACGCGCTCAGCCTGCGCTGGGTGTACCGCACCAGCCTGTTCCGTCCGGCCACCATCGAACGCTTGCGCGATGCCTTCGAGTTGCTGCTGGAGCGCGCGCTCGCCGCGCCGCAAACCCCTATCGATACCTTGATGCCGACTGTGAAGGGAGCTGCTGCAATGTCCACGGACAACCCGCTGCAACGCAAAATGAGCAAATTGGGCAAGATGCGCCAGGGCGGATCGGCGGCTACCCGTGAGCCCATCGAGGCCCGGCCGCTACGAGCGGACTCGGCATTCCCGTTGCTGGTTTCGTTGCGTGACCGCGAACTGGCCCCGGCCATCTGGGCGCAAGCCAACCGCGACAAGGTCGAGCACTGGTTACGCGAGCATGGCGGCATCCTGTTCCGTGGCTTCGACCTGCCGACCCCGGCGGATTTCGAGGCGTTCTGCCAGGCGCTGTGCCCGCAGCTGTACGGGCAATACGGTGACCTGCCGAAAGAGGAAGGCGGCAAGAACATCTACAAGTCCACGCCATACCCCAAGGACCGGATGATCCTGTTCCATAACGAAAGCGCGCATCAGCACCGCTGGCCACGTCGGCAGTGGTTCTACTGCGAGACGCCCGCGACGTCCGGGGGCGCGACGCCAATCGTTGACAGTCGCCAGGTCTACCGCGAATTGCCGACGTGGTTGCAGGCGAACCTACGAAGCAAACAACTAATGTACGTGCGCAATTTCAGCACCAGCCTGGACGTTAGTTGGCAGCACTTCTTCCAGACCGAGGACCGAGCCGACGTCGAGCGGATCTGTCGTGAGAGCAACATCGAGTTCCAGTGGCGCGGCGCCAATGACCTGCACACCCGGCAGGTGTGCCCGGCGGTGATCCTGCACCCGTTGACGGGCGAAGAAAGCTTCTTCAACCAGATCCAGCTGTACCACCCGGCATTGCTCGATGAGGATGTTCGCGAGCAATTCCTGCGCGACGGCGAATCGGCAATGCCCAGGCAAGTGTTTTATGGGGACGGCTCGGAGCTCGAACCAGCGGCTATCGATGCCATCAATGCCGCCTACGACCGTTGTGCCGTGCGCTTCGACTGGCAACAGGGCGACGTGGTGATGCTCGATAACATGCTAGCGGCCCATGCTCGGGATCCGTTCGAGGGCGAGCGCAAAATCGTCGTCGCCATGGGGGAAATCTATGCCCGCCACCAAGTCATGGCCGCGCCGGCGCAGACCGAAGAGACACTTGAAGAGTTGACCCCATGATGGACCTTGGACTCACGCTTTCACCCCAGCAGAAACAACTGGCCCAGGCCAACCCACACGCCTGGCGCTGGGTGCGCATGGTGCTGACAGGCGTTCCCGAAGGCATCGTCGAGCAACGCTTGCGCGACAGCCTGGCGCAGCATCAAGCGCTGCGCTTGCGCTATGAGCGGCCACTGGGCGCCACCGGGCTGCGCCAAAGGGTGATCGAACCTCAGGCATTGCGCCTTGACTGGCGCCAGGGGCGCGCAACCGACGGTCACGATGAGCAGGATTGGCTGGAAGAGGCGCGGCGTCGCTGCCAGGCCGAACAGCCCGACGTGCTGGCTTGGCTGCTCGATGATCAATTGTTGCTGGCGGTCCCGGCCTACTCGCTGGACGCGCGCAGCCTGGTCCAGTTGCGCGAGCATTTGCTGGGCCGCGCCGCGCCGCTGGATGACGAGCCCATGCAGTACGTGGACTACCTCGAGTGGATCAACGGCCTGCAACTGGATGAAGACGCTGAGCAGGGCGCACAGTTCTGGCGCAACCTGGCCTTGCAGGACATCCCGGGCATGCGCCTGGTCGAACGTTATGGCATCGCCAGTGGCCGTCATGCCGTCGTCCGTCAGGAGTTGGCGCAAAGCGAGGTGACGGGGCTGACCGCCCTGGCCGAGCAGGAAGGTATCGCTGAGGAGCAGTTGGTCTTGGCGGCCTGGGGATCATTGCTCGGCAGGCTCAATGGCCAACGGCAGGGCCAACTGGGTTTGCAGCATGACCCTCGAGATAACTACGAGGAACTGACCGGCGCGTTTGGTGTGTTCGAACAGACGTTGCCGATGGTGATGCAAATGTCCGAGCACAGCACCCTGGTCAACCTGGCCCGGCAAATGGCCCGGCAACTGGAGAGTGCCGTCGACTGGCAGGAATACGTCGGCCAGGCGCAGTTGTTGCCAGAGTGGCGAGCCAGTTTCCAGGCAGGATTGCAGGTTCTGCAAGTGCCGCAACCGGACGCGTTGCAGTGGCTCTCGTTTGACACGCCGATCGAGCTGCAACTTCAGTTGACCCTCCACACCCAGGGCAATGGCGAGCTGGCGTTGGCGTATGATTGCGGGGTGTATCGCGAGGAGCAGATGCAGGCGCTGCTCAAGCGTGTCAAGCATTGGCTCGGCCAACTGATGCAGTCGCCCAATGAGCTTATCGATGGCATGGATGCGTGTCTGCCCGAGGAGTCGCTGGTGTCCTCGCCGCGTCCTGACCTCGGAGCGGACCTTGACATCATCGTTGCCCTGCGCCGGCACGCCCAGGCACACCCGGATCGCCCGGCGCTGCGGTATGCCGACCAATTTCTCTCATACGCTGAACTCGATGCCTTGAGTGACCGCGTCGCCGGCAGCCTGGATCAGGCGGGCGTGGGCCGCGGCGACGTGGTGGGGCTGTATCTGCCACGCGGCGCGCAGATGCTGGTTGCGATGCTCGCTTGTTTCAAGGTCGGTGCCGCGTATCTGCCTTTGGATCCCCAACAGCCGCCGCTGCGGCTGGCTGCGGTACTGGATGACGCCCAACCTGCGTTACTCCTGCACTTGGAGGGCCTCTTGCCTGACACGTCGGCCCGGACGCTGTGCTGGTCCCAGGCAAGCAACGGGCTTGTGTCAGCTACATCGCACTCCGGCACCGCGCAAGACCTGGCCTACGTGCTCTACACCTCGGGCACCAGCGGCAAGCCAAAAGGGGTGCAGATCGAACAAGGGCAATTGCGCCATTACGTCACCCAAGTAACCCGTGCACTGCAACTGCCCGAGGGCGGGCATTATGGGTTGGTGTCGTCGCTGCTCGCGGACCTGGGCAATACCGTGTTGTTCCCGGCGTGGCTGCAGGGCGGTTGTGTGCATGTGCTGGCGCAGTCGACGGTGACCGACGCCCAGGCCTTTGCCGAGGAGCTAAGGCGTTATCCCCTCGACGTGCTGAAAATCGTCCCATCGCACCTCGAAGCCTTGATGGGCGAGCAAGCCGTCGGCGTACTGCCTCGCCAGGTGCTGGTATTGGGCGGGGAACCGATTGGCGAGGCGTTGCTGACACGCTTGGCCCAGGCCGAGCCGGCCTGCCGACTGTATAACCACTATGGCCCGACCGAAACCACCGTCGGGGTGTTGTGGCGAGCCATTGATCTTGCGCAGGGCGTGACTGGTTGTGCGTTGAATCAAGTGTTGGGTGCCAACCGTATTCATCTGCTTGACGAGCAGCAACGGCCAGTGCCGCCCGGCCAGGCTGGCGAGTTGTACATCAGTGGCGCCAGTGTCGGCAGGGGATACGTCGGCAATGTCGGTGGCGAGGCCTTCGGTGTAGATCCTGCCAGCGGCAATCGCCTGTACCGCACCGGTGACTTGGTCTTACGCCAGGCCGATGGGGCCCTGCGCATTCTGGGGCGCAATGACCAGCAGGTGAAAATTCGTGGGTTTCGCCTTGAGCTGGCGGAGGTCGAGCAGGCGATGCTCGCCCAGCCGGGCGTCTTGCAAGCCGCTGTGCTGCTGGATGGCGAAGGCGATCTCGGGCGGTTGCTGGCATTTGTAGTCACGGACGATGTTCAGTTCCAGGGGACGGATCCGTTGCGCGCCAGCTTGGCTCGTCAATTGCCGGATTACATGCTGCCCAGCGGAATCTTTGCGTTGAAGGCCATGCCTCTGAACAGCAACGGCAAGCTCGATCGTAAGCACCTGCTCGAACGGGCCCGGCAGCGATTGCAGAATACGCGGGTGAAGCCGGAGGGGGAGCTGGAGACGGTGGTCCTTGCGATCTGGTGTGACGTGCTGGGGGTCGATGACCTCGGCGTAACGGACAATTTCTTCAACGTTGGCGGGCATTCGCTGGCGGCGATCAAAGTGGTGTCGCTGATCCGTGAACGGTTGGGCCTCAACCTGCCGACCAATCTGTTGTTCGAGCGGCATACGGTGCGTGATCTGGTGCAGGACCTGGACGATATCGGCAGCGGCCCCTTTAAGATCTTGAGCGACGCCGATCCGCACGCACCGGCCTTGCTGGCGGTGCATGGTGCGCAAGGGCACCTGCAGGCTTACCAGCCGCTAGTGGAAAACCTGCGCGGCGAAGTGGCCGTCTTTGGCCTGGCCGCCCTTGAAAATGACTGGGCCCACGGCGATATGGATGCGCTGTTGCAGCAATACGTGGCGAGTATCCCGGTCCAGCTCAAACAGCGACCGATGGTGTTGTTGGGCTGGAGCCTGGCCGCGCGCCTGGCCTTGTTGCTGGTGCCGCATCTGCAAGCCAGCGGCTTCAGCGTCGAAGGCCTGGTGTTGCTCGATCACGATGCTCAGCGCAGCCTGGCCGGCGAGGGCGACGAAGCGGGCCAGTTGATTGCCGATTTCGCGTTTTATTGCCGCAGCCACGGCCAGCCGATCGGCGAGTCGCTACGGGAACGGTTGACGGGCCTGTTGGCCGGCCTCGACTATGCCGAGGGTGTCGCCCGGCTGCTCGACGATGAACAGGTGCGCGGGCACCTGCAATGGAAAGCGGCGGATGGTGAACTGCTGGCGCTGATGGCGCGATATCGCGCGATCAAGACCCGTTTGTACGAGCAGGCCTTGCCAACCGTTGACGTGCCAGTCTGGTTGTGGCGCGGCAATGCCCACGGCGACTTGCGCGCACAATGGCAAGTCCACGCGCGCCAACCGGTTAGCCAGTGGACGCTGGACGTGGGGCATCATGAGATGCTCGGCGAGCCGCGACTGGTCGAAAACCTGCTGCCTTTACTGTTGCAAACCTCTGCCAAGGTGGTGTCGGTCCCATGATGTTATTGAGAGAACTGCTGCACAACGCGCGATGGCGCATTTTCCTAGCGGTGCTGAGCAGTGCCCTGAGCGCGGCCACCAGTATCGGCCTGATCGGCTACATCAACCGCTGCCTGGAACAAGGTCTCAATGACCTCGGCCAGGGCTTGCTGCTGTTCGGTGGCCTGCTGGTGCTGTTGTTCATCAGCGGGGTCACCGCGCAATGGCTGCTGGTGCAGATCGGCCATCGGCTGGTGTACCAGCTGCGCTTGCGGCTGGTGGGCAAGGTGCTGGGCACCGCGCTGGAACGCATCGAACGGTTGGGCAGCCCACGCATCTACAACGCCCTGACCAAGGACGTGACCACCGTCGCCACGGCCTTCAAGCAATTGCCGATTTCCTTGTACAACGGCTTGCTGCTGTTGGCGGGGCTGGCCTATATGGCGTGGTTGAGCCTGCCGTTCTTCGGCCTGACGCTGGCAGTGATCGCCGCTGGCGTCGGCCTCGACGTGCTGCTCGGGCGCAAGGTCAAGACCTTGATGCAGGCGGTCCGGCAGCAGGACGACCAACTCACCGAGCAGTTCGAAGCCGCCATCCAGGGGCGTTGCGAACTGGGCCTGAGCCGGGAGCGTCGGCATTTGCTCTATCAACGCAAGCTCGAACCCATCGCCCGGGCGTCGCTGGACGCATCGGTACGCGCTGACACCTTATGGGCCGTCAACCTGAACTGGACGACGTTGCTGGTGTTCGTGCTGATCGGCACGCTGTTTTTCCTCGGCCAGGGGCTGGGATTGCTGAGCCAGCAGGTGGTGGTGGGCTACGTCTTGGCGATCATGTTCCTGCGCACGCCGATCTCGATGATCCTCGACGCTATTCCCGCTGTCATTCGTGGTCATGTCGCTTTACAGGCCATTGATGCCCTGGCACTGGGCGAGACGGTAGAGTTCAAGGCGTCCGCGCAAGCAGCGCAGCCGTTTCGTGATCTGCGTCTGTCGAACGTGCATTACCGGTATGCCGGCAAGAACGAGGAATTTGCCTTTGAATTGGGACCGATCGACCTGACGATCCGGCGCGGCGAGTTGATCTTCATTGTGGGGGGCAACGGCAGTGGCAAGTCGACCCTGGCCAAGCTGCTGACCGGGCTCTATGTGCCCGCTTGCGGGGAAGTTTCACTCAACGGCGTGGTGCTCGATGCCAGCACCAGCGAATGGCATCGCGAGCACTTCGCCGCGATCTTTGCCGACTTCTATCTGTTCGCCGATGTGTTGGGCGAGGCGGGCGACCATGAAGGGCTGGAGGCTCGGGTGGACCATTATCTGGAGCGCCTGGGGCTGGCCCACAAGGTTGAATTCGCCGCTGGACGCCTGTCCACCACCGCGTTGTCCCAGGGCCAGCGCAAGCGCCTGGCCTTACTGTTGCTGATGATGGAAGGCCGTGAAGTGTTCCTGCTGGACGAGTGGGCGGCCGACCAGGACCCGGTGTTCCGCCATGTGTTCTACAACGAATTGCTGCCCGAGCTCAAAGCGGCCGGCAAGACGGTCATCGCGATCACTCATGACGACCGTTATTTCGACGTGGCGGACCGGGTCTATCGTCTCGACTACGGCCACCTCGTCGATTACGACCGGGCGACGGAGAATCCCTTTCAATTGGCAAAATGATCGGCGCGATCAGACGCTTCAATGCTGCCGCTTGCATTCATCGAGGGGGCAACTGCTGCAATAGCCGACGCTGGGAAGGCGATACCGAATGCAGCAGATTCGCCGCAGGCGCTGCGGCTCTTCCTCGCCGATATCGTGGTAACGCACGGGGGCGAACAGCGGGTTGCGCCGACCATCGGGGCGCAGGCGGGCAGTGAGGATTTGCCGGGCGGGCAGGGTGCTCTCGGGATTGGCCAGCGGATGCAGGTCGATCCGCGTGGTGACGAATTCGAAGGTGTTGCCGGCATTGCTCCAGAACAAGCGGGGCGATGCGCGGCTGACACTGGCCAGCGTGTCGATGACCGGTTCCAGGTGTTGTTCGACCAGCGTATGGAACCGTTCAAAGGCTGTGCATTCGGGCAGTGGTTGCCCGGCGTCGCGAACATGTAAGGCCTGTGGCCTGGCGTCGTCGCCGAGTTTCAACCCAACATCGTTCAGAGCGACTGGCAGGTCCCGTTGCAGCAACAGGTTGGCGCCCATCACCGGCGCGAGGAAGGTACTGAAATACCACTTGGACCACAGCGACACCAGGGCCAGGCGTTCATCGGTCTTGTAGCGCGCCAGCAGCTCGTCGACGAACTGACTGAACGTCTCGCGCTGGAAGAACAGTTCCACCGACAGAACGGTGGGCGAGTGGCTGCGCAGTTGCAGTTTTTCTTCGAAGGCCGCGAGCGGCCCGGTGAACAGCGGAGCAAGGCTGGGAATCATTGACTCATCCGTGACCGCGAATTGAGAGACGTTATCGTCCAGAAGGGGCGAAGTATAAACAGCGCACCACCGTCTTGCGACTGCTCGTGGGTGTTGAAGCAGGCAAGCCATGTAAGATTTATAAAATATCAATGAGAATCGATACTATTAGTATTGTATCGTAGCGATCTTTCCCGTCATGCCAGTCAAGGAGCAAGCAATGAGTTTGGATAGCCCGGATACGCGGTTTCTGGTTGTCGTCAACGAAGAGGAGCAGTACTCGATCTGGCCGGACTACCGCAGTGTGCCCGATGGCTGGCGCACCGTAGACATGCAGGGCAGCAAGGAAGAGTGCCTGGCCTACATCGAGAAAGTCTGGACCGACATGCGCCCACTGAGCCTGCGCCAGGCAATGCAGGCATAAGGACAGGGCTGATCGCCCACGACAGCGTTCTCATCTCAGGGAGTCAAAATGGAAAGTGTCCAGCCCCGCTCATCATCCAGCGCCACCTTCACGCTGGAGCAGTTCCGCCAACAGGCGCCTCGCGAACTGAATACCAATCCGTACCTGCAACGCCAGGCGGCCCGGGAATCGAATGCGCGTTCATACCCGCGACGCATCCCGCTGGCCCTGCAAGAGGCTCACGGCCTTTATGTTCGCGACACGCAGGGGCAATTGTTCATGGACTGTCTCGCCGGCGCGGGAACCTTGGCGCTGGGCCATAACCACCCGGTGGCCATTGCGGCGATGCGCCAGACGCTCGATTCCGGCTTGCCCTTGCACACCCTGGACCTGACGACGCCGGTCAAGGATCGCTTTGTCGAGGACCTTTTCAATGCCATGCCGGAAAACTTCGCGCGTCACGCGCGCATACAGTTTTGCGGGCCGACGGGTGCAGATGGCATCGAGGCGGCCCTGAAACTGGCGAGAATCGCCACCGGGCGTAAGCCGATCCTGACGTTCTCCGGCGGCTATCATGGCATGACCCTGGGGACATTGAGCCTGATGGGCAACCTGGGGCCGAAACAGGCGCTGGGCTCGCTGATGGCCGACGTGCAATTCCTGCCGTACCCTTACGACTACCGTTGTCCGTTCGGCATCGGTGGTGAAGCTGGCATCGATGCCGGGCTGCACTTCATCGAACAACTGCTGAGCGACCCGGAATCGGGCGTGTTGCCGCCGGCGGCAGTGGTCGTGGAGGTGGTGCAGGGCGAGGGCGGGGTGATCCCGGCACCGGTACGCTGGCTCCAGGGCTTGCGCCAATTGACTCGCAAGTACGGCGTGGCCCTGATCATCGACGAAGTGCAGACCGGCCTGGGTCGTACCGGCAAGCTGTTCGCTTTCCAGCATGCCGATATCGAGCCAGACATTCTGGTGCTGTCCAAAGCCATCGGTGGCGGCCTGCCACTGGCGGTGATGGTCTATCGCGAAGAGCTGGACACCTGGAAGCCCGGTTCCCATGCCGGCACGTTCCGTGGCAACCAGATGGCGATGGCTGCAGGTGCCGCGACATTGCGCCATATCATCAGCGAAAACCTGCCAGAACATGCCGATGCCATGGGGCAGCGCCTGATGGAGCAACTGCGCCAGTTGCAGGGCGACTACCCTTGCCTGGGCCAGGTGCGCGGTCGGGGGTTGATGGTGGGCGTGGAAGTCGTCAGCGACACCCCGAGCGACAGCCGTGTTCCTCCGGCGGACACCGCATTGGCCCAGGCCATCCAGCGCCAATGCCTGCGCCTGGGTGTCATCCTGGAACTGGGCGGGCGTCACGGCGCCGTGGTGCGATTCCTGCCGCCGCTGATCATCCAGGCCGACGAGATTGATGTGCTGGTCGAACTGTTCCGTGTTGCATTGAACAACGCCCTCGCCGAGACCAAGGGCCGAGCGTTGCACATCGCTTGATCCAGCGCTGTTCACTCGTGGCGAGGGAGCTTGCTCCCGCTGGGTCGGTCCGACGCTTCGGGCGCAGCGGCCCCAAAATCTTGCGGCTGCTACGCAACCGAGCGGGAGCAAGCTCCCTCGCCACGGAGCCATCATTTTTCTCAGGTGATTACTGCTACTTGTAACGCTGCTCGAACACCGCCAGTTGTTCAGGCTTGATCAACTGGAAGGGCACCCAGACTTCTGTCTCGACCGGCTCGCCCTTGATCATCTTGATGGCTGCCTGCACCGCGCTGGTCGCCTGGGCCTTAGGGTCCTGGAATACCGAGGCGACTAGCATCCCGCGCTTGATCGCCGCCAGGCCGTCCGGCAAGCCGTCAATTCCGACAATCGCAACCTCGCCCTTGGCCTTGCCGGATTGTTGCAAGGCCATGGCCGCACCGATGGCCATCTCGTCATTGTTGGCGACGATGGCATCGAACCGGCTGCCGGCGAGCAACCAGTTGCTGGTCAGGTCCATGCTCTTGTTGCGTTGCCACTCGGCACTCTGCTGCTCGACGATCTTGATGCCGGGAAAGTCCTTGAGCACTTGCTTGACCCCTTCGGTGCGGTCGTGGGTAGCGTTTTGCGCGAGGTCACCCATGATGATCGCCAGGTTGCCTTTGCCACCGAGCTTTTCGGCGAGGTAACGCATCTGCAATTGGCCAGCCTCGATGTCATTGGACGCCACCGTGACCACCCCTTTGGGCAGCGTACGCTCGTCCGGGTGCCGATTGACGTAGACCAGTGGCGTCTTCGCCTCGACTGCGGCACGGGTGATATTGGCGGTGGCGGAGGTGTCGACCGGCAGGACGATGACCGCGTCCACTTTCTGGTTGATGAAGCCCTGGACCTGGTTGAGCTGGCGAACCACATCGCCCTGGGCGTCCTCGAACTGGATCTGGACGTTGTCCTTCTTGGCGGCCTCGTCCAGGCCGTTACGCACATAGGTCATGAAGTTATCGTCGACCCTGGCGATGCTGACGCCGATGCGATAGTCGGCGGCGGCCCATTGGCTGAAGAGCAGGAGCAGCGTGGCGAACAGCAGTGTGCAACGACGCATGATGGTTTTCCTTTTGTTGTTATGGAGTGAACGTCATCAATAAATGTTCTGCACGGGCCTTACCCATCCAGCGTGAAGGCCCGCCTGAATCGCTCAAGCGCCCGCTCGCTGTCTCCGCTGGCCCAACCTTCGAGGCCGACTACACCGCTGTATCCCATGCCGGACAACGCCCTGGCAATCGCCGGATAATTGATTTCGCCAGTGCCGGGCTCCATGCGGCCAGGCACATCGGCGACTTGGATTTCACCGATGGCGCCGCCGGCGCGCTGGATCAGTTCGGTCAGGTTTCCTTCGCCGATCTGCGCATGATAGAGGTCCAGGTTCATTTTCAGATGCGGGCTGCCTACGGCTTCGATCAGCGCCAGGGTGTCGTCGGCGCGAGCGAAAGGCGTGCCCGGATGGTCGACTTCGGTGTTGAGGTTTTCCAGCAGGAACACACGGCCGGCGTCTTCCCCCAGGCGGGCGATTTTTTCCAGGGTCTTGCAGGCGCTCAACCACATGCGGCCGGTGGCCTGGGTCACGGGTTTGACCGGCAAACCCTGGTCCCCCAGGCCGGTGCCGTGCAGGTTCAGGCTCGGGCAATTCAATTGCGCGGCGACACCCAAGGATTCCTGGGCACTGTCCAGCAGTTGCCGGATGTCCTCGGGGTCGGTGAGGTTGCCCGTGATGTAGCCGGTCATCGAGGTAAAGTCAGCGCCCGTCGCGGCGAGGGCGGGGATGTCCTTGGTCGTCCAGTTCCATATCTCGACGCTGAAGCCCAGCGCATGGATGCGTTTGACGCGTTCGATAAAGGGCAGGTCGAGGAACACCATCTCCGCGCTGACCGCCAGCTTGAACGGTACGAGACTCATGACAGCGGCCCTTGGACACGCACCGCTTTGCCTTGCTGGAAAGACTCGATACAGGCACGGGCAATCGCCAGCGCGGCCCGGGCGTCCTCACCGCTGGCTAGGGGCTTTTCACCGCTGCGTACGCAATTGACGAAGTGATTGAGCTCGGTCACGTAGGCGTCACGCAGCAAGTCGGTGTCCATGCGCTGGGTATCGGCCTGGACGCCACTTGCCAGGTAGCGCAGCAAGTCGCTGTCGTTGACGCTGCCCATGGTCAGCATGCCGGCGCTGCCGAACACTTCGCCGCGGACGTCGTAGCCGTAGACCGCCTGGAAGTTGGCCTCGGCCGTGGCGATGGCGCCGTTGTCGAATCGGATCGTGACCACCGCCGTGTCGAGGAACCCTTTGTGTTTGAAGTCCGGCGCGATCAACGCGTCGGCCATGACGAACACCTCGACCGCTTCGGCACCCGGATTGAGGTAGCGCAGGGTGTCGAAGTCGTGGATCAGCGTCTCCAGGAAAATGACCCATTGCGGCGAGGCGGCGGGATTGTTCAGCGCCGGGTCGCGGGTCAGCGAACGCAGAAGCTGTGGCGTGCCGATTCGGCCGGCGACCACGTCCAGGTGCGCGGTGCGGAAGCTCTTGGCGAAGCGCCGGTTGAAGCCGACTTGCAGCGTCACCCTCGCATCGGCAGCGGCGGCAATGGCCCGATCGGCTTCCTCCAGCGTGACGGCCATGGGTTTTTCGCAGAAAACGCTTTTGCCCGCCTGCGCCGCGCTGATCACCAGTTCGGCGTGGCTGCGAGCTGGCGCGGCGATCAGCACCGCGTCGATATCCGGGTCATTCAGCAACTGTTGTGGATCGGTATGAACCTTCCCTGCGCCCAGTTCTGCCGCTAGGCGCTCGGCCTGGCCGGGGGTTGGATCGGCAATGGCGGCAAGGTATGCGCCGGGGATGTGGCGAGCGGCGGTCAGGCCGTGAAAGCTGCCCATGCGACCCGCACCGATAAGACCCAGGCGGACGGTTTTTGACGTACCCATAAGAGACTCCCTTTTATTGTTGTTCGCGACTCGTTGTCGGTGCATTGCCGGGAGCAAGGGCTGTGCCAATTGTTAACAGCCTGAAAATAAAGGGTTTTATTGGTGCTTTGTGATTGCATGTGTCCATTTAGAAGACATGCCTATACTGACATGTCAAAAGTATGTACATAGAGCCCGCCATGAACACACAGCCGATGACGTTGAGCGTTGAAGACCGTGATTACCTGACTGCCCTGGGGCCTGCGTCATTGAATGGCGGATCAAGCCCGGCGCTGGATGAAGCCTGGCGAGCCTGCTTGAGCGGCGTCACCGAGCGTCCTGAAGGTGTCCGGCAGGTTATCTGGAGTTCCTGGCAGCGTAGCGTCGATGCCGGCCTCGACTCGGCAGACGGCGAGTACCGTTTTGTCTCGCCTGCCGAGCTGACCGCCACACTGACGGCGAATCGACTGTTGATCGCCGCGGCGGCGCAGGTCATGCGCGGCCTGCTTGCCTACAATCCCAACGGGCATATCAACCTCACGGATGCCCAGGGCACCACCTTGTACTTCTGTGGCTTGGACCTCACACCCATCGGCAGTCGCTTGCTTGAATCGGTACAGGGCACCAATTGCACCGGCCTGGCGCTGGTTGAAGACCGCTTGGTATACGTGCTGTCTGGCGAGAATTTCGGCGCCGGCCTGCGCCAGCGGCAGATGCATTGTGCCGCCGCGCCCATCCGCGATGCCCATGGCCGGACCCTGGCCATGTTGACCCTAACGGCCGAGCCCGGCTGGTTTCACTTCCACACCTTGGGCACCGTCCAGGCTGCAGCCGAAGCTGTTTCCAGGCAAATGGCGCTGCAAGCGTTGCTGGAAGAACAACAAACGGTTTTGGAAGTGCTCAACGAGGGCTTGGTCGTATTGGATGAAAAAAACAATATCAAGGCCCTCAACCATTACGCCCGGCAATTGTTTCGTGTCGACCCTGCCTGGCTGGGCAAGCCGTTCCAGAGCCTGGGCCAGACCGAACTGAGCGATGAAATCCTGCGCAGGGCCGGGGAAGGAGTACGGGACCTGGACTGTACGTTTGAGCTGCACGATCGCAGCCACCTGGCCTGCCTGGTGTCGGTCTGTCCCCTGGCGCAGGGCGGTCGCATTGTTTCATTGCGCGAGAACCGGCGCATCCGCGAGATTACCCGGCGCATCATGGGTACCCAGGCCAGCTATACCTTCGAAACCATCCAGGGCCATTCACGCGCCATCCAGGACGCATTGCACCTGGCTCGAATCGCCAGCCGCAGCGATTCGACCACGCTGATTCTCGGGGAGAGCGGCACCGGCAAGGAACTGTTTGCCCAGGCCATCCACAATGGCAGCGAGCGTTGCGGCGGACCTTTCGTTGCGGTCAATTGCGGGGCCATTCCTCGCGACCTGGTCCAGAGTGAACTGTTCGGCCATGTCGAAGGCGCGTTCACCGGATCGGTGCGTGGCGGTTCGGCGGGCAAGTTCGAATTGGCTGACGGCGGGACGATCTTTCTCGACGAAATCGGCGACATGTCATTCGATGCTCAAGTCAGCTTGCTGCGTGTCCTGCAGGAAGGCGAAGTCACTCGGGTGGGGGCGAAAAAATCGTTGCGGGTGAACGTGCGCATCATCGCTGCGACCCATCGCAACCTGAGCCAGGCCGTGGCCGAAGGGGCTTTTCGCGAAGATCTTTATTACCGCCTCAACGTGCTGGGCCTGACGGTGCCGCCCTTGCGCATGCGCCGCGAAGACGTGCCGATGCTGGCACGGCATTTTCTTGCGCGTTGCGCCCGGTCGCTGCGAAAACCCATGCGCGACCTGTCCCCGGAGGCGCTGGAGCTCTTGGGCGCCTACCACTGGCCGGGCAACGTCCGTGAGCTGGAAAACGTCATTGAGCGCGCGACCAACCTGGCTGGTACCGAGCTGATCCAAGCGAGTGATCTTGCGTTGGAGATCAGGCAGGGAGGACAGCCAGCGGCCCGGCATTTTGTCCCCGAGCCGCGGGCAGCCGTGGATCTAGGTACCCATGAAATGAACGCGATCATCGCGGCCCTCAGGGACACGCGGGGCAATATCCGCCTGGCCGCCCGGCAGTTGAACGTTTCCCGTGGCGGTTTGTACAACAAGATGAACCGATTCGGGCTCAAGGTGGAAGCGTTCCGTTCGGGATTGGCCTGAGCCAATACCCAGACGCCGCTTCAGCGACGACTTCGTTCCCGACCCAGCGCCACCAGGCACCCACCAATCAACAATGCGGCGCCCGCCACCAGCAGGGGCGCGGATCGCCGCGTCGGCTTGCGCCAACCGCCATCGACACGTCGCTGGCCGCTGGGCGGGGAGAACAGGTTTCCGGAGGATGAAGCCATTGCCGGGCTGCGATCCAGGCCCCGGCGTGTCAGCCAGCCGGAAAGTTGCGCAAACCCGGGCACAAGAAAATGCGCCATCCTTGCCAGTGTCGCGGCGCTGCCCACGGTGGTGGTGGGCTTGGGGTTGAGTGCGCAACTGACCATCGCCTCGGCGACGCGATGGGGGTCGTAGACCGGTGGTGGTGGCTTCAGCGCGTGGCCGGTGAAGTTGGCGCCATCGCGAAAACCCGGCGTATCGATGACCGCGGGATAGATGTCGCAGACGTGGATGTCCCGGTATTCCCCCAACTCACCGCGCAAGGCTTCGGACAACCCGCGCAGTCCGTACTTGCTGGCGGAATAGGCGGCGGCGTAAGGCTGGGCGACCCAACTGCCTAACGACAGGGTATTGATCAGGATGCCGCGTTGTTGCTTCTTGAAATACGGCCAGGCCACGTAGGCGCCGCGCAGGTAGCCAAGTAAATCGGTTTGCAGGACCTGCTCATGCACATCGAGCGGCGTCTGCTCGAAGCTGCCTACCGCACCCACGCCGGCATTGTTGATCCAGATGTCAATGCGACCGTCACCGAACGTTGCGGCTTCGGCGGCAAGCGCCTGCATTTGCTCACTGCTGGTGACGTCTGTGCACACCGCCAACGCGTCGGCTCCCTGGGCCTGGCATTGGGCAACGACCTCATCGAGCGCCGCACGGTCGCGTGCCGCCAGGACCAGGCGTGCGCGCTGCCTGGCAAACGCCTGGGCGGTGGCGCGGCCGATCCCGCTCGAAGCGCCGGTGATGACCACCAGTTTCTCCGACAAGGGATACGACGTCGTCTTACGGCTCGGGGCGGTTTCGCCTGTCGACTGATGGATCTCGGGCTGCATGGGCGAAAGCTTCAGGCGCACCCCGTCCGCCATGATCAGCGTCAGGTCCTGGACGGTGCCGGCGACCCTGTCCGGGTACACCGGCTCGCCCTCGGGGTCGAGTTGGTCATAGACAAACTTTTCGCCCTCCAGCCAGCCCACCGCGGTGTTCAGTTCTGGGCCCAGGTAATACTTTCCATCAAGGAAAAAGCCGGGGAAATGTGGCGCTCGCTCGACGCTTTCGACGGCATAGCGTTCGCCCGTCCTCATTCCGGTTGCCGGGGAAATCATGATCAACACCTCCGCTCTGTTGGTTCTGCGATAGAGAGCGAGGGTGAAACGGGGGTTCCATTGAAATGAGGAAAGGAAGTTCGAGTGAACCGAGGCTCATTTTCTTCAGTCATTGCTGTAGGAAGTGATCACATCAAGGAGCCTCAGATGCGTTCTGTTTATCTCGCCAGCCTGTCCTTCACCGCGTTGTTGTGCGCAGCATGCTCAAGCCAATCGCCTGCGACATGGAGCTACGAGGACGCGCGAAGGCGCACCCCCGTGCCGCCCGACCAGGCCTATCCCGAATTGTTTGAGGCGGTGCAAGGCAAACAGTTGTTCACTGACCAAAAACACTTCGTCGATGCGCTGCCCAAGCGCGACCCCTCGCAGATTCGCGCCGATTACCTGGCCCGCCGCGACAGTGCCGATTTCGATCTCAACGGGTTCGTGAAGGACAACTTCGTCGAGTCAGGCCAGGCTGAGAGCCCGACCCCAAAACCCGGCGCGCCAATCAAGGAACACATCGACAATCTCTGGCCGGTGCTCAGCCGAACCTACACCGAGGTTCCGCAATACAGCAGTCTATTGCCGTTGCCGCAGCCCTATGTCGTGCCAGGCGGGCGTTTCCGAGAAATGTATTACTGGGATTCGTATTTCACCATGCTGGGGTTGGAGCAAAGCGGTGACCAGACGCAGGTTCGCCAGATGGCCGACAACTTTGCCTACATGATCGACACCTACGGCCACATTCCCAACGGCAATCGCACCTACTACCTGAGCCGATCGCAGCCGCCATTCTTTGCCTATATGGTGGAATTGCAGGCGCATATCGAGGGCGAGCAGGCCTACGGGCGTTACCTTGGGCAACTGCAAAAAGAATATGCCTACTGGATGGAAGGGGCGCAGACCCTCAAGCCGGGTGAGGCTGGGCGACACGTCGTCAAGCTTGCCGATGGCAGCGTGCTCAACCGCTATTGGGACGCCAGCCCCACGCCTCGTCAGGAGTCGTGGCTGCAGGACGTCAAGACCGCTGAACAGGCAGCCGACAGGCCCAAGCAAGAAGTCTGGCGCGACTTGCGCGCAGGCGCTGAAAGCGGCTGGGATTTCAGTTCCCGCTGGCTGGGAGACGGTAAAAACCTGGCGACCATTCGCACGACCTCCATCGCACCCGTGGACCTGAACAGCCTGATGTATCACTTGGAGCGCACCATCGCCAAGGCCTGTGAAACGGTGCGGAACACGCCGTGTACCCAAGCCTATGGGCAACGGGCCGAGCAACGCCAGCGCGCCATCGAGACGTACCTGTGGAACGCCGAAGGCGGTTATTACGTGGACTACGATTGGCAGCAGAACCGGCAGCGCCCGGCACTCACTGCCGCGACGCTGTTCCCGCTCTATACCGGCCTGGCTTCCAGCGAACGCGCCAACCGCACTGCCGACGCCGTGCGCAAGGGCTTGCTGCGTCCCGGCGGCATCGCCACCACCCAGGTCAATAACGGCCAGCAGTGGGATGAACCCAATGGCTGGGCGCCCCTGCAATGGGTGGCGGTCGAGGGGTTGGAGCGCTACGGCCAAACCGACCTGGCCAGGGAGGTTGGCAGCCGTTTTCTGCAACAGGTCCAGGATCTCTACCGCAAGGAAGACAAACTGGTCGAGAAGTACGACTTGTCCGGTCAAGGCGACGGTGGGGGCGGGGGCGAGTATGAATTGCAGGATGGCTTTGGCTGGACGAACGGCGTGACGCTTAAATTGCTGGGCAAATACGGCGGTTGAGCCGGGCCGCTTCAGTGCTATTCTTCGCGAAATTGCGAAGAATAGCGCTGCGGTAGAGCCGATGAACACAACCCGTGATCAATTCCCCTTGCCGGAGGACCTGAAGGTCTTTCTGACTGTCGTCCGAAAGAATGGCTTTGCCAGCGCGGCCGAGGCATTGGGCTATTCACCGGCCTATATCAGCAAGCGCATCTCGGTATTGGAGTCGACGCTCGCTACCCGACTGCTGCATCGCACGACCCGGCGCATCGCATTGACCGACGACGGCGAGCGCGTGCGGGTGTGGGCCGAAAAGCTGCTGGGGGATTTCGATGAGTTCGTCGGTGAGATCGCCCGGGCTCGCCATCAGCCCACCGGCTCGTTGCATATCTGCAGCAGCTTTGGTTTTGGCCGCAACCATGTCGCGCCGGCAATCGGCAAGCTGTCGCAGACGTACCCTGGCCTCGACATCCGACTGGATGTGTTCGACCGCGTCGTCGATATCGTTGGCGAGGGGTTCGACCTTGAGATCCGCGTCGGTGATGACCTGCCAGGGCAGCACCTGGGCCGCAAGCTGGTGAGCAATCGACGCGTGCTCTGCGCAGCCCCCGGGTATCTGGAACGACGGGGCACACCGCGTTCGCTCGATGACCTCAAGGACCATGATTGCCTGGTGCTCAAGGAGCGCGACAACGCCTTCGGCATCTGGACTTTGAGCAAGGATGGGGTGCAGGAGACTGTGCGCGTCGGCGGCCCGTTGTCCTCCAACAGCGGCGAGATTGTCCTGGAGTGGGCGTTGAGCGGCGGCGGGATCCTGCTGCGCTCGATGTGGGACGCCGGGCCCCTGCTTGAACAGGGGCGGTTGGTTCAGGTGCTGCCGGCGTATTCGCAAAGCGCCAACGTCTGGGCGGTGTATCCCACCCGGCTCAGTCAGTCGGCGAAGCTGCGGGTTTGCGTTGAATTTCTTGAGACGTGTTTTCGGGACTTGTCGGCTGGGTAGAAGAGCAGCACCGCTTTCGCGAGCAGGCTCGCTCCCATAGTCTTCCTCAGTGGTTGGACGTTACGCTACAGCCAGGGATTTTCCGCCAGGTGCCGGCTTTCGAAACGGCGTATCTGGTCTGCACGTTGAAGGGTCGTGCCAATGGCATCCAGGCCGAGCAGCAAGGATTGCTTGCGCAGCTCGTCGATCTCGAAAGAAATTAGCTCACCGTCCGCCAATCTGATCTGTTGCGCCGGCAGGTTAACGCTGATGCTGGCGGTTTCGGCGCGGCTGATCGTCTGCGCGAGTCTCTTGAGTTGCGCTTCGGGCAATTGAATGACCAACACCCCGTTACGCTGGCAATTGTCATAGAAGATCCCGGCGAAGCTGCTGCCGATCAACGCCCGGATGCCCACTTGCTTCAAACCCCACACCGCATGTTCGCGGCTTGAGCCACATCCGAAGTTTTCCCCCACCACCAGGAACGTTGCGCCGCGCCAGCCCGGTTTGTTGAGCACGAATTCAGGATTGGGATCGCCGTTGCCCAGCCACTTCAAGTCGAAGAACAGGCCACGGTCCAGCCCGTTGCGGTCGATGCCCTTGAGGAACTGCTTGGGCATGATCACGTCGGTGTCGATGTTGGCGGCCAGCAGCGGGGCGGCGGTGCCAGTTACAGTATTGAAGGGTTGCATGCTTCAGGCCTCCGGCAGCAGTGAACGAACATCGGTCAAATGACCAGCAATCGCGGCGGCGGCCACCATGGCCGGGCTCATCAAGTGGGTGCGCGCGCCGGCGCCCTGGCGTCCTTCGAAGTTGCGATTGGTACTGGAGGCGCAGCGATCCCCAGGGGCGAGCACGTCATCGTTCATCGCCAGGCACATCGAACAGCCGGATTGGCGCCATTCGAAACCGGCTTCGCGAAATATTGCCGCCAGGCCTTCTTCTTCGGCCTGTTCGCGCACCATGGTCGAGCCGGGCACGATCATCGCGCGCACATGGGCGGCAACGTGCTTGCCCTGTACGACACGCGCCGCATCGCGCAAGTCTTCAATCCGCGCGTTGGTGCACGAGCCGATGAAAGCATGGTTGATGACCACGTCGGCGAGCGGCATGCCTGGCGTCAGACCCATGTAGTTGAGGGCACGCTGCAGGCCTTGGCGCAGGATCAGGTCGGGTTCTGTCGCAGGGTCGGGTACCTGGCTTCCGATCGGTGCAGCCTGGTCAGGGCTGGTGCCCCAGGTGACCATGGGTTCCAACGCGTCGACATCGAGCGTCACTTCCCGGTCGAACACCGCGCCTTCATCGCTGTGCAGGGCTCGCCATTTGGTCACGGCCCGTTTCCACAGCTCGCCCCTGGGAGCGCGGGGCTTGCTTTGCAGATAGGCAAAAACCTTGTCATCCGGCGCCATGAACGCGCCCCGGGCGCCGGCTTCCACGGCCATGTTGCAGATGGTCATGCGGGCTTCGACGCTAAGGGCGGTGATTGCCGGGCCGGTGAATTCGATCGCATAACCGGTGGCGCCCGAGGCGCCGATCCTTTCGATCAGCGCCATGATGATGTCCTTGGCGGTGACACCTGCCCCAAGCGTGCCGTTGACCGTGACGCGCAAGGTTTTCAGGCGCTTGTAGACCAGCGTTTGCGTAGCCAGCAGGTGTTCGATTTCAGACGTGCCGATGCCAAAACCAAAGGCCCCCAACGCACCGTATGTCGTGGTGTGGCTGTCGCCCGCGGCCACCACCATGCCCGGCAGGATGAAGCCTTGCTCGGGGGCAACGACGTGCTCGATGCCCTGGCGTTTGTCCAGCACGTCGAACAGTTCGATGCCGAAGTCCCGGCAGTTTTCTGCGAAGTACGAGACCTGCCGGGCGCCGCCGGCATCCGGCATGGCTGCGATGCGCTGGGGCGCCGTCGGGTTGACGTGATCGACCACCGCCAGCGTCGCGCTCGGCCGCCAGACGCTGCGGCCGTTTTCACGAAGGCCGCTGAAGGCTTGCGGGCTGGTGTATTCGTTGGCGACCTGGCGGTCGATGTACAACAGCACGTGGCCCTGATCGTCCAACGGGCAAACGGTATGGCTGTCGATGTGCTTTTGATAGAGCGTTCGGGGGCTGTTCATGCAGGCGCTTCTTCATTTTTGGCGGGTCTGCCCACAGCATATTGGCTGCCGGCGTCGCATCAAGAGCCCAGCGGTGAAGGCGTTGCACACGGATTGTGATCAATCATGACGGGGAGTGGGGCGGCCATCCATGGTTGCCCCGAATCGGTATGGGTCAGCGTCGGGCGGTGCGGGTGCTGACATCCACCCACACGGCCAGGACCAAAATGCTGCCCTTGACGATCATCTGCCAGTAGCTGTCGACGTCGAGCATGGACATGCCGTTGTCCAGGCTGGTGATGACCAGCGCGCCCAGCAGCGCGCCGTAGACCGTGCCCGAGCCACCGCGCATGGATGTGCCGCCGATAAAGCAGGCGGCGATAGCGTCCAGTTCGCCCATGTTGCCCGCCGAGGGCGAGCCGGCGGCAAGGCGCGCGGTGTTGACCATGCCGGCGAGGGCGCACATCACGCCCATGATGCCGAAGATCCACAGCTTCACTGCCTGTACATTGATGCCAGACAGGCGCGTGGCCTCCATGTTACTTCCCACGGAATAGACGCGCCTGCCGAATACGGTTTGGCTGGTCACGTAGCTGAACACCCCCAGCAGAACCAACAGCAGCAGCACCGGAACCGGGATCCCGTCGTAGCTGTTGAGCGTATAGACGAACCCGGCCAGCACGGCGCCGATCAACACCACCCGCGCCACGTCCCGCGTCAGGGAATGGGCCGCGAGGCCATGCAGCGCGCGGTTGCGGCGCTGTTTCCAGGTCAGGAAAAGCGTCAGCGCGAACAACAACACGCCCAGGCCCGTGCCGACTGCGTGGGGCAGGTAACCCTGGCCGACGTAAACCAGCTCCGGCGATACCGGCGCGATGGTGGTGCCGCCAGTGATGCCCAGCAGGATTCCGCGAAACGCCAGCATGCCACCCAGGCCGACGATGAAGGAGGGGATGCGCAGGTAGGCGGTCATGTAGCCGTTGGCCAGGCCGATCATCAGCCCACACAGGGCGACCAGGCTCAGGTTCGCCAGCAGCGGGATGTGATAGACCACATCGAGTATCGCCGCCAGACCTCCCAATAAACCGAGCAACGAGCCCACCGACAAATCGATCTCGCCACTGATGATCACCAGCACCATGCCGCAAGCCAGGATGCCGGTGATGGACATCTGCCGCAGCAGGTTGGAGAGGTTGCGCGGAGTCAGGAACCCGCCCTCGGTCTGCCAGCTGAAGAACAACCAGATGACCGCCACGGCAATCACCAGGGCGAGCATTTTGTAGCGGGTGAACACTTGTTTGACTTGGTTCATCTACGCGGACTTCCGATCATTGTTGTTATTGCTTTCGGGATGGCTGAGCGCGGCGGCAAGCACCTGTTCCTGGGTCAATTCCTGGTTGATGAAATCGCCGCGCAGTTGCCCCTCGCCGATCACCAGCACGCGGTCCGACACACCCAGCACTTCGGCCAGTTCCGAGGACACCATGATGATCGACACGCCTTCGGCCGCCAGCGCGCCCATCAGCTTGTAGATCTCGTACTTGGCGCCGACGTCCACGCCCCGGGTGGGTTCGTCGAGAATCAATACCCGAGGCTTGGTCAGGAGCATCTTCGCCAGCACAGCTTTCTGCTGGTTGCCACCGGAAAGGCTGGTGATCGGCAGGAACGGGCTCGCGGTCTTGAGGTGCATGCGCGAGATTTCCCGGTCGATGCTGCCCAGCTCGGCCTCGGCGTCGATGCGGGTCATCTTCGAGAAGTTTTCCAGGACCGCCAGGGTGATGTTCTGGCCGACGCCCAGGTCCGGGATGATGCCCTGGCGCTTGCGATCTTCAGGGACCATGCACAGGCCCGCCCGGATCGACTTGAGGGGCGTGCTGCTGTCAATGCGCTGGCCGTCCAGCCAGACTTCGCCTTCGTGACGACCGGGGTAAGCGCCGAACAACGCCGACACCAGCTCCGTGCGACCCGCACCCACCAACCCGGCGATGCCAAGGATTTCGCCGCGCTTGAGCACGAACGAAATGTCGTCGACGCGTTTGCGCCTGGGGTTGTCGACGTCGTAGCAGGTCACATGGCGTGCCTCGAAAATCACCTCGCCGATAGCGTGGGGTTCGGTGGGGTAGAGGTTACTCATCTCCCGCCCGACCATTTGCGTGATGATCTTGGGAATATCCATGTCGGCCATGGCAGTGGTGGCGATGTGTTTGCCATCGCGTATCACCGCGATGGTGTCGCACACGGCGGCCACTTCATCGAGCTTGTGGGAGATGTAGACGCACGCCACGCCCTTGGCCTTGAGGTCGCGGATGATGTCCAGCAGCACTTCGATTTCCGAGCGGGTCAGGGCCGAGGAAGGCTCGTCGAGGATCAGCAGGCGCGCCTGTTTGTTCAGGGCCTTGGCGATCTCGACCAATTGCTGGTAGCCACCGCCGTACTGCGAAACCGGCAGCGAGACGTTCATGTCCGGCACCTTGAGTTCACGCATCAGGGCTTCGGCGCGGTGGATCATCGCGGGGTAATTCATGCGTCCGCCGGGCAAGGTCAGCTCGTGGCCCATGAAGATGTTTTCGGCCACCGACAGGTCGGGCACCAGGGTCAGTTCCTGGTGAATGATGACGATGCCGGCAGCTTCGGTTTCGCTGATCGATTGCGCCTTCAGCGGCTGGCCGTCCCAGAGAATCTCACCCTCCCAGGTGCCGTAGGGATAGACCGCCGATAGGACTTTCATCAAGGTGGATTTGCCGGCGCCGTTCTCGCCGCACAGGCCGACGCATTCACCCGGCCTGACCTTGATGTCGATGCCGTTCAGGGCCTTGACACCGCCGAAGGTCTTGACGATGCCGTTCATTTGCAGCAGGTATTCAGACATGGCGAGGGCTCGTAAGAAAGGGGCTCACACAACATAAAACCTGTGGGAGCGAGCCTGCTCGCGAAGCGATAGGTCAGCTTGCATCTGCATTCACTGTGCCGCCGCCATCGCGAGCAGGCTCGCTCCCACAAGGATTTTTGCTATCCAAAGAGCTGCTCCCGGGTCACTGCCCCGCGATCTGCGCCTTGGTGTAGAACCCGTCCTTTTCCAGCAGGTCGATGTTGTCCTTGGTCAGCGCGGTAGGCGTGAGCAGGATGGTGTCGACTTTCTTGTTGCCATTGTCGTACTGCGAGCTGTAGGTGGGCATTTCGTTGCGCGCCAGTTGTACCGAAAGCTTGGCGGCTTCGGAGGCGATCAGCTTTAAGGGCTTGTAGACCGTCATGGCCTGGGTGCCGTCGATCACCCGCTTGACCGCCGCCAAGTCGGCGTCCTGGCCGGAGATCGGCACCTTGCCGGCCAGCTTTTGCGCGGCCAGGGCCTGGATGGCGCCGCCAGCGGTGGCGTCGTTGGAGGCGACGATGCCGTCGATTTTGTTGTTGTTCCGGGTCAGGGCGTTTTCGACGATGCTCAGGGCTTCGGTGGGGTTCCATTCCTTCACCCATTGCTGGCCGACAATCTTGATGTCGCCCTTGTCGATGGCCGGTTGCAGCACCTTCATCTGGCCTTCACGCAGGATTTTGGCGTTGTTGTCGGTAGGCGCGCCGCCGAGTAGGAAGTAGTTGCCCTTGGGCGCTGCCTTCAACACGCCGCCGGCCTGCATCTCGCCGACCTTTTCGTTATCGAAGGAAATGTAAGCGTCGATGTCGGCGTTGAGGATCAGCCGGTCATAGGACACCACCTTGATCCCGGCCTTCTTGGCTTCGGCGACGGCGTTGGTCAGCACAGTGGCGTTGAACGGCACGATCACGATGACGTCGACGCCACGGGAAATCAGGTTTTCGATCTGGGAAATCTGCTTCTGCTCGTTGGCATCGGCGGACTGGACATAAACCTTGGCGTCGAGTTTTTCTGCCGCCGCGACGAAGTAGTCTCTATCGCGGGACCAGCGTTCCAGACGCAGGTCATCGATGGAGAAACCGATCTTGGGGTGGGTGGCGTCGGCCATGGCCGGGAGCGATAGCAGGGCGAGGGCGCCGGCGAGCAGGGTACGTTTGAATGTTTTCATGGTGGTGCGTCCTTTTATTGTTTTTTGAAAGACACTGCCTGACGAGAACGTGATGCCGGTAGAACTGTAGAGCGTTGCGCGGCGTTGCGGGCACAGATTTGTCGCGCGAATGTAACAGCCTCCCCGCGCCCGCAAAGTCGCCTGCCGTCAGGAGTAGATGAACCGGTTGACGACGTTTTCGAGCATTTCCTGCCGACCGCTGACCGCCTGCGGATTCAGCTCGTTGGTGAATGCATGCTCGGCCAGGGATTCGAGGCTGTAGTCCCCCGCGAGCAGCGCCTTGCCGAACGGCTGCTGCCAGCCGGCGTAGCGCTGGTCCTTGAATTTCTGCAACTGATCGTCCTGCACCATGGCGGCTGCGCGTTCCAACGAAAGGGCGAGCACGTCCATGGCCGCGACATGGCCGTGGAACAAGTCGACGTCGTCCAAGCTCTGGCGGCGTACCTTGGAATCGAAGTTGAAACCGCCGTTGCCGAAGCCTCCGGCCTTCAGGATCTCGTAGGTGGCCAGGGTCATTTCTTCGACACTGTTGGGGAACTGATCGGTGTCCCAGCCGTTCTGCGGATCGCCCCGGTTGGCGTCGATGCTGCCGAAGATCCCCAGGGAGACCGCCGTGGCGATTTCATGATGGAAACTGTGCCCGGCCAGGGTCGCATGGTTGGCCTCGATGTTGACCTTGATCTCTTTTTCCAGGCCGAACTGCTGCAGAAAGCCGAACACCGTGGCGCTGTCGTAATCGTACTGGTGCTTGGTCGGCTCCTGGGGCTTGGGCTCGATCAGCAGGTCGCCCTTGAAGCCGATCTTGTATTTATGCTCGACCACCATGCGCATGAACCGGCCCAGTTGCTCGCGTTCGCGGGACAGGTCAGTATTGAGCAGGGTTTCGTAGCCTTCGCGGCCGCCCCACAACACGTAGTTGGAGCCCTTGAGGCGCTGGGTGGCATTCATGGCGCTGAACACCTGGGCGGCGGCGCAGGCGAAGACTTGCGGGTCAGGGTTGCTGGCGGCGCCGGCGGCAAAACGCGGGTTGCTGAAGCAGTTGGCGGTGCCCCAGAGCAGCTTGATGCCGGTCTGTTCCTGGTGACGCTCGAGGTGATCGACCATTTGCGCGAAGTGGTTGCGGTATTCCTTCAACGATTGGCCTTCCGGCGCGACATCGGTGTCGTGGAAGCAGTAGTAGTCGATGCCCAGCTTGGAGAAAAACTCGAACGCCGCCTCGGCCTTGCCGATGGCCACTTCCATCGGGTCCCCTGCGTGCTGCCATGGGCGTTTGAAGGTTCCCGCACCGAACACATCGGACCCCGGCCAGACAAAGGTGTGCCAATAGCAGACCGCCATGCGCAGGTGCTCGCGCATGGGTTTGCCGAGGATCAGTTTGTCGGCATCGTAGTGCCGGAAAGCGAGCGGCGAGTCGCTGCCCGGGCCCTCATAGCGGATCGGCTGAACATCGGGGAAGTACGACATGGACGGTTTCCTTTTTATTCTTGGCGGTGACCTGATACTAACGCCGCCCCTGGCGCCGCTGATTATGAAAATCATCAAAGGACAGTTCGATTTTGAGTATTGAGATTCGCCGTCCGCGCGCCTAGTCTCTGTCCACCGGCCTAGGGTTCTTACAATGAAAATCGTCCCGCCCGTCCACCGCATCGCCCTTTTGTTCAACGGCAGCAAGATCTACGACCGAGGCATCATCAGCGGCATCGGTAACTACCTGAGCAGTACCCGCGCGTCCTGGGATCTGTTTCTCGAGGAAGATTTCCTATGCAGGTTGAAAGGGATCGAGCGTTGGCAGGGCGACGGGATCATCGCCGACTTCGACGACCCGCTGATCGGCGAGGCGCTGGCCGGGATCAAGATGCCCGTGGTGGCGGTGGGCGGCTCGTACCAGGACGAGCGCGCCTATCCCAAGGGCATTCCCTATGTCGCCACGGATAACCATGGGCTGATCAAATTGGCTTACGAACATCTGATCGAAGCCGGACTGACGCGATTCGCCTGTTTCAGCCTGCCGGAGTCCCAAGCCAATCGCTGGGCCCAGGAACGGGAGAAAGCCTTTCGCCGGTTGATGCTGCGCGATGGTCTGCACGCCGAGGTCTATCGCGGCATGGGCACCAGCGCGCCGCTCTGGGACAGCGCCGTCGAACAGCAGATCGCCTGGCTGCAAAGCCTGCCCAAACCCATCGGCATCATCGCCGTCAGCGATGCGCGAGCCCGCCAGCTGTTGCAGGCTTGCCTGACCGCCGGTATTGCTGTTCCGGAGCAGGTGGCGTTGATCGGCATCGACAACGATCCACTGACCCGCAGCCTGACTCGGGTGCCGCTGAGCTCCGTGGTGCAGGGCACCGAAACGATGGGTCGGACCGCCGCGCGGCTGCTCCACCAGATGCTGCATGGCATGCCGTCCACAGGCACGCAGGTGCTGATCCCGCCGGATGCGATCAATGTGCAGACATCCAGTTTGCACCAGCCGCTGGGCAATCCTTATGTGATGCAAGCGCTGTTGTTCATCCGCCAGTACGCATGCCAGGGCATCAAGACCGCGCAAGTGGCGGCGTATGTCGGTGTCTCGCGCTCATCCCTGGAAGCGCATTTTCGCAAGGAGCGAGGTTGCAGCGTTCATGACGAAATCCTGCGCTTCAAATTGGCCGCGGCGGCCAACGGCTTGGAAAACACCGACTCGGCGATCGCCGACATCGCCCGCAATTGCGGCTTCAAGTCGGCGCAATACCTGCACACGGTGTTTCGTCGCGAGTTCGGTTGTACGCCTCGGGAGTATCAGCAGGGCGCGAGCGTGGTGAGCGAGTAGGCCGGGCTCCTGTGGTGAGGCGTTAATCGACGGTCAGCTGCGTCGGGGGAGGTCCGTCGGTTTCATCTTGGCCGAGCGCTTATGCGAGGTCCTTCTGGGGCTTTCAACTATTGCCATCAGTAATAGTGACCATTACGAAATGCAAGTTCTGCTTTGTCGGCAATCATTGGAAAATCAGCGCCATCGAACACGCAGCCCACCACTGCAGGACTTCAATCATGCGCCCTTTATCTTTCCTTGCCCTGGCGTTTCCCCCCTTGTTGCTAGCAGGTTGCGCTTCGGCTCCGAACGATCCGACCCTGACCTTGCAGACCAGCAAGACACCGGCCGAATACGCCGAATGCGTCGTACCGAAGCTGCAGGGCAGCGCCCTGAACCCGACGGTCTCGCAGACCCAGCGCAGCTACCGCATCGTCGTGCCGAGCAAAATTGCGGCGGACAACGTGCTCGAAGCCTACAAGGCTGGCAACGGTGGGAAGGTGTTCATTTACGACCGGCATCTGCTGGCCTCCAATCTCTTGCCTTCGAATTTTGAACGCGCCGCCCAGGAATGCATCTGACCGGCCCGTAGACGTTTTACCCGTGCTCCTTTGGTTGGCCGCAACCAACCAATTCCCTTTGCCCCGCACCGTATTCGGTCGCGGGGCTTTTTTTGTTTGGAGAGCCTTGCGTACGTGGGTGTGAGAGGATGCCGTACGCGACGTCGCCGCCTACAAAGGATCGAAATGAACCTGCCCCCTGCCCATGCCGTGCCATTCATCCTGATGCTCTCAGCCTTGTGCGTCCCGGTGCACGCCGCGACGTGGCAGATCTGCGATATGCAATTACGGGTCACTGAGGTGGTGAAGCGGCCATCACCTGGTCTCCGGGCCCAGGTTCTGAAAACCAGCCCGGCCTCTCCCAAGGTGGAATGCCCAGAAGTCGGCGCAGTGATCAGCTTCATCCCGGAAACCGCTGACTATCAGTCAACGCTTGCGCGGCGAAAATGGCCCGCAAAAGGCCAGGCGATTCGGATCAGATACCGCTACCTGGACGGCATCTGCAAGGGCGACGGCAACGAGCATCCTTGTCGGATCGAGCATTATCCGTTCGTGGCCCAATGATCAGCCTCGGCCGGCGTTCGCCTCGGCTTCGATCGCGGCCATGACGCTGGGTCGCGTCTCGATCCGAGCCATATACGACGCCAGCGCCGGCCAATCATTGATACCGATGGCGAAAAACGGCAGCCATTTGAGCACCGAGAACAGATACGCATCGGCGAGGCCGAAATCCCCCTGCAAATAGTTGCGGTGTTCAAGGGCACCGGCCAAGTGATGGAGACGCTTGAACAGCTTTTGCTTGAAGATGGCCTTGGTGGTTTCCGGAATCTCGGCGTTGAACAGCGGGGCACAGCCGCCATGGATTTCAGAGCTGATGAAATTGAGCCATTCCTGCAACCGCACCCGTCCCCAGGTGCCATTGGCCGGCGTCAAGTGATTGCCCGGAACCTGATCGACGAGGTACTGGACGATGGCGGGGCCTTCGGTGAGCACTTCGCCGTTATCCAGCATCAACGCCGCGACGTAACCCTTGGGATTGATGGCGAGGAAATCCCGCCCGTCGGCGGTTCGCTTGGTCTTGTTGTCGACGCGTACCAGCTCGAAGGCAATGTCCAGCTCTCGCAGCACAATGTGCGGGGACAATGAACAGGTCATGGGCGCGAAATACAATTTCATGGGATTTTCCTGATGGCGTTGAGTGCCGCTGAGGATCGGCGCCAACGGGAAGATTTTCAAAGGACATATCGGGTGCTAGGGTATGACAAAACCTCATGAGTGCCGTTGACCGTCATGGCTGCCAGAATCCCCTCTCTCAATGGCCTGAAGGCATTCGAATCGGCTGCCCGTCACATGAGCTTTACCCAGGCCGCCCTTGAGTTGAATGTCACCCAAACGGCGATCAGTCATCAGATCCGGCGGCTGGAGGGGGAATTGGGGGTGCGCCTGTTCTTGCGGCTCAAGGACGGCCTGGCGTTGACCGATGAAGGTCGTGCCTATTATCCAGGCGTTCGTTCGGCATTCCATGAGTTGCGTCATAGCACGGAAACCTTGTTGGATTCGGTCCATAACAGTGCGCTGACGGTGAGTACCCTGGTGTCATTCGCATCCAAATGGCTGCTGCCTCGCTTGGCCTCGTTCCAGGAGGCCTATCCCAACATCGATGTACGTGTCTCGGCCTCCACCGATATGGTGGATTTTCGCAAGGGTGGCACCGACGCGGCCATTCGTTACGGCACCGGCGATTGGAAGGGCTTGCGCGCTGACTGGCTGATGTCCGATGAGGTTTTTCCGGTGTGCAGTCCGAAATTGCTGGTGGGGCCCAATGCCCTGAAGGCGCCCGGCGATCTGCCCCATCACACCCTGTTGCAGGTCAGTGGTATGACGCGGGACGATTGGAGCCTCTGGCTGGGGGCCGCCGGGCAACCGAGCGCCCTGGCCGAAGGCTCACGGTTGACCTTCGACCTGGCGATGATGGCCGTGCAGGCAGCCATCGACGGCTTGGGTATTTGCATCGGCCGCTCGACCTACGTCGACGACGATCTGAAGGCAGGTCGACTGGTCGCGCCATTTGCCCTGAGGTTGAAGTCCGATTTCGGTTTTTATCTGGTGACACCCGTCGAGACAGCCCACTCGAAAAAGGTCGAGGCGTTCAGGGCCTGGTTGATCGATTCGACCAGGGAGGCAAACACACCGGGTATGCGGTCGTTGGATTAAGCCTCCAGGTCACTGCGGTGGGCGTTGCGGCAACGCCGAGTGGCCGAAGGTATTGCCCATGCGAATCCGCGTGGCCGACTGGTTGTACAGACCCAGCCTGTTCGGCGCTCGCTGCTCTATCGGCACGTTCAACGCTTCCTGGTTCTTGCGCGCTGCCGGCGTACCCTTCGGGTTGGCCATCTGTTCGCTCAGGCATTCGTAGGACAGCGCCTTGTACCCGTTCACCTCGACATTGATGCATCCCTCATTCGCCGGCTCGGCGGCTTGGGCCCACAAGGGAAGGGCAGCAAGCAGCAGCGCGAATACACGACAGTCCATGGCGGAGCTCCTTTCTAACGGTAGAAGCCTGAATCTACCTCGTATTGGAGCGAGGTATGACGATGTTTTTTTTGCAGCGCTCGTCACACAAACGACATGTACACGTCTCATGATGCGCCAACGCAGGGCGTCGACACGCCGTTCGGGCCGGAAGATGTCTATGTCAAGAGAAGCGCTGAGCAGGTGCTGCCTCGCGCCCACGGTACTGTTCTTGTTGCTCCATGCATTGATGCCGCAACGCGACGCGTGGTCTGCCACGCCTGCGCCCGTCGAGGTGGACGATCGGCTGGCGCGTTTTGTCGAGTTTGCGATACCCGCCCAGGAAATGACCGTTGCCCTGGAGCTGTACAGCAGGGCCAGCGGGATGGCGATCCTGGTGGACCGTCAACTGGCACATGGGCGACGGTCGACCGCGGTGCACGGACGCTTGAATGCCCGCCAGGCGTTGGAGCAACTGCTGGCCGGTAGCGGCTTGGCGGCGCTCTACACCGGCGCAGACGCTTTCACCGTGAAAGAGGCAAAGCTGACCCTCCGCGCCGATGCGTCTTCGCGCAACGGTGGTCCTACAGTGCGCGAGGGCAATTTTGCCCGTGCATTGCAGGTCGCGTTGGAGCAGGCGCTTTGCCGGTCAATGGTGACTCGCCCGGGCCATTATCGAGCAGCGTTACAGCTGTGGGTGGGGGCATCGGGCGAGGTGCGGCGCAGTCGCTTGCTGGCCTCCACCGGTGACGCCCGGCGCGATGCGGCGATTATCGAGGGGCTGGGCACATTGGACATCGGCCGGGTTCCGCCGTCCTCGTTGCCGCAGCCGGTGACGGTGCTGGTGGTGCCAGGCGCCGCTTCGGCAGGCACGGAATGCAACCCATGGGAAGGAGCGGTAGAGCCATGAAGGAAAAGGAGCAGAGCACCATGCTCAAGGTGTTCCTGGCTTCCTATGATGTGTTTCGCGCACGCTTGCGTCGGCGTCTGGGCTCCGATGACCTGGCCAACGACGTACTGCACGAAACCTATCTTCGGGTAGACCGCATGGAACAGCCGGTGGACGTGCAGAAGCCTGGCGCCTACCTGTTCCGCATGGCCCTGAACATCGCGGCTGACCGTCGTGCGCAGGATGCACGCTTGCTCACCGGCACTGAAATCGAGGAACTGATGCAAACCGCCGACGAACATCAGGACCCGGCGGTGATCGTCGGTGGCCAGATTGAAATTCGCGCGCTGATGCAGGCGCTGACCGAGCTTGCGCCCCGGCGCCGGCAAATATTGATGGCGTCGCGCATGGAGCAAACACCGCATCAGGAGATCGCCCAGCGATTCGGCATCTCCACCCGGATGGTTGAGAAGGAACTCAAGGCTGCGCTGCAATACTGTGCCGATCGCCTGGAAAGAAAAGTGATTCAGCGGTTCGGTCCCGGCGCGGGAAAACAGTCTTAGGTGATAAGGCGCTTGTCGCGCATACCTTCTTGAGTCATTTCACGTTTGAAAAACATGTCTATAAGCGCATCTGAATCGGCCACTGCCACGGCTAACCAGCTCCGGGAAGAAGCGTTCCATTGGCTGGTGCGCTTGACTTCAGGGCACGCCACCCACGCCGACGCCGAGGCTTTTCGGCGCTGGAGTGCGCAAAGTTCCGAGCACGCCCGGGCCTTTTTCCTGGCCCGCCAGTTGTGGCAGGCCATGGCGCCCGCCGAGCAAAAGCTCCAGCAGGAGCAGGCGGCAAAGGTCGTCAACCACCCGCGGCGTTTCGGGCGCCGAGCGTTTCTCGGCGGCGCGATTGCCGCGTCGGTTGCGGTGCTGGTCGCGCGCCCGTCGCTGCTGGACGGCTGGCCCGTGGGCGCGGATTTTCATACAGGTGTCGGCGAGCAACGCCGCGTCGACCTGACCCAGGGCGTGGTGCTTGAGCTCAATACCCAGACGCGCATCAGCCAGCGCAGCGAGGCCCCTGGTGACGCCGCCATCGAAGTACTGAGCGGTGAACTGGAAATCCAGGCCAGCACGGCGTTGCGTGTGCTTGCCGGCAATGGCGAGTTGTTCGCCGATGGGGCGCGGTTCAATGTGCGGGCCACCGAGGGTAGCGTGTGCGTAACGTGCCTGGAGGGCCGCTTGCAACTGAAGCATCAGGGGCGGCGCGTGAGCTTGGAGCAGGGCCGACAATTGACCTATACCGCGCAGCGACAAGGCCAACCCACCCCCTTCGATACCCAGCAAGTCATGGCTTGGCGTCAACAGTTGCTGGTGTTCAACGATGCCCCCTTGGCGAGCGTGATCGATGAGATCAACCGCTACCGTCCCGGCATGATCGTACTGATGAACGCTGAGCTCGGGCGGCGCAAGGTTCAGGCGCGCTTCAGCCTGGCGCAACTGGCGAATGTCGCCGTACTGATTCGCGATGCCTACGGCGCGACCATTACCGAGCTACCGGGCGGTGTCGTGCTGGTCAGCTAGGCGTTTTCATTCCAGTGGGCTGCTATTGAAGCGGTGCCAGCACCTGGCGGTAGCGCTCGGTGCCGTGTGCCGTGCGGCGGCTGAAGCTGATTTCCACACCCGCCGGATTTTCCTCCTTGCTGCCAGTCAGATGGCTCCAGCCCCGGTCGGTGCGCCATACCCGCACATCAACGCGCTCAAGCTCACTCAACACCGCGACACGCTCCTTGGGCGCCGGTAGGGGATAGCGTGACCGCGCGACGCCCGAGGCACGGAAAAGCGTGCCGCTTTCAATCCACCACCTCACCCGTTGCATCTTGCCGTCCTGGTCCGCCGCGGCACGTATCAATTCCAACTGCAAAGGGTCGCTGTCGCTGCTGCGAATACTGATCGCAGCGGGCACCGGGGGGCGGCTGGCCGAGGGTTCGTCGGGTGGAGGCGGTTCGGCCAGTTCAGTGGTGGCGCGCAGGGCGAAGTCACGCTGCAGTTGGTTGAGTGCGCGCATCAGTTGCGCGTGCTGTTCGGCGCTGTCCTGCAAGTGGGCGTCGGCGCGGGTCACACCGTCGAGCCCGCGCCAGGCGATCAGGCTGACAATTGTCATCAGCAGGATGGCGACCATCACTTCAATCAGCGTGAAGCCGTTTTGCCGGACCATCAATGCACCTCGATGCGGCCAGCCGCAGTGCGCCTCACCGATACGCTGGTCTGGTCGCTGGACAGAATGACGTGCAGGGGCGAGGCAATCCATTCGGCATCGAGCACCAGTGTTTTGCCTGGGTGGATGCGCACCTGCACCGGTCCCGCGCTCCAGTGCCTGGGGCGCAGTTGCGGGTCGTTGATGAACTCCCGGTCCTGCACGCCGACAGCGTCCAGCCGCACGAAACGGTAGCCCTGGCTGTCCGCGACCCAGGCGATGCGACGACCGTCGCTGCGCGCTTCGGCCTGGGCGGTTTCCAGCAGCAAGGCCAGGCGCTTGGCATCTTCGCGCAGGCCACTGGCAGCGTCGGCGTGGATATTCAAGCTGATGGCGGCGCTGGCGATGCCGATGATCACCAGCACGACCATCAATTCGATCAGCGTGAAGCCGCGTTGTCGGTGTCGCCATTCATTCATGGTATCTACGCCTTTCGCTGGGGTGAATTTGCAATAAAACCGTGAGAAAGCGCTGGTAGCCTGAAGCACTGGACGTCACGGAGGATTCGCTCATGCGCCATTTCCATCGCCTTGATCCGGCCACGCTGGTCCAGGCTGTCGCCGTGTTGGCCAGCGTGGCGGGGCTTGTCACCTGGGGCTTCTTGCTCAACGATTCGGCGCCCGTGCAAGCCCAGGCCAATAGCGAACCCTTGCCGCCCTTGGCAGCCACTGGCCAAGCCGCGGCGCAATGGTTCGCCAGTTCCCCGCACAACCTGGAGATCAAGCTCAGCGGCCTACTGGCCGGACCCCATGGCGCGGTGGCGATTCTCAGCATCGAGGACTCGCCGCCGCGGGCTTTTCGTGCGGGTGAGCCATTGGGCGAAGGCGTGCGCCTGAGAGGAATCGAGGCTGATGCCGTGGTCATCGAGCGGGCCGGCGTTGAGTCTCGCCTGTCGATGGCTCGTTTGCCGGTGCCGGTGGCGCTGCCGTCGTTGCGCTGATTCATGGCGGGGTGACAGGGCGGCTGAGCAGCGTTTCCAGGCGCGCCAGCGGCGGTCCGTCATGTTCACGTTCATGCACCAGCACTTTCACTCTCAGCAGGTCGCCACTGCGGGTTACCTGCTGCTCGCAGCTGAGTTTCAAGCGTCCTTGATCACAGCGTTGCATGGCGCTGCCCTTATCTGTGGTCCCGCGCAGACGCACTTCTGCCAGGCTGTTCTGGGCCGACAACAGCGCCATCGAGCGATCCCGCAACAGCGCGTTGCTCTGGCTCATTTGTGCACTGGCGCGAACGGCCGCTGACATCGCCACCGCCACGATCAGCAGCGCCACCAATACTTCGATCAGGGTAAAGCCGCGTTGCCGGGGTACCTGTCGGGTCATGGCAATGAGCATCGTCGGGGAAATGTGCTTCAGCCTAATGGCCGCGTTTGACGGATTGCTGACCAAAGCTCCTGAGGATTTTTTATACCAGTGACATATGCCGCTGGAACAATCCGCAGCGAATGGAAACCTCAACCAGCGCCAGAATGCGGCGCCAGCCAAGGAGTGTCGAGATGGGTGTCGCATCGTCTGGCCGTCCCCCACATGGCCCTCGCCGGCAGCGAGGTTTTACCCTGATCGAGATCATGGTCGTGGTGGTCATTCTCGGCATTCTTGCCGCCATGGTCGTGCCGAAGGTGCTTGACCGCCCCGACCAGGCCAGGGCCACGGCGGCCCGCCAGGATGTTGCGGGCCTGATGCAGGCACTCAAGCTGTTCCGTCTCGACCAGGGTCGCTACCCGACCATGAATGAAGGGCTAAAGGCCCTGGCGGAAAAACCCGCCAACGCCACCAGCGGCAATTGGCGCGCGTATCTGGAACGGCTGCCCAAGGACCCTTGGGGCCGCGCCTACAACTACCTCAACCCGGGCACCAACGGTGAGGTCGATGTGTTTTCCCTCGGCGCCGATGGGCAGCCCGACGGCGAAGGTGTCAACGCTGATATCGGCTCCTGGCAGCTCTAGTCGTGAATCGCTCAGCACAGCGTGGCATGGCGGTGATCAGCGCCTTGCTGGTGGCGACCGTGGTCGCGGTGATCGCCGCCGGCATGATCGCCCGACAGGTCCAGGTGACTCGCGGCGTGGAAAGCGAAAGCCAGCGGGTGCGGGGCGCCTGGCTGTCCAATGGCGTATTGGAATGGACCCGCCAGGCGCTCTGGCAGCAACGCCTGCGCGAGCCCATGACGCGTTTGGACCAGGCGTGGGCGCAGCCCTTGCGTGGGGTGCGCCTGGGCACTGAAAGCGGGGTGTTCGACGGCCATATCAGCGATGAGCAAAGCAAGTTCAACCTGCGCAACCTGATCCTCGACGGCCAACTCGACACACTGGAAGTCGCCGTATTCGAACGCCTGTGCGCCGAGCTGGGCGTGCCCGTGGCCCAGGGCAACCGTATCGTCCAACGCGTGGTAGAGGCCTACCCCAAGCGCCTGCGTCCACCGCCGCCAGTCTCCAGCGCGGCACCCGGGTTCGATAGCGGTCGCCTGACATCGCCGGACGCCGAAAGCCAGCCGCTGCCCGCCACCCGGCCGATGTTGCGCGGTCTCGATGACCTAGCCGGCCTGCCCGGGATCGACCTCGCTGCCCTTGAGCGCCTGCGCCCCTATGTCACGGTGCTGCCGGCGCTCACTTGGGTGAACGGCAATACCACCACGGCCCAGGTCTTGGCCGCACGAGTGCCCGGTATGAGCGTGGCCCAGGCACAGGCGGTGATTGCCGAGCGTGACCGTGGCCAGTGGTTCATCAACAGCGGGGATTTCCTCAACCGCTTGCGCGTGCCGCAGATGAGCACCGAGCAGCTGCGCCTGGGCATTACCAGCGAGTGGTTTCTATTGCGGGGACGGGCCACGGTCGAACAACGCCGCTTCGGTGTCGAAGCGTTGTTTTATCGCAGCGAGCAGCGCAGGCCCCAGGTGGTCTGGTCGCGGGTGGGCGCATGAGTACCTTGCTGCGCATAGCGCTGGCGCCGTTGGCACAGTTGACCGCCGACAGCCCTTTGGACTTCGCCTGGCTCGATCGCAAGGGTGCGCTGGCCGAGCAGGGGCGGCGACCCCTGCGGGAGCTGAGCGGCGCGGCCCAAGGCAAAGCCCTGGAGCTCTGCTTGCATCCTCAAGACACGTTGCTCGCCTGCGTCGAGTTGCCGCCACTGCCACCGGCGCGCCTTGGCGATGCCGTGCGCTGTGCGGCAGACAACCTTCTGCTGGGCTGCGACGATACCGTGCACCTGGTGCACGGGCCTCGTGATGCGGGCGGCCAGGTTCAACTGGCCTGGTTCGAGCGCGCGGCGCTTTCGCGTCTTTCGCAACTGCTGCAGGGGCTCAGGTTGCAACCGCGTGGCGTGTACGCGGCGCCTTGTTTTCTGCCGCTGGCTGAACCGGGCACATGCACGGCGGCAAGCGTGGAAGGTCATTTGCTGGTCCGTGAGGATCGCCAACGCGCATGGGTGCATCCGATGATGCAAGAAGGCGCCGAACGGTTGCGCGAAAGGACGGTGCGTTGGATCGGCGAGGGTGCGCAATCCGTCGATCCATGGCCGGACGAGCAACGCTGGATCGGTCCCGTCCCGGCGTGGAACTTACTGAGCGGGATCGAACAAAGCGTCCGGGGCAATCAGCGCTGGGGCCGCGCGGTCGGCTGTTGCGCGATGGCGGCGTTGATCTGGACCCTGGGCCTCAACCTGTACGCGATGCGGTTGGCCGGCGAGGGCCAGGCAATCAAGGGGCAGATGAGCAGCCGGGTCCAGCAGGCTTTTCCTGAACTGCCGGTGATTCTCAATCCCTTGCAGCAGGCTCGCCAGCAACGCGATGCCCGGCGCAATGGCGCGCTGGCGGAGGGTCCGGTCAGCTTCGCTGCCCTGGTGCAGCAGGCGGCTGGGCAGTTGCCGTTCATGGCGGGCGCGGTCGACAAACTCGACTTCGATGGCAGCGAATTGCACCTGACCCCCCGCACGCCTGCCCGCAAGCCACCCGCCGACAGCAACTGGCAAACCAGCCTGGCGCAAGCGGGCATCGTGGCCGATCTCGCCAATGGGCGATGGACGCTGAAGCGTTTGCCAGCGCACGCCGCGGCAACGCCCGTTGCGGGAGGCGCGGATGAATAGCCTTGCCCGTTACCGCGCCCGCTGGCAGGCGCAGCGAGCCAGCGCTCAGCAGTTCTGGCAACGCAGCAGTGCCCGGGATAAACGCATCCTGCGGGTCGCCGCGCTGGTGTTGCCCGTGGTGCTGCTGTGGTACGGCCTGATCCAGCCGCCACTCCAACGCATCGACCATTGGCAAGCCGAACTGCCGCGCCTGCGCTCCCAGGCGGCGGCCCTGGAGGGAGTGCTGGCCGAGGTTCAGGATGCCGGCGTGGTGTCCGGCGCGGTCACGCCACAGCTTGTGAAAGCGCGTTTGGATGACATCGGTCTGGCCGGCGCCTACGACCTGGAGCACCGCGTCGAGGCCGGCGCCGTGACCTGGCGGCTGACCCTCGACGACGCGCCCGCCGATGCCTTGTTGAACTGGTTACTGGACGACGCACCCAGGCTCGGCCTGCAGGTGCGCGACGCTCATTTGCAACGGGCAACCTCGCAAAGCACTGAGACGGCCGCGCGGATTTCCGGGGTCGTTGGCATGGAACAGGCGCCCGGCGCTAAGGAATCCTCATGAAGCGGTTTGGTCTGTATGCGTCAACAATTCCCTTGGCGCTGTTGCTCAGTGCCTGTAGTCAATTGGGCAGCGAGCAGGCGCAGCCCATTCCCGCTCAAAGTGAGCTGGGCCAGCCGCTGGCACAGACCGGCAGCGGTGACGCGTTGGCGGAGCGCCAGCGCGTGCAGGCACAGGCAGAGCAGCGACGCCAGGTCACGCGCAAGGCCCCATCGCGCTCAAGCCTTCGGCCGCCCGCCGACAATGCCGGCCCGACCGGCAACGGACTGGGCAACCAACCGGTGCAGCTGAATTTCGTCGAGGCGGATATACCCGCGGTGGTGCGTGCGCTGTCACGCGCCACCGGTCGCCAGTTCCTGGTGGACCCACGTGTCAAAGGCCAACTGACCCTGGTGTCCGAAGGCGAAGTGCCGGCCCGCACGGCCTATGACATGCTGCTCGCGGCCCTGCGCATGCAGGGTTTTGCCGTGGTCGAAGTGCAAGGCGTCAGCCAGGTGGTACCGGAAGCCGACGCCAAGTTGTTGGGCGGACCGGTGGGGGACGCCGATCGTGCGGCAGGCAACGGCATGATCACCCGGACCTTTCGCTTGCAATACGAAAACGCCGTCAACCTGATTCCGGCACTGCGACCCATCATATCGGCCAACAATCCCATCAATGCCTACCCCGGCAATAACACGGTGGTGGTCACCGACTATGCGGAAAACCTTGATCGGGTGGCGCAGATCATCGCCAACGTCGACATACCCGGCGCCATCGACACGGATGTAGTCCCCGTGCAGAACGGCATTGCCGTCGACATCGCGACGATGGTGTCGGAGTTGCTCGACGTGCAGGGCGCCGATGCGACGCAAAAGGTGTCGGTGATTGGCGACCCTCGATCCAACAGCATCATCCTGCGCACCGGCAGCCCCGAACGCACCGAGCTGGCCAGGCAACTGATCTACAAGCTCGACAATGCCCAGAACAACCCGAGCAATCTCCACGTGGTGTACCTGCGCAACGCCCAGGCCAATAAGCTGGCGCAAGCTTTGCGCGGCTTGCTCACGGGTGAAGGGGAAATGGCCGGTGCGTCCACCGACAGCGCACGGAGCCTGTTGAACGGCGGTGGCCTGGGTGGCCCGGCGGGCAGCAGTACGACCAGCAACGGCAGTCATTCGTCGAGTACTACCGGCAGCAGTTCGCAAGCCAACAATGGGCAGAATGCAGGCCTGCAAATGTCGAGCGGCCAGGGCAGCCATCAGGCAGGCGAAGGCGCAGTGGCGTTTTCCGCCAACGGCGTCACCGTGCAGGCCGATACCACCACCAACACGCTGCTGATTTCCGCGCCCGACCCGCTGTATCGAAACCTGCGTGAAGTCATCGATCTGCTCGACCAGCGCCGCGCTCAGGTGGTGATCGAAAGCCTGATCGTCGAAGTCAGCGAAGACGATGCGAGTGCGTTCGGCATTCAGTGGCAAGCCGGCAACCTGGCGGGCAACGGCTGGATCGGTGGCGCCAACCTGGGCGGTGCCGGCATCAATACCTCGGCCAAGAACAGCATTGATGCGTTGCCCGGTGGCTTGAGCATTGGCAAGGTCTCGGGCACGGTGAATATTCCCGGCATCGGCCAGGTGCTGGATCTGAAAGTGTTGGCCCGCGCCCTGAAAAGCAAGGGCGGAACCAATGTGTTGTCCACGCCCAACCTGCTGACGCTGGACAACGAAGCGGCGAGCATTTTCGTGGGCCAGACCATCCCCTTCGTCACCGGCAACTACGTGACCAACGGCGGCGGCAACAGCAACAACCCGTTCCAGACAATCGAGCGGGAGGAAGTGGGGCTGCGCCTGAATGTACGCCCGCAGATTTCCGAGGGTGGCACGGTCAAACTGGACATCTACCAGGAAGTCAGCAGCGTGGACCCGCGCGCCTCCAGCGACGCCGGCACGGTGACCAACAAGCGCGCCATCGACACCAGCATCCTGCTCGACGACGGACAGATCATGGTGTTGGGCGGCCTGCTGCAAGACGGTTTTACCGAAAGCACCGACGCGATTCCGGGGCTGGGCAGCATTCCGGGCATTGGCGCGCTGTTTCGCAGCGACAGTCGTTCGCGGACCAAGACCAACCTGATGGTCTTCCTGCGCCCCTACATCATTCGCGACAGTAACGTCGGCCGCAGCATTACCCTCAATCGCTACGATTTTATCCGTCGTGCCCAAGGCAATCTGCAGCCAGCGCACAAATGGCCGCTCACGGATATGCAGGCGCCGCAGTTGCCGCCGGCCGCCCAGGCGATGCCTTTCAATCCACCGCCACGCCAGCCGATACCGCTCAATCAGCCACCCCGAGCGATGCGCGCCGTGCCGCTGGAACCAGGTGGGCAGCCATGAGCCCCTCTCTGCAAACCGGTGCGGGCGCGTTGCCCTATGCGTGGGCCAAGGCGCAGCGGCTCCTCCTCAAGGCCGGTGAGGAGGGCAACGTGTTGCTGGTCAGTGCCGCGACGCCGGGCTGGGCCATCAACGAGGTACGCCGGCGTTATGGTCCCACTGCGTTGCAACGGATACGCGACGAGGAGCTTGAAGCGCTGCTGACCAGCGCCTACGCCGACACCGGCAGCGCTGCCGCGATCGTCGGCGCGGCGGAAAACGAAGTCGACCTCGACCGCCTCATGCAGGACATCCCGGAAGTCACCGACTTGCTGGACAGTGAGGGTGGCGCGCCAGTCATCCGCATGATCAACGCATTGCTGACCCAGGCCGCGCGGGATGAGGCCAGCGATATTCATATCGAACCGTTTGAAAGCCATTCCGTGGTGCGTTATCGCGTCGACGGAGCCCTGCGCGATGTGGTCGCGCCGCGCAAGGCCCTGCACGCGGCGCTGGTGTCGCGGATCAAGATCATGGCGCAGTTGGACATCGCCGAAAAGCGCTTGCCCCAGGACGGCCGCATCGCCCTGCGTGTTGCCGGACGGCCCATTGATGTGCGGGTGTCCACCGTGCCCACCGGCCACGGCGAGCGGGTGGTGATGCGCCTGCTGGACAAACAGGCCGGGCGCCTGCAATTGGAAACCCTGGGCATGGCGCCCGCGGTGCTGAGCCAACTGGATCAATTGATCCGCCAACCCCACGGCATCGTGCTGGTCACCGGCCCCACCGGCAGCGGCAAGACCACCACGCTTTATGCCGCCTTGGCCCGTCTGGATGCCAGCACCAGCAATATCCTCACCGTTGAGGACCCTGTGGAATATGACCTGCCGGGCATCAGCCAGATCCAGGTCAATACCCGGATCGACATGAGCTTCGGCCTGGCCTTGCGCGCGATCCTGCGCCAGGATCCGGACGTCATCATGATCGGTGAAATCCGCGACCAGGAGACTGCGCAGATCGCGGTCCAGGCTTCGCTGACCGGACACCTGGTGTTGGCGACCCTGCATACCAACGACGCGGTGTCGGCGGTGACGCGGCTGACCGACATCGGGGTCGAGCCGTTCCTGTTGGCGTCGTCATTGCTCGGCGTCCTGGCGCAACGCCTGGTGCGTCGCCTGTGTCCGGAGTGCAAGCAACCTGACGAAGCCGCGCCGGGCCAATGGCGTCCCCATGGCTGCCCGCGCTGCAACCACACCGGTTACAGCGGCCGTACTGGCATCCACGAACTCTTCGTGGTGGACGACGAGGTGCGGCGGTTGATCCATCAGGGTGAAGGCGAGCAGGCGTTGCGCACCTGTGCGCGACAGGCCGGCATGTTAAGCATGCGCGAGGACGGCGAACGGTGGGTGAGCAGTGGCTCCACCGCCCGCGAGGAAATCCTGCGCGTGACCCGAGACGCTTGATGAACCGCTACCGTTTCGAGGCCGCCGATGCCTCGGGGAAAATCGAGCAAGGCGTGCTGGAGGCCGACAACCAGCGCGGTGCGATGGCTGAACTGCGTGGCCGTGGGCTGACGCCGTTGCGCATCGACGAGCAGTTGCAAGTCGGCAGCTCGGGTGCCTCGGGCCTGTTCAGCCCGAAATTGTCGGACAGCGACCTGGCCTGGGCTACCCGTCAATTGGCGAGCCTGTTGGGCGCCAGTCTGCCGCTGGAAGCGGCCCTGTCGGCCACCGTCGACCAGGCCGAGAAACGCCACATCGCCGAAACCCTCGGCGCGGTGCGCGGCGATGTGCGCAACGGCATGCGCCTGGCCGATGCGCTGGCCGCGCGACCACGGGATTTTCCCGAGATCTACCGGGCGATGATCGCAGCGGGCGAGGAGTCTGGCGATCTCGCCCAGGTGATGGAACGCCTGGCCGACTACATCGAAGAGCGCAACAACCTGCGGGGCAAGATCCTCACGGCCTTCATCTACCCAGCGGTGGTGGGCGTGGTGTCCATCGTCATCGTCATTTTCCTGCTGGGTTTCGTGGTGCCGCAGGTGGTCAGCGCTTTTTCCCAGGCGCGCCAGGACTTGCCCACCCTGACCCGGGTGATGTTGCAGGCCAGCGACTTCCTGCGCGCCTGGGGTTGGGCCTGTTTCGCCGGGCTGGCCGGTTGCTGGTGGGGGTGGCGCCGCTATTTGCGTAACGCCGAGGCACGCCTGGCCTGGCATAGCCGGGTGTTGCGGCTTCCGCTGATCGGCCGCTTCGTGCTTGGGGTGAACACGGCGCGTTTCGCCTCGACCTTGGCGATTCTCGGCAGCGCCGGCGTGCCGCTGTTGCGCGCCCTGGACGCCGCTGGGCAAACGCTGGCCAACGATCGCCTGGCTCATTGCGTTGCTGATGCGACGCTGCGGGTACGCGAAGGCGTCGGCCTTGCCAATGCGCTGCGAGTCGGCAAGGTGTTCCCGCCGATCCTGATCCACCTGATCGCCAGTGGCGAAAAAACCGGTAATTTGCCGCCCATGCTCGAACGCGCCGCGCAAACCCTGTCCCGCGACATCGAACGGCGCGCCATGGGCATGACGGCGCTGTTGGAGCCGCTGATGATTGTGATCATGGGAGGCGTCGTGCTGACCATCGTCATGGCTGTGTTGCTGCCGATCATCGAGATCAATCAGCTGGTGCAATGATCCCAACCATCCCACACCAGAGCGCCACTCGGGTTCATCGGTGCGACATGTACGGCGCGCCAAGCTACGGCGCACGGGGCAGGGCATACAATGGGGATTTCGCTCATGCTGCGAAAGCTGGGCGAAATGTCAGTAAGGTGTCGGTAACTCCCGAGAATATTCAGGAAAAACAACACCGAACACCCGAGATTTTTTCCTTTCTCTGTCACCGGAAGTTGAGAGCTTCTACGCCGTGGCCACCCCTTTAAAAGAGCGCTGGAAACCTGCTCGGGGCAGCGGTCGCGATGAGAAGCACAAGCGAACTACCAACGTCCAGACACGATGAAAGGAGATTCTTCATGTTCAAGCGCAACGTTCTTGCTGTTTCCATGGCCGTCGCCGGCCTTTGCTCCGCCCAGGCCATGGCCGCTGTCGTCGGTGGCGGTGCCACTCTGCCGCAGAACCTGTACGGCGTGCCTCCAACCGGTGGCGTCGCTGCTCCCGTCGGCATCCTCAACGGCCCTGCGCCACAACCGGCCTTCGCCAACTACGTGGGTGTGGGCAGCGGCGGCGGCAAGACTGCTTTCCTGACCAACAACTCGGACGTGCTGGTCTGGAACCTCGACGGCAACTCGGCAACTGCCCTGGAAAAGGTCTACGTTCCGGCCGTGACCGTTGACTACGCCGGCAGCGATTCGATCCTGTCCAGCGCTGAACTGACCACCTATCGCGCCGCTCACCAGTCGCCAGCCGTGCCGACCGGCAACGCCGCCAACTGGGGTCCGATCATTCAGATCCCTGCCGAAGCCACTTCGGTCACCGTTCCATACAAACTCACATTGGCCAACGGCACCGCCGTCAACAACCTGAACCTGACCAGCGCCCAGCTGTGCGACATTTTCTCTGGCACTGTCACTACCTGGAACCAGGTCAACAGCACCTACCCCAGCACCCCGATCAAGGTCTACTACCGTGCTGGCAGCAGCGGCACCAGTGAGATCTTCACCCGTCACCTGAACAGCCAGTGCCCGACCAAGTTCACCACCAACGGCACCTTCACCACGGCTGTCGGCACCGTTCCGGCGAACTCCACTGCCGTGACCGGCAGTACCGCGATGGCCAGCACCGTGCTTTCCACCGAAGGCGCCATCGGCTACGTCGGTCCGGAAGACGTCAACGCCAGCAGCAACGCCGTGGTCGCTCGCGTCAACGGCAACCTGCCCACCGTCGGCAACGTGACGACCGCCCTGAGCACCATCGCTCCGCCAGCCGCTGCTGATCGTGGCCTGCCGGAAAACTGGGCCAAGGTCCTGCCTAACCCGGCGACGGGCTACAGCATCGTTGGCTACACCTTCCTGGTGTTCAACCAGTGCTACAAAGACAGCACCGATACCGCGGCTGTACGTGACTTCATCGGTCGCCACTACACCCTGTCCGATGCCAACAACAACGACGATGAAATCATCGCCGCCAAGCTGATCCCGATCACCGACACCTGGAAAACTGCCATTCGCAGCACCTTCTGGACCGCCAGCAACTCGCTGTCGGTGGGTAACGCCACCGCCTGCAACGGCATTGGTCGTCCGCAATAAGCCCTGATTAGGGTTCGCTCCATGAACCGGCAACAGCTTCGCGCTGTTGCCGGTTTTTCGTTTCAGGCAACCGCCCGGCAGATGAACATTGCGTGACAAAAGTTCGGTCGCGACGGCTTCAACCTGCCTTGGAATTAGTCATTTGTGCGCCTCGTCCCAGAGGTCGCTATCGAATTCGCCCTGCGTAAAAAGGATCCGTAGTGATGCGTTGCCGCCCCCAGAAAGCCACTCGCCGTAATGCTGATTCCGCCGCTGTGCCGTGCCTCAAGCCCTTGGCCCAAGCCATCGCCTTGCTGTTGCTGGCCAACCCCGCCTACGCAGCGACCAGTTTCAGTTCGGCCTGGTTCGCGGCCAAGGGCGCGGCTCCGGCGGCAGGCCCGGCCAGCCCCAGCGCGCCTCGCCCTGGAACGCCTCCACCGCTGGCGCAGCAGCAACGGGTGCAGCAGCAGTTGGGCCGTTCGCTGGCGAACATGAACAGCACGGTGGCGGCCATTGCGGCCAGCCAAGCTGCCCAGGCGGCAGGACGTGCGGCTACCTTTGGCGCACCGCAAACCATCCATAACGGTTTGGGTGGCAATGGCCTGAACGCGGTGATTGGTCCGGACGGTAAGCCACTGTTCGTCAACGCCAATGGCCCGGTGCAGACCGATGCCAATGGCAAGGTCGTGGTGACTGTCAAGCAGACCGCCGACAAGGCAATCCTCAACTGGGACACGTTCAATATTGGCCGTGACACCACCCTGGCGTTTCAACAGGACGCCAGTTGGGCGGCGTTGAACAAGGTCAACAACAGCACCGCGCCGAGCCAGATCCAGGGCCAGATCAAGGCCGACGGCACGGTGATGATTCTCAATAGCAACGGCGTGGTGTTCAGCGGCAGCAGCCAGGTCAACGTGCGTAACCTGGTGGCGGCCGCCACGGATTTCAGCGACGAACAGTTCAAGACCGGTGGCCTCTACAACGCCAACGCGGCGAGCTTTACCAACGCCCAGGGCGGGATCCGGGTGGAGAAGGGCGCGCAGATTTCCACGGCCGCCCCGAGCAAATCGACCGCCGGTGGCGGCTATGTGTTGTTGCTGGGCAAAAACGTCGACAACGCAGGCACCATCAGTACCCCGCGTGGACAGACCGTGCTGGCGGCGGGCGGCAGCTTCACCATCAAGAAGGGCTTCGCCAGCGATGGTAACTCGACGTCGACCACGCGCGGCAATGAAGTCATCGCCCACCAGGATGGCGGCACGGGCGCCGGCCGGGTGAGCAACACAGGATTATTGATGGCGGCCAGCGGTGATGTGACGCTGACCGGCAATCAAGTGCGGCAGAACGGCGTGGCCGTGGCCAGCACTTCGGCGGACACCCGTGGCACGCTGCACCTCACGGCGCGAGGCAGCGATGCCAGCGTGGCCCTGGGCGAGGGCAGCACCACGGCGATTCTGGTGGATGCCAGCGCGAAGGCCCTGGACAGCCAACGCGACAGTGCCTTGAAACCGATCGTCAGCCAGGACGGCAAAGTCATTCCAGCGGACACCTATCGCCGCGACCTGTCCCTGGTGCAGATCGACAGCGCCGGCAGCGTCGATTTCCAGAAGGGATCGATCACCCTCGCCACCGGCGGTCAGGTGGCGGTGAACGCCGGCACCCGCAGCCTGGTGCGCGACGGTGCGGTGATCGACGTCTCCGGCGCCACCGGCGTCAAGGTGGCGATGGAAGCCAACAGCATCAAGGTCAACATCCAGGGAAACGAGCAGCGCGATGCCGCCGGCAACCGGGATGAAGGTGCGTTGAACAACAATGATGTTTGGGTGGATGCCCGAGAGTTGGTATTCGTACCCGCCGGCACCAACGGCTACGCCACTGATCGCTGGTACACCGCCGGTGGTCTGCTGGAAGTCAGCGGCTACCTCGGTACTCAGGGCCACAGCGCCGCCGAATGGATGGCCCAGGGCGGCACCGTGAGTTTTACCGGTAATGATGTGGTGACCCAGGCCGGCTCGCAGGTCAATCTGTCCGGCGGCACGCTGGATGTGCAGAGCGGCACCGTCAAGCAGACCTGGCTCAAGGGCGCCGATGGCCGCTTGTATGAACTCAACAGTGCGCCTGGGGACATGCTCTACACCGGGATCTACAAGGGATACGAAGACCACACCCAGCGCTGGGGACAAACGAAGTATTACTACAATCCCTTGATTGCTCCACGTTCGCGCCAGGAGACCGGCTACACGGTCGGCCGCGACGCCGGCACCCTGGTGATCGGGACTAAAAACGCGGTGCTCGAAGGCACGCTCGCCAGCGATACCTTCCAGGGTGACCGTCAGACCCGCGCCGCCCAGGCCGGCCTGGATGGCTACCAGCAATCGCAGAAAGCGGTGGCCCGTGGCGGGCAGTTGGTGGTCGGCTCGTACGTGCCGTTCTACGTGAAGGAAAGCGGCACTGTGGAATATGCCCTTGGCGCCACGGCCAATACCTTGAAGAACGTGATCTTCGGCCAAGACGCGGCGGGCGTTGCCGGTAGCGTCGGTCTGGACGGTGCCTTGCCGACGGATCGCCAGGGCACGTTGTACCTGGACAGCAACCAGCTCAACGGCTTCAAGCTCGGTGCCGTCAAGGTCGCTGCGAGCGAAGGCATCACAGTCAACGGTGCGTTGCAGGTGGCTCCGGCCGGTTCCATCAGCCTGTTTGGCCCGACGGTGGCCGTGAATGCCAATCTTACTGCCCACGCTGGTGCCATTCAGGTAGGCAGGGATTTCGTCCAGGTCGACGGCACGATGCCAGTTGCCGGCGCGTCCTCGGTCAGGGTGGCTGACCGGGTGCGTCTGGATGCCAGCGGGCTGTGGAGCAATCTACAACTGGACCCTGGCGATATCAGCGCCTTGCCTTACCAGAACGGCGGCAGCATCGCCCTGAAAGCCGGCGGCGCCATCGTGCTGGGTGCCGGCAGCGTGCTGGACGTTTCTTCCGGAGCGGCACTGCTCAACTCAGGCAAGTTCCAGGGCGGCAAGGGCGGCGATGTCACCTTGAGCACTCTCACGGGCGAATTGAGCCTGGGCGGCGAATTGCGGGGCCAGGGTGTAAAGGGCGGCGGCACCCTTCAAATGCAGGCCGGTAAAGTGCTGATCAGTGACACCGCGACGTCGGCGGCGGAAGGTACCTTGCTGCTCCATGGCGACTTCTTCAAAAAAGGCTTTTCCGCCTACGACATCATCGGCAACGACGGCCTTGAGGTTGCCGAGGGCACCCGGGTCGATGTCACCATGCCGGTTTATCGCCAAGGTGCTGGCGCGCCTGGGGTCGCCACCGGTGGTGCATCGGGCAGCGCGCTGGAAACCTGGACGCCGCCGCTGTACCTCGAAGACGCCAGCAAGGGCGTGCTGACCCAGCGCCAGGGTGCCAGCCTGTCCTTGCAAGCCGGCAGCCAGCAAACCGGCGCGGCGAATGTCGACACGGCTGACCTGCTGGTGGGCAAGTCGGCGGTGTTGAATGTCGACCCCGGACAAGCGATCCGCTTGACGGGCATTGGCCAAATCACCGTGGACGGCACCTTGAATGCCTGGGGCGGCTCGATCACTGTCGGCTCCGCGCCTGGGCCGCAAGCGGCGGTCATACCGCCCGGTGACAACTTCAAGTCGATCTGGATCGGCGAGAACGCGGTCCTGGACGTAGCCGCTCGCGCCGCCACCGCCACGGGTACCAGGGGGACCCAATACGGGTTCGTGCGTAACGGCGGAAGTATCGTCATCGGTGGTGAAATCGACCATGCGACGGGCGACGGCGGCGGTATCGGAAAATTCATCGTGGTGCGCGAAGGCGCGTTGCTCGATGCTTCGGGTGCCCAGGCGGTGCTGGATGACGCGGGGCAACGCCGAGTGGTTGCCAGCCACGGCGGCGACATCAGTTTTGGCTCGACCAGTGGGCTTTACCTGGACGGTCAGTTCAAGGCTGCCGCCGGCGGTGCCGGAGCGGCGGGCGGGAGCTTGTCGGTCGGGCTCGGGGCGACGGTTTATTTGAACAGCTCGGATTTGCCGGACAACCAGCGCAAGACTCGCGAACTGATTATCGAGCAGCACCATTCCGCGACGGGTATCACGGCCGGGAGCGCGCCAGAGCAGGGCGCCTCCCTGCTGGAGCACGGCTATGCACGGCTTGCGGTGGATCAGGTCGAGGCCGGCGGCTTTGATACGTTGTCCCTTTTCAGTACCGGTCTGCTGACCTTCGATGGCAATGTCAACCTGACGATGGCCAATGCGCTTCAGCTCTACGCGGGTGCGTACGGCATGGCGGAGACAGCGGCGGCGGACTCGGTGGTCAAACTGCGCGGTAACTATGTGCGCTTGGCCGGCGCGCAAGATAATACGACCGCCGGGGCTGACAACAGCAGCACCGGCATAGGGCTGGCGCCTTCGGCACGACCTGCCGCAGGGCAGTTGTTGGTGTCAGCGACCGGGTTGCTTGAGGTTCGCGACGCGGTGAGGATCGGTGGCAGCGGAACGCTGACGATGGCCCAGGGCGAAGTTCGAAACGTCGATCGTCGTGGTTTTGCGGATTTGCAATTGAACAGCCAGGGTGACATTCGGATGGCGAGCAGCCAGGCCGATCATAAAATGTTACTTCGAACGCCCGGCGTCCTGGGCCTCACCGCCGCGCAGATCTATCCCGGCACCGGCGTGCAAGGGACGCTGACCGCCAAGCGCATGGACATAGGCCGCAACGGCTCGGCGATTCCCTCGGTGCCTTATTCCGCGTTCGGCGAGTTGCGGCTTGAAGCGGATGTCATCAACCAGGGCGGCATTCTGCGAGCGCCATTGGGCAACCTGATCATCGGCCAGACGGCGCTGGAAACGGAGGGGCGACCTGGCAGTGACGTGAACCTGCTGTCAGGCAGCCTGACCTCCGTCAGCGGCGCGGGGCTCGTCATGCCCTATGGCGGAACAGCGGATGGCAAGTCCTACGTGTTCGATGGCGTGACGCTCGACAAGAGCCTGCTGCGGCCCGCCCTCAATGGCGTGCCGGGAAAGATAGATCTGGTGGGCGAGACCATCGACGTCGCGGCGGGAGCCGTGGTGGACGTGTCCGGTGGGGGTGAATTGACCGGCGCCGGGTTCATCTCGGGGCGTGGCGGCTCCACTGACGCGCGCTTCAACCCCTTGGTGCAGTTCGGTTCGGACGGTTTCCTGTTACCGGCACTGAGCAGCAACCCGGTCTACGCCATCGTTCCTGGCGTACAGACCGGCTATGCGCCCGTGGGCGGTGAAGCCGGCGCCGTCGCCCCCTTGGCCGGCCAACAGATTACCCTCGGTGCCGGCGTCCCCGGCTTGCCGGCCGGCACCTATACCTTGCTGCCCTCGACCTACGCGCTGCTGCCGGGTGCGTTTCGCATCGAGGTCAACGGCCTGGCCGGGCAGGGCGGGGTGGTGCCGACCCAGGCCATGCGTAACGGCTCCTGGGCAACGGCCGGTACCCTCGGCATTGCCGGCACCGGCGTACGCGACAGTCTGGCGAGCCAGGTGATCGTCACCGCGGCCGATACGCTGCGCCGCTATTCGCAGTACAACGAGACCAGCTTCAGTCAGTTCGCCCTGGCGGACGCGGCGCGCCTGGGCGTGCCCGCCGTCCTGCTGCCCCGGGATGCCAAGGCGTTCAACGTCACGTTCGAGCGCAACCAGAGTGACCAACCGAGCTTCAGTTTTGCCGGCAAACTGCTGAGCAAAGCAGCCAAAGAGGGTCGCGGCAGCACCACCTCACTCACGTTGGTCAGGGCCGGGGACCTGGAGATCATCAAGGCAGGAGAGGCGGTCAGTTCTGGATTGGACGTTGTAACCCTGACCGACGATGCGGTGAATGCCATCGGCGCCAGCAGCCTGTTCATTGGCGGTTACGCCTTGGCCCGCTATGGCCAGGGCGGTAACTTCCTTGAATTCAGTGATGGCAACGGCAGCGCCTCCCGAACCCAAAATATCACCTTGCGCAGCGGTGCGACCCTGCGGGCGCCGGAAGTGTTCCTGGTGACGTCGAGTCCCAATGGCGGCATCACCGTGGAGCAGGGCGCGTCGATCAATACGCTGGGCATGGGCGCCGTGGCGCGTGACTCGCGCGATGGCTATCTCTACAACCCCGGTCGCAACAGCGTGCTCGCCGTCTCTAATGGCTACGTGAACATGTTGGCGCCTTCCGCACCCAACCCGCAAAGTCCGGACAGCGCACCAGGCAGTATCCGCATCGGCGTGTGCGACGGCGTTTGCACCGGCACCACTCGCCTGTATTCCGAAGGCACCATCGCCTCGGCCACGGACAATCGCTTCGAACTGACGGATGCCGTACGCTTCGGTACCCGTAACCTGACCCTGGCGGTTGGCGGCATCAACGTTGGCAGCGCCGAGACCCTGGCCGACCTGGCGTCACGCAATCTGTTGCCCAGCGGGCTGACACTCAACCAGCAGGTGCTCGACCGCCTGTTGCTGGGCGATACCAGCGCTGGCGCGCCGGCGCTCGAAACCCTGGTGCTGGGTGCGCGCGATTCACTGAATTTCTATGGCAACGCCAGCCTCGATACCTTTGACGCGGTGACCGGCAAGTCGCGGCTCAAGGAATTGGTGCTTGGCACTCCAGCGATCTACGGCAAAGGCAATGCCAATGAAACGGCGCTGATTCGCACCGGTAACCTGATCTGGAATGGCGTGCAAAACGAGGCTGGCAGCATCGTGGCCGGCGGCGCGGGCACCGGCACGGGCAACCTGCAGATCGATGCTCAACGCATCGAGTTTGGTTATGCCCCAGCCACCGAGTCCAAGGTGGCCAAGGCCTATGACCGCCTGGCCCTGGGATTCGCCAACGTCAATCTCAACGCCAGCGAACGCATCACCGCCAACCATAAGGGTGGCCTGCTGGTTTACCAGCGTCAGGGTGAATACATCACAGGCAAGGGGTTCCAGTACAGCGGCGGCAACCTGAATATCCTCACGCCGTTGATGACCGGCGAGGCCGGGTCGGTCAACCGGATCACCGCAGGCGGCAATATCCGCGTCAGCGCGCCGGCGGGCAGTCGCCTGCCGGTGGCCAGCGCCGACAGCTTGGGCGCCGAGCTGGCGTTGAACGGCAAGAATGTGCGGGTCGAAGGCAACGTGGTGCTGCCCAGCGGCAAGCTGACCCTCAGCGCCGAGGATGAATTGACCCTCACCGATGCCGCGCGCCTCGACCTGGCCGGACGCAAAGTCACCTTCAACGATGTCAACAAGTACAGCTGGGGCGGTGACCTGATCCTCGAAAGCCGCAACGGCAATATCCTCCAGGCCGCCGGCTCGGTGATCGATCTCTCCGCCGTGAACAACCAGGCCGGGACCCTCAAGGCCACCGCGTTGGCGGCGGCTGCAGGCAAGGTCGACCTGGCGGGCACTGTTCTCGGCAGCAGCAGCGGCTACTACGATGCGGGTGGCACTGCTGTGCCCTACAAGGCCGGCAGCGTGGACATCCGCGCCCAACGCCTGGGTGACGCAAGCCTGAGCGAGGATTTCGCCGCCCTCAACCAACGCCTGAACCAGGGCCAGGTCTTCGGCGGCCGCAGCTTCCAGCTCAAGCAGGGTGACCTGGTGATCGGCGATGGGCTCAAGGCCGGCGTGATCAGCGTGTCGGTGGACGGCGGCAAGCTGACGGTCAACGGCACCGTGGACGCCAGTGGCGAGCGCGTGGGGTCCATTCGCCTGGCGGGCAAGCAAGGCTTGACCGTGGGCGGCAACGCGGTGCTCGACGCCCACGGCAGCGTGCTCCGGGTAGACAGTTACGGCCAGATCATCGATTCGCCGAACCGCGCCATGGTCGAGCTCAGTTCCGGAGATGGCCTGCTGACGCTGGCCGGTGGCGCGCGCATCGATTTGCGCCATGGCACCGCCACCACGGTCGGCCACGACGGCAAGGCCCGTGGCACCCTGGAGCTGAATGCGCCACGCCTGGGCGGGGCCACGGCCGGCGACATCGCCATCGACGCCAGCGGCAACCTGAACATCCAGGGCGCCAAGCTGATCGCGCTCAATGGCGTGCAACGCTACGACGATGCCGCCTACGGCACCGACCCGGCGGCCAGTGGCCGGCCGTACCAAGTCATCAATCAGGACTACCTCAACGGTATCCATGACGACAACCGCGACTTTATCGACAATGCCTTGAACAACAATGCCTTACGCGATGGCAAGCTGGCGGGCCTCAACAATGCCGCCTATCGCAACGCGTTCCACCTGCGCCCCGGCGTCGAAATCGTCAGTGCCACCGCCGACGGTGACCTGGTGGTGCAGGGCGACCTGGACCTCTCCGGTTACCGCTACGCCAGCCTCAACCCGCTTACACCAAAGACGGGCGTATACGGCTCCGGCGAAGTCGGCAGCCTGGTGCTGCGTGCCGGGGGCGACCTGACCGTGCTTGGCAGCATCAACGATGGTTTCGCGCCGCCGCCGGAAACCCCGGATGACGATGGCTGGGTGCTGACGCCCGGCAAGGTGATGTTCAACGGTGATTTGATCGTGCCGCGAGCGGGCATTGAATTGCAGGACGGCACGACGTTCCTGTCCGGCGTCATCCTCAACTACGACCTGCCACTGCAAGCCATTACCCTGGCCGCGGGAACCCGCCTGCCCGTGGACGGCGAGTTGGCCGAGGCGATTTCACTGCCTGCCGGCACGGTATTGGCGGCCAATATCCGTTACAGCGACGGCCGTATGGCGTATGCCGCCGGTACGCGCCTGACCGCCGACCTGACCGTGGCGCAAGGGATGATCCTCGGGAGTGGTTCAGTGTTGATCGGCGATACCGCCTTGACCGGTTTGGTCTGGCCAAAAGGCGTGGCTTTGCCCAGCCGTCCGGCAAGTTCGGTGACAGTTCATAGCCCAAGCACCGTGGTTCAGGCGGGCGCGTTGCTGTTGCCCTTGGGCGCGCTGATACCCGCAGGCACCGACGTGAAGCTGGCCGCGGGCGTGGACAAGATCAATCTGCGCGGCGGCGATGGCAAGGGCCGTAACTGGGCGATAGCCCCGATGTTGGCCGAGGGCTCGCAGTCCTGGTCGTTGCGTGCCGTGGCGGGCGCCGATTTGCAGGCCGCTGATACCCGCCTGGCCAATCCTTATGCCGAGCATGGACGCTTCACGGTGGCCGACACTCACTATGGAATGCTGGCTAAGGCGGGTGGCTTGGTGTTGACCGATCAAGCCTCGCTCGACTATTACGGTGACTTGAGCTACTCCGGGCGGCCTGTCGCCGAGTTGGCTGACCTCTACGGCATAAGCGTCGACGAGTTCTGCGGGCAGGGGGCAGGGCTCTGTGTCGCTGCGGGGCGGACGTTGACCGAGCAAGCCTCGCTCGACTATTTCGGTGACCTGACCTATGCCGGTCGGCCCGTGGCGGAGTTGGCGGACCTGTACGGTATGTCGGAGGACGAATTCTGTGCCCAGGCGCCGGGGTTATGCGTCGGTGGGAGCGTTTACACCTACGTGGTGGGCACCAGCAGCTTCAGTGTGCTTCGTACCGGTACCGGCGATCTGGACCTGGTCAGCGCAGGTGATTTCGGCATGCAATCGCTGTTTGGCATTTATACCGCGGGCACGTCGTCCTTGAGCCTGGCCGACTCGGCGGCGTACAACCTTGCGCGAGGCGTCTCGCTGAATAACGCCGGCCTGCCGACTGACTCGATCCTGGGGAACGGTGACAGCCCTTATGAACGCTTGGTGGATGGCGGCGCAGACAGCCGATATCGCGCATGGTATCCAGACCATGGCGGTAACCTGCTGCTGTCGGTGGGCGGCGATTTGGCCGGTGACATAGTCGGCAGAAAACAAAGTACTCTCGTGACCGAAGATGCACCGCAGATGGAGAGCTCGGGGGTTGGGAATTGGTTGTGGCGCCAAGGCGATGGTGACGGTACGCCTACGGCCTGGTGGATCAATTTCGGCACCTATGTGCCCCATGGCACCGATCCGGTACTGAACGGTTTCACCGGTATCGGTACCTTGGGCGGCGGCAACGTGGATGTGCGAGTCGCGGGAGATGCGGGCATGTTGGCGCCCCGTGGGGAGCGAGGCGAGCAGGGCGCCAGTCGCAGTCAGGGGATAGTCCTGGCGGTCGGCTCGACCGGGCGCATGGTGGACGGTCAATTGAAGTTCACGGGTGGCGGTGACCTGTCGCTGGCAATCGGCGGCGCGCTCAACCCTTCACTGGAGGCTAGGGCGTTTCTCGACTTAGCCGGCCAGCCGGTTGATTCGCGCCATGACATGAATGGCAGCCTGACGAACTTGCGGGGTTCGCTGAGGGCCAGTGCCGGTTCGTTCGGCGGCATGGAATTGATCAACGGTCCGGACAAGGTTTCGCAGGACCCCCGAGAGATCCGTGCCTACAACCCATACGATGCAACGATGGCCAGCGCGACCGGTGGACTGTTGCTGGTACCCGGCGATGCCACCGCCAGTCTGGATGCCCGTGGCGATCTCGTGCTTGGCGCCGCAGTGGACCCGGGCCGTGCGCCGACACGAGCCGCCCAGTCGGTGGACCTGGGCGGCGGGACCAGAGGCCCCGGATATTCCTGGTTCAGCCTGTGGACTGACCATACGTCTATCGATCTGTTTGCCGCTGGAGGGAACCTTACGCCTTCGACCCAAGGCGCAGAGCTTTCAACTGGCGTCAATATCGCCACGCCTCGTGGCGGTATGGACTATTCACCGACCGACGGGCGTTTCGTCTATCCGTCGATTTTGCGGGTAGCCGCGCCCTCAGGCAGCCTGTATTACGGGCCCTCATCACGTGGGGTAGGGGGCTTTGTGACCCCCTATTCCTTGATCCTGGCGCCTGGAAACCAGGCGCAGCTGGAGTTTCTCGCTGGGGATTCGATTTATGCGGGAGGCTACGCAATATCACCCACCCGTGCTCCGGAAAGCAGCCTGACGACCCCAGACAATCCTGCGTTCTATTACAGGGACGAGTCGGGCCGGCTGTATGGCGATCTGGAAGGGGCGAGTGTGAACCTCTCGCTACCCAGCAGTATCGGAATGGGCTTGTTCGCGTTTGGCGGTACCGGTGCAGACGGAGATTACCGAGGGGGCGATCAGCCAGTGCGCTTTTATGCGGTCAAGGGCGATATCGTGGGTTTGCGCACGGGCGAAATGATTGCCTTCAGTTCCGGCCCAAGAGCTGGCGAGACGTGGTACGAGGCCGCCAGCCCCGCATGGATCATGGCGGGGCGGGATATCGTCAACAGTGGTGACATCGCGGGCACTTTACTGACGCAGTTCGAAACCCGGCCCACCAGCACCGGCAACCTGTTCGTCCACGATGACCCCACGGACATCTCCATTGTCTCCGCCGGCCGCGACATCCTCTACAGCACCTTCAACGTTGCCGGCCCCGGTACGCTGGAAATCAGCGCCGGGCGCAATATCCTGATGGAAGACCAGGCCGCCGTGACCAGCCTCGGTCCGGTGAAAGCCGGTGACAATCGCCCCGGCGCAAGCATCGTGATGCAAGCCGGTGTAGGCGCCGCCGGGCCGGATTACCTGGGCTTCGTGCGGCAATACCTGGACCCGGCCAACCTGGCGGACGCCGCTGTCGGCCTGGCCCAACAGCCGGGCAAGGTGGCGAAAACCTATGAGGTCGAGTTGGCGGCCTGGCTGGCGTCGCGGTATGGCTTCAGCGGTGAGGCCGATCAGGCGCAGGCTTATTTCGCCGCGTTGCCGGCCGAGCAGCAGAGGGTGTTCGCCCGCGAGGTGTACTTTGCCGAGCTGCGTGCCGGTGGCCGCGAGTACAACGATGCCAGCAGCCCGCGTTCCGGCAGCTACCTGCGCGGTCGCAACGCCATCGCCGCGCTGTTTCCCACCCACGACGTGGCCGGCAATGCCTTGGCTTACCAGGGCGACATCACGATGTTCGGCGGCGCCGGGGTGCACACCAACTTCGGTGGCGATATCCAGATGCTGACGCCCGGTGGGCAGCAGGTGTTCGGTATCGAAGGCGAGGCCCCGCCGTCCAGTGCCGGGGTCATCACCCAAGGCACCGGCGACATCCAGCTATTTAGCAACGGCAGCGTGTTGCTGGGACAAAGCCGGATCATGACCACCTTTGGCGGCGACATCCTCGCCTGGTCGGCGACCGGGGATATCAACGCCGGTCGCGGCTCGAAAACCACCTTGGTGTACACGCCGCCCAAGCGCGTCTACGACGACTGGGGCAACGTCACGCTGTCGCCGTCGGTGCCGAGCACAGGCGCCGGCATTGCCACCCTCAACCCCATCGCCGAGGTCGCGCCGGGCGATATCGACCTGCTCGCGCCGCTCGGCACCATCGACGCGGGAGAGGCGGGCATCCGGGTCTCGGGCAACATCAACATTGCCGCGTTGCACGTAGTGAACGCCGCCAACATCCAGGTGCAAGGCAAGTCCAACGGCGTGCCGGTCAGCGCGGTGGTCAACACCGGCGCGCTGACCAACGCCAGTTCTGCCGCGGCGTCGGCCAGCGACGCGGCGGAAGGCGTGGCTCGCGAGCAACAGGCCGCCTCGCGCAACCGCTTGCCGTCGGTGTTCAGCGTGCAGGTCTTGGGTTTTGGCAACGAGCGTCTGGCGCCGTCGCAGGAAGGCGCCAGCCGGGCACCGGACCCTGAACCGAACAACAGCGTGCGGGTATTGGGCGCCGGACGGTTGGACGACCAGGCGCGTAATCAGTTGACCCCGGAGGAACAGCGCAACCTGACGCTCTAAGAAACATCAAAAAAAACCCGGGCGACAGGCAACTGTCGCCCTTTTTTGTGGGCGCTCGGTCGCTGTCGGTAACCGTTCATGAAGATTCGATGACAAAAGTTCGGTAGTGGCAGGTGGCCGGGGTCAAGGTTGTGTGAAACGGCAACGGCGCAGGAACGCCGTGGACGAAAAGGCCTTATGCAGGGAAGCCGGACAACTTTTTTCTGGCGCTATTTCGCGCTGGATGCCAGGTGTGACAGGGGCATTGGGGTCTATGGAAAGTTACTCGAAAGTGGGCATGCAGGAGCTGGACCAGCGCCTGTCGAAAATTGTTGAAGCCGCGCGCAAAAAACCGGTCTCGGTGTACCGCTACGGCGCGCCTTGGGTGTGGATTGTGTCCCAGGACGATTGGCAGAGTGCCTTGAAGGAACTGTCCAGCTACGTGCCGCCAGGTCATTCCCTGGTGATGTTGCGCCCGCAAATCGAGGAGCTGCTGGAGGCCGCGTCCGAGCCCTTGCAGCAATGGGCTCGGGAACACCACATCCAGGTGCCGGTACCGGCCTTGATGCTCGCGTTGCTTTTGCAACTGCTGTACTCGCTGCCCAGTGAAAAACAGTTGTACGAGCAGCTCAATTACAACCTGTTGTTCCGCTGGTTTGTGGGCCTTGAGCTGAACCAGCGGGTCTGGGCGTTCTCGGTCTTTGTGCGCGATATCGGCGAGCTGCTGGACAGCCCGCACGCGGCGAAATTGCTCGAGCGCATCGTCAGTGAAGTGTTCTGCGGCGACCTGATGCACATGCCGGAGTTTTCGCTGAACTTCGCCTTGTTGCACACCTGGCTTTCCAGGCACGCAGGCCATTCCAAACGCAAATAAACCGTCAGGCAACAACACGATGCAAAGCGGCGCGTCATGCGGCGCGCGGCTTTGTAGCAGGCGCTGCGCGCGTGGCGCAATTGAATCGAGGGGGATGTGTGGATCATTGGGACTTCAACATCGGCCGGTGCAGGCCATACCTGCCCATGGCGCTCGCGCTGATGCTCGTCGCGGAGGCGCCAACGCTGTGGGCCGAGGAAGCCGATACAGCGGCCGAGGCCGGAACGCCTGCGCGCCTGGTGGACGTGAATGAGTACGTGGTGCGCGGCAACACCGTGCTCGATGCCCGGGAAATCGAAGAGGCGGTGTATGCGTTCCTGGGGCCGCAACGCAAGCTCACCGATATCGAAGGCGCACGCGATGCCCTGCAACAGCGCTACCAGGCCAAGGGTTACCAGTCGGTGTTCGTCGAACTGCCGGAGCAGCAGGTCGAAGGCGGCGTGGTGTACCTGCAGGTCAGCGAAACCAGGATCGGCCGGGTACGCGTGGTCGGCACCGAGCACTACTCTCCCGTCAATGTGCGCGAAGAAGTACCGGCGCTGACAGAAGGCAAGGTGGCCGATTTCGCGGCGGTGCAAACCCAGCTGGCGGTTGCCAACCGTAACCCCGGACGCCAAGTGGTGCCGGTCGTGCGCGAAGGGCAGCGCCCGGGAACGATGGATGTCGACCTGCAAGTCGAGGATAAAAATCCCTGGCAGGCGAGCGTCGGCTTGAACAACGACTACAGCGCCGACACCGAAAAGCTGCGTTCGGTGGTCACGCTCGGCCACAACAACCTCTGGCAACGCGGCCATACGGCTTCGCTGACCTATTTCACCGCCCCCGAGGACCGGGACAACGCGCAGGTCTGGTCGGGTTCCTATAACGCTCCCTTGAGTGAGCGCTGGAACCTGCAGTTCGCTGGCTATCAATCCGACAGCAACGTCGCAACCATCGGCGGCAGCAATGTGCTGGGCAAGGGCCATTCCTACGGCGTGTCGTTGATCTACAACGTGCCTGCGCAAGGCGTCTGGGCGAACTCGCTGTCGGTGGGCGTGGATTTCAAGGATTTCGATGAAGCCCTGCAGTTCGGCGGTTCGAGCGATGAAGTGCCGATCAAGTACGCGCCCATCACCCTTGCCTACAACGGCTTTCGCTACACCGAAACCTCACAGTTCGGCCTGGGCCTGAGCATCGTTGCCGGCACCCGCAGCTTCTTCGGTTATGGCAGCGACGCCGATGAATTTCGGGCCAAGCGCTACGAGGCCAATCCCAGCTTCGCCGTGTTCAAGGGCGACAGCACCTTCACCCGGAATTTTTCCGGGGACTGGCAAGCGGCAAGCAAGCTGAGCTTCCAATTGGCCTCCGGGCCGCTGGTCTCCAACGAACAGTTTTCCGCCGGTGGCGCCACCAGTGTGCGCGGTTATCTCGCTGCGGAACGCACTGGCGATGATGGCGTGCTGTTTTCCCAGGAACTGCGCACACCGTCGTTGAGCAAGCACCTGGGCAAAGGCATCGGCAGCTACGTCGACAACTGGCGTTTATACATCTTTGCCGAAGGCGCGCAGTTGGCCCTGCAAGACGCGCTGCCCGACCAGGAGGCCGACTACAGCCTGGCGAGTATCGGCTTCGGCACCCGCGCCACGTTGCGCGAATGGCTGTCGGGCAGCCTCGACTGGGGCCTGCCGCTCAAGGACGGCCCGAACACCCGCAAACACGATTCACGCGTGCACTTCAATGTGCAGGCGACCTTTTGACCGGTAGGCACAGACCTTGGAGCACTCCGTTATGCATCGCTTGATTTTCATTCTTCTCGCTTGCCTGGGCCTCGTGCTGCCGGCAACGGCCAGCGCTTGGTGGCAGGACGATTGGCACTACCGCAAACAGATCAGCATCGACACCACGCCCCAGGGCGCGGCGATCAGCCAGGCGGTGGGGCGCACCTCGCTGCTGGTGCGTTTGCACACCGGCAATTTCACCTTTGACGGTGTCAACGAAAACGGCTCGGACATTCGCTTTGTCGCCGCCGACGACCACACCGTGCTCAACCACCAGATTGAGAGCTTCGATCCGCTGATGGGCATGGCCTTGATCTGGGTGGACGTGCCCATGGTGGAGGGGGGCAAGCGCTCGGACATCTGGATGTACTACGGTAACCCGAAAGCACCGGCCACCAGCAATCCCCAGTTGGCGTTCGATGCCGATTACAGCCTGGTCTATCACTTCGATGGTGCCGTTGGCGCACCACCGCGTGATGCCAGCGCCTTTGCCAACCACGCGCAGAACGCCCCGGCAAACATCATTGACGGTGTCATCGGGCGCTCGGCACAGCTCAACGGTCAGCCGCTGTTGCTGCCGGCCAGTCCATCCCTGGGCGTGAGCGCGGGTGGTGCGTTGACCTTCAGCACCTGGTTGCGAATGGAGCAGGGCGCAGGCGAGCAACTGCTGCTGGCCCGTCGTGATGCCGGCAATGCGCTGCTGGTGGGCGTGAACCAAGGCGTGCCCTTTGTGGAAGTGAACGGCCAGCGCGCCGTGGCCAACCAGGCCGTGGCACTGGGACAATGGCAACACTTGGCGTTGACGGCTGACGCCAGCGGGTTGCGTTTGTATGTGAATGGAAAGCCGGCGGCGAGCCTGGCGCAACCGTTGCCGGCCTTGCAGGGTGCGATTGCCATCGGCGCCGACTCACCGGCCGCCGTCGATGCCGGCGTGGTGGCTCCGGCCGCTACGTATCAAGCCTTCACCGGCGCCCTCGATGAACTGCGCTTGTCCCGCGTCGCCCGTTCGCCTGAGCAGATCCTGGCCGATGCCACCACCCAGGGCGCCGAGTCGCGCCTGGTGGCCTATGGGGTGGACGAAGAACAGTCTGGATTTGGTTTCGGCAGCCTGGGTTTCTTGCTCAATGCGGTGCCGCTGGACGCCTGGGTGATCATCGCCGTCCTGGTGCTGATGATGCTGCAGTCGTGGGTGATCATGGTGCGCAAGAGCCGCAATGTCAGCCGAGTCAGCCATGCCAACGAAGTCTTCCGAAGTCATTTCGCCAAGGTCGGGACACGGCTGGAACTGCTTGCAGATGACCGCGACCTGGCGCAGCGCCTGGGCGATTCGTCGCTGTGGCGCCTGTATGGGGTGGCGGTCGCCGAGATCCGCACGCGCCGCGACCAGGGCGCCGACACCTCGTCGATCTCCGCCGCCACCATCGAAGCCATCCGCTGTTCCATGGACGGTGTACGGACCCGGGAAAACCAACAGCTCAGTTCCAAGTTGTCGACGTTGTCCAACGCCATCGCCGGCGGCCCTTACATCGGCCTGCTGGGGACGGTGCTGGGGATCATGGTGGTGTTCCTCGGCACCGCCATGGCCGGTGATGTGAACATCAACGCAATCGCCCCCGGCATGGCGGCTGCGTTGCTGGCCACCGCCATGGGGTTGTTCGTCGCGATTCCGGCGCTATTTGGCTACAACCGCCTGACCACGCGCAACAAGGAAGTCAGTGCCGACATGCGGGTATTCGTCGACGAGTTCATCACCCGCCTGGCCGAAGTCCACGGCGAAAGCCAGTCCAGTGAAGCGGCGCATCGACGGGGCAACCACGTCGCCAGCCCGTCGTTGACGGTGTAAGGGAGCGACCATGGCCAACCTCAATAGCGCCTCGGACGACGACGAAGATGCCGCCGTCGATACCATCAACATCACGCCACTGGTGGATGTGCTCATGGTGGTGCTGGTGATGTTTATTCTCACCGCCACCGCCCAGGTCTCCGGGATCCAGATCAACCTGCCGAAGGCCAGCTCGACCATTTCGCTTTCGCAGCCCAAGACCAAGGCGATTTCCATCAATGATGGCGGCCAGGTGTTCCTCGATGCTTACCCGGTCACCCTTAACGAACTGGAAGATCGCTTGCGCATCGAGAAAGCCCAGAGCCCGGATTTTCCGATCATCGTGCGCGGTGACTCGGCCGTGCAGTACCAGAAAGTCGTTGAAGTGCTGGACCTGTTGCGCCGCCTGGAGTTGTCCCAGGTGGGCCTGGTCACCGGCAAACCGAGCCAGGGCTGAGTCATGACGTCTTTTCCTGAACAGCCGCAAAACGAACACCTGGAACGACAGCGGGACGGCACCGGCAGGGTGCGCCGCGTATTGCAGTGGACTGTAGGTTTGCTGGTGGGGGCGGGCCTGGCCTGGCTGCTGTGGTCATGGGCCAACGACATGAGCGGCATCCGTCGCGAGGCGCCGAAAATTCCCGCGATCATTCCGTTGCCGCCACCTCCGCCTCCGCCCCCGGAAAAACCGCCGGAGCCGGAAAAGCCGGTGGAAGAAAAAATCGTCGAGCCCGAACCCACGCCCGAACCAGAGGAAGTCAAGCCGGAGGAAGAAGCACCGCCTTCACCCGCCGAGGACCTGGCTGACCCGATGCAAATGGACAGCGACGCCCAGGCTGGCTCCGACGCTTTCAATATCGGCGCGGGCAAGGGCGGCGGGATGGCTGGCGCCGGTGGCGGACGCCTCGGCAACGGCACCTACAGCCAGTTCCTCGCCTACAGCTTCCAACGCTTGCTGCGCGAGTCGCCCGAGCTGCGCAACCTGGCGTTCCGCCTGGAGGCCGACGTCTGGCTGGACCAGGCCGGTCGCGTGACGCGCGTGGAGCTGGGACGCAGCAGTGGCGATGCCGAACTCGACGCCAAGGTCCTGGCGACCTTGCGCGCTTCACCCCATCTGGAACGTCCACCCGCCTCGTTGCAGGTGCCGGTGCGTATCCGCCTACAAGGACGCCGACCGGGCTGAGCCGGGTCGACAAGAGACCATTAGGAGTTGTGTTCATGATCTGCAAAATCAATCGATTGGCGCTGGGCGTCGGCCTGGTTATCGCCAGCCTGGCGGGCAGCGCGTTGGCGCAGACACCCTCGCAGAACGCGACGGTCAATCTGATTCGCCTGTTGGTGCAACAAGGCGTGCTCAAGCAGGACCAGGCGCAAGCGCTGATCAATCAGGCCGAAGCCGAGGCCGTGCAAGCCCGGCAGGCCGCCGCGACTGCCGCGCCGGTGCCAGCGCCCGGCGCGCCGGGGGAGGTGCGGGTGCAATACGTGCCGGCCATCGTTCGGGAACAGATTCGCGACCAGGTGAAAGCCGAAGTGATCGCCCAGGCCAAACAGGAAAACTGGGCCCAGCCCAACACCTTCCCCGACTGGGTCTCACGCATCACCTTTGAAGGCGACGTGCGCTTGCGCAACGAGTCGCGCTTCTACTCGGGCAGCAACAGCAACGAGATCGTCGACTTCGCCGAGCTCAACAACAGCGGGCCTTATGACGTCAACCCCAACAGCGGCTCGCAACTTCCGCCGTTGCTCAATACCCGCGAAGACCGCGAGAACATGCTGCGCCTGCGGGCTCGCATGGGGATGCGCGCCGCGCTTTCCCCGCAATGGACAGCGGCTATCCGCCTGGGCACGGGATCGGACAGCAGTCCTGTCTCCACCACCCAGACCCTCGGCGGCGGCTTTGACAAAAAGGACCTGTGGCTCGATCAGGGCTACCTCAACTATCGCCCCACCAAGGAACTGAGCTTCACCGGCGGGCGCATGCCCAACCCGTTCATGTCCACCGATCTGCTGTATTCCAACGACCTCAATTTCGACGGCTTGGCCGGCTCGTTCAATCACCCGTTGAGCCGCGACCTGGCAATGTTCGGCACCCTCGGTGCGTTCCCGGTGGAGTACAGCTCCGACAGCGCGTCGAGCGATGGTTTCAACAAGGAAGACAGCGAGAACAAGTGGCTCTACGGCGCCCAGCTTGGCGCAACCTGGGCGTTTGCGCCGGACAACAGCATCAAAGGGGCACTGGCTTACTACCAGTTTGACGACATCGAAGGGCGGCGCTCCAACCCTTGCGCTATCTACGACGGCGCGCCGGCCTGTGACAGTGACGAAACGCGTCCGGCGTTCATGCAAAAGGGCAACACCCTGATGGAACTGCGCAACCTGGTGCCTGACCCTTCCGCGCCGACCACCTCGCCGCAACCACAATTCGTGGGCCTGGCCTCGGAGTTCAACGTGCTTGACTTGAATCTGGTGTGGGACACCTTGCTGTTCGACGATCTCAAGCTGCGCAGCCAGGGCAACTACCTGGTCAACCTTGGTTACGACGAAGGCAAGATGCGCAAGCGCTCGGCCGGTGCGCTGGTCAACAACGTGGACGAAAACGGTGACATCGAAAGCGGCGATACCGCCTGGATGCTGCAGTTCACCCTGGGCAGTTCCCTGGACCTGAAGAAGCGCGGCGATTGGAACCTGTTCGCCGGCTACAAATACATCGAGCCGGACGCCTTGCCGGACGGCTTCAACGACTCCTCGTTCCACCTCGGCGGCACCAACGCCAAGGGTTATTTCCTCGGCGGCAACTACGGCATCGAAGACAACGTCTTCGCGACCGCGCGCTGGTTGAGCAGCGAAGAAGTCTACGGCGCGCCGTTCGATATCGACGTTCTGCAACTTGAGCTCAACACGCGCTTCTAGCGCCGGGAGAGACAGCATGAAAAAGTCATTTCATCCCGCGATCCACGCCGTGGTGCTGCTGTTGGGGCTCGGTGCAGCCCTGGGCGCATCGGCGCAAACCTTGGAAGAACGCCTGCGTGCCCAGTTGCGCAGTACCACTCAACAGCTGCAAACCTTGCAGAGCGAACAGGCGCAAGGCGCCGCCGCGCGCCAGGCAGCACAAACCGAGCTGAGCGCGGCACAAGCGCAAATCAAGCAACTGACCGCCGAACTCGCCAAGGCCCGCAGCCAGAGCGAACAACTGGGCGCGCAACAGGACGCCGTACGCAGCAGCGCCCAGGCGCAGATCGCGGCCAGTACCGAGCAGGTCGGCAAGTTCAAACAAGCTTATGAAGAGCTGCTGGGCCGCGCACGGGGTATAGAGGCGGCGCGCGCCACGCTGCAAGCCAGCCTGACCAGTCGGGACAGTGAAGTGCAGCAGTGCGTGGCGAAAAACCAAGAGATGTACGGCATCGCCAAGGAGATCCTCACTGCCTACGAAAACATCGAGGTCAGCGACGTATTGAAGATCCGCCAACCCTTCGCCAGTGGGGCGCGGGTGAAGTTCGAAGAATTGGCGCAGCGCTACGGCGATGCGCTGTACCAGACCCAGTTCGATGCCGCCAAGTCCACTGCCGGCAACTAACCATTGATCAAATGACCATAAGGAACATCCTGTCATGACCGCACAGACACTGATCCATAGCATCACTCCCGAGCAACTGGGCGAATTACTGCAAGCCTCCGGTTATCGTGTCAATCGTACCGAGCAAGGCGCCGTGGTTCAGTTGTTGAGCGCCAGCCAGGGCATTGGTTTTGCCGTGCGTTTCGGCAACCCGGCCGCCACCGAGGGCAGCTTTGTCGATTTCACGTTCAGTTGCGCGTTGCGCATCGAGGGCCAATTGCCTGACGGTCTGGTCCAGGTATGGAATGCCAGTCGCCGCTTTGCCCGCCTGAGTCGCCAGGGCGATTTCCTGGTGATGGAAATGGATGCCATCGTTGCCGCCGGTGTCAGTGAAGACCACGTGCGTGGCGTGCTGGAACTCTGGGACCGCCTGTTGCAGGAGTTCGTGGTGTACCTGCGCGACTACAGCCAGCACACACGCGAGCAGCACAAAGACGGTGCGGATGTAACGCAGGAAGCTGCGGTCGAAGAGGTCTGATTACGATGAACAGGTTTAGTAGACTGGCTGGCATCAGTGCGGCTGTCCTGATGCTCGGCGGCATTGTGCTGACGGTGATCTCCAACCCTGACGGCGTATCCCAAGCCTCGGTGCCTGCGGCACAACCGAAACCCGCCAGAGCCCCGGCCGAGGCTGCACCGGCCGTGGCCAGTCTGGGCGAACTGCAACTGAGCAGCGCCGAGCTCAACGCTGTGTTGAGCGCGCTCACACCGCAGGTGCGCGAGCAGCTGCGCGGCAATCGTGGTGCGCTGGAGGGGTGGGTCCGAGCGCGCCTGGCAGAGAAAGCCCTGTTGCAGCAGGCCGACGCCCAAGGTTGGCAGGAGCGTCCGGACATCCAACAGATGACCCGCGCGGCTACCGAACAGATTTTGCTGCGCACTTACTTGCAATCCGTCAGCCAGGTCCCCGCCGACTATCCGGATGACCAAGCCCTGCAACAGGCTTACGAGAGCGCCAAGGACAAGCTGCAAAGCCCGGCGCTGTACCGAGTCAGCCAGATTTTCATCGCGGTTGAGCCGGGAGCCAACGAAGAACCGCTGCGCAAGAAAGCCACCGAGCTGGCTCGTCGTGCCCAGGCCCCCAACGCGGATTTCGCCGACCTCGCCCGGCAGTTTTCCGAGGACCAGGCGACGGCCCAACGGGGCGGTGACAGCGGCTTGCAACCGTTGCAGCAATATGTGCCGGAGATGCGCCAAGTCTTGAGCCGACAACGGGTCGGCAGCGTTTCCGACGCGTTGCGGAGCCAGGCGGGTTTTCACATTCTCAAACTGACCGACATGCAGCCGGCACGCGCCGCCAGCCTGGATGAAGTTCGCGAACAACTGCGCGAGGCGCTGCGCAATCAGCGCCAGGAACAAGTGGCCAGGGCCTATATGGAAGGGCTGGTGAGCAAGGCAACGCTGAGCATCGATGGCGCGCAACTGAATCAGGCATTGGAGTCTGTTCGTTAAGCGGTCCGGCAATTCGAGGGTCACCTTAGGGAGGAGGGCGTATGGCGTTGGAGGAGGTTGATCTCATTCACGAGTGTGCGCGGCAGGCCACCTCGGTAGGTACCGATGTCTTGAACGGCTTCAAGGATCTCCAGGCATTGGAGTTCTTCCTGGTGGCGGCCCGTTGCAGCTGTTTTATGCAGGCGGCGCGGAGCCTCAATGTCAAAGCTTCGTTGTTGCGCAAAAAACTTTCGCGGCTATCGAGCCAATACGGCCGTCCTTTGTTCGAGCACCGAGGCAATGCGCTGGTGCTCAGCCAGGACGGTCACCATCTGCGCAGCCAGTTGCTGGCCCACCGTGCGTTGCTGGCATTGCCCGGCACGTCCGAGGAGGACCAGGCGCTGGTTCGTGTGGCCATGGCGGAGCCCTTGTTGCATGACATCCTTAATCGCGACCTGCTCGGCTTCCTGCGCCAGCACGCCAACGTACGCCTGAACCTGCTGCGCCTCGACAGCGAACCGGTCGAGGCGGATGTCATCGTCTGGCTCGCCGACTCGCAAGTCGTGGCTCCGAGGCTGTCGTTTCCGGTGGCCGAGCTCAGTTGTCTCGCCGAACTGGAATACATTCCGCACATCGCCAAGCGTTATTCACGGGAAGCGAGCCGCCCGCGCAGCCTGGTCGAACTGCAGGACTACATGTTGGTGAGCCTGCACAGCCACGCGGACATTGCTTCCCTGCAGCCTTGGAATAGAGCAGTCGAGGCGCGTCGTTCTGGCGTCACCCACGTGAATTCCTATGAATTGATGCGCCAGATGATCCAGTGGAGCGCTTGCGTGGGCCTGCTGCCGCATTACGTAGGCGCGCTCGAAAAAAACCTGCAGCCGCTACCCGAGTTGTTCGGCCGGGACATGACGATGCAGGTCTGGATGGCCGTGCACGGCGACGAAGCACACCGGGAAGAAGTCGCCCGGCTGGCGGCGCTGGTCCGCGCGGCGTTTGAGGAACACCGGGAATGGTTCTAGCCCGTGCCGGCCAGCCCTCCTTCACAACGCCAGGTCCGGGTCGGAGTCGCTGTGCTTCTGGCCCACCGGATCGCTGTTGGTCGGAGCCTTCGGCTCACTGTTGCCACGAATATCCGGTGGCGGTGTCAGTTGTAACACGTCGCTGGTGTATTTCCATTCCTCGTAGACACGGTCAGGATCGTCGTTGAGGCGTGTCCCATAGCTGGGCACGATCTGGTGCAGCTTTTGCTGCCAGGCCGGGGAGGCGACCTTGTCCTTGAAGACCCGTTGCATCACTTCAAGCATGATCGGGGCCGCCGTCGATGCGCCAGGGGACGCGCCAAGCAGGCCGGCGATGCTGCCGTCCTGGGAGGCCACCACTTCGGTGCCCAACTTCAGCACGCCGCCTTTTTCCTCATCGCGCTTGATGACCTGCACCCGTTGGCCGGCTTGCCAGAGGCGCCAGTCTTCCTGCTTGGCCTGGGGGAAATACTCCTGCAAGGCCTTGAAACGATCATCATCCGACAGCATGAGCTGGCCGGCCAGGTATTCAACCAAGGGGTATTGCTCGATGCCGACCTTGGTCATGGGCCAGACATTGTGCGTGGTCATGCTGGTGAACAGGTCGAAGTAGGAACCTTCCTTGAGAAACTTGGTGGAGAAGGTCGCAAATGGCCCGAACAGGACGACGCGCTTGCCGTCCAGTACCCGCGTATCCAAATGAGGCACCGACATCGGCGGCGCGCCGGTGGACGCAATCCCGTAGGCCTTTGCCATGTGTCGTTCGGCAACGCTGGGGTTCTCGGCGACCAGGAACGAGCCGCCGACCGGGAAGCCCGCGTATTCGTCAGCCTCTGGAATGCCTGACTTCTGCAACAGATGCAGGGCGCCGCCGCCTGCGCCGATAAACAGGAACTTGGCGTCGGTGGCGCTCGTTTCGCCGTCCTTGAGGTTCTTGTATTCAACGTGCCAGGTACCGTCGTCATTGCGGGTGATGTCGCGCACTTCGCTGGACAGCTTCAGGCTGAAGTTGGGTTTGCTTTGCAGATAGCTGACGTACTGGCGGGTGATTTCACCAAAGTTCACATCGGTGCCGATCGGCGCCCAAGTGGCCGCGAGCTTTTGATTCGGATCGCGGCCTTCCATCATCAAGGGCACCCACTTCTTGATCTGCTCCGGGTCTTCCGAATATTGCATTGGGCGGAACAAGGGGCTCGCCTGCAGCGCTTCGTAGCGTTTGCGCAGGAACTTGATGTTGTCGTCACCCCATACAAAGCTCATGTGCGGGGTGGAGTTGATAAACGAACGGGGGTTTTTCAAGACGCCGCTCTTGACCTGCCACGCCAGGAACTGCCGGGTGATCTGGAAGGCCTCGTTGATCTCGATGGCCTTGGTAATGTTGACGTTGCCTTGGTCGTCCATCGGCGTGTAGTTCAGCTCGGCCAGCGCCGAATGGCCGGTGCCGGCGTTATTCCAGCCGTTGGAGCTTTCTTCGGCCACGGCATCCAGGCGTTCGACCATTTCCATCGACCAGCCCGGTTCTAGCTCGTTGAGCCATATGCCCAAGGTTGAACTCATGATGCCGCCGCCCACCAGCAGCACATCGACTTTTTTCGTTTCCGCGGCCTGGGCACCGTTGACGCTCAATGAGAGGGCGACGGTCAGCAGGGTCGCAATGATTGCAGTGTTCATAGTTCCATCCTCGGCGACCGAGGAAGTCGCTCGTTAACGAAATGACGCAACCGACCTTGTGTTGACTGGCGTCACGGGGCGCTGTTCAGCGACCCGGCGGGAGAGGGTGACGAAAGGTGATTCAGCCTGGGCTGCGGCGGGGGGTTGACGACCCGAACAAGACCCGGCATATTGTGCTCGTTTATGTTTATTCATGCTCGTTTATGCAGGTTGTGATGTCATGAGCGCCACTCACGAAGTATTTCCCGGCGAGCGCCAACGCTTGATCAGTGAGCGACTCGCCGTTTATGGCCGGGTCATCGCGGCGGACCTGGCCAGCGAATTCAATGTATCCGAACACTCGATCCGCAGGGACCTCGGGGCATTGGCGGCGGCAGGCTTGTGCAAGCGCGTCTATGGCGGCGCGATTCGCCTGCCGGCGGCCGAAGCGCCCATAGACGTTCGGATCCATCAGGATCCGGCGCGCAAGGACGACCTTGCCCGGACGGCGGCGTCGTTGCTCAGCGCCGGTCAGCACGTCTTTCTCGATGCCGGGTCGACCAACCTGGCGATTGCCCGTGCCATCGATCCAGCGCTGCGCTTGACCATCAGCACCAACTCGCCCTTGATTGCGGTGGAGTTGATGAAGCTGCCCAACGCCGAGGTCATCCTGCTCGGTGGCCGTCTGAACCCTGTCGCCGGCGGTGCGATCGGGCTGGCGGCCGTCCAGCAATTGCGCCAGTTCAATTTCGACCTGTGTTTTGTCGGTGCCTGCGCCATCGACCCGGACAATGGCGTGACGGCGTTTGGCCTGGATGACGCCGAATTCAAGCGTGCGGTGGTCGCGGCGAGCGGTCAGGTGGTGGTGGCGGTTACCAACCAGAAGCTGTCCAGCGTTGCTCATTACCAAGTGGCGACGTGTGAAGAAGTCACCGCGCTGGTGGTGGAACACGATGCACCCCATGAGCGGCTCGACCCCTTCCTGGAGCGCATCGCCAAGGTCATCAAAGCCCCCGCCAAGACATAAGATGCTGCAACGGGCCACGAGCCCATTGTCCGACAAGCGTTTTACGTCTAGTTTGCTGCCCCATCATAAGTACAAAAGTCAGGAGTCATCGATGCAACCGATCCGTCTCGGTCTGGTGGGCTACGGTAAAATTGCCCAGGACCAACACGTGCCCGCTATCCGCGCCAACCCTGCGTTCGAGTTGGTGGCGGTCGCGACCCAAGGGCAGCCTTGCGCTGGAGTGGAGAACTTCCAGTCCCTGGGGGAGCTGCTGGACAAAGGTCCGCGCGTCGATGCGGTCGCGTTTTGCACGCCGCCCCAGGGCCGGTTCGAGCTGGTGCGGCAGGCGCTGGAGGCGGGTAAACACGTCCTGGTGGAAAAGCCGCCGTGCGCCACATTGGGCGAGGCCATGGCGTTGGTGGACCAGGCGCATGCGGCAGGTGTCAGCGGGCTGTTCGCCTGGCATTCGCGTTATGCGCCCGGCATCGAGGCGGCCCGCGACTGGCTTGCCTGCCGCACGCTGCAAAGCGTCCAGATCGATTGGAAGGAAGACGTGCGCAAATGGCACCCCGGCCAGGCATGGATCTGGCAACCCGGCGGCCTGGGCGTGTTTGATCCGGGCATCAACGCCTTGTCCATCGCCACCCACCTGTTGCCGCTGTCATTGTTCGTCGAGTCGGCCGAACTGCGCGTTCCCGACAACTGCCAGTCGCCCATCGCCGCGAGCATCAAGATGTCGGACGCGCGCGGTCTCGATATCCGCGCGGAGTTCGATTTCGACCATGGTCATGATGAGCTCTGGAGCATCGAGATTCGTTGCGCCGAAGGCACTTTGCGCTTGGACAACGGCGGTGCGCTGCTGAGCATCGACGGCGTGCGCCAGGTCGTGTCGCAGGAGGGTGAGTACGCGGCGGTGTACCGGCACTTCCAGCGACTGATCAATGACAAGGCGTGCGACATGGACCTGCAACCGCTGCGCCTGGTGGCGGACAGCTTTTTCGTCGGCAGCCGTACCTTGGTCGAGCCGTTCTACGACTGAAATACCCCATGCCGGGGGTATAGCAGAGCTTCCATGGCGAGCGAGCTTGCTCCCTCGCCATGGTGCCTTGCCTAGCCCAAATCCTGCGCCCGATGCCGCTCCGGCACCTGGCTCGCCTCATCGCCCCAGGTCCGGTTGACACGCTGTCCGCGCATGACTGCGGGCCGCTGGGCGATTTCCTCCGCCCAGCGCTGCACATGGGTGTACTCATGGGCGCTAAGAAATTCGGCCGCCGAGTACACGTTGTTCCGCACCAGTTGGCCATACCAAGGCCAGACCGCGATGTCGGCGATGGTGTATGCCTCGCCGGCCAGGTAGCGGTTTTCAGCCAGGCGACGGTCCAGGACATCCAGTTGGCGCTTGGCTTCCATGGTGAAGCGATTGATGGGGTATTCCAGTTTGTCCGGCGCGTAGGCGTAGAAATGGCCGAAACCACCGCCCAGGTAAGGGGCCGAGCCCATCTGCCAGAACAACCAGTTCAGGGTTTCAGTGCGGCCGGCCAGATCGCTGGGCAGCAAAGCGCCGAATTTCTCCGCCAGGTAAAGCAGGATCGAGCCGGACTCGAACACACGTGTCGGCGGCTCGACGCTGCGGTCCAGCAGGGCCGGGATCTTGGAGTTCGGATTGACCTCGACAAAGCCGCTGGAGAACTGGTCGCCTTCGCCGATGCGAATCAGCCAGGCGTCGTATTCCGCGCCGGTGTGCCCGAGGGCCAACAGCTCTTCGAGCATGATCGTGACTTTCACGCCATTGGGCGTTGCCAGCGAATAGAGCTGCAAAGGATGCTCGCCGATCGGCAAGTCTTTTTCGTGGGTCGGCCCGGCGACAGGCCGGTTGATGCTCGCGAAGTGGCCACCCGAGGGGGCCTCGTGTTTCCAGACTTTGGGTGGAACGTAAGACGCTTGGCTCATGAACGTACCTTATCGTTGAGTGCACTTGTTCCGGGACGAAGCCACGTTTGCGCTATGGCTGGCGTCGAGACGTGGACTCTAATCTATGGGCGCTCTGTCAGGCAGACAAGGGCCACCGACAAGATAAGTCGAGTCGACGGCGCAGCGCTTTGAAGGGTCATTCCATTTAATGAAACAGTGGATTTCAATCCATGCGTATTCCTGCGCCACCGCTTTGGGCAGAAGATGGCTCCACCTCATGCACCGTTCGCCATCGGTGTGATGGACCCTCCCTGACCAATGCGCATTCAACCCCGTTGTAAAACGGAGGGCGCGAGGAGTAGCTGATGAACGAAGCCACCAAAGCACAATCTTCGCCCTGGCATGAAGGGGAGTTGACCTTGCAGCGCTCCGTCGGGGCGGTTGAGATGATGGCCGGCGTCGGTCAGCGACAACTGGCGCGTACCTGGATGCCGGACCAGCACCGGGAGTTCTACGGGCAATTGCCGTTTGTGGTGCTTGGGGCAGTGGATCGTCAGGGCGATGTCTGGGCGACTCTGCGCACCGGGCAGCCCGGCTTCATGAATTCACCTGATCCTGAAACGCTGCATATCCATTTCGATCCGCAGCCTGAAGACCCGGCACAAGAAGGGCTGGGCGAGGGCGACGCCATCGGCATGCTGGGTATCGAATTGCACACCCGTCGGCGTAATCGCATGAACGGCGTGGTGCGCCGCGAGCTTGACCAGGGCCTGGAGATTTCGGTGACCCAGGCCTATGGCAACTGCCCGCGCTACATCAATCTGCGCCAATACCGCTTCGTCGATGAGCAGCCTGCTGCCTCACGTGAGCTGGAAGTAGCCGATCCTTTGGTTCGTCGTCTGGTCACCGCGTCAGACTCGTTCTACATCGCCACTTACGTGGTACGCGACGGTGAACGGCAGGTCGACGCCTCCCATCGCGGCGGCAAGCCCGGTTTCGTACGCATGGACGAGGACGGGACGCTGACCATCCCGGATTTTTCTGGAAACCTGTTCTTCAACACGCTCGGCAACATCCTGCTGAACCCCCGCGCAGGCTTGGTGTTCGTCGATTTCCAGACCGGCGACCTGCTGCAGATGAGTGGTTCAGCGCAGGTGGTGTTGGAAGACCCGCAGATCGCCGCGTTCCAGGGCGCCGAACGGTTATTGCGGTTCACCCCGCAGCGCGTGGTCTACCGTTCGACGGCAATACCGTTGCGCTGGAAGGATCAGGCTGAAGGCGACTCGCCCAATTCACTGATGACCGGCAACTGGGAACAGACTGCCGAACGCTTGCAGGCCGAGGTCCTGCGTACCCATTGGCGTGCGCTGCAAGTCACGCGAGTGGTGGACGAAAGCCACAACATCCGCTCGTTCTATCTGCAAACCACCGACGGTGCCGGCTTGCCCCGGTTCGAGGCCGGGCAGCATCTGCCCGTGCGGGTGTTGTTGGAGGGGCAGGGCGTGCCTTCGATCCGGACGTACAGCGTGTCCAGCGCGCCCTCGGATGATTTCCTGCGCATCAGCGTCAAGCGTGACGGCGCGGTCTCTTCGCATCTGCATGAGCAGATCCAGGCGAGCCACGATATCGAAGCCCGGGCGCCACAAGGTCATTTCACGGTGGACGCCACCGAGCGCCGGCCGTTGGTGCTGCTGGCGGCGGGCGTTGGCATCACGCCGCTGTTGTCGATGCTGCGCGAGGTGGTCTATCAAGGAAAACGCATTAGCCGCATGCGTCCGGTCTGGCTGGTGCAAAGTGCCCGGCACGTGGCCGACCTGGTCTTTGGCGAGGAAATCGATGAGCTGGTGGCGCGTGCCGGTGACAAAGTGAAAGTGCTGCGCCTGGTCAGCCAACCGCCCACCGACGGCAAACCCGGGCAGGGTTATGACGTGGCCGGACGAATCGATGTGACGCTGCTCAAGCAACTGCTGCCGCTGGACGACTACGATTACTACCTGTGCGGTCCGGGCACGTTTACCCAGGCGCTCTACGACGGCCTGCGCAAGCTGCGTATCCCGGATGATCGCATTCACGCTGAAACCTTTGGTCCGTCTACGCTGGTGCGCGATATCGAGGTCCGCGTACCGGCCGCCGAACAGGTGCCGGCGGCGACTGAGGCGGTGAAAGTGCTGTTCTCCGGTTCGGCCAAGGAAGCCCGCTGGGAACCCGGCAGCGGGACGCTGCTCGAGCTGGCCGAGGCCCGCGGCCTGAATCCGGAATTCAGTTGCCGTGGCGGTTCCTGCGGTACCTGCAAAACCCGCATGACCCAAGGTCACGTGCACTACCTGACCCAACCCGCCGAACCCGTGGCCGACGGCGAAGTGCTGATCTGTTGCGCGGTACCGGCCCAGGGCAGCGAGCCTTTGGTATTGGAGGTTTGAAGCCGGCGATGCAAGCTGACTAGATCGTCCGCCTTACACGTCCCGGCGCCTCGCCATAGACCTCTTTGAATTTCTTGCTGAACGCCGCCTGGGATTGATAGCCGACCTGTGCGGCGATATCGCTCAAGCCCAGATGCGAATGGCTCAGCAGGCTGAACGCCAGTTCCATGCGCACCTGGGTCAACAGTACCCACGGCGAGACGCCGGCCACTTTGACAAACGCGCGCATGAAGTTGGCCCGGGACATGCTCGCCAGTTCTGCCAGGCCCTGAATGGTCCAGTCATGGGCGGGGTCATCCAGCATCGCCTGCCAGGCGCGGCCAAGGCGCTTGTCAGTCAACAATGCAAGCGAGCCGCTGTCCTGGCCGTGATTGGCCAGGTGCGCCCGCAGGATCAAGGTGAACAGAGCCTGGGACAACGCATCCAGCAAAAATCGCGCGCCTACCTTGTTGTCGTCCGCTTCGGCGCGAATCACCTCCACCAGCCCCTGTAGCGGACCATTGGCGGGCAGCGCGCCGCTGGGAATCACCAGGTACTCAGGCAGCGATGCGAACAGCAGCGAGGCACGATTGAAGTGGAATCCGCCACAGATCATGTCCAGTTCCGCGCTGGCGCCACCGATGCGGTGGACCGGCAGCGTGCCTCCGTTGATGATTTTCGGCGAGGTCGGCGCCACGGTTTTTCCGGGGCTGTGCATGACGTGTCGGGCGCCCCGGGGTAATAGCAGGATGTCGCCGGCGCGCATGGGCAAGCGCTGGCCGTCGGGGAACTCCACCCGGCATTCACCCGCCAGCACGATGTGGTAGGGCGCATTGCCGAGGGCTTGCTGTTCGCGGTGCAGGGCCCAGTCACCCTGGAACTGGCAACGCAGATCCAGGCTGCCGCGCACGTTCGCCAGGCTGATGAGTTTATCGATGGCATTCATTTGAGCGTTTCGCGACAAAAGCTGAGCGGATCGAACAAACCCGACCCGCACCCAAGTGGAAAACTGAGGGCGTTGAAACAGTACACCCAACCCACTCAGGAGTTAATGCCATGTTCAATAATTGGTCCGAATTGTTGCCTACCATCCAGAAAGCCTTTGGTGCCCTGGGCCGCAGCAACCCGAAAATGGTCAAGGCCTATATGGCCCTTGGCGAAGCAGCCAGCGAAAATAATGTACTCGACGCCAAGACTCGAGAGTTGATTTCCCTCGCTGTGGCGATCACCACTCACTGCGACGGTTGCATCGGCGTGCATACCGATGCCGCGATCAAGGCCGGCGCCAGCCGCGAAGAAGTCGCCGCCGCCCTGGCAACCGCTATTTCGTTGAATGCTGGCGCAGCTTATATCTACTCGCTGCGGTCGCTGGAGGCGTACGACACGCTCAAGCAACCGGCTTGATTGCGCGCTCTGCAAAGCCCCGGGCATGTTGTCGTGCCCGGGCTTTTGTGACGGGCGTGTTGGGAAACTAACGTGCGGCGCAGTTGTTCCTATAAAAACGCTCAGCTGAATCCGGATCCGTCATGGAAGAACCCAGCCTCTACACGATCGGTCATTCGACCCCCACCCTCGAGCAATTCGTGGACATCGTAAAAAGCTTCGATGTCGAGATGATCGTAGACGTCAGGACTGTTCCGAGATCCCGGACGAATCCTCAATACAACCTCGATACGCTTGCGGGGCTGTTGGAGCCGCACGGGTTGAAGCATGAGCAGATACGGGAGCTGGGCGGCCTGCGAAAAAAATCCAGGACGGTAGCCGATGAGGTTAACGGATTCTGGGAAAACCGCAGTTTCCACAATTATGCGGATTACGCGCTGTCGGACGAATTCGAGACGGGCCTGGACCGCCTCCTTGCGCTCAACCAGGCACGCCGATGCGCCATCATGTGTGCGGAAGCGGTCTGGTGGCGTTGTCATCGCCGCATCATCACCGATTACCTGTTGATTCGCGGTGTCGACGTCTTCCATATCATGGACAAGGACAAGGCGACCCGGGCGGCGTTGAATCCGGCGGCACGACGCTCCGAACTGAAGCTGACCTACCCGGCGGTTTCCGATTCGGCAGCCGTTCCGTGAGGTTGTTTGCCTCGCGCCTCACGCGCTTCCCCTCGCACAACCAATCCGATCCCGACAGCAGACACCGCCATCCCCAGCGCCATTTGCCATGACAGCGGTTCGTCGAACATCGCCCAGGCCCATACCATCGTGATGGGCGGGCTCAGGTAAAGAACGCTGGCGACCCGGGTCGCCGAGGCCCGGCGCAGGCATAGCCAGTAGAGTCCATAGCCGCCCATCGTCGACAATCCGGCCGTCCATATGACGCTCAGGGCGAACCCGGTACTGGGGATCGGCGCCAGACTGCCTTGCACGCCTTCGATCAGGGCAAAGGCCAGGCCCGAGACACAACATTGCAACCAGAGGTTCGGTAGCAGGCCCATGGATTGCGAGGCTGGAAGGTGTTTTTGCCAGAGCGTCGCCGCAGCGAGCGACAACATGCCCAGCAGTGGCAGCCCGTAGACCCACAACGGCGCGCTGCCCCACCCGAGCGCGCCATGGGTGCCCAGGGCAACGCCCGTCAGGCCTATGAACAAACCTGCCCAGACCCGCGGCGCCATGCGCTGCCCCAGGATACCCGCGGCCATCAGCGCCAGGCCCATCGGCAACAAGTCGGCGAACAAGGCGGCCAGGCCAGCGGGCACACCCCAGGCAATGCCCTGGGTAATACCAGCCAGGTAACCCGCCATCGCCAGCAGTCCGATACCGGCGTTTTTCAGGAGGGTGACGAGGGCGGTACGCCTCAGTTGCCGGACGACGAAAGGAAACAGCAGGAGCGTGACCAGCACGCAACGCCAGAACACCACAAGCAGCGGCGGGGCGTAATCGATGGAGAATCGCGCGCCGACGAAGCCGGAGCTCCAGGCCACGAGTAATGCCGCTTCGAGCAAGGGCAACGGAATCAGCCAATACGCACTGGGCGGCAACGAGCGGGTGATCGATTTGGTCGGGTTCATGGTCACAGGCTACGAAAGCCGACTAATCTAATAAATCAAAATATCGTGCAGCACTGGTTTAAAAAGGTTGAATCATGACAGCCATACTGGATATCGAACTGATCCGGACGTTTCATGCAGTCGCGCGCCTGGGCAAGTTCAGCGGCGCGGCGCAGCAGCTCCACAAGAGCCCGGCAGCGGTGAGCGTGCACATCCAACGATTGGAAGCAGTCGCCGGGGGCCGTTTGCTGGACCGTGACAATCAGTCGGTTTCCCTGACCGCCCTGGGCAAGCGCCTGCTCGTGTCCACCACGGAGCTGCTCGCGACCCATGACCGCGTGCTCGCCGACCTACACGGGACACGGCTGGCGGGGCGCGTCACCCTGGGCGTGCCGGACGAATACGCCGATCATGTCATTCGCGACATTCTGCCGACATTCACCGCAGCCTGGCCAAACGTGGTCCTCGAACTCAAGACCGCACCCAGCTATGCGCTGCGCGAGTATGTCCAACGTGCAAAACTGCAGGCCGCCGTACTCACCCAGCCAATGGACCAGCCTGAGGCGGCGGGCCAGATCCTGGTCACCACCACGCCGGTTTGGGTAGGCGCGACCCATGGGGCGCCGAGCGCGACGGACCCGCTCCCGCTGGCCGTGCATGCGGCGCAATGCCCTTACCGCCAAGTCATGCTGCAGGCGCTGCGGCAAAGCGGGCGCAAGGTGCGAATCGTCCTGGAGAGCCCCTCGAACCAGGCCATCAAGGCATGCGTGGAAGCCGGACTGGGAATCAGCCTGATCGACCGCGCCCGGGTGACGGAGAACATGCGCATCCTCGAGGGTTTGCCGGTGGTGCCCGATCATGAAGTGGTGTTCGTGCGCTCCCAGGCCTCACACGCCGATGAAGCGGTAGACCTGTTGGGCAAAGCGATCCAGCAGCGCTTTCGACTGTAAGAACAGGAGGAGGCGACGGCTATTCTTCCGCCGGCCTTATGTGAAAGATGGTGTAGGGCAGGATAAGCGTATCGGCGACAAAACTGAGGGGCAGATCGATGGCCGCGAGCGGCGCAAACGCACTGGCGTACGTCGCGTTATCCTCCGTCGCCGCTTCCTTGAGCACCTGATAATCGAAATACGTACCGCAATAAGGCTGCACACCGCAGAGCGACCCGGGGCCAAAGGTTTCGTTGGCCGTTGCGCAGCCGGTCAGCATTGCGATGGTTAGAGCCGCTCCGATGATGCGCATGGCGTTCCCTCGATATTGGAGCGCGACTGTAGCATTTGTGACGGGTGAGTCGGTGCCTTGATCGAAAGCGCCTCGCAGCTCGCCGCGCACAAGTTATCGATCACGCCGATTTCTGTTCAGCGCACCCGCCCCGATGAATCGAAACGCCCCACAAACCCAACGCTACAACACTGATCGACCCACCCAGCCAACTGACCGCGGCCCAGCCCCATAGCGCATAGACCTGGGTCGCGGCGGCGGCACCCAGTGCGCTGCCGATCGAGTAGAAACACATGTAGGCGCCGACCATGCGGCTTTGCGCGTCGGGGCGTGCGGCGAGGATGAGGCTCTGGTTGGTGACATGCACGGCTTGTACGGCGAAGTCGAGCAAGACCACGCCGAAGACCAGGGCGATCAGGGAGCTTTCGGCGAAGGAGATGGGCAACCATGAGAGCACCAGCAGACCCAGCGAAAGACCCGTCACGCGTTGCCCCAGTCCTCGATCGGCCCAGCGACCGGCTCTCCGAGCCGCCAGCGCGCCGGCAACCCCGGCCAGGCCAAACAGGCCGATGGCGGTGTGGGAAAGCGACAATGGCGGGGCACTCAACGGCAGGACCATGGCGGTCCAGAGGACGGAAAACGCGGCGAAGATCAGCAGCGCGAACAGCCCCCTGATTCGTAACAGCGGTTCGGTCATGAACAGTTGGAACAGCGAACGGATCAGGGCCGGATAGGGCTGCCGATTTCCCGGTGACGCCGTGGTGGGTGCCACTTTCCAGAACACCGTCGCGATGATCAGCATCAGTCCCGACGACACAAAATAAACCGCACGCCAGCCGGCGAGGTCGGCGATGAACCCCGAGATGAATCGCGCCAGAAGTATGCCCATCACGACTGCGCTGGTGAGGGTGCCGACGGTCTGGCCTCGTCGGGACGGTGCCGATAGCACGGCTGCATAGGCCACCAGCACTTGGACGACGACCGCGAGCAGGCCCGTGGTGATCATGGCGCCCAGGAGGATGAGCCAATGCTGGGATGCGCCGACGGCCGCCAATGCAATCACGGACAACGTCACCAGGGTCAGGATCAGCCGTTTGCCGTCGATCCTGTCGCCCAGCGGGACGATAAAGAGCAAGCCCAATGCGTATCCAAGCTGGGTGGCCGTGACCACGATGCCGATCGAGGCGGGAGCGACGCCCAGGCTCTCGGCCATCGAGGCTAGGAGGGGTTGGGCGAAGTAGACGTTGGCGACGGCCAGTGCGCAGGTGATGGATAACAGGGATGTGAGGGCTGGGGACAGGCCTTGGCTTGGGATGATGTGTGCGGTCATGTGCGCCTTCCAATCTGGTTGCAATTAAAAACCAGATTGGACTTTTGCTTGAATGGGTTTTAATTTGCAACTAGTTTGGTGGAGCTACCCCCAGCGTCAGCAAACAGGAAACCCAATGTCAGAAAACACCCCATCGCCCAACAGCGAATGCCCGGTAGCCCGAACACTGGAAATCATCGGTGATCGCTGGTCGCTCATGATCATCCGCGATGCCTTCGACGGCATTCGCCGCTTCAGCGAATTCCAGAAGAGCCTGGGCGTTGCCAAGAACATCCTCGCATCGCGCCTCAAAGGCCTGGTTCAAGTCGGTGTATTGCGCGTGCAGCCCGCATCGGACGCAAGCGCCTACAAGGAATATGTCCTGACGGAAAAAGGCCAGGAGATCTTTCCAATCGTGATCAGCCTGCGGCAGTGGGGCGAACGGTTTTTGTTCGCCGAGCACGAGACGCGGTCGGTGCTGTTGGACAACGCCTCTGGCGAGCCGTTGATGCCCATCGAGGTCCGCGCATTGAGCGGCCAGAAATTGCAACCGGGGGATTGCCACAGGGTGAGACGCATCGCCGGCGAGCCGTGACTCAGGCGCGTTGCTTCAGGGCTGGGGAGGCTGCTCATAGCGTTGCTGGATACGCGCCAATTCGCCGGACCGGCGCAGTTGCTCCAGCGCGTTGCTCCAAGCGGTGATCAGTTCGTCGTCACTGTCGGTGCTGAAGGCGATGTACAGCGACGAGCGGTAAAGCTCGATGGGAATCTTGCGCAGGGTGCCCGGCGCGATGTCCAATTGGCGGCTGTAATACGCCACTCCGGCCGCGGTGTCGCCGACGATGATGCTGGTTCGTCCGGCAAGCAGCATGCGGTACAGCAGCCTGCTTTCGGTCGCACTTTTGTCCAGGTTATTGAAACCCAGCGATTGCAACGTCTGGGGCACCAGGCCCGCGTGCCGCGTGGTGATCTGCGGAGCGCGCAGCAGTTGTTCGAGAGGGTTGATCGGCGGCGAGCCGGCCAGTTGGTAGGCGTGGATGGATTCCTCAACGATCGGGCCGACCCATTTGTACAATGGCTCACGCTCCGGTGTGCGGAACAGCGAATACATGATGGTCTTGGGCCGGTTCTTCAGGATCTGCGTGGCGCGCATGCTGGGTTGCACCGACATCTCGAAATGATCGCCAGTCAGCGCCATGATGGCCCGGACGATTTCCGTGGTCATGCCGGTGAGCCGATGGTTCTCCACATAGTTGTAGGGCGCCCATTCCTCGGTAACGACCTGATATTGCCCGTGTGCGGTCGCCGGGCCGAGCAACAGGCTGAGCAGCACTGCGGCAGGCATCGAATACTTCACGTGTTCTCCTGATCAACGGTTCGCTGTTGCTGGCGAACCCAAGACAAGCATAGACCCAAACACGTGCCGGGCATCGGCGGCTGCTTCGTTATGCGAGCAATGCCTCAGTTCATTGTCGCAAGCGTGGCCGGTAGCAACTTTTACATTCCATCGCTGATAAAGTGGGCGCCCCGCCAAGACAGCGGCAGCATAAGCAACGCAAAACAGGATTGAACGCTTGAACGAACAGACATTGTCCATGCGCCTTGAACGCGTGGCGGGGCTCGTGCCGACAGGGGCGCGCCTGGCCGATATCGGCTCGGACCATGGCTACCTCCCGGTGGCGTTGATCAAGCGTGGGGTGATCGCGGCGGCGGTGGCGGTAGAGGTGGCGTTGACGCCGTTCCGCGCGGCTGAGCGCACCGTGCGTGAAAGCGGCCTGGGCGAATGGATCAGCGTGCGCCTGGCCGACGGCCTGGCGGCGATCGAACCGGCGGACGGCATCACGGCGATCAGTCTGTGCGGCATGGGCGGCGAGACGATTCGCGACATTCTTGACAGCGGCAAGTGTCGCCTGAGCGGTCGGGAACGCCTGATCCTCCAGCCCAATGGCGGCGAACAGCCCTTGCGCCAATGGCTGATGGACAACGACTACCGCATCCTGTGCGAAGACGTATTGCGGGAAAACCGCTTCTACTACGAAATCATCGTTGCCGAGCGTGACGGGCCGGTGATGTACAGCGCCGAGGAGCTGTACTTCGGCCCGCTGCAAATGCAGGCCCGCAGCCCGGTATTCCTGGCCAAGTGGCAACGCATGCTGCGCCTCAAGCACAAGACCCTGGCCAATTTCGCCCAGGCGCAGCAGGCCGTGGCTGAAGAAAAAGTACAAGAGGTCGCGCGGCAGGTGCGGTGGATCAACGAGCTGCTGGCGTGAGCCCAGCGAATCTCGATGACATCCTCGATCCAATCGGCTAACGGTCCGCCGCGTCCTGTTTCAACACCAGCAACCGATAGACGCCGCCGTCATTTTCGATCCCATGGGTGTCATGGGTGAAGCCAGGGAATGACCGGTCAAAACTCTCCAGAGCCTTGAGGTAAGCCAGCAAGGGTCCGTCTGATGGGCCTGCATTTTCCCCTGGCATCAACAGGGGGATGCCCGGTGGATACGGCACGATCCCTGTTGCCGCGATCCGACTGGCGGCCTCGTCCAGCGTCACCTGCTCGATTTCGTTTCTTACCAGTTTTTCGTAGGCCTCCACGGGGCTGAACTGCGCTTGCGGCAGCGTGCCGAAAGCCTTGGCCATGGCTGCGGTGGTCTTGGTTTTTTTCATGGCGGCGAAGATCTCTTCGGCCAGGTCCTTGAGCCCCATGCCGGCATAGCGCTGTTGGTTGGCGCTCAACAGGTCGGGCAGGCACAGCTCCAGTTCGAGGTTGGCGTCGTAGTCGCGCTTGAAGTCGAGCAGGGCGTTGACCAGGGTTCCCCATTTGCCTTTGGTGATGCCGATGGAAAACAGGAACAGGATGGTGAAGTCGGTGGTTTTTTCCACCACGATGCCTTGCGTGCCCAGGTAGGCGCTGAGTACACAGGCCGGGATGCCGAAGTCCAGCAGATTGCCGTCGTCGCCCATGCCAGGGCTCAGGATCGAGACCTTGATCGGATCGAGCATGCAGTAGCCGTCTTCAATGTCGCCGAAGCCGTGCCAGACCTCATTGGGGTGCAGCACCCAGCAACCGGGGTCGGCCTTGAGCCGCGCTGGATCGACCTCATGGAAGGCGATCGACTGCCCGTCCACTTGCACCATCGGCGGCTGCCAGCACGAGAAGAACCAATCGTCGTGACTGAACATCTCGCTCTGCATATGGGAAATGACCTGCCGGAAGGCGACAGCTTCTTCGATCGCCTCGCTGGTGAGGATCTGCCCGCTGGGCGCCTCCATCATCGCCGAGCTGACATCGCACGAGGCCATGATCGCGTAGTTGGGCGAGGTCGAGGCGTGCATCATGTACGACTCGTTGAAGCGCCCGTGGGGAATCGGATTGCGGCCATTGCGCACGTGGATCATCGACGCCTGGGACAGCGCAGCCAGCAGCTTGTGAGTGGACTGGGTGGCGAACACGGTCGGTTTCGACGGGTCGTGGTCGTCCGGGCTGCCGTGCATCGCAAAGCGGTCCTTGTACAGCGGGTTGAAGCGCGCGTAGCCATACCAGGCTTCGTCGAAGTGCAAGCGATCGACGCTTTGCCCCAACAGTTCCTCGACGCGGGTGACGTTGTAGGTCAGGCCGTCGTAGGTGGAATTGGTGATAATCGCGTGCACGGGTGTCGGGTCGATGTCGCTCTTGACCAACGGATTGCTGGCTATGGCGGCCTTCACGCCCTCGGCGCTGAGGGTCTGCGGCAGGATCGGGCCGATGATGCCGAAGCGGTTGCGAGTCGGCACCAGGTAGGTCGGAATTGCCCCGGACAGCGTCATCGCATGCTCGGCGGATTTGTGACAGTTGCGGTCGCACAAGGCGATCTGGTCCCGCGTCACGCTGGCCATCAGGATCACGCGGTTGGACATCGATGACCCGTTGGTGACGTAGTAGGTGCGATGGGCGCCGAAGACCTTGGCGGCATAACGCTCGCCTTGCCCGATGGGGCCGCTGTGGTCGAGCAGCGAACCCAGCTCGCCGACGGAGATGGACAGGTCCGAGCGCAGCAGGTTTTCCCCGAAGAATTCATAGAATGCCCGGCCCGCCGTGCTTTTCAGAAAGGCCGTGCCGCCGGCGTGGCCCGGCGTGTGCCATGAATATTCGTAGCTGCGGGCAAATTTCAGCAGGGCGCCGAACATCGGCGGCAACACTGCCTGGCGATAACGTTCGATCGCCGCCAGGATCCGCCCGCTCAGGAACCGGCTGGTGTCCTCGGGCAGCCAGATGAAGTCGTCGGCGTGTTGCATGACGATCAACGGCACGTTGGACGCGGTGCTGCGATCACTGATCAGGAACACCGGCACGCGGGTGTTGCGCTCGCGCAGGGCGGTCAGCAGGTCGATGCATTCGCGATGGTCTTCGCTGGTGTCTATTTCCCAGCTGAGCAGCACGCACTGGATGGCCGGGTCGGAACTGAGGATCGACTTGGCATCGCTCAGGGTCTCGGAAGTCAGCACACTGACGGCGCGATCCTCTACGTCACTGATCAGCTGGATCAGGGCCCGGCCGAATACGCTGCGCTTGTCGGGTGCGTTGGAGACGAGCAGGGCCAGCATCCCCAATAGATTTCGATGTTCCGTCATGGCAATGCCTCCAGGTTAGCCGGCTTCAAGTGGTTGACGGGAATGGGCTCGCCAACGATGTGCTGCGCCGCGACGGTCTGGGTCGGTACGCTGTTGTTCATGGCCTCCAGGCGGATCAGGCGGGTATTGACGTAACCGAACAGCGTGTAGCCGACGATGACCGCCACGCCGCCGAGCATCAGCGCTTGTTCGCCCGAGCTGTAGAGCGCCAGGTAACTGTAGGCCGCGGCGATGCCTGCGACGATATTGGTGACCAGAGCCTTGTTCGCCGGGACATTGGAAACCTTCTGCAGGGTCACCAGCGTCGCCATGGAGAGAATGTACGGCACCAGGTTGGTCACCACGGCGAGGTTCACCAGCGTATCGAACTGCTTGGCGAGGTCGGGACTGATGGTCAGCAACGCCATCGCCGTCTGCATCGCCAGCAGGATCAACATGCTGATGATCGGCACGCCATGCTTGTTGGCCTTGGCGAAGATCGGCAGGAAGTAACCCGTGTCCGCCGAACTCTTGAACACCTGGGCGACGGTGAACTGCCAGCCGAGCAGGGAGCCGACGCACGCCAGCACCATCAGCCCCATGACGATGTTGCCCACCAGGGGCGTGAACATCTTGGCGAACACCAGGCCGAACGGCGCGGTGGAGGACACCAGCTCGGCGTTGTCGACGATACCGGCGATGACGTTGGTCGAGACGATGTAGATCACAGCGGCGCCGAGCGTCCCGCCGAGAACGGCGATCGGCACGTTCTTCTCGGGGTTCTCCACCGCGTCACCGTTGGCGCACGCCGACTCCAGGCCCAGGAAGGCCCAGAGCGTGATTGCCACCGATGCGCCAGCCGCTTCGTACCAGGGTTTGTCGTGAGGGTTCCAACCGGCCGCATAGACACTGCTGTCGAACCAGAACCAACCAATAGTCGACACCAGCACCACCGGGGCAATGACGCCCCATACGGTCACGGCACCGATCTTGCCGGTAACGCTTGCGCCGCCGAAATTGGCGAAGGTGGTCAGCCACAACAAGGCGATGGTTGCCAGGCCGACTTGCAGCGAGTCGAGCTGGATGCTGAAAAGCGTCTGGATATAGCCGACGGCCGTGATGCTGATCGCCACGTTGGCAATCAGCAGCGATAGGCCATAGGTGTAGTTGGTGATGTAGTTGCCGGATTTGCCAAAGGTGTATTCGGCGTATCCGCCCATGCCGCCGGTCTTTCGACTGAGCATGCCGCAGCGGGCGAACGCGTAGGCCAGCGCCAGGGAGCCCGTGGCGGTGATCAACCAGGAGAGGATGGAGATGCCGCCGACTTCGGCGAGCTTGGTGGGTAACAGGACAATGCCGGATCCCAGCATGTTGACGGCGGTCAGCATGGTGAGCTGCCCCACGCTCATTTTCTTGGCGGCTGACATTCCCTTGCCTCACATACTGAAAGTGACGGGGTTAAGTCATAGCAGAGGATCTCCAGTAAGCAAGAATCGCTCGCATCGCGATCACCCCATCTATCGAATAACCCGTGGCGAGGGAGCTTGCTCCCGCTGGCCGGCGAAGCCGTCCCCGGCAGTCTTCGGGCAGACCGCGTCGGCTGTTTGCGACTGCTGCGCAGCCGAGCGGGAGCAAGCTCCCTCGCCACGGTGGGTGTGAGGATCAGCCGTCGAGCAAGGTCATCACCTCGGCACTGTAGCGCTCGCCGGCCACGGCGCCTGCGGGGGCGAAAATGGCGTCCAGATGATTCAAGTCATCGCTGCTCAGGAAAACGCTGGCGGCGGCGACGTTGCTTTCCAGGTACCGACGCTGCTTGGTGCCCGGGATCGCGGTGACATTGCTTCCCTGGGCCAGTACCCAGCCCAAGGCCAGTTGCGCGGCGCTGATGTGCTTGTCCTCGGCCATGGCCCGGACTCGTTCGACCAGGGCGAGGTTGCGATAGAAGTTGTCGGCCTCGAAACGCGGATTGAAGCGCCGATAGTCGTCGGCGGCAAAGTCCTCCGGCGTCTTCAACTCGCCCGTCAGGAAACCACGCCCCAACGGGCTGTAGGCGACAAAAGCGATTCCCAGGCGTCGGCAGGTTTCGAGCACTCCGTTGTGTTCCGGCTCCCTGGACCACAACGAATATTCGCTTTGCACCGCCGCCAGGGGATGCACGGCATGGGCCCGCTCGATTGTCTCGGCGCTGGCTTCCGAAATGCCGATGTGGCGAACCTTGCCGGCCTTGACCAATTCGGCCATGGCGCCAATCGTTTCTTCCACCGGCACCTGAGGGTCGATTCGGTGTTGATAGTAAAGATCCAGGTAATCGGTTCCGAGCCGCTTGAGGCTGCCGTCGATCGATTGCCGGACGTACTCCGGGCGACCATCGACGCCCCGGGCATGTGGATCATCGCTGCGAACCAGGCCGAACTTGCTCGCCAGAAAAATCCCATCGCGCTTGCCGCGCAAAGCCTGTCCCACCAGTTGCTCGTTGGTGTGCGGCCCGTACATGTCCGCGGTGTCGAAGTGTGTTACGCCCAGTTCCACGGCGCGGTGGAGCGTAGCGATTGCCTCTGGCTCATCCGCGCCGGTGGTGTAGAAATCCGACATGCCCATGCAGCCCAAGCCGATGGCGCTGACGTGTGGGCCTTGATGGCCAAGTTGGCGGGTGATCATGAGAGTGTTCCTTTGGGTTGAGATGACGAGATCAGTCTCCTTAAATTGGTTTTATGGATAAAGCTGGTGATTTTGGTTTAACTATTCGTGATTTCTAAACAGTGAGCCGAATAATGGACCGATTACAGGCAATGCAAGTGTTCCGACGCATCGTCGAGCTGGGCGGTTTTGGCAGGGCGGCCGATGACCTGGGGCTGCCCAGGGCCACCGTCAGCTTGTTGATCCAGCAATTGGAAAGCCACTTGGGCGTGCAGTTGTTGCAGCGCACCACCCGGCAAGTGCGTGCCACCCTCGACGGCGAAGCTTATTACCAGCGCTGCGGCCACTTGTTGGAAGAACTGGACGACCTGGAAAACTCGCTCTCCACGCAACGGAGCCAACCCCGGGGCACCTTGCGCGTGGACATGCCGATCGCCTTCGGTTGCACCTGGATCGTGCCGAACCTGGCGGACTTCTATCGACGCTATCCGCAGTTGCAACTGGACCTTGGTTTCCATGATCGGCAAGTACATCTGCAACGCGAGGGGGTCGATTGCGCCATCCGGGCCGGCAATATCGTCGACCAGGCGCTGGTGGCGCGGCCGATCGTGCGGCTGCATCAAGTGACCTGCGCCAGCCCGCAGTACCTGGCTCGCGAGGGCACGCCACGGCGACCTGAAGAATTGTCCTGGCACCGCGCCGTTGGCTTCGCGTCCGGCAATGGACGTTTTTTTCCGTTCGAGTTCGAGGCAGCGGGGCAGGTGCGAGAGCTGAACATGCCTTCGGAACTGACCGTCAACAATGCCGACGCCTACGTGACGGCCTGCGAAGCGGGACTCGGCTTGATTCAGGCGCCGCGTTACCACGTGCAGCGGCAGTTGGCAGAAGGGCGCTTGGTGCAAGTGTTGACGGAACATCCAGTGCCGTCATGGCCGATTTCGGTGGTCTATCCGCCCCATCGGCAACTGTCGCCCCGGGTGCGGGTGTTTATCGACTGGGTGATCGAGTTGCTCCATGGCGAAGCGGATGCCCAAGGCGAGTTGATGATGAAGGTGTAAGGCTTGGAAAAGCACGGCGCTGCGTTGCGCTGATGGGATCCAAGACTGGCGAAGCCGCCATGAGTGACTATTTTGTAAGGTGCGAAAATTTTCTGGAGTGTCTCATCGACACATGAGGTTCAGCATGGACAACGCACACAGCAATGCAGGATTGGCCCCACGAGCAGGCACTGGGAAGACCTTCGTCGACCTTGACGGCTACAACGACACCAAGAAAATCGCGGTGGCCCCGGACGGCACGATATGGCTGGCGGGCATGACAAAGGTAGAAAAGGATTGGGAGTACGAAGGCTACCGGACCTCCCTGATGCGCTTCAATGCCGACGGCACCCTCGATACGACCTTCAGCGACGACGGCAAGACGCAGCTCCCTCACGATATTTTCCCAGGGGAAGGCTACAGTGCGGCCGTGCAGCCAGACGGGAAGTATCTGCTCGTCTACCCACAATTCACGTCCGGCATCGCCATGATCCGGCTCAATACCGACGGCACGGTGGACCAGGGGTTTGGTGTCAACGGTAAGGCCATCGTGCCGGGGTCCTGGGGCGATTATGCCAGTGCCACGGTACAGCCTGACGGCAAGATCCTGGTGTCGAATCAGGACAGCTACGAGAGTCTGTTTTCGGTCAGTCGCCTCAATGCCGACGGAACGCTTGACTCGACCTTCAATGGCGGCAACGCCATCCAATTCAATATCCCGAACATGGGCGCGCTGGAAGGGTACGGACTCACCCTGCAAGCGGATGGCAAATTGCTGGTGCCGGGTTACAACGGCGAGATGGTGGTCGCGCGCTTGAATGCAGACGGCAGCCTGGACAGCAGTTTCGGCACGGACGGCCTGGTCGATACGCAGGTGGCGGGCCTTGCAGCCTCGGTCACCGTCCAGGCCGATGGCAAGATCCTGTTGGCCGGTGGCGGCGAACAGAATGGCAGCGGTTTTGATTTCAAGATCATCAGGCTGAACCAGGACGGCACTCTGGACACAAGTTTCGGCAACGCTGGCGTCGCGGTGATCGACCTGACCGGTGATCGGGACATGGCTCGGGACATTACCGTTCTGGCGGACGGGAAAATCCTGGTGGCGGGGCAGAGCACCTATTTCGGCAACGCTGATTTCAGCCTTATCCGGCTCAACCCTGATGGTACGCTCGATACCACCTTCGGCGCACTTGACGGTGTGTTGCCGGGCATCGATGGAGGGCGGGGCGATGACGTCCTGTCAGGCACCTATGTCCCGGAACGACTCAGCGGCCATGACGGTGCCGACTTGCTTGATGGCGCTGGGCAACGGGACGTGCTGGAGGGCGGAGCCGGTGCCGATGTCTTCCGGGTCAGTACGATCGGCGACAGTTACCGCACCGACAACCAGGCCGTCAGCGATCGAATCGTCGACTTCGACGCCGATCTGGATCGGATCGATTTGACGTCGCTGGGGTTCAGCGGGTTCGGCAACGGATTGGATGGAACCCTGGCGGTGCACGTCAACGAGGCCGGAACGCGAACCTATCTGAAAAGCTTCGACGCGGACGGGCGGGGGCATCGTTTCGAATTGGTCCTGGATGGCGACGTGGCTCAGGCCCTCGATGAAACCAACGTGGTATTCGCGCCGCACCTGATCCAGGGGACCGAGTCAGCCGACCGACTGATGGGTTCGGTGGTCGGTGACCAGATTGTCGCCGGCGCCGGTAACGATGTCGTTTCGGGCGGCAATGGGCACGATGTCATCGACGGCGGGCTGGGACGCGACGTGCTCAGCGGCGGCGAGGGTTGGGATGTTTTCCGCTTCGATGCTCTCGATGACAGCTTTCGCACGGCCGACGGCAATTTCCAGGATCGGATCATCGACTTCGATCCGCTCACGGACAAGATCGACGTGTCGGCGTTGGGCTTCACCGAGTTCTGGAGCGGCTATAACAAAACGCTGCAAGCGGTCGTCAGTGAAGACGGCCAGCGGACCTACCTGAAAAGCTATGAGGCGGATGACGAGGGGCGCCGATTCGAGGTCACCCTGGAGGGGAATGTGGCAGCGCAACTGAGCGACAAGAACTTTATCTTCGCTTCAGGTGACGAGCCCTTTGCGCAACTGCAACTCTTGGGCGTCGCGGCCCCGGAACAGTTCGGGTAGACGGTCTGCCTGCGAGTAAAAATGTCGGAACTAACGCGCTTCCGACACGATCCTTTTCCAAGGCGTATCACCGCGACCGAAAAGGAGTTGTCATGACCGTTACCGCCCATCCTATCTACCGAAGCACGCCGGGACCGCTCCATGCGGTCCTGCTTGCCGGCACGGTTCCACTGTTTCTCGGGGGCCTGCTCAGCGACATCGCTTACTACAAGACCTACCAGATCCAATGGAGCAATTTCGCCTCCTGGTTGATTGCCGGTGGGTTGCTGTTTTGTGGGCTGGCGTTGGTGTTCGCGCTGGTCAATCTGATTCGCGCGGACCACAAGGCCGGTCGTCCGGTAGGCTATTTCCTGTTGTTGCTCGTCACCTGGGTGCTGGGGCTGATCAACGCCTTCGAGCACGCCAAGGACGCCTGGGCCGCGATGCCCCAGGGCCTGGCATTGTCCGTCGTCGTGACCTTGCTGGCCTGCGTGGCGGCATGGGTCGGGCTGACCAACCTGCGTTCGGGAGGTGAGCAATGAACCCTCGCATCCCATTGACGGCCTTGAGCATGGCCCTGCTGTTGAGCGGTTGCGGAGGCGAAGGGGACGCCACGCAAGCGCGCGGTCCGGACCCGAAGTTGCCGGAGCCCCAGCGTAGCCTCCTGCCCAGCATGAAAATCGCCGAGCCGGTGGCTTGGGGTGACCAGAAGCCTACGGTGCCGCAAGGCTACGACATCACCGCCATCGCCACCGACCTGAAAATACCGCGCCAGACCCTCGTCTTGCCCAACGGCGATATCCTGGTGGCCGAAGGCAGAGGCGGAAATGCACCGAAGTTGAAGCCCAAGGATGTGATCGCCAGCGTCATCAAGGCGAAGGGCAACACGCAGGTCAAGGGCGGTAACCGCCTGACCCTGTTGCGCGACGCCGATGGCGATGGCACTTACGAGCTCAAGACTGTCTTCGCCGAAAACCTCAACGCGCCCTATGGGCTGGCGTTTGCCGACGGCAAGCTGTACGTGGCGAACCAGGATGCGCTGGTCCGCTTCGACTACCAGGAGGGCCAGACCAAGGCCAGCGGGGCGCCCGTCAAGGTCACTGATCTACCGTCGGCGATCAACCATCACTGGACCAAGGCGTTGGCCATCAGCCCCGACGGGCGCTCGCTGTATGTCGGTATCGGTTCCAACAGCAACGTCACCGAGCGCGGCATGGAAGTCGAGATCGACCGAGCGATGGTCTGGCAGATCGACGCCGAGACGGGCGCCCACAAGCCTTATGCGACCGGCCTGCGCAACCCGACGGCGTTGAAGGTCGAACCTGGTTCCGGGCAGTTGTGGGCGGTGGTCAACGAGCGGGACGAGTTAGGGCCCGACCTGGTGCCGGATTACCTGACTTCGGTGCGCGAAGGCGCGTTCTACGGGTGGCCCTATAGCTATTGGGGGCAGAACGTCGATCCACGGGCGCAGCCGCAGGATCCGCAAAAAGTCGCCGCTGCGGTCAAGCCCGACTACAGCCTGGGGTCCCACGTCGCCGCCCTGGGTGTCGATTTTTCGATTCCGGCCATGGGCGAACAGTTCGCCGAAGGGGCGTTCGTGGGTGAGCACGGCAGTTGGAACCGTGACCAGCCTGTAGGCTACAAGGTGATCTTCGTGCCGTTCAGCAACGGGCGGCCCGCCGGTGAGCCGGTGGATTTCGCGACTGGCTTTCGCGGGTCCGATGGCAAGACCCGGGGGCGGCCAGTGGGCGTGACGGTCGATCCTCGGGGTGCCTTGATCATCGCCGACGACCTGGCGAACACGGTCTGGCGTGTAACCCGCAAGCCATGATCCCCAAGCCCGGGGCGGATCGTCGTCCCGGGCAATCTCCATGACTGACTAAGCGGAAACACTGTTCGACCGGTTTTTTGCGCCTTCAGAACGGGCCCAGTTTGAGTGGGTACTGGATGACGATGTACAGCCTGTCGATGTCATCGCCGGCCTGGGCGCTGTTGGCGCGATGGGTGACGTGGGACAGCTGCAACGACAAGTCCTTGGCCGGGCCTGACGGCACGAGATAGCGCAGGTCGATGTCGCGTTCCCAATGTCGGCCGCCGTCTCCCTGCTGCGGGACGTAGTTGCCGATGATGCCGTCGTACGGGTTGTAGGCGCCGCCCCGGGGAGCATGGCTGCCATCTATCCTGTGCCCTGTCACGTAGCGGGCCATGAAGCTAAGGCCGGGAACGCCCATGGCGCCCAGGTCAAGGTCGTAGCGTGCCTGCCAGGAGCGTTCGCCCGGGCCATTGAAGTCGGCATATTTGATCGAATTGGCCAAGTAGATGGAGTCGCCGCCGACGAAGTCGAAAGGCGTGTCGCCGCGCACTTTCTGATAGGCCAGGGTGAATGCCTGGGCCTCGCGTCGGTATTTGCCCGCGAGGCTGAATGCCGTGTTGTCGATGGCCCCGGCACTGGCTTGGCCGTGGTCGCGGGTGTAATACAGGTTGCCGTCCAGGAACAGGTCGCCAGCGGTTGCGTGCAGATTGCCGTAGTACTGGCGCCAGGTGTCGCTCAGTTCGGAGGCGTAGAGCGCGCCGCCCACTCGCTGGCCGCTGAAAAGATCGGCACCGATGAAATCGATGCTGGCGTGTCGGGTGGTTGCCCCGTAGCCGGAAAAATCTCCCTTGGCGGTGGACGCATCCTGATTCTTGAACGCGCTGAAATGACCGGCCTGGAGATCGACCCCGTCGATCTCCCGACTGGTGAGGAGTGCGCCGCTGGCGTATTCCGGTTGCAGGCGTTTGTCCGCAGTGTCGAATACCGGCGTCGCCACGGTCATTTCGCCCAGTGCCAGGGTGGTTCGCGACAGGTTGAATTTCAGCGCGCCGCCGGCGCTGGAATATTGATCCTCGCTACGGCCGTCGCTGTCCAGCGGCAGCAATCCCGTTCCGGCGTGGCCCTTGCCGCCGTCCAGTTTCAAGCCCAGGAACCCGTGGGCGTCGATGCCTACGCCGAGGATGCCGGGGGTGAAGCCAGACTCGAACGTGGCGATGAATCCTTGCGCCCATTCCTTCTTGTAGCTTTGGCCCGCCGGGGTAGGGGACCGGTAGTCACTGTTGAGGTAAAAGTTGCGGCCCAGTACCTCCAGCGACGCCCCTTCCAAGAGGCCGGGCGCCGCCAGTGCTGGGGCGTTTGCTGTCAGCAGGGCGAGGAACCAGAGCGGCTTCAGCGTAAACGTCGCTTGCCCGGGGGCGATCAGGTTTTTCATGACAGGCGACATGGATGATTTCCAGATAACAGAGGCTCGCGCGATCACCCAGGCTCCCCCGCGTGCAGTAACGTGCGCAGCATGCGGTATCGCCAGGCGAACGGGCTGATGCCTTCGCTATGGGTGAAGATGTGGCAGAAGTGCGCCTGGTCGCAAAAGCCGCATTCCTGGCTGATTTGCGTGAGGGTCAGGTCGGTGGTCTGCATTAGCCGCTTGGCGCGCATGATGCGCTGGGCCCTGATCCAGGCTTGAGGGGACTGACCGGTGCTGGCCTTGAACGCTCGGGAAAAGTGACTACGGGAAAGCGCGCACGCCTCGGCCAGCCGGGCTATTGCCAATGTTTCACCGAGGCCGTCGAAGATCATTTTCTTGACCAGGCTTTCACGCCAGGGCGAAAGGCCGCCGTGGTTGGATTTTTGCAACGGCGTAAGGGGCGTCCTGACGGCGGTGAGCGATGGATGAGCCATGACATGAGTTCCGTGCCAGCGGGAAGCACGTCGATGTGCAGCGCTCTGGGGCGCGCGTCCCGCTTTAGAAGGTCTGCAGAGAGCCTCCATTTTTGGTGACGCCGCGCGCGGGTGCGAGTTAATCGTTGTTAATTACGTTAAGACAATCGAATGAACGCCTGATTTGACCCACCGGTCATACGATAACGGACCCGACAGCACTCCAGAAAGCCGCGCCCGTGCCGACTCAAGGGTATTGCCTATAGTTTCTGCTTCACAGGGACGCCCGCTGACGCGACGGAACACAGATCATGACCCAATCTTCTTCCCATCCCAACTTCAAGTCCCTTGGCTGCGCCGAGTGTCGTGACCACGAGGCGCTGGGGTTCGAATTCACCATGGCGTTCCAACCCATCTTCAATGTCCGCACGCGCCAGGCGTTTGCGTACGAGGCGTTGGTCCGAGGCCTGAAGGGTGAGTCGGCCGGCCATATCCTGGGGCTGGTGAACGACAGCAACCGCTACCGATTCGACCAGGCCTGTCGCGTGAAGGCCATCGAAGAAGCCGCTCGGCTGGGTATCCTGGAGATTCCCGGTTGCCTGCTCAGCATCAACTTCCTGCCCAACGCCGTCTACCGGGCCGAGACCTGCATTCGCGCAACCCTGGAGGCTGCGCGTCAGACCGGCTTTCCGCCAGACAGGCTGATGTTCGAAGTGACGGAAGGCGAGCGTGTCGACGACCCCGATCACTTGAAATCGATTTTCATGGAATATGAGCGCCAGGGTTTCACCACGGCCATCGATGATTTCGGGTCTGGCTACTCAGGGCTCAACCTGTTGGCGCTGTTCCAACCCCAGGTGCTGAAAATCGACATGGCGCTGACCCGAGGCATCGATCACGATCCGGTCAAGCGTGCCATCGTCGAGGGGATCATCCTGGTCGCCAACCGGCTGGGGATTACCATCATTGCCGAGGGCGTCGAGACGCGCGAAGAGAGCGCTACGCTGCTGGCGATGGGCATCGAGTTGATGCAAGGATTTCTTTATGCGCGGCCCGAAATCGGCCGGCTGGCGGTCGGAAGCTTTGATTAACCGATAGCTTGAAGCAATGGTGACGCAGGCCTCACCGGGGTGGGCCTGCTTTTACCAGGGCGGTGCTGTTGTGGTTACACCGGCGGAGTCCGCGGCGGGATCATCCGTTTCGATCCCAGCGACTCGAACGCCGAAGCCAGCTGCAACAGGTTCGAATCGTCATAGGCTCGGCCGGCGAACGTCAGGCCGACAGGCATGCCGATGTCTGCCATGACGCCCATCGGCACGGTGACGGTGGGCACGCCCAGGTGGCGGATGGCGAGGTTGCCGTTGGCGACCCAGACCCCATTGCTCCAGGCGATGTCGGCCGAGGCTGGATTGACGTCCGCGTCCGCTGGGCCGACGTCGGCCGCCGTGGGGAAGATCACCGCATCGAGGCCCAGGCGCGCCATCCAATCTTCCAAGTCGATCCGGCGCGTCTCTTCGAGACCTCGCAAGCCATCAGGCAAGGTAGGAATCTGGTCCCACGGCGTGATTCCGCGCTGGGCCATCTTCACGTACTCGTCCATGCCGGCGGCAAGGTCGTCCTCGCGGTTGGGCAGGGTGCCAGGGTCGTGGGGGAAAATCAGCGGTCCGTCGACGTCGGCCAGGCGATTGAGTTTCGGATCACCGTTGGCCCGCAGGAAATCATCGAATGCCCAGGCCGATAGATCCCACAATTCGTGGTGCAGGAACTCCTTGGACACCAGGCCGCGGGTGAACACGGTCGGCGCGCCAGGGCGATCACCCTCGCAGTTGGATACCAACGGGAAATCCACCTCGATCACCTCGGCGCCTTGGGCTTGCAGAGCCTTGCGCGCTTCTTCCCAAAGAGCGATCACCGACGGGCGCGTGATGATGCGCTGGCCGGTCGGGCCACCGATCCCTGGCTTTTCGGCCGTGCCCGCCTCGGGGTCGGCGTTGATGTACATGCGCGGGACCCCAAAGCGCACGCCGGCCAGCACCTGCGGTTTGGCGGCAAGGCTTTGGTAGGACGCGGGACGAACGGAATCGACGGAGGGAATCGGCACCCAGGGTTGCAGGCGCCACAAGTCTCCGCGGGTGTCGGGGTCATTGGCCACCACCACGTCCAGCACTTCGAGCAGGTCGGCCATGGTCCTGGCGAAGGGCACGACAACGTCCATGGTTGGCGTCAACGGCCAATTGCCGCGCACCGAGATCACTCCCCGCGAAGGCGTGTAGGCGCACAGCCCGTTGTTGGACGCGGGCCCGCGTCCGCTGGACCAGGTTTCTTCGGCGAGGCCAAAGGCGGCAAAGCTGGCGGCGGTGGCGGTGCCCGCACCGTTGGACGAGCCGGAGGCAAAGGGCGCGGTGAGGTAGTCACCGTTGTACGGGCTTTCGGCGCGGCCATATACACCGCGTTGCATGCCGCCGTTCGCCATCGGCGGCATGTTGGTCTTGCCCAGGCAAATGGCCCCGGCGGCGCGCAGCCGCTCGACGGTGAAGGCGTCGCGGTAGGCAACCAGGTCCTTGAAGGCCGGGCTGCCAGAGGCAGCGGTCAGGCCCTTCACCAGGTAACTGTCCTTGGCCGTGTAAGGAATGCCGTCGAGCGGGCCCAGTGTCTGGCCCTTGGCCCGACGGGTATCCGACGCCTTCGCCTCTTGCAGCGCGTCGGGGTTGCGAACCACCACGGCGTTGAGGGCCGTGGGCGTTTCGGGGCCGTCGTAGGCGTCGATTCGGGCAAGGTAGGCCTGGACCAGTTCGACCGCCGTGGTCTGGCCGGATTCGAGCGCAGCCCGGAGTTGGGCGATGGAGACTTCGGTGATTTCAATCATGCGATGACCGCTGCGGCTGGCGAATGACGTGATGCGAGGCTTGGTTCGAACGAAGTTCGGGTGGCTTCACGTCTTTCAAAATGGGTTCTGATATCGGTTGCAGACTTTACTACGAGAGCGCCAGCCATTCACGAGGAATGTCCCGTGGCGTGGCAGCCGTTGTCACAGACCGTCCGAGGGGACGTGCGGTAATCGAGCGTTCTTGACAACAGATTCGTGGGCGCGAATACTTCCGCCTAAATTCATATAGATGACTAGATAACAAGGTAGATAACGTCTGATGAACCCACTCCCCAGCGATGCCCGCTTGCCGCTCTATCAACGTTTGCGCGACCAATTGGCCGAGCAGATTGCCAACAATCGCTGGCGTCCGGGGGAGGCGATTCCCACCGAGGCGGCGCTTTCAGCCGAATACCAACTGTCCACCGGGACGGTGCGCAAGGCGATCGATGCGTTGGTCAGCGAAGGCGTCCTGGAGCGTCAGCAGGGCCGAGGCACCTTCATTCGTCGCCCCCAGTTCCAGTCGTCGTTGTTTCGTTTCTTCCGTTTTCAGTCCGCGTCCGGGGAGCGCCGGGTTCCAGAGAGCCGCATCTTGTCGGTAGACCCGGTGGCGGCGCCGTCAGCCGTGGCCCAGGCGTTGGGGCTGCCAGTGGAGGCGGCGGTGATTCGTATCGTGCGGGTGCGTCTGCTGGACGTCGAGCCCGTGCTCGCCGAAGAGATCTGGCTGCCTCGCAGCCGATTCCAGCCGTTGCTGGAAATCGACCTGAACCACAAAGGCCCGTTGCTTTATCCCATCTATGAAGAGACCTGCGGGCAGGTTGTCGCTTATGCGCAGGAAACCCTCACCGCCGAGTCAGTCAACGACGTGCATGCCCGCTTGTTGCAAGTGCCGGTCAACAGCCCGGTGGTGGTAATCGAGCGCCTGGCCCGTGATTACGCGGGCAACCCGCTGGAGTGGCGACGTTCGCGCGGGCATGCCGAGCATTTCCGCTACAGCGTAGAGATTCGTTGACCTCAGCGGGTTAGCGGATCGCCCGGCAGCAAATACCGCTGCCCTTGCCGTTTGTGTTTTTCCTGACTGGCCTTGCAGCGGCACGGTTCGCGCTCGGCTGCCTTTCGTTCCACCTACAAGGATAAAAATCATGTTCAGTTGGTATCGGCAAATCACCTCCCGGGAGCGTAAGACGTTCTGGGCCTGTTTCGGCGGATGGTCTCTCGACGCGCTGGAAGTTCAGATGTTCGGCCTGGCGATCCCGGCGCTGATCGCCGCGTTCGCCTTGTCCAAAGGCGATGCGGGGCTGATCAGCGGGGTCACGCTGGTGACCTCGGCCCTGGGTGGCTGGGTGGGCGGGACGCTGTCCGATCGCTACGGGCGGGTGCGCACGCTGCAGTGGATGATCCTGTGGTTTTCGTTCTTCACCTTCCTGTCGGCGTTCGTCACAGGCTTCCATCAATTGTTGATCGTCAAGGCCCTGCAAGGCTTCGGGATCGGTGGTGAATGGGCCGCCGGCGCGGTGCTGATGGCCGAGACGATCAATCCGAAATACCGCGGCAAGGTCATGGGCACGGTGCAGAGTGCCTGGGCGGTGGGCTGGGGGTTGGCGGTGGGCGTCTTTACGCTGATCTATTCCCTGGTGCCGCAGGACATGGCCTGGCGGGTGATGTTCATCGTCGGCTTGCTGCCGTCGTTCCTGATCATCTGGGTGCGTCGCAACGTCGAGGAGCCGGACAGCTTCCAACGGCTGCAAAAGGAACAGGCCATTCCCCAGAGTTTTTTCAAGTCCCTGGGCGGTATCTTTCGCCCTGAGTTGATTCGCGTGACATTGTTCGGTGGCTTGCTGGGGCTGGGGGCACACGGCGGTTACCACGCGGTGATGACGTGGCTGCCGACGTTCCTCAAGACCGAACGCAACCTGTCGGTGCTCAACTCCGGCGGCTACCTGGCGGTGATCATCTTCGCCTTCTGGTGTGGCTGTGTGGTCAGCGGGCTGCTGATCGATCGCATCGGCCGACGCAAGAACATCCTGCTGTTTGCGCTGTGCTGCGTCGTGACGGTGCAGTGCTACGTGTTCCTGCCGCTGACCAATACCCAGATGTTGTTCCTGGGTTTCCCCCTCGGCTTTTTCGCGGCCGGCATTCCGGCCAGTCTCGGGGCGTTTTTCAACGAGTTGTACCCGGCGGATGTGCGCGGCGCCGGTGTCGGCTTTTGCTACAACTTCGGCCGGGTCCTCTCGGCGCTGTTTCCGTTCCTGGTTGGTCATATGAGCGATTCCATGTCCCTGGGGTCGGCCATCGGCATCGACGCCGGCATTGCCTACGGCGTAGCGGTGCTTGCGGCGCTTTGCCTGCCGGAAACCCGAGGCCGCAGCCTTGAGGCCACGGCGCCGCCTGCGCCGGAAGTAGCGCCTGACACCGAGAGAGCCCGGGCCTGATCACTGCTTATTTTCGAAAGATGAAGACCAATGGTTGATACCTGCACTACGCCGATCACCGGCATCGACAGCCATGCCCATGTGTTCAGCCGTGAACTGGAGCTGGCTGCGGTGCGGCGCTACACACCGGATTATGACGCCACGCTTGCGCAATACCTGGATCATCTGCGTTCCCACGGCCTGAGCCATGGGGTATTGGTCCAGCCGAGCTTTCTCGGCACCGATAACCGTTACCTGCTGGCCGCCCTCCGGCAGGCACCGGGGCAACTGCGCGGCGTTGTGGTGGTGGAACCCGAGATCAGCCGGACCGTGCTGAATGAAATGGCACGGCTGGGGGTGGTCGGCGTTCGCTTGAACCTGATGGGCAAGGCCGTGCCTGATTTTTGCGAGACAAGGTGGAAAGGCTTCCTGGCGCATCTTGCCGAGTTGGACTGGCACGTGGAACTGCATGCGCCGATCGACCAACTGGCCGGGTTGATCAGCCAACTGATCCCTTTTGGCATCCGCCTGGTGGTCGACCATTTCGGTCGTCCGGATGCCCGTCTGGGCCTCGACCAACCGGGTTTCGCCGAGCTGCTTGAGTTGGGGCTCGGCGGGCAAGTCTGGATGAAGGTCTCGGGCATCTACCGATTGGCGGGGACGGATCGAGAAAATCTCGACTTCGCCCGCTCCGCGTTGGCGATGCTGGAGCAGAGCCTGGGCCCTCATCGGATGGTGTGGGGCAGCGATTGGCCACATACACAACATGAAGGCGTCGTGGGCTTCGACACCGTGGTTCGGCAGTTGCGGGCTTTGCAATGCCCGGCGCCGCTCTTGCGCGCGCTCATGGTGGAAACCCCCCGCACATTATTCAAGTTTTAAGACGCGCCCGCCGGTATGGCGAACTTTCCTGAACTCGTAGGCTGAATAAACATCTAGTATCTATTGCAGCTGCATGAAAAAATCCGCGCCGGCATATTTATAAGGAGTTATCCGGGCCGGGATCACGACTCAGGTTGAAGCCTGAGTCGTTGTGTAGCAGGCATTCAGCCAGGCGGATTGAGGATCAACCATGTCGAATATAGAAGCGTTTCCCACGGGGACGCGCACGCCGAGCGAGTATGAAAGCCTTGTGGCAACGGGCACCAGCGCACTTGATGCGATTCCTGGCGCGGTGTACCTGTGCGATCACAACGGCTGGCTGGTGCGGCACAACAGCGAGGCGGCCGCCATGTGGGGGCGGACGCCGATTCTGGGGGAGGGCGGTGATCGTTTCTGCGGTTCCTATCGTTTGTTCCTGCCCGACGGCACTCCGCTTGCCTTCGAAGACTGCCCGATGGCCACAGCCCTCGTCACGGGTGAGGCAACGCGCAACCAGGAAGTGTTCATCGAGCGTCCGGACGGATCGCGATTCATTGCCCTGGTGAATATCAGGCCATTGAAAGACTCCCAAGGCATCATCCAAGGGGCGATCAACTGCTTCCAGGACATTTCGGCGCAGCATGCCTTGGCCGAAGAGCTGCGACGCAAGAATGAGGACCTTGAAGATTTCTTCGAGAACAGCGCCGTGGGCCTCCACATCGTCAGTGGTGAAGGCATCATCCTGCGCGCCAACAAGGCCGAACTGGCCTTGCTGGGTTATTCGCCGGAGGAATACATCGGCCGTAGCATCACCGATTTCCATGCCGACGAGCCGGTCATCAACGACATCCTGAACAAGCTCGGCAGCGGTCAATGCCTGCAGGATTACCCGGCGCGCCTGAAGGCCAAGGACGGCTCGATCAAGCATGTCACCATCACGTCCAACGGCCGGTTCGAAGAGGGAAAACTGTTCAATACGCGGTGCTTTACGGTGGATATGACCAGTGTCCACGTGGCCGAGACGGCGCGCCAGGAGAGCGACGACAGACTCCTGGCGACTTACCAAGCGGCGACGATCGGCATTGCCGAGTCCGGCGCGGATGGCCGGCTGCTGCGCGTCAACGACGCCCTCTGCAACATGCTGGGCCGCACGCGCGAAGAGCTATTGGAAATGACATTCCTGGACTACACGCATAGGGACAGTACCGACGAGGATGCAGCCCTCTATGCACGCCAGGTGGCGGGTGAACTGGACAATTACGTGCTGCGCAAGCGCGCCTTCAAGCCCGATGGCGAGACCGTCTACCTGGACATCCACAGCTCGTCCGTGCGCGACGCCAACGGCGCGTTTCGGTATGGGGTCCGGATACTGCAGGACGTCACGCTGGCGCGTCGCATGGAAAATCAGATCCGCGACAGCGAGCGGCATATGCGCAACCTGCTCGAGGCCCTGCCGGCGGCTGTCTACACCACCGATGCTCAAGGCCGTATCACCTTTTTCAATCGGGCAGCAGTGGAGTTGTCGGGACAAACACCACAGTTGGGCGACCTTTGGTGCGTGACCTGGAAATTGTTCACCACCGACGGGACCTTCCTGCCCCACGACCAGTGCCCGATGGCAGTCGCCCTGAAGGAAAACCGGCCGATACGCGGGGTCGAAGCCGTCGCGGAGCGGCCCGACGGCACACGGGTGCCGTTCGCCCCGTACCCTACGCCGCTGCACGATGCCGAGGGCAACCTGGTGGGCGCCATCAACATGCTGGTGGATATCTCCGAGCGAAAACAAGCGGAAGACCGGCAAAAAACCCTGATCGACGAGCTCAACCATCGGGTCAAGAACACCTTGGCCACGGTGCAATCCCTGGCGGCCCAGACGGCACGCAACGCAGAAAGCGCCAAGGACGGTTACAACCGGTTCGAAGCGCGGCTGCTCGCGTTGTCCCGCGCCCATGACCTGCTGACGAGGCGGCATTGGGGCCATACGGCCCTGGGGTCCCTGGCCCAGGAGGTGCTCATGCCCATTTTCGGCACTGATTCTGACCGTATCACGATCGAGGGTGATCCCATTGACGTCGATACCCGGGTCGCGCTCGGCCTCACGATGACGCTCAACGAATTGGCGATCAACGCCCTTAAATACGGTTCGATGTCCGTCGAGACGGGCCGCCTTTCATTGAGCTGGAATGTCCAGCCGCAATCGAACGGCGTGTTGCTGACCGTGGACTGGCGCGAGCAAGACGGACCGCCAGTGTCGCAACCGGAACGCGAGGGTTTGGGTTCGCGATTGATGAAGCGCTGCATCGAACGCGACCTGGGTGGAATATTTGTGCTGACCTTCGCGCCTGAAGGCGTGCTCTGCCGGTTCTCCTTCATGGTTCCCGAGCACCACGCATGACGATATTTGCCGGGATCAAGGTGTTGCTCGTCGAGGATGAAGGCACAGTCGCCATGCTGATCGAGGAAATGCTCGAAGAGCAGGGGTGCGAGGTGGTGGCCTCCATCCCGCGGCTTGCCATGGCCCGCGAAGCGGCGGGGACGGTTGAGGTCGATCTGGCGATCCTGGACGTCAACCTGGCCGGAGAACGGGTTTTTCCGGTGGCTGAAATCCTTCGTGATCGTAAAATTCCTTTTTTATTCAGCACCGGATACGGCGCCAGCGGCCTGCCCGCCGAGTTTGCCCAGTGCCCGGTGTTGCACAAGCCGTTTTCGGAAAACGAGTTGCAATTGAAGATAGCGTTGACGCTGGAAAACCAAAGCATGTCCAAGGAGCGACCATGAGTCTGCACGGCCAATACGATTCCCAGAACATTTTCGCGATGATCCTTCGGGGTGAAGCACCTGCCTACAAGATCTACGAAGATGACGATGTGCTGGCCTTCCTCGACATCTTTCCCCAGTCCCGGGGCCATGTGCTAGTCATTCCAAAGGGGGCCCAGGCGCGCAACATCCTCGACGTCGACCCGGCAATCCTTGGCAAGATGATGGCAGCGGTACAACGCCTGACCCGCATCATCGTCGACGAGTTGCAACCCGACGGCGTGCAAATCGCCCAATTCAACGGCGCGCCGGCGGGGCAGACGGTCTTTCACATCCATGTGCACATCGTTCCGCGCTGGGAAGGACAGGCGCCTGGCCTACATGGGCAAGGGAAAGCCGATCCGCAGGAGCTTGAGGCGTTGCAGGCGCGGTTGGTGGAGCGGATTCGCTCGGGGGCCTGATGGGGCGTAGCGCTTGTCCTCACCGCAGCGGAACGTACACATCGGTTTGCCATTGGTCTCGTGGTGTCTCGGGATAGGCGCTCAGGTAGTGGAAAAACAGCGGCTGGTCACGAAGTTCCTCGCCGCTTGCGGGTAGCCATTCACGGTAGATCGGATAGATCGTTTCGCCGATATGATCAGGCGATCCGGCGTGGCGGACCACTGCGTAGCGACCGCCGGGGATGACCATCGGCTGAACACCGAACGCGTTCGGCGCCACTTCCTCATCAATCTCGCCGCAGATCGCGAAGCGGAAGTCGTGTGGCGGTGTGGTGTCGGGGTTGCCGTAGGGAATGCCAAACGTACGGCTTGATGCCACGGGCGACTGCCCGCTACGCATACGCCATTCGATGAACCGGTCCACGCTTTCGCTGACGAGCCCGGCAGGGCCGCGATGTTCAAGCGCCGCAATCCTGACTTCAGGTAACTCGATGATTCGAACTTGCATAAAGATACTCCGTGAGAGATGGGGGATGGCAAACACCGTACTCCAGACCTGCCAGTTGGGTTTCTTCCTGAACGCGCTTGGCGCCATGCCGAACGCTCGGCCAAACGCTCGACAGAACGCCTCGGGGCTTTTAAAGCCCGCATCCAATGCGGCATCCAGTACCGAGTACCCAGCAAAGGCAACCAATTGATGTGCCGCGCGTCGTAGGCGCATCAGTTGCACATAACGTGAAACGGGCACGCCCATGAACGCCGTGAATTGTCGATGGAAGTGAAACACCGAGAAGTTCGCCACATCACTCAACGTTTTCACCGAGAGATCACCTTCGAGATTGGCGTCGATGTAGGCGAGGACGGCGTCGAAGCGTCTTTTATAGGTGGAGGTCTTTGGCAAGTCGGGCACGGATCAGGGCTCTTGGAAACGGGTCGGGCCTAGAGTCGACTATACGCCGCGAGCCCGCCTAGCCGCTTTTGCTAAAAGAACAGGCGGGGACTACGAACGCGGACGGCTGAAATTACCCCGCCCGCCATTATCACCGCGTGTTACGCGGGTCCGATATGCACGCGGTACCGGATATGTCGATCGAATCGGTCTTCCGGATTTTCATAGGCTTCCAGCTTTTCCAGGAAGCCTATGCGCTCAAGACCGGCCAAGTCCTCTAGCGTCCAGTCAAACGGGAAGTCGCCGGAGAACGTCTTGCCTTGATGTTCAACCCAGTGATTGACCGGGAAGGGCATGTAGCCGAGCCACTCTGATTGATAGGTGATTTCATCAGATTGGCTCGTGGTCACAACGGCTCGGATCAGCTTCTTGATAATTGCTAGGCGTTCGTCCATGGGTTTTTCGAACCTGGTTGCCGATATATCACTTCAGGCTGTTCTGAAAGAAACTCATCAACTTGTCAAACGGAATCAGATCGACCCGATCATAAAGATCCACATGCCCGGCCCCAGGGATGATCACCAGTTCCTTGGGCTGGCCGGCAAGTTTATAGGCCTCTTCGCTGAACTCCCTGGAGTGGGCATCGGCGCCGGCAATGAAGAGCATCGGGTGAGGTGAAATGGTCTCGATGTCATTGAGCGGGTAGAAGTTCATGAACTTGATGTTGCTGGTGAGCGTGGGGTGCGTAGTCAAGTTCCTGGACGAGCCGGATGGCGTGAACTCGCCGCGTGGGGTGCGGTAGAAGTCGAAGAATTCGCGTTGGATAGGGTGGGTGTTTTCATCCAGCTTGTGCACCGTACCGCTGGTGTACAGCGTTTCACCGCCGGCGAACTCGACGTTACGCTGCTGCGTTGCCTGAGCGATGATGGCTCGGCGTTGATCGAGCGTCTGGGAATGCTTCAACCCGTTGCGATTGACGCCGCCCATGTCATACATGCTCACGGTGGCGATGGCCTTCATGCGCGGGTCGATCTTGGCGGCACTGATCACGAAGCTGCCGCTGCCGCAGATACCGAGGGCGCCAATCCGTTCCTTGTCGACGAAAGGTTGGGCACTGAGATAGTCCACCGCCGCGCTGAAGTCCTCGGCGTAGATATCCGGCGAGACCGCGTTGCGTGGCCGTCCCTCGCTTTCGCCCCAGAACGACAGGTCGAGAGAGAGGGTCACGAAGCCTTTTTCAGCCATCTTCGTCGCATATAGATTCGCGCTCTGTTCCTTCACCGCGCCCATTGGATGGCCCACGACAATCGCCGGATTGCTTGTGTTGCCGTTGAGTTTTTTCGGGATGAACAGGTTGCCTGCCACATTCATCTGATATTGGTTCTTGAAACTGACCTTTTTCACGGTCACTTCGTCGCTGGTGTAGAAATTGTCTGCGCCGTTGGACATATCGGCTCCTATCGCTGAAAGAGACATGACGAAAAGCGTTAATAGGACGAGGATCTTTTTCATGGGTGGACCTGTCGATGCGGGTTATCAATCGTGGGAGAACGTCACTCGCACGGTGCCTGGGCCCAATGCCTGAGCGAGTCCCGAGGTGTCGTTCACGTGACCGAGGCGCGTATAGGCGTAGGTCGAGTCGAAATCCTTGTAGAACATGACCAGGGTGTCCTTGCCGTACAGCATCAGGTCGCCGTTGCGGATGGTTCCCGGCCTGCTCGCCGTGGCGGGCAGCGTTTGGGGGAGGGTGGCGTATTTCTCGTTGCGATTGAGATCGCTCATCTCCAGTGCCAGTGGCGATAGCGCGACAAATCTCTGGGCAGCGGCGTTGTCAGCCACGGTAATGGCGAAACGCTGTTCACCCACGGTCATCCACATTGCCGTTTTCTCCGTGAGGGAAGATGCCAACGCAGCACCGTTGAGCGTTGCGTGGTTGCCAAGTACGAGCATGACCAGCGGTAACACAAGCCGGCCCGACCTTATCGCCGTTGTGCAGGGGTTCTTTTTCATAGGGGCCATGGTGACCTGCGCACAGTAAAGCGACTAGCTAATGAATGCTTAACAAGGCTATAAGCAAAGCTAATCAAACTGCTTGAAGTGCTTTCGCCATGGTCAAAAGAAATCTCAACGATCTGCTGTCTTTCGTCACCGTGGCGAGGGAGGGCAGCTTCACCCGGGCTGCCGGCGCATTGGGCGTCACCCAATCGGCGCTGAGCCAGGCGATCAGTGGGCTGGAGGCACGCCTGCAGATCCGCCTGCTCACGCGCACCACCCGCAGCGTGTCGCCGACCATTGCGGGGGAGCGCCTGCTGCAGGCCATCGGCAATCGTTTCGATGAGATCGAAGCCGAGCTGGCTATGCTCACGGAAATGCGCGACAAGCCCGCAGGCATTGTTCGCATCACCTGCGGCGACCACGTCTTGCGCACCACTTTGCTGCCGAAACTGACTGGGTTGCTGCATGACTATCCGGACATCAACGTTGAATTTGACGTCAGTTACGGCTTCCGTGACATCGTCGCGGACCGTTTCGATGCCGGGGTACGCTTGGGCGACACCATCGACAAGGACATGGTGGCAGTGCCGATAGGTCCTGAATTGCGAATGGCTGCGGTGGCTGCGCCTGGTTACTTCGACACCCGCGCCATTCCCAAGAGCCCCCGCGACCTGCTCGGCCATCGCTGTATCAACCAGCGCATGCCGACTTCTGGCGGGCTTTATGTCTGGGATTTCGAGCGGCGCGGCAAGCAGGTCAACGTCCGAGTAGACGGCCAGCTCATCTTCAATACCTCGACCCACATCGTTGACGCCGCGTTGGCCGGACTGGGCATTGCGTACCTGCCCGAAGAGGAATTCGAACCGCACCTGGAGGCGGGCCGGCTGGTGCGCGTACTGGAGGATTGGTGCCCACCATTTCCAGGCTACTATCTGTACTATCCCAGCCGACGGCAGCCTTCGCCTGCCTTTACCCTGGTTGCCAATGCATTGCGCAACGTCTGAGAGTAAAACGCTACGCCAGTCAGCCGGAACCTATGCATCGTCTCAAGCGAGGTAGATCGATAGGTCATTTCGGCGCGAGTGTTTTGGTCAGGATGTGTTGCTTTTGTGGCGAGACGGGAGTCCTTTTTTCGCGGAGATCTGTGGGCTGATAAGAACTGTTGTTGCACTGAAACCGGGCGCTCCAATACCTCTAAAGAAACGTTACGGCTTGGAGAAAGCCGTAACGTTAGTGACTCATATACTAGTTCTTATGAGAATCTCGATATCCACCAAGTGATATAGGCTTCAAGGTGATTGTTTGACCATGATATGTATTTCAGCCCTTGGTGGTTGGTCAGGTGTTTTACAGTCAGCGCCTCGGATTTACTTGCTGGATACCTTTCAAATACCGTATCTGAAGCTTTTGGGAAGTAGGAAATGGCAAATAATCGTCCATTTATAAAGCTGAATTGCGCGGATCCAGTATCGTTGTCTATTTTATAGTTGGATACTTCAAGTATTTTTAAAGAAAATTTTTTTCGTAGAAGGCCGCTGTTCTTTTCTGAGCTTTCTAGGATTACTGGCTTGTAGCCTTCCGCCTCAAGAAAACTCAATGTCTGATCAACAAAGCTGCAGCTATTTAAGTTGTTTGTTAGCAGAGGTGGAGTGCCCTCGCAAGCAAGTTCAATGTTTACGGGTTCTTTGTATCTGAGTTGAAAGGCAGCAAAAAATACAACCGCTAGAGCAACCAATACTGCTGTTCTTTTCGATATTTTAAGAATGATGTTAATAGTATGCACCTTCAGAGCTTGCCTCTGTCCTTAAAATTCCATTGTTAAGAAATGTCATGCAGCTTTGGGGGCAGTTTTCTGGGGGGTTGTTGCCCTTGGCTGCGCATATACCTGCTTGGTTGTTAAAATCATCCATGGCTCTTTCGCTGGGATTTTGTCCAAAATTGGATATTTCATTTGCCCAGCCTGCGAACTGGCTTACTGTTTCTCCCCAGTTCGATGAGGCGATCATGCAGGATGCAACACAATGTCTATACGCATCTTGAGGCCCATTGTGCATGCCAGGTAATTTACTATTTTGCGCTTCGGTTCCAGCTTTTGTGGACCACTCAAAAATAGATTCCAAGCCTAATGGGTCAACCTGTTTTAGCGGATTGCCATTTACATAGCTGTAGGTGTTCAGTCCGCCCGCCAACCCAATCGGATCACTCTGCACATAGCGTCCAGTTTTAGGGTCGTAATCACGAAAATAGTTATAGTGGAGTCCAGTCTCGACATCGTAGTACTGACCGGGAAAGCGCAGATTGATCTCCAGTTGTCCGCTGGCTTCCTTTGTACCAAATGCATCGGAAACCCATTCCCATACCTTGGTCCGCGCTGCGTTCGTTGCGATTCGAGGTGTGTTGAGGTGATCGCTATGGAGGTAGAACGGGGTGCTGTTTGCTGGCGCGCCTGTTGCGCCGTAGCTCATACTGATCCCGCCCAAGGGCACCCCTTCGAGCCAGATATAAAACTGACTTTTCAGCTTCTTGCCATGCTTATCGAATAAATGCTCGCCAAGGAGTTCGCCATTTAATCCGTAGATGAACGTTGTCGTGCCTTGAGGGGTGATTTTCTGGCTGCGTTGGCCGAGAGCGTTGTAGCGGAACCGAGCCTTGATAACCCCCTTGATTTTCACTTTGCTCAGGCGATTCTGCTCGTCGTAGGAAAACTGACGATTAGCGCGGTCTGCGGTCAGGTTGCCTGCCGCGTCGAAGTCTACCGAGTGGGTGCCTGCCTGCGTCAACCGATTGTTGCTCGCCCCATACCGATAAGACGTGCCAGCGGTGATACGTAACTCGCCGTCAATCAAAGTGCTGAGCTCTTTTCGGGTGCGGTTCCCCGCCGGATCATAAACGTAAGTCATCCGGTTGAAAGCAGTAGATTCCCCTATCAGGCGATCCAGTGAGTCATAGCTGTAGCCATGGTTGTCGACTGAGTCGCGTTGCAATTGAGTCATGTTTCCCTGGCCGTCGTAAGTATAGGTCTTGCTCTGGCCGGCAACGGTTTGAGCGGTCAGCCGGTAGTCCAGATCGTAGGTACGTTGAAGCGTAGCCCCGTTGGCCCAGGTCAGGTTTTTAAGCGGACCGAAAGGTTGATACGTGATGTGACTGGCAAATGCGGTTGGCTGCCCTGTGCCGCGCCGGATCTGCACTTGGCTGATTTGTCCTGCGGTGTTGCGTGAGTAGACGATGCCAAAATCCGCCGGATAGTCGATGCTGCTCAATCGATTGGCTACATCGTATCCATAGCCGATTTGTTCTGGCTGAGTGGCTGTGTTTGCAGGCGCTGTTTGCCGCTGGGCTGTAACGTTGCCTTGGGCGTCGTAGGTGTAATTCAGCACCCCGTTGACATCCTCCACGGCTGTCAGTCGGCCGATGCCTTTGTTACCGGCGGCAATCGAATCGTAGTGGAACTGAACGTCCAATGCCGGGTTCGTCGAATAGCGGCGGGCGGTCAGGCGATTGAGCGCATCGTAGCTAAAAGTCGTGACCACACCACGCGCGTCCACCTGTTGCGTTACGTTGCCTGCGGCATCGTGCTGGTAGTGAGTGGCGCCGCTGTCAGGGCTGTTCACGCGCGTCAGGTTTCCCAGGCCGTCGCTGACAGTCAGGAAAACGGCCAATAGCCACCGATCGCTGTGCGTCGCCTACAATCATTTGTGCATTTGACCTCCTGTGGACGCAGGACAACTTTTCACGCCTGGTCGCTTTCAGAACACGTTTAGTCGTCCATGTGCAATCGCCACCCCCCGGGAGTGGCAAGCTGTGAAGATGCCCCGGACCCAGTGCGCCCAAGACACTTGGCCGGCGAGCAAGAATGGCGATCGGATTTGCCACGTAACCGTGACGTGGGCCGCACGCCGCAGCCAAGACTCCGAACGGCCACCGCCACGCGGCGCTGTCGTTCGAGATGCCGAGGTACGTTTATGCCTGATGAGACGCTTCACCTGCCTCTGATTCACGACGTGCTGGCGCGCAAGAAGGACACCCCTGGTGCCTTGCTGCCCATCCTCCATGCCATCCAGGAAGGGTGCGGTTACGTTCCCGACACCGCCGTCCCTGAAATCGCCCATGCCCTCAACCTCAGCCAGGCTGAAGTGCGCGGCGTGATCAGCTTCTACCATGACTTTCGCACAACGCCACCGGCGCGCCACACCCTGCGCCTGTGCCGGGCGGAGTCGTGCCAGAGCATGGGGGCCGAGGGGCTGGCTGCGCAGTTGCGCGAACAGCTTTCGCTGGATGACCACGGCACCAGCGCCGATGGAGCGATCAGCCTGCGACCCGTCTATTGCCTGGGCGCCTGCGTCTGTTCGCCGGCCCTGGAGCTGGACGGGGAACTGCATGCGCGGCTGACCCCGGAGCGCCTGCGCCAATTGGTGAATGGCTGCCTGGAGGATGGCCCATGCTGACCCTCTGCGTTCCCCGTGATTCAGTGGCCCGCGCCGTCGGTGCGGACAAGGTGGCCGATGCGCTGGTCCGCGAGGCCGAGCGGCGTCAATTGCCCTTGCAGGTGTTGCGCACCAGTTCCCGTGGGCTTTATTGGCTGGAACCGTTGGTGGAGCTGGACACACCTGAAGGACGCTTGGGTTTTGGCCCAGTCACGGCCCAGGACGTACCGGGCCTGCTCGACGCGCTGGCGGGTGATCCTGGTAGCCATCCATCGGCATTGGGATTGGTTGAGCACATTCCCTACCTCAAGAGCCAGCAACGCCTGTTATTTGCCCGTGCCGGCATCACTCAACCTTTGTCCCTCGATGACTACCGCGCCCAGGGCGGGTTCCTTGGCCTGGCCCGGGCGATCCAGACGGATGGCGCCGAGGTGGTCGCCCAGGTGCTCGACTCTGGCCTGCGTGGCCGGGGTGGGGCGGCTTTCCCGGCGGGCATCAAGTGGCGCACCGTGCGCGACGCTCCGGGGCCGCAGAAGTACGTGGTATGCAATGCGGACGAAGGCGACTCCGGCACCTTTGCCGACCGCATGCTGATGGAAGGCGACCCGTTCCTGCTGATCGAAGGCATGATCATCGCCGGCATCGCCGTCGGCGCGACTATGGGTTACATCTACGTGCGCTCGGAATACCCCGACGCCGTCAGCACCTTGAACGAAGCACTGCGCATCGCCCGCGAGGCCGGTTACCTGGGAACCGATGTGGCCGGCAGCGGCCGCGCCTTCGAGCTTGAAGTCCGGGTTGGCGCCGGCGCCTATATCTGTGGTGAGGAAACGGCGCTGCTCGAATCCCTCGAAGGCAAGCGCGGCACGGTGCGCGCCAAGCCGCCGCTGCCGGCGTTGCAGGGCCTGTTTGGCTTGCCGACGCTGGTGCACAACGTGGTGACGCTGGCCTCGGTACCGGTGATCCTGGAGAAGGGCGCGCAGTTCTATCGCGATTTCGGCATGGGTCGTTCCCTGGGAACCATGCCGTTTCAATTGGCCGGCAACGTTCGCCGTGGCGGCCTGGTTGAGAGAGCGTTCGGCCTGAGCCTGCGCGAATTGGTGGAAGAATATGGCGGCGGCACCGCTAGCGGTCGTCCGCTGAAGGCCGCGCAAGTCGGCGGGCCGTTGGGCGCCTGGGTGCCGCCAGCGCAGTTCGACACGCCATTGGACTACGAGGCGTTCGCCGCCATGGGCGCAATGCTCGGCCACGGTGGCGTGGTGGTCGCCGATGACAGCCTGGACATGGCCAGGATGGCCCGGTTTGCCTTGCAATTCTGCGCCGAGGAATCCTGCGGCAAGTGCACGCCGTGCCGCATCGGCTCGACCCGTGGCGTCGAGGTGGTGGATCGCCTGCTCGCCAGCACCGATGCCCATGCCCGTCAGGACCAGGCGCTGTTGCTGCAAGACCTGTGCGACACGCTGCAATACGGCTCGCTTTGTGCCCTCGGTGGGATGACGTCCTACCCCGTCGCCAGCGCCCTCAAGCATTTCCCCGCCGACTTCGGTCTGGCGACCTCGGAGGCCGACCAATGATCACCATTTTCGATCCAGCCAGCGACATCGACCTGGGCACCCCGGCCCGCGAAAGCGACGTGCAGGTCAGCCTGACCATCGACGGGCGCGAAATCAGGGTTCCGTCCGGCACCTCGGTGATGCGCGCGGCGGCCCTGGTCGGCACCACCATCCCCAAACTGTGCGCCACCGACAGCATGGAAGCCTTCGGCTCCTGCCGCATGTGCCTGGTGGAAATCGATGGCATGCGCGGCTATCCGGCCTCGTGCACGACGCCGGTGACCGACGGCATGGTGGTCCGCACGCAGACGTCCAAGCTCGCCACGCTGCGCCGCAATGTGATGGAACTGTACATTTCCGATCACCCGCTGGACTGCCTGACATGCCCGGCCAACGGCAACTGCGAACTGCAGACTGTGGCGGGGCAGGTGGGTTTGCGTGAGGTGCGCTACGGCTACGAAGGGGCCAACCACCTGGCCGAAGCCAAGGATGTGTCCAACCCGTATTTCGATTACGACCCGAGCAAGTGCATCGTCTGCAGTCGCTGCGTGCGCGCCTGCGAGGAAATCCAGGGCACCTTCGCCCTGACCATCAGCGGGCGCGGCTTCGACTCCCGAGTAGAAGCGGCTGGCGGCGAGAACTTCCTCGATTCCGAATGCGTGTCCTGCGGCGCCTGCGTCCAGGCCTGCCCGACGGCCACACTGATCGACAAAAGCGTAGTGGAGATCGGCCAGCCGGAACGCAGCGTTGTCACCACCTGCGCCTATTGCGGCGTGGGTTGTTCGTTCCGCGCCGAGATGAAAGGCGAACAACTGGTGCGCATGGTCCCGGACAAGAACGGCCAGGCCAACCACGGCCACTCCTGCGTCAAGGGCCGCTTCGCCTGGGGCTACGCCACGCACCCGGACCGCATCACCAAGCCGATGATCCGCAAGCACATCAGCGACCCGTGGCAGGAAGTCAGCTGGGATGAGGCGGTCACCTACGCCGCCAGCGAACTGCGGCGCATCCAGCTCAAGTACGGGCGCGATTCCATCGGCGGCATCACCTCCAGCCGTTGCACCAACGAAGAAACCTACCTGGTGCAGAAACTGGTGCGCACCGCGTTCGGCAACAACAACGTCGACACCTGCGCGCGGGTCTGCCATTCGCCGACCGGCTATGGCCTCAAGCAAACCTTGGGCGAGTCCGCCGGCACGCAGAATTTCGACTCGGTGATGAAGGCCGACGTCATCCTGGTGATGGGCGCCAACCCTACCGATGCACACCCGGTGTTCGGCTCCCAGCTCAAGCGTCGCTTGCGCCAGGGCGCACGTCTGATTGTCATCGACCCACGGCGCATCGACCTGGTGGATTCACCCCACGCCCGCGCCGAGCTGCATTTGCAACTGCGTCCAGGCACCAACGTGGCGATGCTCAACGCGTTGGCCCATGTGATCGCTACCGAGGGCTTGATTGACCAACCCTTTGTCGAGGCCCGTTGCGAGGCGACGGATTTCGCTCGCTGGCGCGATTTCGTCAGCCTGCCGGAAAATGCCCCCGAAGTCCTCGGCCCTGTCTGCGGCGTGCCTGCCGAGCAGATCCGCGCCGCCGCAAGGGTCTACGCCACGGGCGGCAACGCAGCCATCTATTATGGCCTCGGCGTCACCGAACACAGCCAGGGCAGCACGTCGGTGATGGGCATTGCCAACCTCGCCATGGCCACCGGCAATATCGGTCGCGAAGGCGTCGGGGTGAACCCGTTGCGTGGGCAGAACAACGTCCAGGGCTCTTGCGACATGGGCTCCTTTCCCCACGAACTGCCCGGCTACCGGCACATCTCCAACGAAACGGTGCGCGCCCAGTTCGAACAGGCTTGGAACGTGACCCTGCAACCCGATCCGGGCCTGCGCATCCCGAACATGTTCGAGGCGGCGCTGGACGGCACCTTCAAGGCGCTTTACTGCCAAGGCGAGGACATCGCCCAGAGCGACCCCAATACCCAGCACGTCACCGCGGCCCTGACCGCCCTTGAATGCGTGATCGTCCAGGACATCTTCCTCAACGAAACGGCCAAGTTCGCCCACGTGTTCCTGCCGGGCAGCTCGTTTCTGGAAAAGGACGGCACCTTCACCAATGCCGAGCGCCGCATTTCCCGCGTGCGCAAGGTGATGGAACCGTTGGCCGGCAAGGCCGATTGGGAAGCCACCGTCGCCCTGGCCGATGCCCTGGGCTACAAAATGGACTACCGCCATCCCTCGGAAATCATGGATGAAATCGCCCGTTTGACGCCGACCTTCAGCCGCGTCAGCTACGCCGAACTGGAGCGTCATGGCAGCCTGCAATGGCCGTGCAACGACGCCGCGCCGGACGGCACGCCGACCATGCACATGGAGGCGTTCGTGCGGGGCAAAGGGCGTTTCATGCTCACCGGCTACGTGCCCACCGACGAGAAGGTCAACGGCCGTTATCCGCTATTGCTGACCACCGGGCGCATCCTCAGCCAGTACAACGTCGGCGCCCAGACCCGGCGCACCGACAACGTCGCCTGGCACGAGGAAGATCGCCTGGAAATCCACCCGACCGACGCCGAGAACCGCGGTATCGCCGAAGACGATTGGGTCGGCATCAGCAGCCGCGCCGGGCAGACCGTGCTGCGGGCCAAGGTCACCGAGCGGGTGGCGCCGGGCGTGGTCTACACCACGTTCCACTTCCCCGAATCCGGCGCCAACGTGATCACCACCGACAACTCCGACTGGGCCACCAACTGCCCGGAATACAAAGTCACGGCGGTGGAAATCGTGCGGGTCAGCCAGCCTTCGGAATGGCAGAAGCGGTATCAGGCCTTCAGCGACGAGCAACGCCGCTTGCTCAAGGAACGCCGTCAAGGGGAAAAGGCCGAGGTGCGTCGATGAGCGCTCAGAACCTGATCAAAATGGCCAACGAGATCGCCCGGTATTTCGCCACCGAGCCTGACCACGCCCTGGCGGTGAACGGCGTTCGGCAACACATCAAGAACTTCTGGACACCAGGCATGCGCCGGGACCTGGGGGCTTGGCAGGAGAAATATCCGGATGCGGTGCTGCATCCGTTGGTGTTGGCGGCGTTGAAAGAGCCGGAGGAGGCGGCCTGACGCACAACCCCGACGGGAGCAAGCAATCCCCGTGGCGAGGGAGCTTGCTCCCGCTCGGTGGAGCAGCCGCGGCAAAACCGGGCGATGCGGTGTGCCTGGAGAAACGGAGTCGCTGATGTGGGGCCGCTTCGCAGCCCAGCGGGAGCAAGCTCCCTCGCCACGGGTGCAACGCTGCTTGGTCACAGGCCCGACGCGAAACCTGTGGGAGCGAGCTTGCTCGCGATGACATTCGATCAATCAATATTTTCACAGGCTGACACGGCGCCATCGCGAGCAAGCTCGCTCCCACAGTGCTGTTTGCTTCGAGATCGCGTCGTTCGATAACGCCGAATACGTCCATCGCCCTCAGCCCTTACAACCGACCTGTAGAACGCCCCAATCCCCGTGGTGAGGGAGCTTGCTCCCGCTCGGTGGCGCAGCCGCCGCAAAACCGGGCGCTGCGGTGTACCTGAAGAAATGCAGTCACTGATTTGGGGCCGCTTCGCAGCCCAGCGGGAGCAAGCTCCCTCGCCACGGGTGCAACGCTGCTTGGTCACAGGCCCGACGCGAAACCTGTGGGAGCGAGCTTGCTCGCGATGACATTCGATCAATCAATATTTCCACTGGCTGACACGGCGCCATCGCGAGCAAGCTCGCTCCCACAGTGCTGTTTGCTTCGAGATCGCGTCGTTCGATAACGCCGAATACGTCCATCGCCCTCAGCCCTTACAACCGACCTGTAGAACGCCCCAATCCCCGTGGCGAGGGAGCTTGCTCCCGCTCGGTGGCGCAGCCGCCGCAAAACCGGGCGATGCGGTGTGTCTGGAGAAATGGAGTCGCTGATGTGGGGCCGCTTCGCAGCCCAGCGGGAGCAAGCTCCCTCGCCACGGGGTGCAACGCTGCTTGGTCATAGGCCCGACGCGAAACCTGTGGGAGCGAGCTTGCTCGCGATGACATTCGATCAATCAATATTTTCACTGGCTGACACGGCGCCATCGCGAGCAAGCTCGCTCCCACAGTGCTGTTTGCTTCGAGATCGCGTCGTTCGATAACGCCGAATACGCCCATCGCCCTCAGCCCTTACAACCGACCTGTAGAACGCCCCCATCCCCGTGGCGAGGGAGCTTGCTCCCGCTCGGTGGCGCAGCCGCCGCAAAACCGGGCGCTGCGGTGTGCCTGAAGAAATGCAGTCGCTGATTTGGGGCCGCTTCGCAGCCCAGCGGGAGCAAGCTCCCTCGCCAGGGGTCGTCATTTCCTACGAGGTTTTCGGACCGCCTCGGCTCATCGCAAGTCCCGAAAAAATGCCCGAATATCCTCCGCCAACAACTCAGGCTGCTCCAACGCCGCAAAATGACCGCCCCGGGGCATCTGCGTCCAGCGCTGGACGTTGTAGCCACGCTCCACCCAACTGCGTGGCGGCAGCGGCAGCTCCTTGGGAAACAGCGCGACCCCCAACGGCGGCTTTATTCGCTCACCGCTGGCAAGCACCAGAGGTCGGCGGCTGCCTTCAACGTAGGGGCGAAACGACGAGCCAATGCAGTTGGTCAGCCAGTAGAGCGTCACATTGGTCAGCAACCATTCGCGGTCGATGGGGGCGCTCGGATCGCACCACGACAAAATCTTCTCGCCCATCCAGGCGAGCAGTCCCGCAGGTGAGTCGTTCAAGCCCACGGCCAGGCTTTGCGGCTTGGTGCGCTGGATATGCGCATAGGCACCTTCGGTTTCGCTGAAGGCCGCGGCGCGTTGCAGGAATGCGGTTTCCTCTTCGCTCAGAGGCGGGTCGGTTTCGCCCAGGGGCGGGCGGTACGCGCCGGGGATGTAGTTGAGGTGGATGCCGGTCAGACGCTCGGCAAAGCGCACGCCCAACCAACTGGTGACAGCCGCGCCGACATCGCCGCCCTGGGCACCGAACCGCTCGTAACCCAGCCCGGTCATCAGCTCGCTCCATAACCCGGCCACTTCATAAGGCCCGCACCCGGTTTGCATGAACGGCGCCGAAAAGGTGTAGCCCGGCAAGGACGGTACCACCACATCAAAAGCATCAGCCGGGTCGCCGCCATGGCTGGCGGGGTCCGTCAGCAGATCGATGATGCGCTGCATCTCGATGTACGAGCCGGGCCAGCCATGGGTGAGCACAAGGGGCATGGGATTGGGCCCGATCCCGCGCTGATGGACGAAGTGAATCTCTTGCTCGCCCAACGTGGCGACGAAGTGCGGCAGGCGATTGAGCGCCGCTTCCTGGGCCCGCCAGTCGAAGTTTGTCGACCATTGGGCGAGCAGATCGCGCAGCATGTCCGCGTCCATGCCTTCGCTCCAGCCCACGCCGGCCAAGGGCTCTGGCAACCGGGTGCGACGCAGGCGATCGTGCAGGTCGTCAAGCGCGCTGTCAGGGACGGCGATGGAGAAAGGTCGGACGAACATGTTTTGCTCCAGACGGGTGGTTTATTGAATTTATCAGACCGCCGTCGAGTCTTTGAAAAATGGACACCGCAACGGATCGGCGACCAGTCGCTGCCTGCCGACGTATTCCATTACCTCAGACAGCTGACACCAGCTAAGGACGGACAATGACCTTCTTTATTTTTCTCATCGCCTGCTGTGCTGCTGCGAGTACCGGCGTCATTTTCAAACCGGGCCAATGGTACGAATCCCTCGTCAAACCCAGCTTCACACCGCCCAACTGGATGTTCCCGGTGGCCTGGTCGATTATTTACCTGCTGCTTGCCTGGGCAGGGTACCGCTTGAGCCTGATACCGGGAAGCCAGTTGGTGTTGGCTTTATGGGCGGCACAAATTGCGCTCAACACGTTATGGACGCCGGTGTTTTTCGGGGCGCATCAGATTCTCGCCGGCATGGTGATCATCGCGTTGCTCTGGCTCGTGGTGGCGGCGATGGTGGTGTTGGCACTGCGTTTGGACGTGATCACCGGGCTGATCCTGTTTCCCTACCTGGCGTGGCTATGCGTGGCTGCTGCGCTGAACTTCTCCATACTGCGCAACAACCGTTGACGAGCTTGTTGAAACGCTAATCCCTCACACGAATATGCGGCGTAACGGACATCCCCACCCGCAGCTTCCTGGCAGCGGGCTGGTCGGGGGCAATGTGGATTCGTACCGGCAGGCGCTGGACGATCTTGGTGAAGTTCCCGGTCGCGTTGTGTGGCGCAACGGCCGAATAACTCACGCCACTGGCCGGTCCCAGGCTTTGCACCGTGCCTTGCAACGCCTCGCCCGGCAATGCGTCCACTTCGATGTCCACCACCTGTCCGGTCTCAACCCGCGCCAGTTGCGTCTCGCGAAAGTTCGCGGTGATGTAGACGGCGTCGAGCGGGACGATGGCCAGCAACGGTTTGCCCGCATTGACGAACGCACCGACCCGTACCGATTTCTGCCCGATCATGCCGCTGATCGGTGCCGTGATCCGGGTGTAGGACAGCTGCAGTTGCGCGATGGATTGCGTGGCCTCGGCATGGGCGAGGGTCGCCACGGCTTTTTCCAGGTCGGCCTTGAGGATATCCACTTGTTGCCGGGCAGCTTGCAGACCCGCCTCGCTCTTGTCCCGGCGTGCCTGCTGGATGCTCAGTTGCGCTTCGGCCTGTTGCCGTGCCTGCACGGTGCCCGAGCCGTCATTGGCCAGGTTGCGATACCGCGTCTGGTTGGCAGTCGCCAACTTGACCGCGGCCTCGTCTGCCGCCAGCGCAGCCTGGGCCTGGCGAATGGCGGTGGCCTGTCGGGCAAGGTGTGCCTGCAAGCTGACGATACCGGCCCGGGCACTGGCGACCTGGGCTGTCGCCGCGCTCAGCGCCGCCACGAAATCACGGTCGTCGATGGTCGCCAGCAAGTCGCCCTTGGCCACCGGTTGGTCGTGTTCGACCCATACCGAAGCCACCGTGCCCGACACTTGCGGCGCTACCGTGGTGAAATCGGCGTGGACATAAGCATCGTCGGTCGATTGGATGGCGGCAGCCGACTCGGGTCGGTTGAGGTAGGCGGCCCCGCTGATCGCCACGGTGAGCAGCAATGCAATGATGAGCTTGGCTTTCTTGGGTAATGCCATGATGGGTCACCGATGGGAGGAAGAAGGGGGCGAGGCGGCCCGTATGACCGGGGCAGGGATGAAGCTCAGGCGCAGCACCAGCGGAATCAGCAGCACGGCCAGTGCGCCCAGGACGCGGTAGGCGTCGGCGATAGACAGCACCAGCGCCTGCCCGCCGATGAGCATCATCAGTTGCTGTGGATCGGGCATGGACGGCAAGGCGCCGCCCACCATGGCCGTGTGGTCCAGCAGCATTTCCGAGTGGAAACGTGCGCGCAATACCATCAACTGCCCGACCAGCGCAGCGCCGGCCAGGGACCCGAAGGCGCGCACTGTATTGATGGTGCCGGAGAAAAAAGGCCCCTCGGCAGGCTGCACCACGCTGGTAATCAGAAACAGCATCGACACCACGGCCATGGGTTGCCCCAGCGATTGCAGCGTTTGCGCCAAGACGAATTGTTCGCGGTTCCAGTCGCTGGTCAATTGCGCGCCACACAGGCACGCCAGGGCAATCAGGCACAACCCCGCGGCGAAGACCAGGCGCGCATCGACCCACTTCTGGTAGAGCAGCAGCGCCACCAGGGGGCCCAGGATCAACTGCGGCAGCGCCACGATCAGGCCAATGGAGGCCATCTGGAAGGGCCGATAATCCTGGAGCGTGGCCAGATAGCTGGCGGGCAACAACGAGCTGGACATCAGCACCACCAGCAAGCAGAGAAACAAGGTGCAGCCCAGCCCCAGGTTGCGGCGCCCCAGGACTTGCAATTTGATGAAGGGCGAGGGGTGATACCACTCGGTCAACAAGTAGATCACCAGCAATGCCAGGCCGGCCAGCAGCGAGGAGGTGACCAGCGGCGAATTGAACCAGTCCAGGCGCGTGCCTTGGTCCAGTGCCACCGTGATCAGGCCGAAGGCCGGCACCGCGAATGCCATGCCCAGCCAGTTGGCATGCCCGAAACGCTGGGGTTGGATGGGTTCTTTGGGCAATCCCCAGCCAATCAATGCCGCAGCGATACAGGCCAGCGGAATAATCTGCCAGTACACCCAGCGCCAGTCCTGCAGGCCATCTGTCCAATGGCCGGCCAGCCAGATGGACAGGTTGGGCGCGAAGGTGGCGGTCATGGCATACAACGCCAACCCATACAGCCGTATCGATGGCGGCAAGAATTTCAGCGCAGCCATCATCAGCAAGGGGATCGTCATGCCACTGGCGAGGCCTTGAACAAAGCGCAACGCCAGCAGCAGGTCCAGGTCCCGGATGAAGGGCAATATCGCCGCCAGCGCGGTACAAGTGCCCAACACCCACAGTTCGAGGCGGCGGACCGAAAGCGTCATGGCAAACCAGGCCGCAAAGGGCATCGCGATCAGCTCCCCGGCGCTGTACGCCGTGGTGAGCCAGGAGGCGTCGTCCAGGCCGAAGCCCAACGCGCCCCTCACGTCCGCCAGGGCCAAAGCACCGACGCGGATGTTCAGTCCCGCCATCATTGCCGCCAGGAAGATGCCCAGCAGGCCGACCAACGGCCGCTTCGAGGCCCCGGCGTGGGGCGCTTCGCTGACAGCGACGGCGGCCGTCGGCAAGGCCATGCTGTTCATCGAACCTGCTCCGGATCCCAGCCGCCGCCCAGGGATTTGTACAGATTGACCACGGTGAGGGTGGCGTTGGTCGCGCTGGTGTTGAGGTGGGTCTGGCTGGCCAACAAGTTGAGTTGCGCCGTGAGGACGCTCAGATAGTCGGCGGCGCCTTGTTGATAGCCACGCTCCGCCGCGTCCAGTGCCTCCCTGTTCTGTTCGTACGAAACCTGCAGCTCGTCGTGCTGGCGCCGTTGAGCAGCCCAAGCGTCCAAGGCATTGTCTACCTCGTGCCAGGCTTGCAGCACGGTCTGGCGATAGGCGAGGGCGGCGGTTTTTTGCCGCGATTCGTTCAGGGCCAAGCGCTGCATCAGGCGGCCACCCTCGAAGATGGGCAGGTAGACGGTCGGCCCGACCGAAAACATCCGCGAGTCCCAACTGGTGAGGTCGCCGCTGTCGAAAGCCTCCACGCCGATGCGGCCTTTCAAGCCGATACGCGGATAGAAATCAGCCTTGGCCACGCCGATAGCCGCCGTGGCAGCGTGGAGTTGCGCCTCGGCGCGCAGGATATCCGCGCGCCGGTGGGCCAGTTCCGACGGCACGCCCAGCGGAATGCGTGCAGGCAGCGACGGCAGGGGCATGGCCTGGCGCAGTTGCGCATCGAGGGCTCGCGGTTGTTCACCCATGAGCAGGGCAAGGGCGTTCATCTGGGCGTTACGACGCTGGGCCAGCTCGGGAAGCAGGGCTTTGACCGTCGCCAACTGCGCGCGGGCCGATGAGGTTTCGAAGCGTGTCGCCACGCCGTTGCGTTCGCGGCTTTCGGCCAGGGCCAGGGTGCGTTCGGCAACCGCTTGGTTCTGCCGGGCAATGTCCAGTTGTGCCTGGGTCCCGCGCAACTGCAGATACGTGCGCGCCACTTCGGCGGTCAGCGCCACCCTTACGGCTTCGCGATCGTACAGCGAGGCCTGGACTGTCGCCTCGGCACCTTCGCGCGAACGTCGGGCCCGGCCCCAGAGGTCGATTTCCCAGTTCGCATCGAAACCCAGCTGCCAGAAATTGCTGGGATCGGTGGGAGCCCCCAGGGCGGCGAATTTGCCATGCTCGCTTAGCCCCTCGCGGGCGTAGCTGGCGTTGGCGCCGACAATGGGCAACAGCTGCGACGCGGCGATGCCCAGCCGTGCGCGGCTTTGCTCGATGCGTTCGGCGGCCATTTGCAAGTCAAGGTTTCCCTCCAGCGTGCGCGCCTGCAACTGGGTGAGCAGGGCGTCATTGAACAGCCGCCACCATTGCATGGGCACGGCCGCAGTGGAGGAGCGAGGCTCGCCGCGGTGTTCCTGGCGGGGCGTCAGTTGCGCGGCGTCAAATCCGTTTTCAGGCCTGGTGAAATCCGGGCCCACCATACAGCCCGCCAGGCAAGCAGCGCCAAGCGCCGCGGTGATGGCGGGGAAGCGAGAGCGTAGGTACTGGGGTAATTCGTCGAAGCCTGACATAACCAGATCCCCGCAATGTGCGGCGTCAGCCGAAGAGCCTCCGCCATGGGGTCGATAGATTCGTGACCCCATGTTATCGACGGGTTGCCCCAGGCACACTTCTACCTCGGTTCAGCGAAACCATACGTGGGATAGGCGGGGATATACGCAAGTATGAGCAGGAACCGATCCCGTTGATCAGTGCGGCTGACCGAGGGCTTTTGCGATGCAGTCCAGCAACCTTCTGGCATCGCAGGGCTTGGGCAGGCAATCCACCAGCCCCGACGTGTTGGCGGCCAGTTCCGGGTACGCCGTAATGAACAGGGTAGGGATACGCACCTTGTTTTTCAGCAGGTGCCGATGCAACTCGATGCCGCTCATGCCCGGCATCTGTATGTCGCAAACCAGGCAGCCGGTTTGCGCGGGCGCTTCTGAATCGAGGAATTCCCTGGCGCTGCGATACGTACGGACCTGATGGCCGCTGGACCGCAACAGGCTATTGAGCGCCGTGCGTACGGATTCATCGTCATCGATGACTGCGATCGTCTTGTTGCACACGGGGGTGTCTTCCATGGGATCGCTCGTAACAGCGCCGGTTTTCAATTCACCATACGCGGTCCGTCCAGGCGCAAAAGTATACCTATGTATATCCGGCTAAGACCTAAGGTGCGCGCGCCCCTGGCGGCATGCAACCAACGGATGCCCAAGTCATACGCGGGCAGGAATGACTGGCGGGGAATTTCACATAGACTGGCGCCGCATCGTCGGCCTGCGTGGTCATTCAACTGCCGTATCCGCTGTGTCCGAGGCCCGTCATCGCCGTTGAAAAAAATATGGGAAGGGCACAGGCGAGGCGCTAATCTAAACGACGGCAATACGATCCGTCCCGGAACCCGACATGAACGCTTTTCGTCGAGTCGCCGGCGCAGCCATGGAAGCCGAACCCTGGCCTTGGCAATTGCGGCACGACACTGGATGGCAGCTCGACGGTAAATGCAACTGAACCCCTCTTGCTCCAGTGCCGATGGAAACCCGCATGCAAACACAATGGGACGATGGCGAGCGTATCTTCTGCCGGGAACGACACCCAGGTGCCGACGGCGATAAACCTGTCCTGGTGGTGCGGCCCGCCACCCGCCAGCCGCGGCCCGATTGCCTTGAGCGTCTTGCTCATGAATTCGGCCTGAGGGACCAGTTGGATGCTTCGTAGTGCGTACAGCCCCTGGAATGGATCAGTGAAGGTCCTCAAGTGCAACTGGTCGCCAGCGACCCGGGTGGTTTGCCGCTGTTGCAATTGCTCACCTCGCCTTTGGAGACGACCCGCTTCTTGCAGCTCGCGGTGAGCATTGCCGTCGCATTGGGCAAGCTTCACGAGCGTGGCCTGATCCATAAGGACATCAAGCCCAGCCATATCCTGGTGGATTGCGACGACGGCCAGGCCCGGCTCACCGGGTTCGGCATGACGTCACGCTTGCCCCGCGAGCGGCAGGCTCCCGAGACGCTTGCCGGGACGCTGGCCTACATGGCGCCCGAACAGACCGGCAGGATGAATCGCTCGATCGACTCGCGCAGTGATCTCTATTCTTTCGGCGTCACGCTCTACCAGATGTTGACCGGCTCGCTGCCGTTCACGGCATCAGACCCGATCGAATGGGTGCATTGCCATATCGCCAAGAGGCCGCTGGCGCCCAACGAGCGGATCCAAACCATTCCCGACATGCTGTCGCGGATCGTCATGAAGCTGCTCGCCAAGACCGCCGAGGAACGCTACCAGACGGCCGCGAGCGTAGAGCACGACCTGCGTCAGTGCCTGGCGCATTGGCGGCAGTGGCGTCGCATCGAAGATTTTGCATTGGGCGAGCAAGGCGGCTCAGACCGCCTTTTGATTCCCGAGAAACTCTATGGACGCGAGCCCGAGGTCCAAGCGTTGGTAAGCGCGTTCAACCGGGTGGTTGAACGTGGCGCGCCGGAACTCGTGCTGGTCACGGGGTATTCCGGGATTGGTAAATCTTCCGTGGTCAACGAGCTGCACAAGGTACTCGTGCCGCCAAGGGGGTTGTTCGCCCGTGGCAAGTTCGATCAGTACCGGCGCGATATTCCCTATTCGACGCTGATCCAGGCGTTTCAGAGCCTGGTGCGTACGCTGTTGGGCAAGAGCGATGCCGAGTTGGCCGGTTGGCGCGATGCATTGCGCCAGGCCCTGGACCCCAACGCACGGCTTATGACGGACCTGATCCCTGAACTGAGGCTGATCGTCGGGGAGCCGCCTGCGGTGCTGGCACTCGATCCCCAGCAGGAGCAACGGCGCTTCCTGCTGGTGTTGCGCCGTTTTATCGGTGTGTTCGCCCGCCGCGAGCATCCCCTGGCGCTGTTTCTCGACGACTTGCAATGGCTTGACGCGGCGACGCTCGACCTGCTGGAAGACCTGCTGACCAGCGACGACGTGCAATATCTGCTGCTGGTCGGTGCGTACCGCAGCAACGAAGTGGATGCGACGCACCCGCTGTCAGGCAAACTCAAGACGCTGCGCAGCGTCGGCGGCAAGGTCAGCGAAATCATGCTCTCACCGCTCGCCAAGGGGCATATCGAGCAATTGATCGCCGAGGCGCTGCATGACGAGCCTGCTCGCATCGAGCCGCTGGCGCAGTTGGTGCTGGACAAGACCGCGGGCAATCCGTTCTTCGTGATCCAGTTCTTGCAGGCGCTCGCCGATGAGCACTTGCTGGCGTTCGATCATGGCAGCCGACAGTGGTGGTGGGACCCGGATCGGATTCACGCCAAGGGGTACACCGACAACATCGTCGACTTGATGAGCGGCAAGCTGGCGCGCCTGCCGGCCCAGACGCAGCAGGCCTTGCAGCAGCTTGCTTGCATGGGGAACGTCTGCGGGCTGAACGCACTGGCGGTTATCCTTGAGGTCCCCAGAGCGCAAATCCGCACGGTCCTCTGGGAGGCGGTCCGCCAGGAACTGGTAGAGCGCCGCGACGGTGCTTACGGTTTTGTCCACGACCGTATCCATGAAGCGGCCTACTCGATGATCCCCCCGGAGTCACGCGCCTCGGCCCATTTGAAAATCGGCCGGCTGCTGGCCCGGCAGACCGCTCCCGAGGGCCGGGACGAGGCGATATTCGACATCGTGGGCCAGCTCAACCTCGGCGCCGGGTTGCTCGTCGATCAGGCCGAGCGAGAGGAGCTGGCCGCGCTCAACTTGCTCGCCGGCCAACGGGCCAAGGCGTCGACGGCCTATGCGTCGGCACTCAATTACCTGGCCCATGGTGCCCAGCTGCTGGGCGATGACAGTTGGACGCATCGGCACGGCTTGAATTTCGCCCTTGAGCTGAACAGGGCCGAATGCGAGTTCCTCACCGGCCAGCTCGCCATTGCCGACGAGCGGCTGACGGCGCTGGCCAATCGCGCCGTGACGGTGAGCGAACGGGCCAGCGTCGCCTGCCTGTTGATGGATGTGTACTTGCTGATGGATCGCAGCGACGGCGCGGTGGCGGTGTGTCTCGCGTATTTGCGGCATGTCGGCATTCACTGGGCCGCGCAGCCAAGTGACGAGGCCGTGCGCCAGGAATACGACCGCATCGCCACATTGCTCGGCGATCGGGCCATCGAGGATTTGATCGATCTGCCCTTGATGGAAGACGCGACCGCGTTGGAGACCGTCAATGCGCTGAGCAAGCTCTTCGCCCCGGCACTGCAAAGTGACGCGAACCTGGCGGACCTGTTGATCTGCAAGGCCATCACCTTGAGCCTGGAACGCGGCAATTGCGACGCGTCCTGTGTGCTCTATGCCAATCTGTTCAGGGTCGCGGGCCGGCGGTTCGGCGACCATGAGGTGGGGTTCCGTTTCGGGCAGCTGGGCTGCGACCTTGTCGAGCACCGTGGCATGACTCGATTCGAAGCCAGCACCTATCTGTGCTTCTCTTGCTTTGCCGTGCGATGGATGAGACCGGTCGGACAATGCCGCGACCTCTTGCGTCGTTCGTTTGCGGCTGCGAACCGGATCGGGGACCTGCCGTACGGTGCTTACGCGGGCAACAACCTCACTGCGGATCTGCTCTTCGCCGGGGAACCGCTGCCCAAGGTACAAGATGAAGCCGAGCGTGGCCTGGACTATGCGAGGAAGGTGCGTTTCGGGCTGGTGACGGATTTCATCGTCACGCAATTGCTGCTGATCCGGATGCTTCGCGGCCAGACGTCGATCTTCGGGCGCCTGGATGACGACGAACTGGACGAGGCGACCACCGAATCCCATTTGTCCAGCAATCCGGACCTGGTCCTGGCTGAATGCTTGTACTGGGTTCGCAAGCTCCAGGCCCGCTGTATGGCCGACGAGCCAGAAGCGGCCTTGGCCGCTGCCGAAAAAGCGCGCCGGTTGCTCTGGGTTTGCCAGTCCTTTTTCGAGGAAGCCGAATATCACTTTTTCGGTGCCCTGGCCCATGCTGCCGTTTATGACAAAGCCCCTGCGGATCAGCGAGGGGCGCATCTGGACGCAATGAAGGAGGGCCATGGACAGCTTCAGGCCTGGGCGCAGCAGTGCCCGGACAACTTTGCGAGCCGCGCCGCACTGGTGGGCGCGGAGATTGCCCGTGTCGAAGGGCGGCCAATCGATGCCGAGCTGCTTTACGAACACGCCATGAACCTCGCCCGGCAAAGCGGCTTCGTCCATGTCGAGGCGCTTGCCAACGAACTAGCCTCACGTTTCTACGCCGCCCGTGGCCTTGGGAAAATCGCTCGCATGTATATGCAGGACGCCTGCTACGGCTATCTGCGTTGGGGAGCCGACGGCAAGGTTCGACAGCTCGAAGCCCGGTATCCGTGGCTGCGCGAAACAGAACCCGCGCCCGGCCCGGCGACTACGATGGCGACTCCGGTGGAACACCTGGACATCGCCACCGTGCTCAAAGTCTCTCAGGCAGTGTCGGGAGAAATCGTCCTGGAGAAGCTGATCGATCGGGTGATGGCCACGGCCATCGAGCAAGCCGGCGCTGAGCGCGGCCTGCTGATCCTGTCCACTGGCGAGGGGCACCGGATCGCGGCGCAAGCGACGACCGGCGGGACCACGACGCAACTGCGTGACGAGCCGGTCAGTTCGGCGCTGTTGCCGGAGTCGATTTTTTACCATGTGCTGCGGACCCAGGAGAGCGTGTTTCTCGACGACGCCATGGGCCCGGCTGCCGCGACGTTTGCCGCCGATCCCTACTTTCGCCAACGTCCCGTGCGGTCGATCCTGTGTCTGCCGCTGGTCAACCAGGCCACGCTGGTGGGCGTGCTGTATTTGGAAAACAGCCTTGCCGCCCATGTATTCAGTCCGAGCCGGCTCGCCATCCTGAATCTGGTGGCGTCTCGCGCGGCTATCTCCCTGGAAAAACGCTCGTCTGTACCGAGAGGTGGCCGAACGGGAGGCAAAGATCCGTCGTCTCGTCGATGCCAACATCATCGGGATTCTGGTCTGGAATGCCGAGGGCGACATCATCGAAGCCAACGACGCATTCCTGCGCATGGTGGGCTATGAGCGCGAAGACCTTGCCTCCGGCCGGCTGCGTTGGCGGGACCTGACGGTGCCGGAGTATCGCGAGTTGAGTGAGCGTTCGTTGGCCAAGGCCCTGCGCACCGGGCAAGCCTGCCCGTACGAGAAGGAATACTTCAGGAAAGACGGCAGCCGTCTGCCGGTGATCGTTGGCCTGGCCATGTTCGAAGCCAGCAGCCGGGAAGGCGTGGCCTTTGTGCTGGATCTGACCGAGCGCCGACAGGCCGAGGAGAAGATTCGCGAAAGCGAGCGTCGCTATCGCGAAGTGCAGGCCGAACTGGCCCATGCAAACCGAGTCGCGACGATGGGCCAGTTGGTCGCCTCGATCGCCCATGAGGTCAACCAGCCGATCGCCGCGACGATCCTCAATGCCGACGCTGCCCTGCGTTGGCTCAACGCGCAGCCGCCGGAAATCGAGGAAGTCCGGCAGATTCTCGGGCATCTGGTCTTCGATGCCAATCGAGCCGCCGATGTGCTGGGGCGAATCCGCGAGCACATCCGCAAGGCTCCACCGCAGAAAGGGCCGCTGGACATCAACGCAGCCATCGAGGAAATGGTCGAGTTCAGCCGCAGCCAGATCATCAAGAGTGGCGCCTCGATCCAAACACACCTGGCCGACGCGCTGCCTGCTATCGACGGGGATCGCGTGGAGCTGCAACAGGTGCTGCTCAACCTGATCATGAACGCATTGGAGGCCATGAGCGCCGTCGATGAAAGCGAGCGGCACTTGTCGATCAGTTCCGGGCTGGACGATGCCGGTTGCGTGTGGGTGAAAGTCTGCGATTCGGGACCGGGCTTTGCCTTGGGATGCGCGGAACGGGTGTTCGCATCGTTCTACACCACCAAGGCTTCGGGCCTTGGGCTGGGATTATCCATCTGTCGATCGATCATCGAAGCCCACGGCGGCTGTTTGCAGGCGCACGCCAACCAGCCCCGTGGGGCTGTCCTCGAGTTCTCGCTGCCCGTTGCTCGCTAATACCAAGGTTTACACGCTGCATATCAATCGATCAGTGAACCAATCCCACGTACAAATGATCCCCGCCAACCCGAGCGATACAGTGATTGCCATGGGTTGCGGAGGATCTGGCAATGAAACTGACAGGCATCGCGGCGGATGAATTTTCGTCACTTCGTTCAATAGTGCTTATCTGCCTGGCGTTGGTAGCGGCCAACGTCTCCTACCGTTTGGTTGTGCCGGTGCCGGCAGGCGTGACTCTGGAACCCCGCCACGGCACCAAAAGGCCCGGAGGGCTGGCGATCGATTCGCTGAGGTTGGTCGATATCAGCGCCTTGGGCGAGGTGCCCATCGGGGCGCATCTGATCAGTCCGCGCCGTTTCTATATCCATCACGGGATTTACCTGGGCGCCGGAAGCGTTGCCCATTATTTGGGGTTCAGTGGCGCGCTGGAAGCGGGGCCCATCGAAGTGACCGATCTGGAGCATTTCGCCAGTGGCAGGCCGGTGTGGATCATCCAACAACCCGCCCGCTATCCGGCCAACGAAGTGGCCCGTCGGGCCCGCTCCAGGTTGGGCGAAAACCGCTACAGTCTCCTGGCCAACAACTGCGAACATTTCTGCACCTGGTGCCTTACCGGGAAGGGCTACAGTGCCCAGGTCGGCGCGTATTGGCACCGGCCGCGCGAGTTCCTGGCAACGATTACCGCACTGAAGGCTCTTTTCGTTGCGTGACGCTACCGATTGCGCCTCGTCAGGCCCACTTCGGCGTCGAAGGCGCTGTGCTAGGCTTTTTCAATCCACCCTGCGAGAGAATCGTGCATGAACGGCAATATCAAAAACAATGAGCCGGGCAGCGAAGGTCCTGTTGTGTTCGTGCTGGACGACGATGCGTCCATACGTTGTGCATTGAGCAATCTCCTGCGCTCTGTCGGCATGCGCGTCGAGACATTCGCGTCCACCGCCGAGTTTCTCCAGCGGCCCAAACCCGATTGCGCCAGTTGCCTGGTACTCGATGTCCGGTTGCAGGGCAGTAGCGGGCTGGATTTCCAGCGCCAGTTGGCGGCGTCGAATATCAGGATTCCCATCATCTTCATTACCGGTCACGGCGACATTGAAATGTCCGTCAAGGCGATGAAGGCCGGCGCCATGGACTTTTTGGCTAAACCGTTTCGCGAACAGGATTTGCTGGACGCCGTGTCAGCTGCGCTTGAGGCGGACGTCAAACGGCGGGAAATCGAGCAGCAGCTTTGCGGCTTGCATACGCGTTACCAGACGTTGACGGCGCGCGAGAAGGAGGTCATGGCCCTGGCCGCCAAGGGACTGATGAACAAACAGATCGCCGGGCAGATGAACCTGAGCGAGATTACCGTGAAAATCCATCGCGCCCATGCCATGAAGAAAATGCACGCCAAGTCGTTCGCCGACCTGGTGCGGATGGCTGAAACCCTCGGCGCAGAACCTGCCTAACGCGCCAAACCTGTGGGAGCGAGCTTGCTCGCGATGGCCGTAAGGCAGTCAAATCGATGCGACTGACCCGCCAACATCGCGAGCAAGCTCGCTGCCACAGCAAAGCCCGATCCCGAACCGCCGCCGTTTTGCTCTTTCCCTCGCAAAAATCCCGCTTCCCCTCTGGCACTAACCTGCGACTACGTTGTCAGTACTTGGCCGCCGTAGGGCCGACGTTCGGCTCATATAGCGACAATGTCAGCTACATGACGCCCTTTTTTTGACGCCTTCGGGGCAAAGACTCGCATGGATTTCGCGGGGACCGTTATTTCCTTTTGCGGGTTGACACTCTATGGGTTTTTTTCTCGATCCACGGCATGACATTGATGCCGCTTTGTTAAGTTATCGCCGTGTATGCTGGTCCCTGGCCTTGTTCAGCGGCGTGATCAATCTGCTGGTGCTGGTGCCGTCGCTCTACATGATGCAGGTCTACGACCGGGTCCTGACCAGTCGCAACGAAACCACCCTGGTCATGCTCACCTTGATCGCCCTTGGGTTGTTCATGTTCAGTGCGTTGATCGAGTGGGTGCGCGGCGAGGTGATGATCCGCATGAGCGCCGGGCTGGACGACGCCTTGGGCGAGCGGATTTTCGATGCGGCGTTTGCCCGCAGCCTGCGCGAGCACAACGCCAACCCGGCACAGGTGCTTACCGATCTTGCCACCTTGCGACAGCTGATTACCGGCCAGGGCCTGATCGCCTTGCTCGATGCGCCGTGGCTGCCGATCTTCCTGCTGGTGGCGTTCATCTTTCACCCTTGGTTCGGCGTATTGACGCTGGTGCTCGCCGTATTGCTGATAGGCCTGGCGCTGTGGGGCGAGTTGGCGACCCGTTCGCGCCTGGGAGAGGCCAATCGACTGGGCGTGCAGTCCTCGGTCTACGTCAACAGCACATTGCACAACGCCGAGGTCATCCAGGCCCTGGGCATGCTCGGGCCGCTGCGCCAGCGCTGGAGCCTGCTGCAACAACGGATCATCGCCGCGCAGGCCCACGCCAGCGACCGCGGGGCGCGCATCACCTCGGCGACGCGATTCGTGCGGATTTCCGGTCAGTCCCTCGCTTTGGGATTGGGCGCGCTGCTGGTGCTGGAGGGGCAGCTCTCGGCGGGGATGATGATCGCCATGTCGCTGCTGCTGGGACGTGCCCTGGCTCCGGTGGAAATCGCCATCGGCTCGTGGAAGCAATTCAACAGCGGCCGCCAGAGTTACCAGCGCCTGAGCCAACTGCTCGCGCAACATCCACGCGATCGCTTGCGCATGCCGCTGCCACCGCCCACCGGCGCGCTGCGCCTGGAGCAGTTGTACGTCGGACCGCCCGGGGCATCACAGCCGATTCTGCGGGGCATCAATTTCAGCCTCGGCAAGGGCGAAGTGCTTGCGGTGGTTGGTCCCAGTGCCAGCGGCAAATCGACTCTGGCTCGCGCGTTGGTTGGCGTGTGGCCGGCCATGGGCGGATCGGTGCGCCTGGACGATGCCGAGATCAGCCAGTGGTCCCATGACGCGCTGGGGCCATACCTGGGCTATCTGCCCCAGGACATCGAACTGTTCGATGGCAGCGTTGCCGACAACATCGCCCGTTTCGGCGAGCAGGACGCCGACAAAATCATCGCCGCCAGCCGTCAAGCGGGCATTCACGAAATGATTCTAAGGTTTCCCAAGGGCTACGACACACCGTTGGGCCCTGGCGGGCTTGGCCTGTCTGGCGGCCAGAAGCAACGCCTGGGCCTGGCGCGCGCGCTGTATGGCAGCCCGTCCGTGATCGTGCTCGACGAGCCTAACTCCAACCTCGATGAAGCCGGGGAATTGGCGCTGGTGCAGGCCATCGGCGTGCTCAAGGCCGCCGGCAGCACCGTGGTGTTGATCACCCATCGGCCCAACGTGCTGGCGGTGGTCGATCACATCCTCGTGTTGAAGGACGGCACTCAACAAGCGTTCGGCCCTCGGGACCGAGTGCTCAAGGCGCTGATGCCGGGGCCGCGGCCGGCCGCTGTGCGGGAGGCAGGCAAGGATGCGTGATTTGAAATCGGCCACACCGGCCCACGGCGAGCATGGCCTGAGCGTGCTCAGCAGCGACACATTGCCCACCGCGAGCACCGATGCGGGCGGCGCGGCGCGCTACGGCGTGGTTTTCCTGGCCCTGACCCTTGGCGGCTTTCTGCTTTGGGCCTGCCTGGCGCCACTCGACCAGGGCGTGGTGGGCAGCGGCACCGTGGTAGTGGCGGGGGAGCGCAAAGCGGTGCAGTCACTGGTGGGGGGCGTGGTGGAAAAACTGTTGGTCAGTGATGGCGATCGTGTCAGCCAGGGGCAGTTGCTGGTGCAGCTCAACACGGTGCAGGCGCAATCGCAGTTGGACGTGACCCTGGGCAAGCTGCTCAACGACCGCAGCATCGAGGCGCGGTTGATGGCCGAGCGCCTGGGCGCCGATGAAATCCAATGGCCGCAACAATTGCTGGAGCGCGCCGATGAGCCACGTGTCAAGGCGGCCATGGCCCTGCAGAGTCAGCTGTTCATGACCCGGCGTGCCGAACTGGGCAGCCGCCTGAAGATCATCGAGCATGAAATCGGCGCCTTGCAGCAACAACTGCAGGGCTACGAAGGGGTCAAGCGCAACTACGATGCGCAAATGCGCTTCCAGCAACAGGAACTCGAGGGCTTGCGCGAGTTGGCCCGGGAAGGCTACGTGCCGCGCAACAAACTTTTCGAGGCTGAGCGAAACGCGGCGCAACTGGCCGGACAGATCGCTTCGGGCATCGGCGACGTCGGGCGCACGCGCCAGGCGATCAACGAAAGTCGCCTCAAGGCCTTGCAGGCGCAGCAGGAGTTTCGCCGCGATGCCGAAACCCAACTCAGCGAGGTTTCGGCCGAAGCCGCGGCCTATGCCGATCAGATCCGCGCCTTGCAGTTCGAAGTCGATAACGGTGCCATCCGCGCGCCGGTGGCGGGCCAGGTCATGGACATGTCGATCCACACCGTGGGCGGCGTCGCCCAGGCCGGGCAGACGCTGATGCAGGTGGTGCCGTTGGACGCGCCGATGGCGATCACCGCGCGGTTCGATCCGTTGATGGCCAACAAGCTCACCCCCGGATTGCCGGTGCATGTGCATTTCACCGCCCTGCAGCGGGTGGATACGCCGACTGTGACCGGCACGGTCACCACCGTGTCGGCGGACCAACTGATCGACCAGCAGACCCACCAGCCGTACTTCTCCGCCAAGGTAGAAATTCCCGCCGAGACAGTCGTCGCGCTGCAAGGCGCCGGTTTGCTGGTGCGTCCCGGCATGCTCGCCGACGTCACCGTCGTGACCGGTGAGCGCACCTTGATGAACTACCTGATGAAACCATTGCGCGAACGCTTGCTGGCTGCCTTCAAAGAGGAATGAGCATGACCGACCGTTGCCGTTACGGCGTCCGTGTGCTGTTGAGCCTGTACACCAGTTGGGCGGTGATCGGCCCCGCCTGGGCGGCGGAGGGCGGGCTGAGCCTGACTGCCGCCTACGATGCCTCGCGGCTCAATGACCCGACCTTGCAGACCGCGACCCACGCCTACGACGCGTCCCGGCAGGAAGAAGCGATTGGGCGTGGCGGGCTTTATCCGCAGGTCTCGCTGTCCTCGCGGTATGGGTATGGCGGGCGTACCGATGGCGGCGACGACAGCAGTTATGTGAACAGCAACGACTACCAGGCGAACAGCGTGACGCTGGCGGCGCAACAGCCGCTGTATGACAAGGGGCGCTGGGCGGCTTATCAGGAAGGCAAAGCCCGCGGCGTGCTCGGTAGCCAACAATTCGACGTGGCCGGCCAAGCCTTGTTCGACCGGGTCGCCAAGGGCTATTTCGATGTGGCCCGGGCCGAGAATGAATTGAAGTTGATCGCCCAGCAGAAGACCGCCATTCGTGGCTTGGTCATCCAAAGCAAAAAGCTCTATGAAGGCGGCCAGGGGGCAATCACCGACATCGACGAGGCCCAGGCCCGGCTCGATCTGGTGGAGGCCCAGGAAACCGAAGCCCAGGCCCGTCGCGTGGCCGCGCTGCGGGCACTGTCGGGACGGGCAAGCGTGCCCATCGAGGACATCCAGCCGATGCGCGAAGAATTGCCTGCCGGCAGCCCCATCCCGCCGGAGCAGGATTTGCCGTACTGGACGGCAATCGCCCGCGAGGCCAGCCCCGAACTGGCCGCGCGGCTGGCGGCGGTGAAAGTCGCCGAGGCCCAGGCCGACAGCCAGCGCGCCGGGCATTACCCGACGTTGTCGTTGACCACGCAGTTGACGCGCCGGGAAACCCGCCAGTACCAAGAGCTCGACCCGCGCCAGGACACCTATTACGTCGGTGTGCAGCTGGACATCCCCTTGTATCGCGGCGGCGCGGTGCGCGCTTCGGTGGCCAAGGCCGAGGCACAACTGGCCGGAGCCCAGTCCGACTATGACGTGCAGCGTCAGGAGCTGGCCGAGTCCATCGAGACCGATTACCTGGGCGTGGTGGCGGGGTTCGCCAAGAGCAGGGCCATGCTACGGGCGGTGGAGTCCAATCAGCGCGCGCTGACGTCGACGGAAAAAGGCTTCCAGGGCGGCGTGCGCTCGACGGTCGACATCCTCGACGCCCAGCAACGGCTGTTCCAGGCGCGCCGGGACCTGCTCGACACCAAGCTCGACATGCTCCAAAGCTACGTAAGCCTGCACACCCACACCGGCCAGATGAACCGTGCGGTGCTGGAGCAGGTGCAAAGTCTGTTCTGAAGTCGTGGCGCTGTGGTGGCGAGGGAGCTTGCTCCCGCTGGGCCGCGAAGCGGTCCTAAAGAAGGCAAGACGGAATTTGCCTGACACACCGCAGTAATTGCTTTGGGGCCGCTACGCGGCCCAGCGGGAGCAAGCTCCCTCGCCACAAAGCAGGTGAGTACAAGGGCTGCAAGCAGCCCCTATAAGCTCAATCAGGCAGTGAAGTCGCTGGCATGCAGCTCCTTGACGCCCACCAGGGAGAGTTCGAACTCGGCGGTGGCGTCGGAGTCGACGCTGCCGTAGAGGATGCCGTCGACAAAGCGCAATTGGCCGGTGGCGTTGGTGGTGTCAAAGGCGTTACTGCCAATGAAGGTGAACGCATCGAGGTTGGCGGTCAGCGGGTTGGCGTCCAGGCCGGTGAAGTCCAGCTTGTCCATCTCCGTGCTCTTGAAGCCGTTGATCACGTCCCGTGCCGCCCCGACGCCCATGTCCGACAACGCGCCAAACGCATAGGTGTCCGCGCCGGTGCCGCCGGTGAGGTTATCGGTGCCCGCACCGCCGATCAGCCGATCATCGCCCGAGCCGCCCACCAGGGTGTCGTTGCCGGCACCGCCGTCGAGGATGTTTCCAGCGCTGTTGCCCGACAATGTGTCGGCGTAGGCGCTACCGGTCAGGTTTTCGATGAACTTCAAGGTGTCCAGCCCGGAGCCCACGGTGTTTTGCTGGGCAGAGGTCGAGAGGTTCACGGTGACCCCGGCCAGGGCTCGGTCGTAGGACACGGTGTCGTTACCATCACGCCCGTCGAGGATGTTGTCGCCGGCACCGGCGAACAAGGTGTTGGCCAGCGCGTTACCCGTCCCGTTAGCGACGCCGGGGCTGTCGACGTAGAGGTTCTCCACGTTGTTGCCCAAGGTGTAGGCGGCGAGGCTACTGTGGACGCTGTCGATACCGCCGGTCACCGGATTGCTGCTTTTCTCGATGACGGTATCGCTGGCATTGTCGACGTAGTAGGTATCGTCGCCGTCGCCACCGCTCATGCTGTCGGCTCCCGCAGCGCCATTGAGCACGTTGTTGGCGACGTTACCGGTGATGAAATTTCGCCGATCGTTACCGGTGCCGTCGATGTCCGAAACGCCGGTCAGCACCAGGTTTTCCAGGTTGGCGCCCAGTGTCCAACTGACCGAAGCCTGTACCGTATCGATCTGCGCGGTCGAGGTGTTGGTTTCCACGACGCTGTCGAACGCGTTGTCGACGACGTAGATATCGTTGCCATCGCCACCGGTCAACGTGTCGGCGCCCAGGTCGCCGTTCAGAGTATCGTTGCCCGAGCTGCCCACCAGCGTATCGTCCTGGTCGGTGCCGGAAATCATCCCGCCCTCATTCTGCGCGCCGTCGAAAATGTCCTGCACGCTGTTGTTGTCGTTGGGGTTGCCCTGGAAACCGAGGTCATCGGCGATGTAGTCGGCCAGGCGCTGGCCGACGATTTCCGCTGATTCCTCGTGCAGGTGCCAGACGTCGTCGGGATAGACCAGCGGGTCCACTTCATAACGCAAGGGCAGGTCGTTGGGGTCCACCGCCAGTTTCACATCGGCACGCTCGGCGGCGATGGCTTCCTGGACGGCGCGAACGTAACCCACACCCTCGACGATGTCGGCGATCTTATCCTCCGGGTAACCACGGGCGCGCGCGGCGTCCTGCTCGTAGTGCCCGGTCTCCATGATGTACACGTTGAAGTTGCCGAATTGGCTGTGCAGGTAATCGAATACCTTCAATGTCGCCGCTTTGTAGGCTGCCGCTGCTGCCGCCTTGTCCGTGGAGCGGGCGATTTCCTGGGCGGCTTCTTCGCCTTGGCCCCAGATGATGCCCATGGTCACGTTATCGATGGACTTCAGTTCGGTGAGCTGGTCACGCAGCAACGTCACGGCGCGCAACAGCGCCGGCCCCGGTTGATTGGTATCGGTCAGCCACCAGCACAACTTCAGCTCCTCGGCGCCCAGCGTCGACAAGCCGTTGACCGTGCTGCCGCCGACGGCGATGTCAATGCCGTTGCCATCGGCATCGTCGAACTGGCTGCGTACGTCGTAGGTGGTGTACTTGCTCAGATCGTTGACCAGCATCGAGGTGCCGGATTGATCGTCGTCTTCGCTCATGCGCAGCAGGCGCGCGTTGGATTGGCCAAGAGTCGGCAGGTAGAGGATGTCTTGCTGGGCGCGTTCGCCAAAGACGAAATCGTCGGCGGTGAGGGTGTTGAGGTAGTTGCCGTTCAGGGCGATTTCGAAGCGATTGCCATCGGCGTCGGCCTGGCTGGATTTGACGTAGGTCTTGTCGCCCGCCGCGTTCAGGGTCATGTAGAGCGTGCCGTTGTTGCCGTCGCCCAGGCCAAGGAAGCCCAGCCCGGAGACGTCGATCTTGTCCACGCCAACGGTGAAGTCGTAGATCGTGTCCGTGGCGGTCACGCCGCCGGTGTCGTAATCCCGGTAGCTGTCGGCCAGGTTGTTGTAGCGGAACGTGTCGGCGCCGTCGCCGCCATACAACGAGTCGCGTCCGGCGCCGCCGTCGATGATGTCCGCGCCGGTGCCGGCCTTTATGGTGTCGTTGCCGCCGAGGCCGAGGATCAGGTCGGCGCCTGCCGTGCCGTTGAGGCTTTCGGCGTTGGCGGTACCGGTGATGGTGTTGGCCGGCGCATCGGCGACCACCAGGGCGAAGTTGTCGCTGACCGAGGCGCCCGAGGGGTCGGTGGCCTTGACCAGCACGTCGTAGTTACCAGCGGCGGTGGTGGTGGGCGTGCCGCTGAACGTCAGGTTGGCGGCGTTGAACGTCAGCCACGAAGGCAGGGCGTTGCCGTTGGCGAGGGTCGCGGTGTAGGTCAGCACATCCTGGTTGGCGTCGCTGAAGCTGTTGCTGGCCACGGTGTATTTGAACGGCGTGCTTTCGCTGGCGTTCTGGTCCAGAAGGGGGATGACCACCACCGGCGCGACGTTCGTCGGAGTGTTCTGGTCGGCAAAGACAAAATGATTGGCGGTCAGGCTGCTGACCAGGTTGCCGGCCATCGAGATTTCGAAGCGGTTGCCGTTGGCATCGACCGTGAGGTCCTTGAGGTAGGTGCGGTTGGTCGATGCACTGTAAGTGACTTGCAGCGTGCCATTGAGCCCGTTGCCCAGGCCCGTATAACCGAGAGCCGCGACGTCGATCTTGTCGGCGGCCACGTCGAAATCGAGGATCTGGTCACTGGCGCTGGTGGAACTGGTGCGGTAGCTGTCGAGCTTGGACGTATAGCGGAATACGTCGGCGCCCGTACCACCGGTCAGTTTGTCCACGCCGGTGCCGCCCACCAGGACATCGTTGCCGGCGGCGCCATTGAGGGTGTCGTTGCCCGCACCGCCGAAAATCTGCTCGTTGGCGACGGTGCCGGTCAAGGTGTCGTTGTTCGGCGTGCCGTTGATCACCACGGACGAGGGCACGTCTTGCACGGCCAGGGTAAAGCTGTCGCTGACGGTGGCGTTGCTGCCATCGGTTGCGGTGACCTGGATCGAGTAAGTGCCCGACGCCGTGTCGGGAGGCGTGCCGCTGAAGGTGCGCGTGGCGGCATCGAACGTCAACCAGCTGGGCAGGGCGCTGCCGTCGGCCAGCTTGGCGGTGTAGCTGAGGCTGTCATTGTCCGGATCGTTGAAGCTGGTGGCCGGGACCACATAATTGAAAGGTGTCTTTTCGGTTGCGTTCTGATCCAGCAATGGCGTGGCTACCACCGGCGCCTGGTTGGTGGGCGAGGACGTGGCGAAGACGAAATTGGCATTGGTCAGCTTATTGAGGTAATTGCCGTCCAGCGCTACCTCGAACCGATTGCCGTTGGCGTCTGCCTCCAAGGACTTGATGTAGGTCTTGGTGCCGGCGCTGTTGAGCACCAGGTAGACGGTGTTGTTCTTGCCGTCGCCAAGGCCGGTGAAGCCCATGGCGGAAAGGTCGATCTTGTCGGCGGCGATGTCGAAATCGGTGATCAGGTCACCCAGATTCGCGCCGCCGGTGTTGTAGTTGCGGTAGCTGTCGAGTCGGTTGGCAAACACAAAGGTGTCTGCCCCGGCACCACCGGTGAGGGTGTCCATGCCTGCGCCGCCGTCGAGCTTGTCAGCGCCCGCGCCACCACTGAGGCTGTCGTTGCCCGCCAGGCCGAGCAGGGTGTCCGCCGCATCGCTGCCCTGCAACGAGTCGCTGCCGGTGGTGCCGGTGATCACCCGGTTGAAGATGAAGTTATCTGCCGTCAAGGTACTCGCCAGGTTGCCTGAGAGAATCAGCTCGAAGCGATTGCCGCTGGCATCGGCGTCGTAGTCCTTGATGTAGGTGCGGTTGGTGCTGGCGTTGTAGCTGACCTGCAGGGTGCCGCCACGGCCATTGCCCAGGCCGGTGAAGCCGAGATCGGCGAGGTCGATCTTGTCCTGGGTCACGTCGAAGTCGGTGATGGTGTCGTCGAAGCTCGCCGTTGCGTTGCGGTAGCTGTCGGACTGGCTGGTGAAACGGAATGTATCGGCGCCTGTGCCGCCGGTGAGTTTGTCGACGCCCGCGCCGCCCACCAGAATGTCGCTTCCGGCCGCGCCGTTGATGGTGTCGTTGCCCGCCGCCCCAAAGAAGATCTCGCTGGCGCTGGTGCCGGTAAGTGTGTCGTTGCCGGCCGTACCCTGCACGGTGGTCATCGGCACCGTGGCGCTGACGTAGCTGCCATCGCCATAGACCAGCGTGGCGCCCTTGCTGGTGTGGCTGATGGTGTTGGCGATGATGGCGTTGCGATCGGTGCCGTCTTCGTTGCGCTCGGCGACACCGTAGGTGGACAGGTTGCTGCCGCTGATGATGTTGCCCTGGATCAGGTTGTCGCTGCCGTTGAAGTACTTGCCGGATACCCCGAGCGTATCGTCGTAGGACTGAATGATCACTTCCGGCACCGCGCTGCCCAGCGCGTTGTTGTTCAGCGTGTTGTCCAGTACCTCGACATGGTTGCTGCCATAGATGCGGACACCGGCGCCATTGTTGTCATGGATGTCGACCCCGGTCACGGTTACGTCGCTGGACAGCTTGATCAGCACGCCTTCAGCGCCGTTGCCGTACATCTCGCCACCGGTGATGGTGATGTTGCTGGGGGAGGGGATGTCTTCACTGCCACGCTGCACCACGATGCCGTTGCCGCCGTTGTTGTAAGCGACGTTGTTGGTCATGGTGAAATCGTGGGTACTGGTGACAACGTTGAAACCGTGGCGGTCGTTGTCGTAGGCAACGTTGTTTTCGAAGGTGCTGTCGCTGAGGAAGTCGGCGACGAATCCGTCCAGGCCGTTGCCGTGGGACACGCTGTTCTTGATAACCATGTTGACGGTTTGCTCGTGGGGGTCGAAGCCATACCCGGAGCAATCCTTGATCTCGACGCTGTCGAGGGTGACGTTGGAGTCGTAGCCTTCTTCGCCGGGGATATACCCGTTGAACCAGCCGTCCACCTTGCCGGTGGTGGCGTCGCGGTTGCCGTCGATGGTGAGGTTGCTGACCCCGAAATCATGGGTTTCTTCGCCATAGGCTGAGCGGATGATGCCGGTGATCTTGGCGTCGGAGCCATCGACCAATTTCACCGTGGTGTCGCCCATGCCGTCGCCGTACAGGTAAACGTTGCTCTTGAGCATCAGGCAGCCGTCGGAGGGTTCCTCGCCCCCTGACACGATGTAAGTGCCCGTCGGCATGTACACCTGGCCCCCGCCCGCGGCAGCTGCCGCATCAATTGCACTTTGAATGGCCGCCGTGTCGTCAGTGACGCCATCTCCTTTGGCGCCAAAATTTTGTACGTTGAAAATCATGGACTTATCTCCGTATCAGGTTAAGAACCTCGGTATCTGCCAATATTCCATCAGCGACCACGGAGTTATGACCGGAGTAAGTGAAAAAGTTGCGTCCGCATATCGGCGGAGTGTCAAAAAACTGATAAACGGTTGTGGGTTGGTTTGATGTGTAACATTTAATTGACGCTTTTGAGCGCCGTATCAGAGCTATGGGAGTTCGATCGCGATAGCGGTGTACCCGTTACCTTTGATGCAACTGATCCGACGCCATCGCGAGCAAGCTCGCTCCCACAATGAAAGGGTGGTGCGGCTTGCAGTGCCTTGGCCAAGGTGAACATTCACTCCAAGACCTTCTTGAGAAACGGCGCCGTGCGGCTCTCCCCGCAATTCGCCACCACCTGCGGCGCGCCGCACACCACGACTTTGCCTCCCTGAGTCCCGGCCCCTGGCCCGATGTCGATGACCCAGTCGCTTTGCGCTACCACGCGCATGTCATGTTCCACCACGACCACCGTATGCCCTTCATCCACCAGTCGATTGAGCTGCACCAGCAAGCGGTCCACGTCCTGGGGGTGCAGGCCGTTGGTCGGTTCATCCAGCACGTAAAGCGTCGCGCCTCGGGCCTTGCGTTGCAGTTCCGTCGCCAGCTTGATCCGCTGGGCCTCGCCGCCGGACAGTTCGGTGGCCGGTTGGCCCAGGCGCAGATAGCCCAGGCCGATGTCTTTGAGTACCTGGAGCGAACGCCTGGCTGGCGGTTGCTCGGCGAAGACCTCCAGGGCCTGGTTCACCGTCAATTGCAGCACTTGGGAGATGTCCAGGCCTTGCCAGGTCACTTCCAGGGTCTGTGGGTTGTAGCGGGCGCCATGGCAGGTCGGACAGGGGGCGTACACGCTGGGCATGAATAATAATTCCACGCTGACGAAACCTTCCCCCTCACAGGTTTCGCAACGGCCCTTGGCGACGTTGAAGGAGAACCGTCCGGCATCGAAACCGAGCGCTTGTGCCTGCTCTGTCGCGGCGAAGAGCTTGCGCACATGGTCGAACAGCCCGGTATAGGTGGCGAGGTTGGAGCGTGGCGTGCGGCCGATGGGTTTCTGGTCGACCTGAACCAGTCGCTTGACCCCCTCGAGCCCGGCGGTGACCTGGCCGCCGCTGGCCAGCACCGGTTCGTCTTCCAGGCTTTGCTCTTCGCCATCGGCGTTGGCGCCGGGCTGGCCCAGGTGGGCGCCGACCAGATCCAGCAGGGCCTGGCTGACCAGGCTGGATTTGCCCGAACCGGAAATGCCGGTGACAGCCGTGAAGCAGCCCAGGGGAAAACCCACGCTCAGGTTGTCGAGATTGTTGCGGGTGATGCCGTCCAGCCGCAGCCAGTCCTTGGGTGGGCGCGGATGGCGCGCAATGGCCCGTTCTTCGGCGAACAAGTAGGCGCGGGTGCGGGATTCGGGCACTTGCCCAAGGCCTTCGGGCGGGCCACTGTAAAGGACCCTGCCGCCTTGCTCGCCCGCGTCGGGGCCCACGTCGATCAGCCAGTCGGCGCGGCGCATGGTGTCCAGGTCGTGCTCGACCACAAACACCGAGTTTCCTGCTGCTTTCAACCGTTGCAAGGCGCCAAAAAGCGCTTCACTGTCGGCCGGGTGCAGGCCGGCGGAAGGTTCGTCCAGCACATAGATCACCCCGAACAATTGGGAGTTGAGCTGGGTCGCCAGGCGCAGGCGTTGCAGTTCGCCGGAGGAAAGCGTCGGCGTGCTGCGCTCCAGGGCCAGATAGCCGAGGCCCAGGTCGATCAGCGTGACGATGCGCTCCAGCAGTTCGGCGGCAATGCGCTGGGCGGCCAGGCGTTTTTCCAAGGACAGATTGGGCGTGTGGCGCGCGTCCGGCCCGCCAGCGTGCGGGTTGTCGCCCCTGGCGGCGCGCTGCTCACGAGCCTCGCGCGTCTGGCGATGGGTGAGAACATCGCCCGATTCTTCGGGCTGCTCCAGATAATCCGGCGCCGCTACGGCCTTGAGCACCTCGGCCAATTCCAGCAATGACAGGTTGGACAGCTCGGCGATGTCCAGCCCGGCAAAGGTAACGGTCAGCGCCTCGCGCTTGAGGCGCTTGCCTTCGCAGACCGGGCAGGGGCTGGCGCGCATATATTGCGCCACCCGCTTGCGCATCTGCGCGCTTTGCGAATGCATGAAGGTGTGCAACAGGTAGCGCCGGGCCCCGCTGAACGTGCCCTGGTAGCTGGGTTCGAGTTTGCGCTTGAGGGCGTCGCGGGTCTGGGCCGGGGTGAGCCCGGCGTACACCGGGACGGTGGGGGTCTCTTCCGTGAAGAGGATCCAGTCGCGTTGCTTCTTCGGCAGGTCGCGCCAGGGAATGTCGACGTCATAGCCGAGTGTCACGAGGATGTCCCGCAGGTTCTGCCCTTGCCATGCCATGGGCCAGGCGGCTACCGCGCGTTCGCGGATGGTCAGCGAAGGGTCGGGGACCATGGTGGCTTCGGTCACTTCGTAAACCCGGCCCAGGCCGTGGCATTGCGGACACGCGCCCTGGGGCGTGTTGGGCGAAAAGTCCTCGGCATAGAGCATCGGTTGGTCGGCCGGGTAGCTGCCGGCGCGGGAGTAAAGCATGCGGATCAGGCTCGACAAGGTGGTGACGCTGCCCACCGAGGAGCGCGCGCTGGGCGTGCCGCGCTGTTGTTGCAAGGCGACAGCCGGCGGCAGGCCTTCGATGCTGCCTACGTCCGGCACGCCGACCTGGTCGATCAGGCGCCTGGCATAAGGTGCGACGGACTCGAAATAACGACGCTGGGCTTCGGCGTAAAGCGTGGAGAAGGCCAGCGAGGATTTGCCGGAACCCGACACGCCGGTGAACACCACCAGGGCATCGCGAGGAATGTCCACGTCAACGTTCTTGAGATTGTGTTCGCGGGCGCCACGCACCCGGACGAAACCGGTGCCAGCGGTCAAAGCAGGGGCGGAGCGTGGGGGCATCGGGGATTCCTTGTGGTTGGCGGTGCGTTACGGGCGGTGGGAGCGGACTGCATCCCGGCATGGACGAGTATGCGACCGGGCTCGATCGTTTGCGTGCGAAAAAATTTACTGCGCAGGAGGGAGAGGGGCGAAGCGCTGCGCAGGACGGGAGGAACCTGTTCGTGCCCTATGCACCGCACCCCTTTGTGGCGAGGGAGCTTGCTCCCGCTGGGCTGCACAGCAGCCCCCGGAACAGTCGCCGCGGTAGGTCAGGTTGATGGCGTTTGGCCCGTTGGGGTCGCTGCGCAATCCAGCGAGAGCAAGCTCCCTCGTCACCGGGAGCGCGCCGTTTCCTAGAGCTTCGGCAACTGCCCGATCCGCCCCATCATCTCGGTCACGACCTGCAGGTCCAGCAGGAACTGCTCCACGGTCTTGAACTCGTTGTCGTTGTGGCCGGTGTACTTGACGTCGGGCATGGCCAGGCCGAACTGCACGCCGTTGGGCAAGTCATGGACCGACGTGGCCCCGGCGGACGTGCCGAACTTGTGCTCCATGCCCAGGTTCTCGGTGGCGACGGCCAGCAGTGCCTTGACCCATTCGCCCTCGGGGTTACGGTACATGGGTTCGTCGATAGTGTTGTCGAAGGTCACGGCAACCCCGGACTTCTTGGCCCACGCGGAGAGCTTGTCGTTGATCTCAGCCTTCAGCGTGTCCGTTGGCTTGCCCACGGGCACTCGCAGGTTCACGGCGAGCTTGAAGCTCTTGTCGTCCATCCCGACGTAGGTCAGCGAGGCGGTCAGCGGGCCCATGAACGCGTCGGAAAAGCCGATGCCCAGTTTGTTGCCCAGGTAATCCAGGCCCCAGTTGTCGGTGGCGTAACGCGCGGCGTCGGTGATGTGGTTGTGCTTGAGCGCGACCTTGCCATCCAGGCCATTGATGAAGGCCAGCATCCTGGCGACCGGATTGACGCCTGACTCGGGCTCGGAGGAATGGGCGGATACGCCAGTAAAGGTCAGCTTGACGGTTTTATCGGCCACCTCGCTCCTTACTTCAAAGTCGCCGCCATTGGCTTTGGCGTAGTCGGTGCCGGCCTTGAGCAGGCTGGCGGCCAGCTCGGCGGGTTTGTCGGTGCTGAACGTCGCGACTGAAGTCGACGGGATCTGGTTGGTCGCCATGCCGCCGGTCATTGCAACGACTTCAGCCCCTTTGCCTTGGCCCGCCCGGCGAGGGAAGTTCGCCATGACCGTGCCGTAGCCTTTCTCGGCGATCACCACTGGGTAGCTGCCATCGAGCGCCAGGTTGTAATTGGGCGTCGGGTTGCGCTCGAAATAGTAGGGGATGGCGTCGCCGGTGGTTTCTTCGGTCGTGTCCACCAGCAGCTTGAAGTGGCGCGCCAGCGGCAGTTTTTCGTCCTTGATGATCTTCATGGCGTAGAGCGCCACGACGATGGCGTTCTTGTCATCCTCGGTGCCTCGACCGTACATGCGATCGCCCACCAGCGTGACCTTGAACGGATCGAGCCTGGTGCCGTCCTTGAGCACCCAGTTTTCCGGCGTCACCGGCACCACGTCGGCATGGGCGTGAATGCCCACGACTTCGTCACCGCTGCCTTCGAGTGAAATCTCATAGACGCGGTTGTCGATGTTGCGGAAGTTCAGGTTGAAGTCGTTGGCCAGGCTTTTGATCTTGTCGGCGATCTTGAGAAACTCGGGGTTTTCATGCTGGGCCACGCCGTCCTTGCGAAAGGTCGGGATTTCCACCAACTGGCGCAAGGTATCGGTGGCGGCCTTGCCATACTTCACCCGGGCGTAGATACCGAGCAGCCGATGGATTTCGTTCTGTTGTTCCGCCGACAGGGTTTTGTTGCCTCGGAAGGCATCGATGGCCGGGCCGAGATTCGCGGATTTGGCCAGCTCACTCTTGGCGACGCTCGCCAGGAACTGGCGGAAATCGCTGACCGAGGTATCGGCGTAGGTCTTGACGAAGTCCGCGCTCTGTTGGGCGGTGATGTTGGCGTTGGCGGATATCGAGTAGGACGAGAGGGTGGACAGGACGAGGGTGGCAATAGCCAGGCGCTTGAACGGGAAGTTCATGGTGAGGGCATTCCTTTGCAAGGGAAAAGTGTCGTTTGGTGAAACAATCACTTACAACCTAGCACCATGAGCGCCGGTTGGGGGAGCCCTAAGAACGGAATATGTCGCCGGAAAAAGCGCAAACGGCGCAGAAATGAAAAATCCCCTGTGGGAGCGAGCAAGCCCGCTCCCACAGGGTTCGGTGGTGACTGGAGTCAATGCGTCCCGCGCGGAATCGTCTTGAGCAGATCTTCCGGGCTGATATGCCCCACCACCGGCTGAGCCGTGCTGCCCGGCAATGGCAGGTCGAGGATATGCCCCTTGATCTTGCCGACCACATGCATCTCGCAGGGTTTGCAATCGAACTTCAAGGTCAGCACTTCATCGCCGTGAATCAGCTGCATCGGCGCGACCTTGGTGCGCACGCCGGTGACGCCCTTGGCTTGCTTGGGGCAGAGGTTGAACGAAAAACGCAGGCAATGCTTGGTGATCATCACCGGTACTTCGCCGGTTTCCTCGTGGGCCTCGAACGCCGCGTCGATCAGCTTGACGCCGTGGCGGTGGTAGAAGTCCCGGGCCTTCTGGTTGTAGACGTTGGCCAAAAACGACAGGTGCGACTCCGGGTACACCGGTGGCGGCGTGGTTTCAGCCTTGCGCCCGCCCCGTGGATGCGCCGCGACGCGCGCCGTGGTCAGGGCTTCGATCACCTCGCGGCGCAGTGCCTTGAGCTGGGAGTTGGGAATGAAAAACGCCTGGGGCGCGTCCAGCTTGATCGACGTGGCGTGGTACTCGGTGGTGCCCAGTTGGCCGAGCAGGTCCTGCAACTGCTCCAGGGCTTGTTCTGGCTTGTTCGCCAGGCCGAAAGGACCGTCGAGGGCAACGCTGGCGCTGATGCCTTCTTCGCTGGTGGCGGTCAGCTCCAGACGCTCTTCGCGCAACTGCGCGACCCAGGCCAAGCCTACGCGACGCTCGGCGGAGGTCTTGAGCAAAGCTTGCTGCCAGTTGTGGTCCAGGTTGCGGCTCAGCGGATGGTTGGGCCGCAACTGGTACATGCCGGCGGGCATCTCGTTGGGCTCGACGCGGTAGCGGTAGCGCTTCTGGCCTTCGTCATCGAGGAACTCGCCCTTGGGCTCGGCGATGTTGGCCCGGAAACCCACCACTTCGCGCTTGACCAGCACGTTGAGGCCGTCGCCGTTGGACAACGGATCAGACGTCACCACGTGCAGGTCGCGCTTGCCGACTTTCTCCACCACGCCCACCGGTACGCCGGTGAACGTGGGGGAGTCGAAGGCGCCGATATCGATCTTGCGCTCGCTGACGAAGTAGTCGGTGCTGCCACGGTGGAAGGTCTTGTCCGGATCCGGCACGAAGAAGTGCGCGATGCGGCCACTGGAAGCGCGGGCCAGGTCCGGGCGGTCTTCGAGGACATCGTCCAGGCGCTGGCGATAGTAGGCGGTGATGTTCTTCACATAGGCCGCATCCTTGTAGCGGCCTTCGATCTTGAACGAGCGCACGCCAGCTTCAACCAGGGCGCGGATGTTGGCGCTCTGGTTGTTATCTTTCATCGACAACAGGTGCTTTTCGTAGGCGACCACCCGGCCTTGATCATCCTTGAGGGTGTAGGGCAGGCGGCAAGCCTGGGAGCAATCGCCACGGTTGGCGCTGCGGCCGTTTTGCGCGTGGGAGATGTTGCACTGGCCGGAAAACGCCACGCACAACGCGCCGTGAATGAAGAACTCGATGGCTGCGTCGGTTTCGTCGGCGATGGCGCGGATTTCCTGCAGGTTCAGCTCGCGGGCCAACACCAGCTGCGAGAAACCGGCTTGGTCGAGGAATTTCGCCCGGGCGAGTGTGCGAATGTCGGTCTGGGTGCTGGCGTGCAGCTCGATCGGCGGAATGTCCAGTTCCATCACGCCCAGGTCCTGGACGATCAGGGCATCGACGCCGGCATCGTAGAGCTGATGGATCAACTGGCGGGCCGGCTCCAGCTCGTTGTCATGCAAGATCGTGTTGATCGTGGTGAACACCCGGGCATGGTAGCGATGGGCGAACTCCACCAGCCCGGCGATATCGCTCACCTCGTTGCAGGCGTTGTGACGCGCACCGAAACTCGGGCCACCGATGTACACGGCGTCGGCGCCATGCAGGATGGCCTCGCGGGCGATGGTCACGTCGCGGGCGGGGCTGAGCAATTCCAGATGATGTTTAGGCAAGGACATGTTTTTTTAGTCAGGCTGGTCACGGTCGAAGCGCGCATTGTAGCCGCCAGGCGCCGGATCGGCACCTGTGCAAGCCTGTGTCGGGGGAAATGAGCCGATACGCGGTCAGCCCTGGGCGGCGCCGATGCTGCACCAGCGGTTGCGCCCGGTGTTCTTCGCCAGGTACAGAAACGCGTCGGCGGCCTTGATCAACATGGCGGGGCTCACGTCCTCGCTGCTCGGCTGGCAGGTGTTGATGCCCGCGCTGATGGTGACGATGCCCAGGGGATGATCGCCATGCTCGATGTTCAGGGCCCTGACGGCTTCGAGGATTTGTTGCGCGACCTGGGCGGCGCCAGTGCTGTCGGTATTGGGCAGCAACACCGTGAATTCCTCGCCGCCGTAGCGGACCGCCAGGTCCCCGGGCCGCTTGATCGTCTGCCCGATCGCGCTGGCAATCGCCCGCAGGCAGTCGTCGCCGGCGGCATGGCCGTACTTGTCGTTGAAGCGTTTGAAGTAGTCGACGTCGAGCATGATCAGGGCCAAGGACGAACCCTGGCGCTTGGCCAGGCGCAGCTCATCGGCCAGGGCGCTGTCTAGCCGCCGACGGTTGCCCAGGCCGGTCAGGCTGTCGGTCAGGGCCATGTCCCGCATGGCTTGGTGGGCGCTGCGGATCTGCTTTTCCATGGTCATGCGGTAGCGCAGCTGGCTCAACACGATGAGCCCGAAACCCACCAGGATGGCGATCAGGAATATCAGCACCAGGCTGGTCTTGAACAAGTCCCGGCGCCACGGGGCGACGATCGATTCGCGGGACAAACCGGCTTCCACCACCAGCGGGTAGGTGGTCAGGGCCCGGTAGCCGTACAAGCGTTCGGTGTCGTCGACGACCGCCCGGGCTTCGGCCACGCCCTGGTTGGAGGTTGGCAGGTGCTCACGGAAGATCACGCTGTTGACCAGGCTCTTGCCGATCACCGAGGCGACGAAGGGCCGTCGTACCAGGATCGTGCCACTGCGCAATGCGAGCACCAGCGCGCCTTTGTCGTCGATCTTGAAGTCACCGTAATAGTCGACGAAATAGCTGACCTTGACGGTCCCGAGCATCACGCCGGCGAAAGAGCCGTCGGGGTTGTTCAAGCGGCGCGAGACAGGAATGATCAAGTCGTCGGTGGAACGACTCTTGATCACTTCGCCGATACGCACGCCACGGTCCTGGTGGGTGCGGTGGTACTGGAAGTAGTCTCGATCGGCGTTGTTCGCCATTTCCGGTATCACGTCCTTGTCTGTCGCCAGCCATTGACCGTCCGGGCCGTAGATAAACAAGCCGTGCAGTTGCGGCATGATCGCGGCTTGCTGGATGAGCAGCTTGTGGATACGGGCAATGTCCATGTTTTGCAGCCCGTCGCCTTCCACTCGTTCGGCAAGGGCGGCGGTGAGCACGTCCACTTGGCGGATGGCGTCTTCGGCGTGTTGGGCGGTTGCCCTCGCCAGGTTGGTGACCGAGTCGCGGGCGGAAGCGAAGGCCGCGCGATAATCGCGCCATGTGCGCCAGCCCTCGACGGCCAGGAAGGCCATGACGACCACGAGCATGAAACTGACCGTCAGCCGAAACGCCGCCCCGGCTCGCACAGCCTGCGGGAACGCTTGATCGGGGCTTTCAATCCTGGGCTCTGGCTGTTTGCGTCCGAGCATTGGCTTATCCTTCTACACGACGGGTCCGTGCGCTTGCAGCGCACAGCCTATCCTATTCCATTTCAGCACGTTAGCTAACTGCGACGAGGCCTATACAGCCGACGACACACGGCACAAGGGGAAGGTTCATGAAAGTTGGCGTCATATCCGACACCCACGGCTTGCTGCGCCCCGAGGCGTTGGACGCGCTGCAAGGCTGCGAGAGGATCATTCATGCCGGTGATATCGGCAGCCACCAGATCCTGGAAGCCCTGGCATCCATCGGCGAGCTGTACGTGGTACGTGGGAACAACGACCTGGAGGCCGACTGGGCGGGACAGATCGCCGATCAGTTGCAATTCGACCTGGGCGGGTGGCAGGTGCTGTTGGTCCATGACATCGCCGATGTGCCGGCGACGCTCGATCCAGCTGTAAGGGTGGTGATCACCGGCCATTCCCACAAGCCGCTGATCGACTGGCGTGGCGAGCGGCTCTACCTCAACCCCGGCAGCGCCGGCCGGCGGCGGTTCAAGTTGCCGGTGACGCTGGCGTTGCTGGAGGTCAGCGAGCAGGGGATCGAGCCGCGGATCGTGCCGTTGCTACCGTGACAGGCCTGAGTTACCTGAAGTATTTGTCGACGTAGGACTGGATCTCCTGGCGCATGAAACGCCCGGATTCATCGGCCCGTTCCTCCCAGCCGAACACACATGCCGTGACGATGCCGTCGAAGCCGGTCTTCGCCAGTTCGCCAAAGAACAGGTCCCAGTCGATCTCGCCCTGGTGCATGTCCATGTGCTGATGCACCGTCACCTTGGCTCCGGGTGGGTTGACGATATAGCGCAGGCCGGACGAGGCCTTGTGGTTGTAGGTGTCGGCAATGTGGACATGGGAGATCATCGACCCGGCTTCAGCGATCATGGCTTGCATGTCATCGCCGAAGTAGAACGTGTGGGGGGCACAGTACAAAAACTTCACGTTGTCTGAACCGACGGTCTTGAGCATGTCCAGGGCCGGCTGAAGGGTTTCGCACCAGTCCTCCGGATGCGGCTCGACGTTGAGGGTAACGCCTTCGGATTCGAGGATCGGCACCAGCTCTTCCATCGAGCGCCACCAGGCCGCTTCGCTCGACTCATGACTGTGCATGCCGCCACAGCAGCTGATCTTGTGCCCGCGATCGGGCGACGGCCCGCGACCGAACTCCGAGTTCATCGTCGTACACCCCATCTCCACGGCAACGTGGATCGCTTCCTTCCAGTAGTTCACCGCCGCCCGGCGTTCATCCTCGTGGGGGCTGGCCCAGCGGTACATCGGCAGCAGCGACGCCAGTTGCAGGTCATGGTCGCGCAGGGCTTTCTTGAATTCGGTGATGCGTTCCTTGTGGACGCGAGGGCGAACCCACCACGGCAGGAAATCTTCACGCGGCGACAGTTCCAGGTATTGGTAGCCGAGCTCGGCGGTCTTGCGGCACAGGTCCGGCAGGCTCAGGTGGCGGTGCATGTAGGGATCGAGGGCGATTTTCATTGTTGTTCTCCGTTGATCAACATTTGGTTACCTGTGGCAGCAGGTTAATAGGCGATCCAGGTTGAATCGTTGTTGGCCGATTCCACGCAGCGCTCCACCCAGCGCACGCCGTCCACGCCGGCGTCGATGTCGGGATAGCGCAGCGCGGCCAGCATTTGGGCGTCGCCACGGTTGGCGGCGTCCATGGCGAGGGCGAAGCGGCGATAGAGATTGGACCAGGCCTCGAACAGCCCTTCGGGATGACCGCCACCGATGCGGTCGTCCAGCAAGGCGTCGTCGTGCAGATAGCCCATGCCGCGCTCCAGGGTTTGCGCGGGCTGGCCCTGGATCTCGAAACTGAGCTGGTTGGGGCGCTCATCCCACCATTCCAGGCTCGCCCGGGACCCGATCACGCGGATTTTCTGGCCGTGCATGGAACCGGCATTCACCGCGCTGGACCAGACCATGCCCATCGCGCCGCTTTCGTACTCCATCAAGGTGTAGGCGTTGTCCTCCAGCGGCGCGCGGCTGGCGACGAAGCTCTGCCGGCTGCACACCAAGCGCTTGATCTTGAGCTCGGGCAGCATGACCTTGGACAGATACAACGGATGCGTACCGACATCCCCCAGCACATAACTGGGGCCGGCCTGGCGCGGGTCGACGCGCCATTGCGTCGCCTGGCTCTGAGCCTCTACCGGCGCGCTGTGAAAACCGTGGGCGAACTGCATATGCACCATGCGGATCTCCCCCAGCTCCTTGGCTGCAATCATTGCCCGCGCCTGTTCGATCAACTGGTGCCCGGCGTAGCCGTAGGTCAGGCCGACGATACGGCCCCGGGACCTGGCCAGGGTCCGCAACGCCTCGGCTTCGTCGAGGGTGAAGCACAGCGGTTTCTCGCAAACCACATGCAAGCCGGCTTCCAGGGCGGCGCGGGTGATGGCGTAGTGCGTGCCGTTGGGGGTGGCGATCGACACCGCCTCGATGCCGTCGGGCCGCTGTGCTTCCAGCTCGAACAAGCTCAGGTAGTCCGGATAACAGCGCGCCGGGTCGATCCCCAACGCTTCGCCGAAGGCCTGGCCACGGCCCGGATCGATGTCCAGCGCGCCGGCGACCAGTTCGAAGTTGCGATCCCGCAGGGCGGCCGAGCGGTGGATGTAGCCGATCTGGCTGTGCTCGCCGCCGCCGACCATGGCCCAGCGCAGGGGCCGTCCAAGGGTTTTGCTGCCATTGATCATAAGTATTGTCCTCGTTTGGTCAGAAGCCGATGCCGGCCAGATAGGCGCGGCTGGCCGCCACGTCGTCCAGGCTGGTGGCGGCGTTGCGCGGGTCGCGTTCCTGTTCGACGGTAATCGCGCCTTGGTAGCCGAGCTCACGCAGCAGGCCATGCAGGGCCGGGTAGTCGATGGCACCGCGTCCTATCGGGCACATCACGCCCCGGGCACAGGCGGCGAAGAAGCGGATGCGCTCGTTCAGCACTTGGTCGAAGGCCGCCGGGTCTATGTCTTTGAAGTGCAGGTAGTCCAAGCGATGGGCGTAGGTGCGCAGCGATGCGAGCGGGTCCATGCCGGCGTAGTAGAGGTGCCCGGTGTCCAGGCACAACCCGGCAATGTCGTGGGGGACGTCATCCACCAGCCGCGCCAGCTCATCGGCGAATTCGATGTAGCCGCCGGCGTGAGGATGGATGACGGCGCGGATGCCATAGGTCTCCCAGGCGAGGGCGGCGATGGCGCGGATATGCGCCATCATCGCGTTCCAGTGCGCGTCGTCCAGGCGTGGCGCGCGGTCCGAATGGCCGGCCGCGTAGTCGCGTTCGTCGTGGCCCCAGTCGATGATCACCAGGTAGGGCCCGCCGAAGCGCTGGCCGGGCTGGGGTTTGAAGGGCGGCAGTTGTTTGAGCGAGCCGCAGATGGCGTGGGTCTGGCGCAGCAGTTCGGGCAGATTGGCGGGGTTTACCAAGTCATCGAAAATCGTTCCCGCGACGATGTGCAGGCCGTGCTCCGACAGTGCTGGATTGAGGATTTCCGCCTCCAGCGGCAGATAACCATAGGGCCCCAGCTCGATGCCGCGATAGCCCGCATCGGCAGCTTCGCGCAGCACCCGTCGCCACGGTGGCAGAAACGCGTTCTTGATGTCATCGACGCCCCAGCAGCAAGGCGCCGTGCAGATGTGGATCGCCATTTGAAGCACTCCGGCTGTGTTGTTGTTTTTGTCTTGGGCTGATGCTATTGCCTCGTTGCGGAGCGGGCCATGGGGAGATGGCTTAATGTGTCAGAACCCCTCATGATGGCGAAAAGAGGTGTCAAGACATGTCAAAGCAACCACGCCGAAAATTGCGCCCCACCATGGCTGATGTCGCCCGGGAAGCCGGTGTGAGCCTGTCGACGGTGGACCGGGTGCTGAACCTGCGCGCCGACGTGCGTGCCGACACCGCCCAGCGCATCGCGGCAGCGGCGGGGCGCTTGGGCTTCCATGCCAAGGGGGTGATCGAGCAGCGTGTGCTCAACGACCGTCCCACCCTGCGTCTGGGGTTCCTGTTGCAGAAAAGCGGGGTGCCGTTCTATCAGGGGCTGGCCCACGCCCTGTCAAACGCCGCCGCCACCTGCACGCGAGCGCGGATTCGCGTGGTCATTGGGTACCTGGACGACCTTGATCCGGTCAACGTGGCCCAACGCATCCTCGCCTTGCGTGACCAGGTGGACGGCCTTGGCGTGGTGGCGGTCGATCACCCCAAGGTGCGTGAGGCGGTGGCACAATTGCGCGCGACAGGCATATCGGTCGTGGCGCTGCTCTCGGAACTGTCCAGCGGCGCCGGCACTGGTTACGCCGGCCTCGACAATCGCCTCACGGGACGCACCGCCGGTTGGTTCATCAGCCGCCTCGCCAGGCAGCCCGGGCCAGCGGCGGTCATGCTCAGCAGCCAGCGTTTCCAATGCCAGGAATTGTGCGAATTGAGCTTTCGCAGCTACTTGGCGGAGCAAACCGGCGAATGGGAGCTGCTCGCCTCGCGCCTGACCCTGGAGGACGACGAGTTTGCCTATGGCAACACCGTCGACCTGCTCACGGCAGAACCCGACCTGGCGGGGCTTTACGTGGCCGGCGGCGGCATCGCCGGGGTATTGCGGGCCCTGCGCAGCCTCCAGCAGCAACAGCTGCGCCTGCCCGTCGTGGTGTGCCATGACCTGACGCCGCTGACCCGGGAGGCGTTGAAAACCGGATTGGTCCAGGCGGTGCTCTCCCACCCGGTGACCACCCTGGCCGAAGAAGCCGTGGATGCTCTGGTCGAAGCCGCGACGGCCACGTCGGTGGGGCCGGTGGCGAGGCGGGTGGTGGCGTTGCAAGTGGATGTTCCGGAAAGCGTCTAGGCTCTGTACGAAATGTATCCGGACTCACCCATACAGCGTTGAAACGGGGCTGGCCTTCGCGCGAACACATTTCAAACAGACCCTGGGACACCCGCGCGCGCTGATCCAGCCATTCGTTCCCCCACCAGTTTTTTCCTTCCCAGCCACAACAAAAACCCTCGTTTCGTAAATTCCCGCCTGCCAACACAATCGCCTCGACAGCTTGTTTCGATAGCTGCAATCGCAGAACAACAAGAAACCGGAACCCGAGGCGGCGACACGCCGACTTGAGCCAAACCCTCTGCCGGAAGTGCCAAGACATGCCCGTTGAAACCCTACGCATCGATACGCTTGTAATAGGCGCCGGCCAGGCCGGCGTCGCCATGAGTGAACATTTGAGCCGCCAAGGCGTGCCGCATCTGGTGGTGGAGCGCGACCGCATCGCCGAAGCCTGGCGGACGGCGCGCTGGGACTCGCTGGTCGCCAACGGCCCGGCCTGGCATGACCGCTTTCCTGGGCTGGAATTCGACGGCCTGGATCCCGATGCGTTCGCCTCCAAGGACCAGGTGGCCGAGTACTTCGAAGCCTACGCCCGCAAGTTCAACGCGCCGATCCGCACGGGTGTGGAAGTGCGCAAGGTCGAGCGCACTGTCGGTCGCCCAGGTTTTACTATTGATACCTCCGACGGTGTGATCGAAGCCACTAACGTGGTGGTCGCCACCGGGCCCTTCCAACGTCCCGTCATCCCGCCCATCGCGCCGCAGATGCCTGCGCTCACCCAGATTCACTCGGCGCAATACCGCAACCCCGGGCAGTTGGCCGAAGGCGCCGTGCTCGTGGTGGGAGCGGGGTCGTCGGGGGTGCAGATCGCCGATGAATTGCAGCGGGCCGGCAAGCAGGTCTACCTCTCTGTCGGTGCCCATGATCGTCCGCCACGCGCCTATCGCAATCGGGATTTCTGCTGGTGGCTCGGGGTGCTGGGCGAGTGGGATGCCGAGGCGGTCAAGCCGGGCAAGGAGCACGTGACCATCGCTGTGAGTGGCGCCCGGGGCGGCCACACCGTGGATTTCCGCCGGCTGGCCCACGAGGGCATCACGCTGGTGGGCCTGACCCGAGCGTTCAACGGCCACGTAGTGAGTTTCGAATCCAACCTTGCCGAAAACGTCGCCCGTGGCGATGAAAACTACCTGGCGTTGCTCGACGCCGCCGATGCCTATATCGAGCGCAATGGCCTGGACCTGCCGCCCGAGCCCGAGGCGCGCCGGCTATTGCCCGATCCTGAATGCATGACCCATCCGATCCTTGAGCTGGACCTGGTCGAGGCGGGTGTCAGCACCATCATCTGGGCCACCGGGTACTCGGTGGATTACAGCTGGCTGAACGTCGATGCGTTCAAAGCCGATGGCAAGCCTCGGCATCAGCGTGGGGTCTGCAGCGAACCTGGCCTCTATTTTGTCGGCCTGCCTTGGCTGTCGCGCCGGGGGTCGGCGTTCATCTGGGGCGTGTGGCACGACGCCCGGCATATCACCGACCACATCGTCAAACAGCGCACGTATCTCGACTACCGCGATGCATCCCAGCGCATTTCGCAACCTTTGAAAACCAGCCTGACGGGAGTTCGTTGATGCCTACTCACACTCGCATCCGCATGTTCAACACCAAGGACACCTACCCCAACCAGACCCTGGACAACGACCTGTGCCAGGCCGTGCGCGCGGGCAATACCGTTTACGTCCGTGGGCAGGTCGGCACCGATTTCAACGGCCAGCTGGTGGGCCTCGGCGATCCGCGGGCCCAGGCCGAACAGGCCATGCGCAACGTCAAGCAACTGCTGGAAGAAGCCGGCAGTGACCTGAGCCACATCGTCAAGACCACCACCTACCTGATCGACCCGCGCTACCGCGAGCCGGTGTACCAGGAGGTCGGCAAATGGCTCAAGGGCGTGTTCCCGATTTCCACCGGGCTGGTGGTCAGTGCCCTCGGCCAGCCGCAGTGGCTGATGGAAATCGATGTGATCGCGGTCATCCCCGAATAAGGAGCACGACATGACGTTTTCCATTGTCGGACGCTGCGCCGAAACCGGCCAGTTGGGCATCGCCATCAGCTCGTCGAGCATTGCCGTCGGCGCCCGTTGCCCCTGGCTGCGGGCAGGGGTTGGCGCGGTGTCGAGCCAGAACATCACATTGCCGGCGCTGGGCCCGCAGATCCTCGACGAATTGGCCGCCGGTTCGGTGGCCCAAGAGGCGCTGGACCGTGCCCTAGCACGCAACGGCTACAGCGAGTATCGCCAGGTGGCCGTGGTGGATGCCCAGGGGCGCACGGCGGTTTTCAGCGGTCGCCACGCGTTGGGCGTCCATGGCGCCGGGGTCGGCGAACAGTGTGTGGCGGCCGGCAACCTGCTGGCGGGCGACGGGGTCATTGCCGCAATGGTCACGGCATTCGAACAGGGTGAGGGCAGCCTCGCGTCCCGCCTGTTGAGCGCGTTGCAGGCGGGACAGGCCGCAGGCGGAGAAGCCGGGGCGGTGCATTCGGCGGCGTTGTCGGTGGTGGATGACCTGACCTGGCCAATCGTCGATCTACGGGTCGATTGGGCGGATGAAAATCCCATCGGCGAACTGGAAAAACTCTGGCTCGCCTATCAGCCGCAGTTGCAGGACTACCTCACTCGCGCCCTCGATCCAACCCAGGCGCCCAGCTACGGGGTGCCGGGCGATGAGTGAGTTGCGCAGCCGTGCATTACTCGCCGAGCTGGTGGGCTTTGCCACGGTCAGCCGCGATTCGAACCTGGCGTTGATCGAGTTCGTTCGCGATTACCTGCACGGCCTGGGCGTGAACAGCGAGCTGATCTACAACACGGAACGGACCAAGGCCAACCTGCTGGCGAGCATCGGCCCGTCGGTGCCGGGCGGCGTGGTGTTGTCCGGGCACACTGATGTAGTGCCAGTGGACGGGCAAGCCTGGACCGCGGAGCCGTTCCGCCTTAGCGAGCGGGACGGCAAGTTGTTCGGACGCGGTACGGCGGACATGAAAGGCTACCTGGCCTCGGTGCTGGCGGCCGTGCCGACATTCCTGTCCAGCCCGTTGAAGCGTCCTGTACACCTGGCGTTCTCTTATGACGAAGAAATCGGTTGCCTGGGCGTGCGCGGCCTGCTGGAAGTCCTGCCGCAACGCGTCCCGCAACCGGCCTTGTGCCTGATCGGCGAGCCCACCGAGCTGCGACCGGTGTTGGGCCACAAGGGCAAGTTGGCGATGCGTTGCCACGTCAAGGGCGCGCCTTGCCATTCCGCCTATGCGCCTTACGGGGTCAATGCCATCGAACAGGCGGCGCGCTTGATCGGCCATCTGGGTGAGATCGGTGCGGATTTGGCCGAGCCCTCACGACACGATCCGCGCTTCGACCCGGCGTATTCGACCGTACAGGTCGGCGTGATCCAGGGCGGCACGGCATTGAACATTGTCCCCGCCGATTGCCGCTTCGATTTCGAGGTGCGCGCCTTGCCGGACTTCGCCCCGCAGGCGGTGGTCGAGCAGTTGCGCGATTACGCCGAACAGACGCTGCTGCCCAGGATGCAGGCAGTAAACACCGACACCGCCATTCGTTTCGAACCCTTGTCCGCTTACCCGGGCCTGGCGACCTCGCCGCACAGCGCGGCCGCGCGCCTGGTGGCCCGGCTGTGCGGCAACGACGGTTTCGGCACCGTGGCGTTCGGCACCGAGGGCGGGCTGTTCCACCAGGCCGGCATCCCAACGGTGGTGTGCGGCCCCGGCAGCATGGACCAAGGCCACAAACCCGACGAATACGTGAGCGTCGAGCAAATGGCTGCCTGCGATCGCTTGATGGACCGCCTGGCGGTTTACCTCAGCGAACCCAATGACGTTTGATCCAAGGAATTACCCGTGAACGAATTCAATGATTGGAAGGCGCGTGCCGCTCAAGTGCGCCTGCGCGACAGCGCCCTGATCGACGGCGAGCCCCACGAAGCTCTCGATGGCGCCCGATTCGAAGTGATCAACCCCGCCAACGGCGTGTTGCTCGCCAATGTCGTGGCCTGCGCTGAACCGGAAGTGGACCTTGCCGTGAAAAGCGCACGCAAGGCATTCGAGCAGGGCCCTTGGGCGCGCATGGCGCCCAGCGAGCGCAAGGCCGTGTTGTTGCGTTTGTCTCAGTTGATGCTGGCTCATCGCGAGGAACTGGCGCTGCTGGATTGCTTGAGCATGGGCAAACCGGTCATGGATGCCTGGAACATCGACGTGCCGGGTGCCGCCCATGTGTTTGCCTGGTATGGCGAAAGCCTCGACAAACTCTACGACCAGGTCGCGCCCTCGGCGGCGAACGTCCTCGCCACGATTACCCGCGTTCCGCTCGGCGTGATTGCGGCGGTGGTGCCGTGGAATTTTCCGTTGGACATGGCGGCCTGGAAAGTCGCGCCAGCGTTGGCGGCGGGCAACAGTGTCGTGCTCAAGCCGGCGGAGCAATCGCCGTTTTCGGCCCTGCGCCTGGCTGAACTGGCCCTCGAGGCAGGCGTGCCACCGGGTGTGCTCAACGTCGTGCCGGGCCTGGGCGAGCAGGCCGGGCGGGCGCTCGGCTTGCACCCGGACGTCGATTCGCTGGTGTTCACCGGATCGACCGAGGTCGGTAAATATTTCATGCAGTACTCGGCCCGATCGAACCTCAAGCAGGTCTGGCTGGAGTGCGGTGGCAAGAGCCCGAACCTGGTGTTTGCCGATTGTCAGGACCTTGACCTGGCGGCGCGCAAAGCCGCGTTCGGAATCTTCTTCAACCAAGGCGAAGTGTGCTCGGCCAACTCGCGGTTGTTGGTCCAACGGTCGATTCACGACGCGTTCGTAGAACGCCTGGTGGAACAGGCTCGCCTGTGGCAACCCGGCGATCCGTTGGACCCTGCGAGCCCTGCCGGCGCTATCGTCGATGCGCGTCAGACCGCGAGGGTCATGCAATACATCCAGCAGGCCAAGGCTGAAGGCGCACGCCTGGTGTGTGGGGGACGCCAACTGAACATCGATGGGTCGAGCAATTTCATCGAACCGACGATCTTCACCGAGGTGCGCCCAACCATGCAATTGGCCCGTGAAGAGGTGTTCGGGCCGGTGCTGGCAATCAGCGTGTTCGATGACGAAGAGCAGGCCATCGCCATGGCCAACGAACACATCTACGGCCTGGCGGCCTCCGTGTGGACCGACGACCTGAACCGGGCCCACCGTGTGGCGCGGCGTTTGAACGCGGGCACGGTGTCGGTCAATACCGTGGACGCCCTCGACGTCACCGTGCCCTTTGGCGGCGGCAAGCAATCGGGCTTCGGACGCGATCTGTCGCTGCACGCCTTCGACAAATACACACAACTGAAGACCACCTGGATCCAGCTGCGCAGCTGACCGCGGTCCAGGTCGTCGTTCGCAATCGATTTGTTCTCCCTAAAAAAAGAAAACGGAGCAACCGATGGACAGTTTCTCAAGCGTGCCGCTACAAACCATTACGCCATCGCAGGTCGGCCCACGCAAACGGCTGGGCCTGAGCGCCCTGTTGGCCGTCGCCGTGGGCCTGGTGGTTTCCCAGGGCGTCATGGTGCTGATGCTGCAAGGGGCCGGGATCGCCGGGCTGGGCTTCGTGATTCCGTTGGCCTTGGCCTGGCTGTTGGCCCTGAGCTACGCCTGTTCGTTTTCCGAACTGGCCTTGATGATTCCGCGCGCAGGCAGCCTGAGCAGTTACACCGAAGTCGCCATCGGCCAGTTCCCGGCGATCCTGGCGACGTTTTCCGGTTACGTGGTGGTGGCGATGTTTGCCCTGTCGGCGGAACTGCTGCTGATGGAGTTCATCATCGACAAGGTCTACCCGCACTCGATGCCGCCGTTGAGTGTCGCGGTTGGCGTGCTGTGCCTGTTCACTGTGCTCAACCTGTTCAACATCGACATTTTCTCTCGGCTTCAAACGGTGTTGGCCCTGGTCATGACGGTGATGCTGTTGGTCATGGGCCTCGGCGCCTTGGCGAGCGATGGGGCAGGCAGCGTATCGACGTTGGTGGCGGCTACGGGCTGGAACCCCATGGGGCTCGGTGTCATTGCCCTGACCGCGATGGCGGTGTGGGGATTTGTCGGGGCCGAATTCGTCTGCCCACTGGTCGAGGAAACCCGCCGTCCGGAACGCAACATCCCGGCCTCGATGATGATTGGCCTGACGGTGATCTTCGTCATTATCTGCCTGTATTGCCTGGGCGCTTTGCTCACCGTTCCCCAGGCTGAGCTCGCCAGCAATGGCTTGCCGCACTATCTGTTCGCGACTTCGGTGTTCGGCGAGGCCGGGCAGGTATTCCTGGTGACCGCCGCCATCACCGCAACGTGCAGTACGCTGAACAGTTCCCTCGCTGCCATACCGCGCATGTTGTTGGGCATGGCCCGTAGCGGCCAGGCGTTCGGCATCTTCAAGCGCCAGGGCAAGCGCAGCGGTGCTCCTTGGGTGGCGGTGCTGTTCGTGGCGCTGGTTACCGGCTTACCGCTGCTGCTGATGCACGACACGCCCGACGCCATCAACCTTTTGCTTCTGGCGGCGGCCCTGGCCTGGCTGCTGGCCTACGTCATCACTCACATCAACGTGATTGCCCTGCGGCGCCGCTATCCCCATGTTCACCGGCCGTTTCGCACGCCGTTCTACCCGGTGCCGCAGCTGTTCGGCATCGCCGGCATGCTCTTTGCCATCTGGCACGTGTCCCCCAGCCCTGAAATGACTGTTCCGATCTTCGCCAGCGCTGGCGCGGTGCTGGGCATCGTTTCGCTGATCGCGCTGGTGTGGGTCAAGTGCGTGATGGGCAAACCGCTGTTCAAGCCCGAGCCGCTGGCGTCTGTCCAGGGCACCGAAACCGACAAGATCAACAAAGGAGACCTTTAATGAACGCGCCATTGAACCCGAACCGCAGCACCCGCGAGTATCAGGCGCTGGATGCGGCGCACCACATCCATGCGTTTCTCGACCAGAAAGCCCTCAATGCCGAAGGGCCACGGGTCATCGTCCGTGGCGAAGGGCTGGCGCTCTGGGACAACGATGGCAAGCGTTATCTGGACGGCATGTCGGGCCTTTGGTGCACCAACCTGGGCTACGGGCGCCAGGACCTGGCGGCAGCGGCCAGCCGTCAGTTGGAGCAATTGCCGTACTACAACATGTTCTTCCACACCACCCATCCGGCCGTGGTGGAGCTGTCCGAGCTGCTGTTCAGCCTGCTGCCGGATCATTACAGCCACGCCATCTACACCAACTCCGGCTCCGAGGCCAACGAGGTGCTGATTCGTACCGTGCGCCGCTATTGGCAGATCCTCGGCAAGGCGCAGAAGAAAATCATGATCGGTCGTTGGAACGGCTATCACGGCTCGACCCTGGGCGCGTCGGCGCTGGGCGGCATGAAGTTCATGCACGAAATGGGCGGGGTGATTCCGGATGTCGCGCACATCGACGAGCCGTACTGGTTCGCCCACGAAGGTGACCTGACCCCAGCCGAGTTTGGCCTGCGGGCGGCCCGGCAGTTGGAAGAGAAAATCCTCGAACTGGGCGCCGAGAATGTCGCGGCGTTCGTGGCCGAACCCTTCCAGGGGGCCGGCGGCATGATTTTTCCGCCAGAGAGCTACTGGCCGGAAATCCAACGCATTTGCCGGCAGTACGACGTATTGCTGTGCGCCGACGAAGTCATCGGTGGCTTCGGTCGCACCGGCGAATGGTTCGCCCATGAGTATTTCGGCTTCGAGCCCGACACATTGTCCATCGCCAAGGGCCTGACCAGCGGCTACATCCCCATGGGTGGCCTGGTCCTGTCCAAACGCATGGCCGAAGTGTTGGTGGAGCAGGGCGGCGTGTTCGCCCACGGCCTGACGTATTCCGGGCACCCGGTGGCGGCCGCGGTGGCGATAGCCAACCTCAAGGCCCTGCGCGACGAGGGCATCGTGACACGGGTCAAGGACGACACCGGGCCGTATCTGCAACGGTGCCTGCGGGAAACGTTCGACGGGCACCCGCTGATGGGCGAGATCCAGGGCGCCGGCATGGTCGCGGCCCTGCAACTGGCCGAAGACAGGAACAGCCGCAAGCGCTTTGCCAACGAAAACGAAATGGCCTGGCAATGCCGCACCTTCGGCTTCGAGGAGGGCCTGATCATTCGCTCCACCTTGGGCCGGATGATCATGGCCCCGGCGCTCGTGGCCAGCCATGCCGATATCGATGAACTGGTCGACAAGACCCGTATTGCTGTAGACCGCACCGCCCGCGCTTACGGTCGCCTCTGAGTCCGTCGCCGGCTCGTGCGGGCGAGCCGGCATTTTCGAGGAACCGATTCATGTCCAGATCCTTGCGTTACAACATGGCGTGTGCCCTGGCGTTGCTGAGTACCAGCGTCCTGGCCGCGCCACAAAGCCTGACCGTGATTTCATTCGGCGGCGCCACCAAGTTGGCCCAGGACAAGGCCTACTTCCAACCCTTCAACGCCAGCGGTGCGGGAAACATCGTGGCCGGCGAGTACAACGGCGAGCTGTCGAAGATCAAGGCGATGGTCGCGGCCGGGCATACCAGTTGGGATGTGGTCGAAGTGGAGAGCCCCGAACTGCTGCGTGGTTGCGAGGAAGGCTTGTTCGAAAGACTCGACCCGGCGGCCATAGGGAAGCCTGCGGATTTCGTTCCGGGAGCGCTCACTGAGTGCGGCGTGGCCACGTACGTCTGGTCGATGGTCCTGGCCTATGACCAGAGCAAGCTCGCCAAGGCACCCACCTCCTGGGCCGATTTCTGGAACGTGACCGAATACCCGGGCAAGCGTGGGTTGCGCAAGGGGGCCAAGTACACCCTGGAAATCGCCTTGCTGGCGGACGGCGTCAAGACAGAAGATGTGTACAAGGTCTTGAATACGCCGGAAGGCGTGGCGCGGGCATTTGCCAAGCTGGACCAGATCAAGCCGAATATCCAGTGGTGGGAGGCGGGCGCCCAGCCGGCGCAATGGCTGGTGGCCGGGGATGTGGCGATGAGCGCAGCCTACAACGGTCGCATCGCCTCGGCGCAGAAAGAGGGCATGAAACTGAGCATCGTCTGGCCGCAAAGCCTGTATGACCCGGAATATTGGGCGGTGGTGAAAGGCACGCCAAACAAGGCCTTGGCGGAGAAATTCATTGCCTTCGCCAGCCAGCCGCAGACCCAGAAAGTCTTCTCGGAGAACATCCCCTACGGACCGGTGCATCGCCAGACACTGGGCCTGCTGCCCGCTGAAGTCCGCGAGCAACTGCCCACCGCCGAGGCCAACCTGGCACAGGCGCAAGCGGTGGACGCGGAGTTCTGGGTCGACCATGGCGAAGAGCTGGAACAGCGCTTCAACTCCTGGGCGGCTCGCTAGTATCCAACCTAATATCGAACCGCTCTTGTGGCGAGGGAGCTTGCTCCCGCTGGGGTGCGAAGCACCCCCTTTACCCTGTGATCGCGGAGTAGCAGGTGGACCGCGTCAGGTTTTTGGGGCTGCTGCGCCCGAGGCGTCGGACCGGCCCAGCGGGAGCAAGCTCCCTCGCCACGGAGGTATGAGGCTCGCCGGTCTACGCCAGCCATTCCCCGAACTGCTCCTTGCAGTAATCCACGAACAACTGCGCCGGCTTGGTCAGGTGCGCGCGCTTGAGCCATCCGGCCACCAGGGCCGAACCGGTTACGTCCTCGGCGATGCTGACACACACCACGTCCTGTCCGTCGTAGGTGCAGCTCGATTGCGGGCGGGTCACCAACACGGCGAAACCAAATCCCTGGCCGACCATGCCGCGCACCATTTCGATGGAGGGCGAGCTGAAGACGATGTTTGGCGTCAGGCCCAGCTCCTCGAAAATACTGACGAAGTAGGTGCGGCTGGGCTGCACATCCAAGAGGATCATCGGTTCAAGCGCCAGGTCGCGAAGCGATACCTGGGATTGATTGGCAAAGCGGTGTCCGGCCGGCAGCAGTGCGTACGGCCGTTGCGGTGCCGTGAGCGCTTCGGTTTCGATCGTGCTGTCGAGATCGTGCTCATAAAAAATCGCCAGGTCGAAACGTCCACCGGTCAGGCCTTGAACCAACTCCTGCTGTTCGCCGTCCTGCACGCGGATCTCCACGCCAGGAAAACGCTCGCGAAAACCGGCGATCAGCCGTGGCAGGTAGAGCGGGGCGACGGTCTCGAAGCAGCCGATGTCGATCTGCCCGCTGACGACGTCATTGTCGGCCAACGCGTTCTGTTCGAATTCCCGGGCCATGCGCAGCAGCTCCTGGGCCTTTCGATAGAAACGCGCACCGGCCGGCGTCAGCGAGACGCCCTGGGCGTGATGACGGATCAACAACTGCACGCCGAAACTGTCTTCCAGGCCCTTGACTGCCGTGGCAATCGACGGTTGGGCGATATACAGCTTGCGGGAGGCTTCGGCGACGCTGCCACACTCCACGGTGATGACGAAGTACTTCAACTGACGCAGGGAGTAGGACGCCACGGCACACCTCGGTCCGGATGATTTTGCCTACCTTACCGTGAGCCGCTTGCGCAGCGCGACGGGCGTTGCAACGGATTTTGCTAGGCAGTGGCGATATCCAGGCTGGCTTGTCGGACGGGCATAAAAAACGCCCGCCGAAAAAACCTTGGCAGGCGTTTGGGAAAGTCCGGCACAGAAGGAGGGACTGGCCGGTTGGCGCGTGAGTTTCAGGGCATTGGGATCAGGCGACAGGGATCAATGGATCCGCGGCAGCCAGTGCGGTGGCGCGGTCGGCGGCGGGTGGGTAGATCCACACAGAGTTGATCTGGGTCTTGAGGTCCTTCGCTTCTTGTCCGACCAACTTGACCTGGCGATCCCAACCTTCGGTGTACACCGCGCCCCAGGCGCCCAGGTCCAGGCACGTCACGTACTTGGGTTGGCTGTAGGTCATCGGCGCGACGCCCAGCAGATCGGCTGCCACGTTGTTGCCCGCGTAACGGCCGAGGGCGATGGCGTGCTGGCAGGACATCGCCGCGTAATTGCCCAGGTCGTCGGTGGCGGCGTAGGCCACGTCGCCGGTGGCGAAGATATCGCTCTGCCCGAGCACCTTCAGGTTCCCGTCGACATGCAGCCGGCCCTGGCGATCGTGGGTGCCGGGCACTTGTTCGGTCAGCGGGCTGGCGCGGAAACCGACGGTCCAGATGACGGTCCTGGATTCGATGCGCTGGCCGTCCGACAGCGTGACGCCGCCGGCATCCACCGATTCGACCGAGGCATTGAGCATCCACTCGATGCCAAGGTGGTCGGACGCTTCGATGATCGAAGGGCTGATTCCTTCGCCCAGCGCCGCACCGATTGTCGGCCCCCGGTCGACCACGATCACGCGGATATTGGCGTCGCTGCCCAGGACGGCGCGCAGGCGGGCGGGCATCTCAGTGGCGGTTTCGATCCCGGTAAACCCGCCGCCGGCCACCACCACGGTGTTGCGAGCGGGGCTGTCGGGCAGGGTTGCGAGGGATTTCAGGTGGGCTTCGAGGCGCGTCGCCTGTTCGATCTCATCGACGTCGAACGCATGCTCCAGCATGCCCTCAAGGTCGGGGCGAACCAGCTTGCTGCCCGCTGCCAGTACCAGCCGGTCATAGCCCAGCGTGCCTTGGCCGCCAAACACGTCGCGATAGCCGACCTGCTTGCGGTTGACGTCGATGCTCTCGGCAAAGCCTTGGACGAAATTTACCCCGACCGCGTCGAACAACCCGGCCAATGGCGCCATCATGGTGTGGACGTCGGGTTCGTAGAAACGCGGGCGGATGCGCAACTCCGCCTGGGGCGCCAGGACGCTGATCTGTACGTCATTGCGATCATGCTGGTCGAGCAGGCGAGCCGCGCTGAGTGCGCTCCATACACCGCCAAAACCGGCGCCGACGATCAAGATTTGCTGTTTCATGAGGTGCTCCCGAAGACTGAGTCGATACGTTGAATTTGTTTGATGTTTCAGCGTGACCGTGTTGCGAAACGCCCGGAAGTGCTTGGCCTGATGGGGTGAATCATTAGGCGCATTCAGCTTCGGTTCGCTATTGGAAATGGTATTCGTCGGCGGGAGCCGCGGCACTTCTACATAGGGTCAGTGGCGGCATGCGTGGGTGTTAGGGGGGCTATACGAAGGTATTAAAATCGTTGGGTTGTGGATTTTCAGCAGCCGCAGAACGATGCGCACCCCATTACGCTTGTGGGAGCGAGCCTGCTCGCGAAGAGGCCATTGCAACCGCCTTCACCCCTCGCCACCCATCACCGATTCAATGCAGGCAATCAACTCACCACAATCAAACGGCTTGGGAAAAACCGCCACCGGGCTCATCCCGCCCGAGCGGGTTCGCGGCGGTACGGCAGGCAGGCCCGTTATGAAAATAAGCGGAATCTCGATGCCGCGGGCACGAAGCTCATCGCACAGTTGAATCCCGGTCATCCCCGGCATTTGAATGTCCGACAGCAAGCAAGCTGTATTCACATAGCCAGCTGAAGACAAGAAATCGAGAGCACTGGGGTAAGTCTTGACGCGATAACCGTGGGAGCGCAGTAAACCATCCAATGCAACTCGAACCGATTCATCGTCATCGATAATTGAAATAATTGCGGTGTCGGACATTTCGAAACCTGGCAGTAATGTCAGGACGCCATAAAGGCGTCCCTATCACTGCAAGATACGCGGTACAAAAGCCGCGCCTAGTATACGTGGGTATGAACTTTCACTGACCGCGCCCCGGGTCCAATGCCTGGGCCATGCGCACCAGCTCGGCAAACGAGCGCGCGCCCATCTTGCGCATGGCCTGGCCGCGATGAATCTTGACGGTGATTTCGCTCAAGCCGATCTGCCCGGCAATCTGTTTGTTCATCAACCCCGACGCAGCCAGGAGCATCACTTGTCGTTCCCGGGCGGTGAGGCTGGCGTGGCGGTCTTGGAGCGCCTTTTGGCTGTGCTCGGCCTCGCGACGCAGGCGGTCGCGCTGGTGGGCGGTGGACACCGCATCGATCAGGTCCTGTTCACGAAACGGCTTGGTCAGGAAGTCCACTGCGCCGGCTTTCATGGCCCTTACCGTCATGGCGATATCGCCATGGCCGGTCATGAACACGATGGGCAGGTGAACGTCGGCGCTCGCCAGCTGTTGCTGGAAGTCGAGGCCGCTGGTGCCGCGAAGGCGCACATCCAGTAGCAGGCAACTGGGCCCGTCGGCGCGTGGATGGCGCATGAAGTCTGCCACCGAGTCGAACAGCTCGACCCGCAGGCCGATGGACCGTAGCAGACTGCGGAGCGCTTGGCGTAACGACGCATCGTCATCGACCACGTAAACGATGGGCTCAGCGGTGAAGGCAGGGTTCGGGGTGTGGCTTGGGTTCATGGGCGGCGTCCTTGGCGGGGCGGGCAGAGGTAAGCAATGGCAACGAAAACGTGAACGAGGTGCCTTGTCCAGCCGCGCTGGCGGCCCAGATCCTGCCGTCATGGAAGTCGATGATGGAGCGGCAAATGGAAAGCCCGATGCCCAGGCCGTTTTCCTTGGTGGTGAAGAAGGGGGTAAACAAAGAAGGCAGGATCTCGTCGGAAATTCCGATACCGCGGTCCGCCACCTCCAATAGCACCTCGTGCTCCTGCGTCCAGGTGCGTATGCGCAGGATCCGATCGGGCGAGTCAATCGTTTCCATCGCCTGGCACGCATTGATGATCAGGTTGATGATCACTTGCTGCAGTTGCACCCGGTCGGCGTTGACCTGGCACGCCTTTGCCGCGAGGTTCGCCTTCAGGCTGATCTTGTGATGAGCCAACTGCTGGCGCACCAGGTTCAGCGACTCGTTGACGATGTCGTCCAGTAGCTCAGGCTGACGCAGAGGGTCGCATTTGCGCGCCATCGCTCGTGTACGATTGATGACTTCGCTGGCGCGACAGGCATTGGTGACGATCCGCTCCAGCGCGTCGAGGGCTTCCTTGAGGTCCGGAACCGGGCGATCGAGCCAGCGACGACAGGCCTCGCCGCTGCTGGTGATGGCGGTCAGCGGCTGGTTGACTTCATGGGCAATCGAGGCGGCCATCTCTCCCAGGGACGTCAGGCGCGTGACGTGGGCCAACTGGGCGTGGGCGCGGGACAACGCTTGCTCGGCGTGTTTGCTGGCGATCAGGGCGTTGATCAGGTAGGCCTGGTTGTGGCGCAGGCGGTCCGCGGCCTGCTTGCTGCGCAACGCGAGAAACGCAATGGCGGACAGGGCCGTCAGGCAACGAAAGAACCCAGTGATTGACTCCCAGCGGTGATAGCCACCGTTGTACGCAAACATCGCCGTCAGCAAAAACATGCACATCAGCGCTACGGTGATCACCAGGTTGATGGAAAACAGGTTCGCCGCCATCAGCAGCAAAGTGATGTACAGCAGCGTCGGCGCCAGGTCGGAATGGGTTTCGGAATTGATGATGACGATCCCGCAGGCCACCACCAGGCCCACGGCCCAGCCCAAGGCGTTGACCAGTGGGTGGGCGCTGATGCCCATCGACGGCTCCCCGCCCATCGGGCAGGGGATGTACCGGAAGCTGTCATAGACACTCTTGAACATCGTGGCGGGTGTGGGCACGGCGCAGACCTTCTGTTGTCCGGTGCAGCCCGAGGAAACGGGGCATCGATTTCGGATCTTAGAAGTTGCCCTTGGCATCGGGTAGGACATAAATCCCTGAATTACTGCCAACCCCGGCCGGTGTCGATGCATACCCACGTATCAATGAATCTACCCAAAGCGTGAGTCCGGTGTCCCCCAGTACAACAGACACCGGAGGGGCTCTGGCATAACCTTCCTGGTACGTCGTCGTTGTCCAACCGTGCAAACGGCACGAGGCACGACGTTTCTTTGCTGACTCATTGGCCCTGTGCCTGGAATGGCTACCATGATGAACAGAAATGACCTGCGTCGTGCTGACATCAATCTGCTGGTTGTCTTCGAAACCATGATGCATGAGCGAAATGTCACACGTGTGAGCGAGAAGCTGTTTCTCGGGCAACCGACCATCAGTGCGGCCCTGGCGCGTCTGCGCTTGATGTTCGACGACCCGCTGTTCGTCAGGACCGGGCGGTTGATGGAGCCGACGTCTCGGGCCCGGGAGATTTTTTCCAACCTTTCACCCGCTTTGGACGGCATCGCCGCCGCCTTGAGTCGCTGCCAGGCGTTCGACCCTGGCACCAGCGAGGCAACGTTTCATATAGGCCTTTGCGACGATGTCGAGTACGCGCTGCTGCCGGATTTGCTGCGCCGCCTGCGGGTCGAGGCGCCGGGCACGACGTTGGTGGTGCGTCGCACCGATCAATGGCAGATGTGCCAGTTATTGGTCAGTGGGGAAATTTCCCTCGGTATCAGCCATACCCTGGAACTGCCGGCCAATGCCCGGCGCAAGGCGCTGCGCCCGATCCGGCCGATGCTGCTGCGGGCCGATTCGCGTCCCGGCGAGTTGACCCTGGACGACTTTTGCCGCCGGCCCCACGCCGTGGTTTCATCCATGGGCCACGTCATCGATGATTCGGACCGCGCGTTGAGCCTGGTAGGCCGGCAGCGGCGGGTGGTGCTGACGGTACCGCAATTCAGCGCATTGCCCGTGTTGTTGGATCGCAGCGACATGATCGCCATCGTGCCCGACTATGTGGCCCGGGCCATGGCGGCAGTCGCAGGCTTGCGGGCGGAGCCGGCGCCGGTCCAATTGCCTGAGCATGAGCTGTCGATGGTCTGGCGAGGTGCCTCCCATGATGATCCAGGCGAGCGCTGGCTGCGTTCTCGTTGCTGCGCGTTCATCGCCGAGCAGGCCCAGTCGGCGCCGCAAGCCCGGCGCGTGGCCTGACGCGATCGCGCAAGCCTTCTCAAAGGGAAAACCGGCTGCGATATTCGCGCGGTGAGATCGACAGATGCCGCTGGAACGTATGGCGCATCCGTTCCTCGTCGCCGAAGCCGCACGAGCGGGCGATCTGGTCGATGTTGCGCTCGGAGTCCTCCAACAACCTTCGCGCGGCTTCGAGGCGGAACATTTCGACGGCCTTGGCCGGCGTTCGTCCGGTCTGGCGCTTGTAGACCCGGGCGAAATTGCGCGGGCTCATCCGCGCCTGCCGGGCCAGTCGCTCGATGGTCAGGTCGGCCTCGTCCAGGTGCTCGGCGAGCCAGGCGTGCAATTCATCGAACCCGGCGCTGTCCTGGGTCTGGGACAGCAACAATTGGCTGAACTGTGCCTGTCCACCGGGCCGCTTGAGAAACACCACCAGTTCCCGGGCCACTTGCAGGGCCACGTCGCGACCGCAGTCGGCCTCCACCAGCGCCAGGGCCATGTCGATGCCGGCGCTTACCCCCGCGGAGGTCCAGACCTTGTCCTGTTGGATGAAGATGGCGTCCAGGTCCACTTCGATCAATGGGAAACCGCTCTTGAGCATCTCGCACATGGCCCAATGCGTGGCGGCACGGCGGCCATCGAGCAAGCCGGCCTGGGCCATGAGGAAGGTCCCGCTGCACACCGACGCCGTGCGCCGGGCCCTGGTGGAGGCCGCGCGCAGCCAGTCCACGAGCTCGACACAGTCAATCATCGCCTGACGAATGTTCGGGGCACCGGGCACGATCAGCGTGTCGATGATGACGTCGTCGAACTGATGCAGGGACGCCGTCTCGACGACCAGGCCTTCAGCGGTCTGCATCAGCCCGCCGGCCAGGCTTGCGGTGTGCATCCGATAGCCCGGCCGGCCGCGTTCGGCCATGGCTTTGGTGGCGGCCCAGAACACGGTCTGGGCGCCGGTCAGGTCCAGAAGGCCCATTTGCGGATAGGCGAGGAACACCAACGCACGCGGTTGGGACATCGACTCGGCGGCGATGTGAATGTCATGGGTCATCTCGTTCATGGTCGCGTCGGCTCGGTAGGGCGCATTTTGAGGATAAAGGTTTCGGCCTGCCCCCCCGCTTTCGCGAGCAGGCTCGCTACCACCGGAAAGCGACGGTGGGAGCGAGGCCATGGGTCATTGCTTGAGCGGAATCAGCACCGCTTCGTTCTCACCCATCACCATGAACACCAAAAGCTTTGCCGGTTGGGTGGCGCTGGCGTTCCTGGAGACCAGATGCTCGGAACCGGCGGCTTCGTACCAGTACTCGCCAGCCTTGTAGGTGATGGCCGGCTCGCCCTTGACCTGGGACGTGACTGCGCCTTCGAGCACATAGGCCATGGCGGTGCCGTCATGCTTGTGGGCGATGGACGACTGGCCCGGTGCATAGTCGACGGTCAACATCATGGCTTTCTTGCCGGGCAGGTTTTTGAGCAGTTTTTCCTGAAGCACCTGAACGTTCTCCGACGGCGCGGTTTCGTGGGCGTACAGCGCGGCAACGGGAAGCAGGCTCAGGGCGGCGATCAAATAAAGCGTTTTCATGGGGCGGGTCCTTTGTGGTATCGAGTGAGTTCGCGTTCACCCTAAGCCCCAAGGTGTCGGGGACAAACGTCCAATTTATTGAAAGACGAGTAGACCACGGTGGCGAGGGAGCAAGCTCCCTCGCCACGCCAGAGATGAGCCCATTCACACCACCGGGAAACTGTTGAAATCCACGCTGCGAGCCAGGCGGCTTTCGATCAGGCTGATGAAGCCCTGGACTTCGGGGCAGTTGAAATGCGCCTGCATCGCTGCTTCCGATTGCCAGCGGGCGCTGACGTTCCAGCGGTCATTGTCTTGCGGGCAACGGTCGACCATATAGGCGTCGCAGCCTGGCGAGGCCCGCAGGGTTTCGACGATTTGCTGCAACTGCCGGCCCAGTTCTTCCGAGCGCCCGGCGGCGGCCTGCACCTGAACGGTATTGATCACTTGGCGAGACATTGTCCTGGCTCCTGAATCAAGTCGAACGGAATCTGATGACACCCAGGCAGGATAGGCCCGGCAAGACAAGGCTAAAACAGCCAATGGGCGGATAAATGCCCAGTCCAATCGGTCAGGCGACCTGCTGCAGGATGTCCCGCAGGCGGTCGAAGGCGATATCAATGTCGAGCAGTTCGATGGCGCCAAAGCCCAGTATCAAGCCTGGACGCACCGGTGCCGCGGTAAAGAATCCGTCGAGGCTATAGAGCCCAACCTCGGCTTTCTTCGCCAATTCGATCACCAACGGCAGGTCGATCGGCACCTTGCACAGCACCGCCATGTGAAAGCCCGCTGTGGTGGGCACGGCCTCGAACCACGGTGACAGGTCATCGGCCAAGCGCGCCAGGATCCGCTCGCGCCGGCCGGCATACAGCGCGTGGCAGCGGCGGATGTGCTTGAGCAGGCAGCCCTCGGCGATGAACTTGGCCAGTGCCCATTGGGGCAGGGTGGAGGTGTGCTGGTCGGTAAGGCGCTTGGCGAGGATCACCGCCTCGAGAATTGCCGACGGCAGGACGGCGTAGCCGAGCCGCAGCTCCGGCAGCAAGGTCTTGGAGAAGGTCCCGACGTACGCCACGATCCCGCGCTCGTCCATGCTCTGCAGGGAGTCGGTGGGCCGGCCTTCATAGCGGAATTCACTGTCGTAGTCGTCTTCGATGATGATCGCGCCCAGCTCATAGGCCCGTGCCAGCAGCGCCTCGCGCCGGGGCTGGCTCATGGGCATGCCCAGGGGAAACTGGTGGGACGGCGTCACGTAGATCAACCGCGTGCCGTCGGGAATCATGTCCACGCGCATGCCTTGCTCATCCACCGGCACCCCGGCCACCGTCGCGCCGTGGGATCCGAACAGCAGGCGTGCCGGCGGGTAGCCGGGATCTTCCATCGCCACCAGGCTGCCGGGGCGGGTCAGTACCCGGGAAATCAGATCGAGGGCCTGTTGCGCGCCGTTGCACACCACCACGTCGTCGTCCTGGCAGTTGACCCCTCGGGAAAACGCGATGTGCCGGGCGATGGCATTGCGCAGCGCCGGCAATCCCTCGGGTTGGCTGTAGAAACCCTTGGCGGTGGCGATCTGGCGAAGGGCGTGGGCGGTGCAGCGACGCCAGTCATCCAGGGGAAACTGGCCCTTGCCGGTGGCGCCGCCGATAAAGTCATAGCGCAGCGCGCTTTCGGGCAGCGGATGGCGCAGCAGGTCCGGCATGTTGCGCCAGGTCTCGACCACGTCCGCCCCGGCCAGCTCACGGTGACTGTGCTTGCGCACGACGCTGGCCGGGCGCGCGTTGACATAGGTGCCCTTGCCGATGACGCCGGTGAGGAGATTTTCGTAGGTCAGTTGCGCGTAGGTGTCGGAGACGGTCTTGCGCGAGATGCCCAACTGCTCGGCCAGCAGCCGGCTGGGTGGCAGTTGCGTGCCGGCCGCCAGCCGACCGCTCTCGATGGCGCTGCGCAATTGTCGGTACAACTGGCCCGCTAGGTCCTTGCGGCCGTTGATGACGACGTGAAGTTCCATACCTGCGGGCTCCCGGATAATCGATGGCGGCAAGGGCCGCGGACGCAAGGTTACCCGCAATGCGCCGGCGCGGAGAAGTTGCGTGGGCGTTTATCGTCAGATTGGACCTGTCACGGGCGGCGTCGACGTCCTACCGTGGAATCATCAACCACCACGGAGGCCGCCATGAGCCCGCGTCTTGACTACTACAGCGCATCCCCCGGGGCGATGAGGGCAATGATTGGCCTGGAAGCGCTGACCAGCCGCCTGAGCATCGAGCCGGCGCTGCAGCATCTGATCAAGATCCGCGCCTCGCAACTCAATGGCTGCGCCTTCTGCACCGACATGCATTCGGTGGATGCGCGCCGCCAGGGCGAGACGGAGCGGCGTCTGTATGCCGTGGCGGTATGGCGCGACAGCGGATTCTTCAGCGAACGCGAAAGGGCGGCCCTGGCCTGGACCGAAGCGGTCACCCTGTTGGCTGAAAGCCAGGTGCCCGATGACGTCTATGCCGTAGCCCGCGCCAGCTTCAGCGAAGAGGAACTGGTGGACCTGACGCTGGCGATCAGCACCATCAACAGCTGGAACCGATTGGCGGTGAGTTTTCGCCAGAGTCCGGGAGGCTAGGCAGTGCCTATGCGGCGTGCTGAAACAGACCGTCCAACATTCTGGGGTCAGTCCAACAAAAGCCATGAAGCCTAGAGCCACCGCGGCGTTGTAAAGAACGAGGCCATTTCCGAGCGAGCCAATGCCGCGCCGAAGTAAGGCCCTTGTACCTGGTCACACGCCACGCTGCGCAATTGGTTGAACTGCCGGGCATTCTCGATGCCCTCGGCGGTGACCATCAGCCCGACGCTGCGGCTCAGCCGGATCATCGCCAGCACGCCTTCCTGATCATGCTCCAGGCCCAATTGCGTGAGGATATTGCGATCGAAGCGGATGCCGTCGAATGGCTGGTCGAGGACTTCCCTGAGGGAAGCGATGTTGGTGCCGAACTTGTCGATGTTGATCCGTACGCCCAGCGCCTTCAAGGCATGCAAGGTATTGGCGAGGGTCTTGTGGTCGGTGAGCAGTACGCCTTCGGCCACTTCCAGGGTCAGGCGTTGGGCGGGAAGACCGCTGGTCTCCAGGGCTTTGTGTACCTGGTTGAACAGGAAACTGCTGCTGAACCACCGAGGCGAAACGGCCAGGGAAACGTTGAGTGCGTTGGGCCAGCTCGTCGCTTCCTCGCAGGCGTTGATCAGCATCCAGGTGCCCAGCTCTTCCAACTGCCCGGACGCTTCGGCGACCGGGATGAAGTCGATGCCGCCCAGTTCGCCGCGTTCGGGATGGTGCCAGAACGCCTGGGCTTCAAAGCCGTGCAACTGCTCGGCATTCACGTCGAAGCGTGGCAGGTAACGCAGTTCGAGCTGGCCTTCCTGCATCGCGTCGCGCAATTGCTGTTCATAGCGGCGCCGGTCACGGGCGACGTTGCCCATGGCCTCTTCATAGATGCGCCAGGTGTTGCGGCCGGCGGCCTTGGCCGCATACAGGGCAATGTCAGCCTGGCGCAGCAGCTCCTCGGCACGTGGGTCACGGGGGTGCGACCACGCCACGCCGATACTCACGCCCAGGTACAGCGTATTGCCGTCCAGGTGCATGGGGCGCTGCATGCAGTCGATCAAGCGCTCGCAGAGCTGATCGAGGTCTCTTACGCTGCCTGGGTTGGGCATGACGATGACGAATTCGTCGCCCCCCAGTCGCGCCACAAGATCGCTGTTGCGAACGTTTTGCTGGAGGATATGAGCCACTTCCTTGAGCACTTTGTCGCCCACGGCATGGCCCAGGGTGTCGTTGACCGGCTTGAATCGATCCATGTCCAGGTTCAGTAGCGCCAGTGGTGTGCTCTGCGCTTGGTCCAGGTGTTCGCTGAGGCAATCGAACAGACGGTTGCGATTGGCCAGCCCGGTCAGCGGGTCGTGCTGGGACAGGTGCTTGATTTGTGCCAGGGCGCGCAATTCATCGGTGATGTCGGTGGCGGTGCCACGAAAGCCCTGGCTACCGGCGTCGATGGCCCGTACCGAAAGCTTGCAGGTGCGTATGCGTTGGTTACGCGCAATGTACTCGCACAGCAGCGGGGCAGACGAGGCACTGTTGGCGCCGCCGAGCAGCCAATGGGCAATGGAGATCGACCCGCTGTGGGGTTCCAGCAACCGGTGCAACGGTTTGCCGATCCATTGCGTGGGGCTGAAGCCCGTCACCTGTTCAAAGCGCTCCGACAGATAGGTCAGGTTTGCGGCCGAGTCGACTTCCCACAGCCAGTCTGACGACACTTTGGCAATGTCGCGAAAGCGTTCCTCGCTGCGCTCCAACGCCTTGCGATGGGCCAGGAGGCTGACGTACTGCTGTTCCTGGGCGCGAAGCATGACCAAGGCGTGGCGCAATACCAAGAGGGCCATGACGCCCAGGAACAGCAACGCCAGCGCCAACAACGGCAACAGGGCTTTACGCAGATCCTTGCCAGGGGTAGCGGGGCGCCAGGCCAGGGCTTCGCGGGTCAGGTCATTGAGCAGCACCTGGGCGGTGTCTTTCGGGCCTGGGGTATGGGCGATATGGGCGTCCGGCAGGGCAAAGTCTCGTGCCAGGTCCTGCAACGCGTCCGTATCGAGGACTTTGACGAATAAAAGCAGGCTCGGCGGGCCAGGAATCTCAGCCACGCTGTTGTCGGTGCCGGTGGTGATGGCAGAGACGGCGACAAAGGCAGGCGCGTCCTGGTGATGGAGCAATTCGACGATCACTTCATCGCGATTCTCGGCGGCGCTGGCCTTTCTGGCGAGTGCCCGCAGGTTGCCAGTCAGCCATGTGTCGGCGTGCACTTCGCTCATTTCACCATCAATGACCGAATAAACCGTCTTGCCGGTCGGGGAAATCACGAACACAGCCTGGTAGCCATACAGCGAGAACACGCTGCTGCCGACATTTTCCTGGTCGTAGGCCCAGTCTTTGTCGACTTCGACGTGCAGGTGGCGGTAGGCGTCGCTCCACTTGGAATAATCGCTCAGGTCGCGGCCGATGCCGGTACGAATCCCGTCGACGGCCCGTTGGGCAAAGAACAGGCTCTGGGAACGGGCCTGTTCGTCCTGGGTCTGGGTGATGTTGAGCAATACCGCGATGGCCAGCGCGGACATGATGAACAGCAACAGCATGATGGCCGGAAAGGTGCGGCGAGTGAAACTTCGGGTAGGCCGCTCGCCGGAAATCACCGTGGAGCCATTGCCAGCATCTTCATTCATAAAAACAAGCCATCAGCTGAACGCGAGACATCCCGCACTAGTTTTGTATCGGCTGACCGCCTGATTAACTTAATGAAAGTGGAAAATAGCTGACCAGTTGCACCATTTTTAACGGCAGCTGCCCTCAGGTGCTACGCCTTGGCGGTATCGCCGCCCATATAGGCGCCGTCGATCGATCCGATCAGCTCATAACGGCTCGCTCGGGGCTGCATGCTTATTCTTTGTCCTTGCGATGACCGGGCAGCAACGCGCCGAGCACCTGCTTGGCGGTCTCGACCACGATGCCGCGCTCGTTCGGATCGCCCTGGAGCAGGGTCGAGGCGAACTTCTTCGCCTGTTCCAGCTTGATGTGCGGTGGCAGCGGTGGCACGTCGGGGTCGGTGCGGAACTCGATCACCACCGGGCGTTCGGCGGCGAACGCCTGGTCCCAGGCGCTCGCCACGTCGCTTTCCTGGTCGACGAGGATGCCCTTGAGGCCGATCGACTCGGCGAACAGATGATAGGGCACGTCGGGAATATCCTGGGACGCCTCGAATTTCGGGTCGCCTTCCATCACCCGTTGTTCCCAAGTCACCTGATTCAGGTCCTGGTTGTTGAACACCGCGCAGATCCAGGTGGTGTTGGTCCAGGTGCGCCAGTATTTGGCGACGGTGATCAATTCGGCCATGTTGTTCATCTGCATCGCGCCATCACCGACCAACGCGATCACCGCACGATCCGGGTGGCAGAACTTGGCGGCGATGGCGTAGGGCACGGCGGCGCCCATGGAGGCGAGGCCGCCGGAGAGTGAACACATCATGCCGCGACGGATCTGGACATCCCGCGCATACCAGTTGGCGCAGGAGCCGGAGTCGCAGGTGATGACGGCGCGATCCGGCAGCCGTGGCGAGAGTTCGAACGTGACGCGCTGCGGGTTGATCGGTTTGGCCGAGACCAGGGCGCGTTTTTCCAGGGTCTTGTCCCAGTCCGCTCGCCATTTCTCGATTTTTTCGCGCCAGGTGCGGTCGGGCTTTTCTTCGATCAGCGGCAACAGGGCCCGCAGGGTGTCGGCGCTGTCACCTTGCAAGTTGACTTCCATGGGGTAGCGCAGGCTGAGCATGTCTGGCTTAAGGTCGATCTGCACGCCACGCGCCTGGCCCTCGCCAGGCAGGAATTCGGCATAGGGAAAGCCGGACCCGATCATCAGCAGGGTGTCGCAACCGGCCATGAGGTTGTCGCTGGGCTCGGTGCCCAGCAGCCCGATGGAGCCGGTGACCCATGGCAGTTCATCGGGCACCACGGCTTTGCCGAGCAGGGCCTTGGCGACGCCGGCGCCGAGTTTGTTGGCGATGGCGATCACTTCGTCCGTTGCATGCAGGGCGCCGGCGCCCACCAGGATGGCAACTTTCTTGCCGGCATTGAGCACCTCTGCCGCTCGGCGCAGGTCTTCCTCGTAGGGCACAACCTTGGGTTTGCGATAGCCGACGCCGGAATGCAGCGTGCCGTGCTTGTGGGGCGGCGGTGTGTATTCCAGGTCTTGGAGGTCGTTGGGCAGGATCAGTGCGGTGACCCGACGCTCACCCACCGCCGTGCGTACCGCGCGGTCGAGCAGGTGGCGGACCTGGGCCGGGGCGCTGGCTTGCTGGACGAACGCGCCTGCAACGTCCTTGAACAGGCTGGGCAGGTCCAGTTCTTGCTGATAATGGCCGCCGAGGGCGTTTCGGGCCTGCTGGCCGCAGATCGCCAGGACCGGCATATGGTCCATGCGCGCGTCATACAGGCCGGTAATGAGATGCGACGCCCCAGGGCCGGAGGTTGCGATGCAAACGCCCAGCTCGCCAGTGAACTTGGCATGGGCGCAGGCCATGAAGGCCGCCATTTCCTCGTGCCGCGCCTGGATGAATCGGATCTTGCCCTTGGCCCGGTTCAGAGCCCCGAACACACCGTTGATGCCATCGCCAGGATAGCCGTAGATGCGCCGAACGCCCCATTCATAAAGGCGTTCAACCAGAAAATCGCCGACGGTCATGCTCATGTCTGTTCCTCGTCCTGATGGGCTGTCTTGAGCGTTGCGCCCGCTGGGCAGCGGTACGCAGCGCCATGGCTCTTACAGGACTGGACCGACTCAAGCCCTTCAAGGTTTCGATTTTTTTGACCGGAGCAACGACTTCAATAGCGCATCGACGCTCAACCGCCCGGCGCCCTGCAACAGCAGCGGCAGCAATGCGACCAGGTAAATCAATGGCAGTTTGAAGTTACCGTAGCCCTTGTTGGTGATCGCGTACCCTTGGGCCAGCTCGCCCAGGCTCGACCAATCCGCCGGCCAGTGCACGGCGGCGGTAGCGACCACGGTGACGATCATCAGCACCAGCGCCGAGGCGCGTGTGCCCAGGCCGATCAACAGGGCGACGGCGCAGATCAGCTCCGCCCCCATCGACAATTCCCAGTTCCAGCTGGCCGGCACATGGTTGAACGGGAACGGAAAGGCGGTCTGGATCTCGGCGAACCAGTTCTGGCCGTTCCATTTTTCCAGGCCGGATTCAAAGAACTCCCAGGCCAGGAACAGGCGCAGCCCCAGCGGTGCGAGCCACGAACCGGCGTGATCGAGGTTCAGGTGCAGGCCGTTCAGGGCTTTCGAGAAAGAGGCGTACATGGTTGATCTCCTCGGCTCAGGCCGCACGTTGCAGGGATTGACGCTTGTTGGCCTGGGCCAGCTTGCCCACCAGGCGGACCGCCGTGGCGGCGCATATCAGGCCGAAGGGCAGCACGTACCAGGCGCTCATCGGAATGCGCTTGAAATTGGAATAGGCAAAGATCGCCGCCAGTACCCACATGCCGGTGGTATGCAGGCGCTTCCAGGCGGTGGCGCCGATCAGCCGCGTGGTGCTTTTGAACGAAGTCAGGGCCAGCAGCAGGATAAACACGTAGCCCACGGTGCCGGGCACGTTGCCAAGGGTGGTCCGGCCGGGCCAGAACTCGGTGTTGAGCTGGCCGTACCAGTAGATCAATGCGGCGTGGACCAAATGGGAAAAGGCAAAGGCCAGCCCGATGAAGCGCCGTTCGCGCACCAGGGATTTGCTCAGGGGCGAGGGCACCAGCACGGCGAACGCCGACGCTGTAAAGGCCAGCAGGAACAGGACGAAGGACGAACGGGCGGTCGCGCGAATGGCACTGCGCACGCCTTCTGTGAGGTCTGGATTGAAGATCAGGACCAGCACGGTCATCAGCAATACCAGGGCAGCAAGCAGGCTGAACAGCGACCAGCCCTGGTAACGGAAAGCAGGCGGCGTTGCGGTGGCGGTAGGCATGGGGAAGCTCCTTGGATGGCCCGGCATCGTGGTGGCCGGGAATAGAAGGAGTCTTTCAAGTGGGTGTAAGCGGGGTGTGTCGGGAAGGGGGCCGGTGTGCAAGTTTGTGTATGCGCTGTGGCGGTTGACACACTGCAATACAAACCCAATACCGAACCTTGCACCAGACCCTGTGGGAGCGAGCTTGCTCGCGATGGCGTTGGGCCATCGCGAGCAAGCTCGCTCCCACAAGGGATTCAGTAGTCTTCAGACCTGGGTATCGCAACCCAACCGCAGCTCAGCGCACAGCCCACCGCCCTCGCGGTTGCTCAAGGTCAGCGAACCGCCCATGGCATTCGCCAGTTGCTGGGCTATGGCCAAACCCAGGCCGGTGCCACCGGTTTCCCGGTTGCGCGAGCTTTCCACCCGGTAGAACGGCTTGAGCACTTCGGCCAGTTCCTGCTCGCTGATGCCGGGGCCACGGTCCAAAACCCGGATCGCCAGCTGCCCGTTGGCGGCGGGCTGGACCTGGATCTGCGCCGCGCCGCCGAACTTCAACGCATTATCCACGAGGTTGACCAGCACCCGGCGCAATGCGTGGGGACGGGTATCGATGATCGCGGCGTTCTTGCCGGACAGCTGCACGTCCTGCCCGGTGTCCTGGTAGTCGAACACCAGGCTGTCGAGAAACGCGTCCAGGCTGATCCGGCAACTGGCCTCGGTGGCGCCATGGATGCTGCGGGCGTAGGCCACGCCTTCACGCACCAGGTGCTCCATTTCCACCAGGTCGCTGTAAAGTTTGTCTTTTTCGATGCCGTCATCCATGAATTCGGCCCGCAGCTTCATGCGGGTGATGGGGGTCTGCAGATCATGGGAGATCGCAGCCAACAGATGCATGCGCTCCTTCAGATAGGCGGCGATGCGGTCCTGCATGGCATTGAAGGCCTTGGCCGCATGTACCACCTCGGTCGGGCCTTTTTCGTCCAGGCGCACGCCGTGGGCGTTGGGGTCCAGGGTTTCGACGGCCTGGGCCAGCCGGGTGAGGGGGCTGATGGCGATGCGCACGGCAAGCCACGTGCAGCCGATCAGCAGCGCCAGTTGCCCCAGCAAGACCACCGGCAGCCAGGGCGAAAGCGGTGCCATCGCCGGACGTACGTCGATGGTCAGCGGATTGCCGTCCTTGAGGCGCAGGTGCGCCTGATAGTGCATCTTCGGTCCCGGGATCTGGTTGTAGGTCAGGGCATAGGCTTCGCCCAAGGCTTCCTGGATCGAGCTGACCGATATCGGCGCGTTGTCCGGGAGCATTGGCATGCCAGGCTGGCCCTCATCAAGCACATAGCCGTAGTTGCGTCGCGCAAGCTTTGGCAGCCACGCGGGGCGTTCGGCGGCAGGCAGGCGATCGAGGATCGCCACGGACGTCGAGACGTCAGTCTCCAGGTTGCCGAGCATGGTGTTCTTGGCGCTCTCGTAGCGTTCGTAGTATTGGACGCCGAACGACAAACCCTGGGCCAGGACCAGACCGATCAGGAAAATCAACGACAAGCGCGAGGCGAGGGTACGCGGCCACCGCAGAGACAGGGTCATACCGAGGCCTCGAGGATCTCCACCGGCAGCGAGAACACGTAACCTTCACTGCGTACCGTCTTGATGTACGCCGGCTCGCGGGCGTCGTCCAACAGGCGTTGGCGCAGGCGACTGACCAACAAATCGATGGAGCGGTCGAACAGGTCCGCGTCACGGCCCTGGGTCAGGTTCAACAACTGGTCGCGGTTGAGTACCCGCTGTGGATGGTCGAGGAATACCCGGAGCAAGCGGTATTCGGCGCCGCTCAGGGCCACCATGGTGCCGTCGCTGTCCAGCAGGTGGCGAGCGGTGGTATCCAGCCGCCAACGGCCAAACGCCAGCAGGCGCCCGCTCTCGGTGACCACCAGGTTAGGCGGCAACATGCGCGTGCGGCGCAGCACGGCGTTGATCCGCGCCAACAGCTCCCGGGCGGCGAAAGGCTTGACCAGGTAATCGTCCGCGCCCATTTCCAGGCCGATGATGCGGTCGGTCTCGTCGTTGCGAGCGGTGAGCATCAGGACAGGCGTGGCCTTGTGCTTGCCGGCCCGCAGCTCCCGGCACAACACCAGGCCATCGTCGCCGGGCATCATGATATCCAGCACGATCAGGTCCACCGGAGTGGTCTCCAGAAAGGCGCGCATTTGCCGGCCATCCGCGACCACGGTGGTGCGCAAACCGTTCTTTTGCAGGTAGTTGCCTACCAGCTCCCTGATCTCGCGATCGTCATCCACGATCAGCACATGATCGACATGATCCATGGTGTTCTGCCCCTTGGCGTTTTGGTGTGGGTCAGTCTACAGCCAGCAGCCGGCCTGGCTCGCGACGGTTTGTATTGCAGTGTATCTGGCGCGTGGCGGATACACAGCGATGCAAAAAGCCACCTGCTCGATACAGGCGCGATACGTGGGGGGCATTCAATGGCATCCATCGAGGCGACACAACCGGCCTCTGCGACAAACACCCATTGAATCGAGGACCGCACCATGAACACCAAAGCCATCTACGCCGCCTGCCTGTTCGCCGCGCTGAACATCTGCACCCTGTCGGCCCGGGCCGAAAGCACCGCGCCGGCGCACACCTACACCTACGGCACACACCTGGATGTACGCAAAGTGCTGTCCCTGAGCGAAGATCCGCAGCCAGCCTGTGGCGTGGTCAACGCCCACATGACCTACCTGGACTCGGCGGGCCATGAGCAGGCGCTGGATTACCGCAAGCTCTCCGATAACTGCACCAACCAGAACTGACCTTCGCCAGCCTTTATATTGAGGTGTTGCCATGCTTCTGATCGCATTTCTCGGCGGGATCCTGACGATCCTCAGCCCTTGTATCCTCCCGGTGGTGCCGTTCCTGTTCGCCCGGGCCAATCAATCGCGCCGTTCGGTGTTGCTGACGCTCGCCGGCATGGTGCTGACCTTTGCCTTGGTGTCCAGCCTGGCGGTGGCCAGCAGCGAATGGGTGATACGCGCCAGTAGCGTCGGCCGGCAGGTCGCCTTGGTGGTGATGGTGCTGTTTGCGCTGTCGCTGATGTTCAGCCGGGTGGGCACTTGGCTGGCGCGGCCGCTGGTCAGCCTGGGCAACCGTCTTGACACCGGTGCCGGGCGGATGGGCGGGCCTCTGGCGTCAGTGTCGGTCGGTGTCGCCACCGGGTTGCTCTGGGCGCCGTGTGCCGGGCCGATCCTCGGCGTGATCCTGACCGGGGCCATGCTGCAAGGCGCCAGCGCCCAGACCAGCCTGTTGCTGCTCGCCTACGGCCTGGGCAGCGCCCTGTCGCTGGGTACCCTGATCCTCGCCGGTCGAGGCCTGATCGGTCGGTTGAAACTCTCGCTGCCGATCACCGCCTGGCTGCGCCGTGCCACCGGGGCAGTGGTGTTGCTGGCCGCCGTGGCGATCGGCACTGGGGCGGATGACCGGTTATTGGCTGCGACGTCGTCGCAACAGTCGGCCAGCCTGGAAAAAAGCCTGTTGGAGAGCGTGCCCAAAGCCATCGACTATGTGGTGAGCAAGGCCAGCGCGAGCGCCATGCCGGACCTCGAAGCCCAAGGCACCATGCCTTCGTTGGACGGCGCGGTGCAATGGCTCAACTCGCCGCCGCTGAGCAGCGAGTCGTTGCGGGGCAAAGTGGTGCTGGTGGATTTCTGGACCTACGACTGCATCAACTGCCAGCACACGCTGCCGTATGTGAACGAGTGGGCGAAGAAATACGAAAAGGACGGGCTGGTGGTTATCGGCGTTCATACCCCGGAATACGGCTACGAAAAGATCATCGACAACGTACGCGCACAGGTGCGCAAGCTGGACATCCAGTACCCGGTGGCCATCGATAACCGCTATGCGATCTGGCGTGCCTTCAACAACCAGTACTGGCCGGCCCATTACTTCATCGATGCCAAGGGGCAGGTGCGCTATAGCCACTTCGGCGAAGGGCGGTATGGCGAACAGGAACAGGTGATCCAGCGATTGCTACAAGAGGCGAAGTCTGGATAAAAATACTATTTATCAAGAGGTTATAGTGTCTATATAAAGTTGTTTGTACGAATAGACATAGGCTTGAGAACGGCGCGCCAATGCTGGCCCCTTGCTCCCTGAGTTGAGGTCAAACTCCTTTCATTTCAGAAAGTTGGACGACAAACCTATGCGTGTTTCTATCTGGATCGCGGCGGCCATGCTCATGGCCGCCGTTTCGCATGAAGCCCAAGCCAGGGCGCTGACGGCAAACCAGCAATCGGTGTGTCGCTGGGGTTCGGACATTGCCGCTGGAGCGCAGGCGTCCAAGCTGTCCGGAGTGAGCCTGTATGGGGCGCGCAAGAAGCTGCAGGTGCGCAAGTTTTCCCGGCCCTGGATGCGCATGACCGCCCTGGGCATCACCGAACAGACCTACAACAGCACCTCGCGGCTCAAACCTGCCGCGGTCAAGCAGACCTACTACGAACAATGCGTGCGCCATGAGCTGGCGCGACGATAAGCCATCAGCCCTGGCTACTGCCGTAATACCGTTCACTTGAGAAAAAGACGATCCCGTGGCGAGGGAGCTTGCTCCCGCTGGGCCGCTAAGCGGCCCCATACCTGCCGAATGCAGAGCTTCAGATACATCGCATTCTTCGGTTTTACGACTGCTTCGCAGCCGAGCGGGAGCAAGCTCCCTCGCCACAGCTGTCTGGCGACCTTTAGTGAACAGCGTCAGGACGCCTGCCGGGCATCTCGATCCCGTGCTGATGCACCCGTCGATATAGGGTCGCTCGGGAAATGCCCAGCGCCCGGGCCGTCGGGGTAGGTTTCCAGCGATGACGCACCAGGGCGTCCAGCAACGCCTGGCGTTCAGGGCTGGCGCTGGGCTCCGGCCCATGATCGGCGGCGTCCGTGGTGTGCAACGACTCGGGCAAGTGGCTAAGCTGGATCACGCTCGCCTCGCAGACCGCGCAGGCATAGCGCAGCACATGCCGCAACTGGCGGACATTGCCCGGCCAGTGATAACCCAGCAGGCATTCCAGCGCGGCACCGCTGAGTTGCACCGCACCGCCGCACAGCGCCGACTCTTCTTCAAGGATTCGATTGATCAACGGCAGCCGGTCGGTGCGTTCGCGCAGCGGCGGCAGCTGGAAGCGGGCGCCGCCGAGACGGAAATACAGATCCTCGCGAAACTCGCCGGCCGCCACCAGCGCCTCCAGGTCGCGGTGGGTGGCGCAGATCACCTGGATGTCCACGGCCTTGCGCCTTGAAGCCCCCAGTGGCGCCACTTCGCCTTCGGCCAGCACCCGCAACAGGCGGGTTTGCAAGGCGAGCGGCATGTCCCCGATTTCATCGAGGAACAGCGTGCCGCCATCGGCCTGCTGCAACAGACCCTGCATGCCCTTGGCCGAGGCCCCGGTGAAGGCACCGGCGACGTAGCCGAACAGCTCACTCTCGATCAGGCTTTCCGGTATGGCCGCGCAGTTCAAGGCCACGAAGGGCCGATCGCGGCGCTGGCTGGCCTGGTGCAACTGGCGGGCGAAGACCTCCTTGCCGGAACCGGTTTCGCCCTGGATCAGCACCGGCAGGTTGCGATCCTTGACCCGCACCGCCAGGTTCAGGCTGTCGGCCAGGCGTGGATCGAGTTCGGTGGGAGTCATCGCGACGCGCTGGCGAGGCTTGGCCCGGCGCCGTGGCGCGCTCAGGCGGCCATGCAAATCGACATCGAGTGGGTAGAGGCTTTCATCCCGGGCCCGGTGCAGCAATTGCGGGTCGAAAACCTGGCTGATGTGGCGAGGCAACTGGCCGTAGCGTTGCATCAGGTATTGGCGCGCCGCCGGGTTCAGGGCTTGCAGGCAGCCATCGTCGTCCCAGGCAAGCAGCAGATCCGGCTGGCTGTCGACGTACCCCGCGTTGCGATGGGCCCGCAACACCCAATAACCCTGGGCGCTGCTCATGAAAAACGCCTGTTCGATCTCCCGGGCGCTCTGCACCACCATTTGCCGGATCAGGTGCTGGGAACGTCGATCATCCGGCGAGCGCACCGCCGAGACGTCCAGCACGCCGAGCAGCTCGCCCTGCGGATCGAAGACCGGCGCGGCGGAGCAGGTCAGGCCAATGAATGCCGCGCGAAAGTGATCACGCTTGTGCACCGTCACCGCAGTCTTGGCCGTGAGCACCGCCGCCACGCCACATGTGCCTTCTTCGCCTTCCGACCAGCACGTACCCAGGTAGAGCCCGGCCTTGCGGCAGTCGTTGCGAAGGGTGGTTTCCACCCGGTAATCGATGGTCTGGCCCTGGGCATCGGTCAGCAGCACGCAATAGTCGGCATCGCGCACCCGGCCGTGCAGGCGCGCCACTTCGTCGCTGGCGATATTAAGGAACAGCTCCGAGCGCTCGCGGCATTGCTTGAGCACGTCGTGGGACAGGATCCGTGGGCCCTGCAGCGAGCCGGGGTCCAGGTGATGTTGCTCCATGGAGCGGCGCCAGGAGTCGAGGATCAGGTCCGGCACGGGCAGTTGCGGCAGTTGGGCGGCGTTCTTCAGCACGCGGCTGATGCAATCCACGTGCGCCCTGGAGTGAGCGGAAAGCATAGGGGCCTCCGGTTCAGCTTCTTGTCATTGTCGGCACATTAAGCGCTGATCGCCGGGCGCAGACAAGCCCGACGGAGCGCAGGCAACCCGGTGAGACACCACGTCTCAACGTCTCGCGGTTTCGTCGTGCAGGCTGGCATGTGGCGTCTCACCGGGCCTATGGCCAATGCTTGCAGCGGAGCGCCGCAAGTGCTCTGGCTCGGGGCTTTGCGTCCAGTTTCCGGCTATTGGCACCGCCCTTGCTCTAGGCCTTGGACCCACCCGTTGGGCTTCCAATAATAAAAAGAGGTGCCTATGACTTGCACGCCAAGCCCGTTGACTGTTCCCGCCACGGTGGCGCCATGAGCCGCCGTCCGCTCACCGTCGGCATCATCGCCAACCCCGCATCGGGCCGTGACGTGCGGCGGTTGACCGCCAACGCCGGATTGTTCTCCAGCACCGACAAGGTCTCGGTGATCCAGCGCTTGCTGGCGGCGTTTGGCGCCACCGGCATCGAGCAGGTGTTGATGCCCACCGACATGATCGGCATGGCCGCCGCCGTGCTGAAGAACAGCCACAGCCGCCAGGCCCGCAGTAGCCATTGGCCGGCCCTGGAGTTTCTCGACCTGACCCTGCGCCAGACCGTCGAAGACACCCGCCGCGCCGCACGCCTGATGGCCGAGCGCGAGGTGGCGCTGATCGCCGTGCTCGGCGGCGACGGCACCCACAAGGCTGTCGCCGCCGAAGTGGGCGACATTCCTCTGTTGACCCTGTCCACCGGCACCAACAATGCCTTCCCCGAACTGCGCGAGGCCACCAGTGCCGGGCTGGCAGGTGGGTTGTACGCCAGCGGTCGGATCCCAGACGCGATCGGTTTGCGCCGCAACAAGCGCTTGCTGGTTTGCGACGCCGGGCGTGGTTTGCGGGAAGTCGCTCTGGTGGACGTTGCCGTATCGCCGCTGCGCTTTGTCGGCGCGAGGGCGATCAGCCGCGCGCAAGACCTGGCCGAAGTGTTCGTGACCTTCGCCGAACCGCAATCCATCGGCCTGTCGGCGCTGTGCGGGTTGTGGTTTCCGGTGTCTCGCCAGGCGCCGGGCGGTGCCTGGATGCGCCTGGACCCGCAATCCCCTGAAGCGCTGCTGGTGCCGCTCGCGCCGGGCTTGCTGCAAGGTTGCGGCGTGCTGGCCGCCGGGCCTCTGGAGCCCGGCGTCGCCCATGGCTTGTCGCTGTCCGCCGGCACCTTGGCCCTGGATGGCGAGCGGGAAATCGAATTCAACGTCCATGACCGGCCCACGGTCACCCTCGATGCCGGCGGCCCGCTGAGCATCGACGTCAACGCGGTGCTCACCTACGCCGCGCAACAGCGCTTGTTGGCCATTGGTCGCGAGCACCCGCAACACCCCTCGAACCTTCAAGAAGACACGCCTGGAGAATAAAAATGTCGACATCGCTCAACCATGATCAATTACTGCACGCCTATCAGGTCATGCGCACCATCCGCGCCTTCGAAGAGCGCCTGCACGTGGAATTCGCCACGGGGGAGATCCCCGGGTTCGTCCACTTGTATGCCGGCGAAGAAGCCTCGGCCGCGGGCGTCATGGCCCATCTCGGGGACGACGATTGCATTGCCTCGAACCACCGTGGTCACGGCCATTGCATCGCCAAGGGCGTGGATGTGTACGGGATGATGGCCGAGATCTACGGCAAGAAAACCGGCGTCTGCCAAGGCAAGGGCGGCTCGATGCACATCGCCGATTTCGAAAAAGGCATGCTCGGCGCCAACGGCATCGTCGGCGCCGGTGCGCCACTGGTCGTCGGCGCTGCCCTGGCGGCTCGGCTCAAGGGCACCGACAGCGTCGCCGTGGTGTTTTTCGGCGACGGCGGTTCCAACGAAGGCGCAGTGTTCGAAGCCATGAACATGGCCTCGGTGTGGAACCTGCCATGCCTGTTCATCGCGGAAAACAATGGCTACGCCGAAGCCACCGCGTCCAATTGGTCAGTGGCCTGCGACCACATCGCCGACCGCGCCGCCGGCTTCGGCATGCCCGGCGTGACCGTCGATGGCTTCGACTTCTTCGCCGTCCATGAAGCCGCCGGGGCCGCCGTCGAGCGCGCCCGTGCCGGGGAAGGGCCGTCGCTGATCGAGGTCAAGCTGACCCGCTACTACGGCCACTTCGAAGGCGACGCCCAGACCTATCGCGCACCCGACGAGGTCAAGCATTTCCGCGAAAACCAGGACTGCCTGATGCAGTTCCGCGAGCGCACCACCCGGGCCGGGCTGCTCACAGTCGAGCAGTTGGACCAGATCGACAAAGAGGTGCAAATGCTGATCGAAAATGCCGTGTACAAGGCCAAGTCCGATCCCAAGCCGGCGGCGTCCGACCTGCTGACCGACGTCTACGTCAGCTACCCCTGAACGCCCCTGAAAACAACAAGAGAGAATCCCATCATGGCGAGAAAAATCAGCTATCAGCAGGCAATCAACGAAGCCCTGGCCCAGGAAATGCGTCGCGACTCCAGCGTGTTCATCATGGGTGAAGACGTGGCCGGCGGCGCTGGCGCACCCGGTGAAAACGATGCCTGGGGCGGCGTGCTCGGCGTCACCAAGGGGCTTTACGACCAATTCCCCGGGCGGGTGCTGGACACGCCGCTGTCGGAAATCGGCTATGTCGGCGCGGCGGTCGGCGCCGCCACCTGCGGCGTGCGCCCGGTGTGCGAACTGATGTTCGTCGATTTTGCCGGGTGCTGCCTGGACCAGATCCTCAACCAGGCGGCGAAATTCCGCTACATGTTCGGCGGCAAGGCGTCCACGCCCCTGGTCATTCGCACCATGGTCGGCGCCGGCCTGCGCGCCGCGGCCCAGCATTCGCAGATGCTCACTTCGTTGTGGACACACATTCCGGGACTGAAAGTGGTGTGTCCGTCATCGCCCTATGACGCCAAGGGTCTGCTGATCCAGGCCATTCGCGATAATGACCCGGTGATCTTCTGCGAGCACAAGTTGCTCTACAGCATGCAGGGCGAGGTGCCGGAAGAGCTCTACACCGTGCCGTTCGGCGAGGCCAACTTCCTGCGCGACGGCAAGGACGTGACTCTGGTGTCCTACGGGCGGTTGGTCAACACCGCGATGGATGCGGCACGCAACCTGGCCGGACGTGGCATCGACTGCGAAGTCATCGACCTGCGCACCACCAGCCCGCTGGACGAGGACAGCATCCTTGAAAGCGTCGAGAAAACCGGACGCCTGGTGGTGATCGACGAGGCCAACCCGCGCTGCTCCATGGCCACCGACATCTCGGCGCTGGTGGCGCAAAAGGCCTTTGGCGCGCTCAAGGCACCGATCGAGATGGTCACTGCGCCGCATACGCCGGTGCCGTTTTCCGACTCCCTGGAAGACCTGTACATCCCCGACGCGGCAAAAATCGAGCAAGCCGTGCTCAACGTGATCGAGTGGAGCAAGCACTGATGAGCCAGATTTTTACCCTGACCATGCCCAAGTGGGGCCTGTCGATGACCGAGGGCCGGGTCGATGCCTGGCTCAAGGAAGAAGGCCAGGCCATCACCAAAGGCGATGAAGTGATGGACGTCGAGACCGACAAGATCTCCAGCAGCGTCGAGGCGCCATTTTCCGGCGTATTGCGCCGCCAGGTGGCGCGCCAGGATGAAACCCTGCCGGTCGGCGCCTTGCTCGGCATCGTCGTCGAAGGCGAAGCCAGCGACGCCGACATCGACGCGGTCATCGAGCAGTTCCAATCCAATTTCGTGCCTGGCGACGCGGCTGACGAGGACAGCGGCCCGAAACCGCAGAAAGTCGAGGTGGACGGTCGGCTGATCCGCTATTTCGAGCGCGGCGAGGGCGGTACGCCGCTGGTGCTGGTGCACGGTTTTGGTGGTGACCTCAACAACTGGCTGTTCAACCATGAAGCCTTGGCCGCTGGGCGCCGGGTGATTGCCCTGGACCTGCCAGGGCATGGCGAATCGGCGAAAACCCTGGAGCGCGGTGACCTCGACGAGCTGAGCGGTGTGGTGCTGGCCTTGCTCGATCATCTGGACATCAACGCGGCCCATCTGGTCGGGCATTCCATGGGCGGGGCCGTTTCGCTGAATGCCGCGCGCTTGATGCCGCAGCGCTTGCGCTCACTGACCCTGATCGGCAGCGCCGGCCTGGGCGCCCAGATCAACGGCAGTTACTTGCAAGGCTTCGTCGACGCCGCCAACCGCAACGCCCTCAAGCCACAGCTGGTGCAACTGTTCTCCAATGCCGAGCTGGTCAACCGGCAGATGCTCGATGACATGCTCAAGTACAAGCGCCTGGAAGGTGTGGACGTGGCCCTGCGCCAATTGGCAGAGAACTTGTTCAAGGACGGCCGCCAGCAAGTGGAGCTACGCGAGGTGGTGCAGGCCGGCCATGTCCCGACCCTGGTGATCTGGGGCAGTGATGACGCCATCATCCCGGCGGTCCACGCCGAAGGGTTGAGTGCCCAGGTCGAAGTGCTGCCGGGCCAGGGCCACATGGTGCAGATGGAGGCGGCCGAGCAGGTCAATCGATTGATTATCGAGTTCATCGGACAGCACTGAACCAGCGGGCGGCGGTTGAGTCGTCGCCCTATGAAAAATCCTGGAGGTAACGCTATGAACGTTTCAATCAAGCCGACCCGCAGCATGCGCGCCGCCGTTTGGCATGGCCGTAATGACATCCGCGTCGAAGACGTGCCGCTGCCGGTTTCACCGCCCGCCGGTTGGGTGCAGATCCGCGTGCAGTGGTGCGGCATCTGCGGTTCGGACCTGCACGAGTACGTGGCGGGGCCGGTGTTCATCCCGGTGGACGCGCCACACCCCCTGACCGGGATCAAGGGCCAGTGCATCCTCGGCCATGAGTTCTGCGGCGAGATCGCCGAGCTGGGCGAGGGCGTCGAAGGTTTCAACGTCGGCGAACCAGTGGCCGCCGATGCCTGCCAGCATTGCGGCACCTGCTATTACTGCACCCATGGGCTCTACAACATCTGCGAGAACCTGGCTTTTACCGGGCTGATGAATAACGGTGCGTTTGCGGAGTTGGTCAATGTCCCGGCCAACCTGCTGTACAAACTCCCGGCCAACTTTCCTGCCGAGGCTGGCGCGTTGATCGAACCGCTGGCGGTGGGCATGCACGCAGTGAAGAAGGCTGGCAGTTTGCTTGGCCAGAACGTCGTGGTGGTCGGCGCCGGGACCATCGGCCTGTGCACGATCATGTGCGCCAAGGCGGCCGGCGCGGCCCAGGTCATCGCACTGGAAATGTCCGGCGCGCGCAAGGCCAAGGCCCTGGAAGTCGGGGCCAGCCATGTGATCGATCCCAATGAGTGCGACGCCCTGGCCGAAGTTCGGCGCCTGACCGGCGGCCTGGGCGCCGATGTCAGCTTCGAGTGCATCGGCAACAAGCACACCGCCAAGTTCGCCATCGACCTGATCCGCAAGGCGGGCAAATGCGTGTTGGTGGGGATTTTCGAAGAACCGAGCGAGTTCAACTTCTTCGAACTGGTTTCAACCGAGAAGCAGGTGCTGGGCGCATTGGCCTACAACGGAGAGTTCGCCGACGTGATTGCCTTCATCGCCGACGGACGCCTGGACATCTCGCCGCTGGTGACCGGGCGCATCCAGTTGGAAGAAATCGTCGGCCAGGGCTTCGAGGAGTTGGTAAACAACAAGGAACACAACGTGAAAATCATCGTGTCACCCGCACGGATCTGACGGCGCCTGAAGTGGGCGATTTGGCGATGGCCGGAAGCGGCCATCGCCTTTTTTTCAATGCTCGTTCAGGTGTAGGCCAGCAAGCGCCCGCAGCCGATCACCGCGATCCACAACGCCACGGACAGCAACGCCTGGAGCTTGGCCAGGCTCGGCGCCGTGACGTGGGTATTCCATTGCTGGACGGAGCGGTAGGGCACCAGATGGAACAGCAGGGCATTGACGCCTGCCGCCGCGATCAGGCACAGCTTGAGAATGAACACGTTGTTGCTGGCGAAATCATGAGGGTGCGCACTGAACATCATCAAGCCGGCAGGCACGATCAACAGCAGGGCCCCGACGGCCCATCGCAGCAGATGGCGAGCCAGTGCGGTCACGGCGATGTCCCTGGACAGCCCGAGGACGCGCAGGTCGAACATCACCACCGCGCCCACCAGTATCGAGAACCCGATGATGTGTAGCACTTCCACCAGCGGATAGAGCCATAGCTCGCTGCGCATGGCCGAGGCCAGGGGCGAGTCGCCCAATCGGTCCATCCAGCCTTGCGCGACCGGGCCAGTGACCTGCATCAGCGCAGCTCGGTGGTTCTGTCGTCGATGGTGATGCGTTCGGCGCGAAGCTCGTCAGGCTTGTTTTTATTGGCGTAGCCGACCACGGTGGCCCGGTTACCGGCTTTGAGCATGTCTTTGGTCAGCCCCCGATTTTCCATGCGAGAAGGCGGCGCGAGCACGACGAACCACGTCTTTTCCGTGGTTTGCAGGCGCATGGTCCCGTGGGGGTGGGAGTAACCGGACTCCTTGATCGTACCTTCGAGCGTCAGTGGCTTGCTGGCGTCGTATTCGCTCCAGCCATGGTGGGCAAGGGCGGCGGTGGCGACCAGCATCGTGGACAAGCCGATGCAACGAAAGATCAGGTTCATGGCAAGGTCTCCTGGGTTATCGATTCAATCGGGCTGGTACTCTCGCCAGACCCGCTGCTCGTCGAGTTGCAGCAACTGTTCCTCCTCTTCGCGGAAGCGGCGGTCGCAATCGAGGAAAAACTCGTCGAGCTGCGGCGGTTCGACGTGGGTGGCGCTGAGCATGGTGTGGACCTGGCCGCGGTGATGGATCTGGTGCTCGAACAGGTGCAGCAGTAAGCGGTCGATCCGTTCGAAAGCGTTGCCGTCGGCACGCACCAGGTCGACGGTGCGAGACAGGTCTGTGGGTTTCAGGTTGCTGCACAATGCCGCCAGTTGCCGGTCGGTCCGGTCCTGGCTTTCCCTGAGCTGGTTGAACGCCAGCATCTCGGAAAAATCCCGCTCCTGGCCCAGGACATCGCCTTTGAGGGCGGTGAGGTAATAGCGATCTACTTCCAGTATGTGGCACAGCGTGGCTTGGATGGAGGGGAAGAAACTGGTGCGGTAGGCCTCGTATTCCACGGTGTTCAGCTGTGCGCAGGCGTCCAGCAGCCTGTGATTGGCCCATTGGTTGTTCAGGGCCTGGGCCAGGAAATAATTCATGGGACGCCTCCCGTGCGTCATTGCGCCGGGGAAAAAGCGTAGCAAAGACTGGCAATAACGCCGTGTTGCTGGTCGGTTGGTCCCGTGTTTGCACCACAACCCCCTGTGGGAGCGAGCTTGCTCGCGATAGCGTCGGCACATCCAATAGAGATGCAAGCTGGACAACCGCTATCGCGAGCAAGCTCGCTCCCACAGGTTTCTCACATGCCTGAGCCTGCGCCCCGGCTTAAAGCCCCACCTCCGGCAACACTGGCCGATTGGCCAGGGCCGTGGCCATGATCTGCTCCACGTACACCCGGTCTGCTTCCGGCAGGGCCAGGCGCGGTGGGCGGGTGAGAGCGCTGCCTCGGCCGGCAATGGCTTCGCAGAGCTTGATGCACTGCACCAGGTCGGCGCGGGCGTCGAGGTGCAGGATCGGCATCAGCCATTCGTAGATCGGCATGGCTTCGGCGAACCGTCCGGCGCGGGCCAGCCGGAAGATCGTTTCACCTTCCTTGGGGAACACGTTGGACATGCCCGAGACCCAACCTTCTGCGCCTACGGCGAGGCTTTCGAGCACCACATCATCGAGACCGGCGAACAGCACGAAGCGATCGCCCACTTCATTGCGCACGTCGATGAAACGCCGGGTGTCGCCGGACGAGTCCTTGAAACACACCACGTTGTCGCAATCGGCCAGGGAAATCAGGATGTCCGGGGTGACGTCGTTCTTGTAGATAGGCGGGTTGTTGTAGACCATCAGCGGCACGTCGGCATGCCGGGCGACGTAGCGGAAATGTTCGGCGGTTTCGAACGGCTTGGAGCCGTAGACCAACGCGGGCATCAGCATCACCCCGTCGACACCGACCTTGCGCACCGCATTGGCGACTTTGGCGGCCTGCACGCTGGTGAACTCGGCCACGCCGCAGATCACCGGCACTCGGCCCCCGGAAGCGTCCACCGCCACTTCGGTCACGGCAATCTTTTCCTCCGCGCTCAGGGAAGTGTTTTCCCCCACCGACCCGCAGACCACGAGGCCGGATACGCCATCGCGAATGACGTTGGAAATGACCTGATGGGTTTTTTCCAGGTTGATGGAAAAGTCATCGTTGAATTGGGTGGTAACGGCGGGGAATACGCCGCTCCAGTTGATGCGTTGGCTCATGGGTGTCTCCTTTTGGTGTGTCTCTGTGGCGAGGGAGCAAGCTCCCTCGCCACAAGGGTTATGGGTGGGTATGAAAGTCATGCGCCGGGCCAGGTGTCCGAGAGCCGGTAGCCCTGCGGCCACGGATCGGCCGGGTCCAGCAGCAATTGGTGGGTTCCGGTGATCCACGCCCGCCCGGCGATGCACGGGTAGATCGCCGGGCGACCGGCAACGTCGGTCAGTGAGTCGATGCGGCAATGGAATTCGGAGCCGATGATCGAGCGGCCGATAAACCGTTCACCCACCTGCATCAGGCCTTTGGCGTGCAGCACCGCCATGCGGGCCGAGCAACCGGTGCCGGTGGGCGAGCGGTCGATCTTGCCGGGCTGGATGACGACGGCGTTGGCGCCGGTGGCGATGCCGTTTTCCATGACGACGGGCGCGGCGACCTGGCAGAACGAAATGTGCGACCAATCGGGATTCAAGGGGTGTACGAAGCCCAACTGCTCGTTGGCGGCCCGGGTGATCTTCAGCCCCACGGTCACCAGATCGGCGGCCTCGTCGGGGCGAATGTCGAAGCCCAGGCGCTGGGCGTCGACGATGACGAAGCTGTCGCCGCCATAGGCGGTGTCCACCTGCAATGTTCCCAGGCCCTCGACTTCGATCCAGGCATCGAGGCGGTCAGCGAAGGAGGGCACGTTCTTGATCTCGACCCGTTGCACCTTGCCGTCGCGGCAGTCGGCCACGGCCTCGATCAAGCCGCCCGGTGCCTCCAGGACCAAGCGCGTCTGGGGTTCGGTCATCGGCAGGATGCCGCTGTCCAGCAGCACGGTGGCGACGCACAACGAATTGGAGCCGGACATGGGTGGGGTGTCGGCCGGTTCCATGATGATCCAGGCCATCTGCGCCCGCGGGTCCTTGGCCGGCACCAGCAGGTTGACGTGGCGGAACACCCCGCCACGAGGCTCGTTGAGGACGAAGTTGCGCAGGGTCTGGTCCTGGGCGATCCAGCGTGATTGTTCCCAGACCGTGGCGCCGGGTGGCGGCGCGACACCGCCGACGATCACATCGCCGACTTCGCCTTCGGCGTGGCAGCTGACTATGTGGATGATTCTGGATGAGCGCATGGGTCAGATCCTTGTGTTGTCTGGTGGGGCCTCATCGTCGGATCGCCGCCCGGAGCAAGCTCGCTCCCACAGGGTTCTGTGGTGGTTAGCAGGTCATTGCGGCCTACACAAAACCCGTGTGGGAGCGAGCCTGCTCCGGGCGGCGATCCGCTATTTCACCGATTTGAGGAATGCCGCCGTCTCCGGCTGCACCGGATTGCCGATCACCTGCTCCGGCGGGCCGATCTCATGGACTCGCCCATTGCAGAAGAACGCCACGCGGTCGGATACGTCCCGGGCGAAGCGGATCTCGTGGGTCACCAGCACCATGGTCATGCCGTCTTCGGCCAGCATGCGCATGGTGTCCAGCACCTCACCGACCAGTTGCGGGTCGAGGGCCGAGGTGGCTTCGTCGAACAGCATGTAGTCCGGCGACATCGCCAAGGCACGGGCGATTGCCATGCGCTGCTGCTGGCCGCCGGAGAGCTTTCCGGGAAAGGCCTTGAGCTTGTCCCCCAGGCCCACGTGCTCAAGCTGTTTGACCGCCAGCGCCTCGGCGTCCTGCTTGGTCTTGCCCAGCACCTTGCGCGGCGCGAGCATCACGTTTTCCAGCACGGTCAGGTGGGGAAAGGCGTTCCACTGCTGGAAAACGATGCCGATCTTCTGCCGGAGGCGGTTGAGGTCGGTGGCGCTGTCGTGTACCGAGACGCCGTCCACCCGGATGCTGCCTTTCTGGATCGGCTCCAGGCCGTTGATGCACATCAGCAGGGTCGATTTACCGGAACCGGAGCCACCGATGATCGACACGACTTCGCCCTTGTCCACCGTCAGGCTGACACCCTTGACGACTTCCAGGTTGCCGAAGGATTTATGCACGTTTTCGATCTCAATCATTTTCTTGCCACCTTCTTTCCAGGCGAGCGCCGAGGCGGGCGACCACCAGGCTCATGAGGTAATAAATGAGGCCCGCGATGCACAGCACCAGCAGGGGTTCCTGAATACGCGTGACGATGGTTTGCGAAGCCCGCAGCAGTTCGACGATGCCGATCCACATCACCAGCGCGGTGTCTTTCATCACCCCCAGCACCAGGTTCAACCAGCCGGGAAACGCCACCCGCGTGGCAATCGGCAGGACGATGAAGCGCAGGTCCTGCCAGTACGTGAGCCCCAGGGATCGGCTGGCCCGCCGGGTGCTCGTCGGTACCGCCAGCACGCCACCGCGGACAATCTCGGTGAAGTACGCGGCGGCGTAGACCCCCAGCACGATGCAACCGACGGCGAAGGCGCTGAGGTCCAGGCCGACGATGCTCTTGAGGGAATTGAACAGCACGAACTGGATCAGCAGTGGCACGCTGCGAAACGCATCGAGTACCCAGGCCAATGGCAGGCTGACCCTGGGCAACAGCGCCCGCAACAGGCCGAACAACAACCCGGCCACGGTGCCCAGCAGGATCGACCAGACGGTCAATTGCACCGTGACCCAGGCACCTTCGAGCAGATACAACACGTCGTTGACGGTAAGGCTTGTAGAGAACATGTCCCGCCCTCAATAACGAAACAGGCGCCAGGACAACAGCCGGGCCAACCCGACGATCAACTTGGCGATCAGGTAATAGAGCACCGCCGCGAGGGCGAAATATTCGAAGGTGCGGAACGTCTTGACGTTGTATTCCTGGGTCACCCCGGTGAGGTCGTTGTTCAAACCGACCACCACACCCAGGGACGTCATCAACACCGCCCAGACCATCTGATTGGTCAGCGGGTAGAAAACGATGCGCAACAGTTGCGGGACGATGATCATCCGGTAGGCCTGGAACGCGCTCATGCCCAGGGTACGGGCGGCGCGCATCTGCGTGCCCGGTACGGCCTTGAGGCCGCCGCGAAAATTTTCCGCCAGGTAGCCGGCGTTGTTGAAGGTGATACCCGCCAGCAACGCAAACCACGAACTGACGTGCAGCCCGAGGGAGCCGAGGCCAAAGTAGAGGATGTAGATCTGGAACAACGAGGGTGTGTTGCGGGCGATCGACACCCAACCATTGCCGACACCGCGCAACAGCGGATGGCGTGCCTGGCGCATCACCGTCAGGACGAGGGCGATCAGCACGCCGAAAATCATCGACAACGCGGCGGTTTCGAAGGTCACCCAGGCGCCGGCGAGCATATCGGGCAGGGCGCGCAAGGCGGGGCGCCACTGGAAGCTGTAGTCAAACATGGCTCGGAGTCCCCTTGGGTGCGGAAGGTTGCAACCACTGTGGCGGCTGATCGCTGGCGGTGGCGGTGCAGGCCGCCTCGATGCAATCGGCAAGGCTGGCAAAATGCACGCCGCGCCCCACCAGGCCCGGCGCGTAGTGCGCGTATTTTCCGGAGTTGGTCATCAGGGTGGTGGCGCCCGGCGGGATGACCGGTTCGCCCAACATGCACCAACAGGTGTCAGTGACCAGCGTCGCCCCGAAAGCCTGGATCGCGTCCAGGTAACCTGCCTGGCGGGCCTGTTCCAGCACGGCACGGCCACAGGTGATCACCAGCACCACGCCGGGGTGTTTGTTCCGGCCCGAACACAGGTGTGCCAGGGCGGCGAATTCGCTGAGGGAGAAATGTGGATTGCCCAGGGAAATCACATCCACGTGGCGATGCCGGGCACTGTTGAGCTCGCGCCAACTGACAAGCAGCCCGGCAGCGTTGACGGTTTCCACCGGTAACACAGCGTCGCAGTCCAGCACATTGGCCGGGTCCAAGGCCTCGGGCGTTACCCCGGCGATGTGGAACAGTGGCCCGGCGCTGGTGGTCGCGAACGCGGCGCCAAACGCCTTCAAATCATCCCGGGTGGGCGCGGCGTCTTCCAGGCCCCGTATCAGCGGGACACGTCGTCCCGTCAGGCCGCCGATGTGATAGCCCAGCAGCGGATAAAAACTGTCGTCCATCGGGTCGGGCCTTGTCACTTCGACGATCAGCCCGGCCTTTCGCGGCCCATCGAGATGACATCCGGCCAGCGGCGCGCGACCGCACAGGGCGATGCAGATGTCGAGAAAGTCCGGGTACTTCTGCGTGCGGGCGCCGAGCACGCTGTTGGCGTAGACCACCGCGTTGGACTCGGCCCAGACAATCTGTTCGCCGGCCACGGGCGCGGTATCCAGCAAGTAGGGCGCACAGGTGAAGCTCAATTGCGCGCCCATGGCCATGTAAGCTTCACCCAAGGCGCTGGCCGGTTCGCCCAGCGCAGGGTCGACGCCCAGTTCCCGCCAGCGGCGCTGGTCCACGGATATCGAATTGAGGGTCGTGGGCACACTCACTTTCGCCCCCCACCGCACCAGTTGTTCGGCAAAGCGCAGGCTGGCCGGGCCGGTATAGATACAGCCGTCGATGTGCGCCTGGGTGATGTCCAGCAGTTGGTCGGCGCCCTGGATCTCGGCCATCCGCAGGACGATTTGCATCGCTACTTGGGCTGCCTTGCCGTGCGCGCCGTCGAGCATTGCCCGATCCCGCTCGTTCAACCGGACGGTGAACCGCATGGACGGCTGCGGGGCCATATCCGTCCCATGCCATTGATCGTTGGGCCGTCGGCCGGACAACGTCAGGCGGTTGCCCTCGACGCGCACGAATCCTTGGCCGCGCAAGCCAGCGAACGCCTCGTGGCCGATGCACAACACCGGCAGCGAGCGCTGGAAAATCACCTCGGCCACGAGTACTCCAAGGGCCAGGATCTCGTCGACTTCGGCCAGTACCAGGGCGGCCGGTGCGTGGCCGTTGCTGATGAGCTCCATCAACACGCTGCTGCCGGTGCAGGAACCCCGCCCGCTGGGAATCGCCAGCACGCGGCCGCCCAGGCGTTCGCCACTCAGAGGATGATGCCGGTCGATGATTTCGCCCGTAATGGGATCGACCCCGCCCCAGAAGCTCAGGCCAACGTCGGCGAACAACAGGGTGCCCTGGGCGGCACCCTCCACCAGGCTGCGGCCGTGCAAGCGGATAGGCGTGCTTGGCATGCCGCGATCCTCAGTAGTACACCTGGGGCACGGTCAGGTTGGCCGGCGGGATCTCGGTACCGACCCATTTGACGAACAGCTCCTTGTAGCGGCCCGTGCGCACTTGCTGGTTGACGAACAGGTTGAGGTAGTTGAGCAAGCCGTACTCGCTGCGCTTGGCGCCGAGGGACACGTAGTCGATGACATAGGGAGCATCGCCAGCGATCTTCAGGCCCTTGTACTTGCCCGACTTGATGGTCGCGGCGGCCACGGTGTTGGTCACGACGGTGGCGTCGATGTGCCCCTGGGCGACCGCCAGCAATGTGTCGTTCTGCGACTGGTAGGCGCGGAAACTGCCGCTGCCCCAACTCTTCTGATCTTTCTCCAGGGCGATGGCTTCGTAAGTGCTGCTGGTGTTTCCGAGTTTCTTGCCCTTGAGGTCGGCGTAGCTGTTGATACCGGTGTCGTCGCGGGTCAGCACCACCATCTGGAAGGCAAAGTAGGGCACGGTCAGGCCAACGGTCTTGGCCCGCTCCAGGGTGTCGGAAGTGGAAGCGACAATGACATCGGCGCGGCCCGAAAGCAGCGCGGGGATGCGGTCGGAGAATGGCGTTTCCACCACTTCGGCGTCGACGCCGAGGACCTTCGCCAGGTCGTGGCAGTAATCCACGTCGAAGCCCGCCGGTTTGTTACTTTCATCGCGAAAACCCATGGGTGGGAAGTCCAGTGTCACCGCGCAACGCAGCTTGCCCGAGCCGATGATGTCGTCGAGCTTGTCGGCATGGGCGGGTAGGGCAAGCAGGGGAAAGAGGACAACGCCAAGGGCTACGGCCAATGCAGGGTTTTTCATAAATGCCTCGCTGTCGAATAAATGCGGAGAAATATCGTATTGATGATTTCGTATACGATATTAGATAAGCAATCGACGTGCCTGATCGGGTCTTATTCCTGTGTTTTTAGTAATGCTTTGATAACCAACAGATTATGGTGGTCCGGCGGCCAGGCACCGGGCGCGCAGGTGAAAGTGAAGTGTTACAGATGGGAGCAACGGGGTGGGTTTACGCCCCCTAAAGGAACAGGCTCAACGCTGGTTGTCCCGGTACTGGCTGGGTGAAAGGCTCGTCAGCGCGCGGAACTGGCGGCTGAAGGCACTGTGATCGGTATAACCACAGCGCAGGGCGATCTCGGTAATGGGCAGATCGTGTTCCAGTAACAATCGCGAGGCCTCTCCCAGGCGCGCCTTGTGAATCATCTGCCGAGGCGTGAGCTGGAAGATGCGCTTGCAGTGTCGTTCCAGCTGCGCCACCGACGACCCGGCGATGGCAGTGAGTTCCGCCAGGCTGATGGGGCGGGCGAAGTGCTGCTTGATATGCGCGTCCACGGCCGCCAGTTGTTGGTACGCCGGATGGCTCGATTGCGGCGACTGCAAGTCACGGGAAATCCCGGCCAGGCCGACGATCCCGCCCTCAGGTTCGCGCAAGGCAAGCTTGTGGGTCAGGCACCACACCGGTTGGTTGCCGTAATAGAGGTGCAATTCGAGCTGGTCGGCCAGCTCCCGTCCGCTGGCCAGCACCCGTCGATCCTGTTCGGTGTACAGCGGGCCGAAGCGCTCCGGGAACACTTGCTCGGCAGTCAGACCGAGCAGGTCGTTGCATTGCTTGAAGCCGCAACGCCGGACCAGGGTCTGGTTGACGAATGCGTAGCGGGCTTGGGTGTCCTTGATGAAAAACACCGTGTCCGAGAGGGTATCGAGCAACGGCGCGATGGGCAGCAGACTGCGCAGCAGGGTGTCGAAGTCGCAGGGAGTGAAGGTCGTCAGCGAGGGGTACATGGGCGGCTTCGTCGTTTTGTCAGACGTGGAGTTTTGATCGAAATGAGGTGCTTGTCACGCCGTACGCGTGGCTCACTCATCTGCCAGATTAAGCAACGTCTCAACCCGTGCCGGACTGAACGGTGGACGAGGAGCCGGCGGCGCCCAGCCAAACAGATGCTCCAGCGCCGCGCCGCAAACCCTACCCTGGCAGGCGCCCATCCCGCAGCGGCTGGCAAGTTTTGCTTCGCGCCAGTCGGCATGGCTGCTCAGTTCTGCATAGGCCACGTCTTCGCAGCGACACACCAAGGTGTCGCCCCGGGCCAGGCCTTTCAAACGAGCATCTAGGGCGAAAGCCTTGTTCAACGCCAGGGCAAAGCCCTGCCATCGCGCCCGGCGAGGCCAGAGGCGTTCGGCTGCCGAGGTGTCGTCGGCGGCGACGTGACCGGCGATGGCGCCTTCCACCAGGGCCAGTTCGCTGCCACCGAAACCGGTGCACTCACCAGCGGCGTAATGATCACGGCGCGTGGTGGCCTGCCAGGCGTCGACCGCCAGGGCTTGTCCAGCCAGCTCGCAGCCCAACGCCTGACCCAGCTGGGTGTTGGGAATCAGGCCGAATCCGCAGGCCAACCGGTCGCACGCCAATTCCACAGTCTTGCCCCGCTGTTGCAGGCGCACGCCTTCGAGCTTGTCCCGTCCCAGGGCTTCCAGCACATGCGTGCCGACGCGGTAGTGGGAATCGAACAGGCTGAACGCCTGCGTCAACTTGCCCGGCCAGCGCGGCAATTGCATGGCGAAACCTGTAACGGCGGCACCGCTGGCTTGTTCGGCGATGCGCAATATTTGCGCCCCGTGATGCCTGGCCGTCGCCGCGCTGGCCAACAACAACGGGCCGCTGCCGGCAATCACCAGGCGTTCGCCGCGCACCGGCAGGCCGCCCTTGATCAGTGCCTGCAAGCCACCGGCACCGGTGACGCCGGGCAGTGTCCAGCCAGGGAAGGGCAGCAGCAGTTCCCGCGCGCCCGTGCAAAGAATCAGCCGCTCGTAGCGGATCAGCCATCCCTGCTCGGCGTTTTCCACCAACAGCGTCTTCTCGCCCGCGCAGGCAATGACCCGGGTGCCGGCGTGGCAGTACACATTAGTGCAGGCGTTCAGACGATCACGCATCCGACCCGCCTGGGCAGGCAGGCTGGCCTGGGGACCGTCGCGCCAGATCTGTCCGCCAGGGCTCGGGTTGTCGTCCAGCAGCACGATGCGCGCCCCGCTGCGTGCCGCGGCCAGCGCAGCGGCCATGCCGGCGGGGCCGGCGCCGATGATGAGGATGTCGGCGAGTTCGGTCATGGTCGGGTGTCCACGCGCATGCCGTCGCGGCACAGCGTCTGGCACGCCAGGCGCCGGCGGCCGTCGATCATCACCCGGCATTCCTGGCAGATGCCCATGCCACACAAGGGGGCCCGGCGTTGGCCGCTGACCGAAGTGCGACTGCAACCGTCAGCACCCAACGCCAATGCCGCCGCGACGCTGGTGCCATCGGCCACCGAGAGCGGGCGGCCATCGAGGAATAACTCAGGCATGGACCGCTTCTCCCAGGAAACGTTGCGGCAGGTAAGGTTGCGCGGCCAGCGGCGCGGTTTCGTTGAATAGCTGGGCGACCAGCAAATCAGCCGTCGCCGGCGCGGTCGTAACGCCGAGCCCTTCATGACCCACCGCCAGCCATAAGTCCTTGCGCTGCGGATGTTGGCCCACCAGTGGCAAGCCGTCGGGGGTCGCCGCGCGAAAGCCCGTCCAGGCGCGGATACCGTTGAGGTGCGCCAGGCCAGGCATGTAGTCCACGGCACGCTTGAGCATTTTCGCCAGCATCCAGCCTTCCACCTCTGGGTCGACATTGCCGAACTGCCGCGAAGCGCCGATGAACAGTTGTCCCGTCGGGCGCGGTTGGATGTTGCACGCCACCGACGGTCCGCTGGCGTTGTGAGCGCTGGTGACGTAACCCAGCTCAACCAAGGTATGGGTGACAGTGGCGGGGTAGCGGTCGGTGATCAACAGGTGCCCCTTCTTGGGTTCGATCGGCAGCTCCGGGCACAGCTCGGTGGCCTGGATGCCGTTGGCGAGCACGACTGCGTCGGCGCTGAGCCAACCGCCCCCTGCGAGGCGCACGCGGTGACCGTCCACTTCGCTGACTTGCGCCCGTTGATGGCGAATGTTGGCGTGATCGAGCATCCAGCGGGCGGCCGCGGGTGCGTAGAGAATGCCGTCGCCCTCGATCAGCAGCCCGCCTTCGAGGCCGGGCCGCAGTTCCGGTTCGCGCTGGAGCAGTGCGGCTCGGCCGATCAGTTCACAGGCTTCGTCATGGGCCATCAGGTTCATGTATTTGCTGTGGGCCACGGCCATCTCTTCGGCGTTGGCCGCCAGCCACAACGTGCCGTTGTTGCGCCAGGCGCAGCGTTCTGGAAGATCGGGGGCCATCTGGCGCCAGCGTCGCAGGGAGTATTGGCTCAGAGCCAGCTCCGCCGGGTTGTCATCGAGTACCAGCAAGTGGCCCATGCCGGCCGCCGTGGCGCCGTGCCAACCGGCGTCCAGCACCAGCACCTTCAAACCACGCTGGGCCAAGGCTTGCGCGCAGGCGGCGCCGATGATGCCGGCGCCGATGATGATCACGTCTGCGACATGGCCTTGGCTCACGGACGAATGCCCCAAGCGAACGGATCGTCCGGCTCGAGGAGCAAGGTGCTTTCAGCACTGATATGGGCCCGGCCGCGAATGGTCGGCACGATGCGCTCGCCTGAACGTTCATACGACCCTTCGAATTCACTGCCGATGACGCTGGCCTGGCGCCAGATCTGCCCGGGTTGCAGTTTGCCGTCGGCCGCCAGGCACGCCAGTTTGGCGCTGGTACCGGTGCCGCAGGGAGAGCGGTCATAGGCTTTGCCGGGGCACAGCACGAAATTGCGGCTGTCGGCCTGGGGATCGTCGGCGAACAGCTCGATATGATCGATCAGCCCGCCGTCCTCGCCGCGAAACCCCTGTTGCTCCAGGGCTTGTTGCACGGCGAAGGTGTAGGCGGTCAGCGCGTCCAGGTTGTCGCCCGCCACGCGTTGCCCGTGGTCGGCGATCAGGAAAAACCAATTCCCGCCCCACGCCACATCGCCAGACACCGGCCCGATGCCCGGCACCTCCAGGCGCAGCCCTTGGCGGTAACGGTAGGCCGGCACGTTGCGCACGCTGACCGAGCGATCCTCGTGCAACGTCGCCTGCACTGTGCCCACCGGTGTCTCGATGCTGTGCACGCCCGGGCCGATCCGGCCCAGATGAGCCAATGACGCCACCAGGCCGATGGTGCCGTGGCCGCACATGCCCAGGTAGCCGCTGTTATTGAAAAAGATCACCCCGGCACAGGCGTTCGGGTCCACCGGTTCGCACAGCAACGCGCCCACCAGCACATCGCTGCCGCGCGGTTCCAGGACGCACGCGGTGCGCCAGGCGTCGTGCTGCTCGGCCAGGCGCTGCCTGCGTTCGGCCATGCTGCCCTGGCCCAGGTCGGGGAAGCCATCGGTCACCAGTCGGGTCGGTTCGCCGCCGGTGTGGGAGTCGATCACGGTGATGCGTTTCATGGCGCCACGTCCGTTCAGATGAGTGGACACAAGCGTGGCGCGCGCCGGGGGGTGGAGGCTTGATGGTTTTAGTTGTCGGTGATGACGAAATCGGCATAGTGTGCGAGACGAGGCCGAACCGTCATCAACTGCGTGCGTTTGTCCATCGCCATTCGGTATGGCTTGTATCGATATTGATAGACTCGAGCTTCTCCGCCACATAGCGCAAGCAGGCTCCTCCGTCGGGTTTGTAGTGTCCGGAGGCATCGTTGACCATCGCTAGGACATTTTGCATACGGTGTTCCTTGACCCTGAACTCTCCCGCGCAAATGACCGGTCTGCCGCTTCCAAGTTGACTGTGTCTTAAATACTCCGATGGTTTGGCATGTTCCCAGCGCTTATAAATTATCGATCCCTCAGGCGTATATACCCATGTATAGCTGTTGGATTCGCTGTTTGGGGCAAGGAGTTCGCTTGTTTGACCTTTCAGTTGATTACCGATCAACTTGCCGTTCCAGACGCCGAGCAGTTGACCCACCCCTTCTAGTTGTGCCGGGTTGTAACACCGCCAGCGGGTCAAGTCACTGATATACGGCATCCAGCGTATTGGATACGTCTGAGCGCTCAGATCTAAGGGGCGACGATCGGAGTTCGTCCAGTTGGAGAAATCCACGATGCCTGACCATACCGGGCGAAGATGCGGTGAATTGTTAAAAATCCACGTATCTATTTTATTCATTGCGTTGGTGTAGATATCGTTGGCGGTAATCAGTAGCGACTCGAGTTCCCAGGCATCCGAGATGATCGGGTGCGGCACAGGCGCTTGATAGAACGTCAGGCCGCGAATGTCCGATAGCGAAATGCTCGACCTGCCAAACATCCTTTGGATATCAATCGAAATGTGAATCGTCTGACCGACTCTCGGGGCTTCGATGTAAGTCTGTAACTCGTTGTACGGTCCCATTGATATCAATAGTGTGTCGTCGGTTCCCGCGTAGTAAGTATTCTTTATCTGCGCCGTGACAGTCAGCGTGTCGATGATGGGCTGATTGAACGCTGAGACGATTGTATCTGGGGTGATGTTTGACGCTGCGACGGACGAAGCTGCGTCGCTTTGATTGAATGAGCTCATGCTCAACCGGTGCTGATTAGACATATGCCGTCCCTGGCAAAAGTAGGTGCGCGAGAGCCTAACAAATCAGGCGCAAGTTGCAACGGGCGCTTTGTTTCTATGTTTTTGGAATAGGCAATGCGGGAAATAAGGCAATCGTGATCAATGACCGGAAGGCAAGAACTCGAACAGCGTCCTGCAGACCCCGGCGATATGTTCGTCCAGCAGTTTCACCGCGCGCTCCACGTCACCGGCGCGGCAGGCGTCGAGGATTTCGCGGTGCTCATGGTCGGCGCGATCCTTGCCGGCCGACAGGCTCATCTGCATGCGCAGGTAACGTTCGAGTTTGTCGTGGACCGAGCGGATCAGGCTCACCATGAAGGGCCGTTGCGCCGGTTCATAGAGGCAGGCGTGCAACTGCCAGTTCAGCTCGGCCCAGCGGCCGATGTCGTCCTCGCCGATGAACTCCCGGCAGATGCTTTCGGCACGGGCGAAGGTCGCGTCGGTCATGTTGGGAATCGCCAGGCGCAGCACTTTGTCCTCCAGCAACATCCGCACCTCGAACATCTGCGCCAGTTCCGCCTCGGAGATCCGTGTGACCATCGCCCCGCGATTGCGCTGGAACATCACCAGGCCCTCGGCCTCCAGGCGCTTGAGCGCTTCGCGCACGGGGATCTTGCTGACGTTGAATTGCCGGGCGATGTCGTCCTGGCGAATCGGCTCGTCCTCGGCGAAAAGCCCGGCCACGATAGCGTCGCGCAAGTGGCGGGTAATGATTTCCGAGGTGGACGGGGTGTTGCCCAGGTCGGGCAGGTTGAATTTGGATAAAGTCACGGCGAGGGTCGTTTGGCTGAGGTGGGGATATGGTATACGACCTGCCTGCCGCGATGTCGAGCGACGTCGGTCATTGTGGCGAGGGGGTTGTTCAGCCGTGGGAGGGTTGGGTGATGAAAGCCTGCGTCCGGACGATGCGCAACCCGGTAATCGTTGCGCCTGCCAGCAACGCCAGGCCAAACACCGTCAACGCGACATCAGCGCCGAAATGGTCAGCCATCCAACCCGTCACCACGACCGGAATGCTGAACCCGACATAGGCGAAGAGGAAGAAACCGGCGCTGACTCGGGCTTTTTGCGTACCGGCCATGGCCGTGATCGCCGACAATCCGCCGAGGTAAAGAAAGCCATAGCACGCACTGCTGGCCCCCAGTGCGCCGAGCAGCACGGCGGCCAGCGAGCCCTGGCTCGCGCCCCAGGCGAGCAGCGCATAGCTCAAAGGCAAGACGAGCAGCCCCAATCCCGTGGCCCTGGCCGGCTGCATGCGTTTCACCCAAGGCTGGAAGATCAGCCCGCAACTGATCACGGTGAAGGTCGACAGGCCGGACCATCGCTGCAAGTCATGGGCCGCGAGCACCGAAGGCAGGATGGCGATCACCAGCCCGGAAGTGGCCCAGGCCAGCAGCATGGAGAAGCTGTAGGGCAGGCTGCCAGCAGGGAACAACGGCAGGCGCAACAGCGGCGCGTGCCTGATTTTCGGGGCTGGGTCTGGCAGTCGCGCGACCACGACGATCGCCAGGGCGGCCAACGCCAACTGCACCCAGAAACTGCCTGGCGTAACGCTGTGATGGACGAACAGGAAAAGGCTGGTCAACGCCGCGCCCAATCCAAAACCCAGGGAGGTGCTGGCGGTGACCCGGTTGGCCGGCGACCGGGCATCGCCGGTCGGCATCAATTCCACCATATAGGCCGTGGAAGTCGCCGAGGCCAACCCGGTGCCGACGCCCATCATCAGGCGCGCCACGCCCAGCGCCGTCAGGTTGGGCCAGATCGAGGTGATGACCGTTGCCAGCATCGACAGGCCAAGCGCCACCAGGATCAACGGTTTGCGGCCCATCCGGTCGGCCAGTCCGCCGAACGCCAGCAGCACGGGCAACACGCCGAGCACATAACCGGAAAACGCCACCGCCGTGGCGCCTGCGCCGTAACCGGAAAGCTGCGCATAGGTGGTGTACAGCGGCGCCTGCAGGTTGACCGCCAGGGTGATCAGGCACAGACCAAAGGCCAGGCCCCATGAATGTCGTTGCTGTGCGTCCAAGAGAGATCCTGCAAAAGTGTGAGCCTGGTCGGACTATCACCGCCGGACAGCAGGCAAACAAGGAACAGACGGGGGGCTTTTATGTTTAACTGTTTGCTCGAAATTCAAGAACACTTAGCCGAGACGCCGCGCCATGGACCTGAACATCGATCGCAACGCCAGGGGAAGCGTGGTCCGGCAACTGGTTGCCAGCCTAACCGCGTGGATCGATACCCATGGCATCCGCCCCGGTGCGCGAATGCCTTCGATCCGCCAGTTGGCGACGGAAAACGGCTTGAGCCTGTCGAGCGTGATCAAGGCATATGACCAACTGGTCGCCAGCGGCGTATTGGAATCGCGCCATGGTTCGGGTTTTTTCGTGGCCCAGCAGTTACCCCAGGCGCTGGCGGCGCAGATCGAGGATGAGGCGATATCCTGGCCGCTGTTCGACAACGAATCGACCCAGCTCAAGCTGGGTTGCGGCTGGCTGCCGGACGCGTGGCGCGATGACACCGACCTGGGCCAGGCGATCCGGCAGGTGGTGCGCAGTGACAATAAGGCGCTGTTCAATTACAGCACGCCGTTGGGCTCGGCTGATCTGCGCCTGCAAATCCAGAAGCGCCTGGGCCTGATCGACATTCACGTCGATCCTCGCCAGATCATCACCACCCAAGGCGCCAGCCATGGCTTGGACCTGTTGGTGCGCACGCTGCTCAAGCCCGGTGACCTGGTGTTGGTGGAGAGCCCTGGCTATTACAACCTGTTCAACCTGCTGAAGCTGCATGGAGTCAGGACCCTGGCGGTGCCGAGAACCGCCCATGGTCCGGATATCGCCCGGCTGGAGCAGTTGCTCAAAGCGCACAAGCCCACGTATTTCTTCATCAACAGCATGTACCAGAACCCCACCGGCACCAGCCTTGCGCCGAGCGTGGCCTATCGCCTGTTGCAACTGGCGACGCTGCACGACTTTCGGCTCATCGAGGATGATATCTACGCCGATTTCCAGAACGGCCCGACGTCGCGCCTGGCCTCCCTCGATGCCCTGGACCGGGTGATCTACCTGGCGAGTTTTTCCAAGACCTTGTCCAGCTCGTTGCGCATCGGCTACGTCGTCGCCCAGCCTGAAATCATCCAGCGCCTGGCGCAGGTCAAGATGGTGACCGGTATTGGTTGTTCATTGCTGACGGAAAACGTCGTGGCGACGCTGTTGGCGAACGGGGCGTATCGCAAGCTGATCCAGCGCCTTCGCGGGCGCCTGAACAAGCAGATGGCGAGCACGTTGCGTCAGCTTGACCCGACGCACTGGGAAGTGTTTGCCGAGCCCAGTGGCGGGCTGTTCGTGTGGGCGCGGCCTCGTCTTGTGCCGGCCGAGCGGGTGCGACAGATCGCCAAGCAGCTGCAGGTCCAGTTGTCCCAAGGGTCGTCGTTCCTGCCAGAGGGGGGTGCCTGCGACTGGTTGCGGCTGAACGTTGCGTTCACCCAGGATGCCCGGGCCCAGGCGTTTCTCAGGCAAATTCGACAAGTTTCCACAGCTGGAACGGGGGTACTAATGGGAGTAGATGTCAAATAGGAATGAGTTGCTGTATCTTTCGCGACACATTCTTGTCGCCCTTGAGGCGGCGTCTTTCATTAGGATTGTGTGTCGATGCGTCGGATACTCGTTTCACTGTGTGTGCTCCAAGCTTATTCCATCTCCTCCTGGGCAGAAGAGCCCGTTTCCACGGACAAGGCGCCGCTGGAGTTGCAAGCCACCGACATTGTCGGCACCTCGGACTTCGAGACTGCACAAGGCCCGGTAAAGGGCTACCACGCCACCCGTTCCGCCAGCGCCACGCGTACCGACACCGCTATCCACGAAACCCCGCAGTCGATTTCTGTCGTGTCCCGCGATGTGGTCGAAGACCTCAGCGCCACGCGCCTGCAAGATGCCCTCGATTACGCTGGGGGCGTCGGCAGGGGGAACAATTTCGGCGGCCAGGGCCTGACCACGTTTACCGTGCGTGGCTTTACCACGGGCGAGTTCTACCGCAACGGCTTCCCGATCAATCGGGGTTACCCGAACATGCCCGATGCCAACACCATCGAGCGTCTGGAAGTGCTGCGGGGGCCGGCGTCCATGCTGTATGGGCGTGGCGATCCCGGCGGCACCTTCAACGTAGTGTCCAAGCAACCATTGGCCGAGCGCACGGTGACGCTGGGCAGTCAGATCAGCGATCAGGGAATGCGTCGCGGCACCTTGGATGCGTCCGGCCCGTTGGATGACGAAGGCCGCCTGGCCTATCGCTTGAATGTGGTGGGCGAGGGCGGCGATACGTTCCGCGATCATGTCGAGACCGAACGTTATGGCATCGCCCCTGTGGTCACTTGGCAGGTCAACGACACCACGCGCCTGACCTTCGAAGGCGACTTCATGCGCAACAATGCGCCGCTGGACCGTGGCCTGACGCACTACGCAGGCCAGCGTGGCACCGCGTCCCGCGATACCTTCTTCGGCGAAAAAGACGTCGGCAAGTTGCACAACGACAACAACATGCTGCAGGTGCGTTTCGAGCACATGCTCAACGACGACTGGACCCTGGCCGGTGGCACCCAGTGGCTCGACGGCACGTTGCAGGGCAACGCTGTCGAAGGCAACGGCATCGCCGCCGATGGGCGCACCCTGGGGCGCAACTTCAACTACCGCAAGCTGGAATGGACCGACCGCGATACCCAGCTCAACCTCACCGGGCACTTCTCCACGGGAGGGTTCGAACATACGCTGCTGACGGGTGTGGAATACGAAGACTACAGCTACGAATCCATCATCCAGCGTTCCGCCAATGGCCTTGGCGCCTACCCGATCGACATCTTCGATCCGGTCTATGGCCAGCCGCGCCCGGCCTTGACCCGCACCCCAACCGACGACCAGGAAAATCTCAAGACCTTCGGCGTGTTTGTCCAGGACCAGGTGGCGCTGACCGAGCGGCTGAAGGTGCTGGCGGGGGCGCGTTTCGAGCGGTTTGAGCATGAGTATGAAAGCTTTGTGCCCCAAGCACGCCCCGGCAGCCGCAACTGGGAGGTTACCGACAATGCGGTCACCCCACGCCTAGGCGTGATCTATGACCTGACCGACACGGTGGCGGTCTATGCCAACACCGCGCGCTCGTTCAAACCCAACAACGGCGCGAGCCGCGAGGGTGGCGGGTTCAAGCCGGAAGAGGGTAAGTCCTATGAAATGGGCGTTAAGTGGGAAGCGCTGGATCGCCAGTTGAGCGTCGATGCGGCGGTCTATCAGATCGAAAAACGCAACGTGCTGACGCCCGATCCGTTGGATTCGACCTTCAACGTCGCCGCTGGCGAAGTGCGCAGCCGTGGTTTCGACTTGAACGTGGCGGGCAACCTGACACCGGAGTGGCGCGTCATCGGCGGCTACGCCTATGTGGACGCCGAAGTGACCAAGGACGAGAACATCCCCACCGGTACTCGGCTGCTCAACGTACCGAAAAACACCGTCAGCCTGTTGAACGTCTATGAATTCCAGGACGGTGGCTTGAAGGGGCTAGGCCTGGGCCTGGGCGCCAGGTATGTGGATGAGCGGGCCGGCAACACCGCCGCCACCACCTTCACCATGGACGACTACACGGTGGTCGACCTGCTCGGCTACTACAAGGTCAACGAGCGCATTCGCCTCAACCTGGACCTGAAGAACCTGTTCGACGCCGATTACGAAGAGGGCGCGTTTGGTGGCGTCTACGCCTATCCGGGCGCACCGCGGACGGTGCAGGCGGGCATCTCCTACACGCTGTAGGTTCGAGCTAAAGAAAAACCCCGAAGGTTTCTGCCTTCGGGGTTTTTGTTTTTCACCATTTGCCGGTGCTCATGCCGCCGTCCACCGGCAGGACCGCGCCAGTCGTGAAGTCGGCGCCCGCGAGGTACAACACGGCTTCGGCGATCTCTTCGATGGTGCCCACCCGACCGGCCGGCGCCAGGTTGTTGAGGAAGTCGCGGTGCGCCGGGTCATGCATCGGCGTGTCGATGATACCGGGCGCCACGGCGTTGACCTTGATGTTGAAAGGCGACAACTCCAGGGCCAGGGCGCGGGTCATCTGGTTGACGCCGCCCTTGATCAACACTGGCAGTGCCGCCGGCACCTGGATGTTCGGTTGCAAGGCCACCGAGGCGGAAATGTTGATGATGAAACCCTGCTGGCGACCGATCATGTGCGCGGCTGCGGCCTGGCTGGCGTAGACGAGCCCTTTGAGATTGGTGTCCAGCAGCGATTCCAGGTCCTGCGGGCTGTATTCGACAAAGGGTTTGGGCAGGAAAAAACCGGCGTTGTTGACCAGCCCATCAACCGCGCCAAACGCCGCGATGGCTTTGCCGACAAGGGCGGTAGAGGTCGCCGGATCGGCAATGTCTCCGGCCACGCCGATGAAGCTCGCTGGATGGCCCAACTGGCCGGCCGCATCGTCCAGGCCCGACTGGGAACGGGCATTGCCCACTACGTTATAGCCGCGAGCCAGGAACGCCTTGACCAAGCCAAGGCCAATGCCGCTGGACGCGCCGGTGATGATGACGGTTTTCTGATTGCTCATGATGTTGACTCCTGATCACGTTGAGTAGGAACCGCTGCGCCTGTCTGGGCGTTGGTTGTGATCAGGGTATTGATGCGCTTGGGTTTGATAAATGGGGGTTCTGGTACTTGAGTTGATACTTGGTGTAATCAATCAATCGAACCTACGCTACACCCTGTGGGAGCGAGCTTGCTCGCGATGGCATTAGATCAATCACATGTGGGCTGGCTGACCCGCCGCTATCGCGAGCAAGCTCGCTCCCACAGTGATAGCGACTCGGCAGGCAGAAAAAAGCCCGGTCATTCGGACCGGGCTCGGTAGGGCGAAGCCTTACTCCTTGGGTTTGCTTCGATACTCCGTCGTCGTCATGCCGGCATAACCCCAGTTATCGGTGTCGACTTCCTCGATCACGATATGGGTCAGGTGCGGGTCCTTGCCCAACACACGCTGCAGGGTTTCGGTGATTTCGCTAATCACCTGGGCTTTCTGTTCGCGGGTAACGCCGTCGCGGGTGATACGTACATTGACGAAAGGCATGCTGCACTCCAGTTGACGAGAATAGGCGCGGGAAGATCCAGCGCAATCGAGGGACCACTGTATTTATACGCCACGGCCTGATAAACAGGCATCGGGAATCTTCAGTTGATACGCGGTGTAATGAATCATGAAGCGGCACTTCGAAGACTTGCAGTTGGGCAGCATCGAGCTTTTCTGTCTGGCGGCGGAGGCGGGCAGTTTCACGGCGGCGGCGCAGGTGGCGGGCGTGACCCCAGCGGCGGTGAGCCGCTCGATTTTTCGGTTGGAAGAGCGTCTGGGTTCCCGCCTGTTTGTGCGCACCACCCGCAGCATCCGCCTGACCGACGCCGGCAGGACTTTTTTCGAGCAATGCCGTCAGGCATTGACGCAATTGGTCGAGGCGCAACAGGAAGTCATGGGGGCGCAATCCGTGCCATCCGGGCAACTGCGCATCAGCGTGCCGACGACTTACGGCCATCACCGCATCCTGCCACTGCTGCCGGCGTTTCGCGCGCAATACCCGCAAGTCACCGTTGATGTCCACTTGAGCAACCGCAACATCGATTTTGTCGCCGAAGGTTATGACCTCGCCATCCGTGTTCGGGCCCAGCCGGACTCCTCGATGATCGCCCGGTTGCTGGAAGACGCGAAACTGGCGGTGGTCGCGTCCCCGGATTACTTGCGCAGGGTAGGCACGCCGCAAACGCTGGAAGACCTGGAGTTGCACGAGTGCATCCAATTCGAGCTGCCCAGCAGTGGTCGTCGTATCTCTTGGTTGTTCAACGTCGAGGGCAAGGAGAAGGAAGTGTTCGGGCAGGGTGGGTATTGCTGTTCCGACGACGTGTTGGGCGGGGTAACGCTGGCCAAGCATGGCGCCGGGCTGTTCCAGACCTATCGATTCATCGTTGAAACAGAGTTGGCGGACGGGCAATTGGTGGAAGTGCTGACACCGTTCGCGGGGCGTTCGCGCCCGTTCACGTTGCTGTATCCCCATGGCCGATATGTGCCGCAGCGGGTGCGGGCGTTTGTGGATTTTCTGTTGCAGTACCGGGAGCAGTGGGCCGCGACTTGAGGTGATTGTGATCTGTGGCGAGGGGATTTATCCCCGCTGGGCTGCGAAGCAGTCATCGCTCAGACTGCTCGGTGTGCCAGATTGAACACCCGCCGCTGTTGGGGCTGCTGCGCAGCCCAGCGGGGATAAATCCCCTCGCCACAATGGATCACCATAAGCTCAAATGATGCGTTTGCCGCAGAGATTCCCGGCCCAGCCTTTTATCAGAACCGGAATGCCTGACGACCAATCAGCAGCCATTTGCCGTTCTGTTTTTGCCAAATCTGGAAGTTTTCGATTTCGGTCGGGACCACTTCGGTGCCCTTGAGCGCCTGGGCAGAGAAGTGGTTGCGTACCAGGGCCACGTCGCCAGAAAGGGTGATTTTCTGATTTTTCATTTCCAGGGTCTTGAATGCGCTCTTGCCGGTTTCGATGTCGGCGATGAAGGCTTTTTTGTCCTGGATATTGCCGCTGGAGTGGCCGTAGGTCAGGTTCTCGGCGGCAAGGGCCTGGAGTTGGGGGATGTCTTTGTGAAGCATGGCCTGGGTCAGGTGGTCTACAGCTTCGGCCACCTCTTTTTCGGCCGGTGCGGCGGCTGCGACGTAGCCGCTGAAGAGGCAAACGAAACCGATCAGCAATGATGCTTTTTTCATGGGTTTTTTCCTTGTTTTTGTAAGTATCGGGAATTCGAGCGTCTAGTGCTCGTCGGTCATCGTACAACGTGTCACGGTAGACTGGAATAGGGCACGGCCAACGTGGGGAGGGAGCAAGCGTCCTCGCCACAAGGGCACACGGTATTGATCCGCGATTTGCCTACAGTCCCTCCCGAACCGCCCCTCGAATCCCCTCCAGCAACATCGTAAACGCCGGGTTGTCGTTATCCTCCCGCCAAACCAGATGCAGCTCACTTTGCACCCCTTCACCCAGATCGATCTCGCGAAACACCACCTGCCTGAACGCCACGCTGGTCGCGCAACGCGGCACCAGTGCCAGGCCCATGCCGGCGTTGACCAGCGCCAGGATGGTCAGCGAAGACCCCAGCCATTGCACGAACTGCGGGGCGACACGGGCCGAGCGCAGCATGCCGGTGAGCAGTTCGTTGAAGGGCGGGTAGGCGGAGTGGGCGTACATCAGGAACGGCTGTCCATCCAGGTCCTGCACGCTGACAGACTCGGCGTTTGCCAGCGGGTGGCCCGCAGGCACGGCCAGGACAAACGGCTCGCGCACCAGGCACTCATTGGCGTAGCCGGTTTCCAGCAGCGGCGAGCGGACGATGCCCAGGTCGATGCGCCGGGCGCGCAGGGCTTCGTGTTGTTGGTAGGTGTTCATCTCCGACAGGACGATCTTCACCTGCGGTTGCTTGAGCCGCGCTTCGGCGATCACCTTTGGCAGGAATTCATACACCGCGCTGCCGACGAAGCTGATGGTGACCGAACCGATATGGCCCTGGGCAAAGCGCTTGGCGGCCACTGCGGCCTGCTGCGCCTGTTGCAACAGGTTCTGCGCCTCGATGAAGAACGCCCGGCCGGCGGCGGTGAGGGCGACGCTGCGGGTGCTGCGGGTGAACAGTTCGACGCCCAGGTGATGCTCCAGCAATTGGATCTGCCGGCTCAAGGGTGGTTGGGTCATGTTCAGGCGTTCGGCGGCGCGACGGAAGTTGAGTTCGGTCGCCACGGTGGTGAAGCAGCGCAGTTGGGCCAGCTCAAACATTGATTCAATCCTGGTATCAATCAAGTGCCAGGTTAGATTAGACGGGAACAATCAGCGGCGTCCATCATCGACGCGCACACCTTCCGGAGCCGCTGCATGAAAATCAAACGCGTCACCGTCACCCCCATCGCTTTCCGCGACCCACCGCTGCTTAACGCCAGCGGCATCCATGAGCCCTTTGCGCTGCGCTCGATCATCGAGATCGAAAGCGACAACGGCTACATCGGCCTCGGCGAGAGCTACGGCGATGCGCCGGCCCTGGCGATCCAGCAACAGGTCCAGGACCAACTGGTCGGCATGGACCCGTTCAACCTCAACCAGTTGCGGGCCATCGTTCAGGCCACCGTGGCGGCCCACAAGCCGGCCAGCGTTGCCGGGGCGGAACTGGCGCCGGGCTCCCATGCGAGCAAAGCGGTGAGCAATGCCTATTCGGCCTTCGAGGTGGCCTGCCTGGACTTGCAGGCGCATTACCTGAACGTGCCGCTGGTGGACCTGTTGGGCGGTGCGATTCGCGATGAAGTGCCGTTTAGCGCATACCTGTTTTTCAAATATGCCGAGCACATCGACTCGCCATATCCTGCGGACAACTGGGGCGAAGCGCTGAACGAGCAGCAGATCGTCGCCCAGGCACGGCGGATGATCGAGGAATACGGGTTCAAAAGCATCAAGCTCAAGGCCGGCGCCCTGGAGCCGGAGCATGAAGTGGCCTGCATCAAGGCGTTGAAAAAAGCGTTTCCCGGCTTTCCGCTGCGCATCGATCCCAACGGCAACTGGTCGCTGGAAACCTCGATCCGCATGGCTGAGCTGCTCGGGGACGACCTTCAGTATTACGAAGACCCGACGCCGGGCCTGGAGGGCATGGCCGAGCTGCACAAGCGCACTGGCCTGCCGCTGGCGACCAACATGGTGGTCACCGATTTTGACGAGTTCCGCCGAAGCGTGGCCCAGGACAGCGTGCAGATCGTCCTGGCCGACCACCATTATTGGGGCGGGCTGCGGGACACCCAGGTACTGGCGAAAATGTGCGACACCTTTGGCCTGGGGGTTTCCATGCATTCCAATTCGCACTTGGGCATCAGCCTCATGGCCATGGCCCACGTGGCGGCTTCGGTCCCAAACCTGGATTACGCCTGCGACACCCATTACCCATGGCAGGAACCGGATGAAGAAGTGATCAAGGGTGGCAAGCTTCCGTTTGTCGACGGCTGCGTGAAGATCACCCGGGCGCCGGGCCTGGGGTTGGAGCTGGACCGCGATCAACTGGGCAAGCTGCACGAGCAGTTCCTCAGCTGCGGCATTCGTCAGCGCGATGACGTGCGGCAGATGCGCCGTTATCGGCCGGATTGGAAGACCGTCAAGCCGAGGTTCTGAGCTGAAGGCGAGGGGCCGTTGTGGCGAGGGGATTTATCCCCGCTGGGCTGCGCAGCAGCCCCTTGGATTGTCCTGATGTACCGAGTTGTCAGGTTTTAGGGCCGCTTCGCACCCCAGCGGGGCGGTGCGACGTTTCGATAAATCCCCTCGCCACAAGTTGATCATACTCAGCACCATCCCCAACCCACCCACCGGCCCACACCCAAAGTACCGCGCCCGGCGGCATCCGGGTCTTACACACAAACTGCCGCGCCGGGCCTGCGCTGCCAAAGCAGCCGCCAATCACTTCCAAGGCAGCGTATGACGCGCCCGGGTGCCTTTCGATAATCGCCTCCGACATCCCGTCCCCTGTTGCGGAGCGCGCCATGCACAACAATAAAAATACCTGCCTGCGTTTTTTGCCTGCGGTCATCGCAGGCCTCTCGACCCTCGCCCCGATGCCTTGGGCCCACGCCGAAATCATGCTGTACGACAAGGACCAGACGACCTTTTCCACCGACGGCTACATCAACGCTTTCTACGTCAACAGCGACGTGGACCGTGCCGGCGAACAGTTCGACCGCCGCCAGTCGCGGGTCAAGATGGGCTTCTTGCCCAACTACCTGGGCTTCAACATGGGCAAGCAGGTCGATGACCTCAAGCTCGGCGCCCGGGCGTCGTTCTGGGTGACCATCAACGACAGCGAAACCAACGGCACCGACACTGCCATCGACGTGCGCCAGTTCTACGGCACCGTCGCCAACCCGGAGTGGGGCGAAGTGCTGATCGGCAAGGACTTCGGCCTGTTCGCCCGTTCCAACATCCTGCTCGATGAGCTGCTGGCCGGTTATGGCCAGGTCAGCGACACCTTGGGGCTGGTGGACGGCGGCGGCGTCTCGTTCGGCAATATCGGCAGCGGTTATCCGTACCCGTTCCCTACGTCGCAAATCACCTATCGCACCCCCGTGATGGACGGGTTGCGCGTGGCGGTGGGCATCATGGACCCGGTGGACACCAACGACAGCAGCGCCACCGGCAAGGCCTACCAGGAGAACCCTCGCACAGAGAGCGAGGTTACTTATCAGTTCGACCTGGGCGCAGCGAAGATCTACAGCTGGCTGAACGGCAGCTACCAGACTTCCGACAACACCGACTCCAGCGTCGAGTCGGTCACGTCCAAAGGTTTGGGTTATGGGGTGCAGGCGAAGATGGGTGGGCTGTCGCTCACCGGCTCGGGGTTTCAGGCCAAGGGTATCAACCCGTTCTTCACAAACAATGCCGGCGAGGCCACGTTGCGCAATGTCGACAGCAAGGGCTACCTCTTGCAGGGCTCCTACAAGCTGGGCAAGAACCGCCTGGCGCTGTCCTATGGCAAGACCGAGGACGACGGAAACGGCGTGGTCGGCAGCGGCGCCGACTATGAGACTCGCGGTGTCGCGCTGTTCCACGACATCAACGATAACCTCAAGCTCGTCGCCGAATACAACCAGTTCGAAATCAACGGCCATGACACCAGCGCGCAGAACGAAGACACCGATACCTTCGCGGTGGGGGCGGTGTTGACCTGGTAAGGACTACTCAACCCTGTGGCGAGGGAGCAAGCTCCCTCGCCACGGAAGCGATCCACGTGAACAAGGTTTTCTTGGCGGCCCCAACCGTGCGCATCGCGGCTGGGGCCGCCACGGTTCTCATCCCATGGAAGCGTCCATCCGCTACCCAAGTAGCATTCGTGGGCCGGGCGTCGATTCGTACACTCAAGGCTCTATCACGCACCGTCGGAGGCGCAGATGCAGCAGGCCCAGAGCGAGGGCGTGGTCAGCGCCATGTCCCAGGCAACGGACGTCGAGCAAGTGGCCCAGGAGCTGGCGCGACAGTTGTTGCACCCGTACCTGGGGTTCGTGCTGTTTTTCTGTTCCGCCGAATACAATCTGCCGGCCCTGGGCCACGCGCTTTCGCGCAGCTTTGGCGGGATCCGGCTGGCGGGATGCACCAGCGCGGGGGAAATCACGCCACAAGGTTACGGCCGCAACTGCGTGACGGCGGTGGGTTTCGACCACCGGCATTTTTCCATCGCTGCCGAACTGATCGGCGAAATGGAGCACTTCAGCCTGATCGATGCCCAGCAGATGGTCGAGCGCCTGGCCAGTGGTTGCCGCAGCAACGCCTTGGCGCCGATCAAGGGCCACAGCTTCGCCTTGACCTTGCTCGACGGTTTGTCTAGCCGCGAGGAGATGGTGCTGGCAGCCTTGAGCGCCGCCCTGGGGGACATCCCGCATTTCGGCGGTTCGGCCGGGGATGACAATTACCTGACCCACACCCACGTCTACTTTGAAGGTCAATTCCACAGCGGCGCGGCCGTGGTGGTGTTGATCAATACTTGGCTGGAGTTCGAAGTGTTTACCACCCACCACATCCTGCCCCGGCAGGAAAAACTGGTGGTGACCGGCGCCGACAGCGCCACGCGCAGGGTCTACGAGCTAAACGCCGAGCCTGCGGCCGAAGAATACGCACGGCACATTGGCGTGCCGGTAAACGCGCTGGATTACCGGGTCTTCGCTGCCCATCCATTGGCCGTGCGCATCAATGACCAGTACTACGTGCGAGCGATCCAGCAGGTCCATTCGGACCTGAGCCTGAGTTTCTATTGCGCGGTGGAGAACGGCATCGTCCTCACCGCCATGAGCCCGGGGCCGTTGCTGCACAACCTGCAAGATCTGTTCGATGGTTTGCAGGCGCGCCTCGGGGACTTGCTGCTGACCCTGGGCTGCGACTGTTTCCTTCGACGCCTGGAGCTGGAAGATCGCGACGGCCTGGAACAGATCGGCCAGTTCCTGCGTGAACATCGGGTGATGGGGTTCAACACCTATGGAGAGCAATTCAATGGCATGCACATCAACCAGACGTTCACCGGAGTTGCCATTGCCCGCCATCGCGTCCCCGACCATCGCTGAACTGCAGGCGCAGCTCGCCGCTCTGGAGCATGAGAACCGCAAGCTGCGGCGCATCAATGAAGCGCTGATCGAGCGGGTGGAATCCGGCGTGACGCGCGGCAGCGACCCATACGCAGCCTTCCAGCATTCGGTGGTGCTGGCCGAACAGGTGCGTGAGCGTACCGACGCCTTGAACCAAGCCATGGCCGAGTTGAAGGCCGGCAACCATTTGCTCGGCGAAGCGCGGTTGCGGGCGGAAACGGCCCATCGGCATTTGATCGACGCGATCGAGAGTATTTCCGATGCCTTCGTGCTGTTCGACGCGCAACAGCGCATCGTCCTGTTCAACAGCCGTTTCAAGGCGTTCTGGGCCCACAGCCGGGTGCGGATCATCGCGGGGATGCGCCTTGCCGAGGTCAAGCGTTTGATGACCGCCAACGGCTTGTTCAGCGAAGAAACCCGCGGCCAGCCCGACGAACCGGTGCTGTACCGATTGCAGAACGGGCGCTGGCTGCAAGTCAGTGAACGGCCGACCCAGGAAGGCGGCCGGGTGATTCTCTTCACCGATATCACCGACGTCAAACTCAGTGAAACCGTGCGCCGGGAACAGGCCATCGCGCAGAAATCCCATCTGTTGCAGCGCGCCGTGGACAACCTGTCCCAGGGCGTGGCGATGGTCAACGCTCAAGGCGTGCTGGAACTGTGGAACCGGCGCTTCCTGGAGCTCAGTGGCCTGGCACCGGTAGCGGCCCATCGGCCGTTCAACGAGGTCATCGCCGACAGCGAGCTGCAACTGCTTACACCGACCAGTCGCGATGGCAATGGCCGGCTGATCCAGGAGTGTGAGCAACGGCTGTCCGATGGCCGAGTCCTGGAGATCCGCACCCATCCACTGCCCACCGGTGGCTACGTCAACACCTTCACCGACATCACCGAGCGCTACCAGCACGCCGAGGCGTTGAGCGAGAGCGAGCGCTGGATCCGCCTGATCACCGACCACGTTCCGGCGCTGATCGCCTATCTCAACGCCGATTTGGTTTATGAGTTCACCAACAAGGTCTACGAGCAATGGTATTGCTGGCCCCGTGGCGTGATGCTCGGCCAGAGCCTGCGAGAAGCCCACAGCGAGCAGCACTATCAGCGCTTGGAAGCCTACGTGGCCCGGGCGCTGGCGGGCGAGAGCGTGACGTTCGAATTCGCCGAGACCAACATCAACAACCAGGAGCGCTACATGCTGCGCTCCTATGTGCCCAACGTGCTGGCCAACGGCGAGGTGGTGGGGATCTTCGTGCTGATCCGCGACATCACCGAGCGCCGTCGCACCGCCGAGGCGTTGCACCAGGCCTATCAAAACCTGGAGCAGCGCGTGCAGGAGCGCACCGCTGAACTGACCAGCCTCAACGACCAGTTGCTGCGCGAGATCGATGAGCGCAGCCGGGTGGAACTGCGCTTGCGTGAAGCCAAGCGCGAGGCCGAGCGGGCCAACCTGTCAAAAACCAAATTCCTCGCGGCGGTCAGCCATGACCTGCTGCAACCGTTGAACGCCGCGCGGCTGTTCACCAGCGCCTTGCTGGAGCGCCGCGAGCCGGTGGCGAACGCGCACCTCGTGCGCAACGTGAGCAATTCGCTGCAGGACGTGGAAAACCTGTTGGGCACCCTGGTGGATATCTCCAAGCTCGACGCCGGCGTGATCAAGGCCGACGTGGCGCCGTTCGCCTTGAGTGAATTGCTCGACAACCTGGCGGCCGAATATCGCCAAGTGGCGCGCAGCGAGGGTCTTGAATTGTGTTTCGTACCTTGTTCGGTGCTGGTGCGCAGTGACATCCAACTGTTGGCGCGGATCCTGCGGAACCTGCTGAGCAATGCGCTGCGCTACACCCCGAACGGGCGGGTTCTGCTGGGATGCCGGCGTCTTGGCAATCGTGTTTCGATCGAGGTCTGGGATTCTGGCATAGGCATCGCCCAGGATCGCCTGGAGGAGATTTTCCAGGAGTTCAAGCGCGGTGATGTCCAGCGACCGAACCAGGATCGAGGCTTGGGCCTGGGGCTGGCGATTGTCGAGAAGATCGCCAGGATACTTGGGCACCGGATCCGGGTGCGCTCATGGCCGGGCAAAGGCTCGGTATTCGCCATTGAGGTGCCCCTCAGCGCCACCGCGCCCAAGCCGCTGCCGTGCCTGGACATGAGCGAGCCCATGCTTGAACGCCTGCGCGGGGCGCGGGTCTGGGTGCTGGATAATGATGGAGCGATCTGCGCCGGCATGCGTACCTTGCTCGAAGGTTGGGGCTGCCTCGTGGTGACTGCGCTGTCGGAACAGGACCTAGCGCGGAAAGTGGACGGCTACCGTGCCGAAGCCGACCTGCTGATCGCCGATTACCACCTGGATCACGACCAGAACGGCGTGGACGCCGTGGCCCGGATCAACGCCTGCCGTGCCTCACCGATCCCGGCCATGATGATCACCGCCAATTACAGCAATGAACTCAAACAGCAGATCCGCGAGCTTGGGCACACACTGATGCACAAGCCGGTGCGGCCGATGAAACTGAAGATTGCGATGAGTCACTTGCTGGGCCAGGCCCCGGTCTCTTGAGCCGAACGCTGTTGTGGCGAGGGGATTCATCCCCGTTGGGGCGCGAAGCGGCCCCGTGACTCTTCCTGATGTACCGAGTTGTCAGGTTTTAGGGCCGCTTCGCAGCCCAGCGGGGATGAATCCCCTCGCCACAGTAATCTCACGCCACTGACCTAGCGGCGCAGGTACGCCCCGAAATCAATATCCCCCGCGCTGAGAATCGCCTGCACCCGGTTATGCACGTTGAGCTTGCGCAGGATCGCCGAGACGTGGGCCTTGACCGTGGTTTCGGCGATGTCCAGCGTGTAGGCGATCTGCTTGTTCGACTCGCCCTTGGTCATGCGTTCGAGTACCAGCAGTTGCTTGCGCGTCAGGGCCTGGAGCAGTTCGGGCGGGAACGCCGGGGTTTCGTTCAAGCGGCGGCCCGTGGGGCTCTTCTGGGTGCGGATGATGTCCGGCGGCAAGTACACGTTGCCGTTGAGGATCTGCTCGATGGCGTCGGTCATTTGCGAGCGAGGTGAAGACTTGGTGATGAAACCCACCGCGCCATAGGTGATGGCCTGCAGAACGATTTGCTTGTCCTGTTCGGCGGACACGATCACCACGGGGATGGTCGGCGCTTCGTTGCGCAGGTTGATCAGGCCGTTGAGGCCGTGCATGCCGGGCATGTTCAAGTCCAGCAGGATCAAATCCAGGTCGTCGTGTTCGCGGGTCAGCGCCAGGGCGCTGTCCAGGTCGGCGGTTTCCATCACCTCGCTACCGGCGAACCCGTCGCTGATGACGTTGTGGATGGCTTCGCGAAACAGTGGGTGATCGTCGGCTATCAGGATTTTATACATGGCCATTCACCTCGTTATTGTCGTGTTGGGGCAATTGCACGCAGGGCGCTGCATCAGGGAAAAGGTTCGGGGCGGGCCGCTTGCAAGGGCAGGTTGGCCGCCTCCCAGGCGTCGAGGCCGTCGCGGTACCAATACAAATGTTTATAGCCCATGGACGCGGCGCGTTTTACCGCGTTCCAGCTCAACCAGCAATCGGAGCGGCAGTAAAAGACCAAGGGTTGGTCCAGGCGCCCGTCGGTGGCCTTGCGTAGGTGGGAGGTGAAGTAATCTTGCCAGTTCCCCTCCAGCTCACCATCGCCCGTATTGGCCAGCCATAGGCTGCCGGGGAGGTTGGCGTGGGGCTCGGTGTCGATGAAGCGCCCCTGGACCCATGGACGACGGTACACGTCGATCAACACCGGGGCGGGCGTTTGCCCAAGCAGGCGCTGCAAGCCTTCGGTGTCGACGGTTTGCGCGCCCTGGGCGGAGGCGGGCGTGGGGCTGCGGTATTGGGTAATGCGATAGCCCTGCGCCGAAAACAACGCAGTGTCGGCCTGGGCGACATTCAGCGACAGGCCCAGCAAGACGATGGCCAGCAAACGGGGCATGGGATTTATCCTTTTTGTTATGCGCCCATTACATGCCAGGGTCGAGGTCTTGTGAATGCGACCATAGACAGGAAAAACGGTACTAAAGTAGTAATTTTCATCACGGATCACACAAATCCCCTGTGGGAGCGAGCCTGCTCGCGAAAGCGGTGGGTCAGGCAGCATAGATGTGTCTGGTCTACCGCATTCGCGAGCAGGCTCGCTCCCACAAGGGGCTGTGTGTATCAGGTAGGTCAATTGGCCTTGCGCAACGCCGCATGCTGCGGATTGAACGTCCACACCGCCAGCAGCGCGAACAGCAGCGTCAGCCCCACGCACACAACCATCGCCAGCACATTGAATTGCCCATACAACGCGAACCGCACCAGCTCCACGCCATGGGTGAAGGGGTTCACCGCGCACAGCCAGTACAACCAGGGGCTGGCTTCGAGCATTTTCCACAACGGGTACAGCGCCGAAGACAGGAAAAACATCGGGAAGATGACGAAGTTCATCACCCCGGCGAAGTTCTCCAGCTGGCGGATCGCGTTGGACAACAACAGGCCCAGGGCACTGAGCATCAGCGCCACCAAAAGCAAGGCCGGCAATGCCAGCAGAACGCCCATGGCTGGCGGTTGGACACCGTAGAGCCAGGCGATGGCGAGGAAGGCGTAGACCTGCAAGAGCGAGATCATCGAGGTGGCGAGCAATTTGCTCGCCAGCAAAAAGGCCCGGGGCAGGGGGCTGGTCAGCAGCACGCGCATGCTGCCCATTTCGCGGTCATAGACCATCGACAGCGAGCCTTGCATGCCATTGAACAACAGGATCATGCAGGCCAGCCCCGGCACGATGTACACCTCATAGGGGATGTAAGTGTCATAAGGCGCGATGATGGCGATGCCCAGCGCCGCCCGGAAGCCGGCGGCGAACACCAGCAGCCACAACAACGGTCGCACCAGTGCGCTGAGCAATCGCGTGCGTTGCAAGACGAAGCGCAGCCATTCGCGCATCACGACGCCAAGGAAACATTGCCAATACGCGTTCATGCGGCAACTCCCGAGGCGGTCAATCGATGAAAGGCCGAGCCGAGACTGCCGCCGTGTTCCTCGCTCACGTCCTCGGCCCGTCCGCTGGCGACCAGCCGGCCCTGATGCACGATCAACAGGTCATCACTGGGCTGCACTTCGTCCAGCAGGTGCGTGGCCCAGAGCACACTGATGTCCTGTTCGCGACACAGTTGGCGAATGTGTTGCCCCAAAGCCTGGCGGCTGGCCGGATCGAGCCCGACGCTCGGCTCGTCCAGCAGCAGCAAGCGCGGTTCGTGGAGCAGGGCCCGGGCGATTTCCACCCGGCGCCGGTGTCCGCCATTGAGGTGGCGCACCCGCTCGTGACGTCGTTCGGTCAACTGCTGGCGGGCCAGTTCGGCTTCAATCCGGGCATCGGCCTGGCGCCGGCAAAAGCCATGCAGCGCGAGGTGATAACGCAGGTTCTGCTCGATGCTCAGGTCCAGGTCGAGCGTGCTTTGCTGGAACACCACGCCCAACTGGCGCAACGCCTGGTGCGGTGACGTGCGCAATGAATGACCGCCGACGCGGATCTCGCCGCGCTGAACATCGTACAGGCGCGTCAGCAGCGCAATCAGCGTCGACTTCCCAGCGCCGTTCGGTCCGAGGAGGGCGGCGAAGCGTCCGGCCGGTACGCTGAAGCTGATCTGGCGCAGGGCTTGCCGCGCACCATAGGCGAAACTCAGGTCGCTGACCTCCAAGGCGTTCATGGCGTCACCACCACGCCCCAGGGATAGCGGCCGACTTTCACCGACTTGAGCACCTTGCGGCTCTGCACGTCGATCACCGAGACGTCGCCGCTGACTCCATTGGTTGCCAGCAGTTGCTTCTGGTCCGGGGTGAACGCCAGCTGCCAGACGCGTCGGCCCACCAGCAGGTAATCCAGCACCTCGAAAGTCTTGGCATCGATCACTGCCACATGGTTAGCCGGGCCCAGGGCGACGAATGCCAGCTTGCCGTCGGCGCTGAGCTTGATGCCCACTGGCTGCACCTTGTCCGGGTGCACGCCCTTGATCTGGAAGGTCAGAGTCTTGAGCACCTGGCGCGAGGCAACGTCGAGGATGGTCAGCGTCCCGCCGATCTCCGCCGAGGCCCAGAGTTGCGTGCCGTCGCGACTGAACTCGACGAAACGCGGCCGTTGGTCCACCAAGGTGTTGTCGGCCAGGGTCTGGGTGCTGGTGTCGATCCAGTGCAGCATGTTGGTGGTTTCGCTGGTGTTGACCGCCCACTTGCCGTCGGGGCTGACGGCCATGCCTTCGGGCTCGACGCCGACGCCGATCTGGCCCAGCACTTCGGAGGTATGGGTGTCGATCACTGTGACCAGCGCATCGTCCTCGTTGGAAACGTAGAGCCAGCGGTCGTTGGGGTGCAGGGCGAATTGCTCCGGATCCTTGCCGGAGGGCAGCTCCTTGATGATCTTGCGAGTGGCGACGTCCATCACCTGGACGCGGTCCGAATCGCTGGCGCAGATGTACAGCAGGCGGTCGTCATGGGACAACAACAAGCCTCGCGGGCGCTGGCCTACCGGCAAGGTATCGACGACTTCCAGGCTCCGCAGGTCGATCAGGCTGAGGCTGTTGTCTTTTTCGTTGGAGACCCAGGCGATACTGGCGGCAGCGGGACCGGCAAGGAGCAGCGAGGCGCCCAGGGCGAGGGCTTGGCAAAGCAGAGCCGGGTTGAGCAGGGGGCGGCGCATGGCGTCTTCCTTATTGTTGTGATCGATCAGGGGTAGCGACAGCTCACTTCGGGCCGGTCGAAGCCCAGGCTGTCCATTTCGTTGGACGGGTGGAGAAAACCGTCCTGGGGCGACGTGCTGACCAAGGCCCGAGGCTGAACCAGGGGAATCGGTTGGCGCAGTTGACCATTCCAGGGCCGGTAGCTGAGCTTGCGGCCCTTGAATCCATCCAGCGGCAGCTCGTCGCCAAGGGCCAGTTGGCGAATGGCGAATGGCTCGTCCTGGCGCAGCTTGCTCACGGCGGCGGCGATACTGCGCACGGCGATCCAGGCGGCGAAGTCGCGGTCGTTCATCCAGCGGCCGGCCAAGGCTTCGAAGCGCTTTTGCAACTGCGCCGCGCCGTATGTCTCGACGGTCTTGTGCCAACCGGTGGGCGTCAGTCCCTGGGTCCCTGCGACCGGGCGCGGGAGCCAGGTCTGATAGGGCACGTATTCGCCGAAGTCGCCGCGCTCATCGGCTACCAGCACCACGTCGTACTCGGCGGCCTGGGTGAACAGCGGCATATCGGCCTGGGCGCTGCGGCGCTGGTCGTTATCGAACTGCCAAGGTTTCTCGGCGACGATCTTCATGCCGAAGCGTTTCATGGCCCGGCGCAATGCAGCGGCGTAGGCCTGGTCTTCGGGTGTCTGGCCGACGATCAGCAAGGCCCGCTGCCATTTGCGCACGACGCTGAACTGGATCAAGGCGTCGGCCAGTGTTGCGCGGTCGGGCAGGGTGTGCAGCACATTGCTCAGGCAGCCGCTGGTGCGCAGGCTGTCGTCGGGGCTGCCGGCGTTGAAGAGCAGGCTGTCGGGCAGGGCGGCGCTGAGTTGGCGCAGGCTTTCACCCGGCGCATTCACCACGAACAAACGCAGGCCCTGTTCATGCTGGGCACGGGCGGCCTCCAGCAGTGCTTGGGAATTGTCGACGTTAGCGCTTTCGAGACGGTAGTCGTGCTTGAGAAATCGCCCGGTGCTGCTGCTGTCGATGATCGCCAGTTCGGCGCCGCGCAATCCGGCATCGGTGGGTTCAGCGATGACGTTGGACAGCAGCGGGCCGGGGTCGGGACGGTAACCCAGGTAGCCGATGCGCACCTGCAACGACGCGGCATCGCTGGCCTGAGCGGTCGATGCGGCCAACAGGTAGATCAGGGCGTAACTGACAAGCCAGCGCATGACGTCCTCCATTGCAGGTAGCGCCAGCATAGGAAGGCCGTGATGCCGGGGAAATATGCAGAAAGTACCGCTGGGGCAGTACCAAGGTAGTAGCTCGCCCCAGGCGCCGGGGTTTTAGGATGCTTTCAATTGTCATTCATCAGGGAGCGGACAGACCGTGCGAATGTTCAAGACGCTGCTGTTGCCGTTGTTGCTGATCCTGAGTTTGATAGGCGTGGATCGACCTAAAGTGTCCTTTGTGGGAGCGAGCCTGCTCGCGAAAGCGTTGGTCCAGCCGACGTTGATGTTGGATGTGCCTTCGCTTTCGCGAGCAGGCTCGCTCCCACAGGGGGCCGGTGTGATTCGCAGATTGGAGCACTGACCATGTCTGCCCTCTGGCGCATCTACCTCTGGGTCACGGCGTTCTTCGCCCTGGTCACCCTGGCCTGCGCAACGCTGCTGTTGCACCAGGCCACGGTGGATGTGCGACGCGAACTGCAATCGGCCGAGTCGGTGGTGCATTACCTGCGCGAGACTGCCCAGCGCGACCCGGCCAGCCTCCAGTCGCGGCTCACCGGCAGCCTGCGTCACGTTCGGGTGCGCTGGTTGGCGCCCGGCGAAAACGCGCCGGCACAGGAGCCTGGCTTGAACGCCTGGTTGGGGCGTCGACTCCTGGCCCAAGGGCCTGCCGCCCAGATCGTCGTGTTGCAGGACGGTCGTCGGGCCTGGATTGCCGTCGACCCCGGTGACGAAGTCGATGAAATCTTCGATTCCCTGGTGCAGTTGCTTGGCGTTTGCGCGATGGCGTTGCTGCTCAGCCTGCTGGCGATCCGCTGGGCGGTGCGCCGGGGCATGCGCCTGCTGGACGAGTTGCTACAGGCGTTGCACCAGGTGTCCAGCGGCGACCTGCAAGTGCATCTGCGGCCCGAGGGCCTATCGGAAGCCCAGCAATTGGCGGCGCATTTCAACCGCATGACCGCCGCCCTGGGCCAGACTCGGGCCGACAATGCGCGGCTGACCCAGGCGTTGCTGGCCGTCCAGGAGCAGGAGCGCAGGTCCCTCGCGCAAACCTTGCACGACGATTTGGGCCAGTACGTGGCAGGTATTCGCGCGAGGGCCTGTTTGTTGCGCCTGGTGATTCATCAGCCGCCCGTGCTGGAGCAGACCGCCAACGAATTGGAAGAACACTGCGATCATTTGCAGCAAGGCTTTCGCGCCTTGGTCAACGACTTGTATCCGGTCGTGCTCCAGCATCTGCCGTTGGGTGAGGCCATTGAATTGTTGGCCCGGCAATGGCAGGACAGCCACGGCATCGCCTGTCAGTTACGGGTCGATGGAGCACCGCCGCCATTGGCCGCATCGCACAAGGCTCAGTTGTACCGCCTGTTGCAGGAAGCGCTGACCAACATCGCACGGCATGCCGACGCCAGCCAGGTGCGGATCCGCATGCAGCACCGCGCCGGTCGCCTACGGCTATGGGTGCGCGATAACGGACGCGGTGCCCAGCAGCGCTCCCGGGCCGGCGTGGGCCTGCATTCGATGGCGGAACGGGCGCGCAGCCTTGGTGGTGAGCTGCGCATCATCAGCCGGCCCGGGGCGGGTTGGGCGCTGGCCTTGAATATTCCCTTGGAGGCCTCATGAACATTTTGTTGGTGGACGACCACGCCGTGGTTCGGCAGGGCTACGCCAGCTTGTTGCGGACTTTGATGCCACAGCTGCAGGTGCGCGAAGCGGCCTGCGGCGAAGAGGCGTTGAGCCAGGTGCAGGAACAAGTGCCGAACCTGGTGATCATGGACTTCGGCCTGCCGGGGATCAGCGGGCTGGAAACCACCCGGCGCCTGCGTCAACGCTTGCCGCAACTGCGGGTGCTGTTCTTCAGCATGCACGACGAGTTGCCGTTGGTTCGCCAGGCGTTGGACGCGGGCGCTGCGGGCTACCTGACCAAGAATTCGGCGCCGCAGGTATTGATCGAGGCGGTACGGCGAGTGCTGGCCGGCCATGCCTACATCGAGCAGGCCCTGGCCACTCAGTTGGCCTGCGCCACCACCCGCCACGACAGCGATCCACGCCTGCAATCGATGACCCAGCGCGAGCTGGAGATCTTCGTCATGCTCGCCAATGGCACTCCCGCGCGCACCATTGCCGAACAGCTATGCATCAGCGCCAAGACCGTGTCCAACCACCTGACGTTGCTCAAGAGTAAGTTGCAGGTCAGTTCCCATGCCGAGTTGGTGCATTTGGGGATCGATATGGGGGTGGTGCGGGTGGCGGGGTGAGTCCCTGACTTGAAATGCCGGCCAATTGTGGCGAGGGAGCTTGCTCCCGCTGGGGTGCGAAGCGCCCCCAAGGCCGGCGCCTCGGTGTGTCAGGTTAATTGAGTCGTACAAATTGGGGCTGCTTCGCACCCCAGCGGGAGCAAGCTCCCTCGCCACGGGAGCTTCATTGTTCCCAAGACGTTGGGCATCCGACACACCCCTGCATATTCGCATCCTGGAAATTCCCGTAATGCTGCCGCGAGCCCGTCAGGTCGGCCTGTTCCAGGTTGCTTTCACCCAGTTTGACCTCTTGCAGGTTGGCATCGCGCAAGTCGGCGCCCTTGAGGTCGGCTTTGCTCAGCCAGGCCATTTCCAGGTCGGCGGCTTGCAGGTTGGCGTCGTGCAGGCGGGCGCCGGACAAGCGGGCGAACTGGAGATAGGCGGCCGTCAGGTCGGCTCGCTGAAACTGCGCGCCCTGGGCAAACAGGCCCCAGCCCTGAATCGCCTTGAGCGTGGCATTGCTGAAGTCCGCCAGGCGAAGGTTGCTTTGTTGCAGGCTCGCGCGACTCAGGTTGGCGCCCTGTAGCTGGGCCTTCTCTAGATTCGCCAGGTCCAGCCGGGCATGGCGCAGGTCGGCGTCGCGCAGATCCGCGCCGGCGAGGTTCATCTTGCGCAGGTCCTGGTTGGCCAGGTGGGCGCCCCGCAGGTTAGCGCCGGGGCATTGGCTGGATTCGGCAATGAGGCAGCCGTTTATGGTCAGTGGGGTGTCGGGGTCATCGGCATGGGCAACGGCGCCGATGAACAGAAGCAGTAATGGCAAAAATTTCATGGCAGGAACTCGATGTTAACTGTGGGAGCGAGCTTGCTCGCGATGGCGGTGGTTCAGCCGGCATTGATTTGACTGACACTGCGCCATCGCGAGCAAGCTCGCTCCCACAAGGGATTGTGGTGGAGGTCAGGGTTATTTCTGCGCCGTCGCCTTATCCCAACTCGGAATCTTGAACACCCAGAACGAACCGCCCTGGGCCACCGGCTTGGTCAGTTCGGCCATGTCTCCGCCCCACAACGGTACGGCGCCGCCGTAGCCAACGGTCACGCCGATGTATTGCTCGCCGTCCTGCTCCCAAGTGACGGGCGGGGAGACAATGCCGCTGCCGGTCTGGAACTTCCACAGCTCTTTGCCGGTTTTCGCGTCGAAGGCCTTGAAGAAGCCATCCCCAGTACCGGTGAAGACCAGGTTGCCCTTGGTCGCCAGCACACCGGCCCACAGTGGCAGAGGCTCCTTGTGCTCCCACACCACCTTGCCGGTGGTGGGGTTCATGGCTCGCAGGCTGCCGACGTGGTCGTCATACATGCGCTTGATTCGAAAGCCCATGCCCAGGTAAGCCGAGCCTTTCTTGTAGCTGACTTCCTCGGTCCAGTACTCCTCTTTCCACTGGTTGCCCGGTACGTAGAACAGCCCGGTGTCCTGGCTGTAGGCCATGGGGTTCCAGTTCTTGCCACCGAGGAATGGCGGTGAGACTTCCACCGGCTTGCCCTTGGTTTCACCGGGCAATGGCTTGGCCGGACGCTGGCCAGGGTTTTCCACCGGGCGGCCAGTCTTCAGGTCGATGTGGCTGGCCCAGGTAATGTTGTCGACAAAGGGAAAGGCGTTCTGCAGTTTGCCGTTGTTGCGGTCCACCACGTAGAAGAAGCCGTTGCGGTCGGCGTGGGCGGTGGCCTTGACCATTTTGCCGTCCTTGTCCTTGTAGTCGAACAGCACCAGTTCGTTGTTGCCGGAAAAGTCCCAGGCATCGTTGGGCGTGTGCTGGTAGAACCATTTCACTTCACCGGTGCTGGGGTCGACGCCCACCTGCCCGGAGGTGTAGAGGCTGTCGTAATCGTGGGGGTTGCCGTCCTTCGCCGTGCGCGCCCAGGTGTTCCACGGGCCGGGGTTGCCCGCGCCGACGATGATGGTGTTCGTCTCGGGATCGAAACTGGCGCTTTGCCAGGGCGCGCCGCCGCCGTGGCTCCAGGCCTCGACCTTGCCGGTCTCGGTGGTCTTGTCGTCGGGCCAGGACGGCGCCTTGACGTCGCCGGTCGGGGTGCTGTCCTTGCCGTTTAGCCGCCCCATGTGGCCTTCGACGAAGGGGCGCATCCAGACTTCTTCACCGGTGTCAGGATCGCGGGCGAACAATTGCCCGACCACGCCGAACTCGTCGCCGGAGCTGCCATGGATCAGCAAAACCTTGCCGCTGGTCTTGTCCTTGATCAGCACCGGGGCGCCGGTCATGGTGTACCCGCCGGCGTGATCGCCGAACTTCTTGTTCCACACCACCTTGCCAGTGTTTTTGTCCAAGGCGACGACCCGGGCGTCCAGCGTGCCGAAGTAGATCTTGTCGCCATAGATGGCCGCGCCCCGGTTAACCACGTCGCAGCATGGACGGATGTTGTCCGGCAGGCGGTGGTTGTAGGTCCACAGGCGCTTGCCGGTCCTGGCGTCGAGGGCGAACACCCGTGAGTACGAGCCGGTGACGTAGACCACGCCGTCGCTGACGATGGCCTGGGATTCCTGGCCGCGTTGCTTCTCGTCGCCGAAGGAATAGGACCAGGCCGGGGTCAGCTTGAAGACGTTCTTGTCGTTGACCTGGGCCAGCGGGCTCCAGCGCTGGGCGTTGGTGCCCATGCCGTATTGCAACACGTCCTTGGTGGTCAGGTGATCGTTGGCGATGTCTTCCCAGGTAACGGCGGCGTTGGCCTGTGGGCCCAGGGACAGGCTGCCGGCCAGCAGCAAGGCAACGGTCAGGGACGAGAGGGCAGGAAGCGTTTTTATTGTCATGGTGGGATTCCCAGTGAGGTTTTGGCCTGACTAGGGTCGGGTCTCGCCCCCCTGGTCCGATACGGAAAAAGTCCCGCCCTTGCCGGGAAAACTTCCCAGGGCGCCTGTCTTTGCGACTAGCGTCGGATGGCCTGCTACCAAGGAACTAGACCGCGACCACCAAAGCAGCATTCGGTTGGCGGCAGACGGTTCCTAAGATGACGGCACGGCCTCTGCGAAGAGGTCTTGCGTGCAATTTCGAGGGCATAACAATGACAACAAAACGCAACGCCATCATCGCTACCGCATTGCTGATGGGGCTGACCGGCGCAGGCTCCGCATGGGCCCATGGCAACGTAGTGCCCCAGGCAGTGGAAACCCAGGGACTGACTCCGATCAAAGACACCAACCTGCCGTTGGATGCCGATGGCTGGGCCTCGCAAAACCCCTATCGCAATGCTCCCGAACGGGACAAAGCAGTCGAAATCGGCGCATCGGCGTACAACCAGAACTGCGCGGCCTGCCATGGCCTGGAAGCCAAGTCCGGCGGGATCGCCCCGGACTTGCGCATGCTCGATGCCGCCGAAGCCGGTGACGAATGGTTCGTCGAACGGGTGCGCCATGGCGCGGTGCGCGACGGCCGGGTCTATATGCCGAAGATGGCCGACTACCTGAGCCAGGAAGCGCTGTGGGCGGTGCGGACCTATCTGGACAGCGTACACGTCGAGGAGTGACCGCCATGCGCCTGTTCGCCTGGGTGATGTGCAGCCTGTTGCTGTGGGGCTCGGCGGTGCAGGCGCAGGTCCGCGGCTATGACCAGATGATCGCCGACGGCGAATTGAAGGTCGCGGTCTACAAGGACTTTGCCCCCTACAGTTTCGAAGACCAGGGCCAGCCCAGGGGCGTCGACGTTGAATTGGCCCAGGCCTTGGCCAAGGCCATGGGCGTGCGGCTGAAACTGATGTGGGCGCCACCTGGCGAGAAGCTCGACGATGACCTGCGCGACTACATATGGCGCAGCAGTCCGCTGCACGACCGGCAACTGGCCGACCTGATGATGCGAGTGCCGTACGATCACGACTATGTGCAGCGGCGCAACGACATTGGCGAACGGGAAAACGCCCAGGTCGTGATGTTCGGGCCATATCAGCAGGAGTGCTGGCAGGTGGCGTATGACCGCCGTCGATTGGCGTCGGTGGGCAGTGTCGCGGTGTTCCAGCGGCACCCCATCGGCGTCGAAGTCGACAGCGTGCCATCGTTCTACCTGACCTCGGTGTTCAACGGCATGCTCAGTGCCAAGACCCGCCATTACCCCAGCGCTGCCAAAGCCTTCGGGGCCATGCAGGCCGGCGAAGTCGATGCGGTCATGGCGATGCGCGGCGAGATCGACTGGCAAGTGCATCAGGCTGCCGACTCGCAGTTGGCCCTCGCTGAAAACGCTTATCCGAACATGGGTAAGCAGCGCTGGGAGATCGGCATGGCGGTGCATGAAAGCAACCGTCAGCTGGCCTATGCGGTGGAGGAGGCGCTGGAAGGCTTGATTCGCGACGGCAGCCTCAAGGCGGTGTATGCCCGCTATGGTCTGCGCTACGAAGTACCGCAAATGTACCAATAGGAGCGCAGGATGAACTGGCGTGTGTTGGGGCTGCTGTTGGGCTGGCTGCCATTGATGGTGAGCGCAATCGAGCCGGGAAAGGATCCGGTGCCATCGGTGATGTGGGCCTTCTATCACAAGCAATTGCTGGCTGACGCACCGTTCGTTTTCGACGACCGGGTGCGGCTGCTGGCGCCACCTTTTGCCGAAGATGCGCGGCAGGTGCCGCTGGAAATCGATGCCAGGGCGTTCACCGGCGATGTCGTACGAGTGCTGGCGTGGGCCGAGCTCAACCCACTGCCGAAAATCGTCGACTTCCAACCTTCGGAGCGGGTGCTGCCGTGGCTGTCGATCCGCATTCGTATCGAGCAGGCCACGCCGTTACGTGCCGCCGTACAGACCCGCGACGGCCTGTGGCACGTTGGCTCGGCGTTGATCGACGCGGCCGGTGGTGGTTGCACGGCGCCCAGCGTGGTGCGCACCCAACCGGGTTGGGAAGAACACCTGGGCGAAGTGCTGGGCGGGCGCTACCCGCGTGGGGACTCGAATCGCCTGCGCTTGCAGATAGCCCATCCCATGGACAACGGCCTGGTGAGCGGCATCCCTGAGTTTTTCCTCAACCAGGCGCAACTGTTGGACGCTGACGGCAAGCTGCTGGCGCGCCTGGAGCTGTTCCCGGCGGTCAGTGAAAACCCCAACCTGGGCTTCGACATCCAAGGCCCGGGACAGACCCGCCTGGTGCTGCGAGACAACAGCGGCAACGAATTCGAGGCGGCCATTCCCTGACCACAAGGAGCGCGCCATGCGCTGGTTGTTGCTGATCTGTCTTGGACTGTGCCTGCCGGCGTGGTCCTCCGATTATTCCCTCAAGCCCCGGCAGATCGCCGAGGGCACCTGGCTGCTGGAAGGCAGCACGGATAATTTCGCCAAGGCCAACGGTGGCAACATCGTCAACACGGCGTTCATCGTCACCGACGTCGGGGTGGTGGTCATCGACACCGGCCCGTCCAAGCGTTACGGCGAGGCGCTGCGCCAGGCCATCGCGGCGACGACGGACAAACCGGTGATCCAGGTGCTGCTGACCCACCATCACCCCGATCATGTGCTGGGCAACCAGGCCTTCAACGGCGTGCCTGTTGGTGCGCTGGCGGGCACTGCGGACCTGCTGCGACAGCAGGGCGATGCGATGGCGGAAAACATGTACCGGCTGGTGGGCGACTGGATGCGCGGCACCGAAGTGGTTTTGCCGACCCAGGCGCTGACCCCCGGTACGCTGAAGGTCGGCGATCACTCGCTGCGCCTGCTTGCGTTGGCCGGGCACACCGGGGCGGACCTGGCGATCCTCGATGAAACCACCGGCGTGCTGTTTGCCGGTGATTTGGTGTTTTATGAACGGGCCCTGACCACCCCGAACAGCCCCGGCCTGGATATCTGGCTCAACGATCTGAACACGCTGCAGGCGCTGCCCTGGAAGCAGATCGTCCCCGGCCACGGCCCGGTGGCCATCGACGCCCGGCCTTTCGCACAGATGCACGACTACCTGGGCTGGCTCGATCAACTGATGCGCGAGGGCGCCGCCCGGGGCGACGACATGGCCGAAATGATCCGCAGCCCCATCCCCGAGCGCTTCGCCGGGATCAGCTTGAGCCGGTATGAGTTGATCCGCAGCGTCAGTCATCTTTACCCGCGTTATGAGCGGGCGGGGATGACGCGGGTGGATACCCGAAACCCTGACTGATCACACATCCCCGTGGCGAGGGAGCTTGCTCCCGCTGGGGCGCGCAGCGGCCCTAAGATAGCCAGTCAACATTGATAACCAGGGGGACAACAGAAGGGCTGCTGCGCAGCCCAGCGGGAGCAAGCTCCCTCGCCACGGGGTATTTGCTTACCTCTATGTGTACCAAGGAACTAGAAAACTCAACACAGCGGGCAATTGTTGGCGGCGGCCCCCGGCCCAAGAATCTGCGACAGACCGGGAAATTTTCCCGGGTATAACAATAACCGCAGAGGTAGCCGCCATGATTCATCCCGCACGTCGCCAGCCCTTCGCCGTAAGCCTGCTGCTCAGTGCCATGCTGCTGTCCGGCTCGGCCTTGGCCGCCGTGACCGACCAGGAAATTCTCCAGGATCCGAAGAATCCGCAGCAGGTCGTGACCAACGGCCTGGGCGTGCAGGGCCAGCGCTACAGCCCGCTCGATGCCCTCAATGTCGATAACATCAAGGACCTGCGTCCGGTCTGGGCGTTCTCTTTCGGCGGTGAAAAGCAGCGCGGTCAACAGGCCCAGCCCATGATCAAGGACGGGGTGATGTACCTCACCGGCTCCTACTCTCGGGTGTTTGCGGTGGATGCGCGCACCGGCAGGAAGCTCTGGCAATACGACGCGCGCTTGCCCGATGACATCCGCCCTTGCTGCGACGTGATCAACCGGGGCGTGGCGTTGTATGGCGACCTGGTGTTCTTCGGCACGCTGGACGCCAAGCTGGTGGCCCTGAACAAGGACACCGGCAAAGTGGTGTGGAGCAAGAAGGTCGCCGACCACAAGGAAGGCTATTCCATCAGCGCCGCGCCAATGGTTGTGAATGGCAAGCTCATCACCGGCGTGGCGGGGGGCGAATTCGGCGTGGTCGGCCAGATCACCGCATTCGATCCGAAAAATGGCGCGTTGCTGTGGACCCGGCCGACCGTTGAAGGCCACATGGGCTACGTCTACAAGGACGGCAAGGCCGTGGAGAACGGTATTTCCGGCGGCGAGGCGGGCAAGACCTGGCCGGGCGATCTCTGGAAAACCGGCGGCGCCGCGCCTTGGCTGGGCGGCTACTACGACCCGGAGACCAACCTGCTGCTGTTCGGCACCGGCAACCCGGCACCGTGGAACTCCCACCTGCGCCCTGGCGATAACCTTTATTCGTCGTCGCGCCTGGCCCTGAACCCGGACGATGGCACCATCAAATGGCACTTCCAGAGCACGCCCCATGACGGTTGGGACTATGACGGCGTCAACGAGCTGATCTCGTTCAACTACAAGGACGGCGGCAAAGACATCAAGGCGGCGGCGACCGCCGACCGTAACGGCTTCTTCTACGTGCTCGACCGCACCAACGGCAAGTTCATCCGCGGCTTCCCATTCGTCGACAAGATCACCTGGGCCACGGGCCTGGACAAGGATGGCCGTCCGATTTACAACGAGGCCAGCCGTCCGGGTGCGCCGGGCAGCGAGGCCAAGGGCAGCTCAGTCTTTGTCGCTCCGGCATTCCTCGGCGCGAAGAACTGGATGCCGATGGCCTACAACCAGGACACCGGTCTGTTCTACGTGCCATCCAACGAGTGGGGCATGGACATCTGGAACGAAGGCATCGCTTACAAGAAAGGCGCGGCGTTTCTCGGCGCTGGGTTCACCATCAAGCCGCTGAACGAGGATTACATCGGCGTGCTGCGGGCCATAGACCCGAAAACCGGCAAGGAAGTGTGGCGCCACAAGAACTTCGCGCCGCTGTGGGGCGGGGTGCTGACCACCAAGGGCAATCTGGTATTCACCGGTACGCCTGAAGGTTTCTTGCAGGCGTTCAACGCCAAGACTGGGGAAAAGGTCTGGGAATTCCAGACCGGCTCCGGCGTGCTGGGCTCGCCGATCACCTGGGAAATGGACGGCGAACAGTACGTCTCCGTGGTCTCTGGTTGGGGCGGTGCGGTGCCGCTTTGGGGCGGTGAAGTGGCCAAGCGCGTGAAGGACTTCAACCAGGGCGGCATGCTCTGGACCTTCAAGTTGCCGAAGGAACTTGTCGCCAAGCGTTAAAACCTTGCCGAGAACCGTGGCGAGGGAGCTTGCTCCCGCTCGGCTGCGCAGCAGCCGCCAAAAGCGGGGAGTGCTGCGCACTCCAGCGGGAGCAAGCTCCCTCGCCACAAGGGCCTGCGCCGGCCTTGAACTTGCGCTTATCGCTTACAAACCTACGACCAAATAACGAGAGAGCCCCCTGCCAATGACGCATTCGTCCACCGCGCGGGGCTCTCTACCATCGGCCTATCGCCTGTCCCGCGACAGGCATCGACCAGGCAGAGGCCCATCATGATCTACGCACAACCCGGAACCCCAGGCGCCGTCGTTTCCTTCAAGCCGCGCTATGGCAATTTCATCGGCGGCGAGTTCGTCGCGCCGGTCCACGGCGAGTATTTCACCAACACTTCGCCGGTCAGTGGCGAAGTCATCGGCGAGTTTCCGCGCTCCAGCGCCGCCGACATTGACAAGGCCCTGGACGCGGCCCATGCCGCCGCCGATGCCTGGGGCAAGACGTCGGTCCAGGACCGCTCCCTGATCCTGCTGAAAATCGCTGACCGCATCGAACAGCACCTGGAAATCCTGGCGGTCAGCGAGACCTGGGACAACGGCAAGGCCGTGCGCGAAACCCTCAACGCCGACGTACCGTTGTCAGCCGACCATTTTCGCTACTTTGCCGGCTGCATTCGCGCGCAAGAGGGCGGGGCCGCCGAGATCAACGAGTTGACCACCGCCTACCATTTCCACGAGCCGCTGGGCGTGGTCGGGCAGATTATCCCGTGGAATTTCCCGCTGCTGATGGCCGCCTGGAAACTCGCCCCGGCCCTGGCCGCCGGTAACTGCATCGTGCTCAAGCCGGCGGAGCAGACGCCGCTGTCGATCACGGTGTTCGTCGAGCTGATCGCCGATCTGCTGCCGGCCGGCGTGTTGAACATCGTCCATGGTTTTGGCCGCGAGGCCGGTGAGGCCCTGGCCACCAGCAAGCGCATCGCCAAGATTGCCTTCACCGGCTCCACACCGGTGGGTTCGCACATCATGAAGTGCGCGGCCGAGAACATCATCCCGTCCACCGTGGAACTGGGCGGCAAGTCGCCGAATATCTTCTTCGAAGACATCATGCAAGCCGAGCCGGCGTTCATTGAGAAAGCGGCGGAAGGCCTGGTGCTGGCGTTCTTCAACCAGGGCGAAGTCTGCACCTGCCCATCCCGTGCCTTGGTGCAGGAATCGATCTATGCGCCGTTCATGGCCGAGGTCATGAAGAAAATCGCCAGGATCAAGCGCGGCAACCCGCTGGACACCGAGACCATGGTCGGTGCCCAAGCGTCCCAGCAGCAATACGACAAAATTCTTTCGTACCTGGACATCGCCCGGCAAGAGGGCGCCGAACTGCTTACCGGCGGCGCGGCCGAATGCCTTGAAGGAGACTTGTCGAGCGGCTATTACATCCAGCCGACCCTGCTCAAGGGCCACAACAAGATGCGCGTGTTCCAGGAAGAGATCTTCGGGCCGGTGGTGGGCGTGACCACTTTCAAGGACGAAGCCGAAGCCCTGGCGATCGCCAACGACACCGAGTTTGGCCTCGGTGCCGGCCTCTGGACCCGCGACATCAACCGCGCCTACCGCATGGGCCGGGCGATCAAGGCCGGTCGCGTCTGGACCAACTGCTACCACCTGTACCCGGCTCATGCGGCGTTCGGTGGCTACAAGAAATCCGGCGTCGGGCGTGAAACCCACAAGATGATGCTCGACCATTACCAGCAGACCAAGAATTTGCTGGTGAGCTATGACATCAATCCGCTGGGGTTCTTCTGACCCTGGGAGATAACAAGCAGTTGCAGTGACCCTGTGGCGAGGGAGCTTGCTCCCGCTGGGCCGCGAAGCGGCCCTTTCCTTGATGCACATATTGATTGTGTGGCTGCTTATTTGGGGCTGCTGCGCAGCCCAGCGGGAGCAAGCTCCCTCGCCACAAGTGCTCGCTGCTCCAGTAGTACCAACGCACCCCACCCACCGCTTCGAAAGTAGCATTCGAGCCTTGGGCGCGGCGTGCATTAATGACCTTGCCGGAATCGCCCGGTACAAGAAGAGTAAAGACCCATGTGGACTAAACCCGCGTACACCGACCTGCGTATCGGCTTTGAAGTGACGATGTACTTCGCTAACCGATGAGGCGCCGGCCCGGCCTGATGCGTTCGGGCCGGGCTCCCCATTGGTCGGATTGCATTCATGGCGGGATGCTTTAGGCTCAACGTATCCCATGACAATAACAACAGGCTTACCGATGAGCCCCCCTGAAAAAATGAGCCTCAGCCCGCTGCGCAAGTTCGTTTCCCCTGAAATCATGTTCGGCGCAGGATGTCGGCACAACGTCGGCAACTACGCCAAGACCTTCGGCGCGCGCAAGGTGTTGGTGGTGACTGATCCCGGGGTCATCGCCGCCGGTTGGGTCGGCGATGTCGAAGCCAGCCTGCAAGCCCAGGGCATCGATTACTGCCTCTACAGCGACGTCTCGCCCAACCCACGGGTCGAGGAAGTGATGCTCGGTGCCGAGACGTACCGCGAGAACCATTGCGACGTCATCGTCGCGGTCGGTGGCGGCAGCCCCATGGACTGTGGCAAGGCGATCGGGATCGTGGTTGCCCATGGCCGCAGCATCCTTGAATTCGAAGGCGTGGATACGCTGCACGTGCCCAGCCCGCCGCTGATCCTCATTCCCACCACCGCCGGCACCTCGGCCGACGTCTCGCAGTTCGTCATCATTTCCAACCAGCAGGAACGCATGAAATTTTCCATCGTCAGCAAGGCGGCGGTGCCGGACGTGTCGCTGATCGACCCGGAAACCACCCTGAGCATGGACCCGTTCCTGTCCGCCTGTACCGGTATCGACGCCCTGGTGCACGCCATCGAGGCGTTCGTCTCCACGGGCCACGGGCCGCTGACCGATCCCCATGCCCTGGAGGCAATGCGGCTGATCAACAACAACCTGGTGCAGATGATCGCCAACCCGGCGGACGTCGCCCTGCGGGAGAAGATCATGCTCGGCAGCATGCAGGCCGGGTTGGCATTTTCCAATGCGATCCTCGGCGCCGTGCATGCGATGTCCCACAGCCTGGGTGGCTTCCTCGATCTGCCCCATGGGTTGTGCAACGCAGTGTTGGTGGAACATGTGGTGGCGTTCAACTACACCTCGGCACCGGAGCGTTTCAAAGTGATTGCCGAGACCCTGGGCATCGATTGCCGGGGCCTCAACCATCGGCAGATCCGCACCCGGTTGGTGGAGCACCTGATCGCCCTCAAGCACACCATCGGCTTCCATGAAACCCTCGGACTGCATGGCGTCAGCACGTCGGACATTCCATTCTTGTCGCAACATGCGATGGACGATCCGTGCATCCTCACCAACCCTCGAGAGTCGAGCCAGCGGGATGTCGAGGTCGTCTATGGCGAAGCCCTCTGAGGAGCAGCAAAAAGCCCTGGCAGGCTTGCTGGGGCTGGGCAACCACTCGACACGCAAAAGCCACTACCCTGAACTGGCGGCGCGCCTCGATGAGCTGGAGCAGGCCCGACGGCACCTTCAACAGCTCAATGATCAACTGGAACAACGGGTGGCCGAACGCACCGATGCGTTGCTGGAGGCCAATCACAACCTGCAGAAGCAAATTGCCCAGCGCGAGCTGGTCGAGCAACAGCTGCGAGATGCCCGGGACGCCGCCCAGGCGGCCAACCGCAGCAAGGACAAATACCTGGCCGCCGCCAGCCATGACCTGCTGCAACCACTCAACGCCGCGCGCTTGCTGATTGCGACGTTGCGCGAGCGGCAACTGCCCGCCCCGGAACACGTACTGGTGGAGCGGACCCACCAGGCGCTCGAAGGCGCCGAGGATTTGCTCACTGACCTGCTGGACATCTCCCGCCTGGATCAAGCTGCTGTCAGGCCGGACCTGGCGCCTTATCGAGTGGATGAGCTACTCGCGCCGCTGGTGTCCGAGTTCCAATCGGTGGCCGGTGCCGCGGGCCTGGAATTGCGCGTGCGGTTTGCCGATGACGCGGTACTGACGGATCTGCGATTGATCACTCGCATCCTGCGCAACCTGCTCAGCAACGCCTGCCGATACACCGACCGGGGCGGCATCCTGCTGGCGGCTCGGCGTCGGGGAGGGCGGTTGCGTCTGGAAGTCTGGGACACGGGGCGAGGCATTGCCGCCGATTGCCTGGAGTCGATCTTCCTGGAGTTCAACCAACTGGACGTCGGTCGTGCGGCGGATCGCAAGGGCGTGGGCCTGGGACTGGCGATCGTCGAACGCATTGCCCATATCCTCGGTTATCGGGTGCAGGTGCGTTCGCGGCCGGGACGCGGCTCGGTGTTCAGCATCGACGTGCCGCTGTCGGCCGAGCGGCCGCTGCCCATGTCCCAGGTCCCGGTCCAGCCAGTGGCGGGCAATCCGCTGCCGGGTCGAAGGCTGTTGGTCATCGATAACGAAGTGAGCATTCTGCAAAGCATGGCGGCGCTGCTGGAACAGTGGGGTTGTGAAGTGCTGACCGCCACCGATCAAGCCGCTGCCCTCGACGTTCTGCGGGGCCGTGCCCCGGAACTGATCCTGGCGGATTTCCACCTTGATCATGGTGTGGTCGGCTGCGAGGTGGTCAGGCATCTGCGTGAGCATTTCCAGCGGGCGATTCCCGCCGTGATCATCACTGCCGACCGCAGCGACCAATGCCGCCGCGCCTTGCGCAAACTGAACGCGCCGCTGCTGAACAAACCGGTCAAGCCTGGAAAGTTGCGGGCGGTGTTGAGCCAGTTGCTCGCATAGGCCGCCGTACACAGATCCCCGTGGCCGCTGGGTCAACGGAAATGATGGGGCTGACAAGCCGCTTTGGCGAGCAGGCTCGCTCCCACAAGAACGAGGCATTTGCAGGTATTCGTGTTATGTTATCCGCTTTCATTTGGCAGGTGTTCTCATCTGCCTTGTCCGGACCACGACCGCCCGAGTACCGCTATGAGTCTATCCCCAAGCGCGACAAGCCCAGCCGCTGTCATCGCGCCGACCCTTGCATCCACCACCGCAACAGCCGCCACACGCTTGCTCGCCATCGACGCCCTGAGGGGATTCGTCATGTTGTTGATGCTGGTGGACCATGTGCGCGAAACGTTTCTTCTGCATCGTCAGGTCACTGATCCGATCGATGCCCTGAGCGTGACCCCGGACCTGTTTTTCACCCGTTTGCTCAGCACGCTGTGCGCGCCGGTGTTCATCTTCCTTACCGGTTTGTCGGCATGGCTCTACAGCCAGAAACACACCGCCGGCCAGACCTCGGTGTTCCTGCTCAAGCGCGGTCTGTTTCTGGTGTTTCTGGAACTGACGTTCGTGTGTTTCGCGTGGAACGCCGAGTTTCCGCCGAAGACGCTGTGGTTGCAGGTGATCTGGTGCATCGGGATCTGCATGATCGTCCTGGCGGCGCTGCTGCATTTCAAGCGCAGCTGGCTGATTGTGCTTGGGGTCGCCATCGTCGCTGGGCACAACCTGCTGGACGGTATCGTGCTCGGGCCGGATTCACCGTTTTTCGTGCCGTGGTCGATTCTTCACCAGCGGGCGTTCATCGACATCACCGAGTTCACCCGGGCCCGCACCACCTATCCGGTGCTGCCATGGATCGGCGTGATCCTGCTGGGTTGGGGTATCGGGCCATGGTTCGCCAAGGACGTGGAGCCCGCCGTGCGCCTGCGGCGGTTGTTCATGGTCGGCCTTGGCTTATTGATCGCCTTCGCGTTGATCCGCTATGTCAATGTCTACGGTGATAAACCCTGGGTCCAGACCGGTGATGGGTTGCGCACATTCATGAGTTTCATGAGTGCGACGAAATATCCGCCGTCGTTGATGTTTCTCATGCCGACGCTGGGGCTGGGCTTGATCCTGCTGGCCCTGTTCGAAAAAGCCCAGGAGCGGGGGAGCATCGCGAAACTGGCGATCTACGGCGGCGCGCCGATGTTTTTCTACTTGCTGCACCTCTACGTGCTGAAGGCCATGTACCTGGTTGCGGTCGCCTTGTGGGGAGCCAACCAGGGCGCGTATTTCGGCTTCGATCACTTGCCAATGGTCTGGTTGTGGAGCGTTATGCTGGCCGTCGTGCTGTTTTTTCCAACACGTTGGTTCGCCGCCTTGAAACAACGCCGTCGCGATATCTCGCTCCTCAAGTACCTCTGATTTGGCGAAACCGCGATATTAGCGGGACGCAACCGAGCCATTAAAACGCCGCCATTTGGTCGGCGTTTTTGCCTGGAATGTAAAAATACGCTTCGGTCTGTTTGGTTCATTATGTAAACTCCCCCCGCTGCGACAATCGGGCACGGCCACGCCGGGCCCGATCCAGACCGTTTTGCAGTGTCCCTCACCCAGCTGAAGCCAAGACCTACAAGAAGTCAGCGCCGGAGAGACATAAATGTGAGGCCGATATGCTCGGCCCCTGTAGGTCCATCCTCCAGTCCACTCGATACCCGCCCGCCGGCCTTGCCGCAATGGGGTGTGGTTGATGCTTGAACGAAATCGGAGGACGGAATGGCGTTCCATCCTAGGGATACACACATGTTGAAGAAAACACACACGGCGCTATTGGGCCTGGCGATGGCGATGGGTCTTGCGACCACGCACGCCGCCGAGCCGAAAAAAGTGGATGTCTTGCTCATTGGTGGCGGCATCATGAGTTCGACCCTCGGCGTCTGGCTCAATGAGCTGGAGCCGGGCTGGACCATGGAAATGATCGAGCGCCTGGACGGTGTTGCCGAAGAAAGCTCCAACGGCTGGAACAACGCCGGTACCGGTCACTCCGCGCTGGCCGAGCTGAACTACACGCCGGAAGACAAGAACGGTAAGGTCGAGATCGTCAAGGCCATCGAGATCAACGAAGCGTTCCAGATCTCCCGTCAGTTCTGGTCCTGGCAGGTCAAGAACGGTGTGCTGAAGAACCCGCGCTCGTTCATCAACTCCACGCCGCACATGAGCTTCGTCTGGGGTGATGACAACATCGCGTTCCTGAAGAAGCGCTACGACGCGCTCCAGGCCAGCCCGCTGTTCGCCGGCATGCAGTACTCCGAGGATCCGGCGCAGATCAGTAAATGGGTTCCGCTGATGATGCAAGGGCGTGACCCGAGCCAGAAAGTCGCGGCCACCTGGAGTCCGCTGGGTACCGACGTGAACTTCGGCGAAATCACCCGTCAGTTCGCAGCTCACCTGCAATCCAAGCCGAACTTCTCCCTCAAGCTTTCCAGCGAAGTGGAAGACATCACCCGCAACGAAGACGGCACCTGGCGCGTTTCGTACAAGAACCTCAAAGACGGGACCGAAACCGAGACCGACGCCAAGTTCGTGTTCATCGGTGCCGGTGGCGGCGCGCTGCACCTGCTGCAGAAGGCTGACATTCCAGAAGCCCGTGAATACGCCGGTTTCCCGGTGGGTGGTTCGTTCCTTGTGACCGAAAACCCGACCATCGCTCAGCTGCACCTGGCCAAAGCCTACGGCAAGGCTTCGGTTGGCGCGCCGCCGATGTCGGTGCCGCACCTGGACACCCGCGTGCTTGATGGCAAGCGCGTGATCCTGTTTGGCCCGTTCGCGACGTTCTCCACCAAGTTCCTGAAGAACGGTTCGTACTTTGACCTGCTGACCAGCACCACGACCCACAACGTGTGGCCGATGACCAAGGTCGGTATCGAACAGTACCCGCTGGTGGAATACCTCGCCGGTCAGCTGATGCTGTCGGACGAAGACCGCTTCAATGCTCTGAAAGAGTATTTCCCGGACGCCAAGCAGGAAGACTGGCGCCTGTGGCAAGCCGGCCAGCGCGTGCAGATCATCAAGCGTGACGAAGAGAAGGGCGGCGTGCTGAAACTCGGCACTGAAGTCGTCGCTTCCCAGGACAGCAGCATCGCCGGCCTGCTGGGCGCCTCGCCAGGTGCCTCGACCGCTGCGCCGATCATGCTGACCGTGCTTGAAAAAGTCTTCAAGGACAAAGTCGCCACCCCGGCCTGGCAGGAAAAACTGCGCCAGATCGTACCGAGCTACGGCACCAAGCTGAACGAAAGCCCTGAGCGTGTTGCGCAGGAATGGGCCTACACCAGCGAAGTGCTGCAACTGGACCCGCCACCGGCTATCGGCAAGGCTGGCACCGTTGTAGCTCCGGCCCAGCCGGCTGCTGCCCGGGAATCCAATCCAGCGGCTGACATGGCGCTGTAAACCGGACGCTGTCTGGTCAGGTAAAAAAACGCCGCTCATTGAGCGGCGCTTTTTTATGTGCGTGCGCCAGGAATCAGAGGTGACGCTCGACCTTGGGCTCGTCCCGAAACCGCGTATCAAAATCCTCCGCCAACTGGGCCAACGTGATACTGCCCAGACGCTCAAGCAACAACGCCTGGGCCTCATCGAACGCATCCGTCAGCGCCGCATTCACCGCTTGTTCAACCAGGCATTGCGGATGATCAGTGGACAGGCCGATGGCGAAAATCGACGTGCTGCCCAACGCCTGATGAATGTCCAGCAGCGTCATCTCCGCCAACGGTTTAGCCAGGCTCCATCCACCGCGATGGCCTTTCTCCGAAGTGACGTAACCCCGTTCCTTGAGCAACGCCATGGTTCGGCGCACCACGACCGGGTTGGTACCCAGCATCTGGGCGAGGGTGTCGGAGGTCGCCGATTGCTGGTGGCGATCCATATGAATCAAGACGTGCAGCATGCGTGATAGGCGGGTGTCGTTTCTCATGGGCGGGTCCGAAGGTAAATCTGCGCGGAGTATCGCCTGTAATGGCAAAAGTTACGAGACCATTGACAGGCGCTTTTCAAGAAACATACGATGTTTCGAGAAAATCCCACTCCTTCGAAAAATGGAGATCGCCCCATGGAACACGACATCATCATCGCTGGCGGCAGCTACGCCGGCCTGTCCGCTGGCCTCCAATTGGCCCGCGCCCGTCAAAAGGTGCTGGTAATCGACGCCGACCAGCGTCGCAACCGGTTTGCAGCGACTTCCCATGGTTTCCTAGGACAGGACGGCCGCGCCCCGGATGACATTGCCAGTGACGCCCGTGCCCAACTCATGGCTTACCCGACCGTGGAATGGCTGTCGGATAGCGCGATCCACGCCACCCGCGACGCGGACGGCTTCGTCGTCGAGACGGCCCGTGGACAACGCTACAGTGCCAAACGCCTGTTGCTCGCCACCGGCGTGATCGATGAGTTGCCCGATGTGCCAGGATTGAGGGAGCGTTGGGGAAAAAACGTTTTCCATTGCCCGTACTGTCATGGCTATGAATTGGAGCAGAGGCCGATTGGTGTGCTGGCGACGTCGCCGATGTCGCTGCACCATGCCTTGATGCTGCCCGACTGGGGCCCGACGACGTTTTTCACCAATGGTGTGTTCGAGCCTGACCGTGAGCAACAGGACAGCCTGGCGCAACGCGGTGTGACCTTGGTGCCGGAACGTGTCGAACGTATTGAAGGCGATCGGGCCAATGTGGTGTTGGCGGACGGGCGAGTGATCGCCATTGAAGGCCTGTTTGTCTTGCCGCATACCCGCGTTGCCAGTTCCCTTGCCAGATCCCTGGGTTGCAACTTTGAAGAAGGCCCGCTCGGGGCGTTCATCCAGGCCGACCCGATGACCCGGGAAACCAGCATTCCCGGGGTGTTTGCTTGTGGCGACGCGGCGATGCCGTTCGGCTCGGTCGCGCTGGCCGTTGGTGATGGGGTGAGGGCGGGCTCCGGGGTGCATCGGTCGTTGATCTTCCAGACCCACCCTTGAAACTCAGACCTGTACCGCGCCGGTTGCCACGGCGAAAGCGAGCATCACCAGGCTGACGCTCCAGGCCCAGAAAAACGTATAGGCCATGTGCTTGCGCAGTTCGACGCCGGACAACGCAAGCGCCAGGTAGACGCTGGGCACCACCGGGCTGATGGAGAACCCGGTGTTCTCGCCGATCAACATGGCCCGGGCGACCGCTTCGAGGGGAACGCCGGCCGCGGCGGCCACGTCCCTGATCACCGGTAGCAGGGCGAAATAATAGGCGTCCGGCGAAAAAATCATGCCCAGGGGCACGCCGAAGAAGCCGACGATCACGTGCAGGTATTGGGCAGAACCCGCGGGCAGGATATCGATCAGCGCCAAGGCCATGCCGTCGGACATCTTCGCGCCGGAGAGCACGCCCAGCAGGACGGCGGCAGCCATCATCACCAGGACCATCTGCAGTGCATCGGATGCATGAGCCTTGAGGCGTTCGGCCTGGGCGTCCAGGGATGGGAAATTCAGCGGCAGGGCGATGCCCAGTCCCACCATGAAACACGCATACAAAGGGAAAATACCGGTGAACAGGCACACCAGGATGCCACCGGTCAGGGCCACGTTCAGCCAGTAGCGCGGCTCCCGGGGGGAGAGGCTGAATTCGCGATCCTGGGTTTGCAGACCGTCTACATCACACGTTGCGGCCGCCGCCCCCAGAGACATCGGTTGGCGACGCTGCGCGCGCATACCCAATATCGTCGCCACCCCAAGCATGCACACCAGGCCCACCATCTGCACCGGCAGCAAGCCCAGCCACAGCTCGGTGGCGTCCAGGCCCGACACCGCGGCGGCGCGGGCGGTCGTGCCGCCCCAAGGCACCATATTGATGACGCCCGCCGTGGTGCCCACCAGACACAGCAACATCGCCGGGCTCATGTTCAAGCGTTTGTACAAGGGCAGCAGCGCCGGGATAGTCAGCAGGAACGTGGCGGCGCCCACGCCATCCAGGTGCACCACCGACGTCACCAATACGGTCACCAACGCCACAGCCAGGGGTTTGCCGCCCGTGCTGCGGATCAGCAGGTTGACCAGAGGATCGAACAATCCCCGGTCACGCATGATGCCAAAGAACAGGATGGCAAACAGGAAGAGCGCGGCAGTCGGCGCAACCGTGATCAGGCCGGCCTTGATGAATTCGCCGATCTGCCCGAGATTGAACCCCGCGAGCAGACAAACGATCACGGGGAGGGTGGTGAACGCCACCACCGGGCTGATCCTGCGCAGCAATATCAGTCCGATGATGGCAAGCATCATCAAAAAACCCAGGGTTGTAATCATGTTGCAGCCTCTCTTTTTATTCTTGTCGGATGGTTCGGGCGGGCGAAGGATCGATCAGTCTCGCGGGCCTGGCAGGTGCAGGGCCAACAGCAGATAGCTCAAGCTCTTGCCGTGGCGGTCCAGGCCGCAACTGCGGTTCACGCCGCCCTCCAGGGCGTCTTCAAGGACAAAATTCAGTGCATTGAGGTTCGGCAGTTCATAGCGATGCACCATGGAAGGCCGCCGCGTGGCGAATTGCTCGGCCACCCGTTCGCAGGTCAGCTCCCGCAGCAACCAGGCGTAGTGGGCCGCGTCATGGGGAAACACCGCGATGCTGAGAATGTTGCCTTTGTCGCCGGCACGGGCGTGGGCAAAATCGGCGAGCGTGACGAGGTTCATCAGTACCACTCCAGGGTTGTATGGATTTCACCGCGCGGCAGCAGGAAACTGCGAGTGGTGACGGCCTCGACGAGGTGTCGCCGAACGCCACCGCCGCCGGCTGGCCCGTTGGTGTAGAGCGATTCCACCTCGGCCAACAGCACTTCGAGCAACGACCGGTCGGTGTGGGTCAGGCCGATGCGCACGCGCACATCTTCGAGGGCTGGTGCCTGGGCGAGTTGCTTTTGCAGATAGCGACCGCCCTGGTCGTTGAACAGGCTGGCGACGCCGGAAAGATCGATCCAGGGCTGTACGCCTGGCGCCAACCGGTCGAAACGCTCCAGCAGGATTTCTCGCGCCAATGCCGCACGCGCCACGGCGCCGGGGCCGGCATAGGATATTTCCGCCTCGCCGAACCAGAGGCCACGCACGCCCGCCAATCCTTTGAGCGTGTCAGGACGCGGATGGCCGAGCAGGCCGCTGATCTCCACACGGTCGTCGCCCAAGTCCTGCACGCGTGCTTCGCCCAGATCCAGTACAACATCCGGCGTCAGGTAGCGGCGAGGGTCGTGGACTTCGTAAAGAAGCTGCTCCTTCACGGTCTGCTCGCTGACCCGGCCGCCGCTGTGGCGGGTCTTGCCCAGGATCAAGCGGCCGTCCTCGTGGATTTCGGCAATCGGACAACCGAGATTGACCGGGTCTGGAATGTCTTTCATCCCGGGATGAGCAAAATAACCGCCGGTGACCTGGGTACAGCACTCCAACAGATGGCCGGCCGCCGTGGCGACGGCGATTTTCTGCCAATCGTCGGCGCTCCAACCCAACCCATGACGAATCGCGCCTACCGCCAGCGAAGGGTCGGCTACACGGCCACAAAGAACGATGCCGGCACCGCCGGTCAACGCCTGGACGATACCGTCGGCGCCGGTGTAGACGTTCACGGAGACAGGCTGTTGAGTATCGGACGACAGCCATCGCTTATAGCGCGGCGGTGTTTCTTCAAGCAGGTCGTCGCCGAGCACGCAGGCAATTTTCAGCCCAGGGAAACGACCGGCCAATGCACCGCGCAGTCGCTGGGCGGCCGCCCTCGGGTTGGCGGCGCCGCCGTTGGTGATGATCGGGATCCCGGCTTCGATGCAAAGGTCCAGCATGGGCTCGAGAAAATCGAACAACCGGGCGGAATAACCGGCCTGTGGATCGAGGCGCTTGCGCAGTTGCGCTTCGGCCAGGGTCCGCTCCGCCAGCAGCTCAAGCATGATGTACCGCTGGCCGCTGCGTTGTGCCAGGTCCTGGGCCAGTCGCAGGGCCGCGTCTGGCCGGTCATTGGCGAAACCGGCGCCACACCCGACGAGAATTGTTTTTGTCATGTCCGTTTTCCACTGAAGGGTGGCCCTATAGTGGAGAGGCTGGATTGTTCTGTGAATTTTAAAGGTAGAATCAATTGATCCAATAATTTTATGAGCGGGCCATGAACGTATCCTTCCGCCAGCTGCGTGCGTTTATCCTGATCGCTGAAACGTCCAGCTTTACCCGCACCGCCGAACAGCTGCACCTGTCCCAGCCGGCGCTGAGCTACAGCATCCGCAAACTCGAAGAGAGCATGGGCCTGCAATTGCTCGCGCGAAACACCCGCAGCGTCGAGCTGACCCCGGCCGGCGAGCATTTCCTGCCCCAGGCCCGGCGCATGCTTCGGGACATGGACGATGCCGTGCGCGACGCCCGCGACACCCTCAGCTTGAGCCGGGGCACGCTCAGGCTCGCAGCGTTGCCGACCGCTGCCGCGTCGTTCCTGCCGGTGGTCATCGCTTCTTTCCAGCGTGAGCATCCGGGCGTGAACGTGCATCTGCTGGATGGCCGAGCGGGGGAAATCATGGGCTGGGTGCAGCGTGGCGAGGTGGATGCCGGCATCAGTTCACTGCCGGACGACCTGTCTGGCTTGAGCTTCGAGCGCCTTTTGGATGACAACCTTGTGCTGCTGAGCCACAAGGATCATCAACGCGATTGGACGCAGCAGCCTTATATCGCCCTGACGCCGGACACCAGTATCCGGCCGTTGGCTGACGCTGCGTTGCGTTACCTGAATGTCGATCCGTTGCCCGCCTGGGAAGTGGCGCATATGAGCACCGCCACGGCCTTGGTGCGGGAAGGGCTGGGATTTTCGCTGTTGCCGGCCAGTTGCACGGCGGTGTTCAACATCGGCGAGCAATGCGCCGTCACCGCCATCGATCAACCGGCAAAACGTTCGATTGGCCTGCTGCAGCGCAAGCCAGTAGCCCCGTCACCGTCGTTGAGCCAGTTCATGGGGCATGTGCGGCAGGTATTGCGGCTGCAATGAGGGCCGATGCGCGGCCTTCGCGAGCAGGCTCGCTTCCACAGGGGAAAACCGCAATCCATGTGGGAGCGAGCCTGCTCGCGAAGGCGCAAGTTCGATCAATACAATTACTGAGTGCCAAACATCGCCGTCCAATAGATCCCCGCATCGCTCTTCGGGTCCACCGCGTACCCGGCGCCCAGTTCGCGATATTGCGGATTCATCAGGTTGGCGCAGTGCCCCGGACTTGCCAGCCAGCCGTCCACTACCTTCAGCGCGGTGTCCTGGCCGGCGGCGATGTTTTCGCCGATGGCCTGGCCCAGGTAACCCGCCAATTCAGCGCGATCGCCCGGCATGCGTCCGTCACGGTCCTTGTGATCGAAGAAATTGTTGTTGGCCATGGCCCGGGTGTGATTGACAGCGGCCAGGGCCAGCGTGGCGTTCCAGGCCAGCGGCGTCGTGGCGCTGAACGCATCGGTGCCGCAGCGGCGCGGCTGTGCGCGGGCGCTATTGATCAGTTTGAGCAATTTCTGCCCTTCGGCCTGCCAATCACCCAGGCGCGCCGATAACAGCGGGCGGGCGAGCACGATGCGCCACTCACGGTCCAGGCGACTGACGCCGATATCGACAAATTGTGGGTCCAGCACAACTTGGCAAAAGCTTTCCTGTACAGCCTTCATTGCCGCTTGGGCGTCGCGCGGCCCGGACAGGCTGATGGCTTGCACGTTGACCATCGGGTAGGCCGCCCGCGCCAACGCCTGTTGCAGATCGCCGATGCCATTGGCCGACAGGATCAACCGCGAATCCATCGCCAGCGGTGGCAATTCCAGGGACGCCTGGCCCGGGCAGCTTTGGGACTGGCTGCGGTAGAGGTTGATGGACTCGACCAGTTGCGTCTCCTCGGTGGCTGCGGCGCTGGTGGCAAACGCCAGTCCCAGCGACAGCGCGGCAAGACGCATGACGGAAAAAATGGCACGCATGTAAATCTCCCTTGAGCGGACGGCGCCTATGATGCGCAATTTTTGCCCCGCTGGGGCAACGGTATTCACGCTCTCTTGAAATCCCTTGCAACGGCACCGTTTGGTACCGTTTGGGACGATCCTCAAGTAGTCGGATCAATTTTCAGGCGATTAGGTCCATTTTCGTCGTCTCAAGGCCATAAAACTTCCAGCGCGTCAGCTCATCCAGTTGCCTCCGTCGACGTTGTAGGTCTGTGCCACTACGTATTCGCTTTCCGCCGACGCCAGGAAAATCGCCATGCCGACCAGGTCCTGGGCCGTGCCCATCCGGCCATACGGGACCTGTTGCCCGACCAGCCGCTTCTTTTCTCCCAACGGCAGGTTCTCATGGCGCGCGAACAGCGCGTCGACGCCGTCCCAATGTTCGCCGTCCACCACGCCAGGGGCGATGGCGTTGACGTTGATCCGGTGTTTGATCAAGTCCAGCCCGGCGGACTGGGTCAGGCTGATCACGGCAGCCTTGGAGGCACAATAGACCGCCACCAGGGCCTCGCCGCGCCGGCCGGCCTGGCTTGCCATGTTGATGATCTTGCCGCCGTGGCCCTGGCTGATCATCTGCCGAGCGGCGGCCTGCAAGGTGAACAACGTGCCGGCGACATTGATGGAAAACAGCCGTTCGTAGCTCTGGCGCGTGATTTCGACGACGGGCGCGAGGTCGAACAGGGCCGCGTTGTTGATTAGGATATCCAGCTTGCCCGCACGGGCCACGACTGCGTCGATGGCGCCATCGATTGACGCCTGGTCAGTCACGTCCATCTTGACCGCAAAGGCGCTGTCGCCCAGTTCAGTGGCGGTGGCTTTGGCACGCTCGAGGTCGATATCGGCAATCGCCACCGTCGCGCCTTCGTTGATATAGGCCTGGGCAAACGTGCGTCCGATGCCGCGGGCGGCGCCGGTCACCAGGGCGCTTTTTCCTTCCAGTCGTTTCATGGGGAAGTCCTGTCATTGTTAGGGGCAGACCGATTACAGCAGCGCGGGCGGAAGCCGACAAACGCCAGTGGGGCTGAAAGCTGATACTTTTTTAACGCGATCGACTACCCCAGCGTCCGTGTTAAAAAAGTATCGGTGCGCGGTCGCGACGACGCTGGCGAGGCCCTAGGCACTCGGCGTAAGGTGCCCGCAATAACGAGAAAGAGGCGCGACATGCCTGACCACCGAACGCTGCTGTACGATCACCGGCCTGCCGAGCTGGAAGTCATCCTGACCGAGCCCGAGCACAGTTTTCGCTGGTACGAGCACGACTATCCCTATCCGCTGGCACGCTGGAACCATCATCCGGAGTTTGAAATCCACCTGATCCGCCAGGGCAGCGGCAGATTGCTGGTCGGTGACTACATGGGCCCTTTCGGGCCAGGCCATGTGGCGATGATCGGGCCGGATTTGCCTCACGACTGGATCGGCGATGTCGCACCCGGGGAGCAGTTGGTCGGGCGCGACGTGGTGTTGCAGTTCGACGGTGCCACGCTGTTGTCGTTGCGCCGGACCTTACCTGAACTGGGGGATCTGCAGCGATTGTTCGAGCGGGCCAGACGTGGCCTGGCCTTTAGCGGCGGCACTGCGCGCCGTGCCGCGCAACTGCTCGAAGCGATCGGCCCGGCCAGGGGGCTGGCGCGACTGGCGCTGTTTCTCGAACTGCTCGACACCCTTGGCCATGCCGGCGACGGCGAGGCCTCATGCCTGGCCAGTCCTTGCTATGCGCCGGTCCTTGACGCGCGCAGCTCGGAGCGCATCCAAAAAGCGTTCGAATACCTGCAAGCCGAACTCACGGGCGACCTGAGAGTGTCAGAGATCGCCCAGCAACTGGGCATGAGCGAGCCCGGGTTCTCTCGGTTCTTCAAACGCATCACCGGGCACGGGTTCATCGACCTGACGCGCAAGCTCCGGGTCCAGCGCGCCTGCCGGTTGCTGTCGCAGAGCGAAATGGCGGTGACCGACATCTGTTTTGAAGTCGGTTACAACAACCTGTCCAACTTCAATCGGCACTTTCGCGTCGAGATGAACCAGACGCCCAGCGAGTATCGCCACAGCCTCGAGGCAGGCTCGCCACATCCCGTCACGCAATCGCATTCGACAGACCGCACCTGAATCTGCGTTCATGGCCGGTGTCGAAAATCATGAACCGGCAATCAAGCCGGTTCGCCTACAGACAGTGCTCCGGTCATGCAAGAAAATACCTACGATCTGCTGGAAGTCGCCAACGGCAAGCCCATCAAGCTCTGGACCCAGGGCGTCCCGGTGGAGCCCGAGGCCCGACAGCAATTGATGAACACCGCGAAGATGCCGTTTATCTTCAAGCACTTGGCGGTGATGCCCGATGTCCACCTCGGCAAGGGCTCGACCATAGGCAGCGTGATCCCGACCGTGGGGGCAATCATTCCCGCTGCGGTGGGGGTGGACATCGGTTGCGGCATGATTGCGGCCCGTACTTCACTGGATGCCGCCGATCTGCCCGACAACCTCCAGGCCCTGCGTAGCGCCATTGAAAAATCCGTGCCCCATGGCCGCAGCCTCAGCCATGGCGGGCGCGACAAAGGCGCCTGGAGCAACGTCCCACGGCACGCGGACCAGGCGTGGTCCGCGCTGGCCGCGCGGTTCAAGGCGATTACCGACAAATACCCGAAGCTGGCCCGCACCAACAATCGCCAGCACCTCGGGACCCTGGGCAGCGGTAATCATTTCATCGAGGTGTGCCTGGATGAGGCAAATCGGGTCTGGTTCATGTTGCACAGTGGCTCCCGGGGCGTGGGCAACGCCATCGGCAACCTGTTCATCCAGCTGGCCCAGGCCGACATGCGCCAACACCTCGCCAATCTGCCGGATCGAGACCTGGCCTATTTTGAAGAAGGCAGCCGACATTTCGATGACTACGTCGAAGCGGTGGGCTGGGCCCAGGATTTCGCCCGGCAGAACCGGGCGTTGATGATGGATGCCGTGATACAGGCCACGCGACAGGTGATCAGCAAACCGTTCGATGTGGCTCTGGAAGCGGTGAACTGCCATCACAACTATGTGCAGAGGGAGCGACACTTCGGACGCGAGGTGCTGGTGACCCGCAAAGGCGCGGTATCGGCGCAAAAAGGCGAACTGGGCATCATTCCCGGCTCGATGGGCGCCAAAAGTTTCATCGTCCGGGGCCTGGGCAACGAGCAATCGTTCTGTTCGTGCAGCCACGGGGCCGGTCGGGTCATGAGCCGCACCGAAGCGAAAAAGCGTTTCACCGTCGACGACCAAGTGCGCGCCACCGCCCATGTCGAGTGCCGCAAGGACGTCGCCGTGATAGATGAAATCCCCATGGCTTACAAAGACATAGAAAAGGTAATGCATGCACAACGTGAACTTGTCGAAGTGCTGCATACACTGCGTCAAGTGGTGTGCGTGAAGGGTTAGCGGAGCTCGTCATGTTGAGGATCGTTGAACAGTCGGCCAGTGATGCGTTGCGCCAGCGGATGGAGAAAGCCGGTTGCGCGTTTGACTTCCTGGTCTTCGCGCCCGAGGCGGTTGATACCGTCGACCAAGCGCTGCATGGCCAGGCGGTAGACCGGCTGTTCCAGCACATCAAGGCTCAATGGCTCGAACAGCACCGTCAGTTGGTCGTGGATCCGTCCGTTGCCGACGTCCCGCCTCCAAACATGAACTGGGACTTGGCCAAAGCCCGGCCCAGAGCGCTAGGGCGCGATGAGATCCTTCAACTGGTGAGTGTTGAAAAGACCGGGCGAAACCCGGAATTCTTCGCTTTGTACGACGCGTTCTGCGAGCCACCCTATGGCACTCGCTTCGTTGACGACACGCCCCAGGCGCTATTCAAGGAATGGCTTGACCTGTTGGGGCTTGCACCGGATGCCCGCGTGGTGGTGGTGGACTGGGTCGATAATTTCAACTTCAACGGGTTGGCCAGCGACGAGCCCGACCCGGCCCGGGACCCCTGGAGTGATTATTTCGACGATGGCATGGAATGGTGGGGCGTTTGGTGCCTGAGTATCTGGAACCCCGAGCGTCGCACGCTGGGGGTGCTGGCGGCGAGCACGACGGATTGAGGCCCAGGAGAGACACGTCCCGATAGTCGAGCCTATACAAAACCCGTGGCGAGGGAGCTTGCTCCCGCTCGGCTGCACAGCAGCCGCAAAACGGCGAGTGAGCTTTACCTTGATTCCATTAAGGGGCTTGCTTCGCAGGCCATCGGCAGCAAGCTCCCTCGCCACGGGTTTTGCGGCAGTTCAGTTTTGGTGTCAAGTGATCCATCAAGTCTTCACTGATTTGCCCAATGGATCCATTGAGCCAGCTAAAACCGATACGCCGCCGGCACCTGCGCCTCGATGAATCGCTGCATGTGTTCCAGAAAGCACGCCTGCAATCTCGACAAGGGTCCCTGAATCGGCAGCAACATGCTGAAGTCCATTTCAATCGCCGGCTCGAAGGCGCGGAAGACGATGCCGTTGCCCCGGTATTCGACCGCGCTGATGGCGTCCACCAACGCAACGCCCAGGCCTTGCTCGACGAACGTGCACATGGGCTGGGAAAGCTGCGTCTCCAGGCGCAATTCACGTTCCACGCCGTGTGCGGCGAAAATCGCGTCGATATGCTGGCGAGAACCAATGGACTGCGGATAGGAGATGAACCGCTCGCCGTGCAGGTCTTGCGGCACGATCATCCGGCGATCCGTCAGACGATGGCCGGCGGGAAGGGCACAGAGCATCCGTGTCGCCAGCAGTTTTTCAGCGCGGGGACTCGGGTAGGTGTTGGGCAGGACGATCAAGCCCAGGTCGCAACGCTGGCCCACCACCAGGTCCACGACTTCCCGCGAGGATTGCACCACCAGGGAAACCTGCACCTGGTCATGCTCGGCCATGAACGCGGCGATGGCCCGTGGCAGGAACGACAAGCCCATGGCCGGCGCGCAGGCGATGTGCAGCGATCCGCGCTTGAGGTTGCGGATGTCCTGTGCGGTCCGCGCGATGCGTTCCACGCCCAGCAGCGACCGCTGCACCTCCTGATAAAGCGTCATGGCTTCGGCGGTGGGTTGCAGCCGCCCCTTGATCCGGTCGAACAGGCTGAAGCCGATGTCTTCTTCCAGGCTGGCGATCAGCCGGGTCGCGGCGGGCTGGGAAATGTGCAGCATCTCGGCGGCGCGGGTCACCGTCTGCCCCAGGATCACTGCGCGAAAGGCTTCGAGCTGACGAAGGTTCATGGGCTTACCTATCCATAACAAAAAGACATGAGCTGGACAAAATAAAGCATTTTTCACGAGCGCGGCAGCGCCCTAGCATCTTGTCCATCAAAGCATGTGGCCGGAATAAAGGCCTGTGACCCCTGCAAGAAGCACCTCCACGGTAAAGAGCTGCCATGCAAAAAACTGATGTCATCATCGTCGGCGGTGGGTTGGTAGGTATGTCCATCGCTTATGGCCTGGCCCTGCTCGGACGCCAGGTGAGTGTGCTCGACGAGGGCGACGACGCCATACGCGCCGCCCGGGGCAACTTCGGTTTGCTCTGGGTCCAGGGCAAGGGTTTTGGGATGAGTCCTTATGCGCAATGGACCCGTGAGTCCGTGGCGCTGTGGCCACGCTTCGCCGCTGCGTTGCAGGCCGATACCGGCATCGATATCCACCTGCGCCAGCAGGGCGGTTTCCAACTGTGCCTGAGCGACGCGGAAATGGCCGAGGAGGCCGCGCGCCTTGGCTGGCTGCGCGAAGCCCTTGACGGCGATTACCCCTACGAACTGCTGGCACCGGCACAACTGCGCAGCCGTCTGCCCGGCATCGGGCCAGACGTGGTGGGCGGTTGCTTCTCGCCCATGGACGGTCATGTGAATCCGTTGAAACTGTTGCGTTCGCTCTACGCCGCATGCCAGGCCCGGGGCGTAACGTTGATTAATGGTCATCACGTCGATGCAATCGAACCCGATGCCAGTGGTTTTCGGCTACGTGCCGGCGACCAGCACTGGTCGGCCCGGCAGGTTGTCCTGGCCGCTGGCCTGGGCAATCGGAGCTTGGGTGAAATGGTTGGTCTGGATGTGCCCGTGCAACCGAACCGAGGGCAGATCCTGGTGACCGAGCGCCTCAAGCCCTTTCTCGATTACCCCACCACTTACGTGCGTCAGACCGACGAGGGCACCGTGCAATTGGGCGATTCCCATGAATCGGCAGGTTTCGACGATGGCACCGGTAGCCAAGTCATGGCTGCTATCGCGAGGCGCGCGGTGCAGTGTTTCCCGCTGTTGGGTGACGTGCGGCTGGTGCGTGCCTGGGGCGCGTTGCGGGTGATGAGCGCGGACGGGTTCCCCATCTACGAAATGTACCAGGGCTGCCCCGGGCTGTCGGTCGTCAGTTGCCACAGTGGTGTGACGTTGGCCGCCGCTCATGCCCTGCGCCTGGCCCCGTGGATTGCCGGTGAATTCGATGACCCGGCCGTGAAGCCATTCGGCTTGCACCGCTTTAGCTCATCCGTGGAGGTACGCCATGCTGGCTGACAGCCTTTTCAGACCTTTGGCTGCTGCGCAGCACAATGTGTTGATCGAATTCGAAGGCCAACCGTTGAGCGTGCCGGGGAATGTCTCGCTGGCGGCCGCCTTGCTCGCCAGCGGCGTCCGCCATACCCGCGAAAGCGCCATCAACGGCAGGCCCGGGGCGCCGTATTGCATGATGGGCGTGTGCTTCGAATGCCTGGTGCAGGTGGATGACCAGGCCAACGTCCAATCCTGCCTGGTTGCCGTGCGCGCCGGCATGCGCGTGCGCCGTCAATGTGGCGCCGCCAGCCTGGTAACGGGCCGGGAGCAAAGCGATGAGTAACGTCGCGATCGACATGGTCATCATCGGCGCCGGACCTGCCGGCATGAGCGCGGCGCTCGAAGCCCGGTCCCGTGGATTGTCAGTGGTGGTACTGGACGAACAGGCCAGCCCCGGCGGGCAGATCTATCGCCAGGTCCTTCACGCCGATGCCCGCAGCCGCGCGGTCCTGGGTGAGGATTACCGCGTGGGCGCTGGATTGGCGGCGGAATTCATGCAGTGTGGAGCCCGCTATTTGCCCAACGCGGCAATCTGGCAAGTCACACCGCAGCGCGCGGTTCATTACCTGATCGACGGCCGTGCGCGAGTCTTGCAGGGGCGCCATCTGCTGATTGCCACCGGCGCCCTCGAACGGCCGATGCCAATTCCCGGCTGGACCTTGCCCGGGGTGATGACCGCCGGCGCGGGGCAGATCTTGCTCAAGAGCGCGGCGATGGTTCCGGCCGGGCCCGTGGTCCTGGCAGGTTGTGGTCCGCTGTTGTACCTGCTGGCAGTGCAGTACCTGCGGGCCGGGATCGTCATCGACGCGCTGGTCGATACCAGCCATCGGCGCGATCTCATCAAGGCCTGGCGTGAGATACCCGGGGCGCTCCGTGGTTGGCGTGACTTGCTCAAGGGGGCGGGGTTACTGGCTGAATTGAAGCGTGCCGGTATCCGCCATTTTCGCGGTGCCGCTCATTTGCGCATCGAGGGCGAGGATCGTGCCAGGGCGTTGAGTTTCGACAGTGGCGGGCGGCATCACCAGGTAGGTGCCGAGCTGATTTTGTTGCACCAGGGCGTGGTCCCTCATACGCAGGTCAGCCGGTCGCTGCGCCTGGAACATGACTGGAGCGAGTCGCAGCTGTGCTGGGTCCCGCGCCGCAATGGCTTTGGCGAAACCAGTGCTCCTGGCATCTTCATTGCCGGTGACGGCGGTGGCATCGGCGGCGCCCAGGTGGCGCGACTCGAAGGGCGGTTGGCGGCGCTGGCCGTGGCCGGATGTCAGGAGCCCGCGCGTCGCGTCCAGAAGGCATTACGCCGCGCCCGTGCGGCGCGGCCATTGATCGATGCCCTTTATCGCCCATCGACGCAGAGCTGCGTTCCCGCCGATGACGTCACGGTGTGCCGCTGCGAAGAAGTCAGCGCCGGTGATATCCGCCGTCATGTCGACCTCGGCTGCCTGGGGCCCAACCAGACCAAGGCCTTCGGCCGCTGCGGCATGGGCCCGTGCCAGGGCCGCCAGTGTGGCTTGACTGTCACGCAGATCATCGCCGCCCATCGCCGGGTTTCACCCGCCGAGGTCGGCGACTACCGCATCCGTGCGCCCCTCAAACCCATCACGCTGGCCCAACTGGCCGGCGAAAGCCACTCATTGGAGCAACTGTCATGACCATCCAACGTATCGAAAGCAACCCGCGCCTGAGCCGTAGCGTCGTGCACAACGGCGTGGCCTGGCTCAGCGGCATCGTCGCCGCCGATTGTAGCCAGGACATCGAGGGCCAGACCCGCCAGGTGCTGCAACGGGTCGATGAACTGCTCGCCGCGTCGGGTAGCGATAAACGTCGGCTGCTCAGCGTGCAAATCTGGATGAAAGACATGGGGCGCGATTTCGCCGCGATGAATGCGCTGTGGAGTGATTGGGTCGAGGCCGCGCATACCCCGGCGCGGGCCACCGCACAGGTGGTGTTCGATGACCCGCAGATCCTGCTGGAACTGATCGTCACCGCGGCGGTGTAGCACCGCCGGACCGCTGTGCTGCCGTCCCCGGGCAAGACGACCACCAGAGCCGTCGCCCGCGCTTGTTCACGTTGCTGCTGCCATAACGGACGGCTTCCCCCGGAGCGTCCGAAATCAATAACATCGCATCCGGAGCTAATGAATGAACATCAAACGCATTGCACTTAACCTGGGCATCGTCTCGTTGCTGGCGTTCGGCGCCAACCTGCAGGCCGCGCAGACTTCGTTGCGCATCGGCATCGAAGCGGCCTATCCACCGTTCGCCTCTAAAACCCCGGACAACGCCATCGTGGGTTTCGACTACGATATCGGCCAGGCCTTGTGCGCCGAGATGAAGGTCCGTTGTGAATGGAAAGAGCAGGAGTTCGATGGCTTGATCCCGGCGCTCAAAGTGAAGAAAGTCGACGCGGTGATTTCCTCCATGTCGATCACGCCGGAGCGGATGAAATCGGTCGACTTTACCGACCGTTACTACCGAATCCCGGCTCGCCTGGTGTTTCGCAAGGGCAGCGGCATCAACGCGATTCCCGCGCAGCTCAAGGGCAAACGAATCGGCGTGCAACGGGCGACCAACTTCGATCGCTACGTCACCGACAAGCTTGCCCCGGCCGGCGCCGAAGTCATCCGCTACGGTTCGCAGAACGAGATCTTCCTCGACCTGCTGGGCGGCCGTCTGGACGCGACGATGGCCAGTTCGGTCGTCATCGACGAAAGCTTGCTCAAGCGGCCGGAAGGCAAGGATTTTGAATTTGTCGGACCCAATTTCGTCGAAGAACAATACTTCGGCACGGGCATCGGTATCGCGGTGCGCAAAAACGATCCGCTGGCGAGCCGCTTCAACCGGGCCCTGGCAACCATTCGCGCCAATGGCACGTACGATCGGATTCGCCAAAAATATTTCGATTTCGATATCTACGGTGAATAATCAGCGCATTGTCTACGGCCTGTAGGCGCTGGCCGGCAGGCCTCATGTTCCATAACTCGGGGTGATTCATGAAAACCAAAGCGATACTCACGGAACAGGACGTTGCACAACTACTGGTGGCGGCCAAGGAGCTTGCTCACCAGCGCCAATGGGCGGTGTCGGTGTGTGTGGTGGACGATGGCGGGCATCCCCTCGGGCTGCTGCGTCTGGACGGCGCGTCGCCCTTGTCGACCTACATCGCCACCGAAAAAGCCCGCACCGCCGCCATGGGACGGCGTGACAGCAAAGCCTTCGAGGACATGATCAACGGCGGCCGCCTGGCCTTCCTGAGCGCGCCGCACTTGCAGGGCATGCTCGAGGGCGGCGTGACGATCCGCCATGACGGCCAATGCATCGGCGCCATCGGAGTTTCCGGTGTGAAGGCTGAGGAAGATGCGGAGCTGGCGCGGTTGGCGGTGGAGACGGTGCTGCCGGTAATCACGCCCGATGCGTGATGCTATTTCCCCTCGGTCTGCACAAATCTTCCAGACAGAGGCCCGAGCAGCCGTTAATCTGCCGGAGCACATCGACTAGACGGAAAGAAACATGACAGCGCGCAACTGGATCGATCTCAAGCAGGACGCCACGTCCGGCATCGAGACCGTGCGCGCGCATTTCGAGGGGCATGCCTACGATCCGCATTGGCACGACGCCTACCTGGTGGGCGTGACGGAGCAGGGCGTGCAGCAGTTCCATTGTCGCCGACAACAACACACCAGCACGCCGGGCAAAGTGTTCCTGCTCGAGCCCGGCGAACTGCATGACGGTAACGCCCCTCACGAACACGGTTTCACCTACCGCACGTTGTATCTCGAACCGCAATGGCTGGAGCGCGAACTGCGCTCGCTGTTCGAAGAAGCGCCGGACAACGCCCGCCTGGGCTTCGCCGCAACCCTCAACGACGACGCACAACTGGCGCGCGCCACCGCCACGGCTTTCCAGAGCTTGCATGAACAGGACATCCTGATCGTGCGCCAAACCGCCCTCGACATGCTGCTGTCCAACCTCACCCAACACCTGCACTGGCGCGCGCGGATCAATCCCGACCCGCGCTTGCCGCTGGTGGCCCAGCAGGCCCGCGACTACCTGCACAGCCATTTGAGCGAGGACATCGGCCTCGACGACCTCGCGCGGGCCACCGGTGTGGATCGCTTTCGCCTGAGCCGCGCGTTCAAAACCGCTTTCGGCCTGGCGCCCCATGCTTACCTGATCCAGCTGCGCCTGGCTCGGGCGCGACGTCTGCTGGCTCGTGGCGAAAGCGCCGTGGCGGTGGCTGCGATGCTCGGTTTTGCCGACCAGAGCCACCTCGGCCGTTGGTTCCAGCGTGCCTATCGCATGAGCCCGGCGGACTATCGCAAGCGAGCACTCCGGAACCAATGAACCGGTTCATTCGCTTTGTTGCGGTACAAGGGCGCTCCAACGGGCGAGCGCCATGGCGCTTTCATTGTGGTTGCGATCAAGTGCTGTCACGGCATACATCATCCCCTCGGAACTCGACGGTGACGTATCCACCCAACACTGTTGTGTTCCCGCCCTACGCACCGTAGCGATCAGATTTTCAGGATTGTCGATCATGACTGACTGATTGCACGCGAATCTGTAAATCGCGTAGTACACGGTCCCCTCGTCATTTCCATCCACCCATCGAAGTTCAACCCCTTGCGACGCCGTGCGGCATTCCGGCTCTATGGGTGGGGCGGGGGGCTTTGTGCCTTTCCACGGCATGGAAGGAACGAGCGCCAGGGTTGGCCATATACTTTGCTTGATCACACCTGTCGCGGGCAGCACCGCCGGGGCATGGAAGAATGACGCTCGAAAAAGAACACTTCCGTGAACGCCCTCCGATGTGAGGTTCCACAGGAGTTGGTTACCGATTTCAGTCGTGCCATTTTCCACGAGCCACTGTGGTTCCGCACTGCTGGCGACTCCTACTTTATAGAGTGCCATGCCGATATATAGATGCACACTTTTGCCGCGAACGACACTTGCCCACCAGTTCGAAATAATGTCGTACTGCACTATTCTGCGCGTCAGCGGCCAATACACTTGAGGCGCGATATAGTCGAGCAGTTCATCCAATACCCACTGTCTCGTATCGGCGAACTGCTTATCGTAGGTGGGACTGCCGGCCGTGGTATCCGACCCCTCTATATCGTCTCTTTGGTTGCGCCATACTCCTGCGGGACTGACACCGAACTTGACATGTGATTTCGAGGCTCGTATTCGCCTGGAAAGCAGGGCTATCATCTCGGTGATATTATTTCTGCGCCAATCGCCCTTGTCTTGAAAGGCATTACCATACTTCGCAAAAGTGTCCGCATCATCAAGTGGCGAGTCTGGCGTTTCGTAATAGAAATAATCATCGAGGTGAACGCCATCGAGGTCGTAGTTGTCGACCACTTCCATGATGCCTTGAATAACCCAATCCCTTGCCTGTGGAACCTCTGGGTCCAGCACGAATCGCTGCGCGGCGATGCGGACCCAGTCAGGATTCGACGAGTAAACACTGACGGGCGAGGCGGGGGGCACGTTACTCAACGCCTCGACAGTGCTTTGTCTTGTATTCATGGAGACTCTGTATGGGTTGAACCATGCGTGCAGCTCCAAGTTGCGCAGGTGTGCCTGCTCGATGGCGAACTGCAATGGATCGTAACCGGGATCCTGGCCCAAAGTGCCAGTAAGATAGGCCGACCAAGGCAGTACTTGCGAACGGTAGAAGGCATCGCAAGCCGGTTTGACCTGAAAGAACACCGCATTGAGCCGCAGCTTGACTGCCTCGTCCAGCAGGTTTTTGAGTTCGTTCTTTTGTTGGTTGATGCGTGCCTGAGGATCAACAAGCGAGAGGGAGTTTTTTGATGGCCAGTCGAGATTGATTACTGTCGAGATCCATGTGCCTCGAAGATGGCGCTTGATGTTAGTCAAAGTATTACTCCCCGCAGAAAATATGATGTGTCCGGATAGGAATATAAATGAAGTAGTCAGGATTGGTTGTTCAGCGTGCTGTCAATTTTGCGGCGAGATATTGCACGATCGAAGTGTGTAACTTGGCATTGCCATATGCGTCCGGTAACAGGGTTCCTCGACTAGCTTCGCGGGTCGGTTTTTACAGTAATGCACTGAGCCCGGTGGACTAGCGCAAGCGCTGCTCAATTGTTCCAGACTCAATACGGCGGCATCGGGATGATCAGCTCTACGATCACCAATGAGAAGTCGCTCCATGGACCAATTACTGCCGTTTGCCTTGTTTGCCTTCGTCGCCTCCATCACGCCGGGCCCGACCAATATCCTCGTACTGAGCCACAGCTCACGCTACGGCCTGGCGACCACTTGGCCGATAATCCTCGGCGCTTGCGCAGCCGCCGCCATGTTGGTGCTATTGGTGGGCACCGGGCTGGGGGACGTGCTGGCCCGGCATGGCATGGTTCAAACGGCGCTGTCATGGGCCGGCATCGCCTGGCTCAGCTGGATGGCTTGGCAGATCTACAGCGCACCGGCTGAAGCCATCGACCCGGACCGACCTGTGGACGGGCCCCGACTCGGCCTGGCGGGCGCCGCCGGGTTGCAGCTGGTGAATCCCAAGACCTGGATGATGGCGTTGGCGGTGGTCAGCGTGTTCGCCGGGTCCGAGGCCGACCGTACGGCGCGGGTGCTGTGGCTGTCCCTCGCATTCTTCGCGATTTCGATCCCCTGCATGACTGCCTGGGCCTGCTTGGGGCGTGGCGCGGCGAGGTTTTGCCGTTCCGCCGTTGCGATGGGCCGCTTCAATCGGGCCATGGCGGTGTTGCTGCTGGTCTCGGCGTGGTTGACGTTGGTTGTCTAGTCGAGAGCCGCTTAGATGGCGGCCTGACGCGAAGGGGCAACGGGTTCGCTGCACGCACCCAGGCGCCGGGTGCGATTAGCCGCGAGCCCGTGCCCCAGTCTCGCAACCCCTTGCAACGCTTCGCCGGTTTCAAAAAGCGTCCGATTTCGACAGCATCGCCCAACCCTGAGCTGAGCGTGCTCACCACTTCGAACGCTCGAACGACCCCAAGGAAGGAGGTCCATCATGTCCATTCAAACTCATGTCGCCATCATCGAGGCCAAGCTGCCCGGCTGGTTGAAGCGAGCCGCGCGCCCTCATCAGACGCGCTTGAAAGCCCTCATGAAGCAGTTACAGAGCGACAGCGACGCACTCAACGCGTTGGTTGCCGACCTGCCGAAACCAGCGGTTTTCGCAACCAACCTGCTGCAAGCCGAGCCACAGATACAACGCTGGATTGCGGTAAACGGCTTTGGCACGGCTGTCGATGCGGTGCGCAGCGCAAGGGTGAGTCGCACCCACTACATCCGTGACCCCGCCCTGACGGTGGTGAAAGCCGCGATGCAAAATTTCCCGCCCGCCGATGCTGTGACAGGCAGCGACTTCGATAAGGACGGCGTGCTCTACATTCAAGGTCGCAGCCTGGAGTTCCTGGACGCCGATGAACGATCGGATACCGCGGCATTGCCCATATCACCCGCCGAATTTGCGCGTCTTTGCCGCCGGATTAACGCAGGCGGGGCTTACCGACAGGTGCTCGAAAGCAGGTTGCCGCACCTCGGCGCCGAAGTCCCCGCCATTGCGCATGTCTACATGAGCTATGCACGCAGCCGTCTCGCCTACGATGCCTATGAAGCGAAGCTGGACGGGCGCCTGGATGAAACCGGCGAGCGGATGCTGGCCCACGTTGGTGTGCACCTGGAAGAGCGACCTGCCGTGCCGCTGGCTTGCGAGGTCAAGTCCCTTGAGCTGCTGTCGGTGCCGTTGTTCGGTGCACGGGTTTACTGGGGCGTGCAAGGCAACGCCGAAGGCGTTCGGCCAGTCGTCCTGCACATGCCCCATGATGCGGTGGCGCCCCTCAAGCAATTCAAAAGCCTGCAAGCCATGTCTGCCGAGCTGATCGAACGGGTACGTAAACGCAGTTATCGCCAGAGCCTGATGCATTACTTCCCGTTGCGCTTGCAGGCCTCGTTGGGGACCGCGTTGCACGATCAGGTGGAATGGCGGGTGGATGCCCACCCTAACGTGATGCAGGAGATCTACGGCCGCATCACCGGCTGGCGCGAGGGTGAGCGGGGCGAGGACGGGACGCGGGAACGCATCCGGGTGCCGATACCAAAGGTTGCCTGGGGCCTGGGTGATCTGCGCGAGCAGCCCTGGCCCGCTTGCTATCGCGAGTGGCGCGGCCATGTATTGGCCAACGCGGCTACGCTGATGGTTCCCACCGAGGAGAAGGACTGGCAGGCGCGGATGGCGCGGTTTGCCTACTGGGAAAGCCTTGCCGAGCGTGCGTTGATGGTCACGGCCATGCTGTTCCCCTTCTACGCACCGGTTGGCATGACCGCGGCGGCGGTCGGGGGCGCGCAGATGGTGTATGAGATTTTTGAAGGCATCCAGGCGTTCAACGAAGGCCAGGCCCAGGAGGGCATCGACCATATCTTCAATGTCTTGTTCGGGATCGCCCAAGGTGCCTATCTGGGATTCGTGGGCGGGACCCTCGAGCCGATGTCCGCCCATGACGGTAGCACGCGCTTGTGGAACGGCGATGTGCGTAGTTTCCGGGCGCAAGGCGTGCCGCCGGCAGAAGCCGAACAGGACGCGTGGGGCGTCTGGCGCACACCGGAGCAGGCCTGGGTTCGAATCGACGATGACTACTTCGAAGTCCAGGGAGCCGGCGACGTGCTCGACCTGCGCTTGCCTGCCGACCATCGTGGTATCCGACCGCCCCTGAAGTGGAACCGTGCCCGTGGTTGGCAGTGGGCCCATCGCGATCCGATGCAGCAGGGCAACCTGGAGCTGCTGCGATCCTTCGCCGAAACACCCTCCGAGCTGGATGACCAGACAATCCTCTCATTGCAGCGCCAGACAGGTATCAACGAGGAACATCTACGCTATTTGCAGGTCGAGGGCCAGCCATTGCCGGCAATACTCGCCGACAGTCTGGATGACGCGAGGAACTGGCAGGACCTGAAACAGGCCGTCGCGCGACTGCGCCGCAATGAGTCGATGGGGGGCGCGCACTTTCGGATCGTCCAGACCCTTGTCGATCTTCCAGGCTGGCCGAGAGGCGCCACGCTGCGCTACGACGATGGCGTCAGGGTCTACCCCATTGGGCGTGCGGGCGACGTGCGGTTTATCCGATTGACCAGCACAGATTTGCAGAGCGATGCCTGGGCCAACTATGTGCTCTCGAATTTGGGCAGGGAAGAACAGACCGAGATACTCGGGCAACGCAGCGTCGGCCTGCGCCCAGCAGAGCGTAGTCGGCTGTTGGCGGACCGCTGGGCCGACCTGTTGGAGCGCAACGCGGCACGGGTGACCGATGGCATGCGTCGCGGTGTCGAGCTGGATCCGTTGGCCGCGCCGATCAAGCGTGCTTTTCCCGGTATGCCGGAGTCCGTCGCCAACGAGCTTGCCCGTCAAACGACGGGGGATGAACGGTTGCGCTTGGTCCAAGGGCGTGTGGCCGGGGACTTGGGTGACCAATGCGCCGAAGCGTTGCGTGAGTTGCGCCTGACCCGCGCGCTGGGCGCATTGGAACGCGGTGAAAGCACCGGCGACCGGGATCGCCTGGTCATGGGCCTGCTCGACCAGTCGCCGCTGGCAAAGGGGCGTTTGCATCTTCGCCTGTGGTCGCGGGAACTCCGGACTCCGCTTGAGCTGGAAGGAGAAGGGCCGATGAAGACCATCCGCCAGGAAGGTGAGCGATACCAGCCTTTCGATGAACAAGGTGAAGAACTGGCGGGCCCTCTGCCGTTGGAGGAAGCGCTGCTCAGGGCCATGCCCGATGACGCGCGCAAGGCGCTCGGCCTGGATATATGGGAAGCGACGAAGCTGCGCACCCGTTTGCTTGACCAGGCCTTGGATGATCGGCAGGCACTCCGTGGTTTCCTACAGATGAAGCGCATCGGTGATGACGGGCCCGGCCTGCAATCGCTCAACGGCCGCATGGGTTACCCGCTCAGCGGGCGTGGACGCCTTCCTCTATCGGCGTGGCGCAACGGCCTGGACCATCGGATCGAACAGCTTTATCCCGGTCATGCCGGTGATGCCATGGTCCAGCTTCGGCTGGATCTGAGCCAGCAGGCGAGGCGGGCGGGCACGACGCTGGAGGTGTTGGTCGACCGGCTGCAAGCCCAGTGGACGGCACTTGACCAAGAGCTGCATCACTGGGAATCCCATGGAGACGTGCATCACCCCGCCGAGAACCTGCTCGACCCGCAGGCGCGTGCCGAGCAGCGCAGGATCGTCGGCGGGGAAATCCGCCGTGCCTGGCGACGCACCCCGGTTCCGGGCCAGGAGGGGAGCGAGGTGCGGTTGAAGCTGTCGGGGCACTACCTCGGCCGATTACCGACCATCAGCGCAAATTTCGAGCAAATCGAAGAGTTGATGTTGACGAATCTGAGCCTGGATGAGGACCCATCTGATTTCCTCCGGTTGTTTCCCAACATCGATACCTTGCACCTGCGGGGCAACCAGCTGAATACGATACCCGTGGCTTCCGGCGAGTTGCGCGGGCTGCTGGAGTTGTCGATGAAAGACAATCCCTTGTTGATGACCGCCGATGTCTTCGTACCTCTGCTTGGCGGCGATTCGGCGAGCAACCTGCATATCCTGAACCTGTCGGGAGTCAGCAGTGGGGTAGGGCCGTCGATGAGTGCCGCCACGGTCGAGGCCATCGGTCGCCTCGCCGAGCTGCCTTCGCTGCAGGACCTGGTATGGGCTGATAATCTGCATTTCACTCCCGAGCAGCTGCGAGCCATCGCCGCCTTGCCGGAGCTGCGCATCTTGAACCTGTCGCGCTGTGGCCTGAGGCTCGATGAGGAAGGCAGCGCATTCCTGCGCACGGCGACCGGGCTGGAGGAGCTCGCCTTGAACGGCAACAATTGCACCCGTCTGCCAAGCCTGCCCGAGCTCAGACTGTTGCGGGACCTGGGACTGGCCAATACCGGGCTCGATACGGTGCCCCCGGCGGCCCTGGCGATGCTGTCCAATCCATCCGCCTCGCATATCACCCTCGACCTCATGAATAATCGGATCAGCAATATCCAGGATGACCTGCTGCCTCTATTGGGCGGTGAGCCAACACCTGATGTGCTGGCAATACTCCTTCAGAACAATCCGTTGCCGAGCGCCCAGATCCAAGCGCTTCGCGTCTTGCGACCGGAGGCCTTTCGCTACACAGCCGATGATTGGTTGGAGGGCTTTGACTCTTTTCGAGGCTCCCTGGAGGCGGCGCGCGATGAGCCCGGGAACAGGCGGTTCATTGACTGGTTTTCAGTCCGGATGACCAGCGATATCAACAGTGCCGACCCGGGGCTGCCGTCCAATGCTCGTTCCAGGGGAGCCGCCGTGCTCCAGCATTACACGAATTTCGAGGACATTTATGCCGAGCTTCCGAGCCGACTGACAGACTTTGATCCACAACTGGCAGCGCTGCGCAGCCGCTTGCAGCAGCGCATCCTGGACAGGGTATCGCCTGATTTGTCAGAGCTTGAAGTACACATATCCATGTTCATTACGGTACAGCGCGCCCGCCTTTTGAATGAACCCGTGCCTTTTGCCAGTTTCATGAGAATTCAATACGACTTCTGGAATTACTCGCTATCGCTCAGGCCGCTCACTGTTGCCGAGCGTGCCGCACTGATGAGCCGGGAGGCGTTCATCGACTGGCTTTGCACGGCCCAGGACATTTTCAACGATGCTGATCAAGTCGCTCGCGTAGGGGAAACCACTTGGCGGCCGTACCTTGGCCTGATGTCCCGGGATTGGACTGAAGGAGCGGCCATTTGGGAAAGCGTGGACGAGAAGCTGTCGGATGCCTTCAGCGAACCGGTGGACCCGGCCGGCTGGCCGCAAGCGCTGCTGGACAACCTCAGGCATCCGGCCGCCGATCTACCGAGTGCCTGGGAGCACGCTCCGGTGGATGGCCAGATGGTTTGGCGCCGAGCGACCCTGGAGGCCGTGAACGATGTGGAGTGGACTGCTGGCCAGCCGGTGGCACTCAATGATGATCAGTTCCGGCGCACCATGGCGATCTACCGCTCAGTGAGGACTCGGGAGATCGACACCCTGGTTCGTCGCGTGACTACCGATCTGGTCGATCCATGGTGGCCGTTGCGGCCTCAATAGCGTCCATACCCTTGCCTGAGGCCTGTCGCCTGAACACCAGGGCCTTGAGGCCACAGGCCGGATCAGCGTCTGGAAACTCCGGGGGATTGGCCAGCCGCTCTGCAAATAACAGCCCCGGCGCTTCGCGCATGACACCGTCGATGAGGAAGTCCGGGCCGGTGGCCGGATCGTTGCTGCAAGCCAGGACGGTTCCGGCAGGCGTCAACAGTTCCGGCAGGCGGCGCAGTACACGCTGATAGTCCTTGGTCAGCAGAAAGCTGCCTTTCTGGAAAGTGGGTGGATCGATGATGACAAGGTCGTACGGCCCGTTGTTGATGACCTTGCCCCAGGACTTGAACAAGTCGTGGCCGAGGAAACTGACCTGGCCCAGGTCATGGCCATTCAACCGGTGATTGTCGCGTCCACGGCTCAAGGCCGCGCGGGACATATCCAGGTTGACCACGTGGTGCGCACCGCCGGCAATGGCCGCTACCGAAAAACCGCAGGTGTAGGCGAAGAGGTTCAGCACCCGCATGCCAGAGGCATTGGCCCGCACCCAGTCGCGCCCGTAGCGCATGTCGAGGAACAGGCCGTTGTTCTGCTTCCTTCCCAGATCGATTCGGTAGCGCAGGCCGCCTTCGGTCAGGGTCCATTCATCGATCGGTTCGCCTATCAGCCACTGGGTGAGACTGTCGGGCAGGTATCGATACTGCACGGCGAGGGTATGGGCGCCGCTGTGTTGCCAGGCGGGCGAGGCGGCGAGGGCGCGCAGCATGGTGAACAAGTCATCCAGTTGCGTTGGATCGGGCTCCTTGAACAGCGAAACCAGCACCACGCCTTGCAGCCAGTCGACAGTGATTTGCTCCAGCCCTGGCCAGCAGCGCCCGCGACCGTGGAATAGGCGACGGGTTTCGTCGGGCACCGATCCCAGCGCCGTCGACAAGTGGCTCTGCAATGTTTGAAGGGCTTGAGGATTCATCAGGAAAAACGCCAGCGACTCGAAAGGCCGGCATTTTAACCACCGGCGAACCGGGTGCAATCCCTGTGGCGAGCAAGCTTGCTCGCGCTTGAGTGCGAAACGCTCACACGATTGGGGTTGCTACTAACCGCCGCTGGTCGCCAGGATGCTCGCCACCTGCTGCGGCTGGCAATTGAGATAGGCCGAACGCTTGAGCCACGCCGGGTCGGGGTACCAGGAAAACATGAATTGCCCACCCTTGAGCTTGTCGATCACCTGGCGCGCCACTTGCGGGCGTACGGCGGGGCAGCCGAGGCTGCGGCCGATGCGACCCTGGCGCGCGCTCCACAGCGGATTCACATAATCGGCGGCGTGGATCACGATCGCCCGGTCCCGGGCCAAGTCGTTGAAACCGGGTTCGAGGCCGTCCATGCGCAGGGAGTAGCCATGGGCGCCCTGGTAGCTTTCCTGGGTACGGAACAACCCGAGGCTGGACTGATAACTGCCCAGGCGATTAGAGAACTGCGTGGCGAAGTTTTCCCCGGATTTCTGCCCGTGGGCCACCAGGTCGCGCAGCACCAGCTTTTTCTGGCGCAGGTCGAAAATCCATAGCCGGCGGGCCGTGGACGGTTGCGAATAGTCGATCACCGCCAGGTGGCGGGCCTGTCCAGCGCCGTTGGCAACTGCGCACTGCATCGCACTCAGGGCACTTTTCAGCGCCTGGGGATTGAGTTCCGGCGCGGCGTGGGCGAGGCTGTTGTAAAGAGGCTGGGTCTTGGGCTTTTCGGCCAGCGCGGGGCTGCACACGACGCCCAGGCTGGTCATGACCAGGCAAAGTCGGCGCAAGTAGGCCGATACAGGCGAAAACAGCTTATGGTGGCGTTCGTTTGCGGCATCCCGTCCGGTTTCGTTTGTCTGCATGATGGCGGGTCGTACCTGTCGCAAAATTCACCGTCAACGAGACGGCCATGGATTGGAGTAAAGCAGTTGTTTAAAAAGCCCGCATGTTACCTGAGCCTTTTATTGCTCGTTGCGCCATTGGTCGCTACGGCCGATGACGGCGATCCGGGGCAGGCACAAACCACGCTGGCGCAGCTGTCGGTCAACTGCCCTGAGTTGGCTGCAAGCGTTGATTTTCCGACAGTCATGAGCTTGCAGTCCCTGTACCAGCAAAACGCAGGCCAGGCGATCTGGATGGACGATGAGCGGTTACAGGCGCTACAAATCCAATTGCAACAACTGGCGGATGATGGAATGGATCCGGCCCGCTACAGCCTACCGGGCCAGGGCGCCTATTCGAATGCGGCCTGTACCGACATCGCCATCAGCCAACGCTACCTGCAAGCCCTGCATGATTTGCGCTTCGGTTATCTGCCACAGAACCGCCTGGAGCCGATCTGGAAAGCCAATCCGCAAGCGCCGGATCGTCGATCCATGGTGCTGCACTTCGCCATCGCGGGCCTGCACAATCCGGTAGAGGCTTTCGAACTGGCTCGGCCGAGCCTGACGCTCTATCGCAACCTGCGCGAGCTTTACGTCCGGCAGCGGCAGCAACCCCTGGCGGACTGGCAATCGGTGCCCGGTGGTCCGCTTTTGCAGCCAGACAAGCGCGACGCCCGCGTCCCGGCACTCGCGCGGCGCTTGTTCAACGAAGGCTACCTGAGCGTGCCGCCACTCGATGCCGATGAGCATTACAGCCCGAGCCTCGTGGACGCGATGAAGAATTTCCAACTTGACCATTCGCTGCAAGCAGATGGGGTAGTAGGCCCCTGGACCGTCTCCGAGCTCAACATCAGCCCGGCCATGCGTCGCGAGCAGTTGCGCATCAACCTGGAGCGCATGCGTTGGTTGGCCCAGGACCTGGAGCCGGACAGCGTGCTGGTCAACGTGGCGGCGGCGCAACTGACGGTTTACCAGGGCGGCGCTCCAGTGTGGCAAACCCGCACCCAGGTGGGGCGTGCCGAACGCCAGACGCCGCTGATCAAATCGCGTATCACCCGCCTGACGCTGAACCCCACCTGGACGATCCCGCCGACCATCATGCGCGAGGACAAACTGCCCGAAATCCGTCGCGACCCGGAATTTCTCACTCGGCACAATCTCCGTGTGCTCGATCGGGACGGCTTGCCGGTGGCAGCGGAGAGTATCGACTGGGAGCACCCCGGCGATCTCATGCTGCGCCAGGATGCCGGCTCGAAGAATCCCTTGGGCAAACTGGTCGTGCGCTTTCCCAACCCGTTTTCCGTGTACCTGCACGACACGCCCAGCCAGGCTTTGTTCAGCAAAGGCCCGCGGGCCTTCAGCTCTGGCTGTGTGCGCATCGAGCAGGTCATGCACATGCGGGACTTGCTCGTAACCCCGGCCGAACGCAAGCGGACCGACACGCTGCTGGCAAGCGAGCTGACCCATGAATTCAGGCTGGCCAAGCCCGTGCCGATCCTGCTGGGCTATTGGACAGTGCAAGCGGACAGCCAGGGCCGGGCGGTGTATATCCCGGATATCTACCAACGCGATATCGCCCTGTCTGCCGCTGACCGCCGTGCGCTCTGAGCACAGGGGGCTCAGGCGCAGGCCGCTTCGCCCGTTACATGGGCCGTCTCGTCAGTTGTCGAAAAGAGCCGTTGGCCAAGGGCCTCTGCCGTTTGCAGATGTAGCTTCGGATCGAGGCTTTCCGATTCGAGCAATCTGTCGGAGCTCACGACGTGGGCGCCGCAGTAGTCGAAGATGCCGTGTTCGATTTGCGTGACCATCGCCTTGTCGTAGCCGTGGCGTTCGAAACTGCCGGCATCTGCGCCGCCGACGCCCACCAAATGAACCCGCAGCCGCTGGAGTTTCTGGACAAATGGTTGACCGGGGATGTAATCGAACGCCCAGCCGTTGGAAAATACCCGGTCGATCCATCCCTTGAGCAATGCCGGCATCGACCACCAGTAGATCGGGTACACCACGACCAATGCGTCGGCACGGTCGATCCGGGCCTGCTCGGCCAGAACATCGGCGGGCGGTGCTGCAACGCGGCGATGAACCGCACCGTCGGCGTAATCAAAGCGTGGGTCGAATCCTTCGGCCGCCAAATCGGCTATCTCGAACGTATCCGTCGGATTGGCTTGATTGATCCCGTTGCCAATGGCTTGGGCGAGGGCATGGGTCAAAGAACCCGGGTTATGGTGTGCAACAACGATAACGGCATGCATATGGATTTCCTCTGGTATCGCGCATTAACAAGCGCGTATGATCAGCTAAGTTACTGAACGTAAGTTACCGTTGGTATAGTTAACATGTCAACCCACGAAGAAAATGGGCGCCCCGGCGCTGCACCCCGGCGGCGGCTATCGCGCGCCGACAGGCAGCGGCAGCTGTTGGAAGTTGCCTGGCGCATGGTGCGCGAAGAAGGCAGCGAGGCGCTGACCCTTGGCCGCCTGGCGGAACAGGCTGGCGTGACCAAACCCATCGTCTACAACCACTTCATCACGCGATCAGGGCTACTGGCCGCGCTTTATCAGGATTTCGATGTCCGTCAGACCGCGTTGATAGGTGCCGCGATCGACGCCAGCGAGCCGGATCTGGAAAGCCGCGCGCAGGTGATTGCTGGCTCCTTTGTGGATTGCGTGCTGCTTCAGGGAAGGGACATACCGGGCGTCAGCGCGGCGCTGAGCGGCACGCCTGAACTTGAGTCCATAAAAAGGGAATGTGAACGAAGCTTCCTGGAAAAATGCCGATCGGTCCTCGAACCCTTCGCCGGAACCGGACGCCTTTCCCAAGCGAGCCTGCGGGCGATGCTGGGGGCGGCGGAGGCGTTGTCCGATGCGGCGGCCAATGCAGAGGTCAGCGCGGAGGAGGCCAAGCGGGAGTTGTTCCTGACCATCGTTGCGATGGTCGAGCGGGCTGCCGGAAATGCCTCAAACTGAACCGCTATCGCGAGCAGGCTCGCTTTCAAAGTCTTGTGAACGGAACAACCCCATGTGGGAGCGAGCCCGCTCGCGATGGCGGCAACACATTCAACCTCTCTCCAAGGATTGTCCACCAAGAAAAAACGAACCCCAGGCTCGTTTTTCGGTTCTTAACTGATGTCCCTTGATAACAGGGACATCAGGCGGGGCCGCGGTCTTGCCCACCAAACACTGCGATCAAAGGAGGCGACATGCCCAACTCCTTCCATTCGCCCTGGTGGAAGAACGCTGTGATCTACCAGGTTTATCCTCGCTCTTTTGCCGATGCCAACGGCGATGGCATTGGCGATCTTCCCGGTTTGACGGCACGTCTGGACCATCTGCAACGTCTGGGCGTCGATGCATTGTGGCTGTCGCCGGTGTACCGCTCGCCGATGTGTGACGCAGGCTACGACATCTGCGACTACACCGATGTCGATCCGCTCTTCGGCAACCTGGCCGACCTCGACGCATTGATTGCCCAGGCCCACGAACGAGGCTTGAAGGTCCTACTCGACTTCGTGCCCAACCATACGTCCGACCAGCATCCCTGGTTCCTCGAATCACGTTCCAGCCGCGACAACCCCAAGCGCGACTGGTACATCTGGCGCGACCAGCCCAACAACTGGCGGGCCTCGATCGATGGCGGCAGCGCATGGACCTGGGACGAGACCAGCCAGCAGTACTACTTGCACTTCTTTTTGCCGCAACAACCGGATCTCAATTGGCACAATCCCGAAGTCGTGGCCGCCATGCACCAAGTCCTGCACTTCTGGCTCGAGCGCGGCGTGGACGGGTTTCGCGTCGACGTGGTGCATTGCGTCGGCAAGGACCCGAGTTTCGCCGACGACCCGCGCTGCATGGCCGGTGAAACGATGGTCAAGATCAACGACCAGCCCTATAGCCATGAAGTGTTGCGAGGGTTGCGACGCCTCGTTGACAGCTATCCCGGCGAGCGGGTGCTGATCGGTGAGGTGAACATTCGCTCCACGGCGCAGGTGGCGGCCTACTACGGCGCCAGTGACGAATTGCACATGTCATTCAATTTTCCACCCCTGGACGCCCCCTGGGACCCGGTGGTGTTTCGCATGTGCATCCGCGAGGTGGAAAACGACCTTGGCCCCTTGCAGGCCTGGCCCACGTGGGTGCTGTCCAACCACGACAACAGCCGTCACCGCAGTCGCTATGGTGGCTCGTTGCGCCGGGCGAGGGCCGCGGCAGTGATGCTGCTGACGCTGCGGGGCACACCCTTCATCTACCAGGGCGAGGAATTGGGGCTGGAAGACACCCAAGTAACCGCCCAGACCCGCGTCGATCCTGGCGGACGGGACGGCAGCCGGGCACCGTTGCCGTGGACGTCCCAGGCGCCGCACGGTTGGTCGGGGCAGGCGCCGTGGCTGCCATTTGCAGCAGACGCCGGCGTGTTGTCGGTGGAGTCGCAGGAACGTGCCGCCGATTCGGTGTTGGCCCTTTATCGCCGTTTGCTCGCCTGCCGTCGCAGTAGCCTGGCGCTGCGCCTGGGCGGCTGGGAAGAACTGCCGTCCCATCCACAAGTGCTGGCCTATCGTCGCCATTGCGAAGGCGACGAGCGCCTGGTCTGCATCAACTTTGCCGACAACGAACACACCTTTCCTTTGGCCGATCCCTGGCGGGTGGAAGTCGCCAGTGATGGGGCGGACGAAGGCCAGCCGTTCAGCGGTCTTCTGGCTGCCGAGCAGGCCGTGATCCTGTGTCGATAAGGAGTGATCAATGAAAGCCAATTGGCACCGAAACACTTTGATCTATCAGATCGATCCATCCTTGTTCTACGACAGCAACGGCGATGGCCGGGGCGACCTTAAGGGCATCATTCGCCAGCTCGACTACCTTCAGGCGTTGGGCGTCGGTGCGCTCTGGCTGATGCCGCTGTATCGGTCACCGTTCAAGGACGCCGGTTATGACGTCAGCGATTTCATGGCACTGGACCCGCGCTTTGGCAGCGAAGACGACTTGCGCCAGTTGATCGTCCAGGCCGGTGAGCGCGGCATTCGAGTGATCCTTGAATTGGTGGTGCAGCACACCAGCGATCAGCACCCCTGGTTCCTTCGCGCGCGGCGGGACAAGGACAGCGTCTATCGAGATTATTATCTGTGGTCCGACACGCCGGTGGACGATGGCAACCAGCCAATCTTCCCATCGGTGGAGGACAGTATCTGGCGCTGGGACGAACAGGCCGGACAGTACTATCGACACCTGTTCTACCGCCATGAGCCGGACCTCAACCTGGCGAACCCTCGCGTGGTCGAGGAGATCGAGCGCATCATGGTCCATTGGCTCGAGCTGGGCATCGCCGGCTTTCGTCTCGATGCCGCTTCACACCTGGTGGAGCAGGCTGGCGGCGGCGATGAAGAGCAGGGCGTCTGGGTGCTCGACCGATTCTACAAATGCATGACCCGCATCAACCCCGAAGGCGTGCTGATGGGCGAAGTGGATGTCGAGCCGGAGCGCTTCAGCCACTATTTCGGTACCGGGGAACGCTTGGGCCTGGTCTTGGATTTCTGGGTCAACAATCATCTGTTCCTGGCACTGGCCCGTGGCAAGGCCGAGCCTTTGCAGCGGGCCATCATCCGGCGTCCGGCGCCACCGGATGGTGCGAATTACGCGGTCTGGCTGCGCAACCATGACGAACTCGATCTGGAGCGCTTGAGTGAGCAGGAACGCGAGGAAGTGATGCAGGCGTTCGCCCCGGAACCGGACATGCGCCTGTACGGCCGAGGCATCCGCCGGCGCCTGGCGCCGATGCTCGGCGGCGATGTCCGGCGCCAGGCCTTGGCCCAGGCATTGTTGTTGTCACTGCCCGGGACGCCGATCGTGCGCTACGGCGAAGAAATCGGCATGGGCGAGGACTTGTCCCGTCCCGAGCGCCTTTCGGTGCGCACGCCCATGCAATGGAGCGACGAGGCCAATGCCGGGTTCTCATCGGCCCAGCGCCTGGCCGCGCCGCTGATCGACGAAGGGCCGTTCGCCTATACGCGACTGAACGTGGAAGCGCAGCTGGATGACCCCGATTCGCTGCTGGCTCGCGCCCGTCGATTGCTGTTGGCGCGCAGGCGGTTGGGTGAAGTGGGCGACGGCAAGGCGCGCCTGTTGACGGTCGATCATCCAGCGGTGTTCGCCATCGCGCATGAATGCAGAGCCACCTCGGTGATGCTGGCGAATCTCGGCACCGACGCGGTCACCGTGCAGTTGCGCGAGCTGGACCTGGAGGGTTTCGAGGAAGTGCTCTCGGACAGCCCGTACCCGGCCCCGGCGCAATCGAAGCTGGCGCTGAACGGATACGGGTATCGCTGGTTCCGGCGCGGTGGCTCAGAACAGTAGCAGCACGAGCGCCAACAACCCGCCACAGGCCAACAGCAGGGCCGACACCTGTGTCGAGCTCAGGGCCAGCGCAGAGTCCCGGGAGCGGCCGTTGAAGCGCCCGCGGGTACGATGCATGGACTCCTGCGGCTCGAACAGATTGTCCGGGCGCTGATTGTCGTCATCCTCGTTGGTCATTTGCCCCGACCAGGCGTTGCGGGCCAACAGGCGATCGAGCAGCCCAGGCATCAGACACGTGCCGACAATGGCTTTGAGCGACGCCGCACCCAGCCACAATTCCCTGGGCGTGCGCTTGACCACGCTCAATATCGCCCGGGCGGCCACGTCCGGATCATGAATCGGTGGCACCGGTTGCGGGCGCTTGCCCAGCTTGTTCCGGGCCCAATCGAACTGCGGCGTGTTGACCGCCGGCAGTTGCACCATGCAGACCTTGATTTTGCTGTGCTCATGAAGCAGTTCGCAGCGCAATGAATCGGTAAAGCCACGCACCGCGAACTTGGCTCCGCAATAAGCGGCTTGCAGGGGAATCGCGCGGTAGGACAGTGCCGAGCCGACCTGGATGATCACCCCGCGATTACGTCGTCTCATCAGGTCCAGCGCTGCGAGGGTGCCGTGGACGGTGCCCAGGTAAGTCACCTTCGTGACTCGGTGGATTTCTTCGGCGCTCAACTGACGGATCGGCGAAAACACCGTGACCATTGCGCAGTTGATCCACACATCGACAGGTCCCAGTTCGCGCTCCATCCGCTGGGCCGCTTCGAAGACTGCATCGGCGTCGGCGACATCGACGCTGATCGCCAGGCACGTCGTACCCAATTGGTTCAGTTCTTCTGCGGTAGCCGCCAAGGCTTGTTCGCCCCGGGCCAGCAACCCGACGCGGTAGCCCGCCGCGGCAAACCGGTGGGCGGTCGCACGACCGACGCCGGCGGTGGATCCACTGATGACAACGACAGGTGGGTTTCGCTCATCCATTGCGTTCACATCCGATCAATAGCCTGCGCCCTCTGGCGCTGTTGGGTTCCAGTTATTGTGAAAATCCCGGCCAGCGTAGGTTCAGGATTTTTTGCGCGCGGGCTCTCAGGGTTGCACTTATATGAAGCCGTCGGTGCCCGATCGCACCATCGCAAGGCAAAGGAACAGGCGGATGTCGCCCACGGGTTTCGGGTAGCCGAGCTGACCCCTTCGCGAGCAAGCCCGCTCCCACAGGGGGCTGGCGGCGAATATGCGATTGCTGATGAGGTTTGGCACGCTCGCTGCAAGACCTTGTCCAGGCCCACCGTGAACACAATCGAGTGGGTAGCCCCGTCGGTCAACGAAGATCGAGCGCCAGCAGGCCGGGGGATAACGGTAGATCAGGGCGCAGCCGCCGGGTCGATACCGCACAGAACAGGCAAAGACGCCTGGAACCGCAAGGTTTCAGGCGTCTTTTTTTTGCTTTCAAAAAACCGTGATGGGCTTTTGTCGGGTGCTTTTATGAATTCCAACGTTGCTTCCCTGAACAAACTGCAAACGCTGATCGTGATCGGCAATGGCATGGTCGGCCATCACTGCGTCGAGCAACTGATCGAGCGCGGTGCCCTCAACCATTACCGCGTGCATGTCTTCAGCGAAGAGCCGATGCGGGCCTACGACCGCGTGCATCTGTCCGAATATTTTTCTGGGCGAGACGCCGAATCCCTGGCCCTTGGCGAAGCGACGTTGTACCAGACGCCGGGTGTGACGTTGCACCTGGGCATGCCGGTGTTGGAAATCGACCGCCAGGCGCGTGAGGTGGTCACCGCCACTGAACGCCTCGGCTATGACAAGCTGGTGCTCGCCACCGGTTCCTATCCGTTCGTGCCGCCGATCCAGGGCGCCGAGGGTGATTCTTGCCTGGTCTACCGCACCCTCGAAGACCTCGATGCGATCCGCGCCGCCGCCAGCAACGCCCGTCGTGGCGTGGTGGTCGGTGGCGGATTGTTGGGCCTGGAAGCGGCCAATGCCTTGAAGAGCCTCGGCCTGGAAGCTCACGTCGTGGAATTCGCCCCCCGGTTGATGCCCGTGCAATTGGACGAGCAAGGCGGCCTGGCACTCAAGGCGCGCATCGAGAAACTGGGCGTTGGCGTGCATTTGTCCAAGGGCACCCAATCGATCAGCGCGGGCGAGCAGTACCGTTATCGGATGAACTTCGGCAACGACGATTTCCTCGAAACCGACTTGATCGTGTTTTCCGCCGGTATTCGCGCCCAGGATGCGTTGGCCCGTCAATGCCAATTGCCGATCGGCCCCCGCGGTGGCGTGGTAATCGACGACCATTGCCAGAGCAGCGACCCGGACATTTACGCCATCGGCGAATGTGCGGCGTGGAACGGCAGCATTTTTGGCCTGGTCGCGCCGGGCTACCAGATGGCCCGCAACGTCGCGTCGCGCCTGTGCGGCGAAGCCGGCGAGGCGTTTACCGGCGCGGACATGTCCACCAAGCTCAAACTGCTGGGCGTGGACGTCGGCTCCATCGGCGACGCACACGGCAACACGCCGGGTTCGCGCAGCTTCCAGTTCATCGACGAAACCAGCGCCAGCTACCGTCGCCTGGTAATCGACGCTGACGGCAAGCGCGTGATCGGCGCGGTGCTGGTAGGCGACAACAGCTACTACGACACCTTGCTGCAGTACATGCAGAACGGCATCGCGTTGCCCAAGGACGCCGCCAGCCTGATCCTGCCATCGTCCGAAGGCGCCCCGACACTGGGCCCGGCGGCTTTACCCGAGACCGCCACCCTCTGCTCGTGCCACAACGTCACCAAGGGGGCGGTCTGCTCGGCCATCGACGGCGGCTGCACCGATCTCGGCCAGCTCAAGTGCGACACCAAGGCCGGCACCGGTTGTGGCGGCTGCGCGGCGCTGGTCAAGCAAGTCTTCGAGCACGAACTGATCGCCCGCGGCGTCAGCGTCGACAAGAGCCTGTGCGAGCACTTCGCCTATACCCGCCAGGAACTGTATGCCCTGGTGCGCGTGGAAGGCATCATCAGTTTCGAAGAATTGCTCGCCAAACACGGTCGTGGCCACACCGGTTGCGACCTGTGCAAACCGGCCGTGGGCTCGATCCTGGCGTCGTGCTGGAACCAGCCGATCATGGACCCGCACCTGGTGCCGTTGCAGGACACCAACGACACCTTCATGGCGAACATGCAGAAGAACGGCACCTATTCGGTGGTGCCGCGCATCGCCGGTGGAGAAATCACCGCCGACAAACTGATCGCCATCGGCGTGGTTGCCAAGAAATACGACCTTTACACCAAGATCACTGGCGGACAGCGCATCGACCTGTTCGGCGCGCAGCTGCACCAGTTGCCGGACATCTGGGCCGAATTGATCGAAGCCGGGTTCGAAACCGGCCACGCCTACGGCAAATCCACGCGCACGGTAAAATCCTGCGTGGGCAGCACCTGGTGCCGCTACGGCGTGCAGGACAGCGTGCAAATGGCCCTGACCATCGAGGATCGCTACAAAGGCCTGCGCTCGCCCCACAAGCTCAAGTTCGCGGTGTCTGGCTGCACCCGTGAGTGCGCCGAAGCCCAGAGCAAGGACGTCGGCGTGATCGCCACTGAAAAGGGCTGGAACCTCTATGTGGCCGGCAATGGCGGTATGCGTCCGCGTCACGCCGAACTGTTCGCCACCGACCTGGACGATGCGACGCTGATCCGTTACATCGACCGCTTCCTGATGTTCTACATCCGCACCGCCGACAAGCTGCAACGCACCTCGGTGTGGCGCGAGAGCCTGGAAGGTGGCCTGGACTATCTCAAGGACGTGATCATTCACGACAGCCTGGGCCTGGGCGCCGAGCTCGAAGCGCAGATGCAACTGGTGGTCGATCGCTACGAATGCGAATGGGCCAACGCCCTGAAGGACCCGGAAAAGCTCAAGCGCTTCCGCACCTTCGTCAACGACAAGCGCGGCGATCCAGACGTTCATTTCGTCCGCGAACGCGGCCAGCGCCGGCCGGTGCATGCCGGCGAACTTCACTTGATTCCCGTCACCGAGGAGGTGCTCTGATGAGCCAGCCAAACGTCGTTCGTATCGCCCAAGAATCCGTGCAATGGCGTGCCCTGTGCAGCCGCGAGGACCTGGTGCCCAACTCCGGCGTGGTCGCCTGGCACGACGGCAGCCAAGTGGCGCTGCTCTATCTCCCAGAGCATGCGGACAAGCCACTGTACGCCGTCGATAATCGCGATCCGAAGTCCGGCGCCAACGTCATCGGCCGCGGCCTGTTGGGCAATATCAAGGGCGAACTGGTCATTGCCTCGCCGATGTACAAACAGCATTTCCGCCTGGAAGACGGCCTTTGCCTGGAGTACCCGGAGCAGCGCTTGCGCGTCTGGCCGGTGCGCTTGAATGGCGATGTGGTGGAAATAGGCGAGGGCTGATTAGCTTGCCTGATTGTGGCGAGGGGATTTATCCCCGCTCGGTTGCGTAGCGACCGTAAGATTTTTTGGGCCGCTGCGCAGCCCAGCGGGAGCAAGCTCCCTCGCCACGACAGCGGCCACTTTTGTTTGAGATTGGGGATTAGCAATGAAGACCGCCGCGCAACTGGTAAGGCTCAAGAGCGTACAGAACCAGCAGGTCCACAGCATCGCACCGGATCAGACCGTGCTCGAAGCGTTGCAGATCATGGCCGAGAAAAATGTCGGTGCGCTGCCGGTGATCGAAGGCGGGCAGGTGGTGGGGGTGTTCAGCGAGCGGGACTACGCGCGCAAGATGGTCCTCAAGGGCCGTTCATCCGTGGGCACTGCGGTGCGCACCATCATGAGCACGCCGGTGATCACCGCCGACAGCCAGCAGAGCATCGACCGCTGCATGGCGGTCATGACCGACAGCCACCTGCGGCATTTGCCGGTGCTGGAAAACGGCGAGCTGATCGGGCTGTTGTCCATTGGCGACCTGGTCAAGGAAGCGATCGTCGAACAAGCGGACCTGATCCGGCAGTTGGAGCATTACATTCGCGGGCATTGAGCACCTGCTGTGCCCTTGTGGCAAGAGAGCCATTCAATCGCTTCCGTGCTGGGCCGCATCAGCGCTTGGCCGGTGCTGGCGCAACAATTCGATTTGTTGGGCGGGAATCAAGGTGCGCAAGGATTTATAGAGGGCGCGGGTTTCCAACAGGTTCCACACGCGCAACATGGTTTCCAGCGCATCGAGGGGTTTGCTGATGAAGTCGCGCGCGCCTAGCGCCAGGGCACGCAGGCGGGTGTCGCGGGTCGCGTCGGCCGTCAGGACCAGGATCGGCAGGTAATCATTGGCCGGGATCCGCCGGTTGAGCTGCTCCAGCACTGCGAAGCCATCGAACGCAGGCATGTGCAGGTCCAGGATGACCAGGTCCGGCTCGAAACTGTTGAACAGGTCAAGGGTGCGCAGCGGTTCGGTGCTGCTCAGTACATTGTGCAGCCCTTCGCGGGCGAGCAATTGCTCCATCAGATCCAGGTTGGGGCGCTGATCGTCGATGATCAGGATGCGCAGGTCGCGATTCATGCGGACTCCGGTAGATAACGCTCAAGGTGGCCAAGGAAGGCCTGGATATGAATGGGTTTGGTGAGGATCGCCGTGGCGCCGGCGTCAAGCAGGGCCCGGTGGGACAGGTCGCTGGCATCGGCGGTGATCATCAACACCGGCGTGTAGGCCGTGGTCGGGGATTGGCGCAGGCGGCGAAGAACTTCCAGGCCATCCAGATCGGGCAACGTCACGTCCAGCAGGATCAATTGCGGCGCGTGCTGGCGAGCCAGGTCGAGGCCCATCTGGCCTTGCATGCTGGACAGCAACTGAATGCCTGGACGGCGTTGCATCAGGGTCTCGATCAGGGCGAGGCTAGACAGGTTGTCCTCGATGCACAGCACCTTGCCGTCGAATTCGGTGCGTGGGCGTGCCACTTCCAGCGCAACCATGGGCGGCAGGTGAGCGCCGGATACCCGGGCGCCGGGCAGTCGCAACGTGAAGCAACAGCCTTGTCCCGGATCGCTGCGCACTTGCAGGCTGCCTTGCATCATCTCCAGCAGGCTCTTGCTCAGCGAAAGGCCGAGCCCGGTGCCTTCGACCTGGGGATCCGCGCCGAGGCGCTCGAATGGCTTGAACAGCTGATCCAACAGCTCGGGGGCGATGCCACGCCCGGTGTCGCTGATGGCGATACTGACATGGGGAGCTTCAGCCGTGACCTCAATGCGTACTTCGCCACCCGGCTGGTTGTATTTGATGGCATTGGACAGCAGGTTCAGCAATACCTGCACCAGGCGCTGGCGATCGGCAAGCACGCCGCTGCCCTCGGGCAGCGATGCAAGCTCGGCCAGATGGATCCCGGCGTCGGCCGCCATCGGCGACACCAGCGTCAACGCCTCGTGCAGCACCGCCGGCAATCCGATCGGTTCGATGTTCAGAGGCAGGCGGCCGGCTTCGATCCGGGCGATGTCGAGTACCTCGTTGATCAACGCCAGCAAGTGCTGACCGGCGCGCAGGATGTGGCTGACTTGCGGGCGCTGGCCGGCAATGGAATCCATGTCCAGCAGTTGCGCGAAGCCCAGGATGGAATTCAACGGCGTGCGCAGTTCATGACTCATGCGCGACAAGAACTCACTCTTGGCGCGACTGGCGCTTTCGGCTTCTTCACGGGCCGTGCGCAGGGCTATCTCGGCGGCACGTCGGTCGGTGATGTCCCGGGTGATCTTGGAGAAGCCTCGCAGGGCGCCGGTGCTGTCATATTGGGCGGTAATCACCACGCTGGCCCAGAAACGACTGCCGTCCTTGCGGCATCGCCAGCCTTCTTCCATGTAATGACCTTCGCGGGTGGCCGCGAGCAAGGCCATGTCCGGATGCGCCGGGCATTCTTCGGCCAGGTAGAACAACGAGAAATGCCGGCCGAGCACTTCCTGTTCGGTATAGCCCTTGATCCGTTCGGCGCCGACGTTCCAAGTGATCACGTGGCCTTGGGCGTCCAGGGCGAAGATCCCGTAGTCCTTCACCCCATCGATGATCAGCCGCAGGCGTTCTTCGTTGTCGCGCAAGGCTCGTTCCCGCTCGGCCAATAATTGCCCAGCCTCCACCAGGCGCGTGCCCAACTGGCCGATCTCATCGCGCTCCGGTGGTTGTGGCAACAGCGGTTGGCCCAGCGCCAGACGCTGGGCGTTGCCTTGCACCTTCTGGACCCGGGCGACGATGCCCTTGGACAGGAACAGCACTGCAACGATGGCGCCGAACAGTCCGCACAGCGCCGCCAGCAGAGTCGCGAACAACAGGCGCATGCGCGTAGCGGAAGCGGCGGCGCTGCGGTCGGTGAGCAGGGCGTCCTCACGGATACGCATGGCGCTGATCTGCTCGCGCAGCACGTCCAGCACTTGTTTGTTTTCGATCAGGATGGCGGTGATGGTCGCGGTGTCGTCGCCTTTGCCGGTGCGCAGGGAGACCAGTCCGTTGAGCTTTTCAGTGATCAGCGGTGTGATGGTCTTTAGGTGCTCGCGCATTCTGGCGTCGCGGATATTATGATCCAGGCGTTGCAGTGCGGCCTGGATCTTTGGGGTGGCCTGTTCGTAGCCGGGCAGGAAATCTTCGCGGCGGGTCAGCAGGTAACCGCGCACGCTGGCGGCTGCTTCGGCCAGTAGGGTGTGCACCGCCTGGATGTCGCCCTGTACCAGCAGCACCCGGCGCACATCCTCTTCGGCGCGTGCGGTCTGGCGCTCGGTGATGTAGATCAGCACCAGTGACAGCAACAGGACAACCAGCGGCAGGGAAATCACCACCAATGCCTTGCCCCGCAAGGGCAGGTCGGCCCAGCGACGGGCCGCGAGGATCTTCATGGCCATTGCCCCGACGGTTGCGCGACCAACCCCAGGGCGACACCGCGCACCGCGGCCTGGGTGCGGTCGGCGGCGCCAAGCTTGCCGATGACCCGCTCGACATGGGCCTTTGCGGTGCCGGGGGCGATGCCGAGTTTTTCGCCGATTTCACGATTGCTGAAACCACTGGCGACCAGGCCGAGCACCTGCCGCTCACGGGCGGTCAGGGCCTGGACCTGAGCCGTACCTCCGGCGCCGCGCTCGGCCATGCGCCGCAAGAGGCGGGCGCTGACCGAGCTGTTCAAGGCTTCCTCTCCCTCGGCGACCCTTCTGAGCGCGTCGATCAACTCGGCGCGACTGGCATCCTTGAGCAGATAACCGACGGCGCCCGCGCCGATGGCCGCTTCCAGGTGGTCGGGGCTGTCGTCCATGGTGAAAATCATGACCTTGAGCTGCGGCTGGCGTTGTTTCAGGATGCGCGCCGCGCCGAGGCCATTGAGCACCGGCATGCGAATATCCAGGATCGCGATGTCCGGTTGCAGCTGCTGGCACAAATCGAGTGCCTCCTGGCCGTCTCTGGCCTGGCCGACCACCTCGAAGCCCTCGATACCGCAAAGCATTGAAATGAAACCGGTACGGGTCACTTCGTGATCATCGGCCAACAGCACGCGCAGAGGACGGTTCATGATTGGCCTCCATGGGTTGGCAGGGGCACGCTGGCCAACAGGCGAGTACCACCGTTGCGTTCGCTGCGACAGTCCAGATGGCCTCCCAGGAGGCTGGCACGTTCCTGCATGGCCGCCAGGCCCAGGTGGCTGGAGCCATGGCTTTCGATGGGCGGTTCGAGGGCAAACCCGCGGCCATCGTCCTCGACCCGCAACGTTGCCCGTCCGTCACGCACCACCAAGCCAAGGCAAACATGCCTGGCCTGGGCATGCTTGAGGATATTGTTGATGCCTTCCTGGGCGATGCGGAACAGGGCAATCTCGGCGTTTCCCGACAGCCGCGCAGCGCTGTGCTCGACCCAGTCCACCGCCAGCCCGGCGTCACGCAGGCGATCGGCTTCCTTGTCGATGGCGGTGTACAAGCCAAAATCGTCCAGTACATGGGGGCGAAGGCCGCCGATCAACTGCCGGCTCTCGCCGACGCAACGCTGGGCCAGGTCGAGGATGGCCTGGTGTTCGCTGTCCAGCGTCGACGACAGCGGCGGGCAGCGGCCGGCGAAACCTTGCAGGCGCTGATGCAGCCCCGCGAGGTTCTGCGCAAGGCCATCGTGAAGGTCATAGGCCACGCGCTTGCGTTCGTCTTCCTGGGCGCTGAATAGCCGATGGACCAGCTCGGACATGGTCCGCTCACGGGCTTGCAGCGCCTGGAGCAGCCGGCTGTTTTCCAGGTGCGCCGCCAGCAGCGTCGCGAGCAATTGCAGCGACTCGATGTCCTCGTTGTCGGGGGCCCCGAGGGGCACGCTGTTACCCAGCAGCAGGGCACCGAACACGATGCCGTCCGCGCCTCGCAGCGGCACGCGCAGAACCTGCGCCAGGGTTTTCCCCGGACAGTCCAACCACTGCGGTTCGGGCGCCGACGGCTGCGCGAGCTGGGCAAGCAAATCGAGCCCATCGCCGCTGCCGTGACTGGCAACGGTTTGCAACGTGGCTTGCGGCGTCCACTCCAGCAACAAGCCATGGTCCATGGCGACGAATGCGCACGCTGGCTGCACCGCGCGCTCGCGCATTTGCGCCAAGGGCAGGCGGGTCAATTCGTGCCCGGTGCCCAACAGAAGGCCCAAACGTGCCGCGCGGCTTTGCGACTGGCGGTATTGGCTGCGGATCGCCAGGGCGCTGCCAGGGTCGTGGGGTGGGCTTTGCATGGGGGAACTCCAGCGTGGACGTGAACCGGCCTGGTTCGCGATGGCGACATTAGACCTTGGGATCGGCACCTGGCCTATCTGCCGAATGGCATAGGCGATCAGCACCGGTTGGCCGATGGCGAGCGCTGCGGGGATTGGCAAAGTGGGGCCATTGAAACCCAAAGGACCACAACGATGAAAATGAAAACCTGTGCCATCGCCGCTTTTTTCGTGCTGGCTGCTCCCTTTGTCCAGGCTGCGGAGACCGCGCCGTTCGTCTATCGCACCGTCGTCGAGCAACCGCAAAAGCAAACCGACCGGGAAATAGCGGGGCTTTTCGACCGCTGGAACGCAGCACTGCAAACCGGCAGCGCCAGCGCGGTGACCGCCCTCTACGCGCCGGATGCGGTATTGCAACCGACTGTTTCCAACAAGGTGCGCAGCACACCGGACCAGATCCAGGATTACTTCGTGCACTTCCTGGCGGCCAAGCCGGTCGGGGTAATCAACTACCGGGAGATCCGTCACCTGGGCGCCGACGCTGCGATGGACAGCGGGGTCTACACGTTCACGCTGACCCAGGCCGACGGTTCCAAGCGAGAGGTCCAGGCGCGGTACACCTTCCTCTATGAACGACTCGACGGGCAGTGGAAAATCATCAACCATCACTCATCGGCCATGCCTGAAGTGCCCAAGACCCTCCACGCCAGCCATTGAGACCGCCGGTGCCTTTGTCATATGTCAGCCCCGGCACCGTCGGCACATCCCACTCTGCGCCAAGGTTTGCGCGCCAATGTCGAGAACGTCGGGGATAAGCGGTATTGAAGTTCGGCGGGGGCTTCGGATGACAGTGAGCCGGGGTTGACGCTGCGACGCCTCGGACTTATCTGGTTTCGGCGACCGTGGATTTTTGAATGTGGTTCTCTGAAGTGGAGGTATATCCGTTACCAGGATGACGGATATACAAACCGGCCAAGAGCAGCCTCAACCACCCCGAAACAGATCCCGCGAGTCCAGCAACCGCCAGGCAATCTCAGGCCGCTTCTCCAGCCCCCGGCGAATCGCAGCCGGGATCGACTGGCGAATCTTGCGGCACAGCCCCGGCTGCTCCTGGAATTCGATGGCAATACCGCGCATCGTCCGAACCTCGTTATAGCCGGGCTCGATGGTTACCCGCACACCCAGGTTCTCGAACAGCCGCTGCTGCAACCGTTCAAGCTCGTCCAGGCTCTGGATATTTTCCAATCGCTCAAGCAGGCGTTTCTCTTCCTGGCGATTCAGGCAAAGGATGCGCAGATCGCTGCCCGGCGTTTGCAGCAACGCATCACGCCCGCAATCACAGACACCAGGCGGGCAGGGGGGGCGGATGGGCATCGACGCGGTCATGGGCTCCACAAGCTCTGCAACACGACAAACCGCCTTCGGCGTAGGGACGATCCAGGCAATGTGATGCCTGACGGCGTGTCGGTCAACCCTTCGGGAAGGCCGCCTGTCCGCACTTCATGGGGGGCCGCTCGTCAGTTTCGCCAGGATCCGATCAAATTTTCCAAGGCCAGGCGTGTTCAAGAAGACAGACACGTCGCGGCCCGCTTCGTCAGTGGGCCGCGCCTGGAAAAAGGAGAACCCATTTGATGCAACCCAATCCGTCTACCTTGCCGCTGCTGGAAGAGCTGCTGATGGCCCGTGGGCCCGGCGGGCAGGAGCATGAAGTGCGCGACATCTGCCTTCGGGAGCTGAAACCGCATTGCGACGAAACCTGGGTCGACCCGGCGGGCAATGTCATCGGGCTGATCAAGGGCGCCCGGCCGGACACGAAGCCGCATCAGTCGATCCGGATCATGGCGCACCTGGACGAGATCGCCATGCTGGTCAAACGCATCGAGTCTGACGGCACGTTGCGAGTGGTGGCCCTGGGCGGTGCCAATCCGATCAACTTCGGGGTCTGCCCAGTGGACATTCTTGGCGACCGGGATTTCATTCCTGGCGTGTTGTCGTTCGGGTCGATGCACAGCACCGGTGAAACCCACCAGGGCGCGGACGTGTTGTCGGGAAACGTCAATTGGGGTGACGTCCATGTGATTACCCGTCGCACGAGCGAGCAATTGCAGGCCCATGGGGTACGCCCCGGCACGCGGGTGGTGTTGAGCCAGCACTGGCGACGACCGTTCCGGGTCGGCGACGCCATCGCCGCGCATTTCTTGGACGACCGCGCGCCCATGGTGGCTGCGCTCCAGGCCGCCAAGCTCTTGGCCGAGCGCCGTAAAGAGCTGCCACACGACGTTTATTTTGTTTTTACCACCCAGGAAGAAGAGTCCAATGCCGGCGCCCTTTATGCCGCCAGCCATTTGCCCGGGGACGCCACGGTGGCGGTCGAGGTCGGCCCCGTGGTCGCGGAATATGCCACCCGATTGGGCGTCGATCCGATCATCAACACGGGTGACAAGAATGGCTGTTACCACCGTGGGCTCGTCGACCAGCTGTACCAGGCCGGTAAACGCAGCGGGCTGACACCACAATTTGCCTTGTTGGCGGATTTCGCCAGTGACGCCAGTGCGATCATGAGCAGCGGGGCGTCCGCCCAAGGCGGTTGTATCGCAATCCCGACCGAAAATACCCACGGCTATGAGCTGATCGTGGAAGGCAGTATCGAGGCTTGCGCGGTGACATTGCTGGAATTCTTGTCGAATCGACGTAGTGCCTGACGCCACGGGGATCAATGTGGGAACGAACCTGCTCGCGAAGGCGGCGGCCCATCCAATATTGCATTGGCTGATACACCGCATTCACGAGCAGGCTCGCTCCCACTAGGGTTTGGTTACAGCCCCAGCTCAGAAAGGCCTGGGTGATCGTCCGGCCGACGGCCCAGCGGCCAATGGAATTTACGTTCGCTTTCCTTGATCGGCATGTCGTTGATGCAGGCGTAGCGGTTGGCCATCAGGCCGTTCTCATCGAATTCCCAGTTTTCATTGCCGTAGGAGCGGAACCAGTTGCCCGAGTCGTCGTGCCATTCATAGACGTAGCGCACGGCAATACGGTTGCCAGTAAAGGCCCAGAGCTCCTTGATAAGCCGGTAGTTAAGTTCCTTGGCCCACTTGCGGGTCAAAAAGGCCTTCGCTTCTTCCCGGTTATGGGCGAATTCAGCGCGGTTACGCCATTGAGTATCGAGAGTGTAGGCCAGCGATACTTTCTGCGGGTCACGACCGTTCCAGCCGTCTTCGGCCAGGCGAACTTTTTCGATAGCAGTTTCACGGGTGAAAGGTGGCAGCGGTGGGCGAACTTCGGCAGAGGACGACATGGCCAATCTCCAGATAATGAACGTGGGTTGCACGATTGCTTTACAGCGAGGGTCTTTACGAGCGGTCCTGCGGTTTACACGTGTTGCTTATTCAATCGCCAACAACATCTTCAGGACGTCTTGGGCCTGATCGGCAGCATCGTGATCGCCCATGACGAGCGCGAGGGTAATGGCGCCGTCAATCAGGATGAGCAGCTGTCGGGCAAGCACGTGCGGCTGCTCAATACCCTGTTCGGTACACAAGCGGGTCACATAGTCGAGCAATGCCTGTTTGTGCATTTTCGCAACCTGGCGGACCGGATCCTGAGGGTCGCCGGTTTCGCCGCTGGTGTTGATGAATGCACAACCACGAAAGCCTTCGCTCTGGAACCAGCCCTTGAGCACGGGAAACAGGCTGAGCAAACGTGCGAGGGGCGTCGGCGCCTTGCCCACTTCGCTGCTGAACCACTGCATCCAGCGTTCATCACGGCGCTTGAGCGCCGCGACGACGAGCTCCTCCTTGTTGGCGAAGTAGCGGTAGATACTCTTCCTGGAGACGCCGGCGGTTTTTACCAGAAGATCCATGCCGGTGGCCGCGATGCCACTTCTGTAGATCAACTTTTCGGCGACATCAAGGATGATGTCTCGTGTTTCAGTGCCAGTGATTTCGTTCATGCGACTTAAAGTAGAACGGTCATTCTCCTTGGTCAAATATTTTTCATCTCGACGGGGAGACCCCAAGCCACGCGTCATGGTGTAAGCTCATCGGTTCTTCGGAATCGACTTTTTGCGAGCCCTATGCCGTCGCTTTTCAAACGTTCCTTGCTGCCCAAGCTGCGCAGCTTTCCACTCACCGCCGACGCCGTGACGATCCTCGACGGTGCCGCCGAGTTTCGCCGTTGCCTGCTTGAGAAAATCGCCCAGGCCACCCAGCGCATCTACATCGTCGCCCTCTACCTGCAAGAGGACGAGGCCGGCCAGGAAATCCTCGATGCCTTGCATGCCGCCAAAACCGCACGTCCCGAACTGGACATTGCGGTGGTGGTGGACTGGTTGCGGGCGCAACGTGGGCTGATCGGGGCCAAAAAACAGCCGGGCAACTCGGCGTGGTATCAAAAACAGACCCGCGCCCATGCCAGCGAAGTGCCGATCTACGGCGTGCCGGTGCAGACCCGCGAGCTGTTCGGGGTACTGCACCTCAAAGGCTTCGTGATCGACGACTGTGTGCTCTACAGCGGTGCGAGCCTCAACAACGTCTACCTGCACAAGTTCGACAAGTACCGCTACGACCGTTATCACCTGCTGCAGAACGCCCCGCTGGCCGATTCGATGCATCATCTGGTGCAACATGGCCTGATCGCCTCCAGGGCCGTGCATCGCCTTGACCTGCCGGACCTGCCCAGCACCCGCAGTTTGCGCAAGGACATCGGCGACCTGCGCAGCCGCCTCAAGTACGCGGCCTACGACACCACGGCGGGCAGCCTCGACAAGAATGGCCTGTCGGTGAGCCCGTTGCTGGGCGTCGGCAAGAACAACCCGCTGAGCAGGGTGATCGGTGAACTGATCGCCGGCAGCCGCAAGCAACTGACCATCTGCACGCCGTATTTCAACCTGCCATTGGCTGTAACGCGGGAAATCAACCGTGCCCTGGCTCGCGGCGTGCGAATCGACATCATCGTTGGCGACAAGACCGCCAACGATTTTTATATTCCTGCGAGCGAGCCGTTCAAGATCATCGCTGCGTTGCCCTACCTGTACGAAATCAGCCTGCGTCGCTTTGCCAAGCGGCACCAGCGCTACATCGACAGCGGCCAGTTGAACCTGCACCTGTGGCGAGACGGCGACAATACCTACCACCTCAAGGGCATGTGGGTGGACGAGCGCTATACCTTGCTCACCGGCAACAACCTCAACCCACGGGCGTTTCGCCTGGACCTGGAAAATGCCCTGTTGCTGGACGATCCCAAGGGCGAGTTGTCGGGACCGCGCCAGGCCGAGCTCGAGCGGATCTATCGGCACACCCAGCGAATCGAACGCTACCTGGACCTGGAAACCCTGCCGGATTACCCCGCAGCGGTGGGCAAGTTCCTCAAGCGCGTCAGCCGGGTGCGAATAGAGCGTCTGCTTTACCGGATCCTGTGAAAACCCAGGCCATGTCGGAAAAAGACACCATCTCGGTCCAGTTGGTGCGCGAAGCACTGCTGCAAAGCTGTGCCCCTGGCGCTGCGACCGACGAGGTGCTGCGCAAAGTCGGCATCGACCCGGCGTTGCTCGGCGATGCCCAGGCGCGGGTCCCGGCCCATGCCTATGCGCAGCTTTGGCGCCTGCTGGCGAGGCGCCTGGATGATGAATTTTTCGGTATGGACCCGCGCAAGCTCAAGTCCGGCAGCCTGGCCTTTCTGTGCCGCTGCGCCATGGCCCAGCCGACATTGGCGTCCGGGCTGACGGCGGGGCTGGGGTTCCTTTCGCTGATGCTCGAACACCTGCCGGCGCAATGGGCTCGCCAACAAAGCCTGGCGGAAATTGTCCTGCTCGAAGAAGACCAGACACCGCGCCGGGCCTTCACGTATTTCACCTATTGGATGATCGTCCATGGCGTGGCCTGCTGGCTGGCCGGGCGACGCATTCCGATCCTGTCCATCGAGTTGCGGTGCCCGCAGCCCGACTTCTGTGATGATTACCGCGTCATGTTCTCCCAGAACCTGCGCTTCGACCGGCCCCGTACGCGGATGATCTTTTCCGCCGACTGCCTGGACCTGCCCATCCGCCGCAGTCCCGAGGAGCTCAAGCGCTTCCTGGCCCAGGCACCGGCGAATATCCTGGTCAAGTACCGCGACCCGCAAAGCCTCTCCAGCCGCATCCGCCATGACCTGCGCCAGCTGCCCGCCGAGCAGTGGCCGGAAACCGAGGCCCTGGCCCAGCGGTTATGCGTTTCCGCCTCGACCCTGCGCCGACGCCTGGCAGAGGAGGGGCAAACCTACCAGGGCCTCAAGGACGGCGTCCGCAAGGAACTGGCCATTGCCTGGCTGGCCGAACCTTCCATCAGTTTCGTGGAAATCGCCTCGCGCCTGGGGTTCGCCGACGCCAGCTCGTTCTACAAGGCGTTTCGCAAGTGGTCCGGGTCCAATCCTGGGCACTATCGCAGCTTGATTCTCAACGAGGCGGGCTGACGGCCCGCACAGCCAACGCCTACTTTGGTCCATGGCCAAACCAGTCAAGCAACTTGAAGGCTTTGACCATTGCCGCGCCGCCTCTTCGGCGCGAGTATTTCCCTGCTATTCACGGTTCCCCCCACCAATAAAAAGTACAGAGGGATTCTGGTCATGCGCGATTATTCGTCCGCCACGTCGCAGTTCGATTACCTGAACACCGTCAATGCCTCGTTGCACGGCTCGCTCGAAGCGCTCAATGCCTGCGTCGAATGCTGCGACAGGCACACCTTGCCGGGGCGCATCGCCTTGTTTTGGGAGGGCCGTGACGGCAGTGACGCGACCTGGACTTACCGTGACCTGCAGGACAACGCGGCGCGCTTCGCCAATTTCCTGCGCGCCCAGGGCGTCGGCAAGGGTGACAGGGTGGCCGGCCTGTTGCCGCGCACTGCCGAATTACTGATCGTGGTGCTCGCCACCTGGCGCATCGGCGCGGTGTACCAGCCGCTGTTCACCGCGTTCGGCCCGAAAGCCATCGAACACCGCCTCGGCAGCTCCGGGGCACGGGTTGTGGTCACTGACGCCGTCAACCGTCCAAAACTCACTGAGGTTGCCGATTGCCCCATCGTCGTCACGGTCGGCGGGAAAAAGGGCGAGGGCATCGTTCGTGGCGATTTCAGCTTCTGGGCCGAAGTCGCCAATCAGCCCAACCAGTGCGAACCCCTGATGCTGACTGGCGAAGACCCCTTCCTGCTGATGTTCACCTCTGGCACCACCGGCCCGGCCAAGGCGTTGTCGGTGCCGCTCAAGGCGATCGTGGCGTTCCAGAGCTACATGCGCGACGCCGTGGACCTGCGCCCCGAAGACGCGTTCTGGAACGTTGCCGATCCCGGCTGGGCCTACGGCATCTATTTTGGCGTGACCGGGCCTTTGGCGATGGGGCATCCGATCACGTTCTACGACGGCCCGTTCACCCTGGACAGCACCTGCCGGGTCATCAATAAATACGGCATCACCAACCTCGCGGGCTCGCCAACGGCCTATCGCCTGCTGATCGCTGGCGGCGAGCAGTTCGCCCGCTCAATCAAAGGCAAGCTGCGCATCGTCAGCAGCGCCGGCGAGCCGCTGAATCCGGAAGTGATCCGCTGGTTCGCCGACAACCTGGACGTGGTGATCCACGACCATTACGGCCAGACTGAACTGGGCATGGTGCTGTGCAATCACCACGGCCTCAAGCATCCGGTGCACCAGGGCGCCGCGGGTTTTGCCTCGCCGGGCCATCGCATCGTGGTGCTGGATGAAAGCCATCAGGAGTTGGGCGTCGGCCAACCGGGCATTCTTGCGGTCGACCGTAGCCAGTCACCCATGTGTTGGTTCGCCGGCTACCAGGGCGGGCCGACCAAGGCCTTCGTCGGCGATTATTACCTGAGTGGCGACACCGTCGAGTTCAATCCGGACGGCAGCATCAGCTTCGTCGGGCGCAGCGATGACGTGATCACCACGTCCGGCTATCGCGTTGGCCCGTTCGATGTGGAAAGCGCGTTGATCGAGCATCCGGCGGTGGTCGAAGCTGCCGTGGTCGGCAAGCCCGATCCGGAACGTACCGAGCTGGTCAAAGCCTTTGTGGTGCTCAGCGCCCAGTACCGCGCCGCGCCAGAGCTGGCCGAAGAACTGCGGCTGCACGTGCGCAAGCGCCTCGCTGCCCATGCGTATCCGCGAGAGATCGAATTTGTCAGCGACTTGCCGAAAACCCCAAGCGGCAAATTGCAGCGCTTTATCTTGCGCAACCAGGAAATCGCCAAAGCTCAAGAGACTGCGGCGAAGAACGTTTCAGCTTGAATCCAAGGAAACCATGATGCAGATCGACAACAAGATATTCCTCGTCAGCGGTGGCGCTTCCGGCCTCGGCGCGGCCACCGGTGAAATGCTGGTCAAGGCCGGCGCCAAGGTGATGCTGCTGGACCTCAACGCCGACGCCGTGGCCGCCCAGGCGCAAAAGCTTGGCTGCCAGAGCGTGGTCGCGGACATCAGCAACGAAGCAGCCGCCGAAGCGGCGGTCAAGGCCACGGTCGATGCGTTTGGTGGCCTCAACGGCTTGGTCAACTGTGCAGGGATCGTGCGCGGCGAGAAGATCCTCGGCAAGAACGGTCCTCACGCCCTCGCCAGTTTCAGCCAGGTGATCAACGTCAACCTGATCGGCAGTTTCAACCTGTTGCGCCTGGCCGCTGCGGCCATTGCCGAAACCGAAGCCAACGCCGACGGCGAGCGCGGTGTGATCATCAATACCGCGTCGGTGGCGGCCTTCGACGGCCAGATCGGCCAGGCAGCCTATGCCGCATCCAAGGGCGCAATCGCCAGCCTGACCCTGCCGGCCGCCCGTGAGCTGGCACGCTTCGGCATCCGTGTGATGACCATCGCGCCGGGCATTTTCGAAACCCCGATGATGGCCGGCATGACCCCGGAAGTGCGCGACTCCCTGGCCGCCGGCGTGCCGTTCCCGCCGCGCCTGGGCAAACCCGCCGAGTACGCGGCGCTGGTCCGGCATATCATTGAAAACAGCATGCTCAACGGCGAGGTGATCCGTCTCGACGGCGCCTTGCGCATGGCCGCCAAATAGGAGGATTTGTCATGTCCCATGATCCAATTGTCATCGTCAGCGCTGTCCGCACCCCGATGGGCGGCTTCCAGGGCGAACTCAAAAGTCTGACCGCGCCGCAGCTGGGTTCCGCCGCCATCAAGGCTGCCGTGGAGCGTGCCGGCATCGCACCGGACACGGTTGAAGAAGTGTTGTTCGGGTGTGTGCTCGCCGCAGGCCAAGGCCAGGCGCCGGCACGGCAGGCAGCCCTCGGCGCCGGGCTCGACAAATCGACCCGTTGCACCACACTCAACAAGATGTGCGGTTCGGGCATGGAAGCAGCGATCCTCGCCCATGACATGCTCGTCGCCGGCAGCGCCGACGTCGTGGTGGCGGGCGGCATGGAAAGCATGTCCAACGCCCCGTACCTGCTGGACCGTGCTCGCGCCGGCTTGCGCATGGGCCACGGCAAGGTGCTGGACCACATGTTCCTCGACGGCCTCGAAGACGCCTACGACAAGGGGCGCCTGATGGGCACCTTTGCCGAAGACTGCGCCGAGGCCAACGGCTACAGCCGTGAGGCCCAGGATGCCTTCGCCATCGCGTCCACCACCCGCGCGCAACAGGCAATCGAGGATGGCAGTTTCGATGCCGAAATAGTGCCGTTGCAGGTCATGGTCGGCAAGGAACAGGTCACCGTTCGCCACGACGAGCAACCGCCCAAGGCACGCATCGACAAGATCCCCACGCTCAAACCGGCGTTCCGCGAAGGCGGTAGCGTGACGGCGGCCAACTCCAGCTCGATTTCCGATGGCGCCGCAGCCCTGGTGATGATGCGCCAGAGCCAGGCGCAACAGCGCGGCCTCAAACCGCTGGCGGTCATCCATGGCCATGCGGCCTTTGCCGACGCCCCGGGCCTGTTTCCCACGGCGCCGATTGGCGCGGTCAAGAAGCTGATGGGCAAGACTGGCTGGTCGCTGGGCGAGGTTGATCTGTTCGAAGTCAACGAAGCTTTTGCCGTGGTGGGCGTGGTAACGATGGACAAGCTGGAAATCCCCCATGACAAGGTCAACGTCCATGGGGGCGCCTGCGCCCTGGGCCATCCGATCGGTGCATCCGGCGCACGGATCCTGGTGACCTTGTTGTCGGCCCTGCGCCAGAAGAGCCTCAAGCGCGGCGTCGCGGCCATCTGCATCGGCGGCGGCGAAGCCACGGCCATGGCCGTCGAATGCCTGTACTAAGGAACTGCCATGCTCCCGACTGAAGAACAGACACAAATCCGCGACATGGCTCGGCAATTCGCCCAGGAGCGTTTGAAACCGTTCTCGGCTGAATGGGACCGCGAGCATCGTTTTCCCAAGGAGGCCATTGGTGAAATGGCCGAGCTGGGCTTTTTCGGCATGTTGGTGCCGGAACAGTGGGGCGGCTGCGACACCGGTTACCTGGCCTACGCGATGACGCTGGAAGAAATCGCCGCCGGCGACGGCGCGTGCTCGACCATCATGAGTGTGCACAACTCGGTGGGTTGCGTGCCGATCCTGAAATTCGGCACTGACGAGCAGAAAGCCAGGTTCCTCACACCCCTGGCCAGCGGCACGATGCTCGGCGCCTTTGCCCTGACCGAGCCTCAGGCCGGTTCCGACGCCAGCAGCTTGAAGACCCGGGCGCGGTTGGAGGGCGACCATTACGTGCTCAACGGCAGCAAGCAGTTCATCACGTCCGGGCAGAACGCTGGGGTGGTCATCGTGTTTGCGGTCACCGATCCCAGCGCCGGCAAGCGCGGTATCAGTGCTTTCATCGTGCCCACCGACTCGCCGGGCTACAGCGTGGCGCGGGTCGAAGACAAACTCGGCCAGCACGCCTCCGACACTTGCCAGATCCTCTTCGAGGACCTGAAGGTGCCCGCGGCCAATCGCCTGGGAGAAGAGGGCGAGGGCTACAAGATCGCCCTGGCGAACCTGGAAGGCGGGCGGGTCGGCATTGCCGCGCAGTCGGTGGGCATGGCACGCGCGGCATTCGAAGCGGCGCGCGACTATGCCCGTGAGCGCCAGAGTTTCGGCAAACCGATTATCGAACATCAGGCCGTGGCGTTCCGCCTGGCCGACATGGCGACTCAGATCGCCGTGGCACGGCAGATGGTTCATCATGCCGCAGCCCTGCGCGATGGCGGCCAGCCGGCGCTGGTGGAAGCATCCATGGCCAAACTGTTCGCCTCGGAAATGGCCGAGAAGGTCTGCTCCATGGCGCTGCAAACCCTGGGCGGCTACGGTTACCTCAACGATTTCCCGCTGGAGCGCATCTACCGCGACGTGCGGGTCTGCCAGATTTACGAAGGCACCAGCGATATCCAGCGCATGGTCATTTCGCGCAATCTTTGAACAAGGAATCCTGCATGAATTACGAAACGATTTTGTTGGAGATCAAGGACCGCGTCGGCCTGATCACGCTAAACCGTCCTCAGGCGCTGAATGCGCTCAATGCGCAGATTGTCAGCGAGCTGAACCAGGCGCTGGACAGCCTGGAGGCGGACCCGCAGATCGGTTGCATCGTGCTGACCGGCTCGAAAAAAGCCTTCGCCGCTGGCGCCGACATCAAAGAGATGGCCGAGCTGACGTACCCGCAAATCTATTTGGACGATCTGTTCAGCGACAGCGACCGCGTTGCCAATCGCCGAAAGCCGATCATTGCGGCGGTGAACGGTTTTGCCTTGGGCGGCGGGTGTGAGTTGGCGTTGATGTGCGACTTCATCCTGGCGGGTGACAACGCCAAGTTCGGCCAGCCGGAAATCAACCTCGGCGTGCTGCCGGGCATGGGCGGCACCCAGCGTCTGACCCGCGCCGTGGGCAAGGCCAAGGCTATGGAAATGTGCCTCACAGGGCGTTTTATCGATGCGGTCGAGGCCGAGCGTTGCGGCATCGTTGCGCGGATCGTGCCGGCTGATGAGCTGCTGGACGATGCAATGAAGACGGCGGCACTGATCGCCTCCAAGTCCGTGCCTATCAGCATGATGATCAAGGAAAGCGTCAACCGCGCTTTTGAAGTCAGCCTGTCCGAAGGCGTGCGTTTCGAGCGGCGGGTATTCCACGCCGCGTTTGCGACACAGGACCAGAAGGAAGGCATGGCGGCGTTCGTGGCCAAGCGGGCGGCGGCGTTCCAGGACAAGTAAGGCGGCGTTCCGACTGACCCCATCGCGAGCTAGCTCGCCCCCACAGTGGATCTGAGGTGTACGCGCCATTGCGTACGCCTCCAAACCCTGTGGGAGCGAGCTAGCTCGCCATGTTTTTCCCGCCGTTACGCCAGGTAGTGCTTGAGTTCGCGGGCAATGACCATGCGTTGTATTTCGCTAGATCCTTCGTAGATCTGGGTAATCCGCGCATCCCGGTAGTAGCGCTCCACCGGATAATCCTCCAGATACCCGTACCCCCCATGGATCTGTATCGCCGACGAGCAAACTTTCTCGGCCATCTCCGAAGCAAATAGCTTGGCTTGCGACGCTTCCGACAAGCACGGTTTACCAGCGCTGCGCAGGCGCGCGGCGTGGAGGATCAGCAGGCGGGCGGCGTTCAGGCGGGTGTGCATGTCGGCCAGCAGGTTGGCGATGCTCTGGTGCTCTATGATCGGCTTGTCGAACTGCACACGATCGCGGGAATAGGCCAGGGCCGCTTCGAACGCTGCGCGGGCGATGCCTAGTGCCTGGGCGGCAATGCCGATGCGACCGCCTTCGAGGTTGGAGAGCGCAATGGCCAGGCCTTTGCCTCGGGCACCCAGCAGATTGGCCTCGGGCACGGTGCAGTTGCTCAATGTCACCGCGCAGGTGTCGGAAGCGCGAATGCCCATTTTGTGTTCGGAGCGATCGACGTTGAAGCCCGGGGTATCGGTCGGCACCAGGAACGCCGAGATGCCTTTCTTGCCCAGGTCCGGGTCGGTCACAGCGAAGACGATCGCCAGCTTCGCCCGTTTGCCATTGCTGACGAACTGCTTCGCGCCGTTGATCACCCATTGGCCGTCCCGCAGCTCGGCGCGGGTGCGCAGGTTGTGGGCTTCGGAGCCGGCCTGGGGTTCGGTCAGGCAAAAGCAGCCAATCGCCTGGCCGCTGGCAAGATCCGCCAGCCACGTCTGCTTCTGCTCATCGGTGCCGAAATTGAGGACCGGCCCGCAACCCACTGAGTTATGAATGCTCATCAATGCGCCCGTGGCACCGTCGCCAGCGGAGATTTCTTCCACGGCGAGGGCGTAGGCCACGTAATCGACATAGGTGCCGCCCCATTCCTCCGGCACGACCATGCCCAGCAGGCCCAACTCGCCCATCTTCGCCACCAGGCCGTCGTCGATCCATCCGGCTTTCTCCCAGGCCTGAGCGTGGGGCGCGATTTCACCGCGGGCGAAGGCACGGGCCATGTCGCGGATCATCACTTGTTCTTCGGTCAGCTCCAGGTCTTGCATGATCAATTCCCGTGGTAGTCGAGGCCGTCGAAGAAACTCGCCACGACCGAGGCGTCCAGCGCCTCCAGGGTCGGCGGGTTCCAGCGCGGGCGCTTGTCTTTATCGATCAGCAAGGCGCGTACGCCTTCGATCAGGTCACCGCGCTCGAACCATTGGCGGTCCAGGTGCAGCTCGAGGGCGAAACAGTCTTCCAGGCTCAAATGACGGCCGCGACGCAACATTTCCAGGGTCACCGCCATGGCCAATGGCGAGCGGGTTTCCAGCAGATTGGCGGTTTCCATCGCCCAATCATGGCTGTTGGCAACCGTGACCTGACGCAACTGCTCGACCATGCTCGGCACATCGGGCAGAGCAAAGAAATGGTCGATGACGGACCGCAAATCGGCGAGGGGCGGGGCAGGTAGCTGTTGAACCGCCATTTTTGCCAGCAGGCTTTGCAAGTCCTTGAGTGGGGTATCGCGCCACTCCAGTCGATCGAGACGCTCATCGAGCTGGGCAAGCTTGCGGCTATCGAGGTACCAGTCGGCGAGCCCACAGTACAACGCGTCGGCGGCGCGGATGTGCACACCACTGACGCCCAGGTAGATCCCCAGCTCACCGGGAATGCGCGGCAGGAAATAACTGCCGCCCACGTCCGGGAAATAACCGATGGACACTTCAGGCATGCCCAGGCGAGTGCGCTCGGTCACTACCCGCAGGTCGGCGCCTTGCGCCAGGCCCATGCCGCCGCCCAGCACGAAACCGTCCAACAGGGCCAGAATGGGCTTGCGATAGTGGTGGATGGTCAAGTCGAGGGCGTATTCCTCGACGAAGAAGTCTTCATGCAGGGTATCGCCCTGCTTGTGGCTGTCGTACAGCGAGCGGATATCACCGCCGGCACAGAACGCCTTGTCGCCGGCACCGCGAAGGACCACCGCGCGAATCTGCGCATCCTGCGCCCAGGCATCGAGTTGCTGTTGAATGCTGCGCACCATGCCCAAGGTAAGGGCATTGAGGCCGGCGGGGCGGTTCAGGGTCAAGTGGCCAATGTGGTTGCGGACTTCGAACAGCACCTCGTATGGCGCGGTCTCGACGCCGTCCGCAGCTTGGGATGAAACCTGAGCTGTCATCGCTAACTCCCTGCTTTTATTGTCTTTATAAATAATGTCGCGCGTACCCGGTTGGGATCGTAACAGTGCAAATTTGCATTGCACAACCGGGATACGTGCAGGTCCTGTCTGCATATTTATAGCAGCCACAGGCTCAACCGCGACCCGACAGCACCTCCGTGATGCTGCGGCGCTTGGCATGGCGCTCGCTGGCGTGGATCAATTGTTCGAGATCCTCGGGAGTTACGTCGAAGAATGCTTCCATTTCCTCGAGCGCAAGCTTCAAGTCTTCGGCGGTGATGGCCTGGCGATCCACGGGCGGGTGGGCGGCCGGAATGGCGGCGACCGGCTCGCTGGCGCGCTTGGGGTAGCGTACGCGCGTCAGGTTGTTGTAGGCCAATGCGAAGGCGAGCAGACCGGAGCCGGCCAGCATCGAAGCGCCAAGCGCCTGCCAATCCAGGGCAATGATCGAATGATCCGCCAGCACCAGCGTGGCCGCCAAGGCCCCCGCCGGCGGGTGCAGGCAACGCAGCCAGCACATCAGAACCAGCGCCATGCCCGCCGCCAGGCAAGCGCTGCCCAGTGTTCGGCCGAGCACATGGGCGACCAGCAACGCCACGACTGAAGCACAGAGGTAACCGCCAAAAATCGACCAAGGCTGGGCCAGGGCGCCCGACGACACGGCGAACAGCAATACCGCCGAGGCCCCGAGAGGGCCGATCAGGTGTTGCGCCACTTCGAGGCCAAACACCTGGCCGCAGAGCCAGACACTGAACATTGTTCCTAAAGCCATGCCGATCGCGGCACGGCTCCATTCGGTGGGACGGGTATTGATAGCAGCGGGGAACCAGCGAAAAAACATTAAGCGGAGATCCAAAAAGCCAACAAAAAAAGGGGCTTACGGGAGAATCCCAGAAAGCCCTTTAACTGTTCCAACATTTGGGGGAGGAACGGAGCACAGTGTGCCGCTCGGCTCTCTTGCTTACAAATTCATATTAATGCTGGTTGAGTTCATTTATTTTGCAGTTTGATCAAGCGCTTCTGGCTTGTAACCAAGGCTGGTGGGCAATGGGCAATGGGCAAGCTGCATGACTGTCCGCGGCCCATCGGGAAATAGACGAAACCTCTGTCCGCCATGCGTTCCGGTTCATAGAGGTTTCGCCCATCAAAAATCACCGGTGCGTTCAGGCGCTGCCGGATCAGCTGGAAATCGGGGGCCTTGAACGACTGCCATTCGGTGCAGATGATCAACGCATCGGCGCCGGCCAGGACTGACTCTGGCGTTCCCATCAGCATCAGTTTCGGCTCGTTGGGGTAGAGCAGCTGGGTCTGTTGCATTGCTTCGGGGTCAAACGCGCGGACGTTGGCCCCAGCCGCCCACAACGCTTCCAGGAGCATGCGACTGGGGGCGTCGCGCATGTCGTCGGTGTTGGGCTTGAAGGCCAGGCCCCACAGGGCAAAGGTCTTGCCGTGCAAGTCGCCCTGGTAGTAAGCATTGATGCGTTCGAACAGTTTGTGTTTCTGCCGCAGATTGATGGACTCCACCGCCTGCAGCAGGTCACTGGCGCAATGGGCTTGCTGCGCTGTATGGATCAAGGCCCGCATGTCTTTGGGGAAGCACGAACCGCCGTAGCCGCAACCGGGATAAATGAAGTGATAGCCGATGCGCGAGTCGGCCCCTATGCCCTGGCGCACCGACTCGATGTCGGCACCAAGGTGTTCGGCCAGTTCGGCGATCTGGTTGATGAAGCTGATCTTGGTCGCCAGCATGCCGTTGGCCGCGTATTTGGTGAGCTCGGCGCTGCGCACGTCCATGAACAGGATCCGGTCGTGGTTGCGGTTGAATGGCGCATACAGCTCGCGCATGGTTTCCCGAACTTCCTCGCGCTCACAGCCGATCACGATGCGATCGGGACGCCGGCAATCGGAGACCGCGGAGCCCTCCTTGAGAAATTCGGGATTGGACACGACATCGAATTGCAGCAGGCGCCCGGCCTTGAGCAGGCACTTATCGATGTGGGCGCGCAGGATATCGCCAGTGCCCACCGGCACGGTGGACTTTTCCACCACCACCAGCGGCTGTTCGCCGTAGCGGGCAACGGCTTCAGCGACGGCGAGGACTTGGCGTAAGTCCGCCGAGCCGTCTTCCCTGGACGGCGTGCCGACGGCGATGAACACGACCTGCCCATGCCGGACGGCCATTTGTTCGTCGCTGGTAAAACGCAGGCGCCCGGCATCGAGCCCCTCGCGTACCAGCGTCGCCAGGCCGGGTTCGAAAATACTCACCTGGCCCTGGCGCAGGTTCTCGATCTTTTGCTCGTCGATGTCCATGCAAACCACGTCATGACCGACCTCGGCCAACACGACGGCTTGCACCAATCCAACGTAACCACTGCCGAACACGCTGATCTTCATGGCGAACTCCCTGGACCATCCCGAGCCGCCGCACCCAGCGGTACACCGCGGTGCGCTCGTTTCAGGATAGGGCGGGGATGTTGCAGTTCACTGACAGCCTGCCGGGGCAGGGTCCGCCGCCAGCCGGTATTGGGCAGGCAGTTGCGCGCTGAATTCTTCAACCACCTCCCGGGTCTGGGTGACGATGTCTTCGACCCGTTCCATGCCCGCGCCGGTGCGCCAGCTGGCGACCACGTCCATCACCGAGGGCAGCGGCACGCCATCCACCAGCCTCAACGTGCCCTGGGCCAGTTCGCCTTGAACCAGCGCCGCGGGCATGGCGCCTATGCCAAAGCCGTCGCGCACCAGCCGCGTGATGGCCGACGCCGAATTCACACAATTGATGCGCGGCGAGACGATATTGGCCGAGTGCAGCAAATTGAGGATGTCCTGGTGCGGACGCGAGTTGCGCGAAAAGGTCACGATGCGCTCCTGGGATAATTCTTCCAGCGAAGCATAATCGCGGTCATAGGCGGAGCCGGTGCGCACCACCCAATGCATCGGATAACGGGTCAAAAGCGTATTGCGCACGCTGTCCAGGCGCAGGATGTCGGTTTGGAAGATGATGTCCTGATAGCCTTTTTCCAGCTGCGAGCACAGGTTGCTCGCGGTATCGGCCGACAACTCGATTTCCAGGGCCGGGTAGCATTCCATCAGCCGTGTCACCAACGGGCTGAGCCAGGTATGGATCACCGTGTCCATCGCGCCGATGCGGATCCGACCGCGCACCTGACGGGGATCCTTGATCACCGCCTTCATGCTTTGCATGGTTTCCATGATGCGCTCGGCATATTCGAGCACCCGCAGGCCTTCGGATGTCAGCGACACGCCCTTGGGATCGCGGACGAACAAGCGCACGCCCATTTCATCTTCAAGGGCCGCAATACGGCTGGAAATCGACGCCTGGGTGGTGAAGAGCTTTTCCGCCGTCAGCCGGAAGCTTTTCAAGCGGGCGACCCAGACGAAGGTTTCCAGGAACTTGATATTCATGTCGGGCAGCTCCTTGAAACGAAGAGGCAGGGAAATCCAAGGGAGATCAAACCGTTCGATCACGCCTGACTGACAGGTATTGGATCACGTCTTTGAGCGCGCTTGAATCCGGCACCGCATCCATGGCGTCATCAACGCTGCACCACGGGTACGCCAAACGCGACACCCAGGCCATGACTACCGATAGATCGTCTGCAGGCAAGGTTTTCATGTGTGAAATGGTAATGGTGAGTCCCTCAGCCAACCACGATTGGGGCCTGAATCGCCAGTCATACCGGCCACACCCGACCCGGACTTCACCGCTGTGCTTGTCCGCCATGGCGACCATCCAACGGCACTGTAGCGTCTCGGCGTTGGACGCAGGAGGAGCGTCCAGGCAAAACGTGTAGACGTTCTCGAAGGTCTGGTTGAAACGGCTCACCAGCACATCACCGATGGCGCCACGGCCTTCGACATGATCGGGGAATGAAATGGATCCGGTGCAAACAACCATGTCCAGGGTCGCGTCATTGGTAAACGCCTGGTCCAGCAGGTGGGGGCGGTTGCCGTCCTTGGCGCGGATGTACTGCTCGATCGATCGTCGCGGGCTGTTCATCAAATCTCCGTCTCCGGGTCGATACATCACAATGCGCTGTTCCATAGATCGGTGACCAGCATGCAACCCGGCGCGTGAGTGATACACAGCGGCGGACGCGACGCCTGGACCACCGATTGCGGCGTCACGCCACAGGCCCAGAATACCGGTATTTCATCGCTTTCGACCGGTACCGCATCGCCGTAGTCCGGCGTCTCCAGGGACTCAATGCCGATCAGCGATGGATCGCCAATGTGTACCGGGGCGCCATGGACGCCGGGCATGCGCCCGGTGATCTGGATCGCCTGGATCGCCGCCGCCGCTTTCATCGGGCGCATGCTCACGACCATTTTGCCCGACAGTCGCGCGGTGGGGCGTGTGTCGATGTTGGTGCGGAACATGGCGACGTTGCGACTCAGGTCGATGTGCCTCATCCGAATGCCGGCCTCAAGCAACGGTTGCTCGAAAGAAAACGAACAGCCGAGGGCGAAAGTCACCAGGTCATCGCGCCAAAGGTGTTCGATGTCCGAAGGTTGCTCACTTATCTCTCCGTGGTGAAAGACCCGGTAGCTTGGGACCTCGTGGCGGATGTCGATGGGAGCGCCCAGGTTGCGCAGGAAGGGGTCACCCGGTTCCGTCACGTCCAGCACCGGACAAGCCTGACGGTTGAGCGTGCAGTAGCGCAGGAACTCGTCGGCCCAGTCTCCCGGCAGGATCACAATATTGGCTTGGACCCGACCCTGGCCCAGGCCGCTGGTATGGCCGTGGTATTGCCCGGCGGCGATTTTCTGGCGCAAGGCTTGCGGTGAACACTGCTGCAGTTGCTCGAGGGACAGGGCTGATGGACTCATCGCAGGGGCTCCGTTGGGTTCTTTTTCTGAGTGAGTCCTTTTTAGAAAATCCCGGCGATGGCGTCCAACAAGGAAAATTGCTACCCCCTGACAAGTAAAAGTTATTCGACCGTCGACAGCCCCGGTGCCGCGACCATGCGTTGCGGTCCGACGTCCGTGGCGTACTGGCAGACCACTTGGCGGCTCATGTGCACGATGCTTTCGATCAGTTCGAGCCCCACGCCGGCCCGCCACGATGCGACGACATCGAGCTGGGGAAGGGGCGCGCCCGGTTCCAGCTGGATCAACTCGCCACGGGCCAGCGGCTTGGTCACCAGCGCCGCGGGCAGCGCACCAATGCCGAAACCGTCGCGTATCAGTCGCGTCATCGCCGATACCGAATTGACGCAACTGACCCTCGGCGTACCGACGCCATGGGCATACAGCAGGTTGAGCACATCCTGGTGAGGCCGTGAATGCTTGACGAAAGTGATGATGCGCTCGCTCGCCATTTCCGCCAGCGAGGCGTAGGGCCGGGCGTAAATCGATTGGCTGGCGGCGATCCAGTGCATCGGGTAATGCCCCAGCTCGAGATTGCGCACGCTTTCGTGGCGGACCAGGTCGGTCTGGAAGGCGATATCCAGGTAACCTTTTTGCAGCTGCTCACAAAGATTTCGCGCCGCGTCGGCGGTGATTTCGATCTCCACGGCGGGAAACGCCTGCATCAGCATCGACATCAACGGGCTCAGCCAGGTGTGAATCACCGTGTCCATCACACCGATGCGCACCAGGCCTTGCTGTGGGGTGCTGTTGTCCAGGGACTGCTTCAACTCGCGCTGGACGTCGAGCATTCGCTCGGCATATTCAAGGACCTTGGTGCCTTCCGGGGTCAATGACACGCCCCGTGAATCACGCACGAACAGGCGCAGGCCCAGCTCGTCTTCCAACGAGGCGATCCGGCTGGAAATCGCGGCCTGGGTGCTGAACATCTTTTCGGCGGTCAGGCTGAAGCTTTGCAGGCGAGCGACCCAGACGAAGGTTTCGAGGAACTTGAGGTTCATGGTGGCTCTCTTGGCGTTTATCGTTCTTATCGTTGCAATTGTTACTCCAGATAGGGCTTCGGCGCGCATCAAATTTTCTTATGTACGCGCCTGGGTTTTTCCCGTTTGACGCTGTATCGCGCCACTGCGAAGAATCCGCCCCGTGGCGAGGGAGCTTGCTCGCTCAAGCGCGCAGCGCTCACCGTGAATGGGGCCGCTGCGCCCGAGGCGTCGGACCGGCGCAGCGGGAGCAAGCTCACTCGCCACAGTATCCGCACTGCCCCAAATAATAAGCGAGGCGCGTACGCCGTCCCCGAAGGGATCGTTCGCGCTCACAAAAAGGAGCACGCCATGCCCTGTTTCATCGATACCCACTGGAGCCGTTCGCCCATTGGTCCCTTGCTCGGCCTGGGCCTGATCGGCGCGCCGGTGGCCCACGCCGATTTCATTGGCGACAGCAAGGCCAGCCTGGAAGCTCGCAATTTTTACTTCAACCGCGATTTCAGGCAGGAGGGCGCTCGGGACAAGGCCGAGGAATGGGCGCAAGGGTTCTTGTTGCGCCTGGAGTCGGGGTACACGGCCGGCACCGTGGGTTTTGGTCTCGACGCCTTGGCCATGGCCGGCATCAAGCTGGACTCGGGCGGCGGCACGGCGGGTACCAATCTTTTGCCGGCGGACCTGTCCGGCGGCTCCCAGGATCGCTACGGCGAAGTCGGCCTCACCGCGAAAATGCGCTTGTCCAACAGCACGCTGAAAGCCGGGACGCTCCAGATCAAGGACCCGGTGGTGAATTCCAACGACACGCGCCTATTGCCGAGCACCTTCAAGGGCGGGCTGTTGAACGTGCAGGAAATTGACCGCCTCAAGCTCACCGCCGGGCAGCTCTCCCAGATCAATTTCGTCGATTCCACCGACTATCAAGACATGACCGCCAATCGCATCGGCGGCACCAGCGACAGGTTCCAGTTCGCCGGGGCGGACTATCAGCTTCTGCCCAATCTCACGGCGCAGTACCGCTACGGCAAGCTCGAGGATATCTACCAGCAGAACTACCTCGGCTTCGTCCACACCCTGGACCTGGGCGATGGCCAGTCACTGAAAAGCGACGTGCGTTACTCGCGCAGCACCGAGGACGGCAGTTTCCGCAGGATCGATAACCAAGCGTTCGGCGCACTGTTCACCTACAGCCTCGCTGGCCACGGGTTCGGGCTGGGCTATCAGCGCATGAACGGCGACGATCCGTTCCCCTACATCTCCCGCAGCGATCCCTATCTGGTCAACTTCGTGCAGATCAGCGACTTCGCCAACACCGACGAACGCTCCTGGCAAGCCCGCTACGACTACAACTTCGGCGCCCTCGGTGTGCCGGGCCTGACATTCATGACCCGCTACATCAGTGGCGACAATGTGCAACGCAGCGCGCCAGGGGAGGGCCAGGAATGGGAGCGCAACACCGACATTGCCTATGTGATCCAGGACGGCACATTGAAAGGGCTGGGTTTCAAATGGCGCAATGCAACGGTGCGTTCGAACTTCGGCAATGACCTGGATGAGAACCGTTTGATCGTCAGCTATACGATGGCGTTGTGGTGAGTCCCCAGGCCGTCAAGCCTTGACCCATCGCTGACGGCTCCAACTACTCAACGTATCGACGGTGAAGACCAGCAGCAACATCGCCAGGATCACCGTGCTGCCTTGCGCCTCCTGGAACAGGCTGAGGCTGACGTAGAGCATCTGGCCCAGGCCGCCGGCGCCGACGAACCCTAGAACGCTGGCCATGCGGATGTTGTTTTCCCAGCGGTACAAGGTGTAGGCCAACAGTTGCGGCATCAGGTTGGGCAGCGTGCCGTAGCAGAACGCCCAGAGGGCGCTGGCCCCTTGCAGGCGGAGGGCATCGGCGGGTTGCGACGGAGTGTTTTCCAAGGCTTCGGCAAACAATCGACCGAGCACGCCGACCGTGTGCAGGGCGAGCGCCAGCGTACCGGCGTTGGGGCCAAGCCCGGCGGCAAGCACCATCAGCGCGGCCCATACCAGCTCCGGCACCGCGCGCAAGGCGTTCAACAACAGGCGCGACACGCTCTGCAACGGCCAGCCAAGGCGCCCGGCGGCGGGCAGCGCCAAGGCCAAACCCAGCACTGCCGCGAGCAGTGTGCCAAGGGCGGACATGGCGATGGTTTCCAGCGCGCCATGGCCGATCGCCTTGAGGTAGGTCGGGCTCAGGTCAGGGGTCAGGAAACGCTGGGCATAAGCGGCCATTTGCCTGAGATTCGAGTGATCGCCAAGGGCGTCCAGGTCGATACCCAGATAGACGAACGAGGCAACCACGGCCGCGCCGATGCACAGCAGCAACAGCGCGTTGAGCAGGCGACTCATGCCAACCTCCAGCGCAGCACGCGACTGAGCTGGTCGGCGAGCAGCACCAATATCAGGAAAGTCAGCAGCAGGCTGGCGACTTCACCGCCGGCGAACATGCGCAACGACAGGTCCATCTGTTGGCCCAGTCCACCAGCGCCGACGAAGCCCATCACCACCGAGGCGCGGATGGCGCATTCCCAGCGGTACACGGTGTACGACAGCAGCTCGGCGGCGACGTTGGGCAAGATGCCGTAGCAGAAGGCGGCGAGCCGACCGCTTCCGGCTTGCATCAGCGCGTGTGCGTGGCGTTGGTCAACCGACTCGAAGATTTCCGCGTAGACCTTGCCCAGCATGCCGCTGTAGGTGATGGCGATGGCCAATACCCCGGCGGTGGGGCCAAGACCGACGGCCCGGACGAAGAGCAACGCCCAGACGATCTCCGGCACGCTGCGCAGGAAGATGAGCAGGCCACGGACCGGCCAACGCAGCCACTGACCCCAAAGGCCAGGCCTGCCTGCGCGGTACGCGGCGGACAACGACAGCGCCCGGCTGGCGACCAGGCTCGCGGGCACCGCCAACAGCAGTGCCAAGGTCATGCCGGCGGTAGCGATGGCGAGCGTCTGCAGTGTGGCTTGCAGCAGCAATTCGACAAACGTTTCGTCATGGGCCGGCGGCCAGAACGCGGCGGCGAACCGGCCCATCTCGCTTTGGCTATCGCTGGCCAGCAGCACACCCAGGTCCAATTCGCTGAAATGGATACCCGGCCACAGCAGCGCAATGGCCAGCAGGCCAAGGAACAGGCGAGGGAGGGCGGCGGGGTCCCGAGCGTCACGCGTCAGCATCGGGGAATCTGCACGCTCGACGGCGGCGGTGGGCTCGACAGCGACTCCAGTTGCTCATTGGCATAAAGTGCATCGAGCTGCTTGCGATCAACCGCTTCGGTCGGCAAGTCGAAGAGAATCTGGCCGTCACGCAAACCAATGATTCGCGAAAAATGCGCAAGTGCCAGGTCCACCGCATGCAGACTGGTCACCAGGGTGACCTGCTGCTCCCGGGCATGCTGGCAGAGCACCGAGAGCGTGTGCTCGGCGAGCACCGGGTCCATCGCCGATACCGGTTCATCCGCCAGCAACACCTCCGGCGCCTGGTAAAGCACGCGGGCGATGCCGACGCGTTGCAGCTGCCCGCCGGACAATTGCTGGCATTGCACGAACAGTTTTTCCCCCAGGTCCAGACGGGCCAAGGCTGCCCGAGCCCCGCGCACGTCCAGCGGATGGAACAGGTTCAGCAGGCTTTTACCGATACCCCATTGTCCCAGCTTGCCAGCCAGTACTGCGGTGACCACACGTTGGCGCGGGGGCAGGGGAGGCGCTTGATGAATCAAGCCAATGCGCGCACGCAGGCGTTGGCGCTGGCGCGCCGACAGCTGCCAGGCCCGCTCGCCCAGCACTTCTACTTCACCGTTGCCTGGCCGCAGCGCGGTGGCAAGGACGTTGAGCAGGCTCGACTTGCCAGCGCCGGACGGGCCGATGATCGCGACCTGTTCCCCTGCGCGCAGGTGCAGGTCCACGCCGCGCAACGCCTGGGCGCCGTTGGCGTGGATGACGCTGGCCTGGGTCAAACGCAATGTCATTTGAGCAGGTCAGCGGCGCGTGCGGCTTCTTCGATGCCCTTGTAGTTCTCGGGCTTGGTTTCGATGAAGCGGCTGGCGGCTTGCAAATCAAGGATCTCCTTGTCCTTTGGGTTCGCCGGATCGAGCGCCAGGAACGCGGCCTTGATCTTGGCGGCCACCGCCGGGTCGAGGGTCCCGCGCACCGTCCAGTTGTAGTCGAAATACGCTGGGGTGGTGGCGAAGACCTTGACCTTGCTGGTGTCGACCTTGCCGGCGGCCACCAGTTTTTCCCAGACGCTGGCGTTGAGCACGCCGGCGTCGACCTTGCCGGCCTGGACCCACGCGGCCGTCGCGTCATGGGCACCGGAGTAGCCCACGCGGCTGAAGTAGGTTTCCGGCTTGATGCCATCCTGGAGCATGAAGTAACGCGGCATCAGGCTGCCGGAGGTAGACGAAACAGAGCCAAAGGCAAAGCTCTTGCCCTTCAGGTCGGCCAGGGATTTGACGGCCGGGTCGGCACTGATGAATTTACTGGTGAACTGCGCGTCCTGCTCACGTTGCACCAATGGAATGGCGTTGCCGGTCTTCAGGCGAGCCTGGACGAAAGTAAAACCGCCCAGCCAGGCCATGTCGATGCGGTCGGTGGCCAATGCCTCGACCACCGCGGGGTAGTCGCTCACCGGTACGAACTCGACCTTCATGCCGATCTGCTGCTCCAGATAAGCACCCAGCGGCTTGAACTTGCGCAGCAATTCGGTCGGCGCTTCGTCGGGAATCGCGCTGACTTTCAGGGTGTCGGCGGCCTGCGCCAGGACAGAACTCAGGGTCAGGGTGAAACCGACGGCCAAAGCCAGGGAACGCTTGAGCATGGAAATCTCCGGTGCGTGAAAGCAAAAAGGTTCAATCACCTGGCATTCTTGCCGGGCGCGTTGTGAGGGTAGACGAATGGGGGCGATTTTGATCGTTTCCGGTGATCAGGTAAATGGCTATAGTCGCTTGCTACATCCTGTTGCGTCAGAGCGAATAACGCAGGCCGAGCATGACCGATGGGGCTCGTACTGTGGACCGAGCAGATCCATGTGCCGACCAGTGCGTGTCATGTGTCGTCGAAAATCCTGACTGTTCAAGTCCGCAGTCCTTGCAATGCAGCTCATTACAGTTGCTGTCCGGTTGCATGACGCTGTGACCGTTCATGCTCAGTGTGAACGTGCTGAGGTGGCGATCGTGGCTTCAAATCTGTCTGCCCACGCCCCAGGTAACTCCATACGAAGGTTCACATAATGTATATTATGTTAAACACGATGTTTACGTATCCGCTCCCTTCCTGTTGTCCACTTCCACTAACCCCCGGTCGGTTTTGCACAAAACCCCGGACGGTGAAAAATCAGCCTCTTGCGTTACCATCCTCACATCCTTCCTTAGGTCTGCCTGTCACGAATATCCGTTTCTACACCTGGCGCGCTGAAAACTGGCTAGCACCAGGTACGTCTGCTAAACGTAGATACACCACTCAGAGATCTTAGCGCGCGGGTTCACCAATGACGCGGCCGTTCATCCCATTCCCGATCTTTCCTCCTTACAGTCACTGGCGCCCTAAAAGTGCAACCAGTTTCCCCGGCAACCTTCAGGTCTCCGCACGCCTGAGCGAAGTCAACACTCAGAGCCAGCCGTTCATTAGTGCCTGGTACGCCGACCGGTTCATCAACTGGATCGCCCACAACTGGAGCCCGTTGAATCCCCACCGGCAATACAACACCTGCATCCAAGGTTTGGAAAAGATGCTCAACTGGAGCTTCGCGAGCGATCGTTGTTTGCTTGATTGGACGCGTGCCGATTTCGAGGATTACGCGGCCTTCATCCTCAACCCAACTAGCGCCTGGGTTGCTCCAAGCAAACAAACTCGATTCCTAGGCAGCGCAGCTATGGATTTCCGGGATTGGCCTATCAACCCGAATTGGACACTTTTCCAAGGAAGCCGTGGTGCCAGTTCTGACGGTGATTCTTCCGAAGAAATCGACAGGAACGTGTGGAAACGCGAGATCCTCTGCGTCAAGCAGTTCATGGATTTCTACCTTAAGGACATTGAGGTCTCCCGGGCAAACGTCGCATTGAAAACGCCGAAATCCTTAGTGTTTAAGCGCCCAGAAGCCCGAGGCTCCATCTCCGATGAGGTGCTTGAATGGATGCTCAAGACCATCCCTGATCTCTCCACAAGCCCGCATGTCGGCCGTCTCTTGCAGATGTACCTATTGATCGCGAGGTATTCAGTCCGTCCCTTGTGGCAAGTGCTGGGGAGCTCATCAAACCCAGGACGCGTCGACCAGTTCACGCGAGATGGACACGGCACATGGTTGGAGCCCCATCCCAAGACCGCCAGCCCAGTCCGATTGCCGTCGGCATTTGGCCAGGCGTTTGATCGATACCTGATTTACCTGAATATTGATCCTGGGCAGCCTTTGCCTGCGTCATATCTATTCCCTAACGAGCACTCGACTAGCGGCCATGACCTCAGAAGCCTCTGGCGCATGATGTGCTCGATCCGGGTGAGCCTCGCGGATCGAGCCAAGGCATCGGATAACCCGAATATTACCCAAGCGGCTGATGACATCTGGCGTCTGACTGCGGTCATGCTGTCAAAGTCTTCGCTTGAAAAGTCTGAGCCCTGATTTTAGTGCAAGCGCTCTCACCCATTTTGTGCCGAATCGCTTCATGTAAGGATTCAACCTGCGCTGCGCCCGGGACTTGAGGCTCTGTGGTGCATCACTCGCACGAGTAGTTAGCTTTGAGTCACGAGCCTGGCGTACAGGCGACCGGCCATGGGCGTGGCTCTTCGAGCACGGCTGTCGTGAATCAAGACGCCCGCTGAGCGCGCGTCTTGACCCTGGCGGGCTTCCATCCTCACGCCTGCGCGCTCCGCTTGCTATCGCAGTCAAGGAGGCGACTACGTAACCCATGATGCCCGCAGTCTCGGCAGCACCCCTCAATCAGCCGAGTCGCCGGCAGGTTTTTGTGCATCTGACCCAGGCTAAGCCCTCCTGCCCCACAGCCTCTCATTCACCGCAAAACGTTGATCAACGCCTGTCTGTCTGATCTTTTCGGTTCACCGGGCGCTCCTCGGAGCGTCGGTGATACTCAGTGGTCGGCGGCGGTGGTGTCTTGTTTTCCTGATTCTTGGGTTTCTGGTCGTTACTCATACAAATAGCTCCTTGCCGATGCTGATTACTGCCAACAGCGACAACGCCCAAGCGGCGTAGACCATCTCACTGTAGGCAAAATCTAGAGGTATGGATTTCTCGTCGATGGCCGACTTCAGCTTTTCCAACGTATCTATGTAGCAGTTGTAGACATGCTGCTGGTGATCTGGTGCATCAGCAGCTTTCATCCATTCTACAGTCTGACGACTGTATGGCAGCGTTGGGCAGTCCCGAATCCTCAGAGCGCTCAGGGCATGGCCCCAGGAGCACACTACACAGAAGGCTGCAGCAAAAAAGCACCCAAGCGCAATGAAGTCCCAAGGGCCGTCAAGGGTGAAGAGCACCCTCCCCTTGGCGCTGACGAGCGCCGTCAATGCGGCGATCACCACCGAAACAGCGGTCAGAAACTTAGCGCATTTGTTCTCGAAGTGATCGAACCGGGCCTGCTCGTCCTTGTAGCGATCTTTCAGGTAAGCCAGGGTGTCGTCCATGAATGTGTCCGTCTGGCCGCCTTCAATTTGAAGGTCGGCGAGTCTCAAAACTACTGGTCAAGCGAAGCGCTGATAAGCCAAGCTGCCGCTACAAAGCCATGGGGCTGAGGGAAAGTCATGAGCTCAAATCACTATCGCAGTTTGGTGCGTGGCCACCAGCAGCGAATCGCTCGCCTGAGAGAGGCGCATTCGCGAAAAATCCATGAAGCGGCAAAGCATAGTGAAGCCGCACGGAAGGCCGCGGTGGATGCAACCCGGGCTCAGTCTGCTGCGACCGCCAAAACAAAGCAACAGCAGGCTCAACGGTACGACGGTCAAAGGGCCAAGGCCGAGACCGATGCTGCAAAAATCGTCGCTGATATTAACCGTGAGATGGTTCGCCTCACTGCCGATCAGCAGCGGCTAGACAAGGCCCTGGAGCGTGAGCAGATTAACGAGGCTCGTAAGCTCAAGGCTGAGCAGGCGCGTGCTCAACGGAAAACTCTTCAGGACGCCCAGGCGCAGAATCGCCAGCTCGGTTCTCTTCAAGTCGGCCTGGCCTACCAAGTGGCTCGTGCTGATGAGCTTGAACGGGAGCTGGCGAAGCTCCAGGAGCTGCCTGAGCAAATCCAGATTCTGTTCTTCGGTGCTGATCCCGGCCGTAAATCTCAGAAAGCGTTGGATCTGCAGAACGAGATTCGTCAGGTAAACGCCCATATTCGCGCGTCGAAACATCGCGACGCCCTAAAGGTAGATTCGCACTGGGCAGTGCAGGCTGAGGACATACTTCAAGCTCTGGATGAGAGCGAGCCTGCTGTTATTCACTTCAGTGGGCATGGCACCCCTGGTGGACACCTAGTGGTGGAGACACCGACCGGTGAGCCCCACGTGGTGCCGTTGCAAGGGATGCTGCGCGCGGTTGTCGGAAGCAAGCGATACCTAAAGGTCGCCGTGTTCAACTGCTGCCACTCCCATGAATTGGCGCAGCAATGCTCCGAGCACATTCTCGCCGCTATTGGCATGGATCGCGCTATCGCCGATGTGGCAGCAAAAGACTTCGCGGCGCGATTCTACGCGTCGATCGGTTTCGGACAGGACGTTCGCGAAGCATTTGATAGGGCCACCACGCAGCTAGAGATGAAATACCCCGATGAGGCTCATATACCCCAGCTCTATGTAAATCCGCTAGCGGAAGAGGACGAGCTGATCCTGGTGAAGCCCTGAATCGACCAGTCGAATTCGGCTGTTTACAATGAGCTGTTGGCACTACAGGCCAAGATCTCGCGCGAATAGCTTGCAACGAAGTGTATCTGTTACCAGTTCATCTTTTACGAGCTTTTCCAATAGTGCGTAGGTAAAGTCGACCCATGAGGTGGCTGAACAATTCCAATCCATGCCAGGAAACCAGAGGAATGCCCGTTGATCGCGTTGTACTTTAAGATGTGCCAGCGTTCTTATTGCGACTGCGCCCTTCCCTTCAAGCATAACCTCTGGCTGATTAAAGGCTGAATAGAACGACATGGGATCAACTCGTAGGCAATCGTGATAGTTTTCTGTCGATGAGAGTTTTTCCAATATGCCTTCAAACGTCGAAGATATCTCTTGGACAGAATACACTGAGCTCGCGGCTCGCCAGATAAAACTCACCTGTTCAGTGTCGAACCCGTGCTTCAGGGAAGACTGCTGCACACGGAAATAGAGACTACGAACTAAAAGTGGGATGCCGGAGCCAGGGGGCTTATGGGCATTGGTTGCCTGGTTGAGATCCGTAATACTCCATTTTCGCTGATTATACATAGCAGCGGAGATCGAGACGATCTGTCGCATTTCAACAAGGGTGAGCTTGCTGTTTAGTTTTAGCCCCGGCCTTGACCTCATCTCGCACCATCGGGTTAAGTTTGAAAAAACACGTTCCACAGTGCCCGAACAAGGCAGGCACCCATGTTGAATTTCATAGCCTGCGCTTCTAGCGGCCCTCGTAACGGCGGTGGCACGCAACTCCTTTCCAAAGCCTGCTGCCATAACCGTTAGTTTCCCGACCTCCGATTTTGACGGCGGCCATGATCGCAGGGCCTCTATCAAAGCATCGGCCGGTTTCCGGGATGTACTTAACGCTTCACGAATAACACACCCACAAATCGGGTCAATCATGAAAACTAATATCGGGCGGCCAATTTCTGTCGCGCGATCCTTTTCATACGCCATAACTCCCAAGGGGCCCATCTCAATTACTGGTGCCTCCATAAAAGTGTGCATGGGATCGCCTCTTGAGCTTGATTAGTAAAGCTTAGGCGCAACATAGTGTCTCGCCCGCCGTTTACTGGGCGAGGGCAAATGCGCTCGCTGACAGGATCGCTATCGCTTCCTTCTGGTTTCAGCCAAAAGAAGTTTCACGAAATTTTTCGTGGCAAGGTCGCCAGCATTATCCAAGGTCATCTGCCTCCTTTGACCAAAATGACGGTATTTGAATGCTTGTCCGCTGTTAAGGTTATTGAATTCTTTTTCTACCGACCTCCCTGAGAAATTCAAGCCTTTGACTTGCCTGGTTTTCTGATGGTTTTTCATCTAATCTTAGCCCTGTACTTGCCGAGTTTATGTGGACAGTTTGATTTTCCCGTCGCGGTCTTGAGGGTAGATCAATAGCAAGGCTTGTCAAGGTGGCTTTCGCTATATATCCAGAAGGGCTCAGCACAACTAGTGAGGTCTCCTTATGCCTGGCACAAATTAGGTTGATTCAATTAAATTTCAGTTAATGAAACAGTCTACTTAGTGTACTTTCCTGAAGTCATGGCAAACCATCCGAAAATCAACGCATTGCCACCGCATTGTTCGAGCGCAAAGAAATTAGTCTACTAAGTGTATTTAACTCTTATTCCCCAACCGCGCCGCGGTAGGTGTTGGCTGCCGCAATAGCGTCAGTCTTTCAGGTTTGGGTTATAAATTGAAGAAAACACTCATCACCCTTCGCTACGGCTCCACGCCCGTTGTTTGCCAGACTGGCCTTGCTGCTCTCACGCAGCGACAGTGCTTGCATGCATTTGAACCACGCTGGAGAGCCTTTGAATAACCTGGCGCTTTTGCTTAAGTCTGCGAGGTCATTCAGGTTGGCCTGCCGGCAAGTGCGCACCCTCCTCTAGTCGGTATTCGATAAGACGGTGGTGCGAACGCACGGTGAGGGGATGGTAAAACTCATAAGAACGGCGTAGAGGCAACTGATTCACACTGGTTCCAACATGCCCTTGAAACGTTCGACTCCGCGTTACGCGCCTAACAGATTTCTAGATGGACTTGCGTCCTGAGCACAACCCATAACCTCTGCAACCACTCGCACGCCCAGGAGCTCGGTCAATCACTGCGTGGCGGAATGATGCGCGATGGGGGCCAAAGCCCCACCTCCTAGCGCCGAGCCTAGCTCTAAGCTTTGGCCGGCCGCGAAATGCAGTGACCGACCAGGCTCAAACCAAAAAATACTCTACTGATGCCGTTCGATGTTCCAAGCCGCTGTCGGGTTTTCGCTTGAGACCGAATATTCACATGCAACGGTCTTGAAGTTTTCTGGAATAGGAACCGAGCGCAGATAAGGCACTATTCTCCACTCGAACCCTGCAAACTCGTCTATGGTCGGGGCAATTAGAGCCAAGCGCTTGTCGGCATCCAAAAACACCATGCCTGCCGTGGAGCTGTCTATATTTGCACAGGGAGAGTGTGTATTGAAATCTACGGAGTGGGCGACTCTGTAAATTATTTGATGTCTCGCACCCTCTTTGTCAATCTTGAAATACGAAAACCAAGCAATGATCATAAATGCTAGCCCTGTCACGACTTGGCAGGTTATGAGCATGGCCCCTTTGCCACGATGAAGCCCCTCCATGGCCGAGCTACCGGTCAGAAGGAAGCACACAATTCCTGAGATAAAGAAAAACCAAAACAGAGAGTTGATCATATGCAACAAAGTGGCTGCTATCAAGGTCATCGGAAAAGCGTTGGCTTCCATGTGGAATATGGTGTTGATGTCCACTGATGCCTTTGTCCTAGCGACGTAGCCTAGGCATGCCACGAAGAAGGCCCACAACAACAAGCTTGATTTCAGATTCATGATGCGATGCATTAAAGTGACTTCTACCAAGCCCAAGAACACATAAATCGAGCCTAGCAAGACGCCACACATAAAAATGGCAAATTTTTCGGGTTCAGGATCATCGCCGCTATTACATGAAATTGCGATGCAAAACATGACGAAGACCACCAGGGTCACGCCGAACAGAGCCTGAATGGCGGAGTCTTTAGCTTGTTTTTCATCAAGGATCTTGGTGTAGGAACTGCTCAATGTTATTCAACCTTACTTGAATCGTGGAGGATGATAGTTACGACAGTAGGATCGGCCATTCCCGGAAGAAGCCAATGGATTCAAAGCCAGCGCCTCCTCATAGACCTGGAGTGCTTCGGCAAGCTGGCCCAATTGCTTGTGTGCAAGCCCTTGGAAGGCAGGGTTTTCATCTGCACCGAGTGTACGGGCACGCTGTATAGCGGTCAGGACTTCCAGCATGCGCTCGTCTGTCAGGTCGCCCTCCCCCAAGACCTTTTCGCGCTGACGACGCCAGTCTTGCCGGCCCCGTTTTCTCCGATCAGAACGTTCAGGCCGTCATGGACGGTCGATCGAGAACGTCTCCCCAACGCACTTGAATCCCTGAACGTCCAGCGTACGTAAATACATGAGCATCCCTTCTTCATAAATTGCTAGATAGCCGGATTTGAGCCGCGCCACCTGTGCTATCACAGTGACATAGAGTCAGGTCTGCTCGTTTGCAGTGCTTGGTCAGGAAAAGCACATCATTAACGGTCGTCTCACCTCGGGTGCCATAAGCCTGGCAATCTCTTCTACCACCCATGCCGCGCAAGGCCACAATGCCTGTACAGCCAGCAGCACGGTGAAAACGAAAAACGCTCGCAGGAGGTAGTCATGCGCCAGCTTGATATGGCTCACCTTGGCGTTGGTGCCCGGGTAGTTTTCGATGACTGTGATAGCGATAGACTTTGCCAAGCTCGCGGCGGGTTGTTGCGTGCTCCAGCAACGCGAAATGTCGGCGGCTCCCACCGTGTGGGCATTGCTCACGCGCAGTACGCAGAACGCGCTGTACCCCGCTCGAAGGACATACGCCACTGCAAGCGCAAACACCGCCAGTGACACGGCGCCAAGGGTTTTACTGGTCTTGTCGCTCCAAAGGGTCGGCAATAACGACACCAACACCGGGATAAGTGCGGTTACTGCCGCAAGATAGACCCCTGCTTTCGTGTCAGCACCTTTACGACGCTCCTGTTCGGCGTCGTACATCCGGCGCGCCTCTTCCAGCGCTATTTCGCTCTGCAGATCCCAATTGCCGTTGTTGACGGATGCTTTCCATCCGGCGCGCATTTGATCATTTGCCACAACCTGTTCAGGCGTAGGTGGAGCCAGGGTCGGCCAAAACAACTGCCTATCAAAGCGGGCCATTTCGGATCACCTCCAGCTCATCAACGATTGCCGCAGCAATTGGGTATCCGGTTTGATTTTCGATCCAGGCCCACTGACCGTTTGGATTGATTTCCAAGAACCACAGTTTTTCATCTGTGTCGCACACCAGATCAATAGCGCCATACCGCAGGTTCAGACGGTGTACCAACTCTCGGCATTGAGCAGCCACTCGATCGGGCAAGCTAATAGCTTCGTGTCGTAAGTCAGGGCGGCTACCCCGTCGCCAGTCAACTTCGGTTTCTTCGTTATCCTGAGACCAGATGGCAGTGGCGAATACCTGAGCGCCAACGACAGTGACGCGAACATCATATTTTTTTGGCACTTCAGCCTGAATGATCAACGGGGCAAGGCCAAGGGCTGGCGCATCTGCTTCGGTCAATGGCTGCAGCCGTGAGGTGAACATCACCTTCTCCAGCGCGCCCGGCAATACCGCTTGCCGCAGAGGCTTCCCAATTGCCCTTCCCTCTGCTGTCAGTAACTCGGCTGGCTTCAACTCGTTAGTGATGGCGGTATCAGGGATATTGAAACCGAGATGCCGCGCAATTAGGAGCTGTCGCGGTTTATCTTCAGCCAGAAAGATCTGAGTAGGGTCACTGAACCAGCAACCCTCCAATCGGAAATAGAGACTCTTCAGGAAGCTGCTCCATTCCGCCTCAATGTAGGCACGCTCACCCGCGTCCAAGACTGCCTCAGGTGCTTGTGGCGCGCCAGGCCTGCGAAAATAGGCAGCGGTAACGTCACGCCCCGTAATTCGTTTCCCTTCCAGCTCAATTGCCCAATCATCCATGGCACTCACGCCCAACGTGCTTCGGGACAGAGGGAGCAGTTCAGTATTAAGCCTGAAATAAGGCAAGCCTCGCCGTTGGAGCTCTGCGACGACGAAGTCCATCGTTATGTCGCGGCGATTAGTGACCAGTAGAAACATGGTGGAAAGCCTCAATCCAGGTAAAAGCGCTCATCGAGGCCAAATTGCATATCCCCTGGATCATCGTGCTCAAGCTCTGCCTCGGTTTTGGTCATCAGCTCCAGCATGGCGTAGCTGTCGCCCGGGTCATCCTCTTCGATCACCGTATCAGTCTTGGTCATCAATTGGAGCAGATGAGAGGCCTGCCCATTGGAGGTGAGATCGTCGTCACTTTCGGGCTTGGAGTATGTTTTTGTGAGCGTTTCGAGCGTCACGAACGAGTCGTCATCCTCTTCGCTATTGACCTTCGTCTTGGTGAGAAGCTCGTCCAGCGCTCCACGAGCAATAACGGGTTGAGTACCATTAGGTGTCTCAACAACCCACATATCGTGCTGAGTCGAGTAATAGCCTGGCAGATTATCGGTACCTGTTCTTGGCACAGCGTTTCTTGCGAGCAGGGGGGAAACTGCCTTAGATGCGGGGATGGAGGCTGTAGGCATTACGCTGAAACTCCTGTATGGCGTTGTGCCAACATATTACGGAGAACTGAGCGATTCGTCATGTACGTACCTGCTGAGCACCTTTGGGCCGGTATGTTGCGTTCCTTCGCAGCCCAACACTCCATGTGATGCCCTCGCAACACGCTCAACACGCAAGGTTTCATTTACCATTCGGTCAGCCCAGGTCGGACACGAATAGACCGACAACACCCAGATACAGGTACCGTTCTTTTGGAAGCAAAACCACTGACAGCCCGCGAGGCTTATCAGATCCTGCGGGACATCGCTCTCGGGGTTCGTAGCATGAGACGACTAGGTCAGCAGTCGTGGCCTGAAATCTACTGCGGTTTGATGACAGTCGAGGCCGATGGCTGGGTGCTCACGTTCTATAACGACTGCGACACGCTTGACTATTGCGACAGCTGTTACAGCCCAGAGGGGCGAGCCTACGTTTTCGACTCGATGCAGTCGTACAGCACTGATCCTGTAGAGCTGCTGAGCACCTGGGAACATGCGCAGCTGGAAAAGCTGTTGGGCGTCGCGTAGTCGGCCATGGGAGACCGGCCGAGGCTGCGCTAGCGGGTGTTGTAGCAGCGCCGACCTGAGTTTGAACATCGGTGTTTGCCCTTCGCCGGCACGAGCCGTGCAAGATCGCTTCTTTCTGGCTGTATCTCAGCTCGTGGCATGAGGTTGTGCCTAGCATTGATTGTCGTCGACTGCTTTGCGACCAGATGCTGCGGATTGCGATGAGTCGGTACTGGAGCTCTTTCGCAGATAGGCGATGCTAGCCGGCCCGCCAAGCCACCCGTGAACCGAAGCCAATCGTAGACCTGTAAACCTGCTTTCTATACTGTTAACCAGCTTGGTTTACAGTGTGAAAAAGTGGTTTACAGTCAATCTGACTTGCCATTCCGACAATCATCCTAACCAGGCGCGGAGCAAGCTCGGCCGCCTGAGGGCGCCACCTATGAGCGCTCTTTCAAAAGAGCAGCGGCCCTCTGGGTTGCTCAGTCAAGCGAGGTGGTGGCGTCTTTGCCCAGAGGGTCGAGTACATCGACGTGCTCCCTCGCCCACTCCACCCACGCCTTCACATGACGCCCCTCCTCCTCGCTGACCTCGCCAATGCCAGCTGCTACGGCATCAATGAACCTTCTCAGGCGTACCGCTTGCTCCCACTTCTCCATGTTCTCCACTAAACGCAGCTGCAGCGCTCGCTGGTGCTCTGCTTTCATGATGGCTTGGCGTCGAATGGCTTCTTCACTCTCACGCTGACGGCGCCACTCCTCCATGCTCGCCCGATACGCCCTCATCCGCTCTATTACTTTGGCGAGACCTGTGCAGAACTGATGAAGTTTGTCTTCCAGGTGGCCCGTCTTACTGTCTGTCCAGCTCCTCTGCGACCCTACGTCTGGCTTTTCTTGAGCAATCAGCGTCAATTCTCCAGTCGAGCTATAGACGTAGATTTCCCGTCGCCCCAACCACATCACCGGCTCACGCATCCGGCGCCGCTTGGGCTGGGGCTCTGGGGGTGGCGAAGGTTTCACTGCTTTTGCAATACGCTCTCGCAGGGTCACGTAAACCATCTCCCCGTCGAACGTTACCGTGGTTCGGTTGTGATCATCCACCGTCCAAATGCATCCGCGTTTTGAGCTGTCTTTTATCAAGGCGTCCAGAAGCAATGCAGCGCGATCGACCATGTCACGCGAAATACGGGTATACAACACCCGCTCGCGCCGTAGCTCCACCCGTCCTTCAACATCCTTCGCAGCCCTGACCGTCTGGAGCCATTTACGCACCAGCGGGTGGGGGTCTATTAACTTGTCCGGCACACTGAGTTTCTCTAGCTTGGGAGTGCTGGGCGGTTTGGGCGGCGCTGGAGGTAGCATCGTCCTGTCCAATACGCGAAACGTAATCAGCTCGGTAGAGTTCGGCGGAGCGGGCTTGCTGGGGCGGTTCTCGGCGGGCTTGGCCCAATGTCCACGAGCCGGCAGTGAAATGCCAGCCTTCCTGCATGCCTTGCTCAGCGCGACATCTGAAACACCAATCTCCCGCGCCAGCCTCAGAACCGGCGTAGACCAGGCTCGATCGAATAGCTCGCGAGCCGTAAAACTCACGTTCTTATACATGCGGTCTCCTTGAGCGACCTGACGAGAAGGAGAATTTCTAAGCTGGACTCGCACCAAGGTACATTGGTACCTGGCTCCTATATCGGCTATCGGATCGGTGTTCACCAAGCTCATCACCAGGAGCTGGTGTACTACTTCACGCCCTACTCCGAAACCTTCAGTAAATTGCGCTCTCACGGCTACCACACGCGCTATGACGTCACTTGGTCGCAGTTCAAGAATTCGCGGCAGCAGTAGGTTGAGGGAGTGATGATCCAGGAAGGAAGTTTGCGAACAAGGGTCAGCGGGCACTGCAAGCTGGGTACTGACTCAAGAATACAGTGGGACGGTATTCTGCGGCTTCCCTCCCCGCTTCAAACGTCACGGCTGATCGCTAAGGATCACCCTGTGGCTGAAAAGCGAAGGAAAGGACGCTGTTTAATGGGGAATCCAGGTATTCCCCCTACATGAAGACACCACCCTGTGCTTATTTCGCGAAGACGGCAGAGGTGGCGCCGCTTGACGTCTGCCTGCTCGGCCCCTGGATCAACCACCACGTCGCATCGTGGTGATCAATCACTACGGGAGCAAGGTGCTTAGTCCCTCAATGTGAAGAAACCATATCGACCGTTGTTCCGATTTTTCGTGAAATGCTGGTAATTGAGCATCGGGATCACAGACGGATCCGGCTCTTTGTTCTCGAAGATGATGATCTGCGAGTCCCTAAAGCTATCTGCAATGTCTCGATAGAATCCATAAATCAGGTCGCCGGTGATGGCATCGGCCTCATCTTCAGGCTGGTCATCCCCTTCCTTGTAGGTAGTCAGCGGCGAGTCCAACACGACGAAACCAGGATGGCGTCCTGAAAGCTTTAGCAAGTTCATCAAGCCCAGCACGAATGCAGAGAAGGCGACGGCGCGATAGCCCTTCCCGAAATTACCACGGGCGCTGCCACCGATAGTGATGTCTCTTGCCTTGAAATCGAAGTCGACTGGGAGGTAGCCAGGGAAACCCCAGCGTTCCAAGATAGACTGAATTTCCGCCACCAAAGGTGTCACAGCCTCTTCAAAGCTTTCTGCTGTGTAGCCTGCTTGCTCTTCGAGCAGTAAAGCCCCTAGCCGTTTCAGTTCGTCGCTGAGCTTGGCTTTATCAGCGACTCGTTGATCCATGGTGGAAAGGTCGAATCTGATACTCGATGAGAGCTCTTTGAGGTCGCTGACTGCCTGCACTGACTCTTCAAGCTGTGCGGCGATCTGCTTCTCCAGCACGCCAATGGCTGCCTTGATCGACAGCGCACTGGAGGTATTTTTCTCGATGGCGGCTGATAAGGCGCCTTGGGCTTCCCCAAGCTCTTGGATGTTCTGGGAGATACGGTTCAGCTCAAAGGTAACGCCCTTCTTGATGTCTTCGACATTGGCCGTGCAAGACTCAGAGTCGAAGTGATTGCCACAGGTTGGGCAAAGCATTGAGTCGGATGCATCCAGAAGAACCGCTGCCTGTTCGATCCCGAGAAGGCGCTGGCGGTCAGATTCATACTTTTTGCCAAGCATGTCGAATCGACCAAGAAGGGCTTTGTCTTCAGCTATCTTGACGTCGACGAGCTCCAGTTCGGAGGTATTGAGGGCCTTTTGCTGAAATAGGCCTTCACTCGACTGGAACGCGCTTTTCAGATCTGCCTCTGCCTGCTCCAACCGGCCGGTGACCTGATGGTTAAACGAATTCAACTTCTGGAGCTGAAGGAGTTGGGCGAAATCCTCGCCTGGGTAAAACTTGCTGATGATTTCTTCGACAGCCGTGACCTTATGTTTCAGGGCTCCTTTTGACTCCAAGTCTTTTTTGGCTGACTTAACTGCTGAATCATCCCGACCTGTTAGTAGCAGCTTCAAAATCGAGTTTTCTTTGGTCTTTTCCATGACCTGGCCAGTACCCAATGGAGAGTATTCGGCGACAATCCTCGACTCATCGATCAGAAAAACTTTCTCAAGGTCACGAAGAGAGAAAGCGCCGCTTCTCAGCGATTCAGAGCCCACAAGCAACAGCTTCCCATCAAGTCCCAGCTTGTCCAGAAAATGACTAGAGAGCGTCGATTTGTGATTGGCACTGTGCTTGGTGCCCAGGACTGAAACCTTGCCCTGTTCGTCAATCAGTGTCGCTTTAGAGTTTTCTGCAAGCGGCCTTTCGATGGTGAACGTGCTTCCGTCGTCGTTCTCGAATTTCACACTAACCGTGGTGTAGCCTTTTGAGACCTCTATCGGTTTTGGGGGCTTCGACGACCCGAGCGCAAACTTAATACATTGAACGATGTAGGACTTTCCGGTGTCAGATCCGCCCTGTACAACGTTGGCGCCTTTAGTGAAGTAAACTGCAGCGTCTGGAAGATCAGGGCCGCTAACGATAACACTCTCAATGAACATTAGATTGCCCTGTCAACTTTGTAGATGGTGCGGCGCTGGGTGCTGAGATAGTCAATATTGTTACTCACCCATGAAACACGCCGCCGAAAATCTGTATGGTACTCAGTGGATAGCTTTTCCGCGAACTCGCGCCCCGCTGGTGTAATGCCATAGCGTACCCCCTGCTCATTCACTTTGGAGGTGATCATTCCTTTTGAAGTGAAAAGCTTCATAGCGCCCGGGAACACCTCTCGTCTGCGGACAAGCTCGGCAAGACGGTTCATAAGCATAGGGTGCAAGCTCGGGCCGCCCTGGAAATCATCGCTATAAATCGCCGCGTAATCCAGAAATATAATTTCGTCTAAATCGATCTCGCAATCAAGTCCAGCAAGCAGGATTGCGATTCTTGCCCCACTCTCTACGGGGCTATTAAACAAATCCTTCGAGTTCATAACCTATCCCTTGATCCACTTAAATTTCTGATCATTCACTAGCTGGTGACACAGGCCTTTCCGATCGGAAGCCTGAATGTAATGGAACAATGGATGAGCGCTGTAGGGAAGATTAGCGGCCTGTGTACTCACAGCGAGGAACCTATCATAACCGTTATCGTGCTTTTGACGGATAACACTGTGAATACCTTCGTGGCATTCGTCTTTGAGATCTTCATAGCACCTAGTAGGAAATGCGTCGCGAGAGAATATTTCTAGGGACTCAGCGCTGAAAAAATTGATTCGTGCTCGATCTAGGTCTTCTTTGTATCCAGTGGTCTTAATATCTGCCAATGAATACTTGACGCCCTTCTCATCGGAAAATGCGTCTAAAAGGGCTTCAATGTAGATTCTTTCATTGTCGCCGATCGCTTCCGGGGCGGACTTCTTAACCAGAGGGCGCTTTAAATGGTAAGTCCCAAAACGCATCGAGTGATAAGGCGTTTTGGAGTGTCTCTCCACGAGGTCAAGTGAGGACATTTCATCGACAAACGAGAAATCAATTTCGTTGACATAGTTCAGCAGCTCCCCCTCTAGCGGGATGGACTGAGTCTTCGTGATTTTGTCTCGGCAAGATTTATCCCATCGACTGATGAGCTCTACTTTTATGCGGGATTTGTTGGCTAACATATCAATACAGTCAGAGCTGCAGCCCTTCGGCGTTACGAAGCGATACTCACGTGGAAGCGTGTAATCGCCTTTCCAGCTGTAGTAGACTAACTTGCCAAGCTCCGCGACAACATCGGCGACGTTTAGTTTTTCGCCATAATGTTTGCATTGGTAGTTATCCCAGCCATTCGAAAATCGACCGATGATGTCACGGCCTTTGTCCCCCGCGCCAGCGCAGCGTGTAACAACCTCATAGTCCTTGCCTAGGTGGTAAACCAGCTCTAAGGTGAAAACCTCCCACTCGTCTGCTGACATAATCATTAGACGATCTAAGGGTTGAATTGGTTGTCCCTTCTGAGCGTCGAGAGCTGTTGGCATGAACTCCGGCTCCAGTGGGAGCTCGATGGAATTTTCACCTATAGACATTGGCTATATTCCTTCCCAAGTATTCTAGAGCCCACGAAATAGGTAAGAAAATTCATATTCCTAGTTCGCGCTCAAATTGGACACCCTTTATGCGATTCGGCATGCCACTGATAATCTTTTTTGGGTTATTCCTTAACGCTTCAGAGAGTTGCTTCAGGAGGTGCTGATTAAACTCCATATTCTCTGAGAGCTCACCAATTACAACATCTGGATAAACATCAGTTTCCTCCAGCACCATCGTCAACGCAGCACGTGCTGCACCGATAGGCTTATCCTTCACATATTCGACTAAATCAGCGGGGTGAAAGGCATATTCCTGTTGACGCTCACTCATGCAGATGTTCCTAAGAGGCTAAGAAGAAATTTTTCTCATGAATTCCAGGCGCAACGAAGCCACCCTGAGTGTCTCACTCGGGGTGAACCCATTGGTAAGCTGTATCGAAAATTGATGGTTCCGCTGATCCATGCTGAGGCTCCAGCCGTGCCCTGCTTTCGAGAGGATGAATCCTCGCCGCGTCCTTGTTTGATGGCGCAATAATATCGCTTTCTTCAGATTTGGGGAACCTGGATCGTTATCAGCCAGTGTTGGTGAATGGAGCACATAAGTACTCCTACCCAGTTCAGTCTATTCCTTCATCGAACCATCCCAGGTGGCTAGGTAGTCCTAGATTGAATTGGAGGGACTGGTACGCCCCGAACATTGAAAAGATCTAGCTCAAATCAGTGGAGTAGTTGGCAGCGTCCGGAGCTTCATGGCTACAAGCAGGGCGAGCAATAGGAATAACCTCGATCGCAAAGCGACTCTGTCGGAATTACACTATGGTCATTAATTCTTGCAGAGCGGCTGCGCCAGGCGCGTCACGTGACAGTCTTCACCGGCGCCGGCGTTTCCGCTGAGATCGGCATTCCTACCTTTCGCGATGCGTTAACAGGGCTGTGGGAGCGATTCGACCCGGCCCAATTGGCGACAGCGGAGGCGTACCGAGCAGCCCCTAGCCTGTGCTGGGGCTGGTATGAATGGCGTAGATCAAAAGTGCTTCAGGCCACATCGAATGCGGCACACCCGGCTATCGCCAAGCTTGCGGATTACGTTCCAAAGCTGACCATCGTGACTCAGAACGTCGATGACCTTCATGAGCGAGCCGGAAGTGCGGGTGTCATTCACTTTCATGGAAGACTGCAAGCACCGCGATGTCTCGACTGCGGCGCTGCATACGAGTTGACTCTGGCCGTCCAAGACCTGTCCGAGAATGGCCAGCGCCTCGATCCCCCAAGGTGCGAAGGGTGTAACGGCCTCATTCGCCCTGGTGTTGTGTGGTTTGGCGAGATGCTTCCTGAGCGTGCCTGGAATGCTGGACTTGCAGCAGCAGAGGACTGTGATCTGTTCCTATCGATAGGGACTTCTGGCATGGTCTTCCCCGCGGCAGAGCTGCCGCTCCGCGCATTGGGTAAGGGGGCGACGGTGGTGCACATCAATTCGGTACCGTTGGAGGTCAGTGCGGATGAGCATTTCCTGCAAGGGCCGGCCACCCAGATGATGCAGTCTTTGATCACTGCGGCGTTTGAATGATCGAAAAAGACTGCGTCGCGTAGCTGAGATTCTGGACTGCATGTAAGCACTCAACCCGCATCCCTTTCAGAACACATCCGGAGCTGGAGTTTGCTCTGCGGGCGCAAGGAGTTGAGCGAGTAGCTGCAGCTTGCCCAGCAACTCATCAAACGTCACCACCTCCACATCCTTACAGGCATTGCGGAACAGCTCGAAGCTGTGACGGCGACTCTCCTCGGTGGGTTTGGTGCCAGCAATCACGACGCACCTGGCGGTGTCTGGATGCAGATCGCGCATAGCCTTATCTTGCAGGTGTGAGAGCCAATTCGAGCGCATGAGGCCCTGTTGATGCAGCACCTGAGTGATGGCGCCGCTGAGCTGCAAATGCGGCCCGTAAACGTCCTGGTTGCGGTATGGCCTGCTTTGCATGAGAGGCGTTGAGGGCTTTTTGATTTCCACAATCGCCAGTTCACGGCCTTGCGCAAATAGCAAGTCACCAATGTGAGCGCCAGCACCGTGAATCATGGATCCCCGGGCGTGAAATTGCGTGTGCAAAAGCGAAACAGGGCGTGCGAACACCATGCTCAAGATGAACATGTTGTCTTCAAAGAAACGCTGCCAGTGGCTCTCGGGCAATTCTTCCCCAAGCATTTGCTGATACCGTTCGATCATCTTGGCCAGGGTTACCCGCTCAATTTCGGCATGCAGCTCATACAGCTCCCGAGGCGCCTCTTGCGCCAGCAATCCTACGCTGGTCTTGACCTGGTTGAGCTGGCTTCGTCGTGCCTGCCTGGCAGCGTACGTCACAGCGTTTCTAACCGTCTTGGCTCCTTTGCTCGGTGATTCGATACGCTGACCGGTGAAGATCAGATTAGGGACAAGGCCAGGGAAGACCTCCCGCATGACCCAGTGCAGCTGAGCCGAGGTTTCACTTCTGCGCTTTGCCCTGGAGATCCTCATGCACGCCCTTCGGCACTGATCGACCTCGGCCTCCCGCACAAACACGGCCCCCCCTTCCTCGGATGTGTCCCCATCACTGCAAATAACGAGGGTGTGGGCGTTGGGAATCAACCTCATGCCCCTCCACAATGGAGCTAGTTGCTTTACTAGTCCTAAGCCTTCATCACATGAGTTGAACAGCTTGCCAGGGAGGTTGAGATCGATATAAAGCAGAGCATCCTCAGTGTTGTCTGGTACATCATGTACAAGACGGGTCTCATACATGATGCATGGTACGTTGCCGTGTTTGGGGCTTCGGTAGCGCTGGGTATGCGGATTCGTGTAAATCGGGTACATGGTGATCCAGCCAGGATCAATTGAGGCCAACAGATGCCATTGCTCCTCTGGCAGGGATTGCCATGATCCTGTTTCAACCTGCTCAAAAACTTGGAGATAGAGGTTGGCCGAGAAACCATTCTCGTTGGGGCCTCGGGCGAGATAGAAGGAGGGAGTCAGGACATCATCATCAGTCCAAGGGGTGTCGTGCTGCTGCTCACCGTCCGCCATTGTTATCTCCTCATGTTACTGCCTGAAAGGATCGTACCCTCTGGGTTGATCTCTTGCTTCGAAACGCTGGAGTACACTTGTACTCCTTCTGTTATCTGGCCTAAGCTTTCGAAACCATTCCTTCCTGAGTGGCAGTCGCTCCGACTACGGGAGTTCAAACCCGAGTTGTGCCAGCACTTCCCACTCCTTGGGTTTTAGTTTTTTCACAGCCCAGAACAATCTGTGCTGTGGCCGCGAACTGGCAACGTAGGCGAACCGCGCGGCCTCCGTACGGCGATCGCGCAACCAGTCACGCCAATGCGAGAGATGAACGCCTGGCCGCTGTGATGAAACGAGAACCGTGACATCGTGAGTTTCGCCTTTCACCTGGTGGATGGTCTCGTAACGTAGGCTATCCGGGCGGTACTCCTGGCGGTCGTGACTCAGAAGGCGAACTGAGACCCGGTTTTGTCCCTCTCCGGCCCGGGCACTTATGGTCAGCTCACGTAGGCCTTCCAGATCCTCGCGAATCTCTGGGGGTACAAATGCCTGATCAGGTAACTGGCGCAGCGCAAGCTTGGCATTCCGTGCCCAGGCAGACCAAGTCATAGCCGGATCTGCTGATCCATTGGCAGCCATGAACTTGAGGCTTTCGTAGATGAACTGCCGCCACGCCAGCTTGGACTCCATTGCGACCGGGCAATGAGGCCCTGCCCGGCTTACCTGCATCTCCAGTTTACCGGTCAGCCATTTGGCGAACACCCGAAGGCTCTCCTTAATGTCCTTGAGTGAGCCGGTGCTGGCGCTAATGAACGCTACTGCGAGTACCTCGATACCTTCGAAGGCATCGCCCCTGCGTAAACGCTGTAGGGTGGTATGTCCCCGGGCAACCAGCACGACTTTCTGGTACTCCCGTGTTAAGTCGCGAATGGTGGGCAGAAGCTCCGACGGACATTGCTGGTATTCGAGAATTTGCGGGGGGACTGAGGCTATCTTAGGGTTACCCTTGATTCGGCCGATCCCAAGTAGGTTACTGCACAAGTCAACGATCGCCTGCCCGCTTCGCCAATTCGCCGTCAATTCGTAGGGTTTGAAGTCGAGCTTGGCCATCAGCTTCTCGACCCTTTCCGGGTTTGATCTCCGAAAGCCATAAATCGACTGATTGAGATCCCCAACAAAATGAAATTTGACCCCACGATCGTGGAGCTTTTCGACCATTCTGAGCTGCTCTTCTGAGAGATCCTGGCACTCATCCACTATCACCAACGGTAATCGGCGGGCCAGCCGGGTGAAGTAGGCGTCGTACTTCGCCTCCCTCAGTGCCATGAGGGCGAGCATGTCGATATCACCGTAGGTTGCGAAGCCAGCCTCCCATAGCCTTTTCTTAGTAGCTATGAGGTCTTGCCGAGTAGCTTCGTCGATGATGGCGCCATTAAGCTGCTGATCCAGTGACCGGTCGCCGGTTGAAAAAACGAACCGAGCTGAATCTAGGTCATAATTAAACCGGCACGCTGGAATTCGTCGACCGCAGATGGGGTTGCGTGTAGGGATAATCTTCGCTGACTTTTCAAGAATACGGATCCGGTAATCCCCATCCTTCCCTTTGTAGCCCGTCAGGTCATGTGCGATCTTCCCCACGAGCCTGGTGAACACAAAGCTGTCAAAAGTAGAAATGCTGTGCGGATAGCCAATGGGCCCGCGTAAGTGCTTGTGTGCCCTGGCCTTGAGCTCGTCCGTTGCACTGTTCGAAAAGGTCAGCACTGCGATACCCGAGGGGAAGTGGCACCATTCGTCCACGATCTTGGACACCATGGCTGCAACAACCTCGGTCTTACCACTACCAGGGCAGGCTTTCAGGTAAACGTGTCGATCGAGAGGGGCGTCGAGGTAGTCCAGCTGCTCCCGCGTGAAATCCAATTCATCAGCATGCCCATCATCAATCACAGTCATTGCTCTGGCCTTTCCGGCAGGCCGCAAGCCCAGAGGACAGCTTGGCGAATGTAATCCGGTACTACGAACTCGCCTTCGAGGGTTTCAAGCTTGTCGGCAAAGGCTTGCGCGTAGACACCCTTGCCGATTTCGTCCGTGTCAATCCGACCCAGTAGCGCGTGCGCATACGGTGCTTTCGTTTCTGGCTTCATTGATTTGAAATCAAGTTCGGCGTCACTGTTGAGCGCCCTGACCACTGGCCCGTCCGCAACCGGCCACAGGTTGGCTGCAACGGGCATCATCCATTGGAGGTTGTTGCCCTCCAGGGCAATGTCGTACTCAAACGTTTTGTATTTACCGGCAAACAGACGGCCGAATTCGGACTCGTTGATGACGGCTTGGAGCCCTAGCGCAGGATTCTCACCGAGCTGGTAGTCATCGGCATGAGGCTGGTAGGGCACATCCTTTTTCCCACCTTTGCCATCATCGATGGACACAATGGATTTGGGAGGATCATTGTCTGTCAGTCCGGCACACCTAATTGGCACGTTCTCGCCAGGCTGCTCACCAGTGACGTCACAGAAGAGCTGCATGAAATGCTTGAAATAGATGCCGCCGAGGTTGATCACGGAGACACCGTAATCGTCCAGTGAGTCCTTGCCTTCGCCGTATTGGCGCAGAACGAAGCGTGCCAGCTCTGGCACGACAATCGCCTCTGCAATGCCCTCAACCAGAATCGCGCCTTTGGAGAACAGCAGATTCGACTTGGTTGCATCCAGCCACCGATCGACAAAGCGCCGACTGGGGTCGGGCAGGCCACAGCCCTGCAGCGACACTGCCCGAGGTCTGCCCTCGTTGGAAATGTGGAGTATGTGATTGACGGAGACGGCGGCCGAAAGCACGGTCGAATGGGTGGTGATTATGACCTGGATGCTCCGTCTCTCTGCGACGGTTTTGAGATGTCGAAGCAGACGCAGTTGGAGCTGCGGATGCAAATGTGCCTCCGGCTCCTCGATCAGTAGCAGCCGCAGGAAAGTCTTTTCGCCCTGCCCCTCGTCCTCTTCAAGGATCAGCTCTGCCAGAATCGATGCGATGTACAGGAGGTTGTTGTAGCCGAGGCTGTTTTCCTCAAGCGAGCGGAACTGTGCAGGATCCACATGAGTGAGATCCGGGAAGTAGAGCAGCCGCAACCCTTCCACGATCCGCGAGAAGCTCACCTCCGAGAACTGTATTGCCGTTCCTTGGGACAGGTGCAGGCCCAAGGCAGCCTTCAGGCTTTCCCCGATGCGCTGGTTGGCAAGTTTGATGGCAAATTCGTCGCTCTCAGCAAGCTCACGGTTGAACTCCTCTACTCGCTTTTCCAGGGGGTGAAGTTCTTGCGATTTGCGGGCAGCGTCCAGATCCTTGCGACACAGGGCTTTGAGCAGGCGAGCTAGCCTGGAATGTCTCCCCTCTCTCAGCTTGGTTTCAGCGTCACGCAGCGGTGGTAGGTAGATACAGTGTATGAGGTCAAGCGTCTCGGTTTGTAGGGGGTTGGTGTATTCGTGACCACCGTACGAGTGATGCTTGAAACGCCCCCTGGACTCCTGGTTCCGGGCTTCGAATGTCAGCTTCGCTTCGTCGTGGTGTCCACACCAATCCTCGAAAGCCACCGCATCATTCGCATCCAGATCGCTAAAAGTGGCCTGGATGTGGATTTGCTCTGATGCGACAGCGCCGGCGCCAAAGCCGCGATGGAAGTCACGCTCACTGATCATCCGTTTGCCAGACTCAGAGTCGTTGAACAGCTGCCGTATGGCGCTGATAACGCCTGTTTTCCCTGCTCCGTTTTCGCCAACGAGGACATTCAAGCCGTCATTGAACTCGATGGTGAAAGGCTCACCGAAACATTTGAAACCGCTGACGTCTAGCCTACGCAGGTACATGTGAGTCCTTTCAGAGTGGGTCGTCTCATGGCAGAGATTGTTGAATCGCCTGAGATATTGGAAGCAATTTAGCCTAGTTTCCTCAGCTCGGGAACGCTTCGATGACCCACCATGCCAGTGGATAACGAGGTTCTAACTCTTGGGTCGCAGGGGCGATATCACCTCAAATGATTGTCGGGCCGCTAAGCCGCGAAAACCCTAACCGTTTCGGTAGTTAGATCTGCGCATGTTGAGCCAGGGGACTTGCATGGCGTCGGTTAACCAGGTGCAATCGATAATTCAGAGGTGCGAAACTGGTCTGATCCGGAGCACCGCTTGTGAACGTGGTTGGTCAGTCCGCACTGGCCAACCTACCCGCGCTCAGGCGTGGGTTGCGACTGTCTTTTGAATCAGGCGGAGATATGCTCCGCTGTCTATACCTGCCCCTATGGATTCGCCACCATGAAGTCATTTATAGATCGCAACCCGAAGGAAAAAGCTGTGGAGGAAGCATTCGCGGTCTTGGCGCGCAACGGCTATGAGAGCGAGCGTCCGGATCCAGCAGACAACGTGTTCGTGGTCGCCGAGCAATTGAAGCGCGAGCAGGATCAAGTCAAGGCTTCACCCTCCGTACCTGAATCACCTTGAGGTTTTTCGGGGCGTGCGAGGTTCTTAGACAAATACCTCAGCACCATCCAGTGATCGCACCCTGCCCCCTCCGCGTGACCTAGCGCCCTCCTACGGTCACAGCTCACACCTGATTGAACGCCCCTCGCGCAGCCTCCCCTCCCAACCCGGCAGCCTCGCAATCCATCACCCATCCCTACCCATCAGAATCGCCCCCTTATGCCCCTCTAAAGCTCTCCTGATGAAACCAGGCACTAGTTTTCGTAGTGTGCCACGTTTACAGTTACTACTTTCCAGGCAGCCATCTCGCCCCGCCTCAAGCGCTCCAGCAGCTAACAATTGCTAAAGCAGCTTTCAGCGAATCCGCATGGTTCTGTGAACTTACTATTCTTCACTGCACACGGAGAGTTGACAGTGACTGCACACGTGATCATTTCAAACCAAGAGCGACAGGCAGATTCATCCCTAGAACTACTATTTTCCGGTTCAACTTCGATTCCATTCCCGAATCAACTAAACTCACTGGCCCTTCTAGACCCGCGACACCCTGCAGTCGATGAAAGCCTGCAGAAGCAAATTCTACATGCCAGGTATCACAAGCAACTGATTGCCGACGGCATTGAAACTGGGCACTTCACTCCAATAGGCAACGATCTCATAACATTCCGTACCAAGCTCCCGCTTCACTCCTTTGCCGGCTTCATCTTCGAGGCCTACACTGTAAACACCTTCAACAACAACATGAGAACCATTGGCAGAAAAGCGTTCTCATGGTGCACCAATCGGGAAAAGTGCAAAGATTCGTACATCGACCAATTCAAAGTAATTGGCACCGGCTTTGTTACAACCCAAAGCCAATACCCAAATTTTTACGCACCCCAGAATAGCTTCGACCTTATATTTATAAGAAGAAACAATAGAGCAGACGTAGACGAACCTGCCACATTCATGGGCACGACTAACACAGCTGGAATCCAGATAAAGGCCATTACCGGCGCAGAAGAAACCGAGATCATCCAGCCCCTATTATCTGGAAAGTACTGCCACGTACTAACAGTCCTTCGCCACGCCGATGGTGTTCACAGCCATTCACGCTGCATGGACATAATCAAAACGATGTACAGCAGAGGAACCATTCAGTTACATCAAAAAGACCATCTTGAATCTCGGATCGCCTGCCCCGAAATGTTTGGTATCGACCAGCGGAACATTGACGACTATTACCAGTATGTTAGCTATTGGTATAGCGGACACGCGCAACCGGATCAGTTTATTCGTCAAGGTGTTGGCTTAGAAGTCAAAGGCTATAAATACCTTAATGGCCTGCTTGTACCTGACAACTGAAATATCATGAGGCGCCGCCCATCCGAGCCCCTGCACATGCCCCGTCAATTGGAGTGCTCCCAGACAGAATGCTAGAGCCACAACAGACAGCTGGCGTCCTTGAGCTACATCCTAAACTCCCTGGCCATGGTGCTGACGACATAAGGATGTGCTGTGGGTTGATTGTCGACGTCCAAATCGAAGCGAGCTGCCTGGTAATCCGGCTCAAACGCCACGGGATGCTTCGCTGAAGTTCGCTCTGACTGGAATGTACGAGCCTGTGCCGGGAATTCGTAAACCACTTTGACAAGACTCCGCTCGTGCGGCCGGCAGATTCCAGTAGCCATTGGTGCTAGCGACGGTGCCCACATAGAGGACGACGATGCCGTAATCACGCAGATGGCGCTTGCCCTTTGGGAGCGGCGGGAAGTCCATCAGCGTCAGCAGGACAGGCAGCACATCCTGAACACCCATATCTCGGTACCGCCAGATGCCGTGTCGATCAGCGTATCGGAGAACGGAGACGAAATCGAAGACCGAGGCGTAAGCTTGAATGACCGTGGCTATGGCCTACCCAGACAAAGGGCAATCCCAACAAGCACATCGTCGTCCACAATACTGCGCTCCTGGCTTTGGATGCATGGTTCACAAGCGCCAAGGAGTATCTGAGCCATCAAGGAATGGGTCAGGACCAGCGCTATCCCGACAGTGCATTCAAGCTCTACCCGTGATTTGGATGCGGGATGCTGTGTGTGGCGTCCCGCTCCATTTCCTAGCGCTGGCCGGTTGGGTTTTCAGGCCCGCAGTAACATCAGGTCATGGCGACGGACTGACCATACGAGTTTCGTTCGTCGTTGTACGCGGTGCATAGCACGTGGATCACCTCAGCAGTGTCATCCACTCTCCACTCATAAATTAACGGTGAGCACAGCATCTCGGCCACCAAGGGCACCCCGGATCAACACTTCTAAATCAATTGTCAGCGTTGAACCAGAGAAACTTGTCGAATACACGTTCTTGGAACCAGAGTGACGAAACGACGTCTGAGACCTCCTGCTCGTCTTCGTCATGCGCCATCGAGTAATCCAGAACATTCACAAGCCCGGAACACGCGTGGTCTATCTCTGCCCTATGATCTACGAATGCGCAGAGCCACTGTTGTCGATATCTGGTGTAGTCGTTTGCAGGCACCTTGTACCCATTTTTGTTAAGCCATTTTCTTGCCCGAGAATCGAAAATCACCACGGGACTTTTATGGCGTAACCAAAGGAATTTCGATGCCGCTGAAATCGCGTTTTTACCGTAACGGCTCTCAAACTCCGAAGCCAGGCGATCCACCGTTTGGCACACATTCTTCTCAGTCAACGCACCTCGCCTAGCACTAACCAGGTCAAGTGCGGCCTGGAGTCGGCTCTCGGACGCGTCAATGGGGAAGTTTCGAGTGACCTTGTAGTACTTTGCAGCGTGGTGGAAGGCATCCAAGCTATCCTTGTCGTCGTTAGAAAATATGCGCTCCGAGAATGGCTTATCCCAAAACTGCCAGTCATTCAGGTACATAAGTGCAAAATACTTGAAATTTTCCAATACGTTCTCTCACATCATAATTTGGTTGATAGACGTGGCGCAGCAGCTGCAGACGGGATTAACTTCTCTCAAGCGATTCGCCCCTGAGTCATGCATTCGTAGCAGATAGATCACCCGTCTGGAGTATTTCAGAAACGTCGAGTGAGTTCATCATCCTGAGAAACCTCTGAGATTCATGAGTATGACAGCCACTAACAGCCCCCAACCCTATACCGGCCAGGCGATCATCTACCTTGATCAGAACGTGCTCGACATGGCAGTCAAAGGTTATGACCCAGAGTTCTTCACGTCCCTATCCGAGCCTTTTCAGATCATCTACTCCGACGACACACTTCGTGAAATCAAGCGCAGCAATAAACCTGAAAAATTTCTAGCGGCACTGGGTACGCTCAATGCACTGCACTTCAGGTACCAGCTGGACGATCGTTTCGAGCCTACCGGAGAGATGATCCTCCATGCCCTACACCCCGCCGAAGCCTACGCCAATTATCTGCAGGTTGAGCCGGTCTACGACATCATGCTGGCCGCATCCCACCAGACCACATTGAAGCTTTACGGGGGCCGGGCCGAGTCAGCGTTTGCAGATATCGCCTCCGAGCAGGTCAAGGCATTCTGTCAGTACCGATGCAAAACTGACCCACCCTACCGGTTGAAAACTGACCCACTTGGGCAAAATGCAGCTTTTGCGAGCTGCCCATGCTGTCCAAGGAGCAACACGTGGAAATCAGTGTTCTTGTTCGTCAGGGTTTATCTATTCGAGCTATTGCTCGGCAGATGGGCTGCTCACGCAATACCATTCGACGCCACCTCAAACTACAAGCCCAGCGCCAACCCGTGGTCTACGGCCCGCGCGCGGAGCGCGTGGGCAAGCTTGCGCCTTTCGAGGCCTTTCTGCGTCAGCGCGTAGAAGCAGCTCGGCCGCACTGGATCCCTGCGATTGTTCTGCTCAGGGAGATCCGAGAGCAGGGCTACACGGGCGGTTACTCCATTCTCACCAGCTTTCTGCTGACCTTTAAATCCAAGGTTGACGAGCCCGTTGTGCGCTTTGAAACAGAACCTGGCGAACAGATGCAGGCAGATTTCACGATCATTCGACGTGGCCGCGATCCGTTGCTGGCATTTGTCGCAACGCTGGGTTGGAGTCGCGCCACTTACGTTGTTTTCTCGCGACGGGAAGACTCCGCAGCTTGGTGCGCTGGCATTGAAAAAGCCCTGCATTTCTTCGGCGGCACGCCACGCAAAGTGTTGTTCGACAACGCCAAGACCATCATCCAAGAGCGCGATGTCTATGGCCCTGGCGAGCACCGTTGGAATCCGGCTCTGTTGAGCTTGGCAGAACGCTATGGCTTTACGCCAAAGGTCTGCCGGCCCTATCGAGCGCAAACCAAGGGCAAGGTTGAGCGCTTCAACCACTACCTGAAAAACAGTTTCGTCGTGCCGCTGGCAGCGACACTTAATCAGGTTGGTTTGGTGCTGGATGTCGAAGTCGCGAACAGCAAAATCGGCCCTTGGCTGATCGATATCGCCAATGCCCGAACTCACGCTACGACCGGTGAAATCCCTCAGCATCGCCTGGATAAAGAGGTGCGCTATTTGCTGCCGCTGCCAGCGCTTCAAGGCGTTCCGAGCGCTCTGATACAAGCCATTCAGCCCATACCGGTGGAGAGCCTGCAACATCCACTGTCGGTCTACCAAGCCCTGCTTGAGGTGCGAGCATGAGCCTTCAACACCTGCGCATTGAAGCGCTCTGTCAACAGTTCAAACTTGATACCTTCGCCACGGACTGGCCCGCTCTGGCGCAGCGAGCAGCCGAAAAAGAAACGAGTTACGCCGACTTCCTGGAACAACTTCTGTTGGGTGAAGATCGCGCCAGAAACGAACGGCGACGACAGACACTGCTGCACTTGTCCGGGCTGCCGGCTGTAAAAACCGTTGAGCAATACGACTTCAAATTCGCCAGCGGAGCGCCGCAAAGTCAGATCCTTGAACTGGCCGGACTGGCCTTTATCGAGCGTAAGGAAAACGTGGTGCTGCTGGGGCCGTCCGGCGTTGGCAAAACGCACTTGGCCAGCGCGCTAGCTCACCGGGCGATCATGGCGGGCATCTCGACAAAGTTCATCACCGCCGCCGATCTGACATTGCAACTGGTCGCCGCGCATCACCAAGGGCGCTTGGCTCAGTATTTCAGTCGAGTGGTGCAGCGCTCGAAATTGCTGGTGATCGATGAAATAGGCTACCTGCCTTTTGGCCGTGACGAAGCAAATCTGTTCTTCAACGTCATCGCCAAACGCTACGAACATGGCAGCATCGTGCTGACCAGCAATTTGCCGTTTAGCCAGTGGGCAATGACCTTTGCGGATGACTCGACACTGACCGCCGCGCTATTGGATCGGCTTCTGCATCATGCGCATATCGTTCAGGTCAGCGGGCAAAGTTACCGGTTGAAGGACAAGCTGAAATCTGGCCAGGTGGTACCGCGAGAGACGGCTTCGCCGAAGCTATAAACAGACTTTAAATACCGCCGGGGTGGGTCAGTTTTACTTCGGTAGGGTGGGTCAGTTTTCAACCGGTGTTGACAAATACGCTGCCATGAGACATTCACCGGGCGCGTTGAAGCGATTCTTTCCTGAATGCCATTCCGAAATCAGGCGTGTCAGAAATCTGAACCCTTCTGCAATTGCCTCTTTCTCCAAAGTAAGAACTTCCGCCGGCAGGTGAGTGACGTGTTGAATTTCGATTGGGCTCATTCATCTTCCCTGATTCGGTGTGAATCTTTTTGGCTGACCGAGGGTGCATTGGGCGCGTGCTGTGAGCGATGCGAGTGGCAGATATCGACCCATAGCAGACATTCAGGACGTTCCTTTCCCCATAAATAATCGCCTTACGTGGAAGGACTATCCATTCGTCATTTGATATGTCGGTAGACCTTCGTTGTGCGCACCGAGAATCCTGCCCCTTCGTATAAACGATGGGCAGATTCACGGTCTGGGTTGGATGTTAAATCCAGTGTCTTCGCACCGAGGTCACGGCTTTTCTTTATTGCTGTTTGTATGAGTGCTTTGCCGACGCCTTGACCTCGAGCACTGGCATCTACTACGACGTCTTCGATCCAGGCTCGAATGCCTGTCGGAATGCGAAAATGAATTAGGGTTAATGCCCCTAAGATACTTCCTCCACCTGCTGCTCTCACTACCAATAAGTCGGAGCACTCTGAATCCACTATCTGCTTCAAATCTTCCATTGTCATCGCTTGAGCGTTTTTGGAAAGCTGTGGGAGAAGGTCATTCAAAGATCTGAGCAGCATGGGATCGGTTTCTTGAACCACCTCGACAATAACGGATTGATTTGTCATTGGAGATCCTCAGTGAAAGGGGGGAAGCTTCGATGGTGCAATACTACACATTACCCCAAAGCGTCTGCGAGTGACCGCTTCTGGCCGAAAGCTGCCTGTCGCCATGAATACCAAAACTTCTCAAGCACAAAAAAGCCACTCATTTCTGAGTGGCTTTTTTGTGAATCTTGGAGCGGGAAACGAGACTCGAACTCGCGACCCCGACCTTGGCAAGGTCGTGCTCTACCAACTGAGCTATTCCCGCGTCTTGGTGTGGCGCATTCTATAGAATCCAAACACGCCGTCAACCCTTTGATTCAAAAAAGTTTATTTCGGATCAACGTCAGTCCGCAGGTGCGGCCAGGCGGCGCGCAGGTATTGGACCATCGACCATAGCGTCAGCCCAGCGGACACCAGCAGCAAGGCATAACCCAACAGCACCCAAAAACTGAAATCCGAGGGGTTGGCCAGCAGAATCACCAGGGCCAGCATCTGCGCGGCGGTTTTCCATTTTCCGAGGTTCGACACGGCTACCTGGGCGCGGGCGCCCAGCTCGGCCATCCACTCACGCAGCGCCGATACGACAATTTCTCGCCCGATGATCACCGCCGCCGGCAGGGTCAGCCAGAGGTTGCCGTGTTCCTGCACCAGCAGCACCAGGGCCACCGCGACCATCAGTTTGTCGGCCACTGGGTCGAGGAACGCGCCGAACGGCGTGCTCTGCTCCAGGCGGCGAGCCAGGTAGCCGTCGAGCCAGTCCGTCGCGGCGGCGAAGGCAAAGACCGAGGCGGAGGCCACGTAGCTCCAGTGGTACGGCAAATAGAACAACAATATGAAGATCGGGATGAGCAGGACGCGTAGAACGGTAATCAGGTTTGGGATATTCATCGGCACAACTGGCTACGAGGTTGACGGGCATTCTACTCGCTATGCAGGTTTGCATAAATCGACTCTGCGAGCTTTTTACTGATACCGGGTGCTTTGGCTATCTCCTCGATGCTGGCACGAGACAGTTCCTGCAATCCACCAAAATGTTTCAATAGATCGCGCCGGCGCGTCGGCCCGACCCCTGCCACGCCTTCCAGCGTGGAGGTGCGGCGGGTCTTGCCTCGGCGGGCACGGTGGCCGGTGATAGCGAAACGGTGGGCTTCGTCGCGGATCTGCTGGATCAGGTGCAGCGCCGGCGAATCCCCTTTCAACGTGAACTCGTGGGCCGCGTCGTTCAGGTACAACGTCTCGAAACCGGCCTTTCGCGTCGCGCCTTTGGCCACGCCGAGCAGGATCAGGTCAGGGACGGCCAGCTCGTTGAGGACGTCCCGGGCCATGGACAACTGGCCCTTGCCGCCGTCTACCAGAAGGATGTCCGGCAACTTGCCCTCCCCGTCCTTTATCTTGCTGAAACGCCGCATCAATGCCTGATGCATGGCGGCATAGTCATCGCCAGGGGTAACGCCTTCGATGTTGTAGCGACGGTAATCGGACTTGATCGGACCTTCCGGGCCGAAAACCACGCAGGAGGCTACCGTTGCCTCGCCGCTGGAGTGGCTGATGTCATAACACTCCAGCCGTTGCGGCGGCTCGTCCAGGTGGAGGACATCGGCCAGGGCATCGAACCGCGCCGCGACGTGCTGGCGGTTGGCCAAGCGTGCGCCAAGGGCCTGTTCGGCGTTGGTCACGGCCAGTTGCTGCCAGCGCGCACGGGTGCCACGCACACGGTGGCTGATGGTCAGTTCGCGACCGCGAAGCTTTTCGATGGCTTCGATCAAGGCCGGAAAGTCCTCATGAACCACGTTGACGATCAACTCGCTGGGCAAGTCGCGTTCCGGACTGCTGATGTAGTACTGACCCAGGAAAGCGGCCATGACTTCGGAGACGTCTTCCTCGATCCCTACCTGGGGGAAGAAGTTCTTGCTGCCCAAAACCCGGCCGCCCCGCACGTTGATCAAGTGCACACAGGCGCCGCCCGGGTTGATGAACGCGGCCACGATATCGACGTCGCCGCTGCCGCCTTCCATGCTTTGCTGGTCCTGAACCCGGCGCAGCAGCCCGATCTGGTCGCGAAGCTCAGCGGCGCGTTCGAATTCGAGATTGATCGAGGCCTCTTCCATGGCGGCCGACAGCTCATCGGTCAGCGCATTGCTACGCCCCTCCAGGAACATGACCGAGTGACGCACGTCTTCGGCGTAGACCTCGGGCTCCACCAGGCCGACACAGGGCGCCTTGCAGCGTTTGATCTGGTGTTGCAGGCAGGGCCGGGTGCGGTTCTTGTAGTAGCTGTCTTCGCATTGGCGTACGAAAAAGGTTTTCTGCAACAGGCTCAGGCTTTCACGGATGGCCCCGGCACTGGGGTAAGGACCGAAATATCGGCCCTTGGCCTTCTTGGCTCCGCGATGAATGCTCAGGCGCGGAAACGCCCCGTCGGACAAAAACACGTACGGATAGGATTTGTCGTCGCGCAGCAGAATGTTGTACGGCGGCCGCCATTCCTTGATCAGCGTCTGCTCAAGCAGCAACGCCTCGGTTTCATTGGCGGTGATGGTGGTTTCGATCTGCGCGATGCGACCCACCAGCGCGGCCGTCTTCGGTGCCAGGCCAGTCTTGCGGAAGTAGCTGGCCAGGCGCTTCTTGAGGTTTTTGGCCTTGCCGACATAAAGCAGGCGCGCGTCGCTGTCGAACATGCGGTACACGCCGGGGCGGCCGCTGCACGTGGACAGGAAAGCACTTGGATCAAACTGTTCGGTCATTATCAGGCGCTGGCGTCGACCATGCCATGACGCACCGCCAGCAGCGTCAACTCGACGTCACTGCTGATCGAAAGCTTTTCGAAGATACGGTAACGGTAGGTATTGACGGTTTTGGGCGACAGGCACAATTTGTCGGAAATAATCTGGACCTTCTGGCAGCCGACGATCATCAGCGCAATCTGGATTTCTCGCTCGGACAGCGCATCGAAGGGCGAATCGTTGGTCGGCTGGAAAGACTTGATCGCCAATTGCTGGGCGATTTGCGGGCTGATGTAGCGTTGTCCGGCAAATACCAGGCGGATGGCCTGGACCATCTCGTTCAAGCCAGCGCCCTTGGTGAGATAGCCCGCCGCCCCCGCTTGAAGCAGCCGGGTGGGAAACGGGTCTTCTTCACAGACGGTCACCGCGACGACCTTGATGTCCGGATGGCTACGCAACAGTTTTCGCGTGGCTTCAAGACCACCGATGCCCGGCATCTTGACGTCCATCAGCACCACGTCGGGTTTCAATTCACGCGCCTTGATCAGGGATTCTTCCCCGGATTCGGCCTGGCCAACCACCTGCAGGCCATCGATGTCAGCCAGCATTCGTGTTATGCCCGTACGGACGAGATCATGGTCGTCGACCACTAACACCCTAATCAAGCAGACACCTCACGATTTGGTCTTGTATAGGTTGCCCACACCTTAGCAAAAAGCACTCGGCAGACCTAGCGCAAACGGGCAGATAAAAGTTACAACAAATCTTCAGATCCAATATTCGACGCCTCAAGCCTAGGCGTCTCGCTGCATCCTCAGGAAACACTCATCCTCACCGACCACCCGCAGCCCCATGCGTTCATAGAGCGCGCGGGCCGGGTTGTCCTTGAAAACGGTGAGCCGCAACGCCGGTCGATGCTCATTTGCCACCATCGTCCAGACCTGTCCGATCGCCCAGGTTCCGGCACCCTGCCGACGAAACGCCTCATCGATCTGCAACTCCCGAATGTACAAGGCGCGAGCATCACGACTGAGACTGACGAAACCCAGCGCCTGTTCATTGCGCTGAAGAATCCAGTTCTGGCGGATGACCCAGGCCAGATCGAACGCTTCGTCCTGCCACAGCAAATCATGGCGAAGGTAATAGGGAAGCATATTGCTGCAAGTCAATTGACGTGCGAATTCAACGTCACCGACTTCAGCCGGGCGCCATACAAAACTCATTGAAACCTCATCACAATGCCACGGGCTCACCCGCCCAACGGCTGTCGTCGCGGCGAGCGATGACCAACAGCTCTTCCACGCCTGGGGCCGCTGCCATTAGCGTGCCATCCGGATCATTGTCGACTTCGGTGATTGAAATTGGCACAACGCTGGAGTTTGTCATAAAGCCCGTCGGATACAAGCGATGGGGTTGTTATTAAAAGGCCATAGCATTTTCTTATTGAACGGCCGCCCCGCGCTCTTGTAAGCTCCAGATCATTCATCGGAGACACAGCATGTCCAGCGCCCTTTCACCGCTTCAACCTACCAGCGCCTCGCGCTCGGTTGCGGCTGCCTGGGCGAACGACGTGCCAACTTCGGTCAGCTTTTATTTTGGGTATTGGTTTAGCCACTGGCGCGCCTGATACCCAACCGGCGCCCATTTTAAACGGGTCGCCTTCCAGAGTTTTCCAAACCCCCGGTCGGCCTCCCGACCGGGGGTTTTGTTTTTCAGGCCCCAGACATACGCAGCATCACACCACTTGAGGATCGAACCATGAACTACGCCACTTATTACCGTTACGACAGTTTTTCCGCCTGGCGATTTACCAGCCACCGCTCGGGACAGCCTGCCGCCTCCGATCGGTCACCTATCGGTGGCATGCCAACGTTGCGGGCCATTACGGCCAATTGTCGAACACCCAACTAGGGCCGGCGCGGGAACGAACCCGCTGCTCGCCCAGGAAGCCAGATCATGAATTCGTCCGTCTTCGCTTTGCCGCTGTCCACGCTCAGCCCTGCCAATGAAACCCTGACCCTGCGCCTGCCAAGCGCTTTGCAACTCAAGCAACAATTGCCGCTAGACAGCGTATTGAGCCAACAAGTTGGCGCCCATCGCCAGGCCATCCGCGCCATCCTCGACGGTGAGGACTCCCGCCTGCTGGTCATCGTTGGTCCATGCTCCATCCACGACCCGAAATCCGCGCTCGAATACGCCGCCAACCTGGCTCGCCTTGCCCGGGAAGTCAGGGACAGCATGCTGTTGGTGATGCGCGCCTACGTGGAGAAGCCCCGCACCACCGTGGGCTGGAAAGGCCTGGCCTACGACCCCCATCTCGATGGCAGCGACGACATGGCCACCGGCCTCGAGCTGTCGCGGGAGTTGATGCGTGAGATGCTCCGACTCGGCCTGCCCGTGGCCACCGAGCTGTTGCAGCCGATGGCCGCCGGTTACTTCGACGACCTGCTTAGCTGGGTCGCCATTGGCGCGCGCACCACTGAATCGCAGATTCACCGGGAAATGGCCAGCGGTCTGGGCATGCCGGTCGGTTTCAAGAACGGCACCGACGGCGGGGTTGGCATCGCCTGCGATGCCATGCGCTCCGCGGCGCACCCCCATCGACATTTCGGCGCCGACAGCCAAGGGCATCCGGCGATCATCCAGACCCAAGGCAACCCTGATACGCACCTGGTCCTGCGCGGCGGCCACCGCGGCCCGAACTACGATCGCCAAAGCGTGGCGCAGATTCACGCCGACCTCGCCCGCCTCAACATCCCGGCCCACATTCTGGTCGATTGCAGCCACGCCAACAGTGGCAAGGATCCGCTGCGCCAGCCCCAAGTGTTCGAGGACGTGCTGCAACAGCGCTTGCAAGGCAACAAGGCCCTGATCGGCATGATGCTCGAAAGCCACCTCTTCGAAGGCTGCCAACCGTTGGGGCCGGCGATGCGCTACGGCGTGTCGGTGACCGATGGATGCCTTGGCTGGGAGTCCACCGAGCAGTTGCTGCGCCAGGCTCATCGCAGGTTGCGATTGGGCGTCTGAGTTTCGGACCCGTTCATGCCGTGGCGCGGGAGCTAGCTCCCTCGCCACGGTTTTTTTCATTGCGGATCCTTCGTTACGGCCTGGCGCGAACTTCAATGGTGATCTCCGGCGAGCGCTGGCTTACATCATCCAGACGCTCAACCTGATAGAACAGGCGGACCGATTGGCCGCCCTGCTCCTGCCAATAGGCAATCGGCACCGTGAAGACAACTGGCTTGCCGGCCGTGGCCTCGGTGATTTCCCGCTCCTGGGCATCCGAGTAGCTGCCGTCGCATTGCAACCAGACCCGTTCGCCCGCCTCCAGCCCTACGCCGTCGATCACCACCGTCGCTGCGCCATGGAGCCCGTCGACATCCAGTTCACCCTCCATCAACTCCAATACCCTCGGCGCCACCAGCGCTGGGCGTACCAGAGGACCGATCCAGACGGACAGCGGCTCGGCTCGACGTATCGAATGTCCGCGCCTGACGACATAAGCCACGGTCAACGAGTGCCCGATATGGGAAGCGATGTCTCCATGATCGATCCAGAACGATACTTTTTCGCCCACTGCATGAGCCTCTATGTCCAGCACATCCCGCCACAATGGCTTGGAATCGCGGCTGGCCAGAAGGATCAGTCGATCACCGGCCGCCATTCGCGAATAAGGCCGCACGGTCATCGTCGTGCCTTCAGGCACCCGCCCCGGATCAAGGTGCCCACCCACCGCATCATTGGCGATGGGTGGCAGCAGCAGCGGCGCCACGTCGCCAATTTGCAACTGAAGGGCCTGTGAGGCCAATGCGGTCGGCAACTGCTTGCCAATGACCCGGTACGAAATGTCCAGCGAGCCGCCGTCGAGTTCGGCGATATGCGGTTCGCGTACAACAAAGACAAGCTCGCGCCCGACCTGCCGCTCCGTGACGAACCGGCGAATTTGATGGTGGTACTGCTCGCCTTCGTTATTGAGCCCGCGCCAATACAACATCAGCTCGTCGCCACAGGACATGAGCGGGTACGGCTTGACGGTGATGACGGCCTTGCTCCAGGCAGGGTCGACGATGCCTTCGCGGGCCCTCGCCAGCAAAGGCGCGGGCAGCTTTCGCGATGGAGGCCGGCTTTTTCGTACAGTTGATTCAATGGTCATTTCCAGGCTCCAGTCCCTTGGAAAGGGGCACCGCTTCCATAGCGACACCGGATGAAACCATTAGAACTCTCCGGCCCGGGACGCGCAGCCAGACGAGGCGACAAGTTGCGTGGTCTCTCGCTCCTTGAGATGTGGCTTGAAGGGCAATCGGTTATCGGAAGCGTCCGAAACCGCAGGAGTCGTCTGGCTTTTGAGGAAAATTTCTCGCGCTTTCTATTCCTGTTTCCACAGCTAGTAACGGTTTGGTCCTACACCGCTCACTAACGGCCTGGATTAGAGTGGTGCCGCAAACTCAACATGAACCTCTTCGAAAAAGGTACGAACATGCAACGGAATGCAACCACCCGCTTTCCCATCCTTTTGGTACATGGTTTGTTCGGGTTCGACAGGGTCGGCCCGCTCGAACTTTTTCACGACGTCAGACAGGCGTTGTGCAATGCCGGCGCCCGAGTATTCGTCCCGTACGTGTCGGCCACCCACTCCAACGAAGCGCGCGGCGAACAGTTGCTGGCTCAGATGGACCGGGTTCTCGAAGGAACCGGGGCCGCGAAGGTCAACCTTATCGGCCACGGGCAAGGCGCGTTGGCCGCTCGTTATGCCGCCGCCCTGGCGCCCGGCAGTGTCGCCTCGGTCACCTCCGTCAGCGGCCCCAACCAAGGGTCGGAACTCGCTGATTTCCTGCGCAAGGCCCTCACGCCTGGTCGTTTGCCGGAACACGTGGCGAACCGGGTCGCCACGCTTTTCGCCGATTTCATTTCACTGCTCAGTGGCCAGGCACAGCTTCCGCAAAACGCTATTGCAGCGCTGGGGGCGCTGACTACCGAAGGCGTAGGCGCATTCAATGACAGGTATCCGCAAGGCTTGCCCCGACATTGGGGCGGCAACGGGCCGCAATTGGTTAACGGCGTGCGGTATTACTCTTGGAGTGGCACGGTGCAGGAAACCGTGAAACAAGCCGGCAATAGCGCGCCCGATCCGTTGCATGACTTCTGCCGCGCTTTTTCCGAATATTTCACCACCGAGGCGGGACAGAACGATGGCATCGTCGGACGCTTCAGCTCCCACCTGGGCAAGGTGATCCGCTCCGACTACCCAATGGATCACTTGGACACCCTCAACCAGGGCGCTGACGGAGGCTGGCGCAAGGGAAACGACCCGATGGAGCTCTACGTGAAACATGCAGAACGCTTGCGGATCGTCGGACTCTGACGCAATTTTGGCAACAACCGCGGACTGATTCCGGTAGGCTGGGCGCTTTACGACACTGAAAGGAAATACCTCCATGGCCAAAGCCACTGCCCGCCACATCCTGGTTTCCAGCGAAGACAAGTGCAACGAACTCAAGGCCCAGATTGAAGCTGGCGCTGATTTCGCTGAAGTCGCCAAAACCAACTCCACATGCCCATCCAGCCGTCAGGGCGGCGACCTGGGCTCGTTCGGCCCGGGCCAGATGGTCAAGGAATTCGACACCGTGGTATTCAGCGCTCCGATCAATGTGGTTCAAGGCCCGGTCAAGACCCAGTTCGGCTATCACCTGCTGGAAGTAACCAGCCGCCAGGACTGATTTCGGTTTATCGACACGACGGTCCGCCTTAAGGCGGGCTGTCATGCTTGAGCCATGCGAAGGGCTGGCGATCAGCGCGTCCCTCGCGTACAAATCGCACTCATCGATCACCCGGCTTTAAGGCTGACAATGCGACTGGCTTTTCCCTCCTGGCTGTTCACTGCCGTGGTCCTGCTGACTGGCGCCGCAGGCGTGAATGCCGCCCCCCAACATGCCCTGACCGTTTATGGCGAACCGGCCAAGTACGCCGAAGGCTTCGCCCATTTTGCCTACGCCAATCCCCAGGCCCCCAAGGGCGGGACGATGCGCCGCTCGGCCGTGGAGATCGGCCATTTCGACCATGTGCTGCCTTATATCGACAAAGGCATCGGCGTCAGCCAGGTCGACGGCATGCTCTATTCGCCGCTGGCCCAACGCTCCCTGGACGAACCCTATACCGTCTACGGCCTTGTCGCCGAAAAAATGGAACGCGCCGAAGATGGCCTGTCCCTGCGCTTCTACCTCAATCCCAAGGCGCGTTTCGCCGATGGCAAGCCCATCACCGCGCAAGACGTGCGCTACAGCTTCGACCTGCTGATGACCCAGGGCAGCCTGCGCTATCGCACGCAGTTCGCCGCCGTCAAAGGTGTCGAGGTGGAATCGGAACGAACCGTTCGCTTCGACTTCAAGAATAACGAAAGCCGCACCCTGCCCCTGGACATCGCCACCTTGCCGGTTTTTCCCGAGCACTGGTGGAAGAGTCGCGACTTCGCCAACGGCGGCGGTTACGAGGCGCCCCTGGGCAGCGGACCGTACAGGGTGAGCAAGGTCGACTCGGGCCGCAGCATCACCTTCGAGCGCAACGCCGACTGGTGGGGCAAGGACCTGCCGGTCAGCCGCGGGCTCTACAACTTCGACCACTTCAGTATCGAATACTTCGGCGACACCGACGTGGCCCGGCAGGTCTTGCGTGGCGGCGCCTACGATTACAACCGCGAGTTCTCCGCCACGGGCTTTTCCATCGGCTACGACAGCCCGGCCCTGCGCGACGGTCGGCTGCAAAAAGCCCACCTTGCCACCGAGGCGCCCCAGCCGGCCCAGGGTTTTGTGTTCAATCTGCAACGGCCACAATTCCAGGACCGCCGCGTACGCCAGGCGCTGGCCATGCTCTGGGACTTCGAGTGGAGCAATCGCCAGATGATGCGCAACCTCTACGTGCGCCAGCAGAGCTTTTTTTCCAACACCGACCTCGCCGCCCGGGAGCTCCCCGACGCGGGGGAACTGGCGATTCTCGAACCGCTGCGCGGCAAAGTACCGCAAGAGTTGTTCACCCAGGTGTTCCAAGCGCCGAAGACCGACGGCAGCGGGGTCATCCGCGACAAGCAATTGCAGGCCCTGGCGCTATTGGAACAGGCCGGCTGGAAACCTGAAGGCGACCGCCTGGTCAATGCCGAAGGCGAGCCACTGAGCTTCACGTTCCTGGTCACGCAAAACGGAATAGACCGCCTGTTGTTGCCTTACAAGCGCACCCTCGCACAGATCGGCGTCGACATGCACATCCGGCGCATCGACTCGTCCCAGTACGTCAATCGCCTGATGAGCCGCGACTACGACATGATCATTACCGGCTACCCGGTCAGCACTTCGCCGGGCACGGAGCTTTACAATTATTTCGGCTCGGCGGCGGCCAACGACCCGGGAGCCAACAACTACATGGCCTTGCAGAATCCTGCCGTGGACGCCCTCATCGATGGCCTGGTCAAAGCCAGCACCCAGGACGACATGCTCCGCCATGCCCATGCGCTGGACCGGGTGCTGCAATGGAACTACTACTGGATTCCCAACTATTACCCGCCAGGCAGCTCGACGGTCTGGTGGAATCGCTTCGGCATGCCGAAAGTCCAGGCGAGCAATGACGAAGCCATCGAGAGCTGGTGGGAAGTCAGCACCACGCCACTGACCAACGAACAGATGACCGCCGAACGCATCAAGCGTGGCTCGCCTGGAGGGCATCACTGATGTGGGCTTACATTGCGCGGCGCTTGCTGCTGATCATTCCCACGCTGGTGATCATCCTGCTGGTGAACTTCGTGATCGTCCAGGCCGCGCCAGGCGGGCCGGTGGAGCAGGCGATCGCTCACCTGCAGGGCATTGGCGGCGCCAGCGTCGGCAGCTCGGGCAATGCCATGACCGGTAGCTCCCGCGCCAGCCGAGGCCTGGATCCGCAATTGATCAAGGACATCGAAAAACAGTACGGCTTCGACAAGCCCGCCCATGAACGCTTGTGGCTGATGCTCACCAGCTACGCCCGCCTGGACTTCGGCAAAAGCTTCTTCCGCGGTGCCACGGTCACCGACCTGATTCTGGAAAAAATGCCGGTGACCATCTCCCTCGGGCTCTGGGCGACGCTGATCACCTACCTCGTGTCGATTCCCCTGGGTATTCGCAAGGCGGTACACCACGGTTCGGCATTCGATGTCTGGAGCAGCACCGCAATCATTATCGGCTACGCCATGCCGGCGTTCCTGTTCGCGATGTTCCTGATCGTGATCTTCGCTGGCGGCACCTCGCTCAATTGGTTCCCGGTGCGCGGGCTCGTCTCGGACAACTTCGAGTCCCTTTCGACGCTGGGCAAGGTCGCCGACTATTTCTGGCACCTGGTGCTACCCGTCACGTCGTTGGTCATCGGCGGCTTCGCTACCCTGACGATCCTGACCAAGAACTCGTTCCTCAACGAAATCACCCGCCAATACGTGGTCACGGCGCGAGCCAAGGGGATGAGTGAACGACGCGTGCTGTATGGACACGTGTTTCGCAATGCGATGCTGCTGGTGGTGTCGGGCATTCCCCAGGCGTTCATCAGCGTGTTCTTCGCCGGTTCTTTGCTGATCGAGGTGATCTTCTCCCTCGACGGCCTGGGACGCATGAGCTATGAGGCCGCCGTGTCCCGGGACTATCCAGTGGTGTTCGGCTCGCTGTTCATCTTCACGTTGTTCGGCCTGCTGATCAAACTCATAGGCGATCTTTGCTACACCCTGGTGGACCCGCGCATCGACTTCGCCGCGAGGAACGCCTGATGTTCAAGTTATCGCCCCTGGGGCGGCGGCGTTTCGAACGTTTCAGGAAAAACCGTCGCGGCTGGTGGTCGCTGTGGCTGTTCATCGGGCTTTTCGTCTTGACCCTGGGTGGGGAATTGATCGCCAATGACAAGCCCTTGGTGGTGAGCTACCAAGGCTCGTTGTATTTCCCGGTGTTCAAGCGCTACACCGAACAGCAGTTCGGCGGTCAATTGCCGTTCCAGGCTGACTATCGCAGCAGCTATGTGCAGGACCTGATTCACCAGGGCAACGGCTGGCTGCTGTTTCCGCCTATTCCTTTCAGCGACGACACGCCCAACTATGACCTTGAGCGGCCGGCCCCAAGCCCGCCGTCGAGGGTGAACTGGCTGGGCACCGACGACCAAGCACGGGACGTGATGGCGCGGGTCATATTCGGCGCGCGGGTGTCGATCCTGTTCGCCCTGGCGCTGACCGCCATCAGCGCGCTGATCGGCATCGCCGCCGGTGCCCTGCAAGGTTACTACGGCGGCTGGGTGGACCTGCTGGGGCAACGCCTGCTGGAAGTCTGGTCCGGTTTGCCGGTGCTTTACCTGCTGATCATCCTGTCGGGTTTCGTCGAGCCTAATTTCTGGTGGCTGCTGGGTATCATGGCGCTGTTCTCCTGGCTCGCGCTGGTGGACGTGGTGCGTGCCGAATTCCTGCGCGGGCGCAACCTCGAATACGTGAAAGCCGCGCGGGCGCTGGGCCTGACCGACCGCAAGGTCATCGTGCGGCACATACTGCCCAATGCCATGAACGCCACCCTGAGCTACCTGCCGTTCATTCTCACCGGGGCGATCTCCACCCTGACAGCGCTGGATTTCCTGGGATTCGGCATGCCGGCCGGCAGCGCATCCCTGGGTGAGCTGATCGCGCAGGGCAAGCAGAACCTGCAAGCGCCGTGGCTGGGGCTGACGGCGTTTTTTACTTTGGCGCTGATTCTTTCTCTGTTGGTGTTTATCGGCGAAGCGTTGCGAGACGCGTTCGACCCTCGGTCATGAGCGGAACCTTTAGATGAGCGAAAACCTGATCGAAATCCGTGACCTGAGCGTGGCCTTCAACGGCCAGACGGTGGTGCGCAACCTGTGCCTGGACATCCGCCAAGGCGAATGCCTGGCGCTGGTGGGCGAGTCGGGCTCCGGCAAGTCGGTGACGGCCCATTCCATCCTGCAACTGCTGCCGGAAACCGGCACGCGCACCACCGGCAGCATTTGCTATCGCGGCGAAGAACTGGTGGGTGCCGAGGCCAAGACGCTACGGGAACTGCGCGGCAATCGGATCGCAATGATCTTCCAGGAGCCGATGACTTCGCTGAATCCGCTGCACAGCGTCGAAAAGCAGATCGGCGAAACACTGATGCTGCATCGCGGCCTGGGCGGCAAGGCCGCGCGCCAGCGCATCCTGGAATTGCTGGCCCTGGTCGGCATCCAGAAACCCGCCGAACGACTCAAGGCCTATCCGCACCAGCTATCGGGCGGCCAGCGCCAGCGCGTCATGATCGCCATGGCCCTGGCCTGCGAGCCGGAGCTTCTTATCGCCGACGAACCGACCACCGCCCTGGACGTAACGGTGCAGCGCAAGATCCTGCTGCTGCTCAAATCGTTGCAGCAGCGCCTGGGCATGTCCCTGCTGCTGATCAGCCACGACCTCAACCTGGTGCGCAGCATCGCGCAGCGGGTGTGCGTGATGAAGGCCGGGGAGATTGTCGAGCAGGCACCCTGTGAAACCTTGTTCAGCACCCCCCGCCACCCTTATAGCTGCGAATTGCTGAACGCCGAACCGGAGGGCGAAGCGCTGCCCCGGGACGAACGCGAAGACGTCCTGCAAGTGCAGGAACTGCGCGTCAGCTTTCCCCTCGGTGGCGGATTGTTCCGGCGCAAGCAGTACCTGCAAGCCGTGGACGGCATCAGCCTGAATATCCAGCGTGGCAAGACCCTGGGCATCGTCGGCGAATCCGGTTCCGGCAAATCCACCCTCGGCCAGGCCATCCTGCGGCTGATAGAGTCCGAAGGCAGCATTCGCTTCCAGGGCCAGGCGCTTGATCATCTGTCGCATAAAGAGCTTCGGCCATGGCGCAAGCAGATGCAGATCGTCTTCCAGGACCCGTTCGGCAGCCTCAGCCCGCGAATGTCAGTGCAACAGATCATCAGTGAAGGCCTGGAGGTCCACAGCCGGTCCAGTGCCGAGCAATGCGAAGCCCAGGTGATCCAGGCGCTCAAGGAGGTCGGCCTCGACCCGCAGAGCCGGCATCGCTACCCCCACGAGTTTTCCGGTGGGCAGCGCCAACGCATCGCCATTGCCCGGGCATTGGTGCTCAAGCCCGCCCTGATCCTGCTTGACGAACCTACGTCCGCCCTCGACCGCACCGTGCAAAAGCAGGTGGTCGCCCTGCTCCGCCAGCTCCAGGAAAAATACGGCCTGACCTACCTGTTCATCAGTCACGACCTGGCGGTGGTCCGCGCCCTGGCCCACGACATGATCGTGATCAAGGACGGCAAGGTGGTCGAGCAAGGCCCCAGCCATGATGTGTTCGATTCACCCCAGCACCCGTATACCAAGGAGTTGTTGGCGGCGGCGCATCCAGAGTGGGCATAATGCGGCGCATGGCGTAGCTTCGTGTCGCGCCCATCGCGAGCAAGCTCGCTCCCACATTGGCCGGTGTTGCACTGAAGGCCAAATGTGGGGGCGAGCTTGCTCGCGATGGGGGCCTGACAAGCAACACACAACCCGGATCCGATCATGAACTCCACCGAAAGCCTCAAGGATTACAAGCGCGTGCGTACGCTGGCGATCCGCTCGTTGTTCGAAATCATCGAGCAGTCCAGCGAAGGCACGGTGATCGTCGACCGCGATGCAAACATCGTCTGGATGAACGAGCGCTACGCTCGTCGCTTCGGCCTGAATTCGGCGCAAGAGGCCATCGGCCGGGCTTGCGAAAGCGTCATTCCGGGCAGCTTGTTGCGAGAGGTGGTGCGTACCGGGCGGCCGATCCTGCTGGACATGCAGGACACGCCCAAGGAACCGCTGGTGGTGATGCGCCTGCCGATCCATGACAGCGCCGGCGCGGTGATCGGCGCCATCGGTTTTGCCCTGTTCGACGAGTTGCGCAGCCTGTCGCCGATGCTCAAACGCTACCTGAGCATGCAGGAAGAACTGGCCTCTACCCGCTCGCTGTTGCGGGCACGGCAGACCAAGTACAACTTTGCCCATTTCATCGGCACCAGCGCTGCGGGACTCGAGGTCAAACGCCGTGCCCGACGCAGCGCCAGCACCGACTCCCCGGTATTGCTCCTCGGCGAAACCGGCACCGGCAAGGAGCTTCTGGCCCAGGCGATTCACGGTGCTTCGCCGCGTGCGCACAAGGCGTTTGTCAGCATCAACAGCGCCGCCATCCCCGAATCCTTGCTGGAAGCCGAATTCTTCGGCACCGCGCCAGGCGCCTTCACCGGTGCCGACCGCAAGGGCCGCGCCGGCAAGCTGCAAATCGCCCAGGGCGGCACATTGTTCCTCGACGAAATCGGCGATATGCCGCTGCCCTTGCAAAGCAAACTGCTGCGCGTGTTGCAGGAAAAGGAATACGAACCGGTCGGCTCCAACGAAGTACTGCAAAGCGATGTTCGGGTGATTGCCGCGACCTCCACCAACCTGGAGGCGGCGATCCAGCGTGGCGAATTCCGGGCGGATCTGTATTACCGCCTCAATGTGCTGCCCATCCAGGTCCCGCCGCTGCGCGAACGCCTGGATGACCTGCCGGCCCTGAGCGAGGCGATCCTCGAAGAATTGCGCAGCCAGCACGAACTGAATCCCGACGCCCTCGACCTGCTGGGCCAGCACGCCTGGCCGGGCAACATCCGGGAGTTGCGCAACGTGCTGGAACGGGCCGCGCTGCTCAGCGACGACCTGATGCTCACCGCCGCCGACATTCGTGCGGCCATCGGTACTTTCACGCCGGTGGTACGCGCGGCGAGTCCGAGCCTCGAGCCGTTGCCCCAGGAAACCTTCAGCCAGGCCCGGGCCCGATTCGATCGACATTTGATCGAGACCACCCTCGCGCAATGCGGTGGGCGGGTGATTGAGGCAGCCGAGCGGTTGGGACTGGGGCGGTCGACGCTTTACAAGAAAATGGTGGCGCTGGGGATTGCTGAGTCTCAATAGAGAGACTCAATTCTCCATATTTGGACATATGGTTTGGAGCGCTTCGCGCTCATCGCGAGCAGGCTCGCTCCCACAGAACCTGGCCTTCCCCCTGCCATCCTCGTTCACCTGTGGGAGCGAGCCTGCTCGCGATGAGGCCAGTAATCCCAACAAGAATCTCAAAACAGAGACGAACTTTCCAAGCTCACGTCGCCCGCATCAATAAATTCCTTAAATTTCAATAAGTTAAACAACTGGCACAAAACTCGCTATAGCCCTCCCCACCGCATCACCCACAAAAATAACAATCCAGGAGACACACCATGAGTGTGATCATTGCCTTGGCAGCCCTCACGCTGCTGATGGTTGCCGCCTACCGTGGCTACAGCGTCATTCTTTTTGCCCCCATCGCCGCCCTCGGCGCGGTGTTGCTCACCGATCCGTCCGCCGTTGCCCCAGCCTTCACCGGGGTGTTCATGGACAAGATGGTCGGCTTCATCAAACTCTACTTCCCGGTGTTCCTGCTCGGCGCCGTGTTCGGCAAGCTGATCGAGCTGTCGGGGTTTTCCCGCTCCATCGTCGCGGCGGCGATTCGCCTGCTGGGCACGCGCCAGGCCATGCTGGTGATCGTGCTGGTGTGCGCGCTGCTCACCTATGGCGGCGTGTCGCTGTTCGTCGTGGTCTTTGCGGTTTATCCGTTCGCGGCCGAGATGTTCCGCCAGAGCAACATTCCCAAGCGGCTGATCCCGGCCACCATCGCCCTCGGCGCTTTTTCGTTCACGATGGACGCCCTGCCCGGCACGCCACAGATCCAGAACATCATCCCCAGCACCTTCTTCAATACCACTGCCTGGGCAGCGCCGTGGCTGGGCGTGATCGGTACGATATTCGTGTTCAGCTTCGGCATGCTGTTCTTGCAGCGCCAACGCAACAAGGCCCAGCGCACGGGCGAAGGCTACGGTACCGAGCTGCGCAACGAGCCGGAAACCGCCGAAGACATCAAGCTGCCCAACCCCTGGATCGCCGTTTCGCCATTGCTGGCGGTAGGGGTCATGAACCTGCTGTTCACCCAGTGGATCCCACAGTGGTACGGCAAGACCCATAGCCTGGCCCTGCCGGGCATGGCAGCGCCGGTGACCAGCGACATCGCCAAGCTCACGGCGATCTGGGCCGTGCAAGCGGCCTTGCTGGTGGGCATCGTCATGGTGCTGTTGTTCGGCTTCCGAGCCATTCGCAGCAAGCTGGCCGAAGGCAGCAAGAGCGCGGTGGGCGGTGCGTTGCTCGCGGCCATGAACACCGCGTCGGAATACGGTTTCGGTGCGGTGATCGCCTCCCTGCCGGGCTTCCTGGTGCTCGCCGACTGGCTCAAGAACATCCCCAATCCGCTGGTCAACGAAGCCGTGACCGTGACGCTGCTGGCGGGCATCACCGGGTCCGCGTCGGGTGGCATGAGCATCGCCCTGGCGGCGATGTCGCAAACCTTCATCAGCGCCGCCAACGCCGCCAACATTCCACTGGAAGTGCTGCACCGGGTAGCGGCCATGGCCAGCGGCGGCATGGACACCCTGCCCCACAACGGCGCGGTCATCACCTTGCTGGCGGTCACGGGCCTGACCCACCGTGAAGCCTACAAAGACATTTTCTGTATTACGCTGATCAAGACCCTCGCGGTGTTCTTCGTGATCGGTGTGTTCTACGCCACTGGCATTGTGTGAGGTTCCCATGACAACCACCCTTTCGGGCAAGACGGCCCTGGTCACCGGCTCCACCAGCGGCATCGGCCTGGGCATCGCCCTGAGCCTGGCCAAGGCCGGCGCCAACCTGATCCTCAACGGCTTTGGCGATGCGTCTGCGGTAACCGCCGAAGTCGCGCAATACGGCGTCAAGGTCGGCCATCATCCGGCCGACGTCAGCGACCCCGCGCAGATCGCCGACATGCTCGCCTACGCCGAGCGCGAATTCGGCGGCGTCGACATCCTGGTGAACAATGCCGGCATCCAGCACGTGGCGGCCGTGGAGGATTTCCCGGTGGAGCGCTGGGATTCGATCATTGCGATCAACCTGTCCTCGGTGTTCCACGCCACCCGCCTGAGCCTTCCGGGCATGCGCGCCAAGGGCTGGGGACGGATCGTCAACATTGCCTCGGTGCATGGACAGGTCGGTTCAGTGGGCAAGGCGGCGTACGTCGCGGCCAAGCACGGGGTGATCGGGTTGACCAAGGTAGTGGGCCTGGAGACTGCCGCCAGCAACGTCACGTGCAACGCCATCTGCCCGGGCTGGGTCCTGACGCCGCTGGTGCAGAAGCAGATCGACGACCGCATCGCCACGGGTGTGGACCCGCAACAGGCCCAGCATGATCTGCTGGCCGAGAAGCAACCGTCCCTGGAGTTCGTGACCCCGCCGCAGTTGGGTGAGCTGGTGCTGTTCCTGTGCAGTGAAGCGGGCAGCCAGGTGCGGGGCGCGGCGTGGAATATTGATGGTGGGTGGTTGGCTCAATAACGCCGCGCCGTCGAGCTTTTGTGGCGAGGGGGCTTGCTCCCGCTCGGCTGCGCAGCAGGCGCCTCTTGGGCCCGCTTCGCAGGCCAGCGGGAGCAAGCTCCCTCGCCACATCCGGCGCCTTGTGCTGAACTATTTGTAAGCCCAAAACAAGAGGCAAACCATGTCCGACATCCTTTGGCACCCCAGCCCCGAACGCATCGCCCAGTCGCGAATGGACGCCTTTCGCCGGTTCGTCAACGAACGGCACTCGCTGCAACTCAACGACTACCCAACCCTGCATGCCTGGAGCACCGACCACCGCGAAGCCTTCTGGCAGGCCATCGTCGACTTTTTCGAGATCCGCTTCCATCAAGCGCCTGGCGCGGTGCTCGACGAAGGCCCGCAGATGCCCAGTGCCCGCTGGTTCCCAGGGGCGACGCTGAATTTCGCCGAACACTTGCTGCGTCGCCGCGACAGCGCCGTGGCAGTGGTCGCACTCGATGAAAACGGCGGCGAAGAAACGCTGACCTGGGCCGATCTCGCCGCCCATGTCGCCGGCCTGCAAAAAAGCCTGCAAGGCGCTGGCGTGACCCAGGGCGATCGGGTCGCCGCTTGCATGCCCAACACCTGGCAGACGCTGGTGTGCATGCTCGCCACCACCAGCCTGGGCGCCATCTGGTCATGTTCATCGCCGGATTTCGGCACCCAGGGCGTCATCGACCGGTTCGGTCAGATAGAACCCAAGGTCCTGATCACCTGCGCCGGTTATCGCTACGCCGGGAAAACCATCGACCAGCGGCCCAAGGTCAACGAAATCCTCGAACGGCTACCGTCGCTGCAACAATTGATCGTACTGCCCTACGCCCAGCCCGACGCCCGCGTCGAAGATTTCAAGACCCCGGCCCGCGTGGCCCTGTGGGACGGTTTCTACCAATGCGGCGGCGAGCCGGTGTTCAACCCCGTGCCGTTCGATCACCCGCTGTACATTCTCTATTCCAGCGGCACCACCGGGGTGCCGAAGTGCATCGTCCACGGCACCGGTGGCGTGCTGCTGCAACATCTCAAGGAACATGGCCTGCACGTCGACCTGGGCCCCGAAGACCGGCTGTTCTACTACACCACCTGCGGCTGGATGATGTGGAATTGGCTGGTGTCGGCGCTGGCCGTGGGCAGCGCGGTTGTGCTCTATGACGGGTCGCCATTCCACCCCAGCCCGGAACGCCTGCTCGACCTGATCGACCGACAAGGCATCAGCGTATTCGGCACCAGCCCCAAATACCTGGCCGCCCTGGAAAGCCAAGGCATCAAGCCACGCCAGACCCACGACCTGGGCAGCCTGAGGACGATCCTGTCCACGGGATCAGCCTTGGCGCCCCACAGTTACGATTATGTCTACCGCGACTTCAAGGCCGATGTTTGCCTGGCCTCGATGTCCGGCGGCACTGACATCGTGTCGTGCTTCGTCAACGGCAATCCGCTGGCCCCCGTGCGTCGCGGCGAGATGCAAGGCAAGAGCTTGGGTATGGCGGTGCAGGTCTGGAACGAAGCCGGCGAAGCGGTGGTTGGCGAAAAAGGCGAACTGGTCTGCACCCGGCATTTCCCGGCGATGCCCATCGGGCTGTGGAATGATCCCCAGCGGGAGAAACTTCGCGCCTCCTATTTCAGCCAGTTCCCGGGCGTGTGGGCCCAGGGGGACTACGCCGAAGAGCTGCCCCACGGCGGCCTGCTGATCCACGGCCGCTCCGACGCGGTGCTCAACCCCGGTGGCGTGCGCATCGGCACGGCGGAAATCTATCGGCAGGTGGAAAAAGTCGAGGAAGTCCTGGACAGCGTCGCCATCGGCCAGCAATGGCAGGGTGATGTGCGGGTGGTGCTGTTTGTGCGCCTGCGAGAGGGCCTGGTGCTGGACGACGCCTTGGAGCAGAAGATCCGCCAGGTCATCCGCGCCAACACTACACCGCGCCACGTGCCGGCGAAAATCCTCGCGGTCAACGATATCCCACGCACCATCAGCGGCAAGGTGGTGGAACTGGCGGTGCGCAACGTGGTGCATGGCGAGGCGGTAAAGAACACCGATGCACTGGCCAATCCCGAGGCGCTGGAGCAGTTTCGTGGGCGGGTGGAGCTTGCGACCTGATCTGAATGTTTTGCTGGGCTTGAGGGCCTCATCGCGAGCAAGCTCGCTCCCACAGGGGACTGTTTGCACCCAAATCCCTTGTGGAAGCGAGCCCGCTCGCGATGAACGATAACGCGGTCGCACTACAAACCGATCAGTCCATGAGCCCCCATTCCCCGCCCGCCGACGGCTCAGCCGGTGGCGCCGCTCCCGATTCGGCATGGAGCTTGAGCCGCAAGCGCAGATTGTTCGCAGAGTCGGCGTTTTTCAACGCCTCTTCTTCATCGATCGCCCCTTCCACCACCAGGTTGAACAGCGCCTGGTCGAACGTTTGCATCCCCAGTTCCTCGGATTTTTCCATGATGCCCTTGAGCTCGCCCAGCTCGTTGCGACGGATCAGGTCGGCCACCGTGGGCGAGCCGAGCATCACCTCCACGGCCGCCCGCCGCTGGCCGGTGCGGGTGCGCACCAGCCGCTGGGAGACAAACGCCTTGAGGTTGTTGCCCAGATCCTGCAGCAGTTGCGGCCGGCGTTCTTCCGGGAAGAAATTGACCACCCGGTCCAGGGCCTGGTTGGCGTTGTGGGCATGCAGGGTGGAAATCACCAGATGGCCGGTGTCGGCGAAGGCCAAGGCGTGTTCCATGGTCTCGCGGTCGCGTATTTCGCCGATCAGCACTACGTCCGGCGCCTGGCGCAGGGTGTTCTTGAGAGCGGCGTGGAAGCTGCGGGTATCCACACCGACTTCTCGCTGGTTGACGATGGATTTCTTGTGCCGGTGAATATATTCCACCGGGTCCTCGATGGTGATGATATGGCCGCTGCTGTTGCGGTTGCGGTAGTCGATCAGCGCCGCCAGTGATGTGGATTTGCCCGAGCCGGTGGCGCCGACGAACAGCATGAGCCCTTGTTTGTGCATGATGGTTTCGAGCAGCACCTTGGGCAGCTTCAGGTCTTCGAAACGCGGGATATCCAGCTTGACGTTGCGTATGACCATGGACACGTCATTGCGCTGTTTGAAGATGTTGACGCGAAACCGTCCGACACCGGCCAGGGAGATCGCCAGGTTCATTTCCAATTCCCGATCGAACTCAAGGCGCTGTTCGGCGTCCATCAATGACTCGGCAAGCCCAGCGATGTCGCCAACCTTGAACGCCTGGTTGCTCAGCGGCTTGAGCACACCTTCGAAACGCGCGCATGGCGGCGCGCCGGTGGACATGTAGAGGTCGGAGCCGTCCTGGCTTGCCAGGACTCGCAGTAAAGGATCAATTTCCATGACTATAAAAACTTCCGCGAACTTCAATGGACACGCTGACCCGAGCCAGAAAAACTTCAGATCAACCCGCGCTTACCTTCTTCAGAGGATAGTAGAAGCCGCAGCATCGACATGACATCCAGGGATTCCCGTGATGAATGCAGTACCTGCCAGCAGCGACACACAGCAGTTGATCGCCCGTCTGGACTGGACTTCCAGCCCGCTGGGCGCCCAAGAAACCTGGCCCCCGTGCCTGCGCACCGCCGTGGACATCGTGGTCCATTCGCCCATGCCGATGGCCGTGCTGTGGGGGCCGCAGTTGATCCATCTGTACAACGACGCCTATGCGCGATTGGTCGGCGACAAGCACCCCAGGGCGTTTGGCCAGCCAACCCACACGGCCTGGCCCGAACTTCGCAGCGAAACCGAAGGGGTTTATCGCAGCGTGTTGCAGGGCCGGGTGCGCACCTGCCGCGATCAACGTTGGCGCATGCCATTTGGCGGCCGCCTCTGCGATGTCTGGCTGGACCTGACCTACAGCCCGATCCATGACGAAAACGCCAGCGTCGCCGGAATTCTGATCACTGCCATCGAGACGGGCGAGCGGCGACGCCTGGCTCAGGAATTCGAACGGCGCTCCGAGGCCAGCCTCAAGGCCCAGCAGGAAAGCGAAGAACGCTTGCAACTGGCCTTGGCGGCCACCGATGCGTTGGGCACCTGGGACTGGGACATCGGCGAGGATCGCTTCATCGCCGACGCGCATTTTGCCCTCCTCCATGGCGTCGACCCGGCCCTGTCAAGGCAATTGCCCATCAGCGCCTATCTCGAGGGCGTCCACCCGGAAGATCGGGCGATGGTTGCGCGCAGCATCAAGCACTGCATCACCCATGGCACCGAGTACGCCGAGGAGTATCGGCTGCAGCAGCCCCACGGCGAGCTGCGCTGGGTGTTCGTGCGTGGACGTTGCTACAAGGATCGCCATGGCCGGCCCAAGCGCTTTCTCGGCGCGGCGCTGGACCTGACCGAACGCAAGCGCACCGAACATGCCTTGCGCCAGAGCCAGACCGAGCTGCAACTGATCATCAACGCCATGCCGGTGCTGATCGGCTACGTCGACCGCGAGGAGCGTTTCCGGCTGAACAACAGTGCCTACCTGAATTGGTACGGGCTGACGCCGCAAGAGCTCTACGGCAAGACCATCCGTGAGGTCATCGGCGACGAGGCCTACGCCGCCCGAGCCGAACAGATCGCCGGCGCCCTGGCGGGCAATCCGTGCAGTTTCACCGTAGAGTCGCCCCACCGCGACGGCCGGCCGCGCCATGCGTTGATCAACTACCTGCCACGCCGTGGCGCCGACGGATCGGTGAACGGTTTTTACATTTTTGTCATCGACGAAACCGAGCGCAAGAAAACCGAGGAAGCCCTGCGCCACCTCAACGAAACGCTGGAAGAAAGGGTGATCGCCCGCACCCAGCAGCTAGCCGAGGCCAACCACCGCCTGCAAAGCGAGATGTTCGAACGCGAACGCGCCGAAGAAGCCCTGCGCCATGCGCAGAAGATGGAAGCCGTGGGCCAACTCACCGGCGGCATCGCCCATGACTTCAACAACATGCTCACTGGCATCCTCGGCAGCCTCGACTTGATGCAGCGCTACATCGCCTCCGGTCGTGCCGCCGAGATCGGCCGTTTTACCGAAGCTGCGATTTCATCGGCCAACCGCGCCGCCGCCCTGACCCACCGCCTGCTGGCTTTTTCCCGACGCCAGTCACTGGACCGCAAGCCTCTGGATGCCAATACGCTGGTTCGCTCGCTTGAAGACCTGCTGAGCCGCACCACCGGCGATCACATTGTGCTGCGACTGCAACTGGCCGGCGAGTTGTGGCCGGTCAGCACCGATGCCAGCCAATTGGAAAACGCCTTGCTCAACCTGGTCATCAACGCCCGGGACGCGATGCCCGATGGCGGCGAGTTGAACATCGAGACCGCCAACGTCTACCTCGACGGCAGCGACATCAGCACGCTGGAGCCGGTGAAGGCCGGCGATTACGTGATGATCGCCGTGCGCGACAACGGCAGCGGCATGACCCCCGCCGTGTTGGCAAAGGCCTTCGATCCGTTTTTCACTACCAAGCCCATCGGCCAGGGCACCGGCCTGGGGCTGTCGATGATTTATGGTTTCGCCCAGCAATCTGGCGGTCACCTGAGCCTGGACAGTGTCCCGGGCCAAGGTACGCGCGTGCAGTTGTACCTGCCGCGCCTGCACGTCGCGCCGGCGGAACAGGCAACGGCACCGACTACCACCGACGCTCCGCCCGCCATCGCCGGCGAAACGGTGTTGCTGGTGGAGGACGAACCGGCGGTGCGCATGCTGGTGCTCGACCTGCTCGCCACCCTGGGCTACACCGCCCTCGAAGCCGAGGACGCCAAGCGGGCGCTGGTATTGCTCGAATCCGAGCAACGCATCGATCTGCTGGTGACCGACGTCGGTCTGCCGGGCATGAACGGCCGCCAGCTGGCGGAAATCGCCCGTCAGCACCGGCCCGGCTTGAAGGTGCTGTTCATGACCGGCTATGCGCAGAAAGCCGCCGAACGCCAAGGTTTCCTGGATCAGGGCATGGACATGGTCGCCAAGCCGTTTACCCTGGACCTGTTGGCCAACAAGATTCGGACGATGATCAACCATGACCACTGACTTGAGGCATAATCGCCGCCCTTTCACCCCCTTCAGGTCTGTGCCGCAATGAAAGCCCAAGCCCGCCATATCCTGGTGAAAACCGCCGAAGAAGCCGAACAGCTCAAACAACGCATCGCCAAGGGCGAAGCGTTCGACGTGTTGGCAAAGAAATACTCCACCTGCCCCTCCGGCAAGCGCGGCGGCGACCTGGGTGAAGTGCGGCCCGGGCAAATGGTCGGCGCCATCGACGCGGTGATCTTCAAGAAACCACTGCGGGTGGTGCATGGGCCGATCAAGAGCAAGTTTGGCTATCACCTGGTGCAGGTGTTTTATAGGGATTGAAGCGATACCGAGCCCCTGTGGGAGCGAGCTTGCTCGCGAAGGCGTCAGGTCAGCTGCATCAATATTGACTGGCACACCGCAATCGCGAGCAAGCTTGCTCCCACAGGGTTTTGGCTGGCCAGATCATCTCGGTATCAATGCCCCCGGCACCTGGATCACCCGGCTCGCCAGCAAATGCCCGGCCTCGGCCGCCTCCGCCGGGCTGCCCCCCAGCAAGCGACTCGCCAGGTAGGCGGCGCTGAACGAGTCCCCCGCCGCTGTCGTATCCACCACGCGCTCTACCCGTTGGGCCGGCACGTCATAAGACCGGCCATCACAACGAATCAGGCACGCCTCGGCGCCGCGCTTGAGTACCACTTCCGGTGTCCCCAGTTGCTCATAGGCGATGAACACTGCGTCACTGTCGGCATGGCCGAACAGTGCTTGTTCGTCATCCACGGTCAGCAACGCCAGCTCCACATAGGGCAATACGCTGCGATAGGCCGCCCGGGCCGCCTCGACCGAGGCCCAGAGCCGTGGCCGGTAATTGTTGTCGAACACCACCTGCGCGCCCCGGCGCCGTGCCTCGATCAGGGTCTCGATGAGTTTGCGCCGGCCCTGCTCGCCAATCACCGCGAGGGTGATGCCGCTGAAATACAGCACGTCGTATCCGGGCAACGCTTCCAGGATCGGCACGGCGGCCGGCGTGGTGAAGCAATCCCGCACGGCAGCCTCGTTGCGCCAGTACAGGAAACGCCGCTCGCCCGCCGCATCGGTCTGGATGCAATACAGGCCCGGCAGACGACCGGGCAAACGCTGGACCCTTTCCAACCCGATGTTTTCCGAAGCCCAGCTTTGGCACATGGCATCGCTGAAAGAGTCGTCGCCCAGGGCGGTGACGTAATCCACCGAGCCTTTGTCGCCCAACGCACGGGACAGATACACCGCAGTGTTCAGCGTGTCGCCGCCGAAGCTTTGCCGCAGGCTGCCGTCGGCGCGGTGTTGCAGTTCAATCATGCATTCGCCGATCAGGGCGATGCGGGGTTTAGTGTTGCTCATGGATGGTCCTGATGGTTCGGTGGTGTATTGCGGACCGCTATCGCGAGCAAGCTCGCTCCCACAGGGATCGTGGATGAATACTGGTTTTGTATTCACAACAAATCCAATGTGGGAGCGAGCCTGCTCGCGATAGCCGCGACTCGCTCTCAAGCCTTAGAAACAAGTCTCCATAAGCTCAACCACCCGCAACCCCTCATCCACCAGGCACCCCACCCGCCACTTGTCGAATGTCAGGCACGGGTGGGAGGTCCCGAACGCAACGATGTCGCCCACCCGCAGCTCGACCCCTGGCGCCACCGTCATGAACGCATGCTGGTCCATCACCGCCGTCACCTTGCAGGCGCTGACATCGTCGCCTGCCACCGAATCAGAATCCGCCTTGTAGCGCTTGAGCGGCACCGGCAGCCCGGCGTCGTAGGCCACGTCGCGCTTGCCCAGGGCGATCACCGCGAAGCCCGGCTCCGGCATCGACTGCACGTGGGCCCAGACTTCCAGGGCCGGACGCAAGCCTTCGTGCAAATCGCTGCGCCGCTCCAGTACGCAGCATTGGGCCTCCTTGTAGATGCCATGGTCGTGGGCCACGTAACTGCCGGGGCGCAGCACGCTGAGGAAACGGCCCTGGGCGTTGCGGGCTTCGAAAGATTCAGCGATCAAGTCGTACCAGGCCGACCCCGAGGCGGTGATGATGGGTTTGTCGATGGCAAACGCGCCGCTGTCCTGCAACTGCATGGCCAGCCCCACCAGGGAAGCGGCGAATGCGCGGATGCCGCTGACGGCATGATCACCGTGGATGACCCCTTCATAGCCTTCGATGCCGGTCAATGCCAGTGCCGGTTGCGCTCCGATGGCCTCGGCCAGGGCCAGCACCTCGGCTTCGGTACGGCAACCGCAACGACCGCCGACGACGCCGTATTCGATCATCACGTTCAGCCGCACGCCGCGAGAAGCGAAATAAGCGCCGAGCTGGGCGACGTTGTCCGGATGATCGACCATGCAATGGAATTCGAACGCCGGGTCGGCCAGCAGATCGGCGATCAATGCCATGTTGGGCTTGCCGACCAATTGATTGGCCATCAGCACGCGCCGTACGCCATGGGCGTAGGCGGCACGGGTCTGCACCGCCGTGGCCAAAGTCAGGCCCCAGGCGCCGGCTTCGATCTGGCGACGAAACAACGCCGGGGTCATGCTGGTCTTGCCGTGGGGCGCCAGCTGCGCACCGCTGTCACTGACAAATTTCTGCATCCATCGGATGTTGTGCTCCAGGGCCTCGCGATGCAGCACCAGCGCCGGCAGGCTCACGTCCCGCAGCAAATGAGCGCCGATGGGCGCGGCGCCCTTCTCGACGCCCGCGTTAGTAATGGCAGAAGACATGTTCGAACTCCTCACACAGCCAAGGCTGTCTATTCGTTGATGCGACGGGCCAGGTGGTTGGCGCTTTCGATCAGCACCCGGCGGTAGTCGGCGTAATTGTTCTTGGCGTCAGCCCTCGGGGCGACGATGCACAGGGTCGCGATGGCCACGCCGTTGGGGTCTTTGACCGGTGCGGCGAAGCAGTGGGTGAAGGTGTCGGCAACGCTATCGAAGGAGAAAAATCCATCGATGCCGGCCTGGCGGATCTCTCCTAGAAACCGCTCCAGCGGCAGGCGTTCGCCGTCCGGCAGGATGAAGTCATCGGGGTCGATCAGGTCGATGATCTGCTGGTCGCTCAGATGCGCCAGCAACAGGCGACCGGAGGCCGTCCAGGGGATCGGCGCGTTTTCACCGATGTCCGAAGAGATGCGAAAGTGCCGCTCGCCCTCCTTCATCAGCGCGACCGTGTATTTGCGCCCGTTGAGCAGACACATCTGCGCGGTTTCCCGGGTCTGCCGGACGATGTCCTGCAAGGCCTGGTCGGCTTCGCGGCTCAGGTCGAAATGCCGCAAATGCGCCTGGCCGAGAAAGTACAACTGGCGCCCCAGGTAGACATGGCCATCCTTGCCCACCGGCTCGAGGATGCGACGCTCCAGCAGCGACGCCACCAGCTCATAGACCGTGGACTTGGGGCTGCCGATGCCGCTGGCGATGTCGTTCGGGCGCAACGGCTGGCCGATCTCCTTGAGGAAATCGAGGATATCGAACGCCCGATCCAATCCCCGGGCCCGGCGTTTGATGGTGTCTTCGGTCATGTCTGTGGTCCCTGAAATTTCACCCATAATCGCATGTATCTTTATTGTGGCGAGGGAGCTTGCTCCCGCTCGGCTGCGCAGCGGTCGTAAAGAATGGGCCTGCTGCGCAGGCCAGCGGGAGCAAGCTCCCTCGCCACAGAAGTGAATTCGCCAGAAAATCGTGGTCAGGCCTTTTTCTTGTAGGCCACACAGTCGATCTCGACCTTGCAATCGACCATCATGCTCGCCTGCACACACGCCCGCGCCGGGGCGTGTTCCGGGCTGAAATACTCACCGAACACCTTGTTGAAGCTCCAGAAATCCCGCGGGTCTTCCAGCCAGACACCGCAGCGAACCACATCTTCCAGGCCATAACCGGCCTCTTGGAGAATGGCGATCAGGTTCTTCATGGTCTGGTGGGTCTGCTCGACGATACCGCCAACGATGATTTCGCCGTTCACTGCCGGCACCTGGCCGGACACGTGCAGCCAGCCATCGGCCTCCACGGCGCGGGCGAAGGGCCGTGGCTGGCCGCCGCCTGCGGTGCTGCCGGTGCCGTAACGGGTAATGCTCATGGATTTATCTCCTTGTTGAATGGAAGTTAAAAACGGGTGTTCTTGAGGAATTCCGCCAGGCGCGGCGATTGCGGTCGCTCGAACAATTGCTTCGGCGGCCCCTGCTCTTCGATGCGGCCCTGGTTCATGAAGACGATCTTGTCCGAAACTTCGAAGGCAAAGCGCATCTCGTGGGTCACCAGCAGCATGGTCATGCCGTCTTCGGCAAGGCCCTTGATCACGTTCAATACTTCGCCGACCAGTTCCGGATCCAGGGCCGAGGTCACTTCGTCGAACAGCATCAGGCTCGGGTTCATCGCAATCGCCCGGGCAATCGCCACGCGCTGCTGCTGACCGCCGGACAACTGACCGGGGAAGTGATCGCGCCGTTCCAGCAGGCCGACCCGCTCCAGCCATTTTTCGGCCAGGGCCACGGCTTCGTCCTTGGGCAGTTTTTTCACCTTGAGCAGGCCCAGGGTGACGTTCTGCAACGCGGTCAGATGCGGGAACAGGTTGAATTGCTGGAAGGCCATGCCGGTCATGGCCCGGTGCCGGGCGATGACTTTCTCGGGGTGGCGCACACGCTTGCCGTCCACCTCGTCATAGCCGATGGACTCGCCGTCGAGCATGATCCGGCCGCCCTGGAATTCTTCCAGCATGTTGACGCAACGCAGCAGCGTGGTCTTGCCCGAACCACTGGAGCCGATCAGCGTGACCACGTTGCCGCGCTGCATGCTCAGGTCAACGCCCTTGAGCACTTCCAGCGGGCCGTATTGTTTGCGCAGGCCACGAATGTCCAGCAGCGGTTGGGCGTTGGAGAGGGAAATATCAGTCATGGCAAGGCCACCCGCTTTTCAATGTGCCGCCCGAGCAACTCGATGGCGTAATTGATGATGAAAAAGAGAAAACCGGCGAACAGGTAGAACTCCAGGGTCATGAACGTCCGGGCGATGATCTGCTGGGTGCTGAGCAGTAATTCGGCCACACCGATCACCGACAGCAGGGTCGAGGCCTTGACGATCTCGGTGGAGGAATTGACCCAGGTCGGCAGGATCTGCCGCAACGCCTGGGGCAACAGCACGTAGCCCAGCGCCTGCTGGAATGTCAGGCCAATGGCCTGGCTCGCTTCCATCTGCCCACGGGGCAACGCCTGCAGGGCGCCGCGCACGATCTCGGCCACGTGAGAGCCGCAGAACAGCGTCAGGCCCAGCACACCGGCCTGGAACGCACCGATCTGCCAGCCCAGGGCCGGCGCCATGTAGAAGCAAGCCAGCACCAGCACGAACACCGGTGTACCGCGGATCAAGTCGACATAGAAACGAAACGGCGCGCGCATCCAGACCCGCCCGTATGTCAGCGCCAACCCGGCGAAGAGACCGATCAATGTGCCCAACACAATCGCCAGCGCCGAGCATTGCACGCTGGTCAGGAAGCCACTCCACAAAGTGTCCCGGGCGACCCACAACTCGTGCAACCAACTGGGGGATTCGTACATGGGAAACTCCTAACGGCGGATCGCCAGACGCTGCTCGAAATAACGCAGCAGCATGGCAATGAGGTAACAGGCCGCGACATACAGGGCCGTGGTCACCAGCCAGGTTTCGATCACCCGGTAGCTCTCCACGTTGATCTTGCGGGCGTAATAGGTCAGCTCCGGCACGGCAATCGCCGCCGCCAGGGAGGTGTCCTTGAACAGCGAAATGAAGTTGTTCGACAGGGCCGGCAACACGTTGCGCAGCATCACCGGCACGGTGACGTAGGCCTTGACCTGCCACTCGCCCAGGCCGATCGCCAACCCCGCTTCGCGCTGGCCCTTATGAATACTCAACAGCCCGCCGCGAAACACTTCGGTCAGGTAGGCCCCGGCGTACAGCGAGAGCGTGATAACGAACGACGGCAGCTTGTCCAGGCGAATGCCCAGGCTCGGCAAGGCGAAGTAGATCAACAGGATCAGCACCAGGATCGGCGTGTTGCGGATCACGGTGACGTACACCGAGGCCAACACCCGCAACAAGCGATGCTTGCTGAGCAGCGCAAACGCCATCGCCAGGCCGATCACGCAACCGATGGCGATCGACACCAGCGCGAGGGAAAGCCCCAGGCCAAGCCCCGCCAGCAAGGTGTCGAAATCGCGCCAGACGGCGGCAAAATTCAACTGATAATTCATGGTCGGCAGTACCTTCGACGGTGCGCCCGCGAGGGGCGCCCCGGGCTCACAGGGTCATTTGAATTCAACAGGGAAACCGATCGCCGGAGACGGCAACTCAACGCCGAACCACTGCTTGAACGACGCCGCATAGGTGGGGAATTCCACACCGATCATGGCCTCGTGCAGGGTGGTGTTGACGAAGTTCAGCCAGTCCTGGTCGCCGCGCTTGACCGCGCAGGCGTAGGTTTGCGGGCTCCAGGCGTAGGCCGGGCTGCGGTAGCGACCGGGGTTCTGCACCATCAGGTACTTGACCGAGGATTGGTCGGTGGCGGCGGCATCGGCGCGGCCGGAGTTCACCGCCTGGTACATCAGGTCGACGCTGTCGTATTGGTCGACCTTGGCCTTGGGCAGCGCCTGGTGGACCAGTTCTTCGGCGTAGACGTTTTGCAGCACCGCCACGGTGACGTCGTCATCGGCGGCCTTGAGGTCCTCGATTTCCTTGTACTTGCTGTTGGCCGGCAACAGCAGGCCCACCCCTTCGCGGTAGTACGGCAGCGTAAACGCCACTTGCTGGGCGCGGCTGGCGGTGACGGTGATGAACTGGCAACTCATGTCGACCTTGTCGGTCAGCAGGTTGGGAATCCGCGCATCGGATGATTGCACCACGAACTCGACTTTTTCCGGGTCATTGAACAGCCCCTTGGCGACCATCCGCGCGATGTCGATATCAAACCCCTGCAACTTGCCATCCGCTCCTTGGAAGTGCCACGGCGCATTGGTGCTGCCCGTGCCCACGATCAATTTCCCGCGTTGCAGCACGCTGTCCAGCTTGCTGTCGGCCGCCTGGGCGACACCCATGGCGGCCGTCGTGGCCGCGAAGAGAAAAACACACGCTTTGAACAAGGAAGGTCGGCGTTGCATGGCAAGCACTCCAGGGTGAGTTTATTCCGCTATACCGGAATGTGGTATGTAACAACGGAATAGACAGCAGAAAGTGTGCCACAGCCTTTCGATGCGGTGGAGTGAAAAATGGAACGTCAATGAAATCAGGAAGATAGAAATCCAGTGGATCGGACGGCGCAACCATGACCCGCTCGCGGCTGCTACCGATGGCTACGGCCGCTGGGTAACAAGGCCCCATTACGAAGCCTATCGGGGGCGCAATACACCCATCGCACCGAAACGGGGCCGCCACCTGTCAACTCTGACAGTAGCGTCGCCGGAACGTGTTGCTTATGGTCCTGGGCACGTCTCGACACAGGGAAGCCGCCATGAGCTCGCTCATCACTCACGTCAGCACTCAAAAGGACTACCGCACGGCGCTCAAGACCTGGCGCCCGGTGGTCTTTTATTTCGGCCATCCGCACTGCTACGCCTGCGGCATGGCCGACCCGCTGTTCTGCAAGGTTGCCGAGACCTTCGAGAATCGGGCCGTGATCTACAAACTGAGCACCGATCAATCGCCTCGGCACCCGGAAGTCACCGGCACGCCCACCGTGCTGTTCTATAAAGACGGAAAACTACGGCGCAAGCTCAAGGGCATCGGTGACCCGGCCTCATTCGTCCAGACCTTTACCGAGCTCGTCGGCCGGACCAGACCCAGGCGCTTGCCGACGCCACGGCGGCACGATTTGCGCTGGTTGCGCCAGCAACTCAAAACACTGTGCACCGCCCGCCGGGCCCCGGCACTTTTGCGGCTGCGGGCGACGCCTCGGTAGCGTCGGGCCTGCGAAGCGCCTTCGCTACGTTTTTGCAAAGTCAGCCCGGCATATTCAGCAGATTGTTCTTTGCCGGGCCAAACAACGGCACAACCCGCCAGGGCCGCTTTGGTAGTTTATCGGCATGCAACCACGACCTGCTGCCGGCAGTGTCATCACCGCTCTATGGGAGCCTGATGGATGACCAAACCCTCATATATTCCGCAAAATACCGGGCAGTTCTACATCGACGGTCATTGGCAATCGCCGACCCGGGGGACGACGCTGGCAGTCGTCAATCCGGCCACCGAAGAGGTGCTCGCCGAGGTTGCCCAAGGATCATCCGACGACGTTGACCGCGCCGTCGCGGCGGCAAAGGCGGCGATGCCCGGCTGGGCCGCGACCGCAGTGGCGGATCGCGCCCGAATCCTCGGGAAGATCCATGAACTGATGCTCGAACGCAAGGAAGCGCTGGCCCAGGTGCTGTGCCTGGAAATGGGCGCGGCAATCGGTTTCGCCCGATCCATGCAAGTGCCGCTGGCGGCCGAACACGTTCGTGTGGCGCGCGATGTGCTGTCCACTTATGTATTTCAGAAAATCGAGAACAGCACCGCCATCGTGCGCGAACCCATCGGCGTCTGCGGTTTGATCACGCCGTGGAACTGGCCGCTCTATCAGATCACCGCCAAGGTCGCCCCGGCGATCGCCGCCGGTTGCACCGTGGTGCTCAAGCCCAGCGAACTTTCGCCTTTGAGCGCCCTGCTGTTCGCCGAACTGGTGCATGACGCCGGCCTGCCGGCAGGCGTGTTCAACCTGGTCAACGGCGGCGGTGCCGAGGTCGGCGCGGCCATGGCGGCGCACCCCGACATCGACATGATTTCCATCACCGGCTCCAATCGCGCCGGCGCCCTGGTGGCCCAAGCCGCCGCCCCCACGGTCAAGCGGGTCACCCAAGAGCTGGGCGGCAAGTCGCCAAACGTGTTTCTGCCCGACGCCGACTTCGCCAAGGCCGTGCCGCCCGGCGTGATGTCGGCGTTGCGCAATGTCGGCCAGTCCTGCAGCGCGCCGACGCGGATGATCGTACCCAGGAACCGCCTGGCGGAAGTCGAGGCACTGGCGGCCGCCACGGCCAATGCCATCATCGTCGGTGACCCACGGTCGGAAGACACCGTGCTCGGCCCGATTGCCAACCAGGCCCAGTTCAAGCGCGTGCAGGCGATGATCGAAGCGGGCCTGGAGGAAGGGGCCAAGCTGATTTGCGGTGGGCCGGGACGCGTCGACGGTTTCACCAAAGGCTTCTACACCCGGCCAACCGTGTTCTCGCAAGTCGACAACGGCATGCGCATCGCCCAGGAAGAAATCTTCGGCCCGGTGCTGTGCATCATCCCGTACGACACGCTGGACGAAGCCGTCGCCATCGCCAACGACACCGTCTACGGGCTGGGCGCGCACGTTCAGGGCCGCGACCTTGACCAGGTACGCGCCGTGGCCAAGCGCATCCGTGCCGGGCAAGTGCTGCTGAACTATCCGACCTGGAACCCCATGGCCCCGTTCGGCGGTTACAAGCGCTCGGGCAACGGGCGCGAATATGGGGTCCATGGGTTCGAGGAGTATCTGGAGATCAAGGCGATTGTCGGGTTCGAGTAACCGCCTACTCCTCTGTCCGCCCGCTGCCCCCGCGATCATGCTGATACCGCCGCGCCAGCGGGAACGCCGGCAGCCAGGACTCGCGGCGCACGGTCCAGCATTCGTAGGTGGGCGTCAGTTGGTCGGGAGTATCGAGCGTGCCGAGGTGCACTTCGATCTCGTCGTTGCTGCGGGCGAACAGCGACGAGCCGCAATTGGGGCAGAAGAAGCGCCCGGCATAATCCCGGGGCTCGCCCGTGACGGTGACGACGTCCTCGGGGAACACCGCCGCCGCAAAAAACAGTGCACCGTGATGCTTGCGGCAATCCAGGCAGTGGCAAAGGCCGACCCGGTATGGACGGCCAGACGCTTCAAGACGAACGTTGCCGCACAGGCAACCGCCGGTGAATCGTTCCATCGCTGTTCTCCTCTGCGATCGAGAAAAATGTCATGACGCCTGCCGATCAAGGATAGGCGCATGCTGCGCCATCAGCTCCATCACCCAGTCAATGAACACCCGCAGCTTGGCACTGATGTGCCGGTTCGGCGGGTAGGCCACGTACATCGGCATCGACTCCAGGCGCCAATCTTCGAACAACGGGACCAACGTCCCCTGCGCCTGGTGAGTCCGCGACATATAGATGGGCAACCAGAGCACCCCCAGCCCCGCCAGGCCGGCTGCCAGGTAGGCGTTGCCATCGTCGATCGCCAGGGCGTAACGCCCCTTGATGCGCAGGTGCTCGTCCTGTCGGTGCATGGCATAGGGCAAGGCCTTGCCGGTGCGTGCCCACAGGAAACCGACGACGCGATGTTGGGAATCCTCCAGCTCACGCGGATGGACCGGGGTACCCAGACGCGCCAGGTAGCTTGGCGCGGCGAAGACCCCAAGGGCCAGGTCGCCGACGCGTCGGGCGATCAGCGATTGATCCTTCAGTTCGCCGCCGCGAACCACGCAATCGACGTTTTCGTCGATTATGTCAACGATGCGGTCGCTGACGCCCATGTCGATCTGGATATCGGGGTAACGCTCGTAGAAGTCCGGCAGCGCCGGTATCAGGATCAGCGCCGCCAGTGGGCTCGGCACATCGACACGCAGCCGCCCGCGCGGCAGGGCCTGGGCGCCGGACAAGCTGGTCTCGGCGTCATCCAGGTCCGCCAACAGGCGGATCGCACGCTCATAGAAGGCCGCGCCGTCCGCCGTGACGTTGACCTTGCGTGTCGTGCGGTTGAGCAACTTGACCCGCAGCCGCGCTTCGAGCTGTTGCACCAGCTGGGTCACGGTGGTTTTGCTCATGTGCAGCGTCTCGGCGGCCTTGGTGAAACTGCCCGACTCAACCACACGCACGAACGCCTGCATCGCATCGAAACGGTCCATTTCCTGCCTCGGATTGTTTGGTTTTTACAAACAGTGATCGCCAAGGTTGCTCGTTTATCGCCCGGGCACAAGCCCCTAGAGTGACTTCATCGTTGAGTTCCGGCCGCTTTCGGCCATTGATGGAGAGATTCCCATGACCACCCGAGACGTTGTTTTCCCGCCCGGACGCCAGGCGCTTTACGAGCGCAACCGCTATTCGCCGGCGATTCGCTCCAATGGTTTGCTGTTCGTATCCGGACAGGTCGGCAGCCGCGAGGACGGCTCGCCCGAGCCCGTGCTGGAAGACCAGGTGCGCCGCGCCTTCACCAATCTTGCGGCCATACTCGCCGCCGCCGATTGCAGCTTTGACGACGTGATCGACGTCACGGTCTTCATGGTTGATCCCGAATCGATATTCGAACGGGTCTGGAGCGTGGTGCCCGAATTCTGGGGCCACGCGCCGCACCCAACGCTGACAGCGGTGGGTGTGACATGGCTGTATGGTTTCCAGTTCGAGATCAAGGTGATTGCCAGGTTGCCTGGACCCTCCCTGTAGCATCTGGCGTGTGGAGAGTCAGCGGTGAGTGTGTTGGCTGACCCTCCGCCATCGCGAGCAAGCTCGCTCCCACATTTGATGGAGTAACTTCAATTTCTCTGCCAGCACGGATCCCTGTGGGAGCGAGCTTGCTCCGGGCGGCGATCCGACGATGGCGGAGGGTCAGCTTGCATGGTTTTTACTGCCGACCGCAGGCTACCCCTTCACCGCCGCCTCGATCGCCGCGATGTCGATCTTGGTCATGTTCATCATGGCTTCGAAGGCGCGCTTGGCGGCGGCTTTGTCGGCGCTGGTGATCGCCTCGACCAGAACCCGGGGGCTGATCTGCCACGACACACCCCACTTGTCCTTGCACCAGCCGCAAGCGCTCGCCTGGCCGCCGTTGTCGATGATCGCGTTCCAGAGGCGATCCGTCTCGGCCTGGTCATCGGTTGCGACCTGGAAGGAGAAGGCTTCGTTGTGCTTGAACATCGCGCCGCCATTCAAGCCGATGCAGGGAATGCCGATCACCGTGAAATCCACCGTGATGACATCGCCCTGCTCGCCCGCCGGATAATCGCCCGGCGCATGGTGGATCGCGTTCACCGCGCTGTCGGGAAACGTGCTTGCGTAGAACTCAGCTGCGTCCTGCGCGGTGCCGTCGTACCAGAGGCAAATCCTGTTCTTGTTGTTCATTGGGATTCTCCGAAAGGGACTGGACCATGAAGTCTAGCAGCCCCTTCCAGAGATGAATGCCCAGGGCTCAGGCAAACAGATCGACGCCCAGTTGGAACGCCACCCACAACGCCAGGCCAGTCGCGAACACCAGCGCGATGTTCTCGAACAGGTTGTTGCGGTATTCCTTGCCCAGCAGCGACTTCTGGTTGGACATGATCAGCAGGCCCAGGGAGATCACTGGCAGGCCGACGATGTTCAGCGCGTTGACACCGATGGTCAGGGTCACGAAGTCCGGCATGCCCGGCAGCGACCAGATCAGCGGAGTGACGAGGATGAACAGCATGAACCACTTGTGCATCGGGTCGCGGTGGAACTCCTTGCCATAGCGCTCGCGACGCTCAGGACGCACGTGCTGGAAGGCATCGGTGATCAGCATCGGGAATGCCGTGGTCTTGCCGGAAATGCTGGCGAACAGCGTGGCGAACACACCGACGAAGAACACATACCAACCGATCGAGCCGAAGAACATTTCCAGGGCCTTGCCCAGGTCGCCCAGGGTTTTCACCTCGATGCCATTAGGCCGCAGGATCTCGGCGCCGACGATCCAGATCGCCAGGTTGATGACGATCCCGACAAACACCGCAAACAACAGGTCGTTGCGCTGGATGCGCTTGTGCTCAGGGCCAACCCAGCCTTTCTGGCGCATGACATAAGGGTGGACGAAGTTGGCGATGGAACCCGCCACCGCGCCAATCACCGAGACCGCCACCAGCAGCGCACCGTGCACGCCTTCATCGGGTGGAATGCTGAAGCCGATGGTGCCTTTGACGATCCCGGCGACATCCGGGCCGGACATGACCGCCAAGGCGAGGAACGCCAGGGTCATGATCGCCAGCAACACCTTCATCACGCCCTCGATCATCGAGTAGATATTGCGCCCGACGAGCATCCACACTGCCAACACCACCGCCACCGAACACAGCAGCGGGTAATCGGTCTTGAGCAGCATCGCCAAGGCCTCGCCGGCGCCCTTGATCATGTAGGCGTTCATCAGGTGCCCCATGAGCAGCGCATACACCAGCATGAACCAGGCGAAAAACGGATTGAGCTGGGCGTAACCCTGCAGGATGGTCATGCCCTGGTTATTGCACAGCTGGAAGCGGGCAATGATGTTGACGATCAGGTATCGGAGCAGCAAGGACACCGCCAGCACCCACATCATTGCGTAGCCGTAGTTCGCGCCGGCCACGGAAGATGTGATGAGATCGCCAGCGCCCAGCCATGACAGTACCGCGATGATACCGGGGCCAAGTAGCTTCAAGAGGCGTACGAAGCGGCTCTGCGCGGGGGCCACGGCCTGGCCTTCTGCGGAGGGAATGCTCGACATGGATGGAATCTCCGTTATTTTTTTTGTGAGGAACGGAAACAGTCGACCATATTTCGTACGACATCGTACAACCATAATTAAGCCGGAAGTATGTAAAAATGTTTCAACTCCCCGACATGGTTACACGCCGGGGAGATCGCCCATCGTCACGGCCCGCTGCCCCGCTCGCCATTGTTGATCATCCAACGAATCATGCTCGCCAACGGCACCCGATAGTGCTGGGCTGCACACAGGCCCGGTTGCTGCGGGTCGTACCATTCGACGTAGCGGCTGAGCAGTACGTGCTGGCCGTCCTCGGCAAGCCGCAGTTCGAGCTCGCGGCAATGCAGCGAGCCTTGGTCAATGGTCTTCACCCGCCGATGCAGGACCAGCGCCTGGCTATTCATCGGCGCCACCGCGTTCCGGGCATTGCGGCTCGTCCTGGACGGCGCCCAGTTTGCCATCCGCGACGAAATCAGCACGTCGTTGCGCGATGGCGTCGCGCAGCGCCACGTAATAGTCCGGTCGCGCCTGCAACTGGTCGGTGAGCGGCAGCGCCTGCGCGCGTCCATCGACGACGCCGCCCACGGTCTTGATCGTACCCAGGGTCTGGACGGTATCGCTGTTGTCGCCGAAAGGGTCCACGACGAAGCTCACCACCTTGCCGGTCGCATCCCTCAGGTTGGCAGTGCCCAGCAGCGGCAATTCCACGATCGGTCCGGGGGCGATATTCCAGACGCCAAACGTCTGGCCGAAATCCGATTCATGACGCGCGATGCCCATCTTGCCCGACACGTCGATCAGCCCGACGATGCCCACGGTGGTATTGATGACGAAGCGCCCAAGAGTCGTGACCGAACGCTGCCCATTGCCTTGCAGCAAATCGTTGATGAACACCTTGGGCTCACCGAAGTTGGCGACGAAGTTGTGTACGCCAGCCTGGAACATGTCCGGCAGTTTGCGATACCCACGGGCGACGGGGGCCAGGGCGTAATCGTCCACGGTACGGTTGAAGGCGAAGATGCCGCGGTTCACCGGTTCGGCCGGATCGTGCACCGCATAGGGAACACTTTCGCAACTGCCCGGCTTGGCGGTTGGCGTACTGCTGCAGCCGCTGGCGAGTACCGCCAGCGCGACGATGACGGTGGATCGGACAAACAGCGGCGCGGGTTTGAGGATCGACATGCGGGGCTATCTCGGGGAGGAATGGAGGGGTGCCTATGCCGGTTAAAAGCCAAACACCAAACCCGTGGCGAGGGCGCTTGCTCGCGCTGGGGCGCGAAGCGGCCCTAAAAAAGCGGTGAGCGCTTCGCACTCAAGCGCGAGCAAGCTCGCTCGCCACAGGTTCAGAATCGACTCTGGAGAGACCGACATCGACCCCATCCTGCCGCCGTTTTCTTGCCCGCAGATTTCCGGAATATTGCCCGCCGGCAGCTTTGTTTCCGGATTGAAATAAATGACGCAGGCCCGGATTGACCCTAGTATTGCACCCCGTATTCATTGCCCGACGTGACCACCGTGAGCCACTTGTTACTGGTGGACGATGACCTCGAAGTCCTCGCCCTGCTGCGCAAATTCCTTGAGCAACATGGCTATAGCGTCGAAGTCGCCGCCGACGGCAACGCCCTGTGGCAAGCGGTGGAACGCCGGCAGCCGGACCTGATCATCCTCGACGTGATGTTGCCGGGCGATAACGGCCTGGTGCTGTGCCAGCGCCTGCGCAACGAGCACCGGGTCGGGATCATCATGCTCACCGCCATGGGTGAATTGAGCGACCGTGTCGTCGGCCTGGAAATGGGCGCCGACGACTACCTCACCAAGCCCTTCGATGCCCGAGAATTGCTGGCCCGGGTGCGCGCCGTCCTGCGGCGCACCGGCGAAGCCAGGGGCAGCCCGGGCGACCTCGCCCGGCCGACCTTGGAGTTCGAAGGCTGGCAACTGGACGTCACCCGTCGCGAATTGCGCTCGCCCGACAAGGTCATGATTCCGCTGTCTACCGGGGAATTCGAATTACTGCTGGTCTTCGCCGAACATCCACGCCGGGTGCTCACCCGCCAGCAACTGCTCGACCTGGCCCGTGGTGAGACCTTCGATGCGTTTGACCGAAGCATCGATGTCCAGGTCAGCCGTTTGCGGCGCAAATTGGAAAGCGACGTCACCGGTCCGTCGATGATCCGCACCGTTCGCAACAGTGGCTACCTGTTCAGTCCCCACGTGGTGAAGCGATGACCACCGGGCCCACGAAGGTCCATCGACCACGGGACACCGTGGCACGCTGGATCGCGCTGACCACAATGGTGGCGATGCTGACGTTGCTGGCGCTCAACGAACTGTTCAGCCTGTTGGCCGGCGCCTGGGCGCGCCCTCCCCTGATGGAAACCGGCCTGATGGAAAAGGCCGCAGCGATTACCCGCATCATTGATTCGGTCAAGCCCGCACAACGACCCGACATTGCCGTGGCGGCCAGTGACGAGGCGTTCAGCGTCCAGTGGCTGCGGCGCTATGAAGATGCGCGGTTACCGGTGATCGACGACCCGGAGTTCAGCGAAGGCTCGGCATTCCTCCATCGGCAGTTGGGCAGGCCCGACGCACGGATCGACGCCTACGAACCAGGAGACTGGCCAGCCGATGACCCCGCCAGGCGCTACGCCGTAATCATCGAACTGTCCGACCGCTCCTGGGTAACCGTCTCTGTGACCTCGCGCAGCTGGGGCCTGGGAGAATGGGCGCGCAACCTGATCATCATCGCACTGATCATGCTGTCGACACTGATCGTCGCCCTGATCGCCACGCGACACCTCGCCACACCGCTGGAGCGCTTTGCCGAGGGCGCCCGACGCTTTGGCGTGGACTTCCGGGCACCGCCGATCCCGGTCGTAGGTCCCTTCGAAATCCGCCAGGCGATCCTGGCGTTCAACGCCATGCAGGCCCAGCTCAAGCACTTCGTCCAGGACCGCACGCAGATGCTCGCCGCCATCTCCCACGACTTGCGAGCCCCCCTGACCCGCATGCGCCTGCGCGGCGAATTCATAGAGGACCCCGAACAGCAATCGAGGTTGTTCCGGGACGTCGACGAGATGCAGGCGATGGTCAACGCCGCCTTGGAATTCTTCCGCGACGAAGCGCGCCTGGAACACGCCACGGCGTTCGACCTGGCGGAACTGCTGCACACCGTCGTCGACGATTTCCGGGACGCTGGCACCGAAGTGTCCTTCGAAGGCGCCCAGCGGTTCGTGTATGTCGGCCGGCCCATCGGGATCAAGCGCGCGCTGAGCAACCTGATCGACAACGCGGCGAAATACGGCAGCGAACCGGGCGTGCGGTTGAAGTCCTTCGCCGACTGCGTCGAGATCCGCATCGTCGATCGCGGGCCGGGCATCGCGCTCCAATATCAGGAGCAAGTGTTCGCGCCGTTCTTTCGCATCGAAGGCTCGCGCAACAAGAACACCGGCGGCGTCGGCCTGGGCCTGTCGGCGGCACGGGCGACGGTACTGGAGCATGGCGGAACGCTGATGCTCAGGAACCGCAGGGACGGTGGTCTCGAGGTCAGGGTCTCGCTGCCGCTCAATTGACCTCGGCACGGCATTGCGGCGAACAATGTCCTAAACAACACGTGCCTTACTCGGTAGGATGTCCGGCCTTTTGACCTGGCCCTGTCGCGCGGAACCGCCCCGATGATCCTGATCGTTTACGCCCATCCCTACCCCGACCAATCGCGGGTCAACCAACAGATGCTCAAGCGCGCGTCCGACAACCCAGACGTGGTCATACGGTCTCTCTACGAGCTTTACCCAGACTTCAACATCGACGTCGAGGCCGAACAGCGCGCTGCCGAGCAGGCTGACCTGATTGTCCTCCAGCACCCGATGTACTGGTACGGCATGCCGCCTCTCTTGAAATTGTGGATCGATAAAGTGTTCACCCATGGCTGGGCCTATGGCAAAGGCGCCACGGCCCTCAACGGTAAGCGCCTGTTGTGGGCCGTGAGCACGGGTGGCGAACGGGAGCATTTCCAGATCGGCGCGTACCCGGACTTTTCCGCGCTGGCCCAGCCGCTCCATGCCACGGCGCTCTATTGCCACATGCGCTGGCTCGAGCCGGTCGCCGTGCACGGCGCCTACGCCGCCGAGTCCGACACTCAACGGGCACAAATCGAACACTACGGCGCACGCCTGGCCGCTTGGGAGGAAGATTGAAATGCAGACGCACAGCCTGATCGAGATGCTCATCTACCTGGCCTCGGCGACGCTGATCGTGCCGATTGCCGTGCGCTTCGGCCTGGGCCCGGTGCTGGGTTACCTGCTGGCCGGTTGCGTGATCGGCCCGTGGGGCCTCAAGCTCATCACCGATGTAAAAGCTATTTTGGAGTTCGCCGAAATCGGCGTCGTCCTGATGCTGTTCATCATTGGTCTAGAGCTCGACCCCAAGCGATTGTGGGCGCTGCGCAGGATGGTGTTCGGCGGCGGCGCCCTGCAGATGCTGGCCTGCGGCGGTGCAATCGCCGCGTTCTGCGCGGCCCTGGGGCTGAATTGGACGGCGGCGCTGCTGGTCGGCCTGACGTTGAGCCTTTCCTCAACCGCCATCGCCATGCAGGCGATGAGCGAACGCAACCTGACCGCCACCGCCGTCGGGCGCAGCAGCTTTGCGGTGCTGTTGTTCCAGGACATCGCGGCCATTCCCCTGGTCGCCATGATCCCGTTGTTGTCGGCCCACGGCCAAACCCCGTCAGGCATGGCCTTGGCGCTGTCGATCGTCAAAATTGTCGCCGCCATCAGCGTCGTCGTGCTGCTGGGGCGCTACGTGACGCGACCGCTGCTGCGCTTCGCCGCGCGCTCGGGCCTGCGGGAGATTTTCAGTGCGGTGGCGCTGTTCCTGGTGTTCGGTTTCGGCTTTCTTCTCGAAGAGGCCGGCCTGTCGATGGCCATGGGCGCGTTCCTCGCCGGCGTGCTGTTGGCGAGTTCCGAATACCGCCACGCCCTGGAAAGCGACATCGAGCCGTTCAAGGGCCTGCTGCTGGGGCTGTTCTTTATCGGCGTGGGCATGTCGATCGATTTCGGCACGCTGATCAACGCACCGCTGAAGGTCATCACCCTGACCCTGGGTTTCATCCTGATCAAACTGCTGGTGATCAAGACCGTCAGCCGCTTCCTGAACGTGCCCGCCGGCCAGCGCTCCTGGCAAGCGGTGCTGCTCGGCCAGGGCAGTGAATTCGCGTTCGTGGTGTTCGGCGCTGCAACGTTGGCCGGCATCCTCACCGACCAGTGGGGCAAAAGCCTGACGCTGGCGGTCGCCCTGTCCATGTGCCTGACGCCCTTGCTGATCCTGCTGCTGGACCGCGTGGAATCGGCCACCAAAAAGGACAACCAGCAATCCGATCTCGTCGACCAGCAGAATCCAAGGGTGATCATTGCCGGCTTCGGTCGTTTCGGGCAGATCGCCGGTCGCTTGCTGATGTCCTGCGGCGTTGAGGTGGTGGTTCTCGACCATGACCCCGACAACATCGAGACGCTGCGCAAGTTTGGCGTAAAAGTGTTCTACGGCGACGCCACGCGCCTCGATCTGCTCCACGCCGCCGGCGCGGCCCAGGCGATGGTGCTGATCAATGCGATAGACGATCAGCAGGACAACCTGACGCTGACCCGAATGGCCCAGGAACACTTCCCCGGATTGAAACTGATCGTGCGGGCGCGGGACATGGCGCACCTGATCACCCTGCGGCAGTTGGGCGTGGAAAGCGCCGAGCGGGAGACCTTTGAAAGCGCGCTGTCATTGGGTCGACGCGCGCTGGTGCAGATGGGTGTCGGCGCATACGAGGCGCGCGAACGCGCCGACCAGTTCCGTCGTCTCAACCTGCAGATGCTAGAAGAAATCGTCGCCCAGCCGGAAGACGACCTCAAGTTCCGGCACGACGCCTACCGCCGCGCCAATGCGCTGCTCACGGAAATGTTCAACGAGGACCGCGCGCACCCGGTCGACAGCTGGCCGGACCATCACCGAAACGAGAAGGAGCAGGCGCGCAGCTGACGCGCCCCAGCTTCACACCCGCCCGAACTGGCGCCGGTACTGCACCGGCGTCAGCCCTGTCAGCGCCTTGAACATCCGCTGCAGGTTGGAGCTGCTGCTGAAACCCAGCTCGGCGCCGATGCTGGCCAGGGGCAGCGACGTCAATGTCAGGCGTTCGCCCACCTGATTCAACTTGATGCACCGGGCATACGCGGCGACGGTCTGGCCGGTTGCGTCGCCAACCTTGCGCGCCAGCGTGCGCTCGGACATGGCAAGCCGACTCGCCAGCGCCTTGACCGTGATCTGCTCCGCCGGCATCTGCTCGATCAAGCCATGCAACCGGCGCAGCAATCCGTCGGGCTGCTGTATCAGCGCAATCCCCTGAAACGCCACGTGAGGGACGGCCGGGCGCGGCAACACCATCAGCCGGGTAATATCGCGCAGTGCATCGTGACTGACGTTACGTTCGATCAGGTGCTCGGCGATGGGCAGGTAACCGTTCACCCCCGACGCGGTGGCGGTTCGCTCGTTGAACACGCAGTTCTGTTCGCTCTGCCAGCGCACGTTGCCGTACTGCTCCTGCATCGACTGCGCCAACCACCAGGTGACTGTCGCGCCCTGCCCGTCCAATCGGCCACAGGCGGCCAGCAGACAGACCCCGGTGCAGTAGGCCCAGAGTTGCAAGCGCCGGGGGCGGTTTGACAGCGCTTTCAACAGCGGAGCCTGGCCGGCAAGCACACCCTTGACCTGTTCGGCCGATTCGGCCCAGAAACCAGGCACCATGAGCGCATCCAGGTCGGCCTCGCCCAACGACTCCTCAGCCTGAAGACCGATGCCATGGGCGCAGGTCACCGGGCCGGCTTGCAGCGCGACATAGGTCGCCTCGAACAGCACCCGACCACTGCGGCGGTTGGCCGCGTGCAGCAAATCAGCAAAGGCAAACAGGCCGGCAGGCATGCAACCGGGAAACAGCAACAAACCGACGCGGAGTTTTTTCGGCATGGCTCAAATTGAATCAAGGATGTCAGATCCAGCCATTATGCCCATCGCCCGGGATCGGCACCATGGAACGCTCGCCCAACAAGGAACGCTCCATGAAAATCCAACAGATCCGCAACGCCACGATCATCCTTGAGTTCGGCCCGTACCGCGTGCTCGTCGACCCCATGCTGGCCGGCAAAGGCGCCCTGCCGCCGCTTCGCCTGTTCGGCGCGACCCAGCGCAATCCGCTGGTGGAGCTGCCGGCGTCCACGGCAAGCGCTCTTGAAACCGTGACTCATTGTCTGATCACGCACTGCCAGAAAGGCCACTTCGATCATCTCGATCGGGCGGCGAAACACTGGCTGCGAGAACGCCAGATCCCGGTCATCTGCACGCCCCGCGACGCCGGGTACCTCGCCAGGCGAGGCTTGAACGTCCAACCGCTCGCCAACGATCACGAGCAACCCGGCGCGTTCCTGGGTGGCAGCATACGGTCCGTCAAATGCACCCACGGACGGGGCCTGGTGGGCAAGCTGATGGAGCACGGCGTCGGCTACCTGATCGAGTTGCCCGACGAGCCCAGCGTCTACCTCACCGGCGATACCGTGCTCACCCCCACTGTGTGCGATTTCGTATTGCGCCATCAGCCACAGGTCAGCGTCGTACCGGCAGGCGGGGCACGTTTCGATATCGGCGACGACATCATCATGGGCATGGAAGAAACCCTGGAATTCACCCGTCTGTCTCGTGGGACCGTGGTGGCCAATCACCTGGAAGCCATCAGCCATTGCCCGACGACACGAGAGGCACTGCGCGCTGCCGCCGAGCGGGCGGGGGTTGCGGAACGGCTGCTCATCCCGGACGACGGTCAGGCACTGGTCTTTTCGTCCCCCCAATGACCCGTCACGGTCATCGGCACGGCCTCTCGGGGCAACATGGGCAGGCGTTGGAAATCGACGGCCTTCACGTCCAAACGCCATTGTAGGTGCCGGCACAAATATTCAAACGTTGCCTGCATCAACGACAAGGTCAACGGCTCGCCAGGACAACGGTGGTAGGTGTACTCGCCGCTGCCCTGGCTGATGACCGACGTTTTCATCGGGCATTGGCCGAAACGTTCGGGCGAAAAACTGTCCGGCGCCTTCCAATGCGCCGCATCGCGGTTGCTGCCGAAGAGGTCCAGCAGCACCCGGGTGCCTTTGTCGAAACGATAGCCGCGCCATTCGAAGCTCTCGCGCACGAACGCGGCCACCATCGGAAAGAACGCGTAGAAGCGCCGCGTTTCCTCGGCGAAGGCCCACGCCGCGCCTTCGTTGCGGGCGATGGAGGTGCGCCATCGCGGCTGTCGCTCCAGCTCGATCAGCCCGAACAACAGGAAGCGCCCCACCGCGACCACCGGGCGCAGAATGTTGAGCAATTCGACGGCCGCTACCCGTGGCGCCAACAATTGCCCTTGCTCATCGCGATGCTGGGCAAGCTTGTGCAGGGGGGACTCCGGCAACGCAGGGTGGGCGCCTCGCCGGCAGTTTTCGATCCAGCGCGCGGCCTCGGCTTCGCAGGCCTTGCGCCGCCACCACGCGGCCGGCATGCGCCAATCCAGGCGACCGCTGCCGTCGATCAGCGAGGCCAACCGCCGGGTCAGCCGGTGCATTTGTTGGTCGCTCATCGTCGCAACGCCGGCCCATTCGCAGACCGACCGACACAACAGGGCCTCGATCCAAGGCAGGCATTCGAACGCCTCGCCCATTGGAAGTCTTGCCGTGGCCTCGCTCAAGCGAGCTTCATAAACCTGGGTCAAACGCTGGACGTTTTCCTTGTCCAGCAGTTCGAGGAACAATTGCTTGCGTCGCGCATGAGGGGCTCCGTCGAGCCCCTGGACCCCACCGGCCCCCAGCAGAATATTGCGCAGCGGCGCAGGCGTGGACGTGGGCGTTCGGACAAAGCGCCGCGCGTCGTAGAACAGCTCCGCCGCCTCCAGCCCGCTGAGGCAAAGCGTGCGCCGACCCAGCAGCCGGGTCTGGAAAACCGGGCTGCCATAGGCGGCGCACCGCTTGCGAATGAACGGGTAGCCCTCGCGTAAAAAAGCCCATGTCGAATCAGCCCAGCGATGGCCGGGAATACCAGGGTCTGCCATGACGAAATCCTTGCCTGACGACGATAAATCTGGGACATCGTCCGGCCGGAGCCTGTTCGATTTTTCAGGCACCAGGCACACCGCCGCGCGGCGCCTGTCGCTACAGCATGGCGTCAAGCTCGGCCAGCATCTGCGCGGGAATTCGCAGTTCACTTGCCGAAAGGTTTTCCTGCAGGTGCGCCACGGATGACGTACCGGGAATCAGCAACATATTCGGCGCACGTTGCAGCAGCCAGGCCAACGCGACACCCAGCGGTGAAGCGTCCAGGCGCGCGGCGACATCCGACAGGGTTTGCGATTGCAGCGGCGTAAACCCACCCAGTGGGAAGAACGGCACGTAGGCGATGCCTTGCTTGCCCAGCTCTACAATCAGTTGTTCGTCGACGCGATGGGTCAGGTTGTAGTGATTCTGCACGCAGACCACCTTCGCAATGCCCTGGGCCTGCTTGACCTGGGCCGCGGTGACGTTGCTCAAGCCCAGATGGCGGATCAGGCCCTGATGCTGCAACTCGGCCAGCGTCGAGAACTGTTCCTCGATGTCGTCATCGGCTGGCGAATGCAAATTGCCCCAGGCGCGCAGATTGACCACCTCCAACACATCCACGCCAAGGTTGCGCAGGTTGTCATGGACAGCGCGGGTCAGCTCGGCCGGGCTGTGGGCCGGGTTCCATGACGCATCCGTACCCCGGACGGCGCCAACCTTGGTCACGATGACCAGGTCGTCGGCGTAAGGATGCAGCGCTTCACGGATCAGCCGGTTGGTGACATGGGGCCCGTAGAAGTCAGCGGTGTCGATATGGTTGACGCCCGCCGCCACCGCTTCGCGCAGCACGGCGATGGCCGCCGCCGGATCCTTGGGTGGCCCGAAAACCTGGGGGCCCGCCAGTTGCATCGCGCCGTAGCCCATGCGCTTGACGGTACGATCGCCCAGTTGAAAAGTCCCTGCGGTGTCTGCCCTGCTCATCTCGTACCCCTTGGATTAAATGTGCCTGGGCCGACTATAGGCGTTGACCACTCCGCTGATAATCAGGTGCAATCCGAACGGGCTGTACGGTGGAGAGAACAATGGCGACAGATATCCAGGACTTGCTGTCCTTCGTGGCGGTGGTGAACGCGGGCGGGTTTCGTGAAGGCGCGCGGATCAGCGGCAAATCCGCCTCCAGCCTCAGCGATGCCGTGCGACGCATCGAAAGCCGGCTCGGCGTGCGCCTGCTCAACCGCACCACCCGTAGCGTGGTGCCGACCGAGGCCGGCGCGCGCCTGATGGAACGCATCGTGCCGGCCTTGGGCGAGGTGGAATCCGCGCTGGACGTGGTCAACGATTTTCGTGATCGTCCCTCGGGCACCCTCAGGCTGAACGTACCGGTCAGCGCCGCCCGGCTGGTGCTGCCCGCGATCATCGCGCCGTTCCTCAAAAGCTACCCTGACATCCGCCTCGAAGTGGTCACCGAGGAAAGTTTCGTCGACATGCTCGCGGCCGGGTGTGACGCCGGCATTCGCTACGACGAACGCCTTGAGCAGGACATGATCGCCATTCCCATCGGCCCACGCTTGCAGCGCTTCGCCACCGCCGCCTCACCGGCATACCTCGACGCCCGTGGCCGACCCGAGCACCCGCGGGACCTGCTGCGGCACGCCTGCCTGGCCGGCAAGTTTCCCAGCGGGGCCCTACCGCTCTGGGAGTACGAACGGGACGGGGAAACCATCAGCGTCGAGCCGAACGGCCCGTTGATCGTGCGCATCGGCGGCGCCATGGACCTGGCGGTGCAGGCGGCGGTGGATGGGATGGGCATCGTTCATTTGTTCGAGGACTGGCTGCGGCCACACCTGGACAGCGGCCTGCTCGAACCGGTACTCGAACCCTGGTGGCAGCATTTCACCGGGCCGTTCCTCTACTACCCCGGCCGCCGCTACCTACCCTCGCCGCTGCGGGCGTTCGTGGACTTTGTCAATCAGAACCGGGGCGGTTAGACGTCGGTGCGCAGCCGGGAATAGAGCCGGTCAATCTCCTGTCGCGCATGCTCCACATACGCCCTCACCTGTCGGGGTTTGCCAGCAAGATCATCTGCCGCCCACCCCAGATAGACGGCGCGGGCCGTTTCCAGCACGGACCGATGGGCCAGGGGCAAACGTTCCAGGAGCCATGCGGCCGCCTGGTCCTTGGGCGCGATGGTGCCTGTTTCGAGGGTGAGCCAGATGCGCGCCAATGCCAGTACCACGTTGCACTGTTCATCGTGCCAATCGGTGTCTTCATTCCATTGCGTGGTGGTGTCGTACAACGCCCGCCTCAGATCAGCCGCCGGCACTGGGCTGAGCGTTTCATCGATAGGGGCGCCGAACAGGCAAACACTGTGCTGCATTGCCTTGGTCAACAGGATGGCCAGGTCGTGGTCCTTCATGGCAGGCTCGAAATGCCCGGCCTGCAAGTCCTCGCGCAACCACTCCCCGAACTGGAACTCGCGTACCGGCGGATATCGCCACGGGACGATCGCATCCAGGGCGACCACTGTCACCTCCAACGGCCGGAGCGAATCGGTCGGCGGCCAGGCCGAGACGGTCAGCAGATCCTTCATCAGCCCATGCCTCACGGAGTCAGGCAATCGCAGGTCGACCAACACCAACAGATCGATGTCGCTGTTGGGCTTGAGCCCACCGTCCACCGCTGAACCGAACAAGACGACGGCGCGCAGTCCCTGACCAAGATGACGCTTCAGCACCTCGAGCGCACGGGAAACTTGTGAGGTGATTTCAGTAGCTGATCGGACAGTCATAAGCACTCGTCGCGTGGCATGGAAATGCGTCAGTCTTTCCCAACTGCCCCTGCGAGGGCAAGCATCTTCCGGCCACTTCCCAGGCTGTTTTTTCAAGCTGAACCACCGCTATCGCGAGCAAGCTCGCTCCCACAAAAGGTTCTGCGGGATGGCCAAATTCAACAAACAACACTGCCCCCCTGTGGGAGCGAGCCTGCTCGCGATGGCGGCGGCACATCCAACATCTCCATAAGCTGAACCACCCCTATCGCGAGCAGGGCTCGCTCCCACAATAGGTTCTGCGGTGTGGCCAGGTTCAAGACACAACACTGCCCCCCTGTGGGAGCGAGCCTGCTCGCGATGGCGACAGTACATCCAACATCTCTGCAAGCTGAACCACCGCTATCGCGAGCAGGGCTCGCTCCCACAAACAGCCCCGCGCCGTGCCCGTATTCAACAAACAACACTGCCCCCCTGTGGGAGCGAGCTTGCTCGCGATGGCGGCGGCACCCCCAACATCTCTGGAAGCTGAACCACCGCTATCGCGAGCAGGGCTCGCTCCCACAAAAAGCCCTGCGCCGTGCCCGCATCCAACAAACAACACTGCCCCCTGTGGGAGCGAGCTTGCTCGCGATGGCGGTGGCACCCCCAACATCTCTGGAAGCTGAACCACCGCTATCGCGAGCAAGCTCGCTCCCACAAGAAGCCCCGCGCCGTGCCCGTATTCAACAAACAACACTGCCCCCCTGTGGGAGCGAGCTTGCTCGCGATGGCGGCCGCACATCCAACATCTCTGCAAGCTGAACCACCGCTATCGCGAGCAAGCTCGCTCCCACAATAGGTCCCGCGGTGTGGCCAAATTCAACAAACAACACTGCCCCCTGTGGGAGCGAGCTTGCTCGCGATGGCGGTGGCACATCCAACATCTCTGCAAGCTGAACCACCGCTATCGCGAGCAGGGCTCGCTCCCACAATAGGTTCTGCGGTGTGGCCAAATTCAACAAACAACACTGCCCCCTGTGGGAGCGAGCTTGCTCGCGATGGCGGCGGCACATCCAACATCTCTGCAAGCTGAACCACCGCTATCGCGAGCAGGGCTCGCTCCCACAATAGGTCCTGCGGTGTGGCCAAATTCAACAAACAACACTGCCCCCCTGTGGGAGCGAGCCTGCTCGCGATGGCGGCCGCACATCCAACATCTCCATAAGCTGAACCACCGCTATCGCGAGCAAGCTCGCTCCCACAATAGGTCCTGCGGTGTGGCCAAATTCAAGACACAACACTGCCCCCCTGTGGGAGCGAGCTTGCTCGCGATGGCGGCGGCACATCCAACATCTCTGCAAGCTGAACCACCGCTATCGCGAGTGTGGCTAAATTCAACAAACAACACTGCCTTGCGGTGGCACATTGAGGCGCTAGCGCTTGCCCAACTCCATCCCCTGGGCCTGCCACAGCGTTTGGAACGGCCCTGCGCGTTGGCGCAGTTCATCGGGCGCGCCGTCCTGGACGATTCTTCCGGCCTGCAGCACCAGGATCCGATCGAACCTTGCGACCGTCGACAACCGATGGGCCACTGCCAGTACGGTGCGGCCGCGCATCAGGTCGTCCAGGGCCATTTGCACCTTGGCTTCCGATTCCGTGTCCAGGGCCGAGGTGGCTTCGTCGAGGATCAGGATCGGCGCGTTTTTCAGGAACGCCCGCGCCAACCCCAGGCGCTGGCGCTGACCGCCCGATAACATCACGCCGCGCTCACCCACCAGGGTATTGAACCCGTCCGGCAGGCCACGGATGAACTCTTCGCAATAGGCATGGCGGGCCGCGTCGATCACCTGTTCCTCGGTGGCATCGGGCTGACCATAGGCGATGTTCTCGTAGATGGTGCGATTGAACAGCGCCGGTTCCTGGGGCACCACGGCGATCTGTCTGCGCAGGCTGTCCTGGCTGACCGAGCGCACGTCCCGGTCATCGATCAGGATCACCCCGCTGCGCACATCGTCAAGGCGCTGGACCAGACTGACCAGCGTCGACTTGCCCGCCCCCGAAGGGCCGACAATGCCGACTTTCTGTCCGGCGGGAATATCGAGGAACAGGTGCTTGATCGCACCCCGACCGTCGGCGTAGCTGTAGCTGACGTCGATAAAGCGAATGTTGCCGCGCCCCGGCGCCAGTTCTGCCGGGGTGTCGCTGAGGGCGTGCGGCTGGACGATGATGCGCAGGGTCTCGGCGATCACGCCCATTTGCTGCGAAGTATCCACCAAAGCCAGGGCCAGGTCCCGCGAGCCGTGCAGGATGCGAAACGACAATGCACTGACCATCACCACATCGCCCGGGGTGATCTGCCCGTCCTGCCACAACAGGATCGACCAGCCGAGCATGCCGCCGGCCATGATCGACAGGCAGATGTCATGCAGGACCCGGGCTTTTTCAAGGTAGATCCAACTGCGGCGTTGAGCCTTGGCCTCGACACCTATCGCTTGCTCCAGTCGACGCCGTTCCCGATGCCGGGCGGAGAAAGCCTTGATCGTCCAGACGTTGGAAACCTGGTCCACCAGCTCGCCGCCGACGCGCGCGGCCTGGGACGCGAAGTCGATGTGGCGACTGCGGCCTCGCAGGCCCATCACTGTGATCAAGGTTGCCACCACGACCACGGCGCCAATCAACGCGATGCCCATGGAAAGTCGCACGGTGAACAACACCACCACGGCCCCGATGAAATCGACGCAAGGCGGGATGATTTTCCAGGCCAGCCCACCGTAGATGGACCCAGCCGCGGCGCCCGCCGAGGAAATCCGATTGGCCAAGGCCCCGGCAAAATGCTGGGAGAAATAGCGCATTGGATGGCCCGTCAGGTGATTGAACAGGTCGATGCGCAGGTCCGCGCAACTGGCGACCACCGTCCGACAACCCAGGTAACCACCGGAGCGCCAGAACACGTTTTCAATCACGATCAAGGCAATGAACACTGTGAACGGCAGCCACACATGCCCGGCGGCCTCCCTGCCCTGGGCCATCGCGTCCACCAACAGCTTCATACCGAACTGCACCGCCACGGCGCAGCTCGCGGCGCCGATAATCAGCAAAAACAAGGTCGCGAAATGCCACGGCCTGAGGGTGACGTAGCGCCAGAGAAAAGCGATCGCCGTATTGGGCAACGGCAGCCCATGGGGTTGCTGGCTGTTCATGGCACTTGTGCCATCGCCACGGGTGAGGCGAAGCGCGCCTGCAACGCGGTGATCGCCACCAGCAGCGGATGGAAGGACGCGCGGCTTCCCTCATTGTCGGCGTAACCGAACACACCGGTGGGACAGTAGCGGTCATCGTCCCAGCCCGGGTAATCGAGAAACGGATACCAACACATTCCCTCCATCGGAATTTTCCGCTCGATGGCCAGCGCCAGTTGCTCGCCGATGTAGTTCAACCACGGAACACGGGCGGTGTCTTCGGCACCGGTTTCCGACAGTAGCATCGGCCTGCGGTAGCGCTGGTGGACCTCGCTGAGCATGCCCACCAACGGGCGATATTCGGGGCTGCCCGGCTCGATCCGATTGCCATGGAGGAACCACTGGTTATGGGGATAGAAGTTCACCCCGACGATATCCAGGTACTCCTCTCGTCCGCCCAGCCCCGGCCAGCTTCTGCCGGTCAGCAGGTCCCAGGCCTCGAACTGGGATTGTCGATACGCCTCGGCGGCCTCGATGTCCTCGGCTCGCCGAGTCGAGGACAGTACGTTGATCAGTGGATCGCACTGGACGAACCGCGCACCGGGCGTGACCTCTCGAATCGCTTCGATGGCCGCGATGCTTGCGCGCACCAACTGATGCTTGAGTTCAGTACCCCGACGCTGCGCGCCTGGGTTGAAATAACCGACGTCGCCGCCGGCCCAGCTCCAGAAAGAAATCTCATTGATCGGCGAGTAGAACGGGACCTCGATCCCCTCCTCGCGCATCAACCGCGCCACGGCGGCGCAGAAGCGGGCAAACCGCTCCACGAAAGCAGGGCGCCAGATGTCCAGGTCGTCGGGATAGCCGTAATGACACAAGTCCCATACCACTTGCACATCGCAACGCCGGGCGGCGCGCAGCATCGGCAGGAAGCTGCTCCAGTCGTAACGGCCCGGTTGCTGCTCGATCAGATGCCAGCGCAGGCCATCCCTGGCGCAACGGATGCCCAACCTGGCGAGCTGGCGATAATCCTCGCCTGCCCAGCGGTCGTGGCGAGTCGCCGCGAGCATGTCCAATCGGCGCCCATCGGCGCGGCGCTGGGTGGAGCACTCGTAGCCGGCCATCATGAAACTGCTGAAGATCCTGTCCTGCACGTTGCGGTCTCCTGTACGCAAAGGCGGAGCCAGGCATCAACCTGGCTCGACCTCGTGGGCCTTCGCCTGAACACCCTCTTGCTCGGCGATACGCTGGTACAACGCGAGCGCCTGCCCTACCACCTGATCCATGTTGTAGTACTTGTAGGTGCCCAGCCGCCCGAGAAAAGTCACCCCCGGCGTTTCATCGGCCAACGCCTTGTACCGCTTGTACAACTCGGCATTCTCCGGACGCGGAACCGGGTAGTACAAGTCACCGTCGGAGCAGGGAAATTCGTAGGTCACGCTGGTGCGCGGGTGTTGCTGGCCGGTGAGGTGCTTGTACTCGGTGATACGCGTGTAGGGCACGGCCTCGTCCGGGTAATTGACCACCGCCACCGGCTGAAACTGCTCCTGATCCATGGTTTCGTGCTGGAAACGCAACGAGCGGTACGGCAGCCGACCGAAGCAGTGGTCGAAGTACTCATCGATGGGCCCGCAATAGACCAGTTCGCGATGTGGAATGCGCTGGCGCACAGCCTTGAAATCGGTGGACAGCAGCACATCGATGTTCGGATGGTCGAGCATGCGCTCGAACATTCGCGTGTAGCCGTGCAAGGGCATCATCTGGAACTGGTCGGTGAAATACCGATCGTCCGTGTTGGTGCGTGTCGGCACTCGCGAGGTCACCGATTTGTCCAGCTGCGAAGGGTCCAGGCCCCATTGTTTGCGGGTGTAGCCGCGAAAGAATTTCTCGTACAACTCCTGACCGATCTGGTTGATAACCACGTCCTCGGAGGTACGGATCGTCTCGACCGGCTCCGCCCGCTGCGCCAGGAACGCCTCGGCCTGGGCTTCATCCATGGACAAGCCGAACAGCGTGTTGAGGGTGGTCAGGTTGATCGGAATCGGCACCTGGTGGCCGTCGACCTGGGCCAGGACCCGATGTTCATAGGGCCGCCATTCGGTGAACCGCGACAGGTAATCGATAATGCGCTGGGCGTTGGTGTGGAAGATGTGCGGGCCGTAGCGATGGACCAGCACCCCCGCCTCGTCCAGATGGTCGTAGGCGTTGCCGCCAATGTGATCGCGACGATCGATCAGCAGGACGCGCTTGCCCAACCCATCGGCCAGTCGCTCGGCCAGTACGCTGCCGGCAAAACCGGCGCCGACGATCAGGTAGTCGTACGGCGTGGCATCGAGTGAGTTGTCCAGGGTCTCGAGGGTTATCGTTGGCATTCGATCTGCTCCTTCATCATTGCGCACGTCTTGTCCCAGGACATGCCGTCCAGGGCTTTATCGGCGTACTGCGCAATCACGCCTGGCTGGGTGCGCAGGTCCAGCGCGGCCTGGATCGCCTCGATGAATGCCTGGGGTGAATCAGCAATGGCAACGACGCCACTGCCGCCGTAGCCGTTGACGACATCACGGATCGGCGTGGACACCACCGGGCAACCGCCCGCCAGGTATTCGGGCGTCTTGGTGGGGCTGATGAAGCGCGTGGATTCGTTCAGGGCAAACGGCATCAACGCCACGTCCCAACCCGCCAGGTAAGCGGGCAACTCCTCATATTGCTTGGCGCCCAAATAATGAATATTAGGCGAGCGCGGCAATGTAGCCGGATCGATCTTGACCACTGGCCCGATCAGCACGATCTGCCACTCGGGGCGTTGGGTAGCCAGTTCCCTCACCAGGTCGATATCGAAACGCTCGTCGATGACCCCGAAGAACCCCAGCCGCGGATGAGCAATCGCGGCCTGGTCCGCCGGGTCCGGAATCGGCTGTCGGGCCGCGGCAAAGTGCGCGACATCAACGCTGCTGGGCATGGCGTGGACGTTGTCATGGTGCTGGCGTTTGGCCTCCCACAGGCTGTAGCCGCCGGTGAACACCACGTTGGCCTTTGCCATCAACCGCCGCTCCATTTCCACCAGCGCGGGCGGGGCGAACTTGAAGGCCGAGAGCTCGTCCATGCAATCGAAAATCACCACGTTAGCCTCCAGGTGATCGGTGAAGACCTGGCTCATGGGCGTGAGGTACCAGAGCATCAGCTCACTCGGCCAGTGTTGCGCCAGCCAGGCGTCCAGCAGCTCGCGCTGGGCATCGATCACCTGAGCTTCATCCAGCCCTTCCGGAAGCCTGGGCACCAGCACCGTCACGCCCTCGGCCACCCCATAGTGTTCCAGGTGCGCGGTCTGCCGCCCTTCGAAAATCGGCTCCTCGAAGAACAGAACGTCGTAGTCCCTGGCCAATCGCGACATCACGTGCTGGGGCCGTTGGTAGACGAAACCCCAGCGCAAATGTGACAGGCACAACAGCGTGGGTCGCAGGCTCGTGGTGGAAGCGGCGCTCTGCTTGGGGTGAAGTTGTTCTTGTTGATTCATGTGACGTTCCTTTTCTAGAGATCGATGCTGGGCCCACCGGAATCTGGCGCTGGCCGCCTGGCAAACAAGACCTGAAGACTCCCCTCGCGCTTGGCCTTGTGGACGTTGGAGAAAACCGGTTCCAAAGCCGTTCCAAAACTTGTTGAAGCCAGCCGACAAACTGCACGCACCGATCAGTCAACTGCTCTGAACTCCTGACGCACACCACCACACTCAACAGAACAGGCTGATGTCTCCCACGCGCACCACTGCCGAAGCGAGACCGCCGATCAACGCCGAGTGTCTCGCCCATGAGACATCAGGACAGGGACAACCGAGAGGGATTGAGTGATGATTCTGGTAACAGGTGGTGCGGGCTACATAGGTGCCCATGTGGCGGTCGAGTTGATGAACCAGGGCAACGGGGTGCTGATCCTGGACAATCTCTGCAACAGCTCCCGGGGGACACTGCAGCGCATTGCGGACGTGACGGGACGCGAGCCCGGTTTTGTCTATGCCGACGTGCGCAACCGACGGGCGCTGGATAACGTGTTCAAGGAATACCCCATCGAAGCCGTCGTTCACTGCGCCGGGCTCAAGGCCGTGGGCGAAAGCGTGCGCGAGCCGCTGCGGTATTTCGATACCAACGTCAGTGGCAGCGTGACGCTGTGCCAGGCCATGGCCGAAGCCGGCGTGTTCAACCTGGTGTTCAGTTCATCGGCGACGGTCTATGGCGATTGCCCACAGATGCCCATCGCCGAGACCTGCCCAACGGGACAGCCGACCAACCCTTATGGCCAGTCGAAGCTGATGGCCGAGCATGTCATGCGTTGCACCGCGAATTCGGACTCTCGTTGGTCCATCGGCCTGCTGCGCTATTTCAATCCCATCGGCGCCCATTGCTCCGGCCTACTGGGAGAGACGCCGACGCAGACGCCCAACAACCTTTTGCCGTACCTGTTGCAGGTAGCCAACGGTGAGCGGGAGGTGCTGCGGATATTCGGTTCCGACTACCCGACGCCGGACGGCACGGGGATCAGGGATTATGTCCATGTGGTAGACCTGGCCGAGGGACATCTGCGGGCGCTGGAGTTTCTGCGTGGGCAGACCGGTGTACACATCTGGAACCTGGGCACTGGGCGTGGTTATTCGGTGCTGGAGGTGGTCAGCGCGTTCGAGCGCGTGACCGGTGAGACGGTGCCGCTGGCCTTTGAGGCGCGTCGCCCGGGCGATATCGCCCGGTGCTGGGCCGACCCTGGCAAGGCCGCCGAACAACTGGGCTGGAGCGCCCGTCATGGGCTTGAGCGGATGCTGGAGGATGCCTGGCGCTGGCAGTGCCTGAACTTCCCTCGGGCCGAGCGCAAGGAGGTGGTCTGGCCGAGTGTTGAACAGGGATGAATCCAAATGGGGAGATCCAATGTGGGAGCGAGCCTGCTCCGTGCGGCGATCCGACGATGGCGGGGTTTCAGTGAAGGAATATGCTGGATGTACCGGCCTCATCGCGAGCAGGCTCGCTCCCATAGGGGGCAGTGTTGACGTCGGTTGCGCTGCTGCTGAAGGACGAGTGTGGGAGCGAGCCTGCTCGCGACGAGGCCCTCGCATTCAGCCACCAGGCAACCGCATCCCCTTCACATTCAAACAATCGCGCTGGTTCCTCGAAAGCATCTCCACGGTCTGCTGATACGCCTGATCGGCCGCATCTTTGAGCAGTTGCCAGTCCTCCAGGCTGATAAATTGATGCAACACCAATTCATCGGCGCGCCGAATCAGCGTGTCGCGATAATCCTCGGGAAAGTCCAGGCGATACGCGTCGTCTTCGAGCAAAAGCCGCCAGGCTTTCAATTCCATCTCAAGGTCGGTTTCACTCACGGGCGGTTGTCCTTTTGAAGTTCGAACCAGCGGCCCACCCCGGGTCAACCAGGGTGGAGCCAGTTACAAGCAAGCTCAGCTCACTTGCGCAAGCAGGTCTTGCTTGATGAAGTTGCGCACCGTGGCCAAGTGCGTTTCCTCCTGTTCCAGCGCATGGCCGAAGCGCTTGGCGATCAGCGGATGACCACCCTTGTGCGCCAGCTCGATCAGCAGTTCCCAAGCCGCGTTGTCTTCCAGTTCGATGGTCAGGATCGCGCTCATCGATTGCGAGACGGTTGTGCGTGGGTCAGTCAATACTTGCAGCACGCCCATGGCCTTGACGCCTGCCACGTCCGCGCAAGGCGTCATGGCCGTCGGGTCGCCGCCGAGGGTTTCGATAGCTTCGCGCACAATGTTCATGTGCTCCAGTTCCTCGGCCTGGATCTGACGCAAGGTTTCCACCAATGCTGGGTCGGCACCGGGCGCGGACGTGGCCTTGGCGACCATCGCCTCATACAGCCTCACGCCGGTGCGCTCGAAGGCCAGGCGTTCGCCGAGCTTGTCCAGCAACACTTCCGGCGCCTTGCCGATGGTCTTGTCCAACGCGGTCTTGACCATGCCTTTGACCGAGCCTGGCGCCGGCACCGAGCCTATCAGGTCGGCCTCGCGAATGGCGCGCTCGCGTTCGGCGGTGTAGTCGCTGATGTCGCCGGGCACGTCCGCCGGGAACAGTCGGGTGGCTTCCAGTTGGCGAGCCGTGTCCTCGGGAGACATCTGGGTACCGGTACGATTCATGCCGATGGTGACTTGGCGTTCGCTCATTGCTGTTCTCCCACTGGGTTGAGTTCGGAGCCGGGCTTGAAGGTGTAGCCGGCCGAGGCGATGTTGGCGGGCACGCCTTCGCTGTTGAGCTGGGCGCGGTAGTCGAGGGACGCATGGCCTTCGCGCTCCTTGGGCACGTAGTCGATGCCATGGGCGCGCAGGTCGACTTCCCGGGACAACGTCTCGCGGACAAAATCGCGCTGGCTCTTGAAGGCAATCATGCGTGGCAGCGGACCGGCCAGGATTTCGGCGGGATCGCGCCGTTCGTGCTTCTTGAACAACTCGCAGGCCAGGTTCAAGTGGCCCAGTTCGTAGTCGAGGAAGCGTTCCCACATCGCTTTGATGCGCGGGTTTTCTTCCTGCTCGGCGCAACTGGCGTAGGTGTAGACCTCCATTGCCTCATGCACCAGCCACTTCTCCATGAAGGATTCGCTGGGGTCCTGCAGCGAGCCGTACTGGGTGACGTGCTGTTCCTCCACCGAGGCAATCTCGGCGTACAACGCCCGTGCCACCGGGTCAGCGAACAGCGGGCCGATGTTCATGTAGTAATCGTGGGTCTGGTATTCCGCGCCGGTAATCAGCGCGGCATGGATTTTGGTGATCAGTGCGGCGCTGTCCTTCTGATAGTTGTCTCGAAGGTCATCGCCGGGGGCGCGGTGGTGCTCGCTGGTGGGCCGGCCGGGCACGATGTCCGTGTAGCCTTGCAGGATGTTATTGGCGTCCTTGCCTTCCAGGCGATCAAGCATCGCGGCGTAACGGTAGAGGTGGTCGAAATCTTCCAGCAAACCGAAGCGGTATGTCTGCGCCTGGTAAGGATCCGGCTCGTTCTGGGCCACCGCGGCGGTGACTTCGATGGCGACCTGTTCGTAGGCCACGGTGGTTTCCAGGGGGGAATGATCCGCCGACAGCAACCAATTGATGGCCGTCATCTGATGGTGTTCGGCACGCCTGACCTGAGCCAGGGGCAGTTGCAGCTCCTTGTGGAAACGCGCACCGAAATGCTTGAGGCGCAGGGCGTCGGACTCGACGCCGTTCATCAATATCACCCGCACACGGGTGAACGCATCGTCGTCCAGTTTGCTGATCGGTTTGCCGGCCAGCTCACGCCAGGTAAAGGTCTGCTTGTCGAGGGGCGTCCCTTTGTTATCCAGCAGATTATCGATTTTGGTCATGGGTCGATCTCCTTCATCAGAGGCCACGCGAAGCACCGTCGAAGCAACGGCGCTGGGGCACAAAACGAACGACCCTGGAGAAATGCGCAGCTCTCCACGCAGACGATGAGCGGTCGCATAAGTGGATGAAATGCCGCTTGATTTTCCGCTCATCAGGTCGCGACAAGGATTTTCGAACCAAGGGCTGGCGCGCCGGCTCGGAGGTACATAACACCGCCGCAGCCCACCGCAAACGAAGCGGTCCGAGGGCTTTCACGGCGGGGGGTGTCGTACAAATCTGCCTGGAGTTTTCGCGATGTGTGAATGTTTCGTTCAGCCTGTTTCTTCCAAGGATTCCCTGGCGTTCTTTGCCCAGCGCGAGCCCTTCGGCGCCAACCAATCAAGCTTGTCCGCCGACAGCCTTCACGCCGCGGTGGCTCCCGCGCTTCATGACCGACAAAGCGTGATCAAGCCGAACATGCAGGTCAGCGCCATCCGCAACCGTGGCGGGCGCCTGGAAAGCATCAAGGTGCGCTGGGGGTGGTCGCCCGTCTGGTCGATGGGCACGATGCCGCCCTTGACCCACCTGCCCTTGCACCTGGTGATGCGCTCCAAAGTGTTTGACCGGATCAAGCGCGACGGCCGCGTCCTGGTAGCGGTGGACGGCTGGTATGAAGCCGCCTCGGACACCATCGCGCCCGCCCAGGCCAACCGCCTGAGCTATACGACTTCGCGGCAGTCGTCGCCCATCTTTCTCGCCGCCCTGGCCCAGGCCAGTGAAACGCCCAACGGTTGCGACGGGCTGGCCTTGGTGACTTATGGCGACATAGCCAATCAACAGCAGCGACTGCTGGCCTTCACTGGCGAAAACGCCCTCCAGTGGTTGCGCCCTGACCTGGATTGGGAACAGGCACGACACATGGCTGCACACGTGGCCGTCGACGAACCGCAACTGGAGCACGTGCTGACCGCCAAGCGGATGGTCCAGGGTCGCCGGTGACCGTTATCCGCCCCAGTTGCGGAAATCGCTGACAGCTCGATAATCGGCGCTAAACTGGCGGGCCAGTCGCTTTGAAGTGACTGGCCTTTTTTCTTTTACGAGCAAGAGACTTCCATGGCGAACCCAGACATCACGTTCACTCCCGACCCGGACACGGACTCCATCTCTTCGGACGTCGCCGGCTTCGGCGGCCTGCTGGTTTCCACGCAAATCCCCACCCGCGCCGACGGCAGCCTGGAACTGGGCGATATCACGGCGCAGAGCGAATGCACGTTGCAGGCACTCAAGACCGCGTTGGAACGCGCCGGCAGTTCCATGGACCGCGTGTTGCACCTGACCATCTACCTCACCGACATGGCCGACCGCGCGGCCTTCAACGAAGTCTACAAACGCTTTTTTGCCAAGCCCTGGCCCGTGCGCGCGGCTGTCGGCGTGGCGGCGTTGGCGGTTGAAGGGATGCGGGTGGAAGTGACGGCGATGGCGGCGAAGGGCTGAGCGGCAGACCTCAAACAAGCGAGGTGCTTTTGTGGCGGGTTCTGTGTTAACCCATCTTTTCAGCCTACAGAGGGCTGTGTTTATTCGGTTGTAGGATCCTTCGGGTTCGGGCTACGTCGCCTTGCGCCCTTACCTACAACTACGCCAGAATCCGCCGGCTTGTGCGCCTTGGGGCCGGGCTTTACTGTTGCTCGGTCGCTGAACATCAGCGATCGGGTTTGGTAGCCCGGCTTCTACATGACGCACAGCTTCACTTTTGAGGTGCCCTTGCGCATCTGTATCAATGGTGGCCATGCGTAGGGCGTCTTCGGGCGCGCCGGTGTTCATGTGGACCGGTCTACCAACCTTCGTATGGCCGCCACCCTTCGTTTGGTAGCGAGGGCGAAAGCTTCTCTAAATTCCACATGAGAACTTCACTATGTTCAAAGTAACCCCCAACCCTCCCGACACCGATCCAGCCGACTCGAAAGACTTAGACGAAGCCGCCGACCGCGCCCTCGACTTCTACCTCAAGCCCAAGTCCAGCCAATCGAAAACTGACCCAGGCCGGCTGTTCACCGTGAATGAAGGCATCGACACCGAAGCCCTGCTCGCCAACCTCAGCGAAACCCTCGCCTCGGCCGATGCCATGATCAACGACCTGGCGTTCGACCTGGACGGCTCGCGACGACACGTTGCCCTGGGCATCCTGCAGTTGATCGAACTGGGCGCGATGCTCGCCAACCGCGCGCTGGAAAACGTCGAAGCGCGATAGCCGTTGCACATTCTCTTTGTGGCGAGGGGATTTAGCGAAACGTCGCACCGCCCCGCTGGGTGGCGAAGCCGCCCCAAGATTTCTGCAATGGCAAAGAACTTGGGACTGCTGCGCAGTCCAGCGGGGATAAATCCCCTCGCCACAAAGGGAGTCGCGGACAATCCAGCGACAAATCCCCGCCTATACTTCTCTGCCAATCCCCCCGGGGCCTGCGCTTCCAACAATAAAAAGCAGAGGTGGAACATGGTCTGGCAACAAGTCTACGATCCCTTCGGTAATGCGGTGCTGTCGACGTTCCTGGCGGCGGTCCCGGTGGTGGTGATGCTGGCGTCCCTGGCGTTCTTTCACGTCAAGGCACACCTGGCGGCGCTGTATGCCCTGGCCTCGGCGTTGCTCATCGCGATTTTCGCCTTCGGCATGCCCGCCGACATGGCCGGTTCAGCGGCGCTTTATGGCGCGGCCAACGGGCTGCTGCCCATCGGCTGGATCGTGCTCAACATTATCTTCCTGCACCGACTGACCACCGAGAACGGTTCGTTCAAGGTCCTGCAGGATTCCCTGGCGCGCATCACCGATGACCGCCGCTTGCAGTTGCTGTTGATCGCCTTTTGTTTCGGCGCGTTTTTCGAAGGCGCGGCGGGTTTTGGCACGCCGGTGGCGGTAACCGGGGCGATCCTGATCGGGCTGGGCTTTTCGCCGCTGGCCGCTTCGGGCTTGGCATTGATCGCCAACACCGCTCCCGTGGCCTTCGGCGCGCTGGGTACCCCAATCATTACACTGGCCAAGGTCACCGGCCTGGATGAGATGGAGCTGTCGATGATGGTCGGCCGGCAGCTGCCGTTCTTCTCGGTGATCGTACCGTTCTGGCTGATCTGGGCGTTCGCCGGCTGGCGCAAGATGCTTGAAGTATGGCCCGCAATCCTGGTGGCCGGTGTCAGCTTCGCTATCCCGCAATTTCTGGTGTCGAACTACCACGGGCCGATGCTGGTGGACGTGATTGCCGCGCTGATATCCATGGCCTGCCTGGCCGGTTTTCTCAAAATCTGGAAACCGGCCACGATTCACACCTCGGCGGCGCTGACCGGCCGGCACGACGACTCGAAGATTGACGCCAGCGAACAACAAACACCAGTGGCCAGCGCCGCGTTTTCCAATGACGCTCGACCCGCCGTGCTGCGCGCCTGGATGCCGTGGATCATCCTCACGGTGTTCGTATTCGCCTGGGGCACCCAGGGCTTCAAGAACATTTTCGACACCCGCCCGGCCATCGACCCGCAGACGCAATCGGCCAGGCTCGACCCCCAAGGCAAGCCGATGCGCGAGGCGAATCCGATCTTCTCGCCGCTGTTGACCTTCGGCACCATCCACCAACAGATCGAAAAAGTCCCGCCCGTAGTGCCCCAGCCTAAAACCGAGGAAGCGGTCTACAAGTTCAACTGGTTCACCGCCACCGGCAGTGGCATCTTCCTGGCGGCAATCGTGGGAGGCTTGCTGATGGGTTATTCCATCCCGCAACTGGTGCGCCAATACCTGCGAACGCTCTGGGTGGTGCGCTATTCGCTGATCACCATCGTGGCGATGCTGGCGTTGGGTTTCCTCACGCGTTATTCGGGCCTGGACGCCACCATGGGCCTGGCGTTCGCCGCGACGGGCATCTTCTATCCGATGTTCGGCACCCTGCTGGGCTGGCTTGGCGTGGCGCTGACCGGTTCGGACACCGCTTCCAACGTGCTGTTCGGCGGTCTGCAGCGGGTCACGGCGGAACAGCTGGGGATCAGCCCGGTGCTGATGGCTGCCGCGAACAGTTCAGGCGGGGTGATGGGCAAGATGGTCGACGCCCAGTCGATCGTGGTCGCTTCCACCGCGACACGGTGGTACGGCCACGAAGGAGAAATCCTGCGCTACGTGTTTTTCCACTCGGTGGTACTGGCGATTCTGGTGGGCGGATTGGTGACATTGCAGGCGTATGTGGCGCCGTTCAGTCACATGGTGGTGGGAGGACGCTGAAAGAGGAGGCATGATCGGGGGCTATTGTGGCGAGGGGATTCATCCCCTCGCCACAGGTAAGCTCGCCTACCTTTAACGCTTGGGTTTACTGAACGTTCTTCAGCTTGACCACATCACCGGAAACCGAAGTGGTGTAACCGGTCAGGACCCAGGCCCAGAACCAGTTTTCCTGGACTTGGGTGTTGATCATGGCGTCGCCGCCCTTGGCCTGGATCGCTGCGTTCTGGGCGCGCACGAAACGGTTGTTCTGGCGAATCGGGATCACGCCGAACAGCAGCAGGCCGGTGGCCTTGGCTTCACTGTGACCGACGACGGTGTATTGGCTGCTGTCGTATTGCTGGGTCTTCATCGGGGTGCCGGTGCAACCCGCCAGGACCAGGCCGAACAGTGCGCAGGCGACAACTTTGCTGAGGTGGTTCATTTGACGCTCCATGGGAAAACGCCCGGGATCCATCTCTCGGGCGGCGCGTACTCTACCCGATCAGCAACAAAATGACACAGGATAACCTGCCCGGTTTTTCGGCCTGAGGGGCTTATCACAGAGCCATCCGTCAGGTACGCCTCCAGCGAAACAGACCCTCGTCGATAACATCAAGACTACGCCACGGATGGCTGTTTTTTGTCTTGCCGGCCGCCAGATAGCGGCCGGTCCCGTTGGAGGGTTTCATCATGATTGACGTGACGGTCTGGAGCGTCACCCTGCCGGTGCAAACGCCCGCGCAGGTCGTGGCGACCAAAGCCATGCCGAGTTTGAAAAACAAGTATTTCGACAATAACGGCCAGAGGATTGTCTTCTGGGCCCCCGTCACCGGCTCTCATACCGGTAACAGCGATTACCCGCGCTCAGAACTGCGGGAAACCAGCCGGGACGGGAAACACCGCAACTGGCGCTACAACAGTGGCGTCAACACCCTCAAGGGTGAATTGACGGTCAACCAGGTGCCTTCGGAAGGCCGTGTAGTGGTGGCGCAGATTCACGCCAAGAATGCGCCGACGCCGTTGTTGAAACTGGTTTACCGCTATGCAAACGGCACCGGCAACATTGACGTGGAATACCGGGTCAAGCCCAAGGACAAGAAAAGCCCGGTGATCTACACCGTGCCCAAGGTGCCGTTGAACAAGTCCTTCTCCTATACACTGCAGATGGACAAGCAAGGCCAGCTCTCGGTGCTGATCGGCAACAGTGGCAAAAAGGTGAAGCTCGACAAGTCCTGGTACGGCTACGACTTCTATTTCAAGGCCGGCGTCTACACGCTGGACAACAAGGGTTACTCCAACGAAGGCGGAAAAGTGACGTACACCAAGCTGAGCGTCAGTCACAAGTGACTGACGTTCTGCCCTTGCTCATGCCTCGGACGGTGCCACGACCCCTTGCCGACCGCTGAAGGTCAGCAGGAAACACACGAATACCACCAGCGCAAAACCGGCCGGGAACAGCCAGATGCTTTTCCAATCGTGCCCGCCTGCCACGACAAAGTGATCGGTCACCTGCCCCGCCACCCAGAAACCGATCAACATCCCCACGCCATAGGTCGCCAGGGTTATCAAGCCCTGGGCCGAGCTGCGCAGGTGTTTGGGCGCCTTGGCGTCGGTGTAGATCTGCCCCGAGACAAAGAAGAAGTCGTAGCAGATGCCGTGCAGGGCGATGCCGATGAACAGCATGAATGCCAGCTCACCGTTATCGCCATAGGCAAACAACACGTAGCGCAACGCCCACGCCAGCATGCCCACCAGCAACGCCAACTTGATGCCGAAGCGCTGGATGAACAGCGGCAACAGCAACATGAACAGCACCTCGGAGACTTGCCCGATGGCCATTTTCGCCGTCGGGTTGGTCATCCCGGTTTCGGCCAGGAACGGGTTGGCGTTCTGGTAATAAAACGCCAAGGGAATGCAGATCAGGATCGAGGCGATGAAGAACACCAGGTAGCTGCGATCCTTGAGCAGGCCCAACGCATCGAGCCCCAGGGACTGCTTGATGCCGCTGGTGCTCGCCTGCTCCTTGAGCGGTGCCGTGGCGGGCAGCGTGAAGCTGTAGAGCCCGAGGACCAGCGAAGCGACCGCGGCCATCAGGAAAGTATTGCGCAGGCCGCCCGCTGAGATCGACTCGCGCGAATCCCAGGCGAACGCATAGCTGATCACCACGCAGGCGAGGATCCAACCGAGGGTGCCCCAGACTCGAATCCGCGAGAATTCCAGCGCGGGGTCGCGCATCTGCCGGAAGGCCACGGAATTGACCAGGGCCAACGTCGGCATGTAGATCACCATATAAGCCAGCACGAACGGGTAGAACGCGCTGAAGTCCACCGCCGAATACAACCGGTACAACAAGACCGCGCCCACCAGGTGCAACACCGCCAGGATGCGCTCGGCGTTGAAGTAGCGATCGGCGATCAGGCCGATCACGAACGGCGCGATGATCGCGCCCCAGGACTGGGTGGCGAAGGCCCTGCCGACCTGCTCGCCGCTGGCGCCCAGGGTGTTGGACAGGAACGTGCCGAGGGTGACGAACCAGCCACCCCAGATAAAGAATTGCAGGAACATCATCGTGCTGAGGCGTGCGTACATCGTCGTCATGACCGTCACCGTCTTGTTGTTGTTTTTGTTGAAACAAAGTCGTGCGCTGCTGTTGCCGCCTGCTTTTTGTGGCCTGCTTTTGGGCGAGGGAGCTTGCTCCCGCTCGGCCGGTCCAATGCTTCGGGCGCAGCAGTCGTAAAACCAGGCAACGCGGTCTGCCTGGAACATTGTATTTGGGGCGGCTTCGCCACCCAGCGGGAGCAAGCTCCCTCGCCACAAGGCTTCTGCGATCAGCCGTTACCCAGACAACCCCAACAACCGCCGATTGGATGCCTCATCCGCCGTGACCCCGGCAAAATCATCGAACGCCTTGGCCGTCCTGGTGATCATGTGCCGCTGGATAAACGCCGCGCCTTCGGCCGCCCCCTGTTGCGAATCCTTCAGGCAGCATTCCCATTCCAAAACCGCCCAGCCGTCGAAGCCGTATTGGGTCAGCTTGCTGAAAATCGCCTTGAAGTCGATCTGCCCATCGCCCAGGGAACGGAACCGGCCGGGGCGGTCCACCCAGCCCTGGTAGCCGCCATAGACACCGGAGCGGGCGTCGGGGCGGAATTCGGCGTCCTTGACGTGGAACATCCGGATGCGCCCGTGGTAGCGGTCGATAAAGCCCAGGTAGTCCATCTGTTGCAGCAGCAGGTGGCTGGGGTCGTAGAGAATGGCGGCCCGTGGATGATGATCGACGGCTTGCAGGAAGCGCTCGAACGAGGCGCCGTCATGCAGGTCTTCGCCAGGGTGGATCTCGTAGCACAGGTCCACGCCGGCCGCGTCGAAGCAGTCCAGGATCGGCAGCCAGCGCCGGGCCAGTTCGGCGAAACCTTGCTCGACCAGTCCTGTGGGCCGCTGCGGCCACGGGTACATGTAGGGCCACAACAAAGCTCCGGAAAACGTCGCGTGGGCCTTCAGGCCCAGGCGCTGGCTGGCGCGAGCCGCCAGTTTCAATTGCTCGATGGCCCACTCGGTGCGCGCCTGAGGCTGGCCGCGCAGGTGGGCCGGGGCGAAGTCATCGAACAGCGCGTCGAACGCCGGATGCACCGCCACCAGTTGCCCTTGCAGGTGCGTCGACAACTCGCTGATCTCGACGCCGGCCGCCGCGCAGGTGGCCGTGAGTTCATCGCAATAATCCTGGCTCTCGGCGGCCCGGGCCAGGTCGATGTAACGCGTGCCCAAGGTCGGCAATTGGATGGCCTTGTAGCCTTGTGAGGCGGCCCATCGGGCGATGTCCGCCAGGGTATCGAACGGCGCTTCATCGGACATGAACTGCGCCAGGAAGATCGCCGGCCCGCGCAGGCCGCCTGGTGTGTGGTCGTGTGTGATCACAGCTGCGATTCTCCGGTTTCCAGCGCGGTCCACTTTGTGTCGCCCCGGTGATTGATGAGGGCCGCCTCGATAAACGCCATGCCGCGCAAACCGGTCTCGATGCCGGGTACGCCAGGAACGTCCGGCCCTTCCACCCGCGCCCGAATGGCCCGGGCAAAATCGCCGTACAGATTGGCCATCGCCTCCAGATAACCCTCCGGATGTCCCGCCGGCAGACGCATGCGCTGAGTCGCCGCCTCGCACAGCCAAGGCTGGCCGACACCCCCGCGCAGAATGCGCAGCGGTTGGTCGAAGGCGCGGTGGATCAGGCTCGACGGCTCTTCCTGGCGCCATTGCAGCGCGCCCTTGTCGCCATAGACGCGGATCTTCAGCGGGTTTTCTTCGCCGGTGCAGACCTGGCTGGCCAGCAACACGCCGGTGGCGCCGTCCTTCATCTTGAAGAGCATCGCTGCGTCATCGTCCAACTGCCGCCCCGGAACATGGGTGCCCAGGGTGGCGCAGAGTTGCTGGATGGGTTGGTCCGCGACGAACTCCGCCAGGGAAAACGCATGGGTGCCAATGTCGCCGATGCAACCGCCCAACCCGGACTGGGCCGGATCATCGCGCCACTCGGCCTGCTTGTTGCCTTGGGCGGCGACGTCCTGGCTGAGCCAGCCTTGGGGGTACTCGACGAATACTTTGCGCACCTTGCCGATCAGGCCTGAGCGAACCATTTCACGGGCCTGCCAGACCATCGGATAACCCAGGTAGGTGTGGGCCAGGCCGTAGAGGCAACGACTGCCTTGCAACACGTCCTTGAGGGCCAATAACTGCTTGAGGTTCAGCGCGGCGGGTTTCTCGCTGAACACGTGGAAACCGGCTTTCAACGCCTGGCTGGCAATCGGTGCATGGAGGTGATTGGGCGTGACGATCACCAGCAATTCCATGCGTTGGTCTAGCGGCAGCAACGCTTCAGCGTCGAGCATCTGCTGCCAGTCGTGGTAACAACGGGACGCGGCGAGCCCCAGGGCATCACCGGTCTGTCGATTGTTGTGAGGGTCGCGGCTGAACGCGCCGCACACCAGCTCGAAACCGCCGTCCAGGCCCGCCGCCTGGCGATGGGCCTGGCCGATGAACGCACCCTCCCCACCGCCAACGAAGCCCATTCTTATTTTGGGTGCTACAGGATTCATCGCGACTCTCTTCTGTCCGGATCGTTAATGTAACCGGTTACATCATGACGGGAATCTAGGCTCGGTTTTGCCCCGTGTCAAACCCCTTGCATCGCCAATGAGCGTTTGTCAGCTATCGAACCTGCGGTAAGCTCGCGGTCATGCCTGTTTTCAAGGCGCCGAATCGAGGTGAATTTGTCCAATATCCGTGAAGTGGCCCGGCTGGCCGGCGTGTCGGTGGCAACCGTGTCCAGAGCACTCAAGTCCCCGGAGCGGGTGCTGCCCCAGACGCGGGACAAGGTCAACGCAGCCGTGCTGCAAGCCGGTTATCGACCGAACCTGATGGCGGTGCAGTTTCGCTCCCGGCGTACCGGCAACCTGGTGATCCTGGTGCCGAAAATCGCCAACACTTTTTTCGCCCGCGTCATCAGCGGCGCCCAACAAGCGGCGCAAGCGGCCGGTTATCGGCTGCTGCTGTGCGACACCCAGGGCCGCGAAGCCATCGAGCAGGAATTCGCTGCCCTGGTCTACGCCCATCAGGCCGACGGCGTGATCCAATTGCGCGCCGGCGACCCCTTCGTCTCCCTGCCTCCCGGCACCGACGCGCTACCGCTGGTCAACGCCTGTGAAGTGGTGAAGGACGCGCCCTACCCGACCATCAGCCTGGATAACCGCAGCGCGGCGCGCGCCATGACCGAGCACCTGATCGGGCTTGGCCACCGGCGCATCGGCATCATCAAAGGCCCGCGCAGCAGCCCTCTGACCCTGGACCGTGTGGCCGGTTACCAGGACGCCCTGCGCAACGCCGGTATCGCCCTTGCACCTGAACTGATCTGCCACGGGGATTTCACCCTCAAGGCCGGCTACGAAGGAGCCGGGACAATGCTCGCCTTGACCGAACGCCCCAGCGCGCTGTTCTGCGAGAACGACGAAATGGCCATCGGCGCGCTCAAGCGCATCAAGCAGACGGGGTTGCGGGTGCCCGAGGATATTTCCCTGGTGGGTTTTGACGACATTCCGTTTGCCGCGTATTGCGACCCGCCGTTGACGACCATCTCCCAACCGGCCGAAACCTTCGGCCAGAAAGCGGTGGACATGTTGATCGCCTTGATCGAGAACAAGCCCATCACCCAGCGACACGTGCGCCTACCGTTCGAGCTGACCGTGCGCGGCAGCAGCGCGGCGCCAGGCAGCCACCTTGTTTAATCCGACATACCGTTAACTGCCTATTCGCCATCAAGCACGTTTCGACTACAGTGGGGGGACTCTGCATAAAGCCATAACAAGACGGAGAGTTCCCAATGCGAGTCAACAAGCGCTTCACCTTCCTGGCCGCCGCCGCAGCCTTGGCGGTCACCACCGCCGCTCATGCGGCTCCACCGGTGTTCATCAACATCCTGACCGGGGGCACCAGCGGAGTGTATTACCCGATCGGGGTCGGGCTTTCACAGATCTACAGCAGCGGCATCGAGGGCTCCAAAACGTCGGTCCAGGCCACCAAGGCGTCGGTGGAGAACCTCAACCTGCTGCAAGCCGGGCGCGGGGAGCTGGCGCTGGCCTTGGGCGACTCGGTCGCCGATGCGAAAAACGGCGTGGAGGATGCCGGCTTCAAGGCACCGCTCACCAAACTGCGAGCGATTGCGGGCGCCTACCCCAATTACATCCAGATCGTTGCCAGCGAGGAATCGGGGATCAAGACCCTGGCAGACCTCAAGGGCAAAACCGTCTCCGTGGGCGCGGCTAAATCCGGCACCGAACTCAACGCCCGGGCGATCTTCAAGGCGGCCGGCCTGACCTACAACGACATGAAGGTCCAATACCTGCCCTTCGCCGAGTCGGTCGACCTGATCAAGAACCGCCAACTGGACGCCACCCTGCAATCCTCTGGCCTGGGCATGGCGGCGATTCGTGACCTGGCGTCAACGATGAAGCTGAACTACGTGTCGATTCCCACCGACGTGGTGGAAAAAATCGGCAACCCGGCCTACCAGAGCGCGATGATCCCCGCCAACACCTACGACGGCCAGGCTGAGGCCGTGCCCACCGTGGCCATCACCAATATCCTGGTGACACACAAGGATGTCCCGGACGAGGTGGCCTACCAAATGACCAAGCTGATGTTCGACAACCTCACCCGCCTGAGCACCTCCCATTCAGCGGCCAAGGACATCTCGCTGAAGAACGCCGCGAAAAACCTGCCGATCGCCCTGCACCCCGGTGCCGAGCGCTACTACAAGGAAGTGGGCGCGCTATAGCCCCTGGACTGCAACGGCGCTCGGCGCCGTTGCAGCATTGCGTTTCGCATCCGCAAGTCGACAACAGGCAGGCATCTCATGAGTGAAGACCAGCACGGCATCGCCACGGACCCGCGGGACTGGCCCAAGACGCTGTTCTACGTGGCGTTGCTGTTTTCCATCTTTCAAATCATCACGGCAGCCTTCTCACCAGTTTCCAGCATTGTGTTGCGGGCGGTGCATGTGGGCTTTCTGCTGTGGGTGGTGTTTCTGAGCTACCCGGCCCACGGCAAGCAAAGGCCATGGCAACCCCTGGCCTGGGCGTTGGGGCTGGCGGGGATGGCCACGGCGCTCTATCAATGGGTGTTCGAGGCCGACCTGATCCAGCGCTCCGGCGACCTGACGACTGCCGACATGGTCGTCGGCGTCGTCCTGATCGTGCTGGTGTTCGAGGCGGCGCGGCGGGTGATGGGCATCGCGCTGCCGATCATCTGCGGCCTGTTCCTGGCCTATGGCCTGTTCGGCGAACACCTGCCAGGCGACCTGGCCCATCGCGGCTACGGCGTCGATCAGCTCGTCAACCAACTGTCCTTCGGCACCGAAGGGCTCTACGGCACGCCGACCTACGTATCGGCCACCTACATTTTCCTGTTCATCCTGTTTGGCGCCTTCCTGGAAAAGGCCGGCATGATCAAGCTGTTCACCGATTTCGCCATGGGCCTGTTCGGTCACAAGCTTGGCGGTCCGGCGAAGGTGTCGGTGGTGTCATCGGCGCTCATGGGCACCATCACCGGCTCGGGTATCGCCAACGTGGTGACGACCGGGCAGTTCACCATTCCGCTGATGAAACGCTTTGGCTACAAGGCGGCGTTCGCCGGCGGCGTGGAAGCGACGTCGAGCATGGGCAGCCAGATCATGCCGCCGGTGATGGGCGCGGTGGCGTTCATCATGGCCGAGACCATCAACGTGCCGTTCGTGGAAATCGCCAAGGCCGCGTTGATCCCGGCGTGCCTGTATTTCGGCTCGGTGTTCTGGATGGTTCACCTGGAAGCCAAGCGCTCCGACCTCAAGGGCCTGCCCAAGGATCAATGCCCGAGCGCCTGGGGCGCGGTCAAGGAAAGCTGGTTCCTGCTGATCCCGCTGGGGGTGCTGGTGTACCTGCTGTTTTCCGGACGCACGCCGTTGTTTTCCGGCATGGTCGGGCTGGCACTGACGGCCATCGTGATTCTCGGCTCGGCGATCATCCTCAAAGTCTCGAGCTACGCCTTGCGCTGCGCCTTCTGGGTCGCGCTGGGCATTCTGTGCGTCGGATTCTTCCGGATGGGCATCGGCATCGTGTTCGCGGTGATCGGCGTGCTGGTAGTGGCTTGCTGGTTCATGAAAGGCACTCGGGAAACCCTGGTCATCTGCCTGCACGCATTGGTGGACGGCGCTCGGCACGCCGTTCCGGTGGGGATCGCCTGCGCCTTGGTCGGCACCATCATCGCGGTGGTGTCGCTGACAGGCGTGGCGTCCACCTTCGCCGGTTACATCCTGGCGATTGGCAAGGACAACCTGTTCCTGTCGCTGCTGCTGACCATGCTCACTTGCCTGGTGCTGGGAATGGGCATCCCGACCATTCCGAACTACATCATCACCAGTTCGATTGCAGCGCCCGCGCTCCTGGAATTGGGCGTGCCGCTGATCGTGTCGCACATGTTCGTGTTCTATTTCGGCATCCTCGCCGACCTGACCCCGCCCGTGGCCCTGGCCTGCTTCGCCGCCGCGCCCATTGCCCGGGAAAGCGGCCTGAAAATCAGCTTCTGGGCGGTGCGCATCGCCCTGGCAGGCTTCGTCATTCCGTTCATGACGGTGTACAACCCGGCGCTGATGCTCCAGGGCGACAACCTGTGGATGACTGCCTACATGCTGGTCAAGACGTTGCTGGCAATCGGCCTATGGGGCATGGCGTCTACCGGTTACATGCAACAGAAAATGCCCATTTGGGAGCGTCTGATGTGCTTCGCCGCCGGTGCATTGCTGGTGGTTGCCCTGCCGCTGACCGATGAAATCGGCTTCGCCCTGGGTGCGCTGTTGATCGGGCAACACCTCTGGCGCGCCCGGCGTGTCGGGCGAGCCTTGGCGTGATTGGCTTGTGCCTGGGCTTGTCCGGCGTGGTCTGGGCACAACTTGAACTCAGCGAGTTTACGTTGGCCTGGAACCACACCATCGAGAAGATCCGTTGGGAGGAGGATTACCGGGTCAGCGAACAGGGCCTGATCCTGGGTGAGGCCAGGGTCAAGGGCAACGGCGCTGGGATGGAAATTCCCGAAGGCGCACGGCTGGAAAATGGCAGTTGGCGATATCACCGCGAACTGCCACCGCTGCAACCGTTGAAGCTCGGTCGCACGCCCCAGGCCGGTGATTATCAACTGTGTCATGCCGGCGTTTGCCAACCCATGGCGCACTGGCTGGGACCGCCCGATGCACAACAACCGGCCGTGGAATTGTGGAGCTGCCCGCAGTGATCGCTCAGTCAGCGCTGATGGAACGCCACGCCGCTTGCGCCAACAATTCCCGGTGCGCCTTCGGGCTGGAGGGCACCCGCCCCGCCAGCCATGCCCGGCAATAACTTTCAGACGCGCCGATGATCAACGAAAACATCAACTCGGCGGGATAGCGCTTGAGCGCCTCGCCCTGCTCTGCCGCGCTCAACCACTGCCAAAGCTGACCGTTGCGTGAGGTGTTGCGGCTGGCGAGTTCGTCCTTGAACGGTCCCTTGGTCACCGCAAAGCGCGCGTGATACTGGAAACGCGCCCATTCGGGTTGGCTGTCCACCCAATCGACGTAGCTATGGATCAACGCCTGCACGCCCTGCTCGGCGGTGGTTGCTTCGGACAGATATTGCTCGCGCAAACGCGCCTGATCGTCCAGGGCGGTGAAGAACAGCGCCGCCACCAAGCCTTCCTTGTTGCCGAAATGATGGTAGATGGCACCGACGCTGGTCTGGCATTCGGTGCGGATCATTTCAATGGTGGTCGCCTCGATGCCCTGCTCGTTGAACAGCGCCAGGGCCTTGCGAAAGATATCGCGCTTGAGTTCAGCCCTTCTGCCGGGGAAGGCGCGTTCGAGTAGATCTGCTGTTTCCATGCTTGGCATAACCGGTTTTTTGGATGGGACCGGGCACTGGCTGCCCGTGACGAAGTGGGCACAGCTTGACAGATTCGCCGCCGACAGAATACCGTTCTGTTACAGAATATTATTCTTTATTAGAACACTATTCCGTAACCCCACTTGTCAGCGAGGCTTCACATGAATCAGGTTCTCGGTATGTTCAACAGCGCAGGTCCGGATGCTTTCAGCAAAATGGCCTGTCAGATGGCACCGTACTTTTCCACTATCAACCCGCTGGTCACAGAGTTGCGCCAAGGCGCGGCGACCGTGCAGGTGCCGTTTCGCAAGGAAATCACCAATCATCTGGGCACCGTCCACGCCATCGCCATGTGCAACGCCGCCGAGCTCGCCGCTGGCATGATGACCAACGTTTCCATCCCCGACGACGCCCGGTGGATTCCCAAAGGCATGACCGTGCAATACCTGGCCAAGGCCAAGAGCGACGTGACGGCGGTCGCGAACGGCGACGAGCTGGATTGGCAGACCGAAGGCGACAAGGTCGTGCCGGTGGACATTCATGATGCGCAGGGCAAGAAAGTATTCACGGCGCAGATCACCATGAACGTGAAGTTGGGTTGAAATCGGGGGCGTCGGGGACGCCCTTTATCGATGAAAGCTAGATGTTCGTGGCGAGGGAGCTTGCTCCCGCTCGATTGCGCAGCAATCGCAATGGCAACTCAAGCCCCCAGCCAGTCATTGATGGCGCCTGAGGGTCAGGCGAAGGTGGCTCCTCGGGTGTTCACGAACAGCGAGTACAGCGAGTGGCTGCCGGCCATGAACAGCCGGTTGCCTTCTCGCCCGCCGAAGCAGACGTTGGGGCAGCGTTCCGGCAACGAAATGTGCCCGATGGCCTTGCCCTCGGGATTGAATACCCGCACGCCGTCAAGTTTCTCCAGGTCGGCCTTGGGGTCGCCATTCCCGCCCCAACCGCACCAGAGGTTACCGCTCTCGTCGCACTTGATGCCGTCGATGGCCGCATAGTCGAGCCCTTCGATATGCTTGCGTCGCTCGCCCAGGGTGCCGTCGTCCTTGACCGTGATCGCCCAGACCAGACGGTTCGGCTTGGCCCGCCCTTCGACCACATAAAGGATTTTTTCATCCGGGGAAAAGCACAAGCCATTCGGCCCCGCCAAATCGTCGATCACCCGGCTGAGCTTGCCGGTCGCGCCGTCGATCCGGTACACCGCGTGGGGCTGCGCCGGGGTGACTTTATGCCCCTCATAGTTATTGCCGGTCTGGAACGGCGGGTCGGTGAACCAGATCGAGCCATCCCGCTTGCAGACGATGTCATTCGGCGAATTCAATGGCTTGCCGTCGAAACTGTCGGCCAGCACGGTGATGGTGCCGTTGTGTTCGGTACGGGTGATACGCCGCCCTTCGGTGGACGTGGTCGAGCCCTCACAGACCAGCAACCGTCCTTGGCGATCGCGGCACATGCCATTGGAGAAGTTCGAGTTCTCGCGGTACACCGACAAACCTCCGGTGACTTCGTCCCAACGCACGATGCGGTTGTTGGGGATGTCACTGACCAGCAGGTAACGACCGTCACCGATCCACACCGGCCCTTCCGCCCAGCGCAAGCCATCGGCGAGCTTCTCGACGCTGGCATTGAAGATGCGCAAGTCCATGAAGCTGGGGTCGAGGATATTGATCAGAGGGTCTGGATAGCGCTGGCTCAAAGGCGCGGCCTGGGCGAGCCCGGGAAGATTTCCCAGCGTCGCGGCGGCGGCCGAGACCACAAGGGATTTTTTCAGGAAAATCCGGCGCCCCTGATCGGCGGTTGCAGGTTGCGAAGCATCCATCGTACGTCTCCGTTAATTATTATTGGACGGGGAAGATTGTTTTACTCTCTGATAGGACATCGTACAAGGTGTAAAACACGGTGGCATCATGGGACTTGCGGCCTGATCCTCGACGATGCGAAACCGCCTTGAACACGCCGGTATTACTGATCTGTACCGAATCAGGGTTTGCGCCAGGCTTGTTCGCTCCTGCCATATGGGTTAAAAATCCGACCCAGGTTGTACGACAACAAAATCAAAAAGCCCTTTGAAGGGCTTAATTCACTCCCCTTTGAGATGTCCTGCCATGACCCGCTCCACCGCCGCATCCAATACCCCTGTTCCCTTTCCCCGCCATATCGCCGTGCTTGTCCTGCTTTGCATGGGGTGCGCCTTTGCCGGCAACCATGTCGCCGCGCGGGCGGCGTTCGATGATGGCGCCGGCGTGCTGCTGGCGATCCTGCTGCGCTCGGGCGGAACGTTGCTGGTACTGGCGGCGATGGTGTTGTGGCAACGGCAAAGCCTTCGCTTGCCCGCCGGCGCCTGGCGCTGGCAGTTGCTGCTGGGCGTGCTGATCGGCGCCCAGAGCCTATGCCTGTATTCCGCCGTGGCCCGGGTTCCGGTGGCGCTGGCGCTATTGGTGGGCAACGTGTTCCCGATCCTCCTGGCCCTGTTGACTTGGGCCCTAGGCGGCCCGCGCCCCACCGCCCGGACGGCGGCACTGATGGGCATGATCCTGGTGGGTCTGGTGTTCGTGCTGGAAGTGCCGACGCGGTTGGCCTCCCAGGCAGACGTCGGCCCGCAGTGGCTGTTGGGGGTTGGCCTGGCCTTCTGCGCCGCGTGCGTCTTCGCTTGTGCGTTGTGGATCACCGATCACAAGTTGTCCCAGGTGCGCGGATCGGTGCGCAGCCTGCTGACGATTTTCATTGTGTTCAGCAGCGTCAACCTCGCCGGCCTGACCGGCGCCCTGCCCGGCGGCCTCGACCTGCCCGCCAGCAGCACCGGTTGGTTCGCGCTCGCCACCCTGGTGGTGCTTTATGGGACGGGGTTCATCGTTTTGTTCATGTGCGTGCCACGCCTGGACATGCCGCGCAACGCCCCGGTGATGAACATCGAGCCGCTGGCGACACTGTTGATCGGCTGGCTGGTGCTGGACCAGATGCTCAACCCGGGGCAGATCCTGGGCGGCGCGATCGTGGTGACCGGCATCGTATTGCTGACCTGGCGCAAGGCCGAGCGGGTCAAGGCGCCGGTGGCTGCACACGATTGAACTGATTGACTGGCGCTCTGGTGCGTAGCAGGCCCAAGAAGTTGGGCCCGCTGCGCGGTCCAGCGCAAGCAAGCTCTCTCGCCACGGGGGGCTGTGCAGGTCGTTCAATCTCGAGCCGGCCGACGCACCGCCCTTACCTTGCCGCTGCCACCCCCGCCGCAGAAAAATCGGTCCGCGCCGTCGGACTCCAGCCCCGACACGCCGGTCCCCGGCGGCATCGTCACGCTTTCCAGTACTTGCGCCGTTTGCGGATCGATACGCCGCAATTCGCTATCGTCGTTTTCCCAGGTGCCATGCCACAGCTCGCCATCGACCCAAGTCACGCCCGTGACGAAACGGTTGGATTCGATCGTACGCACAATCCTGCCGTCGGCCGGATCGATCTGCAGGATCTTGCGCGCCTTGTACTGACCGACCCAGAGCGAACCTTCGGCCCAGGCCAGCCCGGAGTCATCGCCACTGTTGGGGGCCGGAATCGTCGCCAGTACCTGGCCAGTGCGCGGATCGATCTTGCGGATGCTGTCGCCGGCGATCTGGAACAGATGCTGGCCATCGAACGCGGTCCCGGCGTTCGCCGGGACGTCGAGAGTTTGCACGGTCTGGCCACTGGCGGGATCGAAGGCGTGAAGCTTTTCGCCCGAGGCGAACCAGACGCGCTCGCCGTCATGGCTCACGCCGTGGACGCAATCGACGCCAGGGTACGGGCCGTATTCACGCAGGATTTGTGCCTCTGAACGTTTCATCTCACATCGCCTCATCGGTGGGTGTGCTTGCATCCTAACCATCGAACGGCAGTGCAGTGAGTAACAATACGGTCGCGAATCCGGGCATTGACGGTACTGTCCAGCGCCGGGCCCGTGCGCGACCGAACGACTGCGCCTTGCCGCAAGCAGCCAGGTTTTCCAAGGCTCGTTGCACGCTGCGCTGGCTGGTGCCCAAGGCCAGCGCCAGGGCCGAACTGGACCAGGCTTCACCGTCCGCCAACAATGCCAGCACCGCCCCGTGGGGTTCCTCAACGACCCGCGCCAGGATCACGACTTCGTGAGCATGGTGTGGCGACAACCTGAAACCGCGCCGGGTTGCGACTACGCCAGCCATTGGGCGCAGCGCCTCTCGCAACCGTCCCATTTCAACCCGCAACCGGGCGCGATGGGTCTCGTCCGTCAATTTCAAACCAAAGGCTTGGGTCATGAGCGCTTCCCTCGACGCATCGCCGGGCCAGGCCTGGGCCAACCCACGGGCCAGGGCAAACAGCACCGGCCGCCGTACAAGCACGACCTGGACGCCCGCGCAGCGGATACCGAACCGGCAGGCATCCACAACCAGCGCCGGGCCGGCCAGCAGCGATTGCACCTCCTCCAGCACCAGCAAACGCTCTTCGCCTCGAGCGATCAGCCGGGCTGCGGGCGTACTCAGCATCCGCCAGGCGTTGTCGATTTCGCCGTTCAACGCGCTGATCCCTGTTTGTTGCGCGGCTTGACCGGCCCGTTCCAAAGCCTCACGGGCGGTTTGCGCTTGCAGCCGCCGCATGGCAATTCCCGCAGCCACCAACTGGCACACCGCCCAGGACGCCAACGGCAGGCCGACGGGCTCCAGGCCGATGAGCTTGAGTTGCGCCTCGTCGAGTCGACCGATCAGCAACAGGCGGCGGATCTCGATGATCCGTGCATGACCGGCGTTGGCCCGATCGCCGTGAGCTTCGAGCACCGTACGGGCGGCGTCGAGGCGTTTCGACGGCCAGGACAGGTCACGAGAGGCCAAGGCGATTTCACCTTCGGCCACGACACAGCGCGCCCGTGCCACGGCGTCCGTGGATCCGAAGGCCGTACCTGCCCGGCGCAACAGGCTCCTGGCTTTTTCCAGGTCCCCCAACTGCGCCATGGCGATGCCGCGGAGCGCGAGGGCCGGGGCATCATTGCGCAGGGCGACACGATTGAGCGCCGCCACGGGATCACCAGCCGCCAATGCGCGCGCCGCCGCGCCAATCGCCTCATCCACGGTCAATGACCTTCATGGCAAGGGCGCTCTCTTCCACTGACCCGCGCAGCCTGATCCCTCGTTGAACGGTCAATAGCCCAACGACAACCCCGTGTTGCGACGCGGGTCGTTGGCACCGTAGAAACGGTTCTTGCCCACCGGCTTGCCGCCCAACGACGGCGCGCCCACGAGGATCGCGGCGATGTGGTTGGGGTCCTGCGGCCCAGCAAACTTATGGCCCCAGCTTTCCAGCAACTTGAGGGTATCGGGGCTGGCCGCGAAGGTTTCCAGGTTGGTCTCCTCCGGCATCCACTGTTGATGGAAGCGCGGCGCGTCGACGGCTTCCTGTAAGTTCATGCCGTAATCGATCACGTTGAGGATGGTCAGCAAAGTCGCCGTGATGATGCGGCTGCCGCCCGGCGTGCCGACAACCATCACGGTCTTGCCGTCCTTGGTGACGATGGTCGGGCTCATGGACGACAGCGGCGCCTTGCCCGGCGCGATGGCATTGGCCTCGCCCTGCACCAGGCCGTACATGTTGGGCACGCCGACCTTGGAGGTGAAGTCATCCATTTCATCGTTGAGGATCACCCCGGTCTTGCTCGCCATCACGCCGGCACCGAACCAGTCGTTGAGGGTGTAGGTGACAGAGACCGCGTTGCCCCATTGATCGACGATCGAATAATGGGTGGTGTTGCTGCCCTCGTGGGGCGCCACGCCGGGCTTGATCTTCTGGGAGTCGCCGGCTTTCTGCGGCTCGATGGCGGCGCGCAGTTTCGCGGCGTAATTCTTGTCCAGCAGATGATCGATGGGGTTCTGCACGAAGTCCGGGTCGCCCAGGTAGCTGTTGCGGTCGACATAGGCGTGACGCATGGCTTCGATCTGGTAGTGCATGCCTTGGGCCGAATGGAAACCCAGGTCTTTCATCGGATAGCCATCGAGGATGTTCATGATCTGGCAAAGCACCACGCCACCTGAGCTGGGTGGCGGCGCGGAAATGATGTGATAGCCGCGATAATCGCACTCGACCGGCGCCAGTTCACGGGTCTTGTACTTGTCCAGGTCGGCCTGGGTGATGATGCCTTTGTTGGCCTGGCTGGACGTCACCAGCGCATCGGCGACCCAGCCTTTATAGAAGCCGTCGGCACCCTTGTCGGAAATCTCCCGCAGGGTCCTGGCGAGGTCTTTCTGCACCAGCTTCTGGCCGACCTGCATCGGCTCGCCGTTGTGCAGGAAGATTGCGCCGGAATCGCGCGCATCTTTCTTGAAGACATCCGTGGCGGTTTCCAGCAGATCCACGTCGCCCTGTTCCAGGACAAAACCGTCATCGGCGAACTTGATCGCCGGCGCGATCAATTCCGCCCGGGGTTTGCTGCCGTATTTTTTCAGCGCCAGTTCCATGCCAGACACGGTGCCGGGTACGCCTACTGCCAAATGGCCGCGCGTGCTGAGCTCGGGAATGACATTGCCTGCCTTGTCCAGGTACATGTCGGCCGTGGCGGCCAGGGGGGCTTTTTCACGGAAATCCAGGAAGGTCTTGCGGCCGTCGGCCATCTGCAAGGTCATGAAACCGCCACCCCCCAGGTTACCCGCCGCGGGATAAACCACCGCCAGGGCGTAGCCCACCGCCACTGCCGCATCAACGGCATTGCCACCGTTCTTGAGCACATCGACGCCGACATGGGTCGCCAGGTGTTGGGCCGTCACCACCATGCCGTTCTCGGCGGCAACCGGGGCCTGGGACGCGGCGTGGGCAGTCAGACAGTAAAGGGAAAGCGAGGTGGCGACGAGGGTCCGGGCCAGGGATTGGAACTTCATGAGTCGGTCTCTTCTTGTTTTAGGGTCGGGATCGCTTCAAAAGCACACAGGAGTATGGCTCGGTTTAAACAATATGCTCGTTTCCTGTAGGCTCGCGTGCTTGATCATCCCCGCACAAGGACATCGCCGATGACGCTGCGAATCGAACGCACGGACGCTCCAACCGATGAAGAGCGCCAGGCCATCCTCGCGCCGCTACGCGCCTATAACACCGCCCAGACCGGTGGAAGCGCACCGGAAGCGGTCGCCTGGCTGGTGCGCGACGAGCACGATGAAATCGTCGGCGGCCTGTATGGCCGGGTATTTTTTCGTTGGCTCTATATCGAATTACTGGTGGTGCCCGAACAGGCGCGCGGCCAGGGCACGGGCTCGGAATTGATGCGCATGGCCGAACAACTGGCCAGGGAAAAGGATTGCGTGGGCATCTGGCTCGACACCTTCGACTTCCAGGCTCCGGATTTCTATCGCAGACAGGGTTTCACCCAGTGCGGCCAGATCGACGACTATCCGCCGGGTCACCGGCGCTACTTTTTCCAGAAGCGCCTGGATCTCGAGAATTAAGCTCAACCTATGGGAGCGAGCCTGCTCGCGAAGGCAAACGCCTCGGTTTATCGGCTTAGAGACACGTCGCCAACGCCGCCAACCGGCGCTTGGCGACAAAATCATCATGCTTGGCGTAATAATTCAGCGCCGTGCCCGTGGCGCTGGCTTGCAGATCCACAAACGACTCGGCCGATCGGGTGTACACCGTCGAGCCGCCTTGCTTGCCGGGCTGCAGATAGGCGCCGGCATCGACCCCGAACGCCGCTTCGTCTTCCCAGGCAAACTTCACGCATTGGGCAACGTTCTGTTCCGGCTTGTCCGAGGACAGGGTCTTGTAGGGGGCTTGGGTCCGGGCCTGCTCCATCGCCGAACCCGCGCAGCCGGCCAGCAGGGTTGCGGCCACGGCCACCATCAGCATTCGCATTGCATTCACTCTTCTGGAAAAAAACCGACTGTAGCACTGCGCCCCTCGTTGCCGTGCGCCATGATTGAAATTTGCGCGCGACAACGGCTATCTATTCACGCAACCTGTCAGATCATTGACCCAGGAGCGACCATGGCGACAACCGAACAGCAACACGAACGAGCCCTGCAGATTTTTCTCGAGCAACGCCCCGAGCTGCGCGACGAACTGGACAACCTCAACCCGCTGCTGGCCCAGGCCAAGGGCGAAACCGCCGCGCAGTACCGCGCCGAGCGGTTGCATGAAGCCTTTGAAGCCGAGGCCGAGAGCGCCGGATTGTTCGCCTGGGAACTGACGCTGCTGCTGACGACCGATTCAGCCGAGGACTACCAGGCCCAACGCATGGAAGTTCACAAGGAAGTGGCAGAGATGGCAGGAATGGAATGGCCGGAGTATTGCGAGCTGTATGGCCTCGAGCCCTGAGGTTGAGGCTGTGGGCCAGCTGCTCACGCATGCTCTGAGAATCGCCCCACCGCCCATAAAGCATTATCATGGCCGCAGTTTCGCTGATCGGGTCTGTCATGAAGTTCGCCATCGCGCTGTTTTCCGCCGCCCACGCGCCCTCCTCGCGCCGCGCCTTGCTGTTTGCTCAGGCAGCTTTGGCCGGTGGGCATGAGATCGTGCGGCTGTTTTTCTACCAGGACGGCGTCTACAACGCCGCCAACAGCGTCGTCACGCCCCAGGACGAGCAAGACCTGCCCCAGCAATGGCGCGCCTTCGTCAGCGAGCACCAGCTCGACGGCGTGGTGTGCATTGCGGCGGCGTTGCGCCGTGGCGTGCTTAACGAGGAAGAAGCCCAGCGTTACCAGCGTTCGGCGGCCAGTGTCCAAGCGCCGTGGGCGTTGTCCGGGCTGGGCCAGTTGCACGATGCTATCCAGGACGCCGACCGCTTGATCTGTTTTGGAGGCACATGATGGCCAGGTCTTTGTTGCTCATCAGCCGCCAGGCCCCCTGGTCCGGCCCCGGTGCCCGGGAAGCGCTGGACATCGTGTTGGCCGGCGGCGCCTTCGACCTGCCCATCGGTCTGCTGTTTCTCGATGACGGCGTGTTCCAGCTCGCCGCCGGTCAGGATGCCAAGGCCGTCCGGCAAAAAGACTTGAGCGCCAACTTGCAAGCGTTGCCGATGTTTGGCGTCGAAGACCTGTTCGTCTGCGCCGACAGCGCCGCACAGCGCGGTCTCGCCGTCGATGCCCTGGCGCTGGACGACCTCAAAGCGCTGGGCGCTGCGGACATCGCCGCGCTCATTGACCGTTACGACCAGGTGATTACCCTCTGATGTCGACTTTGCATGTGTTGTCTCATTCCCCTTTCGGCGACAGCCGCCTCGCCAGTTGCCTGCGGATCCTGGGAAGCCAAGACGCGCTGCTGCTGTGCGGCGACGCAACGTATGCGCTGCGAACCGGTACCGTGCCGTTCGACACGCTGCGGGCCGGCGGCGCCAAGGTGTTCATCCTGGCCGAAGATGCACAGGCCCGCGCCCTGCGCATTCCGGACTGGGCCGAGGCCATCGATTATGCGGCCTTCGTCGAGCTCTCGATCCAGCACGACAAGGTCAACAGCTGGCTATGAAGACCCTGAACGTGGGCGAGCGCAGCATTGCGCTGGACAAGGATGGCTACCTGGCTGATCTCAATGAGTGGTCCGCCGACGTGGCCACGGCCCTGGCCACCGCCGAAGACATCGAGCTGAGCCCCGAACACTGGGAAATCCTCGAACTGCTGCGCGCGTTCTACGCTGAGTTCCAGTTGTCTCCGGCCACCCGCCCGCTGATCAAGTACACCGCGCTGAAACTGGGAGCGGATAAAGGCAACAGCCTGCACCTGAACCGATTGTTCAAAGGCACTCCCGCCAAACTCGCCGCCAAGCTGGCGGGCCTGCCCAAACCGACGAATTGCCTATGACCGACTTTCCAGCATTGACCCTCCAAACCCCTGCCGAACACCCGTTCGCCCAGTTCGTGCGCATCCTTGGCAAGGGCAAGCGCGGCGCCCGTAACCTCACCCGTGACGAAGCGCGGGAGGCCATGGGCATGGTGCTGGATGAGCGGGTCGAAGAAACCCAACTGGGCGCGTTCCTCATGCTGTTGCGGCACAAGGAAGAAAGCGCTGAGGAAATGGCCGGGTTTACCGACGCCCTGCGTCAGCGCCTGGTTATCCCGGCCATGGCGGTAGACCTCGACTGGCCAACCTACGCCGGAAAGAAGCGTCATCTGCCCTGGTATCTGTTGGCCGCCAAATGCCTCGGGCAAAACGGTGTGCGAATCTTCATGCACGGCGGCGGCGCCCACACGGCGGGCCGGCTCTACACGGAACAGCTGCTGGATTTGCTGGTCATCCCCTTGTGCCGCGACTGGCAGCAGGTCGGCGCGGCGCTGGACAACGGCGGCCTGGCCTTCATGCCGCTGGTGGACTGGGCGCCGCAAATGCAGCGCATGATCGACCTGCGCAACACGCTGGGCTTGCGCTCGCCGATTCATTCCCTGGCGCGCATTCTCAACCCGTTGGGTGCGCGTTGCGGCCTGCAAAGCATCTTCCATCCCGGCTACCAGGCCGTGCATCGCGAGGCCAGCGGACTGCTGGGCGACACCAGCATCGTGATCAAGGGCGACGGCGGCGAGATCGAGATCAACCCCGACGCCGACAGCCATTTGTACGGCACCACCGGCGGCGCCAGTTGGGATGAAGAATGGCCGCGACTGTCCGAACAGCGCCACGTCAAGCCGGAGCGCCTCGACCCCGAGCATTTGAAAGCGGTATGGCGCGGTGACCTCGAGGACAGTTATCCGCAGCTGGCGCTGATCGCCACCATGGCCCTGGCCTTGCGCGGCTTGGGCCTGACCCGAGAAGCAGCGTTCGACAAGGCCCGGCAGTATTGGGATGCGCGCGATAGATCGATTTAGTCGATCATCGACGCCCAACCTTTGCGCTATTAGTTCGAACCTATCGGAATAGACTCGTCTCCAATGATTATTGAGAGAGGACGTTCAGATGGGTTTGTTGGTCGAGGGTCGCTGGCAGGACCAGTGGTATGAAAGCAAGGACGGCAGTTTCCAGCGTGAGCAGGCGCAACGCCGCGACTGGATCACCGCCGACGGCAAAAGCAGTTTCCCCGCCGAGGCCGGGCGCTACCATTTGTATGTCTCCCTGGCCTGCCCCTGGGCGCACCGCACGCTGATCTTTCGCAAGCTCAAGGGCCTGGAAGCGCTGATCGACGTTTCAGTGGTCAGCTATCTGATGCTGGAAAACGGCTGGACGTTCGACACGGCCCACGGCTCGACCGGCGACAAACTGGACAACCTGAGCTTCCTGCACCAGCGCTACACCGCCGACACGCCGGACTACACCGGTCGCGTGACCGTTCCGGCCTTGTGGGACAAACAGCAACGGCGCATCGTCAACAACGAATCGGCGGAAATCATCCGCATGTTCAACAGCGCGTTCGATGGCCTGACCGGCAACGACCTGGACCTGTATCCCGAGCACCTGCGCCACGAGATCGATGGGTTGAACGAGCGCATCTACCCAGCGGTGAACAACGGCGTATACCGTGCGGGGTTCGCGACGACCCAGGCCGCTTATGAAGAAGCCTTCGATCAATTGTTTGCCGAACTGGACCGAGTGGAAGCCTTGCTGCAAACCCGTCGCTACCTGGCGGGTGAATACCTGACTGAAGCGGATATTCGCTTGTTCACTACGATGATTCGTTTCGACGCGGTGTATTTCGGCCACTTCAAATGCAACCTACGCCGCATCGCCGATTACCCGAACCTGTCGAACTGGCTGCGCGAGCTGTATCAGTGGCCGGGCGTTGCCGAGACCGTGGACTTCACCCATATCCAGCGGCACTACTACGGCAGCCACAAGACCATCAACCCGAATGGGATCGTGCCCAAGGGGCCGGAGCAGGATTTCACGGTGGCCCACGATCGAGAGAGGTTGAGCGGGAAAGGGATTTGGCTTCGGGCTGAAAGCTGATCCGCAATCTTTATTGCCTCTGAAGGCCAATCGCGAGCAGGCTCGCTCCCACATTTGATTCGTCTTGAACCACAAAATCTGTGGTTGCACACAGCCCCTGTGGGAGCGAGCCTGCTCGCGAAGGAGGCGACGCGGTCTTCAAACCTGCCCCTGAGCCCCTTCAAACCAAGCCAGCTTCTCGCGTAACTGCACCACTTCGCCAACAATCACCAACGTCGGCGCATGCACCTCATGCTCGGCCACCAGCCGTGGCAAATCCGCCAAAGTACCGGTAAAGACCCGTTGATTAGACGTCGTGCCTTGCTGGATCAACGCCGCCGGCGTGTCCGCCGCGCGGCCGTGTTTGATCAGCTCGTTGCAAATCATCGGCAGGCCGACCAGGCCCATATAGAACACCAGCGTCTGCGCCGGCGACACCAGGTCGGCCCATGGCAAGTCGCTGGTGCCGTCCTTTAGATGACCGGTAATGAAGCGCACCGACTGGGCATAATCGCGATGTGTCAGCGGAATCCCGGCGTAGGCCGCGCAGCCACTGGCGGCAGTGATGCCCGGGACCACCTGGAACGGGATGCCATGGGCCGCCAGCTCTTCGATCTCTTCGCCACCACGACCGAAGATAAAAGGATCGCCGCCCTTCAACCGCACCACACGTTTACCTTGCCGGGCCAGGTCCACCAGTTGCTGGTTGATCTGGTCCTGGGGCACGGCGTGCTCGGAGCGGCGCTTGCCGACGTAGACCCGTTCGGCGTCGCGGCGGCACAGTTCGAGGATGGCCGGCGCCACCAGACGGTCGTACAGCACCACGTCCGCCTGTTGCATCAGGCGCAGGGCGCGGAACGTCAGCAGGTCGGGATCACCCGGCCCGGCGCCCACCAGATAGACCTCACCCGGCGCATTCGGCGCCTGGCCGTCAATCTTTTCCCGCAACAGCCGCTCGGCTTCGGCGCCCTGCCCGGCCAATTGGCGGTCGGCGATGGGGCCTTGGAACACTTCTTCCCAGAAGGCCCGCCGTTGCTGGACATCGGGAAACAAGCCTTTGACCTGATTGCGAAAGCGCGCCGCCAAACCGGCCAACTGCCCGTAGGTCGACGGAATCCAGGTTTCCAGCTTGGCGCGGATCAGCCGCGCCAGCACCGGCGCATCTCCGCCGCTGGACACCGCGATCACCAGGGGCGAGCGATCGACGATCGCCGGGAAGATCACGCTGCACAGCGCCGGCGCGTCCACCACGTTGACCGGCACGCAGCGCTTGTGGGCGTCCGCCGAGACCTGGGCATTGAGCGGTTCGTCATCCGTGGCGGCGATGACCAGGCCACAACCGTCCAGGTCCGCTTCCACGTAGCCCCGCAGGACACATTCGCCGCCGCTGCCACCGACCAGTTCCCGCAACTGCGGTTCGATCTCGGGTGCGACCACCCGCAACAATGCGCCGGCATCGGCCAGCAGGCGAGACTTGCGCAAGGCAATCTCCCCGCCGCCAACCACCAGCACGCGGCTGCCGCGCAGGTTGTGGAACAGTGGCAAATAGTCCATTTAGCCGATGACCTCGATGCCGCCCATGTACGGTTTCAGCACCTCGGGCACACGGATCGAGCCGTCAGCCTGCTGGTAGTTCTCCAGCACCGCCACCAGCGTACGACCCACCGCCAGGCCGGAGCCGTTGAGGGTGTGGACCAGTTCCGGCTTGCCGGTTTCCGGGTTGCGGAAACGCGCCTGCATGCGGCGGGCCTGGAAGTCGCCACAGTTGGAGCACGACGAAATCTCGCGGTACTTGTCCTGGCTCGGGATCCAGACTTCCAAGTCATAGGTCTTGACCGCGCTGAAACCCATGTCGCCGGTGCACAGCGCCAGGGTGCGATACGGCAACTCCAGCAGTTGCAGAACCTTTTCGGCGTTGGCGGTCAGGCTTTCCAGGGCTTCCATGGATTTGGACGGCTCGACGATCTGCACCATTTCGACCTTGTCGAATTGGTGCTGGCGAATCATGCCGCGGGTATCACGGCCCGACGCGCCGGCTTCGCTGCGGAAGCACGGCGTATGGGCAACGAACTTGATCGGCAGTTGCTTGGCATCGACGATTTCGCCCGCGACGATGTTGGTCAGCGACACTTCGGCAGTGGGGATCAGGTACAGGTCGGCTTCGCCGTCGCGACCGATCTTGAACAGGTCTTCCTCGAACTTTGGCAACTGGCCGGTGCCTTGCAGGGCCGGGGCCTGGACCAAGTACGGCGTGTAGGCCTCTTCGTAGCCGTGCTCGGTGACGTGCAGATTGATCATGAACTGCGCCAGCGCCCGATGCAGACGGGCGATCGGCCCGCGCAACAGGGCAAAACGCGCGCCCGACAACTTGGCGGCGGTTTCGAAGTCGAGCCAGCCGAATTTCTCGCCCAGGGCCACGTGGTCCTGCACGGGGAAATCGAAGGTTTTCGGCGTGCCCCAGCGGCGTACTTCGACGTTACCGTCTTCGTCTTCACCGACCGGCACCGACTCGTGAGGCAGGTTCGGAATGCCCAACAGGATCGAATCCAACTCGGTCTGGATCGCGTCCAGCTCGACCTTGCCGGCGCTCAACTCGCCCGCCATGCGCTCGACATCGGCCATCAGCGGCGCGATGTCTTCGCCACGCTGCTTGGCCTGGCCGATGGACTTGGAGCGCGCGTTACGTTCTGCCTGCAGGGCCTCGGTGCGGGTCTGGACGGTCTTGCGCTGTTCTTCCAGCGCTTCGATGCGCGCGACGTCCAGGGCAAAGCCACGGGAAGCCAGGCGGTCCGCTACGTCCTGAAGGTTGCTACGTAACAGTTTGGAATCGAGCATGTCGGTCTCTCGTTATCAAAGTTTGGTCAAGGACAGGCCGGCCCAGGTGGCGAGCAGCCCGCCGAACACGCTGATGGCCGCATAGCCCAGGGCCAGCGGCACCTGCCCGCTTTCCAGCAGGCGCACCGTATCCAGTGAAAAAGATGAAAAAGTCGTCAGGCCGCCAAGAAAGCCGACCATCAACCCCGCGCGCACCTCGATGGGCACCTCGGGACGAATCAAAAACAGGCCGTAAAGAACGCCGATCAGCAGACAGCCCACGATATTAACGGCCAGCGTCGCGGTATAGAAGTGCCGCGGCCAATTTGCACTGATCCAGTTACCCGTGGCGAAACGCAACAACGTACCGGCAACGCCGCCAGCGGAGACTGCGAGAATCAAGGGGATCACGGTTTTCTCCGCTGTCGTGGACTCAATCGGTCCAGCTGGGCCAAATGGTTGAGCTTTTCGCCAATCTTCAACTCAAGGCCTCGAGGTACGGGCTGGTAGAAGCGCTGGGGTTCGAGTTCTTCGGGAAAATAGTCTTCGCCGGCGGCATAAGCGTCGGGCTCATCGTGGGCATAGCGGTATTCATCGCCATAACCTAACTGTTTCATGAGCTTGGTCGGTGCGTTGCGCAGGTGCAGCGGTACTTCGAGGGAGCCGTGTTCGGTGGCGCTGCGCATCGCGGCCTTGAAGCCTATGTACACGGCGTTGCTCTTCGGTGCGCAGGCCAGGTAAGTGATGGCCTGGGCCACGGCGAGCTCGCCCTCCGGGCTGCCGAGGCGCTCCTGCACGTCCCAGGCCGCCAGGCACAGGCTCAGGGCCCGAGGGTCGGCGTTGCCGATGTCCTCGCTGGCCATGCGCACCACCCGCCGAGCCAGGTACAGCGGATCGCAACCACCGTCGATCATCCGCGCAAACCAATACAACGCGGCATCGGGGTTGGAACCGCGGATGGACTTGTGCAGCGCCGAGATCTGGTCGTAGAACGCCTCGCCGCCCTTGTCGAAACGTCGGCGGGTATCGCCCAGCAGGCTTTGCAGCAGCTCGACGCCGATCTCGCTGTTGTCTTCGGCCAGGTCCGAGGCGTTTTCCAGCAGGTTGAGCAGCCGTCGACCATCGCCGTCGGCGGCGCTGAAGAGTATCTGGAAACCTTCATCGCTGAGGCTGAGCTGGCGCTTGCCCAAGCCCCGCTCTTCGGTCAGCGCGCGATGCACCAGCTTGCGCATCGCGGTTTCATCGAGGCTCTTGAGCACATAGACCCGCGCCCGCGACAGCAAGGCGTTGTTGAGTTCGAACGAAGGATTTTCGGTGGTGGCGCCGATGAATATCAGCGTGCCGTCTTCCACATAGGGCAGGAAAGCGTCCTGCTGGGATTTGTTGAACCGGTGTACTTCGTCGACGAACAGGATGGTGCGCTTGCCGTACTGGCCGGCCTGTTGCTTGGCGATTTCCACGGCCTGGCGGATCTCCTTGACCCCGGCCAGCACCGCCGAGACCGTTTCGAAATGCGCGTCAGAAACCTCCGCCAGCAGCCGCGCCAGGGTGGTCTTGCCCACGCCCGGCGGCCCCCAGAAAATCATCGAGTGCAAGGCACCCTGCTCCAAGGCTTCGCGCAGAGGCTTACCGCGAGCGAGCACGTGTTCCTGACCGACATACTCATCCAGGTTGGTCGCGCGCAAGCGGGCGGCCAATGGCTGGGCAATCGGGGCGCTTCGAAACAGGTCCATGATTACTACAAAACCTCCGCAGGGTCCTGTTGCCGATCAGTTAGTTGATTGAACACCACAATCCATTGTGGGAGCGAGCCTGCTCGCGATAGCGGTGGGTCAGTCACATCAATTCCAACTGATCCGCCGCCATCGCGAGCAGGCTCGCTCCCACAGGTACTGTCCCAGTTTTTTTATTCCTGGATCACATCCGCACCCTTGGGGATGTCGAACTTGAACTTGGACGCGGCGATCGGCGTATTGGCCTTGACCCCGGTGAACAGGATGTTGGTGCGCTGGCCAACGCTGTCGATCAGCTGCATGTCGTTGACAAGGCCGTTGCGGAACGACAGGCGCAGGCTGTCGAACAGGCTGTCCTTGGTCTTGGGCTTGAGGGTGAAGTCGATCACCCCGCCGGCTTCCTTGGAGGTAATGTCGAAGCTCTGGCTGATCTCCGAGATGTCACCGGACAGCAGCAACGCTGGCGTCTGGGTCAGGCGCTGGTCAAGAGTCTTGATGGTCACCTGCTCCAGGTCCGGGTCCCACAGCGAGACTTTCTTGCCGTCGGAAACCATCAGTTGTTCGGCGGGAGCATCGGTGTGCCAATAGAACAGGCCAGGACGCTGAAGGGCCATTTCACCGGCGGTTTCCTGCAGCTGGGTGCCACTGCCGTCGAGGGTCAACTGGGAAAAACGCGCAGTCAGGGTCTGGGAGCCGCCCAGCAATTGGGTCAGGCGGGCCACGTCCTTTTCGCCGGCGTGGGCCGAAAAAGTAGACAAGGCCAGTACGGGCAACAGCAACATGCGAATCAGGCGCATGGGAGTCCTCATGAATTCGTGGGGGTTCGAGCGACGCATCGTCACGTCGCCCGGGTAATCAGTCGCGCATCGGGCCAGGCGCGAGCACTTCGCGCGAACCGTTGGTGTTCATGGCCGTCACGACCCCAGCCATTTCCATGGCCTCGATCATGCGAGCGGCGCGGTTGTAGCCGATCTTCAGCTTGCGCTGCACGGCGGAAATCGAGGCACGGCGGCTTTCGAGCACGAACTGCACTGCTTCGTCATAAAGCGCGTCGGTCTCTGCGTCATCATCACCGCCTCCACCGCTGCTGCCTTCAAAACCGCTGCCTGCTTCTTCGACACCGTTGAGGATGTCGTCGTTGTATTCAGGCGCGCCGCGCAATTTCCAGGCTTCCACCACGCGGTGTACTTCATCGTCGGAGACGAACGCGCCGTGGACACGGATCGGCAGGCTCGTGCCGGGCGGCATGTAGAGCATGTCACCGTGACCCAGCAATTGCTCGGCGCCGCCCTGGTCGATGATGGTCCGCGAGTCGATCTTGCTCGACACCTGGAACGCCATGCGGGTCGGGATGTTGGCCTTGATCAAGCCGGTGATCACGTCCACCGATGGTCGCTGCGTAGCGAGGATCAGGTGGATACCGGCCGCACGGGCCTTCTGGGCGATACGGGCGATCAGTTCTTCGACCTTCTTGCCGACGATCATCATCATGTCGGCGAATTCGTCCACCACCACGACGATGGTCGGCAGCTTATGCAGCAGCGGCGCTTCGTCGTGGATGCTTTCGCGGTGATACAGGGGGTCGCTCAGCGGTGTACCGGCTTCCTCGGCTTCCTTGACCTTGGCGTTAAAGCCCGACAGGTTGCGCACGCCCATCTTCGCCATCAGCTTGTAGCGGCGCTCCATCTCGGCAACGCTCCAGCGCAAGGCGTTGGCCGCGTCCTTCATGTCGGTGACCACCGGGCAAAGCAGGTGCGGGATGCCTTCGTAGATCGACAATTCGAGCATCTTCGGGTCGATCATGATCAGCTTGGCGTCTTCCGGGCCTGACTTGAACAGGATCGAAAGGATCATCGCGTTCACGCCCACCGACTTACCGGAGCCGGTGGTACCGGCCACCAGCAGGTGGGGCATTTTCGCCAGGTCGGTGATGACCGGCTTGCCGCCGATGTCGTGACCCAAGGCCAAGGTGACCGGCGACTTGTGGTTGTCATATTCCGGCGTCGACAGTACTTCGGAGAAGCGCACAATCTGCCGGTCTTCGTTGGGAATCTCGATGCCCACGGTGGTCTTGCCGGGAATCACCTCCACCACCCGCACGCTGGTCACGGCCAGGGAGCGCGCCAGGTCCTTCGCCAGGTTGGCGATACGGCTGACCTTCACGCCGGCGGCCGGCTGGATTTCGTAACGGGTGATGACCGGGCCCGGGTGGATCGAATCCACCGAGACCTCCACACCGAACTCCTTAAGCTTGATTTCGAGCAAATGCCCGACGGCCGCCAAGGACTCGGGGGAATAGTTGAGCTGTTTCTTCTCGGCCGGGTCGAGGATCGAGATCGGCGGCAAGGTGCCTTCCACCGCGCTGTCGACGAACAGCGGTGCCTGTTTCTCTTTCTGCACGCGCTTGCTTTGCTCCGGCGGCTTGGCCGGGGCCATGGTGATGACCGGCGGCACCTGCTTTTCGCGCTCGGACATGTGCTTGCTCAGGGCCTGCTCGCGTTCGATCAGGCGCTCCTTGACCTTGGCCTGCTCGCGTTTGTCAGTCACCGTCGGCGCCACCACGTCATGGACGCGGTCGTCGACTTCACGCAGTTGCGCCACCAGTTGCTTGCGTTCGTTGCGCGCCGCCCACCAACGGTTCAGCGCGCCCTGGATCAATTCAATGAGGTCAAGGGTGATCTTGCCGGTGACGTCCATCACCTTGAACCACGACAGGTCGGTGAACACCGTCAGGCCAAACAGGAACAAGGCGATGAACAGCAGCGTGCTGCCCTGGATGTTCAGGGCATTGCGGGCCAGGTCGCCGAGGCTTTCACCCAGTGCGCCACCCGCCCCTGCGGGCAGGCCAGTGGGGGCGTGGAAATGAATATGGGCCAGCGCGGCTCCCGACAGCACCAGGAAGACCAGGCCGATCAGGCGCCAGGAGAACAGCCAGCCGCTCCACTGCCAGGGCTCATGGCGCTGGCGGAATATCTGGTACGTCTTGATCGCCAGCAGCAGCGGGAAGATATAGGCGAAATAGCCAAGCACCATGAACAGGATGTCGGCGCTGTAGGAACCGGCCGGACCGCCGAAATTCTGCACGTCTTCGATTTTGCTGTTGTGGCTCCAGCCCGGATCGTCCTTGCCGTAGGTCAGCAAGGCCATCATCAGGAACAGGCACAAGGCACCGATGGCGATCAACGCACCTTCCTTGAGCCGGTAGTGCAATTGTTGGCGCCAGAGCGGAACGACTGTCTTGGGTGCTGCGGTGGATTTCTTCAAAACGCTTCTTTTCCTGCGCCCAAGGCGCGTCCATCTGTTGAATGACTATGAAAAACTGCCCATGACGAGCAGGTAAAAAAAGTGAATGTGCTCAACCGGTACTACTTTTACCACTGTGGCATGCGTCCGGAAAACCACAGGAGTCGCTGAAGATTTGATCTTTCGCTCATCCTGCGTTCAAAACCCAAGCATTGTACGGGTTTGTCATGCCCAAGGCATTGCCCGCACGCTTGGCGACAGCATAGCCATGATCAGGGGGTCTTGGGCGCCAATTTGAGCATGCATTCTCTTTTGTGACAAAGGCTTATGAGGTGTTTTTATGAGCGAAGCGAAGCATTCACGCCTGATTATTCTCGGTTCCGGCCCTGCAGGGTACAGTGCTGCTGTCTATGCGGCCCGTGCCAACCTCAAACCCGTTGTCATCACCGGCATACAGGCCGGTGGCCAGCTCACCACCACGGTCGAAGTCGATAACTGGCCCGGCGACGTCGAAGGCCTGACCGGCCCCGTGCTGATGGAGCGCATGCAACGGCACGCCGAGCGCTTCGACACGCAGATCGTCTACGACCATATTCACACCGCCAAGTTGCAACAACGTCCGTTCGAATTGATCGGTGACAGCGGCACCTACACCTGCGACGCACTGATCATCGCCACCGGCGCCTCAGCCCAGTACCTCGGCCTGCCGTCGGAGGAAACCTTCGCCGGCAAAGGTGTTTCAGCCTGCGCGACCTGCGATGGTTTTTTCTACCGAAACCAGGTGGTGGCGGTGGTCGGTGGCGGCAACACCGCCGTGGAAGAAGCCCTGTACCTGTCGAATATCGCCAAGGAGGTGCATTTGATTCACCGGCGGGACAAGTTGCGCTCGGAAAAGATCTTGCAAGACAAACTCTTCGAGAAAGCCGCCAATGGCAATATCCGTTTGCACTGGAACCAGAATCTGGACGAGGTCCTGGGCGATGCCAGCGGCGTGACCGGCGCGCGCCTGCGGCACAGCGAGACCGGTGAAACCAGCACGTTGTCCCTGGCCGGCGTCTTCATCGCCATCGGGCACAAACCCAATACCGACCTGTTCCAGGGCCAACTGACGATGCGCGATGGTTACCTGATCGTGCGCGGCGGCAGCGACGGCAATGCCACGGCCACCGACATCGAAGGCGTGTTTGCCGCTGGCGATGTGGCCGATCATGTCTATCGCCAGGCCATTACTTCGGCCGGCGCCGGCTGCATGGCCGCCCTGGACGCAGAGAAGTATCTCGATGACATCCCGGCCGTTTGACGGTTAACCTCTAGGCGGGCTCTGGCTGATCTGGAGTCCCGCCCTCCCCTTCTGCAAGCCCGGACAACGATGCTGACTTGGTTACAACGCAACACTTTCGATTTTCCGCCACTGGAAAAAGCCATGCGCGACCCCAACGGCCTGCTCGCCGCCGGCGGGGACCTGTCCGCCGACCGCTTGATCCAGGCCTATCGCCACGGCTGCTTTCCATGGTTCTCCGAAGGCCAGCCGATCCTGTGGTGGTCGCCGGACCCGCGCACGGTACTGTTTCCCGACGAGCTGCATGTATCGCGCAGCCTGGGCAAGCTGTTGCGCAAGCAGCGCTATGAAGTGACGTTCGACCGGGATTTCGCCGGGGTCATCCAGGCTTGCGCCGCGCCCCGGGATTATGCCGATGGCACCTGGATCACCGACGCCATGCAGACCGCCTATCTGGAACTGCACCGACGCGGCTTCGCCCATTCCGTGGAAGTCTGGGATCAAGGCACGCTGGTCGGCGGCCTGTATGGCTTGGCAATGGGTCAGTTGTTTTTTGGCGAGTCCATGTTCAGTCGCGCCGACAATGCGTCGAAATTCGGCTTCGCAACCCTGGTCCAACACCTCAAGGAGGCGGGTTTCGTCCTGATCGACTGCCAGATGCCCACCGAGCACTTGCATAGCCTGGGCGCGCGGCCGATTCCGCGAACCGAGTTCGCGGCTTACTTGAAGGCCCATCTGGACCAACCCAACCATGCCACCTGGGTTTGCTGAGCGATATTCGCGCTCCTGGCTTACACTTGAATTGAAGTTTATCCCGAGGGTTGATCATGACCGAGTTGGCGCGCTTGAAGTTTTATGCCACTCAACCTCACTCTTGCAGCTACCTGCCAGAGGAGCAGGCTACGACCCTGTTCCTCGATCCCAGCCAGCCCATGGATGTGCATGTCTATGCAGACCTGTCGGAGATGGGGTTTCGTCGCAGCGGCGATCACCTCTACCGGCCCCATTGCCAGCATTGCAATGCGTGCGTGCCGGCGCGCATTCCCGTGGCCCGCTTTACCCCGAACCGGCAGCAGAAGCGTATTTTCAAGCGCAACGCCGATTTGCAGGTGCGCCCGGCCAAACCGCAGTTCAGCGAAGAATATTTCGACCTGTACCAGCGCTACATCGAACAGCGCCACGCCGATGGCGACATGTACCCGCCCAGCCGGGACCAATTCTCGACCTTCCTGGTGCGCGACCTGCCGTTCTCGCGCTTCTATGAGTTCCGCCTCGACGGGCGGCTGGTGGCCATCGCCGTCACCGACCTGCTGCCCAACGGCCTGTCGGCGGTCTACACCTTTTATGAGCCCAACGAGGAAAAGCGCAGCCTGGGACGGTTCGCGATCCTTTGGCAGATCAACGAATGCCGGCGCCTGGGCCTGGAAGCGGTGTACCTGGGCTACTGGATCAAGAACTGCAAAAAAATGAACTACAAGACCCAATATCGGCCCATTGAATTGTTGATCAACCAGCGGTGGGTTGTCCTGAACTAGGGGCCGCTCGTAGTTTGCGCCTTATCCATGCGCCGCATTCATTGAGTTACTCCTAAGAACCCCTTGGCTTGCCCCCCCTTTTTCGGGCACAATGCACGCCGCTTTTGCCTGGCGCAGTTGCACCGGGCCATTCACTGGATACCGAGGGCTTTACTGCATGTCGAAAGAAGACAGCTTCGAAATGGAAGGCACTGTCGTCGACACCCTGCCCAACACCATGTTTCGTGTGGAGTTGGAAAATGGGCACGTCGTAACCGCGCATATCTCCGGCAAGATGCGCAAGAACTACATTCGTATTCTTACCGGTGACAAAGTGCGCGTCGAGCTGACGCCCTATGACTTGAGCAAAGGGCGCATTACTTACCGCGCTCGCTAACAAGTCAATACAAAACGCCCGACTCATGTCGGGCGTTTTTGTTTGCCTGGGATTTGCTCCAACCATCCACATTACACAGATCCTGTGGGAGCGAGCCTGCTCGCGATAGCGTCGTCACAGTCGGTATTGATGTTGACCGATTCTCTGCCATCGCGAGCAAGCTAGCTCCCACAAGGATTTGGGCTGGACAGCAAAAAGGCGCCTTTCGGCGCCTTTTTATTTTGCTGCAGCTAACGATCAAGCCATCTCGGCCGTGGTTTCGAAGTCGAAGGTCAGCTCGCCGTCCTTGATGTCGATGTGAACCACACCGCCATGCTCGGCCAGTTCGCCAAACAGGATCTCCTCGGCCAGCGGACGCTTGATCTTGTCCTGAATCAAGCGAGCCATCGGCCTTGCGCCCATCGTCACATCGTAACCACCTTCCGCCAGCCAGCTGCGCGCCGCATCGGTGACCTCCAACAGCACACGCTTGTCTTCGAGCTGCGCCTGGAGTTCGGTAAGGAACTTGTCCACCACGCTTTTGATGACCTCATGACTGAGGCGACCAAACTGGATAATGGTGTCCAGGCGGTTGCGGAATTCAGGCGTGAAGCTCTTCTTGATCACTTCCATCGCATCGGACGAGTGGTCCTGATGGGTGAAACCGATCGAAGCGCGCGCGGCGGTTTCGGCACCGGCGTTCGTGGTCATGATGATGATCACGTTGCGGAAATCCGCCTTGCGCCCGTTGTTATCGGTCAGCGTACCGTGGTCCATGACCTGCAGCAGCAGGTTGAAGACTTCCGGATGCGCCTTCTCGATCTCATCGAGCAACAGCACGCAGTGAGGCTGCTTGGTGATTGCCTCGGTCAAGAGACCACCCTGGTCGAAACCGACATAGCCTGGAGGCGCACCGATCAGACGCGATACGGTATGACGCTCCATGTACTCGGACATGTCGAAGCGCACCAACTCGATCCCCAGCGCCTTGGCCAACTGCCGCGCCGCCTCGGTCTTGCCGACACCGGTAGGCCCGGCGAACAGGAATGAACCGACCGGCTTGTCCGGCGACTTGAGCCCCGCGCGGGACAGTTTGATCGCGGTCGACAGCGAGTCGATGGCCGCATCCTGGCCGAACACCGTGAGCTTCAGGTCACGCTCCAGGTTACGCAGCAATTCCTTGTCGGAGCTGGTGACGTGTTTTGGCGGAATCCGCGCGATTTTCGCGACGATGTCCTCGACTTGCGGCACGTCGATGCGCTTGACTCGATTCTCCACCGGTTGCAGCCGCTGGTAGGCGCCCGCCTCGTCGATGACATCGATGGCCTTGTCCGGCATGTGCCGATCGTTGATGTAGCGCGACGCCAGTTCGGCGGCAGCGCGCAATGCCTCGTCACTGTATTCGATGCTGTGGTGCAACTCGAAACGCCCTTTCAGGCCACGCAGGATACCGATGGTGTCTTCCACCGAAGGTTCCGACACGTCGACCTTCTGGAAACGCCGGGCCAATGCACGGTCCTTCTCGAAAATCCCACGGAATTCCTGGAACGTGGTCGAGCCGATGCAACGGATATCGCCCGAGGACAGCAGCGGCTTGAGCAGGTTGGAGGCATCCATCACGCCCCCCGACGCAGCACCGGCACCAATGATGGTGTGGATTTCGTCGATGAACAGGATCGCCTGCGGACGTTTTTTCAGTTCGCCGAGCAACGCCTTGAAGCGCTTCTCGAAATCGCCCCGGTATTTGGTACCGGCCAGCAAGGCACCCAGGTCGAGGGAATACACCACGCTGTTGGCCAGCAGGTCTGGCACCTGGTTATCGACGATGCGCTTGGCCAGGCCTTCGGCGATCGCGGTCTTGCCCACGCCCGCTTCGCCTACAAGCAATGGGTTGTTCTTGCGGCGCCGGGCCAGGATCTGCGCAACGCGCTCGACTTCCGCCTCGCGCCCGACCAGCGGGTCGATACGGCCCTGGCGAGCCAGTTCGTTCAGATTGCTGGCATACGCGTCCAGCGGATTGCCTGATGAAGAAGACTCGCCGCCCTCGTCATCCTGCATGTCCTGCTCACCTTCGGAATGATCGCCATGCCCCGGCACTTTCGAGATGCCATGGGCGATGTAGTTGACGACATCGATACGCGCAACGCTCTGTTGCTTGAGCAGGAACACCGCTTGGCTTTCCTGCTCGCTGAAAATGGCAACCAGCACGTTGGCGCCGGTGACTTCGCGCTTGCCCGAGCTCTGCACATGAAAGACAGCACGCTGCAGCACACGCTGGAATCCCAGGGTTGGCTGGGTTTCGCGATCCTCGTCGTGGACGGGGATCAGTGGCGTGGTGGAGTCGATGAACTCCTGCAGGTCATGCTTGAGTTTGTCGAGGTTTGCGCCGCAGGCACGCAAAACGGTGGCGGCAGCCTCGTTATCCAATAGGGCCAACAGCAGGTGCTCGACGGTCATGAATTCATGACGCTTCGAACGAGCCTCCTTGAAGGCAAGATTGAGGGTGACTTCGAGCTCGCGGTTTAACATGGCTTCACCTCATACCCAAGTGGTCGGCGTTAACCGTCCTTCTCGATTTCACAGAGTAGCGGATGCTGGCTTTCCCGGGCGTACTGGTTGACCTGCATGGCCTTGGTCTCCGCAATGTCGCGGGTAAACACACCACATACTGCCCGTCCCTCTGTATGAACGGCCAGCATGACCTTGGTCGCCAGCTCGCGATTCAGGTTAAAAAACACCTCGAGCACTTCGACGACGAAATCCATCGGTGTGTAGTCATCGTTGAACAAAACCACCTTGTACATCGGTGGAGCCTGTAAAGCGGGCTTTGATTCCTGAACAGCAATGCCCGCTGAATCGTCATCATGTTGATCCGGGCGATCCTGATTGAATGTTAGTCGAATCTGGCTGATTGCATGCATGGAAAGAAAGGTTCGTTTAGTTGGCAAATACAGTGATGGGGCCGCTTGCGAGCGATTTCAACCGCTACCGCCCGATCACCTTGACTAACGGTGAATCGGTGTTACAACCAATAGAGCCCACCGTGGGTTAAAAAGGTCCGCAAAGTCAATCCGATTTCTTATTTGATCGACAGCGGATGATCAGGATGATACTCCGTTGCAGGGGTGTGTTGCAGAGGGAAAATGGTATGTCAGGTACCACCAGTATGCGAGTCAAGGGAAAGGTCAAGTGGTTCAACAACGCCAAGGGCTATGGTTTTATTATCCAAGACGGGAAGGACGAAGACCTCTTCGCTCACTACTCTGTGATCCAGATGGAAGGTTATAAAACCCTGAAGGCAGGTCAGCCGGTGACGTTCTGCATGATACAAGGGCCAAAGGGTACACATGCCGTTGAGATTTGCCCGGTTGCCGTGGACGTCGACCCCAACAGCACCGAGGCCAGCGTAAAGCCAGCACCGATCAAGGTCCGCCTCAAGCCGCGGGTAACCGAAGACCACTAGAGCCCGGCCCCAACCCATAAAAAATGCCCGGTTTCGATCACTCGAACCGGGCATTTTTGTGTTCAGGCTTCGCTTACATATGGGAAATCAGCGCATCGCCGAAACCGGAAGACGACACCAGCTTGGCACCGTCCATCAGGCGTTCGAAGTCATAGGTCACGGTCTTGGCCGAAATTGCGCCGTTGGTGCCCTTGATGATCAGGTCGGCCGCCTCGGTCCACCCCATGTGGCGCAGCATCATTTCCGCCGAGAGGACCAACGACCCCGGGTTGACCTGGTCCTTGCCCGCATATTTAGGCGCGGTGCCGTGGGTGGCCTCGAACATTGCCACGGTGTCGGACAGGTTGGCGCCCGGCGCGATACCGATACCGCCTACTTCAGCCGCCAGGGCATCGGAGAGGTAGTCGCCGTTGAGGTTCAGGGTCGCGATCACGTCGTATTCGGCCGGGCGCAGCAGGATCTGCTGGAGCATGGCGTCGGCGATGGCGTCCTTGACCACAACATTCTTCCCGGTCTTCGGATTCTTGAACTGCATCCACGGGCCGCCGTCGAGCAGGGTCGCGCCGAACTCTTCGGCCGCCACCTCGTAGGCCCATTCCTTGAAGGCACCTTCGGTGAACTTCATGATGTTGCCTTTGTGCACGATAGTCAGCGAATCGCGGTCATTATCGACGACATATTGCAAGGCCTTGCGTGCCAGGCGCTTGGTGCCCTGCTTGGAGACCGGCTTGACGCCGATGCCGCAATCTTCGTCGAAACGGATCTTGGTGACGCCCATTTCCTCTTTGAGGAACTTGATCACCTTGGTTGCTTCGGCCGAACCGGCCTTCCACTCGATACCGGCGTAGATGTCCTCGGAGTTCTCGCGGAAGATGGTCATGTCCACATCGCCCGGTTTCTTGACCGGACTCGGGACGCCTTCAAACCAGCGCACCGGGCGAAGGCAGACATACAGGTCGAGCTGCTGGCGCAATGCAACGTTCAGCGAGCGGATACCGCCACCGACCGGCGTGGTCAGCGGGCCCTTGATGGAAACCACGTAATCCTTGACCGCGTCCAGGGTTTCCTGGGGTAGCCAGGTGTCCTGGTCGTAGACCTGGGTCGCTTTTTCGCCCGCATAAACTTCCATCCAGGAAATCTTGCGCTTGCCGCCGTAGGCCTTTTCGACCGCAGCGTCCACCACCTTGATCATGACCGGACTGATATCAACGCCAATGCCGTCGCCTTCAATGAAAGGGATGATCGGATTGTCGGGAACATTAAGAGAATGGTCTGCATTGACGGTGATTTTGTCACCGACGGCCGGAACCTGAATCTTTTGATACCCCATGCTGAACTCCATTGCTTGGATTGAACATCTGGCTGCGTTCGAGCGTACCCCAGTTGTATCGGCACGCAAACCCTACGTTCGGCCCATCCCCGGCAATTTAATCAAGTTCGCCGCGTACAAGCCTGAAAACCAAGGGAAAAGCGCCAAATTCGAGCATAGTCCAACCCCCCGGCCTGCGACGTTTAGACCAATGGACGTGTACGGAAGTCTATGAACCGTCGGCAGATCGCCAGCTACCTATGTATAATGCCGCCGCTGACCACAGGGTCACGACGGCTGACGGCTCTATCACGAGACTTTCCGCCACTTTAAAGCCGGACCGTTACCGCGGCCCGACCGCTTGACGCTCGACTGATGCACCCAACATCACCGCGAAGAAACCTCGACATTCGGCTCACGGATGACTTTGAACGAACGCGCTTACCCGGCGCCCCTCGAGTTTCTGCGCATGCTTTAGCAAAGAAGAGAGTTAATCCGAATATGCCCACCCGCTCGAAGATCATCTATACCTTCACCGACGAAGCGCCTGCCCTCGCCACCTATTCGCTGCTGCCGATCGTCGAAGCCTTCACCGCTTCGGCCGATATCGCCGTGGAGACCCGCGATATCTCCCTCGCAGGACGCATCCTGGCCAGCTTCCCCGAGCAACTGGGTGACAAAGCCGTAGCCGACCACCTCGCCGAATTGGGCGACCTGGCCGTCACGCCTGAAGCCAACATCATCAAGCTGCCGAACATCAGCGCCTCGGTGCCGCAACTGCAGGCCGCGATCAAGGAATTGCAGGCCCAGGGCTACGCACTGCCGGACTACCCGGAAACCGTGACCACCGACGCCGAGAAAGATGCTCGCGCCCGTTACGACAAGGTCAAGGGCAGCGCCGTGAACCCGGTCCTGCGCGAAGGCAACTCCGACCGCCGCGCGCCGCTGTCGGTCAAGAATTATGCTCGCAAGCACCCGCATAAAATGGGCGCCTGGGCTGCCGACTCCAAATCCCACGTGGCTCACATGAGCGCCGGCGATTTCTACGGCAGCGAAAAAGCCGCCCTGATCGACGCCGCGGGCACCGTGAAGATCGAGCTGATCGCCAAGGACGGCACTGCCACCGTCCTCAAGGAAAAAACCACCGTACAAGCCGGTGAGATCCTCGATTGCGCCGTGATGAGCAAAAACGCCCTGCGCAACTTCATCGCCGCTGAAATCGAAGACGCCAAGCAAAAAGGCGTCCTGCTGTCGGTCCATCTGAAGGCGACCATGATGAAGGTCTCCGACCCGATCATGTTCGGTCAGATCGTCGCCGAGTACTATAAAGACGCGCTGGCCAAGCACGCCGAGGTGCTGGAGCAGATCGGCTTCAACCTGAACAACGGCATCGGCGACCTGTACGCGCGCATCAAGGCCCTGCCTGCCGAGCAGCAGGCCCAGATCGAAGCCGACATCCAGGCGGTCTACGCCGTTCGTCCGGCGCTGGCGATGGTCAACTCCGACAAGGGCATCACCAACCTGCACGTACCGAGCGACGTCATCATCGACGCCTCGATGCCGGCCATGATCCGTGACTCCGGCAAGATGTGGGGCACCGACGGCCAACTGCACGACACCAAGGCTGTGATCCCGGATCGCTGCTACGCCACCATCTACCAAGCGGTGATCGAAGATTGCAAGCAACACGGCGCCTTCGACCCAACCACCATGGGCAGCGTGCCGAACGTCGGCCTGATGGCCAAGAAAGCCGAAGAGTATGGCTCCCACGACAAGACCTTCCAGATCAAGGCTGACGGTGTGGTTCGTGTTTCGGACAACAACGGTCAAACCCTGCTGGAGCAGACCGTCGAGGCTGGCGATATCTTCCGCATGTGCCAGACCAAGGACGCGCCGATCCAGGATTGGGTCAAGCTGGCCGTCAACCGTGCCCGCGCCAGCGCCACCCCGGCGATCTTCTGGCTCGACCCGATGCGCGCCCACGACGGCGTGATGATCGAGAAGGTCCAGGCGTACCTGAAGGACCACGACACCAGCGGTCTGGACATCCGCATCATGTCGCCTGTCGACGCGATGAAGTTCACCCTGGCTCGCACCCGCGAAGGCAAGGACACCATTTCGGTGACCGGCAACGTACTGCGCGACTACCTGACTGACCTGTTCCCGATCATGGAACTGGGCACCAGCGCCAAGATGCTGTCGATCGTGCCGCTGATGAACGGCGGTGGCCTGTTCGAAACCGGCGCCGGCGGCTCGGCACCCAAGCACGTGCAGCAACTGCTGGAAGAAAACTTCCTGCGCTGGGATTCCCTGGGCGAGTTCCTCGCCCTGGCCGCATCCCTGGAACACCTGGGCGCGACCTACAACAACCCCAAGGCGCTGGTGCTGGCCAAGACCCTCGACCAGGCGACTGGTGAGTTCCTGGACCGCAACAAGTCGCCTTCGCGCAAGGTCGGCGGCATCGACAACCGCGGCAGCCACTTCTACCTGACCCTGTTCTGGGCCCAGGCACTGGCCGCTCAGGATGACGACGCAGCCCTCAAGGCGCAATTCACCACCCTGGCGAAGACCTTGACCGACAACGAAGAAAAAATCGTTGCCGAACTCAATGCCGTGCAAGGCAAGCCCGTGGACATCGGCGGCTACTACTTCGCCAACCCCGAGCTGACCAGCAAGGCCATGCGCCCAAGCGCCACCTTCAACGCGGCGATTGCTGCGCTGGTGTAAGGTTGTAAGCAAGCACCACAAACCCCGGCCTTGTGCCGGGGTTTGTGTTTCTGGCATACCCTATTTCCCCTTGACAATATATTCCCCTGTGGGAGCGAGCTTGCTCGCGATTGCGATGTAGCATTCGACATTGATATTGACTGACCCACCGCTATCGCGAGCAAGCTCGCTCCCACAGAGGCCGGCATTCCAACCTGAAATCGAGGACTCCCCATGGACTGGAACCCCCACATCACCGTCGCCACCATTGTTGAAGACAACGGCCGCTTCTTGATGGTCGAGGAATCCAAGGGCGGGCGCGCCGTGCTCAACCAGCCCGCCGGCCACCTGGATCCGAACGAAACACTGATCGAGGCCGCCGTGCGCGAAACCCTGGAAGAAACCGGCTGGGACGTAGAGCCCACCAGCGTAACAGGCATCTATCTGTACACCGCCCCCAGCAACGGCGTGACCTACCAGCGGGTCTGCTTCGCCGCCAAGGCCCTGAAACTCCACCCCGAGTATCAACTGGACGATGGCATCCTAGGCGCCAAATGGCTGACCCGCGACGAACTGCTCGAGCAGCGCGACCGCTGGCGCAGCGAGCTCATCATCCGTTGCATCGACGATTACCTGGCCGGCCATCGCCATAGCCTGGAGCTTATCCGCCCTTCTCTTTAGCCTTGCGCGCCCGGGCCTGATAGAATCGCGTCCTTTTTCAAGACACTCATTGAATTCCTATGCGTGATCCAGCCTCTTCGAACACCCCAAAGCAACGCGTCATCGTCGGCATGTCCGGTGGCGTGGACTCTTCCGTTTCCGCCCTTCTGCTGATCGAGCAGGGTTATGAGGTGGAAGGCCTGTTCATGAAGAACTGGGAAGAAGACGACGGAACCGAATACTGCACCGCCATGGACGACCTGGCGGACGCCCAGGCCGTGTGCGACAAGATAGGCATCAAGCTGCACACCGCGAATTTCGCCGCCGAGTACTGGGACAACGTGTTCGAGCATTTCCTGGCCGAATACAAGGCCGGTCGCACACCGAACCCGGACATCCTCTGCAACCGCGAAATCAAGTTCAAGGCGTTCCTCGACTACGCCATGATGCTCGGCGCCGACCTGATCGCTACTGGCCACTACGTGCGCCGCCGCGACATCGACGGCCGTACCGAACTGCTCAAGGGCCTGGATCCGAACAAGGACCAGAGCTACTTCCTGCATGCCGTTGGCGGCGAGCAGATCGCCAAGACCTTGTTCCCGGTTGGCGAGCTGGAAAAGCCCGAAGTACGCGCGATCGCCGAGAAGCACCAACTCGCCACCGCCAAGAAAAAGGACTCCACCGGGATCTGCTTCATTGGCGAGCGCCGTTTCAGCGACTTCCTCAAGCAATACCTGCCGGCGCAGCCGGGCGAGATCAAGACGACCGAAGGCGAGGTCATCGGCCGCCACCATGGCCTGATGTACCACACCATCGGCCAGCGCCAAGGCCTGGGCATCGGCGGGTTGAAGGACGCCGGCGAAGAGCCGTGGTACGTGCTGGTCAAGGACCTGGAGCACAACGAGCTGATCGTTGGCCAGGGTAACGACCACCCGTGGCTGTTCTCCGGCGCCCTGCTCGCCTCGGACATCTATTGGGTCAACCCGATCGACCTCAGCGAACCGCGCCGCCTGACGGCCAAGGTTCGCTATCGCCAGAGCGACCAGGCCTGCACCTTGGAAAAAACCGAGACAGGCTACCGCGCCACCTTCGATGACCCGCAGCGCGCGGTCACGCCCGGCCAGTCGGTGGTGTTCTACGACGGCGAAATCTGCCTGGGCGGCGGCGTGATCGAAGTCGCCGAGCCATGGAGCAGCAAGGCATGACGCCAATCCAGGAACAACTGACGGCGCTGGGCGGCGTCTTCCTGGCCGCCGTGCTGGTGGACCGGATCGCCAAGACCGGCCAGGCCACCGAGGCCGGCCTGGGCTGCATGCTCGGCAGCCTGCTGGTACGCGACCCCAAGGACACCCTGGAGGTCTACGGTGGCGACGACTTGAACCTGCGCGAAGGCTACCGCGCCTTGATCGGCGCCCTGGAGCGCGACCCCAGCGCCCTGCAACGCGAACCGCTGCGCTACGCCCTGTCGATGCTGGGCCTGGAGCGCCAGTTGGCCAAGCGTGACGACCTGCTGGAAACCATCGGCAATCGTTTGCCGCAGATCCAATCCCAGGTCGAGCATTTCGGCCCGTCCCACGAAAACGTGATCGCCGCATGCGGCGCGCTGTACCAGGACACCTTGAGCACGCTGCGCCAGCGCATCCAGGTGCATGGCGACATGCGCAACCTGCAGCAACCGAGCAACGCCTCGAAGATCCGCGCCCTGCTGCTCGCCGGGATCCGCTCGGCACGGCTGTGGCGGCAGCTGGGCGGCCATCGTTGGCAACTGGTGATCAGCCGACGCAAATTATTGAAAGAGCTTTACCCGTTGATGCGCAACGAATAAGTCGCCTCGACCTGCTTTTGTACCTCTTTACGCGTAACACGCCGGTCAGTTGGCGACGGACCGGCGCTGATTTTCATGTATGATACGCGCCCCATTTCGTTGCCCGACTGTCCGAGAACACCCCATGCAGCTCTCTTCGCTCACTGCGGTTTCCCCTGTAGACGGCCGCTACGCCGGCAAAACCCAGGCCCTGCGCCCTATTTTCAGCGAGTACGGCCTGATCCGTGCCCGTGTCCTGGTTGAAGTGCGCTGGCTCCAGCGCCTGGCCGCCCACCCTGGCATTGGTGAAGTTCCGGCCTTTTCCGCCGAAGCCAACGCAGTGCTGAACGCTCTGGCCGACAATTTCGCCCTGGAGCACGCTGAGCGCGTCAAAGAGATCGAGCGCACCACCAACCACGACGTCAAGGCCATCGAGTACCTGCTCAAGGAGCAGGCGGCCAAGCTGCCGGAACTGGCCAACGTCAGTGAGTTCATCCACTTCGCCTGCACCAGCGAGGACATCAACAACCTGTCCCACGCCCTGATGCTGCGCGAAGGCCGTGACGATGTGCTGCTGCCTCTGATGCGCCAGATCGCCCAGGCCATTCGCGAGCTGGCGATCCGCTTCGCCGACGTGCCGATGCTGTCGCGCACCCACGGTCAACCGGCTTCGCCGACCACCCTGGGCAAGGAGTTGGCAAACGTCGTCTACCGCCTGGAGCGCCAGATCACCCAGGTGGCCGCCGTGCCCCTGCTGGGCAAGATCAACGGCGCCGTGGGCAACTACAACGCCCACCTGTCGGCCTACCCGGACATCGACTGGGAAGCCAACGCCCGCGCCTTCATCGAAGACGAACTGGGTCTGAGCTTCAACCCGTACACCACCCAGATCGAACCGCACGACTACATCGCCGAGCTGTTCGATGCGATCGCACGCTTCAACACCATCCTGATCGACTTCGACCGCGATATCTGGGGCTACATCTCCCTGGGTTACTTCAAGCAGCGCACCATCGCCGGCGAGATCGGTTCCTCGACCATGCCGCACAAGGTCAACCCGATCGATTTCGAAAACTCCGAAGGCAACCTGGGCATCGCCAACGCGCTGTTCCAGCACTTGGCGAGCAAGCTGCCGATTTCCCGCTGGCAGCGCGACCTGACCGACTCTACCGTGCTGCGCAACCTGGGCGTGGGGTTTGCCCATAGCGTCATCGCCTACGAGGCCAGCCTCAAGGGCATCGGCAAGCTGGAACTGAACGAGCATAAGATCGCCGCCGACCTGGATGCCTGCTGGGAAGTCCTGGCCGAGCCGATCCAGACCGTGATGCGTCGCTACAACATCGAAAACCCGTACGAGAAGCTCAAAGAGCTGACCCGTGGCAAGGGCATCAGCCCTGAAGCGCTGCAGACTTTCATCGATGGCCTGGACATGCCTGCCGAAGCCAAGGCCGAGCTGAAGAAGCTGACCCCGGCCAGCTACATCGGCAACGCGGCGGCACAAGCCAAGCGCATCTGACACATCGCTTTACCTTTGAGACGCCCGGCCGCGCCGGGCGTTTTTATTCGCGTCTGAAAAGTATATTTTTTCAATAGGTTACACATGAATCCTGACATTCCACTGCAACTCCTGGGCGGCATCACGGCACGGGAGTTCCTGCGCGATTACTGGCAGAAGAAACCCCTGCTGATCCGCCAGGCGATTCCTGACTTCGAAAGCCCGATCGATGCCGACGAACTGGCCGGCCTTGCGCTGGAAGAAGAGGTTGAATCGCGCCTGGTGATCGAGCACGGCGAGCGTCCCTGGGAGTTGCGTCGCGGCCCGTTCGCCGAAGATGAATTCAGCAAGCTGCCGGAGCGCGAGTGGACGCTGCTGGTGCAGGCGGTCGACCAGTTCGTCCCCGAAGTCAGCGAGCTGCTGGAGCATTTCCGCTTCCTGCCGAGCTGGCGCATCGACGACGTGATGATCAGCTTCGCCGCCCCGGGTGGCGGTGTCGGTCCGCACTTCGACAACTACGACGTTTTCCTGTTGCAAGGCCATGGCAAGCGCAACTGGAAGATCGGCCAGATGTGCGACTCCGAAAGCCCGCTGCTGCCCCATGCGGACCTGCGCATCCTCGCCGATTTCGAGGCCACCGACGAGTGGACCCTGGAACCCGGCGACATGCTCTACTTGCCACCGCGCCTGGCCCACTGCGGTGTCGCCGTGGATGACTGCATGACCTACTCGGTCGGCTTCCGAGCGCCGAGCGCAGCCGAAGTGCTCACCCACTTCACCGACTTCCTCAGCCAGTTCCTGCCGGACGAAGAGCGTTACACCGACGCCGACGCACGCCCCGTCGCGGACCCGCACCAGATCCAGCACGACGCCCTGGACCGCCTCAAGGGCCTTCTGGCCGAGCACATGAGCGATGAGCGCTTGCTGCTGACCTGGTTCGGCCAGTTCATGACCGAGCCACGCTACCCGGAACTGGTGGTAGGCCCGGAGCTGGAAGAAGACGATCTGCTGGCTGGCCTGGAACAGGGTGCCGTGATCATCCGCAACCCGAGCGCGCGCCTGGCCTGGTCGGAAGTCGACGACGACCTGCTACTGTTCGCCAGCGGCCAGAGCCGTTATCTGCCGGGCAAGCTGCGGGACCTGCTGAAGATGATCTGCGCCGCCGACGCGCTGCACATCGAAAACCTCGGCCCATGGCTGGACGATGAAGAAGGCCGCGGCCTTATCCACGAATTGGTCAAACAAGGCAGCCTGGGGTTCGCCGATGAATAAAATTCACGTTCGTGTCGCAGACTGGCAAAAGGATAACGCCGAGATCCGGCGCATTCGTGAAACGGTGTTCATTGCCGAGCAATCCGTACCCCCAGAGTTGGAGTGGGATTCGGATGACCAGGACGCCGTGCATTTCCTGGCCTTCGAAGGCGACTTCCCCATCGGTACCGCGCGGCTGCTGACTGACGGCCATATCGGTCGCGTCTCGGTCCTCAAGGACTGGCGCGGCCTGAAGGTCGGCGATGCGTTGATGCATGCAGTGATCGCCGAGGCCGAGAGACGCGGATTGCAACAGCAGATGCTCAGCGCCCAGGTCCATGCCACGCCGTTCTACGAGCGACTGGGGTTTGCAGTGGTCAGCGAGGAATTCCTCGAGGCCGGCATTCCCCATGTGGACATGGTGCGGCGCTCGGCCTGAAACCGCTGGAAGCAGCAACACAATACCCTGTGGCGAGGGGATTTATCCCCGCTGGGTTGCGCAGCAACCCTCAAATCAGTCACTGCGGTGTGTCAGGTTGACGAAATTAGCTTGATTGGGGTTGCTTCGCAGCCCAGCGGGGATAAATCCCCTCGCCACAAGTACATTATCAGCATCACAAAACGCCCCGCCATCCACCGATGCCGGGGCGTTTTGCCGTCTACCATTCAACTTGCCCCACCCGGGGCCGACAAACTGGCAATATCTAGCCTTTGTCTCGCGGAGAAATGGACATGTCCCTACGCACCTTGCTGACCACCCTGCTGCTCGGCTGCAGCCTGTCAGTCATGGCCGCAACCGAAATCGTACCGCTGAACTACCGCACCAGCGCGGATCTACTGCCGGTGGCACAGAATTTCCTCGGCAAGGATGGCCAGGTAAGCGCCTACGGCAACCAACTGATCGTGAATGCCGAACCGGGCAAGATCGAAGAACTCCGCCAATTCCTGGCGCAACTGGACACCGCTCCCAAGCGCTTGCTGATCACTGTCGACACCAACGAGAACAACCTGCAAGGTGACCAGGGCTACTCGATCAACGGCGCCGCGCCCAGCCAGACGCGCATCATCAACCGCAGCACCGCCAGCCGTGAGGGCGGCGTGCAGCAGATCCAGGCCAGCGAAGGCCAGCCGGCGCTCATCCAGGTCGGTCAGAGCGTGCCATTCACCAGCAACCAGACCGACGGCTACGGTCGCATGCAAAGCCAGACCGAATACCGCAACGTCACCCAAGGTTTTTATGTCACCGCCAGTGTCACTGGCGAGACCGTTCACCTGAGTATCAGCACCAACCGTGACCGCATGAGCCAGGAACGTCCAGATGTAGTGAACGTGCAAAGCACCGACACAACCGTCAGCGGGCGCCTCGGCGAATGGATCACCCTCGCTGGGGTGAACCGCCAGACTCAAGCCGACAAACAAGGCCTGACCCGCAGCTACTCGACCCAAGGCCGGGATGACATGATTCTGCGGGTGAAGGTCGACACCCTGAACTGAAGCACCAAAAACTGACTGATGAGTCGTATTAGACCAAAGATGTAGTGCTTGAAAAAAAGCACTACAAAACGTTTGACGAGCCAAAAAACCGAGGGCATGATGGCCTCGCTCCCGCTAATCAGGGGCCCTGGCAAGGGCCTTCGGGTCGATGCTTGCAACTACCCTGCGAGCCGATTCGTGTCTGTACCGCCCACAAGGTGTGTTTGACGAGGTTGCGACTGGAACGAAGTTGTCCCGAGGGACGGAAGCGTAACTAGGTAACCCGGCATCACTCTGAGTTCGTATAAAGGCCCACGACGCCCGAATGCGCCCGCAGTTCGCCTCTACCTGCTCACTTTCCCCTCGAGCCCATCGTTCATCCCGTCGCCTCCCCGCCTGAACCGACTTGTACGCCAACCCCTGGTCGGCAGGAGCAGGAATTTTCCACTCCAGACCTATGCGACGAGGTTTATCTCCATGGCACTGACACGCGAACAGCAAATTGCAGCCCTTGAAAAAGACTGGGCTGAAAACCCGCGCTGGAAAGGCGTGAAGCGCAATTATTCCGCTGCTGACGTCGTCCGTCTGCGTGGTTCGGTTCAACCTGAACACACCTTTGCGAAAATGGGCGCCGAGAAGCTGTGGAACCTGGTCACTCAGGGCGCCAAGCCTTCCTTCCGCCCCGAGAAAGACTTCGTCAACTGCATGGGCGCCCTGACTGGCGGCCAGGCTGTGCAGCAAGTCAAGGCCGGTATCCAGGCGATCTACCTGTCGGGCTGGCAAGTGGCCGCGGACAACAACTCCGCCGAATCCATGTACCCTGACCAGTCGCTGTACCCAGTGGACTCGGTTCCAACCGTGGTCAAGCGCATCAACAACTCGTTCCGTCGCGCCGACCAGATCCAGTGGAAAGCCGGCAAGAACCCGGGCGACGAAGGCTACATCGACTACTTCGCACCTATCGTGGCTGATGCCGAAGCCGGTTTCGGCGGCGTACTGAACGCCTACGAACTGATGAAGAGCATGATCGAGGCAGGTGCCGCCGGCGTTCACTTCGAAGACCAATTGGCCTCGGTGAAGAAATGCGGCCACATGGGCGGCAAGGTACTGGTTCCTACCCAGGAAGCCGTACAGAAGCTGACCGCCGCTCGCCTGGCGGCCGACGTTGCAGGCGTACCGACCATCATCCTGGCCCGTACCGACGCGAACGCCGCTGACCTGCTGACCTCGGACTGCGACCCGTACGACCAGCCGTTCGTCACCGGCACCCGTACCCAGGAAGGCTTTTACAAAGTACGCGCTGGCCTCGACCAGGCCATCGCCCGCGGCCTGGCCTACGCCCCGTACGCCGACCTGATCTGGTGCGAAACCGCCAAGCCGGACCTGGAAGAAGCCCGTCGCTTCGCCGAAGCGATCAAGAAGGAATACCCGGACCAACTGCTGTCGTACAACTGCTCGCCTTCCTTCAACTGGAAGAAGAACCTGGACGACGCGACCATCGCCAAGTTCCAGCGCGAACTGTCCGCCATGGGCTACAAGCACCAGTTCATCACCCTGGCCGGCATTCACAACATGTGGCACAGCATGTTCAACCTGGCGCACGACTACGCCCGCAACGACATGACCGCCTACGTGAAGCTGCAAGAGCAGGAATTCGCTGACGCCGCCAAAGGCTACACCTTTGTGGCCCACCAGCAGGAAGTCGGCACCGGCTACTTCGACGACATGACCACCGTGATCCAGGGCGGCACCTCGTCCGTGACCGCGCTGACCGGCTCGACCGAAGAAGAACAGTTCCACTGATCCATCGAGCAAACGGCACTTGCGGACCGAATAAAAACTAACCGCAAAGCCGACGATTTGAAGCCCCGACTGGTTCGGGGCTTTTTTTCTATTGTTTGGGAGATTGCGGCACCCGCAATTCCGATATCCGCCATTTCCTGCACTGACAGCTTGCAGGACCTCAGACTATAAAATTCACCAGGCGGTTTGGCACCACAACCATCCTGACAGCCCCCTCCAGACGCTTGTGTAATAGCGCATCGGACGATACCCGTAGCCGTATCGCCTCATGGTCGGCATCGGATTCGATCATGATCTCGCCGCGCACTTTTCCGTTGACTTGCACGATCATCTTTACTTCGTCCTGCGTCAGCGCGTCCCCGTCCGGCATTGGCCATGAACTGTCATGGATAACGCCCGCATAACCCAACTCTTCCCACAAAACGTGAGAAACGTGCGGTGTTACCGGATACAAAACCTGCAATAGGATAGCCATACCCTCACGAACAATTGTCGGATTTGCGGTCTTGGCACCCTCGAGCACCTTGAGGATTTTCATCGCGCCCGAGACAACGGTGTTGTATTGCAGCCGCTCGAAGTCCCTGTTGATCTGCTGCAACAGACGATGAACCTCATGCCGCACACGTTTCGACTCGGCAGACTCCCCAAGCTGATCGCTCGCGTCAAACCGAGTTCCGCAATCGTGGGCGAAGCGCCAGAGCCGGCTCAAAAAGCGATAGGCGCCCTCCACGCCGCTGTCACTCCATACCGTGTCCTGGTCAGGCGGACCAGCAAAAATCGTGAACAATCGAGCAGTGTCGGCCCCGAACTTGACGATAATCTCCTTTGGCTCGACAACATTGTTCTTGGATTTGGACATTTTCTCCGCACCGCCTATATCGACTGGCAAACCATCCCCCAGCGATATCGCCTTGATCGGGCGGCCCTTGTGGTCATATTCGACAGCGACTTGCGCGGGGTAGAACCATTGGCGGCTGCCGTCGGCCTTTTTCCGGGAGTAACTTTCGCGGAGCAGCATTCCTTGGGTGAAGAGACTCTTGAACGGCTCACTGAAGTCGACCAAGCCTTCGTCACGCATCGCCCGGGTCCAGAACCGGGCATAGAGCAGGTGCAGCACAGCATGTTCGATGCCGCCGATGTACTGATCGATCGGCATCCAATAGCGACTGCCAGGCCCGACCATGGACGCGTGATTGTCTGGATCGCAATAGCGCATGAAATACCAACTTGAATCGACGAAGGTATCCATGGTGTCGGTTTCACGCAGTGCAGGAGCCAAGCAAGACGGACAGGCTACGTGGCGAAACCCGTCATGGGTAAGTAGCGGGTTCCCACTGCCGTCCGGGATGCATTCATCAGGAAGTACGACCGGCAAGTCCGAATAAGGCACCGGAACGTCACCACATAGCTTGCAGTGGATGATCGGAATGGGGGTCCCCCAATACCGCTGTCGAGAGATTCCCCAATCGCGCAGGCGCCAAGTAGTCCGTCGATCACCTTTCCCACATTCCACCAGTGCAGTGGTTATGGCCTGGGCCGCCTGAGCGACGGATAGCCCATCGTATATGCCTGAGTTCACCAGGCGGCCCTCACAACCAGCGTAGCTATCGGACCAGTTACGAGGATCGTAAACATCCCCTTCATGGGCAATGACTTGGCGAACGGGCAAATCATATTGCCGAGCGAATTCGAAATCACGCTCATCGTGGGCGGGCACCCCCATCAGCGCACCCTCACCATATTTATCGAGTACATAGTTGGTTATCCATAACTCGATAGGCTCCCCGCTCAACGGATGCTCAACCTTGAAGCCGCAAGGGACACCCATTTTGCCAAGCGCCTCGTCAAAATCCTTGTTCCGACACGCCGTCACCAATGGTTCAAGATCGGGGTTGAGTTCCAGGGCTCGCTTAGCTAGGACATGCTCGGGGGAGATGGCGCAGAACGTCACCCCCATCAGCGTGTCGACTCGCGTCGTGAACACCCACAACTCACCTCCTTCGATCAGTCGCCCGGCAACGTCTTTTATCTGGTGGAAAAATGCCAGGCGCACACCCGCGGTTCTGCCGATCCAGTTGCGCTGCATGACGCGCACCCTGTCCGGCCAGCCATCCAGCGTTTCGATCGCGCCGAGCAACTCCTCGGCATATTGAGTAATGCGTAGGTAATACCCAGGGATCTCGCGCTCTTCAACGACTGCCCCCGAACGCCATCCCCGACCGTCGATCACCTGTTCGTTGGCCAGAACCGTTCGATCGACCGGGTCCCAATTCACGGTTTGGGTTTTTTTATAGACAACACCCTTTTCCAGCAACTGGAGGAAAAACCACTGGCTCCACTTGTAATACTGCGGATCACAAGTGGATACCTCCCGCGACCAATCGAAGGCAAATCCCAGCGGCTGCATTTGCGACTTCATGTCGGCAATATTCAGTTGTGTCCACTGCGCGGGTGAAACGCCGGACTTCATCGCCGCATTTTCCGCCGGCAATCCAAAGGCATCCCAACCCATCGGCATCAACACATTGAAACCTTTCATCCGCAAATGACGCGCCAACATGTCGTTGATCGTATAGTTGCGTACATGTCCCATGTGCAGCTTTCCCGATGGATAAGGCAACATGGAGCAGGCATAAAACTTCGGTCGATGATCGTCTTCGACGGTCTTAAATGTATCGCTATTACGCCAATAGGCTTGCGCAGCGCGTTCAACCCAGGCCGCATCGTATTCTGATCGCATAGATAGTCCTCAACTTTCAATCTCAACGTTCGAAATGGCCCGTTTTCTTCTAAGGATTTGGAAGCGTATTTCAGACTGTACCTTTAGCTTCTGCCCCGCTACGTCGCGATAATTTCTTTGAACGAGCGCCAATCCAAAAAAAGATTGCTCCTAATACGATACCCAGTCCGCCATAAAACGCCCAACTCAATTTAAAACCAACACCCGCAATCAGCGAGGCCCCAAGCCCGACAGATACTATTCGCGCGCCAGCCAGCACAACCGGCACAAACGAAAAAAGCGCTGCTTGGGAAGTCAAAGAAACCTTCTGTGAAATGAGGGCAGTGATATAGGTCACACTCAGAATTTCGCCCAGTGTCCAAAAAAATACAAACAAAAGAATCAGGACCGTATGTTCGAAGATGGCATAGGCGCCAAAGCCAATACTGTAAAAAATCGCAGCAAGCGCGAAATTTGTGAGTGGCCCTAAACGCGATGTTAATGCGATTAATGGCTGCGTCAGCAATATCACCAGCAAGGCGTTGACGATACCTACCGCACCGAACAGGCTCGCTGCCTCACCTGCCGTTAGCTCCGTAAGCCATAAAGGCAAGTGGTACTCACGCTGCGCATCCAGTACCGCCAGCGCAAAAAACATGGCCCCTGCCAGCACCACAATCCTCGGCAGGTTAACTATCAAACCCTTCGAGGATTCCACTGTTGCATCAGCGCTATGGTGATTTGTCGGAAGCCGAAGAGAGACACTTGAGGCAAGACATAACAGACTCACAAGCGTAGCAAAAACAATGAGGTAAACGCTGCCCAGCCCCAGCAAGTATCCGCCAATGACAAATAGCAGGGCTCCCCCCAGATTGCTGGCAAGATGCAGATACCCAAAAAAAACGATGCGGTTGCTATCGTTAGCCGCCAAAGAGGTCAACAGACTGAACACGGGGGTAACCAGCCCTGCAAAAAACATGAACAGCAAAACCGTTGCAACGGATGCAACCGGCGCCCCAAGCAACATCGCGCCCAGCAAGCATACAAACGAACAAAAAGATGAACTTGCCAACAATATTCTGAACGAATAATGCTTGACCAATACGCCTCCAAACAAGTTTCCGACAAGAAAAAATACCGACCAGCGTTATTACCACTGCGACCTCGGAACTATCGAAATGGTAATGGCGCTGCAAAAATAACGCCGCAAAAGGGCCCAAAGCATTCGCCATGACGAACAGCAATCGAAGCACCACCACATTGCGCATGTTGCTGTTCAAATTGGTCATTATTACCAAAGATCTCACTACCGAAGGGTTTCCTTTCCATCAATCCTGCGTTCCTGATCACCGACTCCCTGCATTATCGCCATTTTAAATGCCTGGAGATCAGAAGGCGCCGGAACGACCACGCGCAAAATGTTTTCAAGCAATCCGAAACTGTGAGGATATTTTGAGCAATCGCATATGCGAATATTTGCCTTGGCGAAAGCCTTCGCGAGACGACCGTCACGCTGATCTTCCAGCAGCAAAAAATTTGTTTCGCTATCGAAAACAATAATTCCATAAGCCCGCGAAAATTCGATGATCTCGCGCTTCACACGGGCTAGTTCGCAGTGGGCTCGCTCCAATGCTTTACGGTTATTCAGACAGAAAAGGGCTGCTTTCACAGCAACGTGATTTACATCCCACGGCCCTCGCACTTTCAACAACTCGTTAATTGACTCCGAATGTGTGACGACATAACCCAGGCGCAGCCCCGCCAGACCGAAATACTTGGAAAACGAACGAATTATAAACAAATGCCTAACGGCTCCGCATAGGTCGAGACAGGTATGTTGTAAATACTCAAAGTAGCACTCATCAACAATCAGTGGTTTGTCCAACTCCACACAAGCCTCAATCAAAATCCTCAGTTGCTCAGTGTCAATTCGCAACCCTAAAGGATTATTGGGGTTACATAGGATCAGTCCTTGGCAGTTGTGCAGAGCATCGAGAACAACTCTGGTCGAAAGCGTAAAACTTTGTGCCTGCCTCTCAAATCCCACAATCACCGGTTCGACGCCAGCCACGGAGAGCATTTGGTAGTAGAAGGAAAACACCGGAGAAGGGATGACCACCCGGTCCCCCTGAGAGAACAGTAAGCGTACTACCAAATCGATCGCCTGATCCGCTCCATTGGTCAGAAGCAAATTGTCAGTCGAAGTTTTGCAGTAATCTGCCAGCTCGGCCAACAGCGATTGATAGTTTGGATAAGTAAACAGATCCTGCACCTTTAGTTCGGCAGCAAGAAACTCTGTTAGAAAACCGTCTAGAAACTGATTTTCGTTTAAATCCAGCAAAATTGACGATAGATCGCGTTCAGGCGCCTCCCACGACGCGGACCGCCGTATATCTTGATTAATTTTCATTTTAGCGGACTCCCGTAAATCACCTGCTCACCTAGCTCATACATTTGCCGTACCTGTTCTTCGCTGGTATACAACACTGATTTACCTGTCGCTGCCGACAAACATTGGCTAGTAATTAGCCGAGTGATTTCCGCAGTAAACGCCACTGCACGATGAAAAGCCTCAGATAAGTCGCGCCCAAAGCTGGTGATGCCGTGTCCTGGCATTACAATACAATTGGTGTCATGAGCACATTGCCTGATGGCGCTCACATCCAGCTCAATGTTGACACCTTCACCAAGGATGCAAGGCGGCTTACCCATTACAAGCGCGGTGTCATTCGAAACGTATTCCATTTCTTGCCATCGCATGACAGCAAAAAAGGAAATGACGTCGTTAGGATGAAGATGCACAGTGGCATTGACGTCGGAGCGGCAACGCATGATCTCCCGGTGCATCTGGTGTCCTATACTGGGCCGAAAACGACCATGCAATAGCTTGTTGGACTGTAGGTCCAAGACCGCCAGATGCTCAAGATCACACTCTTCCAGCGACACTCCTCGATGCTTGGTATAGACCACCTCTCGTCGCCAATACGGGCAGTTGCTACGTATCGCAATGTTGCCAAGGGTATTGACCAATAACTGCCGCGCTGCCAAGCGTTGGCCGTATTGAAGAATGCTGTTCCCTATAGCCAAGTCGAACCAGGCTGGCAAACCAGACTTCAAGGACTCAGTATCTGCTAGTTTTAACTCAGGCATACCCCTTCTCCTCCACCTGTGCGCAACCTGGATTGATTACGGTGTCGACTCTTTCGCCCCGCAACAGCCCCAGTAATGCTGATAAAGCATTGGTCTTTAACTCTACTAGGGACTGTTTGCTGTAAAACGCCGCATGAGGGGTCAGCACTACGCGCTCATGATCGATAAGCGCTTGTGGAGGGGCTGGTTCCTCCTCAAGGACGTCTAGCATGGCCGTTGAAACATGCCCAGAGTTCAACGCCCTGAGCAACGCGTCAGTATCTACGATTGCACCACGCGCCGTATTGACCAGTGTTGCGCCACGCTTGATACGTGAAAAAAACCTATCGTTGAGCAGGTGTCGGGTGTCGGGGGTAAGAGGCAGATGCAACGATATGACGTCTGCCTTGGAAAGCAATGACTCCAATGACTCACCTTGCGCAATGCCCTCAACGCATCGTTCAACGCAAGGATCGTAATAGCAAACTTGATAGCCCATGGCAGCCGCCCTATGGGCCAACGCCCGTCCGGTCGCCCCGTAACCGATTAGGCCCAAGACAGTATCACTGCAAGCTTTGACCTCACCGGAATGCGACCTCCAGTTCCAACCACCTCGCCTAATATCTGCGGCGTAATCGTAAAGCTTTCGCTGGGCTGAAAGGATAAGAGCCATCGCATGCTCAGCGACTTCCTCGACGCCCACCGAACCAATATTGGAAAGCAAGATACCCTTTGCGCTCAAGGCCTCGATATCGACGTCATTTACACCGATGGTTGCTTTCACCAACGCGCGACAGCGATGCATTTTGGCAATTAAGGGTTTATCGATGACAACCGAGTGAAAGGCAACAATTCCATCCGCCCAAGCTAATTGGTCATCGGATGGATTGGATGTAACCTCTAGCAAATATGGCCTTAGCTCTGACTCCCTGGAATACTCACCAGCCTCAACATAATCCGCTCGTATTGAATCAATCATCAGAATGTTCATATACACCTATCTTTCCCTGTCGGTTATAAATCTTTTCAGAGCATCCATTACCCGAGGCGCTAGTTACACATATAGTCGCAGCTAAAGCCGACCTGATTATCCATTGCATATTTATAAATTAAAGCAGCGACCACCATATCTTGACTGGCATGCCCAACGCTGCGGAAATAACTTAATCCACGCTTTAGCGGTATAGATGGAGGATTATCCGTAACCAATTCACTCATCTGCTGGATATCTTTCTCCCCAATCAGGGACCGCGCCAAAGCCTGCGCTACTTCTCCCGACTCACATCGAGCAGCCCCTAGATGATCGACATATACTTGGGCAATAGCCAACACCTCAGGATCGATTTCACATGCCAGCTTGGAACTGCCGCCAATAGCATTCACGTGGGCGGATGGCTTCAGTTGGTGCGCACTAATCAAAGGCTGCGAGCCATCATGGGACGTCGTCGTGCATACGATATCTGCGTTCTTGAGCGCCTCATCTATATTTCGGACCGCAGTAATCGACAACGACAGCTCAGTGGAAAGACGTTCAGCCAGCAATTCACTCTGGTAGAACCGACGCGAAAATATTTTGATCTCCCCTAACTCACGAATCGTCGCTATTGCCTCTATATGAGCTGCAGCTTGTGCCCCCGCGCCGATAACCGCCAAGTTGAGCTGCACGCGCGGACACAGTTTGTCCGTCGCCAATGCACTCATGGCGCTGGTACGGGTGGCAGTGAGAGCCGTGCTGTCAAGCAAAGCAAGTAGCTGCCCGGTTTCAATATCCATCAACAGCACCGCCCCGTTGACGGCCGACAAACCGCGCGCCGCATTACCGGGATGAAACGATGAAATCTTGACTCCCAGCGTCTGGCTCGCTGGAAGAAACGCTGGCATAAACAGTGAAAAAGCGTTTTGCCGTTCATGAGCGATGATCAGACGCTGTGGAGCCACTGGCGAGGCCAATGCGAACGCCTTATGAGCGTCTTCGAGTGCTTGGACAAGCCTTGGAAAATTGACACACTGTCCAATATCTTCGCGGTTTAGCAGCAGCATGCTAATTCCTCGTTCCGCAATGTTTGAACCGGCTTTCTGTAGCAGCTGACCTTCATGCCTGAGTGCCTCCATCCACAGGCATGGCGATGCCGGTGATGAACGACGCTTCCTGTGAACTCAACCAATAGACCGCGCTGGCGACCTCCTCCGCCTCGCAGATACGATTCAATGGGTGAGAGCTACCAACGTCATCCAGACGTCCGCCCAGGATGTCCTGTGATAAGGGGGTGCGGACAAACGCCGGGCACACTGCGTTAATGCGAATGCCATAAGGCGCATACTCCCTTGCCGCAGCCCTGCTCATCCCCACCAAAGCATGTTTGCTTGCGGAGTAAACCAAACCACCCGTAACACTCGCCCGAAGACCTGCTAGCGAAGCCACATTGACGATACTGCCGGCACCCAAGGCTCGCATTTGGGGTAATACAGCTTTCATGCACAGCCATGGAGCCCTGACATTGGTTGCCATGACATCCTCGAAAACAGCGTCGGAATAGTCTTCAGTCCGCGTGAATGAAGAGCCCTCGATGCCAATACTGTTCACAAGGCAATTCACCGATGAGTGATCAGTTGCCACCCTTCGAAAAAAATCTCCGAGGGCCTGAGGATCGCGCAAATCAACCTCATAGCCGTAAGCTCGACCTCCCGCGTCTAGAATGCGTTCACACAACGCTATGTTCTGCGCCCGGCGTCGCCCACAAACGATGACCTCGTATCCTTCTCTTGCAAAACGCCATGCGCAGGCTTCACCGATTCCTGAGTTTCCACCAGTAATAACAGCAAGCTTGGTCATGACACATTCCTGTTTGTTTTGATCAAATTCTAAAAAGACTACCTACCCGATAGGATAATCTTGCGCAGCGTCTTTGTTCGGAACTAAAAATGTGCGTAAGTAGGTAATCACTGGTGTTCCGCATTGCTTACGACCGATAACCTTGATAGTGACAATCCCCTGTCCGGGTCGCGACCGGGACTCACGCTTGGAAACGACCTCACTCTCCGCGTACAGGGTGTCGCCTACATAAACCGGACAAGGCAAACGAATTTCATCCCAACCCAGATTCGCGATCGCTCGGGCGCTCATGGTCGCCACCGTCATACCGCTGACAATTGACAACGTAACCGAACTGTTAAATAGAAGTTTCTGGAATTCAGTTTGTTGCGCATAAGCAAGATCAATATGAGCAGGATGGTTATTCATATTGATTAATGACTGCCATATATTATCGAGCTCTGTCACGGTACGACCGGGCCGATGCTCGAAAATATCACCTATCACAAATTGTTCGAAATACAACCCATGCGATTCGCGGTATCGGTTCTCACCAATCCGGTCGTGAGCCAAAACCATCGGTTCCATAAACTATTCCTTATCGCCCCAACTCGTGAGCCCGCTGTATCACTTTTATTGCTTGTTTTACAAACGGGGGCCCGACCATAAGATTCTTCAATTTAGTAATCTTTTCGCCGCTATTCTCCGCTGCCTGCACAACTGCCAGTGCGTGTTCATACTCAGCATTGGACGGTGTAAACATCTCATTGATAAGAGGAATTTGCTTTGGATGTACGGCTGTCTTGCCACTAAAACCCATATTACGAACATCGCTACATTCTTGCAGGAGGCCTGCCTCGTTATCGAGTTGGAAATAAGCTGTGTCAAACACAGGTATGCCCCCCGCGCTACCAGCGGACACGATACTCGCGCGCGCATGCAGCATATTGTTCCACCCTCCAATCGTGACACCTAGGCTGGCCGCATAGTCCGCCGAACCAAAAATCAGTCCGTCAGCGCTGGAAGCAATGTCATGAATATTACGCAAACATCCCGGCGTCTCGACCGTAACCAATATTTTTGGACTTTCTTCGCTACGGCTCAAATTGGCCCGAACAACGTCTATTTCAGCAGCCGCTTCGGTCATAGCCATAATGATGAATTCCGGGCGATGATTAAGTGACTGCACTAAAAGCAAATCTAGCAATCCCTGATTATCACGCAGCGGGTTAATGCGCAGGGCCGTGCGCTGTATAACACTGGAATTATAAAACTGTGCCACAAATGTCCTGGCTTGGGCTTTTTGCAATACCGGAACGCCATCCTCTAAATCTATGACCATGACATCAGCCAAGGCACTTTTAACATACTGTTCAGGATGCAAAGCGGAGCAGTACAACAAGCTTCTTGGTACGAGATTAGACATTACGGCCTCTATATATTTGCAGATTTCGGGAGCAGGCTGGCCATTTCAATCTCGGCTTTGACTGCGGAGCAAAAGCCCAAAATATCGCTCGACGACATATCGGCACGCATCATTACGCGCAAGCCAGATTTATTTCTTGCCACGATAGGGAAAAACACGGCGGATGAATAATATCCCCGCTTGAACACACCCTCGGAAACGCTTATAGCCATATCCGGGCTTTCGAGTGGAATAACCCGAATCGGTAGACGCGACCCGGCATGATCAGTAGCAAACACGCTGTCAAAAAGTCGAATATTGGAGTTGAGCCTATCTTGCAGCGTGGCCAGTTCACCGGTTTCATGGATATCCAGAGAGGCCATTGCCGCGCCCATTGTGGCTGGATTAACATATTGAGAGTAGGACATCGGCCCGCCAAAACGCCTAAAAACCTGGTGGTACTTAGCTTTACTGGACATAAAAATACCGCCACCATTGGCTCCAAAAGCTTTTGCCAAGGAATAGACTAATATTGTTCGCGGATTCAGTTCCGGCGTAAAAGTTCGAACATAGCCTTCGCCCTTCTCGCCGTAGGCACTCAAGGAATGAGAGTCATCAAAATAAAGAAATAAACCATACTTATCCTGCAACATCAAAAGCTTTTCAACTGGCGCACTCCCTCCCATGCTATAGGCTCCGTCAGAAACGTAAGCCACCAGTGGATATCGCTTGCACATGTCCTCGATAAAATCAACGTCATTATGGTTGCACGTCACAACTTGAGTTTCATCACCACAAATAGCTTTGACCTGATTCAAGGCGAAATGGGCATGCTTATCGAAAATCAAAAACGGCCGCTGTCCCTCGGTAAACATACCGGCTGCGAGCAGGGGTAAAGAAGCAACGATACCCGCACTGCAGGACGTCGCCGTGAATGCTGTGCAGTCAAAATGCGCCGACAAGCGGTCTTCCAGCTCGTCGAACTCCTTCAATCTTATTCTGATGCGAGAGGTGGGTAAATTCACCGTACCGCAGCTCATCACATAATCCGCCGCACGCTGAGCCAGACGCTCGTCGACCTCAAGGCCGAGATATGAGCAAGAACACATATTTATGAAGGAATGACCATTCTGATCTTCCATCCGGCCCCGCTGAACATGCCGAATACTTAAATCAGTCAAACCAGATATCTGTGCAAGAGCCCAAGAAGGGTTGCCAATCTCAACAGAGCGGGCTGTATTTATGTAATTATTTATTTTCTCCGACATACGAGACTTCCTTGCATTTTGAATGGAAAGCCAAACAAGAATACCTTTATACCTTCGGGCATTAGCCTCGCTCAGCCCTCGCCCAACAATCAACTCTAATATCCCGCAAAATTACAGCCCAGGAACACTCCGGCATACAAAATTCAATATTCCGTAGGAAATTACTTACAATTATCACCAGCTTGTATTATTCCGCACTGGATGTTTCTAAAAGATCCTGATCGCAGCATCAAAACCGCACTTTTATTTTTGATTTATCTAATCTGCACTCGGACCAATATTGAAGACACCGCAAGTGCTACCGACCTTGCCTTGAATGGCCCGGCGCCAAGCACTGATCTCAACCGAATGACGGGAAGCATCAGAAACGGGATGACTCCATTGCCATACGCCGAGTCTTTACGATTCAAAGGTCCTGCGGCTTTGTGGCTGAGCTATGGTTGCCATAGCCAGCCGGAGACATGGGGTCACCGGGGGGACAAGCACAAATAAGGCACTACAGAGCCAGCCAAGGAAAGCCACCTCGTTTCTCCACGCGGTTTCGCTGAAGCGACCTACTCTATAGAAGCAAGTCCGCACCTGTGGGAGCCTGACTCACCTGCGCCGAACGACAATGCTGTCTGCCTCGGGACCGCATCTGTGACATCGCGAGCGAGCTTGGCTCCCACAGGAGCGGCCCTGCATAAGGAGTCGCCGCCAGAGCGCCACACCACATTTCGTCGATGCGCTCCGACAAAAAATTGATCGAACGCAGTATCGGGCAGTCTGAAAAGGAGTAAAACGGCCGCCGCCGACAACAGCAGTTGCGACGAGGCAAGGCAGGTTCTCAGTTACAACATCAAGATCCGATAGAAACACTGCCACAAACAATAACAATTATCATTTGAGAATCATCATCATTGTTACAAACGATAAGAAATTCGATTGAGAATTTAACAGCCAATCCCCGCCCCGCCGGGGCTGCGGGGTCACGGAGGCGCGCTATGTCCTTATCCCAATAAATAATTTCGCCATTGGAATTTTACTTGCCCGGTGTTTAGCCATAAAATCACCGCGATTGATTGCTGCGACATATCGTCACTGCGTTATTTCTTTTTGAAGCTCAGAGACCTTTGCTCTCTGTTAAGGATTTCCAGCATGCCCGAAGCGACAGGACTCATGGCCCACAATTGGGGCTTTGCCATTTTCCTTCTGGGCGTCGTCGGCCTGTGTGCCTTCATGCTCGGCGTGTCGAGCCTGCTCGGGTCAAAAGCCTGGGGCCGCAGCAAGAATGAACCGTTCGAGTCCGGCATGCTGCCTACCGGTGGCGCCCGCTTGCGGCTCTCAGCCAAATTCTATCTGGTCGCGATGCTCTTCGTGATCTTCGATATCGAAGCCCTTTTTCTCTTTGCATGGTCTGTGTCCGTCCGCGAAAGCGGCTGGACCGGATTCGTCGAAGCTCTCGTTTTCATAGCAATTCTGTTGGCAGGTCTTGTCTACCTTTACCGGGTGGGAGCTCTTGATTGGGCTCCGGAAGCTCGGCGCAAGCGGCAAGCGAAGCTGAAACAATGAGGCTTTGGCAATGCAATACAATCTCACCAGGATCGACCCCGATGCTCCTAACGAGCAGTATCCGATCGGCAAGCGGGAAACCGTCGCCGATCCGTTAGAAGATCAAGTCCACAAGAACATCTTCATGGGCAAGCTCGAAGACGTGCTGAACAGCACGGTCAACTGGGGTCGCAAGAACTCCCTTTGGCCGTACAACTTCGGCCTTTCGTGCTGCTACGTGGAAATGACCACCGCCTTCACGGCGCCCCACGACATCGCGCGCTTTGGCGCCGAAGTGATCCGGGCATCGCCGCGCCAGGCGGATTTCATGGTTATCGCCGGTACGCCGTTCCTGAAAATGGCCCCCATCATCCAGCGCCTGTACGAACAGATGCTGGAACCCAAGTGGGTCATTTCCATGGGCGCCTGTGCCAACTCCGGCGGCATGTATGACATTTACTCCGTGGTCCAGGGGGTCGACAAATTCCTCCCCGTGGATGTCTACGTGCCCGGCTGCCCGCCCCGCCCCGAAGCGTTCCTGCAAGGCTTGATGCTGCTGCAGGAATCCATCGGCCAGGAGCGTCGCCCACTGTCCTGGGTCGTCGGTGATCAAGGCGTCTATCGCGCCGACATGCCGTCGCAAAAGGAACAGCGCCGCGAACAGCGAATCGCAGTCACGAATCTGCGCAGCCCCGACGAAGTCTGATCCAGCTCTGCTCTGTAGAAGAAACGAGAACCTGGCTTCATTCTTTACGTTGACCGAAAGCGATAAATAACCATGACTACAGGCAGTGCTCTGTACATCCCGCCTTACAAGGCAGACGACCAGGATGTGGTCGTCGAACTGAACAACCGTTTTGGCGCAGAGGCGTTCACGCTCCAGTCGACCCGCACCGGCATGCCGGTGCTTTGGGTTGCCCGCGCCAAGCTGATCGAAGTCCTGACCTTCCTGCGCAACCTGCCCAAGCCGTACGTCATGCTCTATGACCTGCATGGCGTGGACGAGCGTCTGCGCACCAAGCGCCAGGGCTTGCCTGGTGCCGATTTCACCGTGTTCTACCACCTGTTGTCGGTGGAGCGTAATAGTGACGTAATGATCAAGGTCGCCTTGTCCGAAAGCGACCTCAGCGTGCCGACCGTGACCGGCATCTGGCCGAACGCCAACTGGTACGAGCGTGAAGTCTGGGACATGTTCGGCATCGATTTCCCCGGCCACCCGCACCTGACGCGCATCATGATGCCGCCGACCTGGGAAGGTCACCCGCTGCGCAAGGACTTCCCGGCCCGTGCCACGGAGTTCGACCCGTACAGCCTGACCCTGGCCAAGCAGCAACTCGAAGAAGAGTCCGCGCGCTTCAAGCCTGAAGACTGGGGGATGAAGCGTTCCGGTGCCAACGAGGACTACATGTTCCTCAACCTGGGCCCGAACCACCCTTCGGCCCACGGTGCGTTCCGCATCATCCTGCAGCTGGACGGCGAAGAGATCGTCGATTGCGTTCCGGACATCGGCTACCACCACCGTGGCGCCGAGAAAATGGGTGAGCGCCAGTCCTGGCACAGCTACATCCCCTACACCGATCGCATCGACTACCTTGGCGGGGTAATGAACAACCTGCCGTACGTCCTGTCGGTGGAAAAACTGGCGGGCATCACGGTGCCGGACCGTGTCAACGTGATTCGCATCATGATGGCCGAGTTCTTCCGTATCACCAGCCACCTGCTGTTCCTGGGCACCTACATCCAGGACGTGGGCGCGATGACGCCGGTGTTCTTCACGTTCACCGACCGCCAGAAAGCCTACACCGTGATCGAAGCCGTCACCGGTTTCCGCCTGCACCCGGCCTGGTACCGCATCGGCGGCGTGGCCCACGACCTGCCGCGCGGCTGGGAAAAGCTGGTCAAGGATTTCGTCGAGTGGATGCCCAAGCGCCTGGACGAATACACCAAGGCCGCCCTGAAGAACAGCATCCTGCGCGGCCGAACCGAAGGCGTGGCCGCCTACAACACCAAGGAAGCGCTGGAATGGGGCGTTACCGGCCCGAACCTGCGCGCCACCGGCCTGGACTTCGACCTGCGCAAGGCGCGCCCGTATTCCGGCTACGAGAACTTCGAGTTCGAAGTCCCGCTGGCGACTCACGGTGACGCCTATGACCGCTGCATGGTTCGCGTCGAGGAAATGCGCCAGAGCGTCAAGATCATCGAGCAGTGCATGCGCAACATGCCGGAAGGCCCGTACAAGGCGGACCACCCGCTGACCACGCCGCCACCGAAAGAACGCACGCTGCAACACATCGAGACCCTGATCACCCACTTCCTGCAAGTTTCGTGGGGCCCGGTCATGCCGGCCAACGAATCCTTCCAGATGATCGAAGCGACCAAGGGCATCAACAGTTATTACCTGACGAGCGACGGCGGCACCATGAGCTACCGCACCCGGATTCGCACCCCAAGCTACCCGCACCTGCAGCAGATCCCTTCGGTGATCAAAGGCAGCATGGTCGCGGACTTGATCGCGTACCTGGGTAGTATCGATTTCGTTATGGCCGACGTGGACCGCTAAGCATGAACAGCACGCTTATCAAGACTGACCGTTTCGCCCTGAGCGAAACCGAGCGCTCGGCCATCGAGCACGAGCTGCATCACTACGAAGACCCGCGCGCGGCGTCGATCGAAGCCTTGAAGATCGTCCAGAAGGAACGTGGCTGGGTGCCTGACGGCGCACTCTACGCCATCGGCGAGATCCTCGGCATCCCGGCCAGCGACGTCGAAGGCGTCGCTACCTTCTACAGCCAGATTTTCCGCCAGCCCGTAGGCCGCCACATCATTCGCGTCTGCGACAGCATGGTCTGCTACATCGGCGGCCACGAATCGGTGGTCGGCGAGCTCCAGAGCAAGCTGGGCATCGGCCTGGGCCAGACCACCGCCGACGGCCGCTTCACCCTGCTGCCCGTGTGCTGCCTGGGCAACTGCGACAAGGCACCGGCGCTGATGATCGATGACGACACCTTTGGTGACGTCAAGCCGGACGGCGTCGCCAAACTGCTGGAGGGCTACGTATGACCCTGACTTCCTTCGGGCCCGCCAACCGCATCCAGCGTTCGGCCGAAACCCATCCCCTGACGTGGCGTCTGCGTGACGACGGCGAAGCGGTATGGCTGGACGAATACCAGGCGAAGAACGGCTATGCCGCCGCGCGCAAGGCATTCGCCGACATGGCCGCCGATGACATCGTCCAGACCGTGAAGGACGCCGGCCTCAAGGGCCGTGGCGGCGCGGGCTTCCCCACCGGAGTGAAATGGGGCCTGATGCCAAAGGACGAGTCCATCAACATCCGCTACCTGCTGTGCAACGCGGACGAGATGGAACCCAACACCTGGAAAGACCGCATGCTGATGGAGCAACTGCCCCATCTGCTGATCGAAGGCATGCTGATCAGTGCCCGCGCGCTGAAGACCTACCGTGGCTACATCTTCCTGCGTGGCGAATACACCACCGCCGCCAAGCACCTGAACCGTGCCGTGGAAGAAGCCAAGGCCGCTGGCCTGCTGGGCAAGAACATCCTGGGCTCAGGCTTCGATTTCGAGCTGTTCGTCCACACCGGCGCCGGGCGTTACATCTGCGGTGAAGAAACCGCGCTGATCAACTCCCTGGAAGGCCGCCGCGCCAACCCACGCTCCAAGCCGCCCTTCCCCGCCGCCGTCGGCGTGTGGGGCAAGCCGACCTGCGTGAACAACGTCGAGACCCTGTGCAACGTTCCGGCGATCATCGCCGACGGCGTCGACTGGTACAAATCCCTGGCCCGTGACGGCAGTGAAGACATGGGCACCAAGCTCATGGGCTTCTCCGGCAAGGTCAAGAACCCTGGCCTGTGGGAACTGCCGTTCGGCGTCACCGCTCGCGAGCTGTTCGAAGACTACGCCGGTGGCATGCGCGACGGCTACAAGCTCAAGTGCTGGCAGCCCGGCGGCGCCGGCACCGGTTTCCTGTTGCCGGAACACCTGGACGCACAAATGTATGCCGGTGGCATCGCCAAGGTGGGCACCCGGATGGGTACCGGCCTGGCGATGGCGGTGGACGACAGCGTCAACATGGTTTCGCTTCTGCGCAACATGGAGCAGTTTTTCTCGCGCGAATCCTGCGGTTTCTGCACCCCTTGCCGCGACGGCCTGCCCTGGAGCGTCAAGCTCTTGATGGCCATCGAGAAAGGCCAAGGCCAACCCGGCGACATCGAGACCCTGCTGGGCCTGGTGGGTTTCCTCGGCCCAGGCAAGACCTTCTGTGCTCACGCACCGGGTGCCGTGGAGCCGTTGGGCAGCGCCATCAAATACTTCCGCCCTGAATTCGAGGCCGGCATCGCGCCAACCCGCGCGGACGATCTCAATCAGGTGGTCTCGCCGACCATGGTCGGCGCGTAACGACGCTTAAAAAGGCGAAGGGTCCGTGCCCTTCGCCTTTCGTTCGATGACGCCTCTTTACCGAGGCTGTTTGGAATCGGACGAACGACAAGATTCCATTAGCCACGCCCGCTGACACCGGGCCAACGAAGAACTTTGAACCATGGCCACTATCCACGTAGACGGCAAAGAGCTTGAAGTCGATGGCGCAGACAACCTGTTACAGGCATGTCTGTCGCTGGGCCTCGACATTCCTTATTTCTGCTGGCACCCCGCCCTTGGCAGCGTTGGCGCCTGCCGCCAGTGCGCGATCAAGCAGTACACCGACGAGAACGACAAGCGTGGTCGGATCGTCATGTCTTGCATGACCCCCGCCACCGACGGCAGCTGGATCTCCATCGACGACGAAGAAGCGAAAGTGTTTCGTGCCAGCGTCGTCGAATGGTTGATGACCAACCACCCTCACGACTGCCCGGTCTGTGAGGAAGGCGGCCATTGCCACCTGCAAGACATGACCGTGATGACCGGCCACAACGAGCGCCGTTATCGCTTCACCAAGCGTACCCACCAGAACCAGGATCTCGGCCCGTTCATTTCCCACGAGATGAACCGCTGCATCGCCTGCTACCGTTGCGTGCGTTTCTACAAGGACTACGCCGGCGGCACCGACCTGGGCGTATTCGGCGCCCACGACAACGTCTACTTCGGTCGCGTTGAAGACGGCACCCTGGAAAGTGAATTCTCCGGCAACCTCACCGAGGTCTGCCCGACCGGTGTGTTCACCGACAAGACCCACTCCGAGCGCTACAACCGCAAGTGGGACATGCAGTTCGCGCCAAGCATCTGCCACGGCTGCTCCAGCGGTTGCAACATCAGCCCGGGCGAGCGTTACGGCGAACTGCGCCGCATCGAAAACCGCTACAACGGTTCGGTGAACCAGTACTTCCTGTGCGACCGTGGCCGTTTCGGCTATGGCTACGTCAACCGCAAGGATCGCCCGCGCCAGCCGCTGCTCGCAAACGGCGCCAAGCTGAGCCTGGACGAAGCCCTGGACAAGGCCGCCGAGCTGCTGCGCGGACGCAACATCGTCGGCATCGGTTCGCCTCGCGCCAGCCTGGAAAGCAACTACGCCCTGCGTGAGCTGGTCGGCGCCGAGCACTTCTACAGTGGCATCGAGGCCGGCGAGCTGGAACGCATCCGCCTGGTGCTGCAAGTGCTCAAGGACAGCCCACTGCCCGTGCCGACGATGCGCGACATCGAAGACCACGACGCAGTGTTCGTCCTCGGCGAAGACCTGACCCAGACCGCCGCCCGCATGGCCCTCGCCCTGCGCCAGTCGGTCAAGGGCAAGGCCGAGGACATGGCCGACGCCATGCGTGTCCAGCCATGGCTCGACGCCGCCGTGAAGAACATCGGCCAGCACGCGCTGAACCCGCTGTTCATCGCCAGCCTCGCTGAAACCAAGCTCGACGACGTGGCCGAAGAATGCGTCCACGCCGCTCCGGACGATCTGGCGCGCATCGGTTTTGCCGTGGCCCACGCCCTGGATGCCAGCGCCCCGGCCGTCGACGGCCTGGACAGTGAAGCAGCCGCCCTCGCCCAACGCATCGCCGACGCCCTGCTGGCCGCCAAGCGTCCGCTGATCATCGCCGGCACCTCCCTGGGTTCCAAGGCGCTGATCCAAGCCGCGGCCAACATCGCCAAGGCACTGAAGCTACGCGAAAAAAATGGCTCCATCAGCCTGGTTGTACCTGAGGCCAACAGCCTCGGCCTGGCCATGCTTGGTGGCGAATCGGTCGACGCGGCGCTGCAAGCGGTGATCGACGGCAACGCCGACGCCATCGTCGTGCTGGAGAACGACCTGTTCACCCGCACCGACAATGCCAAGGTCGATGCCGCCCTGAGCGCCGCCAAGGTCTTGATCGTCGCCGACCATCAGAAAACCGCCACCACCGACCGCGCCGACCTGGTGCTGCCGGCGGCAAGCTTCGCCGAAGGCGACGGTACGCTGGTCAGCCAGGAAGGCCGCGCCCAGCGCTTTTTCCAGGTTTTCGACCCGCAATACCTGGACGCCAGCATTCTGGTCCACGAAGGCTGGCGCTGGCTGCACGCCCTGCGCGCCACCCTGCTGAACCAGCCGATCGACTGGACGCAACTGGACCACGTCACGGCCGCCGTTGCCTCGAGCACTGCGCAACTGGCCGGTGTGGTCGACGCCGCGCCGTCCGCCGCGTTCCGCATCAAGGGCCTGAAACTGGCTCGCGAACCGCTGCGCTACTCCGGTCGCACCGCGATGCGCGCCAATATCAGCGTCCACGAACCGCGTACTCCGCAGGACAAGGACACCGCGTTCGCCTTCTCCATGGAAGGTTACTCGGGCTCCGCCGAACCGCGCTCGCAAGTGCCGTTCGCCTGGTCGCCGGGCTGGAACTCGCCGCAGGCCTGGAACAAGTTCCAGGACGAAGTCGGCGGCCACCTGCGTGCCGGTGATCCGGGCACTCGCCTGATCGAAAGCCAGGGCGATGGCCTGGGCTGGTTCGCCAGCGTCCCACGTGCCTTCAACCCGGCACCGGGCACCTGGCAGGTCGTGCCGTTCCATCACCTGTTCGGCAGCGAAGAGAACTCTTCCAAGGCCGAGCCTGTGCAGGAGCGCATCCCGGCCGCCTACGTGTCGCTGGCCAAGTCCGAAGCCGATCGCCTGGGCGTCAACGACGGTGCCCTGCTGAGCCTGAACGTGGCTGGCCAGACCTTGCGTCTGCCGCTGCGCATCAATGAAGAACTGGGCGCCGGCCTGGTGGCCCTGCCGGCTGGCCTGGCGGGTATTCCACCGGCGATTTTCGGCAAAACCGTCGACGGTCTGCAGGAGGCAGCGCAATGAGCTGGTTCACCCCTGAAGTGATCGCCGTGATCCTGACGGTCCTCAAGGCCATCGTGGTCTTGCTGGCCGTGGTGGTCTGCGGCGCGTTGCTGAGCTTCGTCGAACGTCGCCTGCTGGGCTGGTGGCAGGACCGCTACGGTCCGAACCGCGTCGGCCCGTTCGGCATGTTCCAGATCGCCGCCGACATGGTGAAGATGTTCTTCAAGGAAGACTGGACGCCACCGTTCGCCGACAAGGTGATCTTCACCCTGGCACCGGTCGTGGCCATGAGCGCCTTGCTGATCGCCTTCGCGGTCATCCCGATCACCCCGACCTGGGGCGTGGCGGACCTGAACATCGGCCTGCTGTTCTTCTTCGCCATGGCCGGCCTGTCGGTGTACGCGGTGTTGTTCGCCGGTTGGTCGAGTAACAACAAGTTCGCCCTGCTCGGCAGCCTGCGGGCCTCGGCCCAGACCGTGTCCTATGAAGTGTTCATGGGCCTGTCGCTGATGGGCATCGTGATTCAGGCCGGCTCGTTCAACATGCGCGACATCGTCGAGTACCAGGCCCAGAACCTGTGGTTCATCATTCCGCAGTTCTTCGGCTTCTGTACCTTCTTCATCGCTGGCGTGGCCGTGACTCACCGTCACCCCTTCGACCAGCCGGAAGCGGAACAGGAACTGGCCGACGGTTACCACATTGAATATGCCGGCATGAAATGGGGCATGTTCTTCGTAGGCGAGTACATCGGCATCATCCTGATCTCGGCACTGCTGGTGACGCTGTTCTTCGGTGGCTGGCACGGTCCGTTCGGCATCCTGCCGCAACTGTCCTTCGTCTGGTTCGCCCTGAAGACCGCGTTTTTCATCATGCTGTTCGTTCTGTTGCGCGCCTCGATCCCGCGCCCACGCTACGACCAGGTGATGGATTTCAGCTGGAAATTCTGCCTGCCGCTGACCCTGATCAACATGCTGGTGACCGCTGCGATCGTTTTGATGAACGCGCCCGCGGCCGCGGTTCAGTGAGGATTTGACCCATGTTCAAATATATTGGCGACATCGTTAAGGGTACCGGTACCCAACTGCGAAGCCTGGTCATGATCTTCGGCCATGGCTTTCGCAAGCGCGACACCCTGCAATACCCGGAAGAACAGGTCTATCTGGCGCCGCGTTATCGCGGGCGCATCGTCCTGACCCGCGATCCTGACGGCGAAGAGCGCTGCGTGGCCTGCAACCTGTGCGCCGTGGCGTGCCCGGTAGGCTGCATCTCGCTGCAGAAAGCCGAGACCGAAGACGGTCGCTGGTACCCGGACTTCTTCCGCATCAACTTCTCGCGCTGCATCTTCTGCGGCTTGTGCGAGGAAGCGTGCCCGACCACCGCGATCCAGCTCACGCCGGATTTCGAAATGGCTGACTTCAAGCGTCAGGACCTGGTGTACGAGAAAGAAGATCTGCTGATTTCCGGTCCCGGTAAAAACCCTGATTACAACTTCTATCGTGTTGCAGGTATGGCCATTGCCGGCAAGCCGAAAGGCGCCGCGCAGAACGAAGCCGAACCGATCAACGTGAAGAGCTTGCTGCCTTAAGGAAGAAAGATGGAATTCGCTTTCTATTTCGCATCGGGTATCGCGGTGGTGTCCACGCTTCGTGTGGTCACCAACACCAACCCCGTGCACGCCCTGCTCTACCTGATCATTTCGCTGATCGCCGTGGCCATGACCTTCTTCGCCCTCGGCGCGCCGTTCGCCGGTGCCTTGGAAGTGATCGCTTACGCCGGCGCCATCATGGTGCTGTTCGTGTTCGTGGTGATGATGCTCAACCTCGGCCCGGCGGCGATCCAACAGGAACGCGCCTGGCTCAAGCCTGGCATCTGGGCGGGGCCGGTGATTCTCGCCGCCCTGCTGCTGGGAGAACTGCTGTATGTGCTGTTCGCCCACCAGAGCGGCCAGGCCATCGGCCACACCACCGTAGACGCCAAGGCCGTGGGCATCAGCCTGTTCGGCCCGTATCTGCTGGTGGTCGAACTCGCCTCGATGCTGCTGCTTGCCGCAGTCGTCACGGCGTTCCATTTGGGCCGTAATGAGGCGAAGGAGTAATCACATGCCTGCTATCCCTCTCGAGCATGGTCTGGCGGTTGCCGGCATCCTGTTCTGTCTCGGTCTGGTCGGCCTGATGGTCCGCCGCAACATTCTGTTCGTGCTGATGAGCCTGGAGGTGATGATGAATGCCTCCGCCCTGGCCTTCATCGTTGCGGGCGCTCGCTGGGCGCAACCGGATGGACAGATCATGTTCATCCTGGTGATCAGCCTGGCAGCCGCCGAGGCCAGTATTGGCCTGGCGATCCTGTTGCAGCTGTATCGCCGCTTCCACACTCTCGATATTGACGCTGCCAGCGAGATGCGCGGATGAACCTTCTTTTCCTGACTTTCATATTTCCCCTCATCGGTTTCCTGCTGCTGTCGTTCTCCCGTGGACGCTGGTCGGAAAACCTTTCGGCGCTGGTTGGCGTGGGCTCCATCGGCCTGTCTGCCATCGTTACCGCGTATGTGATCTGGCAATTCAACGTCGCCCCGCCGGAAGGTGGCGCGTACGTGCAGGTGCTGTGGCAGTGGATGGCGGTGGAAGGCTTCACGCCGAACTTCGCCCTTTACCTGGACGGCCTGTCGGTGACCATGCTCGGCGTGGTGGTCGGCGTGGGTTTCCTGATCCACCTGTTCGCCTCGTGGTACATGCGCGGTGAAGCCGGTTACTCGCGCTTCTTCGCCTACACCAACCTGTTCATCGCCAGCATGCTGTTCCTGGTGCTCGGCGATAACCTGTTGTTCCTGTACTTCGGCTGGGAAGGCGTGGGCCTGTGCTCGTACCTGTTGATCGGTTTCTACTACAGCAACCGCAACAACGGTAACGCCGCGCTCAAGGCCTTCATCGTGACCCGCATCGGCGACGTGTTCATGGCCATCGGCCTGTTCATCCTGTTCCAGCAGCTGGGCACGCTGAATATCCAGGAATTGCTGGTCAAGGCGCCCGAGCACTTCAAGGCCGGCGACTTCTGGATCGTCCTGGCGACCCTGATGCTGCTGGGCGGCGCTGTCGGCAAATCCGCGCAACTGCCGCTGCAGACCTGGTTGGCGGACGCGATGGCGGGCCCGACGCCGGTTTCGGCACTGATCCACGCGGCGACCATGGTCACCGCCGGTGTCTACCTGATCGCCCGTACCCACGGCCTGTTCGCCCTGGCGCCGGACATCCTGCACCTGGTCGGCCTGGTTGGCGGCGTGACCCTGGTGCTGGCCGGTTTTGCCGCGCTGGTACAGACCGACATCAAGCGCATCCTCGCCTACTCGACCATGAGCCAGATCGGCTACATGTTCCTGGCCCTGGGCGTCGGTGCCTGGGAAGGCGCGATCTTCCACCTGATGACCCACGCCTTCTTCAAGGCCCTGCTGTTCCTTGCCTCCGGTGCGGTGATCGTTGCCTGCCACCACGAGCAGAACATCTTCAAGATGGGCGGCCTGTGGAAGAAACTGCCGTTGGCCTATGCCAGCTTCATCGTCGGTGGCGCGGCCCTGGCGGCCCTGCCATTGGTCACCGCCGGCTTCTACTCCAAGGACGAGATCCTCTGGGAAGCGTTCGCCAGCGGTAACCAGGGTCTGCTTTATGCCGGCCTGGTGGGTGCGTTCATGACCTCGCTGTACACCTTCCGCCTGATCTTCATCGCATTCCACGGTGAAGCCAAGACCGAAGCCCACGCCGGCCACGGCATTGCCCACTGGCTGCCGCTGTCGGTGCTGATCGTGCTGTCGACCTTCGTCGGCGCCATGATCACCCCACCGCTGGCCGATGTGCTGCCGCAAAGCGTCGGCCATGCCGGCGGCGAAGCCAAGCACAGCCTTGAGATTGCCTCGGGCGCCATCGCCCTGGCGGGTATCCTGCTGGCTGCCCTGCTGTTCCTCGGCAAGCGTCGCTTCGTCACGGCCATCGCCAACAGCGGCATCGGGCGTTTCCTCTCGGCCTGGTGGTTCGCCGCCTGGGGCTTCGATTGGATCTACGACAAACTGTTCGTCAAGCCATACCTTGCGATCAGCCACATTCTGCGCAAAGACCCGCTCGACCAGACCATTGGCCTGATCCCGCGCATGGCAAAGGGTGGCCACACTGCCCTGAGCCGTACCGAGACCGGTCAACTGCGTTGGTATGCGGCTTCCATGGCGGCTGGCGCCGTGCTGGTTATCGGCGCCATCGTGCTGGTAGCGGTCTGATATGAACCTTGCGAACTTGCGAAAGGAAACGAGCCCGTCATGATTCTGCCCTGGCTAATCCTGATCCCCTTCATCGGCGGCCTGCTGTGCTGGATGGCGGAGCGTTCCAGCTCTACCCTCCCGCGCTGGATTGCGCTGCTGACCATGTCCCTGGAACTCGCGCTCGGCCTCTGGCTGTGGGCGACCGGCGACTATTCATTCGCACCGGCCCCTGGCGCCGATCCGACCTGGGCACTTGAATTCAAGCACGCCTGGATCGAGCGCTTCGGCATCAGCGTGCACCTGGCCCTCGACGGCCTGTCGCTGCTGATGATCCTGCTGACCGGCTTGCTGGGTATTCTCTCGGTGCTCTGCTCCTGGAAAGAGATTCAGCGTCACGTCGGTTTCTTCCACCTGAACCTGATGTGGATCCTGGGCGGTGTCGTCGGCGTGTTCCTGGCGCTGGACCTGTTCATGTTCTTTTTCTTCTGGGAAATGATGCTGGTGCCGATGTATTTCCTCATCGCGCTCTGGGGTCACAGTTCTTCGGACGGCAAGAAGACCCGGATCTACGCAGCGACCAAGTTCTTCATCTTCACCCAGGCTTCCGGCCTGATCATGTTGGTGGCGATCCTTGGCCTGGTCCTGGTGAACTTCAACAACACCGGCGTGATTACCTTCAACTACGCCGACCTGTTGAAAGTAGAGCTGTCGCGCACCACCGAGTACGTGCTGATGCTGGGCTTCTTCATCGCCTTCGCGGTGAAGCTGCCGGTGGTGCCGTTCCACTCCTGGCTGCCCGACGCCCACGCCCAGGCGCCGACCGCCGGTTCCGTGGACCTGGCCGGTATCTTGTTGAAGACAGCGGCCTACGGCCTGCTGCGCTTTGCCTTGCCGCTTTTCCCGAACGCCTCGGCCGAGTTTGCGCCGATCGCAATGACCCTTGGCCTGATCGGTATTTTCTACGGTGCGTTCCTGGCCTTCGCCCAGACCGACATCAAGCGCCTGATCGCGTTCTCCAGCGTTTCGCACATGGGCTTCGTGCTGATCGGGATCTACTCCGGCAGCCAGTTGGCCCTGCAAGGCGCGGTGATCCAGATGCTGGCCCACGGCCTGTCGGCTGCGGCGCTGTTTATCCTCAGCGGCCAGTTGTACGAGCGCCTGCATACCCGAGACATGCGTGAAATGGGCGGCATCTGGTCGCGCATCGCCTACCTGCCGGCCATCAGCCTGTTCTTCGCAGCCGCTTCCCTGGGCCTGCCAGGCACCGGCAACTTCGTCGGCGAGTTCCTGATCCTGATCGGCTCGTTCGTCAGCGCGCCATGGATCACCGCGATTGCCACGTCCGGCCTGGTGTTCGGTTCGGTCTACTCGCTGATCATGATCCACCGCGCCTACTTCGGTCCGGCCAAGTCCGATGAAGTGCTGCGCGGCATGGACGGTCGCGAACTGATCATGGTGCTTGGCCTTGCGGTGCTGCTGGTTTACCTCGGCGTCTATCCGCAGCCATTCCTCGACACTTCCGCCGCCACGATGCATGGCGTGCAGCAGTGGCTCGGCACCGCCTTCTCTCAACTCGCTTCGGCCCGGTAAGAGCGCTATGGAATTCACGATTCAACACTTTATCGCGCTTGCGCCGCTGTTGATCACCAGCGCCACGATCATCGTGGTGATGCTGGCGATCGCCTGGCGCCGCAATCACGCACAAACCTTCCTGCTGTCGGTGGCGGGGCTGAACCTGGCCCTGCTGTCGATCCTGCCGGCCCTGAAAGTCGCGCCCCTGGCGGTCACGCCACTGATACAGATCGACAGCTTCGCCTGCCTGTATATGGCGCTGATCCTGGTCGCCACCCTCGCCTGCGTCACCCTCGCCCACGCCTATCTGGGTGATGGGGGTTCGGGTTACCCGGGCAACCGCGAAGAACTGTACCTGCTGATCCTGATGGCCGCCGCCGGTGGCCTGGTCCTGGTCAGCGCACAGCACCTGGCGAGCCTGTTCATCGGCCTGGAACTGCTGTCGGTGCCGGTCTATGGCCTGGTGGCCTACGCCTTCTTCAACAAGCGCTCCCTGGAAGCCGGCATCAAGTACATGGTGTTGTCGGCCGCCGGTTCCGCGTTCCTGTTGTTCGGCATGGCCCTGCTTTACGCTGAAGCCGGCACCCTGAGCTTCGTCGGTATCGGCCAGGCCCTGGCGGCCACCGGCCTGCCTAGCCCGATCGCTCAACTGGGCCTGGGCATGATGCTGATCGGCCTGGCGTTCAAGCTGTCGCTGGTTCCGTTCCACCTCTGGACCCCGGACGTCTACGAAGGCGCCCCGGCGCCCGTGGCGGCGTTCCTCGCCACCGCATCGAAGGTGGCGGTGTTCGCGGTCATGGTGCGTCTGTTCCAGATCTCGCCAGTGGCCAGCAGCGGCGTGTTGAGTAACGTGCTGACCATCATCGCCATCGCGTCGATCCTGTTCGGTAACCTGCTGGCGCTGACCCAGAGCAACCTCAAGCGTCTGCTGGGTTACTCGTCCATCGCCCACTTCGGCTACCTGCTGATCGCTCTGATCGCCAGCAAGGGCCTGGCCGTGGAAGCCATTGGCGTGTACCTGGTCACCTACGTGATCACCAGCCTCGGCGCTTTCGGCGTGATCACCCTGATGTCCTCGCCGTACAACGGCCGCGACGCCGATGCCCTGTACGAATACCGTGGCCTGTTCTGGCGCCGTCCGTACCTGACCGCCGTGCTGACCGTGATGATGCTGTCCCTGGCCGGCATCCCGCTGACCGCCGGCTTCATCGGCAAGTTCTACATCATTGCCACCGGCGTCGAGGCTCACCAATGGTGGCTGGTCGGCTCCCTGGTGCTGGGCAGTGCCATCGGCGTGTTCTACTACCTGCGCGTCATGGTCACGCTGTACCTGATGGAACCGAACCTGCGTCGCCACGATGCCGAGTTGCACTGGGAACAAAAGGCAGGCGGCGTCATGCTGCTGGCCATCGCCGTATTGGCGTTCTTCCTGGGTGTATACCCGCAGCCGTTGCTGACCCTGGTTCAGCAGGCTGGTCTGACCGGCTGATAGCTGAAGCGTCATCGATGACAAAATGCCCGTATCGTGAGATGCGGGCATTTTTTTTGGGATGCAAGTTTGAATTTGGGAGAACCGTGGCGGGGAGCTTGCTCCCGCTCGATTCTGTAGGAGCTGGCTCCTACACCGCTCCTACACAGCTTCTACCGGCGCAGCCCAGCGGGAGCAAGTTCTCTGTCACAGATGCACTCCTGCAGAAGGGACTATGCTCAAGCGCTATTGTGCCTTTGAAGGAGATCCAGCGTTGAATGTGGATATTGATTGCATGGTCGTCGGCGCAGGCGTCGTCGGCCTGGCCGTGGCGCGGGAGATGGCGCAGGCCGGGCATGAAGTGCTGGTGATCGAAGCAGGCGATGCCATCGGCGCGGGCATCAGCTCGCGCAATTCGGAAGTGATCCATGCTGGGCTGTATTACCCGCCCGGCAGCCTCAAGGCGCAGCTGTGTGTCGAAGGCCGGCGACGACTGTATGACTACTGCGCCAGCCACGGCGTCCAGACTCGCCGGCTCGGCAAACTGATCGTGGCGAAGGACCAAGCACAACTGGCCGAGCTTGAAAAGCTTCTGGCGCGCGGCCTGCTCAACGGCGTGGACGACCTGCGCCTGCTCGATAAAAAGCAGGCACAGGCGCTGGAGCCGGAGCTGTCCTGCGTTGGCGCGCTGTACTCGCCCTCTACCGGTATCGTCGACGCCCACGCCTTGATGTTGGCATTGCAGGGGGATGCCGAGGCGGCGGGCGCCAACGTGGTGTTTCGCACGCCCTTGCTAGAGGCTCGTGTTGTCGACGAGGGCTTCAGCCTGACATTGGGCGGCACGGCGCAGATGACGTTGTCGTGCCGCCGCCTGATCAACGCCGCCGGCCTCCAGGCCCCTGCCCTCGCCCACCGGATCGAGGGTCTGGCCCGGCAGTGGATTCCCGATGGTTACCTGTGCAAGGGCAACTACTTCCAACTGGCCGGGCGGGCACCATTCCGCCATTTGGTCTATCCGGCGCCAGAAGCCGCTGGCCTGGGCATTCATATGACGCTCGATCTGGCGGGCCAGGCGCGTTTCGGTCCTGACACCGAATGGGTCGAAGCAGAAGACTACCGAGTGGATCCGGCCCGGGCCGAAGCGTTCTACCAGGCCATTCGAAACTACTGGCCGGGCTTGCCCGACCGGAGCCTGCAACCCGCCTACAGCGGTATTCGCCCGAAAATCTCCGCCCCGGGGGAACCGGCCCGGGACTTTCTTATCAGCGCTGAAACCGAGCACAAGGTGCCGGGGCTGATCAACCTGTTCGGTATCGAATCCCCGGGGCTGACGTCCTGCCTGGCACTGGCGGAACGGGTCAGGCAATCGATCGACAACGGCTGACGGCCTTGGCAGCGCAAAGTGCAACGCGTTTTGATGGTGACTCTTGCAGCCTGCACGATAGCGAAACTGGCAAAAAAGATAAACCACTGATTTTTAAGTAATTAATAAAGCGGCTCGGCTGGCACGACGGATGCACCTGTCATGTTACGTGGCGTCGGCGCTCGAAGCCGGCCCGCATCCGTGAATGACCGAGGAGCAGCACATGAACGCCATCGACCTGTTGAAAGCCGACCATGAACGCGTCAAAGCCATTCTCACTCAATTGAGTGAGTCCACTGATCGCGCGGTCAAGAAACGCACCGAGCTACTGGCGAAGCTGGAAATGGAAGTCACCATCCACACCCGCCTGGAAGAAGAAATCCTGTACCCGGCCTTCAAGCAGGAAGGCGGCAAGGAAGAAGCCGAGATGTATTACGAAGCCAAGGAAGAGCACCGCACCGTCGATTCGCTGGTGCTGCCCGACCTGAAAGCCACCGACCCTTCCCAGCCTGAATTCGCGGGCCGCGTCAAAGTGGTGAAAGAGCTGCTGGAGCACCACATCGAGGAAGAAGAGAAAGAAATGTTCCCTCAAGCCAAGAAGGTGCTGGGCAAGGCCAAGCTGGACGCCTTGGGCGAGCAGATGGAAACCATGAAAGCGCAGTACAAGAAAGAACTGAGCAGCGCCAACCTCGCCGCTTGATCCATGGCCGCGAACGCTTCAACCACCGATCGGGTTGAAGCGTCGCGGCCTTCATATCATCTGCTCGCGCAAGAATTCCACCAGCGCCTGCACCGGTCGCGAAGCCTGGCGATGTTGCGGATAGACCGCCGACAGCGTCAACGGCTCGGTTTCAAACCCCTCCAGCACCTTGACCAGGCGACCATCCTTTAGCGCATCGCCGAGGATGAAGGTTGGCAGATACGTGATCCCCATCCCGGCAATCGCCGCGTCCCTGAGCAGGTCGCCGTTATTGGCCCGCATCCGTCCCACCACTTCCAGGACCAGCGGTTTGCCATGCCCCTCGAAACGCCACTGCACCTGACGGCTGTGTCCATAAGGCAAACAGTCGTGATTGCGCAGGTCTTCAGGTCGTATGGGTGTGCCTTTGTCTGACAGATAAGCCGGGCTGGCGCAGTACACCCGTTCGATGCTCGCGATGCGCCGGGCGATCAGCGTTGAATCCTCCAGCACGCCGATCCTCAGTGCCAGGTCATAGCCTTCCCCCAAAAGGTCAACCGAGCGGTCGCTCAGGTCCACCTCGACGCTGACATCCCGGTAGCGTTGCAAGAACAGCGGCAGCAGGCTGCCCAGGTGCGCCACGGCGAATGACAACGGCGCGCTGAGCCGAATGGTCCCACGCGGCTCGCTGGTCTGGCCGCTGATACCCTGCTCCACTTGCTCGACTTCGCTGAGCAGGCGCAACGCCGCTTCGTAGTAGCGCTGGCCGAGCGGCGTGACATCCAGCCGACGGGTCGAGCGATTGAGCAGGCGCACCCCCAGGCGTTGCTCCAGCTCCATGAGCTTGCGGCTGACGAATTGCTTGGACAGCCCGAGCTTGTCCGCTGCGGCGGTGAAACTGCCCGACTCCATGACCTGGGCAAAGATGCGCATCTCTTCGAAGGGGTTCATTGTCATTCCGTGGGTGGACAGTCAGGGGGATGAGTTGGGCATTGTGGTCTTGGTGAGTCTGATTGCCTAGCTGTTGAATGTGCCGCCGCCATCGCGAGCAAGCTCGCTCCCACAATGTTCGAGTCGTCACAAAACCTGTGGGAGCGAGCTTGCTCGCGATGGCGGTGGGTCAGCTGCAAGGCTCTGATGCCGGGCACAAAAACGCCCGCAAAAGCGGGCGTCGTCAAGCATGGACAGCTTACTTGGCCGTCAGTGCCGAGTAGCTGTTCATCAGGTTGCGGTAGTTCGGAATGCGCTGGGACAGCAGGTTGCCCAGGCCTTCGATGTCGTTGCGCCAGTCGCGGTGCAGCTCACAGGCCACCGAGAACCAGTTCATCATCTGCGCGCCAGCAGCAGTCATGCGTACCCAGGCGGCTTGTTGCACGGTTTCGTTGAAGGTACCCGAAGCGTCGGTGACGACAAACACGTCGAAGCCTTCGGCCAGCGCCGACAGGGTGGGGAACGCCACGCAGACATCCGTGACCACGCCGGCGATGATCAGTTGCTTGCGGCCGGTGGCCTTGATCGCCTTGACGAAGTCTTCGTTGTCCCAGGCATTGATCTGACCTGGACGGGGGATGTACGGCGCGTCCGGGAACATTTCCTTGAGTTCCGGCACGATCGGGCCGTTGGGGCCTTGTTCGAAGCTGGTGGTCAGGATGGTCGGCAGTTCAAAGAACTTCGCCAGGTCGGCCAAGGCCAACACGTTGTTCTTGAACTCGTTGGGCGAGAAGTCCTGGACCAGGGAAATCAGACCGGTCTGGTGATCGACCAGCAGGACGACCGCGTCGTCTTTGTTCAGACGGTTGTAGGCGGGAACGTTGCTCATGGGGTGACTCCTTTGGGATGGATGTTACGAAACCTTGTGGGAGCGAGCTTGCTCGCGATGGCGGAGTGTCAGGCGGCGGCGATGTTGAATGTTGCGCCGCCATCGCGAGCAAGCTCGCTCCCACAGGAGAAAAGTGTTGTTACTTAGAAGGCAAAGCACGAACAGCCAAACGCGCCCCAGAAACCCTGGAAGTCGCTGACCGGGACGTTCGACAGGCGCGCCCGCTCGTGGCTATGGGAATGCACCGTGCAAGGACCGCTGCACTGGTGGACTTGCGCCTGCAAGGGCGATGTCGGGCGCCAGTGGCCCGGGACCTTGACCACCGGCGACCAGTCCGGCAACACCGGGACGCTCGCTGGGCCAAGTTTCTCGAAATCGCCAGCCCCGTAGACCACCTTGCCGTCCACCACCGTCAGCACCGATTCGATCCACTTGATGGCTTCTTCCTCGACGCTGAAGAAATCCGCGCTCAGGGCCGCCAGGTCCGCCAGTTGGCCGACCTTGATCTGGCCTTTCTTGCCCTGCTCCGACGAGAACCAGGCACTGCCGTGGGTAAACAGCTCCAGCGCGGTCAGGCGCGGCAACCCTTCTTCATGCAATGACAGGCCGCCGACGGTGCGGCCGCTGACCATCCAGTACAACGAGGTCCACGGGTTGTAGCTGGAGACGCGAGTGGCGTCGGTGCCAGCGCCCACCGGCACGCCTTCGGCGAGCATCCGCTTGATCGGCGGTGTGGCTTCGGCGGCTTTGGCGCCGTAGCGATCGACAAAATATTCACCCTGGAAAGCCATGCGGTCCTGGATTGCGATACCGCCGCCCAGCGCCCGCACGCGTTCGATGTTCTTCGGCGTGATGGTCTCGGCGTGGTCGAAGAACCACGGCAGGCCGTTGAACGGAATGTCGCGGTTGACCTTCTCGAACACGTCGAGCATGCGGCTGATGGATTCGTCGTAGGTCGCGTGCAGGCGGAATGGCCAGCGCTGTTCCACCAGGTGACGCACCACTGGCTCCAGGTCCTGTTCCATGCCCGGCGGCAGGTCTGGGCGCGGTTCAAGGAAGTCTTCGAAGTCTGCCGCAGAGAACACCAGCATTTCGCCGGCGCCGTTGTGCCGCAAAAAGTCATCGCCCTGGTGCAGCTTGACGCTGCCGGTCCAGTTCTTGAAGTCGGTGAGTTCTTCCTTGGGCTTCTGGGTGAACAGGTTGTAGGCGATGCGCACCGTCAACTGTTGCTCGCGGGCCAACTGCTCGATGACTTCGTAGTCGTCCGGGTAGTTCTGGTAGCCGCCGCCGGCGTCGATGGCGCTGGTCAGGCCCAGGCGATTGAGCTCGCGCATGAACTGGCGCGTGGAGTTGACTTGGTACTCCAGCGGCAGTTTCGGCCCTTTCGCCAGCGTCGAGTAAAGGATCATCGCGTTGGGGCGCGCCACCAGCATGCCGGTGGGTTCCCCCCTGCTGTCACGCACGATCTCGCCGCCCGGCGGGTTCGGCGTGTCACGGGTGTAGCCGGCCACGCGCAGCGCGGCGCGGTTGAGCAAGGCACGATCGTAGAGGTGCAACACGAACACGGGCGTATCGGGAGCGGCCTGGTTGAGTTCTTCCAGGGTCGGCATGCGTTTTTCGGCGAACTGGAATTCGTTCCAGCCGCCCACCACTCGGACCCATTGCGGGGTCGGCGTGCGATCAGCCTGGTCCTTGAGCATGCGCAAGGCATCGGCCAACGAGGGCACACCTTCCCAGCGCAGCTCCAGGTTGTAGTTCAAGCCACCACGGATCAGGTGCAGGTGCGAATCGTTGAGGCCGGGGATGACGGTGCGGCCCTTGAGGTCGATGACCTGGGTGCCGCTGCCACGCAGGGCCATGGCCTCGGCGTCGGTGCCCACGGCGACGAAGCGGCCCTGGCTGATGGCAACCGCGCTGGCGCGAGGCTTCTCACGGTCGACGGTGTGGAATTGGCCATTGAACAGAATCAGATCGGCGTTCATCGGGTTTCCTTGTAAATGGGAAGAAGCAAGGGACAGGCGCGGCCAGAAAGCGGCGGCGGCGCTGAGCAAGGATCCGGCGGCAAGCAACTGGCGGCGCAGTGGATCGGTTGGGTCGTCGTTATTGGCCATGGCCGGGCTCCAGGTGTTCGTGGGTTTTGGAGGATTCCAACCAGGGCGCGAACAACCGGGTCGCCAACGGCATGCACACGTACACCACCGAGAGCACGATGGTCACGGTGATAAGAAACGTGGCGACCACGTAGTTGGACAGAAATGCGTTGAGCTGCAGCAGCGGGCCCCAGAGCAACGGCACCAGCAAGGTGTGCGGCAGGATGACCAGCAGCGTCACCACCGATTGCTTCCAGCGCGGTGGCGGCGTGGCGGCATCGGCCAGCGGGGCGAACCAGAATTCCTTATGGGAACCGACCTCGATCTTGTCGCCGTCGGCCAAGAGTGGCGCTGCCTCGGCCACCAATTCACGACGCTCGGAGGAATCCAGCCAGCGTTGCATGGCCTCGGTGGAGCGAAAACGCAGCACGCAGGTAAACAACGACAGTCCGTCCTGCTTGCCCCGCACAACGTCGACGCCCAAATGGCCCGGCCACCGGCCGGCCACGGTGACGATGCGCCGCAACCAGGCCTCATAGGCATCGTTCTGCCCGGCTTTGATCCGGTGCTTGACCACCAGGGTGACGATTTCATCGAAACCGGGTACCGCCGGGCTCGCGGTGGATCCGAGGGTTTGGGACTCAGGCATGACGCAGCACTCCAGCAAAGCGCGCGTTCATCGCCAAACGTCCAGGGCCGGCAATGAACACGCTGGTAAATATGATCAACAGCAACCAGCCGAACTGGCCTTCTTCCAGGCTCCACTGCGGATGCACGACCAGCAGCGCCACGGCCAGCAGGAACAGGATGGGCAGGCACGCCAACCGCACCAGCACGCCGGCCATGATCAGCAAGGGACACAGCACCTCGGCAAAAATCGCCAAGACCAGCGTGGTCGCCGCGCCGAGGTGGAACGGGTCTTCGATGCGGGTCAGCTCGGCGCTGTAATTCAGCAATTTCGGCAAGCCATGCACCCATAACAGGAACAGCGCGCCGCTCAGGCGCAGCAACAGCAGGCCAACGTCCTGCAAGCGGCTTTCGTCAGTGGTATTCATCGGTGGGCTCCGGCCGGGTCCGTCGAAGCGGCGGCCGGCAGCGGTTGGGACATGTGGGCCGCAATGCGCGAGCGCAGCCAGCGCTCGGCGGGGTCGTTGTCATGCACGCCGCTCCAGACCATCGACAACTCGGCGGCATTGATTTCGAACGGCGGATCTTCGGCGCGTAACGCGCACCCTTCCACCAGTGCGCAGGCGGCATAGTCCGGCACGGTGGCGATCAGCTCGGTGCCGGCCAGCAAGGCGCGCAGCCCGCTGAATTGCGGCACCGCCAGCACGACCTTGCGCGCCCGGCCGATGCGGGCCAGGTCCAGGTCGATGTTGCCGCTCAGGTCGCCGGAGAACGAAACCATCGCATGGGGCCGCGAGCAATATTCGTCCAGGGTCAACGGACCCGGGCGCTTGTCGCCACGCAAGACCTTGCAAGGAATGTCCCGCAGTTTCTTGCGCTTGGCGTTAGCAGGGAGATCGGTGGTGTAGCTGACGCCGACGCTGATCTCACCGCTGGCCAGCAGCGACGACATCAGCAGGAAATTGGCCCGGCGCACCACCACGATGATGCCCGGTGCTTCCTCGCGCAGTTGGCTCAGCAAGGGTGGAAACAGGCCGAATTCGGCATCGTCGGACAGACCGATGCGAAACACATCGCAACTGGTGGACGGGTCGAACGCCTTGGCCCGGCTGACCGCACCGGAAATCGTGTCCATGGCCGGCTGCAATTCCTGCAGGATCGCCAGGGCCCGAGGCGTCGGTTCCATGCCCCGGCCATGACGGATCAGCAGCGGGTCATCGAACAGATCCCGCAGCCGCCCAAGCGCCGCGCTCACCGCCGGCTGGCCCATGAACAGTTTTTCGGCAACGCGGGTCAGGTTCTTCTCGAACATCAGCGCCTCGAAGATCACTAGCAGGTTCATGTCGAGACGGCGTAGATCATTGCGGTTCATGGGTGTTGTTCCTGTTTTAACTGTGGGAGCGAGCCTGCTCGCGAAGAGGCCGGCACGGCAAATATCGATGCAAGCTGAGCCACCGCCTTCGCGAGCAGGCTCGCTCCCACAGGTCTTAGCTTGCTTGCGTCAGCCCTGGATGAACGCCAACAGGTCCGCGTTCAAGCGGTCCTTATGGGTATCGGTCAGGCCGTGGGGCGCGCCCGGGTAAACCAGCAGCTGCGAGTTCTTGAGCAATTTGGCGGCCGCGATGCCGGCGGTTTCGATCGGCACGACTTGGTCGTCATCGCCATGGACCACCAGGGTCGGCACGTCGATGTTGCGCAGGTCGTCGGAAAGATCGGTCTCCGAGAACGCCTTGATGCAGTCGTAGGTGTTCTTGTGGCCGGCGAGCATGCCTTGCATCCAGAACCAGTCGATCATGCCTTGGGAGACCTTGGCGCCCGGACGGTTGGCGCCGAAAAACGCGCTGGCTACATCCTTGTATAGCTGAGAACGGTCGGCCAGGGAGGCCTGGCGGAAACCGTCGAAGACTTCGACAGGCAAGCCACCGGGGTTGGCCGCGGTCCTGAGCATCAGCGGCGTGACAGCCGAGATCAGGCCGAGCTTGGCGACGCGGGCGGCGCCGTGACGGCCGATGTAGCGGGCCACTTCGCCACCGCCGGTGGAGAAGCCGAGCAACACGGCATTCTTCAGGTCCAGGCGTTCGATCAGCTCCGCCAGGTCGTCGGCGTAAGTGTCCATGTCATTGCCGTCCCACGGCTGGCTGGAACGCCCATGACCGCGACGGTCGTGGGCAATCACCCGGTAGCCATTGGACGCCAGGAACATCATCTGCGCCTCCCAACTGTCGGAGTTCAACGGCCAGCCGTGACTGAAGACCACCGGTTGACCAGTACCCCAATCCTTGTAGTAGATCTCCGTGCCGTCGCGGGTGATGAATGTGCTCATGACATGACTCCTTGAGGTGGGTGGATTGCTCCATGGTCCGGTCAGGGGGTGTATGTGCGTGAGTTAAACGTTGTTAATTTTTTCGGGACGGTGGTGTTAAAAGCCCCAATGAAGATTGCTTTTGTAGGGGGGATTTGTATCTGTCGATGGCTCTGGATAAGGCTGTTCACCGTTGCGCTTGTCACAAAACCTGACGAATATGCTCAGGTACAGCCATCTCCAGGGAACAGAACAATGAGCGCGCCATGAGCCAGTACCTCAGCCTGCCCGTCGAAAAGACGCTGCATTTCGGCCCTTACCGGGTTCATCCCCGCCAGCGCCTGGTGCTGGAGGGCGGGCAGCCGTTGCGCCTGGGTCGGCGCGCGGTGGAGATTCTGTTGGTGTTGCTCGAACACGCAGGCCAAGTGGTGAGCAAGCAGCAACTGATCGCCCGTGTCTGGCCCAAGAGCGTGGTGGAAGACACCAACCTTCGGGTTCACGTGGCGGCGCTGCGCAAGGCGTTGGGCGATGGACAGGCAGGCCAGCGCTACATCGTCACCGTGGCGCAGCGCGGCTACAGCTTCGTCGCGCCGGTGACTTTCGAGTCGCCCGAGCCACTGGCACGTATCCCCCACCCTGCCCTGGCGCGCAACCTGCCGCCGCGCCGAACCCGGGTGATCGGGCGCCAGGGGCTGGTGGAAAGCCTGGTCGCCCAGTTGCCGCGAAAACGCTTCATCACCCTGGTCGGCAGCGGCGGCATCGGCAAGACCACCGTCGCGTTGCGGGTCGCCGAGCGGCTGATCGGCCATTACCGCGACGGCACGTATCTGCTGGACCTCGGCTCGCTCAATGACCCTTCCATGATCGCGCCCAACCTCTGCGCCCTGTTGGAGCTGTCGCCACAAGACGGCGAGCCCTTGGAAGCCGTCGTCCGGCCCCTGAAGGAACGGCATCTGCTGCTGGTGATCGATACTTGCGAACATCTGGTCGACGCCGTGGCCCTGCTCTGCGAGACGCTGCTGCGCGCCGCACCGCACTTGCATATCCTGGCCACCAGCCGCGAAGGCCTGCGCGCCGAAGGCGAACATGTGCAGCGCCTCGATTCACTGGCGATCCCACCCCGGGGGATGGTCATCGAAGGTTATCCGGCCCTGGAATATCCAGCGCTGCAACTGTTTGCTGAACGTGCGATGGCCAGCCAGGACGACTTCGAGCTGACCGACCATGAGGTGCCGCTGATCGTCGACATCTGCCAGCGCCTGGACGGCATTCCCCTGGCCATCGAACTGGCCGCTGCCCAGGTCGGGCACTTTGGGCTGGAGCAGTTGTGCCGGCAACTGCGAGACAGCGTCGCACTGCTCGACCATGACAAGCGCGCCAGCGCACCGCGACAACAGACCCTGCGCGCCACGCTGGACTGGAGCTTCGCGCTGCTCACTGCCTGCGAGCAGACCTGCCTGCGGCGCCTGGCGGTGTTCATGGGCAGTTTCAACCTCGCCTCGGCGGCGGCCGTCATCGTCGGCCAGCATGTCGCGCCCGACCAGGTGCTGGTATCGGTCAGCCAGTTGGTCGCCAAGTCGCTGCTCAACGTGGAGATCGGTGACGACGAGGTGCGCTACCGCCTGCTGGACACCACGCGCAGCTACGCGTTGGAAAAACTGCTGGAGACAGGCGAACTGGCCGCGAGCCAGGCGCGACACGCCGAACGTTGCCTGACGTTGATGGAACAGGCTGAAAAAGATTGGGAAACCACCCCGACGCAGCTTTGGATCGCGCGCTACGCGTCCTACCGAGACGACATCCGTGCGGCGTTGGACCGGGGGCTGGCTGCCCACGGCTCCCACGCCGTGGCGATCCGCTTGACGGCCCGTAGCCTGCCCCTCTGGCAGGAGCTGTCGCTGCTCAAGGAACATGGCCTTTACGTGAGCAAAGCCCGGGCCCTGCTGCACGGCACCGCCTCGCCATGCCCCAGGTTGACCCTTGCGCTGGAACTGGCCCACGCCAGTCTCAACTACCACACCGAGGGCGGCACGCCGGCCACGGTCGAGGCGTTCGTCACGGCCCGGCGCCTGGCCCGGCAGTGCCACGACCTGGCCGGTGAGCTGCGGGCCGTGTCCGGCCACATGGCCGTCAACCTCAGTTGCGGCCGCTACCAACAGGCGCTGGAACAATGCCAGGACTTCGACCGGCTGGGCCCCCCGGGCGACCCGGTGCTGTCCCTGAGCACCCAGCGCCTGCGGGTGCTGGCGTTGCATTTCATTGGCGACCAGGGCGCGGCGCGGCGCGATGCCGAACAGGTCATCCAGCGCCTGGCCCAGAACGGCCATCTGGGCCGCTTCACCCACGGTTTTGGCGTGCAGTACGAACAGAGCGTGGCGGCGCTGACAATCCTGGCGCGCATCCTCTGGCTGCAAGGGTTCGCCGATAAAGCCCGGCGCACCGCCAATCTCGCGCTGCAGATTGCCCTGCAGATCAATCACGGTCTTTCGATTTGCTACACGCTGGTGATCAGCGGTTGCTTGATCGCCCATTACACCGGTGAACATTCAATCGCACGGGAACGGCTCGGCATGTTGAAACACCAGGCCCGGAAGCATTCGGTGATGTTGTTCCATGAGTGGGCCTGCCAGTACGAGAACGCGTTCGATGGAGCGTCCCTGGAGGCCTGCCCGACCAAGAGCGGCTTGATGCAGGACATCGTCGTGACGCTGCGGGCGGATGCCGTGGGACCGGGTCAGATCGAACGCGCCCATAGCGGCGCCGCAGGCTGGTGCTGCGCCGAGATCCTGCGAGCCAGCGCCGAAGCCCTGTTGGCGCAGGATGACCCATCGGCCGAAAAACAAGCCGAAGAGCAACTGCTCGCCGCCCTGGCCGTCGCCCGGCAGCAAGGCGCGCTGGCGTGGGAATTGCGCAGCGCCTTTTCCCTGGCGCGGCTGTGGCAACGGCGTGGCCAGGATGAGGCCGCCGCGGATCTGCTGCGCCCCGTCTATCGGCGTTTCAATGAGGGCTTCGACACGCCCGACCTAAAGCAAGCCGACGCGCTGCTGCGTACGCTGGATGGGCACCTCGGGTCTTGACCGGGTTTGCCACGCCTGTTGCAGTGCGTAACGCCGATGCCAAAGCGGCCACTGCCCACTGTGACGCAGTTTCTCCAAAGCATAGGCGCGGGTGGTGCGCAGCAGATGGAAACGCGTCCCTTCGGCGCGTTGCTCAACCATCACCAATGATTGGATGACCAACCGCGACAACAACCAGGGCAATCGTCCCGCTTCCACTTCAGGGCAGCTGATCACCGCCAGGGCGGTCTTGAGGCTGAACCGTTCTTCGAACACCGCCAGGCGTTGGAACACCGTTCGCTCATCGTGGCTCAAGCGCTCGAAGCTCCAATCCAGGGCAGCTTCCAGGCTACGGTGGCGAGGCACGGCGGTTCGACGTCCGTGGCTCAGCAGCGACAGACCATGGTCCAACTGCTCCAGGACCCCGGCCACGCCCAGCACATTGACTTGGGCCGCTGCCAGTTCCAGGGCAAGCGGCAACCCGTCGAGGCGCCGGCAGATCTGCGCAAGGGCCGCCAGGTCGCGTTCTCCCGGCTGGAAACCCTGCTGGCGGGCGCCGACTCGCTCGACCAGCAACTGCACCGCCGGGCACCCCAGTACATAATCGGACTCATCGGCCGACGCCATCCCCAGACCGGACAGTTGCACGACATTTTCGTCGGCCAGGTTGAGGATTTCCCGACTGCTCACCAACAGTGATACGCCAGGCGCCCCTGCGCGCAACGTCAAGGCCAATTCCCGGCAGGTATCGATCAGTTGTTCACAACCGTCGAGCACCAGCAGTATCCGACGGGCTTGCAGCTGCTGGGCCAGGCAACCGTCCGCCAGGCCCAGGGCATGCTTAATCCGCAGCGCAACCTGCGCCGGGTCGCCGATGCCGGCCAGGTCGATAAACCAGGCGCCATCGGCAAAGTGCTCCAGTAACAGTTCCGCCACCCGCAACGCCACGGTGGTCTTGCCGATGCCACCCGGGCCGGTGACGGTGGTGAGGGATTGGCGCGGCACTTCCACCAACAGCCGGCCCAGGATTTTGTCGCGACCGATTACCGGGCTCAGCCGGGCGGGCAGATTGTGCCGTTCGGAGGGCTCCGCGCTCGATGACTCGCCCACGGATTCCAGGGTCAGGGGCACCGCAAAGCAGTAGCCCTGGCGAGGATGATTGAGGATGTAGCGATTGCCTTCGCGCGTCTCGCCGAAGGCCCGTCGCAGCGCGGCGATGTGCACCCGCAGATTGATGTCTTCGACCACGCTGTCGGGCCAGACCTGGTCGATCAGCGCTTGCTTGCTGACGAAAGCGCCGGCGTGCGCGACCAGTATCTGCAGGATGTCGAGGGCGCGACCGCCCAATGCCAGAGGTTGACCTTCGCGAGAGACCAGCCGCTGCTGTCGGTGAAAGACGAACGGGCCAAAGCACACCGTTGGCCCGGTGCAGGGTTTGACGAAACTGTTCATGAGCGATCCAGCGCCAGATGACCGGTCCAGGCATGTCGTTGCGAAGCGCCGCACGCGTCTGCCCTGGCTCTCGCGCATCCTTTCCAGAGGGTTCGCGGTAATCTTGGCAGCCCTGCGCCCGATAACAATGCTGGCACAGGCCCCATCACGGACATCACGGTGCCCTGGACGGACACCCGAGGCTCAACTGAACTGCTGGCGGTACTGGATCGGCGTCAGGCCAAGCTTTTCGCTGAACAGCTGACGCATGTGCCGCACGCTGCCAAAGCCACTGCGAAACGCCACGGTCTTGAGCGGCAAGTCGGTGGATTCGAGCAACTGACGCGCCCGATCGATGCGCGCCCCTTGAAGGAATTCCATGGGCGTCATCTTCACTTCGCGGACAAACAGCCGGGCAAAATGCCGGGTGCTCATGGCCGCGACCGCCGCCATGCGTTCCACGGTGAAGGGCTCCTCCAGATGCTCCATCACGTCGTTCTGCACCCGCGTGACCGCCGACTCCTGGGCCGCCACGGTCGCCACCAGCGGGCTGAACTGCGCTTGCCCGCCCTGGCGCTTCATCAGCACCAGCAGCACTTTGGCGACGTCCAGCGCGACTTTGCGGCCGTGGTCCTGGGCGACGATGGCCAAGGCCATGTCGATGCCGGCCGTGACACCGCCGGAGGTGATCAGCCGTCGGTCGCGCAAGAAGATTTTGTCGGTCTCGATCAATGCCTTGGGAAAACGCTGGATCAAGCGCTCGGTGTAGTGCCAGTGGGTGGTAACCCGGTGTCCATCGAGCAACCCCGCTTCGCCGAGCACAAACGCGCCGGTACAAATCGAGCCATAGCAGGTGGCCCTTGGCGCCGCCGCCCGCAACCATGTGTGCAAGCCCGGGTGCCGGTCGTTATAGGCACCGGGACCACCCGGCACGAGCAGTACGTCGTAGGCGGCCCAGGCCTGGTCGATATGGATATCGGCATGGACAGTCACACCGTTGGACGCCCGCAACGGGCCTCGCTCGGTGCCCAGGGTCAGCAACTGATAGTGCTGGTCGGGTGCAAGAAAACGGTTGGCGATGGAAAACACTTCAAGCGGCCCGGCCATGTCGAGCAGCAGGAAATCGGGGAACAGCGCCATTGCTACGGTTTTCATGGGAAGACGCCAAGTCGAGAAGAACATGCCGGACCCTGTGGGAGCGAGCTTGTTCGCTTGCACAAGGATCATCGGTTGGCATTATGACCAAGCGAAGCGCCCGCTGCGAGATTGTCCACTCACAACGGACAGTATTTCCCTATTCACCTGCTTATTGAACAATACGATAACCATTAACCTTCTTCTGAACCCGGCGAACGGCCACGGCCACCGCCCACTGAACCAGGAGAATTTCCATGCTCACCCTACGCAAAGCTTCTGATCGCGGTATTGCCCGTCACGGCTGGCTGACGTCGTTCCACACCTTTTCGTTCGCCAGCTACCGCGACCTCAATCAACAGGGTTTTTCCGACCTGCTGGTGATCAACGACGACCGGGTCGCCGCCGCCAAAGGTTTCGGCCAGCACCCACACCGCGACATGGAGATTTTCTCCTACGTGCTCGAAGGGGCACTGGAGCACAAGGACACCTTGGGCACCGGTTCGGTCATTCGCCCCGGTGATGTGCAATTGATGAGTGCTGGCAGTGGCGTAGCGCACAGTGAATTCAATCACAGCGCCGACGAGCCGGTGCATTTCCTGCAGATCTGGATCGTGCCCAACGTGGTGGGCGCCACGCCGCGCTACCAGCAGGAACATTTCAGTACCGAGCAGAAACGTGGCCGCCTGCAATTGATCATTTCGCCGGACGGGGCCCAGGAATCGCTCCACGTTCGCCAGGACGCGCGGGTTTATGCCGGGCTGTTCGACGGACAGGAAAGCGCCACGCTGGCGTTGGCTGCCGATCGCTATGCCTATGTCCACGTGGCCCGGGGCAGCGTAGAGCTCAATGGCGTGCCGTTGCACGAAGGCGATGGCGTGCGGGTGCGCCAGGAACAGGTACTGACGCTGGGCAATGGCCAGGATGCCGAAGTGCTGGTATTTGACCTGCGGCCGCAGGAACTGCCGCAAATGCCGTGAGGCCAGTGTGCGGGACATCCTGTGGGAGATTCTATGGTGCATGGCTAGCCCTTAGATGCCTTTTGGTAAGTATTCGCTCTGGTTCTTCAACAGGGCGAATACCACTCGGGCAAGCTTGCGGGCCAGTGCCACTAATGCTTCGGTTGTGCTTAGCCCTCGAGCCCGCAGAGCCCCATAAAAACCCTTCCACGCCGCTGTGCGGCTCGCCGACATCGCGGCGTTGTGCATCAATCGGCGCGCCTCCGGGTCACCTCGCTTAGACAGGCAGCGGCGTCCCTTCTTTTTTCCCGAGTCCGATATGCGCAGGTCCAGCCCTAGGAAAGCGATGAAGGCATCGGCATTTCTGAAATCTCCACGCTGAAACGACGTAAGTAAACGCGCACCGCTCAACAGCCCGATTCCTTCAACTTTCATGCAGCGCTTGAGCTGACTGCCCAGACCGGCTGCATCCAATTGCGTCTGGATTGTTTTCTCAAGCAAGATTTCCAGTCGCTGCATGGCCTTTATCTGGTTCTCAAAGGCCGTTTTGAGCAACGGTTCGTTCGACCAACTTTGCTTGAGGCTGACACGCGCCTGAACCAAGGCTGCCCGGCGCCGGAAAAGGCTTATAAGCCGGCAATACAGGGGCGATGGCGGGGTCCACGGGTGCAACTGGTGGCCTTCGTTGTTCAAGTAGCGAGCCAACAACCGAGCATCCAGCGCATCGGTTTTGGCGCGAACTTTCACACCTTTGCGGTAATGGCTGAGTTCGTAGCCGCCGATCATGTAGATCACACAGCCCTGCGCATAAGCCAGGTCGGCGAAGTCCTGGTGATAGATATTGGTGGCCTCGATGGCGACATCCACTGGCGCAGGCAATTCCTTGAGCCACTTCTTGATCGCAGCTTTGGTGTTGGGGATCGCTTCCAGTCGATCTGTTTCTGCGTGATAAATCACCAACTCATCTTTGGCGACATCAACCCCCACGATCGGCTTTGCGACAGAAACCGGCATTGCCATTGAAAATCCTCCGCGCTAAGGTTTGAACACTTGAAGGGTTCACCCAGAGGCGCAGGCTTGTTCCTATCGTCGGTCTAGGCCAGATGCATTCTTTATCGGCGCTTGGGTGAAAGGAGGAGGGGTGAAATCTCCCACGGTCTGTACTGCGCGAACAGTCAGAATCGAGCCTTGTCCCTCCTCCTCCCTTCAAGTCCTACCATACAAGCGAGCTTGCTCGCTCCCACAGGTTCTCTTATCCAGCGTTATTCGTTTTCCTGGGAAAACGCCGCGACAATCTCATCGATCACCGCCCGCACCCGCGCCGTGTGGCGCAAGTCCGCATGGGTCACCAGCCAGACCTCGTACGGCAGCGGTCGCGTGCGCTCAGGCCATAGGCGCACCAACCCGTCGCGTTCGCCCATGTACACCGGGATTTCCCCCACTCCGATACCCGCCGCAATCGAGCGACGTACCAACAGGCTCGAACTCAGGCTGGCAACGATCCGCCCGCGACTGACCGGCTCGGCGACCAGGGTAAAATCTTTTTGCGCCTGCAAATACGGCTGGTAGACAACTAGGTCATGGCCCTCGAACGCGCTGCCCGGCGTCGGCTCCCCATGGACATCGACATACTCGCGCGCCGCGAACAACCCCACCGGCCAGCGCGCGATCCGCCGTGCGATCAGGTCAGGGTTTTCTGGCCGGGTGTTGCGCACGGCAACGTCCGCTTCGCGCTTGACCAGGCTGATGATCTGCGTGGAGGCGTCCAACTGCACGCGCACGTCCGGGTGACGTTGGTGCAGGCGGGCAATGGCCGGGATCAGGAAGTCGATCGCCAATGAATCAGTCGTGGCGACGCGCACATTGCCCATCAGCCGATCGTCCAGTCCTTGTATCCGACGCTCCAGTTCCAGGGCCGACTGCTCCATTTTTTCCACGGACCTGAGCGCGGCCTCGCCCATTGACGTCAGGGCATAACCGTCGGGTGTGCGCAGGAACAGCGCGGCGCTCAGGGATTTCTCCAACGCGGCGATACGCCGGCCCACAGTCGCCTGGTCCACCCCCAGCACACGCGCCGCGCCTCGCAGGGTCGACTCCCGACACACCGCCAGGAATACCCGCGCATCGTCCCAATTCATCCGTCCTCCTATCGATGCAGAATTGCATCGCTGCGCCGCGCAATCGCTGCATAAACGCAACAACGATAGCCGATATGCTGGGCGCCATAAACCTTCTATGGGATCGCTACCATGCGTACATCATCCGCGGCGCTCGCTTCACCTTCCACGGGCATCTGGCTACCGATTTTCGCTGGCCTCTGTGCCAGCCTCGTCAGCATTGGCCTGGCGCGCTTCGCCTATACCCCCTTGATTCCGCCGCTGATCCAAGCGCATTGGTTCAGCCCCGGCGACGTGGTCTACCTCGGGGCCGCCAACCTTGTCGGATACCTGATCGGCGCCCTGCTCGGCCGGCCGATGGCCCGTCGACTGTCCCATAAAAACGCCTTGCGGCTGATGATGCTGGCCGTGACGGCCGCGTTTTTTGCCTGTGCCTTTCCTGTGTCCGTGGCTTGGTATTTCGCTTGGCGATTGCTGTCGGGCATCGCCGGCGGCGCGATCATGGTGCTGGTGGCGGCCACCGTGCTGCCCCATGTACCTGCCGCCCGCCGGGGGCTGGCCAGTGGCGCGATTTTCCTGGGCATCGGGCTGGGCATCGCCGGCTCCGGAACCCTTGTGCCGCCGCTGTTGAGCCTCGGCCTCGAAGCCACCTGGCTCGGGCTCGGCGTGCTGTCACTGGTCCTGACCGGGCTGAGCTGGTTCGGCTGGCCGCAGGATCTGCCCCAGGCAGCCGTGAGCGTGAAACATGACCCGCAAAAAGCACCCATGCCCCGCGCCGTCCATCAATTGTTTGCACAGTACGCATTCATGGCGGCGGGGTTGGTCCCGGCGATGGTGTTTTTGGTGGACTATGTCGCCCGCGGCCTCAAGGCCGGCGCCCATGTCGGTGCGCTGGTATGGGTGATGTACGGCTTGGGGGCGATTATCGGCCCGGTGACCTATGGCTTCCTGGCGGACCACCTGGGCGCGCGCAAAAGCATCCGATGGGTGCTGGCCGTGCAGGCGACTGCCCTTGTCTTGCTGGCGACCGCCCATTCATTCCTGGCGTTGGCGCTGCTGGCTGTGGTCATCGGTTCGTTCCCACCGGGCATCGTGCCGCTGGCCCTGGCCCGGGTGCATGAACTGGTACCGAACCATCATGGCCAGCAAGTCGCCTGGAGCCGGGCGACCGTTTCATTCGCCACATTTCAGGCGGTGGCGGGTTTTGCGTATTCGGCGCTGTTCAACGCCACCGGCGGGCATCATGGGCTGCTGTTTTTGATTTCCGCAGGCGCAATTGTCGTCGCGTTGCTGGTGGACTATGTTCCTTCCATTGCGAGTTATGTATCAAAAGATTAAAGTTCCGCACGATCGTCGCCGCCCGACCAACGGTCAGCTTTGTCATCATCTTGCAATGTTGACTCGGGCCGACAAGCCAAGCAGAATGATCTCACTTGGCCATCATTCTTTGTTGCAGGCCAATCACGGAAGAAAGAAATGAAAAGGATTGGTTCACTGGTCGCCGTCCTGACCGCTTACCCAGCCGCAGCGGACGTACATAAAATTCAGTACAGCTACGATGATTCGAATGCCGAATACGCCATCGTCTCGTTCGTTGAAAGTGGTTCGGCTGTACAGGCCACGGTAAAAAGAACCGGTGCCTATTTCACCAATTACACAAAGCTTGAACTTGATTGCGCCAGTCGCAATGTCCGTCACATGGGCATGTATAACAGCGTCGAGGGATTGGAAAAGGCTGATTTCGACCAGATGCAGGGCCGCATCGTCGAGGGCTCGATCGCTGGCGAAGTGGGCAAGGTGCTCTGCAAAGGCACTACCCTGACCGCCTCGCAAATGGAAGAAGTGCCAACCGAAAATCTGCTGGACGACCAAAAATGCGTACCGCCTGACAAGGCTCACGGCGATATCTGCTTGCGTCCAAACGTCGAGCGATAGCTGCCAGGCGGTACGCCGAAAAAATCCCGGAAGCGTCGCTGGAAATGCGGTGAGCTGACGAAACCCGTCGCGACGGCGATCTCGGTGACGGAGCGGTTGGTCTGTTGGATCAGCTGGCGTGCACGGGTCAGGCGCAGCTCCAGGTAATAACGCGTCGGGGTCGCGCCGAGAAACCGGCAGAACCGCCGTTCCAGCTGGCGTTTGGAAACCTTGACGCACGCCGCCAGCTCATCGATCGTCAACGGCTCCTCGACGTTCTGCCACATCAGTTCCAGCGCCAGCTTGAGGCTTTCCGGCAGCGTCGGGTCCGTCTCGACGAAGATTGGCGGCAGGTCCGAGGCGTCATCCCCTGACTCATCGCAGCGAAGGATCTCTTCGATGGCTCCCACCAGCGTCTCCCCGCCCGTGCGGCGGATCAGTTGGAGCATCATGCGCAGCGAACTGTTGGCGCCCGCGCAACTGACCCGCTCACGGTCCACGACATAAGCGCGACTTGACACTTTCACGCCAGGGAACATCTCAGCCATCGTTGCGCGACTTTCCGGGTGGACCGCGCATTCGAAACCGTCGAGCAGGTTCGCCTCGGCCACGAAAAACACGCCATTCCACAACCCGCCCAACAACGCCCCGCAAGCCGCATTGGCGCGCAGCTTGCGCCGCAGTAATGGCGTACCCGCAAGCTTCACGCGAAAGCCGCCGGCGACAATCAGCCCGTCCAGGTTGTCCGGCAACTGCGCCAGCTCAAGATCGGTTGAGATGACGATTCCCAGGTCGCTCGTCACCTGCCCGCCCGAAGCGCCTACCGTCAGCACTTCATACAGTGGCGTGTCGTTCATCAGGTTGGCGGTGACCAGTGCGTCCACCGCTCCGGTGAAGGACATCATCGAGAAGTTGTCCATCAGCACAAACGCGACGCGCACCGGCGCCTGGCTGACCGACGCAGTCCCTTGGGGCCGATAAGCCATGTTCTTGTTCTTGAGTACGCTTTCGAATGCGCTTGGCATGGGGCCTCGGATGCAGGAAGGCGATCTGGTGGGGAGCCGGCGCAAAGCCCGGAGCATGCCATCTTGCGGATTAACCGCAGGAGCGGCTTGTGTTCCCGCGACATAACCATCGGCATTAACGACGTCCGACAAATGGTGCTCTCAAGGGAATACGACCTTGGTCGATAGCGTGGATGTAGGCATGGGCGCTTTCCGTTCCAGAGTTCGCAATGCTCACCGCTAATGTTTCCGCCGTTCCAATACCGATAAATACCCGCGGGAGAAGTCATGAATATCAAACAGAAGCTGACCTGGGCGTTCGCAACCATTGCCTGCCTCCCGGTTATCCTGGTGGCGGTGCTCGTGGTGATGAACCTGCGCGATGCGGCACAAGCCAACTTCCTGGACAGCAGCGGCCGCGAAATCCGCCAGATCGACAACGGCATGAAGCAGTTCTTCGACGGCATCATGCAGAACGTTGAATTCTTCGCCAAGGACCCGCGGATCGTCGCGGCCAAAGACCTGAAGAACTACTCCGGCGCTGATGCTGCGCAAATTCCTCTTACCGAGAACAACAAACAACTGCTGGATATCTTCGATCGGTTCGCCAAGAGCCACCCGACCACCGCCTACCTATCCCTGGGCCTGGCGGACGGTGGCTACGCCAGTTGGCCGGATGATCCGAAAATCTCCAACTACGACCCGCGCCAGCGCCCCTGGTACAAGGCTGCCGTTGCCGCGCCGGGCACTACCGTGAAGACCGATGCCTATTACTGGGCCCCCGACGACGTGTCGCTGATCGGCATCGTGCACACCGTCGCCGATGCCAGCGGCAAGCTGGTTGGCGTGGTGGGCCTGGACGTGTCGCTCAAGCAACTGACCGAACTGGTGAAGAACATCAAGCTGGGCGACAGTGGCTACCTGATGCTGGTGGAAGGCAGCGGCAACGTCTTGGTGGACCCCGCCGACGCCAAGCACAACTTCAAACCCTTGGCCGACCTCGGTCCCAACTACGCAGCACTGGCCAAGAGCAGCGATGGCGCTACTCAGATCGAGATCGACGGCGTGCCGTACATGGCCAACATCGTCACCTCTAAAAGCCTGGGCTGGCGGTTCATCGGCCTGATCAAGCGTGACGAGGTAATGGCCGAAGCCGCGAGCCTGACCTGGTTGATCGCTATCATCGCCGCCGCGCTGGCCGTGGTCTTCGCGATCGTCGGCGCCAGCTTCGCCAGCGTTATCGTCCGGCCGATCCGCGGCGTTGCCAACGGCCTGCAGGAAATCGCTGAAGGTGAAGGCGACCTCACCCGCCAACTCGCTGTACAGGGCAAGGATGAAACCGCCACCCTGGCAAGCTGGTTCAACCAGTTCCTGGGCATGATTGCGCAACTGGTTCAACGCATCGGCAGCGCCTCCTCCGACCTGCAAACCGCAGCCGCGGACACCCGCGACGTCGCACAGAACATGAACGAAGCCGCCGGGCGCCAGCGCCAGGCCGTGGAGCTGGTGAGCACCGCGTTCAACGAAATGGTCGCCACCGCCAACGAAGTGGCCCGCTCGTGCAGCCAGGCCGCCGTCAGCGCGGACACCGGTTATCGGGATGTACACGACGGCCAGCACCACATCGGCGAAGCCACGGGCAGCGTGTTGAGGCTCAGTGAAGAATTGCAGCAGTCGACCCAGACCATGCAGGCGCTGGAACAGGACAGCAAGAACATCAACACGATCCTGGACACCATTCGCTCGATCGCCGAACAGACCAACCTGCTGGCCCTCAACGCGGCGATTGAAGCCGCACGCGCCGGCGACCAAGGCCGCGGCTTTGCCGTGGTGGCCGACGAAGTACGCGCCCTGGCGCGGCGCACCGCTGACTCCACCGGCGAGATCGACAGCTTGCTCGGCAACCTCGCCCGGCGCACCCAGGAAGTGACGCAACAGATGCAGAACAGCCTGCACGTGTCGCAAACCAGCGTCGAGCGCATCCAGCAGGCCCGCGACAGTTTCGACAAGATCCGCACCTCGGTGGACTCGATCCGCGACCAGAACACGCAGATCGCCACCGCTGCGGAACAACAGCACCAAGTGGCCGAAGACATCAACCGGCACATCGCGCAGATCCACTCCGACGCGCAGCTGGTTGAAGAGTTTGCTCACACCGCACAAACCGGTTCAGGGCGTTTGACGGATATCTCCGGACAGCTCAAGGGCTTGGTGGGACGCTTCAAGTTCTAAACTGGGCTTAAGTCCACTGAAGATCAAATGTGGGAAGCCTGCTCGCGAAAGCGTCGCCACAATCAGCGAAGAAGCTGAATGTGCCGACCTCTTCGCGAGCAGGCTCGCTACCCACAGGATTATGGGTTTGATGGAATCACTACCCTTTTGCCTTGATCGCATACATCCCGCCCGCAATTACCAGACAGGCCCCTACGACTGTCCATGTGTCGGGCAGCTCGCCGAATACCAATAGGCCAATCAGCGTAGCGAACACCAGAAGAGAATAATTGAACGGTTGAAGTGTGGCTGCCGTTGCAACCTTCAGCGCCTGAAGCAATAACAGCTGGGCCACCACACCGGTCATGGAGAGCACACCTATCAGGCCCCATTGCGCCGGGTTCGGTGCTACCCAACCTGGTAGACCCAACAAGGTGATTGCTATCGCGCCGAAAAAACCCATGTGAAGCATGTTCGTCGCGAACGAGTCCCCCCGGCTGATTCGTCGGGTCAGCACGCTGAAAATCGCAAAACCCAAGGCAGACAACAGCGGAATCAGCGCCGCCAGTTCGAAAACACTGGAGCCGGGACGAAGGATAACCAGCGTCCCCGTGAAGCCAATGGCGGCGGCAACCCATCGACGCACGCCAATGAACTCCCCTAGAAACGCCCCCGCCAACGCCAGTGTCATCAAGGGGAATACCGCGTACAGGGCATGCATTTCAGCGAGTCCCAGATAGCGCAGCCCCAATCCGAACAAGGCGCTCTCACCCACGCCAATGAGCGCACGAATGATCTGCTGGTAGGGATGGCGGCTTCGGCACGCGGTCCATAGGCTGCCCTGATAGGCGCTATAACCGACAGCAAAAGCCAGGAACACCCAATAACGCACCATCACCAATTGTGCGATCGGGAGCTCCTTGACTAGCACTTTGGTGACCCCATCCTGAGCTGCAAAGATCAGCATGGACAGAAGGCAAAGGACGATACCTAAGCGCGGTCGCGGGGCGTCATGATCATGCACCGCGCGCACCAGCCTCGGTCGAGGCCGACTTCAACCTGACGGGCGGTTCTTCATCAAGTTTGATATCCCATGTCGTGACCGTCATCGCTCAGCCTCTGAATAGAACAAGGACTCATCCAGCAGCGCCCTTGGCTCTCGACCAAGGGCACCGGACTGCAACAGCTATCGGACAGCAACGGCCATCACTGGGCTGGTGTCGCGGACGCCGTCTGGCTGCCAAACATCGCTTCGAAACGCGGTTTGTTGGCTGCGTAATACTCTGCCACCACCTTGTCCGCCGAGCTGTCACGGGCGTCCGCCATCAACTTCTCAAGGTCCGCTTTCGGAATCTTGAAGTTGGCGAAGAATCGGGCCACATCAGGGTGCTCCGCGCTGAAACCTTTGCGTGCGAAGGCGTGGATCTGCTCAGCGCCACCGAAAATCTGCTTCGGATCATCCAGGTAGCGCAGCGGCCATTTGGCGAACATCCAGTGCGGGCTCCAGGCGTTGACCAGTGACCATTTGTCACGCTTGAGGTTGCGATCCAATTCACTCAGCATCCCGGACTCTGAAGAAGCGACCATCTTGTAGCCGTCGAGCTTGTATTGCTCGATGGCTTTTTCCGTCAGCTTGTACTGACCATTGCCCACTTCCGAAGTGAGGATCTTGCCGCCGAGTTTCTCCCGCACTTCAGGCTTGTTGAGGTCTTCGACGCTGGCGATCTCGCTGGTTGGAATGGAGGTGGGCACCGCCATGCCGATCCGGCCTTCGTACAGCACGCCGAGGTCTTCGAGCCTGTCCTTGTACTTGTCATAGAACGACTTGTGGGTACTGGGCAGCCAGACCATCGGGATCAGGTCGATATTGCCGTTGGCCAGGGCCTGGAACTGGATGCCGATATCGGCCAGCACCAACTTGACCGGTTGCTTGAGGTGATCCTGCAACGCGGTGTTCGCCAGTTTCACCGCGATCTCCGTATCCGACCAGTTCACCCAGCCGATGCGGATGGGCGCGGGTTCATCGGCCTGAGCGATCAGACTGCCGCAGGCAAATGCAAGGCCTGCAAACCAGCCGATAAAATTTTTACTGGATGACGTCATCATGTGCATCTCCGCAGACTGTATTAATAGTTATTGGCAGGGCAGCAGAAGCATTCATTTTCCATCACGACCGCAAGCGGCCATCCGGTGAGTTCTAGTTATCAAAATACAGGGACTTGTGTTTTCGGCCCTCCTCCGCCCTTTGGCGTTTCCAACCGCAATGACCGGCTCATTCACAGCGCTTTCTCGCGTGCCGGCAAAGCCTCGAACGAATCCGCCCTCAGCAGGTAATCCGCCCAGCCTCCAGACCGTTGGGGGCAAACCCTGAATCCACCGCTGCGCGGGAGGCACCCATCGCGCCACCACGCTGATGCAGGCGAGCGGCCGCACGTGCCGAATCCCCCTGTTTCGACTGGATGGTAATCCTGGTTTTCCTGCCACGCAAGAAAAATGTACACCTGTGTCTCACTCGTTGACACACCTGAACATTCAACATACCGTTATGTCAAAACCCAGCCTGATGTTCTGTTCCCGGAGCAACACCATGTCCAGCGATCCTCTGCTGCTGCCCTACAAAATCAAGCATCTGACGCTCAAGAATCGGATCATGACCACCTCGCATGAGCCCGCGTATCCCGTCGATGGCATGCCGAAGGATCTGTACCGTGCCTATCATGTCGAGCGGGCGAAGGCCGGCGTGGCGCTGACCATGACTGCCGGCTCCGCTGCCGTTTCTCGGGATAGCCCGCCGGTATTCAACAACGTGCTGGCGTACAAGGACGAAGTGGTCAAATGGATGAAAGACCTGACCGATGAGTGCCACGAACACGGCGCGGCGGTGATGATCCAGCTCACCCACCTGGGACGCCGCACGCGCTGGGACAAGGCCGACTGGCTGCCGGTTGTCTCGCCGTCCCATCGCCGCGAAGCGTCCCACCGGGCGTTTCCGAAAAAGCTGGAAGACTGGGACATCGACCGCATCATCAAGGATTACGTCGATGCCGCCGAGCGCATGAAAGCCGCGGGACTTGATGGCCTGGAGTTGCAGGCCTACGGGCACCTCATGGATCAATTCTGGTCGCCACTGACCAATGAGCTTGATGGGCCCTACGGCGGTTCCCTGGAAAACCGAATGCGCTTTACCTTCGATGTGTTGCGCGGTATCCGCCAGCGTTGCGGCGAGGACTTCCTCCTTGGTGTGCGCTACACCGGCGACGAGGATCTTCCCGGCGGTTTTGGTTTCAGCGACGGCATCCAGATTTCCCACATGCTCAAGGACAGCGGCCTGGTGGATTTCCTAAACGTCGTGCGCGGTCATATCGATACCGATGCGGGCCTCACCGACGTGATACCGATCCAGGGCATGCGCAACTCGCCGCACCTGGATTTTGCCGGGGAGATCCGCTCGGCAACCGGTTTCCCGACGTTCCATGCGGCCAAGATTCCGGACGTCGCCACGGCGCGACACGCCATCGCCTCTGGCAAGGTGGACATGATCGGCATGACCCGCGCCCACATGACCGACCCGCACATCGTGCGCAAGATCATCGAAAAACGTGAAGAAGAGATCCGTCCTTGCGTTGGCGCCAACTACTGCCTGGACCGTATCTATCAGGGCGGCGCGGCGTACTGCATCCACAACGCCGCCACCGGCCGCGAAACCACCATGCCCCATGAGATTCCCAAGGCATCGGTCAAGCGCAAGGTGGTGGTGATCGGCACCGGCCCGGCGGGCTTGGAAGCAGCACGGGTGGCCGGCGAACGCGGCCATGACGTCACGGTGTTCGAAGTGGCGGATCAGCCCGGGGGGCAGATCCGCTTGACCGCGCAAAGCGAACGGCGGCGCGAGATGATCAGCATCATCGATTGGCGCATGACGCAGTGCGAACGGCTGGGCGTAAGGTTCCACTTCAACACCTGGGCCGAAGCCGAGACGGTCCTGGCCGAAGAACCGGATGTGGTGATCGTTGCCACAGGCGGCTTGCCCCATACCGAGGTGCTCAAGCTAGGCAATGAGCTGGTGGTGTCGACCTGGGACATCATCTGCGGCGATGTCAAGCCTGGCCAGAACGTGCTGATCTTCGATGACGCCGGCGACCACGCGGCGCTCCAGGCCGCCGAGGTCATCGCCAACAGCGGCGCGAAACTGGAGATCGTCACGCCGGACCGGTCGTTTTCGCCGGAGGTGATGGCGATGAACCTGGTGCCGTACATGCGCAGCCTGCAAGACCTGAACGTCACGTTCACGGTCACGTATCGGGTCGACTCGGTGGAGCAACGCGACGGGCAGCTGGTTGCCCACTTCGGTAGCGATTACGGCCAGGTGCACAAGCAGCGCGTGGTCGATCAGGTGGTGGTCAACCATGGCACCCTGCCGCTGGACGATCTGTACTTCGAACTGCGCCCATATTCGAGCAACAACGGCGCGGTCGAACAGCACAACCTGATCGCAGGGAACCCCCAGAACATCGTGACCAACCCCGAGGGCCGCTTCCAGTTGTTCCGGATCGGCGACGCGGTGTCGGCGCGTAATACCCACGCGGCCATCTATGATGCGCTGCGGCTGGTCAAGGACATCTGAAGTCGTGCCCAACATGATCTTTTCAATTGCTGAAAACTGAAGTGGGAGCGAGCTTGCTCCCGATAGCGGTGCCTCAGTCACAGGGATGTAGGACCGGCTGCCGTCATCGCGAGCAAGCTCGCTCCCATAAGGGTTTTGCGGACGCGGGACTCTTGGGGTCAGGCTTGAAGCCCTTTGCGCGCCACGGCGGCGCCCGCTTGCAATGCCCTTCCCACCTGCGCCTCGAAATGCCCCTGGGTCATCGATTGCAAGGCGGCGGCTGTCACGCCGCGGTAGGCAACCAGAGTATCGATCATTTGCTGGGCGTCGCGGGTGGCCAGCAACTGGCTGCTGTTGATCACGACATTGCTTGCGGCAAGCTGCGCAATCTCGCCGGGGATACCGGCTGCCATCGCCTGATTCGCCAACGCTGTCATCAACAAGGCAGGAAAGGCCGGGCCGGTGCCCGAAAGCGCGGAGAGATAATCGATAAAGTCTTCCTGCTGGACCTCTGCAGCAGTGCCCACGCATTCGAACAACTGCTGAATGAGGGTCTTCGTCATCGGTTCCACCGCGCCAGCGCAATACCAAGGCGTAAAGGACTGCCCGATTTCCACCGCCGCGTTGGGCATCGCCCGCACGACTCTTGAGGCCAAGGTCCGTGCGGCGATTGCCTGCGCCGTGATCCCGGCCATCAATGAGATCACCGTCTTGCCCGATGCGTCGAGGGTCAGGCTGGCGAATTGCTCGGGTCTTACTGCGATGATGATGACGTCGCTGCGATCCGCCAGTGCCTGGTTATCGGTGACCAGGCAAACGCCTTGCTTCGCCAATGGATGGGCACCTGAGCGATTGGAAATAATCAGATTACCCGCCGGCAACCAGGCCTTCGCCAACACGGCCTTGGCAATCGCCGCGCCCAACCACCCCGTTCCGCCGACGATTCCCAGCGTCACTTCATTCATTTTTCAGCCGTTTCTTCAAAGGTTTCCATCAGCGGCACGAACACCCCTGACTCTTTTTCGGCATAGCCGAATTTGCCATAAAACCGATCCAGCTCACGCTGCTTGGGCACCTTGCCGGTGAAAATGCTCACGTAATGCGGGATGCGCTGGAAGCGCACGGTGATCAGCTCGCTGGTGTTCATGGTGATGTAGCCGATCTGCGTCAGATAAATCGTCCGAGCCCGTGCGTCGGCCCCCTGGCTGTCGTAGCCGAAGCGCTTGAACATGCTTGCCAGGGCGCCCATACGTTGCTCGTCGACAATGGCGACCTGTTGCGCGACGTCTGCGGACTGGAGCGCCCAACTGCGCACCGCAAATTCAAACTGAGAATCGAACAATCGCGGATTGAGCCAACATTCAAAAACATTCAGGATCGCCTCGGAGATGCTCTCGGCGTAGCTTTCGCTTTGCCGGATCAAACCCCCGGTGTTGGTTTCGCGCCAGCGCGACAGCAAGGCCGCCAGCAACTGTTCGCGATCCTCGAAAAACCAATAGAAGCTGGTGCGTGACAAACCTAGGCGTTTGGCCAACGGCATGACCCGGACCGCATCGATGCCGGACTCCTTCAAAGCCTCATAGGCCGCTTCCAGCCACCCTTCGGGCGACCCTCGCCAACCTGCGTCCTGGGCCTTGCCACGCGCCTTTCCCACCTGGGGCATCTTGCATCCACCTTATTGAACATACGTAACGCGAATGTACTCGGATGACCGCTAAATGTACACCTAAGTACATTTGATTGACGAGCCGTTCCCTCCTCTCCCCGAGGTCGCGAAAGGACCAATGAGAGCAAGTCATGGGTCGCCCAAAGTGTCGCCCTGGCCCGGTCGCGGTTGCTCGGCGATCACTTGCAGACGAGCAACCTGGTCCGTCCCACCCCAACCCTCTTACGCACTGATGCCAAGCTCTGCCTCCTGGGCCCGTTGGGCCGGACGTCTGAGCGGCAAAGTGTCAGGCGTTTTCGCGAACGGCTGATGACACATCTGGCCCAAACGAAGGATGTTTGATCGGTGGCGCCTCGACCCGTTTTTTATCAATCTGCTTAAAAAACCGGGCCTGCGGCCGATACCCATGACAAGAGCCCAGCGACTGGGTAGCTGGATGGCGGCGGGAACCGGTAATGACAGACATATATCTGCTGATAGCGAGCGGTACGGACCAGAGCGATGCGTACGTCCTGGGTTGGTTCGATGACCGAACCAAGGCCCGGGAAGTGGCCGAGCAGAAGGAATGGGAAGCTTATCGAGCCAGTCTGAAGGCGGAACACCCTTGGTCAAGCCATAAACCACTGGCACCGGACAAGACCGAATACCGGCGCTACTGGATCAAGACCGTTTCGAAATTCGAACACGTTTCCATCCCGAGGTCCCTCGCGGTGCACTGACAGCCCTGCCCCTCATAGCATCGATTCATTGCGAAAATTTAACGAACCGCGCGCGCGCGCCAAGGGTCTAGAAAACTAAGCCCATCCGATGAGAGCGTTCCTATGTTGAAATTTCTTGGTGGTACCGTTGGGATCATTTTCCTGATCGGCCTGATCGTGGTCATAGCCTTGTTCAAGTTCATTTTCTGATCCGGCCAGCGGTAGCGCATTGCGCTACCGCTGGCTTTACACGGGTTCGGACGCGGGCAATAACGCCAGGATCCGATCACGGCAGACTTGCAGTATCTCATCCGCCAACGGAGCATCATCCGGACAGGCCCGCGACAGCATGACTGCGCCGACGGCCTGGGCGAACAGGTTGATCATCGCTGCCCGGCCCCCTTCTTCTGTCGCCCCGAGCTTTTCCTCCAGTGCAGCCAGGGTGCCCTCCAATCCAGTGGCAAACGTGGTTTTCACCTCATCGTCCTGACGCGCCGCGTCGCCGCACAATGCCGCCATCGTGCAGCCGTTGCCCCGCGCATCGCGGTGCTCGCGCGAGACATACATGGCGAAAAAACCCGCGACATCCAGTTTGCTTGCGCTGGTCAACGAGCGCGAAAGACTGTCTGCGGCGGCTTCCGCCATCAGGTCGGCTTTCGAACCGAAATGCTTGTAGAAACCACCGTGAGTGAAGCCGGCGGCGGCCATCAGGTCCGCCACACCGATGCCGTCAAAGCCACGTTCACGAAACAGAACAGACGCCGTCTCGACGATATGTTGCCGGTTTGCCTGTGCCTGAGCCTTAGTCACTCTCATTTTTCATCACCTCGTACCGCTCGAATCATGCCTCGCATCATACATAGATGCCGACCATAATCAAATTCATTGACATCTTAGATTTCGGTCATCATCCTAACAACCAACCCACACGCCCCCCCTAAGCTCGATGTGGACCGCCAACGGCGGCGAAAAACCCCGCCGTTGATCGCACGTCTTAATCCCTGAAGAGACCGACACCATGACCACTCGCAAAACCGTCCTCATCACTGGCGCTTCCACCGGTATCGGCGCTGTCTATGCCAAGCGCTTTGCCCAACGCGGCCACGATCTCGTGCTGGTGGCCCGTGACAACGCCCGGCTGGAAGCATTGGCAACCGAGCTGCGCAACGAACACCATATTACCGTCGATGTGCTCCAGGCCGACCTCACCCAATCCGCTGACTTGAACCGGGTCGAAGCGCGCCTGCGAGATGACGACCGTATCGGCATCCTGATCAACAACGCGGGCGCGGCCCAATCCGGCAGTTTTATCGAACAGACCACCGACAGCGTCGCGCACCTGGTTTCGCTCAACACCACCGCGTTGGTACGGCTCGCCAGCGCCGTCGCTCCACGCCTGGCAAAGGCCGGCGACGGCGCGATCATCAATATTGGCTCGGTGGTCGGCTTGGCGCCGGAATTCGGCATGTCGGTATATGGCGCGACCAAGGCATTCGTGTTGTTCCTCTCCCAGGGGCTCAGCCTCGAACTCAACCCCAAGGGCGTCTACGTCCAAGCCGTCCTGCCGGCGGCTACCCGGACCGAAATCTGGGAACGCGCGGGCATCGACGTCAATACGCTGAGTGAAATCATGGAAGTGGACGATCTGGTCGACGCGGCGCTGATCGGCTTCGATCGTCGCGAACCGGTGACCATTCCGCCACTGCAGGACGGCGCTCGCTGGGATGCGTTGCAGGCCGCGCGCCAAGGGTTGCTGGGGCAGATCAAGCAATCGGCGGTGGCTGAGCGGTACAAGGCCTGACGGTTCCAAGGTCACCGCTGCGCCGCCGCGGTTCCCTCTATCGGTTAGCCAAATGGCGGTGAAGTGGATTAAGCGCTTTCCATGATCGCTGTTCACCCGCAGGATGTGCTCGGGATCACCACACCTGGACTGGATCATGCCATTTGAGACTTGGTTGCTCTATCTGCTCACCTGCTGCGGCATTGCGGTAGCGCCAGGCCCCAATGCGTTGTTGGCGCTTACCCATGGGGCAATCCATGGAACCCGCAAGACGTTGTTCACTATCGCAGGCGGCGTACTCGGCTTTTCAGTCGTGCTTTCGCTTTGCGCATTGGGGCTGGGTGCGCTGATCCAGGCATCCGCCACTTGGTTCACGGCACTGAAGATCGTTGGCGGGCTCTACCTGATCTGGTTGGGCTTCGGTCTGTGGCGATCCCCGCCCGTCAGTCTCGACGCGACGAGTAACGAAGGCTTTCGACGGTGGTCGCTGTTCCGCCAAGGCTTGGTATCGGCCATCTCCAATCCCAAGGCGCTGCTGCTGTTCACCGCGTTCATCCCGCCCTTCCTTGATCCGCACCGCAATATCATTGCGCAGACACTCACCATTGCGCTGACTTACGCCGTGGTCGAATTCATCGTTGAATACTTTGTCGCCAGCGCAGCTCACCGGGCCAGGCCTTGGCTGGCTCGAACCGGGCGCCGGTTCAACAAAGTCTGCGGTGGCTTTTTTGTGGCTTTTGGGGTGAGCTTGCCCATTCATAGCTGAATACCTGAACCGCAATCATTGCCTACCCATCGGACCATCGCGTAGAAAGCGCCCCCGACTCCAGGCCTGGCTATATCATGAGCTAATGTTCATGATTTGCTTTTGCGCCGAATCGCCGGGATACCTATACATGAGAAACCTGCCGCCGACCGCCACATTGCGTGCCTTTGAAGTCGCAACCCGACACCCCACGTTCACCGCGGCCGCGCAGGAGCTGCACGTGACGCAGAGCGCAGTCAGTCACCAGCTCAAGCACCTGGAGGCGCTTTGGGGGTTGCAGTTGTTCGAGCGTGGCAAGTCACTGACCCTCACGGCAGCGGGGGCTACGCTGGCGCCCATCGTGCGGGAATTTTTCATGAGCCTGGAAGCGACCCTGGGCGATCTGCGCGAGCAGAAAGGCAGGGTCAGGCTCGAAGTCAGCACCACGTACTCCTTCGCGCTGAAATGGCTGCTGCCGCGCTTGCCGGGGCTTTCCCGCCATTATCCGGAACTGTTGGTCGCGCTGGACACCACCGATAAGATCATCCATTTCTCCAACGCCCAAGCCGATGTTGCGATCCGGCTTGGCAAAGGCAACTATCCCGGCCTGTATTCGGAATTCCTGTTCGGCGAGCAGGTGTTTCCGGTGGCGAGCCCCGATCTGCTGCAGCGCTTGGGCATGCCACACAGCCCCGCCGAACTGCTGCATTACCCGCTGCTGACCCGTGACGGCGCCGAGCTGGTACCAAAATGGGAGGACTGGTTTCAGAAGGTTGGGTTGGAATTGTCGCCGCTCAAGGAGAGCGTCAGGTTCGGCGACACCAACATGACAGTGGAAGCCGCGTTGCTCGGCCAAGGTGTTGCCTTGGTGCGTAGCGGCCACGTTGAAACCGAAATCAGCGACGGCCGCCTGGTGCGGCTGTTCGATGTGCCGTTTGCGTCACCGCTTGCCTATTATTTTGTCTGTCCCAAGGGCATCGAATCGCAACCGCACATCGTCAGCTTCCGCCAATGGCTGGCCAGCGAGGCGTTGAAGGTTCAACACGTCTACGACTGATACATGAGATTTTGCTCATGAACCAATGAGGAGACTTCTCTGTCGCCCGGCCGTCGCGCTGCCTAGAATGGCGACCATGCCTACCCATATCGTCCTGCTGGTCCTTTTCGCCGCGCTCCTGCATGCCAGCTGGAATGCCTTGCTGCGTGGCGGCGCCGATCGACTCTGGTCAATGACGGTCATGTGTATCGTCATCGCCATCGTCTGTGCCATCGCCGCGATATTCATGGTGCCACCGGCACCGGCCAGCTGGGGCTATGGGTTGCTTTCGGCGTTGCTGCACGTTGGCTACAACTTGTTTCTGGTGCGCAGCTACCGGGTCGGCGACCTGGGGCAGATCTATCCGATTTCCCGCGGATCATCACCGGCGTTGATCACCCTGGGGGCGGCGATCTTTGCCGGAGAAAACATTACCCCTGGTGAGCTGCTCGGTATCGGCCTGGTGTCCGGCGGCATCATTTCCCTGGCCTTCCGTGGACGCAGCCTGTCGGTTCCCAGCCTGCCCTATGCGCTGGGAACGGGTTGCTTCATCGCGGCCTATAGCGTCGTCGACGGCATGGGCGCCAGGCTTTCCGGCGCGCCGCTCGCCTACACGGTGTGGATGTGCGCCGCGTGGGGTGTGCTGATGCCTCTCGTGTACATCGGCCTGCGCGACGCCCGCAGCTTATTCTCCGTCCGGCCCGGGATACTCGCCGCGTCGGTCGGCGGGCTGGTCTCGCTGATCGCCTATGCAATTGTCATCTACGCCATGAACGAAGCGCCTCTGGGCGCGGTATCGGCATTGCGCGAGACCAGCGTGTTGTTCGCGGTATTGATCGGCTACCTGTTTCTTGGCGAGACGCTCACCGCCCGCCGGGTCTTGGCGTGCATCGTGATCGCCAGCGGCACCTTCATCATCGGCTGACCCATCAACTGCCCAGGAGAATATTCCCAATGGCTGACATCCCGCAGGCGCCCTTGATCCTGATAACCGGTGGAAGCCGCGGCGTGGGTGCCGCCACCGCGCGGCTGGCCGCCGCACAAGGCTACGACGTCGCCATCAGCTATATCGCCAACGAGACCGCGGCACTGACCGTGGTGGCGGATGTGGAGGCATTTGGACGGCGCGCGCTGGCCATGCGCGCCGACAGCTCGGACCCGAAGCAGGTCGCCGATCTATTCGCAGCCATCGACCGCTCGTTCGGACGCATCGACGTCCTGGTCAATAACGCCGGGGTGCTGTCGGCTCAGTCACGCCTGGAGGACCTCGGCTTCGAACGCATGCAGCGCATCTTCGCAGTCAATTCCATCGGCCCGATTCTCTGCGCCCAGCAGGCAGTGAAACGCATGTCCCACCGGCACAACGGCCCCGGCGGAGTCGTGATCAATATCTCCTCGGCATCGGCGCGCCTCGGCAGCCCCAATGAATACGTCGACTATGCGGCATCAAAGGGAGCATTGGAGACGTTCACCATCGGGTTCGCCAAAGAGGTGGCCCGAGAAGGCATACGCGTCAACTGCATCCGCCCCGGGCATATCTACACCGAAATGCATGCCAGCGGCGGCGAGCCGGGACGGGTCGATCGGGTCAAGGATTCCATCCCCATGGGGCGTGGCGGTCAGCCGGAGGAAGTGGCGCGGGCCATTCTATGGCTGGCCAGCGCGGAGGCGTCGTTTGTGACCGGGACATTTCTTGATGTGACGGGGGGCAAATGACGCGGATGGCCTCATTGGAACGAAGCCTGGAGGCCAGAGCCGGTCATGCCGCTGAAGCGGAATGACCGGAGGCCTTATCGATTATTTTTGCGCCAACAATGCCTTTCTCGCAGCCTTGTCTTGCTTCATTGCGGCGATTTCACGCTCGCAGGCCTCGACGTCGAAAGAGTTGTCCCACTTGGCAATGGCGATGGTGCCGATGCCGTTGCCAATGAGGTTGGTCACAGCCCGCGCTTCGTTCAGGAACCGGTCAATCCCCAAGAGCAAAACGAGGCCTACCAACGGGATGGAGTGGATGGTCGTGAGCGTTGCCGCCAATGTCACAAACCCAGCGCCCGCCACGCCAGCCGAGCCTTTGGACGTCAGCAGGAACACGCCAAGCAGGATCATCTGGTCCACGAAAGTCAGCGGCGTATTGGTGGCTTGGGCAATAAAAATGGCGGCCATGGTGAGATAGATACAAGTGCCGTCAGCGTTGAAGGTATATCCCGTAGGCAGCACCATCCCCACTACTGATTTTTTGCAGCCAAGCTTTTCAAGCTTCACCATCATTCGCGGCAACACAGCCTCGGTTGAACAGGTGCCCAGCGTGATGAGGATTTCATCCTTGAAATAACGCAGAAATTGCAGCAGCGGCATGCCCGACCATCTCGCCACCGTACCCAGCACGACCACGATGAATATCAACGTCGTGACATAGAGCGCGACAAGCAGTTGTCCGAGTGAGAACAAGGTCCCAATTCCGTATTTGCCGATAGTGAATGCCATACCGGCCCCAGCACCAATCGGCGCCAAGCGCATGACCATCGCAACTATTTTGAAGAGGCCTTGCAAGAACAGGTCAATGGTATTGATCAACGGCTTGCTGGTTTCGCCCATTTGAACCAGGGCAACTCCCATCAATACCGAAAGCAGGATGACCTGAAGCATGACGCCATTGGAGAACGCACCAATGAAAGTCTGCGGGATGATATTGAGGAAGAACTCAACGGTGCCGCCCTGTTCATTCGCAACTTGGCTGTATTTGCCAATAGCACTTGCATCAAGCGCGCTGGCATTGATGTTCATACCCACGCCAGGCTTCACGATGTTGACGACGATAAGACCGACAACCAGAGCAATGGTGGACAGGATTTCGAAGTAGATCAATGCCTTCACACCGATCCGACCGACTTCCTTGATGTTGCCCATCTTCGCTATGCCGACCACGACAGTGCCGAAAATAATGGGTGCCAATAGCATCTTTATCAGTTTGATGAAGCCATCGGCAAAGGGTTGGAGCTTGGCTCCGATATCAGGAACGAAGTAACCGATTGCTGCGCCGATCACGATACCGATCAGCACTTGCACGTACAGCTGGCTATACCAGCGGGACTTGGAATTTTCCACGGAAGCACCTCATTTTATTTTTGTGATGGGCTGTGGGCTGGCGCCGGTGGGTGGCGCCTGGTTCTGCGGCCTGCTCTCGCAGGCCGCAGCTTGAGGGTGATCAGCCTTCGCCCAGCTCACGCATGACTGCATACAAGGCAGACTTGGCTTCGAATCCCACACCCGGAATATCCGGCAGACCGACGTAGCCGTTTTCCACCTTGATCCCATCGGCGAATCCACCGAATGGCTGGAACACGTCTGGGTATGATTCGTTACCGCCCAGGTGCAGGCCGGCTGCGATGTTCAGGGACATCTGGTGACCGCCATGGGGCACTACGCGACGGGAAGACCAGCCCAGCTCTTCCATGACTTCAAGGGTGCGCAGGTATTCCACGAGGCCATAAGACAGTGCGCAGTCGAATTGGAGGAAGTCGCGATCGGGCCGCATGCCACCGTGGCGCAACAAGTTGCGAGCATCCTGGTGGGAGAACAGGTTTTCACCGGTGGCCATGGGCAATTCATAGTGGTTGGCCAGCTCAGCCTGCAATGCGTAGTCAAGCGGATCGCCGACCTCTTCGTACCAGAAGAGGTTGTACTTTTTGATGGCTTCCGCGTAAGCGATACCCGTCTGAAGATCGAAGCGACCATTGGCGTCGACCGCCAATCGACGACCGTCCCCCACCACTTCAAGTACCGCTTCGATGCGACGGATGTCTTCGTCCAGTGGCACCGCACCGATCTTCATCTTGACCACATCGTAGCCACGATCCAGATAGCTCTGCATTTCCGCCTTGAGCTTTGTCTGATCCTTGCCAGGGTAGTAGTAGCCACCCGCTGCATAGACCCAGACCTTGTCATCCGCCACGCCATTGCGGTAGCGGTCAGCCAGCAGACGATAGAGCGGTTTGCCTTCAATCTTGGCGACGGCATCCCATACGGCCATGTCGATGGTGCCAACTGCGACGGAGCGCTCTCCGTGTCCGCCTGGCTTCTCGTTAGTCATCAGGGTCTTCCAGATCGCGAACGGATCCAGGTTGTCGTTTTCATGATCGACAAGGGAGTCGGGCTCAGCTTCGGTGACACGCGCCAGGAAACGATCACGCATCAGGGCACCCTGGCCGTAGCGGCCATTGGAGTTGAAACCGTATCCGATCACGGGTTTGCCATCGCGAATCACATCCGTGACCACAGCGACGACCGAGCAGGTCATTTTGGAGAAGTCGATGTAGGCGTTGGCGATTGGGGACGCAATGGAAACGGTTTTTTCACGAATATCGACGATGCGCATGAGGGGTTCCTCTTGTTGTTTGTAGCCCCACGTTAGGCTTTGCGATCTTTCCCGCCCAATGCTATTAATGCCGCACCCTATGCACAGGAGGCATGGCCCTTGGAACTCGTTTGGCTCGAAGACCTTTCAGCACTCGCGGAATATGGGAGCTTTGTTCGGGCGGCTGAAGCGCGGCACGTCACTCAGCCAGCGTTCAGTCGCAGAGTGCGCTCGTTGGAAAATTGGATGGGCGTACAGCTGTTCATCCGCACGCCTCATGGCGCGACGCTTACCGAAGCGGGGAGGCAAATATTGCCGAGCGCCCAGGAAGCCGCGCGGCGCTTGTACCGAATGCGCAACGAGGCTCAGGAAGTGGCGGGAATGGCCGCCAGATCACTGCAGTTCGCTGCAACCCATTCCCTGTCGTTTACCTTTTTCCCAAGATGGCTTCGCGGCGCAGAACACGGCGCCCCCATCGAGGCCGTGCAGTTGCATTCAGGTAGCATGGCCGTCTGTGAGCAAATGCTGATACACGGACAGGTTCAGTTTCTACTCTGTCACCGTCATCCCGACGTTCCTCCGTTGCTGGCGCCTGACCAGTTCACGGGTAAAAAAGTTGGCGAAGACGTCCTGGTTCCCCTGGCGAGTGCTTCTGCCAACTTTGGCACCACCCCAGCGGCATTGCCCTACCTCGCCTACACCCATGAATCAGGATTGGGGCGCATCGTTGCTCATCGATTGCAGGGCAAGGAAGACTACCTCCACCTCAAGCCCCTCTTCAGCAGCCACCTCGCGGCGGTGCTGATGTCGATGGCGCTGGAAAGCAAAGGAGTCGCATGGCTACCCAAAAGCCTCACCGAGCAGGAGATACTGGACGGGCGCTTAGTCAGGGCATTGGACGAGAGTTGGGATATCCCTCTGGAAATTCACCTGACCCGCCCGACGGCGCCACTCAGCCAATCCGCGGAAGAGTTCTGGTCCAGGGTGGGCGTCTAGGCTTATCACGCATGGCCTGAGATTCATCTGAAGCCGTTGTATTGAGGGGTTGGGAACAACCATAAAAAAGGGTCGCGAAATTAAATCTCGCAACCCTTTTGGATTGTATGGTCGGGACGGAGTGATTCGAACACTCGACCCCTAGCACCCCATGCTGGGGACTGTAGCAGCCCAAACAATTGTTTTAAAAGGAAAACACGCCATTTCCTGAGCCCCAAAATATCCATTTTTTTGTGGTTACGCAAACGAAAACACGCGGCCTCCAGAGGAGGTTTTGCGCACCCCTCCCCGGCGTCCTGCCACCGAACACAATCCAAACCCTACAGCTCGTCGCCTCGCCCTCGCCCAGATCATCGCGCCTCGATTACTGTATATCCAAACAGTATAAGCAAGGCATGGTCATGGACCCGTATGAAATCGAAGACACCAGCGACTGGCTGGGCACCCCCACCCCCCTGGAAATGTACAAGCACTCTTGCCTCATGCTAGAGAACGAGGTGCAGGAACTCACTACCCAGTTGCGTAAAGCGCGTCAGGACATTTTCGGCTTGATCGAAATGCACGCCGCTGAAGCCAAAGAATGCGCGAAGCTTCGAGCTAAGCTGAAGGCGGTGGAGAAGACTCTGAGCGACCATTATCTGGAGCACACGACCTTAACGAACGCGGCGAGGTCGAAGATTGCAGGCCAGAGCGCCTTGATTGCCGAGTTATACAATCGACTGAAGGTATATGAGGGCGACAGCCTTCCTGATGTGATACTCGGGCAATGAGTGAATCGGATCACCTGAGGGGTTTATATGTGCGGACGACTCTCCCAATACACCGGAATCCACGACTTCGTGGCTGTACTGAGCCTCATGCCCGACGCCCTGATCAGCACAATTGGTGATCAGCCCCTGGGCCGGTACAACGGCGCGCCGTCGCAACAGCTTGCCCTGCTCCATCAGGAAGACGAAACACTGCATGCTGACCTGGTGCGATGGGGCTGGCGACCGCACTGGGCCAAGGATCGCGCTGCACCTATCAACGCCCGGGTTGAGAAAGTCGCCCACGGCCCGTTCTACCGGCCGATCTGGCCGAACCGCGCCATCACGCCGATCAACAACTGGTTTGAATGGGTCGACGAGGGTGGTCCTAAGAAGCAACCCTACCTGATCCGTCGGCGGGACCAGGCACCAGTCCTATGCGCAGCCATTGGCCAGTTCCCCACCGCCGGCCGGGAGCCGGGCGAGCACGACGGCTTCGTCATCATCACCGCCGACAGCGCGGGCGGCATGGTCGACATCCACGACCGCCGCCCCGTGGTGCTGACGCCAGAGCTTGCCCGGGAATGGCTTGACCCGGCCACGCCGAAGGAACGCGCCGAGCAAATAGCTCTGCACCAGGGCGAACCGGCCGAGGCCTTCGAGTGGTTCAAGGTGGACCGCGCCATTGGCAATGTTCGCAACCAGGGCCCGGAGCTGATCAGGCCTATCGCCGACTCACTTCTTTAGCGTAGGCCTGGCACGCCCGCAGCGCGATCAGCCCCCGGTCGCCGGCGTCGGTGACGGCGATAATTCGTTGAGCATGCGCTGGGTCAAGTTGGGCTCTTGCTCTTCCATGAACCACGCCGCCGGCGCCGGCGGTGGCAGGCACTGCGTTGCAACTGGCTGGATCCTCGGCAAGGAGGACTGACAGCCGGACATCAGCAGTGGCAAGGCGATCGCGCAGGCGATCTTGATCACGCTGGGCATTGCTCAGCTCCTTATAGTGAGTTTGTTCGCTGGCAGACAACTGCTGCTCCAGAGCCAGGCGCTTGCTTTGCTCGACCTGGGCCTGGGCGGTGGCCGCGCTGCTGATCTTGTCCAGGTCGGACTGGTGCAGTCCCGCCTGCTCAGCCAGCCGACCGCCATACCTCCAATCCTGGATCTTCCACGTCGCGCTGATCGCCAGTATCAACGCAACGGCCACACCGGCGATCAGCAGTTTGAGGCTGGCGGGATTCATGGCACGTCCTTGAAGAAGATGTGGTGCCCGAGGCGGAACGTCTGGGTTGCGTCCTTGGCCCATGCCGGCGGCTTCGGCATCGTGGTCGCGTAATAGTGGGTCGCGCCGTGGGTGATGTCGGGCTCACCACCAGAGATCACCAGGTCCGCCGCCCGCTGCGCCTGGGCGAACTGCTTCGGCGGGATCTCCTTGGCGCCGCTCAGGTAGGGATAATTCGGGTCGTTCTTGTTCCAGCAGCTGAACTGGTACGGCTTCAGGCACACACCGGCGTAGCCCTCGCCCCACCAGGACTTATCCTTTCCATCGTTCACGCGGTTGCGGATCACGCAGGCCACGGCCACCTGCCCGGCGAAACTCTCGCCACGGGCTTCACCCCACAGCGTGCGCGCGAGGATGTCGCGATCCTTCTCGGTTGCGGTCATAGCTTTTTCTCCAGGCAAAAAAAATCCCGCTCGATGGCGGGTTGCGGTAGCAGTTTCGGGCTAGATGGTTTCGGCGGAGCCCAGCATCGGCGCGGCGATGATTTCAGGAATTGGCGGCTCAACCGGCCAGACCGGCGCCTGATACCAAGTCGGCTGAACCGTGACCTTGCCCAGGGCGTACTTGTAGGTTTTCCAGGCCTTAAGGTTGAGCAGCAATGCGGCCTGCTCCGCCTCTTCTTCTGGCGTGGCCTCGCCGATCTCGATGCCGAAACCGATCGTATCGATCCGGTCCTGGATGCGTGCGATCTGCTCGGCCGCCTTGTTGTTCCTGGCTGACAGATCCAGTTTCGCAGCGGCCAGCTGTGCGGCAGCCGCTGCGGCGTCCTTCATGGCCTTGGTGATGAGTTGTAACCAGTCGATATTCATCAAGCCACCTCCGTGTTTTCTGGTTCTGGCAATGGACCTGGGAAAACAACCGGCCCATCAGGAACGTTTTCCAATGGAACTGGAAATGCTTGCTCTTGGCTATAGTTCCACGGGTTCGGGAACAACAAAGTTAAGGTCAGTTCTCCATTAACCCTGTCGACATTACCGGGAAACCATATTGACAAAATTGCATCACGCGGCAACGTATCGCCTTCACTAATTCTTGAAAAGTCAAAGGTTTCGCCGTTAACAGTTAAAACATCTCCATTTTTAACCACCTCGAACGGTTCATCACGACGTTGAGGGCTCAATATAATTCTCATCAAAACCACCTCCCTGTTGCGATCATCATGACAGTGATCGCTATAGTAGCTGCGACTGGAGCCAGCACAAAATAGTTTTGAGTCGATGACGAAGTTGGGAGCGCAGATCCCATTGATATCCAAGAAAGGCCACCGCTGGAAATCGATGATATTAGAACAGATGGACTTCCCGCAAAAGGGAACGGAAAGGGCAGGCCTAATTGCGCGACAGAATAAACGACTCCTCCGGCAGCGTTTGTTACAGGAATTGAACCCAGTGAGGCGAGATGCCAACAAATCATGGTGCCATCAGCAAATTTAACGAAACTCCCGTTGGTGTTGCTTCCGCGCTCAATAATAGCCCCCGTCGGAACCCCGCCTGATTGACTGACCGTGCCGACCATCGCAGCAGCGGCAAGCTTTGTCGCGGTTCCGGTAGCATTGCCGGTCCCTCCTTTTGCGATGGGAATTACGGCAGGAAGTGCGGCCGGAGAGCCGGAAGCGCCTAGCGCCGCATAAAGCTCATCGAAATTACTTTGCGCCTTGGTAAAAGCACTTCGTGGTGTATCGCCGCCCACGCCTGTAGGAGCAGTGCCAAGGTTAATGACCTGTTTGGACATATATAGTTACCAAATAAAATCGAAAATAATCTGCTTTCACGATTGAAACAATCGAAGCGAGCAGGCTAAGTGCATCAGTTGTACGGAAATGGAAGATTGTTGGTCCGGATAACTAAGGCGACGGGAAACCGATCTACAGGCAGGCTGAAGAAATAGGTATTGGAGGTTTGAGGCCTTGAGGTAGTGGTTCCTGCGCTCGCACCAAAGATAAAAGACATACTACCAACGCCACCAAACGCCCCCTCCGCTCCGCCATATTGGGCGTAGGCCGGGAACCCACCTAGATCAGACGCATCATATATACCCACGGATCTACTCCAAGGCAGATATGCCGCGTACTCGTAACCCGCCGCCAACGGTATATCGATCCTAGATACTAATCGAGAAAGGTTGTACTCGTTAATAGGACCGCTGTTTAGGTTGTAATTATATCCACCAGCATAAGTGAACCCGTACCGCCCATTTGAAGGAGCTGGTGGTGCAGGAGCTTGGATTGCATAAACAACATTCAGCGGAGGCTGCAACGAATTGAAAGTTATCTCTCCATTAACATTCCGTGTCTTCATGTAGGGGGACCCAAGGATATTATCCGCCATTAAGTCAAAGCAATAAAATTTTGTCGACGCATCGGCATTAGAAAACAGAAAGGTTATTGCATTGCCTGACAATGATGTCCCATTAAGACATCCAGATCCAACCAAAAAAACGATGGGCGATCTCGCGTTATGCAAGGTAAAACCATAAAGGGAGTCTGTTTTGTGAGCAGGGTCATACGTGACAGTGACGGGAAACCAATTAGCGCCGTTGTTGGGATCAAGCTGAGCCGACCTTAACGTCCTCCGACTCCAAGTCTGCTGATAGGCCAGATACCCACTCTTGACCAGCCCGTAGCAGATTAAATCAGTATCAAACAGAAGCTCTCCCGTTTCTTTCGTCACTTTCATCAGTAGTACCCATAGTAAATACGGCAGTTTGCAGAGAAATACCCCCAGCCATTAGTGGCGTAGGAATAAACCCAGGTCATCGAATTACCTGTGATCGTGATGCCTGGTTTCTTTCCTTTTTCCAGCTGCAAATCAACCAACGGAACAACTATGTAAAAGCGGGTTTTCCCTGGTGGTAGCGCTGGCAAGGCTGCCGATCCATCCACAGAGCCTGTATCGAGATAGCCTTGCCGCTGGCTGATTTTCATCGTCATGTCGACCATAACGGCGTCAGCGGCATTCTTTACAGTGAGTCCAGTCATATCAAAGGCTTATGTCGATGCCCAGCACGCCGTTGGCGTGGTAGAGCTGGATGGCTGTATTGGATATCTGAAGGCGGCCTGCACCGTTGGTACCGTTCATTTGCCACGGTCCGGAGCGAGGCAGCATCCAACCTTGGGTATTTGCGATGTAGTCCGTGGATTGCAGTGCCCCGCCAATCTTGGCGTTTGTAATAGTGCCGTCCTGGATGAACGCCGAGTTCATGAACACCTGGCCGCCCTGCACCGCGAACGGTGCCGAGATGGCGCCTCCGGCAATGGTGTTGACGATGGCGAACCGGTCGGCGCTGACCAGGAACTGGCTTTGCAGCGTTCCGCCGACGTTCTCGATCCCGAGGCCGATTCCCGCCGCGACATACTGGCCGTTCGCGTTCAGTTGCATTTTTACCGACCACATCGCCGATGCTTGGCCGTCCAGCGTTGCAACGGCCTGGCTTACGGTCTGAACGGTTGCGCTTGTCTCGTTCACTTCGGCCTGAACGGTGTCTATCCGCTTGGCCGTTGCGGCCCCGTCTTCTAGGCGTGCCGATTGCTCCGACCAAACGCCAACGTAGACCTGGTCCGAGCCGGCGAAGCCATCAGTGTCGCCCGCGAGCGCGGGGTTGACCTGAATGTACACGCCGTCCAGTTTCGTGGCCTGGGCCGTGATCTGATCCTCATGAATCTCAATGTCGAGCGTGTTCTTCGAGACCTGCGCCGCCAGGGCGTTCGCTTCCTCCAGCACTTGCCCAATGTCGACCCAGTAAGTCGGGTTCGGGGGCGGCGTGTCGAGGGGCACATCCTGCTCGGCCTGGTACAGCCTGCGGCCAACCCGTACGGTGTCGCCCTGTAGGTAGGTTTCCGTTGGGTCGTATTCCAGTGCATCCGCGATGTTGTCGATCTGATCCTGAAGACCCGGGATCTTATTGATCTCCTCGCGCAACTGGTCGCTGAGCTCGGTTTCGCCAATCTGGCCGGCGATCAGGTCGAGGATTGGCCCAGCCTCAGCGCTGGACTGGCCTTGGACGCCAATCCCTACCGGATACCACGGCCCAATGTTACCGATCCGATCCACCAGACGCGCCCAGAAATAGAACGTCACCCCGGCGGCCAGACCAAGCAGGGAGAAATCGCTTTGCGGGTACGCCAAATCGGTTAGTTTGGTCGATGCCTCCTGATCGGTGGTTGGGCCGTACCAGATCTCCGTGCGCTGTGTATCTTCGGCGCCAGCGGGGAAACCCCACTTGAGGTAGATGCCGAACAGCAACGGAGTTGCCGTCAGGAACGAAACCGCAGGCGGCAAGCCCTCCTTGCCCGAGAGGTTGGTCAATATCGAGTTACGCCAAATCGACGAGATGTCGAAAGCGCTCACCGCACGCACGCGAGCCACGTAGGCACCCGCATAGATGCCCTCTACGTCTACGCTGGTCGTGCCGGCGCGCTGGACCTTGATCCAGTTGCCGCTGTCCTTGCGCCATTCGACGTCATACGCCACAGCCCCCTCAACGGCGGGCCAGGTGATTGTCATAGTGGCGACAGCCAACCCCTGGGAGACGACAGAGTTCGACGTCAGCGTGACGCTCGCAGGCGCCGGGACCACGCTGATCGGTATTGCGCTGATTGGACGCTCTTCCAGTCGGGCGCCGGTATCGATAAAGGCGAACTTGCTCGGCTCGTACTGCAGGGCGCTGATTTCGAAGTCACCCTCGGTGGTGCGCTTTGTCCTCAGCACGCGATAAAGCGGAATCGCCAGATCATCGGCATCGAGCGCCCATTGAAGCTGTGCCCGAGGCATCTCGCTGTAGGCCACCGTGACGGTCACCGCCCGACCGGCGACACTCTGCACGGTGCGGCCTTCGGCGCGCCCGCCGGGGAGATTGATGATCAGCCGATCGCCCGCCTTCGCCAGGGTGTCGCGATCAAGGGTTACAACGCGACCGGCCGCTGCTGAGATACGGCCGCCAATTTCCCGGCCGGCCAGCAGCGAGTCCGCCACGGGGATAATGTGTCCCGGTAGCGGGATCACGCCCTCCATGCCGGTCTTGAAGGTAACGGTCCGGTCCAGGTTGTTGCTGAGGATCGCCCACTTGCCCCGGCGCTGGGCCTCGGAGGCACGCGTGCAGCCGATGGCGCTCAGCTCGGTTGGCCGGTCGCCATAGCGGCGCTGGAGGTCCAGGTCCGAAAACGGAATGACGTCGGTGTCGAAGTTGTTGGCCGGGTTGTCGTAGCTGATCAGGGCCCGGGTGTACCGGGTCTTGGCCGAGGCGCTCCCGTAGGAGAACTTCCCATCAATGACGTTTGCCCGGGTGAAGACGTAGTCGAAGTCCTGGGCGCGAGGCATGTCGGCCTGCATGATCAACTGGCCCTGGGCCCAGTAGGTCATCCCGCGATAGATGCCAGAAATATCGCGCAGCAGCGTCCAGGCGTCGGCCTTGCCTTGCAGGTTCATGTCGCAGAGGAAGCGCGGCTCGGTACCGCCCAGGCCATTCGGAACAAGCTGGTCGCAATACTGCGCGATCCGGTACAGCTCCCACTTGTCGACCATAAACGTCTTGATGCGCTTGCCCAGGCCGAAACGATCCTCGGTGCAAATCCCGTACGTGATCCAGGCAGGGTTATTCGTCCAAGCCAGCTTCATGCTGCCGTCCCAAGTGCCGGTGTAGGTGCGGGCGATTGGGTCGTAGTTGCTCGGGACCTGCCACTTCCGGGCCTTGCATTTCACGGTGACGGCCGGGATGTTGGTGAACTGCTCGGCATCGAACTCAATGTACAGGAGCGCAGTGTTCGGGTAGCGAAGCTTTGCGTCGATCACCTCAGTGAAACCGGCGATCAACATGGTGTCTGCGATCTTGTTGCTGTTCTGGTTGGGTGTCAGGCGGCGGACGCGGATCAGCCAGCCAGTGGTGGCCTCCGGCAGGTCAACGCGGTTCGAGCGCTCGTAACGGGTGGTAGTCTTCCCATCAACGGCATCGGCGAGAACCTGCTGATAAGGCCCGCCGTCGGTGGACACGTCGATAGCGTACTCGATCCGGTAGCCGCCAATGTTGCCTTGATCATCCTGGCGCTGAAGCGCGGGCCAGGCGAACCGCAGGCGCACCGCAGAGAGTTGGATGTTCGTGACCGACCGGACCCACGGCGCATCGCTGCGCAGCTCGATGTTCAGCGAGGTCTCATTCTCGACCGACGGAATTCCCGGGATGTAGGTCTGATCGACCGAGCCCGAGCGCCAGTCCCATTTCACGTTCGGGAAGTTGACGTTGCCGCTGGCGTCTTTGATCGGCGTGTTATCCAGGTAGATGTCGGCCGCCGTCGGCACGCCTTCGAATTCACCCTCCCCTACAGCGATCAGCAGCTTCGCCAGGTTCGTAGAACGCAGGCTGTCCCGGGCTTCGGTCGGTGACTTCGGCTTGCTGCTGCCGCCCTTCTCGCCGTGGATATCGATCTTGCGTGCTGCGCCCATGCTTTCCTCCAGGCGAAAAAAACCGCCTCATGGGCGGCCTGCTTGCTGCTGTGTGGTTACGCTTTGTCTTCGGCGTAGATCGATGCGGAAATGATCATCCCGCCCCACCGGCGCTCGCCGATGCAGATCGGGACCGGGTTACCGCTGGCGGTGGTGTTCTTGGCGCTACCGAAGGCGTAGGACGGGGCGTTCTCAGGTCCAGCGCTCTGCTTGAGGCCAGAGGCCTGGGGGCTGAGCATCTGGATTACGCCGCCGGCGACGAGGCCGACGCCGAGTTGTACAGCCCAGGTCTGCCCGAAGTAGGAGCCGGCGACGATCAGCACGGCGCCGATAATCGTCTGGAGAATACCAGCCCGCTTGCTCCCGGACACGACCGGGACGATGCGAATCTCTTGTGCGCCGCCGAGAGCAAAATCCTTCTCGGCCACGTTCTGCCGGTTCCGGAAGATCGCGAAGCGCATGCCCTTTCGCTCAAGGTCCCTGATCGCCGCCTCAAATCCCTCCAGGGTGCACTTGAGCGCCTTGAAGGCCTCCCCTACGGACTTGCTGCCAAGCTCACGATGGTGAACCCGGCCAAAGAGTTTGATAAGCGGGCCAGAAAGAAGAATGGTGGTCATGGCTGGATTGATGCTGAGTGTGGCTGCCAAGGCTTTTCTCCGGACGTAAAAAAACCGCCCGGAGGCGGCTTTTTGTCATTGCATAGTGGGTGATAAGTCCATGCTCATCGATGAGTCTATGGATATCCTGAATTTCTTCGTGCTGCCGGCCTTGATTTCGGTTTCCCGCTCTTTCAGGCCGCTCCCGCAGGATGATGCCGAGACAATGTGTTCACCTGGAGTAACGCGGAATTTCGCGGTCTCGCCGGTACCGATTTCTGCCGCACGGCGACCGTCAATGCTCACCGCCGTATTGCAGCCTCCGCCCACGAAACCCTTGTCTCGAGTGACGACGAGCGTCGCACCACCTGGCGTCGGAGCCTGGAACGCAAATAATCTGGACGATGGGACCGGGTCCGCCTCACTGGAAGGAACGGGAGAGGTCGCACACCCCGCCAACAGCGCTACCGCCAGCGCTCCTACGATCAATTTCATGCAGGTCACTCCTGTGGGAAAGGATGCACTGTAGCGCGGCACTGTCCGGGCATCCAGCGTGGATGGAAAGCCAGTGGCGCACCTAGATGCCGGCATAGTAGCGTAATGCCTTCAGCTATGGCGTCGCCGCTAGCTAAAATCAATTAAAGAAAGAAGCAAGGAAAGCAATGAACCACGTAGGAACTTTTACTTGTGAAACATGTGAAGGCGATATCGACTGCCGCATCGGTTTTTCCAACAGAAAAACACAACCACTTAGCTTTCCATGCCCACATTGCGATGCGCTGATTGAGATCACACTCTTCCTCAATGACTCCCCATCTTTCAAATTAAATGGCGTTATAAACGATCCCGAAAAACGTTACGGGATGTTCGACGGGAGAAATCCTTTCATTGATCTTCATTTAGACTTTCCAGTGTGGTCTACCACTTATGTTCCAGGCCATACCCCATATCTGATGGCTATACAGAAAATGAGAAAGGACCCTCAAGAAGGTGCGAGGGAGAGTGATTACCTTCATTTCCAGCAAAGACTCAATCACTTGAATGAGCTTCATGAGAAGTCTAAAGACCTCAAAAGAACATTGCGCTTATACTACGGCGAAAATAAGAAGCTCTTTGTAAAAAAAGCGGAAGAATTCACGGAAGAAAAGCTAGAGCGCACATTGGCAATGGAGGATATAAACCTCGCTCTCTATCGCTTGATCAGCACAACCTTTCTCCCGTTCATTGATCCAATCTCCACTGCCAACTTCACTAGCGAAATTAGCGACTTGGTGGTAGATATCGGGACAAAAAACAAACAAGCCTTCGATGATTTCATGGACGAGATTATCAGTACTAATTTTCTCGCTAATCTCCAGCGCGATTGCTTAGAAATTTATCCACGCATACTCAATGCAGAGATAGCACTCAGACCTGCTCTTTTCATGGACTTCGTCGAAGAACAACCGGACAACAGAATTTCGGGAAAAATCTCAACGAAGGATTTTAACGAGTACAAAGACCTCTACAAAGACATAACTGAAATACTTGGCAAACAGCTTTCATTGGTAGCCGCTATAAACAACATTATACACCGCCAAAACCACAATAAATTCAAGCCAAAAGATGGAGGTGCACTATCCTCAATTTCAAAATTCGCAGACAAAACTCTTTCTGAAAAATTCAAATACCTCGATGATTGCTGGTTCAAATTTGACGATGCAGCTCTGAACACTGGAGCAAGAAATGCAATCGCTCACTACGCGACAGAATATGATGAAAAGACCCAAATAATTCAATATTTTTCTGAAAAAGAAGGCCTGAAACAAGAGAAGCCGCAAGAGATGTTTTTTCTTGAGTTCATGAGAATGCTACTTATCGCCTTTCGAGAAATGCATTATCTGCATCACGTAATTAAGAGCTTGTTCTATTACGAGTTTATTATCAATAAAAACACTCGAAAAATTTCTTTCAACTCAAAAGACGAAAAGAGAAAACACAAGCAGTGAGGGCCCCACCCAGTCCTTTGCCTGCAAGCCCAAGGACTGGGATTGCGCCAATTTCGGCGCGTTACGCAAGGAGAGTGAAATGAGCAAAACTGCTGAGCAACGCCTGGACGAACTTGAAATTGTTGTACGAACGTTGATCCTGTTCAATCAAAACGCCGTGACCACGCTGAGTAAGCGAGTAACCGAAGGCAACCCAGGAATTGCCAGAGTCCTCGCGCAGGATCTAGCTACTCTGAAATCGCGCGGTTACGAAAACATCGACAATGAGCTGCATGACAGTTTTGTCGACAGCTTAATCGCAGGGATCAATTAAAACCCCGATCCCGGCCGCATAAAGCTTACCGCTGCGCTCGCATTTCTTCATGATTACGCGCCAGCGGTCTGCCAGACCTCGCCTGGAATTGCCGCTGGCAATCTTTACCTTTTCACGTTCCGCCACTCCAAAAACCTTGTTCATACTCATCTCCTGCGGACTTCGCCGCGTCATTTGGTTGGTCGTGCATCTTTATGCCTGAGGATCAGGCGTGTTCTGTCCAGCCACGGCCCACCAAAGACGATGATTTCGCTCGGCCTGCCGTATAGGTGGTGCAGCAGGAACGGCCCAGGCCCGAAGGTCTCGGCTTCCTCCCCAGGTAGCGCCGGATCGGCACCAAGAAAGATCCCGGCATGGTTCGGGTGAACCGTGCGCCCCACCTCCATCACGATCATGTCGCCGCGCTTCGGCTGATCGACCCGATAGAACCCGGCAGCCTCGTAGTTCACCTCGTACAGGCTGGCGCTGTCCTTGCTCTCCCACCAGCCGTCGGCGCGCTTGAAGGCCTCGAACTCCAACCCCCACTCGCGCTTGTACCAATCGGCGCACACCTGCCAGCAGTCCCAGGCGCCGTGGACGAATGGTCGCTTGAGTAGCAGCGTCTCGCCGGTAGCCACCACCGTACGCAAGTCGCCCTCCGGCCAGCTCAAGATGTGCCAGGGCAAACCGGTCGCCTCGCACATCGCCAAGTCACGCGGCGACGGCCGGCTGGTGGCGTCTGGGTGCGAGTGAACGATGCCGATCACCTCGCCCAGGTCTTCCGCCGCAGCGTACTCCTCTGGATCGATGCGGAACTCTTCGTTCGGCTCGGTCGCGGTGTTCGTGCAGGGGAAGTACTGCTGCTTCCGGCCCAGGGCCAGCAGCAGCCCGCAGCACTCTTTTGGGTACTCGGCCGCCGCGTGCGCCTGGATCGCGCTCAAAATGTGCTTACGCATGGTCAGCTCCGACTTATGAGAGACACAGCGGGGAATCCCCCGAATGGCAGGGCGTTGCCCTCGCCGAATCGCGGGATGCATCCTCGGCCCAGCGTGGCATCGCATTCGTCCAGCTCAGGGTTGTCAGTGGGCAGGCCGTCCTTGTCTACGTACGGCCCGGTGTAGCCGCAATTCGGGCCGCGGTAGCCGCCAGTGAGGCACCAGTGGCACAGCGTTGTAGCCTGGCGGCCGATGGACTCGCCGCCCACGTCGCCCGGGCTGGCAAGCTCCCAGGTGACCGTCTCACCGTCCTCATTCGTCTTCTGGTCGATGTACCAGACCTCGATCGTCTCCTGAGTTGGGTCTGCCTGCGGATTGCCGCCGGGGAAGTTCTCGGCGTCCAGGTAAGTGCCCAGCGTGTGCCGCATGGTCAACTTGAACTCGAGCAGGTCATCGAAAGCCAGACACAGGGCAGTGATCCGGCCATTGACGTTACCCACCGACAGCGTTGGGCGGACAGCGGTGCCGTCACCGTTGGATTCGATACCGTCGATCTGCATCGGCCAGGCGCTGTACTCGTTGCCCTGCCAGTAAATCGGCTTGGCCGGCAGCTCATCGGCTGCCGAGCCGGCGGCGAGCAACTCGGCAGGGGTATGCGGAATGGCGTGTCCGTGGAAGCGCAAGATGTCCGCGCCGTAGTCGGAGCCGTCCAGCTCAAAGAGCAGCACTTCGCTGCCAGGCTCTAGAACCTGGATGTCACTGATCAGCGGCATGGTTGCCCCTTATGGATGGAATGCACGCTCGAACGTGGCGGTGAGTTTAAAGACGCCGCCCCCAGCCGGGGTTGGTATGGGATTGACGCAAGTGAAAAGGCCAAGCTGACCCAGCGGCGTGGTCCATAGGAAGGCTTTTTCGCCGGCGTGCCGGTCGAGAAAGTCCATGATCTCCTGCACCCTGGCGCGTGACCCGGTGTAAGTGATCGGATAGGAGTCTTCCTTGTTGTTCGGACCGTCGCCGGCGACCTGTTTGTAGCCGTCGCCGAACTGCGCGGTGCGCACCCGATAGTTGATCTCGGGTGCGTCTCCGTGCTGGGTGGGCCAAGTGAACGTTTCGATAGCCATCAGCCCCTCCCGTTGATAACGCGCCAAATGGCGCCGCCTGGTTGTAAGCCACGAGCAATTGCCGTTTCCGCCTCGGTCTTGGCTGCTTGCTGGATGCCCCTGCCAAGCTGCGTCGTGTCCTCCGTGGTCGTGGCGCCGCCGTCACCGGTGGTCTGGACAGAAACCGCGACCGGGAAGTTGTAGACGTTCCCGCTGCCACTCCCGCCGCTGCTGATGGCCCTCACACCCAACTGGCCGCCGGCCGTGCGGGTCAAAGGCATGATCGCCTCCTCCCCCGCCTCGCCCATTACGCCAATCCCGCCACCAGCCATGCCGAACGCCGTCGGCTTGCTGACGATGGAGTTGGTGAAGGCTGCTCCATTGGCGAACATCTGCACGCCGCCCGACCAGGCACCGCCCTTGGCCTGAATGCTGCCTGGGGTGAAGCCAGATAGGTCACCTGAGTATCCGGCCTGGGTCGAGCCTGCGGAGGTCGCGCCGCCACCAGTGAAGTAGTTGGTCGCAGCCCCCACCAGACTGCTGAGAAGCGCTGAACTGGCCTGCCTGGTGGCGATCCGCGCCATGTCCGCCAAAATCGACTTGGTGAAGTCCGCAAACGAGAACTTCCCGGTGATGGCGAAGTTGACTACCGAATCCTCCATTGAGCTGAACGCGTTGGTGAATAGGTCTCGCGTCTGGCCGGCAACGTTGCGCGCGCTTTCCAGGTAGTTGCTGAAGGCCGAGGTCGCACCTTTGCGCCAGTCGCCTTGTGCCTCCGACAGCTGCTCGTAGTTGCTGAGCACTGTTTCGCTCAGGTCCTTCTCGCTTTTGTTGATGGCGTCCAGCTTGGCCTGGTATTCCTCGGCGCTCATGTTGCGCGCCTTATCCGCTTTGTCGCGAGCCAGGTCCAGGCGCTGCTGGTTGGCTCGGTCGGAAATGCCGTTCAGCTCGCCATTGATGGCGTTCTCACGATCACCACGGCCTACGCCGTCCGCTGCACGGCTGCCAGCGCGCCGCAGGGCGACGTTCTGCTGATCCAGGGCATCGGTGTAGCTCTTGATGGCCTGGGCCTGCTTGGCGAGCCTGCCCTGCTCGTTGGTCGCGATGACTTCAAGCTCGCTGTCGGCCTCCTTCTGCGCCTTGACCATATTGGCCCGGGCGTCGGCGATCTTCTGATCCAACTGGATGCGCTGGGCCGCCGAAGTGCTGGCCTTCCCTTTCGTCGCTTCGAGCGCGGCGATCTCGGCCTGATAAGCAGCCGTGACTTCGTCCCGCTCGTTGCCGATCAAGGCCTGGCGCTTGAGCAGGTAGTCTTCATGGCTGACCAGTCCGGCCTTCTGCGCCGCCACCAGCTCCTTCTGGGCGTTTTTGTACTCGCCGAGGATCAGCGACAGCTGGTTTTTCGAGTTGTTGAACTCGGTCAGGTTTAATGCACCTGCCGGACCGGCGGCCTTTTTATTGGCATCCGCGATCTGCTTGTTGACGCCTCCGACTGCGGTCTCGTACTGCTTCTGTAGATCAGGCGAGTACGTGTTGTTGGCGATGTTCTTCTGGCGTGCCTTGTCCAGCTCGACAAGCTTCTTCTCGAGCTTCTGGACCTGGGTCTGTGCCGAATCAGCTTCGCGGGCAATGAGCTGCATACCACTGAGAGCCGCCTCCTGGCGCTGCTGGTCCTGTTGCTTGGCTTGGGCGCGGTTACGGCGCTCTTGCTCCTCCAGCATAAGCGAAGATATGTCGGCATCGATCTGCGTCGTTCCGCGCGCACCGCTGCCGCGAGATCCAGAGCCGAGGCGTGCGGCGTTTTGAGCTTGCAGCTCCAGGTCAGACAGCTTTTCTTCGTAGGTTTTCTCTCGGCCAACGTCAAGCGCCGAGTCCCAGGCCCACTTTGCAGCCTTGGCGACCTTATTCCAGGCGCCTTCGATAAGTCCCAGCCGCTGGGTGATTTGATCGCCGCGAGACTGAATCGCATCGGCGAACGCATCGGTCGCCAACCTTACGGCGGCCGCCTGCTCGCCCTGCTTCTCCAGGGCCACGATCTGCTCGTAGACCGAGGCCGTCAGATAGTGATATTGCTCATTGAGTTTGATCGACGCGGCAACAGGCTCCTTGGCGATCGAGGCGAACTGAGCAACCGTTTCCTCGACAGCCTTGCCTGTCGCCTCCTCCATGGTCAGGGCGGCCCTGGTGATCTCCTCAAAGCTGTAGGCCGCAATATTTCCGCTACCTGCCAGTTGAGCGAGAACCGCCGCCGCTGCGCCGGTCGTGCCAACCGTTGAGCTGACCTGCTTTGCCAGGGATGCAAGGCCATCCGCCGTGGTCCCAGCATAGTTGTCGGTCAGGATCAGCGATTTGTTGTACTCGTCCGCCTCTTTGCTGCCTTGGTAGTAGGCGAGACCCAGCGCAGCAGCTGCGGCGGCGGCCAGGGTGAACGGATTCACCAGGCCGAGCACGTAACCGCCGAGCGCTTTCGCCGCCGGGCCAATGCCGCCGAACATGTCCTTCAGTTGGCCGCCCTGCTGGAGCAGAACAGTCAGCGGGTTCTGGCCGCCTTGCAGCGACACAGCGATGTCCGTGAACTGTGCGGGCACGCCACGCAGTGCGTTTGCTGTCTGCTTGGCGGTGTTACCGGTGCGGGTCAGCGAGTCGTCAAACCGGGTCAGGTTGGTTCGAGACTGATCGATCTTGGCCTGGTATTCGCTGAAGGTCGATGCGTCGAGCGCGCCGAGCTTCTTCTGTTTTGCCAGCTTGCTTTCGAGCTCATCCAGTCGGCCCAGGGCCTTGACGGTGGGGTCGATCTCGCCGAGCAGGTCGCCCAGCTCGTCCTTCTGCTTCTTGATCGAGGCCGTGGCCTTATCAGCGCCACGGGCAACGCCTTCGGCAGCCTTCTCCGCCCGGCCACCCGCCGCAGTGAGTTTGTCGAGGTCGGAGCTCGCCTGCGCAGCATCGGTCGAATCGACCTTGATGCCGAGTTCAGCAATAGAAGTCATGCGGGCTCCGTTATTTCGATTCGCTCATCACGAGCATGGCTTCTGCTTCCATGACGCGGACGTCGTGAAAGGCTTCTGAGAGTTCGCGCCGCTTGATGCCCAGCATGCTGGCGACCGGTGGGAGTGCGGTGTAATCCAGGCCAGAGGCCCCGCCCATGCCCGTGCGCCACTGAGTCGACATCGCTTCGAAGAGGCGGAAGGCCGGCCAGTTGTCCGGCCAGACCTCATACTCTTCATCTGGGATGTCGGCGAGCGTCATGCCGAAGGCCGCCAGGTCCGCCTCGGACGGCCCCGGTTCGTACATGACGCGGGCGGCGCCGCTCAGTTTCCCAGGCGGGCCGGGTTGTAGGCGCTCTGGTACGCATCCAGAACGGCTTGAGGCGCGCCGATGCATGTGGTGACCAGTGCCGTCAGGGATTCATCCGACAGCTTCTCGTCGAAGGCCCAGCCCGAAACGATATCCCGGAGCTGGGCTACCTGAATGCCGATCTCCGAGGCCGTGGCCTCCTGCCAGCTCAAGCCATCCTCCTTGACCTTGTTGGCGTGCTCGTCGCGTGCGCTGTTCCATTTGTCGAATAGCGCGGAAAGAGCCAGGCGATCCAGGTACTTGAACTCGAACTCCACCTCTTCAGGCTTACCGCCCACGCGGGGAATGGAGACTTTCGTCTTGAAGGTCGGGTTCTGGGAGATTCTGATCTTCGCCATGGGTTACACCACCGCCGAATAGCGGGTTGGGCGACCGGCCAGCGACAGGCTGATGACGCGGGTCATCAGGTTGTTGCGAGACAGGGCCGGGGTGGAGGTAATGGTCACGTAGGCGTTGTAGAGGATGCTGTCACCGTTCGGCAGGTTCAGGCGCAATACGCGGGTAGCCTTGTCCTCGTCGGCAGTTTCGACCACGGCCACGTACGGCAGCGCCGGGTCATCGGCCACGGTAACGGACATGCTGATCGGGTTCTTAGTGGTCGGGATCTGGCGATCATCATCGTCAGCCAAGAAGCCGAACGTCAGGAACTGCTGGTCGCCGCCGCTGGTGGTCGCGTCCGTAATTTGCGAGATCTCGACGAAACCAGTCACCTCACGCACCGAGCCAGTGCCGGAGCCCGCCGGGTATGGCTGCAGGTTGGTGGTATTGATGTTTTCCAGCGCGAAGGTACCGGTATCGCTGTCGGATACCCGGGCGGCGCGGTCGTTGAGACGGGTCCAGCCCGAGGTCACAGCAATGATGTCGCCGTCAGTAAGGCCGTGAGCCGCGGCAGTCGCCACAGCCGGGTTTGCATTGCTCAGCGCTGTCACTGGGATGGCAGCGCCGTAGGTTGCGGCAATTTCAAGGGTTGCGCCGTTGGGGAGTCGAAAGCCCATGGTTGTGTTTCCTCTGTGCAGAAATGACAAAACCCGCCCAATGGCGGGTTCAGGGGTTGCCCAACGGGCGAATTAGTTGGTGTCGGCTCGGTACTGGAACGAGGCGGACACCGTGAAGGTGTTGCCGTCTGGAATTCCTGGGCCTGGCCCAACCGGAGTCATTACCAGGGCGATCAGTCCGTCGCGCGGGATGCGCAGGTTCAACGGGAACAGCGCAGCCAGCTCGTCGACGATGCCGCTGGCCTCGGTCCGGTACTTGCCGGATGGGGTAACGATGTTGATCTGAAACACGCCGGTGTACAGCCGGTGGTCACCGCTCAGCGTGTTGCTGTCTGTGATTGCAGGCAGCGTGAAGGCACGAAGGTAAGTCACACCATCGGTTGGCGTGTAGGTCTCGTTCTCCACCACCACCTTCAGCGGCTTGGTGCGAACCTTGGCCCACGCCAGCAGGCGCGACTCGAACGCCGCAGCAATGATGTTGTGGCTCATACCTGGTTGTTCCTGATGGCTTCGTTGACGATCTGCTGGAAGCGAGCCAGCGTAACCCTGACCATGCCTTGCGGAGCCTGATTTGAGTGTCCATATTCAAGCGGAATGGCGTATGGCAGATTGTTGATGATGTAGGCGGCCTGACCGGCGGTGAAGTCGCTTACAGCGGATACGAGCGCAGCCATCGCTTCCTGCCCATTAGGATCAGGGTCGTCAAACGTGACGCTCTCAACCACATCGATCGATAGATGCCAATTCCCGCGGAACCGCCCCGTGTCCACCGGCGACATGCGGATCAGCGACCCGCCAAGCTCGATGATGATTTCCCGCAGACTGGCATCGATAGCGCCTTTTGCCTGCGCTGCGAACTCAGCGAGTTGAAGCTCGAAGCTGCCACTCTTACCGCCGTAGCGCTCCGTCATGTGCGACCCGCGAGCCATGGCTATTTCCTCAGTTGAACGGTCCAAGTGGCGCCGGCTGGGTCCTGACGGACATTCATAGCGCGCTTACCGCCGATGACGTCCCCAATTTCCGGGATGGCCAGGGTTTCGGTGGGATCGCCCAGCAGAGTGATGAACAGTTCGTTCTGCAGGATGGTGAGCTTTTCGTCGGTGGTCTGGATCAGCGATCCATCAATCTCTTTTGCAAGGTATCGGCCAAGCACCCCGCGACCGGCGTAATTGGTGATGGTCTCGGGCGTCGTGCCTGAGTCCGGGTCGTACTCACCCTGAACCTTGCGCACGCCCACAACGGGGCTCACGGCATCAGCCAGATCGGTATCGAACGCTTTTCCCAGGTCTCTCTGTAGGTCGTCTCGCAACCCCATGTCAGCACCTCACGACTTTCACTTGGCCTGAGCCAAGGTAATGGGACAGCAGCGCCAGGGCGAACGACTCGCCAGCACTAATGGTCCTGGACGATTCTGAAAACGACGTGCTGCTAGACACGCCTTCGGCAGAAACAGACTTCTCCGTCACGCCGGTTTCCTGCGATCCGTAGATCCTGCCGGCGGCTGCCTCCGTGGCAACCTCGGCGCCGGCCTGGATCACGTCATCCGGGATCGGGTCGAACGCTGGCAGACCGAGATTGGTAAGCCAGGTGTTCGCCATCAGCACCGCGCGCGGCTTCTTGTCTTCGGTGGTCCATGTCGGCCCAAGCAGGGCATCCACGTCCGCCACGGTGATGTAGGTCGTCACGGGGGCTTTACTCCTGCGGCTTGTCGAGCAGCTCGGCCAGGGCTGGACGCTCGGCGTTATCGTCGAACGGGATGCCTTTCTCGGTCAGCTTCGCCTTGATCTCCTCGATCCGCAGGCCCTTGGACGGCTTGTCACCATTTGAAGACCCCTTCTTCATTGGCTCCGGGTGCTTGTAGTCATCCGGCGCGAACTTGGCATCGATGATCTTGTATCCCTTCTGGCGCAGTTCAGCCTTGCGCTCGGCGGTGACAGGGTGTTTCTCGTAAACGATCTTCTCGGACATTGCCCTTCTCCTGGGAATGCGCCCCGAAGGGCGCTGTTTGATTACTGAGCGGCGTCGCCGATGGTGATTACGCCAGCCGAGGCCTTGATGCTGTTCGCAACCAGGTCCCAGTTGGTGCCGGTTGCCAGCTCGGCGCTGGTTGGCGACTTGCCTCCGTTGGCGGTGTCCCAGGTGTAGCCCTTGAGCCCCAGGCCGAAGGTGTAATCGGCCTGCATGGTGGTTTCGATGCGCTCCTTGCCGTTGGAGGTCTCGATGTTGGTGATCAGGTCGGAACCATCCATCACCACCGCAGCACCATCGGCCAGGCTCAGCACCTTCTGCTTGTTCGGGGTGCCGGCCTCGTACAGAGCCGCGGCGTCGGTGATGATCACCGCCTTGCCGAGGATGTCGACCACCTGCACACCGCTGAACTGGAACAGACGCTCGGCGTTCGCCAAGTTTTGGCCCAGCAGCTTGTGGTACATGGCGCCGGTCATGACCTGAGCAACCAGGCGTTGCGAGGCATCACCGAACAGCGCATGGGCGTTGTTGATGGCGATGTAGGTCACGCCTGCGGTAGCCGAGACATCGTTGGTGGAGGTCGGCTGGTTACCGATCGCAGCCGCCAGGGCAGCGATGGCGGTATTCAGCTGATCCGACATGATGGCTTCGGACAGGTTGCGGCTGATGACTTCCAGCGCTTCTTCCGGGTTCTTCTGGATCCAGGAAAGCTGGGAAGGCTCCCACAAGATCGGGCCGAAACCGCCCGCGATCTTCACGGAGTCGTACTGCTTTTGGGCCAGAGGGGTCGCAGCCTGGTTACCGTTGGCAGCGTAACGGTCAACGCGGCGTTGGGCGCTGTGCAGGCCGGCCCAGAACGACTCTTGCAGGAAGTCGCCGTCGATGCCTTGAGTGGTCAGGCGGATGGCACCTGCCGAAGCAGCGTTGAATTTCTCAACGTCCTGCGCCAAGGTCTCGATGGTGGTGCGCTTGAGGTATTCGTTGAATACCTTCATGTTCGAAAGGGCCATTGGGCCTCCTTATTCGCTTGCGGTCAGGCCTTTGATGGCTTCCAGGCGTTCAGCCTTGGAGCCGCCGAAGCTGCCCTTCATGGGTTTGTTCTGGCCACCGCCGTTGGGAGCGCCGCCGCCATTGGCGCCGGAACTCTTCAGGATGTGGTCACGATGGGGGTACTGCGAAACGAGGGTTTCAAGTGCTTCGTTGAAGTCGGCCAGCTCACCCGGGCGCGCACGACTGAAAACTTTCTGGCCTTGGCCGTCATAGGCCACAACCTTGCCGTCCTCGATCTTGAAGTTGCTACCGAATGCGGCTTGAACCATGTCCGCGGGAATCGCCATCTTCTCGGCGATGAACTGCGAGCGTGCGAAGCTGCCACCGATCTTCTCGGAGTACAGTTGCTGCTCGAGTGTCTGCGCCTTGCCGTTGGCTTCGTCCAACTGACTTTGGAAGGCCTTGCTGATCTCGCCCTTCACTTTCTCAATCTCACCGGCATCCACCAGCTTCTTGGCGTCGAGGTTGGCGACGGTTTCCAGAGCTTTCTTGGCCGCAGCGGCATCGTCGATACCCTCGAAGGCCTTGGCGACCTTCTCGAATCCATCAGCGCGCTCCCGGTGAGATTTAGCCTCAGCGTTCAGGCGGGTGATGGTGCTGCGAGTGCCCACCGCATCAAAAGCGACCTCTTTACCGTCGTCTTCGACATAAACGGGCTTGCCATCCTGGATCTCAGCGTATTGCTTGCCATCCACTTCAACAGTCTTCAGTTTCATCTCGTCTCTCTGGGCCATCCGGCCAGTTGGTGAGCCATCCGGCCCTGTCGCGCCCCGTCCATCCGAACCGCAGGCAAAAAAAAGCCCCAGCGAATGCCGGGGCTAACATCGGGTATTACTAACTCATTTGGTTTTACCAAGCGTCTCCAGATCATGAGTGGACGCAACTACCGTCACTTTGACCTTGTCAGTTTTGTTAGCGGCCTTGGCGAAGATCACCAGCTCATCGCTTTGAAACGGGATGTGGCCTGGATTTCGATCTTGCTCAAGGACCTGAGCAGCAACTACTACGGACGGATCATTGGGATCGTTGACAAGCACGATGGTGTCTCCAGTAGGAGTTTGCAAATCATGCGTCCGCACAAGACCTTCTTTGTAACCAGCAGGAACGAGTGTGTAACCAGGAATTGAAGCGAGCTGATCAAGCACCTTGGTTGTTTCATCTCCGCGCGCATAGATTTTGGCGGAGCGCAGATAGTGCATGTTTTCTTCTGTCATGATGGTTGGCCTTGAGTGGGCGCCTGAAGTGGCACAATGCTACATGAGGCCGGCCATCGGGTTTTCAACCTCTGACGCCTCCTACCAACCTTTCTTTGAGCTCCTCAAGTGTCAGGAACTTGCCTTTGTCGTTGTAAAAATCGTCGAGCTTGAGCTTGTCCTGCCGCAAGAGTTTTCCGCGCTCCGGTCCGAGGACTTCATCCTGACGCGCCGCAGACTGCCGGCCCAGCCACTCGGCGTAGGTCGTCGATTGCGGCACCTGGCCGTCCATGGATGCGCGTGTGGCGCCATCGCTGAATCCGAGCTTTGCCGCACTCTTGAGTATCGGCAGCTTGGTGGAGCGACAGCACCAGTGGATTCGCCCGGGCCCGGCCAGCCAGGGGATCTTGTGCCCGATTGGCAGATAAGTACCTAGGGTGTACGGCAGCCGGTCCCTGATGCGGCAGGTGGTCGAGGTGCGCGTATCCAGCGTGCTGATCCACTCAACGTGGCTGATGATGTCGCTGTTCGCCTCGTACGCCTTGTCGCTGGCGGCCTCAGCCGTGCTCGATACCGCAGACCTGACAACGGCCTCGATCTCCCGGCGCGACTTCTGCAGGATGCCATCGGCGTACTTCTCTGCCCGGGTGCCCATGATGTTGCGGACGATCTCGGCAGTAGTTCGCCCCTCGACCACGCCAGACCGCACAGCATCGCGCACCGACGCAGCGCGAGAAGACTCGATGCCACTCATCCACTCCCTGAGCAGTCGCCCTTGGAACGGCCTGGCCTGAGCAATGGCCTTGACCTGGCTGAACTGAGCGGCCGCAATCGGGAAGGCTTCCTGCACAGCCGCAGGGATCACCGCCTGGAGTGCGCCCTGCTGGAAGGCGATCTCATAGCTGATCAAGCCGTCGGTGGCCTGGTCCAGCGCCTGGCTGATCTCCACGAAAGTGGACTGATTCAGGCGCAGCACAGTGGACAGAGCCGAATCCACCGAAGCCGCCGACAGATTGGTGCCGAGGTTGTCGATTGCCTCGATCAGCGCGGCACGCATCTCGGCGTCCTTGCTGTTGAGGATCTTGATGATCACCACGACCTGGGCATTGCTCAGGTGTTGCAGGTCAACCTCGTGCCCGATCAGCTTGTCGAGTAGCTTCTCGTTGGCGGTTTTCATCACAGCGTACCGAGTGCGGGGCCCTGGGCTTCGATCTTCGCCAGTTCCTGAGTCCAGTCGTATTCATCACTGATGACGCCGCGGCGCTGCATCTCGGCGAACAGGGTTTCCTTGGAGAGCATCCCGGCATTTGCCATCGCAACGAGCGTCGGCAGCGACACTTCGGGCATGTAGTCGACGTCGAAGTTGCCGCGCATCTCGACCGTGCCGCCATCACCCAGGCCACGGTAATCGGCCATGAACTGGAGAAGTTGGGCCAGGCAATCAGCAAAGTGGTTCGCCATCCGTGCCAGCGGAGACAACTCCTGCGCTGCCTCCTCGTCCGCCTGGGTTGCGGTCTTGGTGGCGCTCTTCTCTGGCGTGAGCAGCTTGGCCCCGGCCATGCGCATCTCGTCGAGCAGGTCTTGCAGCGCTTCCCTGCCCGCCTTTACTGCCGCCCCGGTGTGTTCGACGTACTTGAGGTCGCCATCCTTGGGCAAGTCGGTCAGCGAACCAGTGCCCACCTTGAATTCCGGCGGGACTGGCTTGCCCTGATTGTCGAATGTGGCTTGCACGCCGATGCGCACCAGGATTGGCACGCGGATGACGTGAAGGATATTGTCCTGGTCGCTCTGGCTTTGCCAGTGCTTGACGTTGAGGTGGGCCAATTCCAAGAGCGGCGGCTTGGCCGTCATGAAGCCGGTCCGTCCGGTGTAAAAGGTCACCAGAGGGATGTATGCCAGGCTGTTGGCTCCCTCGTCGTGCAATCCCCATCCGCCTTTTTCCGCCTTGCGGTACGTCCGCCAGGCTCCAGGCTCAAGAACACGGATCTGCTCGACGCACTTCGCGCCAAACTCACCATCCTCCTCCTCGACGATCTCGATATAGCGGAACATCGTGAGCTGTCCGCCCTTGGCCCTCCAGCCCAGCACCTGCTCAGGCTTCACCAGAACGGCATAGGGCCTCACTCCAGCGGCAATCTCTTCCGCCTGGGTGCGCACACCCTCTGTGCGAGAGTGGTCAACGAGCGCATGACACAGACCGTGACTCAACCCTTCGCGGAAGAACTCAACAGCCCATGAGTTGAGGTCGTTGCCGGAGTGGTCGATGTCAGCGGTCATCTCTACGAGTTGCCCTGGCACATCGTCGCCGACCTGCAAAGGCTCGGCGAACACCCGGGAAGTCATGTTGCCGACCGTCTCCGAGTAGGCAGGCAGCAGCGTAGAGAGGCGCAGGCGCTCCTTGTACGACTCATCGTCTTCAGCAGGATACTGCGGAAGCAAGCTTTTGCCTGCCGCGCGCATCGCCATGGTCCCGCCCATGAGCGGAGTGATCACATCCCAGTAGGCGCGCATGGCGTCGACGGCGCGCAGCGTGTCGCTTGGGTTATCGCTCATGGTTACATTCTCAGAGGTTGGCTAGTGGTCATTTCCACGTTGATTGGGTAGCGCTTGGCGATGAAGTAGCCGGCGGCGTCGTTCATGTGGTCGTGACCCTTTTTAGGGTCCTTGTCGGGATCGCCGTGCTTGTCATAGGTCTGCCGCTCCAGGCACAGGGTCAGTTGCGGGCATTGGTCTGTATTGACCTTCAGCCGTCGCTCGCCATATGCGTTCAGCAACATGGCATTGACGGCATTCACGCGGTCTTTTACGCCCGGGTTCTGGCTGTCCACGATCACCGTGAACCCAGCCTTTCGCAGCAAGGACAGGTCGGATTCGCTGGCATTCTTGCTGCTGGTGTTCTGGCCGCTGGCATCGGGATAGACCGCAATGCCATGACCTGGGAAGCGCGCCTGGATCTTCTCGATCATCTCTGGCGTGTCACGCACTGAATGGAACTCATCCAGAGCCAGCGGCAGGCCTTCGCGCACCACGTAGACAACCGCGGCCATCTTCATGACGTTGAAGTCCATGCCGATATGCAGCGCCTCTCCGGGCTTGATGCGCTCGCTGGTCCGGCTCTCGCTGCGACTGAAGGTGTAGTAGACGACTCCGGCGTAGTTTTCAAAGCTGGCCTCGTATTCCTGCCGGAACGTGCGCGGGTCCATCTTGCGCCGCGCGGCGTCAAGCTCTTCAGCCGGGACATTGCCGCCCTGCAGCGAGGTGTATAGCCAACTTTTGTGGTCAGGTTCGCCGCCTGGCTGCCCATCGCGATATGTGTCGAAGCAGTGGTTGAAGCCCTTTGGGGTGCCAATGCGCAACGCATGGCCGCCCTTGCACGTTCCCACGCCAGGGACTATATATTCACAGGTGGAAAGCATCGGGCGAAGGACTTCTTCCCAGGCCGCCCACTTGCAGTCGGCCCATTCGTCCACCAGGACGAAGAACAGGCCGGAGCCGCGCAGGTCGTCGTAGTTCTCCAGGCCGACGCAGCGGATCAGGTGCCCGCTCTTCAGCGTGATCAGCATGTCCGACTCGTTCGGCTTACATTCTCTCCATTCACGGGGGATCGCCTGCTTCAAGCGGCGCCAGAAGACTCGACGGGCTTGCTTCTGAGTCGGAGCGGCATACCAGATCTCATCCTCGACGCTCACGCCCCACTCAGCAGCCAGCCGGGCAGCACGGCGCATCTCTGCCTTGCCGAGGAAGGTCTTGCCGAACCGGCGACCACACACCGCGTCACGGAAGCGTGCATTCCGCTGGTAACCCCAGACGTAGATGTTCGCCTGCTTCGGGGTGAGCTTGACCGGAGCATCATAGGTGCGGGGTAGCGGGGACATTCTCATCAGGCTCCAGGGTGTACTCAGCAACAGCGTGCTGCTGGTCCGCTTGGGAGCCCAGAGGTTTTTCAGGTTCAAGGCGGCGATTCACGTAAACGTCGCCCACTTCTTTGGCTGCCTGCTCCAACAACTGGGCAGTCAGCGCCATGTTCTTCATGTTCTCGGCCTTCTCGGCCATGCGCCCAAGTGTGCGAAGTCGATACGCACGATTAGCGATTGGGATTTCGGCAGTCTCTTCGCGGAATCGCTTGCGGGTGTCATGGAAAAGGGTGACCCACTTAGCGGCCAACCCTTTGCTGGATGCCTTCGTCGGGTCGTGACTTTCAACCTGCTGGCGCGTCAGCACTGCCCCGAATTCGTTCTTGACGGCTTCTGCCACCTGCGAGGGTGTGTCAAAGCACGCCAGAGCCTGAACGATGAAGCTCTTCACCTCATTTTTCAGGGCTGCCATAAATTCTTATCCGTCTAGAGCCTGTCTAGAGTCAGGCGGACTTGAGCAGACAGGTACCGCAAGCCCTCGCAATGTTCAATTTCCCCACCTCAGCAGGACTGTTTGCAGCATCCACCAACGCTTGAACGTCAGGGCTCGCACCGTAGCGGCGGACCACACCGACGAACTCTTCGACGTCATGGCCTTGGAGCTTGATCTTCGGTGCGCCGTCCTGGGTGAAAGCTGGCTGGCCGTACTTGTCGGTCGCGTGAGCCAGGTGATACAGCTCATGCTCAATCAGGGCACAGAAGTCGGTGTCGCTGCATTGGGCGCAGTAATCAGCAGCTAGGGTGATGATGAAGCTCGGCACATCGCCGAACCAATCACGCATCTGCTGCTCCATCCGGGCCTTCTGCCAGCCACCCGCGCGGAACGCTACTTGCTCGGCCTGGCCCAGAACTGTGCGGCCCTGCTTGTTGAAGCTGGACGACGCCCACATGACCCGGATGTCTGCATCCAGTAGGTGGGAATGGTCTAAGTTATGAATGCTACCGGTGTCGGCAAGGATCTCGGCCTGGAGCCATTCCCACACTTCTGGCGCGGGGACCAGGCGTATGCCTAGGCCGGAAAGATCGGACAGGTCGAGTAAAGCTGCCGGCGGCATTGGTCGATTCATTTCTTCCCATCCCGCCCGCTCAACTAAGATCAGCTGTATTCAAAAGGGAAATATGCAGGTGACCCAGCGCATTGATGAAAAAGCTGTGTTGAAGGCAGCATCTGCATGGGCGGAGCGAACCGGGAGAAACACCGAAAAGGTAAGCTCTACCGCTCAGGACGTCATGCGGAGGCTGAGGTCGAAACTCACTGCGTCCGAATATCAGGGCGCTCTCATGCAGCTTCATGATCAATACACCAAGTGGTAGTGCTTTTGACCCCATGTCGCGACACAATTTGCTCATGCGCGAAACGTGTCGCGCTCTACCGCTTTTTCTCGCAGCCCATGCAGTGCTCACAGTTCAGGTGCCGACATATCCAGCCCTTGACCCGCTGCCAGTAGGTGACCATGAACAGATGGCGGATGCCGGCCATGGCCAGAGCGATGTGCAAGGTCAGCCCGGCGGTGGTCGGGCCAAATAGGAAGCTGTTGTGCCCAGTGGTGACCACGTAGGCGCTGATGGCGATCGTCGAGTAGATCAGCTTCCCAAGGATGCCGTCCTTCACTTTCCCGCTCACCACGCACCAGAACGCCCACAAGGCAATCATGCCGCAGGCGATGGAGTTGATCAGTTCAAGATTCATGGTGGATTGCCTCCCCCGAACCGCTGGCGGATGAACGCCCAGAGGTCAGCGGCTTTGATGGCCCGGGTGATGGCGGCGATCAGCGATCCGCCGAAGGTTCCCAGGAGGAACCCGACACCGGCAACACTGCGCGGCTCGACCACTCCGAAATAGGAACTGATCAGGCCCGTCAGGTAATGGGCACAGACAGCACCCGAGAAAATGAAGATGGCCCAGGCCTTTCGGTCTACCAGGTCATCGCGGTGCCAGAAGCTGGCGGCGATCGCACCAATCAATCCAGCAAATGCCCAGTCGAGCTTTTCGAACAGGCGATGAAGTAATTCCATGCGCTCGACTCCGACTGTGCATGTATGGAAGAAAAAAGGCCGGTGTGATCGGCCAAACGCTGGGGAGCAGCGGCGAAGTTGAATCAGCCCCAGCAGCACTCCCAGCTCAGAGCGATGGGTGTGGTGAAGCTGAAAACGAAAGGCCCCGGTCATGTCGAGGCCCTGAATTGGAAGGAACAGGGCCGCAGAAGCGACCCTTTCCGTTATGCGAGCAGGTCGTAGGTGATAAAGACAAAGACGGAAGAACTACTGTGGGCCCACAAGCCATACCCTGGTGGCAGGTAAATAGGGTACTGAAGTTGCTGCAATACGTTAGACGTCGGCAGATACATCAAAAATGGCTTGGTTGAGTCGACACTGGAGGTTGCTGCCGCTGTGCCAGTTGAGATGAATGAACCTGCCGGCCCAGAGAAAACGCCAGTCCGAATGATTACACCAGCCACGTTGTCAGATGGCTTGATGATCTGAGCGGCCTGATAAACGTTGGAGGAGAAGTGCTTTGCACCAATAGTTACCGGTTCCATGTTGTCACCTTTAAGTCGAATGATTGTTCGCGGAGGATTCCGCTTTCATGTCGCTCAATGGCGATGGCTCGAGGCTCGCGGCCTTCACATGATTCAACGTCCCGCACCGGGAGCACTTGATCTGGAGCTGGGTGTACTCGCCCACACGGGCCAGTAGTCTGTTGCACTTTCCACATCTGCAATCTTTAAGCATCTGCAAAGCCTTGTCGTTTCTGCTAGGCTCCGCCCCGCTCGCGCGAGCAGTGAGGGCCTTGGCTGGCTTGCAGGCGTGTTCTGCGATCTGGCGTCTCCCTTGGGTGTTCCCGCACCCTCTGGAGTCGCCCTCTCTTTTCTCCGCGCCGAAACGAAAAAGCCTCGAATCTGTCGGGGCTTTTTACATTCCGGTGGGCACAAAAAAGCCCCTGCGAGTGCAGAGGCCCTGAATAGGTCCCTCATCAGCGTGACAAGACAGAGGCTACGAGGGATTTGGTGACATAAACCCAGCACAAATGCCGAGACACGTGATAGGCGTCAAGGACGATAGCTAAAATACTTTTTTATCGCTTGATAGATATCTTCGTAAAGGCCGGAAAAATCCGGACTACCATGCGAGCTTGAGGCACGCACCGAGTTACCTAGCTCATCGGAGGTTACAAGGTAGCCACCGCTCTCCTTTTTGAGTTTTAGCGATGTGTGGATAATCTGCTTAGGGAAAGAGTTCGACGCCGAGTCAATAGTCAGCGCAACAGCAAAACTGAGCCAAGAATCTTCACCGGGGAGATCATGGAGAGTGCAGCGCTTGAACGCTCCGCTCTCTACCCTGCCGATCTGGACATAGCGTTGTTCATCCCGGTTGTTGTCGAGATACGTCTCTTCAGGAAGATCTAAGTAATCTTCAAATCCCTGACGGATGACGCCGGCTACTCCTTGTAGGTCGTTATAATAATCCGCTAATGCTCGACGCTGGTTATTCCTTTCTTCACGAAGCTGCACAAAACGAGACATATGAAACCCTCCAATGGCTTGAGGCATCACTTTGCCATATTCAGCTTCGCACTCAAATAAAAACCCGGCGCTTGGCCGGGTTCAGGGTTTCGTGTGCGTTTCGCGTTACTTGTGCACTATGGGAAAAGTACCTTCAAAACCCCACCATGTCAATATCATTATGCCGCTTCTTGTTCTTTTTCCGCGTGAATCACCTGCCAGATTGGCTGCTGAGCCTGAATATCCACTTCCTTGATCACTTCTTTCAGGGATTCCCACAAGGTCTGCCAGTCGCGATTCCAGTGCTTCGGCTCTATGGATACGCCGAAAAAGGTATCCATCTCGGCCGCCACCCGGGCCGGCCCCCACTCAGCCGCACCGTGGACTTCCCCCTTGTAAGACTGCAACGCCATGGTGACCAAGTACTGGGCCTTCACCCGCTTGGCGGATGTCAGATCCGGCAAAGCTGCCTTGGCGGTGATCAACAGCACAGCGTTCATGACATGCCGCATGTTCATCGCGGGGTGGTACAGGTAGTGGCCGAACTGCTGGACCTGGAAGGGCAGCGTGTCGATTGCCCGGAGCACCTTTCCAATGGTCGCCAGGTGCGCGGCGCGGGCGGTGGATCGGCCAACTGGCGTCCGGCGCGTCTCGCTGATGCTGATTTTCTGGCGAACAACCTGGATGCGCTCCTCCTTGTCCTCGCCCAGAGCTGCGAACACAGCCTCATGGCGCCGCATGCGGGCGCCCTTCTTCACTGGTGCGGATGCCGCCTTGTCGATTGCTGCTGCGCTGATCGAAGCGTTCGATTCGTGCTGAGCCTCGGTCCATACTTGCCTTGCGTTGATCAGCTTCATGCAGCTTCCCCTCTTTTCAGTTCGCGGGTCTTGGCCCGGTATTCGGCGGTCATCGCCTTCAGCTGTTCGATGGTGTACTTCTTGGCCTCATGAGGGCCTTCCAGCCACTCGACCGCCTCGATGCCAATCTTCTTGATCAGGCCCGGTCGATACCCCAGCAGGTTCCCGGACTTGCCCATGTTGCAATTGCGGTTGCATTGAAGGTTTACGTTCAAGGGCTCGAAGCGGAGCTCTGGGCAGGCAGCGGTTGTCCTGTAGTGCCCTGCGCAGTACTGAACGTCGGCGGTGGTGCCGCATGAGATGCATGGCTGCCCAGCATCACGCGCCCGTATCCAGGCATTGAATGCGTGCTGCGTATCCTTAAGGTGATCCGCCCTGCTCTTCAGCTTTTCCTTGCGGACCTTGATGTCTCGGCGCTCGCGCTGGGCGAACGACTTGCGCTGCTTCTCCTGTCGCTGGCGGATGATCGCTAGTGCACAGTCAGGCGAGCACCAGGTTTGAAATGGCTGCGCTGGGACGTATGAGGCCCTGCACGATGCGACGCGGCATTTCTTGGCGCGGGGTTGTTTGGCTACAAGCATCAGTAACGCCCCTCCCACAAATCCTTCTGCGTCCAGCGAACACCGTGCTCGGCGCCAAATGCCTCGATCCACTCTAGAAGGCTTGCGCACTGCTTCACGGTCAACTTCGAGGTCCGTTCGTAGATCACGTCGAACCCGTGGCCGTCGACCGCTGGAATCATCTGCGGCTGATCACCGGCCTCGCGCAGCCATGCAGCAGTGAGCAGACGCTTCCAGATGAGCACGTCCCACTTGCGGCCGGCGTGTTCCACCTGGTTGGCGATGTCGGTCAGCGAGGCGTGGAGCTTCTTGTTCTGCTCACCGCTGCGGTCGAGATCCTTGATGATGATTTTCTTGGGCTTGGTGAAGTCTGTGCCGTCGAGCACGCCACGGAGGCGGCTGGTGTCGTCGCGGCTGCGCATAACTATCTCGATCATGACTGCTCTCCCTTGGCCATGGCGGCGTCGATGGCTGACTCGGTTTCCGTGCGAGCGGGCATGGTGTCGAACTTGATGAAGCCTGTTACCGCCTGATATGCGGCTTTTTTGTCCAAGATGACGCTGGCGTTTTTGACCAGCCATTGATACCGCTCGGCATCCTTGCGATACGCTTCAATGGTTGTGTATTGCCTGTCAGCTTCTCGGGTAAGCGAATCAACCTCAGCCTTCAGCTCAGCATTCACCTGCTCGTAGGCTTGGTAGCCGGTTTTGAGGCCGGCGTTCTCGGCGCGGAGCTCGTCGCGCTCTGCCTTGAGCGCCCACACCCAGTCAACGAATTCACCAAGGTCGATGTGCTTCAGTTCGCTGTATTGGAGTTCACCGTACCGGCTCATGGCTTCACCGCCTTCAGCTCAAGGCGCGCAAGGCGCTCGCGCAGGCTGTTGATCTCGTCCTGATACTGGTCGACCAGGGTCGTCAGGTCGTTGAAGTTGACCCAGTGTCCATGCTTGTCTGGGACGCGGATAACGCTGCCCTTCTCATCTTCGCCACCGCGCCAGAAGTTGAAGCGCGGCAAATCGTGGGCTTTGTCCCAGAGGTCGAAGCCTTCACGCGTTTTGATATCTCTCATACCCGCTTCTCCTGCGCTTCCGCGATCAATGCCATGCGCTCAGCGGCCTGGCTGTATGCTCGGGATTTCATTTGCTTTGCCCGGACCAAAAGCTCGGCCAATGCCTTGTGGAACTGCATCCCGGCACTGATGCAGGTGAATTTCGTCACACGGCCGCCCAGAGCCGCCAAGGCGTAGGCAGGAGCGGAAAGGTTGAACGAGTTGCCGCGCGACCATTCGACGGACACCCAAGTATCGGTGCTCGGGTCGTAGCGCTTGGCCTCGAGATACCAATCAGGACCGAAGCGATACTGGAACTCGTATGTGGTGTGCTCCAGGTCCATTTCGACTTTGTCGGTTTCGAACCAGTCGGAAACGTACCGGTGGCGCTCGACAATGACCGTCTTTGGCGCCACCTCAAGGGCTTGGCGTAGCTGTACTGGGGATGCTCGTTTCATGTCCGTTGCTCCAATTCCTGGGCCTGCTTGATCAGCAGCGCGCGGCGATCCGCCAAGTCGTTGGCAGCCTCAATCCGCATTTCGTCTTTTTTTTCAGCGCTGGCGGCGCGCATTTCCACCATTGAGGACTTAACCAGATGCAGTTTTTCGCGCAGGGCTGGGGCTGGCCGGGTGACCGTGCCAGTGAGCAATCCCGCAATGGCGCGGCCGTCCTCGGTGATAGGCACGACACTCATGTCTGCCAGGTACTTCTGGGCGTGCTCCTTGGGGATTCGCTTTAGCTCCATGGCTTTGGTGACGGCCTGAATGCGGCGATTGGCGTCAAAGCCCACAGAGACGTGCCAGTTGACCGGCCTTGCCTCATCCCTTGCCTGACCCACGAAACGCTCGTACGCGCTAATGAAGGCCATCCTCGCGCCGATTTTGTCGCCAGCGTCGAGCACAGGCTTGGCAGCGGCCAAGGCCAACTGGATTTCATCGGTCAGCACCACGGTTTCGAACTCGTCGTTCGTGGTCATGGCGATGGCCCAGGCTTCGTCCTTGCCCGGGCGCCCGTCGGCGGCCTGGACGCGTTGCAGGATGGCGGCCAGGGTCAGCTTGCCAGTGACTTCCCGGCGGCAGGCCCACAGTGCGTTGGCGATCACGTCCATCGGGTGCTCAGCCAGATCCTCGGCCATCAGCTTGGCTGCTGGAGCACTCAGGGTTTGCCCAAGGGTTTCAGCAGTGGCGCAGATCGCCATGCTCAGCTCAGCGGTTTCGGCGAAGGAAAGCATTGGCCTGACCTCCTTCGAGAATGCTGCGACTGGCTTCTTGGGCAGCGTTTACGTTGGCCTGGGTGTCTTCGATCTGGCGGGCAGTGCGGCCATTCATCTGGCGGCCAGTGGCCCACTGGGTGTGGTATGCCTCGGCTTTGGCGATCAGGTTGTTCAGGCTGTGGCAATCGTTGACGACCCTGGCATCGTTGATGGTCAGGTAGTACGCAGCCACGCTGTGGGCAACTTCGACGCCAAGTCGGTCAACCAGCTTGCCGAGGATGCCGCCAGCAGTAGCGTTCCACACAGGCCAGCACTGGTAGCGCTTGCGGTAGGCCATCGCGTAGTTCGCCCAGGCCTTGAAAGTTTTACAGGTCTGGTCTTTGGGCCCAGGCATGTCGGCTGGAATTTCGATGCGTGGCGGTTGTTGTGCGAACGGCACAACCTGGCCCATCACGACCTCGGCGCCAGCCTGGGGCGTAATTGGTTCAATGACCGGTTCCATGACTGGTTCGGAAGAGTGACTGGTTCTGGGTGCAGCTCCTGCACTACCCCCTGGTGCAGGAGATTCACTAGGGGGTGAATCTGCTGCACTACCCTGGTGAACCTGCTGCACTACCCCTGGTGCAGGAGGTGCACCACCATCCAGAGTGAGGAAGTAAACGTTCGATGAGTTCCCCTTTGGGCCACCCTTGCGGATTTCCTTGCGCAGCAATCCCGCCTCGCACAGGGCTGTGATGTGATTCATGACGGAGCGCTTGCTGATCTCGCACTGGTCGGCGACGTGCTGATAGGACGGCCAGCACTCGCCTACGTCGCTCGCGTTGTCGGCCAGCTTGATCAGCACCAGCTTGCGCAATGGATTGCCGACGCGAAGCTTCATCGCGGCGACCATAAGGCCCATGCTCACGCTGCACCTCGCAATGCTTTGTCGTGGGTGAACAGGCCGTCCCAGGTCTTCTTCATTGGCAGCTCGCCGGCCAGGTACAGGTCGTACAGCCGGGCGGCGCCCTTCTTCAGCAGAACGGGCGTGTAGGAAATGAAGGCGTCTTTACCGTGCGGGGTGACTTCGTGTTGGTGCTCAGTCATGTACTTGTCGCGGGCGTATGAGCCAACTCGGTGGCGAAGACCAGACTTGCTCTCGTTGTAGAGCCAGTTACGGCTTTCCAGGTACTTGCCAACCTGCATGACGTTGACCCCATTCAGGCCCTTGCAGAACTGGGTGTGGGTCATGCCTTCCTTGAACAGGTTTTCCAGGGAGTGGATCTTGGTGGCCTGCTGCTCGACCTGGGCGGTCAGTAGCAAGCGGGCCTTTTCAGACTCCATGGCGATCTGCAGGATTTCGATGGTGGAGAGCTGCTGAGGCTGCGCCAAGCTGTTGAGCTTCGCGACTACGGAACGGCGGACGGCTTTCGACTCACGCATTGAAACAAGCAGGCACTGATCCTTCGTCAGCATCAGCCCTTCAGAGGCAGGACCACGTTGATTCCTTACTACGAAAGTTTCGTAGTATTCCCCCTCCAGCTCATCACGGCACCGGGCGGTGAAGTCGGCGCGGCGAACCTCGCTTTCTCCGAACTCAGTGCGGGCTGTGTTGACCAATTCGAGCAAGTCGAAGCTGCTCATTTTGTGCGACACTTTTTCAGAACCGGCGAATCGTGTCGCGACATTGGCCGGGGTATTGATTGTTGATGTTGTGGTGTGCATATAATTCGTCCCACAGAGATGTTTAAGAGAGCCGGGTCACTACCCCGGCTTTTTTTCGTCCTGAAGAAAGTAGAAGCCCTTCTTCCTCCACAATTAGCCCCGTTCGAGGCCCTTTTTGTGTCCTACAAGCTCCAGTACTGGGGCTTTGCGGGAGTTCTGAACAACCCGGCCTGACGCAGCTATAGAGCTGGCTGCCAACAGGTACTCTTCAGTCGCCAAATCAAGGCTCCATCCAAGCTCTCGGGCTAGTTCTCGAATCTCCTGCTGAGCCCCCTCAGGGAGCGAACTAAATTCGCAGTCAAATTCGGGCATAGAACCCTCCTGAGGGCCCTCAAGCCGTCTTATGATTGTCTTGGTCGCTTACCCCGTGGATCTCACGTACAACTTCTGCCGCTCGGTGGGCTCGTCCCAGCTGCGCCAGCTCGAACAAGTAAGTGGCGAGCTGCATGCCTGCCATCTTTGCCTCCATTTGCAGCTGTCGTTTGGTTCGCTGCGTAAAGCGAAGCTTGCAAACTGCGTCTCGTTTGTTGGCTGGATCTGCGTGCATACGGGGTTTGCTCCTTGGTTGTTCGAAAGGGTTATGCAGCTTGTTGAGGAATGCTTGGGCGAAGGTCGCGAGCTTTGATGGCGCCGTTGGTGACGATCTCAGCCCGCATAGCGACCTCGGCAGCACAGCCGTGCAGCCCGCGAACCCAGCCGCTGACCGTGCCCTGCTTTACGCCGAGAGCTGCAGCCGTAGCGTTCTGCGAACCGAAATGCTCGACCAATTTTTCAAAGGGATTGTTCATGATTCTCCGCCCATATAAAGGGATACCTTTATCTTATGGCAAAGGTATACCTTTTTGCAAGTTCAAAGGCCAACCTTTAAATTGGCCCGCTATGGAACTTAAAGACCGTCTCAAATACGCACGCAAAAAAGCTGGCCTTACGCAGGTCGAGCTGGCTGAGCGCGCCGGCCTAAAACAGGCATCAATTTCCGAGATTGAGCGAGGGCTTACGCGATCAAGCGGGCACCTGGTGAGGCTCGCGCAAATCTGCGGCGTGAATCCTGTCTGGCTTTCGGAAGGAACCCAGTTTCCCAACGATCAATGGAATATTACGGTTGGGACGAAACAGCCGATGCTAGAAATGGCGGACGCTGAGCTGGTCCTAGAATCGAATATGGAACTGCTGGGCGAGCTGTCCGGCTGGGACGACGGCGATCCACTGGAAGAGGATGATTGCGAGGTTCCATATTATGCCGAGGTTGAATTCTCCGGAGGGGCGGGAATGACCGAAGTAGTTGAGGTTGCTGACCGGAAGCTGAGGTTCAGTAACGCAACGCTCCGGGCCGCTGGTGTAGATTGCAAGAGCGCTGCGTGCGCCAGGGTAAAAGGAAAAAGCATGGAGCGCCTTATACTGGACGGCGCCGCTATCGGTTTTGACACCCAAGACACGTCGATCATTGATGGCGAGATCTATGCTTTCAACCACGGTGGAATGCTTCGAGTGAAGTATTTGCATCGACTGCCGGCTGGCGCTGTCAGGATTCGCAGCGAGAACGCTGACGAATATCCTGATGAGGTTATGAGCGCTGAACAGTTTAGAGACGAAGTCAGAATGCTGGGGCGTGTATTTTGGTGGTCTACCGTAAGGCGGTCGCCGAAGCGAAAGTAATCTCATATTTAAGGACGAAAGAATGACCAGATCGGGCGTGGCACTTTTGGGCTTGCTGGCGTTAAGCGCTGGCGCTCAGGCTGCAAGCAAGCCGCAAAAAGAGGCTCAATGGACTCAGGAGCCGAGCAGCTTCCTTGGGATCAACTTCAACAGCAATATCGTCAACGATCTGCCCTCCTGTGCTCCTGGCGTTATCGGTTTTCAGCAGAAAGCGCTTTGCTACGAAAAGCCCTTTCAGGGGCTTTACGGTATCGAAGGGAAGCCACAAATCGGCCTCTCCTATAACTACAGCCTTCACGCCAAGGTTAGGGATGGGGGCGTCGAGTACTTTTACCTTACTGCGAACGTAAATGATTTTGAGAAGCTGGCCCAGCTGTTCATCACGAAGTATGGAGAGCCCTCCAAACGCACCAGTGAAATAATCAAGACCAAGGCCGGCGCCTCATTCACTAACGAGCGGCTATCCTGGTCCGGGCGGAATACCACCATCCTGGTGGAAAAATATGCTGGGGATATCAACACTAGCGCGGCGTCACTGACAAACAGAGCGCTGGAGCAGAAGTCGGCAAACGAGCGAAACCAGAAGCTCAGCGAAGGCGCCTCGAAGCTGTAGCCTCTCCTTTCGAAAAATAGACCTGCCTTTGGGCAGGTTTTTTATTGCCTGAGAAAAAATAAAGGTAAACCTGTTGACTCGAAATAAAGGCTACCCTATATTTCATCCATCGAGACGCCACAGCGACTCGCCAGGGCCTCAACAGACCCGCCGCTCTTTAACAGCTCAGGATCCTCGCCATCGACTAACCCGGGTTTCATCCGGTAAGTGCGAGCAACAAATAGTCGATGCCATGCCAGCTCTGGAACTGGCCGTGCTCACCAGATGTGAGTACGCGAAACCACGCAAGCCAGCCGGCGAAGAACACCGTCCATGAAATGTGTGACGCCGGCCAGAGATATGAATCGGGCGATGCGCGTGGTGGAGAAAGGAATTTTTCACTGATGCACCTGGGTGACCGGGTGCATTGGGAAAACAACCGGAGGATGCCTAAGTGATGAAGTTGAGCGGATGCGAGATCGACGAGCGTGACCTTATCCGGAGCGCCATTCGAAACCTCAAGGGCCCCAGCAAATACCGAACCAAGCATGGGCAATATCGCTGGGCGCTTGTGCGTGATGCGTTCGGTGTGGGCTCTGGCGTTGCCGCCGCGCTTTGCCGTGAGTTCGGATTTGACCCCGAGGAAATGATCCGCTCATGAGGTTCTGAGCAACAAACAGATGGCCCATGCTGTTTCAGGTCGGCCATCTGGCTTTACAAATGCCTCTCACACCCCGGGAGGTATTTGAAAGCCAAACAACGGAGAGTCGAAATGGCCTACTACAAGACAAGCGATGCCGGTGTTCTGGCGGCTTGGAAGACGTACAGAGAAAGCGCGGATCGCTTGCAGGTGCTGGGTGAAGAGTTCGCCAAGCGCTTTGCAGGTGCCACCGCACTGTTCCAAACCAGTGTGCACAGCGGTCGTAACTTCTACGGCCTGAAATTCAAACCTCCGATGCCGCAGCCGCTTTGGACAAAGCCAGATCCGAAGGCTGATGGCTCTCAGTTTCCGCGCTCGTCTCTCCCGCCAGGAACAAAGGGTGAAGAGCGGAAAGCGCTGAAGCTCGAACTGGAAAAGCTTCAGGAAGAATTCAAGGCGAACAAGCCCAAGGATAAAGCCGACCTGGAGCCGTTCCTGGACGCCATGGGCCTTGGCGGCGGCGCGCTTTTCTTCAACGGCTACAAGCAGGTCGTGACGCCTGACTGCATCTACATCAGCACCTCTGCCAAGCCCAACGGCGTGCTGACGGAAATCCTCGGCAGCGAGTTTGAGGCAGCCGAAGCCGCGAGCAACTGACAGCCAGCGCCAACGACAGCCTGTCGTTAACTGCCCGATCCTCTCTATGGAGAGCGCATCGGACTGCTCTCCACCTTTCACGGCAGGCTTGAGATCTTTCAAGAACCTCCACCGGAAGCCTGAGAGCAGTCCGATGCGGACGAAACTGCGGCCTATAACCGCCCACCTGCATCACCCAAGGAAACCGTGGGCAACGGAACCAGCCAGAGCGTTACGGGGCAGAGTTCTTCATAGCTTTATCCCTCCGGCCAGTTGAAACGACCATATGGGTGCCGCCATCGCGGGTAAGCCTGTGTGAATCGACGATCTGGTGCGCGATCTGGACAACGAGGCAACACGGCGGTGAGAGCCCGCGCTGGAGACGTAACCAGCACCAATTCATGCGAGCAACAAACGGCAGGGGCCCGAATCCTTACCCTACCTGCCGGGGATAAATTGGATTCTGCCCGCACATGCGGAACCACTTCGCTCCCACAAAGCCCACCACCATGAAAACGCTCTAAACCGGGTGTTACAGGACGGAATCAGCTCAAAAACGACGATTTCCCCACCACCCCGCTCCCACAGACAACCGACCAATCCCGCATGCACATGACACCGCGCCCAACGGCAACCAGCGGAAGGATCGTGTGCAGCCGGAATTTGTTGGATCAACCAGATGGAGAGAGTCATGAAGAACGGACCGAAAAGCACACCGTCGGCGCGGTGGCGCACTGAAGGCCAGCCAGACCCGCACGCAGGCCGCTACGACGGCGAGCGTTCCGAACTGGCAATGGGTCACCTGACCGACGATGAGCTGGCGAATGGCGTGTTCATGCACGGCAATGAGCCGCTGAACATCGAAAAGATCCTCAGCAAAGATCCCGATTATCACCCCTCTATCGCCTGGCTGACTGCCGCGAAAGACCGCATTCGCTGGCTATCTCGAAAGCTCGAAGAAGCCACGGCCACCGCCTAACCCCAAACACTGGAGGTCGCCATGAGCGATTTTGGATATTGCGAAGGCGACACCTGCCAGCGTAACGGCTGCAAGGGCGCCATTCAAATGCGAGAGGCAGAGAACTGCAGCTGCCACATCAGCCCACCATGCTCCGCCTGCACGGCGCCACGCCACTTCTGTGATGCGTGCGAATGGGATGAGGCCGACGACGAAATCGTCAATGACTACGTCGTGAACATCGACAAGGCCACCGGCAACTATCGGAGCTGGGAGCCTCGGCCCCTGGACCCGACGAAGATCGATTACAGGATCAAGCCGCACACCTACTCGTCCCAAATCTGCGAAGGCGTCTATCCCGAAGGCACGACCATCGATGAGGTGCGAAAGCTGGTGATCGGCACTTTCGGCGGACGTTTCGAAAGTTTCGGCGGCGGCAAATTCAAGTACATCGCCTACACCGACTGACCCGCCACCCTGGAGGCAACAATGAACCTTGCACTGAAGACTTGTCAGGCCATGCACGACGGCCAGTTGCCTCCGATGGTGAGCGAGAGCCCTCGGGAGGTTGCTCGGGCTGAGTGGCTGTACAACGCGGTTGAGAGCCTGTTGCGGGGCGTGGATGTGAAGTTCCAGCGCCGCTGGAATCAAGCCCGGGCCGTCACCGTGGCCGACCTGGCCCTGGCCGTGGACGAGCACGTGAACAACCGGCTCGCGGACTGCAAGGTCAACTCGCCGGCCCTGGGCTGGCTGCTGCTGTCGGCAGATGGCCGGGCCGACAAGAACGCCGTCGCCGAACTCATCGGCCCAAGCGACCACCCCTTCGGCAAGCTCGGCGAAATCGCACAGGCCCTACTTGAGCCCTTGGCCGATGACGCCCTGATCGCCCAGGCAGAGGACAACGAACTGTGAGCCCTCACATCCTGATAGACGAGGCGCTGGAAAGCCTGGAGCACCCAGACAGCCCGCCAGGCGCCGAAAAGGTCGTGCTGCACATGATCACCAAGATGATGGAAGGCAACGCCATTAGCGTTGAAGAGTTCAACCACTACTGCAAGCGCCTCCTGAAATTGACCAGGCAGCGCAAGGAGGCCGAATGAACAGCATGACCCTGGCATTTACCCACAAGTCTTGGCTTGGCGCCCTCTCGCTGGCCTACGACGCCGGTATCGAAAACGTCCACGCCTGGAGCCGCCGGGTCTGCCTGTGCGGGGAGTGGACTGTCGCTTACGAGGTGAAGGCATGAACATCGATTGGAGCAAGGCGCCGGAAGATTTCCCGCTTTGGCTGGAAGGCCTCGGCGAGCACGCCAAACACAGCGGCTGGTATCGACGTGCTGGCGATGTCTTTGAGCATGAAACTCATGGCCAATTCCGCGCCTTCCGCGAGGGGCAGTTTTTTACCGTGCATCACCAGCCGGAACAGCTGGCATGGACCGGCGAAGGCCTGCCGCCTGTTGGGACGGTGTGCGAGTTTGCCGGGTTCAATCCCGAGGAAACCTTGCCAACAGACCCGCGCGTTGGCGACCAAGTGACGGTGATAGCCCACTTCATGAGCGGATCTTTCGAGGTGGCTGCTTTCACCTTTTATGCGCCTCCTGAGTTCAGATATTTGAAAGTCTCTCAAGGCGCATACGGTTGTTTCCGGCCCATCCGCACGCCAGAGCAGATCGCCGAAGAGGCTCGCGTCGCCGAGCTGAATCTGATGGTTGGTGCCATCAAGGATTATCCCGGCGGCAGACACGGCGTGGATCACCTGACCCAGCTACGAATTCATGAAGAAGTCTGCATTGATCTTTACGACGCGGGTTGGCGCAAGCAGGTGACCACATGAAAGCCCTCGCCTGGATCTTCGCCTCCGCCATGCTCATCACCATACTGGCCTACACCGTAGTACAGGAGCGCTCCAAGGCTTGCTCGGTCACTCAGATATCGCAGGTGCTTCGGTGACTGCCCGTCAGCGCGCCAGGCGCTTCCTGATCTGGCGCGGGTCGTTCTCGGCCATCACCTTCTGGACTTTCATGATGTTGCTCAGCGCCCTCGCCGATCGCATCACCTCCTAACTCACACCTTCAAGCGCTGCGCACGTCGCGGCAAGGAATCCCCGTGGACAACTGGATCAAAGTTAGCGACAGGCTGCCCGAGCTGAAAGATGACTCCGTACTGGCCTACGCCGACGGAACCTCGCCGCACGCCGAACGCCATGCATGGCCGAAAGGCGGCATAGATATGGTTCACATCCAAGACTACTTCGGTGATGTGACCTGTGGCCTGGACGAGGCAGGAACCCAGCTCTACACGAAAATGTACCTGAGCCGGGGCGTGACGCACTGGCAGCCACTCCCAGCCCCTCCAGCCGAATAACCCTTCCACAGCGCCCCTCTCCGGTGGCGCGGAGAACAGTCATGTCCAATGATCTGGCGCTCGTCACGGGCGACATCTACGCCTGCCGTGACGCCTTCCTGGCCGTCCAGGCCGAGCCGAGCCTGAACTTCGACCGTGAGGCAAGCTTCGCCATCCAGATACTGGAAGGCAACAGCTACACGCTCAGGGTGGCCTTGCAGAACCGTCAGGCCGTAATCGACGCGGTAACCAATATCGCTTCCATCGGCCTGAGCCTGAACCCGGCGAAGAAGCAGGCCTACTTCGTCCCTCGCAAAGGAAAGATCTGTCTCGATATCTCCTACATGGGATTGATGGACCTGGCCATGGCCACTGGGTCCGTGCGATGGGGACAGGCGAAGCTGGTCTACGAGAACGATGTGTTCGAGCTGAACGGCGTTGACCAGGCGCCGACGCACAAGACCAAGCCGTTCTCCACGGATCGCGGCCCAGTGGTTGGCGTCTACGTGGTCGTTAAAACAGCCGAAGGGGATTACCTCACCCACCCCATGAGCATGAACGAGGTCATCGCCATTCGTGATCGCTCCGAGGCGTGGAAGGCCTACGTCAAGGACAACTCGAAGGTCTGCCCATGGGTAACCGATCCTGGCGAAATGACCAAGAAGACGTGCGTGAAGCAGGCCTACAAGTACTGGCCGAAGACCGACCGTCTGGAAAAAGCAATCCACTATCTCAACACCGAGACGGACGAAGGCCTCAGCCAGATCAAGGATGTGTCGCAGACCGATCCGGAACTGGCGGCCCACTGGATTGCAAAGGCCAAAGCCTGCAAGGCGCTGGACACGCTCCAATCAACTTGGACCGAAGGCGTCAGCGCTTTCAAGAGCGCGAAAGACGTCGCTGGGTACGAACTGTTCAAGTCGGCGGTCAACGCCAGAAAGTCCGAGCTCGAGGCACCAGCCCCAACCGCAGGAGAGGCAGCATGAACCTCATCGAATGCGAACAAGGCAGCGAACAATGGCACAGGGCGCGGGCCGGCTGCATCACCGCCAGCATGTTCGCAGTGGCCCGCTCCCGCGTCGGCGGCCTGGATGACAAGCAAGCGATGTACGTCGCCGCTGTACAGGCTGGCATGAACGAGAAGGAAGCAATGGCCGAGGCCGGCTACAAGTCCGTGCCCAAAGCCGAATCGGTACGCTTGGCGCTGCTGGGCCAGCCCGTCGGCCAGCCAACCGAGGCAGCCATGAACTACGCCTTCGGTCTGGCGGTAGAGCGCATCAGCGGCGAACCACTGGATGGCGGGTTCGAGACTTGGCAGATGAAGCGCGGCCACGAACTGGAGCCCATGGCCCGCATGGAGCATGAAATCCAGACCGGCCTCATGGTCCAGCGCGCCGGCTTCGTCACCACCGATGACGGCGCGTTCGGCGCCAGTGCCGACGGCCTGATCGGCGAAGACGGCGGCAGCGAATACAAGTGCTTCCTGGCCCCGGACAAGCTGCGCGCCTTTCACATCGACAACGACGCCAGCGGGATCATGGATCAGGTCCAGGGTTGCATGTGGATCACGGGCCGCAAGTTCTGGCATGTGGGCATGTACTGCCCCGCCCTGGAGATCGTCGGCCGCCAGCTCTGGTGGAAAGAGTTCCAGCGCGACGACGACTACATCGAAAAGCTCGAGGAAGACCTGTGGCAGTTCAAGCTGCTGGTGGACGACTACGAGCAGAAGCTGAGGAGCAAAGCAGCATGATCAGCAATCATTTGAGCCTGGTCGAGGCGCATCGACCACAGGCGGACGCCATATCCGAACAGATCGCCCAGTTCCTGGCGGCCGGCGGCCAGGTCAGCGAGCTGCCAAGCCCGCCACGCAATCCCATTCCGCCGCCCCGCTCCACCCGGATAGACCCTGAAACGGTCCTCAAGCGCAAGCCAAAGCGCCTTTCGCTCGCCGAGCGCCGCGCCCTACGCAAGATGGCGGACTCGCTATGAGCAAGCGCAAGCCGTGCAATCGGCGAGTCCAAATCGAGCGCAGCATGCGGGCCCTGGTCAACACGAATCACGCCGCCGTGATCAACATCGACCCTAGCGGCTTGCAGGTGATGATCAACTGGAAGAATGGCAAGCAGATCCTTTCACGACCGGTGTCAGACGCGCTCTGCGATGTCGCGCACCGCTGGACGATCTACATCGCCGGAATCTGCGTGCGCCAGGACGGCGCCCAGTACATCAAGTCAATCGACGTCAGGCCGGATGGCGTCCACCTGGTGGAACGGCTTTCGGATGTCCTTGAGCACTTCTACGAAGAGGTGAAGGCCGACTGTAACCCGAATCACCGGATCGGCATGGGCTGGCTGGCGGTGCCCGGCGATACGCCGGTACCCGAGGAGCGACTATCTGCACTTCTGGCTGCCGTCGGAGCCTGGAACCAGGAGAAGGTTGCAGCGTGAGACGGCTTCGCACCCAACAACGCAAACGACAGACCTGGCTGGCACTGCCGGCCAGTGGAATAGAAGGGGTAGGCCATGGCGAAGAGCGCAACCGAACGCAAGCGGGAACAGCGCGAGCGGGACAAGCTGAGCGCGAAGGAAAGGGAGGCTGCTCTGCTGTCACGGCAGATTGTCACGAAGCTTTATCACAACGATGACGCGGCACTGAAACGAGTCATGGCCAGGTGCGGCATCGACGAAGAGCAAGGCCTGATTTCCCGATTCATTCGCGGCGCCGACCGCATGACTGACGAGCAGCTGGCGGAGCATATTCATATAGCGTGACGTGCGAGCGTGACACATCCTCCCCCCGTACTGCATATACCCCATCGTCAACAACTATTTGGCGCCAGGTGCGACATTCAGATTCGGTCGGCATGCTTCAAATAAGTCACGAACCAAACAAGCGTACTCATCCACGTCTTTTTCGCTTGCGGTCCCGTCCTGAATAGCTTGAGACATCTCCGCTATGCTATCCAACAAAGCTCGGGGTTTATCGCTGAAATCCTCTTTGTTTATGCCGCTCAGAATGTGATCTATCTTGCCGGCGGCCCCTCTGTGTCCTCCTTCCGAGTTCGATAGTTCGAAGGCAAGTAGCAGTTTATTAGCGGTATCAAGCGGATAGCTCATATCAAATCTCCAGTGATCCGGCCCCATGCCGGTCACCCGTAATACCCCAACCCAAACCAAATTGCCACCACCGGTCACCGGAGGCTGGCGCCTGACTGGAAATCAACTATGACTCCCTCCCACCAGATACTGGTCGGCGACTGCATCGACATGATGCGGACCTTGCCTGATCAGTCAGTGCAGTGCTGCGTGACCAGCCCGCCCTACTTTGGGTTGAGGGATTACGGCATGTCCGACCAGATCGGGCTGGAGGAAACGCCAGCCGAATTCGTTTCTCGCCTGGTGCAAGTGTTCCGGGAGGTGCGACGGGTGCTGCGTGACGACGGCACTCTCTGGTTGAACATGGGCGACACGTACGCCTCAATCGCCGGCGGTTATGCCCCGGGCGGATCGGCAGGAAAGCACGACATGGTTTCCCAATCCACGCGCGGAGCTGTGCTGCGGGGCAAGCGTCGGGCGCCACCGACTGGGTTGAAACAGAAGGACCTGATGGGCATCCCGTGGCGCCTGGCCTTCGCCTTGCAAGATGACGGGTGGTATCTGCGTCAGGACATCATTTGGCACAAGCCGAACCCTATGCCTGAATCCACAAGGGATCGTTGCACTAAATCCCATGAGTACGTGTTTCTGTTGAGCAAGTGCCCGCGCTATTTTTACGACCAGGATGCGATACGCGAGCCGGTAGCGCTGAGTTCGGTTGTCAGACTCGCTCAGGATCTCGAGCAACAACTCGGTAGCGATCGAGTTCCTGGAAAGGCAAACGGCCCCATGAAAGCGGTCCGGAGTCAGCGGGACAGTTTCAAGCGCGAGGGTTCCAAGCGAGAGCAGACGATACCTGGGCAATCACTCGGTACGCACCGCCCGGATCGCGAAGAAAGCGCCTACCCGCTCGACACCCGAAATAAGCGCAGCGTCTGGACGGTGCCGACCCAAGGATTCAAAGGCGCCCACTTCGCCACCTTCCCGCCCGAACTGATCCGGCCTTGCATTCTGGCCGGGGCCCCGCGTGGTGGAGTCGTGCTTGACCCGTTCGGCGGCGCCGGTACCACGGCGGTGGTCGCCATGCAGGAGGGTCGCAAGTCCATCCTTTGCGAACTCAACCCAGAGTATGCCGCCATGGCTGAACGCCGGATCGCGGCGGCCTGGCTCGACGGCGCGGCGCAGATGGACGTGTTCCGCGATTCTGCTCCGGCCGCCTAACCCGCCAGCTTTGTCAAAAAAAACCCAAGCACTTTGCTCTTGCTAGAGCTATGAGCGCCTTCTCAAGCTTCTCCGCCTTAGGGCGAGCAGCGGATACGTAGTCATGGGCATCGTGAGGCATCGAATCCTCAATCAGCGAAAACAGCGTTTTCTGTAACGCTACCCACCGCTTATGAGTTTCATCGAAGTCTGACTTGGTAAAAAGCATCTGCAACATGGTGATATCCGTAGCTAGCTCGTATCTGGCTATAGGCCAATTTAAATCAAGCTGAGCTTTCTCATGCAGAGTGAGCCCATGGACACGATGTTCTCCATTCACCTCGCTGTCGAGATAGCGTTGGATCAAATTCGTTTTCGCAAGAGCGGATGCTATTCGCTCATATCGCTCAGCCCAGAGTTTCTCCCTTTTAGTTCTCACAATCGCGAAATACGCGGCAAATGCCGCGCCAGCCACGCCGAGTAGAAACGGTATCCAAAGAGTATCCATTCAAGCCGCCAATTAAAATTTTCTCGTAACGAACAAATACCGCACTTCAACGTATCACACCAGTTGTCCGGGCATGCCCCGGCAAAGAGCCCCGTAATGATCTTCCTATTGATGGTCGTGATAGCCCTCAACGCGGCTGTTCCCTATGCCGCCTACAAATTCAGCGTTAAGCCCCAGGAGGGTGTATGGAAAGCGTGACAAGTTTCTGGAGCCATGAGGCTCAAAACATCCGCTGCGTGCGTGAGGCCGACTTCGACCGTGTCACCGCCGAGCGTGACGCCCTGCAGCTGCGCCTGAACGCAGCGGATCAGCGGAACGACGATCTGGGCGCCTCGCTGAAGGACGTGATCAGTGCTGTACGATCAATCAACCGCAGCCCGGCCTACAAGGTCACGGTTATTGGCGACGATGAGCCGCGGTATCGTCAGCGAAAGGAGTGGATCGACTGGGTCCTGGAGCTTTGCGACAAAGCCTCCGCTGGGTTGGAGCGGCCCGCCACTGCGTTCGGCTTGCCCGTTGTGGTCGACCCGACCCTGGCGCCCAAGGAAATGCGCTTGGTGCAGTCTGAGCCGCTCCGCCCAGAAGAGGCGCCTATCAAGGGCATGATCGAAACCGCCTGCGGCACGTTCGCAATCATGATCGATGAAGCGAACGCTCACTACGGTTGGACTTTCCGTCGCCATCCCGATGGCATGTGGGTGTCAGGTCGCCAAGCAACTGAAGCCGAAATGAACGCCGCGCGCGCTCACGCAAAAATCCTCGCTCTCTTCTAACCCCTCCCCCTTCAAAGTCAGCCGCTATAGCGGCAAGGACGACTCATGTCTCAAGTTCACCCAGATTTGGCCCGTATCTACAACGTGTTCGGCCTGAGCAGCAATCACTCCTTGTCGACTCTGCTCGCAAACGTCGAGGGCCTCAAGCGAAGTCATGACGAAGATCGCCCGCTTGCTGATCGGTACCGCTTTCTTCGCGAGCCAAAAGCCAGCGCGCCCGTAACGCTTCCGGAAGAACAATGGATTGTCGTTGGCTTGGCCGGCCATGAGGACGTTCTGTTCGGCACCGAACTGGACAAGGCCATCGACAACGCCATGAATTCCAAAAGCTACACCTTCGAGCCTGAGGATGGGCCGCTGCTCTGCTACCAAGTCGGCGATCAAGACTGGGTTGCCGCACAGAACCCGGAACAGGCCCTAGCAGTTTTGGCTGAATACAACGGCGATTGGCTGCGTGAGCACTCCGACGATTACGACGTGGTTCTGACGGGCGATTCGGAGCTTGACCAGCAGTGGCAGGACGAAGATGCACCCGGTACTCCAGCAGGATCTCTCCGACAGTGGCTGGCCGAGGCCACGGAGCCTTGCTACCTGAACGGGGTGGAGTGACGCCATGACTGACTACACCGAACTGAAGCGGCTGGCCGAGGCGGCTACCCCGCAAAAATTCGATACCGCCGAAGAGAAATCAGGAAACGGCTATATCGAATGCCCACATTGCGGAGGGAGTGGAGAAGTCGAACTTGAGGCGGATTATTGCAACTATGACGGCGTAGCCATTGGCGTCCAGTTTTACGGAATCGGCCATGAGTTTGGCGCTGCCGAGGCCTACTACCGAGCCGCCAACCCCGCCGCCGTCCTGGCTCTGATCGCGGAGAACGAGGCGCTGCGCAAGGACGCCGAGCGGTGGCGTTTTTTCAGTGTGTTGGCGAATGACCTCCAGGCGTTCCCGCACTCATGGGGTCAGATGACTCCTGAGAAAATGGATTACATGTGCGATGAAGCGATGTCCGCCGCCATGAGCAAGGAGCCACAGCCATGAACCACAAGCCAACAATCAAAAGCCTGCGCGCCGGGCAAACAATCTGGTATCCGCACTACGCGTTCGCCCCGGCGCGTTATGAAGTTCGCAAGGTTTCGGTGCTCAGCGACAAGGCGTCAATGCCTGCCCCTCACATGATCGCCGACGGATTTCCTCGCCACCACATCCGCGGGACGCTCGACGCAGGGTTGGCCCCGGCGTTCCTGTCCTACAGTCGACGCAAGGTGGAATCATGGATAAAGGCCCGCAGCCGGGTGACGCCATGATCCTCCCCCTGCTCTACATGGCCCACCTGATATACAGGGGGGCGAGGCCATGAAAGATTTCCCGAAGTGTCTCGGCTGGATGGACCACGGAAAGACAAGTTGCGGGCTTCTGGTAATGAGTCGCTGGGATAGCCCGGAACGCGATGACAACGCCAAAGACTTGCAGCGGTTTGTAAGAGATGTGAAGCGGAGCGGCCTGAACCACTCCCGCATAGAGCGCTTCGAGGGCGACCAATTCCCTGAGTGGGTTGGTGAGCTGCACTGCGACGATGCGCAATGTCAGTGCCGGCGCTACCTCCGTACTAAACAAGCCTAACCCCAATCCACCTACAGCCTGCCGGTGAACGGCGTCTTACTTATTGCGTTGCAGCCAACCTATCAGCATGAAAACCACGCCAGGTATCAATAGACCCGGCGCGACATAGGCAAAGGTTCCGCTCGCGAGCAGACCAGTAAGTCCGAATACGAAGCCACAAACTGTAAGCGGTAGCCCCACTACAAACATTGGCTGCTTGAAAGCCTTTTCCATCGCTCGACTCCATTCAAGAATTTTTCCTATTAAACCATATGTGCCAGCCGGTGAACGGCGGGCGAGGAATTCCTGTGCTCAAACAAATCGGAAAACTCATCACTGAGCCTTTGCGCAAAGGCGGCAAAAGCCGGCCGCTCCGGTGGCGCCTCGGAATGCGACTGAACCACATCCACAACGAGCTGCACTCAGCTCATCCACGCCTCTGGAACGCCATTGTGATCACGGGGCGGACCTTGATCTGCAAGCCTTTCGGCCATCGCTGGACGCGGTTTCAGGCAGTGAAGTATGGCGACTTTGGAGATTGCCGGACGTGCAAGATCTGTCGCATCAGCAACGGCAGGCACCGCGGAGTCGACACCTACCACGAAACGCACCGGCGCGGCGGCTGGACAGAGATCAAAAACCCGTAGCCCCTAACCACCTTCTGCCGCCACGCGCGGCATGGAGCACACACATGTCCGCTAAAAAAATATTCGAGATCCTGATCAGCGCCCTCCTCTACCTGCTGATCACGCTGCTGTGGTTCGCCTATGCCGCGCCCCAAATGGTCGAGCACGGCTCAGATGCCGCACTGATCACCGCCGGCTTCGGCACGATGGTCTGGCTCGCAGCCACGGGCTGCATCGCCATTTACATCATCCAGAAAGCGCGGCCCGCGTAATTCTTTATGCCGCCCGGCGCGGCACGGAGCATCATCATGAAAAGAGAGCTGATCAAAATCAGTGAGTTTCAGCGCCGTCGCTGGGGCGAAAACGGTACGCCGCCGTGCCCCCAGGCGATTCGCAATCACATCCGCAACGGCCAGCTACCAGGCGAGCAGATAGGCAAGCTCTGGTATGTTGACTGGGCGGCTTTCTCAAAGTCTGCCGGCAATGACCTGGTGGCGATGGTACTGAAAGGAGCTGCATGATGGCGCCAAGGCCGCGCAAACCTGCGAATAAAAACCTACCGCAGAACCTCTACTTCGATGCGCGGCGCTCGACTTATCGATATCGCCGCCCTACTGATGGCAAGTGGTTCCCGTTCGGCTCGGACCGGGTCAAAGCGATCGATGCAGCAAAGCAACTGAATTTGGAGTTCATGCGCGGCGCAGACCTAGTGGGCGCGGTGCTAGGCAGTTCATCCGCAACCTTTTCCGGATTTCTGGACCATTACGAAGCCAAGGTGCTTCCCCCGCGCGAGCTTGCCAAGGGAACCCTGGGCCTGTACGCAGTCCACTTCCGCCGCTTTCGAAAACACTTCGAAGGCAAGGCCCTGGATCAAATCACGATCCGCATGGTTGCCGAAATGCTGGATGCGCTAACTCCGCGCACGGCAAATCAGTGCCGGGCGCTGCTGATCGACATCTTCAACCACGCAGCGGCCAAGGGCTTATGCCCGGATAACCCGGCGGCCAGCACCATCAACCGGATCGAGAAGAAGCAGCGCAAGCGGCACACCGTCGAGGGTCTGAAGGCCATTCGAGAAAAATCGCCTGCCTGGCTGCAGAACGCAATCGATCTGGCGCTGATCACCGCGCAGCGGCGTACCGACATACTCAACATGCGATTCGATGGGGTTCGGGAGGGGTTTCTGTACGTGGTGCAGCAGAAGACGGCCAAGGCCAGTGACGCGGCCTGGATTCGGTTCAAGGTCACCGAAGAACTCCAGGCTGTGATCAGCCGGTGCCGGGATGATATCGCCTCCCCTTACCTTGTCCATCGCCGCCCGGATCGCCTGAAACAGAAGCAGGCGCAGACGAAGGATCACTGGACACAGGTGGAAGAGCGTTATTTGACGCGGGCGTTCAAAGAGGCCCGGGAAGCGGCAGGTTGTTACAAAGGCTGGAAGGAAGAGGAAATGCCGGGCTTCCACGAAGTGCGAGCATTGTCGCTGCACCTGTATCAGAAAGCCGGAAAGGATGGACAGACAATCGCCGGCCATGCAAGCGAGAGCATGACCAGAAACTACCAGAAGGATCACGCAGATATCGTGTGGTCAGAGGCAATCCCCGACCTGAATATCAGCGAAATCACGGGTTAGTTTTGCGCGAGTTTTGCGCATGTTTTGCGCGGGCACAAAAAAGCCGATCTAATTGATCGGCTTAAGTGCCTGATTTTACTCAGTAAATATGGTCGGGACGGAGTGATTCGAACACTCGACCCCTAGCACCCCATGCTAGTGCGCTACCGGACTGCGCTACGCCCCGACTAGGCGTGAATCTTGTTCCGCTTCTCAACGGAACGCTCAGGAATATATCGCAAGCTTTTGAAAACTGGAAGTATTTAAAAGCAGAAATTTATTTCTTGAGCACCACCAGTACATCTTCGAGCTCGGCGATCATCTGGCGGATCATCTGTTTGTACTGGGTTGTATCGTCCTTGGCCTCGTCACCGGAGAGGCGCAGGCGCGCTCCGCCGATGGTGAACCCCTGGTCGTACAGCAGCGCGCGGATCTGCCGGATCATCAGCACGTCCTGGCGCTGATAATACCGTCGGTTTCCGCGGCGCTTGACCGGATTGAGTTGAGGAAACTCCTGCTCCCAATAGCGCAGCACGTGCGGTTTAACCGCACACAGCTCGCTGACTTCACCAATGGTGAAGTAGCGTTTGCCCGGGATGACGGGTAGTTCGTCGTTATGACTTGGTTCCAGCATAAGCCTCAACTCGGGCCTTCAACTTCTGCCCTGGACGAAAGGTGACCACACGGCGAGCCGTGATCGGGATTTCTTCTCCCGTTTTCGGATTGCGGCCAGGCCGCTGGCGTTTGTCCCGAAGGTCGAAATTGCCGAATCCGGACAATTTGACCTGCTCGTTGTCTTCGAGAGCGTGCCTGATTTCTTCGAAAAACAGTTCGACCAATTCTTTGGCCTCCCGTTTATTCAGGCCCAACTCCTCATACAGACGTTCCGCCATCTCAGCTTTCGTCAGAGCCCCCATACGTCACTTCCTTAACGTGGCGTTCAACCTGTGTTCGAGCGAGGTGAGGATATTCTGCGTTGCGGTATTCACCTCATCGTCATTAAGAGTGCGCGATGGATGCTGCCAGGTCAAGCCGACTGCAAGGCTTTTTCTATGCGGATCAATGCCTTTACCTTGATACACGTCAAATAGCCTGAGGTCCGTCAGCCATTCGCCTGCATTTTCACGGATTACTGCCAGTACGGCACTGGATGCAACGCCGACATCGGCTATCAAGGCAAGGTCGCGACGCACTTCAGGAAAGCGCGATAACTCTTGGAATTTCGGCATTTTTCCTTGGGCGACTTCAGCCAGGACCAGCTCGAAAACGAAGACTGGACGATCAAGACCCAGCGTCTTCGACAACTCAGGGTGGATCGCGCCGACATAACCGACTTCACGACCGTCTCGCTCGATGCGCGCGGTCTGACCCGGGTGCAACGCCGGATGCTTGCCAGGCACGAAGGTGAACGCGCCGAGCGCACCAGCAAAGCCCAGCACCGCTTCCACGTCGGCCTTGACGTCGAAGAAATCCACGCCATCACGACCTTGGGCCCAGCCTTCCGGCAGGCGGCTGCCGCAAACGACACCGGCCAGCATTGGCTCTTGCTTCAGGCCGTCCAACTGACCGACAAAACGCAGGCCGCTTTCGAACAGGCGTACGCGGTCCTGCTGGCGATTCAGGTTGTGCTGGAGCGACTTGATCAGGCCCGGCCACAGGGACGAGCGCATGGCGGCCATGTCATTGGAGATCGGGTTGGCCAACAGCAGTGGCTCAACACCTGGGCTGAACAATTCGAACTGACGCGGATCGATGAAACTGTAGGTGATCGCTTCCTGATACCCACGAGCCACCAGCAGGCGACGCAGCTCCGGCAGGTCACTGCGGGCCTCTGCCTTGGCTTGCGGGGCCAGGCGAGCCTGGGGATAGCGGACCGGCAGGCGATTGTAGCCGTACAAGCGGGCCAGCTCTTCGATCAGGTCGACTTCCAGGCAGATATCGAAGCGATGGCTCGGCACTTCGACCTGCCACTGCCCTTCCCCCTCGGCCCGGACGGTCAGGCCCAAGGCGTTGAGCAGACGCTCGACTTCGGCCGGGTCCATTTCCATGCCGAGCATCTGGGTGATGCGCTGGGCACGCAGCGTCACCGGCGCGATCTTCGGCAGGTGCTGTTCGCTGACGGTTTCGATGATCGGGCCGGCTTCGCCACCGGTGATTTCCAGCAGCAGGCCAGTGGCGCGCTCCATGGCTTCACGGGCCAGTTGCCAATCCACGCCACGCTCATAGCGGTGCGAGGCGTCGGTGTGCAGGCCGTAGGAACGAGCCTTGCCGGCGACGGCGATCTGGTCGAAGAAGGCGCTTTCAAGGAATACATCACGGGTGGTGGCAGAGACGCCACTGTGCTCGCCGCCCATCACGCCTGCAATCGCCAGGGCGCGGGTATGGTCGGCAATCACCAGCGTATCGCTGCGCAAGGCCACTTCCTGGCCATCGAGCAGCACCAGCTTTTCACCTTCTTCAGCCATGCGCACGCGGATGCCACCGTTGATTTCGGCGAGATCGAATGCGTGCAGCGGCTGACCCAGCTCAAGCATTACATAGTTGGTAATGTCGACGGCCGCGTCGATGCTGCGCACGTCGGAGCGTCGCAGGCGCTCGACCATCCACAGCGGGGTCGGCTTGGACAGGTCGACATTGCGGATCACGCGGCCCAGGTAACGCGGGCATGCGCTCGGCGCCAAGACTTCGATCGGACGGACTTCGTCATGCACGGCCGGGACACTCGCAACCACCGGACGAGTGACCGGGGTGGCGTACAACGCGCCGACTTCACGGGCCAGGCCAGCCACTGACAGGCAGTCGCCACGGTTCGGCGTCAGGTCGACTTCGATGCTCGCATCGTCCAGGCCCAGGTATTCACGAAAATCCTTGCCGACCGGCGCATCCGCCGGCAATTCCATCAGGCCGTCGTTGCCTTCGCCAACCTGCAATTCGGCTTGGGAGCACAACATGCCGTTGGACTCGACACCGCGCAGCTTGGCTTTCTTGATCTTGAAGTCACCCGGCAGTTCTGCGCCGATCATGGCAAACGGGATCTTCAGGCCGGGACGCACGTTGGGTGCACCGCACACGACCTGGAACGTTTCCCCGCCACTGCTGACCTGGCAAACCCGCAGCTTGTCCGCGTCAGGGTGTTGTTCGGTGCTCAGCACCTCCCCCACCACCACGCCACTGAATGCGCCGGCGGCCGGCGTCACGCTATCGACCTCAAGACCGGCCATCGACAGGCGAGCAACCAGCTCGTCCTGGCTTACCTGCGGGCTAACCCAGCCGCGCAGCCATTGTTCACTGAATTTCATCCTGCTCTCCTAAAGGTTCGTTACGACTAGCGAAATTGCGCGAGGAACCGCAAGTCGTTGTCGAAGAACAGACGCAAGTCGTTCACGCCGTAACGCAGCATGGCCAAGCGTTCCACGCCCATGCCGAAGGCAAAGCCCGAGAATTCTTCCGGATCGATCCCGGACATGCGCAGCACGTTCGGGTGAACCATGCCGCAACCCATGACTTCCAGCCAGCCCGTCTGCTTGCAGACGCGGCAGCCCTTGCCGCTGCACATCACGCATTCCATGTCGACTTCGGCCGATGGCTCAGTGAACGGGAAATACGAAGGGCGGAAGCGCACGGCCAGTTCTTTTTCGAAGAACACCCGCAGGAACTCTTCGATAGTCCCTTTCAGGTCAGCGAAATTGATGTCGCGATCCACCAGCAGGCCTTCGACCTGATGAAACATCGGCGAATGGGTGATATCGGAGTCGCTACGGTACACACGGCCTGGGCAGACGATGCGGATCGGCGGCTGCTGCGATTCCATGGTGCGGACCTGTACCGGAGAGGTATGGGTGCGCAACAACATGTTCGCATTGAAATAGAAGGTGTCATGCATCGACCGGGCCGGGTGGTGGCCTGGGATGTTGAGCGCCTCGAAGTTGTGGTAGTCGTCTTCGACCTCAGGACCCTCGGCAATGCCATAGCCGATGCGGGTGAAGAACTGCTCGATGCGTTCCAGCGTCCGGGTCACCGGATGCAGGCCACCGGAAGTCTGGCCACGGCCAGGCAGGGTCACGTCGATGGATTCGGCCGCGAGCTTGGCCGCCAGGTCCGCCTCCTCGAACAGCGCCTTGCGCGCATTGAGGACTTCTGTGACACGTTCCTTGGCGACGTTGATCAGCGCACCAACCTGCGGACGCTCTTCGGCCGGCAGGTTCCCCAGGGTCTTCATCACCTGAGTCAACTCGCCTTTCTTGCCAAGGTAGTGAACCCGGATTTGCTCCAGGGCATTGATATCTTCAGCGCTTTGCACAGCCTCTAGTGCTTGAGCGACCAGCGCGTCCAGGTTTTCCATGTACAGACTCCAGATACAAAATAGGGGAAGAGCTTTAAGGCTCTTCCCCTATTTATGACGTTTGGCACCCGGGCCCACAGAGGTGAGCCCCGGTGACTGCCGGGGGTACTTAAGCCAAGGTGGCTTTAGCTTTCTCGACAATCGCAGCAAACGCCGCTTTTTCGTTCACTGCCAGATCAGCCAGAACCTTACGGTCGATCTCGATGGACGCTTTTTTCAGGCCGGCGATGAAACGGCTGTAGGACAGACCGTAGGTACGAGCACCAGCGTTGATACGAGCGATCCACAGAGCGCGGAACTGACGTTTTTTCTGACGACGGTCACGGTAGGCGTATTGGCCTGCCTTGATTACGGCTTGCTTGGCAACACGGAATACGCGGGAACGCGCACCGTAGTAGCCTTTAGCAAGTTTCATAATTTTCTTGTGACGCTTACGGGCAATGACGCCACGCTTTACACGAGCCATGAGTTACTTCCTCTATTCTTGATCCAAAAATTAACGAAGGCGCAGCATGCGCTCGACTTTTGCCACGTCAGACGGATGCAGCAAGCTGCTACCGCGCAGTTGACGCTTACGCTTGGTCGACATTTTGGTCAGGATGTGGCTCTTGAAAGCGTGCTTGTGCTTGATGCCGTTAGCAGTTTTCAGAAACCGCTTAGCAGCACCACTTTTAGTTTTCATCTTTGGCATGTTCGGATACTCCGCATTCAGTTGATAAACATAATCGCAAGGCCTGCCGTGCCCTGGTGATTACTTCTTCTTTTTCGGGGCGATGACCATGATCAGCTGGCGTCCTTCCATCTTAGGATGCTGTTCGACCGAACCGTACTCGAGCAGGTCTTGTTCAACCCGCTTGAGGAGTTCCATCCCCAGCTCCTGGTGGGCCATCTCACGGCCGCGGAATCGCAAGGATACCTTGGCCCTGTCCCCGTCACTCAGGAAACGTACCAGGTTGCGCAGTTTTACCTGGTAATCCCCTTCCTCCGTCCCTGGACGAAACTTGATTTCTTTTACCTGAATCTGCTTCTGGTTTTTCTTCGCCGCGGCAATCTGCTTCTTCTTTTCGAAGATCGACTTGCCGTAGTCCATCACCCGGCAAACGGGTGGGACTGCGTCCGCGGAAATTTCCACCAGATCAAGCTTGGCTTCTTCAGCAATACGAAGCGCTTCATCAATCGAGACGATGCCAATCTGCTCGCCATCAGCGCCAATTAACCGAACCTCGCGTGCCGAGATATTCTCGTTGATCGGGGCTTTCGGTGCAGCTCGTTTATCTTGTCTCATTTCACGCTTAATAATAATTACTCCGAATCTGGGCGACCACGCCGGGAAACCGCTTGCGCGAGAAACTCGGCGAATTCGGCGACGGGCATCGAGCCCAGGTCAGCACCTTCACGAGTACGCACAGCGACAGTCTGCATCTCGACCTCCCGATCTCCAATAACCAAGAGAAAGGGAACCTTGAGCAAAGTATGCTCGCGGATTTTAAAGCCGATCTTTTCATTTCTCAAGTCGGACTTGGCACGAAATCCGCTTTGATTGAGAGTTTTTTCGACTTCGGCGGCAAAATCTGCCTGTTTATCAGTGATATTCATGATCACTGCCTGGGTCGGGGCCAGCCACGCGGGGAACGCACCCTCGTAATGCTCGATCAGGATCCCGACGAAACGCTCGAAGGAACCGAGGATCGCGCGGTGAAGCATGACCGGGTGCTTGCGGCTGTTGTCTTCGGACACATATTCAGCGCCCAGACGGATCGGCAGGTTGAAATCGAGCTGCAAGGTACCACATTGCCAGACGCGGCCAAGGCAATCTTTCAACGAGAATTCAATCTTCGGACCGTAGAATGCGCCCTCGCCCGGCTGCAGCTCGTACGCAAGCCCCGCGCTGTCGAGGGCGGCGGCCAGGGCGGCCTCGGCGCGATCCCACAGTTCGTCGGAACCGACGCGTTTTTCCGGACGAGTGGACAGCTTCATTTCAACTTCGGTGAAGCCGAAGTCCCGGTAGACGTCCATGGTCAGCTTGATGAACGCGGCGGATTCAGCCTGCATCTGCTCCTCAGTGCAGAAAATGTGCGCGTCGTCCTGAGTGAATGCCCGCACGCGCATGATGCCGTGCAGCGCACCCGATGGCTCGTTACGGTGGCAAGCACCGAACTCGGCCAGGCGCATCGGCAGCTCGCGATAGCTCTTCAGGCCCTGGTTGAATACCTGCACGTGGCACGGGCAGTTCATTGGCTTGATGGCGTAGTCGCGGTTTTCCGACTGGGTGGTGAACATGTTGTCGGCGTAGTTGGCCCAATGCCCGGATTTCTCCCAGAGGCTGCGGTCGACCACTTGCGGCGTCTTGATTTCGAGGTAGCCGTTCTCACGCTGGACTTGACGCATGTACTGTTCCAGCACCTGGTACAGAGTCCAGCCGTTCGGGTGCCAGAACACCATGCCCGGGGATTCTTCCTGGGTATGGAACAGGCCCAGGCGCTTGCCGATCTTGCGGTGATCGCGCTTCTCAGCCTCTTCGATACGCTGGATGTAGGCCGCCAGCTGCTTCTTGTCCGCCCAGGCCGTGCCGTAGACGCGCTGCAACTGTTCGTTCTTCGCGTCGCCACGCCAGTAGGCGCCGGACAGCTTGGTCAGCTTGAAGGATTTCAGGAAACGCGTGTTCGGCACGTGCGGGCCGCGGCACATGTCGACGTATTCTTCGTGGTAGTACAGGCCCATGGCCTGCTCGTCCGGCATGTCTTCCACCAGACGCAGCTTGTAGTCCTCGCCACGGGCCTTGAAGACTTCGATGACTTCGGCGCGCGGGGTGACTTTCTTGATGACGTCGTAATCTTTCTCGATCAGCTGCTGCATGCGCTGCTCGATCGCGGCCATGTCGTCCGGGGTAAAAGGACGCTCGAAGGCGATGTCGTAATAGAAGCCTTCGTCGATGACCGGCCCGATGACCATCTTCGCGCTCGGGTACAGCTGCTTGACCGCATGACCGACCAGGTGCGCGCAGGAGTGACGAATGATCTCCAGCCCCTCTTCATCCTTGGGCGTGATGATTTGCAGCGTGGCATCGCTGTCGATGACATCGCTGGCGTCGACCAGTTTGCCGTTGACCTTGCCGGCCAGGGTGGCCTTGGCCAGGCCCGCGCCAATGGATGCGGCGACCTCGGCTACGGAAACCGGGTGGTCGAATGAACGTTGACTGCCGTCGGGAAGAGTAATAGTTGGCATGGCGCCTCCTCTCCTAGTGGTGACCCCTACCAAAGGTCACGTGGGTTGGGATGAGCCAGTACAAGATCCAGTCCAGGCCATTCAATGACGAACGCCTGCCTTACAGCGGCAGGAGCCTTGCGGCCAACCGGGAAAACCGAACCAGAGTGACTGGGATTCAAATCAGGGTTAATCGAACATTTGCCGCCGCCGGGACCTGTCGTCATCCGGAGCCTGAAAATACCCGAGCCCGGCATGCTAACACAGATGAACGGTCATCGCCGCGCTCGCGTTGAAGCGAACGTAAAAGCGGGGCTTTTATGCCAAAGTGCTGAACTGAAGCGCCCGCAACCCCTCAGATACCAAGACATCGACCCGAAAGGAGCATCTCAGCATGCGTCTGAATACGTTATTCGCAGTAGTCGCCCCCCTCGCCCTGCTGCTCCCGATTGCCGCCCATGCCGACTGGCCAAAGGGCGAGCGCGAAAAATACATGGCCCAGTGCACCCAGGCGGCAACGCCACAGATCGGCGCGGCAGCGGCCAAGTCACACTGCGCCTGTGGCGCCGACGCCATCAAATCCTATCCGGCCAGTGATATCCAGGCTCTGATGGACAACAAGGCCACCCCTGAACTGCAACAGAAAGCCCTCGGCCAGATCGCCAAATGCAAGGCGAATCCGCCTGCGAAAAAATGACGGTTTGGGCGTCAGGAAGGCGCCCGACAGGGGTAAAAAGGCTTGAATAAGCGCTTTTTCCTACGATTTTTGCAGGTTTTTCAGCTTTTTTTATCGTCTTTACGTTCGGCTGAAAGCCTTTGAAACCGGGGCTTCCAGCCCGTTCAGACGGTAAAGAAAACACGACTGATTGGCAAACAGCTCGTCCGGGGGGCTCCCAAATCGAACATTTCGACTATGATACCCGGGTGTGCCCAGTTGGCCTGAGCAGCACAGTACACTGAAAATATATGTTTCTTGGAGATACACCATGTCTAATCGCCAAACCGGCACCGTTAAATGGTTCAACGATGAAAAAGGCTTCGGCTTCATCACTCCTCAAGGTGGCGGTGACGACCTGTTCGTACACTTCAAAGCTATCGAAAGCGACGGTTTCAAAAGCCTGAAAGAAGGCCAGACTGTTTCCTTCGTGGCTGAGAAAGGCCAAAAGGGTATGCAAGCTGCACAAGTTCGCCCAGAGTAATTTCCCGGCGCGCTAAAAAAACCCCGTCCATGTGACGGGGTTTTTTATGGTCAGCTTAAAACCAATCAGCCGCAATTGACCCGGTTGACCACCAGGTTGGCATCGGTATTGAGGTTCAAGCGATCGGAGCGGTACTCAAGCGTCACCATGTCGTTGGGCTTGAGAATACGGGCGTTTTGCGCGCCGGAACGGCTCCGCGCCTGCTCCAGCAACTGGGGCGAGGCCTGCTTGCCAATCGCGAACTCGGCAGCCTTCGCCTCGCAGCGACTATGCCCGGTTTCGGCCGTCACGGGATCAGGGGTCGATTCAGAGGTGCTGCTGCAACCGCTCAAGAGCGCAGCGGCCAGCAAAGTACTCAGTGACGCGAGCTTCCAAGGCATGAAGCCTCCTTTTTCAGTGAAATAGCAGAGAGCGTGCGACAACCCAAACGAAACTTGGTTTCAACGCCAAGGCCATCATGGTGCCCTCAACTGGAAAAACGGCAGTTTGCCTGAGCCCTGCCCAGCTGTTCACCGCTCAATCGTGACTGAATATGAATGGCGCTCAGTAGATGTCGATGTAATCGAAGGGCGGGTTCGGCCAGTTGTCTTTCAATGCATTGTAGATTTGCATCACCCAGACCTCATCGCTCGCCGCAACGTTTCCGACATACCCCGAACCCTTCGCCCAGGTTTCAAGCCGAAACAACAAACCTGCGATGTCGGCACCGCCTACGACACCCGACGAAAGATAGGCAATGCCAGCCTTGGTCACACGCAACTGGGTATGTTCGTCATCACTGGCGGACGCGAGCAAATCACGCACGGCCTCGAGGGTGAACGCCTCAGGATCCTTCAAATCGATCTGCACGTAGGAGCCCCGGGAAAAATAAAAAACCGAGTGTCGCACAGTGCTCGCCTGATGCCTAAGTCGCACTGCCAAACCCACTCCAAAAATGCTTAACTCAGCCTACAGATTTCCCAACCTGCGAGCCCCCGACATGAGCACCGTCAGCATCGAAGCTACCATCAATGCAAAATGGGCGCAGGGCCACAGCTCATACAGCCCAGGCAGCCCGGAAGAACTGGCGATCCTCAGCATCGAGTTGCTGGTGAAAGAACTCGGGACGCAGGCCGCGCAGAACTTCGTCAAGCAAGCGTTCGAGCGCTATCCGAGCATCATCGAGACAACTGTATAAGGTTCCCGCAGGCAAACGCCTGCGGAGTTGCCTTGAGATGCGTTACTTGAGCCGCGCCAATCGCTCGGTCAGCAGATCGAAGAACCCCTGGGCATCGCCATCCTTCACCCAAAAAGCGTTCTTTGGCGCTTTCAGGCCGTCGTACCAATCGACGACGGTCTGGCCGAAAGTCGGGCCTTCACGGCTGTCCACCACAAGGTTGACCGCACGCCCGCTAAACAGCTGCGGCTTGAGAAGGTAGGCGACCACGGTTGCATCGTGCACCGGCCCGCCCGTCATGCCGTAGTGCTCCATGTCGCCCTTGACGTATTCGTTGAGAATACCGCCGACCAACTTGCTCGCGTTGTTGTTCAGCGCAGCGATCTGCTTCAGGCGCGCATCGCTGGTGAGGATTTTGTGGGTCACGTCCAAGGGCAGGTAGGTCAGCTTCACACCGCTTTTGGCGACAATCTCCGCCGCCTGAGGATCGGCATACAAATTGAATTCGGCCACCGGCGTGATATTGCCGCCGTTGAAGTGCGCGCCACCCATGATCACCACCTCCTTGATCCCCTGGACGATCCCGGGCTCCTGGACCAGCGCCAAGGCCAGGTTCGTCTGCGGGCCGAGCATGGCAATGGTGATGCTGTGGGGCTTGGCCGCCTTAAGCGTGTCGATCAGGTAATTGACGGCATTGCCCTCAGCCAAGCCTTTCTTCGGCTCGTGCACCGTGACACCCGACAAACCCTCCTTGCCGTGGATGTTTTCCGCGTAGATGGGCGTGCGCATCAACGGTTTCGGCGCGCCGGCATAGACCGGCACCTCTTCGCGACCCGCCCACTCACGGGCCAGGCGCGCATTGCGGGAAGTCTTGTCCAGGCGCACGTTCCCCGCCACGGTGGTCAACGCGCGAACGTGCAACTCCTCGGGGGATGCCAGCGCGAACAACAGCGCAACCACATCATCGGCGCCCGGATCGGTGTCGATGATCAAGTCGATCTTCTCTGCCGCCTGGGCGCTTGTAGCCGTGATGAATGACAAAAGCAGCAGACTCCGCAACAGTTGATGCATTTTTTGAGCATAGCGGTGCATGGCGCACTCCTTGTGCAGGTTGTGAATATCTAGAACGTGACGCCCGCGATCAGCACCACGTTGCAGTACGGTGAGCATTCTCCGGTGCGAATGACCGCCCTCGCCTCGCGAGTAAGCACCTTGAACTGCTCATGGCTGACCAACGCCCGCGCGCCTAAGACGCCTTCGGCGTGCAGCGCCTCCAACGTCGCCAGGGCTGACGGTTGCTTGTCGATAATTTCCTGCGCCAATACATGGCTTTCGACCTGCATCTCGCTGAGCAGCACGTTCAAGGTACTGACAAAATCGGGGACGCCATGGGTCAACGCAAGGTCGATCAGTTCGACGTGTGACGGCACCGGCAGCCCGGCATCACCGATCACCACTTTGTCGCCATGCCCAAGGGAAGCGACCAGGCGTGACAGGGCGATGTTCAACAAAGGAGTCTTTTTCATGATTCGAACGCCTGAACTTCCGACAATGCAGGAATAGAGGGCTGGGCGCCCGCGCGAGTGACCGACAGCGCAGCGGCGACCTGCCCGAAACGAATGGCCTCGACTTCGTCCTTACCGTTCGCCAGGGCCGCCGCGAAACCGCCGACGAACGTATCGCCTGCCGCGGTGGTGTCAACCGCCTTGACCCGCGGCGCGGGGAAGTGTTCGAAGCTCGCTCCGTTGGCGAACAGCAACCCTTGGGCACCCAGCGTTACGATGACCTTGCCGGCACCCGCCGCGAGCAACTGCGTCGCGGCGGCTTCGGCGGTCTCCAGGGAATCCACGGCCAGGCCACTGAGGACCATCGCTTCGCTTTCGTTGGGGATCAGGTAGTCGACGTAGGCGTACCAGTCGCCCGGCAGGGCATGGGAGGCCGGTGCCGGATTGAGAATGACAATCTTGCCAAGCTCATGGCCGCGCTTGAGCGCATGCCCTACGGTGGCGTCCGGCACTTCCAGTTGGCAGATAATGACATCGGCGCCTTGCAGCACCGCATCAAAACTATCGAGGACGCCGGGCGTCAGCTCACCATTGGCGCCGGCAACGATGACGATCGCGTTCTGGCTGTTGTCATCGACCACGATCAGCGCCACGCCACTGGAGCCCTCCACCACGCTGACCGCCTGGCAATCGATGCCCTCGGCGAGCAGCGCGCCACGCAACTGCTGTCCATAGGCGTCATTGCCGACGCAACCGACCATGGACACTTGCGCACCCAGGCGCGCGGCGGCCACCGCCTGGTTGGCGCCCTTGCCCCCCGGGATGGTGGAAAACGACTCGCCAATCAGGGTTTCCCCACCACGAGGCAGACGCGGCGCACGCGTCACCAGGTCCATGTTCAGGCTGCCTATCACCACTACTTTTGCTGGCATACATCATTACTCATCAATTCGGTTCAGCGGTATTGGGCGAATGTACCGGGCACCGGTGCAGTCGATTCTCGCAAGACAATGCTGGGCGTCACGATCCGCTGGTCAGTGGCAAGCCCCGGCGTTGCGATGCGCCGCAGCAACACCTCGGCCGCCATCTCGCCCAGGTCCAGGATCGACTGCCCCACAGTGGTCAGCGCCGGGTAGACATAACGGCTCATCTGAATATCGTCGAAACCGATGATCGACAGCTCACTGGGCACGCGCACATTGCGTTCGGCGGCGGCGCGCAATGCACCGATGCCGATCATGTCGTTGGCCGCGAAAATCGCGCTGGGCGGCCGTTGCCCAAGCAATTGGGCCGCCGCACGGTAACCGCCGATGCTGGTGAAATCGCTCTCGAGCATGCGCTCGACGGGCAGCTCGATCCCCGCCTCCTTCAGCGCACGGCAATAACCCGCCAGGCGCATCTGTGCCACGCTGGTGTCCGCCGGCCCGCCAATGAAGGCAATGTCGCGATGGCCCAGGTCCAGCAGATGCCGGGTGGCCAGGTACGCGCCATATTCATGGTCGATACGGACCAGGTCCGCATCGACGCCATCCAGGCCACGGTCAACGATCACCATGGGCGTACGCACGTTGGTCAGGCCCTCGGCCAGGCCGACATCGCCCCCGGCCGACGCCACGATCAATCCGTCGATACGTTTTTCCAGCAGCACCCGCAGATAACTGCGCTGCTTGTCCGGATTGTCGTCGGAATTGCATAGGATCACGCAGTAGCCATTGCGCTCGCAGTAATCCTCGATCCCCCGAGCCAGTTCGGCAAAGTACGGGTTGAGGCTGTTGGGCACCAGCAGGCCAATGGTGGCCGTGGTCTTGGCCTTGAGCGAGCGCGCCACGGCGCTGGGCACATAGTCCAACCGTTCGATGGCGGCCTCGACCTTGCGCCGCACCTCGTCACTGACCGGCCGCGTCTTGTTCACCACATGGGACACGGTCGTGTAGGAAATCCCGGCAAGCGCCGCCACATCCTTGATCGTCGCCATGGTTCAAGCCCGCCGACTGGCGCGCTGGCTGCGGTACGTATCGAGCACCACTGCAATCACGATCACCGCGCCGGTGATGATGCGTTTGGTCGGCTCGGTCGCGCCGATCTGGGCCAGGCCTGCCGCCAGCACCGAAATGATCAGCACGCCGAAAAAGGTGCTGATGACCGAGCCGCGCCCGCCCATCAGGCTGGTGCCGCCGATGACCACGGCGGCGATGACTTGCAGCTCGAGCCCCGAGCCTGCGTTGGGGTCCGCCGCTTCCAGGCGAGAAATCTGGAACAGCGCCGCAACACCGGCCAACAAGCCCATCAGGCTGAACACCAGGATCTTGTAGGGCTTGGGGTTGATGCCGGCCAAGCGCACGGCTTCTTCATTGGTGCCGATGCCAATCAGGTAGCGCCCGAACACCGTGCGGGTCAACACCGCTTGGGCAACAAAGATCACCAGTAAGGCGATGATGAACGAAGGCGAAATACCGAAGGCAATCGGATTGGACAGCCAGGCGAAGGAGTCGCCGATATAGGCGGTCCGCGAGCCGGTCATCTGGTACGCCAGGCCCCTGGCCATTTCCAGCACACCCAGCGAAACGATAAACGACGGGATACGCCATGCCACGGTAATCGAACCGGTGACCGTGCCCGCCAATGCCGCCACGGCCATGCCAAGCAAGGCCGATGGCCAGACGCTCCAGCCCCAGCCCAGCACCGCCACGCTGACTGTCGAAGCCGCCAACGCCAGCACCGAGCCCACCGATAAATCGATGCCGCCGATGATCAGGATAAAGGTCATGCCGACCGCCAGCACCATGAGATCGGGGATCTGATTGGCGAGGGTGCTGAAGGTGTCGTAGGAAAGAAAGTGGCTGCTCAGGACCGAGAACAGCGCGACCATGGCGAGCAAGGCGCCAGCCAGGCCCAGGTAAGTGCCCAGACCATAAAAGTTGCCATTGGATTTGCCGACGGCAGGTGCGGTTTTCATGAGAGATCCCTAGGCGCCGCTTCGTTGAGCAGCGCATCACGTTTCTGGTAGCCGGCGAACGCGGCGGCAAGCAAGTCATCCTGGGTCCAGCTGTCGCGCTCGAATGTGTCGATCAGGCGCCCGGCGGAAAGCACACCGATCCGGTCACAAATCAACATCAGTTCCCGCAGGTCACTGGAGACCACGACCAGCGCCTTGCCCTGGCGAGTCAGTTCACCCAACAACGCATAAATATCGAACTTGGCGCCGACGTCGATGCCACGGGTCGGCTCGTCGAACAGCAGTACTGAGCAATCGCGTTCGAGCCAACGGCCGATCACCACTTTCTGTTGGTTGCCGCCAGACAATTCGGACACCAGCTGCGTCGGGCTGGAACTGCGGATGCGCATGGCGTCGATCTGCCGCTGCGCCAAGGCCTGCTCCGCGCTGCCCTTGACCAGGCCGGCACTGGATATCTCCGGCATGTTGCCCAGCGCGATGTTGGCGGCGATGGATTGGCTCAACAGCAAGCCCTCGCCCTTGCGATCCTCGGTGATCAAGGCAATGCCGTGGGCCACCGCATCGGCCGGGGAACGGATGCTGACCACATTGGCTGGCGAGCCCAGTGCCACCGTACCGCTGTCGGCTACATCCGCGCCGAAGATCAACCGCAACAGCTCTGTGCGCCCTGCCCCGATCAGCCCGGAAATACCGAAGATTTCACCGCTGCGAACTTCGAACGACACATCGCGGACCTTGTCGGAACGGGTCAGGCCCTTCACGGTCAGCGCGGGGGCGCCGATCTGGCGCGGGCCCAGGTCGATATGCTCGCCCAGCTCCCGACCGACCATCAGCGTCACCAACTGCTCACTGTTGTAGTTGGCCATCGGCTCGACGCAGACCAGGTTGCCGTCGCGCAGCACCGCAATGCGCTGGGCCACCCGCGCCAGTTCCTCAAGGCGATGGGAGATATAAATGATCGAGACGCCGCGGGCCTGCAAGCGGGTGATCTGCTCGAAGAGCATTTCGACTTCGCGGGCCGTTAGCATCGCGGTCGGCTCATCGAGAATCAGCACATGGCAATCGCCGATCAGGTTGCGGGCGATCTCGACCATCTGCTGATGACCGATGCCCAGTTCACCGACCAGCGTGTCGGGATCGATTGCATCGAGCCCCACCTGGGCCATGGCGTCGATCGCCGCTTTGCGTAATTGCTTGCGACTGATCCAGCCGCCGTGGCTGGGCAGGTTGTCGAGGAACAGGTTCTCGGCCACGGAAAGAGTCGGCAGCAGGTTGAGTTCCTGCATCACCATGCGCACGCCCAGCTCTTCCGCCTGGGTCCGGCTGCCGGGACGGTAATCCTGCCCGTGGAACTGCATCTGCCCCGTCGTCGGCGTGACCAGCCCACCGATGATCTTGGACAAGGTACTTTTGCCGGCGCCATTTTCACCGGTCAACGCCAGCACTTCACCGCGCATCAACGTCAGGTTGATATCGCTCAGTACCGGCTGGGCATAGGTCTTGCCGATACCGCTGACGCACAGGACAGCGTTCGGGTCGCGAACGGACATAACAAACTCTCCAATGCGCCCGCCCGGACGGGCGAGCGCCGTTGTGTCGCCAGGATTACTGCTTGGTCACCAGCTCGACCGGAGTTTCGATAACGCCGTTGGCGCCGCTGTCGACTTTTTCGCCCTTGAGCATTTTCAATGCGGTCTCGATGCCGAACACAGCCTGCTTGGCAGCGAACTGGTCGGCTGTGGCCAGGACACGGCCGTCCTTGAGCATCGGCTTGATGGCGTTGATATTGTCGTAGCCGACCACTTGCACCTTGCCCGCCTTGCCAGCCGCGCGCACGGCCGAGACCGCACCTACCGCCATGCTGTCGTTGCCGGCCAGCAGCGCCTTGATGTTCGGGTATTCGCTGAGCATCGACGAGGCAACCTGGTTGCCCTTGTTGATCTCCCAATCGCCCGATTGCAGGGAAACGACCTTGATCTGCGCGGCCTCCATCGCATCCTTGAAGCCCGCGGTGCGCGCCTGGGCGTTGGTGGTGGTCGACACGCCTTCGATGATACCCACCTCGTCACCAGCCTTGAGCTCCTTGGCCAGGTATTCACCCACCAGGCGAGCGCCCTTGCGGTTGTCAGGGCCTACGAAAGGCACGGTGATGTTCTTGCTCTTGACCACCGCTGGATCGAGTTGATTGTCGATGTTGATCACAGTGATGCCGGCATCGACGGCTTTCTTGATCACCGGAACCATGGCCTTGGAATCGGCAGGCGCGATGATCAGCGCGTCGACCTTGGACACGATCATCTGCTCGACGATGCGGATCTGGTTGGCGGTGTCGGTTTCATCCTTGATCCCGTTGGAGATCAGGTCGAAGTCGGCGGAGTGTTCTTTCTGATAAGCCTTGGCGCCATCCTCCATCGTCAGGAAGAATTCGTTGGCCAGGGATTTCATGACCAGGGCAACCTTGGGTTTTTCGGGAGTCTGGGCGAGCGCCGAGGAGAAAGGCAGCGCAGCGGATGCGGTCGCGAGCATGGCAACGGCGAGCAGGCGACCAGCGAATGGCAGCTTCATGGGTTCACTCCGATTTTATGATTATTGTGAGCAAAAATCGTCATACGACGACTGCGCAAACGTTTGCGTGGAATGAACTATGGTAAAGCATCGGCGTTTTGTCAACGCTCCGGTTTTATCCGGAACATTGTGGATCAAGCCGTGGTGTTGACCAACGTCCCAGAACTGGAATCCTTCGCCAATTCCTTGATCAAGCTGCCCGTGACTTCCTGCAGCGCACCGGTGGTATCGGCGATCTGTCCCTGGATGGCCATGACCGCGGCAGTCTTGGCTTCAGGCGTGGAATAAGGACGCGCCTGCGCAGCGGCGAGCTGCTGCTGTTGCTCACGCAGTTGCTGCTGTAGCTCTTGCATGCGCTTGAGCAGGACTTTCATGGCGATGCTTTGGGTGCTGTCGCTTTTTTCGGTCTTGCTCTCGGCGTCGGTATGCAGGTTCGCGCGCACCTTACCGGGCGCTTGCGTTTCGCCAAGGGCTTGGTCGGCAGCATCGGCGGTTGCCTCGCTCAAGGCATTCAACGTCGCTGCGGATTTACCGCCGATGGTGACGGCGGCGGCATTTGGAAAGCCGATTGAAAAGCTCATGTCTCGCTCCATGAATGAATTCCTACAAGGTAGATCGTCCATTGGCGCGTTTTCTTTAGCCTCACAACCCAACCTTCCTTCAGACCGTTCTGCTCCGGTTAACCGAACAGCAAACAGCTTGATGTTCGGAAATCCGGCCATGCATCCACCGAAGGGGCATCTTCTCAAATACACATCGTTTTGATTTTCAAGGCGTTAGAAGGTAGACCCACGCTTGCGCAGCAGTGGTACGGATCGTGCTCTGAGAGGAGTGCTCTCGGCATTCAGGTCTGCCGGAGCATCTAGATGAATCCTCATGACTAGAGAGAAAAATAATGACATCTGCCTTAAAGACTCTTGTTCCGGGCGCTTTGGCCCTCTTGCTGCTCCTGCCCAGCGCCCTTCAGGCGAAAGAAAACCCGGTTGAGCAAAAGCTCTCCAACGTCGTCATCCTCGCCACGGGCGGCACCATCGCCGGCGCCGGCGCGAGCTCCGCCAACAGCGCCACCTACCAGGCAGCCAAGGTTGGTATCGAACAACTGATCGCCGGCGTACCGGAGCTCAGCCGGTTGGCCAACGTGCGCGGCGAACAGGTGATGCAGATCGCATCGGAGAGCATCACCAACGAAAACCTTTTGCAACTGGGACGCCGTGTCGCCGAGCTGGCCGACAGCGAGGATGTCGACGGCATCGTCATCACCCACGGCACCGACACGCTGGAGGAGACCGCTTATTTCCTGAATCTTGTCGAGAAAACCGACAAACCGATCATTGTCGTCGGCTCGATGCGGCCCGGCACCGCAATGTCTGCCGATGGCATGCTCAATCTCTACAACGCCGTGGCGGTCGCCAGCAGCAAGGAAGCGCGCGGTAAGGGCGTACTGGTGACCATGAACGATGAAATCCAGTCGGGCCGTGATGTGAGCAAGATGATCAACATCAAGACCGAAGCATTCAAAAGCCCGTGGGGCCCGTTGGGCATGGTAGTGGAAGGCAAATCCTACTGGTTCCGCCTGCCGGCCAAGCGCCACACCTCCGGTTCGGAGTTCGACATCAAGACCATCAAGAGCCTGCCGGACGTGGAAATTGCCTACTCCTACGGCAACGTCAGCGACACCGCGTACAAGGCCCTGGCCCAATCCGGCGCCAAGGCGATCATCCACGCCGGCACCGGCAACGGTTCGGTGTCTTCGCGAGTCGTTCCGTCGTTGCAGGCCTTGCGCAAGGAAGGCGTGCAGATCATTCGTTCGTCACACGCCAACGCAGGTGGTTTCGTACTGCGAAACGCCGAACAGCCTGACGACAAATACGACTGGGTCGTAGCCCACGACTTGAATCCTCAAAAGGCCCGTATCCTGGCAATGGTTGCCCTGACCAAGACCCAAGACAGCAAGGAGTTGCAGCGAATTTTCTGGGAATATTGATTTCCCCCGCCCGACCGAGCCCGGTCGGGCACCGCTTTTTTCATCGTCCGCCCCACGGGCCCATTACCAGGTCCGGTAAAAAATCACCTTCGTCCTACATCAAAATGAAAAAAGCGCTGTCAGACGATTTTCTTGAAATTTAAGCAGTTGCGTAAATGCCTACGGTTAAATACTGTATGCACGTACAGCTTAATAAGGATAATCCTGTGGCCATGCCCTCCGCTGCAACTACCCCCTTAGACTCCTATGCACGACTCGGTCTACGGGTCTCGAAGATCATCAACGCGCCCACCGCACAAAATGCCAAGGCCGCTCTGATCTTTCGCCTGCCCGATGAGCCGGTGGAGGAATGGGAACGCCTGCTGGCAGAAATCGACGAGAACGACAACGTCACCCTCGCCTATCGCGACGATGGCGGCGTGCAGGTTTTCTGGGTTGTGCCGAAGGAAGATTGAGCTTGATGAATTTCCGCTGTCTGGTTTTATTGCTCGTCTTCGTTGCCATGGGCGCACAGGCTGGAGCGCCCCGTACCTTCAACGAAGCCAAGAAAGTCGCCTGGAAGCTCTATGCCCCCCAATCCACCGAGTTCTACTGCGGCTGCAAATACACCGGCAACCGCGTGAACCTCGCCGCCTGCGGTTATGTACCCCGCAAAAATGCCAGTCGCGCCGCCCGCATCGAGTGGGAACATATCGTTCCGGCCTGGCATATCGGCCATCAGCGTCAATGCTGGCAACAAGGTGGGCGCAAGAACTGCACTCGCTACGACCCGGTCTACCAACGGGCCGAGGCCGACCTTCACAACCTGGTGCCCAGCATTGGCGAGGTCAATGGCGATCGCAGCAACTTCAGCTTCGGCTGGTTGCCGGTGCAGAAGGGCCAATACGGCTCGTGCCTGACCCAGGTGGACTTCAAGGCCAAAAAAGTCATGCCCCGCCCTTCCATCCGCGGGATGATCGCCAGGACCTATTTCTACATGAGCAAACAATATGGCCTGCGGCTCTCCAAACAGGACCGGCGCCTGTACGAAGCCTGGGACAAGACCTACCCGGTGCAAGCGTGGGAGCGCCAGCGCAACCAGAGCGTGGCATGCGTGATGGGGCGTGGAAACGAATTCGTCGGACCGGTGGACCTGAAGGCCTGCGGCTGACCTGGCCTATACGAACGGCACAGCTCAACTGTGGGAGCGAGCTCGCGACAGCGGTGGACCCGCAACATTGACGCTGACTGGCAATGGCTCTATCGCGAGCAAGCTCGCTCCCACAGGTTTGGTTTTGTCTGATTATCGTGCTGGCGGAAAGTCCACGACCAAGGTCTCGATGTTGCGCTTCTTGGCTCGTACCAGCGCAGCATTGATCTGCTCCTGTTTCGCCTGAGCTTCAGCCTCGGAACCCAACGGCCCGACCAGGACCCGATCCTTGCCATTTTCCCTGACGACACTGGACATGAAGCTGTGCTCGATCAGCCAGCCCGTCAGGTCGCTGACCGCCTGGGGCGTCTGGCCTCGCACCTCGACAGCCCACTGCGGCGCCGCGACTGCCGGCGTGGAGGTCGCCGCCGGCTTCGGCTTGGGTGCTTCGACGTCGCGCCCTTCCCCACATCCCGCCAGCGCCAGTACCGCAATTACCCAAGCCAATTTACGCACAACGATTCCCCCGCAAGACATGAAGCGAGGATTTTAGCATCCAGTTTCGCCGGAAACGCCCTAAACAGTGCGCAAAACACGAGAATCCTCTCCAACGTCTCTGTATAGTCGCACCCTGGGAATTAATGCAGCATCTGCACGTCAGAAAGAGGCACCCACATTGTGACACTTAGCACTAATCTATAAGCAGTACCGACATCTGCACTGTCTGAATCAGGTGCCCTATAAAGCAATCAAGGAGAACACCATGCTGATACTCACCCGCAAAGTCGGTGAAAGCATAAACATTGGTGACGACATCACGATCACCATTCTGGGCGTTAGCGGCCAACAGGTCCGGATCGGCATCAACGCCCCGAAAAACGTTGCGGTGCATCGCGAAGAAATTTATCAGCGCATCCAGGCCGGCCTCACTGCCCCTGACAAACCGCAAACGCCCTGAGCCCTGCCGCAGTCCGCAGCCAGCCCGTTTGCATCGCCGCAATGGCTGGCTAAAGATGCATGCCGACCGAGCCGCACCCTGTCCAATCCCGCCTTGTAAATCCAATCAACCCGGAACCGATACTACTGGCATGCCCCACACCATGGCTGTCAGACGTTTCGTTTTAATGGCGATGAAGCAGGCGCTAGCGCCGGTCAGCCCAAGCGCACGCCACGGGTCATGCCGAAGGTCAGCACCGCCCAGAACTCGAAGGCAAACGCCACCAGATGGGTGGCCGCGACAGATCAACGGAAAGCATGGGAAGGCTCCCGTCAGGGATGTCGAGCGATCGGTCAGAATCAATTGAGATGCAAAAAACTGTGGGAGCGAGCTTGCTCGCGATGGGATGTATCAGTCGACAAAATTTTCGTCTGACACTTCGCCATCGCGAGCTTGCTCGCTCCCACAGTGGGTATTGCGCGTTCTAAGAGATGTTAGTCCGCCAAACGCCAGGTCGTCCCGCCCTTCCCGTCTTCCAGCACCACGCCCATGGCAGTGAGCTGGTCGCGGATGCGGTCGGATTCGGCCCAGTCCTTGTTGGCCCGCGCCGCGAGCCGTGCTTGAATCAGCGCGTCGACCTCGGCAGCGTCGACGCGGCCTTCGGCTCCGGCCTGCAGGAAGTCATCGGCTTCGAGCTGCAACACACCCAGAACGCTGGCCAGTTCCTTCAAGCGCGCCGCCAAGCCGGCCGCCGCATCGAGATCGCTCTCGCGCAGGCGGTTGATCTCACGCACCATCTCGAACAGCACCGCGCACGCTTCCGGCGTGCCGAAGTCATCGTTCATTACTTCGGTAAACCGGGCCACGAACGCTTCACCACCGGCAGGTGGCACGCTCGGCAGGCCTTTCAACGCATGGTAGAAACGCTCCAGGGCACCCTTGGCATCCTTGAGGTTATCTTCCGAATAGTTGATGGCGCTGCGGTAGTGGCTCGACACCAGCAGGTAACGCACGACTTCCGGATGGTACTTATCGAGCACGTCGCGGATGGTGAAGAAGTTGTTCAAGGATTTGGACATCTTCTCGCCATTGATGCGAATCATGCCGCAATGCATCCAGGCATTGGCGTAGGTCTTGCCGGTGGCCGCTTCACTCTGGGCGATTTCGTTTTCGTGGTGCGGAAATTCCAGGTCGCTGCCGCCGCCATGAATGTCGAAAGTCTCGCCCAGGCAGCAGGTGGACATCACCGAGCATTCGATGTGCCAGCCCGGACGCCCGGCGCCCCATGGCGACTCCCAGCTCGGCTCGCCCGGCTTGGCGCCTTTCCACAGCACGAAGTCCAGCGGGTCTTCCTTCGACTCGTCGACTTCGATGCGTGCGCCGATGCGCAAATCTTCGATCTTCTTGCGCGACAGTTTGCCGTAGCCCATGAACTTGGCGACGCGGTAGTACACGTCGCCATTTCCCGGTGCGTAGGCATAGCCCTTGTCGATCAAGGTCTGGATCATCGCCAGCATGCCCGGGATGTGATCGGTGGCACGGGGCTCCAGGTCCGGCTTCTGGATATTGAGGCGCGCCTCGTCCTCGTGCATGGCCTTGATCATGCGCTCAGTCAGCGCATCGAACGCTTCACCATTTTCGTTGGCGCGATTGATGATCTTGTCGTCGATGTCGGTGATGTTGCGCACGTAGGTCAGGTCGTAGCCGCTGAAACGCAACCAGCGGGTCACCAGGTCAAAGGCGACCATGCTGCGGCCATGACCCAGGTGGCAATAGTCGTACACGGTCATGCCGCAGACGTACATGCGCACCTTGTTGCCATCCAGCGGCTTGAAGACTTCTTTGCTCTTGGTGAGCGTGTTGTAGATCGTAAGCACAGGGTTTCCCTTAAGACTTGATCACTGACCCCAGGAGTCGCGCAAGGTCACGGTACGGTTGAACACCGGAGCACCGGGTTTCGAGTCCTTGATATCCGCGCAGAAGTAACCTTCGCGCTCGAACTGGAAACGGTCTTCCGGCTGTGCGTTGCCCAGCGAAGGCTCGGCACGACAACCAGTGAGTACTTGCAAGGAGCCAGGGTTGATGTTGTCCAGGAAGCTGGCGCTGTCTTCGGCCTTCTCCGGGTTCGGCGAACGGAACAGGCGATCGTACAGGCGCACTTCGCACTCGACGCTCGCGGCGGCCGGCACCCAGTGGATCACGCCCTTGACCTTGCGACCTTCCGGGTTCTTGCCCAGGGTGTCGGGATCATAGGAGCAACGCAGCTCGACGATATTGCCGTCGGCGTCCTTGATGGCCTCGTCGGCGCGGATCACGTAGCTGCCACGCAGGCGCACTTCGCCGGCAGGCTCCAGGCGCTTGTAGCCTTTGGGCGGCTCTTCCATGAAGTCTTCACGGTCGATGTAGATTTCCCGGCCGAACGGCAAGACGCGTACGCCCATGTCTTCCTTCGGGTGGCACGGCAGTTCGAGGTTCTCGACCTGGCCTTCCGGGTAATTGGTGATGACGACTTTCAGCGGACGCAACACGCACATGGCGCGCGGCGCGCTGTGGTCGAGGTCGTCACGGATGCTGAATTCCAGCATGCCGAAGTCCACCACGCCGTCGGAACGGTTGGTGCCGATCATCTCGCAGAAATTGCGGATCGACTTCGGCGTGTAGCCACGACGGCGGAAGCCCGACAACGTCGACATGCGTGGGTCATCCCAACCGTTGACGTGCTTTTCGTCCACCAGTTGCTTGAGCTTGCGCTTGCTGGTGATGGTGTAGTTCAGGTTCAGGCGGCTGAATTCGTACTGGCGCGGGTTGGCCGGCACCGGCAGGTGCTCCAGGAACCATTCGTACAGCGGACGGTGGCTTTCGAATTCCAGCGTGCAGATCGAGTGCGTGATGCCTTCGATGGCGTCCGACTGGCCGTGGGTGAAGTCATAGTTCGGATAGATGCACCATTTGTCGCCCGTCTGGTGGTGATGGGCATGACGGATGCGGTACATGATCGGGTCGCGCAGGTTCATGTTCGGCGAGGCCATGTCGATCTTGGCGCGCAGCACGCGGGCGCCGTCCGGGAACTCACCGGCGCGCATGCGGGCGAACAAGTCCAGGTTCTCTTCCACTCTGCGGTCGCGGAACGGGCTGTTCTTACCCGGTTCGGTCAGGCTGCCACGGTATTCCTTGGCCTGCTCCGGGGTCAGGTCGCACACGTAGGCGTTGCCGGACTTGATCAGCTCGACCGCCCAGTCATGCAACTGGTCGAAATATTGCGAGGCATAGCGCACTTCGCCCGCCCATTCGAAACCCAGCCACTTGACGTCGCTCTTGATCGCGTCGATGTATTCCTGGTCTTCCTTGGCCGGGTTGGTGTCATCGAAACGCAAGTGCGTGACGCCACCGAACTCCTCGGCGAGGCCGAAGTTCACGCAGATGGATTTGGCGTGACCGATGTGCAGGTAGCCGTTGGGCTCCGGCGGGAAGCGGGTGACGATCTGCGTATGCTTACCCGAATCCAGGTCCGCCTGGATGATCGGGCGCAGGAAGTTGACCGGCACGGCCGGGCCGGTCTTGGAATTCGAGGTAGGGTCGACAGTGGGCTTGCTCATAGGATCCTTGAACATACAAGTGCGCGGCCGGGTGCGGCCTGATAAATCAAAGCCCGTATCATAGCCGATGCTGTCAAGCACCTGACAGGCCGAGCCGGCAAACGATTGAATTTAATCGATGACCCGATGAAAAACAGCCTCGAAATTCGTGCATGGCACGCTAAACTGCCCACCTGGCGATTGCGGCCAGACCGGTTGCGGGCGCCCGCGCCCCCCAAACCCACGAATTCCTTGAAGAGTAGTAATCATGACCCAAGTCAAACTGACCACCAACCATGGCGACATCGTCCTGGAACTGAACGCCGAAAAGGCACCGATCACCGTTGCCAACTTCGTTGAATACGTCAAGGCCGGCCACTACGAAAACACCGTTTTCCACCGTGTCATCGGCAACTTCATGATCCAGGGCGGTGGTTTCGAACCGGGCATGAAGGAAAAGAAAGACAAGCGCCCAAGCATCCAGAACGAAGCCGACAACGGTCTTTCCAACGACAAATACACCGTCGCCATGGCCCGCACCATGGAGCCGCATTCGGCCTCCGCGCAGTTCTTCATCAACGTGGCCGACAACAGCTTCCTGAACCACAGCGGCAAGAACGTCCAGGGCTGGGGCTATGCGGTATTCGGTAAAGTCACCGCCGGCACCGATGTGGTCGACAAGATCAAAGGCGTGTCCACCACCTCCAAGGCGGGTCATCAGGACGTCCCGGCAGAAGACGTGATCATCGAGAAAGCCGAGATCATTGAGTGATATTGCTGATTTCAGACTTGCATCTGGAAGAGGAGCGCCCGGACATCACCCGGGCGTTTCTGGATCTGCTCGCCACACGCGCCCGTGCGGCGCAAGCGTTGTACATCCTGGGCGACTTTTTCGAAGCCTGGATCGGCGACGATGCCATGACGCCGTTCCAGCGTTCCATCTGCCAGGCCCTGCGCGAATTGAGCGACAGCGGCACGGCCATTTTCCTCATGCACGGCAATCGCGACTTCATGCTCGGGCAGGCGTTCTGCAAAGCGGCTGGCTGCACCTTGCTCAAGGATCCGAGCGTCGTGCAGTTCAACGGTGAACCTGTATTGCTGATGCACGGCGACAGCCTCTGCACGCGGGATATCGGCTACATGAAGCTGCGCCGTTGGCTGCGCAACCCGGTCACGCTGTTCATCCTGCGCCACCTGCCACTGGGCAGCCGCCAGAAACTGGCGCGCAAACTACGCAGCGAAAGCCGCACGCAGACGCGGATGAAAGCCAACGACATCGTCGACGTCACGCCCGAAGAGATCCCGCTGATCATGCAGCAGTACGGCGTGAAGACCCTGGTCCACGGCCACACCCACCGCCCCGCCATCCATAAGCTGCAACTGGGCGAACACGCAGCGCGACGCATCGTGCTGGGGGATTGGGACAAGCAAGGGTGGGCGTTGCAGGTAGATGAACAAGGGTTTGCGTTGGCGCCGTTCGGGTTTGCCCCGCCGCCACAACTGCCGGCACCCGACGCAATCCCCGATCCAATATAAATTCCCTGTGGGAGCGAGCTTGCTCGCGATAGCGGTGTATCAGCCAACGAAAATGTTGGGTATGAGTCCGCAATCGCGAGCAAGCTCGCTCCCACATTGAAACTGCATTACCCAGTCAATGCCCTGCCGAAGCAGGCCCCGCCTTCGCCGTGAACGGCGGTTTCGCCAGCCACACCAGCAGGATCAACCCCATGAATGCCCAGCCCAGCAACGTGAAGTAATCCACGGTGGAGAGCATGTACGCCTGGCTGGTGAGGATCTGGTCGAGCTGGGCATAGACCGGCGTGCTCGCCCCGCCGAGCTGGTTGATTGTCTCGCGCGTGGCCGGCTCGAAGGTGCTGATGCTTTCGCTCAGGTACGCGTGGTGCTGGTCGGCCCGACGGATCCAGATCCATGTGGTCAAGGATGCGGCGAAGCTGCCGCCCAGGGTCCGCAGGAACGTCGCCAGCCCCGCGCCATCGGCGATCTGATGAGGCGGCAGGTCGGACATGAGGATGCTCAAGGTCGGCATGAAAAACAGCGCAACGCCGATGCCCATGAACAACTGCACCAGGGCGATGTGCTGGAAATCCACTTCGTTGGTGAACCCGGCGCGCATGAAGCAACTCAGGCCAATCGCCAGGAAGGCCAGCCCGGCCAACAGGCGCAGGTCGAACTTGTGGGCGTATTTGCCGACGAAGGGCGACATCAACACCGGCAGGATACCGATCGGCGCTACAGCCAGGCCGGCCCATGTGGCCGTATAGCCCATCTGGGTCTGCAGCCATTGCGGCAGGATCAGGTTGATGCCGAAGAAACCGGCGTAACCGCCCACCAGCACAATGGTGCCGATGCGAAAGTTGCGATAGGCGAACAGCCGCAGGTTGACCACCGGGTGGCCGTCAGTCATTTCCCAGATCACGAACACCGCGAGGGCGATCACCGAAATCAGTGCGCCAATGATGATGAAGTTCGACTCGAACCAATCCAGGTCATTGCCCTTGTCGAGAATCACCTGCAACGCGCCGACACCAATGATCAACGTGATCAAGCCGACATAGTCCATCGGCTGGCGGCTGGTGACCACCGGCCGCGCCTTGAGCTGCTGGCGCACGACCATCACCGCGAAGATGCCGATGGGCACGTTGATGAAGAAAATCCAAGGCCAGCTATAGCTGTCGGTGATCCAGCCGCCGAGGATCGGCCCGGCGATCGGCGCCACCACCGTGACCATCGCCAGCAACGCCAGGGCCATGCCACGCCTGGCCGGTGGGTACACGGCGATCAGCAAGGTCTGGGTCATCGGATACAACGGCCCGGCCACCAGCCCTTGAAGCACACGAAAGCCGATCAGCTCGGGCATCGATGTCGAGATTCCGCACAGGAACGAGGCCAGGACGAACAACATCGTTGCCCACAGAAACAGCTTCACCTCGCCAAACCGCCGGCTCAACCAGCCGGTCAATGGCAGCGCGATGGCGTTGCTCACCGCGAACGAAGTGATCACCCAAGTGCCCTGCTCCGAGCTCACGCCCAGGTTGCCGGAAATGGTCGGCAAGGCGACGTTGGCGATGGTGGTGTCGAGCACCTGCATGAACGTCGCCAGCGACAACCCGATGGTGCTGAGCAACAGGCTGGGCGGCGTGAAGGACGCGTTATTGCTCATTGCGAGAATCCTATGAAGCGGTGGTGGTGAATCACTGGCGCACCGATGGAATGGAATTACGCCCTGTGGCGAGGGGATTTATCCCCGCTGGGCTGCGTAGCAGCCCTGTATGATTAGATGAATTAGCCGCTGTACCGGGTCGCAGTTCTAGGGCCGCTGCGCAGCCCAGCGGGGATAAATCCCCTCGCCACAGAGGCCGATAGCGCTGCTTCAGCGCTGCGCGGTCTTGCCCGCCGCCGCGCTGTTTTCATGAATCAGGCGCGTGATCATCGCGTCGGCGTCGGCCAGCTGGCGGTCGTAGACCTGGGTGCTGAACGTGGCTTTTTGCGGTGGCTGCTGGGCCAGAACCGGCCCGCTCTGGTCATGCAGGTTGACGTCGACCTGGGTCGACAGCCCCACCCGCAGCGGATGCTTGGCCAACTCTTGGGCATTGATATGAATGCGCACCGGCACCCGCTGGACGATCTTGATCCAGTTGCCGGTGGCGTTCTGTGCCGGCAGCAAGGCGAATGCGCTGCCGGTCCCGGCGCCCAGGCTGTCGACCGTGCCGCTGTACTTCACATCGCTGCCATACAGATCGGTCTCGATGTCCACCGGTTGGCCGATGCGCATGTCGCGCAGTTGGGTTTCCTTGAAGTTGGCGTCGATCCACAACTGGTCCAGCGGGATCACGGCCATCAACGCGGTGCCCGGTTGCACCCGTTGGCCGAGCTGAACGGTGCGTTTGGCGACGTAACCGGTCACTGGCGCGATCAAGGTGCTGCGAGCATTGGTCAAGTACGCCTGGCGCAGTTGCGCGGCGGCCGCTTGCACGTCGGGATGGGACGACACCACGGTGTCATCCACCAAGGCGCTGGTGGTCTTGAGCCGCTGCCGGGCATTGGCCAGGGCGTTCTGCGCCGAGGTCAGGTCATCCCGGGCATGGGACAGCTCTTCCTGGGAAATCGCCCCGCCCGCCGCCAGGTTTTTGCGTCGGTTGTAGTTCTCCTGGGCCTTCTGCACTTCGGCTTCTTGCGCATGGACTTGCGCCTTCATGCCATCGACATTGCTGTACAAGCCACGCACCTGGCGCACGGTGCGGGCCAGGTTGGCCTGGGCACTTTGCAGCGCAACTTCGGCATCGTTCGGGTCGAACTGCACCAGCACCTGGCCTTCGCGCACCAGGTCGCCGTCATCGGCGCCGATGCTTATCACGGTCCCGGTGACCTGCGGGGTGATTTCCACGACGTTGCCGTTGACGTAGGCATCGTCGGTGCTTTCGCTCCAGCGCCCATACAGTTCGTGCCAGGCCCAGACGCCCAGGCCACCGAGAATGACGATCACGGCCAGGGCGAGCAGCATGACCTTGCGTTTGCGTGGGTTGCCGCTGTCCTGTGGCGTTTGTTGCGTTGTTTCGGCAGTTGCCATGACAAATACCTCGAATCAGTGAGCCGGCGCGGTGGCGGCCGGTGCGGCCGAAGCCACGGTTTGGGTGTCGAAGCCGCCGCCCAGGGCCTGCATCAGCTGGATCGACAAATCAATCTGCTCGGCATTGAGCGTTGCCAGTTGGCGCTGGGCCTGGAGCAACTGCTGCTCGATGCTCAACACGTCCAGGTAATTGCCGATGCCGGAGCCGTAGCGCTGGACCACGGTGTCATAGGAGTTCTGTGCGATATCCACGGCGTGCTGCTGGGCGCCGATCTGCCGGCCGATGTCACGCAACTGATTGATGGTGTCGCTGACATCGCCAAGTGCCGCGACCAGGCTCTTGTTGTATTGCGCCACCGCCAGGTCGTAGTCGGCGTCCCGGGCGTCCAGGTCCGCCCGCAAACGTCCACCGTCGAAAATCGGCAGCGACACCGTCGGCGCCACGTTGAAGAAGCGACTCGCTGAACCAAACATCGCGTCACCCAGCAACGATTGCACCCCGGCCGCCGCGCTCAGGTTGAGGTTGGGGTAGAAGTTCGTCTTGCCGGCCTCAATGTTCTTGCTAGCCGCCTCCACCCGCCACCGCGCGGCGACCAGGTCCGGACGACGCCCCAGCAACTCGGCCGGCAGGTTCGACGGCAAGGCGACCGCGCTGGCCTGCAACACGTGGGGCCGGGCGATTTCGTTGCCACGATCCGGCCCTTTGCCCAGCAGCACCGCCAAGGCGATCTTGGCGCTTTGCAAACGCTTCTCCGCGTCGATCAATGTCGCATCGGCGCTGGCCTCCAGGCTTTCGGTCTGCTGGAACTGATATTCGCTGTCGATCCCGGCGCTGAGTCGGCGCTTGCCCAGGTCGAGCATTTGCCGCGTGCGCTTGAGGTCTTCGTTGGCCAGGTCATAAATGATATGGGCCTGGCCCAAGTCGCTGTAGGCCCGGGCCACGTCAGCGGCCAGGGTCAGCTGTGCGGCCTGGCGGTCAATCTCGGCGGCGCGGGCCTGGCCGAGGGCAGCTTCCCAGGCAGCGCGCTGGCCATCCCACAAATCGAAGTCGTAGTTGAAATCCACGCTCAGCGAACGCAAGGTGCTGTAGGCGCCGCCCTGCCCTTGCGGGTCCTGGTCGCGAGCCAGGCGCGAACGGCTCACGCTGCCGCTGGCGTCCAGGGACGGCAGACGCGCGGCATTGGCGGCGTAGGCAGCGGCGCTGGCCTGGTGAACACGGGCGCTGGCGATCTGCATGTCAGGGCTGTCACGCAGCGCTTCGCGGATCAGGCTATCGAGTTGCGGATCGCCGAGGCTCTTCCACCAATCGCTTTTGGGCCACGAGGCCGGCGACAACGTGACGCCAGTCAGCGATTGTCCTGCCTGGAGGCTTTTGGCCTCGAGGCTGACACCTTCGGTATTCAGGCCACTGTAGCTGGCACAACCGGCCAGGCTCATGGCCAATAGCACCAGGCTCAGGCCGGTACGCAAGGTTTGACGCTTCATTTTTCCCCCAATCGCAGGACGGTGAAGGGATCACCGGCGGCGAGCAGTATTTTCTTGAGGATGTTCTCGAGGGTTTGCAGCTCCTCGCGGCTGATGGCACCGGCCAGTTGATTCATGGCGTCGGCCCCGATGAATGGCAGGCGGTCAGCCAGCGCTTGGCCGGCCTCGGTCAACACCAGGCGGACCTGCCGTCGGTCCTGGGCCGAGCGTTGGCGAACCAGAAAGCCCTTCTGCTCCAGGCGGTCGAGCATTCGTGTCATCGAGCCGCTGTCCAGCGACAGGTAACGACACAGCTCCACCGGCGTGTCGATGCCGTGCTGGGCCATGATGATCAGCACCTTGAACTGCGCGGCAGTGATGCCGACGGGCTCCATGTGCGTGTCGATGATCCGATCCTTGAGCATCGCGGCACGGCCGAGCAGCATGCCGAGATGGCAATTGTGGAATTCGTCTGGGGTGAAATGCTTCATCTGACCACCTTTTGCTGCCTAGGCAGTGAATGTATGACGAGATGTTACTGCCTAGGCAGCAAATGTCAAACAAATAGTTAGTTAGCTACGCATGAACACGCAAGGTGCAGGAAGGTGACCCAATGTGGGAGCGAGCTTGCTCGCGATAGCGGTGTATCAGTCAACGAACATGCTGAATCTGATGGCGCTATCGCGAGCAAGCTCGCTCCCACAAGGGGATTCTGTTTTTTGGGAAGGAATCAGAAATCGCGCTTGTAGAAGATATCCAGCGAACTGGCGACGCCGCTCGCGGCTTCGAGGTAGACCTTTTTGCTCAGCTTGTAGCGCAACGCGATGGTATTGGCCGGTTCGAACACACCCACGCCATAGCGCAGGCTGAGTTTTTCCGACAGGTTGCCGCTGGCGACCACGCTGGTGTCGTTGCCACTGCCTTGGGTGTCGAGCTGGAAATCTTCGATCCCCAGATTGTTGGCCAGGCTGGTGGTCACTCCGGAGCTGCCCATCAAGCCCAGGCCCAGCGCTGCCTGGGCGAGCATGTTGTTGTCCTCCCCCGTGGTGCTCAACGGCCGGCCCAGCACCAGGTAGGACAACGCCTGCTCCTGGCTCATGGCCGGCTCCGAGAAAATCTGCGTGGCTGGCTGTTCGGCGCTGCCGCTCAGGCGGATGCCGGCGATCACATCGTCGGTCTGGCGGATCGCCTCGATGTCCAGGTAGGGCTGGTCAATCGGCCCGGCGAACAACAATCGCGCCCGACGCACCGTCAGCCGTTGCCCATAGGCTCGGTATTTGCCGTCGTTGAGCCACAGCTCGCCGCGTGTGTCCATGTTGTCGCCGATGTGGACCTGCCCTTGCACATTGGCCGTCAGGCCGAAACCTGAGAAGGCGAGTTTTTCCTGGCCGACGATCACGTCGATGTCCATCGCCATGGCCATCGGCACCTCGCCCTCTTCAGTCTGGTGGCCGACGATCACCGTGTCATCCGAAACCTTGACCGTAGACGGCGGCAGCTCGCGTATGGTGATCTCGCCCTTGGGCACCAGGATCTTGCCCGCAATCGAAAGCCGCTCCCCTTGCATCGTGATGTTCAGGTCTGGCGCGACATCCAGCACCGCGTAAGGCTCGACGGTGACCGGCAGTTGCGAGCCCTTGAGCGCCAGGTCCAGGGTCAGGGCCTCGCCCCAGCCGATGTTTCCCGTCAGTCGCCCTTGCCCGCTCTTGCCACTTTTCCAATCACCATCGAGCCGTACGGTTTCGCCAGCGATCATCGCTCGCATTTGCAGGGCTTCGAGGCTGACCGGCAGCTCCGGGCCGGAGACTTCGCCGTCACTGAGCACGAGGTTGCCGTTGACCTGGGGCGCGAGCAAGCCACCGGACAGCGTGCCGCTGCCGTTCAAACGGCCGGTCAGGGTTTCCACCATCGGCACGAACGGCCGGGCTACCGACAGGTCCAGACCGCTCAGCCGGAAGGTGCCGCTCAACGGTTTGCTGGCCGGCAACGGATTGATTCGCGCCTGAAGCGTCAGTTCACCCAGCCTCTCGCCGACGAAATTGACGTCCGTATCGATGCGCGTGGGCGTCAGGCGGCTGTTGAGCGTCAGGGTCTGATAGGGGAAATCCAACCATTGCCCCTTGCCCTGCTCTTTGTCTCGAATCCGTAACGTACCGCCGCTGGCATCCACCAACACTCGACCACTTGGGCCGCTGGCCGGCAAGTCCAATTGCAGGTCGGCATTGAGCCGGCCCTGCCAGCCGAAGTCCTTGGGCATCCACTGGGCCAGGCTTTCGATGGGGAATTGCTTGAGGTGATAGCGCAGCTTCGGCTCCGGCATCAGGCGCTGATCCTCGCCGCAGAGGCTGGCCGGGCCGGATCGCCAACAGTGAGCACCGAAGTTCAGCGTGCCGTTGGCCAGGCGCTCCAATTTGGCCGACGCCTGCAAGCGCCAGGTTTGCCCGCCGACTTGTACATCTCCCTTGGCAAGGCGTCCGCGCCAGTTGCCTTGGTCGAGCGAACCATCAAGAGCCAAGTTGGTTTCCAACTGGGGCCCTTGCAGGTCGAGATTGAGCCTCTGTTGCTTGATGTCGCCCTGTCCGCTGACCGTCAACACGCCCAGCAATGTTTCGCCGGCCCGGATGCCGCTTGCCTTCAGGTCGACCTTGCCCCGCTGCGCACTGTCGAGCGTCGCGTCCAGGTTCAGGCTTTGCAGGCGGTTGTCCTGAAAAGCCAACTGCGTGCCTTGCACACCGAGCTTGCCTTGGGGCGCCTTGAGCGTGCCGGCCAGGTCGACGCGTCCGGAGACTTGGCCACGTAATTGCGGCCAGAGTTGGGCCAGCCGTGACAGCTTGATGTCGATCTGACCGCTGAGCTTCTGTTGCAGGCTTGCGGTGCCGTTGATGCGATTGTCGCCCAGACGAATGTCCAGGGCGCCGAGGTTCCATTGCTCGCCTGCACCGTTGGCCTTGGCCTGGAACAGCGCCGGTTGGCCGCGCAGCTTGCCCTTGAGGTCCAGGTCCGCGTCGAGTTCGAGGCGGTCGTTTTTCATCGCGCCTTTACTGCGCAACGGCCCGGCCAGCGTGCCGGGAAGCTCGCCAAGCCAATACGCCGGGTTGATGGCCGACAATTGCAGCGCCGTATCCCAAGCGATGCCGTCGGCAAATTGCAGGCTCAAGTGCCCCTCGGCCTTGCCCTCCCCGGCGGCGACCTTGAGCTGCGGCAGGTGGATTTGCGTCAGGTCGCCACTGAACGGGCTGTCGAGGCTGAACGCCCCGGCCGGACCGTCCAACGCCGCCTGGAAGTTGCCGAGGTATTGGCCATCGGTGTACGAGACCTCGCCATTGAAACTGCGCAGCGTGACTTGCGGTTCTTCGATCAGCGGATAGAGGCGATGCCAGGGGAAATCCAGCCAAGCCACTTCCGCTTCGGCGCTCAGGCCCTCGCGCCAATCCAACCGCCCGGTGAGCTTGAGGCTTTGCTGGTCGCCGGCGTCAAGATCAAGGCCGGCGATCTGCGCACCATTGGCGTCCACCTTGCCCTGCAACAGCAACGCCACCGGTTTTTTTTCGGCGCGAAGGCTCGCCTTGCCATGCAACTGGTAACCCTTTTTGAGGTCACCTTCGCCGGTCAATTCCACCTGGTCGAGCAGCAGCGTGTCCGGTAAATCGGCGCTGGCCTTGAAGCCATCGGCAGTGATGCGCACCTTGGCCGGCAGGTTATCCGCCAGGGGTTGCAGCTCGCCGGTCAGGCGGCCTTGCAGATAGCCGCTGCTGTCGGCGGCCAGATTGAGGGTCTTGAGCAACTCGCCATCGACTTTCAGATCCAGCGCCCAAGGCGTCGCACCCGGTGCCGGCAAAGTCAGCTGGCCCGCGGCACTCAGCGGCCAATCACCATGCGGCTGCAACAGGCCGGAGAGTTTCAGGCTCAGTTCGTCGCGTTGCAGTTGCACCGAGTCGATCTGCAAACCCTCGGCGGTCCAGTGCGCCGCCAGTTGCAGGCCCTTGAGTTGCTCGCTGCCGTTGAACGACAGGCTGCCCACCTGGACGTCGCCCAGTTCGATCGCCAGGGGCAAGTCCAGGTCCGGCAGGCTGATCGGACCGCTGCTCGGCTCGTCGGCAGAGGCCGGCAGTTGCACCGCAACGTTGTCGGCCTTGAGCTGATCGATGCACAGGGTCATGCGCAGCAGGCACGACGGCGACCAGGCGAAGATCGGCTGATGAAGCTCCACCCGGCTGGCGTCCTGCTGCCACAGCACCCGGTCGGCGCTCCATTGGCCGCCCAACCGCCCCTGGAAATTCTCCACGGTCAGGCCCGGCACCAGGCCGAGTGCCCAGCGGCTTCCGAACGCCGTGCCCAACACGATGCTCGACATGAGCACGAGCGTCGCCAGCAACCCGCCGAGGGCCAGCAACGTTATCTTCAAACCGCGATTCACAACTCTGGCCCCATGGAAAAGTGCAATCGAATGCCGCCGTCGTCGTCCAGCGCGTGGGCCAGGTCGAGGCGGATCGGGCCGACCGGCGACACCCAGCGCACGCCGACGCCGACGCCGGTCTTCAGGCTCGGCAGCTCGAGACTGTTGAAAGAGTTGCCCTGATCAACAAAGGTTGCGACCCGCCATTTTTCCGCGACTGAATACTGATACTCGAGGCTGCCGGCCACCATGTAGCGGCCGCCGATACGGTCGCCCTCGGAGTTCTCCGGCGACAAGCTCTGGTAGTCGTAGCCGCGCACGCTCTGGTCGCCGCCGGCAAAGAACCGTAGGGACGGCGGAATCGATTTGTAGCCATTGGTGGCGCTGCCGCCAATCTGGGCGCGCGCCAGCAGGCGATGCTTGTCGAACACGGTGGTCAGGCCCTTGACCATGGCGGTGCCGTACAAAAGGTTATTGTCCGACCCCAACCCCTCCTTGGCGACCTTGGTGTCAAATTGCAGCCGATAGCCATTGTGCGGGTCGATACGGTTATCGCTGCGCAGGTACGAATAGCTCACACCCGGCATCAGCAACGTGCTCAGGCCCGAATCGTCACCGAGACGGTACTCCTCGCGCTGCCATTTGAGCGACACCACCCGCTGCCAGCCGCTGGGCAACTTGCTGTGCCATTCCGGCCCGACGGTCAGCAGTTTGCTGAGGGTGTCGGTGCCGGCCAGTTCTTCATATTGATAGCCGCCGGCGTAGCGCAGCTTGTCGGTCAGCGGCGGGTCCAGCGGCACGTCATACCAGAGGCCGACGTTCTGCCGGGGCGCCGAGACTTCCGCTTCCCAGCCGTAGCTGTGCCCCTGCGGGTTGACCCAGTGACGCGTCCAGTTGGCCTTGGCCCGTGGCCCGACGTCAGTGGAGAAACCCAGGCCCAGGCCCATGGTGCGCGGCTTGCGAGTATCGAGTTTGACCGCTACCGGGATCACGTTGTCGGTGGCCGCGGTGGGTGCTGCATCGACGCGAACACCTTCAAAATAGCCGCTCGATTGCAAAGCCTGGTTGAGTTCGGCAATGAGCTCGGAGTCGTAGGGCGCGCCCGCCTTGAACGGCACCATGCGTTGCAGCAGGTCTTCGTCGAAGGGCGTGTCGCCTTCGAAACTGACCGGCCCCAGGGCGTAGCGCTGGCCGCTGTCGTAGATCAACTCGATATCGGCAATACCGGCCTGCGGATCCACGCGCAACGTCTGGCTGACGAAGCGTCCGCTGAAAAAACCATAGCGCGAGGCCTGGTTCTGGATCGTCCGCTTGGCGTCTTCATATCGACCGTGATTGAGCACAGCGCCTGGCTTGAGGCCCGCGCCGCCGGGCACGCGAAACCCCTCGAGCGATGACGCTGGGCCGTCGATGCGGATCGTGACATGACGCAAGTGCACCGGCTCGCCGGGGTCGATGGTCAGGATCAGGCGCGGCGCCTTGCCCGCCTTGACCTCGCTGTCGATCTGCGGCTGGTAGTAGCCCAGCGCCTGGGCCGCTTTGCGCGCCTGCTCTTCGGCGCCGCGACTGAAGCGCAGCAACGCTTCTTCATCACGGTCGCCCACACCACCGATGTAGCCTTCTATGTTGGCCTTGAGTTCATCATTGGACGGTTTGACCCGCACATCCAATTCACTTTGTGCCAGCGCCACGCAGCTGAGAGACAGCAAGAGCGCGCCACCGGTCATTCGTCCTGGGAAGTTCATGGCGCGGATGCTATCACGAGGTTGGGAGCCTGATAGAGCCAGACGACTCCCAAAAGTTCGTCTGATTAAGCCGTCGCGCTCCGCAGAACCTGCGGGTTCGCATGAAAGAACACATGCTCGCGGATCGGTCCTACGGCGACTTCGCCAATTTCCTCGTAACCCTGGCGTTTATAAAATTCGAGGTAACGGGGATTACCCGTGTCCAGCACCACGCCTTGGGAATGCTCGTCCACGGCGCACCAGTTATGCACTGCTTCGAGTAACTGCTCACCGTAGTGTTTGCCCTGGAATTGCGGATGAACCCCCAACAACGGCAATACGTGCACCGCCTCCGACGGCAGGCAGGCCAGCACCGCGGCGTGGTACTCCAAGTACCGCCGGGTACAGCGAAATCCGGTGCTCAAGACCATGCGCAGGCGCCAGGCCCAGCTTTCGGTAATGCCCAGGCGGCGCTGCGGTGGGGCAATCAGCGCGATGCCGATCAAGCGATCGTCCACCAACAGACCGATCGCCGGCAGATCCTGGAAGAAATGCTGTTTGACCAGCTCTCGCACGGTCGCCCGCACCCGCTGCTCGTAACCGGGACGCTCGGACTCGAACAGGTAGCTGAAGGTCGGCTCGTGGCGATAAGCCTGATACAGCAATGAACGCGCTTCGCGGGAATAACCGCTGTCGAGCATGTGGATATCAGCAGTGGCGGTTTCAGGCATGGCGTTGCGTCTCCTGGGCGGGCTCGGTGAGGCCCTGCTCTTATTGACTACGAACCCGGCAGGGTTGCGATCGTTCCTACATGCCAAGGACATTAGCAGTGCATTTGTCCTACTGCCACGCTGGCTCCGCTCCCACATGTCAGCTAGCATCGCAGTTTTGCCAGGACAGCCGACCATGAAGATCGTCTCCTTCAACATCAACGGCCTGCGAGCCCGTCCCCATCAGTTGGCGGCACTGATCGACAAGCACCAGCCGGACGTGATCGGGTTGCAGGAAACCAAGGTCCACGATGAACAGTTCCCACTGGCCGAGGTGCAAGCCCTCGGTTATCACGTGCACTACCACGGGCAAAAAGGCCATTACGGTGTCGCCCTGCTCTCTCGCCAGCCTCCGCTGAGCTTGCACAAAGGCTTCGAGACCGACGACGAAGACGCCCAGCGGCGCTTCATCTGGGGCACGTTTGCCGATGCCAACGGTGTGCCGGTGACCATCATGAACGGCTATTTCCCACAAGGTGAAAGCCGCGATCACCCCACCAAGTTCCCAGCCAAGGAGCGCTTCTACAGCGACTTGCAACAACTGCTGGAAGCCCGCTTCAGCAACGACCAACCGGTCGTGGTGATGGGCGACGTGAACATTTCCCCCGAGGATTGCGACATCGGCATCGGCCCGGACAACATGAAGCGCTGGTTGAAGACCGGCAAATGCAGCTTCCTGCCGGAAGAGCGCGAATGGATGGCTCGCCTGAAGAACTGGGGCCTGGTGGACAGCTTCCGCCACTTGAACCCGGACGTCACCGACCGCTTCAGTTGGTTTGACTATCGCAGCCGTGGTTTCGAAGACGAACCCAAGCGCGGCCTACGCATCGACCTGATCCTGGCGTCCCAGGGCTTGCTGCCACGGGTCAAGGACGCCGGCGTGGACTATGAATTGCGGGGCATGGAAAAGCCGTCGGACCATGCGCCGATCTGGTTGGAATTGAACTGAATCCCAGCCTTCGGATTCCCTCCAAAGGCTGCCCTGTGGAAGCGAGCTTGCTCGCGATAGCGGTTTATCTGCCACATCAATACTGACTGTGCTGCCGTCATCGCGAGCAGGCTCGCTGCCACAGTTGCTGCGCCGGTTATTGGCCGGCGTCGCACCGCTGTCATCTTTCAGTAACCCGACTGACTTAATCTTCCGGCATTTCCCAAGGTCAGAAGGTGGCCGGCATGCGGCTGTGCGTTGTGTTTTTCCTGGGCCTCTGGCTGCCGTGCGTGGCATGGGCCGGCCGTTTGCCCATTCCTGAACACGGCCCCGCCCTGCGCCTGCAGGGCTCCAACACCATTGGCGCGGCGTTGGGGCCGGCCCTGGTCCGAGGCCTGATGGAAGACCAGGGATTGCTCAAGGTCAGCACTGAAATTACCGGCCGCGACAACGAGCAACGCATCGTCGGACAAACCGCCGAAGGCCAGCGAGTCTCAGTCGAGATCGCCGCCCACGGCTCCAGCACCGGATTCACCGCCCTCAAGCAAGCCAACGCCGACCTGGCCGCCTCTTCCCGGCCGGTCAAGGACAGCGAACTGCACGACCTGGCGGCCCTTGGAGACCTGAAAAGTCCTACCGCCGAGCAAGTCATCGCCATCGACGGCCTGGCGATCATTCTTCATCCACAAAACCCGTTGCGACAGCTCGACACCCGGCAACTGGCGCGCATTTTCAGTGGCGAGGCGAAAACCTGGGAAGCCGTGGGCAGTGTCGGCGGGGCAATCCACCTGTATGCGCGGGACGAGCAGTCCGGGACCTACGATACCTTCAAGGAACTGGTACTCAACCGACAAGGGAAAAAGCTGGATCCTACAGCTCGGCGCTTCGAATCCAGTGAGCAGTTGTCGGACGCTGTCAGCCAGGACCCGCAGGGTATCGGTTTTATCGGCTTGCCCTACGTAAGGCAGGCCAAGCCCCTGGCAATTGTCGACGGCGATTCCCAGCCGATGTTGCCGCTGAACAACCTGATTGCCACCGAGGACTATCCCCTGTCCCGACGATTGTTCTTTTACCTACCCCCTCTGCAAAGCAATCCCTGGGCCGAGGCTCTGGTCGATTTCACCCAAAGCGAACAGGGCCAGGCCATCGTTGCAGCGAACGGGTTCATTGCCCAGACCGTACAAGCGATGTCCGTCACCCCCAACGCGCTGATGCCAGAGGGTTATCAGGCCCTGAGCCGCCATGCCCAGCGCTTGACGGTGAATTTTCGTTTCGAAGAAGGCAGTGCCAGCCTGGACAACAAGGCCCAACAAGACCTGGGCCGCGTACTCGATTACATCAAGCAGCACGGCAAGGCCGACCGGCGCGTGACCCTGGTAGGTTTCGGCGACCTCAAGGACGACCCGGCGCGAGCCGACCTGCTGTCCAGGCTTCGGGCCATGGCGGTGCGGCGCGAACTGGTCAAATACGGCGTGACCTTGCGCGAGGTACGCGGGTTCGGCGCGTTGATGCCGGTGGCGGCCAACAGCGAAGACGAAGGAAGGGTCCGGAATCGGCGGGTGGAGGTTTGGGTATATTAAACGCCACAATCAAAAAGCGAACTCGGTTTTGTGGCGAGGGAGCTTGCTCCCGTTCGGCTGCGCAGCAATCGTTGAACGGCCGACGTGGTGTCCCTGATCACCACGCCAGCCCCTTTTGGGGCCGCTGCGCAGCCCAGCGGGAGCAAGCTCCCTTGCCACAGAAGCCAGTGCGCTACCGCCGGCCGACTCGACCACTGACGCTTTCAACGTTTTCCATGAATCTTGGCTATATATGAAAAAGGAGATTCGCTGGCCGACATCGCGTGATTCACAGCAAACCCGCCCCGTCGTCGCGGTATCCCCAGGTTTGAGCTTCACTTACGTAATGACGCCGCCGACTCAGGAGGCGGGTCGAATCCACCATGACCCATGGAGGTAAAGACATGCTGGTGTTGTGGGTGGTCCTTGCCGTGTTCATCGTCTGGAGCTGGCTGACGTATCCAGGCATCGGCCATGTGTTGTACGACCTGGGTATGGCCTTGGAAGCGCGCCTTTATCGGCTGCACAAAATCACCGTGCCCATCAGCGAAATGACCGTGTCGACCTGGCAAGGCGGGCCTTACGAAGCCTCCGGCAGCATCCTGATGTTGCATGGCTATAGCGCCGACAAGAACCTGTGGCTGCGCTTCGCCCGGCACTTCGTCAACCAGTACCGGGTGGTCATACCCGACTTGGCCGGCCATGGCGAAACCGGCTTCAAGGCCGGCGGCGGCTACGACATCCCGACCCAGGCCCGGCGAGTCATCGAACTGCTCGATGCCTGCGGCCTGGACAAGGTCCACGTCATCGGCAACTCCATGGGCGGCCACCTTGCGGCGTGGCTGGCGGCGACTTCGCCTGAACGAGTGCTGACCCTCGCGCTGATCGACCCGGCCGGCGTCACTGCTCCCGAGCCCAGCGACATGGAGCGTCACCTGGCCGCCGGCCACAACCCGTTTCTGGTCCATTCCCGTGATGATTTTGCGCCCTTCTACGCCATGACCATGGCATCCCCGCCGTGGCTGCCCAGCGTTGTACTCGCGGCGTTGGCCCAGCGTTACGAGCAGCGCCGGGAGGAATTGGCGGAGATTTTCGTCGACTTGCGCGCCAGCCCGGCGATGGAGCCTCGCCTGGACGATATCCGCGCACCGTCATTACTGCTTTGGGGACGCAAGGACCGGCTGATCGACGTCAGCAGTGTGCCGGTGTGGAGCAAGGGCATCGCCGACCTGCGAGTGGAAATCTGGGAAGGCGTGGGGCACATGCCCATGGTTGAAAAACCCGGCAAGACCGCGGCGCTGTATCGGGACTTTCTTGAGGGATTAGGGCAGTGAGGAAGATGCAGGGCTGAAATGAGCCACCCATCAGTCCTTGGCAGAATGAAGTCCTGAAGATTCTTCGTTTGCCGGCACTGGCGAAGGCTGCGATCTTTCGTCCAACTTTCCCACAGCCCTCGCCAGGAATCCTTACGATGAGCTTCGTCAGCCCCGACTTGATCCGTCAACGCTTCTCCAAGGCGATGTCCGACATGTACCGCGACGAGGTCCCGTTGTATGGGGCATTGATGAACCTCGTGGAGCAAACCAACGCCCAGGCACTGGCCAACGACCCATCACTGGCCGAGCACCTGAGCAGCACCGGCGAACTTCAACGCCTGGACATGGAACGCCATGGCGCGATCCGCGTCGGCACCGCCCCGGAACTGGCGATGCTGGGCCGGCTGTTCGCGGTCATGGGCATGCAGCCGGTAGGTTACTACGACCTGACGCCGGCTGGGGTGCCAGTGCACTCAACGGCCTTCCGCGCCGTTCATGAAAAGTCGCTGCAAATAAGCCCGTTCCGAGTATTTACGTCGCTGTTGCGCCTGGAATTGATCGAAAACAGCGAGCTGCGGACCTTTGCCGAGTCGGTGCTGGCCAGACGGAAAATCTTCACCCCGGGCGCCCTTGAACTGATCGATCTGGCCGAACGCCAGGGCGGCCTGACGCAACCCCAGGCTGACGATTTTGTCCTGCAAGCGCTGGAGACTTTTCGCTGGCACCACAGCGCCACCGTTACCGCCGATCAATACCGACAACTCAGCGCCCAGCATCGCCTGATCGCCGATGTCGTGGCGTTCAAGGGGCCGCACATCAACCACCTCACACCGCGGACGCTGGACATCGACGTCGTCCAGGCCCAGATGCCGCTGCATGGCATCACGCCCAAAGCGGTGGTCGAGGGGCCACCGCGTCGTCGGTGCCCGATCCTGCTGCGCCAGACCAGCTTCAAGGCGCTCGATGAACCCGTCGCGTTCACTGACCAACCCCAATCCCAGGGCAGCCACAGCGCCCGTTTCGGGGAAATCGAACAACGTGGCGCGGCTCTTACGCCAAAAGGACGGGCGCTCTACGACCAACTGTTGAATGCTGCGCGGGATGCCTTGGGCGAATTTCCCAATGAAGCCAATGCCGAACGCTACAACGCGCTGATGGCCGAACACTTTGCTCAGTTTCCCGATGATCACCAATCATTGCGCCGACAGGCGCTGGCTTACTTCCGCTATTTCGTGACGCCGGCGGGGCTTGCCGCCAAAGGCGCGATGGAACCGAATGTCTCGCTGGAACGCCTGTTGGAACAGGGCTATCTGCGCGCCGAACCGCTGGTCTACGAAGATTTCCTGCCGGTCAGCGCCGCCGGGATATTCCAGTCGAACCTTGGCGACGCCGCCCAGAGTCACTACGCAGGGCAATCCAATCGACAAGCGTTCGAAACTGCACTGGGACGGCCGGCCATCGATGAGTTGGGGTTGTACGCCGAGACACAAAAGCGCTCCCTCGAGGAATGCCTGTTGGCGTTGGGCGCTCAGCAAGCGAGCCACGAATAAAGAGCAGGAAATGGCACAACAGCTCATCGGCCATGCCCTGTCGTTGCTGTTCGTTGCCCGAGGCAGGCGCCCTGCGCTGCGTGGGCAATGGAACGTGGAGCGCGGTGCAACCTTCTGCGTGAATTTCGCGACTTTTCCGCTATACCCAATCGCAGAAAACCTACAACTGATTGATTTTTAAACATTTTCTAAAGATGGCATAGCTCTTGATAACGGTCAGCCGCCTCGGGACGATTCCCGCCCCGGCACCCGTTATCCAGGAAGGAGAGCATCCATTGGCTACCCCCGCTTACATGTCCATCGAAGGCACCAAACAAGGTCTGATCACCGCCGGAGCGTTCACCGCCGACTCGGTGGGCAATACCTATCAGGAAGGTCATGAAGACCAGATCATGGTGCAGGGTTTCCAGCACCAGGTGACTATCCCCCGCGACCCTCAGTCCGGGCAGCCAACCGGCCAGCGCATACACAAACCCTTGGTCATCACGAAGGTGTTCGACAAGGCCTCGCCGCTGCTCCAGGCAGCCCTGACCAGCGGCGAACGGCTGACGAAAGTCGAAATCCAGTGGTATCGCACCTCGGCCGCGGGCACCCAGGAACACTACTACACCACCACTCTGGAAGACGCGATCATCGTTGATATGAACGACTACATGCTTAATTGCCAGGACCCTGGCAACAGCCACTTCACCCATCTGGAGGACGTCCACTTCACCTACCGCAAGATCACCTGGACCCACGAGGTGAGCGGCACTTCGGGCTCCGATGACTGGCGCACCCCCGTCACAAGCTAAGCCTCACGGGTGTTCGCCCAGTGCGACGGCCTCGGCATTCCATGCACTGGTAAAGAGCCTGGCACTGGGCGAACGCAAACAATGATAGTGGAGCTTGCGAGGGATGTGCGTGAGCCAGGCTTAAATTATTCTTCATGAGGATGGCAAGGCAGCCTGCTCCCGGCGGCGTTATTTGCGCCTTGCTGTTTTCTGCGCGTCGGTTTCCTGCGCATCGGGGTTGCCCTGCTGCTGTTCGCGCTTGGCCGGGTCGTTGGGCCGCAAAGCGTCGTTGTCACGCTCCACTTCACCGGGCAAGGCCGGGGCATCGGGGTTCTGCTGGGTTTGATCATGGCTGGACTTCATCACGAACTCCTTGGGTTGGCTTGAAAGGTATCAAGCGTCGGGGTCTGCCATTTCCTCGGCAACGTTGGCATCTGGCGAGCGTTGGTGGAGCTCCTCGGCCTTGGTTTTCAAATCTTGCCACCGGTCCAGGTCAATCCCTCCCAGGCCGAACAGGTCGTCGGCGAGCCGCATCAGCTCGGTGAAATGAGCATCAGGCGACTCCTGCCAATAGGCCTTGTCGTCGAATAGCCGCTGCCAGTTGGCCAGCGACGGTTGTTTGATGTCATCGCTCATGACGGACTCCCGCGAGGCATTCATAGGTATGAGGGGCGATGAACGCAGGGAGTTCCGACGAATCAATACCCCGTCATCTCCAGATAACCGGTGCCACCATGGCTGCCGCTCAGTTGCACCGGCCCCTCCCAATACGGGATGCGAAGGCTCATCCAGGCATTAGGGTTCAGGGCTCGCGTGGTGATATCGAATTGCTTGCCGGGAATCCTGATTGACCAGCTCACAGGCATGGGCCTTCCCGCAACCTCGGCGGTGTCCAGCGGCGTGAGGCTGATTTGGCTGGCGGCCAGTGTCGTCGCCTGGCCTTGGGCGTCAATCCAGGTGCCGGTGAGGTACGGCTCACCGTCCTTGTGGCGCATGCGGTAGAGCATCACGTGCTCGCCTTTGTCAAGGTGCAAGGAAAACCAGTCCCACCCGGTCTGGTTTTCCGTCAAGGGCTGGCTGCTCCATTCCCGGTCGAGCCAGGCCGGGCCACTGACCTGATAGCGCTGGCCATCGATTTCCAAGTGACCACCGGCTCGAAAAAACGGTTGGCTGTAATAGTACGAGGCCTGGCCTTGCTCGGATTTCTGACTGAAGCCTTGGTTGCCCTGCAGCACCAGTGGACGGTTCGACGTCAGCCGCAGGTCGTAGCTGAAGCGCGGCCCGCGCGCCTGCAACTGCATGTCTGCGAGCGGGTCCGGGCCAGCGGCTTGAGTACCGAATCGCCAGTCGTCGATCCAGGCCTCGAAGGGCGTGGTACGCACCCCGGCCTGCCCCACTCCACCCCGGGCGTAGCGCTCGGCGGCGTGATGGACGGTGGCGGACGTGACGGCGGCATGGCCGAGCCAGATCGTCTGGTTGCGCCAACCGCTGGCCGGAGGCGCGGCATCCAGGGCGCTGCGGAACAGCGTCCACTGCACACCGAAATCCCGCCCCTCGACGTCCTTGAGATTGGCGGTGACGTACCACCACTCGATGCGAAAGCCTTCATGCGCACCATGATCGGCTGGAAAGCTGAACACGCGCCCAGGTACCACCGGCGTAAAGGCGACAGCCTCGGTACCCAGGCCGGCAAAGCCCTTGTCCGGAGGCGTTGTGTTGTCACAACCGCCGAGCAGCGCCAGCAACACCAGGCCGATTCTAATCCTCATGGGCGAAAGTCCTCAGCAGGTCCGCCGGCCGCGTGCGGTACAACGCATAGAGCGGCCAGGCCGATGCCAGCAGCGTGGCGAACATCGCCAGGCCCAACAACTGCGCCAGCTGCATCGGAAAGATGCGCAATGGCAGGCGCCAACCAAAGGCCTGGACATTGATGACCGCGTCCAGGCACCAGGCCAGGGCAATGCCCAGCGGCAGGGCCAGCAGCAGCGTCAGCAACGCCAGCAGCCAGGTTTGTCCGAGGTTGAGCAGCATCAATTGCCGCCGCGTGATTCCCAATGCCCATAACGGCGCCAACTGACTGAGGCGACTCTGGCTCTGGGTCAGCAGGCTGATGAACAGCGCAACGCCAGCCACCGCCAGGGTCAAGCTGTTAAGCGCCGCCGTGGCGGCAAAGGTGCGTTCGAACACTTGGGTAGACCAGCCCTTGAGTCGAGCCTGATCGACAATGCGGTTGTCATCCAGGTTGAAGCGGTCTTGCAACGCCGCCAACATCGGGGGAATCGCCGACGGCTCGATACGCAGATTGAAGCGATTGGGTGCGAGCTGCGGCCAATGCGCCCGTAAATGTTCGGCGTTGATGAGCACATGGCCCTTGGGGTTGCCGTAGTCGGCATAAATCCCGACAACCCTTGGGGTCCAGGGCCCTTGCGGGGTCGGCAAGCTCAAGCGGTCGCCGATCCGCACCTTCAGGCGCCGAGCCAGTTGTTCGCTGAGCATCAGCGTGTCGGCTGTTGCCAGTTGCTGCCAGGCTTGGTCACCGGCGGACTCCAGCAACGGCCAGTGCTGGCGATAGGACGAGTGATCGATGATGCCGTAGATGTCCGTCGGCCAACCTTGCAACGGCATCGACACCTGCCAGTTGGGCAACACGGCGGTGATCGTGGGTTGCTGGTTGAGCCAGTCGTGCAGCTCGGCTGCCTGGGCCGGCGTTTGCGGGTTGATGTACAGCTCGGCGGTCAGTCGCTGCTCGAGCCAGTCACTGAACGTCTGGCGAAACCCCGACGTCATGCTGCCAGCGCCGATGTTCGCCGCCAACGCCAGTAGCAGCGCCATCAGCGCCAGGCTCAGCGTCGGCAGTTGTTGACGGCAATCGGCGAGGAACCATTGGCCGAGCACCGAACGGCTGCGGCGCAGCAGTCGGTTCAATACGGCGTTGAGCAACACCGGCAAGGCCAACGCCGCGCCCAGCAACAATGCGGCCATCAGGACAAAACCGCTCGCCAGGCTGTCGCCCCAGGCAAGCGCCAACGCGGCGACCAGCGCCGCCAACAGCGCCACCCCACCTTGGCGCCGCAACCAACGCGCATGGGCCTGGTGCCAGGCCTGGGGATTGGCCAGGGCCAACAACGGTAGGCGAGCGGCGCGCAACAGGCTCTGGGCGCCGGCCAGTACAGCGCCGAGCAGGCCCAGGCCGATACCGCCCAACCACCACCAGGGACTGAGGTTCAGTTGTCCGGGGACTTCGGCGCCGTACAAACCTCGCAGGCTCGCCGCTACATCAGGCAACAACAGGCTGGCCAGCCAATAACCACTGAGCACGCCGGCGATCCCGCCCAGCAGGGCCAGTGCGCCCAGTTCCAGCGCCAGGCTGGTGATCAGCACCCGCGCGCTGACGCCGCAAGCCCGCAGGGTCCGCAGCAGGCCGCGGCGTTGCTCCAAGGCCAGGCCAACGGCGGCATGGACGATGAACAGGCCCACCACGAAGGACAAAAACCCCAGTGCGTCGAGATTCAAGTGGAAGCTTTCGGTCAGGCGCGACAGGTTGTTTTCGTCCTCGGCGCGCTTGAATTGCAACAGCCCGTTGAAGGCCTCGGGCAAGGCGGCGGTGTAGGTGCTGGGCAGTACCAATCGTGAAAGCTGGTTCGGCATCCGAAGTAGCGCTTGAGCAAAACCGATGTCCATCAGCAGCACGCCCGGGGCCATGTCCGGCTGCACGTGCAAGGGTGGCAGGGCCTGGCCGTCAACGGTGCGGGGGCGGTCGCCCTCCTTCAACCCCAGGGCCTGCAATGTCTGCGGTGCAATCCAGGTGTGGCCGGCACCTGTGAAAAATTCCACCACCTCGGCAATCTCCCGCGCCTGCCCCGCCAAAGCCGAACCCGGCGGCAGCGACACCGGGTCGATCCCCATCAGTTGCAGGCGTTGGTCTTCGTGCCCCTGGAGCGTCACTCGCGCCTGCAACACCGGCGACACCGGCCAGCCCTGGCGACGCAGGTCGATGAACCATTGCTGCGCGAACGTGCCACCGCCGGGGGCGCTCAAGCTGGCCTGGGGTTCGCCGCCGATCAACTGACTGGCCCGGGCGTAGCTGTCGCGGGCCTGACTGTTCAACGCCTGCACACCGGTCAGCAGGCTGGTGGCGAGCCAAAGCCCGGTCAATACACTGAAAAACTGCACCGGGTGCCGGCGCCAATGGCTGAGCAGCGCCTTGAGGGTCTGGCGAACGATCATCACCCCTGGGTCGCCTCTGCCAGGCGCCCGCCCTGCAATACCACCCGATGGGCCAGGCGCGCCGCCACCCGCTGGCTATGGGTGACCATCAACAGGCTGGTCGGGCTGCCGTCGAGCAATTCCAGCAACAGCTTCAGCACTTCGTCGCTGGTGGCTTCGTCCAGATTGCCAGTGGGTTCGTCGGCCAACAGTAACGGCGGACGTGACGCCAGGGCCCTGCCCAGGGCGACCCGTTGTTGCTGCCCGCCGGAAAGCTGCTCGGGATAACGCCGCAGCAGTTGCGACAGCCCGAGCCGCTGCACCAGATGCGTTTGCCAGGCCGCGTCGAAACGCCCACACAGGCGCGCCTGGAACGCCAGGTTGTCTTCCACCGGCAAGCTGCTGATCAGGTTGAACTGCTGGAACACCAGGCCGATTTCCGTGCGCCGCCAGTTCGCCAACTCATGTTCACTCATGCCGTCGAGCCGATACCCGCCGCTGCGAATACAGCCGCGATCGACTTTGTCCAGGCCGGCAACCAGGTGCAACAAGGTGCTCTTGCCACTGCCCGATTCGCCCATCAGCGCCAAGCTGCTGCCGGGGGGCAAGGTCAGGTCGATGCCTTGCAACACCGGCAAAAGACCTTGGGGGGTTGGGTAGCTTTTGAATACTTCTCGAACTTCAAGCATTGAAAGGCTCATTGGGTAAAACCATTGGCTCTCAGGATAGCGGAATCGAGGGCCACGGCCATTGGCCGACGTCATCGGCAGTTTCCGTTACCACTGGTCGCCACCCCTGCCTGACGCGCCGGATAATCTTGCGCTTCGTCAATTTTCTGCTATTGATCAATAACTAACGCGCGCCGTTAAAGGCTGTCGGCGCAATCGTCATTAACATGACGCATCAAGGATTCCTCCTTTCACGGACGATCGCCGCCATGCCTCACACCCAATATCGCCCCGATATCGATGGTCTTCGCGCTGTTGCGGTGATCGCCGTGTTTATCCATCACCTCAACGCCAGCCTCTTACCAGGCGGCTTCGTCGGGGTGGACATTTTTTTCGTCATCTCGGGGTTCCTCATCACGTCCCAGGTGTTCAGCGAGATCCAACAGAACACCTTCTCCATGAAGCGTTTTTATCAGCGGCGCATCAACCGCATCGTACCGGCGCTGACGACGGTGGTGGTGGCGAGCGTGATTGCCGGGATCTTCGTCCTGTCTCCGGTCGACCTGACCCGACTGAACATCAGCGCGCTGTCCTCCCTGCTCGGTGTTTCGAATATCTATATCTGGATGAAGTACGGAAATTATTTCGCGGCGGACGCCAGCGAAGCCCCACTTCTGCATACCTGGTCACTGGGCATCGAAGAACAGTTCTACCTGCTCTGGCCGCTGCTGATGCTGATGCTGTGTCGATGGGCACCCCGCTACTTGCTGCCGCTGGTGTGCATCGGCGTTGTCGTGACGGTTGGCGTTTCGCAGTACGCCACGACCCTCGTTCCCTCTGCCTCCTACTATCTGCTGCCCACACGTTTTTTCGAACTGCTGCTGGGGGCGACGTTGGCGATTTATCTCGCGCAGCCACGTACGTTCAGTGACGGGGTGGGCCGGATCTGGGCGCTGGCGGGAGCCGGATCGATTGCCTATTCATTGTTTGCACTGAGTCCGGAAACAACCTTTCCCGGCCTCAATGCGCTTATACCTTGCCTGGGGGCGGCGCTGTTGATCCTCGCTGGCAGCGGCGGAACACGCTCGCGCTGGCTGACCAACCGGCCGATGGTATTTGTTGGTCTGATTTCCTACTCGCTTTACCTCTGGCATTGGCCCTTGATTGCGTACCTGAGATATCTGGATATCAACATCACGCTCCCGCTGGGGCTGGGCCTGATGGCAGTGGCGACGCTACTGGCCTGGTGTTCCTGGCATTTTGTCGAAGTCCCCTTTCGACGAACCGGGGCGCTGTTGCCGTTCACCCGCGCATTTGGCCGTCGGTTCATGGTTCCAGCGTTGGGGCTGGCCGTGCTGGCTGTACTGAGCGTGCAATGGCAGGGGTTCCCACAGCGTTTCGTACCGCAGGTGTCAATCCTTGAAGCGATGAGCCTGACCGAACCGAACAAACTGCGTGAGCGCTGCCACATGCCCAATGCGCGCTACAACGCCGCGCCCGATCCGGCGTGCCACCTCGGGGCACGCAAGGCGCAGATCGACGGCGTGATGGTCGGAGACTCTTTCGCCAACCATTTCACCGGCATGGTCGATGTCCTGGCCGAACCCAACGGCATCGCCTTGATGGATTACACCCTCGACAAGTGCCCACCCATCTTCGGCCACGCCGCCGAGATGTCGGCGGGTTACGGGGCACGCTGCGTGGCGCGCAATGAGCAGGTGTTGCAGTTGATCGAGCGGAACCGGTATCCCTACGTGGTGCTCGCCGGCGCCTGGCCCCGGGACCCGGCAGCAGGAGCCGTCATCGAGGCAAGCATCCGGCAAGTGGCGGACCGGACCGGCCAAGTCATCGTCGTTCTCAGCAATCAGCCAATCGACAACGCCGCGACGTGCCCGGTGCGCCGCTTGATGTTCGCTCCTCTTCGGCAGTGTTCAACGCGGCTGGACGCCGCGGCGCCCTATTGGACGCAGATACGCGCCAGGCTGCCCCAGGTGCGCTTCATCGATCCCAACCAGGTGATTTGCCCGGTCGGCCTGTGCAGCCCGATCATCGACGGACAACTGCTCTACCGGGATGACGCGCACTTGAACGATGTCGGCTCGCGTTTCATTGGCCGCGCGCTCCGCGACCTGGGCTTCACGCTGCTGTACGACCCAGCGCCAACCACGCCGATCGCTACCACCCGATAGGCGCTCGCTCAATGCCCCGCCGCCATCTCGGTCTGGGCCGGTTTCGGTATGACGATGTTGCCCAGATCGATGTGCTTCCAGGCTGGCTTGGCCCCCAGCCGCGCGTTGAAGCGGTAGTTGAACGTGAAGTCGTCCTCGGTGGGTTGGCTCAGGGGTTTTCCATAGCGCGCCACGACCGCCGCCGGGTCGTAGCCCATCAACTCAAGCAGCGTCGCAAAGATGTTGTAGTGGCTGGAACGATCCTTGTTTTGCGCCCAGGCGCCGCGCCAGTCCAAGGTGCGCAGCTGACTGCCCTGGATGACCACCAAAGGCACCAGCCCCTCCTCCTCCACCGGGTCGCCGCCGCAATGCGTATTGAGCCCGGGATTGCCACGCTCGTGCAGATCCTGGCCATGATCGGAGGTATAGATCAGCACCGCATTCTGAAGATTGCCTTGACGCAACAGGCGCCGGAAGAACTCGCCGACGTTCCATAGGAGCGTGTTCTGGTACGCATTGCGATACAGCAACCAGTCATATTGCTGGCCGTTGAAGCCGTCGCGCTGGCCGGTGTCGGCCACGTCCTGAAACCGCCCCCGGGGCAAGGCCGGACGGTGTTTCATGAATTCGTCGGGGTATTTGTCGTGGACCGGAAAATGCGCCCCTACTTTATTCACCACCACCAGTTCGGCCCGGTCATTGCCCAAGAGCTCGATCAACTGCGCCGCGGCTGCCATGTCGCGGTCCAGCACACGGACCTGGTCGAATTGGATGAATTGGTCGATGTCTTGTTTTTCCTGTTCGGTCATCAGGTTCTGCAAGTTGCCGCCGGTGCGCTGGGCATCGATATAGACGGTATGCAAGCCCGCGACATGGGCGTACTGCCAGATTGACGGCTGCGTGCTGTTGATACGCACGTAATCAGCCCGCGTACCGCCATAACGCAGGGTAATGTTGGTATCGGCGCTGCAATTGGCGATGGAAGCGGCATAACCGTAATTGAAGATGTCCACCCCAGGCGGCGGGGTCTTGAGGCCGCTGTTCACACCGAACGGGGTGTTGATATCGAGATAGTTGCCACCGATGCTTTCGTCGATGATCAACACGATATCGTGCTCGATCGCAGGAGAACGGCGAGCCAAGCTGACAGGCTCGCGGACGCCGACGGTGTCGTGCAGCGCCTCGTAGGCAAACAGGTTCAGATAGGCCAGCGGCGTATACATCACAGGTAGACCACGGGCGCCCTCGCCCGCCCTTGCGAACAGCACACCACTGAGCAGCAATACCCCGAGCAACGGCGCGGCGACCGGTACATAACCGGGCAATGGTAAACGCCGCCGAGGCTTCAGCCCGATGCCCAACAGCAGCAACAGGCCGCCCGCCATCGCGCTGAGAATCACCTCTCGATACTGATAAGCCGCCTCCTGGATAAAGCCGCCCGAATACACCAGCGACACGAACTGGCTGTAGGTCAGGTAACTGTCGGTGACCCGGGTATACACCTCGAAGAACACCGCCGAGGCAAACAGTGTCAAGGCAAACAGATGCCGCACCAACGTCTGGCGGATGTAGGCGCTCATCCACAACGCAAGCACCAGCACAAGGAACATCGCACCGAACAGCACCGTTGCAAAACCAAGACCCAGCGCAGCGAGACGCTCCAGGTAATAGTCATGCCCCCTGAAAAGGTACAGCAACAGCAGCAGTTCCTTGAGGTATCGGGTCATGTTTTTCTCGGCGGTGGCGCGGCGGATGGAAGGTTCGTTTTCTGCACACTAGCAGCGGGATTTCAAAGCGCAAGAAAGAGACTGATCGGTCGCAGCGTCAAAAAAAAGTTACCTCAAAAGTGACACCTTTGACGCATCAAAAACATAAAAATCTATGGATATATACCGTTCATCGGTTACTTAAACGTCTCCAGAGCCCTTTAAAAATGGCGCTTTTCCAAGTCAGTCAATGACTTGATATCAAAAAGCCCTAAGCCGTCGAGATTTGCCAACACTGACAACTGTCATTTTGCTGACACGTTTTTTTGAAGCTGCGCTATACCCTCTAAACAGTTTCATCCGAGTTACATCAACCGGTTTGAGAGGCGCGCCTAGAATGGACGTGAGCGTATTTGGCACGGGGTATGTGGGGCTGATTCAGGCAGCGGCATTGGCCGACGTCGGGCACCGCGTCCTGTGCGTCGATATCGACCCGAACAAGATCCGTCAACTGCAACAAGCCGTACCGCCCATCAGTGAGCCTGGGCTGTCCGTATTGCTGGAAGACAACATCAAGGCCGGCCGGCTTTTGTTCAGTTGCCAGGCCAGCGATGCGGTCAACCATGGCGAGTTGATTTTTATTGCCGTCGGCACGCCAGCCGACGAAGACGGCTCGGCGGACCTGAGCCATGTGCTGGCGGTGACCCGCCAGATCGCCGACTTCATGGACAGTGACCGCACCCTGATCATCAAGTCGACCGTACCGGTCGGAACAGCCGATAAAGTCGCCGAGTGCGCCCGCCAGGCGCTGGCTCGTCGGGGCCTTAAACAGCTGAATGTGCGTGTGGTATCCAACCCGGAGTTCCTCAAGGAAGGCAGCGCTCTCGCCGATTGCATGCGCCCGGACCGCATCATCATCGGCGCCAGCGATCAACTGGCGCGGGATCAGATGGGCGAGCTCTACGCGCCGTTCTGCCGCAACCACGAAAAACTGATGTTCATGGACAACCGCAGCGCGGAGCTGACCAAGTACGCCGCCAACGCCATGCTCGCCACCCGCATCAGTTTCATGAACGAACTGGCCAACCTCACCGAACGCCTGGGCGCCGACATCGAAGCCGTGCGCAAAGGCATCGGCTCGGACCCACGCATCGGCTATCACTTCATCTATCCGGGCTGCGGCTTCGGCGGCTCGTGCTTCCCCAAGGATCTGCGCGCCCTGCTGCACACGGCCGAACAGAGCGGCATGCCGCTGCGCCTGCTGCGCAGCGTCACCGATGTGAACGACAGCCAGCGGCACATCCTTTTCGAGAAGCTGGCGCAGCAATTTCCGGACGGCTTGGCCGGCAAGTCGATTGCCATCTGGGGCCTGGCCTTCAAGCCCAACACCGACGACATGCGCGAAGCCCCGAGCCGCTACCTGATGGAAGCCCTCTGGCGCGAAGGCGCGCGCGTGCAGGCCTACGACCCGGAAGCCATGTCCGAATGCCGGCGCCTGTACGGTTATCGCAAAGACCTGAACCTGTGCGCCACCCGCGATGACACGCTTGAGGACACCGATGCCCTGGTGATTTGCACTGAGTGGAAGAATTTTCGCGTGGTGGATTTCGACCTGCTGGCGAGCAAGCTGCGCGCCCGGGTCATCATCGATGGCCGCAACCTCTACAACCCCGAGCACCTGGCTGCCGCCGGGCTGCTGTACCGTGGCATCGGCTTGCGCCACACCGTGCCCAGCGCCCCGGGGCCACAAGCGTGAACGTCCTGGTGACCGGCGCCGCCGGATTCATCGGAGCCCACTGCGTCTTGCGGTTGATGCGCGATGGCCATCACGTGTACGGGCTGGACAACTTCAACGATTACTACGACCCGCAGCTCAAGCACGACCGCGTGGCGTGGGTGCGTGACCAGGTCGGCGCATTTCCCTTGGCGCGTATCGACCTGACCGACGCCTCGGCGATCGACGGACTGTTCCAGAGCCATCGCCCGGAGGTGGTGATCCACCTCGCCGCCCAGGCCGGCGTGCGCTATTCGCTGGACAATCCCCGCGCCTATGTCGACAGCAACCTCGCCGGGTTTCTGAACATTCTCGAAAGTTGCCGCCGTCATCCGGTCAAGCACCTGATCTACGCCTCTTCCAGTTCGGTGTACGGCGCCAACCAGCGCACGCCCTATACGGTACGGGACGGCGTCGATCATCCGTTGTCGTTGTATGCGGCAACAAAGAAGGCCAACGAATCGATGGCCCACAGCTACAGCCATCTGTTCGGGATCCCGTGCACCGGCCTGCGCTTTTTTACCGTGTACGGCCCGTGGGGCCGGCCAGACATGTCGCCGATCCAGTTCGCCACGGCCATCGCGCAAAACCAAGTGTTGCGGCTGTTCAACCATGGTGAGCACGAACGCGACTTCACCTACATCGACGACATCGTCGAGAGCATCGCCCGGTTGATCGAACGTGCGCCGCAGCCAACGCCCCACTGGGATCGCGAGCAACCGGACCCGGCCACCAGCCTGGCGCCATGGCGCATCTACAACATTGGCGGACAGCACCCGGTGGCGTTGCGAACCTACGTGGCGCTGCTGGAAAAACATCTGGGCCGCACCGCCCGGATCGAGCTGCTGCCCCTGCAACCGGGGGACGTGCTCAACACCTGCGCCGATGCCAGCGACCTGGCCCGGGCCACCGGTTTCCAACCGTGCATTGCACTGGATGACGGCCTGGGTCGCTTCGTCGACTGGTTCCTCGATTACTACGCGCAACCCATCGTTCACACGCCGCTTGCGGCCGTACCTCAGCGGAGGAGTCTATGACCCGACATGAACAAGACATTCCGATCAGCACCTCCGGACGCGACAAACGTGTCGACCCCGAGCATCGCCGACGCCTGGATGCCGCCATCCACCGCCAGGGCCGTGGCTGGCTCACCGGTCGGGACGGTGGTCGGCCCTGGACGGTTTCGCGGACCAATCGGGTCGTGGCTTGCCTCGGCGCGCTGGCGATCCTGGTACTGCTCACCCCGCTGCTGCTGGGTCTGGCATTGCTGATCAAGTTTTCCAGCCCTGGCCCGGTTTTTTTCGTGCAGAAACGCACCGGTTATCGCGGGCGCGTGTTCGGCATGTACAAGTTTCGCACCATGGTCGTCGATGCCGAGGCCCTGAAAGAGTCGCTGCGCCACCTCAACAAGCACGGCGCCGACGCCATCGACTTCAAGATCGACAACGACCCGCGCATTACCCCGATCGGCAGGTTCCTGCGACGCAGCAGCCTCGATGAACTGCCGAACCTGATCAATGTAGTGACCGGCGACATGCGCCTGGTAGGCCCGCGGCCCACCTCGTTCAACGCCTATCGCTACAAGGACAACCATTTGGTGCGCCTGAGCATCTACCCCGGCCTGACCGGCCTGTGGCAGATCTCCGGGCGCAGCAATATCGACTTCGACCAGCGCGTGGAACTGGACCTCAGCTACATCGCCGAGCAGAGCCTGCTGTTGGATCTGAAGATCCTGATGATTACCCCCTTCAAAGTGTTCAGCGGCCACGGAGCGAGTTAAATGGACGGTTCGACGAATATCCTGACCATAGCCAGCCCGAGCGAGACCAACCTGACCTCGACCGTGCTCGACCCGGATCTGCGGATCCTTCTCATGACAGCGGCCAACACCGGCACCGGCACGAGCACCAGCGCCATGGCGCTGTCCGCTCAGCTGGCGCAGATGAGCAATGGCCGGGTGTTGCTGGTGGACGCCAGCCAGTCGCCGCGCAACCTCAGCCAGCAGCTCTCGCTGCAGAAAGAGCGCGGCTTCAGCGACCTGTTGTTCAACAGCCTGTCCCCACCGTTGTTGCAGGACTGCGTAGTACAGGTGTCGAGCCTGCCCTTCGACGTACTGCCCCACGGCCGCCTCGGCCACAACGCCGAACGCCTGAGCCCCGAGCGATTGCGCCCGCTGTTCCGGCAACTGGCGGCGCAGTACCGCTTCGTGGTGATCGACGCCGACGCGGTGTATTCGGCCACCGACACGCTGGTGATCAGCACCCAGGTGGACGGCGTGGTGCTGGTGGTGCGCGGCGAAGACACCCGCTGGGAAGTGGCCCAGGCCACCCGACAAAGGTTGGCCCAGGCCGGCGCGAAAGTGGTCGGCAGCGTGTTCAACCGCCGCAAGTACTACATGCCCAAATGGCTCTACAACAACCTGTAAGCCTGCAAAAGGATGACGAGATGAACGCTAGAATGCTTGTCCTGCTGTTGCTGCCGCTTGCCGGTTGCTCCAGCAACACCGATACCCGCTCGATGCCGGTGCAGATCCTCACCGCGGCGCCGGCCAATGCCCAGGCCACCGACATGCCCAAGGTCGAGCAGACCTTGCGGCCCCAGGATGTGCTGGACGTGATATTCCACATCGGCACCACCTCTTCCCAGGCTTATCGCGTGCAGCCTGGCGACCAGGTTGCCCTGAACTTCACCGCCGCCAGCCAGCTCAACGGCACGCAACAGGTGATGCCCGACGGCAGTATCGAACTGCCGGGCGCCAACACCTCGGTGAAAGTCGGCGGCCTGACCACCGACGAGGCGCGCCTGGCGGTGCAGCGCGCCTATGACCAGAAGATGTTGTTCCAGCCCAATCGCAACCAATTGACCGTACTGGTGACGAGCCCGCTCTCCGGCGAGACGAAGCTGCGCAACACCCTGACTCACCCTGGCACGGGCATGAGCCGGGAAATCACCGTGGGCAGGGATGGCTACGCCAGCTTCCCGGAAATTGGCGCCGTGCCTTTGCAAGGCATGACCGTCAGCCAGCTGGAGACTTTCCTCAACGAGCGCTACGCCCAACTGCCCGGCCACATGACGGTGGACGTGCTGCTCAAGTCCACCGCCGGCAACGAAATCTATGTCCTCGGCGAAGTGGCCCAGCCCGGCTCCTACCCGATCCGCCGGCCAATCTCGGTACTCGAGGCCCTGACACTGGCCAGGGGCACGAACGTCAAGGCCCGGCTCGACTCCGTGGTGATCATGCGCCGCAACGGCAATCAGGTCGAAGCCCGCCACTACGACGTGGAGAAAGCCTTGAGCGGCGACGCGTCGCAGATCGCCTATCTGCAACCGGAAGACATGCTGTTCGTGCCCAAGACCAAGCTTGCAAGTGCCGGTGAACTGGCCAGGCAATTGGCCGATGTGGTGCTGTTCCAGGGCACGGGGTTGAGCTTCGGCTACCGCGTCGACAACAAAGGCAGCGACAACTGAGACTCAGGTGACCGACATGAACCCCAAGGAAAATTATCTGCACGAGTTTTTCAGGATCTTCTTCGCCAACAAGCAGTGGGTGAAGCGCGTCTTCCTGGTTTTCGCCGTGATCGCTCTGGTGTTGCCGTTGATGCTCAAGCAGAGTTTCGACATCACCGCCCAAGTGATCGTCCAGTCGAAAAAACTCTCCCAAGGCGACGCCACTACCTCGTTGAACCAGGAAAACGCGACTTTCATTCCGCCGTCCCTGGCGGACATGGAAACCGAGAGCAACATCCTGCGCTCACCGGCGTTGATTCGCGAAACCATCAAGACCCTGCGCGACCAGGGTGAATACACCCCGAGCCCAGGGGCCCTCAATAAATGGGTGAGCGAACCGCTCAAGCGCTACATCACCCAGCCACTGCGTGAATACGTCATCAATCCGCTGCGCGACGGCCTCGGGCTGGAAGTCGATCCGGTACGCGACACGATGCTCGATACCCTCACCGACGAGGCCATCGCGAACCTGAAAATCGAGACCCTGCCCGGCTCGAACGTCATCTCCATCATCTACAGCTTCGGCGATCCCGCCCAGGGCACCCGGTTCGTCGCGCAGCTGCTGGAAAACTACCTCACCGGCCGCCAGGACCTGCAATCGATCGAATTGCCCCAGACCTTCTACGAGCAGAAAAAAGTCCAATACCAGACGCGCCTCGACGGTCTGGAAGGCACCCGGCTCGGCCTGCTCGAAGGCGTCGGTTCCTCCGATCCCAAGGAAGAAATCACGTTTCGCCTGAACGCCATCAATACCGAAGAACAGGCCCTGAACCTGTACCAGGATCGCCTGCTGCAAAGCCAACGCTGGCTCGATTACCTCAAGACCAGCCTGGCAGCGGCGAACAGCTCGCGGTTCAACGACTACACGTTCCCGTTCACCTTCACCACGACCGTGGACAACATCGCTTTCGAGGACCGGGAAATCAGGCAACTGGGTGAGCAGCTGACCAGCCAGGTCAGCCGCTACATGAACGACCTGGCGATCTTCCAGCCCAGCAGCGAACCAATGCTGCTGGCCCGCGAACAGATCATGCGCACACGCCAGCAGTTCCTCAAAGTGGTGAACAACCGCATCCAGGAACGCACCACCGACCTGGCCGTCGTCAGCTCGGTGATCAACCAGAAGGTCGAGCGCATCGCGGCCTTCAAGGAACGCATCCACCAGTTACAGGAAACCCAGAGCAAGCTGCGGCAGATGGACACCGAGATCAACGCACTCCACGCGGCGTTCTCCACCTATGCCCAACGGTTCGCCGAAGCCAGTTCCGCGCGCTCGCTGGACAATGACCTGTCCAACGCCCGTGTCCTGAGCCCCCCGTTCGAACCCACCGCGGCGGTATTTCCCAAGCCGATGCTGATTATCCCGTTCGGCTTGTTCTGCGGGCTGCTGCTGGCGATCGCTCTGGTCTACGTGCGTGAGTTCTTCGACCATCGCTTCAAGCATCCTGCGCAAATCAGCCAGCAACTGGACCTGCCGGTCTTGCTGGTGATCAATGAGCAGTCGCCCGAACAGGTCAATCCGCACCGCAACTGGAGCCTGCCAAGCCTTGTCCATTGGGTGAAAAATTGAACGCGCCGTTCGGCCCGTCCCACCGCAGCAGCCCCCTGTCGATCATTCATCTGCTCGACAGCGGCGGCTTCTATGGGGCCGAGCGGATGCTGCTCGATCATTGCCTGGCGACACCGGGACAGCACCAAGTGCTGTTCCTGGCGGCGCCGCCGACCTTGATCACGCGGTTTCGCCAGGCCGGGGTGGATTGCCGACACTGCGCCAGCTTGGGCGAATTGTTGCAGCATCTGCGGCAACGTCGCGCGGACCGGCCGCTGATCAACACCCACAACTTCAAAGGCTTGCTGTTCGGCTGGGCCGCGGCCACGCTGTTGCGCCTGCCCCTGGTGATTACCCAGCACGGCTTCACGCCGCGCAGCACCAAGCAGCGTTTCTACACCTGGTTGAGCCTGCAACTGTGCCGCACCGCGCCGGTCAAGCGCGTGGTCTGCGTCGCCGAAAGCATCGCGGCATTGCACCGCAAGGCCAGCGTCAAGGCGGACAAGCTCGACGTCATTCCCAACGGTTTGCCGGCCGTCACGACACCGCTGCCCCATCGTGACGACAGGCAGCGCTGGCGGGTCGGGTACGTGGGTCGCTTGAGCAGCGAGAAAGGCCCTGACCTGTTCCTCGACGCGATGATCCCGCTCTGCCAGCGCCATGGTTCGCTGCATGCGGTCATGCTCGGCGACGGTCCGGAACGCCAGCCGCTGCTCAAGCGCATCGCCGACGCGGGGTTGCCGACGCGCATCGAGTTGCCCGGTTATCAAACCGACATGAATGATTGGTGGAGCCGCCTCGACGCTTTGGTGATCAGCTCACGCACCGAAGGCACGCCGATGATCCTGCTCGAAGCCATGCAAGCCGGGGTGCCGGTGGTGGCGTTTGGCGTCGGCGGCATTCCCGACATCCTGCAGGACCGCCACAACGGCCTGCTGGCCACGCCGGCCGACAGCGACGAATTGGCCCGCCAGATCGAAACGCTGTTCAGCGAACCGCCCCTGGCGCGGATCCTCGCCGACAACGCCCGGCGCACCCAACGCGACCGCTACGACCTGCGCACGCTGGCCGAACGCTGGTCGCAACTTTATATCCGCACGGCACGGGAGGCTCGACCATGATCGTCCCGCTCTCGATCATCAGTTTGCTGGGGCTGGTCTGCCTGGCATTGCTGGCCAGTCCTTATCCGTTCCTGGCGCCCGGCGCGGTGTTCGGCCTGGTCGGCGTCGCCGTGCTGTACCGCAAGCCCGGCTGGGGCCTGCTGGGCATCGCCGCGCTGGTGCCATTCGAAGGGCTGTTCAAGGAAAACGGATTGTCGGGCAGCAAGTTCTTTGGCCTGGCGCTGATTCTGATCCTGGCACTGCAACTGGCCCTGCACCAGATTCCGGCGACGCGCCTGCGCAGCAATATCTGGAAGCCGCTGGTCGGCTTCATGGCGCTGTATGGCCTGAGCCTGCTGCTGTCGGAAAACATGGACCTGTCCCAGACCCATCTGCGGGAACTGACGGTAGGGCTGATTCTGTTCGTGATCACCTTGTTGATCGGACGCGAGCTGAACCTGGACCTGTTTGCCCGCTTGATGACCGTGAGCGTGTCCACCACGTGCGTACTCGCGATGTTCTCGGCCAAATACCAGGACCAGGGCCGCGCGTCCGGACTGCTGGAAGACCCGAACTCCTTTGCGCTGCTGATCGCGTTCACCATACCGCTGGCCTTGTTGCTGGTACTGCGCAGCCCGAACCTGTTGCACCGGCTGTTCTGGGGCGGCGGTTTCATCCTGCTGCTGGGCGGCATGACCAAGACTGAATCGCGTTCCGGGCTGGTGGTGTTGCTGCTCAGCCTGATGATCGGCTTGTACCACTACCGCGCGCAGCTACCGCGGATTCGTCCACGGCACCTGGGCTTCGCCATGCTCGGGCTGGCACTGATGATTCCCCTGGCGATCGCGGTGATGCCCGCCGGCTACGTGGCACGCATCCAATCGTTGAGCATCCTCAGCGCCGGCGCCAGCGCTCACAAGGATGAATCCCTGGGCCGCCGCGCCTCCTACATCCTGGTGGGCAGCCAGATGATCCGCGAGAACCCCATCCTCGGTTCAGGGCCCGGGACGTTTCCCCTGCACTACGCGCCGACCGGTTATGCCAAGGCCTTCTCGGCCAACCGCAAACTGGGCGACCTGTACCGTCGCGCTCACAACACCTACCTGGAAATATTCAGCGAGATCGGCGTACCGGGCGGGTTGATGTTTGTCGGCATGATCGGTCTTGGCCTCTACAACCTGGTGCGCGCGCGCCAACTCTGGCTCCAGCGTCGGGACTGGGCACAGGCCGACCTGCTCACACATTTGGGGATGAGTTTCCTGGCGCTGGCCTTGTTCCTGATGTTTCTCAGCGCGCCGAACCACAAGTTGCTGTGGATCATGCTCGCCTTGACCAGTGTGTTGCGCTACGACGCCGAACAATCCGCGCCACGGGAGGCCCGCCCATGAGCCGCGTCAGTATCGTCATCCCGATGTTCAACGAGGCCCGCCACATCGGCCGCACCCTGCTGGCCGCGCAGCAAGCTGCTCGCCAGGCGCAACTGGAATGCGAACTGATCGTGGTCGACAACGGCTCGGACGATCATGGGCCGCGCATCGCCAACGAACTGGGCGCCCGGGTGCTGATTGTGCCCGGCGTTCACATCGGCGCCCTGCGCAACCGTGGCGCGGCGGTTGCCAGCGGTGAGTGGCTGGCATTCATCGACGCAGACATGGAAATGCCCGCCGACTGGCTGAAGCTGCTCGTCGAAATGGAGGGCCGTCAGGGCGATGTGTTGGGACTGGACCTGGACACGCCCCGACACGCGCCTTGGTTCGCCCAGGCCTGGCAACGCCGCAGCCAACGTCCGGGCGCCCGTCCGCTGCATCGAGTGCAGTGGCTGCCCAGCGCCAATCTGTTGATGCGCCGCCGTTGGTTCGAACAGGTCGGCGGCTTCGACGAGACCCTGCGTACCGGTGAAGACAAGGATTTTTCCCTGCGCTTGCGCCAAGCCGGTGCGCAGTTGTTGCTGGTGAACGAAAGCCTGGCCCTGCATTGGGGTTACGAAGGCAGCTGGCGCGAATGGATGAGCAAGGAGCTGTGGCGCCAGGGCAGCCATTGGCAGTTGCTGCGCAGCCATGGGCCGAGCCTGCGCTTGCTGCGCTTTCCCGCCTTGTCCGTTGGCGCCTGGGGCCTGGATCTGCTGGCGCTCACCGCCCTGCTCCAGGGCCAGGTGCGCCTGGGGTTGACGCTACTGTTCATCAGCACATTGCCGGCCTTGTTTCTCAGCCTGCGCCAGAGCCAGCGCGACCCGCGCCTGGCGTTGCAACTGTGGGCCTTGCACGGGGTGCGCCTGCACCTGACCGGCGCCGCGTTGCTGCTCAATCTTTTTCAATGGAACGTCAGGAGACCCGCCCGTGGCTGAATTCATCTATTGGTCTTGCCTGTTGCTGCCGGTGTACGCCTACCTCGGCTACCCCGTGCTGTTGACCTTGCTAACACCGTTGTTTCCGCTACGGCGCTATGGCAAGCCCCTGCCGATGGACGTCAGCATTGTCATCGCCGCCCACAACGAGGCACGGCACATCGAAGCGAAATTGCGCACGCTGTTGGCCCAGGATTATCCGGCACGCTCGCTGCAAATCATCTTGGCCAGCGACGGCTCCACCGACGACACGGTGGCCTGTGCGCGCAAAATCGGCGACTCACGCATCACCGTGCTCGACCTGCCACGCCAGGGCAAGGCCGCCGCCCTCAATACCGGCGTGGCCCATAGCTACGGCGAGATCCTGGTGTTCACCGATGCCGACAACCAATGGGCCCACGACACCCTCGGCCACCTGCTGGCGCCGCTGGGCGATCCTGAAGTCGGCGCCTGTGCCGGGCACATGGTCATCCCCGTGCCCGGCAAGGGCCTGAGCCTCGGCGACAGTCTGTATCGGCACTACGAAGGGTGGCTGCGCCGGGTGGAAAGCCGCACCGGCTGCATGGTCTCGGCCGACGGCGCCTTGCTGGCCTTGCGCAGGGCTTTGTTCCAGCCGATTCCGGCCCAGGTCAACGATGATTTTTTCCTAAGCACCTGCGCGCCGGCAGCCGGCAAATCCATTGTTTATGCACCCAAAGCGCGGGTGACCGACCAGGGCGTGGACGAAGCCGACAAGCAGTTTCGTCGTCGTCAGCGCGTCACTGTCGGCGGATTGCAGAGCCTGGCCCAGCGCCGGGAACTGCTCAACCCGCTGCGCCATGGGCTCTACGCCATTGGCCTGATCAGCCACAAATTGATCCGCCGCCTGGCGCCGGTGCTGCTGTTGCCGTTGCTGCTGAGCAACGCCTGGCTGTGGAATGACCATCCGTTCTATCGCCTGACGCTGGTGGCGCAACTGCTCGGTTATGCCACAGCGCTGATCGGCTTGCTCGACGCAGGCCACCGCTTGCCTCGGCCATTTCGGTTGGCCGCGTTCGTGCTGGTAACACTGGCCGGCATGAGCATCGGGCTCTGGCAATTCCTGCGAGGCCAGCGCTACAGCCAATGGAATCCCGACCAAAACCGCTAAGGAGTGTGGCCGATGTCGATCAAACATGTTTTCAAGCGCACCGGCGGCTGGCTGTACCTGAACACGTCCATGGGTCGCCATCCATTGCGTGGCGCCGGCGTCATCCTGATGTTGCACCGGGTATTGAACAACGACCGCGCCGCCGAGCTGCCCCACCGCAATGAACTGTGCGTGGGGCCCGAAGCGTTCGAACACCTGTTGATCTGGTTGCAACGGCATTTTGAATGCGTGCCCTTGATGACCTTGCTGCTGGCCGACCCGGAAAGCGTTCCGGACCGTCCTCGGGTGGCCCTGACGTTCGATGATGGCTGGCGTGACAACGCCATGAACGCCTTTCCCCTGCTGCGTCAGTACCAGGTGCCGGCGAGTATTTTCCTGTCCACCGATTTCGTCGGCAGTCGCCAGCATTTCTGGTGGGAAAGCATCGGCGAAACCCTGTGGGGCAGCCACGGGCAAGTGGCGCGGCATTCGCTGATCGAGCACTTGCAGCACGTCGGCCGGCCGTTGCCGGTGCTGCTCGACGACATCGACGACGAGCGCCGCAGCCTGGCGCTGCTGCATTACCTGCAAAGCCTCAAGACGCTCGAACCAAGCACTTTGAGCGATCTCACCGAAGCCTGCCCGCAAGGCTCGCAACCCCAGGCGCTGGATTGGCCCCAGGTGCGCATGCTCGAAGATTCCGGGCTGATTCGTTTCGGCCCCCATGGCGCCAGCCACGCGATTCTGACCGGGCTGGACGATCAGCGCCTGCATGAAGAACTGACCCGCAGTTGGACCGCGCTGGAAAATGGCTGCGCCCAGCCGCTGCCGGTGTATTGCTACCCCAACGGTGACAATGATGTGCGCGTACGCGAGCAGGTGGCGGCCCACGGTTTTCCGTTCGCCCTGGGCACCGAGGCCGGGCTGTATCGCCACGACGGCGACCCGTTGAACCTGCCGCGTTTCGGCGTCAGCCAGCGCAACGCCCATCACCCTGAATTGCTCGCCTGGCGCATTCGCCGAGGAGCCCGTCCATGAGCCGTGCACACTATCTCAAGCATTTGGCGCTAAGCATGGGCACGCGCCTCGCGATGATCGGCCTGCGGCTGTTGCGCAATGTGTTGCTGGCACGAATCCTGGGGCCCAGCGAACGCGGACTGTTCGCGCTGCTCAGCACCCTGCCCGACCTGATCAGCGCCGCCACCAGTGGAGGCCTCAATTCCGCGGTGGGTTACCAGGCGGCGCAGCAGCGCTCCATGGGTCTGTTGCTTTGCCAGGTGTTGGTTTTCGGGTGTCTGCTGGCCGGGTTGCTGACACTGTTGGTGGTGGCGCTGGCGCGTGAGTTCGGCGCTGAGCTGGACATCACCGCGCAGCTGGGATTGCTGGCTTGGCTGCTGTTGCTGGCCGTCCCCCTGACGGTGCTCAAGAGCGGCCTGCTGACATTGCACAATGCTTCCGGCGGCGTAGGCGCGTTCAATGCGCTGCGACTGATGGAATCCCTGGCGCCGTTGCTGCTGTTTGTAGCGCTGTTCTGGATGTGGCAAGACACGGCGCTGGAGGCGGCGCTGATCAGTTGGCTGGCGGGCCTGAGCCTGGTGGTGCTGGCCGGCTGGATGTGGTTGCGGCGCGATCATGTGGTCACCCTGCGCTGGGATCGCACCGGCCAGAACGAACTGTTGCGTTATGGCGCCCGTAGTCATCCGGACCTGTTGTTCCAACAAGTGATGCTGCGCTCGGATTTTTTGTTCATTGGCGCATTGCTGGGCAGCACGGCGCTGGGTCACTACGCCATGGCCAGCGCCGCGGCCGAACTGCTGCTGATCGTGCCCGAAGCGGTCACCACGCCGCTGATGAAACGCCTGCTCCAGCAAGACACCGACATGCAGCGCCTGACCCCGCTGGCCTTGCGCCTGACTGCTACGGTGATGCTTGGTGCCTGCCTGGGCATGGCGCTGATTGGCGAATGGCTGATCATCACCCTGTTCGGCACCGCCTATCAACCGGCGTACCCGGCGCTGTTGGCGTTGCTGCCGGGATTGTTCGGCCTGTGCTACGCCAGCATCTTGCGCCTGGACCTGCTGGGCAAGAACCGTCCCGGCACCGTTTCACTGCTGATGGGCGTGGGCGCGCTGCTGAATCTGGCCCTGAACCTGATCCTGATCCCGCGCTACGGCATCGTCGGCGCTGCCGCCGCTTCCTCGATCGCTTACCTGGGCGTGACCCTGGCGCTGCTGACGATGTACTGCCGTCTCAGCGGTGTGGCGCTGTGGCAGACACTGATCATCCTGCCCAGCGATTTGCTGCCGATGCGCCAGATGTTGTTGGGGAAATCCGCGTGAATATCGTCGCCCGCCAGACCGCCATCGCGAGCAAGCTCGCTCCCACAGGCGCCGGTTGCGTCCAGCCGAGTTCCCCTGTGGGAGCGAGCTTGCTCGCGATGGCGGTGGGTCAGCTTGCTGTGATGATGAAGCTAACCGCCTCTTCGCGAGAAGGCTGGCTCCCACAGAGGAAAATGGCCGCGGGTCTATGTCTTCTGGTATTGGCCACCTCGGTCCATGGCGCGTCCATGCACTGGACCAACATCCGCGACGGCAGCCTGTATCTGCAAACCGATCGCCCGGACCAAGTGACCGTCCGCTGGGTTCCGGCCTGGCAGGCCGAGGCCAATACCGAACACCTGTATCTGCTCAACGGCCAAGGCCGGTTAGTGGGTGAGCGCCTGGTCAAGGCTGCCCAAGTGCGCGGCGAGCAGCAATGGCCGCTGTTGCCCGGGGCGGCCAGCTATCGGTTGGAGATCCCCGGCTACAGTTTCCGGCGCTATACGGTCGAACACGATGCCCGCACCCGCGCGCTGTTCGCCCCGGCCAAAGTGCACTTCAGCTCGGAAACACACGATGGTGATGAGCTTTATTTCAAAGTCGCAGCCGGCGAACAGGCTGTGCTGGCCGGCAAATTCCACGGCGGCGTGCGTGCGCTGCAAGCCCGGCGCGTTGCCGATGGCAAGCAGGTGCAACTGAACCTCAAGCCCTACCGGGCCTATTGGCAATTCGACACAGTGGCCCTGCCGGTGGCGGACGCGGACCAGGTCTGGCGCCTGCATCTGCAAGGCAACGGCAAGGCAGCGTTCTGGCTGGACGGCACCGCCAACCTGTTCGCCCAGGACCCGGCGCAACTGCAGCCGCTGCGCCAGGATCCGGGGCGAACCCACCTGACGCTTCACGCCGATGTACTCGGCACGACTCCAAAGCTGGGGATGTCCCTGCCCTACGTACTGCCTCCGCCCTCCAGCTACGCCGTGCTCGATGCGCTGAACCCCCGGGCGGCCAGCTATTACAGCCTCGTCGATGTCACGGCGGCCAAGGCCGATCATGAGGACGCGTTTCGACGTCTGTACCAGGATCGCTTTGGCATCACCCAAGACATCACTCTGCTCGCTGGCAGCCAGCGCAGGGCCGATCTGCAAGCCGACCGGACCAGCGGCAACGGCCTGCAAGCCTGGCTCGAATCGACCCGCGCCCTGGGCGGCAAAGGCATCCACTATCTCAGCTTTGCCGATGAGCCGAACCTCAACTATCCCGACTTCGACAGTTTCCAGCAGGTGTTCCAAAGCCTGTCCGCCCAGGTCCGCGCCAACCCTGCCAACAGCCGCGCCGGCGTCCGCATCGCCATACCGGCCAGTTCGCGGTTCACCAACGGTCCATTGGCCGAGAACGCCGCAGACAAACGTGGCATCGACTGGGCACGACGGCTGCTGGAAACATCGAGCGCCCAGATCGACGCCCTGGCCTGGCATGAATGGATGATCCGCGACCTGCTGGCGACCCGCGTCTATCGCAACAGTGTTCGTCGGGCCGCCAACCTGGTGGGATTGGACAACCAGGGCCGGCCGCGCAAAGCCTTGCTGCTGGACCAGACGAATATGTCCAGCGGATCAAGCCTCAGCCCTTACGACCAGGAAACCCATTACGCCGCCCTGTGGTGGACGTCGGTGGCCATCAACGCCTCGGCCGACGGCTGGCTGGACATGCTCAACTGGTTCATGTCCGCCGACGAACCGGAGTACCCCAAGGGCATGGTGCGGATACTGGACAACCAACGCTTCGAGCTCAAGCCGGTGGGGTTGGTCCAGCAATTCATCCAACAGCATTGGCTCGGCCAGGTGCTGCGCATGGACAACGATGCGTTTGAGGTCGATGCACTGGCCATGGCCAACGGCCTGGAGCGCAGCCTGCTTGGCGTGAACAAAAGCGTCCGGGCCCATCAAGTCAGCCTCGACGGCATGACCTGTCCGCAGCCCGGCGCTGCCCTGGTTTATTTCGGCCCGGACAACATCAGCCGCAACGTTCCATTCGAATGCAAAGCCGGCCAACTCGGTTTCCTTTTGCCAGGTGAAACCGTGTTCGCTCTGAGTTGGACGGCCTCTGTTTTTCCTCAACCCGCCACCCGTCAGGAGGCACCATGAAAGCTCTGCAAAAATTGCGCGATCGCATTCGGAAAAAAGGCTTGCGCTCGGTTATCAAACTGCTGGTACGCCGCTTCGTGTTCTTCCATTCGCGACTGGTATGGCTCGAACACGATGTAAGGATCCCGCTCAAACCGCATAACCTGCGGCCCTACCCACCGGTGCGCCGCGAGTTCATCACCGTCAGCAATGCCGATGCCTTCGCCACGCATTTCGGCGACCGTGTCGAAACCATGCGCGAGTTGGCAGCCGAAGGCTATACAGGGTTCATGTACCTGGATGACAAGGGCAATACCGTGGGGTTTGCCTGGGCGAGCACGCGAGACTATTTCGATCGCCACTTCTATCGCTGCTGGTTTCCGGTCAAGCCCGGTGAATACTTTCAGTTCGGTGGAGAGATGACCCGTGCCTACTGGGGTTCGCAGCTGTCGGCGGATGTCCAGGCGGACGTTTGGAAAGTCATGGCTGACCAGGGGTGCAACAAGATGGTCGATGTCTGCGACCTGGAAAACACCCCGGCGATCAAGATGCATATACGCATGGAGTTCGTGGAGCGTGGGCAGATCACCCATGTGTACTGCCTGTTTGGACGCTTTCGGTTTTTCCGCGATACGTTCTACACCGGCTCGGTACTGGACGCCTTCCGTAAACCGGCTCGGCCGGTTGCATCGACTGCGACGGCTTGATGCTCATGGCGATCCGGTTCCAATGGTATGGCTCTCTGAGCGCGGCGGATTTCCCTGTAACGGCTTTTGAACAGCTGCGCGCACAGGTGACCGACGCAACGCCGTTCAACACCTTGGCCTGGCTGCAAGCATCGGAGTTCGCGCTGTTGCCCGACCAGCAGTTGCATGTTCTGCTGGGCTGGCAGGACCAGGACCTGCTGCTGTGCCTGCCATTGATCAGCGGACAGGAGCGTGTCGGCGGCCTGCGGTTCCGGGTCTTGCATCACCTGGGTTACCCCTTGGCCGACCGTATCGCCTTACTGGCGCGCCTGGACGCCGACGGCATGGGCCAGGCGCTGACGCAGATCCGCCAGTATTTACCGCATGCGCTGCTGCAATTGAACGAAGTGGTCGAGCCGGTGGGCGAGCAAAGCGTGCTCAGTGCATGGATGGCGATGAGCTCCACCGGGGAGCGGCGGCTCAGTTGCCGGGTTCCGGTGCACTTGATCAGTGCCAGCGATCACCAGGAAATTTCCGGCGACCCACGCTACAAGTTGCGCCGGGCGCGCAAGCGAATCGCCGCGTGTGGTGCACAGATTCGCCGCATCACGCCGGACGCCATCGGCATGGGGCCGCTGCTGCGGACCCTTGCCGAGGTGGAGGCCGCCAGCTGGAAAGGCGAGGAAGGCGTCGGCATCTTCGCCGACCCCAGGCGTCGGCAATGGATGAACCATGCCTTCACCGCCCTCGCCGCCCAAGGCCTGGTGCGGGTGGTGACGCTGGAGCTGAACGGCGAATGCATCAGCTATCGCCTGGGCCTGTTGGATCAAGGGCGACTATATGACTACAACCTGGCGTTCCTGCCGCAGCACGCCGACCTGGGCAGCGGCCGCGTATTACTCGAGGAATGGATTCGCTGGGGGCTGGACGACAACTGGCGGTGGATCGACGCTTCACGGGTCAGCCTGGAAAATTCGAGCCATCAACTGCACGAACGTATGACCGGACAACTGGAACATTGGCGTTGGAGTTTTTATTCCTGGCAGCCCGATGGCCTGCTCATGGGATTCGCCTTGCGGCTATGGAAAAGCCTGAAGCCTTGGCTAGGCAAGCGCCGGGCCAGACCGACCGCGACGACGGCCTCGTCCTCTTCCAAGCGCCAGGAAAACACACATGCCTCGCCAAGTGATCATCAACGCTGACGATTTCGGACTCAGCCTCAGTGAAAACGAACTGATCCTGCGGGCGTTCGAAGCAGGCGTCATCAGCTCCGCCACCGCCATGGCCAACATGCCGGCCTTCGACCAGGCCTGTGAACTGTCCCGGCACCCGTTGCTTGAAGGACGCATCGGGTTGCATTTCAATCTCAGCTACGGACCGCCACTAAGCCAGGCAATCAGGGCGCGACGGAGGTTTTGCAATGCCAACGGCGAATTCGACCTCAACCTGTCACGCTACTGCCTGCACTTGGGAGCGGCCGATCTGGCAGCGGTGCAAGCAGAACTTCAGGCGCAATGGCAGCATTGCCTGGACCGCGGCCTGCGCCCCAGCCACCTGGACTCGCATCAACACGTGCATAACATCTGGCCCGTCGGAGAACTGGTGGCACGCTTCGCAGCGCGACAAGGCGTGCCTATGCGCCTGGCACGCAACCTCGGCCCCAACCTGAGCGTGCCCAAGCGCATCTTCAAGACGCTGCTCAACCATCGTCTGCGCCAGCTCTGCGGCGCAACCGCCGATTACGTCTGCACCCCGGCGGACCTGCACCACGCCGCACCGCCGGTCCATGGCTCGCTGGAAGTGATTGTCCATCCACTGGAACTGGACGGGGATTTTGGCGATGCCAGCCTGGCGCCTGGCAATTCATTGACCCAAGTGCTTCAGCGGCGCCTGGCGGGGGTGCCAAAGGTCGGGTATGGCGGGAATGGCCGCAGGTTGGCGCTGGTTGAATTTGGGGATGTGCACTGAAGGGGCACGTGGCGAGGGAGTTTGCTCCCTCGCCACGGAGGGGCGTGTGTCAGTGGTGCAGGCTTGCCCGCGCCAGCGAGGCGCGGCGATCGATGGCTTCGCGCAGTCGACGTTTTTGCTCCTCCCATACGTCGGCATCGACCCGGGCCGAACGCATCAATGCGAGCATCGCTTGCTTGGCGTTGACGTATTCAGCCCATGCATCCCGAGCCTTGAGCCGGAGTCGTTCTTCATCGCTCATGTCCATGCGCCGCAGGGCCAAGGCGCATTCGTCCTTGATCAAGGGGCCCAGGGTCGTCTGGATCTTGTGCGGTGCCTTGAAACCTGCCGTACCGGCGACGATTTCCCGCGCCCGGCCCAAGCCCCACTCCAACGCCTGGCACAGCGGCTCGCGCATGCTCCGGTCATGGAATTGCTCGACCCAAACGGCGCCGTTCGGACGATAGACACAGACGAAGACCTGCGTGACGGACTGGTGATTGATCCTCGCCTGGACCTCGACATGGGTGCCGTCGTCGAGGATTTCTTCATGGTTGCGGCCCGGCAGCCGACTGTTCACCCAAAGCCAATACTGTGCGCTTCTACGTCGCATCCCGTCGCCCTCCCCTAAGGAACAGGCAGTAAGGCACACGGGTGGAGTAATTTCCAGTTGCGCAAAGGGCCCTCCGGACGAATGACAGGCTCGCCTAGCGGTCGAGCTTTTTCTCCACTTGGGCCACCTCGTCCTGCAGTTTTTCGGCATCCTGCTCGTGGCTTTTGATCGACTTGGGCGTGATGGTCTTATCCACCTTGTCGGTCGCCGGATCGGGGTGGTGAACGTCGCGCTCCACCACTGGCACCGGGGCGCCGGTGGCATCCTTGGCGGGTGCATGATTGTCGGCTTGGGTTTGTCCTTTGGAATGTTCGTTCGTCATGGCGTCGTCCTCGGTAAGGATGGATATTGAGTTTCGAGTGGGACGAAACGGCGAGAGTTCGATCGGCTTGCACTCGCCCTCCCAAGGCAGAGCGAGGCACCCAGTGGCAAGTTGTCCGAAACTCCTGCGCGCCCCTGCGCGAATCTGCTAAAAGGCAACTTCTGTTACCCGTAGCGAATCGCATCGATGCCTTCTTTATTCTCTCGTCTCAAACAGCGCTGGCTGGCCTGGTCGTTCATGGTCGCGATAGTGGCCGGTTTGCCGGTGGGCTGTGCAGTGTTGCAACACAAGGAGCGCGAGCTGGTGTTTCGCATCGAGCCGGGGACGGCGAGCTGGTTCGGTGGCCTTCCCAGCGGTGTGCAGGAATTCGATCTCAAGCCCAAGCAGCTCAGGGCCGGGGAAAACATTCACGGCTGGTGGTGGCCGGCCGAACGCAAGGACGCGCCGGCCATCCTGTACCTGCACGGCGTGCGCTGGAACCTGACGGGCCAGTTGTTTCGCATCCAGCAGCTGAGGGCCTTGGGCTATTCGGTGCTGGCGATCGATTACCGTGGCTTCGGCAAAAGCCAGGGCGACCTGCCATCGGAATCCAGTGTCTACGAGGACGCGCGAATCGCCTGGGAGCGCCTCGAAACGCTGCAACCGGACCCGGCCTTGCGGCTGATCTACGGTCATTCACTGGGCGGTGCCGTCGCGGTTGATCTCGCTGCGGATCTGGCTCAGAAAGCCGCGAGCAGTGGCAGCGCCGTACCGGCCAGGGGCCTGGTGATCGAATCCACGTTTACGTCGTTGGGTGATGTCGCCACTGCGATGGCGGACACATCCTTGCCGGTGCGCTGGTTGCTGTCGCAGAAGTTCGATTCCATCGACAAGATCGGCCAGATCAACATGCCGCTGCTGATTGTCCACGGTGCCGCCGACCGCTACGTACCGCCGCGTTTCAGCGAGCAGTTGTTCAACGCCGCCCGTGAACCCAAGCGTTTGCTGTTGGTGCCAGGAGCCACGCACAACAACAGCATGAGCCTGGCGGGCCGCACGTATCGCCAAGCGCTGGATGCGTTGATGAAACCCCAGCCAACACCGGTGGCCAAACACGCTCAAGCAAGCGCCGCCAAGGCGGGTTGATGCGCAAATCCCACGGGGGATTGGTTTTGAGTTCAAACTCGCGAAAAAAAACGGCACCTTTCGGTGCCGTTTTTTCATTGCCGTGCAACGTTATTTACGCGCCGCTTCCCACGATTTCAGCAGCTCGGTGTAGCTCACGGTTTCACCTTTAGGCTTCTCGTTCGCCAGTTTCGGCTTCGGTGCGCCCGGCTGATCGAACCAGTATTGCGCGTCGCGCTCAGGGTTCATCTTAGGTGCGCAGGTGGCTTGAGCCTTGGAGCGTTCCAGACGCGTCATGATGGCGTCCTGGTCCTTGGCCAAGCCATCGAGGGCTTGTTGCGGAGTTTTCTCGCCGCTGGCCGCTTCGGCGATGTGGCTCCACCACAACTGCGCCAGGCGTGGGTAGTCCGGCACGTTGGTCCCGGTCGGCGACCATTGCACGCGGGCCGGGCTGCGGTAGAACTCCACCAGGCCACCGAGCTTCGGCGCCAGGTCGGTCATCGCTTGGGAGTTGATGTCCGATTCGCGAATCGGCGTCAGGCCAACGATCGTCTTTTTCAGCGACACGGTCTTGGAGGTTACGAACTGTGCGTAGAGCCAGGCCGCGAGGCGCTGTTTCTCAGGCGTGGACTTCATGAACGTCCAGGAACCCACGTCCTGATAGCCCAGCTTCATGCCCTCTTCCCAATACGGACCGCGTGGCGAAGGCGCCATGCGCCATTTCGGCGTGCCGTCGGCGTTCACCACCGGCAGACCCGGCTTGGTCATGTCGGCGGTGAAAGCGGTGTACCAGAAAATCTGCTGGGCGATGTTGCCCTGGGACGGCACCGGGCCGGATTCGGAGAAGGTCATGCCCGCCGCTTCCGGTGGCGCGTACTTCTTCATCCAGTCCACGTACTTGGTGGTGGCGAACACGGCCGCGGGGCCGTTGGTGTCCCCGCCACGGGTCACGCTGGAGCCCACTGGATGGCAGTCCTCGACGCGGATACCCCACTCGTCCACTGGCAAACCGTTGGGCAGGCCCTTGTCGCCGCCGCCGGCCATGGAGAACCAGGCATCGGTGAAGCGCCAGCCCAAGGACGGGTCTTTCTTGCCGTAGTCCATGTGGCCGTAGACGCGCTTGCCGTCGATCTCCTTGACGTCCTCGGAGAAGAACTTGGCGATGTCTTCATAAGCCGACCAGTTCACTGGCACACCCAGCTCGTAGCCGTACTTTTCCTTGAACTTGGCCTTCAGGTCCGCACGCTCGAACCAGTCGGCGCGGAACCAGTACAGGTTGGCGAACTGCTGGTCCGGCAGTTGATAGACCTTGCCGTCCGGCGCGGTGGTGAAGGAAATGCCGATGAAGTCCTTCAGGTCCAAGGTTGGCGAAGTGAAATTCTTGCCTTCGTTGGCCATCAGGTCGGTGATCGACTCGGTCTTGCCGTAGCGAAAGTGCGTACCGATCAGGTCCGAGTCGTTGACCCAGCCGTCATAGATATTCTTGTCCGACTGCATCTGGGTCTGCAGCTTCTCCACCACGTCGCCTTCCTGCAGCAGGTCGTGGGTCAGCTGGATCCCGGTGATTTCGTTGAAGGCCTTGGCCAGCACCTTGGATTCATACTCGTGGGTGGCGATGGTTTCCGACACCACGTTGATTTTCATCCCGCGAAACGGCTCGGCCGCCTTGATGAACCACTTCAACTCTTCGAGCTGCTGCTCGGCTGTCAGCGTCGACGGCTTGAATTCACTGCCGATCCATTTTTTAGCGGCGTCTTCATAGGCGTCGGCCCAGGCCGTAGCGCTCAGCCCGCTGAGTGCCAGCGCGGCTGCCAATGAAACGCTATGTCGCAGCTTATTGTTTTTATCGAACATAGAGACCTCCTGTTTGGGTTTAAGAGCCTGATCGTCGAGCGACTAGCCCCACCGCATCACTGCCAACAGCCACACCAAAGACAACGCGAACGCTATCCAGATGCTCCAGTCGGTGGCGCCGATCACCAGCAGATGCAGGTAGGCGCTACCGAGAAGACCGATAAACAACCGATCGCCACGGGTGGTGGCAATCGGCAGGAAACCACGCCGAGGGATACTCGGCGAACGCAGTTCCCATGTGGTCATGCCCATCAACAACAAGGCGATGACACCAAAAAACGCCGCCGTCGGGACGGTCCAGTTCATCCATTCCATCATCGACTCCTCAGACCCGGCCCAGGGCAAAGCCCTTGGCCACGTGGTTGCGAACGAACCAGATCACCAGCATGCCCGGCAGGATGGTCAACACCCCCGCCGCCGCCAGCACGCCCCAGTCGATACCCGACGCCGACACCGTGCGCGTCATGACCGCCGCGATCGGCTTGGCATTGACCGAGGTGAGCGTGCGCGCGAGCAACAGTTCGACCCAGGAAAACATGAAGCAGAAAAACGCCGTGACACCGATGCCGGAGCCGATCAACGGGATGAAGATCTTGACGAAGAACTTGGGGAAACTGTAGCCGTCAATGTAGGCAGTCTCGTCAATTTCTTTTGGCACCCCGGACATGAACCCTTCGAGGATCCACACCGCCAGCGGCACGTTGAACAAGCAGTGAGCCAGGGCCACGGCGATGTGGGTGTCGAACAGGCCGATGGACGAATACAGCTGGAAGAACGGCAACAGGAACACCGCCGGTGGCGCCATGCGGTTGGTCAGCAGCCAGAAGAACAGATGCTTGTCCCCCAGGAACCGATAGCGGGAAAACGCATAGGCCGCCGGCAACGCAACGCCCAGGGAAATCACCGTGTTCAGGCTCACGTAGTACAGCGAGTTGAGGTAACCGGTGTACCAGCTCGGATCGGTGAAGATCACCTTGTAGTTCTGGAAGGTGAAATCCTGCGGCCACAGGGACAGGCCGCCGAGGATCTCGGTGTTGCTCTTGAACGACATGTTCAGCAGCCAGTAGATGGGCACCAGCAGGAACAGGATGTAGATCAGCAGTGGAATCAGCTTTCTCTTGCTCATTTTGCGGGCCTCAACGGTTGGCGTCGGCGTGCGTCATGGCGGTATAGAACAGCCAGGACACCAACAGAATGATCAGGAAGTACACCAGGGAAAACGCCGCCGCCGGGCCCAGGTCGAATTGACCGATGGCCATCTGCGTCAGGGTCTGGCTGAGGAACGTGGTAGCGTTGCCCGGCCCGCCGCCGGTGAGGACGAACGGCTCGGTGTAGATCATGAAGCTGTCCATGAAGCGCAGCATCACGGCGATCAGCAGCACGCTTTTCATCTTCGGCAGCTGGATGTGCCGGAACACCGCCCAGTTGGACGCCCGGTCGATCCGTGCCGCCTGATAATAGACGTCGGGAATTGCCCGTAGCCCCGAATAGCACAGCAGCGCCACCAGCGACGTCCAGTGCCAGACGTCCATCACCAACACGGTGACCCAGGCATCCATGGTGTTGGCCGCGTAGTTATAGTTAATGCCCAGCCCATTGAGCGTGGAGCCCAGCAAGCCGATGTCGGCGCGGCCGAAAATCTGCCAGATGGTGCCGACCACGTTCCACGGAATCAGCAGCGGAATCGCCAGGATGATCAGCACCAGGGACGACCACTTGCCTTTGGTCGGCATGGTCAGGGCAATGGCGATACCCAGGGGAATTTCAATCAGCAGCACGCACGCCGAGTAGATGAACTGGCGCAACAGCGAATCGTGCAGCCGTGGATCGAGCAGCACCTGCTTGTACCAGTCGGCGCCGACGAAATATCGGCTGGACTGGTCGAAGATGTCCTGCACCGAATAGTTGACCACGGTCATCATCGGGATCACGGCACTGAAGGCCACCAGCAGGAACACCGGCAACACCAGCCACCAGGCCTTGTTGTTCTGCACCTTGTTCATGGCTGCACCTCGCCCACCGGTTCAAGCAAATATTCATCGGCATAGACCATCAGCCATTGGCCCGGAAAACTGATGTACGCCGTGCCTTCCGGCACCGGCTTGTCTTCGGCCAGGCGCACTTTCAGCGGAGCGCCATCGAGGTTGAGGGTCAGGATCTTGTAGGTGCCCAGGTCTTCGACGTGGACCACGTCAGCGCGCATCGCGTCGTCGTAAGGGCCATCCCAGACGTGGACGAACTCCGGACGGATGCCCACCTTCAGGCTTTTGCCCTCGGCTTCGGCGACACTCCGTTGCAAGGTTTGCGACAGGGGCAAATGGGTCGACCCGAAGCCAACGCCACCGGGCTGCGCCGTGACATCTATCAGGTTCATTCCCGGGCTGCCGATGAAGTAGCCGACGAAGGTGTGGCTCGGGCGCTCGAACAAGTCCCGGGGTGTGCCGAACTGCACGATCTGCCCGCCGTACATCACGGCGATCTTGTCGGCGAACGTCGAGGCCTCCAACTGATCGTGGGTGACGTAGACCATAGTGATGTTGAACTGCTCGTGGATCTGCTTGAGCTTGCGCCGAAGTTTCCATTTCAGGTGCGGGTCGATCACCGTCAGCGGCTCGTCGAACAGAATTGCCGACACATCGTCGCGCACCAACCCACGGCCCATGGAGACTTTCTGTTTCTCGTCGGCGGTGAGGTTGCGGGCCTTTTTATCCAGTAGATTCTGCAGGTCCAGGACCTCGGCGATTTCCTGCACCTTGGTGTGGATCCGCGCCTCGGCCATGCCCTGGTTGCGCAGCGGGAATGCCAGGTTGTCGAACACCGTCATGGTGTCGTAGACCACCGGGAACTGGAACACCTGGGCGATGTTGCGCCGCTCCGGGGACAGTTCGTTGACGACTTTGCTGTCGAACATCACTTGCCCTTCGGAAGGGCTGAGCAAGCCGGAAATGATGTTGAGCAAGGTGGACTTGCCGCAGCCCGAAGGCCCGAGCAGCGCATAGGCACCGCCCTGCTCCCAGATGTGGTTCATCTCGCGGATCGCGTAGTCCTCGGGGCTCGCCGGGGTGCTGGTGTAGCTGTGGGCGAGGTTCTGCAAACGAATTTCGGCCATCAGGCAACCCTCGCAATACGCTGACCCGGGGCTTGGACCAGCTTGCCCTCGGCGTCGAAGACAAACAGTTTGTGGGTCGGAATGTAGATGCGGATCGGCGCGTCCACGTCGTATTCATGCACCCCCGGCAAATGCAGCACCAGCAGGAAATGTTCGTTGCGCACGTGCAGGAATGTCTCCGAGCCGCTGATCTCGGCCACCTCGACGGTCACCGCCAGTTCAAGGTCATCGTCGTTGCTCGGCACCAGGGAAATATGGCTGGGGCGCACGCCGAAACGGAACTCGCCCTCGCCCACCGGGCGCAGGTCGACGTTCAGCGGGAAATGCACGAAATTGGCGAAGCTGACCTCATTGCCGGCGATACGCCCCGGCATGAGGTTGATCGGTGGTTCGGAAAACAGTTCGGCGGCCAGCACGGTTTGTGGCTGGTGATAGACCGAAGAAGACTTGCCGCTCTGGATCACCCGGCCTTCGTGAAGAATGGTGGTGGTGCCGCCCAAGGCCAGCGCTTCGTTAGGCTCGGTGGTGGCGTAGACGGCGATGGTATGACGGGCCTCGAACAGCTCGCGCATTTCCTGGCGCAGCTCTTCGCGCAACTTGTAGTCCAGGTTCACCAGCGGCTCGTCGAACAGGATCAACTCGGCGTCCTTGACCAGGGCCCGCGCCATGGCCGTGCGCTGCTGCTGGCCTCCGGACAATTCCAGAGGATGGCGCTTGAGGAATTTCTCGATCCGCAGCATTTTCGCGGTTTCCAGGACCTTGCCCTGGATGATCTCCTCGGCCACGCCTGCCTGGCGCAACGGCGAGGCGATATTTTCGAAAACGGTCATGGTCGGGTAATTGATGAACTGCTGGTAGACCATCGACACGTTGCGCAACCGCACCGGGCGCTGGGTGACGTCAACGCCGTTCATCAGGATGCGGCCGCTGTCGGGCTTGTCCAGCCCGGCCATCAAGCGCATGAGGCTGGTCTTGCCGGACAGCGTGCGGCCCAGCAAAACGTTGAAGGATCCGGGTTCGAAATTCAGATTGGCATCGTCGATCCAGGTCTGGCCTTCGACGGTGCGACAGATGTGCTCAAGCTTTAATGACATGGCTCGGCCTTTTTATTATTTGGAGTCAAGCGACCCAAGTAAGAAAGCGAAAGCCGTGCCAGAAATCATAAATCACTGATAAAGCTGGTATTTCGTTTGATCCACTGAAAAAAGACGTTCACTGATGAACACAAGTGAACAACCATGAATGAACAACTGAACAACCAGTCGGTTGACAATGAACAATTTTGAACAACACTCAATGAACGCTTTCGGCTAGCCTGCCATGCCCTTGTGGGAGCGAGCTTGCTCGCTCCCACAAGGGCCGAACACCTATGTGGTGTTTTGGGCCTGCCCCAGCACAAGGACTCTGTGCGAGACTTGCCACAACAATAAAAACAGCACCTGCGAGAGTGCCCCATGGCCGCACCTGCTCCTGCCTTGTCCCACGAGGCCATCATCCAGGCTTCCTGGTCCCGTTGCCGTGCCTTTGGCCTGAACCACCAGAGCGTGCCCGCGTTCGACCAACTGCCGGCCGAAGGTATTGCCCAGTTGTTGGAGAGCCAGCATTCACTGGTGCAGACCACTCACCAGGAAGTGCTGCCGTACTACGAGAACATCCTGAGCAACTCCAATTGCCTGATCATGCTGGCCGATAATCAAGGACAGGTCCTGACGTCCTGGGGCACCCAGCGCTTCATCGAACCGAAACTGGCCCATGGCTTCAGCGCCGGGGCGAGCTGGATGGAGCGCTGCACCGGGACCAACGCGATCGGCACAGCATTGGCCTGCGAGCAGGCCGTTCACATTGAACACGATGAACACTTCCTCAAGGCCAACCGGTTCATGACCGGCTCCGCCGCCCCGATCTTCGATGCCGAGCGCAAGGTCATCGCCGTGCTGGACGTCTCCAGCGACAGCTACCTGCCGCCCTCCCATACCCTGGGCATGGTCAAGATGATGAGCCAGACCGTGGAAAATCGGCTGATCCTCAACCTGTTTCGCGGTGAACATTTCCAGCTGACGTTCAACACCGGCCTGAACAACCTCGACAGCCAATGGGCCGGGCTGCTGATCTTCGATGAAAGCGGCCAAGTGCTCTCGGCCAACCGCCGCGCCGACAACCTGTTGGGCCTAAGCCTGTCGCGGGTGAGCATTGAAAGCCTGTTCAAGGTCTCGCTGATGGAATTGCTGAACCAGCCCGACGGCCTGCCGTTCGCCTTGCAGGCCTCCGGACGCAATCGGTTCCAGTGTGTGCTCAGGCGACCGAAACAGGTTTCGGTCAAGCCGCGCATCTTCGCCGAACCGGCGCCCTCGCCCACGCCAGCACCGGCCAATACCGGCATCAGCCTCAACTCGCTGCACTTCGGCGACAGCCGCGTGGAAAAAGCCGTGCGGCAGGCCGAGCGTTTGCTGGAAAAAGATATTCCGCTGCTGATCCACGGCGAAACCGGTGTCGGCAAGGAAGTGTTCGTCAAGGCTCTGCACCAGGCCAGCTCGCGCTGCCAACAGCCGTTCATTGCGGTCAACTGCGCGGCCATTCCAGCGGAGCTGGTGGAATCGGAACTGTTCGGGTATGAAAAAGGCGCCTTCACCGGCGCCAATCAAAAAGGCAGCATCGGCCTGATCCGCAAAGCGGATCGCGGCACGTTGTTCCTCGACGAGATCGGTGACATGCCCCTGCCGACCCAGGCCAGGCTGTTGCGGGTCCTGCAGGAACGTTGCGTGCAACCGGTGGGCAGCGCCGAGCTGTTCCCGGTGGACATTCGCATCATCTCCGCCACCAACCGTTCGTTGCGTGAACAGGTGCAACTGGGGCGTTTTCGTGAGGACCTGTACTACCGCATCGGCGGCCTGACCCTCGAACTGCCGCCCCTGCGCGAACGCAGCGACAAGCAGGCGCTGTTCAAACGCCTTTGGGAACATCACCGCGAACCGACCCAATGGGCCGGCCTGAGCCGTGAAGTGACGGATTTATTCGAGCGGCATCCTTGGCCCGGCAACCTGCGGCAAGTCAGCAGCGTGCTGCAAGTCGCCTTGGCGATGGCCGAGGAACAACCGATCCGCCCAGAGCACCTGCCCGACGATTTTTTTGTCGACCTGGACATGGAGCCGGTGGAAACGCCCGAACCACTTACGGTGGACCTCAACGATGCTGAAGACTTGAACCGCCAGTTGCAGGCCGTGGGCGGGAATATTTCGCATCTGGCGAGACGGCTGGGAGTCAGCCGCAATACCTTGTACAAACGCCTGCGGCAGCTGGAAAGCTGATACAAATCCTGTGGGAGCAAGCTCACTCCCGCAGGGGGAAATGCGCTACCCGAGAACACCTGGAAAAAATGTGGGAGCGAGCCTGCTCGCGAAGGCGTCGGGTCAGCCAACCTCAATGCTGAATGACACACCGCTTTCGCGAGCAGGCTCGCTCCCACAGGTTTCATTTCCTAACTGGAAGCACCGGCTCAGTCGAACGCACCGTTGAGCACTTCATAAATGATGCCAGTGGCAATCGCCACCAGGATCAGGTCCGAGCCGACCTGCTGCCATTCATAACCGTCATAGTGCGGCAAGCGTCCCAACAGCCGGCCATCGAGCTTCTTCGCAATGCCGGGGGGCAACGGCTTGCCTCGGGCCAGGTTTTTCTGAATGCCCGGCGGCAATGCCGGGCCGGGGCTCCAATAATCGCGATAACCGCCAATCACACCCAGGATGCCGCCACGATCGATGCTGGGGCCGTTATGCCAATCGCCACCACCTTGGTTGCCCTTGTTCCCAGGATTCCCTTGCCGCCCCTTGTTGCCTTGCCCGCCCTTGCCTCCTTGCCCTTGACCGGGACCTTGATCAAATTGAGCGTTTCCCTTGCCGTTTCCCGGGTCCGCGACAACAATGCCAGGGCTGGCCGCCAGGGCGAAACAGGTCACTGCGGCAATCAACGAGCGCGATTTGAACATGGCAGTTCTCTCGAAGAAGGGACATCCCCTGTAAAGATATAGAGACTGACGGTGATATTAGTTCCATATCACGCTGCGCGTCGCTTGCCTGGACCGGAAAACCCCTGAACACCGCAATCAAGGAGCTTCATGCGCAAGGATTACCTGGCTTTTTTCGTCTCGATGTTCCTCTCGCGGTTGGCCGATCAGATCTTGCTGTTCATCGTCCCGCTGATTGTCTTCCAGACCACCAACAGCGTCTCCTGGGCGGGCCTGGCGTTCTTTGTCGAATCCTTGCCACGCTACCTGGCGTTCCCGATCTGCGGCGCGCTGTGCGACAAGTTTCCGCCGATTCGCATCCTGCACATCAGCCAGGTCTATCGCGCCGCAGCCTGCGGCGTCGCAGTCTTGCTCTATGGCGTCTTTGGCGGTGTCTATTGGATCGTGGCCCTGTCGGCCCTCTGTGGCGTGTTGACTACCCAAGGCATCATGGCCCGCGAAGTGGTCATGCCTTACATCTTCAAGCACTACACCTACACCAAGACGCTGTCCTATTCGCAAATCGCCGACCAGACCGGCTTGGTACTGGGCCCGCTGGTCGCAGCGCTGCTGCTTGAAGTGTGGGCGTGGCACTGGGTGCTGCTGGCGATCGCCGGACTGTTCCTGCTGGCAGACCTGGCCATGTTGTACTGGCAACGCACCAGCTCGGTCACCCTTGAGTCCTTCGAGCAACACCACGACCTCTGGTTGAACCCGTTGCGCATTGCCCTGGGTCACATCCGCAACTTGGCGGAACTGAAAAAAGTCATCAGCCTGGCGGTGGGCGTCAACCTGATCATCGGCGTCACCCTCGCCACGTCGGCGGCCATGGTCATCGGCCACTATGGCGCCGGAAAAGATGATTACGCCGGGCTGCAGGCGGCCGGTGCCGTGACCACCATCGTCATCCTGTTTCTCCTGGCCCGGGTCACCTTGCCTTTGAAACTTCTCGGCGCCCTCTCCTACACGCTGATTGCCCTCGGCGCTTTCATCACCGCGCTCAGCCCGAACATCTGGGGCTACGTCGTCGGTTTCCTGCTGATCGTCGGTTTCGACAAGATGTTCAACGTGTACATGCGCAGCATCCGTCAGCAGGTCATTCCCCCACAGGACTTTGGCAAGACCGTCGGCGTGATTACGCTGCTCAACAACCTGTCGCAACCGTTCGCGGGCTTGCTCGTCGCGGTGTTGGCGGCACCGGTGGGGACGCAGGAGGTGATTGTGCTGCTGGCGGTGGTTACCAGCCTGATCGGTGTCGGTGTGGTCGTGATGAACAGGCAATCAGCACAGGGGACAAGCGTCTACCGCACCGATTCAGATTAACCCCGCCGGAGCCTCGGCTTGTATTATCAGTGACTTATTCTTGAGGCATGGTTGCATCGTTGCCAGCGTCGATGCGCGTCTACCCACCATTCGTCACCTGTTAAATGTTGGAATCTACAGGCGGCCATGTCTGGCTCAGGGTTTGCACTGGCCTGTCTCAGCAGCCAAGAACGACATGATTCTGACGCGGCAGCACATTTATCAATGCTTGGTCAGCAAACGGAGATGTACCGTGTCAACTCTCAACGAAATCGCAGCGAACCACGCGAGAATGGCAAAGTTAAAGGAAGAAGAGTCGATGCGGTTGAGTGCGCTTCAGGGACAGGTGGTGGGAAGTTTTGAAATTCCGCCCATCGAGGCGCCACAGGAGATGTCGCTGCACTTCATGACGGGTATACAGGATCACTCGTTCGGGGAGGCGGCTGCGCTGAGTTTTTGACTGTTGACAGGGCGCCGTCGCCCGTTTGTAAGCGGGCGACTCGGCCGTTCAAAACTGTCTGGCTAAAGCCGCTGCAAGTATGCCGGCCGCAATTGCCGGCAGCGGTTTTTTCAGCGTCAGCATGACGATTGCGGTGGCCAGCAAAGCCAGGCGTGCGCCGTTGTCACCTTTAACCGCCAGCGGAGCCAGCACGGCCACCAACACCGAGCCGGACATGGCCGTGATGAACTGCTGCACCCGATAGTTGATCGGCACGAACGACATCACGAAAACACCGCCCCACCGAGTGGCCAAGGTTACTGCGGCCATGATCAAGATGACAAGCAAGGTGCCATAACCCGCCGTTTCAATGTTCATTGTTGTTTCTCCATCCACACTGCGCCCAGAACGCCCCCCGCCAGAGCACCCACCACGACATGGCTGTTAGCCGGCAAATACCAGTAGGCCAATAGCGATGAGCATGCCGCCACGGTCCAGATGATGAACATGCGCAGGTTCTTCTTCCCACCCACGACCATCGCCAACAAGAAACAGCCCATCACCATATCGAGCCCGAAACTGACCGGGTTCTCGATGACGCTGCCAAAATGAAGTCCCAGCCAACTTCCCAGGATCCAAGTGATCCAGAGTGCAATGCCGCCACCGAATAAAATCCCCAGTCCCGGCTTGCCCCGGTTGAACGCCTGCATCGCCATGGCCCAGTTGGCGTCCGAAACAACCAACATGACACCGTATCGTTTGGCAACGGGTAGCTCCCGTAACCACGGATAAAGCGTCGCGCCCATCAACAAATGCCGGGCGTTGATGGCGAAAACAGTGATCATCAGCGGAACGACCGGCACTTGCTGGCCCCACAGATCCAGCGCGGCAAATTGAGAAGCGCCGGCAAAAACCAGCGTGCTCATGAGCACGGCTGACGTGTCACTCAGGCCCGTTTGTGCAGCCGCCAGGCCGAAAGCAACACCGAACACGACGACAAAAAGAGAGATGGGGATCAGTTGCTTGAAACCGTCGTAGACTTGCTTCAGCGTCAGCTCATACAGATTGGATTGATCGTTCGACAAAACATCGCCTCTTCTGGTTTTCCACGGCGTAAAACTGGGAGTATGAGGCTGATTCTGTATGCCGAGAACTTTTTAGCGGGCAATCCAGCAAATCAATAGAGTGAAGCCCGTCACAGACCAGGCGACCGCACAAGCGGCCAGTGCGGAATGTTCCACACCTCCAGCCTTAAAGCGGCAAAATGGGCGCCTCTGAAAGATTCACGTGCGTTTTCGACAAATAGACCAAAGCAGCCAATGTTCTAAACCAGAGCACAGGATTTCTTGGAAGAAAGAAAAATTAATTATGGAAAACAGGAACCTTGAAAATGAGCACGACTGAACAAGTACAAAGCACTGGTAAATACAGCACCAAGTGGCAGGAACGCTTCGACTTCTTTAACACCTACGGTGCGCCAAGCGACCCGCGCTACAAGGAAGCCTTCAAGGCGCTGCCTGGCTTCAAGAAAAAAATACTGATCAATGCAAACGTGATCGCATTTTTCTTCGGCCCTATCTACCTGTTCGTCCTGGGCCTCTGGAAGAAGAACCTGGCCCTGCTGGGTATTTTCCTGGCGATCAACATCGCCTTGAGCGTCATTTTCGCCATCATTGGGATGGAATTTCCGCGGCCGTTGAGCACGGGTCTGAGCATCGCCATGTCGATGATGTATGCGCTGATGACCAACTACGCGTACTACCTCAAGGAAGTGAAAGGCGAGCAAGGCTGGAACCCGTTCAAAGGCATGCGTCTCTGAATGCAGGCTTGGGTCTCAAGAGCCCGCGCCTCGTTATGAGTGTGCGGGCTCTTTGTTTCCGAGTCGTGGAAATTTGGGCAATTTTATTGCGCAGATAGCGCCTCCCAATTGTCTACCCCATGTCGCCTGGCGATACCAGGCCTTACATAGGGAACTCGACAATGGCAGATGACCTGAGCAACCGCGGGCCGCAGGACAGGAACCGCATCAACATTACCGAAGCTTGGGAGTTGAAGTACTGGGCGAATGAGTTCGGGGTGACTGAAGAAGTACTCAAGGCAGCGGTGAAGGCTGCTGGGCCGATGGTGGCCGATGTTCGCGAACAACTTAAAAAATGATGCATTGGCCCTACGGTGCTCCGTAGGGCATGCGTTGGCTACATATTGAGTCTGGTTAACACGAGTCACTTTAAACCAAAGGCTGATGCCCAACCATGCGCCAATCACCGGCGTGAGGATCAGCGTCAAGCCGCCTTCAAATCCAAGGGAATGCAGCAACCGCCGCTGCCAGTTGCGATGGCGGCTGGGTTGGCGGCGCTCCCACTCCTCGAACAGGCCGTTGAAAAGCATGTTCCAAGCCAGCGCAACGGCGGAAATCACCAGGGACAGCAGGGTTGAATAGCCCATTCCTTGTTCGTAGGTCAGCGCCAGCGTCGGGGCCACGAACAGCACACCACCAGCTTCATAGAGGATGGCCTGGTTGCGGACGCGGTTGCGCGGGGGGAGTTGATTGATTACCGGCCTGAGGTTCGTTTGGCGGGCGCGCGATATACGGTGGTGTGCGAACCGGGGCGGGAGCGGCAGGTGGAGGTGAGGGCTTTTAGTGAGTGGTTATTGGGGTGGAGTATTGGTTGCACCTGATGTTTCTGCCAATCCACCCCAGGCCGATTACTCAGGGCAAGCTCATTGGCGATCCTGTAGCCACTGCGCCCCCACATCTTGCGCAAGCGCCCCCGAGTTTCTAACCGCCCGCTCAATCGTATCGATCCGCAGGTACACGGCGCCTGTCGTAGCGGCGAGATCATGGGCGATAGTGGTTTTGCCGGTGCCGGGAAGACCGCTGAAAACAATGAGCATTCCATGTCCTTTGACCAATGAGCTAACCCAGTGCAGGCAGCGGTTTTCCAAGAAGGGGCCTTGCGGACTACCTCTCCTACAGAAAACCGAGACCGAACGAAACTCAATCGGTGGCCTTATCAACGGCCAAAGCAACCAACGCAAACGGCAACAGGGCGATGACGAACACAGTCATCCCGACGGCCCCGTAGGCATCGTGGATCTTATCGCCCAGGCTTCGTTTCAAGGGAGCGGCGACGGTGTCCACGGACACGATCAGGGCATAACGATAGGTTTGGGATTGATCATACCGGTCAACATTGCATTGCGTGGTGCTCAAGCTGACATAACGATCACCCATCACTGGCGTACGGTCTTCGTGACTGGCAAGGAGCTGCTTCAACTGTGCGACCTGTACCTCAAATTCAGCCTCACATTCAGGCTGACTGACAAAAGCACGACTCGCCTTCGTAATGAGATCTGGGCGAATCTGATGATCGAGCAAGACCTCGTAGGTATCGCCTTGCTCATCGACGCGCTTGTAAATCTTGGAGCCCGTGAGCGACTCGCCTCCGGTAGCGGAAAGCGCCTTGAACTCATCGCTGGAAAGCGGCTGACCCAAGGTATAACCGTAAATCTGGGGCGCTTTAAACGGTTCCTTTACAGCTTGTGAGGCGCACCCGGCAGATGACGCAATAATCGAAAGACTCAGTGCGGTACAGAGCGTCCTGTTCATGTCTCTTCCTTGAGTTGCGTGGGTGATCCGGGTTCCGGCGTGAAAGATTATCGGAAATAGACAGCGACCGCCGCTATTGAAGGCTTTTTTCATACGCGCTGGCGTAGAAAGCAGAAACCGCAAGAACGATCAAATGTTCTCCCCATGCATTTGATAACGTCGCTCCAGCATTCATGGAGATCGTCATGCTGAGTATCGAGAGGGCCCGGAGGTACATCGGATTGGAGCTGGGATCCCAAAGACCAGGTAGCGGCCATTCGTGTAGTTGTACGGCATTAACGGTCCTCATTCCGAATAGACATCGGAACACATGGTTTGCCCATTCAAACGGCCCATTCATGGCCCTTTTACACGACGCTATCAGATCACGGACGTCCCTTGTTTATGCTTCTCACGACCTGGATCGCCACGGTGGGAGAGCCCCTTCGAAGTGTGAAAAAGCTCGATGCACGAAACGGTTGAAACGAGCGGCATCGCGCCGCAGCCCTGCCTGTTGCCCCCCGATCAGGCACAGGTGGGCCACCTGCCCCATCACTTCTGCTTCGCCTGGCCTATGGGCCAAGCGACGACATGTCCGTATCGCGAAGTCCAATCGTCGTGTGTCTACACGCTGCTGAAACTCGGCCACCAACGGATCGTGCAGCGACCAGGCTCGGATGGAGACTTCCCGCCCAGGTTGTTTCTCAGCGGCAATATTCAAATAGCGTTTCAAGATTTCGCCCGCGCTACGACCCTGGGCCGCAAAAGCGAGCATGCGCTCCGTGTAGTCTTCTTCCCAAGCGGCCAGCAAGGTGCGGACAAAATCATCGCGATTGCGGAAATGGTGATAGAACGATCCGCGGGTCACATTCAAACGGCGCGATAGACTCTCGGCTGACACGCCAATATGCCCTGTCTGATCGAGGGCCTCGAAACCTGCCGCGATCCAATGGTGACGCGTTAGTTTTTCCATTCGTTATTTCACTCCCTATTTAGCACCATACAGACTGTGTATGGCGCGCAACCGATAGATACCCTGCGAACACCAGCAAAGATGGCCGTTGCGTTTTGCACGCCAGCACTTTTCATGGAGCTCGCCTTGAAGAAAATCGTCCTGGTTGCTTTCGACCAATTCACCGATATCGACCTATTCCTGATGTGGGACATCTTAGGCCGCAACACCGAGGACTGGCACGTCCGAATATTGGGTTCCAGCCCTGTCGTACGATCGGCGCATGGCCTGCCTGTTTCGGTGCACGGTCCGCTTTCCGAGGCCAATGGTGCCGACGCGGTATTGTTCGCCAGCGGCAAGGAAGGAATACCCGCCGCACTGGCCTCCCCGGATTTCCTACCGTCGTTTGAACTTGACCCGAAACGCCAGCGAATCGGCTCCATCTGCGCCGGCACTTTCATTCTCCAACGGCTTGGGCTGCTCAGCGGCCGAGCAACGACACACCCGGATGCACGATCGGGCTTGCAAGCCCTTGGGCTTGAGCCCGTGGACCAGCCTCTTGTATGCCAGGGCAACGTCGCAACCGCTGGCGGATGCCTTTCGGCGCTCTATCTGGTGGGATGGTTGGTTGAGTCCTGGTTCGATGCCGACAAGCGCCGCGCGACGCTGCTCCCTGTCCTGCCCGCCGGGCAGCAGGCGCTGTATGATGCGCTGATCGGGCTCAGTATCCGACAAGGAGAAGTGGCCGCCTCCCAACAAGAAACGCGACAAGGCATGTCATCTAATTGGTAGTTAGCACTCAGGAAGAGATCTCCGATGCCCCGAGAATTTGAGCTCATTATGTCCGTGCCCGTCCCCTCGAGGTCCGGCGTCACCCACCTTTACAAGTCGACGAACCTGGCGGACGCTTTTGCGATTCGCCTCCCTGCGGGCACATCCAGCGATCCAGAGGTGCTCGCCCGATTCATCCTTTCCCACCAGCCATCCTGGATCGGATGGCTCATGAAAGTCCGAGACACTGTCGTTGCCTGTTTTGGGCTCAAGACAGCCAGGCATTTGGCAACACTTGCTCATCGTATTCAAATCTTCAAGGTCTACAGCACCGACCAGACTGAAATCGTGCTGGGAGAGGACGACAAGCACCTCGACTTCCGCATATCGATCCTGTGCTCTGGAGAGGTAGAGCAGGAAGGTAGTCGCCAACTGGTTTTCTCAACCGTGGTCCAGTGTCACAACCGTCTGGGCCGGGCCTATATCTTCGTGATTGCGCCATTTCATCGCTTGGTTGTTAAGGCGAGCCTGCGCCGCGCAGCGCGCATTGGTTGGCCTTTGGCTGCCTGAGCCGCGACACCACAAACCCCGTGGCGAGGGAGCTTGCTCCCGCTGAGTGGCGAAGCCGCCCCCAAAAAGGGACGGCGAAAGACTAGGAACAGACCAGGGTTTTGAGCTAAGAAATTGGCAAAGGGGATTCATACGGCGCGAATGCCAGGATCATGTATCGGTCTTCGTAAAGCTCGCCCTGTACGTAGACTAAAGCGGCATCCAACTGCGGCCGCTTTATGTCGCATTTTCTTTAGGCTTGCCGATCGGAAGCCCTGAACTTTTGGGGTGGTAGAGCGATATGAATATGGCGAAGTTGGCCGGATCGAGCCGCTGCCGGCTCGTGATATGGCTGATCACACCCCATGTAACTCGGAAGTGTCTGACCTTTGCTAACCATGCAGACGGTAAAAACTTTAATTATCCGGTCTTAGTGCAAAAGGATGGGCTGCGAGTGCCAACTCGATATCAGCCCGAAATTCAGGATGGATTTCGACTCGAATAACCACTATCCGACTTGATCGATCAGACGCTGTGTGTTGCGGGTCGCCAGGGTGGGCCTGATTAGCGCGCTTGAGGACATTTTCAGAAATCTCCTACATCGAAGTTTTACAGCAGCGGCAAAAAAAACCGTCCCCTTTTCCCTTCCTCGTCGGCCATTGGTGTGCCCTCTCGCTCATTGATATGGGGTTGGGCAGACCATGGCGCTGGCACTTCAATCAGAACGCGGTTCGTCCCCCTGCACATCCCCCAATCTCACCTCGCGTATACCGCCGTCTGCAATGAACCGAACCACGACACCCTCTCCCTGCGTCAAGGCAAGAACATGATCGATCAACTCGCCTTGGCTGTCCGCTTGGCGGATCGGTTTGTAGCCATGGGATTTATAAAGTGTCCAACGGTCGTTCTCGAACTCGATCCTGTACACATCCACTGCCGAGCACTCCGATTGTGCGTTTTTCGGTAGATGCGCGACAGTGCTGGGGTGTTCCGGCCATGTGCTGAGCGGACTGCGCCGTAGATCCCTGATCTGACTGCGCCGAAAGTGGCACATCGAACACTCGATCAAATATCAACTGAAAACCCAGCGAATAAAAAAAGAAAAACACAAATAATCCAAGATTCGTCACCAGCGCCAACCACAGGCCGATACCCAACCAGGCTCCAATTACCGGCGTCAGAATCAGGGTCAAGCCGCCCTCGAACCCAAGGGAATGAAGCAGTCGGCGCCGCCAGTTGCGATGGCGGTTGGGTTGACGACGCTCCCACCATTCGAACAGGCCGTTGAAAAGCATGTTCCAGCCCAGCGCAACGGCGGAAATCACCAAGGACAGCAGGGTTGAATAGCCCATTCCCTGCTCATAGATAAGCGCGAGGGATGGCGCGACAAAAAGCACACCACCGGCCTCATAGAGCACGGCCTGAAGAATTTTGCGAGAGGCGCCTTGCATCGATTGTCTCCACGAATGGCGGAAGGGAACCACAGCCTGGCAAGTTGAGCGCCGGCCCACAATTGAGCTAAATTGAGCCTCGCTCAACCTGAGTAACTTCCCCGCCCATGTTCGCCAAACTGCCCCTTACCGCCTTGCGCGGCTTCGAATCCGCCGCACGGCTGGGCAGCTTCAAGGCGGCGGCCCAGGAACTGAACGTCAGCCCGGCGGCGATCTCCCATCAGGTCAAAAGCCTTGAAGCGTTTCTCGGCGTGCGACTGTTCGAGCGTTCCAGTCAAAATGTGCGGCTGAGCGCGGACGGCGAACGCCTCCAGCCCTACATGCACCGCGCGCTGCTCGATATCCAACATGGCCTGCAAACGCTATCGCCATCATGTACCGCACAATCGCTGGTGGTGAGCACAACGCCAGCGTTCGCCAGCCTGTGGCTGATACCTCGGCTCGGAGATTTTCATCGAAGACATCCTGAGATCGACCTCAGGCTGCACAGCAGCAACGACGTGATCGACCTGCGACGTGACGCCAGCATCGACCTGGCGATCCGCGCCCTCTTCACCTCGGATCCTCAACTGCTCGAGCAACCTCTACTGGAAGAATATTTCGGCGCGTATTGCCACCCCGACTGGCAACCACCCGCAGCGGGCTCGCCCATCGAACTGATTGACGTCCCCTGGCTGAGCAGCACAAACGTCACGGTGGACTGGGCTGCATGGTGCGCCAAGTCCGGCACCCTGGGTTGGCTGCAAAACGCGCGCCTGCGCCGCTATGACGAGGAACAGCACGCTCTGCAGGCAGCGGTCGCCGGGCATGGGCTGGTGCTTGCCAGTAATGTGCTGGTTGCGGAAGCGGTTGCACGCGGGCAACTGGTTGGTTATCAGCCCGAGATTCGCTTGGCGGGTGCGCGATATACGGTGGTGTGCGTACCGGGGCGGGAGCGGCAGGTTGAGGTGAGGGCTTTCAGTGAGTGGGTGTTGGGGCAGAATGTTGGTTGAGTCGGAACGCACGAAGAAAGGAGCTATTGGCGGGTAAAGCCTGAACCAATGGGCGAACGAGGTGTTTGAACGAGCGACTCACGCCTGACGATAAAACAAAGAAGCCCGGCATCACATCAGGCCTTCAATGGAGCACTCTACGGCTTTCCCCGATTCTTATACGATCAAGGGCGCGGTTTAACGCATCCAGAGCCTTTAACAGCGCCTGTGCTTCAGCTTCCCGGCCATCTCCCCACAGGCGCTCAGCCATCTTGTTGAGCGCCTGGATAGATCGCTCGATTTCGGCAGCGCTTGCTGTCGTTTTGTTATCTGGCTGTTTCTTTGGCATGTTCATGGACGCTTCTTTCAGGGTGGTTCGAGGCCTTTTGCGTTGCGGCCTATACCACCTGCTAGCCGAAAGCGCGCATAAGCATCGAAGAGCGCGCCACTCAAGCCCAGATGGCCGTCTCTGTGTTGATCTCGGCGACAGAAGTAGCATTAAACTGCCGCTGACGGTGAAGGTCATCGCGCATTTTAGAATAATCGAACTTCTTGTTCTCCAACTCTTTGAGCACAAGACTTGAAATTTTGTAGGTGCCGCAGTCACCGCAGTCGACAAGCTCTCCACTTTGATCCGCTTCGGACCGCTTCGCTTCCATCGCGCATAGATAGCACTTCATGACTGATCTCCTGTTCATTGATGTTTAGGAGATCGTCTCGTAATGGCGGAAGTTTCAACTGGCTGACCTTCGCTCAGTGACTACGCCATATCAATCGTCCACCTGTCAGATGATAAAAACCCGGCTCTGTGGCCGGGTTCCATGGAATCATCAGCATCCGCTGTAGCTTACTTCGCACCGCCGTTGCCACGATTCGTCTGGGCATCCTGGTCGGATCCGGGATTCCCAGGCGGCGGATTCCAATCCTCTGGCCTCTCGCCAGTGCCCTGCTTTGGCTCAGACTCAGCCTGATCAAGACCAGATCCATGTCCTTTGCCTGTATCAGGCGCTTCCTCACTTGGCCCTGGGTATGGCGCTTCCGGACCGTTATTGTCAATCACCATAATCTCTCTCCTGTCTGCAGCGCAGTTCTGCGCATACATTTGAGAGGGCTTGCTTGGGCAGGAAGTGCTATGTCTGCGACGAGTGGATGATTGAGGTGTTTATGGGACAACGCGCCAATGGAGCGCGTGTTCCGCGGCTTGAAAACGGAATGGATACCGACCACGGGTTACAGAACGGCTCAAGAAGCCCAGCGCGATATCAGACATTTTCTGATGCGTAGGTACAACTAGATTTGACCGCAATCATCAGCCGATTCAGCCCCTTCTACGGTGAAGGCAGATTAATCATCCGCGAGCACGCGAAAACCATTTGGTGGGAAAAGCGGGACATGGGCCGAGTTTATCTTCTAGCCGGCTCCTGATCCAACCAAGCGAATCCATTTGATGGAAACTCACAGCGCAGCGAAAGTAAATCTGTCCCCTTTTTCCCCTAAACGGCTGTATAGGGTAAAGCTCTCCCTGCTTGAAAAAGCAGCCCTAAACTCACTGACACAGCCTCTAAAATCCTATTCTTCTCAGCCTCAGAAAATATGCAACTCATATGCACCCCTATTTTATTGCATTAGAAAGATAGTTTTCTATGTGTGGCATTGCTTGTGCAGCTTCGTTTAGCTGATAAATATTCAATGTCAGCCGCCCTCCCCCAGCACGGAAACGGAAAGAGGGGAATTCTAGTACGCAATAACTTTTATTATTTGAAAAATCGATAGTGCTTAGTTCGGAAAAATTCATTTCGCTCATCTGATCAATTTTTGTCTCGCTGGGTCGACTGACGCTTTTTGACCTTAAACCGTGGCATTCAAATATTCTTTGTACGGCGCCACTCGTTGTCTTTTCCTCATACTTAAGGAGATGCAAAGCGTCGCGATTCGATGCGCCAGGAGGGGGTTGATTTAAATGAAAGCTAAATCCTGGATAATTATTAAGATTTACAATCACACTGTTTCTATGCGCCTGCGACTCGCTTTGGCCTGACTTCTTCAAGCAAGTCATCAAGTCGCTGCACCCATTATCATCTCCAAACGCAAGTAGCACTGTAAAATAACTAGGTTCTTCTGGCCTTATACTCACCTTGAGGCCATTTGGATATGCTTTCTCTCCATCCCATACGATTGCTCCTTCTAAATATTACAAGTAACACTTACCTTTATCTCGACCGAAAGCAGCATGCAAATTTCCAAGGGCATCCTTTCTAATGCTTAGTCCGGATTTGAGCGGCCATTCGTCAAGTCCTGCCAGTTCGTCGTAACAATTTTTTTCTTTTTTAATGTCGGCCGAATGAACACTGCTCACGGAAAAGAAACTGGCAGCTATTAATATTTTTATCAAAAAAATTCTGACATAAGAGAGCATGACTAAAACCTCGATTATAATTTTTTAAATACTAACGCGCGGAAGCTTTATAAAAAACGATAGTCAATCGCCTTTATCCGATGCACTACAGGACTAAGCAAAGCATATTTCCCAGCAGGCCGCCTTCTCATTTCTATAAGAATTTTTCGTCAAAATTAAATCTCGTTATAACTTGAGTTATTTGCTTCGGACAAAAGGGGTCGGATTTATTTTCTAGCCGTGCAGCCGTTGATCCAAGCTAATCGATTAATAGCGACTCGTAATGCAGCGAAGCTAAAATAAATCTGTAGTCTTTTCTGTCGTCCCCTTTCTGCCTTTTTCTGTGTCCCCTTTTCTCCAAACCTAACTGTCAAGCAGATCCCGATCCCAGAATGGCTCACCGCCAAACGTATCGACAAGAAAGTCGATGAATGCCCGCGCTCGCGCGGTTTGATTACGCATTGACGGATGCACCGCATACATTGCGATTGGTGGTCGCATATATTGCGCGAGCACAATAGAAAGCGCTCCGCGCCGTACCGCGTCATGGGCGATGAAGGTTGGAAGTACCGCTACGCCAAGCCCTGCGATGGCCGCTTCGCGAATGGCATCGCCGTTGGCGAAGTCGAGCCGGCTGGTCACTGATGGCACGACGTTGCCGGTGAATTTCCAATAGTGAGCGTCCTCGACATTAGAATAAGTCACGCCCGGAAAGCGCGACAATTCAACGGGACTTTGCGGTATCCCGAGGCGCTCTAGAAGTGCCGGACTGGCGACGCACACGTGCCGGATGGTAACGAGCCGCCGAGCCACGAGAGATGAGTCTGGAAGCCGCGCGATGCGGATCGCGAGATCGAAGCCGTTGCGTATCAGATCGACCGTTCGATCATCGGTGTCGATGGAGACCGAGACTGCGGGATGGCGGTTCAGAAACTGGCCTATTGCCGGTGCCAGGCAGTGCGCTGTGAATGAGACCGGAGCGGCGATACGGATACGCCCCCTCAACGCCTTGCTTGCGCTCGAAGCGGCTTCCTCTGCCTCTTCAAGCCCCGCAAGCAACTCGACGGCGCGATCATGAAAATCACGGCCCGCTTCCGTGAGCTGGACACGGCGCGTCGTCCGGTCAAATAGCCGCGCCCCAAGCCTGTCCTCGAGGTCCCGAACTCGGCGACTCACCGCCGACTTGACGATGCCGAGGCGTTCCGCGCCCGCAGCAAACCCGCCGGCTGAGACGACAGCAACAAACGCCCGCATATCTTCGAATCGGTCAGCCATTGGCGGATTGTGCGGGCCGCAGCATCAGGAATCAACTAATAGCCCGTTTATTGAATACTTCCCGATTGTGCTCCAAACGAGAACAGTCAATCCTTGGATTGGTAGTTTTTCGAGAACTGGAACTGGCGTACTTTTGCCGCAGTTCGATTTCTGCCGTCGCAAGGCACGTCGGGCAATTCACGATTCAGGGGGCTTCGTTGTTTGCCCTCGGTCAGACCGTTGCGTCCACTGCTAGCGCCATATTCCTAGGACTCTCATGCCACATCCGAACGTCGCCGCGAACACCACTTCTCGACTCGCCCAAGCGGGCGCTTTGGCGTACATCATCTGGGCTCTGCTACACGTCAATGCCGCTTGGTCCATCTATCAGCTCGGCCAATCCATGGCTGAAGGCATGCCTCGGGGGCGCGTGCTGCAGGACGCCTGGAATCTCTTCTGGCTTTCAATTATCGCGCTCATCGTCGCAATCGTCTTGAACTGGCGTAACGACGTTCGCGGGTGGTGGATCAACCTCTTGGTCATCAGCGTGGTCGATCTCGGTTTCATCTTTTACATGCTCTTTCCCGGCTATGTTTCGATGTGGCCCGGCCTGTCGGGCCCACTGTTCTGGGTTCTGGGGCTCGCACTGTCGAGCCTGGGGCTATACCGCCCGATGCGCCCCGCATAAAGCCTCGCTTTACCTGATCGCTACACCCTGAGCCGCACGGATCCAAACCACGACCCGCCCCTTAAAAAAGCTAAAGCACTCCAAGGCATTCGACATATGTATGTCGAGTTTGGACCGGCTTCGCCTAAAGAAAACAGGCATGAGCTGATCTTCCATTTCACCCAACAAGGATAGCTATCCATGACAAGCGAAACGATGCGTAATCCACATACCGACCATCTCATCACGCCTCAGAACTCAGCACTTCTGATCATTGATTATCAGCCGATTCAGGTCTCCTCCATCCGCTCGATGCCGCGCGAGGAACTGGTCTTTAACATCACCAGCCTTGCAAAAGCGGCGGTGAGTTATGGCGTTCCAGTCGTTCATACGACGGTGAATGTCTCGTCCGGCCTCAACAAACCACCGATTGAGCAATTGCAGGACGTCCTCGGTCACCTTCCGATCTACGACCGCACCACCGTGAATGCTTGGGAAGATGTCGAATTCAAACAGGCTGTTAAAGCGCTCGGACGTCGCAAACTTATCGTGACCGCGCTGTGGACAGAGGTGTGCTTGGCGTTCCCTGCGCTTGATGCGCTTCTGGAAGGCTACGAAGTATATGTCCCCGTGGACGCAGTGGGCGGTACCTCGGTGGCGGCCCACGAGGCTGGGCTCCGTCGTATTGAGCAAGCCGGCGGCAAGATGACCAGCCGCGTCCAGTTGTACTGCGAGTTCCAGCGCGATTGGGCTCGTAAGGAAACCGTCCCGGGCTTCATGGAAGTTTTCCAAAGTTATGACGGGTTCAACCCGGAGAAACCCGTCGCAAAAGGCGCCAACTAAGACCGGCCTCACCTTCGGGTGGACAGTAGCGGCGGCTCGAGCAGCCGCCGCTACCCTGTGTCGAGGAAATCCAAGAGCCAGTCCTCCATCGCCCCGTCCCCCCAACGTACTGCAAACAATAGTTAAAAACGGAGAACGCACATGACCATGTCTGAGACCAATTTGTCACCTGACGCTTCGACTGCTAACGCTGTGGCGGCACCGTCCACTAGCGAAGCGAAGGCTGCTGCTGCGCTATCGGTAGTCATGGAATTTCTGGCCAATACCGCGCCCGATAAGGTTGAAGCCGCTGCAGCGAAGCTGGCAGCTCCGGACGCAACTTACGTTTCTCTCAACTTCGACAATCCAGAATTAAAAAAAATCATGCCCTGGACCGGAACTAACAAGGGCCCGAAAGCCTTTAGTTCCTTATTCATGCAGGTATCGGATTATTGGAAGATTGAAGACTTCACCATCAGCACTAAAATGGCATCCGGTGAGGATGTTGCAGTTTTCGGCAAGTTCACCTACCGATCCGTGGCAGTGGGACACGTATTCACATCACCGTTTTCCATCCATGCCAAGGTACGTGACGGCAAGATGATTTATTTCCAGTTTATGGAAGATACCTATGCATCGGCGAGTTCGTTCAGACAGTCGGGTTCGTGGATGGTAAAGATATCAGCGGATTCAGCCCCTTTTACGGTGAAGGCAGATTAATCATCCGCGAGCACGCGAAAACCATTTGGTGGGAAAAGAGGGACATGGGCCGAGTTCACCTTCTAGCCGGCTCCTGATCCAACCAAGCGAATCCATTTGACGGAACTCACAGCGCAGCGAAAGTAAATCTGTCCCCTTTTTCGTCTTTTTTCCTAGGGGGATTCGGCAGCCGGCTGAGCTCGTCAGTTTTTGCAAACCACCTGCGGAGGCGCTGCAGGCTCCAACTTTCGGGGAATCACAATTGAGGTTCCAGGCAAAGTGGTAACTTCGAGAACCGCTAACACGCAGAGAAGCGCTTGCTCGCCATCTTTGTTTGGCCTGGTGCCCACCCCAACCAAAGCCTCGTAATCCTTCCCTGGCTCCAGCTTATAAACGAGTGCCTGGCCACCGCAGGACCAGTAAGTGCTGCCATTGCCACCTATGGTCGCGCCCAGGGTCGCAAGTTGAAATGGAAGGTCAGTCCTGACGCGATACTCGGCTACGACCTCTTTGTATGCCCCTTCGCCCATCCGAATGGCAGGGATGTACTGGGCAAGAGTAGGCGAAACTCGTTTCGGCATGCCAATGCTTGCCGAATTAAGAGGGTACTGCGGATAGTTGATGTTCGCCGTCCCGTCACGCCCGAAACGTCCGGCTTGAGCCATCTTGTGCCGGGTAGCAGGAGCACAACTGCCAACGATGCTATCGCCGTACACATCGGAGTTGGTGATGACACGAATACGCGCAATTGCCTCGGATTGAGCAGGCTCTTCGTATGGAACTGAAGGAATTCCAGAACAACCCGCAAGTCCGACACCAAAAAGCGTTACGAGAGTGACAACTCGCATGACCATATCCCTATGTATTCGAAGTTCGCTGATTGGAAACAAAACAAACCCAGCCGCAACAGACAACAAAAAAGGGCCCACCTTTCGGTGAGCCCTTCTAGACCGCCCAGCAGAGCGGATTTTGTTTGGTAGGCGCGATTGGACTCGAACCAACGACCCCCACCATGTCAAGGTCTGCTAGGAGCAAGCTCCCAGCCCTGGTGCTCTTGGATTTCACAGAACGCCCATTCACATTATGAGGCGTCAAAAATGGCCAATATACGCTTACTTCCGTCCGGCAACTGGAACGCTCAGGTACGGGTAAAGGGTAAATCTGCGCAGTCAAAAACCTTCACTACCAAAGCCGAAGCTCAGTCATGGGCCAATCAGCTTGAAGCCGTGACGATGGATCCCAAGCACCACACCATCTACACGCTAGGCATGACCTATTGCGAAACCATGCTCAAGGGGAAAGGTAGCTACGACCACGCGCTGAAAATCGTCGAACACCTAGGTAGGCACTTCACTCAGCCCATTCACGAAATCACGCCGCAGATGATCAACGACTTCAAGATCATGCGATTGAGGAAGGTCAAGCCTTCCACGTGCAGAACTCAGCTCGCATTCATGTCGCGGTTCTACCGGTTTGCCAAACGCGGCCTGCTGATCGACATTCATAATCCTGTGAGTGATATCGCACTTCCAAAGCCAGACCGGTCTTCGGACAAGGTGATCAGGGCAAGTGAGCTTGAGCGTTTGCTGGAAAAGCTCTCTCCCACCATGAAACTCATCGTAGAACTAGCATACGAAACTGCGATGCGACGCTCTGAAATCCTGAAGCTAACGAAAGACTGCCTGCACCTCAGTGATCGCATTGCAGATGTGATCGACGGAAAGAACGGCACACGGTCTGTCCCCCTCACCCGCCGCGCTGTTGAAATTCTCCACCTCGCCCAACTTTGGGCCACTGTGGGACGTCACCCTAACGGTCAAGTGTTCACCGTCACACCGCACGCCGTAACTCAGGCTGTGCGCTTAGCACGCGTAAAGGCAGGTTTAGATAGTAGCGTCAGGCTGCATCAACTCAGGCACACCAGAATCACGAACGTCGCGAAAAAGGGATTCAACAACGCCCAGATCATGATCGTATCAGGGCATAGAGATACACGATCCGTAGCGCGCTACTCCCACCTGAATGTCAGGGACGTACTGCACCTAATCGACTGATCAAACCGGGCGGGCAGCCATGATGAATTGGGGTTGGCTGCCTCTCCCCATCTAAATGGTTCAGTTGGTATCGGATCAAAATGGGCATCACCGATCCCAAGAAAACATTCCACTGCTTCCGCCACACAATGATCGATGACCTGCGGGACGTCGGCGTACAGGACTCACTAATCAAGCGTATAGCCGGTCACGAAGACTCTGCCGTAACATTCGGTGTGTACGGAAGCCGTATTCCTATCAAAGCAATAGTCGAAGCACTGAGACATCTTTCGTTACCCAACTCTTCAATTTTGACTTTGAAGAATAAAGTTGAAAAAAGTGTCAAAATCAGTTGTGACAGATATTGACAAATGAGAATAATTCGTGTTATCATGTTCTTATCGTGGAGTTGAACGACTTCAGCCGTTTCCAGTGTAAGCCATTCACTGTCGGTAACTCATTTACTTCTGCCCTCCTTCTTTAGTAAGTGAGTGTCGAGGTCGATCCTTCACTACTAAATTCCCAGAGCCATTCCTCATAGGTCTGGCTTTTGCTTTGTCCGTCCTGGACATTTCGTAAACACTTTCAACTACAATAACTATCGAGGTAGATTCCTATGACTACACGACTCTGTCGTGCGTGCAATATTCCATTAATTAACAAACGCAGTCACTGCACCACCTGTTCAAGTAAATGCAGGAACGTGGCATGGAGACAATCTAAGGTTACGATGATTCCAGAACGAATCATGTTCAGCATTACTAACCATGCACTTGTTACCACAGCTGCTGATGCTGCTGGCGTATCATTCAACAAGTTTGTGGTTGATCGTGCAGTGCAAAGCGAATGTGCACAATGATCATCAAGTTGAACGACGAGGCCGTTGAGCAACTGCAATTAATCATGTCGATGACAGGTCGCACCAACTACAAACACACTCTCCAGACTATGATCAGTCAAGTTCTGGACAATCTCAGAAAAGCTGACTAGAAGAAAACAGTAACAACAAACATATAACAGCACAACACACCCATTCAATCCTAAAGACTTTAACCAGAAGTAGAGGATCACTATCGACAAGGAATAGAAATTGAACAAATACATTGTACTCTACCGTGGTTCCAACCTGATTATCAATGTCACCAATCAAACTGAGAACCCAACTGACACCGCAACACACCGATACATTCTCGCCAACGCCAAGTCGCTTCAACACCTGCTTTCAATGTCACGTCAATGTCAGACACTCATCGACATTGGTGACCTAATGTTACGTTCTGGATTCATTGCAGACCAAGTGAGCAATGGTAAGACTAGTAAGGTTAAACCAGTAACCACTCGCTACGTCAATGAACGTGAATCAGCTGTACCAACTGACCGTGAGTCAACTATACGGCACTGGATAGAATGTAATCCAAATGCCGACCATCACGACCTGTCGGAAGTATTCTTCACCGGTACATTGGTAGCCAAGGCTTATCTAAGCAGATACCGATAGATACCGGTAGAAGCTCCTGCAACGCGATTACAGAGGCGGTACTGTGTACCCTGGCTACCCTATGCCATGTCGTTTTGGCGCCTCTACAAGCCACGGTTTATAAGGGCTGGATTTACCAAATAAGTCATACCTCACCACTTCCAATACAACAAACCAATAAGGAAAACCAAGTGAAAGAATTCAATACAATTACCACACCAATGTTAGAGCGTCTGCTCGCTGTTGCTCAAATCAAGCATTGTCTGTATGTCCAGCAATCGGCGGTTACTACAGGTGACAAACAAGAATATCGAAGGGCTACAGATAGCATTGACAAACTTACAACAGAGTACGGTGTTGAAGTATTGCGTCAAGCGCAGGACGAACTTCTATGAGTGCTAATCCAGATTACTTCATGACTGGATTTACCAGAGCACTTGCAAGACGTGAGAAAGAACAAGCAAAGCAACAAGAAATACAATCAGTTCAGGGAAAAATACAACAACAACTTCTGACGATGGCTGACTTGAAGGCTCAAATTGCTATATTCCAAAATGCTGACAATTCAATCACCACGACCAAGAGCACCAAAGCCACCAACACTGACAAGCTCAGTGCTGACGAAGAACGTTACCGCACAACCCTCATCACCAACATGATTCAACTCATCCACAGAAAAAGGAAGCCAGTATAATGACCAACAAGACAAACGACCGTATTACAATCCAAGGCGTACCACCAAAGTACAACGAGCAAGAACTAAGCCAACATATTACTGCTCGCCATGCGGAATACCATTCTTCCCAAGAGAGTCATACGCATGTGTTCGCTGAGTTTTTATATGACATGATTGTCAAGGTAATCGAGTTAACCGCTGAAGGCTATTCCCTAAGCAAGCAATACCCTATTACCAGTACAAACTTGCAACACCACTGCTTTATGCGTAAACCAGACCACTTGATACAAGAAGACCTTGCAATCATCGACGCTCAAACAAAACAGTCATACGTTGCTTGGTTGGAATCTGAACGTGATCGTTACAAGCAACGACTTACTGCGCAGTTGATCCAAACCGCTCAAGATAAAGAGCGTAAGCGTGAAGAAGCTAAACAAGCCAAACTTCTTGCCGACATTCAAGCAGAAGTTGACGCTACTTTTGCGGAACTTGTTATTCCTGATTAAGTGATGCGGGTGGAGCACCTTTCATTCAGAAAATTGATTTTTATTTAGAGAACTAATTTTTTGTTTAGAGAACACAAAGGTGCTTGACGCCATTTTTAGAGAATGGTTCCATTCGACGGCGGCGGAGAACTGAGAGTGGTTTTTTCCGTCTGCCACTCACCAAAACTCATCTGGCAGCTACCGAGAGGAATGCCTATGACTTGAATTTGAAAAAGGGAGAACAATCCATGAGCAATGCAACAGAGCAACACGCTATCGAGCTACGTCAAGCAGGAATGTCCATCGAAAAGATTGTGCAGAAAACTGGCCTGACAGATTATAAAGTCAAGAGCCTGACCAGAGGAATTGCGAAGGTTAAGTCGATCAATACCCCATTCGATAAATCAGTAGAACGTGTGTATCAGCTGGCTATAAGGTCGCATGGCATTCGTGACTACGAGTTACGCGACATCTTGCACCAGGAGTATGGCAGTACTTGGGACAGCACTACAGGCCGGTATGTCAGCAACTATGACAGCAACGTCATCAAGCGTGTCCGAGAAAAGGTGCGACTCGGTGCGGCACAGGAAGATTGCAATGCCCTGTTCGTGATGGATTGGGTTGATGAGGAAGCACCGACTGCGGGTCGGGAATTTCTGGAAGCCGCTGCCGCCGATCTGATGAGCCGAATTGAAATTTGCACGCACCAGTTTATGGAGCTTCACGCCACACGCTGGAGAGAAGACAGCGAAGAGGCTGACGTTGCCCAACGCAAACAATTGTATGCAGCGAAACGTCATTTGCTGAAACTGGCAGTGAAGGGTTATGGCGGGGAACCGCTGGATATGCTGCTGGAACGCTCTGTAGCGCTCACCGACGCACTTGAAGGGACATCTGATGCGCCTGTACTGCGATCACATGCAAATGCGTCTGGTGGTCATCGTTCCAATGCAAACAGTCTGAAGTATTACCCGGAGCCGTCACGCACTGATCCGTTCCTAGACTTCGTTACATCTCAAGGCTGGTTGGAAAAAGTTGAGGGGAGGCTTGTGTAACCCGCCAGCGACGAATCGCTGGTCCGCGACCACCATACCTTAGAGCCAGCGAGGCGAGTGGTATGGCGAAGCACTGCGGTCGTCCCGTCAGGATTGATCGCAATTTTAATTATGGTCGGATAAGAGAGAAGCGAAGCGAACGACTGTTAAAGCGAAGCTTTGAATAGAATATTCTGTGATAGTAACCACAGGCAAGGTGTTAGAGACAAGAAAGAAGAGAGGGGCAAGACCCCTCTAATTAAAAAGCATGATCTTGTAGAACAACTCTTCTGTCGTTACGACAGTAATAACCTATCCTGTATTCACAGAAGGAGATCACAAGCTGGTGGGCTTCGCTTATCCACCTCTGTAAAAGCATTCACCTTCGGCTCACTGGCGGACATCTCTTTTGTATTAGAGTTGACAAACTCTAGAAGTAACTTCCTGAATGACAATCTCCTGTGTGCCTCACACAGAATACAACAGGTGAACATTCAGGAACGTATCAGGATCACCACTACACCATCAAACCTGAATTTGCGCGCCTACCTGACCTACAGGCCGCATTCCATATAGGGGTGTGGGCGTATTGAGTTAAGCGCGTCTAGCTTTATCTCCAATTCCCTCACAGATGGAATGCAATTCGATTGAAATCTGCAAGGAAAACAGGAATAAACCCAGCGAAGGGTGTTCGCCCATCATAAACCGCCTGTGACCTCCGCTACACGGCGTTGGCGTCAGCCATGACCGGTCTATCGATTTTACCTCAGATGCCACTACACGCCACCACCCATGAGCTGAGCTACGATCTATACATCACCTTCAAGGATGACAGCCATGCCAGACAACCACGCAAACATTGCCATCGCTGACGCTCTGACAATGTTGCTGCACAACCAGCACGCTTTAGCTGCTGCAATCGAAGAAGTTTCTTTGTGGACAAAGTCAACCGGTTCACCCGAAGCGCATGAAAATGTGATGGCGTCGCTGGAAACAATCGACAGAAATGCTAGCGCCATCACCGCCGCTATCAACCGGATAAGGCAAGTCTAAGATGTATTCATAGGGTTTAATCCATGACCACTAATCGGTGAATACAGAAAAGCGTAGTCATAGGGTTGCTTTCAGTCTGATACACAGGCAAATTGTGAACCTCTAGACCCAATGACTACAGAGGCACACAAAATGGTTGACGTTGCGTACATCCGGGTTTCATCGGCTGACCAGCACACCGCGCGTCAACTTGACGGCCTGACCTTTGCCAAGACATTCACAGACAAAGTGAGCGGAGCCACAACAGACCGTCCCCAGCTGCAACAAATGATCGAGTTTGTGCGTGAGGGGGACTGCATCCATGTTCATTCCATTGACCGTCTCGCTCGCTCCCTGAGTGACTTGATGAAATTGGTAGAAGAGATTAATGCCAAGAAGGTTGCAATCAGGTTCCACAAGGAGAATATGTTGTTCACTGGTGACGAGCAGGACGCATCACAAAACTTGTTGTTCCAGATCATGGGTTCTGTTGCAGAATTTGAACGCTCTATGATTAGGGAGCGTCAACGGGAAGGTATCGCTATCGCCAAGGCCAAAGGGGTTTACAAGGGACGCACCAAGGCGGTATCCAATGAAGATATCCGTGCTTTCATCGCTAGTGGTAAGAGCTACAGAGCCGCAGCTGAGTCTCTTGGTGTATCACTGTCGTCTGTACAGCGTGCGATGAAGGAATAGGTCAAGGCTCGGAGTTCTCACCAATGACTGTAAAGCAAAGCGCACTGTTGAACGTCTTGGGCTCCCCTTTTCACAATGCTCTGTGAGCGACGATAAAGCCTGAATGCGTGAGTGACACCGGTACTCAGCTAAAGCCCCGCATAGGCGATTCTACGCACACTCACAACCATTCACCTGCTGCTACACCCACTCAGGGATTCCTAGAATGTTGGACGGCGGATGGTCTGCCAGAACGGGTCCAGGTTAAACCCAGTGGAGCTATTTCTGGTCTTTGAGCAGGGATTCTAAACCCTCAAACATTCGGATTCGATTTAAATCGAGATTCCGAAATAGGGGGCTGATCACTGCACGAGATAAGATCCGTCACATGTAAAATAGTCTTGTGTTCGAGCACTTTAATTTACTGCACTGCACTGCGCAGTGTCACAAACTGAAAAAAGGGGGAAATTAGTGACTGACAAGGAAATGGTTCATCATTACACAACTGAAAATCACCACCTGCCGCTGATCCTTGCATCAAAGGCTTTGCTCCCAAGCAATGCAGGTGCCGAGAATGAACCTCCGTTATTATGGTTCTCTAAGGCTCAGCGTTGGGAAAGAACTGCAACTAAGATGGTGCATAGTGATCACGGTCTACGCTTACTGACCTTTTCTGAGCAACTAGCTAAATTTGGTTGTGTCCGCTTTTCTCTTGCTAGTGATGATCCGCGCCTGATGAACTGGGTTAGCGCTTGCAAGTACGCCGGAATCACCAGCACAGCCCGCCGAAAACTGGAGATTGTGGGCAAGAGACGGGGAGGCTCACCAGTCGATTGGTTTGCAATCTCAGGGTGCATTCAACTTACTGAGTTGAAACTACAGCGATATGATGGTTCCCAATGGGTTGACTGTCCGTTGCTTTAGATGATACCAATCATTACAAAGGCCACAGATGTGGCCTTCGCATATCTTTATGTTCAGCAGAGACTCGTCACTTACTTAATAACGAGAAAACAATAATACCCAAAAAAACTGTAAGCAGACTGCTGCGAGCTACCCACAGCTTTACCGTTTCCCTGTTCATAGGCTCTACTACGGGACGGACATTAAGCCCATTTTCATTCGCAATGCTCTCCACTTCTGAGCCGCAATGCTTGCACCTCACAGCAGCACAGCGAATTGTTTCTGCACAAATCGGACATGCTCGACCATCACTGTAGCTACCGACGATTCCCGTTTGACGCTTTCCGCCGATAGCCATAACTACCCCCACGAGTAGCATCAAGCCGCCTGTAAGAATGTAGTTTTGCCGATCAGCCATAAGTCCAATATTGTTGACTCGCCTTGCTCCAGCCGATACCGAGACATCCATAGCCAACGCACCGACAATGCAAAGCACTCCTACTACAAGCAAAAAATAACCAAAGTTCCGCATAGCGATTTCCTTCAGAATTTAACCGTTACTCAGAGAATTTCTTCGTTTCTGGCCGCACAGGTGAAACAAGTGTTCAGAGCGCACAGAATCACGGATAGCCGGCACCGGCCCATACCCGTACCTTCAGAGATTATCCCAAATTCAGATATCTGAAAAGCAGATATAGCTTACATGGCTGCCCTCCCGAGCCGGCCAACCATGTCCAAGACCATTTATCGACACGAATACGACGTGCTACTGACGCTGATCAAGAAGCATAGGAAGGAATCCGGACTAACTCAGGTCGCCTGCTCAACGGCACTCGGGCGTCCACAATCCTTCATGAGCGATGTGGAGACCGGATCAAGACGCTTGGATGTTGTGCAACTTCGGGACCTATGCAACGTACTGGGAATCGATCTGCTAGCCTTGATTACGGAGTTTGAAAGTTGTCTTTCGGACGACACCTAGACAACAAGGAAGGCATTTTAATTGGTGAGGTTTTTCTTATATCTCTAGTCAGCTCTATAGCAAACCAGTATACATTTAGCCAAAAATGTGCGTTGGTATGTATTGTTAAGGTGCTGCATCATACTTCAGATCAGCGTTAGCGCCGTCTATGTAAGCACTTTTGAGCAACTGGTCTATAAGACCATAAGGTAGCAACAGGCCGTGCACGTCCAACTATCATCTTGCCCCGCAAAGCTACACCTCCTGTTTGTCGTGGTCCGACCAGCCGGTATGGAGAGCACAGCAATTCAGCTTTTGATACTCATTTGGCAAAGTCATCAAAGCTTTGGAGATAGTTCCGCACCCTCAAGTATGCTGGCTATGTTATCTCGAAGCCGCAGCGGTGTGGAAAGCTCTCAACCTGAGGGTAAAAACTAGCGAGGGGCTTCTCAGCCAATCCACTTAACCGTACAGGACCCTCGCTCTTAGCCAGTATCATTCGAAATAAAACTAACAAAAATCAAAAACCATCAAGATTTTATATAATCAATTAGCGACCGAATTCTACCGTCAGCAAAATTATCCGTCAGAAACCTAAAAACACTATCCTGATACTCTGAGGTTATCACATAAAATTTATCAACGTTTTTTTCAATCTGGACTTCGATCAAACCATACTTAACCAGTAAATTGAAATTTCGCTTTCCTAGCTTTTCTACGCGATCGGAAAAAGTCATGTAAATCATTTTTTGGTCTACGAATGACGATCCTTTGTAGAAACTCCTCAAAAACCTTTTAAGCTCTGTCTCACAAAGCGCTTTATTACTCTTTGCAGAACCAGTGATAAAAGCTACAGTTTCATTCAAATCGCCGAGCTTGCATGTACTATCAAACATTTCCGGATCGAAACTTTCAGACGTATAAGTACCGCCGGTACTGGAGAACTCACTATAATAGAATTTTGAATTCGTAAATTTCGAGGTTACAAAATTTTCATAGCTGAAAAATCCGCTATTCCAAATTTGAATATTCGAGAAATCTAGTGAGGGGAAATCACCATAAATAAACAGACTCTCTAGTTTACCAGCCACCTCTAAGTCCGGAGCAACTTGATATATATCCCTAACCTTTCTAGACAAATCTTTCCTAGAAAACTGGCCACTTTTAGCGTACAAACTTAATAAAGAACCTATGGCTTTCTTGATAGATTCTATTTCTTTTGGCTCTACTTCCTTTCGAGCCAGAACGCTACGTGCCGTCCTTATCATCTCTTTTGCTGCGTTGTGGAACTCATCCATTCTACGGCCAAAATAATTGACGACCTCAGAAACAGATAGATGATCGGCTGATTTCGAGCTAGCTAGACACTGGATCATGTCCTTACTGAAAGACGCCCTCAATATTCCCGCAATAACGTACAAAGATTTAAAGTAATCATTTAGAAATTGATATCTAAATCTGAGAATGTCGCCCTCTTGTACAAGCAAAGGGTTCACCACAACTTTTGAAAATAATGTATCAGCACTATCATCAAAGTAAATCATCAGTTTTTCACGAAGCTTCTCGACCGGCATGGCTTCACCATACTCAACAGCAAGCTCCGAAAATAGGTCAATGAACTCCTTGGTTTCCAGTTCAATATCATGGCGTGTTTTCTCTCTCCTCAAAACTGAAAATATCATTAAGTCAGTTAAAGTAGAGTTACAAGCATAATCCTTATCTTCTGAGGATATTTCAAACGACACCCTCTCACGGTTTTCCAATTGCTCTTCAAAAATCGTGGAAATAATATCAATGAAAAATGGAACGATGCGCTTATGCCGATCTCCAAATTTTTCCATTTGTTGAATATATTTATTAAACATCTCAGCTACTTCTTCGGCCTTATGATATCGACCAAATCGCTTTCTAATGTATTTATCTCTTGAGCTTTCATCAAACCCCAACAATTCGTGGCAATGAATACCCACTTCATCCAGAGCAATACTCTCGATAAACGCCATATTTCGAGAGGTTAGTAAAACCTGGCTTCTGCCCATCTGCTGGTGTGAATCATGGATTGATGCCAAAAATGCCGACAAATCGAATCGTTCCTGCAGAATAGATACAAATTCATCAAGACCGTCGATGACAATAATTATTCTTCCGCAGAGCAAACATAACTCAAACTGGTTGCGATCGTACACAGCCTCCATTTTTCCAATCTGCGTATAAAGCTCGTAAAGATCATAGACACTTTTAATCTCAATATTGGACAGCAATTCTATAGAAAGGTTATTTCGCAGCGACTCAGCCTTAATGAGAATTACCGAACTACCCCCCGCCAATTTCTTGTTGAGAGCAATTGCCACCTCGTGACATAAAGTACTTTTTCCCATCCCTCCAGTGGCGATGACTAATTGCCCTGAAGATGCGCTCTCCGAAGAGAGCTTTTCCACCAAATATGTTATTGCAGAGTCACTTTTTACCACTTCACCAGAAGCGTCTTTCATATGCATGATAGTCTGGTCAGTGTAAAATTTATTGGCCCTAACTGGAGAAGAAGTTCTCAAGCTTTCATCTATACAGTACTCCCACACGAATTCGGAGTACGTCAACTCTGCTACTTTTATATCCAGATTATTTTTCTGAATCGTGCGTTGAACAAGTGACTCGTCCCCTTTCGAGGGGCGCAGCAACACCAACTCCTTAATTTTTATGTTTTTCTCTTTGACAATCTCACAGAACCGTCCAATTGTCTGACCGATTGTGATATTTGGATATAATATTAAGAAAAAAGAACTGAAAGGATTTTTAGCTTCCCATAGCTCGAACTTCACCCTATTCCCAACTGAAAAATCTGTTCCAGCGGCCGAATCAATAATGGCCGTTCTTTTAGAATAATTTAGCTTTAAGATATCTTCCGCACGAGTAAACGTATAATTCTGAGCACCTTGCTCGATTGACTTATTCTTTTCTGGCCTTGGGGTCTTCGATGTCTTCGTCAGAGACTTCAGAAGAAAACTAAGGCTTTTTTGATACAAATCATCATCATGAAAGTCAATCCTTATTTTACCTTTTAGATAAAATGGCGTGCTGAATTTTTCTCGAGAAACAACCAAGATTTTGCTCGGCCCGCCACCTTCGGACTCCTCCCAATGCCTGATAGTCGTAAGATGAGTTTCTATACCCACACCACCTGTACGATTATCTGCTTTCTGACGATAGATTTCGGTTGTTACAACTATGATTATATCCGCTTCTTGGACAGCCTTTTCCATAAATAGGTTTTTATCAGAAAAGTTATCAAGGTCGAACATATCAAAAGTGACATGCAACTCTTGGAATTGGTCTAAATCATTTGCTAATTTCTGCACCCAAGCGCGATGATCTTCGCCGTCCCAACTGTAAGAAATAAATACATTTATGGGCTTCATATTTTTATATCGGTCCCTGACTGGGTGCGAGATTTCGCCACATGCGAGGCGTCCAATAGCTATCGTTACACACATAGGGGGCTTGATGCCATAGTGACATGACATCAACGCGATCCGCCTCTATTCACTAATAGGAGCAAGCCTTTGATTCATATGCATACCAGACACAGCGGATTACTAAATACTGGATATACATCCATAAAGGAATGTCTAGTGATGCCCTAGGATGCGCTGGATTGGTTCAGCATCGAAGAAATTCCTCTGCCAACATCCGAGAAATCGGAGGATTTAGGGTAGGAAATGCTGGCGAAAGAAACGAGTTTGGACTCAAAACGGAAGACAGGCAGAAGGTGTTTTGGTAGTGCTTGGGACCGTGGCGAAAATTGAGTGAGATTCAAAACCCCGCCGAAGCGGGGATTTGCATCACGTCAAGACTTTAAAAAATATTACTGCCGCCATTCTGTCGGTCTCTGCTCTCCCGGCATTACCAACGCCTCATAATTAGAGATTCCCGCAGCACGTGCCGCAGCCGCTACGGTCGCCTTTGTGTAACTGACCGCGCTGTCTATCGTAGTAGCCGGATTGAACCACGCAGTCCACAAGGTTGTGAGCTTGTGCTTCGTATAGTTTTGACCCTTGAGATATTCGTAAAACTTAGCCCTCGCTGACTGAGTTACGTTACCGTTCAAGTCCACCGTTAAGGTTACAAAAATGGTCATGACTCATTCCCCCCTCGCTTTGTTGGCTTGAGATAGGACCGAACCAGCAAGGGTGTTCGTCTCTTCGCTGTACCTCTCACTCTGAAGCACTCGACCCGCTTTCGCTTCCATCTCAGCACTCGTTTGCTTTCCAGTGTTGGCCTGGGCCAACGTGGATGCAGCGAGACTCTTGGCGATTGCAGAGGCACGAGGATCGCGGAGGGTTTCGGAAGCCAGCTTGGCAACCCTGGTAGAGGACTGCTTTGTATTACTCGACATGACATTTACCTTTGTAGTAAAGGATAGAATTGTCAGCCCCAAGGATTGCCGGCCAGCAGAGAGCTGTTGACGATCACGTCAATGTTTGGCTCAATGCAGTCCCCCTAGGGCTAACGTAGTCGCTACTGTTTAGCTTTAGTTGGTGCGGATGGTTGTGCTTCGGTCTCCACAACTAGAACACGACCATTCGCAGACTTTTCTAAGCACCTCGTTCGAGGTCAGAAGCTAACGGCAAACCCCAACATGTAGGTTTTTTTCGCCGCCGAGATACAAGATAATGCGTTTTTGGGCATGAATCAACGTGCTACCTGTGGATAAGCCTGTGCGTAATTTGTGTGCGAAACGTGAAACTGCTCTGTAGACCGCGAGATAGCTCAAGCAGACCTTTTTTCAACAATTACGATGACTTGAAAACATCGTTCATTCCTGGCGATGGACGCGTCAAAAATATGGGGATAAGTCCCATATTGCGAGGGGGTTAGCTATTTCTTTCCGTGATCCCCATAGGCATACCCCATGTTCTTCGTCGCCTCTTGGCTCTGTCTGAGGTAAATATCACTCAGCGTCCACCTCAGCCTCTCATTCTCAGCTTTCAATGTCCCAATCTCTTTCAGTGCCCCCCGGTACATGACGATCAGCCCTGCAAGCTCCCTGTGGGCTGCTCTGAGGTTACGGCGGGTCAGCTCCAGGTCTGAACAGAGTATGTCCACTTGATGCTTAAGCATTTCCTCACGGCTAGGTAGACCAAGCTCAAAACCACTGTCATCGATTAGATTGTCTTGCATTGCTGTCACACCAAAATACTGTACAAATGAACAGTATCCGTACAGCACAGGACACTCAAGACGAGGGGGATGAACGGCGGTTCGGCGGGAATGAACGGGAGAAATCACCTCGGAAAACGCGCTAATGCGGCGTTCACATTGCCCGGTGTGAACGAACCCGATATTTTGTGAACGTTCTGCATGAATCCCCAAACGCAAAAAGGGCCCACCTTTCGGTGAGCCCTTCTAGACCGCCCAGCAGAGCGGATTTTGTTTGGTAGGCGCGATTGGACTCGAACCAACGACCCCCACCATGTCAAGGTGACCGTACCTCCATACTAACCTATTGATTTTAAAAGAAAAACTTTCGTCTAATGCACTGCGAAAAACGGCTATAGACCCCTTTTAAAATCAATAAGTTAGCGTTGTATATTCCTACAGTATTTTCCTCCCTCGGCCCAACTGGCCCCCATCCCCATGCGCTGCTAATCTGACCCATGAGCCAGGAGCTGCCGATGCCAAATCACGACCTAATCCCTTCGCTGCTACACAAAATCAATGAAAATCAGCTTGCCCTGGAGGCAGCCATTCTTGAACTGTCCAACTGGGTGGAGGCGCGCGGCTCAGTTGAAGTTGCCGACAACGTACGGGGGGCTCTAGACACGATCGAAATGAACGAAGAGTTCATCAAGATGGCGCTCGCGGTTCTAATGACGCCTGAATGATCGCTTTCGGCCGATTTTGTTGGAAAAGTCGGTCTGCCCAAACTGCTGCTTAGGGGAAAAAAGCCTTTTTTCGCTGCTGCGAGAAATCCGAGTCCTGGAGCGTCTGCCAAAAATAAAAAATCAATCTCGGAAGCGTACTTTCCTGATGCGCAAACCATAGGCGACTTCTTCAACACAATCGGCCAATCGAGGCCGTTCCGCACGAAGTTCCGCACGAAGATTGTCCCCTGTCACATTGCGCTCGCTAGCGGCTACCAGATATCGCCTGCATGCCTTCAGACCTATGAGCAGAATTCCTGGCTCAAGGCATCACGCCTCCAGCCATAAGCAGCTGAGGAACAGCAGCTTTGATTCAACGAAGATATGCGCCAGAGCTGTTTTTTTTGTCAAGCAGTTGCTCTGCGGCCAGCTTCATGAAACAGGCAGCATTGAGGAAAAGCAGAAGTATTGGACTATCGAGGCTCAGCGCAACTAGCTCTCATAGATTTTCCCTGTGTCAATGCCAGCGCAACAGCAATTCTTTCCTTCAGTTCGTCTTGCGAAAACGGCTTTTGCAATACGGGCCGCAAGGCAAACTCGCCCTGGAGTGCGGCGCGACCGTATCCCGAACTAAAGAGGAAGGGGATTTCGCGGTCGCGTAAAATCTCGGCGACGGGGAAGACTAACTGGCCGGCCAGGTTTACATCCAGCATCGCCAAATCCACCTCAATCGAGCGAGCGACGTCGCACGCCTTCCCGAGTTGGGCAACGGACGCAACGACCACGCATCCGAAGTCCTCCAACATATCCTCGATCAACATGGCGACTGCGCCCTCATCCTCGACAACGAGCACCCTGATTCCATTTAAAGCGTTCACAGGTAGTTCGCTCCGATAGGGAATGAGATGCGGCTAACCATCCCTGCAGCAAGAAACGGGAGCTCAATCCTTTTGTCCTGACGACGCTCTATACAACGCGTCATCAAACGCAACCCCAAACCATGTCGCGTTAATTCAAAAACTTCACCCAGAATTACACCGTCACAGCTGACGCCGTGCAGGCATACCGTACCGTTGTTGAAGGAATCTTTCGAATCGGTGTCTTTACACACCAGCTCCTGCGTCACGGCATGAAGCGCGGAGGCGTCCAGCAAATAATCGATCACTTATTGTATTTTGCCGTGCCTATCTTCGAATGCGCGCATATTAACCATAGCCACCAGCCGCGTGTCGTCTGGACCTATAAATTTACTGCCAACATGCCTAGATTCAAAGCAGTTTAGAGCACCGTTGCCACCGGGTCTTCGTCAGTCGAGAGGCGCCCCTTCCGGCAAGAGCAGCTATACGAGCCGCGGTCACGATCCCCATTACGCCTGAGTCCGAGCACACTGCGCCACAGCCGAGGCACCTCCGTGATGTATCTGAGGATCCAGCCGTCGCTGTCGCACGAATAGACGGCGCGAGGAAACGTATCGAGCGTGTGCTCATCAAGATTAGCATGTCGTACTCCTGAGCGCTTCGGGAAACTCTTGGAAACCGAAAGCGCATGACATCAGCTCTTCAAGCAAGTTATCAACGTTGACGCCTAGTCACACATGGTGTGCTCCGGATCAACAGCCTGCGCGCTGCGGGTCTCATTCTAGATTTTAGTAGGAGACTGGTCGCAGGGAAACAATAGGATTGAGTCGTGTTGACTATTCATTCCTGGTATCGGCTTCATACGCTGGTTTCCGGGGTGCCCTACAAGCTAAACATCCTTGTGTCTGGGCCACTCCCGCGAGCGAATCAGACGCTATCGGGCTACGGTGCGAGCGTCCTGCTGGTACAACCGCCCAAACAGGTTATCTGCCAGCGCCTTTGATCGTGTTGGAGGAACAAGCTATCGGTGCGGTAGAAAATTACCCAGGTCGCTGGGGTACGTACAGCCGCCGCGATAATCTACACCCGACCCCGTGGCCAAACCCGTACCACAAAGGCCAGCGTCTATATCAATAGCCCCTCGCGGACGAATGCTCGATGAACTTAATAAATGACCTATCGACCCTGCCTATATACACTCCGAGGGACTTGGTCATTACCTTGTCTGGATATGCACATGGATCTTAAACATCGCAACAACCTGAACGTGATAGGCGAAGGTCCAGCCACGCTGATTTTTTCCCATGGTTTCGGCTGCGACCAAACCATGTGGCGTTATCTCATAGGCCATTTCGTGGACCATTTCAGGATCGTCGTGTACGACCTCGTCGGCGCCGGCCGGTCAGACATCAGCGCGTATGACCGGACAAAGTACAACTCGCTGGACGGATACGCCTTAGACCTTAACGAAATCATTGACCAGTTCGCCATCGGGCCAGTGATTCTGGTAGGCCATTCCGTAAGCGCGATGATTGACGTCTTAGCTGACCGGCAAGTACCCGGTCGCATTGCTGCTCATATCATGGTGGGCCCATCTCCATGCTATATCGACTCCGACAACTATGTGGGTGGGTTCACGCTCGAAGACATCCAATCACTCCTCGACACTCTAGATGACAACTACCTCGGCTGGTCTAGCAATATGGCACCGGTCATCATGGGTGCGCCTGGGCAGCCCGAGTTAGGCGCTGAGCTAACTAATAGCTTCTGCCGTACCGACCCTGAGATCGCCAAGCACTTCGCAAGAGTGACCTTCATGTCGGACAACAGAGGAGACGTTGCTGGCTTGGCTACGCCGACCCTGATCCTTCAGTCTACCGACGACCTGATCGCTCCCATTGCCGTCGGCGATTATTTACGCGACACCATGCCCAACAGCACGCTCGTCCTAGTGGATAATGTGGGTCATTGCCCTCACATGAGCGCGCCGGGCGCCTGCGCTGATGCCATAGGAAGCTTTGTACAGCCTTGGAAAGGGTTAAATGCACGGTAAGCCACCACTGCTCGACCCGCAAAGACTCTATGAAGAGGCGCCATGCGGGCTGGTAGTGACGACAGAGGACGGGGCCATACTGCGCTCCAACCTTACGTTCAGGCACTGTATCGGTTTCAGCGCACAAGAGCTTCGGAACAAGCGCTTTCAAGATCTGCTCACAATGGGCGGGCGCATCTTTCATCAGACGCACTGGGCGCCACTGATGAAGTTGCAAGGCTCTGTCGCCGAGGTGAAACTCGACCTGCTGCATCGTGATCGGAGCAAAGTCACGATGCTCGTGAACGGGATCAGGCGCGACGGGACCAACGGTGTAGAGCACGAACTTGCACTCTTCACATTGTATGATCGAGACAAGTATGAAAGGGAGTTAATTAAAGCCCGGAGGCTCGCCGAAGAGCTACTGCAGCAGAAAACGGCTGCCGAAACGGAGCTCCGTCTGGCTCAAGCGGAACTGAGCAGGGCTTTCGAGAAAGCCCAGCAACGTGCATCATTTGCCGAGCAAATGGTCGCAATAGTAAGCCACGACCTGAAAAATCCACTGACGGCAATCAAAATGGGCACCGACGCGCTCGCACGCAGCGAGAGCCTCCCTAAGAAAATCAAGATACTCGGCTACGTAATGCAGTCAGCTAACCGTGCAGAACGCTTGATCGCGGACCTGTTGGATTTGGCCCTGGCCAGGGTCGGACAAGGAATCATCGTCTCTCCTCGTGCCGTGGATTTTCATGATCTTATCCGCCGAAGCGTCGAGGAACTGCGCGTTGCGTTTCCCAACGCCAAACTTGTTCACCACGCAAATGGGACAGGCTCTGCGCAGCTTGACGCGGACCGAGTACACCAACTCCTCGGTAACCTTATTGGGAACAGCGTGACCTATGGTGACCTGGAGCGGCCGATCACGATTACTTCAACTGTGGATGATGAAACTGCCTATGTATCGGTAAAAAACTATGGTGTTCCAATTGCGCCATCATTGATGACCCGATTATTCGAGCCGATGATCCGAGGCGCGGATCCCGAAGATGGCGTACGCAGCGTCGGTCTTGGGTTGTTTATCGTCCGGGAAATCGCCAAGGCACATGGCGGCCGGGTATCGGTCAGCTCCGATGACAAGGACGGCACTTCATTCACTGTCGCCTTTCCGCTCAATTAAGCTGCACCCTCCCGCAACTTGACCGCCTCCTAGCCCTGCTCGGTTTATCTCCCCACTGTCCTGCTGTACTGCAGCTTAGCTGTCCACGTTCAAGGACGATAGGACAATGGTGCCATGGCATTGGCTGCTTTCCCGAAAGTAATACAGGAACAGACTGGTCTGGTTGGAAGAGATTGTATCGTTAAATTCAAGGCCGCAGCCCTGCCCCTACAGAGTCGCTCATTGATCGCGGAGGCGACAGGCAGCTCCTGGCCGATTGCTGCCCTTCGCTAGAGAACGCTTCCACAGCTACCGCTCGCGATAGGTAAGGGGTAAAGACATCGAGAATCCTTGCAATTCAACGTGCCAGTTCAGTGGTGACATGCGCGTGAGCTGCTGGCGCAGCAGGGATGACATGCGTAAATGGAAGCGTATGAAGCGGCCTGAGAAATGGCAGCGGTTCTTCACGCCTTCCCGAGCACAACGTTTAGGGCGATGATGGACGACTTGGGATTTTTTCTTTTAAGGAAATAGGTATGTTGTCAGGGCAATGCCTTTGTGGAACTGTTCGATTTTCCCTTAACGTCCAACCAAGATTTTTTTATCGTTGCCATTGTTCTCTTTGCCGTAAACAAACCGGGGTTGGCCATAATCTAGCAACCATTGTCAAAGACAGTGACTTTCGGTGGGAGGCAGGAGAAGGCGAAGTAAGCAGCTGGCGTAAACCAAGTGGGTACAGAAACGATTTCTGTATGCGATGTGGCTCTACTGTCCCTAATGCCCTTCGAGATGCGCCTTACTTCTGGATTCCGATTGGGCTGCTTGATGACGAAGTGAACATGGATTGTGTGGGGGACTTTTGCACCGAGGATGCAATGTCTTGGGATCAGCATCGCTCAGTTAAAGCGCACGCCGGAGCGCCAGACTCACTTTTATTCCTTCTGAATGAGCTCCAAGTAAGGTAACCATCTCCGTTATATGCCCCGGTTTGCTCCAAGTCTAGGATACCAGCCTGCCTCGAGATCCAATCAATGCGAAATGGGGCCGGGGCGCGATGTGCCCGTTTTCTGCCCTCCACGAATGGCACAGTTCGGCCAGATGCAGACATTGCAGAAACTATCCGATCCCGAGCGAGGATTCTGCTGGAAATCTGGCGGGTCGCGATGCCGACCTCGGTCACGCTCATGCTGCGTAGCTTCTGAATCAGTATCCTCTCCCCGATACCGGCCATTAGACGTTGAGCTCTCCGAAGTGTCGCGGAAACGTATGTATAAAATACTGGACTAGCTTCCCCGCAACGTGATGCAGAGCCACGTTAAGGCCACAAGCCTGTTCCATTACCACGATAGACGACACATGCCTTCGATTATCCGCCTTGCTATACCGGAAGATGCGCCACTTTTGCCCGCCATTGAAACCTCCGCTGCTCAAGCATTTCGCATGTTTGATGAGTTGAGTTGGCTGGCTGAATCGCTTCCGATGTCCATTGAACATCATCGCAAACTCATTGCGTTATCGACATGCTGGGTTGCACTCGATGTCGGACATCGACCCCAAGGATTTCTCAGCGCTGAGCACAGCGGCAATGATCTTCACATCCATGAACTGTCAGTTATCCAATCGATGCAAGGTCAGGGTATAGGGCGGAATCTGATTGAGGCGGCAAAGGACTATGCACGTTCGAGTAGACTGGGTTTCGTAACGCTTACGACATTCAAAAACGTGCCCTGGAACGCCCCCTTCTATGCCCGCATGGGCTTTCACATTATAGCCTCCACCGACTTAGATCAGAGGTTAGCGGCGATATTGAGCGAGGAATATAAGCACGGATTCGCTCCGCAAAGTCGGTGTCCCATGGCATGGCCGGTGGTTTAAACGAGACCTTCAGGCGTCTCGGAAGCTGCGTTTGCCGGACTCATACGGTGAGAAATTGCGTTGGCTGGCAAAGCTTGCATCTCAATAGCTATCCGCTGCAGGGTGGGGCTGACTCATCAAAAGAATGCGAACGCAGACTTGACCCTCACGCTACGGGAGGGTTGACCATTCGCATGGTCAACCAAACGTATGAGATGGAATGGAATGATGAAACAACAAGCCGTTCTCGATGGTATCCCGCGCCGCCGGTCAGCACTCACCATGGCCCTTGCTCGTGCGACCCACCAACTTCTGGATGAGCCCACCCTACTGCATGATCGGCATGCGTTCGATGTATTGGGCAGCAGCTTGGCACGGGAAACGGTCATCGACCCCTATGCCTATAACGCTCCCATGCTCCGTACACTGCGCGCCGCTGTCGTTGCACGCGCCAGGCTTGTGGAAGATAGAGTTGCTCTCGCCATAGACGCGGGGCTGCGCCAAATCGTGATTCTGGGAGCAGGTCTGGACACGCTGTCTCTTCGCATCCCTGATAGCGTCAGATGCGTTGAGTTGGATCAAGTGGAGATCCAGCAATGGAAACTGGATCGTCTGGAAGAGAGCGGCGTCACCGTCCCATCTAATGTCGCCTTTGTTCCCGCAGACCTTGCTAAAGTCTCTTTGTCGGGACTTCTCGGTGACCAGGGAATTGACCCAGGACTTCCTACTTTCTTCAGCTGCCTGGGCGTACTTCCTTACCTGGAAACCCCCGTCGCTTCGGCCATCATGCGCCAAGTTTCCCGTTATCCATCCCAAAGCGAAATTGTGTTCGATGCGCGAGTTTCGCCCGGCTCGCTGTCACCGGTCGAGCAATGGATGGACGCTATGGCTGCGCGATCATTCGCGGCGGCGGGCGAGCCGTGGCTAAGCGATTTTGATCCCGCTGAACTAAAGGCGACGCTCCTTCGCGACGGGTTCTGCGAGGTGGAATGCCTGGATGCTAAAGCCATCAACGCACGATACTTCATCCGCCGGCGGGACGGACTTCAAACCGTGGATGGCGGCTTGCGTCTGTACAGAGCCACGGTCGGTTAACGAGCATTTGAAAATCGGTTATATGAGGGAGACATTGCTGTGCGGCTAAAAGTCGGCGAACTTTCCAAACGGTCGGGGCTTTCGGTTCGCACCTTGCACCACTACGACAGCGTCGGACTGCTTAAACCGTCCGTTCGCTCTGATGCGGGCTACCGTCTTTACGGAGAGGCGGACATCCAAAGGCTTAACAACATCCTGGCGCTTCGCGAGCTGGGGATTGCTCTTGATGAAATCCGCCAGATCCTGGAAGGCGGAATGCGTTCAGCTCCGGAAGTCCTGTCTGCTCAGCTGACCCATATCGATGCCGAAATATCACGTCAGCAGACGCTTCGCGCCGAGCTGGACCGGCTACAGCGAGCGATGCTTGAGAAGGACGAGCCGTCTGAGGCTGCGTGCCTGCGTACGCTAGAAGCCATGGCATTCTATCGCAGCCATCTCAGTGAAGAGGATCGGAGTTTGCCTTTGCTGGGAAGCAACGGAAGATTCGCGGCTGCTTGGCAGGAGCCTGTTGACGGCCTCCGGGAGCTATTTGAAAAGGGAGTGTCTCCTCGCGCGTCGGTTGCTCGCCACGCGGCACGCAATTGGATAGCGCTGGTGGAAAAAGACACGCAGTCAAACGCTGGAATGTTCGTGCGCGTGGACAATCTGCTTTCTTTGCGAGGAGCGGATTTGTCTAATACAGGGTTTTCTCCCCAACTGGGAGAATACATTTTAAGTGCGTTCTGCGAGCATCGCCTGCTGATTTATCGCAAGTATCTGGCTCCCAGCGCATATAAACACCTGCGATGCACTTACATCGGGGTAATGCGGGAGTGGCCGCGGCTACTCGATGGATTGGATGCCCTGCGCAAAGCTCGTCGTTCACCTACGAACGCTGAGGTGCAGCGTATGGCCAGGCTGTGGATTGACATGCGGCGCAAGCTTGCGCTGGACGATGCGGCCATCCAGGCCATGCGCCATGCCGAGGAATCCGAAGAAGAGTTGCGCGTAGGCACCTGGCTCCATCCTCGCCTGTTGGCATTTCTCAAGGAGGCCGTCGCTTCGATCGCTGCGAGTGCGAATGATCAAGCGCCCAACACTTGACCCACATACAGATACACACAAAGACTATGTTATTCAAAACGCCAATTTCGCATCGCGGGCCTTTATCGTCAGATCGCTCGCAGTGCGAAGGGCCGCTTCTGGTCGAAAGCAGTCACTCGCGACCGGCAGATTCCGACCCGAAGCGGTCGTAACGCAGCTTCCAAACCAGGGCGTGAATGGATCAATCCAGCCAGGCCGAAGTCCTGCCTCATATTCTTTGCGTACGTAGGCGAGCGACTCTGCGCATCCCATTTCCGCCTCGATAGCGCCTATGCATCCCCAGCAATCTCCGCCGCAATTGCCTGATAGCGGATCTGCTGGGTCGTCGAGTACGCGTCTGCAATTGTTTCCCTCAATAGGCGTATCCTAGCGCTACCTTTCCCATATATGCAGAACTCGAATAGCCAATGGACTTGATTCATGTGATGCGATCGTTCGTGCGAGTCTACGAAACGCAGTCTTTCAGCGCTGCTTCTAAAGACTTGAGCCTGAGCCAGCCCTCGGTATCCAAGGCAGTTGCGCAGCTCGAGCAAGCGCTGGGGACACAGCTTTTTCTGCGCTCGACACGCGGCCTGACGCCGACCGATGCGGGACAGAAATTCTATGAGCACTCGATCCGTACGTTGGATGAGGCCGACCGGGCCGTAAGAGCGGTCAAAGGTGAGAACGCGCCGTTGACCGGTAGGTTGCGGGTAAGCGGCACCATCACGTTCATGAGCCAGCACATTATCCCAAGACTGCCCATATTTTTGGAGCGACACCCTGACCTGACCATCGACATGCTCCTGGATGATGGAAACATTGGCCTTGTGGAAGAGGGAGCAGAGGTCGCACTACGTATGGGTAAGTTGGCCAGTTCTAACCTGACAGCGCGCAGAATAGGCCAATGTCGTCGTGTCGTCATTGCGTCTCCCAGCTATCTGGAAAAGCATGGCAGGCCTAAAAAGCCGAGCGACCTCGAGACGCATGCAGCCATCGTCTTGTCTCGGGGCGAAGGCGGCGAACATATTGCATTTTCCAAGGATGACCTTTCGATTGAGGTGGTGCTCCAGCCCAGGATGCGCGTTAGTGCGCTGGAGGGGCTGAGGGCTGCGGTACTGGCCGGTATGGGCTTGGCAGTGGCAAGTGAATGGATCGTTCAGGATGAGCTGGAGAGCGGACAGGTCGTTGAAGTAGTTAGCGACTGGACTATGCAAAGCCTCGATTTGTGGATGGTGCTGCCAAACGGGGCTCGCCACGCGAGCTCCAACGCCCGCGCTTTCATTGCCTTCGTCGAAGATCAACTTGCAGCTACGCGATACGGCGTGAGTTGAAGGTGTTACTCCCGCAGGCACTCCATGTATTTAAGACGTTCTTCGATCACAACCATTTACGATAGCGAAGTCCTGCATATACGCAGGAGCGTTTCATTAGCCGGTAAGGGATGCGAGAGAGGACTGATCCCCTCCCGCCTCCAGATTCAATCAAAACGTAAGGCCAACGGCGCTGAAGAATGCATCCATTCGGCCGTCTAGCTCCCCCTTGGTTTCCGCCCACGCCGGTACCGTATCCAGAAGGCGCTGTTGCCATGCATAAAGGTTAGGGAACTCCTCAAGTGGCGGCTTGGATCGGTTGATCTGGGAGAACGGCGCGGCGATATCGATGTCAGCCAAGGTGAGTTCATCGCCGACAATGAACTGCCGATCTGCGAGGTGCGTATCAAGAACCTGAGCCGCCGCGCGAATCTTGCTCAAGGCAAGATTGATCACAGCAATGTTCTGGGGTTTGCCCATCGCCCGGGCACCCACACGCTCATCAAAGAGCAGCACGAAGAAGACACGCCACTGCTCGCCTGACCAGAACATCCACTGCAAGACTTCCGAGCGCTCTTTCGCCGTTTTCCCAAGCAGGGGGGAGTTGGCCTTTTCAGCGAGGTAGATATTAATTGCCGAAGACTCCCAGAGGATCGTTTCGCCCTCCTGAAGAACCGGAGTCAGACCATGCGGGTTGAGCTTCAGAAACTCAGGTGTATGGCTTTCGCCTTTGAAGAGGTCGACATTGATTCGCTCGATCTCGATACCCATGAGCTTTGCCGCAGTCGTGACACGACGAAGACTGCCCGAGCCCAAGTCGCCGTGGATTTTAATCGTCATAGTATTTTCGCAGGTAGGTTATTAAACGGATTTGACGTCACCGTGCGTCACTCGCAACTAAAGGTACGTCCGAGTGTTTTGAGGCAGAAGTGGCGGCCAATGCATGACATTTATTCGAATATCGAATATTTCATGTCAGTCAACGTTCGAGTGACCGTTTTTGGCCGACAGCTGCAGGCCGATGCAGCTCGTCGCCTAGCCCTCGCAGATATTGCCCTGCCTCGGATACTGTATACACATACAGCATTAAGCAAGCGCCCCCCATGAATCTTGAACAAGCCAAAGCCCTGAGAATCAAGCAATGGCGCGATACGCTCGACGATCAGGACTTCCAGTTACAGAACCCTGAGGCGTATCGATCCAGCCTGCTCTCGGCAAGCGCGAGGCTCGCCGAGGAGCGGTTGATTGATCCAGACGAACAGTTTGGCATGGACGAACTAGCGAACTCCGCATACTGGCTCGCAGTGGAAGAGCTGCAATCGACGACGGTCCTTTATCACAGCGCGTCTCACTACGACCTTGTCGCGCGAGACGGCATCTCAAACCTGGGCACGATTCGTCAATCAACGTTTTCAGAGAAAAGCGAGGGCCGCCGCATCCGTCCCTACGACGGAAAAGTGTATCGCCAAGGTGAAGAGCTAAAGCTGATCTACAGCGCGTCGCCAACTACGGGCGTGATTGAGGGGCTTGTCCTCACTTTGGATGATGGTCGCCAGTTTGATCTGGTCGAGACAGCCAGAATGATCCTGGGAGTGGTTTACACCCCCATTGAAGATCCAGACGTCTACCGTTGGCTTGTCGATGCCCTGCAAGTCGCACGCGAAAATCGAAATTTGGTGCTGATGGAAAAGCTCAGGCCATTTGCGGAGCTGGCGAGGTTCGTCCTGTGTTCGTCGTGCTCGGACCGGTTTGGCGAGCGTGACGACTGCCTATCTTGCAACGGCTTAGGGTTCGTCGAAAGACCGAAATGCCCAGGTAAACTTCCCTTGGAGCGTCGAGGTCCATTGGAAATAACCAGCGAACCCGGGGTGCAAGATGTGCGGCGGAGTTGAGGCAGCGGACAAAAATAGAGCCTATGAACGGGTCAGGGTGTATTTCCCGAACCCCAAGGCAGCAATTCCCGTGGTACTGCAGGACGGGACGGATCTTGGGTGGGTGCGATGGGGGCGCCGTCGAGAGGAGAAAGGCACAGGCCCATCAGGTGGGTGGGCAAAACTAGAGACGGTGGAACGAGGGGGATGGGAAAAGTATCACCCGCAGCGAGCGCTGGGACTTGTGCAGCGATACATGGAGAAAGATGCGGATCGCGTGTCGCACTGGTTCGATATGAACGAGGGCTTTGGGCTTGAATGCCTAATATTAGGTGAAGGCGATGCTCGGCGCGTGTACATAGTCACCACTTCCCCTCCTCCGGAATATGCATTCATACACGACCGCTGGCCGATGATCGGGCGGATTCCCGGCGGCACCGGCTGACCCCAGAGAGGCACCGCGCCACCATATTACTAACTGTATTTCTGGCTTATCCTCTGGTCCCTACGAACCGAGGCTGCGCCATGGATAGACTAAGTAGGGCGGAAATTGAGGATGCCTTGGGACGCTTGCTACCAGGTAGCATGGTCAAATGTGTTTTATGGGGTGACGGTTCCGCCTCACTTACGGTAACAGGTGAGACCGGGGAATCATTTGCGGTAGTGGGACTGGTCCGAAGTGACTATCGAGGGGGAGCTGGATTGAAAAGCCTCGCTAAGCATATATTTGAGGACATTCAGCTAGCTCGACAGGGATTGAAAACCCACAGAGCGAAACCGTTGTGCAATATTGGTAATCAATCCAGCACCACCGCCCCAGCGCAATACAAAGCCCGCCACTAGGCGGGTTTCTGTTTTTTTTGTTGCTAACCCTTGTTCGATTCATCCTTGATGGACCAGGCGTAGAACGCTACAGCTTCCTCAGCAAGCCTGCGCCATTCAGCGTTATCGATTATCCCCTTCTGCCTATATTCGTCAGCAATTCGGAGGAGAAGGCCGTACTGTCTTTCGGCGTCTGCTCGGCCTTCCGGCCTTCGAAGGAGCTCTCTCCACACATTAAGCGCCTGTTCCTTATTCAATCCAGCCATCCTCTCTTCCTCAACGTCGTCCTGCGGTGGAGCCTATCATCACCAAAATGTTCCATGCTGTGGATGGGTGGGCTAATCGATGTCTGGGCATCAGCTCCCGCATATTGCGTGACAAGCGCGCAAGTTAATTACGGCCCGATCACCGTCGTCGGTGATGGCGATAATTCGTTGAGCATGCGCTGGCTCGAATTGGGCTCTTTTCCTCCATGAATCCGCAGAAACCGCCCGCGGTGGCTGACCCAGCCAAGCCGCAGGAGGGCGCGGAGCAGATTGTGCTGCAGAAGGGCGAACCGGCCGATGCCTTCGAGTGGCTCAAGGTTAGCCACGTTATCGGCAACGCGCGCAACCAAGGGGGCCGAGCTAGCTCGCCCTGTCGCCGGTTTACCCATCTGACACTCGTCGCCAAAACACCCAATCGATCAACCTTGGCTCTAGCAGCGCCTACGCTACAAAAGGCTTGATGGCCTGCAGCCTATTTCAAGGAAGATCAAAATGAGAGTCGCCACCTTTATTCTAACTTCTTGCCTATCGTTCCCTTCAGCTGCAGGTATGCAGCTGGATTACAAATGGTCGTATGATGATGATTCAGAGTATTCCATCATTTCCTCTGTTGAGACCGGGCCTACCGTCCAGGCAGTTATTCGCCGCGTAGGCTCTTACTTTACCTCCTACACCATGATCGAGATCGACTGCACTACTAGGTACGTACGCCAAATGGGATACCACAGCAGCGTTGTAGGTGCTCAAGCTGCTAAGTACGACCTTCACAGCCGCTTTATCGAGGGAATGCTTGCCCACAAAGTACACGCGGTGCTGTGCAGAAGCTCACCTATGACGGAGGAACACTTAACAAACCTACCTGCCGAATAGGTCCCACCTAGTCGTCAGTGATATTAACCTGTTACCGACATGCTAAAACTGCTGCGACAAGCTCCCGCTCATAGCCCATGCGCTGCCGGCGCTCAGCCAGCAGCGCCCGGACTTTCACCTCGAGCGAGTCGGACTTCTTAAGCCCATCAGTTGCCCAGAGCGGTGCCGCCACCTCCTCGGTCTTGCATGGCACCTGCACGGGAATCTCCACCCGGACCGTTCGAATCTCAGGCTCACGACCGGCGCATCCCGCCAGCGCCAGCACACCAATCAGCAGCATCGCCTTCATAAGCCAAGCTCCCGATCGATGATGGATTCAGCCGCGGTGCACTGGGCGCCGCCGGTTCGCTCCTGCAGGAGGCGATTGGCTACCGCGTAGTCTGGCTGGGCCTCTTCCCTGGCCTTATCCTGCGCCAATGCGGCATTTCGCTCCCGCAACTCACCCGCCAGAACAAGCTCGCCCAGCTTCCGGCCTTGCTCGTCGGCCAACGACTCTAGGTTGTCACGGGCCAGAGTGGCCCGGGATAGGTCTTTGTTCGATGCGTCCAGCAGTGGCCTATAGTGGGCAGCAGCCAGCCACCCACCGAACCCCGCTCCTACGGAGAACAGCAGCAACGCCAGCGCGCCCAGGACCAACAACTTCAGCGTGGCGGGACTCATGGCACATCCTTGAAAAAGATGTGGTGCCGGAGGCGGAAAGTCTGGGTGGCGTCCTTGGCCCAGATCGGAGGATTCGGCAACGTGGTCGCGTAATAGTGGGTCGCGCCATTGGTGATATCAGGCTCCGCGCCGGAGATCACCAGATCCGCCGCCCGCTGTGCCTGGGCGAACTGCTTCGGCGGGATTGGCTTGGCTCCGCTCAAATAGGGATAGTTCGGGTCGTTCTTGTTCCAGCAACTGAACTGGTAGGGTTTCAGGCAAACCCCTGCATAGCCCTCTCCCCACCAGGAGCGGTCCTTGCGATCATTCACGCGATTGCGGATTACGCAGCCCACGGCAACCTGGCCGGCCAGCCCCTCCCCGCGGGCTTCGGCCCACAGCGTGCGCGCGAGGATGTCGCGATCCTTTTCTGTTGTAGTCATTTACATTTCTCCAGGCAAAAAAAATCCCGCTCTCGGCGGGCTTGGAATTGGGTTGAGCGAGATGAACGAGTTAGAAGCCGGTAACGTCTGCGACCATAATCACGGGCATTGGCCCAATCGGTGAATTGGCAGGCGGGCTGGTTGTCGGCGGCCCTTGATTCGCTAGAAGCCCCGACGTGACAGTTCCACCTGACACCCTGACCGACCGAATCATCACCATGAACGCGAGATTTTGTCCTACCTGATTCTGGCGATATCGCGTGTCATAGTTGCTGATCCCACAGGCGTAGGTACGGCCAATCACGACCGGCAATGAGAACGACTGCGTGTCCGAACTGGTTTCATACACTGCGGAAATCCTGAGGATTTTGTTGTTCGAGTCGAAGGTGAGGTTTCCTGCCGAGTCAAAAAGCTGCAAGCCACAACGCGACGGGACAACAGGAGCATCGCCAAAGCAGTAGCACACGACGCTGTCGGCAGTATTCGACCAGAACTCGTAATCAGCGCTGCTGGCAGTAAGAACAACGCTCCTAACTGCAATGGACGATGAAGCCGCCGTCTCACCGAAGAGGACAAACTTGGTTGCCTTGGGCAGGCTTAAAGCAGCCCTATAAATGGTCGAGCCACGGGTCCAACCATATATAGTGAATTTGCCCAAAAACGAAACCGTCAGGACATCTGAATCGATCTGAAGGGTGTTGGTGTCCCTGAATACCTGAAGCCCTATTGGCATCTACCTAACTCCATAGAAAACCTGGCACCCGACCCTAGGGGCATTCGCAGTGGTGCCCTGCCCCCTGAAGTCGGAAAAGCTCCACGAAATGGTGGTCCCATTAATGGTGATGAATGGCACGCAAACAACCGTGGTGTCACCTCCACCTACCCCTTTTGCAGAGAAAAACCATGGGCTTCCCCCTGCAAACCCAGGCACAAAAACAGAACCATTTGCCGTTCCGGTGAAAAACGATCCTAGGTATCGCCCCGTGATCGTGTCGGTTGTGAAGGACACCGAGCCGTCAGCATTGTAAACCTCTAATCCTGCTGGCATCACCAGATCCCCAGACGCACTCGAAGCTGCCCTGCCTGATCGAAGACCTGAACAACTTGGTTATTGATCGTGAGCTTGCCTCCACCCGAGACCGCTCCATTGAACTCAATTCCCCCCGTCTTGCTGAGCCTCCAACCCGACACCCCAGGGACATAGTTGGTTGATTGAATGGTGTCGCCGATCTTCGCATTGGTGATTGATCCGTCTTGAATAAACGCCGCCTTGATGTAAGCGGTGTTGTTCTGCACCACGAACGGATAGAAGACCTCCGAAGCGTTGGGATCGACTATCGCGAAGCGGCTGGCTGCGATGAGGACTTGGCTGGTGATGATTCCTTCGTCGTTTTCTACTCCAACCCCGATCCCGGCAAGGTAGGGTTTCCCATCAACAGTAAGCTGGGTCTTGATGCTGTACATCGCGGCAAGCTCGCTCTTGAGAGCGTCGATCTCTATCTGGGCGCCGCCGGAATCGATTTTCTCGAGCAAGTGCTTGCTGAGCTGGGTTTCCGTGATCTTATCGTTCAGGTAGTCCAGGATTGGCCCTGCGTCAGCCGACGACTGTCCAAAGACTGGGCCGAAGAAAGCGCCCATATTTCCGACCCGATCAACCAGGCGTGCCCAGAAGAAATAGGTTTTTCCGGGAGCGAGTCCCATGATGGTCAAGTCAGTTTGTGGGTAGGTGTAGTCACCGAATTTGGTGGCATCTACGATCTGGTTGGTTTCGCTATACCAGATCTCCGTCCGTTGCAGATCCGCAGTGCTTACGCCCTGAGGAATCTCCCACTTCAGTTTGATACCGAACACGATCGACTCGGCAATGAACGAGGAGACTTCAGGCGGAGGCGTAGTTTTTCCGTTCAGCACCGTCTCCGCAGAGGTTGCGAAAACAGAGCCGATATCGAGCGAGTTGATCGCTCGCACCTTCGCCGTGTACCTCCCGGCATAGATCCCGCTGACGTCAATTGATGTCGTCCCGGTACGGCCTGCAAAGATCCAATCACCTTCATCCTTGCGCCAATACACCTCATAAGCGATTGCCGCTTCTGGCCTCTCCCAGGTAATTGTCATGACGCTGATCGCGCTACCCTGATCGACGAAATGGTCGTTACTGAGTGTCACGTTCGTTGGCGGCTTCTGAACGCTTGGGGGAACGACGCTGATTGGTGGACGCTCGATACGGCTGCCGTTGTCGATTGCACCGTATTTGCTCGAGTTGTGCCGTACAGCATTGATGGTGAACTTGATTTCCGTGTCCGAAAAATCTTCCGCTACGGACATCACCCGAAACTGTTGCACCGCCAAGGCAGGTGAGTCGATTGCCCACATGGAGTGAAGCGGTGGCAACGCCTCGAGGCTTTCCGACAGCACAACTTGTTGTACCTCAGCCGGAAAACCCGTGGTATCAAAAGTGATGTTGCCGTTGTCCCACGTGATGCCGGAGCTGTCCCAAGTCAGCGGATAACCCACAGACTTGATGGCTCGAGACACAGCCTTACCGTTGGGCATAATCAGGGTGATGGTGTCGCCCGGAAAGGCCGTCACATCCGCGTCGAGGACGAGAGTGTCGAGCGTTGAAGAACGCAGCCGGCCACCAATTCGGCGCCCAGCCCTGTCGTTATCCGCGATCCGGATGATCTGACCAGGCCGCGCCAAGGTGCCATCCAAGCCAACGGAAAAGCTGACGCTCTCTGTCTCCAGACGACTGGTAAGCAATGCCCATTTACCAACGCGCTGCGCCTGAGCCTGAGACGTGCATCCTGTAGCTGTGATTTCGGTTTGCTGGATGCCGTAACGAGCGATTCCGGGCTGGTCGTCTACGTACTCAACCTTCTGCCGGTAAAAATCCGAAGGATCGTTCCAGCTCACCAGGGCAACGGTATAGCGCGTCTTCTTGGCAGATCCGGTGTAGTTGAATTTCCCGTCGATGACGTTGGCATTCGAGTAGGTATAAACAGGATCCTCTGGTATATCGGCCACGGCCATGACGGAACCGGCAGCCCAGTACGCCATCCCACGGAACGCTGTCGCCAGATCCTGGAGCACGCGCAGCGCATCAGCGCGGACCGAAAGGTACAGATTGCAGGTGAAACGCGGCTCGGTGCCGCCCTTTCCGTCGGGGACTGGCTGATCGCAATACTGACCGATCCGATACAGCTCCCATTTATCCACCTGCCCCGCGTTCAGCAGATGGCCGAGCCCATAGCGGAAATGCAGCAGTAAGTCGTAAAAAATCCAGGCAGGATTATCTGTCCAGGCGCTTTTAAAGGTGCCATCCCAGACTCCCGTGTAGGTGCGCGTCTCTGGGTCATAGTTGCTTGGAACCTTGATGATGCGGCCATACAAATCGAACGAGCGAGTCGGAATCGATTGAAACTGCGACGCATCGAATTGCAGGCCGACGATGGCCGAACCTGGGTATCTCAGCTTCGCGTCGATAATCTCTGTAATTGCCTCAACGTTGGTGGTGTCTGATATCGCGGAGCTGGTGGCATTGGCCGTCAGACGGATCACGCGCACGGTCCAGCCTCTGGTCGCGCTAGGAAGGTCGACGCGGTGTGATCGTTCGTATTTTGTCGATGTCTTTCCGCTGAAAGCCGCGTCTAGCACGGACACAAAGGGACCGCCGTCGGTGGACAGCTCAATCCTGTATCGGACCGTGTATCCGTTGGTGTCGCCGTTTGTGGTGTTTGTCCGTGCAAGACGTGGAGTGGAAAGTCTGATCCGGACTGCCGAGAGTTGAAGATTGGTTACCGCGCGCACCCAAGGCTGGTCGGAGCGGAGCTCAACACCGACGGCAATTTCGCTCTCCACCGCGGGGAAGCCCGAGATGTGTAGTTGATCTTGACTGCCGGTTCGCACCTCTTGGCTGACGCCGCTGAAGTTCAGCGTTCCATCCGGGTTTGCCAGCGGTGTTTCATCAAGAAAAATGGACTGCATGCCGTTCGCCAAGCCTCGAATCTCACCTTCACTCACCAGGTCGAGAATTCGCGCGAAAGCGGTGCTTTGCAGGTTGTCCGGAGCCTCAACGGAAGGACGCGGCTTCGACTCACCACCCTTGCGTCCGGCTATGGCTAGCTGGGTCATGACTTTCCTTTGGGCGAAAAAAAGCCCGCTCAATGGCGGGCCTCGTGATGGATGCTTCGGTTACATCTGGTCTTCGGAGTAAATACCCGCGCTGATCACGGCGCTGCCGACAATCATGCGGCCATACAGCAGCGGGACAGGGTTGCCTTGGACGCTGGTATTAACCGGGCCGTTGAAGCTATAACTGGGTCGGTTGTTTGGGCTGTCTTGGGTGCCCAGACCTTTTGCCTGGGGACTGAGCATTTGCATCACCCCACCGGCAACCATGGCAATGCCGACCGGCAGAAGCGGGCTGTAGACGAGGCCAACCACGATAAGTACGGCACCGATTATGGTTTGTAGCGCCCCGGCACGCTTTGAACCCTCAATAACTGGAACGATTCGGATGACATCCCTCCCCGTAGGCTTTCCGAGGTCGTCCTCTCCAATGTTCCTATTGCCATTAAAAATGGCAAAACGAAGGCCCTTATCCTTGCTCTCAAGCATAAATTTTTCGAAACCAGCAAACTGCTTGAAATAACCGATGATGTCGCGCCAGCCTGCTCCGGTCGTAATACGGTGCTCGCGCTTGCCAGTGATTTCAGCTAACTGCTTGGACACAATCACCGTTTGCATCTTCTCAAGCAACTGCGACATTTTTCCTCCGAACGAAAAAAACAGCCCAAGGCGGCTTTTATTATTGCGTGGTGAGTGATACATCCATGCTCATCATTTAGTCTTTGAATATCCTGAACTGCCGCTCCTTATGGTGGAGTCAAGTTCATTCAGGCCGCTTCCGCAGGACGATGCCGAGACAATATATGGTCACCTAGAGCCACACGGAATTACGCGGTCTCGCCTGAGCCGGTTTCTGCAGCTCGGCGTCCGTTGATGTTCACAGGAGTCTTACAGCCAGTGCTAACGCAGCCCTCACCGTGCGTCACTACCAACACAGATTTACCACCAAAGGGCGTCCTGAAATGCGAAAAAGCTTAGACGGCGGCACCGGATCGGCTTCGGTTGATCGGAGTCTGCCTGCTAGCGCAGGCAGACAAGACGACCTAACGGAGCATTAGGGCTAATTTCATTTCTCCTTCATAGAAAGACACGCCCTAGCACTATGGCACGAGCGGAGAAACAATCTCATCGGTGATTACTAGAGGGTCGTAATAGGAATTCGGACTGAACGTGAAATAAGCTGCACGCTTAGTATTTTTATTTAAGAGAGTGTCACCTTTGTTAGGCCAAGAAGGATAGAGGGCCTCAGGGTCAGGTTTTCCAAAAATTTTGGTCAGATATTTTTCTCCAGAAACATAACTAGCCTTAGTTCCGGGAATGATGACCGCACTGTAGAAAACGCCGTTAAAGAAACAGAGGGTTGCCTTATTTACCGGTTCCGCGCTGAATAAGCCAGTAAGGCCCTCTCCTTCGTAGCATACGTCTAGACCGTTCGCCTTAACTTTTTTCAGCGGCGATGGAACGTCAGAATATTTGCGGCCCAACTCGTACCCTAGCAGCTTTACCGAAGGAGCCCGATCTACGGGGATATCAAGATCGCCGACAATGAATTTGTATTGACGAGTCCCAACTCCCTGCAACTCCACTTCTATAAACAATTTTTTTGCGATCGAAACTGACCCGGCGAACGCCACTACCTGTGATGGGATCAGTTGTTTGCCATCTGTCGTCGCGAAAAGCTCCTCGGTGATTTTTCCCTCGTCAAATTTGACATTCACGTTACAAAAGGAGTTGTCGGCGGCGGGGCACCCCTCAGTTCGACCACTATTCAAGTTAAACACTACACCCGGCTTTCCATCTTTATCATCTAAAACCATTAAAGTAACGCTAGGTCCGTCGCCAGCCAGAGGGGATGATGTTTGGCTGAAGACTATAGTGCTTGTGCCGCGCATTTCGTCTTTGATTTCTGACTTCATCCATTCCGCATGGGCAAGAGATGCAATCATCGACCCCAACCCCAAAATAACCGACAGCAACGTTGCGCCTCTGTTCATCAATACCACTCCTGTGAAAGATGGCACCAAGATATCACCGGTTGGCCGGTGTACGAATCCCAGCACCGCAACGAATCGCGATGTAGTAACGCGATGCTTCGCTCACATGATTGGAAGATGAAGCGAAATGCCAAGCTATTTGACAGCTCACGAAAAATTTGCAATCAACCCGGGCAGGTGGGTCGATGACCTTTAACCATGTCCTGCCATGGCCCACCATAAACGATGACCTCGTTAGGATTTCAGGGCTGTTTTAGCAAAGGTTTTGCGTCCCGGTGACGCCAGTAACCAACGGTGACTTCAGACCAGTACCCGCCGTACACATCCCGCTTGCTGTCGCGGTTGTAGAGGTGATGAAGAATCGATCCGGGCGCCGGGTAGTGCTCTGGCTCACTCCTCAGCACACCGTCGGCCAGGTATATCCCCGCATGGTTGGGCACCGGTGAACGGATCTGCATCAGCACGATGTCGCCGTGCTGTGGTGCGGATACCTTTTCGAAGCCAGCCGCGGGCAAATTTTCGAGGTAGAGATTGCCGCCCTTATCCCACCAACCGTCTTCCCGCTCATAGCTGCCAAGATCGATACCCATCTCACGACGGTAAAAATCCAGGATGATGCTGAGACAATCATGCACACCGTGGACAAACTTGCGGCCAATCAGAGGTGCCTGATACCCAACCGGCGCGAAGCTCATCAAATTCCCAGCTCGCACTACACCGTCATCGCCTTTTCGCACTTCGAGAATGTGCCAGGGCAAGCCCGACGCTTCGCAGCAGACGCGATCAGCCTCACTCGGTGTGGCAGGATAATCGGGATGGCTGTGTACCACCGCGGAAATGTCGCCCCTGTCTTCAGCGGCTGCGTAATCCTCAGGCGCCAAGCGGAAATGCTCGTTCGGCGTCGAGGCGATGTTGCGGCATGGAACGTAGATCTCTTTCCGACCTACCCTCACCAACAGCCCACACGCCTCGCGCGGATACTCGTCGATGGCGTGTGCCTCGATTGCCGCTCTGTTTGCTTTGTTCATAGATCATGTCCGGAGCAGCCCCGCAGCGGGGAAAGAGCCATATGGGAGGGGGTTATTTTCGCCGAAACGTAGCTTGCAGCTAGTCAAGCGACCGCCGCACTTATCCTTGGCTGCGTCAGTGACGATGACATCGTTCTCGTCGGCAACGGGTGACCCGTTGTAGCCGCAATACGGACCTCGGTAGCCGCCACAGGAAAGCCACCAGCACACGTTGGCTACGATCTGTCTACGAGGTAGTTGGACTCCAGCGAAATCCAGGGCCGTCGCCAGTTCGAACTGGACAACTTCGTTGTCCTCGGCAGCCTTGCGCTCGACATACCAAATATCTGGTGGAAGTTCTTCCTCTGGGTCCGCTTCGGGCTGCCCATCGAGATACTTGCCCAGGGTTCGATGGCGAATCAGTTTCGCGCCGACGAGATCTTCGAAATACAAAACCAGCGCAGTGATAAAGCCGTCAACGTTGCCCACGGAAAGAGTCGGCGTCGGTTGCGTCCCCTGCCCCGTCATCTCGAAGCCTTCAGCTTTAATCGGCCAAGGCGAATACTCTTTGCCCTGCCAAAATATTGAGGATTGCTGTGGGTAACCATGGAAGCGGTACAGCTCGGCGCCCAGCATCGTTGCATCGAGCTCAAAAAGCTCCACCCAAGCGCCAGGCTCCAGCGTCTGGATATCAGCCGTAATCGGCATGGAGTGTCCTCAGAAAAAATTAAAATCAGGCGAGTGGAGATCAGATGGGCCGTTTTGGGCGCTTTGCTTCGTCTGGGAAATCAGGGTGCCCTTCATTCCAGGCTCTGAGCGCGATTCGATAGTCCCGCCATTGCCGCTCTGTCCCAGGCAAGGCGGCAGGGTCAGAGTCTTCAAGCATCACGAGCTGTTCGGCCACGACGACCATCTCAGAGGATGCCCAATCCGCTTCCCTTTTCATCTGGATCTCCAGCAACGTTCTATCGGAGATTACCCACTCGCCTTTCTCCGATGCGGTGTAAAGCAGGGTCTTCTCATCATCGGGACGCTGACCATTCATTTGAATCCAACCATTAGGGCAGTCCCCACCCACCTGTTGAAAATTGCTGCCAATCTCAGCGTAAACGCACAAGGTCATGCATGGACTCTCCAGACTTTTAAGCGACAAGTTGCGGACGTCAGTCCTGTGGCTGTTTGTCCAAAGGGGTCGCCACTGGCGTTGGATGTGTAGCTAACTCGGCTCGCCCCCGTCTGAACGACCAAGGTGTTCAAGTCCAGTTGTGAGCCCTTGGTGCCGTAGCCGCCAGAGCTGTAGAACCAACCAGCATCGCCCCACTTGCCTCCGATCAGGATCTCCGCCTGTACAATCACCTCGTGCCCAGGGAACGGGTTGGCTACCGTGTAACGGCTGTTGATCGTCACCGTTGCGGGAGCTGCTTCTGTTCCGCCGTTCGGGTAGGCATAGGCAAATCCCACAGTCGCGTCAGTGATGGTCAATCTCCAATCGCTCCAGGCAGCTACATACCTGGATCGCACGTATTGCTCACCTGTGTTGTACACGGTGTACGTCTGAGTGGTGATGCTGCTTCCGAGCTGCACGCTGATAAGTGATCCTGCGGCTGCGACAGGGTAATTCAGGGCCAACGTCGCGTTAGCGTTCGCCTGCTGCATGTAGAAGCCTGTGGCCTGAATATTGTTAAGGTTCGTCCCGGTAGGAAGGTTGATCGCTGAGTTAATCCCAAGTGCAGCTTGAGCGGCTGCGAGCGTAGTCGCCCCGGTACCGCCCTGGGCAATCGAAAGCGCCGTGGTTAGTCCTGATAACGAGGTGATATCGCTATTGGCCCCTTTCGCGGCCTTATTCCCGAGCGAGGCTACTGCATCGCTGATTTGCCGTTGCAGCTTTCCTATGGCCGCAAGGATAGTGTCTGTTGCAGCCACCACAGCCGGGTTTGTCGTGAGGAGTCCGGTGAGCACGCTCGCAACGGTTCTGGCATTGGTCCAATATTTATTGACGCTACCCTCCGGGACTGCATCAGTCGAGCCGGGCGATGCGGAGAGGAGAATGTATTGGGTGCCGCTCCAGCGGTACTGATCATTGGAGTCAGCGGCGACATAGATTTTCCCTGTTTCGCCTGTAGCTGGAAAAGCGGACTCGCTTTCGAACTCCAGTACATCATCGACGTAACTGGGCAACTGACTGGCAGGGACGGTGCCGCTGTCATCCAAAGTGGCAATCCCATTGGGTTGTCCTTTTTCGGCAGCGACTGCGTCAGCCTTCGCCTGGGCTGCGTCAGCTCTGGCTCTGGCGTCCGTTGCTGCTTCCCCAGCGAGCGAGGCTGTCTCACCCGCTTTATCAGCGGCCAGCTGTGCAGCAGTTGTCCGAACATCGAGTTCTGCAAAATTGGAATTGATGGTCTCCCCACCCGAGCGGAGACTCTGACCTGTCCCGTCGTTAGCGCCTCCACCGATGTTGATCGGGACAATGCTCATGGGTGAAATGCCTGTTCAAAAGTTGCGGCCAACCGGTAAACACCACCGCCTGCATGCCGAGGTTGATACTCGCTGCACCGGACCAGCAATGATTCCCCGAAAGGCTCCGTCCAGCTAAAAGCCATAGCGCCTTTATGCGCATCCAGGAATGCCTTGATCTCAGCGATCCGTAACTTTGGTCCAGTGAATGTCAGCGGCCAAGACTGGGTTTTATTGTTCATCCCGTCCTCAGCGACCTGCTCGTATCCGTCGCCAAATTTTGCTGACTTGCGGCGAAAACTCACCGTACCGGAAGGCTCTTTATCCGGAGCCCAGGTGAAAGTTTCCATGCTGTATGTTCCTAAAACACAACCCCGTCGAAGCGGGGATTACCGTTTGTTGATGGCTTGCCAGATTTGGCCGCCAGGCCTCAAGTCGCGAGCAATTTGCTCTTGAGCGCCCTGCTTGGCCGCCCGGGCGTAAGCTTGGGCAACGGCCTGACTGGTGGTCTCATCAGCGCCTCCAGCACCCTGCCCATCCGGCACGGCGATGTTTTGCTGAATTACCACCTGGTTGGTGCTGGAGTTCTGGCCGCGACCTACCGCCATCACGGCGAGCTTGCCACCTGCTGTCCTGGTCAGCGGCATGATTGCCTCCGGCCCGGCCTCCCCCATGATTCCGGTCTCGCCGCCAGCCATACCGAAGGCGGTAGGCTTGCTGACTACCGAATTGGTGAAAGCCCCACCGTCGGCAAACATCTGCACGCCCCCAGACCACGCACCACCCTTGGCCTGAATGCTTCCCGGAGTGAAGCCCGACAGATCACCGGAGTAACCAGCCTGCGTCGAGCCGGCGGAAGCAGAGCCGCCGAAATAGGAGCCAACAGCGGATGCAGCGATGCCAAACAACGAACTGAGCGCAGAGGACGTAGCCGCTCTGGCAGCCATACGAGCCATGTCTGCCAATACCGACTTTGCAAAGTCCGAGAATGACAGCTTCCCAGTCATGGCGAAGCTGACCAAAGCATCTTCCATGGAGCTAAAAGCATTGGTGAATAGGCTTTTGGTTTGTCCAGCCACATCACGCGCGCTGTCCAGATAGTTGCTGAACGCAGACGTTGCGCCGTTTCTCCAGTTTCCCTGAGCTTCAGACAACTGCTCGTAGTTGCTGAGCACGGTTTCGCTCATCTCCCGTTCGCTTCGGTTGATCGCGTCCAGCTTGGCTCTGTATTCCTCAGCGCTCATGTTCCGCGCCTGGTCGGCCTTGTCTCGAGCCAGATCTAACCGTTGCTGATTCGCACGATCAGCGATGCCGTTCAGCTCGCTATTGATCGCATTTTGGCGGTCGCCAAGCCCGACTCCGTCTGCGGCACGGCTTCCAGCACGGCGCAGGGCAGCGTTCTGCTGATCCAACGCGTCGGTATAGGATTTGACGGCCTGGGCCTGCTTCGCAAGCCTCCCCTGCTCATTCGTTGCGATCACCTCAAGCTCGCTGTCAGCCTCCTTTTGCGCCTTGATCATGCTGGCTTTGGCATCGGCGATTTTTTGGTCCAACTGAATGCGCTGGGCGGCTGTGGTGCTGGCTTGGCTCTTCGATGCCTCGAGAGCTGCGATCTCCGCCTGGTAAGCTGCGGTTACCTCATCCCGCTCATTGCCGATAAGGGCTCTACGTTTGAGGAGATAGTCTTCCTGTGTGAGCAGGCCGGCTTTCTGCGCTGCTTCCAGCTCCCTCTGAGCGCTCTTGTATTCGCTGAGGATCAGCGTTAGCTGATTTTTCGAGTCGTTGAAGTCGGTGAGGTTGATGGACGACGTCGCGGTTTTCGGGTCTTTGTTCCGGTCCCGAATGTTCTGGATCGTCTTCGCGACGACAGCTTCCTGAACCAGCGGATCGTCGGGGTTTGCCCTGCGCAGCGCCTCGACCTCCCGCTTGTACTCCTTGATAAGGTCGTTGCGCTTCTCCTCGCTGGAAAGGCTGGAGTCGCTGATGGCCTTCACGCGGATTCTCGCGTCGATGCCTTCACGCTGTCTCTGTGCGCTCAACCCCTGAGCTTTGGCGATGGCGTCCTGGGTGTTCTTCTGCTGGATGAGAAAATCCAGTTCCAGCTTTGAATTGGTCAGCTTGGCCTGGGCATCGGTGTCGTCCGGCATGCCATTTAGGGCACTCTGGGCCGCTGCCACACGTTGCTGCGCCTCGGTGATCTGGCTAGCCAGGGTCTGATCACGTCCGATGTTTTTTATGGCATCAGCCGTGGCCGAGATTTCTCCCTTTAGGCTTTTCCATCCACGCTCCCAGATTGAGAGGTTTTCCGTGACCTCACTGCTACGACTCTTGATGGTATCGACATAGGTGTCGGTCAGCAGTTTGGCCGCGCCGATAGTGTCGCCCTGCTCTTTCAGCGCGACGATTTGCGCATACGTCGTTGCCGTCAGGAAGTTGTATTGATCGTTGAGCTCTTTCGCGGCTGCGACTGGGTCTTTTCCGATCTTCACGAACTCGGCGATCGTTTCCTCCACGGCCCGGCCAGTGGCCTTTTCCATTTCCAGCGCCGCGGTCGCAACCCCTTCAAAACTGCTGCTCGCAATCTTGCCGCTGCTAGCAAGATTTGCCAGTACCTCCGACGCTGCGCCAGTTGTGCCGACGGTTGCGGCCACCTGTTGCGCCATGTTGGACAGAGCGTCAGCCGAAGTGCCCGCAGCGTTTCCGGTAAGGATGATCGATTTCTGAAACTCGACCGCCTCTTCACTGCCTGAAACGAAGGCGTATCCGAGGGTAGCAACAGCCGCAGCGGCAACCGTAAAGGGATTAACAAGGCCAAGGACATATCCGCCTAGGGCTCGCGCGGCGGGACCAATGCCGCCGAACATATCCTTGAGTTGGCCGCCTTGCTGGAGCAGAACAGTCATCGGAGACTGACCGCCCTGGAGCGACACGACGATATCAGTGAATTGAGCAGGGACTCCACGCAACGCAGCAGCCGTCTGCTTAGCCGTGTTACCGGTGCGAGTCAGCGAGTCGTCGAAGCCCCCGAGGCTCGCCCGAGACTGCTCAATTTTGGCCTGATACTCGCTAAAGGTAGCTGCATCGAGCGCGCCGAGCTTCTTCTGCTTCGCTAGCCTGCTTTCAAGCTCGTCAAGCCGCCCTAGGGCCTTCACCGTCGGATCAATCTCGCCGAGGAGCTCGCTCAGCTCATCCTTCTGCTTCTTGATCGATTCCGATGCCTTGTCCGCGCCCTTGGCAACACCCTCAGCGGCTTTTTCTGCGCGGGCACCCGCAGCGGTGAGCTTATCGAGATCGGAGCGCGCTTGCGCAGCATCAGTCGAATCAACCTTGATGCCGAGTTCAGCAATAGAAGTCATTCAGGCTCCGTTATTTCGATTCGCTCATCACGAGCATGGCTTCTGCTTCCATGACACGGATGTCGTGGAAGGCTTCTGATAATTCGCGCCGCGTTATGCCCAGCATGCTTGCCACTGGCGGGAGTGCGCTGTAGTCCAAGCCAGAGGCTCCGCCCATTCCCGTTCGCCACTGAGTCGACATTGCCTCGAACAGCAGGAAAGCCCGCCAGTTGTCCGGCCAAACCTCGTATTCAGTCTCGGGAATGTCGTCTAACGTCATGCCGAAGGCTGCTAGGGCTGCCTCGGATGGCCCCGGCTCGTACATGACGCGAGCGGCGCCGGTCAGTTTCCCAAGCGGGCCGACTGATAGGCGTTTTGGTAGGCAGAAAGCACCGCCTGCGGTGCGCCAACGCAGGTGGTGACAAGCGCTGTCAGCGACTCATCCGACAGCTTCTCGTCAAAGGCCCAATCGGCAATGATGTCCTTGAGCTGGCCGACCTGGATGTCTATTTCTGCCACCGTGGCCTCATGCCAAGAGAGACCGTCCTCCTGGACCTTCTTCGCATGATCCTCACGGACGGCGTTCCACTTGTCGAAGTGAGCAGCCAGGGCCAGGCGATCCAGATACTTAAATTCGAACTCAACGCTGACCGGATCAGCGCCCACGCGCGGGATGGCGACCTTCGTTTTGAAGGTCGGGTTTTGAGCAATCTTGATCTTTGCCATGACTTACACCGCCGCAGCGTATCGGGTTGGGCGAGCGGCCAGAGACAGCGTGACAGTCCGGGTCATGATGCTGTTCCGGGACAACGTCGGAGTAGACGTGATCGACACGTATGCGTGGTAGTAGATGACGGAGCCATTGGGCAAAGTCAGCCGCACAACGCGAGGCTCGCGATCTTCATCAGCCGCCTCACAAACCGCAACGTAAGGAAGCGATGGGTCATCAGCAACGGTGATAGCCATGCTGATCGGAGACTTCGTCGTCGGCAGTTGACGGTCGTCCGACTCTTCAAGGAAGCCGAAGGTGGTGAACTGCTGTTCACCGCCAGAGCTGTTGCTGTCGGTGACTTGGCTGATTTGCGCCCAACCACTCGCAGCACGGACAGCTCCTGCCCCCGCTCCAGCGGTATAGACCGTGGTGTTGGTGGTGTTGATGCCTTCCAGTTCGAACGAGCCTGCATCAGAACCGGCGACACGAACAACCTTGTCGTTCAGGCGAGTCCAACCCGAAGTAACCACCAGAATGTCGCCATTCGACAGGCCGTGCGCAGCGGCATTTGCCACCGCAGGGTTAGCGTTACTGATGGCGGTCACTGGAGTCGGTGGGCTGAATGTGGCAGCAATTTCAAGGATGGAGCCGTTGGGGAGAATGGCGCTCATGTATTTCCCTCTGTTTAGAAATGACAAAACCCGCTCAATGGCGGGTTCAGGGTTTGCCCAACGGGCGAATTTTGGATGGACTGCTACTCAGGAATTCGACAGCTCTCGTATTCCTCAAGGGGCAGCCCTGATGCGGAGCCAACGACAACCCCGGTCAGCCCACAATGAGGACAACAGGCGTGTTTTTCGTTGTGCCACTTCGTGATTTGGTCCGGTTTCAACCATTGACCGCAGGCGCTGCAAATACATTTTTCGCTAGCGTTGATCTCCTCACGGTTGTTCCAACCATGATCGTCGGCTGACTCATCCAGCCACTGTAAGCGCGCCTTCGTTGCATCATCCATCGAGGAGTCCGATTACGTCTGTTCAGGAATCGATTCTAGCGCGACGTCGCTCAGTTGGTGTCGGACCGATATTGGAACGAAGCAGATACCGTGAAACTGTTGCCGTCTGGAATTCCTGGGCCGGGCGCAACCGGCGTCATCACTGACACGATCAATCCGGTGCTAGCAACGCGCAGATTCAAGGGGAACAAAGCCGCCAACTCATCCACGATGCCGCTTGCCTCGGTCCTATACTTCCCGGACGGCGTCACGATATTCACCTGAAACATGCCGGTATAGAGGCGGTGATCGCCGCTTAGCGTATTGCTGGCCGTGACTGACGGCAGCGTGAAGGCTCGGAGATACGTCTCGGCGGCGCCTGGCGTATATGCCTCGTTCTCAACCACAACCTTCAGTGGCTTGGCTCTAGCCTTGGCCCAGGCAAGCAGGCGCGACTCGAACGCTGCAGCGATGATGTTGTGGCTCATACTTTATGGTTCCTGATGGCCTCCAGGACAATTTGCTGGAAACGCGCCTGAGTGATTCGCACCATGCCCCCCGGAGCTTGATCGGAATGGCCGTACTCTAGCGGTATCGCATAAGGCAAATTATTCACGATGAATGCCGTGGTTCCTGCCCGGAAGAAAATCGACCCTTCTGCGATGCGTGCTGTTGCTGCCGCTCCGGTCGGATCAACCACTCCAAGCGTCCCTTCCGGCGGCGCATCGATGGACATCTGCCAATTGCCACGGAATCGCCCGGTATCTACCGGAGACATTCGAATCAGCGAGTTACCGATTTCAATGATGATCTCGCGAAGGCTAGCGTCCACCGCCTCTTGGGCCTGTTTGGCAAACTCGGCCAGTTGGAGCGAAAAGCTGCCTTGCCGGCCTGCGTAAGTGTTCATGAACGGACCTGCAATTCGTATATCAGCGGCGTGCCGGCTGGGTTGACCTCCTTAACGTTGATCACCGTCCAGGTATTCCCCTGGATCTCGGCAGTGATCATTGGCTTCGGCTTCCAATCCAAGCCCAACGCCGCAATCTTCAGCTTCTTGTCGCCACGCACTATCAGGGTGTCGGCTTGAAACTCGAAGCCGGTGAAATCGAGCAGGATGCCCTGGGCTATTTGCTCGAGGATGACCTCCGCGCCTTCCGGATTGTCAGGATCGTATCCCCCAGGCTGAACATCGCGCAGCGTAACTGCTTGGCCGTACTGTGTGATCAGCCGTAAGGCCGTTGCTGCCATCCGGTCGTAAAACTCGCTCATCGGCTAAGCCCTTACGGCGAACAACCCACGTTTGAGCAGGTAGTCGGCAAACTGCGTGCGGCTTGGCCTATCCGGAGCAGCCGGAAGCAGCCTGCCGCTGGTATTAGAAATCGTCGCGTACTCAGTCTCGACGGCGCCTTCGACCCGCTCCCGAATAACCGCGCCCTTGCGCGTCTCGATAGGATCGATGTCGTCGCGATGAATCTCCGCTGCGAGAGCCATTTGGCCGTAAGGAATGCGCGCCGGAAGGTAGTCGTTTGGCTTGATCTCACAATCCAGTTGAATACCCCGGCGCGGCCACGCCAGGGCCTGATCGCTAGACATCTTCTGCCCTTTCCAGGCCATGCCATTCATCGCCAAGGCGGCCCGGCGAAGCAGTGCTTCTTGCGCGGGGGTATCCGCAGGGATGGCGACGCCGAATTTCGCGGCGTAACGGACTAAATCCTCAGCGCTCGAAAAGCTTTCGGCATCAGGCTTACCAGTGCCGTCCTCGATGATGAGTGTCATGGAATCAGCTCGCAGGAATGAGTTTTACGATTTCAGCCTTCGGCGCCTTCGGATCGAACTCAATGCCCTGGGCAGTGAGCCAATTCCTCAGATCCGCCACTCCCATTTTGGCCGGATCTTTTTCCACTGCGCCACCGGCTTCGACAACATCCACTTGAACCTTGGCGGTCCTGTAGGCATCGACGACGACCGGCCAATCGCCGATTACTGTGACCTTCGTTACGCCCGACTCCGGCTTCTCGAAATAAACGGGGTTGCGATAACGCTTGTCCGGATCGAAGTCCCTGGTTTGCGCCGAATAAGTAAGCTCCATGCCGCTCTCCAAAAGCGGCCCGTTACAGGCCGCTGGCTAAAGGTGAACGCCTTTAAGGCGCGGACAGGTCGATCAAGACGCCTGCAGTAACCTTGTCGCTGGTTGCGTACTTGGTCCAGTTAGCGCCGGTTCCGATAGCAGCCAGGTTAGGGTTCACACCACCGGTAGAGTCATTCCAGCTGTAACCCAGAAGGTCCAGGTTGAATGTCCCTTCGGCGCGGAAGCCCATCGCCAAGTTTTCCTGGGTGTTGATCGGGTACGAACGGAAGCCCGGAGCTTGAGACTCGGTGATTTTGATCGCGCCGGCTTGCAGGCCGAAGATGGTTTCCGCTGGGATCGTGTCCGAGACCAGAACGGGCTTGCCCATGGTTCCAGGTTGGCCGCCGTAGATGACCACACCCGCCTCTTCGTAGACCTTTTCGGTAATGGCCTGATCGACCATGTCGAAGTAGGTCGCCGAGTCCATGGTCCACAGCGCAATACGACCGAAGCGATCGCCAAACTTGCGCATGCCTTTGGTCAGCGCCTTCTTGCCATCGGTGGCGAAGCTGGCAGTGGCAACCATGTTCGGATTTGCACCGATAGCTGCCTTCAGGGCTGCCATCGCGTACTGGATGTATCCTTCGAGAACCGCATCGGCGTAGTCAATCCCCACCAGTTCGGAAAACTCCTCCGGGGAACGCGCTCGGCGCTTAAACGCCTCTTCAGTGGTTTCGTAAGGACCGTACTTGAACGGCACCTTCACACCGACCATCTCACCAGAGCCGATCTTCTGGCCGGCCACCGTTGCAGTCGAATTGACGTCACGGTGTGCGATGGAGCCGCCGAGCTTGTAGAAAGCACGCTTGCGCAAGTCACCTTCGATCAGCTCGTTATCCAGCACCAGAGCGCCATTGGAAGAAGCGTTGAACACATCGATCACATCCTGGATGCGCTCCAGGTAGGCGGTCTGGGCAAGATCGTTGTAAACGATCATGTCCGTGTTGACGGTAGTCGGCATGGGTTACTCCATTATTTAGGCAATTTCAGGTAGGCGTCCTGGCCGTGCTTCGTGATGAACTCACGCTTGGCCGAAGGCGTCATTTCGGAGCGTTTCAGCGCGGCATTACCGCTACCCCCGCCCGGGGCATTGGTTCCTGAAGCCCTAGGCCACAGATGAGGTGCGCTTTCGCGCAAGGATTCCGCCCATTCGAGCGGCGTCAGAGGGGTCTTACCGTCTTTGCCAAGGATGGCCTGGCCTTCCTTGTCGATCGCAACTGCTTCGCCCTCTTCATTGAGCGTGAACTGCCCTTTGGCGCGCAGAATCAGATCCTCCGCTGCCTCAGGAAGCGCTCCAGCCTTGATGGCCGCAGAACGGATGGAGTCGCCCAGGACCTTGTCCCGGAACTTGCTCGCGAAGGATTCGGCTTTGTCAGCACGTTCCTTTTCCGCCTTTAGTTGCTTTTCGAAGTCGCCACGCAAGCGCTCTGTGCGCCTGGAAAACACTTCGTCGATCTTGCCTTCGGTGAGGAGTTTCGTTTCTTCATCCTCGCCGGCTTTGGTCAACAGCCCCTTCACCGCGTTGATGTCCAGGCCTTCGAACTGAGTTTCGAACTGGCTGAGTTTTTTGGTGGTTTCCTTCAGCTTGCCCAGTAACTCGGTGTTCTTGGTTTTCAACCCGGTCACAGAGGCTTCCACGGCAGTCGCGATAGCGGCCTTGATTGCCGGATTTTCCAGGTCGATTTCGTTTTCTTCTGCCACGTTTAGGCCCCTTGGGTATGTGTAGCCCGCTTTGCAGGCATAAAAAAACCCGCCGATGCGGGTTACGTTGCGTTTCGAATTCAGAAGGTCTTCAATGCCGCCTTTTAAAGGGACAACTGGAATGGCATCAAAAGAGTCAAACAGTCGGGAAGAGAAAGACCTAAAGAACGCGTTAAAGATTGCAGTTCTGTCATCTGCGCTCACTCTCGCTGGGGTAGTAGCGACAAACGTCACCTCTTGGATCAGCAGCGCACAAACCACTAGGTCAAGTGAAAGGCTCAGCTGCATAAGCCGACTGGACAAAAGAGAGGAATATGCCAGGGCAAAAAGTGACGCTTTTATTTCCTCATTAGCCGCGCTCGCAAGCGGCAGCGCTTCACCAGACTTCCAAGAGAAAAAACCTGCTTACGTGGAGACGTTTTCTAAAGCTGGGTACTCACTGATGTTGCTCGACGACACAGAACTGGGGAAGAAATCCGGGGAGCTAGCTGATTGGATGACGGTCCGGGTGTCAGATTACAAATCATTTGTAAAACCTGTTTTTGTAGTTGAGGAATACGAAAAACTCGTCACTGATTGGAAAGATGCGTATTACCAACACATGGCAGATCTGGATACCCAGAGGAAAGGGTGCTGAAAATACGATCAGATCCCTGCCAACTCGAATGCTAACGGCTCCAACTCCTTCATGCGCGCCAGGGTCATAGGCGCGAAGTTGCGATCTAGCTGCAACTCCGCAAAACGCTTGATTGTCAGACCGCCCTCACGAAAGAGCTTGCCTCGCGTCGGACCTAACGCCACGTCCTGAAACGAAGCGGGCTGCTGCTGGAGCCAATGGTAATAGTCGAGGCTTGCACTGACCTGCCCTGCTCCGTCCGCACCCACAGCGGCCCGTGTAGCGCCCTTACCGAAGGTTTCGCTGAGCTTGGTCAGCAGGATGAATGTGGTTCGGCAGTTCGGGTGGAACGGCGGACGCGGCCCAGAATCGACCGGGAAACGCCGCTTATCCATGGATCGGCATTGCTGACTTGTCTTGCTATCCAGAGTGGCAACCATTTCGACTTCCGTCACGACGTCCGTATTGGCCCGTGCCACCTCCATGCGCGCCTGCGACGAGACATGCTGGATCGCTGTGCGCACCACTGTGCTCGCGTTTCGATTGGTGATTGCGAGAATGCCGTCTTTGTAGTCCGTCGCCTTGGTACCGCGAATGTTGCGGATGATCTGGAAGTTCGTAAGCCCTTCGAAGAAGCCCTGGCGTATCGCGCCAGTGACGCGCTCTCGCTCAGCCGCAGTCCAACCCTTGATGAAGGCTTTCAACAGCTTTCCGCCACCCGTGCCGCGCACGCTGAGAGGGTTTGTCAGCACTGCTGTACGAATCGCAGCCGCCGTCGGAGCAACCACGTCTAACGCCACGCCGACCGGTGCCGATCTGGCAAGGCTTGTCACCTCGAACTCGGCTTCGTAATTGGAGATATCCACCAAGTCGAGGTTCAGCTGATTGCTGAAGCGATCGAATATGCCCAGCAACAGGCTATCAACCTCCTTGAGCAGCGCCTCCAGACGCCTGACGTTGTATTCGGAGAGGTCGCTACGCGTGAGTCGGTCGCGGATCGATCGGTCGATCTCCTTGAGGAACGGAGCGAATTTGCCGACTTCTCCGGCCTTGAGCTTTTCGAGAAAGACAGCGTGCCTAACCGTGGCATCAAGGATCGCTTGGTTTGCCGCCATCTATTTGTTCCTCGTCATCCAAGCCCAGGCCATCGGCCTGCTCCAGCAACTCCCCGTCAATCTGCTGATCGGTGCGCTCTGGTGCGATAAGGCCCAATTTGCGGAGATAGGCTCGTAGGTCGGATTTGGCGAAGCCGCCGTTCTGCCATAGCCCAACCAGCGCGGTGATCATCTGAGGATCAGCCGTCAGCTCGACGAACTCTTGGTTGATCTGATAGCTGACCTTCGCATCACTTACCCCCATGTACTGGCAACACCACATAATCGCCTGGGTATAGGCTTCGCTGACGTTTGCCACGCAACCGGCTAGGACCGACGTCGATGCAGACTGGTCGCCCCGGGATTCAGTCGCTGTTTTGGCTGTGAGCGACGCCACAACCATGCGAGCACCGAGCTCGATCATCATCTGGTTCTTGTCGGCCATCGCCTCTTTCACCAGCGTGTTCGGCTGTGGCTGCGCATAGCCGAAGGCACCACCAACTGGCAGCATCATCGGAGCGCGGGAACCGACATAGACGCCGCTCGTCTCCATCCAATCGCGCCACTGCTCATCCAGGCCGGAAATCCAGGGCTGAGCTTGTCCACACCAGAAGACGCTGTCTTCGTAGTCAGCGCTGTTCCGATAGTGGCCAAGGTTGATCATGGCGATGTCGTACAGGGGCGACTCATCAATGCTCGGGTCGTTGTTCTGCGCACCAACAAAGGTGAACGGGATTTCCTTCAGGCGTCCGTTACCGCCCGCAGGCTTGAACTCCTCAATCACAACCAGCGGCCCGCCGCCCTTTGGCCCGGATCTTCGCCATACACGACAGACGAAACCGTCCCCCTCAAGGGCCAGCTCTCGATATTGCTCGATCACCTTGAAGCCGAAACCATCTTCGATCTCGGGCCACTCCCGCAGCACAACCAAAGTGAGCACACTGCGACCGTTCACCATGCCGGTACGCCAGTTGATGATGTCCTCGGCGCAGTACGACAGAATGACCGCCCGACCGCCGATGCCATCATCGGGGTGGTAATCGACGTACAGACCATGCCGGCCAGCCTCAAGCACCTTTTCTAGCGTGCCTTGGGAGTGCTGATAGATGCTGACGCCGGAGCCGTTGGCATTGTCCTGAAGGTACTCAAGCTTCTGCGCAACGGTCAGTGTCGGGTCTTTGTGGAACGCCAAACCGAGTAGCCCATTGCGCGTGTGCCCGGTCGCGTTCTTGAACACGGCTCTCTCGCGATAAGCCTTGTTTCGGTCCACGTTCTCCGGCGACTTGTCGTGAGCGTTGATATACGGCAAACGATCCACTACTCGGTGCTGACCGGCGCAGACGTCGCGTACGGTCGCCCAGCGGTCCAAAGCCTCCAGATAATCCGCACGTTTGAAGGAGACGTCGTTGCTCATCGGGCGTATCCCATTTTCATTGAAGTGACCGGTTTAACGATCGGGTATTCGCGGTGAATGAAGTAACCGCCGCCGTCGTTGGCGTGGTCGTTTCCTTGTGTTTTGTCAGGCTCACCATTGGCTGCCCAAACCTGTTGTTCCAGGCCGTCGGCATAGGTCGGGCATTTGAATGGATTAACCAAGTAGCGCCGCTCGCCTTGGGCGTTGCAGAACATGGCGTTCATGGCGTTGATCCGGTCTTTCACTGGTGGATTAGCGGCGGGAGCAATGACCGTGAAGCCGGCCTGTTTGAGCATGGCGATATCCGTCATGCTGGCATTGACCGACTTGCGAGAATCACCGGAGGCGTCCGGGTAGATACGGATCTCGCAGGTCTTCCTGAAGTCGTTACCGTTGTGCTCCCAGTACCGCTCCTTGATGCGGCGGATCATGTCCGGCGTGTCGTAGCCATCTATCAGCTCATCGACTGCTCTGGGCAGGCCCTGGTCGCGTTTGACGTGAGTAATCGCCGCCATCTTGCCGACGTTGAAGTCCATACCGATGAACAGAGGCTCTCCAGGCTGTACGGTGTCGAAGCATTGGTTCAGCTTCCGGTCGTAAGCGTGGTACACCGAGCCGGATGTCAGGTTTACGAACTGGCCGTTCAGGTAGGCCCTGATCAGTTGCTCGGGATACGACTCCATCAGCGACGGGATGTAGTCGTCTGGCAGATTCAACTCATTGTCGAATGTGCTCGCCTGGACCAAGCCGTACATGCCGCTCAGCGCCGGCTTCTCGCGAAGCTGCTTTACGAACTGCTGATAGACGAATTTGAAGCCCTCAGGCGTCGTGGTGACGTCTACCCCGTTCTTCAGCCCAGGAACGCTATACCGCATCCGCGCGATGATCTTTCGCCAAGCCTGCTGCGCCTTAACGGACGACAGCACATCCAGCTCATCCACTAGCGCATGGCCGATCTTGAAGCCCACGATGGTTTGAGGCTTCTCCATCGACCGGCAAATCACCGTTCCCCGGTACTGCCGACCGCTATAGATGAGAACCTCATGGTTCGCCTGGTTGATCTTGGTCTTCAGTCCCCAGTCATAGGCCACCTCATCCATGGTCGGATAGAAGATGTCTCGGATCTGCGGATAGGTCGGTGCGAAGTAGCCAGCGTTTACGCTCGGCCATTCCATGAAGTGCTTGCTCAGTGCAGAGCAACCCACCCAGGTCTTGCCGGAACCGAATCCAGCAACGAAAGCGCGAAACTTGTTGGGCAACGTGAGGAACTGAGCCTGGGGAACGTTAAGGCTCGGCATTCGGCTTCCTCGCATCCACTACGTCCACCTGGATACGAGTGGGAACCGCCGGCTCGTCGTCCGGCTCTTCCTTGCGCGAGCGGTTGACGTACATATCGCCCGTCTCTTTCGCCGCCTGCTCCAGGATCTGCATCGCGAGGCTGATGTTCTTCATGCTCTCGGCCTTCTCCACGAAGCGGTTCAAGGCGCGAAGGCGAAACGCTCGGTTGGCGATGGGGATCTCTGCCGTTTCTTCTCTGAAGCGCTTGCGAGTGTCCTCAAACACCGTCCGCCACTTCAGCGCTAAGTCGCGCCCTGCGTATTTCGTGGGGTCGTAGAACTCGCATTGCTGCCGACTGACTTCGAGGCCGAAGGTGTCCTTGACTGCTTGCGCCACTTGGCTTGGCGTATCGAAACAGGCAAGGGACTGCACAATGAAGCGCTTTACCTCATCTTTCAGGGCTGCCATATGGGTTTATTCCGTCAAAGTCTGGTCAAGTGTCAGGCCGACTTGAGGAGACAGGTTCCGCAGGCCCTCGCTATGTTCAGTTTCCCCACCTCAGCAGGGCTGTTTGCAGCATCCACCAGAGCTTGAACGTCAGGCGTAGCGCCGTAGCGGCGGACCACACCGACGAACTCTTCCACGTCGTGGCCTCGAAGCTTTATCTTCGGCTTACCGTCTTGGGTGAATGCTGGTTGACCGTACTTGTCGGTCGCGTGAGCTAGGTGATACAGCTCGTGTTCAATGAGTGCGCAGAACTCTAGGTCGCTGCATTGGGCGCAGTAATCGGCGGCCAGGGTGATGATGAAGCTCGGCACATCGCCGAACCAATCACGCATCTGCTGCTCCATCCGGGCCTTCTGCCAGCCACCGGCACGGAACGCCACTTGCTCGGCCTGGCCCAGGACTGTGCGGCCCTGCTTGTTGAAGCTCGCCGACGCCCACATGACCCGGACGTCTGCATCCAGTAGGTGAGCATGGTCTAAACTGTGAATGCTACCGGTGTCGGCAAGGATCTCGGCCTGGAGCCATTCCCACACTTCTGGCGCAGGGACCAGGCGCATGCCTAGGCCGGGAAGATCGGACAGGTCGAGTAAAGCTGCTGGCGGCATTGGTCGATTCATTTCTCCCCATCCCGCCCGTTCAACTAAGATCAGCTGTGTTCAAAAAGGAAATGAACAGGTGTCCCAGCGCATTGATGAAAAAGCTGTATTGAAGGCAGCATCTGCATGGGCGGAGCGAACCGGGAGAAACACCGAGAAGGTAAGCTCTACCGCTCAGGACGTCATGCGAAGGCTCAGGTCTAAACTCACTGCCTCCGTATATCAGGGCGCTCTCAAGCAGCTTCATGATCAATACACCAGGTGGTAGTGGTTTTGCCCCATATCGCGACACAGTTTGCTGATGCGCGAAACGTGTATCGCGCTACTCGGCCTTGCGGCCAGGGAGCTTGAAATCAGTCACCCGGTCAGCAATGGAGCGAATCTTCTCCACCCCAAGGAAACCAACCCAGCCACCAACGAATGTCGCCATGCTCTGGGGCAGCGAGAAGAACTCAAGTCCGCTGATGATCGTCAGGGCCAGGCCGCCACAGATGGCGCCCTCTACGATCATCTGGCGCCTTGTGCCACCACCGTACGTGATTCGCAGGACGGCCATAGCGCAGGACAACGCAGCCGCATAGAGGATTGGCGAATGCTGGCTCAACCACGCAAGCGCTATCGCCCAAGTGTCTGGTTTGTCTGGCATCTTCGGTATCTCAGCTTCCTCCCTTTCGGGGGGATATATACGAAACTCGGCGAAGGCCGAGGTGATCAGGGACTAATGATTATGCGGAAAGGCGGCCGCACTGAATTTTTTTAAGTTTGCGCAATCTATTTCTGAGCGCGTCGGCCCCTAAGCGGTCGAGCGGTAAAACCCCTAATGGGTCAGAAACTTAAGCATGGCTAGCGACTGCCTAATAGGAGCCAGCTGAAGGTGCAAACTCTTAACACTTACGAGATCCACTATGTGTTCGGCGGCGTAAAAAGGGTCACGCTTCACACTGCAAGCCAGATGAGTGACGGCGATGCCTGGACACTCGCAGCGATAGCATGTGGAGTATCTTTCAGCGTGATGTTGCACGCTCAACTATTGTCAGCTGTCAGAACAGTAGCACGGAGCCATGGAGTCTCAAATGTCCGCTGGAATCTTTCCCCTCGGTACGCAAAACCCAACACATTAGCTGCGCAGGGAATGAGGAGGACAGGTGATCTTTCTTCAGCCGTCATTGGCCAGTAATTGCTCGCGGGAATGACATATTGCCAAGCACACCGCATGCCACCACAGTATCATTCTGATATTAAAGGTCTACATCATGCCTTGGGAACGTTCAGATAAAAAGCGCTACTCCGGAAAGATCGAGGGCATCTTCGCCTCGATCACCGAGGCGTGGGATGTCGAAGACTTTATTGATCAATATCTTGTTCTGCGTGGATTCCAGGTCAACGACATGAACAGGGAACGCATTGCGCTCCGGTTGGAAGCGGCTCCAGGGCGACCACCCTATCGCGCAGTGCAGTTGGTAGCGTGGCTAGACGAGAATTACACGGCTGGTGTCCCGGCCTCTAGTGAACGTTCCGAAGCTGATGCGAGAACGTCTCATGGTCAGCCGGCCAGTACAACTCCCGCGGAAGTTTCAGACCGCTGTCGATTTCAGCCGCGTAGCGTAACTGACTTCGATACAATTTCTGCAGGCGCCAAGCTTAACCATATGGAACTACCGAGCGCCACGTTCCCAGCACCGGTCAACCAAGTGGCTGAGCCTATGGCGAGCTCGACTGAGTCCAGTGTTACTTCAGAAATATACAAGCCTTTTGGAGACGGCCAGCGGGATACAGGTACGAATGAGCCCCCGCAATTTGCGCATTGCCGAAGCAAAAGCCATAGGGACTCTGTGTAAGTCAGCCCCAACGGTACCCACCAGGGCAATGGGTGTGGTGGAGCCGGAAACGAAAAGGCCTCTGCGGATGCAGAGATCCTCGATAGTGCTCGACCTGCTTTAAAGAGGAGGTTCAGTAAACTATTGGAATAGCTTTTTGACGAAAATCAATTTCTTTTTCAGTCAAATTCGCAGTATCTGGTTGTTGCGTGAGTATTGGGCATCTAATTGACATTGCTGCATGCCAAGCCCTCTGCCAGAGGACCCACCCACGCTCAGTTGCTGCGTCTAAATAGCCATGCTTGGATCTAGCGAGCTCATGGGGCTTACGTACAGCTTCAAACTCTTCTCTCATTTTCTCCCGCTAACCGGCTATGTTTCGGCCGAACCATAGTATCGGCGCCAGATTTTAGCAGTCCAACCTATCAACCAGTAAATCATAAAAACAAAAAGCCCAGCATCTATGGCTGGGCTCTTTCTATCATCCCTATCAATACGCAGGAACGGCAGGATGGGTAAATAATGGCTCATTGGCTCAAATCAAGTCAAGCGGCTTTTGTTTCAATAAGTCCCTCTGCATCCAACAGCGTTTGGGCAGCAACTAAAGCCTCATCAACTTCGCGTTCCAGCGCCTTACGTATATCCCTCCGCCACCGCTCCTGCGTCTTGATCGGATGAGGCTCTTCGGACCAATTATCCATCTCGTACCACGCTGCTGGCAGCACGGTTGTCGAACGTTTGCCACTGACTCCAGCTGGCTTGGGTAACGCCCATGTAACGATCGCACAATGTCTAAATCGCTCAGGCGCTGGTGAGCGCACAGTCTTTGTCAGCTCAGCGATGGCGGTGTGTTTGCGCTCGGTGTGGGTGGAGTACTTCGCCACTAACACACGCCATTGCGCGGGAGAAAGAGATCTATGCAGCCGCCCGAATACCCAACAGTCCGTGAGAAACGCAGCATCCCTCCCCACCATCTCGCCGACATGCTTGCCGCTTTGCACCTTAGGTTCAAAGTCGCATCCCCCTGCTGAGCTGATGGTTTCGGCGGCCAGCGCCCGGACGACTGCAGAAATAACGTTGCGATAGGTCATGCTGCGGCCCTCTTCAGTTCTCTGGCCTTTGCTCGATACTTGGCCTTGATGGTCTTCAACTCTTCGATGGTGTACTTGCGGGGCTGATGAGGCCCTTCTAACCAAGCCACCTTTTCTTCACCAATCCGTTTCACCAGCTCGATTCGGTAGTTCACGATGTTGCCGGACTGGTGGTTGTTGCACGGCGCACACTGACGCCAGACGTTCAGCGGCTCAAAGCGAAGCTCGGGGCTGCCTCCAACTGTGCGGTAATGACCTGCATGCCATTGCCCGTTGTGGTGCCGGCCACAGCTCACACAAGGAAGCCCTGCATCGCGCAGTCGAACCCAGGCATTGAACGCAACCTGTGCTTCCTTCATGTGCTGAGAGCGTGACTTGATTCGCTCCTTGGCGGCTTTGATCGCTCGGCGCTCTAGCTGGGCCAGTGACTTACGTTCCTGCTCCCGTTTGACCTGGACCAAAGAGACTGCACATGCCGGGCTGCAAACCACTTGGCCTAAACGTCTTGGCGGAAAGCTGACGCCGCATGCAGGGTTCTTGCACTTCTTCGGCTTGGGCTGCTTTGCAATCATGCAACCACCTCGAATAGGTCCATCGGCGCCTCCATCCGCATCAGGTATGTCTGCGCGCGGCGATGAGCCATATTCCTGAGGAACCCGGCGCGCTCCAATCGGCGATCTGCCGAGCTCGCTCCGGTGTATCGATAGCAGGCAAGATTCAAGCGAGCCCTTTCCGACCAGAATCGGTGGTTGGCAGTTGGGCAGTGGCCGATTTCCTCGAAAGTCGTCATGCCGCCTCCTCGCTCAGCAAATCGGAGAACACCACGCCTTGGCGCGTGAAATACGAGGCGATGCGATCCGTGTAGGCGATGCCCTGGGCACGGTTGAACAGGCTTGTCACTGGAAAGCCGTCAGGACCGAACAACTTGTGGTCGCCCATCATTGCGAGCTTTTCCTCGTAAGGCAGGTGACGCATAACCCGGTACCACGCCGCTTGAAAGCCGGCGTCTTCGTTGAGCAGGATTTGCACGCCAAAATGCAGCTTGCAGTAACGACGAGCGTCTGCCGCATCGCCGATCTCGGTCATTTCTGCAATCCGCTTGTACATCGCGAACCAAAGGGCGTTCTGGTCCAACGTCCGGTCCTTTCCTGGGCGGAGGGACACGACCACATACTTCTTCTCACGGTACATAGTGGTCAGGCTGGTGATTGCCTCGGTGAGTTTGGATTGGCAATTTACGCTGATTCTGTCGGTCATTGAGCCGCCCTCCTCGCTTCCAACTCCTGGACTTGCTGCATCAACAATGCCCGGCGATCCGCCAACTCACTTGCTGCCTCAATCCGCATTTCATCCTGCTTCTCGGCGTTTGCCGCCCGCATTTTCAACATCGACTTCTTCACCATTCCTAGCTTTTCGCGCAGCTTCGGCGCCGGTCCGGCTACTGCTCCAGTGATCAACCCGGCCAAGGCGCGTCCGTCCTCGGTAATCGGTTCAACGCTCAGGTCAGCGAGATACCTCTGTCCCCGTTCCTGCGGTATGCGCTGCATCTGCATCGCCTTGGTGATTGCCTGGATTCGACGGCTCGCGTCAAATCCCACAGAGACATGCCAGTTAACCGGCTTGGCCTCTTCACGGGCCTGGCTTACCAAACGCTCGTAAGCGCTGATGAACGCCATCCGGGCACCGATCTTGTCCCCGGCGTCGAGGACAGGCTTCGCAGCGGCCAGGGCGAGCTGGATCTCATCGGTAAGCACCACGGTCTCAAACTCATCACTGGTGGCTATCGCGATGGCCCAGGCTTCGTCCTTGCCAGGACGACCGTCGGCAGCCTGGACGCGTTGGAGAATGGCGGCCAAGGTCAGCTTTCCGCTCAGCTCCCGTCGGCAGGATTTCAGAGCACTGGCGACCACCGGGACGGGGTATTCCGAAAGATCGTCAGCCATCATTTCAGCCGCGTCTGCGGTCAGGGCCTGACCAAGCACTTCGGCAGTGGCGGTGATTGCCAGGGCCAGCTGCGCGATCTGGTCGGAGGTCATGCGCTCACATGAACTCATTGGCTTTCCTCCTTTCGCGATCCATGATCCGGCGAGCAGCGTCCTGGCCGGCGGCGAGGTTGGCTTGCTTGCGCTCGATCTGCTGAGCCGTGGTCAGGTTCATCCGGCGATTGGTTGTCCACTGGGTGTGGTAGGCCTCAGCCTTGGTGAGCAGGTCACCGATGCCGTGGCAGCCGTTGATCAACCGCGAGTCATCGATGGTCAGAAAGTACGCGGCGACGTGGTGAGCGACATCGCCCCCAAGGCGATCAACCAGCTTGCCGACCTGCCCTGCGACTCTGGCGTTCCACACCGGCCATGCGTCGTACCGCTTACGGTAGGCCATGGCGTAGTTCGCCCAAGCCTTGAAGGTTTTGCAGGACTGGTCTTTTGGCCCTGGCATGTCGGCGGGAATCTCGCACCGCGGTTGCTGGGGAGTGAACGGAACGATTTGGCCCTTCGCGACCTTGGCCGCAGCCTGGGTCGCAATTGGTTCAATGACCGGTTCATTGACTGGTTCAAAAGAGTGACTGGTTCTGGGTGCAGCTCCTGCACTACCCCCTGGTGCAGCAAATTCACTAGGGGGTGCATCTGCTGCACTACCCTGGTGAATTTCTTGCACTACCCCTGGTGCAGGAGGTTCACCACCTAGGGTGAGGTAGTAGACGTTTGAAGAGTTACCCTTTGGGCCACCCTTTCTGACTTCCTTGCGCAGCAAACCACAAGCACAGAGCGCGGCTATGTGGTTCATGACAGAGCGCTTGCTGATCTCGCACTGATCAGCAATATGCTGGTACGAAGGCCAGCACTCCCCCAGGTCACTGGCGTTGTCGGCCAGTTTGATAAGCACCAGTTTGCGCAACGGATTGCCAACACGAATCTTCATCGCGGCAACCATAAGTCCCATGCTCACGCTGCACCTCGCAATGCCCGGCGTTGGGTAACCGGACGCAAGCCACTGTTCAGGGTTCTACGCGACACCTTTTCGTCACCGCCAATATGTGTCGCGACATTGGCCGGGGTATTGATCGAGTGATTTGGATAGCGCATCATTTGCTCTGCTTCTTGTTGTACCGCTGTGAAAAACCACCCTGCCCGGTGGTTTTTTTACGTCTGGAGGAAAGTGAGTCCCTCTTCAGGCCCTAAGTGAGGGCCTCAAACTATCCAGTTGAGGGCCTCTTCAGTCCCACCAGGGTCAAAATCGGTGCTTTACGCCTTCCAACGATGGCCGTTGCGCCTGAGGCGATTGCCTCAAGCAGGATCTCGTTCACCGCCTCCTCGAACGTCCACCCTCTTGCTTCCATGAGTCGATGAACCTTGGCTCGGATCTCGGGCGGCACGTTCTCTTCAGTAAATTGCATCGTGCCCTCCTGAGGGCCTCTAGCCCGCGATATCCTTCAGTTCCTCCGGCATCAGTGCTTCGATGGCGCCGTTTACGGCGGCCCACTCAAGCATCTCGAATAGGTAGGTTGCGTACTCGCGGCGGCTCTTGTCGGCGGCACGTTGCAGTTGCCGATCCAGGAGCGGATAGAGACGAATCTTGCGAGCGATGTCTCTGCGTTGGTTGAGGGGGTCTTTAAAGCCCATACGGGAATTCCTCCTTGGCTATCGAAAAGTTATGCAGCAGATTTGTTTGGGTGCGCCTCGGCAAGCAGCCAGGCGGACGGGAACGGCTTGCCGTTGGACGCGGCCAGCTCGGCAATTTTCTCGGCGTATTGGGTCTCACCGGTGTATTCGGTGCGCGGTAATGCGTCCGCAACGAGCCACTTGTAAATAGCGCGCGGGGTCTTACCGCAAGCCAGAGCAACCGCTGAAACACCGCCAGCGGCGTCAATTGATCTTCTGAGTGGCCGCATAAAGCCTCCGAGCAGTTATGAACTTATAGTACATATTATGTCGGAACTGAAAGTACAAGCAAGAGCATGCGATGCTGAACCGATGGTTCATATAGAAGAAATCCGCGCTGCATTTGTTGCTCGCCTAAAAAAGGCGTTATCCGCTCATGGTATTGACCAATGGGGGGCTGGCGCTCGCCTGGCAGAGATTGCGAAAGTGACGCCCAAAGCTTCAAGCAAATGGCTCAACGGCGAGTCGTTACCCGGGCCCGCCAAGATGAGCGCGATTGCGACGGCCCTGGGTGTGAAGATCGAGTGGCTGCAACATGGCGTGGGTGACGACCCGCTCATACGGCAAACGCTAGACGCTAATTCCCATGAAACTCACGCGCCCGCAGCCTCTGCTGCGGAGGTCGTTCGCAACATGCTCGCCAAGCAGGGAAAAGGGCTCTCGGATGATGCACGGCGGCGCCTTCTTGCGGTAGCTGAGGGGTACGATGGCGGCGCGCTCGAAATCGACTATTACCGTCCGGGCGCCGTCGGTGACGAAGTCTGGATTGCACATTACGACGTTCGCGCAGCAATGGGTGGCGGACAGATTCCGCACGACTATCCAGAATTGCTACAGGATGTGCGCGTCAGTCCTCAGCATTTGCGCGAAATGGGCGTTGAGTTCAAAGAACACTTTCATCTGAAAATAGTGACCGGCTGGGGCCAATCGATGGCTCCCACCATCAAGCACCGCGACCCGCTTTTAGTAGACATAAGCATCCGTGAGTTCATAGGGGACGGGATCTATATGTTCTCTTGGGATGGGCACCTGTACATAAAGCGGCTCCAATGGATGGGCGAAGGTCGGTTAAAGATGATTTCTGACAACGCGCTCCACCCTCCTGAAACGATTAGAGCGGAGGACACCTACATTCAGGCTCGCGTTCTGTTGGTATGGAACGCCCATCTCGTTTAGCGAACTACTAAGAAAACCCAGGGACGACAAGATGAAATGGGGTTCTATGACCGGCATCGCCGGACACATGGATGTTAAATACGACGGCGGCGATGCGGATAGGCATCTCCTGGACTCGACGCAGTACGCACGCTCCGTAGACGGTTCAGCCCGTCTGTACCGGCTAGTAAGTCATTATTGCCTCCATGGTGAGGTACTTTCCGGCAGGCAACAATCTGACCTACGGTGCTTTTCAGCCCCGCCTAGGGAGGGCTCATTCGACTCAACACTGGTTATACTTACAGCACTTACCCATCAATATCCGGCATTCAACGATGTATATAAAAAAGCCTTCGACTGGCTTGTGGCAAAAGTGATGGGGCACATCAAAGAAGCGCTGTCGGGAACATCAAACGTGAAGGAACTGGTCGACGTCATCAAGGATCAGGCGAAAGCGTCTTCGGAATTGAACACGCTTCTCGCAAATGGACTGATCAAGGCAAACGACAATCTTAGCCTTCTTCACGAAAAGATGATGCTATCTATCCCGGGTCTAACTGAGGCGGCGAAATCGCCGATGCGAGCAGCCTTAGCACCAGTGGGAAAAAGCTGCAATCAGATCACCCAGTTCTCCGACTCAGACCATCCGGTGATCATTTCAGAACCCGAAGCATTGGCAATCCGCTCGGATGGTGACGTAGTTGTCGGAGGCCCCGGGGACTATCTACTAACTCGCATTTACTCATTAAGTGTTGATAGCGGTGTGTGTCGGGTGGAGATTGAAGGTTATCTCGGTACGTTTCATGGAAAAATTGATGATGTGGCGCTCACTCAGCCAAACAACCCTTACACCCAAGCTTTGAACCGCCACGACAAATTGAAGGTTAGAGCCAGACCGGTTTTCAAGGATGGAGAATTACACCGCCTCTTCATCACCGAGGCTTAAAAAAGCCCGCCTTGAGCGGGCTTTTCCTTCCCCGTTAAAAGGGAGCCAGATCCTCTTCCGTTTCGATAACGACCGAGCTGTCGCCTTCGCAGCTAGGTTCCCACCTCAACGTCACCGACCCGTCATCGTTATACGTCATGTCTATGCCGTCCGTTTCGGATAGCAAACCCATTATTTCATCCCAATCTTGCTCACTATCTCGGTCCAAACGATGGATCGTCACCCACCGCCGAATTTGTGCGACCGGGTGGTTGATCATCGAAGACACTCGCAACCCCAGCCGTTCCATCCCATTCAGCCGCCGCCCTTCCGCATTGCACAGATTAGTCACTTCCGTCATCGTCGCTCCAAAGCACTGTATATTCAACCAGTAAAAAACTATAACGAAGGTGGTTTAGCGCGTAAACGGTTGGAGCGGTCAGCTCGCGCTTTTCAACGGTGCGGCGTCCGTCGCGCAAAATATGTACTTTTGGTACTTGACCGCATATGAACATTTGGTTCATATTTATCCCATCGCAGCTGTTCACGGCCGCGAAGGGCCTCAACAGACCCGCCGCTCTTTAATAACGCGCGCCATAAACGATTACCCAGCCAACGCTGGGAGGTCAGCCCCGGCCACACCTGTGGGGCGAGAGGAAGTCAGGTGAACAAAATCGCGCCGCGACTACTGGCGACCGGCGATCCGATAGCCCTGAAAGGCTACCAACGCGCAGAACTGCGACGGCGGACGAGGTGTTGACCGAACTGGCGAATGACCCGGTAGGAGGCGCGAGCGATACAGCTTTTTCACTGATGCACCTGGACCTCCGGGTGCATTGGGAAAACAACTGAAAAGTCATCCGGCGCGCCCTCTACAGCGCGCTCCTAGCTACTCCTCGCGCTGCCAACCCGCAGCCAGGTTTCAGTTCAACACCTCGCCAGACGGAGGCCTCTATGACCGCTGCATTGAAAATCAGCCAACCATTAAAAATCGTCCAGTCGCCTTCGATGATTAGCGAGGACAGCTGGGAAAATGCACGAGCCGAGTGGCTGTACAACGCCGTCGAAAGTCTGCTGGCTGGAGTGGACGTTAAAGTCCAACGCCGTATGCGCCGGCCTCGGACGGTAACCAGGGCTCAGCTCGCTCTGGCTATCGATGAGCACGTGAACAACCGGCTCGCAGACTGCGAGGTGCATTCTCCGGCGCTGGGTTGGTTGATGCTCTCTTTGGACAATGGCAGACCCGACAAGAACGCGATCGCTGAGCTCCTTGGCCCGAGCGATCACCCGTTGGGCAAGCGCGGCGAGATCGCTCAAACGCTACTTGAGCCCCTGGCTGATGACGCATTGATTGCTCAAGCAGAGGACAACGAACTGTGAGTCCTCACATCGCAATCGACCAAGCCCTAGCAGCGCTCGAAGAGTCTCAAAGCAAAGATTTAGACGACACGCTCGCCGAGGGCCTGATTGTCCGCCACTTCACGTCAGGCGGGATTACACCCGAGGAATTCCATCACTACAGCGCACGCCTGCTGAAGATCAGCCGGAAGCGCAAGGAGGCGCGATGAGCACTGCACCAGTAAAAACACTGATCGATGAACAGTTGGATGACATCCAGCGCAGGATAGCCATCATCGGCTATGGCATGCCGTTCAATGAGGTGATCGGACGGAGTCGTGACGAACGCGTCGCAGATCTCCCACGGCGCCTCACAGCAACCATGCAGGGCCGGCGAATCGCTGTGAGGGTTCGGCCAAGATGACCAGCCGTCAGCGCGCCCGGCGCATTCTCATCTGGCGTGGATCCTTCTCAACCATCGCCTTCTGCTTCTTCTTGATGTTGCTCAGCGCTCTGGCTGATCGCGTCGCCCAATAACTTCAGCTCTGTACGCAGCGCCCCTCGTCGGTCGCGCGGAGAATAGTTATGTCCAATACCCGCATCTGGGATCAGGTCAACGTAACCGATCCCAGCGCAACAAAGAATTTCACTGGCCTGGGCGGTTTCAAAGGCACCGCCATTAAACCCACCTACCTGATGCGCAAGGCCACGGAAGTGTTCGGCCCGTGCGGCGAGGGTTGGGGTTGGACCGTCCTTGAGGATCGCTTCGACGAAGGCGGCCCTCTTCAGGCTCCCACCAAGGAATGGCCGGACGCTCCACGTATTAACGCCAAGCTGCATACTTTGAAAATTCAGCTCTGGTACGTGGGCAAAGATGGTAAGAAATGCACCGTCGAGCATTACGGCCACACCCCTTTCGTCCATCTCCAACAGGGGAAGATCGTCACTGATTGGGAGGCTGCGAAAAAGTCGCTGACCGATGCTATCGGCAAGTGCCTCCAACCCCTCGGGTTTGCAGCCGACATCCACATGGGCCTCTATGAGGACGCCGCCTATGTCGATGCGGTGCGCGATGAGGTAGCGATGATCAAAGCTGAAGACAAGGTCGCGGAAGAGGAACGCCAGAAGCAAGAACGGCTGGATTACATCAGGTCGGTTGTCGAGACGATGCAAGGTGCCCAGTCGCTGCAAGAACTCAAAAAGATCCATGACCACGCAGTTCGACGCCTGACCGCGCGTAAAGACGATACGGCGGTCCGGCGCATCGCCAAAGAACTGAAAGACCTTTCTGCGAAATTCGAAGAGGAGTCAGCTGCATGACCCAGCTATACGCACTCTCCGGCAAGCTCGCCGAGATCCAAGCGATGGCCGACGTCGATGATGAGGGACTTAAAGAGGCCCTACAGCACGCCCTGGAAGAGATCCAAGGCGAGTTCGAAGTGAAGGCCGACAATGTCGTCATGCTGCGCCGGAACATTGAAAGCGATGTGGCCGCGATTGAAAACGAGATTGAGCGTCTCACCGAGCTCAAGCGCATCAAGAACAACAGCGTGGCCGAGATCACCGACTACCTTCGCCGAAACATGGAAGCGGCAGATCTCAAAACCATTAAGCGTCCCCTTTTCACCATTACCCTGGCCCTCGGCAAAGAGAAGGTAATCGTGGACAACGAGGACGCCGTGCCGGATGAGCTCATTGCCGTGAAAACCAGCATTGCGCCCGATAAGAACGCTATCGCCGCCAAACTCAAAGAAATCCGCGATCACAACGACGCCGTCCGGAAACGGATCGAAGCTGGTGAAGACGTCGAGCATGAACTTCTGCCCGAACCGTCCTGGGCGCACCTGGAACGTGGAGATAGCTCCATCCGAATTAAGTGAGGCAAAGATGATTAGCAATCACCTCAGCCTGATCGAGCTGCAGCGGCGGAATGCAGAATCGATCGATGATCAGATCACCAAATATCTCCAGGAGGGCGGACGAGTCGTTCAATTGGAGGCACCGCCTTTCAATCCGATACGACCGCCCCGCTCCACCCGTATAGACCCGGAAACAATCCTGAAGCGGAGACGCAAATCGCGGCCTCACGCCAAGCGGAGTACGAGGCGCAAAGCGGTGGACACGCCATGAGCAAACGTAAAGCGAATAACAACGTCGCCCGCGCCGAACGAAAATGCCGGGCATTGCTCAGGACCAACCATGTCGCAGTGGTAAACATTGACCCGAGCGGCACGCAGGTCATGATGAACTGGAAAAGTTGCCGCCAGATCCGAACGCTTGAAATCGCAAACGCAATCTTCGATTTCGCCTACAACTGGACAATCTATATCGCCGGCATGTGCCGAGACGACCGCGGAGCCGAGTACATCAAGTCAGTGGAGATATCGCCACAAGGCGTCTACAAGGTGGAAAGTCTTACGCATGCTATCGAGCATTACTACCTGGAGCTCCGCAAGAGCTGCAATCCGAACCATCTGGTGGCGTCTGGCTGGATTGCGATACCCGACGATGTGTGTCTGGGAGAGGGACAAGTCGCGAAGCTATTCTCTGCCGTCGGCGCCTGGAATCAGGTCAGATTAGCCGCTTGATACCTATTTGGGCTCGCCATGACAGATCATCTATTCACCCCGCTGTACTGCCAGCTTGTTTAAGGTGATAGGCCAGCCGATCAATTTCCCAGAAGGCTTTAGTGGCGGCATTTTGTTGGCAAATACGGCGCTGTACCTGTGCACCAGCGGAATGCAACCCTGAGCGCTAACGAAAGCGAAAGTGTCTCGCATGCGCTCTACGTCAAATTTACTACCTAGGTAATCCTTCAACAAACGGCGACTAATTATGTAATGTCCACACTCTAGGCAAGTGACATCATCCCAGTCACCGCATAGACCCTTGCGATACGCGTCGCCCCAACAAATCCAGCAACTGCACTTCATTCCACTTCCACCTCCCGTTTCCAAATTGGATTCTAGGCAAACGGGTTGGGTTCCTCCTAGGATGAGGTCGCTGGCGAGCCGTTTGTCGTGCCAGCCGGCAGATGGGCAGCCTATCGGAAACGCGACCCCGTCAGGCGCCAAAAGCTAAGGATTTCTGAAACCCTACTTCGTCGAATTGGTCGATGGCATCAGAGGGCGACGACGCCCCGGCCCGGCGAAGGGCAAACTTGCGTGTGCGGAGTACCAAATGTCTAACGAACCTTTCAACCTACCAGCCGGGGCGATGCGCGCCGCTGAGAAGATACTAAAAGACATCGAGACCGCTGGATCGATGATCCTGGCCGTCAAAAGCGGTGCAAAAGCTCACGGATTTGTGATCGGCCTAACCTGCGCGGGAGCCATCACCGGGGATCAAGCCGACCTAATTCTGGACCGGTTCGACCACGCGACGGAGAGAAGGCTTAGAGACTTGGCACTTAACGCTAAATAGGAGCTTTTTTTCCAACAGCCCTCAAACGCACGGGTCATTCACAGATCTTTCCGCAGTACAGAAAAACCGCAAACTGACGCCAAGGGTTAGACGGATCAAGCCCCTGCCTGATACCAAAGTCGCTGGCTTTTGCCCACGCAACGGCAGATTCCAAGAAACCATCTATCGTATCGTTTTCCCAATCTGTGCTATCTGCCGAGGCTGCCGCTCTATCTGCCATCAGAGCATGGGCAAATCTAAGAAAAGATTGGTCGTCGTTGACTTCTTCTAGGAGGTCGTAGGGGTCCATCGTCGCCCCATCCTTAAGGGGTGATCGGTTTATCTATCCGTTCACCGGATTCCATATCCTCGATCTTAAAGTCCCACCAGTCTTCGCTTGGCATCGATTTGAGACCGTACTCACGCCCGGCTTTTAGGTAAACGTCCCGAAAAATTGGCCTCGTCGCTCGTGTTCCCGTCCACTTCTTCACTTCCAGACGGTGTTTTCCCGGCGACAAGCGATATTCTGTACGCTGCGTGTACAACGCATACAGAGTGTCTGCTCCATCTACGCTGGCAATCGTGAGCGTCTTCTCTATCGCCCGAATACCTGCGGTTTCGGAGTTAGGTAGCCCCTCCGCTGCTTTCTCAGTGTAGGACTTACACCCAGCCGCCATAACGATAATCATAGCGAAACCGAGGATGCTGAAGCCGCGCTTGAACTGCATAAACCGTCCCGTATTCCATTCGTGAATCGGCTATTCAACTCCACCCTTTATAAAATTGCCAGCATAGCGCTTTCACCACGGAGCGCATCGGATCAGTCGAGATCAAGCCCGTTGGCAAGAGATTCAAAGGTTCGTTGTAAGTTGCCAGATCAGTGAGCTCGTACAGGAAGATGATTACCATCAGCCCCATCGAGCATCCAATTTCCACCACCAAGAGCAGCTCAACAAGATCTGTTACCCGCTAGTCCCTCACGCTCTATTTGGTCCGCCCAACCTTCTGCAAGCCGCTTACCTTGCTCGGCAGCCTCCTCATAATTGACCCAAGCGCCATCCTCTCTTGTCTCCTCTATGGAGGCCGTATGTGACTGCTGGAGAGTGACGTAAAAGGCTTTAGGAAATGGAAGCTCCTCGGTCCAATCGAATCGAATTGAGACCTCAAAGCTCTTATAACTGTATTGTAGAATGGTAGGTCTCTGTGTTGTGTTTGATGCTGCCGTCATCTGCACGTCCATTATTCCGCGTCCATGCTGCTCATTCTGTATATGCTGATCTGCTACGAATACGTTCCACATCAGCACTTCTCATACTCACAAACCACCTGTAAAACCCACTCAAATTGAGCTGGGGCATTTTTCTGTAGGCGATACCTCGTCCGCTTTCAATAGTCGACTTATCGCTTAAGCGCTGCAGCCCCTATAAGCCCAATCGTAACACCGGCTAAAGCAACAACAGCACCGGCTATTACCTTCCCATTTTCTTCAAACCAGGAATCAAATGTTTCCTGGGATGGCGCGGGGGCTTCAATTTCAATGTCGCGCCATTTGACACGTATTTTTTCGGCACGCTTCATGACGCTGATGTCTTCCAAACGAACCAAATCTGGGTCAATGCCCATTTTGGTGGCTTCATTTTTCAGTTGTTCAAGCATTGCTTCGTTTGCGTTAGTTGTCATTTTACAATCCTCTCGCATGGCCCAATTCGTCTAGCAGCAGAATGCCACCAGTATTCCGCCAAAGGCAATCTGTTACCAGCCGAAACGGTCTTTTTGGCTGCCTGCTCTCCTTCCCGAACATCACTCCATATCATCACAACCTTCCGCCGCTGCGCGCGGCATGGAGCATCATCATGGCAAAAATCATTGCCCAAATGACAGTAAAGCTCCCTCGCCTCATGGAGGTGAGCGAGTACAGAAAACTACGGTACGCAGGCGGCAAACCTAGCGTCCAGCAGCTCAAAAGATGGATCGAGGAGGGGGAAGTGATCGGGGAGATCAAGGGCGGGATGTACTTTGTAGACCTGCAAGCAGCAGTCATGGGAGCAAACGACCCGCTGCTCGCACAAATGATGGAGATTGGTTGATGGCGGCTCGGCCACGCATATTGAAAAATAGAAAGTTGCCGCCGAACCTCTACCCCAACGGAAAATATTGGCGGTACCGCAATCCCATCACCGGATTGGTGACGAGCATCAACCGTCCTTTGGAAGAAGCAATAAAGCTAGCGCGGGCGGCGAATCTGAAACTGTCGGCGCTGGTTGTCGACGACGGCGCGCTACTCACCGTGTTGACTGGCGAGCGTCTGCCGACGATCAACATCCTATTGCAGCGTTTTCAGGACGAATGGCTTAAGGACAAAGGCTACGCAGCTCGCACACTAGAGGAGATCAAGTTCAAGCTTCAGCGGTATCAGCGAGACCTTGGCGAACGCCTGATTGGGCAATTGGACGTGCTTGCCATGGCTGAATACCTGGACCAGTTCAGCAACAACGCCTACACGAAGCACCGCGGTCTCTGGGTACAGATATTCGCTTTTGCCGTGGCGAAAGGCCTCGCAGAGCGAAATGTGGCCGAGCTAACCCTGGTGAAAAAGGAGGCGGAGAAGAAGCGACAACGTCACACCCTCGAAGGGCTGAAAACCATAATCAACGCCGCAACTACACCTCCATGGTTAAAGCGCGCCATCCGCCTAGCGCTGACTAGCCTCCAGCGGCGCGAGGACATCGTGACCTGGCAGAAATCAGCCGCCAACATGGATGAAAACACGCTGACCGTTTCGCCCGGAAAAACTCAGGGTTACAGCAATCCGGTTCACCTCAAAATCAAGATGGGGGCCGCCCTACGCGAGGTTGTAGGAGAGTGCCTACGCTCACCCGTCGCTTCCCCCTACCTGATCCATTACAAGCCCAAGGCGAGGCGCAGAGAGCAGATCAATGCGAAGGATCACTGGACCTCTGTGACGCCGGATTACCTGACCAAGGAATTCAGCAAGGCCAGGGACGAGGCGCACGCCTATGACTATATGCCAGCAGGAGAGCGCCCCACTTTTCACGAGATTCGCGCTTTAGGCGCGTGGCTCTATGAGCAGCAGAACTTCCCCCAGGAATACATCCAGGCGCTGCTTGGTCATGCAGACGAAAAGATGACGAAGCACTACCAGAAGGGACACGGCGAGCAGACGATTGAATACGTCGAGGTGGGTGCCGAATTGGCGTTGTGAGGTGGGGTTTTGCAAAAATTTTGAAAAAGTTTTGAAAATCGCAGCCAACAAAAAAGGGCCCACCTTTCGGTGAGCCCTTCTAGACCGCCCAGCAGAGCGGATTTTGTTTGGTAGGCGCGATTGGACTCGAACCAACGACCCCCACCATGTCAAGGTGGTGCTCTAACCAACTGAGCTACGTGCCTGCTGTGAGGCGGCATTCTACGGAATTCCAAAGGGGTGTCAACACCTTTTTTTCACCTAAGCCTATGAATATGCAAAATATTTAATTGCGCCGAAGCGACAAGGATTTTGTGGTGGCTGGCGGCGGATTTTTATCTCGGGTAGGATCGCTGCATTCGTAAAAAATATAAAACAGAGGTTCCAGAATGGCGAACACATCCTACCCAGCGTCCTATTACGCCGCATCGGCCAATGCGACGCCGTCGCGCCCTGCCCTGCAGGATGATGTCGAAACCGATGTCTGCGTGATCGGTGCGGGTTACACGGGGTTGTCTTCCGCGCTGTTTCTGCTGGAGCACGGTTTTAAAGTGACGATCGTCGAGGCGGCGAAGGTCGGCTTCGGCGCTTCGGGTCGCAACGGTGGGCAGATCGTCAACAGCTACAGCCGCGACATTGATGTGATCGAACGCAGCGTCGGTCCACAGCAAGCGCAGTTGCTCGGCAACATGGCGTTCGAGGGTGGGCGGATCATCCGTGAGCGGGTGGCTAAGTATCAGATTCAGTGCGATCTGAAGGAAGGCGGTGTATTCGCGGCCCTCACCGCTAAACAGATGGGTCATCTGGAGTCGCAGAAGCGTTTATGGGAGCGTTTCGGTCATACACAGCTGGAGTTGCTGGATCAGCGGCGTATTCGCGAGGTAGTGGCTTGCGAGGAGTATGTCGGCGGCATGTTGGATATGAGCGGTGGGCATATCCACCCTCTCAATCTGGCGCTGGGCGAAGCGGCGGCGGTGGAGTCACTGGGTGGTGTGATCTACGAGCAGTCGCCGGCGGTGCGCATCGAGCGCGGTGCCAGTCCGGTCGTGCATACGCCGCAGGGCAAGGTCAGGGCCAAATTCATTATCGTGGCGGGCAATGCTTACCTGGGCAATCTGGTGCCGGAGTTGGCGGCCAAGTCGATGCCTTGCGGTACGCAAGTGATCGCCACTGAGCCGCTGGGGGACGAGTTGGCCCATCGCCTGCTGCCTCAGGATTACTGCGTCGAAGATTGCAACTACCTGCTCGACTACTACCGGCTGACGGGTGACAAGCGCCTGATTTTCGGTGGTGGCGTGGTGTATGGCGCAAGGGATCCGGCCAACATTGAAGCGATCATTCGGCCGAAGATGCTCAAAGCGTTCCCGCAGCTCAAGGATGTGAAGATCGATTACGCCTGGACCGGAAATTTCCTACTGACTCTGTCGCGTCTTCCGCAAGTCGGGCGGCTGGGGGATAACATTTATTATTCCCAAGGCTGCAGTGGTCATGGCGTGACGTATACGCATTTGGCGGGCAAGGTACTGGCAGAGGCATTGCGAGGGCAAGCAGAGCGTTTTGACGCGTTTGCGGACCTGCCGCACTACCCCTTCCCCGGCGGTCAATTGCTGCGCACGCCATTTGCGGCGATGGGGGCTTGGTATTACGGGTTGCGGGATCGGTTGGGGTTCTGAAGCGGCCGACACAGGGCTGCTTTGCAGCCCAGCGGGAGCAAGCTCCCTCGCCACGGTTGTAGGCCCAATACTGTTCAGCCAGACACAAAAAACCCCGGTCTTTCGACCAGGGTCTTTGCTATCGATTGGAAGAAGCTCTTCAGCTTTCTTCTTAGCTTCAAGGCGTTCAGTGGGCCTCGAAGCAGATATGGCGCAGCGGACGGGACTCGAACCCGCGACCCCCGGCGTGACAGGCCGGTATTCTAACCGACTGAACTACCGCTGCGTATCGCTGTGGACTTGCGTCCATTAAACTCGTCTGATCCAAACCCGCGGGCTTGGATCTCGAACCAGGCGAACCTGCTTCGGAAAATATGGCGCAGCGGACGGGACTCGAACCCGCGACCCCCGGCGTGACAGGCCGGTATTCTAACCGACTGAACTACCGCTGCGCGTCGGTGGATGCTTTTGACAGCTTCCATCTTGCTTTCGCAAGACTCTCAAGAAACATGGTGGGTGATGACGGGATCGAACCGCCGACATTCTGCTTGTAAGGCAGACGCTCTCCCGGCTGAGCTAATCACCCTTTGCTGCGTTGAGGCCGCGAAATTTACGCAGGTACCGAAGCTAAGTCAATAGCAGGGTTGGATTTTTTTCAGAAACAGTTTCAAGCGACAAGCGCCAAGCTACAAGTAAAAAGCACCGGACCCGCACCACGCTGCTTGCAGCTTGAACTTGCCGCTTGCAGCTGCTCCTTACTCATAAATCATTTTCTTGGTCATGCCGCCATCCACCACGAACTCCTGCCCCGTGACAAAACCGGCGTTGCGCGAAAGCAGCCATGCCACCATCGCCGCCACGTCCTCCACCGTACCCACCCTGCCCGCCGGATGCTGGGCGTGATCGGCATCGGTGAGCGGCTGCGCTCGACGTTGCGATGGGTCTCGCGCGTCGATCCAACCAGGGCTGACGGCGTTGACCCGAATCTCCGGCCCTAGACTGATCGCCAGGGCATGAGTCAGGGCCAGCAAGCCTCCTTTGCTGGCCGCATAGGCCTCGGTGTCCGGTTCCGACTGCGCGGCGCGGGTCGAGGCCAGGTTGACGATGGCCCCGTTGTGGGCACGCAGGTAAGGCGCGCAGTGCTTGGCCAGCAGCATCGGCCCACCCAGGTTCACCGCCAAGACCCGGTTCCAATGCGCCAGGTCCAGGCTTTCCAGGGTGATGTTGTGCGGGTCGGCGATGGCGGCGTTGCACACCAGCGCGTCGAGCCGCCCGAACTGGCCGAGCACTTCAGCGATAGCGGTGGCAACCTGGGCCTCGTCCGACACATCCATGGCGATGAACCAGGCATTGTCACCCAAGGTTTTCGCCACCTTGGAACCGCGCTCGCGGTCCAGGTCGGTGAGAACCACCTGCCAACCTTCACAGATCAGCCAGGCGGCAATCCCAAGGCCGATACCCCGCGCGGCGCCCGTCACCAGGGCTACCCGGCCATGAGTACCGCTCGGCGGCGTAGCCAGCTCGATCACAAGGCCGCCAACCCGCGGGCCAGGTCGGCTTGCAGGTCCGCCACGTCTTCCAGGCCGACCGCCACGCGGATCAGGCTGTCACGGATACCCGCCGATTCACGCTCCTGGGGCGACAGGCGACCGTGGGAGGTGGTGCTCGGGTGGGTAATGGTGGTTTTGCTGTCACCGAGGTTGGCGGTGATGGAGATCAACCGGGTCGCGTCGATGAAACGCCAGGCGCCCTCCTTGCCGCCCTTGACCTCGAAGCTCACCACCGCGCCGAAACCGCGCTGCTGACGCAAGGCCAGTTCGTGCTGCGGATGGCTCTTGAGGCCGGCGTAATGCACTTTCTCGATACCGTCCTGCTGCTCCAGCCACTCGGCCAGGGCCTGGGCATTGGCGCAATGAGCCTTCATCCGTAGGCCGAGGGTTTCCAGGCCTTTGAGGAAGATCCAGGCATTGAACGGGCTGAGGGTCGGCCCAGCGGTGCGCAAGAAGCCCACGACCTCTTTCATTTGCTCGCCACGACCAGCAACGACACCGCCCATGCAACGACCTTGGCCGTCAATGAACTTGGTGGCCGAATGCACCACCACGTCCGCGCCCAGCTTGAGCGGCTGTTGCAGCGCCGGTGTGCAGAAGCAGTTGTCGACCACCAGCATGGCGCCCTTGGCATGGGCGATTTCCGCCAGCGCGGTGATGTCCACCAGTTCGGCCAGCGGATTGGACGGCGACTCGACGAAAAGCAGCTTGGTATTGGCCTTGATCGCGGCATCCCAACCGGACAGGTCCGCCAGGGGCACGTAATCGACTTCCACGCCGAAACGCTTGAAGTATTTTTCGAACAGGCTGATGGTCGAGCCGAAGACGCTGCGCGACACCAGTACATGGTCGCCAGCGCTGCACAGGCTCATCACCACCGCCATGATCGCGGCCATGCCGGTGGCGGTCGCCACGGCCTGCTCGGCGCCTTCCAGGGCGGCGATACGCTCCTCGAAAGCCCGCACGGTCGGGTTGGTGTAACGCGAGTAGACGTTGCCCGGCACTTCCCCGGCAAAGCGCGCCGCGGCATCGGCGGCCGTGCGGAACACGTAGCTGGAGGTGAAGAACATCGGATCGCCATGTTCGGCTTCCGGTGTACGGTGCTGGCCCGCGCGAACCGCCAGGGTATCGAACGCTACGCCTTCAAGGTCGCTGTCCAGCCGACCGGCATCCCAATCCTGACTCATGCTGCCACTCCTGTAATCGGTTAAACGCAAACCGGCCCCTCGGGGCCGGTTCGTGACTCAGTTGTTGTACAGATCGATGATCGCGCTGACCGCCTGCGTCTTGGCCTTGGACGCATCGTTACGCGCGTTCTCGATCCGATTCAGGTAGGCCTCGTCGATGTCGCCGGTGACGTACTTGCCGTCGAATACCGCACAATCGAACTGCTCGATCTTGATCTTGCCGCCACCCACCGCTTCGATGAGGTCCGGCAAGTCCTGGTAGATCAGCCAGTCGGCGCCGATCAGGTCGGCCACTTCCTGGGTCGTGCGGTTATGAGCGATCAGCTCATGGGCACTCGGCATATCGATGCCGTAGACGTTCGGGTAGCGCACGGCCGGGGCCGCCGAGCAGAAGTAGACATTCTTGGCGCCGGCTTCGCGGGCCATCTGGATGATCTGCTTGCAGGTGGTACCGCGCACGATGGAATCGTCCACCAGCATCACGTTCTTGCCGCGGAATTCCAGTTCAATGGCGTTGAGCTTCTGGCGTACGGATTTTTTCCGTGCAGCCTGGCCCGGCATGATGAAGGTGCGGCCAATGTAGCGGTTCTTCACGAAGCCTTCGCGGAACTTCACGCCCAAATGGTTCGCCAGCTCCAGGGCCGCGGTGCGGCTGGTGTCCGGGATCGGGATGACCACGTCGATGTCATGGTCCGGACGCTCGCGCAGGATCTTGTCGGCCAGCTTCTCGCCCATGCGCAGGCGCGCCTTGTAGACTGAGATACCGTCAATGATCGAGTCCGGACGGGCCAGGTAGACGTGCTCGAAGATACACGGCGTCAGGCTCGGGTTGGTCGCGCACTGGCGGGTGAACAACTTGCCGTCTTCAGTGATGTAGACCGCTTCGCCCGGGGCCAGGTCGCGAATCAGGGTGAAACCAAGCACGTCCAGGGACACGCTCTCGGAGGCGATCATGTACTCGACGCCTTCGTCGGTGTGACGCTGGCCGAACACGATCGGACGAATACCGTGCGGGTCGCGGAAACCGACGATGCCGTAGCCGGTGATCATCGCCACCACCGAGTAGCCACCCACGCAACGGTTGTGCACGTCGGTCACGGCGGCGAACACGTCTTCTTCGGTCGGCTGCAGCTTGCCGCGCTGGGCCAGCTCGTGAGCGAAGACGTTGAGCATCACTTCCGAGTCGGAACTGGTGTTGACGTGGCGCAAGTCAGATTCGTAGATCTCCTTGGCCAGTTGCTCGACATTGGTCAGGTTGCCGTTGTGCGCCAACGTGATGCCGTACGGCGAGTTGACATAGAACGGCTGGGCTTCGGCCGAAGTCGAGCTACCCGCTGTCGGGTAACGCACATGGCCGATACCCATATGCCCGACGAGGCGCTGCATGTGACGCTGATGGAACACGTCGCGCACCAGGCCATTGTCCTTGCGCAGGAATAACCGGCCGTCATGGCTGGTCACGATACCGGCAGCGTCCTGGCCGCGGTGCTGGAGCACGGTTAGCGCGTCATACAGCGCCTGATTGACGTTCGACTTACCGACGATACCGACGATGCCACACATGCGACGCAACCCCTACTTAATGGATCTGAACTGAACAACACTCACTGCGGCGTTTTGGCCATCGGCAAGAGCTGTTCCTTGAACGGTATTTCAGCGGGTACGCTGATACCGCTGGCAAGCCACTGACTGCTCCAACCCAGGATCAGGTTCTTGGACCAGTCTGCGACCAATAGAAATTGTGGCACGAGCCGGGACTCCTGCCACCACGTATCCTGCTGTACCGGCCCCAGGCTCAACAGCCCGACGGCCACGACCACCAGCAAGGCGCCACGCGCCGCGCCGAAAGCCATGCCCAGGAACCGGTCCGTCCCGGAAAGCCCGGTGACGCGAATCAGTTCGCCGATCAGATAATTGATCATTGCGCCCACCAGCAAGGTGGCGATAAACAAGATGGCACAGCCCGCGATCACGCGGGCCGAGGGTGTTTCGATGTATCCGGCGAGGTACTGGGACAGCGAGCCACCAAACATCCAGGCCACGACTCCCGCGATGATCCAGGTCAGCAGCGAGAGCGCTTCCTTGACGAAGCCGCGACTCAGACTGATCAATGCGGAGATGGCGACGATCGCAACGATCGCCCAGTCAACCCAGGTAAATGGCACGGTGCAGCCTACAGACGGATAAGGCGGCGCATTTTAGCAGAGCACAGGGCTGTCGGTAAGCTGCGTGATTCAAATCGGCTAAATGGCTGTCAACCGCGCTCTGGCTGGAAGCGAACCACAAAACCCTTGAGGTTCTGCTGGCGATTGAGCAAGTCGCGCAGGCGGTCGGCCTCGGCACGCTCGATCAACGGACCGACAAAGACCCGATTCTTGCCATCGGCGGAACGGATATAGGCGTTGTAGCCCTGGCTGCGCAGGCTTTTCTGCAGTTTTTCCGCGCTTTCTCGACTGGTCAGGCTGGCCAGTTGCACCGACCAGCTCACCGACAGGCCGTTGGCATCGACGCGGCTCTGGGTGGTGTCTGGCTTGGGGGCAGCGGTGATCGGCTGGCTTGGCGCCGGTTTGATCGCCGGCGTCGCCGGGATGGGCGTTGGCGCTACAGCAGGCTTGGCGGGTGCCGCCGGGGCAGGCGCGACAGCGGCAGATGCGGGCGCTGTGGGCGTGGACCCGACCGGCGCGGTAGGCGCGGCGGATTGTTCAGCCAATTCCGCGTCGCTCGGCACCGGCTCCTGGGGCAGTGCCTGCGGCTCGGGCACTGGCACGGGCTCGACTTGCACGGGCGGCACCGCAGGCGCTTGGGGCGCGGCCGGCGCATCAACCGTGACCTGGCGCTGCTCGTCCTGCCGGGAAAACAGCATCGGCAGGAAGATCACCGCCAGGGCCACCAACACCAGGGCCCCAACCATGCGCTGCTTGTAAGCCTTATCCAGCAATGCCATCTGCAGCTTCCTCCGTGGAGCGCCGGGCCAACCATTGAAGGGCCTCGGCAACGCAATAAAATGATCCGAACAACAGAATCTCGTCGTCTGCCGTCGCCAGGGCGCACTGCCCTTCCAGCGCGTCGGCCACGCTGCCATAAGCTTCCACCGAAGCGCCACGATGCTGCAACACCGCCTGCAACTCGCTGGCCGGACGCGAACGCGGCGAATCCAGTGGCGTCACGGCCCAGTGCTGGACACTAGCATCCAACGCATCGACAACGCCATCCAGGTCCTTGTCCGACAGCAGGCCAAACACCGCCAGCCGCTTGCCCGCCACGGGTCGACGCGCCAGGCGTTCAGCCAGGTACTGCGCCGCGTGGGGGTTGTGACCGACATCCAAGAGCACGTCGAGGCGCTTGCCTTGCCAATCGATCGAGCGGCGATCAAGACGACCGACAACGCGAGTCGCCTGCAGTGCCTGGATAATCCGTCCGGTGTCCCACGGCAGCCCGAGCAGCAGGTAGGCCTGCAGTGCCAGCGCGGCGTTCTCCATTGGCAAGTCCAGCTGCGGCAGGTCACGCAGCTCGACCGGGTTGCCCCGAGCATCGCTGCCACGCCATTGCCAGTGCCGCTCCGTCATGGCCAGGTCGAAGTCCCGCCCACGCAGGAAGAACGGGCAGCCCAGCTCGCGCACTTTATCCAGCAACGGTTGCGGCGGATCGAGGTCGCCGCAGAGTGCCGGCGCGCCCTGGCGAAAAATGCCGGCCTTCTCGAAAGCCACGGACTCGCGGGTATCGCCCAGGTAATCGGCGTGATCCACGCCAATACTGGTGACCAGCGCGATGTCCGCGTCCACGAGATTGACGGTATCCAGGCGACCACCCAGGCCGACTTCCAGCACGACCGCATCCAGGCCGGCACGGGCGAACAGCCAGAACGCCGCGAGCGTGCCCATCTCGAAATAGGTCAGGGAAGTCTCGCCCCGCCCGGCTTCCACCGCCGCGAAGGCTTCACACAGATCGGCGTCGGAAGCTTCGACACCGTTGACCTGCACCCGCTCGTTGTAGCGCAGCAGGTGCGGCGAACTGTAGACGCCGACACTTAATCCCTGGGCCCGCAGCAGCGAGGCCAGAAAGGCGCAGGTCGACCCCTTGCCGTTGGTGCCGGTAACCGTGATGACCCGAGGCGCCGGCTTGGCCAGTCCCATGCGGGACGCTACCGCTTGCGAGCGCTCCAGCCCCATGTCGATGGCCGATGGATGCAACTGCTCGAGGTAGGCAAGCCAGTCGCCCAGGGTACGTTCGGTCATAGGCCAGCAGGCGCCGGCGGAACCACGATCGGCTCGATTGGCGTGGCGACGAAGGTCGGCGTCGGCAGGCCCATCAGTTGCGCCAGCAGATTACCCAGGCGTGGACGCAGCTCCTGGCGGTGAATGATCATGTCGATCGCGCCATGTTCCAGCAGGAATTCGCTGCGCTGGAAACCTTCCGGCAGCTTTTCACGCACAGTCTGCTCGATCACACGCGGACCGGCGAAGCCGATCAGGGCTTTCGGCTCGCCGACGATGACGTCGCCCAGCATCGCCAGACTGGCGGACACACCGCCGTAGACCGGATCGGTCAGCACCGAGATGAACGGAATGCCTTCTTCACGCAAGCGCGCCAGTACCGCGGAGGTCTTGGCCATTTGCATCAGCGAGATCAGGGCCTCCTGCATCCGCGCGCCACCGGAGGCGGCGAAGCAGATCATCGGGCACCGGTTTTCCAGAGCGTAGTTGGCGGCGCGAACGAAGCGCTCGCCGACGATGGCGCCCATGGAACCGCCCATGAACGAGAACTCAAAGGCCGACACCACCACCGGCATGCCCAACAGGGTGCCGCTCATGGAAACCAGGGCGTCTTTTTCACCGGTCTGCTTCTGGGCAGCGGTCAGGCGATCCTTGTATTTCTTGCCGTCGCGGAATTTAAGGCGGTCCACGGGCTCCAGGTCGGCACCCAGCTCAACACGGCCTTCGGCGTCCAGGAAGATATCGATACGGGCACGCGCGCCGATGCGCATGTGGTGGTTGCACTTGGGGCAAACGTCCAGGGTCTTTTCCAGCTCGGGACGGTACAGCACCGCTTCGCAGGATGGACATTTGTGCCACAGACCTTCAGGCACCGAGCTTTTCTTCACCTCGGAACGCATGATCGAAGGGATCAGTTTGTCTACCAACCAGTTGCTCATGCTTCTTTCTCCAGTACCGGCGGCCCGAACGCTCTGGTTCGCGGCCCCGCGTATGCCCTTGAGCTCAAATTCATTGTGCGGCGAGGAACGAGGATCGTCGCGGTCAGTGCGAAACATGACCTGCGCCCAGCCCAACCATCCCCCGCCATCCCGGCAACCGCTGCACTGCGATTGCCACTACGCTATCGGCCCACCCGTAGGCGGCGCCTGCCTGCTTTGAACAGTGCAGGTATGGACGGCGGCAGTCTGCCAGCCGTCACATTGACGACTGGCTGCTGCGCACAGCCGCCATGAACGCCCGGATCTTCGCCGGGTCCTTGATGCCCCTGGCCTGCTCCACCCCGCCACTGACGTCCACCGCGTAGGGTCGAACCTGGGCGATGGCGTCAGCCACGTTGTCCGCCGTCAGGCCGCCGGCAAGGATGATCGGCTTGTCCAGGCCCTGCGGCACCAACGTCCAGTCGAACGCTTCACCGGTCCCTCCCGGAACGCCCTCCACGTAGGTGTCCAGCAAGATACCGCTGGCCCCGGAAAAGGCTTTGCAACTGGCGGCGATGTCGTCGCCGGCCTTGACCCGCAACGCCTTGATGTACGGTCGATGCCAACCCTCGCAATCGGCGGGTGTCTCGTCGCCATGGAACTGCAGGAAGGCCAGCGGCACCGCATCGAGGATTTCGCCCAGCTCGCAACGACTCGCATTGACGAACAGGCCGACCGGCGTGACGAAGGGTGGCAGCGCCTGAATGATCGCTCGTGCCTGCTGCACCGTCACCGCCCGCGGGCTCTTGGCGTAGAACACGAGCCCGATGGCGTCCGCACCGGCGTCGACCGCCGCCAAGGCGTCTTCGACTCGGGTGATTCCGCATATCTTGCTGCGAACGACCGACATGGTGGATAAAACCTCAGGCAAATCCGTGGAAGTCCCGGATGGTAACAAATGCAGCGGAGGGCGTCAGCCGTCGAGTTCCGAGAACCCCGTGAGGAAATGTGGCCCGATGTAACGCTCAGGCAACTCGAATTCGTCGTGATATTCAACCTGGACCAGGTACAGGCCAAACGGGTGCGCGGTCACGCCTCCCGAGCGGCGAATGCGGCTTTCGAGCACTTCCTTGACCCATTCCACCGGCCGTTCACCCGCGCCGATGGTCATCAGCACACCGGCGATGTTGCGCACCATGTGGTGCAGAAAGGCGCTGGCGCGGATATCAAGCACGATCATCTTGCCGTGACGGGTCACGCGCAGGTGATGCAGTTCCTTGATCGGCGACTTGGCCTGGCACTGCCCCGCGCGAAAAGCGCTGAAATCATGGACGCCGACCAGGTATTGCGCGGCCTCGGCCATACGCTCGACATCCAGCGGACGGTGGTTCCAGGTGATTTCTTCATTCAGGTGCGCTGGGCGGATCTGATCGTTGTAGATCACGTAGCGATAGCGCCGGGCGATGGCCTTGAAGCGCGCATGGAAATGCGCGGGCATCGCCTTTGCCCAACTGACGCTGACATCGTGCGGCAGGTTGATATTGGCCCCCATCACCCAAGCCTTCATCGAGCGCTCGACTTGGGTGTCAAAATGCACCACCTGGCCGCAGGCATGCACGCCGGCGTCGGTTCGTCCGGCGCAATGCAGCGACACGGGGGAATCGGCGACTTTGGACAGCGCGTCTTCAAGGGTTTCCTGCACCGTTAATACGCCGGAGGCCTGACGCTGCCAGCCGCGATAGCGCGAGCCTTTGTATTCAACGCCCAAGGCGATTCGGAAAAAGCCGTCGGCCGCCATTTCGGCGGCCGGGTTGTCTATGTTTGCCAAGGAATTACAGCCTGCTGAGGTACGCAAAGGCGGGCATTATAAAGCCGGCTGGGCGGGATGCTAGTGCAACAGGTGGGCACTGTGGGGAATGGACTGGCGCCATCGCGAGCAAGCTCGCTCCCACAGGGTTCTCGGGTGCTCATGGATTCTGCGCTCACCGCGAATCCTTGTGGGAGCGAGCTTGCTCGCGATGGCGCCAGCCCAGACGTTACAAAAGGCCTGCAAACAAAAACGGCAGCCCTCCCCGGCTGCCGTTTTTTGTTTAACCGCTGACTCACGCCAGGCGCGACAACATCTCCTTCGCTTCGCTCTTCTGCGTGGCATCGCCTTCACTGAGCACTTCGCCGAGGATATCCCGGGCGCCGTCATTGTCGCCCATGTCGATGTAGGCCTGGGCCAGATCGAGCTTGGTTGCCACTTCGTCGGTGCCGCTGAGGAAATCGAAGTCCGGCTCGTCGTCGGCAGTCGCCAAGGCGTCTTCAGAAGTGAAGGTTGGCTGGCCTATGCTGTCGGACAGACGATCCAGCTCGGCGTTGACATCGTCCAGCTCGGACTCGAAGGCATCCTTAGGCTGATCGTGGGCGTCCATCTCGTCGGCCAGGGACAGATCGAAATCCGCCGGCAGTTCAAGATCGTCGGCCGGCGTGTCATCCAACGCGGGCGTTTCGGCCGCTGGAATGTCCAACCCCTTGAGATCGTCGTCCAGGTCCAGCAGGAAGTCTTCATCCGCCAAGGCGGGTGCCGGAGCATCCGCGCCCAGGTCCAGATCGAACTCCGACAGATCGTCGAGGCTTTCGTTGGCCTCGGTCTGTTGCTTGAGCACCGATTCAAAACTCAGGTCATCGTCTTGCGGAAACGCATCCAGTTCGGCAAGCGGCTCGGGGGCTGGCGCGACCGGAGCGGTGTCCATGTCCTCCAGGCTCAGATCAAAAGCGCTGTCGAGCTGGTCGTCGGTCGGCGATTTGTCTTCCAACAGCTCCTTGACGTACTGGGCATCCAACTCAGCGGCTACGGCTGCCGCAGCCAGGCCTGCACCGGCGGCGACCGCCATGGCCGGGAAACGGCTCTTGAGCTGTTCGACCTGGGCGTAATTGTCGCCATTGGCGACCAACTGCCGCTCCTGGGCGACAAAGGCGTCGCGGTCGCCCTGCTGGCCGTAGACTTCCATCAGCTTCAAGCGCAGGTCGCTGCGCTGGGGCTCGGCCTTGATGCCTTGTTCAAGCAGGTCGGCGGCCTGATTCAAGCGACCACGATCGATGTGCGACTGAGCCTGGGGCAGCACGTCGTCCGAACGCTCCGCGGCCGGTGCTACCAGCGGTGCGGCTATGGGGGGCGTGACGACCACGGGCGCAACCACCGGGGCAGGCCAAGGGGCTGGCGCGGGGGCTGGCTTGGGTTCGAGCTTTACGCTGGGTGGTGGTACTTCAATGCCCTCGAAGCTGCTCGGGGGCAGATCGAGCTCCGGGGAGAAGTCGGCCTCCTCCTCGAGGGCTCGGGCCATGCGCAGATGTTTCTCGGCTTCCTGCTGGGCCTTGCGGCGACGAGCGAGCAGCAGGAGCAGCAGCAAGAGGAGCAACGCACCGCCGCCAATCAGGCCCAGCAGGATCGGATTGGTCAGCAGGTCGTTGTATTTTTTCTCGTCGGCTGCGGCCGGCGCCGGTTCAACCGGCGGGGTCGCTTCTGGGGTGGCCTGGGGTGCCGGGGCGGCGGACGGTGCTTGTGCCGCTGGCGCGGGGGTCAGTTCCGCCGACATCGCCGGGGTGGCTTCGCCAGTGGGCGGGACCGCGACGCCTTCGGCCTGCATTTTCGCCAATTGGTTGTTCTTCAGCTCGATCAGGCGCTGCAGTTTGTCCAGCTGGCTCTGAAGATCGGCCATGCGGCTCTTCAGTTCTTCATTGTCGCGACGAGCCGAATCGAGGCTTTCCTGAGTCACGGCAAGTTGGTTACTCAGGGCCTGGGCATCACCGGCTGCGCCTTTGCCTTTGGCACCCGCTTTCGCCGACTCGGCGGAAACCAGGCTCAGGTTATCGCGAGCCGCGCCCTGGGCCGGTGCGTTATCGCCACCGCCACGCCGGGTGGCGTCCACCTGCTGGCGTCCGTTACCCGCCCCGCTCCGACGCCCCTGGCGCCAGGCGGCGTTTTGAGCGGCCACTTCGGCAATGGCCTGGGGCTGCGGCAATGCCGTGCTTTGCACCGGATCGGGCAGGCGCAACACCTGGCCGGTCTTGAGCAGGTTGATGTTGCTGTCGATGAATGCGTTCGGGTTCAACGCCTGGATCGCCAGCATCGTTTGCTGCACCGAACCACCGTTGCGCACCTTGGCGGCGATTTCCCATAGGGTATCGCGCGGCGTCGTGGTGTATTGGGACGGCTTGGTAGCCCCGGTGACCGGCGAAGACACCACCTGGGACGGCTTCGCCCGAGCGGCGTCAGCGGCCTGCGGCGAGAACTTAGACGGATCGAGCAGTACGCTGTAGTCGCGCAGCAAGCGGCCGTTGGGCCACATCACCTGCACGAGGAATTTGACCATCGGTTCGGTCAGCGGCCGGCTGGAAGTCACCCGCAGGACACTCTTGCCGTTGGCGTTGATCACCGGTGTGAAGCTCAATTCATTGAGAAAGGCTTGGCGGTCAATGCCCGCCTTGGCGAATTCTTCAGGTGGGGCCAGGCTCGGCACCACCTCGGCGGCGGTCAGTTGCTGGACATCGAGCAGTTCGATCTCGGCCACCAGAGGCTGGTTCGGCGGCGACTTGAGGGTCAATTCCCCCAGCCCGAGCGCTTGCGCCATACCGGAGGACAGCGCCGAGGCGGCCGCTATTGCTAACACCAGTTTGCGAACTTGAACCATAGCCTCTTCCTTTGTTTGAACATTCCTCGGCCAGCGAGAAGGTGTTAATGCCGCTGCCGTAAGGCATTGCGCGCAGCCCCAAGCGACGGTGCGCGCGATCGTTTCACTCATGCCCGAGGCAGTCCCCGGGAGGGAGGTTCGCCTTCAGCACTCTGGCCAAGCATAGCGCCCAGCTAGAACCATTCGACAAATTGTTGCCAAGTATCTTTTACAGCAGGTCTTTTATCAACAACTCAGCCACCTGCACCGCGTTGAGCGCCGCGCCCTTGCGCACGTTATCCGACGTCAGCCACATATTCAGCTCCGACGGATCATCGATGCCGCCGCGCACGCGGCCGATATAGACCACATCCTGCCCCACCGCATCACCCACCGGCGTCGGATAATCACCCGCCTCCACCAGCTCGATGCCGGGGGCCGCTTCCAGGGCGGCGTTGACCTTCGCCAGGTCGACGGGACCGGCAGACTCCACGGTCACGCTAAAGCTATCGCCAAAAAACACCGGGGCTTGAATGCAAGTCGCGGAAATCTTTAACAAAGGTTGCTCCAGCACTTGGCGCAGCTCACTCACCAGTCGCTTTTCCAGTGGGGTATGGCCCTGCGCATCGGGACTACCCACTTGGGCCAACAGGTTGAACGCCATCTGCCGGTCGAAGAACGTCGGTTCGAGCGGACGGGCGTTGAGCAATTCCGCCGTCTGGCGCGCCAGTTCAGTGACCGCGACGCGGCCTTGGGCCGATACGGCGAGGCTGGCAGTCAGGCTCACGCGCTGGATATCCAGGCATTGGCGCAACGGTGCCAAGGCAACGGCCAGGACCGTCGCCGAGGGGCTGGGGCTGCTGACCTGCACGGGCCTGGACAGGTTCGCCAGCACGTGCGGGTTGGCCTCCGGTACGATCTGCGGTGCCTGTTCGGCCAGCAGCGCACCGGACAGGTCGATCAGCGCGCAGCCGGCCGCCGTGGCGCGCGGAGCGAAGCTCAGAGTGACCGCCGGCCCCGCCGCGAAAAACGCCAGTTGGACTTTGCTGAAATCGAACTCATCGACCTCGCGCACCCGCACGTTTTTACTCCGGAACATCACCGAGCTGCCCGCTGACTCGCTGCTGGCCAACAGGTGCAGGTTGCCGATCGGGAAGTCGCGCTCTTCAAGAATCTGGACGAGGGTTTCGCCGACAGTACCGGTGGCGCCGATCACGGCAATATCAAAGGACTGGCTCATGGGTCTACCTCAGGTAAAACGTGGGGAGCGGCACTTTACCGGGTGGTGGGTGGGCAGGCAATTGGCGGGAAGTTTGTGGTGACTGTGGCGGCCCCTTCGCGAGCAGGCTCGCTCCCACATTGGATCTTCAGTGAACACAAAACCTGTGGAAGCGAGCCTGCTCGTGAAGGGGCCGGTCCAGACACCCAAAAACTGCCCCAATAAAAAACCCGCACCTCTTACAAGGCGCGGGTTCTTTCACAGCGACAATCGATCAACGCTCGAGCAAAATCCGCAGCATGCGGCGCAGCGGTTCGGCCGCGCCCCACAACAGTTGGTCGCCAACGGTGAAGGCACCGACGAACTGCGAGCCCATGTTCAGTTTGCGCAAGCGGCCCACTGGCACGTTCAGGGTGCCGTTGACCTTGGTCGGGCTCAGCTCCTGCATGCTGGTTTCACGGTTGTTCGGCACCAGCTTGACCCACGGGTTGTGCTGGCTGATCAAGCCTTCGATGTCGGCGATCGGCACGTCTTTGTTCAGCTTGATGGTCAGCGCCTGGCTGTGGCAACGCATGGCGCCGATGCGCACGCAGATGCCGTCCACCGGGATCGGGCTCTTGAAGCGGCCCAGGATCTTGTTGGTCTCGGCTTGGGCCTTCCATTCTTCACGGCTCTGGCCGTTCGGCAGTTCCTTGTCGATCCAAGGGATCAGGCTGCCGGCCAGCGGCACGCCGAAATTCTCGGTCGGGTAGGCATCGCTACGCATCGCTTCGGCGACCTTGCGGTCGATGTCCAGGATGGCACTGGCCGGGTTCGCCAGCTCGTCAGCCACGGCGCCGTGGGTCACGCCCATTTGCTTGATCAGCTCGCGCATGTGCTGGGCGCCGCCACCGGAGGCTGCCTGATAGGTCATGGCGCTCATCCACTCCACCAGGCCCGCTTCGAACAGGCCACCCAGACCCATCAGCATCAGGCTGACGGTGCAGTTGCCGCCGATGTAGTTCTTGGTGCCCGCATCCAGCTGCTGGTCGATGACCTTGCGGTTGACCGGGTCGAGGATGATCACCGCGTCGTCCTGCATGCGCAGGCTGGAAGCGGCATCGATCCAGTAACCCTGCCAGCCGGCTTCACGCAGTTTCGGGAAGACTTCGCTGGTGTAGTCGCCGCCCTGGCAGGTCAAAATCACGTCGAGGGTCTTGAGCTCGTCGATGCTGTAGGCATCCTTGAGCGCACCGGTGTCCTTGCCCACGGACGGGCCCTGGCCACCCACGTTGGAAGTGGTGAAGAACACCGGCTCAATGAGATCGAAATCCTGCTCTTCCAGCATTCGCTGCATGAGCACGGAACCGACCATGCCGCGCCAACCGATCAGACCTACACGTTTCATCGCAACTACACCTATACAAAAGTGGGCCACCGTCGAGGCGGTGGGCCCGAAAGATTACAGATTCCGCAGCGCGGCGACTACTGCATCGCCCATTTGCTGCGTACCGACTTTGGTACAGCCTTGCGACCAGATATCACCGGTGCGCAAGCCTTGGTCCAGGACCACGCTGACGGCTTTTTCGATCGCGTCGGCGGCATCGTTCAAGTTGAAGCTGTAGCGCAGCATCATCGACACCGACAGGATGGTCGCCAACGGGTTGGCAATGCCCTGCCCGGCGATGTCCGGCGCCGAACCGTGGCACGGCTCGTACATGCCCTTGTTGTTGGCGTCCAGGGAAGCCGACGGCAGCATGCCGATGGAACCGGTGAGCATTGACGCTTCGTCGGACAGGATGTCGCCGAACATGTTGTCGGTGACGATCACGTCGAACTGCTTCGGCGCACGCACTAGTTGCATCGCCGCGTTGTCGACGTACATGTGGCTCAGTTCGATGTCCGGGTAATCCTTGGCCACCTGCTCGACCACTTCGCGCCACAGTTGGCTGGAAGCCAGCACGTTGGCCTTGTCCACCGAGCACAGTTTCTTGCCCCGCACGCGAGCCATGTCGAAGCCGACCCGGGCGATACGGCGGATTTCGCTTTCGCTGTATGGCAGGGTGTCGTAGGCCTGGCGCTCGCCATTTTCCAGCTCACGGGTGCCGCGCGGGGCGCCGAAGTAGATACCGCCGGTCAGTTCGCGGACGATGAGGATGTCCAGGCCCGAGACGATTTCCGGCTTCAGGCTCGACGCGTCAGCCAGTTGCGGATAAAGGATCGCCGGACGCAGGTTGCCAAACAGACCCAGTTGCGCACGAATCTTCAGAAGGCCGCGCTCCGGGCGGATGTCGCGTTCGATCTTGTCCCATTTCGGGCCGCCCACGGCGCCCAGCAGCACGGCATCGGCGGCACGGGCACGGTCCAGGGTTTCATCGGCCAGGGGTACGCCGTGCTTGTCGATGGCCGCGCCACCGATGACGTCGTGGCTGAGTTCGAAGCCCAGGCCGTACTTGTCGTTCGCCAACTCCAGGACCTTGACCGCCTCGGCCATGATTTCCGGGCCGATGCCGTCACCTGGGAGAATCAGAATCTGTTTGCTCATGCTTTCCTCGTTTGTTCGGTTTTCGGCACAACCCCTGGGGCCGACCGGTAAAAATCCTATCGCTCGGCCCACAGCACCAGCACATCTGTACTGAACGAACCATCGGCCTCAATCTGAAAATATTCACGCACTTCGTCGCCCATCGAACGCTGCAGCTCAAGAATCGCCGCACGCATCACCTCGGGGGTGCGCATGCGCTCGACCCAGGACTGGTACTCCAGGCGCAGGCGCTGGCGCGACGTGCTGCGAGTGTGCAGGCCCGCTTCGCCGACCTGGCGCAACCATTCGGCGGCCGAATAGTCGCGCACATGGCTGGTGTCGCGCAGCACTTCGATGCTTTGCAGGTAGGTGTCCAGTAACGGCGTGCCAGGCGACAGGATATCGATGAACGCTACCACCCCGCCCGGCTTGAGCACCCGGCGCACTTCCCGCAATGCCAGGCCGAGGTCGCTCCAATGATGCGCCGAATAGCGGCTGAACACGAAGTCGAACTCAGCGTCGGCGAACGGCAACCGCTCGGCGGCGCCACGGACCGTGCTGATATTGCCCAGGCCACGCTCGGCAGCCGCCGCCGTCACCACGTCGAGCATCTGCTGGGACAGATCGTAGGCCACCACCTCACCGGCCAGCGGCGCCACGTGGAAACTCACATGGCCGGCGCCGCAACCCAGGTCCAGCACACGGGCATCGCCACGACCGGCCAGCTCGGCCTGTAGCAGGGCGAACTCGGCGCCCTGGGCGTGCACGGCACTGCTCAGGTAGGCCGAGGCCTGTTCACCGAATTGCTTTTGGACGACTTGGCTGTGGGCGGTGCTGGTCATGGGGACTTCCTTTTTGGGTATAGCCTTGTGGTGTCAGTGCCGCCGTCTTCGCGAGCAGGCTCGCTCCCACAGGGATTTTGGGTGTTCACAAACACCTGTGGGAGCGAGCTTGCTCGCGATGAGGCCGGTACTGCCTACATCAATCCATCAAGCATCGCGAAACAACCAAGGCTGGCTCGCCCGATGCTTGGCCTCGAACGTGGCAATTGCCTCGCCGTCCTGCAAGGTCAGGCCGATGTCATCCAGGCCATTGAGCAGGCAATGCTTGCGAAACGCATCGATCTCGAAACCCAACACCTTGCCGTCGGGGCGGGTCACCGTCTGCGCGGCCAGGTCGATCTGCAATTGATAACCAGGATTGGCCTCGACCTGCTGGAACAGCTCGTCCACTTCGGCATCGCTGAGGATGATCGGCAGCAGGCCGTTCTTGAAGCTGTTGTTGAAGAAAATGTCGGCGTAACTCGGCGCGATGATGCTGCGGAAACCGTACTCTTCCAGGGCCCACGGCGCGTGCTCGCGGCTCGAGCCGCAGCCGAAGTTCTCACGGGCCAGCAACACGCTGGCGCCTTGGTAGCGCTCGGCGTTGAGCACGAAGTCCTTGTTCAGCGGACGCTTGGAGTTGTCCTGGTACGGCTGGCCGACATCCAGGTAGCGCCATTCGTCGAACAGGTTCGGGCCGAAGCCGGTGCGCTTGATGGATTTCAAGAATTGCTTGGGGATGATCTGGTCGGTGTCGACATTGGCACGATCCAAAGGCGCGACAAGACCGGTGTGCTGGGTAAAAGCTTTCATGCTGCGCTCCTTCAGATCAATTCGCGGACGTCGACGAAACGGCCGTTGACAGCTGCCGCAGCGGCCATCGCCGGGCTAACCAGGTGCGTACGACCACCGGCACCCTGACGGCCTTCGAAATTTCGGTTGGACGTCGAGGCGCAATGCTCGCCCGACTCCAGGCGGTCCGGGTTCATTGCCAGGCACATCGAGCAACCCGGCTCACGCCATTCGAAACCGGCTTCGAGGAAAATCTTGTCCAGCCCTTCCGCTTCGGCCTGGGCCTTCACCAGGCCCGAGCCCGGCACCACGATGGCCTGTTTGATGGTCGAGGCGACCTTGCGGCCCTTGGCGATGACCGCCGCGGCGCGCAGGTCCTCAATCCGCGAGTTGGTGCAGGAGCCGATGAAAACACGGTCGAGCTGAATGTCGGTGATCGCCTGGTTGGCGCTCAAGCCCATGTACTTCAAGGCACGGACAATGGAGTCGCGCTTGACCAGGTCCGTTTCCTTGGCCGGATCCGGCACGTTCTGGTCCACTGCCAGGACCATTTCCGGCGAAGTGCCCCAGCTGACTTGCGGCTTGATCTGCGTCGCATCGAGCTCGACCACGGTGTCGAATTTGGCGTCCGGGTCAGAGACCAGGTCTTTCCAGGCTTCGACCGCCATGTCCCACTCCGCGCCTTTGGGCGAGAACGGACGGCCCTTGACGTATTCGACGGTTTTTTCATCGGCGGCCACCAACCCGACGCGCGCGCCGGCTTCGATGGACATGTTGCAGATGGTCATGCGGCCCTCGACGGACAAGTCACGGATCGCGCTGCCGGCGAACTCGATGGCATGGCCGTTACCGCCAGCGGTACCGATCTTGCCGATCACGGCCAGGACGATGTCCTTGGCGGTCACGCCGAACGGCAACTTGCCCTCGACGCGCACCAGCATGTTTTTCATTTTCTTGGCGACCAGGCACTGGGTGGCCAGCACGTGCTCGACCTCGGAAGTGCCGATGCCGTGGGCCAAGGCGCCGAATGCGCCGTGGGTCGAGGTATGGGAGTCACCGCAGACCACGGTCATGCCAGGCAAGGTCGCGCCTTGCTCCGGGCCGATGACGTGGACGATGCCCTGGCGCACGTCGTTCATCTTGAATTCAACGATGCCGTATTCATCACAGTTGTCGTCGAGGGTCTGGACTTGAAGACGCGAGACCTGGTCGGCAATGGCTTCGATGCCGCCCTTGCGCTCCGGGGTGGTCGGTACGTTGTGGTCCGGGGTGGCGATGTTGGCATCGATGCGCCAAGGCTTGCGCCCAGCCAGGCGCAGGCCTTCGAAGGCTTGCGGCGAAGTCACTTCATGGATGATGTGACGATCGATGTAGATCAGCGCCGAGCCATCGTCGCGCTGCTTGACCAAATGCGAATCCCAGAGCTTGTCGTAGAGCGTTTTGCCGGCCATCACACGGTTTCCTCATCAGCTTGTTTCTATGCCCTGGGTCTTGAGTGAGTAAATGACCCCTTGGCTTGTGAGGCTGATGTTATGAGGCTACATTAAATAACTCAAATTCATATTTTTCATGCTTTGCATAACCAACAGGAATTCGACCGGTACGGCCATGGACTTAGCCAACCTCAACGCCTTTATTGCCATCGCCGAGACCGGCAGTTTCTCCGGAGCCGGCGAGCGCCTGCACCTCACCCAGCCCGCTATCAGCAAGCGTATTGCCGGGCTGGAACAACAGCTCAATGTGCGCCTCTTCGACCGGCTGGGCCGTGAAATTGGCCTGACCGAAGCCGGCCGGGCGCTGCTGCCCCGGGCCTATCAGATTCTCAACGTGCTCGACGACACCCGCCGCGCGCTGACCAATCTGACCGGCGAAGTGACCGGGCGGCTGACCCTCGCCACCAGTCACCACATCGGCTTGCATCGCCTGCCCTCCTTATTAAGGGAATTCACCCGACGCTACCCACAGGTGGCATTGGATATTCAGTTCCTTGATTCGGAAGTGGCCTACGAGGAAATCCTTCACGGTCGCGCGGAACTCGCCGTCATCACCCTCGCCCCCGAGCCCCACGCACTGGTAAGGGCCAAGCCGGTGTGGGACGACCCGCTGGATTTCGTCGTAGCGCCGGAACACGCGCTGCTGGAAAACGGCGCAGTGAGCCTGGCGGACATCGCCTTGCATCCGGCGGTGTTCCCTGGCGGCAATACCTTCACCCATCACATCGTCCAGCGACTGTTCGAAGCCCAAGGCCTGACACCGAACATCGCCATGAGCACGAATTATCTGGAAACCATAAAGATGATGGTCTCCATCGGCCTGGCCTGGAGCGTCCTGCCGCGCACCATGCTCGACGAACAGGTGGCGCGCATTCCTTTGCCGGGCATACAGCTCAGTCGCCAGCTAGGCTATATCGTGCACACCGAACGGACGCTGTCGAATGCAGCACGGGCTTTCATGGCTCTACTGGACGCACAAATCGATCTGCCAGGGACAAGGGCATAAGTTGTGCTACTCCTATAGGGCCACTACGCCTGTGCATCACACCCACCCGCCCAAGGCCCGCTAGAGAATGCCCAAACCCGCCGACCATCTTCCGCCCCTGCCGCGTATCCAGGCGCTCGACCCGAAGCGGTCCGAGCAAAGCTGGGACAGCGCGCCACAGCTGCTGGCCGCCCTGAACGGAGCGCGGCTGGGGGCCTGGTCGTGGGACATCGATACCGGGCAGATCAGTTGGTCCCGAGGCACCCAGGCACTGTTCGGCTTCGATCCGCGCCAACCGTTACCCGCCGACGTGGACTACCTCGATCTGTTGCTGCCCGAGGACCGGGCCCGGGCCATGCGCGCGTTTCACGCGGCGGTGGCCGGCGCACCGCTCGAGCAGGCCATGCACCACCGAATCGTCTGGCCCGACGGCAGCCTGCATTGGCTGGAAATCAGCGGCAGCGTATTGCCCGACAAACATGGCCGTCCACGCATGATCGGGGTCATTCGCGAGATCACTCACCAGCGCGAACGGGAACAGGCGCTGCGCAGCTCGGAAAAACGCTTCGCCACGCTTTTTCATCTTTGCCCGAACATGGTCTTGCTGACCCGCCAGGAGGACGGCCTGATCAGCGAAGCCAACCAGTATTTCGAAAGCCTGTTCGGCTGGCCGGTTCACGATGTGATTGGCCGCACCACTCTGGAACTGGGCCTGTGGGTCGACCCCAGGCAACGGGCGAAGCTGGTGGAGGCGACCAAGGCCAAAGGCGAACTGGTGAGCATGGAAGTGGAGTTCCGGGCCAGTAACGGCCAGGTCCACAACGGCATCCTCAGCGCGCAGAAAGTCGAACTCGAAGGCCAACCGTACCTGCTGAGCACGTTCCTGGACACCACCGAGCGCAAACTCGCCGAACAGGCCCTCAAGGACAGCCAGGAACGCCTGGACCTGGCCCTCGACTCGGCGCAACTGGGCACTTGGGACTGGCACATTCCCAGCGGCATGCTCTACGGTTCGGCCCGGGCCGCGCAGCTCCATGGCCTGGAGCCCAAAGCCTTTCATGAATCGTTCGACGCGTTTTTCGAGGGCGTACCCACCGAAGAACGCAACAACATGCGCAACGCCTACCGCAGCCTGCGCGAAGGCCCGGCGGGCAACTATCAATTGACCTATCGCGTGCAGCTGCCGGACGGCAGCTCACGCTATCTTGAGAGCCGCGCCCGCCTCTACCGCGACGACGACGGCAGCCCCTTGCGCATGGCCGGCACTTTGCTCGACATCACCGATCAGGTGGAGCGCGAACAGAGCCTGGCGGCATCGGAAGAAAAATTCGCCACACTGTTCCAGGTCAGCCCCGACCCGATCTGCGTGACCCACCAGGACGATGGCAGATTCCTGGAAATCAACTCCAGCTTCACCCAGACCTTCGGCTGGGCGGCCAGCGACGTCATCGGCCGCAGCGCCGACGAGATTGGTCTTTGGGATGCGTCCGGCAGCAGCCTGCAACGCATCGAACGGGTGATCCGCGAGCAATCGCTGAGCAATGTTGCCATCGTCGTCCACCACAAGAACGGCCAGCCGCTGACCTGCGTGATTTCCAGCCGGCAGATCCACGTCGGCAACCAGCCCTGCATCGTCACCACCCTGCGGGACATCACCCAGCAGCAGCGTTCCGAGGTGGCGCTCAAGGCCAGCGAGGAAAAATTCGCCAAGGCTTTCCACTCCAGCCCTGACGCCATCACCATCACTGAATGCGAAAGCGGCCGCTACCTTGAGGTCAACGACGGTTTCTGCCGCCTCACCGGCTATCGCGCCGACGAAGTGGTCGGCCACACAGTGTACGAAGTCGGCATCTGGGCCGAGGAAAAACAACGCACGGCGCTGCTGGCAGAGCTACAGCTCAAGGGCCGGGTCGTGCATCAGGAAATGCTCGGGCGCAACAAGCGTGGGGAAATCCTCACGGTGGAAGTGTCGGTGGAACCCATCACGCTCAACGAGACCGCCTGTCTGCTGCTGACAGCCCGGGACGTCAGCCTGCTGCGCAACGCCGAAGCGCAGATCCGCCACCTGGCCTATCACGACCCACTCACCAACCTGCCCAACCGGGCGTTGTTGATGGACCGCTTGAGCCAGCAGATCGCCTTGCTCAAGCGCCACAGCCTTCGCGGAGCCCTGCTGTTCCTCGACCTGGACCACTTCAAGCACATCAATGACTCCCTCGGCCATCCGGTGGGCGATACGGTGCTGAAGATCATCACCGCACGCCTCGAAGCCAGCGTGCGCCTCGAAGACACCGTGGCGCGGCTGGGTGGCGACGAGTTCGTGGTACTGCTCAGCGGCCTCGAAGGCACACGGGCCGCGGTCAGCGAACAGGTACAGAACCTGGCCGACACCCTGCGTGACCTGCTCTCGGAACCGATGTTCCTGGACGGCCAACGGCTTCAAGTTACCCCCAGCATTGGCATGGCGCTGATTCCGGACCACGGCTCCACCCCGACCGACCTGCTCAAGCGCGCCGACATTGCCCTCTACCGCGCCAAGGACTCGGGGCGCAACACCTCGCAGATGTTCCACGCCACCATGCAAAAAGCCGCGAGCGAGCGACTGCGCATGGAAACCGACTTGCGCCAGGCCCTGGCTCGCAACGAGTTCAGTTTGCATTTCCAGCCCCAGATCGATGCCCGGGACAACCGCATCATCGGCGCCGAAGCCCTGGTCCGTTGGAATCATCCGGACCTGGGTGCGCAGTCGCCCAACGAGTTCATCAAGGTACTGGAAGACAGCGGCTTGATCCTGGAGGTCGGGACCTGGATCCTTGATGAAGCCTGCAACGGCTTCAAGCACTTGATCGCCAAGGGCAAGGTCGATCCGCAGCGCTTCAAATTGTGCGTCAACATCAGCCCACGGCAGTTTCGCCAGAGTGATTTCGTCGAACGCATCGAAAGCAGCCTCTCCCGTCACGGCCTGCCCTATTGCGTGCTCAAACTGGAAATCACCGAAGGCATCGTAATCCAGAACCTGGACGACACCATCGGCAAGATGCGTCGCCTCAAGAAACTGGGCGTGAGCTTCGCCATGGATGATTTCGGCACGGGATACTCGTCGCTGACGTACCTCAAACGCCTACCGGTCGACACGTTGAAAATCGATCAATCCTTCGTGCGGGACGCCACCAGCGACCCCAACGACGCCGAAATCATCCGCGCCATCGTGGCCATGGCCCGTAGCCTGAACCTGGAAATGATCGCCGAAGGGGTGGAAACGCTGGAACAATTGCAGTTCCTGCAGGGGCTCGATTGTCATTTGTACCAGGGTTACCTGCACAGCCGGCCGTTGCCGCTGGAGGCGTTTGAGCGGTTGTTGCCCTAATTCTGAACCGCAATACAAGACGGGCTTTTGTGGCGAGGGGATTTATCCCCGCTGGGTTGCGAAGCAGCCCCAAAAAAGAACAGACGACGCTGTTTAGCCTGACACGCCGAGGCGACGGCTTTTAGGGCTGCTTCGCAGCCCAGCGGGGATAAATCCCCTCGCCACGATTAATCTTCCACCGATCTCAAAAACGAAGAAGGGCGCCATTCGGCGCCCTTCTTCAATTGCGATGGATCAATTCTCCAGCGCGGGTTTTTGCTGCGCACCGTTGATCGGGATGCGCTTGGCTTTCGCCTCTTCCGGTACCACGCGCAACAGGTCGATGCTCAACAGACCGTTGCTCAGGCCGGCGGCCTTGATCTCGATATGATCCGCCAACCGGAAGGACAGCTTGAACGCCCGCTGGGCGATGCCTTGGTGCAGGTAGGTCACGCTGTCGTTGCTGGCCTCGCGCTTGCCGCCGCTGATGGTCAGCACACCTTTTTCCACTTGCAGGTCCAGGTCTTCTTCCCGGAACCCGGCAGCGGCGACTACGATGCGGTATTCGTCATCGCCGTGTTTTTCCACGTTGTAAGGTGGATAACTGCTGCCCGGTTCGTTGCGCAGTGCGGTTTCGAACAGGTCGTTGAAACGGTCGAAGCCCACCGAGGAACGGAACAGAGGGGCCAGCGAAAATGCAGTACTCATGATTCAAATCTCCTGAAAGTTCAGCAAGGTTTTTTGTCTCCGCGACCCGAATTCGGCATCGCGTACCCCCTATCTAGGGTCCGCCAAAAACTTTTCAAGAGCTTTTCCTGAGATTTTTTTCAGGCCGCTTCGGTGCGCTGCACACCCAATAAATGGCCCACCGCATCCAGTTCCGTTTCCCGCCGTAGCGCGCCGAACAACTCCACGGCTTCGGGGTAATTGCGGGTCAGCATGGCCAGCCATTGCTTCAAGCGACCCGGCGCCTGGCGAGGGGTCAATTGCTCCACTACCTGTACCCAGAAATCCTGGAGCATCGGTTGCAGGTCGGCCCAAGACATCTCGATAACCTCTTCACCCGCCCGGGCGGCGGCGATCTGCCGCGCCAGGTCGGGACGGGAGACCAGTCCACGGCCGAGCATTATGTCTGCGACACCGCTGATTTCCCGGCACCGACGCCAGTCATCGACGCACCAGATATCGCCGTTGGCGAACACCGGCACCTTGACCACTTCCTGGACGCGGGGAATCCACTCCCAGTGGGCCGGTGGCTTATAGCCGTCGACCTTGGTCCGCGCATGCACGACGATGTGCGCCGCGCCGCCCTCGGCCAGCGCCGTGGCGCAGACCAGCGCGCCGTCCGGGCTGTCGAAACCCAGGCGCATCTTCGCCGTAACCGGAATGTGCTTGGGCACCGCACGACGGACATGTTCCACGATTTCGTTGAGCAGCTCTGGCTCCTTGAGCAACACCGCCCCGCCCCGTGACTTGTTCACTGTCTTGGCCGGGCACCCGAAATTCAAATCGATCACCTCGGAGCCCAGCTCGCAGGCCAGCGCCGCGTTTTCCGCCAGGCATACCGGGTCGGAACCGAGCAACTGCACACGCAGGGGCACACCCGCCGCTGTTTGGGCACCGGTCAACAGTTCAGGGGCAAGCTTATGGAAATAGGCCGGCGTGAGCAGACGGTCGTTGACGCGAATGAACTCGGTGACGCACCAATCGATGCCGCCAACACGGGTCAGGACGTCCCGCAGGATGTTGTCGACCAACCCCTCCATGGGCGCCAAGGCAATTTGCATGGGAAACACACTCAACGAAAAAACGTGCAGCAGTTTAGCGGATTTCCTTCACAAAATCGGAATCCACCACGAATCACTGTGGGAGCGAGCCTGCTCGCGATGGCGGTGTATCAGCTTGGGAAGATGCTGGATGTGCCGCCGCCATCGCGAGCAAGCTCGCTCCCACACCGACTCCAAGGCGCCCACAAAACCGGAATCCACCACCAAACCCTGTGGGAGCGAGCCTGCTCGCGATGGCGGTGGGTCAGTCTATAAAGAGGTCAGATGAATTCAGCGCCACGCCATAACCTTCGATGAACTCCGGCGGCATGCGCTTGGGCCGGCCGGTAGACAGTTCGATGCAAACGAAAGTGGTCTGGGCCCGCAGCAATGTGGTGTTATCACTGGGACGGACCAGCTGGAAATGCCGGGTCATTTTCAGGCGCTGGTCCCAGTCGACGATCCAGGTCGCCAACTGCAATTCGTCGCCCTCGTAGGCGGCCGCCAGATAATCGATTTCATGCCGCACCACCGCCATGGCCCGATCCAGTCGCCGGTATTCCACCAGATCCAGGCCCAGGCGCTGGGAATGCCGCCACGCGCAACGCTCCAGCCAGGTGACGTACACCGCGTTGTTGGCGTGGCCTAGCCCATCGATATCTTCTGGATTGACCTGAAGATCAATAATGAACGGCGTTGCCCGATCCCAGCCCATGCCCCTCTCCCGGTCGAATTTGGATCGGGGCAGTGTAACGGAAGCTCAAGCCGATTGCCGCGCTTGCAAGCTGCGCCCCGCCAGCAGTGATAACACGCCATCAATGACACGGGGATCGGCCAGGACTCGCTGGTGTCCACCCTCGGACAACCGCAGCAAGCGACTGTCGAACCAGGCTTCATGGATCAGTTGCGATTCCCTGACCGAAACCGACGTATCGTCCTCGGCATGGACAATCAACCCTGGAATATCCAGTTGGTATTGCGCAACATCCATCTTCGAAGCCTGCATGCCCACATCCTGCTCCACCTGGCGAATGAACGCCGAGCGGGCCCTGGCGGGCATTCCCATCATCCGGGCGAACCCACGCAGCACGCCGAGGATCCGCGCAGGCGCGGCGATGCTGACCAGCGTCTCGGTCCGCAAGCCCAACTGGACCGCCAGCATGGCACTGGCGCCACCCATGGAGTGACCGATCACCGCTTGCAGCGGTGGCAACTCAGCTGCGGCTTCGAGCATCGCCCGGGCAAACAACAGGACGTTGGCTTCGTGGCCCGGCGAGCGACCATGGGCCGGTCCGTCCAGCGCCACCACGGTATAACCGGCATCCACCAGCGCGGTTATCAAGGCCGCGAACTGCGTCGGCCGTCCTTCCCAGCCATGCATCAGCAGGACCGCCGGGCCTTTGCCCCAGCGCAAGGCAGACAGGCCGAAGCGCAAGGTGATGCGCTCGGACGAGGCAAGCAATGGCAACTCCCAGGCCCTCGGTGGCAGGTTGCGTGGACTCATGAAGACCCTGCGCATTTTCTTCGCCACCAGGCGCGGTGCTATCCAACCAAGGGTGCCATTGACGCCACGAATCCAGCTCAACCTGTCCATGCTCATCTCCAGGGCTTGCGCCTTAGCTCAGCGCACCGCCGACTTGGCGGCGCGCAGCAAACGATCCGATAACTCACCCGGGCCCAATGCCCGTGCCAGCGCCAGGCCGCCGACCATCAAGGCAATGTCAGCCAGGGCTTTGTCCGCGTCTTCGGGGCTGGCGGCCAATTGCGCGACCATCAGCTCGATATGCTCATTGAGCACCTCACGAAATGCATCCGGCAGCCGCCCGAGCTCGCCGACCGATGCCGGAATCGGACACGCCTGCTCGGTTGAATCGCGGTGCTTGCGCGACAAGTAGAAGGCCGCGACCAAGGCGCGCCGTTCTTCACCCGTCAGCTCGGCATCCATGTCAGCGATCAAGCCACGGCGGCGGTTCAGCAACTGCTTGAACGCCTCCAGCATCAAGGCGTCCTTGCTTTCGAAATGAGCGTAGAAACCACCCACCGTCAGCCCGGCCGCCCCCATCACCTCGCCCACGCTCGGCTCGGCCGGCCCGCGCTGGATCAGCGCATCGCTGGCGGCCTTGAGAATGCGTTCGCGGGTCTGTGCTTTTTTATCGCTCATCGTTGCCTCCGAATATTACGATTGAAATATTATTCTCATAATAAATTTTCGCAAGCGAAATGTTGACCGCCGGTCAGAAGTATTTTCAGGAGAATAGGAAATTGGCTGAACGCCAGGCAAACAAAAGGGCCATTCAAGAATTGAATGACCCTTATAAAATCCCGCAGAGCGGGTAATCGTGGCGTCCCCTAGGGGACTCGAACCCCTGTTACCGCCGTGAAAGGGCGGTGTCCTAGGCCACTAGACGAAGGGGACACAAACCTTCTTACTTGATCAGCGCTGAGAACTGATCGATTCAAGGCCGGAGTGGCCAGACCTTGAACCTGAGATTGGTGGAGCTAGACGGGATCGAACCGTCGACCTCTTGCATGCCATGCAAGCGCTCTCCCAGCTGAGCTATAGCCCCGGATTTTTCGCCTCGCGGCGGAGCGACATCTTGCAACATCGCTTCTGTAAAACTGGCGTCCCCTAGGGGACTCGAACCCCTGTTACCGCCGTGAAAGGGCGGTGTCCTAGGCCACTAGACGAAGGGGACGCAAACCCTTCTATACAACTGATCAACGCTGAGAGTTGATCGCTTCAAGGCCGGTGTGGCCAGGCCTTGAAGTGTAAATTGGTGGAGCTAGACGGGATCGAACCGTCGACCTCTTGCATGCCATGCAAGCGCTCTCCCAGCTGAGCTATAGCCCCTCATCGCTGAGGACGGGGCGAATCTTAAGGGCGTATCGGAGGGCTGTCAAATTTATTTTCAAAGAATTTGAAAATTTTTTGCCGGGATAACAATCACTTACCGACAAACCCCGGAAAACCGGGGCACGCCCTCCTCCATCAGCCGCTTAAGCGATCGCGCCCAGCAGCTTTTCCCACTCCTTGTTCTCCTTCTTGGACACGCCACCGAGCAGATCGATGGCCTGGCGCAGGCGGAAACGGGTCAGGTCCGGCCCGAGGATTTCCATGGCATCGAGCACCGACACCGAGCTCGCCTGGCCAGTAATGGCGGCAAACATCAGCGGCATCGCGTCGCGCAGTTTCAACTCCAGGGATTCGACCACTGCCTGAATCGTCGCGGTGATGCTGTCCTTTTCCCACTGGCGCAGGCTTTCGAGCTTCCAGAGGATCAATTGCATCAACTGCCGCACCTGGTCGCCCGAAAGCTTCTTGGATTCGAACAGCTTCGCATCGGGGGTCACGCCACCGGCAAAGAAGAACCCGGCCAATGGCGCGATCTGGCTGAACGTCTCGACCCTGCCCTGCACGTGCGGGGCAATCTTCATCATGTATTCAGGGTTGAACGCCCACTTCTGCACGCGCGCGGCGAACTCTTCCACAGGCAGGTCGCGCAGCCATTGGCCGTTGAGCCAGGACAATTTCTCGACGTCGAAGATCGGCCCGCCCAGGGAAACACGCGAAAGGTCGAAGTGTTCGACCATTTCCTGCAGCGAGAACTTCTCGCGCTCGTCGGGCATCGACCAGCCCATGCGCCCCAGGTAGTTGAGCATCGCCTCGGGCATGAAGCCCATGCGCTCGTAGAAGGTCACCGAGGTCGGGTTCTTGCGCTTGGACAGCTTGCTCTTGTCCGGATTGCGTAGCAGCGGCATGTAGCACAACTGCGGTTGCTCCCAGCCGAAGTACTCGTAAAGCAGGATCAGTTTCGGCGCCGACGGCAGCCACTCCTCACCGCGCAGGACGTGGGTGATGCCCATCAGGTGGTCGTCGACCACGTTGGCCAGGAAGTACGTCGGCAGGCCGTCGGTCTTCATCAGCACTTGCATGTCCATGCGGTCCCATGGGATCTCGACATCGCCACGCAGCATGTCCGGCACCACGCAGACGCCCTCGGTCGGCACCTTCATGCGGATCACATGGGGCTCGCCAGCGGCCAGGCGACGGGCGACTTCTTCCTTGGACAGCAGCAGCGCGCGACCGTCATAGCGCGGGGTTTCGCCACGGGCGATCTGCTCGGCGCGCATCTGGTCGAGCTCTTCGGCGGTGCAGAAACAAGGGAATGCGTGCCCCATGTCCACCAGTTGCTGACAGTACTGCTTGTAGATCTCGCCGCGCTCGCTCTGGCGATACGGGCCATGCGGGCCGCCAACATCCGGGCCTTCGCTCCAGTCGATGCCGAGCCAGCGAAGGGCGTCGAAAATCTGCTGTTCCGACTCGCGGGTCGAGCGCAACTGATCGGTGTCCTCGATCCGCAGGATGAACTCACCACCGTGCTGCTTGGCAAAGCAATAGTTGAACAAGGCGATGTAAGCGGTGCCGACATGGGGATCGCCAGTGGGCGAAGGCGCGATGCGGGTACGGACGGTGGTCATGGCATGTCTCGGAAAGAAGATAAAAGCGAAGATCAAACAGGGGGTGAATGGTAACAGGCGATGGTGGGCAGGCTCCAGTGAGAGGCCGATTTGAGTAAAGCCTGCCAGACCGAGTCGCCCTCATCGCGAGCAGGCTCGCTCCCACAGGAAACCGAGTTGTCTGGACTGGATGCGGTCCACTGTGGGAGCGAGCCTGCTCCGGGCGGCGTTCCGACGATGAGGCCTTCGAAGCCACTGCAAGAGTCAGACAGTCAGCAACCGCTCGCGCAACTTGCCAATCTCATCGCGCAACTGCGCCGCGGCCTCGAACTCCAGGTCACGGGCCAGTTGGTACATCTTCTCTTCCAATTGCCGGATACGCTTGGTGATTTCGCTCGGCGAGCGCAGTTCGGCTTCGTAGCGGGCGCTTTCCTCGGCGGCTTTGGCCATGCCCTTGCGTTTCTTGCTGCGCGAGCCAGGCACCGTGGCGCCTTCCATGATATCGGCGACGTCCTTGAACACGCCTTTAGGCGTAATGCCATTGGCCAGGTTGAAGGCGATCTGCTTGTCGCGGCGGCGCTCGGTCTCGCCGATAGCCCGCTCCATGGACCCGGTGATGCGATCGGCATACAAAATCGCGCGACCGTTGAGGTTTCGCGCCGCGCGACCGATGGTCTGGATCAACGAGCGCTCGGAGCGCAGGAAACCTTCCTTGTCAGCGTCGAGGATCGCCACCAGCGACACCTCCGGCATGTCCAGGCCCTCGCGCAGCAGGTTGATGCCCACCAACACGTCGAAAGTGCCCAGGCGCAGGTCGCGGATGATCTCGACCCGCTCCACCGTGTCGATGTCCGAGTGCAGGTAACGCACCCGCACGCCATGGTCTGCCAGGTAATCGGTGAGGTCTTCGGCCATGCGCTTGGTGAGCGTGGTGACCAGCACCCGCTCTTCCAAGGCCACGCGTTTCGTGATTTCCGACAGCAAATCATCGACCTGGGTCAGTGCCGGGCGCACCTCGACCTGCGGGTCCACCAGCCCCGTCGGCCGCACTACTTGCTCGACCACGCGACCGGCATGCTCGGCCTCGTAATTGCCAGGAGTGGCCGAGACGAAAATCGTCTGCGGGCTGACGCTTTCCCATTCGTCGAAACGCATCGGCCGGTTATCCAGTGCCGAGGGCAGGCGGAAACCATATTCCACCAGGGTTTCCTTGCGCGAACGGTCGCCTTTGTACATGGCGCCAACTTGCGGCACGCTGACGTGGGACTCGTCGATCACCAGCAGGGCGTCAGGCGGCAGGTAGTCGTACAAAGTGGGCGGCGGCGCGCCCGCCGGACGGCCCGAGAGGTAGCGCGAGTAGTTCTCGATGCCGTTGCAGTAACCCAATTCCAGGATCATTTCCAGGTCGAAGCGGGTCCGCTGCTCCAGGCGTTGGGCCTCCACCAGCTTGTTGTTCGAACGCAGGTATTCCAGGCGTTCTTGCAGCTCGGCCTTGATCCCCTCGATGGCGCCCAGCAAGGTTTCCCGTGGCGTTACGTAGTGGCTCTTGGGATAGAAGGTGAAGCGCGGCATCTTGCGGATCACTTCGCCGGTCAGCGGATCGAAGGCCGAGATGCTTTCCACTTCGTCGTCGAACAGCTCGATGCGGATCGCTTCCAGGTCCGACTCTGCCGGGTAGATGTCGATCACATCACCCCGCACCCGGAACGTCGCCCGGGCAAAATCCATGTCGTTGCGGGTGTACTGCAAATCCGCCAGGCGCCGGAGCAAGGCGCGCTGGTCGAGCTTATCGCCCCGATCCACGTGCAGCACCATCTTCAAGTACGTTTCCGGGCTGCCCAAGCCATAGATGCACGACACCGTGGTGACGATGATCGCGTCCTTGCGCTCGAGCAACGCCTTGGTCGCCGACAGCCGCATCTGCTCGATGTGGTCGTTGATCGAGGCGTCCTTTTCGATGAAGGTGTCCGACGACGGCACATACGCTTCGGGCTGGTAGTAGTCGTAGTAGGAAACGAAGTATTCCACCGCGTTGTTCGGAAAAAATGCCTTGAACTCGCCGTACAACTGCGCCGCCAGCGTCTTGTTCGGCGCCAGCACCAGCGTCGGGCGCTGCACCTGGGCGATCACGTTGGCGATGCTGAAAGTCTTGCCCGAGCCGGTCACACCCAGCAACGTCTGGTGCGCCAGCCCGGCCTCGATGCCTTCGACCATCAGGCGGATGGCTTCCGGCTGATCGCCGGCGGGCTGGAAGCGGGTGACTAGCTGGAATTCAGACATAACATAACCCCTGGGTTCACTCCTGTCGGCCAGCCGACGGGAACGAGGAAGACCGAATTGACTGACGTCGGCCGATGAAAAAGCTGGAATTCACACAATGTGGAGGTGAATGCCTTCGCTTTCAAGACGAGCGTCCTACACGCCTTGCAGACTTTGACGCGGCGAAGGGACTAACGGTCGAAAAAAAACGAAAATACTTACGGTAAAGACCGATTAGCCTGTCGCCCTGCCCGGTGATGGCCTCTATACTAGCTCCCCGTTTGTGCACCGCTCTAGTGCATCCGGCTGGAGCGCGACACGTCCCCTCACTCTCCATTCAGAGCCGCGCACTAATGAGCCTGTTTTCCGCTGTCGAATTGGCACCACGCGACCCCATCCTGGGCCTCAACGAAGCTTTCAACGCCGACACCCGTACCAACAAGGTCAACCTGGGCGTAGGTGTTTACTGCAACGAGGAAGGGCGCATTCCATTGCTGCGCGCCGTGGTTGAAGCCGAGACGATTCGCGTGGCTCAGCACGTGTCCCGTGGCTACCTGCCGATCGACGGCATCGCCGCCTATGACCAGGCGGTCCAGACCCTGCTGTTTGGCAAGGACTCCCCGCTGATCGCTTCGGGCCGCGTCATCACTACCCAGGCCGTGGGCGGCACTGGCGCGCTGAAGATCGGCGCCGACTTCCTCAAGCAACTGCTGCCAGACGCGGTCGTGGCCATTAGCGACCCAAGCTGGGAAAACCACCGCGCCCTGTTCGAAACCGCCGGTTTCCCAGTACAGAACTATCGCTACTACGACGCCGCCACCCACGACGTGAACCGCAGCGGCCTGCTGGAAGACCTCAACGCCCTGCCCGACCGCTCGATCGTTGTGCTGCACGCCTGCTGCCACAACCCGACCGGCGTGGACCTGAGCCCCGAAGACTGGAAAAACGTGCTGGCCGTGGTCAAGGCCAAGAACCACGTGCCGTTCCTGGACATGGCCTACCAGGGCTTTGGCAAGAGTATTGATGAAGACGCCGCGGCGGTGCGCCTGTTCGCCGAGTCGGGCCTGACCTTCTTCGCCTCCAGTTCGTTCTCCAAGTCGTTCTCGCTGTATGGCGAGCGCGTCGGCGCCTTGTCGATCGTCAGCGAGTCGAAGGAAGAAAGTGCCCGCGTCCTGTCCCAGGTCAAGCGCGTGATCCGCACCAACTACTCCAACCCGCCAACCCACGGCGCCAGCATCGTCGCCGCCGTGCTCAACAGCCCTGAGTTGCGGGCCCAGTGGGAAGAAGAACTGGCCGAGATGCGCCTGCGCATCCGCGGCATGCGCGACCAGATGGTGGACATGCTGGCCAAGGCCGCGCCGCACCACGACTTCAGCTTCGTCGCACGCCAGAGCGGGATGTTCTCCTACTCCGGCCTGACCGTTGAACAAGTGACGCGCCTGCGCAACGAGTTCGGCATCTATGCCCTGGACACCGGCCGCATCTGCGTGGCCGCGCTGAACCAGAACAACATCGATGCGGTAACCAAGGCCATCGTCCAGGTGATCTGACACCCCGGCGCTGGATGAAAAGCGGGAAGCCATCGAGCTTCCCGTTTTTTTTGGGTGCCCCCTGTGGCCAGGGATTTATCCCCTCGCCACAATGGTCAGCGTCCGGCCGGTAATGTGTGGAGCAGTAACATTTGCTACCTGAACACCTCAACCAGGAAAATCCCGCCCAGTCATCAACCCAAGCTTGACTTCTCTTTTCCAATCAGTAACATACGCGTCATTCCGCGATAGCTCAGTTGGTAGAGCAAGTGACTGTTAATCACTGGGTCCCTGGTTCGAGTCCAGGTCGTGGAGCCAGACAGCAAAAATCAAAGCCCTTGAATCGAAAGATTCAGGGGCTTTTTTATGGGCGCCTTTCGGCGGTCAGAGCCCGCTGAAGGCCGTAGAGCGCCTGTCTGAGGTCGCTACCAGAACAATAATTTGGCGCCAATGCGGCATCATGGTCTGAATCCTGCTTTGTTTTTCCCAATCCCAAGCTGTCACCTGAGCGTCATGGCCGTGCCGCAAACTGTCCCGGTCCGCCATTGCAGCTTCATAACAACAAGGACGAAACCATGCCAACACAAAACCCTCACCGCATCGTGGGACTGTGCACCTCGAGCAAGGTGTACAACGCACTGACCGAGCTCAAGCACCTGGAAGGCCACCGCAGCGCCAAGTTCCTCTCCCTGCTCGCGGAGAGCCTGGTCCGCAAGGGCCTGCTCAACGAGCAGGAAGTGGTGCATATGCTGGACCTGGTGGTCGATTGAGCGGCATCGATTCCTACTATTGAAGCCGTTGATTTTTCCCCATCCTTCATGAGACGTAAGGTAGCCCCATCGATTGATGGAGGTTTCCCATGCCCAAGGTTCAAATCATGTCTGTCATTGGCAGCGCCGTCCCCGCCCCGCTCAGGGAACGAGGCCTGCTGGCTTGCTGGTATCTGGTGCAGGACGGCGTGACCATCAGCGGTCCGCTGACTTCACTGCCCGCTGCCCAGGCCATGTCGCAACGCATCGGTCCCTATCTGCTGCGCGCCTAAGGCAATTGCACCCGAGGCGTATTTTCGACGAACAACGCCCAGCACGACAGGAACAGTGCCGCGATCAACGGGCCGATGACGAAGCCGTTCAGGCCAAACACCGCCAGCCCGCCCAGTGTCGAGACCAGGACCATGTAGTCGGGCATCTTGGTGTCCTTGCCCACCAGGATCGGCCGCAGGAAGTTATCCACCAGGCCGATCACGAATACACCGAACAGGGTCAGCACGACGCCCTGCCAGATCGCCCCGGACAGCAGGAAATACACCGCCACCGGCGCCCAGACGATGCCCGCTCCCACGGCTGGCAGCAGCGACAGGAACGCCATCAGCACCGCCCAGGGCAGCACTGTCGGAATGCCAAGCACCCAAAAGATCAAGCCGCCCAGTGCGCCCTGGGTAATCGCTACCAACAGGTTGCCTTTCACCGTCGCCCGCACCACCCGGTTGAATTTCAACTGCAGGCGGCGCTTCTGGTGCTCCGCCAATGGCACGGCAAAGCGAACCTTGCGCACCAGTTCCGGACCGTCGCGCAGGAAAAAGAACAGCAGGTAGAGCATCACGAAAAAGCTCACCAGGAATTGGAACGTCCCCTGGCCGAAACTGAACGCCTGGGTGGCGAAGAATTCGCTGCCCTGCATCGCGCTCTTGACGATCTTGTCCCGCAACCCGCTCAGGTTGCCCAGGCCAAAACGGTCCAGCAGGTGCTGGAAGTACGGGGGCAATGCTTCCTTGAAGCGGGCCAGGTAATCGGCAACGTCCAGCTCGCCACTTTCCAGGCTCTTGTAGAGTGCCGCGCCTTCCTGGACCAGCAAGGTGCTGATGACGATGACCGGCAAGACAGCGATCAGCATGCAACTGGTCAGGGTCAGCAGCGTCGTGAGGTTGCGCGGCCAGTTGAGTTTCAATTGCAGCCGCCGCTGCAGCGGCGCGAAGACGATGCCCAGGATGACGGCCCAGAACACCGCTCCGTAGAACGGCAGCAGGATCCAGACGAAGGCGATGCTGACCAGGATCAGCAGCAACATCTGCGATTTGTTTTGGAGGTTCTTGCGGTTCATTTGCTTTCCATGTCCTTGGCAGATACACATTAGTCCGCCAGGACTCGCCGGAGTGCCGTCGCGTCTGCTGCGCGCCATGAACACAAATCAATACCGCCTGGCCGGACGTGGCCTACCCCGCCGCTTTTCGACCCGACATTGCGGTGGATGTGCCGTTCGGCGTGTTGATACAGGGTGCGCGAGCCATAGCCCAGGCACTGATCCGGCAATGCAGGCGGCGAAGAACAACTGTGGGAGCGCGCTTGCTCGCTCCCACAGGATGACCGACAGAAACTGCCGAAGGCTGCGATCCTCCGCTTCCGATAGGGCCTGGCAAGCCAGGCGGCACATCTGGATCGAAAGCGAAAGATCGCAGCCTTCGGCAGCTCCTGCTGCCCGAATCAGATCCGGAACTGCCCCACCAGCTTGCCCAGGCGCTGGCCCAGGTCGGCCAGGCTGCGGGAGGTCTGGGCGCCGAGTTGGGTTTCGTCGGCAACGCTGTCCACGGCCACGGCGATCTGGTGAACGCTGCGGTTGATTTCTTCGGCTACCGCGGTCTGTTCTTCGGCGGCACTGGCGATCTGGGCGTTCATCGAGTTGATGGTGCCGATCAGCTGCGCCATGGTGTCCAGTGAAGCGCCGGCCTCATTGGCCCGTTCCGACGTGCCGTCGCCGGCCTCACTGGAACGGCGCATCGCTTCCACCGCCGCATGGGTGCCGGACTGCAACCGGTCGATCATCCCTTGAATTTCCTGGGTGCTTTGCTGGGTCCGGCTGGCCAGGGCACGGACTTCATCGGCGACCACCGCGAAACCGCGTCCCGCTTCGCCGGCCCGCGCGGCCTCGATGGCGGCGTTAAGGGCCAGCAGGTTTGTCTGCTCGGCGATCGAACGAATCACTCCCAGGACACTGACGATCGAGGCCACGTCCTGTTGCAGACTGTCCAAGGACACGCCGCTGCTGCGGATATCGTTCACCAACGCATGGATCTGCTGGATACTGCCGGCCACCACGCGCTTGGCCGACTGGCCTTCTTCGTCGGTCTGCTGGGCCGCGACGGCGGCGCCCTGGGCACTGCGGGCGACTTCCTGGGCGGCGGAGGACATCTCGTTGATCGCGGTGGCGACCTGGTCGGTTTCGTGGCGCTGGCGTTCCATGGCCTGCTCTGAACGCTGGGCTTGCTCGGAGACTTGCGTCACCAGCCCGGTCAGCTGCGAGGTCATGTCGGTGATCTGCCGCACCAGGCCGTGGATCTTGTCGACGAAACGGTTGAACGAACCGGCCAGTTGGCCCAGTTCATCCTGGCTGGTAATCGCCAGGCGCCGGGTCAGATCGCCCTCTCCCGCCGCGATGTCGTCGAGGTTGTCCTTCATCAGGTGCAACGGACGCAGGATGGTGTTGGCGAGCACCAGGCCCACCACCGCGATCACCAGCAACACCACGGCGGCAATCCCGACGATGCTGAGGATCACGCCTTGCAGCCGATCGTGGACCTTGGCTTCCACCAACGCCACCTGACCTTCGATGCCATCCAGATTCACCGAGCTGCCCACCGCCAGGTCCCACTTGGACAAGTATTCGGTGTAGCCGAGCTTCGGCACCAGGTCTTTGCTGCCCGGCAGCGGCGAGCTGTATTCGAGGTAATGCGTGCCGTCCTTGGCGACTTTCACCAGGTCACGGTTGACGTAGACACCGTTCGGATCGCGGTTGTCCTTGAAACTCTTGCCCACACCATCAGGGCTGTTGGCCTTGAACAGACGAATGGTCTCGGAGTCGTAGCCGAAGAAATAGCCGTCCTTGCCGTAGCTGATATTGGACAGCAACTTGATCGCCTGGGCACGCGCCTCGTTATCGCCGGGCGCGGCGGCATCGTAGAGCGGCTTGATGGCCGTCAGCCCGACCGCGACATAATTCTGTAGGGTGGCCTTGGCCTCGCTGAGCAGGCGCTCGCGGGTTTGCTGGACTTCTTTGCTGGCCTGTTCCTTCAAGATGAACGCAGTGGTCAGGCTGATGATCACGGCGGACAGCAATACCGGCAGTATTGCCAGGGACAGGACTTTAGCCTTCAAGCTCAGGCGCATGCTGTTCACTCTTGTAGGTTTTATGGTGTGGTTAGCTGGGTTAACGGCAGCCCACGGCAAAACTGTAGGACAAGGTGAACAGTCAGTTGGCAGGGTCGCTGAATTCAAGGGCCCCATCGCGAGCAAGCTCGCTTCCACAGGAAAATGCGATCCAATGTGGGAGCGAGCCTGCTCGCGATGAACGCAACGCGGTCTTGGCCTACAACACCATCGCCGCCACCCAACCAAACACCAGCAACGGCAGGTTGTAATGGATGAAGGTCGGAACCACGGTGTCCCAGATGTGGTGATGCTGGCCGTCGATGTTCAGGCCGGAGGTCGGGCCCAGCGTCGAGTCCGAGGCAGGCGAGCCGGCATCGCCCAAGGCGCCGGCGGTGCCGACGATGCAGACGATCGCCAGCGGGCTGAAACCCAGTTGCAGGCACAGCGGCACAAAGATAGTCGCCAGGATCGGCACCGTGGAGAACGACGAGCCGATGCCCATGGTCACCAACAATCCCACCAGCAACATCAGCAATGCGCCGACGCCCTTGTTGTGGCCGATCCAGGCCGCCGAGGTTTCAACCAGGCTCTGGACTTCACCGGTGGCTTTCATCACCTCGGCGAACCCCGACGCGGCGATCATGATGAAGCCGATCATCGCCATCATCTTCATGCCTTCGGTGAACAGGTCATCGGTCTCGCGCCAACGCACCACACCCGAGACAGAAAAGATCAGGAAGCCGGCCAGGGCGCCGATGATCATCGAGTCGAGCAGCAGCTGGATGGCAAAGGCCGCCGCGATCGCCAACCCCGCCACCAACAGGCTGAGCGGGTTATAGCGCACCGCCACCTGCTCGGCGCGAGCGATTTTCTTCAGGTCATAGACGCGTTTCTTGCGATAGGTGATAAACGACAGCGCCAGGCCAAACACCATGCCCAGCGCCGGGATGCCCATGGCGTGGGTGATGTTGATGCCGCTGACGTCCACGCCACTTCTCGCGACGTTGGCCAACAGGATCTCGTTAAGGAAAATATTGCCGAAGCCCACCGGCAGGAACATATAGGGCGTGATCAGGCCGAAGGTCATGACGCAGGCGATCAACCGGCGGTCCATCTGCAACTTGGTCAGTACATATAAAAGTGGCGGCACCAGCAGCGGGATGAAGGCGATGTGGATCGGCAGGATATTCTGTGAAGCGACCGCGACGGTACCCAGCAGGCCGATCAGCACCCACTTGACGCCCGTGCCGCCGGCGGCGTCCTGGCGGTCGACCATGGCCAGGGCTTTGTCGGCCAAGGCGTGAGCCATGCCGGACTTGGCGATCGCCACGGCGAAAGCACCCAGCAATGCGTAGGACAACGCCACCGTAGCGCCGCCGCCCAGGCCTGCATTGAACGCCTTGAGCGTCGCCTCGATCCCCAGGCCGCCCGTCAGGCCGCCCACCAATGCGCCGACGATCAGCGCGATCACCACATGCACGCGGGACAGGCTGAGCACCAGCATGACGCCAACCGCCGCAATTACTGCATTTATCATCGTTACCTCAAAGCACAGCGATGGAAAGCCACCGGACAAAAAGGTCGCGACTTTGCAGGAAGCGGCGGCAAGCTGCAAGGGTCATGCGGCGGGTTTCGCATTCACTGCCGATCCAGTGTGGGAGCGAGCTTGCTCGCGATGGCGGTGGGTCAGTTGATATTCATTTGGCTGAACTGACGCTATCGCGAGCAAGCTCGCTCCCCCAGGGCTCAGCGGCACCATTAGCGTGTTTCAGCGCTTGGGCAAGTCGATCACGACCTTCAAGCCGCCCCACTCGCTGTCACCCAGCGCCAGCGTCCCGCCCCAGGTGTCGACGATGTCGCGCACGATGCCCAGCCCCAGGCCGTGGCCGTCGGTTTGCTCATCCAACCGCGTGCCTCGGCTGAATACCTGGTCGCGGCGCTCCGCGGGGATGCCCGGCCCATCGTCTTCCACCACCAGGCTGAAGCCCTCGACCGTCTCGCTCACGCTCAGGCGCACTTCGGCGTCAGCCCATTTGCACGCGTTGTCCAGCAGGTTGCCCAGCAGTTCCAGCAGGTCTTCACGATCCCAAGGCAGGTGCAAGCCGGGCGGCCCGACGTAGGCCAGATGCAGATGCTCGCCATGGATCATGTTCAGCGTCGCCAGCAATCCCGGCAGTTCGGCGTCGCAGTCCAGGTGCGCCCCGGGCAACGCATCACCGGACAACCGGGCGCGATTGAGTTCGCGGTTCAAGCGCTGGCGAACCTGCTCCAGTTGTTCGAGCAGCAACTTGCGCAGTTCCGGATAAGGGTCGAGCTTTTCGTTCGACGCCAGGCTTTGCAGCACCGCCAGCGGGGTCTTCAAGGCATGGCCCAGGTTGCCCAGGGCGTTGCGTGAGCGCTTGAGGCTGTCTTCGGTGTGGGCCAGCAGATGGTTGATCTGCGCCACCAGTGGCTCCAGCTCCCTGGGCACTTGCTCATCGAGCTGCGAGCGCTGCCCGCGTTGCAACTGGGCAATCTGCTCCCGAGCCTTTTCCAACGGACGCAACGCGCGATGTACCGTGAGGCGCTGGAGTAACAGGATCAGCAGCAACCCGGCCAGGCCGAGCCCCAAGCCGACCTGCTGCATCCTCAGGAAGCTGTCGCGCACGGGCGTGTAGTCCTGGGCCACGCTGATGGAAATTGCCTGGCCCAAGCGCCGATAGTCGGTGCGCAGTACCAGCAGCCTCTGGCCTTCGGGGCCCAGTTGCAGATTGCTGTGCAGGCCCGGATGGTCGAGCCGGGGCAGTTCCTGGTCCCACAGGGAGCGGGAGCGCCAATGCTCGTTGGCGAAATCGATGCGGAAATAGTGCCCGGAAAACGGCCGCAGATACGCCGGTGACAAGCGCCGCTCGTCCAACTGCAAACCTTGCGGGCCACGGACCAAAGCTACCAACAGGTTCTCGCTGTCGTTACGCAGCCCCGCTTCCAGATAACGCTGCAAGCCTAGTTCGAACAGCCACAGGCTGGTCTGCGCCAGGACGAGGCCGACCACGACCATCACACCGATCAGCCCAAGGCTCAGGCGCCGTTGGATGGATCTCACTGCGTCTGCCCGCCGAACAGGTATCCCTGGCCGCGACGGGTTTCGATCACGCTGCGCCCCAGCTTGCGCCGCAAGTGGTTGACATGGACTTCCAGCACATTGGAATCGCGCTCGGTTTCTCCGTCATACAGGTGCTCGGCGAGATGACTCTTGGAGAGGATTTGCTCGGGGTGCAACATGAAATAGCGCAACAAGCGGAACTCGGCGGCGGTCAGCTGGATCTCCGCTCCGTCACGAATCACGCACTGGCGCCCTTCATCCAGGTGCAACCCGGCCGCCTGGAGCGTCGGTTGATTGGCCTGGCCGTGGGAACGACGCAGCAGCGCCTGGATGCGCAAGTGCAGTTCTTCGGGGTGAAAGGGCTTGGTCAGGTAATCATCGGCCCCGGCCTTGAGCCCTTCGATGCGCTCGGCCCAGGAGCCGCGGGCGGTGAGGATCAACACCGGCGTGGCCAGGCCACCGGCTCGCCATTGCGTCAGCACCTCAAGCCCAGGAACGCCCGGCAGGCCCAGGTCCAGAATGATCAGGTCGTAGGGCTCGCTGCTGCCCTGGTAGATCGCATCACGACCATCGGCCAGCCAATCCACCGCATAACCCTGCCGCGCAAGCCCGGCCATCAGCTCATCGGCCAGGGGAACGTGGTCTTCCACCAGGAGCAGGCGCATCAGTCTTCCTTATCTTTGAGTAAACGGCCGGTAGCGGCCTCCAGGTCCAGTTCGCGCACTACGCCGTCGGTATCCAGCAGCTCGACCTCATAAATATAGACGCCGTGCTTTTCCTCCAGCTCGGCCTCCAGCAACTTGGCGCCAGGATGGCGGTCCAGCGCTTGTTGGAGCAATTGCTCCAGCGGCAGGATCACGCCCTGTTGGCGCAGTTGCAGGGCCTCGTCCTGGTCCAGGTCCCGGGCCATGGCGAGTGAACAGAACGCCAGCAGCGCCAGCGCCCAGCGGCTGCGGGCGCGTAAACTAAGCTTCATTACGTATCCTGATGATTCTTGAGCACCTTGCCGCTGACGGCGTCGAGTTCCAGTTCCCATTCGATGCCATCCGCATCGCGCAGGTCCACCTTGTAACGGTACTTGCCGTATTCATCTTCCAGCTCTGAATCAATCACGGTGCCGTCAGGGTGTTCGGCCAGGGCCGCTTCGTTGAGCTTGTCAAAAGGCAGGATGGTACCAGCGTCCACCAGCTTTTTGATCTCATGGCGATGGAGATCTCGTGCTTGAGCCAGGCCAGCGCCAAAGGCCATGAGCGTCACGAGAATAAAGGCAGTCAGGCGGTTCACGGATTATCTCCTTCTTATAATCTTCACCGGGAAACTTTATCGGGATGAACTTAACTGAAACTGAATTGCCATCATTGGACACACATCAATTGAGAGCGAGCTTGCTGGCAACAGCGGTTTTTGCGTTGCCATCGATGCAACTGGGCTGACGCTATCGTGAGCAAGCTCGTTCCTACGGGGTTTTGTGTCGTTATAATTCATCGCTTGCCAGTATCAGAGACCGGTATGACCGCCATCCATATCAAATTCCCAGCCCTCACCGTCAAGGCCGGCTCCCGCGCCTTCAAGCGTATCCGCGAGGCGGGCCTCAAGGCCGCCGATGTTGGCATCCTGCCGGGTGCCGCCGGTGGCCCGAAAGCCTTGGGCATCCAGGGATTGGACCTGGCCCTGTTCGGCGAATGGCTCCCCGCCGCGCCGCGAGAGCGGTCGCTGATCGGCGCTTCGGTTGGCTCCTGGCGCTTTGCCAGCGCCTGTCTGCCGAACGCCGCCGAGGGTATCCGGCGCCTGGGCACTTTGTATAACGAACAGAGCTTCGCCAAAGGCGTGACCATGGCCGGCGTCAGCCAAAGCTCCCAGCGCATGCTCGACGACCTGCTGGAAGGCCGGGACCTGACGATCCTCGACAACCCGCTCTACCGGCTCAATATCATGGTGGTCAAGAGCCACGGCTTGCTGGCACTGGACCACCGTGGCCGGCTGGGCCTGGGCTTGTCGTCGGTGATTGCCGACAACTTGCGGGGCCGCGCACGCTTGTCGCGGCATTTTGAGCGGCTGATCGTACACGATCCTCGGTTGGCGCCTCCGCTGAATCCGCTGACAGACTTCCCGTCGCGCTTCGTGCCGCTGGCCGCCGATAACCTGCGCCAGGCGTTGCTGGCGTCGGGCTCGATCCCGATGGTAATGGAAGGCGTGCGCGACCTCCCCGGCGCCGGCGCCGGCACCTACCGCGACGGCGGTCTGCTGGACTATCACCTCGACCTGCCCTACAGCGGCGACGACATAGTCCTCTATCCACACTTCACCGATCGGGTCATTCCCGGCTGGTTCGACAAGGGCCTGCCATGGCGCAGGGGCAACGCCGAACGCCTCCAGAACGTGCTGTTGCTCGCGCCATCGCGCGAATACCTGGCTCGCCTGCCCTACGGCAAACTGCCGGATCGCAACGACTTCAAGCGCTTCATGGGCGATGACCCGAGCCGCCGTAAATACTGGCGCACGGCGATGGACGAAAGCCGCCGGCTCGGCGATGAGTTCCTTGAACTGACAGCCAACGGTGGATGGGGCGAGCGTTTGCTGACCCTTTAGTCAGCATGCTCGCGCATCACACGGATCAACCTGATAAACTCCGCCGCCTGCCTCGCGACCGCTACCTTAAAGAGCCTGAACCTGTGGAAATCTTCAAAGAATTCACCTTCGAATCCGCCCACCGCCTGCCCCACGTACCCGAAGGCCACAAGTGCGGCCGTCTTCACGGTCACTCGTTCAAGGTGGCTATCCACCTCAGCGGTGACATCGACCCGCACACGGGATGGATTCGCGACTTCTCGGAAATCAAGGCGATCTTCAAGCCGCTCTACGAGCGCCTGGACCACAACTACCTCAACGACATTCCTGGCCTGGAAAACCCGACCAGCGAAGTCCTGGCCAAGTGGATCTGGAATGAGTTGAAGCCGCTGCTGCCGGAACTCAGCGCCATTCGCATCCACGAGACCTGCACCAGCGGCTGCATCTATCACGGAGAGTAACCAAACCTGCTGTGGCGAGGGAGCTGCAGCTTTTGTGTCTATGCTCTCTGGCTTAAACATGCCAAGAGGATACGATCATGACCCATTGGCCGCTGGATCAGGTCTACCAGTTCAACGGACACCCCGTCCGCTACGCCATCCACGGCGACGGCCCGCCGCTGGTGTTTGTCCACGGCACGCCCTTTTCTTCCCATGTGTGGCACCGCATCGCCCCGCTCTTCTTCGCCACGCACAAAGTGCATTACTTCGACCTGCTGGGTTATGGCCAATCTGCGCAACCGGACGCCGACGTGTCCCTGGGCGTGCAGAACACACTGCTTGCCCAATTGCTGGAACACTGGAACCTGGAGCGTCCAGACGTAGTGGCCCATGACTTTGGCGGCGCCACCGCGCTGCGTACACATCTGCTCGATGGCAAGGATTACCGAAGCCTGACCCTGATCGACCCGGTGGCCCTGTCGCCCTGGGGTTCGCCTTTCGTCCAGCATGTGCGCCAGCATGAAGCGGCGTTCAGCGGCCTGCCCGATTACATCCAGCGCGCTATCGTGCCGACCTATGTCCGCGGCGCGATGAAACGAGACATCTGCGACGCAGAACTGGCGCCCTACGTGAAGCCGTGGCTTGGCGATCCGGGCCAGGCGGCCTTCTACCGGCAGATTGCGCAGATGGACGAGCGCTACACCCGTGAGGTCGAAGGGCTGTACCCCAGCGTACGCTGCCCGACCCAGATATTGTGGGGTGAAGATGACCAGTGGATCCCCATCGAGCGTGGCCGCGCGCTGCACAAGATGATTCCGGGGGCGCTGTTTCAGGCCGTGCCGAACGCTGGACATCTGGTTCAGGAGGATGCGCCGGAAGCCATCGTTGCGGCGGTGTTGCGGTTCTTAGGGCCGCTTTCCCCTACCTGAAATCTTTATGGTGTGGGAGCGAGCTTGCTCGCGATAGCGATTCGTCAGTTGATGGGAATGTGGCTGACCTGACGCTATCGCGAGCAAGCTCGCTCCCACACGGCCCCTCCGTGTTCCAACGTGAACCATCCCTGCACCACTTTTGTTCCTCGAAACCCACCCAACCCAACGGGATTGTCTATAAATAACCGGCGATCGCTCGCTTGGCACGGCCGCTGCACGCTTGCGCTTTTTCTCTCTCCGCAAGGACCCGCCACATGACCCAGAACGATCCCGGTAATGACTACCCCTTGAGTGAAGTCCCGATGAGCGCACGCAAGGGCCTGGCTTCGACGGCCATGGTGCTGCTGGGCTTTACGTTTTTCACCGCCACCATGTTTGCCGGTGGCAAGCTGGGCGTGGCGTTCGGTTTCGCGGACATGCTCGGCGTCATCGTCATCGGCAATCTGTTGCTGGGCCTTTATGCCGCGGGCCTGGGTTACATCGCGTTCAAGAGCGGGCTCAATTCAGTGTTGATGGGCCGCCTCTGTTTTGGCGAAGTAGGCAGCAAGCTCAGCGATCTGATCCTGGGCTTTACCCAGATCGGTTGGTACGCCTGGGGCACGGCCACCGCTGCGGTGGTGCTGGGCAAGTACTTCGAGTTGGGCCAGGGCACGGTGCTGGGGCTGATGGTACTGTTCGGCCTGGGATTCTGCGCCACGGCTTATATCGGCTATCGCGGGCTGGAGATCCTGTCGTACATCGCCGTACCGGCCATGCTGTTGTTGCTGATGCTCTCGATGTGGGTCGCGACGCAGAAGGTCGGCGGCCTCGATGGCCTGCTGGCGGTTGTGCCAACGGGTAATCTGGATTGGTCTACGGCAATCACCCTGGTTTTCGGCACGTTCGTCAGCGGCGCCACGCAGGCGACCAACTGGACACGTTTTTCCCGCTCGGCGAAGGTCGCGGTGCTGGCGAGCCTGATCGGCTTTTTCCTGGGCAATGGCCTGATGGTGTTGATCGGCGCATACGGTGCCATCGTCTACCAGCAGCCCGACGTCGTCGAAGTCCTGTTGTTGCAGGGCTTCGCCATGGCCGCGATGGCAATGCTGCTGCTCAATATCTGGAGCACCCAGGACAACACCATCTACAACTTCGCCGTGGCCGGTTGCAACCTGCTGCGCACTCGCCGACGCAGGGCGGTCACGCTGGTCGGCGCCGCGATCGGCACCCTGTTGGCGTTGCTGGGCATGTACGATTTGCTGGTGCCTTACCTGATCCTGCTCGGCACCGTGATTCCACCGATTGGCGGGGTCATCATGGCCGACTTCTTCTTCCGCTGGCGTGGGCGCTATCCTCGCTTGGCGCAGGCGCAACTGCCTGCGTTCAATTGGCCTGGGCTGGGTGCCTATGCCGTCGGCACCGTTGCGGCGTTCAACTCGCCATGGATCGCACCGCTGGTAGGAATCGCCACCGGCGCGCTAACGTATGTGCTATTGATCGGCGTGACAGGCACTCGCACCGCTGACGCGCCCCTACAAGACCTCTAAAGGATTCGCCTGATGCACATCATCAACGCCCGCCTGCGCAACCGCGAAGGCTTGCATGAATTGCACCTGGAAAACGGCCTGATCGCCAGCATCGCCCGCCAGACCGAAGCCCCCAGCCTGGGCCCCGAAGACATCGATGCCGGAGGCAACCTGGTGGTGCCGCCTTTCGTCGAGCCGCACATACACCTGGACGCCACACTGACCGCCGGTGAACCGCGCTGGAACATGAGCGGCACGCTGTTCGAGGGCATCGAATGCTGGGGCGAACGCAAGGCCACCATCACCCAAGAAGACACCAAGACCCGCGCCAAGAAGACTCTCCAGGCCCTGGCCGCCCATGGCATCCAACACGTGCGCACCCACGTCGACGTGACCGATCCGGCGCTCACGGCGCTCAAGGCAATGCTCGAAGTGCGCGAGGAAAGCCGCCATCTGGTCGACATGCAAATCGTCGCGTTCCCCCAGGAGGGCATCGAGTCCTACCGCAACGGCCGCGAGCTGATGGAAGAAGCGATCCGCATGGGCGCCGACGTGGTGGGGGGCATTCCGCATTTCGAATACACCCGCGACCAGGGTGTCAGTTCGGTGAAGTTCCTGATGGACCTGGCCGAGCGCACCGGCTGCCTGGTGGACGTGCATTGTGATGAAACCGACGACCCACACTCGCGCTTCCTCGAAGTGCTCGCCGAAGAAGCGCGCAGTCGCGACATGGGCGCGCGGGTGACCGCCAGCCATACCACGGCGATGGGCTCCTACGACAACGCCTACTGCGCCAAGCTGTTCCGCCTGCTCGGCCACTCTGGAATCAGCTTCGTATCGTGCCCGACTGAAAGCATCCATTTGCAAGGACGCTTCGACAACTTCCCCAAGCGTCGCGGCGTCACCCGGGTCAATGAACTGCTCGAAGCCGGAATGAATGTGTGTTTCGGCCAGGATTCGATCGTCGATCCATGGTACCCGCTGGGCAATGGCAACATCTTGCGCGTGCTCGAAGCCGGGCTACACATCTGCCATATGCTCGGCTATCGCAACCTGCAAAGCGCCCTGGACCTGGTCACCGACAACAGTGCCAAGGCCATGGCCCTGGGCGAGCGCTACGGGCTGGAGCCTGGGCGTCCGGCGAACCTGCTGGTCCTTTCGGCCGACAGCGATTACGAAGTGATCCGCAGCCAGGGCCTGCCGCTTTACTCGATTCGCAAAGGCGAAGTGCTGATGAAGCGGCAGATGCCGGTGGTAGAGTTCGGGCCGCAGTTGACCTGAAATCCCCTATACCTGTGGAAGCGAGCCTGCTCGCGATAGGGGGCTGTCGGTTGATATCTATGCGGCTGAGCTGACGCCATCGCGAGCAGGCTCGCTCCCACAGTGGCTTGGTGTGATACCTGAAATCTGCGCCCGCTGGAGATCTACTGTGGAAGCGAGCTTGCTCGCGATAGGGGTCTGTCAGTTGATATCTATGCGACTGAGCTGACGCCATCGCGAGCAGGCTGAACTGGCCTAATGATTTTGGACACTTCAATCGGGCGCTATGATAGCGCCCAAATCTGAGGTGTTTGGATATGCGTAAATCTTATTCGAGTGAGTTCAAGCTCAAGGCTGCCAGCATGGTGCTGGATGAAGGCCAGCCGGTTACCGAGGTCTGTGCCAGCCTAGATATCGGCCCCACTGCTCTGCGCCGCTGGGTCGATCAAGTGCAAAAAGAACGCCTGGGTTCGACCCCGGTAGGGGCCAAGGCGATTACCGCTGATCAGCGAGAAATCCAGAGGCTCAAAGCCCTACTCAGGGAGAAAGACCTGGACATTGAAATCCTAAAAAAGGCCAGTGCTCTCCTGCTTTTGGACGCCAAAGATCATTCACGCTGATCGATGAGCTGGACGAGCAATACGGCGTTAAAAGGTGTTGCCGGGCGTTTGGGATCAACCGCAGTAGTTTCTACGCCTGGCGCCAGCGCCAAGGCAGAGCAAATCCTGAACGGGACAAGCTCAAAGCCGCGCTGGTCAGGCACCACAGGGCGTCCAGAGAGTCGGCCGGCGCACGTACTTTGTCCAAGGAGCTAAAAGCCAAAGGGCATCGTATCGGACGTTATATGGCTCGCAGTTTGATGCGCGAAGCTGGCATCGCTAGTCGTCAGCGCAGGCGCCATAAGTACAAGTCGCCGGGCGTTGAGGCATTGGTGGCGCCGCACGTGCTCAAGCGAAAATTTGATGTAACGGCGGTTAACCAGGTGTGGTGTGGCGACGTGACTTACATCAAGGTCGGCAAGCGGTGGATGTACTTCGCCGCCGTTCTGGATCTGTACGCTCGGAGGATCGTGGGTTGGTCGTTCTCGATGATTTCTGATGCCAACCTGACCTGCGAAGCGCTACGCATGGCGGTTGAGCTACGCGGCCACCCCCAGGATGTGTTGTTTCATTCAGACCAAGGTTGTCAGTACACCAGTCATAAATTCCGAAACGAGCTTGTGAAACACGGGTTTAGGCAAAGTATGAGCCGTAAAGGCGAGTGCTGGGACAACGCCCCCATGGAGCGTTTCTTTGGTAGTTTGAAATCAGAGTGGGTTCCTGAAACGGGCTACAAACTGGAACATGAGGCCCGGGCAGACGTGCAGCGCTATGTCTCGCGCTACAACATCAGCAGGCCTCACAGCTACAACGACTACCGGTCGCCGGTCGCGAAGGAAAGGTTGGCGGCGTGAACCTTAATCGGTGTCCAAGATTACTTGACCAGTTCAGGCTCGCTCCCACAGGGGATTGGTGTGATACCTGAGATCTGCGCCCGCTGGAGATCTACTGTGGGAGCGAGCTTGCTCGCGATAGGGGTCTGTCAGTTGATATCTATGCGACTGAGCTGACGCCATCGCGAGCAGGCTCGCTCCCACAGTGGATTGGTGTGATACCTGAAATCTGCGCCCGCTGGAGATCTACTGTGGGAGCGAGCTTGCTCGCGAAGACGTCATCGGCCGCGCCGCGCCAAACAACCTGACCCGCACCAGCTCGCCTGCCTCTTCCTCCAGCAGGATCGGCGCCGTACCGCCGGGCATCACCACCCTCACCACCCCCGCCCTCACCCACCCCAACCGCCAGGCGGCACTGGCCACGGCGCTGGCGCTGGTGCCTGATGACGCGGTAGGGCCTTCGCCCCGCTCGAACACCCGCGCCGCGACTTGCCCTTCGCCCGCGCGCCACGCCCATTGCAGATTGATCCCCGCCGGACAAGGATCGCCCGCCCCGCCGGGGGTGGCATAGGCAATGGCGGTCAGGCTCTGCGACAGCAACGGCGCGCGCATCTGTGAAAGACTCGGCAATGCCTCCACGTCATCGACCAACGTCACGCAGTGGGGGTTGCCGATACGCACGAACTGGCTATTGCCCCACGCCGGATCCAACGCATGAAGCGCAGGCACCCGGCTTGTTTCGCACCGGCCGGACGTCACTTTTTCCACCCCTTGGGCAGCGACGGCACGGGGTCCGAACAGCGGTTTGCCCAGATCCAGCCAGAACCCTTGCACGCCTTCGAACTCGGCGGCGCGAACCGTCGTTTGCAGCGGTGAGACACCTTCGGGTTTGTCGTGATGGACCCTTAGCAAAAAGTCCATGTCCTCCGGCAGCAGACCTCGCTCTTGCAGGGCCAGGGAAAAAATCGTCAAGCCATTGCCACTGCGCTCGGCCAGCGTTCCATCGGTATTAACGATCAACACATCGAATGACGGCTCGTCCTGGAACGGGCCAATCAGCAGGCCATCACTGCGATGGGCCTTGGCATCCGGCGGCGCTTCGCCCGGCGCCCATGCGCAAAAAGCCTGCACCGCGGCACAACTCCAGGCTTGGCGCGTTCGCGCTGCCTGGACGGCAGACGGCGGAAGATCGATCCCCTCGGCACGGATTTGCTGCGGGGAAACGACTCCATAAACATTGCCGCGTGCGTCGTAGAACTGTGCCATGCGTCGGTCCGGAATAAGCCTGGGGAAGTCGCTACTCTAGGCCAATCCACCGCCCGAGCACACACGGATACAGTATCAATAACCCTGTCATCGGTTCTGCACATCCTCCAGCGTCAATCGGATCTGCCGATGGAAATGCTGCAACGCCGGTTTGGTACACGCAAAACACCGGGGCGTCACCTGTAAGGTCCGACAGGTGCGACTTGGCTGGCTAGCTCGTAACGTAGGCAAGTCACGCCCGGACAAGGACTCATCATGAAAAACAAGCGCACCTCAACGCCCATGGCAGAGCTCTACAGCGAAGGCCGAAAACACTTCATCGAACTGGTACCCGACGGCGGCGCGCGCCTCGACGCGTTGTTCCACACTGCTCCGGCGCTTGGCGAACTCGCCGTCGGTGTGGTGTACGGTCATTTGCAGAGTCGTCCCGGCCTTGACCCGCGCCTGCGAGAAGGCGCAACGCTGGCCGCCATCGTGGCGGCCGGAATGGTCGGTCCTCCCCTTAGCGTGCATTTGAAAACCGGGCTCGCATCAGGGTTGGCGCCGGGAGAGATGATTGAACTGGTGGTACAGGCCTCGGCGTTCGCGGGTTTTCCGCGAGCCGTCTCCGCGGCCGATCAGCTCAATCGGTTGTTTGCAGAAGCGGGCCTCGCCTCGCCACCGCCGCCCACGCCCCGGGAAGTGACGCTGGACTTTTGCGAGCGGGTGCGCAAGGGCCGTCCGCCCATCCCGGTCCAACCTCAGATCAAGCGGTTGCTGCGCAAAGCCCTACGCTTGTCGGTTCATGGAACGTCGGCCCGGAATGTGGTCGTCGAATGCTTCGATGCAGAATCCGACTTCCCCACCGCCCTGGTGTATTTCGAGGTGGAGGCTGACCATGTGATCAGCCTCAGGTTGTATCACGCGCGATGACTCGCGCGGGTTCCGACAGGACACGTCCAGTGCCTTGGCACGTTGGGGTCGCGGTGCGGTCAGTGGATATGCAAGCATAGGCGCCTCCCTGCCCGCTTGACCGCACCGCACGAACGCCAAGGACGATTCATGACCGCTATCACCCCTCCACCTACCTTTGTTCCAGGGCGCCTGGAGCAGATGTCCACCCGTGTCGCCTACCTCATCGCCGGAATCGGCATCGCCGCGTGGGCACCGCTGGTGCCTTATGCCAAGGTGCGGGCGAACCTCGATGAAGGCACCCTCGGGTTGCTGCTGCTATGCCTTGGAGTCGGATCGATCCTGGCGATGCCGATTTCCGGCGCGCTGGCGACACGGTTCGGTTGCCGTCGAGTACTCAGTGGCGGCACGCTTCTGGTCTGCCTGGCGCTGCCATTGCTGGCGACCATGAGTTCCTTGCCGTGGCTGGTGGCGGCGTTGTTCCTGTTTGGCGCCGGGCTCGGCACCGTGGACTCGACGGTGAACCTGCAAGCGGTCATCGTCGAGCGCGCCAGCGGCAAGACCATGATGTCGGGTTTCCACGGCATGTTCAGCCTCGGCGGGATCATTGGCGCCGCCGGTGTGAGCGCCCTGCTCGGCCTGGGACTTTCGCCGCTGGCGGCGACGCTTGTCGTCAATGGCGTGCTGTTGGTGGCGCTGTTCAAGGCAGCGCCGCACCTGCTGCCCTATGGCAGTGAAAGTGCTGGGCCGGCGTTTGCCATTCCTCACGGCGTGGTGCTGTTTATCGGCATCCTGTGCTTTATCGTGTTCCTGGCCGAAGGCGCGGTGCTGGATTGGAGCGCCGTGTTCCTGACCGCTGAACGCGCAGTGGATAGCGCCTATGCCGGGCTGGGTTACGCCGCGTTTGCCTTGACCATGACCATTGGCCGGCTGACGGGCGATTCGGTGGTGCATCGACTGGGGGCCAAGCGGGTGATCATTTACGGCGCAACGATGGCCGCCGCGGGATTTCTGATGGCGACCGTCGCGCCCATGTGGCAAGCCGCGCTGCTGGGTTATGCATTGGTCGGTGCCGGGTGTTCCAACATCGTGCCGGTGCTGTACACCGCCGTTGGCAAACAGACGCTGATGCCCGAAGCCATCGCCGTGCCGGCCATTACCACCATCGGTTATGCCGGCATTCTCGCGGGGCCGGCATTGATCGGCTTCGTCGCCCATGGCAGCAGCCTGGGCATCGCGTTCGGCTTGATTGCGCTATCGCTGGTGGCGGTGGCGTTTAGCGGTAAGGTATTGAAAGTCTGAAGCCTTGAGACGTCCCCGTGGCGAGGGAGCTTGCTCCCGCTCGGCTGCGAAGCAGTCGTAAACCGGTGAATGCGCTGTGCCAGAGGCTTCGCATTCGAACGAGCCTGCTCGCGATGGCGTCGGGTCAGTCGACATCGAGGGATGACTGACAATCTGCCATCGCGACCAAGCTCTCACAGGGCTCGGCTTACATCACGTATCGGTCAGAACCGGCACACCGCGGCTGCCCCGGTGTCGGTCGGCATGACATGCTCGGGCGGCACCACGACCACTTCACCGCCTTGACGCGTCACCGCGAGGATCAGTTCGTCCAGCACATCTGGAGCCTGTTCATCGCCCGTCTCGTCGATGATCAACCGGCCTTTGTCCGGGTCCAGCTGGCCGGGCACCTGGCGCTCCGCCTCCACCAGCAACATCGCGACACGGCCCTCCCAAGCGGCCTTGGCGATGTCGGCCAGCTTGTCCAGGGCGCGTCCCTGGCCGACCGCGACGCCATAGCGATTCAGGCTATCGACCACTTGGTCGGCGTGACTGTGGGCCATGAGCTTGGCGCATTGGACCCGCAACTCTTCGACGCTCAACCGCGAAGGATCGCCCTCGATACCCTGCGTCAGCAGGTGCTGGTTATGACTGACGGCACGGAACACTGCCTGGTTTTCCGGCAAGGCCACCAGGATCATCGGCAGGCCCGAAGGCTGCGAGTGATGTTGCAGGATGGCTTTGTCCACCGCGCGGAAAAACCGTTCGCGATCCAGGTTGATTTCGTCCTGCTTACCGCCACCGGCGGACTCATGCATCATCGCATCGCCACGCTCGCCGCTGCGGCTGAAACCATTGGGGAAGCCCTGCTGGTCACCCGACGTCAGCTCATCGCCCAACGCCTCGTTCTGGTTGCGCGGGACCGGATCGGCCAGCTCGATTTTCTCCAACTGCTCGCTGGAACCTTCATACAACCAGATCTCGTTGCGGGTCAGGCACAACGCCTGGTAACGCTCGGTGGACTGCACCAGGCGCAACAACGGCTTGAGATAAGGATGGCTGTTGGCGAACGCGCATTCCGGCAAGCGCTGGCTCACCGAAACGACTTTGAAATAGTCACGGGCACCGAACACCGCGATGCCGTCGCGGTTGGAATTCCAGAAACCCTGGTCCTCCACCAAGGCCAGGAACGGAGCCAGCAACGGCGCGCAGTCCATGTCAGGGTGCTGTTGTTCAAGTTGGGTTTGCAGGTCACGCACCAGGTTCTTGTAGCGGATCGGGTCCTGGCTACGCTCGGGGAATGTGCGATGGGTGGGCATGTACAACGAAAGGCTCGGCTGTTCGTCGAACGCCAGGAGCTCGGCCAGCACCTGCCGGCTGAAGGGTTGATGAGCGGTCATGATCGTCTCCTTTATTCTTTACCACGAGCCTCTTGGTTTTCGAGGAAGTCCTCCTCCAGCATGGCGTCCACCATCTCCGGCGGCGCCTCATCGACGGGTGCGGTTACGCGGCCCATCGATTCGACGGCGGGGTTGAGCTTGCCGATCTGATGATCGAGCGCGTGCAGCATTTTCTCGGCAGCGCCCTCCACGGCCAGCTCCAGGCTCTCGGCCTTGTGACTGACCGACAACGATGAGTGGCCCTGTACGCGTGCCTCGATCTGGCAACGCTTGTCGGCGGCACCGCCCTTCTGGGCATTTTCATCACTGACGTGAATCTCGACGCGGGCCAGCTGATCTTCGAAACGCTGCAACGCGTCCACCACCGTACTGCCAACCCATTCCTGCAAACGGGCACTGCCTTCAATATGGTTGCTGTTGACTTGAACTTGCATGATCGACTCCTTTGCAAAAGACGGCTGACGCCGCCTGTTGTAGGTAGAAGAAGATCAAACGGGCGAAGTTCCCGGCGCGGGATGACTGGAGCCTGAGAGGCTGTTGATACCCTTTGTGGGAGCATTACCTCGCCTTTCAGACCTCCGGCATTTTTCGGAAGCCCACCGCCAAGCGGTTCCAACCGTTGATGGCGTTGATCGCCACGGTCAGGTCGACCATTTCCTTGGGCGTAAAGTGCTCGTTCAGCAGCTCGTAGTCGGCGTCGGGCGCATGGGTCTCGCTCAGGCGCGTCAGGGCTTCGGTCCAAGCCAGCGCGGCGCGTTCACGGCCGGTGAAAAACGGCGCCTCGCGCCAGGCGGTCACGGCATACAGGCGCCGCTCGGTCTCGCCGTCCTTGCGCGCATCGGCGGTGTGCATATCGATGCAGAACGCGCAGCCATTGATTTGCGAAGCGCGCAGCTTCACCAGCTCGATCAGGGACTTTTCAAGGCCCAATCTGGAGACCGCGTTCTCCAGGGCCAGCATGGCTTTGTAGGCATCAGGGGAAGCGGCATAAAAATCGATACGCGGTTGCATGGGGGAACTCCTGAACAATTGGGTGTGGCGCTACGTTAGCCCTGCACTGGCGCAGGACAAATAGCCAATTGTGGGGAAGTTCGAGTGACCAATGAAGCGTCGTTGCCTGCCGGTGGAGATAGGTCAGGCCCGGCTGCGCAACCATTGCAGAAAGCGCTTCTTGGCGACCGGCTTGGGTATGTCACGGGTCAGGTTCTGAGCCAGGTGGATGCGTACGTCCAACAGGTTTTTCATGGCGTCGCCGATGTCGCGACGGGCCTCGAGACAGGGTTTGAGGTAACTGTTCTCGATGCGATACAGGGTGCAGAACGTCTTCGCGGTGAAACTCGCCAACGCCGCTTGCTCGGCGACGACCCCGGCTTCGCCGATGACTTCACCCGGCCCCATGCGCCCGCCCTCGATGGGCTGGCCATTACGCATGAGGCTCGCGCTGACCACGCCGGACTCAATGATGAACAGGTGGTCGCTGACCTCTCCGGCTGCCAGGATCACGTCGCCGGCGCGGAACGTCTGCAGGGTCATGTTCTGGCTGAACGTGTCTTTCTCGTCCGGGCGCAGCGTGGAAAAGATGCTGGAGCTTTCCAGCAATGCCCGAGGACGCGACACCGCCACGGCCGCCGCGCTTTCGCCAGTAGACAGCAGGCTCACGCCCGATGCATGCAGATGCCGGAACGCCAGATCGAACAGTTGATTGCGGACTTCGCGTTTTTGCCCCATCGAGGCCACAAAACCGCTGATCTCGTATTCCGCTCCGGCGCTGCCGGCGCTCTTGAGCGTGACGCTGGGCGCCGGGCTGGCGAGCAGCGCCCGGCAGCCGATCATTGCCCGCTCCAGCGCTTCGATCACTTTTTGTGGGCGGGCATGCGGGCTGATCTGGAGGCTGATGGACAAGCCATGCATGTCGCTGGGACGGCTGAAGTTGACGATCTTGGCTTTCGCCGCCAAGGAATTGGGAATCACCGCCATGCTGCCCTGGGAGGTCTGCAATCGCGTGGCCCGCCAGTCGATGTCGGTGACCCGGCCCTCGGTGCCGTCGATGGAAATCCAGTCATCGACTTGATAGGGCTTGGTGGTGTTGAGCACGATGCCGGAAAACACATCGCTGAGGGTGCTCTGCAAGGCCAGGCCGACGATGATCGCCATTGCGCCGGACGTCGCGAGCACGCCCTTGACCGGCAGATCCAACACATAAGCCAGCGCCGCGATGACAGCGACCAGGAAAATCACCGCCCCCAGTAGATCCTGCAACAGCCGTCCCGTATGGCCGACCCGTTGCATCATGACCGCGCCGATCATCACCGTCAGGGTTCGCGCGGCGAACAACCACCACGCAATCTGCAGGCCGGTCGCCGCCAGGTGCCGAGGTACGTCGTCGACCCACTGTGCGGTCTGCATGGGGTTGAGGCCTTCGTTGAACAGCAGCATGCTGAACAACATGAAAATCGCCAGCCGCACGCCGATTTTCCAGTAGGTCCGTTCGGCACTGACCAGCCGCCACGCCAGCAAATCGAGCACGAGCAATGCCAGGGCACACAGCAGCGGATGGTCGGTGATCGGGGCGAGCATCGGGACAGCTCCAGGAAGGCGATTGGCGAAGATTGGCACAGATTCAAGCGGCTGTAGAGATCACCCCCACAATGGATTCGCGTTGCTGCTTGACTAGCCATCCATCCGGCCGAAGCGCCCGGAATGGAAATCCTCGAAGGCCCGGTGGATTTCCTGCTCACTGTTCATCACGAACGGACCATGGCCGACGATGGGCTCATCGATCGGCTCGCCACTGAGCAACAGCAGTACCGCGTCGTTGTTGGCTTGCACCCTCAACTGGTCGCCTACCCGATCAAACAGTGCCAGTTGCCCGGCTTCGACCCGTTCGCGGCCGTTGGCCTGGATCGAACCTCGCAGCACGACCAACGCGCTGCTGTGGCCGTCATGCAGGTCCAGGGTCAGCTCTTTTCCGGCGTTCAGGCGGATATCCCAGAGGTCGATGGGTGTAAAGGTTTTCGCCGGGCCTTGGTGCCCCTCGAAGCGCCCGGCGATTACCCGCACGCTGCCGGCCGCGTCTTCTAGCGTGATGTTCGGAATGTCCTGCTTGAGAAGGGTCTGGTAGCCGGCCGGCGCCATCTTGTCCTTGGCTGGCAGGTTGACCCATAACTGGACCATCTCCATGAAGCCACCCTGCCGGGCGAACGCTTCGGAGTGAAATTCCTCATGGATGATTCCTGAGGCAGCGGTCATCCACTGCACGTCGCCGGGGCCGATCTTGCCGCCACTGCCGGTAGAGTCGCGGTGCTCCAGTTCGCCCTGGTAGACGATGGTCACGGTTTCGAAACCCCGATGAGGATGCTGGCCGACGCCACGGCGCTCGGTGGTGGGCGTGAATTCGCTGGGGCCGGCGTGGTCCAGCAGCAGGAACGGGCTGATGTGCTTGCCCAGGTTGTCGTAGGAAAACAGCGTACGGACCGGGAAGCCGTCGCCAACCCAATGCGGCCTTGGACTGGTATAGAGGCCTATGATCTTTTTCAAGCTGCGTCTCCAAATCAAAGGTTGAGATTTGATGGACACAGCTTAAAACCCATACCAATAACGCACCAGACTGCAAAAACCGGCCTTAGCGTTCTACCTATGGAACGACGATCGACACTGCAAGGGCGAACTCGGTTCTGACGCTCAAAGCTGATTACGCTTGGCAAATTCCGACAGGCCCACCAGGGAACTCAAGCCGAGCTTTTCCAGCAAACGGGTCTTGTAGGTGCTGACTGTCTTCGGGCTGAGGAACAAAGTCTCGGCGATGTCCTTGCCACGCATGCCCATCGCCAGCATCCGCAGGATGGATAGCTCCCGGGTGGAAAGACTCTCGAGTGCTTTCTGCTCGGAACGTTGTTGAAAGTCCAGCCTGACGGACATCTGCGGAAAATAGGAATAGCCGGACTTCAAGGCGTGGATGGCCTTTATCAGCTCCTTCAGGTCACTTTTCTTGGTCACGAACCCCCTGGCCCCGGCAGAAATGCAGCGGTTGCAGAAATGCTGGGCATCCTGGGAGGTGAACACCAGCACAGCGCAACCGGGAAATTGGCCGGTGATCCAGACAAGCAGGTCCAAGCCATCGAAACCATTCATGACCAGGTCCAGGATCACCACGTCCGGGATATCCTGCTTGATACATGCCCGCGCATCGGCCACGCCGCTGACATCAGTGACCTGGCTGAATCCCTCGTTCTGGCATACAAGCCGCAGCGCCCCCCGGATGACGGGGTGATCGTCCACAATCAATACGTTTTTCAAGGCAACTCCCCGGGGACAATGCAAACGGCGCCGACGCCATGACCGCATCGACGGTGACACAAATGGCTGACCCAGCCACCTGTAAGATCTGACAGTGCGGACCAGCGGTGCCGTCAGGTTCCGTGACGCTGTCCGACGGTGCGAGCCCAGGACGGAACCGGCTCGTTGGCCGCTGGATCGACGCTTTTCATCAGGCGCTGCACGGAAATCGCATCGGGCAGTCGGGCGTTGCTTACCTGGAGAAAAGGCTGGCGAGTCGCCGGGGTACCCTGCTGGGCGTTGTAGATCAAAGCATGACGAACCAGAGGGTTGTCGAGGAAGAATCCGGGCAGGTCCAAGGCGTCATCCGCCACGCTGGCATTGACGATGACCAGGTCGAACGGCTCACAGCCGCAGTCCACCAACGTCAGGAGTTCATGCACGTCGCTCACCGGAGCGATGCGGAAATAGCCTTGGTGATTAAACAGGCGTTCTAGTTGCAGTCGATGATAATGCTCAGGATCGGCAATCATGATGCGTAGAGCTTTATTTGGCATGGCAGGCATTCCAATGGCAACGCGGCAGGTACGAACCGGCTCGGGAACGTTAAGTCGCGTCAGGCTAGAGGAAGGTCTTTAGGCACGCTGTAGGACAAATCTCAAAAACAGGAAGAAAAATCGCCTGTCGACCTGCGGCAGTGTGCGTTTTCTATCAATGCCGGTCGCGCGTAGGGTCGATGGCGCCGGCGTTGCCTTGCGCAACGGGCTTGCTTGTCATGTAAGCCTGGAGCCGCCCAGTCAGGTGCTCCATCGCCTCGTGCAACTCATCCGCCGCAGCAGCGAGCGATGACGTTTCGCCCGCGCGGCAGGCGTTTTCCAGTATTTCGCAAGCGGCAATCAAGCGCTGTGCCTGGATCAACCTGGCCCCGCCCTTGATCCGATGCGCCAGATCGGACAGCCCGGACACGTCATGGCGCGAAAACAATGTCTGCAACCGCGCCTTGTCCTGTCCATTGCTGTCGATCAGTTCCAGCAACAGGCCCTGGGTGGAAACCCAGTCGCCGCCAGTCAGTTGTTCCAGGCTGGTCAGGTCGAAGTCTGCGTCAGCAACACGCGGTTCCACCGCACCGTTGGGCACGACCGATGCCAGACGCGCGTTCAATTGGTTCAAGCCGATGGGTTTGAACAGACAATCGTCCATTCCCGCCGCAAGGCAACGGGCCTTTTCCTCGGGCTGGGCATTGGCCGTGAAGCCGAGAATCGTGGTCGGCGCCAGGCCTCGGTCCCGCTCGTCGTCGCGAATGGCGCGGGCCAATTCATAACCGCTCATCCGCGGCATGTTGCAATCGGTGATGACGGCGTCGAACTGCCCGGCGCGCCACGCCCGCAACCCCTCGGCACCGTCTTCGGCCTCCCGCAGCCGGTGGCCCAGGTAGTTTATTTGCTGGACCAGCAACAACCGGTTGGCCGGGTAATCATCGACCACCAGGATGTTCAACGGCCGTGCGGGCATCACCGGCTCGGTCTGCACCACCGGCGCTTCGCCCACCGTTTCAAGCAATGGCAACTCCAGGCGGATCTCGACCTGCGTACCTTGTCCTGGCACGCTATCGAGCAGCAATGTGCCGCCCATCATGCCGCATAAGGTGCGGCTGATGACCAGCCCCAACCCCGAACCGCTGCGCGCCGCCTGGGTGCTGTCGCCGACTTGAGCGAAGGGGCTGAACAAGCGTTGCTGGTCGTGGACTGAAATTCCGCGGCCGGTGTCTTCGACCCGCAGACGGATGGCCAGGCGCTGCCCTCCCTTTCCCGGTTCGGCTCGCAGCACCAGGCGCACGTGGCCCTGCTCGGTGAATTTGATGGCATTGCTCAGCAAGTTCGAGAGCACCTGCTTGAAGCGCATCGGGTCGATCAATACGTCCTGATTGCTCGCCGCGTCCACATCCAGTCGCAGGTTCAATTGTTTTTGCCGGGCCAGGCCCTCGAACATCCTCGCCACGGCCTCGACCATCGTGCGCAGGTTGGCGCGCTCAGGTGTCAGCGACAGCCGCCCCGATTCGATGCGGGCGATGTCGAGAATGTCGCCGATCAAATCCAACAAGCCTTGGGCGGCGCTCGACGCGACTTCAAGGGCGGCCCGGTCCATGACGCCTTGCTCGGCTTTTTTCAGCGCCATTTCCAGCATGCCGATCACGGCGTTCATCGGCGTGCGGATTTCGTGGCTCATGGTCGCCAGGAACGTGGTCTTGGCCCGGTTGGCATCATCGGCGCTCGCCTTGGCCACGCGCAATTGCTCGAGCAGGCGCCGCAGGTAGACAACCCAGCCCAATGCCAGCAGCAACAGCAAGGCGGCGATGGCGAAACCCTGGACAATCGCGGTGCGATGGCGCAGCCAGTAGCTGTCATCGATTACCACTTCACTGCGCCAACGGTTGGTCAGCTCATCCATTTCCTCGGGGGAAATACTCAGCAGCCCCTTGTCCAGGATCGAATAGAGCTGCGCTGCGTCATGACTGGTCGCCAGCGCGACGCGGGCGGGCACCGTGCCGACGGTGCTGGTGACTTTCAGCTTCTCGCGGTACTGGCGAGAGATCATGTAGCGAGCGCTGATCAGCGAACTGATCGCGCCGTCCGCCGCGCCTGTGGCGACCATGGACATGGCCTCGGCCAGGTTCTGCGCCGGCACCAACTGCACCGTGGGAAACTGCTCCAGCAGGTATTCGCGCAGCATGTTCCCGCGCACCAGCGCCAGCCGTTTGCCGGCCATCCGATCCATCGTCAGCGAGTCATTCGCCTTGACCGGCACCACCAGCACGAAGGGGTTCGTCAGGTACGGACGGGTAAAGCGCAACTCATCTTCGAGTTCCGCGCTGGGAATCGCGGTTGCCAGAACGTCGGCCTTGCCGCTGGTGATCCTGCCGACCAGGTCATCCACCGAATCGCCATGCTGGATGTCGAATTTCAGGCCGGTGCGCAAGCTGATCCTGGCCAGCACATCGGCCCCGATGCCGCGGAGTTGGCCGTGCTCATCGAAAAACGTCAACGGCAGGAAATTTTCGCTGACAGCCACCTTGATTCGCGGATGGGCATCGAGCCAGCGCTGTTCATTCACACTGAAATGCAACGCCTGCTGGCCCGGCACGCTTGCCCCGCCGGCATTCCAACGCCGCAGGATGCCCATGCATTCGCCGATGGGGATGGCCTGTAACGCGGCATTGACGATGCGCAACAGCTGCTTGTTGCCACGACTGACCGCGAAGGCGAACGGTTGCACTTCCATGCGGGAAAGATCCACCAACTGGACATTGTTCAGGTAGTTCTTGCTGATCAGGTAGTGGGCGCTGATCGAATCCCCCAGGTAGACGTCGGCCTGGCCGAACGCCACGGCGCCGATGGCGCTCAAGGTCGAGGGAAACAACTGCAAAGTGGCGTCGGGATAAAAAGCCTCGACCTTATCCGGGGGCAAGTAGTGATACAGCATCGCCACCCGTTTGCCCGCCAGGTCCGCGGGCAGTTCCTCGCCGGCATCGACCCTGGCCACCAGCGTAGGAATGTCATCGGCATAGGCCTGGGACATCGCCAGCCCCGGATCGCTGGCCTCGAAGCCATTGGCGGTGCCGAGCATATCGATTTCCCCGCTGCGCAGGGCCTGGAGCGATGCATCCCGCGAGGCGTACCGCTGCACCCGCACCTCGACGTGCAACAACTGCCCCATCAACCGGGCGTAGTCAGCGGTCAAGCCTTCGTAATCGTTGCCATTGCCGGTGATGCTGAACGGCGGATAATCCGGTGCCGAGGTGCCCAGCAGCAACGTGCCCTTGCGCCGCAGCCAGGCCCAGTCGGCTTCGTCCAGGCTCACCGAATAATCGCTCACAGTGGATCGTCCGAGCACCTGCAGCGACTCGGGTTTAGCGCCCACCTGTGGCGCCATACAGGATAGACCCAGCCATATCGCCGCCAGGCCCGTGCGCAGCAACAGGATCATTCGATCAGGTTTCGCTTGGCGAAATCGGCCCGGAACGCTACTTCAGCGACCGGCTGATCGGTTCGGACTGCCAATGCGAGGGAACAGCGAACCGTTTACGTTCCTCCCGGGGCTACCGAGAGGGACGTAAGATGAGTGTAGGAAGTTTCTCAAGAATTTCCTGAGGAATGTGCAAGCTCGGTGAGACTTAAGCCGTGGCCAGCTTCAGGTCTCGCACCGAATGCCCCTGGCCACGATGCCTTGCGTGCTCATAGAGCGAGCCGGCGATCTCATCGGCGCGCACCGGCAGGATCGAAAGCAATGTGTCGCTCAGGCCATGGCTGGCCTGGCAGAAGCCCTGCATATAGATCGCGGCCTTGCAGCGCTCATCGGTGATCAGCTTGTAGTTACGATCCACCTCGAAATCCCCCAGGTATTGCGCCAGCGGCTCCAGCAAGGTGCGATGCATCTGGCGTTCGTAGCCGGTGGCGAGCACCACCGCGTCATAGCAGCGTACCGTCAGCTCGCCGGTGGCGTTGTTGCGCACCGCCAGCTCCACGCCCGCGTCGGTGGCCGTGGCTTTCTCAATGGTGGTGAGGGTGCGGAACGCATGACGGGCGATGCCAGAGACTTTCTGGCGGTAAAAAATCCCGTAGATGCGTTCGATCAAATCGATGTCCACCACCGAATAGTTGGTGTTGTGGTACTCGTTGACCAGGCGCTCGCGCTCGCTGTGGGGTTGCTGGAACACCAGGTCGGTGAACTCCGGCGAGAACACTTCGTTGACGAACGGGCTGTCATCCGCCGGCTTGAGGGCCGAGCCCCGCAGAATCATGTCGACCTGCACCGACGGGAAGCTGTCGTTGAGGTCGATGAAAGCCTCCGCCGCGCTCTGTCCGCCGCCGATGATGGCGACCTTCATCGGCTGACCGCTCACGCAGGCCTGGTTCGCCATGCGCGCCAGGTACTGCGAATGATGAAATACCCGGGCGTCGTTCTTGAACGACTTGAACGCATCGGGGATGCGCGGCGTGCCACCGGCACTGACCACCAAAGAGCGCGTGGCGCGGACCAGCTCTTCGCCCTGGGCACCGCGGGAAATTACCCGCAGTGCTTCGACCTGCTGGTCACGCAGCACCGGCTCGATGCGCAGCACTTCTTCGCCATAGCGGCTCTGCTCGGTGAAGTGCCCGGCCACCCAGCGCAGGTAGTCGTTGAACTCCATGCGGCACGGATAGAAGGTGCCGAGGTTGATGAAATCCACCAGGCGGCCGTGGTGCTTGAGGTAGTTGACGAACGAGTACGGGCTGGTGGGATTGCGCAGGGTCACCAGGTCCTTGAGGAAGGAAATCTGCAGTTCGCTCTGGGTCACCAGGGTGTTGCCGTGCCAACGATAATCGGCCTGTTTGTCGAGGAACAGCACGTCCAGTTCACCCTGGACCGGCCCTCGTTCCTGTAGCGCGATGGCCAGCGCCAGGTTCGAAGGGCCGAAGCCAATGCCGATCAAGTCGTGAACGATGGGCGATGCAATTGCCTGTGTCATGTCCAGTGTCCTCTGGAAAAGTCCCTCAACAGGGCGCGGAAAGCCTGGGGAACCGGCCGGCATTTCAAGCGCCGGCGAGTCGTCTGTTGAGTGGAACGAGGACAATGAAAAAAAATTTACCGCCGTGCGACCGGCGAGGGACGAATCAGGTCGCGTCCCACTGCCGCACACGAACGCGGCAATGCTTCATGGCGTTGACGATGTGTTTCTCCACCAACGCCCTGGAAATGCCCAGGCGCTCGGCGATTTGCGGGTGGGACAGGCCTTCGAGCTTGCGCAGCAGAAAGCTCTCGCGGCACATCGGTGGCAGCTCGGCCAGGGCGCGTTGCAGCATGTCCAGGCGCTGGCCATGGTCGAGGCTGGTGTGGGGCGATGGCGTGAAGAAGCGTTCTTCACTGTCCAGGACATCGAGGGACTCGACCTGGCGCAAGGTGTTGCGCCGATGCCCGTCGATCACCAGGTTCAACGCGGTGCGATAAAGGAACGCACGGGGTTGCTCGATGGGCGTATCGCTGGCGCGCTCCAGCACCCGCACATAAGCGTCATGCACCACGTCTTCGGCCGCCTGGCGGTTGCCTAGCCTGGCGTTCAGGAAACACACCAGTTCGCGATAGTAGTTTTCCAACATGACTCCCGTGCGCAATGACTGCGACAGCTATCCCTGTGCCCCCCCGGCATGCCTGAAACGGACATGGCACGATGGTGGCAGATTCAATTGCGTAATTTATAGTAATTCTCATATAGATTTAAAGCTTTGGTTTGTATCGGGGCTCAATCGTTCAGGTCATCGGGCATCGGAACCTGCATTTGTGGCGAGGGAGCTTGCTCCCGCTGGCCTGAGCAGCAGGCCCAGGGCAGGCGACACATTTCAGGGGGAGAACTCAGGTTTTTGGCCGCTTCGCGGCCCAGCGGGAGCAAGCTCCCTCGCCACGGGGTGGGTGTCGTTCAAGCGCTACCAGGTGTTCCCCTCGTTAAATTCCCGCCCACAACGCTCGTTTACCAGAACAGCCACCCGTCCCGGCCTTCCGTGCGATGGGCCCGATATCACCGGCCGGAACCCTGCATGAAACGTCCCCGCCCTACCCGACGCGCCTGGCTTCTCACCTTCGCCCTGCTTCCGGCCGTGGCTTTCGCTGCGTGGCAAGTGGTTGTGCCGGACCGCGCGCCGCTCGACACCGTCCCGGTCACCCGTGGCGACATCGAAAACAGCGTAACGGCCCTGGGCACCTTGCAGCCCCGGCGCTACGTGGACGTCGGCGCCCAGGCGTCCGGGCAGATCCAGAAGATCCACGTCGAAGCCGGCGACGAAGTGACTGAAGGCCAGCTACTGGTGGAAATCGACCCCTCCACGCAAAAAGCCAGGCTCGACGCCGGGCGATTTTCCATCGAGAACCTCAAGGCCCAGCTTCAGGAACAGCGCGCCCAGCACGACCTGGCGCAGCAGAAATTCCGTCGCCAGCAACAGCTCAAGGCCGGCGGCGCCACCCGCGAAGAAGATGTGCAGACTGCCCAGGCCGAGGTGCGCGCGACCCAGGCGCGCATCGACATGTTGCAGGCCCAGATCCGCCAGGCCCAGGCCAGCCTGCGTAGCGACGAGGCGGAACTGGGCTATACGCGCATTTATGCGCCCATGGGCGGCACCGTGGTCGCGGTCGGCGCCCGGGAAGGTCAGACCCTCAACGCCCAGCAGCAGACGCCGTTGATCCTGCGCATCGCCCGGTTGTCGCCGATGACGGTCTGGGCCGAAGTCTCGGAAGCCGACATCGGCCACGTCAAGCCGGGCATGACCGCGTACTTCACCACCCTGGCCGGCGGCAGTCGCCGCTGGAGCAGCACCGTTCGCCAGATCCTTCCCGTGCCGCCGCGCCCATTGGAAGCCAGCCAGGGCGGCAGCCCCACTGGCGGCCGCAGCGGCAGCGAGCGGGTGGTGCTCTATACCGTGCTACTCGACGTGGACAACGCCGACCGCGCCTTGATGGCCGACATGACCGCACAAGTGTTTTTTGTCGCCGCCCAGGCCAAGGACGTGCTGACCGTGCCCATCGCCGCCTTGCAAGAGGCCGACCAGGTACGCGTGCTCGCCGACAATGGTGATGTCCAGCCGCGCACCGTCCGTACCGGCGTCAGCGATCGCCTGCGCACCCAGGTCCTCGACGGCTTGAGCGAAGGCGAGCGCGTGCTGATCGGCCCATCCAGCGCAAGCGGAGGCTGAGTGGACACGCCCCTGATCGAACTGCGGGACATTCGCAAGGCCTATGGCGGCGGCGACAGCCCCCGGGTGGAAGTGCTGCGCGGCATCGACCTGTCCATTCATGCCGGTGAGTTCCTGGCGATTGTCGGGGCGTCCGGCTCCGGCAAATCGACCTTGATGAACATCCTCGGCTGCCTCGACCGTCCTACCAGTGGCGAGTACCGCTTCGCCGGCGAAGACGTCGCCGGCCTGGGCAGCGACGAACTGGCCTGGCTGCGGCGCGAAGCATTTGGCTTCGTGTTCCAGGGCTACCATTTGATTGCTTCCGGCACCGCCCAGGAAAACGTCGAGATGCCCGCAATCTATGCCGGCACCTCCGCCGCCGAGCGCCACGCCCGGGCCAGCGCCCTGCTCGACCGCCTCGGCCTGGCCAGCCGCACCGGCAACCGCCCCCATCAACTCTCCGGCGGGCAGCAGCAACGAGTGTCGATTGCCCGGGCCTTGATGAACGGCGGCCACATCATCCTCGCCGACGAGCCCACCGGCGCCCTCGACAGCCAGAGCGGGATTGAGGTGATGGCGTTGCTCGACGAACTGGCGAGCCAGGGGCACGTGGTGATCCTGATCACCCACGACCGTGAAGTGGCGGCCCGGGCCAAGCGCATCATCGAGATCCGCGACGGTTTGATCATCAGCGACACCGCTACGGCCGCACCGCAGGCCAATCCGAACGCCTTGCACGCCGTGGACCTGCGCCAACGCCTGAGTGCCGGCAGCGAACACAACGGCGCCTGGAAAGGCGAGCTGGTGGACGCGGTGCAGGCCGCGTGGCGGGTGATGTGGATCAATCGCTTTCGCACCGCCCTGACCCTACTCGGCATCGTCATCGGCGTGGCCTCGGTGGTGGTCATGCTGGCCGTGGGCGAAGGCAGCAAGCGCCAGGTCATGGCCCAGATGGGCGCCTTCGGCTCGAACATCATCTACCTCAACGGCACGGCCCCCAACCCGCGCGCCGCCAAGGGCATCATCAGCGAACAGGACATTGCCGCCCTCGCTGCCCTGCCCGAAGTGCAACGCATCATGCCGGTCAACGGCAAGAACGCCAGCGTGCGGTTCGGCAACCTCGACCACACCAGCTACGTGGGCGGCAACGACACCCACTTCCCGATCATCTTCAATTGGCCAGTGGCCGAGGGCGCCTACTTTAGCGACGCCGATGAACGAGGCGCCGCGGCAGTGGCGGTGATCGGCCACAAGGTCCGGCAAAAACTGCTCAAGGACGTCGCCGACCCCATCGGCCGTTACATCCTGATCGAGAACGTGCCGTTCCAGGTGGTCGGCGTACTCGCGGAAAAAGGCGCCAGCTCCGGGGATTCGGATGCCGACAATCGCATCGCCATCCCTTATTCCGCCGCCAGCGTTCGGCTGTTCGGCACCCGTCATCCCGAATACGTGGTGATCGCCGCCCGGGATGCGGGCAAGGTCAAGGAGGCCGAGCAGGCGGTCTCCCGTACCCTGTCGCGCCTGCACGACGGCAAGCGGGATTTCGAGCTGACCAACAACGCCGCGATGATCCAGGCCGAAGCTCGCACCCAAGGCACGCTGTCTTTGATGCTTGGGGCCATTGCGGCGATTTCGCTGTTGGTGGGTGGCATTGGCGTGATGAACATCATGCTCATGACCGTGCGCGAACGGACCCGGGAGATCGGCATCCGCATGGCCACCGGCGCCCGCCAGCGGGACATCCTGCGCCAGTTTCTCACCGAAGCGGTGATGCTCTCGGTGGTCGGCGGGCTGGCCGGTATCGGCCTGGCCCTGCTGGTGGGCGGCGGCCTGCTGCTGGGCAAGATCGCCGTGGCCTTCGAATGGCTGGCGGTGTTCGGCGCCTTCGGCTGCGCCCTGGTCACCGGCGTCGTCTTCGGTTTCATGCCCGCCCGCAAGGCCGCCCGCCTCGACCCGGTCGCGGCCCTCACCAGTGAATGAACCCCTCCTTATGAAAGCGCACCTGACTCTCCTGGCCGCCAGCCTGATGCTGGTGGCCTGCGCCACGCCGGTGTCGGCACCGGACAGCGGCATCCAACCGCCCGCAGCCTGGCAGAGCCTCGATACGCCCGGTGTCCGAGCGGATAACCAACAATGGTGGACGCAGTTCGGCAGCCCGTCATTGAACCGCTTGATCGAACAGGCGCGTCGGGACAGCCACGACCTGGCCGCCGCGATGGCTCGGGTTCGCCAGGCCCAGGCCAGCGCGGTGATCGCCGGCGCGCCGTTGCTGCCGGAAATCACCGCCGGGCTCAACGGCAATCGCCAGGAATTGCTGCGGGGCCAGGGCTATAGCCAGCTAGACGTGGATCGGGACAACCGCACCATCGATTACTACGACGCCAACCTCAGCGCCACTTATGAGCTGGATTTCTGGGGCGGTAAACGGGCGGCCCGGGACAGTGCGCTGAGCACGCTGTCGGCCAGCCAATCCGACCGCGCGACCGTGGAGCTGACCCTGCTCAGCGGCGTCGCCAACAGCTACACCCAGGCGTTGTCCCTGCGCGAGCAACAGCGCATCGCCAAATTGAACCTGGGCAACGCCCGCAATGTGCTGGACCTGGTGCAGACTCGCTACGACGCGGGCAGCGCCACGGCCCTGGAACTGTCTCAACAGAAGAGCCTGGTGGCGGCCCAGGAACGCCGCCTGCCGCAAGTGCAGCAACAGGCCCGCGAGGCGTTGATCACCCTCGCGGCATTGTTGGGCGAACCGGTGCAATCGCTGCAACTCGACGATGAACCATTCGACGCATTTCGCTGGCCCGCCATCGATGCCGGCGTGCCCAGCGACCTGCTGCTGCGCCGCCCCGACATCGCCGCCGCCGAAGCGCGCCTTGCCGCCGCCCAGGCCGACATCACTGTCGCCCGCGCCGCCATGCTGCCCTCCGCCACCCTCGGCCTGAGCCTGGCCACCGGCGCCGACATCGCCGACCAGTTGCTGCGCAACAACGTCTACAACCTCGGCGCCGGGCTGGCCGCGCCAATCTTCAACAATGGTCGCCTGAAGGCTGAGCGAGCCCGGGCTACCGCGCGCCAGGAAGAACTGCTGGAGGCCTACCGCGCCGCCATCATCAACGGCTTCGCCGACGTCGAAAAAGCCCTGAACGGCATCCACGGCCTGGACCGCCAACGGCAATGGCAAAGCGAAGAACTGCACCAGGCCCAGACCGCCTTCGACATTGCCCAACGCCGCTACCAGGCCGGCGCTGAAGATTTACTCACGGTACTGGAAACCCAACGTACCCTCTTCGCCGCCCAGGACATGAACGTGCAGTTGCGACTGGCGCGGGTGCAGGCGAGCGTGGCGTTGTACAAGGCGTTGGGTGGGGGTTGGCGGGGGATGAAGATGAAGCCAAATGACATCCAAAGCAGCGGGCCAACGACTTTGACCAGGAACTCAAAGCGTCCGAATTAACGCCTCGGCGTGCTCTCGAAACACTGTAAAAGCTTCATCGAAACTTGGGCGGACGGAACCAAAAATCAGCGGCATCAGCCTCGCGTCATATTGGCCACGAATCGCCGCGTCCGAGCTTGTTTGATCCAAGGCTCTCTGCATGACGTTTCCTGGATTGGCAGCGAACGGAGGAAACTGTCGACCAAACTCAGCGGCGTCGAATTCAACCAGCGTTTTGAAACCGCTGGCGGCTCGTTTGCTGACTGCCGGATCGTCACGGCTGATGCAATAAACATCGTAGATATGACGCACCAATGCCTCGTCCCACGGCTGAAGCATAGCCCCGGCCTGGTGTTGGGCATAACGCCGAAGGAATGAAATTACTTTTTCTGCAAGCGTTTCCTCGACCGCGACACAGAGGATACTCCCCATGTACCCAGGCCTTGCGGCAAGTCTATCCACCAAGTTTTCCAGCGGTCGCAGAGTCACTTCGAACTCGGGAGTTCGTACGGTCAATTCGAGGCTCAGATAAGGTCGCAAACTCACGTCGTGCGGGTATTGGGGGGCATATTGCCAACGACTGGAGAAATATCGGTTTTCATTCCGGGCAATACGCGCATCCACAGTTTCTTCGAAACCAAGCCTAGCGAGGACTTGGGCGATCTCAGCCTTAAATTGGCTGAGGTGTCGCTTTTTAGCCGAAGCACTGAAGGTGTTCGACTCATCCCATACGATCTTCAAGTCGACATCTTCTGACATACGCTCGATCAATCGATAGGCCTTGGACAGGCTCGTCCCGCCACAAAACACTAATCGAATGCCCGGGAACTGCATTCCAATCAGATGCTGCAAGGCATCGGTTACATGGATGTCTTTTTCCAGGATGCTGGCGGTCAGAAAACCGACGTCGACCTCAGCCAGTACCGCATCAATCAACTCAACCTGCTCAGGCGTGATGGTTTTCATAGATTACGTAGCGCCCACCAAAGCCGAGCTTTCGGTTGATACGGCGTGAGCCTGTATCAAAAACAATGCCGGCGGGTAGCTGCAAACTGTCGCTGGCATTGTATTCACGCAACGCGCGCCCCGCCGTGATCTTAACGCCAAGTTTTTGCAGGGCCAGAGGAGCCAGAACTTCAAGCGGACGTATCGGGATTGGCTTACCGGTGAGCACACTGGTTTTAGCCTTTGCGAAGACGCCAACGCCAAGTCTGACCAACACACCGCTAGCTACAAGATGACGCAATGCTCGGGATACCTGTGCGGAGCTGCCGAACTTGGAAAATTCAGAGCGCAGAAACACGTCGTCCTTTCGCAAGGCGATTGATCTCTTGATACGCTCCTCGACAATCATTTCTCACCTCAAACAGCACCTGCGTCTAAAAAACACACAAGCCACTGTTTTATAACTATTTTTTAATACAAACCATGCTCATGCATGCTCAGTATAGATCAGCATGGAAATACAGGCCAATGCGATGAGCAGCGATAAAGCTCAACCTACCGACGAGATCCGAGACGCACAAGCCGGCAGATTCTGGCGTAGCTGTAGGCAATGGCGCAGGGCGTCACTAGGCCGGCGCCGAAGACATGCTCACCGTGCTGGAAACCCAACGTACCCTCTTCGCCGCCCAGGACATGAACGTGCAGTTGCGACTGGCGCGGGTGCAGGCGAGCGTGACGTTGTACAAGGCGTTGGGTGGGGGTTGGCGGGTGAAGCAAATCTGAAGAGGAGCACCATCGTGGCGAGGGAGCAAGCTCCCTCGCCACATAAGCAGTCATTGCACACGGCCCCAGGTTCGGTCGGTTCGAGCCTGGGCTCACACCACCTTGACCTTGAGATTGCGTGCATACCAAGGCCTCTGCGGTACGCGGCGAAACAGTCGCGCCAGCTTGTCGTCATCACTGCCAAACGTAATACGCAACGCCAACTTCATGGTTTCCGGATCCATCTCCACCGAGCGCCCGACCTGCAGCCCCGGCGTGGTGCTGCAGCCATGGGTGTCCGGGCCGAGCCAGGGGTCGGCGATTTCGACCCAGCGGCCCGGGGCGAACCAGGGCACGCCGTTGACTTCGAGCCGGCTCACTTCTCCCGGATGAAAACGTTCGTGGGCGCGAAACCAGTCTTCGAGGCGATCGTCGATCCAGCCGTGAAAGGCCCAGAACACCGGGTTTACATGGGAGGAAAACGGATCGCCTAAAAAGTCGTTTTCCGGTTCGAACCAGCGCTGGGCGAAGTCGGCCTGATCACGGGCGAATGGCACCGGATGGCCGTTAGACGGATCTCGCGGCACCGAGGCCCAGCGCATATGCAGCCAGTCATGCAGCCCCAATTCCACTTCCGAACCGAACTGGCCCAGGGTCAGTTTGGATAAATACCGCGGGTCGCGGTAACGGGATTCCCAGACCTGGAAATTGCTGTGATAGGTCTCGGCGGTCTTGATGTCGCTGACCCATTGGGCGTATTGCTCGTCACCACGGGCGAGCCACGTTGGTGGCAGTGCCGTCCCGTCGACGTTGTCGAAATACCGGGCAAAGCCCAGGCGATCACGCTCCAACTCGGGTTGCGGCAATGGAAAACGTGGCCATGACGGCAACGGCTGGAAAGAACGCGCCGTGCCGAGCATATGCCGGTGCATGAAGAAGAAATCCACGCCCGAGCCGTTGCGATCTTTGCGCGGCCCGCGAGCATCACGTTCGTTGTCCCGCGGCCCGGGTTGCCAGCCGATGCCACGCAGGGCGTCGCGCTTGTCTTCGTCGAGGGTGTGCCATTTGTCTCGCGTGGCATGCCAGAGTTGATGGAACAGCCGGTGCTCGGGCGACACCAGCCAGTCCAGCAACTTCAGGCTCAGCGGCGTACGTTCCCGGGCTTCGGGGAACCGCTGTTTGACGGCGACGAACTGATTGTCGAGCTCCGGCAACGCCAACGGGCGATCCAACCGCAACACCCGGCCGCTGAGGGTGGCCGTGCCGGCGTTGCCGAAACCGGCCCAGACTTCGTCCAGGGTCATGATGAATTCGTAGTCTGGCGTGCCATGCCCGGCACCGATCAATCGCCAGCTCAATTGCTTCGGGTCGCTGCCGGCCAGGTCGCCCAGCACCCGATAACGCGGCTCATCTCCACCGCGCAGCCGTTCGGCGGTGTCGAGGTAACCCACCAGGCCACGGCCCTTGTGGGCGATGTCGAGAAACATCTCCAGATTGTCGCCCGGCAAGCCGTCGAGGCCGGCATCGCGCCCGCTGAAACGGATCGTCCAGATTCCCCGCAACGTGTTCGCCCGCCGCTGTCCGGCGACGTCCGCCACATCGAAGGAAGCTTCGCCGGGTGTGATGGTCGGGTCCGGCCGGGTCAGTTCGCGATGCCCGTAATACACCGCAGGCACGGCGGCACCGGTCAGCGCCAGGCCTGCCATGAACCATCGTCGAGAAATCGTCATTGCCTTACCTGTATTCGCCCTGGTGGGCTTTATCCAAGCTAGAACGATGGGCGGCCTGACAAATTTATAGAGGCTGTAAGGGCCTCATCGCGAGCAAGCTCGCTCCCACAGGGATCGCATTCCAAATGTGCGAGCGAGCTTGCTCGCGATGGCGGCGCTGAGAACATCTAAATTTCCTGCCCGATCACTCGTTCCCCCCAGATAGCAAAGGCCCCCGCGCCTGTCCTTCCAAGGCGAACCAGACTGAGATCGGCAATGACAACACCACGTTCGAAAAAGGCTCTTTTCACCGGCGTGCCCCTGGCCCTGGCGCTGGTCGTCGGGGCTGGCGTCGCGGCCTGGGACCATTGGTGGCGGGACAACCCCGGCTACTCGGTCAAGGTGATGAAAGAAGCGCGCGAGCTGCACGAACGCCTGCTGTCCTTCGACAGCCACATCACCGTGCCGCTGGATTTCGGCACCGCCGGCAACGAAGCGGACAAGGACGGCGAGGGCCAGTTCGACCTGGTGAAAGCCAATCGCGGCCGCCTCTCCGGCGCCGCGCTGACGATCTTCGGCTGGCCCGAACTGTGGAACGGGCCCAACGCGCCACACAAGCCCACCGCCGGGTTCGTCGAGGAAGCGCGCAACCAGCAAGAGGTGCGCTACAAGATCATCACCGGCATGGTCCGGGACTTTCCCAACCAGGTCGCCATCGCCTACACCCCGGACGATTTCCGGCGCCTGCATGGCGAAGGCAAGTTTGCGATTTTCATCAGCATGCTCAACGCGTATCCCCTGGGCCACGATCTGAACCTGCTGGACCTGTGGACGGCGCGGGGCATGCGTATGTTCGGCTTCAGCTACATCGGCAACAACGACTGGGCCGACTCCTCGCGCCCGCTGCCGTTCTTCAACGACTCGCCCGACGCCCTCGGCGGCCTATCGGACATCGGCAAGCAAGCAGTGACACGACTGAACGACCTGGGCGTGATCATCGATGTGTCGCAGATGTCGACCCAGGCTTTGGAGCAAGTCGCGCAACTGAGCCGCACGCCGCTGGTGGCGTCCCACTCCGCGCCACGGGCGATGGTGGACATCCCGCGTAACCTCAGCGACAAGGAAATGCAGCTGATCAAGGCCAGCGGCGGCGTCGTGCAGATCGTTGGTTTTTCCCAGTACCTGCGCCCGCTGACGCAAAAAACCCAGGACAAACTCAATGCCCTGCGCGAGCGCTTCGACCTGCCGCCACTGCCCAACCTGGCGATGGCCTTGATGCCCGGCGACCCGATCATCGCCGCATGGCCGGAACAGAAGTTCGGCGAATACGCCGGCCAGCTCTACGGCATTCTCGACGAGGAACCCAAGGCCAGCCTCAAGGACCTGGGCGATGCCATCGACTATGCCGTGCGCAAGATCGGCATCGACCACGTCGGCATCAGTTCGGACTTCAACGAAGGTGGCGGCGTGAAAGGCTGGCAGAACGTCAGCGACATCCGCAACGTCACCGCCGAACTGCTGACCCGCGGTTACTCCGAAGCCGACATCGCCAAGCTGTGGGGCGGCAATTTCCTGCGGGTCTGGGATCAGGTGCAGAAGGCCGCCCGCCCTGCCATCGCCTCGGCGCAGAAGGCCGCTCAGCCATGATCGAGCGCCGCGCCTTCCTCAAGCACGCCGGGATTGTCGCCGCCGGCCTGCCATTGGCCGCAAACCTGCCTTCGAGTGCCGCGGCCGACTCTCCGCCGCCGCTGTCCCGGGACAAATGGGCACAGCTGCGCTCGCTGTTCAACCAGGACCCGAACTACCTGCACTTCTCCAATTTCCTGGTCACCACCCACCCGCGCCCGGTGCGCGAGGCCATCGAGCGGCACCGCGCCGCCCTGGATAAAAACCCCGGGCTGTTGATGGACTGGGACTTGGGCGTCACCGAAGCGTGCGAAGAAAACGTGCGGACCTGGGCCGGTCGCTACCTGCAAGCGAACCCGAAGCAGATCGCCCTCACCGGCAGCACCACCGAAGGCCTGGCGATGATTTACGGCGGGGTCCATGTCCGGCCCGACCAGGAAATCCTCACCACCGCCCACGAACACTACGCCACCCACACCATTCTCGATCTGCGCAAGCAACGGGACGGAACACGGGTGCGCAAGATCAAGCTGTTCGAGAACGCCCATGGCGTCAGCGAGGCGCAAATCCTCACGGCCATCGACCGCAACATCCGTCCCGAAACCCGCGTGCTGGGCATGACCTGGGTGCACTCAGGCAGCGGCGTCAAGCTGCCCATCGGCAAGATCGGCGCCCTGGTGGACAAGCACAACCAGGGCCGCAGCGATGAACAGCGCATCGTGTACGTGGTGGACGGCGTGCACGGTTTCGGCGTCGAGGATTTGAGTTTCCCGGCGATGAATTGCGACTTTTTCATCGCCGGCACCCACAAGTGGATGTTCGGCCCACGGGGCACCGGCGTGGTGTGCAGCCGCAGCGAAGAGGTCAGGTACGTCACGCCGATCATCCCGACCTTCTCCGAAGCCACGGCGTTTTCCACCACCATGACCCCGGGCGGCTACCACGCCTTCGAGCATCGCTGGGCGGCGGACGAAGCGTTCAAGCTGCACCTGCAACTGGGCAAGGCCGAGGTGCAGGCGCGTATCCGCGCGCTCAACACTTACCTGAAAAAACACCTGCTCGCGTTGCCGCAGATCGAGCTGGTGACGCCGCTGAGCCCAGAACTGTCCGCCGGCTTCACCTTCTTCCGGGTCAAGGATCGCAAGAGCGACGAGATCGCCGCCTACCTGATGCAAAACCGTGTGGTCGCCGATGCCGTGCACCGCGATGCCGGACCGGTGATCCGCACCGCGCCGGGGCTGCTCAACACCGAAGCCGAGATTGATCGCTTCCTGGCGCTGTTGGGCAAAACACTCTGATGACTGATCGAGAGCAATCGATGAACCGCTTTTTATTGAAGACACTCCCGGCGTTGGCCCTCGCCGCCCTGCTGCCCTCCGATGCCCAGGCCTCGCAACCGGGCCAGGTGTTTCGCGACTGCAAGGACTGCCCGGAAATGGTCGTGCTGCCCACCGGCACCTTCCAGATGGGCACCCCGGAAGACGAAGTGGGCCGCGAGCCCGACGAAGGCCCGCTGCACCCGGTGACGTTCGCCAGGCCCGTTGCGATCAGCCGTTTCCAGGTGCTCAAGGGTGAATGGTTCGCCTACCTGCGCGATACCGGCTACGTGATGCCCGACGGCGACAAGCGCCCCGGCCGCGCGTGCCAGGCCGGCGTGCCGGACTACCAGGGCAGCGACCCGCGCAAGCAATACACCGACCGGCACCCGGCGGTGTGCATGAACCTCCAAGAGGCTACTGCCTACGTGGCGTGGCTTTCGAAGAAGACCGGTAAGCCGTACCGACTCGTCAGCGAATCCCTGCGCGAATACGCCGCACGTGGTGGCAGCACCGGCCCATTCCCCTTCCCGTTCGACGAAGGCAAGGACTACAGCATCGCCCAGCACGCCAATACCTATGGCGCCGCCGACGGCTTCAACTTCACAGCGCCGGCGGGCAGCTTCGCGCCCAACGCCTTTGGCGTGTACGACATGCACGGTAACGTCTACGAATGGACCGCCGATTGTTTCAACGAAAACTACACCGATGCGCCGAGCGACGGCAGCGCCGCGCTGATGGGCAACTGCAAGGTGCGACGCATCCGCGGCAACGACTGGGGCGAAGCGCCGGTTTTTTCCCGTTCGGGCAATCGCAATGCGGTGTTTTCCGATGCCCGCGGTGACTGGCTGGGGTTTCGGGTCGCCCGGGATATGTAGCTCAACAGGTCCACCCAAATACCTCTTTGGACATGGTGGCTCTGTGGCGAGGGGATTTATCCCCGCTGGGTCGCGAAGCGGCCCCCAAGCAGGCAACACCGATCAGCCAGAGATAACGCGGCGATTCCATTGGGGCTGCTTTGCAGCCCAGCGGGGATAAATCCCCTCGCCACAAATGATGTGGGTTAGATGGTTCCATGTTAAATCCCCTTCCCCTCCAATCGTTCCATAGGTGGGCGCGCCCCAACCGGCGTGCCGCTGTCCTCCAGCCCTTGCGGTGAAAGCCCGCGATGGCCTTTGCCTTTTTTTCATCTAGCAGGGAAACCTCATGAGCCAACCAAAACGCGGGGTGATCGCTGAGCTGTTCATTCTGCTCAAACCCTTCCGGCTGATTGTCGCAGGCTCCATTCTCCTGGGCATGCTGGGTGGCTTGAGCATCACGGCCCTGCTGGCAACCATCAACGGGGCCTTGAACGCCGATACGGGGCCCACCCCCCAAGTGTTGGCGACCTTCGCCGGCCTGTGCGTGGCAGCGCTGCTGACCTCGATCCTGTCGGACATCGGCACCAACCACGTCGGCCAGAACATCATCGCCAGCCTGCGCAAATCTCTCGGCCAGAAAGTCCTGCTGGCGCCCATCGAGCAGATCGAGCGGTTCCGCAGTCATCGGCTGATCCCGATCCTGACCCACGACGTCAACATGGTCAGCAACTTCGCGTTTTCCTTCGCACCGCTGGCGATTGCCTTTACCGTCACCCTCGGTTGCCTGGGCTACCTGGCCTACCTGTCGTTGCCGATGTTTGCGCTGCTGTTGGTGGCGCTGGTAATCGGCACGGTCATCCAGTACGTGGCGCGCGCTCGTGGCATTCGTGGTTTCGAAGCCGCCCGCGAGGCCGAAGACGCCCTGCAAAAGCATTACAGCGCCATCGCCGCGGGCGCCAAGGAACTGCGCATCCATCGCCCGCGCCGCCAGCGCATGTTCAGCCAGCGCATCGAAGCCACCGCCGAGCAGATCTGCGACACCAACATCCGCGCGGTCAATACCTTCGTGGTCGCCAAGACCTTCGGCTCGATGCTTTTTTTCGTGGTCATCGGCTTGGTCCTGGCGCTGCAATCGCTGTGGCTGGGCACCGACAAAGCGGTGCTCAGCGGTTTCGTGCTGGTGTTGCTGTACATGAAGGGGCCGTTGGAATACCTGGTGATGACGTTGCCGGTGATCAGCCGCGCCAACATCGCCTTCAAGCGCATTGCGGAATTGGCCGAGCAGTTTTCCTCGCCGGAACCGCACCTGCTGCTCAACGACAAAAGCGCCCCCAAGCCGACAATTCAGCGGCTCGAATTGCGTGACGTGCATTATGCCTTCCCCGCGGTCGACGGCACCCAGCCCTTCGCCCTTGGACCGGTCAACCTGACCATCGCCCAGGGCGACATTGTGTTTATCGTCGGTGAGAACGGCGGCGGCAAGACCACGCTGATCAAATTGCTGCTGGGCCTTTATGCGCCCCAGGGCGGCGAAATTCTCCTGGATGGCGAGCCGGTATCGGCGGCGCGACGTGACGATTATCGCCAGCTTTTCACCACCATCTTCGCCGACTATTACTTGTTCGATGAACTGGTGCAGGGCGATCAAAACGTACCCGGGGATGCCAACCGCTACCTGGATCGCCTGGAGATCGCCCATAAAGTCAGCATTCGCGACGGCGCTTTCAGCACCACCGATCTTTCCACCGGGCAGCGCAAGCGCCTGGCCCTGCTCAATGCCTGGCTGGAAGAACGTCCCGTGCTGGTCTTCGACGAATGGGCCGCCGACCAGGACCCGGTGTTCCGGCGCGTGTTCTACACCGAACTGCTGCCGGAGCTGAAGGCCCTGGGCAAAACCATCATCGTCATTTCCCACGACGATCGTTACTTCGACATCGCCGATCAACTGGTGCGAATGCAGGCCGGCCGGGTGGTGAGTGAGAAGGTCCCGGCAGCCTTTGCCTGAGCCTGCCCGACGCCAATGCTGTTTTACCGCGAGAACACCATGAACGAACTGCTAGATGATGATCTGTTGGCGCTGTTGCTCGATGAGGTCGCCGATGACAGGCACGCCCTGGCCAGCCGCGGCAGGCTGGATCGCGCGCCCCTGTCTTTCGCCCAGCAACGCTTGTGGCTGGAGCAGCAGCGGGACCCGACCCGTTCGGCCTACAACCTGCCACGGGCCTTGCGCCTGAGCGGCGAACTGAACGCCGATGCCTTGGAAGACGCCCTGAACCGCGTCATTGACCGACACGACATCCTGCGCACCGCGTTCATTGAAATCGACGGCGCCGCCACTCAGGTAATCGAGCGCAGCGCCTGCCTGACCCTGCATCGCGAAGACCTTGCCGGGCTCGGCCAGCCGGCACTTTCGCAGCGCATCGAGCAACACGCCCGGCAACCGTTCGATCTCACCCAGGCGCCGCTGATACGGGCCACGTTGCTGAGATTGAGCCGTGCCGAACATGTGCTGCTGCTCAACATGCATCACATCGTTTCCGATGCGTGGTCCAATACCATCCTCATGCAGGACATGACCCAGGCGTACCGCCGGGCGGTGCTGGGTGATTCGTCTGCGCTGCCACCGTTACCGATGCAATACGCCGATTACGCGATCCACCAGCGCGGCGACTATCTGCAAAGCGCTGCCCGCCTGCGCAGTGGCGAATACTGGAGCGAGTACCTGGGCCGCGACTTGGCCACCCTGGAGTTGCCCCAGGACTTTCCACGCAACACAAGCCAACAACACGGGGCCGGTCGCGTGCACGTATCGCTGGCGCCGTCGTTGGCGCGAGCGCTGGACGCTTTTTGCCAACGCCAGGGGCTCACGCCGTTCGTGGTGGCGCTGGGTGCGTGGCAATTGCTGCTGGCCCGCTACAGCCGCCAGGACGATTTTGCCGTCGGTGTCCCCAACGCCAATCGCAACAGCCATGAAAGCCAGGCGTTGGTGGGATTTTTCGTCAGCAGCCAGGTGTACCGGGCGCGGATCGACTCGAGCCGCAGCGCATTGGATTACCTACGAGCGCTGCGCGGCCAATCCCTCGCCGCGCTGGAGCATGCCGATTACCCGCTCGAACTGATCCAGGATCAATTGGGCGCCAACCCGTTGTTCAAGGTCCTGTTCAACTGGCGCACCGGGTCACAGACGGCATCGCTGCCAAGCCTGGATCTACTGACGCTGGAGTTCCTCGACACCGGTGAAGGCCAGGCCAAGTTCGATGTGTCACTGGATGTCGACTATTCACAGCAGCAGATACTCGCGACGTTCGAGTACAGCCGTGACCTGTACCGCGCGGACACCATCGAGCGCATGGCCGAGCATTGGCAGAACCTGTTGCGGGGGCTGATCGAGACGCCCGAACGCGCCCTCGGCGAATTGCAATTATTGAGCGCCGAAGAACGGCGGCTGACCCTGGACGACTGGAACCGCCAACCCACCCGGCTGCATAGCGAAGAATGCCTGCATCGCATGATCGAAACCCATGCCGCCAACACAGGTGAGGCGATAGCGCTAACGTTCGACGGGCAGCACATGAGCTATGCCGAGCTTAACCGCCACGCTAACCGATTGGCCCATCGATTGATCGAGCAAGGCGTCGGCCCCGATGTGCTGGTGGGCATCGCCGTCGAGCGGACACCGCAAATGATCATCGGCCTGCTGGCGATTCTCAAGGCCGGTGGCGCCTACGTGCCGCTGGACCCGGCCTACCCGGCCGACCGACTGACCTACATGATCCAGGACAGCGGCGTCAGGCAGATCCTGACTCAGGCCCATCTGCTTGAATCGCTGGCGTTGCCGGCCGACATCGACTGCCTGCTGTTGGATACGAGCGATGCCGACAACGCCTGGCCTGAGCACAATCCCGATGTGCCAATGGATCCGGACAACCTGGCGTACGTGATCTACACCTCCGGTTCGACCGGCAAGCCCAAAGGCGCGCTGCTCGCGCACCACAACGTCAACCGCCTGTTCCAGGCCACTGAACAGTGGTTCGGTTTCGACCACCGGGACGTATGGTGCCTGTTTCATTCCTATGCCTTCGATTTTTCCGTGTGGGAGATTTTCGGCGCGCTGCTGCACGGGGGGCGGCTGATCATCGTGTCCCACGCCGTGAGCCGGTCGCCCGAGGATTTCTACGCCCTGCTCTGCCAGGAAAAGGTCACGGTGCTCAACCAGACGCCTTCGGCGTTCAAGTCGTTGCTGCGAGTTGCATCTGAGCCTGGACAGCCCCTCAGCCACCGGTTGCGGCAGGTGATTTTCGGCGGCGAAGCAGTTGATGTGCACAGTCTGCGTCCTTGGTTCGAACGTTTCGGCGATCAGGCGCCACAATTGATCAACATGTATGGCATCACCGAAACCACCGTTCATGTCACCTGGCGACCACTGTCGATGGCGGACTTGCACGGCGAGGCCGCGAGCCCCATCGGCGAGCCCATCGTCGACCTGTCCTGGTATCTGCTCGATGCGCACCTGAACCCGGTGCCCAAGGGGTGCAGCGGTGAGCTGTATATTGGTCGCGCCGGCCTGGCCCGTGGTTATCACCAGCGTGCCGACCTCACCGCCAGCCGTTTCATTCCCGACCCGTTCGACCCATCGCCAGGTGGACGCCTGTACCGCACCGGGGACCTGGCCCGCTACCTCAGCGACGGCAGCATTGAATACATCGGGCGCCTGGATCACCAGGTCAAGATCCGCGGCTTCCGCATTGAACTGGGCGAGATCCAGGCGCGCCTGCAAGTACTGCCGGGCGTGCGCGAGGGCGTGGTGCTGACCCACGACGGCCCGGGAGGCCTGCAAATGATCGCTTACGTCATCCCGACACAACCGGCCACGGTCGAACTGCGGGATAACCTGCTGATCGCGCTCAAGGCGCATCTGCCGGATTACATGGTGCCCAGCCATCTGTTGTTCATCGATCACCTGCCGCTCAACGCCAACGGCAAGCTCGACCGCAAGGCCTTGCCCGAACCCGACCTCACGCTTCGGCATTCGAACCACGTGGCGCCCCGCACGCCGTTGGAGCAGGCGTTGGCGCAACTCTGGCGGCAGTCCCTCAAAGCCGAGCGCGTGGGTATCAGCGACAGTTTCTTTGAACTGGGCGGGCATTCGATCCTGGCGATCGAGCTGATCGCCAAGCTCAAGGCGAACCTGAACATCACCGTGCGTCTGCAAGAGTTGCTGGCCAACCCGACCATCGCCGAGTTGGCCCTGTTCATCTCACAGAAACACCGTGAACAGACGCAATGCCTCGTTGCCCTGAATAACGCGCCCGCCAGCGCACCGCAGCTGTTTTGCCTGCACCCCAGCGGCGGCATCGTGTTCTGCTACCAACCGCTGGCGCGCAGACTGCAAAACCGGGCGCGCACTGTCGGCATCATGCACCGCGGCTTCAGCGAACCCCATGCAGGCCCCGAGGCCTGGCAGGAGATGATTGCCGACTACGGCAAGGAAATCGTCAGGGCCCAACCTGAAGGTCCGTATTACTTGATGGGCTGGTCCCTCGGCGGCGCGATCGCGTTCGACATCGCGGCGATGCTGGAAAGCCAGGGGCACACGGTTGATTTCCTCGGGTTGGTGGACAGCACGATTCCAGAACACCTGTATCCCTCAGGGCTACCGCGCCATCGGCATCTGGCGGGTAATGAAAAAGACGATGCGGCCTCCCAGGATCTACTTGAAGCAATTGAATACTTCGACTTGCTGTTCCCTTCGCTGACGGAGCGCACGGCGGCTTATCGACGGGAGCGACCGGACAGTTCGGTCAAGGCGTTCCATGAGTGGGCAGCCGGACAGATCGAGCCTGAGCGAGGCGACTTGCTTTCGATCGTGCAGAGCGTCAAGGAAGAGGTCATGAATGCCCAAGCGTTCTCGGTGCATGATCGGTTGCTGGAGGCGTTTGAGGGATTCACTTTCAAGCCTGTGAGGGTTCGACCGAGCTGCTGGTGGACACAGGCGGAGAAAACCCCGCAAGAGCTGGCTTTTTGCGAGGCACTGGTTCGAGAGCATAGCTTGACGGGGGCGTTGCGGTGTTCGGTGCATTCTCCGCTGGGTCATCGCAGCATGATTTTTGATGAGGGGTTGCTTGGGGAGCTGGTCGAGGTTTTTCTGGCCAGTACGGTAGAGAAGCTTTCTTGAGCAAAAAATGAACCTGTGGCGAGGGAGCTTGCTCCCGCTCGGCTGCGCAGCAGACGCCGCTTTTCAGTTCAGGAACTCTGGGGTCGCTTCGCGGCCCAGCGGGAGCAAGCTCCCTCGCCACGGGGGGCTGCGGTGCTGCGGCTAGCGTGGAGGCTGGGGCAGCTCGATGTCATCCAGTGCCCGATTGGCCAGTAGCGTTCCTAGCTCGATCAATTGCTGGAGCCCCAACGCCACATGCCGCCGCGAGCCTTCCAGGTCGAAGGCCAGGTCGTTGGCCATGGCATTAGCGCAAGCCAGGGTCTCGCTGAGGGTGGTCAGTATGGATTCGGTGTTGAGCCCTTTGACCACGGTAAAGATCTGGCCGTCCTGGGTGTCGGGCTTGGCTGGCTTGTTGGGCGATAAGTGGATGTCTAGTGCTCGATCGGCCGCTTCGCGACGCTCTGCTGAGTCGAGGCTGGTGTAGGCGGAGAGATCTTTGGCTTTTTTTGGAGGGTTGGGGGTGTTCTTGACCATCTTGAAACTCCTGACTTGATAGTGAGCTTAACCACCTCGTGACCAAACGAGGGTGGTGGGCTATACGCAGGTTGGTCAACCGGGAAGTCAGGCACCCGGCGCACTCGAGAGTGCCCCGCGCACAGCCCGCCGCAAAGCATAACGGCAAAAGCGCCGAGATGCTGAGTTGCGCATGTGCGCCTGACTTCGAACAGGTGACCAAACCCGGTCGCTGATTTTGCAGCGACGGACAAAGCCTATCCCCATCGCTTCCGAACCACCAACCGACACGACTCGTCAGAAATGTCCGGCTCGCCACATTTTTTGTAGGACACAGGTTCCTGTGGCGAGGGAGCTTGCTCCCGCTCGGCTGCGCAGCAGACGCCGCTTTTCAGTTCAGGAACTCTGGGGTCGCTTCGCGGCCCAGCGGGAGCAAGCTCCCTCGCCACGGGGGTTTGCGTTTTCAGCGAAATTAATCCCATAAAAAAACCGACCCGCGTAAGTGGGTCGGTTTTTTTTCTTTGCAGGCAATCAGAACTGCGGCGTGTACTTCACTGTGAACATCAAATTACGCGGATCGCCAAAGTTGTTGTTGCCATTGAGTTGGTTGTAAGCCGGCGTTATGTAGGTCTTGTCGAACAGGTTGTTGGCATTGACCGCCAGATCGATCTCAGACGTCAACTTGTAGCCGACACGGGCGTTCCATACGGTGTAGCCCGGGATTTCACGGTCATAGTCGTAAACCAGCGTGTGGCTTTGGGTGGTGAAGCCCAGGCCGGTGCTGACACGGCTCCAATCGCCGGTGAACTGGTAGTTGCCCCACACGCGCAACATGTGTTTTGGCGTCCAGGTGCTAAAAACCTTGCCTTCCTTACTGTCGATACCGTCCGTGTCTTCCAGGTACTTCGTCGTGTTATAGGTGTAGCCCGCGAACAACTGCAAGTTGTCTACCACTTCACCGCTGATTTCGGCCTCGATGCCTTGGCTGCGCACTTTCCCGGAGGCAGAAGAGCAGTTCACCCCAGTGCAGCTAGGGATGTTGACGGCGCGGTTTTCGTGGTCGTAGCGGAACACAGCCAAGGAGGTATTGACCCGTCCATCCATCAACTCGCCCTTGAGGCCGACTTCGTAGTTTTTGCCAACAATGGGCTTGAGTACCGAACCACTGGGATCGACGTTGGTCTGCGGTTGGAACACGTCGGTATAGCTGGCGTAAACCGCCCACTCACGGCTCAGGTCATAGACGACACCGGCATAGGGCGTGACCACGCCGGTTTCGGTTGAGTAGCTTGGCGTGTTGCGTGTAATTCCGGCTGCGAGTTCATTTTTCGACTTGTAGCTGAAGTCGTACCAGCTGACCCGGGAACCCAGGATCAGTGTCAGGTCATCCACCGGCTTGACGCGCCAGGTGCCGTATATGCCTTTCTGGCGCACGTCGTACTTGGTGAGGACGCCCATGCCACCCGCAGCGATCAAACTGTCGTAGCTGATGTCCGGGCGGTCATTGTCAAGGTCGAAGATCGAGTCGCTGGTGCTGTTGAAGGTACGGGCATATTTATCATCCGTCTCCAATTGGGAGAAGTTGCCACCCAGCATGACCTCCTGTTCCATCGACAAGGCTTCGAACTTGCCGGTCAGGTTCATGTCGAGACCGGCCTTGGTAGACTGGAAGTCGGTCAGGAAGTCGGCATATTGCACGCCACTGCCATCGGGCAAGAGACCACCGACTCTTTGGACGCGCTGGTTCTTCGCCTGGTTGTCCTCAGTCATGTACACGCCCCCCACCTTGAACGCCCAATCCTCATTGAAGCGATGCTCCAGATCGGCATAGTAGGTGGTGACATCGATTTCCGACCGGTTCCAGCGCGCGCCGGTGTAGGTGGAGCGCGACACGTCCGGCATCGAGCCATCGGCGTAGCGCGGCAAACCACGGATGTTGCCGCGCGATTCGCCATTGGATTGGCTGACCGCCAAGCCCAAGGTGGTGTCTTCGCTCAAGTCGATGTCCAACGAGCCGTACAGCGAGTGGGTTTTGGTCCACGCGTGGTCGATGAATGAGTTGCTCTGGTCTTCGTCGGCAACGATACGGCCGCGGATGTTGCCAGCGTCGTTCAGCGGACCGCCAGCGTCCAGCTGCAAGCCGTAGTGGTCCCAGGAACCGGCCTTGCCCCTCAGGGTCACGGTCGGTGTGTTCTGGCCACGCTTGCGCACCAGGTTGACAGCGCCGCCGGGGCTGCCGGTGCCTTGCAGCAAGCCGGACGCACCACGAAGGATCTCCAGGCGGTCGTAGAAAATCAGGTCTTGGGTCGCCCAGTTGCCCAGCGAGTAGGTATTACGCGGGATCGGCACACCGTCGTACTGCCAATCGTCGATCTGGAAACCGCGCGACGACAGGATCATGCCCTGCCCCACGCCCTGGAGGCCAACGATGCCGGTGGTCTGGTTGACAGCGTCCTTGAGGTTGACCAGGTTCTGGTCATCCATCTGCTTGCGCGTCATCACGGTGATCGACTGGGGAATTTCCTTGAGGGTGTGGGTGCCCTTGCCGATCGTTACGGCGTTGCTGGTGTACGAGTTGCTGCCTTCGGTCGTTGCAGCCAACTGTTCGGCGTTGATGGTCGTTGCGCCCAGTTCCAGGCCCGCGGGGGAGCCCTTCACCAATATCAGGGTGTTGCCCTCGAGGCTGTAGCGCACGCCGGTGCCCTTGAGCAATTCGGTGATGGCCGCCTGCGGGCTCATCTTGCCGCTGACGCGGTTGCTTTTCAGGCCGGCCAACTCGTCGACGTTGTAGATCATTTGTTGGTTGGTTTGCTGGCCGAACGCTTGCAGCGCCTGCGGCAGCGGTTGCGCTGGGATGTTGACACTGACGTCTTCGGCCATCACCTGGGTGCTCAACGGCAACACACAGACCAGACCCAAGCCCGTCAACACCCGCCGCGAACGCAGGCCGCGGGACATGACAAGTGCCTTGAACAGCGGTTTCAACTCATGAATTGCCGACATCGTGCTCTCTTATTGATAGAAGTGAAAAGTCCATGGGGCCGAAGGGCCTGCCGTTCGCCAGCGCGGATTACCTGCTGACCGACCCCTCCCCGGGCACGGTCATCCGGCTGTACGACAGCGACATGTTTTCTGGACACAACCGGCGCCTGGGCTGCCTTGCCCGAGCCGATTCGCCCGCATTCCTTAGTAAGACGAAGCACCTGGGAAAAACCGGAATGAGTTTATTTATCATTTGCACGAAAGTTACAAAAAAGGCCGACGCGTGCTGGCGTCGGCCTTTTGTTGGTTGAGCATCGTTCCCAGGCTTTCGCGTGGGAACGCCGCCAGGGACCCTCTGCACTGCGTTTCTCTCAGATCAACGACCCTGCGCCGCTTTGGCCGCCTGCTGTTGCCGAGCCTGTTCGGTCAGTCGAGCCTTTTCTTCGGGACTCATCGCCTCCAAGCGCAGGCGGGCCTGGGCGATTTTCTCCAGTTGTCCCGGGCTGTTCTCCTCCGCCCGCAAGGCCGTCGCCAGCGACGCCACGGTCGGATGATCGAAGACCAGTCCCGGATGGATGTCGCACTGCAACAGCTTGCGAATGCCGGCCACCAACTTGATCACCAGCAGCGAGTGACCGCCGGCCGCGAAGAAGTCGCGATCGATGCCCAACCGTTCGAGCCCAAGCAATTGGGCCATGCGCGCAGCGAGCAATTGTTCGAGTCCATCACGGGGTGCGACGCCCTCTTCATCGCTCGTCGCGACGGCCAAATGCTGCAACGCCTGGCGATCGATCTTACCGTTGGCCAGCCGTGGAAAGCGTTCGATCAGGTGCCAATGCTGCGGCACCATCACGCCGGGCAAGCGTGCGCTCAGCTCGGCGCGCACGGTGTCCAGCACGTCCGTAGGCAAGCCTTGCGCTGCCACGATAAATGCCAGCAAACCTTGCTCGGCCGAGGTGGCTGGCACCACCAGCGCCTCGGTTACTTGTGGCAGGCGCAGCAGCTGGGCTTCGATTTCCGCCAGTTCGATACGGAAGCCCCGCACCTTGACCTGCTGATCGCGCCGCCCCTGCAGTTGAATGCCGCCGTCCGGGCGATAACGCGCCAGGTCACCCGTGCGGTAGAGGCGCTGCGCCGGATCGAACGGGCTCTGGATGAACGTCTGTCCATCGGCCCCGGCGTTCAAATAACCCCGGCACAGTTGCGCCCCGCCCAAGTACAACTCACCCGGCACGCCCACCGGTGCCAGGCGTAAATCAGCATCCAGGATATAAACCTGATTGTTGCCCAGCACCTGGGTCAGCGCCGAACAATCCTCAGCGGCACCCTCCAGCGACACCGGATGGATCATCACCCCGACCGTGGCTTCCGTCGGCCCGTAGTGGTTGAACACCCGGCAATCGCTACGCAACCGAGCGATGCGCTCGATCAATGTCGGCGCAATCGGCTCACCGCCGAGCACCAGGGTACGCGGCAATGTCGCCTGCTCGCTGTCGAGCAATGCCGCGAGGTGCGATGGCACGATTTTCAGGCAATCGATCTGTTGCCGCCGCATGAACGTGGCAAACAACGCGCCGTCCTGCATCTGCTCGTCACTGGCAACGTGCAGCGTCGCGCCATTGAACAGCGCGCCAAACAGCGCCGTGTTGCCCAGGTCCGCCGCCACGGTGGAGCTGAAGGCGACATGTGTGCACTGATCCAGCGCCAACGCCTGGCTGGCCTGGGCGGTGTAGTTGAGCAATTGCCGATGCTCGATCACCACGCCTTTGGGCACACCGGTGGAGCCGGACGTAAACAACACATAGGCGATGTCGTTGCCCTTGGTCGCCCGCGCCGGCAAGGGCTCGCTCGACGGACTCAGCCCGGCCAACGTCAGCACGTTACATGGCGGGGCCTGCCACGCCGGCAGGTGCGCCGCATCGGTGACCACCACTGCGGCGCCCGCCTGCTCCAACATCAACGCCTGACGGGCCTGGGGCCATTGGATATCCAGCGGCAGATAGGCCGCACCGATGCGCCATGCCGCCAGCATCGCGATCACCAGATCCGCCGAGCGCGGCAAGGCCAGGGCGACGATCGAGCCCTTACCCAGGCCTTGCTCTTGGAGGCCGAGGGCCACGCGTTCGACCTGCTCATTCAACTGGCCGTAGCTCAAGGACTGGTGGGCGTCGGTCAGCGCGATGGCCTCCGGCGTCCGTAGCGCCAGGTCCGCGATGCGTTGCGGCAGATAGCGGTTATCGTCCAATACTTGCATCGGCGGGTTGATCGCGCGCAAGCGCTGTTCCTCGCTGTGGCCCAGCAGGTTGAGCTGCGCCAGCGGCGTTTGCGCATCCGCCAGGATAGAGGCCAGCAGCACGTCGTATTGTTCCAACACGGTGCTGGCGGTGGCTTTCGAATAACGAGCGTCGGCGTATTGCAGGTCGATCGCGGCAAGCTGCTGGGCATCCTCCAATCGAACCTGCAGCAGTAGCTCAAGCGGATCGGTCCGGACAGGCAAAGACTCCTTCCACTTCAAACCGGCGTCGCTGTAGACGAAACTTGCTCGACCGATCGCGAAACCATAGGCCGGATACGCCGCGTAAGGTGCCAGTTCGGGCACCCAATACTCCTGCCAGGTGCGATGCGCCTCAAGGCCCGCCGCCAACTGCATCAGCCACTCACTGAACGGCGCGTTGGGGGGCAACGGCACGCAAAGCGGCAGGGTCTTCTCGAACACGCCAATGGCGCTGGCGAAGTAGTCATAATCGCTGCGGCTGTCGTGACGCACGCCCACCAGTGCCTGATCGGAACCGCTCAGGCGTCCCAGCAGCACCCACCATGCGCCCTGTAATAACGTCTCCAACGGTTGCCCGAGCTCATCGGCCAAGCGCTGCAAAGCATCGCGCCGGACCGGTTCCAGCTCCAATGAAACACGGGCACTGGCGGTCCCGCTGCCGGCGCGGCGTGCCGCCAGCCATGGCGTGTCGATCTGCGCCTGCAAACCTTGCAGATGTTGCTGCCAATAGGCTCGCGCGGTGGCGGCATCTTCATCCAGGACCACTTCGCTGCGCCATTCCAGGTACTGGGCGAACTCTCCCGGCGCTTCGTCTTCCGAGCACTGGCCCGCATACGCTTGCCCTACCTGTCCAAGCAGCAGGTTCATCGATGGCGCATCGGCACTGTAGCGGGCGATGCCCAGCAGCAGTTGCCATTGCCGTGGCGCCAAACGATAAAGCACCGCCTGGACGCCAGCCGATTCGCCGACCACGAACGCCCGGCCGAGGGTTTCGTTGACCTGTGCCTGGACCTCTGCAACGGGCTGTTCGCTTGCGTTTATCGTCAGCGGGAAGCGCCCGGCCTGGGCAACCTGACGCAAGCCGTGGAAACCTGCGACCTTGACCAACCGCGCCAGCAGCATCGGCTGCTGCGTCGCCAGCCTGTCGAAAGCGCCCTGCAATCGCTGCGGGTCAAGGTCGCCGTCGATAGCCACGCTTACCCAACGCAAGGCCTCGCCAGTGGTCACCGTGCCCGACAATTGCTCAAGGACCCGTTGCTGCTCGGGCGCCAGGGCGAAACCCGCGTCCTGCACGTCCATCATCACCTCGTTCATGCTCCGGTTTCCTCGGTACTGAATACGCCCCGGGCGGATTGCCCGACGGTCGCGGGCCGTTGCAGGCTGGCGTGGTCGTACATATCACCCATGGCGACCACGATCTTGCGTGGCCCTTCGAACGGGTCGCGGGCATGGGCCACCAGCATGTTGTCCAGCAGGATCACATCGCCTTTGCGCCAGTCGAAACGCACCGCGCACGCTTCGTACAACTCACCGATACGCGCCATCACCTCGTCTTCGATCGGTGTGCCGTCGCCGTAGTAGACATGCCGGGGCATGCGGTCCAGGCCGTACATCGACAACAGGTCCTGGCGCACGTCCGGCTCCAGCCAATGGATGTGATGCAACTGCACTTGGTTGAAGAAAGATTTTTCCCCGGTGATCGGGTGCGTGATGATTGCCGGCCCTGGCGTACGGGTTTGCAATTCATCGTTATCGAGCCAACGCCACTGGATGCCGCCGGCCCGGCAACGGGCCTCCACTTCGCGGCGATCCTCGGTCTTGAAGAAGTGCTGCCACGACACGTCGAGTTTGTCGGTGAAGGTGCGTACGTAGAGCAGCCCCTTGTCCTCGAATTTTTCGCGCAGGTCCGCCGGCAGTTTTTCGTACATCAGGCGGCAGTCCACCACCGGGGTCGCGCCGCCCACGGGCGCCGCTTGCTCGCAATAGAACATCTGCTTGCGCGGCCAGCGATCCTGGTGGGAGCTCTCGTTGTGGAACAGGATCATCTTGCGTTCCGGGTATGGCGTGGAACGGTAGGTGTTCTTGCCGCCTTCCTTTTTCGGCAAATCGCCGTACTGGCCGTACAACCCCGGTTGAATCGCTTCGGCGAACGCTTCGAAACCCTGGATGCCGTCCAGCTCGAAACCACGGAAGAGGATGCCAGCGTGTTCGGCCAGCTTCTGCTCGATCAATGGCCGGTTTTGCCGGATCCACTCGATAACGTCGAGGTGCGGGTCGCCGGGCTCCAGCATCAATGGGAACCGCTGTGGCGCTGCCACCAGGGATTCACGCACCAGCGCCGGACGCGGCCGCGCGGCCGGTGTCGCCGATCGCTTGAGGAACTTGCCCAGTTTGTCGGCCTTGGGCCCCGGGACGTTGGCAGGCGTGGCGGATGTCGCCACGTTGTCGACTGGCATGCTGATAGCTCCCAATTGAATATCCTGATCAGCGACGATCTGTTCCAACAGGGTCGTCCAGGCCCCGATCAGGTACTGGACGCGCCCATGTCCGAACAAGCGTGTGGCGAACTGCCAATTACCGCGCAATTGCCCTTCTTCTTCGTCAACGAACAATGCCATGTCGAATTTAGAATGGTTCTGCAGCGCTGGCAGGAACTCCACGCTCAAGCCCGCCATGGAGCGCGTGCGCACCGGCACGTTGTTCATCACGAACAGCACCTGGAGCAACGGGTTCATGCCTTTGTGACGAGGCACGCCCGAGGCATCGACGATCTGGTCGAACGGCAAGTCCTGATGCTCCAACGCGCCGAGCAAGTCGTCCTGGGTCTGGGCCAGGAACCGCGTGAACGTCATGCCCGCATCGAAGCGCGAGCGCAGCGGCAATACGTTGACGAAGAAGCCGATCAAGCGCTCCAGCTCCGGTTGCTCGCGCCCCGCCACGTCAGCGCCCACCACCAGATCCTGCGCGGCGCAGAGGCGATGCAACAACACTTGGAACGAGGCCAGCAGCGTGCTGTACAGCGTGACGCCGGCTTCGCTCGATAACCGCCGCAATGCCGCGCTGAGTCCGGCAGACAGTTCGAACTGCAACGCATCGCCCTCATACGACGAGGTCTGCCCGCGAGGGTTGTCCAGCGGCAGGTCGAGACGCCCGTTGTAGCCATCGAGCCGTTGCTTCCAATAGTCGGCCTGGCGCGCCAGTACGCCTTGCTCTTCCAACGCCTGTTGCCAGAGGGCGAAGTCATGGTATTGGACCTCCAGCGGCGCCAGCGGCATCGGTTCATGGCGCGAAGCGGCTTCGTAGATCTGCACCAGTTCGTTGATCAACAGCCCCATCGACCAGCCATCGGAAATGATGTGGTGCATGGCGTACAACAACACGTGTTCGGTGGGGTTCAGGCGCAGGATTCGCCCACGCAGCAGCGGCGCCTGCTCCAAGTCGATCGGCGTGCGAGCATTGTCCAGCGTCGCCTGGGCCACCTGTTCCAGCTGGGCACCGGGCGATAGATCGCAGAGATCGACCAGCGGGAAATCCAACCGGACTTCGTCGGCAATCAGCGCCAGCGGATCGCCTTCGTCGTCCTGGACGTACGCGGTGCGCAGTACGGCGTGACGGCGCGTCACTTCGGCAAAACTGCTCATCAGGCGTTCGACCGATAACTCGCCGCACAAGCGCAGGGCCATGGGCATGCCATACGCGGAAGTGCCACCGGACAGCTGCTCGGCGATCCACAACCGCCGTTGCACCAGCGACAGCGGAGCCGATTGCCTTGGCCCGTGGGCCTTGAGCCGGACCTTGCTGGAGTCGCCGGCGCGCACGCTTGCATCACCGGTCCCGCTCATCAGCGCCGCCAATGCGCTGAGGCGTGGATGATCGAACAGATCACGCAAGCTCAGCGGATAGCCCGTGAGTTTGCGCAGCCGAGAGATGGCCTGGGTCGCCAGCAATGAGTGACCGCCGCGCTCGAAGAAATGATCGTTGCGACCGACTTGTTCCACTTCCAGGACTTCACGCCAGACGTCGGCGATCTGTTGCTCCAGTTCGCTTGCGGGTGGCGCGTAACCGTTTTGCGTCGCCCCGGTTTCCACAGCCGGCAACGCCTTGCGGTCGAGTTTGCCGTTGGGGGTCAGCGGCAGGTGATCGAGGAACAGCCAGTGCGCCGGGATCATGTAGTCGGGCAGATGCTCCTTGAGGCGGGCTTTGAGTGGATCGCGCAGGGTGTCGGCATCCGCCGAAGCCACCACATAGGCCACCAACTGCTGCCCGCCCGGCCCTTCTTGGGCCAGCACCGCCACCTCCTTGACCTCGGGCTGCTGCAACAGTCGCGCCTCGATTTCCCCCAGCTCGATACGGAAGCCGCGGATCTTCACCTGATGGTCGATGCGGCCCTGGTATTCGAGCACGCCGTCGGCGCGATAACGGCACAGGTCGCCGGTGCGGTACAGGCGTTCGCCGGTGGTGGAGAACGGGTTGGGCACGTATTTTTCGGCGGTCATCGCCGCGCGGCCAAGGTAACCCCGGGTGATGCCCGCGCCGCTCAGGTACAGCTCAGCGGACACGCCCTGGGGGACCGGTTGCAGGTTGGCGTCCAGCAGGTAGCTGGCGGTGTGCTTGAGTGGGCGACCGATATTGGCCGTGCCGCCCTGGGTGCGGCGGGTCCAGGTTGAATAGGTGGTGTCTTCCGATGGGCCATAAAGGTCATAGACATGCTCAATCCCCTGTGGGAGCGAGCCTGCTCGCGAAGGCGTCCTGTCAGTTTGCATCGGATTGCCTGACCCACCGCTTTCGCGAGCAGGCTCGCTCCCACAGGTTAGGGGTGTTGGGTAGAGGGCATCCACCAGGCTTTGCTTCAGCGGCTCACCGGCCAGGTTGATGATGCGCACGCTCTGCGGGATATCCCCACTGCGCTGCAACGCCGCGATGGCCGAGGGTACGGTGTTGATCAGGCGCACCTGGTCGCGGGCCGGCAGGTGCGGCAGTTCCAGGGCATTGCGAGCGATGATCAGCGAACCGCCGTTGGCCAGGGTCACGAACAGCTCCCACACCGACAGGTCGAAACACACCGAGGTCGAGGCCAGCACGCCTTGGATGTCGTCGCGGCTGTAGACGGTTTTCGACCAGTCGATCAGCGCCAGAACGTTGCGGTGGGCGATGGCCACGCCTTTGGGTTTGCCGGTGGAGCCGGAGGTGTAGATGACGTAGGCGAGGTTGTCCGCTGAAACGTGAGTAACCGGTGCGCTCAATGGATAACGTGAAAGGTCGAGTTGATCGAGCATCAATACTCGGGTTCCGGCCGGCTCCGTCAAAGCCACAGCCTGCTCGGTCAACAGCACCTTCGCCCGACTGTCGTCGAGCATGTAGGCCACGCGCTCGGCCGGGTAATCCGGGTCCAGCGGCACGTACGCGCCGCCAGCCTTGAGCACCGCCAGCAAGGCGATCAGCAGTTGCTCGGAGCGCGGCATCGCCACGCCCACGCGCACTTCCGGGCCGACGCCCAGCTCGATCAGTTTATGGGCCAGACGATTGGCGCGGCCGTCGAGTTCGCTGTAGCTCAGGCGAATATCATTGAACGTCACCGCCAAGGCATCCGGCGAGGCTTCGGCTTGGCGAGCAATCAGTTGGTGAACGCAAACGTCTTGCTCGAAAGGCGCATCCACCGGATTCCAGTCATGGGTCAGGCGCTGGTGTTCATCGAATTCCAGCATCGACAGTTCACCCAAGCACAGCTCGCCATTAGCCGTCATCTGTCCGAGCAACTGAGCCAGATGCGCCGCCAACCGCTCCACGGTAACCGCCGAGAAACTCGCCCGCTGATAACTCATATGCACCGACAACTGCCGCTCCAGCCCCACCAACAGCGTCAACGGATAGTTGGTCTGCTCCTGGGTGATCGGCGAACCAAAACGCAAACCGTCCGGTGCTCCCTGCTCCAGGGCCTCGGCGATCGGGTAGTTCTCGAACACCAACAAACTGTCGAACAACGCGTCGCCGCCCTGCCCGGCCCAGCGCTGGATGTCCAGCAACGCGGTGTGCTCGAACTCGCGCAAGGCGAGGTTCTGCGCTTGCACCGCTTGCAGCCAACTGTCCAAAGACTGCTCGGCCCGAGGGCTGGCGATCACCGGCAAGGTGTTGATGAACAAACCGATCTGCTGCTCGATGCCAGGCAGGTCCGCTGGGCGACCGGCCACCGTCGCACCGAAGGCAACCGTTTCCCGACCGGTGTAACGCTGCAACAGCAGCAACCACGCCGCCTGCACCAGCGTGTTCACCGTGACTTTCGAGGCACGCGCGAAGGCTTCCAGGCGACGGGTCAGGGCTTCGTCCAACACCTGCACATGATCGCCATAACCAACACCAGCGTCCGTGGGTTTGGCCACCGCGTCAGCCAGCCGCGTCGGCGCCTCCAGGCGTTGCAGCAAAGGTTTCCAGAACGCTTCGCTGACCGCCGCGTCCTGGCGTTGCAGCCAGGCGATGTAGTCCCGATAACGACCGCCCGATACGGCAACGGACTGCCCGCTGTAGCGTTGCAGCACTTCGCCGAGCAACTGCGAGTTGCTCCAGCCGTCCATGAGGATGTGATGGCAGGTGTAGATCAGGTGATAACGATCGTCCGCCACGCGCACGACCACCAACCGCAACAACGGCGCCGCGTCCAGGGCAAACCCTTGTTGGCGCTGGGCCGTTGCGAGGTTTTCCAGACAGTGAGCCAGGTCAGCATTTGCGCGCCCGTCCTCAAGCTGCAACACAACGTCGACGCGCTTGTACACCACCTGCAATGCATGCTTGAAATCGCCGTCCCAGACAAACCCGCTGCGCAGCACGTCATGGGTATCCGTGGCCGCCTGCCAGGCCAGGCGGAAGCGTTCGACGTCCAGCCCTTGGACCTCCACGCGCATCTGGTTGATGTAGTGGCCGGCCTGTTGCTCGTACAGCGTGTGAAACAGCATGCCCTGCTGCATCGGCGACAGCGGATAAAGGTCCTCCACCTCTCGCGCCACCAGCGGCAACGCGTCCAATTGCTCCTGGTTCAGCCCGACGAGGGGGAAGTCCGAGGGCGTGAAGCCGTGGCGTTCGGTCTGGCAACAGTGGTCGATCAGCGCCCGCAATTCCCGAGCGTAATCCTCTGCCAGCGCCTGGATCGTCGCTTCGTCGAACATCTGCGTGCTGAAGCTCCAATCGATGCTCAACTCGCCGGCATAGACGCTGCCATTGAGTGTCAACCAGTTATCCAGCGGTGCCAATGGACTCTGCGCCGCGCCCGCCGATTCGCTGGCCGGGACAAACAGCCCATTGGCCGCTTCGTTGAAGCCGCTGTCGAACTGCCCCAAGTAATTGAAGGTGATGCGCGGCACCGGCAGTGCCGCGAGGGCACGACGCGTCGGTTCATCGCCCAGATAACGCAGCACGCCGAAGCCAAGCCCTTTGTCGGGGATCGCCCGCAGTTGCTCCTTGATCGCCTTGATCGAGCCTTCGGCGGTCGCCGTCGGGGTCAGACGCACCGGGAACAGGCTGGTGAGCCAACCCACGCTGCGGCTCAGGTCCACATCATCGAAGAGGGCCTCGCGGCCATGGCCTTCCAACTGGATCAAGGTCGACGCCTGGGAAGTCCAGCGGCCGATCACCCGGGCCAGCGCCGTCAATAGCAGGTCGTTGACCTGGGTGCGATAGGCCGCGGGGGCTTGCTGCAACAATCGTTGTGTCAGTGCTTTGTCCAGCCGCGTCTGGACTTGCGCCCCATGACACCTACGCAAATCACCGTGAGGGTAGTCGCAAGGCAGGTCGGGGCGAGCGCCGTCCAGTTGCGCCTGCCAGTAAGCGACTTGGCCTTGCAACGCCGCACTGCTGGCATGGGCCTGCAACCGTTGCGCCCAAGTCTGTGCAGACGTGGTCTTGGCCGGTAACGTCGGCATCTGGCCGGCCTGCAATTGGTCGTATGCCTGTTGCAAATCTTCCAGCAGCACCCGCCAGGACACGCCGTCCACCACCAGGTGATGAATCACCAATAACAACCGCTGGCTGCCATCGGCCAGGGTCACCAGGACACCGCGCAGCAGCGCGCCACTGCCCGGTTCAAGACTGCGCTGGGCGTGTTCGGCCAGGCGTTCGAGGGCCGGCGCGTCGGGAACCTCGGCGGCCCACAACAGCGGCGAGCGTTGCCACAACGCACGTTGATCGGCCAGGGTGTTATGGCGAGCGATCCAGGCGCCATCCTCATGGGAGAAGGCCAAGCGCAACGCATCGTGATGTTCGACCACGGCCTGCAACGCCTGCTCCAGATGCCCGGCGTGCACCGGCCGCACGCCTTTGAGCAGTACCGACTGGTTCCAGTGATGGGGCTCGGCCATGGCCTGCTCGAAAAACAACTGCTGGAACGGCAGCAGCAGCGCCTCGCCTGTCACCGGGCCCTGGTCGATGACCGGCCCGCCGTCTCCCGTTGTCGCCACGCCGGCCAAACCCTGGATGGTCTGGTGCAGGAACAGGTCCTTGGGGCTGAAATGAAGGCCGGCCTGCCGGGCCCGGCTCACCACCTGAATGGAGATGATCGAATCGCCGCCCAGTTCGAAGAAATTGTCGGTCACACCCACGCGCTCGCGTCCAAGCACACTTTGCCAGATATCGACCAGCGTCTGCTGCTGCGCCGTCATGGCTGCGATGTAGGCCTGGGGATGGGCGCTCGGCTCGGCCTTGGGCAGTGCCTTGCGCTCGAGCTTGCCGTTGGGGCTGACCGGCATTTTTTCCAGCCACACCCAGTGTTGCGGCACCATGTAGTCGGGCAAGGATTGGCTCAGATGTTCCCTGAGGCGTGCTTGCAGCGCCTGGCGAACGGCGCCATCGGCGGCGAGCAGCTCGGCGCGCGCCGGCACCAGATAAGCCACCAGCAGCGTGCCGTCCTGGGCCAGGACCACGGTTTCGCGCACGGCATCGTGTTCGGCCAGGCGCGCTTCGATTTCACCCAACTCGATGCGCAGGCCACGGATCTTCACTTGATGGTCGATCCGCCCGGCGTATTCGATCACGCCGTCGGGGCGATAGCGCGCCAGATCGCCGGTCCGATACAAGCGCTGACCATGGCCGAACGGCCCGGTGACGAAGCGCTCGGCGGTCAACGCCGCGCGTCGGTGGTAACCCCGCGCCAGCCCTTCGCCCGCCAGATACAACTCGCCGGTCACCCCCACCGGAACCGGCGACAATTCATCGTCGAGAATGTAGGTGCCGAGGTTGGCGATCGGTTGGCCGATGGGCACGCTGTCGCGGCCCTCCTCGACACAGGTCCAGTGAGTGACGTCGATGGCCGCCTCGGTCGGGCCGTAGAGGTTGTACAGGTTGGCGTTCGGTAATTTAGCGAACACCTGCTGCTGGGCATCCACCGGCAGCGCTTCGCCGCTGCAGACGATCCGCTTCAAACCGGTGCATTCAGCCACGCGCGGGTCCTGCATAAACGCCTGGAGCATCGACGGCACGAAGTGCAGCGTGGTGATGCCCTGGGCCGTGATCAAGTCGATCAACTGCGCCGGGTCACGGTGGGCGCCCGGCGCGGCCACCACCAGCGTCGAACCGGTCAGCAGCGGCCAGAAGAACTCCCACACCGACACGTCGAAACTGAACGGTGTCTTTTGCAGCACGCTGTCCGGGGCATCGAGGCCATACGCCTGTTGCATCCAGCACAGCCGGTTGACCAAGGCACTATGGCGATTGCCCGCACCCTTGGGCTTGCCGGTGGAGCCGGAGGTGTAGATCACGTAAGCCAGGTTCTCGCCGTGGACTTCGACGCCTGGATTGCCGACGCGGCTGGCATACAAGCCGTCATCGGGCAGGTCCAGCACCAGGCTGTGCAGCCCTACCGGAATCGGTAAGGAATCGATTAAATGTCGCTGAGTCAGCAGCAAGCCGATGCCGCTGTCGTCGAACATGTAGGCCAGGCGATCGCGCGGATATTCGGGGTCCAAGGGCACGTAGGCGCCGCCGGCCTTGAGGATCGCCAACAGCCCCAGCACCATCTCCACGGAACGCTCCACGGCGATGCCCACCAGTACGTCGGGGCCGACGCCCTGGTCGATCAACCGATGGGCCAAACGGTTGGCCCGGGCGTTGAGTTCACGGTAGGTCAGGCGCTGCTCGCCGAAGACCAGCGCAGGCGCGTCCGGGGTCCGGCGCACTTGCTCCTCGATCAGGCTTTGCACGCTGCGGTCGAGTGGGTAATGCTGCGCCGTCGCGTTCCAATTGCTGAGCATGTGCCGGCGCTCGTCCTCATCCAACAGCGCCCACTGCACCACCGGGCGATGCAGGTCGTGCACCAGCTCGTGCAACAGGTTGAGCCAATGCCGGGCCATGCGCTCGATGGTCGCCGGTTCGAACAGATCCGTCGCGTAGGTCAGGGCCGCGTGCAAGCCCTGCGGGCCTTCGACCGTGTCCAGGCTCAGGTCGAATTGCGCGGTACGCTGCGTCCAGCCCAGGGGCTCGACGCAAAGGTCCGGCAAGGCATTGGCGAACGCCGAATCGGTTTCGTTGCGGTGGTTGAACATCGCCTGGAACAACGGGCTGTGGCTGAGGTTGCGCTGCGGCTGCAAAGCATCCACCAGTTGCTCGAAAGGCAGGTCCTGGTGCATCTGCGCGGCCAGGGCCGTCTGCTTGAGCTGCTGCAACAGAGCGGCGCCGGTCAGCCCATTGTGAAACTCGCTGCGCAGGACCTGAGTGTTGACGAAGAAACCGATCAGTCGCTCGGTTTCCAGTCGTTGACGGTTGGCGATCGGCACGCCGACGCGGATGTCGGCCTGGCCGCTGTAGCGGTGCAGCAGCGCCTGGAAAGAGCCGAGCAACAGCACGAACAGCGTGACGTTTTCCCGTCGGGCCAGGGCCTTGAGGTTCGCGCTCAAGGCAGCGTCCAGCCTGATCGGCAGGCGTGCGCCGCGCAGACTTTGCTGCGCCGGGCGCGGACGGTCGGTGGGCAGTTCCAGCAGCGGTTGCTCACCGCCCAGTTGCCCGGACCAATAGGCCAATTGGCGATCCCGCTCACCGGCCGCCATCCATTGCCGCTGCCAGACGGCGTAGTCGGCGTATTGCACCGCCAATGGCGGCAGATGCGCTTGCTGGCCTTGGACGAACGCCGAATACAGGCTCATCAGGTCATCGACCATCACCTGCAAGGACCAGCCATCGGAGACGATGTGATGCAGCGTCAGCACCAGGATGTGATCCTGCTCATCCACCTCCAGCAGTGCCACGCGCAGCAATGAATCGGTCAACAGATCGAAGGGGCGCTGTGTCTGCTGTTCGACAAAGGCCTGGATCTCATCCTCTTCCAGGCGCTGCTCGACGAAGTCGACCTCACCCTGTTCGCGAATGACTTGGCAGGTGCGGCCATCCTCTTCGGCGAATACGGTGCGCAAACTTTCGTGACGCGCCACCAGCGCGGCGAAACTCTCGCGCAGCGCATCCTTGTCCAGCGTGCCGCGCATCTGCAGGGCCGTGGGGATGTTGTAGGCGGCGCTGTCCGGGTCCATTTTCCACAGGAACCATTGGCGTTCCTGGGCAAACGACAGCGGCAGTGGCGCATCGCGAGGCACCGGCACCATTGCCGGAGCCTGTTCGCCTGGCGTGGCCTCGAAGGCTGCGACAAACGCCTGCAAGGTGCTGTGTTCGAACAGGCTGCGCAGCGGCACCTCGATGCCCAGCACCCGACGGATTCGCGAGACCACTTGGGTCACTAGCAGCGAATGCCCGCCCAATTCGAAGAAGTTGTCCTCCAGGCCCGCGCGCTCAAGCTTGAGCACGTCCTGCCAGATCGCCGCGACTTGTTGCTCGACCTCACTGCGAGGCGCCACGTAGGCCTGTTGCAGATCGCTGGCGTCGGGCGCCGGCAAGGCCTTGCGATCGATCTTGCCATTGGGTGTCAGTGGCAATCGGGCCAGGAACAACAGGTGCGCCGGGACCATGTAGTCCGGCAACTGCGCCTTGAGGGCTGCCTTGAGCGCGACGCGCAACGGCGCATCGGGCTCCGGCACCGCGCCGCTGGCAGGCACGACGTAGCCCACCAGTTGCGCACCGGTCGGGCCCTCGTGGGCGACCACCACGGTTTCGCGCACGCTGTCCTGGGCCAGCAGCGCGGCTTCGATTTCCCCGAGTTCGATGCGCAGGCCGCGGATCTTCACCTGATGGTCGATGCGGCCGAGGTATTCGACCACGCCTTCGGGGCGATAGCGGGTCAGGTCGCCGGTGCGGTACAGCCGTTCGCCGGCGGTGGAAAACGGGTCCGGTACGAAGCGTTCGGCGGTCAGCCCCGGGCGCTGGAAATAACCACGGGCAAGGCCGGCGCCGCCGATCAGCAGCTCACCCGGCGCGCCGGGCGGATTGAGGGTCAGGTCGCCGCCGACGATGTACAGCGCGGTATTGTCCAGCGGCTGGCCAAGGAACGGCCGGTCGCGCTCGGGGCTCAATGGATGCGCGGCCGACCAGATGGTGGTTTCGGTAGGGCCATAGAGGTTCCAGAGCTTTGGCGAAAGCGCCAGCAGTCGCTGCGCCAGTTCCTGGGGCAAGGCTTCGCCGCCGCACAGGAATGTCCGGCCGGCGAGCACCGATGCCCGCTCATGGTCGAGCAGCATGCGCCAGCTCGACGGCGTGGCTTGCAGCACGCTGATGTCGTGATGCTCGACCAGCGCCAGCACCGCTTGCGGATCCTGATGCACGTTCTGCCCGGTCAGGACGATGCTGGCCCCGGCGCAGAGCGGCCCGTAGATTTCCAGGCCGAAAATATCGAAGGAGAAGGTCGTCAGCGACAACATGCGATCGCTGGCCGCGAGTCCCGGCTGGGCGATCATGCTGGTGATGAAATTGCTCAGCGCACCATGGCGCACCATCACGCCCTTGGGCTTGCCGGTGGAGCCGGAGGTGTAGATTACGTAGGCCAGGTGCTCGCCGGTCGGCGATACGGCCGGGCAGGTTTTCGGAGCCTCTTGCAGCGCGGCGTCCCGCTGATCGAGCAGCAGGGTCCGGAGCGTCGACGGGATCGGTAATCGCGCCTGCAAACGGGCCTGGGTCAGCAGCAACCCGATGCCGCTGTCTTCGATCATGTAGGCCAGGCGATCCTCGGGATACGCCGGGTCCAGCGGTACGTAGGCGCCGCCGGCCTTGAGGATCGCCAGCAGGCCGACAATCATCTCAATGCTGCGCTCCACCGCGATGCCCACCAGCTCGCCGGGGGACACGCCCAGATCAATCAAACGGTGGGCCAGTTGATTGGCGCGGGCGTCCAATTGCCGGTAGCTCAGGGATTGTCCGTCCACGGTCAGTGCCAGTGCGTCGGGGGCCCGCTGAGTTTGTTCGGCGATGCGTTGGTGGACGCACACGGCTCCGGCGCCGTGGTCGGCGACGCGCAGCCATTGCTGTTGCGTGAATCGCTGTTGCGCCGGGTCGAGCAGCGGCAGTTCGCCGACCCGCTGGCGGGGTGCATCGACAATGCCTTGCACCAGGTTTTGCCAATGCGCGGCCAGGCGCTCGATGGTCTGCGGTTCGAAGAGGTCGGTGGCGTAGGTCAGCTCCGCAACGATGCCCTGCTCGGTTTCGTAGGTACCGAGGGTCAAGTCGAACTGGGCGGTGCGCCCTTCCCACGTCAGGTCCTCGACGCGCAGTTGCGGCAGGTGCGTCTGCCGGCGACCCTTAGCATCGGCGTTCTGGTGGTTGAACATCACCTGGAAGATCGGGCTGTGGCTGAGGCTGCGCTCTGGTTGCAACGCCTCGATCAGTTGCTCGAAAGGCAAATCCTGATGGGCCTGGGCCGCCATGGCCGCTTGCTTGACCTGGGCGAGCAAGCCGTCGAATGGCTGCTGCCCATCGACGTGGGCGTTAAGCACCTGGGTATTGACGAAAAAGCCGATCAGCCCTTCGGTCTCGACCCGGTTGCGGTTCGCCGTCGGCACGCCGACGCGGATCTGCGGCTGGCCGCTGTAGCGGTGCAGCAACGCCTGGAACGAGGCGAGCAAAACCATGAACAGGCTGGCGCCTTCTCGCTGGGCCAGTTGTTTCAGCGAGGCAGCCAGCTCCGGCGCCAGTGTCAAATCCAGCCGCGCGCCACGAAGGCTTTGCACCGGGGGACGCGGATGATCGAACGGCAGCTCCAGCACCGGTTGCTCGTCGCGCAGGGTCTGCACCCAATAGGCCAACTGGCGCTCACGCTCGCCGGCTTCCAGCCAATGGCGCTGCCAGATGGCGTAGTCGGCGTATTGCACCGGCAGCTCCGGCAATACAAGCGGCTGGCCGTCTGTGTCGGCGGCGTAACAGCGCACCAGTTCGTCTACCAACACGCGCATCGACCAGCCATCGGCAATGATGTGATGCTGGATCAGCACCAGCACGTGGTCGTCCTCGGCGACTTTCAACAGCGAAACCCGCAGCAACGGCCCCTGGCGCAAATCGAACGGACGCGCGGTTTCGCCTTCGACGTATGCCTTGATGCGCGCGTCCTCGCTGATCGGTGAACCAGCAGGCAGCGCCTCGACAGCGATGCTCAGGGGCATCTGCCGGTGGATAACCTGAACGGCTTGCTCGCCGTGCTCGCTGAACGTGGTGCGCAAGCTTTCGTGGCGCTCGACCAAAGCGTTGAAGCTGCGTTCCAGCGCCGGCACGTCCAATCGTCCTTTGAGACGCAGGGCGCTGGGGATGTGATAGGCCGAACTGTGCGGCTCCATTTGCCAGAGGAACCACTGACGCTCCTGGGCGTAGGACAGCGGGATATGCTCGAACCCGGAACGCACCTCGGGGATCGGCAGGTTGGCCGGCGAGACGCCCTCTTCCAGCATCTTCTCAAGGTACAGCCTGCGTTTGTCCAGCGGCAGAGTGATAAAGCGCTTGGCGACCCTCAAAGCAACACTCTTGTCCATCAGACTTCCTCCATTTCATCAAGCAGGGCGTCCAGCTTGTTCAGTTTCTCTTCATTGATTGGCCCGTCCGTGCTGTCGAGTCGGGCGACGAAATCCTGCAGGACGGGGTGCTGGAACAGCAGTTGCGGGGTCAGGCTCAACCCCAGTTCGAGGGTCATGCGCGAGACGGCGGTGACCGCCAGCAGCGAGTGGCCGCCCAACTCGAAGAAGTGATCGTTCAGGCCCACGCGCTCGACGGTGAGCACCTGGGCCCAGATCGCCGCGACTTGCTGTTCCAGTTCGCTGATCGGTGCTTGGTATGCGTTTTTCGAGCGCCCGGCCTCGATGCCCGGCAACGCCTTGCGGTCAAGCTTGCCGTTGGGGGTCAACGGCAGGTGATCGAGGAACAGCCAGTGCGCCGGGATCATGTAGTCGGGCAGATGCTCCTTGAGGCGGGCTTTGAGTGGATCGCGCAGGGTGTCGGCGTCCAGCGAGGCCACCACGTAGGCGACGAGGTGCTGCCCGCCCGGCCCTTCCTGGGCCAGCACCGCCACCTCCTTGACCTCGGGCTGTTGCAACAGTCGCGCCTCGATTTCCCCCAGCTCGATACGGAAACCACGGATCTTCACCTGATGGTCGATGCGGCCCTGGTACTCGAGCACGCCGTCGTCGCGATAACGGCACAGGTCGCCGGTGCGGTACAGGCGTTCGCCGGTGGTGGAGAACGGGTTGGGCACGTATTTTTCGGCGGTCATCGCCGCGCGGCCAAGGTAACCCCGGGTGATGCCCGCGCCGCTCAGGTACAGCTCAGCCGACACGCCCTGGGGGACCGGTTGCAGGTTGGCGTCCAGCAGGTAGCTGGCGGTGTGCTTGAGTGGGCGGCCGATATTGGCCGTGCCGCCTTGGGTGCGGCGGGTCCAGGTTGAATAGGTGGTGTCTTCCGATGGGCCGTACAAATCGTAGACATGCTCAACACCTCCACCAACCTGGTAGAGGGCATCCACCAGGCTTTGCTTCAGCGGCTCACCGGCCAGGTTGATGATGCGCACGTTTGGCGGGATATCCCCACTGCGCTGCAACGCCGCGATGGCCGAGGGTACGGTGTTGATCAGGCGCACCTGGTCGCGGGCCGGCAGGTGCGGCAGTTCCAGGGCATTGCGAGCGATGATCAGCGAACCGCCGTTGGCGAGGGTCACGAACAGCTCCCACACCGACAGGTCGAAACACACCGAGGTCGAGGCCAGCACGCCTTGGATGTCGTCGCGGCTGTAGACGGTTTTCGACCAGTCGATCAGCGCCAGAACGTTGCGGTGGGCGATGGCCACGCCTTTGGGTTTGCCGGTGGAACCGGAGGTGTAGATGACGTAGGCGAGGTTGTCTGGTGTGACCGCTGTGTCCGGTGTTTTTAAGGGATATGAGGTCAATTCAACCCGATCCAGCATCAGCACTTCGGTTCCAGCCGGAACGGTCAACGTCAAAGCCACAGCCTGCTCGGTCAACAGCACCTTCGCCCGACTGTCGTCGAGCATGTAGGCCACGCGTTCGGCCGGGTAATCCGGGTCAAGCGGCACGTACGCGCCGCCAGCCTTGAGCACCGCCAGCAAGGCGATCAGCAGTTGCTCGGAGCGCGGCATCGCCACGCCCACGCGCACTTCCGGGCCGACGCCCAGCTCGATCAGTTTATGGGCCAGACGATTGGCGCGGCCGTCGAGTTCGCTGTAGCTCAGGCGAATATCATTGAACGTCACCGCCAAGGCGTCCGGGGTGTTTTCCGCTTGGCGGGCAATCAATTGATGGATGCATAGGTCTTGCTCGAACGGCGCATCCACCGAATTCCAGTCATGGGTCAGGCGCTGGTGTTCATCGAATTCCAGCATCGACAGTTCACCCAAGCACAGCTCGCCATTAGCCGTCATCTGTCCGAGCAACTGAGCCAGATGCGCCGCCAACCGCTCCACGGTAACCGCCGAGAAGCTCGCCTGCTGATAACTCATGTGCACCGACAACTGCCGCTCCAGCCCCACCAACAGCGTCAACGGATAGTTGGTCTGTTCCTGGGTGATCGGCGAACCAAAGCGCAAACCGTCCGGTGCGCCCTGCTCCAGGGCCTCGGCGATCGGGTAGTTCTCGAACACCAACAAACTGTCGAACAACGCGTCGCCGCCCTGCCCGGCCCATCGCTGGATGTCCAGCAACGCGGTGTGCTCGAACTCGCGCAAGGCGAGGTTCTGCGCTTGCACCGCTTGCAGCCAACTGTCCAAAGACTGCTCGGCCCGAGGGCTGGCGATCACCGGCAAGGTGTTGATGAACAAACCGATCTGCTGCTCGATGCCAGGCAGGTCCGCCGGACGACCGGCCACCGTCGCACCGAAGGCAACCGTTTCCCGACCGGTGTAACGCTGCAACAGCAGCAACCACGCCGCCTGCACAAGCGTGTTCACCGTGACTTTCGAGGCACGCGCGAAGGCTTCCAGGCGACGGGTCAGGGCTTCGTCCAGCACCTGCACATGATCGCCATAACCAACACCAGCGTCCGTTGGTTTGGCCACCGCGTCAGCCAGCCGCGTCGGCGCCTCCAGGCGTTGCAGCAAAGGTTTCCAGAACGCTTCGCTGACTGCCGCGTCCTGGCGTTGCAGCCAGGCGATGTAGTCCCGATAACGACCGCCCGATACGGCAATGGACTGCCCGCTGTAGCGTTGCAGCACTTCGCCGAGCAACTGCGAGTTGCTCCAGCCGTCCATGAGGATGTGATGGTGGCTGTAGATCAGGTGATAACGCTGCTCGTCGAGACGCACGATCATCAGCCGCATCAGGGCAGGCGCACTCAAGTGAAGTTGCTGGCGTTCGGCATTGGCCAGGGCCCGCAGGGTCTGGTCAGGCGATAACTCACCGCGCAGATCCTGCACGTTGTAAGGCAGTTGCAGGTACTTGCTGACCACTTGCACCGGCGCCGGCAAATCACCCTGCCAGACAAACCGCGTGCGCAGGATGTCATGGGCATCCACCGCCGCTTGCCAGGCCTGGCGGAAGCGTTCCGGGTCCAGCCCTTCGACGTCCAGGCGCAGTTGGTTGATGTAGTCGCCGCTCGCGTCGCCATACACACCATGGAACAGCATGCCTTGTTGCATCGGTGACAACGGATACAGGTCGACGATCTGCGCTGGAGGCAGCGCCAGTCCGTCCAGTTGCTGCTGGTTCAGGCTCGCCAGCGGGAAGTCCGACGGCGTCACGCCGCTGTGCTCGCCCCGGCAGCAATGCTCGATCAGCCGCTGCAGTTCCATCCCATAATCGTCGGCCAGCGCCTGGATGGTGGACTCGTTGAACTGCTCGCGGCTGAAGGTCCAGCCCAGGTCCAGTTCGCCGCGGAACACCTGGCCGTTCAAGGCCAGCGCATTGGACAGCGGTGCTTCGGCGTCCAGCTCATCGCCGGCGGCTTCGTCGGCCAGCACGAACAAAGCGCCGTCGGCTTCGTTGAAGCTGGCGTCGAACTGGCCCAGGTAGTTGAAGGTCAGGCTGGGCGTCGGCAGCCCGGCCAGGATCGCCCGCGTCGCGTCATCCGCCAGATGGGCCAGGGCGCCGAAACCGAGGCCCTTGTCGGGCATCGCCCGCAGTTGTTCCTTGATCTGCTTGAGGCAATCGCCCAAGTCCGCCCGAGGCGTGAGCCGCGCCGGGTACAGGCTGGTGAACCAGCCGACGGTGCGAGTCAGATCGACGTCGTCGAACAAGGCTTCGCGGCCATGGCCTTCAAGCTGGATCAGCGCACTGTCGCTGCCGGTCCAGCGCACCATCACCCGCGCCAGCGCGGTGAGCAGCAGGTCGTTGACCTGGGTGCGATAAGCCTTGGGCGCGTCTTGCAGCAGTTGCCGGGTCAGCGTGGCGTCGAGTCGTGTGCGCACCGTCACGGCCAGGCGGTTCTGCTGGCCGCCCGCCGGGTTATCCATCGGCAACGAGGCATCGACGTCTTCGAGCTGGGCTTGCCAGAACGCCAGTTCCTGCGCCAGCCGGTTGCTGCCGGCATGCGCTTGCAGGCGCTCGGCCCAGGCCTGCGCGGAGGTGGTCTTCAGCGGCAGTAGCAGCGCCGCACCGCTGGACAACTGACGATAGGCGGTTTGCAGGTCCTCGAACAGGATTCGCCACGACACGCCGTCGATCACCAAGTGGTGCACCGCCAGCAACAACCGCTGGGTACCATCGCCCAGCGTCGCCAGGACTGCCCGCAGCAACGGCCCATCTTGCAGGTCCAGGCTGCGTTGGGCCTCATTGGCGATGCCTTGCAAGGCCTGCGCATCAGGTGCGTCCACAGTCCAGAGCAGGTCTTGGCATTGAATGTCGGCGAGACGGTAAACCGCCCTCCAGCCTTCGGCCTGCTCGGTGAAGCTCAAGCGCAGGCCATCATGATGCTCTAACAACGCATTCAAAGCCTGGTTCAAAACCGATGCATCCAGGCGTTCGGTCGCCTTGAGCATCACCGCCTGGTTCCAGTGATGACGCTGCGGTATCGCCTGTTCGAAGAACACCCGCTGCACCGGCAACAGCGCCAGTTCACCGGTCACCGGACCCTGATCGATGACTTGGGCGGCTTCACCCTGGCGAACCACGGTGGCGAGTGTTTCCAGGGTCTGGTGCTGGAACAGGTCCTTGGGCGTGAAGTGCATACCGGCCTGGCGGGCGCGGCTGACCAACTGGATCGAGACGATGGAATCGCCGCCCAGTTCGAAGAAATTATCCCGCAGGCCCACGCGTTCAAGCTTGAGCACGTCCTGCCAGATCGCCGCCAGTTGCTGTTCCAGCGCAGTGCGCGGCGCCAGGTAGGCGTGTTGCGATTGGCTGGCGTCGGGCTTGGGCAGGTTCTTGCGGTCGAGCTTGCCGTTGGGGGTCAGCGGCAGGCATTCGAGCAGCAGCAGATAGGCCGGAATCATGTGCGCCGGCAACGTCGCCTTGAGCTGCTCACGCAAGTGCTCGGCGAAGTCTTCACGGGCAGGTTCTGCCGCCACCACATAGGCGACCAGACGCTTGCCGCTGCCGGCGGTGCCTTCCTGGGCCACGACCACCGCTTCGCGCACGCCATCGAGGGCTTGCAGACTGGCTTCGATTTCACCGAGTTCGATGCGGAAACCACGGATCTTCACTTGGTTGTCGATGCGGTCCAGGTAATCGAAAGTGCCGTCGGCGCGCTGGCGCACCAGGTCTCCGGTGCGATACAGCAAGCCGCCGGCGCTGAACGGGTCGGCGACAAAACGCTCGGCGGTCAGCCCCGGTCGGTTCAGGTAACCGCGAGCCAATCCCGTGCCGCCCAGATACAGCTCACCGGCCATGCCTTGGGGCAACAGGTTAAGGTCGGCATCGAGCACGTAGGCACTGCGGTCGCCGATGCGGCTGCCGATGGGCGCGTAGGCAGCGCCACAACACGCCTCGCGACCGGCCTTCCAGATCAGCGGCGTGACCACCGTTTCGGTCGGACCGTAACCGTTGATGATGTACTCAGGACGCAAGGCGCGCTTGACCCGCTCGAAACTGGCGTTGGGCACCGCGTCGCCGCCGAAGCAATAGATGCGCACCTTCGGCGGGTTGCCTTCACGCTCGGCGTGCTCGGCCAGTTGTTGCAGGTACACCGGCGGGAACGCCACCACCGTCACACCGTGCTCGTGCATGGCGTTGTAGGTTTGCTCCGGGGTCCACAGGCTGTCGTCGCGAATCAGCAGCGACGCACCGTGGGTCAGGCTGGTGAGCCAGCGCTCGTGGGCGCCGTCGAACGCGAACGACATGAAATGGAATTCGCAATCGCTGTCGCGCATTTCATAACGCTCGCCAATGGCCTGACAGTGCATCGCCAGCGGACCGTGGGCCACGCTGACACCCTTGGGGTTGCCAGTGGAACCGGAGGTGTAGATCACGTAGGCCAGGTTGTGCGGGTCGGGTTGGACGTTGGGCGCGCTGGTCGGCAGTTCGCGCAGATCGATACGGTCCAGTTCCAGCAACGGCAACGACTCATCCACGGGCAACTGGGCCGATACCGAGGAATCGCTGACCAGCAGCGCCAACCCGGCGTCCTTCATCAAATAAGCCAGGCGTTCGCGGGGATAGCTGACGTCCAACGGCACGTAGGCAGCGCCGGCCTTGAGCACCGCCAACAGCGTGACGATCACCTCTTCGCTGCGCGGCAGGGCCACGCCGACTCGGGTTTCCGGGCCGACGCCGCGGCTGATCAAGGCGTGGGACAGTTGGTTCGCGCGCCGATCGATCTCGCCGTAGCTGACGTGTCGGTCGTTGAAAATCACCGCCGTGCGTTGCGGGCGCTCGGCGGCCAGCGCGGCGATGCGCTGGTGCACGGGGATGTTTACCGGGTACGGCTGCGGGTGGTTGTCGGCCTGTTGGCGCGCGTGTTCGGCGCCGCTGGCCAGGGCGATTTCACCCAGATTGCGTCCGGCGTCCTGGCTGAATTGCTCAAGCAGATGCAGCAGATGAGTGCCGATGTGATCAATCATCTCGTCGGCGAACTGCCGACGCTCGTAACTGAAGTGCAGCGCCAATTGTTCGCCGAGGGTAACCGCCACGCTCAGGGCGTAATGCGTCTGCTCACGGTTGGCAACGTCGCCGAATGTGACATCGCTGGCAGTGCCTTGCTGCAAAGCCTGGGCAATCGGATAGTTTTCGAATACCAAGAGGTTGTCGAAGAGCGCCTCGCCGCCCTGCCCGGCCCAACGCTGGATGTCCGCCAGCGGCGTGTGTTCGAACTCCCGCAGGCTCAGGTTCTGGTCCTGCACCGTTTGCAGCCACTGGCCGACCGTCTGGTCCGGACGCGGGCTGCCGATGACCGGCAAGGTGTTGATGAACAGGCCGACCTGCTGCTCGATCCCCGGCAGATCCGCCGGGCGACCGGCAACCGTCGCGCCAAACGTCACGGTCGGGTGCCCGGTATAGCGTTGCAGCAACAGCAGCCAAGCCGCTTGCACCAGCGTGTTGAGGGTGATTTTCTGCTGGCGGGCAAACGACTCCAGTGCCTGGGTGCGCCGCATGTCGAGGGTCAGGAAATGATCGCCGTGACCGCTCTCGCCGCTGTCCGAAGCCGCGCGGGCGAGTCGGGTCGGCTCTTGCAACGGGGCCAGCTGTGCGCTCCAGAAATCCTGGCTGAGCTGGCCGTCCTGGCGTTGCAGCCAAGCGATGTAGTCGCGATAACGCCCAACAGTGCTGGCCGGGGCGCGGCCTTTGTAGCGCTGCATCACCTCGCCGAGCAACTGCGAGTTGCTCCAGCCATCCATCAGGATGTGGTGATGGGTGTAGATCAAATGCCATTGCGCCGCTCCGGTCTGCACCAGCACCAGGCGCAACAGCGGCGCCTGGCTCAAGTCGAAACCTTGGGCACGCTCGGCCTCGGCCAACGCGGCGAGGGCGTGGGCCGGGTCGGCATGCTCGCGCCAGTCCAGTACCGTGAACGGCAACTGCACCTGCTTGTGAACGATCTGCAGCGGTTGCGGCCATTCACCTTCCCAGACGAAGCCGCTGCGCAAAATATCCTGCGCCGCGACAGTGGCCTGCCACGCCGCACGGAAGCGCTCGGCATCCAGGCCTTGCACGTCCACCCGCAATTGATTGACGTATTCGCCAGCCGCCTGCTCGTACAACGTGTGGAACAACAAGCCCTGCTGCATCGGCGACAGCGGATAGACATCATCCAACTGACCGGCCGCCACTGGCAGATGATCGAGTTGCGATTGGGTGATCCGCGCCAGCGGAAAGTCCGACGGCGTGGCTTGCGGTTCCGCCAGGTTGACGCAATGGTCGATCAGCGCCTTGAGCTCGACGGCGTATTGATCGGCCAGTTGCTGCACGGTCGTGCTGTCGAACATGTCACGGCTGAAGCCCCAGCTCATCGCCAGCTCGCCGCCATGCACCTGCCCTTCCACCGTCAGCCAGTTGGCCAGCGGTGCCGTCGGGTCCTGGGCGACGCCACTGCCTTCGCCGGACGGCAGGAACAGCGCCGCCTCATCGAACTGGCGGTCGAACTGGCCGAGGTAATTAAAAGTGATGCGCGCAGGCGCCAGATCCGTCCATTGGGCCTGCACCGACGGCGCTGCCAGATGACGCAGCACGCCATAGCCCAGGCCCTTGTCCGGGACGCTGCGCAGTTGCTCCTTGATGGTCTTGATCGAGCCGCCGATGTCCTCGGTGGCGGTCAGCTTGACCGGGAACAGGCTGGTCAGCCAACCCACCGTGCGGGTCAGGTCGATGTCATCGAAAAGGTCTTCGCGGCCATGACCTTCGAGCTCGATCAATGTGCTTGGCTGCCCGCTCCAACGGCTGATGGTGCGGGTCAGCGCGGTGAGTAGCAGGTCGTTGACCTGGGTGCGATAGGCAGCGGGCGCCTGTTGCAGCAGTTGCCGGGTCAGTTCGGCCTCCAGGCGCCATTGGATTTTCTCGCCGTGGATGTTTTGCAAGCTGCCCTGCGGGCGTTCGCATGGCAGGTCCCACGCGGCCTCGTGCTGGTTTTTCCAATAGGCCGACTGGTCATCGAAGCGCGATGCTTCGGCCCTCAGACGCGCCGTCCAACTCTGGAAGGCGCTGGTCTTGGCCGGCAACGTAACGCCGCCACCGGCCGCCAGTTGCTCGTAGGCCTGCTGCAAATCTTCCAGCAGCACGCGCCATGACACGCCGTCCACCACCAAGTGATGGATAACCAGCGCCAGGCGCTGGCTGCCGTCGGCCAGGTTCACCAGCATGGCGCGCACCAGTGGCCCGTCTTGCAGGTCCAGGCTGCGCTGCGCCTCGTCGCACAGCGCATTCAGGTGCTCGATGGATCGGGCATCGCGTTGCCACAGGTCGGCGCTTTGCAAAAACGCGGCATGGCTCTGCCGCCAACCGTCGGCGTCTTCGACGAAGCGCAGGCGCAAGGCGTCGTGGTGGTTGATGACGCAGGTCAGCGCCGCGTCGAGCCATTGTGCATTCATCGGTTCGCGTGGGGTCAGCAACAGCGATTGGTTCCAGTGTTCGCGGGCCTGCATCGCCTGGGCGAAAAACTGCTGCTGGATCGGCCCGAGCATGGCATCGCCAGTGACCGGACCTTGGTCCAGGGCGCTGTGGTTGTCGTGGCGGGCGACCAGCGCCAGGCTGCGCACGGTCTGGTACTGGAACAGGTCGCGGGGATGAATATGCACACCAACCTGTCGTGCGCGGCTCACCACTTGGATGGAAATGATCGAATCGCCGCCCAGTTCGAAGAAGTTGTCTTCGAGACCGACGCGCTCAACGCCAAGCACGCTCTGCCAGATTTCAGCCAAGACGGTTTGCAGTGCATCTTGCGGGGCGATGAATGTTTGCCGGGGCGCGGCGTCGGGTTGTGGCAAGGCCTTGCGATCGAGCTTACCGTTGGCGGTCACGGGCAGGCCGGCCAATGGCATCAGGTAGGTCGGCACCATGTATTCCGGCAGGCCGGCGAGCAGCCAGGCCTTGAGGTCCTGTTGCCACTGCTCGCGCGGGTCGCCGTTTTCCAGCACCAGGTAGCCCACCAGATGCTTGCCGTCCTGCACCAGTACCACGGCCTCGCGCACCAGTGGATGTTGCACGAGACGGGCTTCGATTTCCCCCAGTTCGATGCGCAGGCCGCGCAGCTTGACCTGATGATCGAGACGGCCAAGGTATTCGATCACACCGTCGGCGCGCTGGCGCACGCGGTCGCCGGTGCGGTACAGGCGCGCGCCGTCATGGAACGGGCACGGCACGAAACGCTCGGCGGTCAGCGTCGGACGCTGGTGATAACTGCGCGCCAGCCCCGCCCCGCCCAGGTACAACTCGCCCGCCACGCCCCACGGTACCGGCGACAGATCGGCGTCGAGCACATGGGTACGCAGGTTGGCGATGGGCTGGCCGATCGGTACGCAATCGGTGCCCTCATCTACGCAAGTCCAATGAGTCACGTCGATGGCCGCTTCGGTCGGGCCGTACAGGTTGTAGAGCGCTGCGTCCGGTAGTTTGGCGAAGACCTGCTGCTGCGCATCCAGCGGCAAGGCTTCACCACTGCAGACGATACGCTTCAAGCTTTCGCAGGATTCCACGCCAGGTTCATGGATGAAGGCCTGCAGCATCGACGGCACGAAGTGCAGCGTGCTGATGCGATGACGGTTGATGCTATCGATCAGTTGCCGCGGATCACGATGGGCACCGGGCGCGGCAATCACCAAGCGTGCTCCGGTCATCAGCGGCCAGAAGAACTCCCACACCGACACGTCGAAACTGAACGGGGTTTTCTGCAACACCGCGTCGCTGCCATCCAGGCGATACGCCTGTTGCATCCAGCACAAGCGATTGACCAGTGCCGCGTGGCTGTTGCCCGCGCCCTTGGGTTTGCCGGTGGAACCAGAGGTGTAGATCACGTAAGCCAAGTTCAGCGGGTCGACCGCGACGTCGGGTCGACTGTCGCTATAACCGTCGAGCCAACCGTCCGGTTGGTCGAGCGCGATGACCTCGATCCCCTCGGTCGGCAGCCCCGCCGACAGCGCGCGCTGGGTCAGCAGCAAGCCGATGCCGCTGTCCTCGATCATGTAGGCCAGGCGATCCTGCGGATATTCCGGATCCAGCGGCACGTAGGCACCGCCGGCCTTGTGGATCGCCAGCAGGCCAAGCACCATCTCAACCGAACGCTCGATGCAGATGCCCACTAAGCTGTCCGCTCGTACACCGCGTCCGCGCAGCAGATGGGCCAGACGGTTGGTGCGGGCATCGAGCTGGGCGTAGGTCAGGCTCTGGTCGCCAAACACCAGCGCCTGAGCGTGCGGAGTGCGCGCCACCTGGGCTTCGATCAACTGATGCATGCACAGTTCGGTCGGGTAGCGTTGGGCCGTGGCGTTCCAGTCATAAACCAGAGTGGCGTGCTCGTCGGCATCAAGCAGCGCCAGCTCCCCGACACGCCGGGACGGATCGGCAATCATCGCCGCGAGCAATCGCAGCCAATGCCGCGCCATGCGCGCGACGGTCGGCGCCTCGAGCAGGTCCTCGGAATAAGTCAGCGCGGCGCGCAACGTGCCTGCTTTTTCGTAAGTGTCCAGGGTCAAGTCGAATTGGGTGGTGCGGGTCTGCCACTCGATCATGTCCAGTTCCAGCCCGGACGCCGTTCGGATCGTGGTGACATCCGCCACTTGGGGCTGATGGTTGTACATCACTTGGAACAGCGGCGTATGGCTGAGGCTGCGCTCCAATTTCAATGCCTCGACCAGGCGCTCGAAAGGCAGGTCCTGGTGGGCCTGGGCACCGAGCGCGGTCTCCTTGACCCGGCGCAGCAACTCGTCGACCCGGATCTGGCCATCCAATTCGGTGCGCAGCACCTGGGTGTTGACGAAGAAACCGATCAGGCCTTCGATTTCGTCGCGGTTGCGGTTGGCAATCGGCACGCCCACGCGGATGTCGGACTGGCCGCTGTAGCGATGCAACAGCACGTTGAACGCGCCGAGCAGCAGCATGAACAGCGTGACGCCCTGCTGCTGGGCCGTGCTGCGCAGTTGCTCCGCCAACCCCGGCTCGATGGCGAATTCATAACGGCTGCCGCGATAGCTTGGCATGGCCGGGCGCGAATGGTCGGTGGGCAATTCCAGCACCGGATGCTCATCACCCAGCTGGGCCTGCCAGTACGCCAGTTGTCGGCCCTGCTCACCGGCCTCCAGCCAACGGCGCTGCCACAGCGCGTAGTCGCTGTACTGGATCGGCAAATCGGCCAGTTGCGGCGGCACGCCGGCTTCGTGGGCGTCGTAGCAGCGGATGAACTCTTCGATCAGCACGTTCATCGACCAGCCATCGGAGACGATGTGGTGCAGGGTCAACAGCAGTACGTGCTCCTGCGCATCGATCTTGAGCAACTCGACCCGCAGCAAGGGGCCGCTGGACAGGTCGAAGGGCCGCATCGATTGTGCTTGCGCAGCCTGGCGCACCGCTTGCTCGCGATTGCCTGCCGGCAAGCCGCTGAGGTCCTGATGCTCGATCAGCAGCGGCGCATCGGTCGCCACTTGCAAGAGGCTGTCGTCGGCCTGGCGCCGGAACACCGTGCGCAGGGTTTCATGACGCGCCACCAAACTGGCAAAAGCCTGCTCCAGCGACGACAGGCTCAACGCGCCCTTGAGCCGCACCGCCCCGGGCAGGTTGTAGGCGCCGCTGTCGGGATCCAACTGCCAGAGAAACCACATGCGCTGCTGGGCATAGGACAGGGCCTGGCGATCCTCGGCTTCGACGCCCTGGGGAATGGGAAAGCTGTTGAAATCCACGCCCTCCTTGTCCAGCGCCGCCAGGAACATCTGGCGCTTGTCCAAAGGCAACCCGATAAACCGGCGAGCAAGTTTCAAGGCGTTTTCAGCATTCATTTCTGGGTATCCGGAATCAGTGGGCACAAGGCACAGAGGCATGTCGTCCCTATGAAACGAATGCAAACCGGAAAAATTAGCGATTGGGAACAAGTGTCAGGAAGGAACAAAACCGTGGCGAGGGAGCTTGCTCCCGCTCGGCTGCGCAGCAGTCGTAAACCGGCTGATGCGGTCTGCCTGGGTTAATGCGCCATTCTTTTTGAGGCGGCCCGGCCGCCCAGCGGGAGCAAGCTCCCTAGGTCACGAAAGCGGGTCTTTAACGGGTTATGCGCTGATCGCCAACCCATGCCGCCGATGATGCACGCTCAACTGATCCTTGATCAGCCGCAGCACCTTGGCCTCGTGCTCGTGGATGAAGAAATGCCCGCCGGCCAGCATGTCCACCGAAAAGCTGCCCGTGGTTTCCTGGCGCCAGCCCATCAGTTGCGCCGTGGTGGCCTTGTCGGCGGTGCCGCCGAGCACGTGCACCGGGCATTTGAGCAACGGTCGCTGCCGCGGCTGAAAACGTCCGCACAGCAAAAAATCGGCCCGCAGGATCGGCAGGGTCAGGGCCATCAGTTCTTCATTGGCCAGGATCTCCTCGCTCGTGCCGTTGAGGGTGCGCAGTTGCTCGATCAACTCAGCGTCGGTCTTTGCCGTGGCAAAATCGCGATCGTAGTCGGCTCGCATCGTCGGCGCGGCGGTGCCGGATGCAAACAGCGCCACCGGTTCCGGGCTGCCGAGTTCACGCAGGGCATGGGCGATTTCACAGGCCAACAGCGCACCCAGGCTGTGACCGAACAAGGCGTACGGCGCCTGGAGCGTCGGGTAAAGCTCCCGCGCCAGTTGCATCGCCAACGGGCCCATCTCGGTGTGCAGCGGCTCGTCGAAGCGCGCCCCGCGTCCCGGCAACTCCACTGGTTGCACGTGCAGCCATTGCGGCAATTTGCGCCGCCACCGGCTGTACACCATTGCGCTGGCGCCGGAATAAGGCAGGCACAGCAGGGTCAGTTGGGTCACTGCGGTTTTCTCCGATCGTTCGAGTCAAAAGGATAACGAGGCCGGGCCGTAAAAAATTAGTCGCCGGCCTCTCCCCTGGATGCGTCTTATACTGCAAACCCCATGGTTCTGGTCTGCCCAAGGAGAACACAATGAGCTGGTCCGCCCAACAATATGTCGCTTTCGAACAGGAACGCACCCGCCCGTCCCGCGATCTGCTGGCGGCGATCCCGCCGGTACAGGCGCGCCAGGTGATCGATCTGGGCTGCGGCCCCGGAAACTCCACCGAACTGTTGGTGGACCACTTCCCCGGCGCGACGGTGCGTGGCCTGGACAGTTCCGCCGACATGGTCGAAGCCGCCCGCAAGCGCTTGCCCGACGTGACATTCGATACGGCAGACATCGGCCTCTGGAATGAAAGCGGCCCCTTCGAGGTGATCTTCGCCAACGCTGTGCTGCAATGGCTGCCGGACCACGCCACCCTACTGCCGTCACTGGTGGACAAACTCGCACCAGGTGGCAGCCTGGCGATCCAGATGCCCGACACCCTGCATCAGCCGTCCCACCGCTTGATGCGGGAGATTGCGGCCAACGGCCCCTGGGCCAGCCAACTGGCCGGGGCCGCTGATTCTCGGACCGAGGTGGAGGACGCCAGCACCTATTATTCGATCCTCAAGCCCCATTGCAGCCGGGTCGATGTGTGGCGCACCACCTATCATCATCCACTGGCCGGTGGCGCTTCGGGCATCGTGGAATGGTTCAAGGGCAGCGGCTTGCGCCCGTTTCTCGAACCGTTGGACGAGACGCAACGCGAGCAATACCTGACGCAATACCTCAAGGCTGTCGAACAGGCCTACCCGACCCTGGACGATGGTTCGGTCCTGCTACCGTTTCCACGGGTCTTCATCGTCGCGACACGCTAGGGCGGCGATTGGCGGCACAGGCTAAATTTTCGGTCACGGCCCTCGTTACCTGCTAGACCGAAAACCCGCAAGAGTGACCGCCGTGGACCTGCAAACCATCCTGGGCAAGCTGTTCGCCAATGCCGGCGCCGTTGGTATCGAAGGCGTCTTCCAGTTCGTGTTCGGCCCGCACCAGGCGTACTGGTCCGAGGTCAAGGCCACCAGCCGCACCCAGGCCGGGCGCCACGCCAGCCCCGACGTCACCATCGAAGTGGCGGAAAAGGACTTCCTCGGGATCATGGCCGGCCTGGCCAATGTCGAGGAACTGTTCGCCAGCGGCCGCCTGAAAATCGGCGGCAACATGGGCCTGGCGACGTTGCTGCCACAGATCATCGACCATGCGCGCCATGGCAGCCGCCCGGTGGAAAAGGTCGACATGAACAAGCGCTACCCCACCCCGCCGCGCTTCAGCGAAAAGCTCACCGCCAGCTTGCCAACTCAACATAGCGTGGAACGTCGGCCGTGCAGCGGGTTGTCAGTCCAGGAATTCAAGGCGCGCTATCTGCCCCATGGCATCCCGGTGGTCATCAGCGATGCGCTGCAGGACTGGCCCTTGTTCAAGCTCAGCCGGGAAGAAACCCTGGTGCATTTTGCCGAGCTGCAAGGCATCACCCGCCACGGCGACTACATCAAGAAAACCTTCTCAACGGAGCGGGATTTTCGCTCCACCTCCATGGCCGATTTCATCGCCTCCCTCGACAACCCGGTGACCACGGCCGCCAACGGCGAGCCGCCGGCGTACATGGGCAACAACATTCTGCCGGCGCAGTTGATGGAGTTGATCAAATACCCGCCCTACTTCGACGCTTCGCTGTTCATCCCGCCACGTATCTGGATCGGTCCCAAGGGCACCCTCACCCCACTGCACCGCGACGACACCGATAACCTGTTCGCCCAGGTCTGGGGCCAGAAAACCTTCACCCTCGCCGCGCCCCACCACCGCGAAGCCCTGGGCACCTGGTCGACCGCGCCCCAAGGCGGGCTGGACGGCTGCGACTTCAATCCCGACGCGCCGGACTATGCACGTTTCCCCAGCGCCCGGGACGTGACGTTCCTGCGGGCCACACTGGAGGCCGGTGACCTGCTGTTCTTGCCGGAAGGCTGGTTTCATCAAGTGGAATCGGTGTCCACATCGCTGTCAGTAAATTTCTGGGTGAATTCGGGACGGGGTTGGTAGCGGTCGAACTTGCACTCGTGGCGAGGGAATGTGTACGGCAAACCTGTCGCTTACCTCTGCTGGCGATAACTTTGCACCGCCGCCCCCAGCACCACCGCCCCGGCCGCAATCGCCAGCCAGAACCCACTGCGCGCGCCGAACGTATCCACCAGCCACCCCGAACCGGCCGCGCCGATCGCCACGCCGATGCTCAGGCCAGTCACCAGCCAGGTCAGGCCTTCGGTCAGCCGGGCTGGCGGCACGATGCGCTCCACCAAGGCCATGGCGACGATCAGCGTCGGCGCGAAAAATAAACCGGCAACGAACACCGCCAGGGACAATCCGAGGATATTGCTCGCCAACAACAGCGGCAGCGTGGTGACCGCGGTCGCCACGCCGCCATACAGGAACAACCGCGGCAGAGGCAGCTTGGAGCGCAGCGCGCCGAACGCCAGCCCGGCCAGGCACGAGCCGATGGCGTAGACCGACAGCACGATGCTCGCCGCCGCCGGTTGCCCCTGCTGCTGGGCGAACGCGACACTGACCACGTCCACCACGCCTACGATGACGCCCATGGCGACCATCAGTAGGAGCAACAAAAGCACGTCGACTGAACCAATGATCGAGCCCTGATGATGGGGCTGATGCGGATGAACCGGCGGCTCGGTCCCGCGTTGCAGCACAAACGCGGTCACGCCGATCGCCAGCAGCAGCACCGAGGCCAGGGGCCCCGCTTCCGGGAACGCCACCACGCACAACCCCACCGACAGCGGCGGCCCAACAATAAAACAGACCTCGTCGAGCACCGACTCCAGCGCATAAGCGGTGCGCAGTTGCGGCTGGCCGCGATACACCTCGGTCCAGCGCGCTCGGACCATCGCCGACATACTGGGCATGCAACCGGCCAGGGCAGCGAACAGGAACAGCGTCCAATGGGGCGCCTGCAATCGCGTACACAGCAGTAGCATCAACAGCGCCCCGCCCCCCAGCAACGCCGCCGCCGGCAAGACCCGTCCCTGGCCGAAACGGTCCACCAGCCGCGACACCTGAGGCGCGCAGAACGCGGTCGCCAAGGCAAACGTCGCCGCCACCGCGCCGGCCAGACCATAGCCGCCCTTGAGCTGCGAAAGCATGGTGATCACGCCGATGCCGGTCATGGATATCGGCATGCGCGCGATCATCCCCGCCAGCACGAAGCCGCGGCTGCCAGGGGCAGTGAATAATTCACGATAGGGGTTTGCCATGGGACACGGTCTCAACAAGGGCCTGCAACTTGCCATAAACGACCGGGACGGGCAAAGCGTAAAACTGTGGGTGAAATGTGAAGACTGTTTCCTGCAAATGAACTCTCGGCACCTGGCGCCAGTCAGCAAGTAAGGCCCTCAGTTCAAGGTGCTACCCATGCAGATTTCCCTCGCCCGACAAGTTGCCCTGGTCACTGGCGCCAGCTCTGGCATCGGCGCCGGCTCCGCCCGGGCATTGGCGGCGGCCGGTGCCGCCGTGGTGCTCAACTACCATTCCAGTGCAGGCCCGGCCGAAGACCTGGCCCGCGAGATCAACGACAGCGGCGGCCGCGCCATCGCCCTCGGCGCCGATGTATCGAAGGAGCAGGATGTCGAACGCTTGTTCGCCCAGACCCTCGACGCCTTCGGCACGCTGGACATCCTGGTCGCCAACTCCGGCCTGCAAAAGGACGCCGCCGCCGTGGACCTGACCCTGGACGACTGGAACACCGTCATCAACGTCAATCTCACCGGCCAATTCCTCTGCGCCCGCGCCGCCCTGCGAATCTTCAACCGCCAGGGCATTCGCCAGGGCGTGTCCCGGGCCGCCGGCAAGATTATCCACATGAGCTCGGTGCACCAGCGCATCCCCTGGGCCGGTCATGTCAATTATGCGGCATCCAAGGGCGGCATCGACCAGCTCATGCAGACCCTGGCCCAGGAAACCAGCCACCAGCGCATCCGCATCAACAGCATCGCCCCTGGCGCCATCCGCACGGCCATCAATCGGAAGGCCATGGCAGGCGACAATGAGGACAAAATCCTCGAGCTCATCCCCTACGGTCGGGTCGGCGATGTGGAGGATGTCGCCAATGCGGTGGTCTGGCTGGCATCGGACTTGTCCGATTATGTCGTGGGCACCACGCTGTTCATCGACGGTGGAATGAGCCTCTATCCGGGGTTCCGCGGCAATGGTTGATCATGACGAGCCGCAAAGCCCCATCGAGAACCACGGCATCATTGGCGACATGCGCACCGCCGCGCTGGTCAACGATCGAGGCAGCGTGGATTTTTTCTGCTGGCCGGAATTCGACAGCCCGTCGATCTTCTGCTCGCTGTTGGACACTCCCGAGGCCGGCATCTTTCAACTCGCGCCGATCTTGCCGGACGCCCGTCGCCAGCAGATTTACCTGCCCGACACCAACGTCCTGCAGACCCGCTGGCTGAGCGACGGCGTGGTGGTGGAAATCACCGATTTGCTGCCCATCGGCGACAGCGAGGATGACCTGCCGGTGCTGATGCGTCGGGTGCGCATGACCGTCGGCAGCGCGACGTTTCGCATGCGTTGCGCGGTGCGCCATGATTATTCCCGCGCCGCGACCACGGCGCGCCAGGAGGGCGATCACGTCATTTTCGAGGCAACGCAACAACCAAGCCTGCGCCTGTGCGCCGACCAGCCCCTGACGCTGGACGGCCAGGCGGCAGTGACGGAGTTCACCCTGGAGCAAGGCCAGACCGCTGAGTTCCTGCTGGGCAGCATCGACGACCCTCGGCTGGTGGACGATACCAGTGCCCTTTGCCTGGAACGAACCCTGGCGTTCTGGCGCGGCTGGATCAGCCAATCGAACTACCGCGGCCGCTGGCGGGAAATGGTCAACCGTTCCGCCCTGGCGCTGAAACTCCTGACATCGCGCAAACAGGGCGCCATCCTCGCCGCCGCCACCTTCGGCCTGCCGGAATCACGTGGCGGCGAGCGCAACTGGGATTATCGCTACACCTGGATCCGCGACGCCTCGTTCACCGTCTACGCCTTCATGCGCCTGGGCTTTGTCGACGAAGCCAACGCTTACATGCGCTGGCTGCGTGGCCGAGTCAGCGATTGTCGCGACCAACCGACCAAACTCAACATCCTCTACGGCCTGGACGGTCGGCTTGAATTGCCCGAAACCGAACTGACGCACCTGAGCGGCTACGGCAACGCGCAGCCGGTGCGTATCGGCAACCTGGCCTACCAGCAGGTGCAGCTGGACATCTTCGGCGAGCTGATGGACGCGGTGTACCTGGTCAACAAATACGGCGAAGCCATCTCCCACCAGGGCTGGAAACACACTGTCGATGTGGTGGATCAGGTATGCACGATCTGGCGGGACGCGGATGTCGGCATCTGGGAAATGCGCGGCGACAAGCAACATTTCCTGCACTCGCGCTTGATGTGCTGGGTGGCCGTGGACCGCGCCATCCGCCTGGCGAGCAAACGCTCCCTGCCCGCCCCGTTCGCCCGTTGGGATGAGACCCGCCAGGCCATCTACGAAGACATCTGGACGAACTTCTGGAGCGACGAACATCAGCACTTCGTCCAGTGCCTGGGCAGCACCGCCCTGGACGGCTCGATGCTGCTGATGCCGCTGGTGCGCTTCGTCAGCGCCCGCGACCCGCGCTGGTTGTCGACGCTGGACGCCATCGAAAAAGACCTGGTGCGAGACGGCATGGTCTATCGCTACCGCACCGACGACAACCCCATCGATGGCCTCAGCGGCACCGAAGGTTCGTTCGTGGCCTGCTCATTCTGGTACGTCGAATGCCTGGCCCGCGCCGGCCGGGTGGAAAAAGCCCAACTGGAATTCGAACAGCTGCTGCGCTACGCCAATCCGCTGGGCCTGTATGCCGAGGAGTTCGACAGCCACGGTTATCATCTCGGCAACCTGCCCCAGGCCTTGAGTCATTTGGCGCTGATCAGCGCGGCGAGCTTTTTGGATCGCAAGTTGAGCGGGGAGAAAAATCATTGGCAGCCGTGAGCTGCGGTTATGACCAATGACGATTCCGTGGCGAGGGAGCTTGCTCCCGCTCGGCTGCGTAGCACACGCCGCTTTTCAGTTCGGAAATTTTGGGTCGCTTCGCCCGAAGCGTCGGACCGTCCCAGCGGGAGCAAGCTCCCTCGCCACGTTGGATTCCAACAAAGCTGAACGCATTTCGCTGGCTGCAGGTTGCCAGTCCTCCAACCCTCTCCTAAGATCGATGCACTCACGGGTGCAGCGGAGCTGCCCGATAAAACCCGATTCAAGGACCTGACATGACGCACATCAAACGCTCCATTACCACCGAGCCCCGAACAGGGCTGACCCGGGAAGAACTCTGGGACGACCACGACAAAGGCTTGATCAAATGCTGGGAAATCGGCCGCGACCGGGCGGCGAGGTTTCCGGAACTGGCTCAACGCTGCCGGGACGGTGAACTGCCGGTGCTGGGCTGGAAAGGCGGGGTCAGCCGCAGTCTGAAGAAAACCGCCAAATTCGGTTGTCTCAAGTACCTGGCCCAATGGCAGGGCCTGCGCGGGGAGGACCTGGACATCGACCTGGCCCAGGAACGAACCCTGACCTGCTCCAGCACGAACATGATCGTGACGTTCACACCGGAGCGGGCCAAATACGTGAACCAGGAGCCCGCCTGACAACAATCGAGCGATGCCGGAGGCAGATATGACAACTGCGCCCAAGGTCAATTTCGCGGTGACGCCATTGCTGCGCATCGCCTATGAAGAACATGGACCCGCCAGCGGCGAGCCAATCATCCTGCTCCACGGTTTCCCCTATGACCCGCGCGCCTTCGACGAGGTGGCCCCGGTCCTGGCCCAACGCGGCTATCGGGTCATCGTGCCCTACCTGCGCGGCTATGGCCCGACCCGGTACAACAATCCCGCCATCGCCCGCTCCGGCCAACAGGCGGCACTGGCCCAGGACCTGCTGGACCTGATGGACGCGCTCGACATTCCCCGAGCCGCGCTGTGCGGTTATGACTGGGGTGGCCGCGCCGCGTGCATCGTCGCCGCCTTGTGGCCCGAGCGCGCCCGTTGCCTGGTAACGGGCGATGGCTACAATCTGCAGGACATTCCCCATTCAACCCAGCCGCTGAGCCCCGAAGATGAATACCGTCTGTGGTACCAGTATTACTTCCACACCGCCCGGGGCGTCGAAGGCCTGACGCAGAATCGGCGTGAATTGTGCCGATTGCTCTGGCGCCTCTGGTCGCCAACCTGGAAACGCGGCGCCGAGCTGTACCCTCTTAGCGCGCCGTCATTCGACAATCCGGACTTCGTCGAAGTGACGATCCACTCCTATCGCCATCGTTTCATGTACGCGCCGGGGGATCCGACGCTCGAGTGGATGGAGGAAAAACTGACAGAGCAACCTGTCATCAGCGTGCCAAGTATTTCCCTGTGCGGCGGCGATGACGGTGTGGGGCCTGCGACGGAGGACGATGAAGATACAGGCCACTTCAGCGGATTCTATGAACGCCGCGTACTGCCCGGCGTCGGCCACAACATTCCTCAGGAAGCGCCCGAGGCCACGGTCAAGGCGTTGCTTGATCTGCTTGGGCACTGAACCGCTCGCGATAAGCCTGGGGTGTCACGCCCACGGCTCGCAAAAAGCTGCGGCGCAGGGTTTCTTCGCTGCCGAAGCCACATTGCAGGGCGACGCGCTTGACCGGCACCGCGCTGTCGGCAAGCAGACGGCGAGCGGTCTCCACGCGGATCAGTTCCACGGCGCGGGCCGGGGTCTGGCCGGTCTCGGCGCGGTAATGGCGGACAAAACTGCGCTCACTCATGCCCGCCTCGGCAGCCAGGCTCGACAGGCCCAGGTCCCGCGTCAGGTTCTCGGCGATCCAGGCGTGCAATTTGTCGAAGCGACCGCCCTGCTTTTGTAGCGCCAGGGTGGCGCTGAACTGCGATTGCCCGCCGGGGCGCTTGAGGAAAACCACCAGATGCCGAGCCACCTCCAAGGCCATCGCCCGGCCCAAGTCCTCTTCGACCAACGCCAATGCCAGGTCAATCCCGGCCGTGACCCCGGCCGACGTCCAGACAGGACCATCCTTTATGAAAATCGGATTGGGTTCGACCCGCAGTTGCGGATGTTGCTGGGCCAACTGTTCACAGCGGGTCCAGTGAGTCGCCACCCGTCGTCCGTCCAGCCAGCCACTGGCCGCCAACAGGAACGCTCCGGTACACACTGACGCGACCCGTCGCGAGCGCATCCCTTGATGTTTGACCCAGGCCACCAGGGCTGGATCCTCGGCGGCTTCGTACACGCCCCAACCGCCCGCGATCAACAAGGTGTCGCTGACGTCGTTGGGGAGCGGCTCGGCCATCAGCGCCAACCCCGCCGACGACATCACTGCCCCGCCACCGGCAGCGACCACGGTCGGCGCGTACGGCGCCGGCAGACCCTGCCCACGAACAAGATCGTTGGCCGATGCAAATACTTGCAGGGGGCCGGTGACATCGAGCACCTGCACATTGGCGAAGGCCAGCACATGAATGGATTTCGGTGTATTTGGCATATTGGCGTGATTCGTGGGCTTATTGGCGAATACGCCAGATCCTACGAGCCTACAGTAAAACCGTCTACCCCTCGGCCATCATCCAAAGGAGCAAGCCACATGACGTTGCAGATCGGTTTTCTGTTGTTCCCTCAGGCCCAGCAACTGGACCTCACCGGCCCTTACGATGTACTGGCCTCGTTGCCGGATGTAAGAGTGCACCTGATCTGGAAAGACCTGGCGCCCGTCAATTCCAGCACCGGGCTGGTCTTGCTGCCGACCACCACATTTGAGGACTGCCCGAGGCTCGACGTGATCTGCGTCCCCGGCGGCAGTGGCGTCGGTCCACTGATGGAAGACGAGCAGACCCTGTCCTTCATCAAACGTCAGGCGGCCCATGCCAAATATGTCACCTCGGTGTGCACAGGTTCGCTGGTGCTTGGTGCGGCGGGATTGTTGCGTGGCAAGCGCGCCACCACCCACTGGGCCTTCCACAGTTTGTTGCAGCCCCTGGGCGCGACGCCGGTCAAGGACCGCGTAGTACGAGACGGTAACCTGCTCACCGGGGGCGGCATCACGGCAGGCATCGATTTTGCCCTGACCTTGGCGGCGGAGCTGTTCGATCGAGACACCGCGGAACTGGTCCAGCTGCAACTCGAATACGCTCCCGCACCGCCGTTCGCCTCAGGGTGTCCGGACACGGCGCCGACGAAAGTATTGGAAGAAGCCAACCGGCGTTCGGCGGAGTCTTTGCGGGTACGTTCGCAGATCACTCACCGGGCTGCGGCGCGGTTGGAGAAAGTGTAGCGGGAGGTTGAGCCAGGTAAGCGAGCGTTACCTGGCTGGAGCCGATGCTGGATCGATTCGCCTCAGTAAGGGCTTGCCGTCGGCCGCACCACCAGTTCGCTGACGTCGACGTCCGCCGGTTGTTCGATGGCGTAGGCAATCGCCCGGGCGATGGCCTCGGCGGGTATGGCGATCCGACGGAACTCACGCATCTCGGCGCGTCCGCCTTCATCGGAAATGCTTTCGGCCAACTCCGACTCGGTGACGCCGGGGGAAATCACGGTCACGCGAACATCCCCACCGACTTCCTGACGCAAGCCTTCGGAAATCGCCCGCACGGCATACTTCGTGGCGCAGTACACCGCGGCAGTCGGGCTGACTGCGTAGGCACCGATGGAAGCAATGTTGATGAATTGGCCGCTGCGCTGACGCTGCATCAGTGGCAGGCCGGCAGCGATACCGTGGAGCACCCCGCGGATGTTGACGTCGATCATGCGATCCCACTCATCGACTTTCAATGCCTCAAGTTTGGAGAGGGGCATGACCCCGGCGTTATTGACGATCACATCGAGTCGGCCGAATTTTTCGACGGCGAAATTGATCAGGCTCTGCACGTCATCGCGACGGCTCACATCCACGGCTTTGCAAGCAGCCCGTTGGCCGGCGGCCTCAAGCTCCTGCACGAGTGCCTGCAAACGCTCCTCGCGCCGGGCGCCCAATACGACGCAAGCCCCCCGGGCAGCCAGCAAGCGTGCCGCCGCCTCACCAATCCCGCTGCTGGCGCCAGTAATGACCACGACTTTGTTTTGAATATCGGACATGATGAATCCCTCGTCTGGATGTGTTGGCTCCCGGTGGAGCGTTTTGACAGGTCCAGATTAGGGATTCGTTCTGCGCTTCGGTTAGCCGGATTCTCCTGCGCATTTGCACGATCCTGTAACGATAGCGCCTCTGGTCGTCGCAGTTGCAATCGGCTTTACTAGCGCGATCCATTCAATTGGCCAGGGAGATTGATCGGCATGTCGGTATCCACGTCCATCACCATCACGCCTGATAACCGCATAGACGTGCGTCGCGCCGAACTGGCGAACCTGATGAAGCGCTTCGCACCGGAATTTGGTGTCCACGCCACGGCTATTGAAGCGTTGCACCTGATCCGCTGCGACCAACCCACAGAAGCCCTGCACGTCGTGCACAAGCCGGGGCTCTGTGTGATTGTGCAGGGTCGCAAAGAAGTCACGCTGGCCCACGAGCGCTATGTCTACGACCCTCTCAATTACCTGGTGGTCTCGGTGACGCTGCCGCTGGCCGGCCAAGTGATCGTGGCCAGTCCAGAGCAACCGTACCTGTGCATTCGCCTGGACATTGAGCCGGCCCAGATCTGTCGGCTGATTGCCGATGCCAACCCCATCGGTTTGCCGGCTGAAAGAACTGACCGCGGATTATTCCTAGACCGAATTGACGAACCCCTGCTCGACGCTATGCTGCGTTTGCTGCGGCTGCTCGACAGTCCGGACGACATCGCGACACTTGCGCCCTTGGCCCAGCGGGAGATTTTCTATCGACTGTTGCGCGGTGCCCAAGGCCGGCGCCTGCATGAAATCGCAATTCCTGACACCCAGACCCACCGCATCAGCCGAGCCATCGAGTGGCTCAATAGCCATTATGCCGAGCCATTGAGCATCGAGAGTCTGGCGCAAATGATCAATCTCAGCCCTTCGGCGCTGCATCACCGCTTCAAAGCCGTGACCGCCATGAGCCCGCTGCAATATCAGAAACAGCTGCGCCTGCAGGAAGCCCGACGATTATTGTTGGCCGAGAACTGCGACGTTTCGTCAATTGGCTACAAGATGGGCTATGAAAGCCCTTCTCAATTCAGTCGGGAATACAGTCGCCTATTCGGCGCCTCGCCGAGCAAGGACATCGCTCGTCTGCGGGCGATGGCATTACAGGCCAGCAGCGCCTGATCCGGCATGCAAAACCCGACGCCAGGCCTTATGGAATATCTTTCTCGCAGACGAAAAAAAACCCGCCTAAGCGGGTTTTTCCAAGACCATTACGACTCCCTGTCGATAGCTATCCTTGCAAGGTCGATCATCCCTGATCCTGAGCACTCCCTGTGCTTCAGTGGATGAGCAAAGATTACGCGTCGGATCCAAAGTGAAATAGAGGATATAACTACCAAGCCGTGTAAGACATTCGCTATACCCTCCCTTCCGAAAACCCTTAGTCAATCGGGCATCGGATCGATAAAGGCTCCGAAGCCATATCATGCCTTGCTCAGGAATTCCTCGATGTTGGCCATTTGCTCATCCCAACCCCGACTATCCATTCGAAAGGCCTTGAGTCGACGCGCTTCAGGAATACCGTTGAATCCCGACTCCACCACTTTCAACAACGTCCCCCCCTTAAAGTCTTCGAGTTCGAACTCCACCTGAGTCTCGGACTCTTGGGAGTAATCCGTCTGTGGCTCGATAGCGTAGGGATGCCAGCGAAACGAAAACACCCGCTCGGGCTCGACACGCGCCACCATCACATCCCAAACGAGGTGTTCGTAGCCCGGATAAGTAATCTGCCCTTGGGTGCGCTCTCCGGCGACAAACCGTTTCCCGTCGAGATTCACACCAAACCATTGGCCGAAGGTCTCAGCATCGGCCAGTGCGCGCCAAACCTGCGAACGGGGCGCCTTCAATAAGATCTTTCTTTCGATACGGTCAGGTAAATGCATGGGTCACCTCCTTGTTCAACACTAGGCTTGTAAGACCACGAGGCCAACCGGAAAGTTGTGTCAGCGCATTGTTTGGGTACACTCCCTCCGGCAGTTTTACCCGTCAAGGAGAGATTGATAATGTCCAAACGCTTGCTGCTGCCCCTTATTCCGCTGCTGTTCGTCAGCCCCGTCCAAGCTGATGATTGCGCAAACGCCACGACCCAGGGCGAGTTGAACCAGTGCGCAACCCAGGAAAACAGGGCCGCCGATAAAGAGTTGAACCGCTTGTACCAAAAAATCACAGCGCGCCTGAAGGATAACGCTGCGGCCAAACAATTGTTGGTCAAGGCACAGCGCGCCTGGATTGACTTCCGTGACGCTGAATGTAGCTTTTCGGCGTCCGGTGTCGAAGGCGGAAGCGTCCATCCCATGATCCACAATGAGTGCATCACGACGCTGACCAAGGCGCGGATTGACGCGTTCAACACCTATCTCAGCTGCAAAGAAGGGGACCTGAGCTGTCCGGTGCCTGAAGCTTGATTGAGGACAATGAGAGGGATGACAAGCCATCCGGTTTTAATCCAAGCGCAAAAACAAAACCCCTACCTGCATCAGCAGATAGGGGTTTCGGAATTTAATCTTGACGATGACCTACTCTCACATGGGGAAACCCCACACTACCATCGGCGATGCATCGTTTCACTTCTGAGTTCGGGATGGGATCAGGTGGTTCCAATGCTCTATGGTCGTCAAGAAATTCGGTAGCCAGCGCGTGCCTTACGGTCACGTTCCAGCAAATGGGTATGTGATAGCGTGTTGCTTGTGAGTATCTCGAACTTTCGGTTCGTTTCGTCTTCACAACACCGCAATCTGGCCTCTTTCGAGTCTACAAATTGCTTGGGTGTTATATGGTCAAGCCTCACGGGCAATTAGTACAGGTTAGCTCAACGCCTCACAGCGCTTACACACCCTGCCTATCAACGTCGTAGTCTTCGACGGCCCTTCAGGGAGCTCAAGGCTCCAGTGAGATCTCATCTTGAGGCAAGTTTCCCGCTTAGATGCTTTCAGCGGTTATCTTTTCCGAACATAGCTACCCGGCAATGCCACTGGCGTGACAACCGGAACACCAGAGGTTCGTCCACTCCGGTCCTCTCGTACTAGGAGCAGCCCCTCTCAAATCTCAAACGTCCACGGCAGATAGGGACCGAACTGTCTCACGACGTTCTAAACCCAGCTCGCGTACCACTTTAAATGGCGAACAGCCATACCCTTGGGACCGGCTTCAGCCCCAGGATGTGATGAGCCGACATCGAGGTGCCAAACACCGCCGTCGATATGAACTCTTGGGCGGTATCAGCCTGTTATCCCCGGAGTACCTTTTATCCGTTGAGCGATGGCCCTTCCATACAGAACCACCGGATCACTAAGACCTACTTTCGTACCTGCTCGACGTGTCTGTCTCGCAGTCAAGCGCGCTTTTGCCTTTATACTCTACGACCGATTTCCGACCGGTCTGAGCGCACCTTCGTACTCCTCCGTTACTCTTTAGGAGGAGACCGCCCCAGTCAAACTACCCACCATACACTGTCCTCGATCCGGATAACGGACCTGAGTTAGAACCTCAAAGTTGCCAGGGTGGTATTTCAAGGATGGCTCCACGCAGACTGGCGTCCACGCTTCAAAGCCTCCCACCTATCCTACACAAGCAAATTCAAAGTCCAGTGCAAAGCTATAGTAAAGGTTCACGGGGTCTTTCCGTCTAGCCGCGGATACACTGCATCTTCACAGCGATTTCAATTTCACTGAGTCTCGGGTGGAGACAGCGCCGCCATCGTTACGCCATTCGTGCAGGTCGGAACTTACCCGACAAGGAATTTCGCTACCTTAGGACCGTTATAGTTACGGCCGCCGTTTACCGGGGCTTCGATCAAGAGCTTCGCGTTAGCTAACCCCATCAATTAACCTTCCGGCACCGGGCAGGCGTCACACCCTATACGTCCACTTTCGTGTTTGCAGAGTGCTGTGTTTTTAATAAACAGTCGCAGCGGCCTGGTATCTTCGACCGGCGTGGGCTTACGCAGCAAGTGCTTCACCCTCACCGGCGCACCTTCTCCCGAAGTTACGGTGCCATTTTGCCTAGTTCCTTCACCCGAGTTCTCTCAAGCGCCTTGGTATTCTCTACCCAACCACCTGTGTCGGTTTGGGGTACGGTTCCTGGTTACCTGAAGCTTAGAAGCTTTTCTTGGAAGCATGGCATCAACCACTTCGTCACCCAAAGGGTAACTCGTCATCAGCTCTCGGCCTTAAGATCCCGGATTTACCTAAGATCTCAGCCTACCACCTTAAACTTGGACAACCAACGCCAAGCTGGCCTAGCCTTCTCCGTCCCTCCATCGCAATAACCAGAAGTACAGGAATATTAACCTGTTTTCCATCGACTACGCTTTTCAGCCTCGCCTTAGGGACCGACTAACCCTGCGTCGATTAACGTTGCGCAGGAAACCTTGGTCTTTCGGCGTGGGTGTTTTTCACACCCATTGTCGTTACTCATGTCAGCATTCGCACTTCTGATACCTCCAGCAAGCTTCTCAACTCACCTTCACAGGCTTACAGAACGCTCCTCTACCGCATCACTTACGTGATACCCGTAGCTTCGGTGTATGGTTTGAGCCCCGTTACATCTTCCGCGCAGGCCGACTCGACTAGTGAGCTATTACGCTTTCTTTAAAGGGTGGCTGCTTCTAAGCCAACCTCCTAGCTGTCTAAGCCTTCCCACATCGTTTCCCACTTAACCATAACTTTGGGACCTTAGCTGACGGTCTGGGTTGTTTCCCTTTTCACGACGGACGTTAGCACCCGCCGTGTGTCTCCCATGCTCGGCACTTGTAGGTATTCGGAGTTTGCATCGGTTTGGTAAGTCGGGATGACCCCCTAGCCGAAACAGTGCTCTACCCCCTACAGTGATACATGAGGCGCTACCTAAATAGCTTTCGAGGAGAACCAGCTATCTCCGAGCTTGATTAGCCTTTCACTCCGATCCACAGGTCATCCGCTAACTTTTCAACGGTAGTCGGTTCGGTCCTCCAGTCAGTGTTACCTAACCTTCAACCTGCCCATGGATAGATCGCCCGGTTTCGGGTCTATTCCCAGCGACTAGACGCCCTATTAAGACTCGCTTTCGCTACGCCTCCCCTATTCGGTTAAGCTCGCCACTGAAAATAAGTCGCTGACCCATTATACAAAAGGTACGCAGTCACCCAACAAAGTGGGCTCCCACTGCTTGTACGCATACGGTTTCAGGATCTATTTCACTCCCCTCTCCGGGGTTCTTTTCGCCTTTCCCTCACGGTACTAGTTCACTATCGGTCAGTCAGTAGTATTTAGCCTTGGAGGATGGTCCCCCCATATTCAGACAAAGTTTCTCGTGCTCCGTCCTACTCGATTTCACTTCTAAGATCCTTTCGCGTACAGGGCTATCACCCACTATGGCCGCACTTTCCAGAGCGTTCCGCTAAAATCAAAGAAGCTTAAGGGCTAGTCCCCGTTCGCTCGCCACTACTAAGGGAATCTCGGTTGATTTCTTTTCCTCAGGGTACTTAGATGTTTCAGTTCCCCTGGTTCGCCTCTTGCACCTATGTATTCAGTACAAGATAACCATCTTATGATGGCTGGGTTCCCCCATTCAGACATCTCCGGATCACAGTCTGTTTGCCGACTCCCCGAAGCTTTTCGCAGGCTACCACGTCTTTCATCGCCTCTGACTGCCAAGGCATCCACCGTATGCGCTTCTTCACTTGACCATATAACCCCAAGCAATCTGGTTATACTGTGAAGACGACATTCGCCGAAAATTCGATCTGGCTCTAAGAGCCACTCACAAATTTTACCTTAGCCTGATCCGTTACCAGTGAGAGTAACGTTCAGTCTATCTTTCTATCACATACCCAAATTTTTAAAGAACGATCTAATCAAAAGACTAGAAATCAACATTCATCATCCAGCGGATGGAACGCTCATTTCTAAGCTTTCAGAAGCAGTTTATGGTGGAGCCAAGCGGGATCGAACCGCTGACCTCCTGCGTGCAAGGCAGGCGCTCTCCCAGCTGAGCTATGGCCCCATAACAAAATTGGTGGGTCTGGGCAGATTCGAACTGCCGACCTCACCCTTATCAGGGGTGCGCTCTAACCAACTGAGCTACAGACCCAATTTCGAGCTTGTAACTGTTAGCTGTGAGCTATCAGCTTGGAGCTTAAAGCTGCTTCTATCGTCTTCTTCAATGAATCAAGCAATTCGTGTGGGAGCTCATGGAGCCGCTGCTGTCGTCGATTAAGGAGGTGATCCAGCCGCAGGTTCCCCTACGGCTACCTTGTTACGACTTCACCCCAGTCATGAATCACACCGTGGTAACCGTCCTCCCGAAGGTTAGACTAGCTACTTCTGGTGCAACCCACTCCCATGGTGTGACGGGCGGTGTGTACAAGGCCCGGGAACGTATTCACCGCGACATTCTGATTCGCGATTACTAGCGATTCCGACTTCACGCAGTCGAGTTGCAGACTGCGATCCGGACTACGATCGGTTTTGTGGGATTAGCTCCACCTCGCGGCTTGGCAACCCTCTGTACCGACCATTGTAGCACGTGTGTAGCCCAGGCCGTAAGGGCCATGATGACTTGACGTCATCCCCACCTTCCTCCGGTTTGTCACCGGCAGTCTCCTTAGAGTGCCCACCATAACGTGCTGGTAACTAAGGACAAGGGTTGCGCTCGTTACGGGACTTAACCCAACATCTCACGACACGAGCTGACGACAGCCATGCAGCACCTGTCTCAATGCTCCCGAAGGCACCAATCCATCTCTGGAAAGTTCATTGGATGTCAAGGCCTGGTAAGGTTCTTCGCGTTGCTTCGAATTAAACCACATGCTCCACCGCTTGTGCGGGCCCCCGTCAATTCATTTGAGTTTTAACCTTGCGGCCGTACTCCCCAGGCGGTCAACTTAATGCGTTAGCTGCGCCACTAAGAGCTCAAGGCTCCCAACGGCTAGTTGACATCGTTTACGGCGTGGACTACCAGGGTATCTAATCCTGTTTGCTCCCCACGCTTTCGCACCTCAGTGTCAGTATCAGTCCAGGTGGTCGCCTTCGCCACTGGTGTTCCTTCCTATATCTACGCATTTCACCGCTACACAGGAAATTCCGCCACCCTCTACCATACTCTAGCTCGACAGTTTTGAATGCAGTTCCCAGGTTGAGCCCGGGGATTTCACATCCAACTTAACGAACCACCTACGCGCGCTTTACGCCCAGTAATTCCGATTAACGCTTGCACCCTCTGTATTACCGCGGCTGCTGGCACAGAGTTAGCCGGTGCTTATTCTGTCGGTAACGTCAAAACACTAACGTATTAGGTTAATGCCCTTCCTCCCAACTTAAAGTGCTTTACAATCCGAAGACCTTCTTCACACACGCGGCATGGCTGGATCAGGCTTTCGCCCATTGTCCAATATTCCCCACTGCTGCCTCCCGTAGGAGTCTGGACCGTGTCTCAGTTCCAGTGTGACTGATCATCCTCTCAGACCAGTTACGGATCGTCGCCTTGGTGAGCCATTACCTCACCAACTAGCTAATCCGACCTAGGCTCATCTGATAGCGCAAGGCCCGAAGGTCCCCTGCTTTCTCCCGTAGGACGTATGCAGTATTAGCGTCCGTTTCCGAGCGTTATCCCCCACTACCAGGCAGATTCCTAGGCATTACTCACCCGTCCGCCGCTCGCCACCAGGTACAAGTACCCGTGCTGCCGCTCGACTTGCATGTGTTAGGCCTGCCGCCAGCGTTCAATCTGAGCCATGATCAAACTCTTCAGTTCAAACATCTTTGGGTTTTGAGAAAACCCTAAACTTGGCTCAGCAATCGTTGGTTACATCTTTGATTTCTCGCGGAGTAACTTGTGATGCTGATAATCTGTTGACTAGCAGTCTGACTCCACAAGCACCCACACGAATTGCTTGATTCAGTTGTTAAAGAGCGGTGGGTTGAGCCTTTCGTCTCAACCGAGGCGCGCATTCTACAGCGCCCCGTGTATCTGTCAAGCGGTTATTTTAAGAAGCTTTCAAAGTTTCGCTTGGAAATCCTTAACAACTTCAACCACTTGCGCTTCCGATCTCTCGTTAGCGGGAGGCGAATTCTACAGCGTTACTCGCTGCTGTCAACACCTCTTTTTTACCGCTTTCGACCGAGAAGATCGAACCGTCGATAGCGCCCAACAAACCGGCCTACCCACTCCTTCCACGCCTCGATGAACTGAAGCGAAGCACTTACCGAAACTTGGTTAACTCATTGAAACTCAAGGAGTTTTCCGTTTCGACTGCGCCGGAAGTGGGGCGAATTATAGACATCCAGAATTTGCCGTCAACCGTTATTTTTTCCTTTCTTTATCTTTCCGGCTGAACGGGTCCAAACCCGCCTGATATATAGACTGCGCCGCTTGAAATGCGCACTATATTGCTCAAACCCGTTTCTCTTGCCCTTTTATTGGATGACACCCCGTAATGACTCCAGCCAATCGCAACCTGGTTTCTTCTTTATTCCCGGTTGCCTTGCTAATAATCGCGATGGCCTCGATCCAGTCTGGCGCGGCTCTTGCCAAAAGCATGTTCCCGGTAGTGGGCGCGCAAGGAACCACGACCCTGCGCCTTATCTTCGCCAGCATCATCATGTTGTTATTGCTACGCCCTTGGCGCGCCAAGCTCACCGCTCAATCCCTGCGCACGGTGATGGTCTACGGGATGGCGCTCGGCGGCATGAACTTCCTCTTCTATATGTCTCTTCGTAGCGTTCCGCTGGGCATTGCCGTGGCACTGGAATTCACCGGCCCGCTGGCGGTTGCAATCTACGCCTCGCGTCGGGCGATCGATTTCCTTTGGATCGCCTTGGCAGTGATCGGATTGCTGCTATTGATACCTACCGGGGCAGCCGACACCGGCATCGACTTGGTAGGTGCCGGTTACGCCCTGGGCGCAGGCGTGTGTTGGGCGCTATACATTCTGTTTGGCCAGAAGGCCGGCGCGGACAATGGCGTTCAGACCGCAGCATTGGGAGTCATGATAGCGGCTCTGTTTGTCGCCCCTATTGGTATTGTGCACGCCGGTGCCGCGCTGCTGACGCCGAGTCTGATTCCGGTCGCCATCGGGGTCGCCATCCTGTCCACAGCCCTGCCTTATACCTTGGAGATGATTTCCCTGACCCGGATTCCAGCCCGCACGTTCGGCACGCTAATGAGCGTCGAGCCCGCGATCGGCGCCTTGTCGGGATTTATCTTCCTTCAGGAATACCTGTCGCTGGCGCAGTGGGCCGCCATCACCTGCATCGTCCTTGCATCAGTCGGCGCGACACTGACGATGGGAGATACCGCAAAGCCCGCCATCGCAGCAGATTGAGCAGTTTTTATATAGCTCTGGTATTTACCGCACATTTAGGCCATGTTTAGCCCCGTAACCTAATGCCAGGCATGGATTTTTTTATACAGGACGTCATGAACGCTTCAAGCGAAAGCGAACACAGCCGTACGTAGACACAAGATCCACGACGGCATAAGGACGGGAATGAAACGAATCTTGATCTTGATCGCCGTGCTGGCAGTTGCGGGCTGCGCGGCGACATCGAAAACCGAAATGAAACGCGGTAAAAAGGGCCTTCACATCAATTGCTCCGGTCTGACTTCATCCTGGGACCAATGCGCCGCCACGGCGGCCAATTCATGCGCCCCCAAGAACTACAAGGTGATCGCCAAATCCGGTGATGCCGTCGAGGAACCGGGTGACTATCCCTTCGGGCTCAACCCCGCCGGGTATACCAGCCGCAGCATGATCGTCATCTGCAAATAATCAGCGGATCAGTCAAAGGGTCGCTCGGCGATTCGACGACTGATTTCCTCACGGCTGGATTTGAGGACATCGCGCTGAATCTCAGGCGACGCCAACATGCGTGCCACTACCAATGCCCCGACACATTGTGACAGGACCGCCCATGCCAGGCTGTCACTTCCCATTATCCGCGCCCAGCCTTCATGCAACCGGCAGATCCAAGTCTGTGCCGCCTCCCGTACCTGAATATCCGAGCGCGCGATCTCTGCCCCCAACACGGGCAAGGCACACCCCACCTCCGGTTGCTCCACATGGCTCATGCTCAAGTACTGCTTGAGGCAACGCTCCAGTTTCGTTGAGTCCATGATCCCATCGCCACTCAAGCGGTCCAGGCTGTGGGCCAGCTCTCGTTCGACAATCGCCCTGAAAAGCTCATCCTTGGATGAGAAATGGCTATAGAACGCGCCGCCGCTCAACCCGATCGCCTTCATCAGGCCATCAACGCCCACCGTTGCAAATCCGGATTTCTTAGCAGAGATAGCGCTGCTGGCGAGCAGTTTTTCGCGAGTTTCCATCTTGTGGTTGGCTGAATAACGCATCGTCCTGCCTCTGAATGCACACCTTGACGTTGGCCGGATCTTAACATAACGTCCGTTTAGTTAACGATCGTTTAGCAATGGGACGGACTATGAATAACAAGAAGGTCGTACTGGTTGTGGGTGCTGGCGATGCCACCGGCGGGGCAATAGCCAGGCGTTTCGCCCGGGAGGGTTTCGTTGCCTGCGTCACGCGTCGAAGTGCCGACAAGCTTGAGCCGTTAGTTAACAGCATTCGGGACGAGGGAGGTGATGCTCACGGTTTCGCCTGCGATGCGCGCAACGAAGATGAAGTCATCGGGCTGATCGAGCAAATTGAAGTACAGATCGGACCGATCGAAGCTTTCATATTCAACATTGGCGCTAATGTGCCCTGCAGCATTCTGGAGGAGACGGCGCGCAAGTATTTCAAGATCTGGGAAATGGCTTGCTTCTCCGGCTTTCTCAATGCTCGGGAAGTGGCCAAGCGCATGGTCAAGCGCCAGCGCGGGACAATCCTGTTTACCGGAGCCACGGCCGGATTGCGCGGAGCGTCAGGGTTCGCCGCGTTTGCCGGGGCCAAGCATGGTGTGCGAGCTTTGGCGCAAAGCATGGCGCGCGAACTGGGCCCGATGAACGTCCATGTCGCTCACGTAATAGTGGACGGCGCCATCGACACGGCCTTCATTCGCGACAACTTCCCGGAAAAATATGCCACCAAGGACGAAGACGGCATTCTCGATCCGGAACACATTGCTGAAAATTACTGGTACTTGCATACCCAGCCCCGCGATGCCTGGACATTCGAGCTGGATGTGCGCCCCTGGAGCGAACGCTGGTAAGCCTCCACCTCATAAAAAAAAAGAGCAGCCCATGAGCAAATCCGTAGAGTTTTTCTTCGATCTCGGCAGCCCCACCACCTACTTGGCCTACACGCAGTTACCTGCGCTTTGCGCACAAGCGGATAGTGAGCTGATCTACCGCCCGATGTTGCTGGGGGGTGTCTTCAAGGCAACCGGCAACGCATCGCCTGTTACCGTACCGGCCAAAGGGCCATATCTGTTCAAGGATCTGAATCGCTTTGCTACCCGTTATGGCGTTGAGTTCAAGCTCAACCCCTATTTCCCAATCAACACGTTGCTGTTGATGCGCGCCGTAACCGGGATGCAATTGCGCCACCCAGACCGATTCGAGACCTTTATCGATTGCCTGTTCCGCGCGCTTTGGATTGACGCCCGAAATCTCAACGATCCAGCGACAGTTGCGGCGGTTCTGGAAGGCGGCGGTTTTGATCCTGGGTATGTACTGGCCTTGACCTCTGATCAACAGGTCAAGGACCAGCTCAAAAACTCCACCGAAGAAGCGATCCGCAGAGGCGTGTTTGGCGCGCCGAGCATGTTTGTAGGCAACGAGCTGTTCTTCGGCCAGGATCGGCTGGACTTCGTCCGTGAAGCCCTAGCCTGACCTTTTTGCATCAGATCGCCGCTGTCCGGGTGTTCAGCCATTGCAGCGCATCGCCTTGCAGCAATGGGCTCAACCGACGCTGAACCTCGGCGTGGTAGGCGTTGAACCAGTCCCTTTCATCCTGGGTCAGCAACGCTGGCTCAAGGCAACGGGTATCGATCGGGCACAGCGTCAGGGTTTCGAAGGACAGGAACTCACCGAACTCGCTACTGCCTGCCTCGCGGTTGAGGACCAGGTTCTCGATGCGCACACCCCAGCGACCCGGGCGATAAGTGCCCGGTTCGATGGACGTGATCATACCCGGCTGCATCGCGGTTTGCGGCGCGGCAGCGGCTTGATAGGCAATGACTTGTGGCCCCTCGTGCACGTTCAGGAAATAACCGACGCCATGGCCAGTGCCATGGCCGTAATCCACCTGCTCGGCCCAGATTGGCGCGCGGGCGATGGCATCGAGCAAAGGCGATAGAATGCCCCGGGGAAATTTGGCCCGCGATAACGCGATCACACCTTTGAGGACTCGAGTGCAATCACGCTTCTGCTCCGGCGTTGGCGTTCCGACCGGTACCATGCGTGTGATGTCCGTGGTACCGCCGAGATACTGGCCACCCGAATCGATCAACAACAGGCCATCACCTTCGATAACGGCGTGCGCTTCTTCCGTGGCGTGGTAATGGGGCATTGCGCCATTGGCATTGAAGGCCGCGATGGTATTGAAGCTCAGGGAGACGAAATCCGGCCGGCGTTTGCGTGCCGCGGTCAGATGTTCATCGATAGTCAGCTCGGTGATGCGCTCGCGGCCCCAGGCGCTTTCCAGCCAGGCGAAGAATTCGCAGAGCGCCGCACCGTCCTGTTCCATTGCCTGGCGGATATGCTCGGCATCCGCCGAGGTTTTGCGGGATTTGGCCAGGGTCGTGGGGTTGAGACCTTCGACCAGCTTGACGCCACTGTCCAGGTTATCCAGCAAGCCGACCGTGACCCGCGCCGGATCGATCTGCAGGCTCGCACCGCTTGGCACTTCACGCAGCGCGGCCGCGGCTTCGCTGTAATCGCGCAGCGTCACGCCATCCTGTTCAAGAGTGGCACGCAATGGCGCACCGACTTTGTCCAAGGCTACGAACAACGTCGCCTGTTGTTGGCCAATCAACGCGAAGGAGACAAACACCGGGTTGAACGACACATCCGCGCCACGCAAATTGAACAGCCAGGCAATGTCATCCAGGGTCGCAATGAAATGCCAATCGGCACCGCGTTCCTTGAGGGATTCGCGCAGTTTGGCAAGCTTCTCTACACGACTCACCGTGGCTTGGGGTGGCAGGTGGGCGTAGACGGGCTGATCCGGAAGGGCTGGACGATCGGTCCAGATCTTATGCAGCAGGTCGACGTCGGTACGCAACCGCGCGCCGCGCGATTCAAGCTTACTGCTCAGCGTGCGGGCCGACGCAACGGCCATGACTGCACCGTCGACCGCCACAACACCACCCTCGGGTGTTTGTTCACCCAGCCAGTCCAATGGGCCGGGCTGACCTGGCATGAGCTTGACCAACTCGATCCCACTGCCCTCCAGTTCCTTCGTGGCCTGTTCCCAGTATCGACTGTCGGCCCAGACCCCGGCGAATTCCCCCGTCACGATCAAGGTGCCGACCGATCCATGGAAGCCGGACAACCACTGACGCCCTTGCCAATAGCCTGGCAGATATTCGGACAGATGCGGATCGGCCGACGGGACCAGCAGCGCATGAACGCCCTCCTCGCTCATCAACTGGCGAATTCGGGCCAGGCGCTGGGGCACCTCTCCTGGGGTCAAAGGCTCGGTACTCATTATTACTCCTGCTAATCGATTTTATTGTTCGTTGCAAAAGGTCGGTCGGTTCAAGGGGTCGTCGCCCAAAACGCCGGCGCAGCAGCGCAGGCTTCCTTGATAACCCGCACCGCCTCATCAATATCCTGTTCGCTGGTGAAACGCCCCAGGCTCAAGCGGATAGTCCGCCCGGCCGCACGTGCATCATGCCCCAGGGCCAGCAGGACATGGGATGGGCTGTTCTGCGCTGAATTGCAGGCCGAAGTAGCCGAAAATGCAATCGACGCACCCAATGTCGCCGAGTTGAATTCACCTTCGTTGAACGTCAGGCTCAACGTGTGGGGAATACGGCAGCTCGCACTGCCATTGATACATACACCGGGTAATGCCAACAGCGGCTCGAGCAAACGATTGCGCAACCGGGCGATCTGGGCAAGCTCCTGGTCGAACGACTGCGCCGCCAGCTCGAACGCAGCGCCCATGGCTGCAATCTGATGGGTCGCCAGGGTGCCGGAGCGCAAACCACCTTCGTGGCCTCCGCCATGAATCTGTGCCGATACCCGAGGCCGCGCACGGTCGCCAACGTATAGCGCGCCGATACCCTTGGGTCCGTAGATCTTATGCGCGGAAAAGGACATCAGGTCCACCGGCCACCGGGCCAGGTCGATGCCCACCTTTCCCGCCCCTTGGGCGGCGTCCATGTGGAACAGCGCGCCGTGCTCGCGAACGATCTCACCGATGGCAACGGCGTCGTTGACGGTTCCCAACTCATTGTTCACCAGCATCAGCGACACGAGGAACGTGTCTTCGCGCAGGGCCTCGCGAACCGCGCGCGCAGTGATCAGGCCATCGGCGTCTGGCGCCAGCCAAGTCACCTCGACGCCACTTTGCTCTAGTTGCCTGACCGTATCGAGAACCGCCTTGTGTTCGATCAGGCTGGTAATGACATGCCCACCGCCGGCACCGCGCGCCTGCGCCACGCCCTTCAAGGCAAGGTTATTGGATTCGGTGGCACCGGAGGTCCAGATGATTTGATCGGCTCGAGCGCCAACCAACCGGGCCACCTGCTGGCGTGCCTGCTCCACGGTTTGTCGTGCCTCCTGGCCGAACGCATGGGAGCTGGAGGCTGGGTTGCCAAAGTTACCGTCGAAGCCCAGGCATTGGATCATGACCTGGATAACCCGCTCATCCACCGGCGTGGTGGCGGCGTAATCGAAATACAAAGGACGCTTATTCATAAGGAAACTCGCAGAGCCGGTTCCAAGACCAGGGTGCCCTCGTTGGATTCGAGACAAGCATTACCTGATCAAGACCTTTAAAGAAGTCGGACTTCATTTATAAGTGCGTAGGAACGCTCCTGGAACAGCGAGCTTAGCAGGCATCGCGCCGAAGCTCAGCCCTCACTCATGCTTTCGAGCAATAACGGATACAGCGACGCGACCAACAGCAGCGCCATGCCCCAGTTGAACAGGCGCAACCATCGACGATCACGCAACAGGTTTCGCAACAGGCTGCCACAAACGACCCAAAGGCTGACGCTTGGCAGATTGATCAAGGCAAACACCGCCGCGATCACTACCACATTGAAAAAGTAGCCTTGCAGCGGTGTATAGGTGCTGATTGCACCGATGGCCATGATCCAGGCCTTGGGGTTGACCCATTGGAACGCCGCCGCGCCCCAGTAACCGATCGGCTTGTTGTTGCCCGTTGAGCTGTCCGAGACCGGGCCGGAATGGGCGATTTTCCATGCCAGGTACATGAGATACGCCGCGCCTATGTAGCGCAGCACGGTGTACAGCAATGGATAAGTCTGGAACACCGCGCCCAGGCCAAGGCCCACCGCCAGCACCAGGGAAAAAAAGCCGCAGGTGATGCCCAGCATGTGAGGGATCGTACGGCTGAAACCGAAATTGACACCCGAGGCCAGCAACATGGTGTTGTTGGGGCCTGGTGTGATCGAGGTCACCAGGGCAAACAGGGCGAAGCCCAGCAGCAGGTCAAGCGAGAGCGTCATGGCAGGTCAATCCGTTGGGGCAGTCAAATGATGACCCTACCCCACGTCCCGGCACGCGCCCATGGACAGTTAGGCAAAACTTCGAGCGGTACAGTCTTTCAGCTTGGTCGGCCAGGCAGTTGAACGGTCCGTTCGGCATTCATTTCGCCACGCTCGTCGAAACCGGTATTTTTCTGCGACGGTCCCAGCAATTCGGCTTTCTTCGCGTGATACTCCTCAAAAGAAAGGCCTCGGCGATTCAGCGCTTCGAGGGCCAGCTCACGAGTTTCCTCAGCTGTGTAAGGACGCAGCTCCGGAGACGACGAGGCGCAACCGCTCAATACGGTGACGGCCAACAGTAGCAAGACAGCAAGGATACGGTTCATGGCGGGCGTCCAATGTTCTGTAGTGGGGCGATGAACAAAGGCTACCCGCCAGCATGGAACGGCAAAAATCAACGGTTTCGATAGTGGGTATCGCCCTCTCGTATCTCTCGTTGCGCTTGGCTGACCCAGGGGCAATGCAGAGCGCCGTCCAGGCTGCGCTCGATAATGCGCAGTACCTGAAATGAGCCGAACGTCACCGCTTTGGCCCGATGCTTGTGAACCAGCCACCAGAAATACCCCTCGCCATCTGAAATGACGATTCCTATTAACCTCCACAAGGAGCTCACCCTTGGCCAAGTCGCCGCTCGCAGCAGCGTAGCGGTCACGGCGCTGCACCTCTATGAGTCCAAGGGTCAAAAGCACCCGCAACCAGGGCAATCAACGTCGCTACCCTCGGGAAGTGCTACGGCGGGTGGCGCTGATCAAAAGTCGCTCAGCGCCTGGGCATTCCCTTGACGGAGATTGGCGAGGCGCTGAAGAATCTGCCGGAGGATCGCGCTCCGACAGCAGCCGACTGGCAGACCTTGTCGGCGCCGTGGAGCCGGAATCTGGATGAGCGCATCAATCAACTGATCGCTCTGCGCGACCGACTGAACGGCTGCATCGGTTGTGTGTGATCGTCCGGGAGCTTGATGGCTCGCCACCCAAACACCAAACCACGCTTATCGCTAACGCGAAACATTTTCTTTCAACTTACTCTTCAGGATTTGAGTGTCTCGTTCGTCTTAATTAGATGCAGCAGGCCGCGTCGGCAAAAGCCACGGTCTGCTTTTCCAGGGTTCAGGCCGTTGCGAAGCCCGCGACACGGAACCTTCCATCGAATCAAGACGTTCAATCATGTCGAAGAAGTCCCGCTCCAAACTCTGGTTTCTCGTTCATAGCTGGTTGGCGTTGCCCATCTGGTTTTTTGTCCTGATCGTCTGCGTCACCGGCACTCTGGCGGTGGTCAGCCAGGAGATCGTCTGGCTGGTCAATCCTGAGATGCGCGCCAGCAAGCCCAGCGATGACGCCCCGTTGCTCAGCTATGACCAGGTCATGGCCGCCATCAAGCAAGCCCAGCCGTTGACACAAGTGCAAAGTATCGTGCGTCCGGATGAGTCGCATTTTGCCCTTGAAGCCAAAGTCACCTACCCCGACGGCCGCCCGGACACCGTCTACGTCAATCCCTACAGCGGCGTCATCCAGGGATCGGCCCCGGCGTTCAATTTCAGGGCTTTTACCCGCGCCCTGCATGGATGGTGGCTGGTGCCGTTCACCAACGGCTACAGCTGGGGCTGGTACCTGGTGTCTCTCCTCGGCCTGCCGATGCTGGCATCACTGGTTACCGGGCTTGTCGTCTACAAACGCTTCTGGAAAGGTTTCTTGCGCCCGACCTTGCGCATCCGCCACGGCGCGCGGATTTTCTGGGGCGATTTCCATCGGCTCAGCGGTATCTGGTCGATCTGGTTCATTGCGGTCATTTCCGTGACCGGCACCTGGTTCCTGATCGAAGCCACACTGGCCGACAACGGCATCTCCATCTCCAGCGCGCCGGTCGTCCCGGTCGTGGCTCGTGAAAGCGTTCCACTGTCAGCCGATGGTATTGCTCCACCACGATTGAACCTGGACCGAGCCATCGAGATCGCCCGGCAGCAAATCCCGGGGTTGGACGCGAGTTTTGTCAGCCTACCCGGCAATGCCTACAGCCACGTCGAAATCGGCGGGCGCGGCTGGTATCCATTGATGTTCCAGACCGCGACCATCAATCCCTACAGCGGCGAGGTGGACGCCACGCGATTGTTGGCGGACCGCACGCCCCTGGAGTTCGTCACCGAATCCATGCGGCCATTGCACACCGGGGACTTCGGCGGCCTCTGGATCAAGCTCATCTGGTTTTTCTTCGGTCTGATCCTGAGCATGATGGTCCTCAGTGGGTTGCTGATCTGGACCAAACGCACCGCCCTGGCCACTGCCAACGCCGTCAAGCGCAGCCAGAAACCTGCCCGGCCCGCCCGGATCGCCCCCCCATTGCAACCCTCCCTCCACCGTGACTCGCCGGAGGGCAGCCTGTGAATCCGTCCACCACAACCCTGCCACCCTCTCGCCTGGGCCGGTTCTGGCATAAATGGCGTTTCCATCTCAATGTGCTGTTGCTGCTGATTCCCCTGGGCTTCATGCCCAAGTATTTCTCGGAAGCTGCGTTGTTCCGTGGCGACGGCGGGCTCGGAGAGCGGGAAGTCGGTGAGATCCAGGTCGGGCCGTGGAGCTTGCGCCTGGCGGAATTTCGCAACGAAGCCCCTCGTACCCAGGGTCCCGCCGGCCCCATGAAGCACTTCAATGCCGCGCTGTGCCAACGCTGCATCAGCCAGGTGAAAGCCACCTATCTGCGCATTGGCAAGCCCCGCAGCCTGCGGGCCGCCGGGGTGATTTTCTTTGGCTCGCCCTATCGCATGGGCGCGTTGTTGCCAGTCCCGCCGAAGACCCAGCCCGATGCCGAACTGTGGATAACCCTCGAGGGTTGGGACGGTTCGATGCACCAGGCCTCGATTCCACTGAACCAGGCCTCCCCGGCCACCGTTGCCTGGCTGAAAACCCAAGGAGCCCGACCATGACCCTCCGCGCCTTCCTCAACAGCATGGCATTGCTCCTTTGCGCAAGCTTGAGCACCAGCGCACTGGCCCATAACCCAATGTGCGAGTGCAAGGCCATCGACGCCGAGCAGATCCAATGCACCGGCGGTTTTTCCGACGGCAGCGGTGCACCCGGAGTGACGCTGGACGTGATTGGCTATGACGAAACCATCCTCGTACCCGGCAAGCTCGGCGCCGACTCAACGCTGACCTTCAAGAAACCGGACGCCGAGTTCTACGTACTCTTCGACGCCGGCCCCGGGCACGTCGTGGAAATCGACCAAGCCGACATCGAGGCCCCATGAGCACACCTACCCTCCGCGTCGTTCGCCCCGCTGGCGCGGGCCACGAAACCCTTTATGTCTTGCTGCTGTGCCTGATCATCGTATTGGGAGCCGGGTCGGTGGTGGCCTGGCATGGCGAAACCCAGGACGTCACTCCCGTGCAAAGCAACCAGTTGGATGCCCGTCGCGACCTCAGCGCCGCCGAGCAAGGCATCTATGCCGACCTGCGGGTCACGCTGGACGAGATCCGCATTCTGCGCGAAAGCGAGCTAGCCCTTCCCGGCCCGCAAGCGTTGGCGGACGAAGGTTTTGCCCCGTTCGCCCAAGATGCCAGTTCTGTCACCCGCGGCGGCCACGCCTGGCAACTGCTGGGTGAAAAAGCCTACTTTGGCGCGAGTGCTACCCCGTCAATCGCAGGCTCCTTTCTGATGCGCATCAGCGAAACATCCGACGCGCCCCCGGACATCTGGCTCAACCGCAGCAATCCTGCGACCGCCCCTGCCGTGTTGGACGACGCTGCTTTGTCCGCATCCGGCTGGCAACAGATCGTCGCGCAATTCGATGCCGGCGTGACCCGCCAGCACCGGCATTGACCCCTCGCCCTCATCCAAGAGAAGACCGCTTGCCCATGTCTATCGCCTCTCCACGCCGCCCGTTCCTGTGCCTGCTGTTGCTTGGCCTGCTGGCCTGCCTGCTCGCCCCGATGGCCAGCGCCGAAACGTCCAAGCGCCTGCGCATCGGCATCACCTTGCACCCTTACTACAGTTACGTGGCGAACATCGTCGGTGACAAGGCCGAAGTGGTGCCGTTGATCCCGGCCGGATTCAATCCCCACGCCTATGAACCCAGGGCCGAAGACATCAAGCGCATCAGCGGTCTGGATGTGATCGTGCTCAACGGCGTCGGCCATGACGATTTTGCCGACCGCATGATCGCCGCCAGCGAAACACCAGACGTGAAGGTCATCGAAGCCAACGAAAACGTGCCCTTGCTGGCCGCCACCGGCACTGCCGCCAGGGGCGCGGGCAAAGTCGTCAACCCGCATACGTTCCTGTCCATCAGCGCGTCCATTGCCCAGGTCAACAACATCGCCCGAGAGCTGGGCAAGCTCGACCCCGATAACGCCAAGACCTACACGCAAAACGCTCGCGCCTACGGCAAGCGCCTGCGGCAGATGCGTGCCGACGCCCTGGCCAAGCTGACCCAGGCGCCGAACGCCGAGTTGCGGGTCGCGACTGTACATGCCGCCTACGATTACCTGCTGCGCGAGTTCGGCCTGGAAGTGACCGCCGTGGTCGAGCCGGCCCACGGTATCGAGCCGAGCCCCAGCCAGTTGAAAAAGACCATCGATCAGTTGCGCGAACTGGATGTGAAAGTGATCTTTTCGGAGATGGATTTTCCCTCCACCTACGTCGACACCATCCAACGTGAATCAGGCGTAAAGCTGTACCCGCTTTCGCACATTTCCTACGGTGAATACAGCGCCGGGAAATACGAAAAGGAGATGACCGGCAACCTCGACACCGTGGTCCGGGCGATCCAGGAGTCCGGCGCATGACCGTGCAGCAAACCCTTATCCAGCCAAAGGCCGGCCCGCTGATCGAGTTCATCGACATCAGCCTCGAGCTGGGGCGCACCACGATTCTCGACAACGTGGGCTTGCAGATACAACCTGGCAGCATCCATGCCCTGGTCGGCCCCAACGGCGGCGGCAAGAGTTCCCTGATCAAGACCCTGCTCGGACAAATGCCGCACAAGGGGCGCCTGAGCTTGCAGTGGCCAGGTGAGCCCGGCGTCATCGGCTATGTGCCCCAGGCCCTTGAGTTCGATCGTGGCCTGCCCATGACGGTGGACGATTTCATGGCCGCGATGTGTCAACGGCGCCCGGCCTTTCTCGGCTTGAGCAAGCAGTACACCGGTGCCATCGGCCAGGCCCTGGAGCGGGTCGGCATGCAGGATAAGCGCAAGCGCCGGATGGGCGCGCTGTCCGGCGGTGAGCGCCAGCGGGTATTGCTCGCCCAGGGCTTGATCCCTTCACCGCAACTGCTGGTCCTGGACGAACCGATGTCAGCCCTCGACGAGGCCGGCATCCAGGTGTTCGAGCGGTTGCTGCAGGACTGGCGCCAGGCCGGGATCACCGTGCTGTGGATCGAGCATGACCTGGAAGCCGTCGGGCGGCTGGCCGACCGGGTCACGGGCCTCAATCGCCGGGTACTGTTCGACGGCCCGCCACGCCAGACCCTGACCCCGGAGCGACTGCTCACGCTGTTTTCCACCCATCCACGCACCAACGGGAGCGCGGCCTGATGAGTTACGAAGCCTTTCGCTTGATGGTCCAGGGCTGGGCCTCGTCCGGCTATCTGCCCGAAGCGCTGGCCTATGGGTTTGTGGTCAACGCATTGTTGGCCGGGTTGTTGATCGGCCCGGTGCTTGGCGGCCTCGGTACGCTGGTGGTGGTCAAGCGCTTCGCGTTTTTTTCCGAAGCCGTGGGCCATGCGGCGCTGACTGGCGTGGCCGTCGGCATCCTGCTCGGCGAACCCTACACCGGGCCATACGGAAGCCTGTTCGGCTATTGCCTGCTGTTCGGCATCCTGCTCAATTACCTGCGCAACCGAACCGGCCTGTCACCGGACACCCTGATCGGCGTCTTCCTTTCGGTGTCCCTGGCCCTGGGTGCAAGCCTGCTGTTGATCCTGGCGGGCAAGATCAACGTACACATCTTGGAGAACGTGCTGTTCGGTTCCGTGCTGACGGTCAACGGCAACGACCTGCTGGTGCTGGCGGTGGTCGGTTCACTGGTGATGGCGCTGGCGTTGCCACTGTACAACCGCATCATGCTCGCCAGCTTCAATCCGCAACTGGCGGCGGTGCGCGGGGTGGCGGTCAAGGCCCTGGACTACCTGTTCGTGATCTTGGTGACATTGATTACCGTGGCGGCGGTGAAAGTCATTGGCGCCATTCTGGTGGGGGCGCTGCTGGTAATCCCGGCGGCTGCCGCGCGCCTGCTCAGCCAATCGTTGAAAGGCTTCTTCTGGTGTTCGGTACTGATCGCCACCGTCAGCACGTTGTGCGGGATTCTCGCGCCGATCGTCTTCGACCTGCCGATCCCGTCCGGTGCCGCGATCATTCTGGTGGCCGGCATCGCCTTCGCCCTGAGCGCCATCGCCCGTGGCGTCGTCCCCAGCCTCAAAGGGAATCTTGGATAAATGGTTTTTTCATTGCGACAACTGACCCTGGCCGTCGCGTTGTGCGGCGTGGCCGTCACTTCATCATTCGCCGCCGAAAAGGTCCGTCTGCTGGCGTCGTTGCCGGTCACCTACGGGTTGGGCGAGGCCTTGCTCAAGGGCACCGAGGTCAGCCTGGAGCGGGCCGCGCCCGCCAATCTGCCTGGCACCCGTCAGAATGCCTATTTCAGCGGCCGTGGCGCGCCGGCCCTGGGCAAACTGGCCAGCGATGCCGATGCCGTGATCGGCCTGCGCTCGTTATGGCCGGACGATCCGCTGTACCCCATGGCCCGACGCAGCAACATCCGCATCGTCGAAGTCGACGCGGCCCGCCCGGTGGACGGCGCCCTGCCCGGTATCGCCGTCCAACCGGGGATGGCTGACGGTTTGGCGAGCCAGCCATGGATGGCCAGCCCCAACCTGGGGCGGATGGCCGACGTGATCGCCGCCGACCTGGTGCGCCTGGCCCCAAACGACAAAGCGAAAATCGACGCCAACCTGGCGGCCCTCAAGCAACGCCTGCTCAAGCTCAGCGCCGACAGCGAAAAACGTCTCGCCAGTGCCGATAACCTGAGCGTAGTCAGCCTGAGCGAGCATTTTGGTTACTTGATCAGCGGGTTGAATCTGGATGGCATCAGTACTGACGCCCGGCCCGACGCCGAGTGGACGCCCGAGGCCTTGAAGCAATTGATCACAACGTTGAAAGACAATGACGTGGCGCTGGTGCTGCATCATCGCCAGCCGTCGGAAGCTGTGAAAGCGGCCATTACCGAGGGCGGCAGTCAGTTGCTGGTACTGAGCACCGATGGCGCCGACCCGGTGGCGGAGCTGGAAACTAATGTGGGGGTGGTCGTCACGGCACTGATGGGAGGCTAACCACAGCCACGGTGGGAGCGAGCCTGCTCGCGAGAAGCGGTGTGTCAACCAACATAGATGCTGGATGTGCCGGCCTCATCGCGAGCAGGCTCGCTCCCACAGGTCTTGGGTTATGTCTGAAGGAACCCGTTAAAAAACATCCCCGGGCACCCGCACGAACCCTTCCATCAATACCCGCGCGCTGCGGCTCATGATGGCTTTTTTCACAGTCCATTCGCCGTCGACCTGGCTGGCCTCGGCGCCGACACGCAAGGTGCCGGACGGGTGGCCGAAACGCACGGCGTTGCGCTCGATACCGCCGGCGGCCAGATTCACCAGGGTGCCGGAAATCGCGGCGGCGGTGCCGATGGCGACGGCGGCGGTGCCCATCATGGCGTGGTGCAGCTTGCCCATGGACAACGCCCGCACTAGCAAATCGACGTCGCCCGCCGCCACGGCTTTCCCGCTGGACGAAAGGTAATCCGCTGGCGGCGCGACAAACGCGACTTTGGGGGTGTGCTGGCGCTGAGCCGCTTCGTCCAGATGCTTGATCAACCCCATGCGCAAGGCACCGTGGGCGCGGATGGTTTCGAACATCGCCAGCGCCTTCGGATCGCCGTTGATGGCGCCCTGCAATTCAGTACCGGTGTACCCGATATCCCGGGCATTGATGAAAATCGTCGGGATGCCTGCGTTGATCAGCGTCGCCTTCAAGGTACCAACACCGGGCACTTCCAAGTCGTCCACCAAGTTCCCGGTCGGGAACATCGAGCCGCCACCGCCCTCCTCCTCGGCAGCCGGGTCCATGAACTCCAGCTGTACTTCAGCCGCCGGAAAGGTCACGCCGTCGAGTTCGAAGTCGCCGGTTTCCTGCACCGCGCCGTCGGTGATCGGCACATGGGCGATGATGGTCTTGCCGATGTTGGCCTGCCAGATCCGCACCACGGCCACACCGTTTTGCGGAATCCGGGCCGGCTCCACCAAGCCACTGCTGATGGCAAACGACCCCACCGCCGCCGACAGGTTGCCGCAGTTGCCGCTCCAGTCCACGAAAGGCTTGTCGATGGACACCTGGCCGAACAGATAGTCGACATCGTGGTCGGCCCGGGTGCTCTTGGACAGGATTACCGTCTTGCTGGTGCTGGACGTCGCGCCGCCCATGCCATCGATCTGTTTTTCGTACGGGTCGGGGCTGCCGATCACCCGCAGCAACAGGGCATCCCGGACCGGGCCAGGGACTCGGGCGGCTTCGGGCAGGTCTGGCAGGCTGAAGAACACGCCTTTGCTGGTGCCGCCACGCATGTAAGTCGCGGGGATCTTGATTTGAGGCGAGTGAGCCATGTGCTCCAACTCCTTAAAAACGGGCGGCCGGAAAAACCGGCCACCCAGGCGATTTAAACGGCCACCGCCGACTCGAGGAAGTCCTGGGCAAAGCGCTGCAACACGCCCCCGGCTTCGTAGATCGACACTTCCTCGGCGGTATCGAGGCGGCAGGTCACCGGCACTTCGACGCGCTCGCCGTTCTTGCGGGTGATGACCAACGTCAACGTCGCGCGCGGGGTGCGCTCGCCGATCACGTCGTATATTTCGCTGCCGTCGATGCCCAGGGTCTTGCGATCTGTACCGGGCTTGAACTCCAGCGGCAACACGCCCATGCCCACCAGATTGGTGCGATGGATGCGCTCGAAGCCTTCGGCAACGATCGCCTCGACACCGGCCAGACGCACCCCCTTGGCCGCCCAGTCCCGCGACGATCCCTGGCCGTAGTCGGCGCCAGCGACGATGATCAACGGCTGCTTGCGTTCCATGTAGGTCTCGATGGCTTCCCACATGCGCATGACCTTGCCTTCCGGCTCGACCCGGGCCAGGGAGCCCTGCTTGACCTTGCCGTTTTCAACGACCATTTCGTTGAACAGTTTCGGGTTGGCGAAGGTCGCGCGCTGCGCGGTCAGGTGGTCGCCGCGGTGGGTCGCGTAAGAGTTGAAGTCCTCTTCCGGCAGGCCCATTTTTGCCAGGTACTCACCGGCGGCGCTGTCCAACATGATGGCGTTGGATGGCGACAGGTGATCGGTGGTGATGTTGTCCGGCAGCACCGCCAGCGGGCGCATGCCCTGCAGCGGCCGCGCACCGGCCAATGCACCTTCCCAATAAGGCGGGCGACGGATGTAGGTGCTTTGCGGGCGCCAGTCGTACAGCGGCGTGACTTTCGGGCCGGTGTCTTCCTGGATGGCGAACATCGGGATGTAGACCTGGCGGAACTGCTCCGGCTTCACCGCCGCCTTGACCACGGCTTCGATTTCTTCGTCGCTTGGCCAGATGTCCTTGAGGCGGATTTCGCGACCGTCCACCACGCCCAGCACATCCTTCTCGATGTCGAAGCGAATGGTCCCGGCGATGGCATAAGCAACCACCAGCGGCGGCGAGGCCAAAAACGCCTGCTTGGCGTACGGGTGGATACGCCCGTCGAAGTTGCGGTTGCCCGACAGCACGGCGGTGGCGTATAGGTCGCGGTCGATGATTTCCTGTTGGATCACCGGGTCCAACGCGCCGGACATGCCGTTGCACGTGGTGCAGGCAAACGCCACCACACCGAAGCCCAGCTTCTCGAGCTCGGGCGTAAGGCCGGCTTCATCCAGGTACAGCGCCACGGTTTTAGAGCCCGGTGCCAGGGATGACTTGACCCACGGCTTGCGGGCCAGGCCCAGGCGGTTGGCGTTGCGCGCCAGCAGGCCTGCGGCGATCACGTTGCGCGGGTTGCTGGTGTTGGTGCAACTGGTGATCGCGGCGATGATCACCGCGCCGTCGGGCATTTGCCCAGGCACGTCGTCCCACTGGCCGGAGATGCCTTTGGCGGCCAGATCCGACACCGCGACACGGGCGTGGGGGTTGCTCGGGCCGGCCATGTTGCGCACGACCGAAGAAAGATCGAACGTCAGGCCACGCTCGTATTGCGCGCCCTTGAGGCTGTCTGCCCACAGGCCAATGGTCTTGGCGTAGTGCTCGACCAGCTGCACTTGCTGGTCTTCGCGCCCAGTGAGCTTCAGGTAGTCGATCGTCTGCTGATCGATATGGAACATTGCCGCCGTGGCGCCGTACTCAGGGGCCATGTTGGAGATGGTCGCCCGGTCGCCCAAGGTCAGCGCGCTGGCGCCTTCGCCGTAAAACTCCAGCCATGCGCCCACGACTTTTTGTTTACGCAGGAATTCAGTCAGCGCCAGCACCATGTCGGTGGCGGTGATGCCCGGTTGCAGCTTGCCGGTCAGCTCGACGCCGACAATTTCCGGCAAGCGCATCCACGAGGCGCGGCCAAGCATGACGCTTTCCGCTTCCAAGCCACCAACGCCGATGGCAATCACGCCCAGTGCATCGACGTGGGGCGTGTGGCTGTCGGTGCCGACACACGTGTCCGGGAAGGCCACGCCGTCCCGCTGCTGGATCACCGGCGACATTTTCTCCAGGTTGATCTGGTGCATGATCCCGTTGCCCGGCGGAATCACATCGACGTTCTTGAAAGCTTTCTTGGTCCAGTTGATGAAGTGAAAGCGGTCTTCGTTGCGGCGGTCTTCGATGGCGCGGTTCTTGGCGAAGGCCTGGGGATCGAAACCGGCGCTCTCGACCGCCAGGGAGTGGTCAACAATCAGCTGGGTCGGCACCACCGGGTTGACTTGCGCCGGGTCGCCGCCCTGCTGGGCAATGGCGTCGCGCAAACCGGCCAAGTCCACCAGGGCGGTCTGGCCGAGAATGTCATGGCACACCACCCGCGCCGGAAACCATGGGAAGTCCAGGTCGCGCTTGCGCTCGATCAGTTGCAGCAGCGATTCACGCAGCGTGGCCGGGTCGCAGCGGCGCACGAGGTTCTCCGCCAATACGCGAGAGGTGTACGGCAAGCCATCGTAGGCGCCGGGGCGGATGGCCTCCACGGCCGCGCGAACATCGAAATAATCCAGCGAAGTGCCAGGCAGCGGTTTGCGAAATTCTGTGTTCATCGTCAGGACTCGGGTCACGGTGGTTTCAGAAGGGTTGGCGCAGCTACTGAAGTGAACATGTTCCCTTGTGGGAGCGAGCCTGCTCGCGATTGCGGTGTGTCAGCCAACATTGATGCTGCTGACCCGACGCTATCGCGAGCAGGCTCGCTCCCACAGGGTTGTGGGTTTATCCAGTTCCCCAGTTCCTGCGGCTAGCCCTCCAGCTCAGCGTTGTTCGATTGGCACGAACTTGCGCTGTTCGACGCCGGTGTATTCGGCGCTCGGTCGGATGATGCGGTTGTTGGCGCGTTGTTCGAACACGTGGGCGGCCCAGCCGGTCAGGCGCGAGCAGACGAAGATCGGCGTGAACAGCTTGGTCGGGATGCCCATGAAGTGGTACGCCGAGGCATGGTAGAAATCGGCGTTGGGAAACAGTTTCTTCTGCTCCCACATGGTCTTGTCGATGGCTTCGGAAACCGGGAACAGCACCGTGTCGCCCACCTCATCGGCAAGTTTTTTCGACCAACCCTTGATGACCTCGTTGCGCGGGTCGTTGTCCTTATAGATCGCGTGGCCGAAGCCCATGATCTTGTCCTTGCGCGCCAGCATGCCGAGGGTGCCTTCGATGGCATCCTGGGGTGAGCTGAAGCGCTCGATCATTTCCATCGCCGCCTCGTTGGCGCCGCCATGCAACGGGCCGCGCAACGAGCCGATGGCGGCCGTGATGCAAGAGAACAGGTCCGACAGCGTGGAGGCGCAGACGCGGGCGGTGAAGGTCGAGGCGTTGAATTCGTGCTCGGCGTAGAGAATCAGCGACACGTTCATCACTTTGACGTGCAGCTCGCTCGGCTTCTTACCGTGCAATAGATGCAGGAAGTGGCCGCCAATGGACACTTCGTCAGTTACGCATTCGATGCGCTGACCTTCGTGGCTGAAGCGATACCAGTAGCACATGATCGCCGGGAACGCCGCGAGCAGGCGGTCGGTCTTGTCGTGCTGTTGGGAGAAATCCTGCTCGGGCTCAAGGTTGCCGAGGAACGAGCAACCGGTGCGCATCACGTCCATCGGGTGGGCGTCGGCGGGAATGCGCTCCAGCACTTCTTTCAAGGCTTGGGGCAAGTCGCGCAATTGGCGCAATTTACCGGTGTAGGCGTCCAGCTGTGCCTGGGTCGGCAGCTCGCCGTACAGCAGCAGGTAGGCCACTTCTTCAAATTGCGCATCCGCCGCCAGGTCGCGGACGTCGTAGCCGCGATAGGTCAGCCCGGCGCCCGACTGGCCTACGGTGGATAGGGCAGTTTGCCCAGCTACCTGGCCACGGAGCCCGGCGCCACTGAGTACTTTTGCTTCGGCCATGTTCTGTCTCCATTTTCTTGAATTTGTAGGGAGTCGCGCCTTACTTCTTCGCCGCGAACAGCGCATCGAGCTTCTGCTCGAAGGTGTGGTAGTCGATGCGATCGTAAAGCTCCATGCGGGTCTGCATGGTGTCGATGACATTCTGTTGCGTGCCGTCGCGACGGATGGCGGTGTAGACGTTTTCGGCCGCCTTGTTCATGGCCCGGAAGGCCGACAGCGGGTAGAGCACCAGGGACACGTCGGCCCCGGCGAGTTGTTCGGTGGTGTAGAGCGGGGTCGCGCCGAATTCGGTGATGTTGGCCAGGATCGGCGCTTTCACGCGGCTGGCGAACAGCTTGTACATTTCAAGTTCGGTGATGGCTTCGGGGAAAATCATGTCGGCGCCGGCCTCGATGCATGCGGCGGCGCGGTCCAGGGCCGATTCCAAGCCTTCCACCGCCAGAGCGTCGGTACGGGCCATGATCACGAAGCTGTCATCGGTGCGGGCATCGACGGCGGCCTTGATGCGGTCGACCATTTCCTGCTGCGAGACGATTTCCTTGTTCGGGCGATGGCCGCAGCGCTTGGCGCCGACCTGGTCCTCGATATGAATCGCCGCCGCGCCAAACTTGATCATCGACTTGACCGTGCGCGCCACGTTGAACGCCGAGGAACCGAAACCGGTGTCCACGTCCACCAGCAACGGCAAGTCGCAAACATCGGTGATGCGGCGCACGTCGGTCAGCACGTCATCCAGGCCGGTGATGCCTAGGTCCGGCACGCCGAGAGAGCCGGCTGCCACGCCGCCACCCGATAGGTAGATCGCCTTGAAACCGGCGCGCTTGGCCAGCAGCGCGTGGTTGGCGTTGATCGTGCCGACCACTTGCAGCGGATGCTCGCTGGCGACCGCATCGCGGAATCGCTGGCCTGGAGTGCTGTTGCTCATGACTCACCTCGTTCAGTGGCGGCGCTGTCCTGGAAATGACGCGCAATGTTGCGTTTGGACGCGCCGATGTGCCGGCGCATCAATAATTCAGCCAGTTCGCCGTCACGGTCGGCGATGGCATCGAGAATCCGATGGTGCTCGGCAAAAGCCTGGCGCGGACGGTTGGGCGTGGTGGAGAACTGGATGCGGTACATGCGCACCAGTTGGTACAACTCGCCGCAGAGCATCTGCGTCAGGGTGCGATTGCCGCTGCCCTGGATAATCCGATAGTGGAAGTCGAAGTCGCCTTCCTGCTGGTAATAGCCGACACCGGCCTGGAACGCCGCATCGCGCTCGTGGGTTTCCAGGACCCGGCGCAGTTCGTCGATTTCCTCCAGGGTCATGCGCTGCGCCGCGAGGCGACAGGCCATGCCCTCCAGGGACTCGCGAATTTCATAGAGCTCCAGCAGCTCGGCATGGCTCAGCGAGACCACTCGTGCCCCGACATGGGGGATGCGCACCAGCAGGCGCTGGCCTTCGAGGCGATGGATCGCCTCGCGCAGCGGCCCACGGCTGATGCCGTAGGTACGGGCCAGTTCGGGCTCGGAGATCTTGCTGCCCGGGGCGATCTCGCCCTTGACGATGGCAGCCTGGATGCGTCGAAAAACGTTCTCGGACAAGGTCTCGACATCGTCTTGGACGAGGACCGGCGTTTCGAGCTGATCGAGCATATTGTCGACACCTTTAAAATCAATACGGCAAAAACTAAACGTATAACCCTCAAACGTCAAAGCAAAAAACCATATTGTCGACAATCGTCTAATAACGCGTGCTGACATAACTTGCCGCTTCGAAGTATCGTAGCCCCCGGCCAGCGGTGGCGTCAGAAAACCACCGTGCTAGAATGCCGCCGCATTTGCCACTCTTCTATATAGAGAAGGCACCTAGGGAGCTTGTGCAGTAATGCCAGGGCCTGAACCGAAAACGGAACGCTGCGCACCAGGATTTATGACACTCAAGCCCTTATCCGCTGCCTTTTGCTTCATGTGCCTGCCGGGGCTCGCCGCGGCGGGGGAAAAAACCGTGTACGGCCTCAACGAATATGCGGCGCTGCAGGGCATTGACCTGGAGGTTGCCGCCAAGCTGGACACCGGTGCCAAGACGGCCTCGCTCAGTGCCCGCGACATCAAGCGCTTCAAGCGCAACGGCGAATCCTGGGTGCGCTTTTACCTGGCGATCGACGCCGCCCATTCGCACCCCATCGAACGCCCGCTGGCCCGGGTCAGCAAGATCAAGCGCCGCGCCGGTGACTACGACCCCGAAGAAGGCAAGAAGTACACGGCCCGGCCGGTCATCGAACTGGACATCTGCATGGGCTCGGCCCTGCGCAGCATCGAAGTGAACCTGACCGACCGCAGCGCCTTTCAATACCCGTTGCTGATCGGCTCCGAGGCGCTTAAACGCTTCGACGCGCTGGTCGACCCCAGTCTCAAATACGCAGCCGGCAAACCCGCCTGCGCCAATGCCGCTCACACCGCAGAGTAATTCCAATGCGCTCCCTTACCCTCCATTTGAAAATGCTGATCGCCATCCTAGTGGTGCTGGGCCTGTCGGTAACGGCCTATCAGATTTTCGTGCTCGGCATCCCGGTGACCGAAGACGCCACCGATGACCTCTGGAATATCGATGCCAAGGTCGAGTTCGTGCCCAACGCCAAGGATCCGGTGAAGATCCAGATGTTCGTGCCCCCCTTGAGCCGCGACTATGTGAGCCTCAACGAGAGCTTCATTTCCAATAATTACGGCGTGGCGGTGAACCGGGTCGACGGCAACCGCAAGGTGACGTGGTCGGCCCGTCGCGCCAAGGGCAACCAGACCCTCTATTACCGCTTGGTGCTGACCAAGCGCTACAGCGCCGAGAAAACCAAGGTCAAGGGCCCGACCTTCCGCGACAGCATTGCCGTCGAAGGGCCGGAAAAACTCGCCGCCGAAGCACTGCTCGCGCCGATCCGCCAGCATTCGGCCGACGTCGAGACCTTCATCAGCGAAGCGATCAAGCGGGTCAACAACCTCAATGACGACAACGTCAAGCTGTTGCTGGCCGGTGATCCTTCGTCGGCCAACAAGGCACGCATCGTTGAATTGGTGCTGTCCATTGCCCACGTGCCGGTGGAAAAGGTCCACACCATCCGGCTGGTGGCTGACCAACCGCAGACACCCGAGCTGTGGCTGCGCAGTTTCAACGGCACCGATTGGCTGTATTTCAACCCGGATACCGGCGAGCAAGGCCTGCCCACCGACCGTTTGCTGTGGTGGACCGGCGATGAGAACCTGATCACCGTCGATGGCGGCAAGAAAGCGACCGTCACCTTCAGCATGAACAACAGCGAAATGAACGCCATTCGCCTGGCCAAGCTGACGGATGAGAACACCGACGCCAACTTCCTCGAATATTCCCTGTACGGCCTGCCGCTGCAGACCCAGCAAACCTTCATGATCATGGTGATGATCCCGATTGGCGTGCTGGTGATCCTGGTGCTGCGCAACCTGATCGGCCTGCAAACCCTGGGGACCTTCACCCCGGTGCTGATCGCCCTCGCCTTCCGCGAAACCCAACTGGGTTTCGGCATCATACTGTTCACGGTGATCACCACGCTGGGCCTGTCGCTGCGTTCGTACCTGGAGCACCTCAAGCTGCAAATGCTGCCGAGGCTCTCCGTGGTGCTGACGTTCGTGGTGGTGCTGATCGCCGCCATCAGCCTGTTCAGCCATAAGTTGGGCCTGGAACGCGGCTTGTCAGTGGCGCTGTTCCCGATGGTGATCCTGACCATGACCATCGAACGCCTGTCCATCACTTGGGAAGAACGCGGCGCCGGCCACGCGATGAAAGTCGCCATCGGCACCTTGTTCGCCGCGTCGCTGGCGCACCTGATCATGAGTGTTCCTGAGCTGGTGTACTTCGTGTTCACCTTCCCGGCGATCCTGCTGATCCTGGTGGGCTTCATGCTGGCCATGGGTCGCTATCGCGGCTATCGCCTGACCGAGCTGGTTCGGTTCAAGGCCTTCGTCAAGGCTGACTCCTGATGTTCGGCCTCTGGAAGACCTGGAAAGCCCTGGAAGCCCGGGGCATCATGGGCATCAACCGGCGTAACGCCGACTACGTGCTCAAGTACAACAAGCGCAGCCTGTACCCCATCGTCGATGACAAGATCATCACCAAGGAACGGGCTATCGCCGCCGGCATTCATGTGCCGGAGCTGTACGGGGTGATCTCCACCGAGAAGGAAATCGACAAGCTCGACGAGATCATCGGCGGGCGCACCGACTTCGTGATCAAGCCGGCCCAGGGCGCCGGCGGCGATGGCATCATCGTCATCGCCGATCGCTTCGAAGGCCGCTACCGCACCGTGTCCGGCAAGATCATCAGCCACGAGGAAATCGAGCACCACGTCTCGAGCATCCTCACCGGCCTGTATTCCTTGGGCGGGCACCGTGACCGGGCGCTGATCGAGTACCGCGTGACGCCGGACCAGATCTTCAAGAGCATCAGCTACGAAGGCGTGCCGGACATCCGCATCATCGTGTTGATGGGCTACCCGGTGATGGCCATGCTGCGCTTGCCGACCCGTCAGTCCGGCGGCAAGGCCAACCTGCACCAGGGCGCCATCGGCGTCGGCGTCGACCTCGCCACCGGCCTCACCCTGCGCGGCACCTGGCTGAACAACATCATCACCAAGCACCCCGACACCACCAACGCGGTGGATGGCGTACAGTTGCCCTACTGGGACGGCTTCATGAAACTGGCCGCCGGTTGCTATGAACTGTGCGGGCTGGGCTACATCGGCGTAGACATGGTGCTGGACCAGGAAAAAGGACCGTTGATCCTCGAACTGAACGCCCGCCCCGGGCTGAACATCCAGATTGCCAACGACTGCGGGCTGACCCTGCGCACCCATGCCGTGGAAGCACGCCTGGAAGAGCTCAAGGCCCGAGGCGTGATCGAAACCGTGGAAGAGCGCGTGGCGTTTGCCCAGGAATTGTTTGGGCACATTCCGCCGGTTGAGGGGTGAAGCTGAGGATGAAAACCGAAGCTGAAGGTTGAACCCTGTGGCGAGGGAGCTTGCTCCCGCTGGGTTGCGCAGCAACCCCAAAGCCCAGCACCTCGGTGTATCAGAATGATCGCGCTCAACTGCCCAGGGGGCCGCTTCGCTGCCCAGCGGGAGCAAGCTCCCTCGCCACGGGTCTCATTGAAGCTTCAGACCTGTTCAATACCGACATCCCTCTAGGAGCAATTCCTACAGGGGATTACAATCGCCACCCCGCCTGAACGGCCGACCCACCCCGCCCATGCCAACCTGCTTCGTACACCCGCTGCCCTACCGCGCCAACCCCGCCGATTATTTCGCGGCGATCCGCCATGCCCCGGGAAGCGTGCTGCTCGACAGCGGCCGGCCGAGCGCCGAGCGGGGGCGTTATGACCTGCTCAGTGCCTGGCCGCTGGAACAACTGGCGGTGGTGCCGGATGAAAGCGGTGGCCATTTCCTACAGCGTCTTCGGATGCATCTAACGCAGCTGGGCCACGCAGAGCTACCTGGCACGGTGCAATTGCCCTTCGCTGGCGGCCTGATTGGCTACTTGAGCTACGACTTCGGCCGACACCTCGAAGCACTGCCGTCCCATGCACACGATGACCTGCAACTGCCCGACGCACGTTTCGGCCTGTACGACTGGGCATTGATTACCGATCACCAGGCCGCTACCAGCCAATTGGTTTTCCATCCCCATTGCGGCGAAAGTGAACGCCGACGTTTGATTGAACTGTTCAGCCAGCCGCTCGCGGCGCCTGCCAAGGCGTTCAGTCTTGAGGGCCCAATGGCGCCCGACCTCAGCGCTGAAGCCTATAAGCAGGCATTCGAACGTATCCAGGCGTATATCCAGGCCGGCGATTGTTATCAGGTCAACTTTGCCCAGCGCTTTCGCGCCCGGTGCCAGGGCGATGCGTGGGCCGCTTACCAGGCGCTGCGGGCGGCCTGCCCGACGCCTTTTTCCGGTTTCCAGAGCCTGCCGGAGGGCGGCGCGGTACTGAGCCTGTCGCCGGAGCGTTTCGTCAAGGTCAGCGAAGGCCACGTCGAAACCCGCCCGATCAAGGGCACCCGACCCCGCGGCACAACGCCCGAGGAAGACACGGCCCACGCCGCCGAACTGCTGGCCAGCCCCAAGGACCGAGCGGAAAACCTGATGATTGTCGACCTGCTGCGCAATGACCTGGGCCGCACGTGCCGCATCGGCTCGGTGCGAGTGCCGGAGCTGTTCAGCCTGGAAAGTTATCCGAACGTGCATCACCTGGTCAGCAGCGTGACCGGCGAACTGGCGGATGACAAGGACGCCTTGGACCTGATCGCTGGTAGCTTTCCCGGCGGCTCGATCACCGGCGCGCCGAAAATCCGCGCCATGCAGATCATCGACGAACTCGAACCGACCCGACGCGGGTTGTATTGCGGCTCGCTGCTGTATCTGGATGTGCGCGGGGAAATGGACAGCTCGATCGCCATCCGCAGTTTGTTGGTCAAGGATGGACAGGTGTGTTGCTGGGGCGGTGGTGGGATTGTCGCGGATTCAGATTGGCAGGCGGAATATCAGGAGTCGATGACCAAGGTGAAGGTCCTGCTGGAAACCTTGCAGAACCTGTGAACCCTGTGGGAGCGAGCCTGCTCGCGAAGGCGGTGGTTCAGCCAGCATTGATGTTGACTGACAAACCGCTTCGCGAGCAGGCTCGCTCCCACATTGAGAAGTGTTACAGGCCGAGGGGGCGGTTCGAAGCCTTGATGAATTCCTGCTTCAACTCGGCAAACGTATGCACCGCCGGGAATTGCGGAAACTCGCGGATGACGTTTTCAGGCGCATGGAACAGAATCCCAGCGTCGGCTTCGCCCAGCATAGTGGTGTCATTGTAGGAATCTCCCGCCGCGATCACCCGATAGTAAAGGCTCTTGAAGGCAAGGACCGACTGACGCTTGGGATCTTTCTGACGCAGCTGATAGCCAGTCACTCGCCCGCCGTCGTCGGTGATCAAACGATGGCAGAGCAGCGTCGGGAAACCCAGCTGACGCATCAGCGGTTGGGAGAACTCGTAAAAGGTGTCGGAAAGAATCACCACCTGGAACCGCTCCCGCAGCCAGTCGACGAATTCGATGGCGCCGTCCAGCGGCTGGAGGGTGGCGATGACTTCCTGGATATCGGAGAGCTTGAGACCATGCTCGTCAAGGATGCGCAACCGTTGCTTCATCAGCACGTCGTAGTCGGGAATGTCCCGAGTGGTTGCCCTGAGGGATTCAATCCCGGTTTTTTCAGCGAAGGCGATCCAGATCTCCGGGACCAGCACACCTTCCAGGTCGAGACAGGCAATTTCCACAAGACACTCCCATTTTTTTGATGTTTATCGGTTGAGCGAACAAAAGGCTTGCCGACTCTAGCCATTCGACGAAGCCCGCGCAACGCACAGGAGCGCGCCAGCCCCCGTTGCTTTTGTTACCATCAGCCCCATATAGAGCGCCCAGCGCCACCGACCTGTAGGAAACCGCCCTGATGAGCCCATCGTTTGACGTCGTGGAACTCGCCACGACCTATGCCAACAAGTCCCCCCAAGACATCCTCAAGCTGGCCTTCGCCGAATTCGGCGATGACCTGTGGATATCCTTCAGCGGCGCCGAAGACGTGGTGCTGGTGGACATGGCCTGGAAACTGAACAAGAACGTCAAGGTGTTCAGCCTCGACACCGGCCGCCTGCATCCGGAAACCTATCGTTTCATCGACCAGGTCCGCGACCACTACAAGATCGACATCGAATTGATCTCGCCCGACCATACGAAACTGGACCCTTTCGTTAAGCAAAAAGGCCTGTTCAGTTTCTATAAGGACGGCCATGGCGAATGCTGCGGCATCCGCAAGATCGAGCCGTTGCGGCGTAAACTGACCGACGTGCGCGCCTGGGCCACCGGCCAGCGTCGCGATCAGAGCCCTGGCACCCGCAGCCAGGTGGCGGTGTTGGAAATCGACACGGCATTCTCTACGCCCGAGCGCACGCTGTATAAGTTCAACCCGCTGTCGCAGATGACCAGCGAGGAAGTCTGGGGTTATATCCGCATGCTCGAGCTGCCTTATAACAGCCTGCACGAACGCGGTTTTATCAGCATCGGCTGCGAGCCATGCACCCGCCCCGTCCTGCCGAACCAACATGAGCGCGAGGGCCGCTGGTGGTGGGAGGAAGCCACGCAGAAAGAATGCGGGCTGCACGCCGGAAATATCATCGCCAAATCCAAGACTGTTTAGCCCTTCCTCATTTCCTGTACACAAAAATGTCACTTCAGGTGCCATTTTTGTGTGCATGCCCCGCTTGAATGCCCCTAAAAGTTACAGGACTCTAAAACCCTACCTGCTGCCTCCCCCCGCTTGACGCTAGCGTTGAAAATAAATACCTGTTCGAACGGTCAAATTTTACCTTCGATATTTCAGGCGGTTACTTGCAGTCCATAACAAACCGAAATCAACGACCCATTCGTTAGATCCTGAAGTGGCATATATCTGGCTTAAGACGACCAGTGTTTTGTATACAAAGAGAAAACAAAATACACACACTTTTCGATCCGCAAGCCTGAAGCGCCCTATCCCGTACAGGCTGCAGATGCCCCGTAACCAATGATGCTCGCCGCCGCGACGAAGATCTGCCGAGCCTCGCGCTCATGCACAGTCACCGTGGCCCGAGACTCTGGAGCCTGCCGGAATGCGTACAAGTCTTTCTAATAACATCGCGCTGGATCTGCCCTCCCCAACCACTGCGCTCGAAGAACGAGCAGCAGCTCCTCTCGCCTTGAGCCCCAGATTGCATAACAAGGATTTAGCGCCAACCAAGGTCGAAGGCCGGCGCTGGGGTCGCTACAGCATCTTTGCCCTGTGGACCAACGACGTACACAACATCGCCAACTATTCATTCGCCATCGGCCTTTATGCCCTGGGCCTGGGCGGCTGGCAGATCCTGCTGTCCCTGGGGATCGGCGCGGCACTGGTGTATGGCTTCATGAACCTGTCCGGCTACATGGGGCAGAAAACTGGAGTACCTTTTCCCGTCATCAGCCGGATCAGTTTCGGTATCCACGGCGCGCAGATTCCTGCGCTGATCAGGGCCGTTATCGCCATCGCCTGGTTTGGTATTCAGACGTACCTGGCTTCAGTGGTATTTCGCGTGTTGTTGACCGCGGTCCACCCTGGCTTCGCCGAGTACGACCAGAACTCCATCCTCGGGCTGTCGAGCCTGGGTTGGGTGTGCTTCGTGGCCATCTGGTTCGTGCAACTGGTGATCCTGGCCTACGGCATGGAGATGGTCCGACGCTACGAAGGCTTCGCCGGGCCGGTAATTCTGGTGACGGTCGCGGCACTTGCCGGTTGGATGTATCTGCAGGCCGACGCAACCATTGCCTGGTCGATCCGCGAGCCCCTGACCGGAGGCGAGATGTGGCGCAACATATTGGCGGGCGGAGCGCTGTGGCTGGCGATCTATGGCACGCTCATTTTGAATTTCTGCGATTTCGCCCGCTCGTCGCCGTGCCGCCGAACCATCGTCGTAGGAAACTTCTGGGGCTTGCCGGTGAACATTCTGGTGTTTGCCGCCATTACCATCCTGTTGTGCGGTGCGCAGTTCCAGATCAACGGCCAGATCATCGAAAGCCCGACCCAGGTCATCGCCTCGATTCCCAATACGTTCTTCCTGGTGCTTGGCTGCCTGGCCTTTTTGATCGTCACCGTGGCGGTGAACATCATGGCCAACTTCGTCGCCCCGGCGTTCGTGCTCAGCAACCTGGCGCCCAAGTACCTGACCTTCCGCCGCGCGGGGTTGATCAGCGCCGCCATTGCCGTGCTGATCCTGCCGTGGAATCTCTATAACAGCCCGCTGGTGATCGTGTATTTCCTGTCCGGCCTCGGCGCCCTGCTCGGGCCGCTGTATGGCGTGATCATGGTCGACTACTGGCTGCTGCGAAAAGGCCGCATCAACGTGCCGCAACTGTACAGCGAGGACCCAAATGGTGCGTATTTCTACAGCAACGGGGTCAACCTGCGGGCGGTGGCGGCGTTCATTCCAGCGGCACTGATCGCGATTGTCCTGGCGCTGGTGCCCGGCTTTGACAGCATTTCACCATTTTCCTGGCTGATTGGCGCTTCGATTGCAGGGTTGTTGTACCTGATCATCGCCAAGCGCGAGCCGCACTACGAGGACGTAAGCGGCGAATCCATCGCTGTGGATAACGTCAGCCATTAATCCATGGAAATGGCTCGTCAGGTACGGGCCTCCTGTTTTCGTTCAAAAGGAATAGCTCATGCGAATTCTAGTGGTCAACGTCAACACCACCGATTCCATCACCCAGGCCATTGCCCGACAAGCCCAGGCCGTCGCCGCGCCGGGTACCGAGATCATCGGGCTCACGCCGCATTTCGGTGCCGATTCCATCGAAGGCAACTTCGAGAGCTACCTGGCGGCCATCGCCGTCATGGACCGGGTGATGTCCTATGACCAACCCTTCGATGCGGTAATCCAGGCCGGCTACGGCGAGCATGGTCGCGAGGGCTTGCAGGAGTTGCTCGACGTGCCGGTGGTGGACATCACCGACGCTGGCGCCAGCACCGCCATGTTCCTGGGCCACGCTTACTCGGTCGTCACGACGCTCGACCGCACAGTGCCGCTGATCGAAGATCGTCTCAAACTCTCCGGCCTGTTCGATCGCTGCGCCTCGGTGCGGGCCAGCGGCCTTGCGGTATTGGAGCTTGAAGAGGACCCGCAACGGGCGGTGGAAGCGATCGTGCAGCAGGCCGAACTGGCGGTCAGGCAGGACAAGGCGGAAGTGATCTGCCTGGGCTGCGGCGGCATGGCCGGGCTCGATGAGCAGATCCGCCAGCGCACCGGCGTGCCGGTGGTCGACGGGGTGACCGCGGCCGTGACGATTGCCGAATCGCTGGTGCGGCTGGGGTTGTCCACCTCTAAGGTGCGCACCTACGCGACACCTCGGCCGAAGAACATCATCGGCTGGCCGGGGCGGTTTGGGCGGTGAGTGTGCGGCACTAGCCCGTGGCGCGCTCCCACATGGATTCCAGCGGCCACACAAACTGTGTTATTGCGAAATCCTGTGGGAGCGAACTTGCTCGCGATTAGAGCCAACTTCGGTCAACGTCCAAATCAGACCGCGCTAAACCGCCGAGCCAACCCCTGTTCGCCAAACTGCTCAATGATGAAGTCCACGAACGCCCGAGTCTTGCCTGGCAACAGTTTATGCTCAGCGTAATAGATGGAAATGTTGCCATCATCGACGTACCAGTCCGGCAGGACCCGTTGCACGGCGCCGCTGTCGAGGAAGGGAAGAGCTACTGGCATGCTGACCAGACCGATGCCCAACCCCTGAGCCGCGGCGGCGCAATCGGCCTCTGAATCACTCATTGTCATGCCGGGTTTAAGCATGAGCGGGCTATGTTGTTGGTCGCGGCTGGTCAATTGCCATGAACGGACACGCCCGGTTTGGGGCGAGCGAATAAGAATGCCTCGATGGTGCGCCAGATCCCCGGGCTCGATGATCCCTGGATATTTCTGCAAATAATCGCCTGACGCAACCAGCACCCGGTGGGCCACGGCCAATTTTCGAGCAACGACGCCCTGAGGCAACTCAAAACCGCCGCCGATAGCCGCGTCGAAGCCCTGGCCGATCAAGTCCACCTGCCGGTTATCGAAATGCCAATCCGGACTGATCGCCGGGTACCTGCGCAGCAATTCCCCCAACAACGGCACGACATACAACCGCCCGAACGCCGTGCCCATGCTCACTTTCAACGTTCCCGCCGGTTGTCCGCCGGCGCTGGCCAGGTTGGCGACGGCATTCTGGATGGTGTTGAAACTGCTGCCAACTTCTCCTAGAAACAACTGGCCGGCTTCGGTCAGCCTCAAGCTGCGGGTGCTGCGCTGGAACAGGCGCACCCCCATCCGCGCCTCCAACTTGGCGACGCTTTTACCCACCGCTGCCGGGGTCACGCCCAAACGTCGTGCCGCCTCGGCAAAGCTGCCGACTTCGGCGCTGCGAACAAAACATTCGATACTGCTGAAACTCTCCATGGCGCCCACTACCAACTTTGGGTTTACACAGACTATATCAACGAAGGTCTACCCAGCCGATAGCCTAGTCTTGATACTCGCCCCATCACCGCGGCACCTCGCCCCGGCACCTTATGGAGAACATCATGAATACCCAAGCACTGAACGGCAAAGTCGCATTGGTCCAGGGCGGTTCCCGTGGCATCGGCGCCGCCATCGTCAAGCGCCTGGCTGCGGAAGGCGCGGCAGTCGCCTTTACCTACGTCAGCTCTGGCGCAAAATCCGAAGAACTGCAGAACAGCATCACCGCAGCGGGCGGCAAGGCCCTGGCCATCAAGGCTGACAGCGCCGACGCCGACGCCGTGCGCAACGCCGTCGCCGCCACCGTCGAGGCTTTTGGCCGCCTGGATATCCTCGTCAACAATGCCGGCGTGCTGGCAATGGCGCCGCTGGATGAGTTCAAGCTGGAAGATTTCGACCAGACCCTGGCCGTCAACGTGCGCAGTGTGTTCGTCGCCACCCAGGCCGCCGCGCGGCACATGGGCGAAGGTGGCCGGGTCATCAACATCGGCAGCACCAACGCCGATCGCATGCCCTTCGCTGGAGGCGCCACGTACGCCATGAGTAAATCCGCGCTGGTAGGCCTGACCAAAGGCCTGGCCCGTGACCTAGGCCCACGGGGCATCACCGTCAACAACGTGCAGCCCGGCCCGGTGGACACTGACATGAACCCGGCCGACAGCGACTTCGCCTCCAGCCTGATAGACCTCATGGCGGTTGGCCGTTACGGCACGTCGGAAGAAATCGCCAGCTTCGTTGCCTACCTCGCGGGCCCGGAAGCTGCCTATATCACCGGGGCCAGCCTGACCATCGACGGCGGTTTCGGCGCCTGATCCGAGGCAACCCGCAGGGCTGCACAGCAGCCCTTTCGCATCAAGCCCATTCCAGTTCCGGCAAACCGCACAGGCTTGGCTGGAACAGTTTGAGTGATCGGATGATCGCATCGGCGTGGGCGTACTTTTCGTCGGCCATGGCCGAATCCGGAATAGCGATGGCGGTCATGCCCGCCGCTTTCGCCGCCGTGACGCCGAACGGGGAATCCTCGAAGACCAGGCAATCGCGAGGATCGACGCCCAGGCGTCGGGCCGCGGTGAGGAAGATATCCGGAGCGGGCTTGGCCGCACCCACTTCCGGATCATCTGCGGTCACGATGCAGTCGAACAACGCGAACCAGTCCCGATGCAGGGTGGTTTTCAGCTCGAACGATGGGCGGGCCGAACTCGTCCCTACCGCAATCGGGATGTGGTGATCCTTCAAATGCCGCACCAGCTCCTCAGCGCCAGGCATCCCCATGGCATGAGGAAAACGCTCGCGCATCAAGGGTTCGCGAATGGTCAGGAATTCTTGGGGGGTGATTGGCAACTCCAGCGCCTGGACAACGTAGTTGGCCAGGTCCGTGGCGCCACGCCCGATGATGTTCTGCTTGACGCTCCAGTCGAACGTGCGCCCGTAGCGCTCGGCAATGATGGACGTGACTTCGGTATAGATGCCTTCGGTGTCCAGCAGCAAGCCATCCATGTCGAAAATCACGGCCTTGATCGGGCCAAACTTTTTCAGCGGTGCATTCATCGCATCTGATCCGTTATCAACTCAGCATTTCAGGGATGGCTCAGGTGCGCCCGGCGCAACGTATTCGCCTTAAAGGATTCAGCAGAATAACGAGGCGCGCTCGATACAGGCAATGGGAAATTTTATTAGGACGGTGACGGGGGATTGGCAACTGCAACCCCCCGTCACGAACAGTTGGGATGATCGACGGGAACGTGCGTCAGCTGCCGGAACCACCTGAGCCGGAGCCCGACCCGCCGCCGCTTGAGCTACCGCCGCTACCGCTGCTGCTGCCGGTCCCACTGCTTGAGCCGGAACCGCCGCCCATCGTGCTGCCGCCGCTGGTGGAACCGCTACCGGTTCCCGGGCTGGTGCTGCTGCCGCTGGCATCACCACCGTTGCCTCCACCCACGGAGCCGGGTGGCAGGGCGTTGCCGGTGGTGTCGGTGGTGGATCCCGCATCCATCTGCGTCGAAGGCGGCATGCCTCCCTTGTCCACGGGCGCGTTGTCCGACGATTGGGCGAAAGCCGCCAGTGAACTGGCGCAGAGGACTCCGGCGAATGCCAGAGCCGTCAGGTTTGACTTCATCATGGTCAATCTCCTTTTCAGATGATTACTTCATGTCAGGCAACCCTGGCGCGCCGATGGTGCCGCGAAATCGACGGGCGGATGACGATCAGCTGGGCGTGCCCGAAGCGTCGTCACCGGCAATGTCCGGATCGTCCGGCGTCGCCTCGACATCCTGATCATCGCTTGGCACCTGCTCGACTCCAGTGTCGTCGTCATCAGGGGGTCGCTGGTCGCGGCTTAGCGGGTCGGTGGGTGAACGCAGCGGATATTCCGGCGTCTCGTCGTCGGGTACGGGCGTATCAGCAGTCATGGCAACCTCCTGGTATTTGCAATAAGCGCAAGCAAGACGGACTTATTTGTAGGACTCATCCTCAACCTCGGCATCTTCATCGTCGATCAAGGGAACCTGAGCATCATCCATCAGGGAACCAGGGTCTTCGTTACCCGGATCGTTGACGCCCGGATCGTTGATGAAGGGAACACCCGACGGGCCCTTTTCTTCCTTGCCTTCAGTTTCCGGCGTCATGGCACACCTCCAATCACACGTGAATGTATGAATTCGAGGCGATAGAAAGCTAATCGTTCCGGGTAAATGCCCATAAGAAAAAACCGGCGCTGGGCCGGTATTTTCAATGCGTGGATTCGCTCAGCGATGCTTTTTCTTGTGCTTGTGCTTGTGCTTCTTGCCGCCCGAGTGTCCATCATTATCGTTGGACAGGTTGCTGCCCAGCGCACCGCCTGCCGCCCCACCAATGCCCGCGCCGATGGTGGATCCGGTCGATCCGCCCAAGCGGTTGCCAACGATCGAGCCACCCGCCGAACCCAGGCCACCACCGATGGCTGCTTCCGTACGGCTGCCCTTGCGCGCGCCCACCGCACTACCGGCCGCACCGCCGACACCCGCGCCAATCGCGGCGCCAGTGCTGCCGCCCATCTGTTGGCCAACCACATTACCCAACACACCGCCCAGACCACCGCCAACCGCAGCAGTACCGTCGCCAGCGGCCATCGCGCCCTGAGCGAGCACAAGCCCAAGCGCCAAGGTGGACAAAGTCAAACGCATGATAAAAACCTCAAGAATGCCGCATCGGGGGAAAAGGCCGGCGCGCGCGGGCGCGAGTGTACGCCAAACCGCGACAGCCATGGCGGTTGGACCACAAGCAAGGGGGTAGTTTTATGACAGGCAAAAAAAAGCCCGCTGGGGAAACGGGCAGGTACTGCTTTCTAACGGATGAGCTGAGACTACGCGACCGACTGTGAAAGAAACGTGAAAGCAAATCTCTGTAGGAAAAAAATGAAAAATTTCAGGAAACGTCCCGTTTTTACGAAACGAACGGGTGAAAAAAGCCCCATTCGATGACGGGGCTGCGCTGACGATTATTTCCTGACGGGGATTCGGGGCAGGAATTTGGCTTTTTCCCCTCGCTGTACCTTGGATACTCTCGTCTTGATGGACTTGATCGGCTCGTCGCCGAAATCCGATCGATAGGCCGACTGACCACACTGTAGACCTTCGTTGACCGGATACGCGGCGCCATTTTCCTCGCTGTACTGTGCTCCCATCGCATTTCCCCTTCGACGAAGCCGATACCGGCAACAACGATTGCCTATACATATCGACTTTCACGTCAGTGAGACTAGCGGGTCATCAACAGACTGCCTGTCCGCAACCCGCCCTGACCGACGAACGGAACCCACTGTTTCAAAAAGGAAACACTCACTCCGCGCCCAGTATGGTGCGGCTCAGAACCCTGGAAACCTGATCAGCCGAATAAGGTTTGGACAGAAACTCGAAACCTTCATGCCCGCTTCGAGCCAGCTCCTCGCTGTAACCAGACGTCAACACCACCGGCAGCTCCGGGCGACGCTTGTGCAATTCCCTCGCCAGGGCGATTCCGCTGATGCCGGGCATGACGACATCGGAGAATACGGCGTCGAACCTCGTCGCATCCTGGCCAATCATCTCCAACGCCTGCTCGGCATTGGTCGCCCAGGCCGTTTCGTATCCCAGGTCTTGCAGGATCTGGTTGGCGAAACGCCCCACTTCCAAGTTGTCCTCCACGATCAATACCCGACGCCGGCCCTTCTCCAGCACCATAGGCGTGGTTTCCTCGCGTTTGGGCGCCTGGACTCCTTCTGGTTCGACTTCCGGGAGATACAGCGTGAAGACGGTGCCCTTACCGACGACGGTGGAAACATCGACGTTGCCTCCCGACTGCTTGGCGAAACCAAATACCTGAGACAACCCCAGCCCCGTGCCCTTGCCCACTTCCTTGGTGGTGAAGAACGGTTCGAAAATATGCTCGAGTATTTGCGGGTCGATTCCCGTCCCGGTGTCCTCCAGCGCGATGGCGGCGAAGGCCTGCCCTGCCCCGGCATGGCCTCGGATCGGCGGCATGCTGTGCCCACAATCGAGCCTCAACCACAACGTTCCCTGGCCGTTCATGGCATCCCGGGCGTTCAAGGCCATGTTGATCAGCGCCGTCTCGAACTGGCTCAGATCCGCGCGGATGTAGCAAGGCTGTTCACACAATTGGACCTTGACGTGGATGCGCGCCCCCGTGACCGTTTCCAGCATGTCCCCCAGGCTCTGGACTTGCTTGCCCACGTCGATGATTTCCGGCTTCAACGGCTGTCGCCGTGCAAACGCGAGTAACTGGCTGGTCAGCTTCGAAGCCCGCTCCACCGTTTCGGAAACCGCGACCATGTAGCGCTGCCGGCGATCGTCGGATAGGTTGGGCATGCGCAGGAAGTCGACCGAGGACCGGATGATGGTCAGCAGGTTGTTGAAGTCATGGGCCACGCCACCGGTGAGCTGGCCGATGGCTTCGAGCTTTTGCGACTGGCGAAGCGCCGCTTCGGTCTGTTGCAGCCGCGTCGTGCGCTCCTCGACCCGTTGTTCCAGGGTCGCGTTCAGTTCGGCCAGTGCCGCCAGGCCTTCACGCACCGCAGCGTCCGCACGGGCGCGTTCGATGTGGGCCCAGCAGCGCTCGGTGACCTCCATCAGCAACGTCAGGTCGTTCGACGTCCAGGTTCTCGGTGTTTTGTCATGGATCGCCATCAGCGCCGTCAAGCGACCATCCTTGATCAGCGGGACGCAAATGGTGGCCGCGATGCCTATCGACTGGAACGCAGCCGCTTCCTCAGGCGCCAGCTCCGTCAGGTTGTCGTTGATCACCAATGGCTTGCCTGCCCGCAGATTGGTGACCGCCAACCGGCCGAAATCCAGCAGACGGTAATGCCCGATGATGCTGGGCGACCCAGCCCTCGCCCAATCGCCACGAATCGTGAAGCCATCCTCGTCCTCATCCATATCGGCATAGGCGCAGTTGGACAGGTTGAGGTGCGCCGCGAGAATGCGCGCGGTGGTTGCCATGATCGCCTGCGGATCCGTGGCATTGGCCACGGCACTGCCAATGGCATCGAGCACCGCCAGGCGTTGGGTCATGAGCACCGTGGAAGTCGTCTCGGTGACCGTGTCCAGCATACCCACGACCTTGCCGAACTGATCCCGGATGGGGCTGTAGCAGAACGTGAAAAAAGCTTTCTCGGGGCCACCGCCACGTTCGATGACCAACGGAAAATTCTCGATATAGGTCGCTTGTCCCTCGAAGGCCGCGCCCACGATCGGCCCGATATCGCTCCAGGCTTCCTGCCAAACCTGATCGAACGGACGGCCCAATGCTTCGGGTTTGCTACCGAGGATGGGCAAGAACGCATCGTTGTACAGCATGACCAGCTCGGGGCCCCAAACGATTGCTTGGGGAAAATGGGACGCAAAGCTCAGCGCCACGGTGGTCTTGAGCACATCTGGCCACTTTTCGAAGGGTCCGAGGGAGGTGTCGTTCCAATCGTGACGGCGCACCCTTTCAGCCATTTCTCCATAGCTCTGGAGCCAATCTGTCATTGCGTTCGATCCTTCTGGCACGCCAATACCCAGCGAGGGGAAAAGCTTGTGACCCCAGGCAGGGCCGTATTATCCCGCGCGGGGTAGGAAAGTGCGATTGGATTGTGGGATGTGTCGGGCTGCAATTACCCAACAAATGACGATTCTCGACCGAAAGGCTACAGCAACGTCCTACAAACCAACGAAAGTGGCGGGCTTTCGCCTCCTCTGGCGACCAGTACGCATCGTCGGATCAAGGCGATGCAGCGACTCGAAAAGATGTGGATCATGGGGCTAAAGATCGGCTTGCAGGCGCCGATAAAACAGGCGCACTTGGTATTTGCCATACCCGCCCGAGACATGGAGACGAAGGCGCAAGCGGACGAGACTGCGATAACGCAGGTGTCCGACGAAACAGGCGAAGGACATATAGATAAGAAAAAAAATCAGGGGCGAAACGGTGAAGAACACCAAACCCAGAAGTGATGTATCTCCAGTATCACGCAACAGGTTTTTCGCCCTTGAACAACGAATGCTATTCGACGGCGCGGCGGCGGTCATCGCCGATACTGCGGTCGTGGCACGTAGCGGCGCCGAAGATGCTTCCGTCGCGATAAGCGGCATCAGCGTCAGCGACACCGATAGCGCAACACAACACGTCACCTTGAATGCCAGCCATGGCACGCTGAACCTGGCCAGTACCAATGGCCTCACCGGCTTGACCGGCAATGGCGGCGCCAGCATCAGTTTCAGCGGCTCGCTGGCAGACATCAACGCCGCCTTGAACGGCATGTCGTTCCGGGGCGACAGCAACTTCAATGGTGCTGCCTCGTTTACGTTGACCAGCAACGACGGCAGCAATACCACCAGCAAAACCATCGACATCAACCTGACCCCGGTCAATGACGCACCGACGATTTCCGGCAGTGGCCCGGCGTTGCAGGTGGACGAAGGCGGGACGGCGAATTTCTCGCCGGCCACCAGCTCCCCCGACGGCAAGGGCTTCACCCAAAGCAACCTGGGCATGACCGACGTCGATAACGTGCAGCAACAGGTCATCATCAAGCTCACCTCCCTGGCGAGCAATGGCACCTTGTTGCTCAACGGTAAGGAGCTAGGGGTAGGGTCGAGTTTTTCCATCGACCAGATCGCCAACCTCAGCTATCGCCACAATGGCGACCAGGTCATCAATCCCGCGGGCCTCACCGACAGTTTCACCATTACCATCGATGACGGCGCCGGCGGCGTCGTTCATGACCACAACGTGCAGGTTCACGTCAATCCGGTGAACCAGGCGCCGACATCGAGCGGCACCATCACGATCATCGAGGGCGAGCAAAGCGTCAACCTGACCGACAACGGCAACCTGGTCAGCCCAATCGGCACGCCCCGTGGCACGATCCAGATCGGCGATCCCGATCAATCCCCGGGTGTTGATTTCACCTATACGCTCAACTCCCTGCCGACCCACGGTACGTTGCGCTATGACGGCGTGGTGATCACCGACAGCAGCTTCGTCATCCTGGACCTCTCCAAGCTCACCTACAGCCACGACGGCAGCGAAGCCAGCGGGGCCGGCGCCACCGATAGCTTCTTGCTCAATGTCACCGATGACGGCGGCGGCACCGGTGTGCCCAAGACGTCGACGTTGACCGTCGATCTCACCATCCTGCCCAACAACGACGATCCGGTCCTGGATCACAGCATCGACCAGAACCTGAATCCTGGGGAAACGATCCGCGTCGTCACCAACGCCATGCTGCAGGTCACCGACAACGACTCCTTCGATTCCAGCCTCAGGTATACGCTCACCGCCGTGCCCGACAGAAACGTCGGTTATTTCACGCTCAACGGTGGGTTGCTGGTGGTGGGATCGAGCTTTACCCAGGCCGACATCAACGCAGGCAACGTGGTCTATCACGTTCGGGCCTATACCGGCACGGCGCGAACCGACAGCATGAGCTTTACCGTCAAGGACGGCGGCGTACGCCTGTATCCAAGCGCGCGCGATGGCGGTATCTACGACACCGACGCGGCCAACAGCTCGTTGACGGTCAAGACGTTCAACGTCCACGTGCCGGCCGAGCCATCGACGTTGCCGGGGGCACTGCCGGCCGACCCCGCGCCTAACCAGGCGCCCGTCAGCGGCGGCGACAAAACCGCGACGATCGACGAAGCCGCCAGCTACACGCTGACGACCGCCGACCTCAACGCCACGGATGACTTCACCCCCGCCGACGGTTTGACGTACCGGGTGCTGGTCACGCCGGGCAGCGGCACATTGCTGCTCGACGGTGTGGCGATCGGTGCGTTCGGCACCTTCACCCAGGCCGACGTGGACGCTGGACGCGTTACGTTCCAGCACAGCGGCGACGAACACTTTGTCGACAACTTCCAATTCTCGGTTTCCGACGGGACGCTGACCACCGCGACCGAAAATTTCAGCCTCAGTATCGTGCCGAAAAACGACACACCGACCGCCACCAATGACGATCGGGTATTCACGGCCGAAGGCGGCACCGTCACCATTACCAACGGCAACATCGTGGTCGCCGATACCGACAGACAAGCCGATGCCAGCGGCGGCACCCAATACGCCACGAGCAACGACGTCATCCTGCAGATCAGTGCGCTGCCACAATTCGGTCACCTGACGCTTGGCGGCGTGACCGTGACGTTGAATCAGACCGTGACCTCGGCGCAATTGGCCGCGGGCGACCTGAAGTACGTCCATGACGGCAGCGAAAACTTTACTGACAGTTTTTCCGTGGTGCCCGTTGACGACCAGGGCGTGGCCGTCGGAGCGGGTACCAACCAATCCAGCACCGGCTCGGCTTTGGTGGTGCCGATCACCATATCACCGGTCAACGATGCGCCCGCGTTCAATTCCAAATCCCAACTGGTCGCCGGTGAAGCGGGCGCCATCCACGAAGGGGAATCGGCAGTGATCGGGGGTGCATCGGGTTATGCCAATGCCGATGGATCCGGGACGATAAATGGCTCGGTGGGCGGCGCGCACCTTGTGTACGGCGATGACGATAACTCCAGCCTACAGCGCCAATACCGGCTCACCGCTATTCCGGAGCATGGCAGGTTGATGCTCAACGGCGGCGTCCTCGGGCTCGGCTCGGTCTTCACCCAAGCCGACCTGGACGCCAATCGCGTCACTTATCAACATGACGGCAGTGAAACCAGCAACGACTCATTTTCCTACATCGTCAGTGACGGTGATTTCAGCGCCAACGACAGTGGCTCATTCGCCCAGGGCGTCACCGCCACGGCATCGACCTACAACATCGAAATTCTGCCGACCAACGACAAGCCAACGGTGTCTGCCCCCAACAACCCGGTCAATATCGACAGCACCGTCGCTGGCAACAATCCGGTGGGCGGCTTCACGGTGGGCGATCTCGATGACTTGAGCGGCGTCGGCACGCAGGATTCGGTGCAAGTCATCGTGCGGCTGACCCAGACCGACGGCACCGCTTTCACGGCGGGCGAGTATGCGGGCGTCACCCTCTCCGTCGGCCTGGGCGGCGGCGCTACCCGAGACGCCGATAAAGACGGCAATGGCGATTACCTGGTCCTTCGCGGCACCCGGGCCGAAGTCAACGCGGCGCTGGCGACCCTGACCGCCAGCGTCAACGACCCCAGCAACGAGGACCATCAATACCGTATCCAGGTCGTGGTCGATGATCGGCTGCGTGACGCCGGCGGCAACCTGACGACGGGGGCCAATGGCGGCAGCGAAAACCAGGCGGCCACCCCCGGCGGCAACGGGCAGCCGATCTCCGCCGTTGAATTCGATGGATACACCGACAGCGTCACCGGCACCGACCTCAACCTGGCACAGGCCAGCGTGTTGGTCCGCGTGTCGACAATCAACAGCCTGCCCAGCGTGGGTATCCCGGCGTCCCAACTGATCAACGAAGATCGCTCGACCGCCGTCACCGGCATCTCGGTGGTCGATACCGAGTCCACGGCCCTCGACGTTCCGGTCTCCGTGACGGTCAGCGTGCCATCGGGCCAAGGCATACTGGGGATTGGCGGCGCGGGTACGCAGACCACCATCACCCTGCCGTCAGGGCGAACCGTGAGCATCAGTGGCGATAACAGCAACAGCGTCACCCTGATCGGTCGGGCGGACGATATCCAGTCGCTGCTCAACGCCGCCGGCACTGGCTTGACTTACACCAGCGCAGCCCACGCCAACCACGACTACAACGGTGCCGCTGCTGGCGACGTTACGCTCAGCGTGCAATTGAACGAAGGCACCGCCGCCATCGGTGGTGACGTGGGCAGTGGCAGCGTTGCGTCGCCCGCCCAGACCAGCGAACTGGCAATCACCCTGCAAGCGACCAACGACGCCCCTACCGTAACGGCAGGCAGCGGTAGCCTGGCGATAGGCCAAAGCGGCGCAGCGGTGGCCGTGCCGGGGTTCTCGGTCTCGGATCGAGACTACAACGACGGTGGGGGCATCAGCGCACCGCCAGGCGAGAGCGCTTCGCCGGAACAGGACTTCACTCAGGTGACCGTGCGCCTGACCGATGCCAATGGCGTGCCGCTGAGCCAAGCGAGCTACACCGACATCATTCTCGGCTCCACCAGCTCGCCCACGGAAGATCACACCAGCTTCGAAATCGATGACACCCATTCCGGCACCGACAGTGCACTGGTCATCCGCGGCAGCCTGGCCAACGTCAATGCTTACCTCGCGGGTTTGCAGGTTACCCTCAGCGGCACCCTTGCCAACACCGACACCAGCTACAGGGTGCAGGTGATTGCCGACGACCGCATTCGCGACGTTGCCACCGGCGTGCTGGATGCCAGTGGTCTGGCCAACGGCGGCTTGAATCCGTCCGGTGCTTCGACCGCCGTGGTCCCCGCCACCGTTATCGATCCCTACGCGGCGTTGCCTGGCTCGCTCACGCTCAATATGGGCAGCAACACGCGGACGCTGTTTGTTTCCAGCCTCAACGACCCGACCCAGGTTACCGCCAGCGACGTCACCGTCAGGGAAGGCTCGGCGACCCTCAACCTGACCGGCAGTGTGGGTGGGTTCACCATCAGTGACCCGGACGCCAACGGTGCCAATACGTTCTCGGCCATCGTACACGTCAGCCAGGGGGTGATTTCCGGCGTGGGCGGCAGTGGTGGTTCGATCAGCGGTGTGGGCAGCGATACGGTGACGATCAGCGGGGCCACCCAAGCCGAAGTCAACGCTCGTCTGCAGGCCCTGACGATTACTTACCCGACGGCCACGGGCGCGCCGGCAGGCAGCGACTACACGGGCAACTTCACGGTGACGGTTTCCGTCAACGATGGCGGCAGCACCGGGCAGCGTCCTGGAGCGTTGACCGGCGACACCGACGATGCCAACCAGAACCCGGGCGATTTCGACTACGCCGACGGCACCACCGCCGCGCTGATCACCACCCGCACGATCAATGTAACCGTGCTGCCGGTCAACGATGCGCCTTTGGCCTCGGGCCTCGACAGCTCGCAAACCGTGACCAAGGGCGGCAACCCCGTTCGTCTGGATGGCGACGGCAATGTGGCCGTCAGCGACCTCGAACTGGATGTGAGTGCTGACAAATGGCAGGGCGCGACGCTGACCATCAACCGTCAGGGCGGCGGCAATGCCGATGATGTCTTTGGCCTTTTCGACAGCGATGCGGGGGACGATGCGGTCGGTGTTCAGGTCAACGGCAGCGACCTGCTCGTCGACGGGGTGGTCGTGGGCAGCATCAGCAATGCCTCGGGCACGCTGCAAGTCACCTTCAACGCCGATGCCGACGGTTCAGTGGTCGGCAAAGTGATGGGCGCCGTCACCTACAGCAACACCAACGCCTCGACATCGGCCAGCGCCGACGTAGCCGTCGACTTCGTGCTCAACGACCAGAACCCGAACACCACCGACAGCGGCACTGCCGGCAGCGGCCAGGACCAAGGCGCCGAAGGGCGGAAAATCGCGACGCAAACCATCACCATCCACCTCAACACCGCGCCGGTGGCCGTGGACGATGGCCTGCAAACCGTCCAGCAAGGCGATCCGGCCAGCGGCAATGTCCTGCCCAATGACAGCGACCCGGACGGCAACCCTTTGAGTGTCACCGGGTTCACCGTCGCGGGGGTCGTCGGCACGTTCAATCCTGGCGATACCGCCACCATTGCCGGCGTCGGCACCCTGACCCTCAATGCCAACGGCAGCTACTTGTTTACACCAGCGCCATCCTTCCACGGCGATGTGCCGGTGGTGACCTACAGCATCACCGATGGCACGGGCGGCGCCGACACCGCCGACCTCACCATCCGGGTCAACGCGCCACCGGTTGCGGTGGACGATGGTCTGCAAACCGTTCAGCAAGGCGATCCGGCCAGCGGCAATGTCCTGCCCAATGACAGCGACCCGGACGGCAACTCCCTGAGTGTCGGCGGGTTCACCGTGGCGGGGGTAGTCGGCAGTTTCAATCCTGGCGATACCGCAACCATTGCCGGTGTCGGCACCCTGACGCTCAACGCCGACGGCAGCTACCTCTTCACGCCGATCCCCACCTACCACGGCGATGTACCGGTGGTGACCTACAGCATCACCGACGGCGTGGGCGGTACCGACAGCGCCGACCTGACGATTCGGGTCAACGCGCCGCCAGTGGCGGTAGACGATGGGCTGCAAACCGTCCAGCAGGGCACGCCGGCCAGCGGCAACGTCCTGCCCAACGACAGTGATCCGGAAGGTCATCCGCTGAGCGTCGCCGGGTTTACCGTCGCGGGGGTTGCGAGCACTTTCAATCCTGGCGATACCGCAACCATTACCGGTGTCGGCACCCTGACGCTCAACGCCGACGGCAGTTACCTCTTCACGCCGGTTGCGACCTTCCACGGCGATGTGCCGGTGGTGACCTACAGCATCACCGACGGCGCGGGCGGTACCGACAATGCCGACCTGACCATCCGGGTCAATTCCACGCCTGTCGCCAACGATGACGGGGTGTTGCTCACGGACCGCGACACGCCCATCCAATCCATACAGGTGTTGGCCAACGACACCGATCCGAGCGGCCATCCGCTCACCGTCACCCACGCCCAGAGCGCTGACGGCAGCGTTACGATCAACCCAGACGGAACCCTGGATTTCACCCCGGCACCCGGCGTCACGGGCGATGTCACGATCACCTACGTGATCAGCGATGGCGTGGGTGGCAGCGACACCGCCCAAGTGCGCATCCATATCAATGAGCCGCCCGTGGCCGTCAACGACGGTGTTCATAGCGCGCCCCAAGGAGACCCGATCAGGGGCAGCGTGCTCGGCAACGACAGCGACCCCGAGAACGATGCGATTCATGTGGTCGACTTCACCGTGGATGGCGTGACCGGCACCTTCGCGGCCGGCGACAGCGTGGCAATCCCAGGCGTCGGCACGATTAGGCTCGACCTCGATGGCCGCTTCGTATTTACACCGAACGCCAATTATCTCGGCGCGGTGCCGACCATCGATTATCGGATCACCGACGACCATGGTGGCTTCGCAACGGCGCAATTGAGGCTGCGCATGGACTCCTCGACATTGCCGCTGCCGCCCACGTCCGATGTCTCGACAGATCGGAACGCGCCCACCGGCGACGTTCTGCGCCATGAATACCCGGATTGGCAGCTTGATTCGTTGAGCGTACGGCGCGACATGGTGCCGGGCTTGTTCGTCACGCTTCCGGTGATGGATTCGCAAATCCAGGCCGATGAACGACTCGACCCGCTGCGCTCCGGCTATGCCGAAGCCTACAGCGGCGAAATACGTTCGGAGTCGATCGGGATCGGCCTCGGTTTCGTTCCTAACCTACACGTCACGCTGGCGGTACAGGATTCGCAAAAAACCGTCGATTACCAGGAAGGTTCGCTCAAATTCAAGGACAGCCTGTATTTCACCGGTGGCCATAGCTTGTTCGGCGATTTCGATGCCTTGCAGCCTGGGGCTGAAGAGCCTTCGGCAAGAGAAGTCAAGCCCAGCCCGCCGTCTGATCAGCCCAAGGCGGCCGTTTCCTTCAGTGACCAAATCAGCCAGGCCGCCAAACAGCGCCAGCCTCATTCGTCCACTCAAGTCGAACGGCTACCGGCGCCCCAGCGCAAAGGTTGACCCAACGTCCTCTACTTTCCTTATAAAAACGGTAATCACATGTCTTTGATGGAAAAAAATCGTTCAGTACTGGGCGCAGGCTGGGTCGCGGCCATGGTTATCGGCCTGGCAGGCTGCTCCGTTGCGCCGAAACCGTTGCAACAAGATGAAATTCACCAACGAGTGGCCGGGGACCAGCTCCAGCTTTACGCCGACCAGGAACCGATCAAGGGGCCATTGACCTTCGCCGACGCGCTGGCACGCTCGCTCAAATACAACCTCGACTATCGCCTGAAGTTGATGGAATCGGCTCTGGCGGCGGGCCTGCATGACGTTTCACGTTACGACATGCTTCCCAAGATGCTGGTCTCGGCTGGCTACACGTCGCGCAACAACGAGTCGGGTGGTACGAGCGTCGGCATTGAAACCAACACGGTTTCGTTGATCCCCTCCTCCTCCGTCGAGCGTAACCGGACACTGGCCAACGCTGAGTTTTCCTGGAACCTGCTGGACTTTGGCGTCAGCTACTACCGCGCCAAGCAGAGTGCCGACCAATACCTGATCGCCGAGGAGCGACGCCGACGCGTGATGCAAACGGTTCTGCAGGACTTGCGCACCTCCTACTGGCGCGCCCTGGGCGCCCAGCGTCTTGAAAGCCAGGCCGACGAGCTGCTGAACCGTGTACGCCTGGCGCTGGGCAAATCACGGGAGGCCGAGGTACAGGGTCTGCTACCGCCGGCACAGGCGTTGGCTTACCAAAGCGCCCTGCTGGACGCGACCACTTTGCTCAACGCTCGCCGCCAGGATCTGGAATTCGCCAAACGCGAATTGGCCGCGCTGATGAGCATTCCACCGGGCACCCAATTCACGCTGGCTGAAGAAAGCGAGCCCTCGCTGCCTGGCGTCCCGGTCGACATGGCCAAACTTGAGGAAATCGCCTTACAGGCGCGTCCTGAGCTGCGTGAGGAAGACTATCGCAAGCGCATTTCGGCGGACGAAGCGCGACGCCAATTGCTGGCACTGCTGCCCAGCCTTGGAATCAACATCAACGATCAGTACGACTCCAACAAATATCTCTATAACAGCAACTGGGTCGACAGCGGCGTACAGGTCAGCGCCAACCTGTTCAAGCTGGCGGCCATCCCGGCCACGCAAAAAGCCAGCGCCTCCCAGGAAAAAACCGACAACGCGCGCCGCCTTGCGCTCTCGATGGCCGTGCTGACACAAGTGCGCATCTCGGTGGAGCGCTACAAGCTCGCCTTGGTCGATTACGACCTGGCCGACCAGTCGAGCCAGGTCGATCAACGCATGGCCAAGTTCGCCCGCGCTTCGGTGTCGTCCCGCACCGATTCCGAGCTTGAAGTCATTCGCACCGAAACCCGCGCCCTGCTCGCACAGTTCCAGCGATACTCGGCCTACGCCACGGCGCAGACCGCTTTCGGGCGCATCTACAACTCCCTGGGCCTGGACGTGCTACCCGAAGACGTGCGCGACGCCAGCGACTTGCAGCAACTCTCGCAACAACTGCAGGAAAGCCTGAGCCGTTCAGAACGCCAGGCGTTCACGACGGCGATCGGAGAGTTGCCTTCGCAGCAACCGCTGGCGGTACGCCTGGAATACTCAGGCGATACCCGGGCAGCCAATGACATGCTCGAAGTGGCTCGCCAAGCATTGAAACGCAACCAGTTCGTGCTTGCCGAAAACAACCAGCCCGGGCCTACGCTGATCATGCAACTGCGTATCGCCAACGTTCAGGACGGTATCCGTCGCGGTGAATGGAGCGTAAGCCTGCGCCGTGCCGACGGAAGCGTGGCAGGCACCAGTCACTACCAGAGCACGTTGCGCGCCCAGCCGGACAGAGATTCCTTGAACGCATTCTGCGAAGCCGCCACGGTCGCTGAAGTGCCGAATTTGCGCGCGTGGTTGAAATCGGGCCCAACACAGGTGGCCTCGAAATGAAGATCCGATCACGTTGTGCTTCTCTTTCTGTGATCGGCGGTTCGTTGCTCGGTCTGGTCGTGTCAGCGCAACCGGCATGGGCACAAAGCGAAACCGATGCCGGCGTACGCGTGCTGCTGGTGGCCGACCAGGAAACCACCCTGGCGAGCCAGCTGGTGGGGCGGGTACGCGCGGTCAACGCGTCGCTGGGATCGACGTTCAGCAAGGGTGACGTGCTCGTCAGTTTCGACTGCGACGAACAGGTCGCTCGCCTGAAGATGGCCCAGGCCGACCTGAGCTCCGCCCGTGAAACCCATGACGCCAAGCTGCGCTTGCAAGGGTTGCAGTCCGCCGGCGAGGTGGAAGTTTCGCTGGCCGCCAGTGCCGCAGAGAAAGCCGCTGCCCAGGTGGCCCAGTACCGGGCCCAGCAACAACAATGCAACGTGCTCGCACCGTTCGACGGGCGCGTGGTCAAGGTCCAGGTCAAAGCCTTTCAGGGCGTCAACCTGGGCCAACCACTGCTCGACATCATCAGCAAAGGGCCATTGAAGGTACGTGTGAATGTACCTTCCAAATGGTTGGTCTGGCTCAAGCCCGACCTGCCCTTCCAGGTTGATTTGGGTGAGACCGGCAAACGTTATCCCGCCAAAGTCAGCGCCATCAACGGCCAGGTCGACGCCGTCAGCCAGACCATCGAGCTTGAAGGGGTGATCGAAGGCCGGCCCGTCGATCTGCTCGCCGGCATGAGTGGCACTGCGCTGTTCGAAGCGCCGCAATGAACGCCCAAGCCAATACAGCGCCCAACCCGGTCGCGGTGCTGCTGCATCTTGAGCAGCGCGCACAAGAAGCGCGCAGTACCGCCGAGCTGGGTTTTGTGATAGTCAACGAAACGTGGCAACTTTTGCGTTATCGCCAAGGCTATGTATTTGTCAGCGATGTGCTGGGCAAGCCCTCGCTGAGCAACGTTTCCAGCTTGGCGGTGCTGCCTGAAGAGACACCGTTTACCGTCTGGCTCAAGAGGCTGGCCCAGCATCTCTGGACGCAGCCCGCGTTATCGGCCGAATCGACACCAGCCACCGTCTTGCATCTGTTGCGAGCCCGGGACCTTCCCGAAAGCTTCGCCGAGGGCTGGACCGAATGGATGCCGATGCATCTGCTGTGCGTACCGCTACCGCCTCGCGATCATTCACGTCGTGGCATGTTGCTGCTTGCCTGCGATACCGAGCCGGACGAACACACCCAGGCCCTGCTCGCCAGACTGGGGCAAACCTATGCCTACTGCCTCGCGGCGCTGACCAACAAACGCCCCACGCTCGGCGCCCGCTGGCAAGTCTGGCGACAGCGCCCGTGGCGTTTATTGGCGTTGGGGACGGCCATGGCCCTGGCGTGCCTGGTGCCGGTCCGACTGAGCGCCCTGGCACCGGCCGAGATCGAAGCCCATAACGCGATGGCCATCGCCTCCCCGCAAGATGGCGTGGTGCACGAGTTCCTGGTGCAGCCCAACCAGATGGTGCAAAAGGATCAACCGCTGTTCAGCCTCGACGACACGACCCTGCGCAATCGCCGCGCGGTTGCCCGGCAAGCGCTGGAAGTCGCCCGGTCCGAAGCGCTGCTCGCTGCGCAAAAAGCCTTCGAAAGCGCACAGAGCAAGGGCGAGCTGGCCGCGCTCAATGGGCAAGTGCAGGAGAAACAGGCCGAGGTCGCTTGGCTCGACGAAATGCTTGAGCGCAATGTGGTCCGAGCGCCACGCGACGGCATCGCGATATTTGGCGACACCAATGATTGGATCGGCAAGCCGGTGGTCACTGGCGAGCGCATCATCCAGCTGGCCGACCCGCAAGATGCGGGGGTGCTGGTCTGGCTCCCGGTGGCCAATGCCATCAACCTCGATACCGGTTCTGAAATTCGTCTGTTCCTGCACGTTGCGCCGCTATCGCCCTTGACCGCCAGCCTGATCCAGACCAGCTACCAGGCCACGCTTTCGCCAGACAACATTCCCTCGTATCGCATTCGGGGGCAGTTCCAGGGTGATGCCAGCCAGTTGGCTCGGATCGGCCTCAAGGGCACCGCCAAGCTGTATGGCGAATCGGTACCGCTGATCTATTACGTCATGCGCCGTCCGTTGGCCGCCCTGCGTGAATGGAGCGGGCTGTGAGCGAACTGGACCTGGCGACTCTGCTGTCGGGCTCATCGGCCGGATCGACATTGCAAGGCCCAGACGTACATCTTCCCGAACACCTGCCCGCGGTGCGCGAAGACTTGCGCCTGATTCCCGCGGCCGCGCAACGTGATGGCTCGCCAGCCTGGATGATCCAGGACCCGGTCGGTAACCGGTTCTTCAACATCGGCTGGCTGGAGTTCGAGATCCTGTCACGCTGGTCCCTGGGTAGCCCGACCCGCTTGCTCGAGGCGCTCGCGGCCGAAACGCCCCTGAACGTCAGCCGAGCGGAACTGGCGGCCTTGTTGGCGTTTCTGAGCCGCCATCAGTTATTGCATGTCAGCGACGTCACCGGTACCCGACGCCTGGAAGAGATGGCCCGGCAAGGCAAGCACACCGGTTGGCAATGGTTGCTTCACAATTACCTGTTCATGCGCGTGCCGCTCTGGCGTCCGCAGCGCCTGTTAGAAAAAACCCTGCCCTGGGTCGCGCCACTGTTCAGCCGGACCTTTCTGGTGTGCATCGCCCTCGCCATCGTGCTGGGCCTGTTCTTCGTCGAACAGCAATGGGATGTGTTCGTTGCCAGCTTCCAGCAAAGCCTGTCACCGCAAGGCCTGGTCGGTTATCTGGTAGCCCTGGCGATTACCAAGTGCCTTCACGAGCTCGGCCATGCCTATACGGCTACGCGCTACGGCGTGCGCGTCGCGCACATGGGCGTGGCATTCCTGGTGCTATGGCCGGTGCTCTACACCGATACCAGCGAATCCTGGAAGCTCGCCGACCGCCGTCAACGCTTTCACATCGCCGGTGCCGGCATTCTCGTGGAGCTGCTGGTTGCCGGAGTTTCGACGCTAGGTTGGGCCTTGTGCGAAAACCCAATGCTCAAGAGCGGGCTGTTCTTCCTGGCGACCACCAGTTGGATGATTTCATTGGCCCTCAATGCCAGCCCCTTCATGCGCTTTGATGGGTATTTTTTGCTGTCGGATTGGCTCGACCTGCCCAACCTCCACGAGCGCTCGGGTGCCTTGGCGCAAGCCTGGATGCGCCGTCGCCTGTTGTCCTGGGACGAACCCGATCCGGAAGTCGTAGCGCCGCGCCTGCGTGGTTTTCTCATTGCCTTTGCCATCGTCACCCGTATCTATCGCCTGGTAGTGTTTCTCGGCATCGCCGTCGCCGTGTATTACCTGTTTTTCAAGGCGCTGGGTATCTTGTTGTTCCTAGTCGAAATTGCATGGTTCGTCGTCATGCCTATCCAGCGTGAACTCAAGGTCTGGTGGGATCGTCGCAAGGAGATCCCCACGCGGCGAGGTCGTCTGCTTTTGCTCGGGCCAGGCGCGCTGATGCTATTGGCCGCCTTGCCGTGGAGCACCCAGGTGCAGGCGCCCGCCTGGCTGCATGCAGAGGTTCAATACACGCTCTATAGTCCCTTGCCGTCCCGGCTGGTGGAAATGCCTCTCGCCGGGCAACCGATCGAAGCCGGTTCAACCTTGGTCGTTCTGGATTCCCCGGTCATACGCGACAAGGCCGAACGGTCTCACAAAGCGACCCTCGCGTTGCGCGCGCAACTCGCCGGACTCCCCGGAACTGCCGATGGGGCCGAAAAATATGCCTCGATTGCCAGCCAGCTCAACCGTCAGCAAGCCGAGTCCGCCGCCCAGGCGGCCGAGTTGCAACGCCTGACATTGCGCGCCCCGATGGCCGGAGTGCTCATCGACATCGACCCCGCCGTGCAGCCCGGCGTCTGGGTCAAGCCCAATCAGCCGCTGGGCGTCTTGGTCAGCCCCGATAGCTGGACGGTGGAAGCATTCGTTCGCCAGCAAGACCTCTCGCGCGTGGCCGTTGGCGCTCGCGCGCGCTTTTATGCACAGGGAGGCAGCGGCACGACGCTTGAGGGAGAAGTGATCGGCATTGACGATTCACGCACCCAGAACGTCCCGCATCTCATGCTGAGCACGACCTACGGCGGTCCCATCGCCGTCTCCGCAAAACAGGACCGGAACCTGCAGATCCGTGATGCCCTTTACCGGGTGAGAATACGTTTGGACGCCCCTCCCGCCCAGATGATGATGCGCCTGGGCAACGTGTCCATCGAGGGGGCCCGCATCAGCCCGGTTGCAGAGCTGTTCACCGATGCGTTGTCGATTCTGATCAGGGAAAGCGGGTTCTGAAGGGGGCTTTCGCCTGCTCCCCCGTGGTGAGGAGACTTGCTCCCGCTGGGCCGCTCCGACGCCTCGGGAGCAGCGGCCCCTTTTTTGTGAGCGCTTCGCACTCAAGCGGGAGCGAGCTCCCTCGCCACGGGTGCATCGTCGGCTCAAGGCTTGAGCACCACCTTCACACAGCCGTCTTTTTTGTCCCGGAAGGTGTTGTACATTTGCGGGCCGTCTTGAAGGCTCACGGTATGAGTGATGACGAAGCTTGGATCGATCTGCCCCTCCTGGATGCGCCGGAGCAGGTCGTCGGTCCAGCGGTTCACGTGGGTCTGCCCCATCTTGAAAGTCAGGCCCTTGTTCATGGCCGCGCCGAACGGGATCTTGTCGATCAAGCCGCCATACACACCGGGGATGGACAACGTGCCGGCGGGGCGGCACACATACATCATCTCCCGCAGCACGTGGGGGCGGTCTGACTCCAGCATCACCGCTTGCTTGACCCGATCGTAGATGGAATCGAACGAACGGGTCGCGTGGGATTCCATGCCTACCGCGTCGATGCATTTCTCTGGGCCCTTGCCGCCCGTCAGCTCGGCCAAGCGGTCCAGCACACTTTCGTCATCGAAGTTGATGGTGATGGCGCCCCCGGCCTTGGCCATGGCCAGGCGCTCGGGCACGTTGTCGATGCACACCACCTGCTTGGCTCCCAGGATCACCGCGCTGCGCACCGTGAACTGTCCTACCGGACCGGCGCCCCAGATGGCCACGGTGTCGGTGGGCTGGATATCGCATTGCACGGCCGCCTGCCAACCGGTGGGGAATATATCCCCTAGAAACAGCACTTGCTCATCGGTCAGGCCGTCCGGAATCACCACCGGGGTAAAGTCCGCATAAGGCACCCGCACGTACTCGGCCTGGCCGCCAGGATAGCCGCCAGTCAGATGGGTATAACCGAACAGCCCGGCAGTGGTGTGGCCGAAGGCCTTGTCGGCCAGGTCCTTGTTGCGGTTGCTGCGCTCGCAGACCGAGAAGTTACCCCGACGGCATTGATCGCATTCACCACAGCAAATCGTAAAGGGCACCACCACGCGATCGCCAATTTTCAGTTTCTTGTTGGCCGAACCCACTTCCACTACTTCACCCATGAACTCATGGCCCATGATGTCGCCATGCTTCATGCCGGGCATGAAGCCATCGTACAAGTGCAGGTCCGAGCCGCAGATGGCGCACGAGGTGACCTTGATAATGGCGTCACGTGGGTCTTCTATGGTGGGGTCGGGCAGATGATCATCACAGCGGATATCTTTTTTTCCATGCCAGCGTAACGCTTTCATCTTGGTACACCTCCTGAACAGGGTCGGTGCGCCAGCCATGAACATTCTCGTTATGCGCACCTACTGATGTTTTCGGTCGGAGGAAAACGCGACAAGTTCAAAGCATGTCTGCCCACATCGGTAAAACGCGATGGACGGCTGCGCCGTCATTCGGGTTATCAAGCGGCTCTTCCCTCCGCTCACCCCAGACTCATTGCCCCCGAAAAACTTGCCTCCACCGGCCCGATAAGAAAGACCGCGCCCAAAAATCCGGGATCATTCAGGTACGACTGGGTATCCTTGACACAGCTTCTTCCCCAAACCACTCCTCACGCGTCATCTCCCAAACCTCCTTGAGCGAGGCCCCAAAGACAAAGTCGCCCTGCTGCGTCCCGACCATCCGCATGCCTTCACGCTCCGAAATCCTGCGAGAAGCCAGGTTACCCACCGCCTTCGGCACTTGCATGACCGGACGCTCCAGCGTTTCGAACCAATAGATGTTGATCGCCGCGCAAGCCTCGCGCATGTAGCCTTTTCCCTGCCATTGCGGCGCCAACCAGAAACCGCGGTTGTTGCCGGGCTGGTCGTACAGGCTGATGCTGCCGATACGCTGAGTGGGATCTTCGGCCAAGCGAATCATCCAGTGCCACTCGCGTCCGGCGGCAACAGCGGGGAGCGCCTGATCGCGCACGTAGGTCAGCGCGCCGTCATCCGGGTAGGGCCAGGGCACACGACTGTCGAGGTAGCGGACCACTTCCCAATGCGGAAATAGCCGTTGAATTGCCGGTGCGTCCGACAGCGCCAGGGGGGTAAGGATAAGGCGGCGGGTTTGGAGCGTGGGAATGGGGCTCATGATGAAAACTCCTTTTTCAGATGTTATGGCGTGCCCGCCCCCCGCTACAGGTTATCCGTAACCCTGCACAATTTGCTGTCCTTCAAGAATGAAGGGGGCAGTTGCGTCGTCGCCGCGGGCAGTTGCTTGAGCCTCACTTCACATTCAAAACGGCCCGCGGCGTCCAGTTGGTAATCCTCCCCTGCCTTAGGGACAAAGCTGAACATGTTGTAGCATCGATCGCCGATGTAATGAAAAGCGATGGGCTGCCCGGCCGGTATCAACAGCTCAGTCATGACCGTGGAAGATGAATGCTTGTCGTCGTCTGGCATGCCCAGGCTTTCGCCGTTGCGATTGGCATAGCCATCCCGGAACGCCACCATGACCCCGGCGCCTGGCTGGCGGAAGTCCACGCAGTCAGACTTGGGTACGGCCCTGACCATGCCGTCGCTGATTACCCGCAAACGCGCGGTCTCGCCACCGTCAGGCGTTGAGTAAGGGGTGGAGAAAGAACGGACATCCGACAGCGCTCCGCAACCGCTGAGCAGGGCCAGGAGGCTGATGCTCCAGGCCTGTCGCAGCACGCGGGACGTCTTGCGCGAGCAAATGTTGAGTCGGGGGTTGAGGGGGTGCGGTGATTCGCTCACGATGATGCTCCATGCAGGTCTGTTATCCAGGGCCAACGACGGTCGAGAGGGACGCGATGTCAGCGCGAGATTTTATAAGGGGTTCGCAGACACTCTGCAATGGCCGATGTATCGGGGCGCACGCCTGATGATCCAGGCTCAATCAAACCTCATCGCGGGCTTGGCCCTCGCAATCATCGCGACGCTGAGCTGGGCCTTGAACTTCATTGCGCCTTACGTCACCGGTGCCTACACGATCTACGACTTGTTGGTCGTACGGTTCCTGGTTGCCGGTGCCCTGGGCCTGGGTGTCGTGCTGCTCTACCGGGCCCAGCTTCGGCACCTGCGGTGTGATCAGATGCTTGTGGCCGCAAGCCTGGGCGTGATCGGCTACCTCGGCTATAGCGCGTGCATCGCCGCCGGCATCATCTTCGGCGGGCCGGTGCTGACGCCGGCCTTCATTGGTATGGTGCCCGTGTTGCTGGCGCTGCTGGGCAACGCCACGGCCAAGACCCTCCCGTGGCGCAAACTGGCGATCCCCTTGGTTTTCTTGACGGTTGGGCTGCTGGTGTCGAATCTCGGGGCTCTCCATCATCCCGCTGCGGGCGCAGGATCGTGGCTGATGGGATTAATGTTCTCAATCGCAGCCGTGCTCTTATGGCTCGCATTCAGCGGGTTGAACCAACGCGCCTTGCTCGCGCTGCCACCCCACGCATCCGGTGCGTGGACTGGCCTCATGATGGTCGGTGCCGGACTGGGCACCTTGTGCTTGTTACCGGCGGTACAAGCGTTCGACCTGCTCAAACTGCCGAGCCTGGGGTTCAGCGTTTCCGTTGCGGGCCGTTTATATCTCTGGGGTTTCGTGATTGCGCTGATGTCGTCCTTAGTCGGTGCCTGGGCTTGGAACGCCGCGTCCCAGCGTTTGCCCATGGTGCTTTCCGGGCAATTGATCGCCTTGGAATCGGTGTTCGCCACGCTGCTTGGCCTATGGTTTCACCACCGACTTCCGACGCTTCTAGAGGCATCAGGACTTGCGGCTGTACTGGTTGGGGTGGTCATGGCGGTGCGGATCATCCTGACGACGCGGGACCATGTAAGCGTAATTGCGGCGTCACCCGACGCATGAGCTCATCCAATGCGTAAGTATCCAACAACGCCGTCACCTGTGTGATTTGCCCATCCTTGAGCGTCATGTGCCACAGGTAAGTGTTGTAATAGGGCTTGTGATCAAGTGCCGTGGCTGTGCCGTTCCAAAGAACAACCACGACGTCGTTCTCGGCAATGATGCTTTGCACCGTTGGCACAATCGGCGTAGCCAGCCGAGCAGTGATCGGGCGCACGGCTTGGGCCAACTCAGCCTTGCTGGTGTAGACGCCTGACACCGGGCTTGTCCCGGCCACGGTCCATTTGGCATCCGGCGCCAGCAGGTCGAAGACCGTGCCGTTGCCCTCCTGCCAATTCGCGAAAGCCTGGCGAACCAGATCCGTATTGGTACGTTGAACATTTTCCGAAGCCCAGCCGTTGCCCGCTGAGAATATAAAAGAAAGTGCAAGCACTTGGGCTTGCCAAGCCAAACTCATCCACCGGGTCATGATGTTCTCCCACAGCCATTAAATTTCAATAGAACCTTAACGGCATACGGGGAGAGGTCTTTGCTCGATACTGCAGTGGGGTTGCCTGATGCTGTTTGGCGCTGAGCTATCACGTGGATACCGCCATCAACGCCGTACAACGTCCTCGTAGAAACCCTGCGCTGCCAGATTCTTGTCCTTCGCCTCCAACATAATGTCGAACCGGTCCAGAAACCTGAGGGCGTACTGGTTCGTCCAGCGATTCCACATCTGCGCGCTGTGGCCGTACAGGTCACGCTTGGACACGACCCTCAACAAGGCATCCATCTCAAGCTTACCGTCGGCATCGAAACCCAACGCCTGAAGCCGCTCCGGGGGTTGCGAGTAATGCATGGTGGGCCGCACGCCGCGCCAACTGTCGATGACGCGATCGACTCGTGGGGAATCCGGCGCGATGTAATCGTTCTCGTTGATCCAACAGTGATGGATATCCAGCACGATGGGTGCGAGGTCGGCAAGTTCCAGACAATCATCCAGGCCGTAGGTCTTTTCCTCGTTTTCGAAGGTAATGCAATTGCGCGCCGCCTCCGACAACCGTGGCCAGACCGAACGTATCCCCTCGCCCCCCAGCCGCCCGGCAATGTGCACGTTGCATTTGAAATCCTGGAAATGCCGACCAAAGCCCATCATCCGGATCATGTCGGCGTGGTACTCGAACTCGGCGAGGCTGTTCTCCACCACCGGTGGTTTATCCGAACCGAGCACGCAGTATTGCCCAGGGTGAAAGGACAGGCGGATATCCGCTGAACGCGCCAGATCCCCGATCGCGCCAAAGCGCTCTTCCAGTTGGGCTTGGATGGCAGGGTCCTGATAGAACGCGCTCACCTTCGGATGACTGTAGAACGGCAATAGATCGCTACTCAGCCGAAGCATGCGCAGGGTCGGGGGAAGCTCGGCGACGTAGGCGATAAGGCGTAACTGCGCGTCGAGATTGTGCGTGATGATTTCCAACAGCTTGTCGCGGGCGACCTGTGGGGAGACGCTGTCCATCCAGCGCAACGTTGTGGTGCGCGGATTGAAGGGGGCTTCGATTGTCTTTAGCGCGGCCGCCGAGAGGCCGCGATCAGGGTGCCGGTATTGGCAGGCGAAGCCAATGCGGGGGTGGGTCATGGGGAGTCCTGGCCTTTGAGTCTATTGGCGGTAGACATCCTGGCGGCCGAGTCGTCGTTTTTGATTGGTCGTTGAAACAGCTTTCCTCGGAAAGTGTTCGAGATCAGGCAGTGCCGGCCAGAACAGAAGCGTGGGCTGGTCCCACATTGTTCCCATACCACCCTTTTCCAGACGCCAAAAACCACAAACCCCCGACTTTCTCTAGGAAAATCAGGGGTTTGTGTTTGTAGAATGTGGCGGTGAAGGAGAGATTCGAACTCTCGATACAGTTTCCTGTATACACACTTTCCAGGCGTGCTCCTTAAGCCACTCGGACACTTCACCGTGTCTCGGCAAACTGTTCAGTCTGTCGAGGCGCGCTAATGTAGTCGAAAGCCTTGGCGATGGCAAAGGTTTTTTTCAGAATTTTCATGTGCTTAAGGCAGGCCAGCATTTCAAACGGGTCGGGGCATGGCAAACCGGCCAAACTTCGGCTTTGTCCGCAGGCCCGCTTATAGAAGCAAGCGCGGCCCATCGGGCGGGCGAGGCCGTTTGAAAGGGGCGGGGCTGACCGGTGAGTCAGTCACGGCGCTTTACCTGGCCTGCGACGGTGGGTAACGTCTGCTGACTTCTCTTACAAGGAATAGCGTCATGAGCGACCTGATTGCCTACCATCTCGAAGACGGTATCGCGACCCTGACCTTGAACAACGGAAAGGTCAATGCCATTTCGCCTGATGTGATTGCCGCGTTCAACGCTGCGTTGGACCAGGCAGTGGCCGATCGCGCGGTGGTGATCATTACCGGGCAGCCGGGGATTCTGTCGGGCGGGTACGATTTGAAAGTAATGACCGCAGGTCCCAAGGAAGCGGTGAGCCTGGTGGCGTCCGGTTCGACCCTGGCTCGCCGCCTGTTGTCGCACCCCTTCCCTGTCATTGTCGCTTGCCCGGGGCATGCGGTCGCCAAGGGAGCGTTCCTGTTGTTGTCGGCGGATTACCGCATTGGTGTCGAAGGGCCGTTCACGATCGGCCTGAACGAGGTGCAGATCGGCATGACCATGCACCATGCCGGTATCGAGCTGGCCCGGGATCGGTTGCGCAAGTCGGCATTCCACCGCTCGGTCATCAATGGCGAGATGTTCAATCCCCAGAGCGCCGTGGATGCGGGCTTCCTCGATAAGGTGGTGTCGGCGGACGAATTGCAAGCTACGGCGTTGGAAGCGGCGCGTCAGTTGAAAAAGATCAATATGACCGCCCACAAAAACACCAAGCTTAAGGTTCGCAAGTCGCTGCTGGATGCGTTGGACAGCGCGATATTGCTGGACCAGGAATACATGGGCTGAACCCTGGCTGAAGTGAGGTTCCGACACGTGCGGCTTAAAACCCGGCGACCGCTCTAAGCCGCTTCTTACGCGCCATTTCGAAACATCAGCTTAAACATCGCCCATCTCCTACCTCTGTAGGGGCAATTGCTGAAAACAGTGCACATCCGTACACTGCGCCACCTTTTGTCCCTGTGGGGCCTGTTGATGTTGTTTGCACTGCGTATGTCTTTGATGGGCCTGCACTTTATCCTGGCGGGTGTGTTGGGAGTGATTCTGGGTGTGTGTCGCCCGTTCAACCCTGACAACAGCCGTCTGTGCGCCAGGCTGTATGCGGTACCCGCGATGTGGATCCTGCGCCTGCGGGTCAAGGCCGAAGTCGACACACTGGCGAATAAAGCCCAGAGCAGCGTGATCATCGCCAATCATCAATCCAACTATGATCTGTTTGTCTTCGGCAATGTGGTACCGCGTCGTACCGTGTGCATCGGCAAGAAGAGCCTGAAATGGGTACCGCTGTTCGGTCAATTGTTCTGGCTGGCGGGCAACGTGTTGATTGATCGGGGCAATGCAATCAAGGCCCGCAAGTCGATGCTGACCACCACCCACACCCTCCAGCATGAAGACACCTCGATCTGGGTGTTTCCGGAAGGCACACGCAACTTGGGCGCTGAATTGCTGCCGTTCAAGAAAGGCGCGTTCCAGATGGCGATTGCTGCCGGAGTGCCGATCATCCCAGTCTGTGTGAGCACTTATATCAAGCATATGCAGCTCAATCGCTGGCGCAGTGGTGACATTCTCATACGCTCCCTGCCGGCAATTCCCACGGCGGGCCTGAGCATGGACGACATGCCTCGCCTTATCGCTCAATGTCGTGAGCAGATGCGCGAGTGCATCGAGACGATGGACCGGCAGTTGCAGCCCATGTGAACAAGAAACCCGCCCCTACGGCGGGTTTTCTTTTACGCGAACTTCGCGAATTTCGCTGACTCTCAATCAGCGTGGCGCGCTAAGCTGGACGCTGCCCCCACTGCCAATTTCCAAGAAGAAGCGAACCACATCATGGGTAGAGTTGTTGCTGCTGCGGTTTACAGCGCCGGTAAGAAAGTCACCAATATCACCCTCGATGAAGGCAGCGCCTGGGCGGCGAAGCCCGGACACTTCGTGTGGATCGGCCTCGAAGAGCCCAGCACCCAGGAGCTGACCAACCTGCAGCGCCAGTTCAACCTGCATGAGCTGGCGATTGAAGACGCGATGGAGAAGCACAGCCGGCCCAAGCTGGAAACGTTCGGCGATGCGCTGTTCATCGTCACGTATTCGCCGGTGCGCAAGGACGGCAAGCTGCAGTTCATCGAAACCCATATCTTCGCCGGCAAGGGCTACATCATTACCGCCCGCAACGGTCACTCGGCGTCCTACGCCCATGTCCGACAACGCTGTGAGGCACGTCCTATCCTGCTGGAGCACGGGGAGGATTTCGTTCTTTACGCAATCCTCGATTTCGTCATTGAAAATTACCTGCCGGTGGGCGAAGCCATTCATGCCGAGATCGATGAACTGGAGCGCAACGTGCTATGCAGCGCCCTGAATGAGCGGGACATCCAGAACCTGCATAGTTTGCGCCGCGACGTGCTGCGCCTGCGTCGCTATGCGGCGCCGATGGTGGAAATCAGCGAAGAACTGCAGCGCCTGGATTTCCCCTTCATCGACAAGAACATGAGCCCCTATTTCCGCGACGTGCAGATCCACGTCACACGGCAGATGGAAGACTTGGCGACCCTGGCGGACATCGCTAGCCAGACGATTGAAATCGGCGTGCTGCTCGAAGCCTCGCGCCAGAGCGTGGTGCAACGCAAGTTCGCCGCCTGGGCGGCAATCCTGGCGTTTCCGACGGCGGTGGCCGGCATCTACGGGATGAACTTCGAAAACATGCCGGAGCTGACCTGGCACTATGGATATTTCCTGGTGCTCGGGTTCATCGGGGTTGGATGTACCGCGTTGTGGGCAAGTTTCAAGCGGTCGGGGTGGTTGTAGGATTTTTCGACGGGATTTGCGTAGCCTTCTTCGCGAGCAGCTTCCCACCGTTGATCAGCAGTGAACCGCTGATCAACGGTGGCATGCCCGAGTAGTCAGCCCTGGGCGGCATCGGCTTGGGGTTTATGGGCGACGAAACGCATCATCCACTCCGCTACCGTCGTACCGTGATGTTCCTGTTCCAGGCTCGCCACGCCCTGGCTGTAGATCTTCTCACCGAGGTGTTGCTGGCGAATCTCCAACAAGGCCCGGGAATAGTCGTGGATGAATTCTGGATGGCCCTGGAAGCACAGCACTTGATCATTGATGTGATAAGCCGCGTACGGGCAGAAATCGCTCGAGGCGATGACGGTGGCATTTACCGGGAGCTCGGTGACTTGATCCTGATGGCTGATCAACAAGGTCAGCTCCTCCATCACCGGGCTCATCCAGGGGGCCTTGGCCGCGAGTTTGTAGCGATGGGTACCCACCCCCCAACCCTGGCTGGCGCGCTCGGTCTTGCCGCCCAACAGCAGTGCCAGCAATTGATGGCCGAAGCAGACGCCTAGCAGCTTGTCGCCACGCTGGTAGCGGTCCAGGAGATAAGTCTTGAGCGTCTGTATCCACGGATCGGTCCCGAAGGAATCCGCCTTGCTGCCGGTCACCAGATAAGCGTCGAATTGTTCATCGTCGCCTGGATACTGCCCTTCCACCACGTTGTACACGAGAAATTCGGCCGCAATGGGCTGCTGCGAAAACAGGCGCTGGAACATCTGCCCGTAACCCTGATACTGGTCGACCAGTTCTGGACGCAGGATATCGGTTTCCAGAATGCAGATGCGTAGCGACATAAAAAATACCTGACACGATGATGGGAATATTGCACACCCCAGAGCCTGCCCTGAAACACCGTCCCAAGGCAAGCCCCCGCGCATAGTCAGAACAGTGCTTGAGCGGCGGCCTTTTCCAGCAACAGTGCCGGGGGTGAAAAACGTTCGCCGTATTGCTCGGCCAAGTACTGGCTGCGGGCGATAAACGCCGGCAAACCGTACTGGTTGATAAACTGCAACGCCCCGCCCGTCCAGACCGCGAATCCGATGCCGAAGACCGAGCCAATATTGGCGTCCGCCGTCGAGGTGACAACGCCTTCCTCGACGCAGCGAACGGTTTCCAGGGCCTGGATGAACAGCAGACGATCACGGATATCCTGGGCTGGAATCTGCCCCGCGGGTTTGTCGAAACGCGCCTTGAGCCCCGGCCAGAGATATTTCTGCCCTTGGGTTGGGTACTCATAGAAACCGGCTCCGGCCGCTTTACCTGGCCGTTTGTATTCTTCGAGCAGCAGATCGATCACAGCGAATGCGGGGTGTTCGGTCGGAGTTTTCCCCTCCGCTCGCAAGTCTTTGGCAGTCTGCGTGCGGATATGCCTCATCAGGCTGAGTGAAACTTCGTCGGAGACAGCCAGCGGCCCGACCGGCATCCCGGCCTTGCGTGCCTCGGTTTCGATCATCGGCGCGCTCACGCCTTCGCCGAGCATCGCGATGCCTTCGTGGGTAAAGGTGCCGAACACCCGCGAAGTGAAAAACCCACGACTGTCGTTGACGACAATCGGCGTCTTGTCGATTTGCCGGACGAAATCGAAGCCACGGGCAAGCGTTTCGTCAGAGGTGCGGGCACCCTTGATGATCTCGACCAAGGGCATTTTTTCCACTGGACTGAAGAAATGCAGCCCGATGAATTTGCCCTCGTCCGGCACCGCCATCGCGAGGCCGGTGATGGGCAAGGTCGAAGTATTGGACGCAATCACCGCGTCCGGCCCGGCCACCGCTTGGGCTGCGGCCGTCACGCTGGCTTTAAGGACGCGGTCTTCGAATACGGCCTCGATGACCAGGTCGCAGCCGGCCAGGTCCGCATCGCTGTCGGTCGGCTGGATCCTCGCCAGGATGGCGTCGCGCCGTTGCGCGGTGAGTTGGCCACGGACGACTTTCTTGTCCAGCAGCAACGCCGCGCGGGACTTACCCTTTTGCGCTGCGTCCAGATCAATGTCCTTGAGTACCACGTCGATGCCGGCCGCAGCACTGACATAGGCGATACCCGCGCCCATCATCCCGGCGCCGAGCACAGCGACTTTTTTCGTCAGAAAAGGCACAAAACCCTGCGGGCGAGAACCTCCAGCCTTGATCTCGTTGAGTTGGAACCAGAACGTACCGATCAGGTTTTTCGCCACCTGGCCGGTCGTCAGCTCGGTGAAGTATCGGGTTTCGATCAACTGCGCCGCATCGAAGCCTACCTGCGCGCCTTCCACCGCCGCACAGAGGATTTTTTCCGGTGCGGGCAGGCAGCCCTGGGTCTTGCTGCGCAGAATCGAAGGCGCGATCGCCAGCATCTGGGCGACCGCCGGGGCGGACGGCGTGCCCCCAGGGATCCGATAGCCATTCATGTCCCACGGCTGGGCCACGCTCGGGTTAGCGAGAATCCAGGCCCGGGCCTTGTCCAGCAGCTCGTCGCGATCCGTCGCCAGCTCATCGATCAAACCAGCCAGCAGCGCTTGTTGCGGACGAACCCTGGTGCCTTCGAGCAAATACGGCAATGCCTTCTCCAAGCCCAGCAAGCGCACCATCCGCACCACACCGCCGCCGCCCGGCAACAGGCCAAGGGTGACTTCCGGCAGGCCGATCAACACCGAGGGATGGTCCAGCGCCACCCGATGATGGCAGGCCAGGCAGATTTCCCAGCCGCCGCCCAGGGCCGCACCGTTGATAGCGGCGACCACCGGTTTGCCGAGGGTCTCCAATGCGCGCAGCTGCGCCTTGATCTCGGACACCGTTTCGTAAAAGGCCTGGGCCTGGGATTTGTCGACCTGGACCAACTCGTTCAGGTCGCCGCCTGCAAAAAACGTCTTTTTGGCCGAAGTGATGATCACGCCGGCGATCGAGTCTTTTTCGGCGGTCAGGCGAGCAACGCAGGCGCCCATGGCCTCGCGGTATATCGCGTTCATGGTGTTGGCCGCCTGCCCCGGCATGTCCAGGGTCAGCACGACGATCCGGTCCGGGCCGGTTTCGAAACGAATGGCATGGGTCATGAAAAGTGTTCCTTCAAAATCGGGGCTCAGAGGCGTTCGATAAGGGTGGCGATGCCCATGCCGCCGCCGACACACAGTGTCGCGAGGCCATAGCGCAGGTGACGCGCCTCCAACTCATCGAGCAGCGTGCCAAGGATTGCGCAACCGGTGGCGCCCAACGGATGGCCCATGGCGATCGAGCCGCCGTTGACGTTGACCTTGGCGGGATCGATGGCCATGTCCTTGATGAACTTGAGCACTACCGAGGCAAAGGCTTCGTTGACTTCGAACAGGTCGATGTCCTCGACCCGCAGGCCAGCTTTGGCCAATACCTTGCGAGTGGCAGGGGCCGGACCGGTGAGCATGATGGTCGGCTCGCTGCTGGTGACGGCAGTGGCAACAATCCGCGCCCGGGGTTGCAAGCCCAGCTCGCGACCTTTGGCCGGGGAGCCAATGAGCATCAGCGCGGCGCCATCGACGATGCCCGAGCTATTGCCCGGCGTGTGCACATGATTGATCCGCTCCACATGGCTATAGACGCGCAATGCCGTGGCGTCGAAGCCCATCTGGCCCATCGCTTCGAAGCTTGGCCGCAGTTTGCCCAGGCCTTCGAGCGTCGAGTCGGCGCGGATGAATTCGTCATGATCGAGCAGCACGATGCCATTCTGGTCCCGTACTGCCACCAGGGATTTATCGAACGAGCCGTTCTCCCGTGCTCGCGCGGCTTTTTGCTGGGATTGCAACGCAAAGGCATCGATGTCCTCGCGACTGAAACCTTCGAGGGTGGCAATCAGGTCGGCGCCGATGCCCTGGGGAACGAAATGGCCGTGCAGATTGGACTGCGGGTCCAGCGCCCATGCGCCGCCATCGCTGCCCATAGGCACACGGGACATGGACTCGACGCCCCCCGCCACTACGAGGTCTTCGAAACCGGAACGAATCTTCATCGCGGCCAGGTTCACCGCTTCCAAACCCGAAGCGCAAAAGCGGTTGAGCTGAACGCCGGGCACGCTGACATCCCAGTCAGCCACCAAGGCGGCGGTCTTCGCGATGTCGGCACCTTGATCGCCGATCGGCGTCACGCAGCCGAGCACAATGTCGTCCACCTGGCTGGTGTCCAGGCTCATGCGCTGGCGCAACGCCGTCAACAGGCCACCGACCAGGTTCACCGGCTTGACGGTGTGCAGGGCGCCGTCAGCTTTTCCCTTACCGCGAGGCGTGCGTAATGCGTCAAAAATCATAGCTTCGGTCATGACATCCTCAAACCGCGATCGGCTTTTACAAACACCTCTAACCTTAAGCCCAGCGGCGGCGGATTCAATGACCTCAGTGCTCAACGACATTGACAGGCACGCTCAGACGAACGGTAGCGAGCTATCGGATTAACCGTTTCAGGTAAGCAAGCTGTCTAGCAAAAGGGCCCGCAAGCAGCTGGCAATAGGCCTCATGCTGTTTTGATAACCTGGACCCATAAACTGATACTAATTGGGTCTAAGCGAAGCCGGCTGCGGCCCCTAATGTAAACCTTGTACAAGTAAGTCGTCGGGTTTTGCCGAGGCGCTTGTCAGACAGGAAGTGCAACGCCAGCCGTCACGGAGTAATGCAGGCTGGCCTCAGGAAATAACAAAAAGGCGGGTCAGCCATGTTCAAACATACGAAAGTTCGTCAAGCCGGACTCATTCTCTTCGCCACGACGCTGCTGTTGATCTTGCCGAACATCACTAAAGTGATCGGCTGACCCAGACGCGCGATGTCCGCTTTATTACAGTCGTTTCGCTAAATAAATGTGAGAGGGTTGATTGTTCCGGCAACGGTGGCTGTGCCAACCTTTGCGCCTCCCTCTCGACATGGACGGCGATTCACTTGAAAGCACTTATTGTCCTCGGGGCACTGCTGATCAGCGGCCCTCTGTACGCGGCGCAGCTCACGCTGGAGCTGGGCGCGGGTACCCGCACCTGGCAGACTGAAGAGCTACTCAAGCATCCCGACGTTCAAACGGTTCAGATCAACGAAGACGTTTCCTACAAGAAACCCATGAGCTATCGCGCCGTGCCGTTGACCTCGCTATTGACCGGGGTGCAACCGAACGATCATCTGCAAGCCGTAGCCCTGGACGGTTTCGCAGCTGAACTGCCAGCGGCGCCATTACTCAATGCACACGGCGCCCGCGCGTGGCTGGCGATCGAGGACCCGACCAAACCCTGGCCGGCGTTGGGGGAAGGCAAGCAAAGCGCCGGTCCTTTCTATCTGATCTGGACCGATCCTCAAGCGGGCCATATCAGCCCCGAGCAATGGCCGTATGCGCTGGCAAGCATCAAGCGCCTGTCACCAGTGGCCGACCGCTTCCCCGCCCTGCTGCCCTCGCCCAGCCTGGCCAAAAACGATCCGGTCAACAAAGGCTTCGAGTTGTTTCAGAAAAACTGTTTGGCTTGCCATCGACTCAACGGCGCGGGTGATGCGCAGTTCGGACCGGACCTGAACATTCCCTTCAACCCTACGGAATACTTTTCGAAAGATTTCCTCAAACGTTACATCCGTGACCCTCAAAGCTTGCGCCACTGGCCACAGGGTAAAATGCCGGGATTCTCCGCAGCGGTGTTGCCGGATTCTGAGCTTGACCTGTTGGTGGGGTATTTGAAGCACATGGCAGGACGCAAGCAGCCGTTGAAGCCGTAGGCGCGTTCCTTCGCCGCAAAGCCCGTTACCACTGGGCGTTGTGGCGGATCGCAGACCGATTGTGGGAGCAAGCTTGCTCGCGATGACGACAGAAAATCGATCAGCACCCAACATGAAAACGGCCGACACAAAGGTCAGCCGTTGCTGGATGCATAAAACATTCAGGCCTGCAGGCGACGGATCTCCTGCTTGACGCCCCACCCTTCGATAACGCCACCCAAGGGCTCGACCACGGCCTCGAAGTTCAACTCGAAATCGCCGATGTCATCATAAGTGGCGTACATCACCCGGCTCAGTTCGAGCGACCAGGCTCCATCGTCCCGCGCGCTGATCTGCGCATTCAGCGATTCCCCCCTGAATTGGCCTGCCGCCCTGCGCGCCCGTTCCTCGTCGGGGAAAATGGCATAGAACTCGATGGGATGAAATTGGGAGAAATCGAAACCGCCTTCTTTCATGCGGCGCAGCACACTGGTGCTGATGTCTTCTTGATAGGCTGTGCTCATGAAACGTCCTCCTCAGACCGATGGATAGACTTTCCGTCTTCCCGTGCGTGCAACCGCTGGTTACAAGCAGTACGGCATCAACTGGCCGTCGGGACACAAGCATGTAGCTGACAAGACCGGACCTTGGCGATCCTTTCGCTGATCTCGGTTGCAGAGTAGCTTCAAGTCATCGCCACTGCCAAGCGGGACCGAACAATGAATTTCATGAAATCGGTTTAATGCTGATGATTTCAATGCTGTTTTGGGTCTTGAGGCTTTTGAGCGTAGGGTCTTGCGTGCGACCTTCCAGATCGTTGAGATCAAGCTTGGCGGGCACGGGGAGCAGTCTCTGGCGGATCAATTGGGCGGCCTGTTCCATTGTGGGCTCCTGGTCGTAATCGAACTGCTCGGCGACGGCTTCGCCGTGATCATCAACGAAAGTGATTTCCCACTTCTGCATCGGTGTCTCCTCGATCAATACATGGCCGGGCTTACGTCTATCTCGACATTGATGGCGAAACAATCGTTCCGCTGAGTTCGCTGACGGCACCAATGAAAAAACCGCCTCGTGGGCGGTTTCTTCATCGCGGCCTACCGATTATTTTTCGGCACGCTCTTTCAGCGCTTTCAGCGTATTGAACGGCGCGTCCACCACGAACTTGTTAGCCAGCCAGGACGGTACATCACCCCCCGGCTCGGTGTGGACTTGGTAAGTCACTTCGATCTGGTTCGCCGCCTTGGGGGTGAACTTCCAGAAGCCTTCGACCTGCGTCACGCGCACAAAGCCTTTCTCTTCCGGCAGATAGGTAGGCACGCCCTTGAGTTTGCGAGTGAGGCTGCCATCAGCTCCTTCAACGGTAGTGACTTCCAGCACGGAGTCGCGGGCCGTGACCGGCCACGGCGTATTGAATTGGGTGTAGGTCCAGCTCTTGTCGCCCTCGTGCTTGAGCAACTTCTGGCTCTTGCATTCATGGATCCATCCACACGCATCCGCAACGTCTTCCTGCAGGGCCCGCAGTTTGGCCATGGTGGTTTTCATGACGGTCACGCCGCGATAGGCCTTGTACTTCGAGCCAGCGACCTCACTCAGCGACACCTGGATACCTTCCTTTTCCTTGGCGACTTGCCAGTCTTCTGCCTGGGCGGTAGCTGTTGCCAACAGGACGGTCAATCCACACAACACAGCCATACGATGCAGCGAACCCATAATTGTTTTCCTTATCGTCCAAGTTCGTTCATGTCGTTTCCGATCGTTGTCCCACTACGCCGCCGTGACCTGCTCCCACCAGCCAATCAATCGAATGGCTTCTTCGCTGCTATTGCCGCAGACCTCAAGGTCCGCCTCAAACGCCGAACACACCGCCGGGCGTTCAGGCTGGCCGAAGATCAGGCAGAGATTACCGGCCGACAACTGCACGCAACGTTCTCCCGCCGGCTTGCCTTGGGGCATGCCAGGGATGGGAGAACTGATGGAAGGGGCGATGCAACAGGCGCCACAGCCTTCACGGCACTTCATGACGACAGGATCCTCACGACAAGTAATGATTGGTAACAGGACACAGGGTAACGGCTAAAACAGCCGTTTGAAATCGCCGTCCGGGGGTTTTTTTCGTAGTGGGTGGAGTGACCCGGCAGTCAGCGACGAACAGCAGCATTGCATGGCCTTATTGCTTGAATTCGAATTCCAGTGCCGCGCCTTCCACTTCGTTGCGCTCCTGATTGCGCAAGGGCAGCTGCATCTCGTTGCTCAGCAGACGGCCGTTGAGCTGGAATGGGCCCGGCTTTTCCCCAAACATGGACGGCAACAGTGGCTCACGCTTGGGCAGGGGCACCTTGCCGGGTGGCTGCAACTGATCGACCATATCGTGTGGCAGGCTCAGGTCCAGCCTGGCCGGTGGTAAAGGGGTCTTGGCGACTTCGCGGGCCGATTTGCTCTTGGAGGAAATGGGGGCGCGCTTTTTCTTTGCGGCGGCCGTTTTGGCGGGCGTCTTTTTGACAGTCTTCTTTATCTCGGCGGTTTTCTTCGCGGTGGGCTTGGCGGCGCTGGCGGCCGGTTTCTCTTGGGCCGAAGCTGCCATGGCACTCCCCATGTCGAGGACACTCAACAGGCCGATCAAAACCCACGCAGCAGGAACAATGGCTTTCATAGACACGACGACACCTACGGCAGAGATGTCCATGCTCGCCCGATATTGAGGCGCTGACAAGCACATCGGGCCAAGCCGCTGATTTCTATAAAAACCCGCTGGCGGTCTCCTGGCACAACTGGGTCGCCAGCAACCCCAGGGTCATCAACGCACGCTCTGCCTCGCGATTCCAGGGTATGCCGCAATTCAGGCGGATGCAGTGGTTGAATTGCTCGGTATTACTGAAAATCAGCCCGGGGGCGATGCTGATGCCCTGTTGCAGCGCGCGGACGTGCAGTTCCTGGGTGTTGACCCGCCCCGGCAGGCTGACCCAAAGAATGAACCCACCGGTGGGACGACTCATCTGCGTGCCTTCCGGAAAGTGCTGTTGCACCGCCAATTGAAAAGCGCTGAGGTTCTTGCGGTACTCCTGGCGAATATAGCGCAAGTGCCGGTCATAGCCGCCATTCTCCAGGTAAGCCGCGATCCCCATCTGAGTGACGCTGCACGCCGAATGGGTGCTGAACGTCTGGAGTCGCTGGATCTCCTGCTGGAACTTGCCGGCGATCATCCAGCCAATCCGAACGCCGGGCGAAAGGGTCTTGGAGAAACTCGAACAGTAGATCACCCGATCCAAGCGATCGTAGGCCTTCAATGCCTTGGTCCGGCCCTGTTCGAACATCAGTTCGCCATAGATATCGTCCTCGACGATCTGGATATCGAAATCCGATGCCAGGCGCAGCAGTTGTTTTTGCCGCTCTTCGGGCATCGTGCCACCCAGGGGATTGCTCAGGCGCGTGGTCAGGACCAGCGCCTTGATCGACCATTGGTTGGCCGCCAATTGCAAGGCTTCAAGGCTCATGCCAGTGACCGGGTCGCTGGGGATCTCGATGACCTTCAGGCCCAGCAGATCCGCCAGTTGCAGCAGCCCGTAGTAAGTGGGCGACTCGGCGGCGATCAAATCCCCGGGACGCGTCAGCACGCGCAAGGACATCTGCAGGGCGTCGACGCAGCCATGGGTGATGACGACCTCGGAAGGATCCACCACCACGCCGGCGTCACGCATGCGGATCGCGACTTGGCGGCGCAACGGCTCGAAGCCGGGACTGAACATGTAGCTGAACGCCCGCGGGCTGTGGAAACGCGTGACCTTGGCTAACTGCTGATGCAACGCCCGCACGGGCAGATAATCAACGCTCGGCACCGCCGCGCCCAGCGGAAACACCCCTTCGCGGCGCGACTCGACCAACACCTGTTGGATAATGCTGCTGCGCGTCACCAATCCGGGGCGCTCGACCCGGGCAATGTCCGGCGTCGGCGCGGTCAACGCCGGCGTCTGGTGCACGTAATAGCCCGATTGCGGCCGCGCGCGAATCAGCCCCTGGTCTTCAAGGTTCGCATAGGCCTGGAGGACGGTGGCATGGCTGACGTTGAGCTGCGAACTCATCTTGCGCACCGAAGGCACGCGTTCACCCGGCTGATACACCCCACGCCGGATGTCTTCCGCCAACTGTTGCGCAATACGTTGATAGAGCAGGAGGTTGGTCATGACGCAGTACTCGATTTCGCAGGCGTTTTATTCTTGTCGGAAATTCTACCGGCACAGTTTAGAAGTGTACTGGGACAGTTGCCAGATTACTCGACAGTACAGTGGGTTGACAGCCCCAACTGTACTCATCCCAAACATCAGGCGAAAAAAAACCCGGCGCCTCGAAGGGGCCGGGTTTTCCAGTGACGCCGTCCTCAACGGGCGGCGCCGAGCTGGCCCTTGTCATCGGAGAATACGATTTCAACGCGACGGTTCTGCGCCCGGCCACGCTCGGTTGCGTTGACGTCCACCGGGTATTGATCGCCGTAGCCCTCGACCTGGATGCGCTTTTCGTCAATGCCAAGGTCCACCAGCACGTCCGCCACGGCCTGAGCGCGGTCGCGGGACAGCTTGAGGTTTTCCTGCTTGCCGCCGGTGCTGTCCGTGTAGCCCTCGATGCGCACCACGCGCTTGGGATTGAGTTGCAGGAACTGCACGATCTTGAGCACCACGCGATTGGCCGAGTTTTTCAGCTCGGCTTCGCCGGTATCGAACAGCACATCCCCGAGGGTCATCACCAGGCCGCGATCGGTCTGGGTGGTCGCCATCGCCATGATCTGCTCTTCAAGCCACTTGCCCTGCTGCTGGACACTCAGCAGCTTGGATTCGCGCAGGGCCAGCTGCAGGCGCTGGCGCTCCAGCTCGAGCTTCGTCGCGCGCTCTTCGTTGAGCACCTGGTTGCTGTGCTCACGGGCAATCTGACTGTAGCGCTGACTCAAGTAGGCGTAATGCTGCACGTCCTCACCGCTGCCCCAGTAGCTGGACAAGCGATCGGCGCGGGCCAGGGATTCGCCGGCCCGGATCACGTCCCGGGGCGCCGCACGCAGCACGTTGGCATCTTCCTTGACCTTCTGGAAGTCATCGCTGGCCTTTTCCAGCGCCACCTCGCTGCGCTGTCCGGCGCAACCGTACAGACTGGCCAGCCCCGCGAGGACCAGGCCGCCCAATACTTGGGAGTGCTTCATTGGGCATCCTCCCTCAGCTGTTTGCGCAAGCGCTTGATGCGAGTGTCGAGCACGTTCAATTGCTCCTGGCTCTTGAGCGTCAGCACCTTCGCTTCGGCCAGACGTGCATCCAACTCGGCCTGTTCAGCGCGCATGCGCGCCTTTTTATAGGATTCATCGGCCATGTTGGATTTGGCGCGCGTGAATTTTTCTTCAGCCAGTTTCAATTCGGGTACTTCGTCGGTGGTGGCACCCACCGCACGCGCTTGCTCAATGGCCTGTTCAGTCAGGCGGATCTGTTCATTCGGCGCTGGATCGGCTGCGCAACCCGCCAGAGCCAGAACGGCCAGGGCAGCGAAAAGAGGTCGAATAGTCACTAATATTCCCTACTGTTTGGGGGCGCTGACGGGGGACTTCAACTGTGCTCTCCAACGCTCCAGATTGCGCTGCAACACAGCCTCCGCCAGGCCAGACGCGGCCAATTCTGTCATCTTTTGCGCCAGCTGTCCGCGTAACCATGGGTCATTGCAGGCGGAGTTATGGGAAAGCGCGAGGAACAAGCCCGGCTTGTCCACCGCTTGCGGCGCGGCTTGCAAGTCATTAGCCATCCCTAGCGTCTGCGCCATCGCCAGGCCCGAGTAGCGCCCCGCCAGTACATATTCCACTTCACCCAGGAGCAGTTTCTGAAAGGCCTGGGTCAGGTTGGGCGTACGGGTCACGGTTAGATTCTGCTCAGCGAAAAGGCCAAATCCTTGTGTCATGCGAGCCTTTTCCGACAAGGCGCCGTTATGCCCGTGAAGATCCTCCGGTCGCTCGACCACCAGCGTCGAATCCTTGCGTGTCCAGACCAGGTAATCGTTCTCCAGCAGTGGCGGGTGCACGTAATCCAAGGCTTGCAACCCAGTCGTGGTCAGCGGGGCATCGGTGAGCAGGTCCATGCGTCCGCTGCGCACTTCGTCCAACGCCTGGGCGCGTTTGCCGGCGTAGAGCAATTCGATCTTGATCCCCAGCGCCTGCGCCACCTGCGCCAGCAGGTCGGCCCCGGCACCGATCAAATGCTTGGGATCCTGGGGATCTTGCCAAAGATAAGGCGGCGCATCGGGGCTGCCAGTAGCGATCAGGCGCTCGCATTTGCCAGCGGCGGCAGACAGCCCTGGCGCGCACGCCAACGCCCAGAACAACGACGAGCAAGCCAAACGGCGAAGATCCATGGCACTAAGCGCTCCGGAAACAGAAATAAAAAACCCGGCCAAAAGGCCGGGCTCTTTATAAGTGAAGATGCCGGATTAGACCAGCTTCTCCAGCTCAGGGATGGCTTCGAACAGGTCCGCCACCAGGCCGTAGTCGGCCACTTGGAAGATTGGCGCTTCTTCGTCCTTGTTGATCGCAACGATCACCTTGGAGTCCTTCATGCCGGCCAAGTGTTGGATCGCGCCGGAGATACCGACGGCGATGTACAGCTGTGGTGCAACGATCTTGCCGGTCTGGCCGACCTGCATGTCGTTGGGAACGAAACCGGCGTCGACCGCTGCGCGGGATGCGCCAACGGCAGCGCCCAGCTTGTCAGCCAAGGCGTACAAGTGCTTGAAGTTGTCACCGTTCTGCATGCCGCGGCCGCCGGAAACGACGATCTTGGCGGCGGTCAGCTCAGGACGATCGGACTTGGCCAGCTCTTCGTTGACGAAGCTGGAAATGCCCTTGTCGTGGGCAGCGCCCACGGCTTCAACGGCAGCCGAACCACCTTCGGCGGCAACCGGGTCGAAACCGGTGGCGCGAACGGTGATGACCTTGATCGCAGCGGTCGATTGCACGGTGGCGATGGCGTTGCCAGCGTAGATCGGACGCTTGAAGGTGTCGGCGCTTTCTACCGAAATGATTTCGGAGATCTGGTCGACGTCCAATGCAGCAGCTACGCGAGGCAGGATGTTCTTGCCGTTCGATGTCGCGGCCGCCAGGATGTGGCTGTAGCCACTGCCCAGCTCAGCTACCAATGGAGCAACGTTTTCCGGCAGTTGGTGCGCATAGGCAGCATTATCGGCGTTCAGGACTTTGCTCACGCCAGCGATCTTGGCGGCGGCTTCGGCAACGGCGCCAGCGCCCTGCCCGGCCACCAGGACGTGGACATCGCCACCGATTTTGGCGGCGGCAGCAACGGTGTTCAGCGTGGCCGGAGCCAGCGCCTTGTTATCGTGTTCGGCGATTACCAAGATAGTCATATCAGATTACCTTCGCTTCGTTTTTCAGTTTCTCGACCAGTTCAGCCACCGACTTGACCTTGATGCCGGCGCTGCGTGCAGCCGGCGCTTCGACTTTCAGGGTCTTGTTCGTGGAGGCGGTGGAAACGCCCAAAGCGTCAGGAGTCAGCACTTCAAGCGGCTTCTTCTTGGCTTTCATGATGTTTGGCAGGGACGCGTAACGCGGCTCGTTCAAACGCAGGTCGGTGGTGACGATGGCCGGCAGTTTCAGGGAAACTGTCTGCGCGCCGCCGTCGATTTCGCGAGTCACGGCAACGCTGTCGCCCGACACTTCGACTTTCGACGCGAAGGTGCCCTGGCCGTAGCCGCTCAACGCAGCGAGCATCTGGCCGGTCTGGTTGTTGTCGCTGTCGATGGCCTGCTTGCCGAGGATCACCAGCTGTGGCTGTTCCTTGTCAACTACGGCTTTCAACAGCTTGGCAACGGCCAGGGAAGTCAGGTCTTCGGCGGATTCGACGAGGATGGCGCGATCGGCACCCAGCGCGAGCGCGGTGCGCAGTTGTTCCTGGGCGGTGGTCGGGCCGATGGAAACGACGACGATCTCAGTCGCCACGCCTTTTTCTTTCAGGCGTACGGCTTCTTCTACGGCGATTTCGCAGAAAGGGTTCATCGACATCTTGACGTTGGCGAGGTCGACGCCGGAGTTGTCCGCCTTGACGCGAACCTTGACGTTATAGTCGACCACTCGTTTGACAGCTACAAGAACCTTCATGGATTCCTCGTTACTCTCCGGTGAAAAGAAAGTCGCCTGGGCGAACCTGGCGGTTGATGATCATGGGCGCAAGGGCACCTCTAAAAACGCCGGCATGAACCACACATGACCTTTGCTCACGGGAGTGAAGACCATTCGTCAGTGATGACCGATGAGTCATTCATTATCGCGGCGTGTAAACTGCGCGTCCGAACCGCGCAACTCGTCACTTTGTGCTGCCTTCGCCCTGTCTTTAGAGGTGCTCTTGGAACCAACAGTCAGCCTACGGCGAGCGCAAAACCGCCCGTATCTTGACCGGAACGTCTATTCCGGTCAATACGGCAAAATGGTCAGTCATAAGCCGTACGTCAGTGATTTATCTGGGCTGCGGCAATTTCAAACAAACGTTTGTATTGGACCCTGAGAGTGGTGTAGATATAATGCGCCGCTTAAGAGAGAAGCGCGGGTCATCCATTGTCGCTTTCGTCGCTTCGCGAAGGAAACAACGGATGCAACGCCAAACCTCCAATTAGAAAAAACTGTTGAGCCTTGAGTAGGAGATAGCCTGTGGAACGCGAATACATGGAATTCGACGTGGTCATCGTCGGTGCCGGCCCCGCTGGCCTGTCTGCCGCTTGCCGACTGAAACAGAAGGCCGCCGAAGCCGGTAAGGAAATCAGCGTCTGCGTGGTCGAAAAAGGCTCCGAAGTCGGCGCGCACATCCTCTCCGGCGCGGTGTTCGAACCGCGCGCCCTGAACGAACTGTTTCCGGATTGGAAAGAGCTCGGCGCTCCGTTGAACACGCCGGTCAAGCGCGATGACATTTATGTCCTGAGAAACGCCGAGACCGCGAGCAAAATCCCTGACTTCTTTGTGCCCAAGACCATGCACAACGAAGGCAACTATATTATTTCCCTTGGCAATCTTTGCCGTTGGCTGGCCCAGCAGGCCGAGAACCTGGGCGTGGAAATCTACCCGGGCTTCGCCGCCCAGGAAGCGTTGTTCGACGAAAACGGCGTCGTCCGCGGGATCATCACCGGCGACCTTGGCGTCGACCGCGAAGGCAATCCGAAAGAAGGCCTCTACACCCCTGGAATGGAGTTGCGCGGCAAGTACACGCTGTTCGCCGAAGGCTGCCGTGGCCACATTGGCAAGCAATTGATCAAGCGCTTCAACCTGGACAGCGAAGCCGACACCCAGCACTACGGCATCGGCCTGAAGGAAATCTGGGAAATCGACCCGGCCAAGCATCAACCAGGCTTGGTGGTGCACACCGCCGGCTGGCCGCTGGACATCATGGGCACCGAAAATACCGGCGGCTCTTTCCTTTATCACCTGGAAAACAACCAAGTGGTCGTCGGCTTGATCGTCGACCTGTCCTACAGCAACACCTTCCTGTCACCATTCGACGAGTTCCAGCGCCTCAAGCATCACCCTGTGCTCAAGCAGTATCTGGAAGGCGGCAAGCGCGTCAGTTACGGCGCTCGCGCCATCGCCAAGGGCGGCCTGAACTCGCTGCCCAAGATGGTCTTCAAGGGCGGCGCGCTGATCGGTTGCGACCTCGGCACCCTGAACTTCGCCAAGATCAAGGGCAGTCACACCGCGATGAAATCCGGCATGCTCGCTGCCGAAGCCGTGGCTGATCGCCTGTTCGCCGAGTCCGAAGGCGGCGATGAACTGACGGCCTATGTCGACAGTTTCAAGAACAGCTGGCTGTATGAAGAGCTGTTCGCCAGCCGCAACTTCGGCGCGGCGATCCACAAGTACGGTGCGATCATCGGCGGCGGTTTCAACTGGCTCGACCAGAACATTTTCGGCGGCAAGATTCCATTCACGCTGCGCGACACCAAGCCAGATTATGCTTGCCTGAAACCTGCGGCCGAATGCAAGAAGATCGACTACCCGAAGCCGGACGGCAAGATCAGCTTCGACAAGCTCAGCTCGGTGTTCATCTCCGGTACCAACCATGAAGAAGAGCAGCCTTGCCACCTGAAGCTGACCGACCCGAGCATCCCGATCAGCAAGAACCTGCCGCTGTACGACGAACCGGCCCAGCGCTACTGCCCGGCCGGCGTTTATGAAGTGGTCACCAAGGAGGATGGCGAGAAGCGCTTCCAGATCAACGCCCAGAACTGCGTTCACTGCAAGACCTGCGACATCAAGGACCCTGCACAGAACATCACCTGGGTCACGCCGGAAGGCGCCGGCGGACCGACTTACCCGAACATGTAAGCCGGAACGCTGAACATCGAGGCTCCCGCAATGGGGGCCTTTTTGTTGCCCGCGATTCCGGGAAGCACACCGAACCAAAGTGGGAGCGAGCCTGCTCGCGAAGTGGTGTCTCAGTCGACATGTGTGTTGAATGATAAACCGCTTTCGCGAGCAGGCTCGCTTCCACAGGGTTCCCTGCACAATTCAGGCGGCGCGTTCGTCCCCTGGGTTGCGCTCGAAGTAACGCTTGTACTCCCGGCTGAATTGCGACGGGCTCTGATACCCCACCTGGTGCGCGACCTGGGCCACGCTCATGCCCTCGCAGAGCAGCAGCCGCTGGGCCTTGAGTAGGCGCAATCGCTTGAGGTACTGCACCGGCGATAGCAACGTGCTGCGCTTGAAATGCTCGTGAAAGGTCGAAGCACTCATGTTCGCGCGACTGGCCAGGATCTCGACGTTCAACGGCTCGGTGAAGTGCGCATGCAAATGGCCCAGGGCAGCGGCAATCCGGGCGAACTGGCCCTGTTGCTCCACCAACGCCCGCAGCACATCGGCCTGGGGTCCGCGCAACGCGACGAACAGCAGCTCCCGCAGCCGCGCCTGGCCCATGACCTGGCATTCCAACGGGTCGTGCAAGCAGCGCAACAAGCGCTCGACACACCCACGCATGGCGTCATCGAGCACTGCGCAAGTCATGGACTCCGGCGTCTGAGGCGGCAGATTCCGCCCCGGCATCAACCCCATGGCCAGCACCAGGTCGCCCAGCATCGCCCGATCGATCGCAACGGAAACTCCATACAGCGGAGCATTGGGCATGGCGTAGGTTTCGCATTCGAACGGCACCGGCAGGGCCTGGATCAGATAATGCCCCGCGCCATATTCCATTGTGCGGGGCCCCAGGTACGCCAGTTTGCTGCCCTGGGCAATGATCACCAGGCTCGGTTCGTAGAGCTGCGGGCCACGAGCGACGTCCTGGCTGGCGCGAAGCGCGTGCACCCCTGGCAGTCGCGTAGGAACAAAACCGTCGTGGGTCGCCAAAGGTTCTATCAGCGAAACCAGCGTGGCGTTGGCATCGAGATGACGGGTCAGCAGCATGAGCGAAAACTTCACGAAGAAAGGGATGAAAACATCATCGCAGGTCTGGCGCCACATGGAATCGAATCCTGGCCAACGCCGTAGGATTAGGCATGACAGGCGTAGGAATCGCCATCGCCACCGGCCGCCCTGCCTCCCAGAATGAACCCCTCACCGTTCAATGATAGCGAGGTCCATCATGTACACAGCCATCGGCTATGCCGCCCAATCGGCCACCACGCCCCTCGCCCCCATGAAGTTCGAGCGCCGCAGCCCGCGCGCGGACGATGTGGCGATCGAAATTCTCTACTGCGGCGTCTGCCACTCCGACATCCATCAGGCCCGGAATGAATGGGGCATCGCCGTCTATCCGCTGATGCCCGGCCACGAAATCATCGGCAAAGTCACCGCCGTGGGGGCGAATGTCACCCATCACAAGGTCGGCGACCTGGTAGGCGTAGGCTGCATGGTCGACTCCTGCCGCGAATGCGAAGCTTGCCGTGCCGATCTGGAACAATACTGCCTGGAAGGCATGACCCAGACCTACGCCAGCCCGGACCACGTGAGCGGCGGCCACACCATGGGTGGCTATTCCGACAGCATCGTGGTCAGCCAGCATTTTGTACTGCGCGTCCCCCAGACACTCGACCCGGCCAGCGCCGCGCCGCTGCTCTGCGCAGGCATCACCACCTACTCTCCCCTCAAGCATTATGGCGTGAAGGCCGGAGACAAGGTCGGCGTGCTGGGGATGGGTGGCCTGGGCCACATGGGCATCAAGTTCGCCAAGGCCATGGGCGCGGAAGTGACGTTGTTCACCCGCTCGGCGAGCAAGGCAGAAGAAGCCCGTCGCCAAGGCGCGGACCATGTGATCGTGTCCACCGACGCCGAACAGATGGCGGCCGCCGCCGGACGTTTCAACTTCCTGCTGGACACCATTCCGGTGCAGCACGACCTCAATCCCTACCTCGATACGCTGCATTTCAACGGCGTGCACATCATCGTCGGCCTGGTCGAGCCGGTCGACCCACCCGTACACGCGGCAAAGCTGATCCTGGGTCGCCGAGTGTTGGCCGGCTCGCTGATTGGCGGCATCGCCGAAACCCAGGAAATGCTGGATTTCTGCGCAAAACACAACATCAGCTGCGACATTGAAATGCTCGACATCCGCCAGATCAACGAGGCCTACAGCCGCATGATCGCCGGGGATGTGAAGTACCGCTTCGTTATCGACATGGCGACGCTCAAGGCCTGACGCTCGTCAAACCTTGGCACCCAGTTCCGCCGACAGCCGGGCTGTGACCCCTTTGACCAGGGGAATCAGCTCGGCCATCTTTTCCAAAGGCATGTACGGCACCGTGCTGGCGATGCTGATACCGGCGACGATGCGCTTGCCGGCGTCACGGATCGGCGCCGCCACACAGCGGATCGACGGTTCGTTGTCCTCCAGGTCGAAGGCATAGCCCCCCGCCACATACTCCACCATCCGTTGCTGGAACTGTTCCCAGGATTGCTCCTGGTGCTGGGGCCAGAATTGATTCTTCCCACCCGCCGGCAGGCTGATTTCGTACAGCCGCTTCCATTGTTCCTGGGCATCATCGAGCATCAGCGCCTTGCCGATCCCTGTCCGCGCCAACGGCATGCGATGGCCCACGCGCGAACGCATTTCCGGCCCGTTACGCCCCGGATTTTTCAGCAGATACAAGACTTCGTCGCCCTCGCGAATCGCCAGGTGAACGGTGTCCCCGGTGAGCGCCGACAACTCGTCCAGGTACGGCCCCGCCAGGCTCACCAGTGGCAACTCTTCCCGAGCCTGGAAACCCAGCTCGATCAACTTCGGCCCCAGCAGGTAACCCACTTGCGGCACCACGCGCAGGTAACGTTCGTCCACCAGGCAACTGGCCAGGCGGTGGGTGGTGCTGCGGGTGGTGCCGATCAGCCGGGCGATTTCCTTCAAGTCGCGAGCACCGCTGGCGACCGCCTGGACCACGCCCAGGCCGCGCAGCAAGGTCTGCGTGCCAGTAGGAGCGGCATCCTTGATGATTTTTGGATCGTCTTGCTGCATATCCGGCCTTCAACAGTGCGGGGAACGGGCGGCATTATGGTCGCCCGCCCCGTCGGACTACAACTCGATGCGCTCGACCTTCCCGACCAGCAGGATGTAGGACAGCGCCCCGGCCAATGCCAATACGGCGATATAGGTAATGGCCGGGGCAAACGAATCACCGCTAGCAAGGAAGCCGATGACAATCGGCGTGGCGATGGCCGCCAGATTACCGATGAGATTGAATACCCCGCCGGTCAAACCGAGCAACCGCGCCGGTGCCAAGGTGGAAACCAGTGACCACGTGATCGACGCCAGGCCATTGCCGAAAAACGCCAGGGCCAGGAAGGCGATCACCAGGGGCGTCGACTCCACGAAGTTGGCGCCGATGATCGAGGTGGAAATCAGCAGCCCGCCAATGATCGGCAGCTTGCGCGCAAAACCCACCGTGGCGCCTCGGCGGATCAGCCAGTCCGAGAAGAAGCCGGAACACAGCACGCCGACGAATGCCGCAAGGAACGGCAACGACGCCAGCAAGCCGGACTTGATGAAGTCCATGCCGCGATACTTCACCAGGTAGGTCGGGAACCACGTCAGGAAAAACCACAGCGTGGAGTTGAGGCAGAACTGCCCCAGGTAGATACCCCATAACTTGCGTTGGGTCAGGACGATGCCCAGGTCGCTCCAGCTGAATTTGGCCTTGGCCTTGGCGGTATCGGCCTGGATGTCCACCAGCCCTCCACCCTCACGGATCAACTCGATTTCCGCGGCATTGGCGCCCTTGAAATCCCGAGGCTCGCGATATACCGCATACCAGATCACCGCCCAGAGAATGCCCACCGCGCCCGTGGCGACAAACACCATGTGCCAACCAAACGCGTGTTGCAGCCACGCCAGCACCGGAGTCAAAAATGCGAGCCCAACGAACTGCCCGGAGGTATAGAAACCAATGGCCGTGGCCCGCTCGCGCTCGGGAAACCAGGTGGTGACCACGCGGCTGTTGATCGGATAAGCCGGCGCTTCCAGGGCACCGACGGCCATGCGCAGCACGAACAGCGCGATGAAACTGGCGGCAAAACCGAGCATCACCGTGGCCGCCGACCACAGCAACAACGCCACGCTATACAGGATGCGCGGCGGCACCCGGTCCACCAGCCAGCCGCCGGGGATCTGCATGGCGGCGTAAGTCCAGCCGAACGCCGAGAAAATCAGCCCGACGTGGATCGGGTCGATGCCCAGGTCGCTGGTCAATGCGGGGGCCGCGATCGAGAGATTGCTGCGGTCCAGGTAGTTGATCACCACCGTGATGAACAGCAACACCATGATGAAAAAACGCTTGCGGCTGGGCGTCACCGACGACGCCTGCGCGCTCAGGGTGTGCGCTTGCATGTGAGGTGCCTCTTTTTATGTTTATTGAGGAAACGGGCGCATCGAAGAAGATCTCCCTGCTTGCGAAGATCAAATTGTGGGAGCGAGCTTGCTCCCACAGGGTCAGGCGTGACTCACCATTCGGCAAAACTGCCATCGGCATGGCGCCAGATCGGGTTGCGCCAGCGATGGCCAATGGCCGCGCGCTCGATGACGTATTCCTCATTGATTTCGATACCCAGGCCAGGACCGTTCGGAATTTTCACGAAGCCTTGGTCATAGTCGAACACTCGCGGGTCCTTGATGTAGTCCAGCAAGTCATTGCTTTCGTTGTAATGGATGCCCAGGCTCTGCTCCTGGATAAACGCGTTGTAGCAAGCCGCGTCCAGTTGCAGGCACGCCGCCAGGGCGATTGGACCCAACGGGCAATGCAGTGCCAGCGCCACATCGTAGGCCTCGGCCATGTTGGCGATCTTGCGGGTTTCGGTGATGCCGCCGGCGTGGGACGCATCCGGCTGGATGATGTCCACATAGCCTTCGCTGAGCACCCGCTTGAAATCCCATCGCGAGAACAACCGCTCGCCCAGGGCAATCGGGGTACTGGTCAGCGGCGCCAGTTCCTTGAGGGCTTCGTAGTTTTCGCTGAGCACCGGTTCTTCAATGAACATCAGCTTGAAGGGGTCGAGCTCCTTCATCAGAACCTTGGCCATTGGCTTGTGCACACGGCCGTGGAAATCCACGCCAATGCCGACGTTCGGCCCGACCGCGTCGCGCACCGCTGCCACGTTGGCCAGGGCCAGGTCGACTTTTTCGAAGGTATCGAGGAACTGCAGTTCTTCGGTGCCGTTCATCTTCACCGCCGTGAAGCCGCGTCCCACCGCCTCTTTCGCCGCTCGGGCGGTGTCCGCCGGCCGGTCGCCGCCGATCCATGAATAGACACGAATCTTGTCCCGAACCTGGCCGCCCAACAGATCGCTGACCGACACACCCAGGGCCTTGCCCTTGATGTCCCACAACGCTTGGTCGATACCGGCCAGGGCGCTCATGTGGACGGCCCCGCCGCGGTAGAAGCCACCGCGATAGAGCACGGTCCAGATGTCTTCGATGTTGCGTGGGTCTTTGCCGATCAGGTAGTCGGACAATTCTTCAACCGCAGCCGCCACTGTGTGGGCACGGCCTTCGACCACGGGTTCGCCCCAACCGGTCACGCCCTCATCGGTCTCGACCTTGAGGAAGCACCAGCGCGGCGGAACGATAAACGTGGTCAGCTTGGTGATTTTCATCTTGTTGTCTCTCTTGTCAGATGCAGCGCTCGGAGCGCTGGAAAAGTCTTCAGTTCAAGGCATTCCATGCGGCCACATAGGCCTTGGCGCGCACCGCCACTTGATCCGCTGTCAGGCCCGGCTTGAACAACCCGGAACCCAGGCCGAAACCCTTGACGCCGGCTTCGACGAACACCGCCATGTTGTCCGGCGTAATCCCGCCCACCGGCACCAGCACGGTCCCGGCCGGTAAAACCGCGAGCCAGGCCTTGACCACCGCCGGGCCCATTTGCTCGGCGGGGAACATCTTCAGCACATGAGCGCCCTCGGCCAGCGCGGCGAAAGCTTCGGTCGGCGTGGCGACGCCGGGCGACAGGTACAGCCCCGCCGCTTTTGCCGCCCGCAAGACCTTCGGGTCACTGTGAGGCATGACGATCACCTGGCCACCGGCCGCCTTGACCTGCTCCACCTGCTCCGGGGTCAGCACAGTACCCGCGCCGATCAGGCAATCGGCGGGCAAGGTACTGCGCAGGATGCGGATACTTTCGTACGGTTCGGGGGAATTGAGCGGCACTTCGATGACTCGAAATCCCTCGCTATACAGGACTTCGCCGATAGATGCCGCCTCCTCGGGGCGCAGGCCGCGAAGAATCGCGATCAGCCCGTTGTGCGCCAATGCTTGTTTGAGCATGTCAGGTCTCCAGTCAGGTTTAACGCGACGCGGTGGGTCCGAGCAGCCCGGCCGCCAAGGCCAGTTGCCACAAACCGCGTTCGGTGGCCTGTTCGGCCAGGATCACGCGGGCGAAACCGCAGGCGTCGAGGGCCCGCTGGTAACGGGCGCAGAGTTGAGAATTACCAATCAGCACGACCGTCGGCAGGTGAACGCTGTTGCGCCGTTGACGTTGCACGGCGGCCAGGGCCGTCAACTCATGGCCGATCAGCACACCCGACAGGTAATCGGCCTGGGCGCTCGCGCCGAGCTCGCCGGTCAGGCCCAGGCTGCGGGCGCTGAACACGGTGGACAGCGGGCCAATCTGCCCATCCGACGACAGCGCCACCTGCACGCCGCGATCGAAAGCCACGCCATCGAACGCCGCGCCGCGCTGCTGGGTGCGGCCGAGAATGCTGTGGTCGCTGAGCACGGCGAAGATCTCGCCGGTCATGAAGGTGTCGAAATGGACGATGCAGCCTTCAGCCGCCTCCACCCATTTCGAATGGCTGCCCGGCAAGCCGATCAGCACCGCTTCGTTGGGCAAGCCAGGCAACGCACCGAGCACCTGGGTTTCTTCGCCGCGCATCACATTGGGCAGTCGGGAGCGTTGGATTACCCCTGGCACGATGTGAACATCAACACCGCGAAGGCTCCGGATAATTTGTAGGGAATGTCCGAGATTGGCGACGTTTGCCGGCGTGTCGCAGTAAGGCGCTTCCCGCCAACCTTGGGCGCTGCCCACCATGCCGCAGGCAATGACGGGCAAGCCTGGCTGCGCATCGAGCCAATCGCCGCAGGCTTCATCGAAGGCCAGCTCAAAACCGTCGATGCAGACCTGGCCCGCTATCGTCCGCGGCCCGGACGGCAACTGCATGATCCCCGACGACAGCGAACGCTGCTCGAGCACCTCGCCTCCCGCGGCTAGTTTGTAAGCCCGTAATGAGGTCGTTCCCCAATCGAGCGCGATCAATTGCGCCTGCATCCGCTTCACCTGTTTTGTTTATTGGGCAGTGAGTGACGCGGACTATAAACCCGGACGCAGGAAAATCTCAATATATAAATATCTCTCCCACATATTGGGATATCAATTCTATCGTGAAGGCATCGCCATCCACCCAAGACCCTGCTACGTTTCTGACCGGACGCCAAACAACTCAGGGAAAAAGTGATGGGACAATTGTTGAAGATCCTCGGCCGCACTTCCTCGATTAACGTCAGAAAGGTCTTGTGGACTTGCCAGGAACTGGAAATCTCCTACGAGCGCGAAGACTGGGGCATCGGCTTCGCGTCGACCCATGACCCGGCGTTCCTGGCATTGAATCCCAACGCCCAGGTGCCGGTGATTGTCGACGAGAGCGGCGTGCTCTGGGAGTCGAACACCATTTGCCGCTATCTGGTGGGCAAGCACGGGCGCAGCGACCTGCTGCCTGTCGAGCCTGCCGCACGGGCGCGTGTAGAGCAGTGGATGGATTGGCAAGCCACCGAGCTCAATCCGTCGTGGGGCGATGCGTTTTATGGACTGGTGCGCAAGCACCCGGATTTCCAGGACCCACAACTCATCGCCGCCGGCGTCAAAGGCTGGAATAAGAAGATGGGCTTGCTGGAACAACAGCTGGACCACACCGGCGCCTACGTAGCCGGTGCAGACTTTTCCCTTGCAGACGTACTCATTGGCCTATCCGTACACCGCTGGCGGCAGACGCCCATGGAACGTCCGGACTATCCAGCCGTAGCCGCTTATTGCACGCGACTCCAACAGCGACCCGGGTTTACCCAGTGGGCGTCCGACGCGTACTCATGAACGTCAGTTGCCGTTAGCGAAGTCCCGGAGCACCTTGCCATCCATCCGGTAGCGCACCCACTCTTCCTGCGGTTGCGCGCCGAGGGATTTGTAGAAGTCGATGGCCGGGGTGTTCCAGTCCAGCACGCTCCACTCGAAGCGACCACAATCGTTGTCGCAGGCGATCTTCGCCAGATGTCGCAATAAGGTTTTGCCCGCCCCGCCACCGCGCTGTTCAGGCGTGATGTACAAGTCCTCCAAGTACAGGCAATTACTGCCCAACCAAGTGGAATAGCTGAAGAAAAACACCGCAAAACCGATCGGCACGCCATCGCGCAGGCAGATCAAGCCGTGGGCGGTGGCGCCTTCGCTGAACAGGCTGCGCTCGATGTCGGCCACGCTGGCGATGACTTCGTGGCGAGCTTTTTCGTAATCGGCCAGCTCAGTAATGAAAACAAGGATTTGCGGCGCATCGCTGGGCTGCGCGGGACGGATTTCGATGGACATGAACAGGCCTTGTCGCCAATTGAAAGCATCATACTAAGCCGCTCTGCGGCGCTCGTCACATCTTCTAAATAACACCCCCAATAGCGCCGTTCGTCGCCCCTGCGGCACCAACCCCTCTCCAGCGCGGCCAAAAATCTGGCAAGCATTTCAAAAAATGGAGGCGACACCATGATCTATTCAAGGCTGACTGCACTCACATTCGCCACGCTGCTGTCTTCGGCGGCTTTCGCGGCCACGACCAGTGGCACCGGACCGACCGACCCGGTTCAGGCACCCAACTCGCCGGCCACCCAAGGTTTGCCCAAACTGAACACCGATGGCACGGGCGGCACCTTGAACAATGGCCAGCCGCCTGCCACAGGCACCGATCCGCGGGTCCAAGGCAACGACACGGGCCGCCAAGGCGGGATGAACACACCTGACTCCACTGCGCCCGACAATGCCGATACTGGCGTGGGTTCGAAAACCACAACCGGAGGTTCAGGCTCTGAAGGTGGTGGGGCCTCCAGTCAATAACTTCTACCCAGCCATTGAGGAGGACCGTTCCCATGCCTCGTGGAAGCAAAGACAAGTACACCGATGAGCAGAAGCGCAAGGCCGAGCACATCGAAGACAGCTATGAGCAAAAAGGTGTGTCGGAAGGCGAGGCCGAGGCTCGGGCCTGGGCCACGGTGAACAAGCAATCGGGAGGCGGCGAACGCTCTGGTGGATCCGGCAAGAAGAAGCCCGCCGAAGCCAAGCAATCCGATCGCAAGGAGTCGGCCCGGCGCGCCGCCAAGAGCCGCGAAGGGCAGCCGCGCACCAGCAAAGCCTCCCATGAGGCCCAGACCGTGGACAGCTTGATGAAAGAAGCCCGGGCAAAAAATATTCCCGGACGCTCGAAGATGCGCAAGCAGGAACTGGTCGAGGCGTTGCGCAAGGCGGGGTAGAGCGAAAACTGTGGGAGCGGGCCTGCTCGCGAATGCGGTGGGTCAGCTAAGGAAGTGTCGGATGTGCCGACGCCTTCGCGAGCAGGCTCGCTCCCACAGGTTTTTGTGCCTGGCTCAGGACTTCGGAACAGTGCAGAGCCAGTGTGGGAGCGAGCCTGCTCCGGGCGGCGATCCGACGATGGCGGCAGGTCAGCCTCCAATAATCTTCAACGCTGTTTCAACCTGTCAATCACCACCGCCAGCAGCAGGATCGAGCCGCGGATGACGTACTGGTAGAACGTATCGATGTTCTTCAGGTTCATCGCGTTCTCGATGATCGCCAGGATCAGCACGCCGGCGATGACATGGCGAATCATGCCGATGCCGCCGCTCAACGAAACGCCACCCAGAACACAAGCAGAGATCACGGTCAGTTCGAAACCCTGGCCGATCATCGGCTGGCCCGAGGTCATGCGCGACGCCAGGATGACGCCTGCCAGCGCACCAATCACACCGTGCACGGCGAAGATGATGATCTTGGTGCGATCAACGTTAACGCCTGCCAGCAATGCCGCTTCCTGGTTGCCGCCGATGGCCATGGTGTTGCGCCCATAAGTGGTGTAGTTCAGCAGCCAGCCGAAGAACAGAAAGCAGGCAATGGTGATCAGGATCGGCACCGGCACACCGAACATCTGGCCGTTACCAAAGACGAAAAACGATTCTTCCGACACCCCCACCGCCTTGCCGTTGGCAAAGATGTAGGCCAGGCCGCGTACGATCTGCATGGTCGCCAGCGTGGTAATCAGCGCATTGACCCGCAGTTTCGCGATGACGATGCCGTTGATCAGGCCGACAATCAGCCCCATCACCAACGCCGCGCTCACGCCGAGAAATACGCTATTGGTGTCACGCATCACGACGGCCGCGACGACGCCGGCGCAGGCAATCACCGAACCCACCGACAGGTCGAAATGCCCGGACGCCAGGCAATACAGCATGGTGCATGCCGCGATGCCGGTGGTGGAAATCGCCAGGCCCAGGCCGCGCATGTTCAGCGGCGACAGGAAGTTGTCGATCATCAGGGTGCAGAGCACGAAGATGGCGATGGCCGCCAGCAGCATGACCCAGTCGTCGAGGAAGCGGCGCAGGTCCAGGGGTTTGCGCGCCGTTGGCAGTGCATTGTTTTGGATGGTCATGATTTACCTCTCAGTTCGCCGCGTCGGCAACGCGTTGGCGCGGCAGCGCCAGTTGCAGCAGGTTGGATTCGTCGGCCTGGTCACGCGGCAACTCGCCGCGCATGGCCCCTTCGCACAGCACCAGGATCCGGTCGGAAATGCCCATCACTTCCATCAAGTCACTGGACACCACAATCACCGCGATGCCATCGGCCGCCAGGTTGTGGATAATCTGGTAGATCTCGGCCTTGGCGCCGATGTCGATGCCTCGCGTCGGCTCGTCAAGCAGCAGGACTTTCATCGGCATGGAAAGCCAGCGTCCCAGGATTGCTTTCTGCTGGTTACCGCCGGACAAGTACATGATTTTCTGGCTCGCCGCCGGGGTCTTCACTTTGAGCGACTTGATCTGCTTGTCGGCATTGCCCCGCTCCCACTCGCCACGCAACAGGCAGCCGAGCGCGGAATGAGCCGGACGGGCGCTGATGTTGATGTTCTCGGCCACGCTGCCCAACGGAATGATGCCCTCCTTCTTGCGATCTTCCGGACAGAGCAGCACACCAGCGGCGATGGCATCCCGGGGGGAACGCAGTTTCAATTCCTTGCCGTGCAGGACCAGGCTGCCCTCGCTCTGACGTTCCAGGCCACTGAGCAAACGCAGCAGCTCGGTACGACCGGCGCCGACCAGCCCGAACAAGCCGAGGATTTCGCCCTTGTGTACATGGAAACTCACCGGTTCGCGCAAGCCCGGCCCGAGCAGGCCTTTCACCTGCAACGCCACGTCGCCGCGCTCCCTGGGGCGGTAGTCATAAATGTCTTGGATATCGCGACCGACCATGCACGTGACCAACTGATCGTGGGTCAGCTCGCTCATGTTCTCGAAGGTGCGGACATAACGACCGTCCTTGAAGACCGTCACCGCGTCACAGATGCGGAACACCTCCTCCATGCGGTGGCTGACGTACAGCACCACTTTGCCCTCGTCCCGAAGGCGGGCAATGATCGTCATCAAACGGTCGATTTCCCGGGCCGACAGGCTGCTGGTCGGTTCGTCGAAGGCAATGACGTGGGCGCCACGGGACAAGGCCTTGGCGATTTCCACCAACTGGCGCTGGCCAAGGGACAGACGACCGACTTTTTCCTGCGGGTCGATTTCGTCCGCCAGCCCTTTGAGCAATGTCAACGCCTGCTGACGCAGTACGCCGCGATTGACGAGGCCGAAACGCGCCGGCAAATGACCGAGGAACAAGTTCTCCGCGACGGTCATTTCCGGCACCAGGTGTAATTCCTGGTGAATCACCGCCACACCGCTGGCGATGCTGTCGGCGGTGCCTTTGAAGGCCATCGTCTGCTCGCCGATTTGCAAGTCGCCGCTGCTCGGGATGTAGGCGCCCCCGAGGATTTTCAGCAACGTGGACTTGCCCGCGCCGTTCTCGCCCATCAAGGCATGCACCTGCCCCGGATGAGCAACGAAACTGATATTGGCCAGCGCCTGCACGCCAGGAAAGGACTTGCCGATCCCGTTGAATCGCAAGCTGCCGCCGATGTTGTGTTGCCATGTCGCTGTTTGCGCTTGCATAACCACCTCGAACTCACAGAGATCAAGCGACCCTGCCACTCATGTGGCCAGGGCCGCTTTTGAATCAACCGGCCGTCAGTTCCACAGGCCGATCTTTTCCAGCTCTTGCTTGAAGTTCTCCCGGGTGATCAGCGTCACCTCGTCCATGGCGGTGTACTTCGGCGGTTCCTTGCCGGTGGTGATCCACTCGTACATCATTTCGGCGGTCTTGTAGCCTTCGATGTGCGGGCTTGGCAACATCGAACCGAAGAAGCCGCTGTCCGGTTTCTTCAACTCGCCGATGGCGTCGGTGCCGTTGATGCCGATGCCGATCACGTTGGCCGCCTTGAAGCCGGCTGCTTCGGTGGCGCGCACGCCGCCCAGCACGGTGTTGTCGTTCATACCGCCGATGATCAGGTTTTTCGCAGCGCTTGGCAGCTTCACCAGCGCCGAGTTGGTGGAGTCCATGCTGCCGGGGACGTCGAGGGTCTTGAGCGCCGCAAACAGAATGTGGTCTTCCGGCATCCCGGCTTTCTTCAAGGCATCGACCGAACCGTCGGTGCGCTTCTTGCCGGTGTCCAGTTCGTTGAAGGTGTTGATCACCGCGTAGGTGTCTTTCCAGTCCCAGTTACGCTTTTTCGCCTCGGCGGCCATCGCGGCGCCCTGCTTCTGGCCCACCTCGAAGGCCGCCATGCCCAGGTATGGCACGTCCTCCATGAACTTGCCTTTGGCGTCGACGAAACGGTCGTCGACGGCGATCACCTTGAGATCGTTAAGCTTGGCCTTGGCCATGATGGCTGGGCCGAGAGACACGTCCGGCGGGCAGATCACGAAGCCCTTGGCACCGTTGGCGGCAAGGCTGTCGATGGCCGAAAGGGTTTTTTCGCCATCGGGCACGGCGATTTTGATCAACTCGAAGCCTTTGTCCTTGCTCGCCTTCTCGGCGAAAGCCCACTCGGTCTGGAACCAGGGCTCCTCCGCCTGCTTGACCAGAAAACCGATTTTTACCGGATCCGCTGCCAGCAGGCTGCTGCTAAGGCTGACCGCGGTCACCGCCAGGGCGGCACGACACAGGGAACGGATCCCACGACGATATTTCATAGCTGACTCCTTGTTTTTTTTATTGAAAGCCAAACGTCCAGGGATCTGCTCCACATGGGTGGAATTGCGCAGGCTGGCCGGTCAAATCGTGTTACTGCACAAGCATAGGTGTAAATAGTCATATCGTATGATGATTGGATTACAGGCGAAGTTTCCCTCCGCAATCCAAGAATGTTCAGTCGTGGTACATGACCGAACGCCCACCATCGATGGTGATGCATGAGGCATTGATGAACGGTGCTTCGTCACTGGCCAGGAATACGGCCGTCATTGCCACTTCGATCGGCTGCCCGATGCGCCGTGGCGGGTGCAGGTCCAGCGCGCGCTGGCGTTCGGCCTGGGGATCGGCAAAGCCGTTCCAGTAGTCGACGTTCAGTTGAGTCTCGATGTAGCCCGGCGCAATGGCATTCACCCGCACGCCCTTGGGTGCGTACTCGATGCCCAGGGCACGGGTCAGGCCCAGCAGGCCATGTTTGGCTACGGGGTATGGGAAACAACCGGGAATAATGTGGGACGAATGGGTCGACGCGATGTTGATGATGCTGCCCACGCCCTGTTCGATCATCTGCGGCAACACCGCCTTGCAACCGTACCAAGCACCATCCAGGTCGATGGCGAAGCAACGGCGCCAGTCCTCTTCGGTCATTTCCAGCGGATCGCGGAACACGTTGACGCCTGCGCAGTTCACCAGCACGTCGATGCGACCATGCAACTCGACCGCCCGGCGGGCCATGACGTGCAAATCCTGTTGGTTCGAGACATCAACCTTCAGCGCTTGGACATCCGCACCCTGTCGACGCCAATGGGCGGCGACGGTTTCGACCTTTTCCCCCTGGATGTCGCTGATGACCAGCCGGGCCTGTTGCGAAGCGAACGCGGCGACAATGGCTTCGCCGATGCCCTGGGCAGCGCCGGTCAACAGCACGACCTTGTCTTTCAGGCGTTCGCCCTTCACGGGCTCAGGCACCGGCGGCAAGCAAAGCGCTTCAGCCATGGACGGGGCCTCCAGTGCAAACACACGACAAAAACCGGACACCCAACGATGGCCGGTTCAAAAGCTGTGGGCTCAACACTGATTCGCGAACACCGCCGAGGCGTTCCGGGAAAAAACGATGCATCACTTCACCTGTTTTGTTTTTTTAAGTGTGAGTGCGTATTGCTGATGGAGCCGACTATAAACCCGACCGCCGAATAATCTCAATATATATATTTACATCCCATATTTTGGGATTTACCCCGCGAACCGTGTACAAGCCACGCCCGGCACATCGACGCGCATCGATAGCACCGCCCCGTCCAATGGGTGATTGAGGGGACTTTGCGCACTGGTGATATACAAAGTCCGTAGGTCTTCACCACCGAATACACAACTGGTAGGGCGACTGACCGGCAATTCGATCACCTGATCGACGTGACCCTTCGGATGCAACCGCAGCAGGCAACTGCCGTCCCAACGGGCGTTCCAGATATAGCCCCGCGCATCCATCGCCGAACCATCCGGCCCGCCACGGGAATGGGGTCCGAACCAGACTTCGGCGGGCGCGAGTTTTCCATCGGGGTAAATGAAGTGCCGATAAAGGGTCCCGTCCAGGCTCTCGCCGAAATAGACGGTCGTGCCATCAGGGCTCCACAACAATGTGTTGGGGATGCCCAAGCCACGCAACAGCGGCATCACGCGGCCATCGCCGCCGACACGAAACAGCCCACCGGAGCGCTGCTCGATGGGCAAGTCTTCGCCATCCTCCCCGATGTTGTTCTGCATGGTGCCCAGCCAGAGCTGGCCCAACGCATCGCAGCGGGCTTCGTTGGCGCGATTGCCCGGCTGGGGATCGGCCATGCACAGCAACTTCAGGCGCGGTTCCAGGCCTGGGGAGTCCAGGTCCAACCGGTAAACGCCACTGCTCAACGTCACCAAGGCATCGCCGCTCTGGGTCGGGATGAATGCAGAGACGTGCTCAGGCATCTGCCAGATCTGCACGTTCTTGCCAATCAGCCGCAACGCCTGCTTGCCGGCAATATCGACCCAATACAGCGCCTGGGTCGGCTCGTCCCAAAAAGGCCCCTCGCCCAGCTTCGCCCGATGCTCCGTCACAGCCGTCCACTTCATTTAAAACCTCCTGTTCCCGAGTTTCCCGGCGTTGTCTGTTCGACCGGCCATGACATTGGGGTAAAAACGCTTGATGGCCAGGTCTGCGTTATCGATCAGCGTCATGCAGGCCCAGACGCCTCGCGTCGCGTCCCGAGCGGCGATGGCTTCGGCGATGTCCTTGTGGATCGGCAGCGTGCGGCGCAGTTCGTCCGGGTCGGCGGCCGACACCTCGAACGAAACCGCCAACAACGCTCCGAGGGCTGGGACCATTTGTTCGATGAATTGATTGTGGCTGGCCGCGAGGATGCATTCGTGGAAGAACTGGTCGGCGCGGTTGTAATCCGCACCGCTGTCCACCGCCCGCTCAAGCGCATGATAGGCCAGGCGGATCGCCTGCACCTGGTCGGCCGTCGCCCGTTCACAGGCCCAGCGCACGGCCATCGGTTCGATGGTGCGGCGCAGGTCCAGCAGATCGTCGACAAAATTCTCCGGCAAGCCGCTGCGCGACAGCCAGCCCACCACTTGTGGATCAAAGAGGTTCCAGCGGCGCACCGGCAACACCCGCGTGCCGACCTTCGGCCCGACTTCCAGCATGCCTTTGGCCACCAAGGTTTTGATGGCTTCGCGAATCACCGTGCGGCTGACGCCCAGTTGCTCGCCCAGATCCGCCTCGACCTTGATGGTTTGCCCAGGCTTGACCTGGCCGGCGGCGATCCAGCCCCCCAGCCAATCGACGGTCGACGCGTGAAAACTGCTGGACATGAGCACCCCGTGGGCATTTCTTGTTAGGTGCCCACGCTAATCATCATACGATTGGGTGTCAATTTGAATTTTTGGGGCCTTGTGAGAGCGAGCAAGCTCGTTCCTACAGAAAAATCAGGGCTCCAGGCCGATGGGGAAAAACTCGCCACCACTCCAGACGCCCAACCAGCGCTGCCCATCTATCTCACGGCTGACCGCAAGCTCCACCAATTGATAGAACACATTGCGATGAATCAGCGCTTCAAGATTGCTGCGCACATGAATGTAAGGCGCCGGTTCCTGGGTCTGGGGATCGATCATCACCCGCATCGGATGTTCCGGGCCGGCTTCGGTGACTTCCTCGACATTGGTGGTAAAGCGCAACAACTGCCCTTCCCCCTCTCCTTCGACCTCCAGGGTCACGGCCACGAACGGCGCATCATCGACCTTGATGCCGACTTTTTCCACAGGGGTAATCAGAAAGTAATCATCGCCGTCGCGGCGAATGATGGTGGAGAACAGCTTGACCATCGGCTTGCGTCCGATGGGGGTGCCCAGGTAGTACCAAGTGCCATCGCGGGCGATGCGCATGTCGATGTCGCCGCAGAAGTCAGGGTTCCACAAGTGGACCGGCGGCAGGCCTTTGGTCTTGGGGATCTGCCCCAGCAGGTCATTGGCTTTTTGCGGTCCGCTCATGGTGCCCCCTTCTGTTTATTCGTTGCTCATCCCCAACAAGCTGCGGGCGTACTCACGCAACGGCGCGGCGATGAGGTCTTGTGGCTGCTTGTCGTGCAACGTCAGCAAACCGCCACGACTCTTGATGCGTGCAGTATCAATCAAATACTGGGTGCTGGTCTCGATCAACATGATTTGAATCACACTGGTGTCGACACCCAGGCGATCCACCGCCTCTTCATCCAGCCATTCGTCGGTGTTGCCGATGCGGTTGTCCGCCTTGGCAAATCGGGTGTAGAGCAAATAGTGGGCACCGGCGGCACGCGCTTCACCCATCGCCTGATCGAGGCCTTCCGGGACCCGGGCGCGACGAACCATCGGGAAATATTCGATGAATCCATTGAAGGCTTCTTCAGCCACGACGTTGGGTCGCGGATAGGCGCTACCTGGCGGAGCAAAAGCGCCCTGAGCGATGTAGATGAAGGAATCCGGCTGGATGCGCAGGTTGTTTACACGGCGGCTGTCGCTATGGTCCAGCAGGCCGGCATCGCTCATGTGATAACGAACGCCCTCCCCCATATCGCTGACATTCATGCAGCCACCAAGCGTCAAAACGGTCAGCAGCAAAAACAGGCTACGCATCCTATCCTCCAAAAACCGGTGACGGAAAACCGGCGAATGGCCGTGGGATGCAGCTTTTGCGCCAGCTTGCAGGGTATGCGACTTGGAATACCTGTGGTGAGGGAGCTTGCTCCCGCAGGGCCGGTCCAACGCTTCGGCGTAGCGGCCCCTTTGCACGTTGCGACTGCTTCGCAGCCGAGCGGGAGCAAGCTCCCTCGCCACGAGAAGCCAGTCAGCCGCCAATGATTTTCATGATGGTCGCGCCACCCGAGAACGCTACTTCCTGCTTGTCTCCCAACGCCTTGACCAGCAAGCGCTGGAGCGCCGGCAACGCCTGGTGTCGGGGCTTGTCCAGCAGATCGCCGACGTAATGACGGTTGCTCGACGACAGGCAGCCGTGCAGCCAGCCAGTGGAAGACAACCGCAGTCGCGAACAGGTTCGGCAGAACGGCACGCTTTCGTTGGCGATCACGCCAAAGTGCCCGAGCCCGGGAATTTCATAGCGCACAGCCGTGGCATCGACGGGAGCGTCGGCTTGCAGATATTCGTATTGGTCGCCAATCAGGCCCAGCAGTTGCTGAAGGCTGACGAATTGCTGAAGGAACGCATTGGAATCCTTGGCCAGGTGCCCCATGCGCATCAACTCGATGAAGCGCAACTCATAGCCACGTTCCAGGCAGTATTCAAGCAACGGCATCACCTGATCGAGGTTCTGCCCGCGCAGCGGCACCATGTTGACCTTGATCTTCAGGCCCGCCGCCCGGGCCTGCTCCATGCCATCGAGCACAGTCGCCAGGTCTCCTCCGCGGGCTATGCTGCGAAACGCAGCGGCGTCCAGGGTGTCGAGGGAAACGTTGATCCGGCGGATACCGGCATTCATTAGCAGGGGCAGCTTCCTGGCCAGCAACTGGCCGTTGGTGGTCAGGCTGATGTCCTCAAGGCCCATCTGCCCCACCGCTGTCATGAAGCTCTCAAGCTTGGGGCTGACCAGCGGCTCGCCACCCGTGATGCGCAACCGCTCGATTCCGGCCGCTTCGATCAGATACGCCACGCCTCGCGCCATGGCCTCGGCCGACAGTTCATCCTGCGCAGCCACCAGCCGCTTGCCGTCAGGCACGCAGTAGGTACAGGCGTAATTGCAGGCTGAAGTCAGGCTGATCCGCAAATTGCGAAAACGCCTGCCTTGACGGTCAACGATCATGGATCACTCCGGCGAAAGAAGAATCGAGCCCGTGAAAATTGACCTAGAAATCAAGTTTTCGCAAGACCCAAGCCCGAGTATATTCCTGGGGCACTGCGCCATGTAAGCGGACATGGCGCAATTAAGCAGCTGAATGCCTCAACTGCTCGGCGTATCCGTGTCGCGCTTGCGCTTGTTTCCCATGCGCACACCGATATCCATCAGGAATTGGAAGAAGCCTTCCTGGTCTTCCAGCACATTGCTCCAGAACGGCGAGTGGTACAGCGCCACCGCGCCGTGCACCAGCGCCCAGGCAGCGCAGTAGTGGAAATACGGCGGGACGTCTTCAAGCTTGCCTTCGCTGATCCGGCCCTTGATCAGCAAGGTCAGGCGATCGAAATTCGAGGCGCGGATCTTGTGCAGCTCCTCGACCATTTCCGGCACCTGGTTGCCCTTGACCACCTTTTCTTCCAGGCGATCGAACAAGCGGTAACGCTGCGGGTCGCGCATGCGGAACTCGAAGTACGCTCGGGACAGCGCTTCCTTGTCCTTGTCGACATCGGCCGAATGCAACAGCTCGTTCAAATCCCGCTCGTAATCGAGCATCAGCCGCAGGTAGATCTCTGCCTTGGACTTGAAGTGTTTGTAAATCGTGCCTTTGCCGATACCCACGGCATCCGCAATCATCTCGACGGTGACGCTGTCTTCACCCTGATCGAGGAACAACTTGAGCGCGGTGTCGAGAATTTCCTGCTCGCGGCGACGAAACTCACGGACCTTACGAGGTTCTTTGTGCATAAGAAAAAGGTCTGAAGGGTCAAAATTCGAAGCCGGGTATTATGCCTAACTTACGCAAAAATGCACGGATCATCCGCGCACGGCCACAGTTCTTCACAAAACGGTGCGACCCCAGCTCCTCAGTTGGTAAGCGCGGACCCGCCTGGGCAGGCTTTGCCGGCAATGAGAACTTATCCGAAGCGAACGTATTCCAAATTTGTTTAAAAACGACCTCGGTCAAACTGGACTCATCGCCAGACTGATCAATACTTGAACTGTCGGCACGACATCTCCCCCAAGTGACGCGCCGATAAAGGTACCAACGGACCGCGTGCCTTTGTTTTACTCCTAATGGTCTTAACCCGGATTCACCCCCCAGAACCCGGGTTTTTTTTGCCTCGATTTCAGGCTCTTGCCGTACGGACCCGAGCCAACGGGAACAGCCGCTTGAAATTTTCGGTGGTTTGCTCCGCGAACCGGTCGTACGGTTCCCCCCGCAGCATCGCCAGGTATTCGGCAACCTCCCGGACATACTGCGGAAGGTTGGGCTTGCCACGATAAGGGATGGGCGCCAGATAAGGCGAGTCGGTTTCCACCAACAAACGATCGGCTGGCACTTTGCTTGCGACGTCGCGCAGGGCGTCGGCATTACGGAACGTGACGATGCCGGACAAGGAAATGTAATAACCCATGTCCAGGGCAGCCTTGGCCATATCCCAATCCTCGGTGAAGCAATGAAGCACACCGGCGTGGGGCAGCGCCGCGTCCCGCAGCAATGCCAAGGTATCGGCCCGCGCGCCACGGGTATGGATGATCACCGGCTTACCGGTCTGCCTGGCGGCCTCCAAGTGCAACCGGAACGACGCCTGCTGGACTTCGGCGGCCTCCGGCTCGTAGTGATAGTCGAGCCCGGTCTCGCCGATAGCCACGACTCGCGGATGATCGAGTTCGTGCAACAGCCAATCCAGGGCCGGCGTGGCATCGGGCTGCACATCCAGTGGGTGGATGCCCACCGAACAATCGACGTCTTCGTATCGTTCAGCCAGGCGCTTGACGTCGGCGGCGTTGTCGGCGCTGACACCGATGCAGAGGAAATGCCCCACCCCTCGCTGGCGCGCCGCATCCAACGCGGCGTCGAGGGATCCGCCATGGGCGGCGAGGTCAAGGCGATCGAGGTGGCAATGAGAGTCTACGAGCATAAGGGCCAGGCTACATCGTATGGGTGGGACGGTCGGACTTGAGCGTTCCGGCCAGGTGGGTTTCGATCTGGTTGCGAGCCGAGTTGTCGCCTTCGTTGAACTGCACGCCAACGCCGGCGGCCCGGTTGCCCTGGGCGCCTTTGGGAGTCATCCAGATCACCTTGCCGGCGACCGGGATTTTTTCCGGTTCGTCCATCAGGCTCAACAGCATGAACACCTCGTCGCCCAGGCGATAATTCTTGTTGGTGGGAATGAACAGGCCGCCGTTTTTGATAAACGGCATGTAGGCCGCGTAGAGCACCGACTTGTCCTTGATGGTCAGGGACAGAATGCCGTTGCGTGGTCCGGGACTGACAGGTTCGTTCATGCTGGTCTCCGCTGCGATTGAGCTGAGTCTAGTGCCTCTGTCAGGTACGACCAGGCAAACTCGCCCATTGCACCAACAGCGCCTCCAACAGCAATACGCGATTGAGGTTGGCCTTGCTCAACACCTTCTGACGTTGGGCAAGAATCCAGTCCTGGATGTTCAAGATTTTGTCCTGGCTGCTTTTTTGCGCCAGGTATTGGATGACTTTACGCATGTCGGTCAATCCGAGGCCGGCTTCGTCCTCGGTAAGCTGATAACGCAGGATCAGGCTCGACCAATCGCAGAACCAGTCAAACAACAGCAACAGGGGAATGGCGTTCCAGCCTTCGGCCAGTTGCGTTGGAGATTGTTGCTGCTTGAGCAGCTTCTTCACGCCGTCCACCACCAACGCCCGCTGCTCGCGCACGCCTTGGGCCTGCAGGCTGACGGCCGCCAGCGGCGAACCGGCGGCCAGGGTCAGCAGTTCGCCACGTTCCTCATCGGTGCTGTCAGGCATGGCCTGGGCGAGCCATTGCAAACTCATCGCCTGGCTGGGCAGCGGGCAGGCCTGCTGCACGCAGCGGCTCTTGATGGTCGGCAGCAAACGGCTCGGCTGATGACTGACCAGCAACAGGACGGTATCGCCGGAAGGCTCTTCGAGGCTCTTGAGCAAAGCGTTGGCGGCGTTGATGTTCATTGACTCAACCGGCTCGACCAGCACGACTTTGCGCCCGCCCATTTGCGAGGTCTGGACCACGAAGCTGACCAAGTCACGGACCTGGTCGACCTTGATCGCTTTGTCCGCTTCTTCAGGTTCCAGCACGTAATTGTCCGGATGACTGCCAGCCTTGAGCAGCAGGCACGATTTGCATTCCCCGCAGGCATTCGTGGCCGTCGGGGCCTGGCACAAAAGGCTCGCCATCAGGCGCTCGGCCAACGCCCGCTTGCCGATACCGGCCGGGCCATGCAACAGGTACGCGTGGGCATGCTGCGTGCGGCCGGCCAGTTGCTGCCAGAGACCGTCCTGCCAGGGATAGGCTTCAGCCACGGGCACGCTCCAGCAACCCGGGCAACACCGCATCCAGCGATTGCTGGACCTGGGTCAACGGCTGCGCGGCATCGATCAACAGGTAACGCGTCGGATCGGCCTTGGCGCGCTCGATGAAGGCGTCGCGCACGGCATTGAAGAACGTTGCCCCTTCAAGCTCGAAGCGATCCAGCCTGCCACGAGCGCTGGCCCGCGCCAGGCCGATTTCCACCGGCAGGTCGAAAACCAGGGTCAGGTCCGGCCGCAGGTCGCCCTGGACGAACGTTTCCAGCGCAGCGATACGCTCGACGGACAAGCCTCGGCCACCGCCCTGGTAGGCGTAAGTCGAATCGGTGAAGCGGTCACAAAGCACCACGGCTCCTCGGGCCAGCGCCGGTCGAATCACTTCGGCCAGGTGCTGCGCCCTGGCAGCGAACACCAACAACAACTCAGCGTCAGGGTTCATGACTTCTTCAAGGGGCGCCAGCAACACCTCGCGAATCCGCTCGGCCAGCGGCGTACCGCCCGGCTCGCGGGTCAAGACCACCTCGATGCCGGCGGCCTGGAGGCGTCCGGCGAGGTATTCGCGGTTGGTGCTCTTGCCGGCGCCTTCCGGGCCTTCCAGCGTGATAAACAAACCAGTCACGGGGCGATCCTTAGTCAAAGTCATTGCGGGTTCGGTGGCTCACTGGCATCCGGTTCGGGGGCCGGATCCTGAGGCGGCACCTGGGGCCCGTCTTGCGGCGCGGTATCAGGTGACGCGGCGGGAATCGGCGCCGAATCTTCAGGTGTGGCCGGGGCCGGGCTGGAGCGGTAGTCGGCGCGACGTTTGAGCTGGTATTCACGCACCGCATTGTTGTGCGACTCCAGATCATCGGAAAACACATGGCTGCCGTCGCCCCGCGCAACAAAGTAAAGGCTGTTGCCGTCGGCCGGGTTCAATGCTGCGTGAATCGCCTCGCGCCCGACCATCGCGATAGGCGTAGGCGGCAGGCCCGGCACCAGGTAGGTGTTGTAGGGATTGGGTTCTTTCAGATGGGAACGGGTGAGCTTGCCGGTGTAGCGCTCCCCCAGGCCGTAGATCACAGTGGGATCGGTCTGCAGCAGCATGCCCAGGCGCAGGCGCCGCACGAACACCCCGGCAATCTGACCCCGTTCCTGAGGCACACCGGTTTCCTTTTCTATCAGCGAAGCCATGATCAATGCTTGATAGGGTTGGGTGTAGGGCACGTCGGCGGCCCGTTGCGCCCATTCCTTGGCAAGCACATCGTCGAGCCGCTCGTAGGCTTTCTTCAGCAGGTCGGCATCCGATGTACCGCGCACGAATCGGTAGGTGTCCGGGAAGAACCGACCCTCCGGAAATACGCCGGAATGGCCAAGGCGATCCATGACCTGGCTATCACTCAGGCCGGCGAGCGTCTGCTCGAGCTTTTCATCCTTGGCCAACGCCGCGCGCACCTGGCGAAAGTTCCAGCCCTCCACCAGCGTCACGCTGTACTGCACCACTTCACCGCGCTTCCAGACGCCGATCAGGCCTTCCATCGTCATGCCCGGCACCATCCGGTATTCACCAGTGTGCAACGGCTGGCCGGCAAGATTGAAACGCCAATAGACGCGCAGCCAGAACGCATCCTTGATCAGGCCATCGGCTTCGAGACGATTGAGGGTTCCGGTCGGCGTGGTCCCATTGGGCACATCCAGCAACTCTTCCTGGGTGATGTTCAACGGCTGCTGCAGCGCCGAATGAATTTTCCAGGCCGAAGCGCCCAACAACAGCCCTGCCAGAACCAGTCCGGTCTCCAGCAACAACAAGAATTTACGTCTCACGAATCAAGCATCCAATAGCGCACGGGCAAGGGCCTGCAGTTTACGGGTGAGCGGGCCAACGGGCCAGCGCGCCGAACCGCATCCGCGTACCGGCCACACGCCATAAACGCTGTTGCAGACCATGACTTCATCGGCCTGGTGCAGCTGTTCGAGGCTGATGTCGGAGATTTGCGTGGCGATGCCTTGGGACTTGGCTTGAAACAATAATTCGGCGCGCATCACACCGGCCACGCCACAACGACTCAGGTCCGCTGTGAACAGAACGCCATCGCGCACCAGGAACAGGTTGCTGAAGACGCCTTCGATCACCCGTCCGGACGTATCAAGCATCAATCCCTCGGCATGTTCGATGTCGCGCCACTCGGCGCGGGCCAGCACTTGCTCCAGGCGATTGAGGTGCTTGAGGCCGGCGAGCAAGGGCTGTTCGGACAAACGCACGGTGCAGGGGAACATTTGGATGCCTTGTTCGGCATGGGTGGCGGGATAAGCAGCCGGCAGGCTTCCTTGCAGAATACGCCTGGCCGGACTCGACGGATCGGCCGCATAACCACGCAGGCTGTTGCCCCGGGTCACGATGAGTTTCAACACGCCATTGCCCAGGCGCTGGGCATAGGCGCTCAGCTCAGCACCCAGCACGCTCAAGTCGACGTTGAACGCCAGACGCTGGCAACCGGCCTCCAGACGCTGCAGGTGGCGCTCCAGCAGTACAGGTGCGCCATTGCGCACGGCGATGGTCTCGAACAGCCCATCGCCATAAGCCAGGCCGCGATCTTTCAGCGACAGGACGTCTGCCGGCTGACCGTCGACCCAGCTTTCCATCAACCGGCGAACCGGCGGAACACCAGCGATCCGTTGGTTCCGCCAAAGCCGAAGGAGTTGGACAACACCACATCGATGTCCATGCTGCGGGCCGTATGCGGCACGAAGTCAAGGTCGCAACCTTCGTCCGGCTCATCGAGGTTGATGGTCGGCGGCGCGGTCTGGCTATTGATCGCCAGTACGCTGAAGATGGCTTCCACCGCCCCCGCCGCACCCAACAAGTGACCGGTCATGGACTTGGTGGAACTGACGGCCAGCTTGTAGGCGTGCTCGCCAAACACCGTCTTGATCGCCTGGGCTTCAGCGAGGTCACCCGCCGGGGTCGAAGTGCCGTGGGCGTTGATGTACTGGACCTGCTCGCCATTGATCTTCGCATCACGCAAGGCATTGGCAATGCAGCGGGCAGCACCAGCGCCATCGGCCGGTGGCGACGTCATGTGGTACGCATCGCCGCTGGTACCAAAGCCGATCAGCTCGGCATAAATGGTCGCACCGCGAGCTTTGGCGTGCTCCAATTCTTCGAGCACCAGCGCACCGGCGCCATCGGACAGCACGAAGCCGTCGCGGCCCTTGTCCCAAGGTCGGCTGGCCCGTGCAGGCTCATCGTTGCGGGTCGACAGCGCGCGGGAGGCGCCGAAACCGCCCATGCCCAGACCGCAGGCCGCCATTTCGGCGCCGCCGGCGATCATCACGTCGGCTTCGTCGTACATGATGTTGCGCGCGGCCATGCCGATGCAGTGGGTGCCGGTGGTGCACGCCGTGGCGATGGCATAGTTAGGCCCCTGTGCACCAAGGTGGATGGACAGGAAACCGGAAATCATATTGATGATCGAGCCCGGCACGAAGAACGGAGAAATCCGTCGCGGCCCCGAATCATGCAGCGTGCGGCTGGTTTCTTCGATATTGGTCAAGCCACCAATACCTGAACCCATTGCCACGCCGATGCGCTCGCGGTTGGCGTCGGTGACTTCCAGGCCGGCGTTACGCACTGCCTGAAAACCGGCAGCCAAGCCGTATTGAATGAACAGGTCAAGCTTGCGAGCTTCCTTGACCGACAGGTATTCCTCGACATTGAAGCCCTTTACCGAGCCGCCAAAACGGGTGGAATAGGCAGAAAGGTCGGTGTGTTCGATCAGACCAATGCCACTACGGCCAGCCAGAATGCCCTGCCAGCTGCTCGGCACATCCGTGCCCAGTGGCGACAACATACCCATACCGGTGACTACGACGCGTCTACGCGACACAGCACTCTCCTTTTTCAAATGACGACTTTGCATCAGGCCTAAAGAAAAAACCGCACGCCGTGATGGCAGTGCGGTTTTTCCATGACAGCTAGCGACGACTGAATACGATTACGCCTGGTGGCTGGTAACGTAGTCGATAGCAGCTTGTACAGTAGTGATCTTTTCAGCTTCTTCGTCAGGAATCTCGGTCTCGAATTCCTCTTCCAGAGCCATCACCAGCTCAACGGTGTCAAGGGAGTCGGCACCCAGGTCTTCAACGAAGGAAGCGGTGTTCACAACTTCTTCTTCTTTAACGCCCAGTTGCTCGGCAACGATTTTCTTGACGCGCTCTTCGATGGTGCTCATACCTTGTTTTCACTCCTAATGGACAAATTCAGGCAGCTGGCCGGTGGGTAAGTGTATAGAAAGACTTTTCGGTTTTTCAACCGAAAGCTTCACTCCTCGAACCTGGGGCCCGCCGCCTATAAATAGATTGCAGCTTTATAACGGATTTTAGACAGCTCGTATGACATTTTTTTGAAGCAATCCGTCACATTTAACTCATGTACATCCCGCCGTTCACCGGGATTGTAGCCCCAGTCACGTATGCCGCACCGTCCGAAGCAAGAAAAGCGACCACGGACGCGATTTCTTGAGCTTGCCCCAGACGACCCAGCGGAATCTGTGTCAACAAGGCTTCACGCTGCGCTTCCGGCAGTTCACGGGTCATGTCGGTGTCGATGAAACCCGGTGCGACCGAGTTTACCGTAATCGAGCGCGAACCGACTTCTCGTGCCAGCGCACGGCTGAAACCTTCCAGACCGGCCTTCGCTGCAGCATAGTTTACTTGGCCTGCGTTGCCCATGGCACCCACAACCGAGCCGATACTGATAATTCGGCCCCAACGAGCCTTGGTCATGCCACGCAGGACGCCCTTGGACAGCCGGTACAGGCTGTTCAAGTTGGTATCGACCACGTCGAACCACTCGTCATCTTTCATGCGCATCATCAGGTTATCGCGGGTGATACCGGCATTGTTGACCAGGATCGCCGGCGCGCCGAACTGCTCCTGAATGCTGGACAATACCGCCGCAACAGACTCATCGCTGGTCACGTTGAGCTCAAGACCGGTGCCCTGGATGCCGTTTTCCTTCAAGGTGGCGGCGATACGCTCGGCGCCCGAAGCGGACGTCGCGGTGCCGACAACGATGGCGCCTTGGCGACCCAGTTCCAGGGCGATGGCCTGGCCGATGCCGCGGCTTGCACCGGTCACCAGTGCAACTTTACCTTGCAGACTCATGCAAGCTTCTCCTGTTCAGGCTTGCGCTGCGCGAGCGGCAGCGAAAGCGTCTGGGGTGTTGAGGTTGGAAGTGGACACGCCTTCGGCGCAGCGCTTGTTCAGGCCTGCCAGCACTTTGCCAGGACCGCACTCGACCAGTTCGGTCGCACCCTTGGCTGCCAGCATCTGGACCGATTCAACCCAACGAACCGGCTTGTAGAGCTGCTCCAGCAGGTCCCGCTTGAGGGTTTCCAGGTCTGCTGCGACGTTGGCGCTGACGTTCTGCACCACGGGAATCTGCGGAGCCTGCCAGTCGATGGCGGCGATGGACTCGGCAAAACGCTCGGCGGCTGGACGCATCAGCTCGCAATGCGACGGCACACTGACCGGTAACGGCATGGCGCGCTTGGCACCACGGGTCTTGCAACCCTCAATGGCGCGCTCGACGGCGGCCTTGGCCCCCGCGATGACCACCTGGCCCGGGGAGTTGAAGTTGACCGCACTGACCACGTCACCCTGAGCCGCTTCGGCACACGCTGCCAACACGTCGGCGTCTTCCAGGCCGAGGATCGCGGCCATGCCGCCCTGCCAGGCCGGAACGGCTTCCTGCATCAATTGGCCACGACGTTCCACCAGCTTCACCGCGTCGCCGAGACTCAGGCTACCCGCAGCCACCAGGGCGCTGTATTCGCCCAGGCTGTGGCCGGCGACAAACGCCGGGCGCGCGCCGCCCTCGGCCAACCATAGGCGCCACAGCGCAACGGAGGCCGTCAGGATTGCCGGCTGGGTTTTATCGGTTTGATTGAGTTGCTCTTCCGGCCCTTGCTGGGTCAGTGCCCACAAGTCGTAGCCGAGTGCATCGGATGCTTCTTTGAATGTTTCGAGGATCAGCGGGTATTGCGCGCCCAGCTCGGCCAGCATGCCGAGGGACTGCGAGCCCTGTCCTGGAAAGACGAATGCGAGGGAAGCAGACATGAAAACAAAGCCCCTAATGATCTTGTCGTCAAAAATTGACGCCCCTGGGGGCGCTAGGAAACTGACAGTTGGATGACGGCTTGAACCGACCGGTCACATTTAAGCATTGTCGGACGAAAACGCCTAAGTTAACAAATCCTCGAGGCGCCCATGAAGGCGTTCCGGCAGGTTTTCCTGGATCTCGATCACCGCCCGGTTAATGGCGCTTTGAAACCCCTGCACCCCGGCCGAACCATGGCTCTTGATCACGATACCTTGCAACCCCAGGAAACTTGCACCGTTGTGCCGCGCCGGCGCCAGGTCCGCCTGCAACCGACGCATCAACGGCAGCGCGAGCGCACCCACCACCCGCGAGGCCAAACTCTGCTTGAACAACGCCTCGATGCGCTGCCCGATCATGGTGGCCAATCCCTCGCTGGACTTGAGCAGGATATTGCCAACGAAGCCGTCACACACCACCACATCGGCCTCGCCGCGATACAAGCCATCGCCTTCGACGAATCCGATGTAATTGATGCCCGGTGCATTTTGTAACAAAGTCGCCGCCAGCTTGACCTGCTGGTTGCCCTTGATCTCTTCGGTGCCAATGTTCAGCAGCGCCACGCGAGGACGCGCAATGCCAAGGGTCTGCGCCGCAACCGAACCCATCACGGCGAATTGCAGCAGGTGCTCGGCGCTGCAATCGACGTTCGCGCCCAGATCAAGCAATTGGCAGAACCCGCGCTGAGTCGGGATCGCCGCCACCATTGCCGGACGATCGATGCCCGGCAACGTTTTGAGCACGTAGCGCGACAGCGCCATCAGCGCCCCGGTATTGCCTGCACTGACGCACGCCTGCACCTTGCCATCGCGCAACAACTCCAGGGCCACCCGCATCGACGCGTCAGGCTTGCCGCGCAGGGCCTGGGCTGGCTTTTCGTCCATGGCGATGACTTCGGACGCGGGCATGATCGACAGGCGCGCGCGATCCGCAGCCGATTGGCCGCCGAGCAGTTCTTCTAGAAGGGAGGGTTGACCGACAAGGGTCAGGTGCAGCGAGGGCGTGGCACGCAGGCAAGCAAGGCTGGCCTGGACAATGCTGCGGGGACCGAAGTCCCCGCCCATTGCGTCAATCGCGATGACTTGAGCGGACAAGTGATTACTCGTCAGCGCCCTTGTCGATCACTTTACGGCCACGGTATACGCCTTCTGGCGATACGTGGTGACGCAGGTGAACTTCACCAGTGGTTTTTTCTACAGACAGGGTGCTAGCCTCGAGAGCGTCGTGCGAACGGCGCATGTCACGGGCAGAGCGGGATTTTTTGTTCTGCTGAACAGCCATAATTGATTAACTCCTAAACGTTTGGGTCACGCTTTAACTGCGCCAATACACTGAACGGGTTGGACCGCGTTACCTCGTCCTCGCTCGGTTCGGGCTCATCTGCTCCCGCCGGCTGCTGGCATTCTTCCGGATGATGAGCAGGCACAATGGGCAAGGCGAGCAAAAGCTCCTCCTCGATCAGTGACTGCAGATCCAAAGGATCTTCGCCCAGTTCCAGCACGTCATAACCTTTCGGCAACGACTGGGTATTCGCACCCTCCTTCACCACCGCGTAACTGCATTCGCTGTGGATCGGCAGGGTGACCAGCTCAAGACAACGCTGGCAAACCATTTTGACTTCAGTGTCGATAAAGCTGTGGATTACCACAGATTTACGTTCATCTCGTTCAAAAACGAATTTGGCCTGGACCGTACCGACATCGTCGGAAAGCGGATCGCAGAGTCTCTTCAAATCGGCCAGCAGCAGTTCACCTTGGAGGGTGGTGCCACGATCAGCCAATTTGCGCGGGTCAACGTGAGGTGGAATCGGGTCATTCAACATAGGCGCAGCATTATAGGGATGCACCGGGCCATGTCAAAGGAAATTCAGCCCTGTCCATCACTTGCGTGCCTGGCTAGAATCCTTCCCTGCCCATCGGAGATAGCCATGCTGCCCTTATTACTCGCTTCAAGCTCGGTTTACCGCCGGGAACTGCTGGCCCGCCTGGGGCTGCCATTCGTCTGCAGTTCGCCGGACATCGACGAAAACCGTCACGCCGACGAACCTGCGGCCCAACTGGTAAAGCGCCTGGCCCGGGAGAAAGCCCTGGCACTCGCCGACAGCCACCCAGGCCACCTGATCATCGGCTCGGATCAGGTCGCCGTGCTCGGCGACCGCATTCTGGGCAAGCCTCACACATTCGAAAATGCCCGTGAGCAACTGATGGCCGCCAGCGGCGCCAGAGTGACATTCCTGACCGGCCTGGCCCTGCTTAACAGCCAGACCGGCAGATGCCAGGTCGACTGCGTACCCTTCACCGTGAATATGCGGGCATTGGATCAAGCTCGCGTAGAGCGCTATCTGCGCGCCGAGCAGCCGTACGACTGCGCCGGCAGCTTCAAGGCCGAGGGCCTGGGCGTGAGCCTGTTCCAGAGCACCGAAGGCCCGGACGCCACAAGCCTGATCGGCCTACCGCTGATTCGCCTTGTGGATATGTTGCTGGCTGAGGGCGTGCAGGTTCCCTGAAACCCCAGACAACCCATTTGTGGCGAGGGGCCCCGCCAGAGCCTAGCGCAACGCCGGCCCCTGGAAGCCCATCCACATCGCCAAGTGCTCAGCGATGCTCGCCCCCAACTTCTTGGAGAAGCGATCGAACGGCGATTCTTCGATAGTGAAATCCACCAGGTCTTTCTGACCGATTACATCCCGAGCCACGGAGCTGGCACTGCCCAGGCCATCGATCAAGCCCAGCGGCAGAGCCTGCTCGCCAGACCAGACCAGCCCGGAAAAAAGCTCCGGATGCTCGTTGTCTTTCAAACGCTCGCCCCGACCCTTCTTGACGCTGGCGATGAATTGCTTGTGAGTGGTGTCCAGCACGCCTTGCCAGAATGCGGTTTCCTCCGGCTTTTGCGGCTGGAACGGATCAAGAAACGATTTATGCTCGCCTGAGGTGTAGACCCGCCGCTCCACGCCCAGCTTCTCCATGGTGCCGACAAACCCGTAGCCGGCCGCCGTTACACCAATGGAGCCTACCAGGCTGGCCTTGTCGGCGTAGATCTGGTCCGCCGCACTGGCGATGTAGTAGGCCCCGGACGCACCGAGATCGGCGATCACCGCGTAGACCTTGATGTCTGGATGCAACCCGCGCAACCGAACGATTTCGTCATAGACGTAACCCGACTGAACCGGGCTACCGCCCGGGCTGTTGATGCGCAACACCACACCCTTGACCTTTGGATCCTCGAACGCCGCCCGCAGGCTGCCGACAATATTGTCCGCGCTTGCAGGTTCCTTGTCGGCGATCATGCCTTCGATGTCGATCAGCGCCGTATAAGCCGAGCCGCTCACGGCCCCCTTCTCTATGCTCATCAGCGGCGTAAACAGCATTAGCGCGACAAAGAGATAGATGAACGTCAGCAGCTTGAAGAAAATCCCCCAGCGACGGGACCGGCGCTGCTCCTGGACGCTAGCCAGCAACGTCTTCTCCAGCAGCTTCCAGCTTTTATCGTCACCGCTCTCGGCGCTCGCCTTGGCCGGTGCCTTCCATTCATCCGTCATGCACGCATCTCCATCAGAACTTAATCGGCACGCTGGCTCAACCAAGCGTGCAATTGCGCAAAATGGTCGATCGCCAGGCACGGCTCGAAGGCCTTGAGCGCCTCGATCGTCTGCGCGCCATAGCTGACAGCCACCGACCCCATGCCTGCGTTACGGGCCATTTGCAGGTCGAACGATGAGTCGCCGACCATCAGCGCCTGGCCAGCGGACACATTGCAATGAGCCAGGATCTGCTCAAGCATCAGAGGATGTGGCTTGCTCGCCGTTTCATCCGCGGCACGAGTGATATCGAAATAATCTTCCCAACCATGCGCCTTCAATACCCGATCCAGCCCACGCCTGGCCTTGCCGGTCGCGACCGCCAGCCGATACCCCTCCTCCCGCAAGGCCCCGAGGGTTTGCACCACGCCGTCAAACAGCGGCGAAGGCTCGGCTTCCAGGGCAATGTAGTGATCGGCGTAGTGCTGGCGAAAAACGATCAGCTCTTGATCATCGATTTCCGGGTACAGGCTTCGAATCGCCTCCGGCAAGCCGAGACCGATGATGCCTTTTACCGCGAAATCATCCCGCCGGGGAAACCCCGTGCGATCCGACGCAACGTGCATCGCATCCACGATCCGACCGATGGAGTTCGCCAGAGTGCCATCCCAATCGAATATGAGCAGCTTGTAGTCAGGATGCACTCAACCGCTCCACGGTCTTGGCCCACATGTCATCCACGGGAGCCTGCAGCTTCAGCTCGCCGCCGTCAGGCAACGGCACCGTCAACATATAGGCATGGAGAAACAGGCGCTTGCCGCCCAAGTCACGGATTTCCTTGGTGAAATCGTCATCGCCGTATTTGCTGTCGCCGGCGATGCAGTGCCCGGCATGCAGAGTGTGCACGCGGATCTGGTGGGTACGCCCGGTGACCGGCTTGGCCTCCACCATGGTGGCAAAGTCGCCGAAGCGTCGAAGCACCTTGAATACGGTCAGCGCTTCCTTGCCTTCCTCGTTGACCTCCACCATGCGCTCGCCTGAACGCAGGTTACTCTTGAGCAACGGGGCGCGGACCTGCTTGACAGAGGTCTCCCAGCGGCCACGCACCAACGCCATGTAGCGCTTGTCGACGCCATCGCCGCGCAATTGCTCGTGCAGGTGGCGCAGCATGCTGCGCTTCTTTGCGATCATCAGCAGGCCGGAGGTGTCGCGGTCGAGACGATGGACCAACTCCAATTCCTTGGCGTCCGGACGCAACTGACGAAAGGCTTCGATCACACCGAAATTAAGGCCGCTGCCGCCATGGACCGCAATACCCGCAGGCTTGTTGACCACGATCAGGGCCTTGTCTTCGAAGACGATGGCAGCCTCCAGGCGTTGCAACAGGCCCTGGGCCAAAGGCACCGGCTCGTCACGTTCCGGCACGCGAACCGGTGGTACACGCACGACATCACCGGCCTGCAGCTTGTATTCGGGCTTGATCCGACCTTTGTTCACCCGCACTTCGCCTTTGCGCAAAATGCGATAGATCAAGGTCTTGGGCACACCTTTGAGCCGGGCAAGGAGAAAATTATCGATTCGTTGGCCGGCATATTCCGGCGAGACCTCGAGCAGTTGAACGCCAGGGGTCGAAGGGGCAGTAGTCGTCATGGCGGCGATCATAACAATTTTTTATGGAATTGAAGCACTTAATCATTGCTGCTATAGTCGCGAACGCCGCCAAAAGTGGCTGGACAGCGGACTAACGGTCAAAAACCGGCCCTGACCAACGCAATTCACGAGGACGAGAGGCCGTCCTACGGGGTTCTTGCTACGTAACGGCAGAGTTTGCAGGTGCAACGAGCGCAGGTGACATGAGGCCTGAAATACGCCGCAAAGCAGAGTTCTGACTCGCCTTGCGCGCCACATTCACGGCCAGTTCACAAAGTGCAGTCACCCGGGAACGACCCCGAGCGAGAGCTTCGGAAACAACGCCTAAATTAGCCATGATGCGTGACTTCCCCTTTCGGAGCTCACGGTAAATGCCAACCCGCTGCGGATTCTGCGCGCGGCAGCACCCGAACTATCAGGGATACGTGTAGGGTGGAGATGTACAACCGTCGGACTGTGTAGCACTAGGCTTATATTTAGACGCTTCATCTCGTCCACAGGCGCCGGTTGATTCCTCCTCCTGACTGAGTGCTTGAGTACCAGCAAGCAGGACGCGTCCGTCGCGACTTCGCCATCATTGGGTCGAACTCGCTGGACACTGGAATGGCCCCGCCATTTCCAGGACGCACCTGACACCGACCGTGAGAAGTCGTGTGTGCCGAACGCCGTTTCCGGCAGCCCGGAAACCGACGGTACTACATGAAAAGAATGCTGATTAACGCAACTCAACCCGAAGAGTTGCGTGTTGCACTGGTAGACGGCCAGCGCCTCTACGACCTGGATATCGAATCCGGTGCACGCGAGCAAAAGAAGGCCAATATCTATAAAGGCCGGATTACTCGCATCGAACCAAGCCTTGAGGCTGCCTTTGTCGATTTCGGCTCCGAGCGCCATGGCTTCCTGCCCCTCAAAGAAATCTCCCGCGAATACTTCAAGAAAGCCCCTGAAGGCCGCGTCAACATCAAGGACGTGCTGAGCGAAGGCCAGGAAGTCATCGTCCAGGTTGAAAAAGAAGAGCGTGGCAACAAGGGCGCCGCCCTGACCACCTTCATCAGCCTCGCTGGCCGTTACCTGGTCCTGATGCCGAACAACCCACGCGCCGGCGGCATCTCCCGCCGCATCGAGGGCGAAGAGCGCAACGAACTGCGTGAAGCCCTCAACGGCCTGGTAGCCCCCGCCGACATGGGTCTGATCGTGCGCACTGCCGGCCTGGGCCGCAGCAGCGAAGAAATGCAGTGGGACCTCGACTACCTGCTGCAACTGTGGACCGCCATCAAAGAAGCATCGCTGGATCGCTCCGCGCCGTTCCTGATCTACCAGGAAAGCAACGTGATCATCCGCGCCATCCGCGATTACCTGCGCCAGGACATCGGCGAAGTATTGATCGACAGCGTCGAAGCCCAGGACGAAGCCCTGACCTTCATTCGCCAGGTGATGCCGCAGTACGCCAGCAAGATCAAGCTCTACGAAGACAGCGTTCCGCTGTTCAACCGCTTCCAGATCGAAAGCCAGATCGAGACCGCCTTCCAGCGCGTCGTCGAGCTGCCGTCCGGCGGTTCCATCGTCATCGATCCGACCGAAGCCCTGGTGTCCATCGACATCAACTCGGCGCGCGCCACCAAAGGCAGCGACATCGAAGAGACAGCCCTGCAGACCAACCTTGAAGCCGCCGAGGAAATCGCCCGTCAGTTGCGCCTGCGCGACATCGGCGGCCTGATCGTCATCGACTTCATCGACATGACCCCGGCCAAGAACCAGCGCGCCGTGGAAGAAAAAGTCCGTGAATGCCTGGAAGCCGATCGCGCCCGCGTACAGGTCGGCCGTATCTCGCGCTTCGGCCTGCTGGAAATGTCCCGTCAGCGCCTGCGTCCATCCCTGGGCGAAAGCAGCGGCATCGTTTGCCCACGCTGCAGCGGCACCGGCATCATTCGTGACGTTGAATCGCTGTCCCTGGCGATCCTGCGCCTGATCGAAGAAGAAGCCCTGAAGGACCGCACCGCCGAAGTTCGCGCCCAGGTGCCGATCCCGGTCGCTGCGTTCCTGCTCAACGAAAAACGCAACTCGATCACCAAGATCGAACTGCGCACCCGCGCCCGCATCGTGATCCTGCCGAACGATCATCTCGAGACGCCGCACTTCGAAGTGCAGCGCCTGCGTGATGACAGCCCGGAAGCCCACACCAACCAGTCCAGCTACGAAATCGCCGCTGCCGCTGCCGAAGTGGAAGACATCCAGCCGGCCGCCGCCACTCGCACCCTGGTTCGCCAGGAGGCAGCGGTCAAGACCGCTCCGGCCCGCGCCAACGCTCCGGTTCCGACCGAAGTGACCGCTCCGGTTGCCGCCCCGGCCGCCGCCCCGGAACCGAGCCTGTTCAAAGGCCTGGTGAAGTCGCTGGTCAGCCTGTTCGCCACCAAGGAAGAGCCGGCTGCCCCAACCGTCGTCGCCAAGCCCGCCGCTTCCGAGCGTCCGGCCCGCAACGAAGAACGCCGCAACGGTCGCCAGCAGACCCGCAACCGCAACGGTCGTCGCGACGAAGAGCGCAAGCCGCGCGAAGAACGTGCCCCGCGTGAAGAGCGTGCGCCACGTGAGCCGCGTGAAGAGCGCCAACCTCGCGAAGCCCGTGAGGAAGCGCCGGCCGTAGCCCGCGAAGAGCGCGCACCGCGTCCGCCGCGTGAAGAACGCCAACCGCGTGCGCCGCGTGAAGACCGCAAGCCTCGCGGCGAGCGTGAAGAACGCGTTCGCGAACTGCGAGAGCCATTGGATGCGACCCCGGCCGTTGCCGCCGCCGTCGCTGAAGAGCGTCCGGCTCGCCAGCCTCGTGAAGAGCGCGCACCGCGTCCTCCACGCGAGGAACGCCAGCCACGCGCCGAGCAGGCAGCCGCCGCTGCCAGCGAAGAAGAAGTGCTGAACACCGAAGAGCAGTTGCAGGAAGACGGCCAGGACACCGCCGAAGGCGATCGTCCACGCCGCCGCTCCCGTGGCCAGCGTCGTCGCAGCAACCGTCGTGAGCGTCAGCGCGACGCCAATGGCAACGTGATCGAAGGTTCGGAAGAATCCGAATCCACCGAGAACGCCGAAACGCCAAGCGCTGCTGACCTGGCCGCTGGCCTGGCGGTCACTGCGGCAGTTGCCAGCAGCGCGATCAGCGCCCCGGCCGAAGCCCAGGCAAACGAGCAGGCTGAACGTGCCACCGCTGCGGTGGAAAACGCGCCGGTTGAAGCGCCTGTGGTCGAATCCTCTGCCCCGGTGGAAGCTACCGCTTCACCTGAAGTGGAACTCGCACCGGCATCCGAAGCCCAGCCTGAAGTTGAAGTCGCCGCCGAGCCTGCGCCGATCGTCGAAGCACCCGTTGTTGCTGCCGAGCCGGTTGTCGAAGCACCGATCGAGGAAAAGGCGCCAGAGCCTGCCCGCGAAGAGCAGACTGCGTTCAACTGGACCGCGGAGCCAGCCGCAACGGCCGCCGTTGTCGAGCCTGAGCCGACGCCAGAGCCCGTGAAAGCGGCCGAGCCAGAAGTGGTCGAACCTGCTCCAGTGGTCGAAGCGCCCGTGGTTGTCGAAGCACCTGCCCCGGTTGAAGAGCCTGCCCCTGTCAGCGCCTTGACTCCGAACGGTCGCGCTCCAAACGATCCGCGCGAAGTGCGTCGCCGCAAGCGTGAAGCCGAGCGTCTGCAGAAGGAAGCCGAACAAGCTGCCGCTGCCGCCGCCCAAGCCCCTGCTGCCGAGCCCGCTCCGGCCGTGGAAGAAGTCGCCGAGGCAGCTCCTGCCCCGGTCGCCGAAACCCCGGTTGAACCGGCTCCGACGTTTGACGAACCTCAGCACACCGCTGAAGAAGTCGCACCGCGTCACACTGAAGCGCTGGAAAAAGAGCACGAGCCTAAACCTCACGCTTAATCCCACCGCCCAGTAAAAAAGCCCCGCCTGGTGATGCCAGGCGGGGCTTTTTCATGCACGCAGATATACAAACACATCCTTGCTCGCGATGGCGCCGGCTCAGCTTGCAACCAGGGTGAATGCCAGACCGCTATCGTGAGCAGGCTCGCTCCCACAGGGGATTCGGGCCGGCTTCAGGATTTATATCCACTGAAGATCCAATGTGGGAGCGAGCCTGCTCGCGATGGCGCCGGCTCAGCTTGCAACCAGGGTGAATGCGAGACCGCTATCGCGAGCAGGCTCGCTCCCACAGGGGATTCGGGCCGGCTTCAGGATTTATATCCACTGAAGATCCAATGCGGGAGCGAGCCTGCTCGCGATGGCGCCGGCTCAGCTTGCACCCGTGGGGAATGCTAGACCGCTATCGCGAGCAAGCTCGCTCCCACAGGGGATTCGGGCCGGCCTCAGGATTTATATCCACTGAAGATCCAATGTGGGAGCGAGCCTGCTCGCGATGGCGCCGGCTCAGCTTGCACCCGTGGGGAATGCTAGACCGCTATCGCGAGCAAGCTCGCTCCCACAGGGGATTCGGGCCGGCCTCAGGATTTATATCCACTGAAGATCCAATGTGGGAGCGAGCCTGCTCGCGATGGCGCCGGCTCAGCTTGCAACCATGGTGAATGCAAGACCGCTATCGCGAGCAGGCTCGCTCCCACAGGGGATTCGAGCCAGGCACAGGATTTATATCCACTGAAGATCCAATGCGGGAGCGAGCCTGCTCGCGATGGCGCCAGCTCAGCTTGCAACCATGGTGAATGCCAGACCGCTATCGCGAGCAGGCTCGCTCCCACAGGGGATTCGGGCCGGCCTCAGGATTTATATCCACTGAAGATCCAATGTGGGAGCGAGCCTGCTCGCGATGGCGCCGGCTCAGCTTGCACCCGTGGGGAATGCTAGACCGCTATCGCGAGCAAGCTCGCTCCCACAGGGGATTCGGGCCGGCTTTAGGATTTATATCCACTGAAGATCCAATGTGGGAGCGAGCTTGCTCGCGATGGCGCCGGCTCAGCTTGCATCCATGGTGGATGCCAGACGGCTATCGCGAGCAGGCTCGCTTCCACAGGGGATTCGGGCCGGCTTCAGGATTTATACCCACTGAAGATCCAATGTGGGAGCGAGCTTGCTCGCGATGGCGCCGGCTCAGCTTGCAACCAGGGTGAATGCCAGACCGCTATCGCGAGCAGGCTCGCTCCCACAGGGGATTCGGGCCGGCTTCAGGATTTATACCCACTGAAGATCCAATGTGGGAGCGAGCTTGCTCGCGATGGCGCCGGCTCAGCTTGCAACCAGGGTGAATGCCAGACCGCTATCGCGAGCAGGCTCGCTCCCACAGGGGATTCGGGCCAGGCGCAGGATTTCTATCCCCTAAAGCTCTCACACGGGATGTGCAGCCGACACCAGTCATGGTCCATCGTCGATGGTTTATTTGAAGGCCAGCGCCTCTGGCACATCGACATCCCAGGTTACGCCAGGGTCGTCCACCGGAACCTCAAGCACTTGCGCTCCGATAAACAGCGCCTTGGCACCAAAATCCCCGGTCAGTGCCATCAGTTTCGGCCCGAACCCACGACCAAATCCCACCGGGTGTCCGTACTCACCGGTGAGGACCGGCACGCTGATGCCCTCCTCGCTAATTACCGCGGCCACTTGCTCGATGCTCGACGACGGGATGAAAGGCATATCGCCCAGCATAATCAGCCAGCCATCGGCATCCGGGCAGGCCTGGACACCCGCGGCAATGCTATCCCCCAGGCCGGGGGAGTTCAGTTCCACAATATCGCAGCCATAGGCCTGGGCCATGCGAATGGCTTGCGGCCGGTCGTTGTTCACCACCAGAACGCGCCGTTCCAAGGATGCCGGCAGGTTGACCAACACATGCTCGATTACCGATCTGACGGCGCCGTCACGCCCCGTGCAGTCGGCCAGCAACTTATCCTTGTCCGCGCCGGCTACCTGACGAAAGCGACTGCCCGATCCCGCCGCCAGGATGATCACGCCAATCGACTTTTCCATACGCCCTCCTCGTCCACGGCCTACAACGTTTTTTTCTGCCGCAGTTCCACGCCATTTTTGATGGCCACGATTTCAGCCAACAGCGACAAAGCGATCTCCGCCGGCGTGTGGCTGCCAATGTGCAGGCCGATTGGTCCATGCAAGCGTCCGATCGCCTCTGCGGACAAGCCTAGCTGAGCCAGGTTATCTCGGCGCTTCTGGCTGTTGACCCGCGAGCCCAGGGCGCCGACGTAAAAGGCCTTGGAATCCAGGGCGGTGAGCAGTGCCATGTCGTCCAGGCGCGGATCATGGGTCAGGGCCACGATCGCCGTGCGTTCGTCGGTCTGGATGTCCAGTACCGCTTCGTCGGGCATGCCGGTAACGAAGCGGCCATGCTGTTCTTCCCAACCGTAGACAAACTCCTTGCGCGGATCGCAGATCAGCACCTCGAAATCCAGCAATCGGGCCATTTCCGCCACGTAACGGGACAGTTGCCCAGCGCCGATCAGCAGCAAGCGCCAACGTGGGCCATAAATGGCTCGCAGCAGCTGCCCGTCGAACACCAGGGCGTCGGTTTTGCTCGCCGGCGCCAGAGTCACATTGCCACTGGCGATCGTCAGCTCCCGGGCGACGATTTCATGGGCCTCGCATCGCTCAAGCAATTCGGCGACCCAGGCAGGATCGCCGACCCGCTCTTCGGTCAGGCGCAACGTACCGCCACACGGCAGGCCGAAGCGCGCCGCCTCTTCGCGGGTGACGCCGTAGGTGATGAGTTGCACCGGCGGACCGTCCTCGGGAATACGGCCGTCGTGCAGCCGGGCGATCAGGTCATCCTCGACACAACCGCCCGATACCGAACCGATCACCACGCCGTCCTCGCGCAGGGCCAACATGGCCCCCGGAGGTCTGGGCGCGGTGCCCCAGGTCTGAACCACGGTGAACAACACTACCCGCTGCCCAGCGCGGCGCCATTCCAGGACGCTGCGCAATACGTTCAGGTCAACGCTGTCCATCAGGCTTTGGCCTGTTGCCAGCCTTGCAGCTGATAACGCACGGGCAGATTGCGGATACGCTTGCCAGTGGCAGCGAAGATCGCGTTGCACAAGGCCGGCGCAATGGGCGGCACGCCCGGTTCGCCAACACCGCCCAACGGCACCTCGCCCGGCGGAGTGATCAGATGCACCGCCACTTCCTTGGGCGCCAGGGACATTCGCGCCACTTCGTACATATGGAAATTGTCCTGCTGCACCTTGCCATCCTTGAAGCTGATCTCGCCGACCATCGCATTGCCCAGCCCCATGACGCAGGCGCCTTCGAACTGCGAGCGGATGCGCTCAGGGTTGATCTGCGGACCGCAGTCCACGGCGATGTCCGCCTTGTGCACGATCACCGTGCCATCGTCCTTGACCTCGACTTCGATCGCCGCTGCCACATAAGTGACGAAGCTGTAGTGCACCGCCAATCCCAATCCCCGCCCCTTGGGTAGCTCACGTCCCCAACCGGCGGCCTTCGCGGCGGTTTCCAGCACGGTACGGATCCGCGCCGTGTCGATGGGATAACGCTCGGGGGATTCGCCGTAGTTCCAACCGTCGTTCAAGGAATTCGGATCGATCTTGCGGTCCGGGCCCAGCAACTTGAGGTGGTATTTCAGCGGATCCTGGCCGGCCTTGTGGGCCAGTTCGTCAATGAAACTCTGGATCGCGAAGCCATGGGGAATGTTCGAGACCGAGCGATACCAGCCAACCCGGGTGTGGGCCACCGCCTCGGGGTTTTCCAGGCGCATGTTGGGAATGGCGTAGGCCATGTTCGTCACGCCCATGCCCACTTCGAATGGTGCTTCATGGGTCATGCCGGGCGCGAACAGCGCGGTGATGGTCGGGGCCACGGTGCGGTGCAACCAAGCGGAGGGCATGCCGTTCTTGTCCAGGCCGGCCTTCAGGTATTCAGCCGATACCGTATGGAAATACGAGTGATGGATATCGTCCTCGCGGGTCCATTGCACCCGTACGGCCTGGCCGGGAAATTCCTTGGCGAGGACAGCCGCTTCGACGACGAAGTCGGGTTTCGACTTGCGTCCGAAACCGCCGCCCAGCAGCGTGATGTTCACCGTGACCTTTTCGAAAGGAATGCCCAGGCGCTCGGCTACGCGTTCACGGGTCACCTGCGGTGCCTGGCTGGGTGCCCAGGCCTCGCATTGACCGTCCTTGAACCGGGCGACGGCCACCATCGGTTCCATGGGCGACTGGGACAGGTGCGGCAGGTAATACGACGCGTCAAGAGTTGAATCAGCCTGGGTCAGCGCACCGTCGAGATCGCCGGTGCTGCGCAGGACTTTTCCGGGCTTGAGGGCGGCCGCTTCCAGTTCCCCGCGGTAGGCAATGGAGTCATAACCAGCGTTCGGGCCATCGTCCCACTGGATCTTCAGTGCATCGCGGCCCTTGATCGCCGCCCAAGTGTTCTTCGCCACCACGGCGACGCCGCCCAGGGGTTGGAACTCGGAAGGCAACGGGCGCCCTTCGATCTGCAGCACTTTGACCACACCAGGTACTTTCAGCGCTGCGCTGCTATCCACGGACTTGACCTTGCCGCCATAGACCGGCGGACGGGCCACGACGGCGTAGAGCATTCCGTCGAAATGCACATCGGCGCCAAAGACCGCACGACCGTTGACGATGTCTGCGCCATCGATGGCGCGGCTCGCTTGCTTGCCGATGTAGCGGAACTCCGAGGGCTGCTTGAGGCGTAGGCTGTCGCGAGCCGGTACCGGCAAGGCACTGGCGGCGGCAGCCAGCTCGCCATAACCCAACTCGCGCCCTGAAGGTTCATGCACCACTTTGTGCAGCTGTGCACGGCATTCTTGCGCCGGCACCTTCCACTGCGCAGCGGCGGCGAGTTCGAGCATGGTCCGGGCCGCGGCACCGCAACGACGCATCGGCTCGTACCAGTGACGCATGCTGCGTGAACCGTCGGTGTCCTGGTTGCCGAAACGCGCCTCGTCCGCCGGCGCCTGCTGGACCTTGACGAGTGCCCAGTCGGCATCCAGTTCGTCGGCCACTACCATGCTCAGGCTGGTACGCACGCCCTGGCCCATTTCCGAACGGTTGCAGATCACTGTCACGCTGCCGTCGGCGGCGATACTGACGTACACCTTCGGATCATCGACCGCGCCATGGGGCATTCCCTCGGCGCCGAACTTCTTCTCTTCGGCAAAGGCATCCGGCAGGCCCCAAGTGGCGGCCAGGACCAGCACGCCGGTGGCGCTGGCGCCCTTGAGAAATCCACGACGGCTGAGGTTGCTCAGCGCGAAATCAGCGGGCAAGCGGCTCATGCCTTGGCCTCCTTCAAGTGAGTGGAAGCCTGGCGGATCGCGGTCTTGATCCGGTTATACGTACCGCAGCGGCAGATGTTGCCAGCCATGGCTTCTTCGATCTGCTCGTCGCTGGGGTTGGGGTTGGTCTTGAGCAACGCGGTGGCGGACATGATTTGCCCTCCCTGGCAATAGCCGCATTGGGCGACGGCGGTATCCAGCCAGGCCTTCTGCACGACCTGCCCGACCGGATCGACGTGAAGCGCGTCGATGGTGCTGATGTTCTGGCCCTTCACTGAGCCGATCGGCGTGATGCAACTGCGCGCCGGGGCGCCGTCGATGTGGATGGTGCAGGCGCCGCACAGGCCCATGCCGCAGCCGAACTTGGTGCCGTTATAGCCGGCCACGTCTCGGATCGCCCATAGCAGAGGCATGTCCTCGGTCACATCCAGTGAGTGATCTTTTCCATTGAGTTTCAGGGTAATCATGGGCACGCCCGCATCGTTATCGAGTTATGAGGGTCGAGCCATCTGCCGTTGGGTTATCGGTTCGGTATCGCAGATTGGCTCAGGCTAATCGGGCTCTTCGTTGCGCATACGCAAGCAAGCGTCTGCACCGGGCCTTGGGACGCGAATGCTCGCATCATCAGCCAGTTAAATTAACCCAGGAACACGCAAAACGCCCTGCACAATCCTGCACAAATCACATTGTGCGGGCGGTGCAGGGCGTTTTTCCTGACGCGATTGCGAGGGCTATCAATACCGATTAGGTTCCATTTCCAGCTCGACCTGGAAACGCTCGGCGATGTCTTTCTGAATCCGTCGAGCCAGATCCAGCAGCTCCAGCCCCGTGGCATTGCCATAGTTGACCAACACCAGCGCCTGCAACTTATGCACTCCGGCGTCGCCTTCGCGGAACCCTTTCCAACCGGCCCGCTCGATCAGCCAGCCGGCGGCGATTTTCATCTGCCCACCAGCCTGTGGATAAGCCACCAGGTCGGGGTATTGCGCCTTGAGATGCGCCACGTGAGCGGCCGGCACCAATGGATTCTTGAAAAAACTCCCGGCGTTGCCGAGTACGGCGGGGTCTGGGAGTTTCTCGCTGCGGATGCTGCAGATCGCCCGGCTGACATCGGCAGGCGTCGCCTGGTCGATGCCTTGTTCGGTCAAGCGCTGGCGCACCGGGCCGTATTCCAGGTGCAAATGCGCGATACGGCTGAGGGCAAAGCGCACCCGCAGGATCAACCAGCGGTCCGGCTGCTGCTTGAACAGGCTGTCGCGGTAGGCGAAGGCGCATTCGTCGACGGTGAAATCGCGCAGCTCGCCGGTGTAGCGATCCAACGCGGTGAGGCCGGCGAAAACATCCTTTATTTCCACACCGTAGGCACCGATGTTCTGCATCGGCGCCGCCCCCACCGTACCGGGAATCAGGCTGAGGTTCTCCAGGCCCGACCAACCTTGCGCCAGCGTGTGCTGGACAAACGGATGCCACGGCTCCCCGGCCTCGGCCTCGATCACCACCCGCTCGCCGTCATCGACGAGCAAGCGAATCCCCCGGCTGGCCATGCGTAACACGAGCGCGTTGATGTCGCCGGTCAGCAACAGGTTGCTGCCGCCGCCAATGACCAGCAGCGGCACGTCGTGGCCGGCGGCATAGGCCAAGGCTTCCCGAACATCCGTATCGCTGTGGGCTTCGGCGAACAGCCGGGCGCCGACATCCACGCCGAAGCTGTTGTACGGCTTGAGGCTGACGCCCGTCTGGACTTGCAAGGTCATAACCGCCCCTTCAATTCGATCACCAGACGATCCGTGGCGCGCTCGATCAGATCCAGCACCTGCTCGAAACCTTGCTCACCGTCGTAGTAAGGGTCAGGCACTTCATCGAGTTCGGCTTCGTAGCGACGCAGGAAAAGGTCCAGCTCTGCTCGGGCATTGGCCGGTTGCAAGACCTTGAGGTTGCGCAGGTTGCTGCTGTCCATCGCCAGGATCAGGTCATAGGTGGCGAAATCGGCGCGGGTCACCTGCCGGGCTCGCTGGGCCGATAAATCGTAGCCGCGACGCAGGGCCGCGGCCATGCTGCGTTTGTCCGGCGCTTTACCGACATGCCAGTCGCCGGTGCCGGCGGAAGCGACTTCCACCTGCTCTTGCAGCCCGGCTTCGCGCAATTTGTGGCGCAAGATACCTTCGGCTGTGGGCGACCGGCAGATATTGCCAAGACAGACGAACAGAACCCGCATCAAGCCTCCAGCAGGCGACGAACGCGCTCAAGGTCTTCGGGGGTATCCACCCCGGTCGGAGGCGCGATCAAGGCATCGGCGACGTGGATCCGCACGCCATGCCACAATGCGCGCAGTTGCTCCAGGGCCTCAGTATTTTCCAGCCAGCACGGCCCCCACGCGACGAAGTCCTGGAGGAAACCGGCGCGGTAGGCATAGATGCCGATATGGCGGCGGTACGGCACACCGTCGGGCAGCACGTCGCGGCTCTGCGCGAAGGCCTCCCGGGCCCAGGGCAAGGTGGCGCGACTGAACGTGAGCGCGAGGCCGTTGAGGTCGCTGACCACCTTGACCACATTGGGGTTGAACAGCGTCGGCACGTCCTCGATCGGCTCGGCCAGGGTGGCCATGCGCGCCTCGGGATGGGCCGCCAGGTTCGCGGCCACCTGGTCGATGACACTTGGCGGTATCAATGGCTCGTCGCCCTGCACGTTGACGACGATGGCATCGGGCGCCAGCCCGAGCTTCGCGGCCACTTCCGCCAGGCGATCAGTACCAGAGTTGTGGTCCTCGCGCGTCATCACCACCTCGGCGCCAAAGCCCTCGCACGCCTCAACGATGCGCGCATCGTCCGTCGCGACCACTACGCGTTGGGCGCTGCTCTTGCTGGCCTGTTCCCAGACATGCTGGATCATCGGCTTGCCGGCGATCAACAACAACGGCTTGCCAGGCAGGCGCGTCGAGGCGAAGCGCGACGGAATGACGACGGTAAAGGCTGTGGTCATTTATCCAGGCGCTCATCGGTGGTCAGGGTGCGGGCTTCGCTCTCGAGCATCACCGGGATGCCGTCGCGAATCGGATAGGCCAGGCCGGCGCCCTTGCTGATCAGCTCGGTCTTGTCGGCGCTGAGCTTGAGCGGGCCTTTGCAGACCGGGCAAGCCAGGATATCGAGCAGTTTGGTGTCCATGAAAAATCCCCTGGAAAAACGTTTAAGGCAAGAGCCGATCCGGCAACAGGCGCATCAGCTGCGTATCGAACCAGGCCGCGAAGGCCGGCGAAGGTGCTGCGTCCACCGCCAGGTACCACCAGTCGGGCGCGGCGAAGGCACGGCACTTGACCGCGTCCTTTTCCGTCATGACCACCGGCAGGGACGGCGTAAAATTCAACGCCTGGGCACTGTATTCGGCATGATCGGCAAACCCGTGCGGTATTGGCCGCCAGTGTAGCGTTTCAAGGGTCGTGAAGAAACGCTGCGGATTGCCGATGCCGGCCACGGCGTGCAGGGCCTGGCCGGGTGGAAAATGATCGAGGGAGCGCCGTTCGCCGCTGGCCAGGTTGACCAGCAGGGTGGGTTGGAGCTGGAAGGCGAAGCCGTCCTCGCGATCAGCGCTGGCGCCGTTGAACAGTACGGCGTCGACCGATTGCAGGCGCTCGACCGGCTCGCGCAGCGGACCGGCAGGCAGGCAACGCCGGTTGCCCAGGCCCCGGGCATTGTCGATCAATACCAGTTCAAGGTCCCGCGCCAGGCGATAATGCTGCATGCCATCGTCGGACAGGATCAGATCCAGCGGCTCGCTTTCCAACAAAGCCCGGACAGCGCGGCTGCGATCGGGATCGATCATCAATGGCACGCCGGTGCGCTGGACGATCAGCAGCGGCTCGTCGCCCGCGATGTCGGCGCCCTGGTCCGCCGCGACCCGCCAGGGCAATTGCGGCGGCTTGGCGCCGTAGCCCCGGCTGACTACGCCGACCCGCAGGCCACTGCGCCGGCAATGTTCGATCATCCACAGAATCAGCGGCGTCTTGCCAGTGCCGCCAACGGTGATATTACCAACCACGATCAGCGGCACGGGCGGCTGGTAAACCTCACCCTCGCCTGCCAGGAAACGCTCGCGTTTGCCGACCACGACGCGTCGGTACAGCCATTCAAGTGGCCGCAGTAGCGCGAGGGCGGGATGCCCTTCATACCAGGCGGCAAGCAATCGATCGGACATGGCCATCAGGGTGCGGGCGCCGCCTCGACGGTGGTCATGCGCAGATGGCTGAAGCCGAGCTTGCCGGCGGCGTCCATGGCGGTGATGACCGATTGATGAGGCGTCTTGCCGTCGGCGCTGATGGAGAGTGGCAGGCTGGTATCGCCGCCGGACTCCCTCTGCAGGGCCTCGATCAGGCTCGCCAGGTCACTTTTGGGCAACAGATTGTTGTTGACCGAGAACGTCCCTTCGGCGCTGATGGTGACCTCCAGGTTCTTCAGTTGCTGGTCTTCGGCCGGCGAGCCACTGACGGCCTGCGGCAATTCGACCTTGAGCTGGGTCTCCCGGGTAAACGTGGTGGTCACGACGAAAAACAGCAGCAGGATGAATACCACGTCGATCAGCGACGCGAGATTGATCTCGATGTTTTCCCGTGGTTTGCGGCGGAATTTCACTTCTTGCCCCCGGCTAGGTCCACATCGCGGTCGCCCTGCACCACCTCGACCAACTTAATGGCTTCCTGCTCCATGCCCACCACCAACTCATCGACGCGACGTTGCAGAAAACGATGGAAGAATACCGAGGGGATTCCCACCATCAAACCGGCTGCGGTGGTGATCAACGCCTTGGAAATGCCACCGGCCAGCACCGATGCATTGGTGGTCATGCCGGTCCCGGTAAACGCACTGAAAATATCGATCATGCCCAGCACCGTGCCCAGCAATCCCAGCAACGGGGCCATGGCGGCAATGGTTCCCAAGGCATTGAGGTAGCGCTCCAGCTCATGGATGACCCGGGCAGCCGCCTCTTCGATGCACTCCTTCATGATCTCGCGGCCATGCTTGGAGTTCGCCAGGCCCGCCGCAAGGATTTCGCCCAGCGGCGAACTGGCACGCAACTCCTTGAGCTTGTCCTTGTTCAGCTGCTTGTCCTTGATCCAGACCCAGACCTGCCCGAGCAGATGCTCCGGGGTCACGCGGCTGACCCGCAGGGTCCACAGGCGTTCGGCAACGATTCCCAATGCCGCGATGGAACTCAGAATGATCGGCAACATCATCCAGCCGCCGGATTTGACCAATTCCCACACAGTGACTGCCCCCTCGAAAAAGTGCGCCACTTTATCATACAGACGCGCGGTGCAGACCCGTGCCGCCGACAACACGACCATGACTGACGAGCTGGGTCAATGTTCTGTCCAAGCCCCCGCGGCCAGCCGGTCACGCCAGTAACGCCGAACACCTGCCTGGGTGCGCGCCGGCGCGAAGGCGCCCAGTTGCAGACGAATGGCGCCCTGCTCGGCGCTGTCGAAAATCGACAGGCCCAACCTCCTGTATCGCTCGATCACCCAGGGGTGCGGATGGCCGAACGCGTTGCTCCGCCCCCTGGATATCAACACCGAATGAGGTTTGAGCCGCGCCAGCAGCGCCATCGACGATGAGCTGCGGCTGCCATGGTGCGGTGCCGCCAGCCATTGGATCGGTCCCGCCAAGGGACCTTCGAGCAAGGCGCGCTCGGCGTGGGTATCGATGTCGCCGGTCAACAGCAGTCGCTCCTCGCCCGCCATGACCACTAAGACACAGGATTTCTGATTGCTTTCGACAGCTGAATCCCAGCGCCAGAGCTCGAACCTGACCCCGTCCCATGCCCAGCTCTCGCCGCTATCGCATGAACCCGCCTGCAAATCCCCGGGCAGCGCTTGCGGATCACCGCTGATGATCCGAGTCGTTGGCAATCGGTTGCGCACGGCCTGGGCTCCGCCGGCGTGATCGGCATCGGCGTGGCTAAGCAACAGAAGGTCGATCTTTTCCACACCAAGCTTGTGCAAGGTCGGCACGACCACGCGCTCGCCTGAATCCGCCTCGCCAAAGCGCGGCCCTGCGTCGTAGAGCAAGGTATGCCGATGGGTGCGCACCAGGATCGCCAACCCCTGGCCGACGTCCAATTGCCAGACTTCCGCTTGGCCCGGAGGCACTTCGTCCCTGGGAGGAAAAACCATCAGCAACAACATCGGCCATCCGAGGAGGCGTAGGGGCACGCCCTCGGGCAGCAACAACAGCAGAGCACCGGTCGCTGCAATGCACCACGCCCACAGCGGTATGGCGAGAGGCACCCAGGCCGGCACCTGCCCGGCAGCCAAGCCGAGCCCATTGAACAGCAGATCGAGCAGCCCGCCGGCGATCCAGAGCAGGCTTTCACCGACGAAGGGGATCGGCAGCAACGCCGTGCCAAGCAGTGCCGAGGGCAACACCAACAGGCTGATCCAGGGCACCGCCAGCAGGTTGATCAAAGGACCGCTGAGGCTGACCGGCAGTCCCAGGATCAATAACAGCGGGCACAGCCCCAGGGCAATGAACCACTGGGCGCGGGTCCACGTCTGCCACCAGCGCCACGGCCCCAGGCGACCGCCAACAGTGAACATCAATATCGCCACCGCAGCGAACGACAACCAGAAGCCTGGCCGCAGGCTGGCCAGCGGATCCAGCACCAGCACCCCGACGAACGCCGCCATCCAGGCCCACCAGGGTTGAGCCTGGCGGAAACGCAAGCGCCACAACAGCACCAGGCCAATCATTGCGCAGGCCCGTCGCACCGGCACATCGAACCCGGCGAGCAGGCCGTACCCCAGGGCCGCGGCAAATGCCAGGGCGCACGCCCAGGGCAACCACGGCAAACGCGCCGGCCAGACGCCATAACGCGCCGCCCCCGCCACCAGCAGATAGACCAGGCCGGCAAGCAGGCCAATATGCTGCCCGGAAATCACCAGCAGATGGACGGTGCCGGTGTCTTGCAGCACCCGCCATTCTTCGCGGCTCAACCCGGCGCCGTCGCCGAGGATCAACGCCAGCAGCGCACCGGAACGGCCCTGGGCATCGACCTTTGCCAGTGCCTGGCGCACCCCATCGCGCCAGGCGCCCTTGGCCGGTTGTAGCAGCGAACCATCCTTGACGGTGCCGGTCGCACCGATCCCCCTGCTCAACAGCCAGGCCTCATAGTCGAAGCCATGGGGATTGAGCAACCCCGCGGGTCGCTTGAGTTTCACCGCCAGGCGCCACGTCTCTCCACTACTGACCAGCGGCCCGCCATACCAGGCCAGGCGCATCGACGCCGGCAAACGCGTACGCCGGGAATGCGCATCGGCGAGCTCGAAACGCACGACGCCATCACCCTGTTGCGGCAAACCGACGACCCGCCCCTCGACCCAGCGAGTCTCACCCTCCAGCGCGACGGACAACCGATCGTCCAATGCGAGCTGTGCGCAAAAACAGGCCCAGGCCAGCCCGATGAAGAACAAGCCTGCCCAGTACGTACGCGTCGGCAACACCAACAATGCCGCCACAGTCATGGCTGCAATCAACCAGGACGGCGGCAAGGCCGGTAGAAAAATCGGGGCCAGCAGCCCCAGTGCAAGCGCGACCATTGCCGTGCGCATAAGCCCATCCTTGAGAGTTCCCTCTCCAGGCTTAGACGCTCAATGGCACCCTGCGCGTTATCAATTGTCACAAAGTCTGAATCTGTCAGTCGTAGAATCCGGACATACTTGCGGCCTGACTGCTGTGATCCGACCGAGAAGCCTTATGCCCCGGCGCCTATTCAAACGTTACATGCCTGACCCAGCGAGCATTCGGGAACACAAATCCTTACGCTTTCTCGGTACGCTGCTGCACGACCCCAACCTTTGGCACCTCAATCGCCATTCGGTCGCCCGGGCGATGGCCGTCGGCCTGTTCGCCGCTTTCTTGCCCATTCCCCTGCAAATGCTGCTGGCCGCGGCGCTGGCCATCACGGTTCGCGGCAACATTCCGATTGCCGTGAGCCTGGTCTGGCTGACCAACCCCATCACCATGCCGGCGGTGTTCTTCTGCACTTATCAAACCGGCGCCTGGCTGATGGATGTGCCAGCCCGGACGTTGCCGGACGAATTGACCTGGGAGTGGATCACCCACCAGCTGGCGACGTTGTGGCAGCCGTTTCTGTTGGGTTCGGTGGTGACTGGGTTGGTGCTTGGGGCGCTGGCATACTTCGTGACGATGGCGTACTGGCGCTGGTGGGTTACCAGACAATGGAGGCGGCGCAAGCGGAGTCGGATGTGATGATTTTGGGGTATGTGTATTCACGCACCCCAAAAAAACGAAGAACCCAAGACAATCTCAGGTACGCATTCCCCGCCCACTCACCAGCAACCGCGCGCACCCCACGTAAAGCACCACGGTCGCAACCAGCATGAAGGTGATCGCGATACTGATGCGAATGTCCGACACCCCAAGGATCCCGTAGCGAAACGCGTTGACCATATGCAACACCGGGTTGGCCAACGATACGGTCTGCCAGAACGGGGGCAGCAAGGAGATCGAATAGAACACCCCACCCAGGTAGGTCAGCGGCGTGAGTACGAAGGTCGGGATGATGGAGATGTCGTCGAAGTTGCGCGCAAACACGGCATTGATGAAACCCAGCAGCGAAAAGATCGTAGCCGTCAGCACCACTACCAGGATCGTCACGCCCAGGTGATGCACCTGCAGGTCGGTGAAGAACAGCGACAGCAGGGTCACGATCAGGCCCACCGCCAATCCTCGCAACACACCGCCCAAGGCAAACCCGATCAGGATCGTATGGGGCGAAACCGGTGAGACCATCAATTCTTCGATCGAACGCTGGAATTTGCTGCCGAAGAAACTCGACACAACGTTGCCGTAGGAGTTGGTGATCACCGACATCATGATCAGCCCCGGCACGATGTAGTCCATGTACGTAAAGCCGCCCATGTCGCCGATCTGCCGGCCGATCAGGTTACCGAAGATCACAAAGTACAAAACCATCGTGATGGCCGGGGGCAGCAAGGTCTGCGGCCAGATCCGCATGAAGCGTCGGACTTCGCGATAAACGATCGTATTGAGGGCGATCAGGTTGGGGCGCAGTTCCGAACTCATACCGCCACCTTCGCCAGGTTTTTTTCCACCAGGGACACGAACAACTCCTCAAGGCGATTGGTCTTGTTGCGCAGGCTCAGCACTTCGATGTTTTGCAGGGCCAGCTGGGTGAACAGCCCGGTAATGCCGACGGATTTGTCGACCTGGACTTCCAGGGTGTGGCCGTCCAGCAGCCGGGCCGGATAGCCTACGAGCTGAGGGGTGACGCTCAAATCATGCTTGAGATCCAGCAGGAAGGTTTCCACGTGCAATTGGCTCAGCAACTGCCGCATGCTGGTGTTCTCGACGATAGTGCCGTGGTCGATGATGCCGATATTGCGGCACAGCTGCTCGGCTTCTTCCAGATAATGCGTCGTGAGGATAATGGTGATGCCTTTCTGGTTCAGCTCGGTCAGGAAGGTCCACATCGAACGGCGCAGCTCGATGTCCACCCCCGCGGTCGGTTCATCGAGGATCAGCAGGCGCGGTTCATGCACCAGCGCGCGCGCAATCATCAAACGTCGCTTCATGCCACCGGACAACGAACGGGACGGCACGTCGCGCTTGTCCCACAAGCCCAGTTGGGTCAGGTACTGTTCGGCGCGCTCGTTGGCAATCTTCGGCGGGATGCCGTAGTAGCCGGCCTGGGTCACGACGATGTCGAAGGTCTTTTCGAACTGGTTGAAATTGAATTCCTGAGGCACCACGCCGATGCAGCGCTTGAGCGCGGCGGGCGCGCGGTCCAGATCGTGGCCGAAGACATTGACCGTGCCGCCGGTCTTGTTCACCAGAGTGGAAAGAATGCCGATGGTCGTGGATTTGCCTGCCCCGTTCGGGCCAAGCAAGGCGAAGAAATCACCTTCGGCGACGTCCAGATCGATACCACTCAGGGCCTGGAAACCGTTGCCGTAGGTTTTGGTTAACTGCCGTATGGACAGAGCGGAACTCATATCGGATTACGCACCAAGAAGGGGGAAGAAGAACACTAGATAAGGGCGCACGGCGAGCAATGCAACCATGGCGCACGAAGGCAATGGTGCGTGGCGTCGCCGCACAAGTACAGTGAAGTGTGTCGATAGTAACTATTAAGTCAACGCGGTCATGACAGCTTTCTGATAGGCCGGACGCTGCCTGAGCCGTGCATACCAGGCTTGGAGGTTCGGCAGCGCGGCGCGCTCGATGGGCATCTCGAACCAGGCATAAATGAAACTGCCGAGGGGAATGTCGCCCATGCCGATTTCATCACCGCCAAGGTAAGGCTGTTCGGCCAGGGCCTGGTCGACCATCGCCAGCAGGTCGTCGCACTCCTTGATCGCCGCCTTGATGGCAACCCAGTCCTGCTGCTCGGGCGGGGTGCGCAGGACGCCCCAGAATACCGTGCGAAACGGGGCCGCGAAGCTGGACGTGGTCCAGTCCATCCACTTCTCTGCCTTGGCCCGGGCCTGGACATCGTCGGGGTACCAAGCCGAACCCGATGCATGACGAGCGGCCAGGTAGCGAACGATGGTATTCGACTCCCAGAGCACGAAGCCTTCGTCTTCCAGCATCGGAACCCGACCGTTGGGGTTCTTGGCGCGGTACTGCGGCGTATCCACCACACCGAAGGCCCCGCCGGCATCGATGGCCTCGTAGGCCAGTCCCAGTTCCTCGGCACACCACAACGCCTTTCGAACATTCGATGAGTTCTTCCGGCCCCAAATCTTCAGCATCTCGGCTTCCTCAAAGGATAAATGCCGCAGCAGCATACGCCGGATGAGGAACGGCTCAAATCATTACCCGCCACGGAGCCGACCCGCGCTGTCGACCCATCCGGGGCCGACACGGCATTTGTGCCAAACAATGGCGTTTTCTCACGCTGGCAACGAACGATTTCCCACGGTTGTTGCCAACCAGACTGGCGCGATACGTCGAGGGTTTCCCACGAAATCAATCACATCGCGCCGACTGCCGGTTTTGCAGGGGCCGTCTAAGCTCTGAAGGTCGGTTTTGCCTTGGTTCACGGAGGATCACTTATGCTGTTGTTGTGGATACTGGTTCTGGTCGTCGGGGTAGCCTGGCTGGCGCATCGTCGCACCGCCCCGCTACCGGCGCTAGGCATCGTCGCCGTCTACCTGCTGGTGATGGGCATCGCCAGCCATGCACCCGGCTGGCTGATGCTCGTTCTCTGGCTGGTGCTCGCCGCCATCGCGGCACCGCTGCTGCTACCGGACCTGCGCCGCAAATACTTCAGCGCGCCGATGTTCGACTGGTTCCAGAAAACCCTGCCGCCCATGTCCCAGACCGAGCGCGACGCCATCGACGCTGGCACGGTATGGTGGGATGGCGAGCTTTTCAGTGGACGGCCAGACTGGGACACGCTGCTGGCTTACCCCAAGGTTCGTCTGACCGACGAGGAGCAGGCGTTCCTCGACGGCCCTACCGAAGCGCTTTGTGCGATGGTCAGCGACTGGCAGATCGGCCAGGCGATGGACCTGCCGCCCGAAGCGTGGGCACACATCAAGGAGCATGGTTTTTTCGCCCTGATCATTCCCAAGGAATACGGTGGCAAGGGGTTCTCCGCCTATGCCCACTCCCAGGTGGCAATGAAGCTCGCCACCCGCAGCGGCGACCTGGCTTCCACCGTCATGGTCCCCAATTCCCTCGGCCCCGCGGAACTGTTGCTGCATTACGGCACCGACGAACAACGCAACCATTACCTGCCGCGACTGGCCCGTGGCGACGACATCCCCTGCTTCGCGCTGACCGGCCCACTGGCCGGGTCCGACGCCGGGGCGATGCCCGACACCGGGATCATCTGCAAAGGCGAGTGGCAAGGCGAGGAAACCCTTGGCCTGCGCCTGAACTGGGAAAAGCGCTACATCACCCTAGGCCCGGTCGCCACCCTCCTCGGCCTGGCCTTCAAGGCCTATGACCCGGACCGCTTGCTGGGCGACGAAGAAGACCTGGGAATCAGCCTGGCGCTGATCCCCACCGACACGCCCGGCGTTCAGATCGGCCGTCGCCATCTGCCCCTCGGCGCCGCCTTCATGAACGGGCCGAACTGGGGCAAGGATGTCTTCATCCCGCTGGACTTTCTGATCGGCGGCCAGGCCATGCTCGGCAAGGGCTGGATGATGCTGATGAACTGCCTGTCGGTCGGGCGCTCGATTTCATTGCCCGCGGTCGGTACCGGCGCGGCGAAGTTCACCAGCCTGGTCACCGGCCAGTACACCCAGGTGCGTGAACAATTCAACGTGCCGTTGTCGGCCTTCGAAGGCATCCAGGAAGCCATGGCGCGCATCGGTGGCAATGCCTGGCTGATGGACGCCGCGCGCATGCTGACGGCCAACGCGGTGGACCTCGGCGAAAAACCTTCGGTGCTGTCGGCGATCCTCAAGTACCACCTGACCGAACGTGGCCGCGAATGCATCAGCCATGCCATGGACGTTCACGGCGGCAAAGGCATCATCATGGGTCCTAACAACTACCTGGGACGCAGTTGGCAAGGCGCGCCGATTTTCATCACGGTCGAAGGCGCGAATATCCTGTCGCGCAACCTGATGATCTTCGGCCAGGGTGCCATCCGCTGCCATCCGTTCGTGCTCAAGGAAATGGCCCTGGCCACCCGCGAGGACAAAGACCAGGCATTGCTCGAATTCGACGCACTGCTGCTCAAGCACATCGGTTTCGCGGTCAGCAATGCCGCCAGTACCTTGGTGCTGAATCTCGGCCTGGGGCATTTCGATAACGTGCCAGGCAACGCCTTGAGCCAAGGCTATTTCCGCGCCCTCGACCGGCAAGCGGCGGCATTTGCCTTGCTGGCGGACCTGAGCATGATGTTGCTGGGTGGTGAGCTCAAGCGCCGCGAGCGCTTGTCTGCCCGATTGGGTGATGTGTTGAGCAACCTTTACCTGGCCTCGGCTGCACTCAAGCGCTACCACGATCTCGATTCGCCGGACCATATGGCGCCACTGTTCCAGTGGGCCATGGAAGAAAGCCTGGGTCAGTCGGAGCGGGCGTTGGACGAGCTGCTGGCCAACTTCCCAAGCCGGCTGCTGGGCTGCCTGTTGCGTGTGGTGGTGTTTCCTTTCGGCCGGCGTCATAAAGGTCCGAGCGACCGGCTCGATGCCGAGGTGGCAGCGGTTATCGGTCGCGCCAAGGGCGATCCGACTTTGGAGGAGTTGCTTCAAGGCTGCTATCGCCCACAGTCACAGGATGATCCTGTCGGTGCGCTGCAATACGCCGCCGACCTGCTGGCCACCGCCCATCCACTGCACAAGAAGTTGCACTCGGCACTGAAGCAGGGTCAGCTCGACCCGGCACCTGGAGAGCCCCTTATCGATGCAGCGCTCGAAGCGGGCGTGCTGAATGCAACTGAAGCGCAGACCCTGCGAGCCGCTGAAACGGCACGCCGCAAGATCATCGACGTGGACGACTTCGACCCGCAAGCGCTGACGCTCACTGAGGACAAAGTCCGTTGATCCGGACGACCAGCATGTAAAAGCGGGCGCAGGCGCTTTATACTCCTGCGCCCGTTTTGCTCTTGAGGACTTATCTCGTGTCCAACGTCGTTGCCGATCACCTCGTCTTGCTTGACCACTTGCGCAGCATCCTGGTCGCCGTGGGTGAGGCCGAACAGGTGCCCGAAGAAAGCCATGCGCTGTTTCTGGAACGCTTTGATGATTTGCGCGCGCAGTTGCCGGTCGATCCGATCGAAAGCCAATACCTGGGCCAGGACCTCTTGTGCCAAGTGATCGTCCGATATCCGCAGATTGCCCACTTGGTGCCTCGCGACCTGCTGTGGTACTTCGGCGGCGATTGCCTTCACTACATGCCCGACGAAGAAATCAACCTGTACCAGGCCTTGGAGGAACGTCGGTTCGAAGCTGAGCAGAACGACGAGCCCTTCGATTGGAACCAGGAAAAACAATTGCTGGCGATGTCGGACCAGGACAGCAAACACTGATCGCAGCCAGTAAAAAACAGGCCCGCACGGCTTACACCTTGCGGGCTTTTTCTTTGCTGTGGAGCAGCGCAACCCAGCCCGATCGCTGAGTCATCGCGGCTCGCGACCGCCTGGAGGGCTAGGAGACTTTTTATAGGCGCATAAAAAAACGCCGCTCGAATGAGCGGCGTTTTCTTGAATTTGGAGCGGGAAACGAGACTCGAACTCGCGACCCCGACCTTGGCAAGGTCGTGCTCTACCAACTGAGCTATTCCCGCAAATGGCGTCCCCTAGGGGACTCGAACCCCTGTTACCGCCGTGAAAGGGCGGTGTCCTAGGCCACTAGACGAAGGGGACACACTAACTGGAACACATGGTGTGTATTCCAGTGCCCAAATCCGCATCCGAAGATGTCGGCTCTGGCTTCACTCAGCCCCGCCCGAAAGCAACGCTGTTTAAAATTGGAGCGGGAAACGAGACTCGAACTCGCGACCCCGACCTTGGCAAGGTCGTGCTCTACCAACTGAGCTATTCCCGCATTGGCGTCCCCTAGGGGACTCGAACCCCTGTTACCGCCGTGAAAGGGCGGTGTCCTAGGCCACTAGACGAAGGGGACACACGTACAACATTCACTGCTTATCGCGTTTGGCTAGGTGCTTTACGCTGTAAGTGGCGCGCATTCTATGGATGGATTGGAGGGTCGTCAACCCCCAGATATAAATTTATTTAAATCAATGACTTCCCCCGCTTTGAAGCGGCTTCGTGAATTTTGTCCGCCCGGTCTCTGACGCCTATATTCTGTCACCCGCCAAGGCGCTATAGTCGCACCAGGCAAATAGTGGCAATGTGCATCTACTCCGCTGTAAGCCCTATAAACAGCACGACGCCCGTCTAATCGCGTCGCTCGGGCCTATGCGCTTAAAAGCCAAGCCACTACACTCATGACATGCGTTCCCCATTAAAGAGGTCTTACCGGTGACACCACTCATGATCACCCTGCTCGTCGTAGCCGGGATCGCACTGTTGATCGCCATTGGCTACATGAACCATGTGGTGGAAAACAACAAGCTGGAAAAGGCCCGCACCAAGGTCGAGCTCAACGACCGCCTGCGTCGTTGTGGCGAGCTCACCGAAACCTTCCCCGGCCAGTTGATGACCCCTGCCCTGAAGCTGCTGATCACGCGTCTTGAGCTGAACGTCTGCCAGCGCCTGCTGAATCTCGACAAGTCCAACGCTCAGGTCAAGGCACGCCTGGACGAACTGACTGCACTGGCCGCCCAGGGTGAATCGATTCCGGTCAACAACCCGCCGGCGCCGATCCAGACCGAAGCGAAGGCCAAGGACGTTCGGTTCCTGCTCGAGGCCTTGCACGGCCAGATCACCCGCGCGGCCCAGGACGGTTTCCTGCCGCCCAACGAGGCCAAGCGCTGGGTTCGCGAGGTCCGGCACATTCTGGTGCTGCTGCACATCGAATTCTTCAACAACCTCGGCCAGCAGGCGCTGCAGCAGGAACAGCCCGGGCAGGCTCGCCTGGCGTTCGAGCGTGGTGTCCAGTATTTGCGCAAGCAGCAGGAACCGCAGGTCTATGCTGAACAGCTGGCTTATCTGGAAAAGCTTCTGGCTCGGGCCAATGCCCAGGTCCTGGCGAGCACTCAGCCTGTGGAGGGTGAGGTGAACCAGTTGACCGAGGGGTTGAAGGAAGACGAAGCGAACGACGAGTGGAAGAAAAAGAAGGTCTACGACTGAGGTTGGGGTGCGGAGCGGGATGGGGTGAGAAGGTTGGAACGTGCTGGCCTCTTCGCGGACAAGCCCGCTCCTACAGGATTTGCGGCGACATGAACCTTGTGTTCACCGGACATCCCACGTGGGGGCCAGCTTGCTGGCGATAGTGGCAGCAACAGCTCCCCAACTCACAACTTGAAATGCCCCACCATTCCTTTCAACTCAACGCCCAACTGCGCCAGTTCAACGCTGGAGGCAGCATTACCCTGCATGGCCACGGATGATTGATCGGCGCTGGCGCGGATGCTGGTGACGCTGCGGTTGATTTCTTCGGCCACGGAGCTTTGTTGTTCGGCGGCCGCTGCGATCTGCTGGTTCATTTGCTGGATCAACGACACCGCCGCCGCGATGCTGCCTAGCGCGCTTTCGGTCTGCAATGCATCGCTGACCGCCATTTTTACCAGCTCGCCACTGCTCTGGATTTGCTGTACGGACGCTTGAGCGGCAGAGCGTAGCGCGCTGACCAGGCGCTCGATTTCCTCGGTGGACTGTTGCGTGCGCCTGGCCAGGGCCCGCACTTCATCGGCCACCACCGCGAACCCCCTGCCCTGTTCGCCAGCCCGCGCCGCCTCGATAGCTGCGTTGAGCGCCAACAGATTGGTTTGCTCGGCGACACTCTTGATCACGCTCAGCACGGTGCCGATGTTTTGTATCTCGGCGCTCAGGCTTTCGATGCTGGTGCTCGCCATGGTCGCCGAGTCAGCCAGTTGCTCGATACGGACCATGCTCTGGCGCACGACCTGCTGGCCGCTTTCGACTTTATCATCAGCCGTTTGGGCCGCTTGCGCCGCCTCCTCCGCATTGCGGGCTACATCGTGAACCGTGGCAGTCATCTGGTTCATCGCCGTGGCCACTTGCTCGGTTTCTTCCTTCTGGCTGCTGACTTCCAGGTTGGTCTGTTCAGTGACGGACGACAGCGACTGGGCGGAGCTGGCCAGTTGGTCGATGCCAGCCTGCAAACCGCTGACGATACTGCTCAAGCCGGCACCCATCTGTTGCATCGCCAACATCAGCTGGCCAATCTCATCCCGGCGCATCACTTCGACCTTGGCGCTCAGGTCCCCGGCGGCGATCCGCTGGGCGACACGGATCACACTGCGCAGCGGGGCGACGATCAACCGGGTAATCACCCAGGCCGCGATCAATCCAACCAGCAGCGCCAAAGCCGACGAGCCGATGATCATCAACGAATTTTTCTTAAGTTCCGCCTGCATGGCACTGTCTTCGGCGCTGTAGGCCTGGTCGACCCGCGCCATCACCTGATCGGCGCGCTCATGCAATTGCTGGTAGACGATCTTTTCCTTGGCCAGCAGCGCGGTGTATTCCGCCAGTTGCTGATTGAACCCGCCGATGTGCCCGGCGACCTCGTTGAGTACGGTCTGGTAACCCGGGTCCTTGACCGCGCCCTTGAGCGCTTCCGCCAACTTCATGGCCTGCTCGGCCTGTTCGATATTGCCCTGCCCGGCAGCCTCATCACTGCCTTTACGGCTTTGGTCCAACCGAACGCGCGCTTCGTTCATCGACTGCAGCATAAGTCGCGACACTTCGCTGACCTGGTTGGCCTGCTCGATGAACTCTGCACCCTCCTTGCCCTCGGAATCCTTCAAGGTATAGGCGCCGTCATCGGCGAGTCCGGCCTGCAATACATCCAGGTTGTTGGCGACACTGGACACCGACCAACTGGCCATTTCCAGCGCTAGGTCCTTGCTCTGGCTCAGCCCGACGAACTCATCGAAGGCCTTGCGATACGCCGTCAGCGCCTGCTCCACTTCATTCATCACCGCCGCATTGCCGTCTGACCATGCCCTGAGGTCGTTCGCCAGGGCCAGCAAGCCATCGACCCCCTGTCGCAGGGCATCGGCGGACTTGGGGTCTGAACGCAAGGCAAATTCCTGCTCCAGCAGCCGGACCTTGAGCAACCGGCTGTTGAGGGATGACATCTGCTTCAAGCCGTCGAAGCGATGGCTGATGGTTTGCAGGGACCAGACGCCAATGGCCGCCACTACTGCGGTAAGCAGCAGCACCAGGACAAAGCCGATACCCAATTTCTTTGCCATACCCAGGTTGGCAAAACGTCCTTGCACGGCCGAAATCATTGTGCCCAGTCCTCTGCCGGTGTGTGTTGATTGCAGATTCGCAACGAGACGCCCCGCAACACAAGATGCTGGCGTCGGAATAATGGCAAAAAGCTACAGCCGCGTCGTTTTCAGGACATTTGAGGTCGATCCAGAGCCGTGGCCCGGAAGAAAGCCAAGGCCCTGGGATCCCGCGCATAGGCGACGTTGACCCGCAGCCAATCCGTCTCGGCACCCGATGGGCTGAACGCCGTGCGGGATGACAACTGAATGCCGCACCGCCTGGCCAGACGCTGTACCTCAGCATAGTCACACAGCGGCGGACGTGCCCAGATGAACAGGCCTCCCGCCGGTTTGCCGAATACTTTCCAGTCGGCATCTTCCAAAAGCTGCAACGCCACCGCCATGTCGGCATTGAGGCGCTGGCGCTGGCGCTGGACCAGCTTGCGATAGGCGCCATTGGCCAGGAGGCTGGCCAGCACGGACTCGGCGAATCGGGAACCGCCCCGGCAAGTGATCTCCTTGATCTCGCCCAGACGCGCGATGACGGAGGGCGCCGCCACCATGAACCCAACGCGTAAAGAGCTGCTCAAGGTCTTGGAGAAGCTGCCCAGGTAGACCACGTCGGTATCCAGCGCCGCCAATCGGGCCCGCGTTGGCCCCTGAAAATCGGCGTAGACATCATCTTCGATAACCAGCATCGCGTGCTCTTGCGCCAGTTGCAGCAGACGCTGGGCCACCGCCGGCGCCAGGCTGCTGCCGGTTGGGTTGTGGCAGGCGCTGTTGACGAAAATAGCGCTGGGTCGATGAATCGCCAGCAGGCGTTGAAGGGCGTCGACGTCCGGACCACGGGGTGTCCTGGGCAGCTCAATCATGTCTATCTTGTGCAGCCTGAGCAGGTCGAACAGCTTCGAGTAACCGGGGCTCTCCACCACCACGCAGCAGCCCGGTCGCAGAAGCGTGCGCACGATCAGGTCGAGCCCGTGAGTAGCGCCCAGGGTGGTCAGGATGCGTTTTTCATCGGCATCGATATCGAACTGTTTCAATCTCCTGGACAGCTGCTCACGCAGGGCTGGCAGTCCCAGTGGCGTGCTGTAGTTGAACAACCCCGCCATGTCGGTGCGAGTCACCTGACGTATCGCATACCCCAGGTCATCACTTTCGCGCCAGCTTTCAGGCAGCCCGCCGCCGCCCAGCTTCAGCGCTTGATACATAACGCCTGCCGGGGCGTCATGATCGGCCAATACACCTTGCAGCCAGCCATGGGCCAAGGCTTCTTCCGTTGCGCAAGCGGCCGGAGCCACGACAAAACTCGAACCGTGGCGCGACGCCAGCAAGCCCTGGGCGACCAAACGCTGGCAGGCTTCATGGACGCTCGCCTGACTCAGCAGGTTCTCCCGTGCCAGCTGGCGGATCGATGGCAGGCGAGTCCCCGGCTCCACCGCGCCCTGTCGAATCCAGCAGGCCAACGCATCGACAATTTGCTGCACGACGGGCACCAGGGCCTGCCGGTCGATTCTCAACTCCATGAGTAACCAAGCTCCTAAGCGTTTGTTTTATTTCCACAAACAGTTAAGCACAGGGCGATGCTGGGCGATGTAAGAGAACACGCAAAAACGGCTGATTCTCATTTCTTGAAATACAATGGCAAACCCATCAGGGGAACCTTTGCCCTCCAAAGAAAAACCCGCAACCAGTGCGGGCTTTGTCCTGCAGCGAGAAAAGCGCTTGTCGGTATCAGATTGCCGTAGCCCCCCCATCCACCGCCAACGCCTGGCCCGTGGTGAATGCCGCGCCGTCGCAGCATAAATACAACACGGCGCTGGCGATTTCCTCGACCTTGCCGATTCTGCCCACCGGATGCATCGAGTTGGCGTATTCGCCTTTTCTCGGGTCCGCCTCATAGGCCCGACGAAACATGTCTGTATCGATCACCGCCGGGCACACCGCATTAACGCGGATTTTCTTCTTGGCATATTCAATCGCCGCAGACTTGGTCAAGCCGATCACCGCATGCTTGGACGCCGCGTAGATGCTCATCTTTGGCGCCGCCCCAAGCCCGGCCACCGAGGCCGTATTGACGATCGCGCCGCCGCCCTGGGCAAGCAGCAAGGGCAGTTGGTATTTCATGCACAACCAGACGCCTTTAACGTTGACGCCCATGATCGCGTCGAACTCATCCAGCGTCCCGTCAGCCAGTTTGCCCTTCTCGATTTCGATGCCCGCGTTATTGAATGCGTAATCGAGGCGACCGTAGGCGCCGATGACTTCATTCATGAGATTTTGCACGTCGCTGTCCAGTGTCACGTCGCAGCGCACGAACACAGCCTCGCCACCCGCATCGCGAATCAACTGCACCGTGCCTTCGCCACCCGCGACGTCCAGGTCGGCGACGACTACCTTCAGGTGCTGTGCTGCGAACGCCTGGGCCGTGGCGCGACCAATGCCCGCCGCGCCGCCCGTCACCACGGCAACCTGTCCGGAAAACGTCATGCTCATCGTCAATGCCTCGAAGAATTACCGTTGTCGCTGCAATATAGCCATCCATCGCTTCGGTGCGGCAGCACTATCCAACCGCCGGTTGGCGTCGCATGAACGCCAGTGATAACGATACCCGGCGGATTATCACTGGGTTGGATCGATGTGCATTCGCTGTATCGGCAAACCTTGCAGCGAAGGCTCCAAGCGTCTATCAACAAGGCTTCATTCATCTTGAGTGCCTGTCATGACCGCCCTGACCAACCGCCAGTTCCTGCTCGCCAAACGCCCGGTGGGCGCCGCTACCCGTGAGACCTTCACTTATCAACAAGTCCCGGTTGGCGAGCCGGCGCCCGGCCAGATCCTGGTCAAGAACGAGTACCTGTCCCTGGACCCGGCCATGCGTGGCTGGATGAATGAGGGAAAATCGTACATCCCGCCGGTCGGCATTGGTGAGGTCATGCGCGCCTTGGGCGTAGGCCAGGTCGTCGCCTCGAATAACCCCGGATACGCGGTAGGCGACTACGTGAACGGTGCCTTGGGTGTGCAGGATTATTTCCTCGGCGAGCCGCGAGGCTTCTACAAAGTCGATCCGAAACTGGCGCCGCTGCCACGTTATCTGTCAGCGCTGGGCATGACGGGCATGACCGCCTATTTCGCTCTGTTGGATGTCGGCGCACCGAAGGCCGGCGAAACCGTGGTCCTGTCCGGTGCCGCCGGGGCGGTAGGCAGCATTGCCGGGCAAATTGCCAAGATCAAAGGCTGTCGCGTAGTCGGCATCGCTGGCGGCGCCGACAAATGCAAATTCCTGATCGATGAGCTGGGCTTCGACGGTGCCATCGATTACAAGAGTGAAGACGTTCACGCCGGCCTGAAGCGCGAATGCCCCAAAGGCGTGGATGTGTATTTCGATAACGTTGGCGGCGACATTCTCGATGCGGTGCTCAGCCGTTTGAACCTCAAGGCCCGCGTGGTGATCTGCGGCGCCATCAGCCAATACAACAACAAAGAAGCGGTCAAGGGCCCGGCCAATTACCTGTCGCTGTTGGTCAACCGCGCGCGGATGGAAGGGTTCGTGGTCATGGACTATGCCTCGCAGTTCGCCGCCGCCGGGCAGGAAATGGCCGGCTGGATGGCCAAGGGGCAGCTCAAGAGCAAGGAAGACATCGTCGAAGGGCTGGAGACATTCCCCGAGACGCTGACCAAATTGTTCAGTGGTGAGAATTTTGGGAAGTTGGTGTTGAAGGTCTGAGGCACATCACTGTGAGTGGCCGACGCAAAACAACTGTGGGGGCAAGCTCGCTCCCACAGGGGCCCGCGTAGTTGGGTCAGGCCAGCTCCGCCACTACCGCCGCCAGCGCCTTGGCCGGATCGGCTGCCTGGCTGATCGGCCGGCCGATCACCAGGTAGTCGGAGCCAGCGTCCAGTGCCTGGCGCGGGGTCAGGATGCGGCGCTGGTCGTCCTGGGCACTGCCCGCCGGGCGAATGCCCGGGGTCACCAGTTGCAGCGAGGGGTGGGCCGTTTTCAGGGCGTTGGCCTCTAAGGCCGAGCAAACCAGGCCGTCCATTCCCGCCTTTTGCGCCAGCGCCGCCAGGCGCAGCACTTGCTCCTGGGGCTCGATGTCCAGGCCGATGCCCGCCAGGTCTTCACGCTCCATGCTGGTCAGCACGGTCACGCCGATCAGCAACGGCTTGGGGCCGTTGCGCTGGTCCAGCACTTCACGACAGGCAGCCATCATGCGCAGGCCACCGGAGCAATGCACATTGACCATCCACACGCCCATTTCCGCAGCGGCCTTGACGGCCATGGCGGTGGTATTGGGGATATCGTGGAACTTGAGGTCCAGGAACACTTCGAAACCCTTGTCCCGCAAGGTTCCGACGATTTCCGACGCGCAGCTGGTGAACAGCTCCTTGCCGACCTTGACCCGGCAGAGCTTGGGGTCCAACTGGTCGGCCAGCTTCAGGGCGGCGTCACGGGTAGGAAAATCCAGGGCGACGATGATAGGCGTCTGGCAGGCGGACATGGATGAGCTCTCAGGCAAGTCGAAATCGGCGCGCATTGTAGCGGAACCAGCGCCCTAACGGGACCCGATGATCGGCAAATCATTGATCGGCCCTGCCGTCATGTGTGTCAACGCCGATACATTCATGACATGCGCACAACACGACGGGACGCTACCCTCAGCCGCCGAACGCCGCTCTTTCAACGCTTCACGGCCCACCGCCGCGAAGCTTATGCTCACCCCACCCCCCCGCCGCCTTCTTTCGGTTGGCAGCCCCAATGGCAGATGATGCATCTCATGCAGTACACCCCTGCTGCAAATTCTGGCGATCAGAAAGTGTCCGACGACGACAGGCGCTGGAGCACCCGCGCGCTGATCGTCGATGACGACGTACCGATCCGCGAGCTGCTGATCGACTACCTGGGCCGCTTCGGCATTCGCGCCAGTGGCGTAACCGATGGCGCGGCCATGCGCCAGGCGATGCAGGCAGAACACTTCGACGTGATCGTGCTAGACCTGATGCTGCCGGGCGAAGACGGCTTGCAACTGTGCCGCTGGCTGCGCGCCGAGTCGAATATTCCAATCCTGATGCTGACGGCCCGCTGCGAACCCACCGACCGCATCATCGGCCTGGAGTTGGGCGCGGATGATTACATGGCCAAACCTTTTGAACCCCGGGAGCTGGTGGCGCGAATCCAGACCATCCTGCGCCGGGTGCGCGACGATCGCAGCGAGCAGCGCGCCAACATTCGCTTCGATAGCTGGCGGCTCAACAGCGTGCTGCGCCAACTGGTTTCCGCCAACGGGCTGGTAGTGCCCCTCTCCAACGCAGAATTCCGCCTGTTGTGGGTGTTCATCGAGCGACCACGCCGAGTGCTCAGCCGTGAACAATTGCTGGACGCCGCGCGCGGTCGCTCGATCGAGGCCTTCGACCGCAGTATCGATCTGCTGGTCTCGCGCTTGCGCCAGAAACTGGGGGACGATCCGAAGGCTCCGCAGTTGATCAAGACCGTGCGCGGTGAAGGCTACCTGTTCGATGCGCGGGATATCGGTTGATGCGCCTGCGCTTCGATTCCCTGTTTGGCCGCCTGTTCGGCGTGCTGCTGGTGGCGATCGTGCTGGCGCACCTGCTGGCCTTTGCCTGGTTTTTTCATTACGACAAGCCACCTCCCGGGCCGCCCCCGGAATTTTCCCATCAAACCGCAGGTCCCTCGCACTCCGGCCCGCCACCCGGCCCACGCCCCCGGTTTGGCGGGCCTGTGGTGCCCCTGACGTTTCAATTTGTGTTCCTGATCGTTGCGGCCTGGTACGGCGCCAAGCTGTTGACTCGGCCCATCCAGCGACTGAGCGACGCCGCCCAACGGCTGAGCGAGGACCTCCATAGCCCGCCATTGGAAGAGAACGGTCCGCGGGAGGCCCGCCAAGCCGCCCATACGTTCAACCTGATGCAACAACGGATCCGCGAGCAGGTACAGCAACGCTCGCGCATGCTTGGCGCGGTATCCCATGATCTGCGCACCCCACTTGCGCGACTCAAGCTGCGCCTGGAGCAGATCAACGACCCCCGGCTGCAGGATCAGATGCGTCAAGACCTGGACGATATGATCGGCATGCTCGACGCGACCCTGACCTATCTCCACGAACAACGCACCAGCGAAGCGTTGCAATGGATGGACGTGCAGGCGCTGGTTGAATCATTAAGCGAAAACGCCCAGGACCACGGCGCCAATGTGCATGCCAGCGGTACCTGCGCGCCCTTGCGGGTGCAACCGATGGCACTGCGTTCATGCATCAACAACCTCATCGACAATGCCGTGCGTTACGCGGGCGACGCATCGATCGTGCTGGACGATCAGCAGCACCAGTTGCTGATCCGGGTGATTGACCACGGCCCTGGCATCGCGGCGGACAAGCGCGAAGCGGTATTCGAGCCATTCTTTCGCCTGGAGGGTTCGCGCAACCGCAACTCGGGAGGCGTCGGCCTGGGCATGACCATCGCCCGGGAGGCCGCCGAACGCCTGGGCGGGCACTTAAGCCTGGAAGAAACACCCGGCGGCGGGTTGACGGCGGTGATTCGCGTGCCCCGTGTGGCCTGAACCGCTGCGTTACCGCGCCTGGCTCTTGCTCCAATCCGTCAGCAAGCTGTACGCCACCGCCAGCAGGGTCGGACCGATGAACAACCCGATGAAACCGAACGCGATCAAGCCACCGAACACCCCGAGCAACACGATCACCAGCGGCAGGTTTCCACCACGACTGATCAGGTAGGGCTTGAGCACGTTGTCCATGCCACTGATGATGAACGTGCCCCAGATACCCAGGAACACCGCCATCCCATACTCGCCCTTCCACGCCAGCCAGGCCGTGGCAGGTATCCAGACCAGCGGCGGCCCCATGGGAATCAGGCTGAGCAGGAAGGTGACGATACCCAGTACCAGCGCACCCGGCACCCCGGCGATCAAAAAGCCGATCAGCGCCAGTACCGCCTGAGCCGCGGCGGTACCGATCACCCCGTTGACCACTCGCTGCACCGTGCCGGCCACCAATTCGACATAGTACCCGGCACGATCACCGATCAGCCGCTCCAGCAGCCCCTGGACAAACGCCGCCAATCGCGGGCCGTCCCGGTAGAAAAAGAACACGAACACGATGCTCAGGGTCAGTTCGAGGATTCCGCCGCCGATCTGCGCGCTACGGGCCAGCAACCAGTTGCCGACACGTCCCAGGTAGGGCTTGATGGACACCATCATCGCCGCGCCCTGCTGGTCGATGCTGTTCCAGAGCGTTACCAGGCGCCCGCCCACCAGCGGTACGCCGGCGAGCCAGTCGGGGGCTTCGGGCAGGCCATCGACCTGCACATCCCTGACAAAGGCCGTGGCATCGCGCACATGATCGGCGAGATTGAAGCCCAGCCACACCAGCGGCACCGCCACCAGCAACATCCAGCCGACCGTCAGCAAGGCCGCCGCCAAGGATTCGCGACCGTTGACCCAACGGGTCAGCAGGCGCATCAGTGGCCAACTGGCAAAAGCGAGCACAGCCCCCCAGAACAGCGCCGACCAGAACGGAGCCATCACCCAGAGGCTGGCCCCGAACAACACCAGGAGCAGTATTTGCACCAACAGCCGATCGTTATTGAGCATGTAGGGTCTCGAGAAATGAACAAGGCCGGGCTAGGACGACACGCGCGTTTGCCACGTCAGCTTATCGCAACAGCTCCAGGTGCAAGCCCGCCGTGTTACCGCCGGCCGCTTCCATTCTTGCCGCCCGGACGCCCTGCTCGACCAGCGCCTGGCGCCACGCCTCGGCGTGTGGGCCGGCGACGCTGACCCGAAGGCCGGTGTCCAGGTTCAAGGCCCGAGACAACAGGCGTAGCCAGGCTTCCTCCGGTTCGCCGGCAAGACGCGGCAAGTCCAGCACGCCGGTGTCCTTGAGCTGGCGCAACAACGTGGCAGAAGTCGGCAGCACATCCCCCAGGGGCGCGCTCGCTTCGAACTGCTCGACATGCAGGTAGGCCTTGCGGTTGCCACGGGTGATGGCATACAGCGCGATCAGCGTGTTGTCCGCCGGCGGCGCCAGGCGCAGCAACAGGTAGGCCTGGCCATTGTCGGCGCCATAGAGCTTGGCATTGCCGAACACTTCGTTGGCCCACAGGCTGCTTTCGCCACAATCGCGGGCCTGGCACCAGAACAGCAGCTCCGCGCCCTGTTTCTGCAAGGCTTCGCGGGCGGCGGTGAACGCTTGTGTGGCGGTATGTTCCGGCGGCAGTTCGTAGGTCACCGAGGTGGTGTTGCCACGGGCATCGACCTGCCCGTCGAAACGCAGTTGGCCGCTGATCTTGCGAATCGACCCCATGGGGTAGATACGCTCAAGGTCGCTGGTTTGCCGATAATCGACGATTTGCGCGTCCGGCATGCGCGGCACGCGTTCCAGATCCTGGCTGCCGGGTACATCGGCAGCCAGGGATAGCGGGCTGAAACCGGCCAGTGCCAGCAGGACGAATGAACGAATGGATAGTTTCATTGGATCGGCTTGGCCTGGGTCCGCGCGACGCAAAGGCGTTCATCAATGCACAGCAAGGCAAGTGAATGGATATCTGTCATGGTTGGCTCCCTTTCAACCCGCCCAGCCTCGACACTTGCCCGGCGCAAGTCAAGAAACGCTGAAGAACCGATTGAAACAGTCTGCTACAAGAGCGGCACCGACCTCGTCGTTCAGGTGCAGATGATGGCCGCCAGGTAACTGTTCATGACTGAAGGGTAGACGCTCCAGCAATTCGGGGTGCTGGGCAAGCATGCCGTCGGCCGCGACCACCAAGTGCGCGGGGCAAGCGACCCGCGCGACGAAGGCCATGGCCTGTTCCTCGGTCAGGCGCAGCGGCGAGGGCAAGGTCAGGCGATTGTCGGTGCGCCAGGTGAACCCTCCCGGCACCGGCATCAAGCCGCGCTGGGCCAGTAGCTCGGCGGCTTCGCGACTGACTGCCACCAGTCCCTTCATACGCGCTTCGATGGCCCGGTCGAGGGTTTTGTAGACGGGTTTGCGTTTTTGCTGCAAATCCAGTTGCGCTTGCAGGGCCATGCCCATGCGCTCGGCAGCATTGTCGCCTTTCGCTGTAGGAGGAATCACCCCATCGATCAAGGCCAGGTGACTGATCCGTTCCGGCAAGGCACCGGCCAAGACCAGCGAGACAATGGCCCCCATGGAATGCCCCAGCAGCCCGAAACGCTTCAAGCCCAGTTGCTCGGCGACTTGCAGCACATCGTGGGCATAATCCCACAGGGCATAGCCGGCGCCGGGCGGACGGTGCCCGGAATGTCCGTGACCGGCCATGTCCAAGGCAATCACCCGTACGCCCTGGAGCATAGGCGCCAGCCGGGCGAAGCTGTTGGCGTTGTCCAGCCAGCCATGCAGGGCAATCACCGGCCGGCCATCTTCCGGCCCGAACAAATGGGCCGCCAACTCGATGTGGGGCAGGCTCAGGCGAATTTCTTCGACGACGCTCATGGGCTACGACCCTGCCAGCGCTGCAGCAGGCCCTTGAGCAAGTTGGCCGTGTCCTGGGGATATTCGAGTGGAAACATGTGACCACCCGGCATGGTCAAGGATTCGCCCAAGGGCATGCGGCTCACGGATCGGGCGTGATGACGCATCACCACCCGACTCTGTCGGCCCCGCACTACCGCCAACGGGATGTCGAGCTTTCGAGCCCTCCCGGGGCTGGTGTGCGGCACGCCTCGGTAGATGCTGATTTCCGTGGCCGGGTCGAAGCGCAGCCGCAACCGATCACCAACCGGCTGTAAGCCATGTTGCAGGTACGCTTCGAAGCACTCCGGGTCGAAACCGCGAAACAACGTCTTGCCGGCAAAATATTCCCGCGCCGACGCCAGGTCGTTGAATTCTTCCCGCCGCCCCAGGGTTCGCCCGGCCGGCGTCAAGCGATCGATGAAGCCCAGGCGCTTGGCGGCAAGAATCAGCCAGCGGTCGGCGCGGGTCAGGACCGGGGAATCGAGCATGACCACACCACGATACAACTGCGGGCAGCGCAACGCCGCATGCAAATGCAGTACGCCGCCCAGAGAATGCCCGACGCCCCACACTGGCTGCGATTGCCGCTCAAGGTGGTGAATCAGTTCGTCCACCAGACTGTTCCAGTTGTCGTCGACCGGGAATCGCGGGTCATGGCCGTGCAGTTCGAGGTGGGAAACCTCGTACTGCGGCGCCAGCGCGGCAAACAACTTACCGTAGGTGGCGGAGGGGAAACCATTGGCGTGGGCGAAAAACACCTGTTGCGACATATTGGCCGATCCATTGCGAGAACTGCGACCGATTTTGCGCAGAACCTGATGGTGCGGCAATGACCGGAACTGACAGGAATGATGACAGCAACATTGAGCCTCGAGCTGCAAGCTACAAGTAAAAGCGGGACTGCTTAGCTTGTAACGTCTCTTAGCGCGCCGGCGGCTGCTCACCCAATGGAACCACCGCCATGGTCAGGCGCGATACGCAGTTGACCTTGCCGTCATCATTGACCAGGCGGATGTCCCAGACCTGGGTGGTGCGGCCCAGGTGAACCATCCGGGCCGTCGCGGTTACTCGCCCGCTGCGCACGCCACGCAAGTGGTTGGCGTTGATTTCCAGGCCGACGCAGTAGAACTTGCTCGTGTCGACGCACAGATAGGCCGCCATGGAGCCGACTGTCTCGGCCAGCACCACGGACGCGCCGCCGTGCAACAGGCCGAACGGTTGATGGGTACGATGATCGACCACCATGCTCGCGGTCAGGGATTCGTCGTCGAAAGATTCGAAACGGATGTCCAGCACTTCGCTGATGGTGTTCTTACCGGCCGCGTTCAGTTGTTCAATATTGGGGGTGGTGCGCCACAGACTCATCGCTGCCCTTCCTTTATGTTTTTGTTTTGTCTTGGGACGGTTGTTCTCAGGGGTGCCTGAGGCTCTTGAGTTTCATCGAACCGGCCAGCGGCAGGTCGCCCTCCAGCTCGGCCAGGCCTGCCGTCGATACTTGTTCCGGTTGCTGCAGATGACCGTGCTGCAAAAGCCCCAGCAAGCTGCCCACCAGTGGGTTATGGCTGACCAGCAGCACGTTGTCTTGATCATCCAGGTGTTTCAATACCTCGGCCGGACGGGTTTCCGGCGTGAGCCAATCAACCGTGACCAACTCCGGCTCGAACCCCAGCGCCTCGCGAACCAATTGCGCGGTCTGTTGGGCACGTACATAGGGGCTGGCAAAAATGGCCCGCAGGGGCTCGCCCATCAACCGACCGGCGCTGAGCAAGACTTCCTCGCGGCCATGGATGGTCAGCACCCGTTCAGGGTCGGGACGAACACCGTGGGGCTCGGCCTCGCCATGACGCAACACCCACAATTTCATAGCTTCGGCTCCTCGTCCCGGGCGGGATGTGGTGCCGGTGCAACGGTGTGGGGGGTTTCACCTTCCGGTGTGCGTGGGGTTGGCCAGTCGGCGAATGGCCAAGGCTTCTGGTCGCTATGGAAAGTGCCGAAGCGACCGATCTGCGCCAGGAACTGGCTCAGGCTGTCGCCAAAATTCATCAGGCTGGCACTCGGTGCGCCGTAGATCAGCCGGTAGATCAATTGCACCAGCACCACGGCGCCGAGGATCAATTGCGCCACCTGCCAGACCAGCAGGTAAATCACCATCCACAGCACTCGCAGCAGGATGGATTCGTATTGCGGCTGCCCTTTCGGATCGTTCATGGTTCGCTCCTGCTTGCGGTCAACGGAATCAGTTGAAACCGCTGGTGGAAATGAAATCGACGTCGGTCTTGGGTTCGCCACGCATCAACAGTTCGATCACCTGCTCCAGCGTGCGCCCTTCGAACAGAATCGCATGCAGACCGGCGACCAGCGGCATGTACACGCCGGCTTCCTGGGACTTGGCCTTGAGCACCTTGAGGGTGTTGACCCCTTCGGCCACTTCGCCCAGGCGCGAGACGGCCTCGTCCAGGCTCAGGCCTTGGCCGAGTGCGAAACCGACCTGATAGTTGCGGCTCTTGGGCGAGGAACAGGTGACGATCAGATCGCCCACGCCGGCCAGGCCGAGGAAGGTCATCGGGTTGGCGCCCTGGCTCACGGCGAAACGGGTCATTTCCGCCAGCGCCCGAGTGATCAGCATGCTCTTGGTGTTCTCGCCCATGCCCAGGGCGACCGCCATGCCGGCGATGATCGCATAGACGTTCTTCAGCGCACCGCCCAGCTCCACGCCGAAACGATCCGCGCTGGCATAGACCCGGAAGGTGCGGCCATGCAGCGCGGCCTGGACCTGCTGGCACAGCTCTTCATCTTCGCTGGCGACGACGGTGGCGGTCAGGGCGTGTTCGGCAATCTCCCGCGCCAGGTTAGGCCCGGATATCACGCCGATTCGCGCCTTGGGGGCGATGTCCGCAAGAATCTCGCTCATCAGCTTGAACGTTTGCGCCTCGATGCCTTTGGTCAGGCTCACCAGCAATTTGCCGCTCAAGCGCTCGGCGTGCGGTGCCAGCACCGAACGCAGGGCGCTAGAGGGCAAGGCGACAAAAAACAGATCGCTATTTTGGAGCGTGGCCTGCAAATCGGTCACCGGCTCGACTTCAGGGCGGACCTTGATGGCTTTGAGATAACGCGGATTTTCCCGGTTGACCCGGATGGCCTCGGCCTGCTCCGGGTCACGCATCCACTGGCGCACCGCGTGGCCATTCTCCGCCAGCAGGTTAGCCACGGCGGTGCCGAAACTCCCGCCTCCCAGGACCGCAATCGGGCGCTGTTCAGTCATATGCAATCCGCTCTTCCATACCAAGTGGCAATGCCGGGCATTATACGGAGCAGCCAGAGCGCGACCAGCCCCGTCCGCAATTACCCATCGCTGTAGGAAGCTGACCACCAATTCCTAGGAAAATGCTGTCAACGTGAATGGAAAAGTCGTTCGGCTCGGTTAACATGCCCGCCATCCTTCTTCTATCCAAAGGCTGTGCCGTGTTCGTTGGCCCCACCCGTCCAGGCTCATCACTGCTATTGGCGCTGATCATCAGCCCGCCAGCGGTGGCCGACGACTTGTTCGTGGACAACCAGCCCCTCCCCCAGGTATTGACCGCCACGCGCCTGAAGCAGTCGCCGGCGGCGGTACCCGGCAGCATGACCGTGCTGGACCGTGAATTGATCAAGGCCAGCGGCGCTCGGGAGATCAGCGAATTGTTGCGCCTGGTGCCAGGCATGATGGTCGGCAACATCAGCGGCAACCAGCCCACCGCCAACTACCACGGCACCAGTGCCAGTGAAGCGCGGCGCATGCAAGTGCTGATCGATGGTCGCTCGGTGTACCGGGCCGGCCTGGCGACAGTGGACTGGAGCGATATACCGGTCGCCATGGAAGACATCGAGCGGATCGAAGTCTTTCGCGGCCCCAACACCGTCAGCTATGGCGCCAATGCACTGATGGCCGTCGTCAACATCATCACCCGCGCCCCGGCCGACAGCCACGGCACCCGTTTCAAGGTTACCCGAGGCCAGAACGGCATCAGCGACTGGTACGCCAGCCAGGGCACAGGCTGGGAAGACGGTGACATGCGATTGTCGCTGTCCGGCCAGCAAGACGACGGTTTTGACAGCAACCGCAACGGGGCCGACTACCGCGACAGCCGTCGCCTGAACCGCTTCAACCTGTCCGTCAGCCAAACCCTGGATGAATACCAGAGCATTGACTGGCAGTTGAATGCCAAGGAAGGGACCAACCAGCGGCCCTACACCTACCGTCCGGTGTTTGCCGGGATTACCGAAGCTGGGGATAACTCCGACGTCAGCGCCAAGGATTACGCCGCTTCGCTGCGCTGGAACCTGGACCTGAATCCTAACCACAGCCTTTATATCCAGGGTTCGATGCAGCATTGGGATCGCCAGCAGACTTGGCGCGCCTGCGATGCGGAGGTGTCGTTCAGCCCGCAATTGACCGATCTGTGGCAGCTCAACCCCAACTATGCCGAGAAGCTGGCGCGCAATATTCCCAGTTTCCTGAATACCGGGGTCCCCGCCGGCACGGCCCAGGAACAGGCACTGGCCAATCAAGTGCTCGACCAATGGCGAAACGGTGCTTCCCGGACACTGTGTGGCGATATCGACCAGAGCGCCCGGGAGTCGCGCTACGACCTTGAGGTTCAGGACACCCTCAGTCTTTCCGACAGCCTGCGGCTAGTCACCGGCGTGAATTATCGTTACGACCGGGCCGATTCGCAGACGTACTTCAACGGCACCCTGGACGACACCACTTACCGTTTTTTCGGCCAGCTCGAATGGCGGGCCAGCGAACACTGGTTGTTGCAGGGCGGCGCGATGTTCGAGGACGCACGCCTGACGGGCAGCTCGCTGACCCCTCGGATGGCAATCAACTACCTGATCACCCCGCGACACGGCCTCCGGGCGGTCTATTCCGGGGCGGTGCGCTCGCCGGACATGTTCGAGAACAACGTCAACTGGAGTTATCAAGTCACCAATCTACGGCCGGCCGCCTTTGGTCAGGACAGCGCCCGTTATTTCGTTCGAACGCGCGGCCCTGGAAACCTGGATCAGGAGCACATGCGCTCGCGTGAGCTTGGCTACAACGGTTATTTCATGGATTTGGGCCTGGCGGTGGACGTGAAGCTGTTCCACGACCAAATCACCGGAATGATCAGCGAACCATTGCGCAACAACCAGTACATCGCCAGCAACAGCAACGAATCGCAGTTCACCGGCGCCGAAACCCAATTCGATTGGCGGATGACAGCGGCCGACCGGCTGCGCCTGACCTACGCCTATGTCGATGCGCTGGCCAGCAACCCCCTCGACGAACAGCTGACCGCCCGCAACAGCGGTTCGGCCGGCTGGCTGCGCGATTGGGGCCGGGGCTGGAACAGCGCGGTTTTCTATTACGCCGCCGACGCCCTCAACGGTTACCGCTACGAACGGATCGACAGCCGCCTCGCCCGGCGCATTCCCCTGGGCAAAGCCAGCCTGGAAGTCGCGGGGACCCTGCAGCAACGCCTCGATGACCAGCCGACCACGTTCGTCGACAACCGCTACGATTCCCGCCATGTGGTGTATTTCAGCGCGGAGTTGTCCTTCTAGATGTCCCGGTGCCAACCCCGCACGACGCCCTTTCGTGGCCGCCTGTGGTGGTTACTGTGCCTGGCATTTGCCGGCCTGCTGGTCACGCTCGAGGCTCGGGCCGCCGAGGTCCTGTTGACAGGCGCCCAGGACAGCCCCGGCGTGCAGTCATTCACCCAGGCCTTGCAGGCCCGGCGTCCCCAGGACCGCGTGCGATTCACCCCATTGGCCAACCTGCCGGCGCCGGATCGGTTGCCGGATGACGTGCGCCTGATCCTCCTCGACCCGCCGAGCCTCGACTGGCGCCTGCAAACGCCTCGCGGGCCGGCCACTCTGGTGCTGCGGATCAGCCGTCAGCAAGCCCGGGAACGCCTGGGTGACGGGACGCCCGGACACCTGAGCCTGCTCTGGAGCGATCCACCGATGGGCCGGCAGTTGCGCCTGATTCGTCAGGTCCTGCCACAAGTACGGCGGGTCGGCGTGCTGTACGACAGGCACAGCGAGTTCCTGCTCAAGGACCTTCAGCAGGCAGCGTTGCCGCTGGGCCTGCAAATCGTCAGCGAACGCTGGGACGACATCAACGACAGCCGCCCTTTGCAAAACCTGCTGGGCCAAAGCGACGTCTTGCTGGGCCTCGACGACCCCGACCTTTATAACCCCAAGACCGTGAAGAACCTGTTGCTGAGCAGTTACGCCCGGCAACGCGCGCTGATCGGGCCAAGCGCCGCCTTCGTCAAGGCCGGCAGCCTGGCCAGCACCTACAGCGACCAGGAAGACTGGCTGGCGATTCTCGACGAATTGCTGGACCGCCCCGCCGCCACGTGGCCGCGCAGCCTGTATCCGCCCCGCTTCAAAGTCTTGAGCAATCAACAGGTCGCTCGCTCGTTGGGGATCGAACCGATTGACGTCGAATCCGTCGCTACGCAGCTGGCAGAAGGAGAATACCGTCCATGACCTTGCGTCGCCGCTGGGATATCAATACCCGTACCCAGCTCATCGCCCTGGGGCCGGCACTGCTGCTGACGGTGCTGTTGATCAGCTTCTTCACCTTCGTGCGAATCCAGGACCTGCGCCAGGAACTCAACCACACCGGGCAGCTGATCGCCAACCAACTCGCTCCAGCCGCGGAGTATGGCGTCATATCCGGTAACAATGACGTGCTGGAAAGCCTGCTGACGGCCACGCTCGCCACGCCTCATGTGCGCTTTTTGGAAGTCCAGGACCGCACCGAGCGGGTTCTCGTGTACGTGGAACAACCGTCGCAAACCCGCAACCATTCCCAGCAGGTCGAAGTATTCCAGGCCCCCGTTCGCCTGCAGCGCATTGCCCTCAACAATGATTTCCTGCAAGGCAACAGTCCGCCCATCGAGGCGGCCGGCGAGGATTACCTGGGCCGCGTCATTGTCGGCATGTCCAGCGACGCCTTCAGCCAGCGGCAACAGGAGATCCTGCTCAAGGCAGCGGTCCTGGCCCTGTTTGCGCTGCTGTTCACGTTTCTGGTGGCGCGCCGCCTGGCAGCGAGCCTGTCGCAGCCGATTCGCGACATCGGCCATGCGGTCAAGGCCATCCAGCAGGGTGATTACAGCAGGCCCTTGCCTATTGTCGACGACGGGGAATTGGGCGCCCTGTCGCGGCACATCAACAACCTGGCCGCGGGCCTCGAACAAGCAAGCCGCGAACAGCACCAGGCCATGGCTCAATTGATCAAGACCCGGGAGGAAGCAGAAAAGGCCAACAGCGCCAAGTCGGAATTCCTGGCGATGATGAGCCACGAACTGCGCACGCCCATGAATGGCGTATTGGGCATGCTGCAATTGCTGGAAACCACCCATATGACCGATGAGCAGCATGAATACACCGCGCTGGCATCGGAATCCACCGAGCACCTGTTGAAGGTCATCAACGACATTCTCGACTTCTCGCGCATCGAGCGTTCGGCGCTGGAGCTGGAGCACATCCCGTTCAACCTGGCCGAGCTGGTGGGCAGTTGCGCGCAGTCGTTCCAGCACAGCGCCGCGCAGCGCAAGCTGGGCCTGGACCTGCTGGTCCCCGACGACATGAAACCGCTGCAGGTACAAGGCGACCCGACGCGGATCCGGCAAATCCTGGTGAACCTGATCGGCAACGCGTTGAAATTCACCGACCAGGGCCGCGTTACGGTGCAGTGCCAGTGGCAGGCCCTTGATCACGAATTGCTGTGGTTCACCTGCACCGTGCGCGACAGCGGCATTGGCATCCCGGCCGAAAGCCTGGAGCGCATGTTCGACGCCTTCCAGCAGGCCGACAGTTCCATTTCAAGACGCTACGGCGGCACGGGCCTCGGCCTGCCGATCGCCCGCACCCTGGCCGAACGCATGGGCGGCACGCTGCGGGCCCAGAGCCAGGAAGGCCAGGGCTCGGTGTTTACCCTGGAAATCCCGCTGGCCCTGTCGCGCCTGGCGCCACCGACCCTGCCCCTGCGCCTGCCCGGCGGCGGTAGCAACGGAGAAGGCCGCAATGTCTTGTTGGTGGAAGACAATCCGGTTAACCAGACGGTGATCGAAGCGATGCTGCGCAGCCTCGGCTTCAAGGTCAGCGTCGCCACCGATGGCGCCCAGGCCGTACGTAGCGCCGAGAGCCTGATTTTCGAAGCGATCCTGATGGACTGCCGGTTGCCGGTCATCGACGGTTACGAAGCCACGCGGCAGATCCGCCAGTTGCCCGGCTGCACCGACGTGCCCATCATCGCCCTGACCGCCAATGCACTGCAGGGTGATCGCGAAGCGTGCCTGGCAGCGGGCATGAACGATTACCTGGCCAAACCCTTCAAACGAATCGACTTGCAGCAGATTCTGCAACGCTGGGTCGGGTAAATGCAGGGCTTAGGACTATCTGCGACTGGCGTGAAAGGCGAAAGTGCGGCAGTCTTAAGCACCCGGCCACGCCTCGATCGGGGAAGGAATAACTATTTCAGTGCACAGGTGTACATTGATTTTCCCGTGTGCTGTGACTTTCACTACAACGCAATAGTCTATGAGTAGGCTGCCGACTCGAGGCATGAACGCTTCGATCGGCCGGGAAGATTTGCCCCACCCTGCCGCATGGGACTATTGAGGAGCTCGCATGACCAAACAAAACGCCTTTACTCGGGAAGATCTGCTGCGCTGCAGTCGCGGTGAGCTGTTCGGCCCAGGTAACGCGCAACTGCCCGCCCCGAACATGCTGATGGTGGATCGCATCACCCATATCAGCGATGAGGGTGGCAAGTACGGCAAAGGTGAATTGGTCGCCGAGCTGGATATCACTCCGGACCTGTGGTTCTTCGCCTGCCATTTCGAAGGCGATCCGGTGATGCCCGGCTGCCTGGGCCTGGATGCCATGTGGCAACTGGTCGGCTTTTTCCTCGGCTGGCAAGGCCTGCCGGGTCGCGGCCGCGCCCTGGGTTCGGGCGAAGTGAAGTTCTTCGGTCAGGTACTGCCGACTGCGAAGAAGATCACCTATAACATCCATATCAAACGCGTCCTCAAGGGCAAGCTGAACATGGCCATCGCCGATGGTTCGGTGGCTGTCGACGGTCGCGAGATCTACACCGCCGAAGGCCTCCGGGTTGGCGTTTTCACTTCCACTGACAACTTCTAAGGGTTATCCGCATGCGCCGCGTCGTTATCACTGGTCTGGGCATCGTTTCGTGCCTGGGCAATGACAAAGAGACCGTCTCCGCTAACCTGCGTGCAAGTCGCCCTGGCATCCGGTTCAATCCGGAATATGCCGAAATGGGTCTGCGTAGCCAGGTTTCCGGCTCCATTGACCTGAACCTCGAAGAGCTGATCGATCGCAAGATCTACCGTTTCGTCGGCCACGCGGCGGCTTATGCCTACCTGGCCATGAAAGACGCCATCGCTGACTCCGGCCTGACCGAAGAGCAGGTCTCCAACGTACGGACCGGCCTCGTGGCAGGTTCCGGCGGCGCCTCCACCTTGAACCAGATGGAAGCGCTGGACATCCTGCGCGAAAAAGGCGTCAAGCGTGTCGGCCCGTACCGCGTCACGCGGACCATGAGCAGCACCGTTTCGGCCTGCCTGGCCACGCCGTTCAAGATCAAGGGCCTGAACTACTCCATCGCTTCCGCCTGCGCCACCAGTGCCCATTGCATCGGTACCGCCATGGAACAGATCCAGATGGGCAAGCAGGACATCGTGTTCGCCGGTGGCGGTGAAGAAGAACATTGGAGCCAGTCGTTCCTGTTCGACGCCATGGGCGCCCTGTCCAGCAAGCGCAACGACGCGCCGGAAAAAGCCTCCCGTGCCTACGACGCCGACCGTGACGGTTTCGTCATCGCCGGCGGTGGTGGCATGGTCGTGGTCGAGGAGCTGGAACACGCCCTTGCCCGTGGCGCGAAGATCTATGCGGAAATCGTCGGCTACGGCGCCACCTCCGACGGCTATGACATGGTCGCACCGAGCGGTGAAGGTGCCGTGCGCTGCATGCAGATGGCCATGTCCACCGTCGATGCACCGATCGACTACCTGAACACCCACGGCACCTCGACCCCGGTCGGCGACGTCGCGGAAATGAAGGGTGTGCGCGAAGTGTTCGGCGACAAGGCCCCGGCCATCAGCTCCACCAAGAGCCTGTCGGGTCACTCCCTGGGCGCCGCCGGCGTTCACGAAGCGATCTACTGCATGCTGATGATGGAAGGCAACTTCATGGCCGGTTCCGCCAACATCGACGAACTGGATCCGGAAGTGGCCGACCTGCCTATCCTGACCCAAACTCGCGAGAACGCCACCATCAACACCGTGATGAGCAACAGCTTCGGCTTCGGTGGCACCAACGCTACCCTGGTGATGAAGCGCTGGCAGGGCAAGTAATTCCCGCTGGTACGCCACACACAAAAACGCCCCGACTGGTTCGGGGCGTTTTTTTGTCTGACGGATATGCCTGAATTCCTTGTGGGAGCGAGCCTGCTCGCGAAAGCGGAGTATCAAGCAACAACGCTCTGACTGTCATACCGCCTTCGCGAGCAGGCTCGCTCCCACACTTTGATCTGTGCAAATGAAGTTTCAGCGCACGACAAACCGTTGCTGCGTCAACAGCCGATCCCCCTGGAACACCATGAACCGCCACTCCCCCGGCACCACTTCGTGGCTTTCGGTAAATTCATAGGCCATGACGTCCCGGGGCGCGCCGGGCACCAGTTTCTGGATGACTTCGAATTTGTCGTGGCGTACGCCATCGGGTGTGCGGATACCGGGGGTGAAGTACAACAGGGTCAACGGCTGGTCGTCAGCGACCTTGCCCGCCAACTGATAGCGCATGCCGAATTTGGTGCCCAGCTTGGCCGGAACACTTTCGGTCTGGCGGATCTGCTCATTGCTGCGACGCAAGACCCGCTCGCCCGATTGCAACTCGGCCTTCGGCCCTTCGAATACCCCATATTCCACCGGGCCTTCGACACGAACTTCCGCCTGGGCCAGGCCGCAGGTCAACAACAGCGCGAGCAGTGCGCTTGAACGGGTGAGGTGCATGGTGCGCTCCTTGATTGAGATGAGCGCGAGGGTATGACGCGGGGGTGACAGGCTGATGACAAAGCGGTGTTCAACAGGCCAGCTAAAGCCCGGATACAGGGTTGACCTGTGGCGAGGGAGCTTGCTCCCTCGCCACAGGAGCGGGCTCAGCGGGTGACTGAGCGCGGCAACACGGCCAGAAAGTTGTCCCGCGCCACCTTCCGCGCCACATCCTCAGGCAAGGCATCCAGGAACGGATCGAAGCTGTGCAACTCCTTACCCAATTTGTTGAACCGTCCTACCACGTCCGATCCCACCATGAACCGCTCCGGGAAGCGCTCCACCAGTTTCAACCATTCGTCCCGGGGCTTGCCCGCCTCATCCAGTAGATACGGCGTGAGCATGCTCCAGGACAGGTCGATGAAAAGATTGGGATAAGACTCCAGCATCCGCGTCAGGGTCGGCAGCAGAAAATCCAGCCGGGTCTGGTGCCGGTGAATCTCCATGCTCGTGCCGGCATGGGCCCAGATGAACCGTGTGTGTGGATGGTTGCGCAGCGGTTCTTCGATTTCTGCCAGGTACAGCGGATTTCTCTCACGCTTGGACGTGATGTTGGAATGCAGCATCACGGGCAGATCATTCTCCGCCGCCAGGTGATAGATGCGGGTCATGGCTTCGTTGTTGGCGCGCGGCGTGTCGCCGGAGGTCAGCGCCGTCAGGTCGTCATGACGGGTGAACACTTCGCCGATGCCTTGCCACAGCCCCGGATAGAGATCGAGCATGCGCTGGATATGCGCATCGGAGTTCTTGTCATTGGGGTTGAAGCCCGACAGGAATGGATGGAAATGCTGGCGTTGCTCAGCGGGGAGCTTGGACACCGCGGCAGCGACAATCACATCGGTGGCGCTGTACCAATAGGCGTCCGCATCGTCACCGGCGTAGTAACGCGGTCGCTTGGGTTCGTCTTCGTGCCATTTCTTCGCCACGGGCACGCCGGAAATCATCACATGCTCGATGCGATTGTCCGCCATGGCCTTGAGGAGCTTGGCCATGCCGGCGGTTTCCTGGAAGAAATCGACGTAATGCAGGTGCGCATCACTGTAGGCATATTCGCGAGCCGAGCCGGTGCTGCACGTAACGGCCAGCAGGCAGGCGAACATCAAACGGATCGAGGGCACGGGCATTCTCCATAGGCCATGAGCAGCATAGACCCCAGCCGTGCCGCCTGGGTTCAAGCCGGCGCTGCCGTCCGTTGCAACCTCGGGTTATGCTCTGCCCATCCGTCGTTCAACCTGGAAGACACCATGACCGCTCCCCTCATCGTTCGTCCCCGCGCAGAAGACGTGGAAGGCCAGCCGATTCTTCGGCCCTTGCCGTCCGCTAAATGCCGCAGCGTCGGGCCTTTCGTGTTTTTCGACCATATGCTGCAAACGTCCTACCCGGCCGGCCGAGGCATGAACATTCGCCAACATCCACACATCGGTCTGTCCACCCTCACCTACTTGTTCGAGGGCCAGATCCAGCATAAGGACAGCCTCGGTTCCGATCAGGTGGTAAACGCCGGGGATGTCAGTTGGATGACCGCCGGCAGCGCCATTGCCCATGTCGAGAGGACACCGAAAGCGTTGTTGGAGAGCGGCTTCGTGCTGCATGGGCTGCAAATCTGGCTGGCCTCGCCCAAGTCTCACGAGGAAGGTCCCGGGCACTACAGCCATCATCCGGCACAGAGCCTGCCGGTCAGTGAGAACCTGGGGGTGAACATCCGCATGATCGCCGGGTCAGGCTTTTGCCTGGAATCGCCGGTGCCAGTGCTGTCTCCTACGCTTTACGCCGAACTGAACCTGCAGACCGCAACGACGCTGCTGATTCCCACGGAACATGAAGAACGCGCACTGTACATCCTGGACGGCGAGGCGCAGTTGGACGGTGAGCCGCTTGAGCCCCATTCACTGGTGATATTGCCTGCCGGGGAAGAAATGACGCTGTCTGCCGACACCGAGTGCCATGCGGTGCTGTTCGGCGGTGCGCCCTTGGATGGGCCACGGCGGATGAATTGGAATTTCGTCTCCAGCGACCCGGCCCGCATAGACGAAGCCCGCCGACGCTGGGCGGCCGGGAACTGGCCAACCGTACCAGGGGAAAGCGAGCGGATCGAGTTGCCCTGATTCAAGGGTTGCCTGTCAGGCAGACATCGCGAGCAAGCTCGCGCCCTCACTGAATCGGTGCGGTTCACAAATGCCGAGAACAACTTGATCCAATGTGGGTGCGAGCTTGCTCGCGATGGCTTTGTACCAGACAAAAGAGATCCGGGCCCGACGTCAGCCCTTGAACACTTCATCCAGCAGGTTATGCATCGAGCGGAACGCCCGTCCGGCGACCTTGGCGTCGTACATCATCTTGCCAGGCACATTGGCCTGCGGGTCGGTGAACGAGTGCACCGCACCGCCGTAGCTCAGCAATTGCCAATCCACCCCAGCCGCGTTCATTTCATCTTCGAAGGCCGGCAGCTGTTCCTTTGGCACCAGCGGGTCGGAGGCGCCGTGCAGGACCAATACCGCGCCCTCGATGTTCTGCGCATCAACCGGGTTCGGCGTATCCAGGGTGCCGTGGAATGAGATCGTCGCTTTCAAGGGGGCGCCAGTGCGAGCCAACTCCAAGGCGCAGCATCCCCCAAAGCAAAAACCAAAAGCGGCCAGCTTCGCCGTGTCGACCTTCGCTTGGTCCTGGCTCTGCAGTTGCTCGAACGCTGCCTGCATGCGCTTGCGCAACAACGCCCGGTCGTTCTTGAGCGGCATCATCGCCGCTCCCGCCTCATCGGCATTGCTCGGGCGCACTGTTTGCCCGTAAAGGTCGGCAATCAGCACCACATATCCGTTTGCCGCCACAGACCTGGCGATTTCCTCGGCCCCCGCCCCAACACCCATCCAGTTCGGCGCCATCAGCAAACCCGGACGTGGGCCCTGTTGATTGACGTCGAAGGCCAGGCGCCCCTCATAACTTTGACCATCGACCTGATAGACCAGCGAACGAACCGTAACCTGACTCATGACGGACTCCTCTTTGACTGAACACCAGAAATGACAAAACCCGCCGAAGCGGGTTTTGTCTCACTTGATCAAGCTGACAGTTCAACCAACAGCTTGTTCAGGCGACGTACATACGCAGCCGGGTCTTTCAAGCTGTCGCCAGCCGCCAGGGCCGCCTGGTCGAAGAGAATGTGCGACAGGTCGCCGAAACGCTCTTCGTTCTGCTCGTTGTCGAGCTTCTCCACCAGCGGGTGGGCCGGGTTGAATTCAAAGATCGGCTTGGAGTCCGGGACTTTCTGTCCGCTGGCTTCGAGGATCTGGCGCATCTGCAAACCGAGGTCTTGCTCACCGATGGCCAGGATCGCCGGGGAATCGGTCAAGCGGTGGGAAACCCGCACTTCGCTGACGGCTTCGCCCAAGGCAGTCTTGATCCGCTCGACCAGGCCTTCTTTGCTCTTGGCGACTTCTTCGGCAGCTTTCTTGTCTTCTTCCGAATCCAGGTTGCCAAGGTCGAGATCGCCACGGGCCACGTCGACGAAGCTCTTGCCGTCGAACTCGTTGAGGTAGCTCATCAGCCACTCGTCGATGCGATCGGTCAGCAGCAGCACTTCGATGCCTTTCTTGCGGAAGACTTCCAGGTGCGGGCTGTTCTTGACCTGTGCATAAGTCTCGCCGGTCAGGTAGTAGATCTTGTCCTGTCCTTCCTTGGCGCGAGCCAGATAGTCGGCCAGGCCAACGATCTGTTCGCCATCCTCACCCTGGGTCGAGGCAAAGCGCAGCAGGCCAGCGATCTTCTCTTTGTTGGCGAAGTCTTCGGCCGGACCTTCTTTCATGACCTGGCCGAAGTTTTTCCAGAAGCTCTTGTACTGCTCGGGCTCGTTCTTCGCCAGTTTCTCCAGCATGTCCAGCACGCGCTTGGTCAGCGCCGACTTCATGGAGTCGATGATCGGATCTTTCTGCAGGATTTCCCGCGAAACGTTCAGCGACAGGTCATTGGAATCCACCACACCCTTGATGAAGCGCAGGTAAAGCGGCAGGAACGATTCGGCCTGGTCCATTACGAACACGCGCTGCACGTAAAGCTTCAGGCCACGTGGCGCTTCGCGCTGGTACAGGTCGAACGGCGCGCGGGCCGGCACGTACAGCAGCGAGTTGTATTCCAGCTTGCCTTCGACCTTGTTATGGCTCCAGCTCAGCGGATTTTCGTAATCGTGGGCGATGTGCTTGTAGAACTCCTGGTATTCCTCGTCCTTTACCTCGGTGCGCGGACGGGTCCACAAGGCACTGGCGCGGTTGACGGTTTCCCATTCCACTTCGGGCTTTTCTTCGCCTTCGGCAGCGGTGGCTTCCTTCGGCAGCTCGATCGGCAGCGCGATGTGGTCGGAGTACTTCTTGATGATGTTGCGCAGGCGCCAGCCATCGGCAAACTCGTCTTCGCCAGACTTGAGGTGCAGGACGATGCGGGTGCCGCGATCGGCCTTGTCGATGGTCGCGACCTCAAACTCGCCCTCGCCCTTGGAGGACCAGTGCACGCCTTCGCTCGGGGCGAGGCCGGCACGGCGGCTGAACACTTCAACGTGATCGGCAACGATGAACGCGGAATAGAATCCGACGCCGAACTGACCGATCAGGTGGGAATCCTTCTTCTGGTCGCCAGACAGGTTTTTCATGAAATCGGCTGTGCCGGACTTGGCGATGGTGCCCAAGTGCGTGATCACCTCGTCGCGGCTCATGCCGATACCGTTGTCTTCGAGGGTGACGGTCTTGGCGTCCTTGTCGAAGCTCACACGGATTTTCAGCTCGGCGCCGCCCTCCAGCAGTTCTGGCTTGGACAGCGCTTCGAAACGTAATTTGTCGACAGCGTCGGAGGCGTTCGAAATCAGCTCGCGGAGGAAAATTTCCTTATTCGAATACAGCGAGTGAATCATCAGGTGCAGCAGTTGCTTCACCTCGGTCTGGAAGCCCAGGGTTTCCTTTTGAGTTTCCACGCTCATGGTCATCAAACTCCAAGTGGATGGTGGTGTCCGCCTCGCAGAGAATGGCGGCGGGATGTCCACAAGGTGGGGGCAACGTTGATGATTTCAAGGGCCGCTCGGCCTGGAGGGCGCCGGGATCTTGAAATGAGCACGGGCGGTGGCAATGGGTTCGGCTTCGGACTCTTGCCAGGCCGTGACCGCCACGTTGGCCACGCGCCGCCCTTGGCGCCAGACCTGGCACCGGGCAAAGGTGTCGCGGAACTGCCCGGCACGCAGGTAATCCAGGGAAAAATCGATGATCTTCGGCACACCGGTCGCACGGGTGGCAATCAGCAGATGAACGGCGGCCGACAGCTCCATGAATCCGGCGATGACCCCGCCGTGGATAGCGGGCAGTAAAGGGTTACCGATGTTGTCTTTATTGGCCGGCAGGCGAAACAGCAGATCATCACCCTGGCGGGTGCATTCGACGCCGATGAGCCGCGCATAGGGAATCGAAGCCAGCAGCATCGCGACGTCACCCTGCTCGCAAGCCTGGCGCAGTTGCACCTCGGTAAGATCGGTCATGGTGTCAGCGCGGCAGCCGTGGGGCCGCCTCCCTTGAGTCCTCGGGCGTTGTCGCCCAGGCGCATGAAAGTACCCACAACGTGGGCAATGGGCTGCTCGGGATCATCCTGATAGGCAAATCCCCGGCTGAAAATCACATCCGGCGTCACCCGATAGCATTGGGCGAAACCATAGATGGCCTTGTTGGGCCTGGCAGCGTGCATGTAGTCGATGCGCAGGTCCAATGTCGGGCAGACTTCGAATTGCGGCAGTACACATAAGGTCGACATGCCGCAGGCGGTGTCCATCAATGAAGTCAGCGCTCCGCCATGGACAATGCCCGTCAGGGGATTGCCGACAAGATGAGCGCTGTAGGGCAACTCCAGCGTCAACCCATCGCGACTGGCGCTGTGCAGTTTGATGCCCAGCACGTGGCAATGCCTGAGCGCCGATAAAAAGCGGGTCGCGCGCTCAAAAACGGGATCTTCAGCCATTGACCGATAACTCCTTCAGGGACTTTCAGGTGCACCCGGCAAAGTTCCATCGGTGTGCAAAGTTATATATCTAACGAGCGAGAGGAACTTAACCCTGAGGGCACGGTTCAAAAGGCCAGTAGTTATATCCATAAGGAGAAACACCCCATGCGTAAGACTTTAGCTATTGCCTTGATGTTGGCCGCCTCTCTCGGTCTCGCTGCCTGCGATAAAAAATCCGAGGACAAGGCTCAAGATGCCCAACAACACGCTGAACAAGCTCAGCAAGACATGAACAAAGCACAGGATAAAGTGAACGACGCGGCGAAAGAAAACGCCGAAGCCGCCAAAGATCAGGCTGAATCGAACAATGCCGCGCAACAGGAACAAGCCCCTGCCGACGCGCCTAAAACCAACTGATACGGTTTTAGCAGTAAAAGAAAACCCGCCTGGTGCGGGTTTTCTTTTGCCTGCGATTCAACCAGTCACGCCGTCAGGCGGTTTCCTTGCCGGTTTCGGGCGCTGGTGCCTCGGTGGGCGTATAGACCATGACGTCCAGCACGTCCGAATGGAACTCGCGCTGATACAACACAAAGACCACGCCGGCGCTCATCAACATGAACAACCACGGGCTGACGAACCAGGCCAACATGGTCATGCCGAAATAATAGGAACGCAAACCGAAGTTGAACTGGTTGGCCGCCATGGAAATAACCCGCGCCGCCCTCGAAGCAAAGGCCTTGCGCTCAAGCTCGGACACGTGCCGCTCACCGATCATCGGCGCCGACCCCACCAGGACGGCGGCGAAATTGTATTGGCGCATGCACCAGCTGAACGTGAAGAACGCATAGACGAACACCAACGCCAGACACAGCAGCTTCACTTCCGCCATGCCTTGGGAGGCCTGCTGCACCAGCGGCAGGTCAGCCAGCAACGAAACCGCTCGATCAGACGCTCCGAGCACCGTCAGGATACCCGCCAGGATAATCAATGTACTGGAGGCAAAAAACGACGCGTTGCGCTCCAGGTTGCCGATCACGCTGGCATCGGCGATGCGGTTGTCGCGCAGCAACATGCGTCGCATCCAGTCTTCACGGTACAAATGCATAACGCTGGCCAAGCATGCCGTGTCGCGAGCCTTCCAAGAGGCATACCGGGTATAACCGGCCCAGCAGATGACGAACCATACCGCGGCCAGGAGATGGATCAGGTTGGCTTGGATGAATGACATGCAATTCCCTGTGGCAGAAACAAAATCGGTGGCAATAGTATCAGCGAACCCTGTGGGAGACACCGCGGGCAAAAAAATGCCCCGTATCGACTGATACGGGGCATTTCGGTCTTATCGGTGAGCTGCAGCGAGACGCTTAAGCCAAGGCTTCGCTGCGCTTGCCCAGCAACCGATCGCACACCACGGCGACCGCCAGGGTCATGACCGAAGGCACCAGCCACGCCAGGCCTTGCTCGCTCAACGGCAGATGGGCCAGTTGCGCCGGCATCCAATCCGCCAGCCCTGCCCCCTTGAGCGCATCGATCAAGCCGAACAGGAACGACACCAGCATGACCGGGCCGACAATCCGACCTTGCTCGTGCCAGAAATCCTTGCAGAAGCTCAGGGCCACCAGCGCGATACAAGGTGGATAGATCGCAGTCAGGACCGGGATCGAGAGGGCAATCAGCTTGGTCAGGCCCAGGTTGGACACCAGCAGCGAAAATGCCGCGAGGATGATCACCAAGGTCTTGTAGGACAGCGGCAGTACACGGCTGAAGTACTCGGCGCAGGCGCAGGTCAGGCCGACGGCGGTCACCAGGCATGCCAGGGAAATCAACACCGCAAGGAAGCCGCTGCCCAAGCTGCCGAAGGTGTGCTGTACGTAGGCGTGCAACACAGCGGCGCCGTTGGTCGCGCCCGCCGCCACTTCGTGGCTACCGGAGCCCAGGCGGAACAGGCTGACATAAACCAGCGCCAGCCCCACACCGGCAATCAGCCCGGCGATGATGGCGTAACGGGTGATCAAGGCCGGCGACTCGACGCCCCGAGAACGGATGGCGTTGACGATAACAATCCCGAACACCAGAGCGCCAAGGGTATCCATGGTCAGGTAACCATTGATGAAGCCTTGGGAAAACGGAGCCGCCACGTACTCGGGTGTCGCCACGCCGATATCGCCTGCGGGCAGCGCAAACGCAGCGATGCCGAGCACGGCCAGGGCGATGATTTTCAGCGGCGCGAGAAAGCGCCCGACGGTATCGAGCAGGCGTCCTGGATAGAGCGAAATGAAGAACACCAGCAGGAAGTACACCGCGCTATAGAGAAACAGCGCCAACGGACTTTCGCCGGTCAGCGGCGCCAGGCCTACTTCAAACGATACGGTGGCGGTTCGGGGCGTGGCGAACAGCGGGCCGACCGCCAGGTAGCAAACTGCCGCCAGCAAGCCACCGGCAATCTTGCCGATTGGGCTGCTCAACGCGTCCATCGCGCCACCGACTTTCGCCAGCGCAACGACGGTGATCACCGGCAACCCAACCGCAGTGATCAGGAAGCCCAACGCCGCCATCCAGACATGAGGCCCGGACTGCAAACCAACGATAGGCGGGAAGATGATATTGCCGGCCCCGACGAACAGGGCAAATGTCATGAAACCAAGCGCCAGGATGTCCTGACCTTTCAACACTTTCATTAAGGAAACCACACTACTGAATCGGAATTTAGAGAGGGATTTCCCTGAAGGGTGAGGGAAATGCTGCCGATCCGTATGGGATCGACCCGTTGAGCGCATCGCCGCCTTGTGGGCCGCGGTCGCAAAATTGGCCGCCAGACTAACGAATTTGGCGGAAAAACGCACTGTTACAGGGCGAACTATCCGATACACGACGTTTCTGTGTCGCGTTTACGTATCTATTTTTCCAGCTAACCGGGTTCGCACAAGGGCAAACGCGACCCAATGCCAGAAACGACAAAGGCCACCCGAAGGTGGCCTTTGTTGCTGAAACGAAAAAATCAGCCGAAGCTTACTTCTTCATTTCCCAGCCAGTCAGCTCGGCCAGGGCCTTGCCGATGTCTGCCAGCGAACGCACGGTTTTCACGCCTGCGTCTTGCAGCGCAGCGAACTTCTCGTCTGCAGTGCCTTTGCCGCCAGAGATGATTGCGCCAGCATGGCCCATGCGCTTGCCCGGAGGAGCAGTCACACCAGCAATGTAGGAAACAACCGGCTTGGTCACGTTGGCCTTGATGTAGGCTGCGGCTTCTTCTTCAGCGGAACCGCCGATCTCACCGATCATGACGATCGCTTCGGTCTTCGGGTCTTCCTGGAACAGCTTCAGGATGTCGATGAAGTTGGAGCCTGGGATCGGGTCACCGCCGATGCCGACGCAAGTCGACTGACCAAAACCGGCGTCAGTGGTCTGCTTCACGGCTTCGTAAGTCAGGGTACCGGAACGGGAAACGATACCGACCTTGCCTGGCAAGTGAATGTGACCTGGCATGATGCCGATCTTGCATTCGCCTGGAGTGATCACGCCTGGGCAGTTAGGGCCGATCAGGGTGATACCCAGTTCGTCGCACTTGACCTTGGCTTCCAGCATGTCGATGGTCGGGATGCCTTCGGTGATGCAAACGATCAGCTTGATGCCGCCGAACGCTGCTTCAAGGATGGAGTCCTTGCAGAAAGGAGCTGGAACGTAGATCACGCTGGCGGTGGCGCCAGTGGCCGCTACGGCGTCTTTCACGGTGTTGAAGACAGGCAGGCCCAGGTGTTCGGTGCCGCCCTTTCCCGGAGTTACGCCGCCAACCATCTGGGTGCCGTACTCGATGGCTTGCTGGGTGTGGAAACTACCTTGCGAACCGGTAATGCCCTGGCAGATAACCTTGGTGTCTTTGTTGATCAGGACGCTCATTATTTGCCCTCCGCAGCTTTAACGACTTGTTGAGCAGCGTCGGTCAGGCTGGTAGCAGCGATGATGTTCAAACCGCTTTCTGCCAGTACTTTAGCGCCCAGCTCAGCGTTGTTGCCTTCGAGGCGAACAACAACCGGGATTTTCACGCCGACTTCTTTCACGGCGCCGATGATGCCTTCGGCAATCATGTCGCAACGAACGATGCCGCCGAAGATGTTGACCAGTACTGCAGCGACGTTGGTGTCGGACAGGATGATCTTGAACGCTTCGGTAACGCGTTCCTTGGTAGCACCGCCGCCCACGTCGAGGAAGTTGGCTGGCTTGCCGCCGTGCAGGTTGACGATGTCCATGGTACCCATGGCCAGGCCGGCACCGTTGACCATGCAGCCAATGTTGCCTTCCAGGGCTACGTAGTTCAGTTCGAACTTGGCAGCGTGCGCTTCGCGCGGATCGTCTTGCGACGGATCGTGGAAAGTCTTCAGCTTAGGCTGACGGTACATGGCGTTGGCGTCGATGTTGATCTTGGCATCGAGGCAGTGCAGATCGCCGTCGGCCTTGATCACCAGCGGGTTCACTTCCAGCAGTGCCAGGTCGTGGTCCTGGAACAGCTTGGCCAGGCCTACGAAGATCTTGGCGAACTGAGTGACCTGCTTACCTTCCAGGCCCAGCTGGAATGCCAGCTCGCGACCCTGGAACGGCTGTGCGCCAACCAGTGGATCGATGGTGGCCTTGAGGATTTTCTCAGGGGTGTCGTGAGCGATTTTCTCGATGTCCACGCCACCTTCGGTGGAAGCCATGAACACGATGCGGCGGCTCGAACGGTCAACGACAGCGCCCAGGTACAGCTCTTTAGCGATATCAGTGCACGATTCAACCAGGATCTTGGTGACTGGCTGACCGTTGGCGTCGGTCTGGTAGGTCACCAGACGCTTGCCCAGCCACTGCTGTGCGAAGGCTTTGGCGTCTTCTTTGCTGCGAACCAGCTTGACGCCGCCCGCTTTACCGCGACCACCGGCGTGAACCTGGGCTTTGACGACCCATTCGCTGCCGCCGATTTTGTCGCAAGCTTCTGCTGCCGCTTCCGGGGTGTCTACAGCGTAGCCGGTGGATACTGGCAGGCCGTACTCAGCGAACAGCTGCTTACCCTGATACTCGTGAAGATTCATGCTTATTACCGTCTTCGTTAGGTACTGCGCATTCGGTGCTGCACCGTTGTGGTGCCGCACCACCTGTGACTGCTGCTTGCGTAGCGTTCCGGTCAACCGGTGCTGCTACGCAAGACTGCGTCCAGCGGACATTCCGCGGTGAGTCTTGCGCGCAAGGCTCACGACGGGCCGATACCGCCGTGGTTTCTTATTATCTATTAACGCTTCTTGCGGTTGGCCACGTGGATGGCGCCGCCATTCACAGCCAGGGCCGCTTCGTGCAACGCTTCGGACAGGGTCGGATGGGAGAAGACCATCATGCCCAGGTCCTCGGCGCTGGTGCCGAATTCCATACCGATCGCGCCTTGCTGGACCAGCTCGGCAGCGCTTGGGCCGATGACGTGAACGCCCAATACGCGATCCGTCTTGGCATCGGCGATGACTTTCACGAAACCACCGGTATCGTTGGCTGCCATGGCACGGCCACTGGCGGCGAACGGGAAGGTGCCGACGTTAACTTCAACGCCTTCGGCTTTCAAGGCCTGCTCGGTTTTACCAACCCATGCGATTTCCGGGTGGGTGTAGATAACCGATGGGATCAGGTCGTAGTTCATCTGGGCCTTGTGGCCTTTGATGCGCTCGACGACCATGATGCCTTCTTCGGAAGCCTTGTGGGCCAGCATCATGCCGCGAACCACGTCGCCGATGGCGAAGACGCCCGGTACGGCGGTTGCGCAATGGTCATCGACCGCGATGAAACCGCGCTCGTCGATTTCCACGCCGCAATCGGCGGACAGCAGGTCGGTGGTCACTGGACGACGGCCGACGGCCACGATCAGCTTGTCAAAGGTGATGGTCTGTTCGCCGTTGGCGTCGGTGTAGTTCACCACGACTTCGTCGCCGTTGACCTTGGAGCCGGTCACGCGGGCGCCCAGTTTGATGTCCAGGCCTTGCTTGGTCAGGGTCTTCAGCGCTTCCTTGGAAACCGCGGCGTCGGCGGCCATCAGGAAGGTGTCGAGGGCTTCGAGCACGGTCACTTCAGCGCCCAGGCGCGACCATACCGAACCCAGCTCGAGGCCGATCACGCCAGCGCCGATCACGCCCAGGCGTTTTGGCACGGTCTGGAATTCCAGGGCGCCGGTGGAATCGACGATCACGTTCTGGTCGACTGGAGCAGGCGGGATATCGATCGGACGCGAGCCTGGCGCCAGGATGACGTTTTCGGCTTCGATCACTTCAACCGAGCCGTCCGGCTTGGTCACTTCGACTTTCTTGCCCAGCAGCAGCTTGCCGTGGCCTTCGATGGAGGTCACGCCGTTGGCCTTGAACAGGGTGGCGACACCGCTGGTCAGGTTCTTGACGATGCCAGCCTTGCGGCCAACCATCGCGGCGACGTCCATTTTCACTTCACCGGTAGAGATACCGTGAACGTTGAAGCTTTCTTTCGCTTCCTTGTATTTCCAGGAGCTGTCCAGCAGCGCCTTGGAAGGAATGCAACCGACGTTCAGGCAAGTACCGCCCAAGGCCTGTTTGCCTTCCTTGTCGGTGTATTTCTCGATGCAGGCAGTGGTAAGGCCCAGTTGCGCAGCCTTGATGGCCGCTACGTAGCCACCAGGGCCCGCACCAATCACTACCACGTCGAATTTCTGAGTCATGAGTCATTCCTTTTCGAATCAAACCGGACGATCACTTGTGATGACCGTCGAGGGACGAAACCGGTTGTTTCAGCAAGAGGCCGGTCGACAGACCGGCCCTCGCGGCGAAAATCAGATATCCAGCAGCAGACGAGCCGGGTCTTCAAGCAGGTTCTTGATGGTTACCAGGAACGTCACGGCTTCTTTGCCGTCGATCAGGCGGTGATCGTAGGACAGAGCCAGGTACATCATCGGACGAATCACGACCTGACCGTTGATCGCCATCGGACGCTGCAGGATGTTGTGCATGCCCAGGATAGCCGCTTGCGGCGGGTTGACGATCGGGGTCGACATCATCGAACCGAATGTACCACCGTTGGTGATGGTGAACGTACCGCCGGTCATCTCTTCGATGGACAGCTTGCCGTCACGGGCCTTCTTGCCGAAGGTAGCGATGCCGCCTTCGATTTCGGCCAGGCTCATCAGCTCGGCGTTGCGCAGGACCGGAACCACCAGGCCACGGTCGCTGGAGACCGCAACACCGATGTCGGCGTAGCCGTGGTACACGATGTCGGAACCGTCGATCGACGCGTTGACGGCCGGGAAGCGTTTCAGCGCTTCGGTGGCAGCCTTGACGAAGAACGACATGAAGCCCAGGCGTACGCCGTTGTGGGACTTCTCGAACAGGTCCTTGTACTTCGAACGCAGGGCCATGACTTCGGTCATGTCGACTTCGTTGAACGTGGTCAGCATCGCCATGTTCGACTGGGCTTCAACCAGGCGCTCGGCGACCTTGGCACGCAGGCGGGTCATCGGAACGCGTTTTTCAACGCGGTCACCGGCAGCGAACACTGGCGCGGAAGCGGCAGGCGCGGCTGGCTTGGCCGGGGCAGCGGCTGGAGCGGCTTTCTTGGCGGCAACGGCGGCAACCACATCTTCCTTAGTCACGCGACCGCCTTTGCCGGTACCGGCAACGGAAGCGATGTTGATGCCGTTTTCTTCAGCCAGCTTGCGAGCGGCCGGAGCGGCGACTGGATCGTCTTCGCCCGAGGCAGCAGGCGCGTCGGCTTGAGCAGCAGCCGGTGCGGCAGCGGCGGCTGGAGCGGCGGCGGCAGCACCGCCCTCTTCGATGGAGCCCAGGACTTCAGCGGACAGCACGGTGTCGCCTTCGTTCTTGACGATAGCGCCCAGGACGCCGTCAGCTTCGGCCAGTACTTCCAACACGACCTTGTCGGTTTCGATGTCGACGATCAGTTCGTCGCGCTTGACCGCGTCGCCCGGTTTTTTGTGCCAGGTGGCAATGGTGCCATCGGCAACCGATTCCGGGAAAGTGGGGGCTTTGATCTCGATAGCCATTATCTGTGGTTCCTTAAATTCGGTTTCAGGTGCGCGAAGGCATTAAACGGTAAAGGCATCTTGCAGCAGCTTTTCCTGCTGCTCGGCGTGCATCGATGCATAACCACAAGCAGGTGCCGCAGACGCATCACGGCCGGCATATTCAAGGCCCAGGGCCTTGTTATGGTTGCCGATGCTGCGACGCAGGTGATGCTGGCTGCTGTACCACGCGCCTTGGTTCATCGGTTCTTCCTGACACCACACCACATGGGTGAGGTTGGTGTAAGGCGCGATGGCCTCCATCAGGTCCTCTTCCGGGAACGGGTAAAGCTGCTCGATACGCACGATGGCGATGTCTTCGCGGCCTTCGGCACGACGTTTTTCCAGCAGGTCGTAGTAGACCTTGCCGCTGCACAGGATCAGGCGGGTCACCTTCGCCGCGTCCAGGGTATCGATTTCCGAAATGACGGTCTGGAACGAGCCTTCGGCCAGGTCTTCGAGCGTGGAAATCGCCAGTTTGTGACGCAGCAACGACTTCGGTGTCAGCACGATCAGCGGCTTGCGCAGCGGACGGATGACCTGACGACGCAGCAGGTGGTAGATCTGCGCCGGGGTCGTTGGTACGCAAACCTGGACGTTGTGCTCGGCGCACAGTTGCAGGTAACGCTCCAGACGCGCCGAAGAGTGCTCCGGCCCCTGCCCTTCATAACCGTGTGGCAACAGCATGGTCAGGCCGCAGAGACGACCCCACTTGTGCTCGCCGCTGGTGATGAACTGGTCGACAACCACCTGGGCACCGTTGGCGAAGTCGCCGAACTGGGCTTCCCAGATCACCAGCGCATTCGGCTCGGTGGTGGAATAGCCATATTCGAACGCCAGGACGGCTTCTTCGGACAGCAGCGAATCGTACAGGTCGAAACGTGGCTGGCCCTTGTACAGGTGTTGCAGCGGGATGTAGGTGCTGGCGTCTTTCTGGTTGTGCAGCGCCGCGTGACGGTGCGAGAAAGTGCCGCGGCCTACGTCCTGGCCGGTGATGCGAATCGGGTGACCTTCGAACGCCAGGGTCGCGTACGCCATGGTTTCGGCGTAACCCCAGTTGATCGGCAGGCCGCCGGCTTGCATCTTCTGCCGGTCTTCGTAGATCTTCGCGACCTGACGCTGGACCACAAAGCCTTCCGGGATTTCCAGCAGCTTGGCGGACAGTTCCTGCAAGGTCTTGAGATCGAAGCGCGTGTCGTGACGAGCGGTCCAGGCGTGGCCCAGGTAAGGACGCCAGTCCACGAACAGTTCCTTGTTCGGTTCCTTGACCAGGCTCTTCACAACGTGCAGGCCGTTATCCAGGGCGTTGCGATATTCATCGACTTTTTCCTGGACGCGCTCGGCATCCAGAACACCGCTCTGGGTCAGGCGCTCGGCGTACAGCTCACGGGTGGTGCGCTGCTTGGCGATCTGCTGGTACATCAGCGGCTGGGTGCCGCTTGGCTCGTCGGCCTCGTTGTGGCCGCGACGACGGTAGCAGACCAGGTCGATCACCACGTCGCGCTTGTACTGCATGCGGTAGTCGATGGCCAGCTGGGTCACGAACAGCACGGCTTCCGGGTCATCGCCATTCACATGGAGAATCGGCGCCTGGATCATTTTCGCGACGTCGGTTGCGTACTCGGTGGAACGCGAGTCCAGCGGGTTGCTGATGGTGAAACCGACCTGGTTGTTGATGACGATGTGAACCGTACCACCGGTCTTGAAACCGCGGGTCTGGGACATCTGGAAGGTTTCCATGACCACGCCTTGACCGGCGAATGCCGCGTCACCGTGGATCGAAATCGGCAATACCTTCTCACCGGTCGGATCGTTGCGACGATCCTGACGCGCACGGACGGAACCCTCGACCACCGGGGAAACGATTTCCAGGTGGGACGGGTTGAACGCCATGGCCAAGTGGACTTCGCCACCTGTGGTCATCACGTTGGACGAGAAGCCCTGGTGATACTTCACGTCACCGGAACCCAGCTCGACCTTCTTCTTGCCTTCGAACTCGTCGAACAGCTCGCGTGGGTTCTTGCCGAAGGTGTTGACCAGTACGTTCAGGCGGCCACGGTGGGCCATGCCGATGACGACTTCCTTGGTGCCGTAGGAACCGGAGCGCTGGATCAGCTCGTCCAGCATCGGAATCAGGCTTTCGCCGCCTTCCAGGCCGAAACGCTTGGTGCCTGGGTATTTGGTGCCCAGGTATTTTTCCAAGCCTTCACCGGCGGTGACGCGCTCGAGCAAGTGGCTCTTGATGTCGGCGGAGTACGTCGGACGGCCACGAACGCTTTCCAGACGCTGCTGGAACCACTGGCGCTGCTCGGAATCGGTGATGTGCGTGAATTCAGCGCCGATGGTGCGGCAATATGTCTGCTGCAACGCTTCGTGAATTTCGCGTAGGCTCGCTTCCTCTTTGCCGATGAACAGGTCGCCGGCACGGAAGGTCGTATCAAGATCGGCATTGGTCAAGCCGTAATGAGTGATCGACAGGTCTGCAGGAGCAGGACGCTGCCACAGCCCCAGCGGGTCCAGCTGGGCTGCCTGGTGGCCACGCATCCGGTAGGCCTGGATCAGTCGCAGCACTTCAACTTGCTTCTTCTCATGCTCGGAGCTCACGCTGCCGGCGGAAACCGGTTGAGCGCGGCGCTGGTTCTTTGCCAGCAGCACGAAATGATCGCGAATCGTCGAGTGCGAAACATCGGTGGCAGAGTTACCGTCAGCCGGCAACTTCTGAAAGTAGGTGCGCCATTCTTCTGGCACAGCGTTAGGGTCGTGCAGGTAGAGCTCGTAGAGCTCTTCCACATAGGCAGCGTTACCACCGGAGAGGTGGGCACTGTTCCACATGCGCTGCATCACGCTTTCTTGCATGCTTGGTCACCCTCGATTAGGGGAACACCACCGGCGAAAACACCGAGCAAACTTGCAGAAGTCCGAGTGCAGCGACTAAAACAAGCCACTTAGGATCACGCTGATAGTCCGGGTACCAGCCCGGATGCCCCTGCTTGTCTCATTTCTTCAAAATAAGAACGACCGCTTTGTGAGCGGCTGTTCTGGTTATAGCCAGGACGTGGGTTGAAGCCCACGCCCTCGCCTCTACGGGTACAGCGGTTCTACGGGTACAGCAGCTGAATCACACGCCGTTTTGCAGCAGCATGTTACGTACGTGACCGATGGCCTTAGTCGGGTTCAGGCCTTTCGGGCAGACGTTGACGCAGTTCATGATCCCGCGGCAGCGGAATACGCTGAACGGGTCATCCAGTGCGGCCAGACGCTCGGACGTCTTGGTGTCACGGCTGTCTGCCAGGAAGCGGTACGCTTGCAGCAGGGCGGCCGGGCCCAGGAATTTGTCCGGGTTCCACCAGAAGGATGGGCACGAGGTCGAGCAGCAAGCGCACAGGATGCACTCGTACAGACCGTCGAGCTTTTCACGCTCTTCAGGGGACTGCAGACGCTCGATGGCCGGAGCCGGCGTGTCGTTCTGCAGGAATGGCTTCACCTTCTCGTATTGCTTGTAGAAGATGCTCATATCGACGACCAGGTCACGGATGACCGGCAAACCTGGCAGCGGACGAACGATCAGCTTGTTGCCCTTGACCACAGCCGACAGCGGCGTGATGCAGGCCAGGCCGTTCTTGCCGTTGATGTTCATGCCATCGGAGCCACAAACGCCCTCGCGGCACGAGCGACGATAGGAAAAACCTTCGTCCTGCTCTTTGATCAAGGCCAGCACGTCCAGCACCATCAGGTCTTTACCACCGGTATCGACCTGGAAGTCCTGCATGAACGGCGCGGCGTCCTGATCAGGGTTGTAGCGATAAACACTGACTTGCAACATAGCGGTCACCCTTAATAAGTCCGGACTTTTGGTTCGAAAGTCGGAACAGTCTTCGGCGAGAAGTTCACGGCACGCTTGGCGACGCGTTTTTCACCTGGGAAGTACAAGGTGTGGCACAGCCAGTTTTCGTCGTCACGGTCTTCGAAGTCTTCGCGGGCGTGGGCACCACGGGACTCTTTGCGCACTTCTGCGGCGATGGCGGTGGCTTCGGCCACTTCCAGCAGGTTCTGCAGCTCCAGCGCTTCGATACGCGCAGTGTTGAACGCCTGCGACTTATCGTTGATCTTCACGTTGGCGATTCGTTCACGCAATTGTGCGAGCTGGGCAATACCCTTCTGCATGTACTCGCCGGTACGGAACACACCGAAGTAGTTCTGCATGCAGCTTTGCAGCTCGCGGCGCAGGGTGGCGACGTCTTCGCCTTCGGTGCGCTCGTTGAGGCCAGCCAGACGCTTGAGGGCCACGTCGATGTCGGTGTCGCTGGCGTCGCGGTATTCGATACCGTCGGTCAGCGCTTTTTCCAAGTGCAGGCCGGCAGCGCGGCCGAACACCACCAGGTCGAGCAGCGAGTTGCCGCCCAGGCGGTTGGCACCGTGTACCGATACGCAAGCCACTTCACCCACGGCGAACAAGCCAGGGATGATTTCGTCCACGCCTTCGGCGTTCTGAGTGATTGCCTGGCCATGAATGTTGGTGGCAACGCCGCCCATCATATAGTGGCACGTTGGAACCACTGGAACCGGCGCAACGACTGGGTCGACGTGAGCGAAGGTCTTCGACAGCTCGCAGATACCCGGCAGGCGGCTGTGCAGCACTTCCTCGCCAAGGTGGTCGAGCTTGAGCATCACGTGGTCGCCATTCGGGCCACAGCCGTTGCCGGCGATGATCTCTTTAACCATCGAACGAGCCACGACGTCGCGACCGGCAAGGTCCTTGGCGTTCGGAGCATAACGCTCCATGAAACGCTCGCCGTGCTTGTTGATCAGGTAACCGCCTTCACCACGGCAGCCTTCGGTGACCAGTACACCAGCGCCGGCGATGCCGGTCGGGTGGAACTGCCACATTTCGATGTCTTGCACCGGCACGCCAGCACGCAGGGCCATGCCAACGCCGTCACCGGTGTTGATCAGGGCGTTGGTGGTGGAGGCGTAGATACGGCCTGCACCGCCGGTCGCCAATACGGTGGCTTTCGAGCGGATGTAAGTGGTTTCGCCGGTTTCGATGCAGATCGCGATCACACCGACGAACGCGCCGTCCTGGTTTTTCACCAGGTCGACGGCGTAATACTCGTTCAGGAACGTGGTGCCGGCTTTCAGGTTGCCCTGATAAAGGGTGTGCAGCAGAGCGTGACCGGTACGGTCGGACGCCGCGCAAGTACGCGCCGCCTGGCCGCCCTTGCCATAGTCCTTGGACTGGCCGCCGAACGGACGCTGGTAGATGCGGCCGGTTTCGGTACGCGAGAACGGCAGGCCCATGTGGTCCAGCTCGAACACAGCGGCCGGGCCTTCTTGACACATATATTCGATAGCGTCCTGGTCACCGATGTAGTCGGAACCCTTGACGGTATCGTACATGTGCCAGCGCCAGTCATCGTTCGGGTCGGCCGAAGCGATGGCGCAGGTGATGCCACCCTGGGCGGACACGGTATGCGAACGGGTCGGGAAAACCTTGGTGATCACGGCAGTCTTGTGACCGCCCTGTGCCAGTTGCAGCGCAGCGCGCATGCCGGCACCGCCACCACCAATGATGATGGCGTCGAAAGAAATCGTTGGAATGTTAGCCATGAATCAGATACCCCAGAGAATCTGCACACCCCAGACGAAGTAAGCGAACATCGCAACGCCGCATACTGCCTGGAAGAGGAAACGTACGGCAGTCGCCGACTTGCCGAACGCCATCTGCGTCAGGTAGTCGGTCGCGATGGTCCACATGCCGACCCAGGCGTGGGCGCCCAGTGCGACAAGTGCCAGCAGACTGAAGATACGCATCCAGTTGTTTGCAAACAGTTCATGCCATTGGGCGTAGCCCAGGCCGGGGTTGGCGACTACATATCCAATCAGAAAGATGAAATAAGCCGCGAGAACGACCGCAGACACACGCTGCGCCATCCAGTCATACAGGCCAGAACGCGAGAGGTTCGTGACGTTGGTTACCATATCCAGACTCCTGCCAGAACGATTACCACCACCGAAACGGCGATAACGATTTTCGAGCCCAGCTTGCCGCCTTCCAGCGTCTCACCGATGCCCATGTCCATGATCAAGTGGCGCACACCGGCGACCAAGTGATACAGCAAGGCGGACAGGATGCCCCAAATCACTAGCTTGGCTAGCGGACTGGTCAGACACGCTTTCACCTGACCGAAGCCTTCTTCCGAATCGAGCGACTTGTCCAATGCATAAAGCATGATGGCCAGGCTGATGAAGAGGATGACACCGGAAATACGGTGAAGAATGGACGTGTAAGCAGTGACTGGGAGTTTGATGGTCCTTAGGTCTAGGTTTACAGGTCGTTGGCTTTTCACGGCTTTTTTTTCACACTGAAGAGCCCCTAACAATCAGGGCAAAGTTGTTGGGGCGCGCACTGGTCAGGTACTCACCACCCAGGGAGTGACGACCCCCAAGAAAGCAGGCCCAAAAGCCCCTGGCGGTCGGTGGCCGAGTATAGACAGTTAGGCTACTAATGACAACGCGTTCACCTTCCCCTAATAGCGCATTGCACATATGAGGCAAAAGGCGTAAACGGCAGGCAATTTCGCGGAAAAAGTCCGGTTAAAGCCTTCTGGAGCAAGACTTTAGGCAAATTGACATTCGGATTTATCTCACTATAGTGGTGCGGGCCCTGCGTGGGGGGTCTGTCTGATGATTCCAAGCATTAATAGGAGGCCACATGGCTGACAAAAAAGCGCAGTTGATCATCGAGGGCGCAGCCCCCGTCGAGCTGCCCATTTTAACCGGCACCGTTGGTCCCGATGTAATCGACGTACGGGGCCTGACGGCCACGGGCCGTTTCACCTTTGACCCAGGTTTCATGTCGACCGCCTCGTGCGAATCGAAAATCACCTATATCGACGGCGACAACGGCATCCTGCTGCACCGCGGCTACCCGATCGAGCAACTGGCTGAAAAATCGGACTACCTGGAAACCTGCTACCTGCTGCTCAACGGCGAATTGCCGACCGCAGAGCAAAAGGCCCAGTTCGTCAGCACCGTGAAGAACCACACCATGGTTCATGAACAGTTGAAGACCTTCTTCAACGGCTTCCGTCGCGATGCCCACCCGATGGCCGTCATGTGCGGCGTTGTCGGTGCCCTCTCGGCCTTCTACCACGACTCCCTGGACATCAATAACCCCCAGCATCGCGAAATCTCCGCGATCCGCCTGGTGGCGAAGATGCCGACCCTGGCAGCCATGGTCTACAAGTACTCCATGGGCCAGCCCATGATGTACCCGCGCAACGACCTGACCTATGCAGAGAACTTCCTGCATATGATGTTCAACACCCCGTGCGAGATCAAACCGATCAGCCCGGTGCTCGCCAAGGCCATGGACCGGATCTTCATCCTCCACGCCGACCACGAGCAGAACGCCTCCACGTCCACCGTGCGCCTGGCCGGTTCGTCGGGTGCCAACCCGTTCGCCTGTATCGCCGCCGGTATCGCCGCGCTCTGGGGCCCTGCCCACGGCGGTGCCAACGAAGCGGTACTGACCATGCTCGATGAAATCGGCGATGTCTCCAACATCGACAAGTTCATCGCCAAGGCCAAGGACAAGAACGACCCGTTCAAGCTGATGGGCTTCGGTCACCGGGTCTACAAGAACCGCGACCCACGCGCCACCGTCATGAAGCAGACCTGCGACGAAGTGCTCAAGGAACTGGGGATCAAGAACGATCCGCAACTCGAACTGGCCATGCGCCTGGAAGAGATCGCCCTGACCGACCCGTACTTCATCGAGCGCTCGCTGTACCCGAACGTCGACTTCTACTCGGGGATCATCCTCAAGGCGATCGGCATTCCAACCAGCATGTTCACCGTGATCTTCGCCCTGGCGCGGACCGTGGGCTGGATCTCTCACTGGAAGGAAATGCTCTCCAGCCCGTACAAGATCGGCCGCCCACGCCAGCTGTACACCGGCTACGAGTCGCGTGACATCACCAAGCTGGAAGACCGCAAGTAAGACCTGCCTTGCGATAGGTCCCAAGCTGCACTGAAACAGCCCCCGCTTCTTATATAAGAGCGGGGGCTGTTTTGTTTATGCCTCTTTTAATCTGATCCGGTAACTGCATTGGCAGACCCGGCGCCATCGCGAGCAAGCTCGCTCTCATAGGATGAACGTGCTCCAGTGTGGGAGCGAGCTTGCTCGCGATGGGGGCAGGCCTGCCTTCCATAAACCTTACACAAAAAAATACCCCAGCCTCTCGACCGGGGTATTTCTTCAAGCACTTACCTCTGCATCAGTGGTTCACCGCCCCACTCGCCCCCAGGCCAGTCTGCGAACGCACGAACTGCGGGAAGAACAGCGCCCGCTCGTTGACGCCTTCGGCCGACTTGTCGGTAACGGAGAAGAACCAGATGCCAACGAACGCGATGATCATCGAGAACAGCGCAGGGTATTCGTACGGGAAGATCGCCTTCTCGTGACCCATGATCTGTACCCAGATGGTCGGGCCGAGCACCATCAGGCCCACGGCACTGATCAGGCCCAGCCAGCCACCGACCATGGCGCCACGGGTGGTCAGCTTCTTCCAGTACATCGAAAGCAGCAGCACCGGGAAGTTGCAGCTTGCCGCGATGGAGAACGCCAGGCCCACCATGAACGCGATGTTTTGCTTCTCGAACAGGATGCCCAGGCCGATCGCCAGCACTGCCAGGGCAATGGTGGTGATCTTCGAGACGCGAATCTCGTCCTTCTCGTTGGCCTTGCCCTTCTTGATCACGCTGGCATACAGGTCATGGGACACCGCCGAAGCACCGGCCAGGGTCAGGCCCGCTACCACCGCCAGGATGGTCGCGAACGCCACCGCCGAAATGAAGCCCAGGAAGATGCTGCCGCCAACCGCGTTGGACAGGTGCACCGCCGCCATGTTGTTGCCGCCCAGCAAGGCACCTGCCGCGTCCTTGAAGGCCGGGTTGGTGCTGACCAGCAGGATCGCGCCGAAGCCGATGATGAAGGTCAGGATGTAGAAGTAGCCGATGAAGCCAGTGGCATACAGCACGCTCTTGCGAGCTTCCTTGGCGTCGCTCACGGTGAAGAAGCGCATCAGGATGTGCGGCAGGCCAGCGGTACCGAACATCAGCGCCAGGCCAAGGGAGAAGGCCGAGATCGGATCCTTCACCAAGCCGCCGGGGCTCATGATCGCCTCGCCTTTAGGGTGAACCTTGACCGCTTCGGCGAAGAGCATGTTGAAATCGAAGTTGACGTGCTTCATCACCATCAGGGCCATGAACGACGCACCCGACAGCAACAGCACCGCCTTGATGATCTGCACCCAGGTCGTCGCCAGCATGCCGCCGAACAGTACATAGAGGCACATCAGGATGCCGACCAGGATCACCGCAACGTGGTAGTCCAGGCCGAACAGCAGCTGGATCAGCTTGCCGGCACCGACCATTTGCGCGATCAGGTAGAACGCCACCACCACCAGCGAGCCGCTGGCGGACAAGGTGCGGATCTGGGTTTGCCCGAGGCGATAGGACGCCACGTCGGCAAAGGTGTATTTACCCAGGTTACGCAGGCGCTCGGCGATCAGGAACAGGATGATTGGCCAGCCCACCAGGAAGCCGATGGAGTAGATCAGGCCATCGTAGCCGGAGGTGAATACCAGCGCGGAAATCCCAAGGAAGGACGCCGCCGACATGTAGTCGCCCGCAATCGCCAGGCCGTTCTGAAAGCCGGTGATCTTGCCGCCGGCCGCATAGTAGTCGGCCGCCGAGTTGTTTTTCTTGGAAGCCCAGTAGGTGATGTACAGGGTCGCGCCCACGAAGGCCACGAACATCAAGATAGCCGGGACGTTGAGGGGTTGTCTCTGCACGGCGCCGGTCAGGGCGTCAGCCGCCCAGGCACCCGGTGCAAATGCTGCAATGCTCAAAAGAGCCAGTAGACGCCGGATCATTGCTGAGCCTCCTTGAGAATCGCATTGTTCAGGTCGTCGAATTCGCCGTTGGCGCGTCGCACGTAGATGCCGGTCAGAACGAAGGCCGACAGAATCAAGCCAATCCCGATAGGGATACCCCAGGTGATGGTCGACTCGGGCGACATCTTGGCCCCGAGAATATGCGGCCCATAGGCGATCAGAAGAATGAAGCCGGAATACAGCCCTAGCATGATCGCCGAGAGAATCCAGGCGAACTTCTCTCGCTTTTTCACCAGCTCCTTGAAGCGCGGGCTGTTTTGAATCGAGAGGTAAATGCTGTCGTTCATTGTTTTTATCCTCGCAGCACAGATTTATTTGGTACCGCTCTACTCTATGCGGCTGAAGGCCAGATTCCAGACGACCTTAGTATTAGAACGACATGACGGTTGCGCCAGTTTTCCGCACATTTCCATACTCACCCTCCTGTGGGAGCGAGCTTGCTCGCGATAGCGGTGTGTCTGCTTGCATCTCTGTTGAATGTTGCGTCGTCATCGCGAGCAAGCTCGCTCCCACAGTGTTTTGAGGAGAATCCAGGAATCGCGGGCACAAAAAAGCCGCATGACACAACGTCATGCGGCTTTTGGAACAGTCAAACCAGGCCGATTACTTGCCGGTCCACTCCTTCACGCGGTCCGGGTGCTTGGCGACCCAATCCTTGGCGGCGGCGTCCGGCTTGGCGCCTTCCTGGATCGCCAGCATGACTTCGCCGATTTCGTCTTTCGAGGCCCACTGGAACTTCTTCAGGAATTCGGCCACTTCTGGCGCCTTGGTGCCCAATTCCTTGCTGCCGATGCTGTTCACGGTTTCAGCCGCGCCGTAGACGCCTTTCGGGTCGTCCAGGAAGCGCAGTTTCCACTTGGCGAACATCCAGTGCGGCACCCAACCGGTGACGGCGATGGACTCGTTCTTTTTCTCGGCACGGGTCAGCTCGGCGATCATGCCGGCGCCGGAACTGGCCTTGAGTTGATAGCCGGTCAGGTCGTAGTCCTTGATGGCCTGGTCGGTCTTGAGCATTACGCCTGAACCGGCGTCGATGCCAACGATGCGCTTCTTGAAGGAGTCATCGGTCTTCAGGTCTTCGAGCGACTTGGCCTTGACATACTCCGGTACGATCAGGCCGATCTTCGCGTCCTTGAAGTTGGGACCGTAGTCGACGACCTGGTCTTTGTTCTTCGTCCAGTAATCGCCATGGGTCACGGGCAGCCAGGCCGACAGCATCGCATCGAGCTTGCCGGTGGCAACGCCCTGCCACATGATCCCGGTCGCGACAGCCTGCAACTTCACATCGTAGCCAAGTTTTTGCTTGATCACTTCGGCGGCCACGTGAGTGGTCGCAACGCTGTCGGACCAACCGTCAACGTAGCCAATGCTCAGGGTTTTGGTTTCGGCGCTGGCCAAGGTGGAGCTGATCGCCAGTACCAGTGCGGCACCTGCGCCCAAGAGTCGTCGCATCTTCATCGTTACTTCCCCGAAAGTGCTGCGCCCGGCGGATGCCGAGCGGCTTCAACGTATTGTTATGGTGCCCAGCGCCCCCATCACGCTCGCCTGCAAACCGCTCCGAACGCCAGTGGAGTACTGACCGACTGATCATCAACCTGCGCCGATCTGGAACCTGCTCTGTCTGCGACGCCGAAGCAGCGAGAAACGACATCAGAAAGCCAGCAACCCATCTAACCGGTTTAGCAGGGTCATTTTCGCCCAAACTTTGCATGCCAGTACCAGGAAGCTGGCGGCTCCACTAGCCGCCTCCACGCTCCAACGTGTATTGTCCCGCTACTGTCGCGCCTCGCACGCGCTTGTTTTGCAGCCGTCATGGCACTTGGCTTCACTTCGATGGTCATAGGCTGCGAACCTCATTCGGCACCTTCCTCTAAGGGATCCAGTCATGCTCCGTTCCTTGCGCTTCGCTGCCCTCCTCGGCGGCCTTATCCTGAGTGCGTCCGCGCTGGCGGTGGATGTCGACGCCGCCAGCTATGGCTACCCCCTGACCAACCCGTTCGAGGCGACGATCGCGACAACGCCGCCAGACCTTAGACCGGAACTGCCGCTGAACGAAGACATCGACCAGGCGGACTACAACGTCACCCTGCGCCCCGAACGGGAGTTCATCCTGCCGGACAATTTCTGGCCGGTGAAAAGCCTCACCTACCGCATGGCCACCCAGGACAAACCGGCGCCGCTGATCTTCCTGATCGCCGGCACCGGCGCGCGGTATGACAGCACGCTCAACGAATACCTCAAGCGCCTCTATTACAAGGCCGGTTACCACGTGGTGCAGCTGTCTTCGCCCACCAGCTTCGACTTCATGAGCGCCGCTTCGCGCTTCGCCACACCGGGCATCACCAAGGAAGATGCCGAAGACATGTATCGAGTGATGCAGGCCGTGCGCGCGCAAAATCCAAAAGTGCCCGTGACCGAGTACTACCTGACCGGCTACAGCCTCGGCGCACTGGACGCAGCGTTCGTCGCGCACCTGGACGAAACCCGACGCAGCTTCAACTTCAAGAAAGTGCTGCTGCTCAACCCACCGGTGAACCTCTATACCTCGATCACCAACCTGGACAAGCTGGTCCAGACCGAGGTCAAGGGCATCAACAGCACCACCACGTTCTATGAACTGGTCCTGAACAAGCTGACCCGCTACTTCCAGCAAAAAGGCTACATCGACCTCAACGATGCGCTGCTCTACGATTTTCAGCAGTCCAAGCAGCACTTGAGCAACGAGCAGATGGCGATGCTGATCGGCACGTCGTTCCGTTTCTCGGCGGCCGACATCGCCTTCACTTCGGATTTGATCAATCGTCGCGGCCTCATCACCCCGCCCAAGTTTCCGATCACCGAGAGCACCAGCCTGACGCCATTCCTCAAGCGCGCGCTGCAATGCGACTTCGATTGTTATCTCACCGAGCAGGTGATCCCGATGTGGCGAGCACGCACTGACGGCGGCAGCCTGCTGCAACTGGTTGACCAGGTCAGTCTCTATGCACTGAAGGATTACTTGCAGGCCAGCCCGAAGATCGCGGTCATGCACAACGCCGACGATGTGATCCTCGGCCCGGGTGACCTGGGCTTCCTGCGCAAGACCTTTGGTGATCGCCTGACGGTCTACCCGCTGGGCGGCCATTGCGGCAACCTTAACTATCGCGTCAACAGCGACGCCATGCTGGAGTTCTTCCGTGGCTAAATACCTCCTGCTGATCGCCGCGTTAATGAGCGCGGGCATGGTCCACGCCGATAACAGCAAGGCCGACGCGCCTGTGGTGGTGGACTCGGACGGCTTCAAGGAGCCGCTGACCAAACTCAAGTTCAACCCGGGCCTGGATCAACGGGAATTCGAACGCTCGACGCTCAACGCGCTGAACGTCTACGACCCATTGGAATCCTGGAACCGACGCGTCTACCACTTCAATTACCGCTTCGACCAGTGGGTGTTCCTGCCCGTGGTCGACGGCTATCGTTACATCACCCCAAGCTTTGTGCGCACCGGGGTCAGCAATTTCTTCAATAACCTGGGGGACGTGCCGAACCTGATGAACAGCCTGCTGCAATTCAAGGGCAAGCGTTCGATGGAAACCACGGCGCGGCTGCTACTCAACACCACCGTCGGCATCGCCGGCCTGTGGGACCCGGCCACCGCCATGGGCCTGCCGCGCCAGAGCGAAGACTTCGGCCAGACCCTTGGCTTCTACGGCGTACCGGGCGGCGCGTATTTCGTGCTGCCGATTTTCGGCCCTTCGAACCTGCGCGACACGTCGGGCTTGTTGGTGGACTACACGGCGGAATCGGCGATCAACTTCCTCAACGTGTCGGAGGTCAGCTCCAACCACCCGGAACTGTTGTTGCTGCGCGGCGTGGACAGGCGCTACCAGACGAGCTTCCGCTACGGCCAGCTGAATTCGCCGTTCGAGTATGAAAAGGTGCGGTACGTGTATACCGAGTCGCGGAAGTTGCAGATCGCCGAGTAACGTTCGGAGACCGCAAAACCACTGTAGGAGCGAGCTTGCTCGCGATAGCAGTCTGTCAGGCAACATTAATGTTGGATGTCAGACCGTCATCGCGAGCAAGCTCGCTCCCACAGTTGTAATGCGTTGGCAGACTCAGCCTTTCAGCGCTTTCCAGATTTTGCCCACGACGAGCACACCCGCCAACACCATCGCCCCCGCGACAATTCCCGCCACCGCATTGAGCAGCATTGGCACGATGAACCCGGCGCCACCGGCACTCGCGGCAACGCCTTCGATCCAGTGATGCACCGCCGGCACGCCATGGGTGAGGATGCCGCCGCCCACCAGGAACATCGCTGCCGTGCCGATCACCGACAGGCTTTTCATCATGTAAGGCGCTGCGCGCAGGATCGCCCCGCCAATGCTCTTGGCGGCCTGCCCTGGCTTCTGGGTCAGCCACAAGCCCAGGTCATCGAGCTTGACGATTCCCGCCACCAGGCCGTAGACGCCGACGGTCATGACAATGGCGATGCCCGACAGCACGATCACCTGCTGGGTCAACGGCGCATTGGCAACAGTGCCGAGAGTAATGGCGATGATCTCCGCCGAGAGGATGAAGTCGGTACGCACCGCGCCCTTGATCTTGTCCTTTTCGAAGGCGACCAGATCGACCGCTGGATCCGCCACCGCCTCGACCAGTTGCGCGTGCTCGGCCTGGTCCTCGGACTTGCTGTGAAGGAATTTGTGGGCGAGTTTTTCGAACCCTTCGAAACACAGGTAGGCGCCGCCGACCATCAACAGCGGCGTCACCAGCCAAGGGACGAAGGCACTGATGGCCAGCGCCGACGGCACCAGGATCAGCTTGTTGATAAAGGATCCCTTCGCCACCGCCCAGACCACTGGCAGCTCCCGCTCGGCACGCACGCCTGACACCTGCTGGGCATTGAGCGCCAGGTCATCGCCCAGCACGCCGGCGGTTTTCTTGGCGGCCATCTTGGTCATCAATGCCACATCGTCGAGCACGGTAGCGATGTCGTCGATCAAAACCAGCAAACTGCTTCCAGCCATGGGGGGCTCCTTGAACAAATAATGCTGCGAAGCATAGCGCGAGCCACGCATCCTAGGGGCATTCTTGAGCGTCGCGCGAGGCCGGTGCTACCATGCGCAACCGCCAGAACCGGCAAGGAAACCCAGGGTTTATGAGCACTATCCGCGAGCGCAACAAAGAACTGATCCTGCGTGCCGCCAGCGAAGAATTTGCCGACAAGGGCTTCGCCGCGACCAAAACCAGCGACATCGCGGCCAAGGCGGGCCTGCCCAAACCCAACGTCTACTACTATTTCAAGTCCAAGGAAAACCTCTATCGCGAGGTCCTGGAAAGCATCATCGAACCCATCCTCCAAGCCTCGACACCGTTCAACGCCGATGGCGAGCCGGGCGAAGTGCTGAGCCACTACATCCGCTCCAAGATCCGTATCTCACGCGACCTGCCCTTCGCCTCGAAAGTCTTCGCCAGCGAAATCATGCACGGCGCCCCGCACCTGAGCGCGGACCTGGTGGAACAGCTCAACGCCCAGGCCCGGCACAACATCGATTGCATCCAGACCTGGATCGACCGCGGCCAGATCGCCCCCCTCGACCCCAACCACCTGATGTTCAGCATCTGGGCCGCCACCCAGACCTACGCCGATTTCGACTGGCAGATCAGCGCCGTGACCGGCAAGGCCAAGCTGGATGAAGCGGATTACGAAGCGGCGGCGCAGACGATTATCCGGTTGGTTTTGAAGGGGTGTGAGCTGAACTGATAGACCGAGCTGCCCTCATCGCGAGCAAGCTCGCTCCCACACGGGATTTTCGGTATTCAGACTTTGTGTGACCAACATCAAGCCCTGTGGGAGCGAGCTTGCTCGCGATGAACGCAACTCGATTTCCAGTCAAAGCCAAATGGCATCCCAGAGCGGATAGTCACCAAGCCTTTTCACCAGCCCTGCCCGCAGCGGATTTGCGACCACATAACGGGCCATAATTATCAACTCTTCCTCCCGCCGCAGTGCCCGATCATGGTAGCCCGGCTGCCAAAGGCTGCCCCTGGACTCTGTGGCCCTGTTCACTGCCTGAGCACTCAAGGACTTGGTTTTTTGCATCAATTGCTGCAACGAGCTTTGCTGCAATTGAACCAGCCAATGGAAATGATCAGGCATGACGACCCAAGCCAATGTCTTCGCCCATTTTTTATCCTGAGCGCACCGAAACTGTTTAACGACCAGTCGGCCTAAGGCAAAATTTTGGAAAACAGGCTTTCGTTCAGCGGTGTTAGTAGTCAGCAAATAGATTCGATTCAACTCACCGTAGCGACCGGTGCGCAAGCGATGTGAAGCAGGTAAACCAGGCATTCCTTGCCTCTCCAATGATCAAGTCACTAAAGGGTAGGCCAGCGTACGTTGAATGCCGGGCAAACTTTTAGCTGGATGTGTCTGCAGGATCGCCATCGCGAGCAAGCTCGCTCCCACAGGGGATTTGCAGGTTCATAAATAATGTGTCCAACATCAAACCCTGCTCGCGATGGCGCCGGTCCATTCACCCCATCATCAAGCAACCATCCCGGCATCCGCTTTCAACGCCGAAGCCTCCACCGCCTTCACCGCCACCTGCTCGTCCACATCCGAAACATCCCCGCTGATTCCCATCGCCCCCAGCACCTTCCCGGCCTGATCCCTGATCAACACCCCGCCCGGGGCCGGCACGATGTTGCTTTGGCCCAAGCCATTCAAAGCGGCAAAGAACGCTGGGCGTTGCTGGGCGTCCTGGGCGAGAAGCCGCGAGCCTTTGCCCAGGGCGATGGCCCCCCAGGCCTTGCCGATGGCGATCTGCGGGCGAAGCAGGCTGGCGCCGTCTTCGCGTTGCAAGGCAACCAGGTGCCCGCCGCTGTCCAGGACCGCGACGGTCAGGGGTGCGGCGCTTATTTCACGACCGATGGCAAGGGCTTGCCCAGCCAGGTCGAGGGCGATTTTCAAAGTCAGAGCGCTCATGGGTGCTGTCCTTCTTTTGTCATGGGAAAGCCTCGGGCTTCACTTTGCAGCAAAACCGAACCCCACAAATAGAACACAACACGTTATGTTTTTGTATACAATAATTTCCGCAAACCAACCTTATTCAGCAAAGAGCCGCTATAAACCAGCTAGGCCGACGAATGAAACAGCTGCTTGAGGAAAGGGATTGACCTGCGCCATCCGCCGTGAATAAACTCTTCGCACAGCCACTTGTATACAATTACAAAACGTAAGAGGCACAAAATAATGAGCAAAATGAGAGCAATCGAAGCCGCCGTTCTGGTGATGCGCCGTGAAGGCGTGGACACCGCCTTCGGCATCCCGGGTGCTGCGATCAACCCGCTGTACTCCGCCCTGCAGAAGGTGGGTGGCATCGATCACGTCCTTGCTCGCCACGTTGAAGGTGCCTCGCACATGGCCGAGGGCTACACCCGGACTAAGGCCGGCAACATCGGCGTGTGCATCGGCACCTCGGGCCCGGCTGGTACGGACATGGTGACCGGCCTCTACAGCGCGTCGGCCGACTCGATTCCGATCCTGTGCATCACCGGACAAGCGCCCCGCGCCCGGATGCACAAGGAAGACTTCCAGGCTGTGGATATCACCAGCATCGTCAAGCCAGTGACCAAGTGGGCCACCACTGTCCTGGAACCCGGCCAGGTGCCCTATGCCTTCCAGAAGGCTTTTTATGAAATGCGCTCCGGCCGTCCCGGCCCGGTGCTGATCGACCTGCCGTTCGACGTACAGATGGCCGAGATCGAATTCGACATCGACGCCTACCAGCCGCTGCCCCTGGCCAAACCCGCGGCCAACCGCGTGCAGATCGAGAAAGCCCTGGCAATGCTCAATCAGGCCGAGCGCCCCTTGCTGGTGGCCGGTGGCGGCATCATCAACGCCGATGCCAGCGACCTCCTGGTGGAATTCGCCGAGCTGACCGGCATCCCGGTCATTCCCACGTTGATGGGCTGGGGCACCATCCCCGACGATCACCCGTTGATGGTCGGCATGGTCGGCCTGCAGACCTCGCATCGCTATGGCAACGCTACGTTGCTCAAGTCTGACGTCGTGCTGGGCGTCGGCAACCGCTGGGCCAACCGTCACACCGGTTCGGTGGATGTCTACACCGAAGGCCGCACGTTCATTCACGTCGACATCGAACCCACCCAGATCGGCCGTGTATTCACCCCCGACCTGGGCATCGTCTCCGACGCCGCTTCGGCCCTGACTGTGTTTATCGAGGTGGCCCGTGAATGGCAAGCGGCCGGCAAGCTGAAGAACCGCACCGCCTGGCTGCAGGACTGCCAGCAACGCAAGGCCAGCCTGCAACGCAAGACCCACTTCGACAACGTGCCGGTCAAGCCGCAGCGTGTCTACGAGGAAATGAACCAGGTGTTCGGCAAGGACACCTGCTACGTCAGCACCATCGGCCTGTCGCAGATCGCCGGGGCGCAGTTTCTTCACGTCTACAAGCCACGCCATTGGATCAACTGCGGCCAGGCCGGTCCCTTGGGCTGGACCATCCCAGCCGCCCTGGGAGTGGTCAAGGCCGATCCGAACCGCAAAGTCGTAGCGCTGTCGGGCGACTATGATTTCCAGTTCATGATCGAAGAATTGGCGGTGGGCGCGCAGTTCAAGCTGCCGTACATCCATGTCGTGGTGAACAATTCCTACCTGGGCTTGATCCGCCAGGCCCAGCGCGGTTTCGACATGGACTACTGCGTGCAGCTGTCGTTCGACAACCTCAATGCCCCGGAACTCAACGGCTATGGCGTTGACCACATCGCCGTCGCTGAAGGCCTGGGCTGCAAGGCTCTGCGAGTGTTCGAACCGTCTGGCATCCAGCCGGCACTGCGCAAGGCTCAGGAAATGATTGAGGAATTCAAGGTGCCGGTGATCGTCGAGATCATTCTGGAACGCGTGACCAACATTTCCATGGGCACCGAGATCAACGCCGTCAATGAATTTGAAGACCTGGCGCTGGTAGGCAACGATGCACCTACGGCCATCTCATTGCTCGACTGACCGAGTGGCCCCCTTGTGGGAGCGAGCAACCTCGCTCCCACAAGGGGGCCTGCCAACTATCCACAGGAGACAACCATGCCGCGTTTCGCCGCCAACCTGTCCATGCTGTTCACCGAACAGGATTTTCTCGCCCGTTTCGAAGCGGCCGCCAAGGCCGGTTTCAGTGGAGTCGAATACCTGTTCCCCTACGATTACAGCTCTGCCGAACTCAAGGCCCTGCTCGACGCCAACGGCCTGACCCAGGTGCTGTTCAACCTGCCGGCCGGCAATTGGGCCGACGGTGAGCGCGGCATTGCTTGCCTGCCGGACCGAGTCGAAGAGTTCCGCGCCGGGGTCGACCTGGCGATCGCTTACGCAAAAGTGTTGGGCAATACCCAGGTCAATTGCCTGGCCGGGATTCGTCCACAGAAGTGCGACGAGGCACTGGCGGAAAAAACCTTCGTCGCCAATCTCAAATACGCCGCCGAAAAGCTGCAAGGCGAAGGCATCAAGTTGGTCATGGAAGCCATCAATACCCGCGACATCCCGGGCTTCTACCTGAACAACACGGCCCAGGCCCTGTCGATCCGCGAGCAGGTGGGCAGCGCCAATCTGTTCCTGCAATACGACATCTACCACATGCAAATCATGGAAGGCGACCTGGCCAGGACCCTGTCGGCGCACCTGGGCGAGATCAACCATGTGCAATTGGCGGACAACCCGGGCCGCAACGAGCCGGGCACCGGCGAGATCAACTACCGCTTCCTGTTCGAACACCTGGATCGCATCGGCTACCAGGGTTGGATCGGCTGCGAATACAAGCCGCTGTCCACTACCGAAGCGGGACTGGGCTGGCTGAAAACCCATAACGCAATCTGACTGGCGAGAGCTTGTGTGGCGAGGGCGCTTGCTCCCGCTCGGCTGCGAAGCAGACGCATGTTTTTTCACCGATGGATTTCTGGGGCCGCTTCGCGGCCCAGCGGGAGCAAGCTCCCTCGCCACAGAGTCCGTGGGCACTTTAATAAGAGAGGATTTTTCTCATGGCTAAAATCGGATTCATCGGCACCGGCATCATGGGCCACCCAATGGCTCTCAACCTGCAAAAAGCCGGTCACAGCCTGTTCCTGACCCAACACCACGACGCCGCCCCGGCCGATCTCGTGGCCGGTGGCGCGGTGGCATTGGCCAATCCTCGGGAAGTCGCCCAGGAAGCCGAATTCATCATCGTCATGGTCCCGGACACGCCACAGGTCGAGGACGTGCTGTTTCGCGCCGATGGCGTCGCGGCCGGCGTGGGTGCGGGCAAGGTAGTGATCGACATGAGCTCGATCTCGCCGACCGCCACCAAGACCTTCGCGGCGAAAATCAATGAAAGGGGCGCGCAGTACCTTGACGCCCCGGTGTCTGGCGGCGAAGTCGGCGCCAAGGCCGCGACCCTCAGCATCATGGTCGGTGGCGACAACGCTGCCTTCGAACGAGCCCTGCCGCTGTTCCAGGCCATGGGCAAGAACATCACCCTGGTCGGTGGCAACGGCGACGGCCAGACCGCCAAAGTGGCGAATCAGATCATCGTTGCCCTGAACATCCAGGCCGTGGCCGAAGCCCTGTTGTTCGCCTCGAAAAACGGTGCCGACCCCGCCAAGGTCCGTGAAGCGCTGATGGGTGGTTTCGCTTCGTCGAAGATCCTCGAAGTCCATGGCGAGCGCATGATCAAGGGCACTTTCGACCCGGGCTTCCGCATCAGCCTGCACCAGAAGGACCTGAACCTGGCCCTGCAAGGCGCCAAGGAACTGAACATCAACCTGCCCAACACCGCCAACGCCCAGCAAGTGTTCAGCACCTGCGCGGCCATCGGCGGCAGCAACTGGGACCACTCGGCGTTGATCAAAGGGCTGGAGCATATGGCGAATTTCTCGATTCGCGACAACTGACACTCAAATAACCCTGTGGGAGCGAGCTTGCTCGCGATAGCGGTCGTTCAGTCAGCATCATTGTTGGTTCTGAAATAGCCATCGCGAGCAAGCTCGCTCCCACAGGAGTCTGCGTTGCCCTCAAATAACAAGAATCTCGGGAGCCCGCCATGTCGGTCGATCCGCAACAACTGCTGCGCGAGCTGTTTGCCACAGCCATCGACGCGGCTCATCCGCAGCAAGTCCTCGAACAATACCTGCCCAGCGACCGCAGCGGCCGAGTGATCGTCATCGGGGCCGGTAAGGCGGCGGCGGCCATGGCGCAAGTGGTCGAGCGTTGCTGGCAAGGCGAGGTCAGCGGCCTGGTGGTGACCCGCTACGGCCATGGCGCGCCCTGCCAGAAAATCGAAGTGGTCGAAGCCGCTCACCCGGTGCCGGACGCCGCGGGCCTAGAAGTGGCCGGACGGGTGCTCGAACTCGTCAGCAACCTCAATGAAGACGACCGGGTGATTTTCCTGCTGTCCGGCGGGGGCTCGGCGTTGCTGGCCTTGCCAGCGGCCGGCATCACCCTGGCCGACAAACAATCGATCAACAAAGCCTTGCTCAAATCCGGCGCCACCATTGGTGAGATGAATTGCGTGCGCAAACACCTCTCGGCCATCAAAGGCGGACGCCTGGGCAAGGCCTGCTGGCCGGCGACGGTGTACACCTATGCGATTTCCGATGTGCCCGGCGATCTCGCCACGGTCATCGCGTCCGGCCCCACCGTGGCCGACCCCAGCACCTCGGCCGATGCCCTGGCGATTCTCAAGCGCTACAACATTGAAGTACCGGCCTCGGTACGCACCTGGCTGCAAAACCCGGAATCGGAAACCGTCAAACCCGGAGACCCAAGCCTGGCACGCAGTCATTTCCAACTGATCGCTCGCCCCCAGCAATCCTTGGAAGCCGCAGCCGTGAAGGCGCGCCAGGCTGGTTTCAGCCCATTGATCCTCGGTGACCTGGAAGGCGAATCCCGGGAGGTGGCAAAGGTCCATGCCGGCATCGCCCGGCAAATCGCCCTGCACGGCCAACCGTTGGCGGCGCCGTGCGTGATCCTTTCCGGCGGCGAAACCACCGTCACCGTGCGCGGCAACGGCCGTGGCGGGCGCAACGCCGAATTCCTGCTGAGCCTGACCGACAGCCTCAAGGGCCATCCCGGCATCTATGCGCTGGCCGGCGACACCGATGGCATCGACGGCTCCGAGGACAATGCCGGCGCCCTCATGACGCCTGACAGTTATCGCCGCGCCGCCGAGCTGGGCCTCAACGCCAGCGACGAGTTGGACAACAATAACGGCTACGGCTACTTCGCCGCGTTGGACGCGCTGATCGTCACCGAACCGACCCGCACCAACGTGAACGACTTTCGCGCCATCCTGATCCTCGAGACCCCAAAAAATGACGCCTGATAAAAAGGTCAAGATCCTCGCGACCCTCGGCCCTGCCACCCGTGGCATCGATGACATCCGCGAACTGGTGCAGGCCGGTGTGAACATCTTTCGCCTGAACTTCAGCCACGGTGATCACGCCGACCACGCCCAGCGCTATGAGTGGATTCGCGAAGTCGAGCAGCAGCTCAATTATCCGCTGGGCATCCTGATGGACTTGCAGGGCCCGAAACTGCGGGTCGGCAAATTCGCCGAAGGCAAGGTGCTGCTGCAACGGGGCCAGGCCCTTCGACTGGACCTGGACCCGACGCCGGGCGATCAACGCCGGGTGAACCTGCCCCACCCAGAGATTATCGCGGCGTTGAAGCCTGGCATGGACTTGTTGCTGGACGACGGCAAGCTGCGCCTGCGGGTAACCACCCAGCATGCCGACGCCATCGACACCGAGGTGCTCAACGGCGGCGAACTCTCGGACCGCAAGGGCGTGAACGTGCCCCAGGCGGTGCTTGACCTGAGCCCGCTGACCGCCAAGGACCGCCGCGACTTGAGCTTCGGCCTGGAGCTGGGCGTGGACTGGGTGGCGCTGTCGTTCGTGCAGCGCCCCGAGGACATCCGCGAAGCCCGCGCGCTGATTGGCGACAAGGCGTTCCTGATGGCCAAGATCGAGAAACCCTCGGCTGTCACCCAATTGCAAGAGATTGCCGAACTGAGCGACGCGATCATGGTGGCCCGTGGTGATCTCGGCGTCGAGGTGCCGGCCGAGAGCGTGCCGCAGATCCAGAAAAACATCATCGGCGTCTGCCGTGCCCTGGGCAAACCGGTGGTGGTGGCCACGCAGATGCTGGAGTCGATGCGGTTCTCCCCGGCGCCGACCCGCGCCGAAGTCACCGACGTTGCCAACGCCGTGGCCGAAGGTGCCGATGCGGTGATGCTGTCGGCGGAAACCGCCTCTGGCGATTACCCCCTCGAAGCCGTGAAGATGATGAGCAAGATCATCCGCCAGGTGGAAAACGGCCCCGACTACCAGGCGCAACTGGACGTCAGCCGGCCGAAAGCCGAGGCGACTGTGTCGGACGCCATCAGTTGCGCGATTCGCCGGGTCAGCAACGTCCTGCCGGTGGCGGTGTTGGTGAATTACAGCGAGTCGGGCAGCTCCAGCCTGCGGGCCGCACGGGAACGGCCGACAGTGCCGATCCTCAACCTCACGCCGAACCTGCAGGCCGCTCGCCGCCTGACCTTGGCCTGGGGCGTGCATTCGGTGGTCAACGATCGGCTGCGGCAGGTGGATGAAGTGTGTTCCACGGCGCTGGAAATCGCCCAGGCCCAAGGCATGGCCCAGCGTGGCGACACCTTGCTGATCACGGCGGGCGTGCCGTTCGGGCAGCCGGGGTCGACCAACTCGTTGCGCATTGAGACGCTGCTCTAGCGTCTGAACTGGCCCTATCGCGAGCAAGCTCGCTCCCACACTGGATTTGCGGCGATCACAAACCCCCTGTGGGAGCGAGCTTGCTCGCGATGAAGGCGACTCGGTCCATCTGACATCACCTATCATGCCCAACCCCCACTGCCCCGACTGGGCCACCGCCCTGCTCAACGGCTTCAGCCAGATTTTCCTCCAGCGCCATCCGCTGTGCGGCTTGCTGTGCCTGTTGGCCATCCTGCTCACCGCACCCACCTTGCTCGGCGGTGCGCTGCTGGGCGGCGTGGCTGGATTGCTGACGGCGCAACGACGCGGCTATACCAAGGAAGATCGACAAGCTGGCCTCTTCAGCTACAACGGCATCCTGCTGGGATTGCTGTTGAGCCTGGCCCTGCCGTGGTCGGTGTTGCTGCCACCGTTGATCATCGCCGGTGGCGGCCTCGGTGCGATGCTGACCCAACAATGGCTCAAGCGAACCACCGGCCCTCGCTGCTTGCCCGCCTACACCGCGCCCTTCGTGGGGATGGGCTGGTTGTTGCTGGGTTTCCCCCCGCCATCGCCCTCACCCGCGGTGCTGGACATGACGTTACCCGATCTGTTGACGGCCCCTTTGATCGGGCTGGGCCAGGTCATGTTTCTCGACCACCCGTTGGCCGGAGCGCTGGTCGCGATCGGCCTGTTGATCGCCAATCGCCGCGCCGCTGGCTGGGCACTGTTCGGCTCCGTCGTCGGCCTTGGGTTCGCCTGGCTACAACACGACAGTAGCCTCGCCCTGTCCGGATTGGGCGGCTATAACCCGGCGCTGGTGGCCGTGGCCCTGGGTCAACGGGCCCGTGGACCATGGAAGCCGCTGACGGGCATTTTATTGGCGGTCTTTCTCACGCCGGGCTTCGCCGCCCTGGGCCTGGCCCCACTGACAGCGCCATTCATCCTCGCCTGCTGGCTGGTTCACTCAACAGAGCGGCTCTGGCACCAGACCATCCTTGATAACGAGCCTTGCGCTCTGCGGGGCAATCGCCCTAGGCTTCGCTGATCATCGATTCAGGCGAAGGTTATGGACAGCAGCAACAACTGGCGTGAACGCCTCTATGTGATCATTTTCCAGACCGACACCGTGGCCGGCCGGCGCTTCGACAGTACGCTGCTGCTGATCATCCTTGCCAGCCTGGTGATCGTGATGCTCGACAGCATCGACAGCGTGCACAAGAACTACGCGGCCCTGCTGGCCTACATCGAATGGGGCTTTACCTTCATCTTTCTCGTCGAGTACGTCCTGCGCCTGTACTGCTCGCCGAAACCGCTGCGCTATGCGTTCAGTTTCTATGGATTGGTGGACCTGCTGGCAATCGTGCCGGGGATCCTGGCGCTGTACTACAGCGATGCCCAATACCTGTTGATCGTGCGGATCATCCGCATGCTGCGGATCTTTCGGGTGCTCAAGCTCAGCCCGTACCTCAAGCAAGCCAACTACCTGATGGCGGCGCTACGGGGCAGCAAGCAGAAGATCATCGTGTTCCTCGTCAGCGTCTCGACCCTAGTGACCGTATTCGGCACGCTGATGTACGTCATCGAGGGCCCCGAGCACGGTTTCACCAGCATTCCCAAGGGCATCTATTGGGCTATCGTGACATTGACCACCGTAGGATTTGGCGACATCGTGCCCAAGACACCCCTGGGCCAAGTGGTGTCGTCACTGGTGATGATCACCGGTTACTCGATCATCGCCGTGCCCACGGGTATTTTCACGGCTGAACTCGCCACGGCCATGCGGGGCGACCAGCTCAAGCACGATTGCCCGGTGTGCAGCAAAAACAACCATGAACATGGCGCTGCTTTCTGCTCTCGTTGCGGTAATGCACTTTTCAAGAAAACGGAATAAGCAAAGCACTTTTAAATTCTTGAAGGCCTATAGACTTGCCATTAGTGTGCTGGCTACTCGCCCGCCTCCCCCTATAAAAAGGAATTCGCAGTGAAGAACTTCTTTGGCGCCTCCCTTCTCGCCGCCGGCCTGACCTTCGGCAGCCTGGCCAACGCCGCCCCAACCCTGCTGAACGTTTCCTACGACGTGATGCGCGATTTCTACAAGGACTACAACGCTGCGTTCCAGAAGCACTGGCAAGCCGAGCACAAAGAGAACATCACCGTGCAGATGTCCTTCGGCGGCTCCAGCAAGCAGGCGCGTTCGGTGATCGATGGGCTGCCTGCGGATGTCATCACCATGAACATGGCCACCGACATCAATGCCTTGGCGGACAACGGCAAGCTGGTTCCGGAAAACTGGGTCACTCGTTTGCCGAACAACAGCGCGCCGTTCACCTCGGCCACGGTCTTCATCGTGCGCAAGGGCAACCCGAAAGCGCTCAAGGATTGGCCTGATCTGCTCAAGGACGGCGTGCAGGTGATCGTGCCCAACCCGAAAACCTCCGGCAATGGTCGCTACACCTACCTGTCGGCGTGGGGTTACGTGCTCAAGAACGGCGGCGACGAGAACAAGGCCAAGGATTTCGTCGGCAAGCTGTTCAAACAAGCCCCCGTGCTGGACACCGGCGGCCGCGCCGCGACGACGACCTTCATGACCAACCAGATTGGCGACGTGTTAGTGACCTTTGAAAACGAAGCGGAAATGATCGCCCGCGAGTTTGGCCGCGACCAGTTCGAAGTGGTCTACCCAAGCGTGTCCGCCGAAGCCGAGCCGCCAGTGAGCGTCGTGGATAAAGTGGTCGAGAAAAAAGGCTCCCGCGAAGCCGCCGAGGCGTACCTCAAATACCTGTGGTCACCCGAAGGCCAGAAAATTGCCGCCGCCAACTACCTGCGTCCGCGGGATCCGGCCGTGCTGGCCAAATACACCGACCGCTTCCCGAAAGTTGATTTCCTGTCGGTGGAAAAAACTTTCGGTGACTGGCGCACCGTGCAGAAGACTCACTTCAATGACGGTGGGGTTTTCGATCAGATCTATAGCGGACAGTAAGACTCGACTCACATAAACACCGCCTGTCAGCCAAGCCCCACCCTGTGGGAGCGAGCTTGCTCGCGATACGGTCTGTCTGCATCAACGATGCTGAATAAGCAGCCGCTATCGCGAGCAAGCTCGCTCCCACAGGAATTTGATGGCCATCATTAATCCCGGGCATGACTGATATCAGCCGCAAAGCCTGTTCCAGAGCCCTGCAAGTCTTTAGCCTCACGCCATCCTTTCAATCGATCGACGAGATTGCCATGAGTGCTCATCCCTCCTCGCCCGGCGTCACCCTGACCCGCGGCATGGTCCTGCTGTTCGCCTTCTGCTGCGGCGCCATCGTCGCCAACATCTACTACGCCCAACCCATCATCGAACTGATCGCTCCCGACGTCGGCCTGTCCAGCACCATGGCCAGCCTGATCGTCTCGCTGACCCAGATCGGTTATGCCCTGGGCCTGTTTTTCCTGGTGCCATTGGGCGATCTGCTGGAAAACCGGCGCTTGATGATCCTCACCACCGTGGTCGCGATAGCCAGCCTACTGGGTGCGGCCTTCACCGATCAGCCGAATGTGTTCCTGCTGGTCTCGCTACTGGTTGGCTTCAGTTCTGTCTCGGTGCAAGTGCTGATTCCACTGGCAGCGCACCTGGCACCCGAGGAATCCCGGGGACGGGTTGTCGGTGGGATCATGGGCGGCCTGTTGCTTGGAATTCTGCTGGCGCGGCCGATCTCCAGCGTCGTCGCCGATCATTTCGGCTGGCGGGCGATGTTCATGATCGCCGCCGTGCTGATGGCGGCCATCAGCATCGTCCTGGCGCTGACCGTGCCCAAGCGCCAGCCCGATCACAGCGCTTCCTACGGCCAGCTGCTGGGATCGCTCGGCACCTTGTTGCGCCAACAACCGCAGTTGCGTCAACGGGCGTTCTACCAGGCTTGCATGTTCGCCACGTTCAGCCTGTTCTGGACCGCCGCGCCCTTGGAGCTGGCGCGCAACCATGGTCTCACCCAGACGGACATCGCCTTGTTCGCCCTGGTCGGCGCCATCGGTGCCATAGCCGCACCCATAGCCGGGCGCCTAGCGGATGCCGGTCACACCCGCGTCGCTTCGCTGCTGGCGATGCTGTTCGCCAGCTTGAGTTTCCTGCCCGCCTTCATTCACCCGGCCTACAGCGTGATTGGCCTGGCGGTGACCGGCGTGGTCCTGGATTTCTGCGTACAGATGAACATGGTCCTGGGCCAACGCACCATCTACGCCCTCGACGCCAAAAGTCGCAGCCGACTGAACGCGCTGTACATGACCAGCATCTTCGTCGGCGGTGCGTTCGGTTCGTCCATCGCCAGTGCGGTCTACGAACACGGCGGCTGGCTGTGGGTGGTGATCGTCGGCAGCGCCTTCCCGCTGCTGGCTTTGCTGCGTTTCTTGAGCGCTTCGCAGAAGGCCTCGTTGGCGACAGCCTGATAACGGCGCGCAAATAAAAATGCCCGACAGGTCATGACCTGTCGGGCATTTTTTTTATCGGGCGGTCAGACCCGCACGTTGCCACGCGGCCCGGCAATCGCCCAGATGATCAGGCCCAACACCGGCAGCAGCAGGATCAGCAGTACCCAAAGGACTTTCGCCCCGGTGCCCGCGCCACTCTTGAGTACGTTGATGATCGCCCAGATATCGAGCGCCAGGATAATCAGGCCAATCAGGCCGTTGAAAGTGGAACCCATGGTGTCGCTCCCGAATGGTGATATGCCCATTTAGGATAGCGGCCCCTGGGCAAGGGTTCCGTTTTATTGCTTCAGACGTGAACCGCGACCTTGAGCGCTTCCAAGGACGGTGCCGCGGCGATGCCCACCTCGGCGCACAACTCCAGCACGCGCGGCACGTCGTTGCCGTACACCAGCACCATCTGCAATTCATCGTCGAGCAACTGGCTGAAATTCATCAGCACGTAGCCACCGTTTTCCTTGTTCAGGCTGCTCATCTGGATCTGGATGCGGTTGAGTGCGGTCAGGGCTTCAGTCTTGGCCAGTTGCTTGGGCTTGAGGTTGAACGCGACGCCGGGGCCGAACGAGGCGACGATCTGCTCGAACAACTCGACGTAGGTATCCGCCTGGAACAACACGGTATCGGGCAAGCTGCCCACCACCACCCACTCGCCCAGCGCGATGAGGAAAGTGTCGTCGTAATTGATGTCCGGGTTGGCCGCCAGGAACGCCACCGGGTCGGCGTAGGCCTGGGCCGCCTCATCGGCAATCTTCTCGATGTCCGCCTCGCCCAGGCAGCCGGAGCTGATTTTGCTGATGAGTTCGATGAGTACGGCTTTCATGGGCGGATCCTGTGGCGATGTGTTTTTTTCGGGCGCGAAGGATAGCGCATCCCCCACTCCCTTTGGCGAGGTCAGCCCAACAACTTCTCCAATTGCGCCGTGGTGTCCACCGCGCCCATGGTCCTGGCCGCGTCCAGTGCCGAGACGCCGTTGGCATCCTTGGCCTTCGGGTCGGCGCCTTTGCCGATCAGGTAATCGACGATTTCGACTCGGTTGAACATAGCCGCCATCATCAATGCCGTGCGACCGTCGAACGAGGAGCCTTCCACTTGCGCGCCACCGTCCACCAGGGCTGAAACCACCGCAAGGTCACCCTTGAACGCTGCACCGGCAATGGGACTCTGACCGTTGTCGTTGCGGATTTCCGGATCGGCCTTGTGTTCCAGCAAGACTTTTACCGTCTCGACATGCCCATGGTACGCGGCCAGCATCAGCAAGGTATCGCCCTTGTGATTGCGCAAGTTCGGCGGCAAGCCCTTGCTCAGCAGCGCGGCCATCATCGCGGCGTCGCCCTGGCGGGCAACGTTGAAGACCTGCTCGGCAAATTCCGCTGCTTCTTCCGGGGTCATCTGGCGGCTTGTATCAGACATGGGAAAACTCCATCAGGCTCATCACAAAGCCGCTAGTTTCCCGAGGGACTCCGGGGCTGTCATCCCTTTTTTCTCTGCGATGCTCATAGCCAGAATCAATAGCGGTACTGTCCCCCTTGGATGCGCATCGCCAATTGCCGGTCCACGGGCACATAGGTCGAGGTCTCGGGCAGCCAGGCGTAGATCGGCTCATCGCCTGTCTGGCACGGGTCGAAAGCCTCGGTCTTGAGACGGGTTTTGCGGTATTTGAAGGTGCCGGTGGTGTCCATCTTCACCTTGATGCGCAAGAACAGCGGTACCGCGTAGGCGGGCAGTTTGCACTGGAGAAACCGCAGCAGTTCATTGAAGTCCAGGGTCGCCAGGGATTCGGCCGGTGTGATCGCGGCCATGCCGGCGCGACCATTGGTGCCGTTGATCTCGACGCCATAGGCCACCGCCTCGGCAATCTGCGGATGTTGCAGCAACACGTTCTCGACTTCCGTGGTGGAGACGTTTTCGCCTTTCCAGCGGTAGGTGTCGCCGAGACGATCGACGAACTGCCCGTGGCCGAAACCGATGTTGCGCAGCAAATCACCGGTGTTGAAATAACGGTCGCCCGGGACGAAAACGTCCCGGTGGATGGTTTTCTCGGTCTTCGCCGGATCGGTATAGCCATCCAGCGGCGCCTTTTCGTCGATGCGCGCCAATAGCAGGCCCGGTTCGCCCTTGGGGACTTTTTGCATGCGGCCTTGCAGGTTGCGCAAGGGCGCGCCGCTGTCGTGATCGTATTGCACGAGCTCCCAGGCCATCAGTGAAAACCCGACCGTATTGTCGAAGTTCAGGATGTTGGTAAACCCGATGTTGCCGTCGCTGGCCGCGTAAAGCTCACAGATGTGGTCAACGCCGAAACGTGTCTTGAACGCCGCCCAGGCGCCAGGGCGCAGGCCATTGCCGATCATTTTCGTCACGCGGTGCTGCCGGTCCGTGATGCTGGCAGGCTGATCGACCAGGTAACGGCACAGCTCACCGACGTAACCCAGGGTCGTCGCTCGATACTTTCTCACGTCGCTCCAGAACTGGCTGGCGCTGAACTTGCGGCGGATCGCAAATCCCGAGGCACCGCAGATCGCCGCGCCCCAGCACACACATAACCCGGTGGCGTGATACAGCGGCAGCGTGCAATAGACGATGTCGTCGGGCTGCATGTCCAAGGCGATCAGGCCGAAACTGGTGGACGTGCGCATCCAGCGGCCGTGGCGGAACACCCCCGCCTTCGGTAGCCCCGTGGTGCCGGAGGTGTAGAGATAGAAACAGGGATCGTTGAAAAACACCTGCTGGCTGCTGGCCGGGTTGGCGCCGGGGAATTGCTGGCTTGTGCCCATCAGGTCGACAAATCCGGACGGCGCCGAGGAGGCATCCTGGTCCGCCACCCACCAGGTTCGAGCATCCGGTAGCGCGGTTCGACCGCGCACATCGTTGAACACCGCGACCCGCTCATCCCCGACCACCACCGCAACAGGCGCGACCAATGCGAGGCTGTGGACCAGTGCATCCCCCGTTTGCGAGGTGTTGATCATCGCGCTGACCGCGCCGACTTTGGCCACTGCCAGCACCGTGACCAGCAATTGTGGACGGTTCTCGATGAGAATCGCTACGCAGTCGCCCTTCGCGACACCTCGCGCCAACAAGCAATGGGCGATGCGATTGGCCTGCTCGTTGACCTGTGCATAACTCAGCACCGTATCGCCACACAGTAGCGCCGGGCCTCGGGGGTTGCGTAGCGTGGCTTGTTCGAAGCACCAACCCAGGCCGCAGGGCTGCGCGGGGTCCTGGACGTTGGCGAGTTTCATGCCTTTGACAATGCGGGGAACAGCTCTGGCGATGGCGGGCAACTTGCGCAACATCATGCCCCAGGTAATAGCGTCGCTGGGTGTACGACTCATGGGTGATCCTTCCCCGGCCGACCTTATGGGTCGCGGTTCTTGTGTGGGGTTATGCGAAATCTGGATCGAAAGTACGCCAGCGATTCCAAGGCTGTACACGCGGTTTTTGCAATGTTTTGTATCCGCTGCATGGAACAGGCGAAGCGTGAGCGCGGGGACACGGTTTGGTTCCAAAAATAATTGTCAGACCACGCAAAATGCAGGATGCACGATGGCCGTTCATGCAAGTTGCACGAAAGCAAAAATATAGGTATTTATTAAGCTATTGTTTTAAAAGGATTTTTTAACAAATCAAATACTGGCACAGACACTGCAACTACCCCTCCACGGTTTGCCATACCATGGAGCAATGAACGATGAACATGATTCAAGAGAAGTTTGCATCGCTGTTTTCCAACTACGAAGTCACTACCCAGGCACGCCCGGATGGCGGGATCCTGCTGACCTTGCGCAACAGCGACGGCAAACTGTTCAAACGCACGATTTCCTATGCGCAATTGCACGCCGGGGACCAGTTGTCCTGGGCCATCAGTGCCATTCGCCGCGATCTGGCTGAACAAGCCAGCGAATTGCCGCCTGTGGCGATGCTGCAAAGCCAGCATCGCTTCGCGCTACCGACCTATCACAGCGCCTGACACGCTGTGCCGGGATCAGGCCTGGAGCTTATGGCTCCATGGCCTGATTTTTTTTGTCCGCCGTTCAAGCGCCGAACCGGGACGGATCGATTCGAGCAAAACTTTCAACGGTTTCGTGCCCGGACAGGTCGCCCCCGTCACGCGCCAGGCCACACGTGGCCATCCCGGCGCCACGGGCCGCGTCCAGTTCCTGGACGATATCCGACAGAAACAGGATTTCCCCCGGCGCGACACCCACCGCCTCGCTGATCCGCTGGTAGGACTGCACGTCCCGCTTGGGCCCCGAGGTCGTGTCGAAATAACCGCTGAACAGCGACGACAAGTCACCGGCTTCGGAGCAACCGAAAATCAACTTTTGCGCCTGGATCGAGCCCGAGGAATACACAAACAACCGGTAGCCTTGCTGATGCCAATGTTTCAGCGCATCCACCGCATCCGGATAAACGTGACCTTTCAATTGCCCGGCCTCGTAGCCCTGCTCCCAGACCATGCCTTGCAACGCCTTGAGCGGCGTAGCCTTGCGGTCCTCGGCGATCCAGCCCAAGAGGATCGCGATAACCCGTTCGATATCAGCGTCCGGCTCGCCACTGTCCCGACGCACAGCGTCCAACTGTTGAGCAACGTCGGCGCGCCCGGCGTTGTGGCGGATAAAGTCCGGCAGGTGCTCGGCGGCATAGGGAAACAGCACGTCGAAGACAAAACTCACCGCGCTGGTGGTGCCCTCGATATCGGTGAGGATGGCTTTGATCGTCACGACGTCAGTCCTCCAGGCGCGGGAAGCGGCTGGCGATGTCATCGCCGGTGAATTTCGCGACCCAGCCTTCCGGGTTGTTGAACAGGCGAATGGCGACAAAATGCGGGTGCTCGCCCATGTCGAACCAGTGCGGGGTACCGGCGGGCACCGAGATCAGGTCGTTCTTCTCGCACAGGACCGCGTAGACGTAATCGTCGATGTGCAAGGTAAACAGGCCACGACCGGCGACGAAAAATCGCACCTCGTCCTCGCCATGCCGGTGTTCATCAAGAAACTTGGCCCTCAGTTCGGCTTTCTGCGGATGGTCGCTGTTGAGGCTGATGACGTCGACCGTGACGTAGCCGCGCTCGGTCATCAATTGGTCGATCTGGGACTTGTAGGCGGCGATCACTTCTTCCGGGCTGGCGCCGGGCTGGATTTTCGTCGCGGCTTCCCAACGATCGAACCGCACGCCCTTTTCGGCCAGGGTCGAGGCGATGTCCTCGAAGTGGGTCAGTACCTTGTTCGGGATCTCGGCACTTGAGACGTGGTAGACGGACAGGCTGCTCATGGCAATGGCTCCAGCAATTATCGGTTCAGGAGTGCGCGGGTCTTGAGTTCGCACTCGAACAGGAATTCGAACGCTTCGATCTGGCGCAGCGCATCGTTCATGCCCGCCCCCCAGGTGTACAGGCCGTGGCCACGGATCAGGTAGCCGGCGCAATCGGGATGCGCGTCCAGCCAGGGTTGGACCTTGGCGGCCAGGCGCGCGATGTCCTGGTCGTTGTCGAAAATCGGCACGCGGACCCGGGACTCATGGGTCGTGACGCCGCTGAAGGCTTTTTGCAATTCATAGTCTTCAAAGTCAATGAACGCTTCGCCGGTCAGGCGCGACAGCACCGTGGCGTTTACCGAGTGGGTGTGCAGCACCGCGCCGATCTGTGGGCGCCAGCGATACAGCTGGGTGTGCAGCAAGGTTTCAGCCGACGGTTTCTTGCCCGGCTCCAGGCTGTTGCCATCCAGGTCGGTGGCGAGCACATCGTCGATGCCCAACTGCCCTTTGTGCTTGCCCGACACGGTGAGCAAGGCTTGGTCGGGCGCTAAACGGGTCGAATAATTGCTGCTGGTGGCCGGGGACCAACCGCGACCGTACAAAAAACGCCCGGCGTCGATGATCTGCTGGGCGAGCTGTTCACGGGTAAGGCTCATGGCCTGTCCTCTTGCATGCGTGTGGCAATGATAACGGCTGCAGCGAAGGCTGCGAGGCTGGCGATGTTGAATGTCCAACCGGCGCCCATGGCATTCCAGCTATAGCCGGAGTACAACGCCCCCAGCGCTCCACCGGTGCCGGCCAGCGCGGCGTACAGCGCCTGGCCCTGACCTTGTTGGCGCGGGCCGAAACTACGTTGCACGAAATGGATGGCAGCGGCGTGAAAGCTGCCGAACGTCGCGGCGTGGAGCACCTGGGCAAACAATAATACCCAGAGGAATTCGGCCAGCGAGCCGAGCAGCAACCAGCGCAGCGCCGCCAACAGGAAACTGACCATCAGCACCCGACGCACGGAATACCGCGCCAGGATCCGGCTCATGAACAGGAACACCAACACTTCGGCCACGACGCCGACGGCCCAGAGCACGCCGATCAATCCACGGCTGTAGCCCAGGCGCTCCAGGTGCAGCGTCAGGAAGGTGTAATACGGCCCGTGGCTCATTTGCATCAGGCCGACGCAGGCATAAAACGCCAGCACCCCCGGGTTGCGCAACTGCCGCAGGAATCCGTCCCCGGCCACCCGCGGCCCCTGCACCGGCTGAGCGTTGGGCACCCAGAAGCTGCTCAGCACGATGCCACCCATGATCAAGGCCAGGGCCACCGGATAAATGTCCAGGCTCAGCCATTGGAACAGGCGGCCGAGCACAACGACCGTGATGATGAACCCGATGGAGCCCCACAGGCGGATCTGGCTGTAGCGCGAGGCTTGTCCGCTCAAGTGAGCCAGGGTGATGACTTCGAACTGCGGCAGCACCGCGTGCCAGAAGAATGCATGCAGCGCCATGACCATCGCCAGCCAGGCATAGCTTTTGTCGATGAAGATCAGGGAGAAGCTCAGCAGCGTGCAGATCGCGCCGAACCGCACGATCGCCAGGCGCCGGCCCGTGTAGTCCCCCAGCCAACCCCAGAGATTCGGCGCCACGCAGCGCATCAGCATGGGGATCGCCACCAGCTCGCCGATGCGTGCCGCGTTGAACCCCAGGTGATCGAAGTACAGCGCCAGGAACGGCGCGGTCGAACCGAGCAACGCGAAATAGAACAGGTAGAAACTGGAAAGCCGCCAGTACGGCAACGCCGCCATGGTCGTCAGGCCACGGCGGTCGGCAGGCCAGCCATCAAAGCTGACCCAGCACCGGGGTGCCGACGTGAACGTCGGCATTCTGGCCGCGATGGCGCAACAGATGATCCATCAGCACGATGGCCATCATCGCTTCGGCGATCGGCGTGGCGCGGATGCCCACGCACGGATCATGGCGGCCCTTGGTGATGACGTCCACCGGGTTGCCATGGATATCGATGGAGCGCCCCGGCGTGGTGATGCTGGACGTCGGCTTCAAGGCCAGGTGCGCGACGATCGGCTGGCCCGACGAGATGCCGCCGAGAATCCCACCGGCGTTATTGCTCAGGAAACCTTGTGGCGTCAGTTCGTCACGATGTTCGGTGCCGCGCTGGGCGACGCAGGCGAAACCGGCGCCGATTTCCACGCCCTTCACCGCGTTGATGCTCATCAGCGCGTGGGCCAGCTCGGCGTCGAGACGGTCAAAGATCGGCTCGCCAAGGCCAGGCATCACGCCTTCGGCGACCACGGTGATCTTCGCGCCAACCGAATCCTGGTCCCGGCGCAGCTGGTCCATGTAGGCCTCCAACTCCGGCACCTTGTCCGGGTCGGGGCTGAAGAAGGCATTCTGTTCGACCGAGTCCCAGGTCTTGAACGGAATTTCGATCGGGCCCAGTTGGCTCATGTAGCCGCGGATGACGATGCCCTGGCTGGCCAGGTATTTCTTGGCGATCGCCCCGGCCGCCACGCGCATCGCGGTTTCCCGGGCCGAGCTGCGCCCGCCGCCGCGGTAGTCGCGCTCGCCGTACTTATGATGGTAGGTGTAGTCGGCGTGAGCCGGGCGGAACAGATCCTTGATGGCCGAGTAGTCCTTGGACTTCTGGTCGGTGTTACGGATCAGCAGGCCAATGGCACAGCCGGTGGTGCGCCCCTCGAAGACGCCGGAAAGGATTTCGACCTCATCGGCTTCCTGGCGCTGGGTGGTGTGGCGGCTGGTGCCGGGCTTGCGGCGGTCCAGGTCACGCTGAAGGTCGTCCAGGGAAATCTCCAGGCCCGGCGGGCAGCCGTCGACAATGGCGACCAACGCCGGGCCATGGCTTTCGCCCGCGGTGGTGACGGTGAACAGCTTGCCGTAGGTATTGCCGGACATGCAGGGTGCTCCGAGAAATCGCTGAGAAATCGAGATGGGCGCCAGTATACGCAGGCTCCCCGAGTAGTTCATCCTCGAACCTTATCAGTGCCCGCCAGTCCAACCGGCACCTTCGCAACTCATGGCGTCATGATGTTAAAACTGTTTGTGTTGAGCCTTACCCTCTTCACGGGCCTGGTCTGCGGCGTCGCCCAGGCCACCGTCCTGCAACGTCCCATCAGCCTCGACACCGGCAACGGTGAACTTTTCGGCTCCCTGCTGCTGCCAAAGTCCGACACGCCGGTGCCCGTCGTCCTGATCATTTCTGGCTCAGGCCCTACGGATCGTGACGGAAACAACCCCGAAGGCGGGCGCAATGACAGCCTCAAGCGCCTGGCCTGGGTGTTGGCCCGGCAGAACATCGCCAGCGTGCGCTACGACAAGCGCGGGGTGGCCGCCAGCCTCGCCGCCACACCGGACGAACGCAACCTGAGCGTCGAAGCCTACGTAGCCGACGCCGTGGCCTGGAGCCACAAGCTGGCCGCCGATCCTCGCCTGGGCCCACTGATCCTGCTGGGCCACAGCGAAGGGGCGCTGATCGCCAGCCTCGCCGCGCCCCAGGCCAACGCGGCGGCGGTCATCTCGGTGGCCGGCAGCGCGCGCCCCATCGACGAGGTCTTGCGCCAGCAACTCAGCGCCCGCCTGCCACCGCCGCTGATGCTGCGCAGCAACGAGTTGCTCGACAGCCTCAAGGCCGGCCGTCCCGACCCGAATGTTCCTGCGCAACTGCAGGTCATCTTTCGCCCCAGCGTGCAGCCTTACTTGATCTCGCTGTTCCGCCAGGATCCGGCCCAGGCCTTCGCAGCCCTGAAAATGCCGGCGCTGATCATCCAGGGCAGCCACGATATCCAAGTCAGCGTCGACGATGCCCGGCAATTGAAAGTGGCCAAGCCCGACGCCGAACTGGCGCTGATCAAGGGCATGAACCATGTGATGCGCATCGTGCCCAACGACGTCAAGCGGCAACTGGCCTCCTACAAGGATCCGAACCTGCCCCTGGCGGCGGAGCTCAGTGCCCACATCCTGAGTTTTATTGGCACGTTGGCCGCCCGTTAAGCGCGTTTGGTGGCCTATAGCCCTCTAGTCTTGGCAAATCCGGCCGATAAACCGGTGTCGGACAGCGCAATGGCTGCCGACAAGCCGGCCTGGACAGGATTTTTGCCGTTATGACTGAGACTCAGACTTCTCCCGACATCGCCGCCGAAGCGGCCGCGCCAGCAGGCCCATCGGCGCCCGAGCTGCCTTGGACGGACGTTGAGGCCGAACATCACAAGATGCTTCGGCTGGCCCCGCTCAAGACCGATCGCGCCACCGGTGCGCGGCCGCTGCGGTTTGTCGAGTTCAGCTATGCCGAGCGCCATAGCAAGGAACGCAGCTTGCTGCGCATGAGCATTCAGTTGCCCGGCCAGCGAGTGCGCAAGGAACAGAATCACCTCGACGTGTGGGCCGACCACGTCGAGAAACGCCTGTTCTTCTCGCCCGACAGCTTGCAAGTCGAGCCCTTGAACCGGGGCATTGGCCGCTTCCTCGCCGCCCAGGGCATCACTTGGGCCAAGAAGCGTTGGTCGACCTATCGGGTTGACGGCACTGACCTGAACAATAAGGACGCGCTGAACGAAGACACCCGCTTGCGTCGTGATCACTTCCTCAAAGCCCACGGCTTCGAAGTGGTCTACGCCGATGCCCAACACCTCAAGGGCAGCGTCAAGCAAGCCCAGGTTGGCGAGCTGCTGGGCGACTGGAACACCGAGAAGCTGCAGTTCGTCGAGATTCTCGAAGCCGCGCAGATGTTGCAACAGGCCGAGCAGAATCTGGCGGAGCAGGAAGTCAAGCTGCAGAAGCAGGAAGAGAAGGTCAATAAGTTCAAGCGTGAAGACACGGGCCTGCGCTTCACCATCACCTGCCTGGTGGCGTTTGCGATGTTCCAGGCCGGATTGCTGATCTGGATTGCTACGCGGCATTGATGGCTGCTCAGAAGTGTCTGACGCAACTCCCGTGGCGAGGGGATTTATCCCCTCGCCACGAACGCGGTCGCCAACACAGCCAGCGTCAAACCCGCGAAGCGAACAACGCCTGGTGCTCACGGCACTGCTCGGCGCTGAGCATGAACACGCCGTGCCCACCGCGCTCGAACTCCAGCCAGGCGAAGTCGACTTCTGGATAAAGCGCCTCGACATGAACCTGGCTGTTGCCCACTTCGACGATCAACAATCCTTTGTCCGTCAGATGATCGGCCGCCTCGGCGAGCATCCGGCGTACCAGGTTCAAACCGTCGTCGCCACAGGCCAGGCCCAGCTCAGGCTCGTGCTGGTATTCCTGGGGCATGTCGGCGAAATCTTCCGCGTCGACGTAGGGCGGGTTCGACACGATCAGGTCGAAACGTTGCCCAGGAAGCCCATCGAAACCATCGCCCTGGACGGTAAACACCCGTTCGTCCACACCGTGGCGCTCGATGTTCTGGTTGGCGACTTCCAGCGCTTCGAACGACAGGTCGGCCAACACCACCTCGGCCTCGGGGAACTCGTAGGCGCAGGCAATCCCGATGCAACCGGAGCCGGTACACAAGTCGAGGATTCGCGCGGGCTCCTGGCCCAGCCAAGGCTCGAAGCGTTTTTCGATCAACTCGCCAATGGGCGAACGCGGAATCAGCACGCGTTCGTCGACGATGAACGACATGCCGCAGAACCAGGCCTCGCCCAACAGGTAAGCGGCCGGAATGCGCTCAGCGATACGTCGGCGCAGCAGACGCTGCACATGCACCAACTCCTCGTCTTCTAGACGGCAGTCCAGGTAGCTGTCGGCAATTTCCCAGGGCAGGTGCAACGCGCCCAGGACTAGCTGGCGCGCTTCGTCCCAGGCGTTGTCGGTGCCATGGCCAAAGAACAGATCCTCCCCATGGAAACGGCTGACGGCCCAACGGATATGGTCGCGCAGGGTACGAAGGCGGGAAGTGATCACGGCGGCAAACTCCAGGAAAATCGACGGGCGAGTCTACCAGCCAAACGCATGCCTACCCAAACGCGCTCCAAGGACGACAGTAAATATCGCTGCAATCGTAGGATCCTTCCGTTTTCCGTCAACCCTATTGAACAAGATGCCAGTCTTGACAAGGCTGTAGGCCAGCAACGACGGTGCTTGTGATGGAAGCGATTCACAGAACCGCTCCGCCAGAGGACAATGTCGCAAAAGCCCCACTCGAAGGAGCCCCAGAATGTCCGTTCCAAAAACGATGTTTCAACTCAGCGGCCGCGGTTACGCAGCGGCCAATCTGAGTCAAGCGACCCTGATCATCATCGATGCCCAGAAAGAATACCTCGCCGGCCCCCTCGCCCTGAGCGGCATGGATGCGGCGGTCGCGAACATCAAGCAATTGCTCGGCGCTGCCCGCGCCGCCGGCCGGCCGATCGTACATGTGCGCCACCTGGGCACCCATGGCGGGCTGTTCGATCCACAGGGCGAGCGCGGCGAATTCATTCCGGGCCTTGAACCCCAGGGCGACGAAACCGTGATCGAAAAACTGCTGCCGAGCGCTTTCCACGGCACTGACCTGAAGAAGCGCCTGGAAGACCTCGGTCCCCTGGACCTGATCGTCTGTGGTTTCATGAGCCACTCCAGCGTCAGCACCACGGTGCGGGCAGCCAAGAACCTGGGTTTTCGTTGCACCCTGGTCGAGGACGCCTGCGCCACTCGTGATCTGCCGCACAAGGGCGGCGTACTCAGCGCCGACCACGTGCACCAGACCGAAATGGCGATCATGGCAGACAACTTCGCCACACTGGCCTTGACCCACGATTTCACCTGATAGCGCTCGATGAGCGGCCTGCTGCGCCGCTCATCCGCAAAAGCCTCTCATTTGCTTCAATTACTGGAGTATCAGGAACAACCCGAACATCTTCCGGTCGAAGGGCCGATACCCATTGAGGAAGGTCGGAATGAAGATATCCGATGGTTTTGACGCACGTCGCTTGCGGCCCAAGGGCCCGAGCAACTGGCGATTTCGTATCGGCGCGGGGATCGCGGCCCTGCTGGCGACGCTCGGCGTGCTACTGGCGATGGCCGGCGCCGCAAGCCTACTCGGCCGCCCGCCCGCACTGGGCGAGCTGAACGCCACACCGCTGGGTTCGGCGGTCATCCTGGCAATCGGACTGCTGGTACTGCTGTTGGGCATCTGGCTCTGGCGGCGCTGCCGCCGTCGCGCCCGCCAATCCCTGGAGCTGGCCATGGCTCCGCATCTGATGAAAAAACACGACTGATCCGCCATCCGACGTTTTGTCGCGCCCTAATCCCCGGGAGTTGGGTAAACTGGCCGGCCTTCGCGGAGGCTGACATGCAAGACGACGACTTTTCCCTGTTCAAAAGTGCGATCCAGGGCGTAAAACCAATCAAACACGATCGCGCCGAAACGGGCAAACCCAAGGCCGATCGCGCACAAATCGCCAAGCTGCGCCAGGCCGCAACCGTGCGCACCGACGCGACAACCGTGGATGGCTTGTCCGATCAGTTCGTCATCGACGTCGGCCCCGAAGATGAATTGATGTGGGCGCGCGACGGCGTTCAGGAAAGCCAGATGCGCAAGCTGAAGGTAGGCCAGATCCCCTTCGAAGGCAGCCTCGACCTGCACGGCATGACCGTCGAAAAAGCCCGGGAGACCCTCTGGGCCTTCCTGGCCGAAGCCACCAGATTCGAAATCCGCTGCGTACGCGTCACCCACGGCAAAGCCGTGCGGCTGGACGGCAAGCGCCCCATGATCAAGAGCCACGTCAACACCTGGCTGCGCCAGCACCCGCAAGTGCTCGGCTTCACCTCCTGCCAGGCGAAGCACGGCGGCGCCGGTGCGGTCTACGTGATGCTCAAGCGCACCATGATGGAAGGCCGCGACGAGTAACCGCTCGATTGCCGAGCTTGCAGCGCCGTGCCCGCCACCGTACCCTTGCCCTTTGCGTAAAATCCCACAGGTAGTTTCATGTCTCTGGAACAGAATTACACCGCGATTCTCGGCCAATTGGGCGAGGACGTTTCCCGCGAGGGCCTGCTCGACACGCCCAAGCGCGCTGCCAAGGCCATGCAGTACCTTTGCCGCGGTTATGAACAGACCCTGGAAGAAGTCACCAACGGTGCCTTGTTCAGCTCCGACAACAGCGAGATGGTGCTGGTCAAGGACATCGAGTTGTACTCGCTGTGCGAACACCATTTGCTTCCGTTTATCGGCAAGGCCCATGTGGCCTACATCCCGAGCGGCAAGGTATTGGGCCTGTCGAAGGTCGCGCGCATCGTCGATATGTACGCCCGTCGCCTGCAGATCCAGGAAAACCTCAGTCGCCAGATCGCCGATGCGGTCCAGCAGGTGACCGGTGCCCTGGGCGTGGCGGTGGTGATCGAGGCCAAGCACATGTGCATGATGATGCGCGGTGTGGAAAAGCAGAACTCGTCGATGATCACTTCAGTGATGCTGGGCGAATTCCGCGAAAATGCGGCGACCCGCATGGAATTCCTAAGCCTGATCAAATAAAAACGTCGCTCGAAGAAAACCGGCATTGATCGCCGGTTTTTTTTCGCCTGCGAAAAATCAGGTAAGCTGCGCGCCCTCTTCTTCCCTGCCGTGAGGCTATAACGTGATCGTCAAAGCGCTTCGAGTTGGCCTGGGCCAGCTCATCATCCTTATCGATTTCATCACCCGCCCCGGCAAGAAACAGCGCCCGGCCGACGCCCAGGCGCAAGTCGACCAGGCCGCTCGCAGCCTGACCCTGTATCAATTTCATGCCTGCCCCTTCTGCGTGAAGACTCGCCGGACCCTGCGTCGCCTGAACGTACCGGTGGCCTTGCGCGATGCCAAGAACAACGAGCAGGATCGCCAGACGCTGCTGGAACAGGGCGGCAGGATCAAGGTGCCGTGCCTGCGCATTGAAGAAAATGGCGAGACCACCTGGATGTATGAATCCAAGGTGATCATTGATTATCTGGATAAGCGGTTTTCGGCGGTCTGATTGTTTTGTGGTGAGCTTCAAGGCCTCATCGCGAGCAAGCTCGCTCCCACAGGAGGCTGGTGCTGATTACAAATCTGCAATCATGCACGGTCCCCTGTGGGAACGAGCTTGCTCGCGATGGGGTCGGCCCATCCACTGGATATCTCAGGCTGCCCTGGCCGCCAACGCCCCCCGTACCACCCCCGCCAACCGCTTCAACCCTTCATCCAGTCGCGCCGGATCGATGTGGCTGAAGTTCAAGCGCAAGTGGCCAGGATGCTTGTCTGGCTCAGGGAAAAACGGTTCCCCTGGCATGAACGCCACGTCAGCCGCCAGCGCTGCGGCGAGCAAGGTGCGGGTGTCCAGCGGTTGCTTGAGCGTCAGCCAGAAAAATAGCCCACCCTGGGGCGTGTTCCAATCGGCGATGTCGGCAAAATGCCTTTGCAATGCAGCCTCGAAGCGGTCGCGCCGATCCCGATAGAAATCTCTCAACTCCTGCATATGGCGGCGATATTGCTCGGTGCCAATCCACTGCAGCGCCTGCCATTGGCCGATGCGATTGGTGTGCAGGTCCGCCGACTGCTTGAGCCGCAGCAGGTGCGGGAACAGGTCCGGACTGGCGATCAGGTAACCCACGCGCAGCCCCGGCAGCAGGGTTTTCGACACGGTGCCGGTGTAGATCCAACTGGCCGTTTTCAAGCGACTGGCGATTGGCGTGGCGCTGCCACCGTCGAAGGTCAGTTCGCGATAGGGTTCGTCTTCGACCAGGGTCACGCCGAATTCATCCAGCAGCGCCGCCACGGCATCGCGCTTGGCCTCGCTGTAGCGTACCGCCGATGGATTCTGGAACGTCGGGATCAGGTAGATGAACGCCGGGCGATGCCGCTCCAGGCGCGCCCGCAGTTGCTCCAGGTCCGGGCCGTCCGCCTCAAGGGGGACGGTGATGCAGTCGGCGCCGAACAGTTGGAAGATCTGCAAGGCCGCCAGGTAGGTAGGTGCCTCGAGCATCACCTCGGTGCCGACGTCGATGTACAACTTCGCCGTCAGGTCGAGGGTTTGCTGGGAACCGCTGACCACCAAAACCTGGCTCGCCTCACAAGCCAGCCCTAACGACCGCGCCTGCGCCGCCAACGCTTCGCGCAGGGCCGGCTCACCTTCGCTCATGCCGTATTGCCCCATGGACAACGGCATCGCCGCCCACTCCACTTTTGGCAACATGGCTTCGGCCGGCAGGCCACCGGCGAACGACATCACTTCCGGGCGCTGCGCCGCGGCGAGGATTTCGCGGATAAGAGAACTTTTGAGGCGCGAGACACGTTCGGAAAAAGCCATGGGGTCACCTGTAGCGAAGCGTTGGAAATATAAGTCAAACTCCTTGACTGAAATTACCCCGCTCTTTCTGGAAACGTCAATATGCTTGACCTTAAAAACCCCACCTCCCAGCAAATGGCCATGGAAGCATTCTTCTTTGGTTACCAGGCTTTCACCGCCAAGGCCGATGAAATGCTCGAACGCCGGGGCTTGAGCCGAGTGCATCAGCGCATCGTCTTTTTCATCGCCCGTTACCCATCCTTGAGCGTCAAGGAGTTGCTGGCGCTGTTGGGCGTGACCAAACAGGCGTTGAACATGCCATTGCGGCAATTGATGGAAATGCATCTGGTCAACAGCGTCGCGTCCGAGGCCGACAAGCGCAAACGATTGTTGGAGCTGACCGCCGAGGGCCAGCGATTCGAACAGGCGCTGCGCCGCGAACAAGTGAAATTGCTGGAGCGGGTGTTTGCCGAGGCCGGGGAAGCGGCGGTGGATGGCTGGCTGGCGGTGAACCTAGCCTTGGGTAAATCTGGCGAGTGAAAGCGTTTGATCCAACGCTATCGCGAGCAAACTCGCTCCCACAGCGTTCAGCGGTGACCACAAATCTCGCATTCATCACAGCCCACTGTGGGAGCGAGCTCGCTCGCGATAGCGTCCGCACAAGGGATATATCCCTATCGCTCGAAATTTCGTCAACAAAACAGAAAACATTATTTGCTTTATTTGTATACAAAAGCATAATTCGCTTCGTGCGAGTTCCTGACCAACAAGTCAACTACTACGCCAGCCTTACCTGCCTCAATGCCTCGCCGCCACCCTCAGGGGGCGTGCGGTGCCGGAAATAACAATAAAACTCTTGAGGAGTACTCGCTGTGGAAAGCCGCAAACCCGAAGCCCAGACCTTGGATCTTTCGCCGCCATCACGCAGTGGCTGGCTGGAGCGCATCTTCAAACTCAGCTTGCATGGCACCACGGTGAAGACCGAGTTGATTGCCGGTGTGACGACTTTCATCACCATGGCCTACATCATTTTCGTCAACCCCAACATCATGGCCGACGCGGGCATCGATCATGGCGCCGCGTTCGTCGCCACCTGCATTGCCGCCGCCCTGGGTTGCCTGCTGATGGGCCTCTACGCGAACTGGCCGGTGGGCCTCGCGCCGGGCATGGGATTAAACGCCTTTTTCACTTACACCGTGGTCGGCACCATGGGCTACAACTGGGAAACCGCCTTGGGCGCGGTGTTTATTTCCGGCGTGCTGTTCATGTTCCTGACCTTGTCACGGGTGCGTGAATGGCTGCTCAACAGTATCCCGGTGAGCCTGCGCTACGCGATGGGCGCGGGGGTCGGGCTGTTTCTCGGGCTGATCGGCCTGAAAACCGCCGGCATCATCGTCGACAGCCCCGCCACGCTGATCAAGCTGGGCTCGCTGCATGAACCGGGACCGCTGCTGGCTGCCGTATGCTTCCTGATGATTGCCGTGCTGAGCTACCACCGCGTGTTCGGCGCGATCCTCATCAGCATCATCGCCGTGACCCTGGCCGGTTGGGGCCTGGGGCTGGTGCAATACAACGGCGTGATGTCCACGCCGCCCAGCCTGGCACCGACCTGGATGGCCATGGACGTGGCCGGTGTATTCAACGTCAGCATGATCAGCGTGGTGCTGGCTTTCCTGTTCGTACATATGTTCGATACCGCCGGGACGCTGATGGGCGTGGCCCAGCGCGCCGGCCTGGTGAAACCGGATGGCAAGATCGAAAACCTGTCCAAGGCGTTGAAGGCGGACAGCGCCTCCAGCGTGTTCGGCGCCATGGTCGGCGTGCCGCCCGTGACCAGCTACGTGGAAAGCGCCGCCGGAGTCGCGGCCGGTGGCCGCACGGGGCTTACCGCAGTCACGGTCGGTGTGCTGTTCATCGCCGCCATGTTCTTCGCGCCGCTGGCCGGGATGATCCCTGCTTATGCGACAGCCGGCGCCCTGATCTATGTCGCCATGCTGATGATGGGTGGCATGGCCCATATCGAATGGGACGAAGCGACCGACAGCATTCCAGCGATCGTCACCGCCATCATGATGCCTCTGACGTTCTCGGTCGCCGATGGCATCGCGCTCGGCTTCATCACTTACGTCGTGCTCAAGGCTGGCACCGGTAAACACAAGGAAATATCCGTCAGTCTCTGGGTGCTTTGTGCGATCTTTATCGCCAAGTTCATCTTCTTGTAAGCGGCACGAGCCTTACCCGCCTCACCCTGTCGGGTGGGGCTTTTGTACGTCAGGAGCAAAGCAATGAATCTGGAAACCTGGTTGTTGTTCAGTGGTGCCGCGTTGGTGGTAATCCTTATCCCCGGCCCGTTATCGTTACTGATGATCAGCAACAGCCTGAACTACGGCTTGCGCCGATCCTACCCGGCTTTCCTTGGTGGAGTGGTGGCATCGATCTGCTTGTTGAGTGCGTCGGCGCTGGGGCTCGGTGCCCTGTTGCTGGCGTCGGAGCAGTTGTTCAGCGCCTTGAAAATCGTCGGCGCGCTGTACCTGTTCTACCTCGCCTGGCAGAGCTGGCAGCAATCGCGCCAGCCTTCCCAGGGTGCCGAGGTACCGCAAGCCGCCCCCATTCCGCGTTTCCGCGCGCTGTTCGGCCGTGCGTTCGTACTCGGCGCGAGCAACCCGAAGGACATCCTTTTCTTCGCGGCATTCCTGCCGCAATTCCTGAGTGCCGAGCAGCCGTTCTTGCCGCAACTGCTGGTGATGATCGCCACTTGGACCGTGCTCGACCTGCTCTGCAAGCTGGCGTATGGCCTCGGTGCCCATGGCGCTGCCCGCTATCTGCGCACGGGCAAGGGCCAGAGCTGGTTCAACCGGGTCAGCGCCGGGTTGTTCAGCGGGGCCGGGGCGGCTTCCTTGCTGAGCCGCTGAGAAAAAAATCTTCCCGAGCAGGCTCGCTCCCACAGTTGAAACGCATTCGATTGTGGAAGCGAGCTTGCTCGCGATAAGGCCCTCGCCTATTTGATAGGCGAAAAAAAGCCCGCAGTGTGAGCGGGCTAAAAACCAAAGAAGCTCTATGCGCAGTCGCTTCCAGGGCAAGGCAGCTGCTTGGGGGCTCAGCTGCCTCGATAGGTTGAATAGGCGTAGGGCGAAATCAGCAACGGCACATGGTAATGCTCCTGCTCTTGCGAAATGCCAAAGCGCAGCACCACCACATCCAGGAATGCCGGCTCGGACAGTTGCACGCCACGGGCGCGGTAGTAATCGCCGGCGTTGAATTGGATCTGGTAAACGCCGCTGCGGTAGTCGTCTCCTTGCAGCAGTGGTGCGTCACAACGGCCATCGCTGTTGGTCACTGCACTGGCAACCCGTTGCAGTTCTGAACCTTCGACGCGATACAGTTCGATCTTGATCGCGCTGCCTGGACAGCCGTGTGCGGCATCTAAAACGTGTGTAGTCAGACGTCCCATCGATTGTGCATGCCCGGATGCGGAACAGCCAGGCACGGCGCCTCCTGAGTCAGTTGAAAGACAAGCCGCACCATTTCGAAGCACGAAAGATCACGGCAGTGAGCGAATTAAGACACTTTAAAGCTGAATTGTACACAATAAAAAACAGATATCTGCTTCACTTCGCCAACCACGGCAATCGTCATTTGTTTTTACCCCAACCCCGGGCATATAAGGGCTTATGCAACATTAGCTGACTGGGTAGGCAAGTTTCTTGCAGCGCCGATACGGCAACCTTGGCGGTAAAAAATGCAAAAAACAGGCTTACAAGTCGAAGGCAAAGTTGTATACAATCAGTCCATCGTCGTGACGCCAGCCCGATACCCATCGCCAGGGCGCCACCTACATGGTTCGAACAAGAAGGAAGACTGCAGTGAGCGCTGACTACCCACGCGACCTGATCGGTTACGGCAGTAACCCTCCCCATCCCCAATGGCCGGGCAATGCCCGCATCGCCCTCTCCTTCGTACTCAACTATGAGGAAGGTGGCGAGCGCAACGTGTTGCATGGCGACAAGGAGTCCGAAGCGTTCCTTTCGGAGATGGTCGCGGCGCAACCGCTGCAGGGCGAGCGCAACATGAGCATGGAGTCGCTGTACGAGTATGGCAGCCGCGCAGGGGTCTGGCGGATCCTCAAGCTGTTCAAGGAGTTCGATATACCACTGACCATCTTCGCCGTGGCCATGGCTGCCCAGCGTCATCCGGACGTGATTCGCGCGATGGTCGCCGCCGGCCACGAAATCTGCAGCCATGGCTATCGCTGGATCGATTACCAATATATGGACGAGGCCCAGGAACGCGAGCACATGCTCGAAGCGATCCGCATCCTCACCGAAATCACTGGCGAGCGTCCGCTGGGCTGGTACACCGGCCGCACCGGCCCGAACACCCGCCGGCTAGTGATGGAAGAAGGCGGCTTCCTCTACGACAGCGACACCTACGACGACGACCTGCCCTACTGGGAGCCAAACAACCCCACCGGCAAGGCGCACCTGGTCATCCCTTACACCCTGGACACCAATGACATGCGCTTCACCCAAGTGCAGGGTTTCAACAAGGGCGACGATTTCTTCCAGTACCTCAAGGACGCTTTCGACGTGTTGTATGCCGAAGGCGCCGAAGCGCCGAAGATGCTTTCCATCGGCCTGCATTGCCGCCTGATCGGCCGCCCCGCGCGCCTGGCCTCCCTCAAGCGTTTCCTCGAATACGTCAAGGGTCATGAGCAGGTGTGGTTCAGTCGCCGCGTCGACATCGCTCGCCATTGGCAGCAGACCCATCCGTATCAGGGAGCGTGCAAATGACCGCTTTCCAAACCCTCAAGCCTTCCACCTTGAGCCGCGAAGCGTTCGTCAAAGCCTTCGCTGACATTTACGAACATTCGCCATGGGTGGCCGAAAAGGCCTTCGACCTGGGGCAGGACCCTTCGATCGACGAGATCGAGACCCTGCACCAGCGCATGAGCGACATCCTGTTGAGTGCCGATCACGACAGCCAACTGGCCCTGATCAACGCTCACCCGGACCTGGCCGGCAAAGCCGCCGTCCAGGGACAACTGACCGAAGCCAGCACCAACGAACAGGCTGGCGCCGGTATCCACCAATGCACGGCCGAAGAGTTCCAGCGCTTCACCGAGCTGAACGAGGCCTATAAAGCCAAGTTCAAGTTTCCCTTCATCATGGCGGTAAAAGGCAGCAACCGGCACCAGATCCTCGCCGCGTTCGAGACGCGCATCCACCACTCGGCAGACGCCGAATTCAAATGCGCGCTGGCAGAGATCAACAAGATCGCGTTGTTCCGATTACTGACCCTTTAGCGAGCGGCTCCTGAAGACAGGTCCTGCAAGCATCCCCAGCCAACTTATCAAAGGCAGACAAGAAGAATGAAAGCTTACGCCGTACCGTTCGAAAAGTTCGTCAACCTGGCCGACGCCCGTCTGGGCACCAAGATCATCTCGGTCACCGACGACTGGTTCGCCGACGCCAACCGCCTGTTCCAGCCGACCCCGGCCGTGTGGAAGGAGGGCGTGTTCGATGACAACGGCAAGTGGATGGATGGCTGGGAGTCGCGCCGCAAGCGCTTCGAAGGCTACGACAGCGCGGTGATCCGCCTGGGCGTGCCGGGCTCGATCAAGGGCGTGGACATCGACACTTCATTCTTCACCGGCAACTACCCGCCATCGGCTTCCCTGGAAGCCTGCTTCCTGGCCGAAGGCGAGCCGGACGAAACCACCCAGTGGACTGAAGTGCTGTCGGCCGTCGAGCTGCAAGGCAACAGCCACCACTACCACGAAATCAGCAACGAGCAAGCCTTCAGCCATCTGCGCTTCAACATTTATCCGGATGGCGGCGTGGCTCGCCTGCGGGTCTATGGTGTTCCGTATCGCGACTGGTCCGCCGTGGGCGACAACGAACAGATCGACCTGGCCGCCGCCCTCAATGGCGGGCGCGCCCTGGCCTGCTCCGACGAGCACTTCGGCCGCATGAGCAACATTCTCAACCCGGGCCGCGGCATCAACATGGGCGATGGCTGGGAAACCGCCCGTCGTCGCACGCCTGGCAATGACTGGGTAATCGTCGCCCTGGGCCATGCCGGTATCGTTGAACAAGTTGTCGTCGACACCCTGCACTTCAAGGGCAATTACCCGGACAGCTGCTCGATCCAGGGCGCGTTCGTCAAAGGTGGCACCGACAGCCAGATCGAAACCCAATCGCTGTTCTGGCGCGAGCTGCTGCCGAGCCAGAAGCTGGAAATGCACGCCGAACACACCTTCGCCGAACAGATCAAGGCGCTGGGGCCAATCACCCATATCCGCCTGAACGTGTTCCCGGATGGTGGCGTGAGTCGCCTGCGGGTGCTTGGCAAGGTCGCTAAATAGCGGTGAAGCCAATCGCGAGCAGGGCTCGCTCCCACAGGGTAGGCGGTCAAATGTGGGAGCGAGCCTGCTCGCGATAGCAATAGAACAGACAACAATGAATTCAAGGTAAAGAAGACCAGCATGCGCACTCTCAAGATCGAACCATTGACCAAAGAAGCCTTCGCCCCGTTCGGTGACGTGATCGAAACCGACGGCAGCGATCACTTCATGATCAACAACGGTTCGACCATGCGCTTTCATCGCCTGGCGACGGTGGAAACCGCCACGCCGGACGACAAGGCGATCATCAGCATCTTCCGCGCCGACGCGCTGGAGATGCCACTGACCGTGCGCATGCTGGAGCGCCATCCGCTGGGCAGCCAGGCCTTCATTCCGCTGCTCGGCAACCCCTTTCTGATCGTGGTCGCGCCACTTGGCGATGCACCTGTATCAGGCTTGGTCCGCGCCTTCGTCACCAACGGCAGGCAGGGCATCAATTACCATCGCGGCGTCTGGCACCACCCGGTGCTGACGATCGAAAAGCGGGATGACTTCCTGGTGGTTGATCGCAGTGGCACAGGCAACAACTGCGATGAGCATTTTTTCAAAGAGGATGAGTTTTTGATCCTCGCCCCCCACCAATAAGAGAAGGTCCGATCACGCGAAAACAAGCGTGACGGGCGAGAGGTAAAGACTGTGGAAGCACATATGCTGGAATGGCTGAACCTGAGCATTCGCTGGGTTCATATGATCACTGGCGTAGCCTGGATCGGCGCGTCGTTCTACTTCGTCTGGCTGGAAAACAACCTCAATCGCGTCAACCCCAAGAGCGGCCTGGCCGGCGACTTGTGGGCCATCCACGGTGGCGGTATCTATCACCTGGAAAAATACAAACTCGCACCACCGGCCATGCCGGACAACCTGCACTGGTTCAAGTGGGAAGCCTACTTCACCTGGATGTCGGGCATCGCGCTGTTGTGCGTGGTGTTCTATTGGAACCCGACCGTCTACCTGCTGGCTCCCGGCAGCAGCCTGAGCGGCCCTGAAGGCGTCGCCCTGGGCCTCGGCTCGTTGTTGGTCGGCTGGTTCATCTATTCCTTTCTCTGCGATTCGGCCCTGGGCAAGCGCCCCGCCCTGCTCGGCCTGATTCTGTTCGTGCTGTTGATCGCCGCGGCCTATGGCTTCAGCAAGGTGTTCAGCGGTCGCGGCGCCTACCTGCATGTCGGTGCCGTCATCGGTACGATCATGGTCGGCAACGTGTTCCGCATCATCATGCCGGCCCAGCGTGCGCTGGTGGCGGCTATCGCCGAGAACCGCACCCCCGACCCGGCGCTGCCGGCCAAAGGCTTGTTGCGTTCGCGCCACAACAACTACTTCACCCTGCCGGTGCTGTTCATCATGATCAGCAACCACTTCCCAAGCACCTACGGCAGCCAATACAACTGGCTGATCCTGGCGGGTATCGCAGTGGCGGCGGTGTTGGTGCGGCATTACTTCAACACGCGTCATGACAGCAATCGGTTTGCCTGGACGTTGCCGGTGGGCGCCTTGGCGATGATCTGCCTGGCTTATGTCACCGGTCCCAAGCCGATGCCTGGCGCGCCGGAAGTCGCGAAGGTGCCCGGCGTGATCGAGTATCAGCCACTGCCGGAGACGGCGGTGGGCGGCGGCGCCAAACCCGCAGTACCAGCGCAGGCGCCCGCGCCTGCCCAGGCTGCCAATGCCCAGGGCCCGTCATTCGATAAAGTCCACAGCGTGATCCAGGAACGCTGCTCGGTCTGCCATTCGGCCAACCCCACCAGCCCGCTGTTCAGCGCGGCGCCGGGCGGGGTGATGTTCGATACGCCACAGCAGATCCAGCAAGAAGCCGCGCGCATCCAGGCCCAGGCCGTGACCACCCAGATCATGCCACTGGGCAATATCACCCAGATGACCCAGCAGGAGCGCGATCTGATTGGCGCCTGGATCACCCAAGGTGCACGGACCAACTAGTCCACCCGAGCAAGCCTCGATCCACAGCAATACCGCTAACGGGCAGACCGGCACACGCCGGTCGCCCGTCAGCGGCCGCCTGCGCCTCAACAATAACAACAAGAGGAAAGCACCCCATGCACACTTTCCACACTCACGCCCCGCATCCGTTGCCCATGCGCTGTCGCAACGCACTTGAGCCCCTCCATGCAAGCCCGTATCCTGCGCGGCCGTTCGAATCCGGACGTCTCCAAATAACAATCGGATCCTGACCGACGCCGCTGTTTTCAGCTCTTGTCACAAACAAAAAGCTGACCGAACGGATGTTTATCCGTAGAAAAAGCGCCACACCAGAGCGCTGACGACAAGAAACGCGATACCACTTACCTTTGGGAGCAAACCGAATGAAACGCACGTGCACCAATCTGATCGTTGCGGGATCTTTGTTGGCAGGGGGACAGGCCGTGGCAGGCGACCTGCTCCAATGGCAGAGCAACAGCCTGAGCTACCTGTATGGCAAGGATTTCCAGATCAACCCACGCATCCAGCAGACCGTGACGTTCGAGCATGCCGATGCGTGGAAATACGGCGACAACTTTTTCTTCCTCGACCGGATCTTCTACAACGGCCAGGACGACAGCCAGTCCGGCCCGAATACCTATTACGGCGAGTTCAGCCCACGCTTGTCGTTCGGCAAGATTTTTGACCAGAAGCTCGAACTGGGTCCGATCAAGGACGTGCTGCTGGCGATGACCTATGAGTTTGGCGAAGGCGACAACGAGTCTTACCTGATCGGCCCGGGTTTCGACCTGGCCATTCCCGGTTTCGATTATTTCCAGCTGAACTTCTACAACCGCCAGACCGAAGGCTCGCGTGCCGGCGACAACGTCTGGCAGATCACACCGGCCTGGGCCTACACCGTGCCCGTGGGGTCGTCCGATATCCTGATCGATGGTTTCATCGACTGGGTCGTGGACAACGACACCAACTCAAAGGGCACCTACCACGCCAACCTGCACATCGTCCCGCAGATCAAATATGACTTGGGCAAGGCCTTGAAACTGGGCGCCAAGCAACTGTATGTCGGTGTGGAATACGACTACTGGAAAAACAAATACGCGATCGAAGACAGCGGTAGTTTCAAGACCAACCAGAGCAATACCAGTTTCTTGCTGAAGTATCATTTCTGATTTACACACATAGAAGGTTCCATTGTGGGAGCGAGCTTGCTCGCGATGGCGGTGGGTCAGCCTGCCCAGATGCTGGATGTGCCGCCCTCATCGCGAGCAAGCTCGCTCCCACATGGGCTGCTTGCCAACCGCAGGTTTGGCATCAACTGCAAATCCCTGTGGGGTCGAGCCTGCTCCGGGCGGCGATCCGACGAAAGCGGTGGATCTGCTTGCATCACTCCTGAGCCAAGCCCAGGAACCGGCTCAACGCCTCACGCTGCGCCAACGCATCCTGGCGCCCCAGCTCGATCAGCTCGCCGCAGTACCCCGCCTCGAACAGCAGATAGCTCAACACCCCAGCCCCGCTGGTCTTGGTCGCGCCCGGCCCGCGCAGGAACACCCGCAACGCACGGGGCAGTTCCTGGCGATGACGGGCGGCGATCTCGTCGATCGGTTGGCTTGGCGAAATCACCAACACCTCCACCGGTGCCGCACCGAGGGTATGGGCAGGCACGCCCTCGGGCAGGAGGTGACTGAACTGGTTGAGGCGCCCAAGCAACTCGATGTCGCTTTCCAGGCTGTCGATGAACGTGCTGTTGAGCATGTGTCCGCCGATCTGCGCCAGGGTGGGTTGCTGGCCGGTGTAGCTGCGCTCCTGGGGCGTTTGCCCACCCGCGCCGCGGGGGTTGCCACTGACGCCGATGACCAACACACGATTGGCTCCCAGGTGCAGGGCTGGACTGATCGGCGCCGATTGGCGCACCGCGCCGTCGCCGAAGTACTGGGGGCCGATCTTGACCGGTGCGAACAGCAAGGGGATCGCGGAACTGGCCAGCAGATGCTCCACCGACAACTGCGTCGGGACACCGATGCGCCGGTGCCGCAACCAGGCATCTATAGTGCCGCGACCTTGATAGAACGTCACCGCCTGTCCGGACTCGTAGCCGAACGCGGTCACCGCCACCGCTCGCAGCTGGTGCTCGGCGATCGCCTGCTCGATACCCGACGCATGGAATTGTGCCCGGAGCAATTCGCGCAACGGTGAACTGTCGACCAGCGCCACCGGCAACTTGGCCCCCAGGCCCAACAGGCTGTGCGTGATGAAACGCGTCGCCTGGACGAGCACGCCACGCCAATCGCTGCGCATCACCTGGTGGCTGCGCACCGCTTGCCAGAACGCCGTCAGCCGCTCGATGGCGCTTTTGAAATCCATCGCACCGCTTGCCAGGCTGACCGCGTTGATCGCGCCAGCCGACGTGCCGACGATCACCGGGAACGGGTTGTCTGCGCCGTCTGGCAATAACTCGGCGATGGCCGCCAATACGCCCACCTGATATGCCGCTCGAGCCCCGCCGCCGGAAAGAATCAAACCTGTTACCGGTTCAGCTGGGGTCATCGCGATGCTCCGTGCTCAGTCAATTAGGCTACATTTCAACCGCGTTTTTCGTACAACTTCGGCTCACCCGGCGGACGGGTCTTGAAGCGCCGATGGGCCCAGAGATATTGCCCGGGGCATTGGCTGACCGATTTTTCTACCCACTGGTTGATGCGAATGCAATCGGCTTCCTCGGTCTCCCCCGGAAAATCCTCCAGCGGCGCCTGGATCACCAGTCGATAGCCGCTGCCATCAGCCAGGCGCTCCTGGACGAACGGCACGACCAGTGCCTTGCCCAAGCGCGCAAATTTGCTGGTGGCGGTGACCGTCGCCGCCTGGATGCCGAACAATGGCACGAATACACTTTGCTTGGCGCCGTAGTCCTGGTCCGGTGCATACCAGATCGCCCGGCCCGCGCGCAGCAACTTGAGCATGCCGCGCACATCATCGCGTTCCACCGCGAGGGAATCGAGGTTGTGCCGTTCGCGACCGCGGCGCTGGATATAGTCGAACAACGGGTTCTTGTGCTCGCGGTACATGCCATCGATGGTGTGCTGTTGGCCCAACAACGCCGCGCCGATTTCCAGCGTGGTGAAATGCAGCGCCATCAGGATCACACCCCGGCCCTCGCGCTGGGCCTGCTTGAGATGCTCCAACCCTTCGACATGGGCCAGCTTCGCCAGGCGCGAACGCGACCACCACCAGCTCATGGCCATTTCGAAGAACGCGATGCCGGTGGAGGCGAAGTTTTCCTTGAGCAAGCGCTTGCGCTCAGCGGCGGACTTCTCGGGAAAACACAGTTCCAGGTTGCGACTGGCGATGCGCCGCCGGTCGCCGGCCACCCGGTACATCAGCGCGCCCAGCGCCCGGCCGATCCGCAGCAGCAACGGATACGGCAACTGAACGATCAGCCACAACAGCCCCAGGCCGCACCACAGCAGCCAGAAACGCGGATGAAAAAATGCAGCTCGAAGACGCGGGCGATCCATTACAGCTTCCACAAAGACTTGGGCCGCGCATTCTACATTGTTCGACCCGGGTTGCGGCTGACGGGCGATCTCGTTATAAGTCTCGGCACTTTTAGTGACAAGTCGTTGTACGCCGACCATGAGCCAAACCGAACCGCTAGACCAAGATCCCGTGTTCCAGCTGAAGGGCAGCATGCTCGCCATTACGGTGCTGGAACTGGCCCGTAACGACCTGGAAGGTCTTGACCGGCAGTTGGCGGCGAAAGTCGCCCAGGCCCCGAATTTTTTCAGCAATGCCCCCCTGGTACTGGCACTGGACAAGCTGCCTGCCGGCGAAGGTTCAGTGGACTTGCCTGGCCTGATGCGCGTCTGCCGCCAACATGGCCTGCGCACGCTGGCGATCCGCGCCAGCCGCATCGAAGACATCGCCGCCGCCATCGCCATTGACATCCCGGTGTTACCGCCTTCCGGTGCTCGTGAGCGGGTGCTGGAACTGAGCCCGGCCGAACCGAAGAAACCCGAGAAACCAGCAGAGCCCACCGTCAAGCCAACCCGTGTGATCACCACGCCGGTACGCGGCGGACAGCAGATTTATGCTCAGGGTGGCGATCTGGTCGTCGTGTCCTCGGTCAGTCCGGGCGCGGAACTTCTGGCCGATGGCAACATCCATGTATACGGCCCGATGCGCGGCCGTGCGCTGGCCGGTGTCAAGGGCGACACCAAGGCAAGGATCTTCTGTCAGCAGTTGAGCGCCGAACTGGTCTCCATCGCCGGGCATTACAAGGTTTCCGAGGATTTGCGTCGCGACCCGTTGTGGGGGGCTGGCGTCCAGGTCAGCCTGTCGGGCGACGTGTTGAACATCATTCGGCTTTAACGGATACTGCCGCATTTTCCAAGCATCTCTAAAACGTAGCGAAAACAGCTTAACGACGTAGGAAAAAGGATCAGGCAGTGTTTACCAGAAGTAGACCCGGCCCAATGTCCTATTCCAGCCAAGCCTGTGCAGTTGCAGCAGTTTTCCAGAGATGTTTTTCAGGGGCTGACAAAGTCCTTTTTCCTTAGGGGTGAAACACCTTGGCCAAGATTCTCGTGGTTACATCCGGCAAGGGTGGTGTGGGTAAGACCACCACCAGCGCCGCTATCGGTACCGGCCTCGCCTTGCGCGGCCACAAAACAGTCATCGTCGACTTCGACGTCGGCCTGCGTAACCTCGACCTGATCATGGGTTGCGAGCGTCGCGTGGTCTATGACTTCGTCAACGTGGTCAATGGCGAAGCGAACCTGCAACAAGCCCTGATCAAGGACAAGCGCCTTGAGAACCTGTACGTGCTGGCCGCGAGCCAGACCCGCGACAAAGACGCGCTGACCCAGGAAGGCGTGGAAAAGGTGCTGATGCAGCTCAAGGAAGACTTCGAATTCGTGGTCTGCGACTCCCCGGCCGGTATCGAAAAAGGTGCCCACCTGGCCATGTACTTCGCTGACGAAGCGATCGTCGTGACCAACCCGGAAGTGTCGTCGGTGCGTGACTCCGACCGCATGCTGGGCCTTCTGGCGAGCAAGTCCCGTCGCGCCGAGCAGGGCGAAGAGCCGATCAAGGAACACTTGCTTCTGACCCGCTACAACCCTCAGCGCGTCAGCGACGGCGAAATGCTCGGCGTCGAGGACGTCAAGGAAATCCTGGCGGTCACCCTGCTGGGCGTGATTCCAGAATCCCAAGCGGTACTCAAGGCCTCGAACTCCGGCGTGCCGGTCATTCTTGACGACCAGAGCGACGCTGGCCAGGCGTACAGCGATGCAGTCGATCGTCTACTGGGCAAAACCGTCGAACATCGATTCCTCGACGTCACGAAGAAAGGTTTCTTCGAGCGCCTGTTTGGAGGTAGGTAATGAACCTTTTTGACTTCTTTCGTGCCAACAAAAAGCCAAGTACCGCCTCGGTCGCGAAAGAGCGTCTACAGATCATCGTGGCGCACGAACGCGGCCAACGCAGCACCCCTGATTACCTGCCGGTCTTGCAGAAGGAACTGGTGGAAGTGATCCGCAAATACGTCAACATCGGCAACGATGACGTGCATGTGGCGCTCGAAAGCCAGGGCAGCTGCTCGATTCTGGAACTCAATATCACCCTGCCGGATCGCTGATCGACCCTGCGGGAGCCACGGCGGCTCGGGCCCTCTCCTCTCCCCCTGGGATTGGAGAAGGGCCCGAGCCGCCGTTGCCGTTTGTTACGAGACTGTTTAATGCCCCTGTCCAACATCCGCATCCTCCACCAGGACGCCGCCGTACTCGTGGTCGACAAGCCGACCCTGCTCCTGTCCGTGCCTGGCCGGGCGGACGACAATAAAGATTGCCTGATCACTCGCCTGCAGGAAAACGGCTATCCGGAAGCGCGAATCGTGCACCGGCTCGACTGGGAAACCTCCGGCATCATCCTGCTGGCCCGCGATCCGGATACCCATCGCGAACTGTCCCGCCAGTTTCATGACCGCGAAACCGAAAAAGCCTACACCGCGTTGTGCTGGGGCCAGCCCGAGCTGGACAGTGGCAGCATCGATCTGCCCTTGCGCTACGACCCACCGACCAAGCCCCGTCACGTCGTGGACCATGAGCACGGCAAGCATGCCCTGACGTTCTGGCGTGTACTCGAACGTTGCGGCGACTGGTGTCGGGTCGAACTGACGCCTATCACCGGACGCTCACATCAGTTGCGCGTGCACATGCTGTCCATCGGTCATCCGTTGCTGGGCGACGGACTCTATGCCCATCCGCAGGCATTGGCGGCCTGGCCGCGCCTGTGCCTGCACGCCAGCATGCTCAGCTTTACCCATCCGCAAAGCGGCGAGCGCTTGCGTTTCGAGTGCCCGGCACCGTTCTGAACAAGGGATCAAACGAAGTCGAGCCTTCTGGCGATACGCGCCAGAGGCCTCGACCGGGACACCGTGTGTAGGAAAAGTCTTCACATTCAATGGAATATGCTTAAGATGGTGGCATTTAGCCAAGGCCAGGACGCCCGTGCCAGATTCTCCACCGCTTCAGCAGGACTACCGTTATACCTTCCGCTTCTTGAATACGGATTTACATCTACGGGACGAACCTTGTCATCGCACCGAGCAAGCGCTGCGCCAGCTCATCATCAATCGCCGCAAGCGCGCGGTGACCAGGGCGACGGCAATCATTGCGGGCAGCAAACAGGCTTTGTTTGCCAAGGTCAAGCGCCTGGGCAGTTGGCGAAGCAAAGTACGCGTCACATTGGGCGCCCCCCAGCGCAACGGGCGCTTTGACTGGCCACTGGAAGAGCTGCAGAACACGCTGCTGGCCCAGCATCGCGGCGTCCGGATGCCGACGCTCCAGGGGTTTGGCTACACCAGGAGTGGATTAGGCCTGGCCCAGGATTACTTCCTGATCACCGAGTTGCTGGAGGATTACACCGACGGCGCAAAATGGCTGGCGGAACATCCCGGACAGATTGAAATATTCACCCACAAAGCCTTCGAACTGCTGGATTCCCTGACAAGCAGGAACATAAGCCACATGGATTTCTGGGCTGGCAATCTCATGCACCCGGCTGATCCACAACGTCCGCTGATGGCGATCGATTTCGAGAACTGTTTTTCCCGGCCGACGCCGTTTCACAGCGAAACACTCGGCTTCCAGCTCGGGTTCCTGTACCACCGTGAAATCTACCGGTACATCACCGAAGCACGGTACGACAGCCTGGTCGAGGAATACCTCGATCGCAAGCCAACGGTCTCGATGGAAAACTTCAACAAGGTGTATCAGGTCAGCAAGCACTGCCACCTGGGCCGCAAGGAGCGCCGAGAAGTGTTCCTTCAAGGCCGGCTCCTGCTTGACTGAGCCACTCGGGGCGCGGCATTGGCCCTGCTATGTCGCTGCCCGATGGGGTAAACTCGCGCCCATTGCTGTCTGGAGTTATTTATGCGCGCAGAGTTGAACCAGGGCCTGATCGACTTCCTCAAGGCCTCCCCCACCCCGTTCCATGCTACCGCCAGCCTTGCCCAGCGCCTGGAGGCGGCGGGTTACCAGCGTCTCGATGAGCGCGAAACCTGGGCCACCGAGGCCAACGGTCGCTATTACGTCACGCGCAACGATTCCTCGATCATCGCTTTCAAACTGGGCCGCAACTCTGCGCTACACGACGGCATCCGCCTGGTCGGCGCCCACACCGACAGCCCTTGCCTGCGGGTCAAGCCCCAGCCGGAACTGCAACGTCAGGGGTTCTGGCAACTGGGCGTGGAAGTGTACGGCGGCGCACTGCTGGCGCCGTGGTTCGACCGCGACTTGTCGCTGGCCGGCCGCGTGACCTTCCGCCGTGACGGCAAGGTCGAGAGTCAGCTGATCGATTTCAAGGCGCCGATCGCCACGATTCCAAACCTGGCCATTCATCTCAACCGTGAAGCCAACCAAGGCTGGGCGATCAATCCGCAGAACGAGCTGCCGCCGATCCTCGCCCAGTTTGCTGGCGACGAACGCGTCGACTTCCGCGCCGTGCTCACTGACCAGTTGGCCCGGGAACACGGCTTGAACGCCGACGTGGTGCTCGATTACGAGCTGAGCTTCTATGACACCCAAAGCGCAGCGGTCATCGGTTTGCATGGTGATTTCATCACTGGCGCGCGACTGGACAACCTGCTCTCCTGCTATGCCGGCCTGCAAGCCTTGCTGACCGCCGACACCGAAGAAACCTGCGTGCTGGTGTGCAACGACCACGAAGAGGTCGGTTCTACTTCGGCGTGTGGCGCGGACGGCCCGATGCTCGAACAGACCCTGCGCCGTCTGCTGCCCGACGGTGAAGATTTCGTACGCACCATTCAGAAATCCCTGCTGGTCTCCGCAGACAACGCCCACGGCGTACACCCCAACTATGCCGACAAGCACGACGCCAATCATGGCCCCAAGCTCAACGCCGGCCCGGTGATCAAGGTCAACACCAACCAGCGCTACGCCACCAACAGCGAAACCGCCGGCTTCTTCCGCCACCTGTGCATGGCCGAAGAAGTACCGGTGCAGAGTTTCGTGGTGCGCAGCGACATGGGTTGCGGCTCGACCATCGGCCCGATCACCGCCAGTCAACTGGGTGTGCGCACCGTGGACATTGGCCTGCCGACCTTTGCCATGCATTCGATCCGCGAACTGTGCGGTAGCCAAGACCTGGCGCACCTGGTGAAAGTGCTGAGCGCGTTCTACGCTTCTCGCGAGTTGCCATAAAACCTTCGTGGCGAGGGAGCTTGTTCCCGCTGGGTGGCGCAGCCACCCCAAACCGGTTTTGCCAGTGCTGCGCACTGGAGCGGGAGCAAGCTCCCTCGCCACAAGGGTATCCAGCGAAAGGTCTGGATAACTCATGACACACCTCACCACACCCCAAGCAAACCCGAACTAGACTGACCTTATCCCTCCCGACAAGGCCGTCGCAATGATCTCCATGTCCTCGTTCAACGCCATGCTCGTGCCCATCATCGCCGGCATGATCCTGCTGGCCATTGGCTTCAACTTCCGAGACAAAAATGTCGGGGTGTTCGCCATGTGGATCGGCATGTTGCTGATCCTTATCACAGTGCTGTTCAGGATTATGGCGAAGCTCAACGAGTCCTCCTGAATACGCCTCAGGCGGGTTGTTCCGGCACGTCCACGCCAACGTGGATCGCGTCGTGCCGCCAGAACTCCAAGTCACAATCGATCAGCCGTTGGTGCTGGTCATAATTGACCCGGGCAATCCGCAGCCCGGGGCTGCCGACCGACACTTTCAGCGCCGCCGCGGCCTCGGGTTGCAGCGAGGTAGGCACGATGTCGAATTTCACCCGGCCGTAATGCAAGTCGTAATGGCGGGCGTACAGCTCGGTCATGGACTGGTTGAGATCGAACGCGAGAATGTCCGGAAAGTACGACGGGTTCAGATAATGCTCCACATAAAGCACCAGTCTTTCATCGATACGCCGGGTGCGACAGATCTGGATGACGCTGGACAGCGCCGGCAGTTGAAGCCAGGCGCAGATTGCCGCCGAGGCGGGTTGCAAGCGGGCCGATATGACTTCGGTGCGCGGCACCCGGCCTTGAGCGGCAACCATCGCGTGGAAATGGCTGCGCTGCATCAGGTTGTAGGCCAGCCGCGGTGGCGAAACGAACCAGCCCCGACGTTCCTCGCGGTAAATCTGCCCTTGGGCTTCCAACTGCAACAATGCCTCGCGCACGGTAATCCGAGTGGTGCCGAACAATTCGCTGAGTTTGCGCTCGGCTGGCAATTTGTTGCCGGCCGCCAGCAAGCCGTGGTCGATCTGCTCTTGCAGAACTTGTCCGATGGATGTCACCGCTTTGGTTGCCTCAACGCGCATCAACGTTACCTATCTGGACTAGACCAGCACTGTTTCGGGGCGGGATCTTTGCCGCTTCGATCCGTATCGCATGCCTGCAAGCCTAGGCGCTGAGCATGACTGAGAGATGACACAACCGCTGAACGGTCTATTTCCTGGCTTGCAATTAAACGGCCAAGTCCTTGCAGATCAGTTGTTTACTCATGGTCTACGCTTATGACGCAGCGACCCTCCGTGATCCCGACGACTGCTGGCGCGCTTGCAGTCGACATCAAAATGTCATGGGAGACACCTACATTGGCTCAGGTATTGCTGACCTAGACCAACACAACCGCAATCGCAGCGTTGAAAACGCCCATAGGAGCTTCGGATGAAACAGCTTTTCCTGGCATCACTGTTAGGCTCGACCATCGCCATGTGCACCGCCGCCATGGCCGCTGATACCGATCTGAAAACACTGGAAGCCGCTGCGAAAGCGGAAGGCGCCGTAAACAGCGTCGGCATGCCCGATGACTGGGCGAACTGGAAAGGCACCTGGGACGACCTGGCCAAGCTCTATGGCTTGAAGCACATCGACACCGACATGAGCTCCGCCCAGGAAATCGCCAAATTCGCGGCCGAGAAAGACAACGCCAGCGCCGACATCGGCGACGTCGGTGCGGCTTTCGGCCCGATCGCGGTCAAGCAGGGCGTGGTCCAGCCCTACAAGCCAAGCACCTGGGAGCAAGTGCCGGACTGGGCCAAGGATAAGGACGGCAACTGGGCCCTGGCCTACACCGGAACCATTGCCTTCATCGTCAACAAGAAGCTGCTGCATGGCTCCGACGTCCCGACCAAATGGGCCGACCTGAAAACCGGTAAATACAAAGTCTCGATTGGTGACGTGAGCACCGCTGCACAGGCGGCGAACGGTGTGCTGGCCGCGGCCCTGGCAAACGGTGGTGACGAGAAGAACATCAAGCCCGCGCTGTTGATGTTCGCCGAGATTGCCAAGCAAGGGCGCCTGTCCATGGCCAACCCGACCATCGCCACGATGGAAAAAGGTGAAGTCGAAGTCGGGGTGGTCTGGGATTTCAACGGCCTGAGCTACAAGGCCAAGATGGCCAACCCGGATGACTACGTCGTGTTGATCCCGTCCGACGGCTCGGTGATCTCCGGCTACACCACCATCATCAACAAATACGCCAAGCACCCGAACGCCGCCAAGCTGACCCGCGAATACATCTTCAGCGACGCCGGCCAGATCAACCTCGCCAAGGGCAACGCCCGCCCGATTCGCGCCGAGCACCTGAAACTGCCGGAAGAGGTCCAGGCCAAGCTGCTGCCGAACGAGCAGTACAAAGGCGTGACCCCGATCAAGGATGCGGATGCGTGGGAGAAGACCTCCAAGGCACTGCCGCAGCAGTGGAACGAAGAAGTCATCGTCGAGATGAAGTGAGGCGCTAGCTTCCACTCCCGGATCACCGCTGATCCATTGTGGGAGCGAGCTTGCTCGCGATGAGGGAGTGTCAGTCGACATGAATATTGGCTGACACACCGCAATCGCGAGCAGGCTCGCTCCCACATTGGACGCTTGGTGAACCCGGTTTTTTGGTTCTTGCCCGGAGTCCCGGTCCCCATGAAGCACAACGTCATCCTGGTGGTGCTCGACGGTCTCAACTACGAGGTCGCCCGGCATGCCATGGGACATTTGCAGGCGTATGTCGGCGCAGGACGCGCGGCGCTCTACAAACTGGAATGTGAATTGCCCGCACTGTCCCGCCCGCTCTATGAATGCATACTCACCGGCGTCGTGCCTATCGACAGCGGGATCGTGCACAACAACGTCTCGCGCCTGTCGAACCAGCGCAGCATTTTCCATTACGCCACCGAGGCCGGCCTGAGCACGGCGGCCGCTGCCTACCATTGGGTCAGCGAGCTCTATAACGTTTCGCCCTTCGTTGCCGGTCGCGACCGCCATACGCATAACCCCGACCTGCCGATCCAATACGGCCATTTCTACTGGAACGACCACTACCCCGATTCCCACCTGTTCGCTGATGCCGAACACCTGCGGCAGCGCTACTTGCCGAATTTTCTGTTGGTGCATCCGATGAACATCGACGACGCCGGCCACAAGCACGGCCTCGACACTGCGCAATACCGCAACAGTGCCCGCTCGGCCGACATCAACCTGGCCGTCTACCTGCAAGCCTGGCTCGACGCCGGTTACCAAGTGCTGGTGACGTCCGACCATGGCATGAACAACGATCGCTCCCACAACGGGCTGCTGGCGGAAGAACGGGAAGTGCCGCTGTTTGTCCTCGGGGATGGTTTCAGCCTGAACGCCGACGCGGCTCCCCTGCAAACCGAACTGTGCGGCACGATTTGCCAATTGCTTGGCATCGCCCACGACAAACCCTTTTGCCAGGAGTTGCTCAAGTGAACGCCATGACGCGCGGCAAATGGCTGGCAGCGTTGTGCCTGGTGCCCTTCGCGATATTCTTCATCGTCTTCCAGATCGCCCCGCTGCTCTGGGTGCTGGTCAACAGCTTGGAATCGGAAGAGTTCGGCTGGGGCCTGGCCAACTTCAGCAAGATCTTCAGTTCGAAGTTTTATCGGCAAGCGATCCAGCACAGCCTGGAAATCAGCTTCTGGTCCAGCGTGTTCGGCATCGTTATCGCCGTGCTCGGCAGCTACTCCCTGCGTCGAGTGGATTCGCGGCTGCGCAACTTCGTCAACGCATTCGCCAACATGACCAGCAACTTCGCCGGCGTGCCCCTGGCATTCGCCTTCATCATCTTGCTGGGGTTCAACGGCAGTATCACGATCATGCTCAAGCAGGCGGGCATCATCGAGGATTTCAACCTGTACTCGAAAACCGGGTTGATCATTCTCTATACCTATTTCCAGATTCCCCTGGGCGTACTGCTGCTTTACCCGGCGTTCGACGCGCTGCGTGAAGACTGGCGTGAGTCCGCCGCCCTGTTGGGCGCCAGCGGCTGGCAGTTCTGGCGGCACATCGGCTTGCCGGTCCTGACCCCGGCGCTGCTGGGCACGTTCGTGATCCTGCTGGCAAACGCTCTCGGCGCCTACGCGACGGTCTATGCATTGACCACCGGCAACTTCAACGTCCTGCCGATTCGCATCGCCGCCATGGTCTCCGGCGACATTTCCCTCGACCCGAACATGGCCAGTGCATTGGCCGTGGTGCTGGTGGCGCTGATGACTCTGGTAACCATCGTCCATCAATTGCTGCTCAAGAGGAGCTACCATGTCTCGCGCTGAATCGGGCTCCGTCGAGCTCTATCATCGAGCGGTGGTGTACCTGCTGTTCGCCATTCTGTTGCTGCCCCTGGTCGGGACACTCGTCTACTCCATCGCTAGCAGCTGGTCGGCCACCGTGTTACCCAGCGGCTATACCTTCAAATGGTACGTGCAGTTGTGGAGCGATCCGCGCTTTCTCCATGCTTTCGGCCAATCGCTGGTCGTCTGTGTGGGGGCGCTGGTGCTCTCGGTGGTGCTGATCCTGCCGCTGCTGTTCGTGGTGCATTACCACTTTCCCAAACTCGATGCGCTGATGAACATCCTCATCCTGCTCCCCTTCGCGGTGCCGCCGGTGGTGTCGTCGGTGGGGCTGTTGCAACTCTATGGTTCCGGGCCTCTGGCGATGGTTGGCACGCCGTGGATCCTGATCGGCTGCTATTTCACCGTCGCCCTGCCGTTCATGTACCGAGCAATCACCAACAACCTGCAAGCCATCAACCTGCGTGACCTGATGGACGCTGCCCAACTGCTCGGCGCCAGTACTTTCCAGGCCGCACTGCTGGTGGTGCTGCCGAACCTGCGCAAGGGCCTGATGGTGGCGCTGTTGCTGTCCTTCTCGTTCCTGTTCGGCGAGTTCGTGTTCGCCAACATCCTCGTCGGCACCCGCTATGAAACCCTGCAGGTGTACCTGAACAACATGCGCAACAGCAGCGGCCACTTCACCAGTGCGCTGGTGATTTCCTACTTTTTCTTCGTACTGGTCCTGACCTGGGCGGCCAACATCTTGAACAAGGACAAAAGCCAATGAGCTACGTCAGCGTCCAACACTTGCAAAAAAGCTACGCCGGCACGCCGGTGTTCAGCGACATCAACTGCGAAATCCAGAAGGGCGAATTCGTCACCCTTCTCGGCCCCTCGGGCTGCGGCAAGTCCACATTGTTGCGCTGCATTGCCGGCCTGACGGCGGTGGATGACGGCAAGATCTTGCTGGACGGCCAGGACATCGTCCCGTTGAGCCCGCAGAAGCGTGGGATCGGCATGGTCTTCCAGAGCTACGCCTTGTTCCCGAACATGACCGTGGAACAGAACGTCGCCTTCGGCCTGCGCATGCAAAAGGTTGATGCCTCGGACAGCCGCCAGCGTGTACTGGAGATCCTGCGTCTGGTGGAGTTGCATGATTTTGCAGCGCGCTATCCCCACCAGCTTTCAGGAGGCCAATGCCAGCGTGTCGCCCTTGCCCGCTCCCTGGTGACCCGGCCGCGCCTGTTGCTGCTGGACGAACCCCTCTCGGCCCTCGACGCACGGATTCGCAAACACCTGCGTGAACAGATCCGACAGATCCAGCGCGAACTGGGCTTGACCACGATCTTCGTCACACACGATCAGGAAGAAGCCCTGACCATGTCTGACCGGATTTTCCTAATGAACCAGGGAAAGATCGTACAGAGCGGCGATGCCGAGACCCTTTACACTGCGCCAGTCGACGTCTTTGCCGCCGGCTTCATCGGCAACTACAACCTGCTGGACGCCGACAGCGCCACGAAGCTGCTGCAACGCCCAGTGAACGGTCGCATCGCCATTCGCCCGGAAGCCATCGAACTGAGTCGCAATGGAAAGCCCGATGCACTGATCCGCAGCCACAGCCTGCTGGGCAATGTCATCCGCTACCGGGTCGAGGCCCGTGGCGTGGAGCTGGTGGTCGATGTGCTCAACCGTTCGGCCGCCGACCTGCATCCTGACGGTGCGCGGTTGGCACTTTCCATCGATCCGTCGGCGCTGTGTGAGGTAGCCTGACGGCCTTGTTGATTTTTGAAGCTGATCTTGAAAAGGAAAACGCGCTGATGGCCCTGGCAATTTTTGATCTGGACGAAACCCTGATCCACGGCGACTGCGCCACCCTCTGGAGCGAACAGATGGGGCGCCTGGGTTGGGTCGATCCCGAGTCGTTCATGCGTCGCAACAACGAGCTGATGGATGCCTACAGCCACGGAAAATTGCGCATGGAAGAGTACATGGACTTCAGCCTGGAACCGATGATCGGCCGCACGCCCGAAGAGATCGAGCACCTGGTGACACCGTGGGTGGAAGATTTCATCGAGCCGATCATCTTCAGCGACGCCACCAAGGCCATCGCCGAACACCGCAAGGCCGGCGACCGGATCCTGGTGATCTCGGCTTCGGGCACGCACCTGGTCAAGCCGATTGCCGAGCGCCTGGGCATTGATGAGATCCTGGCGATCGACCTTGAAGTGGCCCATGGGGTGTACAGCGGCAAGACCGTGGGCACCCTGACCTACCGCGAGGGCAAGATTTCCCGCTTGCTGGATTGGCTGGATGCCGAGGAAGAGAACCTCGAAGGCGCCAGTTTTTACTCCGATTCGCGCAATGACCTGCCGTTGCTGCTGCGGGTGGATTACCCGCATGTGGTGAATCCGGACCCGGTATTGAAAGCTCACGCTGAGTTGGCTGGCTGGCCGATTCATACCTGGAAGTGAAGCGGATCAACTCCAGAACACCTGAAGCGTTTATGGCTTTTTGTGGCTTTGTGGCTTTGTGGCGAGGGAGCTTGCTCCCTCGCCACAGGGGACCGATCAGCTCAAGCTCTCGTCGATCACCAACACCAACTTCCCGGACACCTGATTGGTCGCCAGCTCCGCAAACGCCGCCTCGGCATCGGTGATTGCAAACGTCCTGGCCAGCTGCGGACTCAGGCGTTTATCGGTAAACAGCGGCCATACGTTCTGCCCCAATTCGCTGATCAAGTCAGCCTTGAACTGATCGTTGCGACTGCGCAGGGTCGAACCCAGCAGTTGGATGCGCTTGCCCAGCACCTGGGCCAGGTCGAGTTCGGTCGTGCGGCCGCCCATGAGGCCGATCAGCACCCAGCGGCCGTCAACTGACAAAAGTTTCACGTTGAGGCCGGCGTAGTTCGCGCCGACCGGATCGAGAATGACGTCGAAGGGCGCGAAGTCGTTCAGGCTGTTGATATCGTCGGTACGAACCACGCCGCCCTGGGCCCCCAATGCTTCGCAATAGGCCAGGCGATCCGCCGAACCGACGCTGACCCAGCACGGGTTGCCAAACGCCTTGCAGAGCTGGATCGCCGCCGAACCGACGCCACTGGCGCCGGCATGCAGCAACACTTTTTCGCCTGGCCGCAGGCCGGCAAGCTGGAACAGATTCAGCCACGCGGTGCCGTAGACCTCAGGCAGCGCGGCCGCTTCGGCCATCGACAGGCCTTCCGGCACGGGCAAGACATGGCGGCCATCGACCACTACCTCTTCGGCCATTCCCCCGCCAGCCAGCAACGCGCAGACCCGGTCACCGACCTGCCAGGAGGAACCCGGCCCGACTTCACTGATCACTCCCGAACATTCCAGCCCCAACACCTGGCTCGCGCCGGGTGGCGGTGGATAATGCCCGGCTTTTTGCAGCAAATCGGCCCGATTCAGGCCGGCGGCAGCCACGCGGATGCGAACTTGGCCCGCATCGCAGGCCGGACTTGGCTCATCTGCCCATACCACTTGGCCTTCAACGCCTTGCAATGCTTTCACGGTGCCTCCATAGTGAGTCTCGACTGGGCCCGCTGCTATAACGCCGGGCTTTCTTGCATTATGCGCCCGGGCCACATGGAACCGGCGACTTCAAAGACGGCCTAATATGCGTTATCAATTGTCCCTGCGTCGAATCAGCATGAAGCACTTGTTCCCCAGTACTGCACTTGCCCTCTTCATTGGCCTCGGCGTTTCGACGCTTTCGAGCACTGCGCTCGCGGCCAACAGCTGGGACAAGCTTCAGCCCGATCGCGACGAGGTGATCGCCAGCCTTAACGTCGTTGAGTTGCTCAAGCGTCATCACTACAGCAAGCCGCCGCTTGATGACGCGCGCTCTGTCATCATCTATGACAGCTACCTGAAGCTGCTTGATCCGTCGCGCAGCTATTTCCTGGCCAGTGACATTGCCGAATTCGACAAGTGGAAGACTCAATTCGACGACTTCCTCAAAAGCGGCGACCTGAACGCCGGGTTCATTATCTACAAGCGCTACCTGGACCGCGTCAAGGCGCGCCTGGATTACGCCCTTGCCGAATTGAACAAGGGTGTCGACAAAATCGATTTCAATGCCAAGGAAACCTTGCTGGTCGACCGCAAGGACGCGCCTTGGCTCAAAAGTACGGCCGAACTCGACGACCTGTGGCGCAAACGCGTCAAGGACGAAGTGCTGCGCATGAAGATCGCCGGAAAGGATCCCAAGCAGATCCAGGAAACCCTGACCAAGCGCTACAAGAACCAATTGGCGCGTCTGGACCAGACCCGAGCCGAGGATATCTTCCAGGCCTACATCAATACCTTTGCAATGTCCTACGACCCGCACACCAATTATCTGTCGCCGGATAACGCGGAGAACTTCGACATCAACATGAGCTTGTCCCTGGAAGGCATCGGCGCGGTCCTGCAAAGCGACAACGACCAGGTCAAAATCGTGCGCCTGGTGCCCGCGGGCCCGGCGGACAAGACCAAGCAGGTCGGTCCGGCGGACAAGATCATTGGTGTCGCCCAAGGCAACAAGGAAATGGTCGACGTGGTCGGCTGGCGCCTGGATGAAGTGGTCAAGCTGATCCGTGGCCCGAAAGGCTCGGTCGTCCGCCTGGAGGTCATTCCGGCCAGCAATGCGCCAAATGACCAGACCAGCAAAGTCGTGTCCATCACCCGTGAAGCAGTGAAGCTGGAAGAACAGGCCGCGAAGAAATCGGTCCTGAAACTCAAGCAGGACGGCAAGGACTACAAGCTCGGCATCATCGAGATCCCGGCGTTCTACCTGGACTTCAAGGCTTTCCGCGCCGGAGATCCGGACTACAAGAGCACCACGCGCGACGTCAAGAAGCTGCTGACCGAACTGCAAAAGGAAAAGGTCGACGGCGTCGTCATCGATTTGCGCAACAACGGCGGCGGCTCGCTGCAGGAAGCCACCGAATTGACCAGCCTGTTCATCGACAAAGGCCCGACCGTGCTCGTGCGCAATGCCGATGGCCGGGTCGATGTGCTGGAAGATGAGAACCCGGGCGCCTTCTACAAAGGCCCGATGGCCTTGCTGGTCAATCGACTGTCCGCTTCGGCCTCGGAGATTTTCGCCGGTGCCATGCAGGACTACCACCGCGCCTTGATCATCGGCGGCCAGACTTTCGGCAAGGGCACCGTACAAACCATCCAGCCGTTGAACCACGGCGAACTGAAACTGACCCTGGCGAAGTTCTACCGTGTTTCCGGTCAGAGCACTCAGCATCAGGGCGTGCTGCCTGATATCGATTACCCGTCGATCATCGACACCAAGGAAATCGGTGAAAGCGCCCTGCCCGAAGCCATGCCGTGGGACACCATCCGTCCCGCGATCAAGCCGGCCGTGGACCCGTTCAAGCCATTCCTGGCCCAGCTCAAGTCCGAACATGACACCCGCACCGCCCAGGACGCTGAATTCGTGTTCATTCGCGACAAGCTGGCCTTGGCGCAAAAATTGATGACCGAAAAAACCGTCACGCTCAATGAAGCCGACCGCCGCGCACAGCATGCCGACATCGAGGCCAAGCAACTGGCGATGGAAAACCTGCGTCGCAAGGCCAAGGGCGAAGAGCCGCTCAAAGAGCTGAAGAAAGAAGACGAAGACCTGATCACCGAGCCGGAAAAGACCAAGCCGGAAGATGATGCCTACCTGAGTGAAACCGGGCGAATCCTTTTGGATTACCTGAAACTCAACACGGCGGTCGCCAAGCACTGAGATGATGGCCATTTAATGGTGATGCTCGTCGGAGTGTCATCAAACTGACATCAGTCTGTCGTGAAATACAGGACCGGGCGCGCCCCAGCAGGGGTTGCGCCCCGTCCTTTTTTTATCGCCAGAGACTGCCATGACCACGATAGAACAGCTGGGTGCCTTGAGCTCGATCCTGAGTCAAAGCGGTTTGCACAGTCTGTTCCAACCCATCGTATGCCTCTCCGAACGACGCATTCTGGGTTACGAAGCGTTGACTCGCGGCCCATCCAACAGCCCCTTGCACTCCCCTGTCGCATTGCTGTCGGTGGCTCGCCAGGCCGGGCGGCTCAGCGAACTGGAGCTGGCCTGCCGTCGCAGCGCCTGCCAGCGCTTCAATGAGCAAAAACTGCCGGGCAAGCTGTTTCTCAACGTCTCGCCCGAATCCCTGCTTGAATCGGCACACCAGACCGGTCGTACGTTGCAGTTGTTGCAGGACTTCGGCATCCCGCCCAGCCAAGTCGTCATCGAACTGACCGAACAAACCCCGATCGATGATTTCCAGCTCCTGCAAACCGCTCTGCATCATTATCGGGCGATGGGTTTTTCCATTGCGCTGGACGACCTTGGCGCCGGTTATTCAAGCCTGCGGCTCTGGTCGGAACTGCGCCCCGATTACGTGAAGATCGACCGGCACTTCATCGATGGCATTCACCAGGACGCGCTCAAGCGAGAATTCGTGGGTTCCATCCTGAAAATCGCCCAGGCATCACGGGCCCAAGTGATCGCCGAAGGAATAGAACTGCCGGAAGAACTGGCCGTGCTGATCGAGATGGGCGTTGATCTGGTCCAGGGTTATCTGCTTGCCCGGCCCCAGGAACACCCGTGCCAGGATGCCAAAGCGCTGATGCCCCGGCAGGACAGCGGGGTGGTGCCCCTGGGCGATGAAGTGAGCGACCTCGGCGCCCTGCTCAACGAACAACCGGCGGTGGCCCACGATACCCCGACGGCGGCAGTCCTGGATGCGTTCCGCCGCCAGGCCAACCTCAACTCCCTGGCAGTGTTGGATGACCGTGGCCAGCCGTGCGGCATCGTCCATCGCCATTCGCTCTCGGACGCGCTGCTCAAACCCTTCGCCACCGACCTCTTCGCGCGCAAGCCCATCAGCCGCCTGATGAGCGACGACTTCCTCGCGGTGGAACTCAACCAATCCTTGCAACAAGTCAGCCGCCTGATCACCAGCCGCGCCCGACAACGCATCGAAGAAGATTTCATCATCACCCTCAATGGCAGCTACATGGGATTGGGGCGCGTGATCGACGTGCTCAAGCTCATCACCGAACTGAAGATCCAACAGGCCCGCTACGCCAACCCGCTGACCTTGCTGCCCGGCAACGTGCCGATCCAACAATGCCTTACCCGCTTGCTGCAGCAGCGTCAGGAGTCGGTAATCTGCTACGTCGACATCGACAGCTTCAAACCCTTCAACGACATCTACGGCTACGGTCGCGGGGACGAAGTCCTACTGTGCCTGGCGCAATGCCTGAACGAACGCATCGACCCCAGCCGCGACTTCGTCGGCCACATCGGCGGCGACGACTTCCTACTGGTCCTCGGCCCGGATGATTGGCGCAAACGCCTGACCCAATTGTTGAAAGACTTCCAGAACCACTGCCGTCGCTTCTACCGGCCCGAGCACTTGGAGGCTGGTTGTTTTACTGCGCTGAACCGACAGGGGGTGCGGCAGGAATTTGCGTTGCTGTCGCTGTCGATTGGGGTGGTGCACCTGCGCTCGGAGGCTTGTGCGGGGCTGGATGCCAGTCAGCTGGCCGAACTCGCTTCCCAGGCTAAGCACCATGCCAAGGAAATTGTTGGGGGGAGTTTGTACTTGATTAATGGTGCGATCGAGCAGGTACCGGTCCTGGAGTTGGGGCTGTCGGTGTGAAAATGGGTGCCTTCACCCCAACGGCATGGCAGCTACAAATCCTGTGGCGAGGGAGCTTGCTCCCGCTGGGCTGCGTAGCAGCCCCTCTTATGAAAAACGTTGTGTGTCTGGTTAATTGCGTAGGCTGTTTCTAGATTTATAACCAACCCTAACTTAATCAGATTGCCTCGGCTCTATACTTCATTAAAGAAGCCAGTAGAACCCTCATAAATCTGCGCTGATCTTCAACCTTCTGATCGAAGTATGTATCCAAATTTAAAAAAACTCTATCAAAACTGTCATCGCACCCTAAGAAATAGGCAAGAGTATCAATTAGTAAAATCTGCTCTTTTGAAGTGTGACATAAAAAATCCGGACGAATCAACAAGTCAAATAGCTGGCTCAATTCCTCGTCATCATTTACATTTTTTGAAGTTATTATTTCCTCACGCGCCACATCATTAGTATTCTCAATACTAAAAACAAAAAGCAACCCCCAAATACAGTGCAAATCAAACGGTTTTTTCATGTGCTCGGTCCTGTATAAGCTGTCTTAGGTAGGCCACTTGTATCAAGAATAACAATCGCCTTAGTTTGCTGTATATACTCCAAACCATCTCTTTTATAACCCTCACCAATTACCCGCCCCATTTCAATTGGTTCTTTAGACTCGGCGATTCCTGCTCGCCTGAAAATCAATTGAGCTCGATAAATAGCATTGAGCTGATCACGATGATTAAGGAAACGAGTTGCGGCAGACGGAATAGCAGGTAGCCCTGCATTACTTCCACTGTGATATACATCGATTTGCCCAGTGCCAGGATTTCGCCCTGTCGTAACGCGCTCCAACTGAGCCTCCGTAGTAGTCTGAGCACCATGTTTCTGTAGGAAATGCGCGCCTGGTATCGATCGCTCCATCTCATCCAAACGCCGATAAGCATTCGCTTCCGCCAACGCATCAATCCGAGCCCTCCGCTGCTCCGCCGTCATCGGCAGCGCAGGCTCACCCTCATCCACCCCAACCTTAGTCGCCGGGTCTTGTTTACCAATGGCAGGTTTTTTACATCCGTCGCCAGGGCAACCTTCCAACCCCAACGGATCCACCCACCCCGTCGGGTTCAGGGTGTACCGATACCCATTGAGCCCACCCTTGAGCTTGCTCGGATCCAGCGTCAGATACCGCCCCGTCTCCGGATTGTAGTACCGGTGCCGGTTGTAATGCAGGCCGCTTTCCCGGTCGTGGTATTGCCCCTGAAAGCGCAGCGGTTGCTCCAGTCGTTTGCCGTCGCCGTGGCGCAGTTCGGTGAGTTTGCCGTAGCCGTTGTAGCGCGCGGCCCAGACGACTTCGCCTTGGTGGCTGGTCAGTTCCTGGGGAGTGCCGAGGTGGTCGAGGTGGTAGTAGAACGGCGTGGCTTTTTCCGGGCCTGCGCCTTCCAGCAGGGCCAGGGGGCGGAAGGTGCCGGGTTCATAGACGTAGCTCTGGTAGTGACGGTCGCTGCTTTCAGCGATGACCTGGTCGCCCTGCCAGATGAATTCCGTGGTGAGGCCGTCCACGGTCTTCTCGATGCGTCGGCCGAAGGCGTCGTAGCGGTAGGAGGTTTCGCTCCCGTCGGGGGTGGTGACGCCGATGAGCCGATGTTGGCTGTCGTAGCGGTATTGCGTGACGAGGCACTGGGCATGGCCGCGGCGTTCGCGGACCAGGTTGCCGTAGGCGTCGTAGTCATAGTGACGATCGCCCTCCATCAGCAGGCGGTTGCCCTTGAGGGTGGTCGGGCCGGGACGGTCGTTGAACAACACATTGCCGGCCGGGTCGTGGGAAAAGTGTTCCGGGGGTTGGCTGTGGGCGTAGTCGATGCGCACCAGGCGATCCAGCGCGTCGTAGTGGTAGCCGCGTCGGTTTCGCGTGTCGGAAAGCGCGGCGAGGTTGCCGTTGGCGCTGTAGGAATAGTCACGCCAGAACAGTTGTTTTTGCTGGCTTTGCCACACGGTCTGGGCCTTGAGGCGACCCTGTTCGTCGTAGCTGTAGTCGCTGAGCAACTGGCCCTGCTGGCGCTGGCGTTCGCGGCCGCCCTTGAAACGGTGTTCGGTCAGGCACGTGCCGTTGAGGTCGATGGCGATCAGCGCCCCGCCTCGCAGGTGGCGGTAATCCAGGGTGCTGCGATCGGGCAGGCGGCAATGGACCAGCCGGCCGACATCGTCGTAGCGATAATGCAGGCTCGCCCAACCCTGGTGTTCGGCGACGAGGCGGTCCTGGTTGTCGTATTCGTAGGCCAGCGGCCAATGGCCGTCTTCAACGCTGATCAGTCGCCCGAGGGCGTCGTAGCCGTACTCGACCGTGGCACCGTCGGGCAAGGTCTTGCGCAGCAGGCGGCCGGCGGTGTCGCGTTGGTAGGCGGTGATCCGCTGGCTGCCGTCGGCGCCGAATTCGGTCTTTTCCAGCAGGTGGCCGTTGAGGTCGTAGGCGTAGCCGGTGCGCTGGCCGTCGAAGCCGGTTTCCTGTCGGATCAGTCCGTTGGGCGTGTAGTCCAGCTGATACTTTTCGCCGGATTCGTTCTCGATTTCGGTCAGCAACAGCCGCGCCGAGTCGTAGCGGTACTTCAGTTCGCTGCCGTCGGGGTTGAGGCGGCGGCTGACCAGGTGCAGATCGTCGGCGTATTCGTAGCGGGTGATGCGCCCCAGTTCGTCCCGCTCCGCGGTGACCTTGCCGTAGGCGTTGTAGCTCCATGCACGGGTCGCGCCGGTGGGCAGGGTGGTCTGTAGCAAGCGGCCCACGGCGTCCCATTGGTAATGGGTGACGGCGCCGCGTTCGTCTTGACGGGTCAGCAGACGGCCCAGGGCGTCGTAGGAAAAAACTCGCTGGCCGTCGTCCGGCAGGATTTCTTCCGTCAGTTGGCCCAACGGGTTTCGCACAAAATGATGGGCACCGCCGTCCGGGTAGCTGATGGTATTCAGTTGCCCCTGGTCGTCGTAGTGATACCAGGTGCTTTGGCGAGCCGGGTCGACGACTTCGATGATGTCGCCCTGGGCATTGCGCCAGTAGGTCCACACGGCCTTGCCGCGAGTCCGGGCGTGTAGGAAACCGTTTCGGTATTCGTAGGACGTGGGCTCGCCTTCCGGCGGAATCAGCGCCACCAGCCGTCCGACTTCGTCGTAGCGGTATTCGGTGACGGCGCCCAGCGGGTCTTGCTCGGCGATCAGCCGGCCCTGTTCGTCATAAGCCTTGAGGTGTTCGCCGCCGGCGGGATCGACCTGGCGCACCAGCCGCGCGTGGTCGTCGTGGACATACACGTCCTGGCTGCCATCGATATGCCGGACCGTGACGCTGCCGTCATCGCCCCAGGTGTAGCGGCTGTCCATCTGCGCGAACGAGGCCCAATGCCGGACACAGCGCGCCGCCGGGCCGAGGCCTTGCCACTCCCAGTAGAAACTCGCGCCCCCGGCCAGTTGCCGCTGGAGGATGACGTGCTGGTCGTCGTAGTCGTAGCGCTCGCTCTCGCCGGCGGCGTTGGTCGCTTCGATGAGGCGCGAACGCGCATCGTAGCGGTAGGTCACCAGGGTCTGTTCGGTGCGCCAGGCTTCGTCGAGGGTCAGCGCCGGGTGAAAGCTCTGGTAGTCGATAGCGACCAGGTGCCGATGTTCGTAGCGCAAACGCAAACAGCTGCCGGCACCGTTGTCCAGACGGCTGATGTCGCCGTAGATGTTGCGTTGGACGGTCAGGCGGTTGTCGTACCGATCGCTCAGGGCCGTCAGATGACCGTCGCGAAAATGTAGGAAAGGAGCGTCTTCGCCGGGCTGGGCGACGATCAATTCGTCCGGCTCGCTGCTCAGGTAAATCGCCGCGCGGGCCAGGCTGTTGTGGATGGCTGGGCGTTGCAGGCTGGGCCGGGGAAACGTGGTGCGGCGGTTTTCCTGGTCGACCCAGGTCACCTGCTCGCCGTCGATCAACAGGCGATGGGCCAGGGCATGGGTCCATCCGCGGCCGAGCCCGATGTCCAGGTCGGCGGCGCTGGTGCGGTAGAGGCGGGTGAAGACGAAGGGCAAGCGTCCGTCGAGGGTGCCGTCTTCGAGGGTGAGCAGCTCTTCGCCGGTGACCAAGGACACCGGGCAACCGTCGGTGCGGGTCTGGGCGGCGGTGTCGGCGGGGTCGCCGTTGGGGTTTTTCGATTGGGCGGGGGCGTCGTCGTGGTGTTCTTGCTTTTTCAGCGTGGTGTTGCGCTGCGCATCCCAGCGCAACTGCATGCGCCCCTTCTTTACGCCGGCGGCAATGCCCCGCGCGGCCACAGCCTTGTAGCGGTCAACGTAGCCCATGAAGCCGTTCACCAGCTCGAAAATGGCACTGATAAAACGCTTCACGGCATCCAGCAGACGAGCACCGTGCCGGCCCAGGCGCATCGAGAGATAAGCAATGCCCGCGCCTGCCCCGACGAAGGTCAGCACCACGCCGATCAACAGGTCGATGACCAACTGCACGACCACTGTGGATAACACCGTCGCCGTGTCGCCCGCCAGTTCACTGGGGGGCAGCATGTCCAGCCAGAGACTGGCGGTGCGCACCAACAAGCACAGCGCCGCTTCGTCGCTGGCGAGCAATTGCAGCTTCGCCATGACCAGCGGCGCCGACTCGGCAAGCTGGGCCAGCTCGGCTGCGCTGCTGCCCAACCGTCCGCCGAACCGGGAGGGATCCTTGAGGATGTCCGACAGCAAACTGATGCTGTCCCACACGCCTTCGATCGCCGCCCAACCGCCGGCGAGCAAGCCATTGCCCACCGCTGCCGCCGAAGTCGCCAATGACTGCTGGGCCCACTGCGGCTTGAAGCCCTGCCACTCGCCGCGAAGCCAGTCCGTCAGATCATTCGTCAGGCCGTCGTAGGAAGAAAACAGCTCATCGATTCGCTTGGGGGACACTTCGCCCTGGACACGCACCCGGTAAGACCGCCCCGCCTCGCCCTTGAAGCGACCCACGCCCTGAGCATCCAGCGTGACCGGCGTGGCCTCGCCCGTGTCCACCGCCACCACATCCACCACGATATCGCCCAGCGGGATGTCGTACACGGACTCGAGCTTGCTCTCGATCGTCATGATCCCGCCTTGCGGGCACTGGGCGACGACGGATAGAAAGTCCCTGTCCCGGACGTCGACTGCCGTGGTGCTTTGGCCGAAACGAATCAGTCGTTCCATGCCCATCAGCGAAGGCAGGTCGGCCGCTTGGCTGACGCGATCCGCAGCCCGGCTATACCAACGATCAAACTGCTCGCGATAAAGCGAAAGGGTGTCCTGGAAGCTGTCGAGTTCAGCCTCGATGCGGCGCGCCTGATCCATCAGCGCATGGCTCGATCAAGAACCGGCAGGAGAAAACGATCGGGCATGGGCAAGCGTCTCGCAAGAAATCGGAGCGCGAGACTTTGCCGGGGACGGCTTGGGAAATAAGTCAGATAAGGAGGCGGAGCGCGTAGGACAATTCTTTGATTAGCCCCGCAGGGCAATCCCCCTCAGAACGGGGGAATAAAGACTGAGGAAACTAAGGTTCCTGGCCCTTGAGCGACTTGAGCTTTATTTCAGCCAGTGGGTGCCCAGCCTTTGCGGCCAAGGTCCACCAGCGAGCCGCTTCCACCGGATCCGGCGCGCCAGTGGTGCTGCCGGCAAGGCTGATGACACCGAGCTGGTATGCGGCTTTGCCATCGCCGGCCAGTGCGGCGAGGCGCAGCAAGCGAATGCCCTCTTCCCGGGCGCCCAGCCCTTGGCCACGAAATGTCAGGATGTGCCCGTAGAAACTCTGGGCGCCAACGTCGCCCAGGTTCGCCATGCGTGCGAACTGACCTTCGAGCCAGGCCCAGCCACGCGGCTGTCGAACGAACCATGGCCAATGAAACAACCGGCGCGCGAGCCAATAACCAGCCCGGGCCTTGATACGCCAGAGCACTAGGCTTCCGCCGATTCGGGATATTCGTACTCGAACACCCGGACCACTTCCGAAGCATGCCAGGACGCGGCGGCTACGCCGTCGGAAGGACCGGAAAAGCGCCCAAGACGCTCGACGCATTCGAAAAATCCAGTACGCGGCAGCCGGCTGGCGCCTTGGCTGATGACCAGCGAACTGCGCAGCGGTTGTTCGGCGCGGGCGTCCAGCGCGGCCAGGTGTTCAAGCGCTGCGGTCAAGGTCTGCATGGCCGGGCTGGGGAGTTGCAAGCGTTCCAGCAAGGCGCGATAGGTCAACAAATGGCGCTGGCGCCGCGCCTGGTCCAACTCACCCAACAACCCGTCCCAATGTTGCCGACTGATGCGTACACTCACGATTCATCCCTCCAACCCGGCACCGTCAGTTCCCAGGCCAGACTGCGCTTGATAGCGGCGTCGGGCTGACGCTCACCACTCTCGATCATGGCCAGATAAGACGGGCTGATGCCTACCGTGCGGGCCAACGCCTCGATGGCGATGCCCTTCCCTTCGCGCAGACTGCGCAATTGATCCAGACCAGGGAGAACCTGGCCGGGTGCCGCCGCAGGCTGGACGTCTGCCTCGCGCGGCGGAGCTTGTTTAATGCCTGCTGCCTTCAATAACGACTGGTATTGATCCCACGGTAAAACCGCGTACTCGGGCTCTCCGTCGCGTGTGATTACTTGAATATCCATGACTACCCCGTAGGACAACAACACTTAGCGAGTCAGCTTTTTTCCTAGGAAGTGTAATCCTAAATAGCGGCTAAGGTCGCGGGGGCGATGATCTTCTGAAGGGATAGGGCTGGATCAGATCTTTTTCGGGCGTTGGAGCTGAAGTTGTTCCGGGGTATCGGGAAGTCTTTCCACCAACGCGAGCTTCTCGGGTGACTGCCGGTCTCGCCAGGCACGGAAGGCGCTCAGTTCGTCGTCGAGTGTCTTCATGATCCACGCCAGCACGGCGATGTCGTCGAACATGCCGAGCATGGGCAGCAAGTCCGGAATCGCGTCCAAGGGACTCAGGAAATACATGAGCCCGGCCACTATCGAAAGCAACGACTTGGCGCTGACTGCCCGGTATTCACCACGCCAGTAAGCCAGGCACAACGCCTGAAGCAAGCGCAGGTCGTCCTTGAGCTTGCCCAGCCGCCCTCCTTCACGCGCGCCCTTGCTGGCGACGGCAAACAGTAATGTCGGCAATCGGCCGCGGGCCAAAAGCCGTCCCGCCAGGGGCAGAAATTTCGTGAAATTCCACGGCGCCTTCATTTCTTCTCCCACTGAAATGTTATCCACACAAATTGTGGATAACCTTGTGAACAGAGCTGCATTTCACCGCTGAAGCCCACGGTTCATAAGGGCTCGGCTTAGATCGGGCGTTTTTTACTCACATAAAAAAACCCAATATTTCATTGACTTGATTGGCCGACTGGGTCTAGCACGGCGCCTGTATTGCCTATGACTGTGGTCGCTGCCGGGCGTTCGGTTTTTTTGCTCATTTACCGAAAGCCGAATGCAACAACGCCCCGCATGAGCGAGGCGTTGTCTTTATAGCAGACGCGATTACTTGGCTGCGTCTTCTTTTGCCGGGTCCTTGATGGCCAGCAGCTCCAGGTCGAACACCAGGACCGAGTTGGCAGGGATCGCCGGGCTCGGGCTCTGGGCGCCGTACGCCAGGTCACTTGGGATGTACAGCTTGTACTTCTCACCGACGTGCATCAATTGCAGGCCTTCGACCCAACCTGGGATCACACCGCTGACCGGCAGGTCAATCGGGCTACCACGCTCCACGGAACTGTCGAAGACAGTACCGTTGGTCAGCTTGCCGGTGTAGTGAACGGTCACTACGTCGGTCGGCTTGGGCTGCGCGCCGTCGGCTTTCTTGACGACTTCATACTGCAGGCCCGAAGCGGTGGTGGTCACGCCGGCCTTCTTGCCATTTTCTTCGAGGAATTTCTTGCCAGCCGCAGCCGACTCTTCGCTCATCTTGGCCATGCGCTCTTCGGCACGTTTTTGCAGTGCGGCAAAGGCCTCGACCAACTCTTCGTCTTTCAGCTTCTGTTCTTTCTTGCCGACGGCATCTTCGATGCCCTGGGCCACTGCTTTGGAGTCCAGGTCATCCATACCTTCCTGAGCCAGGCTCTTGCCCATGTTCAGGCCGATACCGTAGGAAGCTTTCTGCGCCGGGGTTTTCAGCTCTACGCTGGTCTGCGAGTCGCAACCCGCCAGTACCAGGCCAACCAGGGCAACCGCCGCCGCCAACCGATGCTGTTTCATGCTATTTCCTTGTTCATGCGCCTAAAGGGCAATCGAGTAAAGCCGCGAGCTTATCAGGCGGCCACGACCAATGGCTACCGGCATGTGAGCCGCAAAGTGATGATAAGTTCAGGCCGGCAAACGCTTTTTAATCCTGGGCAGATGAAGCATCTGTCATCTATTACGAACCGGGACAAACAGCCGCCCCGCCGCCAGCCCAGGGTAATGGCCACTTGCCGGCCAAGCGGCACTGAGGCATAAGGGCATATCAAAAAAAACAAGGACGTTACCGTGCGCCTCCTCTCTCGCATTCTTTTGCTGATCCTCACACTGCTTGTCGTCGCCGCGGCCGTGGTGCTTTATTACGTCGCCAACCCGCGCCTGCCCGCCTATACACCTGTCGAACAGGTGCATTACCTGGAGCAATGGAGCCCCGCCGAGCGCCAAACCTACTACTTTACGCCCCAGGGCACCCAGGTCAAAGGCCTGCGCTATGACTGGTTCACCGCCTTGGAACTTCCTTTCTCGCAACAGCGCTTCGCTTCGCCGGAGTACCTGGCGCGCTTCGGTTTCCTCGTCGATCCGGCGCAGAAGGCCACGCCGGAAAACCCCGGCAACCTGCCGGTAGGCTTCACGCGACACCAAAATGCCAGCAGCAGCGAGCAATATCTGGACATCACCTGCGCGGCCTGCCACACCGGCGAATTGCGCTTCAAGGGCCAAGCGATACGGATCGACGGCGGTTCAGCCCAGCACGTGTTGCCATCGACTGTTCCGACGCTGCGCGGAGGTAGTTTCGGACAGGCATTGGTCGGGAGTCTCGCCTCGACTTACTACAACCCATGGAAATTCGAACGCTTCGCCCGCCAGGTGTTGGGCAACGACTACGACGCCCGCCATGAAGAGTTGCGCAAGGCGCTCAAGGTGTCCCTGAACACTTTTCTGCGCACGGCCTGGAACGACACCCACCGCGGCCTCTACCCTACCGAGGAAGGCCCTGGCCGTACCGACGCCTTCGGCCGTATCGCCAATGCAAGCTTTGGCGATGCCATCTCGGCAGAAAACTACCGGGTCGCCAACGCGCCGGTGGATTACCCGCAATTATGGGAAATGTGGACATTCGACTGGGTGCAATGGAACGGCTCGGCCCAGCAACCGATGGCCCGCAATGTCGGCGAAGCGTTGGGCGTCGGTGCCACGTTGAGCTTCTTCGACGCCCAGGGCAAACCGCTACAGGGCGACGCACGCTATCCATCCAGCGTACGCGTGCGCGACCTGAACAAAATCGAAGAAACCCTGCAACTGCTCAAGCCCCCAGCGTGGCCGGAAGCATTGCTGGGCTCGATCGACAAGCCCTTGGCCGCCAAAGGCCGGGCGCTGTTTACCGAAAACTGTGCCGGCTGCCATGTGCCCAAGGTTATCCAGGGCCCCGACAGACCGGTCCAGCAATTGCACATGCTGCCGGTGAAAGTGATCGGCACCGACCCCGGCACTGCGAACAATATCGCCGACCACCGTTTCAATCTGACCAGTCTGCAATGGGATCCGGCCGAACTGGCGAAGCTGGATGTACAACTGCACCCGACCCCGACAGAGCCACTGGACCTTAGCCGGGTCTCGGTCGCCAAGGGCCTGGCCTATGTCACGGCATTCGTCGAAAACCGCGCCTATCGCGACGCCGGCGTCACGCCAGCCGAGCGCCCGGCCCTGGATGGTTTTGGCCTGCCCATCGGCGTGCGTGAACTGCGCGCCTACAAAGCGCGACCGCTGGCGGGCGTCTGGGCCACCCCGCCCTTCCTGCACAACGGCTCCGTGCCAACCCTCTATCAATTGTTGTCGCCCCAGGCTGAGCGGGCCACCACCTTCTATAAAGGCAGCTTCGAGTACGATCCGCGACACCTGGGCTATCGCACGGAGGCCTTTGCCAATGGATTTCTCTTCGATACGCGGGTCACTGGCAATCACAACAGCGGCCATGAGTTCCGCGCGGGCGAGCGAGGCAATGGCGTTATCGGTCGCTTGCTGCAACCGCAAGAGCGCTGGGCCTTGCTGGAGTATTTAAAGGTGCTCGGCGGGCCACTGGAGTCGCAACTGTAATGACGAACCCCACAGGTAAAAGGATGTTTGCATGCTGATCACGCTCTGGCTGCGCCTCGGCGCCTTTTTGGGCAAGACGCTTCTATGGCTGCTGGGCATCGGGCTGCTCGGCTGGGCCCTGGCTGCCGCTTGGTTCGCCTGGCAACACAGCGGACCGGTCCCGGACAAGGAACAGATACCGCCCGCCGAAAGCGCCATGACCCAGGACATCATCCAGACCGCCATCCGCATCGTCGACCAGCACCGCGAAGGTACCCGCTACCTGCGCGATGCCCATGCCAAAGCCCACGGTTGCGTCATGGCCGAAGTCCAGGTGCCCAGTGACCTGCCTGCGCCATTGCGCCAGGGTGTGTTCGCTGAACCGGGCAAGACTTGGCAGGCAACGATCCGCCTCTCCAATGGCAACGCTTATCCCCAGTTCGATAGCCTGCGCGATGCGCGGGGAATGGCGATCAAACTGCGGGACGTGCCCGGCAAGCAACTGCTGGCTGATCGGCAATCACAGGGCGAGCAGGATTTCGTGATGTTCAATCATCCGAATTTCTTCGTCAGTGATGTCGCCGAGTACCGTCAGAATGTGGCCGCGCAAGCCGATGGAAAAAAGGCAATGGCGTTCTTTCCAAACCTGGACCCACGCACTTGGCAGATCCGCCATCTGTTTATCGCCCTGGCGACACTTTCGCCGCCTCCGGCAAGCCCGACCCAGACCACCTACTTTTCGGTTTCGCCTTACAAATTCGGCGAAGCCAATGCCAAGTTTCGCGTCGCGCCGGATCCGGACAGTTGCCCAGGCTACACCTTGCCGCCCCAAAACCAGGATCTGCCGAATTTCTTGCGTAGCGCGCTGAATCAGCAGTTATCCACCGATCGCGTGCCGGCCTGTTTTGTCTTGCAGATCCAGCGCCAGGACCCGAGCAAATACATGCCGATCGAAGACACCAGTATTGAATGGAAGGAAAGCGATGCGCCGTTCGAAACGGTGGCGCGGATCAAGGTTCCGGCACAGGATTTCGATACGCCCAAGCTGAACCTGGCGTGTGACAACCAGTCTTTCAACCCTTGGTTTGGCATCGAGGCCCATCGACCCATTGGTGGGATCAACCGTTTGCGCAAGGCAGTGTACGAGGCGGTCAGCGATTACCGCCACAGCCGGAACGCTGAGCAGTAGCAAGGGGCCAAATGACAGGCAACAAAAAGCCCGCTCAATGAGCGGGCTTTTTGGTTAGCACTTGGCGTTCAGTGTTCCAAGTGCCGAATATGGCGCAGCGGACGGGACTCGAACCCGCGACCCCCGGCGTGACAGGCCGGTATTCTAACCGACTGAACTACCGCTGCGCGTAACATTGAAAGTTTGGTGGGTGATGACGGGATCGAACCGCCGACATTCTGCTTGTAAGGCAGACGCTCTCCCAGCTGAGCTAATCACCCTTCACTTTCGATGCGGGGCGCATTCTCTCACAGTTTTTTATAACGTGCTGATTTAATTGATAATTCAGCAAAAAAAAAAATGTGATTCACACGCACCGCGGGAACTGCAAACAGCAAAAAGCCCGCGTTAGCGGGCTTTTTGTGGTGACCTGGCGTTCAGTGTTCCAGGTAACCGAATATGGCGCAGCGGACGGGACTCGAACCCGCGACCCCCGGCGTGACAGGCCGGTATTCTAACCGACTGAACTACCGCTGCGCGTAACACTGGAAGCGAATGGTGGGTGATGACGGGATCGAACCGCCGACATTCTGCTTGTAAGGCAGACGCTCTCCCGGCTGAGCTAATCACCCTTCACTTTCGGTGTGGCGCGCATTCTACGGAGCACTCCCCGACCTGGCAAGCACTTTTTAAATTAATTTTTTCAGGTCTTCCAAAGGCTTAGCGAAGGGTTGGCCTATGACGCCGCGAAGAGAATAATGCCCCCCTTTGTATAAAGGAGAGACTCACCCCATGTGGTTCAAGAACCTGCTTATCTATCGCCTGACCCAAGATCTGCCTTTTGATGCCGAGGCGTTGGAAACTGCACTGGCGAGCAAACTGGCGCGCCCCTGTGCGAGCCAGGAGTTGACCACTTACGGTTTCGTCGCGCCATTTGGCAAAGGCGAAGACGCACCCCTGGTGCACGTCAGCCAGGACTTCCTGTTGATCGCCGCACGCAAGGAAGAACGCATCCTGCCGGGCAGCGTCGTGCGCGACGCGGTCAAGGAAAAGGTCGAAGAGATCGAAGCCGAGCAAATGCGCAAGGTCTATAAAAAGGAACGGGACCAGATCAAGGATGAAATCATCCAGGCGTTCCTGCCTCGCGCGTTTATCCGACGCTCGTCTACCTTTGCCGCCATCGCGCCAAAACAGGGCCTGATTCTGGTCAACTCCGCCAGCCCGAAACGTGCCGAAGACCTGCTCTCCACCCTGCGCGAAGTCATCGGCTCACTGCCGGTACGCCCACTCACAGTGAAGACAGCGCCTACCGCGATCATGACCGACTGGGTCAAGACGCAGAAAGCCGCGGACGATTTCTACGTGCTGGACGAATGTGAGCTGCGCGATACCCATGAAGACGGTGGCATCGTCCGTTGCAAGCGCCAGGACCTGACCAGTGACGAGATCCAACTGCACTTGAACACCGGCAAGGTGGTGACGCAGCTGTCGCTGGCCTGGCAGGACAAGCTGTCCTTCGTGCTCGACGACAAGATGGTGGTCAAGCGCCTCAAGTTCGAAGACCTGTTGCAGGACCAGGCGGAGCAGGATGGCGGCGATGAAGCCCTCGGCCAACTGGATGCCAGCTTTACCCTCATGATGCTGACGTTCGGCGAATTCCTGCCGGCGTTGGTTGAAGCGCTGGGTGGGGAAGAGATTCCGCAGGGGATCTGAGAAGTAACGATTGCCCTGTGGGAGCGAGCCTGCTCGCGATAGCGGTATGACAGCCACCGAGGTGTTGACTGACACGCCGCTATCGCGAGCAAGCTCGCTCCCACATTAGTATTTGGTGTTCTTAATAATAAGGATCAGGTGATGCGTGCGTTGGCTGCGTTAAGCCGCTTTGTCGGCAATACATTCGCTTATTGGGTGCTGTTCTTTGCGGTGCTGGCGTTCATGCAACCGCAATGGTTCGTCGATTTGAAAGTCGCCATCGTGCCACTGCTGGGACTGGTGATGTTCGGCATGGGCCTGGCACTCAAGCTGGAAGACTTCGCCGAAGTGGCTCGTCGTCCAGGACGCGTGGCCCTGGGCGTGATTGCCCAGTTCGTGATCATGCCGGGCACCGCGTGGCTGCTCTGCCAAGCGTTCAGCCTGCCGCCGGAAATCGCCGTCGGGGTCATTCTGGTGGGTTGCTGCCCGAGTGGAACCTCGTCCAACGTCATGACCTGGCTCGCACGCGGTGACCTGGCGCTGGCCGTGGCGATTTCCGCCATCACCACCCTGCTTGCCCCTTTGCTGACCCCGGCGCTGATCTGGCTGCTGGCGTCGGCCTGGTTGCCGGTGTCGTTCTCCGCCTTGTTCTGGTCGATCCTGCAAATCGTGTTGCTACCCATTGCCTTGGGCATCGTTGCCCAGCGCTTGTTGGGTGCGCGGGTACGTCACGCCGTAGAAGTCCTGCCGCTGGTATCGGTGGTCAGTATCGTGATCATCGTCGCCGCCGTGGTGGCGGCCAGCCAGGCGAAAATCGCCGAATCCGGCCTGTTGATCATGGCTATCGTCATCCTGCATAACAGCTTCGGTTATCTGCTGGGGTATTTCACCGGTCGGCTGTTTGGATTGCCACTGGCCCAGCGTAAAACCTTGTCCCTGGAAGTAGGCATGCAGAACTCCGGCCTAGGCGCGGCATTGGCCAGTGCGCACTTCTCGCCGCTGGCGGCGGTGCCCAGCGCTTTGTTCAGCGTCTGGCACAACATCTCCGGCGCCCTGCTCTCGACCTGGTTCCGTCGCATGAGCGAAAAGCAGGACAGAGAAGAGCTCTCCCGGCAGACGGCGGACTGATAGGCGGACTTGACCGAACAGTCAGCATTGGGCATTCTGGCGCCCGATGCGGGGACGACCCTGCGCGCCATAGCGTTTTTGTCCGGGGACGACCCCATCCATCGATGAGGTGTGTGATGTCCTGGATCATTCTGTTTTTTGCCGGCCTGTTCGAAGTCGGCTGGGCTGTCGGCCTTAAATACACCGACGGCTTCAGCCGCCCGCTTCCTACCGCATTGACCATCGCGGCCATGGCGATCAGCCTTGGCCTGCTGGGCCTTGCCATGAAGGAATTGCCGCTGGGCACGGCCTACGCAATCTGGACCGGGGTCGGTGCCGTAGGCACGGTGATCGCCGGGATCATTCTGTTTGGTGAATCGATGGCACTGATCCGATTGGCCAGCGTCGCGTTGATCATTGCCGGGCTGATCGGGCTCAAGGCCAGCGCTTAAGCCTCCACCGCCTTCGCGAGCACGCTCGCTCCCACAGTCGACCGAGTGAATGCGGTCCATTGTGGGAGCGAGCCTGCTCGCGAAGAGGCCCGCAAAATAACAGCTATTACCTGACAGCCCCACGCAACTCGCCCACCAACGCCTGCAACTTCGCAGGCTCAGCCGACTCGACCGCTACCGCCGTCCCCGCCACCAAGGTCACGCGGGACCAGAACCGACGGAACATCCCTTTACCTGGGTCGCGACTGAAGAAACTCCCCCACAACCCCTGCAACGCCAGCGGAATCACCGGCACCGGCGTTTCCTGAAGGATGCGCGTCAAGCCGCTCCTGAATTCATTGATCTCACCGTCGGCGGTCAACTTTCCTTCAGGGAAGATGCACACCAACTCGCCGTTTTCCAAATATTGGGCGATGCGGCTGAAGGCCTTTTCGTAGATATGAATATCTTCCTGGCGTCCGGCAATCGGAATCGTCCCAGCGGTTCGAAAGATAAAGTTCAGGACCGGCAGGTTGTAGATCTTGTAGTACATCACGAAGCGAATCGGCCGACGCACCGCACCGCCAATCAACAAGGCATCGACAAACGACACGTGATTGCACACCAGCAGCGCGGCACCCTCATCGGGAATCGCCTCCAGGTTGCGATGCTCCACACGGTACATGGAATGGCTGAGCAGCCAGATCATGAAGCGCATGCTGAACTCGGGGACGATCTTGAAGATGTAGGCGTTGACGCCAATGTTCAGCAGCGACACCACCAAAAACAGCTGGGGGATCGACAGCTTGGCCAGGCTCAGCAGGACGATGGAAACGATCGCCGAGACCACCATGAACAAGGCGTTGAGAATATTGTTGGCGGCGATCACCCGCGCCCGCTCGTTCTCAACGGTACGCGACTGGATCAGCGCATACAGCGGCACGATGTAGAAGCCGCCAAAGATACCCAGGCCGAGGATATCGATCAGGACCAGCCAGGCGTGGCCAAACCCGAGAATCTGCAGCCAGCCATGGCCGTCGGCGCTGTCGGGGATTCCACCGGAGTGCCACCACAGCAGCAGGCCGAACACCGTCAGCCCGAACGAACCGAACGGCACCAGGCCGATTTCCACTTTGCGCCCTGACAGTCTTTCGCAGAGCATCGAACCCAGGGCAATCCCTACTGAAAAAACCGTGAGAATCAGGGTCACCACGGTTTCGTCGCCGTGCATCCATTCCTTGGCGTACGCGGGAATCTGCGTCAGGTAGATCGCCCCGACGAACCAGAACCAAGAGTTGCCGACAATGGAGCGGGACACCGCCGGAGTCTGCCCGAGGCCCAGCTTCAAGGTCGCCCACGATTGGCTGAAAATATTCCAGTTCAAGCGCATCTGCGGCGAGGCCGCCGCCGCCCGTGGGATGCCGCGACTGGCGAGGTAACCGGCCACGGCAATGCCGACAATGGCCACCGACACCACCGGCGCGTAGTGCGCCGAAGACATCATGATCCCCGCACCGATGGTCCCCGCCAGGATGGCCAGGAACGTACCCATTTCCACCAGGCCATTGCCACCGACCAGTTCGTCTTCGCGCAGGGCTTGCGGCAGGATCGAATATTTCACCGGCCCGAACAACGCCGAGTGGGTGCCCATGGCGAACAGCGCCACCAGCATCAGCCACAGGTGATCGAACAGGAAACCCACCGCACCGACCGCCATGATCGCGATTTCTCCCAGCTTGATCAGGCGGATCAAGGCGTCCTTGGCGAACTTCTCCCCAAACTGCCCCGCCAGCGCCGAGAACAGGAAGAACGGCAGAATGAACAGCAGCGCGCAAAGGTTGACCCAGATCGAGCGGTCGCCCTCGATGGCCAGTTTGTAGAGAATGGCGAGGATCAATGATTGCTTGAAGACGTTGTCGTTGAACGCGCCAAGGGACTGCGTAACGAAGAACGGCAGGAAGCGCCGCGTGCGAAGCAAGGTGAACTGTGAAGGGTGACTCATCTTCCATGTTCCTGAGTGGCGTGGACGCTTATTGGAATGACGCTTTTTCGATCCAGGCCACACATTACCTGTCTTTGGCGATTATTTCCCCAGCACTGAGAGTGTCCTGTTTCGCAAATACGTTTCTTTTTGGCGAGTGGCTGTTGTCGTCAGGCAAGGCGCAGCAACGAGTCATAGCCCGTTATGGCAAGGAGCAGCAACGCTGCATGACGACAACAGACGCAGTCAAGAAGGAGCAGTATTTGAGGTACAGGACACTAGGCACGGCGACACAAACAACTCGCCATGCCAGGCGCCGACCAGCGTGCGCCAGCTGACGATCAGCCACATCACCACCAGCAGCGCCACCAGCCCGCAGCCGAACACGCTGAAGAAATCCAGGTCCAGAAGGCTTGCCAGCTTCAGCGTCGTCAGCGCATACACGCCCAAGGGAAAGGTGAAGCCCCACCAGCCGAGGTTGAACGGGATGCCTTCACGCAAATAGCGCGCGGTGATCAATAGCGCCATCAACATCCACCAGAATCCGAAGCCCCACAGGGTGATACCGGCGACCAACCCCAGGCCCGATGCAACCTCGCCCACGCCCGGCAGGCCATTGGCGGCAAGGATCACCGGCGCATCGCCGCCCAGCACCAACATGCCCAGTGCGCCGGTGCCGATGGGGCCGAGGGCCAGCCAGCTCGAAGCGGCCATGTTCTCGTGGGGCAGTTTGTGCAAGGCCATGCGCAACACCAGGATGGTCAGAATGCTGAACGCCACCGGTAGGGAAAATGCCCAGAGTATGTAGCTGGTGACCAATATGATCAGTTGCGAATGCACGTCAGCCAGGTGCGGCGCCAGCAGGCCACCGCTGACGGCGGCGACTTCGGCGGCCACCACGGGCAACAGCCACACGGCGGTCATCTGGTCGATGCGGTGTTCCTGGCGGGTGAACATCAGGAACGGAATCAGCACACCGCAGGCCAGCGACATCGCCACGTCAGTCCACCACAACGCCTCGACCAGCGACAACACGCCCTCGCCCCAGCGCGGTACGCCGAACACCAGGAAACCGTTGATGATCGTTGCCAGCCCCATCGGGATCGTGCCGAAGAACATCGACACGGTTGAATGCCCGAAAATCCGCCGGGCCTCGTCGAAGAACAACACCCAGCGAGCAGTGTAGAGCCCGGTGAACAGGGCAAACAGGACGATATTGAACAGCCACAATCCTTGCGCAATCGCATATACGCCAGGGTTGGCCCCAGGCAGTTGTGCCAGGGCCAACGCCAGCACACCGGTGCCCATGGTCGCGGCAAACCAGTTCGGCGTGAATTGGCGGACGACCTCCAATGGCCCCGGCAAATGGCTCAGCGGTCGAAAACGGTTTTCAGCAAAGCAGGTCATGATCACTCCTCTCCTCGGATGAGGTGGAGCTATGCTAGAACCGGATCGAATATCTATATAACGGGTAATTTCTCTATATCTATTCTGTTCTATAGATAAGCAATCAGGGCCGAAGCCCGTCCGCCAGCGGCCGTGCGGGTTCACGCAACAAGCCCACCAGCGCGCCGGCGGCCATGACAATCAACACCGCGCCGTAGCCGTCCGAGGTCGGAATCAGGCCGAAAATACGGGTCAGATTCCCCGCCAGCAACGATGGCAGGCTGAAGGCCAGATAGCTGAGCACATAGAACGCCGACATCAAGCCAGCCCGCTCGTGGGGCAAGGCCAAGGGCATGATGCTGCGCAGCGCGCCGATGAATCCCGCGCCGAAACCGCTGCCGGTCACCAGCGTGCCGATGAAAAACAACGGCAGGCTGGCCGCGTGTACGGCCATCAACACCAGGGCCAGGCCAAGCACCAGCAGCGTCGCGCCAAGACGCAGCATCATTTGCGCGGCGCGGTTACGCAACATGTAGATCGACAATGCGCCGCTGAGTGTCAGCACGGCCACCAGCGAGCCGCCGATCAGGTTCGATGTCGAACCGGTGGCGGCGCGAACCAGGGACGGCGCCAGGGACAGATAGAAACCACCGACCGCCCAGGCCGCCAGGTCCAGCGGCAGGATCAGCCACAACGCGCGCCGCGCCTGGACCGGCACATGCAAGGTGGGGCGCAACGACCGCCAGGCCCCGGGCTGCGGGCTAACGCTTTCGGCCAGGCGCCAGAGATAAACCGCCTGGACCAGAAACAACGCCAGCAGCAGCCAATAAGTCAGTTGCAACGGCATCGGCGCAAATTCTGCCAGCAGGCCACACCCCATCGCGCCACACGCCATGCCCAGCAGGGGCGCAACGCTAGTGACTAGGGGGCCTTGCTGGCGATCGAAGTCGAGCAACGCGGCGCCCAGCACACTGGTGGCCATGCCGGTGGCGAAGCCTTGTATCAGTCGCGCGCCCATCAACCAGCCCACACTGTCGGCATTGATGAATAGCAGCATCGCCAGCATGTTGAGCAATAATGCCGCGAAGATCACCGGTCTGCGACCGAGGTAGTCGGACAACGAGCCGACGACCAGCAAGGCCGCCAACAGACTGAACGCATACACACCGAAGATCAGCGTGAGGATCGCCGGAGAGAACTGCAGATGTTCCTGGTAGAGGTGATACAACGGCGTCGGCGCGCTGGAGGCCGCCAGAAAACCGAGCAAGGTGATCGCCAGGAAGATGAGACTGGCGCGGGTCGAAGCTGGACGAGACATGGGCACGCTCCACGAGGAGATTCATAAAAGCTAATTTTTTGCTTTTGCGGAGTGTGCTACCGGCATGCGCTTAAAGCAAATTCTTTGTGTTAAGGTCCGATGCATGGCTATTAAAGAAGGTTTACGCCCCGGCGGCAGAAGTGCCCGGGTTCAGGAGTCGATTCACTCGGCGGTACGCGCCCTGCTCCAGGAGCAGGACCGCGCCACCTTGACCGTGCCGCAAATCGCTGCGCGCGCCGGGGTCACGCCGTCCACCATCTACCGGCGCTGGGGCGATCTGCCGGCGCTGTTGGCCGACGTTGCCATCGCGCGCATGCGCCCGGACAGCGAGCCGGCCAACACTGGCAGCCTGCGCGGCGACCTGCGCGCCTGGGCCGAGCAGTACCTCGACGAGATGAGTTCAGAACCTGGCCGCAATATGATGCGTGACATCCAGGCTTGCGCTACGCCGGGGTATTGCGTGGGCATTATCAGCGGCCAGTTGCAGATCATCCTGGATCGTTATCCCGACGAGCCGAATCCCGGGATCGAGCGGTTGGTGAACGTGATCGTGGCGCCGACGGTGTTTCGCATCCTCTTCGCCACTGCGCCGCTGGAGGTCGAGGAGCTGTATCGGTTGGTGGATATGGCGTTGGATCAGTGAAAAAGCCATCGCGAGCAAGCTCGCTCCCACATTGGATTTCGGTGTGCCACAAATCTTGTATTCGATAAATAGCCATTGTGGGAGCGAGCTTGCTCGCGATGAGGCCGGCAACATCGCTGCATAAAAAAATCCCACCCGCGACACCCCGCCACGCCTCGACCTTGGTCGACACTGACGAACCCGAGCGGGCGTGCGAGACTGTCTTGCCGGGCCCAAGCCCGGGGGTATTTGTCTGGGAGTTTCCATGTCGCTGTCCAGCGGGCTGATCGCCGTTGTCGCCCTGGCCTATATGGCCATCATGTTTGCCATCGCCTTTTACGGCGACCGACGCAGCACACCGCTGCCACCACGTGTGCGCGCGTGGGTCTACAGCCTGTCGCTGGCGGTGTATTGCACCAGCTGGACGTTTTTCGGCGCCGTGGGCCAGGCCGCCGAACAGCTCTGGTCATTCCTGCCGATCTACCTCGGGCCGATCCTGCTGCTGGTACTGGCGCCGTGGGTCTTGCAGAAGATGGTGATGATCAGCAAGCAGGAGAACATCACCTCCATCGCCGACTTCATCGCCGCCCGCTACGGCAAATCCCAATCACTGGCAGTGGTGGTCGCCCTGATCTGCCTGGTCGGCGTGCTGCCTTACATTGCCTTGCAGCTCAAGGGTATCGTGCTCGGCGTGAACCTGTTGATCGGCGCCGGTGCCGACGCCATGGGCACCCGAGCGCAGGATACTGCGTTGATCGTCTCGCTGATCCTGGCGCTATTCACCATCGTCTTCGGCACTCGCAACCTCGACGCCACCGAGCACCACCGCGGCATGGTGCTGGCGATTGCCTTTGAATCGCTGGTCAAGCTGTTCGCCTTCCTGGCGGTTGGCGCGTTCGTCACGTTTGGCCTTTATGACGGCTTCGACGACCTGTTCAACCAGGCGATGCTCGCGCCACGGTTGGAGCAGTATTGGAAGGAGACCATCAACTGGCCGTCCATGGTGGTGCAAACCGGCGTGGCGATGATGGCGATCATCTGCCTGCCACGGCAGTTCCACGTCACCGTGGTGGAGAACATCGAACCCCAGGACCTGCGCCTGGCCAAATGGGTGTTCCCCGCCTACCTGGCCCTGGCCGCCCTGTTCGTGGTGCCGATCGCCCTCGCCGGGCAAATGATGTTGCCCAGCTCGGTACTGCCGGATTCGTTCGTCATCAGCCTGCCACTCGCCCAGGCGCATCCGGCGCTGGCGGTGCTGGCCTTCATCGGCGGCGCCTCGGCCGCCACCGGCATGGTCATCGTGGCGAGTGTCGCCCTGTCGACCATGGTCTCCAACGACATGCTGCTGCCATGGCTATTGCGCCGCAACAACGCCGAGCGTCCTTTCGAAGTGTTCCGCCAATGGATGCTGTCGGTACGCCGGGTGAGCATCGTTGCGATTCTCCTATTGGCTTATGTCAGCTACCGGCTGCTGGGTTCGACCGCGAGCCTGGCCACCATCGGCCAGATCGCCTTCGCCGCCGTGACGCAACTGGCACCCGCCATGATCGGCGCGCTGTACTGGAAACAGGCGAATCGACGCGGCGTGTTCGCCGGCCTCGCCATGGGCATATTCCTGTGGTTCTACACGCTGGTGCTGCCGATCGCCGCCCATAGCCTGGGCTGGTCACTGAGCAGCTTCCCCGGCCTGGCCTGGCTGCATGGCAATCCGCTGGATTTGCCGATTACGCCGCTGACCCAAGGTGTCGTCCTGTCCCTGGCGGGCAATTTCATATTGTTCGCCTGGGTTTCGGTCCTGTCGCGCACACGCGTGTCGGAGCATTGGCAGGCTGGACGCTTCATCGGTCAGGAGATCAGCGCCCGACCCAATCCTCGCTCGATGCTGGCGGTCCAGATCGAGGATCTGTTGCAGCTGGCGGCCCGCTTCGTCGGCGAAGAACGGGCGCGCCAGAGCTTCATTCGCTTTGCCTATCGCCAAGGCAAAGGCTTCAACCCGAGCCAGAACGCCGACAGCGAATGGATCGCCCATACCGAGCGGCTGCTGGCCGGTGTACTCGGCGCGTCGTCGACGCGAGCCGTGGTGAAAGCGGCCATCGAAGGCCGCGAGATGCAACTGGAAGACGTCGTGCGGATCGCCGACGAAGCGTCCGAAGTGCTGCAATTCAACCGAGCGCTGCTGCAAGGCGCCATCGAAAACATCACCCAGGGCATCAGCGTGGTCGACCAGTCCCTCAGGCTCGTGGCCTGGAACCGTCGATACCTGGAACTGTTCAACTACCCCGACGGCTTGATCAGCGTCGGTCGGCCGATCGCCGACATCATCCGCTACAACGCCGAGCGCGGCCTTTGTGGCCCGGGCGAGGCCGAAGTCCATGTCGCCCGGCGCCTGCACTGGATGCGCCAGGGCCGCGCACACACCTCGGAACGCCTGTTCCCCAACGGCCGTGTGATCGAGCTGATCGGCAACCCGATGCCCGGCGGCGGTTTCGTCATGAGTTTCACGGACATCACTGCTTACCGCGAAGCCGAACAGGCCTTGACCGAAGCCAACGAAGGGCTGGAACAGCGGGTGGCCGAACGCACCCGCGAACTGTCGCAACTCAACCTCGCGCTGACCGAAGCCAAGAGCACGGCCGAAGCCGCGTACCAGTCCAAGACCCGCTTCCTGGCCGCCGTCAGCCATGACTTGATGCAGCCTCTCAACGCCGCGCGCCTGTTCTCCGCCGCGCTTTCCCATCAGCACGACGGCTTGCCGAGCGAAGCCCGGCAGTTGGTGCAACATCTGGACAGCTCGTTGCGCTCGGCCGAGGACTTGATCACGGACCTGCTGGACATCTCCCGATTGGAAAACGGCAAGATCAACCCCGACCGCAAGCCGTTTGCCCTCAATGATCTATTCGATACCCTCGGCGCCGAGTTCACCGTGCTGGCTCGAGAGCAAGGCTTGAAATTCCGGGTTCGCGGCTCGCGGCTGCGGGTCGACAGCGACATCAAGCTGCTGCGCCGCGTGCTGCAGAACTTCCTCACCAATGCCTTCCGCTACGCCAAGGGCCCGGTGCTGCTAGGCGTGCGCCGGGGCAACGGCGAGCTGTGTCTGGAGGTCTGGGACCGCGGACCGGGGATCGCCGAAGACAAGCTGCAGGTCATCTTTGAAGAATTCAAACGCCTGGACAGCCATCAGACCCGGGCCGAAAAAGGGCTCGGCCTCGGCCTGGCAATTGCCGATGGACTGTGTCGCGTGCTCGGCCATACCTTGCGCGTGCGTTCCTGGCCAGGGCGCGGCAGCGTGTTCAGCGTCAGCGTGCCATTGGCCAGTAGCCAAGCCGTCGAGCCCACTGTCGTGATCGAAGCCAACGGCCATTTGCCCAGCGGCGCACAGGTGCTGTGTGTCGATAACGAAGACAGCATCCTGATCGGCATGAACAGCCTGCTGACCCGCTGGGGGTGCCGCGTATGGACGGCGCGTAATCGTGAAGAATGCGAGCGCTGGCTCGCCCAGGGCGGCCGGCCGCAACTGGCGCTGGTGGATTTTCACCTGGACGACGGCGAAACCGGGACCGAACTGATGGCCTGGTTGCGCACGCGCATGGGCGAGCCGGTGCCCGGAGTGGTGATCAGTGCCGATGGCCGGCCCGAGACCGTGGCCCAGGTGCATGCGGCGGGATTGGATTACTTGGCCAAGCCGGTGAAGCCGGCGGCGCTGAGGGCGTTGTTGAGCCGGCACTTGCCGTTGTAATAGGGGGAAAAGTAAACCCCTGTGGCGAGGGAGCAAGCTCTCTCGCCACAGGGGTCCGGTGCAAACCTTGGAGGTTACTGACCCCGGCTTTCTTCGCCGGTCTCCTCTGGCAACCCATCCACGTCCGCCATCGCCCGTTCAAGCAACTCCGTAGGCAAGCTCTTGCTCGCCCTGGCGCCGAGCAGTTTCAACTGCTCGCTGCGGCTGACCAGGTTGCCGCGCCCTTCCGTCAGCTTATTGCGTGCGGCGCTGTAGGCTTTGTCCAACTGCTGCAAGCGACTGCCGATTTCGTCCAGGTCCTGGATAAACAGGACGAACTTGTCATACAGCCACCCCGCGCGTTCGGCGATTTCCCGGGCGTTCTGGCTCTGGCGCTCTTGCTTCCACAAGCTGTCGATCACCCGCAGCGTCGCCAGCAGCGTGGTCGGGCTGACGATCACGATGTTGCGGTCGAAAGCTTCCTGGAACAGGTTCGGCTCGGCTTGCAAGGCTGCGGAAAATGCCGCTTCGATCGGCACGAACAGCAAGACGAAATCCAGGCTGTGCAGACCGTCCAGACGCTTGTAGTCCTTGCCGGCCAAGCCTTTGACGTGGGCTCGCAATGACACGACGTGCTGTTTGAGAGCCAACTGGCCGATGGCATTGTCTTCGGCCGCCACATATTGCTGGTAGGCCGTGAGGCTGACCTTCGAATCGACCACCACCTGCTTGTCGCCGGGCAGATAAATCAATACGTCCGGCTGGAACCGTTCGCCATCCGGCCCCTTGAGACTGACCTGGGTCTGGTATTCGCGGCCCTTCTCCAAGCCGGCATGTTCCAGGACCCGCTCGAGGATCAACTCGCCCCAGTTGCCCTGGGTCTTCTGACCCTTGAGCGCACGAGTCAGGTTGGTGGCTTCATCGCTCAGGCGCAGGTTCAGCTGTTGCAGGCGCTCCAGTTCCTTGCCCAGGGAAAATCGCTCCCGGGCCTCGGCCTGGTAGCTTTCCTCGACGCGTTTTTCAAAGGACTGGATGCGTTCCTTCAGTGGGTCGAGCAACTGACCCAAGCGCTGCTGGCTGGTTTCGGCGAAACGCTGTTCACGCTCGTCGAAGATTTTTCCCGCCAGCTCGGCGAACTGGGCCCGCAATGCGTCCCGCGAGCCTTGAAGATCGTCCAGGCGCTGCTGATGGCTCTCCTGCTGTTCGCGTAATTCGGCCTGCAACGAAGCAGCCTGGGCATCCAGGCGTCGCAATTCAGCTTCCTTATTGGCACGCTCCAGGTTCCAGGCATGCGCCGCGTCCCTTGCGTTGTCACGCTCGATCTGCAGCAGTTCGACCTCGCGACACGCAGCCGCAAGCTCGGCTTGCCTGGCGGCATTGGCCTGGCCCAAGTCACTGATTTCGTCGCGGCAGGCATCGAGCTGGGCATTCAACCCATCGTGTGCCATGTGGGCGGTCGCCAGGCGTTCTTCCATCAACGCCAGCTCGGTCTGTGCCGCGCTTGCCTGGCGTTGCAGGTGCCAGGCCAGTGCCAACAGCGGCACCGCAGCGCCTGCCAGGCCAAGCAACAGGCTGGTCAAATCCATCGCCATGACAATTCCCGCGCAAGAGATAAAGCCCGAAGGTTAACCAAGCAACCCGGCGTTGCCCAGCTCAGTCTTCGATCTCGCCCAATGCCTGGCGGGCACGGTGATCGCCGGCCCGCGCGGCCTGGCGCAGCAGGTCCTGGCCAATACGCCGGTCCCGTGCATTGCCGCATTCGCGGCACATCAGCTGACCGAGGCGACTTTGTGCGGCCACCACGCCTTCGCGCGCCGGTTGTTTGAGCAGGCGTCCAGCCAGGTGCTTGACGCTGGGACGCTCTCCCAGGCTCGGGCTGTCCAGCAGCCACTCGGCAACTCGCATCGATATGCGCTTGGGAGGGGTAACACCTGAGGGTACGGAGGTAACAGGATTTGATACTGAGCGAAACTTCATAACGCACTACGGGACAGATCGGAAGGCGCGCCACTCTACTCCTTTTTTCGTACGGGTAAAGTCGAAAAAAACCGGCACGCCCGTTCTAGAGCAAGCGCTTGGGACAATCCACAGAAGCTGTGGATAACTCAGTGGACAACCTACCCTGAACTCGCCGCAAGCCCTATGGAACGGGGCCTGCGCTCAAACTGTCGATTTTTTCACCAGTAAAAAAAAGCGATGTTTTTCATTGACTTAAATTTTGGATACAGGCACCCGCCCCGGATTGTTCAAAGATGACAATACGGTGACAGCGGCCCATAGGAGTGTGTACAAGTAACAGCTGAAGTGGTTATATCGCTGCGCTTTTTTGACGCATCTGGCGCTCAAGACCCTGTGGAAAAGCCCCGATCCCAGACTTTTACACGCTGCGCGCTTTCGCGCCCCAGCGGCAGCACCGGCATTTTTCTGACCAACGGCCTTCCCTAAAGCGGCTTGATTCGATAGTATCCGCGGCGTTAGTACCAAGCTGAAAGTCAATTCCGGGTCGGAAACATCTCAGCGGTCAGCTATCCCCACGGGAAGCCTGCCGAAAAAGAGACCGCCCCCCTCGATGGTTTCCAGGTAATGCTCGCGCTGCGCACTTCGAACGAATCCGAAGCTGCCGCCAGGCTCATTATTCTGACCGAACCAACCTGCAAATTGATCAGGATCTTCACCCCGGGCCCAGAACCTTTGCCCTCGATGTGTTGCCTGCCCTCCTAAGTACCTACCTGCCAGCCCAAGCGCGCCCTTTTATAGCGCTCAAACTGGCTGCTTTGTTCCAGTCGGGTTCTTCGTTCGACCAATGGTGGTCGACGTTACTGGAACGTTTTAACGTTGCACGGTTCTTAATCGTGTCATTTGTAGGAACACCCATAACATGTCTAATCAAATCCAGACACAGGATGCCATCCGCACCCTAACCAACGCCTTTGCTCCAATGAACTGCCTGATCATGGCCGCTCGCAAAGGCTGCTTCAGCTTCACGCTGGTCAACGAACATGGCATCGCCCGTCACAGCGAACGCTTGTATCCAGACCAGTACTCCAGCGCAGAACCGCTGCAGGCGGTCATCGAGCGTACCCGTCAGGCGCTCGTTGCCTGACACGCCAGGACACTGAAGCATCCAAGGCCCCGCCCAAAACGCGGGGCTTTTTATTGCCCGGCATTTCTCGATAAAGCGCAACGGCTTAAGTACAAACAGCTATAACGGTCATAACCGTTCGATGAACATGGTTTAAAAACAGGCCTTTACAGCGCAGATATGACACTACACTTCAACTCGAGCGGCATGATCCGCTTCGGCGGAGCCTGATCCGATCCACCCGCTGCCAAGCCCACACCGTCAGGCTCCGCCCATTTCCCGTTTCGAGGATTTTATGGGTATCGCTGCCAGCGAACTGTGTCGTTATGTGATCCGCCCGACGCTCCTTTACCTGGGGAGCCACAGCGCAACGGCGGAAAACCTGTTGCTGGGGATCGCCGCCAGTCAATCAGGCCTGGGCGCCGCGTTGCACGATCGTCGTGGGCACGGCTTGTACCGCATCACTGAACCGCGCCATCAAGCCCTGTGGGACGATTACCTGGCGTTGGATCCGGAACGAGCCAGCCTGGTGCGAGGCCTGGCGAGCCAGCATGCTTTCCTGAGCGGCCCTCATCAGGAATTGACCGTCAATTTGCGCTACGCCACGGCCATCGCTTGGTTGCTGGTGGAGGAACACGCCACCCCGCTTCCCGATTCAAACGATTTGCTGGCCATGGCCCGCATCTGGCGCCAGGTTTTTCATCCCACTGGTCGCCTGCGGGACTTCACCTGCGCGTGGCAAAACTGTGTTTCACCCTTGAACCAGGTCGCTTGCTGAATGGAAAAAAGGAAACTTCCTACAACTGCGACGATTTTGGTCGGATTGTCCTACAAAACCCCTCTAAATCAAGCCATACAAGCTATAGCGCTTGGGCAAAAATGTTGGTAATTTTCGCCCCGGTGATCACCTGGAGTTCTAACAATGAAAAAAATGATGCTCAAAACCACCCTTGGCCTTGCCGTTACCTTGGCATCCACCCAAATTTTCGCCAGTGGCTTTGCCTTGAACGAACAAAGCATCAGTGGCATGGGCACTGGCTTCGCGGGTCGTTCTTCTTCTGCCGATGATGCGAGCACCGTGTTTGGCAACCCTGCCGGCATGTCGCGCCTCAAGCGCCAACAAGTCACCGGCGGCTTCGCCGTCATCGACGCATCCACCGACATCAACGATGCCAGCGGCACCCAGTCCGGTACGAACGATGGCGACATGGTCCCGTTCACCGGCGTTCCGATGGGCTACTACGTCAAGCCAATCGACGATCAATGGGCATTCGGCCTGGGCGTCTACGCCCCCTTCGGCCTGATCACCGACTACGAAAGCAGCTTCCAGGGCCGCAATTTCGGCAGCAAGAGCGAAGTGAAGGTCGTGACCTTCCAGCCAACCATCAGCTACGCCTTCAATGACAAGGTGTCGATCGGTTTTGGCCCGACTATCAACCGGATTTCGGGTTCGCTGGAGTCGGCGTTGACCACGCCATTCTCGCCTAATGATGGCAACGTCCAGATCAAGGGCGACGATATTGGCTACGGCTACAACATCGGTTTGCTGGTGCAAGCCACTGACACCACCCGTGTCGGCCTGACTTACCACTCGAAGGTCAAGTACAAGCTTGAAGGCCACACTGAAGTGAGCCCGGGTGCTGGTACATCTCCTCTCGTACTGAGTGGTGCCCGCTACGACGCCTCGCTGGACATCACGACACCTGAGTCGGTGGATTTCTCGGTTACTCAAGAAATCAACGATGCCTGGACAGTCTATGCTGGCAGTACATGGACTCGCTGGAGTCGCTTGAAAGAGATTACCGTGAACAACGAAGGTGTTACGACAGCTGGCGGTGGGTTCGCTCCACCTCTCCTCGGCACCATCACCGAAGAACAGAACTGGCACGACACCTGGGCCTACGCCATCGGTACCTCCTACCAGTTGAACAAGCAATGGGTACTGCGCACCGGCCTGTCCTTCGACCAGTCGCCGACCAACAACGCCGACCGTTCGCCTCGCATTCCTACCGGCGACCGGACCATCTTCAGCCTGGGTGCCGGCTGGAGCCCAACCGACGACCTGACCATCGACGTGGCCTATTCCTATCTCAAGGAAGAAAAAGTCAACGTCAACAGAGCCAACGCCCTGGGCCAGGCCTACAACGCTGAATACGAAAACAGCGCCAACGGCTTCGGCGTCGGCGCAACCTACCGCTTCTGATGATCCACGGCGAGCAGGCATAAACAGCCGGTCGCCACCTGAAGCAAAAAAAAGCCCCGCTCTCTGTAAAGAAAGCGGGGCTTTTTCGTGGTTGAGGATCAAGGTTTTGAAGCGATAGCCGTCTCCACCGCCTTGATGAAATCAGGATCGTCGGGTTTTATCCGACTGGAAAAGCTGCCAACTACCTTGCCCTGGCGATCCACGACGTATTTGTAGAAATTCCATTTCGGCGCGCTGGACTGTTCGGCCAGGTGCTTGAACAAGGGAATGGCATCCGCGCCCCGTACCGGTTGCGGTTCGGTCATGGTAAAGGTCACGCCATAGTTGACGTAGCAAACCTTGGCGGTCTCCGCGCCGTCCTTGGATTCCTGCTTGAAGTCGTTGGACGGCACGCCCAGCACTTCCAACCCTTCACTTTTATAGCGCTGGTTAAGCGCCTCGAGCCCTTTGAATTGTGGAGCGAACCCACAGAAGCTGGCCGTGTTGACCACCACCAAGGGTTTGCCAGCGAAACGCTGGCACAAATCGACGGTTTCCTTGGCCCGCAGCTTGGGCAGCGAACCCTCCAAGAGTGACGGGCACTCAGCCGCCCATACATGCCCGGTCATAGCCAGCAACAGGGTGGGAACAGCAAACCAACGCATCATGTCGGATTTTCCTTGTAAGCCTGTCAGACCACGACGTTACTCCGCGCGCCCGATGCCGTCCACACGTCAGCAGCTGCCCATGCCCAGCTGCATCAAAACCAACCCGCCCTGGCGCCAGCCCCACCAGGCGACCGCCAGCAGCGCGGCGGCGCCGGCTGCGATCAACCATGGGCCGACGCGGCTCATGCCGCACCCGCCTGGGCTTGCAGGCGGGCAACCGGGCGCTCACGCACCGGCCAGTTCAACGCAGCCGCGAGCAGGCTGAGCAAAATCGACACCTGCCAGATCAAGTCGTAGCTGCCCGTGCGGTCGTACACGACGCCGCCCAGCCAACCACCGAGGAACGAGCCCAACTGGTGGAACAGGAACACGATCCCACCCAGCATCGAGAGATTTCGTACACCGAACAACGTGGCGACCGTCCCGTTGGTCAATGGCACCGTCGATAACCAGAGAAAACCCATCGCCATGCCGAACAGATAAGCCGTGGTCGTCGTCACTGGCAACCACAGGAACAGGCCGATCACCACCGCCCGCACCAGGTACAGGCCAGTCAGCAGGCGCGGCTTGGACATGCGCCCGCCCAGCCAGCCGGCGGTGTAGGTGCCGAAGATATTGAACAGACCGACCAGCGCCAACACGGTGGTGCCGACGCTGGCCGGCAGGTGCTGGTCCACCAGATAGGCCGGCAGATGCACGCCGATGAACACCACCTGGAACCCGCAGACAAAAAAACCGACCGCCAACAGCCAGAAACCGGAATGACTGCACGCCTCGCGCAACGCTTCGGACAAGGTCTGCTCGTTGCCGCTCAGGGGTGCCGGTGCGTCCTTGAGCATACTGACCAAGGGCACGATCAACGCCACCAGCAGGCCCAGCGCCAACAGCGCCGCGGACCAGCCGAGCCAACCAATCAGCCCCAGCGTGCCCGGCAACATCGCGAACTGGCCAAACGAGCCGGCCGCGCTGGCGATGCCCATGCCCATGCTGCGTTTTTCCGGAGGGACGGCCCGCCCGACCACACCAAGAATCACCGAGAACGAAGTGCCGGACAGGCCGATGCCGATCAACAGGCCGGCGCTCAACGACAATGACCAGGGCGAGTCGGCCATGCCCATGAAGACCAGGCCGACCGCATACAGGACACCACCGATCAACACCACTTTTGCCGCACCGAAGCGATCCGCCAGGGCGCCCGTGAAAGGCTGCGCCAGGCCCCAGATCAGGTTCTGCAAAGCGATGGCGAAGGCAAACACCTCCCGGCCCCAGCCGAATTCGGCGCTCATCGGCGCCAGGAACAACCCGAAGCCATGCCGCACGCCCAGGGACAACGCCAGGATCAGCGCACTGCCCACCAGGACCCAACCACAGGTACGCCACATCGATGTCATTCTTATTCTCCGGTCGCGGGTATATACCCACTTATCATCGGACGAACCGGCGTCACGCCAACTCATCCAGCAAGGCCAGCAAGGTCGCGCGCTTTTCGGCACCGAGCTTGTCGATCAATTTCTGTTGTGCCGCTTCCCAGGCCGGCAATGCCGCCGCCAACCGGGCATTTCCCGCCTCGGTGAGCACAACGATGCGGTTGCGCAAATCGTCGCCCTCAGCCAACTTCACCAACCCCTCGCCTTCCAGCACCCGTAGGTTGCGCCCTAGGGTGCTGCGGTCCAGGCCCATGGCCTCGGCCAGGGACGAAATGCTCGGCTGGTCCAGGCGCGCCAGGTTATTGAGCAAAGAATACTGGGCAACGTTGATCCCGAAGCCATCGAGAGCGCCGTCGTAGTACCTGCTGACGCCACGCGCGGCGCGACGCAGGTTGATGCACAGACATTGGGAAGGAAGCATGATGCGTGTATATACCCGCGACTAAATGAATGCAAATTTAAATGAGGCCCTGACCGCTGACAAGCCGGGATTCAGCTCAAGGCCAACGCCACCAGAACCGCCATTTCCAGCAATTCCAGCAAGGCGCCCGCGGTGTCGCCGGTGCATCCCTGCAGCCTGCGCAGCATGATGTGGCGCAAACCGATAAATACCAGCACGGCGACCGCCAACGTCCACAGCCCCGCCCATCCCATCACCAGCACGCACCCCAGCGCTCCGGCCGACAACACCTGCCAGCCCGAGCGGCGCGGCAAATGATCGGCCAACGCTTGGCCCAGCCCACCGGCACGCACATACGGCGTGGTGAGGAACAACCCCAGCAAGGCGCTACGCCCCAGCACCGGCACAACGAGCAAGGCCAACGCATCCCCCTGCTCGATCAGCGCCACCAGCGCGGTCCATTTGAGCAGCAACACCAGCACCAGCGTGACCACGGCGATCGGCCCGCTGCGTGGATCCTTCATTATCAGCAACGTACGCTCACGATCGCCGAAACCGCCGAGCCAGGCATCGGCGCTGTCGGCCAGGCCGTCCAGGTGCAGCCCGCCGCTGAGCAGCACCCACGCCATCAGTAGCAGCGCGGCATGCAGCATCACCGGCGCGCCCGCCAACAGTGCATCGAGCAACCACAGCAAACCGCCGAACAACAGCCCCACCACGGGATAGAACAACAGCGAACGCCCCAGCTCGCGGGGCTCAGGCATGCCCGGCAAGCGAATCGGCAAGCTGCTGAGAAATTGCAGGGCGATCCAGAAGGGCAACATGCTCAGCCAGCCTCTCTAAGCACGGGGCCGGAGGACACCGCCAGTAAAAACAGCGCACCATGGCCGACTTCGACATTCAGTAATTGCTCGCGTGGCAACCCCCGGGCCTGGGCCAGTAGCAAGCGCATCACGCCGCCATGACTGACCAGCAACACGCGCTGACCGGCATATGCGAGGTGCAAGCGCTCGACCGCCGCCAGCACCCGCGCCGAGAACGCTAATACCGGCTCACCTCCGGGAGGTGTGAAGGCGTAAGGATCGGCCCAAAAGCGACCGAGGGCCTCGGCGTCGGTCTCCATCAATGCCGCCGCGCTGCGACCTTCCCAGGCGCCGAAATGCAACTCTTGCAAGTCTTTGTCCGCCTGCACCGGAACGCCAAGCCGGGCGCCAAGTTGTTCGGCGAAACGGGCGCATCGCTGCAATGGCGAGCACACCAGGCGATCCCACGGCCCGCCTTGGGCGACCGCCTCGTGCATCTGCTCCCAGCCCCTGGCCGTCAGGGCGTCGTCGAGGCTGCCGCGCAAGCCGCCGCCCAGCTCGGTTTCACCGTGACGCAGCAGGTCCAGGCGCAAGATCATGCCGGGCGATCCGCCACGGCCGCTTCGGCAAACGTCGCCATCTGCCCGTGAAGGTCACAGGCCAGGCGCAACAACGGCACCGCCAGCGCCGCGCCACTGCCCTCGCCCAGGCGCAAGCCCAAGTCCAGCAGCGGTTCGGCGCCGAGGGTTTCCAACACGTGCCGGTGACCCGGCTCGGCACCGCGATGACCGAACAGCAGCCATGGGCAACATCCGGGATTGAGCCGCACCGCCACCAGCGCCGCTACGCTGCAGATAAACCCATCCACCAGCACGGCGACGCCCTGCTGAGCGCAGGCCAGGTACGCACCGACCAACGCCGCGATTTCGAAACCGCCGAGGTTGAACAATGTCTGCAACGGGTCGCCGCTCGCACCACCGTGCAACGCCAGGGCCCGCTCGATCACCTGGGCCTTGCGGCTGATACCTGCCGCGTCCAAGCCCGTGCCCGGCCCGACCAGGTGCGTCACCGGGCAGTCGAGCAAGGCACAGGCCAGGGCACTGGCGGCAGTGGTATTACCGATGCCCATCTCGCCGCCGATGAACAATTGCGTTCCAGCCGCGACCGCGCGCGCCACGCTATCGCGTCCGGCTTGCAGGGCCTGTTCGCCTTGCGCCAGGGTCATCGCCGGCCCCCGGACGAAATTCGCCGTGCCAGGACCCAGGTTCAAATGGCGCACGCCGTGCAAATTCAGCGAAGGCGTTACAGTGCCCAGGTCGATCACTTCCAGGGACGCGCCCAATTGCCGCGTCAGAACGCTGATGGCCGCGCCGCCGTTGACGAAGTTGAGCAACATCTGCCCGGTGACTTCCTGGGGATACGCCGAGACACCTTCGGCCACGACGCCATGATCACCGGCGAAAATCGCAACCCACAACCGGTCAAAGTTCGGTTTGACCTGCCCTTGCAGGCCCGCCAGTTGCACCGCCATCGATTCCAGTCGCCCCAGGGAGCCGGCCGGTTTGGTCAGCTGTTGCTGACGGGCCGCGGCCTGTTCCAGCGCTTGGGTATCGACGGGCTTGCACGGGTCCAGCCACCAGCGGTGATTCATAACGCAGTTCCTTTAAGGGTCAGGGGCAAGCCGGCGACGGTCAACACGACGCGCTGACAACGTTCGGCCAGGGCTTGATGCAGCCAACCGGCTTCATCGACATAACGACGGGTCAACTCCCCCAGCGGCACGACGCCCATGCCGGTCTCGTTGCTGACGAATATGACCTCGCCAGGAAGCGCACTGATGCAATCCAGCAGCGCTTCACGCTCGGCGACCAGCCGGTCGGCGTCATCAAGCATCAGCAGGTTGGTGAGCCAGAGCGTCAGGCAATCCACCAACAGGCATTGATCATGTGCGGCGTTTTCTTCCAGCACCCGCGCCAGCGCCAACGGTTCCTCCACCAGCGCCCATTCGGCGGGGCGCCGGGCGCGGTGCTGGGCGACACGCTCGTTCATTTCGCCGTCCAGGGGTTGACTGGTGGCGATGTAAGTCACCGGCAAGCCTGTGCTCGCGGCGAGTTTTTCGGCCAGGCGACTCTTGCCCGAGCGGGCGCCGCCGAGGATCAGTTGGAGCATGTTCATACCCTTTCAAAATAGGCGGTGTGGGTGCCGACCCCTTCGCGAGCAGGCTCGCTCCCACAGGATCTCTGTGCGCCGCAAGACCAATGTGGGAGCGAGCCTGCTCGCGATGACGCCAGCCCAGCCACCCTAGATCCCACAGAGCTCACGCAGCAGCCCGGTGTCCAGATGCCGCTCCACCAAATCCGCCAACCGCTCGATATCTCGCTCGCGCAAGCCGTGGTAATCCACCGTCTGTACGTCCTCCAGACCCGACCAACGCAGCAATGCACTGCTGGCTGCCGGCGACTCAAAGAGCCCATGCAGATAAGTACCAAAAATCTGTCCATCGCGGCTCTGGGCGCCATCGCAACGGCCATCGTCCAAGCGCACCGCCGCATGTTCCAGGGCCGCGCCGACGGTGACGCCCGCGTGGATTTCGTAGCCGCTGACCTCGGCGTCTTCCAGGGTCAGTCGCCCGCGGACGTTGCGCAGTTGCTTTTCGCGCTCCAGGGTCGTTTCGAAATCCAACAAGCCCAACCCGGCGCTGGAACCTGCCACGCCTTCCAGCCCGAGCGGATCGTGGACCTGCTGGCCGAGCATCTGCAAACCGCCGCAGATACCCAATAACTTGCCGCCGTAGCGCAAGTGGCGCTGGATGGCCGTTTCCCAGCCATTAGCCCGCAGGTAGGCCAAATCGCTGCGCACGCTTTTGGACCCGGGCAGGATAATCAGGTCGGCAGGCGGGATGGCCTGGCCAGGGCCGATGAATTGCAGGTCGACCTGCGGATGCAGGCGCAGCGGGTCGAAATCGGTGTGGTTGCTGATGCGCGGCAGCACCGGCACCACTACCTTGAGCACTTGTTCAGCCTTGTCGGCCTGGCGCTGGTCGAGGCCATCCTCTGCCTCCAGGTGCAGGTCCATTACATACGGCAACACGCCGATCACCGGTTTGCCAGTGCGCGTTTCCAACCAATCCAGCCCCGGCTGCAGCAAGGCGATATCACCGCGAAAACGATTGATGATGAAACCCTTTACCCGCGCCTGCTCGCTGGGCGAAAGCAACTCCAGTGTGCCGACCAGATGGGCGAATACCCCGCCACGATTGATGTCGGCAATCAGCAGCACCGGGCAGTCCACCGCCTCGGCAAAGCCCATATTGGCGATGTCTCCGGCCCGCAGGTTGATCTCCGCCGGCGATCCCGCGCCTTCCACCATGACGACCGGGTATGTCGCGCTCAAGCGCGCGTGGGAGGCCAGTACCGCTTGCATCGCGATGGCTTTGTAATCGTGATAGGCCACCGCGTTCATGGTGGTCACGGCACGGCCATGGATGATGACCTGGGCGCCCGTATCGCTGTTGGGCTTGAGCAGCACCGGATTCATGTCGGTATGGGGCTCGAGGCCACAGGCCTGTGCCTGAACAGCCTGGGCCCGGCCGATTTCGCCACCGTCGGCGGTCACCGCGCTGTTGAGCGCCATGTTCTGCGGCTTGAACGGCACCACCTTCACACCCTGGCGCGTAACCCAACGGCAGAGCGCCGTGACCAAGGTACTTTTGCCGGCATCGGAGGTGGTGCCCTGCACCATCAAGGTTGTCATCGAATGTCCTTGGCGTAGGCCTCGAAAGCCTGCTCGAGGCGCAGGAACCCGGCATCATCGGCGGGCAACCCGAAACGCAGGCTGCTGGTGTGGATGAACAGGCGCAGCAGAATGCCGCGATGGGCCATGAATTCATACAGGGCCTGGGCGTGCGGGGTGACCAGCCACTGGAACAATGCGCAGCCGCCCTGGGGCTTGAAGCCGAAGCGTTGCAGCGTCGATGCCAGGCGTTGGCTGGTTTCTTCGCAGCGCTGTCGTTGACGAACCTGGGCCTCGGTATCCAGAAGACACGCCTCGCCCAGGACCCGGGTCGGCCCGCTCACCGCCCAGGGTCCGACTTGCTCGGCGAGCAGCTTGAGCAAACGCCGCTCCGCCAGGACAAACCCCAGGCGAACCCCGGCCAGGCCAAAGAACTTGCCAAACGATCGCAATACAATCAGCCCGACCTGATGGGCGTGGGCGCTGAGGCTCAGATGCGGTGTCATGTCCATGAACGCTTCATCCACCACCAGCCAGCCACCGCGCTGGGCCAACCGTGCGTGCCAATTCAGCAAGCGTTCGGGGCTCAGGCTCAGGCCCGTGGGGTTGTTCGGATTGACCACCACCAGCACGTCGAGGCTGTCGAGGAAAAAATCGACTTCCGTCTCCAGCACTTCGCGCACGATGTACCCGCTGCGGCGCCAGGCTTCGGCGTGCTCGGCGTAACAGGGCGACAAAACACCCACCTTGCCGGCCCGGCGCAGGCGCGGCAACAGCTGGATGGCCATCTGCGAACCGGCCACCGGCAACACGTGCGTCGCTTCGTAATAATCGCAGGCGGCCTGCTCCAATCCATCGTCGGCCTCGGGTAGGCGCGCCCAGGCCCGCAGCGGGATCGGCGGAACGTCGAACGGCCAGGGCGCCAGGCCGCTGGACAGGTCGAGCCAGTCGGCCTCGGCAATGCCATATTGCCGGGAGGCCTTGCGCAGTCGTCCACCATGCTCAAGCATAAAACTCGGCTCCGAGGCAGAGAATCAGCAGCCATAACCATACGCCGCGTTGCACCAATTGCCAGCCGCGATCAATGGAATCGGCACTGGCCGGCACGCCTTCGCCCAAGGGCGGACGTTGATGCAGCTCGCCGTGGTAGATCGCCGCGCCGCCCAGCTCCACGCCCAGCGCTCCGGCGCCGGCGGCCATCACCGGCCCGGCATTGGGGCTGTCCCAGGTTGGCCCCTGGGTGCGCCAACATCTGAACGCCAGTCGGGTCTTGCCGAGCAACGCGTAGGTCAGGGCCACCAGGCGCGCGGGAATATAGTTGAGCATGTCGTCGATCTTTGCCGCCGCCCAGCCAAAACGTTCGAAGCGCTCGTTGCGATAACCCCACATGGCGTCGAGGGTATTGCTCAACCGATACAACACCACGCCAGGCGCGCCAGCCACCGCGAACCAGAACAAGGCGGCGAACACCGCGTCGCTGCCGTTTTCCAACACCGACTCGGTGGCGGCGCGGGCCACGGCGTTTTCATCCAACTCGGCGGTTTCGCGGCTGACCAGATAACTCACCCGCTGGCGTGCCTCGTCCAGATCGCCACTGCGCAACGCCCGGGCCACTGGCTCGACATGTTCACCAAGGCTGCGCAAGCCGAGGGCGCAATACAACGCGAGAATGTCCACCAGCCACCCTACCAGGGGCGCCCAGGACAAGGCTGTGGCCAGCAACGTCAAGGGCAGCACGGCGATGATCCACGCCGTGACACCGTGACTGCGCCAGCCCCGTCCACCGGAGTTGAAACGCTGTTCGATACGATTGGCAAGACGGCCGAACGCGACCAGAGGATGCCAGCGCCGGGGCTCGCCCAGCAACGCATCCAGCGCCACCGCGGCGGCACTGAGCAACGCTACGCTCATGGACGCACTCCCCAGCGATTTTCATAAATCAGTTCCTCGAGCGGCCGCGGTTTCGCCCAGCCTTCCAAGGCGAGCATGGGCGCTGGGTAAAAGCCCTCGACCGGCCCCAGGCACAGAATCGCCAGGGGCTTTGCGCCCTCCGGCAGGCCCAACAGATCGGCCATGGCCTGGGGCTCGAACAACGACACCCAGCCCATCCCCAGCCCTTCGACGCGGGCCGCCAGCCACAGATTCTGGATCGCGCAGGACAGCGAGGCCAAGTCCATTTCCGGCAAGGTCCGGCGACCGAAAATGTGCCGCTCGCGGTCGTCCATCAACGCGGCCACCAGCACTTCGGCGCAGTCGTGGATACCTTCCACCTTGAGCTTCATGAATTCATCACTACGCTCGCCCAGGGCTTCGGCGGTGCGAATGCGCTCTTCTTCCACCAGGTTCTGGATTTCGCCGCGCAAGGCGCGATCGCTGATGCGCAGAAACCGCCACGGCTGTATCAGCCCGACGCTAGGCGCCTGGTGCGCGGCTTCAAGCAGGCGGCGCAGCAATTGCGGCTCGACGCTGCCGCCGATGAAATGACGCATGTCTCGGCGTTCGGCGATGGCGCGGTAGACAGCCTCGCGTTCGGCTTGGGAAAAAGTGCTGTCTGTCATGGCCGATTCGCGAGCAGGCTCGCTCCCACACTGGCAGGCGTCGTACTGGAGGTCACACCATCCCCTGTGGGAGCGGGCCTGTTCGCGAAGGCTGCTTCTCGGTCCGGCGCAAACAAAGCGGCAATCGCCCTCGGATTGGACGGAAAATAAAAATGCACGTACGAAGCCGTCATCCGCCCTTGTCGGAAAACCGTCTCCGCCCCTCGCCCGCCATTGGGGCTATGCCCACGGGCAATCGGCTCAAGCGTGGTGCTGGTCAAGGAATGATGATAGGTATGCCCGCGCAGGTTGCCTTCCGGCAGATCCACCGATTGCAGCGCGAGGGCCGCCAAGCGTTTTTGCATCTGCGCATCGCCGCTCAGCATACCCAGCAGTTCGGCGCGCGTGCCTTCGACGTCGGTGAGTGAATCGAGCAGGTACAGCATGCCGCCGCATTCGGCGAGCAAGGGCTTATCGGATGCATGGTGGGCGCGGATCGCCGCCAGCATGGGCGCGTTTTGCGCCAGGGCAACGTGGTGCAGCTCGGGATATCCACCGGGTAGATAGAGGCTGTCCGCCTCGGGCAATTGGGTGTCGTGGATCGGCGAAAAGAAACTCAACTGCGCGCCCATGGCTTGCAGCAGATCGAGGCTGGCGCCATAAGTAAAGGCAAATGCCTCATCACGGGCCACGGCGATGCGGACGCCGTCGAGCCACCGCTCAACGGCCGTCAGTTCCGGCGCCGCGAACTCCACCGAAGGCGGCAATGCCACTTCACAACTGCCCGCCAGCGCCTCGGCGGCGGCATCGAGACGCACGTCCAGGTCATTCAATTCGCTGGCCTGCACCAGGCCAAGATGGCGGCTCGGCAGCTCGATGCCGGTTTCCCGCGAAAGCGCGCCGTACCAGCGCAAGCCTTCAGTCAGGCTCCCTTCGAGCAATTGCGCGTGGCGCAAGGTGCCGACCCGATTGGCCAAGACCCCGGCGAAGGGCAAATCCGGCTGATACCGTGCCAGGCCCAAGGCCAAGGCACCGAATGTCTGGGCCATGGCCGTGCCATCGATAACCGCCAGCACCGGCACGCCGAAATGCCGGGCCAGGTCGGCGCTAGACGGTGTGCCGTCGAACAGCCCCATCACGCCTTCAATCAAAATCAGGTCCGCTTCTGCGGCGGCTTCCCACAACAACCGGCGACTTTCCTGCTCTCCGACCATCCACATGTCCAACTGATAGACCGGCGCGCCACTGGCTCGCTCAAGGATCATTGGATCGAGGAAGTCGGGACCACACTTGAACACGCGCACCTTGCGCCCCTGGTTGCGGTGCAACCGGGCCAGAGCCGCGGTGACGGTGGTCTTGCCCTGGCCTGAAGCCGGGGCGGCAATCAAGACCGCCGGGCAATGGCGGCTGGCGGTCGACACTCGGCTCACAGTTCGACGCCTTTCTGCGCCTTTATCCCGGCCTGGAAAGCGTGCTTGATCATGCCCATTTCGGTCACGGTGTCGGCCAGCTCGATCATCTCGGGCTTGGCGCCGCGGCCTGTCACGATCACATGTTGCATGGGCGGACGAGCCTGCAGATCACTCAAGACCTGATCCAGGTCGAGGTAACCGTGCTTGAGGGCGATGTTCAGTTCGTCGAGCACCACCAGCCCAATGGACGGGTCGCTGAGCAACTCACGGGACACCGCCCACGCGGCTTCGGCGGCGGCAATGTCGCGCTGGCGATCCTGGGTTTCCCAGGTAAAGCCCTCTCCCATGACATGGAAGCGCACCTGCTCCGGGAAGCGGCGGAAAAACAGCTCCTCGCCGGTGCTGTTGCGACCCTTGATGAATTGCACCACGCCACATTGCATGCCGTGCCCCATGGCCCGGGCCAGCATGCCGAACGCAGAACTGCTCTTGCCCTTGCCGTTGCCGGTCAGCACCAGCAGAAGGCCGCACTCGTTGGGCGAATTGGCGATGCGCTCGTCAATCACGGCTTTCTTGCGCAGCATGCGCGCCAGGTGGCGTTCGTCGCGATCGGGCGTGTCGGTCATGGGGGAGCTCTCCGTTGGGACTGGATAACGGCGGGCGGGCATAAAAAAGGACGGCAACGAGCCTGGCATCGCCCACCGTGATGCCGTTGGATGAATCAGGCCGGTCTCCGGGCTCATGAGCGGCGTAACGCCTGGCTGTGCGCCTTCCCATGTCATGCGACACAGTGGCCTATACGCAGCCTTGACTCATTTACCGTTGCGGGGGCAGCGCCGGGTTTGTGCACGCACCGGCTTCCCTGTTTCACCCTATCGGCCATTGCCATAGAGCACCTGAAACAAGCCGCGAAGGTTAGAGGGTTGGGGGTTGAGCGTCAATTAAAGCCGCGATGGGCAGCGCAATGGATATTGGCCGGGATCAATAAGCTGACGTCAATCTTGTGTGATCCTGCGGCAAGTGATATCAAAGAGACACTACGACCCGATATCACAAGAACAAGAGGGCAAATGCGATGCAAGGCATGATCATCAGCAATCCGAAACTGGAATTCCTGCGCCCGGTGCTGGAACGCTGGTTCGATTGTATCGACCGCTACAACGCCGTGCGCGGCGATAACGACACACCCTATTGGCACAATGAAAAAGCCAATCTCGGTCTGCTGTCGGCCGCAGCCTGGATGGCGGAGATGGTCACGCTGCAGGACGCAGCGACTCGCAAGCAGAATGAAGAAGGCGAACGTAATGTCAGCGCCGATCTGTTGATTGCCAGCAGCGATGAACGCGCCTACATCCAGAGCACGCAGCGCTGGCCGAAGGTCAACAACCTGAACCTGACCCAACCGTTGCTGGAAGCCACCAGCGACGCCAAGCGGATCAGCTACGCCAGCGACCTGAAACTGGGTTGCCTGTTCATCGCCCCGCAAAAAGCCCAGCAAAGCGCGACGCCAGAAGAGTTGCAGGACATGATCGATGACCTGCAAAAGGAAAACACCTGCGCCGTGGCCTGGTACTTCCCTTATGCCTACCGCAAGTTGCGCAACGAGGCCGGACACTATCACCCAGGGGTCGCGGTGCTGTTCAAGCAGGCTCATGGTTGATTGTGGCAGCGAGCCTGCTCGCTAGACGGGGGAGCAACCCGCATTTCACTGCCAGGTTGACCTGCTTTCGCGAGCAGGCTCGCTCCCTCAGGAAATTCGTTTGCCAGGCGGGTCGCCCCACCGTTGAACCATCCCACGTCTACGCTTCTCTATGAGTAATCACATGCACTCATAGGGAAGTCCGCATGCTCAAGCCAAATCACCTGTTGATCGCCGCCCTTGCTACAGGGCTTGTCGCTTGCGGCGAGTCGTCGACATTGCAGGTTTCCGACGGCATCGGCCCGTCACCGAAACTGCCCGAGCCGAACAAGACCCTGATGCCCACGGTGAATATCGCTGAAGCCATCGGATGGCCGGACGGCGCCAAGCCAACCCCGGCCCCAGGCCTGAAGGTGGTTGCCTTTGCCGAAGGCCTGGATCATCCGCGCTGGCTTTACGTGCTACCCAACGGCGATGTGCTGGTGGCCGAAACCAACGCTCCCCCCAAGCCCGACGATACCCAAGGCATTCGTGGCTGGGTCATGAAGAAAGTCATGGACCGCGCCGGCGCTGGCGTCCCCAGCCCCAATCGCATCACCCTGCTGCGGGACGCCAATCACGACGGCGTCGCCGAAACCCGGACGATTTTCCTGGAAAACCTCAATTCCCCGTTCGGCATGACGCTGGTGGGCAGTGACCTCTATGTGGCCGACACCGACCGGTTGATCCGTTTCCCTTACAAGGAAGGCGATACGCAAATAAAGGCGCAACCCACCAAGGTTGTCGATTTGCCCGGCGGCCCCCTCAACCACCACTGGACCAAGAACGTCATTGCCAGCCGGGACGGTAGCAAGTTGTACGTCACGACCGGCTCCAACAGCAACGTCGCGGAAAATGGCATGGACGCGGAAGAAGGCCGCGCGGCCATCTGGGAGGTGGATCGGGCCACCGGCAGTCACCGCATCTTCGCCTCAGGGCTGCGCAACCCCAACGGCCTGGCCTGGGAGCCTCGCAGCGGCGCCCTGTGGACGGCGGTCAACGAACGGGATGAGATCGGCAGCGACTTGGTGCCGGACTACATCACCTCGGTGAAGGACGGCGGCTTTTATGGCTGGCCGTACAGCTACTACGGGCAGAACATCGACGTGCGCGTCGAGCCGCAAAATCCCGAACTTGTGGCCAAGGCCATTGCTCCCGACTATGCCGTCGGCCCTCATACGGCTTCATTGGGCCTGACCTTCGCCGAAGGCAGCACATTGCCCGCGCCGTTAACAGAAGGCGCCTTCATCGGGCAACACGGCTCCTGGAACCGCAAGCCCCACAGTGGCTACAAAGTAATCTTCGTCCCGTTCAATGCCGGCAAACCCGTGGGCCAGCCCGTGGACGTGCTGACCGGTTTCCTCAACGCAGACGAAAAAGCCCAGGGGCGGCCGGTGGGCGTGGTGATCGATAAACAAGGTGGGTTGTTGGTGGCTGATGACGTAGGGAACAAGATCTGGCGGGTATCGAAAAATTAACGCTCAAACCGATCCCCGTGGCGAGGGAGCAAGCTACCTCGCCACAAGAGCGATCCAGCGTCGCAAAAAATCAATCGTCAGGGTCAGGGATTACGCGCCAGATGTTCCGGTTGCAACACCCGCTTGGCACCGAGGTAGGCCTTCTGCCAATAGGCCTTGGACAGACTGTCGAGCTTGACCGTGCCGCCGGTGGCCGGTGCGTGGACGAAACGTCCCTCCCCTACATAAATCCCGGCATGGCTGACCTGGGATCCACCATTGGTGGCGAAGAACACCAGGTCGCCCGTCTGCAACGCATCTTTGCCAACCTCTGGCGCGTGCATGCTGATCATTTCGCGGGTGGAACGCGGCAAAGAGATCCCGGCAGCGTCACGGTACACATAGCCGATCAAACCGCTGCAATCGAAACCTGAGTCCGGCGTGTTGCCACCCCAACGATAGGGCGTCCCCACCAAGCCCAGCGCACGGAAAAGCACGTCTTCAGCGGCGGGAGAAAAAGTCTGGGAGGGCGCGAATACCACTGGAGCCCGCACCGGCGCGGGCGGTGGGGTGCGACTGGCGCAGGCGCTGAGCAGCGCGGCAAGAACAATCAGAACGAGGCGGGCCGACGTCGACATATGCGGAACAATCCTGATCTGGATGCGGCTTTTCTGCCGTGGAGATGGAAACAAATCCGCCCGCGTAGTACGCAGGCGGATTGCCATCAATCAATGATCTAGGATTCTAGCGGCTATGGGACAAACTTCAAGTAAGACTTTAAGTTTGCCCTACAAACTGTGCGCTTACTTGCGAGCCGTGACCACGGTCGGTGCCATGGCAAGGGCACGCTTGGCTTCGATGAAGGTCTTGCTCCAGTAGCTGTCGCCCAGGCTGTCGATTCGCACCCCACCGCTGCGGCGGCTGCTGGAGTGGATGAACTGGTTGTCGCCCAGGTAGATACCGGCGTGACTGACCCGACCGCGACGACCATTGGTGCTGAAAAACAACAGGTCGCCAGGCTCAAGCTGGTTGCGAGCAACCAGCGGGGCATTTACGTTGATCATTTCGCGGGTGGAACGGGGCAGGTTCATGCCCGCCTCTTCACGAAACAGGTAACCGATGAAGCCACTGCAATCGAAGCCGGCCTCGGAGGTACCGCCAAAACGGTAACGAGTGCCAATCAAGGACATGCCGCGTTCCAGGATGCTGTCCGCCAGCACCGGAAGCTGATAAGGCTTGCTGCCGGCGAAGTCTGCCAGCTCTTTATCGGAGGCCACTTCTTCCTGGAACGCAACGGAGGAAGATTGGGCAGTTACAGAACTCTTGACTTGGGGTTGCTGCGCTTGCTGGGACACTGGAGAGTGGGCAGCGCAACCGAACAACAGGGTAACGAGTGCGAGAGGCACGAGGGGTGCGAAGCGACTGAGCATGGGCACGACCGTGGCTGAAGTAGTAAAGATGGCGAGACTATGCCTTCTATCAACCTCATTTGCAAATTCAATCGATGCAAATGTGACTTCCCGGTTTTTTGTTTACATCTAAGCGCTTAAGCCCATTTTGAACGGTGCCGAGGGAGCTTGCTCCCGCTGGGCCGGTCCGACGCTTCGGGCGCAGCGGCCCCTTTTGTGAGCGCTTCGCTCAAGCGGAAGCAAGCTCCCTCGCCACAAAAGATCTCGTCCAAAAAATTTTCACCACCCCAAGGTTTCTTTCAAAAAAGGAATCGTCAGCTTGCGCTGGGCCTGGAGCGATGCCTGGTCGAGGCGTTCGAGCAATTCGAACAATGCGCTCATGCTGCGCGTGCCGCGGGTGAGGATGAAATGACCAACCTCGTCGGTCAGGTGCAGGCCACGTCGCGAAGCACGCAGTTGCAATGCCCGTAGCTTGTCCTCATCGGAAAGCGCACGCATCTGGAAAATCAGCGCCAGGGTCAGGCGCGATTTCAGGTCCGCCAGCTTCACCGGCAATTCCCGTGGCGAGGTCGATGCGGCGATCAACAGGCGTCGGCCGCTGTCGCGCAGTCGGTTGAACAAATGAAACAGCGCCTCTTCCCAGTCCGCCTTGCCGGCAACGGCCTGCAGGTCATCCAGGCAGACCAGTTCGTACTGCTCGAGGTTGTCGAGGATTTCAACGCCGCGATCCATCAGCTCCGCCAACGGCAGGTAGACGGCCGGCTCGCCCAGCTGCTCGAACCGCAAGCAGGCGGCCTGCAAAAGGTGCGTGCGCCCTACTCCGTCCTTGCCCCACAGGTATATCAGGCTTTCGGTCCAGCCAGCGTCGGCTTCGCAAAGCCGCTCGACATAGCCGAGTGCAGCGGCATTGGCGCCTGGGTAGTAGTTGATAAAGGTGGCGTCATCACGCAGACGCACACCAAGGGGCAGCTGAATCGGTTTCATGCTGACTGAACGGCTCCAAAGGAACCATTAGTGGCCTCTGTGTAAAGTTTGCAAAGTTTATACCCGTGACGCAGACCGCACAATGCGCCGGACCACGAGCAAAATCAAAGGTTTGCAGCGACAAGGGAGCGAAGCGTCAGTTTCCCTGACGCCCTGCCCTGGATTTAACCTACAGTTCAGGGTCTTCAACGCCGCTGTAGATGTCCGAATCCTTGTACAGATCGTGCATATGCCGCACCAGCACCATGATCACCGCCGCCACCGGCAGCGCCAGCAGGATCCCGGTAAAGCCGAACAGCTCGCCCCCCGCCAGGATCGCAAAGATCACCGCCACCGGATGCAGGCCAATACGATCACCCACCAGCAACGGCGTCAGCACCATGCCTTCCAGGGCCTGCCCGACCATGAACACCGCCACGATACCAACCATGGGATACAGGTCCCCGCCAAACTGGAAGAGTCCGGCGATCAACGCCGCGCCAATTCCAATGACGAAGCCCATGTAGGGCACGATGGCCGCCAATCCGGCGATCATGCCAATCAGCAACCCCAGCTCCAGCCCTACCAGCATCAACCCCGCCGCATAAATAAAGCCCAGCGCGACCATGACCAGCAGTTGCCCGCGCACGAACGCCCCCAACACTTCATGGCATTCGCCGGTGAGCGTCATGATGCGTTCTTCACGGTGACGCGGCAGCAGGCTGCGGATCTTGGCCATCATCAGGTCCCAGTCGCGCAGCAGATAGAACGCTACCACCGGAATGAGCACCAGATTCGCCAGCCAGCCGATCAACGCCAGGCTCGAAGCCGTGGCCTGGCTCAACACCACGCCGACGATGTCGGTGGTCTGTCCCATATGTTCGCTGATGGCCGCCTTGACCTTGTCGAACTTCCAGAAGCCATCGGCCAGCCCCAGTTTCGACTGCACCCAAGGCACCGCGGTGTGTTGCAGCCAATCAAGCATCTGCGGCGCCAGCTCATACAGGCGCAACAGTTGCTTGGCGAGCATGGGGATCAATACCAGCAACAGGGCACTGACGATCAAGGTGAACAGCGCGAACACCGCCACCACGCCCCACGTCCTGGACAAGCCGAGTTTTTCCAGGCGATCCACCACCGGATCGAATAGATAGGCCAACAGCAGCGCAACCAGGAACGGCGTGAGAATCGGGTGCAGCAAGTAGATAAACGCAATCAGCAGGGCGACCCCACCCAACCAGAACCAACGCCGCGTATCGCCCATGAACCACTCCTGACTCTATAAAGGAAGAAATCCTACCAGCGAAACCGCAGGTTCGGGGTCGGCGCCGGTGTTGGCTGCGCGGGCGAGATTGTTCCATCGGCAGCAGGCTGAGCCACGGGCGGCGGCGCGACAACCTCACCGGCGGGTACTTCCTGGAGTTTCGCCAAGGCCAGTTGTGCCTTCAACTGCTCGGCGCTGCCATTGACCTTGTAGACGATCACGTCGCCTTCGACCCGCTGCAACTGCCCACCGAACGGTTCGAGCAACCGCCCTAGCGCCGCGTAACGTTCGAGGTTCATGCCCTGCACTTCGAGCAATTGTTCCGTCGCCACCCCCGGCTTGGCCACGAAGCGCGGCGCCAGGCGCTGGCTCACCGCCAACATCACGGCGTCGGCCAGTGCGGCAGGATCGCCGCCCTGGGCACTGCCCTGCTCGCGCTGGTCGCCCAGCCACAGGCGCCACGTCGCTTGCCACTGCCCACCCTCTTCCTTGGCGTGGACCGCCAGCAACGCGTCGGAACCATAACGCTCCGACACCTCGCGCAACGGCGCCGGGTCGTTGCCTTCAAGGTTCGGCGCAGTGGCGACAATCTGCTCGCTCAAGTCCGCCAGCGGCAGGTGCAGCGGCAAGCCCCGGTGCTGGGCAGCGCGGCGCAACGGCGTGGCGCTGGCCTGTCCATCCCCCACCAGGCTGGAACCTTCTACCGAGTCGTTGAGCCACCAGCCCAGGATCGAGGGGCGATTCGCGCCCCACAGCGACAACCCCGCCGAACGCAACGCCCGGTCGGTGCTGGCGGGATCGAAATCCACCTGCAGACTTTCCGGCGGGCCGGCGTCGTAGCCATATTGAAGAATGATTTGTTGCGGGTCCTTGCGGATCGCCGCCAGGCCAGGGTTCTGCGCGGCCTTGGTGTCGCCGGTCAGGCGCAGCACCAGGGTATCCAGCGCTCGCAAGGTTGCCTGGTTACGCTCGTCCGGTGCCTGGCTGCTGACCGGTTCACGTACCTGATAAAGGTTGTTGAGGGTTTCGGCATGGCTCGCCAGGCTGATCAGCGACAGGCAGCCAACAGACAAGAGTTTGAACAGACGCATGGAAAATTCCCGGACAAAACGGCTGGCACCGGCCGTGTGGAGAAGACTGAGCATGGCTGTGACACGGCGCCCGGCAAAACATTCAGCCGCCCGAGGCAAGTTTCGACACTGTCACAACCACAGTCGCTTACCGCTACACCTTATACAGACGCGCCGTGCAGTACCAACAGAAGAAATATCGGTTTTTTTGGCGGATATGACCCTGCCCGTCGGCGCGAGGATGGCCGCTGCCCCACAAGCCTGATAAAATCGCGCGCCTTCGCAGACCGGCAATGGCTGGGCATCCGGAATAATCGTACATCGGTTATCCAAGGGCCCCGGCGATCGGTCGTTACCCAGAATTCCCCCCTTTAAAGGCCTGGATCATGAGCAAGCAACCTTCCCTGAGCTACAAGGACGCCGGTGTGGACATCGACGCCGGTGAAGCATTGGTCGAACGCATCAAGAGCGTCGCCAAGCGCACTGCGCGCCCGGAAGTCATGGGCGGCCTGGGCGGTTTCGGCGCCCTCTGCGAGATCCCGGCCGGCTACAAGCAACCGGTACTGGTCTCGGGCACCGACGGCGTCGGCACCAAGTTGCGCCTGGCCCTGAACCTGAACAAGCACGACAGCATCGGCATCGACCTGGTGGCCATGTGCGTGAACGACCTGGTGGTCTGCGGCGCCGAGCCGCTGTTTTTCCTCGACTACTACGCCACCGGCAAACTGAACGTCGACACCGCTGCCCAGGTCGTGACCGGCATCGGCGCCGGCTGTGAGCTGTCCGGCTGCTCCCTGGTGGGCGGCGAAACCGCTGAAATGCCTGGCATGTATGAAGGCGAAGACTACGACCTGGCCGGTTTCTGCGTAGGCGTCGTGGAAAAAGCCGAAATCATCGACGGCTCGAAAGTTGCCGCCGGCGATGCCCTGCTTGCCTTGCCTTCTTCCGGCCCGCACTCCAACGGCTACTCGCTGATCCGCAAGATCATCGAAGTCTCGGGCGCGGACATCGAGAACACCCAGCTCGACGGCAAGCCGCTGGCCGACCTGCTGATGGCCCCCACCCGCATCTACGTCAAGCCGCTGCTCAAGCTGATCAAGGACACCGGCGCCGTCAAGGCCATGGCCCACATCACCGGTGGTGGCCTGTTGGACAACATCCCGCGCGTGCTGCCAAAAGGCGCCCAGGCCGTGGTCGACGTGGCGAGCTGGACCCGCCCGGCCGTATTCGACTGGCTGCAGGAAAAAGGCAACGTCGACGAAACCGAAATGCACCGCGTGTTGAACTGCGGCGTGGGCATGGTCATCTGCGTGGCCCAGGAGCACGTCGAGACTGCCCTGAACGTGCTGCGTGACGCAGGCGAACAGCCTTGGGTCATCGGCCAGATCGCCACCGCGGCCGAAGGCGCTGCGCAAGTCGAGCTGCAAAACCTTAAGGCACACTGATGTCCGCAACCTGTGACGTGGTGGTGCTGCTGTCCGGCACCGGCAGTAACTTGCAGGCCCTGATCGACAGCACGCGGACCGGCGACAGCCCGGTCCGTATTCGCGCGGTGATTTCCAACCGCGCAGATGCCTACGGCCTGCAACGTGCCACGGACGCAGGGATCGACACCCGCGTCCTGGATCACAAGGCATACGAAGGCCGCGAAGCCTTCGATGCCGCGTTGATCGAACAGATCGACGCCTTCAATCCGCAACTGGTGGTATTGGCCGGTTTCATGCGCATCCTCAGCGCCGGCTTCGTGCGTCATTACCAAGGCCGCCTGTTCAATATCCATCCTTCGCTGCTGCCCAAATACAAAGGGTTACACACTCACCAGCGGGCGCTGGAGGCCGGAGACACGGAGCATGGCTGCTCGGTGCACTTCGTCACCGAGGAACTCGATGGCGGACCACTGGTCGTACAGGCAGTAATACCGGTAGAGTTGCACGACACGCCGCAAAGCCTGGCGCAACGGGTCCATGCCCGCGAGCACCAGATCTACCCGATGGCCGTGCGTTGGTTTGCCGAAGGCCGGCTGGCCCTCGACGATCGGGGAGCCTCACTGGACGGCCAGTTGCTCGCCGCCAGCGGCCATTTGATTCGATACTAGGAGATTTTATGCGTCGCGCCCTGCTCTTCGCTTGCGCTCTGCTTGCCCTGCCCCTGGCACAAGCGGCAGACCTTCAACCGTTCTCCGCCAGCTACACCGCCGACTGGAAGCAGTTGCCCATGAGCGGCACCGCCGAACGCAGCCTGACCAAAGAGGCCAACGGCATCTGGAAGCTGAGCTTCAAGGCTTCGATGATGATCGCCAGCCTGACCGAAGAAAGCACCCTGACCCTGGACAAGGACACTCTCCTGCCACAGTCCTACCACTTCGAGCGCGGTGGTCTGGGCAAGGCAAAGAAGGCTGATCTGGACTTCGACTGGAACACCAAGATGGTCACCGGCACCGATCGCGGTGACGCGGTCAAGATCCCGCTGAACCGGGGCATGGTCGACAAATCCACTTATCAGCTCGCCCTTCAGCATGACGTCGCGGCCGGCAAGAAAAGCATGAGCTACCAGGTCGTTGATGATGGCGAAGTCGATACCTATGACTTCCGCGTGCTGGGCTCGGAGAAAGTCGACACCAAGGCCGGCCAGATCGACGCGATCAAGGTCGAGCGCGTGCGCGACCCGACACAGAGCAAGCGCATCACCGTGCTTTGGTTCGCCAAGGACTGGGACTACCTGCTGGTACGCCTGCAACAGGTCGAGACTGACGGCAAGGAGTACAACATCATGCTCCAGGACGGCACGGTCAACGGCAAGGCTGTTAAAGGCAGCTGATCCACATCAACAACACGAAGCCCCGCATACGCGGGGCTTTTTTTTGTTCGCTATTCCAAGCCCACCACCTACCCCTGTGGGAGCGAGCCTGCTTGACGACATGAAAACTTCTTCATGAAAAACCACCTGCGACCGAATGCCGCGCACCGCCTGGCCTCCAGGATCGTTGGACTTTCCATGAAAACTTCTTAACGAACCGAGGGATTTACCTAGCACGCTATCAAAATCTATAACAAAACCCTGCACACGCCTTGCTGCAGATAACAGAGATTGGAGCTTGCAAGATGACTGTGAAAGTAACTGAACGCGACGACGCCCACATGTCCCACGAAGGCATTGCCGCCGGCATCCGGATCTGGGATGTGCATCAACAGGATTTGCTGGTGGGGATGTTCCACTCCGAAACGGACGCACACAGCTATAAGGCCGAGCTGGAGCGAGAGGAACTGCAGCGCTTGCGTGAGACCGCGCAATCCTGAACCACACAAAACACCTGTGGGAGCGAGCTCGCTCGCGATAGCGTTGTATCAGTCAATGTCTCTGTCACTGATATACCGCTATCGCGAGCAAGCTCGCTCCCACAGGTTTTGTGTTTCAGCTCAATGGAATCGCGTCCCGCTTACCACATCAAATCATCAGGAATCTGATAAGCCGCGTACGGATCATCGGCATCGACTTCTTCAGTCTGGGTGTTGAGCTGGACGATGCGCTTGGGATCGCGCTCCTGGATTTTAAGCGCCGCTTCACGCGGGATCACTTCATAGCCGCCGGCGTGGTGGACGATCGCCAGGGAGCCGCTGCTCAGCTTGTTGCGCATCAGCGCGTTGACCGAGATGCGCTTGACCTTCTTGTCATCGACAAAGTTGTAGTAGTCGTCAGTGGTCAGCTTTGGCAGGCGCGAGACTTCAATCAATTGCTTGATCTGCGCCGCACGGGCTTTCTGCTCGGCCTTTTCCTGCTGCTGACGGTTGAGCTCCTGGTCGCGCTTGACCTTTTCGGCCATGGCTTCCTGAGCCGCCCGCTGCTGGGAATCATCCAGTTCGACCTGGCCTTTGTGGGCCAGGCGCTGCTGTTTCTGTTTCTCTTTGCCGACCTGCTTGGCCTGCTTTTGGTTGACCAGCCCTGCTTTGAGCAACTGGTCGCGAAGGGAAAGGCTCATGGTGCTTACTCACTTAGGCAACGGCCTCAGCCACAGCTGGGCAAATTCTTTTCCTGACGTTTGGCTTCGCCCCACAAGGCGTCCAACTCTTCGAGGGTGCAATTTTCCATGGGACGACGGGTGTCGCGCAATGCCTGTTCGATAAATCGGAACCGTCGCTCGAACTTTGCGTTGGCGCCACGCAGGGCAGTCTCGGGATCGACCTTGAGGTGTCGCGCCAGGTTGACCACGCTGAACAACAGGTCACCCACCTCGTCATTGATGGCAGCCGGATCATTGTCCGCCATGGCTTCGAGCACTTCGTCCAGCTCCTCGCGAACCTTGTCCAGTACCGGCAACGGCCCCGGCCAGTCGAACCCCACCTGTGCGGCACGCTTCTGCAACTTTGCCGAACGGGACAAGGCCGGCAGCGCCGCTGGCACATCGTCGAGCAGCGACAATTGCTCGGGCGCCGACGTCTTTTCAGCTCGCTCCTGTGCCTTGATTTCCTCCCAGCGCTGCTTCACCTGCTCTTCGCTCAGGCGCGGAATATCCACGGGCGCATACAACTCACCGGTGGGAAACACGTGGGGATGGCGACGGATCAGCTTGCGGGTGATGCTGTCGACCACGCCGGCGAATTCGAAACGGTTCTCCTCCCGGGCCAACTGGCTGTAATACACCACTTGGAACAGCAGGTCGCCCAACTCACCCTGCAAATGATCAAGATCGCCACGCTCGATCGCGTCAGCCACTTCATACGCTTCTTCCAGGGTATGGGGAACGATGGTGGCGTATGTTTGCTTGATGTCCCAGGGGCACCCGTACTGCGGGTCCCGCAGCCGGTTCATCAGGTGGAGCAGGTCTTCGAGGCTGTACATCAATCCGTCCCGTCACAAAAAAACATGTGGGAGCGAGCTCCCACATCAACCAAGACAACCAGCGATCAGCCCGGCGTCCGATTACGCCGGGTCTCGATGATGTTCGGCAACTGGGAAATCCGCCCCAGCAACCGCCCCAACGCGTCCAACCCCGGAATCTCGATGGTCAGGGACATCAGCGCGGTGTTGTCTTCCTTGTTCGAGCGGGTATTCACCGCGAGCACGTTGATGCGTTCGTTGAGCAATACCTGGGACACGTCACGCAGCAAGCCGGAACGGTCGTAGGCGCGGATGACGATGTCCACTGGATAAGTGAGCACCGGCACCGGGCCCCAGCTGACCTGGATGATCCGTTCCGGTTCGCGACCCGCCAATTGCAACACTGACGCACAGTCCTGGCGGTGGATACTCACGCCGCGACCCTGGGTGATGTAGCCGACGATCGCATCCCCCGGCAGCGGCTGGCAGCAACCGGCCATCTGGGTCATCAGGTTGCCCACGCCCTGGATCTGGATGTCGCCGCGTTTGCCCGGCTTGTAGCCGGTGGCCTTGCGCGGAATCAGCTCCAGTTGCTCGTTGCCCCGCTCCGGCTCCACCAGCTGCTGGGCCAGGTTGACCAGTTGCGCAAGGCGCAGGTCGCCGGCACCAAGGGCGGCGAACATGTCCTCGGCGGTCTTCATGTTGGCCTTTTCGGCCAGCTTGTCGAAGTCCACCTGCGGCAGGCCCAGGCGACTCAGCTCGCGCTCGAGCAAGGTCTTGCCGGCAGCGACGTTCTGGTCGCGGGCTTGCAACTTGAACCAATGGACGATTTTCGCCCGTGCCCGCGAGGTGGTGATGTAGCCCAGGTTCGGGTTCAACCAGTCGCGGCTCGGCGTGCCGTGCTTGCTGGTAATGATCTCGACCTGCTCACCGGTTTGCAGGCTGTAGTTGAGCGGCACGATCCGCCCGTTGATCTTGGCGCCACGGCAGTTGTGGCCGATCTCGGTGTGCACCCGGTAGGCGAAATCCAGCGGCGTCGCGCCTTTGGGCAAGTCGATGGCATGGCCGTCAGGCGTGAAGATGTAGACCCGGTCCGGTTCGATATCGACCCGCAATTGCTCGGCGAGGCCGCCGATGTCGCCCAGTTCCTCGTGCCATTCCAGCACTTGGCGCAGCCAGGAGATTTTTTCTTCGTAATGGTTGGAGCCGGACTTGACGTCGGTACCCTTGTATTTCCAGTGGGCACAGACCCCCAGCTCTGCTTCCTCGTGCATGGCGTGGGTGCGGATCTGCACTTCCAGCACCTTGCCCTCCGGGCCGATCACGGCGGTGTGCAACGAGCGGTAGCCGTTTTCCTTGGGGTTGGCGATGTAGTCGTCGAATTCCTTCGGAATGTGCCGCCACAACGTGTGGACGATACCCAGCGCGGTGTAGCAGTCACGCATTTCAGGGACCAGCACGCGAACGGCGCGAACGTCGTAGATCTGGCTGAATTCCAGGCCCTTGCGCTGCATTTTTCGCCAGATGGAATAGATATGCTTGGCCCGGCCGCTGATATCGGCTTCCACGCCGGTGGCCTGCAGCTCTTCGCGCAACTGGGTCATGACGTCGGTGATGAAGCGTTCGCGATCCAGGCGTCGCTCGTGCAGCAACTTGGCGATCTGCTTGTACTGGTCGGGCTCCAGGTAGCGGAAGGACAAATCCTCCAGCTCCCACTTGATGTGACCGATACCCAGTCGATGAGCCAGCGGCGCGTAGATGTCGAATACTTCCCGGGCAACGCGATTGCGCTTCTCGTCGTCGGCGGATTTCACGGCGCGGATCGCGCAGGTGCGCTCGGCGAGCTTGATCAGCGCGACACGCACGTCGTCGACCATGGCAACGAGCATCTTGCGCAGGTTTTCCACCTGGCCCTGGGTGCCCAGCACCATGGACTGCCGCGGGCTGAGGCTGGCGCTGATTGCCGCCATGCGCAGCACACCGTCGATCAGCTTGGCGACCACGGTGCCGAAGCGCTGGCTGACGACCGGCAGTTGGATCTGCCCTTCGCGCACGCCGCGGTACAGCACCGCGGCGACCAGCGAATCCTGGTCCAGCTTGAGGTCGGCGAGGATCTCGGCGATCTCCAGGCCCGTCTGGAAACTCGAGGTGCCTTCGGACCACAGGTTCTTCGCCGCATTGTGTTGCTGCTCCGCCTCGCGAGCGAACTCGCAAGCGGCCTTCAAGGCTTCGCGATCCAGTGCCGTGTCGATACTGACCGCGTGATCGAGCCAAGCCTCGAGATTGATACTGCCGTCAGTGTTGATCGGCTGGTGTGCTCTCACCTGTACCATCTTTACTTACCTTCCCTACGACGCAGATTCAATGCGTCAACATCGCTGACCTTCGTTGCCCGTGTTTCCGCCCAGGGCCGTGGCGGAGTGCACGAACGGGTCAGTCGGACAAGCCATCCTGGCTCGCTTCAAATAACGCCATGGCCTCGACATGCGCCGTCTGAGGAAACATATCGAGAATCCCGGCACGTTTTAACCGGTAGCCCTGCTTGATCAATTCGACCGTGTCCCGCGCCAAAGTTGCCGGGTTGCACGATACATAAACCAACCGTCTGGCACCCAGGGATGCCAGCTTGCGCACCACCTCGAAAGCACCGTCACGGGGTGGGTCCAAGAGTACCGCAGAAAAGCCTTCGCCGATCCATTCGGCACCCGCCAACGGCTGGGATAAATCGGCCTGAAAAAAAGCAGTGTTATGCAAATTGTTGCTGACGGCGTTGGCCGCGGCACGGTCGACCATGGTTTGCACGCCTTCCACCGCCACCACCTCGCGCACGCTTTTGGCCAGTGGCAAGGCAAAGTTGCCCAGGCCGCAGAACAGGTCCAGCACCCGCTCTTCGGAGCGAGGCGCTAGCCATTGCAAGGCCTGGGCGACCATCGCTTCGTTGACGGCGGCGTTTACCTGGATGAAGTCCCCTGGCCGGTAAGCCAGGTCCAGGTCCCAGGTTTCCAGGCGATAGCCCAGGGAGCGTCCCGGATCGACCGGTTGCGGCTCGCCTTCGCCATGCAGCCACAGTTGGGCTTCGTGGAACGCACAAAAATCCTTGAGGATCGTCAGGTCGGCTTCCGACAGTGGCGCCATATGCCGCAACAGCAGCGCGAGGGACGAGCCGGCGAACAATTCCACATGGCCCAGCGCCTGGGGCTTGCCCAGGCGACGAAGCATCTGGGGCAAGCGGCTCATGATCGGTTGCAAGGGCTGTACCAGCACCGGACATTGGTCGATGGCGACAATGTCCTGGCTGCCGACGGCACGCAAACCCACTTCGAGCTTCTTCGCTTTCTGATCCCAACGCACTGCCACCCGGGCTCGACGCCGGTAGCCAAACTCCGGCCCGCTCAAGGGCTCGGCCCATTCTTGCGGCTCAACGCCCGCCACCCGTGACAGCTGCTCGGCGAGCATGCGCTGTTTAAGGGCGAGTTGTTCGTTGTGGGGCAGATGCTGCACGCTGCATCCACCGCAGCGACCGGCATGGACACACGGCGCGGCACGACGCAGCTCGCTGGGCGAAAACACTCGTTCAGTGCGGGCCTCGACCACCTTGCCGTGGGCACCGAGCACCCGCGCCTCGACTTCTTCACCGGCCAGGGCGCCGATGACAAACCAGGTGCGCCCGTCGACAAACGCAATGCCCCGGCCATCGTTGGCCAGGCGTTCGATGGTCAAGCGCTGCTTTTTACCGGTGGGCACTTGCGGGGCCCGGCTTCCGCCGCTGGGCTGGAAGCGCAAGCCTCTTTCTTGCTTGGCCATCAGTTGGGCGCGTCGAAAATGCCGGTCGACAGGTAACGGTCGCCACGGTCGCAGATGATCGCGACGATCACCGCATTCTCAACTTCCCGGGACAGGCGCAGCATGCCCGCCACGGCACCGCCCGAAGACACGCCGCAGAAGATGCCTTCTTCCCGCGCCAGGCGCCGGGTCACGTCCTCGGCTTCGCTCTGGGCCATGTCGATGATGCGGTCCACGCGGTCGGCCTGGTAGATCTTCGGCAGATACTCTTCGGGCCAGCGGCGGATGCCGGGGATGGCCGAGCCTTCCATTGGTTGCAGGCCAACGATCTGCACGTTCGGGTTCTGTTCTTTCAAATAGCGCGACGTGCCCATGATGGTGCCGGTGGTGCCCATCGAGCTGACGAAATGGGTGATCGTGCCGTCGGTCTGGCGCCAGATCTCAGGGCCGGTGGTGGTGTAGTGGGCTTCCGGATTGTCGCCGTTGGCGAACTGATCCAACACTTTGCCACGCCCCTCGGCCTGCATGCGTTCGGCCAAGTCCCGGGCGCCCTCCATGCCTTCTTCCTGGGTTACCAGGATCAATTCGGCGCCATAGGCTGTCATCGCGGCCTTACGCTCGGCGCTGGAATTGTCGGGCATGATCAGGATCATCTTGTAGCCCTTGATCGCCGCCGCCATCGCCAGGGCGATGCCGGTATTGCCGGACGTCGCCTCGATCAGCGTATCGCCGGGCTGGATCTGGCCCCGCAATTCGCCGCGGGTGATCATCGACAGCGCCGGTCGGTCCTTGACCGAACCCGCCGGGTTATTCCCTTCGAGCTTGAGCAAAAGCGTATTGCTGGTCGCGCCAGGCAGGCGCTGCAGGCGAACCAGCGGAGTGTTGCCGACGCAATCGGCGATGGTTGGGTACTGCAAAGTCATGGCGTATTCGCAATCCGGGCTGCGGGGGCGCCTATCATACCGGCAAACCGGGCGAGGCCATATCACGCAAAGTGAGGGGGTTATGGCTTATGGGAATAAGCCTTTAGGAATCGGTGCAGTCCCGTGGCGAGGGAGCTTGCTCCCGCTGAGTGGCAAAGCCGCCCCAATCGGGACTTCGCGGTATTTCAAGCCGTTTGTAAGGGGCCACTTCGCGCCCCAGCGGGAACAAGCTCTCTCGCCACGTCGGCGGTGTGCGGCTCAACGGCCAGCAGCCGCAGATTCAAGCGCAACCCTTTCACGCCATTGTGCGCCCACACCCGCCCGCCTTGGCGCTCCACCGCGTTGCGAGCGATGCTCAACCCCAATCCAAACCCGCCGTTCCCTGGCCGGGAGCCATCCAGGCGGATGAACGGATCGAAGATGCGGTTGAGATCCTGCTCGGCCACGCCGCCGCCTTCATCTTCCAGCCACAGCAACCAGAACCCATCCTCACGCCGACCATCCAGGCGCACAATGCCGCCGGGCGGTGAATGGCGAATAGCGTTACGCAGGATGTTTTCCAAGGCCTGAGCCAAAGTATTGAGGTTGCCTTGCACCCAGCAGCTGGCGTCGACGGCGCATTGCAACTGGCTCGCCGGCCAGCCGGTTTCGTAGCAGGCGTTTTCGGTGAGCATTTCCCACAGCGCCTGGACCTGGATCGCCTCGGCGGGCAACGGCGCCCGGTCGGTATCGAGCCAGGCCAGTTGCAAGGTGTCTTCGACCAGCCCCTGCATGCAGTCGACTTCCCGGGCGACGCGCTCGCGCAGGCGAATCAGGTCCTGCTCACTGTCGCCCGCCACCTGCAAGCGACTCAAGGGCGTGCGCAATTCATGGGACAGGTCTCGCAGCAGTTGCTGTTGCAGGGCGACGGTGGATTGCAGGCGTTCGGACATTTGATCGAAAGCGCGGCCCAGTTCGCCCAGTTCGTCGGCTCGATCGGTGGTACGGGCAGGCAGGCGCACGTTCAACTGATCGGCGCGCCAGGCATTGGCCTGTTCGCGCAGCTGATTGAGCGGCACCACCAGCAAGCGATACAGCCCGACACACAGCAGCAGGGTAAACAGCCCAGGAATGACACCGTTGGTGATCACGCGCCAGAACACTCGATAACGTCCCGGCAGGAAACGCTCGGGCAGTTCGATCACCAAGCTGCCGATGGACGGATTCTCTGGGAAAGGCACCCGCAACCACGGCCGTCCCTTTTTGTGGATGGGCCAATCGAGGCCGCGCAGAAAGGTGAGGCGCTCGATTTCCCTGTCCGTGAGCGGGTGTTCGCTCAGTGACTGCAAGTCACCGCCAATCACCCCTACCCAGCTCGCTTCACGATATTGCATAGCGTAGACCCATTGATCGACGCCCGCGCTTCCATCGGTCAGCCACGCCTGCTCAGCTTCGGCGGCGTAACGCGTGAGGGTGCCGCGGGCTTCGTCCGAAAGGAACTGATTGCGCACTTCCATGTAGCGCCCCCAGGACCAGCTCAGCCAGATCATCAGCAAGCAGAACGCTACCAGCAGGCATGCCAGCTTCCAGAACAGCGAGTGCCTGCCGGGCAGGTCAGACCATTTCATCGACAACACTCAAGACATAGCCTTTGCCCCACACCGTGCGCAATTCGCGCTGGGTATAGCCGATGGCCTTGAGCTTGCGGCGTATCTGGCTGACATGCATGTCCAGGCTGCGATCGTGGGGGGCGTAACCGCGCTGTAACACGTGCTGGTACAGGAAGGCCTTGCTCAACACTTCTTCGCCGCTGCGGTGCAGCACGTCCAGCAAGCGATATTCGCTGCGCGTCAACCCCGCCCATTGTCCCTGGACCTGCACATCGCTGCGCTCTTCGTCGAAACCCAGATCCTGGCTCTGGCGCAGGATCGCCACCTGGGCCGGACGTCGGTCCAGCGCGACTCGCCGCAGGATGGCCTCGATGCGCACCCGTAGCTCCACCATGCTGAAGGGCTTGGGCAAGTAGTCGTCAGCACCAAGGCGAAAGCCACTGATGCGATCCGCTTCGGCGCCCAGCGCGGACATCAGCAACACCGGCGTCGCCTGGCGCTTGCGCAAATGCGTCAACACCGCGAGACCGTCCAGGCCGGGCAGCAGGATGTCCATCAACACGACGTCAAAAGCCTGCCGGCAGGCGATTTCCAGGCCTTCCTGGCCGTTCTGGCACCAAGTGACGTCGAACCCGCTGCGGCCCAGATGCTCATGAACATAAGCACCCAGTACGGGGTCGTCTTCTATGGAAAGGATACGGGGCGGCACGGTGGCGTGGGGGCTCATCAGTTTCTGCAAGTAATTCTCAGTTGAGCAATTATTCAAGATCGCTTCCCTACAGGCAACCGCCGCGTATCGCCCCGCTCAATCCTGGCAGCGACGCGGATGCACGGCGACATGAATTTTACGGAGAAGGCTCGCCTGCAAATCGCTACACTGCGCAGGTGTTGCGTGCCGGATGCGCGCAAAGCTCAATCAGACCGCTGGATGCAGGAGACAAGGTGTGCTCAAGAAACTGGGAATCAAAGGCCGCGTGCTGTTGCTGACCCTGTTGCCAACCAGCCTGATGGCGCTGGTTCTGGGCGGCTATTTCACCTGGATGCAGCAATCGGACCTGCACGCCCAACTGCTGCAAAGGGGCGAAATGATCGCCGAACAGCTGGCGCCGCTGGTCGCCCCCGCCCTTAGCCGCCAAGACACCGAACTGCTGGAGCGCATCGCCACCCAGTCCCTCGAGCAAGCCGATGTCCGGGCCGTGACCTTCCTGGCCCCCGACCGCGCTCCGCTGGCCCACGCCGGCCCGACCATGCTCAACCGGGCACCGGAAGGCAACAGCAGTCAACTGCTGCAACGCACCGGCAACGACGCCACCCGCTACCTGCTGCCGGTGTTCGGCAAGCACCGCAACCTGGCCGGCGAACTGATCCCCGAAGAGGCCGACCGCCTGCTGGGCTGGGTCGAGCTGGAGTTGTCCCACAGCGGCATGTTGCTGCGCGGTTACCGCAGCCTGTTCGCCAGCCTGCTCCTGATCGCCGCCGGGCTGGGATGCACCGGGCTATTGGCCTTGCGCATGGGCCGCACCATCAACCGTCCGCTGAGCCAGATCAAGCAGGCCGTGGCGCAGCTCAAGGATGGGCACCTGGAAACCCGCCTGCCACCGCTGGGCAGTCAAGAGCTGGATGAATTGGCGTCGGGCATCAATCGCATGGCCGGGACCTTGCAGAACGCCCAGGAGGAATTGCAACACAGCATCGACCAGGCCACCGAAGACGTGCGCCAGAACCTGGAAACCATCGAGATCCAGAACATCGAGCTGGACCTGGCCCGCAAGGAAGCCCTGGAAGCGAGCCGGATCAAATCCGAGTTCCTGGCGAACATGAGCCATGAGATCCGCACGCCGCTCAACGGCATCCTGGGTTTCACCCATCTATTGCAAAAAAGCGAACTGACCCCGCGCCAGCTCGACTACCTGGGCACCATCGAAAAATCCGCCGACAGCCTGCTGGGCATCATCAACGAAATCCTCGACTTCTCGAAGATCGAGGCCGGCAAGCTGGTGCTCGACAGCATCCCGTTCAACTTGCGGGACCTGTTGCAGGACACCCTGACCATCCTCGCCCCCGCCGCCCATGCCAAGCAATTGGAATTGGTGAGCCTGGTCTACCGGGACACGCCGCTGTCGCTGGTGGGCGACCCGCTGCGTCTCAAGCAGATCCTCACCAACCTGGTGAGCAACGCCATCAAGTTCACCCGGGAAGGCACCATCGTCGCCCGCGCGATGCTCGAAGACGAGCACGAAGACAGCGTGCAGCTGCGCATCAGCATCCAGGACACCGGTATCGGCCTGTCCAGCCAGGACGTTCGCGCGTTGTTCCAGGCGTTCAGCCAGGCCGACAACTCCTTGTCCCGGCAACCCGGCGGCACCGGGCTGGGCCTGGTGATTTCCAAGCGGCTGGTGGAACAGATGGGCGGCGAGATCGGCGTGGACAGCACGCCAGGCGAAGGCTCGGAGTTCTGGATCAGCCTGCGCCTGCCCAAGACCCGCGACGACGCCGAGGATCTCCCCGGCCCGCCGTTGCTGGGCCGGCGGGTGGCCGTCCTGGAAAATCACGAGTTGGCGCGCCAGGCTTTGCAGCACCAGCTCGAAGACTGTGGCTTGCAGGTCACGCCGTTCAACACGCTGGAGAACCTGACCAACGGGGTCACGGTTGCTCACCAGACCGAACAGGCCATCGACCTGGCGGTGCTCGGCATCACCAGCAACGACATGCCACCCGAGCGCTTGAACCAGCACATCTGGGACTTGGAACACCTGGGCTGCAAAGTCCTCGTGCTGTGCCCTACCACCGAACAAACGCTGTACCACCTCTCCGTCCCGAACCCCCACAGCCAATTGCAGGCCAAGCCGGCCTGCACGCGCAAGTTGCGGCGGTCGCTTTCCGACCTGGCCAACCCCCGCCCAACGCGCAACGAACCCAATGAACCGGTGGCCAGCCGAGCGCCAAAAGTGCTGTGCGTGGACGACAACCCGGCGAACCTGCTGTTGGTGCAAACCCTGCTCGAGGACCTGGGCGCCCGGGTGCTGGCGGTGGAAAGCGGGTACGCCGCGGTCGAGGCGGTGCAACAGGAAACCTTCGACCTGGTCCTGATGGATGTGCAGATGCCCGGCATGGACGGTCGCCAGAGCACCGAGGCGATCCGCCAATGGGAAAGTGAGCGGCATTGCACACCGCTGCCGATCGTCGCCCTCACTGCCCACGCCATGGCCAACGAAAAACGCGCCCTGCTGCAAAGCGGCATGGATGACTACCTGACCAAGCCCATCAGCGAGCGGCAGCTGGCCCAGGTCGTGCTCAAATGGACCGGCCTGGCCTTGCGCAACCAGGTGCCGGACCGGGGCGCGGACGCCCATCGCAGCGGTGAGTTGCTGGTGCTCGATCATGAAGAAGGCCTGCGCCTGGCCGCCGGCAAGGCCGACTTGGCGGCGGATATGCTGGCGATGCTGCTGGCATCCCTCGAAGCCGACCGGGAAGCGATTCGCCAGGCCAGCGAAGCCAACGATCACAATGCCCTGATCGAGCGGGTCCACCGCCTGCACGGTGCCACGCGCTACTGCGGCGTACCGCAACTGCGCGCGGCCTGCCAGCGCAGCGAAACCCTGCTCAAGCAGAAGGATCCGAAGGCCGCGGCGGCCCTGGAAGACCTGGAGCTGGCCATCAATCGCCTGGCCAGCGAGGCACGCATCAGTGCCTGACCCACGAAGCGTTGGCCGCCATCGCCACGGCCACACTGGATAACATCGCAGCCTGGGCCGCCGGCGCGCCGCAGAACCTGATAGATAGCTGACTCGCTCCCACAGTGAATGGAGTTTCGTCGGCCAACCTTTCATCGAGTCCATGCCCCAGCCATGCCCCGTGCTAGCATGTCGCGCCTATTTGGAGGACCCATGGCCGAACACGATTTTCGCTACACCCTGATGAACCCGCAGCACACCTTGACCGAGGTCCGCGCCCTGGCGCCAGGCCGTTACCAGGTCACTGGCAATGGCGGTTCGATCCAGGCCAACGACGTATTGCTCGTGACCCTCAAGGGCAGCAAGGACCTGTCCATGCGCCTGACCGTGGACACCGTTCGCCATCTGCTCAAGCCAATGGGCCAGTGGACCGCCATGACTACCGGCCCGGTATTCGGCGAACTGGCGATCCACACCTGGCAGGTCAATTGCGACCGCTGCACCAAGGAACTGAGCTTCGAATTCGCCGTCGATGCCAAGCTCGGCACCAAGGCCCAGAAACCGGCCGCCACCGCGCGCATTGCCGAGCTGGGCTGGCAGACGGTCGGCGAGAGGCATCTGTGCCCCCAATGCCAGGAAGCCGCTTGATGAAACGCCTGTTCCTGGCCACGCTGGTCGGCGCTGGCCTGATGGGTTGCGCCGCCGATCCGGTGCAGCTGCAGCAAAACCGCAGCTATATTCTTGAATGGATCGGTGAGCGGCCATTGATGGACTACAGCCACCTGACCATCACCCTCGGCGATGATGGCCGGGCCTATGGCAATGCCGGCTGCAACCATTGGTTTGCGCCCTACACCCTGGAAGGCGACCGGCTGAGTTTCGGCAAGATCGGCAGCACCCGCAAACTCTGCCCCCCGGCAGTGATGGAGCAGGAGACGCGATTCTTGCAGGCGCTACAGAAAGTCGAACGCTGGGATGTTTCCCCCATCGAACAGATGCGTTTCTGGCCCGCCCAGGGCAAGCCGCTGCGCTGGTGGTTGGAGGAAGGCTGAAGCCTTGCCTGACCAGGCACTGGCGAGGAAGTTGCTCCCTCGCCACTGAACCCGCTATTTCAGCGCCTGCAACGCCTCCAGCTTCGCCATCACCGCCGCCGCCGTCTGCTCCCCAAGCAATTGCTCACGCACCTTGCCCTGGTTATCGATGATGTAGGTCACCGGCAATCCTTCGCTGCGAGGGATATCGAAGAATTCGGCCGGGTCCTGGGCCAATACGCTGAAGCGAATCCCCATTTTTTCGCTGGCGCTCCTGAGCTCTTCACCCTGTACCTGATCGAAGTTGACACCGAACACGCCCACGTTTCGACCCTTGAGCTGCTCGGCGAGCGCGTTGAATTCCGGAATTTCAGTGCGGCAGGGTGCGCACCATTCGGCCCAGTAATTGAGCACCACCCATTGTTTGTCCAACCGCTTCGAAGCGATCGGCTGGCCGTTCTGGTCCACCCCATAATCGTTTCCACAGCCGGCGAGCAATAGAATGCCGAAAAAAGCCAGTGCCGCCGCCAATCGCCTTGTCATGTGCCAATCCTTGTCTGAAATGTGAACGCTGGCCGCCCATCACGTGCTAGGCGCCGCGCTGCACAGTAGAATAGCCGCCACCTTACGCAAGATGCGACCTGCTCATGACTGATCTGACGCTTTATCACAACCCGCGCTGCTCCAAATCCCGCGGTGCGCTGGAACTGTTGGAGGCCCGCGGCCTGACGCCCACTGTCATTCGTTATCTGGAAACCCCGCTCGACGCCGAGCAGCTCAAGGCCTTGCTGGGCAAGCTTGGCATCAGCGCGCGGCAATTGCTGCGCACCGGCGAGGACGAGTACAAGGCGCTGGACCTGGCCAACGAGAACCTGGGCGAGAACGATCTGATCGCTGCCATCGTCGCCCATCCAAAGCTCATGGAACGGCCGATCCTCGAAGCCGGCGACAGAGCCGTGATCGGCCGTCCGCCGGAAAAGATTCTGGAGATCCTGCCGTGAGCACGCCGTACATCCTGGTGTTGTATTACAGCCGCAGCGGCTCTACCAACGAAATGGCCCGGCAGATTGCCCGGGGCGTCGAGCAGGCCGGCCTGGAAGCGAGGTTGCGTACGGTGCCGGCGATCTCCGCCGAGTGCGAGGCGGTATCGCCGGACATTCCGGAACAAGGCCCGCTGTACGCCACGCTCGATGACCTGAAAAATTGCGCCGGCCTGGCCCTCGGCAGCCCGACCCGTTTCGGCAACATGGCCGCGCCGCTGAAATACTTTCTCGACGGCACCAGCAACCTTTGGCTCACCGGAGCCCTCGTCGGCAAGCCCGCCGGCGTTTTTACCTCCACCGCGAGCCTGCATGGCGGCCAGGAAACCACCTTGTTGTCGATGATGCTGCCACTGCTGCATCACGGCATGCTGATCACCGGCCTGCCCTACAGCGAGTCGGCCTTGATCGACACCCAGGGCGGCGGTACGCCCTACGGGCCGAGCCACCATGCTGGCGCCGATGGCAAAAGCGGCTTGAACGAACACGAAGTTGCCTTGTGCCGCGCCTTGGGATTGCGCCTGGCGAAAACCGCCCTGTTGCTGGAGAACGGCCGTGGCTAAGAAGCCGAAAATCCTGCCGCCCATCCAATGGCTGGAGCCACGCGTACGCATCGCCCGCGCCGTCAGCCTGCTGTGCTTTTTCGGCTTGGTGGGGTTGCTCAGCGCGTATTACTTGCTCATCGCCGACCTGCACGGCGCGCGCCCGTGGGTGATCTTGCTGATCGAATTGGTGCCCCTGCTGATCCTCGCGCCGGGCATGCTCAGCGGCAGCGCCCGCGGGCATTCCTGGATGTGTTTCGTGGTCAATCTGTATTTCATCAAGGGCGCCCTGGCCGCCTACGATCCGAACCGGCATGTGTTCGGCTTGCTGGAAATGGCAGCGAGCGTGGCGGTGTTCTGCTCGGCGTTGCTGTACGTACGCTGGCGGTTTCAGTTGAACCGGCGGTTGGCTGGCGAAGGCGATATCGCCGTCGCCTGATACGCCGCCTTCGCGAGCAGGGCTCGCTCCCACAGTGGACTTGTAAACGCTGAAAATCCCCTGTGAAAGCGAGCTTGCTCCGGGCGGCGATCCGACGATGGCCGCAACCCGGTCTCAATGATTCACGGTATAAGCCAGCATCATCGAAATCTGTGACATCGGCCGCCCGCCACTCTCCTCGTGCCACTGATTGAAAGCTGCCTGCACCGTCGCAAGATCCCGAAGGCTCGTGGGGGCTTTGTCGATGAGGTCCTGGGCGTTGAGCGCCGCTACCACGTCATAACTGGGCACGAATGTGTCCTTGCCCATCATCCGCAGGAAACGCGGTGCCGACAGGCCGCCCAGTTGATGGCCGTGTTTCTTCAGATAAGTCCACAGGCCCACGATGTCAGTCACAGGCCAGTCGGCGACCAGCGCCCCAAAGCTGCCCTTTTCGTGGGCCACGTCCAGGATCAACTGCGCGTTGCGCGGTACGCTCTTGAGCTTGCCCAGGTGGCGAATGATCCGCGCGTCCTGCATCAGCCGCTCCAGGTGCTCGGCGCCCATCAGCACGACTTTCTCCGGATCAAATTTGAAGAACACCTCTTCAAACGCCGGCCACTTGGCGTCCACCAGGCTGTGCTTGAGCCCGGCGCGAAACACCCGCAGGGCCATGGTCGAGAGGTAGCGGTCGTCGCTGATCTTGCGCAGTTGCGCCGGGGTCTTGGGTACAGGCAGGTGGGCTTCCAGTTCAGCCGCCGAACCGAAGCGGTTCAGACAATACTCGTGCAGCCACTTGTAATCGCGCATGCCCTCTCCTGGTATTGAAAAAGAAACGGCGCTCGCAAGCGCCGTGGATAAAACCGGTTGGCAACCTTACAGGTTCACCACATTGACGAACCGCGGCGTGGCGTTTTCGTCGATGCGCAGGTTGGTGAAGTCGAACAGGTTGCGATCCGCCAGTTGCGACGGGATGACGTTCTGCAACCCGCGGAAAATGCTCTCGGTACGGCCCGGAGTCTTGCGCTCCCATTCCTGGAGCATTTCCTTGACCACCTGGCGCTGCAGGTTTTCCTGGGAGCCGCACAGGTTGCACGGGATGATCGGGAATTGCTTGAAATCCGAATAGGCCTGGATGTCCTTCTCGTTGCAATACGCCAACGGGCGAATCACCACGTTGCGCCCATCGTCGGCCCGCAGCTTGGGTGGCATGGCCTTGAGCGAGCCGTTGTAGAACATGTTGAGGAAAAAGGTCTCGACGATGTCGTCGCGGTGGTGACCCAGGGCCATTTTGGTCGCGCCAATCTCGTCGGCGAACGTGTAGAGCGTTCCGCGGCGCAAGCGTGAGCACAGCGAACAAGTGGTCTTGCCTTCGGGAATCAGTTCCTTGACCACCGAATAGGTGTCTTTCTCGACGATGTGGTACTCGACGCCCAGCGACTCGAGGTAGGCCGGCAGCACATGTTCCGGGAACCCAGGCTGCTTCTGGTCCATGTTGACCGCGACGATGTCGAACTTGATCGGTGCAACCTTCTGTAAATGCATCAGCACGTCGAGCAAGGTGTAGCTGTCCTTGCCGCCGGACAGGCAGACCATGACCTTGTCGCCGTCCTCGATCATGTTGTAGTCGGCGACCGCCTCACCGGCCAGGCGGCGCAGGCGCTTTTGCAGTTTGTTCTGGTTGACCGTAAGAGTGCCCATGACGCGAAATCCGTGAGGTGTGACGAAAGGCCGGCATTTTACGCAAAAAACTGGCTGTCGGCGAAGGCTGACGACAGGTGCCTTTATGGCGAGGGGATTTATCCCCGTCGGGTTGCGCAACCCTGCGCACAGACCTAACGGCGATTAGCGTTCCCCGCTACAGCGCGATTTGCTCTAAGCGCCCCATCCCCTTGAGGGCCACTCCTTCCTATACTGCGGCATAAGGTCGCACACACTTACAGACCTTTACTTACCTGGTCAATTGGCCCGTAGGCGCTCCGTTGGGGGGCGATGGCAATAACAAAGGAGTGACTGACTATGATCCATCATGTCGTGGGGCTCTTTACCCACCCTGATCAAGAATGGAAGGAAATCCGTGGCGATCAGGAGGAAAGCATCAGCCACATGTACCTCACCCACACGCTGATCCTGGCGGCCATCCCGGCGGTATCGGCGTTCATCGGTACCACGCAGGTAGGATGGGTCATCGGCAATCGTCCACCGGTCATGCTCACCCAGGAAAGCGCCCTGTGGATGACCATCATGTCTTACCTGGCCATGTTGGGCGGCGTGGCGGTGATGGGAGCGTTCATCCACTGGATGGCTCGCACCTATGACGCCAATCCGAGCCTGGCTCGCTGCGTCGCGTTCGCCACGTACACCGCGACACCGCTGTTCATCGGCGGCCTGGCGGCGCTCTATCCCCACATGTGGCTGGGGATGATCGTCGGGACCGCGGCGATCTGCTACACGGTCTACCTGTTGTACGTAGGGCTGCCGACCTTCATGAACATCCCTCAGGACGAAGGTTTCCTGTTTTCCAGTTCGGTGCTGGCCGTGGGTTTGGTGGTGCTGGTGGCAATCATGGCGTTCACGGTGATTGTCTGGGGGCTGGGCGTGGGCCCGGTCTATACCAATTGAAGGATTATTGAAGGATTAAGGCTCTCCAACCAAAATCGATCTGCCACCACAGGCCGCCGCAAGGCGGCCTTCCTCTGTGCGTGGTTCTGCCTGGGACGACCGCTGGGCGCCTCAACGATTCGCAACGGCCAACGCTTGCGGCATACTCGGCTTTCTGGAGACCCGTAAAGCATGCTCGAGCAACTCAATACCCGCGTCGAAGAGTGTTATCAACAAGCTGAATCCTTTTTCAAACGTCCTTTCAAACGTCCGGTGGTCAGCCTAAAGTTGCGCGGCCAAAAGGCCGGTGTCGCGCACCTTCATGAAAATCTGCTGCGCTTCAATCCACAGCTGTATCAGGAGAACGCCGAGGACTTCCTCAAGCAGACGGTGGCCCATGAGGTCGCGCACCTGATCGCCCACCAACTGTTTGGCGACCGTATCCAGGCCCATGGAGAGGAATGGCAACTGATCATGCGTGGGGTCTACGAACTGCCACCCAACCGTTGCCACACCTACGAGATCAAACGCCGTACCGCAACCCGGTACATCTACAAATGCCCTTGCGACGGCAGCGACTTCCCATTCACGGCGCAACGCCACCGCCTGGTGCGCCAGGGGCGGCGGTACTTGTGCCGTAGCTGCCGCAATACTTTGGTGTTCAGTGGGGAGACGCGGGTCGAGTAGCTGTTTCTTGTAGTGTCCAGGCTGACGCTTTCGCGAGCAGGCTCGCTACCACGCTGGATTTTCGGCGTTCACAAGTGGGAGCGAGCCTGCTCGCGATGAGGCCAGAAAGGACGCTACACAACGACCCTGTCATCACGCAGCCGGGCAATCCGCTCCTCACTGAACCCCAACTCCCCCAACACCTGGTCCGTGTGCGCTCCCAGCCTCGCGCCGATATGCCGAGGCTCGGGCAGTCCTTCGGAAAACTTCAACGGACAGGCCATCTGCGCCTGAGTCGAACCATCCTCTCGGGGCACCTGCTTGACCAATTCCCGAGCCTGCAATTGCGCATGCCCCACGGCCTCCTCCAGGCTCAGCACCGGCTCGACGCAGGCGTCGACCCTCGCGAACAAGCGGCACAGCTCGTCGAAGTCGTGTTTCTCGAACTCGGCTTGCAGTGCCAGTTTGAGGGCCTGTTGCTGTTCAAGCTTGGGCGATAGCCCCTGGACCGCCAGTTCCGGCCGCCCCAGCGTCTCGCAAAGGGCCCGCATGAAGACCGGCTCCAGGCTGCCCACCGACATCCATCGCCCGTCGCGTGTACGGTAATAGTCATAGAAGCTGCCGCCGTTGAGCACATGATTCTCCCACCCAGGCATCACATCGCAGGCCAGGTAACCGGCGCCAGCCAGTGCGTTCAGGCTGAAGACGCAATCGGTCATGCTCACGTCCAAGTGTTGCCCCTGCCCGGTCTGCTGACGTGCAATCACCGCGGCCAACAGCCCGATCACCCCGTGCAAAGAGCCGCCGGCGATGTCGGCCACTTGCATCCCCATCGGCAACGGCCCGCTGCCGACACGCCCGGTGTGGCTCGCCAGACCCGCCAATGCCAGGTAGTTGATGTCATGACCGGCACGCGCCTGATAGGGGCCGGTCTGGCCGTAGCCGGTAATCGACACATAGATCAGCCGCGGATTGATCGCCTTCAGGGCTTCATACCCCAACCCCAATCGCTCCATCACGCCGGGACGGAACTGCTCGAGCAGGATGTCATGGTCGTCCAACAGTCGCTTGATGATTTCCAGCGCAGCCGGTTGCTTGAGGTCCAGGGCCAGGCTGCGCTTGTTGCGGTTGAGGTAGGCATGGCTGGCCGAGACGTCCTGGTCATGGGGCGGCAGAATCCGCAACAGATCCGGACGGTCCGGCGACTCGATCCGCAGCACCTCGGCGCCCATGTCTGCCAGCAACAGCGAGGCGAACGGCCCCGGCAGCAGGGTCGAGAAATCCAGTACCTTGAGCGATGCCAGTGGGCCTTGCATGGAAAATCTCCGCTTCGGATGTGCATCCAAGACTAGGCAGGGGCTTGCGTTGAGGCAATTACCAAGCGTGTCGTTTAGGCTGACAAATCCGCTCAATCCAGAGGGCCGTCGTGGCGAGGGAGCTTGCTCCCGCTGGGCTGCGCAGCAGCCCCTTGCGTATTACACGAAGCCCCTCAGTGGCAGGTACATCCTGGGGTCGCTCCGCAACCCAGCGGGAGCAAGCTCCCTCGCCACAAAAAGCACTTCACCCGGAAAGCACGGCCCAACAAAAAACCCGCCGAAGCGGGTTTCTTGTTACGGGCTGAAGCTTACTTGGTTGGCAGCGCGGTTTCGGCCGTTGCAACCGCGTCGTCGTCTTCACGCACGTCGGAGATACCGCGACCACCGGAGGCCAGTTCGGTCTGCAACTGGTCTTCGTCCAGCTCCTTGACCCACTTGGCGACCACGATCGTGGCAACGGCGTTGCCCACCAGGTTGGTCAGGGCACGGGCTTCGGACATGAAGCGGTCGATACCCAGGATCAGCGCCAGGCCCGCCACAGGCAGATGGCCCACGGCCGACAGGGTTGCCGCCAGCACGATGAAACCACTACCGGTCACGCCGGCAGCGCCTTTGGACGACAGCAGCAGGACCAGCAACAGGGTGATCTGATGCGTGATGTCCATTGGAGTGTCGGTGGCCTGGGCGATGAACACCGCGGCCATGGTCAGGTAGATCGAAGTACCGTCGAGGTTGAACGAGTAGCCAGTCGGGATCACCAGACCCACCACGGATTTCTTTGCACCCAGGCGCTCCATCTTGATCAGCATGCGCGGCAGGGCCGATTCCGAGGAGGAGGTACCCAGCACGATCAGCAGTTCTTCACGGATGTAGCGGATCAGCTTGACCACGCTGAAGCCGTGGGCGCGGCAGATGGCGCCCAGCACCACCAGCACGAAGACCACGCAGGTGATGTAGAAGCAGATCATCAGCTGGCCCAGTTGCACCAGCGAACCGACACCGTAGGCGCCGATGGTGAAGGCCATGGCGCCGAACGCACCGATCGGGGCCAGCTTCATGATCATGTTGATGATGATGAACATCACGTGGGCGAAACGGTCGATGAAGTCCAGCACCGGCTTGCCATAAGAACCCAGGCGATGCAGGGCGAAACCGAAGAGCACCGAGAACATCAGCACTTGCAGGATGTCACCGTTGGCGAACGCGCCGACGATGGTGTTAGGGATCACGTTGAGAATGAAGGCAACGATGCTCTGGTCTTTACCGGCATTGATGAAGCCGGCGATCTTGCTGGTGTCCAGGGTCGTTACGTCGATGTGCATGCCGTTGCCCGGTTGCACGACGTTGACCACGACCAGGCCGATCAGCAGGGCAATGGTAGAGACAATTTCGAAATACAGCAGCGCGTAGCCGCCGGTCTTGCCGACCGACTTCATGTTTTGCATGCCGCCGATACCACTGACGACGGTACAGAAGATGATCGGGGCGATGACCATCTTGATCAACTTGATGAACCCGTCACCGAACGGCTTGAGGGCAACGCCCGTCTGCGGGTAGAAGTGGCCGAGCAAAATGCCGATGGCAATGGCTACGATTACCTGGAAATACAGGGATTTGTACAAGGGCTGACGAGTCGTCATGGCAAACCTTCCTCAAGAGTCCCGTGTGACAACATCCACCTGTTGTCCACGACACCTCAATTGCGAACCCTCCTGCACTGGAGGGATTTGTTTTGTCGGCTGCACGGGGCAGACCTGCACAGGACATCGCAAGGCCCGTGCCATTTTTAAGAAATGCCCTACAACCCGCGTCCCATAACGTTTTTGTTTATTCTTCGTCGATTAAACAGGTGGCGAAGGATGGCGGATTCCCGCCAAGACTCCATTTCTCACTCCTGGATTTGGCGGATATCCGCCTTGTCCAGCGCAGACACCCTGCTACCATCGCTCGCCTAACGGACGGATCTATGCCTCATGCGCCAACGCACAATTGCCAGCCATTTCGCCCGCGCAGCCCTGGGTGGCGCGCGCCGGCAAGGCTTTGACTATTCGTCGCTGCTGCAACAGCTGGGCATCAGCCCGGAGTTGCTCGACGAGCCGCGGGCACGCATCGCGCCCGAGCAGTTCGCCCGCCTGTTGCAGGCGCTGTGGGTGGCGTTGGGGGACGAATACCTGGGATTCGGCAGCGCCCCGAGTAAACCGGGGACGTTTGCCATGATGTGTCACACGTTGATCCACTGTCGGACCCTGGGCAAAGCCCTGCAACGCGGCCTGTTGTTCTACAGCCTGTTTCCCGATGCGCCGAGCCTGATCCTGGAGAGCGAAGGCGACCGGGTACGGTTGACCCTGGACGAGTCGACGCTACGCGACCCTGATCACTTCCTGGCGGAAAGCCTGCTGGTCATCTGGCATCGCCTCGGCAGTTGGCTGATCGGCCAACGGATCGGCCTGGAACAGGCCACCTTCAGCTACGCCAAGCCCAGCCACGGCGCAGAATACGACCTGCTGTTTCCTTGCCCGCTGGTCTTCGAGGCCCGACGCAGCAGCTTGTTGTTCCATGGTCGCTACCTGGAAATGCCCTTGCTGCAGGACGAGCGAACCCTCAAGCATTTTCTCGAACGCTCCCCCGCCGACCTGCTGTCGCGCCCAGACGACGGCCACAGCCTGACCAGCCAACTGCGCCGCCTCCTCAGCCGCGACACGGCGCGCTGGCCCGACCTGGACACCGTCGCCGCACACCTGCACATCAGCGCCCAGACGCTGCGCCGGCACCTTCGCGAAGAAGGCACCAGCTTTCAGGAGCTCAAGGATCAGTTGCGGCGGGATATTGCCATCTACCATTTGGGCCGGGCGGATCTGTCGTTGCAGCAGATTGCCGAACAGTTGGGATTCTCCGAGCCGTCGGCGTTTCATCGGGCGTTCAAGAAGTGGACCGGGGTGACGCCGGGGGCTTATCGGGAGTTGGAAAACTGATGGGGGATATCCCACTTCTGTGGTGTGCTGCCCTGTGGCGAGGGGATTTATCCCCGCTGGGCTGCGAAGCGGCCCCCTGCATTCTGTCTGACACACCACCGCCACCCATTTGGGGCTACTGCGTAGCCCAGCGGGGATAAATCCCCTCGCCACAGGGGCCCGCGACACACTGAAACGCCACTCAAACCACCGGAAAAAGAATCCGAAACGCCGCGCCGCCCAACTCCGAATCCCCCAGGGTCAATCGCGCGCCGTAGCTTTCGATGATGTCCTTGACCACCGCCAACCCGATTCCCTGCCCCGGATGCTGGCGATCCAATCGCTCGCCCCGTTGGAGAATCCGCGCACGCTGGTCCGGTGGCACACCCGGGCCGTCGTCCTCGACGCTCAACTCCGTACCGCCGAGGGTCTGGTGCATGCTGACCCGAACCTCCCCCAGGCATAGCCGATAAGCGTTCTCCAAAAGATTGCCGAGCATCTCCAGGAGGGCGCCCTGTTCGATCGGCACCTGGCCCTGCTCAGGCAGATCGAAATCGACCCGAACGCGCTTGTCGCGATAGACCTTGTCGAGGGTGTCGCACAAGCTTTGCAGCACTGGACGCAAGGGCACCTGGTGCCGCACCAGACCGCTTTTACGCAGGCTGGCGCGCTGCAACTGATAGCCGATCTGCTGGCTCATGCGTTCGATCTGGGTTTGCAGCACCCACGCCTGTCCACGGTCCTGGGGGCGCCGGGCCATGTCTTCGCTGACACCTTGCAACACCGCCAGCGGGGTCTTCAGGCTGTGAGCCAGGTCATCGAGGGAGTCCCGATAACGGCTGCGCTGCTCGCGCTCGCTGTGCAACAGGCGGTTGAGGGAGCCGGTCAGGCGCAACAGTTCGCGGGGGTGGGCGGAGCTGAGGCTTTCGCGGGTGCCTGCTTCGATTTCATCCAGCTCCTGGCTCAGGCGCCGCAAGGCGCGCAACCCCCAGGTCAGGCCGATCCACAACAGCGCCAGCAATACCGCCAGGGCAGCGCCAAACCCCAGGTAAAGATTGTCCCGCAGTCCTTGCAAGGTGACCTCATAGTCGCGCACCGGCTGCAGGGTAACGATACTGAACGCCGCGCTCTGGCCGCCCAACAACTTGACCTCGACGTCATAGACGAAGAACTCCTGGCCGTTATCCTCGCGGATCCGCGCGAACTGGTTGCCCTGCCCGTCGTAGCGCGGCACGTAGTTGATGCGCTCTTCCTGGGTCGCCTTCGAACGCCAGACCAGGCGTCCGTCGCGATCATAGATGTAGCCCAACAGCCGAGCATCGGCGAGGTTGTAGCGTTCGTCGGGCAATTGCGCCGGCATCTTCAGTCGATTGTTTTCCACCCGGGCGGCGGAAATCAGCGTGGTCACATCCGACGCCAGGCGTTGCTCGATGGATTCCTGCAAGGCCAGGCTGAACGCGCCTTGCATCGCCGGCAGCAACGCCAGCATGAACAACACCGCCAGGGTCATGGCGGCCAGCATCAAGCGCAGCCGCAGGGAACGAATCACTGGCAGCGCTCGTTGAACAGGTAACCCAGGCCCCGCACGGTGTCGATCGGCTTGAAGCCGGCCGGGGCTTCCAGTTTGCGGCGCAAGCGGCCGACCAACACTTCGATGACATTGGGATCGCGCTCGTCGTCATCCGGGTACAACTGCTCCATCAAGCGGTCCTTGGCGACGACCTGCTGGTGATGGCGCATCAGGTATTCGAGGATGCGGTATTCGTAGGCCGTCAGCGCCAGCGGTTCTTCATCGAGGGACGCCTGCTTGCGGTTGAGGTCGAGCAGCAATGGCCCGGCGACGATGGTCGACTGGGTGAAACCGCTGGAGCGGCGCAGCAGGGCGTTGAGCCGGGCCTCCAGCTCTTCGAACTGGAACGGCTTGACCACATAGTCGTCGGCCCCGGCGGCGAGGCCTTCGACCTTGTCCTGCCAGTTGCCGCGGGCGGTCAGGATCAGGATCGGGAAGGACTTGTCCTGGGAACGCAGGCGGCGAATCAGTTCCAGGCCGCTGATACCCGGCAGGCCCAGGTCGATCACCGCCAGGTCATGATTGAACTCGCGGACCTGATACAAGGCCTCTTCGGCATTGGCCACGGCCTGCACCACATGGCCGCTGTCGGTGAGACGGGTTTGCAGGTGATGACGCAACAGCGCTTCGTCTTCGACAACCAATAGTTTCATGGGCCTCTCCCAGGCGATTCAAGACAGCAGGTATCGAACAAGGCGCCGGGTCGTCTTGGGCCGACCCGGCTGCACGTCTCCATTGCCTGCCGCCTAGAACGTGTAGTTCGCGGACAGGTAAGTCTGGGCGCTGCTGGTCAGGTCCAGGGAGCCGACCTTCGCGCCCCCGTGCGGGCTCATCTCAGTGCTGGCATTGCTGCGCAGGTAACGGTACCCCAGTTCCACCGAGGTGTTTCGCGAAATTTGTTGCAGGACGCCGCCCTGCAAGCCAACGGCGTAGCCGATGTCGGTGTCGCGGCTGAAGCCCGGGGAGTCCTGGGTCAACTTGGTCAGCCCCGCCGTGCCACCGCCGAACAATTTGGTGCTGCTGGTCACTGGATAAAACACATCGTAGCTACCCAGCAGGTTTTCCTGGCGCAACTTGATGCCGTTGTGGCTCCCCGACACGTTGTCATAGGTAGCGTAGTAGCGGCCTTGATCGTTCTGCCGGCCCAGGCGCAGGCCGTAGGTGGTGTCCTTGCCAATGACGCCATCGGCGTTCGGATTGCCCAGGTTCCGGTCCAGCGCATTGGATTTCTTGACCTTGTCACTGGTCTGGCCGAGGGTCAGGCTGGCGAAATTGTCATCGGCATGGGCCATGGCAGTGGCACCCAATACAGTGAATGCAAGCAGCAGTTTTTTCATATGAGTCATGATCAGTTCCTTTTGAAGCAAGGGTTGTGTGAAGTCGCCGCCACGATAGCCATTGCTCCCTGAACCCTCCTTGAACGTTCTCTGAACCTGGGCTGAATGAATCGGCTAGTCTGTGTGCACCCACTTTTTTAAGGAGATCGATCATGCGCAGATTGCTTGCCGTTGTACTTCTGGCCTTGAGCAGCGCCAGCCACGCCGCCATCCAGACCCAGGAGATTCCCTACACCAGTGCCGACGGCACGAAGCTGATCGGCTATTACGCCTACGACGACGCGGTCAAGGGCCCGCGCCCGGGCGTGGTGGTGGTGCATGAATGGTGGGGACTGAATGATTACGCCAAGCGCCGCGCCCGCGACCTTGCCGGCCTGGGCTACAGCGCCCTGGCGATCGACATGTACGGTGACGGCAAGAATACCGAGCACCCCAAGGACGCCCTGGCCTTCATGCAGGCCGCGCTCAAGGACGGCAAGGCGGCCAGCGCGCGCTTCCAGGCCGGGCTCGACCTGCTGAAGAAACAACCTCAGACCGATCCGGACAAACTTGCCGCCATCGGCTATTGCTTCGGTGGCAAGGTGGTGCTGGACGCCGCTCGCCAGGGCGTCCCATTGGCTGGCGTGGTGAGTTTCCATGGCGCCCTCGTCACCAAAACCCCGGCCACCCCAGGCAGTGTCAAAGCCAAGATCCTGGTGGAGCACGGCGCGCTGGACAGCATGGTCACCGAAGACAACGTGACCGCGTTCAAGAGCGAGATGGACAAGGCCGGCGCCGACTATAAGTTCGTCAGCCTCGACGGCGCCAAGCACGGCTTCAGCAACCCCGACGCCGACCGCCTGAGCCATGGCGAGCATGGCGGGCCGGACATCGGCTACAACAAGGAAGCCGATGAGAAGTCATGGGCGGACATGCAGAAGTTCTTCAAGAAGATTTTCTGACACCCCGTGGCGAGGGGATTTATCCCCGCTGGGCTGCGAAGCGGCCCCTTCGTCAGGCCTGACACACTGCGGTGGCCGATCGATTGGGAGCGCTTCGCACTCCAGCGGGGATAAATCCCCTCGCCACAAACGACAGCCATGCTCCACACAAACGTCCCCACTACCCAGCCTCAAGCCAACCCGGCAAAATGCCGGCATGAACCCACTCCCCGCCCTGCCCGCCTGCTGCTCGCCTCTGGATGAACAGTGGCTGCTGCCCGATGCCCTGGCCGATACGGTGCTGCTCAGTACGCGTTTCGATCCGCTGCTGCTCGTCGCCGCCGATTTCCCCAACAGCGCTATCGAGCCGCCAGCGAGCATCCAGCGCTCGGTGGCCAAGCGCCAGGCGGAGTTCCTCGCCGGGCGAGTCTGCGCCCGGGCGGCCTTGCATCGGCTTGATGGAATCGCCTGTATTCCCGCCATCGGCGAAGACCGCGCACCGGTGTGGCCCGCCCATGTCAGCGGTTCGATCACCCACAGTACCGGCCGGGCGGCCGCCATTGTCGCGCAGAAGCAGCGTTGGCAAGGGCTGGGCATGGACCTGGAAAACCTGCTCGACCCCGAACGCGCCGAGCGCCTGGCGGGCGAGATCCTCACGCCTGCGGAACTGCTGCGCATGGCGACCGTCTCGCGCGATGATCGTGCGCTGCTGGTTACGCTGACCTTCTCGGTCAAGGAAAGCCTGTTCAAGGCGCTGTACCCGATCGTTGGGCAACGTTTCTATTTCGAACATGCCGAGGTGCTGGAGTGGTCCCATGATGGGCAGGTGCGGCTGCGACTACTGACCGATCTTTCGCCCGAGTGGCGCCATGGCAGTGAGTTGCAAGGGCAGTTCGGGGTGAAGGATGGGCAGTTGTTGAGCCTGGTGGGGATCGAGGCCTGAGACCTCCAGTGCCTGCTCGCGAAGGGGCGGCATAGGCGCCGCACCTTTCAGGACCGATCCTGATGCCTCGGCCAACTCAAGCTGAAACACGCCCCGCCCAGGCTTTTGCTCTTGTTGATCAAGGCCCGGCCGTCATGCCAATGAATGATCCGGCGCACGATCGACAGCCCCAATCCATGGCCACCCGAGGCGCGGGCCCGGCTGTCGTCCAGGCGCAGGAACGGCTTGAATACCCGTTCCCACGCGGCCTCCGGCACTCCCGGCCCGTCATCCTCGACGTCGACCCGGCAGCGCAACTGGCCCACCTGGTAACTCACTGTCACCCGTGATCGGGCATGGCGCATGGCGTTGCCCACCAGATTCTGCAGGGCGCGATGCAGGAAGCGCGGCTCAGCCTCGACCCAGGCGTCGTCGCAATCGGCGGCCGACAGGCACAGGCCACGCTCCACCGTGATCCCGGCGCGTAAAGGTCCCAGTTCTTCTATGACCTGATTGACCAGCGCATCCAGATCCACCCGCTGGAAGTTCAACGCCGGCGACCCCTGCTCCAGGCGCGCATACGTCAGCATTTCATCCACCAACCGATCCAGGTCTTCGATGTCGTGGTCCATGCCCGCCAGGTATTTGTCCCGGGCCTCGGGCGTGCTGGCGCTGCCGAGCATTTCCAGGCCGAAGCGCAGGCGCGCCACAGGCGTGCGCAATTCGTGGGACACCGCGCGCACCAGCTCCCGCTGGATCGCCAACAACTGCTGCAAGTGCTCGGCCATTGCATTGAACGCAGCGGCCAGACGCCCCACCGAGTCAGCGCCCCTGGCCGGCACGCGGGTCTCCAGGCTGCCCTGGGCAATCTGGGTGGCGGCCGATTCCAGGCCGCGCAGCCGTCGCTCCAACTGGCGTACCAGCAGGTAGACGATCAAACCGATCAGGCTCAAGCCCAGCGCCGCGATCAGCACCAGCCATTCGGGCGGGTACGGATTCATCTGGTACAAGGGGCCGATTTCCAGGACCCACGGCGTGCCAACCATCCCGGCGAATACCCGGATCGAGTCGCCGCCCTTGCCCAGGGCCATCACCGTATCGCCCTCGGACACCCGACGACGCTGGTCTTCGTCCATGTCCGCCTGGTCGACGGTCATCAGGCGCAGGTCGAAACCGAAGCCCTTTTCCTGTTTGAGTTGTGCAAGCCGCTCGGGCTGCTCGGCCACCGGGTAACGCACCAGTTCGTCGGCCAGTAAATAGATTGTCGCCCGGGCCAATTGCTCACTGATCTGGCGAACCTCCCCTACCAATGTCAACTGCTCGCCGTCGCTGACCAGCCGATAGACCTTCGCCGCGTGGGGGCCGGTCTGTTCCACCAGGACCTGCCCGCGCAGCACGCGGGTGCGCTGGCCCAGGTCGAGGTCGGCCTGGCTGAGCGCCTGCAGTTCCAGCGGGATGCCCAGCAGGCGCGCCCACACCGCCAGGGCACGACGGCGCTCCGTGCCGTTCATCGGCCGCAGATTATCGGCCATCAAGGAAAACGTGCCATGGGCCAGGCGCTCGCGGTACTGCTCGGCACGCGTCTGGTTGAGCTGATGCAGCGCCAGTACGCCCAGTACCGCGACCAACACCAGGGCCGCGCACATGCCGCCATAGATGCGCAGGAAGATCGAGTTCACGGAGCGGCGTCTACGCAAGCTTCGGGAACGAACAGGTAGCCTTTGCTGCGAATGGTCTTAATCAACCGTGGATGGTCGGGGTCGTCACCGATCTTGGGGCGGATGCGCGAGATACGCACGTCGATGGAGCGGTCCTGGCCGTCGTAGCCGATCCCGCGCAGGGCAGTGAAGATTTCCTCGCGAGACAGGATGCGTCCGGCATTGGACACCAGCAGCCACAGCAGGTCGAATTCGGCGCTGGTCAGCTCGATCCCCTTGTCCTGCAACCAGGCTTCGCGCAAGGCGTCGTCGACCACCAGCGGCCCGAACTCCAGGCGGCGCGGTTTCTGCGGCACGGACGGCTCCGGCTCGCTGCGCCGCAACAGGGCTTGGATGCGCGCCAGCAACAGGCGTGGCCGCACCGGCTTGCAGACGTAGTCATCAGCCCCAAGGTCCAGGCCCTGGATCTGGTCGGTGTCGTCGGTACGCGCCGTCAGCATGAGGATCGGGCCGTCGTAGTGCTCGCGCACTTTGCGGCAGATGCTCAGGCCATCTTCGCCGGGCAGCATCAGGTCGAGGATCACCAGGTCCGGCTGCTCGTCGATGATCCGCTGCGCCGCGACCGCGCCGTTGCCCTCGATGGCGACGCGAAGGCCATTGCTTTCCAGGTATTCGCGGGTCAGCTCGGCCAGACGCTGGTCATCCTCGACAATCAATATCTGCCAGGCTTCTTGTTCCACTGGGGGCCTCTTATTGTTGTGGGGCACATGGAACTCTGTGGGAGCGAGCTTGCTCGCGATGGCGGTGGGTCAGCCAGCATCACCGTTACCGGTCCGACGCTATCGCGAGCAAGCTCGCTCCCACAATGCCCACCGCCCCTCCATCGTTTGTCATGTTAAAGGAGGATAAACACGCCCATGCACCGGCCGATTGTATAAACGCGGCTTGCGCAGAAAACAAGCGGACAAATGCGTTCGGTCGGGCTGGATTTGTGTGGTAACGTCCGCGCCCGCAAAAAACTCCGGCCGGTTTTCGAGTCGTCAGAATCGTTGAAAAAAGGCTCGCTCCAGCTAGGTCGCGGCCTGCAGAGGAGTTCCTCGTTTCGCACACAAATTACGCACAGGCTTATCCACAGGCAGCACGTTGATTCATGTCCGAAAACGCATTATCTTGTAGCCCGCCGCGTAAAAAACCCTACATGTAGGGTTTTCGGCCAAAAACCAAACACAAGTCGGATAGAGAATTCAAGCGCTTTTCTCGCCTCTGTCCTTCTGCAACACCGCTGTTTCACAAGTCCAGACCGCCCCTGCGGATGGCAACCGTTTCCAAGGTCGAAAACGACCGGAACGGTACGGGTGTTGCAGTCCTTTGCTGCCACCTTGATAAACCAGGTTCCGAGCCCAGGCTCGCGATCCAAGAACTTCGGATGGACGCGACGCCGCAGGCCCGCGCCCTACTGTCCCGAAGTTGTTATACCCGGCGCCAGTCGGTTGTAGTGCTTCAGGACGGAACGGTGGGCACCGTGATGGTGCCCAAATAAACATAGAGAACGTGGAGACACCCATGCACACCGACACAACTCGCGAGAACCCGCAGGGCACCGCGCCGCTGGCCGCCGATTCGAGCCCGGATCTGTCCGCCACCGCGCCGGGCCAACTGCGCGTGATCAAGCGTAACGGCACTGTCGTTCCCTACACCGATGACAAGATCACCGTCGCCATCACCAAAGCGTTCCTCGCAGTTGAGGGCGGCACCGCTGCCGCCTCGTCGCGAATCCACGACACCGTCGCCCGCCTGACCGAACAGGTCACCGCGACCTTCAAGCGTCGCATGCCTTCGGGCGGCACCATCCACATCGAAGAAATCCAGGACCAGGTCGAACTGGCCCTGATGCGTGCCGGCGAGCAGAAAGTGGCTCGCGACTACGTGATCTACCGTGACTCCCGCGCCAAGGAGCGCGCCACCCGCGCGCCGGCCGACGCGCCGGTCCAGGCTCACCCTTCGATCCGCATCGCACGCGCCGACGGCAGCCTCGCGCCGCTGGACATGGGCCGCCTGAACACCATCGTCACCGAGGCCTGCGAAGGTCTGGAAGAAGTCGATGGCGACCTGATCCAGCGCGAAACCCTGAAGAACCTCTATGACGGCGTCGCCCTCAAGGACGTCAACACCGCCCTGGTGATGACCGCGCGGACCCTGGTGGAACGCGAGCCGAACTACTCGTTCGTGACCGCGCGCCTGCTGATGGACACCCTGCGCGCCGAAGGCCTGAGCTTCCTGGAAGTCGCCGAGAGCGCGACCCACCACGAAATGGCCGACCTGTACGCCAAGGCCCTGCCGGCCTATGTCGCCAAGGGGATCGAGTACGAATTGCTGAACCCTGTCCTGGCCGAATTCGACCTGGAAAAACTCGGCAAGGCGATCAACCACGAGCGTGACCAGCAATTCACCTACCTGGGCCTGCAAACCCTGTACGACCGTTACTTCATCCACAAGGATGGCGTGCGCTTCGAACTGCCGCAGGTCTTCTTCATGCGCGTGGCCATGGGCCTGGCGATCGAAGAGAAGCAGCGTGAAGACCGTGCGATCGAGTTCTACAACCTGTTGTCGTCCTTCGACTACATGGCCTCGACCCCGACCCTGTTCAACGCCGGCACCCTGCGTCCACAGCTGTCGAGCTGCTACCTGACCACCGTGCCGGACGACCTGTCGGGCATCTACGGCGCAATCCACGACAACGCCATGCTGTCCAAATTCGCCGGTGGCCTGGGCAACGACTGGACCCCGGTCCGCGCATTGGGCTCGTACATCAAGGGCACCAACGGCAAATCCCAGGGCGTCGTGCCGTTCCTCAAAGTGGTTAACGACACCGCCGTTGCGGTCAACCAGGGCGGCAAGCGCAAGGGCGCGGTCTGTGCCTACCTGGAAACCTGGCACATGGACATCGAAGAGTTCATCGAGCTGCGCAAGAACACCGGTGATGATCGTCGTCGTACCCACGACATGAACACCGCCAACTGGATCCCTGACCTGTTCATGAAGCGCGTCTTCGATGACGGCAAGTGGACCCTGTTCTCGCCGTCCGAAGTGCCGGACCTGCATGACCTGACCGGCAAGGCCTTCGAAGAGCGCTACGAGTACTACGAAGCCCTGACCGAGTACAACAAGATCAAGCTGTTCAAAGTCGTCCAGGCCAAAGACCTGTGGCGCAAGATGCTGTCGATGCTGTTCGAGACCGGCCACCCATGGCTGACCTTCAAGGACCCGTGCAACCTGCGCAGCCCGCAGCAGCACGTGGGCGTGGTCCACAGCTCGAACCTGTGCACCGAGATCACCTTGAACACCAACAAGGACGAGATCGCGGTCTGCAACCTGGGCTCGATCAACCTGCCGAACCACATCGTCGACGGCAAGCTGGACACCGCCAAGCTGCAACGCACCGTGAACACCGCCGTGCGCATGCTCGACAACGTGATCGACATCAACTACTACTCGGTGCCGCAAGCGAAGAACTCCAACTTCAAGCACCGTCCGGTCGGCCTGGGCATCATGGGCTTCCAGGACGCGCTGTACCTGCAGCACATCCCGTACGGTTCGGACGCTGCGGTCGAGTTCGCCGACAAGTCCATGGAAGCGGTCAGCTACTACGCGATCCAGGCTTCCTGCGACCTGGCCGACGAGCGCGGTTCGTACGAGACGTTCCAGGGTTCGCTGTGGTCCCAGGGCATCCTGCCGCTGGACTCGCAACAGATCCTGATCGCCCAGCGCGGCGAGAAGTACATCGACGTGGATCTGAAGGAAACCCTGGACTGGGCACCGGTTCGCGCCCGTGTGCAGAAAGGCATCCGTAACTCCAACATCATGGCCATCGCACCGACCGCCACCATCGCCAACATCACTGGCGTGTCGCAGTCGATCGAACCGACCTACCAGAACCTGTACGTGAAATCGAACCTGTCGGGCGAATTCACCGTGATCAACCCGTACCTGGTTCGCGACCTCAAGGCCCGCGGCCTGTGGGACTCGGTCATGATCAACGACTTGAAGTACTACGACGGTTCGGTGCAGCAGATCGAGCGCATCCCGCAAGAGCTCAAAGCGCTCTATGCGACCGCGTTCGAAGTGGACACCAAGTGGATCGTAGACGCCGCCAGCCGTCGCCAGAAGTGGATCGACCAGGCTCAGTCGCTGAACCTGTACATCGCCGGCGCCTCGGGCAAGAAGCTGGACGTGACCTACCGCATGGCTTGGTACCGTGGCCTGAAAACGACTTACTACCTCCGTGCCTTGGCCGCCACCAGCACCGAGAAGTCGACCATCAACACCGGCAAGCTGAACGCGGTTTCCGCTGGCGGCAACCACGGTGATGACTCAGTCCTGGCTGCTCCAGCAGGACCTGCGCCAGTGCCAAAAGCCTGCGCGATCGATGAGCCGGATTGCGAAGCTTGCCAATAAGCTGAGCGGGTAGGCGCCTAAAGGCGCCCGCTGAAAGAAGCCCCCGATAGACCGCTGGTTTATCGGGGGTTTTCTTTTGCCTGGCGAAAAGTAGGCGCCTGGGCCTGCCTCTTCGCGAGCCTGCTCGCGAAGAGGCAGGCCCAAGCAATACAAAACTGAAGCTCATGAAAAAGCCCCTCTTTCGAGGGGCTCCTTGTGCAGCTTTCAAGCGACCTTCGGCATCAAGCCATCTGAATGATGGTCTGCATGATGGTGCTCTGGGTAGAGATGGTCTTGGCGTTCGCCTGGTAATTGCTCTGCGCCTTGATCAGCTCGACCAATTCGTTGGTCAGGTTGACGTTGGACTCCTCCAGGGAGTTGGAGACGATCGAACCCAGGGTGCCGGTCTGTGGAGCATCGTAGCCCGGGATACCCGAGGCGAACGTTTCCTTCCAGCTGGTGCCGCCTACTGGCTGCAGGCCTTGCTCGTTGGTGAAGCTGGCAAGGGCGATCTGGCCGATCGGCTTGGTCTGGTTGTTGCTGAAGTTGGCGAGCATCACACCGCTGCCATCGATGGTCAGGTTGGTGATCTGGCCGGTGGCGTAGCCGTTCTGGGCAGGAATCGAACGAGCGGTGTCGGCGTTGAACTGAGTGGTGTTGCCCATCGAAATCGTGATGGTCGGTGCGCTGGCGGCGCCGTTGGCGGTCCAGGTTCCGTTGGTCACGGTGCCCGGAACCCAGCCGGTCAACACCAGATCGCTGTTAACGGTCGCTGGCGGAGTGGTGACCGTGGTCAACTTGCCGCTCGAATCGAAGTTCATGGTGGAAGGAACAGGCGCGGTCGCACCGGTCGTGGTCGGCAAGCTGCCATTGAGGTTACGACCATCGATCAAGGTATAGACGTTCCAGGTATTGGAGCCTGTCTTGACCATGTATTGGTCCATCGAGTGCTGGTTACCCTGGGTGTCGTAGATCGGGGTGGTGAACTGCTTGGTAAAGGTCGCCGTGTCAGCCGGGTTGAACGCGGCAGTGATCGGCGTCGCCGTCGAGTTCAGGTTGATGGTCGACGAAACCAGGCTGGTGGCTTGCGGCGGCAGGTTCGAGGTGTCGATGCGCAGGTCGGTCAGGATACCGTTGAGGATCTTGCCGTTGGCATCCACGCCATAGCCCTGCAAACGAGCCGTGCCATCGCTGTTGGTGACGTAGCCTTCCTTGTCGGTCTTGAAAGTACCGGCACGGGTGTAGCTCAGGGAGCCGTCGTTGCTCAGGACAAAGAAGCCCTGGCCCTGGATCCCCATGTCCAGCACGTTGCCGGTGTTGTTCACGTCACCCTGGCCGAACTGCTGGGAAACGTTGGCCAGGCGCACGCCGTTGCCGACGGTCTTGCTGCCCGAACCCAGCTTGGTGGCCGAGTAGACGTCTTCGAATTCCGCGCGGGACGATTTGAAACCGGTGGTCGCCACGTTGGCGATGTTGTTGCCGGTCACGTCCAGCTGTTTGTTGGCTGCATAGAGACCGCTAAGGCCGATGTTGAAAGACATGTTGACTCCTTTTGCCGGTTAGTCGGCTCTACATACCAATAGTTTGTACTTTGGACAGGGCGATGCTGCCCAGCCCGGCCAGGTTGAGCATCAGCTCACCGCCCGTCTGGCTGATCGTCACGCTGCTGACCGTGGCCGGCAGGTTGGTGATCAGCGACGTGGCCTTGCCATCGATGGTGGTCGAGGCCGCGAAGGTGTACGTGCCCGACTCTACCGTCGTGCCCGCGTCGTTCTTGCCGTCCCAGATGAAGGCAGAGTTGCCCGACTTCTGGCTGCCCAAATCGATGGTGCGGACGGTCTTGCCATCCTTGTCCATGATCTTGACGGTGAGGGAGGACACCGCCGCCGGAACCACCACGGTGCCGTTGAGGCTCTTGGAGGTGTCGACCACGGCCTTGTCACCCGGAGCGATCACCGAGCGGCCGACCAGGGACGAAGCCTGCAACGCTTGTGACGAGTTGTAGTTGCCGGCAATGCCGCTCACGGTTTCGTTGAGCGTGGTGATGCCTTCCAGGCTGCTGAATTGCGCCAGTTGGGCCACGAACTCACCGTTGTCCTGGGGTTCCAGCGGGTTCTGGTTTTTCAGCTGGGTCACGAGCAGTTGCAGGAACGCATCCTTGCCCAATTCCTGGTTGCCACTCGCCGCATTGGTCGCCGCACCCAGGCCATCGGCCTTGGTATTGGTCTTGACCGAGGAGTTGGCCAGAATCTCGTTGAGGCTCAAACCGCCTGTTGTATTGGTGACGCTCATATGAATCGCCCCTTATCACTGACCGAGGGTCAGGACCTTCTGCATCATGGTTTTGGCGGTGTTCATCATTTCGACGTTGGTCTGGAACGAACGACTGGCGGAAATCATGTCGGCCATTTCTTCGACGACGTTGACGTTCGGGTAATAGACATAACCCTTGGCGTCCGCGGCCGGATGGTTTGGCTCGTAACGTGCTTCGAGGTTGCTCTGGTCTTCAACGACGCCGAGCACCTGTACGCCCTGCCCCGCCGCGTCCTGGTCCTGGAACAGCGAATCGCTGCCGCCGGATTGGCCACCCTGGAACATGGTGGCGAACACCGGGTGACGGGCGCGGTAGGTCTGGTCGATGCTCGACGAAACGGTCTCGGCGTTGGCGATGTTACTGGCGACGGTGTTCAGGCGAGTGGTCTGGGCACTCATGGCACTGCCGGCGATGTTGAAAACGCTCGCGATCGACATGACTTACTCTCCACGCAGGGCCGATACCAGCCCTTTGAATTTACTGTTGAGCAGGGTGAAGCTGGCCTGGAAGTTCACGGAGTTTTCCGCGTAGTTGGACTGTTCCAGTTGAGCGTCCACGGTGTTCTGGTCGACCGAGGGCTGCATCGGCGTGCGATACATCAACGATTCGTCGCCGCTGCCTACGCCTTCGGCTTCGATATGACGGCTGTTGGTCATGTTCAAGGCGAAGTGGCCGTTCTTGGTCTTCTCGTTCTGCTCGGCGAGTACCTTGGAAAAGTCCAGGTCACGGGCCTTGTAGTTCGGCGTGTCGGCGTTGGCGATGTTGTTGGCCAGGACTTCGGCACGCTGGGCGCGGAAGCTCAGGGCCTGTTCGTGGATACCGAGCGCTTTATCGAAGCTGATGCTCATGTCGGAAACCTTTGGGTGACCAGAATGTACGTACGAAGGCTTTAGCAAGCGCCGTGCCACTTTCCGAAAGCCCGTAAACCGGGGCTTTGCGGGCAACGGCAAAGCGGCAATGCCAGAAAAGCGGCAATCGGTTTCCGCCGGATGCCGCTTTTCTGCCGCTTTCATCCAGGCAAAGGAAATCAAAATGTGGGAGCGAGCTTGCTCGCGATGGCGGTCTGTCAGTCAACGTTGATGTCGTCTGCAATACCGCTATCGCGAGCAAGCTCGCTCCCACAGGGGACAGTGGTGATTGAATATGAGCACGCAAAAAAAAACGGGAGCCCCTAGGGACTCCCGTTCTACCATCCAAGCCAATCACTTCGCCTGGTAAATGATCCCCGGGCTGCACTGGACCATCTGGTAATGGTCCGGCAAGCCGTTCAACGCCTCGGATGCACCCAGGAACAGATAACCACCCGGTTTCAGGGTGCTGTGGATGCGCGTCAGGATGTCCTTCTTCACCTCAGCGGAAAAGTAGATCAACACGTTGCGGCAGAACACGATGTCGAACTTGCCCAGGCTGGCGTAACTGTCCAGCAAGTTGAACGAGCGAAACTCCACGCGGCTCTTGATGGGCGCCTTGACCACCCATTTGCCCGGTCCCTTGGCGTCGAAATAACGTTGCAGGCGATCGGGCGACAGGCCGCGGCCGATGGCCAGGCTGTCGTACTCGCCGGTCTTGCAGTTGTTGAGCATGGTCCCGGACAGGTCGGTGGCGACGATCTGCACGCCGCCTTTCAACTGGCCAATGTTGGTGCGCTCGAACTCATCAATGGACATCGACAAGGAATAAGGTTCCTGCCCCGACGAACAGGCCGCCGACCAGATCCGCAGGCGCTGGCCCGGGCTGGCCTTGATGGCCGCCGGCAATACCTTGTTCTTCAATACCTCAAAGGGATAGGTGTCACGAAACCACAGGGTTTCGTTGGTGGTCATGGCGTCCACGACCATCTCGCGCAAGCCACTGCGCGGCTGGGTCTGGATACGCTGAACCAACTCGCCCAATGACTTGATGCCCTGTTGTTCCATCAACTTATTGAGACGGCTCGACACCAGGTACTGCTTGTTTTCACCAAGCAAGATGCCACAGGCTTTTTCCAGGAAGACCCGGAACTGTTCGAAATCCAAATTACCCGTAGACAAAATACCGCCTCTTTTCACTGTATTGACTTGCCGGGCGCACAACGCGCCCGACCTTTAGCCTGCTGACTTGATTCGCTCGACGACTCGGGAAGCGAGGTCATCGGGCCGGAACTTGGCCAGGAAGTCATCGGCGCCGACCTTCTTGACCATTGCCTGGTTGAACACCCCAGACAACGAAGTATGCAAGATGATGTGCAGCTTTTGCATGCGCGGGTCGCTGCGGATTTCCGATGTCAGCGTGTAGCCGTCCATCTCCGGCATCTCGATGTCGGAGATCATCATCAGGAACTCCTCTTCCGGCTTCTTGCCTTCGTCGACCAGGTTGCGCAGGTAATCCAGCGCTTGCCGCCCATCGTTCAGCGCAATCACTTCGACGCCGACCGTTTGCAGGCAACGCGTGACCTGCTTACGGGCCACCGAGGAGTCGTCGACGGTCAGCACCCGCAGGGAAACCGCCTTGTGCTGGGTCTCGGCATCTATCACGCCAACGGAAATCGTTTCCGGGGTCGGCGCCACTTCGGCGAGGATTTTCTCCACGTCGATGATTTCCACCAACTGGTTATCGACCCGGGTCACCGCCGTGAGGTAGTGGTCGCGGCCGGTCCCTTTGGGTGGTGGATGGATCTCTTCCCAGTTCATGTTGACGATGCGCTCCACCGATCGCACCAGGAACCCTTGGGTCTTGGTGTTGTACTCGGTGATGATCACAAACGGATTGCTCTGGTCCAGCAGTCGGCCGGAACCGGTCGCCATCGCCAGGTCGAGAATCGGGATGGTCGCTCCCCGGATATTCGCCACACCGCACACGACGGGACTGGATTTCGGCATCAGGGTCAGCTTGGGGCATTGCAGCACCTCGCGAACCTTGAACACGTTGATCCCATACAATTGTCGGCCGTCGAGACGGAACAACAACAGCTCCAGGCGATTCTGACCCACCAGCTGTGTGCGCTGGTTTACCGAATCCATCACTCCCGCCATGCCCTGACTCCTACCTAACGCTAATGTGTCCGACGCGCATTCATCACTAAACGGCACGGGGCTTGCTATTGAACCGGCATGAACGCACAAACGACATTTTCTCGACGCCTGACCACTCACTGCCGCCACTGGCTCGGTGCACTGCTGGCTGCCTGCCTGCTCGCTTCGGGCGGTCCTGCCCTTGGTGCCGCTGCGGTAACCTTGCCTGATCTCCTTATCGGCGTCACTCAGGGCTTTCTTGAGTTCACCGTAGAAGACTATCTGGCAACCAGTCAAACCGAAGGTCGCTACGAGATTGAAGTCAACCAGCTCGACCCGCGCCTGCGGATGCCGATGTGCGACAAGGAATTGACTGCCTCGCTGGAGAGCCCGGCCAGGCCCCTGGGCCGCGTCACGGTGAAGGTTCGTTGCGATAGCGCCGCGCCCTGGACGGTGTTCGTGCCCGCTCAAGTGCGCCTGTACCGGGAAATTGTCACCACCACTCGCCCACTCAAGCGGGCCGGGATCGTCGAGCCGCAGGACGTGGTGCTGCGTGAGCGCGACGTCAGCCAGATCAGCCAGGGTTTCCTGACGTCCGTCGATGAGGCCATTGGGCAGAAACTTGTCCGACCAATGGTCGCCGACCAGGTGGTGACCCAGGTGCATCTGGAACAGGCCGAGGTGGTTCGCAAGGGCGACCAGGTGGTCATCACCGCTCGCAGCGGCACCCTGGCCGTGCGGATGCCCGGCGAGGCCCTGGCCAACGGTGGCATGCGCGAACAGATTCGGGTGAAAAACCTCAATTCCCAACGGGTCATCAAGGCACAGGTGATAGCGCCTGGCCAGGTGGAAGTGGCTATGTAAGAGGCTGTAAGGAGGGTAGACAGGCTGGCGCTTGACCTCGGTGTTCCCTAGACTGTGCCTTGTACGAAGGCAAGCGCGGACGTGCGCTCGTTCATTTGAAAAATGAGCCTAAAGTTTTTTTGGGGATGGCCGAAAACATGGCAAGCGTCCAAATACCCAGAGGTTTTTTACCATGGTCATCGATTTCAATCGTTTAAACAGCTCCTCGCCCCTGACAGGCACTGCGCGCACCAGCGCCAGCAAGGAAACCGTCGAAACCGACAAATCCAAGCCAGCCGACCAGGCCGCCACTGTCAGCAACGGGGAATCGGTACACCTCAGCAATGAGGCTCAACAGTTGCAGAAGGTCACTGACAAGCTGCGCGATCAACCTGTCGTCGACAACGCCCGCGTGGCCGCGTTGAAAGCAGCAATCGCCGATGGCAGCTATCAAGTCGACAGCAACCGTGTAGCCAGCAAGCTGCTCAACTTCGAAGCCCAGCGCTAGGCCCCCGCCTGCGCCAGGCTTTTGGACGCTTAAGACCCAAGGCCAGCCATGCACGACACTCATTTATTGCAACTGATCATCGACGACTTTGCTCCAGCGCAACAATTGTTGGAGCTGTTGCAGACCGAAGCCCTGGCATTGCACGGGCGGGACATGCCCCTGCTGGAAAATATTCTGGCGCAAAAGCAGGCATTGATCATTTTGCTCGACCAGCATGGCCGCAAGCGCAGCGAAATCCTCGCCAGCCTCAACCTGCCCGCCGATAACAGTGGCCTTGAGCAATTGGCCAGCCAATCGTCGATCGGCGATCAGCTGTTGTCGCAAAGCGCCGTGCTCAACGACCTGCTCAACCAGTGCCAGGCCGCCAATGCTCGAAACGGCCAGTCTATCCTGATGCAACAGGCCGCCACCGCCAATCAGTTGCGTATTCTCAATGGCGGCGAAATCCCGACGCTCTATGACGCTCGCGGCTCGACCGCGAAAATGGTCAAGCACCGCCCGCTCAGCCAGGCATGAAGCGAACGATGCCGGAGCACTATCAACGCGCGATACATGCTGGCAAAATGCTGGCTCTTTGTAGTCGTATTTTGCCTGGAGATTGACCCACCGTGTTCAATGCCTCAAACGCGGATGATGCTCCGCAGCCGCCCAAGGTCCTCGCCACCCCTCTGGAAATCTCCGGCAATCTGCGGATGCTGCAAGACAGTCACGACCCGCTGATCATCACCTTCCACGAGCGCAGCCAGCGGTTCCAGAGTTACCTGGTGGATGTCGATCGCGAAACGAACACCATCGCCCTGGACGAAATGATTCCTCGGGACGGTGAACGTTTCCTACTGGCCGGCGAGCCGTTTCGCGTCGAGGGTTTCCATGACGGCGTGCGCATCGCGTGGGAGGGCAACGGCCCATTGACCATTCAGGAATCGAGCGATGGCCGCTGCTATCGCGGCGCCTTGCCTGAAGAAGTGGTTTATCACCAACGCCGCAACGCCTTCCGGGCCGCATTGAAACTGGCGCAACTGGTGAACGTGGAGTTGGGAGGCGACAAGCTCAAATCACCGGTGAATGGCAAGCTGTTGGATATTTCCGCAACCGGCTGCAAGCTGCGCTTCGATGGCGATATCACTGAACGGCTGCAGCTGGGCCAGGTTTACGAGCGCTTCATCGCCGCCCTACCGTTTGGCAGCATGACCGCGCCGGTGGAGCTGCGCTACCTGCATTTCGAAGAGCGGATCAACACCACGTTCGCAGGCGTGCGCTTCCATAACATCAGCGGCCTGGTACAACGCCAGGTGGAACGCTTCGTGTATCAATTGCAGCGTGAAGCCCGTCGGTTCGATAAAGACGATTTCTGATTTCCGGCGCGCTATAAAAACGGGCAATCCCTTTGCAAGGATTGCCCTTTTTTTATGCCGGTCTCAGGGCCTGGCCTGGGTGAAATCGGACGGTGGCAGTTCGTCGTTGGCGCCTTCGGTGACCGGCTCCAATTCAGGTTGAGGCTCGGGCTCGACGTCCGGATTGGGCGAGGCCTGCATCTGCTCCTGCACCACTTGCTCGTCGACCCGCGGATCGAGGCACGCCACCAAGGGTGAACTGGTCATGTTGTCCGGCATGGCCACGTGATGCAGCGGCGCGTCGTCGACCTGGTGCAGGTTGGTGACCGCTTTCGGCCGGATCCGCCATACCAGCAGCAACGCAAACAGGGCAAAAAAGCCATAGAGCATCTGGCTGCCGTACAGCTTCATCAGCACCCCGGCCACCAACGGGCCGATGCTGGCGCCCACGCCGTAGGTCACTAGCAGCATCGCGGTGAGCGACACCCGGCGATCACCCTCGACGTGGTCATTGGAAAACGCGACCGCCAGCGGGTACAGGCAAAACTGCACCAACGAACAGCAGAAACCGGCGATGAACAATACTTCCAGCGGCGCCTTCGACAGGATGGCCAGCGGCAAGGCACACACCACCAGGGCCAGTGCGAAGCAGCGGATCAACAGGGCCCGATCGTAACGATCCGACAGCCAACCCAGCGGCCATTGCACCAGCAGGCCGGCAAAGATGCAGCAGCCCATGAACAAGCCGACCTGCTCGGTACTCAGGCCCTGCTGGGAGGCGTACAGCGGTGCCAGGCCGTAGAAGGAGCCGACGATCAGCCCGGAGCCCAACACCGTGGTCAACGATTGCGGTACGCGCTTGATAAAGAAGCGCGGCTCCATCGGCGCCGGATGCAACGGCGCCGGGTGAATCCGCCGGGTCAATGCCACCGGCACCAGGCACAGGGCGAAACACAACGCCACCAACATCAGCAATTCAAGGCCCAGGGCCGGATGCATGACCAGGATCAGTTGGCCCAGCACCAGCCCCAGGTAGGAAGCAATCATATAGCCGCTGAACACTACCCCGCGTTGCTTGGCATCGGCCTGCTCGTTGAGCCAGCTTTCGATAACCATGTACTGGCACATCATGCCCAGGCCGACAATCATCCGCAGCACGATCCAGGCCGGCAGCCAGTTCACCAGGCCATGGCCCAATACCGCCGCACCGACGATCCCGGCGCAAGCCGAATAGGCGCGAATATGCCCGACGCGGCCAATCAGCCGGTGGCCGATCTTGCCGCCCAGCACCAGGCCGAAATAGTTCGCCGCCATCAGCGCACCGACCCACAGGCTGTCCACGTTGTCGGCGGCCAGGCGCAGGGCCAGGTAAGTACTCAGAAGGCCTGAGCCGATGAGCATCATCAGCGAGGCGAAATAAAGCGCTCGAAAAGGTTTCCAGATTTGGCGCATCGGCGTTCCGAGCGGCTCCTTGAGGTAAGTAAGGGCTATCTTTGGAAGATAGCCCGAATGCGACGGTTCGTTATGCCTGGGCCGCCAAAACGCGCCGCTCCCAGGGCGTGATTTCGTCAAAGAAACTGGTCAGTTCCAGGGTTTTCGAGGCAACGTAACCTTCGATGAACTCGCTACCGAACAGTTCCTTCGCCAAGTGGCTACGCTTGAGACGTTCAAGCGCTGCATGCAAGGTACATGGCAAAGACAGATTCTCCGGCACCTCGAACTCGCCCTGGATCGCGGCACCCGGTTCCAGGCGATTCTCGATGCCATGGAGCCCCGCCGCCAGACTGGCGGCAATCGCCAGGTAAGGGTTGGCATCGGCTCCCGGCAAGCGGTTCTCGACCCGCCGGGCTACCGGCGCACTCGCAGGAATGCGCAGCCCGGCCGAACGATTGTCATGGGACCAACAGGCATTGTTTGGCGACGCGAATGGATGGCAGAGGCGGTGGTAGGAATTCACGTTTGGCGCGAACAGCGCGGTGAAATCCGCCATGCCGGCCTGCTGCCCGCCAATGAAGTGCCGGAACGTCGCGGTCGGCTCGCCCGCATCGTCGCTGAATACATTGCGACCGCTGCCCAGCTCGACGACGCTCTGGTGAATGTGCATCGAACTGCCCGGCGTTCGCGCCAGCGGCTTGGCCATGCAGACCACCGTCAGGCCATGCTTGAGGGCCACCTCCTTGAGCAAATGCTTGAACAGGAACGTCTGGTCGGCCAACAGCAGAGCATCGCCGTGGAGCAGATTGATTTCAAACTGGCTGACGCCCATTTCATGCATGAACGTGTCGCGCGGCAGGCCTAGCGCCGCCATGCATTCATAGACTTCGGTGAAGAACGGTCGCAGGCCGTTGTTGGAACTGATGCTGAACGCCGATTGGCCATCTTCGCGACGACCATCCAGGCCCATCGGAGGCAGGAATGGCTGGGAAGGATCCGGATTGGGCGCGAACACAAAAAACTCCAGCTCCGTCGCCACTACCGGCGCTAGCCCGAGCGCCGCATATCGAGCGATCACGGCCTTGAGCTGACCGCGCGTCGACAAAGGTGAGCTTTCGCCGCTGAGCTCATCGGCGTCGCAGATCGCCAAGGCGCGTGGCGGATGGCTCCACGGCAGCCGGTGGATCTGCTGTGGATCGGCCACCAACGCCAGGTCGCCGTCGTCACTGCCGTAAAAGCGCGCTGGCGGATATCCGCCCATGATGCATTGCAGCAGCACACCGCGCGCCATCTGCAACCGCCGGCCTTCAAGGAAGCCCTCGGCGCTCATTACCTTGCCCCTGGGTACGCCATTCAAATCCGGCGTGACACATTCAATCTCATCAATGCCCGTCAATCGCTGTGCGAGTGAACACTGGCCATCGGTCGTCATGACGCAATCCTTGTTATGTGCGAGCCGCGAACGGCAACCCGTACAAAATAGGCTCCGGCTGTTCGGAATATCAAGCATCCCGAGACAATAAACATCTGACGGGGATATGGACAGCTCAGGGCAGGTAAAGCCTGAACACCCCACCGCCCAGCACACCGCCATTGGCAATCTCGGTATGCCCGCTCAAGCCGCCACGCTGATGCAACCCGGCGATCCTGGCGGCGAAATACAGGCCAAGGCCGGTGCTGCCGCTGCTGTGGTTGATGCCCTGCACATACTCGGCCTGGCGCTCAATCATTTCGGCCGGGTAGCCTTCGCCGTCGTCATTGATGGTCAGCACCAATTGCCCAGCCTCGTCGCTCACGCTGATCAACAACGCCTGGCGCGCGTGGCGAATGGCATTGTTGATCATGTTGTCGAGCACCGACGCGATCAGCTCACGGTCGAAGAAACCCAGCGGGCTCAGCGGATCGACCTCATAGGTGGCCATGATCCCGCGACTGCGGAACACGTCCTGATGGCCGGCCAACTGCGCTTCGATGAAGTCATCCAGTTCGTGGTAGGCCGGATGCAGCGGCAATTGATTCACGCCCAGCTTGTATAACCCGAGCAACTGCACCAGCAGCCCATTGAGATGGGCAAACTCGAACTCCATCACGCCCTGCTCCGAGGTCTGCCGCGAAGGTTCCGGCAGGCGCTCGAGCCATTGCGTATGAGCCTGCATGAGCAGGGTCAGGGAGTTTTTCATGTCATGCACGGTAGACGCGATCACCGTGGAGAAATCGAGAGCTTGTTCGCTGTCATTCATCGCCAAATGCCTTGCTTCGCAGTTTCTGATAACGCGCAAAACGCGCATCGGTGTCGGGCATCATGCCCACCAGTTTCAGGCAGGCACGGCATTCCTGCAGCAGCTGCGATTCAACACTGGTATCGGTGCCGTGCAGCAGGGATTGCGCCATGTTCAGGGCAATACTGATGTTCTTCGGCTGCAGCTTCAGTGCACGCCGGAACAATTCCCGCGCCTCGGGTAACGCGCCGGTCTTGTAGACACGCACGCCTTCGCGATTCAGCTCGGCGGCGGCGTTGCCCTGGTTAAGGATATTCGGGTCGTCGGTGAGCTTGGCAATGCCCTGCATCACGGTCGGATCATCGCCATAGATCTCCGCGCAGTTCTTGAGCATCGATTCGCCGGCGCTGGTCTGGCCGAGCATCTGTAGCTGCTTGGCCACCAGCAGCGCGGCTTCGGCACTCATGAACTGTTCCATGCCGTCGAGACGCTGCAAGGCTTGCTCGGTGAGCTTTTCGGCGGTTTCGGCATCATTGAGCAACAGGCTCGTTGCTTTCATCAGCCGCGCCCGGACCTGCAGGCCCGGATCGCTGGGGTTATCTTTCGCCACCGCGCTAAGCGTGGTGTTGATTTCCAGCCTCGTCCGGGTGTCCAGGCCCTTCTCGCTGCCCTTGCTGATCAAGGCATGGGCCAGGCCAAGGTTGCTCTCCGGATCCTTGAATCGCGATTGCGCCCCCTGCCCGACCGCCTGGCGATAGGCTTTCGACGCGGTCTCGTAATCCTCGTTGGTCATCGCCAGCTTGCCCAGCAGTGACTGCCGACGCACCGCCAACGGCGACAACCGCACCGCTTCCTCCAATACGTTCTGGGCCTGCTTCGTGTCGCCTTCAGCCACCAACACGTCGGCCATGCCGTCGTACAGGGCCGGCATCATCGGAAAGACTTTCAGGGCCTTTTCATAGACAGCCTTGGCTTCGCCTATCTGCCCGCGCTTGAACAACAACTTTCCCAACCCCGCGTACGCCCACGGCAACGGGCGATCCGCGATGATGGAGTTGTACAACCGCTCAAGGGCCTCGTTCTGATTCAGGTCGCGCAGCGCATCGGCCCGATAACGCAGGCACAGTGGGCCGTAGCGCGGGTCCTGCTTGCACAGGGCGATGCAAGCATTGAGCACTTCCATCGGCTTGCCACGATCGAGCGCCTGCAGGATCGGTTTGAGCAACGTTTTGCGCTGCTCCAGGCGCTCCAACCGCTGGGCCAGGCCGGAGCGATTGAATGGTTTGGTCAGGTACGCATCCGGCTCATGTTCCAGGGCGCTGAGCACCATGGCCTGGCTGGTCTCGGCGGTCACCATGAGAAACACGCTCTCATGGCTGATCAACTTCTCGACCATCAGGTCTTCCAGCACCTGCTGGCCGTTCTTGCGCCCGTCGCCCAGGTGATAATCCTGCAAGATGAAGTCATAACGCTTCTGCGAACACATGCGCAGCGCCACTTCACCGGTATCGGCGGTGTCCACGTCCTTGACGCCCAACTCCCGCAACATCGACCGGACGGAGCTGCGGAAATCCGAGAAATCATCGACGATCAGAAAACTTTTTTGGTGGTACGCCAGCATCGAGGATGTCCAGGCAAATAAGAAAATGAACTCAATGGCAAAACAAACGAAACACCGCCTCACGGCCGGCAAAGCGCGCAGATGATAGACAGCCGCGACGCATACCGCGAGCCGTTCCAGGACGCCGGGACGTCAGGAAAGGAGACTCATCGGGTTATCGGCCGCAAACGGGGTTCCGTTAGAAGATCGTGGGGACTTGCAGGGCTGCGGGATAATAATGGTGTCCCAGGGCAGGTTCGAACTGCCAACCTTCCCCTTAGGAGGGGGATGCTCTATCCAATTGAGCTACTGAGACACGGGTCGACCACGAGAAACGCGGTGCGTTGGACGGCGAGCATGTTAACGGCCACTCTCGCGTTTGTCATGTCGTCGCTGCCTATTAAGTGTAGGCAAATAGTACGACCCTTACGCCACGCCAAGGGAAGGCCGCCCAAATATGGCGCCATTCATCTATCCACAGCCTCCGGGCCTAGTAAATCGGCCTTTTGCCACTATCCTATACGTAACTAGAAACGCAGACGTTTAGTTGCGTATCGGTTATCCGCCCAACGGTATGGCACAACGACACGATGCAGTGGTCACAAAATGCGGAACCTGTGTGTTTTTCAAACCAGTCCGCATTTTTTGAGAAGAGTACTGGCATAACGCCTTTACCCGGATCAGAATTTGTCACAGAATTGGCGCCAATGATCTGGCAATTTTGAGGCATGATGCGGCCTCTAAACATTCAGGTTGAACATTTGGCAACGGGCCTTGTCCTATCGACATCCTGCGGCCAATCCCCAGAACCGCTCCCCTGAACTAACCGGTTAAATAAATATGCGCCCATTGAAACAGGCAATTTATTCCAGCCGTACGGCTGACAAGTTCGTCGTGCGTCTGCCAGACGGAATGCGGGAACGCATTGCCGAGGTGGCTCGTAATCATCACCGCAGCATGAACTCTGAAATCATCGCGCGCCTTGAGCAAAGCCTGATTCAGGAAGGTGCGTTGGGTGAAGAATTGAGCATGCGCCTGGACAGCCCGGAGCTGTCGCTGCATGAGCGCGAGTTGCTTCAACGCTTCCGACAGCTCTCCCATCGCCAGCAGAACGCCCTCGTTTCGCTGATTGCTCATGATGCCGAAATGGCCGCTGACGCGTCCTGATCGTGTCCAGGGTAATAAAGCCAGCTTAACGCTGGCTTTTTTTTCGCCCGGCGTTTGGCGACCTGGGGGGGCGGGGAAACCATCACCCAGAAAAAAACCCGCCAGTCAGGCGGGCTTCTTGATAAGCCACTCAGAGCAGGAAAATCGTCGCCAAGCCCAGGAAGATGAAAAACCCGCCGCTGTCCGTCATGGCGGTGATCATCACGCTCGCACCCATTGCTGGGTCGCGCCCCAGGCGCGCCAGGGTCATAGGGATCAAGACGCCCATCAGCGCGGCCAACAGCAGATTGAGCGTCATCGCCGCAGTCATGACCACGCCCAGCGACCAGCTGCCATACAGCAAGTACGCCACGACCCCGATCACCCCTCCCCAGATGACGCCATTGATCAACGCAACGGCCAGTTCCTTGCGCATCAAACGCGATGTATTGCCGGTACTGACCTGGTCCAAGGCCATGGCGCGGACAATCATGGTGATGGTCTGGTTGCCGGAGTTACCACCGATACCGGCAACGATGGGCATCAACGCCGCCAGTGCGACCAGCTTTTCGATGGAGCCTTCGAACAGGCCGATGACGCGGGACGCGACAAAAGCCGTGATCAGATTGATCGCCAGCCAGGCCCAACGGTTACGCAGGGACTTCCAGACCGAGGCGAAAATGTCCTCCTCTTCCCGCAGACCCGCCATGCTGAGGACTTCGCTTTCGCTTTCCTCACGGATCAAGTCCACCATTTCGTCGATGGTGAGACGGCCGATCAGCTTGCCGTTCTTGTCCACCACCGGCGCAGAAATCAGGTCGTAACGTTCGAATGCCTGGGCCGCATCGTAGGCGTTTTCGTCAGGATGGAAGCTCACAGGGTCGCTGGCCATCACCTCGGCCACTTGCTTCTCCGGATCGTTGACCAAAAGACGCTTGATAGGCAGAACGCCTTTGAGCACGCCGTCATAATCGACCACAAAGAGTTTGTCGGTATGGCCCGGCAATTCCTTGAGTCGCCGCAGATAACGCAAAACCACTTCAAGGCTGACGTCCTCGCGGATCGTCACCATCTCGAAGTCCATCAGCGCACCGACCTGCTCCTCGTCATAGGACAATGCCGAACGCACACGCTCGCGCTGTTGACCATCAAGAGCTTCCATCAGCTCATGGACAACGTCCCGTGGCAATTCGGGAGCAAGGTCGGCGAGCTCGTCGGCGTCCATCTCCTTGGCCGCTGCGAGAAGCTCATGGTCATCCATGTCTGCGATCAGGGTTTCACGAACCGAGTCGGACACTTCGAGCAGGATGTCGCCGTCGCGATCGGCCTGGACCAATTGCCAGACGGTCAGACGCTCTTCCAGCGGCAAGGCTTCAAGGATGTAGGCAACGTCGGCCGAGTGCAGATCATCGAGCTTACGTTGCAACTCGACGAGATTCTGCCGATGTACCAGGTTCTCGACCCGATCGGAATGCGGACCTTCCTGGCGATGCGTGAGGTCTTCCACGACGCGCTGGCGATGCAACAGCTCAACGACTTGAGCGAGGCGATCCTGAAGGCTTTCCTGCGTTTTTTTTACTTCTATTTCAGTCATAGGCGAACTCCACTCCCAGCAGTGGAGCACGCCGGAAGGATCAATCAGTTAATTCATGATTGGCAAAAAGAGATATTGAGTAACTACTGGGTAAGTCCATGAAGATATTCCAAAGCCCCGGCGGGGCTGACGGGCGCAATCATACACCGCTTGGCGCCGTAACACGTTAAAAAATCATGGCAAGAACAAGTGCTTGCGAGACAAACCTGAACACAGGCTGAACGTCTGTTTCTACGACGACTTATCCTGAAAAGAAAACACAGCCCCAGGGAGAAATGTCACAGCTATCCTTTTTTATTTACCGTCAAGGAGGACGGCAGCATGCCCGTAAGCCGCTATCTGTTTCTGCTCGCCACCCTGCCCTGCCTGCCTCTCTGGGCTGCCGATCACGTTGTGCACCGCTGCGAAAACAGTGCTGGGAAAATCACGTTCACAACCCTCAGTTGCGAGCCGGGAGAAACCCTGACAATGCAGCAGGTTCATACATACAGCCCACCCCCTATCGAGCCGATGCTGCCCGAAGCCGAAGGTCGGCAAACATCCAGCAACAAAACCAGACGCAAGGAACCGACCATTGTTGGCCAACTCGAGGACAGCTGTGGAAACCAGATCAACACCAACCAGCGCCGCGAAGCCATCCTGAAGCGACGAATCGTTGTCGGCATGAGCGAACAAGACGTCGTCAGCGCGCTTGGCAAACCGGATACGATCAAGGTTCGAAATTCGAGCACTCGGTACACCTACAAGACACAGAAAGGTCGGAGCGCAGAGGTCGTGTTCGACGAGAAGGGATGCGTGAAAGGCAAATCGTAGACAGCAAAAAGCCCGCGTTAAACGCGGGCTTCTTGGTGTATGGTGCACTCGACAGGATTCGAACCTGTGACCGCTCGGTTCGTAGCCGAGTACTCTATCCAGCTGAGCTACGAGTGCAAGTTGTGGTTTTATACCAGATCACAACTGGTTGAAGCCAAGTTATTTGCATTGCTGCAAGCAACTCTTAAATGGTGCACTCGACAGGATTCGAACCTGTGACCGCTCGGTTCGTAGCCGAGTACTCTATCCAGCTGAGCTACGAGTGCATTTGTTGCCGCGCATTATAGGTCGCCGAATCTTTTTGTAAAGCGCTTTTTTCAGTAATTTCAATCACTTACCGATCAAGCAAGATAACAGCGCACTAAACGAATAATGGCGGAGAACGGGGGATTCGAACCCCCGACACCCTTTTGAGGTGTACTCCCTTAGCAGGGGAGCGCCTTCGGCCACTCGGCCAGCTCTCCGCAACACGGGGCGTATATTAACCACCTTCATCCCCGTTTGCAAACATAAAAATCGATAAAAATTAATGGCTTGGTTCGTCGTCCTTCTCTTTCTTGATACGCAGGTAGATTTCCTCCCGGTGCACAGCGACCTCCTTCGGCGCATTGACGCCGATACGCACTTGGTTTCCTTTGACGCCGAGCACGGTCACGGTGATTTCGCCATCGCCAATAATCAGGCTCTCTGCGCACCGACGGGTCAGAATCAGCATACGTTTCTCCTCACGCGATTCAGTTCAGGAACAACAGTCTGCAAAAAAAGGGCATGGGTCCTACAACCGAAACGCTCGCGGCCCACAGGCCTAGTATTGACCAGCGGGTGCAAAAGAACAGTTTTGGAACATGCCATTCAGAAAAACAAAGGGCGCGGTCGAAGCCGCGCCCTCAGGCAACGCCTTACTCGCCCTGTCGGGCTGCGGCGTCGAGTTCAAAAGCCGTGTGCAGGGCGCGCACGGCGAGTTCCAGATACTTCTCCTCGATCACCACGGAAACCTTGATTTCCGAGGTGGAGATCATCTGGATATTGATGCTTTCCTTGGCCAGGGACTCGAACATGCGGCTCGCCACGCCCGCGTGGGAGCGCATGCCAACACCAACGATCGAGACCTTGGCAATCTTGGTATCGCCCACCACTTCCCGGGCGCCAATCTCGTCGGCCGTGTTCTTGAGCACGGCTTCGGCGGACTGGTAGTCGTTGCGGTGCACGGTAAAGGTGAAGTCGGTGGTGTTATCGTGCGCAACGTTCTGCACGATCATGTCGACTTCAATGTTGGCGGCACTGATCGGACCTAGAATCTTGAAGGCCACACCGGGGGTGTCTGGCACGCCACGGATGGTCAGCTTGGCTTCATCGCGGTTGAAAGCGATGCCGGAAATGATCGGCTGTTCCATGGATTCCTCTTCATCAATAGTAATGAGGGTGCCCGGACCCTCCTTGAAGCTGTGCAGGACGCGCAGCGGAACGTTGTACTTGCCGGCGAATTCAACCGCGCGGATCTGCAATACCTTGGAACCGAGGCTGGCCATTTCCAGCATCTCTTCGAAGGTAATCTTGTCCAGGCGCTGAGCCACGGGCACAACCCGTGGGTCGGTGGTATAGACGCCATCCACATCGGTGTAGATCTGGCACTCGTCAGCCTTGAGGGCTGCTGCCAGCGCGACACCAGTGGTATCGGAACCGCCACGACCAAGGGTGGTGATGTTGCCGTGCTCATCCACGCCCTGGAAACCGGCGACAACCACGACACGACCGGCCTTCAGGTCACCACGAATTTTCTGATCGTCGATTTGCAGGATACGCGCTTTGTTATGCGCGCTGTCCGTCAGGATACGGACTTGGTTACCGGTGTAGGACACCGCCGGCACGCCACGCTTGATCAGCGCCATGGCCAGCAAGGCGATGGTCACCTGCTCACCAGTGGAAACGATCACATCCAGCTCGCGGGGGACCGGTTGCTGGTCGCCGCTGATTTGCTTGGCCAGATCTATCAGACGGTTGGTCTCGCCGCTCATTGCCGACAGCACGACCACCAGGTCATCGCCAGCGTCACGGAATTTCTTAACCTTGTCGGCGACTTGTTCGATTCTCTCGACGGTGCCGACCGAGGTGCCTCCAAATTTCTGTACGATCAAAGCCATTTCAAAGCCGCCTCTGCCCGTGAAGGGCGCCCAAATAATCACTCAACAGCGGCCGGGTCCGCCTTGGCGAACCCGGGGCGCCGCCTTAAATACCCTGCTCTACAAATGCAACGGTCTGGGCCAATGCCGCGTCCAGGGCGCCGGCATCGGTACCGCCGCCTTGCGCCATGTCTGGACGACCACCGCCCTTCCCGCCCACTGCCGCAGCGGCCTGCTTCATCAAATCACCGGCTTTGAGTTGGCCAGTCAGGTCTTTGGTCACGCCTGCGACGAGAACGACCTTTTCCTCATGGACACCGCCGAGCAGGATCACTGCGCGGCCGAGTTTGTTTTTCAGTTGATCGACCAGCGCCAACAAGGCCTTGCCGTCTTGGCCGTCGAGACGCGCGGCCAGCACTTTCACGCCCTTGACGTCCACGGCCTGGGCCGACAGATCGTCGCCCGCGGCGCTAGCGGCCTTGGCCTGCAACTGCTCGAGTTGCTTTTCCAGCGCGCGGTTGCGCTCCAGCACAGCCGACAGCTTGTCGATCAGGTTGTCGCGACTGCCCTTGATCAGGCTGGCCGCTTCCTTGAGTTGTTCTTCCGCCGCGTTGAGGTACGCCAGCGCCGCTGCGCCAGTGACGGCCTCGATACGTCGCACGCCGGAGGCAACGCCGCCTTCGCTGATGATCTTCAGCAGGCCGATGTCGCCGGTGCGATTGGCATGGATGCCACCGCACAGCTCAACGGAGAAGTCGCCCATGCTCAGTACACGGACACTGTCGCCATACTTCTCGCCGAACAGCGCCATCGCGCCCTTGCGCTTGGCGGTCTCGATATCGGTTTCTTCGGTTTCTACCGGTGAGTTCTTGCGGATCTGCGCGTTGACAATGTCTTCCAGCGCCTTGATCTGCTCAGGCTTGATGGCTTCGAAGTGGCTGAAGTCGAAGCGCAGGCGCTGGCTGTCCACCAAGGAGCCTTTCTGTTGGACATGCTCGCCCAGCACCTGGCGCAACGCTGCGTGCAGCAAGTGCGTGGCGGAGTGGTTCAGGGAAGTCGCGTGGCGAACCTCGGCATCGACATGAGCGGCCACTGGGGCGGCGATCATCAGGCTGCCGGAAGCCAGCACGCCGTGGTGCAGGAAGGCACCGCCGGTCTTGGTGGTATCGCGTACATCGAAGCGCGAATTGCCCGCCTGCAGGTAACCGCTGTCGCCGATCTGGCCGCCGGATTCGGCGTAGAACGGTGTCTTGTCCAGCACGATCACGCCTTCCTGGCCTTCGCTCAGGATGTCGACCGACTGCCCATCCTTATAGATGGCGACGATCTTGGCCGAACCGGTGGTCGCGGCGTAGCCAGTGAACTCGGTCGCCACGTCAACCTTGACCACGCTGTTGTAGTCCATGCCGAAGGAGCTCGCGGAGCGCGCACGCACACGCTGGGCTTCCATCTCGCGCTCGAAACCTTCCTCGTCGAGGGTCAGGTTGCGCTCGCGGGCGATGTCGCCAGTCAGGTCCATCGGGAAGCCGTACGTGTCGTACAGTTTGAACACCACATCGCCCGGGACCACGTTGCCCTTGAGTTCGGCCAGGTCCTGCTCGAGGATCTTCAGGCCTTGCTCCAGGGTCTTGGCGAACTGCTCTTCTTCGCCCTTGAGCACGCGCTCGATATGCGCCTGTTGGGTCTTGAGTTCCGGGAAGGCTTCGCCCATCTCGGCCACCAGCGCCCCGACGATCTGATAGAAGAAACTGCCCTTGGCGCCCAGCTTGTTGCCGTGGCGACAGGCGCGGCGGATGATCCGGCGCAGCACATAACCGCGGCCTTCGTTGGAAGGCAGTACACCGTCGGCAATCAGGAAGCCGCAGGAACGGATGTGGTCAGCGACTACTTTCAGCGAAGCCTGGTTGTCGTTGGTGCAGCCGATGGCCTTGGCCGACGCGCTCAGCAGGCTCTGGAACAGGTCGATTTCGTAGTTGGAGTGAACGTGCTGCAGCACCGCGCTGATCCGCTCCAGGCCCATGCCGGTGTCCACCGACGGTGCTGGCAGCGGATGCAACACGCCATCGGCGGTGCGGTTGAACTGCATGAAGACGTTGTTCCAGATTTCGATATAGCGGTCACCGTCTTCTTCCGGCGAGCCCGGTGGGCCACCCCAGATGTCGGCGCCGTGATCGTAGAAGATCTCGGTGCAAGGGCCGCATGGGCCGGTGTCACCCATGGTCCAGAAGTTATCCGACGCGTAGGGCGCACCCTTGTTGTCGCCGATGCGCACCATGCGCTCAGCCGGGACACCGACGTCCTTGGTCCAGATGTCATAGGCTTCGTCGTCGGTGGCATAGACCGTTACCCAAAGTTTTTCCTTGGGCAGGTTCAGCCATTTGTCAGACGTGAGGAACGTCCAGGCAAAGGTAATGGCGTCACGCTTGAAATAATCACCGAAGCTGAAGTTGCCCAGCATCTCGAAGAACGTGTGGTGACGAGCGGTATAGCCGACGTTTTCCAGGTCGTTGTGCTTGCCGCCGGCGCGCACGCACTTCTGGCTGCTCACCGCACGGGTGTAGGCACGTTTTTCCTGGCCCAGGAAGCAGTCCTTGAACTGGTTCATCCCCGCGTTGGTGAACAGCAGGGTCGGGTCGTTGCCCGGAATCAAAGAGCTGGAGGCTACTCGGGTGTGGCCTTGCTCTTCGAAGAAGCGAAGGAAGGCTTCACGGATTTCTGCGCTTTTCATTAGGTTCTTCCACGGAGGCTGCGGCCAAAGGCCTGTGCAAAACGTCAACAGACGGAGCAACGGCAAAGGGCCGCATTATATCGGCCCTTCGCGTGGGGTACAGCGTGTTTATGCGATAGAAACTATCAATTACCCCGGTTCCCGGGTCATTGGCGGGAAAATTCGACGAAAGTGGTGATCACGTGATCGATTTGCGCCGCGCTCACGTCCATGTGCGTCACCATTCGCAGCCGTGAAGCCGCGCTGAGCTTGACGCCCCGCTCATCGGCAAACGCCTTGATCGCCTCGGCCCGCTCACCCATTTGCACGTAGACCATGTTGGTATGCACCGGCTCGACCTCGTAGCCCGCCGCGCGCAAGCCTTCGGCGAGCCTCTGAGCATTGGCGTGGTCATCAGCCAGGCGCTGGACGTTATGGTCCAGGGCATACAGCCCCGCCGCAGCGAGGATTCCGGCCTGGCGCATCCCCCCGCCAACCATTTTGCGCAGCCGGCGGGCCTTGCGGATCAGCTCGACCGTGCCGCACAGCACCGAGCCCACCGGAGCACCCAGCCCCTTGGACAGGCACACCGACACCGAATCGAAATGTTGGGTGATTTCCCGGGCATCGACATTCAGCTTGACGGCGGCGTTGTACAACCGTGCCCCGTCCAGATGAAGGGCAAGCCCATGCTCCTGGGTAAAGCGCCGGGCTCGGGCCAGGTAATCCAGCGGCAGCACCTTGCCCTGCATGGTGTTTTCCAAGGCTAGCAGTCGCGTGCGGGCAAAGTGGAAATCGTCGGGCTTGATCGCCGCCGCGACGTGCGCCAGGTCTAACGAGCCGTCCGCCTGCACTTCGAGAGGTTGCGGCTGGATCGAACCAAGCACCGCCGCGCCGCCGCCCTCGTATTTGTAAGTGTGGGCTTGCTGGCCGACGATATATTCGTCGCCGCGCTCGCAATGGGCCATCAACCCCAGCAGATTGCTCATGGTGCCTGAGGGCACGAACAGTGCCGCGGCAAAACCCAAGCGCTCGGCGAGCTCGGCTTCGAGACGGTTGACAGTCGGGTCTTCGCCATACACATCGTCGCCGGTCGGCGCGCTGGCCATGGCATCCAGCATGCCGGCGGAGGGTTGGGTGACCGTGTCGCTGCGAAGATCGATAACACTCATGAATCTGGCCTCGGGTTCTGGTGGGGAAAATTCCCTTTCTAAGGGCAATTACTGCGGGCATGGCGCGGAATAATCAAGCCCAGGACCACACGAACCATCCAAATCACCTGTGGTAGCGAGCTTGCTCGCTCCCACAGGGGTTATGTGTTAAAAATCCTCCGCCGTCACAAAATGTGCCGGCAAAACGTTCTCAGGGCGGGGTGCGATTCCCCACCGGCGGTAATTGCGCGCAATGCGCATAGCCCGCGAGCGCTTGGCACTTCACGGCTTTCGCGGTGCAGCGGCAAGGTCAGCAGACCCGGTGTGATCCCGGGGCCGACGGTCATAGTCCGGATGAAGAGAGAACGGGATCGACACCCAAGGGCCGACTGCGACTCTGTGCGCGGCGTACCCTCGAATCCCCTTCGATTCATGACGCCCTGTTTTTTACACAAACAGGAACCAGAACATGCAACCCACCGCAATCGACAGCAAGACCAAAACCCATCCGGGCGAGCGCGTCGCGTTCATCCAGGCCTGCTGGCACAAGGAAATCGTCGACCAGAGCCGCAAAGGCTTCGTCGCCGAAATGATCAGCCAGGGCTACCAGGAAAGCGACATCGACTTCTTCGAAGTCGGCGGTGCCTTTGAAATCCCGCTCCACGCCAAGTTGCTGGCCAAATCCGGCCGTTACGCCGGTATCGTCGCTGCCGGCCTGGTGGTGGATGGCGGGATCTACCGCCACGAGTTTGTCGCCCAATCGGTCATCACCGGCCTGATGCAGGTCCAGTTGGAAACCGAGGTACCGGTGTTCTCGGTCGTGCTGACGCCGCATCACTTCCATGCAGGCGAAGAACACCAGAAGTTTTTCTTCGAGCACTTCGTACACAAGGGTCAGGAAGCGGCGAAGACGTGTGCCGATACGCTGCATAAGACTCGGGCGTTGCGTCGCAGTGAGCAGCGGGCGGTAGCGGTTTAAAAGCCGCTAAAAAACCTGTGGGAGCGAGCTTGCTCGCGATAGCGGTGCTCCAGCCGACATCCTTGTCGCTGACACTCAGCTATCGCGAGCAAGCTCGCTCCCACAGGGGTTCAGCGGCGTGCGTGAGATTCGGGTCAGGCCAAGTTTTCGTCAGTCGCTGGCACGATCAGGATGCCGGCCCGCAAACCATTCTTCACCTTGGGGTTCGGGAAGATGATCCGGGCGCCCTCTTCTTCGATCACCCAGCGGGTCTGGGCGATGTCTTCGGCCAGCACATAGCCTTTATCCAGCTCCGAGAAATTCTCGATGTCCGCGGGCAGATTCAGGCGGAAGCTGTCGCTGTGCTTGATGATTTCCCGCGCCACGCTGAACAGTTTCAGGCCGTCCAGGCTGTCCTCCAGCTCGGGCTCATTGCCTTCGATGATCTGCTGCAGACGGGTTTCCAGCAAGTTGACGTTGACGCCGTCGTTTTGCCCGAACGGCCGGGCCTTGCCCAGTTCCAGGGTGAAGGACTCGGCACCGAGCTGGTCGTAGGTGTAGGCGCTGAATACGATGGAGGGCTTGTTCTGCAGCAACACCGCTTCCATGCCCGCCGCGCGCAGGCGCGCCAGTTCACGGCGTGAGTGCTGGCGGCCTTCTTTCCAGGGGTACAGGGCGAACTGCTCGATCTTCGAGCCGCGAATGGCGGTGTGCAGGTCGTAGTGCAGACGGCTGCGGTCCGGCACGCTGAAAAAACTTGCGGCCAGGCGCTCCAGCTCACAGGCGCGCAACGCCTCGGGCCCGCCACTCAACTCATGACGACCATTGAACAGCCGGTTGACGTCCTGCTCGACAAAGCGCTCGCCGCGACGGATTGCCTCGGGATTTCCGAACAGGAACAGAATGCGCGCCCGGGGCTTCAGGTCGCCACGGGCAATGTCATGCAACAGCCGGTCAAGCAATTCGATCGGCGCGGTTTCGTTGCCGTGAATACCCGCCGACAGCAGCAGGTCCAGGCCATTATCCCGGGCTTCGGGCGGCTTGACCTCCAGCGCGCCCTCGCTCAGCCAGCGCATCCGTACGCCTTCGACAGTCAGTTGAGTCTTCTCCGCCGGTTCACGGCCGGCGAGGGTCAGTTCAAGCAGTTTGCCGAGGGCGAGCATAATGCGGTTTCCTTAATGGTCGTGGCCGCAATCCGGGCCATGGACATGGTCATCGTCGCCGACGTCCGCCGGTTCCATTTCCAGTTGCAGGCTGACCAGGTTGGTCGCCAACGGACGCAACAGCAGGTTGGCGTATTCCTCGTCTCCTTCCTCCACGTCGACGCCGATCAGCAACTGACCACGGCCGTCCTGCTGGATCCACAGTTCCTTGCCCTGCCACATCACCGCGACGCGGGTGCAGGAGGTTTCCAGTTGCGTGCCGTCGGTGTCTTCAAGAATCAGCTGCAGGGTATCGCTCATGTTTTTACATTCTCGTCTGGGGATAAGGCAACGCGCCCTGCTTTGACTGTAGTCAGGTCGCGCGCGCTTTCAATTGATCTGGAAAGGATAGACCGAGCCAAGTTTAAGGATTTGTGTCAGCTCATCCAGGGCCGACCGGCATTCAAGCAGCAACTGCGGGTCCGCCAGGTCGTTTTCGGCCATGCGGTCGCGGTAGTGGCGCTCGATCCACTGGGTCAGCGAATCGTACAGCGGCGCGGTCATGATAACCCCTGGGTTGACGGCGGCCAGCTCGGTTTCGTTCAACGCCACGCGCAACCGCAGGCACGCCGGGCCGCCACCGTTCTGCATGCTTTGCTTGAGGTCGAAGACCTTCACTTCCCGGATGACCCCGCCAGAACCCGTCAGGCCTTGCAGGTACTGCCAGACGCGTTCGTTGCTGCGGCACTCTTCCGGCACGATCAACAGCATCGAGCCATCGGGACGCGACAGCAATTGGCTGTTGAACAAGTAGGAACGCACCGCGTCATCCACGGTGACCGCCGAACGCGGTACACACACCGACTGAAATTTCCCACCAACCTTGGCGAGTTTGCAGCTCAGCTCGGCCAGCATCGTGTCGGTCTCGAGAAACGCATCCTCGTGATAGAACAACACCTCGCCATTGCCCACTGCGATCACGTCGTTGTGGAAAACCCCCTGGTCGATCACCGCCGGGTTCTGCTGGGCGTAGACCACGCCCTCTTCGCTCAAGCCGTGCAGGCGGGCGACGGCGCGGGACGCTTCGAGGGTCTGGCGCGCCGGGTATTTCTGTGGCGAAGGGAAACGGCTGTCGAATGCACTGCGACCGAACACGAAGAACTCGACACCGGCTTCGCCATAGGCGCGACAGAAACGCGTGTGGTTGGCCGCGCCTTCGTCGCCGAACTGTGCCACCGCCGGCAATGCGGCGTGGTGGGCGAAGTGTTGCGCGTTGGCAAACATCGCCCCCAGCACGCGACTGGTGGTCGGGTGTTCGATGCTGCGGTGGTATTTGCAGTTGAGGTTGGCGGCGGTGAAATGCACGCGACCGTCAGCCGTGTCGGCGCTCGGGCTGACGGTGGCGGCATTGGCTACCCACATGCTCGAGGCCGAGCAACTGGCAACGAGCAGCGGCATGGCTTCTTTGGCTGCCTGCTGGATGACCTGGGCATCGCTGCCGGCAAAGCCCAGCCGGCGCAAAGCCGCTACGTCCGGGCGCTCCTGCGGCGCCAGCACCCCTTGCTGGAACCCCATGTCCATCAGCGCTTTCATTTTCGCCAGGCCTTGCAATGCCGCTTCCTTGGGGTTGGAAGATTGCTGGCTGTTGCTCTGGGAGGCGACGTTGCCGTAGGAAAGCCCGCCGTAGTTATGGGTCGGCCCCACCAGACCGTCAAAGTTGACTTCATAGGATTTCATCAGCGAGGCTCCACGAGAATCTGTTTTTATAGGCATCAGTAAAGACCGCAGTGCGGGCTTCGTCGGATCGCCGCCCGGAGCAGGCTCGCTCCCACAATGGATTGTGCAAATCCCTGTGAGAGCGAGCCTGCTCGCGAAACGGACTACACCATTTTTACGCCAGGCGTCAGGCTCGCCGGCATGACCAGGCTCGGCGTTTCCAGGGAAGCCACCGGATACGCGCAATAATCCGCCGCGTAATAAGCGCTGGCGCGGTGGTTGCCCGAGGCACCAACGCCGCCGAACGGCGCGCTGCTGGCGGCGCCGGTCAGTTGTTTGTTCCAGTTGACGATACCGGCGCGGCTTTGCAGCCAGAACTGCTCGTAGCGTTCCTGGGAATCCGAAAGCAAGCCGGCGGCCAGGCCATATTGAGTATTGTTGGCTTCGCTGATCGCCCCCGCGAAATCCTTGTAGCGAATGACCTGCAGCAACGGCCCGAACAATTCCTCGTCGGGGCGCTCGGCCACGGCAGTGACATCGAGGATCCCTGGCGTCAACAACGCAGCCTGGGGTTGCGGCTGGGTCATGGCCAACAGCGGCACGGCGCCCTTGCCCAGTAAATGGTTTTGCGCATCCATCAGAGCCTTCGCGGCGGCAAGGGAAACCACCGAGCCCATGAACGGCGCCGGTTGCTGGTCGAAGGCCCCGACGTCGAGGGTCGAGCTGACCTGCACCAGGCGCGCCAGCAAGGCATCGCCCCAGGCGCCTTCCGGCACCAGCAGGCGGCGCGCGCAGGTGCAGCGCTGGCCGGCGGAAATGAATGCGGACTGGATGATGGTGTACACCGCCGCATCGACGTCGGCCACCTCATCGACCACCAACGGATTGTTGCCACCCATTTCCAGGGCGAGGATCTTGTCCGGGCGACCGGAGAACTGTTGGTGCAGAAGATTGCCGGTACGGCTGGACCCGGTGAAGAACAGCCCGTCGATCCCTGGTTCCGCCGCCAGGGCAATACCGGTTTCCCGCGCGCCTTGCACCAGGTTCAACACGCCTGCCGGCAGGCCCGCCTCCTCCCAGCACTTGACCGTCAACTCGGCGACTTTCGGCGTCAGCTCACTGGGCTTGAACAACACGCAATTGCCCGCCAGCAGCGCAGGCACAATGTGCCCGTTGGGCAAGTGACCAGGGAAGTTGTAAGGACCGAACACCGCCACCACACCGTGGGGCTTGTGGCGCAGCACGGCGGTAGCGTCGCCCAGAGGGCCGCTTTTCTCGCCGGTGCGCTCGCGGTAGCTCTGCACTGAGATGGCGACTTTGTTGATCATGCTGGTGACTTCGGTGGCGGCTTCCCACAAGGGCTTGCCGGTTTCCTCACCGATGCAACGGGCCAATTCGTCAGCGTGCGTCTTCAGGGTGTCGGCGAACGCTTCCAACACCTGGATGCGCTCATCCAGCGAGCGTCGCGCCCAGTCCGGGAATGCCTGGCGCGCCGCCTGCACGGCGGACTCCACCTGCGCCGCCGTCGCGCCTTTTCCAGACCACAGCACTTGCTGGGTCACCGGGTTCAACGACTCAAAGACGTCGCCCTGGCCTTCCAGCCAACTTCCAGCGATGTACAACGATTTCATTATTTCGACTCCCGAGCGGCAGACAACGCCACGGCACGCACCTGGTCGCCAGCGTTGAGTTGAAGACGTTTGGCGGTCAGTGGATCGACCACCAGGGTGCCCGCGGCGAAACGCGCCGGCGCCGCCGTGATGCGGCAGTCCTGGCATTTGCGGTTATGAATGAGAAATGGCGTGGCGTCATCGCCGGGCGTGCCAACGGCCAGAACCAGCGCCTGGCTGTCGCGGATCGCGCGGATCTTGCCGGTCTCGCACTCGATGGCCGGGCCAGCGTCGAAGATGTCGACGTAGCCCTGGTAACTGAATCCTTCGCTCTTGAGCATCGACAGCGCCGGCTCGGTGTCGGGATGGACCTGGCCGATCACGGCCCGGGCGTCCTCGGACAAGAAGCAGGTGTACAGCGGAAACTTGGGCATCAGCTCGGCGATGAACGCTTTGTTACCGACCCCGGTCAGGTAGTCAGCCTGGCTGAACTCCATCTTGAAGAAGTGCCGGCCCAGGCTTTCCCAGAACGGCGAGCGCCCGTTGTCGTCGGACATGCCGCGCATCTCGGCGATGATCTTGTTGCCGAACAGCTGTGGGAATTCGGCGATGAACAGCAGCCGCGCCTTCGCCAGCATCCGGCCATTGAGGCCATTGCGGTAGTCCGCGTGGAGGAACAGCGAGCACAGCTCGGAATTGCCCGTCAGGTCGTTGGCCAGGAACAACGTCGGGATCTCCCGATAGATGTTCAGCTCTTGGGAAGCACTGACTGTCAGGCCAACCCGGAAGTTGTACCAAGGCTCACGCAACCCCACGGCGCCTGCGATGGCGGAAATACCCACCACGCGACCGTCATCGTCTTCGAGCACGAACAGGTAGTCCGCGTCACCACGCCCAGCTTCGCCGCGAAAGGTCTTTTCGGCCCAGCCAACCCGATGGGCCAGACGCTCTTCATTGGCCGGCAAGGTGGTCAGGCCGGTGCCGGTGCTGCGGGCCAGGGCGATCAGAGCGGGTAAATCGCTGCTGCGTACGGGACGAACGATCATGCTATCTCCTCGAACGGGCCGCTCATGCCACCCGCGAAAACTGCTGTTTAAACCGCTACCAGGCGCACGCTGGCGCCTTCGCCAACACCCAGGGCTTCGGCTGCTTCCATGTCCAGCGTCACAGGTTTGCCTGGCGCGTAGTCGAGGTCGAGCAACACGGCGCGGTAATCCTGGAGTTGGGCATTGGCCACCAGGTACTGCCGCCCGGCGCCCTTGACGGTTTCGCCGATCTTCACCGGCACCACGCGGCTCTGGGCGATCGAGCGGATCCCCGAGACGCGAGCGTGCAGGGTCGGGCCGCCGTCAAAGATGTCGATGTAGTGATCGGTCTCGAAACCCTCGCGCATCAGGATGTCGAAGGTGATCTGCGCGCGCGGGTGGACCTGGCCCATGGCTTCCTGGGCGGCATCCGGCAACAGCGGCACGTAGATCGGGTAATGCGGCATCAGCTCGGCGAGGAAGGTCCGGCTTTTCAACCCGCACAGGCGCTCGGCTGCGGCATAGTTGAGGTCGAAGAAGTTGCGACCGATGGCGTCCCAGAATGGCGAGTCGCCGTTTTCGTCGCTATAGCCGACGATCTCGGTCACCACCGAATCGGCGAAACGCTCCGGGTGGCTGGCGACAAACAGCAGACGCCCGCGCGAGTTCAGCTCCGACCACGGCGAACCCACCAGTTCCGGGACCACGTAGAAGCTGGTCAGCAAGCTATTGCCGGTCAGGTCGTGACACTGGGAGAGTACGTGGATCTTGTTGTGGATCTTCAGCTCACGGGAAGCGTGGACGAAGGTCTCGTTGCGGAAGCTGTAGAACGGTTCGGAATAACCCGCCGAAGCGACAATGGCCGAACAGCCGGCCAATCTGCCGGTGGCGGTGTCTTCGAGAACGAAGAAATAACTTTCTTCACCATTGAAGCTGACTTCGGCGGCAAACGAGGCCTCGCTTGCGGCGATCTTGTCGCTCAAGCGTTCCACGTCATCCGGCAAGGAAGTGACACCGATCGGGCTGTCCGCAGCCAGACGCTGTACCTCGCCCAGATCAGCCATTTGCGCGGGGCGCATCACCAGCATGGTGTCACTCCTTAACTTGAAATAAAGGGTTCGACCGTAAGATCGATACACAGAAAAAAACTAAACGAATACCCTGGCCCATGACTACATTGCGGCGGTCTTCGATTTTTCAGCCACTGCAAGACTCCTGTGGGAGCGAGCTTGCTCGCGATAGCGGTGTGTCAGTCACTTTGATACTGGCTCATCCGCCGCCATCGCGAGCAAGCTCGCTCCCACAAGGGATCCAGTCCAGCTTCAGCCTTGGGTCAACTTCACCGCGGCCCGCTCGAAGCGGTCCAGGCCGGCGTCGATGTCGGCGTCTTCCACCACCAGGCTCGGAGCGAAGCGGATCACGTCCGGGCCGGCTTGCAGGATCATCAGGCCTTCCTGTTCGGCGGCGTTGAAGATGTCCTTGGCCTTGCCCTTCCAGGCGTCGTTCAGCACGCAACCGATCAGCAGACCCAGGCCGCGCACTTGGGTGAACAGGCCGTACTTCTCGCCGATCTGCAACAGCCGGGTCTTGAATTTGTCGTGCTTGGCCTTGACGCCATTGAGCACTTCAGGGGTATTGACCACATCGATTACCGCTTCGGCCACCGCGCAGGCCAGCGGGTTGCCGCCGTAGGTGGTGCCGTGGGTGCCGACGACAAGGTGCTTGGCCAGCGCTTCGGTGGTGAGCATCGCCGCGATCGGGAAACCGCCGCCCAGGCTCTTGGCGCTGGTGAGGATGTCCGGGACCACGCCGTAATGCATGTAGGCGAACAGCTCGCCGCTACGGCCCATGCCGGTCTGCACTTCGTCGAAAACCAGCAGTGCGTTGTGTGCATCGCACAGTTCACGGGCGCCCTGCAGGTAGGCCAACTCGGCCGGCAACACACCGCCCTCGCCTTGGATGGGTTCCAGCACCACGGCGCAGGTCTTGTCCGAGACCGCCGCTTTCAGAGCCGCCAGGTCGTTGTAAGGAACGTGGGTGATGCCAGTGATTTTAGGGCCGAAACCATCGGAGTACTTCGACTGTCCGCCTACGTTGACGGTGAACAGCGTCCGGCCGTGGAAACTGTTGAGCGCGGCGATGATTTCATATTTTTCGCTGCCGAACCGATCGAACCCGACCCGGCGGGCCAGCTTGAAAGCGGCCTCGTTGGCTTCGGCGCCGGAGTTGCAGAAGAATGCGCGCTCGGCGAAGGTCGCATCGACCAGTTTATGCGCCAGGCGCAGAGCTGGCTCGTTGGTGAACACGTTCGATACGTGCCACAACTTATTGGCCTGCTCGGTCAGTGCACCGACCAGCGCCGGGTGGGCATGGCCCAGTACGTTGACCGCGATACCGCCCGCAAAGTCGATCAGCTCGCGACCGGACTGGTCCCACACGCGGGAACCGGCACCACGCACAGGAATGAAGGCTGCAGGTGCATAGTTGGGAACCATCACCTGGTCGAAATCGGCGCGTTGTACCGCGGCTTGCTCAACGGACATCGGAGTCTCCTGAAGAGGAACACCCGCCTGGAACTGGCGAGCTGGGTAAGGATTGTAAGGACAGTTTTCAGCCCGGCCTTGCCGCCAAGCGACAACTTCTTATAGCGCCAACCCACGTTTTGCGCGGGTTTACGGCAATGCGACAAATAGCGTCGCAATGGCGCAGTTTAAACGTTGCCGGTGTATTTGAGGCACCTGCATCCACATTTCCGCTGCCAGGCACAAAACACCTGTGGGAACGAGCTTGCTCGCGATGGCGCAGTGTCAGTCACCTTCAGCATTGACTGACACTCCGTCATCGCGAGCAAGCTCGCTCCCACAGTTTTTGTGTTGACCGCTCTATCCGCAGTCTTACCATTAGCCGCGCTCGGACGGCACCGAAGACAATTCGAACGGGCTGCTGCTACGCCGCTGGTTGCGATCTTCCCGCGGTGTCGCGCCGAAGAAGTTGCGGTAGGCGCTGGAGAAGTGTGGCCCCGAGGAGAAACCACAGGACAGGCCGATCTGGATGATGGATTTGCTGGTCTGCATCAACATCTGCCGGGCCTTGTTCAGGCGCAGCTCCAGGTAATACTGGCTCGGCACGCGATTAAGGTACTGCTTGAAGATCCGCTCCAGCTGCCGGCGGGACACGCACACATGTTGGGCGATCTCGTCGGTGGTCAACGGCTCTTCGATGTTGGCTTCCATCAACAGCACGGCCTGGGTGAGCTTCGGATGACTGGAACCCAAGCGGTTCTGCAACGGAATACGCTGGCGCTCGCCGCCTTCACGGATGCGCTCGACCACCAGTTCTTCCGACACCGCGCCAGCCAGTTCGGCGCCGTGGTCCCGGGCCAGCACCGCCAACAGCAGATCAAGCACCGACATGCCGCCGCAAGCGCTCAGGCGATCGCGGTCCCAATCAAACAAATGGCTGGTGGCGATGACCTTGGGGAAGCGCTCGGAGAAGTCATCTTGCCAGCGCCAGTGAACGGCAGCTCGATAGCCATCGAGCAAACCCAACTGCGCCAGCGGATAGACGCCAGCGGACAAACCGCCGATGACGCAACCTGCGCGCACCAATTGCTTGAGGGCGCTGCTCAGCGGCGAGGCCAGCGTCGTTGGTGGCTCGTCGGCCACCAGAAACAGTTTCTGAAGACCTTCGAGCTTGCCGACCCAGGATTCACCGGGTAACTGCCAAGCGCCCTCGGCCGGTGGCTCGGCTTGCAGGAACGACAATTCGTAGACCACGTCCGGATGCACGCGCTGGGCGACACGCAAGGCCTCCTCGGCCAGCGCCAGCGTCAAGGCTTTAGTGCTGGGCCAAATCAGGAAACCTATTCGATGGGCAGTCATGGCGGGCAATCCGAAGCGAAAACAGTGTTAAAGCCGAAAGCGGCTGCAACCAAACTAGACCATCTGGCGCATGGCGCGCAGCATGATCCAATCCGGTGCGTAACGGGAGCGATTACTTGAGGCTGCCCGACAGAAATTGTTGCAGGCGCTCCGATTGCGGGTTGACCAGCACTTCCCGTGGGTTGCCGCTTTCTTCAACGATGCCTTTGTGCAGGAATACCAACTGGTTCGACACTTCGCGGGCAAAGCCCATTTCATGAGTCACCACCACCATGGTCCGGCCTTCCTGCGCCAACGCCTGCATCACTTTGAGCACGTCGCCCACCAATTCAGGGTCGAGGGCCGAAGTCGGCTCATCGAACAGCATCACCTCCGGCTCCATCGCCAGGGCCCGGGCGATCGCCACGCGCTGCTGCTCGCCGCCGGACATGTGGCCTGGGTAGGCGTCCTTGCGATGGGCCACGCCGACCTTGTTCAGGTAGTGCTCGGCCTTCTCCCGCGCTTCGGCCTTGGCCACGCCCAATACATGCACCGGCGCTTCCATGATGTTTTCCAGGGCGGTCATGTGGGACCACAAGTTGAAGTGCTGGAACACCATCGACAACCGCGAACGCATGCGCTGCAGTTGCTTTGGGTCCGCGGCCTTCATGGCGCCGTCCTTGCCTGCTACGAGCTTCAACTCTTCGTTGTTGAGCAAGATCTTGCCGGCATGGGGTTGCTCAAGCAGGTTGATGCAACGCAGGAAGGTACTCTTGCCGGAGCCACTGGAGCCGATGATGCTGATCACATCGCCGGCGGCGGCTTTCAAGGACACGCCCTTGAGCACTTCATGACTGCCATAGCGTTTATGCAGGTCTTGGACTTCAAGCTTGTACATGCGGTCGGTTCTCACAAAACGTCAATCGTTGAGCAGTCGATCGGATCGATGCGTTATCAGTGCTTGCGCGGGGCCAGGTAACCCAGCCAGCGGCGCTCGGCCAGCTTGAACAGGCGCACCAGGATGAAGGTCAGGCACAGGTAGAACACGCCGGCCGTGATGTAGGCCTCGAACGGCAAGTAGTACTGCGCATTCACCGTGCGCGCGGCACCAGTGATGTCGATCAAGGTGACGATGGACGCGAGACTGGTGGTCTGCAGCATCATGATCACTTCGTTGCTGTATTGCGGCAGCGCCCGGCGCAGGGCCGAGGGCAGCAGGATCCGGCGATACAGCTTGTAGCGCGACATACCCATCGCCTTGGCCGCCTCGATCTCACCGTTGGGCGTGGCCCGCAGGCTGCCGGCGATGATTTCGGCGGTGTAGGCGCTGGTATTGATGGCGAACGCCAGGCACGCACAGAACGTCGCGCTGGACAGCCACGGCCAGAGGAAGCTTTCGCGCACGACAGCGAACTGCGCCAGCCCGTAATAGATCAGGAACAACTGCACCAGCATCGGCGTGCCGCGAATCACATAGGTGTAGAGCCACGCCGTCATGTTGACGACCGGCTGCTTGGACACCCGCATCAGCCCCAGGGGCAGCGCCGCCAACAGGCCGAAGAACAGCGACAAGGCCAACAGCTTCAGGGTGGTCAGCAAGCCGTTGAAGTACAGCGGCAAGGCTTCAATGATGACGTTGTAGTCGAAGATCATAGATCAGCCGCCCTTACGCCTACCGAGTAGCGCTTCTCAAGGTGACGCAATGCCAGCAACGAAACGCTGGTGATCACCAGGTACATCGCCGCCACTGCGAGGAAGAAGGTGAAAGGCTCGCGGGTGGCATCCGCCGCCTGCTTGGCCTTGAACATCATGTCTTGCAGGCCCACCACGGAAATCAGCGCGGTGGCCTTGGTCAGTACCAACCAGTTGTTGGTGAAGCCCGGGATCGCCAGTCGGATCATTTGCGGCACCATCACCCGAAAAAACACCTGGAACCCACTCATGCCGTACGCCATGCCCGCCTCCGCCTGGCCCTTGGGGATGGCCATGAACGCGCCGCGGAAGGTTTCCGACAGGTACGCGCCGAAGATGAAACCCAGGGTGCCGATACCGGCCGCCAGCGGATTCAGGTCGATGTAGTCGTCATAGCCAAGCATCGGCGCCACGCGGTTGAGCAAGTCCTGGCCGCCGTAGAAAATCAGCAGGATCAACACCAGGTCCGGAATGCCGCGGATTACCGTCGAATACAGGTCGCCCAGCCACGCCAGCCAACGCACCGGCGAGAGGCGCAGCGCGACACCAATCAACCCCAGGACGATGGCCAGGGCCATGGACGACAAGGCGAGCTGAAGCGTCAACCATGCGCCATCGAGGATGACAGCCCCGTAGCCTTTCAACATGATTCAGGTCCTCGAAAGTGGGATGAAAAAATGGCGCAAACCGCAGAAATCCTGTTGCTTGCGCCATTTCGCCGCAGTGGCGGGACGTGTTACTTGCCGTAGATGTCGAAGGCGAAGTATTTATCCTGGATCTGCTTGTACTTGCCGTTCTCGCGAATGGCAGCGATTGCAGTGTTGATCTTGTCTTTCAACGCGTCACCCTTGCGAACCGCGATACCCACGCCGTCACCGAAGTATCTGACATCGGTGAAGGCCGGGCCAACAAACGCAAAGCCTTTGCCCGCGTCAGTCTTCAGGAAACCGTCATCCAACAGCGTGGCGTCGGCCACGGTGCCGTCGAGGCGACCGGCGGAGACGTCCAGGTAGATCTCGTTCTGCGAACCGTACGGCTTGATCTCGGCACCCAGCGGGGCCAGGACTTCACGTGCGAAACGCTCGTGGATCGAACCGCGCTGCACGCCAATGTTCTTGCCCTTGAGCTCGGCCAGGCCGTCGCTGACCTGGGTGCCGGCCTTCATCACCAGACGGGCCGGGGTGTTGTAGTACTTGTTGGTGAAATCAACGGATTTCTTGCGATCTTCAGTGATCGACATCGACGACAGGATCGCGTCGATCTTGCGTACCTTGAGCGCCGGAATCAGGCCGTCGAACTCTTGCTCGACCCACACGCACTTGACCTTCATCTCTTCACACAGCGCATTGCCGATGTCGTAGTCGAAGCCGACGATGCTGCCGTCCGGAGCCTTGGAGGCAAACGGAGGGTAAGCGGCTTCGATACCGATTTTCAGGGGCTTCTCATCAGCGAAGGTCGGCAGGGACAGCACGGACAGTGCCAGGGCGCCAAGCAGCACAAGTTTCTTCATCTTGGGACTCCATCGGTAAAGGGCGAAAACGGCAGAGTGAGCAACAGCCCAATATGCGAATGGGTGGAACGAACTTTGGTGCTGCGTCCGACAAGCGCGCATTTTATTCAACGCAGGCCACGACGAGCGAGTGATCGGCATTCTAACGACAGGCCCGAAGCCGATATTTCTTCAATGCGACAACAAATTACAGAAGCACCGAGAAAGCTGTTCGAGCACATTGACAGCCCCGCAAATACATGCAAGAGCAAAGGAAAGGGAACCGATCCATGCTGCAAATAGCGGGCCCATTATTGGCAAACCCTTCTAATCCGGCAAGCACAGCGTGTCGGCTTGTTTTTCGAGATGCGTGAAAACGCCCTGCGACGGGGCTTGGCGTTTCACATCGCCCCGTTGTGGCGCCTTTGGTTACACATTTCGAAACGTCGGTAACGTTCAGACGCTTCTTACATTGAACGCCGATATTTATTCATCCATCAAACCCGTGGCGAGGGAGCTTGCTCCCGCTGGGCTGCGCAGCAGCCCCAAAAGCCAGGCACCGCGTTTGTTCAGGCATACCGCATTGACCGGTTTACGACTGCTGCGCAGCCGAGCGGGAGCAAGCTCCCTCGCCACAAAGGCACCACACTTCAAGCCCTCCCAGCGCGCCCATAAAAAAACCCCGCCCGGCAAATACCGGGCGGGGCTCTTGGGTACTACATGCGACCGTCAGGCGACGTTCATGGTCTTGTGCGTCTCGATCAGGTGCGCCACCACACCCGGATCGGCCAGGGTGGAAATATCACCCAAACCGTCGTATTCCGCCGTGGCAATCTTGCGCAGGATGCGGCGCATGATCTTGCCGGAACGGGTCTTCGGCAGTCCCGGTGCCCATTGGATCACGTCCGGCGAAGCAATCGGACCGATCTCCTTGCGCACCCAGTTCTTCAGTTCCAGACGCAGGGCCTCGCTGGTTTCTTCGCCGGCATTGAGGGTGACGTAGACATAAATGCCCTGCCCCTTGATGTCATGCGGCACACCCACGACCGCCGCTTCGGCGACTTTCGGGTGGGCGACCATTGCGCTCTCGATCTCGGCGGTGCCCATGCGGTGACCCGACACGTTGAGTACGTCATCCACCCGGCCGGTGATCCAGTAGTAGCCGTCCTCGTCGCGACGCGCACCGTCGCCGGTGAAATACATGCCGCTGAAGGTCTTGAAATAGGTATCGACAAAACGGTCATGGTCGCCGTACAGGGTACGCGCCTGGCCTGGCCACGAATCGAGGATCACCAGGTTGCCTTCGGCAGCGCCTTCGACCAGGTTGCCGAGGTTGTCCACCAGTGCCGGCACCACACCGAAGAACGGCCGAGTAGCGGAACCTGGCTTCAGCGCCGTAGCGCCTGGCAACGGGCTGATCAGCACACCGCCCGTTTCGGTCTGCCACCATGTATCGACGATCGGGCAACGCTCCTTGCCGACATTCTTGTGGTACCAATCCCACGCTTCCGGGTTGATTGGCTCACCCACCGAACCCAGCAGGCGCAGGCTGCTGCCATCGGCGCCTTCGACGGCGGCGGTGCCAGAGGCCATCATCGCGCGAATAGCGGTAGGCGCGGTGTAGAGAATATTGACCTTGTGCTTGTCGATCACCTTGGCCACCCGGGTGATGTCCGGGTAGTTCGGCACGCCCTCGAACAGCACCGTGGTCGCGCCGTTGGCCAGCGGGCCATAGACGATGTAGCTGTGGCCGGTGACCCAGCCCACGTCGGCGGTGCACCAGTAGATCTCGCCTGGCTTGTAGTCGAACACCCGCTCATGGGTCAGCGCGGCGTACAACAAGTAGCCAGCCGTGGTGTGCTGCACGCCCTTGGGCTTGCCGGTGGAACCGGAGGTGTAGAGGATGAACAGGGCCTCTTCGGCGCCCATTTCCTTCGGCGCGCATACGGTGCCGGCGACCTTCATCAGGTCCTCGTACCAGATGTCGCGGTGCTGGTTCCACTTGATGTTGCCCGCCGTGCGCTTGCACACGATGACTTTCTGGATGCTGCTGGTTTCCGGGTTGGTCAGCGCATCGTCGACGTTCGCCTTGAGCGGGATTTTCTTGCCAGCACGAATGCCTTCGTCGGCGGTGATCACCACTTTGGATTTGCAGTCGATGATCCGGCCGGCCAGTGCTTCAGGAGAGAAGCCGCCGAACACCACCGAGTGAATCGCACCGATGCGGGTACAGGCCAGCATCGCGACCACGGCCTCGGGGATCATCGGCATGTAGATGGTCACCACGTCGCCACGATGCACGTCCTGCCCGCGCAAGGCGTTGGCGAACTTGCAGACTTCTTCGTGCAGCTCGCGATAGGTGATATTGCGGCTCTCGGAAGGATCGTCGCCTTCCCAGATGATCGCGACTTGATCGCCGCGCTCGGCCAGGTGTCGGTCGAGGCAGTTATAGGAAACGTTCAAGGTGCCATCGGCAAACCACTTGATGTCGACATGGTGGTCGTCGAAAGAAGTCTGCTTCACCGTGGTGAAAGGCTTGATCCAATCGAGGCGCTTGGCCTGCTCGCGCCAGAAGCCGTCCGGGTTGACGACCGACTGCTGGTACATGGCCTTGTAGGTCGCCTCGTCAGTCAGCGTATTGGCCGCTACCTCGGGACGAACGGGATACACAGAAGCCGCACTCATCTTTCTTACCTCGGTGACAATAGTTGTTTTTGTATGATCCCGTTGTAGCCCGGGGCGGGCCTATAGAACCATTCGACGATGGTAGTAACAAGTCCCTACAAAATGTCGGTACTAACTGGCAAACGCACTTGAAGATATCTTCATGTGGCGAGCAAGCCTGCTCGCGAAGGCGCTGGGTCAGCCATCATCGATCCAACGAAAAGTCAGCCGATTGTTACCAGATCAACCAACAGTGTTTATCAAAACCGAGTCTGTTTGCCCCCGCCCCCAACTTCTAAAATCCACCTCGCCAACCGGCAAACACGATTGACGCAACACAGCCCCCACGAAGGCCGTTGATCCAACTTCCAAAACTCGCTCCACACGCAGCCCCAAAAAGGCTGCGTGCCCCCACTCGACCTCAACAAAGGTGAAATACAGATGAAAGCTTTATGGGTTCTGGTCCTCGGCAGCCTCTGCACCACCGCGATGGCTGACGAAACCCCGACCGATCTCGCGCAGCAAAAACCGGCTATCGAGGAGTACACCTACTCCAGCCACTTGGACATTGCCAAGGTCCTTTCCATGAGCACGATCCCGAACGTTTGCGAAGTGGTCCCGGCAACAATGGAATACGAAGACTCCAAGGGCCAACGCCACATTCTGCGCTACCGCGTCCTGGGCAACGGTTGTTCCGACAGCTGATCACAACCAGCAATCCCACGGCCCGATACCGATCGGGCCTGGTTGTGTCTGGAGCCACCAAAAAGCGCCAGAAAACACAACATGTAGTGCAAAACGGCAAAAATCGATCATTTTGTGATCAAAAAAAGTCGTCACCCTATCCATGCGAAAAAAAACTTCAGCGGTCAAAGCCTTGTAAACCCGCGCTCCCATGCGGATACGCCCCTCACCACCCCTCCCGTGAGCTATTTCGCCGCACCACGTAGGCAAAAAAGTCCTTATAATGCCGCCTTAAACGGGCCTGCAATATTCCCTTACAGGGATCACGCCAGCCTGGAGCCAACGCAGGGGGCAATCGCCTTCCCGCTCTACCGCCGCTCCGGAATGACCCGTACATTTTTCTGTTTATTGCCTGCGTCAGCTGCTGCAACAAACGATTTTTCAAGATCCACCGCGGCCAATAGGCCTTATCGGGCATCTGGCCCTCACGCAGGAGACGACACGTCATGCTGAGCTGGGACGAATTCGACAAAGAAGACGGCGAAGTTGCCGTAAAAGGCGCCAACGCCGGCCACGCTTCTGAAGCCAACATGGACCGCCTCGACAGCGCCGGCGGTGCCGCCGCCCTCGAAGCCCGCGCCGTGACGGCCAGCGACTCGGCCGCGATCATTCGCGCCAAGGCGGCCCTCGACAAACTCGACGTCGCCGAAGGCCTCGCCGAACTCGAAGGCGCCTCCGCCCGTGTCGCCGTCGATGAAAAGCGCATGATCAACTGCCGCGCCGACCTCAACCAGCTCGTGCCATTCAAATACGACTGGGCCTGGCAGAAGTACCTGGACGGCTGCGCAAACCACTGGATGCCGCAAGAAGTCAACATGACCGCCGACATCGCCCTCTGGAAAAACCCGGAAGGCCTGACCGACGACGAACGCCGCATCGTAATGCGCAACCTGGGCTTCTTCTCTACCGCCGACTCCCTGGTTGCCAACAACCTGGTCCTGGCCGTGTACCGCCTGATCACCAACCCGGAATGCCGCCAGTACATCCTGCGCCAGGCGTTCGAAGAGGCGATCCACACCCACGCCTACCAGTACTGCATCGAATCGCTGGCCATGGATGAAGGCGAAATCTTCAACATGTACCACGAGATCCCATCGGTCGCGAAGAAAGCCGCCTGGGGCCTGAAATACACCCGTTCGATCTCCGATCCGAAGTTCGAAACCGGCACCCCGGAAACCGACAAAGAGCTGCTGCGCAACCTGATCGCCTACTACTGCGTTCTGGAAGGCATCTTCTTCTATTGCGGCTTCACCCAGATCCTGTCCATGGGCCGCCGCAACAAAATGACCGGCGTCGCCGAGCAGTTCCAGTACATCCTGCGCGACGAATCCATGCACCTGAACTTCGGCATCGACGTGATCAACCAGATCAAAATCGAAAACCCACACCTGTGGGACGCCGAGATGAAGGAAGAAGCGACCCAGATGATCCTGCAAGGGACCCAACTGGAAATCGAATACGCCCGCGACACCATGCCTCGCGGCGTGCTGGGCATGAACGCGGCGATGATGGAGGACTACCTCAAGTTCATCGCTAACCGTCGTCTGTCGCAGATTGGCTTGAAGGAAGAGTATCCAGGAACGACCAACCCGTTCCCTTGGATGAGCGAGATCATGGACTTGAAGAAAGAGAAGAACTTCTTTGAGACGCGCGTGATTGAGTATCAAACGGGTGGGGCTTTGAGCTGGGATTGATTCGAAAGGAAAATCCTAGGCTGCATGCGTCACTGAAAACCCCGTGAAAGCGGGGTTTTTTACATTCAAAACCAGGCTTGGTTCAGCGCCTCCGATTTGGGGCGCTTGATGAGCAAGCACCTCGATGAGCGCATGACCGAAAGCTTGATCCTGTCCAGCGCCGGATCATGCTCGTGCATGTCCACGGCTTGACCGAAGAACGTCTGATGCTGAGCGAGTCAGGCGTCTATGCATTGCTGGTTTATCACTACTGCCTGAAGATCGATTGCTGCGTGAGTGGATCACGCATCAGGTGGTGCCAACCCTGCGGGATGAACGCTACTCCCATAAGGTGGAACGGCCTACATTGAGCGTGTTGGATTGGCCGAAGATGTCGCTCTGCATGCTGCACTGGCAGGATGAACCATGGATTCGCTTGCGGGATATGCCGGCGGTGCTGGTGGATGATCCGTTTAGTCAGCATGAGTCTTGGTGGCGAAAAGCTTCTCGGTTTTTGCGAGGGTTTTGAGTATTCAATCATTAGCTGCCGTCCGTGTTCGGGCGGCGGTTTTTTTGTTGGGAATATTGAATTGGGGCTGCTGCGCAGCCCAGCGGGAGCAAGCTCCCTCGCCACGGGTGTAGGCTCTGAGAGCTTCAGCGTCTGTTGATAGAAAAGAATTGATGGGGATATGTAATGACGAAAAAGATAAGAAGTGAGGCCTTCGAGTCGATTCACAGCTCGGCCGAAGCGCTGCTGAAAATCGGCGCTATCAACGAGGTCACCATGCGAGAGTTCGACGAGGCGTGCATGGCTGAGGTATCTGCTGAAATCTCAGATCAAGAGGATTTACCTACAGTCAGAGCCGGCACTCAAAACCCTTGAGGATGTCCTCAGGGGTGCGGTCGAAATCCGCCGGCATCCGAATCTGCCCCTTTAACCGCCCAGGCTTGCGCGCCTGCGGTGTATCGACATGAGGCAGCAGATCCAGATAAGGCTTGCCGGCCTTGGTGATCACCACTCTGTCGCCCTGCCATGCACGCGCACCCAGTTGTAAGAGCTGGGACCTCGCTTCGTGCAGGGTTACTTGAACCTGTTCGCTCATACACCGTCTTCGCTCATTCGCCTGGGCCATTCTCGCCACCCTTTACCTTTTTAGTGGCTCTGAGAGTAGCAACTCTACCGGGCTGCTCTGTGGACTTTCGTTTAGGGTTGGCGCCGCGAGCGGGCGCTTTGGGGTCCGGTTTTTGCGGTCGGGGTGGCGGCGTGTAAAGAGGTACAGCAGCCATCAACCCCAAGCGCAGTCCAAACTTTCTCAGGATCGCGTCGAGGGTGCTGATGCTCGGATTACCCTTGTCCTTTTCGATCTGGTAGAGAGCCTTTGTCGACATCTTGCACATAACTGCGAACGTCTCTTGGTCGAGACCAGTAACCTCAAGTCTCAGCCGGCGAATAGAGGTTCCCAGGGTTTGGGTCCCTGTCACATGTTGCATGACGATGTCGTCAATGATCGCCCTGCGTCGTTCACCCGTGTTCTCTTTCATCGCAATTCTATTTGTTGTTTCGGCAATATAATGCCGGTTATCCGGAAGGTCAGGCCATAACCGGTATTATGATACCGATTACGTCAATCTGGGACCGGAAAAGGGGCCGCTTCGCAGCCCAGCGGGAGCAAGCACCCTCGCCACGTGTTGATGTCAGGGCACAGGTGGGCGGCAGGCTTGATGGTTGGGTTGGGTTTGGGAATCGCGAGCAGGCTCGCTCCCACAGGAGTTCTTTGGTGGGTTGAAACTTTGGGTGCAGCCCGCCACGTCCTTCGGTATTAATACACTTCCTCTCACGGACCCGAGCCCCGATGAAATTCGACACCGCCTATTGCCTCAGCCTCGATGCCAAGCTTTCGATCTATGACGTTCGGGACCTGAATTTCGACGAGACCATGGCCTTCGATTCGGCCAAGGAGCGCTTTCAGTGCCCCAACGATGCCTGTCGGGCGGCGTTTGATGAGGGGAATCGGCTGACGACGTTCAATGCCAAGAACGTCAATTACATCCGCACGCCGCATTTCAAGAATCAGCCGACGACCCAGCATATCGAAGGCTGCCCTTATGTCAGTCCGAAAACGCCAGGGCTTGATGCGCAAAGCGTTGAAGCAGATGACGACCGCGAGGAGCATTTTCCGTCGGAGTTGTTACTGACTCGGCGTCAGTACGTGCGCAAGCCGTCCGCCCCGTCTGACAACGTTGAAGCGAATCGGCCTACGCTCTCATCCGTATCTTCCCACGGTGATAACGCTCATTCCGCGCAGGATTCAACACCGGACAAAACCAGTGTCTTCGCCCACCCGGTGGAATGTTTCGTTTCGAATTTCGATAACAAGGACCTGCTCAAGCGCATGCCGTTGAAGATTGGCGAGCACACGGCGCCCTACGGATCGTTCTTCAAGAAGATCGAGTATTTGCAGGACAATAAGGGCTTGATTTACTGGGGCAAGATCAAGGAGATAAAGGATTACACCCTGAGCTTTCGCATCGACTTCGAAGCAAAGGTCTGGTTCAAGCAGCCGGACGAGGCGAAGAAAAAACCTTACTCGGTCAACGTTTACCTGAGCAAGAAGCTGATCGATAACTACCGCAAGCGCAAGGCGTTCCTGGCAGAGATCAAGCACGCCATCGACAGTGCTGCGCCGTTGTATTGCTTCTTTTATGGCGTCACGCCGGAGTTGAAGCAGGTGCCGAGCAAGAAGAACCCCGAAGAAACGTTCGGGGTGTTCAGTGCCAATATCGAGAACCTGGATCACTTCATTATTCGGGAAGCGCCGGGGTTGGCTGAAGACTGATCCGGCTGAAAGCCCGTACGAGCCTGCGTAAACCCATTGCCCTGGACCTGGCCTATGACAGCCCAGCGGCGTTTTCCACCATGTTTCGCCAGACGCTCGGCCATGCACCGAGCACCTGGCTGGAGATGACCGCCGGTCATTGATCAAAAAAATGAGATTGATCGGGACTCAAAACAACTGTACAAAAACACAGTACTTTCGAATCCCACAGCTTTGGAGCACCCCATGGCCTCTCTCGCAATCAAAACCACCCTGGAACGCATCGCTGTCTATCAATTCACCCCCGCCCACAGTGCGCAGGCCCGAGCCATGCTGGGCTGGAGTGTCGAGGAGCTGTCCCGGCAATCCGGTGTATCGGTCCAGGCTATCCGCCGCTTCGAGGCTGGTGGCGAGTTGCTCGATGTGACCCGCTTGGCCCTGGCCTTTCGCCTGGAGGCCGAGGGCCTGGTGTTCTTCCCCGGCTTCGCACCGGGGCGCGGCATGAACATCAAGGGTGCGACGCCGGACCCGATGGGGCGGCCTGATTACGCGATGATCGAATAACACCGTTTGTGCAAGTGCTAGGCGATACCCGCTTGGTCCTGGTACGCCGAGGGTTCCACATCCAGCCACCAGGCACGGCCACGTTGCGGTTGCGTCAGGGTGAAGGCTTCGCCCATTTGCGGCGTGGTGATACAAACGTTGCGTTCCGCGGCCAGGGCCAGGATGCGATTGAAAGGCTCATACCAGGCATGCATCGCCAGGTCGAATGTGCCGTTGTGGATTGGCAGTAGCCAACGACCCTTGAGATCGATATGGGCCTGCAAGGTCTGCTCCGGCTGCATATGGACATGGGGCCAATCCACGTTATAGGCGCCGGTTTCCATCAGCGTCAGGTCAAAGGGGCCGTATTGCTCGCCGATGCGCTTGAAACCTTCGAAGTAACCGGTGTCGCCGCTGAAGAAGATTCGCGTGTCGCCATCGATCATTACCCATGAGGCCCACAAGGTGCTGTTGCTGTCGAACAGGCCTCGACCGGAAAAATGTTGGGAAGGCGTGGCGATGAAATCGATACCGTCCACCTCGGTGCCCTGCCACCAGTCCAACTGGCGCACCTTGCCGGCGTCGACGCCCCATTTGACCAGAGTGTCGCCCACGCCAAGGGGCGCCAGGAAGTGACGGGTCTTGGCCGCCAGCTTGAGAATGGCTTGATGGTCGAGGTGGTCGTAATGATCGTGGGACAAGATCACCGCTTCGATCGGCGGCAATTCTTCCAGGCTGATGGGTGGTTGATGAAAACGCTTCGGGCCGGCCCATTGCACGGGTGAAGCACGCTCGGAGAACACCGGGTCGGTCAGCCAGAACTTGTCCCGCAGCTTGAGCAGCACCGTGGAATGACCGAGGCGGAAGGCGCTGTGGTTCGGCGCGGCCAGCAGCGCGGCTCGACTCAACGGTTGTACATCGATGGCGCCCGCAGGACGGGTGGAGCGGCGCTTGTGGAAAATCATGTTCCAGATGATGCGCAGGGTCGTGCCAAATCCTTCACGCGGCGTGAAGGCATGGTTGCGATATTTGCCCTGGTCTTGCCGCGAGGACTCATGGGCAGGAGGATGGTTGGTCGAACAAGAGGGATGGGTCATGGTGCGATAACTCCAAGGGCGTCCGCACGTATGCGCTTCGCCGTTGCGGGACGCTGAATGGCCGTTGCATGTACCCTCAGCCGCCTTATTCAAACTACACCACTCGGTGTAGTTTCCAGATTGCATGAATCGAAAGAGCAAGTAAACTACCGAGTGTAATTTTCCTTTGCCGACGAACTGCCCATGACCGCACCGCAGCGCCTTACCGAGCGAAAACGCGAAGCCATTCTCCAGGCCGCGATTGCTGAATTCCGCAACAGCGGTTTCGAAATCACCAGCATGGACAAGATCGCGGCGACGGCAGGCGTGTCGAAGCGCACGGTGTACAACCACTTTCCAAGCAAGGAAGAACTGTTTGCCGAAATCCTGAATCGGTTATGGAACAGCATCACCGCAGAACAGGACATGCCCTACAGCCCGCAAACGCCGCTACGGGAGCAGCTTCAAACGTTGCTGCAAGCCAAACTGCAATTGCTGGCGAACGAGAATTTTCTCGACCTGGCGCGCATCGCCATCGCCGCAACCATTCATTCCCCGGAGCGAGCCCAGGACATGGTGTCGCGCATGGGGCAGCGCGAGGAAGGCCTGGCTGCCTGGATTCGCCAAGCCCAGGCCGATGGCCGCTTGAAACCCGTGGAGCCGGCATTTGCCGCCCAACAGATGCACGGGTTGCTCAAGACGTTTGCGTTCTGGCCACAGGTGTCGATGGGGCAACCGAACCTGACCCAGGAGGAACAAACCCACGTGATCGAATCGGCCCTCGACATGTTCCTGAATCGGTACCAAGCCTGAACCTCAGCCCCACCGCAAATTGCGCCCCAATTCATCGAACAAGGTCACCACCGAGCGCAGGGCCCGGCAGTCCGGACGGGTCAGGAGCCACAAAGCCGTGTCATAGCCCTTCAACGGTTCGCCAAGTGGGATCAGTCCTTTATCTTCATTGATCAGAAAGTCAGGCAGTGCCGCAATCCCCAGACCTGCCCTCACCAGTTCGGTGACCGACAGCATGCTGTTGCAGCGATAGGCAGGCACTACGCCGGGTAGATGCTGGCGACGCCAGGCCACCGTGGGGTGGTCGAGGAGGAAATCGTCCGGTGCGATCCAGGTCATGGCGGCCAGGTCATCCGCATTCGCCGCGCGAAGATACGTAGCGCCGGCGCATACCCGGTAAGCCACATGGCCCAGGTTGCGACCGACCAGGTGTTCCGGCGGTGTACGGGTCAGTCGCAACGCAATGTCGGCATCGCGGCGGCTGAGGTTGGCGAAGTCGTTCGAAGTGCTCAACTCAAGACTCAACGCCGGATAAGCGGGCATGAAACGCGCCAGCGCCGGCAGCAACAACGTTTGCAGGACTGAGTCGCTGCAGGTCAGGCGTACCGTCCCGCTAATCACCTCACCGCCCTGCTCCACGCCCACTCGCGCCGCCTCCAACGCCTGCTCGGCGCGCTCGGCTTGTTCGGCCAACGCCTGGGCCAGGCTCGTGGGCAAATATCCAGAGCGGCTTTTTTCAAACAAGGGCAGGCCCAAGGCCGCCTCCAGCCGACGTACCGAACGAAACACCGTGGACACGTCCACCTGCAGGAGGCGAGCGGCCCGGGACAGCGAGCCGCCACGGACCAGCGCGAGGATCAGGGATAGATCGGGGTAGTCCAGACGATAGTGCGTCGCTGCATTGATCACTTGGGTGAACGCCAATATTGATTGCGTGAACGCCAATCTATAGTGGCCACCAGGAATCAACAAGCGGCGAGCCTCCCATGGATAAACAACGTCCTTTAAACATCGCCCTGATCGGCGATCACGACCCTCAGATCACCGCTCACCGGGCGATCCCCCTCGCACTCGAGCTCGCGGGCAAGCAAACCAGCCATGAAATCCGGTTTCAATGGCTGGGAACGTCGCACATCACCAACACCGCCGTGCTGGAGGATTTCGACGGTGTCTGGTGCGTACCCGGCAGCCCGTACCAACATGAAGAAGGGGCCTTACGGGCCATTCGTTTTGCCCGCGAACAGCGTCGGCCTTTCCTCGGCACCTGCGGCGGTTTTCAGCATGCGGTGCTGGAATACGCCCGCAACGTGATGGGCTGGGCCGACGCCGTCCACGGCGAAACTTCCCCCGAAGCTGAACGGGCACTGTTGACGCCGCTGAGCTGTGCGCTAGTGGAAACCATCGACAGCCTTCAACTCGATGCGGAGTCGTTGATTGCCAAGGCTTACGGCCGCCGGACGGTATCGGAGGGCTACCATTGCCGTTTCGGCGTCAACCCGGATTTGGAAAAGGATTTGTTGAATCAGCGGCTGCACGCCGTTGCCCGGGATTCGGACGGCGGCCTGCGAGCGGTTGAACTTCAAGGCCATCCGTTTTTTGTCGCGACGCTGTTCCAGCCTGAACGCGCAGCATTGGAAGGCCGCGTGCCGCCGCTGGTCAGCGCGTTTGTCGAAGCCTGCGCGGAGGAAAGGACATGAGCGCCCATTATTACGCCGTGATTTTCACTTCCCTGCGTACCGACGGGGACCAAGGCTACGCCGAAGCCGCCGAGCACATGTTGACCCTTGTCCAGGAGCAACCCGGATTTCTCGGCATCGAATCAGCCCGTGGCGACGACGGCCTGGGAATCACCGTGTCCTATTGGCGCGATGAAGCTGCAATCCTGGCGTGGAAGCAGCATCCCGAACACAGCGCGATCCGTGAGCGAGGCCGCGCGACCTGGTATGCCCATTGCCAGACGAGGGTGTGCAAAGTCGAACGGGACTATGCCTTCCAACGCCAGACTTGATATCGGCCACAAAACCAGTGGGGGCGAGCTTGCTCGCGATGGCGGTGTGTCAGTCACGATGATGCTGGCTGCTCCACCGCTATCGCGAGCAGGCTCGCTCCCACACTATTCCCCGGTGGTCACACCTTCGTTGTTCAGCACCAATTCCTAGTGGGAGCGAGCTTGCTCGCGATGGCGGTGTGTCAGTCACGATGATGCTGGCTGGTCCACCGCTATCGCGAGCAAGCTCGCTCCCACACTATTCCCCGGTGGTCACACCTTCGTTGTTGAGCACCAATTCCTTGTGGGAGCGAGCCTGCTCGCGATGGCGGTGTGTCAGTCACGATGATGCTGGCTGATCGACCGCTATTGTGAGCTAGTGGCGTGGGAAAAATCTGCTTTACGCAGATCAATGTCGGTATGGCGATAGCGTCCGCAGCGTTCAGTTGTTAAAAGAGAGGTTTACAGAAACCTGCGAAAGGATCTCGAGCATGCCCCGCACCTTTACTCGTAGCGCCCTGATGTTGAGCCTGTTGCTCGGACTCGGTCCGACACATGCCGCCGAGGCGCCGCAACCCAAAGCCCTGGCGAACCGTCAGGGCATTCCACATCCAGCGGTCATCGCCCATCGCGGCGCATCGTTCGACGCACCGGAATCCACCGCCGCCGCCTACAAGTTGGCCCGCGACCTGGGTGCCGACTACCTTGAGCTCGACCTGCAACGCAGCAAGGACGGCGTTCTGTTCGTCTTGCACGACGACAGCCTGCTGCGCACCACCGATGTCGCGACCAAGTTTCCAGAACGCAAGGACAGCACCGCCAACACCTTCACCATGGCCGAACTCAAGACGCTGGACGCCGGCAGCTGGTTCAACGCGGCCTACCCGGACCGTGCGCGGCCTTCCTTCGTGGGCTTGAAAATCCTTACGCTGGACGAAGTCATCAACATCGCCGAGGGCAACCCTCAGCAAAAGCCAGGGCTGTACATCGAGACCAAGGAGCCCAAGCTGTTTCCCGGCATCGAGCGCGACCTGAAGGATAAATTGCAAGACCGAGGCTGGCTGAGCCCATCCGGCTCCAAGCTGGCCAAGCGCGCCCTCGGCGTGGGCCAGGGCAAAGGCAAAGTGGTCTTGCAGACCTTCGAGAAAAGCAGCCTGGAACTGCTGCACAAGGAAATGCCGAAGGTTCCGAAAATCCTGCTGCTGTGGGTGGGCGAAGGCAACATCGAGCCTAAATCCAAAGTGACGTTCGGCGAGTCCGGTGAAACCGACAAAGCCGTGTACTACGCCAAGCAAGAGCCCAAGGACAAGGCCGAGTTCGAGCAATGGGTCCAGTACGCCAAGGCCCACGGCGCCATCGGCACCGGCCCTTCGGCGGCGTTGACCCATGGCGGGAGCCAGAGCTATGCGGACCTGGTGAAACCGTGGATGAACCAGTACACCCACGACCAGGGTTTGCTGGTACATGTCTACACCGTGGATGAGCCGGTGGACTTCAAGAAAGTGATGGATGCCGGCGTGGATGGCATTTTCACCAATCGGGCCAGTGAGTTGCTCAAGTACTTCAAGCGTCCCGAAACAGGAACCGTGGCGCAACTACTGAAGAAGAACGGTTACTGAGCGAGTGCAGGATCAGGGTATTTAACAAAGTTTTTCGAATTAAGGATGAATTAAGTTGCCAGAGATAATCTGAACCCACTTAAACGACTCACCCTTTGACGACACCAAGGAAATACAACATGAAAACTTTGACTGCCCTGTTCACCGCTACTGCCCTGACCCTCACCGCTGGCCTTGCCCAGGCTGATGTTCGCGTCGACCAGATTCCTCAATTGGTAAAGGAAGGCAAGATCAAATCCCTGGAATCGATGAATGCCGAAGCCCTGAAGTTGCACCCGGGCGCGACCATCACCGATACCGATTTGGATAATCACTTCAACGGCTACGAATATGAAGTGGAACTGCGCGACGCCAAAGGTCAAGAATGGGATGTAGACTTTGACGCCACCACTGGTAAAGTTCTGAGCAACAAGCAAGATAATTAATCAGTCGCGAAAAGAGCCGCCCAACTTTCAAGTTGCGCGGCTTTTTCACGTACGTATGTAAAGCTGTGCCAGGCCGGGACGCCACAGCCCAACCGTCACAAAACCTTCAAAAATCCCTGCAATGATGCCGCTCAAGTGAACCTGTCGCCGCGACGGGCACTCCCCGCCAGCGAGCCTCAATGAACCACAGCATCGACCAAAGCCATCGCGACCCGGATCTGTTCGGCCTGCTCTACGGATTCAGCTTCCGCCCCGGCGAGCGCGGGCGAGAGATCGGTTCGGCCCAGGCCCTGCAAAGCCTGCAGCAACCCCAGGATCCTGATGAATTCCTATGGTTGCACTTGAACCTTGCCCACGCCGCGTGCGAGCGCTGGATGAAAAATCACCTGGCCTTGCCCCAAGAGTTCTTCGAAGCCTTGCACGAAGGCTCGCGCTCGACCCGCATCGAGCACGTGGACTCGGCCTTGCTCGCGGTGGTGAACGACGTCGTATTCAACCTCAGCAACATGGTGTCTTCGGATGTGTCCACGTTATGGGTTTGCGTGAGCAGTCGGCTGATCGTCAGCGCGCGGTTGCAGCCCTTGCACTCGGTCGACAAGCTGCGCTCATCGGTCAAGGCCGGGGAAAGCTTTCGCTCGCCGCTGGAATTACTCGTGCATTTGCTGCGCGACCAGGGCGAGGTACTGACCCAGATCGTGCGCAAGACCAGCCTCAGCGTCGACCAGATCGAGGACCAGTTGCTGTCTTCGCGGGTCTCGACCAACCGCGCCGAACTGGGCAGCCAACGCCGGGTGCTGGTGCGCCTGCAACGCCTGTTGGCGCTGGAACCGGGGTCGTTGCTGCGGCTGCTCAATCGCCCGCCGCAATGGTTGCAGAAAGAAGACGTCAAGGAGCTGCGCAAATCCACCGAGGAGTTCGCCCTGATCATCAACGACCTCACCGCGTTGGGCGAGCGGATCAAGCTGTTGCAGGAAGAAATCGCCGCCAACCTCAACGAACAAAGCAACCGCACACTGTTCACCCTGACGGTGGTCACGGTGCTGGCACTGCCGATCAACATCATCGCCGGTTTCTTCGGCATGAATGTCGGTGGCGTGCCGCTGGCGAGCGATCCCGAGGGTTTCTGGATCCTGGTGGCGCTGGTCGCCACCTTCACACTGTTCGCCGGCCGCTGGGCGTTTCGCAAGCGGCGCGATTATTGAACCTGGTCCTCTGCGCCCCGTATTAATTTGTGGCGAGGGGATTTATCCCCGTTGGGCTGCATAGCAGCCCTGAAGACGTGAACCTCAGTCTTTCTGACAAATCGGGTTGCTTGGTTTGGGGCCGCTGCGCAGCCCAGCGGGGATAAATCCCCTCGCCACAGATATAAGCTCTAATAACTAAAGATAGTCAGGCACTCAGCCGCGCCGTCACTTCGTTCAGTTGGCCCGACAACCCTTGCAAATCCCGACTGGCCGCTTCGGTACGCTGGACGTTATCCAGGTTGGTGCTGGCGATACAGGTGATTTCAGTCAGGTTGCGCGAGATGTCCTCAGCCACGGAGGTCTGCTCTTCGGCCGCCGTGGCAATTTGGCGGTTCATGTCGCGAATCGCTTCGACGGCCTGGGTAATGCGTTCGAGCATTTCGCCGGCCTGGGTCACTTGCTCGACACTTTCCTCGCTGCGCGACTGCCCGCTTTCAATGGCCTGGGCCGCGTCCACCGCACCGGTTTGTACCGTCTGGATGATCTGGTTGATCTCGATGATGGACGCCGCCGTACGCTGGGCCAGGCTGCGCACCTCATCGGCCACCACCGCAAAACCGCGCCCGGCTTCACCGGCCCGGGCCGCTTCGATGGCGGCGTTGAGGGCCAGCAGGTTGGTCTGTTCGGCGATCCCGCGAATCACTTCCAGCACCTTGCCGATGCGCCCGCTGTCGGTTTCCAGGCGACGGATCACCGTGGCGGTGTTCGCAATCTCGCCGCGCATCTGGGTGATGGTGTGGATGGTGCCGTGCATGACCTTCTCGCCCAACTGTGCCGAGTGATCGGCATCATCGGCCGCCCGCGCCGCGTCGGCGGCATGGCGGGCGACTTCCTGGGCGGTAGCGGACATTTCGTTCATCGCGGTCGCCACTTGATCGGTGCGTTCGAATTGCTCGCTGGTGCCCTGGCTCATCAGGCTGGCGATGGCGTTGAGCTCGCCGCTGGCGCTGTCCAGCTCCGTGGCGCTGCGTTGCAGGCGGTTGAAGGTTTCAGCGAGGAAGTCACGCAGCGTATTTGCCGCGAGGGCCAGGTCGCCCAGTTCATCTTGACGCGTGCTCGATACACGCTCGGCGAAACGCCCACGGCTCAGTTGAGTCACGTATTCGATGAGGTTACGGATTGGCTGCACCAGGTTGCGGTTGACCAGCCAGAGACTCAGCATGCCGACCAGCAAAGCCGAGACCAGCATGATCACGGTGCCCAGCAGGATCGTGCGATCAGCACCGGCACTGATCAGCGCCGATTGCTCATTGCCCAATTTATGCAGCTCCACCACCAACTCGCTCATCTGGTCACTGGCGGCACGGTCGAAGCCCTTGACCGCCGCATCCCCCGCCGCGGCGTCTGCGCCAGAGGCGACAAACGCATCACGGCCTTTTTGATAGGCGGCGCCCAGTTGTGCGTGCTCGCTTTGCAGACGTTCGATGCGTGTCCTGATCGGTGCCGGAACACCGTCATGCTTGATCAACTCACCCAAAAGGTTCTGGACATCGCGCTGGCGATCGTCGAACTCCTTCCAGTATTTTTCCAACTCTGCCGGCTGCTTGCCGCGCAACAGAACGTTTTTCCACTCCTGGACCTGCACCTTGAATTGCAGGTTGGCCTCGTCGATCAACTGCGAGGCGCGCAAAGGGCCATCGATGAGGTTTCGATAATTGTGGATGCCATCGGAAAGAAAGTGAAAGGACGCCAGGGCGATCAACAGCATCGCCAGCAGGCTGCCGCTCAGGAGAGCCAGAATCTGGGCTCTCAGGGATTTTTGTACAAACATGGAATCGATCTCTTCGAATAAAAGGACGTCCATGTCCTGGGGCTGCTCTCGCAACTGCATGTGCAGAATTCCTAGACGAGATCGGCTTGAATGCCTTGTTCTTGAGCCTCGCCGACCACCGGTAGCAAGCTTGCTTTCGCTGGCTGGACATGACCTGTCCAGACAAGCCCATCGGTCGCTCCATCTGAATTTAAAAGTCTTTTTGTCATTTCTACTGGGGTATCCTGCCCAGGCTTTTTAAAAGCGCGGATCTACCAGATCTATCCAACAGACTTTGCGAGGAGCGCGATATGCACGAGATTCCTAATCTCCCCTTCCCTAGCCTGCACGAACCTGAGCAGACGACCCCGCTACAAGCCGGAGGGCAACCCGCCTCCCAGCAAACCGAGCCGCAGCAAGCCACTGAACGCCGTCAGGCCGACAGCGAAGACTGATCCACCCGCACCACCAGACTGTGTGGAAAGCGCTAAGATGCGCTTTCCACACCGCCTGAATCCGAGCCCCACCATGACCGACGAAACTTCCTCCTTCAGCCCGGCCCAGGCCAGCGTGTTGATCGGCACAGCCGAAAAAATGGTCGAGATCTGGACCCGCCTCTCTCCCGAGAAACAGGCCGCCCTGCTGGCGCGGTTCGGCACGCAGGAAAATGCCTTGGCCGCACTGGTCACCACGCACCTGGTCGCTGGCAAGACCACACCTGAATCTCCGTCCGGCAAATAGTTTTACTCTTCCACGCTCCATCCTGTCGGTCGCCGTTATCATAAGCAGCCTATCTATCCTGCTGCCCCGTGGACCTTCCCCCATGCCAGATTCCCAGCGCCCCATGGCGGTCACGCTGCAAGTCGTTTCCATTGTCCTGTTTACCTTCATCGGCTATCTGAACATCGGCATTCCCTTGGCCGTGTTGCCCGGATTCGTCCACGGTGAGCTGGGATTCGGCGCGGTGATCGCCGGACTGGTGATCAGCGTCCAGTATTTGGCTACTCTGCTCAGCCGTCCTTATGCGGGACGCATCATCGACAACCTCGGCAGCAAGCGCGCGGTCATGTTCGGCCTGGCCGGGTGTGGTTTGAGCGGCGTGTTCATGCTGGTTTCTGCCTGGACCGCCGGCATGCCGGTCCTGAGCCTGACCAGCCTGTTGATCGGTCGCCTGGTGCTGGGCAGCGCGGAAAGCCTGGTGGGCTCGGGCTCGATTGGCTGGGGCATCGGCCGGGTCGGCGCGGCGAATACCGCCAAGGTCATCTCGTGGAACGGCATCGCCAGCTACGGCGCGCTGGCGATCGGCGCGCCGTTGGGGGTTTGGCTGGTGAAATCCCTGGGGCTTTGGAGCATGGGCGTCAGCATCCTCCTGCTGGCCGTGCTCGGGCTGGCGTTGGCCTGGCCAAAAACCGCGGCCCCCATCGTCGTCGGCGAACGCCTTCCGTTCATGCATGTGCTGGGGCGAGTATTGCCCCACGGCTGCGGCCTGGCCCTGGGCTCCATCGGTTTCGGCACCATCGCCACCTTCATTACCCTGTATTACGCCACGCAGCATTGGGACAACGCGGTGCTGTGCCTGAGCCTGTTCGGTGCCTGCTTCATTGGTGCGCGCCTGCTGTTCGGCAATTTGATCAACCGCCTCGGCGGGTTCAGGGTCGCGATCGCCTGCCTGTCGGTGGAAACCCTGGGCTTGTTGCTGTTGTGGCTGGCGCCGGATGCGCAGTGGGCCCTGGCAGGCGCGGCGTTGAGCGGTTTCGGCTTTTCCCTGGTGTTCCCGGCGTTGGGCGTGGAAGCGGTCAACTTGGTGCCGGCCTCCAGCCGTGGAGCCGCGGTGGGGGCTTATTCGCTGTTCATCGATTTGTCGCTGGGCATCACCGGACCACTGGCCGGGGCAATCGCCGCCGGTTTCGGCTTTGCCTCGATTTTCCTGTTCGCTGCGCTGGCGGCCCTGGGTGGGCTGGGCCTGAGCGTCTACCTGTACCGGCAGGCCCCTCGCTACCGCGAAGAGCGGGAGAAGAACTAGAAATCCACCTTGCCGCGTCCGGCCTTGATCGAGCCGCGTTTGGTCTTGGATTCGAGGCGACGCTTTTTCGAGCCCAGGGTCGGTTTGGTCGGACGGCGTTTCTTTTCGATCTTGGTAGCGCTGAGGATCAGTTCGACAAGGCGCTCCAGTGCGTCCGCCCGGTTCTGTTCCTGCGTGCGGTACTGCTGGGCCTTGATGATCAACACCCCGTCGCTGGTAATGCGACTGTCGCGCAGGGCCAGCAGCCGTTCCTTGTAGAACTCGGGCAACGACGAGGCCGGAATATCGAACCGCAGGTGCACGGCGCTGGAAACCTTGTTGACGTTCTGCCCACCGGCGCCCTGGGCGCGAATGGCCGTCAGCTCGATCTCGGCGTCCGGGATGTGCACGGTATTTGAGATGACAAGCATGGAAAGTGTCCGGTGTCAGGGCCCACAGGATACCGCGAATTCCCAAGGCAACACCTGATCCCTGCCAGATACAACAAACCCGGCACTCGGCCGGGTTTGTCTTCTTTCAGCAGTGCTTACTTGGCGGCAGCCGCCACAGCGAGCTCATGCCGAGCCTCGCGCTTGTTCTTGATCACATAGCACACCCACATGAACACCACCCACACCGGAATCGCGTAGACCGAGATCTGAATGCCGGGGATAAGCAACATCACGCCGAGGATGAACACCACGAAAGCCAGGCAGACGTAGTTGCCATACGGATACCACAACGCCTTGAACAAAGGCGCCTGGCCAGTCTGGTTCATGTGCTGACGGAACTTGAAGTGCGAGTAGCTGATCATTGCCCAGTTGATCACCAGCGTGGCGACCACCAACGACATCAACAACTCCAGCGCATGCTGCGGGATCAGGTAGTTCAGCAGAACCGCCACCAGCGTGATCGCCGCCGAAGCCAGGATCGAACGCACCGGCACGCCCCGCTTGTCGATTTTCGCCAGCGCCTTGGGCGCATCGCCCTGCTCGGCCATGCCCAGCAACATGCGGCTGTTGCAGTAGGTGCCGCTGTTGTACACCGACAGTGCAGCGGTCAGCACCACGAAGTTGAGGATGTGCGCCGCGGTGTCGCTGCCCAGCATCGAGAACACCTGCACGAACGGGCTGCCGCTGTAGGCGTCGCCCGAGGCGTTGAGCGTGGTCAGCAGGCTGTCCCATGGCGTCAGGGACAACAGCACCACCAAGGCACCGATGTAGAAGATCAGGATCCGGTAGATCACCTGGTTGATGGCCTTGGGGATCACGGTTCTCGGCTTGTCGGCTTCAGCCGCGGTGAACCCGAGCATCTCCAGGCCGCCGAAGGAGAACATGATGATCGCCATCGCCATGACCAGCCCGCTCACGCCATTGGGGAAGAACCCTCCGTGGGACCAGAGGTTGGTCACCGACGCTTGCGGGCCGCCGTCACCGCTCACCAGCAGATAGCTACCCAGGGCAATCATGCCGACAATCGCCACGACCTTGATGATCGCGAACCAGAACTCGGCCTCGCCGAAGACCTTGACGTTGGCCAGGTTGATCGCATTGATCAGGATGAAAAACGCCGCCGCCGACGCCCAGGTCGGGATATCGGGGGCCCAATAATGGATGTACTTGCCGACCGCGGTCAGCTCGGACATGCCCACCAGGATATACAGAATCCAGCAATTCCAACCCGACAGGAACCCGGCGAAACCGCCCCAGTACTTGTGGGCGAAATGGCTGAAGGAGCCGGCCACCGGCTCTTCGACGATCATTTCGCCCAACTGGCGCATGATCATGAAGGCGATGAAGCCGCAAATGGCATAACCGAGGATCATCGACGGGCCGGCTGATTTCAGCACCCCCGCCGAGCCGAGGAACAAGCCGGTGCCGATCGCGCCACCAAGGGCGATCAGTTGAATGTGGCGATTTTTCAGGCCGCGTTTCAGCTCGCCCGAATGCGAGTTTTGTCCACTCATGAAAAGGGTCTCACGCAAGGTTTGATGATGTTCGTTAGACGTTGCCGCTCGAATCGGATCTCAAGCAGCGCCGATCAAACCCCAGCGCAGGCACCAGGAATTCAGCGTTTTTACAACGGTCATGCGTCACCTGTTTGTTTTTATCTGTGACGAAATCGAACCCGACACGCTTGTGGCGTGGCGGAATGAACAAGGCGGATAACCTTGAAAATGCGTGGGTACGCGAAGGGTCACAGTAAAACGCGGCGCATTGTACACCGCTGACCCCCTGCTGCCAGACATCACCGGATCAGCGTGTCGTTTGCCGGGATCGCACGGGGCCGCCTCGAACGTGTCGGGCGGCTGCGAAAAGATGTCCGGGCTCTTGCGAGCCGTTGATGTGAGCGATGCAAAAAGCGTCACCACAGAAGGATGGAAACGGAGCTACGGCGTTCATTGCGCCTCCTTGTTGTTATTCGCCTGCACGACAGGCATGGGACGCATCTCACCCTTGAAGCGCCCGTGAAACAAGCGGCCCGGCGCCTTTCGAAATAGGAACGCCAAGCCGGCGCGGAAGTTTTTTCTTACAGCTGGGAGAAGCGCCGGGCATTGCCAGCGAGACGGGCAATCTCCGTAAGCATTTCTTTACAAGCCGTAACGCAAACTTTCCGTTCGGGAGGTTTTCGGAAGCTGACTGCAAATTGACGGTAGATAGCTGCCTAACCAAAAAGGAATGCCAGTCGGCTGTTTTGAAAGGGGTAAACCGGGTCGCAGAAAATGGAACAAAAAGTTCAAACGAAAAAAATAAAATAATTTTTTGCATTCCAAAAAACCGTCGACTAGGTTTTCAGCCACTTGCCAAGGCATCTTGCCGGCGAGTTTTTGCGGTGCCGATTCCGCCGGGCATGGCTCGCCGGATCGGCCCGCGTTTTCCGCAAAAGTCATCTAGGAGATTCACTATGCAAGCACTGGACAAAGACTTGGAAACCGAACTGCAACTGGACGAATGGTTCGAGGCACCGACCCATGAAGCCGCCGTTGAAATGATGCAAGCCGATGCCGTCGTTCCGTTCGGCACGGCGATGTGGCCTCTGTAAGCGATACCCGGCGGAGCTGATCCGGCCGGTCGGCTCCGCCACTTGCTGTCAGGACGCCAAATCAATCGTCAGGGAAGAATAAGCATGGACACACAACGAGCCATCTCACATTTCCTTTACTACCTCGAACATCATCCCGCCCTGGCCGGTATCCAGTCCGCCAAGGTCTTGCTCGGCCACACCGCAGACTACGAAGCGCTGGTCGCCAGCATCTCCGAACAGGCCGGCGCCTCGCCGTTCCGGTTCAGCACCATGCGCCTGGATCTTGAAACCACCGAGCGGCTGTCCCAAGCCATTGCCGACAGCGATCTGTACATTTTCTTCTACGACTCATCCACCCTTCCCAACCCGCGCCCCGATGGCCCGGACTTCGTCCGCGCATTGCAGGGAGTGATGGCGGACAACTGGAAGAAATCGCTGCTGTTCAAGGACTACGGCGAGTACTTCCATGACACCTTCAGCGTTATTCCCCAGCGCATCGCCGGGCTCAACAGCCACCTGATCCGCCGCATGTCCCAGGCCACCACGTTGAGCTTCGAGGACCACCACGGATCGTATTTCGACACCCCACTGAACAGTGTCAAGAAGTGGACGGACATCAACGGCGTCGGCAACTACGACCTTGCGCCTGGTGAAATCGCCACCCACAGCGACACCATCAATGGCCGTGTGAAGTTCGTTGGGACCTTCCTCAGCACGATCCCATTCGCCCGCAAATACGGCGTGCTGCAATCGCCATTGGAGCTGTGGATCGAAGATTCCACGATCCAGAAAATCGCCACCGATGTCCCAGGCCTGGAACACGATTTCAACCGGTACCTGGACGCCAATCCTTCCAACCGGCGCATCGAGGAACTGGGGATCGGCACCAACGAAGGGGTCAAGAGCCTGTATGCCCGCAATGCCGGTTTCGAGGAGCGCCATTGCGGCTTGCACCTGGGCCTCGGTGGCGGGGCCAAGGGCAGCCATCATCTGGATCTGATTTTCGAAGGCGGTGTGCTGGCGCTGGATAACGAGCCGATGTTCGACGGGCGGTTTGTGCTTTAGGCTGAAATTGATCGTGGGGGCTGCTGGCGCCATCGCGAGCAAGCTTGCTCCCACAGTTGATCATCAGTGAACCATGGGGCTGTGCTCGACGCGGTCCTTGTGGGAGCGAGCCTGCTCGCGAAGGCTGACTCAAAGGCATCACATCACTAAAAGCCAGGCAAAAAAACGCCAACCCAACGGTTGGCGTTTTTCCTTGCAGCTAAAAGCCAGAAGCCCGCAGCTGTTTTACTCCGGCTTACGACGCCCAAACCCCGGACGCTGTCCCGAACCCGCCGGCGCACCACGACGCTTGCCCGACGGTGCATCGCGATCGGCCAGGATGATGCCCGGACGCTTTTTCGGCGCAGGCTTGGCCGGACGCTTGGTGTCGGCCGGGCGATCCGCGACGGGCGTACCACGGCCAGCCGGGGCGCGGCCTTCGCCACGCTCGGTACGACCGTTGGCCGGACGCGGTGCGCGAGGACCACGCTCGCCGTCCTGGCGAGGTGCTGGCTTGCGCGCCGGGCGCTCGCCTTCGATCTGCGGCTCGCGGGAAGGACGCGGGCCGGTCGCTACGCCGTCGGCCGCCGGGCGCAGCGTACGCACGCGCTCGGTCTTGCCCATCGGACGCGAGGATTTGCGCTGCATCCGCTCCAGCTTATCCTTGCTCTTGGCGGTCATCTGCGGCATCGCCACAGGCTTGAGCCCCACTTCGGCCGCCAGGATGTCGACTTCCTGTTGGGTCATTTCACGCCAGCGACCCATCGGCAGGTCGGAGTTGAGGAACACCGGGCCGAAACGCACGCGCTTCAGGCGGCTGACCACCAGTCCCTGGGATTCCCACAGCCGCCGCACCTCACGGTTGCGACCTTCCATCACCACGCAGTGGTACCAATGGTTGAAACCTTCACCGCCCGGCGCCTGCTTGATGTCGGTGAAACGCGCGGGACCGTCTTCCAGCACGACGCCGGCCTTGAGGCGCTCGATCATCTCGTCGTCGACTTCGCCACGCACACGCACGGCGTATTCGCGGTCCATTTCGTAGGAAGGGTGCATCAGACGGTTCGCCAGCTCACCGTCAGTAGTGAACATCAGCAAACCGGTGGTGTTGATGTCCAGGCGGCCGATGTTGATCCAGCGGCCTTCTTTGGGGCGCGGCATCTTGTCGAACACGGTCGGACGGCCTTCCGGGTCGTCACGGGTGCAGATTTCGCCGTCGGGTTTGTTGTACATGATCACGCGGCGCACCGTTTCGGCGGCCTCTTCACGCTTGATCACCTTGCCATCGATGGTGATGGCGTCGTGCATGTCGACGCGCAGGCCCAAGGTGGCGTCTTTGCCATTGACCTTGATGCGGCCCTGGGTGATCCACGCTTCCACGTCACGGCGCGAACCGACGCCGATGCGGGCAAGGACCTTCTGCAGCTTTTCGCCTGCTGGGCCGATTTCCTGGCTGTCGTTCTGGTCTTGGTCGTTCATTTCTGGGCACCTCCCGGTGTGGTCGAGCCAGGCTTGGCCTGGCACTTGAAAACAGGTCGTTCGGCGAAGGGATCGCCAAAGGGTCGCGAATCATACGCTCGTTGAGGTGATTGCGCATCAGAGACTAGCTGATCTGAATGCACGCAGCGTTTTTTCCGCTGATCGGTGGTGTGCAGGTCGGTGGAGTCTCATCGCTCCCACAGGGTGACAGCGGTGTGTCAGTCGATAGATTCAATCCTCAAACTGACGCCGTTCGTTTTCGATCGCTTCAGCCAGGGCGCGGGCTTCGGCCTCCTCCTCGCTCAGTTCGGGTTCCGGCGGCGCAAGGGCGGCGACGGCGGCCAGCAGTTTTTCCCGGGCCTCGGCAACGCCGAGAATGTCCCCTTGGGGCTCTGGCTGCGGCGCGTGCTCGGTTTCACTCAACAGCGGCGTCGGTTCATCCGTCTCCTCCTCAGGGGCCGGACCTTCACGCAGCAGGTCGTCGAAGTCGGTCTTAAGGCCCTCCTCCATGCTGTCCAGTTCCAGGAGCAACGAATGGAAACTGGTCTCTTCCTTCGGTTCCTCCGGCTCGGCACTGGCATCGGCCAATTCCTGCAGGCCCTGGGGCACTGGTGCATCGTCGAATTCCAGCATCGGCTCGGGTTCCAGCTCACGCAATTCGGCCAGCGGCGGCAAGTCGTCGAGATTTTTCAGGTTGAAATGATCGAGAAAAACCTTGGTGGTGGCGAACATTGCCGGCTTGCCCGGCACGTCGCGATAGCCGACGACGCGGATCCACTCGCGCTCCAGCAACGTCTTGACGATGTTGCTGTTGACCGCCACGCCGCGCACGTCCTCGATCTCGCCGCGCGTGATCGGTTGGCGATAGGCGATCAGCGCCATGGTTTCTAGCAGCGCCCGGGAATAACGCTGAGGCCGTTCTTCCCACAGGCGCCCTACCCACGGGGCAAATTTCTCACGGATTTGCAGGCGGTACCCGGACGCCACCTCCTTAAGCTCGAAAGCCCGACCCTCGCAGGATTTGCCCAACAGCGTCAGGGCTTTTTTGAACACGGCGGGCTCGGGCCGCTCGCCTTCTTCGAAAAGTTCGAACAGCCGCTCCATCGATTGCGGCTTTCCAGAGGCCAACAGGAAAGCTTCAAGCAACGGCGCCAGCTCGCGGGGTTCAGTCAGGTTCATTGATTTGCTCGTTATTCGGCTCGGGCTCGCACATGGATCGCTGCGAACGGCTCATTCTGCACCAGCTCGACCAAGGATTCCTTGACCAATTCCAGGACCGCCATAAACGTTACCACCACGCCCAGCCGCCCCTCTTCGGCGGTGAACAGCTCGACGAAGGGCACAAAACCGCCGCCCTTGAGCCGCTCCAGCACATCGCTCATGCGCTCGCGGGTGGACAGCGCCTCGCGGCTGACCTGGTGACTTTCAAACATATCGCCCCGGCGCAGAACCTCGGCCATGGACATCAACAACTCTTCGAGGCTGACGTCGGGCAACAACTTGCGCGCCCGCGCCTCGGGGGCATCGAGCTTGGGCACCACCACATCGCGCCCCACCCGGCTCAAGCCGTCGATGCCTTCGGCGGCCGCCTTGAAGCGTTCGTATTCCTGCAAGCGGCGGATCAGCTCGGCCCGGGGATCGTCTTCTTCCTCTTCGACCTCGGCCGAGCGCGGCAGCAGCATGCGTGACTTGATCTCGGCCAGCATCGCCGCCATCACCAGGTATTCCGCCGCCAGCTCCAGACGCACCGATTGCATCAACTCGACGTAACCCATGTACTGGCGGGTGATTTCCGCCACGGGAATGTCGAGGATATTGATGTTCTGTTTGCGGATCAGGTACAGCAGCAGGTCGAGCGGGCCTTCGAAGGCTTCAAGGAAAACCTCCAGCGCATCCGGCGGAATGTACAGGTCCAACGGCATTTCCATGACCGCCTGGCCGTAGACCATGGCGAACGGCAACTCCTGCTGCGCGCCGGCCTGGCTGTCTACGCTGTCGACAACCGTTTCCACCACCGACATTCAGGCCTCGACCATGAACGGCGTCGGATCCCCGCAACCGACGCGCACCACTTGCGGCTCGCCGTCAGCCAGATTGATCACGGTGGACGCTTTCATGCCACCGGAACCGCCGTCGATGATCAGGTCGACCTGGTGTTCGAGCAACTGGCGAATCTCGTAGGGGTCGGTCAACGGATCGGTCTCGCCGGGCATGATCAGTGTCACGCTCATCAAGGGCTCACCCAGCTCCGCCAACAGCGCCAGGGCAATGGGATGGCTTGGCACCCGAAGGCCGATGGTGCGCTTTTTCGGGTGCAGCAGCAGCCGCGGGACTTCCCGCGTGGCATTGAGAATGAAGGTGTACGGTCCCGGTAAATGGGCCTTGAGCAAGCGGAAGGTGCCGGTATCGATCTTGGCGAACAACCCCAACTGTGAAAGATCGCTGCAGATGAGCGCGAAGTTGTGCTTGTCATCCAACTGACGCAGGCGTCTTACCCGCTCGACGGCGTTTTTATCGCCGATCTGGCAACCAATGGCGTAGGACGAGTCGGTGGGATAAACCACTACGCCACCGCTACGGATGATTTCCACCGCCTGTTTGATCAGGCGCGCTTGCGGGTTTTCCGGATGAATCTGGAAAAATTGACTCACGTGTTCTACCTGTTCAGACGTCAGCGATAACGGGATCATGTTTGAATCTACACCATAGTGGTGGCAGATCTTCCGGCAACGGGCGGTATTCGCCAATCTCGGACCAGCCCCCCGGGCCATGGAAATCGCTGCCGGCGCTCACCAGCAGTCCAAACTCCCGGGCGAGGATCGCCAGGCTGCCGACCTGTTCGGCCGGCTGATGGCCATTGACCACTTCGATGGCATGGCCCCCTGCTTGAATATAGTCGGCTATCAGGCGCCGGCGTTTGCTGCGGGTGAAATCGTAGTGCCAGGGATGCGCCAGGCTGATCCAGGCTCCGGCGGCCCGCAGCGTCCCGACCGTTTCCTCGAGCGTCGGCCAATGCTGCTTGACGTCCCCCAGCTTGCCGGCCCCCAGCCATTTGCGAAAGGCTTCGGCGCGGTCCTTGACGAAACCTTCGCGCACCATCCAGTCGGCAAAATGTGGCCGGGCCGGCGCGTTGCCGCTATCGCCCAGCTCTTGCTGGATCTGCCGGGCGCCTTCCAGCGCACCGGGCATGCCCTTGAGGGCGAGCTTGCGGCTGATTTCTTCGGAACGCAGCCAACGACCGTCGCGCAGCTCGGCAATGGCCTGGACCAGGGACGGTGCGTTGACATCAAAACCGTAGCCCAGCACGTGGATGGTCGCTCCGCCCCAGGTACAGGACAATTCGACCCCGTTGACCAACTGCATGCCCAAGGCGGTCGCGGCGCTACGCGCCTCATCGAGGCCTTCCAGGGTATCGTGGTCGGTCAGGGCCAGGACTCGCACGCCGTGCTCGTACGCCCGCGCCACCAGAACCGCAGGCGCCAGGGCGCCATCGGAGGCCGTGCTATGGCAGTGCAAATCAACATTCACGAGACTTTGTTACCTCAAATCAGCTGGCCCTATCGCGGCCAAGGATGTTTGTTATTATGCCGCCACATCCTGCTCCTGGCTGCCACTGTGAAACAATTCATCGATTTCATCCCGCTCCTGCTGTTTTTCATCGTCTACAAGCTTGATCCCCGAACCGTCGACATTGCCGGTCACTCCTTGACTGTAGGTGGTATCTACAGCGCCACCGCGGTGTTGATCATCAGCTCCCTGGTGGTCTACGGCGCGCTGTTCATCTCCCAGCGCAAGCTGGAGAAAAGCCAGTGGCTGACCCTGATTGCCTGCCTTGTATTCGGCAGCCTGACCTTGGCCTTTCACAGCGAGACCTTCCTTAAATGGAAAGCCCCGGTGGTCAACTGGCTGTTTGCCCTGGCCTTCATCGGCAGTCACTTCATCGGTGATCGCCTGTTGATCAAGCGCATCATGGGGCACGCCATCAACCTGCCAGAAGTGATCTGGACCCGCTTGAACATCGCCTGGATCGCATTCTTCCTGTTCTGCGGCGCCGCCAATCTGTTCGTTGCGTTCACGTTCCAGGCGTACTGGGTCGACTTCAAGGTCTTCGGCAGCCTGGGCATGACGTTGCTGTTCCTGATCGGCCAGGGGATCTACCTGTCCCGCCATCTGCACGATGCCGACCCCACCACGCCAAAAACCGAGGACTGACATGCTCTACGCAATCATTGCTACCGATGTTGCCGATTCCCTGGAAAAACGCCTGGCCGCCCGCCCCGAGCACCTGGAGCGCCTGCAAAAGCTCAAGGCCGAAGGTCGCGTCGTGCTGGCCGGGCCGCACCCTGCGGTGGACAGCAACGACCCAGGCGCCGCCGGTTTCACTGGCAGCCTGATCGTGGCGGAGTTCGACTCGCTGGCCGCCGCGCAAGCCTGGGCCGAGGCCGACCCGTTCGTGACGGCCGGCGTCTATGCCAATGTCATGGTCAAGCCGTTCAAGCAAGTCCTGCCGTAACCCTCCGGGCGCGATGAGCCGTCCTGGCTCATTGCGCTCATTTGCTCATTTGCTCATTTGCTCATTGTTCTCGTCGGCCTGCCGACAACCTGTCTAATCAGCCTAATCTCGATTGGAATTCAGGAGTTGCAATGCGCAAAGGTCCGTTGTGCCTGTTGTTGGTCACGTTAGCGATCGGGGCGCCCGCCCACGGCGAGGAAAGCATGGAGGCCGCTCATTCGGCGCCCTTGTCCTTGAGCGCGGGTGGCCATATCACCGAACTGCAGCAACGCTTGAAAGACAGCGAGCGCATGCGTGAAGAACTGACTCAACAACTGCAGAACGCCAACGGCGAGCGCGAAACCGCGCTGGTGGGACGGCTGCGTCAGGAAAACCAGCGCCTGAGGCTGCAACTCAAGGAAGCCCAGGCCAACCCCCTGCCACGCCTGCTGACTGACCAACAGCAATGGTTCGTCATTGGCGCCGGGGTAGCGCTATTGGCCCTGCTCTGCGGTATCTTTGCCAGCGGTGGACGTAGACAACGTCGGCAATGGCTAAATTGAGTGAGTCATGAGCGAGCTGTTACTGATAGATGATGACCAGGAGCTGTGTGAGCTCCTTGGCAGTTGGCTGGGCCAGGAAGGTTTCCAGGTCCGTGCTTGCCACGATGGCCTGAGCGCCCGCAAGGCCCTGGCCGAAACCGCCCCCTCGGCGGTGGTGCTGGATGTGATGCTGCCCGACGGCAGCGGCCTGGAACTGCTCAAGCAACTGCGCAACGATCACCCGGAGCTGCCGGTGCTGATGCTCTCGGCCCGTGGCGAGCCGCTGGACCGCATCCTTGGCCTGGAGCTGGGCGCTGACGATTACCTGGCCAAGCCCTGCGACCCACGGGAACTGACCGCCCGCCTGCGGGCCGTGTTGCGTCGCAGCCATCCGGCGGCGGTTTCCAGCCAGATCGAACTGGGTGACCTGACCTTCAGCCCTGTGCGGGGGGTGGTCAACATCGATGAACAGGAACAAACCCTCACCGTATCTGAAAGCCGCCTGCTCGAAGCGTTGCTCAAGCAGCCGGGCGAGCCCCTGGACAAGCAGGAGCTGGCGCAGATCGCCCTGGGCCGCAAGCTGACCCTGTACGACCGCAGCCTCGACATGCACGTAAGCAACCTGCGCAAGAAAATCGGCCCCCACCCCGACGGCAGGCCGCGCATCGTGGCCCTGCGTAGCCGGGGGTATTACTACAGCCTTTGAACACGGCTTGAACCAAGAGACATGGCTAACCCTGTGGCGAGGAAGCTTGCTCCCGCTCGGTTGCGCAGCAACCGCAAGATCTTTGGGGCCGCTTCGCCCGAAGCGTCGGACCGGCCCAGCGGGAGCAAGCTCCCTCGCCACGGGGATTGTGTTCAGACTCCGAGATTTGTCAGGTCTGCACAAAAACGTCTTTACCCAAGCTTTACCCACCCCTGACCGCCGCTGACCTTGATCTCCGTAATCTGCACATATCCGGAACTGACCGGGAATGAGACAAGGAGAGACACCATGCGCAAGACCCTTACCGCCCTGCTGTTCGCCGCTGCCCTGCCGACCGTCGCCATGGCCATGCCCGAAGGTCCAGGCCCGATGGATGGCCCGCGCCACGGCGGCCAGATGCACGATAAAGGCCCGTACAGCCAACTGGACCTGAGCCGTGAACAACGCCAGCAGATCCGCCAGATCATGGGCGAGCAACGCCACGAACAACGGGAACTGGTGGACAAATACCTGGCCAAGCTCTCGCCAGCCGACCAGAAAGCCATGAAAGATGAAATGGACGCTCGGCATCAGAAAGTCGATGCGCAGATCCGCGGTCTGTTGAAACCCGAGCAGCAAAAGGCGTTTGATGCGCTCCAGAAAAAACGCGCCGAACGTCGGGCCGAGTGGGCCGAATTCAAGGCCTGGAAAGCGCAACAGCCGCAAAAAGCGCAATAATGCACTGAAGCACCATCAGCCCAACGGCACATCGCCGTTGGGCTTTCTTTGTTTTCGAGGATAACTCCGTGCGTTCATTGTTCTGGCGCGTCCTGGCCAGCTTCTGGTTGGCCATCGCTCTGGTGGCGGGACTTTCGATTCTCTTGGGCCATATGTTGAACCAGGACGCCTGGATCCTCAGCCGCCATCCGGGCCTCAACACCCTGGCCGAAGAGTGGACGCAGACTTACGAAAGCCAGGGCGAAGATGCCGCCCAGGACATCCTCAAACAACGCAAGCGCGAGTATCACGTCGATGTCCAGGTGCTCAACGAAAGCGGCGACCCGGTGGTGCGCGGCACGTTCCCACATCGGGCCGCTGCCTTCGAGGCGCGACAGAACAACGACGAACGCCGCCTGCCCTGGCGGCGCCTGACCGACGAATTCACCAGCGCCAAGACCGGCGACACCTATCTGTTCATCTATCGCATTCCCCACCCCGAATTGGACGCCTGGCATCGCGACAGCCTGCTCTGGCCCCTCAGCGCCTTGGCGATTGCGCTGGTGGTGCTGACCCTGTTCAGCCTGCTGGTGACGCTTTCCATCACCCGGCCGTTGAGCCGGCTGCGCGGCGCGGTACACGATCTGGGACAAGCGACCTACCAGCAGAACAGCCTCGCCAAGCTGGCCAACCGACGGGACGAATTCGGCGTGTTGGCCACCGATTTCAACCGCATGGGTGCGCGCCTGCAGAGCCTGATCGCCAGCCAGCGCCAATTGCTGCGCGACGTGTCCCATGAACTGCGCTCGCCCTTGGCCCGACTGCGCATCGCCCTGGCGCTGGCGGAGCGGGCCAGTCCCGAAGAGCGCGAAAAACTCTGGCCGCGCCTGACCCGCGAATGTGATCGCCTGGAAGCGCTGATCAGTGAAATCCTGGTTCTGGCGCGGGTCGATGCCGACAACGCCAGCGCCGAAGAAGTTGATCTCAACAGTCTGCTGATCAACCTGCAAAAAGACGCCCAGATGGCTTCACCGGAGCAGATCGTGCAGCTGGAAACGGAACCGGGCCTGACCCTCAAGGGCTGGCCGACCATGATCGAGCGGGCCGTGGACAACCTGTTGCGCAATGCACAGCGCTTCAGTCCCAACGGGCAACCCGTTGAAATGCGCGCGGTGCGCCAGGGGGAACGAATTCTTATCAGCGTGCGCGATCACGGGCCTGGCGTGGAGGCGGAGCATCTGGGCCAGTTGGGCGAACCGTTCTACCGCGCCCCCGGCCAGACCGCCGCCGGCCACGGCCTGGGCCTGGCGATCGCTCGCCGCGCCGCCGAACGCCATGGCGGCACGTTGGGACTGGCCAACCATCCCGAGGGCGGATTCATTGCGACGCTGGAATTGCCGTTGGTGCCAGGGGCGGTGGTCTCCCCTACAGAACAACAGTGAACCCGTGGCGAGGGAGCTTGCTCCCGCTCGGCTGCGCAGCAGTCGCAAACCGGTTGGCTGGATTTACCTGTTGCACCGCGGCGCCTGGTTTTGGGGCTGCTTCGCACCCCAGCGGGAGCAAGCTCCCTCGCCACAGGAAATCAAGTGCCCCCCGATCAAACCAAACGATAATTCCTCTTATTCAAACTGCCCCGCCCTGTTAGACTTTGCGCCCGCGTTTCACTCGTCCCGCAGGATTTCCGATGTTGTCGTTGCCTCTTCGCTTATGCGCTCTGTTCCTGGCCCTGGGCCTGAGTGCCTGCGATGACGCCCCGCGTTTCACCCAGGCCGAACCCGGCGAAGCCAAGTCCGGCGGCGGCGCGACGGTGCGCAAGGCTGATCAGAACGCGTTCTCCCTGCCTTCGGCCAACCTGCCCCCCTCGCGACGCGTGGATTTCAGCGTCGGTAACAGTTTCTTCCGCAGCCCGTGGGTGATTGCGCCCTCGACCACGACCGCCCGCGACGGCCTCGGACCGCTATTCAATACCAACGCCTGCCAGAATTGCCATATCAAGGATGGACGCGGCCATCCACCGGCACCCGATGCGAGCAGCGCGGTATCGATGCTGGTGCGCCTGTCGATTCCTGACGCGCCCCCCTACGCCAAGGTCATCGAGCAGCTCGGCGTCGTGCCGGAGCCGGTCTATGGCGCGCAATTGCAAGACATGTCGGTTCCTGGCGTCGCGCCGGAGGGCAAGGTACGAGTCGACTACACCCCGGTGCCGGTGCGTTTTGCCGACGGCACCGTCGTGGAGCTGCGCAAGCCGGCCTTGCAGATCACTCGATTGGGTTATGGCCCGATGCACCCCGACACGCGTTTTTCGGCCCGCGTCGCCCCGCCCATGATCGGCCTGGGTTTGCTCGAGGCCATCCCTGAAGACGCCATCCTGGCGAATGCCCAGGCTCAGGCGCGGGCGAAAAACGGTATCGCCGGCCGTCCGAACATGGTCTGGGACGATGTCCAGCAAAAGGCCGTGCCGGGGAGGTTCGGCTGGAAGGCCGGCCAGCCGAACCTCAATCAACAGAACGTTCATGCGTTTTCCGGGGACATGGGCCTGACAACCAGTCTGCGGCCGTTCGACGATTGCACCGAGGCCCAGGCCGATTGCAAACGCGCGCCCAACGGCAACGGCCCACAGGGCGAGCCGGAAGTCAGCGATAACATCCTGCGCCTGGTGTTGTTCTACAGTCGCAACCTCGCGGTGCCGGCCCGCCGCGATGTGGATTCGCCCCAGGTGCTGGCGGGCAAGAATCTGTTTTTCCAGGCGGGCTGCCAATCCTGCCACACCCCCAAATACACTACGTCCGCCAATGCTGCCGAACCGGAGCTGGCGAACCAGGTCATCCGCCCCTACACCGACCTGCTGCTGCACGACATGGGCGAAGGCCTGGCTGACAACCGCAGCGAGTTCAAGGCCAGCGGTCGTGACTGGCGGACCCCGCCGCTCTGGGGCATCGGCCTGACCGAGACCGTCAACGGCCATACCCAATTCCTGCATGATGGTCGCGCCCGCAACCTGCTCGAAGCCGTGCTGTGGCATGGCGGCGAAGCCCAGGCGGCGCAGCGACAGGTTCTAGCATTCAATGCCGAGCAGCGCGCTGCGTTGTTGGCTTTCCTGAATTCTCTTTAAACTTGATTTCCGAAACGGGAGCCCGACATGTTCCGTCCCAAGCTGTTATTCACCAGTCTCGCCGCCATCGCCCTCGGCGCTTGCTCGCCCCAGGACCCGCAGGCGGTCACGTCGGCCGCCATTGCCAAGCAGGTGATCCTGCCGACCTACAGCCGCTGGGTCGAAGCTGACCGGCAGTTGGCGACCAGCGCCCTGGCGTTCTGCCAAGGCAAGGAAAACCTGGAAACCGCGCGCGCCGATTTCCTCAAGGCGCAAAAAGCCTGGGCAGAGCTGCAACCGCTGCTGATCGGTCCGCTGGCCGAGGGCAACCGCGCCTGGCAGGTGCAATTCTGGCCCGACAAGAAGAACCTGGTCGGTCGCCAGGTCGAGCAATTGGTCAACAGCCAGCCGCAGATCGACGCCGCCGGCCTGGCCGAGTCCAGCGTGGTCGTGCAAGGGCTTTCGGCCTATGAATACCTGTTGTTCGACGCGAAAATCGACATGGCCGACAGCGCTCAGAAAGCCAAGTACTGCCCGCTGCTTACCGCCATCGGCGAACGTCAGAAGCAACTGGCCGAAGAAATCCTGTCGGGCTGGAACAGCAACGACGGCATGCTCGCCCAGATGAGCAAGTTTCCCAACCAACGCTACGCCGATTCCCACGAAGCGATCGCCGATTTGCTACGGGTCCAGGTCACTGCGCTGGACACCCTGAAGAAAAAACTCGGTACGCCGATGGGCCGCCAGAGCAAGGGCGTGCCGCAACCATTCCAGGCCGACGCCTGGCGCAGCCAGTCTTCGCTGCAAGGGCTGGAAGCCAGCCTGAAAGCCGCCAGGACCGTGTGGGCCGGCGTCGACAACAAAGGCCTGCGCGGCCTGCTGCCAAGCGACCAGAAACCGCTGGCCGACAAAATCGACGCTGCCTACGACGCGTCGCTGAAGCTTTTTGCCAGCAGCCAACGCTCGCTTACCGAAATGCTCGGCGACGACGCCGGGCGCCAGCAACTCAACGAGTTGTACGACAGCCTCAACGTCGTCCACCGCCTGCATGAAGGCGAATTGGCCAAGGCGCTGGGCATTCAACTGGGCTTCAACGCCAACGACGGTGACTGATCATGTTTCGACGTCAGGCTCTGGCGCTCGGCAGCTTGCTGCTGGGCGCGGTTACCCTGGGCGGCTGGACGCTGTTCAAGCAAAAGGACAAGAGTCCGCTGCTGCTTTCGGCACGGGACGATGGTGAAGGCAATCACTTCGCCGTCGGCTATCGATTGGACGGCACCCGGGTGTTCGCCACCCAGGTCGGCCAGCGCTGCCATGACATCATCAATCACCCGACGCTGCCGATCGCGTTTTTCGTTGCCCGCCGTCCAGGCACCGAAAGCTATCTGATCGACCTGCGCGACGGCAGGCTGCTACAAACCATCGCCTCGCGGCCGAACCGGCATTTCTACGGCCATGCGGTGATCCACAAGGGTGGCGAATGGTTGTACACCACGGAGAACGACACTCGCGATCCGGGCCGCGGCCTGCTGGGCATGTACCGCTTCGAAGGCGAGCGGCTGGTGCACAGCGGCGAAATTCCAACCCATGGCATCGGTCCTCATCAGGTGTCGTGGATGCCCGACGGCGAGACGCTGGTGGTGGCCAACGGCGGCATCCGCACCGAGGCCGAGAGCCGGGTCGAGATGAATCTCGATGCCATGGAACCCAGCCTGGTGCTGATGCAGCGCGACGGCACGTTGTTGAGCAAGGAAACCCTCCCTCAGCAAATGAACAGCGTGCGCCATTTGGGCATTGCCAGCGACGGGACCATCGTCTCCGGCCAGCAATTCATGGGGGCGGCCCACGAGCCGTCGGAACTGCTGGCGATCAAGCGCCCGGGCCAACCCTTCAAGGCGTTCCCGGTGCCCGAATACCAATTGCAAGCCATGGGGCACTACACCGCCAGCGTCGCCGTGCACAGCGAACTGCGCCTGGTGGCCCTGACGGCTCCACGGGGCAACCGCTTTTTCATTTGGGACCTGGATAGCGGCGAGGTTCGCCTGGACGCGCCTTTGCCGGATTGCGCCGGAGTCGGCGCGGTGGCCGACGGCTTCGTCGTGACGTCGGGCCAAGGGCGCTGCCGCTACTACGATTGCCGTCAATCACAATTGGTTGCAAAACCGCTGGACCTGCCGGCAGGGCTCTGGGACAACCATTTGCACCTGGCCTGAGCGAGGGAGCGAAGGGCGTCGGTGCAAGGCGCCTTGATTTTTCGGAACAATCCTACACCCCACCGACCCTAGAGCATCTGGAATACCCCGCGCACTCAGGGTAATGTGCCCGCCTATCTGTATTTTCTCTCAGCTCTTTTCCAAGGAAGTGGAACATGCTGCGACGCCGCATGCTGATCATGTTGGGTGTTGTCCTGCTGGTGGTGCTGTTGCTGGCAGGCTACAAGGCCTTCTCCATCTACCAGCAGATCCAGATGTTTTCTGCCCCGAAACCACCAGTCAGCGTTGCCGTGGCCAAGGCCACCGAGCAGCCCTGGCAGTCTCGCCTGCCCACCGTCGGCAGCCTCAAGGCCTCGCAAGGCGTTGACCTGAGCCTGGAAATTGCCGGGACGGTACAAAAGCTTCAGTTCGAATCGGGGCAGAAGGTCAAGGCCGGCCAACCGCTCCTGCAACTGGACACCGAAGTCGAAAGCGCCCTGCTGGAAACCGCCCAGGCGGACCTTGGCCTGTCGCAGCTGGATTTCGGCCGGGGCCGGCAACTGGTAGGCAGCCAGGCGATTTCCAAGGGTGAGTTCGACCGGCTCTCAGCCCAGTTGAAGAAAAACCAGGCCACGGTCAACCAGCTCAAGGCCTCGCTGGCAAAGAAACACATCGTCGCGCCGTTCAGCGGCACCATCGGCATTCGCCAGGTGGACATCGGCGATTACCTGGCCAGCGGCACGGTGATCGCCACCCTGCAGGACCTCAGCAGCCTGTATGTGGATTTCTATGTCCCGGAACAGTCGGTGCCTCGACTCGCCGTGGCCCAACCCGTCAATGTCAATGTCTCGGCCTACCCAGGCCAGACGTTCGTCGGCACCATCAGCGCCATCAATCCCAAGGTCGAGGACAGCACCCGCAACGTGCTGGTGCGCGCGACCCTCGCCAACCCCGACGGCAAGCTGCTGCCCGGCATGTTCGCCGACCTGCAGGTGATCCTGCCGGACGTGGCTGCCGGGATCGTCGTACCGGAAAGCGCCGTGACCTACACCCTCTACGGCAACTCCATGTACGTAGTGACCCAGAAGAAAGCCGCCGACGGCAATGTCGAGAAAGATGACAAGGGCCAGCCGGTCCTGATTGCCGAGCGCCGCTTCGTCGAAACGGGAGAGCGCCGGGACGGGCAAGTCCTGGTGACCAAGGGCCTGCAAAGTGGCGAGGAAGTGGTCATCGGCGGCCAGATCAAGCTGGACAACGGTACGCCCGTCGCCATCAGTGACGACAAGACCCTGACCGAACAGAACAGCTCGCCGCGCGCGGACTGATCAAGGAACCCCCATGGCTTTTACCGATCCGTTCATCCGCCGCCCGGTGCTCGCCACCGTGGTCAGCCTGTTGATCGTGCTGCTGGGCTTCCAGGCCTGGAGCAAACTGCCCCTGCGTCAGTATCCACAAATGGAAAACGCGCTGATCACGGTGACCACCGCCTATCCCGGCGCCAACGCCGAGACCATCCAGGGCTACATCACCCAGCCGATGCAACAGAGCCTGGCCAGTGCCGAGGGCATCGACTACATGACCTCGGTCAGTCGGCAGAATTTCTCGGTGATCTCGGTCTATGCCCGCATTGGCTCCAACAGCGACCGGCTCTTCACCGAACTGCTGGCCAAGGCCAACGAAGTCAAGAACCAGTTGCCCCAGGATGCCGAGGACCCGGTGCTCAGCCGTGAGGCTGCCGATGCCTCGGCGCTGATGTACATCAGTTTCTTCAGCAAGGAACTGAACAACCCGCAGATTACCGACTACCTGTCGCGGGTGATCCAGCCGAAGCTGGCGACACTGCCCGGCATGGCCGAAGCGGAGATCCTCGGCGACCAGGTCTTTGCCATGCGCTTGTGGCTGGACCCGGTCAAGCTCGCGGGCTTTGGCCTGACCGCCGCCGACGTGACCAACGCCGTGCGCCAGCACAACTTCGTCTCCGCCGCCGGCGAGGTGAAAGGCGAATACGTCGTCACCAGCATCAACGCCAACACCGAACTCAAGTCCGCCGAAGCCTTCGCAGGCATACCCCTCAAGACCGACGGCGACAGCCGCGTCTTGCTACAGGACGTGGCGCGGGTGGAGATGGGCGCCGAAAACTACGACACCATCAGTTCCTTTGGCGGCACGCCCTCGGTGTACATCGGCATCAAGGCCACGCCCGGCGCCAACCCGCTGGATGTGATCAAGGAAGTTCGCAAGATCATGCCGGAGATGGAAGCCCAGCTTCCGACCAACCTCAAGGCCGAGATCGCCTACGACGCCACGCTCTTCATCCAGGCCTCCATCGACGAGGTGGTAAAAACCCTGTTTGAGGCGGTCCTGATCGTCATTGTCGTGGTGTTCCTGTTCCTCGGCGCCTTGCGTTCGGTGCTCATCCCGGTGGTGACCATTCCCCTGTCGATGATCGGGGTCATGTTCTTCATGCAGTTGATGGGCTATTCCATGAACCTGCTGACACTGCTGGCCATGGTGTTGGCGATCGGCCTGGTGGTGGATGATGCCATCGTGGTGGTGGAGAACATCCATCGACATATGGAGGAAGGCAAGACCCCGTTCGACGCTGCCATAGAAGGCGCCCGGGAAATCGCCATGCCGGTGGTTTCGATGACCATCACGCTGGCGGCGGTTTACGCGCCTATCGGCCTGCTCGAAGGCCTGACGGGCGCGCTGTTCAAGGAGTTCGCCCTGACCTTGGCCGGGGCGGTGGTGATATCCGGCATCGTCGCCCTGACCCTGTCGCCGATGATGTGCGCGATGCTGCTGCGCCATGACCAGAATTCCTCGGGGCTGGCCCATCGGCTGGACGTAATCTTCGAACGCCTGAAGAACCGTTACCAGCGCATGCTTCATGCCACGCTCGAAACCAGGCCCGTGGTGCTGGTGTTTGCGGTGATCGTGCTGCTGTTGATACCGGTATTGATCATGTTCACCAAGTCCGAGCTGGCGCCAGACGAAGACCAGGGCATCATATTCATGATGGCCAATGCACCAAAGACGACCAACCTCGATTACCTGAACGCCTATACCGATCACTTCATCACGATCTTCAAGGAATTCCCTGAGTACTATTCTTCCTTTCAGATCAACGGCTATAACGGCGTGCAGTCGGGCATCGGCGGGTTCCTGCTCAAGCCCTGGAACGAACGCAACCGCACCCAGATGGAGATCCTGCCGGAGGTCCAGGCCAAGCTGGAAAGCATCCCGGGCCTGCAGATCTTTGGCTTCAACCTGCCCTCGCTGCCGGGCACGGGCGAAGGGTTGCCCTTCGAGTTCGTCATCAATTCGCCGAAGGACTACACGACGCTTCTGCAAATTGCCGAGCGAGTCAAGAAACGGGCGCTGGAGTCCGGCAAGTTCGCCTTCATGGACATTGACCTGGCTTTCGACAAGCCCGAGGTCGTGGTGGATATCGATCGGGCCAAGGCTGCCCAGATGGGTGTGTCCATGCAGGACCTGGGCGGAACCCTGGCGACGTTGCTGGGCGAGTCGGAGATCAACCGCTTTACCCTGGAAGGACGCAGCTACAAGGTAATAGCCCAGGTCGAACGACCGTTCCGGGACAATCCGGACTGGCTGAACAACTACTACGTCAAGAATGCCCAGGGTGAATCGCTCCCGCTCTCGACGCTGATCAAGGTCAGCGACCAGGCACGACCGCGGCAACTGAACCAGTTCCAGCAGCTCAACGCCGTGACGATCTCGGGTTTCCCCACGGTGAGCATGGGCGAGGCCATCGAGACGGTCCGCCAGATCGCTCGCGAGGAAGCACCGGTGGGGTTCGCCTTCGACTACGCAGGGGCTTCACGCCAATTCGTACAAGAAGGCAGCGCGTTGTGGGGAACCTTCGCCCTGGCCCTGGCGATCATTTTCCTGGTGCTGGCGGCGCAGTTCGAGAGCTTCCGGGATCCGCTGGTAATCCTGGTGACGGTGCCCTTGTCAATCTGCGGCGCATTGATCCCGCTGTTCCTCGGCTGGTCGAGCATGAACATCTATACCCAGGTAGGCCTGGTTACGTTGATCGGGCTTATCAGCAAGCACGGCATCCTGATCGTCGAGTTCGCTAACCAGCTACGCAAGGAACAAGGGCTGAGCCCGCGCGAGGCCGTGGAACAAGCCGCATCGATTCGTCTGCGGCCAGTGTTGATGACCACTGCGGCGATGGTATTCGGCATGGTGCCGTTGATCCTGGCCACCGGTGCCGGGGCGGTGAGCCGCTTCGACATCGGCACAGTGATCGCCACGGGAATGTCGGTGGGTACCTTGTTCACACTGTTCGTATTGCCTTGCGTCTACACCTTGCTGGCAAAACCGCAGAAGCGGTAACACAGGCTGCCGGAACAATGCTGACCTAAAAAAACAAAGGCCTCGCAAATGCGAGGCCTTTGTTTTAAGTCATGAAACTCAACTTTGCGGCTTCATGCCTTGAGACAGGCCAAACATGAACAACAGCAGATCGTTGTCCGGTTGGATCGCCTCGCTGGCCTTGGCAATCCGAGGCACAGGGCAATGGGCGCCCACCGTGGAGGCACTGAGAATCTGCGAGCGCGGCTGTTCCCATACCGCCACCGCCATTGACGTAACTGCCAGGGCTCCGATCAAGAACAAACCTCTAGCAATTTCTACTTTCATCGCTATAAACCTTTGATAGCGCTGCCAAACGCCGTTGTATAAAAGTAGACGAGTTTTTTCCAGTCGCCATCGTGGAACGACGAATGGCGCCGCAGCTGCCTCATGTCGTGGGCGGCCGCGCTGCGGGCAGTCAGGCGTTGACGGCATTTTTCCAGGTCCAACAGTGCGATTTCAGCCTTGGCCGACTCGCCCTCCCCTGTTACACGCACGAATACGTGCTTGATATAAAGACAGCCATGCTGCCAGCGCCCTTTGTGCATGCGAGCCAGGTTTTCGGCCAACGCCTGGAGGATACGGTCATGCACCGCCTCGCCATGACGTTCGCGCCCACCCGCGGCGTACCATTGTTCGATTTCCTCGAAACCGTCCAACGCTTGGGTAACCAACAGCGCGCGCCATTTATGTACCGGGTCCCTCTGCGCACCGCAGAAAACCACCTGAGGCACCGTGACATTGAGTTCTGTCAGGGCCACCAAGGCTCGCTCTTCGCGCAAGACAGTCGGACGGCCGAAGGGGTGCAACAAGCTGCGGTAGATATGGCCGGTCTGGCGCTTGGAATAGAGCAATCCGTCGCCGTCGTTGATCCGTTGCACACCGCTTTCACCGCCCCGCCGCGTGTTGGGTTCCTCTACCCAGTCACCCCTTTGATTCCAAAAATGATCAAAGCAACTGCGAGAAGCCGCCGGGGCTTCTACTGCTTGTACAACCATGCCCATTACCCCTTGCGTAATACATAAACTCGCCACATGGCATAGAGCGGTAGGAAATCCAGTTGTTCCTGGATGCGGAAGCCAGCTTGTCGAAATTCGGCCTCCACTGTAGCAACCGGTAACACAAATCGGTTCTGGTAGTCTTTCTGCCCACGGGTTCGCTCAAGACGCTTGCGTTTCCAAGCCTTGAAATTGCCATCGACCCACAATGAAACGATGACGCTGTCGCGGCTGACACGCCCGAATTCACGCAGGATTGCCAGGCGATGCGCGGGTTCACCGATGTGGTGCAACAAACGCATGCAGAAAATGCTGTCAACGGCGTTATCAGGCAAGGCGATGTCGAACGCAGAAGTGTGCAAAGGTTGTACCCGTTTTACGACATCGGCGGGTTGGACGCTCATTGCGGTTTGCAGCATGGCTGCGGAATTGTCCGCGCCGATGATGACCCGGTTCGATTTCTCGGCCAACAAGGGCCAGAAACGTCCGGCGCCACAGGGAAGGTCCAGTACCAGGCCAGGGTCACCGGCCAGGGCCAAGGCGCGGCGCGCCAGTTGCTGGTCGCGCCGATTGGAGAGGCGGCGGCTGAACCCGCTGCGGTGTTTATGGAAATATTGCCTGGCGTGTTGCTCGTCGTACTTTTCGGAAAAATCCAGCTTGATGGCTTTGGACATGGGGGGCCCTCCGTTATTGATGGGCCCAGCCTATGAACAGATGTGTCATCGCCTCGTGAAAAAACCGTCATGGATCTGAACCAATCATTTCAAGGCTTTTCCGGGACGCACTTCAACCCTTTGGATTCAGCTCCACCTCGAAACGGCAACCGTTGGGCTCCATCGTACTGAGGCTCACTGTCCAGCCCTGGTCCTCGCAGATTCGCTGTACCAGCGAAAGGCCCAGCCCCAAGCCCTCGCCACGCTTTTCATTACCTCGCACGAATGGCTCGAACATCGCCTCGCGCTTCTCTTCGGGGATGCCCACGCCGCTGTCCTCGACCATGAACCCAGTGACCGTCAGGGAGACGCGGATAAACCCCTGGTCGGTGTAATGCAAGGCATTACGCAGCAAGTTGCCCATGACGGCGGTCAGGAATGTGGCGTTGTACAGCGTATCGGCCGTTTGCCCGGGCTCGAAGATCAACGTCAAACCTTTGGACTCGATCGGCGCGCGCCAGACACCGAGCAGGTTGTCCGCTACCTGTCCAAGGGTCGAGCGAGGGGAGATTCCATTGTCTTCGCGCTGGGCCCGGGCAAGCATGAGGAAGGTCTGCACCAACTCACGCATCTCCTCACTGGCCCGGTTGATGCGTTCAACCTGGCTACGCCCCCGCTGGTCAAGCGCCGGGTTTTCCAACAGCAATTCGCAAGACGTGGCCAGGACCATCAACGGCGTGCGCAATTCATGGCTGACGTCGCTGGTGAACAAACGTTCACGGGTCAAGGCTTGGCGCAATCGGCCCAACGTAGCGTCGAACGCCACGGCCAGCTCGCCCACTTCGTCGGCGGCATAGTCCGGCGCGAGCGGCGGGGCAAGTCCAAGGAGCTGGTCGCGATGCCGCACTTGGCGAGCCAGACGCACCACAGGTGCCATCACTCGACGTGCCAGCACCCATCCGAGGAATACCGCCAGCGCCAGGCTGAGCACGAAGCCCACCAACACCACGGCGAACAGTACCCGTTCGCGTTCCTCGAAATCGCTCTGGTCTTGCAACAATACGTAATGGCGACCGTCAACGATTTCCACCATCGCGTGGTAGGACAGTTGCTCACGAAACACTTCATGAAAACCCCGATCCAGGTGACGCAGGTCCTTGGGCAACTCGAAGTCACCCGGACCGCCGCTGAAATAGAACAACTGATCGGGTTCAGGCCGATGACTCCAGTCGGAGACGCTGTCCATCAGCAGTAGACGTTGCAGGTCACCGCCAAGGCCGGCGGAAATCAGTTTTTCCTCCACCAGGTGAACGGTTGCCACGATGCCCAGGGCAAATGCGCCCGCCACCAACGCGCTCATCAAGGCGAACGCGATGATGATCCGTTGGGCAAGGCTCTGCTTAAACTCCATCCCGGCCCTCGGCCAAGCGGTAACCGACGCCATGCACCGTGTGCAGCAGTGGTTTCTCGAACGGTTTGTCGATCACCTGGCGCAGTTGGTGGACGTGGCTGCGCAGGCTGTCGCTGTCCGGGCAATCATCGCCCCACAGGGCTTCTTCGAGGATTTCGCGGCGCAGCACGTGGGGGCTTTTCTGCATCAGTACCGCGAGCAACTTGAGGCCAACGGGGTTGAGCTTGAGCAACCGGCCCTCACGGGTCACTTCCAACGTGTCGAGGTCGTAGCTCAGGTCGCCGACCTGCAACGCGCGACGCCCGCCACCCTGGGCCCGACGCATCACCGCTTCGATCCGCGCGGCCAGCTCCGACAACGCAAAAGGCTTGACCAGGTAATCGTCAGCCCCGGACTTGAATCCCTGCAGGCGGTCGTCCAACTGGTCCCGCGCGGTGAGCATGATCACCGGCGTATCACGCCGGGCGTCTTCACGCAGGCGCTTGCACAAGGTGTAGCCATCGATGCCTGGCAGCATGATGTCGAGCACGATCAGGTCGTAGTGCTCGGTCGCGGCCAGGTGCAAACCCGACAAACCATCCTGGGCACAATCGACGGTATAACCCTTGAGTCCCAGGTAATCGGCCAGGTTGGCCAGGATGTCGCGGTTGTCTTCGACCAATAGAATTCGCATGGGCATCTCTCCTGCACACGTAGGCAATCGTCGTGGCCCGCGCAGCTTAAGGCCAAGCGTGTTCCGCGGCTAGGGTTGTCTCGGCTGGGGTTGGGGCATTGACGAGTTTTTCACCCCGCATTCACGCCTGCCCAACGCGACGCGGACGAGACTGGGCGCAACCTGCTGCTCAAGAACATCCACAAAAGGTACTGTCCATGGTTTGCGCTAGCCTTCGCCCTGTTTCAAGGCCATTGAATTTCGGAATCGCGCTGGGGGTGCCTGTAGTTGTTGCGCTGATCCTGGTGGTGCTGGAACTGACTACGCTTGACATGGACCTTGCCAGGCTTTTCTACAGTGCGGCCGAGGGCGGATTCATCGGACGGCATAGTTTTTTTCTCGAAGACATCCTGCACGACCGGGCCAAGCAGATGGTCATCGTCTTCTGCATCCTGGCGGTCGCGGGGTTCATCGCTTCGTTTTTTGTCGATCGCCTCAAACCGTTCAAGCGTGAACTCGGTTGCCTGGTCTTATCGCTAGCGCTGGCAACGGCGTTTGTCACGCCGCTGAAGGCCGTGACGGCGGTGCAATGCCCTTGGAGCCTGAAGGAGTTTGGCGGCAAGGAAACCTACAGTGAATTGCTGAGCCCGCGCCCGGCCACTGACAAGCCCGGCCGTTGCTGGCCCGGCGGACATGCCGCAACGGGGTTCACGCTGTTTGCGCTGTTCTTCGTATTACGCGACCGCCGACCCCGCCTGGCCCGTCAATCACTGGTGTTTGCCTTCGCACTGGGCACCGTTTTCTCCGTGGGTCGGATGATGCAAGGGGCGCATTTTTTCTCCCATAACGTGTGGACAGCGGTGTTCTGCTGGCTGATCTGCCTGGGGTGTTACTACTTCGTGCTGTATCGACCGGCTGCCATGGCTGATCGCGCAGCGCTGAACCAACCCGCTAATGCCTGAGCATGGAATAACCCTGTGGGAGCGAGCTTGCTCGCGATTGCGGTGTGTCAGTTTCCATATCTGGCACTGATGTACCGTCATCGCGAGCAAGCTCGCTCCCACAGGTCCCCCCAGGAAAAATGCGCCCCCGCGTCAAAATCCAAGGCAATAAAAAACCCCGCTTGCTTTCGCAGGCGGGGTTTTTCGCTACAGGGGTAAGGCTGGCTTACATCATGCCGCCCATGCCACCCATGCCGCCCATGTCTGGCATGCCGCCGCCAGCTGGAGCGTCTTCCTTGATTTCAGCGATCATCGCCTCGGTGGTGATCATCAGGCTGGCAATCGACGAAGCCGCTTGCAGAGCCGAACGAGTCACTTTGGCTGGGTCCAGGATACCCATTTCGATCATGTCGCCGTATTCGCCGGTAGCAGCGTTGTAACCGTAGTTACCCGAACCCTGCTTGACCTTGTCGACCACTACGCTTGGCTCGTCGCCGGAGTTGGCAACAATCTGACGCAGAGGTGCTTCGACAGCGCGACGCAGCAGTTGGATACCGACGTTCTGGTCGTCGTTGTCGCCTTTCAGCTCGCTGATGGCTTGCAGAGCACGAACCAGTGCCACGCCGCCGCCAGGTACCACGCCTTCTTCAACGGCTGCGCGGGTTGCGTGCAGGGCGTCTTCAACGCGGGCTTTCTTCTCTTTCATTTCAACTTCGGAACCGGCGCCAACCTTGATCACCGCAACGCCGCCGGACAGTTTGGCCAGACGCTCTTGCAGTTTTTCACGGTCGTAGTCGGACGAGGTCTCGGCCACTTGTGCACGGATCTGGGTCACACGAGCCTGGATATCGGCATCGTTGCCAGCACCGTCGATCACGGTGGTGTTTTCCTTGGACAGGATCACGCGCTTGGCGTTACCCAGATGCTCCAGGGTGGTGCTTTCCAGGCTCAGGCCGATCTCTTCGGAGATAACGGTACCGCCGGTCAGAACGGCGATGTCCTGCAGCATGGCCTTGCGACGGTCGCCGAAGCCTGGAGCCTTGACGGCTGCAACCTTAACGATGCCACGCATGTTGTTCACAACCAGAGTCGCCAGGGCTTCGCCTTCGACGTCTTCAGCCACGATCAGCAGTGGGCGGCCGGCTTTGGCAACGGCTTCCAGCACTGGCAGCATTTCGCGGATGTTGGAGATCTTCTTGTCGACCAGCAGGATCAGCGGGCTGTCCAGCTCGGCAACCATGGTATCTGGCTTGTTGACGAAATACGGGGACAGGTAGCCACGGTCGAACTGCATGCCTTCTACAACCGACAGTTCGTTTTCCAGGCCCGAGCCTTCTTCAACGGTGATCACGCCTTCCTTGCCGACTTTTTCCATGGCTTCGGCAATGATGTCGCCGATGGAGTTGTCGGAGTTGGCGGAAATGGTACCAACCTGGGCGATCGCCTTGGAGTCAGCGCAAGGCTTGGCCAGCCCTTTCAGTTCCTTGACGATGGCGATGGTCGCCTTGTCGATGCCGCGCTTGAGGTCCATCGGGTTCATGCCGGCAGCGACGGCTTTCAGGCCTTCGTTGACGATCGACTGGGCCAGTACGGTCGCGGTGGTGGTACCGTCACCAGCGTCATCGTTGGCACGGGAGGCAACGTCTTTGACCAGTTGCGCGCCCATGTTTTCGAAGCGGTCCTTGAGCTCGATTTCCTTGGCTACGGAAACGCCGTCCTTGGTGATGGTCGGAGCGCCGAAGCTCTTCTCGATGATCACGTTACGGCCTTTCGGGCCCAGGGTCGCTTTTACTGCGTCAGCCAGGACGTTGACACCGGCGAGCATTTTCTTGCGGGCGGAATCGCCGAATTTAACTTCTTTAGCAGCCATGATCGATATTCCTTAAATACTTTGTAGTAGCGGGAAAATGAGCGGGGAAATCAGCCTTCGAGAACAGCGAGGATTTCGTTCTCGCTCATGACCAACAGGTCTTCGCCGTCGACTTTCACAGTGTTGCTGCCGGAGTAAGGGCCAAACACAACCTTGTCACCCACTTTCACGGCCGGCGCACGTACTTCACCGTTTTCCAGTGCCTTGCCTGGACCTACAGCGAGAACTTCACCGTGGTTGGCTTTTTCAGCAGCCGAACCTGGCAGGACGATACCGCCAGCGGTTTTCTTCTCTTCTTCGCTGCGACGGATGACGACGCGGTCATGCAGAGGACGAAGCTTCATTGTCGATCTCTCCTAATTTTGGTTTTCATCGGCCGGTGTAGTCCCGGCGGGTTTAACAAAAGCCGGCGGAGCCGGGGTGCGGTTCGTCAAGCGAACCGCGGAAGTCTGTCCAGTGTCGCCACCGGAAACCTTGCGGTGACCCATACATAAGGGCGTGCAAGTCGATTACAAGGGGCGGCGATGAAAATTTTTGCTTTACGAAGGCTCAAACGGACACGGCACCCGAAGGTGCCGTGCTGCTCGATAGTTGCTTGGGAAAGTTGATTGAAGGGTCACTTGGGATCGCGATGTTCGAATTCGCCTTCGATCACGTTCGGCTCGCGACCTACGGGCTCCCTGGGGGCCGGGCCGCCCCGGGACTGAAGATCATCGGCGAACGCTCGCTGGCGCATCGCCTGCTCTTCGGCACGCTGGCGCATCTTGTTGGCGAGCAAGCGGCGGGTGAACGGCAACAACATGACCAGGCCCAGCACGTCGCTGATAAAACCAGGCAGGATCAACAGGCCGCCACCCAAGGCCAGCATCAGGCCTTCGAGCATGGTCTGCGCAGGCAGCTCGCCACGGTTCAGGCTTTCACGGGCACGCAACGCCGTGGCGAGGCCGGCGATGCGCAACACGAAGACGCCGAGCATCGAGCCGAGAATGACCAGCAACAGCGCCGGGAAGAACCCGATCGCACCGCTGACCTTGACGAATACGAACAGCTCCAACACCGGGAACAGCAGAAAGAGCAATAAAAATGGGCGCATCAAAGGGTTCCTCAACGCAAGAAGACCTTGCTATGAAAACCTAAATGACGTCGCCCTTTCGTGAATTCAAGCATCGACCTCGGCATTTTTTGGCCATTGCTCGGCGTGAGCCAGATAAACCAAGGCTTCGCGCACTTGTGTCGGCGTGTTGCAAGGGTTCGGAAACGCCAGCCAATACAGCCCTTGTCCGATGCGCAAGTGCATACCTTCGCTGTCGATGCCGACCAAACGCGCCGGTTCGTTTTTCGGCAGGCCGCTCAACTCCACGTAATGGGCGATGGCCTTGGCGTGATCAGCGTTCATATGGTCGATCATGCTGGTTTCAGCCTTGCCGGCGAACGGGTTGGAGAGGATTACCTGATCGATCCAGTGAATGGCGCCGAAACCCCCGATGTAGCGATGGCGCACCGGGTCGAGCACCCAGAAGTCGAAGTCGTGGGCCTTGTGATAGTTCTGCGACTCGGGAAAGTAGCGGTAATAACGCTCGGCGGCGGCATCGATGGCAACGCTATCTTCGAGTTTACGGGCCTCGGCCAGGTAGGTCAGGCGCCCCACGGCCTGTACATCCTCAGCGCCCCGCTCGCCCACCAGCATGGAACACTTGGGGTCTTTTTGCAGGTTGTGAGTGTGCTGGGCGATACGGCTGATCAAGACCAGCGGCCGGCCCTGATCGTCCAGGCAATAGGGGACCACGGAGCCGAACGGAAAGCCGGGCATGGATTTGGAATGGGTGGAGAGCACTCCACGGTACTCCTTGAGCAACAGTTCCCGGGCATGCTTGGCTGCTTCGACGCTCAATTTATGACTCCTTTAATGAAATCCGTCTAGAAAACGATCAGGCGAGTGGAGTAATGTTCCAGACACCTCTGGACTGTCTCGCTTGCAGCCGGGCCAAACCCGCAAATCGAGCGCTACCTAAACAGTCCCTCCACCGCTGCGCCATCTGGACATGAGAATGCAACTCACTGACAAAATAATCATTATCACTGGCGGTTGCCAGGGCCTGGGGCGTTCCATGGCCGAGTATTTCGCCGGCAAGGGCGCGAAGCTGGCGCTGGTCGACCTCAATCAGGAGAAACTCGACCAAGCGGTCGCCGCCTGCGCCTCCAAGGGCGTCGAGGCTCGCGCCTACTTGTGCAACGTCGCCAATGAAGACTAGGTGATCGACATGGTGGCCCGCGTTGCGCAGGACTTCGGCGCGATCCATGGGCTGATCAATAACGCTGGCATCCTGCGCGATGGCCTGTTGCTCAAGGTCAAGGACGGCGAAATGACCAAGATGAGCCTGGCCCAGTGGCAGGCCGTGATCGACGTGAACCTTACAGGTGTGTTCCTGTGCACCCGTGAAGTGGCGGCCAAGATGGTCGAGCTGAAGAACAGCGGCGCGATCATCAATATCTCGTCGATCTCCCGCGCCGGCAACATCGGCCAGACCAACTACTCGGCCGCCAAGGCCGGCGTGGCCGCTGCCACCGTGACCTGGGCCAAGGAACTGGCGCGCTACGGCATCCGTGTGGCGGGCATCGCGCCGGGGTTCATCGAAACCGAAATGACCCTGGGCATGAAACCAGAGGCCTTGGAACGAATGACTTCGGTGATCCCGCTCAAGCGCATGGGCAAGCCTGAGGAGATCGCGCATTCGGCGGCCTACATCTTCGAAAACGACTACTACACCGGTCGGATCCTGGAGATGGATGGTGGAATGCGGATCTAAACCCACCGCCTAGCAAAATGTGGGAGCGAGCTTGCTCGCGATGGCGCCGGGTCAGCTTGCATCAATGTTGAAATGTCAGACCGCTATCGCGAGCAGGCTCGCTCCCACAGTGGATAGGGTTTCACTCTATCAATCGTCGCTGACGGTGATGTTCGGCATCACAGGCGACGCGGCTTCCTGCAATACGATCCGCGCGCCGACGTGGCGAGCCAGCTCCTGGTAGACCATGGCGATCTGGCTGTCCGGTTCGGCGATGACGGTTGGCTTGCCACCGTCTGCCTGTTCGCGGATCACCATCGACAACGGCAGCGAGGCCAGCAGTTCGACGCCGTACTGGGTTGCCAGTTTTTCCCCACCGCCTTCACCGAACAGATGCTCGGCGTGCCCGCAGTTCGAGCAAATGTGCACGGCCATGTTCTCCACCACGCCCAGCACCGGGATGTTCACCTTGCGGAACATCTCCACGCCTTTGCGCGCATCCAGCAAGGCCAGGTCCTGGGGCGTGGTGACGATCACCGCGCCGGCCACCGGGACTTTCTGTGCCAGGGTCAGCTGAATATCGCCGGTGCCTGGCGGCATGTCGATGACCAGGTAATCCAGGTCGCCCCAGGCGGTTTGCGTGACCAACTGCAACAAGGCGCCGGACACCATCGGCCCGCGCCAGACCATGGGGGTGTTGTCATCGGTCAGGAACGCCATGGACATGACTTCCACGCCGTGTGACTGGATCGGCACGAACCATTTCTGATCCTTTATCTGTGGGCGAGTACCCTCGGCGATGCCAAACATGATGCCCTGGCTCGGACCATAGATATCCGCATCGAGAATCCCGACCTTCGCACCTTCACGGGCAAGCGCCAGCGCCAGGTTGGCGGCAGTGGTGGACTTGCCCACGCCGCCCTTGCCCGAGGCGACCGCGATGACATTCTTGACGTTCGCAAGTCCAGGCACTTGGGCCTGGGCCTTGTGAGCGGCAATGACGCTGGTCACTTCGACCTTGGCCGCCGTGACACCGTCCAGCCCCTCGATGGCCATTTGCAGCATTTGCGCCCAACCCTTCTTGAACAGATCGGCGGCGTAGCCGATTTCCAGATGGACAGTGACGCGATCGCCCTGGATATCGAGGGCCCGCACGCATCCGGCGCTGACCGGGTCCTGGTTCAGGTAAGGGTCGGTGTACTGGCGAAGGACGGCTTCCACCGCTGCGCGATTGACGGCGCTCATGGGCAACTCCGATAGCAAGACTTGAAAACAGGCCGCTATCCTACGCCGCACATGCTTTTGTGGCGACCCGATTACCATTCGAACGCTGACCTTCTTTGGCGAGGGGATTTATCCCCTCGCCAAAGGTTGGGCCTGTGCTCTCCAGCAATGCATCTGGAAACAGGCCCGTGGGGTGAAATATATTTCCCGGCGCTTTATAGTGGCCGACCTCCGTTTCATCAAGTAGCCGAGCCCCATGTCCGAGCCACGCAAGATCCTCGTCACCAGCGCCCTGCCCTACGCCAATGGTTCGATCCACCTTGGCCACATGCTGGAATACATCCAGACCGATATGTGGACGCGCTTCCAGAAACATCGCGGCAACCAATGCATTTATGTCTGCGCCGACGACGCCCACGGCTCGGCCATCATGTTGCGCGCGGAAAAAGAAGGCATCACCCCGGAACAACTGATCGCCAACGTCCAGGCTGAACACAGCGCCGACTTTGCCGAGTTCCTGGTGGACTTCGACAACTTCCACTCCACCCACGCCGAAGAAAACCGTGAGCTGTCGAGCCAGATCTACCTGAAGCTGCGTGACGCCGGGCATATTTCCACCCGGTCGGTGACCCAATATTTCGACCCGGAAAAGAAAATGTTCCTGGCCGACCGCTTCATCAAGGGCACCTGCCCGAAATGCGGCACCGAGGACCAGTACGGCGACAACTGCGAAAAATGCGGCGCCACCTACGCCCCGACCGACCTGAAAGACCCGAAATCGGCGATTTCCGGTGCAACCCCGGTGCTCAGGGACTCCCAGCATTTCTTCTTCAAGCTGCCGGATTTCCAGCAGATGCTGCAGACCTGGACCCGCAGCGGCACGCTGCAGGACGCGGTTGCCAACAAGCTCGCCGAGTGGCTCGACTCGGGCCTGCAGGAGTGGGACATTTCCCGCGATGCGCCGTACTTCGGCTTCGAGATCCCTGGCGAGCCAGGCAAGTATTTCTATGTGTGGCTGGACGCGCCCATTGGCTACATGGCCAGTTTCAAGAACCTCTGCGACCGCACCCCGGGGCTGGACTTCGACGCCTTCTGGGCCAAGGATTCCACCGCCGAGGTGTATCACTTCATCGGCAAGGACATCGTCAACTTCCACGCGCTGTTCTGGCCCGCCATGCTCGAAGGCGCCGGTTTCCGCAAACCGACCGGCATCAACGTCCACGGCTACCTGACCGTCAACGGCCAGAAGATGTCCAAGTCCCGCGGCACGTTCATCAAGGCGCGGACCTACCTGGACCACCTGTCGCCGGAATACCTGCGTTACTACTACGCCGCCAAGCTCGGCCGTGGCGTCGACGACCTGGACCTGAATCTCGAAGACTTCGTGCAGAAGGTCAACTCCGACCTGGTGGGCAAGGTCGTCAACATTGCCAGCCGTTGCGCCGGTTTCATCCACAAAGGCAACGCTGGCGTGCTGGTTGCCGGTAACGCCGCGCCGGAACTGACCGACGCCTTCCTCGCCGCCGCGCCAAGCATCGCCGATGCCTATGAGAGCCGCGACTTTGCACGCGCCATGCGCGAGATCATGGCCCTGGCCGACCGCGCCAACGCGTGGATCGCCGACAAGGCACCCTGGTCGTTGGCCAAGCAGGACGGCAAGCAGGATGAAGTCCAGGCGATCTGCGCCCTGGGCATTAACCTGTTCCGCCAACTGGTGATTTTCCTCAAGCCGGTGCTGCCGCTGCTGGCCGCCGATGCCGAAGCGTTCCTCAACGTCGCGCCCCTGTCCTGGAACGATCACCAGACCCTGCTGAGCGATCATCAGTTGAACGAGTTCAAGCCGCTGATGACCCGCATCGACGCGACCAAGGTGCAAGCGATGATCGACGCCTCCAAGGAAGACCTGGCCGCCAGCCAGACCGACACCGGCGGCCCGAGCGGCAACGGCGAACTGGCCAAGGACCCGCTGTCGCCTGAAATCGACTTCGACGCCTTCGCGGCGATCGACCTGCGCGTGGCGCTGATCGTCAAGGCTGAAGCGGTCGAAGGGGCCGACAAGCTGTTGCGCCTGACCTTGGACATCGGTGACGAGCAGCGCAACGTGTTCTCCGGCATCAAGAGCGCCTACCCTGACCCAGCCAAGCTTGAAGGCCGGCTGACGATGATGATCGCCAACCTCAAGCCACGCAAAATGCGTTTCGGTATTTCCGAGGGCATGGTGATGGCGGCGGGCCCCGGCGGCGAAGAGATCTACCTGCTAAGCCCCGATAGCGGCGCCAAGCCGGGCCAGCGGATCAAGTAACGCAACTGCACGCGGCACCGATCCCACAGTCGCTAACGAGTGACTGTGGGATTTTCATATCTGGCTCGCCGTCACGGTGTGCCGGATAATGCCCATCCTGTCACAGGCCCTATCGCCCCATAGCCATGACCGAAATCCTCTTATCCCTGTTGAGCGCGGCCCTGATCAACAACCTGGTGTTGCATTGGCCGCTGGGCGTCGATCCGTTGCTGGCAGCCAAGGGTCGAAGCCAGGTGCATGCCCTGGGCCTGGCGACGGCGTGCCTGATGCTCTGTGTCGGGAGCGTGGGCTATCTGATCGACCAATGGTTGCTGGTCCCGGCCGGCCTGGCGTCAATGCGGCTCTTGCTATGGCTGCCCCTGAGTGTCTTGCTGATCAGGCCGGTGCTGGGGCTGCTGAAGCACTGGCTGCCCATGCTGCCGCTTGCTGGCTTGTGGCCGCTGCTACTCGGCAATGTCGGCATATTGGGCGTCACGCTGCTCAATAGCCGGGAGGCCACCGGCCTGGGCCACGCCATGTCCTTGAGCCTGGGGGGTGGACTGGGTTTCTGGCTGGTGTTAAGCCTGTTCGAAGACTTGCGACAGCGAATCCACGACAACGATATTCCCATGCCCTTGCGGGGGCTGCCGATCCAACTGATCAGCGCCGGCCTGATGGCAGTGGCGTTTCTCGGATTGCGCGGGCTGGTCAAGACATGAACCTGATTCAACACATCGATGCCCTGCTTCCGCAAACTCAATGCGGCAAGTGCGGTCACCCCGGGTGTAAGCCCTATGCCGAAGGGATCGCCCAGGGTGAGCCGATCAACAAATGTCCGCCTGGCGGACGGGAAACCATCGCAGCCTTGGCCGAACTGATGCGGGTGCCGGCCTTGGAGCTGGACGCCAGTCGCGGCGCGGCACCGGCGCAAATCGCGTTTATCCGGGAAGCCGAATGCATCGGCTGCACCAAGTGCATCCAGGCCTGCCCGGTGGATGCGATTGTCGGCGCGGCAAAGCTGATGCACACCGTTCTCATCGACGAATGCACCGGCTGTGATCTTTGCGTGGCGCCTTGCCCGGTGGATTGCATCGAGATGCGGCCATTGCCGGTGGCGACGGTAACGCCGATCGTGGGAGGACTCGCCTCCAGCGACGAGGAGCGGCAAGCGCGAGCCGCCAAGCGCAATCACGCTCGTCAGCGTTTCGAGCAACGCAACGCGCGCTTGCGTCGTGAAGACGAGGCGCGCCAAGCCGAGCGCCTGGCCAGAATCCAGCGGAACGCCCAACCGGCCCGGGCGCAGCCACTCGATCCCGTGCAGGCAGCATTGGAGCGAGTGCGCGCGCAGAAAGCCGCCACTGCGGATGCCGCCCTGAAGAAAGCCAAGGTCGATTTGGCCATGAGTCGGGCACAGTTGCACAAGTCCTTGAGAGCGTTCGGCCATCCGCCGACCTACGAGCAACAGTCACGGCTGATCGTGCTGCAACGCCAGTTCGAAGCGGCAGAACAGGCATTGGCCCAACTGGAAAGCGCTGCGTCGCCCGCCACGCCGGCACCGGCACCGGCACCGGTGCCGGCAAATGACGCCGAACTGAAGCGGGCCAAGATTCAGCTGGCGATGCGTCGCGCCGAACTCAGCAAGGCCCGGGCGGCCGCTGCCTCTGCGGAGCAGCTTCAAGCATTGGAGCAAGCCGTCAAGGACGCCGAGCGGCAGGTGGATGTCCATGCCGCTCGCTGATCCGCTGGACGAACGGCTGCGCCAGGCGATGCGGCGTGTACTGCTGGCGACGTTGCCCGGCGTACTGGCCTCGATGTGGTTCTTTGGTTGGGGTGTGTTGCTGAACCTGTTGTTGTCCGGGCTGACCGCGCTGGCGATCGAGGCGCTGATATTGCGTTTGCGGCGACGACCCATCAAGCCAGACCTGGGCGACGGCAGCGCATTGGTCAGTGCCACCTTGCTGGCCCTGGCCTTGCCAGCGTATTGCCCTTGGTGGCTGACCGTCACGGCGGTCGCCTGCGCCTTGTTGTTTGGCAAGCACCTTTGGGGTGGGGTCGGCAGCAATCCGTTCAATCCAGCGATGCTCGGGTATGCCCTGGTATTGATGGCGTTCCCCCAATACATGAGCCAATGGCCAACGACCCATGGCCTGGGCCTGATGGACGGTTTGCGCCTGGTCGCCGACATGGGCCAGCCCCCCGATGGCTGGGCCGGCGCCACCGCGTTGGACAGCCTGCGGGTAAACACCAGCCTGACCATCGACGAGCTGTTTGCCAGCGACCCGGCGTTCGGCCGCTGGGGCGGACACGGTGTGGAGTGGATCAACCTGGGGTTCCTTGCCGGCGGCCTGTTCCTGTTGCAACAACGGATTTTCACGTGGCACGCCCCCGTGGGCATGCTGGCCAGCCTGTTCACCGTCAGCCTGTTGTTCTGGAACGGTTCGGGCTCGGATTCCCACGGTTCGCCACTGTTTCATCTGCTGACCGGCGCAACCATGCTCGGCGCGTTTTTCATCGTGACCGAACCCGTGTCGGGCGCCAAAGCCCCGTTTGCCCGACTGTTGTTCGGCGTAGGCGCGGGGCTGCTGGTCTACGTGATCCGCGCCTGGGGTGGGTTGCCGGACGGCATAGCGTTTGCGGTGTTGTTGATGAATCTCGGCGTGCCGGCCCTGGAGCGCTTCGTCGAGGCACGACAAAGGCGCCCGCTGACATGAAAAAAATCGCCGGCGTTGCGATCCTGGTGTTGCTTGGCGGCCTTGCCATCGGCGCCACGTACCTGGTGCAAACCGGCACCGCCGGGCGCATCGAGGCGCAGCGCCAAGCCATCGCCAACCGGACCTTGCTCGACATACTGCCGCCCGACCGTTACGACAATCAGCCGATGGCGCAACCGCTCATCGCGGCTCCGGTGACGCTGCCCCGCAGCACATTGCTGGGCGCTTACCTGGCAACTCGCGACGCAGTGCCCAGCGCCGTGTTGCTAAGCAGCCAGGTACAGGGCTACGAGGGCAGCATCGAGCTACTGATCGCCGTGGATCCGACAGGACGCGTGTTGGGCGTAAAAACCCTGCGCCAGTCGGAAACTCCCGGCCTCGGCGCGGCGATAGCCGGCTGGCCGAATGCCTGGCTGCAAACCTTCGAGGGCAAGTCGAGCCAGGTGCCCGCCGATGAGAGTTGGGCGTTGAAAAAGGATCACGGCCAGTTCGACCAGTTGGCTGGCGCGACGGTCACATCCAGGGCGGTGCTCCAGGCTGTCCACGATGCGTTGCGTTACTTCGACGGGCATAAGACGCAGCTGACGGGAGCGATCAGTCATGAATAACTCCATACCCTGGTCCCGCGGCCTCGTGCTCGTTCCTCTGGTGGGAGCCAGCGACTCGCTGGTGAATGCGCTGGTCCTGTGGCTCGCCTGGGTCTTGATCAGCCTCGCCCACGCCTCGACACAGGCATTGCTGGGGCCGCGCCTTACGGACCGCCAGCGACTCATCGCATCCTGCGTCGTGGCCGCCGCCATGACCGCCTGCGCCGACCTCCTCGTCCAGGCCTGGATGTTAGAGCGCCATGGCGCGCTGAGCATGTACACCGCATGGATCGCACTGAGCTGCGTGACCCTGGAACAAACCGCTGTCGTCGAGCGCCGCTGGCTTGCTCACCTCAGGTTGGCGGCGCAGTTCGGCCTCTTGATCGTCAGCCTGGGCGCTTTGCGCGAGCTGATCGGCAGAGGCGTGCCAATGGCCCTGCTCGCCCCCGGCGGATTCATTCTGCTCGGCCTGCTGCTCGCCGCCTATCAAGCCTGGACAGGCATCAAACCCCGTTCGACCCAAGAGGAAACGCCGCGCCCATGAACGCCGCAAAACGTCTGGAAATCTTTCGTCGTTTTCATGAAGACAACCCCGAGCCAAAGACCGAACTGGCCTACTCTTCCCCTTTCGAGTTGCTGATCGCGGTGATTCTATCGGCCCAATCCACCGACGTCGGTGTCAACAAAGCCACGGCCAAGCTTTTTCCCGTAGCCAATACACCGCAGGCGATCCTTGCCTTGGGCGTCGAAGGGCTGTCCGAGTACATCAAGACCATCGGGCTTTTCAACAGCAAGGCGAAAAACGTGATCGAGACCTGTCGCCTGCTGATCGAGCGTCACGGCGGTGAGATTCCCCAGTCCCGCGAAGCGCTGGAAGCTCTTCCAGGTGTCGGTCGCAAGACCGCCAATGTGGTTCTCAATACCGCATTCCGTCAATTGACGATGGCCGTCGACACCCACATTTTCCGCGTCAGTAACCGGACTGGGCTGGCGCCGGGCAAGAACGTGGTGGAAGTGGAAAAGAAGCTCATGAAATTCGTCCCCAAGGATTACCTTCTGGATTCACACCACTGGCTGATCCTGCATGGGCGTTACGTCTGCCTGGCCCGCAAGCCCCGTTGCGGGAGCTGCCGGATCGAAGACCTATGTGAATATAAGCACAAGACATCGGACGATTGATGCGCTATTGCTTTTACGCATCCGCCGATTGAAAAAATCTTTTTTACCCGCCGGTTGTTTATCGATATAAGGAGCGCCAATGGCAGTCTTAGCCTGGAGTCGACCCCATGAGTACTGGCAAAGAACAACTGGATGTAGTGGAAGACGATTTCGTCGCCGTTGAAGGTGACGATGCGGAACCTGTTGTCGTGGAAGTGGCAAAAACCAACCTGAGTAAACGCCGCACCATCGACAACCTGTTGGAAGAGCGTCGTCTCCAAAAGCAACTCGCCGATTACGATTTTGATCTCTGACACGTAAAAGCCTCCCAGATGGAGGCTTTTTACTGTACGCGTGCCCGATTCAGACCAGTCCATTTCGTTGTGCCAGTTCAATCAGGTCCACCAGCGAACGGGCATTGAGCTTCAACAACAAGCGGGTTTTGTAGGTGCTGACGGTCTTGTTGCTCAGGAACATCCGATCCGCGATCTCTTTGTTGGTCTTACCGCGAGCCAGTTGCTGCAGCACCATCATCTCTCGCCCGGACAAACGTTCCACCATATCCGACTCGCTGGCATTGCCAAGGCTTGAACGCACCGTGTGCAATGCCTGGTTGGGAAAATAGCTATAGCCCGACAGCACCGCTTTTATCGCACTCAACAGTTCGGTCAGGTCTTGCTGTTTGCATACATAGCCGGCGGCCCCCGTTTGCATGCAGCGCATCGAAAAATGTCCAGGGGCCTGGGAAGTCAGCACCAGCACTTTCAATGGCGAAGGATTGATGGTCAGGCGAGCGATAACCTCCAATCCATCCAACTTCGGAATTCCAATATCCAGAATAACGATGTCGGGCATTTGTTCCCGGGCAATCTGCAATGCATCGACGCCGTTATCCGTTTCGGCAATAACTTCATATCCATGACGCTCCATCAGCAAACGTACAGCAAGACGAATGACGGGATGATCATCCACGATCAGCACTTTATTCATGGGCAAATCCAACTTCGCTGTTCGAATTTTTAGAGCACGCACAATAGCCTAGTCATTTCTTCCTTGGCATGTCGTCCCCCCTTACCGCTCGCAGCGAAAGACGCAACCTACAAGCAACGCAGAAAAATCCTACAAATAACCTTCGAAATAATGTGCCATGAATTTTCCCGAGGGGTGCGAACGGCAATTCTCACGCGTCGAACACCCTATGAATAATGCGCCTTCTCGTCAAAAACCTGATTACCTGCCACCCAGGGAAAAGCATTTCCCTCATAAAAAGTTACCGATTTATTTAAAGACAAACCGCAAAAGTTTAGCTCGGAAGATTCAGTTTTCTGTATAAAAAAGACTCCACTTACCAGCACACGAAAGAGAACGCTGCCTGATCGCAGGGTTATTCTAGCGGCCGGGCAATTTCATTTATTCGATCAACTCAAACAATCGAGCACACTATTACTTATGAGCACTCACCATGAAAAGATCATTAAGAACCATCGCCAACCCCCTGACACTGATCGCTGTATTCGCAACGATCTCCGAAACTTCCGCAGCTATTTCCTTGCCGTTTCTGGATGATGAAGAGCGAGAGTACTATGTATGGTTCCTCATTAGCTTCCCGTTTTACCTGTTATTTCTTTTCTTTATCACACTCAACTTCAACTACCGTTCCTTGTACTCGCCCTCGGATTTCCACAAAACCAAGCACTTCATAAGGGGTGCGGCTGAGTCATCCTGTCGGCGTAGACGTAGATCACGCCAAGGAAGCAAGGCTGATTTCCTGTCGCAGTCTTATCGATGGAATAAGTGCACGGCTCTGGACGATGCGTTCAAGCACACTTCATCCCACCCGTCGGTCGACATGTATTGGGCTAAGGACTCGGGACGGCGTCTTGAGGGCAAGACCATCATCGTCTTCGTTGTTTACAACGGGAACGGCGCAGGGACACTGCCGGATAAACAGGCGGGGTGAGCCATAAGGGAAACGGCTGCAGCGACACACGGGATGGGGAAATAACAGAAAACGGCCTGCCATGCGGCAGGCCGTTTTCGGATTGCATCAGAACAGCTTGCGACCCTTGTTCGCCGCGATGCGCATGCGCAGGGCGTTGAGCTTGATGAAGCCGGCCGCGTCGGCCTGGTTGTAGGCACCACCGTCTTCTTCAAAAGTGGCGATGTTGGCATCGAACAGCGAGTCGTCGGACTTGCGCCCGGTCACGATCACGTTGCCCTTGTACAGCTTCAGGCGCACGACACCGTTCACGTTGACCTGGGAGGCATCGATCATCTGTTGCAGCATCAGACGCTCAGGGCTCCACCAGTAGCCGGTGTAGATGAGGCTGGCGTACTTGGGCATCAACTCATCCTTCAAGTGAGCCACTTCGCGATCCAGGGTGATCGATTCGATCGCCCGGTGGGCGCGCAGCATGATGGTGCCGCCTGGGGTTTCGTAGCAACCACGGGACTTCATACCGACATAGCGGTTCTCGACGATGTCGAGGCGACCGATGCCGTGTTCGCCACCGATGCGGTTCAGGGTCGCCAGCACAGTGGCCGGGCTCATTTCCACGCCATCGAGCGCAACGATGTCGCCATTGCGATAGGTCAGTTCCAGGTATTGCGGGGTATCGGGAGCCTTCTCGGGGGAGACGGTCCAACGCCACATGTCTTCTTCGTGCTCGGTCCAGGTGTCTTCCAGCACGCCGCCTTCATAGGAGATGTGCAACAGGTTGGCATCCATCGAGTACGGAGATTTTTTCTTGCCATGACGCTCGATCGGGATCGCGTGCTTCTCGGCGTAGTCCATCAGCTTTTCACGGGACAGCAAGTCCCACTCGCGCCATGGAGCAATGACCTTCACGCCCGGCTTGAGGGCATAGGCACCCAGCTCGAAACGTACCTGGTCGTTGCCCTTGCCGGTCGCCCCATGGGAAATGGCATCGGCACCGGTTTCGTTGGCGATTTCGATCAAGCGCTTGGCAATCAGCGGACGGGCGATGGACGTGCCCAGCAGGTATTCGCCTTCGTAAACAGTGTTGGCGCGGAACATCGGGAAGACGAAGTCGCGGACGAATTCTTCGCGCAGGTCATCGATATAGATCTCTTTGACGCCCATGGCCTGGGCCTTGGCGCGTGCAGGCTCGACTTCCTCGCCCTGTCCCAGGTCAGCGGTGAAGGTCACCACTTCGCAGTTATATGTGTCCTGCAGCCACTTGAGGATCACCGAAGTGTCCAGGCCGCCGGAATACGCCAGAACGACCTTGTTTACGTCCGCCATGCCATCACTCCACGGGTTGTACGGAAAGCCGGCAAGTCTAACGTCCACCGCGGATAATTTACAGAGGCGCGACAGCTTATGACGACGAAGCGACAGATTATGTCAGCTGCGCGACGATCAAGGCGCGATCAGGAAGTGCGCGCAGTAGCCGCAGCGGGCGTAGCCGCCTTGGCCGGGGCCACTGGCGTCGCCGGCTTGCCCGGCGCGGCAGCGGGCGCCACGGCAGGCACCGCAGGCGTTGTCGCAGGGGTTGGCGGCTGTGGGGCCGAGGCCGGTGCGGCGCCCCGCTCCAGTTTTACCAGCACACGACGGTTCTTGGCCCGATTGGCGGCGTTGGTATTGGGCACCAGCGGATAACGCTCGCCATGGAAGCGAACGGTAAACTGAGACTCCTGGAAGCCGTTGGCCTTGAAGAAGTCCTGGACGGCCAGGGCCCGGCGGCGCGACAGCTCGCGGTTGGTCAGGCGGTTGCCACTGTTGTCGGAGTGGCCGTCGAGTTCGACATGATTGACGCTCGGGTCAGCCTTGATGAAGTCGAGCATGACCTGCAACTGAGCCTTGGCCTGGGCGTCGAGCTCGATGCCTTCGCCGGGAAAACCGATCTGGGTTTGCTTGATCTGTTCGAAGTTCTTCGGCAACAGCTTCGCGACACAGCCCTGGTAATCGCTGAACGCCTTGTTGAAGCGCACGGGCAACAACCGGACTTCCGACACCCGCCCATCGTCGGTGTTACGCCGCACCACGGGGCTGCGACCTTCCATCAGCCCGCTGATCAAGCGGCCCGCCTGCACCTGGGAGCTGTTGAACAGCACATCGCCGCTACCGATCCTGACCGAGCCCAGGTTGATATCGCCTCGTCCTGGCTGCCAGGGCGCCGCCGCCGCCAGCAACGTCGCGGAGCCGCCACCGAGCATCGGGTTATAGGCCTTGAGCCGGAACGTGGCCTGCTCGCCCGCCTTGCGCACGAATTCGCCGCTGCCAAAATCGGTGATCGGCTGACTCAGCCGACACTCGAACTTATCGCCTTCGACCGTCCACTCAATGCTCTCCAGACGGGTCTGGAAAGTGAGCGCCATCGCAGGAAGGCTGGCAAACACACTGAGCAAGGCTAGATAACGCTGGCGCACGGGAGGCTCCACTGGCTTTTATACGGAAATCGAAAAACGCTGGGCATGCCGCTTGGCCTAGACACTGCACGCAATCGTGGCACACCTGAAGGGGCTATCGGTAACTTGCGGCAAAACTTGATAGCGGGTGCCCGGATCGGTCTTTTCCGGTAGCATTCGCCAGAGATTTACCCGCCTGGAAGCCCCCCATGTCCGACCGCCTGACCCTGCTGCGTCCCGACGACTGGCATATTCATCTTCGCGATGGTGCTGTGTTGACCCATACCGTCGCCGATGTCGCGCGCACTTTTGGCCGCGCCATCATCATGCCTAACCTGGTTCCGCCCGTGCGTAACGCTGCCGAGGCCGATGGCTATCGCCAGCGCATCCTGGCTGCACGCCCGGCTGGCAGCCGCTTCGAACCGCTGATGGTGCTTTACCTCACCGACCGCACCCAGCCCGAAGAAATACGCGAGGCCAAGGCCAGTGGTTTCGTCCACGCGGCCAAGTTGTACCCCGCTGGCGCCACCACCAACTCGGATTCCGGTGTCACCAGCATCGACAAGATCTTCCCTGCGCTGGAGGTCATGGCCGAAGTCGGCATGCCATTGTTGATCCATGGCGAGGTCACCCGGGGCGACGTCGATGTGTTCGACCGCGAGAAGATCTTCATCGACGAACACATGCGTCGCGTCGTCGAACGCTTCCCGACGCTGAAGGTGGTGTTCGAGCACATCACCACCGGCGATGCCGTGCAATTCGTCAACGAGGCCTCGGCCAACGTCGGCGCGACCATTACCGCACACCACCTGCTGTACAACCGCAACCACATGCTGGTGGGCGGGATCCGGCCGCATTTCTACTGCCTGCCGATCCTCAAGCGCAACACCCATCAGGAAGCCTTGCTGGACGCCGCCACCAGCGGCAGCGCCAAGTTCTTCCTGGGCACCGACTCGGCGCCCCACGCCCGTCACGCCAAGGAAGCCGCCTGCGGTTGCGCCGGCTGTTACACCGCCTACGCCGCCATCGAGATGTATGCCGAGGCATTCGAGCAGCGCAACGCCCTGGACAAGCTCGAAGGTTTCGCCAGCCTGCATGGCCCACGCTTCTATGGCCTGCCGGTGAACACCGATCGTATTACCCTGGTTCGCGATGAGTGGACCGCCCCTGCCAGCCTGCCGTTTGGCGAGCAGACTGTCATCCCGCTGCGCGCCGGTGAAAAACTGCGCTGGCGCCTGCTGGAGGAAAACGCGTGAGTGAAGATCATTTCGATGACGAACTGGACGGCAACGGCGGCTCAGGCGGCCCGCGCCATCCAATGGCGGCTCGCTTCCGGGGTTATCTGCCGGTCGTGGTCGATGTAGAAACCGGCGGTTTCAACTCGGCCACCGATGCGCTGCTGGAAATCGCCGCGACGACCATCGGCATGGACGAGAAAGGCTTCGTCTTCCCCGACCACACCTATTTCTTCCGGGTCGAACCGTTCGAAGGCGCCAACATCGAAGCGGCTGCCCTGGAGTTCACCGGGATCAAGCTCGATCATCCGCTGCGCATGGCCGTCAGCGAAGAGACCGCGCTGACCGACATCTTCCGTGGTGTGCGCAAGGCGCTGAAGGCCAACGGTTGCAAGCGAGCGATCCTGGTTGGCCACAACAGCAGCTTCGACCTGGGCTTCCTCAATGCCGCCGTGGCGCGCCTGGACATGAAGCGCAACCCTTTCCATCCATTCTCCAGCTTCGACACGGCCACCCTTGCAGGCCTGGCGTATGGCCAGACCGTGTTGGCCAAGGCGTGCCAGGCAGCCGACATCGATTTCGATGGCCGTGAAGCCCATTCGGCCCGCTACGACACCGAGAAAACCGCCGAGCTTTTTTGCGGCATCGTCAACCGGTGGAAGGAAATGGGTGGCTGGCAGGATTTCGACGACTGACATCAGCCTGGCTCTTTGTGGCGAGGGATCTGTGCTGCGCCAAGAAACGTCCATAAAAAAACCGGCCCATCGAGGGCCGGTTTTTTTATGCATGGGTGCGCTTACAGCTTGTCGCTGTGCTCGCCCAGGTAGGCAGCTACACCTTCAGGCGATGCGGTCATGCCCTTGTCGCCTTTTTTCCAGTTGGCCGGGCAGACTTCGCCATGCTCTTCGTGGAACTGCAGGGCGTCAACCAGACGGATCAGCTCTTCCATGTTACGTCCCAGCGGCAGGTCGTTGATGATCTGCGAACGGACCACGCCTTTGTCGTCGATCAGGAACGCGCCACGGAAGGCCACGCCGCCTTCGGACTCAACGTCGTAGGCCTTGGCGATTTCGTGCTTCATGTCGGCAGCCATGGTGTATTTCACCGGGCCAATGCCACCGGCATTGATGGCGGTGTTGCGCCAGGCGTTGTGGGTGAAGTGCGAGTCGATCGAAACGGCGACCACTTCAACGTTGCGCGCCTTGAAGTCGTCCATGCGGTGATCCAGTGCGATCAGCTCGGACGGGCAAACGAAAGTGAAGTCCAGCGGGTAGAAGAACACCAGGCCGTATTTGCCTTTGATGGCCGAGGACAGGGTGAAGCTGTCGACGATTTCGCCATTGCCGAGGACGGCGGGAACGGTGAAGTCAGGGGCTTGTTTGCCTACGAGTACGCTCATTGGATATCTCCTGGTGTAGTAACGTGAAAACAAGGTCCGCGCCAGCCTGCCACCCTCAGGCGACAGCCCTGTGACACGAACCCGCTTTGCAAGGACCGACCATCATACACCGCACGTTTGGCCTGTCCTCAACGGTTTTTTGGCGGCCCAGGAAATCCGATGCCCGCTTGATGGCAGGCGCTCGACACCGTTCGTCAACCAGCGCAGGAAACCACTTTGACAATCATTCTCGTTAACATTAAGATCCGTCTCAATTGAGTCACAACCAGCGACGGTTCTCACTTATGTATGTATGCCTCTGCACTGGCGTCACCGACGGACAAATCCGCGAAGCGATCTATGAGGGTTGCTGCAGCTACCGGGAAGTCCGCCAGGCCACCGGCGTAGCCAGCCAATGCGGCAAATGCGCCTGCCTCGCCAAGGAAGTGGTGCGTGAAACCCTCGCCAAAGTTCAGACCGCGCAAGCCTCGATCCCTTATCCGGCAGAATTTACGGCCGCATAAATCCAGATATTCAAAGAACCGGACTCAATGTCCGGTTTTTTTATGCCCGAAAATCAAATGCTTAGCTTCCAGACGCGGAACACAAACATTCTTATTCCGATTAATTTTCATTTATTATTCAATAACTTAGGTTTGACACTCGTAATAGCTCGGCTCAAACTCCGCCTTAATACACAGTTATCAGGGCAGGCCCTCATCATGAAAGGCGACATTACAGTCATCCAGCATCTCAACAAGATCCTTGCCAATGAGCTGGTCGCGATCAATCAGTACTTCTTGCATGCACGCATGTACGAGGATTGGGGCCTGAACAAGCTGGGCAAGCACGAGTACCACGAATCCATCGATGAAATGAAACATGCGGACAAGCTGATCAAGCGAATCCTGTTTCTCGAAGGCCTGCCGAACGTCCAGGACCTGGGCAAGCTGCACATCGGCGAACATACTCGTGAAATGCTCGAGTGCGACCTGCGCATCGAGCGCACCGGCCACGCCGACCTGAAAGCCGCCATTGCCCATTGCGAAAGCGTTGGCGACTTCGGTAGCCGCGAACTGCTGGAAGACATTCTCGAATCCGAGGAAGAGCACATCGACTGGCTCGAAACCCAGCTGGGCCTGATCGACAAGATCGGTCTGGAAAATTACCTGCAATCGCAGATGGGCGAAGAATAAGCGCCCTCGAAAGCAAGCCACTAAAAAGCCCCGCCCTCTTTCGAGGTGCGGGGCTTTTTATTGCCTGGATGGCCAGGCTCCTACAGTACTGCGGTCGATCAGGCTTCGGACTTGTTAGCCGCCGCTGCTTCCACAGCTGCCTTGATCGTAGACTGCAACGAACCGTCGGCGGCCATCTCAGTCATGATGTCACTGCCGCCGATCAGCTCACCGCCAACCCACAACTGTGGGAAGGTTGGCCAGTTGGCGTACTTGGGCAGGTTGGCGCGGATTTCCGGGTTCTGCAGGATGTCCACGTAGGCGAACTTCTCGCCACACGCCATCACCGCCTGAGCAGCCTTGGCCGAGAAGCCGCACTGTGGGGCGTTCGGCGAGCCTTTCATGTAGAGCAGGATGGTGTTGTTGGCAATCTGTTCTTTGATCGTTTCGATGATATCCACGGAGCACCTCGGCTTGAACTTTTGCGACTACAGATGTCGACACGGTGGCGCATTGTAACGGAAAGCCGAGCACCTTGCTCGGTCCGCCCCGGGGACAATTTTACGCAGCCGCCACCTTCACCGGAACACCGTTCAGCGCCGCGTTGCCGGATAACTCATCGAGCTGGCGCTCATCGGTCAGGTCGTTGGCGCTGGACCCAGGCTGTCCGCTGGCGATGGTCATCTGCACGCCAGGACGAGCATGCCCCCAACCGTGAGGAAGGCTGACCACGCCTTTCATCATGTCCGGGCTGCTCTGGAGCTCCACTTCAATCACGCCGACCCGGGAGCTGACCTTCACGCGCTGCCCATCGACAAGCCCCCGGCTGGCAAGGTCTTGCGGATGCATCAGCAATTGATGACGCGGCTTGCCTTTCACCAGCCGGTGGAAATTATGCATCCATGAGTTATTGCTGCGCACATGGCGCCGGCCAATCATCAGCAACTCGTCCGCTGCCGGCGCTCGCAACGCGGCAAAGCGCGCCAGGTCGGCGAGGATGACGGCGGGCGCAGCCTGCACGCGGCCATTTTCGGTTTTCAACCGGGCCGTCAGATTGGGCTTGAGCGCTCCGAGATCGATACCGTGGGGATGATCGAACAGCGTTGCCAAGGACAACCTGTAGGGCGAAGCATCGCCATACATCCCGGCTCGCAGGCCGAAATCGATCATCTGCGCCGGCGGCATCGTCGGCTTGAGCTCCTTGCCGGTCCGGGCGGCAAAAGCCTTGGCCAGGCCGACAAAAATCTCCCAATCGTGCAGCGCTCCCTCGGGCTTGGGCAGGATGGCCCGGTTGAAGCGGCTGACGTTACGCACGGCGAACAGGTTGAACGTGGTGTCGTAATGATCATTTTCCAGGGCCGAGGTCGACGGCAGGATCAAGTCGGCGTAGCGCGTGGTTTCGTTGATGTACAAGTCGATGCTGACCATGAACTCAAGCCCATCCAGCGCTTGCTCGAGCTGCCGTCCGTTAGGCGTGGACAGCACGGGGTTGCCGGCCACGGTGACCAGCGCACGGATCTGCCCTTCGCCCCCGGTGAGCATTTCTTCGGCGAGGGTCGATACAGGCAACTCGCCCGCATATTCGGGACGCCCGGATACACGGCTTTGCCAGCGATTGAAGTGCCCGCCCGAAGTGGTCGCCACCAAATCCACCGCTGGCTCGGTGCACAGTGCCCCGCCTACTCGATCAAGATTGCCGGTCACCAGGTTGATCACCTGGATCAGCCAGTGGCACAGCGTGCCGAAAGCCTGGGTCGAAACACCCATCCTGCCATAGCACACGGCCGACGGCGCGGCAGCGAAATCACGGGCCAATTGGCGGATCTGCGGGGCAGGCACCCCACAAAGCGGGCTCATGGCCTCTGCGGTGAAAGGTGCAACGGCCTGGCGCACCTCTTCGAGGCCGTCCACCGGCAAATGACTGTCACGCGTCAGTCCTTCGCTGAACAAGGTGCCAAGCAAGCCAAACAGCAGCGCGGCATCGCCGCCGGGGCGTACGAATACATGCTGGTCGGCGATGGCCGCCGTCTCGCTGCGCCGCGGATCGACCACCACCACCCGGCCGCCCCGGGACTGGATTGCCTTCAGCCGTTTCTCCACATCCGGCACGGTCATGATGCTGCCATTGGAAGCCAGCGGATTACCCCCCAGGATCAGCATGAAATCGGTGTGATCGATGTCCGGTATCGGCAGCAGCAAGCCGTGACCGTACATCAAGTGACTGGTCAGGTGATGGGGCAATTGATCAACCGAAGTCGCCGAAAAGCGGCTGCGGGTTTTCAACAAGCCGAGGAAATAGTTGCTGTGGGTCATCAATCCATAGTTGTGCACGCTGGGGTTGCCCTGATAGACCCCCACCGCGTTCTGGCCGTGGCGCTCCTGGATCGCCGCAAGGCGTTCGGCCACCAAGGCAAAGGCGTCGTCCCAGGCGATGGGCTGCCACTCGCCGCCGACTCGTTGCATGGGCTGGCGCAGGCGGTCCGGATCGTTCTGGATATCCTGCAACGCCACGGCCTTGGGGCAGATGTGCCCACGACTGAAACTGTCCAGCGGATCACCCTTGATCGAGGTGATCGCCAGGCCTTGGCCTTCGGTTTCGGTGGTTTCGAGAGTCAGGCCACAGATGGCCTCGCACAGATGGCACGCACGGTGATGGAGGGTCTTGGTCATGGCCAGCCTCTGTTTTATTCGTAGCGGGCACTTTGGGCCGCGGGAACAAAACTATGGCGCGGGATGCCCGGTAGCGCCAGCGACGTTCGTCCTGTGAATCGCCAGGCATCAGGCCCGCCGATGTGTCGCTGTCAAGGCTGCTCGGGAGGAGGCGCCAGCAGTTGGATTTCCTCGATGGTCTGCACTTCCTCCTGGGCCATGGGCACCCCGGTCAACTCGCCAATCAAGCGCCAGTGCTCATCGAGACCACCGCTGATCGTGGCCATCCGATCGATCATGCGGCGCCCCGCCGCCTTGGTCACTTCGTCATCGCTGCGCAGCAATTCGAATGACATGGACGTCACCGAAGCGGTCAGGTGGGTCAGGGTGCGTGCCGTCAGCCCCAACAGTTCCATCAGTCGTTGCTCTTTCGAATCCATTTCGGGGCTCCTGCGGCTAGGGGTTCATTTATAACTCAGGGTCCTGCATTAGGAAATATTTCACATTTGGCAACAGACCGACGACCCGGGCCAGCGGGTCAAAAACCGACCGCCAACCACCCGATGCCCGCCCTGCTCGATTGCCAAGCGACGCAACGCCAGTGTACAAATGAACCCGCTGCTGTCAGGAAACCGGCCTCATCCACGCCAATGCAACTCTGCATTGGCCTCGCTGAAATCCCTCATAACCGTAGCCCTATTGGTAAGACGCGACATTTAATGTCAATATCGCGCCTTTCCCCTATTTCGTCGCCCCGTGCGGCTTTTGCCGCAGGTCTCGCCCGTTTTTCCATGAAAAAGGCTCTGAGCATCTGCGGTCCGTTACAAAAAGGTAGTCAATCATGAGCGCAAGGCACTTTCTCTCCCTGATGGATTTCACGCCCGATGAGTTGCTCGCCGTGATCCGTCGAGGCGTTGAGCTCAAGGACCTGCGTAAACGCGGCGTACTGTTCGAGCCCTTGAAAAACCGTGTGCTGGGGATGATTTTCGAGAAGTCATCCACGCGCACGCGCATCTCTTTCGAAGCCGGCATGATCCAGCTTGGCGGCCAGGCGATTTTCCTGTCGCCCCGCGACACTCAACTGGGACGTGGCGAGCCGATCAGCGATTGCGCCATTGTCATGTCGAGCATGCTCGACGCCGTGATGATCCGTACCTTTGCCCACAGCACCCTGACCGAATTCGCCGCCTATTCCCGCGTGCCGGTGATCAACGGCCTATCCGACGATCTGCACCCTTGCCAGCTGTTGGCCGACATGCAGACCTTCCTCGAGCACCGCGGCTCGATCCAGGGCAAAACCGTTGCCTGGGTCGGCGATGGCAACAACATGTGCAACAGCTATATAGAAGCGTCGATGCAATTCGACTTCCAGCTACGGATCGCTTGCCCTGAAGGCTATGACCCGGATGCAGAACTGCTCGCCAAGGCCGGGGACCGGGTGTCGCTGGTCCGTGATCCGAAGCTGGCCGTGGCCGGCGCGCACCTGGTGAGCACCGACGTCTGGACCTCCATGGGCCAGGAAGAGGAAGCCGCCAAGCGCGTCAAGCTGTTCGCGCCGTTGCAAGTCACACGGGCCCTGCTCGACCTGGCGGACGCCGAGGTGCTGTTCATGCATTGCCTACCCGCCCATCGCGGCGAGGAAATCAGCCTCGACCTGCTGGAAGACCCGCGATCCGTCGCTTGGGACCAGGCAGAAAACCGTCTCCACGCACAGAAGGCCCTGCTCGAATTCCTCGTCGAGCCGGCGTATCACCACGCATGAGTCACTCCTTGTTACTGAATCTGCATAACCTGGCCTGCGGGTACCAGGACCAGCGAGTCGTCCAGAACCTCAACCTGCACCTCAATGCGGGCGACATCGGCTGCTTGCTGGGCTCGTCCGGGTGCGGCAAGACCACGACCCTGCGGGCCATCGCCGGTTTCGAACCGGTACACGAAGGCGAGATCCAGTTGGCCGGGGAAATCATTTCCCGCGCGGGTTTCACCTTGGCCCCGGAAAAACGTCGCATCGGCATGGTATTCCAAGACTATGCACTGTTCCCGCACCTCAGCGTCGCCGAGAACATGGCATTCGGCATTCGTAAACACCCTGGCAAGAACCGTGTGGTCGAAGAGCTGCTGGAACTGGTCAACCTGAAGAACCTCGGTAAACGTTTTCCCCATGAGCTCTCCGGAGGCCAGCAACAACGCGTGGCGCTCGCCAGGGCATTGGCGCCCGAGCCGCAATTGCTGCTGCTCGACGAGCCCTTCTCCAACCTCGATGGCGAGCTGCGACGCAAGCTCAGCCATGAGGTGCGGGACATCCTCAAGGCTCGCGGCACCAGCGCGATTCTGGTGACCCATGACCAGGAAGAAGCCTTCGCCGTGAGTGATCATGTCGGCGTATTCCGGGAGGGTCGGCTGGAACAGTGGGATACGCCCTACAACCTTTACCACGAACCCCTGACGCCTTATGTCGCCAGCTTTATCGGCCAGGGCTATTTCATCCGAGGCCAGCTCGACAGCCCGGAATCAGTGCAGACCGAATTGGGGACGCTACGGGGAAACCGGGCCTATACCTGGCCCATCGGCAGCGCCGTGGATGTGCTGCTGCGCCCGGACGATATCGTCTACGCGCCTGACAGCCCGCTCACGGCTACCATCGTCGGTAAGACTTTTCTGGGCGCTTCGACTTTGTATCGCCTGCAATTGCCGACGGGTGCGCAACTGGAATCGATTTTCCCAAGCCACGCCGACCATCAGGTCGGGGCGACTGTCGGTATTCGCGTGGCCGCCGAACACCTGGTGCTGTTCCAGGCCTCGGGCAGTACGGCAGCGCATTTGCCGTCGATAGACAGCGGCGTGCGACGGCATAGCGTCGCCAATTGACGCTACACCCTGTGGGAGCGAGCAAGCGCGCCCCCACAGAACCTCATTGACCTCAACCGACTGATAGGGTCCCGCTGGCCACCAACGTGGCATGCCCACCGATCTTCACCCGGTCACCCTCCAGCCGGCAGAACAATGCCCCTCCCCTGGCCGAGCATTGATACGCCGTCAGCCCGAGCTTGTTCAGCCGCTTGGACCAGTAGGGAATAAGGCTGCAATGAGTCGACCCGGTGACCGGATCCTCATTGATACCAATCGCCGGAGCAAAATAGCGCGAGACGAAATCGTGCTTGCTCCCCGGCGCGGTCACGATCGCGCCAGGCCATGGCAGTTTCGCCAGGGCGGCCATGTCCGGCTTGCATTCGAGCACCGCCTGCTCCGACTCCAATACCACGAACAATTCGTTGGAACTCAGCACATCCACCGCCTCGACACCCAAGGCACTCTGGACCGCCAGGGACGCGCCCAATTCAGCCGGCACGATGGCAGGGAAATCCAACCACAGCCGTTCGCCCTCGCGCGTGACGCTCAGCGCTCCGGATTTGCAGATGAAGTCCAGCCGCTCCACGGTTTCGTGATAGACCTCGAACAACACATAAGCGCTGGCCAACGTGGCATGACCACACAAGGGCACCTCGGTGGTCGGGGTGAACCAGCGGATATGCCAGTGCTGGTTTTCGCGCACCATAAACGCGGTTTCAGCCAAGTTATGTTCGGCGGCAATCTTTTGCATCAGGTCATCGGCAAGCCAGGCATCGAGCCGATAGACCATCGCCGGGTTACCGCCAAAGGGCCGGTCACTGAACGCATCGACCTGATGAAACGCAAGCTGCATGGCACATCTCCTTTTTTATGATGCGTGAGCATGAGCTGCGCAGGCACCGTTTATCCAGTGACAGATCGACACAATTTTCGCCTTACACATTGAAAGGTTGGACGCCTGGTCGGTTGGAAAGATTCATCCTGGCAGAGGCGCTTGCTCCTCACCCGCGGCCAATATCCGCAAACGCCGCTCCGGTATGCTCCGCCAGCAACGCGGGCGCCAACTCCACCTCCAGGCCTCGTCTTCCCGCGCTGACGAACACAGTGGGGAACGGCTGTGCGGATGAGTCGATAAACGTGCGCAGGCGCTTCTTCTGTCCCAGCGGACTGATGCCCCCCAGCAAATAACCTGTCGAACGCTGCGCGGCGGCTGGATCGGCCATCTCGACTTTCTTTACCCCGGCCGCATGGGCCAGCGCTTTGAGGTCCAAACTCCCGGCGACCGGCACCACCGCCACCAGCAATTCACCTTTCTCGCTCGCGGCCAACAGCGTCTTGAACACTCGCGCCGGTTCCAGAGCCAGTTTCTCTGCGGCTTCCAGACCATAGGACGCGGCCTTGGGGTCATGTTCGTAACTGTGAATACGATGTTCGGCACGCACTTTTTTCAGCAGATCCAATGCGGGGGTCATGACCGCTCCTGACAGGGAAACAACAAAAAGAGTGGCGAGAATTCTAAGCGATCCCCAGGCAAAAGGCTGCGCAGACCGCCGATGTCGACGCCGCGCCACGCCGGAAAAATTCATTCATGGAACGAATAATCCCAATATGACCGACGGTTCACTTTCGACCTTTGACAGCGGCGTTTCTTGTCTATATTTTTTCGAAACTGAAAGCAGAAACGCGTGTCTCAAGCAACACCCCGAGCGCAGGATGGGGATCCGGCACTCGGCGAAAAGGCGACGACGGGTTGTTTTCCGCCGCGCAGGACAACAAAAAGAACCGAGGTTTGAATGACGACTGCTTTACAACAACCTTCGCTCTCCAGCCAATGCCTGGCGGAGTTCCTGGGTACGGCCCTGTTGATTTTTTTCGGCACCGGTTGCGTTGCAGCGCTCAAGGTCGCGGGCGCCAGTTTCGGCTTGTGGGAAATCAGCATCATCTGGGGCGTCGGTGTCAGCATGGCGATTTATCTCAGCGCGGGCATTTCCGGCGCACACCTGAACCCCGCCGTCAGCATCGCCCTGTGCATTTTCACTGACTTCGAAAAACGCAAACTGCCTTTCTATATCGTTTGCCAAGTGACCGGCGCGTTCTGCGGCGCACTGCTGGTCTACACGCTGTACAGCAATTTGTTCTTCGATTTCGAACAGTCCCGCCACATGATCCGGGGCACCGTGGCCAGCCTCGAACTGGCGTCGGTATTCTCCACCTACCCCCACCCGGCACTGTCCACCGGCCAAGCTTTCCTGGTCGAGATGATCATCACCGCCATCCTGATGGGCGTGATCATGTCCCTGACCGATGATAACAACGGCCTGCCGCGCGGCCCGCTGGCGCCGCTGCTGATCGGCTTGCTGATCGCCGTGATCGGCAGTTCGATGGGGCCACTGACAGGTTTCGCGATGAACCCGGCGCGTGATTTCGGTCCGAAATTGATGACTTTCTTCGCTGGCTGGGGTGAAATTTCACTCACCGGGGCGCGTGACATTCCATACTTCCTCGTACCGATTTTTGCGCCGATCCTTGGCGCATGCCTGGGTGCTGCTGCTTATCGCGGGCTCATCGCTCGCCACCTGCCCAGCGCCGTGGTTGCTGCAAAGGAGCCAGAGCCGGCCATTGATGGCAAGCCCAGAACGTCCTGAAACAGTCGGCGCGGGCGCCTGTCATTCGAGCTCCCGCCCTGGCCTCTTCCTTAATTACGTTACCTAAGTCCCAAGGCAATCGACATGACCGACATTGAGAATAAGAACTACATCATTGCCCTCGACCAGGGCACGACCAGCTCACGTGCCATTATTTTCGACCGTGACGCCAACGTGGTCTGCACGGCCCAACGAGAATTCGTCCAGCATTACCCACAGCCAGGCTGGGTCGAACACGATCCGATGGAGATCTTCGCCACCCAGAGCGCGGTCATGGTCGAAGCGCTTGCCCAGGCCGGGCTGCATCACGACCAGGTCGCCGCCATCGGCATCACCAACCAGCGCGAAACCACGGTGGTCTGGGACAAGTCGACCGGCAGGCCGATCTACAACGCCATTGTCTGGCAATGTCGGCGCAGCACTGAAATCTGCCAGCAGCTCAAGCGTGACGGCCATGAGCAGTACATCAGCGAAGCCACCGGCCTGGTCACAGATCCGTATTTCTCCGGCACCAAGCTCAAGTGGATCCTGGATAACGTCGAAGGCAGCCGCGAGCGCGCACGCAACGGCGAGTTGCTGTTCGGCACCGTGGACAGCTGGCTGATCTGGAAATTTACCGGCGGCAAGGTCCATGTCACCGACTACACCAACGCCTCGCGCACCATGCTTTTCAACATCCATACGCTTGAGTGGGACGCGAAGATGCTCGACATCCTCAACATCCCTCGGGAAATGCTGCCGGAGGTCAAATCGTCCTCACAAATCTACGGCCGCACCAAGAGCGGCATCGCCATCGGCGGTATCGCCGGTGACCAGCAGGCCGCCCTGTTCGGCCAGATGTGCGTGGAACCGGGCCAGGCGAAAAACACCTACGGCACCGGCTGTTTCCTGCTGATGAATACCGGTGACAAAGCGGTCAAATCCAATCACGGCATGCTCACCACCATCGCCTGCGGCCCTCGCGGTGAAGTGGCCTATGCCCTGGAAGGCGCAGTGTTCAATGGCGGGTCTACCGTTCAGTGGCTGCGCGATGAACTGAAGATCATCAACGATGCGCTCGACACCGAGTACTTCGCCAACAAGGTCAAGGACAGCAATGGGGTGTATCTGGTCCCGGCGTTCACTGGCCTGGGCGCGCCGTACTGGGACCCTTATGCCCGTGGCGCGCTGTTCGGCCTGACCCGTGGCGTGCGGGTCGACCATATTATCCGGGCCACGCTCGAATCCATCGCCTACCAGACCCGCGATCTGCTCGACGCCATGCAGCAGGACTCCGGCGAGCGCCTCAAGTCCTTGCGCGTGGACGGCGGCGCGGTGGCCAACAACTTCCTCATGCAATTCCAGGCGGATATCCTTGGCACCCAGGTCGAACGCCCAAAAATGCGCGAAACCACCGCCCTCGGTGCAGCGTACCTGGCCGGCCTGGCGTGCGGTTTCTGGAGCAGCCTGGAAGAACTGCGCGGCAAAGCGGTAATCGAGCGTGAGTTCGAACCGCAACTGGACGAGCAAGCCAAGGAAAAACTCTACGCCGGCTGGAAAAAAGCCGTCAGCCGCACCCGCGATTGGGAGCCCCACGAAGACGCCGAATAAGGCCCGTTAAAGTTCTGAAACTGGTCGGGAGGGGATTCCTGCGGCATCATGGGCAAATTTTGAATGGCAGCCCAAAGGAAGCCCCATGAATCTGCCTCCCCGCCAGCAACAAATCCTCGAACTGGTCCGCGAACGCGGCTATGTCAGCATCGAGGAAATGGCGCAATTATTCGTCGTCACCCCACAGACCATCCGCCGCGACATCAATCAATTGGCGGAAGCGAATCTGTTGCGCCGCTATCACGGCGGCGCGGCTTACGATTCAAGCGTGGAAAACACCGCCTACGCCATGCGCGCGGACCAGATGCGCGATGAGAAGCAACGCATCGCCGAAGCCATCGCCGCCCAGATTCCCGATCACGCGTCGCTGTTCATCAACATCGGCACCACCACCGAATCCATCGCCCGGGCGCTGCTCAATCACAACCACCTCAAAGTCATCACCAACAACCTGCACGTGGCGTCGATCCTCAGCGCCAAGGATGATTTCGAAGTCCTGATCGCCGGGGGCAATGTGCGACGCGACGGCGGCGTGGTTGGCCAGGCCAGTGTCGACTTCATCAGCCAGTTCAAGGTCGACTTCGCCCTGGTGGGCATCAGCGGCATCGATGAGGACGGAAGCCTGCTGGACTTCGATTACCAGGAAGTGCGGGTGTCCCAAGCCATCATCGCCAACGCTCGGCAAGTGCTGTTGGCAGCAGATTCCAGCAAATTCGGGCGCAACGCCATGGTCCGCCTGGGCCCGATCAGCCTGATCGATTGCCTGGTAACCGATCAGCAGCCCGTGCCAGCCCTGGCGCATCTGCTGACCCAGCACAAGATTCGATTGGAAGTGGTCTAGCTCCGCGCCCGTTCCCAGAACCCTGGTGGCGAGGGGGTTTATCCCCTCGCCACAGAAGCATTCCGCAATTCTCTTTTTGTTCGAAAATTTTCCTTTCGGCGGCATTCGATCAGTATTTTCAATCGAATCCAACTGGCCGTTGCCGTTTTTATGGGCTAGTATTTTTCGCAAATGAACATTAATGTTCGAATTCAAATATTTCGAAAAGAGCCCGAGGCCAGCCGATGCCCACTACCACCTTGCCTACGCCCCCTCTCGCAGAGATCTATGACATCGCCGTTATAGGCGGCGGCATCAATGGCGTGGGGATCGCTGCGGACGCGGCCGGTCGCGGCCTTTCGGTGTTCCTTTGCGAAAAGGACGACCTCGCCAGCCATACTTCTTCCGCCAGCAGCAAGCTGATACATGGCGGCCTGCGCTATCTCGAACATTATGAATTCCGCCTGGTGCGCGAAGCGCTGGCCGAGCGCGAAGTCCTCCTGGCCAAAGCCCCACACATCGTCAAGCAGATGCGCTTCGTGCTGCCCCATCGGCCGCATCTTCGCCCCGCCTGGATGATCCGCGCCGGCCTGTTCCTTTACGATCATCTGGGCAAGCGCGAGCAGCTCGCCGGCTCCAGGAGTTTGAAATTTGGCGCTGACAGCGTACTGAAAAGCGAAATCACCAAGGGCTTCGAATACTCGGACTGCTGGGTTGACGACGCCCGGCTGGTGGTACTCAACGCCATGGCGGCGCGGGAAAAAGGCGCCCACGTACATACCCGCACCCGCTGCGTCAGCGCCCGTCGCAGCAAGGGCCTTTGGCAGTTGCATCTGGAGCGTGCCGACGGCAGCCTGTTTTCGATCCAGGCCAAGGCCCTGGTCAACGCCGCCGGCCCGTGGGTGGCCAAGTTCATTCGTGACGACCTGAAGATGGAATCGCCTTACGGTATCCGCCTGATTCAGGGCAGCCACTTGATCGTTCCGAAACTCTACGAAGGCGAGCATGCGCATATTCTCCAGAACGAGGACCAGCGCATTGTCTTCACTATCCCCTACCTGAACCAGTTCACCCTGATCGGCACGACAGATCGCGAATACACCGGCGATCCGGCGAAGGTCGCGATTACCGAAGGCGAAACCGATTACCTACTGAAAGTGGTCAACGCCCACTTCAAGAAACAGGTCAGCCGCGACGACATCCTGCACAGTTATTCCGGCGTCCGGCCGTTGTGCAACGACGAGTCCGACAACCCTTCCGCCGTAACCCGGGATTACACCCTGGCGCTTTCTGCCGCAGGTCAAGAGGCGCCACTGCTTTCGGTATTCGGTGGCAAGCTGACCACTTACCGCAAGCTGGCCGAATCGGCGATGGCGCAACTGGCGCCGTACTTTACGCAGATGCGTCCAAGCTGGACCGCCCTGGCAACCTTGCCGGGGGGCGAAAACATGACGACCCCGCAGGCGCTGTGCTCGGCGATTCGCGACAAGTTCGACTGGCTGCCGACCGACATCGCCCGCCGCTGGGCCACCACGTACGGCAGCCGCACCTGGCGCATGCTCGAAGGCGTACACAACCTCGTCGACCTGGGCGAGCACATTGGCGCAGGCCTCTACACCCGCGAAGTCGATTACCTGTGCAGCGACGAGTGGGCCATCGATGCCCAGGACATCCTCTGGCGCCGCGGCAAGCTGGGCTTGTTTACCACCGCCGCAGAGCAGGACAAGCTCCAGCAGTATCTGCAAAAGGTCGAGCACAATCGGCGCAAAATTGAAGCGGCGTGACAGTACCCGCAAGACCAAAAGCCCCTGAATCTACGATCCAGGGGCTTTTTGCATTTTGGAACACACCGCCTCTCCCACGGATTGGTGGGGCTCAAGCCATTCGGTTTTCCGAACACGACCCAGCGGTCAGTTCGGCAAACCGGATAAACAAAAGACCAAAAAGCTGAAACAAAACATTAATTTCCTTTAAAAACAACATGATAGTGATAGGCCACTGGCCTGGCACGAGTCATGCTCTACACTCGTGGAGACGAACGCCTGTTACGCCAACACAACAGGAGCTTTCAGGCATTCGAAGCACTCAGGGCCGGTGAACCGGCCGAATACAAAAAAAACAATGTCGAGGAAACATCGATGCGCATCGTTCCCCATCTCCTGGGCGCAGCCGTTGCTGCTGCTCTGATCAGCACTCCGGTTTTCGCAGCCGAACTGACCGGCACGCTGAAAAAGATCAAAGAGTCCGGCGTCATCACGCTCGGCCACCGCGACGCCTCCATTCCGTTTTCCTATATCGCGGACGCTTCCGGCAAGCCCGTCGGCTACTCCCATGACATCCAGCTGCAAGTCGTCGAAGCCCTGAAAAAAGAGCTGGACGTGCCGAACCTGCAGGTCAAGTACAACCTGGTCACCTCGCAGACCCGTATCCCACTGGTGCAGAACGGCACCGTGGACCTGGAGTGCGGCTCCACCACCAACAACGTCGAGCGTCAGCAACAAGTCGCCTTCTCGGTTGGCATCTTCGAGATCGGCACCCGGCTGCTCTCCAAGAAAGATTCCAAATACAAGGATTTCGACGATCTCAAGGGCAAGAACGTCGTGACCACCGCCGGCACCACGTCCGAGCGCATCCTCAAGGCGATGAATGCCGACAAGCAAATGGGCATGAACGTCATCTCCGCCAAGGACCACGGCGAATCCTTCCAGATGCTGGAATCGGGCCGTGCCGTCGCGTTCATGATGGATGACGCCCTGCTGGCCGGCGAAGCCGCCAAGGCCAAGAGGGCGACCGACTGGGAAGTAACCGGTACTCCCCAATCCTACGAAATCTATGGCTGCATGATGCGTAAGGGCGACGAGCCGTTCAAAAAGGTTGTCGATGACGCCATTGTCGCCAGCTACAAGTCTGGCGAGATCAACAAGATCTACGACAAATGGTTCACCCAGCCTATCCCGCCTAAAAATCTGAACCTGAACTTCCCGATGAGCGACGAGCTCAAGGCTTTGATCGCCAACCCGACCGATAAAGCGGCTGACGATAAGAAATCCTGATTTCTGACTAACCTTACCTCCTGGAAGGGCTCGGCCCTTTCCAGGAGTGTGTCATTCCCTGCTGGAACCAAAGGAAACACTCGCAACGGTAAGTCGAGCCGTGAGTGTGTGCCCGATCCTCAAGATTGGGCGGGAAAGGATTTCCCCCTGCAGATACTTGTACATCGAACGATCTGAGGGGAGACCCTAATGAATTACAACTGGGACTGGGGCGTGTTCTTCAAGTCCACCGGCGTGGGCAGCGAGATTTATCTCGACTGGTACGTGGCCGGCCTGGGCTGGACCATCGCCATCGCCGTCGTCGCCTGGATCATTGCCCTGCTGCTGGGCTCGATCCTGGGTGTGATGCGTACCGTGCCGAACCGGCTGGTATCGGGCATCGCGACTTGCTACGTGGAACTCTTTCGTAACGTGCCACTGCTGGTTCAACTGTTCATCTGGTACTTCCTGGTGCCGGACCTGCTGCCAGCCGACATGCAGGAATGGTACAAGCAGGACCTGAACCCGACCACCTCGGCCTACCTGAGCGTTGTCGTGTGCCTGGGCCTGTTCACCGCCGCGCGGGTCTGCGAACAGGTGCGCACCGGCATCCAGGCGCTGCCGCGCGGCCAGGAATCCGCTGCCCGGGCCATGGGCTTCAAACTGCCGCAGATCTATTGGAACGTGCTGCTGCCCCAGGCTTACCGGATCATCATTCCGCCGCTCACCTCGGAATTCCTCAACGTCTTCAAGAACTCCTCCGTGGCGTCGTTGATCGGCCTGATGGAGCTGCTCGCGCAGACCAAGCAGACCGCCGAATTTTCGGCCAACCTGTTCGAAGCCTTTACCCTGGCGACGCTGATCTACTTCACGTTGAACATGAGCCTGATGCTGCTCATGCGCATGGTCGAGAAGAAAGTCGCGGTGCCCGGCCTGATCTCCGTGGGGGGTAAATAATGGAATTCGACTTCACAGGCATCATCCCGGCCATTCCCGGCTTGTGGAACGGCATGGTGATGACCCTCAAGCTGATGGCCCTGGGTGTCGTCGGTGGGATTATCCTGGGGACGATCCTGGCGCTGATGCGCCTGTCCCACAACAAGCTGATCTCCAACATCGCTGGCGCCTACGTCAACTACTTCCGCTCGATCCCGCTGCTGCTGGTCATCACCTGGTTCTACCTGGCGGTCCCGTTCGTGCTGCGCTGGATCACTGGCGAAGACACGCCGATCGGCGCGTTCGGCTCCTGCGTCGTGGCGTTCATGATGTTCGAGGCGGCGTACTTCTGCGAAATCGTCCGGGCCGGCGTGCAGTCGATCCCCAAGGGCCAGATGGGCGCGGCACAGGCACTGGGCATGAATTATGGCCAGGTCATGCGCCTGATCATCCTGCCCCAGGCGTTCCGCAAGATGACCCCGCTGTTGCTGCAACAGAGCATCATCCTGTTTCAGGACACCTCGCTGGTCTACACGGTCGGTCTGGTGGACTTCCTCAATGCTTCGCGAGCCAATGGCGACATCATCGGCCGCTCCAATGAGTTCCTGATCATCGCAGGTCTCGTGTACTTCACAATCAGCTTTGCCGCCTCGCTGCTGGTCAAGCGTCTGCAAAAAAGGTTCGCCGTATGATCTCTATCAAAAACATCAACAAGTGGTATGGGGACTTCCAGGTACTGACCAATTGCAGCACCGAGGTCAGCAAAGGCGAGGTTGTGGTGGTGTGCGGGCCGTCGGGTTCGGGCAAGTCCACGCTGATCAAGTGCGTGAACGCCCTTGAGCCCTTCCAGAAAGGCGACATCGTGGTCGATGGCACGTCCATCGCCGACCCGAAGACCAACCTGCCAAAACTGCGTTCGCGGGTGGGCATGGTGTTCCAGCACTTCGAACTGTTCCCGCACCTGACCATCACCGAAAACCTGACCATCGCGCAGATCAAGGTGCTGGGCCGCAGCAAGGAAGAAGCCACCAAGAAAGGCCTGCAACTGCTAGAGCGCGTCGGTCTGTCGGCCCACGCCCACAAGCACCCGGGCCAGCTCTCCGGCGGCCAGCAGCAGCGCGTGGCGATCGCCCGTGCGCTGGCGATGGACCCGGTGGTAATGCTGTTCGACGAACCGACCTCGGCGCTTGACCCGGAAATGGTCAACGAAGTGCTCGACGTGATGGTGCAACTGGCCCACGAAGGCATGACCATGATGTGCGTGACCCACGAAATGGGCTTCGCCCGCAAAGTGGCGAACCGGGTGATCTTCATGGATCAGGGCCAGATCATCGAAGACTGCCCGAAAGAAGAGTTCTTCGGCGACATCAGCGCCCGCTCCGAACGTGCACAGCATTTCCTTGAGAAGATTCTGCAGCACTAAGCATCGCCTTTTCTAGGCGCGCTTGTCCTTGTGGCGAGGGAGCTTGCTCCCGCTGGGTCGCGCAGCGGCCCTAAACCGGAAATGCAATGTCTCTGGCATACCGCATGAACCGTTTTGCGGCTGCTTTGCAGCCGAGCGGGAGCAAGCTCCCTCGCCACAGGACCGCGTTCGAAGGACGACCGCCGCCACACTGGTTGACCCAAGGCTTCTGTGATGAAATGCGACCCCACTCTTTATCGCGCCGCGCCGCCATCACTCGCCGTGAAACCCCGCCTGATCCGCCATCTGTTCCTGCCGCCGCTGGTCATAGCGTTGATGATCGGCCTGGGTTACCTCGGCTTCTGGATCAGCGAGCACTATGGCATTCGCGGCCTCGCCGAGAATGGCGAGCGTCAGTTGGAGCTGCACGCCCGCGCGGTGGAGAGCGAAATCAGCAAATACACCTATTTGCCCAGCCTGCTGGAACTTGAATCCAGCGTCTCGAAATTGCTCGACGACCCGACGCCCGAGCATCGCAAGACCGTCAACGAATACCTTGAGGGCCTGAACCGGCGCAGTCGCAGCCGGGCCATCTACGTCATGGACACCACCGGCCGCGTCATGGCCACCAGCAACTGGCGCGACGTCGACAGCTACCTGGGGGAAGACTTGTCTTTCCGCGCCTATTTCCAGAACGCCGTGCGCGGCCAGCCGGGGCGCTTCTATGGGATCGGCAGCACCAGCGGCGAACCCGGTTATTACCTGGCACATGGCCTGGAGCAACAAGGCAAGATCATCGGCGTGGCCGTGGTCAAGGTCCGCCTCGAAGCCATGGAGGAGCGCTGGCAGCGGGCCCGCCTGGAAGCCTTCGTCAGCGATGAGAACGGCATCATCATCCTCTCCAGCGATCCGGCGCGGCGGCTCAAATCGGTGCGTCCGCTGAGCGACGAAACCAAGGAGCGCCTGGCCCGCAGCCTGCAATATTACTGGTTCCCGCTCAACGAGCTGATCCCTCTGGCGCGGGAACGGCTGGCCGAGGGCATGGAGAAGCTGACTTTCCCCGCCAACACCGAAATAGCGGCTGACCAGCGCGCCACCAGCTACCTTTCCCAGACCCGGCCGCTGAGCGACACACCGTGGAATTTCACGTTACTGACCCCGCTCGAAGACCTGCGCCGCCAAGCGATCAACCAAGGCATCCTGGTGGCCGTGGCGTTTGCCCTGGTGGCTTTCCTGCTGATCGCCTGGAACGAACGTCGTAAAGTCATCGCGACCCGCCTCGCCGCTCGCGAAGCGTTGCAAGAGGCCAACAATCAGCTCGAACGTCGGATTACCGAACGCACCACCGACCTGCGGGCCAGCAACGAACGGCTCAAGGGCCAGATTCGCGAACGACGGCAGGCCGAAGAGACCTTGCGGCGCGCCCAGGACGAACTGGTGCAAGCCGGCAAGCTGGCGGCCATCGGCCAGATGTCCACCAGCATCGCCCATGAACTCAACCAGCCTTTGGCCGCCCTGCGCACCCTGTCGGGCAATACCGTGCGCTTTTTGGAAAGGGGCCAGCTGGATATCGCCAGCGCCAACCTCAGGACCATCAACGACCTGATCGATCGCATGGGTCGGATCACCGCCAGCCTGCGCGCCTTCGCCCGGCGCGGCGACGACAAGGGCCGGGCGAGCCTGGGCAAGGCTGTCGGGGCCGCGCTGCAATTGCTGGGCGCGCGCCTTGAAAAACTCGACATCCAGATCCACACGGCATTCGAAGACGTTCAGGTCCAGATCGACCAGACGCGCCTGGAACAGATCCTGGTGAACCTGATCGGCAATGCCCTTGACGCCATGCAGCTGCAACCCGCGCCGAAGCTGTGGCTCGAAGGCCAAGGCAGCGATGGCAAATATCGCCTGCGGGTGCGGGATAATGGCCACGGCATCGACCCGGAGGCTCGCAAGCATCTGTTCGAACCGTTCTTCACCACCAAACCCGGCGAACAAGGCCTGGGCCTTGGCTTGACGCTTTCGGCAAGCCTGTGTGCCGCCGCCGGCGGACATTTGGGAGTCGAGCATCCGGAGGATGGTGGCACCACGTTTATCCTCAGTTTACCGTTGGTAAGCCTTTTACCTGCCGAGCTGCTATGAACAACGACCTGAGCGTATTGATCGTCGAAGACGACCCCCACGTCCTGCTGGGCTGCCAGCAGGCCTTGAGCCTGGAAGATATTCCCTGCATTGGCGTGGGCAGCGCCGAAGAGGCCCTTGAGCGGGTCGGCGAAGATTTTGCCGGCATCGTCATCAGCGACATCCGCCTGCCGGGCATCGACGGCCTGGAACTGCTGACCCGCCTCAAAGCCCGGGACCGCAGCCTGCCGGTGGTGTTGATCACCGGCCACGGCGATATTTCCATGGCCGTAGGCGCGATGCAGAAAGGCGCCTACGATTTCATGGAAAAACCGTTCTCCCCCGAGCGCCTGGTGGACGTTGCACGCCGCGCCCTGGAACAGCGCAGCCTGGCCCGGGAAGTTTCTTCGCTGCGCAGGCAACTGGCCGAGCGTGATTCCCTGGAAGGCCGCATCATCGGCCGCTCGCCGGCCATGCAGCACCTGCGCGAGCTGATCGCCAACGTCGCCGACACCTCGGCCAACGTGTTGATCGAAGGCGAAACCGGCACCGGCAAGGAATTGGTCGCCCGTTGCCTGCATGATTTCAGCCGGCGCCACGACAAGCAGTTCGTCGCGCTGAACTGCGGTGGCCTGCCGGAGAACCTGTTTGAAAGCGAGATTTTCGGCCACGAGGCCAACGCTTTCACTGGCGCGGGTAAGCGCCGGATCGGCAAGATCGAGCACGCCGATGGCGGCACGCTGTTTCTCGATGAAGTAGAGAGCATGCCCCTGCCCTTGCAGATCAAGCTATTGCGCGTGTTGCAGGAACGCACCCTCGAACGCCTGGGGTCGAACCAGAGCGTGTCCGTGGATTGTCGGGTGATTGCCGCCACCAAGTCCGACCTGGACGAAATGGGTCGGACCGGGCAGTTCCGCAGCGACCTGTATTACCGCCTCAATGTGGTGACGCTGGAGCTGCCGCCCCTGCGGGAGCGGCGCGAAGACATCCTGCAACTGTTCGAACATTTTCTCCAGCAATCGTCCCTGCGCTTCGACCGTACCGTGCCGGAGCTGGACAACCACACTCTGTCGAACCTGATGAGCCACGATTGGCCGGGCAACGTGCGCGAGCTGCGCAACGTCGCCGAACGTTACGCCCTGGGCTTGCCGGCGTTCAAGAAAGCCGGCACCAGCACCGGCAGCCAAGGCCTGGCCTTCGCCGAAGCGGTTGAAGCCTTCGAGCGCAACCTGCTGGTGGACGCGTTGCAACGCAGCGGCGGCAACCTGACCCAGGCCAGCCAGGAACTGGGCATGGCCAAGACCACGCTCTTCGACAAAGTCAAAAAATATGGCCTGAGCCACTGACCTGGGACATGAACCTGTGGATCTTATTTTCAAGGCCGCGCTCGGCGCAGCCGTTGTCGTCATCCTGGCGATGCTCGCCAAGACCAAGAACTATTACATTGCCGGGCTGGTGCCGCTGTTTCCGACCTTTGCGCTGATTGCCCACTACATCGTCGGCAAGGGCCGCTCGGTGGATGACCTGAAGACCACCATCGTGTTCGGCATGTGGTCGATCATTCCGTATTTCGTCTATCTCGCGACGCTGTACGTGATGGTCGACCGGATGCGCCTCGAAGCGTCATTGGCCGTGGCTGCCGTCGCCTGGTTGATGGCGGCGACGGTGCTGGTCAGTGTCTGGGTGAGGATCCACGGGTGATTCGCTGCACGGATCGATGGCTCAATAGCCGACAGTGAACCGCGTCCGCGAAAACTGCGGCGCCTGGACCTCATCGATCATCGCAATGGCGTAGTCGGCGAAGCCGATCCAACTGCGCCCGGCGTTATCGAACAGCAAGTGATCCTTGCCGACGCGGAACTGGCCGGTGCGTTCGGTTTCGACGAACTCCGCCGAGGGCGAAAGGAAGGTCCAATCGAGGTCCTGCTCCTTTCCCAGCACGTCCAGGAACAACGCTCCGGCCGTGGCTTCGGCCAGGTATTCCTCCGGGAAGCCCTTGCTGTCGATCACGCGGCTGTTATCCGGCAACAACAACGAACCGGCACCGCCCACAACCAGCAGGCGCTTGACTCCGGCGGCCTTCACCGGTGCGACAACCTTGTCGGCCGGCACCGTGGCGAAATGCGCGGCACTGATGACCACGTCGTGGCCTGCTACCGCTGCGGTCAGTGCCTCGCTGTCCAGTACGTCCAACTGCTTGCTGACCACTCCCGCCCGTGTGCCGATTTTTCCGGTGTTGCGGGCAATGGCCGTCACGCTGTGACCACGGCGCAAGGCTTCTTCCAGCAGTTGGCTGCCGGCCCGGCCTGTAGCGCCGATGATTGCGATGGTGCTCATGGGATTCTCCTATGGTTATTCGTAGTGATTACTTCAACGCGTTCTAGAACCATGAACACGTTCGTGGCGAGGGAGCTTGCTCCCGCTGGGCTGCGCAGCAGACCCAGTATTTTTGCGACTGCTTCGCAGCCGAGCGGGAGCAAGCTCCCTCGCCACAAAAGCGTCCAGATCAAAGTTCGGGTTTCACCACCTCATTTCGCCCTTCGCCACCTTGGCGCTCAGCTCCAGGGAACTGTCCTCCCCCAGCTGTGGATAGCGTAGTTTCATGGCGGCGATCAGTGCGGCGGAATTCTTGGCCTTGGCGGTTTCTTCGTCGAAGGCCTTGATGTAATCGGCGGTGAAGCGCACTGGCGCCAGGGAACGAGCGCTTTCGCCCAGGTAATGGCCGGGGATCACGGTGGTCGGTTGCAGCTTTTGCATGTTATCCAGCGTCGCCAGCCAATCCCGGTGGGATTGCGGCGTCTGGGTATCGGCCATCCAGACGTGAATGTTCTCCGCCACCACCACACCTCCCACCACCGCCTTGATCGACGGAATCCACACGAAACTGCGGTCCGGCTGAGGGCCGTCAAGGCCGATGACCTGCAAGCGCTTGCCTTCCAGCGTCAAGCTGTCGCCCTTGAGCACTTGGGGCACCAGCGTCTTGGACGGCGCGTCGGTCTTCAGGATCGGCCCCCAATATTTCAACTTGCCATCGGCAGTGGCCTTGATGTGCTCCACGGTTGGCGCGGATGCGAGGACTTTGGCTTCCGGGAAAGCGGCTACCAGGGTTTGCAGGCCAAAATAGTAGTCGGGGTCGCCGTGGCTGATGTAGATCGTGGTTAACCGCTTGCCACTGGCGCGGATTTTTTCCACGACCTGCTCGGCCTGGGTTTTGCCAAATTGGGCGTCCACCAGGATCGCCTCGTTTTCACCGCTGACCAATACCGAAGTCACCGGGAAAATCGCCGCCGCGCCGGGGTTGTAGACGTCGAGCGTCAAGTCGGCGGCCCAGGCCTGGGCCGTGATGGCCAGCGCTGCGGTCGCCAGCGACAAGCGTTTTAGAAGAGTGAAACCGGTCATGAGGTGCTCCGTTGTGCAATGGCCCGCAAGGGAATGAACGGAGCTTAGTTGCCAGACTCAGTACAAAAAATGCGATGCTGGGACATAGTTTGTTTCTAAAATCGGGCAGATCATGGATCGTCTACAAGCAATGCGAGTGTTCGTCACCGTGGTGGACCTGGGCAGCCAGTCGGCGGCGGCCGAGCACCTGGACCTGTCGCGGCCGGTGGTATCGCGCTATCTGGCGGAGCTGGAAGATTGGGTCGGTGCCCGGCTGATGCACCGCACCACGCGCAAGCTGAGCCTGACGGCCGCAGGCACGGAGACCCTGCCCCGCTGCCGGCAGATGCTGGAGCTGTGCGGCGACATGCAAGCGGCCGTCAGCACGCCCGAAGACGCGCCACGGGGCATGCTGCGCATCAGCGCCAGCCCCTCGTTCGGCCAGTCGCAATTGGCGAGTGCGATGGCCGAATACGTCCAGCGCTACCCGGGCGTGAGCGTTGACCTGCAAATGCTCGATCGCACCGTCAACCTGGTGGACGAACGCATCGACCTGGCGATCCGCATGAGCAACGATCTCGATCCGAACCTGATCGCCCGGCGTCTCACGGTCTGCCGTTCGGTCATCTGCGCCTCCCCCCGCTACCTGCGCGAACATTCGACACCGCAACGGGTGGAAGACCTGAGCCAGCACAACTGCCTGACCCATTCCTACGTAGGCAAAAGCCTGTGGCATTTCGAGCAGGACGGCGAACAGCTGTCGGTGCCGGTACAGGGCAACATCAGCGCCAACGAAGCCAGCACCTTGCTCCAGGCAACGATAGCCGGCGCCGGTGTGGCGATGCTGCCCAGCTACCAGGTCGGCCCTCATATCCAGAACGGCGAACTGGTGCGCCTGCTGCCCCACGCCGAACCGCGCCGGATGAACATGTATGCGGTGTATGCCTCACGCAAGCACATGCCCTCGGCGTTGCGCAGCCTGCTGGATTTTCTGGTGCTCAGGTTTCCCGAAACACCGGAGTGGGATGTGGGGTTGTAGCTACCTCTGCGGGAACCTTTGTGGGAGCGAGCTTGCTCGCGATAGCGGTGTATCAGTCAATAAAAGGGTGGCTGACACTCAGCCATCGCGAGCAAGCTCGCTCCCACAAGGGATCTCTGTACAGCCTTAAGCCTTGCGCCAGGATTTCACCATTAGCCCGCCCCAAGGCATACTTGCCACCCTCCGCATTCCAGAACCCAAAGCCGCCCCATGCGTATCCACGTCAGTTTCATCGACCGCGTCGGCATCACCCAGGAAGTCCTGGCCTTGCTTGGTGGGCGCAATCTCAACCTGGATGCGGTGGAAATGGTCCCGCCCAACGTCTACATCGACGCCCCGACTCTCAGCCCACAGGTGCTGGATGAGTTGCGCGAGGCGCTGTTCAGCGTGCGCGGCGTGCAGGCGGTCACGGTGGTGGACATCCTGCCGGGCCAGCGCCGGCACTTGCAGCTCGATGCCTTGCTCGCCGCCATGACCGACCCGGTGCTCGCCCTGGACAGCGCCGGCAAGGTGTTGCTCGCCAACCCGGCGCTCATCGCCCTGTACGGTCGCGAACCGGCCGGGGAAAGCGTCGCGGAGCTGTTCGATGACGCGGCGCTGCTGGATGCGCTGTTGGAAAACGGCTTTCGCTTGCCGCTGCGGGAAATCACCGTCAACGGCCAGACGCTGCTCCTCGATGCCACGCCCATCACCGATGCCGGGGCGCTGCTGACGCTTTATCAGCCCAACCGTATCGGCGAACGCCTGTCGGCGCTGCACCACGATCACGCCGAAGGCTTCGACGCGCTGCTGGGCGAATCCCCGGCGATTCGCACCCTCAAGGCCCGCGCCCAACGGGTCGCGGCCCTGGATGCACCGCTGCTGATCCAAGGCGAGACGGGCACCGGCAAGGAATTGGTGGCCCGCGCCTGCCACGCCATCAGTGCCCGACACAGCGCACCGTTCCTGGCCCTCAACTGTGCGGCACTGCCAGAAAACCTGGCCGAAAGTGAACTGTTCGGCTACGCCCCGGGCGCCTTCACTGGCGCGCAACGGGGCGGCAAGCCCGGGCTGATGGAGCTGGCGAACCAGGGCACGGTATTCCTCGATGAAATCGGCGAAATGTCGCCGTACTTGCAAGCCAAGCTGCTGCGTTTCCTGAACGATGGCAGCTTCCGCCGGGTCGGCGGCGACCGGGAAATCAAGGTCAACGTGCGGATTCTCAGCGCGACCCACCGTAACCTGGAGAAAATGGTCAACGAAGGCTCGTTCCGCGAAGACTTGTTCTATCGCTTGAACGTGCTCAATGTCGAAGTCCCGCCGCTGCGTGAACGCGGCCAGGACATCCTGCTGCTGGCGCGGTATTTCATGCAGCAGGCCTGCGCGCAGATCCAGCGCCCGGTCTGCCGCCTGGCCCCTGGCACTTACCCGGCCTTGCTGGGCAACCGCTGGCCGGGCAACGTGCGGCAATTGCAGAACGTGATCTTCCGCGCCGCCGCCATCTGCGAAAGCAGCCTCGTGGATATCGGCGACCTGGACATCGCCGGCACCTCCGTGGCGCGTCAGGGCGACGTCGAAGTCGAAAGCCTGGAGCAGGCGGTGGAAAGCTTCGAGAAGCATCTGCTCGAAAGCCTCTACGCCAATTACCCTTCTACTCGCCAGCTCGCCAGCCGACTGCAGACCTCCCATACCGCAATTGCCCATCGGTTGCGCAAGTACGGGATTTCCGGGAAGCCGTAGCTTTACTCGGCTACCTGTGGGAGCGAGCCTGCTCGCGAAAGCGGTATATCAGCCAACATCATCATTGACTGAAAAACTGCTTTCGCGAGCAGGCTCGCTCCCACATTGGTCTGAGGCGTATTTGAAAGTTAGTCAAAAACGACCTCCATCTGTACTGAAAGCGCTACAGCGGAACGATATCGCTACACCCCGCGCTGACCTGCTCTGCGCAAGGCTTTGATCCCGCAACGATTTTTTCCAGGCGCCTAGCTGTAGCGTTTTCGCTACAGCTTGTAATAGCGAGCGCGCTGGAAAACCATCCAATGCATTGATAAACAAAGACTTTTAAACATTGGCCACGTTCTTGCTAAAGGTTTAACCATTCGGCCGGGCCAAGCCCCGCGCCTTTCTTCGCGTCCACCAGACGAGTCTGGCCCCAGGAGTTTCCATGAGCGAGTTGCGTTTCACTGAAGATCACGAATGGCTGCGCGCCGAAACCGACGGCAGCGTCACCGTAGGCATTACCGCTTTCGCGCAGAACGCGTTGGGCGACGTGGTTTTTGTGCAACTGCCTGAATTGCAGGCCTACGCCAAAGGCGACGAGGCCTCCACCGTGGAATCCGTCAAGGCCGCCAGCGGCGTGTACATGCCACTGGACGGTGAAGTGCTGGAAGTGAATGAAGCACTCGGCGACAGCCCGGAGCTGGTCAACGAAGATCCGATGGGCGAAGGCTGGTTCTTCCGTTTTAAACCGACCGACGCCGATGCAGTGGCTAAGCTGTTGGATCAAGACGCCTACGACCGCCTGATCAAAGCCAACGCCGAAGCCTGAGGAGCGCACCATGACCGTTAATCTCGGCACCGCCAACGAATTCATCGCCCGCCACATCGGCCCGCGTGCAGGCGACGAGCAAGCCATGCTCGAACGCCTGGGCTACGACTCCCTGGAAGCCCTGAGCGCCAGCGTGATCCCGGAAAGCATCAAAGGCACCAGCGTCCTGGACATGGGCGACGGCCAGAGCGAAGCCGATGCACTGGCCTCGATCAAGGCCATCGCCGGCAAGAACCAACTGTTCAAGACCTACATCGGCCAGGGCTACTACAACTGCCATACGCCGGCACCGATCCTGCGCAACCTGCTGGAAAATCCGGCCTGGTACACCGCCTACACCCCTTACCAGCCGGAAATCTCCCAGGGCCGTCTCGAAGCACTGCTGAACTTCCAGACCTTGATCAGCGACCTCACCGGCCTGCCGATCGCCAACGCCTCCCTGCTGGACGAAGCCACCGCCGCCGCCGAAGCCATGACCTTCTGCAAGCGCTTGAGCAAGAACAAGGGCAGCAATGCGTTCTTCGCCTCCGTGCACAGCCACCCGCAGACCCTCGATGTGCTGCGCACCCGTGCCGAGCCCCTGGGCATCGACGTGGTCGTGGGCGACGAGCGCGAACTGAGCGACGTCAGCAGCTTCTTCGGCGCACTCTTGCAGTACCCGGCCAGCAATGGCGACCTGTTCGACTACCGCGAGCTGACCGAACGCTTCCACGCCGCCAATGCCCTGGTGGCCGTGGCCGCCGACCTGCTGGCCCTGACCCTGCTGACCCCTCCGGGTGAGTTCGGTGCCGACGTTGCCATCGGCAGCGCCCAGCGCTTCGGCGTTCCCCTGGGTTTCGGCGGTCCGCACGCGGCCTTTTTCTCCACCAAGGATGCGTTCAAGCGCGACATGCCGGGCCGGCTGGTCGGCGTTTCCGTGGACCGTTTCGGCAAGCCGGCCCTGCGCCTGGCGATGCAGACCCGCGAGCAACACATCCGCCGCGAGAAAGCCACCAGCAACATCTGCACCGCCCAGGTTCTGCTCGCCAACATCGCCAGCATGTACGCTGTGTACCACGGTCCCAAGGGCCTGGTGCAAATTGCCAACCGCATCCATCACCTGACCGCGATCCTTGCCAAGGGTCTGGGCGCAATGGGTCTGAAGGTCGAGCAAGAAAGCTTCTTCGACACCCTGACGCTGCACACTGGCGCGCAAACCGCCGCGCTGCACGACAAGGCCCGCGCCCAGCGCATCAACCTGCGTGCAGTGGACGCCGAACGCCTGGGCCTGTCCCTGGACGAAACCACCAACCAGGCTGACATCGAAGCACTGTGGAGCCTGTTGGCCGACGGCAAGCCTGTGCCGGACTTCACCGCACTGGCCACCAGCATGCAAAGCCGCATCCCGGCCGAGCTGGTGCGCCAATCGGCGATCCTCAGCCACCCGGTGTTCAACCGCTACCACTCCGAAACCGAGCTGATGCGCTACCTGCGCAAGCTCGCCGACAAGGACCTGGCGCTGGATCGCACCATGATCCCGCTGGGTTCCTGCACCATGAAACTCAACGCCGCCAGCGAAATGATCCCGGTGACCTGGGCAGAGTTCGGCGCCCTGCACCCGTTCGCCCCGGCCGAGCAAAGCGCCGGCTATCAGCAACTGACCGACGAGCTCGAAGCCATGCTCTGCGCCGCCACCGGCTATGACGCGGTGTCGCTGCAACCCAACGCCGGTTCCCAGGGTGAATACGCCGGCCTGCTGGCGATCCGCGCCTATCACCAGAGCCGTGGCGAAGACCGTCGCGACATCTGCCTGATCCCGTCTTCGGCCCACGGCACCAACCCGGCCACCGCCAACATGGCCGGCATGCGCGTGGTCGTGACCGCCTGCGATGCCCGTGGCAACGTCGACATCGAGGACCTGCGGGCCAAGGCCATCGAGCACCGCGAGCACCTCGCCGCGCTGATGATCACCTACCCGTCCACCCACGGCGTGTTCGAGGAAGGCATCCGCGAGATTTGCGGCATCATTCATGACAACGGCGGCCAGGTGTACATCGACGGCGCCAACATGAACGCGATGGTCGGCCTCTGCGCCCCCGGCAAATTCGGCGGCGACGTCTCGCACCTGAACCTGCACAAGACCTTCTGCATTCCCCACGGCGGTGGCGGCCCGGGCGTCGGCCCGATTGGCGTCAAGTCGCACCTGGCGCCGTTCCTGCCGGGCCACGCCAACATGGAACGCAAGGAAGGCGCGGTGTGCGCGGCGCCGTTCGGCAGTGCGAGCATCCTGCCGATCACCTGGATGTACATCCGCATGATGGGCGGCGCGGGCCTCAAGCGCGCTTCGCAGCTGGCGATTCTCAACGCCAACTACATCGCCCGTCGCCTGGAAGAGCATTATCCGGTGCTCTACTCCGGCAGCAACGGCCTGGTGGCCCACGAATGCATCCTCGACCTGCGCCCGCTCAAGGACAGCAGCGGCATCAGTGTCGATGACGTGGCCAAGCGCCTGATCGACTTCGGTTTCCACGCCCCGACCATGTCGTTCCCGGTGGCCGGCACGTTGATGATCGAGCCGACCGAAAGCGAATCCAAGGAAGAGCTGGACCGCTTCTGCGACGCCATGATCTGCATCCGCGAAGAAATCCGCGCGGTGGAAAACGGCAGCCTGGACAAAGACGACAACCCGCTGAAGAACGCCCCGCACACCGCGGCGGAACTCGTCGGCGACTGGACTCACCCCTACAGCCGTGAGCAGGCGGTGTACCCGGTGGCGTCGTTGATCGAAGGCAAATACTGGCCGCCAGTCGGTCGGGTCGACAACGTGTTCGGCGACCGCAACCTGGTCTGCGCCTGCCCGTCGATCGAAAGCTACGCTTAAGGTAAGTGGAGGGCGGTCCATCCGCCCTCCGAATCTTCCCCTGTGGGAGCGAGCTTGCTCGCGATAGCGTACTGTCAGTCGTCACTTGAGTGACTGTCACACCGCTATCGCGAGCAAGCTCGCTCCCACTAGGGCCTGAGTCACATCTTCAAAGTCGATCCCATAAAAAGAAACCGGAGAAACACCATGTCGTTAAGCGTGTTCGACCTGTTCAAGATCGGCATCGGTCCTTCCAGCTCCCACACGGTCGGTCCGATGCGTGCCGCGGCCCGTTTCGTCGAAGGGTTGCGTCGTGATGAGTTGCTCAATACCACTGCCAGCGTCAAAGTCGAGCTGTACGGCTCGCTCGGTGCCACCGGCAAGGGCCACGGCAGTGACAAGGCCGTGCTGCTGGGCCTGGAAGGCGAGCACCCGGACACCGTGGACACCGAAACAGTGACCGCCCGGCTCCAGGAGATCCGCAGCAGCGGTCGCCTGAACCTGCTCGGCGAACACACCATCGAATTCAATGAAAAACTGCACCTGGCGATGATCCGCAAACCGTTGGCCTACCACCCCAACGGCATGATCTTCCGCGCCTTCGACGCCGCCGGCCTGCAAGTGCGCAGCCGCGAGTACTACTCGGTGGGCGGCGGCTTCGTCGTGGATGAAGACGCCGCCGGCGCCGACCGTATCGTCGAAGATGCCACGCCCCTGACCTTCCCGTTCAAGAGCGCAAAAGATCTGCTGGCCCACTGCAGCACCTACGGTCTGTCCATCAGCCAGGTCATGCTGACCAACGAAAGCGCCTGGCGCCCCGAAGCCGAGACCCGCGCCGGCCTGCTGAAGATCTGGCAGGTCATGCAGGATTGCGTGGCGGCGGGCTGTCGCAACGAGGGGATCTTGCCGGGCGGCCTCAAGGTCAAGCGCCGGGCTGCGGCGTTGCATCGCCAGTTGTGCAAGAACCCTGAAGCGGCCTTGCGCGATCCGCTGTCCGTGCTGGACTGGGTCAACCTGTATGCCTTGGCCGTCAACGAAGAAAACGCCTTCGGCGGCCGTGTCGTCACCGCGCCCACCAACGGTGCGGCGGGCATCATTCCGGCCGTGCTCCACTACTACATGCGCTTCATTCCCGGGGCCAACGAAGATGGCGTGGTGCGATTCCTGCTGACCGCCGCCGCCATCGGCATCCTCTATAAGGAAAACGCCTCCATCTCCGGTGCTGAAGTCGGCTGCCAGGGTGAAGTTGGCGTGGCCTGCTCCATGGCCGCCGGTGCGCTTTGCGAAGTGCTGGGCGGTACCGTGCAACAAGTGGAAAACGCCGCCGAAATCGGCATGGAACACAACCTCGGGCTCACCTGCGACCCCATCGGTGGCCTCGTCCAGGTGCCCTGCATCGAACGCAATGCCATGGGCTCGGTAAAGGCCATCAATGCGGTGCGCATGGCCATGCGCGGCGATGGTCATCACTTCGTCTCCCTCGACAAAGTCATCCGCACCATGCGCCAGACCGGCGCCGACATGAAAAGCAAATACAAGGAGACCGCCCGCGGCGGTCTGGCGGTCAACATCATCGAATGCTGATGCGTGCCCCTTTCATTTTCCAGGAGCTGATATGTCCACCGAACAACTGTTGAAAACCCCGCTGCACGCGCTGCACCTCGAACTCGGCGCCCGCATGGTGCCATTCGCCGGCTACGACATGCCGGTGCAATACCCCTTGGGCGTGATGAAAGAACACCAGCACACCCGGGATCAGGCCGGGCTGTTCGATGTGTCCCACATGGGCCAGATCCGCCTGACCGGCGCGGGTGCGGCCAAGGCACTGGAGACGCTGGTGCCGGTGGACATCATCGACTTGCCCGTGGGCATGCAGCGCTACGCCATGTTCACCAACGACAACGGCGGCATCCTCGACGATTTGATGGTCGCCAACCTGGGCAATGATGAGCTGTTTTTGGTGGTCAACGCGGCGTGCAAGGATCAGGACCTGGCCCACCTGCAAGCGAACATCGGCGGTCAGTGCAGCATCGAGCCGCTGTTCGAAGCCCGCGCCCTGCTCGCGCTGCAAGGCCCAGCGGCCGTGACCGTGCTCGCGCGTCTGGCGCCGGAAGTGGCGAAGATGACCTTCATGCAATTCCAGCGCGTCACTCTGCTGGGCGTGGATTGCTTTGTCAGCCGTTCGGGCTACACCGGTGAAGACGGTTTCGAGATTTCCGTGCCAGCCGCCGATGCGGAGAAACTCGCCCGCGCCCTGCTGGCCGAACCGGAAGTCGCCGCCATCGGCCTTGGCGCCCGTGATTCCCTGCGCCTGGAAGCGGGCCTGTGCCTCTACGGCCACGATATGAACACCGAAACCACACCCATTGAAGCCAGCCTGCTGTGGGCGATTTCCAAGGTCCGCCGCGCCGATGGCGCGCGCGCCGGGGGCTTCCCCGGAGCGGAAACTGTTTTTGCCCAGCAACAGCAAGGCGTGAAGCGCAAACGTGTCGGCCTGCTGCCCCAAGAACGCACACCGGTGCGTGAAGGCGCGGAGATCGTCAACGAAGCCGGCGAGATCATCGGCACGGTTTGCAGCGGCGGGTTCGGGCCGACATTGGGCGGTCCATTGGCGATGGGTTATCTGGACAGCGCCTTCGTCGCCTTGGACACGCCGGTCTGGGCCATTGTGCGTGGGAAAAAAGTGCCTTTGCTTGTAAGCAAAATGCCATTCGTTCCGCAGCGCTACTACCGTGGTTGATTGGTTGTTTCTATAAGTAACGCGGTTTCGTTATACGTGCACTAATGTGTAACGCAACCGCCATAAAAAGGTGCATGTAGTGATATTCAACCGGGCTTATAACGCTACGGAACTATCGGACTAGCCTTTTGAATAAGCCCCCTCCCGCAAAACATCTAAAACGCCAGCAAGCTGAGCAAATCCGGGGCCTTCAGGGGGGTTGTTTTTTCCTTGGAAGTTGGCGTAGAGTTTCGTCACTGTGTTTGCATGGGTCGCTTGGATCGTGACCTGGGCAGTAGCCTAAGAAGTTAGCTACAACCCGTTCGACGTCATCTTACTTTCCTGCAACCCAGCCCCAGTACTCTTTCGTCTGGAAAGAGGCTGTCATTAATTTAGCGTCAAGGAAATAAGAAAATGGCTGAACGTCAGAGCGGTACCGTCAAGTGGTTCAACGACGAAAAAGGTTTTGGTTTCATCACTCCTGAAAGCGGTCCGGATCTGTTCGTGCACTTCCGCGCCATCCAGGGCAACGGCTTCAAGAGCCTGAAAGAAGGCCAGAAAGTCACTTTCGTTGCCGTGCAAGGCCAGAAAGGCATGCAGGCTGACGAGGTTCAAGCCGAAGCCTAAGGCTTTCGCAAACTAAAAAGCCCCTGATTGATATCAGGGGCTTTTTTATGGGCGTAAATCCGTAAAATGGCTTCTTTTTGGTTCGAGGCCGTCATGTCCAAACACCTGCTCACCCCACAGGGTGACTTCCCTCCCGCCGGCCTGGGCCGTCGCCTGGCCGCGATGTTCTATGATTTTTTGCTGTGCACGGCGCTGCTGATCGTCACCGGTGGCGTGTACAAGATGATCCAGATGATGATCATCGGCGAAGAAAAGATGCGTGCCCTTACCGACGCCGGCGCGCTGGATGGCGATCCGCTGCTGTCCACGGTGTTGCTGTTCGTGCTGTTCGGCTTCTTCGCCAAGTTCTGGACCCACAACGGCCAGACCCTGGGCATGCAGGTCTGGTGCATTCGCGTACAGAACGCCGATGGCACGGCCATCAGCCTGTGGCAGGCGTTGTTGCGATTCGTGGTGTCGATTGCGTCATTGCTGCTGGTGGGGCTGGGCTTCATCTGGGCGCTTTTCGACAAGCGCAAGCGGGGCTGGCATGACATCTATTCGGATACGCAGTTGGTGCGGATTCCCAAGAAGACCAAGTAGGAACTCACTACAACCCCGTGGCGAGGGAGCTTGCTCCCGCTCGGCTGCGCAGCAGTCGTAATCCAGCCAATGCGGTATGACTGAATAACCCCGCAGTGTCTCGTTTGGGGCTGCTTCGCAGCCCAGCGGGAGCAAGCTCCCTCGCCACAAAAAGCCCGGCAGGCCTCAAATCTGTTCAGCGTCAGGCATTACCCGCTAACTTCATCCGCGCCGCCTGGGTGAAGTCCAGCATGCGCTTGAGCGGGCGAATCGCCTGGGGGATCAATGCCGGGTCGACGAATATTTCGTTGCTGCCTTCCTTGAGCGCCTGGAGCGTGCGTTCCAGCGTGTTCATCGCCATCCATGGGCAGTGCGCGCAACTGCGGCATGCCGCGCCGTTGCCGGCGGTAGGGGCCTCGATGAAGACCTTGTCCGGGCACAGCTGCTGCATTTTGTAGAAAATGCCGCGGTCGGTGGCGACGATCAGCGTCTTGTTCGGCAAGCTCTGGGCGGCGGCAATCAACTGGCTGGTGGAACCCACGGCATCCGCCAGTTCGATCACCGACGTCGGTGACTCCGGGTGCACCAGGATGGCGGCATCCGGGTACAGCGCCTTCATATCTTCCAACTGCTTGGACTTGAACTCTTCGTGGACGATGCAGGCACCGTCCCAGAGCAACATGTCGGCGCCGGTCTTGCGCTGGATGTAAGTGCCCAAGTGCTTGTCCGGACCCCAGATGATCGTCTCGCCGTTGTCCATCAGGCTCTCGACGATTTCCAGGGCACAGCTGGACGTCACCACCCAGTCCGCACGGGCCTTCACGGCCGCCGAAGTGTTGGCATACACCACCACGGTGCGCTCCGGATGCTGGTCGCAGAACGCCGAGAATTCATCCACCGGGCAACCCAGATCGAGGGAGCAAGTGGCTTCCAGAGTCGGCATCAGCACGCGTTTTTCGGGGTTGAGGATCTTGGCGGTCTCGCCCATGAACTTGACCCCGGCCACCACCACGGTCTTGGCTGGATGGGCGTTGCCAAAGCGGGCCATTTCCAGAGAGTCGGAGACACAGCCCCCAGTCTCCTCGGCCAGGGCCTGAATGACCGGGTCACAATAGAAATGCGCAACCAGCACCGCGTCCTGAGCCTTGAGCTCGGCGGCAATGGCGGCGCGGTACCAGGCCTCTTGCTCGGCGGACAGCGGCTTGGGCTGCTTGGCATCGAGGTGAGCCTGGACCAGAAGGCGTTCGGAAATCTGCGTCATGTTCGCAAGACCTATAGGCGCGTTTAGCGCGAAAGTCGAGTATACACCCGGCTCCGGACCACTCGGGTACCGCCGGGAAAGTGAGTGTCATCAGGCACGGGACAGCGTGAAGCCGGCAAGGCTACAGAATATCCCGCCGTTGCAAAAGATCATTCTGACCTGTGCCCCGGCAGACGACTTTGCGCCTGCGCCTGTGGTTCTGAGCGTGACGTATTTAATTATTCAATTCCCCCAGCCAGTTTTCAGTTTGCCGAGCCCAACGCGGCCGGGCCTAAATGGCGCTTTCTTCCCCGCCAAGGCCTTGTCATGGAAAACGTTCAAGCCTCAAGTACCCGCGTATTCTGGCTGATGACCAGCATCGTATGCGTGGCGCTGAATCTGCGCCCTTCGATGGCGGCGGTCGGGCCTTTGCTATCCGCCATTCGGGGCGAAGTGCCCCTGACGTTCAGCATGGCATCGTTGCTGACGATGTTGCCGGTCATGGCCATGGGCTTGGCAATGTTCCTGGGCCTGCGAGTCGCCCTGCGCATTGGCGAACACCGCACCATTGTCCTGTCGCTGGTAGTCATCGGCCTTGCCACGGTCTCGCGCCTGTACCTGGATAGCGCCGAAGCGTTGATCATCAGCGCCGTTTTGGCCGGCATCGGCATCGCCCTGATCCAGGCGGTGCTGCCAGCCCTGATCAAGTCGCGGCTTGGCGATAACGTCTCGTTGTTCATGGGGCTGTACGTCACGTCGATCATGGGTGGCGCGGCCATCGCGGCGTCATTTTCCCCGTTCGTCCTGGCGCAGACGGGCAGCTGGCGCATCGGCCTGGCGATCTGGGCATTGCTGGTGCTGGTCGCGCTGGGCTGCTGGCACGCTCAACGCTCGGTCGTCATGCCATTACCCAGAGCACCGGGACGACAACAGGGCTCGTTCTTTGCCAACCGCCGGGCTTGGCTGCTGGCCCTGTTCTTCGGCCTGGGCACCGCGTCCTATACGTGCGTACTGGCCTGGCTGGCGCCGTATTACCTGGAAAAAGGCTGGAGCGAACAGCAGGCCGGCCTGGTCTTGGGGTTCCTCACAGCGATGGAAGTGTTGTCCGGCCTGGTCACCCCGGCAATCGCCAACCGCAGCCAAGACAAACGCCCGATACTGACGGTACTGCTGACATTGATCATGGCTGGCTTCTGCGGCTTGATCCTCAGCCCGGATCGCTTCAGCCTGCTGTGGCCATGCTTGCTGGGGCTCGGTATCGGCGGTCTGTTCCCGATGAGCCTGATCGTCTCCCTCGACCACCTGGACGACCCGCGCCGGGCCGGCGCGTTGACGGCATTCGTGCAAGGCATCGGTTACCTGATCGCCGGCCTGTCGCCATTGATTGCCGGAGTGATCCGTGACCAATCGGGCAGTTTCGAATGGGCGTGGTGGTCGCTCGCGGTGGTGATGGGGCTGATGATCCTGATGGTGTTGCGCTTCAACCCCAGGCAATACGCGCGGCATATTGGCTAGTCGTCGCTGTCCTAGCAAAACATCTACCCTGCCGAAAGATAAACGGCCAAGGCTCCTGTATAAAGGAGGCCTTCGTGGGAACAGGATGTTACGCAAGGATGGCGCCGAGATTAGCTGATGCTCATTAGTAACCTGCTTCGAAAGCTGGATATGCAAGACCTGATGGTGTTCGTCGCCGTGTTCGAACAGCGCAGCGTCACCCAGGTTTCCGAAGCCCTGTGTGTCAGCCAGTCGACCGTCAGCTATTGCCTGAAAAAACTGCGCACCAGCTTCGAAGACGAACTGTTCACCGTGACACGCGCAGGCATGAGCCCCACTCAGAAGGCCATCGTCATGTATGGCCAGGTGCTGGGGGTGCTTAACACGATCAACCAATGCCACTCCGGCATCCAGCCATTCGATCCACGTCAGGAAGAGATCACATTCAACCTCTGCGCGCCGGAATACTTCGAACTCCTGATCCTTCCGAACCTGGTCAAGCGCTTCATCGGCAACCGTGTTCCGGTGGTGATCAACACCACGAAGTTCCAGCGCGATATTCCGGTCGACGCGCTGAGGGACGATCGCTTCGATCTTGCAGTGGGTTTCGGCCCGCATTTCCATGGCGATACCAACGGCCTGCAATCACGGGTATTGCTGACGGATGAGCTGGTGTGCGTGGTGGATAAACATTTCCCCGGCCCTGGGCAAGCGTTCAGCCTCGACGCATTTGTCGCGGGGCAGCATGTATTTCCGACCCCTTGGACATCCGACACCAACATGATCGATGGCTGGCTCGCTCGCCAGGGCTCCAGGCGACAGATCGTCGCGCGCGCCAACAGCTACGTGACAGCCTTGGCCCTGGTCACCGGAACCGACTATATCCTGACCCTGCCCAAACGCATCCAGGCATTGCTTTGCGACGACCAACGATTCGGCGAGCGCCAGCCGCCACCGGGGCTGCCGGGCTTTACGCTTGAGATGATGTGGAGCGAAAAAGCGAGCCAGGACAACCGGAACACCTGGTTGCGCCAGCAGGTCATGGACGTTTGCGCCGAGGTCGGCCAGCGCTGACCACGGCATCGATCCGACTTTTTCGCGGGCAAAAAAAAATCCGGAAATCCTCACTTTCGTGGGCCTTCCAGACTTTTAAAACTACAGAAAATGGTGGGTCGTGTGGGATTCGAACCTACGACCAATTGGTTAAAAGCCAACTGCTCTACCAACTGAGCTAACGACCCTCTGTGTGGTGGCGCGTATAATACTGATTTTTAAGGACTATTCAACACCTAATTTCAAAAAAATCAAAAATAAGGTGTTGGATCGCTCACACCCGCCGCAGCGAAGCCTTCGGCACGCAGCCGGCAGCTGTCGCACTTGCCGCAAGCGCGCCCTTGATCGTCGGCCTGATAGCACGAAACGGTAAGCCCATAGTCGACGCCAAGGCTCACGCCCGCCTTGACGATTTCGGCCTTGCTGAGGTTTTGCAGCGGCGCCAGGATGCGGAAACCCTGTCCCTCTACACCGGCCTTCGTCGCCAGGTTGGCCATGCGCTCGAACGCCTCGACGAACTCCGGTCGACAATCCGGATAACCGGAATAGTCCACCGCATTGACGCCGATGAAAATATCCCGCGCCTCCAGCACCTCGGCCCAGCCCAGCGCGAGGGACAGAAACACGGTGTTGCGCGCCGGCACGTACGTCACCGGGATACCTTCGCTCGGCGCTTCGGGAACGTCGATGGCGCTGTCGGTCAGGGCCGAACCGCCAATGCCGTTGAGGTTCAGGCCGATGACTTTGTGCTCGACCACGCCCAGATCCCGGGCGACCCGTTCAGCGGCCTGCAATTCTGCACGGTGGCGCTGGCCGTAATCGAAACTCATGGTGTAGCAGCGATAACCTTCGGCACGAGCCATGGCCACGACGGTTGCCGAGTCCAGGCCGCCCGACAGCAGGATGACCGCGCGTTTTTCAGCAGTGGTTGAATGTTCAGTCATGTCAGCGCCCCGGCTCGTCGTTCCAAAGATATTTATGCAACTGCAATTGCAGGCGCACCGGCAAATTGTCCGCCACCACCCAATCCGCCAGATCCCGCGCATTGAGGTCGTGATGACTTGGCGAAAACAACACCTCGCCGGCTCGCTGGTCGAGTCCATGCTGGATCAGCTTGGACACCGCCCAGTCATAGTCTTCCCGGGAGCAGATGACAAACTTGACCTGGTCGTTGCGGGTCAACAGTTCAATGTTCTCGTAGCGGTTGCGATGGGCTTCCTTGGAACCAGGCGTCTTGAGGTCCACGACGCGACTGACGCGGGGATCGACCGCCGAGATATCCAGCGCACCGCTTGTTTCCAGGGAGACCTCATAGCCGGCGTCGCACAGCTGCTTGAGCAAAGGGATGGCATTGGGCTGCGCCAATGGCTCGCCCCCAGTGACGCAAACATAGCGCGGACGGAAGCCGGCCACTTGTTCGAGAAGATCGTCGAGGGTTCGCATTGTGCCGCCGCTGAAGGCATAGGCGCTGTCGCAGTACTGGCAACGCAACGGGCAGCCGGTGAGGCGCACAAAAACAGTGGGCAGCCCGGCCGTTCGCGTTTCACCCTGCAAAGAGTAAAAAACTTCGGTAATTCTCAATGTGTCTTGCATAGTCGCCACGGGCGTAACAGCTAAACAGGCTGTCCGCCTCCGTCAGGCACTTCGAGGAACCCCGCCAACGCGTAGATCCCAGGAAGCGTGTTTCATAAAAAGGGCGTGAATTCTAACGAAAAAACCCGCGACAGGCGCGGGTTTCTTCAAAGCAGGTCAAACAGCCTTACATGCGTTGCAGATCACGCTGGGCCAACTGGGCGGCGGAAGTCCCCGGATACTGGGCCACCACCTGCTGCAGAATGCCCTTGACCTTGTCGGTGTGACCGAGGCGGCGTTCTACGTCAGCGAGCTTGTACAGCGAATCCGGCACCTTGGCGTGCTTGGGATACAGCTGCGAAACCTTGGCGAACGCCTGGCCGGCGCCTTGCAGGTCGCCCTTGGCCAGGTTCACTTCGCCCAGCCAGTATTGGGCGTTACCCGAATATTGACTGTTGGGGTATTTGCGCAAGAAAGCGGTAAAGGCCTGGCTGGCCTTGTCGAAATCCTTGGCCTTGATCAGGTCGAAGGCAGCATCGTAATAGAGCTTTTCCTTCGCCGGATCCGCCGGTTCGCCACCGGCTGCAGGTGCTGCTGGAGCGCTAGCCCCAGCGCCTGCGGCTGCACCGGGGGCGTTCAAGTCGCCACCGGCTGGAGAATTCTCAGGAGTCGCGGCAGGTGCAACGCCGGTTCCTATGCGCCGATCAAGATCCTGGTATCGCTCCAGGCTTTCCTGCTTCATGCGCGACACTTCATTTTGCAGAACTTCAATCGCGCCTTGTTGGCGTGACAGTTGATCCTGCATTTGCTGCAGTTGGTTGAACAGCTCGCCCTGTGCCGAGACAGGGGCCGAAACCCCTCCCCCGGCATAGGCGCCGTTCGTACCGTAACCCGCAGGCGGATAGCTGCTCCCGCTATTGTTATAGCCGGAGTCGTTATCGACCACAGGAACCGCAGCCCACGCCGCAAGCGGCGCGAGGCTGAGAGCCAGGACAGTTACAGCACGACGGCACGTTCGCATGACGAATTACTTACGCAGTTCGACGCGACGGTTTTGAGCCCAGGACTGCTCGTCGTTGCCGGTAGCAACTGGACGCTCTTCGCCGTAGGAAACCAGTTCCAGCTGAGCTGGGGAAACACCTTGCAGAACCAGGTAGCGTTGAACGGCTTTCGCACGACGCTCGCCCAGTGCCATGTTGTACTCACGAGTACCACGTTCGTCGGTGTTGCCTTCCAGAACAACGCGAGCGCCGTTACCTTTCAGGTCTTTGGCGTGAACATCCAGAGCGCGCATGGCTTCTGGCTTCAGGTCCGAGCTGTCGTATTCGAAGTAGAAGGTGGTGATTGCGCGCAGAGCAGCTTCTTCGCTCAGGGAGCCGTCAACTGCACCAGTGTTAGCGCCGTAACCAGCGTTTGGATCAACAGCGCCTTCACCGGCGTTGTCGCCGCCTTTGGACGAGCAACCTACAGCTACAGCCATGGCCAGAGCCAGCGCAGCAAATTTACCAAACTTCAGCATTTCCATCGTGAAACTCCTAATGAACCCCAGTGTGTTAAGTAAAACGTATTGCGCCGCGTCAGTTCAGGTAAGGGGACCAGGACGGTTCTCTGACTTCGCCTTGAGCGGTAGGAAGCGGGAGCCTCACGCGTCCATTAATGGACACGAGCATCAAGACTCCCCGGCCCTGCTGGCGGGTGGCGTAGATTACCATGGTGCCGTTGGGCGCAACAGTAGGTGACTCGTCCAGAGTGCTATCAGTTAGGATTTTTACGCTACCGCGCTGCAAATCCTGGGCCGCCACCTTGAAATTGGTGAAACCGTCCTGGCGATGGATCATCACCAGGGTCTTTTCGTCCGCCGACAATTTAGGGTTGGCGTTGTAGTTGCCGACGAAAGTCACGCGCTCGGCACCACCGCCACCGGCGCTGGTCTTGTAGATCTGTGGCTTGCCACCGCGGTCGGAGGTGAAGTAGATGGTCGAACCATCCTTGCCCCAGAACGGTTCGGTGTTGATGCCAGGGCCATTGGTCACGCGCGAGATCGAGCGCGAAGCCAGGTTCATCACGTAGACGTCCGGGTTGCCGTCCTTGGACAGTACGAACGCCAGGCGCGAACCGTCCGGCGACCAGGCTGGCGCGCCGTTCAGGCCTTCGAAGTTGGTGATCTGCTCACGGCGACCGGTGTCGATGTGTTGCACGAAGATACGCGGACGCTTCTGCTCGAACGATACGTAGGCGATGCGCTTGCCATCGGGGGCAAAACGCGGCGACAGGATCGGCTCGCGCGATTGCAGCAAGGTCACCGCGCGCGCGCCGTCATAGTCGGAGCGTTGCAGGGTGTAGCGGGTGTTGTTCTCGGAGAAGCGCTCGGCCGTCACGTAAAGCATGCGGGTAGAGAACGCGCCCTTGATGCCGGTGAGTTTTTCGAACGACTGGTCGGAGATGTAGTGGGCCATGTCGCGCAGTTGGTCGACACTGCCCGATACGCTGCCGGTCAGCACTTGCTGCTCGGTGGCGACGTTGAACAAGGCGTACTGCACCTGCAGGCGACCGCCCGCCGGAACGATGCTGCCGACCATGATGTACTGGGCGCCCAGCGCCTTCCAGTCACGGTAGATGACTTCGCTGGCCTGGGTCGGCAGGCTGATCATGTTCTGCTTCGGAATCGGCGCGTAGTAACCGGAGTTACGCAGGTCGTTGCCGATGATCTCAGCCATGTCATCCGGCAAGACACTGCCGCCCTGCCAACCGAACGGAACGACGGCGATCGGCGTCGCCCGGTCGCTGCCGCTGGTGACCAGGATGTTCTTTTCCTCTGCTACCGCTATCCCTGCCAAGCAGCAGATAACGACGAGCATTGATCGAAGAAGGTTTCTCACAAGGCTAGATCCTCAGGTGTGAATGTCATCTTGAACGAACGATACGGAGCAAAATCGCTCGGCTTCATCCCTTGCATTTCCGTCAACCGCCCAATGTTCTTGACCGCCGCGACCGCCGAAGCGTCGAACGGACCATCGCCACTGGACTTGGCTACGCTGACCGAGGTAACCGTACCGTCGGGCAACATGCCGATTTGCAATACAACTGTCATGCCTTTGCGCGCCGAAGGTGGACGAGCCCAGCCTTCCGCCGCCCGGGCGCGAATCAGATCGTCGAAGCTACCGGCGACTTCATCGCCCTGCTCGTCGGCCAATGCCTGCTCGCGTTCCGGCGTGTCGGAAAGCAAATCTGCCAGGGCCTGGGCCTTTTTCTCTTCGGCGGATTTACGCGCTGCGTCCTGGGCCTTTTTCTTGGCGGCGTCGGCGGCGGCTTTCTTCTTCGCGTCTTCGGCGACTTTCTTCTTCGCCTCTTCAGCTTCAGCTTTCTTCTTGGCGTCCTCGGCCGCTTTTTTCTTCGCGTCCTCGACAATCTTTTTCTTCGCTTCTTCAGCGGCCGCTTTCTTGGCCTCTTCTTCAGCGGCTTTCTTGGCTTCTTCTTCGGCTTTCTTCTTGGCTATATCAGCCAATTGTTTCTCTTCTGCCTTCTTGGCCTCGGCGGCTTTCTTCGCGTCATCGGCTTTCTTGGCTTCGTCTGCCTTTTTAGCCTCGTCCGCTTTTTTTGCCTCATCGGCCTTTTTCGCTTCTTCGGCCTTTTGAGCAGCTTCCTCTTTCTTTTGTTCCGCTGCCCTTACGGCTTCCTGCTCGACCTTTTTCTGCTCCATCTGCTCGACTTCGGTCTGGCGCGCAGCGGATTTCTTCGCCTCGCCGGCAAGCTTCTGGTTGGTCTGCGTGGTGGCCTGGCTTTTGGACTTGAGCTGGTACAGGGTCGCCTGCACGATCGGCTTGGCCGGCGGCAGCTCCGGGGTCATGGCAAAGCTGACAAACAGCATGCCGAACACCAGCACATGCAGGCCGATTGCCAGAACACTGGGCCAGAAGTAGCTTTCCGAGGCGGACGGCTCTCGCTGTTGCTGCATCAGGGGGCCTCGGTGATCAAGCCAACATTACCGACCCCGGCTTTCTGCAGGCCGCCCATGGCGCCCATCACGGCGCCGTAGTCGACAGTCTTGTCGCCACGAATGAACACCTGCGTACGCTTGCCATTGCTGTTGCCGGCATTGATGATCTTGGTCACCGCGTCGGTCATCTGCGGCAAGGTCATGGCCCGGTCCTGCTGCTTCTCGGTGTCCACTTCGCTGCCAAGATTCCAGTAGTAGGTCTTGTCAGCCTTGATCGAAATGGTCAGTACCTGGGTGTTGTTGTCCTGCGGCAAGGCTTCGCTGGAAACCTTGGGCAGATCGACCTTCACGCCCTGATTGAGCATGGGCGCGGTCACCATGAAGATGACCAGCAGCACCAGCATCACGTCGATGTAGGGCACTACGTTCATCTCGGCAACCGGCTTGCGCTTGTTTCGGGCTCGAGCGATTAAAGCCATCGGGAAATACCTGCTTATTCTTCGCTGGTGTGCACTTTGCGGTGCAGGATCGCCTGGAATTCATCGGCGAAGGTGTAGTAGCGGCTGGTCAGCGTTTCGCTGCGGGCAGCGAAACGGTTGTAGGCGATAACGGCCGGGATCGCCGCGAACAGGCCGATGGCGGTGGCGATCAGTGCCTCGGCGATGCCCGGGGCCACGGTGGCCAGGGTCGCTTGCTGGGCGGATGCCAGGCCACGGAAGGAGTTCATGATCCCCCAGACGGTACCGAACAGGCCGATGTACGGGCTGACCGAACCGACGGTCGCCAGGAACGGCAAACCTTGTTCGAGCTTTTCTTCTTCGCGGGAGATGGCCACGCGCATCGCACGGGCCACGCCTTCCATCACCGCTTCAGGGTCGACGCCCGGTTGCTGGCGCAGACGGGAGAACTCCTTGAAGCCGGCGCGGAAGATCTGCTCGACGCCCGAATCCGGGTCCGGGTTGCTGCCGGCCTGGCGGTACAGCTTGGACAGGTCGATACCGGACCAGAAGCGCTCTTCGAAGCTCTCCAAGGCACGGCGACCGGCGCGCAGCATGTTGCTGCGCTGAAAAATCATGATCCATGAGGTCACCGATGCGGCTACCAGGGTCAGCATTACCAGTTGCACCACGACGCTGGCATTGCTGACCAGGCTCCACATGGAGGAATGGTCGACGACGTTAGCTTCCACGCTTTATCTCCTGCTCTGAGTGTGTACCCGCGCCGCTCACGCCGGCAAAGGCCGCGCGTAGAGCTTCGGGAATGGCCCGGGGTTTCAAACTATGGGTGCGCACACAGGCCACCAAAAACTGCCCTTCGCAGAGCAGCACATTATCCGCAGCGCGCCTGACCTGCTGCTTGAAGCGCAGGCTGACGCGGTTCAATTCGATGACATCGGCAGTCACCACAAGCTCGTCGTCCAGTCGCGCCGGCGCGTGGTAGCGCGCTTCGCTGGAATGCACGACGAATAACAGGTCCTCCCCTGCCAGCGCGGATTGGGCGAAACCCAGTTCCCGCAGCCGTTCGGTTCGAGCCCGTTCCATAAACTTGAGGTAATTGACGTAGTAAACGATGCCGCCGGCATCGGTGTCCTCGTAATAAACGCGACAGCGATGTGCGAACGACTCCAGCCCGTTTTGCGCGCGCATACTCTAGTGCTTACTCCTCAGGTTGCCAATCCGGCCAGGCAACTGTTTTTTCATTCTCGAACGCATTGACGCTCCAGGCGTGGTCTGGGACAGCACGAACTGAAAAAAAGTCGTCGTACAGCGCGCGCTCAATCGTCTACCGCATCGAGGAACTCGTCTACCACCGGCATCTCCCCCATTCGTGTCGGGATGTTTAAGCCGAAGTGCAGATAAGCATGACGCGTCACCACGCGCCCGCGTGGGGTGCGCATGATATAGCCCTGTTGGATCAGGTAGGGTTCCAGCACGTCTTCAATGGTGTGACGCTCTTCGCTGATGGCGGCCGCCAGGCTGTCCACGCCCACCGGGCCACCGTCGAATTTCTCGATCATGGTCAACAGCAGGCGCCGGTCCTGATGATCGAAACCGCGCTCGTCGATGTCCAGCAGGTTCAAGGCCAGGTCCGCGATCGGCTTGGTGATGTGGCCCTTGGCCCGGACTTCGGCAAAGTCCCGGACCCGACGTAGCAGGCGGTTGGCGATACGCGGTGTACCTCGGGCGCGCCGGGCGACTTCGTACGCACCGTCCGGGTCCAGCGGTAACCCGAGGATGCCAGCCGAGCGGCTGACAATCGTTGCCAGGTCGGCGTTGCTGTAGAACTCCAGGCGCTGGACGATGCCGAAACGGTCCCGCAACGGATTGGTCAGCATGCCGGCGCGGGTGGTGGCGCCCACCAGGGTAAAAGGTGGCAAGTCGAGCTTGATGGAGCGCGCCGCAGGCCCCTCGCCGATCATGATGTCGAGCTGAAAATCTTCCATGGCCGGGTACAGCACTTCCTCGACGATCGGCGACAGCCGGTGGATTTCGTCGATGAACAGCACGTCATGGGGCTCCAGATTGGTCAGCAGCGCCGCAAGGTCGCCTGGCCGCTCGAGCACCGGCCCGGACGTGCTCTTGATCGACACACCCATCTCCTGGGCAATGATATTGGCCAGGGTGGTCTTGCCCAAGCCCGGCGGGCCGAAGATCAGGGTGTGGTCCAGCGATTCGCTGCGCCCACGGGCTGCCTGGATGAACAGCTCCATCTGCTCGCGCACGGTCGGCTGGCCGATATAGTCGGCCAGGCTGACGGGGCGAATCGCGCGGTCCTGGACTTCCTCGCGGTCTCGGGGCGCGCCCGTGGCGGCAATCAGACGATCGGCTTCAATCACTTAAATCATTCCCTTCAGGGCGCGGCGAATCATGTCTTCGGTACTCAAGCCTTTTTCCTTGATCGCGGAAATCGCCTTGCTGGCTTCTTGAGGCTTGTAGCCCAGGGATATCAGCGCGGTGACCGCATCGTTTTCAGCACTGGCTGCCGGTGCGGGCGCATCCGGCTGGTTCGGAACGAGCGCGAACATTGCCGGCACGGCTTCCCAGGCCTTGAAGCGGTCCTTGAGCTCCACCAATAAACGCTCGGCGGTTTTCTTGCCGACCCCTGGCACCTTGGTCAAGGCCGAGGTGTCCTGGGACTGCACGCAACGAATCAGCTCGTCGACTTCCAGGCTCGACATCAAGGCCAGGGCCAGTTTCGGGCCAACACCGTTGAGACGGATCAACTCGCGGAAGAAATCGCGCTCGCGTTTGCCGACGAAGCCATAGAGTAACTGCGCATCCTCGCGCACGACCAGATGAGTGTGCAGCGTCAGCGGCTCACCGACCGACGGCAAGCGATACAGCGTGGTCATCGGCACCTCGAGCTCATAGCCCAGGCCGTTTACATCCAGAATCAGGTGCGGCGGCTGTTTTTCAGCCAGGGTGCCGCGCAAGCGTCCAATCACGTTTCAGATCCTTGGGCGTTGGCCAGCCACTGGCTGGCGAATAACAACACGAGCAGAAGGCCGACGACACAGGCGCAATTCGCTCGGGCTCATGAATGAAGCGCTGATGCTATCAGAGACGCAGGCGCCCGCCACGACTGCGTGCGGTTCCCAGGCCATGGGGCACCAGGCTGGAACGGGTGTGGGCATGGCAAATGGCGATGGCCAGGGCGTCAGAGGCGTCTATCTGCGGCTTGCTGACCAGTTTCAACAAGTGCATCACCATCATCTGCACCTGCTCCTTGTTCGCCGCGCCAGTGCCGACGACCGCCTGCTTGACCTGGGTCGCCGTGTATTCGGCAATCTCCAGGCTTTCCTCGGCGCCCGCCACAATGGCCGCCCCCCGGGCCTGCCCCAACTTCAGGGCGGAGTCGGCATTGCGGGCCATGAAAACCTTTTCGATGCCCATCGTCACCGGACCGTAGGTCTGGATGACTTCGCGCACGCCGCGATAAACAATCTGCAAGCGCTCGTGCAGCTCGCCCGCGCCGGTGCGGATGCAACCAGAGGCGACGTACACGCAGCCGCGACCGGTGTCGCGAACCACGCCATAGCCGGTGATGCGCGAACCAGGGTCGATACCAAGGATTAAAGTCATAACGCCTGCGGTTTGAAGGGGGTTACCTGGGCCTGTGGGAGCGAGCTTGCTCGCGATGGCGTCGGGTCAGCAAACATAGCGTTGGGTGATCTACCGCTATCGCGAGCAAGCTCGCTCCCACATTGATGATCGTGCAGTTACAACGAACCTATCAGCCGAGTTGTTCAGCCACCGACTCAGGAATATCAGCGTTGGAATAAACGTTCTGCACGTCATCCAGGTCTTCCAGCATGTCGATCAGCTTGAGCACTTTCTCGGCGCCTTCCAGGTCGAGTTCGGCGCTGGTGGTCGGTTGCATCACGATTTCCGCGTCGGCAGGCTTGAAACCGGCCGCCTCAAGGGCGTTGCGCACGGCATAGAAGCTGGCGAACGACGTGAACACGTCGAACGAACCGTCCTCGTGACCGACCACATCATCGGCATCGGCCTCCAGGGCCGCTTCGGTCAGGGCATCCTCATCAATACCCGGCGCGAAGCTGATCTGCCCCTTGCGCTCGAACAGATAAGCCACCGAACCGTCAGTGCCCAGGTTGCCGCCGCATTTGCTGAATGCGTGGCGCACGGCCGCGGCGGTGCGGTTGCGGTTGTCGGTCATGCATTCGACCATCACCGCCACGCCGCCCGGGCCGTAGCCTTCATAAGTCAGCTCCTCGACATTGTCGGCCTCGGTCGCACCGGCGCCACGGGCGATCGCTCGGTCGATGATGTCGCGACTCATGTTCGCGCCCAAGGCCTTATCCAATGCCAGGCGCAAGCGCGGGTTGGAGCCCGGATCGCCGCCGCCCTGGCGGGCCGCGACTGTCAATTCACGGATCCACTTGGTGAAGATCTTGCCTCTCTTGGCATCCTGACGTTCTTTGCGGTGCTTGATGTTCGCCCACTTGGAATGACCTGCCATAACTCGCTCCGGTTTTTCTCTGGAACATTGCCCGCCTTCGCGCATGCGCGGTAGCCGACAAGCAAAAATATCGACCCCAATGAAAAGGCGCATCCGAAGATGCGCCCTCTCAAGAGCCAGCCTTACTCAGCCTTTGGCTGTTCACGCAGACGAATGTGCAACTCGCGCAATGCCTTGGCATCCACGACGCCAGGCGCCTGGGTCATGACATCCGCCGCGCTCTGGGTTTTCGGGAACGCGATGACTTCGCGGATCGACTGGGCGCCGGTCATCAGCATCACCAGGCGATCCAGGCCGAAGGCCAGGCCACCATGGGGCGGCGCGCCGTACTTCAAGGCGTCCAGCAGGAAGCCGAACTTCTCTTCCTGTTCCGCTTCATCGATACCCAACAGGCGGAACACGGCCTGCTGCATTTCCTTGCGGTGGATACGGATCGAACCGCCACCCAGCTCGGTGCCGTTAAGGACCATGTCGTAGGCACGCGACAGGGCGGTGGCCGGGTTGGCCTCCAGCTCTTGTGGCGAGCACTTCGGCGCGGTGAACGGGTGGTGCAGCGCGGAGAAGCTGCCGTCCTCGTTTTCTTCGAACATCGGGAAATCAACGACCCACAGCGGAGCCCACTCACAGGTCAGCAGCTTCAGGTCGTGACCCAGCTTGATGCGCAATGCGCCCAAGGCTTCGCTGACGATCTTGGCCTTGTCGGCGCCGAAGAACACGATGTCGCCATCGACCGCGCCCACGCGATCGAGGATCACGTTGAGGTTGTCCTGCGGGATGTTTTTCACGATCGGCGATTGCAGGCCATCGACACCCGCCGCGCGCTCGTTGACCTTGATGTAGGCCAGGCCCTTGGCACCGTAGATGCCGACGAACTTGGTGTAGTCGTCGATCTGCTTGCGCGGCATGCTCGCGCCACCGGGAACGCGCAGGGCAGCGATACGGCATTTCGGATCGTTGGCCGGGCCGCTGAATACCTTGAACTCCACTTCCTTGAGCTGATCGGCCACGTCCACCAGCTCCAGCGGAATACGCAGGTCTGGCTTGTCGGAACCGTAGCGGCGCATGGCTTCTTCGAAGGTCATGTGCGGGAAATCGCCGAATTCCAGGTCCAGCACTTCCTTGAACAGGTTGCGGATCATGCCTTCGGTCAGGCCCATGATGTCTTTTTCATCGAGGAAGCTGGTCTCGATGTCGATCTGGGTGAACTCAGGCTGACGGTCGGCACGCAGGTCTTCGTCGCGGAAGCACTTGGCGATCTGGTAGTAGCGATCGAACCCGGCCACCATCAGCAGTTGCTTGAACAGCTGTGGCGATTGCGGCAAGGCGAAGAAGCTGCCGGGGTGGGTACGGCTCGGCACCAGGTAATCGCGGGCGCCTTCCGGCGTGGCGCGGGTCAGGATCGGCGTCTCGACGTCGAGGAAGCCGTTCTCGTCCAGGTAACGACGGATGCTGGTGGTCATGCGCGAACGCAGACGCAGCTTCTCGGCCATTTCCGGACGACGCAGGTCGATGAAACGATAGCGCAGGCGGGTTTCCTCGCCTACGTCGGAATATTCGTTGAGCGGGAACGGCGGGGTTTCCGCCTCGTTGAGCACTTCCAGCTCGTAGCCCAGCACTTCGATCATGCCGGACGCCATGTTGGCGTTGCCAGCGCCAGCCGGGCGCAGGCGCACCTTGCCGGTGATCTTGACGACGTATTCGCTGCGCACGCGGTCGGCGGTGGCGAAGGTTTCGGCGCGGTCAGGATCGAACACTACCTGGGCCAGGCCTTCACGATCACGGATATCGAGGAAAATCACCCCGCCATGGTCACGGCGACGATGGACCCATCCGCAAAGAGTAACTTCCTGACCTTCCAGGCTTTCGTTCAGTTGGCCGCAATAATGGCTGCGCATCATGGTAGTGGTTTCACTTCTCGTAATTCGAAATTCGGTTGGAGGCCCTGCCCGTGCAAGAACCCGCGCGTGTTCAACTCAGTCAGCCTTGTCGCCACCGGCCAGGTTCTTCTTGGCGCCGGTCTTGAAGTCGGTTTCATACCAGCCCGTGCCGCCGAGGCGGAAACCAGGCATGGACAGCATCTTTTTCAGCTCCGGCGCTTGGCAGGCGGGGCAATCGACCAGCGGTGCCGCGCTGATTTTTTGAATGGCTTCCATCTGATGACCACAGGAAGCACATTGATAGTCGTACATCGGCATGGGGGTTGTCTCGGCGATCAGGTTATTCACGCAAAGCCCGGCTTTGCGGCAAAGAGCGGGATTATATCCATTAAATGCGGCCTGTGCAGCCGTAAGACCGCACAGTCATTGCCGATAATATCGTTCAGCCAAGACCTGGATCACTCCCGTGCATTTCCTTCAGGCTGTGAACCACGCAGACAACGCGCACCAGCCCACTGAAATTACGCACGCCGCCATGACGCAGGTGGACCTCCCTGTCCACATGGGACAGCAAGGTGCTGACGGAGCAGCTGTTGAGCTGCGCCAGGTCACCGAGAATATCCCAATAGACCTGCTCCAGCCGCAGGCAGGTGGCGAATCCGTTGAGTCGGATGGAGCGGGCCAGCGGCCGCGCCAGTTGCATGTCAAAACCACTGACGAACGGGTCGATCTTCACGGACTGCGGTCGTCCGCGCACACTTTCCCTGGGGTCTTTTCCTTGGATCATACCGTTGACACTCCTTTGCCATACGAACCTCAGTCGGAACAACCGATCTGTGGTGCTATGGAAGCTCAACTGGATCGCCAGTTCCAGATGACTTTTTGACCATCAACGTAGGACAAGCCAACAGGGCGCTGGCGATGAATCATGCGTTCCTACACGCAGTGGCGGGCGATGACGCCAACGGCAGCACCATCGCCGGCCCGGGGCTTAGCGATCTTCCAGCAACGAACGCAACATCCACGCGGTTTTTTCGTGAACCTGCATACGCTGCGTCAACAGGTCGGCGGTGGGCTCGTCGCTGACCTTGTCCAATAAAGGAAAGATACCGCGAGCGGTGCGCGTCACCGCTTCCTGCCCCTCGACCAATTGCCGGATCATATCCTCTGCCGCCGGTACGCCCTCTTCCTCCTTGATGGAAGACAAACGCGCATACACCGAATAAGCGCCAGGCGCCGGGAAGCCGAGCGCACGGATTCGCTCGGCGATCGAATCCACCGCCAGCGCCAGCTCGTTGTATTGTTCTTCGAACATCAGGTGCAAGGTGCGGAACATCGGCCCGGTAACGTTCCAGTGGAAGTTGTGGGTCTTGAGGTACAGCACATAGGTGTCCGACAGCAGCCGCGAAAGTCCGTCGACGATGGACTTGCGATCTTCTTCGCTGATACCGATATCAATTGCCATGGTTGATCTCCTGACGATGGTGAATTCACTCTAGCGGGTGTCGCGGTCGATATCCTGCGACAAATCGCCAGCCATCCTGAACCGACAAGCTGGGACGTCGGACGGTTCCGGCAAGACGGTGAAAATTCAACATCCATTGCCCGTCGCCGGCAAGCGTCCCTCCCATGCCCCTGGCCGACGAACAGCGTGCCGCGCCTCTGTAACACGTTTGAGAAGGCCCCGGCTTTGCTGTTAAATAGGCAGTGTGTCGCTACGCCTATTTTTCAGGGCGTCGCGCATAGGCTGATCCGGGTGCGTGTTCCTACGCCTCTCATTTCTGGAGCGAACCGCCCCCGACCAGCTCTTCCTTGTGATCTGTCTTAACCGTGAGCCAATCAAAATGTTGAAAATCGTCCACTTGCTAATGGGCGCAGCTGCCCTGCTGCTGTCCTTCATCCCTAGCCTGGGTTCCGAAGCCACACCTTACCTGCAACATCCCGACGCGCTGTACCTGGCCTTTTTCGGCCTGCTCAACCTGACCCTGGCACCCGTCATCCCTTACTGGAACAAAGGTCCACGTCATCAACTGCAAAACCTTGTCAGCGGCTTGCTGGTACTGGCTGTTGCCTTGCAAACCCTGTCCCTGCTGGCGCCCATGCCGGAAATCGGCGGCCAACCCGCCATCCTGTCCAGCCTGGCCGCGGCATTGCTCGCTGTCTTGCTGCACCTGGCCGTCAGCTTCTACAAGAAGTCGTCGCCAGCGGCCGCATCACAGAACTACGACATGTCCAACCGCGATACCGGCACCGTGAAGTGGTTCAACACCTCCAAGGGGTTCGGCTTCATTTCCCGCGACTCCGGCGATGACATTTTTGTGCATTTCCGGGCCATTCGTGGCGAAGGCCACCGCGTTCTGGTCGAAGGCCAGCGCGTGGAGTTCTCGGTGATGCATCGCGACAAGGGCCTACAGGCCGAAGACGTGATCGCCGCGCTGCCGCGCCGCTGATCCGGGCGTAAAAAAACCGCGACGCAGCCTGGCTGCTCGCGGTTTTTTATCGACTGCCGTTCGGACCGATCAGTAATGCGGCGGTGGCGCGTCTTCCTCGAAGGATTCGAACTGCCCGGCCATTTCCTCCTGGCGCTTGAGTAGCGCCGCCATCTGCAGCTGCAAACGCTCAACGACTCGTTGCTGCTCCACCAGCACGTCATTCAATGCCTGGATAGTGTCATCCTGAAACGCCAGGCGGCTTTCCAGGTCTGTTACGCGCTCTTCAAGATTCATGGTCTCAGCCCTCCAGAAACTTGAAATCATCGGTCAACACCGCTCGCAACCGTTCGCGGATGGCCGCTACCTGCCCGGCATCATAAGGCTGGGCCGGGTGCTTGCCCCAGACCGGCGCCGGCCAGGCGGCATCCTCTCGCTTGCGTACGATCACGTGCATGTGCAATTGACTGACGACGTTACCCAAGGTTGCAACATTCAGCTTGTCGGCATCGAACGAGTCCTTGAGCGTTTCAGCCAGTGCCGTGGTTTCTTTCCACAACTGCGATTGATCAGCGTCATCCAATTGAAACAATTCACTGATATTTTCCCGTCGCGGCACGAGGATGAACCACGGGTAGTTCGAGTCATTGGACAAGAGCAAGCGGCACAGCGGGAAATCGCCGATGGGCAATGTGTCTTGTTGCAATCGTGGATCTAAGGCAAACACCGGCGTACTCCTCGCTCGTTGATCGATGGCCCGATGCGACGCCCTTCGGGCTGCCACCGGACGCAGGCCGCCAGCATACCTGTGAACGGCGCAACGTTCACTGCGCACCAATACCGGGCGCCCGGAATCGTAAAAGCGCATTTTGCAGCTAGCTGGCACAAGCGCTGTTCTCTTTTCGTCCAGCGTTGAGAATTTTTGCACCAAAACAGCACAATGCGTCTACGCTTTGTGATCGTGGCATCCGTGTTTTACCCACTGACGGGGTGAACCGGTAACGTTTTTGGTTGTCCCGCGAGGTTTATCGGCTTCAAACATGTCAGCTGCCCAGCAGTCAACCCCATTTAAAACAAGGCCTTTGGAGCCCGGTTTCATGAGGTTTCGCCGCAACCGCAGCTAAAATGTGAAAAAAATGTGAACGAAAACCGGGTTTGTGCATGCTTGTTGCATTCATGCCCATATCGCCTACAGGGCATCGCCGGACGCGAAACCTGCAGGCATGAGAATTAAAGTGGCAAGGCTGCCCTCAGGAGCTTCAAGCGTTGTACTTATGGACTCTTTACGCCGATGGTGGAAAAAAGAGCAACTTGAAGTTGTCTTCCACCTACCTCGGAGCAGCTGAATTACGACATGGATCGAGCCATTGGCGACATGGTCGTAAAGAAGCTGAAAGGTTGAATGGGCAAGTATCGCCAAAGAATGTCGGCGTGATATAAGTTTGCGCCGACACAAAAAGAAAGAGCCGCCCAGATAATAAAACAGGTGGGACGGCAGTACTCTTAAAACCAAAGGAGCAAATCACGATGCGCGTGATGAAGTGGAGCATGATCGCACTGGCCGTTGCTGCAGCAGCCAGTACTCAAATGGCCTCGGCCGCACCTTTCGTAAGTGACCAGTCTGAAGCCAAAGGCTTTGTCGAAGACGCAAAGTTCGACTTGCTGCTGCGCAACTATTACTTCAACCGTGATAACAAAAACGGTGGCGACGACCAGAAAGACTGGACCCAGGGTATCTGGGGCAACTTCAGCTCCGGCTACACCCAAGGTACTGTTGGCGTCGGCGTCGACGCATTCGGTTACCTGGCATTGAAACTGGACGGTGGCGACGGCACCGGCGGCACCGGCAACATGAGCCGCGACGCCGATGGCGATGTAAACGACAGCCAGGGCAAGGCCGGCGCAGCGATCAAATTCCGCGTCTCCAAGACCGAGCTGAAAGTCGGTGACATGCAGCCAAGCACTGCTCCAGTGTTTGCCGTTGGCGGTTCCCGTATCCTTCCTCAAACTGCCAGCGGTTTCCAACTGCAGAGCAGCGAAGTCAAAGACCTTGACCTCGAAGCCGGTCACTTCTACTCGGGTACCAGCCAGGATCGTAACTCCCGCAATGGCGGCCTGTACGCAACCTACGCTGGCGTCGAAGCCAACACCATCGACTACCTGGGCGGCAAATACGCGATCAGCGACAACCTGAGCGCATCGCTGTACGGCGCCAAGCTGGAAGACATCTGGAACCAGTACTACGCCAACCTGAACTACACCATCCCAATGGGTGGCGATCAGTCGTTGAACCTGGACGGTAACATCTACCGCACCACCGATGCCGGCAGCGCCGAAGCCGGTGACATCAGCAACACGACGTTCTCCCTGGCAGCTGCTTTCTCGTTCCTGAAAGCACACACCGTCACCGTGGCCTTCCAGAAGGTCAACGGCGACACGCCGTTCGACTACATCGGCGTGGGCAAGAACAACCGCGGCGGCGACTCGATCTTCCTCGCCAACTCCATCCAGTACTCCGACTTCAACGCACCTAACGAGAAGTCTGCCCAGGTCCGTTATGACCTGAAGATGGCTGAGTACGGCGTTCCAGGTCTGAGCTTCATGACTCGCTACGTCAAAGGTTGGGACATCGACGGCACCAACACCCCAACAGGCAGCGCTTACGCCGGCATCTACGGCGACAACGGCAAGCACAACGAAACCAACTTCGAAGCCAAGTACGTTGTCCAGTCTGGCCCAGCGAAAGACCTCTCCTTCCGCATTCGTCAAGCTTGGCACTACGCTAACGAAGACGAAGGCGAAGGCGACGTGAAAGAGTTCCGCCTGATCGTTGACTACCCGATTTCGGTTCTGTAATTGCCGAAAGTCAGTTTGCGGTAATCAAAAAAAGGCCCATCTTCGGATGGGCCTTTTTTATGCTCGCTACTTTTGGATGCCTGGTCGGATCCGACAAGCGAAGCGGTTACGCCGACGTGGATTCATGAACCATCCGAATCACGCGCTGCGGAAACGGAATATCAATGCCCGCCTCCTTCAAGCGGTCCCGCGCCTGTTCGTTAAGCATGAACATCACGTTCCAGTAATCCGCGGTCTTGACCCAGATACGCAGGGAAACCGTGATCGAGCTATCGCCCAAGGTCGAAATCACCGCTTCTGGCGCAGGATCAGCCAATACGCGCTCGTCCTTGGCCAACTCCAGCAATACTTCCCGAGCCTTTTGCAGGTCGGCCTGGTAATCCACGCCCACGTCGAACACGACTTTGCGGGTGGGCTGGCGATTGGTGTTGGTGATGATGCCGTTCGACAGGTTGCCGTTCGGCACGATAACTGTCTTGTTGTCACCGGTACGCAGCACCGTGTGGAATATCTGGATACTGTCGACCGTGCCGGCCACGCCTTGGGCTTCGATCCAATCGCCAATGCGGAACGGACGGAACAGCAAAATCAGCACGCCGCCGGCGAAGTTCGCCAGGCTGCCCTGCAAGGCCAGGCCAATCGCCAGGCCTGCCGCACCAATGGCCGCTACGAACGACGTGGTTTCCACGCCAATCATCGACGCGACGCTGACGATCAGCAATATCTTGAGGATGATGTTTGCCAGGGTACCGATGAACCCTTGCAAGGCGAGGTCGGCGTTGCGCAAAGCCAAAAGCGCCCCGAGTTTCTGCGTAACCTTGTTGATCAGCCACCAACCGATGGCCAGGGTAACGATTGCCAGCAGTACACGACTGCCGTACTCCATGATCATCGGTATCCAAGCCTGGGAAGCCTTGACCAGGTGGTCCACTTCAGCGTTCAAGTCCATCGTGTTCTCCTTTTTCCCGTTGCACGCAACACCCGTGCAAACACTGTGTGGCCAAACATCGCCTCCGCTGGTTACCCAGCAGCGCCTTTTTGATGGGTCGCTGCCTTACCGGCGGGAGCAGCATCTGGCCACTGTCATTGCGAACAGCCTGGTGTCAGTCGCGGAAGTTATTGAACTGTAGCGGCATGCCGAACTCCTTGCCGCGCAGCGCGGCGATGGCTTCCTGCAAGTCGTCACGCTTCTTGCCGGTCACCCGCACCTGCTCGCCCTGGATGGCGGCCTGGACCTTGAGCTTGGCGTCCTTGATGTGGGCAACGATCTTCTTTGCCAGTTCCTTGTCGATGCCTTCCTTGAGCACGGCTTCCTGCTTCATCAGCTTGCCCGACGCATAGGCGTCCTTGACTTCAAGGCACTGCACATCGATCTTGCGCTTGACCAGCGCCAGCTTGAGGATTTCGATCATCGCCTCAAGCTGGAAGTCGGCCTCGGCGGTCAGGTTGACAGTCAGATCCTTTTCCTTGAACTCGAAGCTGCCCTTGCCCTTGAGGTCATACCGACGGTCGAGTTCCTTGACGGCGTTTTCAACGGCGTTGGTGACTTCGTGCTTGTCCAGTTCGGATACCACGTCGAATGACGGCATGTAGTGTTCTCCAAATAAAAAGACGCGCTCATGACAAAGGCGCGCACTTGGCTTGTGGTTGAAATCGGGCTCATTATAACGGGTCTTTTCCCGCCTTTACCGCGAGCCCTTCAGATGCCTGCGCCAAACCGAGTAAAAAACTGATGTCCACCACCTGGCATGTCCTGGGAGCCGGCAGCCTCGGCACGTTATGGGCGACGCGCCTGGCCCGGGCCGGCCTGCCGGTGCGGCTGGTGCTTCGCAATGAAAAGCGGTTGCAGGCTTACCGCGAGGCCGGCGGCCTGACCTTGGTGGAACAAGGCCAGGCGCAGTGCTACCCGGTGCCCGGCGAAACCGCGCAAGGCACCGAGCCTATTCAGCGGCTGCTCCTGGCTTGCAAGGCCTACGACGCGGAAGCAGCCGTGGCTTCGATTGCCCATCGACTGGGCGCCGAGTCGGAACTGATCCTGTTGCAGAACGGCCTCGGCAGCCAGGACGCCGTGGCGAACCGCGTGCCCCAGGCCCGCTGCATCAGCGCTTCCAGCACCGAAGGCGCGTTTCGCGATGGCGATTGGCGCGTGGTGTTCGCCGGCCACGGCTTCACCTGGCTGGGCGATCCGGCCCAGCCGGTGGCACCGGTCTGGCTGGATGACTTGGCCGCCGCCGGCATCCCCCATGAATGGAGCGCCGATATCCTCACCCGCCTTTGGCGCAAACTGGCCCTCAACTGTGCGATCAACCCACTCACGGTACTGCACCATTGTAAGAACGGTGGCCTGCAGGACCACCGCTGCGAAGTGGCGACCCTTTGCGCCGAACTCACCGACCTGCTTGAACGCTGCGGCCAGCCTGCGGCGGCCGAGGACTTGCAGACGGAAGTCGAACGGGTGATCCAGGCCACCGCCGCCAATTATTCCTCGATGTACCAGGACGTCGCCAACCAGCGGCGCACCGAAATCAGCTACCTGCTCGGCCATGCCTGCGCGGTCGCCCAGCGGCATGGCGTAACGGTGCCGCATCTCGGACAAATGCGCGAGCGACTGATCGCCCACCTGCACAACCTTGGATTGCCCAGCGACTGAGCAGCGGCTACGCTGGCCCTCGTGTTCCTTGTTAGCGACGAGTCCGATGCCATTGCGCCAGCGCCTTGAAAATCTACCGGTCGGCCAGAAACTGCTGGCGGCCCTGTTGGTGTTGTTGACCACCGTTTTGCTGGTGGCCAACCTGACTTTCATCAGCGCGGCCTATTACATTTCCCAGGAAAGCATGGCCCCCCAGGCGTTGCAGACCATTGGCCGGCTGGTGGCCAACCCGAGCCTGATCGCCGACGCGCTGCAATCGCCGCAAAGCGCCCAACGCCTGCTCGATGAGCTCAACAGCTACGCCCCGCTGCGAGCAGCGGCACTCTACGATGGACAAGGCGAACGGCTGGCCCAGCTGCAACAGGGCGAAAAACTCAGGCTGCCGGAACATTTCCGCCACATGCAAACCTGGCAGGCCGGCGAGTTCCGCAGCAACCAGGTCATTACCCTGCCCCGTCCCGGCACCACGCCGGGCCATCTCTTGTTGGTCGCCAGCAGCGAATTGCCCACCGCGTTCTACACCGGCACGTTGACCGCCAGCCTCGGCATCCTCATCTTCAGCGTGCTGCTGTGGCTGGTCATTGCCCAGCAGATCAAGCGGCTGATCACCCAACCGATCCACCAGCTCGAAGAGTTGTCGCGCCAGGTGACCCGCGAGGAAAACTATTCCCTGCGCGCCGCCCGGGGCAACCACGACGAAATCGGCAGCCTGGCCGAGGCGTTCAACACCATGCTGTCGCGCATCGAAGCTCGCGAACAGCAACTCAAGCGAGCCCGTGACGATTCCCAGGCCGCCTATGACCAAGCCCAGGGGCTGGCGGAGGAAACCCGCCACACCAACCGCAAGCTGGAACTGGAAGTCCAGGTGCGCAGCAAGATCGAGAAAAAACTCACCGGCTTCCAGAACTACCTCAACAGCATCATCGACTCCATGCCGTCGGCGCTGATCGCCCTCGACGAACAGCTCTACGTCACCCAATGGAACCAGGAAGCCAGCGCGCTCTCAGGCACACGATTGGACGAAGCGCTGAACCAGCCGATCTTCCTCGCCTTCGAACCGCTCAAGCCCTATCTGCCACAGCTCAAGCAGACGGTAGAGCAGCACACCGTGGCCAAGATCGAGCGTGTCACCTGGACCAAGGACGACGAAGCCCGGCATTACGCCCTCACGTTCTATCCGTTGATGGGCGGTGCCGGGCGGGGCGTGGTGATCCGTATCGATGACATTACCCAGCGCTTGTCGCTGGAAGAAATGATGGTGCAATCGGAGAAGATGCTCTCGGTCGGTGGCCTCGCGGCGGGCATGGCCCATGAGATCAATAATCCGCTCGGAGCGATCCTGCACAACGTGCAGAACATCCGCCGACGCCTGTCGGCGGAACTGCCGAAGAACCTCGAACAGGCCGAGCAGTTGGGCATCGAGTTGCCGGTGATCTACCGTTACCTGGAGAGCCGGGAAATCCCGCAACTGCTCGACGGCATCCAGCAGGCCGGTGCCCGGGCCGCGAAGATCGTCACCCACATGCTCAGCTTCAGTCGACGCAGCACCCGGCAGATGGCCCCCTGCGACTTGCCCGCTTTGATCGACCAAGCCGTCGAGATTGCCGGCAACGATTTCGACCTGGCGATCGGTTTCGACTTCAAGGGCCAGGCCATCATCCGTCAGTTCGACCCGAACCTGGGGCCGGTGCCCGGCACCGCCAACGAACTGGAGCAGGTGCTGCTCAACCTGCTGAAAAACGCTGCCCAGGCCATCCATCAGCGCCAGGACGACGGCGAGCCCGGCCGTATTATCCTGCGTACCCGGCTGAATCCACCGTGGGCGGAAATCCAGGTCGAGGACAATGGCATCGGCATGAGCGAGAACGTGCGCAAACGCACCTTCGAACCGTTCTTTACCACCAAGGAAATCGGCCAGGGCACGGGCCTCGGGCTGTCGGTCTCGTATTTCATCATCACCAACAACCACAAGGGCCAGATGGAAGTGCAATCCGCGCCAGGCCAGGGCACTTGCTTCACCCTGCGCCTGCCGCTGGCGGGCACTTCGATCGTGGCCCAGGAACACAAGCAAGTGGAGCGCTGAACAATGGGTTTTCGCCTGTCGAAGATTTACACCCGCACCGGTGACAAAGGTGAAACCGGGCTGGGGGATGGTCGCCGCGTGGCGAAGGACCACCCGCGGGTCGAGGCGATCGGCGAAGTGGATACGTTGAACAGCCAGTTGGGCCTGTTGCTGTCCGGTCTGGCCGAGGAAACGGCCCGGCATCCCGCGCTGGAAGACGTCATCACGGTGTTGGCGCCATGTCAGCACCGCTTGTTCGACCTAGGCGGTGAATTGGCGATGCCCGCCTATCAAGCGCTTAACGTGGCGGAAGTCGAACGGCTGGAAGCGGCGATTGACAGATGGAACGAGGAATTGGGTCCGCTGGAGAACTTCATCCTACCCGGCGGCTCGACGCTGATCGCCCAAGCCCACGTCTGCCGAAGCATGGCCCGCAGCGCCGAGCGTCGTTGCCAGCAATTGAACGCAGTGGAGCCGCTGGCCGGGCCGGGGCTGGCCTACATCAATCGATTGTCGGATCTGTTGTTCGTGGCCGCGCGGGTCATTGCCCGGCGCCAAGGGGTGGCTGAGGTACTTTGGGAGGCGGCGGCCAAGCCTGGGGGCTGATCTGTCAGTCCGCCATCGCGAGCAAGCTCGCTCCCACAGGGGTTTTGTGACCGCCTAAAATCCAATGTGGGAGCGAGCTTGCTCGCGATGGCGTCAGTTGTTGCACACTCTCACGCCTCAGGCCAAAACGCCCGAATCCCCGCCACGCCCTGGGCCCCGGCGTCCCATGCCTTTTGCCGCTCATCCGGCCCTACTCCGCCCAACAGGTAGACCGGCCTGTCGAAGCCCTCGATCAACCGCGCCGCTTCGTCCCATCCCAGCGGCTTGGCATCGGGATGGGTCTGGGTCGGCTGCACCGGCGAGAGCGTCACGAAATCCACATCCATCTGCTGCGCCAGGGACAGCTCTTCTGCGTTATGGCACGAGGCTGCCAGCCAGCGATCCTTGCCGAACGGTCGACCGGCCGCCGCATGCTTGTGCAGTTGTGCGGCGGTAATGTGCCAGCCGGCCGACGGGAAATCCCCCAGCCATTCGAACGGCCCCTTGAGCATCAGCTGGGCCTTGCCGGCACACAGCCCCACCGCGTCCACCGCCAGATCACGGTATTGCGGATCGTAGCCGTTGGGCGCGCGCAGTTGGACCAGCTTGATCCCACCCCCGATCGCCTTCTGCAAGCCGCGCAGCAACGCCGGCGTTTCGAGGCCTTCGGGCGTAATCAGGTACTCGCCCGGCAAACGGGCCGCCGCGACGATCGGCTGATTGGCCGCCGGAAATTCATAATTCGTCAACTCACGGGCCGTCACCCAGGCCAACGGCTGGCCTTCGGCACCGTGGGGCTCGCCACTGAACGCCGAGACTTCCCAGACGTCCAGCAACACCTGCTTGTCCGGGTAGTCATGACGCACCTTGATCAGCGGCCGAGCGGCGCCGACAACGATGCCCAATTCTTCATGAAGCTCCCGGGCCAGGGCGGTCTCGACGGATTCATCCGCCTCGACCTTGCCGCCAGGAAACTCCCACAGGCCACCTTGGTGCTGGGTATCGGCCCGCCGGGCGATCAGGATTCTGCTGGCGGCATCGCGAATGACCGCCGCCGCTACGTGGATTCGTTTCACCGCGCTATTCCTCAGCGTTGATGGAGTCGGTTCCGGCCCATCGCGAGCAAGCTCGCTCCCACACGAACGACACTGTTGCCCTGTGGGGGCGAGCTTGCTCGCGATAGGAGCGCCTCGGTCTTAAGTCCGATACTCAGCGTTGATCTTTACGTACTCGTGGGACAGGTCAGTGGTCCAGATGGTTTCGCTGCAATCACCCCGTCCCAGCTCGATGCGGATAGTGATCTCTTCCTGCTGCATCACGGCCGCGCCCTGGGCTTCGGTGTAGGTTGCGGCGCGGGCGCCCTGGCTGGCGATGCACACTTCGCCAAGGAACACGTCGATCTTGCTCACGTCCAGCTCAGGCACGCCGGCACGGCCGACAGCGGCGAGGATACGGCCCCAGTTCGGGTCGGAGGCGAACAATGCGGTCTTGATCAGTGGCGAGTGCGCCACGGTGTAGCCGACGTCCAGACATTCCTGGTGATTGCCCCCGCCGTTGACCTGCACGGTCACGAACTTGGTCGCGCCTTCGCCGTCACGGACGATGGCCTGGGCCACTTCCATGCACACTTCGAACACCGCCTGCTTGAGGGCCATGAACAGCGGGCCGCTGGCCTCGGTGATCTGCGGCAGGTTGGCCTTGCCAGTGGCGATCAGCATGCAGCAGTCATTCGTAGACGTGTCGCCGTCGATGGTGATGCGGTTGAACGACTTGTTGGCGCCGTCGAGCATCAGGTCTTGCAGCACCTGGCGCGAAACCTTGGCGTCGGTGGCGATGTAGCCGAGCATGGTCGCCATGTTCGGGCGGATCATGCCGGCGCCTTTGCTGATGCCGGTGACCGTGACGGTGACGCCGTCGTGCTGGAACTGGCGGCTCGCGCCCTTGGGCAGGGTGTCAGTGGTCATGATGCCGGTGGCGGCGGCGGCCCAGTTGTTTTCCGAGAGGTCATCAAGGGCGGCTTGCAACGCGCCTTCGATTTTCTCGACCGGCAGTGGTTCGCCGATTACACCGGTGGAGTAAGGCAGTACCTGGTTGGCGTCGACGCCCGTCAGTTCAGCCAGCTTGGCGCAGGTGCGCTCGGCGGCGGCCAGGCCTGGCGCGCCGGTGCCGGCATTGGCGTTACCGGTGTTGGTCAGCAGGTAACGCACCGGTCCCTGCACGCGTTGCTTGGCCAGGATCACCGGCGCGGCGCAGAACGCATTGAGGGTAAACACGCCCGCGACCGTCGAACCCTCGGCGCAACGCATCACCACCACATCCTTGCGCCCGGGGCGCTTGATGCCCGCCGAGGCGATACCGAGTTCAAAACCGGCAACCGGGTGCAACGTTGGCAACGGACCAAGACCAACAGCCATGAATGCGCTCCTTAATAGATAAATCGACGCCGTCTTCATCGAAACGGCGAATCAAATGGCAAAACGCCGCGACAGGGGTTACCTGTCGCGGCGCGGGTCGTTCAGCGTTGAAACGGGATTATTGAATCTGCCCGTGGCAATGCTTGTATTTCTTGCCCGAGCCGCAATAGCACAGCTCGTTACGGCCCAGCTTCTGCTCGTTGCGCACCGGCGCGGTGGCCAGTGCAACATCCACGTCGACACCTTCTTCCATCGCCTGGGCCACTTCCAGCCCTGGCGCTTCGGCGTGTTCGAACTGCATGCGGGCAGCCAAGGCTTCGGCTTCCTGGCGCAGGCGAGCTTCTTCTTCAACCGGGTCTTCGCGGCGAACCTGAACGTGGGACAGCACACGAATCGAGTCGCGCTTAATGGAATCCAGCAGCTCGGAGAACAGCGTGAAGGACTCGCGCTTGTATTCCTGCTTCGGGTTCTTCTGGGCGTAGCCGCGCAAGTGAATACCGTGGCGCAGGTGATCCATGGTCGACAAGTGGTCTTTCCACAGGTCGTCCAGCACGCGCAGCACGATCTGCTTCTCGAAGGAACGCAGCGCCTCGGCGCCGGCCTGGTCTTCTTTTTCGTTGTACGCGGCGATCAGTTCGGCCAGCAGCTTCTCGCGCAGGGTTTCCTCGTACAGGTGGTCGTCTTCGTCGAGCCACTGCTGGATCGGCAACGACACGCCAAAATCGCTGCGCAGGGAGGCTTCCAACCCAGCGACGTCCCACTGTTCCGGCAACGATTGCGGCGGGATGTGGGCGCTGATGGTCGCGTCGAGTACTTCACGACGGAAATCGGCGATGGTTTCGCCAATGTCGTCGGCGGCCAACAAGCTGTTGCGCATGTGATAGATCACTTTACGCTGCTCGTTGTTGACGTCGTCGAACTCCAGCAATTGCTTGCGGATATCGAAGTTGCGGCCTTCGACCTTGCGCTGGGCCTTTTCGATGGCGTTGGTCACCATGCGGTGCTCGATCGCCTCGCCTGGCTGCATGCCCAGGGCCTTCATGAAGTTCTTCACCCGGTCAGAGGCGAAGATGCGCATCAGGCTGTCTTCCAACGACAGGTAGAAGCGGCTGGAGCCTGCGTCACCCTGGCGACCGGCACGGCCACGCAGCTGGTTGTCGATACGGCGGGATTCGTGACGCTCGGAAGCGATCACCTGCAAGCCGCCGGATTCGAGCACTTGCTGGTGACGCTTCTGCCAGTCGGCCTTGATCTGCGCGATCTGCTCGGGGGTCGGGTTTTCCAGGGAAGCGACTTCCACTTCCCAGTTGCCGCCCAGCAGGATGTCGGTACCACGGCCGGCCATGTTAGTGGCGATGGTCAACGCACCCGGGCGACCGGCCTGGGCGATGATCTCGGCTTCCTTCTCGTGGAACTTGGCGTTCAGGACCTTGTGCTCGATGCCTTCCTTGGTGAGCAGGTTGGACATGTGCTCGGAGGTCTCGATGGTGGCGGTACCCACCAGGATAGGACGGCCCTGGGCCATGCCTTCCTTGATGTCATTGATGATCGCCGCGTATTTCTCTTCGGCGGTCAGGAACACCAGGTCGTTGTAGTCTTTGCGCGCCAGCGGCTTGTTCGGCGGAATCACCACCACTTGCAGGCCGTAGATCTGGTGGAACTCGAACGCTTCGGTGTCAGCGGTACCGGTCATGCCGGACAGCTTGTTGTACAGGCGGAAGTAGTTCTGGAAGGTGGTGGAGGCCAGGGTCTGGCTCTCGGCCTGGATGTTCAGACCTTCCTTGGCCTCGATGGCCTGGTGCAGGCCTTCGGACAGGCGACGGCCCGGCATGGTGCGGCCGGTGTGCTCGTCCACCAGCACGACCTGGCCGTCCTGCACGATATATTCGACATTGCGGTGGAAAAGCTTGTGGGCACGCAAGCCGGCATAGACGTGGGTCAGCAGGCCCAGGTTATGGGCCGAGTACAGGCTTTCGCCTTCTGCCAGCAGGCCGACGCGGGTCAGCATCTCTTCGATGAACTGGTGGCCGGATTCGTTGAGCTCGACCTGGCGGGTCTTCTCGTCGACGGTGTAGTGACCGGCCTGAGTGACTTCGCCCTCGACTTCTTCCACGTGCAGCTTGAGCTGCGGGATCAACTTGTTGATCTCGATGTACAGCTTGGAGCTGTCCTCGGCCTGACCGGAAATGATCAGCGGGGTACGGGCTTCGTCGATGAGGATGGAGTCGACTTCGTCGATGACGGCAAAGTTGAGTTCACGCTGGAATTTTTCTTCCATGCTGAACGCCATGTTGTCGCGCAGGTAATCGAAGCCGAATTCGTTGTTGGTGCCGTAGGTGATGTCCGAGGCGTAGGCGGCGCGTTTCTCTTCCGGCGGCTGGAACGGCGTGACGACGCCGACGGTCAGGCCGAGGAACTCGTAGAGCGGGCGCATCCAGTTGGCGTCGCGGCGGGCCAGGTAATCGTTGACCGTGACCACGTGTACGCCCTTGCCGGACAATGCATTGAGATACACCGCCAGGGTCGCCACGAGGGTCTTGCCCTCACCGGTACGCATTTCGGCGATCTTGCCTTCGTGCAAGGTCATGCCGCCGATCAACTGGACGTCGAAGTGACGCATGCCCATGACCCGCTTGCCGGCTTCGCGGCAGACCGCAAAGGCTTCGGGCAGGATCTGGTCAAGGGTCTCACCCTTGGCGATGCGGTCCTTGAATTCGGCGGTCTTGGCGCGTAACTGATCGTCCGAAAGGGCCACCATTTGCTCTTCGAAGGCATTGACGATCTGTACCGTCTTGAGCATGCGCTTGACTTCACGCTCATTCTTGCTTCCAAAAAGTTTCTTTAACAAAGGCGCAAACATATCGGCAGGATCTTCCACACTAAAGGGATGGAGGGCGGCCCCGTGAGTCGCCCGTGCAGCCCTCATGGCCGCATGCGAACGAGCATTCTACCCGGAAACGATGGTGAGGAAAGTGGCGTTATTCCACGATGCTGGCACAGCGCTGTGACGGGGCCTCCCTAAAATAAGGGCTTTTGCGCGAACTTCAACCCACAAAGCGCATAAGTTACTTATTGATTATGTGGGATAAAAGCCGCTGGGCGACAGGGCGGCGGGGCGACCGGTGCTTCTGCTACCATGGCGCCTCTGTCATTTTGCGGTATTCAACCATGGCCTTCCGCCCTCTTCCAGCCAAGGCGCCCGCCGTTCTGCTGCGCGAAGCCAAGCCGCTGAAAGCCATTTTCGGCCACGCCAGGCGCCTCGGTCATCTGCAACGGCTGGTGGACAGCCAGTTGCAGCCCGCCGCGCGTGAGCATTGCCACGTAGCCTCCTGGCGCGAAGGCAGCTTGTTGCTGATCGTCACTGACGGCCATTGGGCCACGCGCCTGCGCTACCAACAGAAGCGCCTGCTGCGTCAATTGCAGGCATTCGATGAATTCGCCAACCTGACGCGAATCCTGTTCAAGGTCCAGCCGCCGACCGTACAGGCCGGCGCCAAGGGACATACCCTGGACCTGTCCACCGACGCGGCCGCGACCATCCAGGCCACCGCCGAGGGCATCAGCGACCCTAACCTGAAGGCGGCGCTGGAGCGGTTGGCGGCGCATGCGCGGCCCAAGGATTGAGATTTCCGGCGCCTGTTAGATAGCTATCGCGAGCAAGCTCGCTCCCACAGGGGATCTAGGCGAACACAAATTTTGTATCTGGCAGAAACCTACTGTGGGAGCGAGCCTGCTCGCGATGGGCGCGACTCGGTCTCGACTACCGCCGCTTACTGCCACCCAACAACGACCCCATCAACCCCCGCACCAACTGCCGACCCAGTTGATTGGCCGCCTGGCGCATCGCTGATTTCAAGGCCTGGCCCGCCGCGGTGCCAAGGAACTCCCCGGCCTTTTCGGTAAAGCTTGGCTCTTCAGCGGTGGGCTTGCCCGGTGTCGCTTCGGCTTGCGGTTCCAGCCCCTTGCGGCCCATCAGCACTTCATAGGCCGACTCGCGATCAATAGGCTTGTCGTAACGTCCCTGCAACGGTGAACTGGCAATCAACCCGGCCCGCTCGGCCTCGCTCAGCGGCCCGATACGCGACTGCGGCGGCGCCACCAGCACGCGCTGGACGATTTCCGGCGTGCCTTTTTCTTGCAGAGTGCCGACCAGGGCTTCACCGATGCCCAGTTCGGTGAGTACCGCCAAGGCATCGAATTGCGGGTTCGGTCGGAAACCCTCCGCCACCGCCCGCAAGGACTTCTGTTCCTTGGCGGTAAAAGCCCTCAGGCCGTGCTGGATGCGCAATCCCAACTGTGCCAGCACATCGTCCGGCAGATCCCCCGGCGACTGGGTCACGAAATACACCCCGACGCCCTTGGAGCGGATCAGTCGCACCACTTGTTCCAAGCGATCCTGCAGCGCCTTGGGCGTGCCGGCAAACAACAGGTGCGCCTCGTCGAAGAACAGCGCGAGCAAGGGTTTGTCCGCGTCGCCGCGCTCGGGCAGTTGCTCGAACAGCTCGGCCAGCAGCCACAGCAGGAATGTCGCGTAGACCTTCGGCGCTTCATGGACCAGGCGGCTGGCGTCCAGCAGATGAATACGGCCGCGACCATCGCTGGCCGGTTGCAGAATGTCCTCCAACTGCAACGCCGGCTCACCGAACAAGGCGTCGGCCCCTTGCTGTTCCAGCGTGGACAAGCGTCGCATCAGCGCCTGGCTGGAACCCGTGGTCATCAAGGCGGCATCGTCCCCTAGCAATTCGGGGTTGTCCTTGAGGTGGTTGAGCAGCGCCTTCAAGTCCTTGAGGTCCAGCAGCAACAGGCCTTCCCGATCAGCGACCTTGAACGCCGCGTACAACGCCGATTGCTGGCTGTCCGTCAGTTCCAAAAGGCTGCCGAGCAACAACGGGCCCATTTCACTCAAGGTAGTGCGCAGCGGATGACCCGATTGGCCGTGAATGTCCCACAGCGTCACCGGATAAGCCTGGGGCTTGTGGCCAAGCCAAGGCATGCCGGCGATACGCTCGGCGATCTTGCCCTGGGGAGCGCCGGCAGCACCGAGGCCGCACAAGTCGCCCTTGATGTCTGCCGCGAAGACGGCCACGCCGGCATCGCTGAACATCTCGGCCAGGCGCTGTAGAGTAACGGTCTTGCCCGTGCCGGTGGCACCCGCCACCAGTCCATGGCGGTTCGCCAGGCGCATGGCCTGGGCGACAGGTTGGCCGGCAAGGTCGGCCCCGATGATCAGTTGCGATGAGTCAGGCATTTCGTCACCCGTGGTGTTTGCGATATGACGCCATTTTGCGCGTTTATATAAGAGCATGCCTGGGCATTAGGGCGTTGGCAGCAGGAATAATAGCTGCGAATCAGGGCGGGCCCTATCGCGAGCAAGCTCGCACAGGGTTGTGGTACGCACAGGTCCCATGTGGCAGCGAGCTTGCTCGCGATGAGGCCCTGTCAAACCCAGCAATACTCCGCTGACAACCCGCCCTCACAACCCCAACCGAACATCTATTCTTACTAAAGGTCAACACAGGAGAACACAGACCGGAGGGACGTTCATCGTGCATATAGCGGACATAACCATGTTCTACGCCCCCGCCAGCGGTGGCGTGCGCACTTATCTGGATGCCAAGCACCGGCGCCTGGGCAATCGGCCCGGTATCCGCCATAGCCTCTTGATTCCTGGCGCTCACCTGAGTGAGCAGGACGGAATCTATAAAGTTCCAGCCCCTCCGCTCCCCTTTGGCAAGGGTTATCGCTTCCCGCTTCGCCTGGCGCCCTGGCGTAATGTCCTGCGCGACTTGCAGCCTGATCTCATTGAAGTAGGCGATCCCTATCTCACCGCCTGGGCGGCCCTCGATGCCCGGCGCCAGCTCGATGTGCCTGTCATCGGTTTTTATCATTCAGACTTGCCGCTGCTGGTCAGCAACCGCATGGGAAGCTGGTTCACGCCCAACATCGAGGCCTACGTCAGCAAGTTGTACGGCAACTTCGACCGAGTCCTGGCCCCCAGCCAGGTCATGGCCGACAAACTGACCGGGCTGGGTGTCAAGAACGTCTATGTACAGCCCTTGGGGGTAGACCTCCAGACCTTCAACCCCGCCGCCCGCGACCCCGAATTGCGGGCGGAGCTGGGCATCGCCGAAGACGCGCGATTGCTGATCTTCGCCGGTCGCGGCTCCAAGGAAAAAAACCTGCCGGTGCTGCTCAAGTGCATGAAACGCCTGGGCGAGCGCTACCACTTGTTGTTGGTCGGTTCTTCGATGCCCGCCCTGGTGCCGGACAATGTCACCGTCATCGACGAATTCTGCCCGGCGCCCCAGGTCGCCCGGCTGATGGCCAGCGCCGACGCGTTGCTACATGCTGGCGACCAGGAAACCTTTGGCCTGGTGATCCTCGAAGCGATGGCCAGCGGCATCCCGGTGGTAGCGGTCGCCGCCGGCGCGTTCAGCGAAATCGTCCAGGAGGACTGCGGTCTGCTGTGCACACCTGACAATCCGCAGGCCATGGCCAATGCCGTTCGACAGCTGTTCGCCGAAGGTTGCGAGCAACGTGGCGCCAGGGCTCGGCGACACGTAGAGCGTCATTACGCCTGGGACACGGTGGTCAATAGCCTGTTGGGCCATTACTACAGTGTGCTCGGCGCAGAGATGCCGCTGCTGGCCAATGGTTGAGGCGACGTCGATGGCAATGAATCCCACTCCCAGCCTGCTGTTGGTGCTCCATGACGTCGCGCCCCAGACCTGGCCCGACTACCAGCCCTTCGTTGAAGCCGTCGACGCCCTTGGCCAGGTGCCGATGACTTGGCTGGTGGTGCCGGATTTCCATCATGCCAATGCGCTGGACGATCACCCCGGCTTCAGGCGCTTGCTGGACGGCCGGGTCGAGCGCGGCGATGAATTGGTCTTGCACGGTTACTACCATTGCGACGACGGCCCGCCCGCCCTTCATCCCAAGGACTTTTTCATGCGGCGGGTCTACACCCACGAAGGCGAGTTCTATGGATTGTCCGAAGAGGCCGCCCTCGCTCGCCTACGAGCCGGTATCGAAATCTTCCAGCGGTACCAATGGCCGCTCCAAGGTTTCGTCGCGCCCGCCTGGCTGATGAGCGAAGGCACCCGGCAAGCCTTGCGCCAGCTGCCTCTGAGTTACACCAGCGATACCCAACACCTTTACCGTTTGCCCGAGTTCACCCAGATCGATGCGCCGGGCCTGGTCTGGAGCGCGCGCAGCGCCTGGCGCCGGGGCCTGTCGAAAATCATCAGCGACCAGCGCGAACAGCGCTGGCGCCAGGCACCTGTGATTCGCCTGGGGCTGCACCCGGTGGACATGCGCCACGGTTTTTCCCGGGATTATTGGCTACGCACCCTGCAGCGCCTGCTTGAGGACGGACGTGTGCCGATGACCAAGGCCGGCTGGCTGGCAACCCAGGGCCTGCGGGTCAGTAACGCCGCATGAAGCGATTGATCTGGCTGGTCGCCGCCCTGCTCATCGCGCTTGTGGTGCCGATGCTGGTGGGCGGTGGGGAAATGTGGTCGCGGGTGCAGCGCTTTCCGTTGTCGCTGCTGTTGGTCATGCTCGGCATGATTGTGCTGTGCTGGGCGCTGAACTCGATGCGCCTGCGTTTGCTGCTGGGCGAGCACCGTGGGCGCATCGGCGCGGTCAAAAGCATGGGCGTGGTGATGTCCACCGAGTTCGCCATGTGCGCGACGCCCGGCGGCAGCGGCGGCCCCTTGACGCTGATGGCCCTGCTGGCGCGCAACGGCGTGCGCCCGGCCCATGGCAGCGCCGTATTCGCGATGGATCAGTTGAGCGATCTGCTGTTTTTCCTGTGTGCCTTGCTGGGCATCCTGTTCTACGCGCTGTTCCAGAACCTCAGCCAGCGCATGGAATGGATGCTGGCGTTGAGCGCGATTTCGATGTTCGGCGGCCTGGCCTGCTGCGCCCTGGTCGCGCGCTACCATCGCCGGCTGATTCTGCTGGGTGCCCGAGTGCTGCGCCACCTACGGGTGAAAACCAGCACTCGCCGGCGTTGGGGACGCAAGATCCTCAATTTCCTGGCGGCGTTCACCGATACGTTGAAGTTGCCCCGAATGACACTTTTCCAAGTGTTCGGCTTGACCTGCCTGCACTGGGCGCTGCGCTACAGCGTGCTTTATCTGGCATTGAAAGGGCTGGGGGCGGATTTGCAATGGGCGTGGAGTTTCCTGATCCAAATGCTCTCTCTGAGCGCGGGGCAGTTCAGCCTGCTGCCGGGCGGCGCCGGAGCGGCGGAGTTGACCTCGGCGGCGCTACTGGCGCCCATGGTAGGAAAATCCACCGCGGCGGCGGCGATTCTGATCTGGCGAGCGGTGACCTATTACTTCTATCTGCTGGCCGGAGGGCCAGTGTTTTTCCTGATGGTCGGGCGACCATTGATCAAGAAGCTGATCAGGCTCAGGCAGGCCTGACCCTTTATTGATTGGGTTCGGAGTCGCCCTGAGGCTTGTCGTTCAGCTCGTCCCAGAGCTTCGCGGCGTCGGGAAACTCAGTGCCGTCCTCGGGGCTCAACGCGTCGGGATCGTAGCGGCTCAGGCAGCCCTCGCCCACGGTTGGCGGAGCTTTGGCGGTGGCTTTGTCCAAGGGATCGGTCATGGTCCATGCCCTCTCAAGGCTAATCGTGGCGAGGGAGCTTGCTCCCTCACCGGGTTCTGCGTTGGATCAGAATACGACGGTCTTGTTGCCGTGTACCAACACGCGGTCTTCCAGGTGATAACGCAAGCCGCGCGCCAGCACCATCTTCTCCACGTCGCGACCGAATCGCACCATGTCTTCAATGCTGTCGCTGTGGCTGACACGCACCACGTCCTGCTCGATGATCGGGCCGGCGTCCAGCTCTTCGGTCACGTAGTGGCACGTTGCGCCGATCAGTTTCACGCCGCGCATCGATGCCTGGTGGTACGGCTTCGCGCCGACGAAAGACGGCAGGAAGCTGTGGTGGATATTGATGACCTTGTGCGCGTATTCGCTGCACAGCGATGGCGGCAGGATTTGCATGTAGCGGGCCAGCACCACCACTTCAGCGTCATGCTGCTTGACCAGCCGCGAGACTTCAGCGAACGCCGGCTGCTTGTCCTGCGGATTGACGGGGACGTGGTAATAAGGAATGCCGTGCCACTCCACCATGCTGCGCAAGTCGTCATGGTTGGAAATGACGCACGCGATGTCGCAATCCAGCTCATCGCTGTGCCAGCGGTGCAGCAAGTCAGCCAGGCAATGAGACTCGCGGCTGGCCATCAGCACCACGCGCTTTTTCTGCGCGGTGTCGGTGATACGCCAATCCATCGAGAACTCTTCAGCAATCGGGGCGAACGCCTCGCGAAAGGCTTCGAGGCCAAAGGGCAGCGAGTCGGCGCGGATCTCGTGACGCATGAAGAACCAGCCACTTTGGTTGTCCGAGTGATGGCTCGCTTCAGTGATCCAGCCATTATGGGACGCCAGAAAGTTACTGACTTTAGCAACGATACCGACGCGGTCCGGGCAAGCGATCACCAGCCGAAAAGTGCGCATGAGGGGAACTCCAGAACTTCGCAAAAAGGCGGCCATTCTAGCCATTGCGTAGCAAAACTGCAGTATCGATCGCACACCCTGCCCGTCCGGGACCACCGAGGCTGCGCGCGACGTGGCCTGTGGCTGCGCCGCAATTGTGTGAACGGATATGAAGACAGCATCGAGTATTTATTTGCGATGCCCATTTCCATGGCACCCGCACTATTTAACTAAATAAACACGGCTTAAATGTTTACTTGATGAAACTGTCTGATTACTATTGCTTCACTGTCTCCTTGTCACCAGCGTCCTACATAAGGTAGTCCCCATGTCTCTGATCACCGAATACAACGCCACAAAACAAGCTATTGAAGAATTGCAACAACGTCTGGCCGACCTCTCCAAAGACGACAAACTGCAAAAAGAATTGGAATTCGAAGGCAAACTGCGCACGCTGATGGGCGAATATTCCAAGTCCCTGCGCGATATCATTGCCCTGCTGGATCCAGAAGCCAAGTCGGGTAAAGCACCCCGCGGCGCGGTAAAAACGACCGGCACCAAACGTGCTCGTAAAGTTAAGCAATACAAAAACCCGCACAATGGCGAAGTCATCGAAACAAAAGGTGGCAACCACAAGACGTTGAAAGAGTGGAAAGCCAAGTGGGGCGGTGACGTGGTAGAAGGCTGGGCAACCCTGCTGGGCTAAGCCTCGCCAGCGGCACCGCGCGTTAAGAGGTGGAGCCTGCAAGCAGAAACGCCAGCGATTTGCTGGCGTTTTTTTATGCCTGGGTTTTTACCCTGGCTTTCAATAGCTGCGTGGCAGTTTAGAGGCTAAAACGTTTGCGCAATTGTTGGCTGTAGCCCTGCCATTGCATCAGCACATCGCGCTGCAACGGCGAAGATAGGTCCATCCATTCTGTCATCGCCTCATCAAAATTGCTCAGCGTATTCGGCGCGCCCCATTCAGGCAAAGACAGGCGTTGCTGGCAAAAAAGTGTCCAACGCTGTTGTTCCGCTGGATCCAAGGTCTCCGGAAAGTTGCGCGCACGATATCGAAACAATAATTCCGGCAGGCGTTCATCGTCGAATGGCCACTGCTGTTGGGCCAAATCAGACGGATCCGCCATGCGAACTTGTTCACATAAACGGCGATCACGATCACCGAGAAACCCTGCATATAATTGCTGCTCGGGATCTTCGCTGGCAGTAAAGTCTTCTTGCCCGTAAATAGCCTGGAGTTTGTCTTGCCAGACGTGTTGTGCGTCACTTAGCCGCAGCGCCCGCTGGTGCACGCCCTCCATGTCCAGCTGCAGCCGTAGTTGGTCCTCGGCGCGCAAGACAGCCAGCGGCGCAACCACCGGGCATTTGTTGATGTGGATGAGTTTAAGGGGGACCGGCAGCTCACCGTCGAGCAAGTCTTCGCGGCGGGTATACAACCGCTGGCGCAAAAGCTGCGCGTCATGGTCAAGCAAGCCCTGGGGGTCCAGGTGTAAGTCACAGACGATCAAGGCGTTGCGGTTCTTCGGGTGCCAGGCCAGCGGCAGCACCACGCCAATGTAGTTTCGCGCCGCCGAGAAGCGCCCGGATATATGCACCATCGGCTGCAACAGGCGGATCTGGTCCATCACCTTCTGCTTGCCGCGCAACTGGAACAACCAGTCGTAGAGCCGGGGCTGTTTTTCGCGGATCAACCGGGCCAGGGCGATGGTCGCACGCACGTCCGACAGCGCGTCATGGGCCTGGCCATGATCGATGCCGTTGGCGGCCGTCAGGCGTTCGAGCTTGAGGGTGACGCGGCCATCCTCCTGCGGCCAGACGATGCCCTCGGGGCGCAGCGCATAGGCGGCGCGCACCAGGTCGATGAGGTCCCAGCGGCTATTGCCGCCCTGCCATTCCCGAGCGTACGGATCGAAGAAATTGCGATACAGGCTGTAGCGAGTCATTTCGTCGTCGAAGCGCAAGGTGTTGTAGCCGGCACCACAGGTCCCAGGCGCAGCCAATTGCGCATGGACGCGTGTCATGAAGTCGGCTTCGCTCAAGCCCTTTTCCGCCAGGCACGCGGGCGTAATGCCGGTGATGGCGCAGGCCGCCGGGTGGGGCAGGATGTCATCGCTGGGCCGGCAATACAGGTTCACCGGCTCGGCGATTTCGTTGAGGTCGAAATCGGTACGTATTCCCGCCACCTGCAAGGGGCGGTCGCACCGTGGGTTGATGCCGGTGGTTTCGTAGTCGTACCAGAAGATGGAAGTCACGGGGTGTTCCTGGGCTGAGGACTGGCGAAGTCTAGGCGTTCGTACCCTGCGCCCGCCAGCCTTCGCGCCTTTAATCCTGTTGCAGGCCATGAAATGACATACACGGCCATATCGTGCGCCCGCCCGAAGACTGATAGGCTCTGTACGAAATGTATCCGCACTCGCCCATACTGCGTTGAAACGGGGCCGGAATGCTCATGTACTCCAGTACATTCCACTTCCTCGCCCCGTTTCGCCTTGTCTGGCCTTCGCGCGAACACATTCATACAGACCCTAGCATCTGCGCCGAGATCGAACGTTCGAACGGCCATCACAGGTTGCCCATGCTCGAGAAACCAGCACTGCAAAGGAACGCGCCGCTGCCGCCGCCACTGGACACGCGTTACCAGGTCGAAACGCCCGAAGGCATCGACCTGCCACTGCGCCCGGCGGGGCTGATGCCTCGTGCGCTGGCCTTCGCCATCGACCTGGTGATACGCGGGCTGGTGCTCGGCCTGTTCTTTGTCGTCCTGGCGTTCTTCGGCGAACTGGGGATCGGCCTGGGCTCGATCCTGCTGTTCATCGTCAGCTGGTGGTACATGGTGTTGTTCGAGGTGCTGAACCAGGGCCGCTCCCCCGGCAAGCAGATCATGGGGTTGCGCGTGGTGCAGGATGATGGTCGGCCGATCGGCTGGTCTGCCTCGTTGATCCGCAACCTGCTGCGCTTCGTCGACATGCTGCCGTTCGGCTACACCTTTGGAGCGCTCTGCTGCCTGCAACACCCGACCTTCAAGCGCTTGGGCGACCTGGCCGCTGGCACGCTGGTGGTTTATCGCGAGCAACCGGTCAAGCGTCCCGAACTGCCAATGGCCCGGCCGCTACGCCCGCCCTTTGCCCTGGCCCTGGTGGAACAACGCGCCGTGCTGGGTTTTGCCGAGCGCCAGGCACAATTGTCTGACGCCAGGGTCACCGAACTGGCGGCAATCCTGGCCGCGCCATTGAAGGTGCACCCCACCGGGGCCGTGGCTGAACTCAATGGCATCGCCCGCGGCCTGTTGGGGCCGACATGAAGCAAAGCCTGTTCGAAAGCCGCCACCAAGGGGAATGGGAACACCTGTCCCGCCTGCTCGACCAACTGGAGCGCCGCCGCAATGTCCCCCAGAGCAGCGACTTTCCCCACGCCTATCGACAGCTCTGCCAACACCTGGCGCTGGCCCAGGCCCGGGGCTACAGCAGCTTGCTGGTGGATACCTTGCAGCAACTGGCGCTGCGCGGACACCAGCAACTTTACCGGGACCGCAGCCACCCCTCGACCGGCCTGTCGACTTTTATCCTGGCCGGCTTCCCCCGCCTGGTGCGCGAACAATGGCGATTCGTACTGGTGGCCGGCCTGATGTTCATCGGCAGCCTCGTCGGCGTCGGCTTGCTGGTGTACCTGTTCCCCGAGCTGGTCTACAGCCTGCTGAGCGTCGAGGAAGTCAGCCAGATCCGCGGCATGTACGACCCGGCGGCGGGGCACCTGGGGCGCTCGATCGAGCGGGCCGCCAGCGAGGATTGGGTGATGTTCGGCTACTACATCATGCACAACATCGGGATTGCCTTTCAGACATTCGCCAGTGGTTTGCTGTTCGGCCTGGGCAGCGCGTTCTTCCTGTTCTTCAATGGCCTGACCATTGGCGCGGTGGCCGGGCACCTGACCCAGATCGGCTCGGGCGCAACGTTCTGGTCGTTCGTCATTGGCCATGGCGCTTTCGAGTTGACTGCCATCACCCTGGCCGGTGCCGCGGGCCTGCAACTGGGCTGGGCGCTGATTGCGCCGGGACGCCTCACGCGGGGCGAAGCCTTGCGACTGGCCGCCGGCAAAAGCGTGCTGATCATCGCCGGGGTGATCCTCTTCCTGCTCATTGCAGCGTTCGTCGAGGCCTATTGGTCCTCCAGCGCCGCGACACCCTCCACCAAATACATCATCGGCGCGCTACTGTGGCTGCTGGTGATCGGTTACCTGCTGTTCGCCGGGCGAGGCCAGCATGCGCCTGAGTGACGTCACGGTAGCGATCCGCCCACGCACCACCTGGGAAGCCATGGACCTCGGCGTACTGATGACCCAGCAGCACCGGCGGTTGCTGATGGCCAGCTGGGCCATCGTCACACTGCCGGTGTATGCGCTACTGACCTTGTTGCTGTGGGACTCGCCCTCCTTGGTGGTGTTTATATTCTGGTGGCTGAAACCGGCCTTCGAACGCCTGCCCCTGTACATCTTGTCCAAGGCCCTGTTTGGCGAGACGCCGACATTGAAACAGGCCTTGCGCCAATGGCCGACGCTGCTCAAGCCACAATTGCTGGCCAGCCTGACCTGGCGCCGGCTGAGCCTGAGCCGCAGCTTCCTGATGCCCGTCGTTCAACTCGAAGGGCTCGCCGGCGAGGCACGAGAGCAGCGTTTGCGCGTGCTGCTGCAACGCAACGGCGGCGCCGCGCAATGGTTGACCATCCTCGGCGTGCACCTGGAGACCGTCTTGTGGTTCGGCCTGATGGCCTTGTTCTATCTATTCGTGCCGCAACAAGTCGAACTGGAATGGGACTGGCAAACCCTGATCGCCGTCGCCGAACACGATTGGCTGTGGCTCGAACACCTGCTCAATGTCCTCTATCCGCTGCTATTGATTGTCTGGGAGCCGATCTACGTCGCCTGCGGCTTCAGCCTCTACCTGAATCGACGCACCCTGCTGGAAGCCTGGGACATCGAGCTGGTGTTCCGCCGCCTGCGCCAACGCCTGGGCACCGTAGCGCCTGCCCTGGCGCTGCTCGCCCTGACCCTCCTGCCGCTGGCGCCACCCGCATGGGCCGATGACAACAGCAACGCACCCCAGAGCCCTCGCCTGCTCAACCAACCCGTCACCAGCCAAGCCTCCCGCGAGCGCATCAAGGCGATCCTCGACGCACCCCCTTTCAAGAATCCGGAAACCGTGACGCGCTATCGATTCGGCAAAGAAGCCACCGAATCGGCCGAAACCGATGAAGCCCCCGGCTGGCTGAAATCGATGCTCAACTGGAGCGCCAAACGCTTCGAAACGATCGCTGCGCTGATCCAGGCGCTGCTCTGGGCCACGCTGGTGGGCGCGATCGTCTGGCTGGCCTGGCACTATCGTGAACGGCTCAAGGCGCTCGCCAACTACCGGCCAACGAAACGCCTGCCGGCGGAGCGCCCCGCGCCGGCACGCATGTTTGGCCTGGATATCCGCGAAGAGAGCTTGCCGAACGATGTCGCGGCCAGCGCCGAGCAGTTGTGGTCCGACGCGCCACGCGAGGCGTTGGGCCTGTTGTACCGAGCGCTGCTCAGCCGCTTGCACCATGAGTTCAACATGCCCCTCAAGCCGGCCGACACCGAAGGCCAGGTGTTGCAACGGGTTGAACAGCTCCAGCACGAACCGCTGATGGCCTTCAGCAGGCACCTGACCCTGCATTGGCAGAACATTGCCTATGGACACCGCCCTCCGCCCGCCCATCTGCAACAGCAGTTGTGCAATGGCTGGCGCGAATTGTTCGGCCCCGGAGCGTCCCGATGAGCCAGCGCACGGGGTGGGTGATCGGCGCAGTCGGTGCCGCGTTGACCTGTGCGTTGGCGGTGTACCTGTACCTCAAGGCCGTGCCCTATCAGGAAACCATCGAGCACGGCCCCTCCCCCGAAGCCCAGGCCAACCCGTACCTGGCCGCCGAACGATTCTTGCGCCAGCAAGGCATCAATGTTGAACACGCCAACAGCCTGGACGTGCTGCCCACGCTCGAACCGCACCAACGCAGCCTGTTGCTGTTGGGCGAACGCAGCAACATGACGCCACGGGACGTCGACCAGTTGATGAACTGGACCCGCGCCGGCGGGCGCCTGCTGTTCGTCGCCGAGGCCTTGTGGGACGACAGCACGAACAGCAGCGGCGACCTGCTGCTGGACCGCGTGCGCCTGCGCCAACTTTTGAGCAAGGACCTCAAGGCACCGGAGCCGGAGCTGATCAAGGATCCCTACCCCGAATTGACCAAACTGTACCTGGAAGACGAAGAGGCGCCGGCCTACATCGGCTTCGACACCGACTTTCACCTCGAAGACCCGCTGAACCTCGCCCAGGCCTGGGCCAACAGCGCGGCGGCGACTCACCTGATGCAGCTGAACCACGGTCTGGGCACGATCACCGTGCTGACCGACGCCGAGCTGTGGAAGAACGACCAGATCGACCAGTACGACAACGCCTGGCTGCTCTGGTACCTGAGCGCCGATACCGACGTCACGCTGCTGTTCAATACCGACCACGACAACCTGCTGACCCTGCTGCTGCGCTACTTCCCTCAGGCCATCGTGGCGCTGCTGGCCTTGATCGCCCTTTGGCTGTGGCGGTCGGCGGTGCGCCATGGCCCGCTGCAACAACCGGCGCCCAAGGCGCGACGCCAACTGCAAGAACACCTGCAAGCCAGCGCCGCCTTCCAGTTGCGCCACAACGGCCAGCAACACCTGTTGCACAGCCTGCAACAGGACGTGCTGCGCCGGGCGCGCCAGCTTCATCCGGGTTTCGAACAACTGGTGGTCGCCGAACAATGGCAAGTGCTAGCACGTCTGACGCGCCAACCCACGCGAACCATCAGCCAGGCCCTCAGCCCCCGGCCGAAACGACGCCTGTCCAGCGCCGACTTCTGCCGTCAGGTCGGCCTTTTGCAAACCCTTAGGAATGCCTTATAAACCGTTAGGAGAACGCCAGAATTGACGACTGAACAGAACGAGCCCTCAGACAGCCAGGCCCACGCCGCCCAGCAACGCCAGCGCGCCAGTCAACTGGCCCAGGCGATCCGCACCGAGCTGCATAAGGCCGTGGTCGGCCAGGCAGCCGTGATCGATGATGTGCTCACGGCGCTGATCGCCGGCGGTCATGTCCTGCTCGAAGGCGTTCCCGGGCTGGGCAAGACGTTGCTGGTGCGCGCCCTGGCCCGCTGTTTTGGCGGGGAGTTCGCGCGTATCCAGTTCACCCCGGACTTGATGCCCAGCGACGTCACCGGACATGCGGTGTACGACTTGCAGAGCGAGCAGTTCAAGTTGCGCAAGGGGCCGGTGTTCACCCACCTGCTGCTCGCCGACGAAATCAACCGCGCACCGGCCAAGACCCAGGCGGCGTTGCTCGAAGCCATGCAGGAGCGCCAGGTCACCCTCGAAGGCCGCGCGCTGCCGATCGCCCAGCCATTCATGGTGCTCGCGACCCAGAACCCGATCGAACAGGAAGGCACCTACCCGTTGCCGGAGGCCGAGCTCGACCGTTTCATGCTCAAGGTGCGCATGGACTACCCCGACGCCGATCAGGAATTGAACATGGTGCGCCAGGTCAGCCGCTCGACCCGCGCCGACATGCTCGACGTTCAGCCGTTGCGCACGGTGTTGCAAGCCAAGGACGTGCAAGCGCTGCAACGCATCGCCAGCGAGCTGCCGATGGACGACCAGGTGCTCGACTACGCCGTGCGCCTGGCCCGCGCCACCCGCACCTGGCCGGGCCTGACCCTGGGGGCCGGGCCTCGGGCTTCGATTGCCCTGGTGCGTTGCGCCCGCGCGCGCGCGATGTTGCGCGGCGGCGAATTCGTGGTGCCGGACGACATCAAGGGCTGCGCCCTGGCCGTGCTGCGCCACCGCGTACGGCTGGCGCCGGAGCTGGACATCGAAGGGCTTTCGGTGGACCAGGTGCTGGGGCAGTTGCTCGATCAAGTGTCGGCGCCAAGGTTGTGAATTTCTCTCGGACCGAAGTGCTCTGCGTGGCGAGGGAGCTTGCTCCCGCTGGAGGCGCAGCCTCCCCTTGCGGTGTGTCAGTCAAATCCAGGGGGCCGCTTCGCAGCCCAGCGGGAGCAAGCTCCCTCGCCACGGGAAAGTCGCGACCATGAAACCCTCCCGCCTGCTGCTCGCCTGGCTCGCGATCCTGCTGACCGTCGGCATTGTGCTGGGTGCATTGCGCGCGCTGGGCATCGCGGTGCCCTCGACATTGCTGTCGATCCACTGGGGCTTGCTGTTGGCGCTGCTGGCCCTGTCGATACTCGACGCGGTGCGCGTCCGCCGCCTGCCCTCGCCCGGAGTCCAACGCCATTTGCCCGGCAGCCTGGCCCTGGGCCGATGGAGCGAAGTGCGCCTGGGCATCCGCCACGACCTGCCCCAGCCATTGGAAATCGAGATTTTCGATCACGTGCCCAATGGCCTGGACTTCGAACAACTGCCTGTTTCAGCACAACTACAACCCGGCCAGCTCACCCAGCTCGGCTACCGCGTCCGCCCGCTCAAGCGCGGGCACTTCACCTTCGAACATTGCGAAATCAACCTGCCCAGCCCAATGGGCCTGTGGAGCGACAAACGCCTGATCGACGCGCTCGACAGCACCCGCGTCTACCCGGACTTCGCCCGTCTGTACGACGGCGAACTGCTGGCGGTGGACAACTGGCTCAGCCAGCTCGGCATCCGCCAGCGGCAGCGGCGCGGCCAAGGCCAGGAATTTCATCAATTGCGCGAATTCCGCGAAGGCGACAGCCTGCGCCAGATCGACTGGAAAGCCACCGCCCGCCACCGCACGCCCATCGCCCGGGAATACGAAGACGAACGCGATCAGCAAATCATCTTCATGCTCGACTGCGGCCGGCGCATGCGCAGCCAGGACGGCGAGCTGTCGCATTTCGATCACGCCCTCAACGCCTGCCTGCTGCTCAGCTACACCGCCCTGCGCCAGGGCGATGCGGTGGGCCTGAGCACCTTCGCCAGCGAACAGCCGCGCTACCTCGCCCCGGTCAAGGGCACAGATCAACTCAACGTGTTGCTCAACAGCGTCTACGACCTGGACAGCAGCCAACACCCCGCCGACTACCAGGCCGCCGTCACCCAACTGCTCGCCCGGCAGAAACGCCGGGCTCTGGTAGTGCTGGTGACCAACCTGCGGGACGAGGACGATGAAGAACTGCTGGCCGCCGTCAAACGCCTGGGCCAACGCCATCGCGTGCTGGTGGCAAGCCTGCGCGAAGAAGCCCTCGACCGCCTGCGCCAAGCGCCGGTGCACACCGTGTCTGACGCGCTGGCTTATTGCGGGACGGTGGAATATTTGAGTGCGCGGGCGACGTTGCATGAGCGGTTGAGTGCCCATGGGATGGCGGTGTTGCAAGCTCGGCCCGGGGAGTTGGGGGCCGAGCTGGTGACGTTGTATCTGGGGTGGAAGAAGGGTGGGGATTTGTAGGCAACAGACGATTCAGTCGTCATAAAAAACAAAGCACTGTCCCGGTAGCCGTTGCCCAAAGCCAATGGAAGTGATCGAACATAACGTCAGATCTTACGCAAGACAGTGCCAGAAACTGGGGGAGACGGGGAAATCTCTCTGAACAAGGGCATCAAGAATTGCAACGCAAACGAATAGTCTCGCACCGTGTTGGTTGAAACAGTCCACCTCAACGGACTGCTCCCCCGCTCCATTACCAAAAGTTCTCCCAACGGCGGATCAAACACCAGGTTCTCGGACTCACTCCCCCGCACGTATTTAAGACAGACCTGGGCATCCGGAGCACCCGCTAAAAAACTGTCGCCGTATTCCAGCTCTATCGTGATCTCGACGGGAGCGGATAGTCGCTCGGCTATGAAAAACGCGTGTGCACAAGCGTCATCCAGTCGGGCCAAAGTCCCGCACTTGATGGTGGCTGTTCGCAGGGCGCCCTTGGGCGCGCCGGGCTTCGTTTTTCCACCGGTCGACTAACCTGCGTCCAGCCGCCACCCCTCGTTTAGTCGCGAAACGGGTGGCAGCCTTAATTACGGAAAAACGTTCATGATCAAACCAACCCCCAATCCCCCAAAACCCGCTCCCCGTAAAACCGTCGACGAGCAAAAGCTCGACAAAGCCGCGAAAAAAGCCCTCGACCACTACCTGAAACCCAACCCCACCCAACCAGCCAAAAACCAACGACAACTGGACTGTTTCATCGTCGCCCCCGATGCCGACCCGGAAGGCTTGCTGGTACACAGCTACGAAACCTTCTGCTCGGTGAGCACGCTGATTCTGGATTTATCGGAAGAACTGGAAGGCGCCCCGCGCAACCTGGCGTTGGCGATTCATCAGATGGGCGAGATGGGGGTGTTGTTGCTGGAGAAGTTGTTGGATGGCGAGGCGAAGGTGCTGCGCTGATAGCAACGCGATACATCGGGCGATGAAGTCCCCGTGGCGAGGGAGCTTGCTCCCGCTGGACGCGAAGCGTCCCATGCGGTGTGTCAGTTGATAACCAGGGGGCTGCTACGCACCCCAGCGGGAGCAAGCTCCCTCGCCACGGGGTTATCGCAACGCGGTAGGGCTCACGCCGATTCTGGTAGCTGATAGAAGCTGAAGTACTGCCGCAATGCGCTCACCAGTTGTCCGTATTCAGGCGGTGCCCACTGCAGGCTGAAGCCCGCGTCGAAATGTTGCGGTGTCACGTCCTCGCGGCACCACAGGCAATGGGCTTTCAAACGGATCTGCTGCTGCGGTCCTTCCTCGGCGGGCAGTTTCAGGCGCAGGTCGAAATCCGCACCGATCATCAAGGGCAAATGGCTGATGAGCATCAGGCCGTTTTCCGAAACGTTGCCCAAAAAACCAATGGGTTTGCCGTTTATGCCGTTGAACACCTCAAGGAAATACGCCAGCTGATGTCGTGCAATCTGCCGCTCTTTGTACATGTCTTGTATCACTTTTTGAGTAGCCGATAACCCGGCCAATCCAGTGCTTCGGAACGGGCTCATCCCTGCCCGCTCTCCCCGACTCCGATGCCAGACACCCTCTGGCCGGCCAAATGCTACCGGTGACAGGTGACGCTTCGAAATTAGAGTTCTGGCTCTAGCCACGTTTTGTACAACTATAGTCCAAGCGCGAGCATCAGCCAGCCGGATTCGATACCAGTCATCGGTCGACAACTGGCTCGCGGAAGGGTTTCGAATAAATCAAATTCAGAACGACGTGGGACGGATCGCCGAGGCGCTGCGGGTGGGGTAATGACCCAGGCTCTGCAGGGTTTCGAGCCGTGCGCGGGCGCGGTAGGCGTACTCGCTGTTGGGGTATTGGGTGAGGATGAACTGGTAGGTTTGCGCCGCGTCGACGTAGAGCTTCTGCCGCTCCAGGCACTGGCCGCGCATCATCGAGACTTCCGGCTGCATGTAGCGACGGGCACGGCTGGCGCGGTCGACTTTGGACAGCTCGAGCATCACCTGCTCGCAGTTGCCCCGCTCATAGGCCTTGTAGGCCAGGTTCATGTGGTGGTTCATCGACCAACGGGTGCAGCCCGTGATATTCAGGGCCAGGGCAATAAAAAGCACGAATCGCATGGGGAGGTTCTCCTGTCTTGAGCTCTGTATCGACCTGGCGGGGAAAATCTTCAGCACGAAAAACCTCCACGGTGAACACGTGTGTGGCGAGGGAGCTTGCTCCCGCTGGGCTGCAGAGCAGCCCCGGATTTTTGCGGTCGCTACGCAACCGAGCGGGAGCAAGCTCCCTCGCCACAAGAGCGATGTTCGGCTTAAGCAGTTAAAGGCGCAAAAATTTTCAGGAATGTTCATTTCGAAAAAGAAACGAATAAGTAGTGCATATGAACAATGACTACACCCAAAGACCATAGTAGCCTTCGCTGGCGCTTGAACTTGAGGAGTCTTGCATGTCCGTCCGTCGCACCAAAATCGTCGCTACCCTTGGCCCGGCCAGTAACTCGCCGGAAGTTCTCGAACAGCTGATTCTGGCTGGCCTGGACGTTGCCCGTCTGAACTTCTCCCACGGCACCCCCGACGAGCACAAGGCTCGCGCCAAGCTGGTGCGTGACCTGGCCGCCAAGCACGGCCGTTTCGTTGCCCTGCTGGGCGACTTGCAAGGCCCGAAGATCCGTATCGCCAAATTCGCCAACAAGCGCATCGAGCTGAAGATCGGTGACAAATTCACCTTCTCCACCAGCCACCCGCTGACCGAAGGCAACCAGCAGGTAGTCGGCATCGACTACCCGGACCTGGTCAAGGATTGCGGCGTGGGCGACGAACTGCTGCTCGACGACGGTCGCGTGGTGATGCGCGTCGAAACCGCCACCGCCACTGAACTGAACTGCGTCGTGACCATCGGTGGCCCGCTGTCGGACCACAAAGGCATCAACCGTCGCGGCGGCGGCCTGACGGCACCGGCCCTGACCGATAAAGACAAGGCCGACATCAAGCTGGCCGCGGAAATGGAAGTCGACTATCTCGCCGTGTCCTTCCCCCGTGACGCAGCAGACATGGAATACGCCCGTCAACTGCGCGACGAAGCCGGCGGCACCGCCTGGCTGGTGGCCAAGATCGAACGCGCCGAAGCCGTGGCCGACGACGAGACGCTTGACGGCCTGATCAAGGCGTCCGACGCCGTGATGGTGGCCCGTGGCGACCTGGGCGTGGAGATCGGCGACGCCGAACTGGTGGGCATCCAGAAAAAGATCATCCTGCACGCACGCCGCCACAACAAAGCGGTGATCGTCGCGACCCAGATGATGGAGTCGATGATCCAGAACCCGATGCCGACCCGCGCCGAAGTGTCCGACGTAGCCAACGCCGTGCTGGACTACACCGACGCGGTGATGCTGTCGGCCGAAAGCGCCGCCGGCCTCTACCCGCTCGAAGCGGTGCAGGCCATGGCGCGTATCTGCATTGGCGCAGAGAAGCACCCGACCGGCAAGACCTCCAGCCACCGCATCGGCAAGGAATTCACCCGCTGCGACGAAAGCATCGCCCTGGCGACCATGTACACGGCCAACCACTTCCCGGGCGTCAAGGCGATCATCGCCCTCACCGAGAGTGGCTACACGCCGCTGATCATGTCGCGCATCCGCTCCTCGGTGCCGATCTACGCCTTCACCCCGCACCGCGAAGCCCAGGCGCGCGCCGCGATGTTCCGTGGCGTGTACACCATTCCGTTCGACCCGGCTTCGCTGGAGCCGCACGAAGTCAGCCAGAAAGCCATCGACGAACTGACCAAACGCGGCGTCGTGGAAAAAGGCGACTGGGTCATCCTGACCAAGGGTGACAGCTACCACACCACCGGCGGCACCAACGGGATGAAGATCCTGCACGTTGGCGACCCGATGGTTTGATGATCGGTCGCTGAACACAAAAAGCCCCGCCATGTGAATGGCGGGGCTTTTTGTTTTTGCCTTTGGACGTTGGGTGTCTGGACGGGCGCTATCGCGAGCAGGCTGAACTGGCCTAATGATTTTGGACACTTCAATCGGGCGCTATGATAGCGCCCAAATCTGAGGTGTTTGGATATGCGTAAATCTTATTCGAGTGAGTTCAAGCTCAAGGCTGCCAGCATGGTGCTGGATGAAGGCCAGCCGGTTACCGAGGTCTGTGCCAGCCTAGATATCGGCCCCACTGCTCTGCGCCGCTGGGTCGATCAAGTGCAAAAAGAACGCCTGGGTTCGACCCCGGTAGGGGCCAAGGCGATTACCGCTGATCAGCGAGAAATCCAGAGGCTCAAAGCCCTACTCAGGGAGAAAGACCTGGACATTGAAATCCTAAAAAAGGCCAGTGCTCTCCTGCTTTTGGACGCCAAAGATCATTCACGCTGATCGATGAGCTGGACGAGCAATACGGCGTTAAAAGGTGTTGCCGGGCGTTTGGGATCAACCGCAGTAGTTTCTACGCCTGGCGCCAGCGCCAAGGCAGAGCAAATCCTGAACGGGACAAGCTCAAAGCCGCGCTGGTCAGGCACCACAGGGCGTCCAGAGAGTCGGCCGGCGCACGTACTTTGTCCAAGGAGCTAAAAGCCAAAGGGCATCGTATCGGACGTTATATGGCTCGCAGTTTGATGCGCGAAGCTGGCATCGCTAGTCGTCAGCGCAGGCGCCATAAGTACAAGTCGCCGGGCGTTGAGGCATTGGTGGCGCCGCACGTGCTCAAGCGAAAATTTGATGTAACGGCGGTTAACCAGGTGTGGTGTGGCGACGTGACTTACATCAAGGTCGGCAAGCGGTGGATGTACTTCGCCGCCGTTCTGGATCTGTACGCTCGGAGGATCGTGGGTTGGTCGTTCTCGATGATTTCTGATGCCAACCTGACCTGCGAAGCGCTACGCATGGCGGTTGAGCTACGCGGCCACCCCCAGGATGTGTTGTTTCATTCAGACCAAGGTTGTCAGTACACCAGTCATAAATTCCGAAACGAGCTTGTGAAACACGGGTTTAGGCAAAGTATGAGCCGTAAAGGCGAGTGCTGGGACAACGCCCCCATGGAGCGTTTCTTTGGTAGTTTGAAATCAGAGTGGGTTCCTGAAACGGGCTACAAACTGGAACATGAGGCCCGGGCAGACGTGCAGCGCTATGTCTCGCGCTACAACATCAGCAGGCCTCACAGCTACAACGACTACCGGTCGCCGGTCGCGAAGGAAAGGTTGGCGGCGTGAACCTTAATCGGTGTCCAAGATTACTTGACCAGTTCAGGCTCGCTCCCACAGGGGTTCTGTGTGCGCCGCAAATCCTATGTGGGAGCGAGCTTGCTCGCGATGGCGATCGGTCAGACGCCGCCATTGTCACGGGTAACAAACACATCCGCCAACAATTGATTCCTCGGCAACCCCGCCAGGTACAAGCGCTTGGCAAACGCCTCGACCCAATCCGGATGGCCGCAAACCAACGCCTGGGTCTGGCGCGACGCCAGGCGCAGCTGTGCGAGCGTCGCTGGCGCCTCGGCTGCGGTCAACAGCTCGATGCTCAGGTTCGGATGCTTGGCCGCCAGTGCCGCCAGGGGTTTGTCCAGATAATGCCCGGCGGCATCGCGGGCCACATGAACCAACCGGATCGCGCCCCGATGCTGTTGGCGCAACGCTTCGCGCAAGATGCCGAACAGCGGCCCCAAGCCCGTGCCGGAGGCCAGCAGCCACAGCGGTTTTTCATGCCAGTCGGGGTCGTAGTGCAACGCGCCGCCGCGCAGTTCCCCGAGACGGATCGGGTCACCACTGTTCAATTGTCGCGCCGCGTCGATGAATTGCCCGGGCGCGCGGCAATCGAGGTGAAACTCCAGGAAGCGGTCTTCCTCGGGCAGGCTCGCCAGGGAATATGGCCGGGCGACGTCACCAGCCCACAGCACCAGGTGTTGTCCGGCGCGATAGCGCAGCGGTCGCTCCGGGGTAATGCGCAGGCGCAGCACGTCGGAGCCCAGCCAATCCACCGCCGCCACTTTGGCGGCTTGGCCGTCGCGTTGTGGGTCGAAGGTGTGGATTTGCACGTCCTCCACCACCTGGCATTGGCACGCCAGTCGCCAGCCTTGATCACGCTGCGCCGGGGCCAGGGCATCGGGGCGACTGTCGCGCACGTCGCCGCTCAGGCATTGCACCAGGCACGCATGGCAACTGCCGGCGCGGCAACTGTAGGGCACGGCCACGCCTGCCTGGTTCAACGCATCCAGCAGGTTACTGCCCGCCGCCACCGACCATTGCCGGCCGGCGACTTTCAACTCAGGCATCGACGTTCTCCCAGGCGGCGGCACAACGGTTGCGGCCGTCTCGCTTGGCACGGTACAAGGCCTGGTCGGCGCGCTGCAAGGCGCTGTCCAGGTCATCGCCCATTTCCAGCATCGTCATGCCCACAGACAGGCTGAGAGTGCCCACCCGCAGGTCGGTCAATTCCACTTGGGTGAACGCCAGCCGCAAGCGCTCGCAACAGGCCGTCAGGCGCGCGGGGTCGCAGGCGGGCAGCAACATTACGAATTCTTCGCCACCGTAGCGGGCCAATACGTCGCCTTCACGCAGGCACGCCGTGGCGACACCGGCAAACGCCTGGAGCACCTGGTCGCCTGCCGCATGGCCGTGCAAATCGTTGATGCGCTTGAAATGGTCCAGGTCGATCAAGGCCAGGCCATGGGCGACGCCGGGCCTGAGGGTATTGAGTTCGCGGCTCGCCAGGCGCAGGAAATGCCGGCGATTGAACAGCCCGGTCAGTTCGTCGGTGGCGACCAGGTCTTCGAGCTGGCGCATCATGCCGCGCAGGGTATCCTGGTGCGCCTGCAAGGCAAACCGGCGCTGGCGCATGCGTTGGCGTGAGGTCTGGACATAGCGGGCATACAACACCAGCCACACCAGCACGATGAACAGCACGGACACCTGCAGACCGGCCAGCGTCGGATCGGGCAGCCGAAAGAAGTAACCGTCCCACAGCGTGATGCCGGTAAAGCTGATGAACACCAGCGTGGCGCAGCGCACAAAGGCCCGCCGCGTCAGGTGGAACAGCCCGAACAAGAGGATCAGCACATAAAACACCAGGAACACGCCGCGGGCCTGGTCCAGGTGCGCCATCATCCAGGTCTGCCAGCCCAGGCCGATCCAGACCTGTATTTCCGTCAGGCTGGGGTCGGCGAAGCGCAGGTTGCGATCGGTGATGAACAGCGCGAACAAACCAGCCTGGCACAGCACCACCAACAGCGTGCCGATGATGGCGCCACGCAACGAGTCGAGGTAATGGCCACTGAAAAACGCCAACCACAGCAACACCAGTGCCAGCGCATAAGTCGTGGCGGCCAGGGCGAAGCGTTTGAGCAAAAGACGTTGAATGGCGTTATGGGTCAATCGGTGACTCACCATGGAAAAGAGGAACTGATAGAGCTGTCCTACGCTACAGGCCAGACGCCACTTTAGTGGCGTGTTCGACAAATGACCATTCAATTCTGGCTCAGAAAAATGGCGTCAAAGCAATGGCCCAGATTGACGCATCTGCCGGCTCCGCCGATATCCCCTGTGGCGAGGGGATTTATCCCCGCTGGGCTGCGGAGCAGCCCTGAAAACCAGTCACCTCGGTGTGTCAGGTTGTTCGCCTTCAGTCATTTTGGGGCTGCTCCGCAGCCCAGCGGGGATAAATCCCCTCGCCACAAAGGCAGCTCGCTCCCACAGGCCCCCAGCCTGCGATATACTGCCGCGCCTTTTTAGCGTCGCGCCAGCATGCCCGGCGTGCCTTAAGAGGTGCCGTCCGTCGACCGATGCACCCAAGCGGGCGGCACCTTATTGAATGTTCCCGTCTTAGAGAGGAGCGCGACTCATGACCGTGATCAAGCAAGACGACCTGATTCAGAGCGTTGCCGACGCCCTGCAGTTCATTTCCTATTACCACCCCGTGGATTTCATCCAGGCGATGCACGAGGCCTACCTGCGCGAAGAATCGCCGGCGGCCCGTGACTCCATGGCGCAGATCCTGATCAACTCGCGTATGTGCGCCACCGGCCATCGGCCGATCTGCCAGGACACCGGCATCGTGACCGTGTTCGTGCGCGTGGGCATGGACGTGCGTTGGGATGGCGCGACCATGAGCCTGGACGACATGATCAACGAGGGCGTGCGTCGCGCCTACAACCTGCCGGAAAACGTCCTGCGCGCATCGATCCTCGCCGACCCGGCAGGCGCGCGCAAAAACACCAAGGACAACACCCCGGCGGTCATTCACTACTCCATCGTTCCGGGCAACACCGTGGAAGTGGACGTGGCGGCCAAGGGCGGCGGTTCCGAGAACAAGTCGAAGATGGCCATGCTCAACCCGTCCGACTCCATTGTCGACTGGGTCCTGAAGACCGTTCCGACCATGGGGGCCGGCTGGTGCCCACCGGGCATGCTCGGCATCGGCATCGGCGGCACCGCCGAGAAAGCCGCGGTGATGGCCAAGGAAGTGTTGATGGAATCCATCGACATCCACGAGCTCAAGGCCCGCGGCCCGCAAAACCGCATCGAAGAGATGCGCCTGGAGCTGTTCGAGAAGGTCAACCAGTTGGGCATCGGCGCCCAGGGCCTCGGCGGCCTGACCACCGTGCTTGACGTGAAAATCATGGACTACCCGACCCACGCCGCCTCCCTGCCGGTGTGCATGATCCCCAACTGCGCCGCCACCCGCCACGCCCACTTCGTGCTGGACGGCACTGGCCCGGCCTCGCTGGAAGCGCCACCGTTGGACGCCTACCCGGAAATCGTCTGGGAAGCCGGCCCGTCGGCACGTCGCGTGAACCTCGACACCCTGACCCCGGAAGACGTGCAAAGCTGGAAACCGGGCGAAACCGTGCTGCTCAACGGCAAGATGCTCACCGGTCGCGATGCGGCGCACAAGCGCATGGTCGAGATGCTAAACAAGGGTGAAACCCTGCCGGTGGACCTCAAGGGTCGCTTCATCTACTACGTCGGCCCGGTCGATCCGGTGGGCGACGAAGTGGTTGGCCCGGCCGGCCCGACCACGGCCACGCGGATGGACAAGTTCACCCGCCAGATCCTCGAACAAACCGGCCTGCTGGGCATGATCGGCAAATCCGAGCGCGGCCCGACCGCCATCGAAGCGATCAAGGACAACAAGGCCGTCTACCTGATGGCCGTTGGCGGTGCCGCTTACCTGGTGGCCCAGGCGATCAAGAAATCCCAAGTCCTGGCCTTCGCCGAACTGGGGATGGAAGCGATCTACGAGTTCGAGGTCAAGGACATGCCGGTGACTGTCGCCGTGGACAGCAAAGGCGAGTCGGTACACATCACAGGCCCGGCGATCTGGCAGCAGAAGATCAGCGAAAGCCTGGCGGTGGAAGTGCAGTAACACGCACTTTCTCGCGCTGAAGAAGGCCGGTGAGCGACACGCTCATCGGCCTTTTTTATAGGCGCACAACAACCCCCTGTGGGAGCGAACCTGCTCGCGATGGCGGTGGGTCAGTTGGTGAAGATGTTGGCTGTACCGCCGCTTTCGCGAGCAGGCTCGCTCCCACAAAGTCATTGAGCACACCATTCATCGGGCAAACCCACCGACCTGTCAGATCTGACAGGTTACACCCCCGCTCTCCCTTGGCATCCTCATCCTGGCCGGGAATCGCCCCCGGCCAAGGTCAAAGGGATGAACGACAAATGGCCGAACAAGCCCCCCTTCAAATCATCACGCCAACAATCGCCGGTAGTGCGTCAATCGCCACCTTCGGCAACAGCCTCGGCCCGGTCGGCACGCGGGGCGCCGCTTCCTTCGAGTTGCCCCTGCCGATATCGAGTGCCCGTCACCTGACGCCGGCGCTGGCCCTGCATTACAACAGCCAGGGCGGCAACGGTATGTTCGGCATCGGCATGCAACTGTCGATCCCCAGCATTCGGCGCAAGACCAGCAAAGGCGTCCCGCATTACAGCCAAGACGACGTCATGGTCGGCCCGGACGGGGTGGATCTTTGGCCGGATCTTGAAGCACAGACCAGCCGCAAAGTCCGCGACGATATTTTTGAGGTCGTGCGTTATTACCCCAGAATCGAAAGCACCTTCGACATCTATGAACTGTGTACGAGCTTCAACATCCCACCGTTTTGGCGAGTTCAGGGCAGCAACGGCCACGTGTATTGCTATGGGAAAAGCCCGAACTCGCGCATTGCCGACCCGCAAGTCCCCTCGCGTATCGCCGAGTGGCTGTTGCTGGAAGAGGTCAGCCCCCTGGGCGAACACATCTACTACGAGTACCAGGCCGACCCCGGCCCTTCCGGCGGCCCCCACGACTACAGCACCCAGCGTTACCTACGACGGTTGTGCTACGGCAACGCCACGGCCAGCGAAACCTTGTACTGCATGGAACAAGAAGACCCGGCCAGCCTACCCTGGCACTTTCACTTGCTGTTCGACTATGGCCAGCGCACCTGTGAACTGGCGGAAAAACCCACTTGGTCGGCCCCCGACGAAGATGTCTGGAGACTCCGTAGCGATCCGATCCACGCGTACCGATACGGCTTCGAAGTGGGCACGCGGCGCCTCTGCCACCAAGTGCTGATGTTTCACCAGTTTCCCGCCGAAGCCGAAAACGGAAACGAACCCGCGCTGGTACGACGGCTACTGCTCGAATACAGCGACACTCAATGTAGCTACAGTCTGTTGACCGCCGCTCATTACCAGCATTGGGACGCCGAGGATCGGGTCGAATACACGCCGCCGATCGAACTCCAGTACACCGACTTCAAACCCAACTACGAACCTGAAGCTTTTTTTGCCCTGGAGACCATGCCGGCCCTGGAAGACAGCCGCCGTTATCAATGCGTCGACCTTTATGGCGAAGGCGTTCCTGGTTTCCTGTGCCGCTACAGCAACGGCTGGTATTACCGCGAGCCCCAGCGCGCCCCGGGGGACGATCCTGATAAAATCGAGTACGCCCCGTGGACCCTTCTGCCAAGCAGCCCAATCGCCGCCGACAACACACTGGTGATGCAGGTGCTGACCGATCTATGCGGCGATGGCCGCCTCAATTGGGTCATCGCCCAGCCCGGCATGAGTGGCTTCTATACGCTCAACCCGGACCGCAGTTGGTCGACCCTCACCGACTTCAAGCGCTTCCCCACGGAGTTCCTGCACCCCGCCGCGCAATTGGGCGACCTGACGGGCGACGGCCTGCGCTCCCTGGCGATGGTCGGCCCCAAAAGCGTGCGGCTGTACGCCAACCTGCGCCAGGACGGGTTCGCCGCCGGCGTGGACGTTCCCCATGAACCCGACAGCACCCTGCCCTTGTTCAGCGATGTACGCAGCGAACTGGTGCTGTTCGCCAACATGCTGGGGAGCGACAGCAGCGAGCTGTGCCGTATCCGCTCCAATGAAATCAAGTGCTGGCCGAACCTGGGCCATGGGCGTTTCGGCAAGGGCTTTGTGATGAGCGCGCTGCCCTTCACCTACACCGAGTTCAACGCCGAACGGGTGCGGATCGCCGACCTGGACGGTTCCGGCGCGCCGGCGCTGATCTACCTGCGCAGCGACTGTTTCGAAATCTACTTGAACCATGGCGGCAATTGCCTTGAACAGACACCCGTGCGGGTGCCCTGGCCGCAAGGCATGCGCTACGACAACCTCTGCCAGGTCACCCTGGCCGATCTGCAAGGTTTGGGCTGCGCCAGCCTGCTCCTGAGTATTCCCCATCACAGCGCGGACATGAAACCGCGCCATTGGCGCTACGATTTTGTCGCCGCGCGGCCCTACCTGCTTAACGCCACCAACAACAACATGGGCTGCAACAGCACCCTCGCCCACCGCAGCAGCGCGCAGTTCTGGTTGGACGAAAAAGCTCAGCGCGCGGCGAAGGGCGAAGCGCTGGACTGCTACCTGCCCATGGCTTTGCCACTGGTGGCCCGGCAACAACAGGAGGACGAAATCACTGGAAATTGCCTGACCCAACGCTTCACCTACTACGAAGGCGACTACGACGGCTATCACCGAGAGTTCCGGGGATTTGGCCGGTTGTACCAGCTCGACAGCGAGTTGCCTTCGGTTGAGCGCGACAGCGGTTTCACCGCACCGGTGCTGGTCAAGACCTGGTTCCACACCGGTCGCACCGTCGACCAAACCCTGAAGGACTGTTTCGACGCCGACCCCGACGCGCCGCCCCTGGGCCGCACATTGCTGACCCGGCTCCACGAACAGGACAAGGCTGACGAAGTTATCTTTTCCGACCCGGACACCGCTCGGGACATGGCCTACGCCCTGGGCGGTCACGTACTGCGCAGCGAGACCCACGAGGGCGAGTCGCCCGACATGACCAAGCCCCAAACAGTGGCCCGGCGACGTTATTTACTGCGTTCCCCCCATGACCGCCAGAAGAGCCTTCAGGTACTGGAACTGGAAATGATCAGCCATCAATACGATGGTTTTATCAACGACCCCCAAACCCAGCACATCGTCAACCTCGGCTGGAACCGCTACGGTCAGCTGGAGCACGGCTTCGTCGTCCACTACGCGCGGCGCCTGAGCGCGGCGGACGATCCACCCTTCGGGGACGAAGACCAGGATATCTGGTGGCGCGACGCCCACGACGATCAGCAACAGGTGTATCACCTGACCGAAAGCCTGGCCGCCTATAAGCACTTTTTCGAGAAAGAAAGACCGCCGCGTCAACGGCTGGGCCTGCCCTGGCGCGCTCGGACCAATGGGTTCCAATTGCCAAAAGGCTCACTCCCCGCAGGGCTGAACCCGCAGCAGGTCAGCTACGAGTGTTTCCTCGAACACCACGAGAGCGAGCACTGGAACACGGCCCGCGTGCTGATCGCTCTCGAGGAGCAAACCTACTTGAGTGATGCCCCGTTCCAAGCCTTGCGCGGTCCGTTGGAAGTGGCCGAGTTCGACAAGCAGGCGCTGGAGGCCTACGACGTCGTGCCCGAACCGTTCGATATCCGTGAACAACTGGAAATGGTCGGCTACGAGCCGATGAGGCTGTTCCTGCCTGAAGACCCAGAAGAGGACGAGGCCCGGAATCTCTGGTCGAAGAAAGTCGGTTTCGCCACCTACCGGCCACTCGCAGGCTTCTTCCATATCAGCGCGTTGCAAGAAACCCAGAGTCATGGCCTGACAAGCACCGAATACGACTCTTTTCACTTGATGCCCATCACCGTCACTGTGCCGGACGGCTGCGCGACCCACGTCGAGTACGACTATCACTCGCTGTTGCCCTGCCGCATCATTGACGCCAACGACAACGTGCGCGAGGCGCTTTATGGTCCCTCCGGCGTGCCCTTGGGCGTCAGTTTCCATGGGACCGAGAACGGCATCCCCGCAGGTTTTTATCCCATCGATGGCTATGAGCCACCCGATGATTTGTCGCCCGGCCACGCCATCGAGGACCCCGAAGCCACCCTGGGTGATATCGCCAGCGCAGCGCGCATCGACAACCTGAGCTGGATGGGCGAGCTCGATTTGTCGCTGGTCCTGCCGGCGCAGCGCGACGAATGGATCAATGCCCGATATCTGCTGCCCAGCGGCCACATCCGAGCCTCGGCGCGGGTGCGCCTGGCCCGGCTTAAAACCCGCACCGCCGGCGAAGAACTGCTGTGGGCGCTCATCCAGGCCACCACCCAAGAGCCGGCCCACAGTGTCGTGCTCAGCGCCGATCGCTACCCGGACGACCCCTTGCAACAAATCCGCATCGCCCTGAGCGCCGTCGATGGATTCGGACGCGCTTTGCAAACCAAACAACTGGTGGAGCCCGGCGTCGCCTACGCCGTCGCCGAGAACGGCACGCTGCTGTTGGGCCCCGATGACAAACCGATACAGCACGAGGCCGACCCGCGCTGGCGCGTCAGCGAACGGGTCGAGTACAACAACAAGGGGCTGGTGACCCGTGTCTATCGCCCCTACTTCGCCGATGCCTGGCGCTACATCAAGGACGCCTCGCTGCGCGAGCACGGCTATCACGACCAGCAGTTCTATGACCCGATCGGACGCTTGGTCAAGGTCATCAATGCCAAGGGGCACGAGGCTTGGCATGTCTACCATCCGTGGTACCGGTGTGATCACGATTACAACGATACCGATCCGGGGCCAGCCCAATGACCCCCCAGGTTCATCGAAAGACGCCGGTCGTGGCGGTGTTCAACGGCTGGGCTGGGCCGGTACGGCGGGTGGATCACCTGCGCGGTTCGACCAGCGACGAAACCCAACGGCTGGTCACGGCCCAGGCATATGACCTCGCCGGACGCATCGTCGACCAATGGGACCCTCGCTTCCACGGCACGAAAACCGTCAACCTCCACAGCATTTACAGTCTGTCGGGCACACCGCTGCGCACTGAAAACATCGATGCTGGGCTGCGTTGCGAACTGCCTGGCCTGGCCGGCCAGCGCCTGCACAGCTGGGATGCCCGTGGCAGCGAGCAGCAAACCGAATACGACTCGCAATTGCGGCCCACGCTGATCCGCGAGCGCGGCCCGGACCAAGCCTGGGCCACGGTTGGCCGCCTGCGCTACGCCAGTCGTTCGACCGAAGACGCCCTGCACAATCGATGCGGTCAATTGGTGGAGCACTACGACACGGCCGGGCTGGTCACCGTTGACGACTTTTCGCTGGCAGGCTTGCCGCTGGATCAAGGGCAACGGTTCCTGGACACGCTGGAGCTACCCGACTGGCCGGACGATGAAGCAGGCCGCGAGCGTTTGCTGGAGCCTGCCCGCTACGACACACGCTGGCGCTACGACGCCGTGGGGGGAGCCCTGAACCAGACGGACGCCAAGGGGCATAAGCAAAGCATCGAGTTCGATGTGGCCGGCCAACCCAAGCGCGTGCATTTGCAATGGGCCGGCAGCCCGACTGAAGAGCTGATTGCTCATGAATTCCAACACAGTGCCGAGGGCCAGCGTCAAGCATATACAGCCGGTAACGGCAGCAAGACAACCTTTGCCTACGACCCGGCCGGCGGACATCTGATTGAGCTCAAGGCCACGAAAGGCAGCGATATCCACCAACACTTGAGTTACCTCTACGACCTCGTCGGCAATGTCACCTCCATTACCGATCACACCCATGTCGTGCGTTACCACGCCAACCAGCGCAGCGAAGGCGTTCGGACCTTTGTGTATGACAGCCTCTATCGCCTGGAAAGGGCCACGGGACTGGAAATGTCCGGGGCAGGTACGCAACCGCAATTGCCGGGGCTCGTCCCGCCCTCAGACCTGACCCTGCGAACTCCGTACACCCAACGCTACGAGTATGACCACGGCGGCAATCTGGAGAAACTGATCCACAGCAGCGCCACGCCGGGGCAGGCGCACACATTGCGCCTGACCATGGACCCGTCAAGCAACCGCTGCCGGCAATGGCAAAAGGGCGACGCAGCTCCCGGCGACAATCTGGACTTCGATGCCGGTGGCAATCAACTGAGCCTGCCCTCCTCCAGACAACGCTTGACCTGGAACTGGCGCAATCAATTGCAGAAGGTGACCCAGGTCCACCGTCACAACGCCGAGGACGACGCCGAACACTACAGCTACGACGCTCAGGGCATTCGCATGCACAAGCGGCAGACCACCCAGGCCGCATCCGTCGTCCATGTGCGGGACGTGCGTTATTTGCCTGGCCTGGAAATCCGCATCCTGGATGACAGCGAAGAACTGCACGTCTGCACATTCCAAGGCCCTGCCTCCAACGTGCGCGGATTGTATTGGGTCAAAGGCCGGCCGGCTGAAATCGAACAAGGCCAACTGCGCTATTGCCTTGAAGATCATCTGGGCTCGTTGGTCATGGAACTGGACCAGGATGCGCAACTCATCAGCCATGAAGGTTACTACCCCTTCGGCGGCACGGCGTGGTGGGCGGCGGATTCCCAAGTGCAGGCCAGTTACAAGACCGTTCGTTATTCCGGCAAGGAGCGCGATGCCAGTGGGCTCTATTACTACGGGTTTCGTTATTACGCAGCATGGATGATGCGTTGTATCAACCCGGACCCGGCGGGGCCGGTGGATGGGTTGAATTTGTATGCGATGGTGGGGAATAACCCTGTTCGCTATAGCGACAACCTGGGGCTGATAAAAGGAGAGCAGCTCATGGACAAGATGACCCGGCGCACTCAGCACATCTTGAAAGGCGGAGATGCCCCGTTTGATGAGAACCAGATCAAGGGTTCAAATGCCAAAAAACTCAAGGCGCGGGAACAGCATTACCAAAAACATCCAGAGGCAGAGTTATTCGCTAAAACCAGTAGAGACATACTGAGTGCCCATGCTGGCTTTGAAATTCCTGGCAATAACCCTGACGAAACCCGTTACTTGACTGACCTCTACAACATTCCACTACCCGACTCATTGGAACTTATGTCCGAGGGGGTTCGGGTGTCCCGTGATCCCGTTCAGAACACCGAGGAAGATTTCCTGACCTCGGGGGGCATATTCCAGTTTGGAGATATCACCCGTTACGAAGCTTTCCTGGAAAACAAGCTCATTGAAACGTTCAGGGACGCCAAACGCCCCATGAAACTCTACACGGGATCAAACCCAACGCCGACGAACTTGACGGGGATTGAACACGAAGCCCCGGTGTTGCATCCCTTGGTCAAACAGCGGCTCGAAAATCACATCAGTGCGGGCAACAACTACCTTCCCAAGGTCGCAGGACTTCCCGGCCTGCATGCTGAAAGCATCGGCGCGAACGTCGCGCTGAATATCCAGCAGAACATCACCGGGGCGACGGATCCGTCGCAGATACTTGTCGTCACCCAAAAGATTGCCGGCAGCAAGCGAGAACTGGGTCGAGGCTTTCCCGCCTGCTTCAACTGCACCAATATCCTTAGAGGCCCCTCGGACGCCGCAGACGATCTGCTGAAATTTGACATCGTGACCGAATGGGTGCAGACAACTCATTCACAGTGGAATGACCTGGCCAGGCCGTACATCAACTAGGCCCTGCCATCGCATCTAATGTCAGTTGCCGTAACAAGGCCTTCCGTTCATGGGCCAGTTCACTCATGCCTCGTTCGTAGTCGGCTTGCGAAAGCGAGCCCGCGACTTGCTGATCCAACAGGGCCTCGGCTTTCTGCTGATACACCGAGGCATTGCGCTCAAAGGCGTGTGGGTGCCGACCTTTAAGATAGGTCCGCCAAAACCGCTGCCCAATGATTTGGTCCACCAATCCGTCGCCGGTTTCCAGTTCCAGGACCGATTGATAAGCCAGGTCCATGGCAGCGTCATCCACGCCGGAAACACCTCTGAACAACATCCCTTGCGATTGCCATGGCAAACCCAGACGCTCCGCTAATCCGGTCTGGAACGCCAGGTAGACCTCCACCTCATCGATGCTTCCCGAGAACTCCCCGTCCTCGTCCAGGGTGATAAACGTCTCACCCGCCTGCAATCGATTCTGAATCGTCGCGCGGGCAATTTCATTGACCTGATCCAACCGCGACTTGCCCTTGGCCAGCGCCAGCAGCTTGGCCTCGACCTGAGTAGCATCGCTCGCCCGATACGCTTCATGGACCAAAACCTTGATGCCCATTTCGTTGAACAACTGCGCCCCGGCGTCGGCACAGGAATCCGGGTTGATCGCCATGCGGAACAGCTCCTCGCGCAATGTCGCGTCTTCGGACACGGCGTCGAGCATTCTCCAGACTCGCCCTATCAATTGAGGACGATAGTCCTCTTCGACGTAATCGGCGGCCTCTGTCAGTTGCTCCAACATCTCAAAAAAACCCTGGGCGCCAGGTTCGCGCTCAAGCTCGTCCCAGGTACGCTGACGGGAAACTCGCGCGTCATCGGCAAGGCTCTCAAGCCAGTATTGGCTGGTTTCCTCGCCCTTGGGTGGATAGCTGCGCGCCGGGTCATAACCCACCGAACGCATATAGCCTTGGAATTGGCGCAAACTGTCTTCTGGAAGCTGGTCGCGACTCAAGCGAGTCCGGGCGATCAACCGGGCCTGTTCGGAGCCGGGCGTGACCTCTGGAATACGGTCTATGGAATTACCCTCCAGATTCAGCTCGAAGGAGCGGGGTCGTGTGACAGTCAGTAAACCTGGCGGCCACTCAGTAACACCAGTCTGTTGCAAGTCAAGCATGGCGAGCTCCGACATGCGAGTGATGTCGGGCAGCAGGTTCAAGGCGGGGTTGTTGCCCAACTTCAACACCTCAAGGCGACTCAAGCCTCCCAGGTCAGCGACGTTTTGAGCGGTGAGACTCAATTGATTATGTGCGAGGTCCAACACCCGCAAATCTGCAAGATGGGGCTCTAGCCGTGGTAACACCGTCAGATCGTTATGACTCAGGTCCAGCGTCTTGAGATTGGGGAAATAACCGAGAAACGCTGTCAGATCAGTATCCAGCGCGCCATGGCGCCACTTCAGTTCGCTCACATGGGGGAACGCCGTTTCCAGGGTTGGAAAGCAATCGAAAGTGTTACTTGACCAGAAGTAATCCAGATTCAGAATATACCCCTGAGGCGGCGTATCCACTCCAGCCCGCCAACACTGCTTGAGCGCCGAAGCGAGTTTTCCCTTGTGGTAGAGCTGATCAATGGCAACCACATCGCCCCTCTTGATCGCCACCCAGTTTTCCAGCGAGTTGCTCAGCCCCTCAAACTCCAATTCGCGACCCACGAGGTTTTGTATTGCCAACTGTTCAGAGTGGAATGACTCAACAAACCGGGCAAAACTCTGAGTCGACGCTTCCGGATACAGCACCTTGAACCGCGCCTCCAGACTCAACGCATCACCGGTTCCAAGCAATTGCTCATCGAGCCGCCCATAGCCCGGTTGCTCCCCGAGCAAACGTGCGACTATCGGTGGATCCTCCGCCGTCCCGGCAGCGTTCAGAAGGACTTTGCGAAACGTCGTCCGGTCTAGCGGCGCTTGTTGAACAGCCTTCCCCAGCAAGGACCCATCGCCGAGCTTGTAACCCAACGCCCGACGCTCGGCCTCGGTCAAGGCGCTCAGGATTTCGGTATAGAAATCGTCGGCACTGTCCACCGAGTTACCTTGCTCGCCAAACAACCCAGGCGTCGCTTCTTCCACCGGCACGAGCACCTTGCGCACCACCGATGACGACGGTCCGACGCTGTCGAGCAGCGGCCCCTCCAGCGCCCCGTCGCGAATCTCGATACGCACCTGCGCCGGCCAACCCGGCAGATGCTCCAGGCTGTGCAACGCCAACCGCCAGGTGTCGGGGTTGCCCTTCGTGGGCAAATACAAGCCTTCGTAGGCCTGGACAATTCGCCATTCGCCCATGGCCGTACGGGCCGCCTGGCGCAGGCGCAGAGGCAAGTACCCTCGCTCACTCATCTGCCGGCGCTCCACCTCGGTGACGTCAACCAGCAGCTCGTCCGCCACTGCGCGGGGCAACTGGGGAAACTCGCTGCGCAAGACCTGGGCGCCAGCACTGCCCGCCTCGTCGACCGGCTCGATACCGGTTGGACTGCCCTGCGCGGCCCGGAAGCGCTTGACGGTTTCGGCCAGCAACACCGGAGGTCGGGCATGTTCGACGTGGAGTTGACGCAGGCTTGCCTCTTCGACGCCGCTGACGATACGGATCTGCTCCAGGGTTTCATCCGAAAAAGACTCGACGCTGTGCCCCAGGCGCCGCATCAGTGTTGGCCCTTGCCAGCTCAGCGGGCGTTCGCCCTCATGAACCCAGGCACCCGCCTCGTTATGGGCGAGCTTTGGCGCATACGCATCGACGCGCACGGGATGTTGAATCCGATACTGCCCAGTGTCCGCGGCCTGCTCGACCACGAACGGCCGGTCGCCGAGCAACAGCACCTCTTGTCCCTGATGAAGATAAAGGCCATTGGCTTGTGGCCGAGCGTTCGTCTTGAGGTCCAACGACTGCTCGTAGGGCGCGAGATCGGGGTGCCATAGACGCGACTGCCCATCGTGGCTCTGGACCACTTTCATCTGCTCGACAAACGATGAAGGCCGCGTGGAACGCACAGCCCCCACCACTTTCCCCCCCGCCACGAAAAGCCCCATGAGCGCCATGTTTTCGGCCACCCCGAGCAAATGCGCGGCCGCTTCGGCACGTCGGCCTTGGGACCAATCGACGATGCCTTCAAACGTGTCATCGAGGAGTTGATAGGCGGTATAGGCCATCAATGCTTCGCCCAGTACCGGCACAAACGACGCTGCCGTAAAAGCGGCCATTTCCAGCACCGTCTCGGCCACCTGCATGAAACTGTCCCAGCGAGCCCACCGGGACTTGAGATCTTCGTCCCCCGTCGGCACGGCTATCAGGCGAGCGTCCTGGAAGATCTGGTTGAGTCGTTGTTCGAACCCATGGTCCCAAAGATCGTCCTTTACCCGCCGGCAAGTCATCCGCAGCGTGGGATTTTCCACCGGCTCACGCCGGGCCTTGAACAACCGGGCATCCAGCGCGGCGAAAAAACGTTCGCGGTGGGCCAGGGAAATGAAGCGGCTGAAAAACTGCTGGTAACGTTGCGCGCGCAATCGAACGGCCAGCGCTGCCAGGAACGCCGCCGTGGAGCTGTACTGTTTTAGCGGATGCTCGGGATCGTGAGGGATATAGACCACGACCGGTTCGACTTGCCGGCTCTGCTCAAGATCCGGGGCGATCATCACGATGCCGGTCAGGCGAGTGTCGAGTAGGTAAAGGTCGTGGCAATACTGCGTCTTGCCGCCATGGCTGACACTTCGCTGGCCAGTCATCAAGCCTTGCAAAGCTTGGTAAACCTGCGGGCTTATATCGCCTTTGATTCGCGCCAACGTCGCGGCCGTCCGGAAGGCATCCCTGTCATCGTTCTGGAAACACTCCTGCGCCACGGCACTGCCGACAGGCTCGTCAATCAGAAGGCTCTTCAGGTACGCCTGATAGCGCCCGCCAATGTCCAAGTCCCGGCAAAGCGCGACGAACACCGGCAAGGTCAAGGTGGAGCCAACAGACAAGATATCGAACTGTCCACTCGCGGTGGGTTGGCTAATGAAGCAGGACGCTTCGTCGAAGTAGCCCGGGCGCGCCTCTTTTGCCTCGAAATTTTGCAGGGCAGCATCCAGCAGGGAAATCGTGCGGATCCTGTAGGCGACGGCCACCCCCTCGGGAATGTAGAGCCGCACATAGGTTTGCCTGACGTCCAGCGTCAGGTTGCAACGCTTTTTCAACGCGGCGACCAACAGCGGCTCGGCGAATGCCTCGATCGACCGGAGCCGGCCGAGCATTTGCGTCAGTTTGCCGTGGGATGTCCAACTGGCTTGCAACGCGCTTTTAAGGTGATCCCGATCCGCGGCGCTGGCCTGGGCGAGCCCCGGTGGTATCGGGCCTACGGCTTTTGCCAGTGCCGTGCGTTGTTGTGATGAAAGCCCGGACAGCCAATCGGGCATCGAATGGACGAGCCATTGCTGGGGGTTGGTCAGTAGGGAGGTCTTCGTGACCAATGTTTGCAGGGTAGTCATGTATTGCCGTCGTCCGTGACAAGTGAGCCCGGGAAGCTAAACGATGCGGCCCGTCGGAACCAGCCGAAACTTGTGTCTGGACACAACACGGCGGCGCGGACAATCGGGCTACAAAAACCATCGGGAGCCAGCACGCCAAGCCTGTTTGGCGCACGCAAGCAACATGGTATGGTTCGGCCCCGACTTCTACCGGTTCGCGCCTGCATGCTGCCGACTCCCCGTACCTTGCGCCTGTTACTTGCCATCGCCCTGATCCTCATCGGCGCCGCCCTGGCCGCCACCCTGGCCGTGCGCCACGCCGAGCGCGTGGCCCTGGAAGAAGACGCCAGCCGCGCGAGCCAGCAATTGGCGCTGTACGCCAACTCATTGCACACCTTGATCGAACGCTACCGCGCCCTGCCCGCCGTGCTGGCGCTGGACCCGCAGTTGCGTGACGCCCTCAAGGGGCCGGTCAGCGCGGCGCAACAGGATGCCTTGAACCGCAAGCTGGAAAAAATCAACGGCGCCGCGCAGTCCTCGACCCTGGAGCTGCTGGACCACACCGGCCTGGCGATCGCCGCCAGCAACTGGCAGTTGCCCAGCAGCTACGTTGGCCACAACTATGGCTTTCGTCCCTATTTCCTCCAGACCCGCACCCAAGGCACCGGGCGCTTCTATGCGGTGGGCGTGACCAGCGGCATCCCGGGCTATTTTCTGTCCAGCGCGGTCACTGGCGATAGCGGCGAGTTCCTCGGCGCGATGGTGGTGAAGCTCGAGTTTCCCGAGCTTGAGCGCGAATGGCGCCAGGGCAGCGACACCCTGTTGGTCAGTGATGCGCGCGGGGTCATTTTCATCGCCAATCGCCCCGGTTGGCGTTATCGCCATTTGCAACCCTTGACCGACAGCGACCGCGCCGAGCTCAAGGCCACGCGCCAGTACGACAAGCAACCGTTGCAACCCCTGGCCTTCGATCCGCTGCGACGCTTTGACGACAACAGCCACCTGACCCTGGTCGAGGCGCCCGAGGGTACGGCGCAGTACCTCTGGGAATCCCTGCCGTTGGCCGGCGAAGGCTGGAGCCTGCATTTGCTGCGTCGACCACAGATCGCCTTCGAAGACCTGCGCAACGCCGGGCTCGCCGCCGCCGGGTTGTGGCTGGCGCTGGTGTTTCTGTTGCTGTTTCTGAACCAGCGTTGGCGCCTGGCGAAACTGCGCCAGCGCAGCCGCCAGGAACTCGAACGACTGGTGGACGAACGCACCCGAGAATTGCGCACCGCCCAGGACGGCCTGGTGCAATCGGCCAAGCTGGCGGCGCTGGGGCAGATGTCGGCGGCGCTGGCCCACGAGATCAACCAGCCGTTGACCGCCCAGCGCATGCAACTGGCGACCCTGCGCCTGCTGCTGGAGCACGGCCGCGTCGACGATGCCTATAAAGCCCTCAAGCCGGTGGACGACATGCTGACCCGCATGGCGGCCCTGACCGGCCACCTGAAGACCTTCGCCCGCAAGAGCCCCAGCGGCCTTCGCGAACGCCTTGACCTGGCGGCGGTAGTCGACCAGGCCCTGCAATTGCTCGACACACGCCTGCGGGACGAAAACGTCAGTACCGTCTTGCACCTGACGCGTCCGGCGTGGGTGCGCGGCGATGCCATCCGTCTCGAACAGGTGTTGATCAACCTGCTGCGCAACGCCCTCGACGCCATGGTCGAACAGCCCCTCAAGCGCCTTGAAGTGCGCCTGCAAGCCGATGAACAACTGTGGCGCCTGACCGTCAGCGACAGCGGCACCGGGATCGCCGAAGAACATCTGGCCCAGGTGTTCGACCCGTTCTTCACCACCAAGGCGGTGGGCGATGGCCTCGGGCTGGGGCTCGCGGTTTCATTTGCGATCATCCACGAATCCGGCGGGCGGCTGACAGCGGACAATCATGACAACGGCGCGGTATTCTGCGTGACCTTGCCCATCGATCAGGAGGCGCAGCTGCATGCTTGATTCGGTCATAGTCGTCGATGACGAAAACAGCATCCGCACGGCCGTGGAGCAATGGCTGAGCCTGTCGGGGTTCCAGGTGCAGTTGTTCAGCCGTGCCGAAGACTGCCTGGCGCGGTTACCGGACAACTTCGCTGGCGTGATCCTCAGCGACGTACGAATGCCCGGTCTCAGTGGTCTCCAGCTGCTTGCGCAAGTGCGCAAGCGCGACGCGGACCTGCCGGTGATCCTGTTGACCGGCCACGGCGACGTGCCGATGGCCGTGGAAGCCATGCGCGACGGCGCCTATGACTTTCTCGAAAAACCGTTCAGCCCCGAAGCGCTGCTCAGCAGCCTGCGTCGGGCCTTGGACAAGCGCTTCCTGGTGTTGGAAAACCGTCGCCTGCACGAGCAGGCCGACGCTCGGGTCAGGCTCGACACCACGCTGCTGGGTGTCTCCCGCGCCTTGCAGAATCTGCGGCGCCAGGTGCTGGACCTGGCGACATTGCCGGTCAACGTGTTGATCCGTGGCGAAACCGGCAGTGGCAAGGAATTGGTCGCCCGCTGCCTGCACGACTTCGGCCCGAGAGCGAGCAAACCCTTCGTTGCGCTGAACTGCGCGGCGATCCCCGAACCGCTGTTCGAGGCTGAACTGTTCGGTCATGAAAGCGGCGCCTTTACCGGCGCCCAAGGCAAACGCATCGGCAAGCTCGAATACGCCGACGGCGGCACGCTGTTTCTCGATGAAATCGAAAGCATGCCGCTGGCCCAGCAGGCCAAGTTGCTGAGAGTCCTGCAAGAGAAGAAACTCGAACGCCTGGGCTCCAACCAGAGCATCCACGTGGACCTGCGCATCATCGCCGCGACCAAGCCGGACTTGCTGGACGAAGCCCGGGCCGGACGATTTCGTGAGGACCTCGCCTACCGCTTGAACATCGCCGAGCTGCGCCTGCCGCCCTTGCGTGAACGGCGCGAAGACATTCCATTGCTGTTCGAGCATTTCACCCACGGCGCCGCCGAACGCCTCGGCCGCCCCGCCGTGCCCTTGAATGGCGCGCAACTGAGCCATCTGCTCAGCCACGATTGGCCGGGCAACGTGCGCGAACTGGCCAACGTCGCCGAACGCCAAGTGCTGGGACTCGACCAGCCGCCTGCCCTGGACACCGAACCGGGCCAGTCCCTCGCGGCCCAGCAGGAAGCGTTCGAAGCCCAATGCCTGCGCGCCGCGCTGACGCGGCATAAAGGCGACGTAAAAGCCGTGCTCGAGGAACTGCAACTGCCGCGCCGCACCTTTAATGAAAAGATGCAGCGGCATGGTTTGAGTCGGGAAATGTTTGTGCGGGACATCTAAGGAGGCGTGGCGGCTGGCCGCGAAGCCATCGCCAAGCCTTGCACGAACCTCCAGCGCCGTCGGCTAACCCGAGATCAGACGGGCGATCATGCGCTTGCGCCCCGCCACATCCAGCGCGCGATAGCTTTCCAACAACAGCTCTTCATCAGGCGCCAGTGCCGGCGCGGCCTGGACGCGCTCGCCCGTCAGGACGTATTGGACATCCACTCCGATAGCCGCCAGTTTTGCCACCAGATCGGCTGGACATTTCTGCCGCCCGGAGACGACTTCCTTCAAGCGCTGCGGGCTCGCTTCGCCCGCCCCACGGGAGGCGGCAGCCAGCGAAACACCACAGCGATCAATCTCTTCGCGCAGCCGAACGTGGATATATTCCACCAAAACTATTGACATGGTGTATATATCCCACCAAAATCGCCGACATAAACAACGGCCATCATTGCCTCACAGAGAATCGGCACCATGGCCGTGCTGAGACTGCGCGCACTCGGAATCCTGTCCATTTCGCAGTAACACGCACGCTGGGTGCATTGAGCATGAATCTACTCCGGAAATTTCCTACAGAAAATAGCGGAGAGTGAAAGTGACAAAAAAAACGAAAAAAAAGGGGCCCGAGGGTCGTTGTCCAGAGGCTGGCTTTGCTTGCCTGGCGCCGGTCCGGTCGAAGCAGGCCACCCGCACTCGGTGCATAAAAACAGTGACCGTCCATCTTCCTTGTTTGAGGTTTGAAATGCATTCGAATCAAACGTTTATCCATCGCTGGGCTGTCATGGGCAAGCTGGCGCTCATGGCGCTCGCCGTCACCCTGTCGTTTCCGGCAGCCGCGAACATGGTGGTCTACCCGATGAACAGCACCATCGGCGCCGAGCAGGACGGCATTGGCCAGATCCAGCTGCACTCCAAGTCCGACAAAGTGCAATACATCAAAGTCAGCGTCACCCAGATCCAACGTCCCGGCACGCCGGACGAACATGAAAGCCCGCTGTCGCCGGCCGATGCGCTGGGTATCGTCGTATCGCCGCAGCGCACGGTACTGGCCCCCGGCGCCAGCCGCACGGTGCGGATCATCGCTCAGTCGATGCCCACCGAGGAAACCGTCTACCGGGTCTATTTCGAACCGGTGGGAGCACCCGACCTGATAGATGAAGACGTCCTCGAACAATCCGGTGTGCAGCCCAGAGTCGGCGTAAACCTGGTCTGGGGCGCCTTGGTGCGCCTGCTGCCCGATGAGCGCCGTACCAGCATCAAACTGCAACCCAAAGGCAACGAATTGCGCAACGACGGCACCCTGCGCGTCGGCGTATTGCAAGTGGGTCGGTGTACCGACGCAGCGGGCGAGAAGGACTGCATCTGGAATGACGTCAACCGCAGCCTGTATCCCGGCAGTACCCTGCCCGTCTCCGCCCCCGGCGCGAACGGTAACGTAATCGTACGTTTCGTGACCAGCGACGACAGGCGTCCGCGCACCCTCGCCATCTTGCCGTAACCCCCATTTTTTTGATCCGAGCTACGTGCACCGCACGTGGTTGGGCCCCCGTTCACCCACAGCAAAAGAGGAACACCCATGAAACTGTTGAAATTCGCCCCATTGGCACTGGTCGCCCTGACCTCGCTGCCCGCCATGGCGGTGGAAAAGAGCCTGCTGGTCTACGCCGACGTCGACCCGACCCTGGAGATCCTCCAGTCGGACGGCAGCCCGCTGCCGGCGTCCATGGAGATGAGCCATTTCCCGGGCGAAGGCCTGAGAGCGACTCAGGTGGGCACGCGGATCTTCACGAATGACGTCAACAAAGACATGACCCTGCGACTGACCACCGATCCCGTCCTGGCCAACATGACCAACCCTCAAGGTACAGACATCAATCTGAGTGTCAGCTATGGCGGAAGGAAATTGAGCATGAACGGTGTCCCGCTGCTTGCCGCCGACCTGTTCCCTGGCGGCGATGCCAGCGGCGGTTCGATCGAGCAACATCTGAAAATCGAGCAGGCCACCCCAGGCACAATCACCGAAGTCGGTCGCTACGAAGGCATCGTCAGCCTGCTGCTGACCCAGCAGCCTTAAGTACTGCCGGTTTTTCCTCAAAAAGGGAGGTACGGCGCCGTCGTACTTCCCTTTTCCTTCGTCAAGGCCCTGTATGAAACGCCACTTCACCGCACTCTCAATCTCCCTTACCTGGGCGCTGGCCGATGCCGTATCGGTCGCGTCCACCGATCTGCCCCAGGTGCCGGCCGGTTTCGAGGCCCTGGTTGAAGGTCAGGTGGAACAACTTGAACTTCAATTGCTCAACCGTAATCTCGGCCTGCACCCTGTCGTGGTGCGGCCTGGTCGTATCGAATTCCAACAGCCCGAACGAATCGCGGCCCTGCTGATCGAGGCAGGGGCTTCGGCGTCATCCGAAGAGTTGCTGCCGCTGCTGTCCGAACCGTTGCCCAGCAACAGCCAGTTGGCGTGCTCCTACGGCCTGGCCAGCGAAGCGAGCTGCGGTTACCTGGACACCGACGCGGTGGCAGTGATTCTCGACGAGGCCAGCGCGCGCCTGCAGATACTCATGCGCAAGGATTGGCTGCCGGCCAGCGATACAGCGGCGCTGCGTCTGCATACGCCTTCCGAGGCAGCGAACGCCCTGGTACATCGACAGAACCTCAACATCGCCCAGGCCGACAGCTATCGCGCCCTGGGCGCCAGCGGCCTGGGCGCGGTCGGCCTGGGTGACAGCAGCCACGTTGGCTTCACCTGGAACTACCAGGCCTACCAGAGCAAGCGCGGCAGCGACAGCAGCCTGGAATTCAATAACGCCTATTACCGCCAGGATTTCGAGCGCGAACACTACGCCCAGGCCGGACGCATGGACATGAGCAACCTGTCCAGCGCCGAGGGCGGCAACTTCAGCTTCAGCCTGTTGCCTCTGGGGCGGATCGACGGCGCCCGCATCGGCACCACCCTGGCCTACCTCAACCGCGAGGTTGTCGGCCAAGGCACGCCGATCTCGCTGATCCTGACCCAGCGCTCGCGCGTCGATGCGTTCCGTGGCGAGGAGCTGCTGTCCACGTCCTATCTGGATGCCGGCGTGCAGAATGTCGACACCCGGACCTTCCCCAACGGCAGCTATCCGGTGACCCTGCGGGTGATCGAAAACGGTCAGGTCACCCGCACCGAGACCGTGCCTTTCAGCCGTACCGATGGCAATGGCCTGGGGGACGACACCGTGCAATGGTTCCTGCAGGGCGGGCGCACGGCGGAGCATTCGCTGTACGAACAGGACCCTTCCGGCGTGGCCCAGACCGGCCTGCGTATTCCGTTGCGCGATGACCTGGCGCTCACCAGCGCGATTACCTGGCTGGACTCGGCGTTCTACAACGAAAGCCGCCTGGATTGGGCCGGCACGCTGGGCGCCAGCAGTTGGTCGTTGTCAGGCGCCCTGCTGCGCGGCAACAACGGCGCGACCGGCAACAGCCAGCAGATGACCTTCACCCACGGAGTCTCCTGGAGCCTGTACCGCTACTCGCTGAAGAGCCCTTCGTGCGAACACAATACCCGTGCCTACCAGCAGAGCGGCTGCAACGAATCATTGACCGCCAGCGCCTCGTTGCCCCTGGCCGGTGGCACCCTCAGTGCCGGCTACAACTACAACCGCTACGCCCAGGTGAATCCGTTTTCCTACTGGAACGACTTTCCCGAAGAAGACGACCCGACCCGCGATCTGACCACCTCCACCTGGGCCAGGACATTCCAAGTGGGCTTTTCCCGTGGACATGCCCTGGGCCCGTTCCAGCTCATTCATCGCGTTGGCGCGTTCCGCAATGCCAGCGGCAACCGCGAGACCGATCATGGCCTGTACCTGAGCCTGAGCCTGTCCCACAACGAGCGCTCGCCCACCGGCGGCTACCGCCAGAGCAACATCGGCCTGGACGCGCGCCGCGAGCAGAATGCCCCCGACAGCCTGCGCACCAGCCTGGGCCATACCCGCGCCTGGGACGGCGAACAAGGCAGGAACGAAGTGAACACCGGGGTTGGCTACGATGACCTGGGCCGTTGGGACGCCGAGTTGGGCGGACGGATCGAGCGCAACTGGGGCGAGTCCAGCCTGACGGTGGCCCAGCGTGGCGGCGACCAACAGGATTCGCGACCTGGGTTCAGCGGCAACCATTCTTCGTCCCTGGCCCTGGGCCGCGAGGGCTTTTTCTGGGGCCAGGGCCAGGGCGGCACCGGCCCAGGCGCAGCCGTGGGGATCATCGCCGCGCCGCTGGAAAACGCCACGGGTGCGGCGGCCAAGGTCAGCGGCGGCTACGGCGCCCAGACCAGCATCGGTTTCGGTGAGAAGCGGCTGATCCCGGTCAACGGTTTCGAAGCCACCCACACCCGCATCAGCGACGCCGATACTTCGCGCCAGAACCTCAGCACGGTGAACGTCGGCAACGGCAACCGCGAGTGGTTCCTGCCGCCGGGCAAGCTGGCGGTGCAACGGATCGAGTCCACCCTCAGTTATACCTACGTCGGCCGCCTGGTGGATGCTCGGGGACAACCGCTGGCCCAGGCCGCGATCCTCAATGCATCGATGATGGAAACCGGCGAGGACGGCAGCTTCGTCGTCGACCTCAATCACCACCCCGATCCGTTGTTCGCCCTGGATCTCAACGGCGTACACGCCTGCACGGTACAAACCCGTGCCGCCCAGAGCAGCCTGCGGCGGGTCGGCACGCTGACCTGCGAAAGCACCACCCTGGATGCGTTGCCCAAGGATTTGAACGACCCGGATCGCCTGGGTCGCTGGACTGCGCGTCGCAGTGCCGCGTTATCACTAGATAAGAGGAGCCAGCCATGAGCGGAGCTTTCGTACATTGGGGGCGGCGCCTGATCGCGCTCATCGCTGCGGTCATCGCATTACCAGCCTTCGCAGGCGTCCATCCCAGCGATCACTACCAATCCGTGGTCGACAAATTCGACCGAGGGACACAACCTCCCGATCTCATCCTCTGGAGACAGATGCTCCATGGCTGGAGTGAGCAGTCCTTGGCTCCGGCCGCCGGTTACACGAACATGCATTTTGTCTGCCAGTCCAACACGGATCCGGCAACGGGACAATGCCATACATCCTCGTATGGACGGCTCGGGACGACCGACATACCTCTGCGCTTCACCGAGCGGCGCAGCCGTCTCAGCTACGTACTCGTGGTCAAAGGCTATCTCCAGCGCAAGTACCCCCTCAGCGCTTGCGATGGAGTAATGGATGGCCGTCAGTTTGTCTTAACCACCACATCACCCACTTATTGCAACGAGGACGAAGATAACCGTCGGCAGCGATCAGAAGGAACAGCTACCACCCTGTGGATCCCCGGATCGGAACTCGCCAAGCTGCCCAGCGGAGGCATCTGGACGGCGAAAATGATCCTCAAGCTCAAGATGTATCACTCACATCAAAACCCCTACACCTTCACCGTCGACTTCAAGCTGGACGTCACCGACCGCGACAACATGCAGATCTACCTGCCCGCCTACGGCATGAGCACGCCGCAGGTCGACCTCAACCTGCGCACCCGCCCGTTGAGTACCGCCCCGGGCGGCTTCGTCTCCGGGCGGTCCGTGGTTGATGCCTGTCTGTACGACGGCTACAACGCCAACAGCCAGAGCTATGAGATTCGCGTCACTGGCACCAACCCGGTGCCCGGCATGGAGGGTCGCTTCTTCGTCCGCCATACGTCCGGCGGCAGAGGCGAGCGTGACCGCATCGAATACAAGGTGCGCACCCGCACCGCCAACCTCGGCGAGACGCAGCATGTGTCCGGGCAACCGGTGACCTTCAGCGGCATCAACGATGCGGACATCCGCACCGTGAAGCTGCCCAATGTGCCGTTTCCGGTGGTGTGTACGCCTTGGCCTATCACCTTGGACACGCCTGCCTTCAACCAGATCGACAAGAACACCGGCCAGTACCGGGGCGAGTTGAAGCTGGAGTTCACGCCCTCAACCTCTTCGCCCTGAGGTATTAGTGGTGCCTGGACTGGCCTCATCGCGAGCAGGCTCGCTCCCACACTGGATTTGTGGATACCGGGCGAATGTGGGAGCGAGCCTGCTCGCGATGGGGCCGGTGGAGCCGCCGATTATTTCCATTCAACAATGCAGTCATAAGAGCCCGCAATGAACACAATTTTTTACCCGTTGGGCCCGCCGGCTGAGCGCGCTCATCGTCGCAGTCACTCCGTTACCCGCCTTAGCGGGCGTGGTACCCAGCGACCACTACCAATCCGTTGTGCTCAACTTCGACCGTTCGGCGCCGCCCGCCGATCACTACCTCTGGAATCGGATGGTCCACGGCTGGAGCGAACAGCACATACCGGGCGCCGGTTATACGAACATGCATTTTGTCTGCCTCTCCAGCACGGACCCGGCAACGGGCCAATGCCATACGTCGTCCTTTGGCAGGCTGGGCACTACCGAGATCCCGTTACGCTTTACCGAGCGACGCAGCCGTCTTACCCATGTCCTTGTGGTCAAAGGCTATCTCCAGCGCAGGTATCCGCTCAACCTCTGCGGTGGGGTATGGGATGGCCGTCAATTCGTCCTGACCACCACATCACCCGTCTACTGCAATGAAGACGAAGATGACCTTACCCAGCGATCGGAGGGGACGGCCACGACGATGTGGGTGCCCCAGTCAGAATTCGCCAAACTGCCCACCGGAGGCATCTGGACCGCCAAGATGATCCTGAAACTCAAGCGGTACAATTCGCAACCGATCAGCGCGGCCAATACCTTTACGGTGGACTTCAAGCTTGACGTCACCGACCAGAACAACATGCAGATCTACCTGCCCGCCTACGGCGTCAGCACACCGCAGGTGGACCTCAACCTGCGTACTCGCCCGTTGAGCACCGCCCCGGGCGGTATCGTCTCCGGCCGGTCCGTGGTCGATGCCTGCCTCTACGACGGCTACAACGCCAACAGCCAAAGCTATGAAATCCGTGTCACCGGCACCAACCCCGTGCCCGGCATGGAGGGCCGCTTCTTCGTCCGCCATACGTCCGGCGGCAGCGGCGAGCGTGACCGCATCGAATACAAGGTGCGCACCCGCACCGCCAACCTCGGCGAGACGCAGCATGTGTCCGGGCAACCGGTGACCTTCAGCGGCATCAACGATGCGGACATCCGCACCGTGAAGCTGCCCAATGTGCCGTTTCCGGTGGTGTGTACGCCTTGGCCTATCACCTTGGACACGCCTGCCTTCAACCAGATCGACAAGAACACCGGCCAGTACCGGGGCGAGTTGAAGCTGGAGTTCACGCCCTCAACCTCTTCGCCCTGAGGTATTAGTGGTGCCTGGACTGGCCTCATCGCGAGCAGGCTCGCTCCCACACTGGATTTGTGGATACCGGGCGAATGTGGGAGCGAGCCTGCTCGCGATGGGGCCGGTGGAGCCGCCGATTATTTCCATTCAACAATGCAGTCATAAGAGCCCGCAATGAACACAATTTTTTACCCGTTGGGCCCGCCGGCTGAGCGCGCTCATCGTGGCAGCCACCGCATTGCCGACGCTTGGGGACATCATCCCCAGCGACCATCATCAGTCCGTGATACTCAACTTTGACCGTTCGGCGCCACCGGCCGATCACTACCTTTGGACCCGAATGGTCCATGGCTGGAAAGAGCAAGATTTGCCAGGCGCAGGCTATACGACCATGCACTTCGTTTGTTTGTCCGATACCAACCCAGCCAACGGCCAATGCCAGACCAGAGGCGATACAGGGAGGTATGGCATCACAGACATTCCGCTGCGGTTTACCGAGAGACGTAGCGGCCTGTCGACTGTCTTGTCGGTCAAGGGTTACGTCACCCGCATGCATGCGCTGAACAGCAGTTGCGGAATCTGGGAGAAGGACTACGTACTGAACGCAACCGGGTCAGGCTGGTGCGACGAGGTCAGAACCACGGGCACCGCGTCGACTGTCTGGATCCCTCAATCAGAACTCGCCAAGCTACCTTCAGGTGGTATCTGGTCGGCGAAGTTGATCATCAAGCTCAAGCGCTATTACTCGGAGCCGATTGGCGCCGCCAGAACTTTCACCGTCGACTTCAAGCTGGACGTCACCGACCGCGACAACATGCAGATCTACCTGCCCGCCTACGGCATCAGCACGCCGCAGGTGGACCTCAACCTGCGTACTCGCCCGTTGAGCACCGCCCCGGGCGGTATCGTCTCCGGCCGGTCCGTGGTCGATGCCTGCCTCTACGACGGCTACAACGCCAACAGCCAGAGTTATGAAATCCGTGTCACCGGCACCAACCCCGTGCCCGGCATGGAGGGCCGCTTCTTCGTCCGCCATACGTCCGGCGGCAGCGGCGAGCGTGACCGCATCGAATACAAGGTGCGCACCCGCACCGCCAACCTCGGCGAGACGCAGCATGTGTCCGGGCAACCAGTGAGTTTCAACGGCATCAACAATGCGGAAATCCGCGCCGTGAAGCTGCCCAATGTGCCGTATCCAGTGGTGTGTACGCCCTGGCCCATCACCTTGGACACGCCGCCGTTCAATCAGATCGACAAGAACTCCGGGCAGTACCGGGGGGAGCTGAAGTTGGAATTTACGCCCTCAACCTCTTCGCCCTGAGGCATCGGTGGTGTCTGGACTGGCCTCATCGCGAGCAGGCTCGCTCCCACACTGAATTTGTGGATACCGGGCGAATGTGGGAGCGAGCCTGCTCGCGATGAAGCCAACCCATTTCTTGTTGATAAGCGGATCCCCGCCCACACCCCTGGCTGCAATAAGCGGATTTCCGCTCACTAAACAGCCACATCCCCTCTAGACCGGCCTTCTTCCACCTGGCACAGCTCCTGCTATAGCCCTGGCAGGCTGCGTTCCTACGCGCTCCACAAAAACAATTAAACGAAGGATCCTTCAATGGATAACTCAAACGCCCTTCCCATTGGGTCGGCTGCCGCGCCCGCCCGTGAAAGAACCACCGCCAGCCGGATCAAGTCGATCTTCAGTGGCTCGGTCGGCAACATGGTCGAGTGGTACGACTGGTACGTCTACGCCGCGTTCTCGCTGTACTTCGCCAAAGCCTTCTTCCCCAAGGGCGACACCACCGCCCAATTGCTCAACACCGCCGCGATCTTCGCCGTCGGCTTCCTGATGCGTCCCATCGGTGGCTGGCTGATGGGCCTGTACGCTGACCGCGCCGGTCGCAAACGCGCGTTGATGGCCTCGGTGTACTTGATGTGCTTTGGCTCGCTGATCATCGCCCTGAGCCCCGGTTACGAAACCATCGGCGTCGGCGCGCCGATTCTGCTGGTGTTCGCCCGCTTGCTCCAGGGCCTGTCGGTGGGTGGCGAATACGGCACCTCGGCGACTTACCTGAGTGAAATGGCGACCAAGGAACGTCGCGGTTTCTTCTCCAGCTTCCAATACGTGACGCTGATTTCCGGCCAGCTCATCGCCCTCGGCGTGCTGATCGTGCTGCAACAATTGCTGACCACCGAGCAGCTGTACGCCTGGGGCTGGCGCATCCCGTTCGCCATCGGCGCGCTGTGTGCAATCGTTGCGCTGTACCTGCGTCGCGGCATGGAAGAAACCGAGTCGTTCACCAAGAAGGAAAAGGCCAAGGAAAGCGCCATGCGCACCCTGATGCGCCACCCCAAGGAATTGTTGACCGTGGTCGGCCTGACCATGGGTGGCACCCTGGCCTTCTACACCTACACCACTTACATGCAGAAATACCTGGTGAACACGGTGGGCATGAGCATCTCCGACTCCACCACCATTTCCGCCGCCACGCTGTTCCTGTTCATGTGCCTGCAACCCGTCATCGGCGGGCTCTCGGACAAGATCGGTCGTCGGCCGATCCTGATTGCCTTCGGCATCCTCGGCACGCTGTTCACCGTGCCGATCCTCACCACCCTGCACACCATCGAGACCTGGTGGGGCGCGTTCTTCCTGATCATGGCCGCGCTGATCATCGTCAGCGGCTACACCTCGATCAACGCGGTGGTGAAAGCCGAGCTGTTCCCTACCGAAATCCGCGCCCTGGGCGTCGGCCTGCCCTACGCACTGACCGTATCGATCTTCGGCGGCACCGCTGAATACATCGCGCTGTGGTTCAAGAGCATCGGCATGGAGACCGGCTATTACTGGTACGTGACGGCGTGCATCGCGGTTTCGCTGCTGGTGTACATCACCATGAAGGACACCCGCAAACACTCGCGGATCGTGACTGACTGACAGGCCAGTCGTACAAAAAAAGGGGCGAACCTGCACAGGTTCGCCCCTTTCGTCGTTCCGGGACGGCGTCATTTCCTACATTAATTTCCACTTAATGGCTGCACTCCACCCTCGCGCTCATCAACTATCGATGCTTGGAGTATGACCATGAAAACCAAACTGATCTTCGCCCTGACCCTCACCGCACTGGCCAGTAGCGCGTTCGCCGACGACGGCTTCGAGCGGACCGGCACGGCCGCTTTCATCGCCAGCAGCCATGAGCGCGCCGGTTCCGCCGTCGTTGCCAAGAAGGACGAGAACCACGCCATCGAGCCCACCGTGGCTGCCGACGGCTCCGACCCTAGCGATGCGGCGTCGACCAACTGATCCCAACCGGCAACACCAAGACCTGTGGGAGCGAGCAACCTCCCACAGGTTTTTTGTGGTGCTGACAAAAGGGTCAGGGCGCTGCACTATCGTCGGATCCTTCTGACACGCACCGGACCTACCTCCTTCATGCCCGACGACATTCACTACTACGAACCCGCCCAAGGCCATGGCCTGCCCCACGACCCGTTCAATGCCATTGTCGGCCCCCGGCCGATTGGCTGGATCTCGTCACAAGATGGCGAAGGCCGCCTGAACCTGGCGCCCTACAGTTTTTTCAACGCTTTCAACTACGTTCCGCCGATCATCGGCTTCTCCAGCGTCGGTCGCAAAGACAGCCTCAACAACATCGAACAGACCGGTGAATTTGCCTGGAACCTGGCCACGCGCCCACTGGCCGAGCAGATGAACCAGAGCTGCGCGATGGTCGCGCCGCAGGTCAACGAATTCGAGCTGGCGGGCCTGACGCCGGCGGCATCGCGGATCATCCAGGTGCCGCGCGTCGCCGAGAGTCCAGTGTCCTTCGAATGCAAGGTCACGCAGATCATCCAGTTGCAGCGAGCGGACAAGGCGCCTGTGCCGAGCTGGTTGATTCTGGGCGAAGTGGTCGCCGTTCACATCGCCAAGTGGCTGTTGAAGGACGGCGTCTACGACACCGCCGCCGCCGAGCCGATCTTGCGCGGCGGCGGGCCGGCGGATTACTTCCAGCTGGGGCCGGAGGCGTTGTTCAAGATGCATCGCCCGCGATAAGGATGGGCGGTGAGATCACTTGTGGCAATCCTTGAAATGCTGCTTACCAGACCAATCCGCCTTCGTCGTCGACACCCTTGAGGTGAGTCAACTGCTGGGCAGCCGCTTCATCGGCTTTGAAAGCGGTCTCGAAGGCCTGCTCTTCGAGCACTTTATTGAAACGCGGCTTCTCGGCACTGCCGATGGCCTTGGTGGCGATGGCTGCGTAGTAGCCGCCACCTTCCTTGGGAACAACAGCGGAAACAGCTTCAAAAGTTTCAAAGGCTTTGCGTGCCATACTTCGCATCCTGGCGGTGGGAAATGCCTGTCATTAAACCTTCAACCGGCCAGTTTGTGTACCTTCGCCATGCACCCTTCGGTCGCCTGGGCGGCGGACACTTCCCGAAAGGTGTGGAAGTCCAGGCTGCTGACCACCAGGTCTTGCACCAATTGGGCGAAGATCGCCATGGCCGGTGAGTTGAAATAAGCGTCCATCGCCTGTTGGTTGACCCACAGCCCGGACACCAGCCACAAATCGGCGTCGCATTGCGATTGTTGCAAGGCAAAGTGCAGGCAACCGGGCGCCTGGCGCGAAGGTACGATCAAGCTGCTGAGGCGTGCGCCCAATGGCTTGGAGCAACCGGCGCGGGCCCGGACAAAAGCCATGTGACTGACGGGGATCTGTGTAGTCATGTTCAACCCTCCCAGGTCATCCGTTGGCAGCCGGGGACAGGCTGCGACAGGATCAAAGGTTAAGCGCGCTGCCGCCAGCTTCGTTAGTCGATTCCTGCCGACTCATTGCACGATTCTGCGGCTGGGAATTCACCCATCCGTCCCTGATGGGTGGGAATTGCCGGGAGTTGAAACAAAAGGTTTCAAGCAAGTTTCGGCCAGGCTGCACAGCCCTTCACCCCCCGCCTTGCAGGATCAGGCAAGCTTTCAACAGGATGTGACTACCGCCATGCCTTGCACAAACATATGCTTTGTCCTATCGCTCCCTTCGCCATGAGGATCCCGGCATGTCGCCACTCGATCACGCCCACGCCCCGCTGGACACGTACCTGGAACAGCAGCGCGCCGAGCTGGCTTCGATCATCGACCGCAACACCAGCGAGGACGGGAGCTACGCCACGGCCATCGGCTCGCTGAACCTGTCGCGCCACAGCCAGCCACACAAGTTTGCCCCGGTGCTGGCGCAACCGGCGCTGTGCATCATGGCCCAGGGCAGCAAGCAGGTGCGCCTGGCGGACGAATTTTTCAACTATGACCCGCTGCATTACCTGGTGGTCTCGGTCTCGATGCCATTGAGCGGTTGCATCGCCGACGTCTCGCCCGAGCAGCCGATCCTGGCGCTGCGCCTGGACATCGACCCGGCGGAAATCACCGCGCTGATCGCCGATGCCGGCCCCCTGGGCGTGCCGACTCGCCCGGCCGGCCGTGGCCTGTATGTGGAACGCCTGGACACGCCGATGCTCGACGCGGTGCTACGCCTGACGCGCCTGCTCGATACGCCAAAAGACATCGCCATGCTCGCGCCCCTGGTGCGCCGGGAAATCCTTTACCGCCTGCTACGCAGCCCGCAAGGCTATCGGTTGTATGAAATCGCCATTGCCAATAGCCAGAGCCATCGCATCAGCCAGGCGATCAAATGGCTCAACGGCCATTTCGAACAACCGTTGCGCATCGATGACCTCGCTCGGGAGGTCAACCTCAGCGTTTCGACCTTGCATCACCGCTTCAAGGCCATGACGGCCATGAGCCCGTTGCAATACCAAAAGCAATTGCGCTTGCAGGAGGCTCGACGGTTGATGCTGGCCGAAGGGCTGGAAGCGTCGGCGGCGGGGTATCGAGTGGGGTATGAAAGCCCGTCGCAGTTCAGCCGGGAGTACAGCCGCTTGTTTGGCGCGCCGCCGTTGCGGGATCTGGCGCGGTTGCGGATGACTGTCTGATCCTGGATTTGCACGGCATTAGCCGCCTCGGCTTCGCATCCTTCAGACCGCCCGGATCACGTGTTTGATTTCCTGGAACGCGGCCAGTCCCCAAGGTCCCAATTCACGACCCAGGCTGCTCTGCTTGTAGCCGCCCCAAGCGGCCTGGGGGAAAATCACTTGCGGTGCGTTGATCCACACCAGCCCCGCCTGCAAGGCGTCGGCGACCTTCCCGGCCGCCTCGGCATCGCGGCTGACCACGCTCGCCACCAGGCCGAAACGGCTGTCATTGGCCAGGGCAATCGCCTCTTCCGGGTGGCCGAAACGACGCACGCACAACACCGGCCCGAAGATCTCCTCGCACCACAGCGCACTGTCGAGGGGCACGTCGGTGAAGATCGTTGGCTGTAAAAAAAAGCCGCGTTGCAGATGCGCAGGTCGTTGACCGCCGCACACCAACGTTGCGCCGTCGCTCACGCCTCGATCGATGTGACCGAGCACCCGTTGGTATTGCGCCTGGTTGACCAGCGAGCCCATCTCCACGTCCGGATCGAATGGATCGGCCACGCGGATCGCCTCGGCCCGCGCCTTGAGCCGTCGCACGAATTCATCGGCCAGCTCATCGGCGACCAACACCCGAGTGGTGGCCGAACACATCTGCCCCGCGTTGAAGAAACCGCCGCCACAGGCCAGCTCCACCGCCAGGTCCAGGTCGGCGTCGGCCAGCACCAGCAAGGACGATTTGCCGCCCAGCTCCAGGCTCACGCCCTTCACGGTTTCCGCCGCCCGTTGCATCACTTGCACCCCCACCGCGTTGCTGCCGGTGAAGGAAATCTTCGCCACGCGCGGGTCGGACGCCAGCGGCGCCCCGACCGCCAACCCCGTGCCGCAGACCAGGTTGAACACGCCATCGGGCAAGCCGCATTCGGCGATGACCGAGGCCAGCGCCAGCTCCGGCAGCGGCGTGACTTCCGAAGGCTTGAGCACCACGCAGCAGCCGGCGGCCAAGGCCGGGGCAAGTTTCCAGGCGGTGGTGACCATCGGGAAATTCCACGGCACGATCAAGCCGACCACCCCACAAGGTTCGCGGCGTAGACGTGCGCAGAAATCATCGCTGGGCAACGCCAGCGGACCGTCCTGACGAGCGTCCAGTTCTTCGGCCAAACCGGCGTAGTACTCGAAGGTCGCGACCACATCGTCGACGTCGATGGCCGCTTCGAACAACGGTTTGCCGTTGTTGCTCGATTGCAAATGCATCAGCCGCTCACGAGCATCCCGCACGCTGGCAGCAATACGCCGAAGCACCGCGCCGCGCTCGGCACCCGAGGTGTTCGACCACGGGCCGAAAGCCTGGGTAGCGGCCTCCAAGGCTTGATCCACGGCATATTCATCGCCGCCGTAAACAGTGGTCAGCAGCGCCTCGGTCGCGGGGTTGATCACCCGCAGCGGTTGATCGCCCGCCAACCACTCGCCGTTGATGTACAGGCCGTCTTGCGTCGTCGGGAAATTCATTCGGCCACCTCCGCCATCCAGCGCGCCTGGTCAATCTCGAGCAACGTCGGACCCTGGCGGTGACTGGCGGCCAGCAATGCGCTGCGCAGGGAATGCACGCCGTCGATCGTCTCGGCGCCGCACCCCAGGGCTTTGGCAACGCCGATGAAATCCGGCGTGTAGATGTCCACGCCCACCGGTTCGATGGCGCGGTTGACCATGTATTTCTTGATCTCTTCGTAGCCCTGGTTATTCCACAGCAGCACGATCACCGGCGTGCGCGCTTCCACCGCGCTGGCCAGTTCCGGCAGGGTGAACTGCAACCCACCGTCGCCGATCAGGCACACCACGGGCGGGCGGCCATGGCCGTTGTCGACACCACCCAGCCAGGCACCAATGGCCGCCGGCAACGCGTAGCCGAGGGTGCCGTAGCCGGTGGACGAATTGAACCAGCGGCGCGGGCGTTCGGGATTGAAGGTGAGGTTGCCGGTGTAGACCGGCTGGGTGGAATCGCCAACGAAAACCGCGTCGGGCAAGGCCTGCAATACCGTATCGAGGAACACCGTCTGGGCGCGGGTCGGGACGTCCCATTGCTGATCGAGTTCGGTCCGCAGCCGTTCGACACGAATCGCTCCCCAACTGTCGTCTCTCGCGCCGGACACGCCGCGCTTCAACGCATCGAGCAATGCCCGCGCAGCACTTTGTGCGTCGGCCACCAGCGCCAGTCTTGGCGCGTAGTTGCGCACGGTCTGGTCGGGGTCGATGTCGATGCGCAACAACGCACCGGGAATCTCGAAGCCGCCGGCAAAGGTGACGTCGTAATCGGTCTCGGCCAGCTCGGTGCCGATCGCCAGCACTACATCCGCTTCGGCCACCAGGGCACGGGTGGCCACCAGGCTCTGGGTGGAACCGATCAGCAACGGATGACGGGACGGCAGCAGGCCCTTGGCATTGATGGTCAGCGCCACGGGGGCGCCGAGGCGTTCGGCCAGTTCGGTCAATTCAGTCCCGGCGTCCATCGCCCCCCCTCCGGCAAGCACCAACGGCCGCCGGGCCGTCGCCAGCAAGGCTGCCATTTGCTCCACGGCACTGGGCGCGGCCCCGGCGCGATTGATGCTCACTGGCGTGCTGGCGAGCAGGTCATCGGCTTGTTCAACGAGCACATCCAACGGAATCTCGATGTGCACCGGCCGCGGACGCCCGGCCTGGAACAGGGCAAAGGCCCGGGCCAGCACACCCGGCAATTCGGCGGCCGACATCAGCGTGTGGGAAAACGCCGCGACCCCGCCCACCAGCGCGCTCTGGTTCGGCAGCTCATGCAGCTTGCCGCGCCCACCGCCCAATTGGCTGCGCGACTGCACGCTGGAGATCACCAGCATCGGAATCGAATCGGCATAGGCCTGGCCCATGGCAGTGGTGATGTTGGTCATGCCCGGGCCGGTGATGATGAAGCACACGCCCGGCTTGCCGCTGACACGGGCGTAGCCGTCGGCCATGAAGCCGGCGCCCTGTTCATGGCGCGGCGTCACATGGCGGATGCTTGAACGGGCCAGCCCGCGATACAACTCCACGGTGTGTACGCCAGGAATGCCGAACACCTGCTCCACGCCATAGCCTTCCAGTAACTTGACCAATACTTCGCCGCACGTCGCCATTGCCATTGCCTTTTTGTTGTCTTGAAAAGGACCCCGCACGACACCTGCGGGCCGCTTTTGCTCTGAGGGAATGGCGTTATTGGACGGCCAGGCCGTAGCGGCAACAATGGATAAAAAGTCATACTAGCCATGTCCTCACGTCATGGCTTGGATCCAGATGAAACGACTCCCACCGCTGCCGACGTTGCATACTTTCTTGATCACGGCCCAGTGCTGCAACTTCACTCGCGCCGCCGAACAGCTGCACATCACCCAGGGCGCGGTAAGCCGGCAGATCGCAGGGCTGGAGGATCATCTGGGTTATGCGTTGTTCCAGCGCCAGGCACGCGGGTTGAGCCTGACCGCCGAGGGCCAGGCGTGGCTGCCCCGGGTGCAGCAGGTGTTCGGCCTGATCGGCGAGGCGGTCGAGCAGATCGGCGAGAAGCGCCAGACCCTGAAGCTCAAGGCCCCGACCTGTGTGATGCGCTGGCTGCTGCCGCGCCTGTTGCAATGGCAAAAAGAGCGCCCGGACGTGCCGGTGGAGCTGACCACCACGGTCCGGCACGGCGTGGATTTCCAGCGTGAGGCATTCGACGCGGCGGTGGTTTACGGCCCGCCGCCCGACGCCTCGCTTGACTGCCTGCACTTGTTCGACGAACAGCTTACACCGGTGTGCTCGCGCCCCTTGCTGGAAGGTCCGGTCCCGTTGAATTCACCCCTCGATCTGCAACAACACCTGCTGCTGCATCCCACCACCGACGAGCGCGACTGGAACGCCTGGCTGGCCGCGGCCGACGTGCGTTTGAGCAACGTCAGCAAAGGCCAGCATTTCGAAACCCTGGACCTGGCGATGTCCATGGCCTCCCAAGGCACCGGCGTGGCGATTGGCGACTGGTCGCTGATCGGCGAAGACCTCAGCGCCGGCCGGCTGGTGATGCCGTTCGAACTGAAGGTCAGGACCGGGCTGGGTTATCACTTGGTCTATCCGCGCCGGCCGCAGGTGTCGGGCCAGTTGCAGGAGCTAATGGACTGGTTGGTGGAGCAGGCCCAAGCACGGTAGTAGCGCCACTGCAGCACCCCCGGTGTCAGTTAGAGCACATTCGGCGCCTGCGCCGGCTCGATCTGCGCCCAGTGCGAGGTGTCTTCGCGGTGCTGCTGCAAATAGGGCAGCACCGCCCCCAGCAATGGTTCCTTGAAGGCCTCTTGAAAGCGATGGGCGAGGCCCGGGATCAGCTTCAACCGGCTGCCGCGAATATGCGCCGCGAGATGCACCCCATGCATCACCGGCAACAAGGGATCAGCGGTGCCGTGGACCACCAACGTCGGCACCTGCAGCTGATTGAGCAGCGCCACCCGGCTTGGCTCGGCCATGATCGCCATGATCTGGCGCTTCACACCCTCGGGGTTGAAGGCCCGGTCGTAGGCCACCGCAGCCTGGTGCAGTAGAGCCTGTCGATCGTCGACCACCATCGGGCTGCCCAGCGCGGCCAGCAGGTCGGCCTGCTGTTCGATCGCCACTTCACGGTTCGGCGCACTGCGACGCGACAACAATTGCACCAGCGTTTCACTGGGCGCCGGCAAGCCCGCGGCGCCGGAGCTGGTCATGAGCAATGTCAGGCTCTCGACCCGCTGAGGCGCCATGGCGGCCATGTGCTGGGCGATCATCCCACCCATGCTGACGCCCAACACATGGAAGCTTTGCACCTGCAAGGCGTCCATCAAGCCCAGGCCATCGGCGGCCATGTCCGTCAACGAATAAGGCGCCGCCACGGGCAGGCCGAGCTTGTAGCGCAACGCTTCGAATGTCAGGTTGGCGCTGCCGGGCGCCTGGCGCCAGGTGGAGAGCCCGACATCCCGGTTGTCGTAGCGGATCACCCGAAAACCCTGTTCGCACAGCGCCACCACCACTTCATCCGGCCAATGAATCAACTGCCCACCCAAGCCCATCACCAGCAGCAACGCAGGGTCGGACGCCCGCCCGATGCTCTGGTACGCCAGGCTTACCTGATCCAGGTCGACCCGTTGGGTCGCGACATTGACATCACAACGAGAAGCCGCCAACGACGGCAAGCCGCACAACAAGGCGGCCAGGAAAATGAATACACGCATGAACAAACACCAAAACGCAGAACCCCAGTAGAGCGCGAGTCTGATGAAGTTCGTTCAAGCGCGCTGCCACAGTTGCGTGACAGTTTGATGAAGATTGCCGAGTGGTTGTGTGAAGCCATAGGCCGGCGATGGTTCAAGCCCATTGGCGACGCTGACCCAAAGGTTGTCGCCGAACCGTTCCTGGGCCGGGCGCAACTGCGCCAGCGCCTGCTCGAATTCGCAACGCCAGGCATCGCGGTCATTGACCAGGCCCACCGAGAGGATCTTGTAGGTCGGCAGGCGATCCAGCACCCGGCCCAGTTGGTCTGGGGCGGGCACGGCGTCGATGTGCAGGCCATCCACCGGCAGGCTAACCGCCAGGCCGAGGTTGTCGTCCAGGCCATTGAAGCAGGTCGCCACCAACTTTTTCAGCGGCGAGTACTGAAGGATGTGATAGGCCCGCTCGAAGGCGCTTCGCCAGGCCAGGGGCAGGTCGAGCGTGAGGATCGGTTCATCGATCTGCACCCACTCCACGCCTTGGGCCTTGAGACGATTGAGGACGTCACCGTAGACCGGCAGCAGGCGCTCCAGCAGGTCGAGCTTGTCAATGTCGCCGTCATTGGCCTTGCCCTGCCAGAGGTACGTCAGCGGGCCGATGACTGCAGGCTTGACCCGATGGCCCTGGGCGTGGGCTTCGTCGATTTCGTCGAACAGCCGCTCCCAGCCCAGCGTACCTTTCCAATCAGCTTCCAGGTCGTTCAATTCGCGGTCGGCGCCGATGCGGGGAAAACCGAGGGTATGGGCCAGGGCCATGGGAATGTCCTCCTTGTAAAAGATGACGCCATTGTCGACAGCCAGCCCCACATGAGACAAACTCAATCTTTTCGTGTTGATCACAAGTTTTACTCATGGAGCAAATCCGGTGCTTGAACTCCGTCACCTCAAGACGCTGCACGCCCTGCGCGAAGCCGACAGCCTGGTCGAAGCCGCCGAACGCCTGCACCTGACCCAGTCTGCCCTCTCTCACCAGTTCAAGGAATTGGAAGAACGCCTGGGTATGCAGTTGTTCGTGCGCAAGACCAAACCGGTACGCTTCACCAGCGCCGGCCTGCGCTTGCTGCAACTGGCCGACGCCACCCTGCCGTTGCTGCGCAGCGCCGAACGGGACATCGCGCGGCTCGCGGGCGGCACCGCCGGGCGTTTGCACATGGCCATCGAGTGTCACAGCTGCTTCCAGTGGTTGATGCCCACCATCGACCAGTTCCGCGATGCCTGGCCGGAAGTCGAGCTGGACCTGGCCTCGGGCTTCGCCTTCGCCCCGCTGCCGGCCCTGGCCCGTGGCGACCTGGACCTGGTCGTCACCTCCGATCCCCTTGAACTGGCGGGCATCACCTACGTGCCGCTGTTCACCTACGAGGCGATGCTGGCGGTGGCCAACCAGCATCGGCTGGCGGGCAAGGCCTACATCGTGCCCGAAGACCTGATCAGCGAAACCCTGATCACGTATCCGGTGGAACGCGATCGCCTGGACATCTTCACCCGCTTCCTCGAACCGGCCGACACCGAACCGGCCCAGGTGCGCACGTCCGAGCTGACGGTGATGATGATGCAACTGGTCGCCAGCGGCCGTGGCGTCTGCGGCATGCCCCATTGGGCGCTGCATGAATACAGCTCACGGGGCTACGTGAAGGCCAAGCGGCTGGGGGAAAAAGGTTTGTTCGCCACGCTCTACGCGGCGGTGCGCACCGACATGCTCGACGCGCCGTATATGCGCGACTTTCTGCTGACGGCAAAGGACACGTCGTTTTCCACACTCGACGGTGTCAGCGCGGTGCGGTAATTGCTACAAAGCTCCATCACTCAAACTTGCGGTGAGATCAGAGTTCAAGCCACATATGGATCTTGTCGAGGTACTCGTCCCCCACGCGAATCGCCATCGGCTCTAGGCCATACAACAGAAAGCCGCAGCGCTGGTAAAGCTCAATGGCCGGGTCGTTGCCGGCGGTGACGGTCAATTGCACAAGGCGCAGGAAGGGATGGCGACGGGCTTCGTCGAGGGCGGCCCGCATCAACTGTTCGCCGAGCCCGGCGTGACGATGGGCCTCGACGACGTACATGCCGAACAGCGTCGCCTTGTGCCGCGCCTTCAGCCGAGGCTCCAGGGCCAGGCCGACGATACCCACCAGCTCGTGCGCGATGAACGCGCCGAGGATCACTTCGAGCCGGCTGGTCAGGCGCGACTCCCACCAATTGATGGGCAGCGTCGCCCGTTCGCTGGCGCTGGAAGTGAAGGCCTGTGGATGGAATTCATAGGCCTGGAGCATCAACTCCCGATAGTTCTGGGCGTCACCCGCCTTCAGCCGTCGGATGCTCACGCCGAACGCCGTTGCTCAAGCATCAACCGCAGGGCCAGCGCACCGAGCACGAAGCCCATGAAATACCGTTGCGCCGCCAGCCAGGTCGGGTTGTGGACGAACCATGAGGCGATGCCGGCGGCGAACAGTGCGATCAGCAGATTGACACTGAAACTGACGCTGATCTGGGTCAGCCCGAGGATGATGCTCTGGGTGAACAGTGAACCGTGCTCCGGGCTGATGAACTGCGGGAACACCGAGAGGTAGAACACCGCGATCTTCGGGTTCAGGGCGCTGGTGAGAAAGCCCATGGTGATCAGCTTGCGGGTCGAATCCGCTGGCAATTGCTGGGCCTGGAACGGCGAGCGGGCGCCGGGTTTCACCGCTTGCCAGGCCAGCCACAGCAGGTACAGCGCACCGGCCCACTTGAGGACTTCATAGGCCATGGGCACCGCGAGGAACACCGCCGTCAGCCCCGCCGCCGCCGCGAACATGTGCACGAAGAACCCCGCCACCACGCCCAACAAAGAAGTGACGCCGGCCTTGCGCCCCTGACAGATCGAGCGGGAAATCAGGTAGATCATGTTCGGGCCGGGCGTGAGCACCATCAGCAACGCGGCGGCGGCGAAAATCAGCAGGTCCGGCAAGGGGATCATGAAGGCGTCGCTCCTTGAATCAGCAGGTCGAGAGGCAGTGGGTTCGATAAAACGGCAGGATCACTTCGCCTGTCAACGGCGCCAGCAGTAATTCGCTGTCGCGGCAAGGGTCGATCCAACGCACCTCTTCAATTTCGGCAGCCGGGGAAACCGCTGCATCGGTCTCCAGCAAAAACACCTCGGCCTGCACGATAAATCCCGGCTCATTGGCGGCCGGCGCGCTGAATTGCCCCAGATGACGGGCCTGGGCCGGATCGATCCTGAGCCCGAGTTCCTCGTCCAATTCCCGAGCCAGGGCCTGGATCGGTTGCTCATGGGCTTCGATCTTGCCGCCGGGTTGCATGAAGGCCTGGGTGCCGCGCTTGCGCACCAGCAGGGTCCGGCCGTCCGGGCCGATGAGCAGGGCGGCGGCGATGCGGATCAGAGGGGTGGTCATGTACAAGGGCCTCGGGCGGAAAATGCCGGGCAGGTTACAGATCAAAGCGGCGGGAGCAAAGCCTGGCGCCGGACTGAAAATCGACGCAGTGCCTCTGTGGGAGCGAGCTTGCTCGCGATTGCGGTATGTCGGTCGAGAAATATTCGACTGATACTCAGCTATCGCGAGCAAGCTCGCTCCCACAAGGGATAGCGGGTCTGTCAGACCCCGGTCACCCCAAGATAGGCTTCGGCGCCGAAGGATCCGCCTCCTCCTCTGGGATCTTGACGAACACGCTGTACCGCGCCCCTTCCATTGCTTCGAAGGCGATGAGCTTTTCGATCAGCGGGCCGCTCATGACTTTTCCGGCGTTGAGCAGCAGCATGCCATTGTCGGCATTGAGGTTGCGCGCCAGAACCATGCCTGCCTCCAGTTCACGGGTGCTGGTGACTTTCACGGTCGGGTCGGACAGCGTCACGTCTTCCAGGTATTCGCCACAGGCCTTGATGAAGTCTTCGACCATGTTCGGGTCGTACAGCTTGCCGGCGTATTTGCGGATGTAGACCAGCGCTTCGTCGCTGTTCATCTGCCGCTCCAGGATCAACCCGCGCTGCAACTCGATGAAATCCACCGCCAGTTTCAACAGGCGCGAGCCGAACGGAATCGCCTCGCCCTTCAAGTGATCGGGGAATCCGCTGCCGTCCCAACGTTCCTGGTGATGAAGGATGATCCGCGCCGCGTCCTTCATCGGGTCCAGGGTCATCAGCAGCGATTCGCTCTGCTTCGGATAGGCGCGGTACAGCTCCAGTTCGCTGTGATGCAGCATGTCCGCCGGCGTGACCATCATGTTATCGGTCCAGCTCAGCTTGCCGATGTTGTAGAGCGCGGCGGCCATGGTCAGGTCGCGGTCGGTGGACTCGTCGAGGAAATTGAGCCGGCTATAGACCCGGATGAGTTCGATGATCTGCCGGTTGGTCTGCTTGGCCTTGGGCAGGCGCAGGTTGGCGATCAGCGAGAACACCTCGGTGCCGGTCACGTAGCTGCGCTTGAGCTCTTCATAGGCCAGGTCGAGCATGTCGGCGGTCTGCTGCAGCTCGGCGGTCCGCGACGCCACGCGTTTTTCCAGGGTGGCGTTGAGGGTCTTGAGTTGCTGGTTCTGCTCACGATTCAGGGCTTCGAGGCGCTGACGCTCGCTCTCCGAATGTTGGTGGGCCAGGGCTTGGCGCAGGGCCTGCACCAACTCCTCGTCATTCCAGGGCTTGCTGAGGTAGCGGTAGAGCTGCCCCTCATTGATAGCCTTGGTCATCATGTCCACGTCGGCATAACCGGTGAGCAGGATGCGCAATGTCGAAGGATAAAGCTTGCGAATTTCCGCCAGCAGCGTGGCGCCGTCCATGTTGGGCATGCGCGCATCGGTCATCACCAGATCGACCGGCCGCTCCTTGAGAATTTCCAGGGCCTTGGCGCCACTGTCGGCCACCAGGATTTCGTACGGCTGGCTGCGCAACAGCCGACGCAGGCTGTTGAGGATCGATTCTTCGTCATCTACCAACAACACCGTCGGCTTTGTTGCCGGAACGCCCGGCGCTTGATCTTCCATTGGAACCCCCTCCTGTCATCGACAACCGTTCTACCTTAGCCCCAAAAAACAGGCTAGTAGATTGCGAAAATTTAGACACAATTCGCCATCACTCACCTCGCGCTTCCGACGAGCCGACTATGCTGTACCCCATGAAGGGCCAAGTACAGGCCGAATACTCATGCCAGCGAAAGGGATATCAGATGTACCCACGGTTCCGTAGTCAGCATCTCGACGGTGCACGGCCATGAGCCTGCCGATGGAAAGATCCAATCGGCGGATACTGATCGTTGATGACACGCCGACGATCCATGAGGATTTTCGAAAGATTCTCAGCCCCCACGCAGCGCCCGAAGACAGCCTGAGCAATGCTGAAGAAGCCTTGTTCGGCGCCCCCGTGGTGGTTTGCGCCCAGAGCTTCGAGCTCGAATCGGCGTTCCAGGGCATGGAAGCCCTGAACAAGGTCGAAACCGCCCTTGCCCAGGGCAAACCGTTCGCCATGGCTTTCATCGACATGCGCATGCCGCCGGGTTGGGACGGCCTGGAAACCATCGAGCGGCTGTGGCGCGCCGACCCCAAGTTGCAGGTGGCGTTGTGCACGGCCTACTCGGATTATTCCTGGGAGGACATCGCCGACCGTCTCGAACTGGGCGACCGCCTGCTGATCCTGAAGAAACCTTTCGATGCGATCGAGATTCGCCAGATGGCGAGCACCTTGACCGTCAAATGGCAGATGACCGAAGACGCCGCGTTGAAAATGGACATGCTCGAACGGGCAGTGGAAGAACGCACCCGGGAGCTGGCCGACGCCAACATCATCGTGCAGAACAGCCCGACCATCCTTTATCGCCTGCGCGGCGAGCCGCCTTTTCCATTGATGTACATCTCCCACAACATCACCAAGTTCGGCCATGTCGCGGCGCGCCTGATCAGCTCGCCGGACTGGGCGCAAACCTTGATCCACCCCGACGACCAGGCCAAGGTCGACGAAGCCATGGTGCGCGTCCTGGACCGCGACACCGCGGGTGCCTCCATCGAATTTCGCATGCGCACTGGCGACGACACGTTCCGCTGGGTAGAGAACCGCTACATCCCGGTGCGCAACGAGCAAGGCCTGCTGCTGGAAGTCGAAGGCATCATCCTCGACATTACCGAGCGCAAGCTGGCCGAGGAAAAGATCGCCTTGCTGGCCCGCACCGATGGCCTGACCGGGCTCGCCAACCGCGCCACCATGATCGAGCGGCTGCACCAGGCCTTTGCGGCCGCCCGTCGGGGGGCGGCGCCCTTCGCAATGTTTTACCTGGACCTGGACCACTTCAAGCGGATCAACGACACCCTCGGGCACCCCATCGGTGACCTGCTGTTGCAACAAGTCGCAGCGCGGCTCAAGGGCTGCACCCGGGAAAACGACGTGGTGGCGCGCCTGGGTGGCGACGAATTCGCCATCCTGCAACTGGACGTCCACGAAGCGACCCACTGCGCCGCGCTGGCGGCCAAGATTCGCGACACGCTGGTGGCGCCCTATTCCCTGGATGGCAACGACGTACGCATTTCCGTGAGCATCGGCATCAGCCTCTATTCCCCGCAGAGCCCAAGCGCCGACAGCCTGATGGCCCAATCCGACATGGCCCTGTACCGCTCCAAGGAAAAGGGCCGCAACCAGTATCACTTCCACAACGAGGAAATTAACCAGGAGGTCACGGATCGGGTCGCCCTCGCCAATGACCTGCGCCTGGCCATCGAAAACAACGAGTTGCACTTGCACTACCTGCCGGAAGTCGACCTTGGCACCGGCCGGATTCTCGGCATGGGCGTGCAGGTGCGCTGGAACCATCCCGCGCGCGGCTGGCTGGAACCGGCCGCCTTCATGCCGGCCGCGGAAAAAACCGGAATCATCATCGGCCTGGGCCATTGGGTCCTGGACCAGGCCTGCCAGCAGATGCGCCAATGGCGAGACCAGGGAATGGCGCCACCGGTGATCGCCATCGACCTGTCCCTGACCCAGCTCAAGACCGGCCCGGAACTGATCTACGACGTGCTGCGTACCACCGCGCGCTGGGAGCTGGCGCCCTGGGACCTGCGTTTCGACGTCACCGAAGCGACCCTGGCCCAGACCAAATGGACCCATAACGACGTGCTGCCGCGCCTGTGCGAATTGGGCGTGCAGGTCGCCATCGACGACTTCGGCACCGAGTACTCATCCTTCGATTACCTCAAGACTTACCGCGTGAACCACCTCAAGCTCGCCCAGCGCTTCCTCGACAGCGCCAACGCCGATCCGGAGAACGCCACGACCCTGCGGGCAATCATCAACTTCGCCCGGGACGTGGGCATCGGCATCATCGCCGAAGGGGTCGAGACCCAGGAGCAACGCACGACGCTGATGTCCAGCGGCGGGTCGATACAAGCCCAGGGGCACTATTTCAGCACTGTGGTGGACAGTGAGCAGGCCGCCGCCCTGCTCAAGGCGGGCGCCATCGTTCCGGTGGCGGACCACTGGACCCGGCCGGCGAGCCAGCTATCGGAGAGCAGCCCATGAACCCCATGTCCGTACCGGCAAACAGGCGCATCCTGGTGGTGGACGACACGCCCGCCATTCACCACGACTTTCGAAAGATCCTCAGCCCCAGCGCAGGCAACGATGACTCGCTGGACGACACAGAGAGCCTGTTGTTCGGCACGCCGCAGGTGAACCGGGTGCAATTCCAGATCGACTCGGCCTACCAGGGCGAGGAAGCGCTGGAACTGGTCAAGCGCGCCCAGGCCGAAGGCCAGCCCTATGCCCTGGTGTTCGCCGACATGCGCATGCCGCCCGGCTGGGACGGCCTGCAGACCATCGAACAACTGTGGAAAGCCGACCCGCGCCTGCAGATCGCCCTGTGCACCGCGCATTCGGATTACTCCTGGGAGACCATGTCGGAACGCATCGAATTCGACGATCAGTTGTTGATCCTCAAGAAGCCGTTCGACACCCTGGAAATCCGCCAGATGGCCAGCGCCATGACCTGGAAATGGCAACTGGCCCAGGACGCCGCACGCAAGATGCGCAGCCTGGAACGCACCATCGAAGAGCGGGTCCAGGAGCTGCTCAAGGTCTCCCACCTGCTGCAATATGACGTGCTCACCGAGCTGCCCAACAGCATGCTGCTCGGCGACCGCCTGACCCAGGCCTTGGCGCAGTGCCGCCGGCATGACCGACAGTTGGCGGTGATGTTCATCGGCCTGGACCGCTTCAAGCGCATCAACAATGCGCTGGGGCACCCGGTGGGCGACGAGATGCTCAAGCGCGTGGCGCGGGCGTTGGCGGCCGTGGTGCGCGAGTCCGACTCGGTGTTTCGCTACGGCTCCGATGAGTTCGTGGTGATCCTCGGCGACATCGCCGACCCACAATTGACCAAGGGTGTGGCGGAAAAGCTGCTGGGGGCTATCAACTCCCCGCACCCCATCGACGGTCACGACCTGACGGTGACAGCGAGCCTGGGCATCAGCGTGTATCCGGCCGATGGTTTCGATGCCGTGGCGCTGATCAAAAAGGCCGAGACGGCAATGCGCAACGTCAAGGAAAACGGCCCCAACGATTTCCGTTTTTTCACCGAGGACATGAATCGCCGCGCCCGTCAGCAGCAGACCATCGAATCTGGCTTGCGCCTGGCCTTGCAGCGTAAGGAGTTCGTGCTGCATTACCAGCCCAAGCTCGACCTGACGAGCGGTAAAGTGGTCGGTGCCGAGGCGTTGGTGCGCTGGAATCGCCCCGATCAGGGGCTCGTCTATCCGTCGGATTTCATCCCCGTGGCCGAGGACAGCGGCCTGATCGTCCCGCTGAGCCAGTGGGTGCTCCAAGAGGCCTGCCAGCAGGCCTGTCGCTGGCAGGCCGAGGGCATGCGGCCGCTGTACCTGTCGGTCAACGTCTCGGCGATCGATTTCCGCCAGCGCGGTTTCGTCGATGGCATCGCGCGCACCCTAAAGGAAACCGGTCTGGACCCGACACAGTTAGAACTGGAGATCACTGAAAGCGTGCTCATGCAGAACATCGACACCACCGTCGCCACGCTCAATGCCATCAAGCATCTGGGCATACGGCTGGCCATCGATGACTTCGGCACCGGCTATTCGAGCCTGAGCTACCTGCAGAAATTTCCGGTGGATGTGTTGAAGATCGACCAGTCGTTCGTCGGTGACCTGAGCATCGACAGCAACGACGCGAAACTGGTGAGCACCATCATCAGCCTGGGCAAGAGTTTGAACCTGCACATCATTGCCGAAGGCGTGGAAACCCGGGAGCAGCTGGAATTCCTCAAGATCCACCAGTGCGAGGAAGCCCAGGGCTACTTCTTCAGCAAGGCCGTGGCACCGCAAGCCTTCAGCCAATGGATGGCTGAATGGGAACAACGCCCGAACCCGTTTTCGTGAGCGCCAGCGTCATAACCCCCTTGTTTCAAGGGACAGCATTTCAAAGGAAAGCACCCCATGGCGTCACACGGACTGATTCTGGCTCTCGGCTTGCTGGTGGGACTGAGCGTGACCGCTCGCGCCGAGCCATTGGACGAACCGCTCAAACCCCTGCCTCCCGCTCCCGCCCTGGACCCCAAGCGAGTCCAGTTGGGCCAGCGGCTGTTCAATGACCCACGGCTGTCGGTCAACAACACCCTGTCCTGCGCCAGTTGCCATCGCCTGGACAAGGGCGGCGCCGACGACAAAGCCTTATCCCTGGGTTTCGACGGCAAGCCGGTGGAGGTCAATACGCCCACGGTGTTCAATGCCAGCCTGAATTTCCACCAGTTCTGGGACGGTCGCGTCGACACCCTGGAAGAACAGGTGCATATCGTCGTCACCAGCCCCGGTGAAATGGGCAGCAACTGGGAAACGGTGGTCAAGCGCATCGCGGGCGATACGGGCTATGCCAGGGATTTTGCCGACGCGTACCCAGACGGCGTGACCCAACCCAATATCCAGGGGGCGCTTGCCGACTACGAGCGCACCCTGCGGACACCCAACTCGCGCTTCGATAAATACCTGCTGGGCGATACCGACATCCTCACGCCTCGGGAAAAGTTCGGCTACCAGCGCTTCAAGGAGTACGGCTGCATCGCTTGCCATCAAGGCGTGAACATCGGCGGCAATATGTTCCAGAAATTCGGCGTGATGGGCGACTACATCCAGGACCGGGGCAATCCGACCCGAGCCGACGAAGGACGCTTCAACGTCACCGGCGACGAAGCCGACCGCCAGGTCTTCAAGGTGCCAAGCCTGCGCAACGTGGCCGTCACCGCGCCGTATTTCCATGGAGGGTCGGCACAGACTCTGGAGCAGGCAGTGAAAGTGATGTTCAAGTATCAACTGGGCCGCGAACCCCAGAAGAACGATACCGAACTGATCGTCGAATTCCTCAAGACCCTCACCGGCGAATGGGAGGGCAAGCCGCTATGACTCTCGCACGCCGCCTCGGCCTGGTTTTCATCGGCGTATTGCTGGCTTCGATGCTGTTGATCATGTACATCCAATCGAGTGCCCACCAAGCCGCTTCATACATTGAATCGCGCGACCTGATCCGCCAGCTCAAGCAGCAGGACGGCATCTGGGACAACGAAGTGCTCAAGTCCCGGATCGCCCTGAGCCACAATTACGACCCACTGGTTTCGCCATTGCATGAAATGACGCGCCTGTGGCAGCGCCTCGACGTCATCGAGTCGGAGTCCGGCCGCCACGCGCCTGCGCTTTGGTCAACCCAGCGCGACGAATACCTGAAGGCGATCAAGGAAAAAACTCGCCTGGTGGAGCAGTTCAAGTCCCATAACGCGGTACTGCGCAACTCCCTGGCATTCCTGCCCACCGCCGAGGACGACATCCAGCGTCAGTTCGCCCAACTGTCCGACGGTGAAAAACTGGAACTGCAGAACGTTGCCATCGACACCTACGACCTGCTGCTCAGCACGATGGAGTTAGCGCAGGTCACCACTCGCGAGCAGGCCGCCGAAGTCTTGCTGGGCCTCAACCAACTGGACGTCAACAAGGACCGGCTGCCGGCGGGGCTTGTCGGCTCCGTCGATATTCTGCGCAGGCACATCGCGCTGATCCTGCGCGAGCAGCCGCTGGTCAACCAGCTGCTGCGTGACTTCGAAGCGGTCCCCCTGGCTGACCGGCTGGACACCATCACCGGCCTGCTGGAAAAGGATCAGGAGCACGCCGCCGCCGAACATCAGCGCAACCATACCCTGCTGCTGGTGTTCGCCACCTTCCTGGTGCTGATATTGATTTGGCTGGCGGTTCGGCTGGTGCGCAGTTTCGGCGAGATCAAGCGGGTCAACAGCGCCCTGCAAACCGCCAACGACGAGCTCGAACAACGGGTCGAGGAACGCACCCGCCAGCTCAAGGACACCCAGAGTGAACTGATGGACACTGCCCGCCAGGCCGGCATGGCGGAGATCGCCACCAACGTGCTGCACAACGTCGGCAACGTGCTCAACAGCGTGAACATATCCGCCGACCTGGTCAGCCGAAAATTGCGCAGCAGCAAGGCCCTGGGCCTGGGCAAGGCGATGAACCTCATCAACGAGCACAGCGACGACCTGGGGCACTTCCTCACCGAGGACGAAAAAGGCAAGCTGCTACCCGGTTATCTCAACCAATTGGTGGAAGCCATCGCGACGGAACAACAAAGCCTGACCGACGAGCTTGCGCAACTGAGCAAGAGCGTCGACCACATCAAGGACATCGTTTCCACGCAGCAGTCCTACGCCGGCGCCAATAGCCTGATGGAACCGCTGGTGGTCAGCGAACTGCTCGAGGACGCCCTGCGCATGAACTCAGGGGCCCTGACCCGCCACCATGTGACGGTGATCAAAGAGTACGGCGAGGTGCCACGGATCATGGGCGACAAACACCGCATGCTGCTGATCCTGATCAACCTGATCAGCAATGCCAAATACGCCATGGCGGGGGTTTCCAACCATGCGCGGAACATGACGCTCAAAGCCAGGGTCGTAGATCAAGAACTGCAAATCAGCGTGAAGGACGAAGGCGAAGGAATCCCGGAGGAAAACATGACGCGCATCTTCGCCCACGGTTTTACCACCCGTAAGGACGGTCACGGGTTCGGCCTGCACAGTTGCGCACTGGCGGCGATTGAAATGAACGGCCACCTCACCGCGCACAGCGAGGGGCCAGGGACCGGGGCGACATTCGTATTGCAACTGCCCTTGAAACTCGCAGAAGGTGAGCCATGAATAGCCTGAGTAACCGGCGCATCCTCTTGATCGACGATACGCCAGCCATCCATGACGACTTCCGAAAGATCCTGACGCCTGAGGACGAGAGCAACGCTGATCTACAGGACATGGAAAGCGCGCTGTTCGGCGAAGCGCCGAAAGCGGCCGCCACCGTTTTCGAACTTGACTCCGCCTACGGTGGCCAGGAAGGCCTGGCCAAATTGCAGCAGGCGCTGGCCAAGGAGCATCCCTATGCCCTGGCCTTCGTCGACATGCGCATGCCCGAAGGCTGGGACGGCGCCAAGACCATCGAGGAACTGTGGAAAGTCGATCCGCAACTGCAAGTGGTGGTCTGCACCGCGTACTCGGATTATTCCTGGGATGAGCTGCTCGACCGTCTCAACGGCCACGATCGTCTGCTGATCCTAAAAAAGCCCTTCGACAACATCGAAGTTCAGCAGATGGCCAACACCTTGACCACCAAATGGGAAATGACCTCCCGCGCCCGTTTGAAAATGAACAAGCTCGAAGACCTGGTGGAACAACGCACCCTGGCGTTCAAACAGGCCAGCGAGTTGCTACAGATGGAAATCGACGAACGCAAGATGCTCGAGAGCCAGCTGGTGCAATCGGAAAAACTCGCCTCCCTGGGCCAACTGGCCGCCGGCGTGGCCCACGAGATCAACAACCCGATCGGCTTCATTTCCTCCAACCTCGGCGCCCTCGGCGGCTACTTCAGCAAACTGGAGGAAATGCTCCAGGCCTACGGCAGTGCCGAGCAAGCCATCGCCTCGCCGGAATTGGTGCTGAATCTGAAAAGCCTGCGCGAGCAGGTGGAACTGGACTTCCTGGTGGAAGACATCCCGGTGCTGATCAAGGAATCCAAGGACGGCATCGCCCGCGTCGGGCAGATCGTCAAGGACCTCAAGGACTTTTCCCGCGTCGACTCCAGCCAGGAATGGCAGATGGCCAATTTGCAGCAAGGCATGGACTCGACCTTGAACATCGTCGCCAACGAGATCAAGTACAAGGCCGACGTGGTCAAGCAATACAGCCCGTTGCCGGAGGTCGAGTGCCTGCCGTCGCAAATCAATCAGGTGATCATGAACCTGATCGTCAATGCCGCCCAGGCCATCGGCCCGGAACGCGGCACCATCACCCTGCGCAACGGGGTGGAAGGCGACAACGTCTGGATCGAAGTCGCCGACAACGGCTCCGGCATCCCGCCGGAAACCCTGCAGAAAATCTTCGACCCGTTTTTCACCACCAAGCCCATCGGCCAAGGCACGGGACTTGGATTGTCGCTGTCCTACGGCATCGTGAAAAAACACAACGGCGACATCACGGTGAGCAGTGAAGTGGGGGTGGGAACGACCTTTCGGGTGGAGTTGCCGGTGCGGCAGATGAAATTGGCGGGGTGAGCGACCGCAGTTTCCAATTTCAGCGAGAGGGCTATGTGGCGAGGGGATTTAGCGAAACGTCGCACCGCCCCGCTGGGCTGCGCAGCGGCCCCAAGAATTTCAGGGCCGCTTCGCGCCCCAGCGGGGATAAATCCCCTCGCCACAGGGTTCTTGTTGCCTGCCGTTTCACAGCAAGCGCAGAATCTCTGCTTCGCCCCACCCATCGCTCGCCCCCAAGGAACCCGCATGAGCCTGTCTTTGCTGAGCCGCTACGCCTTCTTCGCCGGCTGCGTGATCTTCACCCTCGCCAGCTTGCCGTTCCTGCAACATGACTGGCTCTGGCCGATAGCGCTGATGACGGGGCTGCTGAGCCTGCTGGGGTTGTTCGACCTGCTGCAAACCCGCCATGCCGTGCGCCGCAATTATCCGATCCTGGGCAATATCCGTTACCTGGTCGAAGGCATCCGCCCGGAGATCCGCCAGTACCTGCTCGAATCCGACAGCGATGCCCTGCCCTTCTCCCGCGCCCAGCGCTCGCTGGTGTATTCCCGGGCCAAGAACGAAAGCGCCGACAAACCGTTCGGCACCTTGATCGACGTCTACCAGGCCGGCTTCGAATTCATCGGCCACTCCATGCGCCCGGCGCCGTTGAGCGACCCCAGCGGCTTTCGCGTCACGGTCGGCGGCCCGCAATGCACCCAGCCCTATTCGGCCTCGGTGTTCAACATCTCGGCCATGAGCTTCGGCTCGTTGAGCGCGAATGCGATCCGGGCGTTGAACCAGGGCGCCAAGCTCGGCAACTTCGCCCATGACACCGGCGAAGGCAGCATCAGCCCCTACCACCGCGAACACGGCGGAGACCTGACCTGGGAATTGGGCAGCGGCTATTTCGGTTGCCGCAGCAGTGACGGGCGCTTCGACCCCGAGCGCTTCGCCACCCAGGCCCGGAACCCGCAGGTGCGGATGATCGAAATCAAGATGAGCCAAGGCGCCAAGCCCGGCCACGGCGGGATCCTGCCCAAGCACAAGGTCACCCGGGAAATCGCCGAAACCCGTGGCATCCTCATGGGCGAGGACTGTGTTTCGCCGTCCCGCCACAGCGCGTTCTCCACGCCAATCGAGCTGATGCAGTTCGTCCAGCAATTGCGCGAACTGTCCGGCGGCAAGCCGGTGGGCTTCAAGTTCTGCCTGGGGCATCCGTGGGAATTCATGGGCATCGCCAAGGCCATGCTGGAAACCGGCATCCTGCCCGACTTCATCGTAGTGGACGGCAAGGAAGGCGGCACCGGCGCGGCACCGGTTGAGTTCACCGACCACATCGGCGTGCCGCTGCGCGAAGGCCTCTTGTTCGTGCACAACACCCTGGTGGGGCTGAACCTGCGCGACAAGATCAAGCTCGGCGCCAGCGGCAAGATTGTCAGCGCCTTCGACATCGCCAGCGTCCTGGCCATCGGCGCCGACTGGGCCAACGCCGCGCGCGGCTTCATGTTCGCCATCGGCTGCATTCAGTCCCAAAGCTGCCACACCAACAAATGCCCCACCGGCGTCGCCACCCAGGACACCCTGCGCCAACGCGCCCTGGTCGTCCCGGACAAGGCCCAGCGGGTCTACAACTTCCACCGCAACACCCTCAAGGCCCTGGCCGAAATGCTCGCCGCCGCCGGGCTTGAACACCCTTCGCAATTGCAGCCCAAGCATCTGGTGCGGCGCATGTCGGCGACCGAGATCAAACTGTTTTCACAGCTGCATGTGTTCTTGAAACCGGGGGAATTGCTGACCGGTGAACTGAACGGACAGTTCTATTCGCGGATGTGGCAACTGGCGCGGGCGGACAGTTTTGAGCCGCAGGAAATAGCTGCCGCGTAACTTCGCACCTGCTCCCTATGGCGAGGGAGCTTGCTCCCGCTGGCCAAGACACTCGCGCTACAACTTAAGCCGAATAAACCCGTACCCCATCACCAGGCTCACCGACAAATACAAAGACAAAGCGACCGCCACCCATCCCGGCAACTGCAGCGCGTCACCGATCGAGCCAATGCCATAACTCAGCCCTGCCATCGCGCCATTACCCAGCAGATAACCTCGCCACGACTCCCCGGGTCAGAAGATGTAAAGCCCACTCACATAAAACGAAAACACCGCAGCCACGCAGAACGCAGCAAAGTTGCTGCTCGCCTGAACCAGCCCGGCGGCGTCGTGCAACAGAAAAAAAACCTGGCCATGGATCAGTCCATTGACCAGTGCGATAACCATCAACGCAGAAAAACCGTTCATTGTGCAGCCTTGCCATTTGCCAGTTGGCGGGTCTCCAAGCTAGGCGGCGGCCCTGCGGCGGTCCACTGTCAGATCTTACAAGTCAGGCACCGTTTCCGACGGGCGGTCAGTTCAGCGACAGCGCTCGATATCGACGAACAAACACAACTTGGGCACGACGTCAGGCTCGCCCGAGGGCTTTTTCATGAAGATGTAGCCGCTGTCTTGGATGACGAACAGGTCATAAAAACGTGTCGATACAACGGGCGAAAAATCCCCCCGCCGAATCGACGCAATCACCGCTTGGTCCTTGGCCAGGTACACATTGGTAATGCCCGCACGCGGCAAGCTTTCGGGAAGTAGTATGTAGCCCACACCCAACACATCTTGTTGGGCCGGCATCGTCGCGAACAAACCGCTGGCCGCCGGGAGCCAGTTGGCCTTGAGTTCGGGAATCATATAAATGGAGTCTTCGTCCCGCAGCGCTGAGTGATTGATGTCGTAGGCCAGCGAGGCCAGCGCCACGGCTTCCTGCTCCTTTTGCAGCGACAGCACACGCCCGTGCCCAAAAGAGAACGACAGCATCGCCAGTAATGGAATCAACAGGACAAGCCCCAAGCAGGCATGGATCCGACCAAGTACTTGCTGACTCAGGAAAAAAACCAGCAGCAACAACGCGGAGAAAGCCACCAGCGTTCGGGCACCGTAGTTGAACTCGGCGAATAACAGTGCGATGCCTGGGATGCAGAGCAAGAGCACCGCAAAAGCCAGCAGATACAAGAACAGCAGCAACGTTTTTCGCCAGAACGGGTCCGGACGACGAATTAAGCCGATGCCTGCCCACGCGTACCCAACCAGCGTCAGCGATGCACCGACCCACACCAATGCTCGAGCCCCTTCGGTAATCCAGCCACCGAACATGCGCGCCAGAAATGAAAGGCGGTCTCCAACTTCCAGCAGGCTCCCGGCCTCCAACGGCAACAACACCTGACGCGTACCCATCATCATCTGATTAGCCGTGAGGAAATAAATCAATACGCCGACGGCGACGGCCACGAGCTTGCAGCCGATAAATCGCAGCACATGCTGCGAAGGCCTGCCCTGCCAAACCAGACGAATCACTTCAACACAGCACATCGCGATAAAAAAACCGATTAGCACCTGATAGATGGACAGTGCCAAGGCCAACAACAACGCCGGTATCCAGAGGTTTCGCCAGGTCCAGCCAGACGACCAGATGACGGCATAAATAAGCGCCACCAATCCCAACGCCACTGCCGGCCCGTCATAGTGATAAGACAGGTTCTGCAGGAAAAAAGGGTTGTACCAGATGGGCAGGACGATCAGGCAATGAACAAATGTCGGCCGTTCGAAATAGAAAAAGGTCAGCGATCTTAATGCTAATGAAATAGCCGTCGTCGCGATAAATAATGGCAAGGGAAACAGATCTGCGGATTTCGAGCTGAACGAGAGAATGTTGTAAAACCACTCGATGACAACTCGCCCCTCCTCGCGCCAACCTCCTCCGGCCACCAGCGCCCGCCAGTTGTCGTCGTTGTAGAAATAGTCAGCCTGCACCAAGGGGAAGATGAAAAGAAAACTGGCCGCCAGGTAAAACAGCAACACTTCCCGTGGCGTCAAGGCTCTTGCTCCCACGGACGGGCTCACGATTCATCTCGCATCTTAGGTCGGCCACCCTGAATCAGTTCCTTGATGACATAGCGAGGCCGGTGCTTGGTTTCCAGATAAATCCGCCCGATGTATTCGCCCAACACACCGATGCCGATCAGTTGCACGCCGCCCAGGAATAGGATCGCGGTCATTAGCGAAGGGTAGCCGGGCAGATCATTACCGAAGATCAACTTGTCCAGAATCAGGTAGGCGGCATACAACAACGAGACCAACGAAATGCAGCTACCCACGTAAGTCCATAACCGCAACGGCACGGTGCTGAACGACGTGATGCCTTCCAGGGCCAGGTTCCACAGTTTCCAGCCGTTGAACTTGCTGTTCCCCGCAGCGCGGCCGGCGCGGTCGTATTCGATGATGACGGTATTGAAACCAGCCCATGACAACACGCCCTTCATGAATAGCTGATACTCGGGAAGCGTCTTGATGACTTCCACGACCTTGCGGTCCATCAATCTAAAGTCCCCCACGTTCTGTTCGATATGGGGATAGGCAATGCGATTGAGCAAACGGTAGAACAGCGCCGCGCCTCGGCGCTTCAGGTAACTGTCGGACGAACGATCACGACGCTTGGCCAGCACCACTTCGGCACCTCTTTGCCATTGCTCGACCATTCGCGGGATCACGTCGATGGGGTCTTGCAGATCCACGTCCATCGGGATGACCACATCGCCGCTGGCGTGCTCGATGCCGGCGAACAAGGCCGGCTCCTTGCCAAAATTTCGAGAAAAGTCGATCAGCAGGACTTGGCTGTCCGTCAACGCTATCTCTCGGGCCAGGACGGCGGTCTGGTCGTTGCTACCATCGTTGATGAAGACAATCTCGACGCAATGATCCTTGAGTTGTGGATGCTGGCGAACACTTTGATAAAACAGGCCAATGGCCTGCTCCTCGTTATATACCGGGACAATCAGCGATATTTTCATGGCCGATGTCCGCGAAACACGACGAACCGGGAAAACAGAAAGCCAAGCACCAGGCTCAACAGCGAAAACGCCGCAACGGTCAGCAGGCCATGGAGACGCCAGCGGTCCCCCAAGTGGCCGACGATGAAACTGAGCGCGCCCATGACACACAGGAACAGCACATAACCCGGCACGGAGAGTTTGGCTTCGAAGGTGTAGAGCGCGTTGGCATAAAAAGAAAATGAGGCGGCCACGCAGAAGGCAATGAAATTACTCGTCGATTGGTCGAGGCCGAACGCCACGCGCAGCACGAAGAAAATCTGCCAATGGATCAGCGTATTGGCCAGCCCGACGAGTGAATAGCTGAAAAAAACGCTCCATATCGCTTTCATAAGCTCTCCGACGGTCGGCGCTGCCAGACATCGATGATCCGTGAAAATCGGCACGCGATCACCTGTTAGAAATAACAGGTGCCCTCCAGTTCAGAAGAATACGCCGTGGCGTACCGGTGGCAGGGTTCTCGGATTTATCAGACTTATGAAAAAAGCCCCAGTCATCCGACCAGGGCTTTGTTTTGCATCACGCTTGACCTTACGAAGCGGAACGCACCGAACCCGGTTGATCGGCGGTCGGCTGCAACTTGAAGATGTAGAACAACACCGTCAGCAATACCAGAAACGCCGGGCCGATATACAGCGCCACGCGGGTGTCGGGGAAGTACGCCATCAAGCCCACCACCAGCATTAGGAACGCCAGCGCCAAGTACGAGCTGACCGGGTAGAGCCACATGCGATATTTCAGCGTGGCACGCTCGGAAGCGCTCAGGCCTTTGCGGAACTTGAGCTGGGCCAGCAGGATCATGACCCAGGTCCAGATCGCGCCGAAAGTGGCGATGGAGGTCACCCAGACGAAGACTTTTTCCGGCACCAGGTAGTTGAGCAGCACGCCCAGCAGCAAGGCGGCGATGGACAGCAACAGCGCGCGGCGTGGCACGCCGTTGCTGGAGGTCTTGGCGAAACCGGCCGGGGCCTGGCCGTTTTGCGCCAGGCTGTAGAGCATGCGACCCGTGCTGAAGATTCCACCGTTGCAGGACGACAGCGCGGCGGTGATCACCACGAAGTTGATGATGCCGGCGGCGGTCTTGATGCCCAGGCGCTCGAAGGTCATCACGAACGGGCTGCCCTGGGTGCCGATTTCGTTCCACGGGTAGATCGACAGGATCACGAACAACGCGCCGACGTAGAACAGCAGGATCCGCCAGAACACCGAGCCGATGGCGTTGGGGATGGTTTTCTGTGGGTTGCGTGCTTCACCGGCGGTCAGGCCGATCATTTCCACGCCCAGGTAGGCGAACATGACCATTTGCAGGGACATCAACACGCCGGACACGCCGTTGGGCATGAAACCGCCGTGGGTCCACAGATTGGAAATGCCCAGTGCCACGCCGTCGTTGCCGAAACCGAAGGCGATGATGCCGACGCCGCCGATGACCATGGCGATGATGGTCACGATCTTGATCAGGGCGAACCAGAATTCGAATTCACCGAAGGCCTTGACCGCGATCAGGTTGATCGAGCCCATGCTGACCAATGCGGCCAGGGCCCAGATCCAGCGGGGCACGTCGGGGAACCAGATGCCCATGTACACCGCCACCGCGGTGATCTCGGCCACGCAGGTCACCAGCCACAGGAACCAGTAGTTCCAACCGGTCAGGAAACCGGCGAGCGGGCCGAGGTAATCCTGGGCGTAGCGGCTGAACGAACCGGCCACCGGGTTGTGCACGGCCATTTCGCCGAGGGCGCGCATGATCACCAGGATCGCCAGGCCACCGATGATGTAGGACAGCATGATCGCCGGCCCGGCCATCTCGATCGCCTTGGCCGAACCTAGGAACAGCCCGACACCGATGCAGGCGCCAAGCGCCATCAAGCGGATATGCCGCTCGCCGAGCTCACGTTTGAGCGGACCACCCTGCGCGGTCTCGCCATGGGGCAGAGGATTGCCGACTGGCATAGGGATACAACCTCGTCTTGTTATTGGATTGACCACCGAGTCTCCAAAGCCGCGGGCGGATGGGCCTGCGGGCATTGCCGAAACCGGGCCTGCCTTGTGGGCAGACCGTCCTGTAGGAAAATTCCTCAAGATCAGCGGGTCGTGCAGTATAAAAAGCTCGGAACAGAAAGTTTCACTATAAAAGCAGGTTAATTCAGGGAATGCGCCAGCCGAGGATGGCGTTATGAAGAGGGATTGCCTGAGCTAATGGCCTTTTAGAAGCAGCGCCGAGTATTGCACAGTGAGGGTGCAGCGTCATGCGTTGCCATGGGCAGATGGCTCTAGTGCAGGGCTTTCAGCCGCTCAACCCTTGTCGAAAAGGATCAATCTGTGGCGAGGGGATTTATCCCCGCTGGGCTGCGCAGCAGCCCCAATGCAGGCAACTCAATTGTCCAGGCATACCGGGTTTGGGGGCTGCTGCGCAGCCCAACGGGGATAAATCCCCTCGCCACAGATAAATCCCCTCGCCACAGATAAATCCCCTCGCCACAGATGAATCCCTTTGTCACAAGTAGTACATAAGTTTCGGAATATTCGCTCGACCTTTCCAGCGTCGAAAAACTAGCTGCATGACTAGGCTGCATTCAAACCCCTTCAAAGGAAGCAAGGAATGCATCCACGCCCCAACTCCCACCGCTTGCGTCGAGGCCGTTATTCAGAGCCAGGACGAGCCTACCTGGTAACGGCAGTTGTTCATCAGCGACGGCCGGTTTTTTCCGATTGGAAGGTTGGGCGGCTATTGGTCGCCGAATTCAAACGTGCTCATGATTCGGGCCAGGTGAATTCTTTAGCCTGGGTGGTAATGCCGGACCACTTTCATTGGTTGCTGCAAATCCACGAGAGCCATTTGAGTCGTGTTATCGGTGCCACCAAAGCTCGCTGCGCCCATCGGGTCAACCACCTCACCGGAACTTCTGGCCCGCTTTGGCAAAGCGGCTTCCATGATCGCGCGATTCGTGACAATGAAGAGCTGCGGCCCAGTGCCGACTACATCATTGCCAATCCGCTTCGGGCTGGGCTGGTGGAGCGCATTGGCGATTACCCTCTATGGGACGCTGTATGGCTTTGAGGTAGAGAACCTTGTGGCGAGGGGATTTATCCCCTCGCCACAAAAGAGAGTCATTGGTCATGAAAAACCAGTGCCGACAATTTCCCCTCCCCCACGCCAACCACCGTCTAAGCTTCAAGCAAGTCCGATCAATCTGCGTGAATGGATCAGTCGACTATGGGCGCTTTGTGGCAAACCGATTCGAATAAACCTGTGGTCCCGACTGAACGTATGGAAGAAGCGCCTTTACCCAAAAAAACTCGCCGCGCCCGGCATGGCTGGCGGGCGTTCTGGTTGTTGTTGCTGATTATCGTGGTGGTGGTCGGGCTGGCCGTGGCCAAGGAGATGCGCACGTCCCGGTTCCAGGCCCAGGAGCTCAGCAAATACGCGGCGTCCCTGACCTATGCGGTGCAACCCGGCCCCAGCGACGCCATTGTCTACCCCGGTGCGGGCCCGTTCGATCAGCGATTGGGCTACAGCTCCCTGGGGGAATTCCTGCCTCGTTTGCTCAAGCGTGACTACGTGATCGAGGCCCAGGCGCGTTTTTCTCCGGCCTTGATGGACTATGTCGACAAAGGCCTGTTCGTGCCCTACGCGGAAAAGATCCAGGCTGGCTTGACCATTACCGATTGCCGCGCCGCGCCGGTCTATCAGTTCAAGTATCCGCAACAGCTTTACGCCAGTTTCGATGACATTCCTCCGGTCGTGGTGCAAAGCCTTTTGTTCATCGAGAACCGCTTCCTGCTCGACCCCAAGCAACCATTGGCCAACCCCGCGGTGGACTGGCCACGCTTCGGCATGGCGGCGTGGTCCCAGGTCGCCAAATTGTTGAGCCTGCCAGGGCAATCCGCCGGCGGCAGCACGCTCGCGACGCAGTTGGAGAAATACCGGCATTCCCCCGAGGGCCTGACCGTGTCGGGCGCGGAGAAGATCCGTCAGATGATTTCCGCTAGCGTGCGCGCCTATCAGGCCGGCCCGCAAACCCTCGAGGCCCGCCAACGGGTCATTCGTGACTACCTCAACAGCGTGCCGCTTTCCGCCGTGCCGGGGCATGGCGAGGTCCACGGCATGGCCGAAGGGCTGAGGGTCTGGTATGGCGCGGATTTCAGACGGGCCAACGAACGATTGTCCAGCACCGCCACCGACCCCAAGAGCCTTGCGGAAAAAGGCCTGGCCCTGCGGGAAATGTTGTCGTTGATGATCGCCCAGCGACGCCCGTCGCACTATCTCTCGAAGGGGCACGACGAACTCGCCCGTCTCACCGACAGCCACATCCGGCTGCTGGCCCAGAACGGCGTGATCGATGCCGCGCTGGCAGATGCCGCACTGGCCAGTAAGGTCAGCTACCGCGATTGGGTCCAGGACCCGACCGTCCAGCCTATCGAAACCAACAAGGGCATCAGTGCCGCCCGCAGTCGCATCGCCGCGCTGCTCAATCGTCCGCTGTACGACCTCGATCGCCTCGACCTCTCCGCCACCAGCACGTTGCAAAGCGATTTGCAGGCCCAGGCCACCGAGTACCTCAAGCGATTGGCCGACCCGGCATTCGCCGCCGAGATCGGCCTGATGGGAGAACGCCTGTTGACCCCCACCAGCACCACGCAGGTGCGCTACAGCTTCACCTTGCTGGAACTGACCCCGGACGGCTCGCGAGTGCGCATCCAGACCGACAGCACCGACCAACCCTTCGACATCAATGAGGGCAGCAAACTGGAACTGGGCTCCACCGCCAAGTTGCGGGTGCTGACCACGTACTTGCAGATCATCGCCGAACTCCACGAGCGTTATGCGCAACAGGCCCCGGCTGCCCTGAAAAAAACCGAGGTCGCCGACCAGGACCGCCTGTCCCGCTGGGCCGTGGACTACCTGATCGAAAACACCGACCGCAGCCTGCCGAAAATGCTCGAAGCGGCGCTGGACCGCACATATTCAGCCAGCCCCGGCGAGGCGTTTTTCACCGGCGGCGGGCTGCACACTTTTCATAACTTTCGCAAGGAGGACGACGGTCGCAACCCCACGCTGCGCGACGCCTTGCGTGAATCCATCAACCTGCCTTTCATTCGCCTGATGCGCGACCTGGTGCGCTACGCCACCTACGCCGGCCCGAATAACAGTTCCGAACTGCTCAAGGACGACAAAGACCCGCGTCGCCAGGAATACCTCGCCCAGTTCGCCGATCGCGAAGGCACCTCGTTCCTGCTCAGGTTCTGGAAGAAGTACCAGAAAAAGGACACCGGCCAGCGCCTCGAGACCTTCCTCGACGGCATGCGCCCCACCGCCATCCGCCTGGCCGCCGTGCACCGCTATTTCTTTCCCAGCGACAGCCAGGAAAGCTTCAACCGCTTCGTGCGCGCTCATCTGAAGTCGGCCAAGAGTGCTGAAAAACTCACCGATGAACGCCTGGAACGGCTCTACCAGAGCTACGGCCCCGGCGCCTATGACCTGCCGGACCAAGGCTTCATCGCCAAGGTCCATCCGTTGGACCTGTGGCTGATGGGCTATCTGTTGAACAACCCCGACGCTAAGTTCAGCCAGATCGTCAAGGCCAGCCGGTTCGAGCGCCAGGAAGTCTATAGCTGGTTGTTCAAAAGCCGGCACAAGAGCGCTCGGGACAGCCGTATCCGCACCATGCTCGAAATCGAAGCGTTCCTGGATATTCATCAACGCTGGCAGAAGGTTGGCTACCCGTTCGACCATCTCGTGCCGTCCCTTGCCACCGCGATCGGTAGCTCTGGGGATCGCCCCGCCGCGCTTGCGGAGCTGGTGGGGACGATTCTCAACGACGGTGTCCGCCAGCCTGCGCTGCGGGTCGACAGCCTGCAGTTCGCCGTCGACACGCCTTATGAAACGCGAGTGGTCAGCGATCCGGACAACGGCAAGCGCGTAATGCCGGTCGAAGTGGCCCGTGCGTTGCGCGGTGCATTGTCCCAAGTGGTGGATGCCGGCACCGCGAAACGGGTGGCCGGAAGCTTCAAACTGGCCGATGGCACGCCACTGGCCATGGGCGGCAAGACGGGCACCGGCGACAACCGTATCGAAGCCGTCGGCTCCGGTGGACGGGTCATCAGCTCCAAGTCCATCAACCGCACCGCGACGTTCGTGTTTTACATCGGTGACAGCCATTTCGGCACGCTCACCGCTTACGTACCCGGCGTGTCGGCGCAGAACTTCAAGTTCACCTCCGCCTTGCCGGTCCAGGTGCTCAAAGGCATGGCGCCGTTTCTCTCGCCGTACCTGCAACCGGGCACGCATACCCAGTGCCAGCCGTTGGTGACGAGCCGTTAAGGGACGAGCGATACGCGACGTCCGGATCCCACACATTCCCGTCTCCATTCCCACACTCAACGCGTGCTCGTCACGCCGTTGGACAATCGGCTGCTCGTCGGATTTATCGAAAACAGGCGTGCACAAAAGAAAGATATATCTTAAGTTCTATCTTAAGAACCCTGGAGGACACACAAATGAGAGACCCGCATTTCCATCCCCACCGCGAACATGCCGCCCACGACGGCTTCGACAAACGCCCGCCAGGCCGCGAACGCGGCGGCCGTGGCCCCAGGGTATTCGCTCCTGGGGACTTGAAGTTGCTGTTATTGGCGCTGATTGCCGAACAACCCTGCCATGGCTATGACCTGATCCGCCGGATCGAAAGCATGTTCGACGGCGCCTACAGCCCCAGCCCCGGTGTGATCTACCCAACGCTGACGTTCCTTGAAGAGAGCGAAATGATCAGCGGCGACGCCGATGGTGGGAAAAAACGCTACAGCGTGACCGATGCCGGACGTCTATCCCTTGAAGAGCAAGCCGTGGCGCTCGACGGCGTAAGGATGCGCATCGAAGTGAGCAAGCGTTCGCTGCGCGGCCAGGATCGGCCCGCTGAAATCCACGAAGCGGTCCATAACTTGCGCCACGCCCTGCAAATGCACCATGGCCGCTGGAGCCCGGATGAAATCCTGCGGGTACGCGACCTGCTCAACGACACCGCCAAAGCCATTGTCGACGGCCCTGACCGTCCAACCTTTTCGGAGTAAAAGCATGACTGGAGTCGATCCAAACACCATCCACCGCGTCAGCCACGAGATCAAACGCCGCCGCCTGCAAGTGCTGCGGGTGGTCGACCTGACACCGCGCATGCGCCGCATTACCGTCGGCGGGCCGGAACTGGCCGGGTTCGTCAGCCTGGGCACCGACGATCACATAAAACTGCTGTTCCCCCAGAACGCCGAGGAACACGCAGCCTTGGAAAACTTCGCGCCCGGTGCGGGCAAGGCGCAGGGTCCGATGCCAGAAATGCGCGACTACACCCCGCGCCGCTATGACCTGGACGCCCTGGAGCTGGACATCGATTTCGTGCTCCATGGCGACGGCCCCGCTTCGACCTGGGCGGCCCAGGCCGCGCCCGGCCAATACCTCAACATCGCCGGGCCACGGGGGTCGATGATTGTGCCGGACGTCTTCGACAGCTACCTGTTGATCGGCGACGAAACCGCCTTGCCCGCCATCGCTCGCCGTCTCGAAGGCCTTGCCCCCAACCGGAAAGCCTTGGTGGTAGTGGAAGTGGAAAATGGCGCCGAACAGCAGGTGCTCCACAGCCCCGCGCAGGTGCATGTGATCTGGGTATTGCGTGAGGGGCGCCAGGACAGCCTGCTACGTACCGTGCAGCAGTTGGAAATGCCCGGCGGCAAGCTGTACGCCTGGGTCGCGACCGAGAGCAAGGTGTCCCGGCAGATCCGTAAGGTATTGCTGGAAGAGAAAGGCCTGGACCAGGATTTTGTGAAGGCCGTGGGGTATTGGAAGCTGGATGACAGTGAGGAAGATTGAGGGATGGCTTGCTGCTGAAGTAACCTTCTGACACTAATGGCCCTTGTGGCGAGGGAGCTTGCTCCCGCTGGCTGCGCAGCAGCCCCCCAAAAAACAGTCACCTCGATCTATCTGATCCACCGAGTTGTCAGGTTTTGGGTCTGCTTCGCAGCCCAGCGGGAGCAAGCTCCCTCGCCACAGGGGGCTTCGTTGTCCTTGAGGGTTCACCCGACATTCCATCCCCACCAGGTACCCGGTCCCATGCTTTTCCTGATCGCCTACATCGGCAGCGTCGTGCTGATCAACTTCGCATTTTCAGCCGCGCCGCACCTGGACATCATCTGGTCGGCCTGGGGGGGCCTGGTGTTTATCTTGCGGGACATGGTGCAGACCCGCTTCGGCCATGGCGCCATCGTGGCGATGCTGGTGGCGCTGGTGCTGTCCTACGTCACCTCCGACCCAACCATCGCCCTGGCCAGCGCCACGGCGTTTGCCGTCTCCGAGTGCATCGACTGGCTGGTGTTCACGGTCACCAAGCGTCCGCTGCATGACCGGTTGTGGATCAGTTCGGCACTGAGCATCCCTCTCGACACATTCATTTTCTTCGGCCTGATCGATGCCCTGACGCCCGCCGTGATAATCACCGCCCTGCTCTCGAAATTCGCCGGGGTCACGGCCGTCTGGCTGATCATGGCCTGGCGTTTGCGCAAACAGGCCGTCGCCGGCTGACGCGGTTCATGTAAAATGCCGCGCTTTCTCCCCATGGGAAGCTCGCCCGGCGCGCGCCCCCGATGATCCGCTCCTGTTTTGAGGACCTTCAGATGACCCGTATCGGAACTCCATTGTCGCCCACCGCGACCCGCGTTTTGTTGTGTGGCAGCGGTGAGCTGGGCAAGGAAGTGGTAATCGAACTGCAGCGACTGGGCGTTGAAGTGATTGCCGTGGATCGCTACGCCAACGCGCCGGCGATGCAAGTGGCCCATCGCAGCCACGTGATCAACATGCTCGACGGCGCCGCCCTGCGTGCGGTGATCGAGGCCGAGAAGCCGCACTACATCGTGCCGGAGATCGAAGCCATCGCCACCGCCACCCTGGTGGAGCTGGAAGCCGAAGGTTTCACGGTGATTCCTACGGCCCGCGCCGCGCAACTGACCATGAACCGTGAAGGCATCCGTCGCCTGGCCGCCGAAGAGCTGGGCCTGCCGACTTCCCCGTATTTCTTCGCCGACACCGTGGAAGACTACCGCAAGGCCGTCGAGACCCTGGGTTTCCCCTGCGTGGTCAAGCCGGTGATGAGTTCCTCGGGCAAGGGCCAGAGCCTGCTGCGCGGCGTTGAAGACGTGCAGAAAGCCTGGGACTACGCTCAGGAAGGCGGCCGCGCTGGCAAGGGCCGGGTGATCATCGAAGGCTTCATCGATTTCGATTACGAAATCACCCTGCTCACCGTGCGCCATGTCGGCGGTACCACGTTCTGCGCACCGGTCGGCCACCGTCAGGAAAAGGGCGACTACCAGGAATCCTGGCAGCCACAGGCCATGAGCCCGGCGGCGCTGGCCGAATCCGAGCGCGTCGCCAAGGCAGTGACCGAGGCCCTGGGTGGCCGCGGCCTGTTTGGCGTCGAGCTGTTCATCAAGGGCGACCAAGTGTGGTTCAGCGAAGTCTCCCCGCGCCCCCACGATACCGGCCTGGTCACGCTGATCTCCCAGGACCTGTCTCAGTTCGCCCTGCACGCCCGGGCCATCCTCGGCCTGCCGATTCCGTTGATCCGCCAGTTCGGCCCATCGGCTTCGGCGGTAATCCTCGTGGAAGGCCAATCGACCCAGACCGCGTTTGCCAACCTCGGCGCCGCCCTGAGCGAGCCGGACACGGCGCTGCGTCTATTCGGCAAGCCGGAAGTCAACGGTCAGCGCCGCCTGGGCGTGGCCCTGGCCCGCGACGAATCCATCGAAGCCGCCCGCGCCAAGGCGACCCGGGCTTCCCAGGCCGTCAAGATCGAGTTGTAAAGGTCATACACAATACCCCTGTGGCGAGGGAGCTTGCTCCCGCTGGGACGGTCCGACGCCTCGGGCGAAGCGGCCCCCTGCTTTGCCGGCCATCACACCGTAGGGGGATGCTGACGCATCCAGCGGGAGCAAGCTCCCTCGCCACAAAAGCCGCTTATGTTCAGATTCCGGCACAAAAAAAAGGCGACACCCGCAAGGGTGTCGCCTTTTTCATGAGCGCCGGTAGGACTTAATCCGGCAGTTTGTAGGCAATCACATAGTCACCCTGCTTGGTGCCCAGGGAACCGTGCCCCCCTGCAACGACCAGCACGTATTGCTTACCGTCCTTGCCGGTGTAGGTCATCGGCGTGGTCTGAGCGCCAGCAGGCAGGCGGCCTTCCCACAGTTGCTTGCCGTTCTTCACGTCATAAGCGCGCAGGTACTGGTCAAGCGTGCCGCTGAGGAATGCCAGGCCACTGGCGGTGGTGAATGTGCCGCCCAGGCTTGGAACACCCATGCTCAGCGGGATCGGAACCGGCGAGCTGTCGCGCACCGTGCCGTTCTTGTGCATCCACAGGGTTTTGTTGTTGGTCAGGTCCACGGCCGCGACATAACCCCACGCAGGCGCCTGACACGGCAGCCCCATGGGCGAGAGCAGGGCTTCGAGGATCACTCCATATGGCGCGCCTTTGTTTGGCTGCACGCCTTCGGTCTCGCTCTTGCGACCCGGGCCACCGGCCACTTCCGCCGCCGGTACCAACTTCGATTTGAACGCCATGTAGCTCGGGTTGACGAAGGCGATCTGGCGCACCGGATCGACAGAAATGCCGCCCCAGTCGAACACACCGAAGTTGCCGGGATAAACAATCGAGCCCTGCAACGAAGGCGGTGTGAACATACCGTCATAGCGCAGCGACTTGAAGTCGATCCGGCACAGCATCTGGTCGAACGGCGTGACGCCCCACATGTCCCGCTCCTTGAGGACCGGCGGCACGAAGTTCAGGTCGGACATCGGCTGGGTCGGCGAGGTGAAGTCGCCTTCCACCGCGCCTTGGGGCACCGGGACCTCCTTGATCGGCACGATCGGCTGGCCGTTGCTGCGGTCCAGCACATAGATGCTGCCCTGCTTGGTCGATGCCAGCACAGCCGGCTTCACGCCATCGGCGGTTTTCATGTCCATCAGGGTCGGTTGACCACCAACGTCCATGTCCCACAGATCGTGGTGAGTGAACTGGAAGTACCAGCGCACCTTGCCGGTGGCGATGTCCAGGGCGGTCAGGCCAGCGGCGTATTTTTCCGATTCAGGGGTACGGAAACCACCAAACTGGTCGGGGGTCTGGTTGCCCATCGGCAGGTAAAGCATGCCGAGTTTTTCATCGACGCTGAACATGGACCACATGTTCGGCGAGTTGCGGGTGTAGGTCTGGCCTTCGGCAATCGGCGTGGTGTCGTCCGGGTTGCCGCTGTCCCAGTTCCACACCAGCTTGCCGGTGTGCACGTCATAGGCGCGGATCACGCCGCTTGGCTCGTCGGTGGAGACGTTATCGGTGACATGGCCGCCGATAACGACCAGATTCTGGGTGACCGCCGGTGGCGAAGTGGAGTAGTAACCGCCGGCCGTGAAACCACCGATGTTGGCGCTCAAGTCGACCTGGCCTTTGTCGCCGAAGTCTTCGCACATCTTGCCGGTATCGGCGTTGAGGGCGATCAGGCGGGTGTCGGCCGTCGGCAGGAAGATCCGCCGTGGGCAAACGGTGCTGGCCGGCGTAGTGCTGGCGGCGCCGGTCGGGCTCTGCTCGGCCGAGGCGTAGACGGCGTCATCGTGATAGCTCACGCCACGGCAGGTCATGTGGGCCCAGCCCTTGAAGTTTTCCGCGTTCTGCGTAGAAAGCTTCGGATCGAAGCGCCAGATTTCCTTGCCGGTTTCTGGCTCCAGAGCGATGACCTGGCTGTGGGGCGTGCACACATAAAGCATGCCGTTGACCTTCAGCGGGGTATTTTCCGCGGTGGTCTCGCCTGGGTCGTTCGGCCCTGGCAGGTCACCGGTGCGGAACGTCCAGGCTTCCTTCAGCTTGCTGACGTTTTCAGGGGTGATCTGCGCCAGTGGCGAATAACGGTCGCCATGGGCGCTGCGGCCGTAGGAGTTCCAATCCCCGTCCGGCATGGCCGGTGCGGTGTTGGTCACGCCCGGTACGCTGTCGCGGTCCAGTTGGCCCTTGATCTCACCAGGGTTGGTGAATTGGCTGGCGAGGGCGGCGATACCCGCGATGACAACGGCCGCACCCAGCGCTCGGGTGCCCATCGGCGATGCATCGGCGGTCAGCAACGGGCGCCGGAACCACGGCAGCAGCATGACGATGCCCAAGGCGAACAGCATGGCCAGGCGCGGCACCAATTGCCACCAATCCAGGCCCACTTCCCATAACGCCCACACCGTACTGGCGAATAAAACCAGCGCGTACATCCCCAGCGCTGCACGGCGCGCCAGAATCAGCAGTACACCAGTAATCGCCAGGCCGATGCCCGCCAGCAGATAATACAGCGAGCCGCCGAGCGTGCTCAGTTTGATCCCACCGGCCAACAAGGCCAGCCCCATCAATAGAAGCAGAATGCCGAGCAAGCTCGGTAGCAGACGGCTTCGACTCAAAGCACCCTCAGCGCTCATAGTGTGTATCTCCGTGACGTTTTAAAGAGTCCCGCGCAAGTAGTCACTTTAGATGACGATCTTGAGGGGGCATGGTTCAGTTGGAAAAAGGCAAATTCGATGACGCGGTCGCTGTTGGAACGGACTTGCTCGCGATCAAGGCGTGTCAGTCGACTCGAATGTTGAATGTGCAATCGCTATGGTGAGTAAGCTCGTTCCCACCGGAATTTACCAAGACAGCGCTGTCTCTCAGGATCGCGACATTCGGCATTCTTTAGACCTTTCAACAGGAGTAGCTGGACGCAGAGGCTCTGGTACGCCAGAAGAAGCGTTTCAGCAAGCGGCGCAAGGATAATGTCCTGTTACAAATAGCGAAAGCGCTTTTGTTGACATGGATCATCTCGAATTCGGTAACAGTGTGCCGGGGACACAAGCCCTGATAACGGCGGCACTTCCCCCCGCAGAGCGCCTCGGCTAAGGTGCGCGGCTTCACAGCTCATCATGCAAGGCTTGCCATGACCGAACCGAACAACAACCCACTGCACGGCGTGACCCTGGAGCAGATCCTCAATGCCCTGGTGCAGCATTACCAATGGTCAGGCCTGGCGGAACGCATCGATATCCGTTGCTTCAAGAGCGACCCGAGCATCAAGTCGAGCCTGACCTTCCTGCGCAAGACGCCATGGGCACGGGAGAAGGTCGAGCGCTTGTACGTCAAGTTGATGCGCACCAAGCGGCCTATCTGAACCATGAACGTGCGAACCGGTTTCGTGTCGATGCTGGCATTGCTCGGCTGGGTGGGATTGAGCATTCAGCTCTACCTGATCCTGCTGGGCCGGTGGGAACTGGGCGCGAGCCTGTTGGGCGGTCTGGTCAACTTCTTCAGTTTCTTCACCGTATTGACCAATACCTTGGCCGCCGTGGTATTGACCTGGGAAGTGACCCGCCGTGAATCAGCGGTGAGGCGTTGGTTCCTGCGTCCAGCGGTACGCAGCGGCATCGCGGTGAGCATCGCCTTGGTCGGCCTGGCCTATAACGTATTGCTGCGCCACCTCTGGCAACCGGAAGGCTGGCAATTTATCGCCGACGAACTGCTGCACGACATCATGCCGGTGCTGTTCATCATCTATTGGGGGCTCTGGGTGCCCAAAGGCACGTTGCGCCTGGGCCACGTCGGGCTGTGGATGATTTACCCGCTGGTGTACTTCGCCTACATCCTGCTACGGGGTGATCTGCTGGCGGCCTATCCCTACCCTTTCATCGACGTGACGAGCCTGGGTTATCCACAGGTGTTCATCAATGCCGGGGGCGTGTTGGCCGGGTTTGTCGGGATTGCGCTGGGGGTGGTGGGGTTGGATCGGTGGTTGGGACGACGATCGATTAAAGCCTTGTGAGACGCCCTTGCTCCCTCTCCGCAGGGATTTTGTATTCTCAAGTGGACATCAACGCCTCGCCGGCAGCATCCACACCAATCCATTGGCCTTGGCCCGTTCATGACACAACGCCAGGACGCTGCGCCGTTCATCGTTGCTCATCTTGCGCCATTGAGTGATCTCGGAGACGGTGCGCTGGCAACCGGTGCAGACGTCGTCATCGTCCAGCGAGCAGATGTTTACGCAGGGCGACGGAATCGGGCGTTCAGGTGTGTTCATTGTTCCTGCTCGATCAGGTCGCGTGCGTAGCGCTGCGAGTTGTGAACGTAGTGCGCCGCACTGGCTTCAAGCATTTTTTTCTGGGCCTCGGTCAGTTCTCGCACGACCTTGCCCGGCGAGCCCATGACCAGCGAACCATCGGGTATTTCCTTGCCTTCGCCGATCAGCGAGTTGGCGCCGATGATGCAGTTCTTGCCTATTTTCGCGCCGTTGAGGATTACCGCGTTGATGCCGATCAGGCTGTAGTCCCCGACTGTGCAGCCGTGAAGCATGGCGTTGTGGCCGATGGTCACGCCAGTGCCGATGGTCAGCGGATAACCCATGTCGGTGTGCATCACCGTGCCGTCCTGCACGTTGCTGTCCTTGCCAATCAGGATCAATTCGTTGTCGCCACGCAACACCGCGTTGAACCAGACGTTGGCGCCCTCTTCGAGGCGGACCTTGCCCACCAGCGTGGCGTTGGGCGCGACCCAGCTCTGTGGGTGGGTTTCGACACGGGCATCGCCCAAGCGGTATTTCATGGGAATCCTCGGGGCATCAGGTGTTGATGAAAGTCTTGGGCGGCGTGTGCAGGTCGATGCCGGCGTCGTACAGCAGGTTGACCAACTCCACGATCATGATCGCCGTCAGCCCCCAGATCTTGTACCCCTCGAAACGGTAGCTGGGCACGTACCAACTGCGGCCCTGGTAGTCGATGCGGTGGGTGTGCTCGCGCGGGTCCTTGCGGAAAAATTCCAACGGCACGCTGAACACGGCGGCGATCTCGGCGTCGTTGGCCTGGTATTCGACGTAATCCGGAATCACGCCGACGTAAGGCGTGACCTTGATACCGTGCAACGAGATCAGTGGACTGAGGGGACCAATCACCTCCACCAGGCCGGGGGGCAGGCCAATTTCCTCTTCGGCTTCACGCAGGGCGGTGAAGATCAGGTCGGGGTCTTCCGGGTCTCGACGTCCGCCGGGGAACGCCACTTCGCCGCCGTGGGTCGAGAGACCGCTGGCGCGCAGGGTCAGCACCAGCTCCGGTTCATCACTGCGCGTGATCGGCACCAGCACCGCCGCTTCAGGAAAACGCCGATCGGTCTCCAGATCGCGCGGCGTATGGTTGCTTACTCGATGCAGTAGCTCGTCCAGCATGAGACTTCTCGATTTATTCGCTGCCTAGCATCATGCACCAATCAGGCAAGCGGCCCAAGCCCCGGACCGCGTCATGTCGCGAAACGACAACTTGCCGATACCGGCCCGCACACGCCAAGATAGGCGCAGCCTTCAGGAATCCAAGCATGAAATTCTGCAGCCAGTGCGGTAACCCGGTGACCCAGCGCATACCCGAGGGCGACTCGCGCCTGCGTTTTGTCTGCGACACCTGCCACACCATTCATTACCAAAACCCCAATATCGTTGCCGGATGTGTACCGACCTGGGGCAGTAAAGTCCTGTTGTGCCGGCGCGCCATCGAGCCACGGCGTGGTTACTGGACCTTGCCGGCGGGCTTCATGGAAAACGGCGAAACCGTCGAGCAAGCCGCCGTGCGCGAAACCGCCGAGGAAGCCTGCGCCCGGGTGCGAAACCTGAGCATCTATACGCTGATCGACGTTCCGCACATCAGCCAGGTGCATGTGTTCTTCCGCGCCGAGCTGGTGGACGAGGATTTCGCCGCGGGCCCCGAAAGCCTGGAAGTGAAGCTGTTCGAAGAAGCTGACATCCCGTGGAACGAGCTGGCTTTCCGCACCGTGGGCCGTACCCTAGAATACTTCTACGCTGACCGGCGGGCCGAGCAATACCCGGTGCGATCCGAGTCGATTCCGCCGCTGACTCAGCCTGCCAATACGTAGGCTCTGTACGAAATGTGTTCGCGCGAAGGCCAGACAAGGCGAAACGGGGCGAGGAAGCGCAGTGTACTGGAGTACATGAGCATTCCGAGCCTCGTTTCAACGCAGTATGGGCGAGTGCGGATACATTTCGTACAGAGCCTAGAAAATCCAATATAGCCGCGACACCTCTAGGGATATCGTTTCAATGCGCTGGTTGCTTGTGCTGTTCTGCTTGTCGTTCACCGCCATGTCCCAGGCCGCCGCCGTGGGAACCTACAACGGCAAAGTCATCGAAAAAGTCCTGGTGCTCAAGTCCGCCCATCAATTGCAATTGATCAACGACGGCAAGCCCCTCAAGACCTATCGCATCTCCTTGGGCAAGGGCGCCAAGAAAGGCCCCAAGTTGATCGAGGGCGACAAGCGCACCCCCGAAGGCTTTTACTGGATCGACTGGCGCAAGGTCAGCGACCGGTTCTACCTGTCGATGCACATCTCCTACCCCAACATCAGCGACGCCGCCCGCGCCCGCCGCGAAGGCGTGGAACCGGGAGGCATGATCATGATTCATGGCACGCCGGACTCGGAGGAGAACCCTGAGCAGTTGTTCCACACCCTGGACTGGACCGACGGCTGCATCGCCATGCGCAATGTGGACATGCGTGAGGTGTGGAACCTTGTGCCGGATGGGACGATGATCGAGATTCGGCCGTAGCCCATTTTCTTGCGGCAAGAAGTTCCTGTGGATAAGCGCTCTTGTGGCGAGGGAGCTTGCTCCCGCTGGGACGGTCCGACGCCTCGGGCGCAGCAACCCCAAAGTAGTCAACTCGATCTGCCTGACACACCGCGCTGTCAGGTTTCAGGGCCGCTTCGCAGCCCAGCGGGAGCAAGCTCCCTCGCCACAGGGTTCGATGTCGATTGGCATATTTGTCAACGACACGAAACCACTGTGGGAGCTTGCTCGCGATGAAGATCAAGGCTCGTCCCGAGGCGGCCTGGTTCTGGGTGTTCGCGTTTCCCCTGTGGGAGCGAGCCTGCTCGCGATAGCGGTGGCTCAGTCAATGAGAATGTTGGATGTGCCGGCGGATATACACACAAAACGCACTACCACCGGTCGCCATAAAAATAAATATCAAACTTCACAACCCGCCCTCCGTGCATACCACTGACCTACAAAAAACCCATCCCAACGCTGTAATTCCACGCCCCACAAAAACCACCCTAATACCACTTAAGTAACACCCGAATGAATACCCAGAAAACACAAGCCAGCCCTAGAAAAGCAGCGTTGACATGGTATTCAAGTGGTATTAGCTTCCACCCCACCCACCGAGCGACAACGCCCACAAAAAACCGCATCGGACACCCAAATGAATATCCAGACCCTGCGCCCCGACGACACCCAGCCCACCCCGCTCTACCTGCAACTGGCCCGCAATCTGGAAGCCGCCATCCACGCTGGCCAGTGGAAAGCCGAACAAGCGATGCCGTCCGAGCGCAGCTTGAGCGAGCAATTGGGGATATCCCGGGTCACCGCGCGCAAGGCGCTGGAAGTGCTGTTCGAACAAGGCCTGATCCGCCGCAACCAAGGCTCGGGTACGTTCATCACCCCACGCCTGGAACAACCGCTCTCACGCCTTAGCGGTTTCAGCGAGATGCTCCGGCTCAAAGGCTTTGTGCCCGGCTCCCAATGGCTGGAGCGGGAGATCACCCCGCCAACCCATGAGGAATTGATACGCCTGGGCCTCTCGCCCACCGACAAAGTCGCCCGGCTCAAACGGCTGCGCAAGGCCGACGACACGGTCATGGCCATCGAGATGAGCACCCTGCCCGCATCGATCATTGCCAAGCCGCAGGCGGTGGGCGATTCGCTTTATGAATTCCTCGACAGCATCGGCAAACCGGTAGTGCGCGCCCTGCAACACATCCAGGCCATCAACGCCTCGGACGAATTCGCCGCCCTGGTGGGCATCGCCCCCGGCACCGCGATGCTGTTGATGACGCGGGTCGGCTACCTGGAAGACAACACGCCCATCGAAGTCACCGACACCTATTGCCGCAACGACTATTACGACTTCGTCGCCGAGTTGCGGCGCTAGACGACCCGAGAATCCCATGTCCGAAAACAACATCCTCACCGCCGACGGCTGGATACGCGGCCGCCTGATCCATGAACGCGGCAGGGTCGTGTCCATCGAAGGCCAGCCCTGCGACCCGACGAGCAACGACCAGCCCTACCTGCTGCCCGGCTTCATCGACCTGCATGTGCACGGCGGTGGCGGCAAGGACATCATGGAAGGCGCGGCGGCGTTCGAAACCATTGCCCGCACCCATGTGCGATTCGGCACAACGGCGTTGCTCGCCACGACGATGACGGCGCCGAGCGAAGAAATCATCCGCGTACTCAAGGCCCTCGGTGAATTCTGCGAACAGCGGCCCAGCGGCAGCGCACGGGTGCTCGGTGTTCACCTGGAAGGCCCTTACATCAACCCCGGCAAACTCGGCGCCCAACCGAATTTCGCCCACACCGCCTTGATGGCCGAAGTGGAAACGTACCTGGCCCTGGCGCCGATCCGCGTGATCACCATTGCGCCGGAAATCGCCGGTCACGATGCGTTGATTCGCGCCCTCAGCGCTCGCGGCGTGCGCATGCAGATCGGCCATACCCTCGGCAGCTATGAAGAAGGCGTCGCGGCACTCGCGGCCGGGGCCAGCAGTTTTACCCATTTGTATAACGCCATGAGCCCACTGCATCACCGCGAGCCCGGCATCGTCGGTGCGGCGCTGGCCCATGCGCAATACGCCGAACTGATCCCGGATTTGCTTCACGTGCACCCCGGTGCGATGCGCGTGGCGTTGCGTTCGATCCCGTGCCTGTATTGCGTCACCGATTCCACCGCCGCCGCTGGCATGCCCGACGGCGAATACAAGCTGGGCAGCCACACCGTGACCAAATGCCTGGGCGGCGTGCGCCTGGCCGATGGCACCCTGGCCGGCAGCACCCTGACCATGGACCAGGCCCTGCGCAACCTGGTGAAAATCGGCCTGCCGATCGACGAAGCTTCCCGACGCCTGTCGCAATTTCCCGCCGACTACCTCGGCCTGCCCGAGCGCGGACGCCTGCAACCCGGCGCCTGGGCCGACTGTGTGCGTCTCGACCGTAACTTGAACCTGATCGACGTGATGGTCGAAGGAGAAGCCATTGACTTGCAAAATGCTTGAAGAGGCCCAGGCCTCAGCCGAAGCCGTCGAGCGCCAACTGCAGCGGCTGGACCCAACGCTGGAGGAAATCGCCGGACGCCTGCGTCGTCAACCGCCGCAAGTGGCGATGACCATCGCTCGGGGCAGTTCCGACCACGCTGCCAGTTATTTCGCCTACCTGACCATGCAGCAATTGGGCTTGCCGGTGGCGTCGCTGCCGATGTCGGTGGTGACCCTGCAACAGGCGCCTTTGAAGGTCAGTGGCCAGGTGGCGTTCGCGTTCTCCCAGTCGGGGCAGAGCCCGGACCTGGTCAACAGCCTGCGCCTGTTGCGCAAACGCGGCGCGTTGAGCGTTGCGATGGTCAACGCAGAGGATTCTCCGCTGGAGGCGGCCTGTGAATTCAGCGTGCCGTTGTGCGCCGGCATCGAAAGCAGCGTTGCCGCCACCAAGAGTTTCATCGCTACCCTCAGCGCCAGCGCGCGTTTGGTGGCGCACTGGAAGGATGACGCCGAGTTGCTCGACGCCGGCGCTGCGCTGCCTGAAGGTTTGCGCGAGGCCGCAGGCCAGGACTGGGGCGCCGCCGTCGAAACGCTCCGTGATTGCCAGCGGCTCATGGTGATCGGCCGTGGCGCCGGGTTCGCCATCGCCCAGGAAGCGGCGCTCAAATTCAAGGAAACCTCGGCGATCCAGGCCGAGGCCTTCAGCAGCGCCGAGGTCCGCCACGGCCCGATGGCGCTGATCGATGAAAACTACCCGCTGTTGGTGTTCGCCCCGCGCGGTGCCGAGCAGGCCGGCGTGTTGGGTCTGGCCGCCGATATGCGCCAGCGCGGCGCCCGGGTGCTGCTGGCGGCCCCCGATGACATCGTCGAGCGCGACTTGACCTTGTCCCGCGCCGATCACCCGGCCCTGGACCCGATCCTGGCGATCCAGAGCTTTTATGGCATGGCTGCCCGGCTGGCCCTCGCCCGGGGCCTGGATCCGGACAAACCACGGCATTTGAGCAAGGTCACCCGGACCCACTGACCCGACGGCGTTCATGCAAGGCCCATGAAATTACACAGAGAGCGAGCCCATGCCCAACAACAATAAAGAGCTGACCCTCAGCGCCCCGCTCAGCGGCCCGGTGCTCACCCTCACCAACGTTCCGGACGCCGTATTCGCCAGCGGCGCCATGGGCGACGGGATCGCCATCGACCCGCTGAACGACACCCTCTACGCCCCCTGCGACGGCGAGGTGATCCACGTCGCTCGCACCGGCCACGCCGTGACCCTGCGGGCCGACAACGGCGCCGAATTGCTGCTGCACCTGGGGCTGGACACCGTCGAGTTGCAGGGCGACGGCTTTTTCATGCTGGTCAAGGAAGGCACGCGCGTCAGCAACGGGCAAGCGCTGCTGCGCTACGACCTGGACAAAGTGGCCCAGCGCTGCAAAAGCCTGGTCAGCCTGTTGGTCATCACCAATGGCGAACATTTCCAGGCACGGCCTATCACCCTGAAAGGGGTCAAGGTCGGCGAACCTCTGTTGCACGTCGTTCCCAGGGCGCCCGGTGCAGGACAGGTTGACGACCTGGAAGTCGGCATCGAAGTGTCCGGCCAGATTCGCATCGCCCATCGAGGCGGCTTGCATGCGCGGCCGGCGGCCTTGGTTCGCCAGACCGCACGGGGATTCAAAAGCCGCTCGCAGTTACACTTTGGGGGGCGGTCGGCGTCCTGTGACAGCGTCATGGGCATGATGGGCCTGGCGATCACCGAACAGGCCGAAGTGCATGTCAGCTGTCGCGGCAGCGATGCCGAAGCGGCGCTGCAAGCGCTGCTGGCGAGCTTGTCCACCGCTCTGGCCGAAGAGGCTCACAGCAGGGCGCCGCAGGTCCAGACAACCCGGCACGCCGCCGAAGAAGGCGTATTGCATGGCGTCTGCGCCGCGCCCGGCCTGGCGAGCGGACCGCTGGTTCGATTGGATGGCATTCAATTACCCAAAGATCCCGGCGGCCACAATGTCGAAGAACAACGCCAACGACTGCTCGATGCCCTGGCTCAAGTCAGTCAGGATATCCAGCTGACACTCGAAAACGCCAAGGCCCGGCGCCACGTCGATGAGCAAGCGATCTTCAGCGCTCATTTGGCGTTGCTGGAAGATCCGGCCCTGTTGGATGCCGCGTACCTGTCTATCGAGCAAGGGAGCGCGGCGGCCCACGCCTGGAGCCGGTCGATAGACGTACAGTGCCAAGTGCTGCGGCAATTGCAAAGCACGCTGCTGGCCGAGCGCGCCAATGATCTGCATGACCTGCGCCAGCGGGTCCTACGGGCGCTGCTGGGTGAGGCCTGGCAATTCGAGGTGCCGGCGGGCGCCATTGTCATCGCGCAGGAACTGACCCCGTCGGACCTGTTGCAACTCAGCGCCCAGGGCGTGGCAGGCGTATGCATGGCCGAGGGCGGCGCGACGTCCCACGTGGCGATCCTGGCTCGCGGCAAAGGCCTGCCCTGCCTGGTTGCGTTGGGCGATGCACTGCTTGAGCAGTTGCCCGGTCAATCGGTGGTGCTGGACGCCGACGGTGGCCGCCTCGAACTCACACCAAGCGCCGAGCGCCTGGCCCAGGTGCGGCAAGCACAAAGCCAACGCGCAGCGCTGCGGGCCCAGCAGCAAACCCTCGCCCACGCCCCGGCGCGAACCCTCGATGGCGTAGATGTCGAAGTCGCTGCCAACGTGGCCTCCAGCGCCGAAGCCGGCCAGGCCTTTGCCAATGGCGCCGATGGCGTTGGCCTGCTGCGCACTGAATTCCTTTTCGTCGACCGTCACACCGCCCCCGACGAACAAGAGCAGCGCCAGGCCTATCAAGCCGTGCTCGATGCCATGGGCGACAAGCCGGTGATCATCCGCACCATTGACGTCGGCGGCGACAAGCAATTGGATTACCTGCCGCTTCCGGCCGAAGCCAATCCGGTGCTCGGCCTGCGAGGCATTCGCCTGGGCCAGGTGCGCCCGGAACTGCTGGATCAGCAATTGCGTGCGCTGCTGCATACCCGTCCGCTGCACCGTTGCCGGATCCTGTTGCCGATGGTCACCGAGGTCGCCGAGCTGCTGCACATTCGCCAGCGCATTGACGTCCTGGGTGCGGAAATATGCCTGGAGGAACGTCCGCAATTGGGCGTGATGGTCGAAGTGCCAGCCGCCGCATTGCTCGCCGAGCAACTGGCCGAGCATGCCGATTTCCTCTCCATCGGCACCAACGACCTTTCCCAGTACACCCTCGCCATGGACCGCGACCACGCCGGCCTCGCCGCCCGCGTCGATGCCTTGCACCCCGCGCTGTTGCGGCTGATCGCCCAGACCTGCGCCGGCGCCGCACGCCACGGGCGTTGGGTTGGCGTATGCGGGGCCCTGGCCTGCGATCCCCTGGCGACGCCGGTGCTGATCGGGCTGGGTGTACGGGAGCTGTCGGTCAGCCCGCCGCAGGTCGGCGAGATCAAGGACCGCGTACGCCACCTTGATGCCGCCCAGTGCCGCCGCATCAGTACCGACTTGCTGAACCTGCCCAGCGCCGCCGCCGTGCGCCAGGCCTGTCATGAACATTGGCCCCTGGGCTGAGACCCGTCGAAGAACAATAAAAGGAGAGACGCCATGTACCAGCATTTCATCGAAGGGCTGCAACGCCTCGGCCGGGCGCTGATGCTGCCGATCGCGATTTTGCCGATTGCCGGCCTGCTGCTGCGCCTGGGTGACACAGACCTGTTGAACATCGCGATCATCCACGATGCCGGCCAGGCGATCTTCGCCAACCTGGCGCTGATCTTCGCCATCGGCATCGCCGTGGGCTTCGCCCGGGACAATAACGGTACGGCCGGGCTGGCCGGGGCCATCGGCTACCTGGTAATGGTCGCGACACTGAAGGTGCTCGACGCGACGATCAACATGGGCATGCTCGCCGGGATCGTCAGTGGGTTGTTGGCCGGCGGGCTGTACAACCGCTTCAAGGACATCAAGCTGCCGGAGTACCTGGCGTTTTTTGGCGGACGGCGCTTCGTGCCGATTGTCACCGGTTTCAGCGCGGTGGGGCTTGGCGTGGTGTTCGGCCTGATCTGGCCGCCGATCCAGCATGGCATCAACAGCTTCGGCGAGCTGTTGATGGCCAGCGGCAGCTTCGGCGCGTTCGTCTTCGGTGTGTTCAATCGATTGCTGATCGTCACTGGCCTGCACCACATCCTCAACAACATGGCGTGGTTCATTTTCGGCAGCTTCACTGACCCGGCCACCGGCGCCGTCGTCACCGGTGACCTGACCCGTTATTTCGCCGGCGACCCCAAGGGCGGCCAGTTCATGACCGGCATGTTCCCGGTGATGCTCGTTGGTCTACCCGCGGCGTGCCTGGCAATGTACCGCAATGCCCTGCCCCAGCGGCGCAAGGTCATGGGTGGGATTCTGTTGTCGATGGCGCTGACTTCGTTCCTGACCGGCGTCACCGAGCCGATCGAATTTGCGTTCATGTTCCTCGCGCCGTTGCTGTATCTGGTCCATGCGTTGCTCACCGGCCTGTCGATGGCGGTGACCAATCTGTTGGATATTCACCTGGGCTTTACCTTCTCGGGCGGTTTCATCGACATGGTCCTGGGCTGGGGCAAATCCACCAACGGGTGGCTGGTCGTACCGGTGGGCCTGGTCTATGGGGCGATCTATTTCCTGGTGTTCGACTTCTGCATCCGCCGCTTCGACCTGAAGACGCCGGGACGTGAAGACGTGGCGATGGGCGAAAAGCCGATCATCGCCGAAAACCAACGTGCCGCCGCCTACATCCAGGCCCTGGGTGGCGCCGACAACTTGATTACCGTCGGCGCCTGCACCACGCGCTTGCGCCTGGACATGGTGGATCGCAACAAGGCCTGCGACGCCCAGCTCAAGGCCCTTGGCGCCATGGCGGTGGTCCGCCCCGGCAATGGCGGCAGCTTGCAGGTGGTGGTGGGGCCGATGGCCGATAGCATTGCCGATGAGATTCGCTTGGCGTTGCCCTCTTCCGATCAGGCCGTCAGTACGCCCGCGAACGCGGTGGTCGAGCCGGCCTTAACGACAATTGTCCCGGAGGCCGAAGCACAGCAATGGCTCGATGCCCTGGGCGGTGGCAGGAATGTGTTGCAGCTCGATTGCGTGGCGATGAGCCGTTTGCGCGTGCGGTTGGCCGATGGCAAGGGGTTGTCGGAAAGCCAGCTCAAGACGCTGGGTTGCCAGGGGGTGAGTTCGCTGGAGGATGGCGTGTGGCATTTGCTGCTGGGGGAGAAAGCGCCGGGGTTGTGGCGGGCGTTGGAGGCGGTGGTGCCGAGTCGTCAGGCGGGTGTCAAAGCCTAGGCCTTCGCCGACTGTCTGGCCCCTGTGGCGAGGGGATTTATCCCCGCTGGGCTGCGCAGCAGCCCCCTAAGCAGCAACCCCATCTGCCTGACACACCGGGGAATCAGTATTTGGGGCTGCTGCGCAGCCCAGCGGGGATAAATCCCCTCGCCACAATAAAAAACCCGCTGATCCAATCAGCGGGTTTTTCATTTAAACGGGGAGGATCAGAAATCCTCCAACCGCCACACCTCATACGCCGGTGTCTCGTAGGGGTGGCTCTGTTTCAGCGCCTCCACCACGGGGCGAATCAGATCGTCGGCGACAACAAGCTCAACCTTCCATTCCTCAACCTGCTCGACCTGCCCGGCTTCGCCAATGAACGGCTGGCTGCCGTCCAACGGGCGAAACTGGCCCAGGCCCAGCACTTGCCAGGCGCAGTGGTCATAGTCGCCGATTCGCCCACCACCGGCAGCGAATACGGCGCTTTTGACCTCGTCCACGTGGCTGGCCGGGACGAAGAAACAGAGCTTGTACACCGCCTCAGTTCACCCAGACGCGCGCGTTGCGGAACATGCGCATCCATGGCGCGTCTTCGTTCCAGTCGTCCGAACGCCACGAGTTCTGCACCGCGCGGAACACCCGCTCCGGGTGCGGCATCATGATCGTGACGCGGCCGTCGCGGCTGGTCAGGCCGGTGATCCCGCGCGGCGAGCCGTTCGGGTTGGCCGGGTAGGTTTCGGTGACCTTGCCGTGGTTGTCGACAAAACGCAGCGACACACAACCGGACAGGTCGGCTTCAAGCAACGCTTCCTCGCTCTGGAACTCCGCATGGCCTTCACCGTGGGCGATGGCGATCGGCATGCGCGAACCGGCCATGCCCTGCAGGAAGATCGAGTTCGACTCCTGCACCTGGACCATCGCGACGCGGGCTTCGAACTGCTCGGAACGGTTACGCACGAAGTGCGGCCAGAACTCGCTGCCCGGGATCAGCTCGTGCAGGTTGGACATCATCTGGCAACCGTTGCACACACCGAGGGTGAAGCTGTCGTTGCGCTCGAAGAAGCCCTGGAACGCATCGCGGGCGCGGCTGTTGAACAGCGCCGACTTGGCCCAGCCTTCACCGGCGCCCAGCACGTCGCCGTAGGAGAAGCCGCCGCAGGCGACCATGCCTTTGAAATCGTTCAGGTCGACACGTCCGGCGAGGATGTCACTCATGTGCACGTCGATCGCGCTGAAACCGGCGCGGTCGAACGCCGCCGCCATCTCCACCTGGCCGTTGACGCCCTGCTCGCGCAGGACCGCAACTTGCGGGCGAATGCCTTTCTTGATGTAAGGCGCGGCCACGTTTTCGTTGACGTCGAAGCTGAGCTTGGCGCTGAGGCCCGGGTTGTCTTCTTCCAGCAGCGCGTCGAATTCCTGCTCGGCGCATTCAGCGTTGTCGCGCAGGCGCTGGATCTGGTAGCTGGTCTCGGCCCACTGGCGCTGCAACAAGCGACGCTGGCCTTCGAAGACGGTGTCGCCGTTGAAGGTGATATTGATGTGGGCGTTGTTGATCGGCTGGCCGATGACCGAGACGCACTCGGCCAGGCCGGCGGCGCTGAACTGGGCGAGGATGTCCGGGGTGGCGTCCTGGCGAACCTGGATCACCGCACCCAACTCTTCGTTGAACAGGATCGCCGGGATCTCACTGGCCGACTCGGCCACGCTGTCCAGGGTCAGGTTCAAGCCGCAGTGACCGGCGAAAGCCATTTCCATCACGGTGGTCAGCAAGCCGCCATCGGAACGGTCGTGGTAGGCCAACAGGTGACCGTCGGCGTTCAGGCCCTGGATCACGGCGAAGAACGCCTTCAGGTCTTCGGCATCGTCGACGTCCGGTGCTTGCGAGCCGAGCTTGCCGTGCACCTGGGCCAGGATCGAGGCGCCCATGCGGTTCTGGCCACGGCCCAGGTCGATCAGGATCAGATCGGTGGTGCCCTTGTCCATGCGCAGTTGCGGGGTCAGGGTCTGGCGGATGTCGGTGACCGGGGCGAAACCGGTCACGATCAGCGACAGTGGCGAGGTCACGCTCTTGTCCACGCCTTCGTCGTTCCAGCGCGTGGCCATGGACATGGAGTCCTTGCCCACCGGAATGGTGATGCCCAGTTCAGGGCACAGTTCCATGCCGACGGCCTTGACGGTGTCGTACAAGCGCGCGTCTTCACCGGGGTGACCGGCGGCGGACATCCAGTTGGCCGACAGCTTGATGTCGGAAATCTTGCCGATGCGCGAGGCCGCGATGTTGGTCAGGGTCTCACCGATCGCCATGCGGCCCGACGCCGGGGCGTCCAGCAGCGCCAGCGGCGTGCGCTCGCCCATGGCCATGGCTTCGCCAGTGTAGACGTCGAAGCTGGTGGCGGTCACGGCCACGTCGGCCACCGGCACCTGCCATGGGCCGACCATCTGATCACGTGCCACGAGGCCGGTGATGGTGCGGTCGCCGATGGTGATCAGGAAGCTCTTGCTCGCCACGGCCGGGTGATGCAGCACGCGCTCGATGGAATCGGCGATGTCGAGGGTGGACGGATCGAAATCGTCGCCCAGCTCGGTTTCGCGAACCGCCGAACGGTGCATGCGCGGGGCTTTGCCCAGCAGCACTTCCAGCGGCATGTCCACCGGACTGTTGCCAAAGTGGCTGTCGGTCACGGTCAGTTGCGGCTCGGCGGTGGCTTCACCCACCACGGCGAACGGGCAACGCTCGCGCTCGCAAATGGCCTGGAAGCGCTCGAAGTCAGCCGGGCCGACCGCCAGGACGTAACGCTCCTGGGATTCGTTGCTCCAGATTTCGTGCGGGGCCATGCCCGGCTCGTCGTTCGGAATGTTGCGCAATTCGAAGCGGCCTCCACGGCCACCGTCGTTGACCAGTTCCGGGAAGGCGTTGGACAGGCCGCCCGCGCCGACGTCGTGGATGAAGCTGATGGGGTTGTTCTCACCCAACTGCCAGCAACGGTCGATGACTTCCTGGCAACGGCGTTCCATCTCCGGGTTTTCCCGCTGGACCGACGCGAAATCCAGGTCGGCGGAGCTGGTGCCGGTGGCCATGGACGAAGCCGCGCCGCCGCCCAGGCCGATCAGCATGGCCGGGCCACCGAGGACGATCAGCTTGGAGCCGACCACGATCTCGCCTTTCTGCACGTGTTCGGCGCGGATATTGCCCATGCCGCCAGCGAGCATGATCGGCTTGTGATAACCGCGAACCTCTTCACCGCGAGGGGTGGTGATGGACTGTTCGAAGGTTCGGAAATAACCGGTCAGGGCCGGACGGCCGAATTCGTTGTTGAACGCCGCGCCGCCCAGTGGGCCTTCGATCATGATGTCGAGGGCGTTGACGATGCGCTCAGGCTTGCCGTACGGCTTTTCCCACGGCTGTTCGAAGCCAGGAATCTGCAGATTCGACACGGTGAAGCCGGTCAGGCCGGCCTTGGGCTTGGCACCACGACCGGTGGCGCCTTCGTCGCGGATCTCGCCACCGGAACCGGTGGACGCGCCCGGGAACGGGGCAATGGCGGTCGGGTGGTTGTGGGTCTCGACTTTCATCAGGATGTGCACCGGCTCCTGGACCGCACCGTACTGGCGGGTCTCGGGGTTCGGGTAGAAGCGACCGGCAACATTGCCGACGATCACCGCGGCGTTGTCCTTGTAGGCCGACAGCACACCTTCGTTGTGCATCTGGTAGGTGTTCTTGATCATGCCGAACAGGCTTTTTTCCTGGCTCTGGCCGTCAATGTCCCAACTGGCGTTGAAGATCTTGTGGCGGCAATGCTCGGAGTTGGCCTGGGCGAACATCATCAGTTCGATGTCGTGGGGGTTGCGCTTCAAGCCCTGGAAGGCGTTGACCAGGTAATCGATCTCGTCTTCGGCCAGGGCCAGGCCCAGCTCGGCGTTGGCTTTTTCCAGCGCGGCGCGGCCACCGCCCAATACGTCGATGGCGGTCAGCGGCTTGGGTTCGGCGTGGCTGAACAGGCCGGCGGCCTGCTCCAGGTTGCCCAGTACGACCTGGGTCATGCGGTCATGCAGGCCTTCGGCGATCAGTTGGGCCTCGGCCTCGCTGAACTCACCGGCGACATAAAAGGCAATGCCGCGCTCCAGGCGCTGGATCTTCGACAGGCCGCAGTTGCGAGCAATGTCACTGGCCTTGCTCGACCACGGCGAAATGGTGCCGAAACGCGGCAACACCAGGAACAGGCGGCCGGTTGGCTCCTGGACTGGAACACTTGGGCCGTACTTCAGGAGGCGCGCGAGCACCTGCTGTTCGTCGCCAGTCAAACCGCCGGTAACTTCGGCGAAGTGAGCGAATTCAGCATACAAGCCACTGACAGCCGGTACTTTCTGGCTCAGTTGCTCAAGAAGTTTGCTGTGGCGAAAGGCAGAAAGGGCAGGAGCGCCGCGCAGGATCAACATCTTCGGGACAGCCTCGGGAAGGGGTGTGCTTTGAGGCCGTGCATTCTAGCCTAAACCGCTGCCAACGGCACCCGAAACGCTACGTCAGGTGCGAGCCGAACGTCGGTCGTGGCGCGGATAGCTTGATTACCCGGCCATCCGGCCCGCGCCACAGAGATATTTTTTATCCCTGCGGGGCCTTGCCGCGCGCCGGCCCGCTTGGCTTGCGGACACGTTTTGCAACCTCTATCAGACTGGCCTTTTGCTGTCGATATATGGCGGTCGAGGCCGTTTGCGTATACTGCGCAGATGTTTTCCCCAACGGCTTTGCGTCCGCGGTACGCCAGATGGCTGATCGCAACCGGACTCTTCCTGGTGCTCAGTGGCTGTGTTGAGAAACCCAACACACTGGAGCGCGTAAAGGAGGATGGCGTGCTGCGGGTCGTTACCCGGAACAGCCCCGCCACCTACTTCCAGGATCGCAGTGGTGAAACCGGCTTCGAATACGAGCTGGTGAAGCGTTTCGCCGAGGATTTGGGGGTCGAGCTGAAAATCGAGACCGCCGACAACCTCGACGACCTGTTCAGCCAGATCGGCAAGCCCAACGGCCCGGTGCTGGCCGCGGCAGGCCTGGTCAGCAGCGAACAGCGCAAAAAACAGGTTCGCTTTTCCAGCCCTTACCTGGAAGTCACCCCGCAGATCATCTATCGCAACGGTCAGTCGCGCCCCACCGACGCGGCGGCCCTGGCCGGCAAGAAGATCATGGTGCTCAAGGGCAGCTCCCATGCCGAACAATTGGCACAGCTGAAGCAGCAATATCCTGGGATCGAATACGAAGAATCCGACGCCGTTGAAGTCGTCGACCTGCTGCGCATGGTCGACGAGGGCCAGATCGACCTGACGCTGGTGGACTCCAACGAAGTGGCGATGAACCAGGTCTACTTCCCCAACGTGCGCGTGGCGTTCGACCTGGGCGACACCCGCAGCCAGAGCTGGGCAGTGGGCCCCGGCGAAGACAACAGCCTGCTCAATGAAATCAACGCCTACCTGAACAAGGTGCAGAAGAATGGCACGTTGCAGCGGTTGAAGGATCGCTACTACGGCCACGTTGACGTCCTCGGCTATATGGGCGCAACGACGTTTGCCCAGCACCTGCAGCAGCGGCTGCCCAAATACGAACAGCATTTCAAGACCTACGCCAAGAAGGAAAAAGTCGATTGGCGGTTGCTGGCTGCCATCGGTTACCAGGAATCGCTCTGGCAACCGACGGTGACCTCCAAGACCGGTGTGCGCGGCCTGATGATGCTGACCCAGAACACCGCCCAGGCCATGGGTGTATCCAACCGCCTCGATCCGAAGCAGAGCATCATGGGCGGCGCCAAGTACCTGGCCTATATGAAGGAACAACTGGATGAAAGCATCGAGGAACCGGACCGCACCTGGTTCGCCCTCGCCGCCTATAACGTGGGCAGTGGTCATCTGGACGACGCGCGCAAGCTCGCCGCCAAGGAAGGGCTGAATCCGAACAAGTGGCTGGATGTGAAAAAAATCCTGCCGCGCCTGTCCCAGAAGCAGTGGTACAGCAAGACCCGCTACGGCTACGCCCGGGGCGGGGAGCCGGTGCATTTCGTGGCGAACATCCGTCGCTACTACGACATCTTGACCTGGGTGACGCAGCCACAGCTCGAAGGCAACCAGGTGGCCGAGGGCAACCTGCACGTGCCGGGTGTCGACAAGAGCAAGCCGAGCCAGGAATCACCGCAACTTTAAGGCATACCCCCTGTGGGAGCGAGCTTGCTCGCGATAGCAGACTGACAGTCAATATCGATGTTGGCTGTCAGGGCGTCATCGCGAGCAAGCTCGCTCCCACAGGGCTCGTAGTGATTTTAAGGCTTAGCGGCTGCCAGGATCAGCGCCTTCATTTCCGACACAGCTGACTTGAACCCGACAAACAACGCATGGGCCACCAGCGCATGGCCGATGTTCAGCTCGTTGATGCCCTTGATGGCGGCGACAGCTTCGACGTTGTGATAATGCAGGCCGTGGCCGGCGTTGACGATCAGGCCCTGGGCCAGGCCAAAGGTGACGCCGTCTGCCACCCGTTGCAGCTCATCGGCCACGTCCGTGGGGGTCTGGGCATCGGCGTAGCGCCCGGTGTGCAGCTCGATGGCCGGCGCCCCGACCCGCTTGGAGGCTTCGATCTGCCGCTCGTCGGCGTCGATGAACAGCGACACCTCGGCGCCCATCTTCGACAGCCGCTCCACCGCGGCCTTGATCCGCGCCTCCTGCCCCGCCACGTCCAGGCCGCCTTCGGTGGTCAGCTCCTGACGGGTTTCCGGGACCAGGCAGATGTGCGCAGGGCGGATGCGCTCGGCAAAGGCCATCATTTCTTCGGTCACGCCCATTTCGAAATTCATGCGGGTTTGCAGCACATCCTTGAGCAGCAGCACATCGCGCTCCTGGATGTGGCGACGGTCCTCGCGCAGGTGCACGGTAATGCCATCGGCGCCCGCCTCTTCGGCATCCAGTGCGGCCTTGACCGGATCCGGGTAGCGAGTACCTCGGGCCTGGCGCAGGGTGGCGACATGGTCGATGTTCACGCCGAGAAGAATGCGATTGCTGGTGCTCACGAAAAGCGCTCCTGAATGGACAGAGATTCGGCCCACAGCATACGGGTAGATCAGGGCTTGCGAAACAGCTCGCGACTGACCAGCGGCCGGCCGCCCAAATGAACCGCCAGGGCTTGGCGCATCAAACGCTTGGCCGCCGCCAATGCACCGGGCGCGGTCCAGTCGGCCTCGGCCATGGCAAGAAGCTCAACGCCATTGAACAACCCGGGTTGCAACTGGTAGACCTGCTCCAGGCCCGCGTCCACCTGTAAGCGGTAGAGGCCGTCCGCCGCGATGGGTTGTCCGTGCAGGTCGGTGTCGAGGGAAAAACCGTAGCCCAGATCGTCCAGCAGGCGCCATTCGAAAGAGCGCAGCAATGGCTCCAGAGGGCGACCTTCGGCCAGGGCCAGCAGCGTGGCGGCATAGTGGTCGAAGACTTCAGGATGAGGATCCTCGGCGGGGAGCAGGCGGATCAGCAGTTCATTGAGGTACAAACCACTGAACAGCGCTTCGCCGTTGAGCCAGGCAGCGACGCCGTTGCTTTCCATGCGCCCGACATTCTTCAATTCGCCCCTGCCGCGAAACTCGACGTCCAATGGGACGAACGGCCGCGCCAGCGTCCCGGCCTTGCCCCGAGCCCCACGCAACACCGCTCTCAGCCGCCCTTGGGGCGTGAGGAAGTCCACCAGGGCGCTGCTTTCGCGGTAGGCGCGGCTGTGCAGGACATAGGCGGGTTGGGCGGTGGGTGGGTTGGGGGACATCGGGGGCCTGAATATCAACAAGACATCAATGGTTGAAGAAATCCTGTGGCGAGGGAGCTTGCTCCCGCTCGGCTGCGAAGCAGCCGTGAAACCAGGCCATACGATGGGTTTGGCTAGATGATCGCAGATCCGGGGGCTGCTTCGCAGCCCAGCGGGAGCAAGCTCCCTCGCCACAGAAGCTCGCTCCCACAGTGGCATTCATGTACTCACATTAACGATTACAGGTCGCCGTAACCCAGCGAACGCAACGCGCGCTCGTCATCGGACCAGCCGCCTTTCACCTTGACCCACAGGTTGAGCATGATCTTGGAGTCGAACAGCAGCTCCATGTCCTTGCGCGCCTCGGTGCCGATGCGCTTGATGCGCTCGCCCTTGTCGCCAATGATGATCTTCTTCTGGCCATCACGTTCGACGAGAATCAAGGCATGGATGTGCAGGGTCTTGCCCTGTTGCTTGAATTCCTCGATCTCCACCGTGATCTGGTACGGCAGCTCGGCGCCCATCTGGCGCATGATTTTCTCGCGCACCAGCTCGGCGGCGAGGAAACGGCTGCTGCGGTCGGTGATCTGGTCTTCGGGAAAGAAATGATCGTTTTCCGGCAGGTGCTCGGCGATCACCCGCTCCAGCGCGTCGAGGTTGTGACCGTGTTGGGCGGAAATCGGGATGATTTGCGCGTTCGGCAACTGTTCCTGCAACCAGGTCAGGTGCGGCATCAGCTCTGCCTTGTCTTCGATGCGGTCGGTCTTGTTCAGCGCCACGATCAAGGGACCGGTCACGTATTGGACGCGCTCGAGGACCATCTGGTCTTCTTCGGTCCACTTGGTGCGGTCGACCACGAAGATCACCACGTCAACGTCTTTCAACGCTGCCGAGGCAGTCTTGTTCATGTAGCGGTTCAGGGCCTTCTCACCGCCCTTGTGCATTCCCGGAGTATCGACGTAGATCGCCTGCACATCGCCTTCGGTCTTGATGCCCAGCATGTTGTGGCGCGTGGTCTGAGGCTTGCGCGAGGTGATCGCCAGCTTCTGGCCCAGGATGTGGTTCAGCAACGTGGACTTGCCCACGTTCGGCCGACCGACAATGGCGACATAGCCGCATCGGGTGACGGTTGTATCAGTCATTGCCATTCTCCACGCCCAAGGCGATCAGTGCTGCGGCGGCCGCTACCTGTTCGGCGATACGACGGCTCACGCCCTGGCCACGGCTTTTTTCATTCAATAAGACCACTTCGCATTCGACGAAAAAGGTTCGGCAATGCGGTTCCCCCTGGATATCCACCACTTCGTAGCGTGGCAGTTCGCAACTGCGCGATTGCAAAAATTCCTGCAAGCGGGTCTTGGGGTCCTTGTTGGTGTCCACCAGCGTCAGGCTGTCGATCTCGGAAGTCAGCCAGGCCAGCACGCGCTCGCGCGCCATTTCCATGCCCGAGTCCAGGTAGATCGCGCCAATCAATGCCTCCAGGGCGTCGGCGAGGATCGATTCGCGGCGGAAACCACCGCTTTTCAGTTCGCCGGAACCCAGGCGCAGGTACTCGCCCAAGTCGAAACCCCGCGCCAATACGGCCAGGGTCTCACCTTTCACGAGCCTTGCGCGCAAACGCGACAACTGGCCTTCGCGAGCCAGGGGAAAGCGTTCGAACAACGCCTCGCCGGCGACGAAATTGAGGATGGCATCGCCGAGGAATTCCAGGCGCTCGTTGTTGCGCCCGGCAAAACTGCGGTGAGTGAGGGCCAGGAGCATCAGCTCCTGATCCTTGAAGGTGTAGCCGAGCTGACGCTCGAGGCGGCTTAGAGAAACGCTCACGGTTTACCCACGCTGAGTTCGTGGCTGGATTCCACCGCCACGGCGGCAAGGCGCCGTTGGCTTGGGACAATTAACGCTGTGTTCAAAAATGACGTCCTGACTATCGTTGGCTTCATGCCTTCGGGCAGCCTTGTGCAGGCTCCAGAAATGCATTCGGCGCTGTGTTCAACAGCGCCGTGTGTGATTACTTGATCAACCCTACCCGCGAGAAGTTTGGCAGGTGGCTGAGTTTGGGTTCCGGCCAGCTCATCCAGACCGCAAAGGCCTTGCCGACGATATTGCGGTCGGGGACCATGCCCAACATGTCCTTGGGTATGTTCGGATCATCCCAGTAACGGCTGTCGTTGGAGTTGTCGCGGTTGTCGCCCATCATGAAATAGTGCCCGGCCGGCACGGTCCATGAATGGTCCGGCGTGGCGCGGTAGCGGCTCATTTCCTTGCGGATCTGGTGTTCTGCCTCGCCGAGTTTTTCCTTGTAGAGCTCGGCACTGCCCAGCGTGCCCGGTTCGGAACCGATCAACTGCTCGGCAACCAGTTCGCCATTGACGAACAAGCGTTTGTCGGCCGTATAGCGGATCTTGTCGCCCGGCAGGCCCACCACACGCTTGATGTAGTTGACGTTCGGGTCGCTTGGGAAGCGGAACACCATCACGTCGCCGCGTTGCGGGTCGCCGATCTCGATGACCTTCTTGTCGATCACTGGCAGCCGGATCCCATAGGAAAACTTGTTCACCAGGATGAAGTCGCCCACATCCAGGGTGGGCTTCATCGAACCGGACGGAATCTGGAACGGCTCCACCAGGAACGAGCGCAGCACCAGCACGATGAACAGCACCGGGAAGAACGACTTGCCGTACTCGACAAGCAGCGGTTCCTTGTTGAGCTTTTCAATGACCACGCCGTCAGGCTGGCTGACACTGCCCTGATAAGAGGCAATGGCGGCCCGGCGCCGAGGCGCCAGGAACAACAGATCAAGCAACGCCAACAGGCCGCAGACAAACACGGCGATAACCAGCAACAGCGGGAAATTTAGCGACATAGGACCTAACTATCCAACCTGAGCACCGCGAGGAAGGCTTCCTGTGGAATTTCCACGTTGCCGACCTGCTTCATGCGTTTTTTACCGGCCTTCTGCTTTTCCAACAGCTTGCGCTTACGGCTGACGTCGCCGCCGTAGCATTTGGCCAATACGTTCTTTCTGAGTGCCTTGACGGTTGTACGCGCCACAATCTGCCCGCCAATGGCGGCCTGGATTGCCACATCGAACATCTGCCGCGGAATCAGTTCCTTCATCTTCTCTGTCAACGCACGACCTTTGTAGTGCGCGTTGTCGCGGTGCACGATCAATGCCAGGGCATCGACTTTTTCGCCGTTGATCAGCACATCCAGTTTCACCAGATTAGCCGATTGGTAACGATCGAAATGATAGTCCAGCGAAGCATAGCCGCGGCTGGTGGATTTCAGGCGATCGAAGAAGTCCAGCACCACTTCGTTCATCGGCAGGTCGTAGGTCACCTGGACCTGCGAGCCGAGGAACAGCATGTCGTGCTGCACGCCGCGCTTCTCGATGCACAGGGTAATGACGTTGCCCAGGTGCTCCTGAGGCACAAGGATGTTGGCCCTCACGATCGGCTCGCGCATGTCTTCGATGGCCGACAGGTCCGGCAGCTTGGACGGGTTGTCGACGTAGATAGTCTCGCCGTTCTTGAGCAGCAGCTCGAAGATTACCGTCGGCGCCGTGGTGATCAGGTCCAGGTCGTACTCGCGCTCCAGGCGCTCCTGGATGATCTCCATGTGCAGCATGCCGAGGAACCCGCAACGGAAGCCGAAGCCCAGGGCGTCGGAACTTTCCGGGGTGTACTGCAGGGACGAGTCGTTCAGGGTCAGCTTTTGCAGGGCTTCGCGGAAGTCTTCGAAGTCGTCGGAACTGACCGGGAACAGGCCGGCGTAGACCTGTGGCTGGATGCGTTTGAAGCCTGGCAGCACATCGACGTCGGGGGTGGAGCTCAAGGTCAGGGTATCGCCCACCGGCGCCCCATGAATGTCCTTGATGCCCGCGATGATGAAGCCCACTTCACCGGCCTTCAGGTCGGTGGTAGCGGTGTGTTTCGGGTTGAAGACACCGACGCTGTCCACCAGGTGGATCTTGCCGGTGGACTTGACCAGGATCTTGTCGCCCTTCTTCACGCGGCCATGGCGCACGCGAACCAGGGAAACCACGCCCAGGTAGTTGTCGAACCAGGAGTCGATGATCAACGCTTGCAGCGGATCTTCGATATTGCCGGTCGGCGCGGGAATGGTGGTGACGAGGCGCTCGAGCACTTCATCCACGCCCAGGCCGGTCTTGGCGCTGCACGTGACCGCGTCGGTGGCATCGATGCCGATGATTTTTTCGATTTCTTCTTTCACGCGGTCCGGATCGGCCTGTGGCAGGTCGATCTTGTTCAGCACCGGCATGACTTCCAGGCCCTGCTCGATGGCCGTGTAGCAGTTGGCGACCGACTGGGCCTCGACGCCCTGGCCGGCATCGACCACCAGCAACGCACCTTCACAGGCCGCCAGCGACCGGCTGACTTCATAGGTGAAGTCGACGTGGCCCGGGGTATCGATGAAGTTGAGCTGGTAGGTAATGCCGTCGCGAGCCTTGTAGTAAAGGGTAACGCTGTGGGCCTTGATGGTGATCCCGCGTTCACGCTCGAGGTCCATGGAGTCCAGGACCTGGGCTTCCATTTCACGCTCGGCCAGGCCGCCGCACATCTGGATGAAGCGATCAGCCAGCGTCGACTTGCCATGGTCAATGTGGGCGATGATGGAGAAATTGCGGATATGACTCAAATCACTCACGGATCAACACTCAAAAAGGCTGCAGGCATGGCCCGCCGAAAAATAGCCGGGAATTGTACCCGATACACCGCGCAAGCGTCACGCTCGCCTGTCGATGAGCATGTGTGGCGAGGATGCTTGCTCGCCACATCGAGCGTTGAATCAACCTGCCCGGCGCAACAGCCAGAGCCCGGCCAACGCGCAGACGCCGGCCGGCACCAGCACCGCGAACAATGGCGAGAAGCCGAACACCAGGCTCGATGGCCCGAGCAGATCCTGGGCAATGCGGAAAGTAAAGCCCACTAGCACACCGGTGAATACCCGTTGGCCAAGGGTCACGGAGCGCAGCGGACCGAAGATGAAGGAGATGGCCATCAACACCAGCGCAGCGGTCACCAGGGGTTGCAACACCTTGACCCAAAAAGCCAGCCAGTAGCGACCGTTGTTCAGGCCCTGGTCCGCCAGGTAATGGATGTACCCCCACAACCCGGTGATAGACAACGAGTCCGGCGCCATGACCACGGTGCTGAGCAGCTGCGGGCTGAGCGCCACGTCCCAGCGTTCCTGCGGTGCGGTGACGACTTCGGTGCGCTTGTCATGGAACAGCGTGGTGGTGACATCGCTCAGTTGCCAGTGATCGTCGGCGAATTGGGCCCGCTTGGCGAAGCTGGAGGACAACATATGCCGCTGATCGTCGAAACGGTAGCGGGTCACGCCATACAAGGTTCCGTTGGGTTGGACCGAGTTGATATGGATGAACTCTTCGCCCTGGCGGTGCCACAGACCGTGCTTGGCGCTTTGCGCGTCACCGCCGCCCTGGGCCAGGGAGCGGTTGGCCTGGGCGGTATTCTCGGTGGCCGGGGCGACGTACTCGCCGATCAGCACACCTACCAGCATCAGCACCAGCATGGGTTTCATCACCGCCCAGACGATCCGACCGATGGACACGCCAGCGGCGCGCATGATGGTCAGTTCGCTGTTGCTCGCCAGGCTGCCCAGGCCGATCAGGCAGCCGATCAATGCGGCCATCGGCAGCATGTCGTACAAGCGGCGCGGCGCGGTCAGCAATACGTAGCTCGCCACGTCCAGCAGCGTATAGGTATCGCTGACATCGCCCATTTCATCAATGAACGCGAACAAGGTCGCCAGGCCAAGAATGATCCCCAATACGGCGAGGATCGCCATGAATACGCTGCTGCCGATGTAGCGATCGAGCTTAACCACGGGCCACCTCCAGCGCGCTGCGACGACTTGCGAGCTTCAGGCGCAGGGGCTCCCAGTAGAGCAGCCCCAGGCCAATGGCCAGGAATATCGAATGCACCCACCACAGGCCCAGCGTCGGCGGGATCTTGCCTTTCTCCAGGGCGCTGCGGGCGGAAATCAGGATGGTCAGGTAAGCCATATACAAAAGAATCGCCGGCAACAACTTGAGGAAACGGCCCTGGCGCGGATTGACCCGCGACAGCGGAACCGCCATGAGCGTCACGATAAATACCAGCAGCGGCAGCGACAGGCGCCATTGCAGCTCGGTGCGGGCGCGGATGTCGTCGTTGCCCAGCAGGCTGGCCGTGGACATGGCGTCACGATCGGTGACTTCGTCGCTGGCCTCCGGCTTGGGTAGCAATACGCCGTAGGTGTCGTACTTGATCGCCCGGTAGTTGGCCTGGCCTGGCGTGCCATCGTAGCGATAGCCATTTTCAAGGATCAGGTAGCGGTTGCCGTCGGGGTTGATTTCCTGGCGACCCTTTTCAGCCACCAGCACGGAAATGCCCCGATCCTTCTTGGTGTCCGAAGACACATTCTTCTGGGTAATGAAGACGCCGCCCAGGTCGATGCGATCGTCCGAGAGCTGTTCGGTATAAGTGACCCGCGTCCCGTCCCGCAGGGCCTGGAAGCGCCCCGGTACCAAGGTGTCGAATTCGGTCATGGCGTCCTGCTGGTTGATCAACAGCTGGAACTGGTTGGCCCCTTGCGGCGACAGGCTCAGGCTCAGCCACGCGACCACCAGCGCCACGAGCGTTGCCGGGAACAAGGTGATGCGGAACAGCCGTTGCTGGCTCATGCCGGTGGCCGACAGCACGGTCATTTCGCTGTCCAGATACAAGCGCCCATAGGCCAGCAGGATGCCGAGGAACAGCCCCAGCGGCAGAATCAATTGCAGGAAGCCCGGCAGGCGGAACCCCATGATCAAGAACAGGGAGCCCGGGTCCAAGGCACCGGAGGCCGCCTGGGCGAGGTATTTGATGAAGCGCCCGCTCATGATGATGACCAGCAGCACGGCGCTGACGGCGCTCAGGGTCAACAGGACTTCGCGGGATAGGTAACGGAAGACGATCAAACCAGACACTCCAGGATTGTCAGGCTGGGCCTTGTACGAGAAGCGCCTGCGCGACTTTTCATACAAACCCTAAGGCGGCCAAACTAGCAAACGTATCGAGCCGGCCCACAATGCGAGCCGCCGAAAAAAGAGCCGCATTATCCTGTGATTGGAGGCGCCTGTCACTGCGCACGCTTTAAGCAGACGCTTCATGGCCAAAAAGTTAACGATTGCCAGGGTTGTCAGGCTCGGGCGCCGAGGTTCAAACTGCCGCCTTTGTCGCCGGCAAGCCCCGGCGCTTCTTTTTATAGAAGACAGCTGTTCAGCGCGCCAATGTCGTCGTGGCGCCTGGCCTCTTGACCATTGACTCAAGGATCCGGACATGGAACTGGTTGTAAAAAGCGTCAGCCCAGAAACGTTGAAGACCGCCACCCTGGTGGTTGCCGTGGGTGAAAACCGTAAGCTCGGTGTCGTTGCCAGCCAGCTCGACGCCCTGAGCGGCGGTGCAATCAGCGCCGTGCTCAAGCGCGGCGACCTGGCCGGCAAGGTCGGCCAGAGCCTGTTGCTGCACAACCTGCCCAACCTCAAGGCCGACCGTGTGCTGCTGGTGGGCGTGGGCAAGGACGCCGAACTGGGCGACCGTCCGTTGCGCAAGATCATCGCCGGCGTGCTGGCCACCCTGAAAAACCTCGGTGGCGGCGACGCTGCACTGGCGCTGGACGAACTGATAGTCAAAGGCCGCGACAGCTACGGCAAGAATCGCCTGCTGGCCGAAACCCTGATTGACGGCGAGTACCAGTTCGACCGCTTCAAGAGCCAGAAAGCCGAACCGCGCGCCCTGAAGAAAATCACGCTGCTGACCATCAAGGCCGCCCAGGCCGAAGTCCAGCGCGCCGTGACCCATGCCACCGCCATTGCCAACGGCATGGCTTTCACCCGTGACCTGGGAAACCTGCCGCCGAACATCTGCCACCCGACTTTCATGGGCGAACAGGCCAAGGCGCTTGGCAAGGAATTCAAGGGTCTCAAGGTAGAGGTCTTCGACGAGAAGAAGATCAAGGACCTGGGCATGGGCTCGTTCTATGCCGTCGGCCAGGGCAGCGCCCAGCCGCCGCGCCTGATCGTCATGCAATACAACGGTGGCAAGAAATCCGAGAAGCCGTACGCGCTGGTCGGCAAGGGCATCACCTTCGACACCGGCGGCATCAGCCTCAAGCCCGGCGCCGGCATGGACGAAATGAAATATGACATGGGCGGCGCCGCCAGCGTGTTCGGCACCCTGCGCGCCGTGCTCGAACTGCAATTGCCGATCAACCTGGTGTGCATCCTCGCCTGCGCCGAGAACATGCCCAGCGGCACGGCGTCGCGCCCTGGCGACATCGTCACCACCATGAGCGGCCAGACTGTCGAAATCCTCAACACCGACGCCGAAGGCCGCTTGGTGCTGTGCGACGCCCTCACCTACTCCGAACGCTTCAAGCCGCAAGCGGTGATCGACATCGCCACTCTGACCGGCGCCTGCGTGGTTGCCTTGGGCGCCCATACCTCGGGCCTGCTGGGCAACAATGACGAGCTGATCGCCCAATTGCTGAGCGCCGGCCAGCAAGCCGACGACCGCGCCTGGCAACTGCCGTTGTTCGACGAGTACCAGGAACAGCTGGACAGCCCATTCGCCGACATTGCCAACATCGGCGGCCCGAAAGCCGGGACCATCACGGCGGCGTGCTTCCTGTCGCGCTTCACCAAGAACTTGAATTGGGCGCACCTGGACATCGCCGGCACGGCCTGGACCAGCGGCGGCAAGGACAAGGGCGCCACCGGCCGTCCGGTCCCCCTGTTGACCCAGTACCTGCTGGACCGCGCCAAAGCCTGACACTGATGATAGCCGGTACGTCGCCTTCGGGCGGCGCATCGGCGATCCAGGAACCGCAATGACCAAAGTCGATTTCTATATCCTGCCCAGCGCCGATCCCTCGGCGCGGCTGGATTTCGCCTGCAAACTCACCGAAAAGGCCTGGCGCATGGGCCATCGCATCTACCTGCGTTGCAGCGATGCCGCCCAGCGTGACGACCTCGATGCGCGCTTGTGGGCGTTCAAGGGCGAGAGCTTCGTGCCCCATGGCCCTGCCGAAAACGAACCCGAGGGCTTGATCGTACTCGGGCTTGGGAATGACTGCGGGCAACACCACGACCTGCTGGTCAACCTCGACCTGAAAGTGCCGGCCTTCGCCCAGCGCTTCGCCCGCGTGGCGGAAGTGGTGGTGGAAGACCCGGCTATCCGGCAAGCCGCTCGGGAGAGTTTCCGTTTCTACCGTGAACAGGGCTATCCTCTGCAAGACCACCGTTTACAGCGACTCTGAGCCTACGATGGACACTCCAAAACCACCGCAAAAACCCGCGCAACTGCTGGATGACCTCGAGTCGATCCGCCAACTGCTCGGCGATGACAACCTGCAACCGCCGCTGCTGACCGATACGGTGGAGCACGAGCCGGTGCATGACGAACAGATCCCGCTGCTGTTCGACCCGATCAACGGCCAGCCTGAACCCCAGCCAGCCACCAAGGCAGAACCGAAAGGCCCCGACGCCCTGCTACACCTGGACCGGGAACTTCGTGCCGCCGCGCAGTTGATCATGCAAGACGTCATCGACGACTTCGCACCGCATATCGAGACCGAGATCAAGCGCCGGTTGGATGCGCGGATGGAGCGGTTGTTGAGCCAGTACGAATAGCGTCCTCCGCCTCATTGTGAACATCCTGTGGGAGATTCTATGGTGCATGGCTAGCCCTTAGATGCCTTTTGGTAAGTATTCGCTCTGGTTCTTCAACAGGGCGAATACCACTCGGGCAAGCTTGCGGGCCAGTGCCACTAATGCTTCGGTTGTGCTTAGCCCTCGAGCCCGCAGAGCCCCATAAAAACCCTTCCACGCCGCTGTGCGGCTCGCCGACATCGCGGCGTTGTGCATCAATCGGCGCGCCTCCGGGTCACCTCGCTTAGACAGGCAGCGGCGTCCCTTCTTTTTTCCCGAGTCCGATATGCGCAGGTCCAGCCCTAGAAAATCGATGAAGGCATCGGCATTTCTGAAATCTCCACGCTGAAACGACGTAAGTAAACGCGCACCGCTCAACAGCCCGATTCCTTCGACTTTCATGCAGCGCTTGAGCTGACTGCCCAGACCGGCTGCATCCAATTGCGTCTGGATTGTTTTCTCAAGCAAGATTTCCAGTCGCTGCATGGCCTTTATCTGGTTCTCAAAGGCCGTTTTGAGCAACGGTTCGTTCGACCAACTTTGCTTGAGGCTGACACGCGCCTGAACCAAGGCTGCCCGGCGCCGGAAAAGGCTTATAAGCCGGCAATACAGGGGCGATGGCGGGGTCCACGGGTGCAACTGGTGGCCTTCGTTGTTCAAGTAGCGAGCCAACAACCGAGCATCCAGCGCATCGGTTTTGGCGCGAACTTTCACACCTTTGCGGTAATGGCTGAGTTCGTAGCCGCCGATCATGTAGATCACACAGCCCTGCGCATAAGCCAGGTCGGCGAAGTCCTGGTGATAGATATTGGTGGCCTCGATGGCGACATCCACTGGCGCAGGCAATTCCTTGAGCCACTTCTTGATCGCAGCTTTGGTGTTGGGGATCGCTTGCAGTCGATCTGTTTCTGCGTGATAAATCACCAACTCATCTTTGGCGACATCAACCCCCACGATCGGCTTTGCGACAGAAACCGGCATTGCCATTGAAAATCCTCCGCGCTAAGGTTTGAACACTTGAAGGGTTCACCGAGGCGCAGGCTTGTTCCTATCGTCGGTCTAGGCCAGATGCATTCTTTATCGGCGCTTGGGTGAAAGGAGGAGGGGTGAAATCTCCCACGGTCTGTACTGCGCGAACAGTCAGAATCGAGCCTTGTCCCTCCTCCTCCCTTCAAGTCCTACCATACAAGCGAGCCTGCTCGCGATAGCGGGCTGTCAGTCACCATCCATGTTGAATGTGATGGCCTTATCGCGAGCAAGCTCGCGTCCACAGGGGTCAACTGTCTCCGCATTCATCGCAGCTTGTGGCTTGCACCAGCCCTGCCCGCTATACTTCCCGGCTTTTCCTGAATAAATGCCTATAGGGTCCCGCCGCGCATGGATAAGACCTACCAGCCGCACGCCATTGAAACTTCCTGGTACAACACCTGGGAGTCCGAGAATTATTTCGCTCCGCAAGGCGCGGGCGATTCCTACACCATCATGATCCCGCCGCCGAATGTCACCGGCAGCCTGCACATGGGCCACGGTTTCAATAACGCGATCATGGACGCCCTGATCCGTTTCCGTCGCATGCAAGGTCGTAATACGTTGTGGCAACCGGGCACCGACCACGCCGGTATCGCCACCCAGATGTTGGTGGAGCGCCGCCTCGAAGCCCAGGGCCAGAACCGTCATGACCTGGGTCGCGAAAAATTCCTGGAGAAAGTCTGGGAATGGAAAGAGGAGTCCGGCGGTAACATCACCCGCCAGATCCGCCGCCTCGGTTCGTCCGTGGACTGGAGCCGCGAGCGCTTCACCATGGACGACGGCCTCTCGGAAGCGGTGAAGGAAGCCTTCGTGCGCCTGCATGAAGACGGTCTGATTTACCGCGGCAAGCGCCTGGTCAACTGGGACACCAAGCTGCACACGGCGATTTCCGACCTCGAAGTGGAGAACCACGACGAGAAGGGTTTCCTGTGGAACCTGAAGTACCCGCTGGCCGACGGCGCCAAAACCGCCGAAGGCAAGGATTACCTGATCGTTGCCACTACCCGTCCGGAAACCATGCTCGGCGACGCCGCCGTGGCGGTGAACCCGAACGACGAGCGCTATAAGGCATTGATCGGCAAGTTTGTCGAGCTGCCGTTGGTGGGCCGTCGTATTCCGATCATCGGTGACGATTATTGCGACCCTGAATTCGGCACCGGTTGCGTGAAAATCACCCCGGCCCACGATTTCAACGACTACGAAGTCGGCAAGCGCCACAACCTGCCGCTGCTGAACATCTTCGACAAGAACGCCAATGTCTTGCCAGCAGCCCAGGTATTCAACCTCGATGGCACGCTGAACGAGAACGTCGACGGCCAGATTCCGGCCGAATTCGCCGGCCTGGAGCGCTTCGAGGCACGCAAGCAGATCGTCGCGGCCTTCGAAGCCGCCGGCCTGCTGGTGAGCGTCGATGATCACGCCCTGAAAGTCCCGAAAGGCGACCGTTCCGGCACCATCATCGAGCCGTGGCTGACCGATCAATGGTACGTGTCCACCAAGCCATTGGCCGAGCCGGCGATTGCCGCCGTGGAAGACGGCCGCATCCAGTTCGTGCCCAAGCAATACGAAAACATGTACTTCTCGTGGATGCGCGACATCCAGGATTGGTGCATCAGCCGTCAGCTGTGGTGGGGTCATCGCATCCCGGCCTGGTACGACGAGTCGGGCAAGGTCTACGTTGGCCGCGATGAAGCCGAAGTCCGCGCCAAGCACAACCTCGGCCCGGACGTTGCCCTGCAACAGGACAACGACGTTCTCGATACCTGGTTCAGCTCCGGCCTGTGGACCTTCTCCACCCTAGGCTGGCCGCAGCAGACCGAATTCCTGAAGAAATTCCACTCCACCGACGTGCTGGTCACCGGCTTCGACATCATTTTCTTCTGGGTCGCCCGGATGATCATGATGACCATGCACTTGATGAAAAACGAAGACGGTACCCCGCAGGTGCCGTTCAAGACCGTTTACGTCCATGGCCTGGTGCGCGACGGCCAGGGCCAGAAGATGTCCAAGTCCAAGGGCAACGTCCTGGATCCGCTGGACATCATCGACGGCATCGACCTGGAAACCCTGGTGCAGAAACGCACCTCCGGCCTGATGCAGCCAAAACTGGCGAAGAAGATCGAGAAAGCCACCCGCGAAGAGTTCGCGGACGGCATCGCCAGCTACGGCACCGATGCCCTGCGTTTCACTTTCTGTTCGCTGGCATCCACCGGTCGCGACATCAAGTTCGACATGGGCCGCGTCGAAGGCTATCGCAACTTCTGCAACAAGATCTGGAACGCCGCGCGTTACGTGTTGGATAAAGGCGAAGATTGCGGCCAGAACGGCGAAGCCTACGAGCTGACCCTGGCGGATCGCTGGATCATTTCCCAGCTGCAACGCACCGAAGCCGAAGTAACCCGCCAGCTCGACCAGTTCCGTTTCGACCTGGCGGCGCAAGCGCTGTACGAGTTCATCTGGAACCAGTATTGCGACTGGTACCTGGAACTGTCCAAGCCGGTTTTGTGGGACGAAAACGCTCCGGTCGAGCGCCAGCGCGGCACCCGTCGCACCTTGGTTCGGGTATTGGAAGTGGCCTTGCGCCTGGCGCATCCGTTCATGCCGTTCATCACCGAGGAAATCTGGCAGCGCGTCGCGCCGCTGGCTGGTGCACAGGGCAAGACGATCATGCTGCAACCGTGGCCGGTGGCCAACGAGAGCCGCATCGATCCGGCGGCCGAAGACGACATCGAGTGGCTGAAGACCTTCATGCTCGGCCTGCGCAACATCCGCGCCGAAATGAACATCGGCCCGGGCAAGCCGCTGACCCTGTTCCTGAAGAACGCCAGCGCCGAAGACCTGCGCCGCCTCAATGAGAACGAAGCGCTGCTCAAGAAGCTGGCGAAGCTTGAATCGGTGACCGTGCTGGCTGCTGGCGAAGAGGCGCCGCTGTCGGCCACCGCGTTGGTTGGCGAGATGGAAGTGCTGGTGCCGATGGCCGGGCTGATCGACAAGGCCGCCGAACTGGCGCGCCTGGACAAGGAAATCCTGCGCCTGAAGGGTGAAGTCCAGCGCGTTGGCGGCAAGCTGTCGAACGCCGGCTTTGTCGACAAGGCGCCGGCCGAAGTCATCGAGAAGGAACGGGCCAAGTTGGCCGAGGCTGAGCTGGCCCTGGGCAAGCTGGCCGAGCAACACGCGCGGATTTCCAGTCTGTAACGGTTGTTCGCAATGAAAAGGGAGGTCCGGCTGGACCTCCTTTTTTATGCCTGCCACTTTTCTTTCAGGTATCGCCCCCCTGTGGGAGCGAGCTTGCTCGCTCCCACATTTAACTCGCGCAGTCATCAAGAACGGACCAGATGTGGGACAATGCTCGCCACTTTTTGACCAGCCCCGAATCGACCCGCCCATGACCGCCCCTCGCACACCCAAGCCTGCCCGCCAGAAGCCCAAGCCTGCCACCGAGGCCAAGGCGCCACGGGAGAAAGCCAGCCTGCACCCGCGCAACCGCCACCAGGGCCGTTATGACTTTGCGGCGTTGATCAAGAGCACGCCCGAACTGGCGCGGTTCGTAATCATCAACCCCTACGGCAAGGAAAGCATCGATTTCGCCAGCCCTGAAGCCGTGCGGGTGTTCAACCGGGCGCTGCTCAAATCGTTTTACGGCATCGCGCATTGGGACATTCCCGCTGACTACCTGTGCCCGCCGGTGCCAGGGCGTGCGGACTATGTGCATTTTCTCGCCGATCTGCTCGCCAGCCACAACGAAGGTGAAATCCCCCGCGGGGCTGCGGTAAAGGTGCTGGATATCGGCACCGGCGCCAATTGCGTCTATCCGCTGATCGGCTACAGCGATTACCGCTGGCATTTCCTCGGCTCGGAGATCGATCCGACGGCGATTGCCTCGGCCACGACCATCGTGCAGTCCAACGGGCTGAACAAGGCCATCCAGTTGCGTCAGCAAACCAACCGCAAGCAGATTCTGCTGGGCCTTCTGGAAAGCGCTGAACGCTTCGACCTGACGATGTGCAACCCACCGTTCCACGCCTCCCTGGAAGAAGCGACCAAGGGCAGCCAGCGCAAATGGCGCGCGCTGGGCAAAGCGGATCCGAAGCGCAAGTTACCGGTGCTGAACTTCGGCGGCCAGGCGGCGGAGTTGTGGTGCGAGGGCGGCGAGGCGCGGTTTGTCACGCAACTGATCAGCGAAAGCGCACAGGTGGCGGGCCAAGTGTTGTGGTTCAGCACCCTGGTATCGAAGGCGTCGAACCTGCCGGCCATCGAGACAGCGCTGAAAAAGGCGGGGGCCTTGCATAGTCAGGTGGTGGAAATGTCCCAGGGACAAAAACAGAGCCGCTTCGTGGCCTGGACCTTCCAGACCGAGGCACAGCAACAGGCTTGGCGCCAGTCGCGTTGGGTTCGCAAGGGCTGAGTGAAGCCACCCAATACAAAGTACTCGCAGTTGGGGCTGCTGCGCAGCCCAGCGGGAGCAAGCTCCCTCGCCACGGGTTTACTATGACAGCATTGCCGTCTCACTGGTTTTTCCAAGGCAATAAAAAACCGTGCCCGGATCGCTCCGCGGCACGGCTTTTATCGGGCGGTCTTACTTGTTGACCGCGTCGGTCAGGCCTTTGGCCACAACCAGCTTGATCACTTTCTTGGCCGGGATTTCGATGGCTGCGCCAGTCGAAGGGTTGCGACCGGTACGGGCAGGACGCTCGGTGACTTTCAGCTTGCCAACGCCTGGCAAGGTCAGTTCGCCGCCGTTTTCCAGCTGATCGGCAACGACTTGGCCCAGTTGGTCCAGCAGAGCACGCACGGTAGCTTTAGGTGCGTCTACAGATTCAGCCAAATCAGCGATCAGTTGGTCTTTAGTAAGAGCCATGTAGTGTTCCTTCCCTATCAAATTCATATGGATTGCAGAGTGCAGTGTCAGCCATCGAGCCCGATCTGTCTGATCAGCCGCCCTCGGTCATCACCACGACGGATCGGGGTAATAGATGCCGAAATCCGGGTTTGGTTCGACCTGACAAATGCTGAATGCACGCTTAACGCAGTGACATCGCGTAAGACCGGGCAAAACTAGCACAACGCCTGTGAAATATCCGCCTCTACCTACCCATTTGGTCAGCTTTATTGCGCTAAATCGGTAAAAAAATGCTCGCAGGGTGTCGGAAGGGTCTGAAAGGGCCTTCGACGCGTTGCAAAACCAGTGATTGCGGTACACTGAGCCCTTTTTCGGGGAGCGCGCCCTCCTCTCTTTCACCAGCCGAGAAATCCATGCCGATCCGTCATTGCATCGTCCACCTGATCGACAAAAAACCCGACGGCACGCCTGCTGTGCTTCATGCCCGCGACTCTGAACTCGCCGAATCCACGGCCATCGAGAACATGCTCGCCGATCTCAACGAGAGCTATAACGCCAAGCAAGGCAAGGCCTGGGGATTTTTCCATGCCGAGTCCGGCGCGCATCCGTTCAGCGGCTGGCTGAAGGAGTACCTGGACGGCGGTAAGGACTTCACCGCCTTCAGTCGTGTGGCGGTGGAACACCTGCAAAAACTGATGGAAGAGTCCAACCTGTCGGTAGGCGGCCACGTGCTGTTTGCCCACTACCAACAGGGCATGACCGATTACCTGGCCATCGCCCTGCTGCACCACAGCGAAGGCGTGGCAGTCACCGACGAGCTGGACGTGACCCCGTCCCGCCACCTGGACCTGGGCCAGTTGCACCTGGCGGCGCGGATCAACGTGTCGGAATGGCAGAACAACAAGCAATCCAAACAGTACATCTCGTTCATCAAGGGCAAGAATGGCAAGAAAGTCTCGGAGTACTTCCGCGACTTCATCGGCTGCCAGGAGGGCGTCGACGGCCCTGGCGAGACCCGCACCCTGCTCAAGGCCTTCAGTGATTTCGTCGAAAGCGAAGACCTGCCGGAAGACGATGCCCGGGAAAAAACCAAGACCCTGGTGGACTATGCCAGCAGCCAGGCCAAGCTCGGCGAGCCGATGGGGCTGGAAGAACTCTCCGAACTGATCGACGAAGATCGCCCGAAAGCCTTCTACGACCACATCCGCAACAAAGACTACGGCCTGTCGCCGGAGATCCCGGCGGATAAACGCACCCTCAACCAGTTCCGCCGCTTCACCGGCCGCGCCGAAGGCTTGTCCATCAGCTTCGAAGCGCACTTGCTGGGCTCGAAGATTGAGTATGACGAAGAGGCTGGGACGTTGATCATCAAGGGGTTGCCGACTTCGTTGACTGATCAGCTCAAGCGTCGCAACTGATGCAGACAGGGTGCTGAAGAAGTGCCCGCGATATAGGCTTAAGGGCCTCATCGCGAGCAAGCTCGCTCCTACACAGTGATTAGCGGCAAACGCAGATCCTGTGAACAACCCCCCCCCTGTGGGAGCGAGCTTGCTCGCGATAGCGGACTGACATTCAACATCAATATTGATTGCCCTGGCCCATCGCGAGCAAGCTCGCTCCCACAAGATCATTCGTTGTTCATCGGGTCTCGACCCGAAATCCAAACCGCGGAAAGTGCACATGCACCACCCCGCCACGCTCATCTTCGCGACGCAGAATCAATTCCTCGCGACCGGCAAACAGCAACTCCCCAGCCACCGGATCGACACCATAGTCCGTCGCGGCGATGGTTACCTGCTGCCCTGCCGTGAACCCGTCAGGCTCTTCGAACGACTCATCCGGCAGCGCAGCCGGTGTCGCGTTGCGGGCAACCCCCAAGGCTTCTTCGGCACTCATCTGGCTCGACGCGCCGTGGCCGAAACCCAGCACTCGCGCGAGCCATGCCGAAACAGCCGGATATACGTCCACCAGCGGCGAGGTCACCGGCGTGCCTTTGAGGAACCACAGCGGATGAGCCATGGCAAAGTCGGCAATCGAAGGATCACCCAGCAGGAAATCCCCCTCTTCGCGCTGCAACTGCTGCTCAAGCCGCGCCATGATCGTCGGCCATTGGTGCTTGGCCTGCTCGGCGGACAAGCGCGTGGCCGTGCCGCCACTGAACAGGCCAGCGCGGTCGCTGATGAACGCCTTGATCGCTTCAGGCGGCAACTTGGCAAAACGCACCGCCACCGACTCCGGCTGAAACACCAGACTCACCGCATGCTGGAACACCACCGAATCGGCCCACGCCGCAAAGGACGCCGCGATCATTTCACGACCTTCAGGGAACAGCGCCGGCGAGGCTTTTTCCTGCTCCAACCGACGGGCCATCAAGGCGGTGTCGCAATAGATATCCGCGCCGATTTGCAGGACCGGTGTCTTGCGGTAGCCGCCGGTGAGCGCGGTCAGGTCGGGCTTGGGCATCATCGGCGGGATGTTAACCGAGCGCCAGGCCAAGCCTTTATAACCCAGCAGCAGGCGGGCTTTTTCCGCGAAAGGAGATGTCGGGTAATGGTGAAGAATCAGCTCTGACATGAGATTCGCCAATGCAGGTAGGAAGTCCCGCACTTTAGCGCGCCAAGGAACAACAGCCTACCGGCGTGATGAAGGACTATCAGCGCGGTTGATCAAGAGCCGTTGCGCTGGCTACCAGGCATTCCTTGGCGCTCTTCCTGAGCTTCTTGATCAGCCGTTCCTGGCGCAGGGCCTCGCCCTTGTCGCGGCAGGCCTCGGTATACACCAGGGCCACCGCCGGGCTGGACAGGAAGAAGCGCGCGCCCTTGCCGCTTTGATGCTTGGCGAAGCGCCGCGCCGGGTCATCGCTGATGCCGCAGTACAACGAGCCATTGGCGGCCCGCACCAGGTAGACGAACCAGGGCTTGCCCGGCTCGGTCGCCTCGGGCACGCACAGCTCGGAAGATTCGTTGGCGGTCGTCACGGATGTTCAACAAGCAGGTAGGAAACAAGCCGCGATCTTATCAGCGACTGGCCTGGAATGCCCGCAGCCCCTTGAGGGCCTGCGCCCTGACTGCGTTGCGCACCAGCGGCGTCCAGCCCAGCAAGAGACCCTTGGCGCCCAAAGCCTGGCGAGACCAGCGCCACAGATCGAAATTGTCGTGGTGCTCGCAGATCTTGTCATCGCGAAACACAAAGCGCGCCTGGATATCGTTGACCACGATATTGCCGGTCTGGCTGAACAGGTACGTTGCCACCCAATGGGCGCCGCCGCTGCGCTCGTCGCTGCGCACATTGTCGAACGTCAGGGAAAAATCCTTGGCCCGAGTGGTCAACATGCGCCACATGTCACCGGCATCGCGCCCGCGCAGTTCGCCGAACGCCGGATCGCTGAACACCACGTCATCGGTATAACAAGCGCTCATGGCCTCGGCATCCAAGCGTTGGAAGGCCTGGTAGAAACGGGTGATCAGGGCGTTATGGGCATCACTCATGGACAGGCTCCGGGAAACGGTTCGACAGGCCTGCACGATAATCCCCCGCCGCCGGGAAGACCATCGTCATTCGCCATGAAAATGATATCAATGAGGCTCGGTGACTCTTTCGCTGACCACGCCGACGTACAGAGCCCGACCGGCACCGATTCCCGCGATGATCGCCCCCAGGCCAATCACGCCGAAGATCCAGCCCAGAGCACTCCAGCCGCCAGTCCAGTCATGTACCACGCCCACCGCGAACGGCCCCAGGGACGCCAGCGTGTAACCAAAGCCCTGGGCCATGCTCGAAAGGTTCGCGGCCACGTGGGCGTCGCGCGAGCGCAATACGATCAGGGTAAGGGCCAGGCTGAACGTCGCGCCCTGCCCCAACCCCAACAAGATCGCCCAGCCCCACAGGCCCTCGATAGGGGCATAGAGGCAACCGAACAGACCGCCGAGGGCCATGACCATCACAATCACGATGGCGAGCCGTTGGTCCTTGCCGCGCGTTGCCAGCCATGGCGCCGCCAGCGAGCTGATCAATTGCACGATCACCGAACCGGACAGCACCAGCCCGGCCTGGGTAGGCGTCAGGCCCCGGCCGATGAGAATCGACGGCAGCCAACCGAATACGATGTAGGCCAGGGAAGACTGCAACCCCATGTACAACGTCACCTGCCAGGCCAACGGATCACGCAGCAGACCGCGGACACGATAGGCCACGTTGTGAGCGCCGTGCTTGTGCCCCACTTGCGGTAACCAGAACACCGCGGCCAATAGCGCAGGCAGCATCCAGAAACCCAGGCCAAGCGACCAGCTATCGCCCATTCGTTCGCTCAAAGGCACCGTAGCCCCGGCCGCCATCGCGGCGCCCAGGCACAGCGCCATGGTGTAGACACCGGTCATGGCCCCAGCCTGTTTGGCGAAGTCGCGCTTGACGATGCCCGGCAGCAGCACGCCGATCACGCCAATGCTGGCACCTGCCAGGATGCTACCGGCGAACAGCCCGAACTGGCCGAAAGAACTGCGCAGAATGATCCCGCCAGCCAACGTGAGCAAAATCCCCAACACGACGCGCTCTGCGCCAAAACGCCGAGCCAGAACCGGAGCCAGCGGTGCAAACAACCCCAGGCAAAGCACGGGCAGCGTAGTCAGCAGGCCCGCTTGGGCAGCCGACAGTCCAAGGCTTTTTGAAACATCACTGAGCAGCGGCGCCATGCTCGACAGAGCCGGACGCAGGTTCAGCGCCACCAGAATCAGCCCGAGCAACAACAGCCAGGGCCGGCGCACCAATGGATGGTTCTGCTGGGCTTGCTCATCGTCGGCTTCGGCGTCGATCAGCAGTTCTTCGAGTTCGGCGGCGCGTTTGTGCGTCGTCGCGGTGGCGTGGTCAAGCGGGTCGCGGGACATGGAAAGCTCTGGTTCAGGGTTCATTGATCAACTGCCGGCAAAGGGCCTTGGCCCGCTCCGGCTCCTGTCGTTCGACGGCGTCGAGGATTTCGACATGCAGGTCAAACACGTGTTGATGGCGAGGAATGACGTTGAGGCTCTGGCGCAACTGCGCGCCGATCACGCTGGAAAAATAACGATAGAGCTCGCTGAGGGCCGGGTTATGCGCGGCATCCACCAGAAGCCGATGGAAAATCAGGTCGCAGGCGATGTAGTGCTCCAGGTCGCCGTGGTACTGCTCGCCGCTGGTTTTCAACGCTTGGCGCAAAGCAGCCAAATCCGCCTCGGTGCGCCGCAGCGCCGCCAGGCCAATGGCCTCCACTTCCAGGATGTGCCGGGTTTCCCGCGCCTGCTCCAGTGAGCAGCGCGACAACGCCTTGAGCGTGTCCAGCGGATCGACCACCGCCCGCACATAGCTGCCGTCGCCCTGACGGATTTCGATCAACCCGGAAAACGCCAGCACGCGCATGGCTTCGCGCACGGTGTTGCGGCTGATGCCCAACTCGGCAACCAGCTCCGGCTCGGTGGGCAGGCGCTGGCCGACGGCCCACACGCCGTCGCTGATGCGTTGGCGCAATTGCTCCAGGGCCTGATCGACCAACGAGCGCTTTATCAATGGAGAAATGTCGGACATGGGCTTCGCCTTTTCATCCAATCATGGGATGAATTTTCTGACATGTTAGTCAGCTTCGTGTAGGACAGCAACCGCCTACGTTTTATTGGAGGTAAAAGATCCTGAAATTTCGATTGGACATAATTACCCAATATGGGTAATTTCAGAAACAGGGCAAATGACTTCTTATGGAAAAGAGCACACCCCATTACGACCTGGCGGTGGTCAAGGTCGAGACTCGCAGGTTGGGAAGCAAGGCCTTCACGCTAAGTGCGCGGGAGGGCGGCAGAAGGATGTCGCTGAGTCTTCCCCAAATGCTGCGAATCGTTCAATTGCTCGAATACAGAATGTTGCACAAATCAATGACGACCTACGCCGATCACCGAATCTGGCAAGACGTCTATCACACAACATTTCAGGATCGGGAGATCTACATCAAAGTGTCCTATCGCCCCGGCGGTGGGCATCCGGTGATCTCCTTCAAGGAGAAAAACCAATGAAAACCCAGCAATGCGTCAGCTGCGGCACTCTCGAAGCGATGCATCACTTCCAAGGCCGCACATTTGCGGTCGACTATAAGCAGGTTACCCGGCAAGTATCCGACATCGCCGGATGGGAATGCCGGATCTGCGGGGAAATCGAATTCGATCACGACACTGACAGTGCCGAGCGTTACTCCAAGGCCAGCGACCTGTTGCTCGAAGATTATGCGCTGGCCATAGGTGCGGAAATCAAACGCATCCGGCGCAAACTGCACCTCACGCAAAAAGACGCAGTGAAGCTGTTGTCGGGAGGCGGACACAACGCCTTCTCCCGCTATGAGCGCGGCGAAGTCGCCCCGGCTCAATCGCTGTTCGTGCTGATGCGGCTGCTTGATCGCCATCCGCATCTGATGGCTGAGGTCGTTGCGCTGAGTGACGGAGCCGATTTGCAGCGACTGCTGTCGAGTCGCCATGGGGAACGCGACACGGCGGATCTCTGACCTGCGGACAAAAATAAACCCGGACAAGTCCGGGTCTATTTCGCCGCCTGATCAGATCAATGCAGGATCTGGCTCAGGAACAGCTTGGTGCGGTCGTTCTGCGGGTTGTCGAAGAAGTCGTTCGGCGCGGCCTGTTCGACGATTTCACCCTTGTCCATGAAGATCACACGGTTCGCCACGGTACGGGCGAAGCCCATTTCGTGGGTTACGCAGAGCATGGTCATGCCGTCTTCGGCCAGGCCGATCATGGTGTCCAGAACCTCTTTCACCATTTCCGGGTCGAGGGCCGAGGTCGGTTCGTCGAACAGCATGATTTTCGGTTTCATGCACAGGGCACGGGCGATCGCCACGCGCTGTTGCTGACCACCGGAGAGCTGACCCGGGTATTTGTGCGCCTGCTCTGGAATGCGAACGCGTTCCAGGTAATGCATGGCGATTTCCTCGGCCTTGCGCTTGGGCATCTTGCGCACCCACATCGGCGCCAGGGTGCAGTTCTGCAGGATGGTCAGGTGCGGGAACAGGTTGAAGTGCTGGAACACCATGCCGACTTCACGGCGGATCGCTTCGATCTGCTTGAGGTCGTTGGTCAGCTCGACGCCGTCGACCACGATGCGACCCTGCTGGTGCTCTTCCAGGCGGTTGAGGCAGCGGATAGTCGTGGACTTGCCGGAACCCGACGGGCCGCACAGCACGATGCGCTCGCCCTGCTTGACGTTCAGGTTGATATCTTTCAACACGTGGAACTGGCCGTACCACTTGTTCACGCCCTGCATCTGAATAATGCCTTCAGGGCTCACAGGCTGTTTGATCGCTTCACTCATGAGTCAACTCCTAACGCTTGTGGCCAGTGTCCAGCTTGCGTTCCAAATGCATGGAATAGCGGGACATACCAAAACAGAAAATCCAGAACACCAGGGCGGCGAACACATAGCCTTCAGTGGCCATGCCCAGCCATTTCGGGTCGGCGGCAGCTTGTTTCACGCTGTTGAGCAGGTCGAACAGGCCGATGATGATCACCAGGCTCGTGTCCTTGAACAACGCGATAAACGTGTTGACGATCCCCGGGATCACCATTTTCAGGGCTTGCGGCAGAACCACCAGGCTCATGCTGCGCCAGTACCCCAGGCCCATCGCCGCGGCCGCTTCGTACTGCCCCTTGGGAATCGCTTGCAGGCCACCGCGAACCACTTCGGCCACGTAGGCCGACTGGAACAGGATCACGCCGATCAGCGCCCGCAGCAGCTTGTCGAAGTTCATGCCTTCAGGCAGGAACAACGGCAGCATGACCGAGGACATGAACAGCACTGTGATCAACGGCACGCCGCGCCAGAACTCGATGAACGTCACGCAGACCACGCGGATCGCCGGCAGGTTGGAGCGACGGCCAAGCGCAAGGACGATACCCAGCGGCAAGGCTCCGGCGATGCCGACGGTGGCGATCACCAGAGTCAGCATCAGGCCGCCCCACTGGCTGGTCGCCACGGTATCCAGGCCCAGCACGCCGCCGTGCAACAGGCACCAGGCGATGATCGGGTACAGCACGAGGAAGCTCAGGCCGTAGATCGCCTTGCGCGGGAAGCGCGAGATGAACAGTGGCGCCACGCCGATCACGGCCAGCCACACGGTCAGGTCCACGCGCCAGCGCAGGCCCGTCGGGTAATAGCCGTACATGAACTGGCCGAAACGCTGCTGGATGAACACCCAGCAAGCGCCTTCCTTGGTGCAGTCGGCCTGGGTGGTGCCGACCCAGTTGGCATCCAGGATCGCCCATTGCAGGATCGGCGGAATGATCAGGTAGATCAGGTAGAACGCAAACAACGTCAACAGCGTGTTGAGCCAGCTGGAGAACATGTTGGCGCGCATCCATGCCACTACGCCGATACTGCTGCTCGGCGGTGGCATGTCGGGTTTGAAAGTATGAGATGTCATGCGCGTTTCCTCACCGCTCGATCAGCGCAATGCGCTTGTTGTACCAGTTCATCAGCAAGGAAATGCTGATACTGATCGCCAGGTACACGCTCATGGTGATCGCAATCACCTCGATGGCCTGGCCGGTCTGGTTCAACACCGTGCCGGCAAACAGCGAAACCATTTCCGGGTAACCGATACCAGCCGCCAGGGAAGAGTTCTTCGCCAGGTTCAGGTATTGGCTGGTCAACGGCGGAATGATCACACGCAGGGCTTGCGGGATGATGACTTTGCGCAAGGTCGGACCGTTGCGCAGCCCCAGGGAACGGGCCGCCTCGGTCTGGCCATGGCTGACCGACTTGATGCCCGAGCGCACGATCTCGGCGATGAACGCCGCGGTGTACACGGTCAAGGCCAGGGTCAACGCAAGCAGCTCCGGGATCAACACCCAGCCGCCGACGAAGTTGAAGCCCTTGAGCTGTGGCATTTCCCAATGCACAGGCGCCCCGAAGACCAAAGCGCAGATTGCCGGGATCACCAGGAACAGCGCCAGGCCGACCCAGAATTTGTGAAACGGCTCGCCCGTCGCTTCGAAGCGCTTGTTGGCCCAGCGCGTCATCAGCACGATCGCGACAATCGCCAGCACGATGCTGATCACGAACGGCCAGAACCCATCGGCCACCAGCGCCGCCGGCATGTTCAGGCCCCGGCTGCTGACGAAGAACGTGTCACCGAAATTGTGGGCAGCCCGTGGTCCCGGCATGGTCAGGAATACGGCGAAGTACCAGAACAGGATTTGCAACAGCGGTGGGATGTTACGGAAAACCTCCACATAGACGGTCGCCAGCTTGGAGATGATCCAGTTCTGCGACAAGCGTGCGACGCCGATGATGAACCCCAGGATGGTCGCCAGGATCACGCCAATGAAGGTCACCAGGAGGGTGTTGAGCAGACCGATGACAAAGACGCGGGCATAACTGTCCGCTTCGGTGTAGTCGATCAGATGTTGGGCGATGCCGAACCCGGCACTGCGCTCCAGAAAACCGAAACCGGACGTGATGCCCCGGTGTTCCAGGTTGGTTTGTGTGTTATCGAACAGAAACCAGCCCAGCGAGATGACCGCCACGATGGTGACGATCTGAAATACCCACGCACGCACTCGTGGATCGCTGAGGCTGAACCTCTGCTTAGGTGCGCCGATTGAATTTTGCATGAAGTGCCCCGCAAAGAATGGAACAGAACATCACCCGGTGGTTGGCCCACCGGGTGATAGAACCATCAGCGCACTGGTGGTGCGTATTGGATGCCGCCTGCGTTCCACAGAGCGTTCAGACCGCGATCGATTTGCAGCGGGGTGTCTTTGCCGAGGTTGCGCTCGAACATTTCGCCGTAGTTGCCGACTTGCTTGACGATCTGCACGACCCAGTCCTTAGGCAGCTTCAGGTCTTTACCGTATTCACCGTCAGCGCCCAGCATACGAGCGACGTCAGGGTTCTTGGTGGACTTGGCTTCGGCTTCGACGTTCTTCGAAGTCACGCCTGCTTCTTCGGCATTGAGCATGGCGAAGCCAGTCCAACGCACGATAGCCAGCCACTCGTCGTCGCCGTTACGCACGACCGGGCCCAGAGGCTCCTTGGAAATGGTTTCCGGCAGAACCACGTAGTCCTTTGGCGAGGCCAGCTTGCTGCGCTGGGCGAACAGCTGGGACTTGTCGGAGGTCAGCACGTCGCAACGACCGGATTCCAGCGACTTGGCGCTTTCATCGGAGGTGTCGAAGGTGATCGGGGTGTACTTCAGGCCGTTGGCGCGGAAGTAGTCGGATACGTTCAGTTCGGTGGTGGTACCGGCCTGGATGCAGATGGTTGCACCGTCCAGTTCTTTGGCGCTCTTGACGCCCAGTTTGCTGTTGGCCAGGAAACCGATGCCGTCATAGTAGGTGATGAAGCCAGGAAACTTCAGGCCCATGCCCGCATCACGGGAGCTGGTCATGGTGGAGTTGCGCGACAGCACGTCGATTTCGCCCGATTGCAGCGCGGTGAAGCGCTCCTTGGCGTTCAACTGGCTGAACTTGACCTTGGTCGCATCGCCAAATACCGCAGCGGCAACGGCACGGCAGAAGTCAGCGTCGATACCGACGATCTTGCCGGTGGAATCTGGCACCGAGAAGCCCGGCAAGCCATCACTTACACCACATTGCACAAAACCTTTCTTCTGCACGGCATCCAGGGTTGCACCCGCCTGAGCGAACCCGCTGACGCCGAGGACTGCTGCTGCAGTCACGACTGCCAGGGTGGATTTCAGTAACTTCATTCAAACCTCCAGTTTTGCTCTTGTTGTGTCGGAGCTTGAGCCCTGTCGCACCCTTTTGAGGCATTGCCGACCCCTGTTGGCTTTTTTTAGGGTCGACCGACGTCTGGGCCTTCGCTATGAGTCTATTAATGAGAGCGCCCATCAACAGCGGCCTGCTCACTTCTCACCAATCGGCCGAACGGGCTGTAGCCCTTCACGTTCGCGAAGCCCGTAGCGGCTATTGGCGAACATCCATCACCGGATTTCTGATATCCCATGCGTCGCGTCTAGCTGATAGTGTTACCGCGCAGCGTAAGAATCATCACTCAGCTACCCCATAGCAAAGCCCGTACCATACCGCTGCGCTTACCCCATACCGGGTACGTCAAGACAAAAAGTTGTAGTATTGCGACATGTAATTAACTGAGGCACCAAGCGCGCACCGTAACCATGCACTGATCGAGCGCGCCCGCACATTTTTGGAGCACACCATGACCGACCCCTTGATTCTCGAGCCTTCTGGCACCGCCGATGCCTGCATTATCTGGCTCCACGGCCTGGGCGCCGATCGCTACGACTTCATGCCGGTAGCCGAAATGTTGCAGCAAAGCCTGCTCACCACACGTTTCGTCCTGCCTCAAGCACCCACTCAGCCCGTCACCATCAATGGTGGCTATGCCATGCCAAGCTGGTACGACATCCGCGCCCTGAGCCCGGCTCGAGCCATTGACGAAGATCAACTCGAAACCTCGGCCCAGCGGGTCATCGACCTGATGGAAGCCCAGCGATCCAGCGGAATAGACGCTTCGCGAATCTTCCTCGCGGGTTTTTCCCAAGGTGGCGCGGTGGTCTATCACACCGCATTCGTCAAATGGCAGGGGCCCCTGGGGGGCGTTATCGCGCTGTCCACATATGCGCCAACTTTCAGCGAGGAATTGCAACTCTCTGCCAGCCAGCAGCGCATCCCGGTACTGGCGTTGCACGGACAATACGACGAGGTGGTGCTCAACCCGATGGGCCGGACGGCGAAAGAGTATCTGAAGCAGCATGGTGTCACCGTGACATGGCAGGAATACCCAATGGGCCACGAAGTGTTACCCGAGGAGATCCGCGACATCGGCGCCTGGCTGGATAAGCAGTTGCGCTAAGAGGCCTATCGCACGCCAGCGCTTTGATGAACACACTACGCCGCGCCCGTTTCTTGCATTACACTGGCCGGCGTACATTCCTTAACCAATCGATGAGATGACCGTGCTCAAAGCACTCAAGAAGATGTTCGGTAAAAGCGAGGCCGAGCAGCTCGCGCCTGTCGCCAGCGCGCCCCAGGCCCCGAACCGCGCCGATGCGCAGCAGTCGCGCCGGACCGCACCGCCGGTTGCGGAGGCGAAAACAACGCCGCCAACCGCCACCGCAGCCCAGCCTGTCGCGGCCCCTACCCAGGAAAAGCCACGCAGCGAAGCGCCAAGGCCGCGCCGCGAACGCGCACCAAAACCGCCCGTCGTCGCCTGGAAGCTCGAGGACTTTGTCGTAGAGCCCCAGGAAGGCAAGACCCGCTTCCACGATTTCAAGCTCGCCCCTGAATTGATGCATGCCATCCAGGACCTGGGCTTTCCCTATTGCACGCCGATCCAGGCGCAGGTGCTCGGTTACACCCTCGCGGGCAAAGACGCCATCGGCCGTGCCCAGACCGGTACCGGCAAGACCGCCGCATTCCTGATTTCCATCATTACCCAATTGCTTCAGACCCCACCGCCCAAGGAACGCTATATGGGCGAACCGCGCGCGCTGATCATTGCGCCGACCCGCGAACTGGTGGTGCAAATCGCCAAGGACGCCGCCGACCTGACCAAGTACACCGGTCTGAACGTGATGACGTTCGTGGGCGGCATGGATTTCGACAAGCAGCTCAAGCACCTCGAAGCCCGCCACTGCGACATCCTCGTGGCCACGCCGGGCCGCCTGCTGGATTTCAACCAGCGCGGCGACGTGCACCTGGACATGGTCGAAGTGATGGTGCTGGACGAAGCCGACCGCATGCTCGACATGGGCTTCATTCCCCAGGTCCGCCAGATCATTCGCCAGACCCCGCCGAAAAGCGAACGCCAGACCCTGCTGTTCTCCGCCACCTTCACCGACGATGTGATGAACCTCGCCAAGCAATGGACCACCGACCCGGCCATCGTCGAGATCGAAGCCGAGAACGTCGCCAGTGAAAATGTGGAGCAGCACATCTACGCCGTCGCCGGTGCCGACAAGTACAAGCTGCTCTACAACCTGGTCAACGACAATGGCTGGGAGCGGGTGATGGTATTTGCCAACCGCAAGGACGAAGTGCGCCGCATCGAGGAACGCCTGGTGCGCGACGGCGTCAACGCCGCCCAGCTCTCGGGCGACGTGCCGCAGCACAAGCGGATCAAGACACTGGAAGGTTTCCGCGAAGGCAAGATCCGCGTGCTGGTCGCCACCGATGTGGCGGGTCGGGGCATTCACATCGACGGCATCAGCCATGTGATCAACTTCACCTTGCCTGAAGTACCGGACGACTATGTGCACCGCATTGGTCGCACGGGTCGTGCCGGGGCAGCAGGTGTATCGATCAGCTTTGCCGGCGAAGACGACTCTTACCAGTTGCCGTCGATCGAAGCGCTGCTGGGTCGCAAGATCAGTTGCGAGATGCCACCGACTCATCTGTTGCGGCCGGTTGAGCGCAAGCGGCCCTAACGTCGAGACGGACGCAACGCGTCCATTGAGGCATTCCCACGCAGCGCGTGGGAATGATCAGCGCAGCCAACTCAGGCTGCGTTTTTTTTGCCCGGGGATATTGCTCGGATAAACTAAAAGTCCATAATGGACAAATTAGTTTACTCGAGACACCCGGAGTCTACGATGACCAATACGCCTCATGTCATGACCCAAGCCCAGGCCCGAGAACTGCTCGGGCACGTCGATGTGCTGGCAGTCCTGCGCAAGCTGTTCCGCGATCTTGCGGCCGGGCAAGCGGTGCAGCCGCCCCAGCAAAGGGTGGTGTTTCCCGAGGGCGCCGGGGACTTCATCAACTTCCTCGGTGTGCTGGCTCAAGACCAGGTCTATGGGGTCAAGACCTCGCCCTACATCGTGCGCGAGCAAGGGCCACTCATCACCGCCTGGACTTTGCTGATGTCGATGCAGACCGGCCAGCCGTTGATGCTGTGCGATGCCGCCGAGCTGACGACCGTCCGCACCGCCGCCACCACCGCCGTCGCCATCGATGCCCTCGCCCCGCACAACGCCAGGCGCCTGGCGGTGATCGGCAGTGGCGCGCTGGCGCGCGCCCATGTGCAGTACGTCAAGGGACTGCGGGATTGGCAAGGCATCAGTCTCTATTCGCCAAGCCTGAAGGCCAAATCGGCAGAACAACTTGCCTCGATAACAGGCCTGGACCCGCGCCTGCAAATCGCCGACACCCTTGAAGCGGCACTGCACGACGCCGATGTGGTGATGCTCTGCACCTCCTCCGCCCGGGCAGTGCTAGACCCGCAGACCCTCGGCAAACCGACGTTGATCACATCCATCAGCACCAACGCCCCGCGCGCGCATGAAGTACCGCCCCAGAGCCTCAACGACATGGATGTGTTCTGCGACTATCGTCAGACCACTCCGGGCTCGGCTGGCGAGATGTTGATCGCCGCTGAACAGCATGGCTGGGAGCCTTCAAGCATTGTGGGTGACTTGCCCGATCTGCTGAGCGAACGTGCGGCGCGACCAAACTATGAGCGCCATGTGTTTTTCCGTTCCATTGGGTTGGGGCTGGAGGATGTTGCGCTGGCGAATGCGCTTTACCAACTTCTCGACTGACACACCCATTTTCCCTTGTGGGAGCGAGCCTGCTCGCGAAAGCGGTTTATCAGATAAATACGCGTGACTGACACACCGCTTTCGCGAGCAGGCTCGCTCCCACAGGTTCACGGAAACTCCCGGCAATGTGCTCGACAGGAGAACTTTATGATCTCAGCAGACTTCATCATCATTGGCGGCGGCATCGCCGGTGCTTCCACCGGCTACTGGCTCGCACCCCACGGCCGGGTCATTGTGCTTGAACGCGAATCCCATCCGGCCTATCACTCCACCGGACGCTCGGCGGCGTTGTACACCGCAGCCTACGGCACCCCTCAGGTACGGGCATTGACCCAGGCCAGCCGGGATTTCTTCGACGCACCACCAGCCGGGTTCTGCGAACACCCGTTGCTCACCCCGCGCGGCGAAATGACGGTGGATTTCATCGGCGACCCGGCCGAGCTTGGTAACCAATACCTCAGCGCCAAAGCCACGGTGCCGCAAATGCAATTGCTCAGCGCCGAAGAGGCCTGCCTGCGCCTGCCGATCCTGCGACGGGATAAAGTCCACGGCGCGATCTACGACCCCACGGCTTGCGATATCGATACCGATGCGCTGCACCAAGGCTATCTGCGCGGTATCCGTCGCAGCGGCGGCGAGGTACACACCGACAGCGAAGTGCTGGACTTGATCCGCGACGACCAAGGGCGATGGCAGGTCAGGACCGCCAGCCAGACGTTCTACGCGCCGGTGCTGATCAACGCGGCCGGCGCCTGGGCCGATCAAGTGGCCGAAATGGCCGGCGCGCGCAAGCTGGGCCTGCAACCCAAGCGGCGGGCGGCGTTCATTTTCGCCGGCCCCGAGGGTGTGAATATCCACGACTGGCCGATGCTGGTGAGCCTCGACGAATCCTTCTACATGAAGCCGGACGCTGGCATGTTCCTCGGCTCTCCGGCCAATGCCGACCCGGTCGAACCACACGACGTACAGCCCGAAGAGCTGGACATCGCCATGGGCATCTACCAGATCGAAGAGGCGACCACCCTGACCATTCGCCGTCCGACCCGCACCTGGGCCGGATTGCGTAGCTTCGTGCCTGACGGTGATCTGCTGGCCGGCTTCGACCCACAAGTACCCGGCCTTTTCTGGGTCGCGGCCCAGGGGGGCTATGGCATCCAGACCTCCCCTGCCATGGGCCAGGCAAGCGCGGCACTGGCGCGCGGTGAACCACTGCCTGAGCCTTTGACCCGTTTCGGCCTGAACGCCGCGATGCTATCGCCCACTCGCCTGGGTTGACCTTCGGTGAGGTGACGCATCGCCACGATTGCGGCACACTCCCTCGCGCCCCTGTTCCACGGGGCGCTGACCGTCTGGAGTCCCGTCATGAATGCCCCGCAAGCCAATCCGACACTCGATAACTTCCGCACTATCGCCGATGCCATCGCCACACTGTTCTACCCCCACGCGGAAGTGGTGTTGCATGACCTGCGCACCCAGAAGGTCGACTACATCGCCAATAACCTGTCCAAGCGCGAAATCGGCGATGACTCGTCCCTGGAAGACATGCTCAGTGAGGACGTCAGCGAACGTAACATCGGGCCGTACGAAAAACTGAACTGGGACGGACAGAAGATTCGCAGCCTCAGCAGCGTCCTGCGCGATGCAAACGGTCATCCGCTGGCGGTGCTGTGCATCAACCTGAATATTTCGCTGTTCGAGAATGCCAAGGCCGCGCTGGATCTGTTCCTGTCGCCAGGCAAATTGATTCCCCAGCCGGATTCACTGTTTCGTGATGACTGGCAGGAGCGGATCAACACTTTCCTGCACGCCTGGATGCGCGAGCGTCAACTGAGCCTGAACCTGCTGACCCGCGACCACAAACGCGAGCTGGTGTTGGCGCTGCATGCTGAAGGCGCGTTCAAGGGCAAGAGCGCGTCCAACTATGTGGCCAATGTGCTGAACATGGGGCGGGCGACGGTGTACAAGCATCTGAAGGAATTGAAGGGCTGAGGTTTTGGGTTGCCTGGCCTGACGCCATCGCGAGCAAGCTGAACTGGCCTAATGATTTTGGACACTTCAATCGGGCGCTATGATAGCGCCCAAATCTGAGGTGTTTGGATATGCGTAAATCTTATTCGAGTGAGTTCAAGCTCAAGGCTGCCAGCATGGTGCTGGATGAAGGCCAGCCGGTTACCGAGGTCTGTGCCAGCCTAGATATCGGCCCCACTGCTCTGCGCCGCTGGGTCGATCAAGTGCAAAAAGAACGCCTGGGTTCGACCCCGGTAGGGGCCAAGGCGATTACCGCTGATCAGCGAGAAATCCAGAGGCTCAAAGCCCTACTCAGGGAGAAAGACCTGGACATTGAAATCCTAAAAAAGGCCAGTGCTCTCCTGCTTTTGGACGCCAAAGATCATTCACGCTGATCGATGAGCTGGACGAGCAATACGGCGTTAAAAGGTGTTGCCGGGCGTTTGGGATCAACCGCAGTAGTTTCTACGCCTGGCGCCAGCGCCAAGGCAGAGCAAATCCTGAACGGGACAAGCTCAAAGCCGCGCTGGTCAGGCACCACAGGGCGTCCAGAGAGTCGGCCGGCGCACGTACTTTGTCCAAGGAGCTAAAAGCCAAAGGGCATCGTATCGGACGTTATATGGCTCGCAGTTTGATGCGCGAAGCTGGCATCGCTAGTCGTCAGCGCAGGCGCCATAAGTACAAGTCGCCGGGCGTTGAGGCATTGGTGGCGCCGCACGTGCTCAAGCGAAAATTTGATGTAACGGCGGTTAACCAGGTGTGGTGTGGCGACGTGACTTACATCAAGGTCGGCAAGCGGTGGATGTACTTCGCCGCCGTTCTGGATCTGTACGCTCGGAGGATCGTGGGTTGGTCGTTCTCGATGATTTCTGATGCCAACCTGACCTGCGAAGCGCTACGCATGGCGGTTGAGCTACGCGGCCACCCCCAGGATGTGTTGTTTCATTCAGACCAAGGTTGTCAGTACACCAGTCATAAATTCCGAAACGAGCTTGTGAAACACGGGTTTAGGCAAAGTATGAGCCGTAAAGGCGAGTGCTGGGACAACGCCCCCATGGAGCGTTTCTTTGGTAGTTTGAAATCAGAGTGGGTTCCTGAAACGGGCTACAAACTGGAACATGAGGCCCGGGCAGACGTGCAGCGCTATGTCTCGCGCTACAACATCAGCAGGCCTCACAGCTACAACGACTACCGGTCGCCGGTCGCGAAGGAAAGGTTGGCGGCGTGAACCTTAATCGGTGTCCAAGATTACTTGACCAGTTCAAGCTCGCTCCCCCATTGAATCGCATTGCACACATATCTCGTGCACGACACAAATCCTCTGTGGGAGCGAGCCTGCTCGCGAAGGCTATCGATCAATCGCCGTAGATATCCGACTTGAAATACTTGGCCTGGATTTTCTGATACTCGCCATTGGCCCGAATCCCATCGATGGCCTTGTTCAAATCCGCCACCAATTGGGTGTTGCCCTTGCGCACCGCAATCCCGGCGCCCTCGCCGACGTATTTCGGGTCCTTGAGCTCCGGCCCGACGAAGGCATAGCCCTTGCCACGAGGCATCGACAGGAAGTCTTCCAAAGGAATGGTGTCGGCAAAAATCGCATCCAGGCGACCCGACGCCAGGTCCATGTAGATTTCTTCGTTATTGCTGTAGCGCTTGACCGTAACGCCCTTGGGTTCAAAGACCTCCGTGGCGAAACGGTCCGTGGTGGTGGCGCGCTGCACGCCGACGGTCTTGCCCTTGAGGCTGGCGTACTGGTCATCGACCGACGCCCCTTCCTTCATGACCAGGCGCGATGAGGTGAAGTAATACTTGTGGGTAAAATCCACCGACTTCTTGCGCTCTTCGGTGATGGTCATGGACGACAGGGCCAAGTCGATCTTCTTCACTTTGAGCGACGGGATCAGCCCATCGAACTCACCCTCGACCCACTCGCACTTCACCTGCATCTGTGCGCACAAGGCATTGCCGATGTCGTAGTCAAACCCCTCGATTTTCCCCTCCGAGGTTTTCGAAGCAAACGGCGGATAAGCCGCCTCGATACCGATGCGCAAGGTTTTATCGGCGGCGAACAGGCTACTGGAGGCCAACAGACTCAAGGCCAGACCAGTGATGAGGGGGAGTTTCTTCATAATCGTTCTCTCGCGGGTTGTTGTTGGTTTGGCAGAGAAAGGCAGGTGCGACTGATTTTGTACTTATAAATCCATACTGGACTTTAATGTACACATCGTCAATTGGGGAAACAGGCGAAAGTGATGGGAGGCTACCGGCCTCATCGCGAACAGGCTCGCTCCCACAGGGGGATCTGTGTCAGACACAAACATTGTGTGCAACGAAGCGCCACTGTGGAAGCGAGCTTGCTCGCGATGCGGGCATAAGTATTGCGAAGAAACGACGTGGACTACTGCTTCCAGCGATCCGCCGCCGCATGATCACTGTCCCGCCCTTCGACCCAGCGCGGGCCATCGACGGTGTTTTCTTTTTTCCAGAACGGCGCGCGGGTCTTGAGGTAGTCCATGACAAAGGCGCAGGCGTCGAACGCCGCCTGGCGGTGGGCGCTGGCGGCGCCGACAAAAACGATCGGCTCACCCGGCTCCAAGGCGCCGATGCGGTGCAGCACTTCAAGCTTGAGCAATGGCCAGCGCTGCTCGGCCTCGATGGCGATCTTGCCCAGCGCTTTCTCGGTCATGCCCGGATAATGCTCCAGGAACATCCCGGACACATCGAGGCCGTCATTGAAGTCGCGCACGTAGCCGACAAAACTGACCACAGCACCCACGCCGACATTGGCCGCGTGCATCGCGTTGACTTCGCTGCCCGGGTCGAACGGTTCCACCTGTACCCGAATCGCCATAGCTCAGCCTCCGGTCACGGTGGGAAAGAACGCCACCTCATCGCCGTCCGCCACTGGCTCGTCGAGTTGACAGAGATCCTCGTTGCGGGCACACATCAGGTTTTGCTCTCTCAGCACTTCGGCGCCGTCACGCTGCGCGAGCAAGGCGCGCACGTCGTCAATCGTGGCGAAACCGCCTTCCACCTTAACCGAGTCCACGCCGAGCGCTTCGCGGTAGCGAGCAAAAAACTTCACAGTGATTTTCATGATGCATCCGCCTGGAAATGACCACTCTTGCCGCCAAGCTTTTCCAGCACCCGCACGCCTTCGATGGTCATGCCCCGGTCCACGGCCTTGCACATGTCATAAATAGTCAGCGCGGCGACGCTGGCGGCGGTGAGCGCTTCCATTTCCACGCCGGTCTGCCCCGACAGTTTGCAACGGGCAACGATACGTACCCGGTCCTCGCCTTCGGCATTGAGCTCGACCTTGACGCCGGTGAGCATCAGCGGGTGGCAGAGCGGAATCAGGTCGCTGGTTTTCTTCGCAGCCTGGATGCCGGCGATGCGGGCAACGGCAAACACGTCGCCCTTGGGATGGCCGCCGCTGACGATCATCCGCAGGGTATCGGGCAGCATTCGCACAAAGGCTTCAGCCGTGGCTTCACGGAACGTCACGGCCTTGTCGGTCACGTCGACCATATTGGCGCGACCTTGGGAATCGAGATGAGTCAGCACAGGGTTACTCCTGATCAGGAGCGTCGATTGTAAACCCGTGGGTCAGATTCTGGCAGGGCTGATTGTCGTGCCCGTAATTAGCAGACCACTGAAGATCCTTGGTGGGAGCGAGCCTGCTCGCGAAAGCGGTGCTTCAGATAAAAATATTTGGCTGGCACACCGCATTCGCGAGCAGGCTCGCTCCCACAGGGTTATGTGGTGCATGGAAGAACCGGGCGACGGTGAGGTCGCCCGGTTCGGCTGGTGTTACAGATGAGACTCAGCGTATTCGGCCAGGATCGAGCGCGGTACGCCTTGCAGGGTGATGTGGACCCCGTTGGGGAAGTCCTTGAAGCGTTCGGTCAGGTAGGTCAGCCCGGAGCTGGTCGCGGACAGGTATGGGGTGTCGATCTGTGCCAGGTTACCCAGGCACACCACTTTGGAACCGGCGCCGGCACGGGTGATGATGGTTTTCATCTGGTGCGGCGTCAGGTTCTGGCATTCGTCGATCAAGATCAGGCTTTGCTGGAAGCTGCGGCCTCGGATGTAGTTGAGGGATTTGAACTGCAACGGCACTTTGCTGAGAATGTAGTCGACGCTGCCATGGGTGCTTTCGTCATCCATGTGCAAGGCTTCGAGGTTGTCGGTAATCGCGCCCAGCCACGGCTCCATTTTTTCCGCTTCGGTGCCGGGCAAAAAGCCAATCTCCTGGTCCAGGCCCTGCACGCTGCGGGTGGCGATGATGCGCCGGTAACGCTTGCTGACCATGGTCTGCTCGATAGCAGCGGCCAGGGCCAGGATGGTCTTGCCGGAACCAGCCGCACCGGACAGGTTGACCAGGTGGATATCCGGATCGAGCAAGGCGAACAGCGCCAGGCTCTGGTAGATGTCACGAGGCTTGAGGCCCCACGCCTCCTGATGCAACAAGGGTTCCTGATGCAAGTCGAGGATCAGCAGTTTGTCGACCTGGATTTCCTTGATCCAGCCGACAAAGCCTTGTTCGTCGATGATGAATTCGTTGATGTGCACCGCCGGCAGATTGTCGATCAGTTGCACCTGGTGCCACGTGCGGCCATGGTCCTGGCGGGTTTCGACCTTGCTCACGCGGTCCCAGAAAGAGCCGGTCATCGTGTGGTAGCCGTTGGGCAGCAGCGACACGTCGTCGACCAGCTGGTCGGTGCTGTAGTCCTCGGCCGCAATCCCGCAGGCGCGGGCCTTGAGGCGCATGTTGATGTCTTTGGTCACCAGCACCACGGCCTGATCCTTGTTGCGCGCGTGCAGGTCGATCAATTGGTTGATGATGATGTTGTCGTTAAGATGTTCAGGCAGCACCAGGTTGGGTTCGGTGCGCTTGCTCATCAGGATCGAGAGCAGGCCCTTGGGGCCGCTTTTGCCACGTTGGATCGGTACGCCGAGTTCGACGTCCTCGGGAGAGGCGTCCCCCAGGGTCTTGTCGATCAGGCGGATCGCCTGGCGACATTCGGCCGCCACGCTGTGATGCCCACTCTTGAGCTTGTCCAGCTCTTCAAGGACGGTCATCGGGAGGGCTACGTGGTGTTCTTCGAAGTTCAGGAGCGCGTTTGGATCGTGGATCAATACGTTGGTATCGAGTACATAGAGGATTGGCTGGTTGGAGGAAGGGCTACGTCCGTGGTCATCCATACTCGGTCACCTATGTGGGGGCCATTCGACGCAATACCGTGACAGTGCTGCGCCTCGAGGTAGCCACCGAATTCACCCGCGAGGATTCAGGTGAACTGCACACAATCTGGGTCTTGGAAGACGCCACCTGTGTTGCAGGTTTCGGCGGTCTGACTTCTTGATACTCCAAAACACATGACAGGAAAAAGCACTTTGACGCTTTTTTGAAGTTTATTTTTCAGAGTGACGAATAACCCTTGGCGTACCGCTGTCGCACCGTTAAAGTCGGAAGTCGGGTCGCACCGAATGCGTGCCAAAAAACCCACCCCGCCCAATGTTTCCGGGCCTTTCCCATCTTTCAGCGAAACGCGTCCTGACATTCCTCCCAGCCGATCCCGCTCTGCGCCGTTTGCGCTACGAGCCAGGGCAGTGCGATTTTCACCGCATCCTGCTTGGCGTTGAAGTTGATCACGCCATGGCGCCACAACAGCATCAAGGTCAGCGCCCGCTGGGCACTCTGTTCGGGCTTGAGGCGGTTGGTGCTGTCCTGAGGATCGATATCCCACAGCGCCACTTGCAGGCCCTGTGCCTGGAAGAATGATTGCGCATCGCCCCGGCGTTGGCCTTGGGGCGGGCGGAACAGCGGCACGAAATTCTCCGGCAGCTTGCCCTTGACCAGGTCGACACTGCGCCGCACCGAGTCTTGCCAATCCTGCCAATAGCTGTGAGAGCGAAACTCCCAGCCCTGCACACCGACGCATTGCCTGGAATAGAGGCTCTGCAGATCATTGACCGAGCGATCCGCCAGCCGCGCCTGGATATCCTTGCCGAGAACGAAGAACGTACCGTTCATGTTCGATTTTCGCAGGTATTCGGTCAGCCACGGGGTGTTATCCGGCGCGATGTTGGCGCCGCTGTCGAAGGTCAGCAAGAACAGCCGGTCGTTCATCTGCTCGCCGTTGCGCTCGTAATCGCCGAAACGCTCGATTTCACTGCTGACCTGGGGAAACAGCGCCGCCTTGCGCAACAACTCGTCCCGATAGTGGGTGTGGAAGATCCGGCTCGGCTCGGCCCACTTGATGTAGTAGGAATTATCATCGAGTTGGAACCTGCCCGCTTCTTCTCGCAGGGTCGCCATGTTTTCCACCAGATAGCAGAAGGAGGCATCCAATTCACAGCTTCGCTGGGCAAAGTTGTAACTCGATAGCAGACGCTGCCACAGCCGTGTGCGCAACGCGTCGACCGCCGCCATATTGACCGAGCGCAGCCCAAGGTACTGCTTTAGCGCCACTTCATCCATGGCATCGACGTCCAGCAATACCCGGGCGAACATCAGGATCTCGGCGCGCGAGGCAACATCGAACAGCGTCGGATTGGTGAGTTGCTCAGGCCAGGTGCTGCGGTCCAAGGTGGCGACGTCGTTGGGTGCGGCGATCGCAGCGAAACTCAACAGCCAGGCCGACAATAGAAGGGCGATACGCAAAGGGGATGTCTCCATAACGAAACCCGCGCGGCATGATAGCTGATCCTTCTTGGAGAACCTGCCTTTGTGGCGAGGGAGCTTGCTTGCTCGCCACAAAGGCACCACCACCATCCATCCCCTATCACCCCAATAGCTGGAGTCCACCCGGACAACCCCCTAGAATCGCCGCACCCTCAAAGGAGACGTCTGCATGCTGATGGTGATTTCCCCCGCCAAGACCCTCGATTTCGAAACACCGCCGGCCATCGAGCGCTTCACCCTGCCGCAATACCTTGACCACTCCCAGGAGCTGGTCGAGCAACTACGCGAACTTTCGCCGGCCCAGATCAGCGAACTGATGCACGTTTCCGACAAGATCGGCGGCCTCAACGCAGCACGATTCGGCAGTTGGAACCCGGCGTTCACCCCCGCCAACGCCAAACAGGCATTGCTGGCCTTCAAAGGCGACGTCTATACCGGCCTCGATGCGCAAAGCCTCGGTGACGCCGATTTCGATTTCGCCCAACAGCACCTGCGCATGCTGTCCGGTTTATATGGCCTGCTGCGTCCCCTGGACCTGATGCAACCTTATCGCCTGGAGATGGGCACGAAACTGGCCAATGCCCGGGGCAAGGATCTTTACGCCTTCTGGGGCACCCGCATCAGCGAATGGTTGAACGAAGCCTTGGCCGAACAGGGTGACGACGTGTTGTTGAACCTCGCCTCCAATGAATACTTCTCGGCGGTTAAACGCAGTGCCCTGAAGGCACGGGTGATCGATACCGAATTCAAGGAACTCAAGAACGGCCAGTACAAGATCATCAGCTTCTACGCGAAAAAAGCCCGGGGCCTGATGAGCCGATTTGTCATCGAACAACGCATTAATAATCCCACTGCACTAAGGGAGTTTGATGTGCAGGGTTATCGCTACAACCCCGAACAATCCACCCCGGAAAAACTGGTCTTCTTGCGCGACCACGCCCCGCAATAACGCAATACCTCTTTCAGGCCCCGATAAGGGGCCTCGATCACTTCGCTAGATGTCATCCCGATTCCCCTCCCTACTTGCCACTTTCTTGGCGCCAATAAAACAAACACACACCGCGCTAACTTTTCTTTCACTCGACAAATGTCAGATTTTTCCGTAGTGGCACGGAAATTTTTCATCAGTAGTGGCACAAAACTATCTACCCCCCTCAACTCCCCGAAACTAAAGGCTAAAAACGCGAGTGCTATCACTATGAGGGCAGTGCCATCTAGGCAGATATTTCGAAAAATTTCGAAAATGGCGATGAGCGGATCGGAACTATGTCAAAACGCACGGCTCATACCACCCGTAACGATTCTCGCCGAGGATGTACGAGATAACTTACGTGGCACGTCGTCCGGAGTAACAGAGTTGTAACGACAACTTAGCGAAACGGTCGTCTAATTGGATCCACCCTGAAGGACGGGAGATAATGCACCATTAGTATCCCCTACAAGGCCAAGGCTGCGCCCCTATTAACGTGCTCCCCCGAGCACACAAGCTTCTGATTTTGTGGGCTTTTTGCCAGGAGTCTGAAGTGAAGGATCTTTTGCACCGACGTCCCGCCAACGAGGACTGGCTGCATAACAGGGCAGGTCATAACAACTAGGCCGCTTTGCGCACAACTTGAGTGCAATTATTTAGACACTCGGAACTTTGTATGCCTGCACACGGCACTGTGGCGCCTGCATTCCACACTTCCGAGTGCACGATGACCGCTGAACACTATTAACTCCGGCCATTTAATGGCGTGAAAACAGAGGTAAATGCGATGCGCATTAGCATATTTGGTTTGGGTTACGTCGGTGCAGTATGTGCCGGTTGCCTGTCTGCACGGGGCCATGACGTAGTTGGCGTAGATGTCGCCAAAGACAAAATCGACATGATCAACGCGGGTAAATCCCCGATCGTTGAACCGGGTCTTGGCGAGCTGTTGGCGCAAGGCATTCAAACAGGTCGGTTGCGTGGTACTACCAACTTCGCCGAAGCAATTCGTGATACCGATCTGTCGATGATTTGCGTCGGCACGCCAAGTAAGAAGAATGGCGACCTGGAACTGAACTACATCGAAGCAGTGTGCCGTGAAATCGGTTTTGTACTGCGCGAGAAGACCACCCGCCATACCATCGTGGTCCGCAGTACCGTACTGCCAGGCACCGTGGCCAACGTCGTTATCCCGATCCTCGAAGATTGCTCCGGCAAGAAAGCCGGCGTTGATTTCGGCGTTGCGGTAAACCCTGAGTTCCTGCGCGAAAGCACCGCGATCAAGGATTACGACCAGCCGCCAATGACCGTCATCGGCGAGTTCGACAAAGCCTCGGGCGACGTCCTGCAATCGCTGTACGAAGAACTCGATGCGCCGATCATCCGCAAGGACATCGCCGTCGCCGAGATGATCAAGTACACCTGCAACGTGTGGCACGCCACCAAGGTCACCTTCGCCAACGAGATCGGCAACATCGCCAAGGCTGTCGGCGTCGATGGCCGTGAAGTAATGGACGTGGTCTGCCAGGACAAGGCCCTGAACCTGTCCCAGTACTACATGCGCCCAGGCTTCGCCTTCGGCGGCTCGTGCCTGCCCAAGGACGTGCGCGCCCTGACCTACCGTGCAGGCTCCCTGGACGTGGAAGCACCGCTGCTGAACTCGCTGATGCGCAGCAACGAATCCCAGGTTCAGAACGCATTCAACATCGTATCCAGCCATGACAAGCGCAAAGTCGCCCTGCTGGGCCTGAGCTTCAAGGCCGGCACCGATGACCTGCGTGAGAGCCCGCTGGTAGAGCTGGCGGAAATGCTGATCGGCAAGGGCTACGACCTGCGCATCTACGACAGCAACGTCGAATACGCCCGTGTCCACGGTGCGAACAAGGATTACATCGAGTCGAAGATCCCTCACGTCTCGTCCTTGCTCAACTCCGACTTCGACGCGGTGATCGACAGCTCCGACATCATCATCCTCGGCAACCGCGACGAGAAGTTCCGCGCGCTGACCGAGAACGTACCGGAAGGCAAGCAGGTCATCGACCTGGTTGGGTTCATGTCCAAGGCCACCTCTGCGAATGGCCGGACCGAAGGCATCTGCTGGTAAGTCTGTTAGCCGGCCGGGGCTCGCCCCGGCCGGCCTTTCGCCTGCCTTAACCCATCGGGCCGCCCCCAGGGCCCGCCCGAGATAGAGACGGATGCAGATTATGCACAGGCTAAAGCACGGCCTGCTTCAGGCCGCCGGTTGGCTGTTTTACTTGAGTTTACTGATGGGCATCGCCACGGCGTTGCCCACGTCCACGTTCGACGCCGAATCCAAGGACTTCATCTTCCTGATCGGCGCCGTGGGCATTTGGCGTTACTCCATGGGAGCAACGCATTTCGTGCGCGGCATGATCTTCCTGTACATCGTCTACCCACACCTGCGCCGCAAGGTTCGCAAGTTGGGCAAGGCGGCGGACCCGTCCCATGTGTACCTGATGGTGACCAGCTTTCGCATCGATGCGCTGACCACCGCCCAGGTCTATGGCTCGGTAATTCGCGAAGCCATCGAGTGCGGGCTGCCCACCACCGTGGTCTGCTCCATCGTGGAAATGTCCGACGAGTTGCTGGTCAAGAGCCTCTGGGCCCGCATGAACCCGCCCGAGCACGTCAAGCTGGACTTCGTGCGCATCCCTGGCACCGGCAAGCGTGACGGCCTGGCCTACGGCTTTCGCGCCATCTCCCGCCACCTGCCAGACGATCGCGCGGTGGTCGCGGTGATCGATGGCGACACCGTCCTCGCCGAGGGCGTGGTGCGCAAGACCGTGCCGTGGTTCCAACTGTTCGGCAATGTCGGCGGCCTGACCACCAACGAATATTGCGAAGTACGCGGCGGCTACATCATGAGCGAGTGGCACAAGCTGCGTTTCGCCCAGCGTCACATCAACATGTGCTCCATGGCCCTGTCCAAGCGCGTGTTGACCATGACCGGACGCATGTCCGTATTCCGCGCGACCGTGGTCACCAACCCGGACTTCATCGCCGACGTGGAAAGCGACTCGCTGCAACACTGGCGCCTGGGCCGCTTCAAGTTCCTCACCGGCGATGACAAATCGAGTTGGTTCAGCCTGATGCGCCTGGGCTACGACACGTTCTACGTGCCAGACGCGGCCATCAACACGGTTGAGCATCCGCCGGAAAAAAGCTTCATCAAGGCGAGTCGCAAGTTGATGTTCCGTTGGTACGGCAACAACCTGCGGCAGAACTCCCGGGCCCTGGGCCTGGGTCTGCGGCGTCTGGGCCTGTTCACGTCGGTGGTGCTGTTCGACCAGCGCGTCTCGATGTGGACTTCGCTGCTGGGCTTGACCGTGGCGATCATCGCCAGCATCAAGTACGGCACCGCGTTCATCCTGGTGTACCTGCTGTGGATCGGCATCACGCGGCTGCTACTGACCCTGTTGCTGTCGTGCTCCGGACACCGGATCGGCCCGGCCTACCCGGCGATTCTCTATTACAACCAGATCGTCGGCGCGATGGTGAAGATCTATGTGTTCTTCCGCCTCGATCAACAGTCCTGGACCCGCCAGCCCACCCACCTGACCCGTGATCTCGCCAGCTTTCAACGTTGGTTCAACACCTGGTCGTCTCGGACCATGACCTTCTCCGCCGGCAGCATCTTTGTCGCCGTGCTGCTGACGATGGTCTGACCGAACTTGCCTGAATTAACTAGGAAATCGCCCCTATGAACACCGCCGTGAATGTCAACGTAGTGCATGAATCCGAAGCCCAACGCCAACACGCCCGGGTCAAAATCCCGGCCAAGTTGCGCTTCTTCGGCCCAGACCGTACGCCCATGGAAGTCAAGGTCCTGGACCTGTCGGCCGGTGGGCTGTGCTTCAACGCCGGCCAGATGCCGCTCAAGGTTGGCGAGACGTACAAGGCCCGCCTGCAGTTCGTGATCGACAACCTTGGCCTGGCCATGGACGTGGAGCTGCAAATCCGTTCCCACGACCGCCAGACCGGCCGCACCGGTTGCCAGTTCCAGAACCTGGAGCCGCGTGACATCTCGACACTGCGCCATATCATCACCTCGCACCTGGCCGGCGACATCGTGGGCGTCGGCGACGTGCTGGCGACGTTGCAACGCGACAACTTCACCAAGGCCCGCAAACAGAAAGATGACAACGGTGGCATGAGCGCCTTCGGCCGCCTGCGCGCCGTGACCTTCAGCCTGGGCATCTTCATTGTCGGCCTGGCGGCGTTCGGTTTCATCTTCAAGTCGGTATACGGCATGTACTTCGTCAGCCACGCCCAGGCCGGCATCGTCAACGTACCGGGCATGGCCATCACCATGCCGCGCGACGGCACCGTGCAGAGCCTGGTCAAGGCCGACGGCCTGGCCGCCAAAGGCGCTCCGCTGGCGACTTTCAGCACCAGCATGCTGGACGTACTCAAGGGTCACCTGGACGACAACCAGCTGCAGCCGGCCAAGGTTGAAGAGCTGTTCGGCAAGCAAATGACCGGCACCCTCACCTCGCCATGCGACTGCATCGTGGCCCAGCAACTGGTTTCCAACGGCCAGTACGCCAGCAAGGGCGACGTGATCTTCCAACTGGTTCCACGTGGCGCCGAAGCCAACGTTGAAGCGCGTTTCTCCTATCGCCAGTTCGGCGACGTGCGCCCAGGTACACCGGTCAGCTTCCAGGTGGCCGGCGAAGACACCACCCGTACCGGCAAGATCGTCAGCAGCACCAGCCTGAAAAGCGCCGACCTGTCTTCCGATATCCGCGTGCTGATCCAGCCCGACGAAGCCCTCGACAGCGCGCTGGCCGGCCGTCCGGTAGAAGTCGTCAGCGATCGTGGCCCAAGCCTGAACTGGCTGATCGACAAAGCCATGGCCGTTGGTCTTTAAGTCGAGGATATGCCCGTGATCACTCCACAAAACAACAATGCGCCGCGTTCCCTGTGGGAGCGAGCTTGCTCGCGATGGGATCGACGCGGTCTGTCTGAGACTCCGAGCAGCCTGCATCGCGAGCAGGCTCGCTCCCACACAGGCTATGCGTTGTGTGCCTTGGCACTGGCCGTCAGCCTGGCCGGTTGCGCCGGCCTGCCCGACCAGCGCTTGGCCAACGAAGCCCTCAAGCGCGGCGACACGGCGTTGGCGCAGCAGAACTATCAGCAACTGGCAGACCTGGGCTACAGCGAGGCACAGGTGGGCCTGGCCGATATCCAGGTGGACAGCCGCGACCCCGAGCAGATGAGAAAAGCCGAGGCGACCTACCGCGCCGCCGCCGATATCTCGCCGCGCGCCCAGGCTCGCCTGGGTCGCCTGCTGGTGGCCAAGCCCGGATCCACCGAGGCTGAAAGACACGAAGCCGAAGGCCTATTGAAAAAAGCCTTCGCCAACGGTGAAGGCAATACCTTGATCCCGCTGGCGATGCTGTACCTGCAATACCCCCACAGCTTCCCGAACGTCAACGCCCAGCAGCAGATCAGCCAATGGCGCAGCGCCGGCTACCCGGAAGCCGGCCTGGCGCAGATCCTGCTCTACCGCACCCAGGGCACGTACGACCAGCACCTGGACGAAGTGGAAAAGGTCTGCAAGGCCGCCCTGGCGACCACCGACATCTGCTACGTCGAATTGGCCACGGTCTACCAGAAACGCGGCCAGCCGGAACAACAGGCCGAGCTGATCAAGCAGATGCAAGCCGGTCACGCCCGCGGTGTGGTCTCGGCCCAGCGTGTAGACAGCGTCGCCCGCGTCCTGGCCGATCAGAGCCTGGGCAAGACCGACGAGAAAACCGCCCAGTCGTTGCTCGAAGGCATCGCCCCCGGCTACCCCGCTTCCTGGGTCAGCCTGGCGCAGCTGCTTTACGATTTCCCCGAGTTGGGTGACGTCGACAAGATGATGCAGTACCTGGAAAACGGCCGCGCCGCCGACCAGCCGCGCGCCGAGCTGTTGCTGGGCAAGCTGTATTACGAAGGCAAGTGGGTGCCCGCCGACGCCAAGGTCGCCGAGGCGCACTTCCAGAAAGCCGTGGGCCGTGAAGTGGCGGCCGATTATTACCTCGGCCAGATCTATCGCCGTGGTTATCTGGGCCAGGTGTACTCGCAAAAGGCTCTGGATCACCTGCTCAAGGCCGCCCGCAACGGCCAGAACAGCGCCGACTACGCCATTGCCCAGCTGTTCTCCCAAGGCAAGGGCACCAAGCCCAACCCGGTCAACGCTTACGTGTTCAGCCAGTTGGCCAAGGCACAAAACACCCCGCAGGCCACCGAGCTTGCCCAGACCCTCGAAGCACAATTACCGCCGGAACAACTTGCACAAGCGCAACGCCTGCTACAACAAGAGCAGGCCATTCGCGGCGCCATGAGCCCCGATACGCTGGAACTGCAAGCCCTAAAAGAAGATGACGGCGAGGAACCTCTATGAAGCTTTTGAAGCTCAACCCTTTTGTACAGGCTGGTATTGGCCTGTCGTTTGCCCTGCTGTGGTCCTGCCCGACCCTGGCGGCGCTGACCGAAAGCAAGAATTTCGGCCTGGAAGTGAAGATCACCGGCCAGTCCGAAGATGACCGCGACCTCGGCACCCAGAGCGGTGGCGACGTCAACGGTATCGGCCTGGACCTGCGCCCTTGGATCTATGGCGAAAGCGGTAACTGGAGCGGCTACGCCATGGCCCAGGCCGTGACATCCACCGACATCATTGAGACCGACACGCTGCAGCAGTCGGATGACGCGACCCAGCAAACCGACAGCGGTGATCGCGAAGCCAAAAAAAGCTACCTGGCAATGCGCGAATTCTGGATTGGCTACAGCGGCCTCACGCCTTATCCGGGCGAACTGTTGAAGTTCGGTCGCCAGCGCCTGCGCAACGACGACGGGCAATGGCGCGACACCAACATCGAAGCCCTGAACTGGACCTTCGACACCACCCTGCTGCGCGCCAACCTGGGCGTGGCCGAGCGTTTCAGCGAATACCGCACCGACCTCAAGGAACTGTCGCCCCAGGACGAGGATCGCCTGCACGTCTACGGTGACGTGGCGTACCAATGGATGCCAGGCCAATGGGCCGGGATCCGCGCGCACCACACCCATGACAACGGCAGCCTGGACTACCCGACCCCGGGCGAAGCCACCGACACCCTGGACAAGACCCAGAACGGTGACCTGACCTGGCTCGGCCTGGAAGCCAACAGCGATGCCTACAACTGGCGCAACACCAACACCGTCAATTACTGGGCAAGCATCACCGGCATGACCGGCGACCGCGACACCGTCAACCCGCTCGACGCCGACGGCACCCGCCCCGCGCAGCTCAAGCGCAGCGACGACGTTGACGGCTGGGCCACCGACCTGGGTATCCGCCTGCGTCTGGATCCGCAATGGCAAGTCGGTGCGGCCTACGCCCGCGCCAGCGAGGACTACGAGCAGAACGGCCTGCAGAGTAACCGCTCGAACTTCACCGGCACCCGCTCGCGCGTCCACCGTTTCGGCGAGGCCTTCCGTGGCGAAATGGCCAACACCCAGAGCGCCAGCCTGTTCGGCTCCTGGCAACTGCGCGACGAATACGACGCCAGCCTCGTGTACCACAAGTTCTGGCGCGTGGACGGCAACAAGGCGGTGGGCAGCAACGGCATCAATGCCGTGCAAAACAACACTGACGACGTGACCGGCGCCATCTTGTCCACCTCGACCCTGCCGCTGCGCGACGGCGAGAAGGACCTGGGCCAGGAAGTCGATCTGGTGGTCACCAAGTACTTCAAGCAAGGCCTGTTGCCGGCTGCGCTGAGTCAATCCATAGATGAGCCGTCGGCGCTGGTGCGCTTGCGTGGCGGCGTGTTCAAGCCAGGCGACGCCTACGGCAAAGAGGTCGATTCGTACATGCATCGTGCCTTTGTCGACGTGATCTGGCGCTTCTGATGCGAACGGCCATGGGAGTGCCCGATATGAACCGCTACCTCAGGAACAGCCAGGCGATGAAGGGTTCGATCAGCCTGTTGGCCGCAGCGATGCTGCTGGCCGGCTCATCGGCGTTCGCCAACGTTGAACCGGCGGTCAAGCCGGGCAACGTGGTCAAGGAGCTGCAACGAGCCAAGACCTACACCGTCAGCAGCGCGCCGACCGCGCCGCTGGAACTGGCCGCGCCAACCCTGCCCGACCTCAAGGGTTATACCGCCGAAGCGGTCGCGGCGAAGATCGTGCGCAGCAAGCCCGGCAAAGTCAGCGTGCGCCGGATGATGCAGGAAAACGCCTTGAAGGACTTCATCGGCGGCGACAACAAGATGGCCGAGTGGGTGGTGCGTCAGCACGGCATCCCGCAGGCCATCTTCATCGACGACGGTTACATGAACCTCAAGGACCTGGTCAAGAAAGTGCCCAAGCAGTACCTCAAGGAAACGTCGCCAGGGGTGTTCCTGGCGCGGATCCCGATTGTCGTGGGCGAAAAAGGCATCCTGGAAATCGACAAGCAGACCCAGGAACTGCGCCTGTCCCAGGAGGGAGGCTCGTTCCTGGTCAACGATGGACACATGTTCATCCGCGACACCAAGGTCACCGGCTGGCGCGAAAAGGACAACGGCCCCGCCACGTTCCGTTCGCCCAACGAGTTCCGTCCGTTCCTGCTGTCCTGGGGTGGTACCGAGACCTACATCGTCAATACCAAGATGGCCAGCTTCGGCTACGCCAACAGTAAGTCGTACGGCGTGAGTATTTCCCAGTACACGCCGAACATGGCCAAGGTCCTCAAGCGCCCGGAACCGACCGGCTGGATCATCGGTTCCGAGTTCTCGGACATGTGGTACGGCTTCTACTGCTACGAAACGGAAGACTTTGTGATCAAGGGCAACACCTACAAAGACAACATCGTCTACGGCATCGACCCCCACGACCGTTCCCATCGGCTGATCATTGCCGACAACACCGTTTACGGAACCAAGAAGAAGCACGGGATCATTATTTCCCGTGAGGTCAATGACAGCTTCATCTTCAACAACCGCAGCTACGACAACAAGCTCTCGGGCGTGGTGATCGACCGCAACAGTGTGAACAACGTGATCGCCTACAACGAGATCTACAAGAACCACACCGACGGCATCACGCTTTATGAGAGTGGTGACAACCTGTTGTGGGGCAACAAGGTGATCAGCAACCAGCGCCACGGCATCCGGATTCGTAACAGCGTAAACATCCGACTGTACGAAAACCTGTCCATGGCCAACGGCCTGACGGGTCTGTATGGCCACATCAAAGACCTGTCCGACACCGACCGGGACATCAAGCTCGACCCGTTCGACACCGAGGTGTCGCTTATCGTGGTCGGCGGCGAACTGGCCGGCAACGGCAGCGGCCCGCTGTCCATCGACTCGCCGTTGAGCGTCGAGCTGTACCGCGTGTCCATGCTTGCGCCGACCAAATCCAGCGGCATCAGCTTCACGGGGATCCTGGGCGAACGCCAGGACGAAATCCTCGACCTGCTGGTGCGCCAGCAAAAAGCCGTGCTGATCGACCCTGTCGAACGCCAGACCGAAATGCGGGACTGAGGAATGACCTTTATGAACCCACAGATGATCAAACTCCTGGGCCTGTCCGCCCTGACCGCCGGCATTCTCGCCGCCGCAAGCGGCGCGCGCGCCGATGAAGTCAAAGCACCGACCTTTACCGCCGAACCTTGCTGCAACCTGTGCCCGGCCGCCCATGACGCGAAGAACTACACCACGCGCTACCAGCAGAACTTCACCACGCTGGTCCAGGCCCAGGGCGATTGGCTGTTCCGTACCCAGGAAGACCTGCGCACGGAGTTCAACACCACGCCGGCCGGCTACAAACGCATGCAGCAGTTGCACGATGCGTTCAAGAAAAAAGGCGTCGAACTGGTGCTTGTCTACCAGCCGACCCGGGGCCTGGTGAACCGCAACAAGCTCAACCCGCAGGAAAAGGCCGCCTTCGACTACGAGAAGGCGCTGACCAACTACAAAACCATGCTCGGCCGTTTCGCCCAGATGGGTTACGTGGTGCCGGACCTGTCGCCGCTGACCAACGAAAACCTGCCCGAAACCCTGCCGGCCCATGATTTCTACTTCCGTGGCGACCAGCACTGGACCCCGTACGGCGCCCAGCGCACGGCGAAGATCGTGGCCGAGAAGGTCAAGCAGATCCCGGCATTCGCCGACATTCCCAAGCGTGAATTCGAGACCAAGAAGTCCGGCCGCATGGGCAAGACCGGCACCCTGCACAACATGGCCGGGCAACTGTGTGGCACCAGCTATGCGATCCAGTACATGGACCAGTTCACCACCGAGCCCAAGGGCGAGGCGGGCGATGGCGACCTGTTCGGCGATGCGGGCGACCCGCAAATCACGCTGGTGGGCACCAGTCACAGCGGCAAGAACTACAACTTCGCCGGGTTCCTGCAAGAAGCCATCGGCGCCGACATCCTCAACGTAGCCTTCCCGGGCGGCGGTTTCGAGGGTGCGATGATCCAGTACCTGGGCAGCGAAGAGTTCCAGAAGAACCCACCGAAGATCCTCATCTGGGAATTCTCGCCGCTGTATCGCCTGGACCAGGAAACCATCTACCGCCAGATGATGGCGCTGCTGGACAACAACGGTTGCGAAGGCAAGCCGGCATTGATGAGCAGCAAAGCCAAGCTCAAGCCGGGCAAGAACGAATTGATGGTCAACAGCAAGAATATGGACCTGCGTAACGGCAGTCACCAGATCGACATCCGCTTCGCCGACACCTCGGTGAAAACCTTGCAAGCCACCCTCTGGTACATGAATGGGCGCCACGAGGACATCAAGATCGAAAAACCGAACACCTCCGAAACCGACGGACGTTTCGCCTTCCAATTGCGCACCGACGAAGACTGGGCCTCGCAGAACCTGCTGGCTGTCGAAGTCCAGGGACCCGAAGCCGGTAAAGAACCACTGCAAATCGAAGCGAAAGTCTGCAAACGCAATGCATCTCCGCAAGCCGAGCAACAAACGGCTCAAATCGGACAATGAGGTCTCGTCTCATGACCAGAACCATGCGCACCCGAACGTTGAAAACGCTGTTGGCTCCGTCCCTGCTGACCCTGGCGATGTTCGCCGGGGCCACGCAGGCCGCGGCGCCACTGCGCCCGCCACAGGGCTACTTCGCACCGATTGAAAAGGTCAAGGAAGGCGACGGCGGCAAGGGCTGCGAGGCAGTGCCGACGCCATACACGGGCTCGCTGCAGTTTCGCAGCAAATACGAGGGCTCCGACAAAGCTCGCGCAACGCTGAACCTGCAATCGGAAAAAGCCTTCCGCGACAGCACCGCCGACATCACCAGGATCGAGCGCGGCGTGAGCAAACAAGTCATGCAGTTCATGCGCGACGGTCGTCCCGAGCAGCTTGAATGCACGCTGAACTGGCTGACCGCCTGGGCCAAGGCCGATGCGCTGATGTCCAAGGACTTCAACCACACCGGCAAGTCCATGCGCAAATGGGCCTTGGGCAGCATGGCTTCGGCCTATGTGCGCCTGAAGTTCTCCGAGTCGCGCCCGCTGGCGAACCATCAAGAACAGGCGCAACTGATCGAAGCCTGGTTCAGCAAGATGGCCGACCAGGTGGTCAGCGATTGGGACAACCTGCCGCTGGAGAAAATCAACAACCATTCGTACTGGGCCGCCTGGTCGGTCATGGCCACGTCCGTGGCGACCAACCGTCGCGACCTGTTCGACTGGGCCGTCAAGGAATACAAGGTCGGCGCCAACCAGGTTGATGCCGAGGGCTATCTGCCCAACGAACTCAAGCGCAAGCAACGCGCCCTGTCCTACCACAACTACGCCCTGCCACCGCTGGCGATGATCGCCAGCTTCGCCCAGGTCAACGGCGTGGACCTGCGCCAGGAAAACAACGGTGCCCTCAAGCGACTGGGTGAACGAGTGCTCGCCGGGGTGAAAGACCCGGACATCTTCGAAGAGAAAAACGGCGAAGAACAGGACATGAAGGATCTGAAGATCGATTCGAAATTCGCCTGGCTCGAACCGTTCTGCAGCCTCTACACCTGCTCCGAGGACGTGCTGGAACGCAAGCACGAAATGCAACCGTTCAAGACCTTCCGCCTCGGCGGGGACCTGACCCGGGTGTATGACCCTTCGCGGGAGAAAGGCGAGAAAGGAAGCTGACACCGGTCTCCCTGCCTGAAAGGGAATCCTGTGGGAGCGAGCTTGCTCGCGATGACGGCGGCACATGCGACTGCGATGCAAGCTGAACCACTGCTATCGCGAGCAAGCTCGCTCCCACAAGGGAAAGTGGTCTGTTTCAAATGCAATAACCCCCCGGTTTTCATGGGGGGGTTTGGGGGGGCTCTGGCCCTTGACTGTTGATTCAACAAGGAGAGATCGGGATGGTATTTTCATCCAATGTGTTCCTGTTCCTGTTCCTGCCGATCTTTCTCGGCTTGTACTACCTGAGCGGGCAACGCTATCGCAACCTGCTGCTGCTCATCGCCAGCTATGTGTTCTATGCCTGGTGGCGCGTGGACTTCCTGGCCCTTTTCGCCGGTGTCACCCTGTGGAATTACTGGATCGGCCTGAAAGTCGGTGCCGCCGGCGTGCGCACCAAGCCGGCCCAGCGCTGGCTGCTGCTCGGCGTGGGCGTGGACTTGGCCATCCTGGGCTACTTCAAGTACGCCAACTTCGGCGTGGACAGCCTCAACGCGATCATCACCAGCTTCGGGCTCAACCCGTTCATCCTGACCCACGTGCTGCTGCCGATCGGCATCTCGTTCTACATTTTCGAGTCCATCAGCTACATCATCGACGTGTATCGCGGTGATACGCCGGCCACGCGCAACCTGATCGACTTCGCGGCATTCGTGGCGATCTTCCCGCACTTGATCGCAGGCCCCGTGCTGCGTTTCCGTGACCTGGCCGATCAGTTCAACAACCGCACCCATACGCTGGACAAATTCTCCGAAGGCTGCACGCGCTTCATGCAGGGCTTCATCAAGAAAGTCTTCATCGCCGATACCCTGGCGGTGGTGGCGGACCACTGCTTCGCTCTGCAGAACCCGACCACGGGCGATGCCTGGCTTGGCGCCCTGGCGTACACGGCGCAGCTGTACTTCGACTTCTCCGGCTACAGCGACATGGCCATCGGCCTGGGCCTGATGATGGGTTTCCGCTTCATGGAAAACTTCAAGCAGCCCTACATCAGCCAATCGATCACCGAGTTCTGGCGTCGCTGGCACATCAGCCTTTCGACCTGGCTGCGCGATTACCTCTACATCACCCTGGGCGGTAACCGCAAAGGCACGCTGATGACCTATCGCAACCTGTTCCTGACCATGCTGCTCGGTGGTCTGTGGCACGGCGCGAACATCACCTACGTGATCTGGGGCGCGTGGCACGGGATCTGGCTGGCGATCGAAAAAGCCGTGGGCATCGACACCAACCCGCGCAGCATCAACCCGATCCGCTGGGCACTGACGTTCCTGCTGGTGGTGATGGGCTGGGTGATCTTCCGCGCCGAGAACCTGCACGTCGCCGGCCGCATGTACGGCGCGATGTTCAGCTTCAACGACTGGTCGCTGTCGGAACTGACCCGCGCCAACCTCACCGGTTTGCAGATCGCCACGCTGGCGGTGGCCTACATCACCCTCGCCTTCTTCGGCCTGCGGGACTTCTACACCAACCGTCCGCCGGTCAAGGCCAAGCCTGAGGTGAGCGCCGAAGCCAATGGCCCGGCCACCGCGCAACCGGGGCTGATCAAAGCCGTACCGGGCGACAACCCGTCGACCATCCATGAACCCGGCTACACCGTGGGCGTCGAAGCCCAGGTGCAACCGGCCTACTGGACCGTGGACTGGTCACGCTATGTGATGCGCGCCCTGGTACTGCTGTTGTTCATCGCCTCGATTCTCAAACTGTCGGCGCAAAGCTTCTCGCCGTTCCTTTACTTCCAGTTCTGAGGGATCCGGACATGACCCGCTCATTACGCATCTTCTACGTCGCGCTGTTTATGTTGATCCTGACGGCGCTGGGTATCTGGTCGATGCGCAGCTTCCTAGGCTTCAGCACCAACCCCGATGCGACCGTGCTCAACGGTCGCTGGGCCAAGGCCGTGGAAACGCACTACGACGATGAATTCCCGATCAAGCGCCTGGGCACCAACATCTGGGCCGCGCTGGACTACAAACTGTTCAACGAAGGCCGCAAGGGCGTGGTCCTGGGCCGCGACCAGTGGCTGTTCAGCGACGAAGAGTTCAACCCGATCGTCAACGAAGAGCAGAACCTGCAAGGCAACTACGCGCTGATCGAAGGCGTGCGCCAGAAGCTCAAGGAACAAGGCATCACCCTGGTCATGGCGATCGTGCCCGCCAAGGCGCGGCTGTATCCCGAGCACCTGGGTGAAGTGAAGCCGTCGAGCATCCACGCCAACCTGTACCAGGACTTCCACGCCCGCGTGGCGACGGACAAGATCCTCGCTCCTGATCTGCTCGGCCCGCTGCAACAGGCCAAGCAGAGCGGCCAGCAAGTGTTCCTGCGCACCGACACTCACTGGACGCCGGAAGGCGCGCAAATTGCCGCGGAACATCTGGCCAAAGCCATTGCCGAACGCACACCACTGAATGGCGAACCACAGCGTTTTGTCACCGAGCCTGCGGAGAAGATCATCCACAAGGGCGACCTGCGTCAGTTCCTGCCGCTCGATCCCCTGTTCGAAAACCTGATGCCGGCCCAGGAGCCGCTAGTCAAGCGCAACACCCGCGAAGCCGACGACCAGCCGGCCAGCGATGACGCGTTGTTCGCCGATGCCCAGGTGCCCGTGGCCCTGATCGGCACCAGCTACAGCGCCAACCCCAACTGGAACTTCGTCGGTGCTCTCAAGCAAGCGCTGCACAGCGACGTCGTCAACTACGCCGAAGACGGCCATGGCCCGATTCTGCCGATGCTCAGCTACCTCAAGAGCGACGCCTTCAAGAACAGCCCGCCACAGGTGCTGATCTGGGAGTTTCCTGAACGTTATCTGCCCGTGAACAACGAGATCGGCGACGCCGATCCGCAATGGGTCGCCGAACTCAAGCAAGCCGGCACCCGCCAACAGAACGTAGCTGCTAACACACAATCCGAGACGCCCGACCGGGCGCAAAACTGAAAGAGAGGTCCATCATGACTTTCAACACTACTCCTCGTCGTCTCGCTGCTCGCTCCTTCAAGGCCGTTGCCCTGGTCGCCAGCATGAGCGCCCTTTCCTTCTCAGCCTTCGCCGGTGACTCGGCCCTGTATGGCCCTGTCGCGCCGAAAGGCTCGAGCTTCGTGCGGGTCTACAACGCCAGCAACGCCGAAGTCAGCGCCACCGTCGGCAGCACCAACATCAGCGACGTCGCCCCCTTGGCCAGCAGTGACTTCAGCTTCATGCCTGGCGGCGACTACAGCGCCAAGGTAGGCAGCCAGACCGTACCGGTTAAACTGGCCTCCGATCACTATTACACCCTGGTCAACAACGCCAGCGGCCAGCCACAACTGATCGAAGAACCACCGTTCAAGAACAAGCAGAAATCCCTGGTCCGCGTACAGAACCTCAGCGACAAGAAGCTGACCCTCAAGACCGCCGACGGCAAGACCGACGTGGTTAAGGAGGTAGCGGCCAAGGGCCGTGGCGAACGTGAAATCAACCCGGTGAAAGTGTCCCTGGCTCTGTACGAAGGCGACAAGAAAGTCGGCGATGTGAAGCCAGTAGCCCTTGAGCGCGGCGAAGCGGCCGTACTGTACGTGACTGGTTCTGGCAGCAGCCTGTCGCCTGTCTGGGTCAAGCGCCCGGTGTCCACCCGCTGATGAGTTTTTCTGACTGACGCTTCACCTGTGGGAACGAGCAAGCTCGCTCCCACAGGACACAGGTGTCATTCGGATACGGAACAAAAACAAGAGAGTGAAACGACAGAACGCAGTAGCTCTAAAACCATTTTTGCTTCAAAGGAGTAACAAACATGATTCCGGTGATCTTGTCAGGTGGTAGTGGCTCACGTCTTTGGCCGCTTTCGCGCAAGCAATTCCCTAAACAGTTCCTGGCCCTGACCGGCGAACACACCCTGTTCCAACAGACCCTCGAACGCCTGGTGTTCGAAGGCATGGACACGCCGATCGTGGTCTGCAACAAAGAGCACCGTTTCATCGTCAACGAGCAGCTGTCCGCCCAGAATCTGGAAGCCCAGCGCATCCTGATGGAACCGTTCGGTCGCAACACCGCGCCGGCCGTGGCCCTGACCGCGATGATGCTGGTCAACGAAGGCCGCGACGAACTGATGCTGGTACTGCCGGCGGACCACGTCATCGAGGATCAGAAAGCCCTGCAACGCGCATTGGCCCTGGCCACCGTGGCGGCCGAGCGTGGCGAAATGGTGCTGTTCGGCGTCCCGGCCACCAAGCCGGAAACCGGCTACGGCTACATCAAGTCGACCAACGACGCCTTGCTGCCTGAAGGCGTGAGCCGCGTGTCCCACTTCGTCGAAAAACCCGACGTCAAGCGCGCTACCGAGTTCGTCCAAGCCGGCGGTTACTTCTGGAACAGCGGCATGTTCCTGTTCCGCGCCAGTCGCTTCCTCGAAGAGCTGAAAAAACACGATCCGGACATCTACGACACCTGCCTGCTGACCCTTGAGCGCAGCGAGCAGACCGCCGACACCATCACCTTCGACGACGCCACCTTCGCCTGCTGCCCGGACAACTCCATCGACTACGCGGTGATGGAAAAAACCCAGCGCGCCTGCGTGGTGCCGCTGTCGGCGGGCTGGAGCGACGTCGGTTGCTGGGCATCGCTGTGGGAAGTCAATGCCAAAGACACCAACGGCAACGTCACCAAGGGCGACGTCGTGGTCCAGGACAGCCGCAACTGCATGATCCACGGGAACGGCAAGCTGGTGTCGGTGATCGGGCTGGACAACATCGTCGTGGTCGAGACCAAGGACGCCATGATGATCGCCCACAAGGACAAGGTCCAAGGCGTCAAGCAGCTGGTCAACACCCTCAATGCCCAGGGCCGCACCGAAACCCAGAACCACTGCGAGGTCTATCGTCCGTGGGGTTCCTATGACTCGGTGGACATGGGCGGTCGCTTCCAGGTCAAGCACATCTCGGTCAAGCCGGGCGCGTGCCTGTCGCTGCAGATGCACCACCATCGCGCCGAACACTGGATCGTGGTCAGCGGCACCGCTGAAGTGACCTGCGACGAGAACGTGTTCCTGCTGACCGAAAACCAGTCGACCTACATCCCGATCGCGTCGGTTCACCGCCTGCGCAACCCGGGCAAGATCCCGCTGGAAATCATCGAAGTGCAGTCCGGTAGCTACCTGGGCGAAGACGACATCGAGCGCTTCGAAGATATCTACGGTCGTTCCACCCCACTGGAGCGCGGCGTGTCGGTGAAGACTATCGCCCAATAAGATCAGCAACGATCAGCCAGACAAGAAGCCCTCATCCAGCCCACTGCGTCCCCTATCCGCAGCGGGCTGGGTGGGGGCTTTTTTATGTTCCTGTCAATCAAGACGAACCCCAATATCATCCAGGGAAGGGAATCCATTCTTTAGTGCCTCTTTTCCGGTAAGAAACTATATAAGCGGCCGGAATTGGCGTGATGAAAGTGAGTTCTACTGTTACAGGCGGAATCATCGCAACAAAGTCGGCGTTCTCAAGCGAGTCATCGCTCATCAGAAGGCGAGCACTCAGCCGTCCTTTCGGTTTGAACTCAAACGGTTGTTGAAGACCTAAGGTCCGATTGTTGATCTCGCGCTCTTTTAGCCCAGGAATTTCCATTCGATACAGATAATTTCTGGTGTCGCCATACCCGCCAGAATCCTCGTCCATTCCCAAAGACACATAACCTGGGACCGGACTTCTTACATGTTCACTGGCGAGCGTATTGAAACCTTTGCTCACCACTGCGTTCCGAAAATCCTTCTTGATTTCCAGGCCTCGGTTATCTCTGGGATAAAAGCCGCCGGCTTTCAATATTTGTTCAGGAGAACGGTCATCGCCTCTCATTGCCAAAACTTTGCCGGACGGGGTAAGTGTTAGGGTATGCGGGCCGACCAGCATCTTTCCTCCCTCAATCGAGGGAGTTTGCGCAGCCTCATACATCTCTGCCGAACTGGTGCTTTCTAGTGGCGGTCTCACCGACCGCTCAGACACTAGCCCCAGCGTAAAGGGAGGCGGATTTTGTTTCGCCGTAAATGCGCGGTTCTCGGTCCCTCCCTTGGCAAGGGTCGTTGGAGCGTCTCGAGTCGTGCGGGCAGGTTCAAACAGACTTCTTATTTTACTGACATCTCCTCTGTTCTGCTTCTCAGGCATGAGCCCGTCACCGTCAACGAAAGTCACGGGAGTGTTTTTGACCATACGATACATATTCAAACCATCGACCGCGCCAGCCGGGTCCGGATTCAGCCAGCGCTGCAACCATGGGATGTAATAACGAAAGCCATAGTAATAAAGCCCCGTTGCATCCCGTTCCTTGCCCGAATAACGCACCGTCTTGTAACCCACCTCGATTGCATTTTCCCCAACCAGATACGCGGTTTCGCCAAACGGATAAAAATGCTCCTGGCTGATGATCCGCCCGTCCTCGGCCAGCTCCAGGCTCACCGAACCCAGATGATCGGCGACGCTGTATCGGTAGCAATCATTCTTCCCGGTGGGCGGCGTGCTTTCCCAATGCAACACCCGAACCTCGCTGAGCCCGCCCTGGGCGACGATCACTTGCAATGCCTCGCCCGTGCCGCTCTCGGCACGCAACTCCAGCCCCGGCAGATATCGCACCTCGGCAGCCAGCGTGCGGGTGCCGGTCTGCAAGGTGCGAAGTTTGCGCGCCCGTTGTCCGCCGCCGTCGTAGACATACGCTTCGCTGTCGTTGAGCCCCGAGTCGCGCTCGATGGGCGTGACCGACCTCAACTGGTTGCGCAGATCCCAGGCCAGGAACCGACCGGCGTCCAGCTCCAGGCAATTGCCCTGTGCATCGAACGCGGCGGCGATTTCATCCTCGGTGGGCGGCACGCCGTTGCGGTAAGGCAGGCAGCGATTGCTGTGGCGAGCCGCTTTGATTTCCCGGCCATGGCTTTGGGCGCCGACGTGAGTCAGCTCCAACAGGTTGCCGGCCTCGTCGTAGCGGTAGGCCTGTCGGTAATTGCTGACCGCCGCCGGGTCGCTGCGTCCTAGCGAGTTGGGGCCTTGGTTGACCGTTCCCGCCTCCCACCCCGTGGCTTCGATCAGTTGATAAAGACTGTCGTACGTGAAGTGGCTGATCGGATCGATGCGTTGGTTGGCGAAGTAGCGGATCGGCAGGATTTGGTCTTCGATGCTCAGCACATTGCCCATCGGGTCGTAGTCGTAGCGCAAATGTTGCAGCACATGGTCGGCACGCATGGCTTGGCGTTCGGACAAGCGTCCGTCCTCTGGGTCATACGTGAGTGAAGTCAGCACGCCGTTGCCGGCTGTTTCCTGCTCGATTTGTCCTTGGGCGTCGTAGCGAATGTCGCTCACCAACGCCTGCCAATCGTCTTGCCCCTCCAATAGCAATTGACTGCCGGACAGCCGGCCATCGAGCGTAAGGCCTTGCCGTTGTCGATTGCCCCTGGCGTCGACCCGCTCCAGCACATCACCCAACGGCCCAACGCGCCACGTCGAAACGGCGCCGTCTCCAGGCTCCAGCAGGTGCTCGCGATCGCCCTCGGCTTCCGGCCAATCGGGCAGAGCCGCATCGAGGATGAAGCGGCGCTCCTGCAGGAGGTTATGCCCGGTCAAGGCAAAGGATGCCAGTGACAAGGTGCCCGCCGTGTCGTCGTGGCGGATCAATTGCCCATACTGGTTGTGGGCTTGATCGCCCTGGCCCGGATAGCCATACGTCAGGCGTTCGGTACACCGGCGCGGCTGCCCGCTGCCTTGTTCGAACACCGCCACGGGGCGAAGCAGTTCGTCATGGAGCAGGTCGCGCTGCGTCCCTCGGCTGTCCCAACCCAGCAGAACTTCACCGGCGAAACCCGGCAGATCGGTCTGCCGACCGGCATCAACGCTGTCTGCCCGCAGCGTCGTGCCGGACAGTGAATAAAGCATTGAGAGATTGGCGGGCGTCGATTCGTCGTTTTCCTGCAAGATCCATAAACGCGGATCCCACTGTTTCACCGCGTGCCCAGCCACGTCAAAGAGGCTGCGGTTGATGCGCCGCTGCGCGGGAGCAATCTCCTGGCTGCGGCAGTAGCCCACCGAGCGAACCGGCAAGCTTCGCGGGTCGACAGCGATTAACGTCGGCGTTCGATAATCCATGCCCATCAGCAGCAGCTCCGTAAAGTGCCAGGTAACCCGGCACATCTAACCAACGGTCGCGCAAGGCTGCCTACTGTCATGTATGACAGTGACGACGGACGGTGCAGGGCAGATGAATATCCATCGCCCGCGCCCTTCGGTAGGATGTGGCGATAGGAACGGAGGCTTCAACATGCTTATCGGCGTCGCGCTGGTCATCACCTGGCTCATCCTGCTATTGCGCTACCCGGCCAAGGCCTTGCCGGTTTCCCTGGCGGCGTTCGTCGGGCTGGGGCTGGTCGCGGCGTGGGTGCTTTGGCAGGAAAACCGCGAAACCCGGCAACTGGATCGCCTGGATGTGCGCATTGCCTATGCGCCTGAGCGCTGCCCTGCTGATCGTCCGCTGTCGTTGAGCCTGAAAAATGGCAACGACGTGCCGTTGACCGAGCTGCACTGGCGTATAGCGGCCTACGCGCCCGGCGACACCATCAACCTGGCCGAAAACGTCTACAGCTCACCCCGCTATCGCGGCCCTGGCGAACTGCAACCAGGCGCCGACTGGCAAGACTGCCTGCCGTTGCCGCCGTTGCGCCCCGGCTATCGCCCGCAAACCTTGGAGTTTCGTGCCGAGCGGTTGCAGGGTAGTTTTTCCAACTGATTCCATCACAACGTTACCCAAGGAAAGCGCCATGCCCGTTGCGTTGATCACCGGATGTTCCAGCGGCATCGGCCGCGCCCTCGCCGACGCGTTCAAGGCCGGCGGTTACCAGGTCTGGGCCAGCGCGCGCAAGACCGAAGACGTGGCGCAGCTAAGCGCTGCCGGCTTCACAGCGGTGCAACTGGACGTCAACGACGGCCAGGCATTGGAGCAGTTGAGCGAGCGGATCAACCAGCAACACGGCGGCCTCGACGTGCTGGTGAACAATGCCGGCTATGGCGCCATGGGCCCGCTGCTGGACGGCGGCGTGCCGGCCATGCAGCGCCAGTTCGAAACCAACGTGTTCGCCATCGTCGGCGTGACCCGCGCATTGTTCCCCGTGCTGCGCCAGGCCAAGGGGTTGGTGGTCAATATCGGCAGCGTGTCCGGTGTGCTGGTCACTCCATTCGCCGGCGCCTACTGCGCCTCCAAGGCAGCGGTACACGCCCTGAGCGATGCGTTGCGCATGGAACTGGCGCCGTTCGGCATCCGCGTGATGGAAGTCCAGCCCGGCGCCATCGCATCCAGCTTCGCCAAGAACGCCGGGCACGAGGCCGAACAGTTGATCAGTGAGCAATCGCCCTGGTGGCCGCTGCGCGACGGCATTCGTGCCCGCGCCAAGGCATCCCAGGACAACCCGACCCCGGCCAGCGAATTCGCCGCCGCGCTGCTCAAGGCTATCCAACAGCCCAAGCCACCCCGCCTGCTGCGCCTGGGCAATGGCAGTCGTGCATTGCCGCTGATGGCCGGCCTGCTGCCCAAGGGGTTGCTGGAGAAAGGCTTGATGAAGCGGTTCGGTTTGGGTCGGCTACTGTAATCGTTCCGGTCTTATTTGCCGTTGTGGCGAGGGAATTAGCGGTGACTGTATGGCTCCACCACCACGGTGCAGGTCATCCCCGCCGCCAGCAGCACGTCATCCGGCACTTCGTCCAGATGAATGCGCACCGGCACCCGTTGGGCCAGGCGTACCCAGTTGAACGTGGGGTTCACGTCGGCGATCAATTCACGGCTCTGGGGATTGTCACGGTCGTAGATCCCCCGGGAAATACTTTCCACGTGGCCCTTGAGCACCTCGCCACTCATCAACTGCAATTGCGCGGAATCCCCGACCCGCACCTTGGGCAGCTTGGTCTCTTCGAAAAAGCCATAGACCCAGAACGAATTCATTTCCACCACGGCCATTTTTGCCTCGCCGATGCGCGCGTAGTCGCCACGGTGCACGTTGAGGTTGGTGACGTATCCGTCCACCGCCGCCCGAACCTCGGTGCGGGCCAGGTTCAGCTCGGCCGCCTCCAGCTGCGCCTGGGCGTGCTGGTAGTCAGCCTGGGCTGAATCGGCGATGTTGCTGGCGTCGTCACGGTTCTCCCTTGAGATCACCAGGCTGTCCAGATCGGCGCGCCGATGGGCATTGACCTTGCGCATCTCCCAGGTGGCCTTGCGTGACGCCACCAGGGAGCGCGCCTGCTTCACCGCGATGCGGTAGTGCTCGGGGTCGATGCGCATCAACAGGTCGCCTTTTTTCACCAACTGATTGTCGCGCACCGGCACCTCGACCACCTCCCCGCTGACATCGGCAGCGACATTGATGATGTCGGCCCGTACCCGGCCGTCGCGGGTCCAGGGCGTGTTCATGTAATGCACCCACAATGTCCGGCCGATCCACAGCGCCAGGGCCACGATCAACAACGTCGCCAGCAGGCTGAAAAATTTTTTCATCGCATCGATCTCAACGGTAGACCGTCAGCGCCAGCGCGCCGAACAGACAAGTAAACAGGCTCAGGCGCAGCAGCGCCGGGTGCCAGAAAAAACGGTACAGGTCCAACCCCGACAGGAACCGATCCAACGCCCAGGCCAGGCCGGCGGCGATAAAGAACATCAAGGTCATGGTGGGCATGTAGACGCCGTGGAAGGCGATTTCACGGGGCATGTTCAGGTTCCTGGGAAAGCGGCATGGCATGGCCGGCCAATGGCGATTGCGGGTCTAGCAAAGAGGTACGGATGAAGTGCAGGTAGCTTTTCACCCGGCGCAGGGCCGAGGTGTCGAAATGCGGGGCGAAAGGTTCGTCGGTGGCCTGCACGCGGCTGATGGCGTGGTCCACCGCCACCAGCGCACGCTCCAGATTGTTCTGGCCGGGCTGGCGGAACAGCCGCACCAGCGCACGCCCCATCCCCCGAATCGCCTGGCGCCATGGCTGGCTCTCGGCGTAGGCCGGATGCACCGGTAGCGTCGCCTGCTCCTTGCGCAACTCGATGATGGCGTGGCCGATTTCCAGCACTACGAACATCCAGCGCAGCAAATCCCTTTGCACTCGGGGTTGCCCCGCCGCCAGTCCGTAGGCTTGGTGCAGCAAGTCCCGGCTGCGGCTCTCGAAACCCGAGGCCAAGCCCTTGAGCTTGCCGCTGATGGCGAACACCACCTGTTCGCGCAGGTCCTGTTCAAGCCGACGCCACAGCCAGCGGCTGTTGGGCGGCAGGATAATCGCGCCGGCGGCGGCACATACGAGCATGCCGAGGATCATCGCAATGTAATCGTTGATGAAGGTGTACGGGTTGTAGACCGTCAGGTTGTCCGGCACCGAGCCGGTGCAGAAAAAGATCAGCAACCCCAGCCCGACTCCGGCGTATTGCGGGCGGGAACTGAGGAATGAGCCCACGACAATCACCGGCGTCAGCATCACGCAGAGCAAGGGGAAACCGTCGATCAATGGAAAGACGAAAAACATTTCGACGAAGCCGATCAGCGCCCCTAACAACGTGCCGCAGGCCATCTGGAACGCCATGCGCTTGGGGTTCGGCGTGGCGGCGGACAGCCCGACGGTGGCAGCGGCAATCATCGTCATGGTCGCGCCGCTCGGCCAGGCGGTGGCGACCCAATAGCTGCCCAGCACCAAGAGGATGAACGCAGCGCGAAAACCGGAAGCGGCTGCCGCCAACCCGTTGGTCTGCGACACGAAGGGCTCGTCCCAGCGTTCGCGTTCGTGGCGGTGGTCGGCCAGGGATGCGTGGGTCTGGGCGTAGCCGTGCAGGTCTTCGACAAACCGATATAACAGCTCGTAGGCGGTATGAAAATCCAACTGCTGCGCGTCACTGGGATCCGTCTCCAAAAACTGCGCGCGCAATCGACGGACCTGGGCCGGCAAGTCGGCCTTGTAGTCTGCCAACGCGGCCGCCAAGCGCGCCGCATCAGCATCAATCAAGGGCCGTGCGCTGAAACCGTCGAGCAGTTCGGCGAGGGTTTGCAATCCAGGCTCGATGGCGCTCGCCACCGAGTCCGCCGTGCCAGTGCGCAATCTTTCGAGCAATTGGTGCAAGGCGTTGAATCGGGTAGTGATGCCCATGAATTCGCTGTTCAAGCGACTGAGCCGGCCGTTGCGCCGGCGCATGTGCGGGTCTTCGAACACCGTCACGCTGCGCAGGCCCTCCAGGCCCACCGCTTCGGCGATGAAACCGACGTTACGCGCCTCGAATGCCTCGGGTTGGCTGCGCCCGCGCAAGCCGTCGGTGACGAACAGGGCGAACACACCAAAGCGCTGGTAAAGCGCGTTGCGCATGGCGGCACTGGCGGTTTGCGGCAGGATCGCGGCGCTGACCGCGGTGGAACAGAGGATCCCCAGGGAAATTTCCAACACCCGCCAGACCGCCGCCATGAAGGCACCCTCGGGATGGGCCAGGGCCGGCAGGCCGATCATCGCCGCGGTGTAGCCGGCCAGCACGAAACCATAGGCGCGAAAGTTGCGATAACGCGCCGCCCCCGCCGAACAGATGCCCACCCAGATCGCCAGGCACCCGAGGAACAGCTCGGTGTCCTGGGCGAACAAGGCGATCAACGCAACCATCACCGCCGAGCCGGCCAACGTGCCGAGCAAGCGATAGAAACTTTTGGCGAACACCTGCCCGCTCTGCGGTTGCATGACGATGAACACCGTGATCATCGCCGTGCGCGGCTGCGGCAGCTCCAGGCGCATCGCCAGCCACAACGTGAGGAACGCGGCCAGCAAGACCTTGAAGATGTAGACCCAGGTCACGCCGTCGCTGCGGGCCCAGTCGAAGAAACCACGGCGCCATTCGAGGCGATACAGCATGAGTAAATACGTCACGGAAGGAGCACTCAGCATCTTGGCGAGGGAGCTTGCTCGCGCTTGGGTGTGCAACATCCATGGGCGGAAACCGGGGCCGCTTCGCAGCCCAGCGGGAGCAAGCTCCCTCGCCATGGGCCATTGCTTGCAACAGGCATGTCACTGCCAGCCTCCAGCCCGCCGCCCAACGCGGTGACCAGATCGGCATGGGCACTCAGGCGCGCCGCCTCCACCCGTTGTTGCACCTGTTGTCGCTTGAACAACAGGCTTTGGGCATTGAGCACGTTGAGGTAATCGGTGAGCCCACGCTGGAACGCGACCAGCGCAATGTCATAGGTGCGCTGTGCCGCGGCAACGGACTCGGCGGCGAAAGCCTGTTGTTTGTCCATCGACTCGCGGCGGATCAACTGGTCGGAAATGCTCTTGAGTGCGTTAACCAACGTCTGGTTGTAGTGCGCCACGGCAATATCGTAGCCGGCGGTCGCCTCGCCCAATTGCGAACGCAGGCGACCGCCGTCGAAGATCGGCAACGAGATCGCCGGGCCGACGTTGTAGGTGAGTTTCTTGCCGGTCAGGAACTCCAGCGCCCCGCCGCCGGTGGCCATGTAGCCCAGGCTGCCTACCAGATCGACGTTGGGGTAAAAGCCGGCCCGGGCCACATCGATACCCCGTGCCTGGGCTGCCACTTGCCAGCGTCCGGCAACCACATCCGGGCGTTGGCCGAGCAGTTCGGCGGGCAACGTGGACGGCAGCTTCAAGGCAGCACCCAAGGCCAGGGTCGGACGGTGCAAGCGCGCACCGTCTCCCGGTCCCTTTCCCGCCAGCGCGGCCAGTTGATTGCGGCTCAAGGCGATGGCTTCGTCGAGGGCGTCGAGTTGACGATGGGTTTCGGGCAATGGCCCTTGGGCTTGGCTGACTTCGAAGTGCGTGCCGATGCCACCATCCAGGCGTTTCTGTGCGAGTTCGAGGATCTGCTCTTGCTGACCTAGGGTCGCAGCGACGATGTCGCGCTGGGCATAGTGCAGCGATAACTGGATATAGGCGCGCACGATGTTGTTCTGCAATTCCAACTGCGCCTGGCGTGCCTCGGCGACGCTGACATGGGCCAGGTCGACGGCCCGCTCGCTGGCATTGCGCTCGCGACCCCACAAGTCCAGGGCGTAGCTCAACCCCAGGGCGGCGTTATTGTCCCAAGTAGTGGTATCGGCCAGTTCGCCAGGGCCGTAGAACTGGTCGGTGGGCCAGTTGTGGCGCTTGAGTGTGGACTCGCCATTGATCTGCAGTGACTCGGCGGCCTCGGCGATTCCGGCCATGGCCCTGGCCTGGCGGACCCGCGCGGCGGCCATGGCCAGGCTCGGGTTGTCTGGCACGGCCAAATCGATCCAACGGTCGAGTTGCGGGTCGCCATAGGCTTTCCACCACTGGCGGTTGGGCCAATGAGCGTCGTGGGCAGCCTCGCGAATCGCCTCGTCGGTCGCCAATTGGTCGGGCGACAACGCCTTGCCTTGCGGCGCAATTGCTCCCGTGCCGATGCAACCACTGATGGTTAACGTCAAAACCCAAACACTGAGAGTCTTCAGCTCTCTGCTGATGCAACGCGGCACGGGCGCAATATTCCTAAAAGAAGGGGCTGACGACGGTCTGCGGATGACTGCAAGGCCTGTGGGAGCGAGCTTGCTCGCGATGGGGTCCTCGCATACAACACTGAAGTGAATGCCCAGACGCCATCGCGAGCAAGCTCGCTCCCACAGGTCCTTGACACCAGATCGCTCTGCATTGGCAGCAATTCTAGGGACCGCCCCCGATAGCGATAAGCCGACCTTTCTGTGAATCTTTGTTACCGTAAACGCGATAATCAATAAGTCGGGTCCCGTCACGCTGTAACTTCATGTCACAATTTGACACCTCCCAAGAGAGCCCTCCATGGACACCTTGCAAAACATGCGTGCGTTCAGCTGTGTTGCCGAAGCCGGCAGCTTCACCGCCGCCGCCGCGCAGCTCGACACCACCACGGCCAATGTCTCGCGTGCGGTTTCCAACCTGGAAGCCCATCTGCAAACCCGCCTGCTCAATCGCACCACCCGACGCATCGCCCTGACCGAGGCCGGCAAGCGCTACTTGCTGCGTTGCGAGCAGATCCTGGCGTACATCGAAGAAGCGGAAGCGGAGGCCAGCGACGCCCATGCGCGTCCGGCCGGGCAATTGAAAGTGCACACCATGACCGGCATCGGCCAGCATTTCGTGATCGACGCCATCGCCCGGTATCGCAAGACCCATCCGGATGTCACCTTCGACCTGACCCTGGCCAACCGCGTGCCGGACATCCTCGACGAGGGTTACGACGTCTCGATCGTGCTCGCCAGCGAACTGCCCGATTCAGGCTTCGTCTCCCAGCGCCTGGGAATCACCTACAGCATCGTCTGCGCGTCGCCCGCCTACGTGAAGGCCAGCGGCTGCCCGCAGAAACCCGCCGACCTGCTCAACCATGCCTGCCTGCGCCTGGTCAGTCCGGTCATTCCGCTGGAGAAATGGGTGTTCGACGGCCCGGAAGGCCAGGAAATGGTCACCGTCAACAATTCACCGTTCCTGGTGAATTCCGCCGATGCCATGAAAACCGCCATCACCAGCGGCATGGGCGTGGGTGTACTGCCGGTGTACGCCGCCATCGAGGGTCTGCGCAACGGCACGCTGGTGCGGGTCATGCCCAACTACCGTTCCCAGGAACTGAACCTCTACGCCATCTACCCATCGCGCCAGTACCTGGATGCGAAGATCAAGACGTGGGTCGAGTACCTGAGGGGATCGTTGCCGGAGATTCTGGCGGCGCACCAGGCCGAATTGACGGCTTATGAATTGAGTGGAAGCCTGACGGGGCCACGGGTCGCGAACTGAATCCGCGACCGGCGCCGGGGGACAATATCAGCGTTTGCCCATCGAGCGACGCGTACCGGGAGGCGCGGCGCCGGGGGTCTTGGTATGGCCGTTCTTTGCGCCATTCTTGTACCAAGGCTGTTGCCCGGCCCCCTTGGCGGCCGCCAGTTCGCCGGGCTTGAAGGGAAACTTGAACGCCGGGATCGCCGGTTTTTCTCCAGCGCTGGAAACATCGCTGTCCGTCTGGGCAGACGGTTCGCCTTGCAAGCGTTCGTCCGCGGACGATGGTGTCGGGGAAGTCATGTAAGGCTCCGGGCGGGTATGCCGGGCTCGCTAGGTGAGCCGCGAAACGCAGCAGTATACCCGCCCGGAATCGCGGTGCCACGAAACAGATTCCATGGCGGCGCTCCGTCCGACGGAAAACCGGGACGAAACTGACAGCCCTGACAGCTAGCCGTCACCTTCCTGACCGCCTCGCAACGCTATATAAGACAGATAGAAATCCCACCGTCCCGAACCGGCTCTTCGCATCCATGCACATTCAGAAAAAAACCGTCCTGCTCGTCGCGCTGTTGGTCGCCTTGGGCGCACTGGTCCTGTGGTTCTCGATGAAACCCGCCGCCACCAAACCTAGTGCTGCCAGCGCCGTACCGGTAAAGGTCGTGAGCGTGGTGGAAAAGGACGTGCCGCGCTTTGCCAGTGGGATCGGCACGGTGTTGTCGCTGCACAGCGTGGTGATCCGTCCGCAGGTCGACGGCATCCTTACCAAGCTGCTGGTCAAGGAAGGACAATTGGTCAAGAAAGGCGATCTGCTGGCAACCATCGACGACCGCTCCATCCGCGCCAGCCTCGACCAGGCCCGCGCCCAACTCGGCGAAAGCCAGGCACAACTGGCGGTGGCCCAGGTCAACCTCAAGCGCTACAAAGTGCTGAGTGTCGATGATGGCGTATCCAGGCAGACCTACGACCAGCAACAGGCGCTGGTCAACCAACTCAAGGCCACCGCCCAGGGTAACCAGGCGGCCATCGACTCGGCGCAGGTGCAACTGTCCTACACCCAAATCCGCTCGCCGGTGACTGGCCGTGTCGGCATTCGCAATGTGGATGAAGGCAATTTCCTGCGCACCAGCGACACCGAAGGGTTGTTCACCGTGACCCAGATCGACCCGATCGCCGTGGAGTTTTCCCTCCCGCAACAGATGCTCCCGACGCTGCAGCGACTGATCGCTGCCCCGGACCAGGCACTGGTCAAGGCCTACATCGGCGCCGACGGGGCCACCGGGCAATTGCTCGGCGAAGGACGACTCAGCCTCATCGACAACCAGGTCAATACCAGCACCGGAACCCTGCGGGCCAAGGCCGAATTCAATAACGCCGCACAACGGTTGTGGCCGGGGCAGTTGGTCACGCTGAAAATCCAGACCGCCGTCGACAAGGGTGCGCTGGTGGTGCCGCCGACCGTCGTCCAGCGTGGGCTGGAGCAACCTTTCGTCTACCGGGTCAACGGCGACAAGGTGGAGAGCGTGCCGGTTGAAATGGTTTACCAGGACAGCGACATGCACATCATCAACGGCGTGAACGCGGGTGACCAACTGGTGAGCGACGGCCAGTCACGGCTCAAGCCAGGCGCCAGCGTCCAGGTGATCGGGGACCCGCCCGCCGTGGCGAAGACCGGGCAGGCGCAACCATGAAGGGGCGTGGTTCGGTATCGGCGTGGTGCATCGACCATCCCATCGCCACGGTGCTGTTGACGTTCGCCCTGGTGCTGCTGGGGCTCATCGCCTTTCCTCGCTTGCCTGTCGCGCCCTTGCCCGAAGCGGAATTCCCGACCATCCAGGTCAATGCGCAACTGCCCGGTGCCAGCCCCGAGACCATGGCTTCGTCGGTGGCGACCCCGCTGGAGGTGCAATTCAGCGCCATCCCCGGCATTACCCAAATGACCTCCAGCAGCGCGTTGGGCTCGACCAACCTGACCCTGCAATTCAGTCTCGACAAGAGCATCGACACCGCCGCCCAGGAAGTCCAGGCCGCCATCAACACCGCCGCTGGCAAGCTGCCCAACGACATGCCGAACCTGCCGACCTGGCGCAAGGTCAACCCGGCGGACAGCCCGGTGCTGATTTACAGCATCAGCTCCAACCTGATGCCCGGCACCGAACTGAGTGACTACGTCGAGACCCTGCTCGCCCGCCAGATCAGCCAGATCGATGGCGTCGGGCAAATCTACATCACCGGCCAGCAGCGCCCGGCGATCCGGGTCCAGGCCTCGGCCGACCGACTCGCGGCCATCGGCCTGACCTTGGCCGACGTTCGCCTATCCCTCCAGCAGGCCAGCCTCAACCTGGCCAAGGGTGCGCTGTACGGCGAGTCGAGCATCTCTACGCTGTCCACGAACGATCAGTTGTTCAAGCCCGAGGAATACGGTGAGCTGATCGTGGCCTACCGGGACGGGGCGCCGGTTCATCTCAACGACATCGCCAAAGTCGTCAACGGTTCGGAAAATGCCTACGTCCAGGCCTGGTCCGAGGATCAGCCCGGGGTCAACCTGGTCATCTTCCGCCAACCGGGGGCGAACATCGTCGAGACCGTCGACCGCATCCAGGCGGCGCTACCCACCCTGGAGGCCATGCTCCCCGCCGCAGTGCAGGTCAAGGTCATGATCGATCGCACCCAGACCATCCGCGCCTCGTTGCATGAAGTGGAAATCACCCTGCTGATCGCGGTGCTGCTGGTGGTGGCGGTGATGGCGCTGTTCCTGCGCCAGCTCTCGGCGACCCTGATCGTCTCGGCGGTGCTCGGGGTGTCGTTGATCGCCAGTTTCGCCCTGATGTACGTGATGGGCTTCAGCCTGAACAACCTGACCCTGGTGGCGATTGTCATCTCGGTGGGATTCGTGGTGGACGATGCCATCGTGGTGGTGGAGAACATCCACCGGCACCTGGAAGCCGGCGAGGGCATGCGCGAGGCGGCCATCAAGGGCGCCGGGGAAATCGGCTTCACCGTGGTGTCCATCAGCTTCTCGCTGGTGGCGGCATTCATTCCGCTCTTGTTCATGGGCGGCGTGGTCGGGCGCCTGTTCAAAGAGTTTGCCTTGACGGCTACCTCGACCATCCTGATTTCGGTGGTGGTGTCCTTGACCCTGGCGCCGACCCTGGCCGCCTTGTTCATGCGCGCGCCAAAGCACCCCGCTCACGCCCAACCGGGCTTCGGCGAACGCCTGCTGGGCTGGTATGAACGAGGCCTGCGCCGGGCCCTGGCTCACCAGAAGCTGATGATCGGTGTGTTCGGCCTGACCCTGGCGCTGGCGGTGGTGGGCTACGTGTTCATCCCCAAGGGCTTCTTTCCGGTACAGGACACGGGCCTGGTGCTCGGCACCAGCGAAGCCGCCGCCGACATCTCATTCCCGGACATGGTGGCCAAGCACAAGGCCCTGGCCGAGATCGTTGCCGCCGACCCGGCGGTGCAGACCTTCTCTCACTCCGTCGGTGTCTCGGGCAACAACCAGACCATCGCCAACGGCCGTTTCTGGATCGCCCTGAAGCCTCGGGGCGAGCGCGATGTATCAGCCAGCGGCTTCATCGATCGTATCCGACCCAAGTTGCTGAAGATTCCCGGCGTGGTGCTGTACCTGCGGGCCGGGCAGGACATCAACCTCAGTTCCGGCCCCAGTCGCGCCCAGTATCAGTACGTGCTCAAGAGCAACGACGGGCCGACCCTCAACGCCTGGACGCAGAAACTCACCGACAAGCTACGCAGCATTCCGGCGTTCCGCGACATCTCCAATGACCTGCAACTGGGCGGCAGCATCACCCACATCAACATCGACCGCAGTGCAGCGGCGCGCTTCGGCCTCACCGCCACGGATGTCGACCAGGCGCTGTATGACGCGTTCGGCCAGCGGCAGATCAACGAGTTCCAGACCGAGACCAACCAGTACAACGTGATTCTCGAACTCGACACACAACAGCGTGGCAAGGCCGAAAGCCTGGCGTATTTCTACCTGCGCTCGCCCCTGACCGGGGAGATGGTGCCGCTCTCCGCCCTCGCCCGCTTCGACGCTCCCACCAACGGCCCGTTGTCGATTGCCCACGATGGCATGTTCCCGGCCGCCAACCTGTCGTTCAACCTGGCATCAGGCGTGGCATTGGGGGATGCGGTGCGGCTGCTCGACCAGGCCAAGAACGAAATCGGCATGCCTGCGGCCATCACCGGCAATTTCCAGGGTGCGGCCCAAGCCTTCCAGAGTTCGCTGAAAAGCCAGCCATGGCTGATCCTCGCCGCCCTGGTGGCCGTCTATATCATCCTCGGCGTGCTCTACGAGAGTTTCGTGCATCCGTTGACCATTATCTCCACGCTGCCCTCGGCCGGCCTTGGCGCGCTGATCATGCTGTGGCTGCTGGGTCAGGATTTCTCGATCATGGCGTTGATTGGGCTGGTGCTGCTGATCGGGATCGTCAAGAAGAACGGGATCCTGATGATCGACTTCGCCATCGACGCCCAGCGAAACGGCGGGATGACGCCCCAGGATGCGATCTTCCAGGCCTGTATGACACGGTTCCGCCCCATCATCATGACCACCCTCGCCGCGCTGCTCGGTGCGCTGCCGCTGATGCTCGGCTATGGCGCCGGCGCAGAGCTGCGCCAGCCGTTGGGCATTGCCGTGGTCGGTGGCTTGCTGGTGAGCCAGGCGCTGACGTTGTTCACCACACCGGTCATATACTTGTGGCTTGAACGACTGTTACATCGACCCGCCCCTCGAAACGGCCCTGCGCCGACGGCGGCGCTGGCGAATACAGACTGAGGCCGGGCCATGCGCGTTCTGATCATCGAAGACGAAGAAAAAACCGCCGACTACCTGCACCGCGGCCTGACCGAACAAGGCTACATCGTGGACGTGGCGCGCGATGGCGTCGAAGGGCTGCACCTGGCCCTGGAAAGCGATTACGCAGTGATCGTGCTCGACGTCATGCTGCCTGGCCTGGACGGTTTTGGCGTGCTGCGTGCGTTGCGCGCCCGCAAGCAGACACCGGTCATCATGCTCACCGCCCGCGAACGGGTCGAGGACCGTATCAAGGGCCTGCGCGACGGGGCCGACGATTACTTGGGCAAACCGTTTTCCTTCCTCGAACTGGTGGCGCGCCTGCAAGCGCTGACCCGCCGCAGCAGCGCCCACGAGCCGGTGCAGGTGAGCATCGCCGATTTGTGGATCGACCTGATCAGCCGCAAGGCTACCCGGGCCGGGCAGCGCCTGGACCTCACCGCCAAGGAGTTTTCGCTGCTCAGCGTCCTCGCCCGTCGCCAGGGCGAAATCCTTTCGAAGACCGCCATTGCCGAGATGGTCTGGGACATCAACTTCGACAGCGACGCCAACGTCGTGGAAGTTGCGATCAAGCGCCTGCGGGCCAAGCTGGACGGTCCTTTCGAGCACAAGCTTCTGCACACCATCCGTGGGATGGGGTATGTGCTGGAGAATCGAGGTGAGTAACAGCATCGCGCTGCGCCTGAGCGGGCTCTTCACGCTGGTGGCGGCGCTGGTGTTCCTGTTGATTGGCGGTGCACTGTACCAGCAGGTCGACAAAGGCCTGGGCCTGCTGCCGGAAGCGGAGCTCGACGCCCGCTACAGCGTGCTTGAATCCACCGTGGGTCGTTATGGCACGCCCGAGCATTGGGTGAAGATCAACAACAAGCTGCGGTTACTGGGGGAGGAAGACAAGCGCATCCATTTCTGGATCGTCAGCGGCGACCCGCGCTTTGAATATGGCAACCCCGATCCTCGGATTCGCGCCGTCGCCCAGGGCCCCTTGGGCAAGCATGACCTGATGTTGCCCGACCGGCACTATCCAATGAAAGTCCTGGTGAGTCAGTTCCCCGCCAAGGACCAGCGCCCTCCCCTGCGATTCATGATCGGCATCGATACCGAGACGTTCTACCAGACCCAACACCACCTGCTGGTGGCCCTGGTGAGCCTGGCCTGTATCGGTGTGCTGCTGGCCTCGTTGCTGGGTTATTGGGTGGCGCGCATCGGGCTCAAGCCGCTCATCAAGTTATCGGACGAAGCCCAACGCCTGGCGCCACCGCGCCTTTGCGGGCGGCTGCGATTGTCTCCATTGCCACCGGAGCTCGGCCAGTTCGTCAGCTCGTTCAACGCCACTCTCGACCGGGTCGAGCAGGCTTACTCCCGGCTGGAATCATTCAACGCCGACGTTGCCCATGAACTGCGTTCGCCGTTGACCAACCTGATCGGCCAGACGCAAGTGGCGCTGACCCGGGGGCGCTCGGCGGAGCATTACTTCGAAGTGCTGCAATCGAACCTCGAAGAGCTGGAACGCTTGCGCTCCATCATCAACGACATGCTGTTCCTGGCCAGTGCTGACCAGGGCAGCAAGGCCACCAAGCTGATCACGACCTCCCTGGCCGACGAAGTGGCAACCACCCTCGACTACCTGGACTTCATCCTGGAAGACGCCCAGGTCGAGGTTCACGTCAGTGGCGACGCCCAGGCCACCATCGAAATCGCCCACCTGCGAAGGGCCTTGATCAACCTGCTCAGCAACGCCGTCCAGCACACCGCGCCCGGCCAGGTGATCGCCGTGCGCATCGAAGCCATCGGCGATCAGATCACCCTCGCCGTCACCAACCCCGGCGCGCCCATCGATGGAGAGCACTTGCCGCGCCTGTTCGAGCGCTTCTATCGCGTCGACGCCTCCCGCAGCAACAGCGGCGCCAACCATGGTTTGGGCCTGGCCATCGTCAAGGCCATTGCGCTGATGCATGGCGGCGACGTTTTCGTACACAGCGAGCGGGGCGCAAACACCTTCGGGATCCGTTTGCCGGCTTGAAATAAGCCACGATGTGGATTGCTCAATTCCGGTGTCACAAGCACAATCTTGCAAAAGGCCAGCATTGTTTGATGCCAGTCATCCGCAGCTGTGGATGAGCAGCCTATGGGAAGGATCCCAGCCATATGACAATGCAGATCGGAATCATGAGCGCGAGCACTGCAACACCCGCCAATATCCCACTTCCAATACGTTCGGAACGGGTACTCGTCTTGGCCAGCTCGCTGGCTGTGATTGCCATCCTGAGTATCGTGACGTTCCTGCTGATCCGTGAACACGCCAGCGCCCAGCAGGCCGCGATCCGTGCGGCGAGCAACATCGTGCAACTGATCGACGCCGACGTGCTGCGCAATGTCGAACTCTATGACTTGTCATTGCAAGGTCTTGTCGCTGCCGCAAAGCGCGACGACCTGAATGAAGTATCACCCACGATTCGTCATCTCGCCCTCTTCGACCGCGCCACCGCCGCGCCTTATAAAGGCGACATATTGCTGCTCGACAAGCGTGGTGATGTGATCGCCGATTCCGCCTCGATCCAGCCACGCAAAGGTAATTACGCCGACCGGGAGTATTTCCAGTCTCATCTCCAGGATCCACGCCCGGGCATGATGATCAGCCGGCCCTTCCGCGCCCGTAGCGAACCCCACGACTGGCGCATCAGCTTCAGTTATCGCTTGAACGACGAACGTGGCGAGTTCATGGGCGTGGCCGAAGCCGCGATGCGCTTGAATTACTTCAACCAACTGTTCAAGAGCCTGAACATCGGTCACGGCGGGACGGTCAACCTGGTCAGCCGCGACGGTATCCTGCTGGCACAAGAACCGCAGTTGGCCGAAGACGTCATCGGCAAGGATTTCAGCAAACGGCCAAACTTCGTACGCATCCTGCGCGAAGGCGACGGCAGCTTCACAGGCCTATCCAGCGTTGACCAGACCCAGCGTCTGTATACCTTTTCCCAGGTGGGTGACTTGCCGCTGATCGTGGTGGTCGCGCTCTCTTCCCAAGAAGTCTTCGCCTCGTGGCAACGCACGGCGCTTCTGGTCAGTGGCGCCACTGGCGCGCTGTGCATCAGCCTGCTCTGGCTCACCTGGCTGCTGCGCCGGGAATTGAAACGCCGCCGCAACGCCGAATGGGAGTTGGCCCAGTTGGCGTCTGTCGATCCGCTGACCGGCCTGGCCAATCGTCGAACCCTGGACCACATGCTGCAACTGGAATGGCTGCGCGCCCAACGCTCCGGCCAGCCGTTGTCAGTCCTGATGATCGACGCGGATCACTTCAAGACATTCAACGATCGCCTCGGCCATCAACGCGGTGACGAGGCGTTGCGAAGCCTGGCTCAGTTGATTGGCGAGCATGTCCGTCGCCCCGCCGACCTGGCGGCGCGTTACGGTGGCGAGGAATTCTCGGTGGTACTGCCGGAAACCACGACGGCCGGGGCATTCACGACGGCGCAGAACATTCGCGAGGCCGTGGAACAGATGCCTGGCGAGATGCCCATGACTGTCAGTATCGGCATCGCCACCTGGGTCCAGGGGCCTTACAGCGAGTTGGAAGAATTGCTGTTCGCCGCCGACAAGGCGCTTTACCAGGCCAAGGCCAGCGGACGCAATCGGGTCGTCTGCGCGATGTAGATCTATCCTTCCGCTGGCCCGCCCTCAGCCAAAAATATCCGCCCCGGCAACGTAAACCCTCGCAACTTCAAAAGCGCCATCGGCCCGGCATCCAGTTCGGTGCGCAGGTGCCACGTCAGGCCCAGACCATCGGGCGCCTTGAGCACCATGCGGTAGCGGCTGTCGCCATCGTCCAGCGCGGTGAACGTGGCCTGTTCCAGCAAGCGGATCAGCCCCCAGGCGCCGGCGTAGTCGGCGAACAACCGTTCGCCGGTGTGGACGCTGGTCCACGTCAGGCTGACGCCGGGGTAGTCGCTGCGTCCCGGCCAGCCGAAGCGCTGCCAGCGCTCCTTCTGGTTGAAGTAGTGGTGTTTCTCTCCGTTGAGGATGAAGGTGGTTTGCACCACATCGCGCACGCCTTTGCCGCTCAGTTCAAAACTCAAGCCCAGGCCGCCGTCGGTGTAGAGCACGTCGGCCAGATCGCTCAGTTGATTGACCGCCTCCAGGAATTGGGGATTGACGCGCAAACCGCGACCGTGGCGGGGATCGGCCACCCAGCGGTTGCCTTCCTTGCGCAACACGCCGCTCAACTGGCTGTGGAGAAAACGTTCGATGCGCCCCGTGTCGGCGCGGATCATTTGCCCCAGCATCGGCAACGAAGCGTCGCTGGCCGTCGCGGCGAAGGGATAACGCCCGGTAAAGGCCGCGTTCCAATGCTCGACGATCGAACGCCGCCATTGGCTGTTGAGGCCCGCCGCCGACGGTTGCAGCACTCGCTGCCAGGCCTGTTCCAGCGGTTGCACGAACAGCGTTTCGCCCACGCCGGCCCATTGCGCACCGAGGCTGGCGGCCATCAGACGGCCATAGGACTGGGTATCGGTGAGGTCGATGCCCCGGCCCTGGAACACCGTCTGCGCCAGGGCCTGGGTCATTTCCATGGGGTCGCTGTCTGTGTTGATCTGTTGCAGTTTCAGGCGCACGCGGGTCACTTGGGTGAGGTAGGCCTGGAGGCTCAAATGGTCAGCGCCACCCTTGCCCAGCAAGGCCAACAACGGGCCGAACGTCGGATCCAGCGGGCCGCTCGGCAGGTCGGCCAGCGGGTCTATGGGCGGGGCCTTGTCCGGGCCGATGAGCTTGTGCGCGGACCTCATCAGCGAGTCGCCCAGGGCCGGGGCGCGGGTGCCCGCTTGCCCTTGATAGGCCAGGGTATTGATCAACGCGAGCAACGGCGATTGGCGCACGTCGCTCATCAGCGTCAACTGGTCGATGACCTGTTCCAGGCTTTTGGGTTGATTGCCCCGCAGGCTGTTGAGAAACACCAGCCAGGCGCCCGCGTAGTCCTTGAAATAGCGTTCGGTCAGGCGCGCCTTGAGCTCGCCGGGCGTCAAGCGCACATCGATGTCACCGGGGCGATCACTGAGCACCCAATCGATTTCTTCGCGGCGCGCCTGGGTGATGTCATCGATGGCCTGGCGCACCTGGCCCTCCCAGGCCTGGCGCGTGAACACTCCCGGCACGCTGGCCTTGCTGGAAAACAACCCGGCGGCTTCGGTGTCGCCCACCATCTGTTGCAGGCCCAGGGCTGGATAGTGCGGGGTGGCGTCGTCCAGCACCCGTTGATACAGGCTGGCCTCGGCGTTGCGTTGGCCCAATTGGTCGAGCAGCACCTGGCGCACCTGCGCCACCAACCGCGGGTCGGCCTCGATGCGCCAGTCCGGGTGCGCGGCCAGTTGCTCGGCGTAGAACTGCCACAGGTTCGGTGCGAGGATCTGCCAGAGCCCTGGCGAAATTCCGTCACGCGTGGGTTCGGCGTGGCCCAGGGTCTTGACCAACAGGGGCGCCACGGCTTTGTCCGGGCGCGCCATCATCAGGTAAGTCTTGAGCTGATCGTAGGCCATACGCGTGCGCTCAACGCGCTCGGGGCTGCCCGGCGCCAGCTTGACCAGCGCCTCCAGTTGCCCGCGCAACCTCGCCGCCGCCGGGTCTCGCACCAGGCGGTTATTGGCCTCGACATACCGGGGCCACAACAGTTCGAGCAAAGTTTCATTGCGGTTCAAGCCAAAGCGCTGGTACCACGGCGCACCGGACACGACACGGTGATCCAGGCGAGCCAGCACGTGGACGAGCGCTTCGAGCGCCAACAGTTGCTCCTCTTGGGTGGATGACTGTTGCAACGCCGTCGACAAGGCCTGCGCCTCGACGATCTGCGCCCGATTGCTCACAAAGGACAGCGCCATCCCCGCGCCCCACACCAGCGCCAGGCCCATGAACAGTCCATAGACGACTCGCGGCGCGCCCCACCCCAACCGCGCGCCGACGGCCTTGTCGCGCTGCACGCCGTGCCACGCCGGGTCCGGCCACCAGAAATGCTCGCCGTCAGCGCTTTGCGTCACGCGCAGTGGCAGGCTGAACCACAACCCTCGCAGCATCACCCCCGGGTTGAACCCACTCAACGACGGCGCCAGCGCCTGCCGCCAACGGGCAATGCCCTCGGCCTGCAAATCCCGGGACAGGCGCAGCAGGAAATCGTGGTGCATCCGCTTCTTGATCTTCATCTGGGCAAAGCCCTGGCAACGCAACGGCTCGACCAGATCCTCCAGGCACGCCTCCAACAGAGACGGCGTCACCTTGGCCGGCAACAGACAACCCACCGGCTGGCTCTCGCGCCCGTCCTGGGACCAGCCGCTCTCGCACACCTGCCACAAGTGCAACGGCAACCGTCGGCCTAGCCGCCGAGCCAGCCCCTGCAACTGCCGCATGCCCTTGGCCAGCGCCACCGCATCGGTGCTTTGCGGTTTGTCCAGCGCCCAGACCACCCCGTCCAGCGCCCGCCAACGGCGTAGGGTGAGCCATGGGTTCAACAGCGGGGTTTGCAATTCTTCCTGGACGCTGCCGCCCCATAGCAGCACGGTGCGTTCGCCTTCGAGCCATTTCTTTTTCGCCAGCTCCGGGGCGATGGCGGCGATCTGGGTGGGCTCGCCGACGATGAGCAGCAGACGGACCTTGTGGCGCCAGAGGGGGCCGTATTGGAAGCGGAGGTTTTCGCGTAGCCTGGCCAGCTTCTCTTCGTCGTCTTTCAAATCCGGCTGTGGATTCAATCGGGACGCAGCGACGCTGCCAATGCCTCCCGGCGTGGTCCGCTGCGCCTGGCGTACCGTCAAACGATCCCAGGCCAATAAAATCATCGGGCAGAACCAAAAGAGCGCAACCCATGTCCCCAGCCCCCACAACATCAATTGCTGGAACGCGACTGGCGGCAATTCCAGGTGATGGCCCGCCAAGCGATACAGCAGGCAACCGAGCAGCACCATGAATGTCATGACCAGCAGGTAGCCTGACCCCAACCCTATCAATGAGCCCTTGGGCTCGCCGTTATCCCTTGCCATGAGGTTTTGCCACTCCAATTGCCAATCGTTTGTCCGCATCCTGGCTCAGCCAGCCACAGGGCTGTCCGGCCTCCTTTGCATGCAACAACGCCAACGACATGCCGATAAACGGCGCCAGATGCGCCAATTCACCCCAGTGCGCTTCCAATTGATGCTCGATCGCCGACCAGCCGCCGGCCATGAAGGCTTGCTGACTGGCCTGGTCCATGGCCAGACAGGTCGGCGGGGCTTGCAGCCCGGCATAACGCTGCATCTGTGCGCTGAGCTCAGCGGGGGGGTCGTCAGTCTCGCCCGACAGGTATTCACCACGATGCAACAGCTGCCGCCCTTGACGACTCACCACCCACAAAAAACCACCTTCGCCAGGTGGCGTTGCTGCTTCGGCGCCCTGCACCGAAACCACCCCGGCGCACAGCAGCCAGTCCTCGGCGTGACGGCATTCTTGATTGAATATGTCGATCAGCTCGTCCAGGTCCGCCAGGTCTTGCAACGGCAAGCACACCTTTGGCAGCTCGGTGCCGTGGCTGCCCAGCACCTTCTCGAAGGCAGCCAGTTCGATTTCGTCGCCCGCCCAGACAATCGCCCGCAACCTCGGCCACCGCTCCAATATTCCGGTTTGCTCAAAAACCAACCGAGCCAGGTGTTGCGCCAGCGCCGGAGCACGCTCGGCGGACTGGCTGAGTATCACCGGGCAATTCAATGACGGCACCGCAGCCTTGGATCGCGCCATGGGCGTCGGCAGCGGCGTGTCGTTCATCAGGCCCCGATAGTGGATTTGATCATCACCGGCCGGCCCCAACACCAGCACCTCTTCCACCGGCAACCCCAGGCTTCGCCAGCGCCACCAGCGCTGTGTGTCGTCGTCCTGGGTGCGGCGAAATACGTCGCGCCTGAACAAGCCGATCTGCCATGGCAACACCCGCAACGACAACGCCAGCGCCCAGCTCAAGGGCAACACAGCGCTCCACAACCACAATGCCAGGCGTGGCTGATCTTCGGGCCAGAACGGCACCAGGATTGCCAGCTGGACAATCCACAGTAGCGGCAACGCCAGCCACCAGCGGCCCCAGCGCGGTTCCCTTGGCTGGGCGAACGGCGGGTAACGCGGCGGGCGATTCATGGCTTCACCGATATAAACGACAGCGCCAAGGAGCTGACCAACGTACAACCGCAATCGCAGCGGTACCCGTCCAAGGCCAACAACTGCCCGTTGAAGCTGAACCCTCCCGCGCCTTGGGCGATGCGATTCTCGCCGTGCTTTTCGCAGCGGACCTTGTCCCCCATGCAGGACAGCGGCCGGCCGATCGCCAGGAAACGACCTTCGAGCACTTTGCCGCCGAAGGGGTGTAGAGAGTCACCTAAGCGGATCACGGGCATCATGGCGCCACCTCCCCATCAAACTCCACCAGCACGCCGGCGAGCCGCAGCATCTCGTCGGTCCGATCGAGGCGCTGCAGATAGTCGTCCTGGGCGATCTGTTTCTTCTGCTCGATAACCACTTCACCGATATGGCGCGTCGGCTGCAAAATCTTTTCCGCCCCCGGCAGAAACGGCACTACCGCCCCGCTGACCTGGTCGATCACCTGATAACCAATGGTCGCCGCGCCCATACCGGCCGCCACGCCACCCACCCCGCCCAGCGTGCCGCTGCGCTTGATGCCATACACCGTGGCGCCCGCCAGCACCGCCACCCCCAGCATCCGCCCGGCCACCACCACCGGAGACAGATCACGACTGTTCTCATTGCCGAAATAGGTCATGCGATAAAAGAAGTAGCCGGCCCATAGCTCACGGGATGCCAACTTGTCGTGCATGAACCAGGCCCGTGAATCGTGGATGTGGTCATCGAACAACGCCACCAGCAGCGCCAGGCCAGGGTCCCGGCTGGGCCTGCCGAACCTGTCATCGAACAGTTGCTCGTAACGCAGCTCGCCCGCCGCCTTGATGCTGGCGTGGTCGCGCACCTCATCGTTCTCGTTGAGCAAATAGATCGTGTCGCGCATGACCACGTCCAGGACCGTACCGTACTTGCTGGTTTGTTTGCGTTCGATATCCAGATAGTCGTGCTTGAACTCAGTGGCGGCCTGGCTCAGTTGGGTCTGGTCGATCTGCGGTTCGTAGATCGGCGGGCCGGGATGATTCATCGCCGCCACGGGTTCTTTCTGGCGGTTCTTCAGCACGGTCCGTTTCTTGTCTTCATACTCGCTACGCTGTTGGTCCGTATCGTAGGCCGTGGCTTCCTGGGCCTCGGTGAAGAAAGGTTGATGCTTGTAGCTGTCGTCGTATCGATAGTGATCTTCAACCTGCTCGCGGTCATTGGCATAGCGGCCGATGCGCCAGCCGGTGATCCAGCCCAGTTGCTCGGCCAGGGTGTCTTCGACGGTGGTCGTGAGCAGCAAGGGGTGGTAGCCGTCAGTGGAAATGCTGCCCTGGTCCTCGGGCGAGGTCGTTTGCAGGGTCTGGTGGTGCCAGGCGTTGAAGCGTTCGATGACTTGCTGATTGACCACAAACTCTCCCAATGTTTGTGGCCCCATCTCACGCCATGATTTTTGTGTCTCAAGGTTCTTCGGCAATGCCGCTTCCGGCACCTGTAACGGAGCTCCGGCGGCAAATGCTGCTGCGTACAGATCGTGCAAAACGATCTGCGACACTAGCTCATCCGTACCGCCACGCGCCTTGCCCTGGTCGTTTTTCGGGTACCCACCGCCCACATCGGAGTGCACGCCGGGGTACACCACTTCATAGGTATTGGATGGGTAATTGCCATCCTCGTTACGAACCGAGTCCAGTGGGAAACAGGCACGTTGTTCGAAGGCCGCCACAAAGTGCCGGCAGCATTTGACGAAATCGGGAAATGTCTTCGCGTCCGGCAGGAGCTGGGTGTCATCGGCCCAGTCCATGTGCCCGGCAAAAAACGGCGTGACATGGGCGATACCCACCGACGCCACGGTATCCAGCAGGCCGAGGAACTCGATGCTCACCGGCAGGCCCAGTAAAGTCTGTTCCGGTTTCTCGGCCCCATCCGGCGTGTCGAACAGCTGGCTCAGCCAGCTCACGAAAGTGCGCGCTTGCGCCGCGCCGCGGGAAAAACCATAGACGAAGAGCTTGACGCCCAGAACTTCAGGCCTGGCTTGACGGACATGGGTTTTCAGGGGTTCCAGCAGGCCCTGCATGACTTGGCGCCGCCGACCAGCGCCGAAGATGCTCATCATAGGAGCTATGTACGTGTCCATGGACTCGACGGCTTTTGCTCGACGATCTTGGGACAATGGCGTTTTGATCAGGGCTGCATGCAAGGCATCAGCCAAAGAAACCAGGGCCCAATTGATACGGTTTTCGCCACCTTTGGCGAACTTCAACCCCTCCTCGCTGTAATCCAGTTCGCCAATCTCCGGAAAAGGGGTTCCGACTCCGGGCATGTAGTAGGAAAAATAGCCACGTTCTTTTGCCGGCGTACCTCTGAGCGACGCATGGAACAGCTTCGCAATATTACTGGGATGCTCCTTCTTCGTATCGTTGTCCTCGTTATTGTTGGTCCCGTCAAAAAACAAACTGATATGCAAGCTGTAGCAGCACGCGGAGTGCCGCTTTTGCCCTCGGGCATTGGTCGTTCGACGAAAAGCATTTTTCTCTGCAGTTTGTTTATTGTAGTTCTCTGTCACCTTTCGCATCTCTACGGGCAGACGTCCCCCGACGGGAAAAATCGGCGGCGCCCAAGCCTTAGCCTTCGAGTTATTGACTTTTACTTCGGGCATGTGGAGGGCTCCTTTATTTCCAACAGTTCTTTAATAGGATAATTGGGTTGACCGTATACCGCACACGCGGTAGTAACCTTGAGTCGATTACAAGTCAGGAAATGCACTTTCAGATCACAGGACTCCGTCCCCAGCCATTCCGGAATTTCTACCGTAGCGCTATGCCGCCGGTAGTTAGCCGAATGCTTGGCATATGCTTCGCGAAACTCAATTGAGGTGACCGAAGGTAATTTTGCGTGTCGATTAGGATCCACCTCCCATTCAATATAAGCCTTCAACCCTGGACGCCATTTGGTCGGCATAATGATGCAACACGAACTGCCTCCTCCCCCGTCCGCCCTATATCCGTTAACCGATAACCAATTGATCGCATTCAACGTATGGTTAACGGCTTCTATATTCCCTCCCGCCATCTCGTTGTCCGCTGAAGAACACCCATGTAGCATCAATCCCAGCGAGGCATAGAGCCCCTGCGACGCCCACCTTCTGAGCACCGACAACGGCAGCACTCTGTATGCCTTCGAATTAGTTTCTATTTCGGGCATACGGCAGGCTCCTTCATCTGTTTTTTTTCTTTGATGGGATAGTTCGGCTGACCGTACACCGCACACGCGGTAGTGACCTTGATTTGATTGCAAGTCAGGAAATGGACTTTCAGATCGCAAGACTCCGTTCCTGGCCATTCCGGCATCTCCACCATGGCGCTATGGCGCTGAAATTTTGCCTCATGGGCAGCCCAAGCTTCTTCATCGAAACCGAAACCAGCGGTCTTTCGCTTAATTCTTGCAAAACGATTAGGATCTACTTCCCACTCGATATAAGCCTTCAACCCTGGACGCCATTTGGTCGGCATAATGATGCAACACGAACTGCCTCCTCCCCCGTCCGCCCTATATCCGTTAACCGACAACCAATTGATCGCATTCAACGTATGGTTAACGGCTTCTATATTCCCTCCCGCCATCTCGTTGTCCGGTGAAGAACACCCATGCAGCATCAATCCAAGCGAGGCATAGAGCCCCTGCGACGCCCACCTTCTGAGCACCGACAACGGCAGCACTCTGTATGCCTTCGAATTAGTTTCTATTTCGGGCATACGGCAGGCTCCTTCATCTGTTTTTTTTCTTTGATGGGATAGTTCGGCTGGCCGTACACCGCACACGCGGTAGTAACCTTGATTTGATTGCAAGTCAGAAAATGCACTTTCAAATCACAGGATTCCGTTCCTGGCCATTCCGGGATTTCTACCGTAGCGCTATGTCGCTGGTAGTTAGCCGAATGCTTGGCATATGCTTCGCGAAACTCAATTGAGGTGACCGAAGGTAATTTTGCGTGTCGATTAGGATCCACCTCCCATTCAATATAAGCCATCAAGCCCGGGCGCCATTTGATCGGCATAACAATGCAGCATGAACTGCCTCCTCCTCCATGAGCCCTGTAACCGTTGACGGAAAACCAATTAATCGCGCCCAAGGTGTGATTGACGGCAGCCAAGTTCCCTCCCGCCATCTTGTTGTCAGGTGAAGAACACCCATGCAACATCAACCCCAGCAAGGCACAAGAACCTCGCACTATCGATTTGCGGAACATCAACTGCTTCATGGAAAAGTCCTTTTTATCAACTTCCTAAATCACGCAAAAAACCGCTTCGTCCGGAATCTTTTTTTTGCATGCGATCCGTTATGCAGCAATAGCCACCGCGACCATTGCCGGTCCTCCCTGGAGCTAAAAAGCGCAGTTGCGCACATACTCGCTGAGATCGTTGAAGTAATTCTCTTTGTTCGCCTTTACGACCAGCCGATATAACAACGCGAAACGCTGCTCCTGACTTTCCTCAAGCTGATCAAATTGGCCGCTATCAAAAAGCTGCTGCGCATCGGAGATGCATCCGATCAGGTCGCATTGCTCATCACTCAGTTCGACGGTGGGCGGTATGTCGATGCGCCCCCGTGTCTGGCTGGCGCCCCGTCGCCATTGCGGCTGGCCGTCCCGATCCAGCCAGCTCCAGTAACTGACAGGGAGCAGGAACTGGAGGCGCTGTTGGTCGCTCAAGATGGAGGAGATCAACAGAGGGAAGATTCGCGGGTCGTAGTACCGCAACAAGCCTGGCTGCCCACCCCAGTTCATTTGGGACAAGGTTTGCAGGGCCAGGCTGAGCGCGTCGAAGGGCAACGGGGAGATCGCGACCAACAGCCGGGCATCGGCTGCACAGTGAGTCATGAGTTCTTCCAGCCAGGCTCGATGTTGCCAATGCACCAGATCCAGCCGCATCAACAGCGGCGCTTGCTCCAGCAGGTTTTCCTCCGGTGTGCCGGTAAACAACGAATGCCATGCTATCTCTGGCGTTATTTGTTTCAGGGCCGGGATAGCGCAGCTGTCCCAGTCGGACTGGTCCAGCAAAAGGTCCACTCGCTGTATGTCCGCAGTCACGCAGACGTGTTCTATCTGCTGTTGCCATTCGCTTGGCGCTGCCATGTATGTATTCCTTATTTCAGCTTTCACGCGGAAGAATTCCCACGGCGTTTTCGCGGGCCATCTCCAGGCATTCCTTGCACACCGATTGCGGCAAATCCGCCAGCGCAAAAGATTGCCCGGCAGGCAGTTCCCAGACGTGCTGCCCCTTGAGGTTCAGCTTGCCGGGGCTATGGATATCGATTGCGCCGGTCGGGGTAATCCGAATGAACCCACCCCCACACGCCAGGGTGAGGCCATTCTTCGCCGTCACCTGCACATGCCCCTGCACCGACTGCACGGTGATGTCCTGCTGGGCTTTCATGCCCATCCCATCGCCGTGGGATTCGATGTCCAGGGGTCCTTTGCCGGAGACCAGGCGCAGGCCTTCCTGTTGGGCCAGCAGCGAGATGCCCTGGTTGGCGTGGGCCGATAGCCGTTTGGCGGCGGCGAGGTTGATTTCGTTGTGGCTTTGCAGGTACAGCGCGTCGCCGCTCTTGAGCAGCAGGCTGGCCGGGGTGACGGCACCGATGCCCTGGGGGGCGCTGAGCAGGATGGCGGCAGCCGAAAGGTCTTTTGCGTCGGCCTGGAGTTGTTCCAAGCCGCGCAGGTCGGGTTTGCGGCTGTGGTGGGCCTGGGCGATGTCCTGCCATTGGGCCATCTGCTGTCTGGCACCTTCGACCTGGGCGGTGGCCGGGTCCATGGTGAGGACGTCGCCCTTGGCCTGGGTTTGCTCATCAGCACTGATAAACACCCCCTTGCCCGCACGAAGGGCGCCATGTCCATCGGTGCGCAACTCAAACCCTTCCCCCCGCTTCGTCTGCTCGGCATCCACCAGATGCCCCAGGTTCAACTGGCTCTTGCCGCTGTGCTCGGTGCTGAGCTTGATGTGCTCCTGCCCGCGGGTGTCGTCCATGCGTAGTTTGTTGTTGGTCGGAGTGCGCAGCACGTTGCGGCGCTCGTTGCGGGCGGTGACGGGGTCCGGGTGCCGGTCGTCGTGCAGGGCGTGGGCGATGTAGGGGCGGTCGGGGTCGCCGTGCTCGAAGGCCACCGCCACTTCGGTGCCGGCCTGCAGCGGGAAATGCAGGCCGTGGGTGTCGCCGCCGTAGGGTCGGGCTAGGCGCAGCCAGGCGCTTTCGCGGCCGGCTTGCCAGGTGTCGCGGTCGAACAGGAAGCGCACCTTGTAGCGGCCCTCGAAGTCGAGGTCAGCGTACGGCGGGTTGACTTCCGGGTGACTGACGCGGGCGGGAATGGTGCCGCTGATGCGCGGCTTGGGCGGCAGCGGTGGGCGAAAGCACACGGTTTCCGAGTAAGGAATCGCTTGGAAGGTGGCGATGAAGCTGCGGTCCCGGGCCGCTTCGGTGCGCAGGCTGACGATCACCGCGCCGAACTCGAAGGCCTGGGGCGCGCCGCCAGTGATTTCGAGCATCTGGGCCGGGGCCAGGGTGGCGCTGCTGGTGGTGCCGCTGAGGCGGGTCTGGTCGTTGAGGTAGAGTTCATGGCGCAGGCGCGCGTAGAAAAAACCACTTTCGCTTTGCAGGTCCTCGTCCAGGGCGTAGCGCTCGCCCAGCACCGTGTAGGGTTCGCCGTAGTGATAGGCCTCGCCGTAGGTGCCCTTGGCGCGGCGGGTATGGTCGACCTCGCCGTCGAGGAACGCGTAGGCCTCGCGATGGTGGTAGGCGCGAAAGTTGATGTTTTTTTCCACCACCTGGTGGGCGGTTTGCAGGTGCCAGACCGCGTCCTGCTCGTTGGCGCACAAGCCGGACGGCGGGCGACACGGCAACTTGACGCCGCGCTGGTAGTGCCGCTGATCGTCGTGAAACTCCACCACGTCGATGCTCAGGCGGTCATCGCTGACGACGCGGTACCAGATGCCGACATCAGCCAGCAGGCGCTCGATGAAGGCCAGATCGCTTTCGTCGTATTGCATGACCTGTTCACGCCGGGGGTAGTCGCGCACCACATTGAAATAGAAATGCTGGCCCCGGAAATCATGGCGCGTGCGCAGGATGTGTTCGACGATCTGCGGCACCGACTGGTGCTGGTAGATCCGAAACTGCTTGCCCCGCGCCAGCAGCGCGAAACGCGGTTGCAACGTGATTTCGTAGCGGGCTTCGTCGTTGGAGCCGGACAGGCGCTTGAACGCTGTGATCGCGCCATTGAACGTGCGCAGCGGCTTGATCTCCGGCGGCGCGAAGCCCCTGGGCGTCGGCGGTGGCGGCAGCGGGTAAAGACTGAAGTAAGCATCCCGGTTGAGCAGGTCGGTGGCCACCAGGTCGCGCTCGGTGCAGGTGAATTCGATGCGGTAGTGGTAGGGCCGGCTCAGGTGCTCCTCGCCGGTGAAGGCCAGGACGTCGAGATGGGCTGTGAGGTCGCAGACGCTCAGGGTGTGGCGGCTGTGGTCGAAGAAGGTGGGCCGTTGATCAAGCATGTTGCCGATCCCCCCAGGCGTTTGCCGCCGCTTGTTCCAGGAGGGAACGTGACGGGGCAAAAACCGTGTCGGCGTCGCTTTGATTGAAATCGAGTTGGTGCTGTTCAGATCGGTCTGCTGGCATGACTTCCCTTGGTGCCCGCGTCTTGCGCGGGATTGGTTTTCAAGGGCATTCAGCGTGACTTACTTCAGAGGGTTGTTCCATCGAGTAACAGCGGGTTCGGCGACGTTTGGGAAGCGTCCTATAGGGGAATATCGCAATCCCTTAGGAAATGACCCACACGGGGTTCATTGCCGCCATAAAAAAGGGCCACCCGAAGGCAGCCCTTAAAAAACTAGAGAGGTTTTTTGCTTACACAGCCGCGACAGGACGCATGTAAGAGATGGGTGCGGTGCTGGCGTCTTCGAACGTCACGACTTCCCAAGCATCTTTCTGCTCAATCAACTTGCGCAGCAGCTGGTTGTTCAGTGCGTGGCCGGACTTGAAGCCCTTGAACTCACCAATCAGGCTATTGCCCAGCAGGTAGAGGTCGCCGATTGCATCGAGGATCTTGTGCTTGACGAATTCGTCTTCATAACGAAGGCCGTCTTCGTTCAACACGCCATCGGAGTCGACCACGATCGCATTTTCAACGCTGCCGCCGAGTGCGAGGTTGTGCTTGCGCAGGTACTCGATGTCACTCATGAAACCGAAGGTACGGGCGCGGCTGACTTCTTTTACGAACGAAGTGCTGGAAAAATCCACGCTTGCACTCTGGGTGCGGTCACGGAAAACCGGGTGATCGAAATCGATCTCGAAGCTCACCTTGAACCCTTCGAAAGGGACGAAAGTGGCGCGCTTGTCGCCGTCTTCCACTGTCACTTCCCGCAGGATGCGGATGAATTTCTTGGCCGCGTCCTGCTCTTCCAGGCCAGCCGATTGAATCAGGAATACGAAGGGTCCGGCACTGCCATCCATGATCGGGACTTCGGACGCGGAGAGCTCGACGTAGGCGTTATCGATGCCCAGGCCAGCCATGGCCGAGAGCAAATGCTCCACCGTGTCCACTTTGACGTCACCGTTGACCAGTGTGGTCGACATAGTGGTTTCACCGACGTTTTCCGCGCGAGCAGGAATCTGCACCACAGGGTCGAGGTCGGCACGACAAAACACGATGCCGGTGTCGACAGGCGCGGGCTTGAGGGTCAGGTAGACCTTCTCGCCGGAGTGCAGGCCGACACCTGTGGCACGGATAATATTCTTCAGGGTGCGTTGTTTAATCATGGCATGGGCCGCTTCAGCGCAAATTGCGAACTGGTATCAACAAAGGCTGGCGATGATAGCAGACCAGACCTTTGCTGAACACCAATCACCCGTATACCCCTGATACATTCCATCAATCGGCCTGACGACGCAGGAAAGCCGGGATGTCCAGGTAATCCAGATCATCTTGCGGATTCATCTTCGCGGCAGTCGCAGCACCGGCCTGGGCCTGGTTGCGCATGACGGTCGGACGGTCCAGGTCACGGTAGTTCACCGCAGGCGTTTCCTGACGAGCGGCAGCTGGCTGCTGTGGCTGCGAAGCCATGGCAGTCTGCACGGTGTTGTCGATCACCTTCATCGGCTTCTCGATTTTCGCGCCCAGGCCAGTGGCAACCACGGTCACGTGCAGCTCGTCACGCATGTCCGGATCGATCACGGTGCCGACTTTGACCATCGCGTGGTCGGAAGCGAATGCTTCGATGATGCTACCCACGTCGGAGTACTCGCCCAAAGACAAGTCCGGACCGGCGGTGATGTTCACCAAGATGCCGCGGGCGCCCTGCAGGTTTACATCTTCCAACAGCGGGTTGCGGATGGCCGCTTCGGTGGCTTCGCGAGCACGGTTCGGACCGCTGGCGCAGCCAGTGCCCATCATTGCCATGCCCATTTCGGACATCACGGTGCGCACGTCGGCAAAGTCGACGTTGATCATGCCTGGACGCTTGATGATGTCGGAGATACCGCGAACGGCACCGGCCAGTACATCGTCAGCCTTGGCGAAAGCCGACAGCAGGCTTGCGTCTTTACCCAGGATGGTCAGCAGCTTCTCGTTGGGGATGGTGATCAACGAGTCGACGCTTTCGCTCAGCGCGCGGATGCCTTCATCGGCGATCTGCATGCGCTTGCGGCCTTCGAACGGGAACGGACGGGTCACCACCGCAACGGTGAGGATGCCCATTTCCTTGGCCACTTCGGCAATGATCGGCGCTGCACCGGTACCGGTACCACCGCCCATGCCCGTGGTGATGAACACCATGTTGGTGCCGGCCAGGACTTCAGCGATGCGCTCGCGGTCTTCCAGGGCAGCCTGACGGCCAACCTCGGGATTCGCGCCGGCACCCAGGCCCTTGGTCACGCCGGTGCCCAGTTGAAGGATGGTCCGCGCGCCGATGTTTTTCAGCGCTTGAGCATCGGTGTTGGCGCAGATGAATTCGACGCCTTCGATGTTGCTCTTGACCATGTGGTTGACAGCGTTGCCGCCGCCACCGCCGACACCGATTACTTTGATAACCGGGCTAGCGGGGATGTTGTCTACGAGTTCGAACATGTTCCCTCTCCTTTCATTCTCTAGTTTTTTCGCCTACTGCGTTTTGTTGCCGTCTTGCAACGCCGAGCCTGAAACCCGGCGCCTGAAGCTTGAATCTTTAGAAATTGCCTTTCACCCAGGCCTGGAGCCGCTCGAACAGCGGAGCCTTGGGCTCGTCGCTGCTGTAGCTATCGCGGCTGCCAATCCCTGAGAACGAGATCCCGTCGGATTGCTTCTGCAGGCCGTACATCAACAGGCCCACGCCGGTGGAATAGATCGGGTTGCGGACCACGTCGTCCAGCCCCTTGACGCCATGCGGCACGCCCAGGCGCACCGGCATGTGGAAAATCTCTTCGGCCAGCTCGACCGCGCCTTCCATCTTCGACGTACCGCCGGTCAGCACGATGCCGGCCGGGATCAGGTCTTCGTAGCCACTGCGACGCAGTTCGGCCTGGATCAGCGTGAACAACTCGTCGTAACGCGGCTCGACCACTTCGGCCAGGGCCTGGCGCGACAGTTCGCGCGGCGGACGGTCGCCGACGCTCGGCACCTTGATGGTTTCACCGGCACCGGCCAGTTTCGCCAGGGCGCAGGCGTAGCGGATCTTGATTTCCTCGGCGTACTGGGTCGGGGTGCGCAGCGCCATCGCGATGTCGTTGGTCACCTGATCGCCTGCAATCGGGATCACGGCCGTGTGGCGAATCGCGCCTTCGGTGAAGATCGCGATGTCGGTGGTGCCGCCGCCGATGTCCACCAGGCATACGCCCAGCTCTTTCTCGTCGTCGGTCAGCACCGAGTACGCCGAGGCCAGCTGCTCGAGGATGATGTCGTCGATTTCCAGGCCGCAGCGGCGCACGCATTTCTCGATGTTCTGCGCGGCGTTCACCGCACAGGTCACCACGTGGACCTTGGCTTCCAGGCGCACGCCCGACATGCCCAGGGGCTCGCGCACGCCTTCCTGGTTATCGATCACGTAGTCCTGCGGCAGGGTGTGCAGCACGCGCTGGTCGGCCGGAATCGCTACGGCCTGGGCCGCGTCGAGTACGCGCTCGAGGTCGGCGGAGCTGACTTCGCGATCACGAATCGCCACGATGCCGTGGGAGTTCAGGCTGCGGATGTGATTGCCCGCCACGCCGACGAACGCCGAGTGGATCCGGCAACCGGCCATCAGCTGCGCTTCTTCGATGGCGCGCTGGATCGATTGCACGGTGGACTCGATGTTCACCACCACGCCTTTTTTCAAGCCGCGGGACGGGTGTGTACCGATTCCGACGATGACCAGCGTGCCGTCGTCCGCGACCTCGCCTACCAGCGCAACCACCTTGGAAGTGCCGATATCCAGACCGACGATCATTTTCCCGCTTTGCACGTTTGCCATGGGTCCTGCCTCTTCTTAATTCTTCGCGACGGCGGGTTCGGCCGTCGTCGGCGCTACAGGTTCCCGCCAGCCAACAGCGAGGCCGTTGGCGTAGCGCAGATCGATGCGCGCAATGTTCGTAATCTGTTCTTTGAGCGTCTTGTCATAGATGGCGATGAAGCGGCGCATCTTTTCCACCAGGTTGCCGCGCCCGAGCAGCAGCTCGATGCCCGGTCCCGAGCTGCCCGCGCCAGTGGTCAGGAACCAGCTGCCGCGTTCACGCAATTCCAGGCGCGCGATGGAGAAGCCCAATGGCCGCAACATCTGGCTCAACACCTGGTATTGCTGCATCACTTGTTGCTGGGCCCGCTGTGGACCGAACAGTTGGGGCAAATGTTCATAATTGGCCAGTTCCCGTGGCGTAAACGCCTGGCCCTGGTTGTTCAACAGAGACTCGTCGCCCCAACGGGCCACCGGCAATTGCTCTTCCAGGCGGATCGACACCTGGTCCGGCCACACTCGCCGGACTTCGGCGTGGGCGATCCAGGGCATCTGCTCCAGTTCCGTGCGCATCCCCGCCAGGTCGATGGTGAAGAAGCTCGACGCGACGAACGGGGCAATCCGCTGCTGCACCGCCTGCTGGCTGATGTAGCTCAGGTCGCCCTGGACATTGATCCGGGCAATCGGCCGGTCGGCATAAGGCAGCAACCGTTGCGCGCCTTCATACGTGCCGAACCCCAACGCCACCAGCAGCACCGGCCAGAACAGGCTCTTGAGAAAACCAAAATTGGCTTTCGGCAAGCGCGCCGACATCGGCTCTTTGGCCACCATTCGGCTGGCACCCCGCGGCACCGGCTTGCGACCGGGTGCGGATGGCTGATGACGAAGCGATGCGCCTTGCATGGCTTAACCTCTTGGCTCTTGATGGCCGACACTGGCAGCCAGGATCGCCAGCACCAGTTGCTGGAAATCCAGGCCGGCGGCACGCGCCGCCATCGGCACCAGGCTGTGATCGGTCATGCCGGGGGCGGTGTTGACTTCCAGGAACCAGAACTGCCCATCGGCGTCCTGCATCACGTCCGCCCGGCCCCAACCGGCGATGCCCAGCGCCTCACAGGCCTTGGCCGTGAGGTCCATCAGTTCTTTTTCCTTGGCGGCATCCAGCCCGCAGGGAATGCGGTACTGGGTGTCATTGGCGATGTATTTGGCGTCGTAGTCGTAGAACGTGTGGGGCGTGCCCAGGGCAATCGGGGGCAACACCTGATCACGCAGGGTGGCGATGGTGAACTCCGGACCGGTGATCCATTGCTCGACCAACACTTGCGAATCGTAGGAACTGGCGTCCTTCCAGGCTGCGGTCAACTCAGGCAGCGAATTCACTTTCGCCATGCCAATACTGGAACCTTCATGGGCCGGTTTGACGATCAAAGGAAAGCCCAGTTCCGTGGCCGCCGAAATACAATCGGCCTCGCTGGCGAGCACGGCGTGACGCGGCGTCGGAATGCCGAGGCTGTGCCAGACCTGCTTGGTGCGCAGCTTGTCCATCGCCAGGGCCGACGCGAGGATGCCGCTGCCGGTGTAGGGAATGCCCAGGCATTCGAGCAGCCCTTGCATGCTGCCGTCTTCGCCGCCGCGACCGTGGAGAATGATGAACGCACGGTCGATTTTTTCGCTCAGCAGGCGCTGCAGGAAATCGTCGCCCACGTCGATGCCGAAGGCGTCGACGCCAGCGCTCTGCAAGGCTTGCAACACGGCATTACCGGACTTGAGGGACACCTCGCGCTCGGCACTCTTGCCGCCGAACAGCACGGCGACGCGGCCGAAGGCTTTCGGGTCAAGGGTCGAGGCCAGGTTGGCGTATGCAGCAGTCATTTCAGTTTCCCCTCGCTGGAGGCCACGATGGCTCCGGCGAATAACGGACTATTCAACAATTTCGGGGCCAGGCCACCGATGTCACCCGCGCCCTGGCACAGCAGGATGTCCCCAGCGCGCAGCAATGGCTTGACCAGCGGCGCGAGGTCGACGCCACGGTCGATGTAGATCGGGTCCAACTGGCCACGCTGGCGGATGCTGTGGCACAGCTGGCGGCTGTCGGCGCCGGGGATCGGCTCTTCGCCCGCCGGATAGACTTCCATCAACAGCAGCACGTTGGCATCGGCCAGGACCTGGACAAAATCGTCGTACAGGTCGCGGGTGCGGCTGTACCGGTGCGGTTGATAGACCATCACCAGACGCCGCTCCGGCCAGCCACCGCGCACGGCCTTGATCACCGCCGCGACTTCGGTCGGGTGGTGGCCGTAATCGTCCACCAGCATCACGTTACCGCCGTCCACCGGCAGCTCGCCGTAGACCTGAAAACGTCGGCCCACGCCCTGGAAGCCCGACAAGCCCTGGACGATGGCTTCGTCGCTGACGCCTTCGTCGGTGGCTATGCAGATGGTGGCCAAGGCATTGAGCACGTTGTGGTTGCCGGGCATGTTCACCGAGACGTCCAACGGCTCGCGGTCGGGACGCAACACGGTGAAGAAGGTCTGCATGCCCTTCTGGCGCACATTGATGGCGCGCACATCGGCTTCTTCCCCAAAGCCGTAGGTCACGGTTGGGCGCTTGATCAGTGGCAGGATTTCACGAACCACCGGGTCGTCCAGGCACACCACGGCCAAACCATAGAACGGCAGGTTGTGGAGGAACTCGACGAAGGTTTTCTTCAGCTTGTTGAAGTCGCCGTCGTAGGTCGCCATGTGGTCGGCGTCGATGTTGGTCACCACGGCCACCAGCGGTTGCAGGTGCAGGAAACTCGCATCGCTCTCGTCGGCTTCGGCGATCAGGTAGCGGCTGGTGCCCAGCTGGGCATTGGTGCCCGCGGCATTCAGGCGACCACCGATCACAAAGGTCGGGTCCAGGCCACCGGCGGCGAACACCGAGGCGATCAGGCTGGTGGTGGTGGTCTTGCCGTGGGTGCCGGCGACGGCGATGCCGTGGCGATAACGCATCAGCTCGGCCAGCATCTCGGCCCGTGGCACCACGGGAATACGACGTTCCAGGGCGGTGGCAACCTCCGGGTTGGAGGTGTTCACGGCGCTGGACACCACCAGCACGTCGGCATTGGCGGCGTTCTCGGCACGGTGGCCGATAAAGATCTGCGCACCGAACGATTCCAGGCGTTCGGTGACCGGGGAAGCCTTCAGGTCGGAACCCGAGACCTGGTAACCCAGGTTCAGCAACACCTCGGCGATCCCGCACATGCCCACGCCGCCGATACCGACGAAGTGGATGCGACGGATGCGGCGCATTTCCGGTTGTGGCATGGCTTTGCGATTCTCAACCATGGGCCACCTCCAGGCAGGTGTCGACCACTTGGGCCGTGGCATCGGGTTTGGCCAGGCGGCGCGCGGCGCGAGCCATGTCTTCGAGTGTTTGCGGCTGCATCAAGACCTCTGTCAGGCGCGCGGCAAGATCCGCGGCGCCAGTCGTTCTTTGCGGCATCAGGAAGGCAGCGCCTTCACGGGCCAAATAATCGGCGTTGCGAGTCTGGTGATCGTCGATGGCATGGGGCAAAGGCACCAGCATCGAGGGCAGACCGGCGGCAGCCAGTTCACTGATGGTCAGCGCGCCTGCGCGACAGACCACCAGGTCGGCCCAGCCATAGGCCTGGGCCATGTCTTTGATGAAGGGCTGCACTTGCGCCTCGACGCCAGCGGCGCGATAGCGTTCGGCAGTCACTTCATCGTGGTTTTTGCCGGCCTGGTGAAACACTTCCGGCCGCAGTTCGGGGGCAACCTGCGACAGGGCTTCGGGTAGCAGCTTGTTCAACGGTTCGGCCCCCAGGCTTCCGCCCAGGACCAGCAAACGCGCCTTGCGTCCGGCCAGGGCCGGGCGCGGTGCAGCGAGGAACAGCTCCGTACGCACGGGATTACCCGTGGTGCGACGGCTGCCCGACAGGGTAAAGGTGTCCGGGAAGGCTTCACACACCCGGGCGGCCAACGGCACCAATAACCGATTGGCGGTACCGGCCACGGCGTTCTGCTCGTGGACGATCACCGGCACACCGGCCAGTTTTGCCGCAACACCGCCGGGACCGGTCACATAGCCACCGAAACCGACCACGCACACCGGCCGCAGCCGACGAATGATCGCCCGCGCCTGCCAGACCGACTTGAGCAGCATCAGCGGCGCCTTGAGCAGCGACAGCTTGCCTTTGCCCCGCAGGCCGCTGGCATTGATCCGGTGCAGCTCCAGGCCGGCGGCGGGCACCAACTCATTCTCGATGCCCCGTGGCGTACCCAGCCAATGCACGGTGTAGCCGCGCGCCTGGAACTCCCGGGCACAGGCCAGCGCCGGGAACACATGCCCGCCGGTACCGCCCGCCATGATCAGCACGTTAGCGCCCATGAGTCGGCTCCTCGGCGAAGTCGCTCTCCTGGAATTCCATCTCTTCGCTGCCCAAGTGGGTTCGGCTCTCCCATTCGATGCGCAGCAACAGGCCAAGACAGGCACAGCAGATCACCAGGGAGCTGCCGCCATAACTGAGGAACGGCAGCGTCAGGCCCTTGGTCGGCAACAGGCCGACGTTCACGCCGATGTTGATCAGGAACTGGCCGATCCACAGGAACGACAGGCCATACGCCACATACGCGGCGAAGAACTGCTTGGCCTTCTCGGCCCACAAGCCGATGTACATGCCGCGCACGCAGACGAACACGAACAGGGCAACGGTGCACAAGGAGCCCACGACGCCGAGTTCTTCGGCCAGTACCGAAAACACGAAGTCGGTATGCGCTTCCGGCAGATAGAACTGCTTCTGCACACTGTTGCCCAAGCCCACGCCCAGCCACTCGCCACGGCCGAAGGCGATCAAGGCCTGGGTCAATTGATAGCCGGAACCGAACTGGTCGGCCCACGGATCGGTAAACGTGATCAGGCGCGCCATTCGATACGGTTGTGCCTGCACCAGCACGGTCACCGCCGCCACGGCCAGCGCAACCATCAGGATGAAGCGGAACAGCCCGACCCCACCGAGAAACAGCATCGCCGCAGCCGCGCCCATCATCACTACCGTGGCGCCGAAGTCCGGCTCCATCAGCAACAGGCCCGCCATGGGCAGCAACACGATGAATGGCTTGAAGAAGCCCATCCAGCTTTCGCGCACTTCCTTCTGGCGACGCACCAGGTAACCGGCAAGGAAAATCACCACGAAGACCTTGGCGATTTCCGAAGGCTGGACGTTGAAAAAACTGAAGCCGATCCAGCGCATCGAGCCGTTGACCTCGCGGCCGATGCCCGGCACCAACACCATGACCAGCAGGCCGAAGGCCCCCAACAGCATCATCCAGCCCAGGCGTTGCCAAGTGGCGATCGGCACCATCATGGTCACGATGCAGGCACCCAGGCCGATCACCAGGTAAATCAGATGGCGGATCATGTGGTAAAGCGTGTTGCCCGACTGAACGGCAGCCACTTCCGACGACGCAGAGGTGATCATCACCAGGCCCAGGCCGAGCAATGCCAGGCAACCGGCGAGCATCGGGAAATCGAGGTCGATGCCACGGCCGGTGATCAGCGGCGACGGGTACGGCTTGATGATGTTCAGCAAGCTCATGCCAAGTCCTCCACGGCCTGGGCGAACAGGCGCCCGCGCTCTTCGTAGTTCTTGAACATGTCGAAACTGGCGCAGGCCGGCGACAACAGGACGGCATCGCCCGCTTGCGCGAGGGCGCGGCATTGCTGCACCGCCTCATCCAGCGAAGCGACACGAACCAGCGGCACCGCATCGCCCAACGCCTGGGCGATCAGTTCGCGGTCGCGGCCCATCAGCACCACGGCACGGCAATTGGCGGCCACGGGGCCGCGCAGGTCCTTGAAGTCGGCGCCCTTGCCGTCACCGCCGGCGACCAGCACGAGCTTGCCGTCGATGTCCGCGCCCAGGCCTTCGATGGCCGCCAGCGCGGCACCGACATTGGTGGCCTTGGAATCGTTGTACCAGGCCACGCCATCCAGATCGCGCACCCATTGGCAGCGGTGTTCCAGCCCTGCGAACTGGCGCAAGGCCGAGAGCATGGCGTCGAACGGCAGACCGACCGCGTGGCCCAGGGCCAACGCCGCAAGGGCATTGGCCTGGTTGTGGGCGCCGCGGATTTTCAACTCACGCACTGGCATCAGGTTCTGGAATTGGAAAGCGAGGTATTTTTCGCCGTTCTCTTCACGCAAGCCGAAGCCTTTGAAATCCGGAACCCCCAAGCCGAAGGTCCAGCAAGGCAGCCCTTCACCCATCAGCGGACGGGTCAACGCGTCCTGGCGGTTGAACACGACCTGGCGGGCGCCACGGAAAACCCGGTGCTTGGCCAGGTGATACGCCGGCAGGCCGCTGTAGCGGTCCATGTGGTCTTCGCTGATGTTGAGCACCGTCGCCACTTCGGCGCCGAGATGGTCGGTGGTCTCAAGCTGGAAGCTCGACAGTTCCATGACATACAGCTCGATGTCATCGCCGAGCAGGTCCAGGGCCGGGGTCCCCAGGTTGCCGCCCACGGCGACGCGCTTGCCGGCCGCCGCGGCCATTTCACCGACCAGAGTGGTCACGGTGCTTTTCGCGTTGGAGCCGGTGATGGCGACAATCGGCGCCTTCGCGTTGCGGGCGAACAGCTCGATGTCGCCGGACAGTTTCACGCCTCGGGCAGCCGCAGCCTGCAGCGCCGGAGTCGCCAGGGCCAGGCCGGGGCTCACGTAGAGCTCATCGGCGCGGCACAGGAACTCGACGTCCAGCTCGCCACAACGCACGTCCACCTGCGGATAGTCACGGCGCAGCGTGGCCAGCTCAGGCGGATTTTCCCGCGTATCGGCCACGGCAAACGACACGCCCCGGTTCGCCAGGAAGCGAACCAGGGACATGCCGCTCTTGCCGAGGCCGACAACGATGCGGAAGTGGTCAGAAGCGATCAGGGACACTCGTTCTACCTCAGCTTCAGGGTGGCAAGGCCGATCAGCACCAGAATCACGGTGATGATCCAGAAACGGACGATCACGCGCGGCTCGGGCCAGCCCTTGAGTTCAAAGTGGTGGTGGATCGGCGCCATGCGGAATACGCGGCGGCCGGTCAATTTAAAGGAAGCAACCTGAATGACGACTGACAGGGTCTCCATCACGAACACACCGCCCATGATGAACAGGACGATTTCCTGGCGAACGATGACGGCAATGGTGCCCAGGGCCGCGCCCAGCGCCAACGCGCCGACGTCACCCATGAAGACTTGCGCCGGGTAGGTGTTGAACCAAAGGAAACCGAGGCCGGCACCGATCAGCGCGCCGCAGAACACGATCAGCTCGCCCGCGCCCGGTACATAAGGGATCAGCAGGTATTCGGCGAATTTCACGTTGCCCGACAGGTAGCAGAAGATCCCCAGCGCGCCGCCAACCATGACCGTCGGCATGATCGCCAGGCCGTCGAGGCCATCGGTGAGGTTGACCGCGTTGCTCGATCCAACGATGACCAGGTAGGTCAGCACGATGAAGCCAGCGCCCAGCGGAATGCTGTAGTCCTTGAGCATTGGCAGGATCAGGGTGGTTTCCACCGGCGAAGCGGCAGTCATATAAAGGAAGATCGCCGCGCCGAGGCCGAACACCGACTGCCAGAAATATTTCCATCGGCTGGGCAGCCCACGGGAATTCTTCTCGATGACCTTGCGGTAGTCGTCTACCCAGCCGATGGCGCCGAAGAACAGGGTCACCAGCAACACGACCCAGACATAGCGGTTCGCAAGGTCAGCCCAGAGCAAGGTGCTGATGCCGATGGACGAGAGAATCAACGCGCCGCCCATGGTCGGGGTACCGGACTTGGACAGGTGCGATTGCGGACCGTCGTTGCGGACCGACTGGCCGATCTGCAGGTTCTGCAAGGTGCGGATCATCCACGGGCCCAGGAACAGCGACAACGACAGCGCGGTCAGCACACCCAGGATCCCGCGCAGGGTCAGGTACTGGAAGACCGCGAAGCCTTTGTGGAACTGTTGCAGGTACTCCGCTAGCAGCAGCAGCATTAATGTTTCTCCATACGGGTGCCGCACAAAGCCGCAACGATGTTTTCCATCGCCGCACTGCGTGAGCCCTTGATCAATAAGGTGGTGTTCGGGTCTTGCTCGGCATCCAGGGCCTGGATCAACTCGGCCTGGGTGGTGAAATGCTGTGCATGCTCGCCAAACGCCGATACCGCATGGGCCATCATCGGGCCAACGGCGTACAACGCATCGACCTTGCCGCGGGCATACGCGCCGACATCATGGTGGCCTTGCTGCGCCCACTCACCCAATTCGCCGATATCGCCGAGCACCAGCACGGTGCGGCCGGAGAAACCGGCAAGGATGTCCACGGCCGCGCACATCGACGTCGGGTTAGCGTTGTAGGTGTCATCGATGACGCGCATGCCGTTGCTCGCCAGTTGGGCGACGGTGCGTCCCTTGACCGGTTGCACCGCGTTCAATCCCGCGGCGATGCCTGGCAACGAAACACCCAGGGCATGGGCGGCGGCGGCGGCGGCCAGGGCGTTGGCAACGTTATGGGTGCCGAGCAGGTTCAACTGCACGCGCTCGGCCCCGTCGGGGCTGTGGAGGTTGAAGGCCGGGCATCCGCGAGCATCGCGGTCCAGGTCGCTGGCGTAGAAGTTCGCGGCAAGGTTGCTCAAGGCAAAGGTCAGCACCTTGCGCTCGCCCGCCCGGGTTTTCCAGATTTCGAAGGCCTTGTCGTCGAGATTCAGCACGGCGACGCCATCGGCAGCCAACCCCTCGATGATCTCGCCCTTGGCCTCGACGATCTTTTCCGGGCCGCCGAACTCACCCACGTGGGCGGTCCCGGCGTTGTTGAGCACCGCCACGTGGGGCTTGGTCATGCCGACGGTGTAGGCAATCTCGCCGAGCCGCGAAGCACCGAGTTCAATGACGGCGGCGCTGTGCTCCGGCGCCAGCTCAAGCAGCGTCAGCGGTACACCGAGGTCGTTGTTCAGGTTGCCACGGGTCGCCAATACCGGGCCGCGCGTGCGCAGGATGCTGGCGAGCATTTCCTTGACCGTGGTCTTGCCGCTGGAGCCGGTGATGGCTGCGACCGGGTTGGTGAACGCCGCGCGATTCAACGCGCCGAGCTGGCCCAGGGCCTGGCGGGTGTCGCTGACCAGCAGTTGCGGCAGCGTGCTGTTGGTGACTTCGCGCTCGACCAACGCCGCGACCGCGCCTTTGCCAGCCACTTCGTTCAGATAATCGTGGCCGTCGAAACGCGGCCCGGCCAGGGCGACAAACAATTGGCCCGGCGCAATCGCCCGGCTGTCGATGCTGACGCCGTTGAACGTGGCGTCCGCCGCGATCAGGCGCGCATTCAGGGCGTTGGTCAGCTCGCTGAGTTTCAAGGCCTTAAGCATGGGCCACCTCCCATGCGGTCAGGGCGTGATCGGCTTCCACCAAGTCGGAGAACGCATGGCGTTCGCCGTTGATTTCCTGATAGTCCTCGTGGCCCTTGCCGGCCAGGACGATGACGTCATCCGCCGAAGCACTGGCAATCAATTGCGCAATGGCCTGGCCGCGTCCGGCCACGAAAGTGACGTTATCCTGCCCCGAGAAACCGGCGCGAATATCGTCGAAGATCCGCGAGGGGTCTTCGCTGCGCGGGTTATCGTCAGTGACGAGTACTCCATCGGCCAGCCGCTCCACGACTTGCGCCATCAGCGGACGTTTGCCACGGTCACGGTCGCCGCCACAGCCGAACAGGCACAGCAGCCGACCCTTGGCGTGAGGACGCAGCGCCGTGAGGACTTTCTCCAGCGCGTCTGGCGTATGGGCGTAATCGACCACCACCAGTGGCTGGGTGCCTCCGCCCAAGCGCTGCATGCGCCCGGCCGGGCCCTCGAGTTTTGGCAATACCTTGAGAATTTCATCCAGCGCGTAGTCCAGCCCGAGCAAGGCCCCGATGGCGGCCAATACATTGCTCAGGTTGAAGCGGCCCAGCAACGTGCTGCGCAGATGGTGTTCGCCCTGGGGCGTGACCAACGTGGCACGAACGCCTTCGTCGTCGAACTGTGCCTGGCGTACATAAAGGTAGGCACCGGCATCTTCGAGGCTGTAGGTGATCAACCGCGACTCGCGACTCTCGGCGGCCAGCTGGCGGCCGAATTCGTCATCGACATTGATAACCCGGCATTTCAGGTTGTTCCAGGCAAACAGCTTGGCCTTGGCCTCGCCGTAGGCCTGCATCGTGCCGTGGTAGTCCAGGTGATCGCGGGACAGGTTGGTGAGCACGGCAACGTCGAAGGCCAACGCGGTGACGCGACCTTGATCGAGGCCATGGGAGGAAACCTCCATCGCGACGGCCTTGGCGCCAGCCTTCTTCAGGTCGGCCAGGGTCGCCTGCACGGCGATCGGGTTTGGCGTGGTGTGCAGCCCGCTTTTCAGCGCCCCGTGGAAACCATTGCCCAGCGTCCCCACGATGCCACAATGCTGCCCGAGCAAGTCGAGCGCCTGTGCCACCAGTTGCGTCACGCTGGTCTTGCCGTTGGTACCGGTCACGCCGATCAGGTTCAGGTGACGGCTCGGCTCGCCATAAAAACGCCCGGCGATATCCGACAACTGCGCCACCAGGCCCTTGACCGGAATCAGCGGGACATCGGTGATCGGCAGCACGGTCGCGCCGTTCACTTCATAGGCCACGGCAGCCGCACCGCGTTTCAAGGCATCAGCGATATGGTCGCGGCCATCAACACGGGCGCCCGGCACCGCCAGGAACAGGTCCCCGGCGCGCACGTCGCGACTGTCCAGCGCCAGCTCACGAATCAGCAGGTCATGACCGGCATGGGCAAAAATCTTGTTCAGGCTCAGGGACATCAGCCACGCCCTCCGTCGGCTTTCAAGGGAACGACCGGGGCGGTACTCGCCTGCTGGGTCGGCGGCAGATTATCCGGAGTAATGTTCATCAGGCGCAGGGTGCCGGACATCACTTTGCTGAACACCGGCGCAGAGACCAGGCCACCGAAGTAGCCTGCCTTGCTCGGTTCGTCGATAACCACCACGATGGCGTAGCGCGGGTCGCTCATCGGACCGAAGCCGGCGAACAGCGAACGGTAGGAATTCTCGGCATAGCCCTTGGTACCCACGGACGTCTTGCGCGCCGTACCCGACTTGCCGGCAACATGGTAGGCGGGCACTTGGGCACGATAGACACCACGCGGCGCCTCGATCACCTGTTGCAGCATGCCTTGCATCGTCTTGGCGACGTCTTCCGGAATCACTTGGGTGGTTTGCGGCGCCTTGTCGGTCTTGACCAGGGTCAGCGGTGCGATCCGCCCATTGTTGGCCAGCGCCGAGAAGGCGTGGACAAGCTGGATCGCCGTCACCGAAACACCATAGCCATAGGACAACGTGGCGGTTTCGGCCTTGCGCCATTCACGGTAGTTGGGCAGGTTGCCGACGCGCTCGCCCGGGAAGCCCAGGCCGGTGTCCTGGCCGAGGCCGATTTTCTGGGCCAGGCGATAGATCGCCTCGCCACCGATATCGAAGGCGATCTTGCTCATGCCCACGTTACTGGAATTGATCAGGATGCCGGTCAGGTCGAGCACAGGGCCTTCAGTCTTGGACACGTCGCGAATGGTGTATTTGCCGATCTGCAACGTCCCCGGATACACCTCGACGGTGTCACCCGGTTTCCAGCGCCCGGTTTCCAGGGCGGCGGCCATGGACACGGCCTTCATGGTCGAACCCGGCTCGAAGACGTCGATCATTGCGCGGTTACGCATCATCGCCGGTTGCAGGTTACGGCGGTTGTTCGGGTTGTAGGTCGGCTGGTTGACCATGGCGAGGATCTCGCCGGTCTTGACGTCCATGATCACCAGGCTGCCGGCCTTGGCGCCGTTCTCGACGATGGCATTGCGCAGCTCGCGGTTGGCCAGGTATTGCAGGCGCAGGTCAATGGACAACGCCAAGGGCTTACCGGCCTTGGCGTTTTTAGTGACTTGGACATCCTTGATCAGCCTGCCGCGCCGATCCTTGATGACCTGGCGCTTGCCGGCAACCCCGGCCAGCCATTCGTCATAGGCCAGTTCGACACCTTCTCGGCCCCGGTCATCGATGTCGGTAAACCCGACCATGTGGGCGGTGACTTCTCCGGCCGGGTAGAAACGCCGGAACTCTTCGATGCCATAGACACCAGGTACTTTCAAATCGAGCACACTCTGGCCTTGCTCGGGCGTCAACCCGCGCACCAGGTAGATGAATTCTTTATTGGCCTGGGCTTCAAGGCGCTCGGCCAAAGCCTTGGGATCCTGGCCGAGGGCGGCGGCCAACGCCGGCCACTTTTCCTTGGCCTGCTGCATTTCCTTGGCGTTGGCCCACAGAGTGGTCACCGGGGTGCTCACGGCCAGGGGTTCACCGTTGCGGTCAGTGATCAGGCCACGGTGGGCCGGGATCGGAATATGACGCACGCTGCGGGCATCGCCCTGCTCCTTGAGGAAGTCGCGGTCGACGACTTGCAGGTCGATGATGCGCCACGCGATCGCTGCGACCATGATCCCGAGCAAGCCCAGGACCAGACGGAACCGCCACGGGAACAGTGCCCCTTCGAGCTTCATCATGGCGCCACCATCTGCACTTCGGCGGCGCCGGGGATGCGCATCTTCAGTTGTTCGGTGGCCAATACCTCAATACGACTATGGGCGGTCCAGGTGCTCTGCTCCAGGATCAGCCGGCCCCACTCAGCCTGCGCCTTGTCGCGCACGCTCAGTTCGTTATAAAGGGTGTTGAGCAACTGGCGGTTCCAGTGCGCGCTGTAAGACACGGCGATGGCCGAGACGAGCACGCCGATGAACAGCAGCAGCATGAAAAAGCTGCCGCCCGGCAGGGGCTTGGCGAAGAGCTTGCTCACCGCAGCTTCTCCGCGACACGCATGACAGCACTACGGGCACGCGGGTTGGCCTTGAGTTCGGCCTCGGAGGCGAACTGCGCTTTGCCATGGATCTTGATTTTCGGTACGAAAGCCTCGAAACGCACCGGGAGGTTGCGCGGCAGGTTGTCGGCTTCGCCTTTGGTGAGTTTGCGCATGAACAGCTTGACGATGCGGTCTTCCAGGGAGTGGAAGCTGATCACCACCAACCGGCCACCGATCTCCAGCGCCTCAAGGGCGGCCTCGAGGCCAGCCTCAAGATCACCCAACTCATTATTGACATGGATACGCAGGCCCTGGAAGGCGCGAGTCGCTGGATTCTTGCCCTTCTCCCACGCAGGGTTGGCAACCTTCAGCACTTCGGCCAGGTCACCGGTGCGCTCGAATGGCTTGGTCTCGCGACGCTCGACCACGGCTCGCGCCATGCGGCCGGAAAAGCGTTCCTCGCCGTATTCCTTGAAGACACGGGCGATTTCTTCGACGGGCGCGGTGTTGACGAACTCAGCGGCACTGATGCCGCGGGACGGATCCATGCGCATGTCCAGCGGGCCGTCATTGAGGAAACTGAAGCCACGTTCCGGGTCGTCCAGTTGCGGCGAGGACACGCCGAGGTCCAGCAGCACGCCGCTGATCTTGCCAGCCAAACCACGCTGGGCAACTTCCGAACCCAACTCGGCAAAGCTGCGCTGCACAACGACAAAGCGGCCGTCTTCGGCCGCCAGCGCTTGCCCGGTGGCAATCGCTTGAGGATCCTTGTCGAACCCCAGCAACCGGCCATCAGGCCCCAACTGGCTGAGGATCAATCGGCTGTGCCCGCCACGCCCGAACGTGCCATCCAGATAGCACCCATCAGGACGTACGGCGAGAGCCTCGACGGCTTCGTCAAGCAGTACGGTGATGTGGTTAAAGCCGCTATCAATAGTCACAGGATCAAATCACGCAGTTCATCAGGCATGGCGCCCGGTTGTTGAATAGCAGCAAGGTCGGCGGCAGAAACCGCATTCCAGGCATCTTCGTCCCACAGTTGGAACTTGTTCAGCTGGCCCACCAGCATCGCGCGCTTGTCCAGCTTGGCGTATTCGCGCAGGCGCGGCGGGACCAGGAAACGACCACTGCCGTCGAGCTCAAGATCAACGGCATTACCGATCAACAAGCGCTGCAAACGACGGTTTTCTTCACGTAGCGAAGGCAGTGCGCGCAGTTTGGTTTCGATGATTTCCCACTCATCCAGCGGGTAGACGCACAAACATGGGTCAACGGCGTCGATCGTGACGATCAACTGCCCCGAACTTCGCGAAACGAGCTCGTCACGATACCGGCTGGGCATGGCGAGCCGGCCTTTTGCATCGAGACTGATTGCGTTAGCTCCGCGAAACACGTCAGCGTTTCTCCACTTTTTGGCGTTTTACCTTCAAAAAAACCCACTTCATGCCACTTTCCGCCACTTGCGCACACTATAGGAATGCGCCCACCGCACCGTCAAGGCGCGGAATGAAGGAAAAGCCTTATAGATCGGAGATTTAGGAGCGTTTCAGGAGGGGCAACAAGAAACTGACGTAGGAAATTTCGCTCCAACCTGAGGCAGTACAGGGGACTGCGCGCACAAGTTAAAGTGATTTGTTAAGAGTAAGATTTTTTTGGTATTAGGAACTGCGTCTGCCAGCGATTCCGGCAGGGAGGGAAAAAGGTGGAGAGTCGATCTGTAAGCCGGGTTCTGTCTTGAACAGTCATTCGTCTACGATGGCCATCACTGGACATCTTTAGCAACCTACCCGGTCCCAGCGCGGGCCACGCCTTGGGACCCTATTTGGTCTTGCTCCAAGTGGGGTTTACCTAGCCACGAACTGTTGCCAGCCGTGCGGTGCGCTCTTACCGCACCTTTTCACCCTTACCGGCGCCGAAACGCTTAGGCGGTTATTTTCTGTGGCACTTTCCGTAGGCTCACGCCTCCCAGGCATTACCTGGCACTTCGCCCTATGGAGCCCGGACTTTCCTCCCCCCCCTAATTTTCATAGAGGGCAGCGACTGTCCGATCGACTCTCCGCCGCGAAGGTTAACGGTACAGCGCCTCAAGAACAAGCGCTAAAAGCCCGCAGCCAGCCGGGCATGGCGGTTTCATTGGTCCTTCTGCTTTTGCAGCGCGACCTGATACAGCACATTCTTGCGTTCGCCGGTGATCTGCGCGGCGAGGGCCGCCGCACGTTTCAGTGGCATTTCCTCCAGCAGCAAGTCCAGGACGCGCATCGCTTCGCCACTTACGGCGTCTTCGCTTTCCGGCGGCGTCCAACCGGCCACCAGTACAACGCATTCACCGCGCTGTTGGTTGCTGTCGCTTTCGACGAAACCTCGCAATTGCGCCAAGGGCAGCCCCTTGAGCGTCTCGAAGGTTTTCGTCAGCTCCCGCGCCAGCAACGCCTGGCGCTCGGGACCAAACACCAGCTCCATATCCTGGAGGCATTCAAGGATACGGTGCGGCGCTTCATAAAAGATCAATGTGCGCGGCTCTTCCTTTATAGCTTCCAGGCGCGCTCGTCGTCCCACCGCCTTGGCTGGCAGAAAACCCTCGAAGATAAATCGATCCGACGGCAAGCCGGCCGCCGACAGCGCCGCGATCAACGCACACGCCCCGGGTACAGGCACCACATTGATGCCAGCAGCACGAGCCTGGCGCACCAGGTGATAACCCGGATCGGAAATCAGCGGCGTGCCGGCATCGGAAATCAGCGCCACGTTATCGCCCGCCAGCAGCCGGGTGATAAAACGACTGCCCTCGTCCCGCTCGTTATGTTCATGACACGCCGCCAGCGGCGTGGAAATGCCGAAATGCTGCAGCAAGCGCTGGGAGTGACGGGTATCTTCAGCGGCGATAAGGGCGACGTCCTTCAGGATCTTCAGCGCACGGGCGCTGATATCGTCCAGGTTGCCAATAGGCGTCGCCACCACGAAAAGCGAGCCAGCAGCGGAATTCGAAGCACCTGGAGCAGTCAAAACGGACACCTCATGAGGGTAAAAACCGCCATTGTAGCGTGTGCCGCCATTCTCGGCCGGTCACATTAGCACTTGTGGCGAGGGAGCTTGCTCCCGCTCGGCTGCGCAGCAGCCGTAAAAATCTGACAGCCACATTCTGATGTACCGTGTTGAATGGTTTTGGGGCCACTGCGCGGCCCAGCGGGAGCAAGCTCCCTCGCCACGGGGAATCGACACCCTCGGATTTATGCTGCGCCGCACTCTTTGAAATACCTAAATTGATCGATTCACACCACTAACATCGCGCCCCAGCCGCTGCTTGGGTACAATTCGACGCTAATTTGATCTCGTATCAGGAACACTTACATGATCGCTTGCCTGCGGCTGCTCTCCGCCCTCTGCCTCGCTGCCCTCCTGGCGGCTTGCGCCAGTTCGCCTTCGTCCAGCCTTGGCGAACTCCCACGGACCCCGGATGCCAGTATCGAGCAATTGCTCGAACAGGCCACCCAAAGCAAAAACCCGGAAAAAGCCGCCCTGCTGCGCCTGAGCGCCGCGGACCTGGCCTACCGCCAGGGCAATGCCGGCCAGTCCGCACAGATCCTGCAACAAGTGCCGCTGGAGCAACTCAAGCCCGGCCAGCAGATTTTCGCCAGCACGCTGTCAGCCGAACTGGCGATGACCCGCAACCAGCCCAAGGCAGCGCTGACGTCCCTGGGCCATCCAAGCCTGCAGCACCTGGGCGAAATGCCGGTGGAACAGCAAGTGCGCACCGGCACCGTGCGTGCTCGCGCCCTAGAAGCCGATGGCCAGACCCTGGCGGCCGCCAAGGAGCGGATCTTTATCGCGCCGTTGCTGGAAGGCGAAGCCGCGGCGAAAAACCACGAGGCGATCTGGTCGCTGATCGCTTCGCTGCCTACCGATCAACTGCAACCGACCACCACCGACGACCTCGGTGGCTGGTTGAGCCTGGCCAAGGCGGTGAAAACCGCCGGCACCCTGGAGCAACAACAGGCCGCCATCGACAGCTGGCGCGAACAAAACCCGAAACACCCAGCCGCGCTTCAACTGCCGACGCCACTGGTCAAGCTCAAGGAGCTGGCAAGCCAGCCGCTGAGCAAGATCGCCTTGCTGCTGCCGCAGAACGGCCCGCTGGCCTCGGTTGCCAAAGCCCTGCGCGAAGGGTTCATGGCTGCGCACTACCAGGCCCAACAGGCTGGACAGAAGCCGCCAAGCATTCAGGTCTATGACAGCGCCAGCCTGACTTCCATGGACGAGTTCTACCGCAAGGCCCAGGCCGACGGGGTACAACTGGTGGTCGGCCCGCTGGAAAAACCACTGGTCAAGCAGATCAGCCTTCGCCCGCAATTGCCGATTACCACCCTGGCATTGAACTACAGCGAGGGCGAACAGGGCCCACCCCAACTCTTCCAGTTCGGCTTGGCCCCGGAAGATGAAGCCCGCGAAGTATCCCGTCGTGCTCGCGCCGACGGCCTGCATCGCGCCGCCGCCATGGTACCGAAAGGCGAATGGGGCGATCGTGTATTGAAAGCCTTCAGCCAGGACTGGCAGGCCAATGGCGGCACCATCGTTGCGATCGAGCGTGTCGACCAGCCTGTGCAACTGGCCCAGCAGATCGCCGACATGTTCCAGTTGCGCCAGAGCGAAGGTCGCGCCAAGAGCCTGCAAAGCACGGTGGGCACCGCAGTAGCGGCCCAGCCTTCGCGTCGCCAGGACATCGAGTTCATTTTCCTGGCATCCACTCCGCAGCAGGCCCAGCAGATCAAGCCGACCCTGAACTTCCAGTACGCCGGCGACGTGCCGGTCTATGCGACGTCTTCGGTGTTCAGCGTCAGCGGCGACCAGAACCAGTACAACGACATGAATGGCGTGCGTTTCTGTGAAACGCCATGGCTGCTCGACGCTAACGACCCACTGCGTCAACAGGTCACTGCACAATGGCCACAGGCCGGTGGCAGCCTGGGCCGACTGTATGCGATGGGTGCCGACGCCTATCGCCTCGCTCCACGCCTGGGCCAGCTCAAGGCACTTCCGGACAGCCGCATCGAAGGCCTGTCAGGCAGCCTGGCGATCTCGCCAACCCAACGCGTGCAACGTCAATTGCCGTGGGCCCAGTTCATCAATGGCCAGGTGCAGCGCCTGCCGGACACCCAGCGCTGATGCTTGACCGATCACACTTGCAAAGCGGAAAGGATGCCGAGGGCCAAGCCCTCGCGCATCTGCAACAACAAGGTCTGCGCCTGCTGGCACAGAACTGGTTGTGTAAACGCGGCGAGCTGGATCTGGTCATGCTTGACGGCGATACAGTAGTATTCGTCGAAGTCCGCTACAGAAAAAATACCCAATGGGGCGGCGCGATCGAGAGCATCGACGAGCGCAAGCGCCAGAAACTGATTTTCGCCGCGCAGTACTTTCTGCAACGCGAGTCTCGCTGGGCCGATTACCCCTGCCGCTTCGACGTGGTCGCCATCGACAGCAACGCCGACCAGTTGAACTGGCTGCAGAACGCCTTCGACAGTTGAACGCCCAGCCTGGCCGGACACCTTCATTCAACTTTTTTGCTCTTTGCTTTGCGCGCCGCACATGCTTGTGCCGATAAGTCGCGCTACTTAAGGTCACACAGATGGACATGCAATCGCGAATCCGCCAGCTTTTTCAGGCCAGTATCGACACCAAGCAACAGGCGATGGACGTACTTGCACCGCACATCGAGCAAGCCAGCCAAGTGATGGTCAACGCCTTGCTCAACGAAGGCAAGATGCTCTCGTGTGGCAACGGCGGTTCGGCCGGCGATGCCCAGCACTTCTCATCGGAGCTGCTCAACCGCTTCGAACGCGAACGCCCGAGCCTGCCGGCCATCGCATTAACGACCGACAGCTCGACGATCACCTCGATCGCCAACGATTACAGCTACAACGAAGTGTTCTCCAAGCAGATCCGCGCCCTCGGCCAACCCGGCGATGTGCTTCTGGCGATCTCCACCAGCGGCAACTCGGCCAATATTATTCAAGCGATCCAGGCCGCACATGATCGCGAAATGATTGTCGTAGCATTGACCGGTCGCGACGGCGGCGGCATGGCATCCTTGCTCTTGCCCGAAGACGTCGAGATTCGCGTACCGGCCAATGTCACCGCACGTATTCAGGAAGTCCACCTGCTGGCGATCCATTGCCTTTGCGACTTGATCGACAGCCAACTGTTCGGGAGTGAAGAATGACCCCTAATCGCCTAGGCCTTCTGGCCCTGACCCTGTGCCTCGGCATCAGCGGCTGCACATCGGTGGTTAACGCCAGCCGGGAAAAGCCGATCGAAGATGACCGCGGCACCCGCACCTTCGGCAGCAAGATCGATGACTCCCTGATCGAAACCAAAGTCGGCGTGAACATCGCCAAGGCCGACCCGGACCTGGACAACAATTCGCACATCGTCGTCACCAGCTTCAACGGCGTCGTGCTGCTGGCCGGCCAGACGCCACGGGCCGACCTCAAGGCCAAGGCCGAGCAGGAGGCCAGCGCCGTGCAGCGGGTCAAGACCGTGCATAACGAATTGCAGGTCTTGCAGCCCTCTTCCCTGCTGGCGCGCCAGAACGATGCCTGGCTGACGACCAAGATCAAGACGCAGATGCTGACCGACGCCAGCATTCCAGGGTCGCGTATCAAGGTCGTGACCGAGAACGGGATTGTCTATCTGCTGGGGCTGCTGACCAAGCAGGAGGCTGCGCAGGCGACCAACCTTGTACAGGGTGTGTCTGGGGTGCAGAAGATCGTTAAGTTGTTCGAGTACATCGACTGAACAAGTAAGTTACAAGAGCGGCGCTTTTCCTTGGAGGGAAAGCGCCGTTTTTTTGTGCATCGTTCGAGGACAATCTTCAGCGTGGATGACCTCAACGCAAAAACGGATAGGCACCAAAACCAAAAAAAATGCCCGTATCCAGCGATACAGGCATTCGTTCAAACAACCGGCAGACAGCTTCCGCCAGTTATTTCACCACCTTCAAGCTCGGCCGCCCGCTAGGCCGCGGCGGTTCGTCATCCGGTGGCGGCATATCATCGTCCGCCTCGAATTCTTCTTCGCCCTCCAGCGGCACTTCCAGCTCGAATACCATGCCCTGGCCATTTTCCCGGGCATAAATCCCCAGTATCGAGGCAATCGGCACGTACAGCGTGTGCGGCACGCCGCCAAAACGCCCTTCGAAGCTGACCGCATCATTATCCATGTGCAGATGACGCACAGCGGCCGGCGATACGTTCAATACAATCTGCCCGTCATTGGCAAAACCCTGCGGCACCTGGACCGAGGGATACTCGGCATTGACCAGCATGTGCGGGGTGCAATCGTTGTCCACAATCCACTCATAGAGCGCGCGGACCAAATAAGGTCGACTGGAGTTCATAGCGGCTCCCTAAGCCTTAGCGCATGTCACGTTCGGCAGCAGACAGACTCGCCTGGAAAGCCTCACGCGCAAATTGGCGCTCCATATAATCAAGCAGCGGCTTGGCGGGCCGCGGCAGTTCGATACCCAGGATCGGCAAACGCCAGAGTATGGGCAATAGGCAGCAATCCACCAGACTTTGTTCCTCACTGAGGAAAAACGGCTTGTCGACAAACAGCGGCGACACGCCCGTCAGGCTTTCGCGCAGTTCTTTACGCGCCACGACCCGTGCCGGTTCCTTGGTTCGCTGATCCAGGATCAGATCCACCAACCCGCACCAGTCACGCTGGATGCGATGGATGAGCAAGCGACTGTTGGCACGCGCGACGGGGTATACCGGCAGTAAAGGCGGATGCGGATAACGCTCATCCAGGTACTCCATCACCACGGTCGACTCCCACAAGGCCAGGTCACGATCGACCAGCGTTGGCAGGCTGCCGTAAGGGTTTACCTCGATCAGCTTCGGCGGCTGACGGCCCGCTTCAACGTAAATGATCTCGGCGCTGACACCCTTCTCGGCCAGTACGATGCGTACCCGGTGGGAATAGTGGTCGGCGGGGTCGGAGTAACAGGCCAACCGATTGGTCACGCCCATGGCGATCCTCCTCGCTTGTTGAAATTATCGAAAAACGGAAAAACGAGCGCGCCCAGAGGACGTCTCCCGTAACCACCTGGCCGACCAGGCTCGTTACACCTTCAGAGACGCCCTTGGGCGCGCACGATTAACAGCAACGGCTTACAGCTTTATCAATGCACGTCTTTCCAGTATTCACGCTTGAGCAGATAAGCGAATACGAAGAAGAACGCCAGGTACAGCAATACATACGTACCGATGCGCTGATGCTCCAGCTTCACCGGGTTGGCCGAGTAGGCCAGGAAGGTCACCAGGTTCTTGACCTTCTCATCAAACTGCTCAGGCGTCAGAGTGCCAGAGTTTGGCACGGTGGTCAGCTGGTCGCAGGCCTCATGAGTCAAAGCCGTGCCGGTCAGCGGATCATATTGCTTCTTGCCGTCCTCGACGATCTGGACCTGCTTGCAGCCTACCACTTGGCGACCTTGCAAGCCGACCAGTACGTTCGGCATCCCGACGTTCGGGAAGACCTTGTTGTTCCAACCCAATGGGCGCGCAGGATCTTCGTAGAACGAGCGCAGGTAGCCGTAGAGCCAATCGGTACCCCGCACGCGGGCCACCAGGGTCAAGTCCGGCGGCGCGGCGCCAAACCATGACTTGGCGTCCGCAGGCTGCATGCCGATATTCATGTGATCGCCCAGCTTGGCGCCAGTGAACACAAGCTTTTCGAGCATCAGCTCGTGGGGGATGCCCAAGTCATCGGCCACGCGCTCGTAACGCTGGAATTTGGCGCTGTGGCAGCCCATGCAATAGTTGGCGAACGTACGAGCGCCGTCCTGCATGGCCGCCTTGTCGGAAACGTCGATGTCGACTTTTTCCAGTTCCGGACCACCGTGTTCAGCCGCAAAGGACAGTGCTGGCATGGCAGCAAGAATCAGTACAGCAAATAGTTTTTTCATCAGCCAGTCACCCTTTCCGGAACCGGTTTGGTCTTCTCGAGCCTGGTGTAGAAAGGCATCAGAATGAAGTAGGCGAAGTACAGGAATGTGCAGACCTGCGACAACAGCGTCCGGCCCGGTGTCGGCGCCAGTACGCCCAGCACGCCCAGGATCACGAACGAAATGCAGAACACCCAGAGCCAGATCTTGCTCAGCCAGCCTTTGTAACGCATCGACTTGACGGGGCTGCGGTCCAGCCACGGCAGGACGAACAGCACGGCAATGGCGGCGCCCATGGCGATGACGCCCAGCAGCTTGTCAGGAACAGCCCGCAAAATTGCGTAGAACGGCGTGAAGTACCAGACCGGAGCAATGTGCTCGGGGGTCTTGAAGGCGTTGGCCTGTTCGAAGTTCGGCTTCTCGAGGAAGTAACCGCCCATTTCCGGGAAGAAGAACACGATGGAGCAGAAGATGAACAGGAAGACCACCACGCCGACGATGTCTTTCACGGTGTAGTACGGGTGGAAGGCGATGCCATCCAGCGGTACGCCGTTTTCGTCCTTGTGCTTCTTGATGTCCACGCCGTCCGGGTTGTTCGAGCCCACTTCGTGCAGCGCCAGGATGTGCAGCACTACCAGGCCGAGGATCACGATCGGCAGGGCAACCACATGCAAAGCGAAGAAGCGGTTCAAGGTGATGCCCGAGATCAGGTAGTCACCGCGGATCCACTGGGTCAGGTCATCGCCGATGACCGGGATCGCACCGAACAGCGAGATGATCACCTGGGCACCCCAGTAGGACATCTGGCCCCACGGCAGCAGGTAGCCCATGAAGGCTTCAGCCATCAGCGCCAGGTAGATCAGCATGCCGAAGACCCACACCAGTTCGCGCGGCTTCTGGTATGAACCGTAAAGCAGGCCACGGAACATATGCAGGTAGACGACGATAAAGAACGCCGAAGCGCCGGTGGAGTGCAGCAGGCGCAGGATCGAGCCGTACTCGACGTCGCGCATGATGTATTCAACGGAGGCGAACGCCTCTTCTGCCGAGGGGGTGTAGCTCATCGTCAGCCAGACGCCGGTGACGATCTGGTTGACCAGGACGAGCAACGCCAAGGAGCCAAAGAAGTAGAAGAAGTTGAAGTTCTTCGGAGCGTAATACTTGCTGAGATGGTCTTCCCACATTTTGGTCGCGGGAAAGCGCGCATCAAACCAGTCCATTAATTTGCTCATCACGCTTTCTCCGTATCGACGCCAACGACAATGATGTCGTCCGACTCATAGGAATGCGGGGGAACTGGCAGGTTCAGGGGTGCGGGCTGCGATTTGTAGACGCGACCGGCCAGGTCATAGTGGGAGCCGTGGCATGGGCAGAAATAACCACCGACCCAGTCTTTACCCAGGTCGGCAGGGGCCACTTCGGGACGGAACGTTGGCGAGCAACCCAGGTGCGTGCAGATCCCGATCAGCAGCAGGACTTCCGGCTTGATCGAGCGCGTTTCAGGGTTGACGTATTCCGGTTGGACCGAGTTCTTGGAGGAGGGATCGGAGAGCTGGCCCTCGATCTTTTTCAGATTCCCCAGGATTTCCTCTGTACGGCGGACGATGAACACCGGCTGACCGCGCCATTCAGCAATCATCTGCTGGCCTGGCTCGATCTTGCTGACATTCACTTTCACCGGTGCACCTGCGGCTTTCGCCTTGGCGCTGGGAAACCATGACCCCACGAACGGGACCGCAGCCCCCACCGCTCCTGCAGCACCCACCACGGATGTGGCTGCTACCAGGAAGCGACGCCGGCCTGCATTCACGCCGTCATTGCTCATTCAGTCCTCTCCCATCAGCTTTGTGGCCTGTTAAATCAGGCGTCTACTAAGTAAAAATCTGAACTTATAAAAATTTTGCCGAATGGTAATGAAAACCCCCAATTCTGACAAGGTAATTACCAAGCGGCTAAACCGCCAAGCCTTGTAGTATAGGGGCTCTACGAATGTGGCAAGTTGTCACAGAGCATTTATTTCGCACATAAAAAAACGCCCAGCTCCGTGAGGAACTGGGCGCCTTTTGAACGCGGAAGCGAAATTAACGCTTCGAGTACTGCGGACGCTTACGCGCTTTACGCAGACCGACTTTCTTACGTTCAACTTCGCGAGCATCGCGAGTTACGAAGCCAGCTTTACGCAGGGCGCTGCGCAGAGTTTCGTCGTAATCCATCAGGGCGCGAGTGATGCCGTGGCGGATTGCGCCAGCCTGGCCACTTACACCACCACCGATAACGGTGACGTAGATGTCGAATTTTTCGACGGTCTCGGTCAGTTCCAGCGGCTGACGAACTACCATGCGGGCAGTTTCGCGGCCGAAGAAGTTATCCAGGGAGCGGTTGTTGATGGAGATGTTACCAGTGCCCGGACGCAGGAAAACGCGTGCGGTTGCAGTCTTGCGACGGCCAGTGCCGTAATTTTGAGTCGCCGACATAATGAACTATTCCGTTAAAACTTCAGTTCTTGGGGCTGCTGAGCAGTATGAGGGTGAGCAGCGCCCGCATAAACCTTCAGCTTACGATACATGTCGCGACCCAGCGGGTTCTTAGGCAGCATGCCTTTAACCGCGGTCTCGATCACGCGCTCAGGGGCTTTGGCGATCAGCTTTTCAAAGTTGATCGACTTGATGCCGCCAGGAAAACCGGAGTGGGAGTAGTACATTTTGTCAGTGGTTTTAGCGCCAGTAACACGTACTTGCTCGGCGTTGATTACGACGATGTAGTCGCCGGTGTCAACGTGAGGGGTGTACTCAGGCTTGTGCTTGCCACGCAGACGGCTCGCGATTTCGGTGGCCAGACGACCCAGGGTCTGACCAGCAGCGTCGACGACAAACCAGTCGCGCTTTACTGTTTCCGGTTTAGCAGTAAAAGTTTTCATTCTTTATAGCCTCAGGGGCCGCCCTGTAAATTAGACGGCGGATCTTACTGAATAGTGCGTACTTTGACAAGTCAAAGGCAGCCGGATACAGACGCTTTCGGGGGCTCGGGTCGGCGCGTCCGTTCAACGGCAAGATTCTTCGGCGGCGGCGCATCACTTCCACTGCAGAAAGAGGTGCGCAATTATGCAGATTGCGAAAAATATTTCAACCTGCTTTTATGATTGTTTTGCCCAAGGAGTCCCCGATGGACTATCGCAAGCTAGGCCGTACCGATCTGAATGTCAGCGCCCTGTGCCTCGGCACCATGACCTGGGGTGAGCAGAACAGCGAGGCCGAGGCATTCGCCCAAATTGAACGCGCCAAGGGTGCCGGCATCAATTTCATCGACACTGCCGAAATGTACCCCGTGCCGCCCAAGGCCGACACCTACGCGACTACCGAGCGCTACATCGGCAACTACTTCAAGAGCCGTGGCGACCGCGCCGACTGGATCCTGGCGAGCAAGATCGCCGGCCCAGGCAACACCATCGACTACATTCGCGACAAGAACCTCAAGCACAACCGCCGCCACATCGTCGAAGCACTGGACGCCAGCCTCAAGCGCCTGCAGACCGACTGGATCGACCTTTACCAACTCCACTGGCCGGAACGCAGCACCAATTTCTTTGGCCAACTGGGCTACACCCACAAGGCCGACGAAGACTTCACGCCCCTGGAGGAAACCCTCGAAGCCCTCGACGAGCAGGTCCGGGCCGGCAAGATCCGCCACATCGGCCTGTCCAACGAGACGCCGTGGGGCACCATGAAATTCCTCGCTTTGGCCGAGGCCCGTGGCTGGCCGCGCGCCGTGTCGATCCAGAACCCGTACAACCTGCTCAACCGCAGCTTTGAAATCGGCCTGGCCGAGGTTGCCATCCGCGAACAGTGCGGCTTGCTTGCTTATTCACCGCTGGCGTTCGGCTTCCTGTCGGGGAAATATGAAAACGGCGCGCGCCCCGCCAAAGGCCGCCTGACGCTGTACAGCCGCTTCATGCGCTACTTCAATCCGCAGTCGGAAGCCGCGTGCAGCCGCTATGTGGCCCTGGCCCGTGAGCACGGCCTGGACCCAGCGCAGATGGCGCTGGCGTTCGTCACCCAACAGCCATTCGTCACCAGCAACATCATCGGCGCCACCACGCTGGAGCAACTGGACAGCAACATCGCCAGCTTCGACTTGAAGCTGTCGGATGAAGTGCTGGCGGGGATCGAGGCGATTCACAAGGATCAGCCGAACCCGGCGCCTTGATTGACTCATAGGCCCAATCGCGAGCAGGCTCGCTCCCACACTGGCTTTATGTTCGACCGCTAGATCGCGAGCGACACAAACACCTGTGGGAGCGAGCCTGCTCGCGATAGCGGACTTAAAGCCACCCTCTTATCAAAGCGACCGCGCAATGATCTCCTTCATGATTTCATTGGTCCCGGCATAGATCCGCTGCACTCGCGCATCCGCCCATGCCCGGGCAACCGGGTATTCCCACATGAAACCGTAACCGCCATGCAGCTGTACGCATTCGTCCAGCACTTTGCATTGCAGATCGGTGCCCCAGTACTTGGCCATCGCCGCCGTCGGCACGTCGAGCTTGCCTTGCAGGTGAAGCTCCAGGCAACGGTCGACAAAGACCCGGCCAATCTGGATTTCGGTGGCCATTTCGGCGAGTTTGAAGCGGGTGTTCTGAAACTCGGCAATGGACTTGCCGAATGCCTTGCGGTCGCGGGTGTAGTCCAGTGTCCATTGCAGCGCCGCTTCGGCCGAGGCGAGGCCACCAATGGCGACGGTCAGGCGCTCCTGCGGCAGTTCCTGCATCAGGTAGGCGAACCCCATACCCGCCTGCCCCAACAGGTTCTCCTTCGGCACCCGCACGTCCTGGAAGAATAATTCGGACGTGTCCTGGGCTTTCATTCCGACTTTTTCCAGGCGCTTGCCTTTCTCGAAGCCGGGCGTCCCCGCTTCCACCAGGAACAGGCTGGTGCCCTTGGCGCCAGCCTTCGGGTCGGTCTTGGCGACAACGATGACCAGGTCCGCAAGGAAGCCGTTGGTGATGAATGTCTTGGAGCCGTTGATGACGTATTCATCGCCGTCCAACACCGCGGTGGTCTTCACCCCTTGCAAGTCGGAGCCCGCGCCCGGCTCGGTCATGGCAATGGCGGTCACCATTTCGCCGGATACCAGTTTCGGCAGATATTTATGCTTCAACGCCTCGCTGCCGTAATGAAGGATGTACGGCGCAACGATATCGGAGTGCAACGAGAAACCGATCCCGGTCAGCCCCAGGCGACCGATTTCCTCGATCACCACCGCGCTGTAGAGAAAATCCGCTTCCAGCCCACCGTAGGCCTCCGGAAGGTGCGAGCACAACATCCCCGCCTCCCCTGCCTTGTTCCAGAGTTCACGATCGATATGCCCCTGTTTTTCCCACTGGCTGTGGTACGGCACGGCTTCTTTTTCTAGGAAAGTTCGTACGCTGTCGCGAAACAATTCGTGCTCGGGACTGAACAGGGTTCTGGGGATCATGGCGCACCTTTGGTTATTGTTGGATGGCTTATCCGACAGAGCCTAAGCCTGCGGTGCACAACGGGACACTGGACACTTGCGCCAAAAAATAAGACGATCCAGCCGTTTGATGACCACTATCCCCTATAAAAATAAAGATGAATTATGTCCATGCACGTCTCCACGCCCTTGCGGCGCGTCAGCATCCTGGCCATCGACCGGGTTTTCGCTTCCACCCTCATGCAAGCCAAGGATTTTTTCCACCTGGCCAGCCTGCGCTATGGCAAACAATTGGGCCACGGCCTGACGCCGGCGTTTGAAACCCGCCTGGTCAGCCCCGATGGCCAACCGGTGAACAGCTTCAGCGATGTGATCATGCCGGTGGACGGCGGCCTGGAAAACACCGACGTCATCATCCTGCCGGCCTTCTGGGATGATTTCGCAACCCTCAGCCAACGTTACCCACAAGTCCTGCCGTGGCTGCGCGAACAACACGCGCGCGGCGCGGTGCTCTGCGGCGAAGCCACCGGGGTCTTCTGGCTGGCCGAGGCTGGGCTTCTCGACGGTAAGGAGGCCACCACTTATTGGCGCTTTTTCAATGCCTTCAAGGAACGTTTCCCCCAGGTCCACTTGAACCAGGACAAGCATTTGACCGACGCGGACAACTTGTTCTGCGCAGGTGGCACCACGTCGGCATGTGATCTGTATATCTATTTGATTGAGCGCTTCTGCGGCGCCAACGTCGCCCAAGCCGTGGCGCGGGACATTCTCTATGAAGTGCAACGAAGCTATTCACCAGGACGGATCGGCTTCGGCGGGCAGAAGCTGCATCAGGATGTGATCATCCTGCAGATCCAGCAGTGGCTCGAAGAGCACTTCGCCGACAAGTTCCGCTTCGAGGACGTCGCCCGCGAGCACGGCATGAGCATCCGCAATTTCATGCGTCGCTTCCAGACCGCCACGGGCGACAAGCCCCTGCATTACCTGCAACGGTTGCGGATCGAAACCGCCAAGGGCCTGCTGTCCGGCAGTCGAAAGAGCATCAAGACCATCAGTTATGAAGTGGGTTACGACGACGCGAGCTTTTTTGCGCGACTGTTCCGGCAACACACCGACCTGTCGCCGAACCAGTATCGGCAACAGTTCCAGCAGGCGGCGTAGCCCAAGTACCGGGCAAAAATCCATTGTGGGAGCGAGCTTGCTCGCGATGGCGGTGGATCAGCAGCATGGATGTTGACTCACACATCGCCATCGCGAGCAAGCTCGCTCCCACAGGGGTTAAGTGGGGAATCAGCAAATAAAAAGGCCTGCAATCGCAGGCCTTTTTTGATTTTCCGATCTCTTAAGGCTTATGCGCCCGCGACAGGAATTCGTGGGACTGCATCTCCAGCAAGCGACTCAGGGTCCGCTGGAACTCGAACGTCAGGCGCCCGCCCGTGTACAGGTCCTTGAGTTCGACTTCGGCCGAGATGATCAGCTTCACGTTGCGGTCGTAGAACTCGTCAACCATGTTGATGAAACGCCGAGCGATGTCATCAGTGGTGACGCTCATCTGCTCGACGCCGCTGAGCAACACAGCGTGGAAGATCTTGCCCAGCTCGATGTAATCGTTCTGGCTGCGAGGGCCGTCGCACAATTCGCGGAAGTCGAACCAGGCCACGTCGTCACAGGTGCGGATGGCGCGGATTTCGCGATTCTCGATGATCAGCACATCGTTCTCGACCGCCTGGGTGCATTCCGGCGTGAGGGCGCGGAAGCTCTTGCGCAGGCTCTCTTCGGCGGCGGCATCCAGCGGGAAATGGAACAGCTCCGCTTGCTCGAGGTGACGCAGGCGATAGTCCACGCCGCTGTCGACGTTGACGACTTCGGTGTGTTCTTTGATCAGCTTGATGGCCGGCAGGAAACGCGCCCGTTGCAGGCCGTCCTTGTAGAGGCCATCGGGCACGATGTTCGAGGTGGCGACCAGGGTCACGCCGTTCTTGAACAGCTCTTCCATCAGCGTGCCCAGGATCATGGCATCGGTGATGTCGGAGACGAAGAATTCATCGAAGCAGATCACCCGGGTTTCGGCGGCGAAGCGCTTGGCGATGATGGTCAGCGGGTTCTTTTCGCCGCCCAGGGTTTTCATTTCTTCGTGCACGCGCTTCATGAAGCGGTGGAAGTGCGTCCGCGTCTTTTCCTTGAATGGCAGCGCTTCGAAGAAGGTGTCCACCAGGTAAGTCTTGCCACGGCCGACGCCGCCCCAGAAATACAGGCCCTTGACCGGCGCCTGGTCTTTCTTGCCGAACAGTTTGCCCAACAAGCCCGGCTTGTTGTTCGACGCGGCGACCAGATCGTCGTACAGGCGCTGCAAGTGCCGCACGGCCGTTTCCTGGGCTGCGTCGTGAAAGAATTCCGGGCGTTTCAGATCAGCTTGATATCGTTCTAGGGGCGTCATATTCGTTAGCAAGGCAACAAAAACGGGCCGTCACTGTAGCGATGGCCCAGAAGAATGGCAATCGGCCCTTATTCGGGCCGATGGTCGGGTGACGTCTTCGCTTAGTCCTGGGCAGGCGTCAGTGCCACGCGCAACGCGTCGATGGCCGCATCCCGAGCGGCGCTGTCGGCGAACGCCGGGCTCTGGGCCACGCATGCACCGTCGAGCCAGACACCGAAACCCAAGTCGTCACTGCGTACGTCCAAGGGTTGGCCGGACTGCAACTGCTTGGTCACCTGCCCCGCTGTCTTGCCGTCGGCAAAGTTGTTGGAGAGCAAGAGTTGCTCGCCATCGGCGGAAAGCAGGCGGAAGCGGAAACTCCCGTCCTCGTCGCGGAAGCTGACGAAGCGCGCTGCCTTGGCTGCTTTCTTTTTGGTCTGGGTCGCCACTTGGACCTGGCTGACGAAGGAACGCAGGCCGACGGCCTCCCGCAGCTCGTTGAGGAACGGTGTCGCCACGGCCCGGGCCTTGCTCGCGCCCAGTTGCAGGATGTCTTCGAGGTCCGATGGGCGCTCGATGAACTGGTGATAACGCTCGCGCGCTTCGCCCAGCTCGCTGTCGAGCAACTGGAACAGACGATTCTTGGCTTCGCCCCAACCCAGGCCCTGCAGCAGTTCGCTACGAAACTCGGCGGACTGTTCGGCAGTGGCGAACGCTTGGAACAAGGTGAACAAATGCGAGTTGTCCGGATCCTTGGCTTCGCCTGGCGCGCGGGAGTCAGTGACGATCCGCGAGATCGCATCCTTCATGTCCTTGGCGCTGCTGAACAACGGGATGGTGTTGTCATAGCTCTTGGACATCTTGCGGCCATCGAGCCCCGGCAACGTGGCGACGCTTTCCTCGATCAGTGCCTCGGGCATGGTGAAGAACTCCCTGCCCTTGCCGAACAGGTGGTTGAAGCGCTGGCCGATGTCGCGGGCCATTTCCACGTGCTGGATCTGGTCGCGACCGACCGGCACCTTGTGAGCGTTGAACATCAGGATGTCAGCCGCCATCAACACCGGGTAGCTGTACAGCCCCATGGTGATGCCGGCGTCCGGGTCTTCGCCGGCCTCGACGTTCTTGTCCACCGACGCCTTATAGGCGTGGGCACGGTTAAGCAGGCCCTTGGCGGCGACGCAGGTCAGCAGCCAGGTCAGCTCCGGAATTTCGGGAATGTCAGACTGGCGATAAAACGTCACGCGGTCCACATCCAGGCCACCGGCCAGCCAGGTGGCGGCGATTTCCAGGCGCGAGCGCTGGATGCGCATCGGGTCATCGCACTTGATCAGGGCGTGATAGTCAGCCAGGAAATAGAACGAATCGGCATTGCTGTCGCGGCTGGCGAGGATCGCCGGACGGATGGCGCCGGCATAGTTGCCCAGGTGCGGGGTGCCAGTAGTGGTGATGCCAGTCAGGATACGGGTACGCGTCGTCATGGATTATCGCTTGTCAGACTGCTGTCAATTCGAGAGGCGCGGCAAGAGCAGATCCTTGAGATCGGTCAGCTTGCCATGGAAAAAGTGTCCGCATTCTGCCACTTTCAGCAGCTCATGGGGGCGTTCGAGCGCCTCGGACCAGGTGTAAACCAGTTGCGGATCCACCACTTCGTCGGTTTCCGGCTGGATCACGGTCAACTCTCCCCCCTTCGGCAAAGGCGATTGCTCGTCCAGGCGCATCACCGCCGGGGCAACCATGAACAGGTGCTTGAGGGGTTGACCCTGGGCTTCCAGGCGCCCGCCGAGGGTCGCGGCAACGAAGCCGCCGAAAGAGAAACCGAACAGGGTCAGCGGCAGGCCGGGGTGTTTTTCCAGCAGCCAGGCGGCTGCGGCCTGGGCGTCATCCACTTCGCCGGTACCCATGTCATGACTGCCGGCACTGGCGCCGACGCCACGATAATTGAAACGCAACGTAACCAGGCCGGCATCCCGAGCGGTGCGTTGCAGGGTCGACACCACTTTGTTGAGCATGGTCCCACCCTGTACCGGGTTCGGGTGGCAGATCAGCGCCAGGCCGCGGGGAGCCTCGCTGTCCAGGTACAAGGCTTCCAGTTGGCCCACCGGGCCATCGATGACTACAGGGGTTTCGCGCATAAGCAAGGAAAGAACTCCGTGACCCCGAATAGGGTCGACTCGTCTAGCTAAAAGTCTGTGCCTGGCATGATTGCGATGTTCTTCGCGGTATACAGCGCAGGTCCGAGCCGTTAACGTAAAGCAAAGCCGTTTATAGAGGAAGGACTCGTGGAACACTCGCTCTTAGTTTGGCTGTTGCCGACTCTTGCCCTGGTTGCCGGTGTCGCCATTGGTTTCCTGATTGCCCGCCTGCTGCCCAACGCGGTGCCCAACAGCACCCAACGTCAGCTGGACGACATCCAGGAACGTTTCGACAGTTATCAGAATGAAGTGGTCACTCACTTCAACAGCACCGCCTCCCTGGTGAAAAAACTCACCCAGAGCTACCAGGAAGTCCAGGATCATCTGTCCGAGGGCGCCAACCGCCTGGCCCTTGACGAACAGACCCGCCAGCGCCTGCTCGCCGCCCTGCAAGCCGATGCGACGCAGAGCCCACGGGAACGCCTGACCCCACCGAAAGGGATCCAGGAACCGCCACGGGACTACGCCCCAAAGGCCCCGAATTCGCCCGGGATGCTCGATGAGCATTACGGTTTGAAGAAGTAAGCCCAAGCGACACCAAAAAGCCCGCCCGATCCCAGATCGGGCGGGCTTTTTTTGGGTTCTATCTCCTCACTGCCATTTGATTCCCCTGTGGCGAGGGAGCTTGCTCCCGCTGGGTCGCGAAGCGGCCCCAAACCAGGCAACTCGGTGTGCCAGGAAAATCGAGTTCGCTGCTATAGGGCCGCTTCGCAGCCCAGCGGGAGCAAGCTCCCTCGCCACGGGGATTGGTGCCCTGAGGCATCTCAGTTAAGGCAACACTTCTTCCGCCACCTGGTCGATAGCCGCTTTGGTGATGTCGACGATCAGGTCCGCATCCTCGCGAGTCAGGATCAATGGCGGGGCGAAACCCAGGATGTCGCCGTGGGGCATGGCGCGGGCGATCATGCCGCGCTCCAGGCAGGCCGCCGAGACCTTCGGGCCAACCTTGAGGGCCGGGTCGAACGCCGTGCGCTGTTCGCGGTCGGCCATGAACTCCACTGCGGCCAGCATGCCGTCGCCGCGAACCTCCCCCACCAGCGGATGACCTTCCAGCGTTTCACGCAACCGACGGTTCAAGTAGCCGCCAACATTCTCGGCGTTGGCCGTGAGGTTTTCCCGCTCGAGGATGTCGAGGTTGGCCAACGCCGCCGCCGCGCAGATCGGATGCCCGGAGTACGTCCAGCCATGGCCCATGGCGCCTTCGGCCTGGGAGGCTTTTTCAATCACGCTCCAGACCTTATCGCCGATGATCACCGCCGACAACGGTGCATAAGCACTGGTCAGCCCTTTGGCGGTGGTGATCAGGTCCGGCTTCATGCCGTAGCGCTGGCTGCCCATCTTCGAACCCAGGCGACCGAACGCGCAAACCACCTCGTCGGCAATCAACAGCACGTCGTATTTTTTCAGTACGGCCTGGATCGCCTCCCAGTAACCGGCGGGCGGGACAATGATGCCGCCAGTGCCCATCAGCGGTTCGCCGATGAGTGCCGCCACGGTGTCCGGGCCTTCGGCGAGGATCATTTTTTCCAGTTCATCGGCGCAATAACGCACGAACGTCGCTTCGTCCATCCCCGCCGGTGCCTTGCGATACCAATGCGGGCAAACTGTGTGCTTGATCCCCTCCGCCGGCAGGTCGAAATGTTGGTGAAAGGCGGGCAACCCGGTCAGGCTGCCGGTCATGATGCCCGAGCCATGGTAGCCACGGTCGCGGGAAATGATTTTCTTCTTTTGGGGCCGGCCCAGCACGTTGTTGTAGTAACGCACCAGTTTGATCTGGGTTTCATTGGCATCGGAGCCGGACAAGCCGTAATAAACCTTCTTCATCCCCTCCGGCGCCCAGTCCATGATGCGGCTGGACAGCTCGATGATCGCCTCGCTCGAATGGCCGACATAGGTGTGGTAATAGGCCAGTTCCTTGGCCTGCTTGTAGATGGCATCGGCCACTTCGGTACGCCCGTAGCCGATATTCACGCAGTAGAGGCCGGCAAAGGCATCGATGAACTCGCGGCCTTCATGATCGCGAATGCGGATGCCCGACGCGCTCTTGATGATCCGCCCCTTGAGCGCGCCGCTGGCATGGTCATGGGCGTGGGTTGACGGGTGCATGAAATGCGCACGGTCTTGTTCGAACAGCGTGTTGAGTTCTTGGCTCATGCGGACTCTCCTGGGAACTGGCCTTGATGGTGCAGGCAAAAGTATTTGGTTTCGACAAAGGGCTCGAAGCCCTCGCTGCCACCCTCGCGACCGAGGCCCGAGGCTTTCATGCCACCGAAGGGGATCGGGTGGCCGGTGAACTTGACGCCGTTGACCGCAACCATGGCGTGGTCGAGACGGCGGATCAGTGGGTAAATGACATCCAGGCGGTTGGAGCAAATATAGGCGGCCAGTCCGTACTCGGTGTCGTTGGCCATTTCGATGGCTTCGTCCAAGGTGTCGAACGGCAGCACCCCGGCGATCGGCGCGAAGTTTTCTTCACGGTAGATGCGCATCTGCGGCGTGACATCGGCCAGCACGGTGGGTTGGTAGAACAACCCGCCCAAGGCATGGGCCTCGCCACCCACCAGGCGTTGAGCGCCCAACGCCAGGGCGTCGGCCACACGATCGGAGGTCGCATCGAACGCGGCCTGATGCATCAGCGGACCGACGTCCACTTCCTGTTCCTGCTGATCGACCATGGCCGGCCCGACCCGCAAGGCGCGCACCGCTGCGGCGAAGCGAGTGAGAAATGCCTGGTAGACCGGGCGCTGCACCATGATCCGGTTGGCCGCGCAACAATCCTGGCCCGACGTCTGGAATTTCGCCTCGACGGCAACTTTCACCGCCAGCGTCAGGTCGGCATCGGCGCAGACAATGAACGGCGCGTTGCCGCCCAGCTCCAACGCGACTTTCTTCACATCATGGGCCGCCGCTTGCAGCACCAGTTTGCCGACCCGGGTCGAGCCGGTAAAACTCACCGAGCGTACGCGGCGGTCCTTGACCAAGGTCTCCATGACCATTTGCGGCTCGCCCAACACCACGTTGAAAACTCCGGCGGGAAAGCCGGCCTCTTCGGCCAGTTGGGCCAGGGCCAGGGCTGAATACGGGGTTTCGTGGGCCGGTTTGATCACCACGGTGCAACCGGCAGCCAGCGCGGCGGCGGCCTTGCGGGTGATCATTGCCGAGGGGAAGTTCCACGGCGTGAGCAGCGCGCAGACGCCCACCGGTTCCTTGATCGTGCCCAGGTGCGCGTTGTGGATATGGCTGGGGATGTTCTGGCCGTAGAGGCGTCGGGCTTCTTCGGCGAACCAAGGGATAAAGCTGGCGGCATAGGCGATTTCGCCACGGGACTCGGCCAACGGCTTGCCCTGCTCCAGACTCAGGATGCGCGCCAGATCCTCGCGGTGCTCGGTGATCAACTGCGCCCAGCGCCGCAGCAACGCGCCACGGCTATCCAGGCCCTGTTCGCGCCACGCTGGGAATGCGCGATGCGCCGCGTCCACCGCCGCGACGATCTGCGGCGGGTCGAGCATCGGCACATGGCCGACGACCGTGCGGTTGGCCGGGTTGTGGACGGCGACGCTGTGGCCGCTGTCGCTGTGGACCCAATGGCCGTCGACGTAGCAAAGCGCTTTGAACAACAGCGGATGTTGGTAAGGCATGGCGTTCACTCCAGAGCGTGTGCGTGAACCCATGCTAGGGCAGCGACGCTTGGGTTTTCGGGTGTTTGAGCAGCGTCAGACCTTGGTTTTTTTCTGGAAAGAACAGGGCGTAAAGTAGTTTCTGCGGTGCTCAGGAGGACGATGCCAGCTCCGCCGGCAACGCACCGGCGGTCTTGATGGTCTTGGTGACGATGTAGGTGAAGTAGCGTTCGATGCCAAGGTCTTCGAGCAGCAATTGGTCGACGAAACGTTGATAGGCATCGACGTCGCGCGCCTGGATCATTGCCAGGTAATCCACCCCGCCGCCGGTGGCATAACAGAACGCAACTTCGGGCGCGGCGACCATGCGCTGTTCGAAACGACGCATGTCCTGAGCGGTGTGCCGGGCCAGGGAAATTTCCACCAACACTTGTTGACGCTTGAACACCGCGCCCCAATCGATCTGCGCCCGATAGCCAACGATCAGGCCCGCCGCTTCCAACTTGCGCACCCGCTCCCAGGCCGGCGTCACCGACAGGTTGATGGCTTCGGCCAGGCTCGACTTGGTGATCCGTCCGTCGTCGGCGAGGATTTGCAGGATCTTCAAGTCGTAGCGATCGAGCTTGTGCATGGGGCAGGGCTCTCCAGACAATTCAAATTTCACACCGTCCCTGTGGCGAGGGAGCTTGCTCCCGCTGGGCCGCGCAGCGGCCCCAATAGCAGCTTCGTAATCGCTCAGATCAAAAAGCGACGACTGCTTCGCAGCCGAGCGGGAGCAAGCTCCCTCGCCACAGTGTGTGTGTCAGTTGAGGTGCATTACGCCAATACATCCGCAATCACCACCAACGTATCGCCACACTGCACCAGCCCGGGAAAATGCCGGGCCGCGAGCAGGCCGCTGCGGGCGGCGCGGTACTCGACCGGGGCGACGCCGCTGCGGGTGGTGTCATGGATGCGCGCCACCACCTCGCCTCTGCTCACGTTTTCACCGAGGTCGCGGCACATCTCCAGCAAACCGTTGTGCTCGCTGGCGATGAAACAACTGGCGTCCGGCATGTCGAGCACCAACGACGGCTGTAACTCGATAGAGCCCCGCAGGATGCCGGCGTGGATCAGCACGTTGCGCACCCCACGCTCGGCAATCGCCACGCTGCGGGCGGTGGACGAACCGCCGCCGCCCAGCTCGGTGGTGACGAACACCTTGCCCTGAGACTCGGCGGCGGTGTCGTACATCGACCCTGCGTCCAGCTCCAGCATGCGCATGCAATACGGCGCGTTGAAGGCCAGCATCCCGGCCTCGCAGCGGGCCTGTTGCTGTTTGTCCGGCAAGACGTGGCAGGCGGCGAATGGCAGGAAATCCAGGGTCCGGCCACCGGAATGAATGTCCAGGACAATGTCGGCCAGGGGCAGCAAGGTGCGGTTGAAGTAGTCGGCGATTTTTTCCGTGACGGTGCCGTCTGGCCTACCGGGAAAGCTGCGGTTGAGGTTGCCCTTGTCGATGGGCGAAGTCCGGCGCCCGGCATGGAACGCCGGGGTGTTCATGAACGGCACGATGATCACGCGTCCGCTGATTTCATCGGCGGTCAATTGCTGGGCCAGTTTGCTCAGGGCCACCGGGCCTTCGTATTCATCGCCGTGGTTGCCACCACTGAGCAGCGCGGTCGGGCCGCTGCCGCGCTGGATCACGGTGATGGGAATCATCACCGTGCCCCAGGCCGAATCGTCCCGGGAATACGGCAGCTTGAGGAAGCCGTGTTGCACGCCTTCGCGGGTGAAATCCACCGTGGCGCTAATGGGGTTGATCGGCAATTCAGTCATGGGTCAATCCTTCACGAACAATTGACGAGGCACATTGCACAGCGTCTCGACGCCAGTCTCGGTGATCAGGATGCTCTCGGTGATCTCCAGGCCCCAATCATCCATCCACAGCCCGGGCATGAAGTGAAACGTCATGCCCGGTTGCAACACGCTGTTGTCGCCGGGACGCAGGCTCATGGTGCGCTCGCCCCAATCCGGCGGATAACTGATGCCGATGGGGTAGCCGCAACGGCTGTCCTTGTGGATGCCAAACTTCTCCAGCACCTTGAAAAACGCCACGGCGATGTCGCCCGTGGTATTGCCCGGCTTGGCTGCGTCCAGGCCGGCGGCGATGCCCTCGACCACGGCTTTTTCACCGTCGAGGAAATGTTGCGGCGGCTTGCCCAGGTAAATGGTGCGCGACAGCGGGCAGTGGTAACGCTTGTAGCAACCGGCGATTTCAAAGAAGGTGCCGGCGCCCTTTTCGAACGGCGAATCGTCCCAGGTCAGGTGCGGCGCGCTGGCGTCGGCGCCGGTGGGCAGCAGCGGCACGATGGCCGGGTAGTCGCCGCCATGGCCGTCGGCACCGAGGATGCCGCTGCTGTAGATCTCGGCCACCAGTTCGTTCTTGCGCATGCCCGGCTCGATCCGTTCCAGGATCCGCCCATGCATGTTCTCGACGATGCGCGCGGCGATGCGCATGTAGGCGATTTCCTGAGGCGACTTGACGGCGCGCTGCCAGTTCACCAACCCCGCCGCATCCACCAGCGTCGCGTCGGGCAGATGTTTTTGCAGGGACAGGTAGGCGGCGGCGCTGAAGTAGTAGTTGTCCATCTCCACGCCGATGTTCAGGGCGCCCCAGCCACGGGCGATGATCACCTCGCGGGACAGATAGTCCATGGGGTGGCGCTCGCGGGACTGCACGTAGATGTCCGGGTAGCCGACGATGTTGTCGGCCTGCATGAACACCGTGCGCCTGGCACCGTTGGCATCCTGGCCGCGACCGAACCACACGGGCTCGCCGTCCAGCGCCAGCAGCACGCACTGATGCACATAGAACGACCAACCGTCATAGCCGGTGAGCCAGGCCATGTTCGACGGATCGGTGACCAGCAACAGCTCCAGACCTTGGGCCTGCATGGCCGCGCGAACCTTTGCCAGGCGCTGGGCGTATTCCTCCCGCTGGAACGGAAGATTGACGACTATCTCTGACATCCACCTGCCCTCTGTTGAATGACTCATGAACAAAATGATCTAGCGACCGAACGCAAAGCCCTTGCCCGCCACCCGCGCCCGCTCGAACGCCAGGTTGGCGATGGCGGTGTCCTGGGCGCCGGTGCCGGTGAGATCGCACAGCGTCACTTGCGCGGCATCGGAGCGCCCCAGCCGTTGCCCCGCCAGCACTTGTCCCAGCTCCGTCAACGCCAGCTCATCGCGAACGGTGCCGGCGGCCAAGGCGTGGTGCAGCTCGCCGAGCACGCGGGTCTGGCTCAGGCGATCGGCGACATAGCAATCGACGGCCGCCAAGGCTTGCGGGGAGATTTCGTTTTTGTGTTCGGCGTCCGAGCCCATCGCTGTGATGTGCAGGCCGGGATGCAAATGACGGGCTTCGATCAACGGCTCGCGACTGGGGGTGCAGGTGATGGCGATGTCCACGCCTTCCAGGGCGGCGTCAATGGCGTCGCACGGCGTGACGGCAAGCCCGGTGTCACGCGCCAGCGCAAGGCCGAACGCCTGGGCTTTTTGTGCATCACGCGCCCAGATCCGCACCTCGTCGATGGGCCTCACCAGCCGCAACGCCTGAAGCTGCAACGCCGCCTGTTCACCCACACCGATCAACGCCACGCTGCGGCTGTCCTCGCGGGACAGACAACGCGCCGCCACCGCCCCAGCCGCCGCCGTACGGACGGCGGTGAGGTAACCGTTGTCCAACAGCAGCGCTTCCAGCAGGCCGGTGCGCGCCGAAAGCAACATCATCATGCCGTTCAGGCTGGGCAGGCCGAGCTTGGGGTTGTCGAAAAAGCCCGGGCTGACCTTGATGGCGAAGCGTTCAAGGCCTGGCAGGTAAGCGGTCTTCACATCCACCTCGCCGTTGTGCTCGGGAATGTCCAGCCGCAGGATCGGCGGCATCGCCACGGCGGCGGTGGCCAGCAGCACAAAAGCCTGCTCGACGGCGTCGACGCTGGCCAGGTCGAGGGCCACGCAGCTGCGCAGGTCAGCTTCGCTCAATAGGGTGACTTCACTCATGGCAGGCTCCGTTAAAGGGGATCAGGCGTTGGCGCCAGCGATGACGCGGGCATGTTGTTCGGTGTCGACGTTGCGCCCGCTGACCACCAGGACAATGGGTCCACGCGGCTCGACCAGGCCGTCGAGCAGCGCCGCGATGCCCACCACCGCGGCGCCTTCGAGCACCAGGCGTTCATGGTGATAGGCGTGGCGGATGGCATGGGCGATGGACGCTTCCGAGAGCAGGTGCAGGTCATCGATCAACTGCCGGGTCATGGCGAAGGTGTAGCGGTTGTCCAGCCCGATACCGCCGCCGAGGGAATCGGCCAGGGTCGACAGTTCTTCGACATCCACGGGCTGCCCAGCGGCAAGGCTGGCGTGCATCGCCGCGCCTCGGGCCATGCTGATGCCGTGGACCTGGGTCGCTGGATTGGCGCTTTTGAGGGCCAGGGCAACGCCGGCGAACAGACCGCCGCCGGACAATGGAACGAGGACCTGGGCCACGTCCGGTTGCTGTTCCAGGATTTCCAGGCCGAGGGTGCCCTGGCCGGCGATGATCGCCGGGTGATCGAAGGGCGGCAGAAAGGTCGCGCCCTGCTCGTTCGCGATGCGCTCGGCTTCGCGCTGGGCATCGTCCTGGGACTGGCCGACGATGCACACCTCGGCGCCCAAATCGCGAATCGCCTGCACCTTGTTGGATGGCACTAGGTGAGACAGGCAGACAATCGCCCGCACGCCTTGTTGCGACGCGGCGTGCGCCAGCGCCCGGCCGTGATTGCCAGTCGACGCCGTGACCACGCCGCGCGCCTTCTGCTCGACGCTGAGCTGCGCCACCGCATTGCTCGCGCCACGCAGCTTGAAGCTGCCGGTGATCTGCAGGGATTCCAGCTTGAGGTATACGGGCACGCCCATTAGTCGCGACAGGCTAGGGGAATGCTCCATGGGCGTGCGCCTGACCTGCGACTCGATGCGCTGGCGAGCGAGGTAAATGTCCTGAAGCTGCAACCCTGTCATGACCGCGTCCCGAGCAGATGTGTTGGGCGCAGTCTAAGAGGGCCGGATTGTGGTGATGAATGTACTAGGGCAATTTAGTTTGCATTCACTATCGACCAAAAGAGATGACCACAATCCTCAAAGAACACCTCGCTCCCTGTGGCGAGGGAGCTTGCTCCCGCTGGTCTGCGCAGCAGACCCAACTCCTTTCAACCAGACGCACCTGCAGACGTTTAACTGTTTTTACGACTGCTTCGCAGCCGAGCGGGAGCAAGCTCCCTCGCCACAAAAGCACCTGCAACTTTGGAGTAAGCCCACCGCTTGCCCATCAGAAATCATGAATCTGCGGATACTGGTTGAAGATCTCCCGCATGCCGATCAACGCATGGCGCATTTCTTCATCGCTGCATTCGGCACCGACGCACACCCGCACCGCGCGCGGCCTGGGGGTGCCGCGTACGGTGAACGGATCGGGGGACGTGACGGCGATGTGCTTGTGGCGCAACGCCCGCACCAGGCTGTCCACTTCCCAGTGCGGCGGGATGCCGATCCAGGCATTCAAGGCATGAGGATGCTGGGCCAATACATGCTCACCCATGTATTCGGTGACCATCGCCTGGCGTCCGGCCAACAGGCGCCGTTGAAGATGCAGCAGCGAATCGGCGCGGCCGTCGCGGATCCAGCGGGCGGCGATTTCCGAGACCATCGGCGTGGCCATCCAACTGTTGACGCGCAGAATGCTTTCGGTGCGCAGCGCCAGGCGCTTGGGCACCACCAGATAACCGATCCGCAACCCCGTGAGCACGGACTTGGTCATGCTCGTGCAATAGAACGACAGCTCCGGCAGGTAGTGGCTGATGGGCGGCGCGCGGCGTTCGTCCAGCAGCGGACCGTACACATCGTCTTCGATGATATGCACGCCAAACCGTCGGGCGATCTCGGCGATTTCCCGGCGGCGGGCGTCGGGCATCAGGCTGGTGGTGGGGTTGTTCAAGTTTGGCGTGCACACCAGGGCGGTGATGCGCTCGTTGCTGCACATGTCCTCGAAGTGTTCGGGATCGATGCCATGGCGGTCAGTGTCCAGACCCTTGAGGGTAAAGCCCAGCACCTGGGAGTTGCCGATCACGCCGTGGTCGGTCAGCCCTTCGCAGAGCACCACATCGTCGGGCCCGGCGAGGGATGCCAGGGCGAGAAAAATGCCATGGGCGGCGCCATTGGTGATCAGCACATCGTTGCGATCGACCTTCAGGCCTTGGCGCCCGATCCATTGCACCGCCGCTTCGCGATGGGATTCAAAACCGGCTATCGGACGAAACGCATGGATCCAGGGCTGGTCTTCTTCAGTGCTCAGCTCGGCGCAGGTGTCGCGCCATAACTGGTCGTGCTCGCGGGTGTGGAGAATGCGCGTGATGGAAAAATCCACCAGCGCCCGCTCGGGGCTGTCGAGTATGTAAGTGGCGACCCGGTCGCTCATGCGCCGCGAGACGAAACTGCCGCGCCCTACTTCGCAACGTACCAGCCCTTGGCGCTCCAATTCTTTGTAGGCATTGGTGACGGTCTGCACGCTGATGCCCATGGCGTCGGCTACCTGCCGTTGCGGCGGCAGGCGCTGGTCGTTGGCCAAGGCGCCCTGTTCGATGTCATCGGCGATCGCCTGCACCAGGATCTTGTATTTGGATTCACCGCTGCGGGCGAGGTCCAGGGCTGACTTCCATTTATCCATAACGGCTGCGACCGGCGTGAGAACGGGTGCACACAGCATTGCGCGGCCATCGCGCCAAAGCAATTGTCCTAGTGCAATACAATCCGCGCCGGGGCTTTTGTATGCTCGGTCCAAGGTCATCGTCCAGGCGGGTTCATTACCCCGACAAAAAGCCGGATCGACCTGTACCGGCGCCGCTACCGATTCCAGGCCTCGCCCGGATCCGCCGCCGTACGCTTTGCTCTTGTCACACTGCCTCCTAACACAGAACCGTCCGCTGACGGATCCACAAGAAACAGGAGATTTTATCGATGAGCAATTTTCTTCCCGGCACCTGCGCACCCTTGCGTCGGATGTTGTTGACCTGTGCCGCACTGGGCCTGGCCGGCAGCGTCCAGGCCGCCACGCTGGACACCATCAAAAGCGACAGCAGCATCCGCATCGGCTACGCCAACGAAACCCCGTTTGCCTTCACCGAAACCGACGGCACCGTCACGGGTGAATCGCCGGAGATTGCCAAGATCATCTTCGCCAAAATGGGCATCAAGCAGGTCAACGGCGTGCTCACCGAATGGGGCTCGCTGATCCCTGGGCTGCGCGCGGGTCGCTTCGATGTGATTGCCGCCGGCATGTACATCACCCCGGCACGCTGCAAGCAAGTGTTGTTCACCGATCCGCAATACCAGCTGCCCGATGCCTTGCTGGTGGCCAAGGGCAACCCGAAAAAACTTCACAGTTATGAAGACATCGCCAAGCAACCGGATGTGAAGCTGGCAATCATGGCCGGCACGGTGAACCTGGCGTACGCTCGTGATTCCGGGGTCAAGGATGAACAGATTCTCCAGGTGCCCGACACCACCGCGCAATTGCAAGCCGTACGCGCCGGTCGCGCCGACGCCGCTGTCGGCACCCAACTGACCATGAAAGGCCTGGCCGCCAAGGGCGGTGACAAGGTCGAGGCGATGACTGAATTCAAGGACGACCCGTCACACATCGGCTATGGCGCCCTGGGCTTCCGTCCCGAAGACAAGGACCTGCGCGACGCGGTCAACGCCGAGCTGAAAAAATGGCTCGGGTCGGAAGAACACCTCAAGGCCGTCGCGCCGTTCGGTTTCGACAAATCCAACGTCACCAGCAAGACCGCGGCCGAGCTCTGCGCTCAGCCCTAATGGCACGCCGAAACGGGCATGACGCGCGGTGCGTGATGCCCGTTCCCTGCTTCATCGGACATCGGGTTGAACCATGGGCGAATTACTTCCGTTATTGATTCAAGGGGCCTGGGTCACACTCCAGGTGACTTTCTTCGGCTCGCTGCTGGCGATTGTCGCGGCGGTACTCGCAGCCCTCGGACGGCTGTCGCCGTGGCGCGCGTTGCGCTGGTTTTCCATCACCTACATCGAAGTGTTCCGAGGCACGTCGCTGCTGGTGCAATTGTTCTGGCTGTTCTTCGTGCTGCCGCTGCCGCCGTTCAACATCGAGCTGAGCCCCTACGCCGTGGCGATTGTCGGCCTGGGCCTGCACATTGGCGCGTACGGGGCCGAGGTGATGCGCGGCGCCATCAGCTCAGTCGCCAAGGGCCAATACGAGGCCTGCACGGCGCTGAACTTCAGCGGTTTCACGCGCTTCAAGCGAATCATCCTGCCCCAGGCGTTGCTGGCGGCCATTCCACCCGGCACCAATTTGTTGATCGAGTTGCTGAAGAACACGTCGCTGGTATCGCTGATCACCTTGTCGGACCTGAGTTTCCGGGCGCGCCAGTTGGATCAGGCAACGTTCCAGACCCTGGAGATCTTCAGCCTGGCGCTGGTGATGTATTTCATCCTCGCCCAGGCCATCAACTTCGGCATGCGCAACATCGAGCGGCGGCTGAGCCGGGGCCGGATGCGTGGAGGTCTGTCATGACACTGTTCGACTGGTCTTACGCCGCGCAAATCCTCCCGGACCTGCTGCGCGCCTCCCTCAACACCGTGGGCATCACCTTGATCGGCTTTGTGATTGCAATCGTGCTGGGGCTGTTCCTTGCGATTGGCCGGCGCAGCCGCCGATTCTGGCTGTCGTGGCCGGCCACGGCGGTGATCGAATTCATCCGCAGCACGCCGTTGCTGATCCAGGTGTACTTCCTCTACTACGTGCTGCCCAACTACGGCCTGAGCCTGACGGCCATGCAGGTTGGCATCGTGGGCATCGGCCTGCACTACGCCTGCTACATTGCCGAGGTCTATCGCAGCGGCCTCGACGCGGTGCCTCGGGCGCAGTGGGAAGCGGTGACAGCATTGAACATCGCGCCATACGACGCGTACCGCAACATCATCCTGCCCCAGGCATTGCGCCCCATCGTGCCGCCGCTGGGCAACTACCTGGTGGCAATGCTCAAGGACACGCCGGTGCTGTCGGCGATCACCGTGGTGGAAATCATGCAGCAGGCCAAGAATATCGGCTCCGAGCACTTCCGCTACCTGGAACCGATCACCCTGGTCGGCCTGTTCTTCCTCGCCCTGAGCCTCGCCTTGGCTTATCTGGTACGGCGCCTTGAAACGCGCATGGAGCTACGCTAATGACTTTACCTCTGTCCACGCCCACCGATCTGTCCCGGCGCAGCACGCTGGCATCGCAGCAGGAGGCCCCGGCCATGAACGTCCCGACACCGTCCCGGCCAATTGTGAGTTTCCAGGACGTGACCAAAAGCTACGGCAGCTTCACAGTGCTCGACCATTTGAACCTGGATGTCGCGCCCGGTGAAAAAGTCGCGATCATCGGCCCCAGTGGTTCCGGCAAATCGACGCTGTTGCGGGTGTTGATGACCCTGGAGGGTATCGACCAGGGCCAGATCCGCATCGAGGATGATTCGCTGACTCACATGCCCAACCGCAACGGCGTGCTGGTGCCCGCGAACGACCGACACATCCGCCGGGTGCGCGGCAAGATCGGCATGGTATTCCAGAGCTTCAACCTGTTTCCCCACATGACCGCGCTGCAGAACGTCATCGAGGCGCCCGTGCAAGTGCTGGGCATGAACCCGAAAGAAGCCCGCGAGCGTGCCGCCGACCTGCTGGAGCTGGTGGGCCTGGGCAACAAGCTAGACCATTACCCGTCGCAGCTGTCTGGCGGCCAGCAACAGCGGGTAGCGATTGCCCGGGCGCTGGCGATGCGGCCCAAGGTGATGCTGTTTGACGAAGTGACCTCTGCGCTGGATCCGGAGCTGTGCGGCGAAGTCTTGAACGTTATCCGCAAACTCGGCGCCGAACACAACCTGACGATGCTGATGGTGACTCACCAGATGGGCTTTGCCCGGGAGTTCGCAGACCGGGTGTGCTTCTTCTACAAGGGCCAGATTCACGAACAGGGCACCCCGGCACAGATTTTCGAAAACCCGCAGCAGGAGCGTACGTGTGCGTTCTTGAGTGCGGTGAAAGAGGCGAATTGACCCCTAATTACTCAAGTGAACACCTCCGTGGCGAGGGAGCTTGCTCCCTCGCCACAAAAGCCCAAACGCCAGTCGCAAAAAAAGAGGGACCCCATTTTCGGGGTCCCCCTTTCGTTTACAGCCCAGCGATCAAGGATACTGCTGGTAAGTCTGCCCCTGCTGCTCCGGCGCCTGGTACTGCTGCCCCGGAATAGCCTTGAGGTTGACCTCGACGCGACGGTTCTGCGCACGGCCGTTGACGTCGCTGTTGCTCGCCACCGGGTTGTCCGGGCCGGCGCCACGGGCCGAGAGGTTGGCACCGCTCACGCCCTGGGACGTCAGGTAGGTCGCCACGCTCTGGGCGCGGCGCTGGGACAGGTCCATGTTGTGCTGACGGCTGCCAGTACTGTCGGTGTAGCCGACGATTTCGATCTGGTTCTGGTTGAATTCCTTGAGGGAGTTGGCCAGGTTGTTCAGCGGCTGGTAGAAACTGGAGGCGATGTTCGCCGAGTCGGTGGCGAAGGTGATGTTGCCCGGCATGATCAGCTTGATCTGGTCGCCCTGGCGCTGCACCTCAACGCCGGTATTGGCCATGCTCGCACGCAGCTTCTTTTCCTGCTGGTCGGCGTAGTAGCCGTAGCCGGCCGCCGAGGCGCCAACCACCGCAGCGCCGATCAACGCACCCTTGCCCCGGTTATCGTGACCGATGGCCGCACCGGCCAGTGCCCCGGCCAGCGCACCGAGGCCACCGTACTTGGCGGTTTTGCTCATGCCCGACGAGTCGGTAGAGGCCTGGCCCTGATTGTCATAGGGGTTGGGCGACGCACAGCCGGACAACAGGGCCACGGCGGTAGCGACAACGATCAAGCGACGCGAGGTGAACATGAAGATGCTCCTGGGATTTTCAGTCTGGTTGCCAAAGTGTAGGCAATCGACTCTGGCGGGCGTTGGAACGCGGCAATCGTTAAAAATTCCGTCCCGTTGCGCTGCGTTTCGCCCTGACTGAACAACACCCGCCGTCGCCAGACCTTGAGCATTCACTCCTGCGCAAGGCTGCGGCTCACACCCCTGGCGATCATCTCCACTTCCCGCCCGTCAATCGTCAGCGGCGGCAACAGGCGGATGGTCTTGCCCCGGGTGACGTTGATCAGCAGGCCATGGTCCCGGGCAGCACGAAGGGTCAGGTCACGGACCGGTTGCTTGAGTTCGATGCCAATCATCAACCCTTGGCCTCGGACCTCCAACACGTTCGGGTTATCCGCCAACTCAGCCCGCAGCCGGCTGAGCAACTGTGCGCCCTGACGCCCGGCGTTCACCACCAGGCCTTGCTCCTCAATGATGTCAAGCACCGTGCAACCCACACGGCAGGCCAGGGGATTGCCGCCAAACGTACTCCCATGACTGCCGGGCGTGAACAGCTCGGCGGCTTTGCCCCGGGCCAGGCAGGCACCGATGGGGACGCCATTGCCCAAGCCTTTGGCAAGAGTCATGACGTCCGGCACGATGCCTTCGTGCTGGAACGCAAACCATTGGCCGGTGCGGCCGATGCCGGTCTGGATCTCGTCGAGCATCAGCAACCAGGCGCGCCGGCTGCACAGGTCCCGCAGCGCCCGCAGGTAACCCGGCGGCGCGACTTGCACGCCACTTTCCCCTTGGATCGGCTCCACCAGAATCGCGACGATACGCTCGCCATGGGTCTGCTGGATTTTTTCCAACGCCGCGAGATCGCCAAACGGCACCTTGATGAAATCCCCCGGCAACCGATTGAATCCCAGCCGCACCGATGGGCCGTCGCTGGCGGACATCGTGCCCAGCGTGCGCCCATGGAAGGCGTTGTCCATGACCACCACCAGCGGCTGCTCGACGCCTTTGTGCCAGCCGTGCAGACGCGCCAGTTTCAGTGCGGTTTCGTTGGCCTCGGCTCCGGAGTTGTTGAAAAATGCCCGGTCCATTCCCGACAACTGCGTGAGTTTGCCGGCCAACCGTTGTTGCCAGTCGATGCTGTACAGGTTGGAGGTGTGCAGCAACAGGCCGGCCTGCTCACTGATGGCCGCCACCAGCCGGGGATGGGAGTGCCCGACGTTGGTCACCGCCACACCCGCCACCGCATCGAGGTACTCGCGGCCGTCCTGGTCCCACAGGCGGGTCCCCAGGCCATGGGTGAAACTCAATGCCAGAGGTTGGTAAGTGCTCATCAGGCAAGCGGCGGTCATGACATCTAGCTCCATCGGGTGGTTTTTTCCAGTATGGTTAGCCACCCTCGATGGATAAACGCTGCTTCACTTCAATCATTTATAAGCCGAGCTTGATAATGGACTTGTTCCAGGCAATGACTGTTTACGTAAAAGTCGTGGAGACGGGCAGCCTGACAGCGGCAGCCCTGGCGTGCGAAATGTCCACCACCATGGTAGGCAATCATCTTCGTGCGCTGGAACAACGCCTCGGCGTGCGCCTGATCAATCGTACGACTCGTCGTCAACGCTTGACGGAATTCGGCTCAGCCTATTACCAACGTTGCCTGGAGGTGCTCGGGCTGGTCGCCGACTCAGAGCGCCTGGCGGAACAGACCCAAGGCGACCCCACCGGCACCTTGCGCATCACCGCGCCGCTGACCTTCGGCACGGAGCGTCTGGCGCCAGCACTGGCCGAGTTCAGCCAGCGCTACCCACAGGTCAAGCTCGATGTGGTACTGACCAACCAGCGCCTCGACCTGCTCGACCATGGCTTCGATGTCGCCATCCGACTGGGGCTCCCCGATCCGAAGCTGATCGCCCGCCCCTTGGTGGACTACACCCTGACCATCTGCGCGTCTCCCGTTTACCTTGCTCGGCGAGGCACACCGCGCAAGCCCGACGATTTGCGACACCATGATTGCCTGTCGTTTGCCTATTCCGCCGGCGATGAATGGCGCTTCGCCCAGGAACACTGGCCAATCAACGGCCCGGAAGGCGAAATCAAAATCCCGGTGACCGGCCCGATGCTGATCAATAGCTCTTCGGGCCTGCACCGTGCCGCGCTCGCCGGCATGGGCGTGGTAATGCTGCCCGACGCGCTGGTGGCAAAGGATCTGCAGGAAGGGCATCTGGTGGCGCTGCTCCAGGACTATCAACTGCCTCATCGCCCGATGAGCCTGATGTACGCCCAGGATCGCTACCGTTTGCCGAAGCTGCGCAGTTTTGTCGAGTTTGCCCTGGAGTACTGGGCGAGGCCCGTCGGATAGAGAAATTTGCCTTTTAAGGCTACTATTGTAGAAGTAGCTTTTAAAGGCTACTTTTTAGATTCTAACGACTGAGCACATTCAATCAATGAAGCCAGAAGCGGTATTGACCGGTGACCTGATTCACTCGCAGAGCGCAGGGAATACCCTTGCGTACATCGCACGCCTGGAAAAGGTGTTGGGACAGCAGGAAAAACGCTACCAAGCGAAAGCGGACATTTTTAGAGGTGACGGTTTTCAACTTTTGATGAGCCAGCCCGAACAAGCTTTCCACTGTGCCATCGCCTTGCGAGCCGCCTTGATCGAGGCCAGCCCCGAAGGCGAGCGTTGGGATGCGCGCATCGCCGTGGGCATTGGCTCGGCACGCAAATCGCAAACCTATGGTGAAGCTTTCGTCCTTTCCGGCCAAGGGCTCGATAGCATGAAAAAAAATACGCTGGCCGTGTTCTGCAATCACCAGGAATTCCAAGAGCGCGCAGGATTGGTAACAGAGTTCGTTGCAGCCGTACTGGAGGAATGGACAGTGGTCGAAGCCCAGACCTATGCGCTGCACCTGATAGAGGAAACCAACCAACAAACCATCGCCCACAGCCTAGGCAAGTCCCGGGTCACCATCAACAAAGCTCTGCAGCGCGCCCAAGCGCGTTTACTGGACAAATACCTGGCAAGCACCAGCCGGTGGATCAAGGAGCTGGGCAGTGATTGAATCGTCAAGATTGCTCGTAATCCTGTTATTCGCGCATGTGCTTCTGGACTTCTGGATATCCGGTTATTTCACATCAAAAACCTCCGCCAGCCGTACCCGACAAATCGCCTGCAACCTGATCATGCTAGGTATCTATTTCGCAGTTTTTTCCCTGCTGCTGATACTGGCGGGGCAAACCGGTGCTTTAGCCACTAAAGCCGGATTGTTGATGGCAGCCGCCAAACTGATTACCCTCATCTTTATTCATGACCCTACCAAATCACCGCTATGGGCTCTGCTTGCCCGACAAACTGTTCTAGTTGCCAGCCTGGCCACGATCTGCCTGCTCTCTGACAGCAGTGCTGCGAGTGTTCAAGGCGCTCTGGCAAAACTAATGACCACGACAAATCTTACGGTTGGCCTCGCCTATCTCGCGATGCTACGACCCGCTTCAGCATTGATTGGCACAGTACTCAGTCCATGGATTAAAGAAATCGACACTGTAGGCTCCTTGACCAACGCAGGGACATTGATCGGCTATCTGGAGCGATTACTCATATTGACATTTGTCTTGCTGGAGCAATGGGAGGCCGTCGGTTTTCTTCTCACCGCAAAAAGCATCCTTCGCTTCAATGAAATCCAGAATGCCAAAGTACGGTCCATCAGCGAATACGTATTATTAGGCACCCTACTCAGCTTTACCTTGAGCATAGGAACAGGGCTGCTCGTCATGAATGCATTAAAGTTGATCGCCGACCAGTAGCCTGAAAAGGCTACTTCTTGATTTGTAGCCTTAAGGCGCTACTTCAGATGCACCATGTCACCCCTAGTGACCCCTAAGCCCATCGGCTACTCTTCACCCTCGGAGAGCATTTTGATATCAGGGCTGATTGAGGGAACAATGATGGACGACGCCTCGAAGATCGATTTGCTGCGGTTCGATTTGTCCGATCTGGACGAAAGCGTGCTGCACACCATCATGGAACTGGTCAGCGATGGCATCTGGGACTGGAACGCCAATACCGGGTTCGTTTATCGCAACCCCGGTTGGTACACCATGCTCGGCTACTCGCCTCATTCGCTGAGCAACACCGTGTTGACTTGGGAGAGCGTGATCCATCCGCAGGATTACCCCCAGGTGATGTCACTGTTCGATGACTACCTTCAACAACGCTCGGCAAAATACCAAGCCGAATACCGCTGTCGCACGCATGACGGCTCGTATATCTGGATCGAAGACCGCGGCTACGTCATCGCTCGCAACCCCGACGGCAGCGTGGCCCGAATGATCGGCGCCCATCGCAGCATCGACGACAAGAAGCGTCTGTTCGAGCAACTTGAACGGCGCAACAAATCCCTGGAAGCGGTCATCGAAGAGCGCACGCGTGAGTTGTCGCGGGTCAACCATCAATTGCAGATCCAACTCGACGAAAACCGCAGGCTCGCCGAAACCGACGCATTGACCCTGGTCGCTAATCGGTATCGCCTGGAGCAGACGCTGCCTCAGGCTTGCGAACGCGCCCAGCGCTTTCGCGAACCGTTGTCGCTGATCGCCATGGACATCGACGATTTCAAGGACATCAACGATCGATACGGCCATGCATTCGGTGATGCGGCGCTGGTGCAAGTGGTGCAGGCGGTCAAGCGTTGTGAGCGCGACAGCGACCTGTTGGTGCGTTGGGGTGGCGATGAATTCATCATGATTTTGCCAAATACATCATTGGCCGATGCGGTCTTGATGGCCGAAACCATACGCCGCGGCCTGTCCGACCTGCTCCCGGTAGGGGATTTCCAGATCACCATGAGTTTTGGTGTGGTGCAGCGGATCGAAGACGAAACCCAAGAGGTATTGATGGATCGGGCGGACCAGGCGCTGTATCGCTCGAAGATGGCCGGCAAGAACGTGATATGCGACTGACCTCTGCTTGCGAAGGATGAATCCATGAGGCGTTTGTTGCGGTCATAGCTTTGTCCCCGCAATCAGGCCTCCCACATTGGCAACTCGACTCTCACGCTCTTCAATCCTTTTCCTGGGCTGCGCGGGCTGGTCATTGCCCAGGGCGCAATGGCCGTCCTTTCCCGATGAAGGCACCCATCTGCAGCGCTACAGCGCACGCTTTCCAGCCGTGGAGATCAACAGTTCGTTCTATCGCCCGCACCGCCCCGCCACGTATGCAAAATGGGCGGACAGCGTGGCCGCAGAATTTCGCTTCTCGGTGAAAATGCCAAAGCAGATCACTCACGAACGACGCTTGGTTGATTGCGAGGGGCTTGTGGAAGAATTCCTCGGGCAGTGCTCGCAACTGGGGGAAAAACTCGGCTGCCTGCTGATTCAACTGCCACCTTCGCTGGCCTTTGACGACGCCCAGGCCGAGACCTTCTTCAAGGTTTTGCGTGATCGTTACCAAGGCGATGCGGTGCTTGAACCTCGACACCCGAGCTGGCTCGCACCACCCGCCATGGCGATGCTGCAGACCCAGCGAATCGGTCGCGTGGCCGCCGATCCCTCGCCGCTGCCGGGGGGCGACCAACCGGCGGGGTGGCCCGGCATTCGTTATTACCGTATGCACGGCTCGCCGAAGATTTATTACACCCCTTACGATGATGTCCGGCTCAAGCAAATCGCCCAAGCCTTGAAAGCCGCCCCGGACACACCGACCTGGTGCATATTCGATAACACGGCCAGCGGCGCAGCGACCCCGGACGCGTTGCGGTTGATGGCGCTGTTGCGCGGATGAAATGCGTACCGGCGACCGGTCCGACCGTGACAACACCGCCCGCGTCCAATAGATTAGGCGGCCGGAAAAAAGCTCAACCCCTTTCTCGCCATATCCCGCTAACAGAAGTAGTGAAATTTCAATGTCCGATTCCAATACCGCTGAATCCGTAATCACCCTGTCGTCCAAAGCGGAATACGAAAACTCCATCAATCTTTCACAGCATCTGCCCCAGGCCAAGACCATCAGCGAGATGGTCCTGGATGCGTTCCAGTCGAACCGCGAAAGCGACCAGATCCGCGAACTGCGCACCGCCATCCGCCAGGCTCACGACGCGTTCGATGACGACAAGGCCTACGAACTGATGGGCCAGCTCAAGCAACTCAAGGACGCCGAAGCTGCGGATTTTGCTGCTTTGGAAGACCTGAGCAGCCGCTTCCCCATCAGCCGCATTCTCTCCAGCTACAAGGATGATGCGGATTTCCAGGAACTGGTCTACGGCCTGGCCTTGAAAGTGCTGAACCAGACCCACCAGGCGATCAGCAACCCAAGCGGTAGCAAAGGCAAGGCCTCGCGGCCCAAGAAGGAAGCCGAGGTGTTCGTCATCAGCAAGGACGGCATCAGCGTCACCCTGCCCCTGCGCACCCCGCGCTCCAAGCCGAACGTCGACCGCGAGGCCTTCGAGTTCCTGGGTTTCAACTTTGTTGGTGAAGGCGACGAAGCCGAACTGGAAAGCGAGACCTTCCTGGACAATGACGGCACCGAACAACCAGTTACACGTAAAAGCATCGTCACTGCCCTGCAACAGCAGAAAGCGTTCGACGGCTACAGCATCGCCCAGCAATAAAATAAGCCCGCGTCGAGTCGAGTCCCTTGTGGGAGCGAGCCTGCTCGCGAATGCGGTGGATCATTTGAGGTGATGTGGCTGAACGGGCGCATTCGCGAGCAGGCTCGCTCCCACAGAAGTCCCAAGTAACACCCAAGAAAAAGCCCCGCACTTCTCTCGAAGGCGGGGCTTTTTTACTGCCTCTGTCGCTTAAGGCGCGTAAGTCAGCAACAACTCACTCGGCACCTTGAAATCCAGGGACATCATCACGCTCAGGGCAGTGATGGTGAAGATCGAGAACACGAACAGCTTGCGTGCCCAGACCGTGTCATCCACCGCCTTGTAGCCGGTCCAGGCCATGTACAGCCAGTACATGCCCATGGCAGCGGCGACGGCGAGGTAGCTCATGCCGGCGTAGCCGCTGAAGGTCAGCATCAAGGTCGCCACGAGGAAGGCCAGGATGTAGAGCAGGATGTGTTTCTTGGCTACCTGGATACCGCGCTTGACCGGCAATACCGGGATCGAGGCCGCCAGGTAATCATTGAAGCGGAAGATCGCGATGGCATAGGAATGCGGCATCTGCCACAGGCTGAACATCACCAGCAGCGTCACCGCCGCCATGTCGAAGCTGTTGCTGACCGCGACATAACCGATCACCGGCGGCATCGCCCCCGACAGACTGCCCACCAGCGTGCCGTGAACCGACTTGCGCTTGAGGTACAGGCTGTAGAGGCCGACGTAGATGACAAAGCCGATCACCGCGAACAACGCCGCCAGCGGGTTGGCGACCCAGTACAGCAGCGCCACGCCGGCCACACCCAGCACCGTGGCAAACGCCAGAGCCAGTTGCACCGGAATCAGGCCTTGGACCAGCGCCCGGTTCTTGGTGCGTTCCATCTTGATGTCGATATCACGGTCGATGCAGTTGTTGAACACGCAACCGGACGCCACCACCAGGGAAGTGCCGATCATCGCCGCCAGGAAGATGGCCAGATCGACATGCCCCTTCGAGGCCAGGAAAAACCCGCCCGCCACAGAAAGCACGTTACCGAAAATGATCCCCGGCTTGGTGATTTGGATAAAGTGCTTCAGTGACATCCGGACTTTCCTCAGTGCGCCATCATGTTGGTGTGGATGCTGAACATGATCCACAGCGACAAGCCGACCAGCAGTACGATCACCAGCGCAGCGAAGACAAACGCAATCACGTTGTTACGCTGGGCGGCCGAACGGTCCAGGTGCAGGAAGTACACCAGGTGGACCAATACTTGGACCACGGCGAAGATCAGAATGATCCAAAGCGTCAGGCTCTTGGGCAGCGATGGGTACATCACCAGGCCGAACGGAATGACGGTCAGGATCACCGACAGGATGAAACCGATGGCGTAGGACTTGACGCTGCCGTGGCCGGCGTCGTGGCCATCATGGGAATGAGCGTTAGCCATTTACAGGGTCCCCATCAGATAAACAACGGTGAATACGCAGATCCACACCACGTCCAGGAAGTGCCAGAACAGGCTCAGGCAGCTCAGGCGCGTCTTGTTGGTGGCGGTCAGGCCGTTTTTCTGGACTTGGTACATCATGATCGCCATCCAGATCAGACCGCTGGTCACGTGCAGACCGTGGGTGCCGACCAGGGTGAAGAACCCGGACAGGAAACCGCTGCGGCTCGGGCCGTAGCCTTCGGCGATCAGGATATGGAACTCATTGATCTCCATGGCGATAAAGCCGGCGCCCAGCAGGAAGGTCATCGCCAACCAGCCCAGGACCTGGGTTTTCTTGCCCTTGTACAACGCCAGCATGGCGAAGCCGTAGGTGATCGAACTGAACAGCAGCAGCGCGGTTTCGCCCAGTACATAAGGCAGTTCGAAGATGTCGTGGCCCGACGGGCCACCGGCGACGTTGTTAACCAGCACCGCGTACACCGCGAAGATCGACGCAAACAGAATGCAGTCGGTCATCAGGTAGAGCCAGAAACCGAATACGGTCATCTCGCCCGAGTCGTGGTGATGGTCATCGTGCCCATGGTCATGACCATGGGCGTGTCCAACATTGGTCACTAAGTTCGACATGGTTTAAGCCTGTTCCAACGAGGTTTCAACACGGGTGGCGGTGGCAGGGACTTTCCCGGCCGCGACCAGACGCTTGTGCTGCTCGGCTTCGATGCGTTCGATGACATCCACCGGCACCATGTAGCCCTGATCGTCACGGGCGGCATGGATGGCGAAATACACCACGGTGCCGACCAGGCTGGCGATGGCCAGCCACCAGATGTGCCAGATCATCGCGAAACCGAACACGGTCAACAGCCCGCCCATGACCACACCGGTGGCGGTGTTGTTGGGCATGTGGATCGGCGAGTACTTGGCCGGAGCCTGGTACGCGGTGCCGTTTTCCTTGGCTTCGGTGAACGGGTCGATGACGTCCGCTTTCGGCAGCACGGCAAAGTTGTAGAACGGCGGTGGCGAAGAAGTCGACCATTCCAGGGTATGGGCATTCCACGGGTCACCGTGTTCGCACATGTTTTCCGGCTTCTTGCGGTCACGCACGCTGACGTACAACTGGATCAGCTGGCAGGCGATACCCACGGCAATCATCACCGCGCCGAACATGGCGACGTACAGGTACGGCACCCACTCAGGGTTGGTAGTGGCGTTCAGGCGACGGGTCATGCCCATGAAGCCCAATGCATAGAGCGGCATGAACGCGACGAAGAAGCCCGAGATCCAGAACCAGAACGCTGCCTTGCCCCAGCCTTCGTGCAGCTTGAAGCCGAACGCTTTCGGGAAATAGAACGCAAAGCCCGCGATGTAGCCGAACACGGCGCCGCCGATGATCACGTTATGGAAGTGCGCGATCACGAACAGGCTGTTGTGCAGCACAAAGTCAGCACCCGGAATGGCCAGCAGTACGCCGGTCATACCGCCGATGGCGAAGGTCACCATGAAGCCCAGAGTCCACAGCACATGGCTGGTGAAACGCAGGCGGCCCTGGTAGATGGTGAACAGCCAGTTGAACAGCTTCACACCCGTCGGGATCGAGATCAGCATGGTCGCCAGGCCGAAGAAGGCGTTGACGCTTGCACCCGAACCCATGGTGAAGAAGTGGTGCAGCCAGACCATGAAGCCCAGTACCGAGATCGCGCCCGAAGCGTAGATCATCGAGTGGTGGCCAAACAGTTTCTTGCCGGAGAAGGTCGAGATGACTTCGGAGAAGATACCGAACGCCGGCAGGATCAGGATGTACACCTCAGGGTGACCCCAAGCCCAGAACAGGTTGACGTACATCATCGGATTTCCACCCAGTTCATTGGTGAAAATGTGGAAATCCATGTAGCGGTCAAGCGTCAGCAGAGCCAGTGTAGCGGTGAGGATCGGGAACGAAGCGACGATCAGCACGTTGGCCCAGGTGCAGGTCCAGGTGAAGATCGGCATGTCCATCAGCTTCATGCCAGGGGTACGCATCTTCAGCACGGTGGCCAGGAAGTTGACCCCTGTCAGCGTTGTCCCCAACCCGGATAGCTGTAGCGCCCAGATGTAGTAGTCCACCCCCACGCCCGGACTGTATTGCAGCCCCGACAACGGCGGATAGGCAACCCAACCGGTCTTGGCGAATTCGCCGACACCCAGGGAAACGTTGATCAGCACGACGCCGGAAACCAGCAGCCAGAAGCTCAAGGAGTTCAGGAACGGATAGGCAACGTCACGGGCGCCGATCTGCAGCGGCACTGCGAGGTTCATCAGGCCGGTGAAGAATGGCATCGCCATGAAAATGATCATGATCACACCGTGGGCGGTGAAGATCTGGTCATAGTGTTCAGGCGGCAGGTAGCCGGGCGAGCCCTCGGTGGCCATGGCCAACTGGGTACGCATCATGATCGCGTCGGCAAAACCGCGCAGCAACATGACCATGGCGACGATGATGTACATCACGCCGATCTTCTTGTGGTCGACCGAGGTCAACCATTCAGTCCACAGGTACGTCCACTTCTTGAAATAAGTAATACCCGCAAACAGCGCCAGGCCACCGAGCCCGATGATGGCGAGGGTCACCATGACAATCGGCTCGTGGAACGGGATCGCTTCCCAACTTAATTTACCAAACATCGTTTACTCCTCTGCCCCGGCAGCTGAATGCGAGCTCATGTCCATCCCTTCCATGTTGTGGGCCACTTCCTTCTCTTTCTTCTCGTGATGCATCGGCTTGCCCGGATTCATCCCTTCATACTTATCGATGATGGTCTGGAACAGGTTCGGCGTGACCGACGAGTAGAGTTCGACTGGGTTGTTCTGGCTCGGCTTGGAAAGGGCTTCGTATTCAGCTTTTTCAAGCTGTTTAGGTGCCTTCTTCACTTCGTTTACCCAGGCGTCGAATTCTTCCTGGGTGGTGGCGGTCGCCTTGAACTTCATGCCGGTGAAACCCGCGCCGCTGTAGTTGGCGGAGATACCTTCAAGTTCGGTGTTCTGGTTGGCGATCAGGTGCAGCTTGGTCTGCATGCCCGCCATCGCGTAGATCTGGCCGCCCAGGCCCGGGATGAAGAACGAGTTCATCACGGTGTCGGAGGTGACCTTGAAGTTGATCGGCGTGTGGGCCGGGAACACGATCTTGTTGACCGTGGCGATACCTTGTTCCGGATAGATGAACAGCCACTTCCAGTCCATCGAGACCACTTCAATGGTGATTGGCTTGACGTCGGAATCCAGCGGACGGTACGGGTCCAGTGCGTGGGTCGACTTGTAGGTGATGTAACCCAGGGCAATGATGATCAATACCGGAATGGTCCACACCGCGACTTCGATCTTGGTCGAGTGGGACCATTTCGGGGTGTAGGTGGCACTGGTGTTGGACGCGCGGTATTTCCAGGCGAACAAGAACGTCATGACGATAACCGGCACAACGACCAGCAACATCAGCAGCGTGGCGGTGATGATCAGGTTTCGTTCATCCAGGCCGACCTGGCCCTTGGGATCGAGCAGGGTCATGTTGCAGCCTCCCAGCAGCAACGTGCCGAGCAGCGGCAACAAGCCTAGTAATCGGGGGTACCTGTTTTTACTCATCTCACGACCTCTAAAGCAGCTTGCGCAATGCAGTTGGGTTTTGATCGCCAACACTTCACCCTGCCAAGGGTTGGCATTTTCTTGGATTGAATAAGGGCTGCCCGTCGAACGTCAGCGGCTGTTCGACACATCCCGGGCCAGCAGTGAGTTCTTATTCGTTGGTCAAAGGCCTAGTTCTCAAGCCCAATTCCATTTGGTGCGGGTAGTTGGAGGCACCGACACCTGGGGTCGCATGGGGCGCTGGCGCCCTTCGACCACTCTCGTGCTCAAGCCTGAGCCGGGTCGGAAAATCGGTGCGGGCGATTGTAGTGAGCTGCGGCGTTGGAGACCATGTCTTAACCCGAAATAATTTTTATCCGATCCGGCAACAATCTATCGCCGATATTGCAACGGGCCAGCATGTTATCGAAATACATTCTCAACAAGAACCCCAAAAAACGTAAGGCTACTACGCCCGATTTAGACAGCTGCGTACGTTTTCGCCGGGCTTGCATGACCCGTCAGCGCCCGTTTTACGGGGCCTAGGCGTCACGGCGCTTCGCTGTTAAAAATGCCTGCATGGAAGATGACAATATTGCGGTCGGGGAGGATATCAGGCCGTTTTTTTATTACAGGTTGCAGCGTCAATTCACCGCTTGAAAGGAACGCAGAGGCACGATGTGTGACAACGTGTCGCACATCGTCGCAGGGCATTCCTGCTTCGGATCAAGGCGGGTCCCAAACGGCGCCGAAATAAAAAACGCCCCGGGTCTTGGTGAAAAAACCGGGGCGTCTGTGCAGATCGACTCTAGCGTAGGGCTTTGCGATTACGGGACACCAACAAGGGCACCAGCACGGCGGTCAACACGAATGCCACCAACGCCCACTGCGCCAGCGACAATCCCAGGACAGGGGGATACGGCGTGGAGCAGAAACCATCAACCTGAAAACCCAGCGGGAAGATCTTCGCCAGTGGCAGGTCATCGACAATCGGCTGCAAGACGTCGACGCCACAACTGACCGCCGGAAAGAACTGCGTGTAGACGTGATGCCCCGCCACGCCCGCGCCGGCCAACGCACACAGCACGACCAACCCTTCGAAAATCGTCAGGCTGCGGCGGGTGCGCATGGCCGCACCGATGAAGGCAAAGAGGGCGATCAGCAACAACGCATAGCGTTGCAGGATGCACAGTGGGCATGGCGCCTCACCCAGCACGACCTGCATATACAGCGCGCCGCCGATCAGTGCGAGGCAGATCACCCCCAGCAACACCAGGTAGCGCCGCTCACGGCCCAGGCGCATTATTTGTTCACTCATTGCGTTTCCCTTCATCTGCATGGATCGACGCGCCGCATGACTGTGCTCGGCGCGTTGTCGGATGGCCGAAGTCTACACGCAGATAGTGAACGAGCGGCAGCCGGCAGCATCGAGGGAATAAACAGGAAGGGGGTTAAGCGCGGATTAATTCCAATGGCGCGTCGGCAGAGCTACCGCTATCGCGAGCAGGCTCGCTCCCACAATGTTCATCGCAGCGACACAGTTTTGTGCGCGCCACAATTCCCTGTGGGAGCGAGCTTGCTCGCGATAAAGGCTATTCCAAAGCCGCCGCCGGCCCGAAGAACTCGTAGCGGCTTTGCTCCGCCGGCACGCCCAAGGCCTTGAGATGGCGCTTGATCGCCGCCATGAAACCTTTCGGTCCAAGGAAATAGACGTCCAGGTCACGCTGTTCCGGCAGCCATTGCGCCAGTTGATCCTGGCTCAACAGCCCCACCTTGTCAGCCGCAGGGCTCGTGCCGTCATGCTCGTCGTAGCAATAGAAGCGCTTGAGTTGCGGATGCCGCCCGGCCAGGTCGTCGATCCAGTCGCGGAAGGCATGTACACGGCCGTTGCGCGCGCAGTGGATGAAATGCACCGGGCGTTCGGTTTGCAATGCCGCCTGCAACATCGCCAGGGTCGGAGTGATGCCAACGCCCCCGCTGATCAGCACCAAAGGCTTGTCGCTGTCGGTGAGGTAGAAGTCTCCGGACGGCGGAAACAGCTGGATGCCGCTGCCGATCGGGAAATGGTCGTGCAGGTAGTTGGACACCCGGCCACCCGCCTCGCGCTTGACGCTGATGCGGTACCGACCATTGTCAGCAAGCGCCGACAAGGAATAGTTGCGGCGTACTTCCTCGCCATCCAGGAGCAGCTTCATGCCGATGTACTGGCCTGGCTCCGCTTGCAGGATGGGCCCCTTGTCTGCCGGCTCGAAGTAGAACGAAGTGATTTCCGCGCTCTCCTGTACCTTGTCGACCAGGATAAACGCCCGCTCACCGCGCCAGCCACCCGGTGCCGCGGCCTTCTGGTCATACAGGCCAGCTTCGGAACCGATCAGGATATCGGCCAATTGGTTATAGGCGGCGCCCCATGCCGAAATCACTTCAGGCGTGGCGATTTCTTCGCCCAGCACCTCGGCAATCGCCCGCAGCAGGCAGGCGCCGACAATCGGGTAATGCTCGGGTTGAATCTGCAAGGCGACATGCTTATTGACGATTTTCGCCACCAGGTCGCCCAGTTGGTCGAGCTGATCGATATGCCGGGCGTACATCAGCACGCCATTGGCCAGCGCCCGAGGCTGGTCGCCGCTGGCTTGGTGAGCCTGATTGAACAGTGGGCGCACTTGTGGATATTCGGACAACATCATGCGGTAGAAATGAGTGATGAGCGCTTCCCCGCCGCTCTCGAGCAACGGAACGGTGGAACGAATGATGGCGCGCTGTTCTTGACTCAGCATGGGTAAACCCCTCACGTGACATAGATAACTGATATCTTGCTTATCACATTCCATGCCAGAAAATTTATGCTTGTTTTTCAGTAAGTTGAAAACAACATAGTCATAAAGACACGGCAGCGTTTATAGTCATTACGACCAGATGGAGTCATTATGACCGCGACCTCCCTGCTAACGTCACTGCTGCCACTGGTGGCAGACCTCTCCCGCGAGCTGCCGGAGGGCGAGCGCTACCGCCGCTTGCTCGGCGCCCTGCGCGCCCTGCTGCCGTGCGATGCCGCCGCGCTGTTGCGCCTGGATGGGGATTGCCTCGTGCCGCTGGCGGTGGATGGCTTGAGTACCGATACGCTGGGGCGCCGGTTCCGCATCAGCGAACACCCCCGCTTCGAGGCATTGCTCGGCAATCCGCTACCCACTCGCTTTGCAACCGACAGCGACCTGCCCGACCCTTACGATGGGCTGGTCGAAGGCTTGGACGAGCATCTGGAAGTGCATGACTGCATGGGTTGCCCGCTGTTCGTCGATGAGCAGCCGTGGGGCTTGCTGACGCTGGACTCGCTGGACCCGGAACGCTTTGAGCCTATCGACCTGAGCGCCTTGCAAGCCTTCGCCAGCCTCGCCGCGGCCACGGTCAGCGCTGCCGAACGTATCGAGCGGCTGGCCTTGAAGGCTGAAGACGAGCATCACCGCGCCGAGGTCTATCGTCAGGCGAGCGGCCAGCAGCATCGCGACATGGTCGGCCAAAGCAAGGCCCACAAACGCCTGGTGGAGGAAATCAAGCTCGTGGGTGGCAGCGACCTGACGGTGCTGATCACCGGCGAAACCGGGGTCGGCAAGGAATTGGTCGCCCAAGCCATTCACGCCGCCTCCAACCGTGCCGACCAGCCGATGATCAGCCTCAATTGCGCCGCCCTTCCGGATACCTTGGTGGAGAGCGAGCTGTTTGGCCATGTACGCGGTGCTTTCACCGGTGCCACCAACGACCGTCGGGGCAAGTTCGAACTGGCCGATGGCGGCACGTTGTTCCTCGATGAGGTGGGCGAGCTGTCCTTGACTGTCCAGGCAAAATTATTGCGCGTCCTGCAAAGTGGGCAGTTGCAGCGCCTGGGCTCGGACAAGGAACACCGCGTCGACGTGCGTCTGATCGCGGCCACCAATCGCGACCTCGCCGAAGAAGTGCGCAACGGCCGTTACCGGGCCGATTTCTATCATCGACTGAGTGTGTACCCGCTACAGGTGCCCGCGCTGCGCGACCGCGGACGCGACGTGCTGCTTCTTGCCGGTTTTTTCCTCGAGCAGAACCGTTCACGCATGGGCCTGGGCAGCCTGCGCTTGACCAGCGATGCCCAAGCCGCACTCCTGGCCTACGATTGGCCTGGCAACGTGCGCGAGCTGGAACACCTGATCGGTCGCAGCGCGTTGAAAGCATTAGGCAACCATCCGGTACGACCGAGAATCCTCAGCTTGAGCGCCAATGACCTTGACTTGCCCCATGCCGCGCCGGAAGACCTTCCTACCGCCCGCCCGGCATCCACTTGCACGGTGCCGGTGACAGGGGATTTACGCCAGGCTACGGAGAACTACCAGCGGCAGATGATCAACGCCTGCCTGGAACGCCATCAGCATAACTGGGCCAGCGCGGCCCGTGAGCTGGGCCTGGACCGGGCCAATCTGGGACGAATGGCGAAGCGGCTGGGCTTGAAGTAGCGACACGCCCGCCCTGGTAATCGGCCATCTATGGCTTTCGCCCTAAAGCCTGCCCTCAACACGTCGATAACCCGTTATCAAAAGCTGTCTTGGCGATGTTCGCGCTCGCCCCACCTTTTCAACAGAAGGTTTTTATGTCCTCCAACAAAGCCCGCGCAGATTCTCTTTCGCTTCTGCTCTTTACCTTGCGCAGCGGCAAGCTGATGGCGATCAACCTGCTCAAGGTCAGTGAAATCATTCCCTGTCCGCCCCTGACCAAGCTGCCGGAGTCGCATCCGCACGTCAAAGGCATCGCCACGCTGCGCGGGGCATCGTTGTCGGTGATCGACCTGAGCCGTGCCATTGGCGAGCGGCCGCTCGAAGACCCGGACGGCGGCTGCCTGATCGTGACGGACGTCAGCCGCTCCAAACAAGGGCTGCACGTACAGGCGGTGAGCAAGATCGTCCATTGCCTGACGACAGACATCAAGCCACCGCCCTACGGCTCTGGCGGCGTACGGGCGTTCATTACCGGCGTGACCTCGGTGGATGGCACCTTGGTGCAGGTGTTGGATATCGAAAAAGTCATCCACGGCATCGCCCCGGCGCAAATCGAGACAGCGCCGACCGAGCTGAGCATGGAAGACGCCGAAGTGCTCGGCGATGCTCGAATTCTGGTGGTCGACGACAGCCAGGTCGCGTTGCAACAATCGGTGCATACCCTGCGCAACCTGGGCCTGCAATGCCACACCGCACGCAGCGCCAAGGAAGCTATTGACTGCCTGCTGGAACTGCAAGGCACCGCGCAGGAGATCAACCTGATCGTTTCGGACATCGAGATGTCGGAGATGGATGGCTACGCCCTCACCCGGACCCTGCGCGAAACGCCCGATTTCGCGCATATCTACGTGCTGCTGCACACGTCGCTCGACAGCGCGATGAACAGCGAAAAAGCCCGGCTGGCCGGCGCCAACGGCGTACTCACCAAGTTCTCTTCGCCCGAACTGACCAAATGCCTGATCACGGCGGCCAAGGCCGTTGCCGAACAAGGTCGTTGATTTCACCGAAGCCGATCGCAGGTTCGTTGTCGCTTTTAGGCACAACGAGACCGCGATCAGCCTCGATAACAGCCCTCTCCTGCAACCTCAGGCATACTCTTGTTTTGGCATCCCAGTACAAGGATTTTCCTGATGAAAGCCCCTACCCTGATTCTTCTCGCCCTGGCCGCGGTGTCTTCGCAGGTTCATGCATCGAGCTCCGATGCCTGGGCCGCCTACGACAAAAAAGTGCTCGCCAGCTGCGTCAAGGCCAGTGGATTGAAGAACGCCGAACCGGTCGGCACCGCCGCTCAATTCGACGACCGGGTCGGCTACACCGCGCTGTTGCTGCAAGGCCAGTACCCTCAAAAACACATGAACGGCGCCACCGGCACCGAGCTGTGCCTTTACCGCAAGAAAACCAAGACCGCGGTCGTGACCGAATGGGACTCGATCCGTCCGGCCGGTCCTGCCCGGTGACTGGCGCATAATTTGCTACGCAGGGCTCAGCCGGCGTTTTTCCGACGCCTTCCAGCCTTTCCCATTCGGTCAGTCAATGAACACAACGTTTTCCTGTGTAGGGTGCGGTAAATGCTGCACCGGTCACCACGTCCCCCTGACCCTCGACGAGGCGCGGATGTGGGCCAATGATGGCGGCCAGGTGATCGTCCTGGCCGAGGCCTTCCTGCCCAATGGCCTCGGCTTGCCGGTGGCTCAACGCGAACATGCCGAACGCCGTTCCACCGTCGTGCGCAGTGGCACGAGCGAAGCCCTGGTGGCGATCACCTTCGCCGCTTATAACGCCGGCCCCTGCCATAACCTGGACGCCGACAATCTTTGCCGTATCTACGAACGCCGCCCCCTGGTGTGTCGTATCTATCCCATGGAAATCAACCCGCATATCCCGCTCAATCCCGCCGCCAAGGATTGCCCGCCGGAGTCGTGGGAAACGGGCCCGAAGTTAATCATCGGTGGGGAGCTGGTTGACCCGGAACTGGCCGGGCTGATCGCTCGTTCACGCCAGGCCGATCGTGACGAAATCGGCACCAAGGCGCGCATATGCGCGTCCCTGGGCATCCACACCACTGCGCTGAAAGGCGACGGGTTTACCGCGTATCTGCCGGACATGGCGGCCTTTGCCGCGGCTATCGACCAGGCCCGTTTGCAGCCACTGGAGCAGCAAGCCGAGTGGCAGTTCCACTTGTCGGGAGATGATATCGCCAGCCAGGTCACGGCCAGTGGCGCAAGCGTGGTCACCGAGGCACCGGCCAATTACGCCTTCATTTCCCTGCGGGCCGCCTGATTTCGTAGAGACTACCAGTGGGAGCGAGCTTGCTCGCGATGGCGATATCTTTGCCAAGCTCCCGGTGCCTGATGCACCGCTATCGCGAGCAAGCTCGCCCCCATAAAGGACTTGCGCTGCTGCGATTACTCCCCGCCTCTCGCCTAACCCGCGCCAAGAATGTTAGCGTGCTTGGTATCCCATGCAGAGAGCCTTGCACGATGAAAAAAACCGTACTTGCCTTCAGCCGTATCACGCCTCCCATGATCGAGCGCCTGCGACAGGACTTCGACGTGATCGTGCCCAACCCAGCGAACGGCGACATCAACGCGCAGTTCAACGAAGCCCTGCCCCACGTCCATGGACTGATCGGTGTCGGTCGCAAGCTTGGCCGCGAGCAACTGCAGAACGCGACGAAACTGGAAGTGGTTTCCAGCGTGTCGGTGGGTTACGACAATTATGACCTGGCGTATTTCAACGAACGCGGGATCATGCTCACCAATACCCCCGACGTGCTCACTGAAAGCACGGCCGACCTGGCCTTCGCCCTGCTGATGAGCAGCGCCCGCCGCGTCGCTGAACTGGACGCCTGGACCAAGGCCGGACAGTGGCAGGCGTCAGTCGGGCCGCAGCTGTTCGGCAGCGACGTGCACGGCAAGACTCTGGGCATCGTCGGCATGGGCAACATTGGCGCGGCCATCGCCCGGCGTGGTCGACTGGGCTTCAACATGCCAATCCTGTACAGCGGGAACAGCCGCAAGGTTGATCTGGAAAATCAGCTGGGCGCACAATTCCGCTCCCTGGACCAGTTGCTGGCCGAAGCGGACTTCGTCTGCCTCGTGGTGCCCTTGAGCGAGAAGACCCGTCACCTGATAGGCCAACGCGAGCTGGCCCTGATGAAACCGAGCGCTATCCTGGTCAACATCTCCCGGGGCCCCGTGGTGGACGAGCCGGCGTTGATCGAAGCCTTGCAGAACAACCGCATTCGCGGCGCCGGGCTGGATGTCTATGAAAAAGAGCCACTGGCCGCTTCGCCGCTGTTCCAGTTGAAGAATGCGGTGACTTTGCCCCATATCGGCTCGGCTACTCACGAAACCCGTGAGGCCATGGCCAATCTCGCTGTGGAAAACTTGCGCAGCGCCTTGATGGGCGATCGACCGGCGAACCTGGTCAACCCGCAAAGCTGGAAATAAACACACTCCCAGGCCCGCCCCAGCGGGCCTGCATCCTTGCCCGCTCAGCGGGCACCCAAGGCAACCTTCATAGCGACCGGGCGCACTTTGCGAAACACCAGCACATTGCCCAGCATCACGAACAGCAGCCCAACCAGCGCTGGCGCCGTCCATTGATAGCCTTCGGCGAATGCCGAGACGTTCAGCGCCACCACCGGGAACAGGACCGTGCAATACGCTGCTCGCTCTGGCCCCATGCGGCCGACCAAGGTCAGGTAGGCGGTAAAACCGATGACCGAGCCCGGGATCACCAGGTACAGCAGCGAGCCGACATATCGCACGTTCCATTCCATGTCGAATGGTATGCCGTTGAACAGGCACCATACCGCCAGCATCGTCGCCCCATACGCCATGCCCCATGCATTGGTGGTCAACGGCTTGAGGCCGGCCTTCTGTTGCAGGCTCGAAAGCATGTTGCCCGCCGAGAAACACAAGGTGCCCAGCAGCGCCAACCCCAACCCTAGCAACGTCTGCGGGCTTGCGCTGTGGCCAGCCAGTTCCGGCCAGAACAGCAGCCCCAATCCCAACAATCCCAAGGCTCCGCCCAGCAAGACATTACGGGCGATCCGCTGGCCGAAGAACACCCGGGCATTCAGAGCGTTCCAGAGGGTTGCGGTGGAGAACACCACGGCGATCAGCCCACTGGGAATCCACTGGCTCGCGGTGAGGAAACACATGAAGTTGACGCAGAACAGGCACAGCCCCTGCGCAACGCAAATCAGGTGGCCGCGCCGGTTCATCACTTGCAGGCGCCGGCTGAGCAACAGCATTACAAACAGGATCAGCGCTGCAAGACCGAAGCGGTAGACAATCGACACAGGGATGGCAACGACGCCTAGCTGCAACTTCAGGGCGATCCAGGTAGTGCCCCATATGAGCACGGTGAGCAGATACAACGAAAGGTTCATGACGGTAACTCCTGGCATTGGCCTCCAGTGTCATGCCGACACCTGCCCCGCGCTTGCGCAAACTTGCGGTTTTTACCGGTGACGGGCTGGCACCGGGCTTTCGACAGAGTAGGATGCAAGCGTTGGAGAACCGATCATGGCCACGCTGCAAACCCTACAAGTCTTCCAAGCCCTCAACAGCTCGCCCAATGCTCGCCTCGAGCACAGCGCCGAGCTCGGTGACGGCATGGCGGCTGCCTTGTGGAGCAATCATCACGACGCCCGGGATTACGAGGCGCCGACTCACCATACGCTGTCATGCTACATCGCCGGTGGCACCGGTACGTTTCGTCGCGAGCGGCCCGATACCACCGGGGCGCCGGGCAAGCTCTGCGTCTTGCCGGCCGGCCATGAGTCGGCGTGGGTCATCAATGGCGATATCCGTCTTGCCCATCTGTATTTCAGTTCCGAACAATTTGCCGTCGGTTGCGTCACTTTGCTCGACCGCGAACCCCGGCAGGTGCAGTTGCACGAGGCGACCTTCCTTGACGACCCACAGCAAGCGCGGCGCTTTCATCAGTTGATCAGACTGAACTGGGAAGAGCCCGCCGAACGCCTGCTCTGCACCAGCCTGGCCCACGACCTGCTCGGTCATCTGCTGCTCAGTCAGGTGAGCCCGCGCCAGGGGCTGCGCTTGAAGGGAGGGTTGGCGCCTCATCAACGGCGTCTGCTAGTGGACTACATCGACAGTCATCTGGGCGAGGCCGTCAGCCTTGGGCAACTGGCAGCCCTGTGTGCCTTGTCCGAATACCATTTCGCCAGGATGTTTCGCGAGAGCTTCTGGCTCCCGCCCCATCAGTATCTGCTGGCGCGGCGCCTTTCACGGGCGCGATACCTGCTGCGCACCACCCCACAGCCGTTGGGCGACGTGGCGCTGGCCTGCGGATTCGCCAGCGCGAGTCATTTCGCCAATCGCTTTCGCCAGTCCCTGGGCGCGACGCCCGGAGAATATCGGCAGGCATTTTTGCGCTGAACGTAAACGGGCCTGCGATTGCAGGCCCGTTTTCAGTCAGACGTCTCGATAGACGGAAGGATCAGCCGTTGAGCGCGGCTCGTTCGTTTTCCAGGAATTCTTCCTCCAGCATTGCATCGGCCAGGGCAATCGATTCTGTCTGGCCATTGCTGGCGCCACGCTTGCCGCGTAATTTTCCGAACAGATGCTCCAGCTTATGTTCCAGCTTGGTGGCAGCACCTTCGATGGCAAGTTCCAGCGATTCAGCCTTGTGTGTCACCGAAATTGGCTGATGGCCTTTTGGCCGGGCTTCAAGCTGGCATCGCAAATCGTGGGGACCAGGCTTGTCGCCGTTCTCATCCCCCAAATGAACCTCGACCCGTGTCAGGTCTTCTTCGTAACGTTCGAGCGTGCTTTCAATGGTAGTACGTACCCACTCCTCCAGTCGGATGCTGCTTTGAATATGGTTATCGCTGTTGACTTGGATTTGCATAGTTCATCCCTTATTTCGGCTAGCTCGCCAGGGGCCCATCGACGTTAGCGCAACGGCCCCTTGAATACAGAGTCGGGCTGGCAGCGGAACAATTCAAGCCCCAAAAAAAGATAAATATTCATTTGCAAATAAAGCCGGACAATCGCCAGAAGCGCTGTTAATGTCGGGAGTTGCCTCGCCACGCATCCCTCCCGACAATCCTCTCTTTAGCCTGCACCGCAAGGGAACATCCGCCCCTCGTTGCCCTGAAAAGGGCTACGCCCAGACCTGCATCGCAGAGCATTCGCCAGCCCGCCCCCCGGCTCATTGGTCCGAAGTTATTCCGGCATGCGCCTTGCAAACTTCATGGCGGAGCTGCCGCAGGCAGGGATCTACCGATCCATCGCCTGCCCGGCCCCTCGATTGCTGGATGAACACGAACATGGAATGGCCGACGGTCCGGTGTTGCGAACTAATCCCGATCAAGGCCGGTCAACAACTGCACGTTCAATCAGGCGGTGACGCATCATGGACAATCCTTTTCAGATCATTACGGACGCCTTCGCGCCGCAATACCAAATCAACTTGAGCATCCAGGGCCTGGATGGCAGCATCATGCTGACCCTGTCCAAGGGCGGGCGCATCGTCGCCAAGCGCATGATCAGCGCCCAGCAACGCAACGATCCGGAACGGCTTCGACGCCTGGTGCAAAGCATCCAGTTCGGCATTGCCATCGAACAGGGCCATAGCGCCGTAGCGATTCTCGAGGCCATGACCGGCGGCGACAACATCAAGGTGCCACCACCGCAATCACAAGGCCCGGCACCCTCCGCTGTCGGCGTTTAGATCTCGCCTTTCTCAACCTCCGAATGCTCGCTGGAACCCGCACCGATCTTGCGGTGCGGATGTTCGATCTTTACCGACGGAAACTGCGACGAGGCGTAGCGCACCACCAGAATCGCAAACGCCAGCAACAAAATGCCGCCGCACAGGTAGATGATTCCCAGGTCCGGCGGGCTGTGGTGGGAGACGTTGGAAATCAACAGCCGCGTCAGCGCGGTAATCGCCACGTAGATCAGGAAACGCACCGGCATGTGGTTGGTCTTGAAGTAAATCCCGACCATTGCCCCCAGTTCCAGATAGATGAACAACAGCAAGATATCGTCGATCTTGATGTGCCCCACCTCGATCATCTGCATAAACTCCATCACCGCCGCCCAGGCGGTCACCGCACCGATGGCGAACAACGCCAGGTAATGGAACGTCTCGACGAACAGGTTGCCCAGGGATTCGGCCAGTTGATGCACGTTCTGGCGCAGGTTCTCGGCCCAGTTGATTTTCACGATGTAGTTTCCTTAGGTCGACTCGACCGGATGATGCGGGATGGACGTGACGGTTTTCTGCATGCAGAAAAAAGGCCATTGTCAGAGATGAGATGGCGATGGGCTGGTATTCGACACGTGCCGACCTGAATCGGCCACGCCGAGCACCAACATGGCGTGCGCGACAAGTCTGGAAACCGGTCTACATTAAAAAGCCACTACCCAAAGGGAAAGGATTCGCTTATTCTTTGCCCTGTATATAAATACAGTAGTCACACAGACAAACCAATGTGAAGGCATGTGAGGTGGTGAATGGCCGTCGAAGTGGTATACCGCAGCAGCCGAGATCTGGAGCGCTTGTTCATGGATAAAGCCGAAGCTGACCGTCATGACAAAATGCTGGAGCTCGCCGAATTGCTGGCCGAGGTGTTGCAAAAAGCCGTTCCATCGCTGAGCGAGCAACAGGTGGAGGAAGCAGGAATCTACATGGCGAAGAATCGCGATGTATTCGCCAAGGCATTCAAGAGCCAGCCGGACGCCCTGTCCGAATTGCTCAATCCGTCGGACGAATGAACCAACAGATCGCAGCCTTCGGCAGCGCGTGCATTAGATATTCCATGCACACGCTGTCGAAGGCTGCGATCTTTTTTTATCGGTACAACAAACGCTCCGCCAATTCGTCGGCCACTCGGGCCGGCGAGCGTTTTTCCGCCTGGGCGTGGGCGTAGACTTCCGTGAGCCGCGCACCGATCTTCGACAGGTGCGCGGTGATGGTTGGCAATTCTTCACCGCGGTGCTTCAGGGCGACGTAGATCAGGCCGCCTGAGTTGATGACGTAGTCCGGGGCATAAAGGATCCCGCGCCTTTCCAGCTGATCAGCGACTTGCAGATTGCTCAATTGATTATGAGCCGAGCCCGCCACCGCCGAGCAGCGCAGTTGCGCCACGCTGTGGCTGTTCAACACGCCGCCGAGACCGCACGGCGCCAGGATGTCGCAAGGGGTACTGAGCAAGGCATCGTTGGCAATGGGATGGGCGCCCAATTGTTCCATTGCCAATTGGACCTTGCCGGGATCGATGTCGCTGACCAGCAATTCCGCGCCCGCTGCGTGCAGTTGTTCGGCCAGGGCATAACCGACATTGCCCAGGCCCTGGATGGCAACCCGCAGGCTCTCCAGGTTATCGCTGCCCAGGCGGGCCATGGCCGTGGCACGGATGCCGGCGAAAACGCCCATCGCCGCGTGGGGCGCCGGGTCTCCCGCGGCGGTGGTGCTAGTGACATGACGGGTCTGCTGGGCAATACAATCCATGTCGGCCACGGACGTGCCGCTGTCGATGGCGGTGATGTAGCGTCCGTCCAACTGCTCGATGCAGCGCCCGAAGGCTTCGAACAGTGCGGCCCGGCTGTCGACATGCGCCGGACGCATGATGACCGCCACTCCCCCACCCACGGGCAAACCAGCCAAGGCGGCTTTATAGCTCATGCCTTGGGCCAGGCGCACCGCATCCGCCACGGCACTTTCGTCGTCGGGGTAGGAAAGATAACGACAGCCACCCAGGGCAGGCCCCGGACGGCTGCAATGAATGGCAATCACCGCCTTCAACCCGGTTGCCGGGTCTACGCTCAAGTGCAGCGATTCAAGGCGGGAGCTTTGCATGAGAGCAAACATCGACAGGCTCCCGAATCACTTTTGTCTGTTTCGCCAGTATAGGCGCGCGGTCGAAATTTGCTGGAGCACGCCGGAATAAGCCCAAGTGTCGCGCAGCTTTTTAGGCATAACCTGTTACTGCGTATTTGCGAGACTGGACGAAAAGCCACGGCAGAGCTAAAACGAGGCACAGTCCGGAGACTGTGATGAAGCCGCGCCAAGCCTTTTTTGACTGTCTGCACCGTTCCCCACCGGCGTTGTTCGAAGCCGCGCTATGGATTGCCGCCGAACACGATCGAGAAGTGGACGTACCGGCGTTGCTGCAGGTGTTTCAGGAGCTGCAACGGCACGTCAGCCATGGCCTGCCCATGCTGCCGGCCAGCGAACTGGGCCAACCGTTGCTTCGACGCCTCAATGACCTGGGTTTCGCACAGGACGACTCCGCCCCGCTACGCCCTCGCGCGGCGTTGCTGGACAAGGTCCTGGCGCGCAAGCACGGCCAGCCGCTAGCCCTGGGCCTGATAGCCTTGGAACTGGCTCGCGGCTTGGAAATCCCGCTGGCGGGCGTCAACTTTCCCGGCCATTTCCTGTTGCGGGTGCCCGGCGCCGATCATCTGCTCGACCCATGCGGTGGCCGTCGGTTGTACCCCAACGATTGCCGGGAATTACTGCAACGCCAATATGGCCCGAACCTGCAGCTCAAGGCTGAACATCTGATCAATGCCGAGCCGGTGCAAATGCTGCAACGGTTGTCGCGCAACCTGCGGCAATTGCATCTGGCCAATGATGATTACATTGCGGCACTGATCGACGCCGAACGCGTCTTGGAAATGGGCAACGCCAACGCCGCCGACTACCTGGCGCGCGCCAGCCTCTATCAACGGCTCGACTGCCCCAACGCCGAACGTTTTGACCTTGAGCATGCCTTGATGCTCAGTGAAGATCCAATTCAACGGCTGCGCTTGACCGAGCGACTGGGGCATCTGCCGCCCAATTCGATTGTGCATTGAACGGGCTTTTTGAATCTTGATGATTGTTGTATCGCCATCGCCAGCTCCCACGAAGGGCTTGGGTCTGGCGTGCCCTATGTGGGAGCGAGCTTGCTCGCAACGGCGATAGGCCGCCTTATGCCAAATCAGGCAGGGGTATCGGGCTGGTTCGCCGGATGCGCCCGCTTAAAGGCCTCATGCCCAGCCGCCAACGCCGCGACACGGCGGATTCGCGGGTAGGCTTGCAATGAAACATTGAACCGCTCGGCGGCGTACAGCTGCGGGATCAGGTACACATCCGCCACGCCAGGCAATTCGCCGAAACAGTAGCCGTTGTCACCAATCAATTGCTCCACCGCCGTCAGCCCCTGGCTGATCCAGTCCGCGATCCACTCAGTCACCTGCGTTTCATCGTGTCCCCATTTGCGCAGCTTGTTGAGCACGCTGACGTTGTGCAGGGGATGGATATCGCAACCGATCAGCGCCGCGACCCCACGTTCATGGGCGCGGGTCGCAAGGTCGCCGCTGAACAGCGGCACCTGTGGATAACGTTCCTCCAGGTATTCGATGATGGCCGGCGATTGCACCAGCAGCGCCCCCTCATCGGTGCGCAGCGCCGGTACCCGTCCCTGTGGATTGATTGCCAGGTACGCCGGCTGGCGATGCTCGCCCCCCGGCGTGGCGATCAGGTTGACGGGCAGGGCCTGGTAATCCAGGCCCTTGAGCGCCAAGGCAATACGCACCCGGTAGGACGAAGTGGAACGGTAATACGTATAGAGTTCCATTCCCATGCCTCACCGTGCCGACAGGATCTTGCCGCGGCACTCGCCGAAGCCGATGGACGCGACGCCCTCGCGGCTGCAACGGGCGCGCAGGATGATTTCATCGCCATCCTCCAGGAACTTGCGGACTTCGCCAGATGCCAGTTCGATCGGCTTCTTCCCGCCCTCGGTGATTTCCAGCAGGCTGCCAAACTGACCGCTTTGCGGTCCCGACAGCGTACCCGAGCCAAACAGATCGCCCGCTTGCAACTGGCAGCCGTTGACGCTGTGGTGCGCAACCATTTGCGCCACCGTCCAGTACATGTATTGGGTATTGCTCAGGGTCAGTCGATGAGCCGGCAGGTTCTGCTCACGCATGGCTTCGGTCAGCAGCAGCACTTCCAACTCGATGTCGAACGCCCCTTCGGCCTGGTCACGTTTGTCCAGCAAGTACGGCAACGGTTGCGGATCGCCCTCGGGACGCGTTGGCTGCGGACGGCGGAACGGTTCGAGGGCTTCGGCGGTCACGACCCATGGCGAGATACTGGTCAGGAAACTCTTCGACAGGAACGGCCCCAGCGGTTGGTATTCCCAGGCCTGGATATCCCGGGCCGACCAATCGTTGAGCAGGCAGAAACCGGCAATGTGCTCGGCCGCGTCGCCGATGGCGATCGGCTCGCCAAGGGCGTTGCCTTTGCCGATCCAGATCCCCAGTTCCAGCTCGTAGTCCAACCGCGCGCAGGGGCCGAACGTTGGCTCGGCCTGCCCAGCCGGCAAGGTCTGGCCCTTCGGGCGGCGTACATCGGTGCCCGACGGCCGGACCGTCGAGGCACGTCCGTGGTAACCGATGGGAACGTATTTGTAGTTAGGCAGCAGCGGATTGTCCGGCCGGAATAGCTTGCCGACATTTTGCGCGTGCTCAATGCCGACGTAGAAATCCGTGTAGTCGTTGATTTTCGCCGGCAGGTGCATCTGGCAGTTCGCTGCCAGTGGCAGCAGCTTTTCACCCAGGGCCACGATCTCGTCCCGCCGAGGGCTGCCCTCGCGCAGCAACTCCAGCAACTGTTCACGCAAGGCAACGCGGGCGCCACGGCCGAGGTCGAAGAACGCATTCAACTGGCCGTCTTCCATCGCCCGGATGGCTTCGCCCGCAGCGCCGTCGAACAGGCCCGCTTGCAGAGCCGCCTGCAAGTCGAAAATCCGATCGCCGATGGCAACGCCGCTGCGCGGGGATTCGCCAGCCGGACTGAAAATACCCAGCGGCAAGTTCTGCAAGGGAAAGTCGGCATGGCCGTTGGCGGAGTCGACCCAGCTACGGGTGGATGAAACTTGAGTCATGGATTATCTCCGGGTCGGGTCAAAGGTGACCGGCAACGAGGCCCAGCAGGCATCGTAGTCCGTTTGCAATTGTGGGCAGTCCAAGGCGAAACGGCTCGGGCGCAGCACTTGGCTGGTCTCGAACATGAACGCCATGGTGTTGTCGATTTTTGCCGGTTTGAGTTCGGCATTGATGGCCTTGGTGCAAGTTTCGCCGTCGGGACCATGGGCGCTCATGCAGCTGTGCAGCGACGCGCCTCCCGGCAGGAAACCTTCAGCCTTGGCATCGTAGGCGCCCTGGATCAGCCCCATGAATTCATTCATGAGGTTGCGGTGGAACCAAGGTGGACGGAAGGTATTCTCGGCCACCATCCAGCGCGGCGGGAAAATCACGAAATCGAGATTTGCCAAGCCATGGACGCTGGTGGGCGACGTCAGCACGGTAAAAATCGACGGGTCCGGATGGTCGAAGCTGACCGTACCGATAGTGTTGAAACGGCGCAGGTCATATTTATATGGAACGTTGTTGCCATGCCAGGCCACCACGTCAAACGGCGAATGGTCCAGTTCGCAGGTCCACAGCTCCCCGAGAAATTTCTGGATCAACGTAGTGGGTTGGGCGAGATTTTCGTATTGAGCGACCGGCGACAGGAAATCCCTCGGGTTAGCCAGGCCATTGCTGCCGATGGGCCCCAGGTCCGGCAGGCGCAACGGCGCACCATGGTTTTCGGCGATATAACCGCGAGCCTGGGCGTCGAGCAATTCGATGCGGAATTTCAAGCCACGGGGCAACACGGCGATTTCCAAGGGCGCCAGTTCCAGCACGCCCAACTCGGTGGCAATCCGCAACCGCCCTGATTGCGGCACGACCAGCCATTCGCCGTCGGCATTGAAGAAAACCCGCTCCATGGAACGGTTGGCCCGGTAGTGATAAATACTGATGCCAGCCGGTTTGTCCGCGCCAGCGTTGGCGGCCATGCGCACCAGGCCGTCGATGAAATCGGTCGGTTCGCCGGGAATTTCGAGGGGGCTCCACCGCAGGCGATTCGGCGTGACCTCGCCCAGCGGGCCGCCGGCCAGCTGATGTTCCAACCTGGTAAAGGCCGGATGGTTGGCCGATGGCCGGATGCGGTACATCCAGGTTCGCCGCGCTTCGCTGCGGGCCATGGTGAAGGCGGTACCGGAAAACAGTTCGGCATACAGCCCGTACGGCGCTTTTTGCGGCGAGTTCTGGCCAACCGGCAAGGCGCCAGGCAGCGCTTCGCTGGAAAATTCGTTACCGAAGCCAGACTGATAAAGCACGTCCGACGGCGTGGAATCGAGGTTCATGGAGCCTCCTGAGATGCGGCCCGTCACTCAATGAAAAACTTGAGGCGTACCGGGTTGTTTTTATCGTAATCAAATTACGCACAACGTAATTTGCTCGGCGACGACCGTCAAGCTATAAAGACGCCCATTCGCCCTACGGACCCGAACCTCCATGGAAAACCCGCCCGGCAACGGTAAACAGAAAGTCCGCTCCGCTGAGGTCGGCACCGATATCCTCAAGGCCTTGGCCGAGCTGTCGCCGTCCACGTCGCTGTCGCGCCTGGCCGAACACGTGCAAATGCCCGCCAGCAAGGTCCATCGTTATCTTCAGGCGTTGATCGCCAGCGGATTTGCCGAACAGAACACAGCCACCAATCACTACGGCCTGGGTCGCGAGGCCTTGCGCGTGGGCTTGGCGGCGTTGAATGGCATGGATGTATTGCAGGTGGCAGCCCTGCCCTTGGCCGAGTTGCGCGATGACTTGAACGAAACCTGTTTCCTGGCGGTATGGGGTAACCACGGTGCAACGGTGGTGCGAATCGAGCCCGCCGTGCGGGCCGTGACCGTGGTGACGCAACTGGGCTCGGTACTCCCTTTGCTCAGCTCATCCACCGGGCTGGTTTTCAGTGCCTATCTGCCGGAGCGCGAGACCATCGAGTTGCGCGACCAGGAAGTACGCGCCACCGACGGCCATGCCCTGGCCGACGAGCAGGCCTATGCAACGCTGTGCGAACACATCCGCAATCGTGGCCTGCATCATGTGCATGGTTTGCTGATGCCCGGAGTGGATGCGTTGTCCGCACCCGTGTTCAACGCCATGGGCGACGTCGCGGCGGTGATCACGATTGTCGGCCCGACATCGCTGTTCCACGCCGATGAGAACGGCCCGGCGGCGCAGCGCCTGTTGGCGGCGACCCGGGCCGTGAGCTGGCGCATGGGCTACGAGGGCGCCCCGGGATCAGCCCAGCAAGTGCGGCACGATCCGGATCAGTAGGTCGTTGAGGTGGCCAGTGGTCAGCTGCGGATGAGCATGCCTGGCTTCCCCGCTGAAGGCCACCGTGTACACGGCCTGATGGTCGCCCTTGGCATGAAAGGGAATATTGTCATCATCGAAGTGAGCCAAGAGATAGTCCGCCAACTTCTGCGATGAGGTTATCACCCGGCCGCCCAGACCGTCGGGCGCAAAACCGGTGACATAGGTTTCATTCAGGTCGATGCCTGGCAGGTGGTCCTTCAGGATCGACTCAAAGTCCGCAACGGCGAGTGACTTCAGGCCAGGCCGGGATAGATCCATCGAGGGACCGTCAGTCAGGCTGGAGACGATATCGATGACGATCCTCTCAAAGCCGATCACGTCCAATCCCTTGATCCGATCCTCAGCGGCGAAAGAATAACGCTTGCTGAAGACTTCACTAACACCTTGGGTGTAGTGAGGGGCAAGTTGTTTTTCAACGCAAGCCAGCGCTTCATCAAACATGGTGACGGAAGAAACCACCTCGGCGCCAGAAACATCAGTCAGAGTGTTCAAATAATTGTTGTGGGGATTGACTTCCAGCCCTTCCAGGGCCTCTCCCAATAACACCAGCACAGCGAAGTCCACTCGCGTTTTCTTGAGGGCGACGAGCCTTTGCGAATGTGAAGCAAACAATGGAGCGTACATAAAACTTCCTTGTTCTGTATCGAATCAAACTTCCCGTTCGATTCTTGAATTGACGGCACTCGTTACGGTGCCGGGGCAGCTGAACTTCAGTCGAACCAACTTCAGCCCGGAACTTATACACCAACACGCTTCGACCTTTCCCCGATGATATGTAAGCGGGCGTAAGTTCTTTATTCAACTCATCACGCCCAAGACCTTGGCTTTGGCGACAGCTTGTGTACGTCGTTGCACGCCCAACTTGCTGTGGATGCGACGCGAATGGGTTTTTACTGTGTGCAATGAGATGAACAGTTGTTCGGCGATCTGTTGGTTAGAATAACCCTGTGCAATCAACTCGAGCACTTCCAACTCACGGTGGCTGAGCACGGTTTCCTCGGGCACCGTGGGTGGCGGTTCGAGTTGTTCACCGGATTGGGCGGCGCGCACCAGATCCGGTTGACGCAGGCACAGCTCGCGCAAGGCTTGTTGCGCCCGCCAGCAGGCAACCCGCTCAAGCCCTTCTTGCATGAGAGCACGCGCCTGGGAGCGATCGGCCGACAGCCAGACGACTTCCGCCAATACCAGTACCAGTTCGGTCTCCAACCCATGCATTTCGCAACGTTGCGCCTGGGCGATCATTTCCCGGAGCCGGGCCTGTGGTTCCTGCGCCCGGTGCAGATAGACTTCGGTCAGCACCAGCAAGTATTCGAGGCGCGGAATCAACTCCAGGGTCGCTGGCGGCGCGTGCTTGGCCTGCGGTCCGCGAAAATGCCGCAACACTCGGGTCAAGACTTCATGGGCCAGTTCCGGGCGCCCCTGCTGCAGCCAGAATTGACAGCTGACTTGCAGCAGTACGCCACGGTATACCGTCTCGGGAATGTGCCGCTGTTGCATGATCCGTTCGGCGTCGCGAAGCTGCATGAAGGCTTCGCCATAGTCGCCCTGGTTGGCGGCCAGGCTTGCCTTGCCGAGAAAGCCATAGAGCACTTGCTTGTCCTGGCTGCGCAAGCCGGCTTCGAGCCCTGCCTGAAAATGCTCGCCAGCCTGCTCCTCAAGCCCCATGCGCAACGCCAGGCGTCCCCGCCGCAAGGCGATACGTCCCAGCAACGCAGAGAAATCCTGCCCTGGTTTATCGAGCAACGCCTGAACAGCGCCCAACAAATGGTCGGCCCGGTGAGGCGCGCCGCGCTGCTCCAGGATTTGCGCGTGGTCCAACTCCAATAGCCCTTCGAACACCAGCGAGCCCCCGGCGCGCGCGACACATAGCGCTTGGCGATTGATCGCCTGCGCCAGCGCCAATTCACCTTGAAGCAGCGCCTGTTGTGTCTGGCCAATCAGGCACAGCACCTTGAGGGCCCAAGCCTCCGGGTCCAGGCCGGCCTGGGCCTGGAAAAAATGTTCGCGCGCCTGTTCGCCGTCTCCGCGCAAGTGCAACAACCAACCACGCAAGACCTGCCAGCGGGCAATCAGCTCTCGCTGCTGACAAGCCAGGGGTTGGGGCAGGAACCTGGTCAGCTGTTCGATACAGCCTTCAGCCTGGTCGAAGCGTCCGGCGAAGAGCAAGGCGGTCGTGATCACCCCGACCGATTGCGCGGTTCCGAGCGACAGCGCTTCGCCCTGCTGGTCATGCAGGGCTAGCAGCAATTGGGCATTGCTGCCTTGCAGGACATGTTCGAAATGCAAGTGTTGCAGGAGACTGACGGCGGTCTCGAATTCCCCGGCTTGCATGGCCTGTTCGAATGCCATCGGCCAGTCCTGCTCGGCCGCAAACCACTGGCAGGCTCGTCGATGCCAGGAGCGGCCTTGTGGCCAGGGCTCCTCACGCACCAATCGCGCCAGGGGCGGGAAAATCCGCAGCCAGTCCGATGACTGCTCCCAGGGTTCGATAAAGCATCCCAGGTCCAGCAGCAACGGAAGGCATTCGGCGCCCACCGTATCGCCGAAAAGATGGGCGCAAAGCTGCCCGTTGAAGCGCGGCAGGTGCGCCAGCACGCGCCAGGCCTGGGCCAACTCCGGGGTCAACGTACCGAACAGTTCGTATTCAAGGTAATCCAGCAAAGTGCCGGGCCGCCCCGGCGTTGCGTGCCGGCGTGCCCATTCACAGCGTTCGAGCAAAGTGATGCGCACGCCGGCACACCAGCCGCCGCTACGCTGTATCACTTCCCGGGCCGTGCGCGCTGCCAGCGGGCCGGGCAGATGCACCAGCAGTTGCTGGACATCGTCGCAAGAAAACGCAAGGGCCGGGGCGTCGACTTCATACAATTCGTCATCGAGCAACAAGCGTGGCCAGTTGCAATGGGGACGACGGCGTCCATTCAACCACAGGTGCAATGCCGGGCTGCTGGTGCTCAACAAACGGTCAAGCAACAGGTCCAGCTCAGGATTGGGCGTGCGGCAATAATCGTCCAGGAACAGCCACGTCGGGATTTGTAAACGCGCCAGATGAGCCAACAGGCTCGCCTCATCCGTCACCGGCAGCCCGAGGGCTTGCGCCAGGCATTCGCACAGTTGCGCGGCGTCCATCACCGCGCCCGCCAAGGGTAGCCAATGCAAGCGGCACCCCGCGGGCGCTTGCAGGAAACACTCGGCGAACAATGCGCTCTTGCCACTTCCCGCCGGTGCGCAAAGCAGTTTTACCCGCGCCTCGGAAGCCAACAGGGGCTCGCTCAACGACCTGCGCGGCACGTGTGTCGAAGACAGGCGAGGCAGCAGCCCTGGACGGTCCGGACACGGGGTCATGGCGGTCATTGCGAGGTCCCTTTTATTGTTGTTCCTTCACCCTAGACCGGTGTCGACCACCTTAGGAGAAGTATTCAGCGCGCTGATTGGCGGCCATAAAAAAAAGACCGGCAACTCGGTTGCCGGTCTTCCTTTCGCTGTCCCGCCAGTAGGCTTACCGGACCCCACTCGAACGCAACGCCGCCGGGGTATAGTCAGCCGCCCGAGCCTCGAACCCATATACGTAGGCGTGTTTCTCTTCGTTCTTCATGCCCAGCGCGATGTAGCGGCCGGCGATGATGTCGTAGAGCGCCTCGAGGGTGTAGCCCGGGTTCTGATGGTCGTAGTAGAACTGGGCATGCCCCTCTGCCACGCGCCACAACTGGCCGCGACCGTCGTAATGGTCCACCAGCGCCGCTTGCCAGCTGTCCTCGTCGATGTACATGTGACGCTTGGCGTAGATATGCCGCTCGCTGGGCTTGACCGTCCCGACCACTTCCCACACCCGGTGCAATTCGTAGCGGGTCAGGTCCTGGTTGATGTGGCCGGCCTTGATCACGTCATCGTACTTGAGGCTTGGCGAATCGAGCTTGTAGCTGTTGTACGGGATGTACATTTCCTTCTTGCCGATCAGCTTCCAGTCGTAGCGGTCCGGCGCGCCGGAGAACAGGTCGAAGTTGTCGGAGGTACGCAAGCCGTCGGCGGCCGTCCCCGGGCCGTCATAGGCCACCTGCGGGGCACGTCGCACCCGGCGCTGGCCGGCGTTGTAGATCCACGCCAGGCGCGGTTCCTTCACCTGGTCGAGCGTCTCGTGTACCAGCAGCACGTTACCGGCCAGGCGCGCCGGCGCCGTGACCTCCTGCTTGAAGTAGGTCAACACGTTGCTGGCTTTTTCCGGGTCGGCGTCCTTGATCAGGAACGGCACGGCGATCTCTTCTTCGAAGCGGATCGGCGTGAAGCTGCCATTGGTCTGTGGCGTGGCCTGGGTGATGACGCGCCGCAGGTTACCGCCGTGGTACCGGGTGATGTGGTTCCACAGCACTTCCACGCCGTTTTTCGGGATCGGAAACGCGTAATACCGGTTGCCGGTGAAGTTGGCCAGGCCGTTGCCGTCGTTGATGGCGTTCACATTGAGCGCGCTGCGCTTGGCCGCCTCATAGATCTCCGGCGGCAGGCCGACACTGCGATGTGTCGGGTAGACCGGGATCTTGTAGGTTTCCGGGTAGCGCTTGAACATCGCGACCTGGCCGTCGGACAGCTTGTCCTTGTATTTGTCCACGGTCGCGGCGGTGATGGTGAACAGTGGTTTTTCATTGCCGAACGGATCGGCCAGGAAGCCTTTGCTGTCCACGGCGCCAGCGTTTTTCGGAATGCCGCCGGTCCAGGCCGGGATCGAGCCGTCAGCGTTGCCGGCCTTTTCCGCGCCCAGAGGCGTAAGGCTGGTGCCCAGCTTGTTCGCTTCCTCCGGCGAGACCGCCGCCATCACGTTCACGGCCAGCAGGCTCAGGGCCAGGGCACCGCATTGCAGGATCGTCTTGCGCATTGGGTTTTCCTTGTCAGCCAGATCAGAAGTTCACGCCGAAGCTCAGCGCGAGGAAGTCGCGGTCTTCGAGAACGTTGTAATCGCCGCCGAAGAAGTCGGTGTAGCTCAGACTGGCGGTGTAGGTATTGCGGTAATCGGCATCGACGCCGACGCTGACGGCCTTGGCGCCTTCGTTGAACAGGCCGTTGGGCCCATAGCCGGCCACATCGTGGGACCAGGACACGTTGGGCTTGAAGTTGACCCCGCCGATGACGTTGGAGTAGTCGAGAATCGCCCGAGCGCGGTAGCCCCAGGACGTCGACGTGACGAATCCATCGGTGTCACCGTTGAAGCCGTACTGGCCATAGACCGAGTCGCGGCCGTAACGCAGCTCGTCTTTCGACTCGAGACCACCGACATGCACGACCGCCGCCTCGCCTACCACGGTCAGGCGATCGGCGCCCAATACCTGGTCGAAGAAGTGGGTCAGGGTGCTCTGGAGCTGGGTGACTTCCTTGCGGCGGTAGCCGGTGTTGTCGGCGCCCGGCGAGGTGGCGATGGGGGACGCGGCGCCACCGGCGATCGGGTTCACCAAGGCGAGCGTCAGGTCATTGGTGTTGACCTGCACCGGTGCATTGGGGCGATAGCTGATCTCGCCGGTCCACGCAGTGCCTGTCGGCAGCGTGGTGGAGAAGCTCGCGCCGTACAGGCGGATGTCTTCAGGGTATTCAAGATAATACCCACCGCGACCCAGCATTACGCTTTGTGCCAGTCCCGCGCCGCTGCCCGGAGCAATCCCCTCGGCTATCGCAATCATGCCGGGCAGCGCGGACAACGTGGACAGTCCGGCCGTAGTGGTGCCCACGGTAGGCGTACGACTGTGGTAATTCATGAAATACAGGCCGTACTCGGTGTCATCGCCGAGCCAGCGCAACGCCGTCCCCCACTGGCCGGAATCCCGCGCATCGCGGTCACCGCCGCGGGGAATCACAACCCCTTCGCTGGTCACCTGGATGCCCTGGCCAAATGCCTCGGTCAGCGGTACGAACGGCGCAATCGCCGGGCTGCCTACGGTGTAACCAGTGGTGCATCCATCCGCCACCACATCGTTGCCGAAGAACGTACCGCAGTTATCGACGACCGTCTGGTCCCACTCTATCTGGTAGAAACCTTCGACAGTGAGCTTGTCCGTCAAGCCCTGGGAAGCAAACAGCATGTTCACCGGGATCAAGCCTTCCTTGATCTCCGCGCCCGGACGACGGAACGCAGACACGTCCACCGGGTTGATGCTGTTGATGGAGTTACCGATGAAGGTACTTTCACCCCAACTGACCACCTGCCTGCCGGCGCGCACGGTGCCGGGCAAATCGGCGATGGAATAGTTGTGATAGACAAAGGCATCGAGAATCTGCGCGCCCGATGACTTGGCGCCTTCTTTGCGATTGCTGTCGCTGATGTCCTTGAACTCCCGGTTTTCGTCCTTGAGTTCGAAGTCGTACCAGTACTTGCCGCGCACGAACACACCGGTGTCGCCGTACTTGAGTTCCAGGTCGTGCAAGCCCTTGAAGATTTTCGAGAAGGTCTCGCCTTTCTTGAAGTTAAGTCGCCCATCGTCACCGGTGGAGGATTGCCCCCTCCCCCCGTTGACCGTACCGACCAGATCCTTGTCGGCATCGCGCATGCCCCAGCTCGCGCCGACGGACAGAGAGGAGTCGAACTGCCCCTCGATCTCGCCAATGTTGAAAGAAACGGCCTGCGCCTGGGCACAGCAACCCAAGGCCACCGCGACGGCCAGCGCCTGCGGCTTGAAGATGGCGCGCATTGTTATTGTTGTCATGCGTCTTCCCCGGTGAGTGACAGAGCCTTCACCCTACTGCCGCCGGCATTGGGCGATAAGCGCACCAAGGGGGTATTCGCGCTGTACCCCAAAAGGATTACTGCCCGTGCTGGAACGGCTTATGCGGCAAGCATGAACGGACTGGATGATGGGTCATCAATGCCGCGCATGACCAACATGGTGCTCGCAACTGTTGCGCGCACTGCAACAGTGCATGTCCGTAACCGGACTGTTTCCTACAGCCTGCGCCTACTATGCTGGCCGGGCTTGCAGGACAACGGGCCCGCAAGCACAAGTCGCCTGGCGTCCCCCGCGCCTGACGCACCGTCATTCGGATGGATTGCGCATCAATCCATCGTCCCCGTGTACAACTGACGTTGATTTGTAGCTCCTTTCCAACGTCATGCTTAGGCCGCTGCTTTTGCAGCGGCCTTTTTTATTTGTAGGTTATTTTTCTCGATAAAAACTTCTCGATTCCTACAACACCTAGGTAATCCCTCAGCTGCCGAGTTTATTTAATTAACCATTATCTATTTTCGCGACGGGACGCCAGGAATAGCTATTTCGGCCATTCAAACTCTTCCTATCTATCTAACCCTCACTGCCATTAAAAAATCCTCAACCACCTAGCGCCAGTTCCTACAACAAACCGAGAACCCAACTACGCGCACATAAAAATTTCACTGTTACGCTGAAGTCAATCGCAGCACTTCGCTTCGATTTTCATCAGTGGATTATTGATATGCAGATAAATAATACAAGTTATCGCTCTAGAAAAGGTTTTAATAGCCGCATTCGCTTTCTGGTCTTCCATTACACAGCCGGCAACTTCGCCTCTTCCATCACCGCACTGACCGGTCCTTCGGTCAGTGCTCATTACCTTATCCCCGACTTTGCCGACCCCACTTACTTGAAGGCTGGCTTTAAAGAGCCACAGATCTTCAACCTTGTAGACGAAAACCAGCGGGCCTGGCATGCCGGTGTGAGCAGTTGGGGCAACCGCAGCAATTTGAATGACACTTCGATTGGCGTTGAAATTGTCAACCTGGCCACCGACAACCAAGGCCAATTTACCTTTCCGCCCTATAAGGCCCAGCAAATCGAGGCCATCGAGTATTTGGCATCCGACATTCTCAAGCGATATCCGGACATCAGCCCGGTCAACGTGGTGGCGCATTCGGACATCGCTGCGGGGCGAAAAAGCGACCCGGGCCCGATGTTTCCTTGGCGCGCGCTGTATCTCAAGGGAATTGGGGCTTGGTTTGACGATTGCACCCAGAAAACTTACATGCAGGCATACCAAACCCAGGGAATCCCGCTTCGCGAACAATTGCTGGGATTATTCAGGAGGTATGGCTATGACACGTCGGCGGCCACCACAACCGTAGGCTTTCAACGACTCGTACGCGCCTTCCAACTGCACTTCCGCCCGGCCAAGTATGACGGTGTGATGGACATCGAGACCGCCGCGAACCTGGCTGCCCTGGTGAAGAAATACTTCCCCTGAACCGGTCACCGCTGCTGACGGCAACCGGTCCGGGCGATGGGTTTAAACGGCGTAACGCTGCAGGTTAGCCATCATCTCTTTCAAGGCTTCGAGGTTGTCATTCGGGTGAACAGCATCCTGGAAGTCGCAGATCTGCTGCCAGTGGGCGGCGACGTCTTGCGGCGAGAAACCTTCGCGCGGGTCGAACCCCGCGCCGAGGCTGCGCTCCCAGCGCACCTTGCCCATCCAGCCGCCGCCCACTTCGAACAATCCGGAGGTTTCCTGACAGGCTTCACTGGCCAGGTACACCACCAGTGGGCTGACCAGTTCAGGCTTGAGTTGCTCGAACACTTGCGGCGGGATCAGGCCTTCGGTCATGCGGGTGCCGCCGGTGGGAGCGATGGCATTGACCAGGATATTGTTCTTGCGACCTTCGATGGCCAGGGTGCGAGTCAGGCCATAGAGACCAAGCTTGGCCATGCCGTAATTGGACTGGCCAAAGTTGCCGTAGATGCCGGACGTGGAAGCCGTGAAGATTACCCGGCCATAATTCTGCTCGCGCAAATGCGGCCAGGCCGCACGAGTAACTTTGTAAGCGCCTTCGACATGAACGCGATACACCAGGTCCCAATCGGCATCGTCCATTTTGTGAAAAGTCTTGTCTCGCAGGATACCGGCGTTGTTGACGACAACATCAACCCTGCCGAACACGTCGAGGGCATTCTGTACTAGCTTGTCGCCATCGGTAACCGAATCGTGATTGGCTTCGGCAACGCCGCCGGCTTCGCGAATTTCACTGACCACCCGATCCGCCGCCGAAGCGTTGGCTCCCTCCCCCTGCGCCGAACCGCCAAGATCGTTGACCAGCACTTTTGCGCCATGCCTGGCGAACAACAGCGCATGGGCGCGACCCAGGCCGCCACCGGCTCCGGTGACGATCACCACTTTATCTTCGAAGCGCACAGAATCATTCATGGGCAGAACTCCAACAGGCCGATAGGACATTGCCACGAGTCTCCTGTACAAGCCGACCAGTCACAATCAACAAGGGAGAAAGTGAATAGCAGCCGATAAGGTGCAGGGATGATGCCCCGGTTGCGCTACGTCGCCCTGAAAGCAAGCGTCAGGAACACGCCAGTTGCCGGGAAGGCGCAGCGATGGCTTCACGAAACGCGAGGTAATGCTTGAGCACCTGTACAGGCGCCTCGGTGTGGGGGTAGTGACCAATATCGGGCAACAACACTGTGTCGGGATTGGGAACCAGGGCTTGGTAGCGCGCCACCATATGCGCGCCGGAAATGGGATCGAACGTCCCATCGATCACCCGCATGGGCACCTCGCCGCGCTGCATCGCCTTGACCCAGCGATCACGCTGCACGCGCCGCTCCGGGATATAGGCAATGAGTTTATGCATGATCCGTGGCCCGCGATGGGTTTCGACCAGGCTCCAGTAATCATCCAGTTCACTCTCGGTGGGAGCAGTCCAAGGGCCGAAGATCCGTCGGAAACTCTTGACCAGGCCATCCCTGGAAAACGCCCGGCCGATCAGCCAACCCAGAGGGCTGAGCAACAGTTTTTGCATCAGCACCGGACGATGGGTTTCCGGGAATAAACCGCCATTGAGAAAGGTGCAACTGGCGACATTGGCGCGTGCCTCGCCATGCCGGGCGATGAGCTCCTGCGCCACACTGTCGCCGTAGTCATGGGCCAGTATATGGATCGCTTGCGTCACATTCAGGTGGGCCAGCAATGCCTGTTGCAGGTCGGCCTGTTCGAGCAGGCTGTAGACATGGTCCACTGGCTTGGCGGAGTCACCAAAACCGAGCATGTCGCAGGCAATCACCCGATAACGTTGTGCCAGCGGCTGCCAAAGGTAGTGCCAATCCCAGCTTGCGGTAGGGAACCCGTGGATTAGCAGCAATGGCTCGCCGTGCCCCGCAGTCCAGTAACGGATAGCGTGGCCACGAAACATGAATGTCTGGCCGCGCTGGCGCCAGATACGCAAGGGGATCTGGACCATGGGCATCAGCTCTTATAACTCGGATCTTGCAGGTCGAGTTTGCGCAGGAGCGCCGGCCAGGCCAACGCGCCTCCCATGCCCTGGGCGCTCTTGGTCACGCCGGCCACCATCGCACGGGCACCGGCCAACACCTGCGGCTCGATGGCAATCAGCTCGGCGCCGCCGGTCTGGGCAAGGACCTGGATTTCGCAGGCTCGCTGGAAAATGAACATCATCAGGAACGTATCGGCAATCGTCCCGCCGCAGGTCAGCAGGCCATGGTTATGCAACATCAGGAAGTTGTTCTCACCGAGGTCAGCTTGCAGGCGGACTTTTTCCTCAGGATTCAAAGCCACCCCTTCATAAGGGTGGTACGCCAGGCTCGACAATACGAACAACGACTGCTGGCTGATCGGGAGCACTCCTTGCTTCTGCGCCGACACCGCGACGCCGGCGGCGGTGTGGGTGTGCAGCACACACGCCACGTCGTGCCGCACCTCGTGAATCGCGCTGTGGATGGTATAGCCCGCGGGGTTGATCTCGTAGGAGCTGTCCATCAGCTTGTTGCCAGCCTGATCGATCTTGACCAGGTTCGAGGCGGTGATTTCCTGGAACATCAAGCCGTACGGATTGATCAGAAACTCTTCCGTGCCAGGCACCTTCGCAGAGATATGGGTGAAGATCAGGTCGTCCCAGCCATGCAGCGCGATCAGCCGATAACAGGCCGCCAGATCGACTCGGGTTTGCCATTCGGCTGCACTGACCTGATCCTTGATGCCGGCTGCCGATTGAAGGGACGCTACGCTCACGGCTATGACCTCTCTCTGGCTTCTTGTTATAAGAAAACGTCCACTTCTTCGTGAACAAGAAAACCAGTCTAGTCAGCTCCAGCGAGGGCGGTAGTTGCATTGGCAGCCAGCTTACTGGCCGAGCGGGTCACATCAGGCCGGCTTCAATTTGCCGATCAACTCCTTCAGCCAGGGTTCGGCATCCGACTCAGGCGTAACGCTTTCACTGGCATCCAAGCGCAACATAGGCAGTACTTGCTGCACGCCCAGCTCGGCGAACAATTCACACATCTGCTCGCCGCCGCCGCAGAACGTGTCGCCATAACTGGCATCACCCAGGCCGATGACAGCGCCAGGCAAGCCGCGGAACGATGCGGGCAACTGGTCGCGAATCATTGAGTACAGCGGCATGAGGTTGTCCGGCAGCTCACCCATGCCCGTTGTCGACGTTACGGCCAGCAACGCTTGTGGTCCGAAGGACAGGATATCCGCCAAGGTTGCCCGCGGATTAAGGAAGGTTTCGAAATCGGCATCACGCAACATTGTTTCGGCGTGGCGGGCAACTTCTTCGGCCGTGCCGTATACGGAGCCGGAAAGAATCGCGACTTTCATCAATCTGATCCTGAAGCTGAATAGAAGACCGGAATAGTAACAGGCTGCGGGTGAAAGCTGCGATTGACTCTCAACACCAGATAATGGCAAATAGACATCGCTGGACGTTCTTTTTTATAAAGCATTTATTCGGCTGCTCAACAGGGAAGGTTTCATGATCAACGCTCATCTGATGCAATTGGTGATCAACGCTTCGAACGACGGGATCGTCATCGCCGAGAAGGAAGGCGAAGACAACATACTGATCTACGTGAACCCTGCATTCGAGCGGCTGACTGGCTATAGCAGTGACGAAATCCTCTACCAGGACTGCCGTTTTTTGCAGTCGGGTGATCGCGACCAGCCTTCCCTCGAATTCATTCGCACGACGTTGAAGCAAGGCGGCTCCTGCCGGCAAATCCTGCGCAACTACCGCAAGGACGGCACACCTTTCTGGAACGAGTTGTCGCTGTCCACGGTGAAAAACGAGGCTGACGGCCACACCTATTTCGTCGGTGTGCAAAAAGACGTAACGGCCCAAGTGAAGGCTCAACAGCGCATTACCCAACTGGAAGCGGAGTTGGCTGAAGCCCGGGAAACCGTCGCGCGCCTCCATGCGACGAATGGCGAAAACAAAACCGCGAATTAGCGGTCAGTCACTACAATCACCGGTGAAAGTAATTTTTTTCGAGCACCTTATGCAGCGCGACGCCCTTCTCACCCAGGATGAGCTGGATTTCATCCGGACCATGCAGCACAACCCGCAGTTGAACGAGCGGGATGTCACGTCGAGCTTGCTGGTAAACGGTGGGTCGCAGATCCGTGATCTGCTGACACGCCTGGCGGCGAATGAACAGGTCACGCTGCAGGCCAATTTCGAAAATCAACAGATGACCTTTCCGTTACAACTCGTCGAAGATGAATTCCACGCGATGCACCTTCGCCTGGGTGTGCCGAGCATCTATGAAGAGGGGCCGAAGGTGCGCCCGTGGCGCCTGACGCTTGATGAGCCGGTCGCCCTGGAGAACGCCAAGGGCCAGCCAGGGCCCTTATGGGTGCACGAGGTCTCTTGCAAAGGCGTATTGCTGGAAATACGCAATCGCACCAAGCCGCCCAAGCAATTCGCCCTGTGGTTCAGCCCGTCTGGCTATGAAAGGATTTCTCTTCGCGGGACTTTCGAACGGGAAACAGAGCAAGGCATGTATGCCTATCACCTGGCCCAGCATGACCAGGACGAAACCGAGCGCCTGCGCCAATACATCCTGCAACAGCACCGCCTGACCCATCCGGCGATGCACTTCTAAACGCGGTTCACGTATCCAGGTTACCCGCCAGGAACTGATGCAAGCGCTGCCCCATCACCGAACCCTCATTTCCCAGACAAGCGATCGGCGATCCCGCCAGGCTTTCCTGTGCCAGGTCGGAGGCTTCGCCGGCCAGCAACAGGGGACAATCCAGGCCCATCGCCAATTTGGTCAGCCGCCTGGGCAATTCGGCGGCCGGTGCATGATTGGAGACCAGCACCAACGCCAACGGCCGGATCTTCTGGCAAACCAGCGTCAGTTCATCAAAGGGCTGCCCGACGGTCATGACCCGCACGCCCACCTCTGCCTTGGAAACGAACAGCGCTGTTACCAGCAACTCCAACTCCCGGCATTGACCAGCAACGGCACTGACCAGCACTCGCCGCGAGGTTGCCTCACGCTTGAGCAGGAGACGGTGCATGACCCGCGAACGCAAGAAACCGTCGAAGAACAGCCATTCGCTGGTATGCCCGAACTCATGCTGGCGATGCAGCAGGTCTCGCCAGAGCGGCATCAGAATGTCCTGGAATACCACGGGCTCGGCGTAACTCGAGAAAATCTTTCCGTAGACACGATCCAGTTCGATGTCGTCAAAATTGCCGACCGCATCCGACACCTGCTGCTGCCAATCGCTGTAATCGGCACGAACCAGATCGGGTGAAATAAACTTGGAGACTGGCCGTACCGATTCGGTTTTCGCAAGGATCTTACCCACCTTGCTCACGGCGACCCCGCGCTCGATCCAGGCGAGAATGCTCCGCACCTTTTCGATATCGATCAAAGAATACAAGCGATGCCCGCTTTCGGTGCGTGTGGGCTGGATCAGGCCGTAGCGACGCTCCCATGCACGCAAGGTCACCGGGTTGACCCCCGTCAACCGGGCGACTTCCCGAATCGGAAGCAAATCCTCGCGGGTCGAAGCGACAGATGCCTGAGAAGGGTGGTTTTCCTCGACTATCGCGCTCATTTGCCTGGATTTCCCAGCTGGAAAATTGGATCCCAGTTTACCCCTTTCCCGCCATGGGCTGACAAGGATAAACACGCCCGCCCTGCGGATTCGTTGTTTATTGCTCGAAAGCAACAATGCTCGCGCACCCTGCTGCCAGGCGCAGCCCAACGCCCACGGGGCGTTTTTCCCATAGCGCTCGTTACAAAGCGAAACAAAATGTCTGGGTCCCCGGTCAAGGGAACCGGTCTCGAAATCGTTAACCCCTGACAGCGCCCCAGCGCTGTACTCGTCTTTACGCATAGGAGGCGCCGGCCGTCGCTGTTATAGTTTTTGCTTGTGCCGCGAACCGAGCCGAACCGTCCCATGTCCACCGCCCCGATCCTGATCACCGGCGCAGCCCAACGCGTCGGCCTGCACTGCGCCCGACGTTTATTGGAGGACGGGCAGCCGGTCATAGCCACTTACCGCACCGAACGCCCGGGCGTGCAGACGCTGCGGGACCTGGGGGCCACGGTGCTGTTTGCCGACCTTGCCAGCGAACCGGGAATCCTGGCGTTCATCGATCTGCTCAAGCAGCACACCGACCAGTTGCGAGCCGTCGTGCACAACGCCTCGGCCTGGCTGGCAGAAACGCCGGATAGCGAAACCACCGCGTTCAACGCCATGTTTGGCGTCCATATGCTCGCGCCTTACCTGATCAACCTGCATTGCGCCGAGCTTCTGCGTCGTTCGGTCCCAGCGGATATCGTGCACATCAGCGATGACGTGACACGCAAAGGCAGCAGCAAGCACATCGCCTATTGCGCCACCAAGGCCGGCCTGGAAAGTCTGACGCTGTCATTTGCGGCGAAGTATGCACCGGCCATCAAAGTCAACGGTATCGCCCCGGCCCTGCTACTGTTCAATCCCGGCGACGACCCAACCTATCGTGCCAAGGCCCTGGCCAAGTCCGCGCTGGGTATCGAGCCCGGCAGCGAAGTCATGTACCAGAGCTTGCGTTATCTGCTGGATAACTCATATGTCACCGGCACGACCCTGACGGTAAATGGCGGGCGGCACATCAAATAGTCACGGTTCGAGGAAGTATCCATGGCGCTTTCGCCCCAGCATTACCGTGAGATCCTGATCGGCCTGGGCGAAGACCCGGAGCGCGAAGGCCTGCTGGATACTCCGGTGCGCGCGGCCAAGGCCATGCAGTACCTGTGTCATGGCTACGAGCAAAGCGTCGAGCAGATCGTCAACGGCGCTCTGTTTGCTTCCGACAGCGATGAAATGGTGATCGTCGCCGACATCGAGCTTTATTCACTGTGCGAACATCACCTGCTGCCCTTCATCGGCAAGGCCCATGTGGCTTATATTCCAACGGGCAAGGTCCTGGGGCTGTCGAAGGTCGCCCGGCTGGTGGACATGTTCGCCCGCCGCCTGCAAATCCAGGAGAATCTCACCCGGCAAATTGCCGACGCCGTGCAGGAGGTCACCCAGGCTGCGGGCGTTGCGGTGGTGATCGAAGCCCAACACATGTGCATGATGATGCGCGGTGTGGAAAAACAGAACTCGACCATGAACACCTCGGTGATGCTCGGTGCCTTTCGCGAATCCAGCACCACGCGTCAGGAGTTTCTGCAATTGATTCGACGGAGCCAATAAATGCCTCAACTTCAACCCGCCATGGCGCGTATCAAGGTCAAGGACCTGCGCCTGCGTACGTTCATCGGCATCAATGAGGATGAAATCCTCAACAAGCAGGATGTGCTGATCAACCTGACCATCCTCTACGCGGCTCAAGAGGCCGTGCGCGACAACGACATCGACCACGCCCTGAACTACCGCACCATTACCAAGGCAGTCATTGCCCATGTGGAAGGCAATCGCTTCGCCCTGCTCGAACGCCTCACCCAGGAGTTGCTGGACCTGGTCATGGCGAACGAGTCGGTGCTGTACGCCGAGGTCGAAGTCGACAAGCCACACGCGTTGCGCTTCGCCGAGTCCGTATCGATCACGCTCGCAGCAAGCAGGGCTACTCCGTAGCCGCCAACAGTCTCAAGCTGTAACCTTCAAGCCTGAACGCCGCAAACCAACTAGCAGCTTGAAGCTCGCCGCTTGAAGCTGTCTCGCAGAGACCCTCATGAACGACCAACAACGCCTCGAACTTGAAGCCGCCGCTTTCCGCCGGCTGGTTGCCCACCTCGACAGCCGCAAGGATGTGCAGAACATCGACCTGATGAACCTCGCCGGTTTCTGCCGCAACTGCCTGTCCAAGTGGTACAAGGCCGCCGCCGATGAGCGTCAGGTCGAGGTCAGCCTCGATGATGCGCGCGAAGTAGTCTACGGCATGCCCTATGCCGAATGGAAAGCCCAATACCAGAAAGAAGCCAATGCCGAGCAGCAAGCGGCGTTTGCCAAAGGAAACCCCGATGCTTGACCTGAACACTTTCCGCGCCAGCCTCGAGAGCGGTGAGCATGTCTTTGCCGACACCCTGGCGTTCATTGCCGAAGGCTACGACTACCAGCCCCAGGCCTTCGACAACGGTGGCGTGAAGAACGCGGCCGGGCAGAACGAAGGCTCCTGCAAGACGTTGGGCCTGGCACTGCTTGAGGGCTTGAGCGACAAAGAGGCGCTCCTGGCATTCGGCGAGCATTACCGTTCGGTACTGAACACGCCCGAAGGAAGCGACCACGGCAATATCCGCGCGTTGATAGCCCATGGGTTGGCGGGCGTGAAGTTCGAAGCCCAGCCATTGCAACGCCGCTGATTCACCCGCTGCCGTAGCGAGGGAGCTTGTTCCCTCGCTACGGGGAATACGTCTCAAGTTAAATGGCACCTCACCACATCCCGACTTTTATGATTGACCCGGCGACTTTATTTCGTTTGCCGGGCACTGCTTCTCGCGGCTTAGATAAGGCAAATCCTTTCTTCTTCCGAGCCGTCATCCATGAGCCGCGACAGCATCAGCCAATCGATTTCCTTCGTTCACCCCGTCAGTCTCAGCCACGGGAAAAATGCCGAGGTCTGGGATTGCGACGCCAAGCGCTATATTGATTTCGTGGGTGGCATTGGCGTGTTGAATCTGGGCCATTGTCATCCTCGCATCGTCGAGGCGATCCGCGAGCAAGCCACCCGCCTGACGCACTACGCCTTCAATGCCGCGCCCCACGCGCCTTACCTCCAATTGATGGAGCGCCTGGCCGCATTCATCCCGGTCGGTTATCCGGTGAGCGGCATGCTGACCAACAGCGGCGCCGAAGCGGCTGAAAATGCCTTGAAGATCGTGCGCGGCGCCACGGGACGCACTGCCGTGATTGCTTTCGACGGCGGCTTCCATGGGCGAACCCTCGCCACCCTCAATCTCAACGGCAAGGTCGCGCCGTACAAACAGAAAGTCGGCGTACTGCCCGGACCGGTCTATCACCTGCCCTACCCCAGCCACGACAATGGCGTGACGTGCGCCGAAGCGCTGAAAGCCATGGACAGGCTGTTCAGCGTCGAGATCGATGTAAACGACGTGGCCTGTTTCATCGTCGAGCCGGTGCAGGGCGAAGCCGGTTTCCTGGCGATGGACGTGGCGTTCGCCCAGGCGTTGCGGCAGTTCTGCGACGACAAGGGCATCGTGCTGATCGTCGATGAGATCCAGTCCGGTTTCGGCCGCACCGGCCAGCGCTTCGCGTTCTCGCGACTGGGGATCGACCCGGACCTGATCCTGCTGGGCAAAAGCATCGCTGGCGGTGTCCCTCTGGGGGCGGTGGTAGGGCGCAAGTCGCTGATGGATAACCTGCCAAAGGGTGGGCTCGGTGGCACCTATTCCGGCAACCCCATCGCCTGCGCCGCCGCGCTGGCAACGCTGGATGAAATGACTGACGCCAATCTCCACGCGTGGGGCGCACAACAGGAAGAAGCGATCGTCAGCCGCTACGAGTCGTGGCGCCGCCGTGGGCTGTCGCCGTACCTGGGCCGCCTGACCGGCGTCGGCGCCATGCGCGGGATCGAACTGGCCCACGCCGATGGCACCCCGGCCCCGGCACAACTGACACAACTGCTGGCCCTGGCACGTGAGTCGGGCCTGCTGCTGATGCCCAGTGGTAAATCGCGGCACATCATCCGGCTGCTGGCGCCGTTGACGACCGAAGCGGCGATGCTGGAAGAGGGCTTGGACATCCTGGAGGCGTGCCTGGCGGAACTGGCCTGATCTAGGTTTTCCTGACCACACATAACCTTGTGGGAGCGAGCCTGCTCGCGATCGCGGTATATCAGCCAGCACCGACATTGACTGGTCTGACGCCATCGCGAGCAAGCTCGCTCCCACAGAAACCGCCCATGAAGTTGCGTTAAACACCAAGCACAAAAAAACCGGCCGAAGCCGGTTTTTTTAATGCCTGATGAATCAGAACGAAACGTTCTGCAGGCCGTCCAGGTAACGTTCGGTGTCCAGAGCCGCCATGCAACCAGCGCCAGCCGAGGTGATGGCCTGGCGGTAGACGTGGTCGGCCACGTCGCCGGCGGCGAAGATACCTTCGACGCTGGTGGCGGTAGCGTTGCCGTCGCGGCCACCCTTGACGACCAGGTAGCCGTCCTTGAGCTCCAGCTGGCCTTCGAACAACGAAGTATTCGGCGTGTGGCCGATGGCGATGAATACGCCGTCAACCTTGATTTCTTCGAAGCTGCCATCGTTGTTCTTCAAGCGCGCGCCGGTCACGCCCATGTTGTCACCCAACACTTCGTCCAGGGTCGCGTTGAGCTTGAGGATGATCTTGCCTTCGGCGACGCGGGCGTTGAGCTTGTCGATCAAAATCTTCTCGGCGCGGAATGTTTCGCGACGGTGAACCAGGGTGACCGTGCTGGCGATGTTGGCCAAGTACAGCGCTTCCTCGACCGCGGTGTTGCCGCCGCCGACCACCGCCACGGGTTTGTTGCGGTAGAAGAAACCGTCGCAGGTAGCGCAGGCCGAAACGCCTTTGCCCATGAACGTTTCTTCCGACGGCAGGCCCAGGTAACGAGCGCTGGCGCCGGTGGCGATGATCAGGGCATCGCAAGTGTAGGTCGCGCTGTCGCCGGTCAAGGTGTATGGCTTGGCGGCGAAATCCACGGCATTGATGTGGTCGAAGACGATCTCGGTCTCGAAGCGCTCGGCGTGTTCTTTCATGCGCTCCATCAAGGCCGGGCCGGTCAGGCCGTGGACGTCGCCTGGCCAGTTGTCGACTTCGGTAGTGGTGGTCAATTGACCGCCGGCTTGCATGCCGGTGATCAACAACGGCTTGAGGTTGGCACGTGCCGCATAAACCGCGGCGCTGTAACCGGCAGGGCCGGAACCGAGAATAATCACACGCGAATGACGGACTTCAGACATGACCTGCTCCTGTTGACCGGACCCTGCGGCCCGGAACGCCGGCTGAGCGGCGGGAATAAAAAAAGACTGTTGATGCACTTGGGGAAGGCTTGGGTTCGACAGTCCTGTAAAAAGAATGGGTGCAGCGTATCGAGGGACCGAAGATTAAGGAAATACGGTTTAACAATCCAGCTCATAGGTGAGCTCTATCCGCCGCGACGCCGCCGATAGCGACAAACCTGCGCTAAACCTTTGTTACACGCCGTGTCGCGACTTTCCCGCACAAGGCAAAGTCGGTAAGGTCGGGCGCGTCCACTACCCTTGGAGCCACCTATGCCCGCCCCCGTCCTGTCCGGCCCGCAATATTTGCGCGAAGGGCTCAAATTGGTCCTGAGCCCCAGCCTGCGCCTCTTTGTTCTGCTGCCGCTGGCTGTCAACCTGGTGTTGTTCGTCGGGCTGATCTACCTCGCCGGCCACCAGTTCAGCTTGTGGGTCGACACGCTGATGCCGTCGCTGCCGGATTGGCTGAGTTTCCTGAGCTATGTCCTGTGGCCTCTGTTCGTCGTCCTTGTGGTGCTGATGGTATTTTTCACTTTCACGATGCTTGCCAACATCATCGCGGCGCCTTTCAACGGTTTTCTCGCCGAGAAGGTCGAAGTGGTAGTACGCGGCACGGATGATTTCCCAGCGTTCAGTTGGGGCGAGTTGGTCGCCATGGTCCCGCGCACCCTGGCTCGAGAGGCGCGCAAGCTCGGTTATTTTCTGCCCCGGGCCCTGGGGCTGTTCGTGCTGTCGTTCATCCCGGTGGTCAATCTGGTGGCCGCGCCACTGTGGTTGCTGTTCGGGATCTGGATGATGGCGATCCAGTACATCGACTACCCGGCGGACAACCACAAGCTGGGCTGGAACGAAATGCTCGCCTGGCTGCGGGAAAAGCGCTGGCAGAGCCTGGGTTTTGGCGGCAGCGTGTACCTGGTGCTGCTGATTCCCTTCGTGAACATTCTGATGATGCCGGCGGCGGTGGCCGGGGCGACGTTGTTCTGGGTGCGGGAGCAAGGCGCCGAGACGGCGCTGGCGCGACAGGGCTGACCCGGTCACAAATCCGTCATCCTGACGTCACACTGGCGAAATGGCCCCGGTCGACACTGGGGCCATGACCACACTCCTGCACGTTACGCTCGTCACCGAAACCTTTGCGCCGGAAATCAATGGCGTAGCCAATACCCTGGGTCGTCTTCATGACGGTTTGCGCGCCCGCGGGCATCGGGTAGAACTGATTCGCCCTCGCCAGGCGGGAGACCAGGGTCTGACCAGTGATGACCAATTGCTGCTGTGCCGGGGCTGGCCATTGCCGGGGTATCCGGGTTTGCAGTGGGGACAGGCTTCGATGCACAAGCTGTTGCGGCGCTGGAAGCGTCATCGCCCGGACGTGTTGTATATCGCCACCGAAGGGCCGCTGGGCTTGTCTGCGTTGCGTGCCGCGCGGCGCCTGGGTATTTCGGTGGTCAGTGGCTTCCATACCAACTTCCAGCAATACACCCAGCAATACGGCCTCGGCCTGCTGAGCCGTGGGCTCACGCATTACTTGCGCTGGTTCCATAACCGCTCGAGCCTGACGCTGGTGCCCAGCGTCAGCCAGCGCCTGGAACTGGAACGCCGGCATTTCGAACGCGTGGCATTGTTGTCCCGTGGCGTGGATAGCCATTTGTTTCATCCGGCCAAACGCTCAGCCGCCTTGCGCAAAAGCTGGGGCCTGGATGATGACGCTATCGCGGTGCTTCATGTGGGACGCCTGGCGCCGGAGAAAAACCTGGCGCTGCTCAAACGCAGTTTCGACACCCTGCGCAGTGCTTTTGCGACACGGCAAATCAAACTGGTGATCGTTGGAGACGGCCCACAGCGGCTCGCTCTCGAGCAACAACTGCCCGAGGCGATATTCTGCGGGGCGCAACGTGGCGAAGCGCTGGCCGCCCATTACGCGTCCGGGGATGTGTTTGTCTTTCCGAGCCTGACCGAAACCTTCGGCAACGTTGTGCTGGAAGCACTGGCATCCGGGCTCGGCGTGGTGGCCTACGACCAGGCCGCGGCGGCGCAGCACATCCGTCATGGCTATAACGGCGTATTGGCGATGCCTGGGGATGAAGAAGCATTTTGCGACGCGGCCCGTTGGCTGCTGGAAGAGCCAGAGGCCTTGCGTTGCGTGAGGCTCAACGCGCGCCAGCATGCCAGCCGCCAGGGCTGGGGGGCGGTGATCGAGCAGTTCGAGGCGTTATTGCGAAGCGCTTGTGTCGGCGAGCAGGTGCTGCCTGCTGCGCCGACTGTGCGTTGATTATCCGATGATGCCGAGGCAGCCATCGCGAGCCTGCTCGCGAAGGCAGACGCCGCTTACATCAAGGTCATCAACGCCTCGCGACTGAACGGCAGGATGTCCTGCTCACGCCCGTCACGCACTTTCTGCGCCCAGTCGGGATCCACCAGCAGAGCACGGCCCACCGCCACCAGGTCGAACTCTTCCTTGTTCAGGCGCTCCAGCAGGTTTTCCAGGCTGGCCGGTTGGGCAACCTTGTCGGTATTGACCATGAACTGCAGGAACTCGCCGTCCAGGCCGACGCTGCCGACGGTAATCGTTGGCTTGCCGGTGAGCTTGCGGGTCCAGCCGGCCAGGTTCAGGTCCGAACCGTCGAACTCAGGCTCCCAGAACCGACGCGTGGAGCAATGGAAAATATCCACGCCGGCATCGGCCAACGGCTTGAGGAACGCTTCCAGCGCCTCAGGCGTCTGCACCAGGCGCGCTGTGTAGTCCTGCTGCTTCCATTGAGAAAATCGGAAAATGATCGGAAAACCTTCGCCCACCGCAGCGCGCACGGCGCGGATCAGCTCGATGGCGAAGCGCGAACGGTTGGCCAGGTCGCCGCCGTAACCGTCCGTGCGCTGGTTGCTACCTTCCCAGAAAAACTGATCCACCAGATAGCCGTGGGCGCCGTGGATCTCGACGCCGTCCATGCCGATACCCTTGGCATCTTTTGCCGCTTGGGCGAAGGCGGCGATGACTTCGTCGATGTCTGCCTGGCTCATGCCGTGAACCACGACCTGGCCATCCTTGAGCTTTTCAGTCGGGCCATAGCCTGGTACGGCGCCGTCCGGCTCGGTACCGAGGCGTCGGACATTGCCTACGTGCCACAGTTGCGGAACGATCTTGCCGCCTTCGGCGTGCACCGCATCGACTACTTTCTTCCAACCCGCCAGCGCGGCGTCACCGTAGAAATGCGGTACGTTCGGGTAGCCATTGGACGCCTTGTGACCGACCGTCGTGCCCTCGGTGATGATCAGGCCAACCCCGGCCGCCGCGCGACGACGGTAGTACTCGATCACCTTGCTGTTCGGTACGCCGCCCGGCGAAAAGGAACGGGTCATCGGCGCCATCACGACCCGGGTCGGCAGCTGGAACGTGCCGAGCTGAAAGGGTTTGAACAGGGCTTGTACAGGCATGGGGCACTCCACGGGATCGGTCACGGTTCATATATGACGACGATAATATGAAGCTGAAGCAGAGCTGGGTAGCACTATTGATTGGAGTGATTAAGGATCAGAAGGGAGCCGAGAGAACGCTTTTGTTTTGAGGCCCGCAATACGTGGCGAGGGAATGTATCCTCTCGCCACAAAGGTTCGCCTGACGGTTTAGCTCAGGGCTTTTTCGATCGCCTGGATCACCGCAGGATCATCGGGCGGCGTGCGCGGCGAGAAACGCGCCAGCACCCGACCGTCCTTGCCGAGCAGGAATTTTTCGAAGTTCCAGGTAATGTCTCCAGGGAACTCGGCGCCCTCGCCCGCCAGCAGACGATAGAGCTGATGACGTTCTTGACCGTTCACTTCCAGCTTGCTGGACAGCGGGAACGTCACGCCATAGTTGAGGCTGCAGAATTCCTGGATTTGCTGATCGGTTCCAGGCTCCTGTCCGGCGAACTGGTTGCAGGGCAGGCCCAGCACACTGAAGCCCTTGTCCTTGTACTGCTGGTAGAGATTTTCCAGCGCCGCGTATTGAGGCGTCAGGCCACATTTGGAGGCAACGTTGACCACCAGCACGACTTGCCCTTTGAACGGTGCCAGAGGAAGCTCCTGACCATCCAGGGTTGTCAGTTTAAGGTCGTGGAAAGCACTCATGACGAAACTCCAGGTTTGCAGATCTTTTCGATACAGCCATGGGTGATGCTAACAGCAAGCGACTAAAAAGGCGCCGTATGGCGCCTTTCCAGTTCACTGTTTCCTTGAACGTAGCGCAGGAATCAGTGGTGATGGCCGCCTTCGCCATGGACGTGGCCATGAGCAACTTCTTCCTGGCTGGCGTCACGGATATCGACGATCTTGACTTGGAAGTTCAAGCGCTGGCCGGCCAACGGGTGGTTGCCGTCAACGGTGACGTCATCGCCGTCCAGGTCGCGAATGGTGACGATCTGCATCTGGCCATCCGGCGCCGAAGCGTGGAACTGCATGCCGACTTCCAGCTCATCCACACCTTCGAACATGCTGCGGCTCAGGGTGCTGACCAGTTCGGCGGAGTACTCGCCGTAGGCGTCTTCCGGCTCGACGGTCACGTTCAGCTCGTCGCCGGTGGTTTTGCCTTCGAGGGCTTTTTCCAGGCCCTGGATGATGTTGCCTGCACCATGCAGGTAGACCAGCGGAGCGCCGCCGGCAGAGCTGTCGATGACCTCACCAGCGTCGTTGGTCAGGGTATAGTCGATGGAGACAGCCTTATTGGCGGCGATCAGCATGGGGCGAGACCTTTTGCATAAGAATGAAGAACGGACAAGTCTAAACAAGGATTTGCCCGAAAGCGAACGGAACCCGGACAAACGGGCTAGCTCGAACAGACCAACGGTCACGGGTTTCCGCCAGGATGAGGACGGACACTGGGTCGTCGAGCTGTCTTGCGGCCACACCCAGCACCTGCGCCACCAGCCACCGTGGCAATCCCGGGCCTGGGTACTGGACCCGGCGCAACGTATTGAAAAAATCGGCCAGCCCTTTGCTTGCGGCTGGTGCGCTCAAGGCCCGGTTAGCGATAACCTTGGCGACTGAATTGTGGGTAGATGACCAGTCATAGGTCGCGCCCTGGTGCCCTGTTTCGCAAATACAGGGCACTGGCCATGCACCCTTAGAGAATCCGCATGCAAACTTTTTTTATCGCACCCACCGATTTTGGCGTGGGCCTGACCTCCATCAGCCTCGGGCTGGTGCGTACCCTGGAACGGGCCGGGCTCAAAGTCGGCTTTTTCAAACCCATTGCCCAGCCTCATCCTGGCGATACCGGCCCGGAACGCTCCACCGAACTGGTGGCCCGCACCCACGGCCTCAAACCGCCGCAACCGCTGGGCCTGGCTCATGTGGAGCGCATGCTCGGCGATGGCCAGCTCGATGAGCTGCTGGAAGAAATCATCACCCTCTATCAGCAGGCCGCCGTCGGCAAGGACGTACTGGTCGTCGAGGGCATGGTCCCGACCCGCAGCGCCAGCTACGCCGCCCGGGTCAACCTGCACCTGGCCAAGAGCCTGGACGCCGAAGTGATCCTGGTGTCGGCGCCGGAAAACGAAGTGCTGACGGAGCTTTCCGGTCGCGTCGAGTTGCAGGCACAACTGTTTGGCGGCCCCAAGGACCCGAAAGTCCTCGGCGTGATCTTGAACAAGGTTCGCACCGACGAAAGCATGGAGGCGTTCACCGCGCGCCTGAAGGAACATTCGCCGTTGCTGCGCAGCGGCGACTTCCGCCTGCTCGGCTGCATCCCGTTTCGCCCCGAGCTCAACGCCCCGCGTACCCGCGACGTGGCCGACCTGATGGGCGCGCAGGTGCTCAATGCCGGCGACTACGAAACGCGGCGCATGAGCAACATCATCATTTGCGCCCGCACCATGCGCAACACCGTGGAACTGCTCAAGCCCGGCGTACTGGTGGTGACCCCTGGCGATCGCGACGACATCATCCTCGCCGTGAGCCTGGCGGCGATCAATGGCGTACCGCTGGCCGGCCTGCTGCTGACCAGCGACACCCTGCCCGACCCACGCATCATGGACCTTTGCCGCGGTGCGTTGCAGGCCGGGTTGCCAGTGCTGTCGGTGAGCACCGGCTCGTACGACACCGCCAATCTGCTCAACGGCTTGAACAAGGAAATCCCCATCGATGACCGCGAACGCGCGGAAATAATCACCGATTTTGTCGCCAGCCACCTGGACGCCCGATGGCTGCACCAGCGCTGCGGCACGCCACGGGAGATGCGCCTGTCACCGGCGGTGTTCCGCTATCAACTGATCCAGCGCGCCCAGGCTGCCAACAAACGCATCGTATTGCCGGAAGGCAGCGAACCGCTGACAGTGCAAGCCGCCGCCATTTGCCAGGCGCGGGGCATCGCCCGCTGCGTGTTGCTGGCAAAACCGGCCGACGTCGAGGCCGTGGCCCGCGCCCAGGGTATCGAACTGCCGCCGGGGCTAGAGATTCTCGACCCGGATGTGATTCGCGAGCGTTACGTCGAGCCCATGGTGCGGCTGCGCAAGAGCAAAAGCCTGAACGCTCCCATGGCCGAGCAGCAACTGGAAGACACCGTGGTCATCGGCACCATGATGCTGGCGCTGGATGAAGTGGACGGGCTCGTCTCCGGCGTCATCCACTCCACCGCCAATACCATCCGCCCGGCGTTGCAATTGATCAAGACCGCGCCGGGCTGTTCGCTCGTGTCGTCGGTATTCTTCATGCTGTTTCCCGAGGAAGTGCTGGTGTACGGCGATTGCGTGATGAACCCGCACCCAAGCGCTGCGGAACTGGCCGAGATCGCCTTGCAAAGCGCCGACTCCGCCGCGGCGTTCGGCATCACGCCACGGGTCGCGATGCTCAGCTATTCCAGCGGTGAGTCGGCCAGCGGCGAAGAAGTGGAAAAGGTCCGCGAAGCAACGCTGCTGGCCCATGAGGCGCAACAGGGGCTGTTGATCGACGGCCCGCTGCAATACGATGCCGCCGCCAACGAAGCCGTGGCACGGCAACTGGCGCCCAACAGCCAGGTCGCAGGTCGGGCCACCGTGTTCATTTTCCCGGACCTCAATACCGGCAATACCACCCACAAGGCCGTGCAGCGCAGCGCCGATTGCGTCAGCCTCGGGCCAATGCTGCAAGGTCTGCGCAAGCCCGTGAATGACTTGCCGCGTGGCGCCCAGGTCGATGACATCGTCTACACCATCGCCTTGACCGCGATTCAAGCCGCCAACCGACCTCTGGATATTTAAATGCTGGATTTCCTGCCTCCCCCTGTACGGGGCGTGATCGCCTCGCTGCTGTTGGCGTTGAACACCATCGCCTGCTGCACGCCGCTGTTCATCGTGGCGATCTTCAAACTGTTGCTGCCCTTCCCCGCTGCCCAGCGTATTACCGACTGGCTGATGAGCCATATCCACGAAGCCTGGATCAGCAACAACAAGGCCTGGATGAACCTGTTGCGCCGTACCCGCTGGCATATCAGCGGGCTAGAAGGCCTGGACTACCAACACTCATATCTGGTCACCAGCAATCATCAAAGCTGGGTCGACATCATGGTGTTGCAGTACGTGCTGAACCGACGCATCCGACCGTTGAAGTTTTTCCTCAAGCAAGAGCTGATCTGGGTGCCGGTGATTGGCCTGGCCTGGTGGGCACTGGGCTTCCCGTTCATGAAGCGTTACTCAAAGGCTTACCTGGAAAAACATCCGGAAAAGAAAGGCAAGGACCTGGAAACCACCCGCAGGACCTGTGCGAAATTCCGCAACAACCCGGTGGGTATTTTCAATTTCGTTGAGGGCACGCGCTTCACCGAAAGCAAGCATGCCCAGCAGCAATCACCGTTTCGCTACCTACTCAAGCCCAAGGCCGGCGGCATCGCGTTTGTGCTCGATGCGATGGGCGAACAATTGGAGTCGATCATCAACGTGACGATTCATTATCCGGGCGGCCGCCCGGGGTATTGGGATTTGCTCTGCGGCAACGTTGGCGAGGTGGTGGTGCACTTCCAGGAGCTGAAGATACCGCCGCAGTTCATTGGCAAAAGCTACGACCAGGACGGGGAATATCGCCTGGAGTTCCAGGGTTGGATCAACCAGCTGTGGCAGGACAAGGATGCATTGCTTGAGCAGATGCATCGGGAATATCCCGACAAGTCTTGAGCTGGCTGCACCGGCCTCATCGCGAGCAAGCTCGCTCCCACAATGGTCACTGCTGAGGCAAATACCTGTGGGAGCGAGCTTGCTCGCGATGGCGTCCCTCCAGACAACAAAAAAGCCCGCCGATGATCACTCATCGGCGGGCTTTTACTTGCCGCTTGCAGCTGTTTCCCTTAGATCGCGCCACGCTTGCGCAGCAGATCCAGCACTTGCTTGACGCTTTCTTCCAACGTCAGCGACTGGGTGTCGATCACCAGGTCGGCATCCAGCGGCACGTCGTATGGGAACGACTCGCCCGGAATGTTATCGCCGGCAGCCGCGTACAGCCCTTGTGGATCACGCTGGGCACATACCGTTGGCGAGGCCTGGACGTAGACGGTCACCAGGCGCTCGCGGCCGATCAAGTCCTTGGCCTGTTCACGGCCTTCGGCACTCGGCGCGACGAACGCAGCCAGGGTCAGCAGGCCGGCTTCGTTGAACTGACGGGCGACGTGAGCCGCGCGACGCCAGTTCTCGGTACGTCCGGCACGGTCTTGCGGCAGCCCCTTGTTCAGGTCGTGGCGCAGGTTCTGGCCATCGAGTACAAACACCGCACGGCCCATGTCGAACAGCTTGCGCTCCACCGCATAGGCCAACGTGCTCTTGCCCGCGCCCGACAGGCCGCTGAACAGCACCGTGGCCGGCTGCTGGCCGAAGCGCTGGGTACGTTCTTCCACCGACACATGGGCCAGTTTGCCGTGGTGCGTGCTGCTGCCGTGGGCCAGCGGCTGGGCCACGATCATGCCCGCGCCCACGGTGCCGTTGGTCAGACGGTCGATGACGATGAACGCGCCAGTGGTGCGGTTGCTCTCGTAACCGTCCAAGGCGATCGGCGCATCCAGGGCGATCTTCACCTTGCCGATTTCGTTGAGTTGCAACGCGCTGGCCGGACCTTCCTCGAGGGTGTTCACATCGACTTTGTTGACGATGCTGGCAATCGAACCGGGCACGTAGCTCGTGGCGCGCTTGATGTCATATTTCTTGCCCGGCAGCATCGGCTCCTCGGCCATCCACACCAGCATCGCTTCGAAGCTGTCGGTGACCGGCGGGACATTGTCGGCATGCACCAGCAGGTCGCCACGGGAGATATCAATCTCGTCTTCCATGGTCAGCGTGACAGCCTGACCCGGGCCGGCGTGCTCCAGCTCGCCTTCGAAGGTGACGATGGATTTCACGCGGCTGCTCTTGCCGGAAGGCAGCACCACCACTTCGTCGCCCTTGTGCACGATGCCGCTGGCGAGGGTGCCGGCGAAACCGCGGAAGTTCAGGTTCGGACGGTTGACGTACTGCACCGGGAAACGCAGGTCGGTGAAGTTGCGATCGCCCGCCACTTCCACGGTCTCGAGGATTTCCATCAGCGACTGGCCGGTGTACCACGGCGAGCGCTCGGACTTGTTCACCACGTTGTCGCCCTTGAGGGCCGACATCGGCACGAAGTGCATGCTGGTGGGCTTCATCTTCAAGCCTTCGGCGAACTTGAGGTAGTCGGCCTTGATCGACTCGAACACGCCCTGGTCGAAGTCCTTGAGGTCCATCTTGTTGATGGCCACGACGATGTGCTTGATGCCTAGCAACGAGGCGATGAAGCTGTGGCGACGGGTCTGGGTCTGCACGCCGTAGCGGGCATCCACCAGGATGATCGCCAGGTCACAGGTGGAAGCACCGGTGGCCATGTTGCGGGTGTACTGCTCATGGCCGGGGGTGTCGGCGATGATGAATTTGCGCTTGGCGGTGGAGAAATAGCGGTAGGCGACATCAATGGTGATGCCTTGCTCGCGCTCGGCCTGCAGACCATCGACCAGCAACGCCAGGTCGATATCGTCACCGGTGGTGCCGACTTTCTTCGAATCACGGGTAATGGCTTCCAGGTGATCTTCATAGATCATCTTGGAGTCGTGCAGCAGGCGCCCGATCAGGGTGCTCTTGCCGTCATCGACGTTACCGCAGGTCAAAAAGCGCAGCAGCTCTTTACGCTCGTGCTGGCCCAGGTAGGCGAGGATGTCCTCGCTGATCAAATCAGATGCGTGCGACATGACAACCCCTTAGAAATAACCCTGACGTTTTTTATCTTCCATCGAGCCTGCGCCATCGTGGTCGATGACCCGGCCCTGGCGCTCGGAAGTTCGCGTCAGGAGCATTTCCTGGATGATGTCCGTCAGGCTCTCGGCCTCGGACTCCACCGCGCCCGTCAACGGGTAGCAGCCAAGGGTACGGAAACGTACTTTCTTCTTGACGATTCGGGCTTTGTCTTCGTCGGACAGGTGCTCGAGGATGCGCTCGTCATCGATCATGATCAGCGTGCCGTTCTTCTCGATCACTTCACGCTCGGCGGCGAAGTACAGCGGCACGATCGGGATGCCTTCGAGGTAGATGTACTGCCAGATGTCCAGCTCGGTCCAGTTCGACAATGGGAAGACGCGGATCGACTCGCCTTTGTTGACCTTGCCGTTGTAGACGTTCCACAGCTCCGGGCGCTGGTTCTTCGGGTCCCAGCGGTGCTTGCTGTCGCGGAACGAGTAGACGCGCTCCTTGGCGCGGGACTTCTCTTCATCACGACGGGCGCCACCGAAGGCTGCGTCGAAACCATGCTTGTCGAGCGCCTGTTTCAGGCCCTCGGTCTTCATGATGTCGGTGTGCTTGGCGCTGCCGTGGGTAAACGGGTTGATGTTCTGCGCCACGCCGTCCGGGTTGATATGGGTGATCAGGTCCAAGCCGAGCTCTTCGACCATGCGGTCGCGGAACTTGTACATTTCCTGGAATTTCCACCGGGTGTCGACGTGCATCACCGGAAACGGCAGCTTGCCGGGGAAGAACGCCTTGCGTGCCAGGTGCAGCATCACGGCGGAGTCTTTACCGATGGAGTACAGCATCACCGGGTTATCGAACTCGGCGGCCACCTCGCGGATGATGTGGATGCTTTCCGCCTCCAGCTGTTTCAGATGCGTCAGTTTGTCGACCATGGCTACTCACGAAAGCTTTCTTATGAACGGCCAGCGGGCCGTGTTCGAGCGGGGAATCCTAGCACAGCGACCTCTTCTAATCAGGGCGCCAACTAGATCGAAACAGCATATGGATATGCCCGGTGGTTCGGGCCTCGCATTTGCTTTTCTGTAGGGGCGAGCAAGCTCGCTCCCACAGGGATAAGCGCCCACAGCGTTTATAGGCAGTCAGATCGGATTCGGGCAGTCGATGAAGATGTGTTCCAGCGCAAAACGCCGCGCCAGGTAGTCGCCCAGCGCCTGGACGCCGTAGCGCTCGGTCGCATGATGCCCGGCGGCGATGAAGCTGATGCCGTTTTCCCGCGCGCTGTGGAAGGTCTGCTCGGACGCCTCGCCACTGAGGTACAGATCGACGCCGGCCAGTACCGCCTGGTCGATGTATCCCTGGCCGCCACCGGTACACCAGCCGACTCGGCGGATCATCTGTTCCCCTTCTATCAGCAACGGCTCGCGGCCCATGACTTCCTGGACCTTGCGGGCGAAATCCCGAGGCGTCATCGGTTCGGACAGAGAACCCACGAGGCCGACGATCTTTGGATTATCCGGATCCAGCGGCCCTTCGACGGTGATGTCCAGTTGTCGGGCAAGTTGTACGTTGTTGCCGACTTCGGCATGCAAGTCCAGGGGCAAGTGATAGGCCAGCAGGCTGATATCGTGCTTGAGCAAGGTTCTCAGGCGCCGCTGCTTCATCCCGGTGATGCAGGGATTCTCGCCCTTCCAGAAATAGCCGTGATGCACCAGGACCAGGTCGGCCTCGGCCTCCACGGCAGCATCGAGCAACGCCTGGCTGGCCGTCACGCCGCTGACGATACGCATCACCTGCGGGGCGCCTTCGACCTGCAAGCCGTTGGGGCAATAATCGGCGATCCGGCTGCTTGCCAGGTAACGGTCCGCTTCTTCTACCAGGGTGTTCAGGGCGACGGCCATGAAAAGACTCCTAAATATCCCGTCCAGAGGCGCGCGCGGCCTCGTATAATGCGCGACATTATGGGCGGTCCCATCCCGCCTGCAACCTTTGTAGGACGTGCTTAATGTTCAAGGCGCTGCGTTTTTCCGGCTGGCCGCTGTTGGCCGGCGTGCTTGTCGCTTTATTGATTATCCAGCGCTACCCGGAATGGGTCGGGCTGCCAAGCCTCGACGTCAACCTGCAACAAGCGCCCCAAGCCAAGGCGCCGCAGCAGGGGCCGGTGTCCTATGCCGACGCGGTCACCCTGGCGGCGCCGGCGGTCGTGAACCTGTACACCACCAAAGTCATCAACAAGCCCAACCACCCGCTGTTTGAAGACCCGCAATTCCGGCGTTTTTTCGGCGACAACTCGCCCAAGCAGAAGCGCATGGAGTCGAGCCTGGGCTCGGGTGTGATCATGAGCCCGGAAGGTTATATCCTGACCAACAACCACGTCACCAGCGGTGCCGACCAGATCGTGGTAGCACTCAAGGACGGCCGTGAAACCCTGGCCCGGGTGATCGGCAGCGATCCGGAAACCGACCTCGCGGTACTGAAGATCGATCTGAAGAACCTCCCCGCGATCACCATCGGCCGTTCCGACAGCATCCGCATCGGCGACGTGACCCTGGCAATCGGCAACCCGTTCGGCGTTGGCCAGACCGTGACCATGGGCATCATCAGCGCCACCGGCCGAAACCAACTGGGCCTGAACAACTACGAAGACTTCATCCAGACCGACGCTGCCATCAACCCTGGCAACTCCGGTGGCGCCCTGGTGGATGCCAACGGCAATCTCACCGGGATCAACACGGCGATCTTTTCCAAATCCGGTGGCAGCCAGGGCATCGGTTTTGCCATTCCGGTGAAGCTGGCCATGGAGGTAATGAAGTCCATCATCGAACACGGCCAGGTGATTCGTGGCTGGCTGGGCATCGAGGTCCAACCGCTGACCCAGGAACTGGCGGAGTCGTTCGGCTTGTCCGGGCGACCCGGCATCGTGGTGGCGGGCATCTTCCGCGACGGTCCGGCGCAGAAGGCAGGCCTGCAATTGGGTGATGTCATCCTGAGCATCGACGGCGAACCGGCCGGCGATGGCCGGCGCTCGATGAACCAGGTGGCGCGGATCAAACCCACCGACAAGGTCACGATTCAGGTCATGCGCAACGGCAAGGAACTCAAGCTCACGGCTGAGATTGGCCTGCGCCCGCCACCCGCGCCGGTGGTGCTTAAAGAAGAACAGTAAGCACGCCACTTTGGCGAGATTACTTGGCGAGGGGATTTATCCCCTCGCCACATCTTCTCGATATCCAGCGACCACAACCACACCTGAAATTACAGATAGCATAAATTCTCATTAGTAGTGTTATATTGTTTCAATGCTAAAAATTGGAACAACATAACATGTCATCTCTGAAACGGATTTCCATTGCCAGCCTCACCCTGGGGTTGCTCGGCGATCCGGCTTTTGCCGAAGAAATCCAGCCCCTGGAACTGGACGCCATCAATGTGCATCTGGCCAGCCATTACAAGCAGGGTGAACTCTGGGGATTCGCTTCCGAAGCGCGCCCGTTGAATGCCGACGGCCACACGGTGAACCGGCGTTACCCTGAGCGAGACAACAATTGGCACGACAGCATTACTCAACTTGAAGTACGGGGGATGGTCGACCTCGGGGCCTGAACCTGAACAACATTTTCGACGAAAAATACTACGAACGCTCCTACAGCAATTACTGGGTCACGCCCGGTGATCCACGCAACTTCACTGTCAGCCTCACCCCCAATCTATAAGGAAGTCAGCATGAAATACCCCAAGACCTTCACCCTGCTCGCCCTGCTCCTGGCCACCCAGGCTTCGGCCCATGGCCTGTGGACAGAACAGCGACGCGGCAACATCGAAGTGATCTACGGTCACGGCGCCGAGGACAACGCCTTCAAGGCGAAGAAAATCAGTGGCGCCTGGGCCTACGACCTGGGCGGCAACATGATCCCCGTCACCGTGGAGCGTCTGCCGGACCACGCTCGCCTGCAACCCCTCAAGCCGCCGGCCGTGCTGGCCGTCGCCCTGGACAACGGCATGTGGTCACAGACCGCCGACAAGAAGTGGATCAACGAAGGCCGCAGCAAGGTACCCGGGGCGATCGAATCGACCCAGACCTTCAAGTACAGCCTGGCGATCTATGAGCCGGGAGCGAAGCTGCCGAAACTGGATCAGATCAAGTTCGTCATCGTACCGGAAGTCGACCCACTGACCGTCGGCCCCGGCCAGCCTTTGCCGGTGCGAGTGCTGATCGATGGCAAACCTGCCGCTGGCGTGAAACTGGTGGGCGACTATCGCAGCGCGCCAGGTACTGTCACCACGCAAACCGACGCCGAGGGACGGGCCAAGGTACCGGTACGTAATGAAGGGTTGAATGTCATTGCCGCGCAGATGGAAATCCCGCTCAAGGACAATAAGGATGTCGCGACGCGCGGGGTGTTTACGTCGCTGACGTTCCTTGGCGAGCCGCATCACGAGTAAGCGCTGAAATTGTGGGAGCTGATCTGGCCACTATCGCGAGCAAGCTCGCTCCCACAAAGGATTTCAGTGTCGCTGATCGTTAGGACGCCCTGAAATCAATGTGGGAGCGAGCTTGCTCGCGATGGCGTTGGGTCAGTCATCCAGGCGTTAACTGACACACAGCCTTCGCGAGCAAGCCCGCTCCCACAGGATCCATGCAGCGCTTTAGAGCTCGCCTAGGCCGTCGATCAGCGCCTGGTTCTGCTCCGGCGTACCGATGCTGATCCGCAGGAACTGCGCGATGCGCTCCTGCTTGAAGTGCCGCACGATCACGCCCTGCTCACGCAGTTTCGCCGCCAACCCCGCTGCGTCGTACCGGGGGTGACGAGCGAAAATGAAGTTGGCCGCAGATGGCAGCACTTCAAAGCCCCTGGCCTCCAGTTTGGCCACCACCCACTCGCGGTGCTCGATCACCAACCGGCAGGTTCGGTCGAAATACTCGCGATCGTCGAACGCCGCCGCGCCACCGACATTTGCCAGACGATCCAACGGATAGGAGTTGAAGCTGTTCTTGATCCGCTCCAACGCTTCGATCAGATCCGGATGCCCCACCGCCAGGCCCACTCGCAATCCCGCCAACGAGCGAGACTTGGACAGCGTCTGCGTGACCAGCAGGTTCGGATACCGATCCACCAGGCTGATGGCCGTTTCGCCACCAAAGTCGATGTAAGCCTCGTCGACGACCACCACCGAATCCGGGCTGCCCTTGAGGATCTGCTCGACCGCGTCAAGCGCCAGCAGGCAGCCGGTCGGCGCGTTCGGGTTGGGGAAGATGATCCCGCCGTTCGGCTTGGCGTAATCCGTCGGGTCGATCCGGAACTGTTCATCCAGCGGCACCGCGTCGAACTCGATGCCGTACAGCCCGCAATAGACCGGGTAGAAGCTGTAGCTGATGTCCGGGAACAACACCGGTTGGTTGTGCTGAAGCAGACCGTGGAAGATGTGCGCCAGCACCTCATCCGAACCGTTGCCCAGGAACACTTGGTTGGTTTGCACACCGTAATACCGGGCGACGGCGCTTTTCAGCAAATCGCTATTGGGGTCCGGATACAGGCGCAGGTTGTCATTGAGTTCGGTCTGCATCGCCGCGAGGGCCTTGGGCGATGGGCCATAGGGATTCTCGTTGGTGTTGAGCTTGACCAGGCGGGTCAGCTTCGGCTGTTCGCCTGGCACATACGGCACCAGGTCCTTGACGAACGGGCTCCAGAATCTACTCATTTCAGTTCCCCTTCCGTTCGTCTTTGATGCGGTATTCGGCGCTGCGGGCGTGGGCGCTCAGCGATTCGCCACGGGCCAGCACCGACGCGGTCTTGCCCAGTTCGGACGCGCCCTGCTCCGAGCAGAAAATGATCGAGGAGCGTTTCTGGAAGTCATAAACCCCCAGCGGCGACGAGAAGCGCGCGGTGCCGGAGGTCGGCAGTACATGGTTCGGTCCGGCGCAATAGTCGCCCAGCGCCTCGGAGGTGTGACGGCCCATGAAGATCGCGCCGGCATGGCGGATCTTCGGCAGCCAAGCCTGGGGATCGGCAACCGACAGTTCCAAGTGCTCCGGCGCGATGCGGTTGGCGACTTCGATGGCCTGTTCCATGTCATCGACCTTGATCAGGGCACCACGGCCATTGATGGAGGTGTTGATGATCTCGGCGCGGTCCATGGTCGGCAGCAACTTGTCGATGCTGGCGGCCACTTTGTCGAGAAATTCGGCGTCCGGGCTGACCAGGATGGCCTGGGCATCTTCGTCATGCTCGGCCTGGGAAAACAGGTCCATGGCGATCCAGTCCGGATCGGTCTGACCGTCGCACACCACGAGGATTTCCGAAGGGCCAGCAATCATGTCGATGCCGACCTGACCAAACACGTGGCGCTTGGCAGTGGCGACATAGATGTTGCCCGGACCGACTACCTTGTCGACCCGCGGCACGCTTTGCGTGCCATAGGCCAACGCGGCCACGGCCTGGGCACCGCCGATGGTGAACACCCGGTCCACGCCGGCAATGCAGGCGGCAGCCAGCACCAGTTCGTTGATTTCGCCGCGCGGGGTCGGGACAACCATGACCACTTCAGTCACGCCGGCGACCTTGGCCGGGATCGCGTTCATCAGCACCGAGGACGGATAGGACGCTTTGCCACCCGGCACGTACAAGCCGGCGCGGTCCAGCGGCGTAACCTTCTGGCCCAGCACCGTGCCGTCGGCCTCGGTGTAACTCCACGAATCCTGTTTCTGCCGCTCGTGATAACTGCGTACCCGGGACGCGGCTTTTTCCAAGGCTTCGCGCTGGGCCACGGTGATTCGGGTCAAGGCCAGTTCCAGACGCTCGCGCGGCAGGATCAGGTCGGCCATCGACGCCACGTGCAGGCCGTCGAACTTCTGTGTGAATTCCACCAAGGCATCGTCGCCACGCTCGCGCACGGCCTTGATGATGTCCAGCACCCGCTGGTTGACCGAGTCGTCGGACACACTCTCCCAGCTCAGCAGATGATCCAGATGATGTGCGAAATCCGGGTCGGCAGCATTGAGTCGGCGAATCGAGGTGGGAGCGGTCATAGCGAGGGCCTCATTAATGGCAAATGCTCAGGCGCCCTAAGCTACCAGTCCATTCGCGGGGGCACCTGAGAAAATTGGCTATGACGCGGATAGACGGGCGCGACTCAAGGTCGCGCAGGTGAATCAGCCGCGGTGTCGCGATTCCACTGCCTTGCGCAGGGTATCGATCAAAGCCTGGATACGGGCGTGCTGCATTTTCATCGAAGCCTTGTTGACGATCAGCCGGGAGGTGATGTCGGCGATGAAATCCTGGGGTTCCAGGCCGTTGGCGCGCAGGGTGTTGCCCGTGTCGACCACGTCGATGATCTTGTCCGCCAGGCCGATCAACGGCGCCAGCTCCATCGAGCCGTAGAGCTTGATGATGTCGACCTGGCGGCCTTGTTCGGCGTAGTAGCGCTTGGCAACGTTGACGAACTTGGTCGCGACCCGCAGGCGCCCTTTGGGCTCGGGCGCGCCGACCTTGCCAGCGGTCATCAGCTTGCAGCGAGCGATGCGCAGGTCCAGCGGCTCGTACAAACCCTGGCCGCCGTATTCCATCAGTACGTCCTTGCCGGCAACGCCCAGGTCGGCGGCGCCATGCTCCACGTACGTCGGCACATCGGTGGCGCGCACGATCAACAAGCGCACGTCGGCCTGGGTCGTGGGGATGATCAGCTTGCGGCTCTTGTCCGGATTCTCGGTCGGCACAATGCCCGCTTCAGCCAGAAGCGGCAGGGTGTCGTCAAGGATGCGGCCCTTGGACAGTGCGATGGTCAACATGGGAAACGTCAGTCCTAATCAAGGTACTCATGCCCGGTCGCAAGCGGCGCCGGACATACATCGAGGGCGCAACCACCCTCGATTTGAAACGAAATCCTGGCACATCCTTGTGCCATGCAGCCGGAACTAGCCCGGCACGCGGCGGATCTTGGCGCCGAGCATCTGCAGTTTCTCTTCGATGCACTCGTAGCCGCGGTCGATGTGGTAGATGCGGTCGATCAAGGTATCGCCCTCGGCGATCAGGGCCGAGATCACCAGGCTGGCCGAGGCCCGCAGGTCGGTTGCCATGACCGGCGCGCCCTTGAGTTTCTCGGCGCCGGTGACGATGGCGGTGTTGCCTTCGACCTGGATCTTGGCGCCCATGCGGTGCAGCTCATAGACGTGCATGAAGCGGTTTTCGAAGATCGTCTCGATCACCGCGCCCGTGCCTTCGGCAATGGCGTTGAGGGAGATGAACTGCGCCTGCATGTCGGTCGGGAACGCTGGGTAGGGAGCGGTCCGCACGTTGACGGCTTTCGGCCGCTTGCCGTGCATGTTCACTTCGATCCAGTCTTCGCCGCAGGTGACTTCGGCGCCAGCTTCCTTGAGTTTTTCCAGCACAGCTTCAAGGATGGTCGGATCGGTGTCCTTGACCTTGACGCGGCCACCGGTGACGGCGGCGGCAACCAGGTAGGTGCCCGTTTCAATACGGTCCGGCATCACTTTGTAAGTGGCCGAGTGCAGGCGCTCGACGCCATCGATGGTGATGGTGTCGGTGCCAGCGCCGCTGATCTTGGCGCCCATGGCGATCAGGAAGTTCGCCAGGTCCACCACCTCGGGCTCGCGAGCGGCGTTTTGCAGCACGCTGCGGCCCTTGGCCAATGCGGCGGCCATCATGATGTTCTCGGTCCCGGTCACGCTGACGGTATCGAAGAAGAAATGCGCGCCACGCAGGCCCCCTTCAGGGGCCTTGGCCTTGATGTAGCCGCCCTCGACATCGATCACCGCGCCCATGGCCTCCAGGCCACGGATGTGCAGGTCCACTGGACGCGAACCGATGGCGCAACCGCCAGGGAGCGCCACTTCGGCTTCACCGAAACGGGCGACCATCGGGCCGAGCACCAGGATCGAGGCACGCATGGTCTTGACCAGTTCGTACGGCGCGACCAGGGTCTTGATGGTACGTGGGTCGATTTCGACGGCGAGTTTCTCGTCGATCACAGGTTCGATGCCCATGCGGCCGAACAGCTCGATCATCGTGGTGATGTCGTGCAGGTGCGGCAGGTTGGCCACGGTCACAGGGCCATCGCACAGCAGCGTCGCGGCCAGGATCGGCAGCGCGGAGTTCTTTGCTCCGGAAATACGGATTTCGCCATCGAGGCGAACGCCGCCGGTAATAATCAATTTATCCATAAGAATCTCGACGCCCTTGGGCTCAGGTGCGCTCGGCCCAGGCCGCGCGGCTGAAAAATTTCATAGTGACCGCGTGGATACTGCCATCGGCGATCCATGGGTTCAAATGGGCATAGATGCTCTGCTGACGCTTCACCGGGCTCAACGCCGCCAGTTCATCGCTGATCACGTTCAGCTGGAAATTGCAGCCTTCGCCTTCAACTTCCACCTGCGTACCAGGCAGCTTTCCTTCAAGGAAGCTCTTCACTTCTACAGCCTGCATGCTCAACCTCAATCGGCGCCCTGTGCGCACGGGTCGCACATCATACAAAAAAGCCCCGCGCCTGCGAACCCCGCGAAGCAGGACTCTGACGGGGGGCTTTTACGAAGTTGTGAATCAGGGGTGCTCCAACAGCTCGGTCAATTCGCTGACCTGGGCTATTTCGCGCATGTCCTCAGGCATCCCACGGATGCTCCACGTCTTGCCGGCGGCCTTGGCGTCGCGCATGAAGCACAGCAGGAGGGACAGACCGACGCTGCTGGACTTCTCCACCGCCGAGCAGTCAATGACCAACTCGGCGGCCTTGGCGGATTGGATCAACGCCTGGCCCTGCTTGCGCAAACCCGGGCCGGTGCGGTAATCCAGCACGCCACTGAGCAGCAACTCGCCAGACTCGCCCAGGCGAATGGCCGACTCACTCACCGACGCATTCATTGTTGCTGCTTCTCTTGGGCATCTTCGGCAACTTCCTTCGCCTTGGCGACTTCACCCGCCCAACCGTCGATGGTCTTGTTCAGGTCGTTGCCGTTGCGCTGCATCGCATCGGCGAATTGATCGCGGAACAACTTGCCGATGTTGATGCCGTTGATGATCACGTTGCGTACTTTCCACTCGCCGCTGATTTTCTCGAGCGTGTAGGACACCGGATATACGGCGCCGTTATTGCCCTTGACCGTCATGCCGACGCTGGTGCGATCACCTGACTCATCCTTGGCCGGATCGACCGTGATGCCCTGGTTGTTGTACTCGAGCAAGGCGTTGCCATAGAACTGGAACAGGCTGCGCTTGAAGTTTTCCTGAAAGCGGGTCATCTGCTCGGGCGTAGCCTTGCGCGAGTATTTGACGGTCATGATGCTCTTGGAAATGCCATCGGCATCCACGACCGGCCCGACGATACGGTTCAGGGATTCATAGAACGCACCCGGGTCCTGCTTGTACTTTTCCTTATTGGCAGAGAGATCCGCCAGAAGTTGATCCGTGGTGGTCTTGATGATGTCGTGCGCCGAAGGCGCCGCCACGGCATTGCCCATCAGCGGCAGGGCCGCCAGCAAGACCAGCAGGCTGCGTCGCAGGATAGAGATCATTCAATAGCTCCTCATTTGGCGTCTTTGTTCACGGTATTGAGCAGGAATTTACCGATCAGGTCCTCGAGCACCAGGGACGACTGTGTATCGTGGATGGTCCCACCGTCCTTGAGCAAGGCATCTTCCCCACCCACGCTGATACCGATGTATTTCTCGCCCAACAGCCCAGCCGTGAGAATCGATGCAGTGGAGTCAGTCGGCAGGTTATCCACCCGCTTTTCCAGTTGCAGCGTTACCCGACCGGTGAAACTGTCGCGGTCCAGATCGATTGCCGTGACCTTGCCGATGGTGACACCGGCCATGGTTACCTTGGCTCTGACCGTCAAACCGGCGATATTGTCAAAATAAGCGTAAAGTTTATAAGTATCGGTGCTCGCGGTCGGCGCCAGTCCACTGACTCGCAGGGCCAGCAGCAGCAAAGCCAGGATGCCAGCCAGCAAGAAAAGGCCGACACCGATTTCCAGGGTGCGGTTTTGCATCAGAAATCTCCAAACATCAAGGCGGTCAGAATAAAGTCAAGGCCCAGGACGGCCAACGAGGCATAGACCACGGTCTTGGTTGTGGCACGGCTGATCCCCTCTGACGTGGGCTCACAGTCATAACCTTGGAACACGGCGATCCAGGTGACCACGAAAGCGAATACGGCACTCTTGATCACACCGTTGAGCACATCGTCGAGAAAGTCGACGCTGTTCTGCATGTTGGACCAGTAGGAACCTTCATAGACCCCCAGCCAATCGACGGCCACCCATGAGCCTCCCCAGATCCCCACGACACTGAAGATCATCGCCAGCACCGGCAGCGAGATGAAGCCGGCCCACAGGCGCGGGGCAATGATGTACTTGAGCGGATCGACACCAATCATTTCCAGGCTGGACAACTGCTCGGTGGACTTCATGTTGCCGATTTCAGCGGTCAACGCCGACCCGGCACGCCCAGCGAACAGCAGCGCCGTCACCACGGGCCCGAGCTCGCGCAACAAGGTCAGCGCGACCATTTGCCCGACCGCTTGCTCCGATCCATAGCTGGACAGGATGCTGAAGCCCTGGAGCGCCAGTACCATGCCAATGAAGATGCCCGAGACGACGATGATCACCAGGGACATCACCCCCACCGAATGCAATTGCTTGACCAGCAGGCCAAAACCGCCTCCGGTCGAATTGCGTCCGAGCAGTGCGTGCATCAGGAACAGCGTGGAACGCCCCAGCACGGCCAGCACGTCGATGCCGGAACGGCCGAACAGGCGAATTCTTTCTATTAATGATTTCTTGCGCATCAGCGCTTCCCCAGCAGATCGGTACGGTAATCCGTGGCCGGAAAATGAAACGCCACCGGACCGTCCGGGTCACCTTTCATGAATTGGCGAATGCGTGGGTTGTCCGAATCCTTCAATTCCTTGGGCGTACCCTGCCCCAGCACCTGGCCATCGCCAACGACATAGATGTAGTCGGCGATGCTCGCGGTTTCGGCCAGGTCGTGGGACACCACGATGCTGGTGATGCCCAGGGCGTCATTGAGCAGGCGGATCAACCGCACGAGCACGCCCATGGCAATGGGGTCCTGGCCAACAAAGGGCTCATCGTACATGAGGATTTTTGGATCGAGGGCGATGGCCCGCGCCAACGCCACGCGACGCTTCATGCCACCGGACAGTTCATCCGGCATCAAATCCAGGGCCCCGCGCAGCCCGACGGCCTGCAGCTTGAGTAAAACGATGTCGCGGATCATTTCGTCCGGCAGTTCGGTATGGACCCGCAGGGGAAACGCCACGTTCTCGAACACATCGAGGTCGGTAAACAGCGCGCCGCTCTGGAACAGCACCCCCATATGCTTGCGCGCATCGAACAAATCGCTGCGCGACAACTTTGGAAGGTTCTGGCCATTGACCCAGACTTCGCCGGCGCTAGGGCGCAGTTGTGCCCCCATCAGCCGCAGCAGCGTGGTCTTTCCGCACCCGGAAGGCCCCATGATGCCGGTCACCTTGCCGCGCGGGATGCGAATATCGATGTCATTGAAAATGCTGCGCGTCCCTCGCTTGAAGGACAGTCCCTTCAGCTCGACCGCGTAGGCGTTGTCGGCACTCATCTAAACTCCTTGCGATGCAGCCTCATATCCGAATGCCCAGGCCAACCGACAAATGCCGGTACCGCCGGGCACACGAACCGGCGGCGAACTATATCACTGCAAGCGTCAGGCGCCCAAGGCCAACCCCCCGCCCGTTAAGCCTGGCTTAAGGTAAAACACCACATTTTATGTCCAGCCTTGCAACCGTTCGAACAAAGCGTGACGAACTAACGTGAGGGAATCGTTCATTACCGCTATAATCGCCGCCTTTTCATCGGGCTATACGATCTGACATGAGCCAATCCAGCGACCTGATTCAATCGGCACAACGTACCATCCGCCTCGAGCTCGAAGCCGTACAAGGCTTACTGGCCCACATCGACGCTGATTTCGTACGTGCCTGCGAGATGATTCTGGCCAGCAAGGGCCGCGTGGTCGTGGTCGGCATGGGTAAGTCCGGCCACATCGGCAACAAGATCGCCGCCACGCTGGCGAGCACGGGCACGACGGCATTTTTTGTCCACCCGGCCGAAGCCAGCCACGGCGACATGGGCATGATTACCCGGGACGACGTCATCCTGGCCCTGTCCAACTCCGGCTCGACCAATGAAATCCTCACGTTGCTGCCGCTGATCAAGCGCCTGGGCATCCAGATGATCAGCATCACCGGCAACCCGGACTCCCCGTTGGCCAAGGCCGCCGAGGTGAACCTCAATGTCCATGTCGAGCACGAAGCCTGCCCGCTGAACCTGGCCCCGACCTCCTCCACCACCGCGGCACTGGTCATGGGCGATGCCCTGGCCGTGGCCCTGCTGGAAGCCCGTGGCTTCACGGCGGAGGATTTCGCCTTTTCCCATCCCGGTGGCGCGCTGGGCCGTCGCCTGCTGCTGAAAGTCGAAAACGTGATGCACGCCGGAGAAGAGCTGCCGCAGGTGCAACGCGGCACGCTGCTCAAAGATGCGCTGATGGAAATGACCCGCAAGGGCCTGGGCATGACCGTGATCCTCGAAGCCGACGGCAAGCTCGCCGGGATTTTCACAGACGGCGACCTGCGCCGCACCCTCGACCGCGCGATCGACATTCGCAACGCAACCATCGACGAAGTCATGACGCTGCACGGCAAGACCGCACGCGCCGACATGCTGGCCGCCGAAGCCCTTAAAATCATGGAAGACCACAGGATAAACGCACTGGTGGTAGTGGATGACGAAGACCGCCCGATCGGCGCCTTCAACCTGTCCGACTTGCTGCGTGCTGGAGTAATGTAATGACGACCGACCTGCTGCAACGGGGCAAGACCATCAAGCTCGCCGTATTCGACGTCGACGGTGTACTCACCGACGGCCGCCTTTATTTCCTCGAAGACGGCAGCGAATTCAAGACCTTCAACACACTCGACGGCCAAGGCATCAAGATGCTGATGGCCTCGGGCGTGCAAACGGCCATTATCAGCGGCCGCAAGACCCCGGTGGTCGAACGGCGGGCGAAGAACCTGGGCATCCCCCACCTTTACCAGGGCCGCGAAGACAAACTGGTGGTTCTGGACGAGCTCCTTGGCCAACTCAATCTAAGCTATGAACAGGTCGCCTACCTGGGCGACGATCTGCCGGACCTGCCGGTCATCCGTCGGGTCGGCCTGGGCATGGCAGTGGCCAACGCAGCGGCGTTCGTGCGCGAGCACGCCCATGGCGTCACCACGGCAAGGGGCGGCGAAGGTGCAGCCCGTGAATTCTGTGAACTGATCCTGCGTGCCCAGGGCCACCTCGAAGCGGCCAACGCCGCATACTTGTGAGCCATTTATGCTAAGCAAGAAGATTCGCACCATTCTGGTGTTCAGCTGCATCGCCGCGATTTTCGCTGCGGTGGGCTATTGGAACATCAGCCCGGAACGCTTCCTTGACCAACCCGCGGCCAAGGTCGAGGAAAATGACATCGACTGGTATGCGACCAATACGCATACCCTGCAATACCTGCCGGACGGAAAGGTGCAGTACGAGATGACGGCCGACAAGGTCGATCATGTAAAGGCCAGCGACGTCACGCTGGTGACCAAACCGGACCTGAACATGTTCCGGGGTACCGAATTTCCATGGCACGTGCAGAGCGAACGGGCCGAGGTCAATCCCGGCGGCACCGAAGTCGAACTGATCGACTCGGTGCGCATCGCACGGACCGATGAAAAGAACCGTACGACCATCATCACCAGCAGTCGCATGACGGTCTTCCCGCAGCGAGAATATGCGCAGACCGAGCAACCCGTTAGAATCGACGGCGCTGGCGGCGTGTCGACCGGCGTGGGAATGAAGGCGTATTTGAAGGAAAGCAGGATACACCTGCTATCGAAAGTAAGAGGACAGTATGAAGCTCGCTAAAACCCTCCCTATTTTGCTCAGTCTGGGCGCTGCACTGGGAAGCGCGAGCGCCTGGGCCCTTCCCAACGACCGCGACCAGCCTATCCGCATCCAGGCCGACGACGCGCAACTGGACGACAAGAACGGTGTCGCCACCTATAAGGGTGACGTGATCATTACCCAGGGCTCGATGAAGGTGACCGGCAATACCGTCACCATCACCCGCACCCAGTCCGGCGACATCGACGTAGTGACATCCGTGGGCAACCTGGCGTACTTCGAACAGTTGCAGACCGCAGGCGACACCAAGCCTGTGCAGGGTTACGGGGTCACCATCCAGTATCACGCCGCCCAGGACCGCGTTGTATTGATCGACCGCGCCAAGGTCGTCGACAAGGACAACAACGTGACCCAAGGCGAGAAGATCGTCTACGACACGGTCAAGAAGCTGGCCAGCGCCGGCCGTGCCACTGGCAGCAAGGTGACCGAACAGCGTCCGCGGATCGACATGGTGATCCAGCCGAAAAAGAAAACCGACGAGCAGAAGGCGCAGTAATGGCAACTCTGAAAGCCCAGCACCTGGCCAAGAGCTACAAGAGCCGCCAGGTTGTGCGCGATGTCAGCCTGTCCATCGACAGCGGCCAGATCGTTGGCTTGCTCGGCCCCAACGGCGCGGGCAAGACAACCTGTTTCTACATGATCGTCGGGCTGGTTCAGGCCGACCAGGGCCGCGTACTGATCGACGACCTGGATGTCAGCCACCAGCCGATGCACGGCCGGGCGAAGGCCGGTATCGGTTATCTGCCGCAAGAAGCGTCGATCTTCCGCAAACTGTCGGTGGCCGACAACATCATGGCCATCCTCGAGACCCGCAAGGAGCTCGACAAGGCCGGCCGCCGCCAGGAATTGGAGAGCCTGCTGCAGGAATTCCATATCAGCCACATTCGCGACAACCTGGGCATGAGCCTGTCCGGCGGCGAACGTCGTCGCGTGGAAATTGCCCGCGCCCTGGCTACCGCGCCGAAATTCATTCTGCTCGACGAACCCTTCGCCGGCGTAGACCCGATTTCGGTGGGCGACATCAAGCAGATCATCCATCATCTCAAGGCCAAGGGGATCGGCGTGCTGATCACCGACCACAACGTGCGCGAGACACTGGACATCTGCGAGACCGCCTATATCGTCAACGACGGCCAGTTGATCGCCGAGGGCGACTCGGCCACCATCCTGGCCAACGAGCTGGTCAAGGAAGTGTATCTGGGCCACGAGTTCCGCCTTTAAGCCACGAAGCCTCAGGCGAAGGCCTGGGTGGCGCCGAATGTCCGATGACGACCCGTGGGCACTCTCAATTAATTGAAGACGCCCCCTAGGCAAACACTTCAGTTTCAGGCATATAATTTGCTTAAGTTTGGCGCTCCGGCGCCCTGTAGTGGATGGCGCATGTGCGCCGGCAAATAAGGTGTTAAGCCCCTGCCATGAAACCATCGCTAGTCTTGAGAATGGGCCAGCAGCTGACGATGACACCGCAGCTGCAACAGGCCATCCGCCTGCTCCAATTGTCGACCCTGGACCTGCAACAGGAAATCCAAGAGGCCCTGGAATCCAATCCGATGCTCGAACGCCAGGAAGAGGGCGACGACTTCGACAACACCGATCCACTGGCCGACAATGTCGAGCAGAAAACCACCCCGGAAATCCAGGAACCAACCTACCAACAGGAAGCCGCCCCCACGGTGGACAACCTTGAGGATGGCGAATGGAACGAGCGCATTCCCAACGACCTGCCCGTGGACACGGCTTGGGAAGACGTCTATCAGACCAGCGCCAGCAGCCTGCCGAGCGGCGATGACGACGAATGGGATTTCACTACCCGCACGTCCGCCGGCGAGAGCTTGCAGAGTCATCTGCTCTGGCAACTGAACCTGGCGCCGATGTCCGATACCGATCGCCTGATCGCCGTGACCCTGATCGATTGCATCAACAACCAGGGTTACCTGGACGAGACGCTGGAAGAAATCCTCGAAGCCTTCGACCCCGAGCTCGACATCGAGCTGGACGAGATCGAAGCCGTCTTGCATCGCATCCAGCAGTTCGAACCCGCCGGCATCGGTGCTCGCAACCTGGGCGAATGCCTGTTGCTGCAGCTGCGCCAATTGCCCGCCAAAACCCCGTGGCTGGCCGAAGCCAAGCGCCTGGTGACCGATTACATCGACCTTTTGGGCGGACGCGACTACAGCCAACTGATGCGTCGCATGAAGCTCAAGGAAGATGAACTGCGCCAGGTCATCGAGCTGGTGCAAAGCCTCAACCCGCGTCCTGGCTCACAGATCGAATCCACCGAGCCCGAATACGTCGTCCCCGACGTAATCGTGCGCAAGCACAACGATCGCTGGCTGGTGGAGCTCAACCAGGAGTCGATGCCCAAGCTGCGCGTCAACGCCCAGTACGCAGGTTTCGTCAAACGCGCCGATACCAGCGCCGACAACACCTTCATGCGCAACCAGTTGCAGGAAGCGCGCTGGTTCATCAAGAGCCTGCAGAGCCGCAACGAAACCCTGATGAAAGTCGCCACCCAGATCGTCGAGCATCAGCGCGGCTTCCTGGAATATGGCGACGAAGCGATGAAGCCGTTGGTCCTGCATGACATTGCCGAGGCGGTGGGCATGCACGAATCGACGATTTCACGGGTGACCACCCAGAAATTCATGCATACCCCTCGGGGCATCTATGAATTGAAATACTTTTTCTCCAGCCACGTCAGCACCTCCGAAGGCGGCGAATGCTCGTCCACGGCCATCCGCGCGATCATCAAAAAACTGGTCGCTGCGGAAAATCAGAAAAAGCCGTTGAGTGACAGCAAGATCGCTGGTTTACTGGAGGCACAAGGCATTCAGGTGGCCCGCCGTACCGTCGCCAAATACCGCGAATCCCTGGGGATCGCACCTTCGAGCGAACGCAAGCGGTTGATGTAACAGGCCACGCCACAGCGTTCCAGTGGCAGGCACCCAGCCTGCCGCTTTATGCACTGGCAACGAAGGAGAAGCTGTATGCAAGTCAACATCAGTGGACACCAACTGGAAGTGACCGAACCCCTGCGCACCTACATCGGCGAAAAACTCGACCGATTGGAGAGGCATTTCGACAAGATCACCAACGTGCAAGTCATTCTGAACGTCGAAAAGCTGAAGCAGAAGATCGAAGCCACACTGCATATTCCCGGCGGAGAAGTGGTTGCCAATGCGGAGCATGATGACATGTATGCCGCGATTGACCTGCTGACCGACAAGCTGGATCGCCAACTCAAAAAGCATAAGGAAAAGACCCAGAGCCTCCTCCAGGGCGCAACCGGTCGTTAACCCCCCCAATCCATGATCCGACTAGAAACCATCCTGACCCCCGGCCGTTCCCAGGTGAACGCGCCGGGTGGCAGTAAGAAGAAAGCCCTCGAACAAATTGCCAACCTGATCCACCGCGAAGTGCCGGATCTGGAAATGCAGGACGTCTTCGAGGCCCTTATCGCCCGTGAAAAACTAGGCTCCACCGGTTTTGGCAACGGCATCGCCATTCCACATTGCCGCCTCAAAGGCTGTACGTCGCCGATCAGCGCGCTACTGCACCTTGAAGCGCCCATAGATTTCGACGCCATCGACGGCGCCCCGGTCGACCTGCTGTTCGTATTGCTGGTTCCGGAAGCGGCGACCGATGCGCACCTTGAGCTGCTGCGCCAGATCGCCAGCATGCTGGACCGCAAGGAAGTGCGCGAAAGACTGCGCAGCGCAACGAGTAACGACGCTTTGTATCAGGTTGTCCTGGACGAGCAGAACGGTCATTAAACATGCGCATGATCATCGTCAGTGGCCGCTCCGGCTCCGGTAAAAGTACCGCCCTCAATGTGCTTGAGGACAGCGGCTACTACTGCATCGACAACTTGCCGGCAGGCCTGCTTCCGGAGTTGGCCGAGCGCGCCCTGATCCACACCGAACTGGCGCAACCGCTGGTCGCCGTGTCGGTCGATGCCCGTAACCTGCCCAGCCACTTGTCGCGCTTCCCCGAACTGCTCGAGGAAGTGCGCAGCCGCCATATCCAATGCGATGTGCTCTACCTGGATGCCGACGAAGAAACCTTGCTCAAGCGTTTCTCCGAAACTCGCCGGCGCCATCCACTGAGCAATGCGAGCCGCTCCCTGGCCGAAGCGATCCATGACGAAAGCCAACTGCTCGGGCCCATCGCGGACCTGGCGGACCTCAAGCTCAACACCACGAACCTGAACCTGTATCAACTGCGCGACACCCTCAAGTTGCGCCTGCTGAACCAGCCAGAACCGGGTACGGCCTTTCTCGTCGAATCGTTCGGTTTCAAACGCGGAATGCCGGTAGATGCCGACCTGGTGTTCGATGTCCGCTGTTTACCCAACCCTTATTGGAAACCGGAACTGCGCGAGCAGTCCGGGCTGGACCAACCGGTAATCGACTACTTGGCCGCCCAGCCGGATGTCGAAGAGATGTACCAGGACATTTCCAGCTACCTGCTCAAATGGCTGCCCCGCTTTGCCGCTAGCAACCGCGCCTACGTCACGATCGCCATTGGCTGTACGGGTGGCCATCACCGCTCCGTCTACCTGACCGAACGCCTGGGTCAGCTCCTGCAACAATCCCTGAAGAACGTCCAGGTTCGCCACCGCGACCTCAGCTAAAGGATTCACACCGCGATGCCTGCTCGTGAAATTGAAATCATCAACAAGCTGGGTTTGCATGCCCGAGCGTCGGCGAAATTCGTAGGTGTGGCGGGTCAGTTTCCTGAGACCACGATCCGGGTCGGGCGCACGCCTGAGAGTACCGTCGATGGTAAAAGCATCATGGCGATGATGATGCTCGCCGCTGGCAAGGGCACCAAGATCCACTTGAGCACCGAGGGCGAACAGGCCCAGGAGGCGATGGATGCCTTGGTGGCGCTGATCAACAACTATTTCGACGAGGGGGAATAACTCCTCCGGACCCAAGGCCATTTCGTCGCGAGGGAGCTTGCTCCCGCTCGGCCGGGCTGGCGCTCCAGTGCGCAGCGGCCGCAAGATGTTGGGGCCGCTTCGCGGCTCAGCGGAACAAGCTCCCTCGCCACAAAAACGGACTTGCCATGAGCTCTAATCGACACAAAAAAGGCGCGTCATCCACATGAATGACGCGCCTTTTTTTGTGGCCTTGAGTATCAGCTACCCGCCACGGTCATCCGCTCGATCAACACCGAGCCCGTGCGGATGTTGCTGCGCAGCTCCAAATCATTCCCCACCGCCACGATCTGCTTGAACATGTCACGCATGTTTCCGGCGATGGTGACTTCCTGAACCGGGAACTGGATCTCGCCATTCTCGACCCAGAAACCCGCCGCGCCACGGGAATAATCCCCGGTCACCATGTTCAGCCCATGGCCCATCAACTCCGTTACCAACAGCCCCCGGCCCATGCGCCGAAGCAATGCCGCCTGGTCTTCTTCGCCATGGGTAACGAAAAGGTTATGCACACCGCCAGCGTTGGCGGTGCTCGGCATGCCGAGTTTGCGGCCCGAATAGGTACCAAGGATGTAGGACACCAGCTCGCCGTTTTCCACGAACGGCTTGGCGTAAGTGGCCAGGCCATCGCCGTCGAATGCCGAGCTGCCCATGGCCTGCATCAGGTGCGGACGCTCGTCAATGGTCATCCACTCCGGGAACAGCTTCTGCCCCAGCGCGCCTTCCAGGAACGACGACTTGCGGTACAAGTTGCCGCCAGACACCGCCGACAGGAAGCTGCCAAACAGACCACCGGCCAGCTCGGCAGAAAACAACACCGGCACCTCACAGGTCGGCACCGGCCGCGCGCCCAAGCGGCTGGCTACCCGTTGTGCGGCTTTCTGGCCGATGCTCACCGGGTCCGCCAGCAACGTGCCCTGGCGACTGACGTCATACCAGTAGTCGCGCTGCATCTGCCCGTCCGCCTCGGCGATCATCACACAACTGAGGCTGTGACGGGTCGAAGCGTAACCGCCGATAAAGCCATGGCTGTTGCCATAAACCCGGCAACCCTGGTGCGTATTGAGCGTCGTACCGTCGGCATTCTTGATCCGGCGGTCGGCATCGAATGCCGCCGCCTCACAGCGCAGCGCCTGTTCGATGGCTTGCTCGGGCGTGATGTCCCAGGCGTGGAACAGATCGAAATCCTTCAGTTCCTTGCACATAAGGGCGGCATCGGCCAACCCCGAGGCGTCATCCTCGGACGTGTGCTTGGCGATCGCCAGCGCCGCGGCCACCGTTTCGCGAATGGCGTCGGGCCCGCTGGCCGAAGTGCTGGCCGATCCCTTGCGCTGGCCTACGTACAAGGTAATGCCGAAACCCTGATCCCGATTGAACTCAACGGTTTCCACTTCGCGCTGGCGCACCGAAGTCGACAATCCCTGCTCCAGCGATACCGCCACCTCACAGGCGCTGGCACCTTGTCGCTTGGCCTCGGCGAGAATCTGCTCGACTTGCTCCTGCAGTGCCGGCAATGCCTGCGGACCGACGCTCTGAACTGCACTCATGGTGTTCTCCACTCAAATTCTGCTTTCGGTATCGGGTTTGCACGCAAACTGCCTGCGCTGTTTTTCGTACAAACCCTTGGCCTTCTAGCGACCGGGCCGGACAAGCGGCCCCCGACTGGTTATCATGGCGGCGTTTCTTTGCGGACTGCCACCATGGTTGATTCTTACGACGACTCCCTCTACGAGGGTGAAAAAAGCAAATCCCAGGTCAAACGCGAGCTGCATGCTCTGGTTGACCTCGGCGAGCGCCTCACAACACTCAAGCCTGACTTGCTGGCCAAACTGCCATTGACCGACGCCTTGCGCCGGGCCCTGGCCGATGCGCCCAAGCACACCGCGAATATCGCGCGTAAACGGCACCTGCAGTTCATCGGCAAACTGATGCGCGACCAGGACACTGACGCGATCCTGGTTTTGCTCGACCAGCTCGATGCCTCCACCCGGCAGTACAACGAGCGCTTCCACAACCTGGAACGCTGGCGTGATCGCTTGATCGCTGGCGATGACGGCACCTTGGAAAAATTCGTCATCGACTACCCGGAGGCCGATCGCCAGCAATTGCGCTCCCTGATCCGTCAGGCCCAGCACGAACTGGCGCACAACAAGCCGCCGGCCTCGAGCCGTAAAATCTTCAAATACATCCGTGAGCTGGACGAGACTCAACGCGGCCTGCGCTGAGTCTCGTCCTTGGGTGGAGGCCTTGCACTCCACCCAAGGCTCCGTCATGCGCCCGTGCCACCCACGGTGATCGCATCGATCTTCAAGGTCGGCTGGCCGACACCCACCGGCACCGACTGGCCGTCTTTGCCACACGTGCCCACGCCACTGTCCAGCGACAGGTCATTACCGACCATCGACACTTTGCTCATCGCCTCCGGCCCGTTGCCGATCAGGGTCGCGCCCTTGACCGGCGCGGTGATCTTGCCGTCTTCAATGAGGTAGGCCTCGCTGGTGGAAAACACGAACTTGCCGCTGGTGATGTCCACCTGGCCGCCGCCGAGGTTGGCGCAATAGATGCCTTTTTTCACCGAGGCGATGATTTCCGCCGGATCGCTCTGGCCGCCCAGCATGTAGGTATTGGTCATGCGCGGCATCGGAAGGTGCGCGTAGGATTCGCGACGACCGTTGCCGGTGCGAGCGACGCCCATCAGGCGAGCATTGAGCTTGTCCTGCATGTAGCCCTTGAGCACGCCGTTTTCGATCAAGGTGGTGCACTCGGTCGGGGTGCCTTCGTCATCAACGCTCAGGGAGCCCCGACGCCCGGCCAATGTACCGTCGTCGACGATCGTGCAGAGTTTCGAGGCGACCATTTCACCCATGCGACCACTGTAGGCAGAGCTGCCCTTGCGGTTGAAATCGCCTTCCAGGCCGTGGCCGACCGCTTCATGCAGCAGCACGCCGGACCAGCCGGAGCCCAGCACCACCGGCAACGTGCCGGCCGGGGCCGGAATCGCTTCCAGATTGACCAGCGCCTGGCGCAGGGCTTCGCGGGCGTAGCCCATGGCGCGGTCTTCGCTGAGGAAATAACGATAGTCGGTGCGCCCGCCGCCGCCATGACCGCCGCGCTCACGCCGGCCGTTCTGCTCGACGATCACGCTGACATTGAACCGCACCAGGGGCCGGACGTCCGCCGCCAGGCCACCATCGGTGGATGCCACCAGGATTCGCTCCCAGACGCCCGCCATGCTCACCGACACCTGCTGGATCCGTGGATCGAGGGCGCGAGTGGCAACGTCGATGCGTTTGAGCAGCTCGACTTTCTCGGCGCGACTCATGACCTCCAATGGATTATCCGGCGCATACAGCTGCGCCACGTCCTGGCTGCTGAACGCCTGGACCGTGCCGTTTTGCCCGGCGCGCGAGATCGAACGAGCGGCACGGGCCGCGGCGCCGAGGGCTTCGAGGGTGATGGCGTTGCTGTAGGCAAAACCGGTCTTTTCACCGGACTGGGCCCGTACGCCGACGCCCTGGTCAAGGTTGAAACTGCCTTCCTTGACGATGCCGTCTTCCAACGACCAGGACTCGGAAATCTGCCCCTGGAAATACAGGTCGGCGGCATCGATGCCCGGGCCGGCCAGGTCACCCAGCACGCCTTGCAGGCTTTCGAGGGTCACGCCACCGGGGGCTAAAAGGTGTTCACTGACTGAGGACAACAACCCGCTCATATGTTTTACGCCTTGAATTCGTCGTCTTGGGCAGGTCGCTGTCGGGCGCCCTGCGAGAAAAAGCGCCGATGGCTCGCCACCGGCATGCGCGCCCGGATGGACGCCTGTTCGCTGCTGTCGCGCTCGGCCAGCAGCACCGCCTCGCCTTGATCCTGTTGCGCCAGCACCCGCCCCCATGGGTCGATAATTGCAGCGTGGCCGAAGGTTTCCCTTGGCCCCGGATGCGTCCCGCCTTGGGCTGCCGCCAGCAGGTAGCACTGGGTCTCAATGGCTCGGGCGCGAATCAATACGTCCCAATGGGCGGCGCCGGTTACGGCTGTAAAGGCCGAAGGCGCGGTGATCAACTCAGCCCCGGCCGCTCGCAACTCGCTGTAGAGCTCCGGGAAACGCAAGTCGTAACAGACCGTCAGGCCCACCCGGCCCACGGGAGTATCGGCGACCACCACGTTGCGACCATAAGCATAGTCATCGGATTCGCGGTAGCGCCCACGATTGTCCGCCACGTCCACGTCAAACAGGTGCAGCTTGTCGTAACGCGCCACGATCTGGCCCTGGTCGTCCACCAGCAACGAACAGGCATGAGCCCTGGCTTCGGGCTCGTCCTCCGGCGGTAATGGCAGCGTGCCGGCGACAATCCATAACCTGAGGTCGCGAGCGACCTGTTTCAACCAAGGCAGGATCGGTCCCTGACCAAAGGCTTCGGCGCGACCGATGTCGGCAACGTCCCGCCGCCCCATGGCGGCGAAGTTTTCCGGCAGCACCGCCAGCCTCGCACCGCCAGCCGCTGCCTGTTCCAACAGCACACGGGCGCGGGCCAGGTTGGCGAGGACATCGCTTTGGCTGACCATTTGAATCACGGCGACTGGCATGCTGCCTCCCTCATTTTGTGCATCATCCTCTTGTGGGAGCGAGCTTGCTCGCTCCCACAAGGGCTAGCGTTACTCGTCAGAACGGCTTGTCGAAGCTGATCTTCGGCTCTTTCCACGGCCCCTTGACGTCGTATCTTACGCTGGCAAAACGCGCTACGCGGTCACCGATCAGTTTGTCGATCAAAAACAATGCCCCACCCACCGCCGGGGCGCCGACAATCAGCGCGGCGATGGGCAGGTTGTTGGTCACCGGCAACGTCACCAGCAGCTTGGCGTCGACCCGGTCAGTGACCATGTCCAGCGTTCCGTTCAGTTCCAGATTGCTCGAAGGTCCCGTCAAGGCGATGGGCTCACGCGTTACATAGACGCCATTGCTCGCCACCAGCAAGCCCTTGACCCGGTCATAGCTCAGCCCCTTGCCAAACAGGTCGGAGAAATCCAGGCGCAGGCGGCGGCCGATGGAGTTGAAGTTCAACAGGCCGAATACCCGCAACGCCTGGGCGCTGCCTTCGACCTCGACGAACTGCCCCTTGGTAAGCGACGCATCGAGACTTCCGGAGAAGCGCTTGGTGGCCACCCAGGCGGGCGAACCAGGCCAACGGCCGTCAACGTCCAGGCGAAACTCCTGGCTGGTCACGCTGGGGGCGAATCCCCAGCCTTTCAGCACATCGGCCAGGTTCTTGCCCTTGATCCGCCCCTTGTACCAACTGCTGGTCGAGCCCGGCGCACCTTCCCAAGCGCCATTGCCATTGAGGACCATGCCCTTGAGGCCCATGTCCAGATCGTTCAACGCAATACCTTTACCGGTTGGACGCACCTTCAACGACCAGGCGCCGATCAGATCAGGCCCTTGGAACAACTGGTCGATGGCGATATCCAGGGCCGGTATCTTGCTCGGATCAACCGAAGCCAGCGGATCCGGGGCGTTTTCGTCGGCCTGCACCGTCGGGTCGGCAGCGGGCAGGCGCACGTAGTCCAGCTTGATACCGATGGGGGCGGCCTTTGCGTCCGGCACGTTGACGCTGCCCTTGGCCTGCTGGCTGTCGAGCCGCATGGCCCAGGCGTCCGGCTTGCGGTCCAGTTGCACCGATGCCTGGTCCAGCGTCGTGCCCATCGCCGTGAGTTTGCCTACTTTCAGGTCGACACCGCTGAGCACTTGCCGGGCGCTGCCGCCCGGGTCCTGGCCGGCGTATTTGCCCAACAAATCCTGCCAGGGACCCACGTCCAGCTCCGATAGCGTGCCTCGCAGGCGCAGCCCCTTGGCTCCCGGCAGCACTGCGTCGCCCCCGCCCAGGAGCAATTCGCCACGGCCATCGGCCGTTTTTCCGCTCGGGGCGGCATAAGTGAAGCTGGCCAGGTCGCCATAATTGGCCCAGTAACGCCGCTCCGGCCCCTGCAATGTCATACGGAACACGGTGTCGCGCCCGGCATCAGCCGCCATGCCGAAGGGCGCCGGCAGATCCACCGCGACGCCCTTGAGATTGGAATTGATCGACAGCTGGCTGTCGGCGCCGTCGAGGATCACTTGCAACTGGTAAGGAATCACGCCGGAGACGGGCAACGGCTGGGTCACGCTCAGCCAGTCGGTGAGTTTCTTCACCTCAAGCCGTCCGGACGCCGTGACACGCGTATTGAGCGCGCCGGTGCGGCCCTCGGCGAATATCTGCGCGGTCACGGGTCGGTCGAATGCCCGGGCCGCAATGTTCTTGCCGCTCAGCCCCTTGCTGCTGTCGAAGCGGAAATCCCCCTTGAGTTGAGTCAATTCCAAGGCCGGCTCGCTGAGTTTGAGCCGAGCCTTGTCCGTTGAGAAATCCACGAGGATCTTCGGTTGCTCGCCTTTCACGAGCGGGATATCGAGCTTTACGCTGCCGCGCAGGTCGCCCTCGCCTTCCCAGCCGGCGAATGTTTCGGCCGTGCCGATGGGCGCGGTCTGGAGGATCTTCAACCCGTCGCCGAGCCCTCCGGCAAACCCACCGTCGAGCAGCAAATGAGAGTTTTGCCCGGTCGGCACGTGGGGAATGTTCACCGAAACGTCTTTTACCTGGGTACCCAGCAGTTGCCCCTGGCTGGCGAAGATGCGTACGCCGCTGTCCTCGACAAACACATCGCCGCTGACCTTACTGACCGAAGGCCAGCCGGGCTGGAACGCCAGCTCAGCGTCATGCACCTTGAAAAACAGGCTGATGCTGCGAGCCGCATCCTCGGCGCCTTTGTTCAGCGAGCCTTGATACTGAAAGAAGCCCTCATCCACCGCGCCTTTGACAATTGCGGTGCGCAGCCACTCGTCCAGCGCAGGACTGAGAACGGCCGGCAGGTACTTGCCGGTGTAGCGCCCATCACCGTCCACCAGGCCGACCCGCAGGTCCATGTAATCTTCCTGGCTGTGATCGAAATGCAGGCGAATCAGGAAATCCCCGGCAATCCGGCCCTCCTCACCCAGCACCTTCAGGTAAGGCGCGATCAAGGTGAACCCTTGCTTGTCCAACTTCCAGGTCAGCCGTGCGTTGGCCTGCAAGTACTGCCAGGGCTTGGCGAAGATCGGGTCCAGGTGCAGGGAGAAATCCTTGCTGTCCATGCGCAGTTCGCCGCCGCCGAGGTCGCCGCTCAGGCTGCCCGAAACATTACGTGCCGCCGGGGCCCCGTGATAGGCGTTGAAACCCACCGTGTCGAGGTTGGTGGCGAAGCTGACTTTTTGATCACCGGTATTGTGTGGCCGGTAGTCGAGCAAGACGTTGCGCAAGCCACCGGTCACCTTGAGTCGGTCGATGGCGGTGGCGACGCCTTCCGGCAATGGCGCCAGGGCATTGAGTAGCGGCGTGAGCGGCGTCAAGTCGAGACGATCGGCCTGCACGTGCCAGCGTTCCTCGGCCTTGTCGGAGGCGTCGGTCTGCTGCAGCTGCAGGCGCGACTCCCAGCGGGTGTCACCCAGGCTCATCGCCAGAGTGTCGAAGGTTGCGATAAATCCTTGGCTGCTGCGCTGGAAATAGCCGTTGAGGGCCAGGTTATGGATCTGCACGGGCTTGCGGTCGGCATAGGCGCCCTGGAGCTGCGGCGCGTTCAAGCGCACGGCCGCGCTTTGCACCGTGCCCGCGCCCCAGCTGAGCCAGAACTCGCCCCCCGCCTTGATTTCGGAAAAATTCCATTGCCGGGTCAGGCGTTTAGGCAGCCATTGGGACCAATCGCTTTGCGGCAGGCTCAGGTAGGCATCGGCCACGCCATTTTTCCAATCGCTGGCGCGGATGCGGGTACGCAGGTTGATCGCCACGGGCTGGCCGTCGGGCAGGGTCAGCCGAGCGTCCAGGCGCTGGCGGGAGGCACCGGTGCGCAGGCTCAAGCCAACGTAGGTGAGGCTCAGGGGCGGATGGTCCAGTGGCTGCAACGTCACTTGGCTGTCGAGCACCGACAGCTTCGAGACCATTTGCATGCGGTTCAACAGTTGCTGCGGATCGAGTGGCTGGTCGTCCCGTACTGGCAGGCCTTCCAGGGCCCATTTCCCGTCGGCGCCTTCCTTGAGGCTGATCTTCAGGCCGCTGATTTCCAGATGGGCGATGCGCACCTGGCGGGCCACCAGGCTGTCCCACACCGCGGGCACGGCGCGCACATGATCCAGGTGCAGGGCATTGGGGCCGTCGCCGACCACTACATCGCGCGCGGCGAAGATGGGGGCCAGGGCGTTCCAGCCGCCTTCGAGGCTACCGACGTGCACCGGCATGCCGAGCGCTTCGCCGGCACGGGCCTCGACCTCGCTACGGTATTCAGCCACCAGCGGGACCAACTCCCGGCCGAGGCTCACGTACAAGGCCAGCACGACCAGCAGCAGCGCACACAGGCCAAGCCCCCAGCGTGTCAATGTGCCCAACAGGCGTGTCAGACGCTCCATGTCAGCAGCCCCCCTTGGCAAAGGCATTCTCGCCGCGGCCTCGCCACTGCGCATGCCACGTCAGAGCAACACCACGTCGTATTGTTCCTGCGAATACATGGTCTCCACCTGGAAACGGATCGTGCGGCCGATAAAGGTTTCCAGCTCCGCGACGTTGCCCGACTCTTCATCGAGCAACCGGTCCACCACTTTCTGGTTCGCCAACACTCTATAGCCAGTGGCCTGGTAGGCGCGCGCTTCCCGGAGGATTTCCCGGAAGATTTCGTAACACACGGTTTCCGGGGTCTTGAGCTTGCCCCGGCCCTGGCAACTGCTGCATGGTTCGCACAGCACTTGTTCAAGACTTTCGCGGGTGCGCTTGCGGGTCATCTGCACCAGGCCCAGTTCGGTGATGCCGATGATGTTGGTCTTGGCGTGATCGCGCTCCAGCTGTTTTTCCAGGGTGCGCAGCACCTGGCGCTGGTGCTCTTCGTCTTCCATGTCGATGAAATCGATGATGATGATCCCGCCGAGGTTGCGCAGGCGCAATTGCCGGGCAATGGCCGTGGCCGCTTCAAGATTGGTCTTGAAGATGGTTTCCTCGAGATTACGATGGCCGACAAAGGCACCGGTGTTGACGTCGATGGTGCTCATCGCCTCGGCCGGATCGACCACCAGATAACCGCCGGACTTGAGCGGCACCTTGCGTTCAAGGGCGCGCTGGATCTCATCTTCGACGCCGTACAGGTCGAAAATCGGCCGCTCGCCAGGGTAGTGCTCCAGGCGGTCGGCGATTTCCGGCATCAGCTCGGCGACGAACTGGGTGGTTTTCTGGAAGGTTTCCCGGGAATCGATGCGGATCTTCTCGATCTTCGGGCTGACCAGGTCACGCAGGGTTCGCAACGCCAGTCCCAGATCTTCGTAGATCACGCTGGGAGTGGCGATGGTCTTGATCTGCGCGGCGATCTGGTCCCAGAGCCTGCGCAGGTAGCGGATATCCATGAGGATCTCATCGGCCCCGGCGCCTTCGGCGGCCGTACGCAGGATGAAGCCGCCGGCTTCCTTGATGCCTTCTTTTTCCACGCAGTCACTGACCACTTTTTTGAGGCGCTCACGCTCGGCTTCGTCTTCGATCTTCAGGGATATGCCGACGTGGGCGGTGCGCGGCATGTACACCAGGTAGCGCGACGGAATCGACAGCTGGGTGGTCAGGCGCGCGCCCTTGGAGCCGATGGGGTCCTTGGTGACCTGCACCACCAGGCTCTGGCCCTCATGGACCAGCGCACTGATGCTTTCTACCGCCGGCCCTTCGCGCATGGAAATTTCCGAGGCGTGGATGAACGCCGCGCGGTCCAGGCCGATGTCGACGAAGGCTGCCTGCATGCCCGGCAAAACCCGCACCACCTTGCCCTTGTAAATATTGCCGACGATGCCACGCTTTTGCGTGCGCTCGACGTGAACTTCTTGCAGGACACCGTTTTCAACCACCGCCACGCGCGACTCCATCGGCGTGATGTTGATCAGAATCTCTTCACTCATGGCAGGGTCTCGTTCAGGCATATTCACGATTATGGCCGCATCTAGTCAGACGGCGCTCAACGCGCGCTCAAGGTTTGCCAACAGGGTATGCCGAAATGGCCGAGCAATTCTGCGGTTTCGCAGAGCGGCAGGCCGACCACGGCCGAATAACTGCCTTCAAGCCCGGCGACGAACACCGCGCCCAGCCCTTGGATACCATAGCTGCCGGCCTTGTCTCGCGGTTCGCCGCTGGCCCAATAGGCGAGCGCTTCCTGTTCCGTGATCAGGCGAAAGCGCACGCGGCTGCGAACCACCCGGGATTCGCAGCGTTCGGCATCCAGCACGGCAATGGCGGTCAGTACCTCATGATCGCGCCCGGACAGGCCCAGGAGCATCGACACGGCGTCGGCCTGATCCTGAGGCTTGCCGAGAATTTGTCCATCCAGCACCACGGCGGTGTCCGCGCCGAGCACGCAGCCATCGATGTCATTTGATAGGGCACGTCGTCCAGCATCGGCCTTGCCACGCGCCAAGCGCTCTACATAGGCCGATGGGGTTTCGTGATCGTGGGGAGTTTCGTCGATGTCCGCACCGATGGCGGTAAATGGCACCCCGATCTGCGTGAGCAATTCACGCCGGCGCGGCGACCCTGAGGCGAGGTAAAGCGGTTTCATCAAGACATCTCCCTTATAGGCGACCGGCTTTTGTGGCGAGGGAGCTCCCTCGCCACAGGGATGTAAGTCATCAAAAAAGTGTAGATATCCTGACCGAATCAGTTGATTTTGAAACGCAGCCGCAAGCCGCGCAAACCGAAACTTATCCACGGCCAGAGCAATGCGCTGACCAGGGCCGGCAAGACCAGCGCCAGGGTCGGCTGGCGATTACCGGTCAAGGCGCTGAGCCATAATTGCACCAGTTGCGCCAACCCGAAGATCACCAGGATCACCAAGCACTGTTGCCACATCGGGAACATGCGCAGGCGTTGTTGCAACGACAGCACCAGGAATGTGATCAAGGTCAGGATCAGCGCGTTCTGACCCAGCAACGTGCCATAGAGCACGTCTTCGGCCAGCCCCAGGCACCAGGCCGTGACCATGCCGACCTTGTGCGGCAAGGCCAGGGCCCAGAAGGCCAGCAGCAAGGCCAGCCACAGCGGGCGCAGGATTTCCATGAACTGCGGCAGCGGGGAAACGCTGAGCAACAGGCCGATGGCAAAGGTCAACCAGACCATCCAGCCATTACCGGATCGAGTACTGCTCATTCTTCACGTGCTCCCCTGGTGGCGGGCGTAGCGGCAGGCGCTGGGGCCGGTGGCTTGGTCGCGGGCCGGGCGGGTTGGACCGCCGGCTGCTGGGCTGCGGCCGGTCGGGCGGGAGCCGCGGCGTGTGCGGCCGGAGCTGTTGTTGCCGGGGCCGTCGCAGCCTGGGGCTTGGGCACAGTGGCTGGTACAGGTGCGGGCGCGGGCGCAGGTGTGGCCGGAGCAGGCGATTCGCCGCTCTGCTGGTCCTGGGCCTCCTGGGCCACGGCGGCATCGTTGGCGCGCTCTTCAGGCGTGCGGTTGTCGCTGAATACCAGCAGCAGGTAGCGGCTGCGGTTCAACGCAGCCGTTGGCACCGCCCGCACGATCGCGAACGGCTGGCCAGAGTCATGAATGACTTCCTTGACCGTCGCCACGGGATAACCAGCCGGAAACCGCTGGCCGAGGCCGGAACTGACCAGCAGGTCGCCTTCCTTGATGTCGGCGGTATCGGCCACATGGCGAAGTTCGAGGCGCTCGGGGTTGCCGGTGCCGCTTGCGATTGCCCGCAAGCCGTTGCGATTGACCTGCACCGGGATACTGTGGGTGGTATCGGTCAGCAACAGCACACGAGACGTATAAGGCATTAATTCCACCACCTGCCCCATCAGGCCACGGGCATCGAGCACCGGCTGGCCGAGGACCACGCCGTCGCGCTCGCCCTTGTTGATGATGATGCGGTGGGTGAACGGGTTCGGGTCCATGCCGATCAGCTCGGCCACTTCGACTTTCTCATTGACCAGCGCCGAGGAGTTGAGCAACTCGCGCAGCCGCACGTTCTGTTCGGTGAGGGCCGCCAGCTTCTGCATGCGTCCCTGCAGCAGCAGGTTTTCAGTCTTTAGTTTTTCGTTCTCGGCGACCAGTTCGGTCCGGCTGCCAAACTGGCTGGCCACACCCTGCCACAACCGTTGCGGCAGATCGGTGATCCAGTAGGACTCCATCAACACCAGCGACATCTGGCTGCGCACTGGCTTGAGCAGCGTGAAGCGGGCATCCACCACCATCAGCGCAACCGACAGCACGGTCAACACCAGCAGGCGTACACCCAATGAGGGGCCTTTGGCAAAAAGCGGTTTAATAAGCCGCTCCTCCCAGGCAAACGTTGTCTTTATTCATACGGTATCGAACCGGCCTGGATACGAATGACAGAAGATAAACGCCAACGGGCAGCACTGCAAAGTGCCGCCCGAGCGCAAACAACATAGACCACTGCGCCAGATTTATTCGCTGGAGAGCAGGTCCATGGTGTGCTTGTCCATCATTTCCAGCGCACGGCCACCACCGCGGGCAACGCACGTCAGCGGGTCTTCGGCAACGATCACCGGCAGGCCGGTTTCCTGGGCCAGCAGTTTGTCGAGGTCACGCAACAGCGCGCCACCACCGGTCAGCACCAGGCCGCGCTCGGCGATGTCCGAGGCCAGCTCCGGCGGCGATTGCTCCAGGGCGCTCTTGACGGCCTGGACGATGGTTGCCAGCGACTCTTGCAGCGCTTCGAGCACTTCGTTGGAGTTGAGCGTGAACGCGCGTGGAACGCCTTCGGCCAGGTTGCGACCGCGAACATCGACTTCGCGCACTTCACCGCCCGGGTAGGCCGTGCCGATTTCCTGCTTGATGCGCTCGGCGGTGGATTCGCCGATCAGGCTGCCGTAGTTGCGACGTACGTAGGTGATGATCGCTTCGTCGAAACGGTCGCCGCCCACACGCACGGATTCGGCGTAGACCACACCGTTGAGGGAGATCAAGGCGATTTCAGTGGTACCACCACCGATATCGACGACCATCGAACCACGGGCTTCTTCCACCGGCAGGCCGGCACCGATGGCTGCGGCCATTGGCTCTTCAATCAGGAATACTTCGCGAGCACCGGCACCCAGGGCCGATTCACGGATGGCGCGACGCTCCACCTGGGTGGACTTGCAGGGCACGCAGATCAGCACACGAGGGCTGGGCTGCAGAAAACTGTTTTCGTGAACCTTGTTGATGAAGTACTGCAGCATCTTTTCGCAGACGCTGAAGTCGGCGATCACGCCGTCCTTCATGGGGCGAATGGCTGCAATGTTGCCCGGTGTACGGCCCAGCATGCGCTTGGCTTCCGTACCGACAGCCACGACACTTTTCTGGTTACCGTGGGTGCGGATGGCCACGACCGAGGGTTCATTCAGGACGATACCGCGCTCGCGCACGTAAATAAGGGTGTTGGCAGTGCCCAGGTCGATGGAGAGATCGCTGGAAAACATGCCACGCAGTTTCTTGAACATGGGAAAGGGACCCTAGGCAACGCGTGGGTAAAAAAGTGCGGCAAACTCTAACAACGACAGGGATTTTGGGCAAGGCGCCAATATGTTAAATTGGCCGCTTTTCTGTGCACCAAACCCTACAATCGCGGCCGTAGCGCCGTAGAAATGCGGTAGTGTTCCGACAATCTAACACACGGACAGACTGCGTCCGTTTTGTTTTCCACTGGAGAATCCCATGGCGCTTGAACGCTCCGACGTGGAAAAAATCGCTCATCTGGCCTGCCTGGGCCTCAATGAAGCCGATCTTCCACACATCACTTCTGCCCTGAACAGCATCCTCGGGCTGGTCGACGAAATGCAGGCGGTCGATACCGACGGTATCGAGCCGCTGGCCCACCCACTGGAAGCCAGCCAGCGCCTGCGCGCCGACGTCGTCACCGAGTCCAATAACCGCGAGGCCTACCAGTCCATCGCGCCAGCGGTCGAAAACGGCCTGTACCTGGTTCCGAAAGTCATCGACTAAAGGGAAAGAGCCTCTCATGCATCAGATGACCCTGGCCGAGATCGCCCGCGGACTCGCCGACAAAAAGTTTTCCTCCGAAGAGCTGACCAAGGCCCTGCTGGCGCGCATCGCCCAGCTCGATCCGCAGCTCAACAGCTTCATCAGCCTCACCGAAGAACTGGCCCTGAGCCAGGCCAAGGCCGCCGACGCCCGTCGCGCCAAGGGTGAGAACGGCGCCCTGCTTGGCGCGCCGATTGCCCACAAGGACCTGTTTTGCACACAGGGCATCCGCACCAGCTGCGGCTCGAAGATGCTCGACAATTTCAAGGCCCCGTACGACGCCACCGTGGTCGCCAAGCTGGCCGCCGCCGGCACCGTGACCCTGGGCAAGACCAACATGGACGAGTTCGCCATGGGCTCGGCCAACGAGTCGAGCCATTACGGCGCGGTGAAAAACCCGTGGAACCTTGAACACGTACCGGGCGGCTCGTCCGGTGGTTCCGCCGCCGCCGTGGCCGCGCGCCTGTTGCCGGCCGCCACCGCCACCGACACCGGTGGCTCGATTCGCCAGCCAGCTGCGTTCACCAACCTCACCGGCCTGAAACCGACCTACGGCCGCGTCTCGCGCTGGGGCATGATTGCCTACGCCTCCAGCCTCGACCAGGGTGGCCCGCTGGCCCGCACCGCCGAAGACTGCGCGATCCTGCTCCAAGGCATGGCCGGCTTCGACCCGAACGATTCCACCAGCATCGATGAACCGGTGCCGGACTACAGCGCCAGCCTCAACGGTTCGCTGCAAGGCCTGCGCATTGGCGTGCCGAAGGAATATTTCGGCGCCGGCCTCGACCCGCGCATCGCCGATCTGATTCAAAACAGCATCAAGGAGCTGGAAAAGCTCGGCGCGGTCATCAAGCAAATCAGCCTGCCGAACATGCAGCACGCCATTCCGGCGTATTACGTGATCGCCCCGGCGGAAGCCTCCTCTAACCTCTCGCGTTTCGACGGCGTGCGCTTCGGCTATCGCTGCGAGAACCCGCAAAACCTGGTCGACCTGTACAAGCGCTCCCGTGGCGAAGGCTTCGGCGCCGAAGTGCAGCGCCGGATCATGGTTGGCGCCTACGCGCTGTCCGCCGGCTACTACGATGCCTACTACCTAAAGGCGCAGAAAATCCGCCGCCTGGTAAAGAACGACTTCATGGCCGCCTTCAACGAGGTCGATATCATCCTCGGCCCAACCACGCCGAACCCGGCCTGGAAGCTCGGCGCCAAGAACAGCGACCCGGTCGCCGAGTACCTGGAAGACGTCTACACCATCACCGCCAACCTCGCCGGCTTGCCGGGCCTGTCCATGCCGGCCGGCTTCGTCGATGGCCTGCCGGTGGGCGTGCAGTTGCTCGCGCCGTATTTCCAGGAAGGCCGCCTGCTCAACGTGGCGCACCAGTACCAGTTAAACACTGACTGGCACACCCGCACCCCTCAGGGGTTTTGAAACTGCTGCGCTCGGTAATGCTGCGTTGAAAACTGGCTCGAAATGCTCATTGACTAAAGTCAACTCCGCTTTCTCGCCAGTTTTCGCCTTGCCTTACCTTCGCTCGCGACGTTTCAAAATCCCCTGATAAGACTTCTGAGGAGAAACACATGCAATGGGAAGTCGTGATCGGGCTGGAGATTCATACCCAGCTCACCACCCGGTCGAAAATCTTTTCCGGTAGCTCGACCACCTTCGGTTCCGAGCCCAACACCCAGGCCAGCCTGGTTGACCTGGGCATGCCCGGCGTACTGCCGGTGCTCAACGCCGAAGCGGTGCGCATGGCGGTGATGTTCGGCCTGGCGATTGACGCCGAGATCGGCCAGCACAACGTGTTCGCCCGCAAGAACTACTTCTACCCGGACCTGCCCAAGGGCTACCAGATCAGCCAGATGGAACTGCCGATCGTCGGCAAGGGCCACCTGGACATCGCCCTGGAAGACGGCACGGTCAAGCGCGTCGGCATCACCCGCGCGCACCTGGAAGAAGACGCCGGCAAGAGCCTGCACGAAGAATTCAACGGTGCTACCGGCATCGACCTGAACCGCGCCGGCACGCCGCTGCTGGAAATCGTCTCAGAGCCGGACATGCGCAGCGCCAAGGAAGCCGTGGCCTACGTCAAGGCGATCCATGCCCTGGTGCGCTACCTGGGCATCTGCGACGGCAATATGGCCGAGGGCTCACTGCGTTGCGACTGCAACGTGTCGATCCGTCCCAAGGGCCAGGCCGAGTTCGGCACCCGCTGCGAGATCAAGAACGTCAACTCGTTCCGCTTCATCGAAAAGGCGATCAACAGCGAGATCCAACGCCAGATCGAACTGATCGAGGACGGCGGCAAGGTCATCCAGCAGACCCGCCTGTACGACCCGAACAAGGACGAGACCCGTCCGATGCGCAGCAAGGAAGAAGCCAACGACTACCGTTACTTCCCCGACCCGGACCTGCTGCCGGTGGTCATCGAGCATTCGTTCCTCGATGAAGTACGCGCCACCCTGCCGGAACTGCCGCCACAGAAACGCGAGCGCTTCCAGGCGCAGTTCGGGCTGTCGAGCTATGACGCCAACGTCCTGGCCACCAGCCGCGAACAGGCCGACTACTTCGAGAAAGTCGTGAGCATCGGCGGCGACGCCAAGCTGGCGGCCAACTGGGTGATGGTCGAGTTGGGCAGCCTGTTGAACAAGCAGGGCCTGGAAATCGACGAGTCGCCGGTTTCGGCCGAGCAACTGGGCGGCATGCTGTTGCGGATCAAGGACAACACCATTTCCGGCAAGATCGCCAAAATGGTGTTCGAAGCCATGGCCAATGGTGAGGGCAGCGCCGACGAGATCATCGACAAGCGCGGCTTGAAGCAGGTCACCGACACCGGTGCGATCAGCGCCGTGCTCGATGAAGTGCTCGCGGCCAACGCCGAGCAGGTCGAGCAATACCGTGCGGCGGACGAAGCCAAGCGCGGCAAGATGTTCGGCTTCTTCGTCGGCCAGGCCATGAAAGCTTCCAAGGGCAAGGCCAACCCGCAGCAAGTCAACGAACTGCTGAAAAGCAAGCTCGAGGGCTGATTGCCATGGAGCCAGTCTTTGAATCTGGCTCAACCCCCTGTGGGAGCGGGCTTGCTCGCGATAGCGGTATGACAGTCAACCTAGATGTTGAATGTGATGGCCCCATCGCGAGCAAGCTCGCTCCCACATTTGTATTTGGAACCTCTCAGATGAAGCGTCTCCTCGGCGCCTGCGCCCTGCTGTCCCTGCTGGCCGGTTGCGCCAGCCAGAGCGGGACGGTCGATCCACACGGCTACGACCAGACCGGCGTCGCCTCCTATTACGGCTCCAGGCACCATGGCAAGCGTACCGCCAGCGGCGAGCGCTTCGACCAGCACGGCCTGACCGCCGCGCATCGCCAGTTGCCATTCGGCACCCGGGTGAAAGTCACCAACCTGAAAAACAACGACAGCGTTGTGGTCCGTATCAACGATCGTGGCCCGTATACCCGTGGGCGCCTGATCGATGTGTCCCGCGCCGCGGCCGAACAATTGGGCATGCTGCGCAGCGGTACCGCGCGTGTGCGTGTGCAAGCCCTCGACGACTGATAGACGGAGCCCGGCCATTTCCCTGATCAATGCTTTACCGCTGCTCAGCCTGATCGAACTGTGTGGCGCCCTGCTGTTGCTGATCGCCGGCGCCGAGTTGCTGGTGCGTGCCGCCGTGGGGCTGGCGGCACGCTTGCAGGTGCGGCCGCTGATTATCGGCCTGACCGTCGTCGCATTCGGCAGCAGCGCACCGCAAATGGCTGTCAGCCTGCAAGCGACCCTGGCACAGAACGCTGACATCGCCGTGGGGAGTGTGATCGGCAGCAGTACCTTCAACATCCTCGTCACCCTCGGGCTGTCGGCGCTGATCATTCCGCTGCGCGTCTCGCGTCAATTGGTGCGCTTGGATATCCCGCTGATGATCGGCGCCAGCCTGCTGGTGTTCGTGCTGGCCTGGAACGAAGAACTGACCCGACTCGACGGCGTCCTGCTGCTGGTAGCCCTGGCGGTGTACCTGGGCCTGTTGCTGCGCCAGTCCCGGCACTCCGCGCGACCACATCCGCTGGGAGGCGCAGTTGCCCATGGTTCGTGGCCCAAGAGCCTGGTGATGATCGTTTCGGGCCTGGCGATGCTGGTCTTCGCCGGGCACCTGTTATTGGGCGCGGCGGTGGAAGTGGCGACCGACCTGGGGTTGTCCGAGCGCATCATCGGCCTGACCATCGTTGCCGTGAGCACCTCGCTGCCGGAGCTCGCCACTTCGTTGATCGCCGCCCTTCGGGGTCAACGGGACATCGCGGTAGGCAACGTAATCGGCAGCAACCTGTTCAACCTTCTGGGTGTATTGGGCGTGACCGCCCTCGCCGCGCCTTCTCCGCTCTCGGTCTCGCCCAATGCCCTGGCCTTCGACCTGCCGGTGATGCTTGGCGTCGCGGTGCTGTGCCTGCCGGTGTTCTATTCCGGCTATCGCGTCACCCGTGCCGAAGGGCTGCTGTTCCTGGGCTTGTACACGGCGTACGGGCTGCATGTGGTGTCGTTCACCACCGGCATGCCATTGGCCGGCCAGCTAGAGCGATTGATGTTGTTCTACGTGCTGCCGGCCCTGCTCGCGTTTCTGCTGTTCACTTCCTTGCGCGCCTGGCGCCGCCAACACCACAAGAGGGATTTGCCATGACTGACAATCCAAAGACCGGCCTCGATATGCGTCGCAAAGTGATGGGCGATGCGTTCGTCGACCGCGCCCTGGGCAACGCCACCGAATTCACCCAGCCGCTGCAGGATTTCGTGAACGAACATGCCTGGGGCAGCGTCTGGAGCCGCGAAGGCCTGCCGCTGAAGACCCGCAGCCTGATCACCCTCGCCGCCCTCACCGCCCTCAAGTGCCCGCAGGAACTCCAGGGCCACGTGCGTGGCGCGCTGAACAATGGCTGCACGGTAGAAGAAATTCGCGAAGCGTTGCTGCATTGCGCGGTGTACGCGGGCGTGCCAGCGGCGATCGATGCGTTTCGGGCGGCGCAGGAAGTGATCGATAGTTATCGCAAGCCTGAGTGACCCTGGGATCGCTATCGCGAGCAAGCTCGCTCCCACAGGGATCGCGGCACAACCACAAGCCAATGTGGGAGCGAGCTTGCTCGCGATTGGCCCTCAAGAACAGCGCAAAATCGAGGGTTAGATCCACGCACCCCACTGCAACACAAAGATCCCCAGGTTGGTGGTAATCGCCGCCATCAAGGTGGTGATGACGATGATCGCCGCCGCCAGCTCGTGGTTGCCATTCGCGGCGCGGGCCATGACGTAGCTGGCGGCGGCGGTGGGGCTGCCGAAGTACAGGAACAGGATCCCCAGTTCCGCCCCGCGAAAACCCCACAACCATGCGCCCAGAGTAGTCACCAACGGCAAGCCGACCATCTTCACCAGGCTCGAACTCAGGGCCATCTTGCCGCTCTTGCGCAAGGCCGCCAGGGACAGCGTGCCGCCGATGCAGATCAGCGCCAGGGGCAAGGTCATTTGGGACAGATACTTGGCCGACGTCTCGAACCAGTTCGGCAGGCCGATCCGCCAATAGGCGAACGGCGCGGCGGCAAGCACGCTGATGATCAGCGGGTTGCTGATCACGCTCTTGCAGATGCTCCAGGGGTCGGACTTGATCACCGGGCTGTAGACCGCCAGCACGATGGTCGACAGGGTGTTGTAGAACAGGATCACCAGCGCCGCCAGAATCGCCCCCAGGGAAATCCCATAGTCGCCATACATGCTCGCGGCCAATGCCAGGCCGATCACGCCGTTGTTGCCACGAAACGCGCCCTGGGTGTAGATCCCGCGATCCTCCCGCGGGCAACGCCAGATCGCCCAGCCCCAGGCCATGGCGAAACTCACCAGGGTGGCAATCGAGAAATAGATCAGCAGGTCTGGCTGCAAAGCCGCGTGCAAATCAGCGTGCAGAATGCCAAGGAACAACAGCGCCGGCATGGTGACGTTGAACACCAGCGACGAGGCGATGTGGATGAAGTTGTCGTTGATCCAGCCGATGCGCTTGAGCAGCGTCCCCAGAAACAGCATGGCGAACACCGGCGCGGTGACGTTCAGGGTTTCGAGGAAAATTGCCAGCATGCCGAGGACCTTGAGAAGGAGGTGTCGTTAGGTGGCTAATGATAAGCCACTCACGACGTTGGCGTCTGGTGAAGCGCTTTCGCGAGCAGGCTCGCTTGTATGGTAGGACTTGAAGGGAGGAGGAGGGACAAGGCTCGATTCTGACTGTTCGCGCAGTACAGACCGTGGGAGATTTCACCCCTCCTCCTTTCACCCAAGCGCCGATAAAGAATGCATCTGGCCTAGACCGACGATAGGAACAAGCCTGCGCCTCTGGGTGAACCCTTCAAGTGTTCAAACCTTAGCGCGGAGGATTTTCAATGGCAATGCCGGTTTCTGTCGCAAAGCCGATCGTGGGGGTTGATGTCGCCAAAGATGAGTTGGTGATTTATCACGCAGAAACAGATCGACTGGAAGCGATCCCCAACACCAAAGCTGCGATCCAGAAGTGGCTCAAGGAATTGCCTGCGCCAGTGGATGTCGCCATCGAGGCCACCAATATCTATCACCAGGACTTCGCCGACCTGGCTTATGCGCAGGGCTGTGTGATCTACATGATCGGCGGCTACGAACTCAGCCATTACCGCAAAGGTGTGAAAGTTCGCGCCAAAACCGATGCGCTGGATGCTCGGTTGTTGGCTCGCTACTTGAACAACGAAGGCCACCAGTTGCACCCGTGGACCCCGCCATCGCCCCTGTATTGCCGGCTTATAAGCCTTTTCCGGCGCCGGGCAGCCTTGGTTCAGGCGCGTGTCAGCCTCAAGCAAAGTTGGTCGAACGAACCGTTGCTCAAAACGGCCTTTGAGAACCAGATAAAGGCCATGCAGCGACTGGAAATCTTGCTTGAGAAAACAATCCAGACGCAATTGGATGCAGCCGGTCTGGGCAGTCAGCTCAAGCGCTGCATGAAAGTCGAAGGAATCGGGCTGTTGAGCGGTGCGCGTTTACTTACGTCGTTTCAGCGTGGAGATTTCAGAAATGCCGATGCCTTCATCGCTTTTCTAGGGCTGGACCTGCGCATATCGGACTCGGGAAAAAAGAAGGGACGCCGCTGCCTGTCTAAGCGAGGTGACCCGGAGGCGCGCCGATTGATGCACAACGCCGCGATGTCGGCGAGCCGCACAGCGGCGTGGAAGGGTTTTTATGGGGCTCTGCGGGCTCGAGGGCTAAGCACAACCGAAGCATTAGTGGCACTGGCCCGCAAGCTTGCCCGAGTGGTATTCGCTCTGTTGAAGAACCAGAGCGAATACCTACCAAAAGGCATCTAAGGCTAGCCATGCACCATAGAATCTCCCACATTTATTCTGCGCTGAACACAAAATCCATATTCACCCCACATCCCCTGTGGGAGCGAGCTTGCTCGCGATAGCGTTGGGTCAGCTTGCATCAATGCTGAATGTACCGCCCCATCGCGAGCAAGCTCGCTCCCACACTGGATCTCCATCGATCACGCAATCATCAGGTAATCGGCGCCGGGTTGAACAAGGTAATGTCGTTGAACAACTTGTGCTGCTCGGCCCAGGTCTGTTTCTTGCCGCTGGCCACGTCCAGGTAGTAGTGGAACAGCTCCCAGCCCAACTCTTCGATGGTCGCGCGCCCGGTGGCGATGCGGCCGGCGTCGATGTCGATCAGGTCCGGCCAGCGCTGGGCCAGTTCGGTACGGGTCGAGACCTTCACCACCGGCGCCATGGCCAAGCCGTACGGGGTGCCCCGACCGGTAGTGAACACGTGCAGGTTCATCCCCGCCGCCAGTTGCAGCGTGCCGCAGACAAAGTCGCTGGCCGGCGTGGCGCAGAAGATCAGGCCCTTTTGCTTGAAGCGCTCACCCGGGCCAAGCACGCCGCTGATTGCGCTGCTGCCGGATTTGACGATCGAGCCCAAGGACTTCTCGACGATGTTCGACAACCCACCCTTCTTGTTGCCCGGCGTGGTGTTGGCGCTGCGATCGGCCTCGCCCTTGGCCAGGTAACGGTCGTACCAGTCCATTTCGCGCACCAGTTCCTGGGCGACTTCCTGGGTTTGCGCCCGGGAGGTCAGCAGGTAGATCGCATCGCGCACTTCGGTGACTTCAGAGAACATCACCGTCGCACCGGCCCGCAGCAACAGGTCCGAGGCGTAGCCCAGGGCCGGGTTGGCGGTGATGCCGGAGAACGCATCGCTGCCGCCGCACTGCATGCCCAGGATCAGCTCCGAGGCGGGCACGGTTTCGCGGCGACGCTGGTCGAGTTTCTTCAGGCGCGTCTCGGCCAACTCCATGATCTGCTCGATCATCTCGGTAAAGCCGTGGCTGGAATCCTGCAAGCGATACAACCATGGCTCGCTGAGGTCCACCGAGCTATCGCCTTCGTGCATCACCTGCCCGGCTTGCAATTTCTCACAGCCCAGGCTGATCACCAGCGCCTCGCCACCCAGGTTCGGGTTGCGCGCCAGGTTGCGCACGGTGCGGATCGGGATGTAGGCGTCGGTGGCGGTGATCGCCACGCCGCAGCCATAACTGTGGGTCAGCGCCACCACGTCATCGACGTTCGGGTACTTGTGCAGCAGCTCTTCCTTGATGCGCTTGACCGCATGGTCAAGCACCCCGGTGACGCACTGCACCGTGGTGGTGATGCCCAGGATGTTGCGCGTGCCGACGGTGCCGTCGGCGTTGCGGTAGCCCTCGAAGGTGTAGCCTTCCAGTGGCGCATCCGCCGCCGGCACATCGGTGGACAGCGGCAGGCTGTCCAAGGGTGGCGCGGTGGGCATGCGCAATTGGTCTTCCTTGACCCAGCTGCCACGAGGGATCGGTTGCAGCGCGTAGCCAATGACCTGGCCGTAGCGAATCACCTCGCCACCCTCGGGAATGTCCACCAGGGTGACCTTGTGGCTCTGTGGCACGAAGTCCACGGTGACCAGGCCGTCCGGGAACTCGGTCCCGGCGGGTACGCCCTGGTCGTTGACAACAATCACCACGTTGTCCCGCTCGTGCAGGCGGATGTAACGGGGCGAATCGGCATGTTCAATCAGATTCATGGACGCCATTCCTCAGGATTTGGCTTCAGACAGGCTGGATAGGTCGGCTTCCCTGGCCGTGGGCTCCTTGAGCACCACACGCTTGATCGGGCCCACGATGACCAGATAGCTGAACACCGCCACCAACGCATTGCAACCGACGAACACCAGGGCCCACTTGAACGAACCGGTGGCGCTGATGATGTAGCCGATGACGATTGGCGTGGTGATCGACGCCAGGTTGCCGAAGGTGTTGAACAGGCCACCGCTCAAGCCGGCGATCTGTTTTGGCGACGTGTCGGACACCACGGCCCAACCCAATGCGCCCACGCCTTTGCCGAAGAATGCCAGGGCCATGAAGCCCACCACCATCCATTCGATATCGACGTAGTTGCACGCCACGATGCTGCTGGACACCAGCAGCCCGGCGATGATTGGCGCCTTGCGGGCGAAGGTCAGCGAATGGCCCTTGCGCAGCAGGTAGTCGGAAATCACCCCGCCGAGGACGCCACCAATGAAACCGCAAATGGCCGGCAAGGACGCGATGAAACCGGCCTTGAGTATGGTCATGCCGCGCTCCTGCACCAGGTACACCGGGAACCAGGTCAGGAAGAAATAGGTGATGCCGTTGATGCAGTACTGGCCCAGGTACACACCGAGCATCATGCGGTTGGTCAGCAACTGGCGGATGTAATCCCACTTCGGACCGTCGGCTTTCTTTTCCTTGCCCTTGTCCTGGTCCATGTCGACCATCGCGCCATTGGAAGCGATGTGGTTGAACTCGGCCTCGTTGATCATCGGGTGTTGGCGCGGGCTGTAGATGACCTTCAGCCAGACGAGCGAGAACACGATGCCGATCACGCCCATGACGATGAACACGTGCTGCCAGCCGAAGCGGTAGACGATCCAGCCCATCAGCGGCGCGAACAATACGGTGGCGAAATACTGCGCCGAGTTGAAGATCGCCGAGGCGGTGCCACGTTCGGCGGTGGGAAACCAGGCCGCGACGATACGGGCGTTGCCGGGGAAAGAAGGCGCTTCGGCCAGCCCGACCAGAAAGCGCAGCATGAACAGCGCAACCACCGCCGTGGACATGCCGAACTCACCGACGTAGCCCTGCAGCACGGTGAACAGCGACCAAGTGAAAATGCTCAGTGCATAGATTTTCTTCGACCCGAAACGGTCGAGCAGCCAGCCGCCAGGAATCTGCCCGGCCACGTAGGCCCAGCCGAAAGCGGAGAAGATGTAACCGAGGGTGACGGCGTCGATGCCGAGGTCTTTTTGCAGGCTGGAACCAGCGATGGCGATGGTGGCGCGGTCGGCATAGTTGATCGTCGTCACCAAAAACAGCATGAGCAGGATCAAATAGCGGACGTGCGTCGGCTTGGTCTCTTGCATGTAATCTACTTCCACTATTTATTTTTATGCGGGAAATCAAATTGTACGGTCGGCGCCAGAGCCCGGCGCCGGCCGGTCCTGCGTATTACGAGCCGATGTAGGAGGTCTTCACCACGGTGTAGAACTCTTGCGCGTAGCGACCTTGCTCGCGCGAACCGTAGGACGAACCTTTGCGCCCACCGAACGGAACATGGTAATCCACGCCGGCGGTTGGCAGGTTGACCATCACCATGCCTGCTTGGGAGTGGCGCTTGAAGTGGTTGGCATACTTCAACGACGTGGTGGCGATACCGGCCGACAAGCCGAACTCGGTGTCGTTGGCCATCGCCAGCGCCGCCTCGTAGTCAGCCACGCGCACGACGTTGGCCACCGGGCCGAAGATCTCTTCGCGGCTGATGCGCATCGAAGCCTCGCTGTCGGCGAACAGGGTCGGCGCCAGGAAGTAACCTTCGGTGTCGCAAGTCACTACACCACCACCGCTGACCAGCCGCGCACCTTCGTTCTGGCCGATGTCGATGTACTTCAAGTCCTGGTTGAGCTGGGCTTCGGAAACGACCGGGCCGATGTCGGTGCCAGCCTTCAGCGCGTGACCGACCTTGATCGATTGCATGCGCTCGGCCATGGCGGCAACGAACTTGTCGTGGATACCGGCAGTGACGATCAGTCGGCTCGATGCCGTGCAACGCTGGCCGGTGGAGTAGAACGCGCTCTGCACCGCCAATTCGACCGCCTGCTTGAGGTCGGCGTCGTCGAGGATGATCTGCGGGTTCTTGCCGCCCATTTCCAGCTGGACCTTGGCTTGGCGCGCCACGCAGTTGACCGCGATCTGCCGGCCGACGCCCACGGAACCGGTGAAGCTGATGCCATCGACTTTCGGGCTGTTGACCAGAATGTCACCGACCACACGGCCGCTGCCCATCACCAGGTTGAACGCACCGGCCGGGAAACCGGCACGGGAAATGATCTCGGCCAGGGCCCAGGCGCAGCCCGGCACCAGCTCGGCGGGCTTGATCACCACGCAGTTGCCGTAGGCCAGGGCCGGGGCAATTTTCCACGCAGGGATGGCGATCGGGAAGTTCCACGGAGTGATCAGACCAACCACGCCGAGGGCTTCGCGGGTCACTTCGACGTTGACGCCCGGGCGCACCGACGGCACGTAGTCGCCCGACAGGCGCAGGCATTCACCGGCGAAGAATTTGAAAATGTTGCCGGCGCGGGTTACTTCGCCGATGGCTTCGGGCAGGGTCTTACCCTCTTCCCGGGCCAGCAGTTGGCCAAGCTCTTCGCGACGGGCGAGAATTTCGCTGCCGACTTTGTCCAGCGCATCGTGACGGGCCTGGATGCCCGAGGTCGACCAGGCCGGGAACGCGGCACGGGCGGCTTCGATGGCGGCGTTGACTTGCGCTGCGTCAGCCTTGGCGTATTCACCGATGACGTCGGACAAGTCAGACGGGTTGATGTTGGTGCAATAGTCAGCACCGGCCACCCACTCACCGTTGATGTAGTTATCGAAACGCTTTGCATCTGCCACGGAGCTTCTCCTCTCACAAAAGCTGTCTAGGAACGCAGGGCGTCCCTGGCTGCGTTTCCACGCGCACGTGGAAACGATCAAGCCTTACGCAAAAAGCCGCTGATTGCTCAGCGGCCTTGTCGGGTCTGTTACTGCTTGCCTTGCTTGTCGATCAGCGCGGCCAGGGCTTCGTACTCTTCTGGCAGCAGGTCGGTCAGCGGCGTGCGCACTGGGCCCGCGTCATAACCAACGATCTTCGCGCCGGCCTTGACGATGCTCACCGCGTAACCCGCCTTGCGGTTGCGGATGTCCAGGTATGGCAGGAAGAAGTCGTCGATGATCTTGCCGACAGTCTCGTGATCTTCGCGGGCAATGGCGTGGTAGAAGTCCATCGCGGTTTTCGGGATGAAGTTGAACACCGCCGAGGAGTAGACCGGCACGCCCAGGGCCTTGTAGGCCGCGGCGTAGACTTCAGCGGTCGGCAGGCCGCCCAGGTAGCTGAAACGGTCGCCGAGGCGACGACGGATCGACACCATCAGTTCGATGTCGCCCAGGCCGTCCTTGTAGCCGATCAGGTTCGGGCAGCGCTCGGCCAGTTGTTCCAGCTGGGTCGCGTTCAGGCGGCAGACGTTGCGGTTGTACACCACCACGCCGATCTTCACCGATTTGCACACGGCTTCAACGTGGGCGGCAACGCCGTCCTGGCTGGCTTCGGTCAGGTAGTGCGGCAGCAGCAACAGACCCTTGGCGCCCAGGCGCTCAGCTTCCTGAGCGTATTCGATAGCCTGGCGGGTGGCACCGCCGACGCCGGCGAGGATTGGCACGCTGGTGGCGCAGGTATCGACGGCAGTCTTGATGACTTGCGAATACTCACTGGCGGCCAGGGAGAAGAATTCACCGGTGCCGCCCGCCGCGAACAATGCAGAGGCGCCATACGGGGCCAGCCACTCGAGGCGCTTGATGTAGCTGTCGCGATTGAAATCGCCATTGGCAGTGAAATCGGTAACCGGGAACGACAGCAGGCCCGACGAGAGGATGGACTTCAGTTCTTGTGGATTCATTATTCGAACACCCTGGACGCAAATGTTGTGTTGTGGAAATGGTTCAGCTTCATGTGAAGTTGTAGGTCATCGTACAACTTAAAATGTGGGCGTCAACTGTATTTCGTCTTTTGTCGCGAAGCGGGCAACGGGTGTTTGGCGGGAAGCCTTGTAGAACGGGGCTTTGGGTGTGATGGGAGACGGATGAAACTTGTGGACTGAGAACCGGAACCGCTTGTCGCCACTGTCAACTCTGCCAGTAGGCGCCGTTGCGGCATGGGGGCATAACCCAGGCATGGCCGTGCAAAGCTCGGCCATGATCCTTTTCATAAACTGTAAGTGAGTCGCCCGTACGTGACGATCAGGGCCGCCTCACAGGAGTGACATCATGAGGACGTATGCAAAGCCCACGCTCGAGGAATTTCCAGACCAAGACGCAGTGACGATCAACCTGTCAAAGACAAAGACGTTAACCGTGAACATTCCGGATGCAGAATTCCACAAGTACTCGAACGCCATGCTGACTCTGACTCTTACGCGTTCCGTAGGCGCGTTTACACCCTTGACCGATGGCGAGGAAGGTACGCCACGCATGAATGTGAAAGTGGCTCTAACTCACGCCGACTTGGAAGCTTTCAAAGGCGAATCGGTTGAGCTTCGTTACGAAGTGACCTATGAGAGCGGCGGGGATGACAAATCCGACCCGCTAATGTTGCGGATCAAGGCGTAGGACTGCGCATTCACTCTTTATCGAACGGTGCAAAGTCGTAAAGCTGGACACCACTACCCTATGGCGAGGGAGCTTGCTCCGTTCGACTGCGAAGCAGTCGCCAACCTGTAGAAGGACGGATCGCTCAAAGAGCTGAGGGGGCCGCTTCGCAGCCCAGCGGGAGCAAGCTCCCTCGCCACAACAGCATCCTCGGCGCCCGAGCAGTGAGCGACTTTCAGCCCTGCGCCTGCGCCTCTTCATGGGCCTGGCGCAGCCGCTCGCGGCTGTTGGTCAGGTGCAAACGCATGGCCGCACGGGCCGCATCGGAATCCTGGCGAGCGATGGCCTCGTAGATTTCCTCGTGCTCGCGACTCAGTCGATCCATGTAGTGCTGTTGGTCGTCATGGGCCAGGCGCGCCGAGTTCAGCCGGGTGCGCGGGATGATGCTGGTGCCCAAGTGGGTCATGATGTCGGTGAAGTAACGGTTGCCGGTGGACAGGGCGATTTCCAGATGGAAGGCGAAGTCCGAGGCCACCGCGTCGCTGGCGTGGGCCGCGCTTTCGTTCAAGGCATCGAGCGCCGCCCGCATCGCCGACAGTTGCTCATCGCTGCGGCGCTGCGCCGCGAGCCCGGCGGACTCCACTTCCAGGCTGATGCGCAACTCCAGGATCGCCAGCACATCGCGCAGCGTGACCACCGTCGCCGGGTCGATGCGAAAGCCGCTCGGGCTGGGCGTGTCCAGCACGAAGGTGCCGATGCCATGGCGGGTTTCAACCTGGCCGGCCGCCTGCAAACGGGAAATTGCCTCGCGCACCACCGTGCGGCTGACGCCATGGGCCTCCATGATCGCCGACTCGGTGGGCAACTTATCGCCACGCTTGAGCAGGCCGTCGCGAATCTGCTCGGTCAGCACCGTCACCAGCTCCTGCGCCAGGCTGCGGCGCTTGCGGGGAAGGCGTGGGACGTTGATCGGGTTTTCCATGGTGTGTCTCTATCTGACAGGCGGCTAAGTATGCATCATAGCGCAACGTAGTTGTACGATCACCGTGCTCACTGGTGGGCCTTTTCAAAGGTTACTGCCATGCATCGCTGTGGCGAGGGGATTTATCCCCGCTGGGCTGCGTAGCAGCCCCTTGGTCTATTGGCAGACTCAATATCGAGACCGTTGATTTGAAAGGGGCGCTTCGCGCCCAGCGGGGATAAATCCCCTCGCCACAACAGCGTTCGACAATGACAATCAAGCGGTCACGGCCTGCTCCACCAGTTGGCCATTTTCGATACGCACGTGTCGCGGATGGAAACGTTTCAAGCTGCTTCGGTGGCCGACACTGACGATACTCAGGCCGGGCAACTGGTCGATCAAGGCTTGATACAGCGTCGCCTCGTCTTCTTCATCCATCGCCGACGTGGCTTCGTCCATGTACAACCACAGCGGTGCGTAAAGCAATGCACGGGCGAAGGCCAGGCGTTGTTGCTCGCCGGGCGAGAGCATGCGCTGCCAGTGGTTGCTTTCATCCAACCGCGCCACCAGGTGCGGCAGGCGACAGGTTTCGAGCACCTGTGCATAACGTTCGTTGGGGTAGACATCGCCGGCCTGTGGGTAACTCAGCACTTCCCGCAGGCTGCCAATCGGCAAGTAGGGCTTTTGCGGCAGGAACAGATAACGCGCCGAGGGCAGGAGAATGCTGCCATGCCCCGCAGGCCACAGATGCCCCATCGCCCGCAGCAACGTTGACTTGCCGCTGCCGGAGCGACCACTGAGCATCACCCGCTCGCCCGGCTCCACGCTCAGTTCGCCATGGGTCAGCAGATGCCGACCATCGTTCAGGTCCAGCCCGAGATCGTGGACCTTCAGCTCGTTGCCCTGGCTCTGTACATCAATGGCCGGCACGCGCTCTTCGTTGTCGCTCATCGCCTGGCGGAAACTCAGCAGACGGTCACAGGTGGCGCGCCACGCGGCGAGGTTGGCGTAGGCGGTAATGAACCAACTGAAATTCTCCTGCACATTACCGAACGCCGAGTTGATCTGCATGAGCTCGCCCAGTTGGATCTTGCCCGCGAAATAACGCGGCGCGGCGACGATGAATGGGAAAATGATTGCGATCTGGCCGTAGCCGGACGTAAAGAATGTCAGGCGCTTGGACACCCGCATGATGTCCCAGAAGTTGTGCCAGACCAGGCCGAAACGACCACTCAAGCGACGATTCTCATTAGGCTCGCCGCCATAGAGCGCGATGCTCTCGGCGTTCTCGCGCACCCGCACCATGGAGAAACGCAGGTCGGCTTCGAAGCGCTGCTGGTTGTTGTTCAGACCGATCAGGCGACGGCCGATCAGGTGCGTCAGCCAACTGCCCACCGCCGCATAGACCAACGCGCACCAGAACATATAGCCAGGGATGGTGTAGCCGAACACCTCGATGCTGCCAGACACGCCCCACAATATAATCGAGAACGACACCAGGCTGACCACCGTGCGAAGCAGCCCCAGGCCCAGCTCCAGCGTGTTGCTGGTAAAACTGTTGAGGTCTTCGGAGATCCGCTGGTCGGGGTTGTCCGTGTAGCCACCCTGCTCCAGCCGGTAGTAGTTCTTGTTGTTGAGCCAGCGGGCGAAATGCTGCTCGGTGAGCCAGGCCCGCCAGCGGATGGTGAGCATTTGCGTCAGGTACAAGCGGTACACCGCGCCCAGGATCGCTACCGCCGCGATGCCGCAGAAGTACAGGATCAACCGCCAGAATGCCACGGTGTCCTTTTCTTGCAGGGCGTTGTAGAAATCCCTGTACCAACTGTTGACCCACACCGAAATCGCCACGCTGAACAACGACAGCGCGATCACGGCGATCAATAGCGTCCAGGCCTTGCCCTTCTCCTCACTGCGCCAGTATGGCGTGGTCATCTGCCAGACACGGCGCAAAAAATGGCCGCGCACCGCGTCATTGACCGCGGAATATTCAGCGTTCTGATTCATGGTTAAGGCTCAATAAAGGAATAACTCGGGCCGATGATAGAGCAACGGCCCGATCTGTCGCGAGAGGGACAGCATTCGTTCAGCGCAGGTTCAGCGACGCACCGGACGCTTCTGCAATTTGCGCTGCAAGGTCCGCCGGTGCATGCCCAAGGCACGAGCCGTGGCGGAAATATTGCCTTCGTGCTCGGTCAGCACCCGCTGGATGTGTTCCCATTGCAGGCGATCCACCGACATGGGGTTTTCCGGCACCAGGGTATCGAGGTCGGCGTGCTCGGACAGCAGCGCCGCCAGCACATCGTCGGCATCCGCCGGTTTGCACAGGTAGTTGCACGCGCCGCGCTTGATGGCCTCGACCGCGGTGGCAATGCTCGAATAACCGGTGAGGATCACCACGCGCATCTCCGGGTCCAGCTCCAGCAGCTTGGGCAGCAGCACCAGGCCGGAGTCGCCGTCCATTTTCAGGTCGAGGGCGGCATAGTCCGGCAGGTCGGCCTGGGCGATGGTCAGGCCCTCTTCGGCGGAACCGGCGGTGCTGACCCGAAAACCGCGACGGGACATGGCCCGGGCCATGACGCGGGTAAAGGTGGCGTCGTCATCCACCAGCAGCAGGTGCGGCAGTTCTTCGCCGTCGACTTGGATCTCGTCACTCATATTCGTCTCCTCGGTCGGCATGGGGCAGGCGCAGCTCGGTGAGCGTACCGCCTTCCTCATGGGGGTAGAGTTTCACCGAGCCGCCGGCGCGTGTCACGCTGGCCTTGCTCAAAAACAGGCCCAGGCCGAAACCCTTGCCCTTGGTGGTGAAAAACGGTTTGCCGATCTGCTCGGCAATCGCCAGCGGCACACCGGCGCCGTGATCGCGAATACAGATCGTCAGTTCATAGGCGTCCCAGTCCAGCACCACTTCCAAGTTTTCCGGGCAGGCGTCGGCGGCATTGTTCAGCAGGTTCAGCAAGGCCTGGGTCAAGTCCGGCGGCGGCGCCATGCGCGGCACCGTGCCCTTGCCCAGGCACTGGAAGCGATAACTGGCTTCGGGGCGCATCAGGTGCCAACGGTTCAGGGCATCGTCGAGCCAGAAGGTGACCGCCTGCATGTCGATGTCCAGCCGGCGGTTGGCCTCGGCGGCGCGCACCAGGTATTGCAGGGTTTCCTTGCAGAGCTTGACCTGGTCTTGCAGCACACTGAGGTCTTCTTGCAACGCCGGGTCTTTATGGTCCTGGCGCATTTCCTTGAGCAGCACGCTCATGGTCGCCAGCGGCGTGCCCAGTTCATGGGCAGCGCCGGCGGCCTGGGTCGCCACGGCCAGCAGTTGCTCGTCCCGCAGGCCTTCTTCACGACGGATCGCCCGCAACTCTTCCTGGCGACGCAATTCTTCGGCCATGCGCGCGGCAAAAAAGGTGATGACCGCAGCCGCCAGGGCGAAGCTCAGCCACATGCCGTAGATCTGCAGGTTTTCCCGGGCGATGGGGAAGGTTTCCAGCGGATAGAAGCGCGCCAGCAACAAGGTGTACAGCGCCAGGGCGATGCCGGACAGGATCAGCGAAAAACGCCACGGCAGTGTCACGGCGGCGATGGTCAGCGGCACCAGGTAATAGGAGACGAAGGGGTTGGTCGAGCCGCCTGAGAAGTACAGCAGCGCACTGTGGATAAACAGGTCGCAGGCCAGTTGCACGGCGTATTCAAGCTCGGTCACCGGCCAGGACGTGCGCAGGCGAATCGCCGTCAGCGCGCAGAGCACGCTGGAAAAGACCAGGGTAATCGCCAATTGCAGCCAGGGCAGCGGCAGCAGGTCGAACCAATAGGCAAGCCCCACGGAGCCGGCCTGGGCCGCGAGGACCAGAATGCGGATGAATGTCAGGCGCCAAAGGTTCTGGCGGGAAGCGGAAGTCATTTGCAAAGGGGCGAGCATGAGCTCTCCTGATGAGCGCTCCAGGCGGATCGCACGGAGTATAACCAAGGCACGATGGGCAAAGGCAGATATGCGGCAAAGCGCCACAGCCGTGAAGCTACCTATACCCCCTGTGGCGAGGGAGCCACTTTGCTGCAATCTGTATAGTTGTAACTGTGCGAACCGCACCATAAACGCTAGAGTCTTATCGTTCACGCAGGCCCGGAGCCTACGCCTGCGCATCATCCTCAAGGAGCTTTCATGCACACGTTCAGTCGCCCCGCCGCCCTGCTCGCCCTCAGCCTCGGCACCGTCGCCAGCCTGCCGGCCCTGGCCGCCGATGAACTTCATTACAACCAGATCTCCCTGCGCGCCGAAGCCAGCCAGGAAGTGGCCCGCGACCTGATGATCGTCACCCTCTACACCGAGGAGCAGAACACCGACCCGGCCAAGCTCGCCGCGGCCGTCAGCACCACTCTAAACAAAGCCATCGGCCAGGCCAAACAGGTCAAGGGCATCAACCTGAGCCAGGGCAGCCGCAACAGCTACCCGATCTACGACAACAAAGGCGGGAAAATCACCGGTTGGCGCGAACGCGCCGAGCTACGCCTGGAAAGCGCCGACTTCGCCGCCCTGTCCAAACTCACCGGCGAATTGCTCACCGACATGAAAATGGCCGGCATGGACTTCGCCATCGCCACCGCCACCCGCCAGACCAGCGAAGACGCCCTGCTCAAGGACGCCGTCAACGCCTTCAAGGCCCGCGCCCAACTCGCCACCGAAGCGTTGGGTGGCAAGGGCTACAAGATCGTCAACCTGAACTTCAACACCAACGGTTATCCACAACCGTACATGCGTCCGCAGATGATGAAAGCCGCGTCCATGGATGCGGAGTCGGTGACGCCGGAAGTGGAAGCGGGCACCAGCAAAGTGACGATGACCGCGGATGGGGTTGTTGAGGTGTTGATGCAGTAACGTTGGCGGTTGGTTCAGCCAGTCTCACTGACTGAACCAGTCAGATTTTTTGTGTGCGGGCCGGTTACGGCCTGCCGTTAGGCAGGCCGTGCTTTTACCAGGTCGGCCTGATAAATCGATCTCCGTACAGAATCGCAAATTGATTCATCGCACTTTTCCAGTCATGGGCCGCAGAGCCCCAGTTTGCAGTGATATTGCGCAGCCCAAGCCAGATCAGTTTGGTGGCCGCATCGTCGGTTGGGAAGTGGCCGCGAGTCTTGATGATCTTTCGTAGCTGAGCGTTTATGCTCTCAATTGCGTTGGTGGTGTAGATCACTTTTCGGATCGCGGGCGGGAAAACGAAAAAGGGAATGACTCGATCCCGGGGGGTATGCCCGAACCAAAATCACCAAAACTCACCCGCTCGAAACTCATTCTGCTCGCCCTCCGCCTACGGCAATTTCACTATAACGACCTCATCAGAACCTTTGGGCAGTTCTAAAAAATACTTCCACTTCTCTAAAATCTTGCGCCATTCCTGCAAGGTAAACCTGCCCTCAGGCTGGCCGATCCAGTCGTCGTTGACCAAGATATCAACTTGCACACCTGAAGCATCCATATTCAACAGGACATCATTTCCACCTTCAATGATTGATACTTGAACACCGTCTTCGATTGATGTGACAGCCTCCAGCAATTGAACACAGTTACTTGGAACCTGAGCGATTGCACTTAAGACACTGCAAACATAAAGTTCATAGCGTTGCGCATCCTCTTGGCCAGGAGACACCTCAGCTACAGCGTCGTAAACCTGCCCAGCAACCGGGTGAACGCCACCATCAACATAATAAAACTTAAGTTCCATTGCATCTCCCAAATACATTAAGGCTCATACTCCGGATAAACCGTCACCCTTGGATAGGTGTATCCTTTAACCTTTACCCCAGAAGGTGTTCTTGAACTCCACTGTGTACCAACAACTGTTTTTGTCGGGCTATTCCAAGCGGCATCAACTTCGGATTTTAGCCGCGTCTCGTCCCACGCGGAAGGAAACATTGTATGCGAACTTCCGGGTTTTAGGATCCACTGATCAGGATCATTTTGAACCGGGACCTCTACGCGTGCCTGATAAACGCCATTCGGGTCGGGAGGCGATTCCGTTCCCGGCACAATTCTCACGTCGCCCTTCAGCAAGGTGTGCGCTCCAGTGGGCGTACCGTTCGCCTTATAGTCCGCGCCGATAATGTGATCATAGTCTACCGGACTGCTATACATGACTCCTGGCGAAGCGACGCCCGGATCCACCACGGGGGACGTAGTGCTCGAATTACCGCCATTTTCAATCGTGCTACCCCCAGTGCTACTTGGTAATGCCGGGACGATAATAGAGCCGCCCGAGCTAACAGTCTGAAATGCGAAAAAAGGGGACAAATTTATTTTTCGATCAGCTTTTGCACCCATACGATTTTCAACCGGGGCCTGATCGCTCCGCATCATCACAGGCGCAGAAAATATATACTCTCACTTTTTTCTTTATCAATTTTAAAGCATTTAAAAATGCGCCCCACCCTTTAAGCGAACTTATTTATTTTTTACAAAGCTGACATAAACCGCCTCTATCACAGCGTCCTCCTCCCCGATATCAGGCGCATAAATCCTAAGACCCAATCCGTCCACATCAAATCCTGAACTATTAAAGTTCAGGACCTCGCCTTGCGCAACCAAATGCTGCTGAACTTCAAGTACATCCGCACCGGACAAACGCTGTCCGCGCCAGCTAAGGTCGCTCCATTTCAAGAACTCCAAGCCGATGACGGTGAAACCCTCATCAAAATAAACATGCACTCCTAGATCATCGTAGGCGTCAGTCGGAACTGTAGAGTCTGTCGTTTTGAAGAACTCGTCAAAATCACCTCCCAATATCGCCCGTGATTGATCGCGAGTCATACCGACATGCACCGGACCTAAATCACCAAAACCCAACAGTTCGAAGCTCATCACTACTTTTTCCTAAAATCATCTGGATTCAACTTAGACGCATAATCCAACATCTGGCCTATCGCCGCGTCATACTTATCACCAAACTTGCTCCGTATATCCTTTACATCCATGTCGATAGCCTCCATCAATTTCCCTTGACTTAATAGCTCTTCCTGCTTAGCCCTATATGCCACAGCTGCATCGGAATTGCCATGACTCGCTGTCCTTGCGTGATCGGCCGGGGACATCTTGATTGCCGGACCATCTTTTGAGCTGATAGGTGCTCCGACATAGCATCCTTTGGCCGGACAATGGTGGGAGTCAAAACCGTCATTTTTCGGCTTCGTCGTATCTCTATGCGGGCCGCCTAGAACGTCATGTGGATTTTGCTTATCCAGGATCTGGATGGCTCTCCCGCTAGCCTTAATACCAAGAGACTTAAACTCTCCCAGCACCGCATCGATCAAAAACCGAGTCGCAACGACGTACCCATCACCGTCGTACTGATATTCATCATTACCCTTGTCATGTTCACCTTTGGCTTCCTGGTGCCTCTTGGTCAGCTCTTCCTCAGATTCTCCGATCAGTTTCGACGCCACCTTGATCGCGGCCAGATCTTTCAGTTCATCGATTTCAGGGCCATAGGCGGCGTTGAGCAAACCATTGGCGGTCATGCTCAAAAGGAACTTCATGGGCCCCATCAGCGCCTGAATGCCGATAACGGTGGCTTCAAATGTCTCCGTGGGCATGCCTTGGGCGAGGTCAATCACATCCAACACTTGATTCAGAGCAAGCTGCCCGTTAGTAACGAGCTCCGCCGGAACCTGAGTAGGCGGTAGCTCGATAGAGCCCGGCCTATCAGGCCCACCCGATGTCGTCATGCCCGGGCAGGTATTGTTTGCCGTGCAGCTCTCAACCAATTTTTCGTAATCAGCTGCCTGCTTTGCAAACTCAGCCAATCCATCCAGCACGGCGGCAGGCAATATTTTGATCTGCTCTGGATCAAGCCCCTGTCGAACGAAGTTCTTAGTAACGGCAAGCGCCCGCTCGCTGCCCAACTTATCAATAAGCGCTTGAGGAACATCGCCAGTCCCGACCAATTGGGCACTTATTGCTCGATCCAGATTTGTAAGGAAATCGACGCCGGCCTCGGCCTCTTTGACCATGTTCGCCTTGAAATTGACAACATTGTCGCCCCACTTCGTCACCGTCTCGATCGGATGGCTGACCGCATCGACTGAAGAGCTACTCACGTACAGATCAGTCCGATGCTCCTTATCCTTGGTCACGACGTAGGCTTGGTTCACATCACGATTAAGACCGGCCGTAGAGTCTTGAGCTGCGGTCTTGTCGTTACGCACGACAACCTGGCCCGCCCCCACCGTGGCATTGAGAACCTGCTCCCGATCTTTTTTGTAATTGTAACCCTCGATTGCCCAGCTGTTTTTGCTCTTGCCTTCCATGCCTTTGTTCGGCTTGTCTGCCTGAGAACCATTGCCGCCGCCGTAACTGCCGCTGACACTGAGGTAGTAACCGTGCTCATTGTCCTTGCCCGTGATATTGCGGTGCCCGAGGGTGTTGGTATCCAGCTTCAGGTTACCGTTATCGGCGGTGATCACCGAACCATCGAGTTGGGTGTGGTTTTCGGTACGAATGTCGACTTTATTCTTACCGTTAATAACCGTCTGGTTTTCAACCCAATTGGTCTTGCCATTGGTCTGGCCATAACCCAACGAGCCACTCACTGTTGCACCGAAACTGACCGCAACGGTGAGGCTGGCGTCGAACTCCTTGCCCTCGACCTTGCCGGTGTTGGGCACCGAAGTCACAGTGAGGTCGCGACCAACGTCACCTACGACCTCATCACCGCGCAAAGTAGCGCCGGCAATGTTGGTATCACGTCCACTCTCGAAGCCCAATTTGTTGCCAGCGTACAGATAAGCCTCTTGCTGCCTTACGCCTTCGCGATTCAGATCACCGATCCCAACGTTTACTGAGCCATAAACCCCGAAGCCATCTTGACCAGCGATAATGCCGCCCTCTGCCCCCCAGCTGCGTCGATCATGAGAACTGCTATAAGCGTTTTGCGCCGAAAGAATGTTCAGATCGTTACCGGCTTTGAGGGAGATGTCTCGCTCCGCGGTCGCCTGGGTTCCAATCAGGGTCAGGTCATTCTTCGCGTCGAGATTTATATTGCCGCCGGCAGTTAGCTGCGTGGGCGAAGAGGAACCTTGGAATGATTTATCCTTAGTGCCTGCGTTGCTGACACCTACTCCAAGCTTGAAGCCACCTGTGGTGCCGCCCTTGACGCCACCTTTACTCTGGGTGGAATGCCCGTCGCTGCTGTCTGAGCCGTGGGCGACATCCAACGTAATGTTCTTGCCATTGACGTTGATGTCGCGACCGGCATTGAACTGGCTTCCGCTGACATTGACGTCATTTCCTGCGTCCAGCGCAATATCGCCGCCCGCCAAAAGCGTCGACGGCCGTTGCGTCACCGAGCTTTGAGTGTGGTTGGAACTGACACTGGAGGCACCAAGATGCCCATCAAACTTTGGCCCACTGAAGAATTGATCAAGGGTATCCACCGCTTTGAGTACACTCGATCCTTTGCTGACCCCATCCTCCCCATTGCCGGTGCCCTTGAGTCCGTCAATCGTGTTGCCAATGTTGTAGGCGGTCGTCACCGTAAGACCGTTGCGTTTGATGCTGTCAATGATAGTGACTTGGCTGGCCTCCTCCTTGGCATCAACGTTGATATCGCGACCCGCTTTGAAGCGAATATTGTTCTCGGCCGTCAGATCAGAGCCCTGCTGGTTTATATCGCGCCCAGCATCCACATTAAGGTTTATTCCCGCATTGATGGAGCTACCTGCTGCGGTATACCCCTTGCTATTAACGCCATGTTGGATGGTTTCACTGCCAACAAATGTCGAGAACGCATTACTATCTATGGTCTGCTTCAGACCTACGCTTTTGTCCGTCTTCCAGGTATTGCTACGCTGCTGATCGATCGAGGCGACCACGTTGACATCGCGGCCTGCCTTTAGCGAAGCATTGTTATCCGCGCCGATACCACTGCCGATAACGTTAATGTCACGGGCCGCATCAAGAATTGCATCGTGCCCCGCATTCACCTGGCTACCAATACTTGTGGAGCTGACAACCTCTCGGCCGCCTTTTTGTGAAGCGGCGACAGTGATATCTGCTCCCAATCCTGGCGTGCCCGCGAACGCACCTATGGTGTCTTTGAGCGACATGCCCACTTTCTTCTTGTATTTCTCGGCGCGGCTGTAAGCCTGGTCATCCGCAGACGAGAGGGTAATATCACCTTCCTTGTCCACCAGACCGGCATGCAACTCGGCGTCGTGGTTCGCGTTGATTTCACTCGCGTTCAGGCGCACGTCACGCCCAGCAATGACGACCGCGTCGTGGCCGCCGTTTAACTCGCTTCCAATCTGTGTGACAGAAGTCTGTAGTTGACTGCTGCCGCTTTTCGACATGCCAAACCGACCCGTCTTGGTCTTCTTGGTGTAACTGCCAGCTTGCTCCGTGGCGGACAGAACGGCTACGTCTTGAGTTGCACCGACCACCAGATCATTGCCGGCATTCAATTGACTGCCGATGATCGCGACATTGCGTCCTCCGTCGAGGCTGACGGCTCCGTCGTCATCTTTGGACGCGTTGACGGTCAGGTCATGACCCGCCTCGATGACCGAAGCGACGTTTTCGCTTTCATAACTTTCTTTTTGGGTCGTCTTGCTTCGACCGAACGAGCCTTTTTTCTTCCGGTAGTAATAGGAAGAACTTTCATCCTTGGCCGACGCAACAGTGATGTCCTGTACCGCATCAAGGCTGACATCATCCGTGGCCTTGATCCGGCTAGCGATGATGCCCAGATCGTTGCCCGCATTCAGCGCAATGTCGCGGCCTGCGTTTAATACCGATGATTGCTGTGTGACACTGTGAGTTTCATTCGCCCGTCTTTTGCTGCGCGAGACGTAATCGCTCTGGTTGGCGGCCGAGGTGATAACAATGTCATTGCCGGAATCAACGATGAGATCACGCTTGGCATCCAATCGACTCGCGACAACCGCGACATCACGGTCGGCGCTGATCGACAGGTCCCGCCCGGAGGTCACTTCCGCTGCATGTTGGGTAATGGTCTGATTGAGGAAGTTGCTGCCACGGGAATCCGTGCGACGATCCTGGACCGAGGTGATATTCACATCCTGGCCTGCGATGAGCTTCAGGTCTCCCTCGCTTCGCAATACCCCACCAATATTATTGACGTTGCGCCCCGCGTCGATCTTGAGATCGTTGGCCGCTTCAATCCGTGCAGCGCTATCGAGATAATCGCGATGGATCAGATTATTGTCGAATCTGATATCGATACCCGTCACATCTCTCTGATTAATCACATCGCCTTTAAGCGTTGTCAGGTTCACATCACGTCCTGCAATGACACCGCCGGCCTTGTTGACAATATTCTTGTCAGCCAACAGATCCAATCGCCCATCCGCTTCGACCAGTCCACTGTTGACAATGTCGTTAGTTGCCTTGGCACTGAGGCTATTGGTCGCTCGCAACGTCCCCGCGTTCTTCAGGTCCTGTCCAGCAATCAATTGGACATCAGCCCCCTGAATCAACGCCCCGTTCGGTGCCAGGCGGTTGTTGGCCTGGGCCATGTACAACACCGGCACCAAGACTTTCTCACCGTTCACCACATGCTCTTCAAGCCAGACAATGTCGTGCGTCAGCGCCGCGACTTGTTCCGAGGTCAGGCTTACGCCCACGGCCAGGTCCAGCTCTTGCTTGCTGGCGATGGCGTTGTTCATCAGGTACTTGAACATGTCCTCATTGGAGGTCTGGCCGTCAATGAAGCGCTGGCCGGTTCGGGCGACGACGGCCTCTTGAATCAACCGTTGTTCGTATAAACCATCGCCCAGGCGCTTGGCGCTTTGATCCGGGTCGTAGCCAAGGTTTTCCAACAGGTAATCCGAACTCATGAACTGCTTGAGGTCGGTGAGCACTGGGTTGGTTTCGATCAGGTATTTCTGTGGGTTGGATTTGAACGAGGTGTCTGGCAATCCCTGCACCCTTGCGACCGTTTGACCGGCCACCGACGCGCTCCCCGAAGAACCATCGCCAGCCTGCACTGGGGTGGCGGCAAGGGGATCGTTTTGGGCGGGCAATGGTAGTGGGCTTGCACCGTTGCTGAACAGATCACCCAAGCCTTGTTGACGCTGGCCGGTACTGATCGAGGCGCCGCCCAGTGTCCAACTCTGCGGCCCGGCGTTGGCCTGGGTCGCCTGTTGCGTGGCTCCACTTTGTCCACTTAAGCGAAATAGACCGTTTTGCCCCGTAGGCAGGCTGAAGCCGGGCAGGGTCAACGGATTGAGTTGCTGCTGTGCAAGATTGGGCGGTAGTTGCCCGTGAATCTCTACGATTGCCGGTGTCATTTGGCCGCGGAGTTGCGTCGAGCCTACTTTTGAAGCTCCGCTGCTTAACGTGACGCCTTCTCGAACCACGCTGTTGGCCAGGTTCTGGCTAGCATTGATGCGGACTGCGCCGCCGGCTTGTACGACTGCGTTGGCGTAATCCGACGGGCCGTCGTAGGTGATGGTGTTTTCGAAGAATGCGGCATTTTTGACAAAAGCAGGGGCCTCGGTCCGCACGCCACTGTTGTAACGGGGTGGCGTGAACCCATAATTTCCGCCTTGGTATTCAACCCATATCCCACCAAAGTTGAGGTAAGTCATTGCCTCACCGCCACCGCGACGCCCCCTATTCGCAAGAGAGATTCAACGCCTTGGCTATTCCATACGTGCAAGTTCGGACTGACAAAAGTTCCGTCCCGATAGCCCGCTGCTCCCGAATCATAGGAGGGATCATTGGCAGCGTTGTAATCCATGATCTGTCTCCAGAGAGGGAGGTATTTCATTTCATCATCCGGCGCTGCAAGTGAACGTCTTACACTGTAAGTACCAGCCCCCGCCCCTTGGTTCGTGAAGTTTTGCAAATTCAGAGTCAGGTCGTTTCCTGCACTAATGGTGGAGGCGTTGTTCAGCAATTCCCCACCATTACCGATAAAGTTTCGCCCCGCAGTCAGATTGGCTGATGCAGAATCCTTAACGATCTGGGATTGGTAGTTTTCCTCCCAAACCAGATATCCCGCAAAGTGAGGTTGAAATACTGCAAACGACGAACACGAATAACACTGAACCCCAATCGCCCCCGACACCAACCCACCGGTAGCCTCGAACACATCCTTACGGTTCTCAATATGGTCGGCAGCCAGAGTCAAGTCTCCGCCGCTTTCAATCGAGGCCGAAATATTGGCAATCGAAGCGCTCCAGCCATTGTTGTCATCACGACCAATGCTGACATTGCCCAGTCCATAAACATCGGCAAAACGGTTGGTGAAGTCATTGACGCGCAGCGCCATGTCGCCACCGCTGAAGATCAGGCCGTTCTGATTCAGCAGGCTGGACGCGGCCAGGCGAAGGTCGCCACTGCTGCCTAAGGTCCCGAAGTTGTTGATTGAGCCCGCGTTGACCGTCACCCCGGAAGCCGAAGTCATCCGGCCGGAATTGTTGAGCTGGCCGCTGATGTTGATGGTCGAGGTGCCGCCACTGGCAACGCTGCCAGCAGTGCCGAGGCTCATCGAAGCGGCGGTCAATCCCAGATTGCCCAGACTGCTGTATTGACCGTTACCGCTGTAAGTGCCGCCCAATAGAAGGTTGGCCGTGCCGTCGCTGGCGATCAGCCCGTCGTTGCTCCAGTTGCCACCGTTGCCCACAAGGTTGGTGGACGCCAGTAACTGTCCGCTACCGGTCTGGGTCAGGTTGTTGACGTTGACGGTTAGCCGTCCCGCCTGGATTACGCTGCTGTTGGTCCAGCTGTCCGCCGCAAGGGTCAAGGCTCCGCGTGTGACAAGGCTGCCGCCCGCATCGGTAAGGTTCGCGGTGGAAATATCGAATGTGCCACTGCCAGTGTGCAATAAGCGGCCATCCAGGTTTTTGAATCCACTGGAGTTAAGAGTTAGCTCGCTGTTTGCCGTTTCGATTCTGCCGCTGCGATTGTCGAAGAGGCCACCAATCTGGAAATCGGTTTTTCCGCTATTACCCAGCGCACGCAGTCTGCCGCCCTGGTTATCCACACTCGCCGCACGCACCGCCAACGTGCTGTCGCTTTCCAGGATGCCGTCAGTGTTGGCCAAAACGCCGCTTAGCCCAAGCTCGATGCGGTTGCCGGCGATCTGGCCGGCGCTGTTGTCCAGGTTGGCGCCGCTGACGTTGACCAGCCCGGTGGCGTAAATGCCGCCGTTGCGGTTGTTCAAATCAGCCGTATTGATGATGACATCACCAGCCTGACCCGCGATCCGCCCGCCGTTGTTGTTCAGCCCGGCCAAGGCGCGTATATCCAGGCGCTGCGCCTGGATCACGCCGCCCTGGTTATTCGCATCAAAGCCGTTGCGCAGCACGCCCACGGTGCGCGCTTCAAGGGCGCCCTTAAGGGCAGCAAGGGTGCCGCCGCGGTTGTCGATGTTGGCGGCGGTCAGGCTAACGTCGCCGGTCTGGGCGATGAGCTTGCCGCCCTGGTTATCGAGCTCACCACTCAGTGCGAGATCCAGGCCGGTCTGGCTCTGCATCTGACCTTGGCTATTGGCGAGGCTCGCGGCATCGAGTTTGATACCCGCCGTCTGGCTGTAGATCAGGCCGTTGCTATGGTTCTGCACGGCGCCGGTGGCGGTGATCGCCAGGGCATTTTTTGCCGCGATGGTCCCGGTGTTGCTGTTATCCAGAGAGCCGGTGGTCAGGGTCATTTGATCCTGGCTGGCGATCTGACCGCCCTGGTTGTTGATCGCCGTCGCGCCTTTTATGGTCAGCGGGCCGGCGCTGGCAAGTTTGGCGCCGCTGTTGTCGAGTGCGCCATTGAGGTTCAGCCTGACCTCGGCGTTACCCACCAGCGTGCCCTGGCGATTGTTTACATCGTTGGTATCGAGGGTCAGCATTTGCTGCGCGTTGACCGCGCCGCTGACGTTCGCCACGGAGGTGGCCTTGATGGTCAGGCCCACGCCGCTGTCGATCAGGCCGCCCTGGCCGTTATCGAGCGTGCCGCTGAGGATGAGACTTTGCGCGCCGCTGCTGCTGAGAATGCCTTTGGTGTTATCCACCGAAGCGGCTGTCACACCGAGGCTGCCCTGACTGACCAGCGCACCGCCGTTGCCGTTGAGCAGGTTGCCCAGCAGGTTGAGGTTCACGTTGCCGTTGCGGCTGGACAGCGTGCCGTTGTTGCGGTTGTCCAGGCTCGTGCCGTTGAACAGCAGCCCCTGCCAGCCGGAAATCAAACCGTTCTGGTTGATCAACGCCTGGCCGTCTAGGCCCAGGTTCTGGCTGCTGATCAACTTGCCGCCGCTGTTGTCCAGCGTGCGGCCTTTGAGGTCAAAGCTCTGGCTGCTGGAGATTTCGCCGCCCTGGTTGTTCAAGTCGCGCAAGGCGTTGAAGGTCAGCGGACCTTTGGCGGTGATCAGGCCGTTGCGATTGTTCAGGTCGCCGTTGCCCAGGTTTAGGGTGACGGCTTTTTCGCCAAGCAGGCGGCCGCCCTCTTGCGTGAGCGATGCCAGGGTCAGGTTGATGTCGCCCTTGGCCGATACTTCACCACCATCGCTGGAGTCCAGGGAATCGGCGTCGAAGGTGAGGTCGCCTTGGGCGTTGATCAGGCCGTTGGTGCTGTTGTTCAGGGCCATGGCGTTGAGGACCAACGCGCCGCCGGCCAACACGCTGCCGCCCTGGTTGTTCAGGTTGCCGCTGTTGAGGGTGAGCAGTTGCGCGGCGCTGATCAGGCCTTGGGCCTGGTTATCGAGTTGTTGATCGACGGTCAGGACGAGGTTGCCGCGGCTGGTGATTGTGCCGCCGTTGTTGACCAGGCTTTGCGTCTGGGTATCGACGGTGGCCGCGCCGATCATGCCTTTGACGTTGTTTAGCGCCTGGGCGATGCGCAGGGTCAGGCCTTGGCTACTCAGCAGTTTGCCGTTGTCGTTGGTGAGGTTTTGTGCTGCCAGGGTGAAGGCTTCGGCGCTGGAGATCTCGCCACCCAGGTTGTTCACGCCGTTGAGGTTTTTCAGCAACAGCGAGCCCGGGGCGTTGATCAAACCGCCCTGGTTGTTGAGCTGGCCGTTGTTCATGTCCAGGCTTAACGTGGTATTGCTGAACAGCGTGCCGCCCTGCTGGTCCAGACCGGTAACCGACGCCGTCAGCGCGCCTTGGCTGCCGATGCTTGCGCCGCCCTAGTTGGTGACTTGGCCCGCGACGAGGTTCAACGTGCTGGCGCTGTTGAGGCGGCCATTCTGGCTGTTATCGAAAGCACCGGTGGTGACGTCCACCGCGCCTTTGGCGCTGATGCGGCCCTGCTGGCGATTGTCCAGCGCGGCGCTGGTGAGCAGCAGAGCGCCGTCGGTGACCAGTTCGCCGCCCTGGTTGTCGAGCCCCCCCAGACTATGCACGGTCAGGTCCTTGGCGCTGGACAGGCTGCCACCGGTGTTGGTCAGGTTGGCGGCGGTGACATCCAGCGAACCTTCGCTGCTGAGCTGGCCTTGGTTGTTGAGCAGGTCGCGGCTCAGGTTGATGCGCTGGTTCTGCTGGCTGATCAGGTAGCCGCCACTGCTGTCGAGGGAGCCGCCGTCCAGATCAAGTCCAGCCTTGGCACTGAGCAGGCCTTTGGTGCGGTTGAGCAGTTTATCGACCGTCAGCTTCAGCGTTTGCCCGGCGAACACCTGGCCGCCATCGCTGTTGTCGAGGTTCTGGCTAACCAGCGTGACGTCTGCGCTGCTCGACAGCTCGCCGCCACGGTTGTCGAGGTCGTCGACATCGAGATCCAGCGCGTTGGTCGAGCCGATCAAGCCGGCCTGGCGATTGTCGAGGCTGGTCGCAGTGAGCTTCAGGGCATCGGTGCTGATAAGCGTACCTTGACGGTTATCCACAGTGTTGACGGTGGCATTGAGCCCGGTCTTGCCGACGATTTCCCCGATACGGTTGTCCAGGCGATCGGCAGCCAATAGCAGCGCGCCGTCGGCGATCAGCGAGCCACGCTGGTTGTCGAGCAAGGCGTCGGCAGTCAGGTCGAGTCGGCCACGGCTGCTGATCAGGCCATCGCTGTTGTCCAGGCTGTTGCTGCGACTGTTCACCGAGGCCGCCGAGATCGCCCCCCGGACGTTATTCAAAACTTGGGCAATGCTGAGCACCAGGCCTTGGTTGCTCAGCAACTTGCCGCCGCTGTTGTCCAGATTCTGTGCCGCCAGTGTGAACGCTTGCTGGCTGGAAATTTCGCCGTTCTGGTTGTTCACGTCTTTGAGGTTGTTCAACAACATCGCACCCGACGCGTTGATCAGGCCGCCCTGGTTGTTTATCTGACCGCTGGCGCTGATGTCCAAGGACTGACCCGCCGCCACCAAGCCCGCGACGTTATCCAGCGAGGCGACGCGCAACGTGAGGTTGCTAAGGCCGCTGAGTTCGCCAGCGTTGTTGGACAATTGCCCGACATCAGCCGTCAGGTTGCCATTGCTGCTGACGATACCTTGCGTGTTCAGCAGCTTGTCGGCGTTGACGCTCAACGCGCCATTGCTCAGCACGCGGCCCTTGGTCTGGTTATCCAACGTCCCGGCTTTGACCGTGGCGGTTTGCCCGGCGCTCAAGGTGCCGCCCTGGTTGCTCAGCATTTGCGCAACGCTGGCCGTGAAATTACGACTGGCAACGATGCTCTCGCCGCTGTTATTGAGCGCCTGCGCCGTGACGCTCACATCCCCCGAAGCATTCCGCGTGTTATCCCCATTCACCCCGGCTTCAATAATGCCGTTGTTGCTCAACTGCCCACCGGCATTCAAAACAATCCCATCGCGCGCCGCCAACGTTTGCCGGTTGACCAAATCCCCTTGAGCCTGCGCATTCAACGTCGTACCGGCGTAAACCGGTCCCTTCGCATCAAGACTCGTAGCCTTGACGTTAACCGCCCCCGTGGCCGAGGTATCGACCATGCTCAAATGCCCATTGGCATCGAGCTGGATATCCCCGCCACTGGCAATCAACTTGCCGTCCAGCTTCACCCCAACCCCGGCCTCGGTGCCGACCAGCTTGATGGCCCCGGCATACATCCCGCCGAGGGCCGAGGAGTCGATCGCCAGTTCCGGCTTGGCGCTGCCATCGTCGGCACGGGCCGTGGCATTCAAGGTATCGGCGTTGACGTCGTTGCGACCGGCCACGATCGTCAGGTTCTTGGCCTGGATTTCGGCATTGATCTTGGCGCTGCGAGTGATGATTTCGAAATGGTCGACGTTGTTCGCGTTGAGCCCCGCGCCTTCGATGGCGACGCTGCCCTGGTCCACCTGGTAGCGATCCAACCGACCGTTTTCCACCACCGGTTTGCCGGTGCTTAAGGTCACTTTTGGGCTGTTGATGAAGCCGCAGCCGTTGCAGGTGATGCCGTAGGGGTTGGCAACGATGACGTGGGCCGATTGCCCCGCCACTTCGGTGTAGCCGCGCAGTTGGCTGGGATTGCCGCCGTTGACTTCGTTGAGGATCGTCTTGGCGGCTGAACCCTGGAGGTTCGGGTTGCCGAGGATGATTCCGCCCATCTGCGTGGATTGGGTGCGGGACGTGGCGTTGTTGAGGATCACGCCGTTGCCGCCAACGTTGTAATCCTTGAATTTATTGTGTGACAGGCCGCTGCCATTGGGCTTGGCGATGTTGACGATGGGCACGCCGTTGCCCGCCCGGTCCAAGCCGGTGCCGGGCGCGCTGACCACGATACCGTCGGCCTGGGCCCACAGCGGCTGCCAGAACATGACGTTGGCCAAGAGGAACGCCAGGCCGCGCTTGGGCATGCCGAGGAACCGCTCGCGGTTTTTCATGGCAGCGGAAGGTTGGCGGGCCAGGAAGGCGTATTGGCGGTCGTCCATGATCGGGTCTCGTTGCGGCGCAATTAAGGAGGTCATCCGTGCCGAGGTCATCGGCAGAAAAGCCAGAGACGACCTCGTCCCCAAGGCAAGGAAGACGCTTGTCCTCCTCTGCCCAGAAAGCAATATCAAAATAGTGGCGCGATACTAGATAGCCATTATTCCGGCGTCAATTAAATATTGGCGAAAAAATGCGCTATGCCCAAACTCAGGGGTCGCCCTTACTTTTGGATATTTCCTACGCCCCCATCCCAACCGCTAGTCTTCAGAAAACCTTCGCCACGCCCTAAGGGATTTCATGGACAGAACCACCTTCAAACCCCTCCTGCTCGCCCTGGCCCTGATCGGCAGCGCCCCAATGGCCCAAGCCGCCACCACCCTGGTCTACTGCTCCGAAGCCAGCCCCGCCGGGTTCGACCCCAGCCAATACACCAGCGGCACCGACTTCGATGCCTCGGCCGAAACCGTGTTCAACCGCCTCACCCAGTTCAAGCGCGGCGGCACCGAGGTCGAGCCCGGGTTGGCGTCAAGCTGGGACGTATCCGCCGATGGCCTGGCCTACACCTTCCACCTGCGCGAGGGTGTGAAATTTCATACCACCGAGTTCTTCACCCCGAGCCGCGACTTCAACGCCGACGACGTGCTGTTCACTTTCCAGCGCCTGCTCGACCCTCAGCACCCGTTCCGCCAGGCCTACCCCACCGAGTCGCCGTATTTCACCGACATGGGCCTGAACACCACGATCAAGAGCGTCGAGAAGGTCGACGAGCACACCGTCCGCTTCAACCTCAATAACGTCGACGCCGCGTTCGTGCAAAATTTGGCGATGAGTTTTGCCTCGGTGCAATCGGCCGAATACGCCGCGCAATTGTTAAAAGAAGGCAAGGCCGGCGACCTCAACCAGAAACCCGTCGGCACCGGGCCGTTCGTGTTCAAGCGTTACCAGAAGGACTCGCAGATCCGCTACGTCGCCAACACCGCGTACTGGAAACCCGAGGACGTGAAGCTCGACAACCTGATTTTTTCCATCACCCCGGACGCCGCCGTACGCCTGCAAAAGCTCAAGCGTGGCGAATGCCAGGTCAGCGGTTATCCGCGCCCGGCCGATATCGAAGTGATGGAGCAAGACCCGAACCTGCAGGTGCTCAAGCAGCCCGGCTTCAACCTGGGCTTCCTGGCCTACAACGTGACGCACCCGCCGCTGGACCAGCTCAAGGTCCGTCAGGCGCTGGACATGGCCATCGACAAGCCAGCGATCATCAAAGCGGTGTACCAGAGCGCTGGGCAACTGGCGCAAAACGCCTTGCCACCGGCCCAATGGTCGTTCGACCCTGCGATCCAGGACGCGCCCCATGACGTGACCAAGGCCAAGGCGCTCCTCAAGGAAGCCGGGGTTGCGCCCGGTACAACCATTGATTTATGGGCGATGACGGTGCAGCGCGCCTCCAACCCCAACGCGCGGATGTCGGCGCAAATGATCCAGCAGGATTGGGCCAAGATTGGTATCAAGGCGAACATCGTCAGCTACGAATGGGGCGAATACATCAAGCGCGCCAAGAACGGCGAGCATGACGCAATGATCTATGGCTGGACCGGCGACAACGGTGATCCGGACAACTGGCTCGGCGTGCTTTATAGCTGCGCGGCGGTCAAGGGCAGCAACTACGCCAAGTGGTGCGACCCGGCCTATGACCGGTTGATCCAGCAGGCCAAGGTCGCGACCGACCGGCAAAAACGGATCGAGCTGTACCAGCAGGCGCAGAAAATCCTCAAGCAGCAGGTGCCCATCACACCCATTGCCAACTCAACGGTGTTCCAGCCGATACGCAAGGAAGTGGTGGATTTCAAACTCAGCCCGTTTGGCCTGACACCTTTCTACGGCGTGGGTTTGAACAAGTAAAACCCGCCCCATGGCGGTGCGCAGCAGCCCTGCGCCGCACCGCCAGCGGGCGCCTTTTGCCCCAAAAAAACCTGCGCAAACGATCAAATGCGTCAAAAGTTACAAAGATGCGACATTAAGGTACGTTCGTGCCACTGTTTCAGAGTTGAAACCGCTCTAGATCTTGCATTGGGTATGGGGCCTGCATAAGTATCCGCAGGACGACTCACGAGGTCGCCCTCAAATCCAAAAATGACAACAAATCATGAGGCCAACATGCTTAAACACGCGGTCATTCCGTTTTTAGTCGGTGCAGGCTTGTTAGCCAGCGCTCCTTTCGCTTCCGCCGCGACTAACCTGGTGTTCTGCTCCGAAGGCAGCCCGGCCGGTTTCGACCCCGGTCAGTACACCACCGGAACCGACTTCGATGCCTCTGCAGAAACCATGTTCAACCGCCTGACCCAGTTTGAGCGCGGCGGCACCGCCGTGATTCCTGGCCTGGCCACCAAGTGGGACATCTCCGAAGACGGCCTCACCTATACGTTCCACCTGCGTGAAGGCGTCAAGTTCCACACCACCCCGTATTTCAAGCCGACCCGTGAATTCAATGCCGACGACGTGCTGTTCACGTTCAATCGCATGATCAACAAGGACGACCCGTTCCGTAAGGCGTACCCAACCGAATTCCCGTACTTCACCGACATGGGGATGGACACCAACATCACCAAGATCGATAAAGTCGACGACCACACCGTCAAGTTCACCCTCAAAGATGTCGACGCCGCGTTCATCCAGAACATGGCCATGAGCTTCGCCTCGATCCAGTCCGCCGAATATGGCGCCCAACTGCTCAAGGAAGGCAAGGCCCCGGACATCAACCAAAAGCCGGTCGGCACCGGCCCGTTCGTGTTCAAGAGCTACCAGAAAGATTCCAACATCCGCTACACCGGCAACAAGGAATACTGGAAGCCTGAAGACGTGAAGATCGACAACCTGATCTTCGCCATCACCACCGACCCGTCGGTGCGTATCCAGAAGTTGAAGAAGAACGAGTGCCAGATCACTCTCTTCCCACGCCCGGCCGACCTCCAGGCCCTGAAGGACGACAAAGCGCTGAAGATGCCTGACCAGGCGGGTTTCAACCTGGGTTATGTAGCTTACAACGTGATGGACAAAGTCAAAGGCGACGACAAGCCCAACCCACTGGCTGACCTGCGAGTTCGTCAAGCCTTGGACATGGCCGTGAACAAGCAACAGATCATCGACTCTGTGTACCAAGGAGCGGGCCAGCTGGCGGTCAACGCCATGCCACCGACCCAGTGGTCCTACGACACCACCATCAAAGATGCCAAATACGACCCAGAGAAAGCCAAGGCGCTGCTCAAGGAAGCCGGCGTCAAGGAAGGCACAGAGATCGTTCTGTGGGCCATGCCGGTTCAGCGTCCGTACAACCCGAACGCCAAACTGATGGCGGAAATGCTGCAGAATGACTGGTCCAAGATCGGCCTGAAGGTCAAGATCACCAGCTACGAATGGGGCGAGTACATCAAGCGTTCCAAAGGTGGCGAGAACCAGGCCATGATCATTGGCTGGAGCGGTGACAACGGTGACCCGGACAACTGGCTCAACGTGCTGTTCGGCTGCGACTCGCTGCAAGGCAACAACTTTTCCAAATGGTGTGACAAGAAGTTCGACGGCCTCGTGAAAGAAGCCAAGCGCACCACCGACCAGGCCAAGCGCACCGACCTCTACAAACAGGCACAACACGTCCTCAAGGATGCTGTGCCGATGACACCTATCGCTCACTCGACGGTGTATCAACCCATGCGCGCCAACGTGCAGGACTTCAAGATCAGCCCATTTGGCTTGAACTCCTTCTACGGCGTCAGCGTCAGCAAATAACGATAGGCAACGGCGGCGCTTTCAACGTCGCCGTTGTGCTATCCGCCAAGACCCAAGGAAACCGCCTGCCTTTGGAAGCACCGCACACAGCGGTAGCCGAGAGGGCATCGCCTTTTCCCACATGTCTTTCAGGCGTTACGCATTTACCGCCTCGCCCACGACTCATACCGTCGGGCTACCGGTTTGCTAATGCTGTGGCATCGCTGTTTTACGCAATGGAATGAGCCCAGCGCCCCGGACCTGTCCCCGAAGAAGGACGCCGGTTCGCTGACAAACACCCCGAACGAGAGAGGGAGCGTCATGCGCCATACCTTGGTTTTATCCGCATTGCTGGGCACCGGCCTGCTGGCCGCCACATCCGCAGCCCAGGCCGCCGGCGGCAGCCTGGTGTTCTGTTCCGAAGGCAGCCCCGCCGGTTTCGACACCGCGCAATACACCACCGCCACTGATAACGACGCCGCCGAGCCGCTGTACAACCGCCTGGCCGAGTTTGAAAAAGGCGCGACCAATGTCGTCCCGGGCCTGGCAACAAGCTGGGACATTTCCGAAGACGGCTTGAAGTACACCTTCCACCTGCGCGAAGGGGTGAAGTTTCATACCACCGATTACTTCAAGCCGACCCGGGATTTCAACGCCGACGACGTGCTGTTCACCTTCAACCGCATGCTTGACCCGCAGCATCCGTTCCGCAAGGCCTACCCCACTGAGTTCCCGTACTTCAACGGCATGAGCCTGAACAAGAACATCGCCAAGGTAGAAAAGACCGGGCCGCTGACGGTAGTCATGACGCTGAACAGCGTCGACGCCGCGTTCATCCAGAACATCGCTATGAGCTTCGCCTCGATCCTGTCGGCTGAATATGCCGACCAGTTGCTCAAGGGCGGCAAGCCGAGCGATATCAACCAAAAGCCGATCGGCACCGGGCCGTTCGAGTTCAAGAGCTACCAGAAAGACTCCAACATTCGCTACGTCGCCAACGACAAGTACTGGGCACCGGAGCGGGTGAAGCTGAAAAACCTGATCTTCTCCATCAACACCGATGCGTCGGTGCGGGTGCAGAAACTCAAGGCCAACGAATGCCAGGTCACCCTGCATCCGCGCCCGGCCGACGTGCCCGCCTTGAAGAACGATCCCAAGCTGCAGTTGATCGAGAAGCCCGGCTTCAACCTCGGCTACATCGCTTATAACACTCGCCACAAACCCTTCGACCAGGTCGAAGTGCGCCGTGCGCTGGACATGGCGGTGAACAAGCAAGGGATTCTCAACGCGGTGTACCAGGGCGCGGGGCAACTGGCGCAGAACGCCATGCCACCGACCCAATGGTCCTACGACGAGACCATCAAGGACACGCCTTACAACCCGGAAAAAGCCAAAGAGCTGCTCAAGGCCGCCGGAGTCAAGGAAGGCACCGAAATCACCCTCTGGGCCATGCCCGTGCAACGCCCGTACAACCCCAACGCCAAGCTGATGGCCGAGATGCTCCAGGCCGACTGGGCGAAAATCGGCCTGAAAGTGAAGATCGTCAGCTATGAATGGGGCGAGTACATCAAGCGCACCAAGAACGGCGAGCACGACATCAGCCTGATCGGCTGGACCGGCGACAACGGTGACCCGGACAACTGGCTGGGCACGCTATACAGCTGTGACGCCATTGGTGGCAACAACTACTCCATGTGGTGTGACCAGGATTACGACAAGCTGATCAAGCAGGCCAAGATCGTCACCGACCGCGAAAAGCGCACCGTGCTCTACAAACAGGCCCAGCAGTTGCTCAAGCAGCAAGTGCCGATCACCCCTGTTGCCCACTCGACGGTCAACCAGCCGCTGAGCGCCAAAGTCGAAGGGTTCAAAGTCAGCCCCTTCGGTCGCAACGTCTTCTCGGGCGTCAGCCTGAACCCATAACCGTATCGCCGCACAGCGAGGGCTTCCCTGGAAGCCCTCACGCAGACGTTTTGCCGTAATTCGCCGATCCGGCGCCAGGCAAACGTTTGCACGCTGCAAATGAGCTGTAAACCAAATAGCCGTATCACCAAAAAAGAACGGCATAAAAAAGAAAGAAAAAGGAGCGTTACCGATGAAACTGAGCAGCACCGCGATACTGGCCTTGGCCATCAGCAGCATCACCGCGACGGCCTATGCAGAGTCCCAGAGCCAGGCGGTTACGCCGGTGACGGTCAAGACCAGCAGCGCTCAATCCGAAGCCAAGGGCTTTATTGAAGGGCAAAAGCTTGAGGGCAGTACCCGTAACTGGTACTCCAACGAACAACTCAAGCGTGGCGCAAAATTCTCGTATCAGAAGAACGGCGCCCTGGCTCCAACTGATCGCCGCATCAACTGGATGCAAGGCACCATCATCAAGTACAACTCGGGCTTCACCGAGGGCACTGTTGGCTTCAGTACCGAAGTGGCTGCCTACAACGCTATCGCGCTGGAGCGCGACCGCAAGAATCTGGCATCGGCCAATGGTGGCGCTCCAGAGCCAGGACGAGGCGGCCGCGGAAACAACCGTACCCTGACTGAGAGTGGCGGCGATGCTGTCGACCAGTGGAGCAAGCTGGGCCTGGCCAACGTCAAGGCCCGTGTCTCGAACACTACCCTGACTGCAGGTCGCCAGAATTTCAGCAGCCCGATGGTCGATGTGATCGGCAACCGTGCCCTGCCTTCGAGCTTCGAAGGTGTGAGCCTGCACAGCGAAGAGCTGGAGAACCTGTCTTTCGATATCGGCACCTTCGATCGCAACTCGCCTCGTACCGAACAGAGCCAGCGCAAGTTCCGCTCCGAATACGGTAACTCCTCGGCTGAAGCCGACCATGTAAATACCGCTGGTATCACTTACCAGCCGCTCGCCAGCCTGACCACCAGCCTGTGGGGCACCCAGGCCGAAGACCTGTGGAACCAGTACTACTTCGGCGCCAGCCACGTGCTTGGCGACAGCTCGGTACTGAGCCTGACCACTGGCCTGAACTACTATAAGACCGTCGATTCGGGTTCTGCCCTGCTGGGCGATATCGACAACGATACTTACTCGCTGTCGTTCGGCCTGACTCACCAGGCTCATACCGTGACCTTCTCGTACCAGGAAATCAATGGCGACGAGTACTTCGACTACCTGCACGAAACCAACGGCATCTACCTGGCCAACTCCCTGCTGTCGGACTTCAACGGCCCGAACGAGAAATCCTTCCAGATCGCCTATGGCCTGAACATGGCCGAGTACGGCGTGCCGGGCCTGAAGTTCAACGTCTACCAAGCCCGCGGCTGGGGTATCGATGGCACTCACTACACCGGTAACAAAGGCGTAGTTGGCAAGGGTTACGACGGCGTCCAGGCCATGGACGGTGAACATCACTACGAGTACGGCATCGGTGCTTCCTACGCCGTGCAGAGCGGTCCGTTGAAGGCCACCGCGATTCGTGCGACCTACACCGCTCACCGCGCCAGCGAGAACCAGGCCGACGGCAGCATCAACGAATTCCGTCTGGTCACCACCATCCCGTTCAACATTCTCTAAACTGCCACCGGGCGGTCGACTCACAAGGTCGCCCGCCCGGTCTTTTGCCAATTACCCGATTGCAGAGGATTGACGATGAACATGAACCCCCTACGCGCCGCCATCGCCGCCGCGCTGCTGAGTGTCGCCGTTGGCGCCACGGCCAAACCCCTTGTGGTTTGCACAGAAGCCAGTCCGGAAGGCTTCGACATGGTCCAGTACACGACTGCAGTCACCGCCGATGCCGTGGCGGAAACCATTTTCAATCGCCTGGCTGATTTCAAGCCCGGCACCACCGAAGTGATTCCGGCCTTGGCCGAGTCCTGGGACATCAGCGACGATGGCCTGACGTACACCTTCCACCTGCGCAAGGGCGTCAAGTTCCACACCACCGATTACTTCAAGCCGACCCGCGACATGAACGCCGACGACGTGGTCTGGAGCTTTCAGCGCCAGCTGGACCCGAATCATCCGTGGCATAAACTGTCGAGCGTGGGCTTCCCGTACTTTGAAAGCATGGGCTTCAAGGAACTGCTTAAAAACGTCGAGAAAGTCGACGAGCGCACGGTCAAGTTCACCTTGACCCGTCGCGAAGCGCCGTTCCTGGCCGACATCGCCATGGCGTTCTCTTCGATCTACCCGGCTGAATACGCCGACCAGTTGCTCAAGGCCAACAAGGCCGGCGACCTCAACAGCAAGCCGATCGGCACCGGCCCATTCGTGTTCCAGCGCTACAGCAAGGATGCCCAGGTTCGCTTCAAGGCCAACCCGGACTACTTCCGTGGCAAGCCACCGGCCGATGCGCTGGTATTGGCCATCGCCACCGACAACAACGTGCGCATGCAGAAACTCAAGACCAACGAATGTCAGATCGCGCTGTACCCAAAACCCGATGACATCCCCAGCATCAAGAAAGACCCGAACCTGAAGGTCACCGAGCTGGACGCGATGACCGTTTCCTACACCGCGCTGAACACCAGCAAGAAGTACATGAGCGACGTGCGTGTACGCAAGGCCATCGACCTGGCCTTCGACAAGGAAGCCTACGTCAACGCCCTGTTCGGCAAGGGCAACGCCACCGTGGCGGTTAACCCGTACCCGCCGACACTGCTGGGCTTCAATCACGAACTGAAGAACCCGACCCGCGACCTCGACAAGGCCCGCCAGTTGCTCAAGGAAGCCGGCGTGCCGGAAGGCACCGTGTTTACCTTGTTCACCCGCAACGGCGGCGGCCCGACCAACCCCAACCCGATGCTCGGCGCGCAAATGATGCAGGCCGACCTGGCGAAAGTCGGGATCAAGGTCGACATCCGCGTGATGGAGTGGGGCGAAATGCTCAAGCGCGCGAAAAACGGCGAGCACGACATGGTGTCCGCCGGATGGGCGGGCGACAACGGCGACCCGGATAACTTCCTGACGCCTATGCTCAGTTGCGAAGCCGCCAAGAACGGCGAAAACTACGCGCGCTGGTGCAACGAGAAATTCCAGGCGCTGCTCGACCAGGCACGCGCCACAGTGAACCCCGAGGAGCGCGCCAGGCTCTATGAACAGGCCCAGGTGATCTTCAACCAGGACCAGCCATGGATCAGCATGGCCCACACCCGCATGTTCACGGCAATGCGCAAGAACGTAGAGGGCTACGTGATTAGCCCGCTCACCACCAACAACTTCGCCACCACCCAGGTGAAGTAGATAAGAAAACGCCCTTCGACGCTTGACCCCATGCCTCGAAGGGCACGCCTAACCGGCTGATGAGGTACACCTGAAGATGTTTAGTTTTATTGCCCGCCGACTGGGATTATTGATCCCCACGTTCTTCGGCATCACCTTGCTGACCTTCGCGTTGATTCGCATGATCCCCGGCGACCCCGTGGAAGTGATGATGGGCGAACGTCGGGTCGATCCCGAAATGCATGCACAGGCAATGGAACGCCTTGGCCTCAACAAACCGCTGTATGCCCAATACCTGGACTACATCGGCAAACTGGCCCAGGGCGATCTCGGCGAATCGCTGCGTACCCGTGAAAGCGTATGGACCGAGTTCAGCTCCCTGTTCCCCGCGACCCTGGAACTGTCCATGGCCGCCCTGTTGTTCGCCGGTATCCTGGGCCTGCTGGCTGGGGTGATCGCGGCACTCAAGCGAGGATCCCTGTTCGACCATGGGGTGATGGGCGTCTCCCTCGCGGGATACTCGATGCCGATCTTCTGGTGGGGCCTGATCCTGATCATGTTCTTCTCGGTGTCCCTGGGCTGGACGCCGGTGTCGGGGCGGATCGACCTGCTCTACGACATCGAGCCGAAAACCGGCTTCATGCTGATCGACACGCTGCTGGCCGACGAGCCGGGCGCGTTCCTCGATGCGCTGCATCACCTGATCCTGCCGGCGATCGTGCTGGGCACCATTCCGCTGGCGGTGATCGCCCGCATGACCCGCTCTTCGATGCTCGAAGTGCTGCGCGAAGACTACATCCGCACCGCCAAGGCCAAGGGCCTGTCGCCGTCGCGCGTGGTGTTCGTGCATGGCCTGCGCAACGCGCTGATCCCGGTGCTGACCGTGGTCGGCCTGCAAGTGGGCACGCTGCTGGCCGGTGCGGTCCTGACCGAAACGATCTTCTCCTGGCCGGGCATCGGCAAGTGGTTGATCGAAGCCATCGGCGCCCGGGACTATCCGGTGGTGCAGAACGGCATCCTGTTAATCGCCTGCCTGGTGATTCTGGTCAACTTCGTCGTGGACATCCTCTACGGCTTTGCCAACCCACGTATCCGTCACCAGCGCTGAGATCAAGACCATGAGTACTCCAACTACCGCGGTAGCAGTCGATCAAAGCCTGCTGTACCCGTCCCCTTACAAAGAATTCTGGCAAGCGTTTTCCCGCAACAAGGGCGCCGTCGCCGGGCTGATGTTCATGATCCTGATCGTGTTCTGCGCGATCTTCGCTCCGTGGGTCGCGCCTCATGACCCGAGCGAGCAATACCGTGACTTCCTGCTGACGCCACCGGCCTGGCTGGAAGGTGGGCAGATGCAATTCCTGCTGGGCACCGACGAACTGGGCCGCGACCTGCTGTCGCGCCTGATCCAGGGCTCGCGCCTGTCGCTGCTGATCGGCTTGTCGTCGGTGGTGATGTCGTTGATCCCGGGCATCCTGCTGGGGCTGTTCGCCGGGTTCTTCCCGCGCATCCTCGGCCCGACCATCATGCGTCTGATGGACATCATGCTCGCCCTGCCGTCCTTGCTGCTGGCCGTGGCGATCGTCGCCATCCTCGGCCCAGGCCTGATCAACACCGTGATCGCCATCGCCATCGTCTCGCTGCCATCCTACGTGCGCCTGACCCGCGCCGCCGTGATGGGCGAACTGAACCGCGACTACGTGACCGCCGCCCGCCTGGCCGGTGCCGGCCTGCCGCGCCTGATGTTCATCACCGTGCTGCCCAACTGCATGGCACCGCTGATCGTCCAGGCGACGCTGAGCTTTTCCTCGGCGATCCTCGACGCCGCCGCCCTGGGCTTCCTCGGCCTCGGCGTGCAGCCGCCAACCCCTGAATGGGGCACCATGCTGGCTTCGGCCCGCGACTACATCGAACGCGCCTGGTGGGTCGTGAGCCTGCCTGGCTTGACCATTTTGCTCAGCGTGCTGGCAATCAACCTGATGGGCGACGGGCTGCGCGATGCGCTGGACCCTAAACTCAAAAATGCCGCCTGAGGAGATTCCCATGTCACTGCTAGAAATCAAGAATCTCAACGTCCGCTTCGGCGACGCCACCGCCGTGCCGGTGGTCGACGGCCTGGACCTGAGCGTGGACAAAGGCGAAGTCCTGGCGATCGTCGGCGAATCGGGTTCGGGTAAATCCGTGACCATGATGGCGCTGATGGGCCTGATCGAGCACCCAGGCATCGTCACCGCCGACGCGCTGAACTTCGACGGCAAGAACATGCTCAAGCTGAGCAACCGCCAGCGTCGGCAGATCGTCGGCAAGGACCTGGCGATGGTGTTCCAGGACCCGATGACCGCGCTCAATCCCAGCTACACCGTCGGTTTCCAGATCGAAGAAGTGCTGCGCCTGCACCTGAAGATGTCCGGCAAAGCCGCCCGCAAGCGCGCCATCGAACTGCTGGAAAAAGTCGAAATTCCCGGCGCCGCGAGCCGCATGGACGCGTACCCGCACCAACTGTCCGGCGGCATGAGCCAGCGCGTGGCAATTGCCATGGCGATTGCCGGCGAGCCGAAGTTGTTGATTGCCGATGAACCGACCACCGCCCTGGACGTGACCATCCAGGCGCAGATCATGGACCTGCTGCTGGCCCTGCAAAAAGAGCAGAACATGGGCCTGGTGCTGATCACCCACGACCTCGCCGTCGTGGCTGAAACCGCCCAGCGCGTGTGCGTGATGTACGCCGGCCAGGCCGTGGAAGTGGGCAAGGTGCCTCAGTTGTTCGACATTCCCGCCCACCCATACAGCGAAGCGCTGCTGGCGGCGATTCCGGAACACAGCATGGGCGCCGAGCGCCTGGCGACCTTGCCGGGTATCGTTCCCGGTCGCTATGACCGTCCGCAAGGCTGCCTGCTGTCGCCGCGCTGCCCGTATGTGCGCGACAACTGTCGCCAGGAGCGCCCTGCTCTCGATCCGAAAACCAACAGCCTCGCCCGCTGCTTCTACCCGTTGAACCAGGAGGTGGCGTGATGGCCGTCGTACTTACCGCCCGTGACCTGACCCGTCATTACGAAGTGTCCCGTGGCATGTTCAAGGGCCATGCGACTGTGCGCGCCCTCAACGGGGTGTCGTTCGAACTGGAGGCCGGCAAGACCCTGGCCGTGGTGGGCGAATCCGGTTGCGGCAAATCCACCCTCGCCCGGGCTCTGACGCTGATCGAAGAGCCGTCCGCGGGCTCCTTGAAAATCGCCGGTCAGGAAGTGGCTGGCGCCAACAAGGCCGAACGCAAGCAACTGCGTAAAGACGTGCAGATGGTGTTCCAGAGCCCGTATGCGTCCCTCAACCCGCGGCAGAAAATCGGTGATCAACTGGCCGAGCCGTTGCTGATCAACACCAACCTGTCGGCCACCGAGCGGCGTGCGAAAGTCCAGGCGATGATGAAGCAGGTGGGCTTGCGTCCCGAGCATTACCAGCGCTACCCGCACATGTTCTCCGGCGGCCAGCGCCAGCGCATCGCCCTGGCCCGCGCCATGATGCTGCAACCCAAGGTGCTGGTGGCGGACGAACCGACCTCGGCGCTGGACGTATCGATCCAGGCCCAGGTACTGAACCTGTTCATGGACCTGCAACAGGAATTCAACACCGCCTACGTGTTCATTTCCCACAACCTGGCGGTGGTCCAGCACGTCGCTGACGACGTGATGGTGATGTACCTCGGCCGCCCAGTGGAAATGGGCCCCAACGAGTCGATCTACAGCCGCCCGCTGCACCCATACACCCAGGCGCTGCTGTCGGCCACCCCGACCATCCACCCGGACCCGAACAAGCCGAAGATCAAGATCGTCGGCGAACTGCCCAACCCGTTGAACCCGCCGTCCGGCTGCGCCTTCCACAAGCGCTGCCCGTACGCGACCGAGCGCTGCAAGACCGAAGAACCGGCGTTGCGGCCGTTGGATAACCGGTTGGTGGCGTGTCACTACGCCGAGCGGTTCCTCGACGGTGCGGCGTGAGACTAAAAGGCTAAAAGGCTAAAAGGCTAAAAGGCAGCAAAGCACTTAAGGCAGAAAAGCACTTGTGGCGAGGGAGCTTGCTCCCGCTGGACTGCGCAGCAGTCCCAAAAAGGGCCGCTACGCGCCCCAGCGGGAGCAAGCTCCCTCGCCACGGGCAATAAAAAAACCTCCAGTCCGACCAGGGCTGGAGGTTTTTTATGTCGGATATCTACGTCTGGCTATCGCCCTCTGCATCTTCATCGCTATCCGGTGTATCGATTGGCGAACCATCATCATCCTCGCCATCGTCCGGATCGCCTGCGTCCGCATCGGTCGCGGCCAGCATCATCTCGCCTTGCACCACCGAACCGCTCGAGGCGTGTTTCTCATGCTCATCGCACTCGGCCCACGCAGCCGTTGAGCCGAGGGAAAGCACCACCAAAACTTTCAGCAAAAACATCATGCGCAGCAGCTTATTCATAGCCCAATTCCTTCTTTATCCGGATACAGCAGAGCCCGATGGCGCTTAAGGGAAGCTAATTTTGAACAAAGTAGCACACAAGATAGGACGCCCCGAAACAGCTAGAAATGCCGCCATCGTAAAGACAAGTTTTGAATAAACCTTATTACAAAAGGTGCTGATCGCCGTTTCCCATTGCCTGGGTTTGGGTGATCAAGAATGGAGAAGTGGCACAAAAACAGTGTGGGTGGCTTGGAGATCAAGGGCGGGCACAAAACCAATGTGGGAGCGAGCCTGCTCGCGATGACGCCGGCACACCCTGAAAAGATGCCGGCTGACCACCGCTATCGCGAGCAAGCTTTGCTACCACAGGTTGGCCCGAGATTGGTGTTAAGACCCTGGCCCCTTTAACGGCAGGCATCGAGCCTTACAGACAAATACCCAGTAACACGGAGCCCTAGTCCCGAGGCTACGTTGCCTTGCGCCTTTGCCTACAACTAAGCCAGAATCCGCCCGCTTGTGCGCCTTGGGGCGGGACCTTATGGTTACCGGGTCGCTGAAAATCAGCGGTCGGGTTTAGCGACCCGAACCTTAGGCACATAAGCAACCATGCATCATTGCGGCGTCCAAACTCGCAACTATGTTATGGCGGCTGTATGTAGGAGACCTTCGGGTCTACCGGGTGCCTATGTCCGGTTCGCTAACCTGCGTGCAGTCGCCACCATCCTGTTTAGCGACAGGTCTTGGCGGCTCCCATTCCCCATAGGAGCGTCATCATGTTCAAAGCCACACCCAACCCACCAGAATCAGACCCCACCTCGTCCTATTCAAGCCTCGACCCGGAAAAATTCCACGAAGCCACTGAGCGGGCGCTCGATTATTATTTGAAGCCGGAACAGGCCAAAGCCAAGAAAGCCCCGTCAGCAGCGCAGCTCTTCACTGTCGTCGAGAGCATCGATACTGAAAGCCTGCTCGCCAACCTCAGCGAAAACCTGGCCTCCGCCAACGCCATGATCAGCGACTTGGCGTTCGATCTTGAGGGTTCTCGCCGGCATGTTGCGATGGGGATCCTGCAAGTGACAGAGGTGAGTGAGCTACTGGCGAATCGGGCGCTGGATATCGCCGATCCACGCTAGCAACTCGCCGCACATCAAAAGGGCTGGCCGGCATTTGTAGGCGCCTCGACTACAAGGCCGGCAGCCCGTCCATGCAAGCTGAACCACTACCTTGAAAAACGCCGCCATCGCGAGCAAGCTCGCCCCCACAAGCCGCGCGTCAACTTAGCGCCAAGCGCTAGATCCTCACACCTCGCTATCAGTCACCTTGGCTAATTCCAGTCGCTCCTGATCCAATGCGCTCTCACTAACGATTGCCATGACTAGCGTACAGAAGAACGATCCGCCTTGAATAAAAAACCAGATGGACACCAACGCCACGAGGTCAAACTCTACGAAATGTGCAAAAGGCACGAGAAACAGAGCACACAGGAGATAAATGAGCCCTATCAAAATTTCGACCGAAGACGACTTAACCCCTCGCAGAAAATTTCCGGATTGTTTGAACTTATTCGTTCTAACCCACGAAATCTGGAGTTTAAATAAAGGTAAAATGAACGCCTTCACACCCACCCATCTCAGGGCACCTTTGAGCATCAATGTCATGAAATAATCACGCACTTCGTTGCTCCCCAGTTCTCTGACGCCGATCCATATTTCAAGAAATTTTACAACCACTGCCGCCCCAATCAAACCCAAGAAACCATGGGGTATTTGCAATACCTGCGAACTCGACACCAGAAAGACGCAAACGAGAAAAAATGATATATCCACCAAAAATGCGCACGCACCGATACAATCTTTAAAGGTCGTATACAATCTCAAGCTTCTTTGAGCCACCGTCATTTTTTCGTTAGTCAGCCCAAGGTATCGACGCCAATTCACCCTGAACTCCTGGGTGGCTCCCGCCCACCAACGAAACTGTTGTTTTTTTATCCCGTCCAGAGTTTCTGGTATAAGCCCTTTGCCCCATGTGTCGCTGAATACATGCCCTGTATATCCCTTAGCCATAATTCTCATGGCCAGCTCCAGATCCTCGGTAAGCGCGCATTCTGCCCACCCGCCGAGTTCTTCAATCAAATGACGCCTAACCATACACACCGTACCCACCAAATAACCGGCACCGTATTCGTTCAAGGCAGGATGTACTGTTTTATGGCCAATTAAATAGTGATGATAAACGCCAGATAAAAACGGATTACCCCGCCACTCCCGATAGTCATGACTGGTCTGCACGAACCCCGTTTTTTCATCTTCAAAAAGTGCGATATATCGCCTTATGAACGCAGGGTCCACTATATAATCCGCATCGATAATCAAAACAATTTCTGCGTCGACGTTCGAGTGACGTAGCGCAAAATTTATGGCGCCCGCCTTTGCACCAGCGAGAGGATCGACATGAAAAAAACAAAATCGTTGCCCTAGTTTTGTACAGAATTTTTCAACCGGCTTCCAAAGCTCAGGATCTTTTGTGTTATTGTCAACAACCAACACCTCAAAATTATTATACTCAAGGTTCGCCACTGCACTTAGGGTGGCAATAACCAAAGCCGGAGGTTCCGCATAACAAGGAACATGTATGGAAATCAACGGATTCCACCGCCCATCGGCCATACTTATTTTTTGCAGCGCAGCATCACGCTTCGGAAAATTGATGGTAAATCTCGGCAAGTCTTCAAGCACTCTGCAAAGCATATAAAATACCGCGATGAGCAGACAAATAAGCTGAATAACATAGATACAACCCCAAAGTACAATCCCCAACTCCACTTGCTGAATTTTTTGATTTACAAAAATCAGGATAGCCACAGGCACAGTAAACCTAGCCACCAGCAGCCCGACACCAAACAGACTGATAATCGGAATATAAAAACGAACTAAAAACCCTAAAGCTACTCCGCCTAGCAAAGAAAACAATGCCCCCTCCATCTCTCCTGTAACGACGGCGACTGAGATGAGACTCGATATGAAACTCGTTATCCAGAGACCACTCCAAAAATATGCCGACGGCTTGGCATAGGAATATCTGGCCCAAAGAATAAGCGCACTTAAGACGTTAAGTGTGGCAGCAAAATATAACGACTCCACGATCGTCTCCCTGTATTGACATTACATGTGAAGCGTTTGTCGAGCCGAATCTATGCGCGTCGGGATAGGGCTGTCTACTGTCAAAGATGACAGTAGACAGCCTAAGTTATTAGCAAGTAGTAAACAAAAAACCCCTCCAGCCCCAACTAAGTCTCAGTTGGGGCTGGAGGGGTTTTCTTCAGGTCAAAAATCTACGTCTGGCTATCGCCTTCCGGATCCTCATCATCCGGCGTATGGATTGGCGAACCATCATCATCCTCGCCATCGTCCGGATCGCCTGCGTCCGCATCGGTCGCGGCAAGCATCAACTCACCCTGCGCCACCGATCCGCTTGATGCATGTTTTTCATGCTCATCGCACTCAGCCCAGGCAACCGTTGAACCGAGAGACAGCATCACCAACACCTTCAGCAAAAACATCATGCGTAGCAGCTTATTCATGACCAATTCCTTCTTTTTCCGGATAAAGCCGGGGCCCGACGGCGCTCAAGAAAATCTAGTTCTGAACTGCCCGGTTCACCAGATAAGACGCCACCGAACCGCCAGAAATGCCCCCGCACGACAGAATGGTTTCGAATAAGCCTTATTTCAAAACCAACTAACACCCAAAACCCAGTGTGGGAGCGAGCCTGCTCGCGAAGAGGTCGGCACATCCAGCATCCAGGCAGCCTGACCCACCGCTTTCGCGAGCAGGCTCGCTCCCACAGGGGCTATGGATGACCGGGAGATCGAGGATCTGACACAAGACCATTGTGGGAGCGGGCTTGCCCGCGAAGAGGCCGGCACAACCAACATCTAGGCAAGCTGACCTATCGCTTTCGCGAGCAGGCTCGCTCCCACAGCTTTTGGCTTTAAACGCTTACTGCTTAGTGATGCTCCCGCGTCGCGCGGAATTTCACATCCGGCCAGCGCTCTTCCATCAGCGCCAGGTTCACCCGGGTAGGCGCCAGGTAGGTCAAATGCCCACCACCATCCAGCGCAAGGTTTTCCACGGCCTTGTTGGAGAATTCCTCAAGCTTTTTCTTATCGCCACATTCGACCCAACGGGCGGAGTAAACGGTGATCGGCTCGTAGGAGCACTCAACCTTGTATTCCTCTTTCAGGCGGCTGGCGACGACGTCGAACTGCAGCACGCCGACGGCGCCGAGGATGATGTCGTTGCTGCGCTCCGGGAAGAACACCTGGGTGGCGCCTTCTTCGGCCAATTGCTGCAAACCTTGGCGCAACTGCTTGGACTTGAGCGGGTCCTTCAGGCGCACGCGGCGGAACAGTTCCGGGGCGAAGTGGGGGATACCGGTGAAGCCCAGGGCTTCGCCTTCGGTGAAGGTGTCGCCGATCTGGATGGTGCCGTGGTTGTGCAGGCCGATGATGTCACCGGCGAAGGCTTCTTCCAGTTGCTCGCGTTCCGAGGAGAAGAAGGTCAAGGCATCGCCGATACGCACGTCCTTGCCGGTGCGCACGTGGCGCATCTTCATGCCTTTTTCGTATTTGCCGGAGCAGATACGCATGAAGGCAATGCGGTCGCGGTGCTTGGGGTCCATGTTCGCCTGGATCTTGAACACGAAGCCTGCGAACTTCTCTTCCACCGGCTCCACGGTGCGCTCGTTGGCAACGCGCGGCAGCGGGCGCGGGGCCCAGTCGACCACGGCGTCGAGCACATGGTCGACGCCGAAGTTGCCCAGGGCGGTCCCGAAGAACACCGGGGTCAGTTGCCCATCGATGAATTCCTGTTGGTTGAACTCATGGCAGGCGCCCTGCACCAGCTCCAGTTGCTCGACGAAACGCTCGTACTCATCGCCCAGGTGCGCGCGGGCTTCGTCGGAGTCGAGCTTCTGGATGATCTTGGTTTCGGTGCGTTCATGGCCGTGGCCTGGGGTGTAGACGATGATGTAGTCGTCGGCCAGGTGGTACACGCCCTTGAAGTCGCGATAGCAACCGATCGGCCAGGTGATCGGCGCGGCCTTGATCTTGAGGACGGCTTCGATCTCGTCGAGCAATTCGATCGGGTCGCGGATGTCGCGGTCGAGTTTGTTGATGAAGCTCACGATCGGCGTGTCACGCAGACGGCAAACGTCCATCAGCGCGATGGTCCGTGGCTCGACGCCCTTACCGCCGTCGAGAACCATCAAGGCCGAGTCCACCGCGGTCAGGGTGCGGTAGGTGTCTTCCGAGAAGTCTTCGTGGCCCGGGGTGTCGAGCAGGTTGATCATGTGATCGCGATACGGGAACTGCATGACCGACGTGGTAATGGAGATACCCCGCTGCTTTTCCATCTCCATCCAGTCAGAGGTGGCATGGCGGTCGGACTTGCGGGATTTCACCGTGCCGGCCACCGCAATCGCCTTGCCCATCAGCAAGAGCTTTTCGGTGATGGTGGTCTTACCGGCATCGGGGTGGGAAATAATGGCGAAAGTGCGGCGTTTCGCGACTTCGGCGGCCTGTTTGGTCATGGGAAATCGCCTGGCAGGTGATTCAAAAAAGGGCGGCGATTATAGCTCAACTTGGGCCAGGAACCGAACCGTTGAGCACATCGAGGGTGGCCAAATGCTGCCCAGCATGGGAACCTTTTGCCGCGTGGAGCCGTCCACAACCCTGATATGAGCAACCGTCGGGGCCTGCAAAATCAGCAAGTTAGCCTGACGAGGCTGCGCCCATGGCTCGCTTCGACGGTCCTTTGACCCGCCTCGAAAAGAGCTGCTTCTCGCGAACGTTTTCCCGGCATCCCATGATGGTTTGCCGCCCGAGCAAAGCGTGCGCCGACTAAAAGAAAAAGGAGTCCGCCTGTGGCTATCCGCTATGGCAAAGGGCTGACAGGGGCTGCGTTCGTCGTCGCACTCCTGGCCCTGTTGGTCCACTGGATTGGCATCGATACGATCCAACGCTACCGCGACGATCTGCTGTTTTACCTGCAAGCGCACCTGATGCTTGTATTGGCATCCATGTTTGCGGCCCTGATAGTCGGCATCCCAGCCGGCATACTCCTCAGCCGCCCCGGCATGGTCGGGCGTGCCGAACGCTTCATGCAAGTGTTCAACATCGGCAACACCGTGCCCCCCTGGCCGTATTGGCCATCGCCCTAGGCGTCCTGGGCATCGGCAACGGGCCCGCCATCTTCGCCCTCTTCCTCGCCTCACTATTGCCCATCGTGCGCAACACCTATGAAGGCCTGAAAAACGTTCAGGGTTCCCTCAAGGAAGCCGCTATCGGCATCGGCATGACTGCGCGCCAGGTGTTGTGGAAAGTCGAATTGCCCAACGCCGTGCCAATCATAGTCGGCGGGGTGCGCGTGGCCCTGGCGATCAACGTCGGCACCGCGCCCCTGGCGTTCCTGATCGGCGCCAACAGCCTTGGCAGCCTGATCTTCCCCGGCATCGCCTTGAACAACCAGCCGCAATTGCTGCTCGGCGCAGCCTGCACCGCCCTGCTCGCTTTGCTGCTCGACGGGCTGGTGACACTGGCCAGCCGCCTCTGGCTGGAACGCGGTCTACGACCGTCCTGAGCCTGGCTGGATAAAGGAAACGTTATGAAGAAGATGAGCTTGATTCTGGGGTGCCTGCTGCTGTTCGCAGGGTTTGCCCAAGCCGCTGAAAAACCGCTGATCCGCCTCGGCGCCCGGGTATTCACCGAGCAGACATTGCTGGCGGAAATCACCGCGCAATACCTGCGTGACAAAGGTTACGACGCGCAAGTCACCGGCGGCCTGGGAAGCAACCTGGCCCGTAGCGCCCAGGAATCCGGGCAATTGGATTTGCTTTGGGAGTACACCGGCGTGTCGTTGGTGGCCTACAACCATGTCACCGAAAAACTCGACAGCGCCCAATCCTACGCTCGAGTGAAAGAACTCGACGCGAAAAAAGGCCTGGTCTGGCTTGCTCCGTCGAAATTCAGCAACACCTACGCCTTGGCCCTTCCTGAAAAAGTCGCGAAGAAGTACCCGCAGATCAATTCCATCAGCCAGTTGAACGCGGTGTTGCAGGCCGAGGCCGACGAGAACCATCTGGTTGCCCTGGACACCGAGTTCGCCAACCGTTCCGACGGCCTGGCCGGCATGGTCAAGCAGTACGGTATGAACCTGACCCGCAGGAACATCCGCCAGATGGACGCGGGCCTGGTCTACACGGCGCTGCGCAACAGCCAGGTTTTCGCCGGTTTGGTGTACACCACCGACGGGCGCCTGAATGCCTTCAAACTGAAGCTGCTGGAAGACGACAAGCATTACTTCCCCGACTACACCGCCGCGCCGGTGGTACGCCAGGCATTCCTTGACGCGCACCCTCAACTGGCCGCGCAACTCAAGCCCCTGGCCGAACTGTTCGACGACGAAACCATGCGCCAGCTCAATGCCCGCGTGGACGTGGATCATGAAAGCCCTTCCGCCGTTGCCGCCGATTTCCTGCGTCAGCATTCGCTGCTCTCAACCCAATGACCTGGAGGAAAAGCCATGGATTTTCTTGACGCCTTTTCCCATCTGGACTGGCCGCTGGTGCTGCACCTGACCTGGCAGCACATCACCCTGGTGGGCATCGCCGTGACCCTGGCAATCGTGATCGGCGTGCCGCTGGGCATTTTCATGACCCGCTTCCCGGCGCTCGCCGGCCCGTTGCAGGCCAGCGCCACGGTGCTGCTGACGATTCCGTCGATTGCCCTGTTCGGGCTGCTGCTGCCGTTCTATTCCAAGTTCGGCCAAGGCCTGGGGCCGATGCCGGCGATCACCGCGGTGTTTCTTTACTCACTGTTGCCGATCATGCGCAACACCTACCTGGCCCTGACCGGGGTCGAACCCGGTATTCGCGAAGCCGCCCGCGGCATCGGCATGACCTTCGGCCAGCGCCTGCGCATGGTCGAACTTCCCATCGCCGTGCCGGTGATCCTGGCCGGCGTGCGCACCGCCGTGGTCATGAACATCGGCGTCATGACCATCGCCGCCACCATCGGCGCCGGTGGCCTGGGGGTGCTCATCCTCGCTTCCATCAGCCGCAGCGATATGTCGATGCTGATCGTCGGCGCCTTGCTGGTCAGCCTCCTGGCCATCTTCGCCGACCTGCTTTTGCAATGGCTGCAACGCTCGTTGACTCCGAAAGGATTACTGAAATGATCGAATTACAAAACCTCAGCAAAACCTTCAAGAGCAACGGCAAGGATGTGAAAGCCGTGGACTCGGTGAACCTGACCGTCAATGAAGGCGAGATCTGCGTGTTCCTCGGGCCGTCGGGCTGTGGCAAGAGCACCACGCTGAAAATGATCAACCGGCTGATCCCGCCGACCTCGGGCAAGGTCTTGATCAATGGTGAAGACACCACCGGCCTGGACGAGGTGACCCTGCGCCGCAATATTGGCTACGTGATCCAGCAGATCGGTCTGTTCCCGAACATGACCATCGAGGAAAACATCACCGTCGTCCCACGCCTGCTGGGCTGGGACAAGCAGAAATGCCACGACCGCGCCCGCGAATTGATGAGCATGATCAAGCTTGAACCCAAGCAATACCTGCACCGATACCCGCGCGAATTGTCCGGCGGCCAGCAACAACGGATCGGTGTCATCCGCGCCCTGGCGGCCGATGCGCCGCTGTTGCTGATGGACGAGCCCTTCGGCGCGGTCGACCCGATCAACCGCGAGATGATCCAGAACGAGTTCTTCGAGATGCAGCGGGCGCTGAACAAGACCGTGATCATGGTCAGCCACGACATCGACGAGGCCATCAAGCTGGGGGATAAGATCGCGATCTTCCGCGCCGGTAAATTGATCCAGTGCGATCACCCGGACACGCTGCTGGCACATCCCGCCGATGAGTTCGTCAGCAATTTCGTCGGTCAGGACAGCACGCTCAAGCGCCTGCTATTGGTCAAGGCCGAAGACGCGGCGGACAACGCCCCCTCGGTCAGCCCCCAAACCCCGGTGACCGAGGCGTTGGAACTGATGGACGAACATGACCGGCGCTACGTGGTGGTCACCTGTGCCGAGAATAAGGCCCTGGGGTATGTAAGACGCCGCGACCTGTACCGTCAGACCGGAACCTGCGGCCAATACCTGCGGGAATTCAATGCCACCGCCGCCTACGACGAACATCTGCGGATCCTGTTGTCACGCATGTACGAGTTCAATCGCTCGTGGCTGCCGGTGATGGACGCCGAGCGGGTGTTCCTCGGCGAAGTGACGCAGGAATCGATTGCCGAGTACCTGAGCTCCGGCAAGTCCCGTGGCGGCAAGACCAGTATTGTTTCGCCGGCGGAGGCTGCCTCAGTCTGACCAACCACGACCGCTTTTGTGGCGAGGGAGCTTGCTCCCGCTTGACCGGGCTGGCGCTCCAGTGCGAAGCGCTCATCGCTTTTTTGGGGCCGCTACGCGCCCCAGCGGGAGCAAGCTCCCTCGCCACAAAGGCAAAAGCCATATTGAGCAAGCTCGAAAACCGATCGAGGGGAACGTCAATCTGTCACGCAGGTCGGTTACATCATGAGCTGTCGACCACCGCACGACGGATGCGTGCAAAAACGCGACATTTTTAGTTGATCTCAGGTCCCTCACGCCCTAAAGTTCGCGCCGAACGTCCATGCTGGAAACGATCCATCCGGCTCAAGTACTGACGACGAGACAGCAAGGCCAAGGGAATCAAGCGTCCCATGGCCTTTTTGCTTTCGGCGACATGCCTTGGGAAGTAGGCGAACCAAAGTGGGGATACGGAGGACGTTCGCGGGGGCAGCTTGCCCTCAAACCCATTGATTCTGATGTTTGCCAGTAGGAGTCCCAAGTATGTCGATCCAGGTCGAAGATTATTTCGCGCGCGAAACCTTTCAGAAAATGAAGGCGTTCGCCGACAAGCAGGAAACCCCGTTCGTGGTGATCGACACCGCGATGATCGCCCAGGCCTATGACGACCTGCGCGCCGGTTTCGAATTCGCCAAGGTCTACTATGCCGTCAAGGCCAACCCGGCGGTGGAAATCATCGACCTGCTCAAGGAAAAAGGCTCGAACTTCGACATCGCTTCGATCTACGAGCTGGACAAGGTCCTGAGCCGTGGCGTCGGCCCGGAGCAGATCAGCTACGGCAACACCATCAAGAAATCCCGAGACATCCGCTACTTCTATGACAAGGGCGTGCGCCTGTACGCCACTGACTCCGAAGCCGACCTGCGCAACATCGCCAAGGCCGCGCCGGGCTCCAAGGTGTATGTGCGGATCCTCACTGAAGGCTCGACCACCGCTGACTGGCCATTGTCGCGCAAGTTCGGCTGCCAGACCGACATGGCCATGGACCTGCTGATCCTCGCCCGCGACCTGGGCCTGGTGCCGTACGGCATCTCGTTCCACGTTGGCTCGCAACAGCGCGACATCAGCGTCTGGGACGCGGCTATCGCCAAGGTCAAGGTGATCTTCGAGCGCCTGAAGGAAGAAGACGGCATCGTCTTGAAGCTGATCAATATGGGCGGCGGCTTCCCGGCCAACTACATCACTCGTACCAACAGCCTGGAAACCTACGCCGAGGAAATCATCCGTTTCCTCAAGGAAGACTTCGGTGACGACCTGCCGGAAATCATCCTGGAGCCGGGCCGTTCGTTGATTGCAAACGCCGGTATCCTGGTCAGCGAAGTGGTGCTGGTGGCGCGCAAGTCCCGTACCGCCGTCGAGCGCTGGGTGTACACGGACGTGGGCAAGTTCTCCGGCCTGATCGAAACCATGGACGAAGCCATCAAGTTCCCGATCTGGACCGAGAAAAAAGGCGAGATGGAAGAAGTAGTGATCGCCGGCCCGACCTGCGACAGCGCCGACATCATGTATGAGAACTACAAGTACGGCTTGCCGTTGAACCTGGCAATCGGTGATCGCCTCTATTGGTTGTCGACCGGGGCCTATACCACCAGCTACAGCGCGGTGGAGTTCAATGGGTTTCCGCCGTTGAAGTCGTTTTACGTGTAACCCCGACGGCTAAAGAGAAGGTCCATGCAATCATGGACCTTTTTTTATTTTCGCAGCCAGGTTTCAAAATCCTTCAACTCAGTCAAGCAATGGTCGAGCGTCGTTATCGCCGTATCCAATTTCAAATTCAGCTCTCCCAAGGTACGCGAGGGAATCGCTCGGTCGAGTTCCTCCACTACGCTGTGCATCCGCTGGAACAGCGCTTGGGCCAGCAAGCTCATGTGTGAATTCAAATTGACGAAAGCACCGGACAAGGATGCGATATCAGCCTTGTACTCCGCAGCCCTGACCGAGGCATCCGGGGAGGAATAAACAATGTCCCAGGGCGGTGTGGTATCGACCTCTTGGAACAACGCCTGCGCTAGCGTCGGTTGAGCATGACAATGGCAGGACCGTTGATCCATGGCGCTGGTAAATACCGCGTTCACACCAAACGACTCATTGTTCAGCTCGGTGAACTTGAACGCCAGCTGTCTGATTGAGCTCCTGACGGTAATGAAGCGAGCGTAAAACTCATGGACCAGGTCCCCGATGTTCTTCGGTGGCCTTATCGTCCAGCGCTCGGAACGGGAAAAACTGAACTGTCGAAAATCCAGCTCGGCGAGCAGCTGCCGCCTTGAGGTCTGCGCCGTGATATCCAGCGCCTCCTGGGTGAAAGATCTCAGTTCCTCCGTATGGGCGCCGCAGGACACCCTGATTGCATTAACGTCTTGCTCCAATGCCGAAAGATACTTCGCATGGAAGTACGCATTGTTCAAACGTGTATCCATAGCCAACGTAGCAGGCTGATGGCCAGCTATGCGACGTCGCTCCAAGACGACCGGAATCTTGTCAAAGACCGAGCGCAGCGTATCGAGAAAATATATGCGGCGATCTAGAGTCCTGCGCTGAGTCTCGGTAAAACTACTTTGTAATGAGTTCATGATATGCCTTGATGATGGCGGCCTCTCGGGCCGCCAACGTTCTATCAACTAACATTCTTGGCTCACGCCGAAACCACCTCAAATCAGCCTTTGGCCGGAAAGGGGGCGCAGATATTGAATGACGCCGGGAACAGTGGAGAGAACCTTCTGGATATCTTCTTCAATAGACGGCGATTCTTCACGAGCAAAAACCTTTGCGAACCTCTCATAGGCGCCAGCGATGTTTGCGAACTCCTTGACATAGTCCAAGCGAAAACCATCCAAGCTATCCAGGCTTTTGACCAACTCTATTTTCCCTCGTATGACGGCGATGTCCTTGTCCTGCACGTCGATATCGATACGCAGCTGACGGACTCTTTCCTTGAGCGTGTTGTAACCAGCAACCATACTCAGATAGGAAATCGTTTCGCCAATACCAGCGACCAGTTTTTTCAGTGTGTCCATCGCCAGCAGTGCGACTTGTACCTGAGGTGGCGCCATTCCCATCGCCGCCAAGTTTTCCACTGTCAGCTGCGCCTCCTGGCCAATTTTTTCGACGCCATTTTTCCTGATCGTCTCTATCGCTTCGGAAACTGACTTGGCCTGCTCATCTAGCTCGATACGCTTGGCTTGCGCATTAGCTTTTTGCTCCTCTGCATAGGCTCGATCTTGTTCCAGTACAAGCACCCATTCTTTCGATGCCGACCTGTCATAGTGAGTGCTCAGGCTCAGCTGGATTCCACCCAATTCCTTGGCCTCTAGACTGATCAATTTATTTAACTTATCAACTTCAAATTCAATCTCCGAGCGAAAATCCTCCTTATCTTCCTCATCAAATCGGTCCATTTTAGCTTTATAGGTTTCAAGTTTTTTTGCCGTTTGCTCCAGATTGAAAATTGTCGTCTGCGCGCGCTTGCAAAGTTCTGCCGTCTCGACATTTGCTACGGATGCCAAACCCGTCATTGTTGCTACCACATCGGGCAAATAATTGTGAAACTCTAAAAGTAACTGCGCCTGCGTCCTAGAGCTCTGCATGCCCTCGTTAGAGCCTAACAATGCACTGACATTCAGTTGTGGGTAATACGATTCATTCGACATATAGGACATTCTCGCCATCCTTGGTTTAATTAAGTTACCGGCCTGATATTCCTTCTCGGCCTCATCAAAAATCGCCAGCAGCGCATCGGAACGGTGTTGAATCTCATTCTCCCAAGGCGAAACCACCAACTCGATCTGGGTAATGAACATTCTCAGCCTGACGGCGTTTTCTATTTTTTCGACATGTTCCGATGACGATTCTATAAAGTTGCTTAACGAGTTCCACACCAACATGAGGTTGCGCGTCGCCGCCTCCGCCTCAATCGTTACAGCACTTAGGTTTTGAAGATCCCCTCGCACACGATTCAATGAAGCTAGCGTCTGACTTTTACTCGACAGCTTCTGAATATCGCCATCCTGTTCGTTCTTTAACCGATTTCGTTCTTTGCGCAACTCTTCAGCCTTGACGCCCTGATAGATACCCATTATCAATCCGCCAATATTCAAGGTCGCGGCGGCGCCAATCGCCTCTTTAACCATATTGGCATACTGCTGATTAAGCTCGTCAATACTAGCGGCACGCTGATCAATTACTTTCTGAATGACTTCAATATCCTGCTTATAGGTATTGTCGCTGACAGCTTTCAATCGCAACTTGACCGCCGGCAGCACGGTCTCGCGCATATCGATGCCAAACTTATCAAGCTGGAACCTCACTTCTTCGGCATTCTTATGATTTTTTTGGACTTCGAGCAACATATTCTTAAGAAAATCTTGTATCTCCTCAATGTCCCCCTTTTCTACCGTCAGGTCCGGGAGATCGGGCAGCGTGCGCATGAGCTCGAAATACTCTTCGACTGTTTTGATTTTATGCTTCTTCAAATACTCCGAAGCGTCAAGATACTCATAGACTGCAACTATTCGCTTGCCGTATTTGGTGAATGTTTCCGAGAAGTTGCTCAGTTGATTTCCCGTCTGCATGATACGCTCACGTAAAGGTGACCAACGTTTGGCATGATCATACGTGATGGCGAATGTCCTCTGAAAGTCAACCGCCTTGAGCCCCAGTCCGCCCACGTCACCCGCGCCATAATTCAAATACACTTCCACATCTTGTAAACGAACAGGAAGCGATAAACCCAGCACTTCATATTTTTTCAGGCTAATGATCTGTTCCTTGGTTAGCTGTATTCCCGGTTGCCTGTTATTTCCTCCGCCCTCACCGAAAGACGCTTTCACAAACACCTCAGGCGCCTCCGCGGCCGCCTTGACTATCCTGTCATCCAACTCGATTTCCATCTTTAACTTCCTGTCATTAGACTATCCAGTGTTATTGCGCACACTTATAAAAGCGCGCAAAAAGACTCTAGGATATATCTGCGACACGCCACAACACCTCAAGTATTAACAAACAAGACAGCCGAGCGCGCCGAAGCGCAAAACTGTCGGCCCGACAAATCCTGAAGTTATAAAACTCGAAATATGTTTATGGACAACACTATTTAGAAAGACATAGGGTTAGCGGCAGGCTCAATTACGAATTGTTGGTGTCCGTCACTTGAAAAAGCCGCTGCCGATAAGCACAAGCCATGGCACGAACTTCCGGATGCAGAGCATCCCGCAACGCCTCACTGCTCACGCGAAGGAAACTCACATTCCCACCCGCCAGCGCCTCGCGCAGCCAAGTCAGTGACTCGTCGATGCGACCTTCTTGCGCCAGCACCGCCGCATGGCTGAACTGGCCTCGGAAATCTCCAGCTTCGGCCGAACGCCGATACCACTCGGCCGCCGCAACTGGATCCGCCGGGCAACAGCGCCCGTCCTCCAGATAACGCCCCAGCAGGTTCATTGACTTGGCGTGGCCCAATTCGGCGGCGCGGCGGTACAGGGCCAACGCATGCGGCTGATCTTCAGTAACCCCACGCCCGGTCGCCAACAGGTTGGCGTAGTTGTACATCGCCCAATCCAGCCCTGCCTCGGCGGCCTGTCGATAATGGGCGGCAGCGACTGCAGGATCGGCAACACAGCCCCAACCATGCTCATGGCAACGGCCCAGCATGTTGCGCGCCATCAAGTGCCCGCGTTGGGCGGCGATGTCGAACCAGCGCAGGGCCAGGGGTTTGTCCTGTTCGATGCCCTGCCCATCCAACAGAATTTGCCCAAGCAGCGCCTGGGCCTCCAGCACGCCAGCGCCAGCAGCGATGAGAATCGCCTGGGCCGCGCGCGCCGGGCTGTCCTTGAGCATGGCTTTGAGGCTTTCGCCGTCGAGCACCTCTTCTCGGCGCAGACGAAAATCCGCCACTTACACCTCGACCCAGCGGCGCAACAGGTTGTGATAGGTGCCGGTCAGGCGGATCAACGAAGGGTGGTCGGGTACGTCCCGGGTCAATTGCTGGATCGCGCCGTCCATCTCGAACAGCAGCGCCCGCTGGCTGTCTTCGCGCACCAGGCTTTGTGTCCAGAAAAACGAGGCGTAGCGCGTGCCCCGGGTGACGGCGTTGACCTTGTGCAGGCTGGTCCCCGGATACAACACCATGTCGCCGGCCGGCAGCTTGACCCGCTGGGTGCCGTAGGTGTCCTGGATTTCCAGCTCACCGCCGTCGTAGTCCTGCGGGTCGCTGAAAAATAGCGTCGCCGACAGGTCGGTGCGCACCCGCTCGGCACTGCCCTTGGGCTGGCGCACGGCATTGTCGATGTGGAAATCGAAGCTGCCGCCAGCGCTGTAGCAGTTCACCAATGGCGGGAACACCTTGTGCGGCAGGGCCGCCGACATGAACAACGGGTTTTTCCACAGCCGTTCAAGCATGGCCGCGCCGATCTCCTTGGCCAGGGGATGGCCCTCGGGCAGTTGCAGGTTGTGCTTGGCCTTGGCCGATTGATAACCGGCGGTGACCTTGCCGTCCTCCCATTCGGCCTGCTCCAGCGCTTCACGAATACGCTGCGCTTCTTCGGCGCTAAACACACCGGGGATGTGCAACAACATGGCATTCGGACCTGTCGATAGAGGGGCGCCAATGGTAGTGATTCTTATTGGCTGTGCACAACCCCGCACAACGCACCACTCGACGGAAACCGTAAGGGCAAATTGTAAAGAATGTAAATTCCTCTCAAATAGCAATATTTCGCAATTGATACAAATACCTGTTTCCCCTATATTCCGCGGCCTCAAACCTTGGGGAAGGCACTGTTCATGTCGCGTCAACAACTACAATCACCGGCCCATTCACCTCGTTTACTGGCTTCCGCCATCGGCGTCGCGCTCAGTGCTACCTCCGTGGCGCAGATGGCCCAGGCGGCAGAAAATACCGAAGAAAAAGCCCCGCGCAATGCCATTTCCCTGGATGCCACCAGTATCACCGGCGAAGCCCAGGACACGACGTCCTATCAGGTCGAGAAAGCCTCGTCCTCGAAATACACCGCGCCGCTGGTCGACACGCCACGCTCGGTGACGGTCATCCCCCAGCAAGTGCTCAAGGACACCGGCGCGCTCAACATGCAAGACGCGCTGCGCACCGTGCCCGGCATTACTTTCGGCGCGGGTGAAGGCGGCAACCCCCAGGGCGACCGCCCCTTCATCCGTGGCTTCGATGCCCAGGGCGACACTTACCTGGATAACGTGCGTGACACCGGTTCCCAGAGCCGGGAGATCTTCGCGGTCGAGTCCATCGAGGTCAGCAAGGGCCCCAACTCCGCCATCGGTGGCCGTGGCGCCGCCGGCGGCACCATCAACCTGGTGAGCAAGAAAGCGCATCTGGGCGACTCCTTCGACGGCGGTTTCACCTGGGGTTCGGACCAGACCCAGCGCTACACACTGGACGGCAATTACCAGTTCAGCGACAGCGCCGCCGGCCGTCTCAACCTGATGAGCCATGAAAGCAACGTCGCCGGTCGTGACAAGGTCAACTACGACCGCTGGGGCGTCGCGCCATCGCTGGCGTTCGGCCTGGGCACCGATACCCGGGTCAACCTCGATTACTACCACCTGGAAAGCAACGACCTGCCGGATTCGGGCATTCCCTACACCGTGCCCGCCTCGGGTCGTACGGCCGATCGCACCAAGGCCAACCCCGACAAGCCCTACGCCGGCGGCGACAGCAGTAACTTCTACGGCCTCACCGACCGCGACTTCCGCAAGACTCGCGTCGACACGGCGACCATCGCCATCGAGCACGACCTGAGCGATGCACTGACGGTCAAGAACACCCTGCGCCACGGCTCCAGCATGCAGGACTACATCCTGACCCAGCCCGACGACAGCAAGGGCAACGTCAACAATGGTACGGTCTGGCGCCGGGCCAACACCCGCGTCAGCAATGTCGACACCACCACCAACCAGACCGATCTGTTTGGCGATTTTTACGTCGCAGGATTCAAGAACAGCTTCTCCACAGGCGTCGAACTGAGCCGCGAAACCGGCGAGAAATCCTCGTACAACGTCAACACCGACACCGTGCCGGGCACCGCCGCCGCGAACACCAACTGCACCCCGGCGACAGTCGGCTCGCCAAGCGGGAACAACTGCACGTCGCTGTCCAATCCAAACCCGAACGATCCCTGGAACGGCGCGATTTCCCGCAACTACGCCGGCACCGACACCACCAGCGTCACCCGTGCGCTTTACGTGTTCGACACTTTGGAGCTGTCACCGCAATGGCTGGTGAACATGGGCTTGCGTTACGACCACTTCGACACGAAATACAAAACCTACAATGCCGCCGGCACCACCACTTCCAAGGGTGATGACACCAGCGAGTTCGTTACCGGCCAGTTCGGCCTGGTCTGGAAACCGGCGGACAACGGCAGCATCTATGCGTCCTACGCCACCTCGGCCACGCCGCCGGGCAACACGGTCGGTGAAGGTCAGGAAGGCAACCCGCTGGGTGGCACGCCGGACCGCAGCGGCAACCTGCTCGCCAGCGACATGGAGCCGGAAACCACCAAGAACTACGAAATCGGCACCAAGTGGGACTTGCTCGACAGTCGCCTGTCACTGACGGCCGCGATCTTCCGCACCGAGAAGGAAAACGCCCGGGTCCAGGTCGACACCACCACCTATGAAAACGCCGGCAAGACCCGCGTCGACGGCCTCGAACTGTCAGCCAGCGGCAAGCTCACGGAAAAGTGGCAAGTATTCGCCGGCTATAGCTACCTGGACAGCGAACAGGTCGATGGCGGGCCGTTGAGTGTTACCGATGGCAATCAATTGCCCAACACACCGAAGAACAGCGCCAGCGTCTGGACCACCTATGCCCTCACGCCAAAGCTGACCATCGGTGGCGGTGCCTTCTATGTGGACGATGTATTTGGCAGCGTGGCGAACACTACGATGGTCGATTCCTACGTGCGTTACGACGCCATGGCCAGCTACAAGGTCAGCAAAAACCTGGACCTGCAACTCAACGTGCAGAACCTGACGGACGAGACTTACTACGACAAGGCTTTCTCGACCCACTTCGCCAACCAGGCGGCCGGGCGTACCGCGTTGTTGAGTACCAACTTCCACTTCTAAAGGCGAAAACCCGATGCCGATGGTCAGGCAATGTACTTGTGGGGGCTAGCTCGCTCCCACGGGACTGAGCCCCCGGCCATCACGGACCGGCACCGGGCAAAAAGCCCCGCTCATGCAAATGATCGGGGCTTTCAGGTGTGTTTATGAATGGTTCTCGATAACACACGGCATAATGCACGCCGTGACAAACAGTATTGAACGAACAAGGCGGGCGACGTGTTGAAGAAAACCCTGTTCCAGTTGCACTGGTTCTTTGGCATCAGCGCCGGGCTGGTCCTGGCATTGATGGGCATTACCGGTGCGATGGTGTCGTTTCAGGACGAGATCCTGCGCGCGCTGAACCCACAGGTGCTGACGGTTGAAAAGCAACCGGCCGGCGTATTGCCGCCTGCCGAACTGGTGGAACAGATCGAAGCCGCGTCCGGCAAGACCGTCAGCATGCTCTGGGTAGAGACCGACAGCGGCAACGCCGCACGGGCGGTTTTCACCGCCTCGCCCGGGGAAAAGCGTGGCCCGATGCGCTACTTCAATCCCTACAACGCGCAATTCATGGGGGATGTGGTGGGGCAGGACTTCTTTGGTCTGATGCTCCGTCTGCACCGCGTCCTCACCCTGGACGACGTAGGCCGGCAGATCACCGGCGCGTGCACGCTGATCCTGGTGTTTTTCTGCCTGTCCGGGCTTTACCTGCGCTGGCCGAGCCAATGGAAAAACTGGCGCGCCTGGCTGACCCTCGATTGGGCGAAAAAAGGCCGCAGTTTCAATTGGGACCTGCACTCCGTCGCGGGCACCTGGTGCCTGGTGTTCTACCTGCTGGCCGCCTTGACCGGGCTGACCTGGTCCTACGAGTGGTACAACAAAGGCGTAACCCGCCTGCTTTCCGATTCGCCCAAGGATGAGCGCGTGCGCAAGCGCGGCCCCGCACCCGGTGGCCCGGCGCCGATCGCCGACTACCGCGCCATGTGGAGCAGCATCTACAGCGCCGCCGGCCCCGACCTGTCCGCCTATAACGTGCGCATGCCGCCGGTAGCGGGACAACCGGCGACCGTGTTCTACCTGCTGAAAAACTCCCCCCATGACCGGGCGCTGAACCAGCTTATCCTCGACCCGGCCACCGGCGTCGTCAGCCGTCACAGCCGCTACAGCGACAAAAGCTTCAAGGCGCAATTGCTGACCAGCATCTACGCCCTCCATGTCGGCAGCTACTTCGGCCTGGTCGGCCGGATCCTGGTGACCGTCGCCGCGCTGGCCATGCCGCTGTTTTTCATCACTGGCTGGCTGTTGTATCTCGATCGTCGACGCAAGAAGCGCCAGGTCCAAAAGGCCCGCCAGGCGCTGACCCAAACCCCTGGTGACGCCCCGGCGTGGCTGATCGGTTTCGCCAGCCAGAGCGGTTTCGCCGAGCAACTGGCCTGGCAGACCGCCGGCCAGCTCCAGGCCGCCGGCCTGCCGGTGAAGGTCCGGCCATTGGCCGGCGTCAGCGAGCAGGATTTGAACAGCTCCACTCGCGCCTTGTTCGTGGTCAGTACCTTTGGCGATGGCGAAGGCCCCGACAGTGTCCGGGGTTTCGAGCGCAAGGTGTTGGGCCAGCCGCTGAGCCTGGAGCGCTTGCAGTATTCGGTGCTGGGCCTGGGCGACCGCCAATATGAAAACTTCTGCGGCTTCGCCCGCCGCCTGCATGCCTGGCTGGCGGAACACGGCGGCAAGACACTGTTCGCGCCGGTGGAAGTGGACAGCGGCGATCCTTACGCCTTGCGCCACTGGCAACAACAGCTGGCGGAACTCACCGGCCAGGCCCCGGCGGACGCCTGGCAGGCGCCGAGTTTCGAGCATTGGACGTTGAACCAACGCACCCTGCTCAACCCCGACAGCTGCGGGTCTGGCGTATACCTGCTGGGCCTCACCGCACCGGGGCCGAGCAGTTGGCTGGCCGGTGACCTGGTGGAAATCCTGCCGCGCAATGATCCATGGGCCATTGAACATTTCCTCGATGGGCTGGGCATCGCCGGTATTGCTCGGGTGCACGTCGACGGCTTGCAGCAGACACTCGAACAAGCCCTGGCGACACGCCAGCTGCCGGAAAACCGCGCCCATCTGGTCGGCCTGCACGCCCAGGCACTGGTGGAGGCGTTGGCACCGCTGGGCATGCGCGAATACTCCATCGCATCGATCCCCGCCGATGGCGTGCTGGAACTGATCGTGCGCCAGGAGCGCCGCGCCGATGGCAGCCTGGGCGTCGGCTCCGGCTGGCTGACCGAACATGCGCCGCTGGGCAGCCCAATCAGCTTGCGGATAAGACGCAACAGCAGCTTTCATCTGCCACCCCAAGGCGTACCGATGATCCTGCTGGGCAACGGAACCGGCCTGGCCGGCCTGCGCAGTTTGCTCAAGGCCCGTGTTGCCGAGGGCATGCAACGCAACTGGCTGCTGTTTGGCGAACGCAACCGCGAACACGATTTCCATTGTCGCGATGAGCTTCAGGAATGGGTCACCTCCGGCGATCTGGAGCGCCTGGACCTGGCCTTCTCCCGAGACCAGGACAAGAAAATCTACGTCCAGGATCGCCTGCTGGAATCGGCGGCATTGCTCAAGCAATGGCTGGCCGACGGCGCGGTGATCTATGTCTGCGGCAGCCTGCAGGGCATGGCGTCAGGGGTGGATCACGTGCTCAACCTGGTGCTGGGGCGTGAGGAAGTGGAGAAGCTGATCGAGCAAGGGCGGTATCGGCGGGATGTGTACTGACGGAACGCTTATCCAGAATTGAATCGAATCCCCAGTGGGAGCGAGCTTGCTCGCGATAGCGGATGGTCAGTCAACACTTTCTTGATCGACACTCCGCCATCGCGAGCGAGCTCGCTCCCACATGGGGTCTGTAGTGGCCTCTGATTCACACCGGCTGCAACTTCTTCTCGAACACCGCCACGCCTTCCAGGTCCCGCAGCACCACGCTCATCTCCCCGCTCTGCCCGTCGATGTTCACCTCGCCAAAGAACTGATAGCCGGCAAACGGCGAGGTGTTCTGGGCCGGAGGGGCTTTCTGGAACACCACTTCAGCGCCGAAGGTCTTGTCCAGGGCGTTGGGCCCGAAGCTGCCGGCGTTCAATGGGCCGGCGACGAACTCCCAGAAGGGTTCGAAATCCTGGAACGCGGCGTGTTCGGGGTGGTAGTGGTGGGCGGCGCAATAGTGGACGTCGGCGGTGAGCCAGACGTAGTTGCGCACCTGATGCTTGCGCAGATAACCGAGCAATTCGGCGATCTCCACTTCGCGCCCCTGGGCCTCGCCCGGGTCACCGTTGGCGACCGCTTCCCAACGCGCAACGCCGGGGCTGGCCTCGCCATCCGGCACGCCCAGGCCGATGGGCATGTCAGCAGCGATGACTTTCCACTGGGCGCCGGATTGCTTCAATTCGCGCTTGAGCCAGTCCAACTGCTCCCGCCCGAGGAACGGTTTGGCCGCACCGAGGTTCGCGTCATTGGCTTGTCGATAGCTGCGCATGTCCAGCACAAACACATCCAGCATCGGCCCGTAACCGAGCTTGCGGTAGATGCGCCCTCCCCCATCGGCCTTCTGCAGGCGCATCGGCGCGTATTCCAACCAGGCCTGTCGCGCACGACCGACCAGGCTGTGGATATCCTTGGTCTGGTAGCGCTCGTCCAATTGCTTGCCCGGCGACCAGTTGTTGACCACTTCGTGATCGTCCCACTGCCAGATCTGCGGCACTTCGGCGTTGAAACGGCGGACGTTTTCATCCATCAGGTTGTAGCGGTAGTTACCGCGATATTCATCCAGGGTCTCGGCGACCTTGCTCTTGGCTTCGGTGGTCAGGTTGCGCCAGATGCGCCCGCCCTCTGTGGTGATCTGCGCCGGCACCGGGCCGTCGGCGTAGATGGTGTCGCCGCTGTGGATGAAGAAATCCGGCAGGCGCAGGCGCATGGCATCATAGATGCGCATGCCGCCGATGTCCGGATTGATACCAAAGCCCTGGCCGACGGTGTCGCCGCTCCAGACAAAACGGATGTTGCGCTTGAACTGCGGCACGCTGCGCAGGTGGCCGAGCCACGGCTCGCTGGCCACACCGCTCTGGGCTTCTTGGAAATGCACGCGGTAGAAAATCGCCTGGTCGAGTGGCAAGCCGGTGAGTTCGACCCGAGCGGTGAAATCGCTGCGGCTATCGGCCAGCGCCGAGACGAAGCGCCGGGGGTTCGGGAACTGACTGCGGGTGTCCCACTCCACCACCATCCTCGCCGGGCGGTCGCTGCGGCTCCAGATCATCGCGCGATCACCTTGCAAGTCGCCCGACTGCACACCTTCGGTCAACACGGGCCGGTCCTTGACCGAAGCGATCACGGCCGGGGCCAGCCCGGGCAGCAACAAGCCCGCGCCAACGACTTGCATCACACGGCGGCGGCCCAGGTCGAATTCGCTCATGGTGTTCTCCCCAAATGGGAAAACTTAAGCATGGCTGTGTGAAGTGGGTGTGACAGGGATTTCATCATCACCCCACAACCACTGTGGGAGCGAGCTTGCTCGCGATTGCGGAGTGTCAGGCCACCTATTTGTTGACTGATACACCGCTATCGCGAGCAAGCTCGCTCCCACAGGGGAAACCGGAGTGGACTCAGGCCTTCGCCGGCTCCAACGCCATTTCCACCACTTCCGGTCGCTTGAGCAGCGCATACGCCACTGCCGTCACCAAACTCCCCGCCACGATCGCCAGCAGGTACAAAAGCGCGTGGTTGATGGCGTTGGGGATCAGCATCACGAACAGCCCGCCGTGAGGCGCCATGAGTTTGCAGCCGAAGTACATCGACAGCGCACCGGTCAGCGCGCCGCCGGCAATGCTGGCCGGGATCACCCGCAGTGGATCCTTGGCCGCGAACGGGATCGCGCCTTCGGAGATGAAGCACAGCCCCAGCACCAGCGCTGCCTTACCGGCCTCACGCTCGGTCTTGGCGAACTTGCGGCGGGCTATGAACGTGGCGATGCCCAGCCCAATCGGCGGCACCATGCCGGCGGCCATGGTCGCGGCCATGGGTGCATAACTTTGCGAAGCCAGCAGTCCCATGGAAAACGCGTAGGCGGCTTTGTTGATCGGCCCACCGAGGTCCACGCACATCATCGCCCCCAGCAGCACGCCCAGCAAAAGCGCGTTGGTGGTGCCCATGCTGTCGAGGAAATGGGTCAGCCCCTCAAGCATGCCCGCCACCGGTTTGCCGACGATGTAGATCATCACCAGGCCGGTGAACAGGCTCGCCAGCAACGGAATGATCAGGATCGGCTTGAGCGCTTCAAGGCTCTGGGGCAGGCGCGCGTAACGGTTGATCGCCTTGGCCGCATACCCGGCGAGGAAACCGGCGATGATCCCGCCGATGAATCCAGCGCCCAGGGTGCTGGCCAGCATCCCGCCGATCATCCCTGGCGCCAGGCCAGGTCGGTCAGCAATCGAATAGGCGATGTAGCCCGCCAGCAGCGGCACCATCAATTTGAATGCGGTGTCGCCGCCAATCTGCATCAGCGCTGCTGCGAGAGTGCCAGGTTCCTTGAAGGCCTCGATGCCGAACACGAACGACAAAGCGATCATCAAGCCACCCGCTACCACCATCGGCAGCATGAACGAAACACCCGTCAGCAAGTGTTTATAGACGCCGCTTTTTTCCGCCTTCGCCGGGCCCGTGGAAGCACCACTCGCTGCGCTTTCCTGGACGCCTTCGGCCAAGGCTTTTTTCAGCGTGGCTTCGGCTTGTTTCAACGCAATGCCGGTGCCGCAGCGATAGATTTTCTTACCGGCGAAACGCTCGGTGGCGACCTCGATATCAGTCGCCAGCAACACCACATCGGCCTCGGCAATCGCCTCGGGGCTGAGCGGGTTGCGGGCGCCCACCGAGCCCTGGGTTTCGATCTTCAGGTCATAACCCAAGCGTGCCGCTGCCTGTTGCAAGGCTTCAGCGGCCATGAAGGTATGGGCGACGCCGGTCGGGCACGCGGTGATGGCCACCAGGCGCGGGGCGCGTTCGGTCGATGGCGCAGGTTCTTCGGCGAGCACCTCGGCCTCGCCCAGCACTTGGGCCTCTTCGGCGCCGCGACGTAGCACCGCGTCAACGTCCTGCAGGGCGAGGGCCGGGGTGCTGCGAAACACCCGCTTGCCAACGAATCGCGACAGGTCCACCGGGCCGCTGGCAACCAGCAATACCCATTCGGCCGCTTCGAGGGTCGCCGCCGACAACTGGCGTTCCGGGTGGGCCGCGTCATGGACTTCGACACTGGTGCTCCAACCTTGGCGCTGGGCCGCCGCATCCAGCAGGCGGGCGCACAACACGCTGGTGACCATGCCGTTCGGGCAAGCCGTCACAATGGCTAATTTCATCTTGCGAACCCTCTTATTGTTCTGTCAGGGGGCGCACGCGCACGCCCTGTTCAAGCGACGCCAGCAAGGCGGTGTCGTGGATGCCGAACCCGATCTGGGTGACCGCCATGGCGGCGATGGCCGTGGCGGTGCGCAGGGTCTGCTCCGGTGCGTGGGCAGCGAGCAATCCATGCAGCATGCCGGCCAGCAGCGAATCGCCGGCGCCCACGGTGCTGGCGACAGTGACCTTGGGCGGCGAGGCATGCAGGGCCGAACCAACGCTGAACCAATTCACACCGTCGGCGCCGTGGGAAATCACCACATGTTCCACGCCTTGGGCATGCAACCGCTGAGCCGCTTGTGCCTGGGCGACCTCGGTCACCACGTCGCAACCCAGCGCATCGGCCAGCTCCTCGGTATTGGGCTTGATCAGCCATGGCCCCGCCGCCAGGGCGACGCGCAACGCTTCGCCGCTGGTGTCGAGGGCGACATTCAGGCCGAGCTGTTTGAGCCGCATGATCAGCGCCTGCAACCATTGCGCACTGACGCCTCGGGGCATGCTGCCGGCAACCACTACGGCATCGTGGCCTGGGGCTATCTGCTCGAGACGTTCCAGCAACGCTTGTTGCGCGGCTTCATCGACCATCGGGCCAGGACCGTTGAGGTCAGTGATGCGTCCGTCCTGTTCGGCCAGCTTGATGTTGCTGCGGGTTTCGCCGGGGACGCGAATAAAAGCGTCGACGAAGCCACGCTGGATAAACAGCGTCTCGAACACTTGGGCGTTGTCTTCACCCAGGAAACCACTGACGGTCAGGGTGTGGCCGAGGTCCGCCAGCACCTGCGCCACGTTCACGCCCTTGCCGGCGGCGTGGGCGTGCATGGCGTCGCTGCGGTTGACCTGGCCCGGTTCCAGGCGCGCCAACTCCACCGTGAGGTCGAGCGCCGGGTTAAGGGTCAGGGTAAGAATCTTCGCCATTACAGCGCCTCCACTAATGCGCGCACGTCATCGGCGCTGCCCACGGCCAATGCCGCTTGGGCCAGGGTTTGTACTTGTGCCAGGCTCAATTCGCGGACTCGTGCCTTGACCTCCGCGATGCTGCGGGCCGAGACACTCAACTCGTCCACGCCCAGGCCCACCAACACCGGCACCGCCAGCGGATCGGCCGCCAGCTCGCCGCACACACCGACCCATTTGCCATGGGCATGGGCGGCGCGCACGGTGATGTCGATCAGTTGCAATACCGCCGGGTGCAAGCCATCGGCCTGGGCCGACAGGGTCGGGTGACCACGGTCGATCGCCAGGGTGTATTGCGTCAGGTCGTTGGTGCCGACGCTGAAGAAATCGACTTCCTTGGCGAGTACCGGCGCCAGCAGCGCGGCGGACGGCACTTCGATCATGATGCCCAATTGCAAATCCGCCACGGGGATCTCGCGACGCAGACGCTCGGTCATGTCCCGTGCCTGGCGCCACTCGTCGATGCTGCCGACCATGGGGAACATGATCCGCAGCGGACGGTTGTCCGCCGAGCGCAACAGGGCGCGCAGTTGCGCTTCCATGACGTGGGGGCGCTGCAAGGTCAGGCGGATGCCGCGCACGCCGAGGAAGGGGTTTTCTTCCTTCGCGATCGGCCAATAAGGCAACGGCTTATCGCCGCCGACGTCGAGGGTGCGCACCACCAGCGGCCGACCGGCCAGGCCATCGAGCACCTTGCGGTATTCGGCTTCCTGGGTCGCTTCGTCCGGGGCCTCGGTGTGGGCCATGAAGATAAGCTCGGTGCGCAACAGGCCGATGCCTTCGGCGCCCTGCTCCACCGCGCTGGTGACGCCGGCGCTTTCGCCGATGTTGGCGAATACTTCAACGGCATGACCGTCGCGGGTCAGCGCCGGTTGGTGGCGCTGTTCGGCGGCGACTTTCAGGCGCTGCTCACGGGTGTCGCGCTCTTCAGCGGCCCGTTGCAGGGTCGCGGCGTCCGGGTCGACATGCAGCCGACCACGCTGCCCATCCAGCAGCAAGGACGTGCCCGGCGCCAACAGCAACACCGCCGCGCCTGCGCCCACCAAGGCCGGAATGCCCAGGGCGCGGGCGACAATGGCACTGTGGGCGGTGGCGCCGCCGCGTGCGGTGAGGATCCCCGCCACGCGGGCCGGGTCCAGGCGCGCGACGTCGGAGGGGCCGACTTCGTCCATCACCAGGATGTAGGGTTGATCCGGTTCAGCCGGGGTCTCGATGCCGCACAACTGCGCCAGCACCCGACGGCCAACATCCCGCAGATCGGCGGCGCGCTCGGCAAGCAAGGCATCCTGCAGGGCTTCCTGTTCCTTCGCGGCGGCTTCGATCACGCCCATCCACGCCGCTTGCGCGCTCTCGCCCAGCTTCAGGCGGGTGTCGACTTCGTCGGTCAGTTCCGGGTCGTCGAGCATTTCCTGGTGGGTGATGAAAATCTCGCGGATGGCCTTGGCCTTGGCGCGCTCGATCAAGCCCTCGATGTCCCGACGTACCTGGCCTAGGGCGTTTTGTAGACGCTCGCGCTCGATCGCCGGGGACTCGCCACGCAGTGGATAATCGATGTCTTGCTGCACTTGGATATGCGCCGGACCGATGGCAATGCCCGGCGCGGCGGCGACGGCCTGGATCAGGCTGCCGGATTCCGGCGCGAGCAGCACGGTGGCAACTTCGGCAATGGTGGTTTCTCGCGGCGCGCTCGGTGGCGGCAGCGGTTCGACCTCTTCGCCGAGACCTTCTTCGACGGCTGCGAGCAACGCCGGCAACGCGTCGGCGGCAATGCTGGGTTCGGCAATGAACTCCAGGACCTGACCGCGACGGGCGCCCAGACTCAGCAGTTTGCTCAGACTCTTCACCGATACGGCGCTGTCCTGGCCGTCGACGATGCGCACGCGGATCTCGCCTTCGAAACTTTTCGCCAGCTGGGCAAGGATTTTCGCTGGGCGCGCGTGCAGGCCGTGGGCATTCGCCAGGCCGATGCGCGCGCTGGGCCAGTCGGCGGGCAGTTCGCCCCCCAGCACTTCCAGGACCTTGCGGCTGCTGGTAGCGCGGCCCAATTCGTGGCCGCGACCTTCGATCAGCAATGCGCAAAGCCTTTCCAGCAACGCCTGGTGGGCCTCGCCGAGGCTGGCCAGGCAGAACAACCCGCTCAGTGGTTGGCCCAGATAACGAATGGGTTTGTCGGGCGTGACGAAGGCCAGGCCCGGGCGCTTGACGGTCTGTTCGCTGTGCAGCCACCAGAGCCCATCGCCGAGAGGCAACGCTTCGACCTGCTGCAGCACGCCGGCGAAGCCGTTGCTCACGCAATCGGCCTGGCGTAACAAACGGGCGCCGCGCCACACCAGTTCTTCGAAATCATCGGCCGACACGCCTAGGCCGATCATCTGCGCATCCAGCGCCAGCTCCTGCGGCGCGCCTTGCAGCAGTTTCAGCAAGGCTTCGGCGCTGCCGGCGCGACGCAATGCCTGGCCCAGATCGGTCTCGCCGTGGGCGCGGGTCAGCAGTTGCAGCAGGCGCAGGTGTTCGTCGGACTTGGCGGCGATGCCGATCGCCAGGTAAACGATCTGGCCGTCGCCCCAGTCCACGCCTTCGGGAAATTGAAGCAAGCGCACGCCGGTGGAATACACCAGGTCGCGGGTCTGCGGAGTACCGTGGGGGATGGCAATACCTTGGCCAAGAAAGGTCGAGCCCTGGGCCTCGCGGGCCTGCAATCCGGCAAGATAACCCTCGGCTACCAGGCCATCGGCCACCAGTTTGTCAGCGAGCAGTTGCAGCGCGGCGTCTTTATCCACAGCCACCTGGGCCATGGATATCTGCTCTAGAGTGAGCTCGAGCATGCTTTCTCCTTTTTGGCGTCCGGTTGGCGCCAGGTATTGTTTTGAATGAATCAGCTTAGCGTTGCAAACGGCTTGCGGCGGTATCGCGGCAGTGCGACCGAAAACCCTGAAGCCCTGAAAATACGCCTGCTGAAACGTTTAATCTAGAAAGATTGGCACGTTACTCGATAATCTCCCATCCTTGAAGTGCAACTTGTCGAAAGCGTCCGGGGGTGACCATCGATCCGAATCGGGTAGGATGAGCCTTCATTGTCGGGGCAAACTCGAAAAAACAAGGAAAACCGGGTTGAAACTCAGTGATATCGCCCAGCTCGCCGGTGTGTCCGTGACCACCGCCAGCTACGTCATCAACGGCAAGGCCGAACAACAACGCATCAGCAACGCGACCGTCGAACGGGTGCGGGCGGTGGTCCAAGAGCATGGCTTCACGCCCAACCCACAGGCCGCCGGACTGCGCAGCCGGCATACCCGCACGTTGGGGTTCATCCTGCCCGACCTGGAGAACCCCAGTTACGCGCGTATCGCCAAGCTGCTGGAACAAGGTGCCCGCGCCCGAGGTTACCAGTTGCTGATCGCCAGCTCCGATGATGCGCCTGACAGCGAGCGCCAGTTGCTGCAACTGTTCCGCGCCCGACGCTGCGATGCGCTGATCGTTGCCAGTTGCCTGCCCGCCGAAGACGATAGCTACCGCCAATTGCAGGCCAAGGGCATCCCGATCATCGCCATCGACCGGGTGATGGAACCGGCGCAGTTCTGCTCGGTAATCAGCGACGACCGCCAGGCCAGCCTGCAACTGACACGAAGCCTGCTGGAAACGAATCCACGGCAGATCGCGCTGATCAGCGCCCGCCCCGAACTGAGCATCAGCCAGGAGCGGACCGCCGGTTTCCGCGAGGCGCTGGCCGGGTTCGAAGGCCAGGTGCTGATCGAGCACGGCGAGTCGTTCAGCCGTGAATGCGGTCGTCAGTTGATGGACGACATGCTCGCGCGCCTGGGCCATCTCCCCGATGCGCTGATCACCTCCTCTTATGTGCTGCTGCAAGGGGTGTTCGATGCCCTGCATGATTTTCCGCTCAAGGCGCGTCCCCTGCGCCTGGGCACCTTTGGCGACACGCAACTGTTGGATTTCCTGCCGCTGCCGGTCAACGCCATGTCCCAGCAGCATCAACTGATCGCCGACAAAGCCTTGGAACTGGCGCTGGCGGCCATCGAAAACGATGTCTATCAACCCGGTGTCCAGGCGATTGCGCGCACGTTCAAGCAGCGCATTCACCAGGGCTGAGGTTCAGGGTGCGGATATGCAGTTGATCGACACGCACACTCATCTGGACTTCCCGGATTTCGACGCGGATCGCCCGGCGCTGCTGGCCGAAAGCCGCGCCTTGGGTGTCCGGGAAATAGTGGTGCTGGGCGTATATCGGGACAACTGGCAGCGCGTCTGGGACCTGGTCCAAAGCGACCCGCACCTGCATGCCGCGCTGGGCCTGCACCCGGTGTTTCTCGACGAGCATCGCGGCGAAGACCTGGCGCAGTTACGCGAATGGCTGGAGCGCCTGGCCGGGCATCGGCAGTTGTGCGCGGTGGGGGAAATCGGCCTGGACTATTACGTCCAGACCCTGGACCGCGATCGCCAGCAAACGCTGTTCGAGGCGCAGCTGGAACTGGCCCGGGATTTCGAACTGCCGGCGCTGATCCATGTACGTCGCAGCCACGCCGCCGTGATCGCGACGCTCAAACGCATCTGCCCGGCCCGTGCGGGCATCATCCATGCCTTTGCCGGCAGCTTCGAAGAGGCTCGCGAATACATCAAGCTCGGTTTCAAGCTCGGCCTCGGCGGCGCGGCCACGTGGCCCCAGGCCCTGCGCATGCACCGGGTGCTGCCGAAACTGCCGCTGGATGCGGTGGTGCTGGAGACGGACTCACCGGACATGGCGCCGTCGATGTTTCCCGGGCAACGCAACAGCCCGGCGCATTTGCCAGCGATTTGCGAGGCGTTGGCGGGCATCATGGCGGTGACGCCTGAACAACTGGCCGAGGCCAGCACGGCAAACGCCCGGCAGCTATTCCAATGGTGATCCTTGTGGGAGCGAGCTTGCTCGCGATAGCGGTGATCCAGGCAACCTTTCATTGGCTGACACTCCGCCATCGCGAGCAAGCTCGCTCCCACACAGGCTCGCTCCCACATTGGGCCTGTGGTGAGGCAGGAGATCACACCCGAAACGCATTGATCAGTTGCTTGAGCCGCACCACCTGGGAGGACAGTTCGCGGCTGGCGTCTTCGGTCTGGTGAGCCCCTTCGGCGGTGCGTTCGCCGGCGCGGTTGATCTCGACGATGTTCTGGTCGATGTCATGGGCGACGGCGGTCTGCTGCTCCACCGCAGCGGCGATCTGCTGGTTCTGGTCGACGATCATGCCAACGGCGCCAAGAATGTTTTCCAGCGCCTGCTGGACCTTCTCCGACTGGCCAACCGTGCCGCTGGCCATTTCATGGCTGGTGCCCATCGCCTTGACGGCGGCGCCGACGCCGCCGTGCAGGCGGCTGATCATCGCTTCGATTTCTTCGGTCGACTGCTGGGTCCGCTTGGCCAGGGTTCGCACCTCGTCGGCCACCACCGCGAATCCGCGCCCTTGCTCGCCAGCCCGGGCGGCTTCGATAGCGGCGTTGAGGGCCAGCAGGTTGGTTTGCTCGGCAATGCTCTTGATCACATCGAGGACGCGGCTGATGGCCTGGCTGTCGGTCGCCAGTTGATTGATCACCTGCACCGACTGGTCGATTTCGCTGGCGAGCCGGGCGATGCTGCCCTGCTGGGATTCCACCAAGCCTCGTCCACTGAGGGTTTCATCATTCACGCTATGGGCGCTGCTGACCGCCGCCGCAGCGCTGCGGGCGACTTCCTGGGCTGTGGCGGACATCTGGTTCATCGCCGTGGCGACCAGTTCGATCTGGCTGCGCTGGCCGGCCACGGCCTGGTTGCTCTGGGCCGATACCGTTTCCACCTGCCCGGCCTGGCGCTCGACCTCGGCGACGGTGTGGCCGACCTGTTCGATCAAGTCATGGATCTTCGCCACGGTGCCATTGAACACCTCGCCCAACTCTCCCAGCTCATCCTTGCTGCGGGCGACGAAACTGACTGTCATATCCCCCGCCGCGACTTTGTCCATCATCGCCCCCAGGTGCTTGAGCGTCGTGCGTGTCGAGGCGTAGAAACCGGCGTACAGATAGAAAATCAACAGGAACACCGCTGCGAGCGCCACCGCCTGTAGCACCATGTGGCTGCGGTTCTGCTCCAGGCGGTGCTGCAATTGCACACCGAGAAAGCCCAACGTCGCCTCGTTCAACCGATAGGTCTGCTCCATCAGGCCGCTGACCTGATCGAAGAATGCCGGCCATGGCGCATCGAGGGTGTCCGCCATGACGACCTGGTTTTCAATCAGCTCGGCCGCTTGCTTGAGGGTGCTCTTGCTGCCACCGGCCTGATCGGCGAGTGCTTGTCCGACGGCCTTGCTCGAGCCCAGCGCGTCCTGCAGTTTCAGCTCATATTCGCCCTGGAGCTTCTCGATTTGCACCAGCAACTCATCGAACCGGGTACTCGACGCGGAATTGAGGAAACCCAACCCCAACGAAGAAGCGCCCAAGGCACGGCCCTCGCCCAAAATCTGAGTGACCCTGGGCGTCAGGCCGACGATCAGCTCGCTGAGCTGGCGGATGTCGGCCTGGTTGTCACGGCTCAGGCCGGCCTGACTGGCGATGATCTGGCCGAATATTTGTGCATTGTTGAGCAGATTGCCGATCAACGCGCTTTTGCTCTGCAGCGAGCTTTCGGCTTGTTGGGCCTTGAAAGCGGCGATCATTTCGTCGCGCTTGGTATCGAAGGCACTGACGTGCTCGGGCTCCATCGCCATGGCCGTCATGCCTTGCAACCGGGCGAGCACCTTGTGCTCGAGCGCGGCGATCTTCGCGTCCACGTCGCCGGCCTTGCCAGACTGGCCCAGGCTGGCATTGATCTGCACCAGGTCGTTCAGCGTCTCCAGGTCACGCCGCAGCGCCAGGCTGCTGCCCAGCAAATCCAGGCTTTGCAGCTCCACTTGCGTGCCCTGGAACTCGCGGTAGGAATCACGCACCAGAAAGAAATTGGTCACCAGCATCGGCAGCAGGAACAGGACACTGATCAGGCTGAACTTCATGCCGAAGCTAAGGCGATTCATCAGGGCGACGGCGGGCCAGAGCAAACTCTTCACAAGGGAAGTCTCCCGGTAGTTTTTATTGTTATGAGCTGCGCACGCAGACAGCACAAAGCCACTATTCGGACGCTGTTCCTGTATAGCCTAATTCGGCAGGGAGATTTGTAACTTAAGGTTAACGAGGGCACACGATCCAGTGGCGAGGGAGCTCGCTCCCGCTGGCCTGTGCGGTAGGCCCCGTGGGGTTTGCGCAGAGGGGATCGTTTTTATCCTGGTTTACGACTGCTGCGCAGCCGACCGGGAGCAAGCTCCCTCGCCACGACAACTTAGCGTTACGAACTTGCTGGGTTCGATCAGGCCAACACCGTCCACAACGCGAACCCGGCATACCAGAGCAACGCAGCGCGCAGCAGCAATTCCCAAAGTCGATCCAGGCTGTTGATGCCGTCCGGCCCGGCGACCGGCATGGGAATCTCGCCGGCGACCAAGCCGACTTTGTCGATGAGGTCGGCGGCGCTGATGTTCCAGTTCAACAGTTCATGCAGCATGACCCGACTGACCGCGACGAAGTTGCCCACCAGGGCGAAGCTCGCCGCCAGCAATCGCACCGGTACCCAGTCGAAGGCGTGGCGCAGTTGCGCTGCACGCTCGGCCACACCCGGGTTCTGGCTGTGCTCGGCGGCCAACGCCAACAATCGATAACTCAGGGCGGCCACGGGTCCCAGCAGGAAGTACCAGAAGATCACCGCGAAAAAACTCTGGTAAGCCTGCCATAGCAAATGCCCCTGGACCCGTTCGAGCAACTGCTCACCGTCATCGGCATCGATGTTCAGGTCACGCTTGGCCACATGGGTGGCCGCTTGCAGGTCTTCACGTCGCCAGGCATCGCGAAAAGGCCCGAGATCAGCCAACAGATCGCCGCGCCCCAGGCTGTATATCACCACCAACAGGTGAATCGGCAGCGCCAGCAAACCATAGGCCACCGGCTCCAACACCCAGAGTAGCAACGCCAGCAGCGAAACCGGCAGCAGAACCATCACCACCAGCACCAGCCAAGGCCGGTTGCCCCAGCGCGGACTCGCTTCAAGCTTGTTCAGCTCGCCCAGCCAGCCGCCGTCACGCTGGACCCGCTGGCGCAAGGCCGAGAACTTCTCGATCCAGACCGCCAGCAGCAACACCAGAAAACTCATTGTCCTTCCCCTTCTGTCAGGGCCGCGCGGTAACGCGCCCAGTCGAATGCCGGCCCCGGATCGGTCTTGCGACCCGGCGCGATGTCGCTGTGCCCGCAGATGCGCTGCACCGTGATCGCCGAAAACGCTTTTTGCAGCTGCCGGGTCAAGTCCACCAAGGCGACATATTGCCCGTCGGTGAACGGCAGGTCATCGGTGCCTTCAAGCTCGATGCCTATGGAAAAATCGTTACACGTCTCCCGCCCTTCGAAACACGAAACACCAGCGTGCCAGGCACGATCAAGACAAGAGACAAACTGGGTCACGGTGCCGTCACGTTCGATCAGAAAATGCGCGGACACGCGCAGGTCCGCGATACCCGCAAAATAGGGATGTTCCGTGACATCCAGGCGATTCTGGAAAAATTCCTGCACTTTGCCCGTGGCGAACTGTGCCGGTGGCAAGCTGATGTTGTGGATGACCAGCAGGGAGATCTCGCCCTCGGGGCGCGCATTGAAGTTGGGCGAAGGGCAATGACGCACGCCATCGCACCAACCGCTCGCGGAGTCCAGCTGCATACAGGTTCCTTCGATGAGACGGTGAAGGCCGTCAGTATGCCGCGATCGGGCCCGGCTGCGCGATCACTTGCCGCGATTGAGCTGGCGCAGGTTGCCCAGCACGGATTCCAGCGCCCTGTCGAACAACAGGGTATCGTCCAGCAACCGCGCCGCCCCACGGCGGAACTCCAAGGCCAGGCTGGTGCGGCTGTGCTCAAGGACCTTGAGGCCGGTACGGTTGACGAAGACATACTTGCCAGTGGCCTGGATAATCGCCGCGAGTTTGCAACGAAGGTTGTTGTCTTCGTCTTCCTGGAACTCGACCCAACTTCCCAGGCGCAGTTGATCGACCTGGAGCAGGCCCACGTCATCGGCAGGCAAGCGTACGGTCGGTTCGTCCGTCGCGGTTACCGGCGCAGCCCGCAGGACGATGGGTTCCACCACCTCGACCAGCACCGGCGAATCCGCCGGCTGTGCCTGCTCCGTTGCCTGGCCCAGCCGTTGGAGAGCCTGGACATGCAGCACTTCCAGTTCGCTGAAGAATTCGCTGGTGGCGAACGGATCGAACGCCGAACGGCTCAAGCCGTCGCGCAGGGCCTTGAGCAGCTCCGGCACCATCGCCAGCAAGCGCAGGCCGGCGTCGGGTTCTTCGTGATGCTGGACGCTCCACACCAACTGCTCGAGGGTCAGCACGTCGGCCTGCCATTCAGCTGATTGCTCGCCATGTTTGAAGCCGGTCAGCAACAACACCTGGCTCCAGGCCTGCTGGACGAAATCCACCACAGCCTGGGGCAAGACCTTGCCCAGCATGATGTGGTTCAGCGCCCCTTCGACCCGCTGTCGGGCCAGTTCGGCCTTGGCCCGCCCTTCTTCAGCGTCGCGAATGCGTTGCTCCAGCAGTTCGCTGCGACGACGTTCGTCGCTGGTGAACGCCAGGAAGTCCGCCAGCACTTCGGAAAATATCGCCGGGTCGTCAACGAAGTCGTTCAACAAACGCTGCACGACTTGCTCGATGCGCAGGTAAAGACTGTCGCGCTGATGATCATCGCAATCGCCCCAGCCCATCGCAGCGGCAGCAATTTCGTTGAGCAGCCGGCGGGCCGGATGATTGCCTCGGCTGAAGAAACTCTTGTCCTGTACCGCGACCTTGAGCATCGGAATCTGCAGTCGACCGATCAGCGCCTTGAGGGAGTCCGGCAGGTTCTGGTCGTCGAGAATGAACTCGAACATCATCGCGATCAGGTTGATCACGTCTTCGTCGGCGCCGTCGACGACCCGGGACTTGCCACTCTTGACGCTGACACGCGTCAGCAACTGTTCGAGCTGGCTGCGCAGGTCGAACTCGTCCTGCACCGTGAGCGAGGGAACGTACTGCTGCAAATGAGACAACAATCGCAGCAGGTCCCGTTTCGAAATCGGCTGGGCTGGGGCGCTGGCTTCCAAGGTTGGCGCGACGCTGCCGCGTACCTGCACCAGCAATTTCTGCAACGCGGCGAAGACCTCCTGGACGCTGTCGTCGACGTCATCGGCCCTTGGCCTGGCGGCGCCATCGACGTTGGGTTGGGCGACTTCCTCGACACGATCCGATGCCCGTCGCGACGGTGAGATCTTGAGGTCCGGCAACACGCCCGTCGCGGCGAGCAATTGATTGGCCTGCGCATAGAACTGGTCGCATTCGCTGAGCACATAACGCTCGAACAGCTTGAGCAGGATCAGCTTGACCTTGATCCCCACGCCCAGGTTGCGTCCAGCCTGAAGGAAATGCCCGCACAATAAACCTGGGCTTAACGGGTTCAACTGGTTCGTCAATGGCCGGTCCAGCAACACACTGAGCCGCGCCGTGAGTTGGTCGAGCGACACGCCGTCGCGGCTGATCACTCGGGCGACCATGGTTTCCACCGCCAGGCGGCGCTCCAGCTCGTCATGGTTTGGCTGGGCCGGTATGGCGCCCACCACGGGTGCCAGGGTCGCCTGGGTAAGGTCGTACTGGGCGAGACTGACAAAAGCCTCGAAAAACTGTTCAATGAATTCACGCTCGATGCTTTTGCGTTTCAAACGCAAGTCGCGCATGGCTTCGAAGTAGAGGTTCTGCTCGAGATCATTGCGCGCCCGGTCGGCCATTTCGAACAACGTGTCATCGGCGTTATCGAACAAGCCCTGCAGACCCACGCGCAACTGCTGCGCGGCCTTGTCGCGAACCTGGAGCAGAATGACCGGCAGCCGGGCGAGCGGCGAACGATTCGCCTGGTCGGTAGGCACTTTATGCAAAGGCACTACATTCCCGTCGTTATGCATCCTGGACTCCTGAAACGGCATTCTTCGGCTCGCGACGTCAAACTCATGACGTCAAACGAAAGGCGGATTATCCGGTAAAAAGAGCCCGCCATACCAGAGGACTCTGTGAACAGGCTCAAAGAGATCGCAATAAATGACCGGCATTTCGGGTAAATGTTGCGTGGACGCGACCAAATGCAAGCCAACAGGTGCCAAGCGGATATAATCCGGCCACTTTGTTCGTGGAGCCTGTTATGCCGAATCTACATCTCGCCGACCTGACCGCCGAAATCGAAGCCAATGTGCGCCGCGCGCTGTTGGAAGACATCGGCAGCGGCGACATCACCGCGCAACTGATCCCCGCCGAACGCCTGGCCAAGGCCACCATCATCACCCGTGAAGCAGCGATCATCAGCGGCACGGCCTGGGTGGATGCGGTGTTCCGGCAGTTGGACCCACGTGTCGCGGTGCATTGGCAAGTACATGACGGCGACCGCGTGAGCCCTGACCAAGCCCTGTTCCACCTCGAAGGCCCGGCCCGCTCACTGCTGACGGGCGAACGCAGCGCGCTGAATTTCCTGCAGTTGCTATCGGGCGTTGCCACCCGGGCTCGCTACCTGGCCGACTTCGTCGCCGATACCCAGGTCAAGCTGCTGGACACTCGCAAAACGTTGCCTGGGCTACGTCTGGCCCAGAAGTACGCCGTGACCTGCGGTGGCTGTCACAACCACCGCATCGGCCTGTACGACGCGTTCCTGATCAAGGAAAACCACATTGCCGCTTGCGGCGGGATTGCCCAGGCCATCAGCGCCGCCCAGCAGATCGCACCGGGTAAACCGGTGGAAGTCGAAGTCGAAAGCCTGGCGGAATTGAAAGAAGCGCTGGCGGCAGGTGCCGACATCATCATGCTCGACGAACTGAGCCTGGACGACATGCGCGAAGCGGTACGTCTGAACGGCGGCAAGGCCAAGCTGGAAGCCAGCGGCGGCATCAACGAGAGCACGTTGCGCCCGATTGCCGAGACCGGAGTGGATTACATCTCTATCGGTGCGATGACCAAGGATGTGAAGGCCGTGGATTTGTCGATGCGCTTGAGCCTCTGACAACAAAAAACGCCAGCCTCAAAAGGCTGGCGTTTTCTTCAGACCACCAGATTGTTCATCTCGCAATATTCATCCCATTCCACACCCAACACCTCGGCAGCCTCCTTGTGCAAGGCAAGGCGCTGCGCCTCGAACTCTTCAGGCGTGCTGGTGTATTTGAGCGTCAACTCCCAAGGCTGCAGCCCCTGGGCTTCGGCCTCGTCTTCGAACGCCCATTGGATCTGGTCTTTCTGATCATCGGCGGGTAGGTCCTTGATCTCATCCCGCAGCTGCGGCGTTTCGTTCAAGTACTTTTCCAGGGCTTCTTGGTGTCTGGCTTCTTGACTCAATTCTTTAACGGTCATGGCGTTCTCGCTGATCTGGGAATGGAAGATGGATCTGGATCATCAAGGATCTCTCTGACGCAGGAAGCCGTTGGAAGCCCGGTTTACCTGGCCTTCAGAACCATTCGGGGGATCATCTGAAAACAAGTGTGACTTTGCCCGAGACAGGAATCGAACCTGCGACCTTCGCGTTACGAGTGCGCTGCTCTACCGACTGAGCTACACGGGCGTGGGGCTAAACCTAGCATTGAGCCAGAGGGCAGGCAACCCGCGGCAAAAATGATTTTTGCGCGCACAGCAAAACGCCCCGAACCAGTCGGGGCGTTTGCTTGTTCAGCGGCTAAGCGAGGGAGTGTTTAAACGCCCGATGCCTTGGCTGCCGCGACGTCCTTGATGGACAGCTTGATACGGCCGCGGTTGTCCACGTCCAGTACCAGCACTTCCACTTCCTGGCCTTCTTTCAGGATGTCGGTCACTTTCTCGACACGAGCATCGCTCAGCATGGAGATGTGAACCAGGCCGTCCTTGCCCGGCAGGATGTTGACGAATGCGCCGAAGTCGACGATGCGCTCAACCTTGCCGACGTAGATCTTGCCGATCTCGGCTTCGGCGGTGATGCCCAGGACGCGCTGGCGTGCTGCTTCTGCCGCTTCCTTGGTTTCGCCGAAGATCTTGATCGAACCGTCGTCTTCGATGTCGATCGAGGCCTTGGTTTCTTCACAGATCGCACGGATGGTCGCGCCGCCTTTACCGATGACATCACGGATTTTGTCGGTGTCGATTTTCATCGCGATCATGGTCGGAGCGTTTTCCGACAGCTCGGTGCGGGACTGACCGATGATCTGGTTCATCTGGCCGAGGATGTTCAGGCGCGCTTCCAGGGCTTGGCCCAGGGCGATTTCCATGATCTCTTCGGTGATGCCTTTGATCTTGATGTCCATCTGCAGTGCGGTGACGCCTTTGGCGGTACCGGCCACTTTGAAGTCCATGTCGCCCAGGTGGTCTTCGTCACCCAGGATGTCGGTCAGGACAGCGAACTTCTCGCCTTCTTTAACCAGACCCATGGCGATGCCGGCAACCGGAGCCTTCATCGGCACACCAGCGTCCATCAGGGCCAGGGAAGCGCCGCAGACCGAAGCCATCGAGCTCGAGCCGTTGGATTCGGTGATTTCCGATACCACGCGGATGGTGTACGGGAACACGTCAGCGGCTGGTAGCATGGCCTGGACCGAACGACGGGCCAGACGGCCGTGGCCGATTTCGCGACGACCGGCGCCACCCATGCGACCACACTCGCCCACCGAGAACGGAGGGAAGTTGTAGTGCAGCATGAACGGGTCTTTCTTTTCGCCTTCCAGGGTGTCCAGCAGTTGCGCGTCACGGGCGGTGCCCAGTGTTGCAACGACCAGTGCCTGGGTCTCGCCACGGGTGAACAGTGCCGAACCGTGGGTCTTCGGCAGAACGCCGACTTCGATGTTCAGCGGACGTACGGTGCGGGTGTCGCGACCATCGATACGCGGCTTGCCGTTGACGATGTTTTCGCGAACGGTGCGGTATTCGATTTCACCGAACGCAGCCTTCACGTCGCTGGCCGATGGCTGGCCTTCTTCGCCGGAGAACTTGGCGACGACCTGGTCACGCAGCTCGCCCAGACGCGCATAACGGTCGGCCTTGATGGTGATGGTGTAGGCCTGGGAAATCGCGTCGCCGAACTCGGCACGGATCGCGCCCAGCAGCTCGGTGGCTTCTGGCTGTGGCGCCCAGGTCCAGGTTGGCTTGGCGGCTTCGGCGGCCAGTTCCTTGATGGCGTTGATCACCACTTGGAACTCGTCGTGGGCGAACAGCACGGCGCCCAGCATCTGGTCTTCAGTCAGCTCTTTGGCTTCGGATTCAACCATCAGCACGGCTTCGGAAGTACCGGCCACGACCATGTCCAGGCTCGATGCCTTCAACTGCTCGTAGGTCGGGTTCAGCAGGTAGCCGGTGCTTTCGTGGAAGGCGACGCGGGCAGCGCCGATCGGGCCATCGAAAGGAATGCCGGAGATGGCCAGGGCAGCCGAGGTACCGATCATCGCAGCGATGTCCGGATCGGTCTTCTTGCTGGTGGACACGACGGTGCAGACGACCTGCACTTCGTTCATGAAGCCTTCTGGGAAAAGCGGACGGATCGGACGGTCGATCAGTCGGGAAGTCAGGGTTTCTTTCTCGGAAGGACGGCCTTCGCGCTTGAAGAAACCGCCAGGGATCTTACCGGCTGCGTAAGTCTTTTCCTGGTAATGGACAGACAGAGGGAAGAAGCCCTTGCCTGGATCGGCTTGCTTGGCGCCGACAACGGTCACCAATACGCTGACGTCGTCGTCAACGGTGACCAGCACTGCGCCGGAGGCCTGACGGGCGATACGGCCGGTCTCGAGGGTAACGGTCGACTGACCGAACTGGAATTTTTTGATTACCGGGTTCACGGTGTCCTACCTTCTTTGTGGCTCTTGGGGGAACTTGTCTTCTTGCGAAATTCTTGGGCAATGACGGGAATCGGCCCGGCAACTGTCCAGGGTAAAACGTGCATCCAGATAAAACTTGAGGCTGGGAGCCTGCCATGCGCCAACGGGAAACCCCTGACGTACGACAGACCACCAACCTCTAGCGCAATCGCTTATTAGCGACGCAGACCCAGGCGAGCGATCAGAGCGCTGTAACGGCTCACGTCCTTGCCTTTCAGGTAGTCCAGCAGTTTACGGCGCTGGTTTACCATGCGGATCAGACCACGACGGGAGTGGTGATCTTTACCGTTGGCCTTGAAGTGACCTTGCAGTTTGTTGATGTTGGCGGTCAGCAGTGCAACTTGCACTTCTGGCGAACCAGTGTCACCAACAGCTTGCTGGTAGTCAGCTACGATTTGAGCTTTTTCTTGAACGTCGAGAGCCATGAGGCAATCCTTTTAGTCAGGAAACTGTTTCAATGAAACAGCTTCAACAGGCCAGGGACAAATCCCTGTATCTATAAATGAGTAGTGACCGTGCCTGTTAACAGCCACACTCGCCAGCCTGTTGTTACGCAGGCTGGTTCCGGTCATTCCGACCGAATCAATCGACGTGGCGCAATGCGCCCGTCTTCGCTCACTTCACCGATACCGATGAAGCGACCATTGTGATCCTGTACCCGAACCATGCCGAACTTCGGCGCATCCGGGGCACGTACCGGCTGGCCGTTGAGCCAGTAGAACGCACTGTGTTCAGAGAACTGCAGCAGCGGCCAGTCGAGCAAACCGCTGTCCGACGGCATCAGGAAGCGGTCGACCGCTTCATTCCCGCCTTCGGCATGCACGGCTTCGAGCTCTTCCAACGTGACCGTCTGGGCTAACGTGAAAGGCCCGGCCTGGGTCCGCCGCAATTCTGCCACGTACGCGCCACAGCCGAGTTGCTCGCCGATATCCTCCACCAGGGTACGGATATAGGTGCCTTTGCTGCAATCCACGGCTAGCCGTGCAGTATTACCGTCAAAGGCCAGCAATTCCAAGCGCGCAATAGTAACAGAACGCGGTTCACGCTCCACTACTTCACCTGCACGGGCCAGTTTGTACAACGGCTGTCCATCGCGCTTGAGGGCAGAGTACATTGGCGGTATCTGACTGATTTGCCCGCGAAACTTCGGCAAGACCGCCTCGATATCCGTCTGACCAACGGTCACCGGGCGTTCCAGCAAAACCTCACCTTCGGCGTCCGCCGTGGTGGTGGTCTTGCCTAACTGCGCCAGGGTTTCATAACCCTTGTCGGAATCGAGCAGGTACTGGGAGAACTTGGTCGCCTCGCCGAAACACAGGGGCAGCACGCCAGTAGCCAGCGGATCGAGACTACCGGTGTGGCCAGCCTTCTCGGCGTTGAGCAACCAGCGAACCTTCTGCAGGGCTGCGTTGGAGGTGAATCCCAACGGTTTGTCGAGCAGGATGATACCGCTGACGTTACGACGGATACGTTTGACCTGAGCCACCGGTTACTCCTTGGTGTCTTCGGGTTCAGCCGCAGCCGGGTGCTGGCTGTCTTCAGCCACGGCGCGCTCGATCAGCGCTGACAGATGCGCGCCTCGCACGACGCTTTCGTCGTAGTGGAAGTGCAACTGCGGAACGCTGCGCAGCTTCATCTCCCGGGCCAACTGCATGCGCAGGAAGCCGGCGGCCGAGTTGAGCACCTTGATGCTCTGGGCGATTTCTTCGGCGCTGTCCTGGCCCATCACGGTGATGAAAATCTTGGCATGACCGACGTCACGGCTGACTTCCACTGCGGTAATGGTGACCAGGCCAACGCGCGGGTCCTTGACTTCGCGACGGATCAGTTGGGCCAGCTCGCGCTGCATCTGATCGCCGATTCGTTGGGTACGGCTGTATTCTTTTGCCATGTCTTGTTACCTGTTACTGCCCCACGGTGAAACCCGCGAGGTCTGAAAGCGGCAAACGCCCGGCCTGGCAAAAGCCAGACCGGGCGTTGCGTTTAGAGTCCGCCTGCACGGCAGCGCATGTTCATGCGGCTGCCCGATGCGGCTCTTGAAGTGCGCGAGTCAGAGGCTGCGAGCAACCTGGACCTTCTCGAAGACTTCGATCTTGTCGCCAACCTTGACGTCGTTGTAGCTCTTGACGCCAATACCGCACTCCATGCCGGCACGCACTTCGGAAGCGTCATCCTTGAAGCGGCGCAGGGATTCCAGCTCGCCTTCGAAGATAACGATGTCTTCACGCAATACACGGATAGGACGGTTACGGTGAACGACACCTTCGATCACCATGCAACCGGCGATCGCACCGAACTTCGGCGAACGGAACACATCGCGAACTTCGGCCACGCCCAGGATGTTCTCCCGCACGTCGCTGCCCAACATACCGGTCAACGCTTTCTTGACGTCTTCGATGATGTCGTAGATCACGTTGTAGTAACGCATGTCCAGGCCTTCCTGCTCGACGATCTTGCGAGCACCGGCATCGGCACGCACGTTGAAGCCAAACAGTACAGCGTTGGAGGCGAGTGCCAGGTTGGCGTCGGATTCGGTGATACCACCGACACCGCCACCGACCACGCGCACTTGCACTTCGTCGTTACCCAGGCCGTTCAGAGCGCCCTGCAAAGCTTCCAGCGAGCCACGGACGTCGGATTTGAGGACGATGTTGAGCGTCTTCTTCTCTTCCTGGCCCATGTTCTCGAAGATGTTCTCCAGCTTGCCGGCGTGAGCACGGGCCAGCTTGACTTCGCGGAACTTGCCTTGACGGAACAGCGCGACTTCACGGGCTTTCTTCTCGTCAGCCACAACGCTCATTTCGTCGCCAGCGTCCGGAGTACCGTCCAGGCCGAGGATCTCGACCGGGATAGCCGGACCGGCTTCCTTGATTGGCTTGCCGTTCTCGTCGAGCATGGCGCGCACGCGGCCATAGTTCGAACCGACCAGCACCATGTCGCCTTGGCGCAGGGTACCGTCCTGGACGAGTACGGTCGCCACCGGGCCGCGGCCCTTGTCGAGGCGCGATTCAACCACCACGCCACGGCCTGGAGCCGAAGGCGTAGCGGTCAATTCCAGAACCTCGGCCTGCAACAGGACGGCTTCGAGCAGTTCGTCGACGCCAGTACCCATCTTCGCGGAAACCGGGACGAATGGAGTGTCGCCACCCCACTCTTCAGAGGTCACGCCGTGAACCGACAGTTCGCTGCGGATGCGATCGAGATCAGCGCCCGGCTTGTCGATCTTGTTCACTGCAACCACCAGCGGCACGCCAGCTGCCTGGGCATGCTGAACAGCTTCGATGGTTTGCGGCATGACGCCGTCGTCCGCCGCGACCACCAGGATAACGATGTCGGTGGCCTTGGCACCACGGGCACGCATCGCGGTAAACGCGGCGTGACCCGGGGTGTCGAGGAACGTCACCATGCCGCGGTCGGTTTCAACGTGGTAGGCGCCGATGTGCTGGGTAATACCGCCAGCCTCGCCCGCCGCAACCTTGGCGCGACGAATGTAGTCGAGCAGCGACGTCTTACCATGGTCAACGTGACCCATGACGGTCACGACCGGCGCACGGGCGACCGCTTCACCTTCGAACTTCAGCGACTCGGCCAGGGAATCTTCCAGGGCGGTGTCGCTGACCAGGGTCACTTTGTGGCCCAGTTCTTCGGCGACCAGCTGGGCAGTTTCCTGATCCAGTACCTGGTTGATGGTGGCCGGGGTACCCAGCTTGAACATGAACTTGATGATTTCAGCAGCCTTGACCGACATCTGCTGGGCCAGGTCGCCCACAGTGATGGTCTCGCCGATCTTCACTTCGCGCACGACAGGGCCGGTAGGGCTCTGGAAACCGTGGGCGTTGCGTTTCTTCAGCTTGGCCTTGCCGCGACCGCCGCGACGGAAGCCATCGCTTTCTTCGTCGGTAGTACGAGGCGCAACGCGTGGAGCCGGCGCCTTTTCCTTGACCGAAGCACGATGAGGAGCATTCTTGCGCTCGCCATCGTTACCGCCACGACGGTTGTCGTCGGCACGTGGCTTGTCGGGACGACGCTGCTCATCGCGCTTGCGAGTGTCGGCCGGAGCCGGCGCTGGTGCCGCGACCGGTGCGGCTTCACGCACAGGCTCGGCTACCGGGGCCGCAGCCTCGACAGCTTCGACTGGAGCGGGTTGCGCAGCAGCAGGCTGGCGACGCGCTTCTTCTTCAGCGCGACGCTTGGCTTCTTCTTCAGCCTTCTGGCGAGCAGCATTTTCCACTGCACGACGTTCTTCCAGTTCGCGTTTGCGCTCGGCTTCGATTTCTTCCGGGCTGCGCTGTACGAAGACTTTCTTCTTGCGTACTTCAACGCTGATGCTTTTGCTACCGGCAACACGCAGGGTGCTGGTGGTTTTACGCTGCAGTGTGATCTTGCGCGGTTCTTCCACTTTCGCCTTGTGACTGCTCTTCAAGTGAGTCAGCAGGGACTGCTTCTCACTGTCGGTCACATGTTCCTCGGCGGCGGTGTGCGGCAGACCTGCCTCACGCATCTGCTGCAACAGGCGCTCTACCGGTGTTTTGACCTCATCGGCCAGTTGTTTCACCGTGACTTGCGTCATGCACTTCTCTCCTCAGGCCGCGCCTAATTACTCGAACCAGTGGGCTCGGGCGGCCATGATCAACTTGCCGGCACGATCATCGTCAATGCCGTCGATGTCGAGCAGGTCGTCAATAGACTGCTCGGCCAGGTCTTCGCGGGTAATTACGCCGCGCACCGCCAGTTCCATCGCCAAATCCTTGTCCATGCCCTCAAGCGAGAGCAGGTCTTCGGCCGGATGGGCGTCTGCCAGCTTTTCCTCAGTAGCGATGGCTTTGGTCAACAAACGATCCTTGGCCCGAGCGCGAAGCTCGTTGACGATTTCCTCGTCAAAGCCGTCGATGTTGAGCATTTCTTCCACCGGTACGTAGGCAATCTCTTCCAGGCTGGTAAAGCCCTCATCCACCAGCACCTGCGCCAGCTCTTCATCGACTTCAAGCTCTTCGATGAAGTTGCGCAGGATGTCGCCGGTTTCAGCTTGCTGCTTAGCCTGGATGTCCGATTCGGTCATCACGTTCAGGGTCCAGCCAGTCAATTGGCTGGCCAGACGCACGTTCTGACCACCGCGACCGATGGCCTGAGCGAGATTGTCTGCGCCAACGGCGATGTCCATGGCGTGGGCATCTTCGTCGACGATAATTGCCGCCACTTCAGCAGGCGACATGGCATTGATCACGAACTGAGCCGGGTTGTCGTCCCAGAGGACGATGTCCACACGCTCGCCGCCCAACTCGCCGGATACGGCCTGGACACGCGAACCACGCATGCCGATGCAGGCACCTTGCGGGTCGATGCGCTTGTCCTTGGAGCGGACCGCGATCTTGGCGCGCGAACCCGGATCACGGGACGCGGCCATGACTTCGATCAGACCTTCAGCAATTTCCGGCACTTCGATGCGGAACAGCTCGATCAGCATTTCCGGCGCGGTACGCGACAGGATCAGCTGCGGGCCCCGGTTCTCGGTGCGGATTTCCTTGAGCAGCGCGCGCAAACGCACGCCGACCCGGAAGGTTTCGCGAGAAATGATGTCTTCACGGGCCAGCAACGCTTCGGCGTTGTTGCCCAAGTCGACGATCACGTTGTCGCGTGTCACTTTTTTCACGGTGCCGGAGATGATTTCTCCCAGGCGCTCGCGATAAGCGTCAACAACTTGTGCGCGCTCGGCTTCGCGAACTTTCTGCACAATGACCTGCTTGGCAGTCTGTGCAGCGATGCGACCGAACTCGATGGATTCGATTTTTTCTTCGACGACATCGCCGACCTTGGCGCCCGGGTGCGTTTCCGCGACCTTGCTCGGCCAGGTTTCGATAGCCGGATCGTCCAGGTCCTCTTCCTCGACTACCGTCCAGCGACGGAAAGTCTCGTAGGCACCGGTGTGGCGATTGATTTCCACACGCAGATCAACTTCGTCTTCGAACCGCTTCTTGGTAGCAGTGGCCAGGGCCAGCTCCAGCGCTTCAAAAATAACGTTAGCCGGTACGCCCTTTTCATTGGATACCGACTCAACAACCAGCAGTACTTCTTTGCTCATCGTACGCCTCGCCTTTCGCAAGCCATTGGATCCGCGGGATCCGCAGTATCTGGCACGTATCAGTCAAAACTGGGAATAATGTTGGCCTTGTCGATCATATCGATCGGCAACAGGAATTCGTGTTCGTCTACTTGAACCACGACGTCCTGCTCTTCTACACCGCGTAGAAGGCCTTGGAAGTTGCGTCGACCTTCGAAAGGCGAGCGCAGCCTGATTTTCACTTGTTCACCGGCAAACAAAGCGAACTGCTCAAGGGTGAACAGAGGGCGCTCCATGCCAGGCGAGGAAACTTCAAGGGTGTATTCGGATGTGATTGGATCTTCAACATCCAGCACACCGCTGATCTGACGGCTGACAATGGCGCAATCGTCCACCAGCACACCGCCTTCTTTATCAATATAAACGCGCAACATTGAGTGGCGACCTTGAGCCGAAAACTCAATACCCCAGCATTCATAGCCTAGGGCCACGACCACCGGGGCCAACAAGGCCTGCAACTCTTCTAGCTTGCTCGACACCTGAACCCCCTCGTGCATGTAGTGCATGCTGTGCAAAATAAAAAATGGGCGAAACGCCCATCCTTGAAACGCCGTTGAACAGCGGCGTTGTAAAGTGTCCAGCTAACAAAAAGCCCCTTGGAAGGGGCCCTGAAACTGGTTGCGGGAGCCGGATTTGAACCGACGACCTTCGGGTTATGAGCCCGACGAGCTACCAGGCTGCTCCATCCCGCGACAAAGCTGGGGCGGAAGTATACGACCGATCCCTTATAGGGTCAATGTAACCCTTCCACCTACAAGAAAGCCCGCAATAGCGGGCTCTCCTGATAATTGGTACCGAGAAGGGGACTCGAACCCCTACACCCTATGGGCACAACCACCTCAAGGTTGCGTGTCTACCAATTCCACCACCTCGGCAATACAGCGTTTGAAACTTTCCTACTTCTGCTCTTGAGCTGGAGGCACGTCAGTCGCCGAGTTGGCCGACTTTTGCTCTTGAAGCACCGGGACATCATCAGAAACCGGTTGTTGCTTTGGCGCTTCCAACACCGCTGGGTTTGGCAAACCTACCTGAGTCAGCTCATGAGCCTTCTCTTTAGCAAAGTAACCTAACCCTAAGCTGGTTATGAAGAAACCGGCGGCGAGTATAGCAGTAAACTTACTAAGAAAGGTAGAGGAACCTTGGCTTCCGAATACAGTATTTGAAGCACCTGCACCAAAAGACGCACCAGCATCCGCACCTTTACCCTGCTGCAGCAATACGAGAGCGACAACACCCAGCGCGCCCAGCAGATGAAAAACGACTACGACTGTTTCCAGCATTTTTTCAGTTTCCCGCGGCGCGACAGATCGCACCGAACTCATCTGCATTCAGGGACGCTCCACCAATGAGCCCCCCATCGATATCCGGCATGCCGAACAGTTCGACCGCATTGGCCGCCTTCACGCTGCCGCCGTATAGAAGCCGCACACCTCGTGCCACTTCAGAATTTTCTGCCGCCAGCTGCGCTCGGATGGCGGCGTGCACATCCTGCGCCTGCTGCGGCGAAGCCGTCAGTCCGGTACCAATGGCCCAGACAGGCTCGTAAGCGATGACCGCCTTGGCAAAGGCTCCGACACCCAGGTCCTCGATAATGCTACCCAGTTGGCGCCCTACCACTTCAAGCGTCTGCCCGGATTCACGCTGTTCCAGGGTCTCCCCTACGCACAGCACCGGAACAAGGCCACAGGCCTGGGCCGCAGCAAACTTGCGGATCAGGGCTTTATCCTGCTCGCCCATGATCATGCGGCGCTCGGAGTGCCCTACCAGAACCAGCGAACAACCTGCATCAACGAGCTGGCTCGGTGCAATCTCACCGGTCAACGCGCCTTGCATGGATTCCACCGCAGAGTTCTGCGCACCGATCGAAATCGACTTGCCTTTCAAGCCATCAACCACTTGGTTGATATACAGGCAAGGCGGGAATACCGCGACATCAACACCGCTTGGCAAGGCCAGACTACGAAGGCCTTTGATCAGCTCAGCGACGCTGGCGCGGGTACCGTGCATCTTCCAGTTACCAGCTACCATAGGGCGACGCATGCTGTACCTCGTCGGTCAAAGTGGGCGCAGATGTTACCCAACCGTTTCATGACTGGCAAGCCGAATTCAGGCAGAAACTTCAGTAACGAGTTTTGCCAACTCTTCGGCATAACCACGGACCTGTGCTTCATCCTCGCCTTCGACCATTACACGCACCAAAGGCTCTGTCCCTGACTTGCGCAACAATACCCTTCCGCGCCCAGCCATCGCCTGGGTCACTCGCTCGCTGGCTTGCTTGACCATCGTGTGTTCGAGTGGATTCACACCGCCACCGAAACGTACGTTGATCAATACCTGCGGACACTTGCGCAACGCCTGGCGCGACTGGGCGAGCCCTTCGTTGCGCGCCTTGAGCGCCATCAGCACCTGCAACGCGGCAATGATCGCATCACCGGTGGTGGTATGGTCGAAGCAAACGATGTGCCCCGAGTTCTCACCACCAATCACCCAACTGCGCTCCAGCAGCTCGGAAATCACGTAGCGGTCGCCCACATTGGCGCGCACGAAGGGGATATCCAGGTCAGCCAGGGCCAGCTCAAGTCCGAGGTTGCTCATCAATGTCCCGACAACCCCACCTTGCAGCTTGCCCCGACCGTGCAAGTCACGAGCAATAATGAACAGCAGCTCATCACCGTCGACAACCGTACCGGTGTGATCGACCATCAGCACTCGGTCGCCATCACCGTCAAAGGCGATACCGAGATCCGCATGCTCAGCCAGTACAGCCGCCTGCAATGCCTCGGTGTGGGTCGAACCGCAGTTATGGTTGATGTTCAGCCCGTTAGGCTGGGCAGAAAGCACCACCACCTCGGCGCCCAGCTCTCGAAAAACGCTCGGTGCAACTTTGTAGGTTGCTCCATGGGCACAATCGACAACGATCTTCAGCCCCGAAAAACTGGTACCGGTTGGAACACTGCCTTTGCAGAATTCGATGTAGCGACCCGATGCGTCGTTGATCCGGGATACCTTGCCGATCTTGCTCGACTCGACGACCGTCATGGGCGCGTCCAGCAACTCTTCAATCATCAGTTCGATTTCGTCCGGCAGCTTGGTGCCCTTGCCGGAGAAGAACTTGATGCCGTTGTCGTCATGAGGGTTATGCGACGCACTGATCACAATGCCAGCCTGCGCCTGGAATGTACGCGTCAGGTAGGCAATGGCAGGTGTGGGCATCGGTCCGAGCAGCATGACATCGGCACCTGCGGAGGTCAGGCCGGCCTCAAGGGCCGATTCGAACATGTAGCCGGATATGCGCGTGTCCTTTCCGACCAGGACCTTGCAGGCCCCCATCTTTCGGAACGCCATGCCGGCAGCCCAGCCAAGCTTGAGCATGAAATCGGGGGTAATGGGGTATTCGCCGACCCGACCACGGATACCGTCGGTGCCAAAGTATTTTTTGCTCATAAGTGCTCCATCATTCTTATTCGGCTGAATCCACCGCGGCGATCATCCGCACGACATCCATTGTTTCGATCACATCATGCACCCGTAATATACGCGCGCCTTTCGTAATGGCCAGGGCCGCCAGGGCGAGACCTCCATAGAGGCGCTCTCCTACCGGACGCCCCAGGGCGTTGCCTATCATGCTCTTTCGCGAAACCCCAACCAACAAGGGTCGCCCAAGGGCATGCAAGGCTTCCATATGTTTGAACAGGCTTAGATTGTGGGCCACTGTCTTCGCAAAACCGAATCCAGGGTCAAGGATAATGCGCTCGGCGGGAATGCCCACGGCAGCGCACTGGTTCATGCGCTCCGCCAGGAACTCGCCCACCTCCTTGGTCACGTCGTCATAATGCGGGTCGTCCTGCATGGTTCCAGGCTCGCCCAGCATATGCATCAGGCAAACCGGCAGGCCCGTAGCGGCGGCCGCATCCAGAGCGCCATCTCGACGCAAGGAGCGAACATCATTGATAAGCCCCGCCCCCAAGCGCGCCGCCTCCCGCATGACTGCCGGCGTGGACGTATCGACTGAGATGACGACATCGAGCTCGCGATGGATGCGCTCGACAATCGGCGCCACTCGCTCCAGCTCTTCCGTAGGCGAAACCGCCCGCGCACCGGGACGAGTGGACTCTCCGCCAACATCGATCAACGTCGCGCCAGCGCAGACCATGGCTTGCGCATGTCGCAACGCAGCGTCGAGCTGACTGAAGCGCCCACCATCGGAAAAGGAATCTGGAGTGACATTGAGGATGCCCATGACATGCACACGGGCCAAATCAAGAACCCGGTTGCCGCAAGGCAACCGGGTCGAGGACTGAACAGAAGTCATTTCAAGCCTTAAACGTCGGCAGCCGGGCCGCCGATGGGTGTTTCCGGGCGCTCGCCCTGCACCGCCGGAGGCGTACCTGAGGCACCCGTGCCACCGGACCAATCCCGAGGCTCACGTGGCGTGCGGCCTGCCATGATGTCGTCGATCTGCTCGGCATCGATGGTTTCATATTTCATCAAGGCATCAGCCATCGCATCCAGCTTGTCGCGATTGTCCGTGAGGATCTGCTTCGCCGTGCCGTAGCAGTGGTCGATGATGCTGCGAACTTCAGTGTCAATCAGCTTGGCAGTCTCACCGGAGAAGCTTGCATGTTGACCACCGCCACCGCGGCCAAGGAACACTTCGCCTTCTTCCTCGGCATACATCAGCGGCCCGAGCTTCTCGGACAAGCCCCACTTGGTCACCATGTTTCGCGCAATCTGGCTGGCACGCATGATGTCGTTTGACGCACCAGTCGTCACGCCATCGAAACCCAACGTCATCTCTTCAGCGATACGACCGCCGTACAGCGAACAGATCTGGCTGATCAAGGCACGCTTGGAGAGACTGTAGCGGTCTTCTTCCGGTAGGAACATCGTCACACCCAGCGCGCGACCGCGCGGGATGATCGAAACCTTGTAAACCGGATCATGCTCAGGCACCACTCGACCGACGATAGCGTGACCCGCCTCGTGGTAAGCCGTGTTCTGCTTTTCCTTTTCCGACATGACCATCGATTTGCGCTCGGCGCCCATCATGATCTTGTCCTTGGCCAATTCGAACTCTTTCATTTCAACGACGCGCTTGCCGGAACGGGCCGCGAACAACGACGCTTCGTTTACCAGGTTCGCCAGATCCGCACCGGAGAAACCCGGCGTACCGCGGGCGATGACCGCTGGAGCGACATCGTCACCCATTGGCACCTTGCGCATGTGGACCTTCAGGATCTGCTCGCGACCGCGGATGTCTGGCAGCCCCACCACGACTTGGCGGTCGAAACGACCTGGACGCAACAGCGCGGGGTCAAGCACGTCAGGACGGTTGGTGGCGGCAATCACGATGATGCCGTCGTTCATTTCAAAACCGTCCATCTCCACCAGCAACTGGTTCAGGGTTTGCTCACGTTCGTCGTGACCACCACCCATACCAGCACCACGGTGACGACCGACCGCGTCGATTTCGTCGATGAAGATGATGCACGGCGCGTGTTTCTTGGCTTGCTCGAACATGTCACGAACACGGCTGGCGCCCACGCCGACGAACATTTCGACAAAGTCGGAGCCGGAAATCGTGAAGAACGGCACTTTCGCTTCGCCGGCAATCGCCTTGGCCAACAGCGTTTTACCTGTACCCGGCGGGCCAACCATCAGCACACCACGTGGGATGCGGCCACCCAGGCGTTGGAACTTGCCCGGATCGCGCAGGAACTCGACCAGCTCACCCACTTCTTCCTTCGCCTCATCGCAACCCGCGACGTCGGCAAGGGTGGTCTTGACCTGATCTTCGGACAACAGCCGAGCCTTGCTCTTGCCGAAGCTCATCGGCCCGCCCTTGCCTCCGGCTCCACCCTGCATCTGGCGCATGAAGAACATGAACACCGCAATGATCACAAGGATAGGGAAGCTGGCGACCAGAAGCTGGGTCCAGATGCTTTGCTGCTCGGGCTGCTTGCCTTCGATCACGACATGATTGTCCACCAGGTCGCCGATCAGGCCGTTGTCCTGGATAGCCGGACGAATGGTCTTGAAAGTGTCGCCATCGGCGCGCTTGCCGGTAATCACATAGCCATCAACGGCTACGCGCTCGACCTTGCCTTCCTTGACCTGCTGGAGGAAGTCGGAATAGTTGAGGGTCTGCGGCTCGTTAGGGCTGGAGAAGTTGTTCATCACGGTCACAAGGACAGCAGCGATGATCAACCACAGGATCAGATTCTTTGCCATATCGTTCAATTAACTACCCTCTGAAGCAAGCTCCGCTACTGGCGCGCGCTTCGCATGATATTCACCGGCCTAACTTACTACATTACCTGCGACTTGGCAGGCGCCGTCTGTAACCCTTTGTGAAACTTTGACTCGCGTAATTTTCGTTACCTGCCATTTTCAAGGCGAGACAAAAAAACTATCGCCCCTGATTAAAGACGCTCATCACTGGCAGCGCCTTCAATCCCGCGGAACCCACGCGCCAGCAGGTACTGCTCGCGAGAACGGTCACGGGACGACAACGGCTTGCGCATCTGCACTTTGTCGAACAGCTTGCGGATACCCTTATGGTACTCATCGAAGCCCTCACCCTGGAAAACCTTGATCAGGAAATCACCACCCGGACGCAGAACCCGCCCAGCCAGATCCAGGGCCAGCTCGCTCAAAAACATCGCACGAGGCATGTCGACAGCCGCTAATCCACTCATATTGGGGGCCATATCGGAAATCACAAGGTCGACTTCGGTATTTCCGACGGCCTCCAGGATTTTCGCCAACACCGCGTCTTCCGTGAAGTCGCCCTGGATGAAGGTGACATCGGGGATACCGTCCATTTCCAGGATATCGGACGCGATCAGCCGCCCCTGGCCGCCAATCAGACGACTGGTTACTTGCGACCAGCCTCCCGGCGCTGCGCCGAGATCGATCACGGTCATGCCAGGACGAATCAGGCGATCTTTTTCCTGGATCTCCAGCAATTTATAGCTGGCGCGCGAACGATAGCCGTCTTTTTGCGCCATTTTGACGTACGGGTCGTTGAAATGTTCTTTGAGCCAGTTCTGGCTAGTCTTGGAACGGGCCACGGGCCACCTCTAAAAAATAAATCGCGTCGTGATTAACTGGGCGGTCCCGGACTCGCTCGGGTAAACTGGCCGCCGCTTTTTACAAGATCAGACGCAGGGGTCAGATTATGCCGCTCACTCAAGAGCAGAAGAAACAATACAAATCCATTGGCCACCATCTGAAACCGGTTTTGACTGTGGCTGACAACGGTTTGACTGAGGGTGTGCTCGCCGAACTGGAACGCGCCTTGGGCGATCACGAGCTGATCAAGATCAAGCTCAACATCCTCGACCGCGAAGCCCGCCTGGCTGCCGTTGCCGAACTGTGTAAAGTCGGAAAGGCAGACCTCGTGCAGGTCATCGGCAAGATGGCGCTGATTTACCGCAAGAACTTCAGCGTCAACAAGCAATTGTCGAACGTTCACCGCTTCAAGTGATACCAAAGGGTCAAGGGTGTGCTTCGCACACCCTGCCGCTCCAGCCGGGAACCGGTTGCAACACTAGCACCAATCCGGAAAAGCCCAGTATCAGGTAACTGAATACCTGCCACTGCGTTGCACTTGGCCAACCGAGACGCACCGCCAGGAACATTCCGCATGCGTACAACGACATGAGCAGCAATTGCCCACGAATGTCGCGCCATAGACTGACAAAACCCTCAGCCTGAACCAACACCAGCGCCTGAAACAGCACGCACGCTGCGGAAAATCCCACCAGCAGCGCCGTCAGCATGCTCGCGATTTCATCGATAAGCAGCGGCGCCAGGCCAATTTTGCCCAGTACCGGCAGCAGACCGATGTGCAGCAACCAGACGCCGCCCACCCACAACATCTGGGCGAGCTGCCAGATCATGGCGCCCGCTCGCAGCGGGCGCCTTCGTTCAGATATGACGGACTTCGACAATCTCATACTCGATGACACCGCCTGGCGTCTTCACGGCAACCACGTCACCCTCTTCCTTGGCAATCAAGGCACGGGCGATAGGGGAACCGACTGAAATCTTGCCGAGCTTGATGTCCGCCTCGTCCTCACCAACGATCTGGTAAGTGACGCTTTCATCAGTCTCGACGTTGGCGATTTCCACGGTGGTGCCGAAAATCACTTTGCCAGTGTGCGGGATCGTGGTGACATCGATAATCACCGCGTTCTGCATACGGCCTTCGATGTCACGGATACGCGCCTCGACCATGCCCTGCTCTTCACGGGCAGCGTGGTATTCGGCGTTTTCCTTCAGGTCGCCCAGCTCACGGGCCTCACCGATGGCCTGGCTCAAGCGAGGACGCTCGACCTTGGTCAGGTGAGCGTGCTCTTCTTCCAGGGCGCGAGCGCCCTGAACGGTCATGGGGTACTTGGTTATGCTCATGCCTTCAATCCTGCATGTAGATCCTGCAAGCGACGTACGGTCTTCTCAGGGCCGAACTTGAGCGCTTCGCAGATCGCTTCGCCGGCAGCAATGGTCGTGGTGCAGTAGATCTTATGCTGCAGCGCATTGCGACGAATGGAATAGGAATCAGCGATCGACTGGCGACCTTCGGTGGTGTTGATGATCAGCGTGACTTCGTCATTCTTGATCATGTCGACCACGTGCGGACGGCCCTCGGTCACCTTGTTCACGCGGCGCACTTTCAGGCCTGCTGCTTCGATCAGCTTGGCAGTACCGGCAGTGGCGACCACTTCGAAGCCCAAGTTGATCAGATCACGGGCCACGCCTGCAACCAGTGGCTTGTCGTCATCACGCACACTGATGAACGCCGTGCCACCCGTCGGCAACACTTCGCTGGCGCCCATCTGGGCCTTGGCGAAAGCCTCACCGAAAGTATCGCCCACGCCCATGACTTCACCGGTGGATTTCATTTCCGGGCCGAGGATCGGGTCAACACCCGGGAACTTGGCGAACGGGAACACCGCTTCTTTCACACTGTAGAAGTTCGGGATGATTTCCTTGGTAAAGCCCAGCTCTTGCAGGGTTTTGCCAGCCATGACCCGTGCAGCGATCATTGCCAGGGAAACACCGATGCACTTGGAAACGAACGGCACGGTCCGGGAAGCGCGCGGGTTGACTTCGATGACATAAATGTCTTCGCCCTGCAGGGCCAGTTGCACGTTCATCAGGCCGATGACGCCCAGCTCCAAGGCCATTTTCTTGACCTGTTCGCGCATCTCGTCCTGGATGTGCGCCGGCAGCGAGTAAGGCGGCAACGAGCAAGCGGAGTCACCGGAGTGAACACCGGCCTGTTCGATGTGCTGCATGATCGCGCCGATCACCACATCCTTGCCGTCGCTGACCGCATCCACGTCCATCTCGATGGCGCAGTTGAGGAAGTGATCAAGCAATACCGGGCTGTCGTTGGACACCTGGACCGCTTCGCGCAGGTAACGCTTGAGTTCGTCTTCCTGGTAGACGATTTCCATCGCGCGACCGCCCAGTACATAGGACGGACGAACAACCAACGGGTAGCCGATCTTCGCGGCGGCGCGAATGGCTTCGTCTTCGCTGCGCACAGTGGCGTTTGGCGGCTGGCGCAGGTTCAGGCGCTCGACCATCTGCTGGAAGCGCTCGCGGTCTTCCGCGCGGTCGATGGCATCCGGGCTGGTACCGATGATCGGCACGCCAGCGGCCTCAAGGGCACGAGCCAGTTTCAGCGGGGTCTGGCCGCCGTACTGGACGATCACGCCCTTTGGCTTCTCGACGCGGACGATTTCCAGCACGTCTTCCAGGGTGACAGGCTCGAAGTACAGACGATCGGACGTGTCGTAATCAGTGGATACGGTTTCCGGGTTGCAGTTGACCATGATGGTCTCGTAACCGTCGTCGCGCAGGGCCAGTGCCGCGTGTACACAGCAGTAGTCGAATTCGATGCCCTGGCCGATCCGGTTGGGGCCGCCACCCAGGATCATGATCTTGTCACGACTCGACGGCGCGGCTTCGCACTCTTCTTCGTACGTGGAGTACAGGTAGGCGGTATCGGTGGCGAACTCAGCGGCGCAGGTGTCGACGCGCTTGTAGACCGGGAAAACCTCCAGCTTGTGACGATGGGCGCGAAGGCTCTTGTCGGTCACGCCCAGCAACTTGGCGAGGCGCTGGTCGGAGAAGCCTTTGCGCTTGAGGCGCAGCATCGTGTCGCGGTCAATGCTGGACATGCCCAGGGTCTTGACCTTCTCTTCTTCCTTGATCAGATCTTCGATCTGCACCAGGAACCAAGGATCGATCATGTTCATGCCGAAAATCTGTTCGACGGTCATGCCGGCGCGGAAGGCATCGGCCACGTACCAGATACGCTCGGCGCCCGGCACGGTTAGCTCGCGCTTGAGCTCGCTCATGTTTTCCGGGTTGCTCAGGTCCAGCTTCGGATCGAGGCCGCAAACACCCACTTCCAGGCCGCGAAGGGCTTTCTGCAGGGATTCCTGGAAGGTCCGGCCGATGGCCATGACTTCACCGACCGACTTCATCTGGGTGGTCAGGCGAGCGTCAGCCTTGGCGAACTTCTCGAAGGCGAAGCGTGGCAGCTTGGTCACGACGTAGTCGATGGACGGCTCGAAGGACGCCGGTGTCTTGCCGCCGGTGATGTCGTTCGACAGCTCGTCCAGGGTGTAGCCCACGGCTAGCTTGGCGGCGACCTTGGCGATCGGGAAACCGGTGGCCTTGGAGGCCAACGCCGAGGAACGGGACACCCGCGGGTTCATCTCGATGACCACCATGCGACCGGTGTTCGGGCAGATGCCGAACTGGACGTTGGAGCCGCCGGTTTCCACGCCGATCTCGCGCAATACCGCCAGGGAGGCGTTACGCAGGATCTGGTATTCCTTGTCCGTCAGGGTCTGGGCCGGCGCAACGGTGATCGAATCACCGGTGTGCACACCCATCGGGTCGAAGTTCTCGATGGAGCAGACGATGATGCAGTTGTCCTTTTTGTCGCGGACAACTTCCATTTCGTATTCTTTCCAACCGATCAGGGATTCGTCGATCAGCAATTCCTTGGTCGGCGACAAATCAAGACCACGGGCGCAGATTTCTTCGAATTCTTCACGGTTGTAGGCGATGCCACCACCGGTGCCGCCCATGGTGAAGGACGGACGGATGATGCACGGGAAACCAAGGCGCTCCAGGACCGCGTTGGCTTCTTCCATGCTGTGGGCGATACCCGAGCGCGGACAGTCCAGGCCGATGGATTTCATCGCCTTGTCGAAACGCGAACGGTCCTCGGCCTTGTCGATGGTGTCGGCGTTGGCGCCGATCATTTCCACACCGAATTTCTCCAGGACGCCTTCGCGCTCCAGCTCAAGGGCGCAGTTCAGCGCGGTCTGGCCGCCCATGGTAGGCAGCAGAGCGTCCGGGCGCTCCTTCTCGATGATCTTGGCAACGGTTTGCCACTTGATCGGTTCGATGTAGGTGGCGTCGGCCATGGCCGGGTCGGTCATGATGGTGGCCGGGTTGGAGTTCACCAGGATGACGCGATAGCCCTCTTCGCGCAGGGCTTTGCAGGCCTGGGCGCCGGAGTAGTCGAATTCGCAGGCCTGGCCGATCACGATCGGGCCAGCGCCGAGAATCAGGATGCTTTTTATGTCTGTACGTTTTGGCATGGGTTTGTCACTCAAATCCGCAGGTCAGTCGGCTAGGCCGTCGAACAATCTTTGAAGCGCCCGAGGGGGCCGCCGTTTTCGGGGCCGCCCTCGGGCTTCACGCGGTCAGCGTCGCTTGGCCATCTCGTTGATGAAGCGATCGAACAGCGGCGCCACGTCGTTCGGGCCCGGGCTCGCTTCTGGGTGGCCCTGGAAGCTGAACGCGCTCTTGTCGGTACGCTCGATACCTTGCAGCGTGCCATCGAACAGCGACTTGTGAATCGCGCGCACGTTGGCCGGCAGGGTCGCTTCGTCGACGGCAAAACCGTGGTTCTGGCTGGTGATCATGACGACGCCGGTGTCCAGGTCCTGGACCGGGTGGTTTGCACCATGATGGCCATGACCCATTTTGACGGTCTTGGCACCCGAGGCCAGGGCAAGCAATTGGTGACCGAGGCAGATGCCGAATACCGGTATCTCGGTTTCCAGCACATCCTTGATCGCCTGGATGGCGTAGTCGCAAGGCTCCGGGTCACCCGGGCCGTTGGACAGGAACACGCCATCAGGCTTGAGCGCCAGGACGTCAGCCGCCGGGGTTTGTGCTGGCACTACCGTCACGCGGCAGCCACGTGCGACCAGCATGCGCAGGATGTTCAACTTGACGCCGTAGTCGTACGCGACCACGTGGTACGGCAGCTCGGAGGCTTCGATCGTCGCGTGGCTGTCGGTTTTCAGATCCCAGACCGAGGAGCGCCACTCATACTGCTTCTGGGTGCTGACGACCTTCGCCAGGTCCATGCCCTTGAGGCCTGGAAACCCCTGGGCGGCGGCGATGGCCGCCTCTTCGGAAATGTTGTCGCCGGCCATGATGCAGCCGTTCTGCGCGCCTTTTTCCCGAAGGATGCGGGTCAGGCGGCGGGTATCGATACCAGCAATCGCCACGACATTGTTGGCTTTCAGGTAGTCGGAGAGGGACATCGTGTTACGCCAGTTGCTCGCTACCAGCGGCAAGTCGCGGATGACCAGGCCAGCGGACCAGACACGATCGGACTCAGCGTCTTCCGGCGTGGTGCCAGTGTTGCCGATGTGCGGATAGGTCAAGGTAACGATTTGTTGGGCGTAGGAAGGATCGGTAAGAATTTCCTGATAGCCGGTCATTGCGGTGTTGAACACCACCTCACCAACGGTCTGACCGTCGGCTCCAATGGCTTCGCCGCGAAAAATGCTGCCATCAGCAAGGGCGAGTATGGCTGGCTTAGTCAAGAAGACCTCCCGTAAATAAAGCCTGAAAGGGCGATCGCAGGTTGTAAAAAAGCGGAGTGACGTATGGACACGTCACCCCGCTTGTTCACTGAATTATTCTGCGCGCTTTTAGTGGACACACTAAAGCTGTAGCTTACAGAAAAAGGCTTTTTTGGTCCACCGCTAATGAGCCTGAAAGGCAGGGGAATGCGACAGGTCGTCGCGAAGCGGCGTAAAACGGGGCTCAGTATAACCTGAACCCCGTCTTCAGAGACATCAACGCAGGTCGAGAACATCCTGCATGTCGTACAAACCAGGCTCACGACCATCCAACCAAAGCGCGGCACGCACAGCGCCCTTGGCGAAGGTCATCCGGCTCGATGCCTTGTGGGTAATTTCCAAACGCTCGCCCTCAGTCGCGAACAGCACGGTGTGATCACCCACCACATCGCCGCCACGCACGGTCGCGAAACCGATGGTGTCTCTGTCCCGAGCACCGGTATGCCCCTGGCGCCCGTACACGGCCACTTCCTGCAAATCGCGACCCAGCGCATCGGCAATCACTTCACCCATGCGCAACGCGGTGCCCGAAGGCGCATCGATCTTGTGCCGGTGATGTGCCTCGATGATTTCGATATCCGCATCGTCGCCCAACACTCGAGCAGTCAAGTCCAGCAACTTCAGCGACAGGTTCACGCCGACGCTGAAGTTCGCCGCAAATACAATCGGGATGTCCTTGCCTGCGTCGGCCAGCAATTGCTTTTGCGCGGCATCCAGGCCGGTCGTGCCGATCACCATGGCCTTGCCAGCCTTGCGGCAGATGGCAAGGTTCTTGAGCATCACTTCCGGAAGCGTGAAATCGATCAGGACGTCAAACTCGTCGAGCACCTTTTCCAGCCCACCGGACATTGGCACGCCGATACGCCCAAGCGAGGCCAACTCGCCAGCATCGGCGCCTACCAGCGTACTGTCGGGCCTCACGATGGCAGCGGTCAGGCCCGAAAGCGGCGAGCGTTGCTGCACCGCTTCGACCAGCGCCTTGCCCATGCGCCCCGCGGCGCCCATCACAGCAATACGTCGCATGCCCACTCCTTACAGGTCGCCGAAGAAGCGCTTCACGCCTTCGAACCAGCCAGTGGTTTTAGGGGAGTGGCTATTGTCATCCGCCAACGAGCTGCGGAACTCTTCCAACAGTTCTCGCTGACGCCGGCTCAGGTTGACCGGTGTCTCTACCGCAACGCGGCACATCAGGTCACCCGCACCACCGCCACGCACCGGCGCCACGCCCTTGCCGCGAATCCGGAATTGCTTGCCTGTTTGCGTCCCCTCAGGGATCTTCAGCTTGACGCGACCATCGAGGGTCGGGATTTCCAGCTCGCCACCCAGCGCCGCATCGACGAAGCTGATAGGCACTTCGCAGAACAAGTGCTTGCCGTCACGCTGGAAGATCGCGTGTTCGCGCACGTTGATGACCACATACAAGTCGCCAGTCGGACCACCCTGGGCACCTGCCTCGCCTTCGCCGGACAGGCGGATACGGTCGCCCGTGTCGACACCGGCCGGCACTTTCACCGACAGCGTCTTGTACTCTTCGACACGCCCTTCGCCATGGCAGGCATCGCACGGATCGGAAATGATCTTGCCTTGGCCATGGCAGCGCGGACAGGTCTGCTGGACCGAGAAGAAGCCTTGCTGCATGCGAACCTGGCCGATACCGCCACAGGTAGGGCAAGTGACTGGCGAGGAACCCTTCTTGGCACCCGAGCCGTCGCATGGTTTGCAATTGACCAGCGTCGGAACACGGATATTGACCGTGGTCCCCCGCACCGCCTCCTCGAGGCTCAGCTCCAGCGTGTAGCGCAGGTCACTGCCTCGCTGGGCGCCACCACGGGCACCGCCACGGCCGCCACCGAAGAAATCACTGAACACATCGCCGAAAATATCGGAGAAGTTCTGTCCGCCGAAACCGGCACCGCCGCCACCCATGCTAGGGTCGACGCCGGCATGGCCGTACTGGTCGTAAGCCGCGCGTTTGCTGGAATCGGACAGGACTTCATAGGCCTCGTTGGCCTCCTTGAACATCTCTTCCGAAGCCTTGTCGCCGGGATTACGGTCCGGGTGGTGTTTCATCGCCAGGCGACGATAGGCCTTCTTCAGCTCTGCTTCGCTGGCCCCCCGCTCAACACCCAATACTTCGTAAAAATCACGTTTTGCCATTAGTCTTTGCACTCTTATAGGACGTTCGGCAAACCTCTCCTGAACCTCGCCAAACTCGTTGGGCCTCCATACAGGCCCGAACCCAACTCACGTCGATTCAACGATCCTGGTCTCGGTGCATATCGCCCGGAAAGCAGGAGCATTCCCGAACCCACCGTCAGCACCCGAGCTTTGTCGCATGCTGCAAAAATTCGCTGCCTCCAGACACGCCAACGCGGGAGCAAGCTCCCGCGCGGCGACATCCTACCAGCCACCGCACAAAAGCAGTCAACCGGCCGACCAACAAGCGATTACTTGTTGTCTTTCACTTCTTCGAACTCAGCGTCGACGACATCGTCGGTTTTCTCGGCCGACTCGCCTTGCGGCGCTGCGCCTTCAGCGGGCTGGGCCTGCTCGGCATACATCTTCTGAGCCACTGGCGCGGAGACTTTCGACAACTCTTCGATCTTCGCTTCGATGGCCGCCTTGTCGTCGCCTTTGACGGCAGCTTCAAGGGCAACTACAGCCGCTTCGATCGCCGTTTTTTCTTCGGCGGTCACTTTGTCACCGGCGTCGGCGATCATCTTGCGAGTCGAGTGCACCAAGGCATCGCCCTGGTTACGCGCGCTTGCCAGCTCTTCGAACTTGCGGTCTTCCTCGGCGTTCACTTCAGCGTCGCGAACCATCTGCTGAATTTCTTCTTCGGACAGGCCGGAGTTGGCCTTGATCACGATCGACTGGGTCTTGCCGGTGGCCTTGTCTTTCGCGCCGACGTGCAGGATGCCGTTGGCGTCGATGTCGAAGGTCACTTCGATCTGTGGCACGCCACGTGGAGCCGGTGGAATCTCGGCCAGGTCGAACTTGCCCAACGACTTGTTCTGGGCGGCTTGCTTGCGCTCGCCTTGCAGCACGTGGATGGTCACGGCGCTCTGGTTGTCATCGGCAGTCGAGAACACCTGGGATTTCTTGGTAGGAATCGTGGTGTTTTTCTCGATCAGCGCAGTCATCACGCCGCCCATGGTTTCGATACCCAGGGTCAGCGGGCTGACGTCGAGCAGCAGAACGTCCTTCACGTCACCGGCCAGAACGGCGCCCTGGATGGCGGCACCCATGGCAACGGCTTCGTCAGGGTTCACATCCTTACGAGCTTCTTTACCGAAGAAATCGGTTACCAGCTTCTGCACCAGCGGCATACGGGTCTGGCCGCCGACCAGGATCACGTCGTTGATCGAACCCACGTCGATACCGGCGTCTTTCATCGCAATGCGGCAAGGCTCGATGGTGCGCTGAACCAGGTCTTCAACCAGCGCTTCGAGCTTGGCGCGGGAAATCTTCACGTTCAGGTGCTTCGGACCGGTGGCGTCTGCGGTGATGTACGGCAGGTTCACGTCGGTCGACTGGCTCGAGGACAGTTCGATCTTGGCTTTTTCAGCGGCTTCTTTGAGGCGCTGCATGGCCAGCGGGTCACCCTTGAGGTTCATGCCGCTTTCTTTCTTGAACTCATCGACGAGGTAGTCGATCAGGCGGATGTCGAAGTCTTCACCACCGAGGAACGTGTCGCCGTTGGTCGCCAGCACTTCGAACTGGTGCTCGCCGTCGACTTCAGCGATCTCGATCACGGAAACGTCGAAGGTACCGCCACCCAGGTCGTAAACGATCACGGTGTGATCGCCCTTGGCCTTGTCCATGCCGTAGGCCAGAGCGGCCGCGGTTGGTTCGTTGATGATGCGTTTTACGTCCAGGCCCGCGATGCGGCCGGCGTCTTTGGTCGCCTGACGCTGGCTGTCGTTGAAGTAAGCAGGGACAGTGATAACAGCCTCGGTCACTGCCTCGCCGAGGTAATCTTCGGCGGTTTTCTTCATTTTCTTCAGGATTTCAGCCGAGATCTGTGGCGGCGCCATTTTCTGGCCGTTCACTTCAACCCAGGCGTCGCCGTTGTCAGCCTTGGCGATCTTGTAAGGCACCATCTTGATGTCTTTCTGAACGACTTCTTCGTCGAACTTGCGACCGATCAGACGCTTCACCGCGTACAGGGTGTTATGCGGATTGGTCACAGCCTGGCGCTTGGCGGACTGACCCACCAGGATTTCGCCATCGTTGGCGTACGCGATGATCGACGGCGTGGTGCGCGCGCCTTCAGCGTTTTCAATAACCTTGGCCTTGCCGTTTTCCAGCACGGAGACGCACGAGTTGGTGGTCCCCAGGTCGATACCGATAATTTTGCCCATCTTGACTCTCCCGGAACTTGGATTTTGTTGCCGCAGCATTGGTGGTTAACTGCGGTAGCACTTAAACGCTTGACTTCTTAATGGGGCCGTTTCGCCCGATTTCAAGCCTGCTCATCAATAGAAGGCGAAACCGGCGCTGGCGCCTTGCTGACCACAACCATGGCCGGGCGCAGCAGGCGACCGTTGAGCAGATAGCCCTTCTGGAACACTTTCAGCACGCTGTTTGGCTCGACGTCTGCACTTTCCTGCATCGCCATGGCCTGATGGTGCTCGGCGTTGAAGGGTTCACCGTGAGGATCGATCGCTTCAAGCTGGTAACGCTTGAGCGTGTCCTGGAACATCTTCAGGGTCAGCTCGATGCCTTCACGCATTGGACGGATGTTCTCGTCGTCCGGGTTGGACAGCTCCAGACCCCGCTCCAGGCTGTCGATGATCGGCAGCAGGTCGCCAGCAAAACGTTCCAAGGCGAATTTATGAGCCTTTTCCACATCCTGCTCGGCACGACGGCGGACGTTCTGCAGATCGGCTGCTACACGCAACGCCTGATCCTGCGCACCGGCCAGTTGCTCTTCGAGCACTTGTACACGTGCCGCCAGGTCTTCACCCGAATCCTGGGGAGCCTGATTGGCGTCTAGATTTTGGGTGTCCTGCGTCTGTTCGTCAGCCATAGATTTCTCCTTTCAATTTCGTCCGCGAGCTCGACTCGCGCTTCTGCCCCGGTATATGGGGCCGGGTTTTCCAGCTTCAAGGGCCATCTGACGAATTAACCCTACAAAAGGCAGCAGCATAATCATTCCTCGCAGCACTAAGGAATCTGTTGGTCCAAGCAAATCGAGCTAAGCGCAGGCATTGTCAGCGCGAAACAAAACACTGTATAAATAACCAGACCTAATGCCTGGGAGCGGCCTTATGCTGGTGCACCTGTCCGTACACAACTACGCCATCGTCGAACATCTCGACCTCGAACTCGATCGAGGCATGAGCGTGATTACCGGTGAAACCGGTGCCGGCAAATCGATCATGCTCGACGCCCTGGGACTGACACTTGGCGACCGCGCTGATAGCGGCGTGGTACGTCCCGGTGCGGAAAAGGCCGACATCCTGGCGACATTCGACCTCGTCGACATCCCCGAAGCCAGCGCCTGGCTGGCCGAGCGCGACCTGGACACCGATGGGCTGTGCATCCTGCGCCGGGTCATCACCGCCGAGGGCCGCTCCCGAGGCTATATCAACGGCACCCCTTGCCCCCTCGGCGACCTCAAGGCACTCGGCGAACTGCTGATCGATATTCACAGCCAGCATGAACACCAATCGCTGCTCAAGACCGACACCCATCGTCGCTTGCTCGACGAGTACGCGGGTGCCACCGACCTGGCCCGCCAGGTTCAATTGGCCGCCCAACGCTGGCGACAGACCCGGCAGGAACTGGATCGACTTTCCAACTCAGGCGATGAACAACGGGCCCGCCACCAACTGTTGAGCTACCAGCTTGAAGAGCTGGAAAACCTGGCCCTGGGCGAAAACGAGCTGGAGGAACTTGAGCAGGAGCACAAGAACCTGACCAATGCCGAGGCACTCCTCGGTGTCTGTCGGCAAGTGGTCGAGCAATGCAGCGAAAGTGATTCCGGCAATGTGCTCAGTGCGCTGACCGCAAGCATCAACCGACTTTCCAGCGTCAGCAATGCCGTGGGAGCCCTGGGCGAAGCGAGTAACCTGCTGACCAGCGCCCAGATCCAGGTCGAAGAAGCCGTCGGGGAGTTGAACCGCTTCCTTGATCATTTCGACGCCGACCCGGCACGCCTCCAGTTTCTGGAAGAGCGCCTGGACACTATCTATACGCTGGCCCGCAAGCATCGCGTCCAGCCAACCGATGTCGTCGAATTGCAGCAACGGCTGCTGGAGGAACTGGAAAGCCTGAACGCCAATGATGAATCCATCGAGCGGCTCGGGGATGAACTGGCGTCCTTTGCGCGCCATTACCAGGAAAAGGCCAAGGAGCTCAGCGAATTGCGCCGACAAGCCGCGACGGGCTTGGCGAGCGCGGTAGAACAGGAGATCCAGCGCCTGGGCATGCCAGGGGGCCGATTCACCATCGAACTGCACCCTAACGGCGGTGATGATCTTCAGCCTAACGGGCTGGAGCAAGTGGAACTGCTGGTCAGCGCCAACCCCGGGCAACCCCTTAAGGCATTGGCAAAAGTGGCTTCCGGCGGCGAGCTGTCGCGTATCAGCCTGGCAATCCAGGTCATCACGGCACAGACATCACGGGTGCCAACGCTGGTGTTCGACGAGGTGGATGTCGGCATTGGCGGCCCTACGGCGGAAATTGTCGGCCAGTTGCTGCGCAGGTTGGGCGAGCGTGGACAGGTCCTGACGGTCACTCACCTGCCCCAGGTTGCCGCCCAGGGACACCAACATCTATTTGTCCACAAGGTGCGCGACGAAGACGCCACTCGTACCGCAGTGTCCAAACTCAACAAAAATGAACGCGTGGAAGAAGTCGCTCGGATGCTCGGAGGAATAGACCTGACCAAGGAATCCTTGGCCCACGCTAAAAAAATGGTGGTTGCGGCAAAAACCTGACAGAGGCCGTTGAAAGAAAGAAGGCGACCCGAGGGTCGCCTTCTTTTGTTCTGAGGGCCTGAGCCCACGTCACAAGCTTATTTGCGCTTGCGCACATGCAGGACGAGATGGTGATCGATCAGCTCGAAGCCATACTCCTCAGCAATAGCCTTTTGCAGTTGCTCGATTTCAGGACTGATGAATTCAATGACTTCACGGGTCTCAACATCCACCATATGGTCATGGTGCTCCCCGTCAGCCAATTCAAAGACAGCATGACCGCCATCGAAGTTATGACGAGCGACCAGCCCGGCAGCTTCGAATTGAGTCAGGACACGGTAGACCGTGGCCAGACCGACATCCTCGCCAGCTTCCATGAGCGCCTTATAGACGTCTTCGGCACTCATGTGGCGCTGCTCGGCAGAGTCGAGCATTTGCAGAATCTTGACCCTTGGCAGGGTCACTTTGAGGCCGGCTTTGCGTAGTTCGCTATTTTCAACCATGGTCAGCTTTCTCGCGATGCTGCTTCGCAGCTTCTCTTAATGCGGGTATGATCGGTGTTTACGTTGTCCCAGCCAAGATAGTGGAAGTCGCCCACCGATGCAAAACACCAAGCTCTTGCTAACCAGTTTCACCTTCGTGGGACTGCTCGCACTCGCCGGTTGTTCATTCCCCGGGGTTTACAAAATCGACATCCAGCAGGGCAATGTCGTCACGCAGGACATGATAGACCAGTTACGCCCGGGAATGACCCGCCGGCAAGTACGGTTTATCATGGGCAACCCTCTGTTGACCGACACGTTTCATGCCGATCGCTGGGATTACCTGTACAGCTTGCAGCCAGGCGGCGGCGAGCGGCAGCAGGAACGCATCAGCGTTATTTTCAATGCCAATGATCAACTCGTCAGCTTGTCGGGAGATTTCATGCCCGGCGTGAGCCGCGACGAGGCCATCATGGGCAAGGATAGCGGCACCACGGTCACCGACCCGGCCCAGAACACCGAACAGCCGAAACCGGAGAAACCGGCCAAGCCAGGTTCGCTGCTGGATCAGATCCAGAAGGACGTGGACAACGTCGAGACCGTACCTGTCCCGACGCCAGAACCTCTGGACACCTCGCCGCAATAAATCGCGACAATAAAAAACCCGGCATGCCGGGTTTTTTATTGCCTGCAATACAAGCCAGTTTTTTACTCAGTTCGACGAGCCTGGGCTGCCTTGGCCGCCCGCAGGCGACGAATTTCCTTGGGATCAGCCAACAATGGCCGGTAAATCTCAAGCCGGTCGGCTGGCTGCACCAGCTGCCGGTCCGGATCAGCAACCACCCGACCAAAAATCCCGATCGGACTCGTCGTCAAATCCAGCTCCGGAAAATCCGCAGCGATACCCGACGCCATCAGGGCAGCACGAAGAGATGTCCCTTCCTGGACGGCGAATCGTCGCAATACCTGACGATCGACACCGGCATACACCACTTCTATCTCAATCAACGCTTGAGCTCGGCATTCTGCTTGGCACGCTGGCAAAAAGCGTCGACCAGGGTGTTGGCCGCCTGATTGAACAACGGGCCTAACGTCGCCCGCACCAGCGGCCCGGCGTAATCGAACGACAGGTCCAGGCTGATCTTGCAGGCTTTCTCACCCAGCGCCTTGAACACCCAGACGCCATGGAGCTGATTGAAAGGCCCTTCCTCAAGGTTCATCTCGATGGACTGGCCCGGCACCAAGGTGTTACGAGTGACAAAGTGCTGGCTCAACCCGCCCTTGGCGACATTGAGGCTCGCGCGCATATGGGTTTCGGAGCTTTCGAGCACCTCGGCGGACGAGCACCAGGGCAGGAATTGCGGGTAACTCGCCACGTCGTTGACCAAGTCGTACAGCGCCTGGGCCGGATAGGGCAGAAGGGCCGAGCGTTGAATATGTGTCGTCATGTAAGCGTCACTTCCACAGCTGGGTGGCAAACACTACAAGAATGCCAATGGGCGCCACATAGCGCATCAAGAACAGACTCAAGGCGAACAATACAGGACTGCGTAGCGACAGCTCATCGCGCACGGCTTCACGCCCCATGATCCACCCTGCAAACACCACGAAACACAAACCGCCCAAGGGCAACATGATCCGCGACGTGAAGAAATCAATCACACCGAAGAAATCCAGCCCTCCGGTTGCTCCCCACTGATAGAGATGGAACAGGTCGCCTTCGTTCACGAAAAACTTTGCCTGCTTCCATATATTGAAGGAAAAAACCGTACCCAGCCCCACGAACCAGCAAGTGAAAGCCAGCCAGAAAGTCACCCAGGCACGACTGAGGCGAGTCCGCTCAACCAGATAAGCCACCATCGGCTCGAGCAAGGAAATGGCCGAACTCCAGGCGGCAATCGCCACCAGGACAAAAAACACCACGCCCATCACTTGGCCGAACGCCATGCTGCCGAAGGCAAATGGCAGGCTGACGAACATCAGCCCCGGCCCCTCGCTAGGGTTCAGGCCGGCAGCGAAGACAATCGGAAACAATGCCACCCCAGCCAACAACGACACAAAGGTGTCCAGCAGCGCAACGCCGACGACTGTCTTGGTGAGGGAGGCGCTCTTGGGCATGTAGGCGCCGTAGATCATGATCGAACCGACCCCCACGCTCAGAGAGAAAAAAGCGTGCCCCATGGCCGGTAACAGTCCATCCATGACTTTTTCCGGCTGGAAATCGAACATGAAATGCACGCCCTCCATGAAGTGCCCCGTGGTCATGCTGTAGCCCAGCAGCACCAGGATCATCACGAACAGCAGCGGCATCATGATTCGCAGGCTGCGCTCAAGCCCCGCGACGACACCACGGGCAATCACGACGGCGGAAAGCACCATGAACAGCGTGTGCCAGAGCGTCAGCCTCCAGGGATCGGCGATCACGCTCCCAAAGTAAGCGCCAACCTGATCGGGCGTTGCGTTCTGGAAGTCGCCGCGCCCCATGTCGATGATGTAGTCCAGCGACCAGCCACCGACCACGCTATAGAAAGACAGGATCAGCAGCGCCGTGATCATCCCTGCGAATGCGCCCCAGGACCACTTCGACGAATGCCCCGCCTCCACCGCCAGCACTTTCAGGGCATTGGCCGGACTTTGCCGGGCGCGACGACCGATCAGCGTCTCAGCTAACATCACCGGCGCACCGATCAGCGCGATGCACGCCAGGAACATCAGCACGAAGGCGCCGCCGCCATAGACACCGACCATGTACGGAAACTTCCAGATACTACCCAGCCCGACGGCCGAACCGGTCGCGGCGAATATGAAGACCCAGCGGCTAGCCCAACTGCCGTGGACAGAAACCTTGTCTGTCGACATCGTGATCACGCCCAAGCGTTCAAAAAAGAGGCCGCATTGTCCGGGATTCATGCAACCTGCTCAAGCACACAGGTTCACCGTAGCCGACACGCACGCAACTGCCTATAATGCCGCCCCTATGGCTAAACAGAAGAAACACCCCACAGGGACCATCGCGCAAAACAAAAAGGCGCGACACGATTACTTCATCGAACAACGTTTCGAGGCTGGCATGGTCCTGGCCGGTTGGGAAGTAAAGAGCTTGCGTGCCGGCAAGGCGCAACTGGTCGACAGTTATGTCTTGCTCAAGGACGGCGAAGCGTGGCTGCTGGGCAGTCATATCACGCCGCTGACCACCGCCAGCACCCACGTCATCGCCGACCCTGTGCGCTCGCGCAAGCTGCTGCTCAACAAGCGCGAGCTGGAGAAGCTCTTCGCTTCCGTGCAGCAGAAGGGTTATGCCTGCGTCTGTACATCGCTGTACTGGAGCAAGCACTTGATCAAGTGCGAGATCGCGCTGGGCAAGGGCAAGAAGGAATACGACAAGCGTGATACCGAACGCGAGCGCGATGCCGGTCGCGAATTGCAACGTGCGGTGCGCAACAAGGGCAAGGAAGAGTAGCCAGCCCGGAGCGACCGTGGGTGCGTGCTTGATTGCGATAGCGTCGTCACATCGACTGTAGATGTGTCAAATCGACCGCCATCGCGAGCAAGCTCGCTCCCACAAGGTCCGCAGCCTCGATCAGATGCCCTTGCGCCGCTCCGCTCGCGCCACCCGTTGCACTTCCTGACGCACCTCTTCCAAGACTTCCTGCACGTACAAGATGTGTCGGCTGGAGACTTCCCGCGCCAACTCGGCGTGCCCGTCCATGATGGCTTGATAAAGCTCCCGATGCTGGCTGATCAGCATGTCGCGCGTCTCGCTGCGCTGCTTGTACATGCCGCCGATATTGGTCACCACATTGCGCTTGAGCAGGTCGAACAATCCTCGGATCGTATGCAGTAAGACAGCGTTATGGCTGGCCTCGGCGATCGCCAGGTGAAAACGCGCATCTGCCGCGCCCTCCTCTGCCCGGCTCACGTCCTCGTGGCGCGAATAACAATCCTGCAACGCTTCAAAGGCTGTCGTCAGCCGCTCCCGATCGACCTCCGTGGCCCGAAGTGCTGCGTAATAAGCGCAGGACGCTTCCAGGGTATGCCGGAACTCAAGCAAGTCGCGCTGCGCTTCGGGGTTGCTTTCCAAGAGGTGCAGCAGCGGATCACTGAACGTCGAGCCCAGCGACTCCACAACATAGTTGCCGCCGCCCTGGCGACTGATCAGCAAGCCCTTGGCCGTCAGTTTCTGGATCGCTTCACGCAACGAAGGACGTGACACGCCGAACTGCTCGGCCAGGGTCCGCTCGGCCGGCAACCGCTCGCCGGATTTCAACGTGCCCTCAAGGATCATGCCTTCAAGCCGCTCGACAATATCGTCAGACAAACGGCGCTGACGAATCTGATCAAACCCCATAACTCGACTCTCCACGGACCCGACAGCTCGCCGGGCTCTCTATTCTGGCCCATCCGAGCCCCTTCCACACCTATCAAAAACCACGGATGCCGACGGGGCGGATGCCATCGACTGCGTGTTATGCGACGAAAGTTTCCGGGCGACAAATTGACACATGACAACCAAGGCTTTTACCCTAGCCGACAGCGCTTGTAAATTGGTATTACCAATTATCCAAAGCCGCTGACCAGTGCCTGACCAAAAACAATTAGGGGCTCACCCAATATGCAAACCTGGCAACAGCTTTACAGTCCGCTCGGCAGCCTAGGCCTGTCCGCACTCGCGGCCGTCATTCCCATCGTATTTTTCTTCCTCGCCCTGGCGGTGTTTCGCCTCAAGGGGCACGTGGCCGGCAGCATCACCCTGGCGCTGGCGATCGCGGTCGCGATTTTTGCATTCCAGATGCCGGCGGACATGGCGTTCGCGGCGGCGGGTTATGGTTTTGCGTATGGGTTGTGGCCTATCGCCTGGATCATCGTTGCCGCGGTATTTCTCTACAAGCTGACCGTCAAGAGCGGCCAGTTCGAAGTGATCCGCAGCTCGGTGCTGTCGATCACCGACGACCAGCGCCTTCAGGTGCTGCTGATCGGCTTCTGTTTTGGCGCCTTTCTGGAAGGTGCCGCCGGCTTCGGCGCGCCCGTCGCGATTACCGCCGCATTGCTGGTGGGCCTGGGCTTCAACCCGCTCTATGCCGCGGGCCTGTGCCTGATCGCCAATACCGCCCCCGTGGCATTCGGCGCGCTGGGCATCCCGATAATCGTGGCAGGCCAAGTCACCGGCATCGATGCGTTCAAGATCGGCGCCATGACCGGCCGACAGCTGCCATTGCTGTCGCTGTTCGTGCCGTTCTGGCTGGTATTCATGATGGATGGCCTGCGCGGCGTGCGAGAAACCTGGCCGGCGGCACTGGTGGCGGGCTTGAGTTTCGCCATCACTCAGTACCTCACCTCGAACTTCATCGGCCCGGAACTGCCAGACATCACCTCGGCCCTGGCCAGCCTGGTCTCGCTGACGTTGTTCCTGAAAATCTGGCAGCCCAAGCGCACCGCAGGCGCCCAGATCGCCGGCGCAACGTCCAGCGCAGCCATCACCGCCAGCGCCGGTGGTTTCGGCCAGCCTCGCAGCACCGTGGTGTCGCCCTACAGCCTGGGAGAAATCATCAAGGCGTGGTCGCCTTTTCTGATCCTCACCGTGCTGGTGACGATCTGGACGCTGAAGCCATTCAAGGCAATGTTCGCCCCTGGCGGCTCGATGTACGGTTGGGTGTTCAACTTCGCGATCCCGCACCTGGACCAGTTGGTGATCAAGTCCGCGCCAATCGTGGTCAACCCGACCGCCATCCCGGCGGTGTTCAAGCTCGATCCGATTTCGGCGACCGGCACAGCGATTTTCTTTTCCGCGTTGATCTCGATGCTGGTGTTGAAAATCGATTTCAGAACTGGTCTTACCACTTTTAAATAGACGCTTTTTGAGTTGCGCTGGCCAATCCTGTCCATCGGCATGGTGCTGGCCTTCGCCTTCGTCACCAATTTCTCGGGGATGTCGTCGACCATGGCCCTGGTATTGGCTGGCACTGGCGCAGCGTTCCCGTTCTTCTCGCCGTTCCTCGGTTGGCTGGGCGTGTTCCTGACCGGCTCCGATACCTCGTCCAACGCGCTGTTCGGTTCGCTGCAAGCGACCACCGCGCACCAGATCGGCGTCAACGACACCTTGCTGGTGGCGGCCAATACCAGCGGCGGCGTGACCGGCAAGATGATTTCGCCACAATCGATCGCCGTGGCGTGCGCAGCGACCGGGCTGGTTGGCAAAGAATCCGATCTGTTCCGTTTCACCCTGAAACACAGCCTATTCTTTGCAACGATCGTTGGCCTGATCACGCTGGCCCAAGCCTACTGGTTCACCGGCATGCTGGTTCACTGAGTACTACACGAAGCACTGAAAAAACCGACGCCGAACCGTAATCGTCGTCCGCTATTCACAACCGGGTCTGCAAGGCTGCTGAAAGATTTCCCCTCTATATTCAGCAGCCTCAGCAGACGGATAACCGGGACCACCCGGAGACACGCCTGATGAGCGAGCTTTTTTATAACGCCGTGCCGAACGCGACCCGTGTCGCCCCGCCATTGCCCGAGCCCCGGCAATACCCCAGCGAGAAACCTGCTCGGGTCTACCTCTTCGGGACATGCGTGGTCGACCTGTTCTACCCCGAAGCCGGGATGGATGCGATTCATCTCCTCGAGCGCGAAGGAATCCGGGTGGACTACCCACAGGGCCAGACCTGTTGTGGGCAACCGGCCTACACGTCGGGTTACACCGAACAGGCGCGGACAGTGGCGCGGGCGCAATTGGCGTTATTCGCCGAGGATTACCCGGTGGTCGTGCCGTCGGGCTCATGTGCCGGCATGCTCCGCGAGCATTATGCCGACCTGTTCAAGGACGAGCCGCAAATGCTCAAGCAGGTCCAGGCGCTGGCCGCCAGGACCTATGAACTGGCGGAGTTCCTGCTGTTCGTTTGCAAGGTGCAATTGAACGACAGTGGCACGCCAGTGAAGGTCGCGCTGCATACGTCCTGCTCGGCACGACGGGAAATGAACACCCACCTGCACGGCCGTGCGTTGTTGGCCCAGCTGCGCAATGTGGAGCGAGTCGACCACAGCCATGAGAGTGAATGCTGTGGTTTTGGTGGGACGTTCAGCGTTCGCATGCCGGATATTTCCGGCGCGATGGTGGCCGACAAGACCCGAGCGCTGAAGGAATCCGGCGCGCACCAGGTCGTCAGCGCCGACTGCGGGTGCTTGATGAACATCAACGGCGCCTTGGAAAAACAGCAGGAAGCGTTGCGCGGCCAACACTTGGCAAGCTTCCTCTGGCAGCGAACCGGAGGTGCCGCATGAGCACGCCGACGCTGATTCCGACCGTTGAGGTGCAGGAAGATTTTCGCGCCCGCGCCCACAAGGCTCTGGACGACACGCAACTGCGAAACAACTTTCGCAGCGCGATGGATTCACTGATGACAAAACGGGCAACGTCTTTCAGCGATGCCCACGAAAGAGAACATTTGCGAGTGCTCGGCAACGCTGTCCGGGCCCGCGCGTTATCCAAGCTGCCCGACCTGCTCGAGCAACTTGAAAGCAACCTGACCCGCAACGGTGTGAAAGTGCACTGGGCGGAAACGGTGGACGAAGCCAACGGCATCGTTCTTTCGATCATCCGCGCTCACGAGGCGCGGCAAGTGATCAAGGGCAAATCGATGGTCAGCGAAGAGATGGAGATGAACCATTTCCTCGAGGCTCGGGACATTGAGTGTCTCGAATCCGACATGGGGGAATACATCGTCCAGCTCGACCACGAGAAGCCTTCCCACATCATTATGCCGGCGATCCACAAGAATGCCGGTCAGGTCGCGTCCTTGTTCCACGACAAACTTGGCGTGGAATACACCAAGGACGTTGACCAACTCATTCAGATCGGTCGCAAGGTCTTGCGGCAGAAATTTTTCGAAGCCGACATCGGCGTTTCGGGCGTCAACTTTGCCGTCGCCGAAACCGGCACGCTGCTGCTGGTGGAAAACGAAGGCAACGGGCGGATGTCCACTACGGTGCCGCCGGTGCACATTGCCGTGACCGGCATCGAAAAAGTCGTGGAAAACCTGCGGGACGTCGTTCCGCTGCTTTCGCTGCTGACCCGCTCGGCCCTGGGCCAGCCGATCACCACCTACGTCAACATGATCTCCGGGCCACGCAAGGCCGATGAGTTGGACGGGCCTCAGGAAGTCCACCTGGTCCTGCTGGATAACGGTCGCAGCCAGGCGTTTGCCGACAGCGAACTGCGCCAGACCCTGAACTGCATCCGCTGCGGCGCCTGTATGAATCATTGCCCGGTCTACACCCGAATTGGCGGGCATGCCTACGGTGAGGTCTACCCGGGGCCTATCGGAAAAATCATCACGCCGCACATGATCGGATTGGCGAAGGTGCCGGATCACCCAAGCGCCTCCTCGTTGTGCGGCGCCTGTGGCGAAGTGTGTCCGGTGAAGATTCCGATCCCGGCCCTGTTGCGGCGGCTGCGAGAGGAAAACGTCAAGGCACCGGATAGCCCTAACCCGGTGATGCGCGGCCAGGGCAGCAAATACTCGGCCAAGGAACGGTTCATCTGGAATGCCTGGGCCCGGCTCAACAGCTCGCCACGGCTGTACCGGTTGTTCGCGTTCTTCGCCACGCGCCTGCGCGCCCTGACACCGCGGAACGTCGGGCCTTGGACCCAGAACCACAGCGCCCCGAAACCCGCCGCCCGCTCGCTGCATGACCTGGCCCGCGACCACCTGAACCCGCAGGGAGACCGCCGATGAGCGCCAAGGAAAATATCCTCGCCAAACTGCGTAAAAGCCTCACAGGCACAACTCCGGTTGCCGACAACTATGACGTCGAATTGGTGACGCAGACCTACCGCTACGCACCCGAAGAACGCATCCCGCAATTGCGCAAGCTGATGGAGGCGGTACACACCGAGATCCACCTGACCTCTGGTGACAACTGGCCGGCGTTGCTGGCGCAACTGCTGCGGGACCGCCAACTGCCGAGCCTGCTGATCGCCCCGACGACGCCTCACGGGCAAAAAATCGCACGGTTCTGGGCGAACAATCCGGACCTGCCTGCTCTCAAGTCCTACGATCGGCCTGTGGAAGAATGGAAAGCCGAACTGTTCAACGACACCCCCGCCAGCCTGACCGGCACCCTGGGCGCCATCGCCGCGACCGGCAGCCTGATTTTGTGGCCGACGCGGGAAGAACCGCGACTGATGAGCCTCGTCCCACCGGTGCATTTCGCCTTGCTCAAGGCCAGCGAGATCCGCGACAACTTCTATGAAGTGCAACAGGAATTCGAGTGGGCCCAGGGCATGCCCACCAACGCCCTGCTGGTATCGGGTCCGTCGAAAACCGCCGACATCGAGCAAGTCCTGGCCTATGGCGCCCATGGCCCGAAGGATCTGGTGGTGCTGATTCTGGAGGACCAATGACACTTCCAGCCCCTTTCCTGCGCGATGTCCTACAGCTGATCCCGCAGCAGCGACGTTTCGACGACCCGCTGTCGACCTTGGCCTTCGGCACCGACGCCAGTTTCTATCGGCTGATTCCGAAACTGGTGGTACGCGTCGAATCCGAAGACGAGGTGATTGCCCTGCTGAAACTGGCCCAGCGTGATCGCGTTCCCGTCACCTTCCGCGCGGCCGGTACCAGCCTGTCCGGCCAGGCCATCAGCGACTCGGTGCTGATTGTGTTGGGGGATAACTGGAACGGTCGCGAGATTCGCCAGCAGGGCACGCAGATTCGTTTGCAACCCGGCGTGATCGGCGCCCAGGCCAACGCCTGGCTCGCCCCGTTCGGGCGCAAGATCGGCCCGGACCCAGCGTCGATCAATGCCTGCAAGATTGGCGGCATCGTCGCCAACAACGCCAGCGGCATGTGCTGCGGCACCGCACAGAATACCTATCACACCCTGGCCGGCATCCGCCTGGTCCTGGCCGACGGCACGCGCCTGGACACCGAAGACGCCGCCAGCGTGGCGGCCTTCCGGACGAGCCACGGTGAACTGTTGGAACGACTGGCGACCCTCGGCCGCGAGACCCGCGCCAACACGGAACTGGCCGCCCGAATTCGCCACAAATACCGTCTGAAAAATACCACCGGCCTGTCGCTCAACGCCTTGGTGGATTTCGACGAGCCTGTGGATATCTTGAGCCACCTGCTGGTGGGCTCCGAAGGCACCCTCGGCTTCATCAGCGCGGTGACCTACAACACCGTCATCGATCACCCGAACAAAGCGTCAGCGCTGATCGTATTTCCGAACGTGGAAACCTGCTGCAACGCCGTCACCGTTTTGAAAAGCCAGCCGGTTTCCGCCGTCGAGCTGCTGGACCGCCGCAGCCTGCGCTCGGTACAGGACAAACCCGGCATGCCGGATTTCGTACAGCATTTGTCGAACAATGCCTGCGCCCTGCTGATCGAATCCCGCGCGGCTTCGTCATCATTGCTGCAAGAACAGCTGGCACGGATCATGGCCTCATTGGCCGGCTTCCCGGTGGAAAAGCAGGTCGACTTCACCGAAGACCCACGGGAAAACGCTCGCCTCTGGACGATCCGCAAGGACACCTTCCCCGCCGTGGGCGCGGTTCGCAAGACCGGGACCACTGTGATCATCGAAGACGTGACCTTCCCGGTCGAACAACTGGCAATCGGCGTGAATCGCCTGATCGCGCTGTTCGACAAACATCACTACGACGAAGCGATTCATTTCGGCCACGCGCTGGAGGGCAATCTGCACTTCGTCTTCACCCAGGGCTTCAACAATACCGAAGAAGTCGCACGGTACCAGGCGTTCATGGATGACGTGGCGCACCTGGTGGCGGTGGAGTTTGGCGGCTCACTGAAAGCCGAGCACGGCACCGGCCGCAACATGGCGCCGTTCGTCGAGCTGGAATGGGGCAGCGACGCCTATCAACTGATGTGGCAACTCAAACGCCTGCTCGACCCCAACGGCATTCTCAACCCGGATGTGGTGCTCAGCGAAGACCCACAGATTCATCTCAAGCACCTCAAGCCCTTGCCAGCCGCCGATGAGATTGTGGACAAGTGCATCGAATGCGGCTTCTGCGAGCCGGTGTGTCCGTCCAAGGACCTGACCCTGAGCCCGCGCCAGCGCATCGTGATCTGGCGGGACATACAGGCGAAAAAACGCGATGGCATGGACACTTCGCAGCTCGAAGCGGCCTATCAATACCAGGGCATCGACACCTGCGCCGCCACCGGGCTGTGCGCCCAACGCTGCCCTGTAGGCATCAATACCGGCGAACTGGTTAAAAAGCTCCGCGGACGCGACGCGACGCGTACGAAAACCGCCGACTGGCTTGCGAGTAATTTCACAACCGCACTGCAAGGGGCGCGCTTTACCCTGCATGTTGCCAATGGTGCGCGGATGCTCTTGGGGGCGCCGAGGCTGGCGCGTTTGTCCGCAGGACTGACACGCTTGTCCAAAGGCCAGGTCCCACAGTGGACCCACGCCATGCCGCAGCCGGAAAGGGCCATTCGATTCAGTCCCGCCGTGTCGGATGAACGACCCAGAGTGGTTTATCTGGCGGCCTGCGTGTCGCGAGTCATGGGGCCTGCGGCAGGAGACAAGGAACAAATGTCGCTGCATGACAAGACTCGTGGCCTGTTGGAAAAGGCCGGTTATCAAGTTGTCGTCCCGGACAATGTGGACAGCCTTTGCTGCGGCCAGCCCTTTGCGTCCAAAGGTTACGCCGACCAAGCCGAGCAGAAACGCCAGGAACTGATCGGCGCGTTGCTGCAGGCCAGCCGGGGCGGGCTCGACCCGATCTACTGCGACACCAGCCCCTGCACCCTGCGCCTGGTCCAGGACTTGAGTGACGTACGCCTGGATCTCTATGACCCGGTGCGCTTCATCCGCACGCACTTGATGGATCGCCTCGACTTCATGCCACAGGAGGCGCCAATCGCAGTGCATGTCACGTGTAGCACCCAACACCTCGGTGAAAGCCAGGCGTTGATCGACCTGGCGCGCAGGTGCAGCAAAAACGTGGTCATACCTGACGGCATCCATTGCTGCGGTTTTGCCGGTGACAAAGGTTTCACCACGCCGGAACTGAACGCCCACTCATTACGCACCTTGAAGGACGCGGTACAACATTGCAGCGAGGGAATTTCCACCAGCCGGACCTGTGAGATCGGTCTTACGCAGCATGGCGCAATCGACTACCACGGCCTGGTCTACCTGGTTGATCGAGTGACCCGTGCCAAGGTGACGTGAAGAAAAATAGAACCCTTGAGCGAGACGGTAGTCCACAGAACAAGCCCCGAAGATCGGGGCTTTCCCTCCATTCGGTCATCCGTCCTGACGGCCAGCCAAGTCTGGATCCTCAGTTCAAGGAGATAGATATGAAGCGTTCTGCACTGTTAGGTCTGTTCGTTACCGCCTCAATGTTGGCAACCGGTTCGTTCGCAGCAAGTAAGCCGGACAGCCAGTGTGACACCAATATCCAAACCATCGAGAACGCCAAGACGCAGTATCAGTCTTCACCCGACTTACAGGGCCGTGTGGAAACCAGCGTGGCGAAGGCAAAGGCGCTCAAGGCTGAAGGGAAAGTTGACGATTGTGTCGCCGAAACCGATCGGACCATCCTGGAAATCAGAAAAACCTCTGACGGCACCAACAAGTGATCGATGAGCAGGCCAACCTTCGGGTTGGCCTGCTCGCTCGATTGGCGTACACTACGCAGGCCTGTCGCTCCAGAGATTCACGGAGTGCCAGGTTCGGGGCCGTTTAGGATTCGACGCCGGTTGCGAAACTTTAGGTGCATGCCGAGTTGGTAACAGAACTCGTAAATCCACTGTTGCAACTTCCTATAGTTGCCAATGACGAAACCTACGGGGAATACGCTCTCGCTGCGTAAGCAGCCTTAGCCCTTCCCTTCTGGTACCTTCGGGTCCAGCAATCACCAGGGGATGTCCGTAAACCCAAAGTGATTGTCATATAGAACGGAATCGCCGTGCAGTACGTTGTGGACGAAGCGGCTAAAACTTACACAACTCGCCCAAAGCACCCTGCCCGTCGGGTCGCTGCGGGTTAACTCAATAGACACGGCTAAGCATGTAGTACCGACAGCGGAGTACTGGCGGACGGGGGTTCAAATCCCCCCGGCTCCACCACTTCATCATCTAAAGACGTCCACGGACGTCTTTTTTTGTGCCTGCGATCTAGCAAATACGCGGCCTCCAGCGCTTTTGCGGTCTTTTGAGAGTTTTTGAGTTCCAACCGTTCGGGTATTCCAGGCGGTATTCCACCTCATCCGGTGCTAATCTTTGGAATACCGAATCAGTGCCTGAGGAGAATCTCATGCCTGCTCAAAACCTCCGCCTCTCCGATCGACAACTCAAGGGAGTCAAACCCGCGTCCAAGGATTATGTCCTCACTGACGGTGACGGTTTGCAGCTCCGGGTACGCAGTAACGGCTCGTTGCTGTGGAATTTCAACTACCGCGAACCGGTGACCAAGAAGCGCATCAACATCGGTTTCGGGACCTACCCCGAACTGTCACGCCAACGCACGAAAGATGGCAGTCGAAGCGCGCGAACTGCTTGCCCAGGGTTTCGATCCGAAGGTGCAGCGCAATACGTTGAATGAAGCCAAGCGCGCGGAAACGGAACACACCTTCGAGAACGTGGCCACCGCCTGGTTCGAGCTCAAGAAAGACTCGGTCACCCCGGCCTACGCCGAGGACATCTGGCGGTCGCTCACACTGCACTTATTCCCTGACTTGAGAACGACACCATCTACGAAAATCACCGCGCCGACGATGATCGCATAGCTTCGTCCAATCGAAGCGAAAGGTAGCCTGGAGACGGTCAAGCGTCTTAGCCAGCGGCTAAACGAGATCATGACCTACGGCGTGAATTCAGGCCTGATCTTCGCCAACCCTCTTAGCGGCATCAGGGCAGTATTCAAGAAACCCAAGAAAAAGAACATGGCTGCGCTCCCACCTGAGGAGCTCCCCGAGCTCATGCTGGAGATCGCGAACGCCAGCATCAAACGCACGACCCGCTGCCTGATCGAATGGCAGTTGCACACGATGACCCGCCCCGCCGAGGCGGCAACTACTCGCTGGGCGGACATCGACTTTGAAAGGCGTGTCTGGACTATCCCACCGGAGCGGATGAAGAAGCGCCGCCCTCACAGCATCCCGTTGAGTGATCACGCTGTCGCACTGTTGGAGTCACTGAAGACTCACAGCGGCCATCGCGAATACGTCTTCCCGGCAGACAGAAATCCGCGTACCCACGCCAATAGCCAAACAGCCAACATGGCGTTGAAACGCATAGGCTTCCAGGACGGCTTGGTCAGCCTCGGCATGCGCTCTATGGCCAGCACCATCTTGAATGAACATGGGTGGGACCCGGAACTCATTGAGGTGCCTTGGCGCATGTCGACAAGGATGAGGTGCGCAGCGCCTACAACCGAGCCGACTACATCGAGCGCCGGCGCCCGATGATGGCTTGGTGGAGTGAGTACATCCAGAAAGCCGCCACCGGCAGCCTGCTCGCCTCAGCGTACGGCCAAGTCAGAGACAAGAACGTGGTGCCGATTCGCTAGCGCGGTACAGGCGCAAGAACTCCAGCAACAACAACTGAACGTTCAAGATTCGGGGCAAGCAGCCTCGCTTATCCGCCTCTAAGCGCGGGTCCATCCCAACAGGGCTGCAAAGCCGCCCTGTTGGGATGGACCTTACTTTGAAGAGCTAAAAGCCACGACGTTGTCCAGGATTTACCACGGAATTCCACCGGTGGATAACCGCTTTTCACGCCCCCAAGAGCGCTGAATTTCGGCCCTTGACTGGGTTTATCCACAGGCGTAGAACTGGCCGTGCAAGCGCTGTCGTTGACAGCACCCCAGGTGGCCCGAACCTTAAAGGTCACGCCGCTCTCGCGGTGGTTCCCCCCAAAAGGCGATTCGCGTCCGGCAGCTCGCCCGGTCACCTCCCCGGTGATGGATGCCTACTTCAGATCATGGCCCTCGTGCGCCAGACGACACTTCCTACTTCGCTGCCCTGCAGCAACCTATCCGCTTGGCCGAATTTTGCGCCAACCTGCGCCCGTCTCTTTCTCCTGGAAAGAGACGGGCGCTCCTACCACTGCCGCAGCCCATATAGAACGGGGCTTTGCCGCAACCATCCTCGTGACAATCGGCGTGACAAACGCTGATGTCACCAGCAACAGCGCTGCAGATGATGGTGCCGCAGACCAAGGAATGGACTGCACCTGACTGACAGTCAGACATGCCCCGGTCATCACATCGCTGCGTTCCCCCGGCTCAGGATCTTCAGGCGCTGGTCTCGTCAGCCAGTGCTGCCTCTACCCGCCCACCGGTAACGGTGCTCAGGAGGCCAGATCATGAGATGCCCTTGCTCCCGGACGTAAGGAGCCGCCAGTCCCGCGTTAGAGGACATCCCCACAGGCCGCAGGGGCCTTGATCCCTGATAACACTCAGCATTCTTGGCGGGATGACGTGGGGCGAAAGTCTGAGACCAGGTGAAGAGGTGATCGACATGGCATTGATAGGTAGGCGGAATGGCCGCAATTTCGGCTACGGCAGGCAGTTGAGCTACGCAGGACCGCAGGCGCTGAAAGGCATGTTCGGCGGAGGCCATTACGGCACGGTCAAGGCGCACTGTGATCGGTGGCAGGCATTCGTGAAGTGGTGCCGCTCCGAACAGGGGCCCGGCATTAATGATGCGCGGCAGATTAATCGGAAGGTGTTGGCCGACTATGCGGCGTATCTGCGCGACGTTGTAGCGCGCGGTGAGCTCGCCATCAGCACTGCACAAAACCGGCTATCCAGCGTTAACAGGACCATGGCCGCGCTTCGCGGTGATCAGTACGTGAAGCTGCCAAGTCCGAGCAAGGCGTTAGGTATGCAGCGCAACGGGGTTCGACAATCAGTGCCGCAAGGCCAGAATCGCGAACAGGTGAAACAGATCGTCGATGCGCTTTGCAGCCAACATCAACTGCGGGCCGCTGCGATCGTTCTATTGGCGCGAGCCACCGGCATGCGCTTGCGTGAAGCCATCTTGGGTGACCTGCCACGGCTAAGCCGTGAGGCTACTGACCTAGGAAGGATAAACATTCAGGATGGCACCAAAGGAGGCCGCGCCGGCGCCTCGGCGCCCCGTTGGATTGCGGTGGATGTCGATGTTCGAGATGCACTTGAGTTTGCACGGCAGGTATTGCCTGCAGGTAGCCGCAACCTGATTGCGCCAAACGAAAGCTACCTGAACGTTCTGCAGGAAATCGTCCGCCCAGCGCGGGACATCCTACATGCAGGCAATCTCAAAGGTTTTCATGAGCTGCGGGCGGCGTACGCATGTGATCGCTACGAGCAAATCACCCAACACTTCGCGCCTATCAACGGCGGCCGATGCTGCCAGGTAAATAGGCACCTTGATCGTGTGGCTCGGAGTCAAATCAGCTATGAGCTGGGGCACGGTCGGATCGATGTGGTCGCTACCTACATTGGAGGACGGACATGAGCAAGCCATTCGATATGGAGCTGTTCTTGGCTGGAGTGCTGACCGGATCGCACGCGACGCAGCAGCGCCATTTACGGCAAGCAACGCTTATCCAAGCTGAAATTGCAGATCGCTGGCAGCGAGAAACACCTTGGGCTTGGCAGAGAAAGCATGTGGTTTGGTTTCTTGAACATCGCCTAGATCGACACAGCGAGGCGACGCGGTACTACTACCTGCTGACCATACGACTGCTTTCTCGTCGATTAGAAAAACCATGGGTTGGCCAATGGTCTCGCTGATTGCCGAGTCGGACATGCTTCGGATAAGCATAACGTCTATTTTCATATACCTAGGTGGCCGTTTACGCACCTAACGTACGCAATAGCATACGTTACCTGGCCAGTGCGAATACCGATTCTGTGGGCATTGGCGCCACCTCTGGCTGCGGCGCTGAAAGAAAGCTGGTCGGAGAGGCTTCAAATAATGTTTTTAGCCGAAAACAGAGGCGATGGTCGATCACGGGCCTGCGGCATAGCACGGAGGGGACTCTACTCTGCTGCATGAAGGGTATCAAAAAAACTGCCACCGGCCCGGAGGGATGTGGCATTGTGGCCTTTTGACACTCTCTACTGGCATCGCGGCGTTAATAGCCGAGACGACCACTTTCAATTGCATGGAAGACTGCTGTGACTATCCTGGAATACTTGGATTCTGCTGAAGAAAAGTTAAGAAAATGTCAGCTGGAAGCTGTTCGCAGCTTTGTCAGATATGCCGAAGAAAACGACACTGAGAGGGGCTTCCTGATCAACTTACCCACGGGCGCCGGGAAAACAGGTGTTATCTCTCTCATATCGCATCTATCAGATGCGCTGAAAGTTCTTGTGATATGCCATCGAAAAGCTGTGAAAGATCAGCTTTTCCGAGAGATCTCAAGAAAGTTTTTCCGGAGTACGATTGGCGACCAAGAGCTTGAGCTTAAAAAAACCTTTCGTGACTCTGATTTTGATCAGGGTGATGGAGTCTACATCACCAGCTTCCAGAAACTGACGAGGTTGGGTGAGGATGAACTAAAAAACGTCCAAGACGACTTTGATCTGATCATTGTAGACGAAGGACACTCTGAGCCATCTCCAGTTTGGCGTGAAATAATACGTCAGTCCTCAGCAATGAAAGTGGTGGTCACTGCAACACCTTATCGCAATGACTTATTTGAACTAAATTTAAGCACCGATCATTTTTATGTTTTTACGTTTAAAGAGGCCATCGAGGATGGGGTCATTATGGAGCCCCAGTACAAGCAGATCGAAGGGGAAGCGGAGTTACTTGCAGGTATCATAGACTATCTCGATACGAACAAGAACGTGAAGTGTATCGTGAAGTGCAAGAGCCTTGAGGAGATACAAAAATATCATGACCTCCTTTCTCAATCATTCACCACGGCAAGCGTGCATGAGCGATTGGAAATCGACGAGGCGCAAAATAAGTTCAAGCGAGTTGGCCGAGCGCTTAAAGTCGAAGGGCTGCGGGTGATCATTCACCAGCACAAGCTTGATGAAGGAGTTGATATTCCTGAGGCTAAGCTGCTGATCCTCACCTATGAGTTGGGGAGTGGGCGCGAACTGGTCCAGGCCGTAGGTCGGATCGTACGCCGCTATGGGGATGTTCAACCACTAGTGGTCGACTTAAGCCGGGGCGCGAATGAGGGCATGTGGGAAGGATACAAACAATTCGATGACTACCTTGCCAATGGCGGCGCATCAGAATTTGTTAGCTCCCTGAGCACAAGTTATCTGATTGAATCTTTTCTCGAAAGTTTCCCGAGGTACAGCTATTTTGACGGAAAATTCAAAGAGAGGGTAAATCTCAACACCATAGACCCGGAAGATGATCTCAAGATTCCTTATGTGTCGGTGTGCTTTGTTCAGAAAGAAAATGATTTTTCTCTGCCTTTACTGATGGATCGCCTGTATTGGGAGTTGCATGGTTCTGGCTCACTAGTCAAGGCCTATGACGAGGTTCTTGATTTACGGGTCATGATCTATGTTGAGTTCAATAGCTCAAAATTCTTTACAGGCAAGCTTTTCTTCGAGCCGAAGTTGCACGTCATTGTTGTAAAGGAAATTGACTCAGGCGTAGCTATCTTCGATAGCGGCGGTGGGCGCTATTACAATCAGGAACAATATCGGCTCGGTGATGCCATTCATATTGACAAATTGACTGCGTTGGCTGCAAAAACAGCAATTCACCAAATCAAAGAAACCCACGCGCGTGCAATCGGCCAGGCGGTACGCCGCCCGGAGTCCGTGGCGCTGAAGGGGCAGAACCTCGATGGCGGACGCGGCAGTCAGAGCAATTCTCGTTATGCATTAACTATGGTAAAGGTCGATAACATTGGTCTGGATGGCAAAAGAGACAGCAGCTATTACATTGGCGCAAGGTCAGGAAGGGTCGTAGATCAAAAAGAATCTAATTTTACCCTTCAAGATGTTTCTCAATGGGTCGACGCGATTGGCGAATGTATCAATGCCGGAGGTAATGCTGGGCGTCTGATAAAGTCCTACGCACAACCGATCACCGAAAAGCCGACCTCAGAAATCCTGTCCGTGCTACTGGACTTTACGGATCTTGAGGGCCCGGTACAAACTGCTAACGGGGTAATCTATCCTGATTTCATTTATGCTGACTATCAACAAGGGATAACTATCGACGCGCAGGGTGATCTGATAGAACTTTCGCTGGAGTATTTGGATAATGACGGTTATTTTGAGGTCTCTCTATCTGGGGCTTCCGAAGACAGAGCTGATATCGAGTGGGTCGTCGAGTATCTGAATACAGGACACAAGTTGAAAGTATTGTATGAAGACGGCGTAACTTATTTGGCAGGGGCTTTTTACAGATTAGCCTTGCCCTATGAGCGTGGAATTTCTGCCGAGGACAGCTTCGCAGGCAATGCCCTCTTTCCACTAGATGCACTGAAAGCTCCCGATCTCAGAGAGAAGGGGCACACCCGTGATCATAAGTATCATCGCACCACCCGAGATTTTTTTGATACGGATTCGATTTTTCACCTGATCGACCTACTGAAGGGTTACGGAGACCCAGCAACTCCACTTGGATCGCTCGGCCCCTTCACGACATATATCCCTGGCTGCGATATTGTACTGTGCTGCGACATGGGAGTTGAGCCCGCTGATTTTATTTTGTCTTCGCCAGATAAGTTATGCTTCGTTCATGTCAAGTGCGGTGATGCCCTAAATCCAGGCTCTTCAGCTGGTGCTATTGCAGAGGTGGGTAGTCAGGCAATAAAAAATATTCACATGTTGGTTTCGGGCCGTAAGAGCGTAAAGCCTGGGAACTATTTTACATGGAAGCAATCTTGGCCCTCTGATGATGCAGAGTTTCCGCTAGACACCCGTTATCGGTTAGTGGACGGAGTTATTAATCATCCTGCCCCGGATGACGATTCATTTTCTGACAAAGTCTGGGATGTTATCTGCAAGCGAAGAGTATCGATGAAATGTAAGAAGGAGATTTGGATTGTCGCTGGCAACTCCTTCTCCACTAAACATTTCATCAAAAGCATGGAAAACCCACTAGCTTGTCCGGCCACTAGTATTCAGGCGTATCAACTGATTGAGGACTGGTTGAGTACTGCGGATGAACTTGATGTAGATCTCAAGATCTTCACATCTCCATAGGTTCACTCCTTCAAGGTTAAACAGTAATTAACCCCCCCCAAAGTATTGGGGGGGGATTGCCTACGTTTGGATAACCGAGTCAGTACAGGGGCAGCTTGTGATCGGGGGGTACGTCATCTACGCATGCTGGCTAATGTTTCACATCACTTGTAGCCCTCTGGTGAAATTTTGGGCAACTCACATTCAGCCCGCAATCCAAGAAATAGTTCACTAAAAAGCGACAGACCCCAGCTGTGAATTCGCAGTCACCCTCTGCGGATTCACACTCATCGATGGCGAACACTGGCAAGCAATCCGGCCGGCAACCAACAGGTGTGCGGATTCCACGACACTTGGACACTCAGCCCACGATCATTTGGACACTCGTTCCACGTTCACTTGGACACCTGATCCACATCCACTTGGACAGGCAGTCGGAGCGCAGCGACGCAGGTTTGCATTGTTAGTCTGAAGTCTCTGTCGCCGTCAATTTCGTTGCGCGTCTGCGCATCGATTCGCCCTTCAGTTCGATCCGATAAGCGTTGTGCACCAGCCGGTCGAGGATCGCATCGCCCAAGGTCGGATCGCCGATCAGTGCGTGCCATTTGTCCACCGGCATCTGGCTAGTCACCAGCGTCGAGCGGCTGCCGTAGCGGTCGTCCAGCAGTTCAAGCATGTCGCGCCGCTGAGCAGCGGTAAACGGCGCCAAGCCCCAGTCATCCAGGATCAGCAGGTCGGTCTTGGCGTAGCCGGCCATTAGCTTGGCGAAGCGGCCGTCGCCGTGTGCCAGGCCCAGTTCTTCCATCAAGCGCGGCAGGCGCAGATAGCGCACGCTGTAACCGTCGCGGCAAGCTTTATGAGCCAGCGCGCAGGCGAGCCAGGTTTTGCCTACGCCCGTCGGCCCGCCGATGATCAGGTTCAGGCCATCGCGCAGCCACTGGCCGCTGCCCAGTTGCAGGATCAGCGCCTTGTCCAGGCCACGCGGGCTGCGGTAATCGATGTCTTCCAGGCAGGCGTTATGGCGCAGTCGTGCGGCTTTGAGGCGAGTCGTCAGGCGGGCGTCTTCGCGCTCGGTCAGCTCGCGGTCGACCATCAGGCCGAGGCGTTCGTCGAAGCTGAGATCGTTGATGTCGGGCGTTGCGTGTTGTTCGCCAAGCGCCTTGATCATGCCGTGCAGGCGTAGGATTTGCAGCTTGTCGAGGGTCGGGTTAGGCAGCATGTTCGTGCTCCTTTTTCAGTCAGTGGTAGTAGCCGGGGCCACGCAGGTTGATGTGCTCGTCGGGCAGTAACGGCAGGTTTTGCTGGGCCAGCGGCAGGCGTTCCAGCCCTTGGCGCAGGATCGATTCCAGGCTCTTGTAACTGCATGCGCCCAGTGCCAGCGCACGCTGGCACGCGGCTTCCAGCCGCGCTTCGCCGTGCTGTTTGCTCAGGCGCAGGATCCCCAGGCAGGCGCGGAAGCCGTGCTGCGGATGGATTCGGCGCTCGAGGATGTAGGCGATGACACCGGCCGTATTCGGGCCCGTCTGCTCAGCCCAGCGGATCAGCCGCTGGGGCGTCCACTCGGCGTGTTCGCGGTGACTTTTGGGCATGTGCTCGGTGTGGGTAGTGTGGCGGCCTTTGTGCGGCGAGCGCAGGTGGCTGGCCACACGCTGGTTGGCGTGGAAGCACTCGACGGTCTGGGCCATGAGCCGCACTTCGAGTTGGTGCTTCACCAGTTGGTATGGCACCGAGTAGAAGTGACCGTCGACCTCGACGTGGTAGTCGATGTGCACCCGCACCTTTTTCCACTCGGCGTAGATGTAAGGGTGTTCCGGTAGCGGTTGCAACGCCGGTTGGTCGATGGTCTCGAAGGCCGAACGGCGTGAGCCGGGCAGCTTTTTGAAGGGCTTTTGGTTGAGGCGATCCAGCAGCAGTCCGATGGCAGTGTTGAGTTCACCCAGCGAAAAGAACTGCCGATTGCGCAGCACCGCCAGGATCCAGCGCTCGACCACTTGAACACCGACTTCGACCTTGGCTTTGTCCTTGGGTTTTCGTGAGCGAGCAGGCAATACGGCGACGCCGTAGTGCTCGGCCAGATCGCGGTAGCTGGGGTTGATATCGGGCTCGTAACGGTGCGCCTTGGTCACGCCACTGCGCAGATTGTCGGGCACCAGGATTTGTGCGGTGCCGCCGAAAAAAGCAAAACAGCGGCCGTGCGAGCCCAGCCAGTCGGGCAGTTTCTGCGACCAGGTCGCCTCGGCGAAGGTGTAGCTGGAGGCGCCGAGGACGGCGACGAATATCTGGGCCTGGCGGATCTCTCCGGTTCGCCGGTCGATGATCGGCACGGTCTGACCCGCGTAATCGACGAACAGTTTTTCGCCGGCGCGATGTTCCTGGCGCATGACCACGTCGACCTTGGCCGCCCAGAGGCGGTAGTGCTCGCAGAACCAGCTGTATTGGAAGCCTTGGGGATGGGTGAGTCGGTACTCTTGCCAGAGCAAAGCCAGAGTCACGCCGGGGCGGCGCAGCTCGGCATGCGCCCAAGCCCAATCAGGCATCGGCCTTTGATCGCTGAGAACTGTTGGTGCTGGCGGAAACAGGCATCGCTCCAGCTCGGCGTCCGACAATGATGTCGGCCAAGTCAGCCCGCAAGCGTTGAAACGGTGCAGGTAATTGCCGGCACTGCCGCTGCTGATGCGCAAGCTGGCGGCGATCTTGCGCACAGACAGGCCGGCGTCGAACTTTAGGCGTAGTACCTCTCGGATTTTACGCATGGATATACGCTCCACGACGACCTCTTCGCTTCGATAAAAGAGGCCGATGGTAGTGAATAGTCCTGCGTTGCCGCCTGCCTGAGCGTGGGTCGGATCAGTGAGAAATCACTGTCCAAGTGCTCGTGGAATCAGTGTCCAAGTCAGAGTGGAATCGCTGTCCAAGTGTTCGTGGAATGGGTGTCCAAATGCGCGTGGAATACGCAAACAGGTGAGAAAAAACACAAAAAAATCTGCGAACACAGCAAAAACTCTTACAATCCAAGGCCAGTTTTCCTACACATTTTCCCCACCGATTCCCAAAGAGATAACCCCGTGAGTGACTCAGACAGCTCATCCGCGCCACTGGTTGACGTAGTGAAGCTTGCCGCATCCCTCCAGCGGTTCGCAGATGATCGCGACTGGCAGCAGTTCCACTCTCCCAAAAATCTCATCCTGGCTCTCACTGGCGAGGTCGGCGAGCTGTGCGAGATTTTCCAATGGATGAGCGATGCCGACTCGATCTCTGCCGCAACAGATCCCGAAATCGGCCAAGCCGTCAAGGACGAACTGGCGGACGTACTGATGTACCTGGTTCGCCTGAGCAGCGTACTCGGCATTGACCTCAACGAGGCGGTGACACGGAAACTCGCCTCGAATGGCCAGAAGTACCCCGTGGCTAAAGCCAGAAGCAGCAGCAAAAAGTACGACCGACTCTGACCACCCCGTATCTAAGGACAACCCGTGATCGTTTACGCTGCGACCAAACAGCAATTTCTTAAAGACAACGATAACGATGACATCGAGGAGGTGATCCTCAGGCATTACAAGGAAGCTACCGGCAAGAACGTTGGCACCTCGGAAATCAGGTCGTGGCAAGGGTCCCTAACATATATGGCCAAGGTCCTTAGAGATGAGGGCCTGCCGAGTGATGCAGGCCTGGCCATTGAATTGCACATTCCGCAGTCGTCGAAGCGAATCGACTTTCTACTCACCGGTCGCGACGAAAACCAGGCAAAAAAGGCCGTACTGATCGAGCTGAAGCAATGGAGTAAGGCCAACGCCACAACCAAGGATGCCATCGTCAAAACGGCATTGGGTGGCGGCCTCATTGAGACCATTCACCCGTCCTATCAGGTGTGGTCATATGCAGCGCTGTTGGAAGGCTTCAACGAGGCGGTGTATGACAAAAGCATCGAAATCCGCCCGTGTGCCTACCTCCATAACTACGTCAGCGACGGCATCATAGATTCAGCTCACTACGAGCCCCACATCAGCAAGGCTCCCCTGTTTCTGAAAGGCCCGGAAGAGCTCAGTAAACTCAGAAGCTTTCTGAAAAAGCATATAAGTCATGGCGACAACAAAGAGGTTCTTTACGAGCTGTCCGAAGGAAAAATTCGCCCGTCCAAGGCGCTAGCCGAAGCGCTCGGGGGGTTGATGAAAGGCAAACCCGAGTTCGTATTGATTGACGATCAGAAAGCAATTTTTGAGTCGGCGCTGGCGGCGGCAAGCGAGGCCTCGGACCAAGCACCCAAGGTGATGATCATCGAAGGTGGACCGGGCACTGGGAAAACTGTTCTCGCTATCAATCTGCTGGTGAAACTCACCGAATTGAAGCTGATGAGCAAATACGTCTCCAAGAATGCTGCCCCACGCAAGGTCTACGAAAGCAAACTGGTTGGCACCATCAAGCGCAGCCATTTCTCGAATTTCTTTTCAGGCTCTGGGGCATTCATCGACACTGAGCCCAACACATTCGATGCGCTTATCGTGGACGAAGCTCACCGGCTGAATGAGAAAAGCGGGCTTTACGGAAACCTTGGGGAGAACCAGATCAAAGAGCTGATTGACTCAGCGAAATGCTCAATTTTCTTCATTGATGAAGACCAGCGTGTAACCTTGAGCGATATCGGCAGCAAGCAGGCGATACGCGCCTTTGCAAAAGCCAAGGGTGCTGTGGTGGAAGAACACGTGCTGTCTTCGCAGTTTCGCTGCAGTGGTTCTGACGGTTACCTGGCATGGCTGGATGACACGCTAGGCATTCGCACGACGGCAAATCCGACGCTTGAGACTCAAGAGTACGAGTTTAAGGTGTTCGACTCACCTCAGGCGATGCATGAAGCAATCAACGAGAAAAACCATGGAAACAAAGCTCGTGTGGTCGCGGGCTATTGCTGGCCTTGGCTGAGCAAGAAAGACTCCACCGCCGCTGATATCTTCATTGGTGACTACAAACGCCAATGGAACCTAGATCAGGATGGCAGCCTATGGATCATCGCTGAAAACTCCATTGAGCAGGTTGGCTGTATTCATACCTGCCAAGGTTTGGAAGTGGACTACATCGGGGTGATCATCGGGCCAGACCTAATCGTACGTGACGGTAAGGTAGTGACATCCCCAGACGAGCGCGACAAGCACGATAAATCGATTCGCGGCTGGAAAAAAATGATGAAAGAGCAACCTACACTGGCGAAAAAAGAAACAGACCTGATCATCAAAAATACCTACCGAACTCTGATGACACGTGGGATGAAGGGCTGCTACCTGTACTGCACCGACAAAGAGACTGCGCAGTACTTCGAGGGCCGGCTTAGCCAACACAGCAATCATTGAGGGTATCGTTTGCTAGGAGCCCCTGAACCTGCGAGTGGGGACATCGTACGCGCAGGGGCAACAATCAACAGCGCGACCATTTGCTTGATAGACTCGATCCCGATTCGTTTTTGGGGCGGAGCTTAAATAGCACCGTCCATCGAAATCCAGACCACGCAGCGTTCCAGCTGGTATTCCAAGCAAGTTGGCCAATAGATTATTAACTTTAAAAAACAGATAGATACCGACTTATTTCAAATTACCCCGGCCCACCATTTTGTCTTCCCAGGAAGACCCAAAAAAGCCGTAAAGCCTAGATAAATCAAAGCTTTACGGCTTTTTTATTGCCCGCGTTTTCCCACCTAGTCCCAGGACATCCCACGGTTGACGGGGCATCTATGGGGCATAAAACGCTCATCAGCTCGCTCGGAGAGGATGTGCCCCCAATGACGGCGCAAAACCATGAAGTAGCAGAATGGTTGGTTTATGAGGAACGCCGGCCCTCCCGATAAAACATTTGTTGCCAGCGACAGTGATGAATCGATACTAAATATCAGCTGACATCGCATGGCCGCCCCGGACGTTCTCGCGACACCAGCCCGCAGGAAAATTCCGGGGAGTCGACGTTCCAATATTAGAGGTTCGGGTCCAGCACAATGACGCCTTGAACTTCCCTTCGCTCCAATAACGCGTGCGCCAGCCCCGTTTCGCTCAAGGGTAACGTCGCGCCGATGACTGGTCTGATCAATCCATCTGTAACGCCATCAGCGAGGAACTGCAAAGCCTCGCGAATCAATGTTGGGCGCTGGAAGAATGCCGGCAGGTACATGCCGGCCAAGGTTTGCGCTTTGGCCATTAATCGACGAGGCGGCAACGCCTTGCCTGGCCCCCGCGTGGAGCCCACCACCACACAACGTCCCAGCATGGCGAGACACTCAAAGTTCTGATCGAATACCTCGCTGCCGATGGTTTCGAGGATCACATCAACTCCACGCCCCTCGGTCAGCTCAAGCACGCGTTCCGGCCACTGAGGAGTGTCGTAGCTAATGGCATAGTCGGCCCCAAGACCGCGCACGAATGCGCGTCGGCTTTCAGTGCTGGCCGTACCGAAAACCGTCTTTGCGCCCATGGCTTTAGCAATCTGCACAGCCAGACTGCCAACCCCCCCGGCGGCGCCCTGAATCAAAACGCTTTCACCAGACTGTAAATGCGCGCATGTGCGTAGAGCTAGAAACGCAGTCACTCCCTGACAAGGTAAACCCGCCATGGCGACGTCGTTTGCTGACTCATCCAGCGTTACCAGCATGTCAGCACGAGCAATAGCCTGTTGTGCGTATGCGCCTTTAGGCATCAAGGCCATGACCTTGCGCCCGACAATGCCAGGGTCAACGCCCTCCCCTCTTTGCGAAACGCGTCCGACGACCTGAAGTCCGGCGACATGCGGCAGCGTGACACCTCCAACGCGTGTTTCGGGCCGGTTATACATGCCCAACCGCTCACGAATATCTGGAAAATTCACCCCGATCGCAGAGGTGTCTATCAACACCTCTCCGGCCCCCGGCGTGGGCGTTGGCAAGTCGACGTAGTCGAGTACTTCGGGCCCGCCGAAGCTACGGAACTGAATCGCTTTCATCATCTGAGGTCCTGGATTCTTAGCACGTCAGATCTGTGAACGCAGGCCTGACTTGGAGGCTGATCGGAGGCGCGGTATGTGCTGCCGAGCAAATCGCCACAGCATTGTTTCGGCTATTTCACCCCATTGAGAAACAGCGTGGCGTGTCTCAAAAACAGATCCGGGTATTGATAGATCGCGCCATGGTTTGAATCCGGGTAGATCACCAGTTGGGCGTTGGGCAAAGTCTGCTGCAAGGTCACGTCATTGGCCGTATAGAAGACAATGTCATGGCTACCGGCGACTATTAACGTCGGTTGCTTGATGCCTTTCAGATAATCATCGGCGTTGTCGGCCGGTACTCCCCAGGCCGCGATGGCGGCTGCTTGTGCGGGTGCAGTCTTGCTATCGACATCGACATCGCGATTGACCTTACGTGAGCGCAGACGGGTAAGGAACTCATGTCCGGCGGCCTGGCTTTCAGCGGTCTGGGTAAAGAAAACGTCCAGCAGCAGTTCATCCGGTACGGCTCGTTTTTTTGCCAGATAGCCCTGGAATTCCGGCGTCAGCGATTCCATACCAACGCCACCGCGAGGTGATGAGCCGACCAGAATCAGGCGACGTACGAGGTTCGGATGATCAAGCGTCACTTGCTGTGCGATCAGACTGCCCATGGAAAAGCCCAGCAAGTCAGCCTTTTTCACGTTCAGTGCCTGGAGCAGGCCGGCGGCATATTTGGCCATGCCTTCGATAGTGTTCGGCACTTCACCGCCGGAACTGGCGACGCCGGCATTGTCGAAGAGGATAATTTCCCGATCACGGGCAAAACCGTCGATGACTTTAGGATCCCAGCTGTCCAGGTTGCCAACGAAATGCTGGAGAAATACCAGTGGCACGCCACTGGGTTTGCCGAAGCGACGATATGCCAGGCGCACGCCGTCGACATCGATGAACCGCGTAGGAGCGGTTTGATGGGTGTAGCTTTGGGCAGCTTTGTCTGCGGGGGTGGTGCTTGCCTGAACGGTCAGTGTCGAGCACGTAGCCGTCAGCGCGACGATGGCCAGGGTATGGCGCAACGCCCATCGGGTGTTGAGAACGGTCATGTAGAAATACCTGACAAAGACGAGTTGGTTTAGGGTCCGTCCTGACTGATTGCCGGTCGGGACGGAGCAGGATCAGGCCGGATTTTTTACACTTGGACGTTGCTGCACGTTTGTCTGCCATGCCAACAGCGCGCTGCATTGATCGGGAATGGCAATACTCGCGAAACCGGCGAAAATAAGCCCGGCAAATACCGTGATGTCGGCCATGGAAAAATGCTCGCCAGCGATATAGGGCTGGCTACGCAACACCTGATCGAAGTAGTCCATCCCAGCCACCGCTTTGTTGCGTTGACGGTTACCCCATTCGATACGACCTTCCCATTCAGGACTCTTGTATGGCTGAAGTGCGGCACCGAGCCCCGGCGTGGCGTGGTGGAAGTAATAGCCGACCGGATCCGCCAGCTCGGACTCCGCGCGCTTTTGCATCATGTGGATAATGGCCTTTTCCTTCGGCGTCTTGCCGGTGAGAATCGGGTTGCCGTCCAGATTGTCCAGATACTCGGTGATTGCGGTACATTCGGAAATGTTGGTGCCGTCATCCAATTGCAGAACTGGGACGGTCCCCAGAGGGTTGATCGCCAGGAACGCGGGTTGCTTGTGTTCCGCTGCGGGCAGGTCGATCTTGATGAACTCTATTTGCGAGCCCAGGCCTTTTTCGGCCAGAACGATACGAATGCGCAGCGGGTTAGGAAAACCAGGAATATCAAAAATCTTCATACGAGCTCCATACTATCTATCTACCTATCGATAGGTATAAGCTACGGCAAGAGTATTTTCACTGTCAACGTCTATCTATCGATAGAAAGGTAAAGTTGTGACGACGGATACGCGAGAAATGATCATGGCGGCTGCCCGAAAAATGGTGCAGACCCGAGGCTACAACGGCTTGAGCTTTCGTGAACTGGCCAAAGAGGTCGGCATCAAGAGCGCGAGCATTCACTACCACTTCCCTACCAAAGGTGACTTGGGTGCGGCTTTGGCCAAACGTTACACCGAGGATGGTCTTGAGTACCTTGATGGTCTACGCGCCCATTCCGAAGATCTGAATGTGTGGATGAAGGGTTACACCGACGTATTTCGCATGGCACTGGTCAATGACAATCGCATGTGCCTGTGCGGGATCATGGCTGCCGAATACGATGACTTACCACCCGAGGTGAGGACAGAGGTCGACGGCTTTACCGAACTGAATGTGCGTTGGTTGACGGAAGTCTTGTCTGTTTGCCGGCCACAGTTGAGCCTCGAGGAACGACAACATCAGGCACTGGCGATCTATGCGGCGGTGGAAGGAGCTCAGTTGATCGCTCGGGGGCGTGATGACATTAGCGTTTTTGACAAGACAATCGAGACGTATCGCTCGGCAGGTCTATTGCCTTAAGGTTCGCTGTTTTGTCGACACGCCTTGATTGAGGCGCCATACCTGCAGCGACGCGAGCAATCGCTGCAGGTACCGCAATGAAAATCGATCAGTGACTAACGACGCCGGCATCATCTCCAGTTCGACGATGATTGTTACGCTTGCTTCAGCTGAGGCATATACGCGGCAAGTTCAGCAGGATCAGTTGTCGGTGGGTTGAGCTCTGTGTTGATGGTTGAACCGCCTATGAATCGTTCGAAGATTTTCCAGCCGTGTTCAGTTCGACGCAAGCGATCCATCATGGGCGAGTACAGCCAGATGCCTGGCAAATCACCGGGACTATCAATGGCCTGCCCATCTCCCAGCATCGCTGCCAACGCTGGCGTGGCGTAGCGCACAAGCAAATTCTGATATCGCACCACTACTCCATCCTCATCGACATCAACGATGTGATTGGTAGCGTGTCGGCTGACCCCTGGGATCAGGTATGGGTAGTCCTTCTCGAAAAACTGTCGGATCTCATCGTGCCCACGAATGGTGCCATGGAAGTGGTAGGCGACGGCGTCCGGTAGAAATGCATCGACCATGGCCTCAACATCCCAAGTCTCAAACCACCAATTGACCCTGTTCACGAAGTCGATCGCGCTGATTCGCTCCGCTGTATCGACGCCACTCTGGGACGAAATTCTCGGAAAAGCTTTCATGAGTACTTCCTCATTTCAGGTAGGAAATTATATGTGCAATTGCACATCTAACGCGCAAAAAAAATTTCATTTGCCACCGGTTTGCTCAAGAAGCGAGTTACGAATCTGCACAGCTGCGGCCTCACCGATTTGATCCTCACGCTCAAGCTGCGCAGCTTTCCAATGAGGTTCAGCCTCCTTGAACTTCGCTCGTCCTTGCGCTGACAGTGAGAGTCTGATGGCAGAACGCGGCCCTTCGGCATGGCTAGCGACATAACCTTCGCTCTGCAGCGGCTTCAATGCCCGAACCAACGTGGTTCGTTCCATGACCATCACCTCCGCCAGTTCGGCGATCATGATCCCGGGATGTTCATTGATCAGTGCAAGAACGGAAAATTGCGAGACAGTGAGGCTCGCAGCAGCCAGATGCCGGTCGTAGAGGCGGGTGAGCAGACGCGCATGGCGTCTTGCGGCGAGACAATGACAAAGGTCGGCGTCATGGGGGCTTTTCATGACGCCCATAATATGTGCATATACACACCAGTCAAGTACAAATATTGAGACACCGAGACTTGCGCGGTGCCAACGAAACTCATAAAGGTCGGTAAAACTGTCGCAACGGCCCCAGATCGCCCGTGTTCGCGGCATTCGCAAACCTAATTTACGAGGCTGGAAATTTATGTCCGAAACACGAGAACTCTACGGCGCGTCAACGGGAAACAGCATTCGAGCTGCGATCGCCCTTGCTGAAGCGGGCATAGAATTTACCCCGAGGTGCCTTGATCTGCGCTCGGGCGATCAGCGTGCCCCGGAATATCTGGCGCTTAACCCGTTAGGTAAGGTTCCGACGTTTGCCGATCACAGCGTTTCCCCCACCCTAGTCATCAATCAATCGAACGCAATTATTCAATACGCTGACGAGCAGGCGCCTGGTCGGCTGTCGCCCGAAAGACCGAGCGCTCAACGATATAGGGTTTATGACCGGTTTTATTTCTTCGTTACGGATGTTATCGCTCCTAGCCACAGCGCTTTTTTCCTGCGCCAGACAGGGCAACAAGACGCCTCTGCGCCACTGGATCGAAGAGCGCTGGAGCACCTGCTGATGGCGGAAGCTTTCCTTGAAGGTGAGTACATGGCGGGCGACTTCTTCTCAATGGCCGATATTTCGGCGTTTACGTTTGCAAGATCGGTGCACGGCCAAGTTGACTGGGAAAAACTGCCCCGTATGACACGCTGGCTGGCGTTGATAGAAACCCGGCCCGCAGTGAGGCTGGGTTTGCAGGCGTTTGAATCTGCGCCGTCGTTGCGAAAATAATCGTTCAGCGCCATGTCTTGATTTTCGCCTCCTGCAACAACGCCACCTCCCCCTAAGGTACCGCTGATTTCCCCGAGCTGAATTATTCGTTGACAATGATTATTGTCATAATCTAATTATATTACGGCAATAATAATTCCCAGCGACGTGTTCGGTTGGAACCTAAGAGAGAGAAAACGATGACAAGCCCCACTATCCTCATTACCGGCGCCAGCGGTTTTACCGGCCGGAGAACCGTTGAGATATTGCGTGAGAAAAAATACGCGGTACGTGCGCTGGTCCGCACGAACGATGAACGAGCGGACAGATTGCGCCAACTGGGTGCCGATGTTGTGGTCGCAGACCTGCTGGACTTGAACGCAGTTCGAGCAGCGCTTGAAGGCATCAAGCGAGCTTATTTCGTTTACCCAATCGCACCTGGCTTGATTGAAGCGACTGCCCACTTCGCTCTCGCTGCTAGAGAAGCCGGGGTAGAGTCAGTTGTAAACATGTCTCAAATTTCGGCACGTCGCGTGGCCAAGAGTCACGCAGCCCTCAACCACTACACAGCCGAGCGAGTGTTTGACTGGTCGGGCCTGGATATGACCCACTTGCGGCCCACTTACTTTGCACAATGGCTGATCTACCCGCACTGGCGAAAACACATTGTTGAACACAGCGAGATTCGCCTGCCGTTTGGTTCAGGTCGTCACGCGCCGATCGCAGCAGAGGATCAGGCTCGGCTGATCGCTGCCATTTTGGAAGACCCGCAGCCCCACAAGGGCAGGACGTACCCGTTGTACGGTCCGGTGGAACTGAACCAACAGGCCGTAGCTGACGAAGTCGGCAGGGTATTGGGTCGTGACATCAAATACGTGGCGATAACACTGGATCAGTACCGCCAGGAGTTGCAGAGCGACGGCTTACAGCCTTTCCTCATTCAGCATCTGCTGGAAGTTGCCAAGGACTACCAGCAGGGTGTGTTCGCCGGTGAGGATTCCATTATTGGCGAAATCACGGGACAGCCACCGATGGCTGTTCAAGCGTTCGTGACCTTACACAAGGAACTGTTCAGCAGATAAAACCCTTGTCGAATTGCGATAAGCGATGCTGCAGCCAGACACCCGGAAGCCAACCTGCCTCCGGGTGTCACATTTCCCAAGGCAAGTATCCCCAGATGTGCATTCACCAACTATCCGCCTCAGGTGACGAGTCACTGAGCTCCGTCCGGACGTTTGAGCCGGGCCTGGTTTGCACAGGCCAGGAACGTCTCGATGACCTGGCTGCGGCGTTCGGCGAGGCAGTAAAGGTACGTCTCTGTATGCACCGGATCCCCTTCGATACGAATGGCTTTGAGGTTTGCACCTGGGATGTACTCGGCCTCGGACACAACACCCAGGCCGATGCCCCTGGCGACTGCTTCCCGTAGTGCCTCTCGACTACCGATCTCCATGACCATACGCGGCGTCACGTCCCGTTCGGCCAGCGCCCGCTCAAATGCCAGGCGTGTCGTCGAGCCTTGCTCGCGGCGTAACATCGGCTGCCCCTGTAGTTCTTCCAGGCGTACGACATCGCGCTGTGCCAGCGGATGCTGGTGATGAGCAAACACGATTACCCGGTGCCGGGCATAGAGCGTGGAGTGGAACGACGGATCTTCATGCAGGCCTGCGAGGACTCCGATGTCTGTCACGTAGTTTTCCAAGTCCGCCAACACCGAGGCCGAGTTGCCCACCCGGATCGACAGCTCTACCTGGGGGAACTCGCGACGATAAGCATCGACCATTTCGATGACGTGAAACGGGCCAACCGCCCCCAGTCGCAACTGTCCCCTGACCATTGTCCCGGAGTCACGCAATAATCCATGCGCTTCGGCTTCAAGGGCCATCAATTGCTGGGCGATAGGCAGCAGTTGACGGCCAACCGTCGACAGCTCGGCGCGGCGCCCACGGCGGTGGAACAACTCCAGGTTATGCAAGCGCTCCAACGCCTGTATCTGCGTGGTGACCGTCGGTTGGCTAAGCCCAAGTGATCGTGCCCCCGCGCTGAAGCTTCCCTGACGGGCCACAGCCAGAAACGCGCGCAGCTTACTGTTCGACATCCATAGACTCCCTCAATACTTTTTCATGTAAACCAATATTGAATCGATGGCATGACGGTCACATTACAAAAATAAGGTAAGCGGCATACCCAACCACGACTCGGATATGCCATGAAAATTCTTCGTAAGCTGTTTTGCGCTGCCAGTGTGTCCCTACCGCTGCTGATCAGCAGTGAAGTATCTGCCGAGACGGCGCTGAGGATCGGCCTGATTCCATCCGAAGATTCTCAATCGATGATCGAGAGCAGCCAACAGGTGCTCGACCAGTTGCAGGCGAAGTTGGGCATGCCCGTCAAGCCGTTCGTGGCCACCGACTACAACGGTGTGATCGAGGCGTTGCGCTCCAAGAAGCTGGATGTTGCTTACCTTGGGCCATTTTCCTACGTGCTTGCCAGCCAGGTGGCCGACGTGGAAGCGTTCGCCGTGGCAGTCACTAAAAAAACCGGCAAAAGTGCCTATCGCAGCCTGATCGTGGCCCGCTCCGACAGCGGCCTGAAGTCGCTGGCCGACCTGAAGGGGCATACGTTTGCTTTCGTCGATCCAAGTTCGACGTCCGGTCACCTCTTTCCCAAAGCTGGTATCGAGAAGGCTGGTTATCAGCCGGACAAGCTGTTTTCCCGCGTGATTTTTTCTGGCTCGCACGATGCGAGCATCCTGGCCGTGGCCAACGGCAAGGTGGATGCTGCCGCTGTGGCTGACCGCATTCTGGCGACCGCCACGACGCAGGGTGAAGTCAAGCCGGACGAGTTGCGCGTCGTCTGGAGCTCGTCGGATATTCCCGAGTCACCGATGGTGTGGCGCAAGGATCTGGACCCGGCGCTGAAGCAGAAGCTGGCGGCAGCACTGGCCGAGGTCAAGGATATCCCCTGGGGCGATCAGGGCATGCTCAACGGTTTTCAACCCACCCGCGACGGCGCGTACGACGTGGTCCGAGAGACCGCCAAGGTACTCGATCTCGACCTGAGCAAAATGAAATGATCAGGGTTCATCAACTCACCAAGCACTACGGGGACAACCCCGTGCTCAGAGGCATCGACCTGCAGATCGGAGCCGGTGAGTTCGTCGTCGTGCTTGGGCAATCAGGTGCTGGAAAATCCACGCTGCTGCGTTGCATGAATCGGCTGGCCCAGGCAGATGGTGGCGAGCTTCACATCGCTGGGGTCGACGCGATGCAGTCACGTGACGAGCGCGCCCTGCGTCGTCAGGTGGCGATGATCTTCCAGCATCACAACGTGGTACCGCGCCTCTCGGTGTTGAAAAACGTACTCACTGGACGCCTGGGATCGCTGTCGACACTGGCCTCGGTACTCCAGCTGTTCAGTCGAGCCGACGTGGAATTAGCGCAACAATGCCTGCGCCGAGTAGAGCTGCTGCACAAAGCTGACGCGCGCACCGACTCGCTGTCGGGTGGGCAAATGCAAAGGGTCGGGATCGCACGCGCACTCGCCCAGCAACCCAAGGTAATTCTCGCTGACGAGCCCGTTGCCAGTCTTGATCCAAAGACGGCGCGGCTGGTCATGCAGTACCTGCGTGATGCCAGTCGCGAGCTCGGCATTACCGTGGTGTGCAACCTGCACCAAGTCGATTTCGCAAGAGAGTTTGGCGACCGAATCATCGGCCTTGCCCATGGTCGCCTCGTTTATGACGGTGACGCGAGCGGTCTCGATCAACCCACGCTAAATCGTATCTATCCAGCGACAGGCGCGGATGACAATGCGACGGACATTGAATGCTCCTCGCCGCTGCGTTACAGCAATAGCTTGGGAGGTTGACATGCGCACTGAAAATTACCGCTGGATGGTTAAAACGCCGGACAGCCTTCGCGGCTGGGCTTCAACAGCCTCGCTGGTATTGATATTGATGGTCGTTTTGCACTGGAGTGCCAATGGCGCTCAGCTCAGTTGGGGGGAGTTGGCGGCCGGCCTTCCGCAAATCGGCGACTTCCTGTCTCGGTCAGTGCCACCCAACCTGGATATCTTGCCCAAGTTGATAGCGCCGGCTCTGGAGACCTTGCAGATCGCAATCTGGGGCACGCTCCTGGGTATCCTCTTCGCCGTGCCGCTGGCCTTTCTCGCTGCACGTAATCTGCAAAGCAACCGCTGGCTGTATCAAGGAACCCGACAAGCGCTCAACGTCATTCGCAGTATCAACGAGCTGATCCTCGCGCTGGTCTTTGTCTCCGCTGTGGGCTTGGGACCCTTTCCCGGCGTACTGGCGCTTGCCGTCCATGGCATTGGCATGCTCGGCAAGTTTTTCGCCGAGAGCATCGAAGAGATTGATCAGGGCCCTCTGGAAGCACTTCGAGCCACGGGCGCGCGACCGCTGCAGGTGATTGTGTTCGGGGTCATACCGCAGGTCATCACAGCCTGGATCGCCGTGATCCTCTATCGCTTCGAGGTCAACCTGCGCTCGGCGACCGTGCTGGGCATGGTCGGTGCTGGTGGTCTCGGATTCGAGCTGGTGAGCAGCATCAAGCTGTTCAAATACCAGGAGACTGCCACCTGCATCATTGTGATCACGGTGATGGTAATCGCCGCCGACATGGTTTCGAACCGCTTGCGAGCCTCGATTCAGCAGGGCGGCAGACACTAGCCCATCACGCTCGTCGCCGCGTTTCAGCCGGCGATCACGCCCCTTTTACCCGACTTGATCCAGCGGAGTATCCCAGTGGTCACGCACACCCATTCAACGCCTGGCAGTATCGGCCTGGCCGATGCAGAACTCGTATCAATCGATTTGAGCTCATGTAATGCGCCAGCGAACATGGCCGCACCTTCCAATAACAAGGGGAACGTCATGCCTGCCCACTTCCATAATCCGGTCGCCACTTATTTTGGCGGCGGTAGCTTGAGCCAGATCACTGCACTCACCGAGGGCCAGACGGTCGCCTTGGTGACTTTCCCGGAAGCCCGTGGCCTGGGCGTGATCGATAAGATCCAGGCGCTGCTGGGTGAGCGTCTTATTCATATCGTGGAAGATGTGCAGCCCAACCCGGATGTCTCGCAGTTGAGCGCCACTTACGAGCGCTTCTGGGCACAGGCCGGAGGTTGTGAAACCGTGTTGGCGGTGGGAGGGGGCAGTGCGATCGATACCGCCAAGGCTCTGATCGTCGGTACGGCATCAGGGCGTTTCGATGAACTGCTGACTTTGCTGGGCAGTGGCAAGCCCTTCACGCCGGCGCGCTGCAAGGCGCTCATTGCAGCACCTACAACAGCCGGTACTGGCAGCGAAGTGACGCCATGGGCAACGATCTGGGATTCAGGCCAGCAAAAGAAGTACTCGCTGCATCTGGAATGTACCTGGCCCAAAGCGGCAATCATTGACCCGGACCTGATGCTCACTGTGCCGGCAGGTGTGACGGTATCCACCGGCCTTGATGCCCTGTCACATGCGCTGGAGTCGATCTGGAACGTCAACGCCAACCCGATCTCCGACACTTTTGCGACCTCTGCCATCGAAGACATCCTGGACTGCCTGCCTCGCTTGCGCCAGGACCTGTCCAGCCGCGAGCTTCGTTCGCGAATGGCGTTGGCAGCCCTGAAAGCGGGCCTGGCATTTTCCAACACCAAGACCGCGCTGGCCCATTCCATTTCCTACGAGATGACGCTGCGTCATGGCTTGCCGCACGGCATCGCCTGCTCCTTTACGCTGCCACACGTGCTGGGGCTGGCGTGGGGCCGCGACGCCGCTCGGGACCAGACGCTACAGCGTGTCTTTGGAACTGACCTGGCCGAGGCCCAGGAGCGCTTGCGCAGCTTTCTCCATCACCTGGACGTGAAGACCGAGTTCACCGACTACGGCGTGACGGAGGTCGAGGCGCAGGAGATGATCGTTTCTGCCATGCAGGGCGCCCGCGGCAAGAATTTCATCGGCTCGCGGGCTGCCTGATACGTCGCTTACCCAAACGAGGGCGACTGATTAGGCCGCCTATTTCCTGTTGCACCGAATAAGAGTGCCGTTCTTCGACCACCTGGTTGAAGGCGTAACAAAAAGGAAAACATGATGAATCGTGAGCATGCTCTGTCTGGTCTCGCTGTGTCCGCAGCTCCCTCCTTTCGCTTGGCTCAGTGGCGAATGCTGCTGGCGGCGATGTTCTGCTACCTGTTTTTCTACACCGGTCGGCAAACGTTCGGCTTCGCAATTCCCGGCATGCAGGCTGAGTTCGGCCTGAGCAAGGAGACCCTGGGCTGGGTTTCTGCGGCGATGCTGTGGGCTTACGCCATCGGCCAAGCTATCAATGGAAACCTGGCGGACAAGTTCGGCGGGCGCCGCATCATGACGCTGGGGGCTGTCCTCTCCTGCGCCGCCAATTGGGTGACCAGCTTCGCCAGCGGCATCGTCAGCCTCATCCTACCGTGGGGCGTCAATGGCTACTTTCAGGCGCTTGGCTGGGCGCCAGGTAGCCGTCTGCTGTCCAATTGGTGGGGAGTGTCGGAGCGCGGCAAGGTATATGGGTTCTACGTGTTCGCGGCAGGTTGTGCCTCGATTCTGTCCTATGTCACATCGGTGGTCGTGCTGGAAGTGTTAGAGCTCGAATGGCGCTGGATTTTCCGTCTGCCAGTGTTGCTCATGCTGGCCGGCGGTATCCTGTTTTACTTCATCGCCCGGGAGCGCCCACAGGACATGGGGTTCGAGCCGCTTACCGACACCGGCGTGGCAAACGCCGATGACAAGGGACAAGAAGCCTCGGATGAAGTCGAGACCTCGGCTCAGCGCTACAAAGCAGTCCTGAAGAATACGCGTCTGATCATCGCCGCCGTTTCTCTCGGGTTTCAGAATGCGGCGCGGTATGGCTTGATCGTCTGGGTGCCGGTGCATTTCCTGGGTGCCGACTGGAAAAGCGGCGACAGCTGGATCGATCCGAAATGGATCACCGTCGCGCTGCCGGTTGGCATGGCGGTAGGTGCGCTCAGCAACGGTTGGGTATCCGACAAGTTATTCGGCTCCAAGCGCTACCTGGCCATCATGTTGTACATGTTCCTCGGCGCAGCCACCAGCCTATGGATGTGGAGCCTGCCGGCACATAGCACCGTCGGCTTGATCGCCCTGTTCCTCTGCGGTTTCTTCGTCTACGGCCCCGCCTCCAGCTTCTGGGCGCTGTGCCCCGATCTGGTTGGCGCCAAGCGCGCAGGCACCGCCACCGGCATCATGAATTTCTCCTCTTACCTGTTCGCCGGCCTGGCTGAGCCATTGATCGGCAGCATGCTGGACAGCACGGGCAACACGTCATTGATATTCGTAGTCGTCGCTTCTGCCTGTATCTGCAGTGCAATGGTCGCATTGTTCGTACGGCGCTGACCTAGGCTTAACCAGCGGAACTCACGAAATCGGTAATCGCCATGTATCAGTACCACAAATGGCTTCGCTCCTTTCACGCAGTCGCTCGCAATGGCAGCTTCACGCTTGCTGCTGAGTATCTGAGCGTGGGACAGCCGACTGTCAGCGAGCAGGTGAGCGCGTTGGAGAACATGTTCTCCGTCGAGCTCTTCCATCGTCGCGGGCGTTCCATCGAGATGACGGCTGCCGGTCGCCAACTCTATGCGATCACCCAGGGCCTGTTCGGTCAGGAGGATGAAGCCGTGCAATTGCTGCAGAGCTTCCGCCAACGAAAGGCAGGTTTGTTGAGGCTCGGCGCAGTTTCGCCGCCCATCGCCATGAGCCTGACGTATGCGTTGATGCAGCAGTACCCGGATGTGGAGTTGGAAACGTCTTTTTCCTCTGAACGGGAAACACTGGATCGGCTTTACAACTTCGACATCGATGTGGCGATCCTGGCGCTCTCGGAGTTCGATCATCGCCTGCACACACAGTTATATCGGCGTTACCCGATTGTCGGCGTGGTCCGCGAGGATCATCCATGGGCAGGACTGGAACAGGTTCGGATCGAACAGATTCGCGGCGAGCGGGTGGTTTTGCGCGAGCAGGCTTCACGCACCCGGCAGTTGGTGGAAGAGGCCTGTCATCGAGCCGGCATCGAGCTCGACTGCGCCATGCAGCTCAACAGCCGCGAAGCGATCGTGCATGCCATCGCTCAGGGCATAGGTATCGGTTTCGTCTCGGCGGTGGAATACGCGGAAACGCCCGGTACCCGGCCGGTCACCTTTGTCGATCATCCGTTTCACATCGAATATCACCTGTGCTGCCTGGGCATTCGTCGTAACCGACCAATGATTGTCGAGCTATTCGAAAACTGCACACCGCCACCGACCTGAATGCCATCGATTTCATCACTCAGCCTCACCATTCAATGGGGGGGCAGGACTTTTTCACTCGTCATTTGGAGATGCACCATGAACTACAACCAACCGACACAACTGCAAGCGGCCATTCTCGACTGGGCAGGTACCGTCGTTGACTTTGGCTCCTTCGCGCCTACGCAGATCTTTGTCGAAGCGTTCGGCGAGTTCGGGGTCGAGGTGTCCCTTGAAGAGGCACGCGGTCCGATGGGGATGGGCAAGTGGGATCACATCCGAACCCTGTGCGACATGCCCGCGGTTGCCGAGCGCTACCGCGCAAAATTTGGCCGTACGCCTACGGATGCGGACGTCACGGCGATTTATGAGCGCTTCATGCCGCTGCAGATCGACAAGATCGGCCTTCATTCGGCATTGATTCCGGGCGCGCTGGAGGCCATCACGGTGTTGCGTGATAAGGGTTTGAAGATCGGCACCTGCTCGGGCTACCCGGCGGTGGTGATGGAGAAGGTCGTGGAGTTGGCTCGCCGCAACGGTTATGAGCCTGATCACGTCGTGGCCACCGATGAAGTGCCCAATGGCCGCCCTTATCCAGCACAGTCCCTGGCCAACGTCATCGCACTGGGTATCAGTGATGTCGCGGCCTGTGTGAAAGTCGATGACACCTGGCCAGGCATTTTGGAAGGTCGCAGCGCCGGCATGTGGACGGTCGCACTGACCTGCTCGGGCAATGCTCTAGGGATGACCTACGAGCAATACAAGAGCATGCCTGGGGATAAGCTGGATCAGGAGCGCAACCGCATCGGTCGCATGTTCGAGGGTTCGCGCCCGCACTACTTGATCGACACCATCGCCGAGTTGCCGGCGGTGATCGATGACATCAATGCACGCCTGTCGAGAGGCGAAATGCCTCAAAACACCTGAGTTCCTGTTCCCGGGTATCGGGCAGCTGGCATCGTCACTTGCCTTATCAGGCGCGCCGACCCTGGCGCAGCCCAACAAAAAAGACGCCCAAAAGGCGTCTTTTTTGTGCCTGCCATTTCATAACCCACGAAGCAGCGGCATTCATCTCCCACTAGTAGACCGATCGACTAGAAACGATTAGCATCGCCCCCATGAATACTCTAAAGATCCGCGAAACATCCGACGTCCGCCAAGGCATCCTTGATGTGGGCCAAAGAATCATGGCCGCCAAAGGTTATACCGCGGTGGGTCTGAACGAGATCCTGGCGACTGCCGGTGTGCCGAAGGGCTCGTTCTATCACTACTTTGGCTCCAAGGACGCGTTTGGCGAGGCCCTGCTCGAGAACTATTTCGAGACTTATCTCGACGATATCGACCGGACCCTCGCCCAGCCGGGCCTGACGATGGCGCAGCGTCTGCTGGACTATTTCCGCATCTGGCAGGACACCCAGTCCTTTCATGATTGCCAGGGCAAGTGCCTGGCGGTGAAGCTGGGCGTGGAAGTCGCTGACCTTTCCGAGGCCATGCGTGCAGTGCTTAACCGCGGTACGTCAGGAATCATCGATCGCCTGGCGAGTGGGATCGAGTCCGGCTTGGCCGAGGGCTCATTGACCATCAGCGGTACTCCCCACGAGGTTGCGCAGAGCCTCTATCAACTTTGGGTCGGCGCTAGCGTCATGGTGAAGATCACCAAGAGCGTCCGACCCTTCGAGACGGCGATGTCCACGACTCGCCAGCTTCTCAACCTGTCCTGATGCACCGGCATGAGCGGTGTAGCGCCCGTCACGGCGTCGCACTGCTCGCGTCATCCCTCGCCGCTTTTTCCCCGACGTTTCTACGATTCTTCCCACGCTCACTTGCAGCCCCTGAACAGCACCCGTAAAAAATTTCAAAAAGTTACTAGACGACCGGTCTAATTTGAAATACCGTAGCAACACGTTCACCTCTGGGAACAAAGAACTACAGCCTTAGCCAGTCAACCAATGATCGTTCGCCGCCAACCATCTAGACGACCGGTCTAATTTAACGATTTGTCGTGACCTCACGATCCAACTGAAAAAAGGAAGCACAAATGAAAATTCTCATGGTTCTGACCTCACACGACACCCTTGGCGATACCGGCCGCAAAACCGGTTTTTGGCTCGAAGAGCTGGCGGCGCCTTATTACACCTTCCTGGGCGCCAACGCCGAGATCGTCCTGGCGTCCCCAGCGGGAGGCCAGCCACCGCTCGATCCGAAGAGCAACGAGCCGTCCTTCCAGACTGACCTGACCCGCCGCTTCGAAACCGATGCCGTAGCCACCGCGCTGCTCGCCAACACCGTGCGCCTGGACAGCGTATCGCCTGCCGATTTCGATGCGGTTTTCTACCCAGGCGGCCACGGCCCGCTGTGGGATCTGGCAGAAGACCCGGTCTCGATCCAGTTGATCGAGTCCTTCATCGCCGCCGGCAAGCCCGCTGCCTTGGTGTGCCATGCCCCGGGCGTCCTGCGCCATGTAAAGAAGGCTGACGGCACACCCTTGGTCGAAGGCAAGCAAGTTGCCGGTTTCACCAATTCCGAAGAAGAGGCAGTCGGCCTGACCCACGTCGTGCCCTTCCTGGTCGAGGACATGCTCAAGGCCAACGGCGGCCTGTACTCGAAAGGCCCGGACTGGGCCTCCTACGTGGTTCGCGACGGCCTGCTGATCACCGGCCAGAACCCCGGCTCGTCCAGCGAAGCCGCGAAGGTCCTGACAGAGCTGCTGAACAACGCCTGATCAAGCCTTGGGCGGGAGACGCCGCAGGTCTCCCGCACTCTACGACATCCCCCGACGCCATCGGCAAAAGCCCTCACATTCCTGGAGACACCCATGACTGCGTTCAACTTGCAGCAGATCAAAGACGCTGGCTGGCTGAAAGAAGCCAACTATATCGACGGCCTGTGGGTGGCAGCGGATGACGCCAGCCACTTCGCGGTAAACGACCCAGCCACCGAGAGCCAGATCGGCCAGATCCCTTGGAGCGGCGCTGTTGAAACACGTCGCGCCATCGACGCCGCACAGGCAGCGTTCGCATCCTGGTCACTGACCACCGCGGCAGAGCGCGCCATCCTGCTCAATCGCATGGCGCAGTTGGTACGCGACAACCTCGACATCCTCGCCAGCATGCTGACGCTCGAACAAGGCAAGCCGCTGGCCGAAGCGCGCAACGAAATGAAACTGGGCGCCGACTACATTCAGTGGTTCGCCGAAGAGGCGCGGCGCATCAATGGCGAGATCATTCCCTCGCCTTGGAAAGACCGGCAGATCCTGGTCACCCGCGAGCCCGTCGGCGTGGTGGGAGCGATCTCGCCGTGGAACTTCCCCTTCTCCATGCTCTCGCGCAAAGTCGCTCCGGCGCTGGCGGCCGGCTGCACTATCGTCATCAAACCATCCGAATTCACGCCGTTCTCCGGCCTGCTCTATGGTGTGTTGGCGCAGCAAGCAGGCATCCCCGCCGGTGTGGTCAATGTCGTCACAGGCGACGGTGCCGCGGTGGGCGGCGAACTGTCCGCCAACCCGTTGGTGCGCAAGATCACCTTCACCGGTTCCACCCGCGTCGGCAAGCTGCTGTACAAGCAATCCGCCGACAGCATGAAGAAATTGTCGATGGAGTTGGGCGGCAACGCACCGACCATCATTTTCGACGACGCCGACCTCGACCTGGCCGTCGAAAATGCCATCGCCGGAAAATTTCGCAACAGTGGCCAGACCTGCGTATGCACCAACCGCTTCTATGTCCAGGACGGTATCTATGACGAGTTCGCTAAGCGCCTGACGGCACGGGTCCGGCAGCTGAAAATCGGCAACGGCTTCGATGAGGGCGTCGAGCAAGGCCCGCTGATCAACCAGGCCGCCGTCAGCAAGGTCGATGCGCACGTGCGAGACGCCCAAGCCAAAGGCGGTCGCGTATTGCTGGGTGGCAAACGCCATGCGCTCGGCGCGACGTTTTATGAGCCCACCGTGATCGCTGACGCCACAGCCGACATGCTCATCGCCCAGGAAGAGACCTTCGGCCCCGTGGCCGCGCTGTTCCGCTTCAGCACCGAACAAGAAGGCATCGACGCCGCCAACGCCTCCGAGTTCGGCCTGGCCGCGTACTTCTTCACCCGCGACCTGGCGCGCACCTTCCGCGTCTCCCGCGCCTTGCAGAGCGGCATGATCGGCATCAACGCCGGGGTCATCACCACCGTCGAAGCGCCCTTCGGCGGGGTCAAGGATAGCGGTATCGGCCGCGAGGGCTCGACTCACGGCCTGGATGAATACCTCAACCTCAAATACCTCAGCCTCGGTGGTTTGTAAGCCAACCCGACATTGACGCGACAAGGAATCGAATCATGGAACATCGCTCGTTGTTCGAGCCCACCTCGTTGGGCTCCATCACGCTGAAGAACCGCATCGTCATGCCGCCACTCACCCGCCAACGCAGCGGACAGCCCGGCGACATTCCCACGGCCCTGATGGCTCGCTACTACCAACAACGGGCCAGCGCCGGCCTGATCGTCAGCGAAGGCACCCAGATCGAGCCTCGGGGCAAAGGTTATGCCTGGACGCCAGGCATCTACAGCCAGGCGCAGATCGATGGCTGGCGCACCGTGACCGACGCCGTGCATGCCAAGGGCGGGGTGATTTTCGCCCAGCTTTGGCACGTTGGCCGGGTGTCCCACAACGCACTGCAGCCCAACAACGCCGCCCCCATCGCGCCGTCGCCGATCCAGGCGCAAAAGGCCAAGGCCTTCATCGAAACCGGCCCTGGCACCGGTACTCTGGTGGAACCGTCCATGCCTCGGGAATTGAGCGTCGCCGAGATCAAGACGCTGGTCGAACTCTATGCCCAGGCCGCACGCAATGCCCAGAGCGCCGGCTTCGATGGCATTGAAATCCACTCGGCCAATGGCTATCTGGTCAATCAGTTCATCTCGACCCATGCCAACCAGCGCACCGATGAATACGGCGGCTCGCTGCACAACCGCCTGCGCTTCTTGCGCGAAGTGGTGCAAGCCGTCAGCGCCGTGGTCGGGCCCGAACGCGTCGGGGTGCGCTTCACGCCGCTGTTCACCAGCACCGACGAAGACCGGGTGTACATCGGCTTTGTCGAAGAAGATCCGCACCAGACCTACATCGAGGCCATCAAGGTGCTTGAGCAAGCAGGCGTAGGCTACCTCTCGATCGCCGAAGCCGACTGGCCGAATGCGCCGGACCTGCCCGACGCGTTTCGTCGCGAGGTCAGACGCACGTTCAGCGGTCGCATCATCTATGCCGGTTTGTACACTGCGGATCGCGCGGCACGCCTGGTCGAAGCGGGCCTGGCCGACCTGGTTGCGTTCGGTCGTCCCTTCATTGCCAACCCCGACTTGCCTGAGCGCATCGCCAACGGCTGGCCGCTGAACACTCTGGACGCCGCTGGGCTGTATGGCGGCAACGAGCAAGGGTTCACCGACTACCCGCGGTACAGCCCCTCCACATCTGACGTAAAAGAAGAGGTATTGGCATGAACGAAGGAATCGCAGGCAAAGTCGTCCTGATTACCGGCGGCAGTACCGGCATCGGCGCCGAAGTCGCTCGCCTGCTGGCCGCACGCGGCGCCAAGGTGGCAGTGGCCGCACGGCGGACTGACAAACTGGAGGCAGTGGTGGCCGGGATCGCTCGCCAGGGTGGCGCGGCCAAAGCCTACACCCTCGACGTCACCGACAAACGCCAGGTCGAGGCCGTGGTCGCCGCGGTCGTGACCGACTTCGGCAAGCTCGACGTGCTGATCAACAACGCCGGACTGATGCCGATTCGCCCCATGGCGGAGGTCAACACCGATGAATGGGACGCCATGATCGACGTCAATCTCAAGGGCACGCTCTACGGTATCGCAGCGGCGCTGCCACGTTTCCTCGCGCAGGAAAGCGGACACATCATCAACCTGAGCTCCGTGGCTGGAGTGAAAGTCTTTGCACCCGGTGGAACGGTGTACTCGGGAACGAAGTTCGCCGTCAGCGCCATTTCCGAAGGCTTGCGCCAGGAAGTAGGCGACAAGGTTCGCGTGACGTCCATCGCACCCGGCGCGGTGGACAGCGACCTCAAGCACAGCACCTTCGGCACAGCCAAAGACACCGTGCTGGACTTCTATAAGAAAGCAATCCCGGCTGCCTCGGTGGCTCGTGCCATCGCTTTCGCGATCGAGCAGCCGAACGATGTGGACATCAACGAAATCGTGCTCCGTCCGACTCAACAGGAATTTTGACAACAGGGAAAGACAAAAGGGGACTTGACCGTAGAGGACTTCAGGTGCGGATCGTCCACCGGTACTCGGGACATACGTAGCCGCATCGAATGAATTTTTCTTCACCCCGGGTCTTCATGTGATCCGTTACAGTCCCCTCGCTCATTCAAGAAACTAAGGTTTTAGCCCGCTCTCCCGCGGGCTTTTTTTTGCCTGTCATTCCTCATCCCGACAAAAAAACTTTCAGATTCAGGACCAGCCGCCGATACAGCTCCGTTAAACGTTTTTGCTGGCTCTTAACAACAACAATCTTCCAGCCAACCGACGATCAAGCAGCGCAACGTTCCTGGAGGAATTTGATGAATAGCTGGTTTGGCAACATTAGCGTCAACATGAAACTGGGCCTGGGCTTCGGCCTGGTGCTGGTACTGACTTGTCTCCTGGCCCTGACCAGTTGGACCAGCCTGGGTGGCTTGATAGACCGCAGCAACTGGATGAGCGACATCACCCAGCTCAACGCTGGCCTGACCAAGCTGCGCGTCACGCGCCTGCAATACATGCTGACCAACGGCGACGAGACCGCCGCGCAAAATGTACAGACCACCCTTGATGGTTTCCTGGCGCAGCAGAACGCGCTGCTCAACAGTTTCAAAAGCCCTGCAAACGTCAAACTGCTCAAAGAGCAGAATGCGACCATCAACGCCTATCAAGTGTCGCTGAACAAAATGCGCAGCGCCTACCGTACCGGCAACTCCGCCCGTGAGGTCATGGGCGCAAACGCCGAGACGGCCTACAAGCTGATCGAAGCAATCGATTCGGACGTCAAGCAAATGGCCCTCAGCGATGAACGCTTTGAGCAGTTCCAGGCCATTACCCAGACCAAGCAGGCGTTCATGCTGGCTCGTTATGAAGTGCGCGGCTATACCGCCAACCCCAACGCCGATACCGAACGCAAGGCCTTCGCCCAACTGGATGCCGCCATCGCGTCGCTCAAGCCGCTCGATGAATACTTCGCCAGTACCCGCCAAGGTGAGCTGCGCCAGCTTGAGTCGACCCTGGTCCAATACCGCAGCGCCGTACAGGCTTTCAAATTGGCCACGGCCGATGTTGTACAGGCACGCAAGGAAATGACTGACCAAGGCGCGGCCATCGTCTCCCTGAGCGAGCAGCTGTACCAGATCCAACTCGATCGTCGCGACGCCGAAAGCGCCCAAGCCCGCACGCTGCAACTGGTCAGCACCTTGCTGGCCTTGTTGGTGGGCGTCATTGCCGCCGTGGTCATCACTCGCCAGATCACTCGCCCGCTGCGTGAAACGCTCGCCGTGGTAGAGCGCATCGCCGGCGGCGACCTGTCGCAGAACGTTATCGTTACCCGTCGCGATGAACTCGGCGTCTTGCAACAAGGCATCGCCCGCATGGGCGTGACCTTGCGCGACCTCATCAGCGGCATCCGCGATGGCGTGACGCAGATCGCCAGCGCCGCCGAAGAGCTGTCGGCCGTCACCGAGCAGACCAGCGCCGGGGTCAACAGCCAGAAAGTCGAGACCGACCAGGTCGCGACCGCCATGCATGAGATGACCGCCACGGTCCAGGAAGTCGCCCGCAACGCCGAAGAAGCGTCCCAAGCCGCGGCCGCCGCCGACGGTGAAGCCCGTGATGGCGACCAGGTGGTCAACGAAGCCATCGCTCAGATCGAACGCCTGGCCAGTGAAGTGGTGCGCTCTACCGATGCGATGACCGTTCTGCAGCAGGAAAGCGACAAGATCGGCGCGGTGATGGACGTCATCAAGGCCGTCGCCGAGCAGACCAACTTACTGGCGCTCAACGCCGCCATCGAAGCGGCCCGCGCCGGTGAAGCCGGTCGTGGCTTCGCAGTCGTCGCCGACGAAGTCCGTGGCCTGGCCCAACGCACGCAGAAATCCACCGAGGAAATCGAAGGCCTGGTGGCCGGCCTGCAGAACGGCACCCAGCAAGTGGCCGCCGTGATGAACAACAGCCGCAACCTCACCGACAGTAGCGTGGCACTGACCCGCAAGGCCGGCGTGTCACTGGAGAACATCACCCGCACGGTGTCGAACATCCAGTCGATGAACCAGCAGATCGCCGCCGCCGCCGAGCAACAGAGCGCCGTGGCCGAAGAGATCAGCCGCAGCATCATCAACGTGCGCGATGTCTCCGAACAAACCGCCGCCGCCAGCGAAGAGACCGCAGCGTCCAGTGTTGAACTGGCGCGGTTGGGCGGTCAGTTGCAGCAGATGGTCAGTCATTTCAGGGTTTGATTACGCAAACGCCCGCTTCCAATGGAAACGGGCGTCTTGCCTACCGATGCAGCTCAAGCGTTCCAGGGGTTGATCACCTCAATCCCCGGAAACTCGAAGTCTCTTATGTTGCGTGTGGCAATCGGCGCGCCGTGAGACCGGCAAATAGCCGCAATTTGCGCATCGGCCATACCCGCCGCCTTACCCTTGGCCTCACACGACGCAACAAGCGTTGCGTACTCAACAGCCGCATGGGCATCAAAAGATAAAATCCTGCCTGCAAAATCCTCTTCAAAAATTGCCATCGCATGGGATTCGAGCTTCTGCTTTCGCTTGCCGAAGGGCAGCCTGGCTATACCATGAAGAATTTCCGCGACCGTGATAGCGCAGATGACCAGATCCATCGCTGGCTGTGAATCGACCCAAGTCAGAACTTTTGTATCCGGCTCAACGCGCATGAATTCGGAAATCACATTGGTATCGAGGATTATCATTCAGAGAAATCCACCGCCTTTGCTTTTTCGTCACGGGACGGTAGGTCAAGCTCAACGCCCCCCAGGGCCCGGAACCTGTTTCGAATACGACTTCCCAATCCTCCCGCAGAATTAACCGTGGCCAGTGCGCGCCCCAGGATAAGACGAGCCTCTTCCTCCATTGAATGACCATTGTGAGCCGCAGCGATACGCAGTTGCTCTTTTATTTGATCATCTAGATTTCGAATCGTGATACTAGCCATAACGCCACCGCAATCAATGAAATCATTGACTGCAAGATTAGTCGACGAGTCGTCGAATTGTCCAGCCGCCGTTACACACTGATCGCGTTCGTAAAGACCAACCGATTCCCAAACGGATCCATCACGGTCATGTCCTGGCTACCCCACGGCATGGCCTGGATCTGTGGATGGGCGTAGCGATATTGCTTGGCGATCAATTGCTGCTGGAAGACTTCCAGTTCATCAGTCTCGATTCGCAACGCCGAGCCCGGCGTGCAATCGCCATGGTGCTCGGACAGGTGCAGCACGCAGTCACCACGGGAGACTTGCAGGTACAACGGAAAGTCGTCACCGAAGCGGTGTTGCCAGTCGACGGTAAAGCCCAGGAAGTCGACATAGAACGCCAACGCCTTGGTTTCATCGAAGATCCGCAGGATCGGAGTGGTTTTACCGAAGCTCATGGGTTGCTCCCTGGCTGAAAAGACCCAGTTTAGATGGGTTGACTCCAATGCTTCGGCCTGTGATTGGGCTTCTTTAGTGTCGTAGTGCCATTATTGTGGCGTCAATTAATGCAACTGCTTGCCTTTGAATGCTATCGGGAGCAGTGAAATCCGTGGCGCAGGTCGCCTTCACGCGCCAGGAAACGTCCTTCTCTTTTGCCATTCGCTTGCCCTTTGCAATAACTCAGGATGCCGTTGACCCACACGCCGTCAATGCCTTCCGCCGCCCGTTGCGGTTCGTTGAAGTCCGCGACGTCGCGGATGGTCTGTGGATTGAACAACACCAGGTCCGCCCAATGTCCTTCACGTATTTCGCCCCGCTCCTTCAGGCCGAAGCGCGCGGCTGAAAGCCCTGTCATCTTGTGGACGGCGGTATGCAGCGGAAAAAGCCCGATGTCTCGACTGAAATGTCCCAAGACTCGAGGGAAAGCGCCCCACAGCCGTGGGTGCGGAAAGGGGTCTTCGGGCAGGCCATCAGAGCCGACCATGGACAAAGGGTGCGCGAGGATTCGTCTTACATCGCTTTCATCCATGCCGTAATACACCGCACCTGCCGGCTGTAGGCGACTCGCCGCTTCCAGAAGCGACACGTCCCATTCGGCGGCGATGTCTGCCAGGTCTCGACCGCCCATGGGCGGATGCGGTGTCGACCAGGTGATGGTGATGCGATGGGCATCGGTCACCTGTTTGAGGTCCAGTGTCGAAGAGCTCGCCGCATAGGGATAGCAGTCACAACCGACTGGGTGGGTTTTCGCCGCGTTTTCCAACGCCGCGAGCACCTGTGGACTACGTCCCCAGTTACCGGCGCCGGCACATTTGAGGTGGGAAATAATGACCGGGCTCTGGGCATGACGACCTATCTGGAACGCCTCGTCCATGGCTTCCAGCACCGGCTCGAATTCGCTGCGCAGATGGGTGGTGTAGACCGCGCCGAACGCCGCCAACTCTTCGGTCAATTGCATGACCTCGTCAGTGGATGCGCAGAACGCGTTGGCATAGGCCAGGCCGGTGGACAGGCCCAGCGCACCGTCCTCCAGGCTTTCACGCAGTTGCTGACGCATGGCGGCGATTTCTCCTGCGCTGGCGGTGCGCAACAAGTCGTCCAGATGATTGCTGCGCAGCGCCGTGTGCCCGACCAAGGCGGCTACGTTGACCGCTGGTGTCGCCGCCTCCACCGCCGAACGATAATCAGCGAAGCGTGGGTAGGCAAACGCCTGGGCGGTGCCGAGCAGGTTCATCGGGTCCGGCGGATCGCCCTGAAGGCGAACCGGCGACGCGCTGATGCCGCAGTTGCCGACGATCACCGTGGTCACGCCCTGGCTGAGCTTGGGCAGCATTTGCGGTTGGCGGATGACCACCGTGTCGTCGTGGGTGTGCACGTCGATGAATCCTGGCGCCAGCACGCGGCCAGCGGCGTCGATTTCGTCAACCGCCCGGGTGTCGCCCAGATCGCCGATGCGCTCGATGCGACCCGCGCGAATCGCCACGTCGGCGTTATAGCCAGGCTTGTCGTGACCATCGATCACCAAGGCGTTGCGGATGAGTGTGTCGTACAGCATGTCAGTCTCCCAGCGGCAGGCGATCGTCGCCGCCACGGTAATCGTCCAGGGCAAGCTTGACCCGCCGCAGGCGCTCTTGATTGTCTTGCGGATGAGCCAGCGCCAGTTCAGTGGCGAGCACATCGATGGCCAGCAGCATGCCGTAGCGCGCCGCCGTGGGTTTGTAGATGAACGAGGTTTCGGCGCCTTGCAGCGGCAGCACCACGTCGGCCAGGCGGGCCAGTGGCGAGTCGGCACGGGTGATGGCCAGGATCGGAGCACCGTAGCCGCGGGCCAGTTCAACCGCGCTCAACAACTCTGGCGTGATACCAGTCAGTGAACAGGCAATCACCAAGTGTTGATCGCTCAGCGAAGTGGCCGTGATGCGCATCATCACCGGGTCGCGGCAGGCGGCGATCGAGTAGCCGAAACGCACCAGGCGCACCTGTAATTCTTCGCCACACAGCGCCGACCAGCCACCGAGGCCGAACGCATGGACCATTCGTGCCTTGCCGATCATCCGTACCGCATCGCCGAACTGCGGCTCTTCGAACGCTGCCAAGTGCTGACGCAACGTCGATTCGATGTCCCCAACGATCTGTCCATAAAACGCCGATTGCTCGGGCGCGCCGGCGGGGTCGAGGAAGCGGCTGCCGACGCCACTGGCCTGGGCCAGTTGCAGGCGTAGGTCTCGCAGATCGCGGCAACCGACGGTACGGGCAAAGCGCGACAGCGTGGCGCTGCTGACTTCCGCGCGCTGGGCCAACTCTTCCAGGCTGGCGGAGGCGGCAAATCCTACGTCGTCGAGCATCAGCCGGGCGATTCTTCCTTCGCCGGCGCTGAAAGAATCCTGACGGGAGCGGATCTGGTAGAGGATGTCCATGACGGTTCCTTGCAATGGCGGTCAGAGCACGCGGGCAAGCCCAAGGGTCAAGGCGAACGCGACCAGGGATATCAATGTCTCGAGCACGGTCCAGGTCTTGAACGTTTGCGTGACGGTCATATTGAAGTATTCCTTGATCAGCCAGAAGCCGCCGTCATTGACGTGGGAAAAGATAACCGACCCAGCTCCGGTCGCCAGCACCAGTAACTCGGGATGGGGATAACCCAGGCCAATCGCCACGGGCGCGACAATGCCCGACGCCGTCGTCATCGCCACCGTGGCCGACCCCGTTGCAACACGCATCAATGCGGCGAACAGCCACCCCATCACCAGGGGCGACAATTGAAACTCCTGGGCCAGGCCGACGATTTGCTGAGTGACCCCGGCATCCACCAAAATCCTGTTCAAACCACCGCCCGCCCCCACCAGCAAGGTGATGCTGGCCGTCGGCGCCAGGCATTCGTTGGTGAACCTGAGGATCGACTCGCGGCTGAAGCCTTGGGCGAGGCCGAGGGTCCAGAAGCTGAGGATGGTCGCCAGCAGCAGGGCGATCACCGAGTTGCCGATAAACAACAGGAACTGATTGAAACCGCTCCCCGGCGTGGAGATCAGGTTGGCCCAGCCGCCAATCAGCATCAGGATCACCGGCAACAGAATCGTCCCCAGCGTTATGCCGAAGCCAGGCAGATTGGCCCGTGGCTCCCGATCGAGAAATTGGCGCTCCAGCGGGTTTTCAGCGGGCAGTTGGATGCGCGGTACGATGAACTTGGCGTACAGAGGTCCGGCGATGATCGCAGTGGGAATGCCGACCAGGATCGCGTACAGCAAGGTCTGCCCCACCGACGCCTGGAACGCCTGCACCGCCAGCATCGCGGCCGGGTGCGGCGGCACCAGCGCATGGACCACCGAAAGCCCGGCGACCATTGGCAGCCCCACCATCAAAATCGACACGCCCACGCGTCGGGCGATGGTAAAGGCGATAGGCACCAGCAGCACAAAACCGACTTCGAAAAACAGCGGCAAACCGACCAGGAATGCGATGCAGACCATTGCCCAATGGGCATTGCGCTCGCCGAATCGTTCGATCAACGTCTGCGCCATCCGCTCCGCGCCGCCGGACTCGGCCATCATCTTGCCAAGCATCGTGCCCAAGGCCACCACCAACGCGATGTGCCCCAGCGTCTTGCCGACACCCGCCTCGTACGCCCCCACCACACCCGAGGGCGGCATCCCGGCCAGCAACGCCAGGCCGATGGAAACCAGGGTAATCACGATGAACGGATTGAGCCGGTAGCGCGCAATCAGGACGATCAATGCAATGATGGCAATGGCCGCGTAGACCAATAGCCAATAACCGAAAGCAGGTGCCATGCGTTACTCCTCGAATGGGGTCACGTCGATGTGTTGTGAAAGTCATAAATCATTTCGACGGGAAATCTTCAAACCCACTGAAAGTAATTTTCGCGCACAGACAAAAAATGTCGCTGATGGACATCGCGACAGGGCGACGATGAAAATTCAGCGCAAGATTTTCATCGCCCACAGACGACTGGCCGCCCTGCACTCAATTCCGTACCATCCGCACCTGTCTTCACACCGCTTCCCCGGCAGCCGACCGTCCACCGGCGCCCAGTCAGGTAAACCATGAAACCAGCACGCCTTCGCGCCGACGCCCTCGCCGGCCTCACGACTTCTTTCGCCTTGCTCCCCGAATGCATCGCCTTCGCCCTGGTGGCGCACCTCAACCCATTGATGGGGCTGTACGGCGCGTTCATCATTTGCACGCTGACCGCGTTGTTCGGTGGTCGGCCCGGGATGGTGTCGGGCGCGGCGGGGTCCATGGCGGTGGTGATCGTCGCGCTGGTGGTACAGCACGGCGTGCAATACCTGTTGGCGACCGTGCTGCTGGGCGGGTTGATCATGACGGCGTTTGGGCTGCTGCGACTGGGCAAGCTGGTGCGCATGGTGCCGCATCCGGTGATGCTGGGGTTCGTCAATGGCCTGGCAATTGTCATCGCTTTGGCGCAACTGGAGCATTTCAAGCGCGACGGCGCCTGGCTCAGTGGCCCCACGCTCTACCTGATGGTCGGCCTGGTGGCGCTGACGATGGCCATCGTCTACCTGCTGCCGCGCCTGACCCGCAGCGTGCCGCCCGCCCTGGTGGCGATCCTCGGCGTTGGCCTGGCGGTCTATCTGCTTGGCTTGCCTACCCGGACGCTGGGCGACATGGCGCACATTGCAGGCGGCTTGCCGGTTTTCGCCCTGCCGGACATTCCCTGGAATCTCGAAACCCTGCTGATCGTCGCGCCTTACGCCGTCATCATGGCGATGGTCGGTTTGTTGGAAACCCTGCTGACCCTGAACCTGACCGACGAAATCACCGAGAGCCGCGGTTATCCTGACCGTGAATGCGTGGCGCTGGGCGCGGCCAACATGGCCTCCGGGTTGTTCGGTGGCATGGGCGGTTGCGCCATGATCGGCCAGACGATGATCAACCTCAGCTCGGGCGGCCGCGGGCGGATATCGGGCGTCGTGGCCGGGGTGATGGTGTTGCTGTTCGTGTTGTTCCTGTCGCCGCTGATCGAGCGCATTCCGCTGGCGGCGCTGGTGGGCGTGATGTTCGTGGTGTCGCAGCAGACATTCGCCTGGGCCTCGTTGCGAGTGGTCAACAAGGTACCGGCGAACGATGTGCTGGTGATCATCGCGGTGACTGTCATCACGGTATTCACCGACCTGGCCGTCGCCGTGCTCTGCGGGATTATCATCGCGGCGCTCAACTTCGCCTGGCAACAAGCCCGGGAGCTGTATGCCGACGCGCAACTGGAAGCGGACGGCAGCAAGCTCTATCGCGTGCACGGCACCTTGTTCTTCGCCTCGACGACGCCGTTTCTCAACCAGTTCGATCCGGCCAACGACCCTGATCTCGTTACCCTTGACTGTCGTCACCTGAGCTTCGTCGACTACTCGGCCATCGCCGCGCTGATGACCCTGCGCGAGCGCTACAGCAAGGCCGGCAAGCACCTGCGGGTGTTTCATCTGTCCGAGCGTTGCAAGCAGATGCTCAAGCGCGCGGATGTGCACCACGATTGACAGGACCCCGGCACAAAATTTGTGGGAGCGAGCTTGCTCGCGACAGCGTTGGGCCAGCCATATCAATGCTGACTGACCCGGGGCCATCGCGAGCAAGCTCGCTCCCACAGGTTCCACGCTTTAATTAACGATCTGGTCGGCTCTCTTGGGACTCGAAGCGTACCCGGCGAGCTTGCCCTGGATGAAGTCCAGGAAGCACTGGATGCGCAGGGCCAGTTGGGAGTTGCGGTAGTACACCGCATTGATCGGCTGGCGATAACCGCTGTTGGCATCGGCGAGCAACACCTTGAGCCGACCGGCGCGGATGTCGTCCCGGGTCATGAAGTCCGAGAGGCAGGCAATGCCCTGCCCTTGCAGCGCCAGGTGACGCACCGTTTCGCCGCTGGACGCACTGATGGCCGGCTGGATCGGCCAGCGATCGCCGTGGATGTGACGCAGTGGCCACTGGTTGAGCCCGTCGTTCTGGGCAAACCCCAAAAGCGAATGTTCCGCCAGTTCGGCAACGCTTGAGGGCGTCCCCCGCCGCTTCAAGTAAGCCGGACTGGCAAGAATGTGCAACGGGCTGCAACCCAGTGAGCGGGCATGGAGCGTCGAGTCCGTGAGCGTACCGATACGAATGGCGACGTCCGTGCTTTGTTCGAGCAAATCGATGATCAAGTCGTTGCTGTTGAGCTCCAGCTGGATATCCGGATACAGCGTGCGGAACTCTTCGATGTGGGGGACGATGGCGTGGAGCATGAACGGCGATGCCGCGTTGATCCGCAAGCGCCCGGCGGGGGTCTTATGGCGAGACGACAACCGCTCTTCCAGCTCATCCATCTGGTCGAGAATGCCCTTGGCCTGCTCGAAGAAGTACTTGCCCTCCTCAGTCAGGTCCATGCGCCGCGTGGTGCGGTTGATCAACGTGGTGTCGAGCTTGGCTTCCAGGCGCGACAAGGTGCGACTGACCGCCGAGGGTGTCTGCCCGACTTGCTCGGCGGCGGCGGAGATCGACCCGCATTCGATCACGCAGACGAAGATCTGCAACTCGTCGGATCTGGCTTTCACAGGTGTCCTCTCGCTTTCAGGCAAGTCCCGATAGTAGCCCGATTACCGCGAAAGGCCGAACACCTCGATCAGATGCCGCTCATACCGCGCCACATCTTCTTCGATGTTCGGGCGCTTCATCACGTCCACGCACAGGAAGGTCGGCAGAGCGGTCATGCCCAGGAATTGATTGGCCTTGTGGAATGGGAAATACACCGCGTCCACGCCCTTGGCTTCGAAGAAGTCCGTCGGGTCGTCGAAGGCTTGCTGCGGGGCGTTCCAGGTCAGCGACAACATGTATTGCTTGCCCTGTACCAAACCACCGCTGCCGTATTTTTGCGACGCATCGGAACGAGTCCGGCCGTCATTGGCATAGAGGCTACCGTGGCCTTCGGTAAAGACTTCGTCGATGTATTTCTTCACGGTCCACGGAGCGCCCATCCACCAGCCGGGCATCTGATAAATGATTACGTCGGCCCAGAGAAACTTGGCGACTTCTTCCTTGATGTCGTAGCCACCGTCGATGAAGGTGGTTTTCACATCAAGGCCGCCGCGGTCCAGGACGCTGAGCGCGGTGTCGTGAAGGGTGGCGTTGTAGCGACCGTCGGAATGGGCGAATTGCTTACCGCCGTTGAGCAACAGGACTTTTTTCATTGCAAGCCTCATCGATTCCAGGCGTGGCCGCTGGGCCGTCGCTCACTGGAAGATTAAAAAGATGGCGGCAGAGTACCGATGAGACTCGCGTGGAATAAGCACCCGAACGGCAAAACTGTTTTGATCCATATGCACGAATCGCTGCCCGATTGTTGCCTTAAACTCTTACAGTCCTTTAAACCTGGAGCCCGAGCCCTGATGAGTGAATTGCACGGTTTCATCCTGCATGCCAAGACCCGACCGGAAAAAGCCGAAGCCTTCGAAGCCTTGTTCCGCGCTTACGTCGAACCGAGTCGGGCCGAGCCCGGCTGCATCGAGTACCACATGTTGCGGGACCAGCAGGACCCGACGTTATTCATCTTCTATGAAATCTGGGCATCCCAGGCCGATCTGGATGTGCACTCGAACCTGCCGCATATGAAGCAATTTTTCGAACAGCGTATGGATTACCTGGAACGAGACTTCGAGATTCGTCGCGTCGGCATGCTCAGCCCCTCTTCGGCTAACCGCTGATCAAAAGATGGCCGCCGAGCACACCGAGGCCGATGAAAAACACCCGCTTGAACAGCACGGCGCTGAGCCGCTGGCGCAACCATTGCCCCAGCCACATCCCCAGCAACGCCGGTATCAGCGCCAGCAGCGACGCGCTCAACTCACCGCCGCCCAAGGCGCCTCGCCACAACAGCCCGGCCGCCAAGGCCAATGTTGAAACGGTAAATGACAAGCCCAGGGCCTGGACCAGCTCATCTCGGTTCAAGCCCAACGCCTGGAGATAAGGCACCGCTGGAATCACGAACACGCCAGTGGCCGAAGTGATCACACCGGTGAGCAAGCCGCAAAGCGGAGCAAGCCAGCCTTCTTGCCCGACACCGACCCGCAACGTCGGTAGAAACAAGCCGCTCAACGCGTAAACCATCAGCGCGGCGCCCAGTCCCTTTATTGCCCATGCCCCGCCCACCATGCCGATCCACAACGTACCGAATCCGGTGCCGATGAAAATCGCCAGCAGCAGCGGCCACAGCCGCCGTATGAGCGCGCGCAAATGCCCGCCAAACGTCAACTGCCAGACATTGGTCAGTGTCGCCGGAATGATCAACAGCGCTGCAGCCTGCATCGGGGCCATAGCCAGCCCGAGCAAGCCCATGGCGATGGTCGGCAGGCCGAGACCGATCACCCCCTTGACGGTACCGGCCAGCAGGAAGGTGCCAATGACCAGCAGGGAAAGGGCCGGGCCGAGGTTCTGGTAGAAAGCGAAGAGTGTGTCCATAGGGCTATCGTGCGCCCCGGGCCTTGGTTTTGAAATGTGCCATATACTGAGGGTGCCTCTCTTCCTGCAAGAGGCTGGTAATTTTGGCGATGCTACTGGCGCCATCGCGAGCAAGCTCGCTCCCCTAAGGGATTGCGTTCGAAACTGTGGGAGCGAGCTTGCTCGCGATGACGATAAACCGGCACCGCAACACTGAGACAGGATCCCCGGCCATGCACCTCGACTTCACCGACCTGCGCCTCTACCTGAACGTCCTCGACGCTGGCAACATCACCGCCGGCGCGGCCCGCAGCCATTTGTCCCTGGCTGCGGCCAGTGCGCGAATCCGTGCCATGGAGGCGTCCCTGGGCATCGACCTGCTTGAACGCGGGCGACGCGGCATCACCCCGACGCCGGCCGGCAAGGCGCTGGCCGAACATGCGCGGATCCTGCTGCAACATGCCGAACGCCTCCAGCAGGATCTGGCCGAATACGCCCGAGGCGCGAAAGGCCGGGTGCGGCTGCTCTGCAACACCAGCGCCATGACCGAGTACCTGCCCGAATTGCTCGCCGGTTTTCTCAAGGCCCATCCCAATCTCGACATCGACCTGCAGGAGTTGCCCAGCTCCCGGATCACCCATGCGCTGCGCCAGGGCACAGCGGACCTGGGTATCGTTTCCGACGCGGTGAACACCGATGACCTTCAGGCCTGGCCATTTCGCGACGACCCGCTGGTATTGATCCTACCGACCGGACATTCGCTGGCTGACGGCCGAGCCGTGCGTTTCAGCGAGACCCTCAATCACGACTATATCGGCCTGAACGCCTCCAGCGCCTTGGCGATCCACTTGGAAGAACAGGCCCTGCACATCGGCTCACGCATGCAGATCCGCATTCGCGCCGACAGTTTCGATGGGGTGATTCGCATGGTGGCCCACGGCGCTGGCATCGCTATCGTGCCAAAGGCTGCCATCGACCGGCGACCGTCCGAGCGCGCGTATCGGTGCGTCCCGTTGCAAGAGACCTGGACCCGACGAGCGCTGCTGCTCTGCGCCCGTAACTTCGAAGGTTTGCCGCCCTATGCCAAAGCCCTGGCTCAGCATTTGGCCGAATAATGCGCGCTTCTGGACAGCCCGGTGTCGAGCACAGGCATCTGCCCAGTCCTGCTCCGCGCTAGGGTGCAGCTTCTTTTTTGCCCCTTTTCGGAGCTCACATGACCGCCCCCATCACCGTCCTGCGCGACACCCATCCGCTGCCCGTACTCGATGCCTGCAAATGGGAAAAACTCGAAGGCGATCCGCACACCGTCAACCTCAATGCTTACACCAGCGAAGACGGCAGCAAGATCATGGGCACCTGGATTTGCACGCCCGGCAAATGGCGTGTGGACTATGTGAAGTGGGAGTACTGCCATTTCCAGGAAGGCTATTGCGTGATCACCCCGGACGGCATGGCGCCGATCCATCTGCGCGCCGGTGACATCTTTGTCGTCGAGCCGGGCATGAAAGGCACTTGGGAAGTGGTCGAGACCGTGCGTAAGTATTTCGTGTTTGCCTGACGTAAAAAAGCCGAGAGACCACCCGACGCGGTCGCTCGGCAAATAACTTCCAGAATGCACTACCCAGTGGCGAGGGGATTTATCCCCTCGCCACAAAAACTTCAGAGCGCCTCAAGTTTTACTGCGGCTTGCGATAGCTGTTAACAATCGCCGAGAAATCCTGGCCGCCCTCGCCCCGCTGGCTCATCGCCTGATATAGCTGCTGCGCCACCGCGCCTAATATCACCGGCTGACGGGCTTGGCGCGCGGCTTCGGTGGCCAGGCCCAAGTCCTTGAGCATCAAGTCCGCGCCGAAACCGCCGGTATAACCGCGCGCCGCTGGTGCCGTTTCGATCACGCCCGGCCATGGGTTGTAGGTATCCGAACTCCAGCACCGCCCGGTCGAGCTGTTGATGATGTCGGCCAGCACCTGGGTGTCGATCCCCAAGGCATCGCCCAGCGCCATGGCCTCGCTGACACCCACCATGGAAATCCCCAGCAGCAGGTTGTTGCAGATCTTGGCGATCTGCCCGGTGCCGACTTCGCCGCAGTGCACGATGTTGCGGCCCATTTGCGCCAGCACCGGTTGCAGGGTGGCGAACAGCTCGTCCGTAGCGCCAACCATGAAGGTCAACGTGCCCGCCGCCGCGCCGCCAGTACCGCCCGAGACGGGCGCATCGGCCATCGCCACTCCTTGCTTCGCAGCGGCGACCGCCACGTCACGAGCGGTCTGCGGATCGATGGTGCTGCAATCAACGGCCGGCGTACCAGCGGCGATGCCGGCAAGCACGCCGTCCTCACCCAGCCAGACACTGCGTACATGGGCGGCGGCCGGCAGCATGGTAATCACCAGCGCCGCACCCTGGGCCGCATCGCGGGGCGAGGCGCTGATCGTGCCGCCCAACGCCGCCAGTTCGGCCAGCACCGTCTGGTTCAGGTCGAACAGGTTCAGCGAATGGCCGGCCTTGAGCAGGTTGCGCGCCATGGGGGCGCCCATGTTACCCAGGCCGATAAATGCGATGTTCATGTCCGGCTCCTTAACGCAGATTGATGGTGGTGTTCACACCGTCATTGACGCTGTCGTCATCGAACCAACGCGCGGTAACGGTCTTGGTCTGAGTGTAGAACTGCACCACCTGTTTGCCGTAAGGGCCAAGGTCGCCAAGCTTCGAACCACGGGAACCGGTGAAGCTGAAGAACGGTACCGGCACCGGGATCGGAATGTTGATGCCCACTTGGCCAACGTCGATTTCGCTCAGGAACTTGCGCGCCGCCGCTCCGCTCTGGGTGAACAGGCCGGTGCCGTTGCCGAATGGGTTGGCGTTGACCAGGGCAATGGCCTGATCCAGGGTGTCGACTTCCAGCACCACCAGCACCGGGCCGAAGATTTCTTCGGTGTAGATGCGCATGTCGGTGGTCACGCCGGAAAACAGGGTCGGGCCGACAAAGTTACCTTCCTCGAAACCCGGCACGCTGATTTCCCGTCCGTCGAGCTCCAGCTTCGCGCCTTCCTTCACGCCGCTTTCGATCAATTCAAGGATCCGCGCCTTGGCTCGCTTGGAAATCACCGGGCCGACATCAGTGCCCGGCTCGCTGCCTGCGTTGACCTTGAGCTTCTGCGCCAGCGCCTTCAGCTCCGGCAACCATTGCTTGGCCGCGCCCACCATCACCACGACGGAGGTGGCCATGCAACGCTGGCCCGCCGCGCCGAAACCGGCGCCGACCAGGGCGTTGAGGGTTTGCTCGCGATTGGCATCGGGCAACACCACCGCATGGTTCTTCGCGCCCATCATCGATTGCACGCGCTTGCCATGGCGGCCCGCCAAGTCATAGACGTGGGTGCCTACCGCTGTGGAGCCGACGAAGGAAACGGCCTTGATGTCCTTGTGGGTACAAAGCGCATCCACCACGTCCTTGCCGCCGTGCACCACATTGAGAACGCCCGCCGGTACGCCGGCCTCGATGGCCAGTTCCACCAGCAGCATGGTCGACAACGGATCCTGTTCGGACGGCTTGAGCACGAAAGTATTGCCGCAGGCGATGGCCATCGGGAACATCCACAACGGGATCATCGCCGGAAAGTTGAACGGCGTGATTCCCGCGCATACCCCGATCGGCTGGCGCAGTGTGTAGGTGTCCACGCCCCCGGCGACGTTCTCGGCGAACTCGCCCATCTGCAGGGTGCCGATGGAACAAGCGTGCTCGACCACTTCAAGGCCACGGAAAATATCGCCTTCGGCATCCGCGATGGTCTTGCCTTGTTCGGCGCTCAGCACCGCGGCGATGCGCTTGGAATGCTCGCGAATCAGGGCCTGGAGCTTGAGCATGATGCGCATCCGCGCACCGATGGGCGTCAGTTTCCAGGTCTGGAAGGCACGCTGGGCAGCGGCGATGGCTGCATCGACTTCCGAGGCCGTGGCAAACGGGACCTTCGCCAGCACCTGTTGGGTAGCCGGGTTGACGATGTCGTGCCATTCGTTGGATCGGGATTCAACCCACTCGCCATCGATCAACAGTTTGACGGTATGCAGGGCAGTGTCGCTGGGCGTGAGGGAAACGTTCATGCTGGCCTCCGGGATTGTTCTTATATAGAGAGCGCTGGTTCAGCTAAGACCAAGACGCACGAGCAGCTTGGTGATGAGACGGTTTATGGAGTATAGATGTGCAAACTTCTAATAAGAACGCACATAAAAACCGGTCCATCATGCAAAAAAACATCACCTCCCTCGGTTCGCTGAACTGGGACGACCTCAAGTTTTTCCTCGAAGTGGCCCGTACCCGCAAGGCCAGCACAGCCGCCAAGCGCCTGGCGGTCGACTACACCACCGTGTCGCGACGCATCAGCTCGCTGGAAGCTTCATTGGGTACGCTGCTGTTCGAAAAATCCCGGACCAACGGTTTTGTCCTGACGGCCGAAGGCCAGCGGTTGCTGGGCTACGCCGAATCGATCGAAAGCACGCTGCACATGGCTTGCGAACAGGTGTCTGGCTCCGGCGTCGCGCTGTCCGGCCATGTGCGCATGGGTTGCACCGAAGGCTTCGGCAGCTTTTTCATCACGCCGCAATTGAGCCACTTCGTCGATGCGTACCCGGCGATTTCAGTGGACATCCTGCCGCTGCCGCACTTCATCAGCCTCTCCAAGCGCGAAGCCGACATTGTCATCGCCCTCGAGCGCCCTGAACATGGCCCGTATGTCTGCTGCAAGCTGTGTGATTACCGGCTGCAGCTCTACGCAACCCAGCACTACCTGGACAACCATCCGCCCATCCACCATCCGGCGGATCTGGGCAAGCATTCGTTCATCAGTTATGTCGACGACCTGGCATTCAGCTCCGAGCTGCTGTACCTGGCCAATGTCTTGCCCGGCGCGCACGCACATCTGCGCAGCACCAGCGTGATCGCGCAGTTCGTCGCTGCGCAGCAAGGTCGGTCGCTGGCAATCCTGCCGTGCTTCCTCGCGGCCCAGGACTCACGCCTGTTGCCGGTGCTGCCAGACGAAATCACCGTTACGCGGCAGTTCTGGATGTACTGCCGGGAGGACTTGAGGAAGCTCAAGCGGATTACGTTGTTGTGGGACTACATCAGGGATGTGACTGAGCAGAACCGGCCATTGCTGATGGGCAACAGCCGGGAGATGGTTTTTGCCGACTAATCGGCGATGACCACGATGGCAACGCGGCGGTTTTCGGTGCGGCCGCTGGCGGTGTCATTGGACGCGACGGGCTGGCTGCTGCCGAGGCCGCGCGACTGGACGTTCCCTTCGCGCATGCCCACGCCGATCAATACTTTACCGACGCTGTCGGCCCGACGTATCGACAGTTGTTCGTTATAGGCTTGGGAGCCTGATGCGTCGGTGTGACCATCGATGCGAACTCGCTCGATACCCGCGCCCAGCAGCGCCTTGCCAATGCGCTCGACAATTTCGGTGCTGGCTGGATTGAGAGTTTCCACATCGCTGCCAAACAGCACTTTGCCTGAGAGGCCGAAGGCCCAGCCCTCCTCCGTCAACTTGAAACCCTGCTCCTTGAGGACGGCGATTTGCGCTGGGGTCAGGCCCTTTTGCGGGGCGGTCTGACACCCAGCGAGGGTAAATACGGTGATCAATAAAAATGCTGCGAACCGCAGCAGAGAAAAACGAGCATTCGAAAGCATGCATTCAGCTCCTGGTTTGAAGTTCCGCGACCGGGTGCTCCGCACCCGCCGTGTGTTGACCGCCTCGGGCGAGGCGTTTGGCCTGGTACATCGCCGCATCGGCGGCGCTGAGCAGCGCACCGGGCGTTGCCCCATGCTCGGGGTAAACGGCAATGCCGATACTGAGGGAGGTCAACACCGAGGCGTTACCTGGCAACTGGATCGGCATTTCCATGCTGGCGATGATTTTTTCGGCGATTCGCTCGGCATCCTCGATCTTGTGCAACGGCGTCAGCAGCACCGCGAATTCGTCGCCGCCCAGGCGTGCCACAAGGTCATCTTCTCGTAACTGAGCCCGCACCCGGGTCGCGACGGCAGTCAACACCGCGTCGCCGGCGGCGTGGCCGAAGTTGTCATTGATGCCTTTGAAGCGATCGCTGTCCAGATACAGGACGGCCACTTGCTCGTCGAGCTTGCTGGCATTGCGCAAGGCGCGGATCAATCGACCTTCGAAAAACGCCCGGTTCGGCAACCCGGTCAGGCTGTCGTGGCTGGCCTGGTGAGCCAAGGTCTCGTTTTCACTTTGCAGGTGGGTCTGCCAGGACTCGAGCTCAGCGAGCAATCCATTGAAGTCATTTCCCAGGTTATCCAGCTCGGCGATGTCGGCCGGCGGAACCCTTCGGTCCAGGGCTCGCTCGCAGCGTGCGGCGTGGGCGACCTCAGCCAAGCTGCGCAACGGTCCAGTGATCGCCCGCAACTGACGTCGCGCCAGATACAGCGCGACCCAGGCACTGACCGCCGTACACACGATGATTCCCGCCAGGCCGCTGAGCAGAAAACGCAACAGACTGCCGCCATGCCCCGCCAGCAGGATCCTGCCGATATTTTGCCCTTGGTGGACGATGGGAAGGCTGATGGGTTTTTCCAGGAACGCCTTGGCGATGTGCATCTCCAGCTCTGAAAGAAGTCCGGTCTCCGGCCGCTGCCAGCGCGCTAACAAGCGGCCCTGCTCATTGAATACCTGCGCATCGGCCACCTCTTCGGTGGTGGCGATCAAGGCCAGCGCTTCGGTGGCGGCGGCCTCGTCATCGAACACCACTGCCGCTTCCACGGTGTAGTTGATCGAACGGGCGATGAGGTGCAGGTTGTGATCGGCGTAGACACGCAAGGCAAGCACGCCCAGCAATGTAAGGGAAACACTGGCCATGGCGATCGCCACCAGCGCGACGATCAAATGACCGCGACCGATGACCGACCCCAACGTGGGACGAATTCGTGGTTTTGACGAACTCATGGGGCGGCAGGCCTGCGGCGTGATAGTTGGAGGACACTGGGATGGATGCGCACGCCACTACGGGCGACCGAGTCGAGATTGACCTCGAACGACACTTGCTCATCACCGACCCGCAGGCAAAACAGACTGCCCACGGTGCATTCATCCCCGCCCTCGCTGATGCTCAACACAGGTTGGCCAATCAGCGAAGCAAACAGACGGGAGCGTTCAGCAGTGCTCAGATTGCCGATATAGACGGCGTTGCAGTCAGCGGTGATGCTCGGATAATCAGCCAGCACACGCTGCACGGTCACGGGGCGACCGGTCGCCTGGGTGGTGCCTTTGACGAGGTCATCGGTATATTGGGTGGGGCCGACGATACACAGTTGCAGTTGCGTTGGCTCGACCGGCCACCGCGCATAACTGAGAATGCCTAATACAACCTGGGTGACCGCCTCGGCTCGCTGGTCGGCTCGAGTAACAGCCGGCGGGTCCTGGGCAATGACCGCAGGCGACAGCAGCCACAAAAGAAAGGCAAGCAAATAATGCCTGCAATCCTTGCTGCGCACCGCCTCCCGTCCCACCGCCGTCATGAATGATCTCTTGTTGTAGATAAGAGCCGGAACGATAGCACAGTGTCAAAAAGCCAGCGAGACAGTGTCCTACAAAGAGCTCCGACAAAAAACAGGCATTAGCGCAAGCAACGCACTGGCACACCAAAACCGATCATTGCGTCACCTTACTCCCATTCCAACATCAAGCCGCTCAAGCGCTTGACCTTGCGTTGCACCGCCTCTTCGAAAATTCCCGCGCGTGGCTCTATCAGACTGAACCATTGTTTGGCCCGGGTGATAGCGGTGTACACCAATTCCTTGGTCAGTACAGGATTCAGTGCATCCGGAAGGATCAACGCCGTGTGAGTGAACTCCGAGCCTTGGGATTTATGCACGGTCATGGCGTATACGGTTTCCACATCGTTCAATCGGCTGGGCAGCACAAAACGCACGCCACCTCGGCCGTCGTTACGAGGAAATGCAACCCGCAGCACCTGTTTTCCGGCATCCGGTCCGTCACGCTCAGGCAACCTGAGGGCAATGCCGATATCGCCATTCATCAATCCCAACCCGTAATCATTGCGCGTCATCAATACCGGACGCCCCTCATACCAAAGCTGGTCATTGTCGATCAGCCGCGCCTTGAGCAGCGCGGCAGTGATCCGTTGGTTCAACCCTTCGACACCCCACGGGCCTCTGCGCACCGCGCAAAGCAACTGGAATTCGTCAAACGCCGACAAGACCTCCCGAGCCCAATCATTCCAGCAATCGTCTTCCAGCGGACGGGAGGCCGCCGGACGCCGTTGCCGCAAGACGCTCAGATAATGCCGATATCCCTGCGGCCCGGAGGCTTGGCCATCCAGCAGCAAACGTTCCAGCGCAGTATCGTGTTCGCCTTTCAACGCCAACGTGGACAGATCGGGGTATTGGCCCTTGCGCAATAGGTTCCGCGCCTGCTCCGGCTGTTGTCCATTGACCAGGCGGGCCAACTGGCCAATCCCACTGCCCTCGCCGAAACGCCGGGAATGCCTGAGCATGACCACTTGCTGGGCGAGGGGGTGAGTACCTTCGTGGTCCTGCTTCAGGTCATTGGTCATCAGGTTTTCGCCGCTGACGGATTCGAGCCACGCCAGAGTCTGTGGGCTATACCAACCCTCTTCGGCATCGCGGCACAAATCGCCAAGCACCGCGCCGGCTTCGACCGAAGCCAACTGGTCCTTGTCCCCCAGCAATACCAAACGCGCATGGGACGGCAGCGCATCCAACAGATTGGCCATCATCTCCAGATCAATCATCGAAGCCTCATCGATGACCAGCACATCCAGTGGCAGGCGATTGCCTGCATGATGACGAAAATGACGGGTACCGGGACGACTGCCCAGCAGGCGATGGACCGTAGTGACTTCGCAGGGAATGCGTTCACGCACGGCATCGGTGACGTCCAGCGTGCGAACCTGTTGGCTGATGGACTCGGTCAGGCGTGCCGCCGCCTTGCCGGTGGGCGCGGCCAGACGAATGCGCAGCGGCTTACCTGCTTCGACAGCGGGTGCCTGCAACAAGGCGAGCAGACGCACGACCGTGGTGGTCTTGCCGGTGCCGGGGCCGCCCGTGACGATACTGAACGCGCTTCGGGTCGCGAGCGCGCAGGCCAGTTTCTGCCAGTCGACCGGCCCCGTCGCGCTGGCCGGACCAAACAGCCCGGCCAGGCGCTCATCCAAGTCATCAGGCACCGCTCCGTGGTCGGCCAGCCGTTGACGCAACGCATCGTCGATTCGTCGCTCGTAGCCCCAGTAGCGACGCAGATAAAGACGTTTTCCGGCGAGTACCAGCGGCCGTTGTCGTGCCTGCTCACGCTCGTCGCCTGCCAGGGCGACCAGCGGGCTGGAAGCCAGTACTTTGCACCAGTCGGCACCATCGAGTGTCTGCAAAACCTGCGACGGCAATAGCATCACGCCGGGCTGCAGGTCTCCCTCCGGTGGCAAGGACAACGCAAAATCCGGCTCCTTGAGTGTTTCGAACAGATCCAGGCAGACATGCCCGTGCCCCAATTGATGGCTGGCAAGGGCCGCGGCAAGCAGCACCAGCGGGTCGTCTTCTGGGCACAGTTCATGGAGGAAAGCTACGAATGCCCTGTCCAAGGCTCGCAGCCAACCGCGCTCCACCCAGCGAGTCAGCAACAGCAACAGGTCGTCCACGTCGCTCAAGGGCGCCAAATCCACCAGGCTCTCGTCGTCGGAATTCTTGGGAAGCAGGTCCGCAAAAGAACGACTCATAACAGTTCTCCCTGCACCCAAGCCGGCTCCGCCTTGGGCTCGGGCATTCCTTGGAACAGGCGATCCAGTTGCTCTATCAAGGCGCGCGCAGGCTTGGTGAAGTAGACACCCTGGCTGGCAGCGCGTGTGCCACGAAGGAATATATACAGCGCGCCGCCAACATGCTTGTCGTAGTCATAGTGGGGCAAGCGCGCCTTGAGCTGGCGGTGCAAGGCCAACAGGTACAGCACGTATTGCAAGTCGTAGCGGTTATCCAGGATCGATTGCTCCATGGCCTGCATGGTGTAGGCGGCGTCGTCCAATCCCAGCCAGTTGGACTTGTAATCGGCCACATAATATCGACCGTCGTGCTCGAAGGTCAGGTCTATGAAACCCTTGAACATGCCATTGAGCAATACCGGTTCCGCAGCGACACGAGCCACGCCGTCATGGGTGAATCGGCAAACCAGATCATCGAGCTTGAGCACATCGACCTTGTGGCTGGCGAACCAGAATTCCATTTCCACTTGGAACCGGGTCAAGTCTTCCAGCACCACCGGCGCTTGGCCGCCGCCAATACACAGAGGCGTTTTGATCAGGTGCAACAACCAGTCGCCAAGGGTTTTGATCCAGCCATTCCAACCCCGGCGGTTGCAGCGTCGGGCAATGGCATCCTCAATGATGGCTGGCGCCGTCGGGAATCCTTCGCCGGCAGCCCACTCCAGGAGCCCATGCAGGAAGGTACCGGGGTTGGGGCCACGGGGAAAACGGTGGATGTCACCGCCCGCAGCCGCAACTTCCCGCGGGGCGTCTGGGTCGAGTCGCTCATCATCGAACAGTTTCTGGGCTTGGGGATTTTCCGGTGCGGTGTCACCGCCCACGTTGAGGCTGTCGCCGAAACGCAACGCACTGTAGGAAGCAATCCACCAGTTCTCGCTGGCTTTGCGCAACGGAATCAAGGGTTCAAGCAATACCGCGTCGTTGCGTGCGGGTCGGTAGTGCTCGTCGCTGGGCTGGGGCATATCCAGGCAGCTCACCGCCTGGCTGCCTTGCCGCAGGTCTTCCAACCAACGTCTGAGCTCTACCGACTCGTTCAACGGCGCACCACCACCCAACAGATAGCCCAGGGCAGACAAATGTAGAATCGAGCGGTTATTACTGCCGCGCTTGAGATCGGCGACACCCAGCCAGCAGGCGTGCTGGGCACGGGTAAGTGCCACGTACAAAAGACGCAGGTCCTCTGCCAGACGCTCGTCATCGGCCTTGGCGATCAATTCCGGGGTCGGGGCGAGACTGATCTGCGCCAGGCCGCGCTCATCGTGGTAATGCAGCGGAAGTCGACTGCCATCCACCGGCTTCGTCGAGCATATGAACGGGAGGAACACCAGGGGGTATTCGAGTCCCTTGGACTTATGGATCGTCACTACCTTGACCAACTGCTCGTCGCTTTCGAGGCGAAGGATCTGCTCTTCTCCCGCCTGCCCGGTCATGGCCAGATGCTCGGCCAGGTAACGAATCATGGCTTGCTCGCCATCCAGCTCGACGGCGGCCTGCTGCAACAACTCACAAAGGTGCAGCAGGTTGGTCAGCACCCGCTCGCCGTCATCACGTGCCATCAGGGACTGAGGCAATTTGAAGTCGTGCAACAAGCGCCTCAGCATCGGCAGCACACCTTGCGCGCGCCAGACCATCCGATAGCCCCGGAACTGCATCACACGGCTTTCCCACGCCAACTCATCCTGGTTCAGGCGCTCAAGCTCTGTGAGCGGCAGGTTCAACGTAGTGCTGGCCAGGGCTGTGCGCAGCAGTCGCTCCACATCCGGCTCGGCACATGCCTTGAGCCAGGTCAGCAAATCCCTTGCTTCCTGGGAAGCAAATACCGAGTCCTTGTCTGATAGATAGACACTGCGCACGCCTCGTGCGGACAACTCGCCGCGCACGGCCTGCGCTTCCTTGCCATCGCGCACGAGAATGGCGATGTCGGCCGGCAGAAGACCACGAAGCATTTCCCCATCATGGAAAAAGCCATCGCGCCCCGACTGGCCGCCGTTGAGCAGCGCAGTGATTTCGCTGGCGCAGGCTGCGGCCATCTGCTGCCGATACACCGCTCCGGAAACTGGCTGGTCAGAGACCAGGTGCCAAACATTCAGGGCAGCGACAGTCTGCCCCGAAACCCGCAAGCTCTCTTTGCGCCCTTGGGACTCGACGGGCAGGAACGGCACGGGATTCTCACCCGATGGCTCGCGGAACAGGAAAGCCCCTCGCCCCTGCTGACGCGCCTCGGCATGTTGGAAAACCTGATTCACCGCGCCGACCATGGCATGGCTGGAGCGGAAGTTTGTCCCCAGCGTATGCAACCGGCCAGCGGTGGCTTCCCTGGCGCGCAGGTAGGTATAGATATCGGCGCCGCGAAACGCATAAATGGCCTGCTTCGGATCACCGATCAGGAACAGCCCGCTTTGCGGATTGTTGTCTTCAATGCAATAGATGCTTTCGAAGATTCGGTACTGGATCGGATCGGTGTCCTGGAATTCATCGATCAGCGCCACTGGGAACTGCTCGCGAATCAGGCTAGCCAGCCGCTCCCCGCCTTCAGCCTGCAACGCCGCGTCCAGGCGCAGCAGCATGTCGTCGAAACCCATTTCAGCCCGGCGCCGTTTCTCCGCTTCGAAGCGTGTCCCGACCCATTGCGCGGCATGCTGCAACACCGCCGCGTCCGGGGTGGGCAGGGCGTCCAGGCTGGCCTTGAGGCCCGACATCGCATCCAGCCCGGGATGACTGGGCACATCGCCTTTCCAGGCCTCGGCCATGCCCTCGGGCGTCAGCCGTGTGAAGCCGGTGCCAATGTCCAGCAGCTCGAGACTTTCGTCCTCGACCCAGGCCGTGATCTTCTGGAACCAGGGTTCGAAATAGCGAGCCTGCATCTTGCGTCCGTCGACGCTTTTATTGGCAACGCCCTGCTGGCAGATTTCCAACAACTCCACGGCCCATTGTCGCCAAGGAGCCTTGAGGTCGAGCAATGCCGCGCTGCGTTCCTGAAGGGATGCGACGATCAGCTCGGCCGGCTCGATCCCCTGCGCCTCACCTCGAGAACTGGAAAACAAACCCCTTACCCGGGGCAGCAGGGCGGCAGGCCCGCCCCAGTGAGCCCGCACCCAGTGCAGCGCTTCACCTTGCATCGAATAGCAGAACAGCCGCCAGTAGTCGCGCAGCACCTCTGCGAGCAACTCGCTGTGATCGGTTTCCAGGGTTTGCGTAAACAGGCTGCCACTGTCGAAGGCATGCTCGCGAAGCATTCGCTGACACCAGCTATGGATAGTCGAAACGGCCGCTTCGTCCATCCATTGCGCGGCTATATCGAGCCGGTTCGCGCAGGCTGCCCATTGCCCTTCCCCGAACTCATCACGCAACGAGGCAATCAACGAGTCCGGGGCGGGAATCTCATCGCGAAAAAAACGCGCCGCTTCCGCCAGGCGCGTACGGATACGCTCCCGCAGTTCCTTGGTCGCGGCATCGGTGAAGGTCACTACCAGAATCTGCGGAGGAAGCAGCTCGCGTTCAAACCGCGTCTGCGGGTCGCCATGCCCTAACACCAGGCGCAAATACAACGCCGAAATGGTAAAGGTTTTCCCGGTACCGGCACTGGCCTCGATCAATTGACTGCCACGTAGCGGGAAGGCCAGGGCCAAGGGAGTTTTCCGGCTCATGGATGTACGTCCTCGCTCACCAGTGAGCGCCAAGGCGCTTCGAGTAGCGGCCGATAAAGCGCATCACACCAGTCGGGAAATGTTTCGTCAGCGACCAGCGCATTGAAGTCGGGGTATTGCCGTGCCAGCGCAGGGCTTTCCCGGCGCTCCCCCTCAAACGTCAGCCCGTCACCTTCGTAGGCTTTGCGAGCCGCCGCCAGGGCTTTCTCCGGGTCGCTTTGGTCGAGCCAGGCGAACGCGGTCTTCACCGCGATTGGCAAGGGTTGGCGCATACCAGCCCGCCAGGCTTGCAGCAGGTCGCCAAGCACCTGGCGCGCTACGGTTTCGTCAAAAGGGGCGAGCAGCAAGCTGTCATCACTGGCGACCAACGCCGTAGTCATCGAAAGCCCACTGGCGCAGGCTACAAGATGGTTGACCCAGACCCGTATCAGTCGATGCCATTTGCGGGTCTTGGTAGATCCGATGCTGTTGGGGATAGCGGTAATGGCGAGGACCGAGCCATCGCCTCGCTGATGCAGGCCGCTAAGCCATCCTTCTACGCTGACATCGTGTATACGAAGGCTGACGGGGACGGCGCTGGTCAGTGGAGTGGGCCATGAAGACAGGAGCTGCTGGTAGCGCTGGAGCAGGTCAGGCAACGGCTCGATCAACTCGCGCTGCAGGCTTTCACCGAAACCCGCCATGGGCAGCAGGCCACTGTTCTGTAACCGCTTGGCATGCGCCGCCAACGCCAGGTCCGATTGGTCGAGGCGAACAAGGGCGGCCTCGAGCAAGCTGTCGCTCAAGCTGTAGCGCTGCAGGGCATCGAGAACGAAAGGTTCGTCATCGGCCAGGGGGGCTTCGAAAGTCTCGAAGAACACCTTGAGTCGCTGGCTGAAGAAATGACGAACAGGATTGCGCAGAAAATCCTGCAACTGAGCGATCCCCAATGGCTCTTCCTGGGCATAGGGCTCCAACATTGCAGGCAGCGCGCTGTGTTCTTGGGCCTCGTGAAGCGAACGCCATTCACCGGCATAGCTGAACAGCCCGTCACCCTGATAAAAGTACCGGGCGCTGAACGGCTGCAAAGGATGCTCCTGAGTCAACGCCTCGAGTAGACCCTCATCACCATTTGCCAACCGCCACCCACTGGCAAGATGATCACGCAACTGGCCGATCAAGACCGATGCCGGCCGATCGCTGTTGTCACGAATACTGCGACCGACCCAACTGATGTAGAGCTTTTCCCGGGCAGAAAGCAGCGCTTCCAACAGTAGGTACCGATCGTCCTCGCGCCGGGAACGATCGCCTGGGCGGTAATCGCTGCCCATGAGATCGAAATCCAGCGGTGGCTGAGCTCGTGGATAGTCGCCGTCATTCATTCCCAGCAAACAAACCAGCTTGAAGGGTATCGCTCGCATCGGCATCAACGTACAAAAGTTGACCGCTCCGGCGAGGAAACGTTGGGACAACTTCCCCTGATCCAGTCCGGTCAGCCAGGCTTCCCTGACAACCGTCAAAGGAAGCTCATCCTCCAGCCCGACCGAATCGCAGGTTTCCAGCCAGGTTTCACGCAGGTCCTCGAGTTGGGCCAGCAGATAATCGTCGTGCTCGTTGCTTGCCAGGAAGAACAATTGCATCAAGTTATGCAAACGCGCCCCCCATTCCTTGGGAGAGGTTGGCTGGCTCAGCTCCCGGTGAGCGACTTCCAGCGCATCCAGCAAAGCCACCAGCGGACCGATCAAAGCCGCATCGAGGCCACCGATTTCGTCATAGGGCTCGATGCCCTCGTAAGCCTCTGAATCGCCAACCGCATACCCCAGCAACATGCGACGCAGGCCGAAACGCCAGCTGTTCTGCTCAAGCTCTGCGGGCAAACCCAAACTGGCGCGATGCCGGGCATTCATCCCCCAGCGAATGCCTGCTCCCTCAATCCAGCGGTGCAGTATCGGCAAGTCGGCCTCATTGATGCCAAACCGCTCGCGCAACGCTGGCACGTCCAGCAGATCGAGAATCTCGCTGACCGGAAACCGACTATCCGGGAGCCTGAGCAAATGCTCGACGGCGATGAGCAAAGGGTCACGGCCACGCTGGCCCTGATCTGTCAGGGTGAAGGGGATGAAACGAGGGTCACCCCGATCAAGCTGGCCAAACACGGCGCGGATATGCGGCGCATAACTGTCGATATCCGGGACCATGACGATGATATCCCGGGGACGCAGGGACGAATCCTTGCTGAAGTGCGCAAGCAATTGATCATGAAGGATCTCAACTTCACGCTGGGCACTGTGGGCCACATGGAAACGGATCGACTCGTCTTGTTGCGTATCGACTGAAGGCCAGTGTTGCCGGGTTTCATCCAAGGGGCGCAATTCCAGGATATCGTCCTGCAGCTGACTAAGGAGGGTCGTGGGATTACCGTCGCTGAACAGATCGATACGCCCTTCGCGAAATACCGAGCGATAGGTGTTTGGATCATCGTAGCTGTCGAGAAGGTTGATGTAGTCGCGCCCTTGCTTTCCCCAGGCAGCCAACAGCGGATGTGCATGCTGATGCAAAGTCTGCGAATCCAGGACATTTGGCATGCCGCTTTTTCGTGCCTGCCGTTTGTATTGGTGACGAAGCAGGTCCTTGTCGGCGACGATGTCCGCCCAATGGTAACGACAGGGGTTGTGAACACACAGTAAAACCTGGCTGAACCGTGAAAGACCGGCCAGGGCCTCAAGCGCTTGGGCTGGCAGTGAAGAAATACCGAACACGATTACGCGAGCCGGTAGGCCTTCGGGAGCGGCTTCAAGATGATTGATGCGCTCAAGATAGCGCTGGTGAACGCCGGCACGGCTTTGAGCCATGCCCTCTTCACCCACATCCAACAGCAGCGCTCGCCACAGCTCCGCTTGCCAGCAATTTGCCGGCGCGAGCGGCTTTGTTTCACCACGCACGCTCCTTGTCTGGTGCCGTCCCTGCGCCCAATCTTCAAGCCAGTCGGCTCGGTACACCTGATACTGGTCGAAAAGATCAGCCAGACGCTCGGACAATTGGTAGCGCTTACGTAAATCAGTGTCGTCAGACAGGAAACGTCGCAACGGTTCGAAATGACGCTGTTCAATTAGCTGCGGCAGGAGACGCATCAGCCTCCATGTGAGCGGCGCCTTATCCAGTAAGGATTTAGCCGGAATTTCATCACGGCCAAGCACCATTCGATAGAGCTGCCACATGAAACTGCCGGGCAGCTGCACCTCGATGGCAGCCGCAATTCCGCAGCCGCCACTGTCATCGTCTTCAGGATCTTCAGCCAGTGCCAGCTTCAGCCATTGGGCGATGCCGTTGCTTTGAACGAGGGCGATTTCATTTTCAAGCGGGCCTAGCGGATAGCGTCGCATCAGGCTGATAACCAGGCTGCGCAACTCATCAAGGCGATTCCCATGAACCACCATGAAAGCAGGGCTGAGGGACGTCGCGTCCGGCATAAAGGCATCCTAGAAAAGTGCAAAAGCTAGGGCAGAACCTTAGCACTGTCGGTGGGCTGTGGCAGCCGGGAGCTGTCCGCGCTTATCGTAAGAACTTTCCTGCGGGCAAAACAAAACCCCTACCTGCATCAGCAGATAGGGGTTTCGGAATTTAATCTTGACGATGACCTACTCTCACATGGGGAAACCCCACACTACCATCGGCGATGCATCGTTTCACTTCTGAGTTCGGGATGGGATCAGGTGGTTCCAATGCTCTATGGTCGTCAAGAAATTCGGTAGCCAGCGCGTGCCTTGCGGTCACGTTCCAGCGAATGGGTATGTGATAGCGTGTTGCTTGTGAGTATCTCGAACTTTCGGTTCGTTTCGTCTTCACAACACCGCAATCTGGCCTCTTTCGAGTCTACAAATTGCTTGGGTGTTATATGGTCAAGCCTCACGGGCAATTAGTACAGGTTAGCTCAACGCCTCACAGCGCTTACACACCCTGCCTATCAACGTCGTAGTCTTCGACGGCCCTTCAGGGAGCTCAAGGCTCCAGTGAGATCTCATCTTGAGGCAAGTTTCCCGCTTAGATGCTTTCAGCGGTTATCTTTTCCGAACATAGCTACCCGGCAATGCCACTGGCGTGACAACCGGAACACCAGAGGTTCGTCCACTCCGGTCCTCTCGTACTAGGAGCAGCCCCTCTCAAATCTCAAACGTCCACGGCAGATAGGGACCGAACTGTCTCACGACGTTCTAAACCCAGCTCGCGTACCACTTTAAATGGCGAACAGCCATACCCTTGGGACCGGCTTCAGCCCCAGGATGTGATGAGCCGACATCGAGGTGCCAAACACCGCCGTCGATATGAACTCTTGGGCGGTATCAGCCTGTTATCCCCGGAGTACCTTTTATCCGTTGAGCGATGGCCCTTCCATACAGAACCACCGGATCACTAAGACCTACTTTCGTACCTGCTCGACGTGTCTGTCTCGCAGTCAAGCGCGCTTTTGCCTTTATACTCTACGACCGATTTCCGACCGGTCTGAGCGCACCTTCGTACTCCTCCGTTACTCTTTAGGAGGAGACCGCCCCAGTCAAACTACCCACCATACACTGTCCTCGATCCGGATAACGGACCTGAGTTAGAACCTCAAAGTTGCCAGGGTGGTATTTCAAGGATGGCTCCACGCAGACTGGCGTCCACGCTTCAAAGCCTCCCACCTATCCTACACAAGCAAATTCAAAGTCCAGTGCAAAGCTATAGTAAAGGTTCACGGGGTCTTTCCGTCTAGCCGCGGATACACTGCATCTTCACAGCGATTTCAATTTCACTGAGTCTCGGGTGGAGACAGCGCCGCCATCGTTACGCCATTCGTGCAGGTCGGAACTTACCCGACAAGGAATTTCGCTACCTTAGGACCGTTATAGTTACGGCCGCCGTTTACCGGGGCTTCGATCAAGAGCTTCGCGTTAGCTAACCCCATCAATTAACCTTCCGGCACCGGGCAGGCGTCACACCCTATACGTCCACTTTCGTGTTTGCAGAGTGCTGTGTTTTTAATAAACAGTCGCAGCGGCCTGGTATCTTCGACCGGCGTGGGCTTACGCAGCAAGTGCTTCACCCTCACCGGCGCACCTTCTCCCGAAGTTACGGTGCCATTTTGCCTAGTTCCTTCACCCGAGTTCTCTCAAGCGCCTTGGTATTCTCTACCCAACCACCTGTGTCGGTTTGGGGTACGGTTCCTGGTTACCTGAAGCTTAGAAGCTTTTCTTGGAAGCATGGCATCAACCACTTCGTCACCCAAAGGGTAACTCGTCATCAGCTCTCGGCCTTGAGATCCCGGATTTACCTAAGATCTCAGCCTACCACCTTAAACTTGGACAACCAACGCCAAGCTGGCCTAGCCTTCTCCGTCCCTCCATCGCAATAACCAGAAGTACAGGAATATTAACCTGTTTTCCATCGACTACGCTTTTCAGCCTCGCCTTAGGGACCGACTAACCCTGCGTCGATTAACGTTGCGCAGGAAACCTTGGTCTTTCGGCGTGGGTGTTTTTCACACCCATTGTCGTTACTCATGTCAGCATTCGCACTTCTGATACCTCCAGCAAGCTTCTCAACTCACCTTCACAGGCTTACAGAACGCTCCTCTACCGCATCACTTACGTGATACCCGTAGCTTCGGTGTATGGTTTGAGCCCCGTTACATCTTCCGCGCAGGCCGACTCGACTAGTGAGCTATTACGCTTTCTTTAAAGGGTGGCTGCTTCTAAGCCAACCTCCTAGCTGTCTAAGCCTTCCCACATCGTTTCCCACTTAACCATAACTTTGGGACCTTAGCTGACGGTCTGGGTTGTTTCCCTTTTCACGACGGACGTTAGCACCCGCCGTGTGTCTCCCATGCTCGGCACTTGTAGGTATTCGGAGTTTGCATCGGTTTGGTAAGTCGGGATGACCCCCTAGCCGAAACAGTGCTCTACCCCCTACAGTGATACATGAGGCGCTACCTAAATAGCTTTCGAGGAGAACCAGCTATCTCCGAGCTTGATTAGCCTTTCACTCCGATCCACAGGTCATCCGCTAACTTTTCAACGGTAGTCGGTTCGGTCCTCCAGTCAGTGTTACCTAACCTTCAACCTGCCCATGGATAGATCGCCCGGTTTCGGGTCTATTCCCAGCGACTAGACGCCCTATTAAGACTCGCTTTCGCTACGCCTCCCCTATTCGGTTAAGCTCGCCACTGAAAATAAGTCGCTGACCCATTATACAAAAGGTACGCAGTCACCCAACAAAGTGGGCTCCCACTGCTTGTACGCATACGGTTTCAGGATCTATTTCACTCCCCTCTCCGGGGTTCTTTTCGCCTTTCCCTCACGGTACTAGTTCACTATCGGTCAGTCAGTAGTATTTAGCCTTGGAGGATGGTCCCCCCATATTCAGACAAAGTTTCTCGTGCTCCGTCCTACTCGATTTCACTTCTAAGATCCTTTCGCGTACAGGGCTATCACCCACTATGGCCGCACTTTCCAGAGCGTTCCGCTAAAATCAAAGAAGCTTAAGGGCTAGTCCCCGTTCGCTCGCCACTACTAAGGGAATCTCGGTTGATTTCTTTTCCTCAGGGTACTTAGATGTTTCAGTTCCCCTGGTTCGCTTCTTGCACCTATGTATTCAGTACAAGATAACCATCTTATGATGGCTGGGTTCCCCCATTCAGACATCTCCGGATCACAGTCTGTTTGCCGACTCCCCGAAGCTTTTCGCAGGCTACCACGTCTTTCATCGCCTCTGACTGCCAAGGCATCCACCGTATGCGCTTCTTCACTTGACCATATAACCCCAAGCAATCTGGTTATACTGTGAAGACGACATTCGCCGAAAATTCGATCTGGCTCTAAGAGCCACTCACAAATTTTACCTTAGCCTGATCCGTTACCAGTGAAAGTAACGTTCAGTCTATCTTTCTATCACATACCCAAATTTTTAAAGAACGATCTAATCAAAAGACTAGAAATCAACATTCATCATCCCGCGGATGGAATGCTCATTTCTAAGCTTTAAACGTTGGAACCAATCTGTAATGGTGGAGCCAAGCGGGATCGAACCGCTGACCTCCTGCGTGCAAGGCAGGCGCTCTCCCAGCTGAGCTATGGCCCCGTATCGCTACAGGGTACACCATGAAATTGGTGGGTCTGGGCAGATTCGAACTGCCGACCTCACCCTTATCAGGGGTGCGCTCTAACCAACTGAGCTACAGACCCAATCGTCTTCTTCAATGAATCAAGCAATTCGTGTGGGAGCTCATGGAGCCGCTGCTGTCGTCGATTAAGGAGGTGATCCAGCCGCAGGTTCCCCTACGGCTACCTTGTTACGACTTCACCCCAGTCATGAATCACACCGTGGTAACCGTCCTCCCGAAGGTTAGACTAGCTACTTCTGGTGCAACCCACTCCCATGGTGTGACGGGCGGTGTGTACAAGGCCCGGGAACGTATTCACCGCGACATTCTGATTCGCGATTACTAGCGATTCCGACTTCACGCAGTCGAGTTGCAGACTGCGATCCGGACTACGATCGGTTTTGTGGGATTAGCTCCACCTCGCGGCTTGGCAACCCTCTGTACCGACCATTGTAGCACGTGTGTAGCCCAGGCCGTAAGGGCCATGATGACTTGACGTCATCCCCACCTTCCTCCGGTTTGTCACCGGCAGTCTCCTTAGAGTGCCCACCATAACGTGCTGGTAACTAAGGACAAGGGTTGCGCTCGTTACGGGACTTAACCCAACATCTCACGACACGAGCTGACGACAGCCATGCAGCACCTGTCTCAATGCTCCCGAAGGCACCAATCCATCTCTGGAAAGTTCATTGGATGTCAAGGCCTGGTAAGGTTCTTCGCGTTGCTTCGAATTAAACCACATGCTCCACCGCTTGTGCGGGCCCCCGTCAATTCATTTGAGTTTTAACCTTGCGGCCGTACTCCCCAGGCGGTCAACTTAATGCGTTAGCTGCGCCACTAAGAGCTCAAGGCTCCCAACGGCTAGTTGACATCGTTTACGGCGTGGACTACCAGGGTATCTAATCCTGTTTGCTCCCCACGCTTTCGCACCTCAGTGTCAGTATCAGTCCAGGTGGTCGCCTTCGCCACTGGTGTTCCTTCCTATATCTACGCATTTCACCGCTACACAGGAAATTCCACCACCCTCTACCATACTCTAGCTCGACAGTTTTGAATGCAGTTCCCAGGTTGAGCCCGGGGATTTCACATCCAACTTAACGAACCACCTACGCGCGCTTTACGCCCAGTAATTCCGATTAACGCTTGCACCCTCTGTATTACCGCGGCTGCTGGCACAGAGTTAGCCGGTGCTTATTCTGTCGGTAACGTCAAAACACTAACGTATTAGGTTAATGCCCTTCCTCCCAACTTAAAGTGCTTTACAATCCGAAGACCTTCTTCACACACGCGGCATGGCTGGATCAGGCTTTCGCCCATTGTCCAATATTCCCCACTGCTGCCTCCCGTAGGAGTCTGGACCGTGTCTCAGTTCCAGTGTGACTGATCATCCTCTCAGACCAGTTACGGATCGTCGCCTTGGTGAGCCATTACCTCACCAACTAGCTAATCCGACCTAGGCTCATCTGATAGCGCAAGGCCCGAAGGTCCCCTGCTTTCTCCCGTAGGACGTATGCGGTATTAGCGTCCGTTTCCGAGCGTTATCCCCCACTACCAGGCAGATTCCTAGGCATTACTCACCCGTCCGCCGCTCGCCACCAGGTACAAGTACCCGTGCTGCCGCTCGACTTGCATGTGTTAGGCCTGCCGCCAGCGTTCAATCTGAGCCATGATCAAACTCTTCAGTTCAAACATCTTTGGGTTTTGAGAAAACCCTAAACTTGGCTCAGCAATCGTTGGTTACATCTTTGATTTCTCGCGGAGTAACTTGTGATGCTGATAATCTGTTGACTAGCAGTCTGACTCCACAAACACCCACACGAATTGCTTGATTCAGTTGTTAAAGAGCGGTGGGTTGAGCCTTTCGTCTCAACCGAGGCGCGCATTCTACAGCGCCCCGTGTATCTGTCAAGCGGTTATTTTAAGAAGTTTTCAAAGTTTCGCTTGGAAATCCTTAACAACTTCAACCACTTGCGCTTTCGATCTCTCGTTAGCGGGAGGCGAATTCTACAGCGTTACTCGCTGCTGTCAACACCTCTTTTTTACCGCTTTCGACCGAGAGGATCGAACCGTCGATAGCGCCCAACAAACCGGCCTACCCACTCCTTCCGTGCTTCGATGAACTGAAGCGAAGCACTTACCGAAACTTGGCTAACTCGTTGAAACTCAAGGAGTTTTCCGTTTCGACTGCGCCGGAAGTGGGGCGAATTATAGACATCCAGAATTTGCCGTCAACCCTTTATTTTCATAATTCTGTCATATCAGTCAGAAACCCCGGAAATACAGAGGCCGACGCCCAGGGGCGCCGGCCTCTTCACTTACAGGTTACAAACTGGGAAATGCAAACTGCGAAGCCTCATGGCTGGCACGCTGCGGCCAGCGTTGGGTAATGGCCTTGCGACGGGTATAAAAACGCACCCCGTCCGGACCATAGGCATGCAAGTCACCAAAAAGTGAACGCTTCCAGCCACCGAAGCTGTGATAGGCGACAGGCACTGGCAATGGAACATTGACGCCAACCATGCCGACTTCAATCTCATCGCAAAACAACCGCGCCGCTTCGCCGTCACGGGTAAAGATGCAGGTGCCGTTGCCATATTCGTGATCGTTGATCAGTTGCATCGCCTCTTCCAAGCTATTGACCCGGACGATACACAGCACCGGCCCGAAGATTTCTTCCTTGTAGATGCGCATCTCAGGCGTCACGCGGTCAAACAGGCAGCCACCCAGGAAAAAGCCTTCCTCGTGCCCAGCAACGCTCAAGCCACGACCATCGACAATCAATGATGCCCCCGCCGACACGCCCTCCTCTATATACCCACTGACCTTGTCGCGGTGCTGCCCGGTAACAAGCGGCCCCATGTCCAGTCCGCAAGAAGTCCCCGCACCGATCTTCAGTGCCTTGACCTGCGGCACCAACTTGGCCACCAGGGCATCCGCTACTTGATCGCCGACACATACCGCTACCGAAATCGCCATGCAGCGCTCACCGCACGAACCGTACGCCGCGCCCATCAAGGCGCTGACTGCGTTGTCCAGATCTGCATCCGGCATCAGCACCGCATGGTTCTTCGCCCCACCCAGCGCCTGGACGCGCTTACCTCGACGAGTACCTTCGGCATAGATGTATTCAGCGATTGGTGTCGACCCGACAAAACTCAGCGCTTTTACCTCCGGCGCCTCGATCAAAGCATCCACCGCCGCCTTGTCGCCATGGACTACGCTCAATACACCTTTGGGCAAACCGGCTTCCAGCAAAAGCTGGGCGATCAGCAGTGTCGAACTCGGATCGCGCTCCGACGGCTTGAGAATGAAACAATTCCCACAGACGATAGCCAGCGGGTACATCCACAACGGCACCATTGCCGGGAAATTGAACGGCGTGATACCCGCCACGACACCTAAAGGCTGGAAATCTGACCAAGCATCGATATTCGGCCCTACATTGCGACTGTATTCGCCCTTCAGGATTTCCGGCGCCGCACAGGCAAACTCAACGTTTTCGATACCCCGTTTGAGTTCCCCCGCCGCGTCTTCCAGGGTCTTGCCGTGTTCTTCGCTGATCAACTGGGCGATGCGCGACTCGTTCTGCTCCAGCAGTTGCTTGAAACGGAACATTACTTGGGCGCGCTTCGCCGCCGGCGTGTTGCGCCAGGCCGGGAAAGCGGCCTTGGCGCCATCGATCGCCTGCTGGACAGTTGCGCGATCCGCCAGCGGTACTTGATGGATTGCCTGGCCGGTGGACGGGTTGAACACATCGGCTGTACGGGCGTTATCGCTCAACAGTTCGCCATTGATCAAATGCGGGATGAGGCTCATGGGGACTCCAGGAAATTGATCACCAGACGCCCATTAACGAGCGTCTCTCTATATAGAAGAAATCAGTCGATCTTGTTCAGCACTTCACCAACTGCGTCGAACAGGCGATCCAGGTCCTGCGGCTTGCTGTTGAACGTCGGCCCGAACTGCAAGGTATCGCCGCCAAAGCGCACATAGAACCCAGCTTTCCACAGTGCCATTCCCGCCTCGAAAGGACGCACGATAGCGTCACCGTCACGGGGGGCGATCTGGATCGCCCCGGCCAAGCCAAAGTTGCGAATATCGATAACGTTTTTCGAGCCTTTCAAGCCATGCAATGCGGTCTCGAAATGCGGCGCCACCTCGGCCACACCCTGCACCAGATTCTCTTTTTGCAGCAGGTCCAACGCCGCCAGTCCCGCCGCGCACGCCACTGGGTGCGCCGAGTACGTATAGCCATGGGGGAATTCCACGGCATATTCAGGCGTCGGCTGGCTCATGAACGTCTGGTAGATTTCGCTGCTGGCAATGACCGCCCCCATCGGAATTGCACCGTTGGTGACTTGCTTGGCGATGCACATCACGTCCGGCGTCACGCCAAAGCTGTCGGCACCAAACATCGCGCCGGTACGACCGAACCCGGTGATCACTTCGTCAAACACCAGCAAAATGTTGTGCTGGTCGCAGATTTCCCGCAGACGCTTCAGGTATCCCTCTGGCGGCACCAGCACACCGGCGGACCCAGCCATCGGCTCGACAAACACGGCGGCGATATTGGAAGCGTCGTGCAGCTCGATCAACTTCAACAGCTCATCGGCCAAGGCGATCCCGCCCTCCTTGGGCATGCCGCGGGAATAGGCGTTACTGGCCAGCAAGGTATGGGGCAAATGATCAACATCCATCATGGCTTGGCCGAACAATTTGCGGTTGCCGCTGACCCCGCCCAGGCTGGTGCCGGCAATATTCACACCGTGATAACCGCGGGCACGACCGATCATCTTGGTCTTGGTGGCCTGCCCCTTGAGGCGCCAATAAGCGCGAACCATCTTCACTGCGGTATCGGCGCACTCGGAACCTGAATCGGTGAAGAACACATGGTTGAGGTTGCCCGGGGTCAGGTTGGTGATCTTTTCCGCCAATTGGAACGACAACGGATGTCCATACTGGAATCCCGGCGAGTAATCGAGCGTGCCCAGTTGCTTGGCGACCGCTTCCTGGATCTCCTTGCGGGTGTGCCCGGCGCCGCATGTCCACAATCCCGACAGCGAATCGTAGACCTTGCGTCCCTTGTCATCGGTCAGCCAGCTACCTTCGGCAGCGACGATCAGGCGAGGGTCGCGTTGGAAATTGCGATTGGCCGTATAAGGCATCCAATGAGCGTCCAGCTTGAGCTGGCTGGCCAGGGAACCGACAGCGTGTTCGGGCATGTTCATCGACAAAACCTCGCAAGACATAAACGGTATGAAATCAGGAGCGTTCTTGCGACTACGTTGCCACGGCGATAAAGTCGGTGAAACCCAGCTTTTCTAACCTTCAGTCAGCGGATTACTAAACTATGAGCATGCGTCGTTCCGATCCGCTGGCCCAGGTCAGCGACTTCGATATCCGCTTGCTGCGCATTTTCCGCAGCGTGGTGGAATGCGGTGGTTTTTCTGCCGCCGAAACGGTCCTCGGGATCGGCCGCTCGGCTATCAGCCAGCAGATGAATGATCTTGAACAACGCCTAGGGCTGCGCTTGTGCCAGCGTGGCCGCGCGGGCTTTTCCCTGACTGAAGAAGGCCGCGAGGTCTATCAGTCGGCGCTGCAACTATTAAGTGCGCTGGAAAGTTTCCGTACCGAGGTCAACGGCCTCCATCAACATTTACGCGGCGAATTGATCATTGGCCTGACGGACAACCTTGTCACCCTGCCGCATATGCGTATCACCCACGCCTTGGCCCAGTTGAAAGAACGCGGGCCAGACGTGCAAATCCAGATTCGCATGATCGCACCCAACGAAGTCGAGCAAGGCGTACTCGACGGTCGCCTTCACGTCGGCGTGGTCCCCCAGGCCAGCGCCCTTTCAGGTCTTGAATACCAACCGCTCTACAGCGAACGCTCGCTGCTGTATTGCGCGGTCGGTCATCCACTGTTTTACGTGGACGACCAGCAACTCGAAGACGCTCGCCTCAATACCCAAGACGCCATCGCGCCAACCTTTCGCTTGCCGGCCGACATCCAGGCCCATTACCAGGCACTGAACTGCACGGCCAGCGCATCGGACCGCGAAGGCATGGCGTTTCTGATTCTCACAGGTCGTTATATCGGTTATCTACCAGATCACTACGCCAATCTCTGGGTACAACAAGGTCGCCTACGCGCGCTCAAACCCTTCGCGCGTTTCTACGACCTGAGCCTGGCATCAGTCACGCGCAAGGGACGTCGCCCTCATTTGGTGCTGGAAAGCTTCCTCGAAAATCTCGCGGCAACACGCTGAATTTCTTCAACGTGCCGCTTTTATAGCCGCAGCACTTGTCTGATCCGCGCCGGTGCGCTATGAACGCATTTGCCCGCACCCACAGACCCAGCCCGGAAACGTCCATGACTTTTGAAGTTCCCGCCCATGGCGGCAAGCCTACCGGCCGCATTCGTCAACAGAACGAAGAGACCATCCTCAGGGCCGCCGAGGATGAGTTCGCTCGTCACGGTTTCAAGGGCACCAGCATGAATACGATTGCCTTGAAGGCTGGATTGCCCAAGGCCAACCTCCACTACTATTTCACCAATAAGCTCGGGCTCTACGTGGCGGTATTGAGCAACATCATCGAGTTATGGGACAGCACGTTCAATTCCCTGACGGCCGAAGACGATCCGGCGCAGGCATTGACCCGCTACATCCGCGCCAAGATGGAGTTCTCGCGGCGCCAACCTCAGGCATCGCGGATCTTCGCCATGGAAGTGATCAGTGGCGGCGAGTGCCTGAGCGAATATTTCAACCAGGACTATCAGGCCTGGTTCAAGGGCCGAGCGGCTGTTTTCCAGGCTTGGATCGATGCAGGAAAAATGGACCCGGTCGATCCGGTGCATCTCATCTTCCTGCTATGGGGCAGCACCCAGCATTATGCCGACTTTGCTACCCAGATCTGCCGCGTGACCGGTCGCAGCAAGCTGACCAAGCAAGACATGATCGACGCTGGCGACAACTTGATCCGTATCATTCTAAAAGGCTGCGGCCTGACACCTGACCTCTCATACAGATCCTAGGACTACATGCCTTATACCCTCGCCGGCTTTTGTGAGTACCGTGAAGAAATCCGCAAAAGCCGTTTCATTACCCTTGCCGCCGCCATCAACAGCCCTGCCGAGGCCCAGGCCTTTATCGAACAGCACAGCGACCTGGCCGCCACGCACAATTGCTGGGCCTGGAAATTCGGCAACCAGTACCGCAGCAGCGACGATGGCGAACCAGGCGGTACCGCCGGACGTCCGATCCTGGCAGCCATCCAGGCCCAAGCCTGCGATCAGGTGGTGGTGCTGGTGATCCGCTGGTACGGCGGAATCCAGCTGGGGACCGGTGGGTTGGCGCGGGCGTACGGCGGCGGTGCAAACAAATGCCTGCAAAACGCCGAGAAGATTGAATTGATCAGCCGCGTGGGGCTGCGCTGCGTTTGCGGGTTCGCGGAACTGGCCCTGGTGAAACTGCGCACAACCGAATGCGGGGGTTTGGTGAACGCCGAGCATTTCACCGCCGATGGTGTAGAGCTTCAATTGGCGGTGGGCGAAGAACACATTGAAACGCTGCAGGCACGGCTGGCCGACCTGAGTCGCGGGCACATACGCCTGGAGCGTGAGACCGCCGTGTGACGGCAAAACGCGGATTTGCCCACACGCGCTGTGCACCCGCTTGTGGATAACCTGGGCGTACCACGCTGTAACCCTTCTGTCATGCGGCTTTCGGGAATTTGTACATTTTTCGTACAGGGGCATCCAGACTTCAGAGATCCGTCAGCAAAACAATCACTTGCGGCGCTTTATCACCTTTAGAAGAAAGCCGCACGGGGCTTATTCCCGACCTTGGAGCTTGCGCACAATTACTGTGGAACAAGCTGTGGATAACCCGTTCATGGGTCCAGCAGCCTCAGTAACGGCATGGACCGCAGCCGCTTGATCAATTTTTAATCAATCGATACGTGATACAAACCCGACGCGTTGCGTCACGAGTTGAAACAACGGCTCGGGCAACGTTGTCCATTAAATCCATGGCCTTTTCTTTCAAGGATGCCTTCATGAATTCGGCGAAAAATGCATTGATCATCGGTGCTTCCAGGGGCTTGGGCCTGGGTTTGGTAAAGACGTTGCTCAGCGACGGCTGGAACGTCACTGCTACCGTGCGCAACCCGCAGCACGCGGACGCCTTGAAAGCGCTGGGTCCGGTGCGAATCGAAAGGCTCGACATGGACGACCAGCAAGCCGTCATCGCCTTGAGCCAGCAACTCAAGGGCGAAATCTTCGACTTGCTGTTCGTCAACGCCGGCGTAAAGGGCCCGGCCAATCAGAACCCTGGCGGCGCAACGCTGGCGGAGGTGGGCCAATTGTTCTTCACCAACGCAGTGGCACCGATCAATCTGGCCCAGCGCTTCGTCGGGCAGATTCGCGAACGTAGCGGCGTGCTGGCTTTCATGAGCTCCGTACTGGGCAGCGTGACCATGCCCGACGCGCCGGAACTGGCGTTGTACAAGGCAAGCAAAGCCGCCCTCAACTCAATGACCAACAGTTTCGTCAGTCAATTGGGCGAGCAGTCGCTGACCGTACTGTCCCTGCATCCGGGCTGGGTGAAGACCGACATGGGCGGTGAAGGTGCCGAGATAGACGTCCCGACCAGTACCCGTGGGCTGATCGACCAGGTCAATGCCTTCACCGGCAAGGGCGGGCATCACTTCGTCAATTACAGGGGCGAGACGATTCCCTGGTAAACGCCACCCATTACGTCGCCGGGTACTGGATATGTGCCGAACAACCTGAGTAAACTCCGACCCGCGCCCTCCCATGGCGCCCCTGGATCAGCAGACAGGGCATCACTGAGCTGGCTAACCTGAACCCACTTTCAGAGGAGCCGGCCATCATGCCTGCGACCCGTACCTGGTTAAAAAATCCCCTCGCCGTCTTCACGGCCAACGGCCTCGATGCCCGTGGCGGTCTCGTCCTGCAGGACGGTGCGATCGTCGAACTGCTGGGCCTCGGCCAGCAACCCGGCCAGCCCTGCGACCTAGTCTTTGACGCCCGCGATCATGTAATCCTGCCTGGGCTGATCAACACTCATCACCACTTCTATCAGACCCTCACCCGCGCCTGGGCACCGGTGGTCAACCAGCCGCTATTCCCTTGGTTGAAAACCCTCTATCCCGTATGGGCACGACTGACGCCGGAAAAACTCGCCCTGGCAAGCAAGGTGGCGCTGGCTGAACTGCTGCTCTCAGGCTGCACGACGGCGGCCGATCATCATTATCTGTTCCCGCAAGGCCTGGAAAATGCGATCGATGTGCAGGTTCAAAGCGTTCGCGAGCTGGGCATGCGCGCAATGCTGACTCGCGGCTCCATGAGCCTGGGCGAAGCCGACGGTGGCTTGCCGCCGCAACAGACCGTCCAGCAGGGCCAGGTGATTCTCGACGACAGCCAGCGATTGATTGCCCGCTATCACCAACGAGGCGATGGCGCGCAGATCCAGATTGCCTTGGCGCCGTGCTCGCCGTTTTCAGTCACGCCCGAGATCATGAGCGCCAGCGCCGAACTTGCGGAAAAACTCGACGTACGCCTGCACACGCACCTGGCCGAGACCCTCGACGAAGAAGATTTCTGCCTGCAACGCTTCGGCCTGCGCACCGTCGATTACCTGGACAGCGTCGGCTGGCTGGGCCCGCGCACCTGGCTGGCCCATGGCATTCATTTCAATCCGGACGAAATCGTCCGTCTCGGCGCCGCCGGCACCGGTATCTGTCATTGCCCCAGCTCGAACATGCGCCTGGCCTCGGGGATCTGTCCGACGCTTGAACTCACTGCCGCCGGCGCCCCGCTGGGCCTGGGGGTTGACGGCTCAGCCTCCAATGATGCCTCGAACATGATCCTGGAAGCCCGCCAAGCGCTCTACATCCAGCGCCTGCGCTACGGCGCACAAGCAATCACACCGGAACGGGTACTGGGCTGGGCGACCCGGGGTTCGGCGCAATTGCTGGGGCGCAGCGACATCGGCGAATTGGCGGTGGGCAAGCAGGCTGACCTGGCGTTATTCAAACTTGATGAGTTGCGCTTTTCCGGCAGCCACGACCCGATCTCGGCACTGCTGCTGTGCGGTGCTGATCGGGCGGATCGAGTGATGGTTGCAGGCGAGTGGCGTGTGATCGACGGACAGATCGAAGGCCTCGACCTGAAAGGGTTGATTGCCGATCACAGCCAGGCCGCGCGGGAGTTGATTGCGGCATCGTGACCCAATCAAAGGACGAATGTGGCAGCGAGTCTGCTCGCTCCCACAAGGATTCTGACAAGCTAAAGGCCCAGCAACGACAACATCACAAACGTCGCAAACAACACAAAATGGGTCATCCCCTCGATGGCGTTGGTTTCGCCATCGTTGAGGTTGATGGCGCTGACGATCAGGGTGATGAAAATCATCACCGTCTGCACCGGCGTCATCGCCATCTGAAAAGGTTGCCCGGTGTAGAGCGCCATCGCTTCCATCACCGGCACGGTCAGGATCACGGTGGACAACGACGCCCCCAGCGCGATGTTGACCACCGACTGCATGCGATTGGCCAAGGCTGCGCGCAGGGCCGTGAGGATCTCCGGCGCAGCGGAGATGGCCGCCACCAGGATTGCCGTGACCACCGGCGGCGCGCCGGAGCCCTCCAGCCCCAGGTCGATGGCTTTGGACATGACTTCTGCCAGCGCACCGATTACCACTACGCCAAACACCAATGCGCCGATGGAAAATGCCAGGCTGATGGGTTTCGGCTCGGTTTCCACGGGCTCTTTCCTGCGGCGCTTTTGCGGGTAGCTGTAGCTGAAAAAATAGCTGTGGGGTCCCACCTGCATCCGTAGGAACAAGGTATACAACACGACCATCGCGCCGATGGTGAACGCCGAATAATGTTTCCAGTTTTCCTGTGGAATGAACTCCGGCACCACCATCGACACGCCCATGGCGGTGAGAATCATCACGCTGTAGGTGCGCGCCGAGTCATCGTTATAGACCTGCTCGCCATGCTTGAGCCCCCCCATCAAAGCCGCGAGCCCGAGAATGCCGTTGATGTCGAGCATGACCGCAGAATAAATCGTGTCTCGTACCAGGGTGGGTGATGCCTCGTTACTCATCATGATCGCCAGGATCACGACTTCCACCAGCACCGCCGACAAGGTCAGGATCATGGTGCCGTAGGGATCGCCAACCTTTTCCGCCAACAGTTCCGCGTGATGAGCAACGCGCATGGACGCAGAAACAATAAAACCGATCAGCACCAACCCACTCGCCAGCGCCACGGCCTGCCCGCTGCCCAGAAACCAATGTTCAAGCGGGTAGGCGACGAAGGCGGCGAGCAGGGCCAACAACAGCAGTTTTTCTTGCTTGATCAACGAGAACATCGTGGGCCTGGCAATGGACGGGTCATGAGCTACTAGACTGTGACGGGCCGGGAACGTTTCGTGCGGATGCGGCCTGCGTAGTGGATCAGCCGGTCAGGTTTTACCAGACATCGGCGCCTACCCCTGTAGAATGCCCGCCATCGATTCGCTGATGAGAAAAAGACATGTACGACTGGCTGAACACCTTGCCCAAGGCTGAACTGCACCTGCACCTGGAAGGCTCGCTGGAGCCCGAGTTGCTGTTTGCCCTGGCCGAACGCAACAAGATCGCCTTGCCATGGAACGACGTTGACACCCTGCGCCAGGCCTACGCCTTCAACAACCTGCAGGAATTTCTCGACCTGTACTACCAGGGCGCCGACGTGCTGCGCACCTCCCAGGATTTCTATGACCTGACCTGGGCCTACCTGCTGCGTTGCAAGGCGCAGAACGTGATCCACACCGAACCGTTCTTCGATCCCCAGACCCACACCGATCGCGGCATTCCATTCGAAGTGGTGCTCAACGGCATCGCCGCCGCCCTCAAGGACGGCGAACAGCAACTGGGCATCACCAGCGGCCTGATCCTGAGTTTCCTGCGCCACCTGAGCGAAGAACAGGCCGAGCAGACCCTCGACCAGGCGCTGCCGTTCCGTGACGCGTTCGTGGCCGTCGGCCTCGACAGCTCGGAGATGGGCCATCCACCAAGCAAATTCCAGCGGGTGTTCGACCGCGCGCGAAACGAAGGTTTCCTGACCGTCGCCCACGCTGGCGAGGAAGGTCCGCCCGAGTACATCTGGGAAGCCTTGGACCTGCTGAAGATCCAGCGCATCGACCACGGCGTTCGGGCAATCGAAGATGAACGGCTGATGCAGCGAATCATCGACGAGCAAATCCCGCTGACGGTGTGCCCGTTGTCCAACACCAAGCTCTGCGTGTTCGACGACATGTCGCAGCACAACATCCTCGATATGCTCGAACGCGGCGTGAAGGTAACGGTGAACTCCGATGACCCGGCGTATTTCGGCGGCTACGTCACCGAAAACTTCCATGCGCTGCATACGCATTTGGGCATGACTCAAGACCAGGCCAAGCGCTTGGCGCAAAACAGCCTGGATGCGCGACTGGTAAAACCTTAAGCCCGTCTCAACGCCTGTGGAAGCGAGCTTGCTCGCGATGGCGGTCGATCATTCAACATTGATGTTGGCTGACCCGGCGCTATCGCGAGCAAGCTCGCTCCCACAGGAGGCTGTGTTCAGTCAGCGACATTCGCTTCGCTCAACTCCTCCAGCGTTTTGCCCCGCGTCTCCATTCCGTACAACCAGACCACACCCGCCGCCACCGCAAAGCACAGCGCGCCCAGGGCAAACACACCGCCTTGCCCGGTGATCGGAAATACCAACCCTGTTACCAAGGGGCCAAGCAGCGAACCGATGCGTCCGACCGCCGAGGCAAAGCCCGATCCCGTGGCTCTCGCGGAGGTGGGGTAAAGCTCCGGTGTATAGGTATAAAGCACCGCCCACATGCCGAACAGGAAGAACTGCATCAACAGTCCGGTGCTTATCAGCAGGCCCACGTTGCCGCCAAACACCGCGCTCTGGCCATACAGAAATGCCATGACCCCGCCGCCCAGCAGCGTGATGATGCACACCGGCTTGCGCCCCCAACGTTCCACCAGCCAGGCCGCCATCAGGAAACCGGGGATCCCGCCCAGGGAAATCAGAACCGTGTAGTAGACCGACTGCGTCACCGCAAAACCCGATTGCTGCAACAAGGCGCTGAGCCAGGACGTCAGGCCGTAGAACCCGAGCAGGGCGAAGAACCAGACGCTCCAGATCATCACGGTGCGTTGGCGATACAACGGTGACCAAATCTGCGCCAGGGCCGAGAAAAAGTTGCCAGGCACGGTCGCCAGCCTCGGCAGGCGAATGGGCTCGGGCAAATCGTGCGTGCCCAGCGAGGCGCGGACTTTGTCTTCGATCCGCTTGAGCACGGCATCCGCTTCATCGCCCCGGCCAGCCTGCTCCAGCCAACGCGGCGATTCGGGAATGAAAAAACGAATCACCAGAACGAAGACCGCCGGCACCGCCAATACCAGGAAAATGTCACGCCAGCCGATCACCGGCAGGAGGAAATACGACAACACGCCCGCCGCCACAAAGCCCAGCGGCCAGAAGCCGTCCATCAAGGCGATGTAGCGTCCACGGCGCTTCGCTGGAATAAGCTCCGAAAGCATCGACTGGGCGATTGGAAACTCCATGCCCATGCCGACGCCCAACAGGACACGAAACAACGTCAATGTCTCGATGTCCTGGGCGGTGGAACACAGGTAACTGGCCACCCCCCACAGTACGATGCTCCACTGGAACACCGGCTTTCGCCCAAACCGATCGGCCAACATGCCCGACAGCGAGGCGCCCACCACCATGCCAAAAAAGCTCGAGCTGGCCAGCAGCCCTGCCTGGGCCGAACTCAGGCCGAACTCGGTTTTGATCGACCCCAGCAAGAACGTCATCATGGCCAGGTCCATGGAGTCGAAGAAAAACGCCAAGGCGATGATGATGAATATGACCCGGTGATAGCCGCTGATGGGCAATCGCTCCAGTCGTTCCGCGGCACTGTAAACGTGAGTGTCCATTGCATTCCCCAATCCGAAAGAACCCCAGACCGAGTGTGCGCGAACCTCACAGGCGACTATTGCTGATAGCGACCTGCCGACAGCCCTAGAGCGCCATTTCCAAGGTGTCCTGCCTGGCGAACCGATGGATTTCCTGCTGGCCGAGGGTGGTCACCTGCAGGGCCCTCGAGTCATTTGGAAGGCTCAGCCAACCCGATTGCATGAACAACTGCAGCAACGCAGCCCCCAGCGCGCCACCCAAGTGCGGGCGCCGCTCACTCCAATCGGGGCAGGGGCAAGCAATGCGCGCGTTGCGATGAGCCAGTGCCTGGATGAACAGGCCACGCCCGGCCAACTGGTTCGCGCCCTTGTGCGTGACGATTACCCGCTGCTCAACCTGTTCAAGCCATCCGGCATCCAACAATCGCTGATACAGATCCGCCGCCAGGGTACCGCCCAGATGATCATCGCAAAGCCTGGCGCGCATCAGCGAAGCCGGTGCCGTCGGTGCCTTGGTTGGCATGAGGCCGCGTTTGAAAACTTCTGGAACCTGTCGCGGCGTGCTGGCAAGGGTTGCACTCGCCAACGCCTCGACGGCGGCACCGATCTCGGGGGCCGCCAGGCGAAAAAAACGCTTGCGGCCGCGGACTTCGACTTTCAACAGACCGCCCGTGGATAACCGCCCCAGGTGGGCGTTGGCCGAAGAGGGCGAAAGCCCGGCCAGCAAAGCCAATTCATCGGCCTGTCGGGCCGTACCATCCATCAACGCCCACATCATCGCGCTACGCTTTGGGTCGGCCAGCAGCGTGGCAATCTGGCTGATGCAAGGTGCATGTTCCATGTATTCACTCCCTGTTGAATCGTCTGTCTACTGCTTTGGGGCATATTGACCCGTAAGAAGGTGCCGCCCAAAGCGGCTGACCGCCTGGAAGACCGGCATGCCCGTGCGGACTTCGCTTGCCGTCGTGCCCGTTTCAACGCTGACACAGGCGGCCGCTAGTATAAGCGTGCGGATCAAGGTTTCCTGTCCTCCAGAAACCTTTGGAGGCGATTGTGCGTGAGGGAAAAATCTCTATTTGCCCGCGACTAATGGTCATTATCAAAAAAACACTGAAAGAGCCTGTTGGTTTGGCCGCTTTTACCCCGCCCCCAAATCGCCAAACATGGGCGCCATCGTCCCTGCTCACGGAGCCGCTTCATGAAAGCCATCGCCTATTACCAATCACTGCCCATCAGCGATCCTCGCGCGCTGCAAGACGTCGAGCTGCCGGAGCCGGTTGCCGGCCCGAGAGACTTGCTGGTGGAGGTCAAGGCCATCTCGGTCAACCCCGTCGATACCAAGGTTCGGCAGAACGTGCAGCCAGAAGGCGGTGCCGGCAAGGTATTGGGCTGGGACGTGGCTGGAGTCGTCAAGGCCGTGGGCAGCGAAGTCACGCTGTTCGAGGCTGGCGACAAGGTGTTCTACGCCGGATCCATCGCCAGGGCCGGTGGCAACAGCGAAATGCATGTGGTGGATGAGCGTATCGTCGGCCACATGCCCAAGACCCTCGGTTTCGCCGAAGCCGCCGCGCTGCCGCTCACGGCGATCACCGCCTGGGAACTACTGTTCGACCGGCTGCAGATAAAAGAAGGCCAGGATGACCAGGGCCAGACCCTGCTGATTGTCGGCGCCGCCGGGGGCGTGGGTTCGATCCTGACGCAACTGGCCAGCCAGCTCACCGGCCTCAAGGTCATCGGTACCGCGTCCCGACCGCAGACAGTGGATTGGGTGCGTGACCTGGGTGCCGACCTGGTGGTCGATCACAGCCAGCCGCTGAGCGAAGTCCTCAAGCAGGCAGGCCAGGCTCAAGTGACCCACGTGGCCAGCCTGACCCAGACCGACCAGCACCTGGATCAATTGGTCGAAGCCTTGGCGCCCCAAGGCAAGCTGGCCCTCATCGACGACCCGAAATCCCTGGACGTGACCAAGCTCAAGCGCAAGAGCCTGTCCTTGCATTGGGAGTTCATGTACACCCGTTCCCTGTTCGAGACAGCCGACATGCTTGAACAGCACAAGCTGCTCAATCGCGTGGCGGGATTGATCGACGCCGGCACCTTGAAAACAACGGTGGGCGAACATTTTGGCGTGATCAATGCAGAGAACCTGCGCCGAGCCCACGCATTGCTTGAAAGTGGGAAGGCCAAGGGTAAGATCGTGCTTGAAGGATTCTGATGCCGGGCAGTCGCCCGTGGCGAGGGAGCTTGCTCCCTCGCCACATAAGCCTGCACCGTCAGTCCGACAATTGACCGTTGTCACAACTGCGCTCGCAATCGGGTCTACACTCGAGGCCTTTGCAACGCAATCTTTTACACGAGGAGGTCAGCAATGAAGATCCTGATAAAAGAGGGGGCAAAATCTCAATGGCAAGTGCGCCTTGACCAGCATGTCGTGACCTTTCGCTCCGAAGCCGAAGCCCAGGCTTTCGCGAACACCCTGCAAGCGCGCATTCGAGCGCCCCATCACTTTCCCGAACATCAGCAGCGCGCGGCCGGTTGAATCAGCTTCGCTGACTCGCCTGGGCAAGCGCCAAAGCGTTTTGCAGACGACGGGTCAGCATTGCCGCGCCGACCACCAACAATCCACAAAGGCTGATGACGATCGCCATCGGCACCGCCGTGCCGTCATGTAGCGCTGCCACCAACGCGGCGGCACCCGCAGCGACGGAAAACTGCAGGCATCCCAACATGGCCGAGGCGCTCCCCGCCCGGGCACCCTGCCCGTTCATGGCGCAAGCCGACGCATTGGGGATGATGCAACCCAGACTGGCGATGCAAATAAAGAGCGGGATCAACAACGGCCACAACCGCTCCGGCTGGAAGGCGCTGATGGCCAACAAACTCAGCCCGGCAATCCAATAGACCCAGACCGCGCGGGCCAGCAGGAAGGCCGGACCGCGTTTGGACAACAGCCTGGCATTGACTTGCGCCACCAGGATGAAGCCCGCCGCGTTGGTACCAAACAGCCAGCCAAAGTGCTCAGCGGGCACGCCATAGAGCTTGATGAAAACGAACGGCGAACCGGCGATGTAGGCAAACATCCCGGCAATCGCGATGCCGCCTGTCAAGGCATGACCAAGGAAAACAGAGTCCTTGAGAAGGCGACCGTATTGGCGCAATGCCCCGGACAACGGTTGCCGAGGCACATGCTCAGGCAGGCTTTCCGGCAACCACAAGGCAACCGCCGTCGCCGCAAGCGCACTGAACAACGTCAACCCAATGAAAATGGATTGCCAACCGTAAACGTTCACCAGCAGGCCGCCAAGCATCGGCGCGAGGATCGGCGCCAGGCCCATTACCAGCATCAACTGCGAAAACACCTTGGCCGAGCCCACTGCGTCGCATTTGTCGCTGACCACCGCCCGGGAAATCACCATTCCCGCGCATCCGCCCAAGGCCTGCACGAAGCGGGCGCCGATCAGCCATTCGAGGCTTGGCGCGTAGGCGCAGGCCAGGGATGCCACGGTGAACAAGCCGACCCCCGCCAGCAGCGGGATACGCCGTCCGAAGCGATCCGCCACCGGCCCGTAGGCCAGTTGGCCGAGGGACAGCCCGAGGAAATAAGCCGCCAGGGTCAGTTGGATATGTTTTTCATCGGTGCCAAAAGCGATTGCCATCGCCGGGAACGCCGGCAGATAAAAATCGATCGCCAAGGGACCGAAAGCGCTCAAGGCGCCAAGAATCAGAATGGTACGGAGGTTCATCAGGCGTCCAGATCAGCGTCAGTCGGCAGCCCGACAGTTTAGCCGGGCTGAGCGCTCTTGAACATTCCGATAGGTCGCTAACGATTAAGAATCTCAGGCGGGACTGGCTTCGTAGCCCTCCTCCCTTATCGCATCGATCACCGTCTTCTGCGGCAACGTGCTTTGGACCTGGACGGTCCCAGCCCCCAGATCCACTTGCACCCGCGCGGTTGGATCCTGAGCCTGCACAGCCTGGGTAACGGCCTTTACGCAATGACCGCAAGACATTCCTCGAACATTGAAGATTTGCATGAAATGACTCCTTGGGATTGGAATTGACCACAGTTTCAAGCTTGCCATCATGGAAAGGTCAAGTTTTGGCAAAAACTGCCGGGCTGGCAATCGGCGTCCTGCTCGGCCAAGCTGCACCTATCAGGATTTCATACCGGAGGTTCAGCCATGCGCTGGTCAGCGTTCAGCCTGTTTTGCATGCTCGGTCTTTCAGCAGTGGCCCCCCAGGCATCGGCTGTTGGCGAAGATTATGGTGTGCTGATCATTTCTCGTGAGCGCCTGGAAGTGCCGACCAGTTGCGAAATCGGCATCTACATCGAGGATCAGCTCTCGGCCAGGCTATTCCAAGAGCAAAGCACCTCCTTCAATCTGCCGCCCGGTCGGTTTTCCTTGCGCCTGAAACTGCTGCCTGGCCAGGCCGCGGGTTGCGCCCCGGGCATGCTCGCTCCGGGATCGCAGGACATCACGCTCAAGGCCGGCGACATTCTGAAATACCGAATCGCAGCGAATGGGGAAGGCATGTACCTCAAGCAGGCTGACCTCGGATACTGACGTTGCCCCTAACATGGGGGAGCGAACTTGCTCCCACAGTGCAACGTGCAAGCTTTTGCATTGGCGCTTGACCTTGCCAACATGGCAAGGTTGATCCTGTGGTCGTCCACTACAGGGAGCCTGCCCCATGCCTGAACCCACTATTTTCGATCTGCCGATCTGCGGCATGACCTGCGCCAGCTGCGCCGGGCGAGTCGAGCGAGCGTTGCGCAAGGTGACCGGTGCCAGTGCCGTCAGCGTCAACCTGGCGACGGAACAGGCGCGGGTCCAGGCGCCAGAAGGAAGCCTGCCCGCCTTGATGGAGGCAGTCGAACAAGCAGGTTACGGCGTTCCCGTGCAGACCCTGGAATTGAGCATCGAAGGCATGACCTGCGCCTCTTGCGTTGCACGGGTCGAGCGAGCATTGAGCAAAGTCGCCGGCGTGCATCGCGCCAGCGTGAACTTGGCCAATGAGCGGGCTCACCTCGAATTGCTGGGCCAGATCGACCCGCAAACGCTCCTCGAAGCGGTCAAGCGCGCCGGCTATGACGCCAGTGTCTGGGAGGTGGAACAACCGCGAAAAAACCAGGGCGATCGACTGAACCGCGAGCGGCTGGCACTGATACTGGCAATTTTGCTGTCCCTGCCCTTGGTATTGCCGATGATGTTGCAGCCCTTCGGCGTGAGCTGGATGCTGCCAGCCTGGCTGCAGTTCGCGTTGGCGACGCCCGTCCAATTCATCTTCGGTGCACGTTTCTACGTCGCGGCTTTTAAAGCTGTCCGCGCCGGGGCCGGGAATATGGACCTATTGGTCGCCCTGGGCACCAGCGCCGGTTATGGCCTGAGTCTCTACGAATGGGCGATTGCCCAGCCCGGGAGCATGCCGCACTTGTACTTCGAGGCCTCGGCCGTGGTGATTGCCCTGGTATTGCTCGGCAAATATTTGGAAAGCCGTGCCAAACGACAAACCGCCAGCGCCATCCGCGCCCTCGAAGCCCTGCGACCGGAGCGGGCTGTTCAGGTGATCGACGGCGAGGAACGGGACGTTGCCATCAACGCGCTGCGCTTGAATGACTGGGTGTTGGTCAAGCCTGGCGAGCGATTCCCGGTGGACGGCGAAGTGATCGAAGGCCAGAGCCATGCCGACGAGGCACTGATCAGTGGCGAAAGCCTGCCCGTGCCCAAGCAACCCGGTGACAAGGTCACCGGTGGCGCGATCAATGGCGAAGGTCGTTTGCTGGTGCGCACCCAGGCCCTTGGCGCAGAGACGGTCCTGGCGCGCATCATTCGCCTGGTGGAAGACGCCCAGGCGGCCAAGGCCCCCATCCAGAAGCTGGTGGACAGAGTCAGCCAGGTATTCGTGCCGGTTGTGTTGCTTTTGGCCCTTGCGACATTGGCGGGCTGGTGGCTCTACGGAGCGCCGCTGGAGACAGCACTGATCAACGCCGTCGCCGTGCTGGTGATCGCCTGCCCCTGTGCCCTGGGCCTGGCGACGCCGACAGCGATCATGGCCGGCACCGGCGTCGCCGCGCGCCACGGCATCTTGATCAAGGACGCCGAGGCGCTGGAGCGCGCCCATGACGTGGACACAGTGGTGTTCGACAAAACCGGAACCTTGACATCCGGCGCGCCGCGCATTGATCACTTGGCGGCGCTCGAAGGTGAAGAAAATGCGCTGCTGACAATGGCCGGCGCCCTGCAACGGGGCAGCGAGCATCCGCTGGCCAAAGCAGTGCTGGACGCCTGCGCCGAGCGCGGCTTGAACGTACCGGACATCAGCGATAGCCAGTCGCTTACCGGGCGCGGCATCGCCGGCAGCCTCGACGGGCGCCGACTGGCGCTGGGCAATCGGCGTTTGCTGGAAGAGCTCGGTCCAGACCCCGACTCGCTGGCCGAGGCGGCGCAGGCCTGGGAAACCGAAGGTCGGACGTTGTCCTGGCTGATCGATCAAGGCTCGACACCTCGCGTCCTCGGCCTGTTTGCCTTCGGCGACACACTCAAGCCGGGCGCCTTGGCGGCGGTGGAGGCCTTGAACCAGCGTCATATCACCATCCATCTGCTCACCGGCGATAACCGAGGCAGCGCTCGGGTTGTGGCCCAGGCGCTGGGAATCAACAACATCCACGCCGAAGTATTGCCGGCCGACAAATCCGCCATCGTCGAGCGACTGAGGGGCCATTCGGTGGTGGCGATGGTTGGCGACGGCATCAATGACGCCCCGGCCCTGGCCGCAGCCGACATTGGCATCGCCATGGGCGGCGGCACCGACGTGGCGATGCACGCCGCCGGCATCACGCTGATGCGCGGCGACCCTCGCCTGGTGCCGGCGGCGCTGGATATCAGCCGCAAGACCTACGCAAAGATCCGCCAGAACCTGTTCTGGGCCTTCGTCTATAACCTGGTCGGGATTCCCCTGGCCGCGTTCGGCTTGCTCAACCCGGTGCTGGCCGGCGCGGCCATGGCGCTGTCGAGCGCCAGCGTGGTCAGCAATGCATTACTGTTGAAGTTCTGGACACCCGCAGATCTGGAGGACAAGCGATGAACATCGGCCAAGCGGCCCGCCAGTGTGGCCTTAGCGCGAAGATGATCCGGTATTACGAGTCCATCGGCTTGCTCAAGGCGGCCCATCGCACGGACAGCGGCTACCGGATCTACGGCACCGATGATTTGCACACGCTGGCGTTCATCAAGCGCTCCCGAGACCTGGGGTTTTCCCTGGAGGAAGTCGGCAAACTGTTGACGCTTTGGCAGGACCGCCAACGTGCCAGTGCCGACGTGAAGACCCTGGCCAAGCAACACATCGATGAACTGAACCAGAAAATCCGTGAACTCGCGGAGCTGCGCGATACCCTCCAGGACTTGGTGGAGCACTGCCAGGGCGATCACCGGCCCGACTGCCCGATCCTCAAGGAGCTGGAATCGGGGTGTTGCAAGAAGTGATGCCCGATACCGAACACAAATAAAAAACCCGGCCTGGGCCGGGTTTCTGGGACAACCGATCACTGCATCCAAGGCGGAGGCGGCTCCTCGGTCTTGCCTGGCGGCGCATCGTCGGCGGCGCGCACAGCCTGGCGTCGTTCTTCGTCCAGGCGCGCGGCCTCGATCTCGCGCATGATCCCGCCAACATCCGCCAGCTCTTCGGGCTCGTCGAACTCACCGGTCAACACACTGCCCGGGTGCAACGTGCCGGCTTCATAAAGCGCCCACATTTCCTTGGCGTACCGGGTGCGTTTCAGCTCCGGAGCGAAACGGCCGAAGTAGGACGCCATGTTGCCGACATCCCGCTCCAACATGCTGAAGGCGTGGTTGTTGCCAGCGGCGTCCACCGCTTGCGGCAGATCGATGATGACCGGGCCTGTCGGCGTGAGCAGCACGTTGAACTCCGACAGGTCGCCGTGCACCAGGCCGGTACACAGCATCAGTACGATCTGAGAAATCAGATAGGCGTGATATTCGCGTGCCTGGTCCGGCTCCAGCACGACATCGTTCAGGCGTGGCGCGGCATCGCCATACTCGTCGGCCACCAGTTCCATCAGCAGCACGCCTTCAAGGAAGTCGTACGGCTTGGGCACTCGCACACCGGCGTTGGCCAACCGGAACAACGCAGCCACTTCGGCGTTCTGCCAAGCGTCTTCAGTTTCCTTGCGCCCGAACTTCGAACCTTTTGCCATGGCGCGGGCCTGACGACTGTTACGGACCTTGCGACCTTCCTGGTATTCGGCCGCCTGGCGAAAACTTCGCTTGTTCGCCTCCTTGTAGACCTTGGCGCAACGCAGCTCATTGCCGCAGCGCACCACATAAACAGCTGCTTCTTTGCCACTCATGAGTGGGCGCAGCACCTCGTCGACCAGACCGTCCTCGATCAGGGGTTCAATGCGTTTTGGAGTCTTCATCAGCTTTTATTCTGGGTCCTTTATTACCAAACACGCGAATGACAGGTCGTTATACGGCAATCCTCCCTTCACGGGGAGGGGTTCCGACCTATGAACCCTGAATGCACACACTGTGCCGGATCAGATCAACCGCGCAAGATCATAGCCGAGACCCGGCCCGTCGCAGGTCATTGGATAAGCAAGTATTTGCGACAAGAACTGACAAGGGCTCAATGCGTGAACAGTTCGCCCGGGGTGAAACCGAACAATCCCTTGAATGCCGCGATGAAAGCGGACGTCGACTCATACCCGCAAGACAGCGCCGCGCTGGTCACACTGTCGCCTTTCTCCAGCGATCCCAAGGAGGACAACAGCCGCATGCGTTGGCGCCACGCGCGAAAGTTGAGGCCGGTTTCACGTAGAAACAAACGGGTCAGGGTCTTTTCCGATGTGCCCAGTCGCTCGGCCCAGGCTTGCAGGGTGACGCAGGATTCGGGCTGTTCGATCAACTCGTTGCACAGCTCCAGCAGGCGGGCATGCCGTGGCAGCGGCAGGGAAAAACCCACTTCCGGCAATGCCGCCAACTGGTCCAGCAGCACTTGCACCAGCCGCGCCTCCTGGGTATCGCCTTGCGGGTAGGCGGCGGGAAATTGGCAGAAGACCTTGATCAGCTCTCGCGCCAAGGGCGTGACCTCCAGCACCCGGCAACGCCCATCGCCCCACGGGCAAGCCTGGCGATGCACATAAAGGCTGCGCATTTCCGCACGGGTGGATGTCACGACGTGATGTTCGAGGTCGGCCGGGATCCAGATGCCCCGTTGCGGCGGCGCGAAGAAACTGCCCTCGGCGGTATGAACGCCGAGCACACCGCTGATGGCATAGGAAAACTGCACCCAATCGTGTCGATGCACCTGGGTCCATGAACCCGCATCCAGGCTTTCGACCCGAGCATAAAGTGGCCGAGGCAGTTCCGTCAGATCGGGAATGCGCCGTTCAAGCTGCTGCTGTCCGTTAGTCGGCATTGATTGGCCTTATATCGCAAGACGACTGTTCAGGCCGACGTTAGGCTAAGTAGACTTCTCATACAACTTGCGGTGCCCTATGCACATCCTCAGACACCTCAAACGCCTGGTGACCGACTGGTTCCTGTGCGGCATGTTGCTTGCCACCTTGTTGGCGTATTTCTTTCCCGGATTCGGCGCCACGGGCGGCGCGATGCATGCGGAGTGGGTGGTCAACATCGGCATCTTCGTGGTGTTTTTCCTCCATGGGATCAACTTGTCCGGGGAGCAGGTCCGCCACGGCTTGAAGAACGTCCGGCTGCATTTGATGGTGCAAGGTTTTACCTTCGTCGTGTTTCCCTTGATCTGGCTGATCGGTGATTGGTCATTGGGCCGCCATGTGCCGTCGCTATTGATGCTGGGGTTCTTTTACCTGTGCGCCCTGCCCTCGACCATCTCCTCGTCGGTGGCCCTCACAGGCAGCGCGGGCGGCAACGTGCCGGCGGCGATTCTCAACGCCAGCCTGTCCAGCGTGCTCGGGATTTTCCTGACGCCACTGCTGGTCAGCCTGGTGGTCGGCAGCGGTGCCGGTGGCATCGACCTGGGCTCGACCCTTCTCGATCTGTGCCTGATGTTGCTGCTGCCATTGGTGCTTGGGCAATTCCTGCGGCGCTGGCTGGCCGGTTTCTTCGCCCGATACAAGCGCTATACCAGCATCATCGACAAATTGGTCATCCTGCTGCTGGTGTACGCCGCGTTCTGCAATTCGATGGTTTCCGGGATCTGGCGACAACAAGGCAATGGCGTGCTTGTCAGCGCGGTGCTCGGCAGCGCCGTACTGCTGGCCATTATCCTGTGGATGACCACCCGCACCGCCCGCGCTCTGCGGTTCAGCAACGCCGATGAAATCGCTGCAGTGTTCTGCGCGAGCAAAAAATCCCTGGCCGCCGGGGTGCCGATGGCGGCGTTGATCTTCGGCACCGATCCCGGCCTGGGGCTGATCCTGCTGCCGATCATGATCTATCACCCCATGCAACTGATCGTCTGTTCGATCCTCGCCGAACGCTACGCCAGCCGCCAGCGAGCCCAGGCTGCGCCCACGCGCGAGGCGATGGTCAGCGCTCGATGATCGCCGTCACACCTTGGCCGGCCGCCGCGCAGATGGAAATCAGGCCCCGGCCCTTCCCGGCCGCGTCCAGCAGTTTGGCCAGGTTGGCGACGATACGGCCGCCCGTCGCGGCGAATGGATGCCCGGCGGCCAATGAGCTGCCTTTCACATTCAATCGGCTGCGGTCGAGGGCGCCCAGCGGCGTGTCGAGGCCCAGCCGGGATCTGCAGTAATCCGGGTCCTCCCAGGCCTTCAATGTACACAAGACCTGGGCCGCGAACGCCTCGTGGATTTCGTAGTAGTCGAAATCCTGCAACGTCAGGCCGTTGCGTGCCAACAAGCGCGGCACCGCATAGACCGGCGCCATCAGCAGGCCTTCAGCGCCGTTGACGAAATCCACCGCTGCCGTTTCACCGTCACGCAGGTAGGCCAGGATTGGCAGTCCGCGGGCGTTCGCCCACTCTTCGCTGCCCAACAATACCAGGGAGGCACCATCGGTCAGCGGCGTGGAATTGCCTGCGGTCAGCGTGCCCTTGGCGCTTTTTTCAAAGGCCGGCTTGAGGGACGCGAGCTTGTCCAGGGTCAGGTCCGGGCGCAGGTTGTTGTCGCGGGTCAGGCCCAGGAACGGCGTCATCAAATCGTTATGCCAGCCTTCGGCATAGGAAGCGGCCATTTTCTGATGACTTTCCAGGGCCAGACGGTCCTGCTCGTCTCGGGGAATCTGCCAGGTCTGCGCCATCAACTCGCAATGCTCGCCCATGCTCAGGCCCGTGCGCGGTTCGTTGATGCGCGGCAGGTCGGGAACCAAGTGTTGGGGACGCAGTTGCAGAAAAGCCTTGATCTTATCGGCGGTGGTCTTGGAGCGATTGGCTTGCAGCAGGATCCTGCGCAGCCCCTCATTGACACCGATGGGCGCGTCGGAGGTAGTGTCCACGCCGCCGGCGATGGCGCTGTCGATCTGGCCCAGGGCGATTTTGTTCGCCACCAGCAGCACGGTTTCTAGCCCCGTGCCGCACGCCTGTTGCACGTCATAGGCCGGGGTGCTGGGTGCCAGCCGTGAGCCGAGCACGCATTCGCGAGTCAGGTTCATGTCCCGGGAAAACTTGAGCACCGCCCCCGCGGCCATTTCCCCGATGTGAGCACCGTGCAGGTTGTAGCGCTCGATCAAACCTTCGAGCGCAGCCGTCAGCATCGCCTGGTTGCTGGCGGTGGCATAGGGCCCGTTGGAGCGGGCGAACGGAATGCGGTTACCACCGATGATCGCGACGCGGCGTAGCTGTGCCATGAAGAACTCCCCTGTATGCGCGAATGTGTGAAATTGGCCTGCGGTAACGTGCCCAGCCACAAGCTTAGGCTTTATCCGGGCGATCGAACGACCAATTGCCAAACATGGTCCACACTTGGAACCTCATCAGCCGGAGTGTGTTCCATGTCAGACCGTTACATAGACTTCGCCAACTCGCCCATTGGCCTGCGTCTGGTTGGCGCTCTGGGCTTGCCCTCCCCGGTGCGCCTCGAACGCTGGCAGGCCGGGCGGCTGCGGCCTATCGAGGGCGCCTTGCTGTTGGGCGGTGGCCCCCTGACCGAACAGGTCGCCACGTTCGCCAAGCGCTTGACCGACGCGATTTTCATCTACGGTGGCGAACCGACGCTGGCGACCGAATGGATCCCCGGCCACGGCCCGAAAATCAAGGCGGTGGTGTACGACGCCAGCCATCTGGTGCAGGTCGAGCAGCTCAAGCAGTTGCGCGAATTCTTCCAGCCCCTCATGAAAAACCTCGACCACAGCGCCCATGTCGTCATCCTCGGTCGCGCCCCGGAAAGCCTCGATGACCCGTTTGCCGCCAGTGCGCAACGGGCGCTGGAAGGCTTCAGCCGCTCCCTGGCCAAGGAGTTGCGCCATGGCGGGACGCTGCAGTTGCTTTATGTCGGTGACGGCGCCGAAGCGCAGTTGGAGGGGGCCCTGCGGTTTTTCCTGTCGCCCAAGAGTGCCTACGTTTCCGGGCAGGTTATCCGCCTCAAGGTCTGCCAGACCCAGGTCCAGGATTGGACGCGACCGCTCACCGGGCTCAAGGCGCTGGTAACCGGCGCCGCCCGTGGCATCGGCGCGTCCATCGCCGAAACCCTGGCCCGTGACGGCGCCGATGTGATCCTGCTCGATGTCCCGCAAGCCAAGGCTGACCTGGACGCCCTGGCCGCGCGCCTGAGTGGGCGCAGCGTGACGCTGGACATCTGCGCCGAAGATGCCGCCGCGCAGTTGATCGAACACCTGCCCGACGGCGTCGACATCGTGGTGCACAACGCCGGCATCACCCGGGACAAGACCCTCGCCAACATGACGCCCGAGTTCTGGGACGCGGTGCTGGCGGTCAACCTCAACGCGCCGCAGGTGCTGACCAAGGCCCTGCTCGACAGCGGCACCCTGCGGGACAATGGCCGGATCGTGTTGCTTGCCTCCATCAGCGGCATCGCCGGCAATCGCGGCCAGACCAACTATGCCGCGAGCAAGGCCGGGCTGATCGGCCTCGCCCAAGCCTGGGCGCCTGGCCTGGAGGCGCGGGGAATCAGCATCAACGCGGTGGCACCGGGCTTTATCGAGACACGCATGACCGCCGACATTCCCTTCGCCCTGCGTGAAGCCGGGCGCCGCATGAGTTCGCTGGGCCAGGGCGGCTTGCCCCAGGACGTCGCCGAAGCCGTGGCCTGGCTGGCACAACCAGGCACCGGCGCCGTAACCGGGCAGGCGCTGCGCGTGTGCGGGCAAAGCTTGTTGGGGGCGTGACCATGACGATCCAATGGCAGGAAATAAACACCGCCCCTTCGATGTCAGGGCTGTACGCCAAGGCCGCGACTCGCCGCAAGATCACCGGCACGGTCCTGCCTGACGTCGGGCTGCGCCAAGTGATCCAGGTCGACCAAAAGAACCTGGCGGCCTATCGCAAAGTGTGTGGTTTCAGCGAAAGCGGACTATTGCCGCCGACCTATCCACACGTGCTGGCGTTCGCCTTACAGATGCAATTGCTGACCGCCCGGGATTTCCCGTTCCCATTGCTGGGCTTGATCCACCTGAACAACCGCATCCGCGTGCTGCGGCCCATGGGCGGTGTCAGCCAGGTGCGGGCGAGCGTCAACGTCGAGAACCTGCAGCCTCATGCCAAGGGGGCGGTATTCGATCTGGTGACCCGTATCGAAGATCAGTTGGGCCCCTTGTGGCAGGCACAAAGCCAGATGCTCTGCAAAGGCGTCCAGCTTGACGGCGCATTGGCCGAGGACTCATCCGAGGACAGCCCCGAGTTGACGCAAGTGACACGCTGGACCGCACCCGTGGATATTGGCCGGCAATACGCCAAGGTGTCAGGCGACTACAACCCGATCCACCTGAGCGGCGCCAGCGCCCGGTTGTTCGGCTTCCCCACTGCCATCGCCCATGGTCTGTGGAACAAGGCAAGGACGTTGGCGGCGCTCGATGATCATTTGCCCGAAGCCAATATCGAAATCGACGTAACGTTCAAGAAGCCGGTGCGCCTGCCCAGCGAGGTGACATTGTTGGCGAGCGCGGCCGGTTCTAGCGGGCAATTGCGATTGGTGGGGGCTGGTGAGCTGGAGCATATGCTGGGAAGTTGGCAGCCGGTTGCTTGAGTATTTCCACCCAACCTATAGGTCAACCAATCAACGCGGTGGGTAGTTGGACAGGATCCGCCCCACCGTCTCGCGCACCTTCGCGCTGCGATCCATCGGGTTGGGTGAATCACTGAGCAATTGCTCGTCGCTGCCACGCCAGACAAGCTTGCCATCCTTGCCGTCGAGCAGGTCGATCTGCACGGTGGCGACCTTGTAGCTGAGGTTACGGGTTTCGTTGTACATCGGTCCGCCCCAATAACCATTCCATGGGCCGCCCCAACCGCCGCCATAGTTGGTCGTCACCTGTTGCTGGCGATCCTCGACGATCAGGTAGGCCTGGACCTGCACATCGCCCCGCGCGCCGCCCGTAGCCGGACGCAGGCCACGCTGGTCGAGTTGATCGGCGACCGCCTGGCGGATGCGCTGTTCGGTCAGGTCGCTCTTGATGCGCGGATCGTCCGGGCGATATTGCAACGCCGGCTCCTTCCAGCTCCAGCTGCGGTAGGCCGCGAAGTCGCGGCTGGTGTCGAAATCATGATTGACCTGGTTGGAAGCGCAGGCGCTGAGCAACAGGGCAAGGGCAAGCGGGACAAGACGGCGAAACATGGTTTTTTCTCCGTTGTTTGAATCAACTGGGAGGATAGGCCGACATGGCCTTTTCCACCGCGTCACGAATGGCATCGGTGCGCTCGCTCTGATTGCCGCGCTGGCTGGTCTCGGCGCTGGCGCTCCACACGGGCTGGCCATTTCGGGCGTCGAACAGATCGACCCGAACCACCACGACCTGCTCCTGATAGGTGCGCATCACGGGAATGGTGTTGTACATGCCATAACCCGGCCCGTAGCGGTTGTAGCCGCCGTAATAGCCCGCGTCATAGTCGTCCCGGACCTGCCGCAGCCGGGTTTCCAGGCGCAGGTCGGCACTGACGAAGAGGTCCGCCGGGCGATTGTCATGCAGCGGACGCAGCCCGCGTTGGTCCAACGCTGCGCTTACCGCTTCGGCCACCTGGGCCGAATCCGCCCAGGCAGTACCCGGCGGCAACCGACCGTTGAGCCAGGCCCAACTGCGATAGCGGCCATAGTCACGGGGCGGCGCCGGATAGGCGCTGCGATCGAACACTTTGGCGGCCTCGGGCGGCGCCGGCGGCAACGGATTGGAAGTCGCGACATACGGATTGTCGCTCTGGCAGGCTGCCAGCCCGAGGCATAACACCAATAATCCTGAACGACCTTTCATTTCGCTCTCCGACTGCTCTTCCGGATCAGAGGGGACGACAGACCCAATGCAGGTAGCGTCCCAACCCGGCAAACGCTGGGTGGCGCCGGTGGGCCAGTTCCATTTCCAGCAATTGCGCGAGTTCTACGCGGCCCTGGAATTGCACCGGCATGTAGTCATGAAAAACCCGCACGCCACTTTGAATTTCGACCTGCCACAGGTCTTCAAGTTGCGCCGCCAATTCGCGAGGATCAAGGGGTTGTTGCGGGGTCAGGCTCTGTTTTTCACCGGCCAGGTCGTTTTTGCGCAACTTGCGGAAATGCCCTTTGAGCAAGTTTCGATAAACCAGCGCGTCGCGGTTGTAGAACGCCAACGACAACCAGCCGCCAGACGCCGTCAGTTGATGCAGAACCGGCAGGATCGCGTGGGGCTCGGCCAGCCACTCCAGCACCGCGTGACACAGCACCAGATCGTACGGTTCGGTGAGCTGGCCGAGCAGGTCCTGCCACGGCGCCTGAATGAACGTTGCGTCCTGGCCGGCCTCGGCAAACCGCTGACGGGCACCCTCAAGCATGGGCTCGGCCGGTTCAGCCAAGGTCACCTGGTGACCACGCTCGGCCAGCCACAGTGACATGTGCCCCAGGCCCGCGCCAACATCCAGAATACGCAACGGGCGGTCAGGCAAGGCTTCAAGCAAATCGGCCTGGAGCACCGCCAGGCGGATCGCCCCCTTGGCCCCGCCGTAGATTTTTTCCGCGAAACGCGTGGCGAGCTGGTCGAAATGACGGTCACTCATGGGGCGAACCGCCGCTCGCTGTCGGCCAATTTGCCGCGCACCACGGCGTCCATATCCAAGCCCAACTCGCTGCACAGCAGCAACAGGTACAACACAATGTCACCGACTTCCTGCCCGGCGTGGGCCAGTTTATCCGCGGGCAGCTGGCGCGACTGGTCCTCGGTCAGCCATTGGAAAATCTCGACCAGCTCGGCCATCTCGACGCTGGCGGCCATGGCGAGGTTCTTCGGGCTGTGGAATTGCCGCCAATCGTTACGGTCACGAATGGCATGCAGGCGTTCGGTCAGTTCAACAAGGTTCATCGGGTTCTCCTGAATGCGCATAGCTTCGGGGCGATGACGAGGGAAGGCAAGCGTCTCGGTACGAAGCGGTGAATTGCTCCATAATCGAACGATCGCAGCCGCCACAACTCCTACAGTCAGGAGCCGACGGCTCGATTCCGATTCCTCTCCATCAGGATGCAAACATGCAGGTAGAAAGTTTCTTCGAATGGCTCGGCCAGGCGCTCGGTTCGGTGATCCGTTTCATCGTCGACCTGCTCAGCGGGCTGTTCAACACCTTGGCCAATGCCGGTGGCAATTTTGTCGATGGCCTGTCCCGCACGCTTGGCATGGACACCTCGATCATCAGCATCGTCGCACTGATCCTCGGGCTGATGCTGCTGTATTCGGCGATCCGCGCCTTTATGCGGGCCTCGATTGTCATGGGCATTATCTGGCTGGTATTGGGGTTGTGGTTGCTGAGCTGGATCATCCACTGAAGACAAACAGGGCGACATCAGGAACGAACGCTGCGATAACGCTACAATCGCGCTCCATCAAGGAGCCACCATGTCCAACCTGATCGCCGACTGGCGCGACCGCCTCACCCACCGTCGGGTATGGGCGCTGGCCGCGCCAATGATTCTCTCGAATATATCCGTACCGCTGGTAGCACTGGTGGACAGTACCGTCATCGGCCACTTGCCCCATGCCCATCAGTTGGGCGCGGTGGCGGTCGGGGCGAGTCTGTACACGGTGCTGGCCTGGGCCATGGGGTTCTTGCGCATGGGCTCGACCGGGTTCGCCGCCCAGGCAGCCGGGCGTGGCGATGGCGCTGCGCTGCGGCAGGTCTTGCTGCAAGGACTCTTGCTGGCGTTGGGGCTGTCGGTGGTGCTCGGGGCGGTCGGGGTTCCGTTGAGCGACGTGGCATTGCACTTCATGCAGCCCTCGGCCGAGCTCGACCAATTGACCCGGGATTTCTTCCACACCCGGCTTTTCGGCTTGCCGGCGGCGCTGGCCAGTTACGCGCTGGTGGGCTGGTTCCTTGGCGCCCAGAACGCCCGCGCACCGTTGACGATCCTGTTGGTCACCAACCTGGTGAACATCGCCTTGAACCTGTGGTTCGTGATCGGCCTGGATTGGGGCGTGACGGGTTCGGCACGCGCCTCGGTCATCGCCGAGTGGGCGGGCGCGCTGGTGGGCCTGGCCCTGGCCCGAAGGACGCTGCGCGCCTGGCCAGGGCGGATCGCCTGGGCCGCCCTGAGCCTGTGGCAGAGCTGGCGACCGCTGCTGGCGGTAAACCGGGACATTTTCATCCGCAGCCTGGTGCTGCAATCGGTGTTTTTCCTGATCACCGTGCAAGGCGCGCGGCTGGGGGACGCGACGGTGGCGGCCAATGCGCTGCTGCTCAATGGCCTGCTGCTTACCGCCCATGCCCTGGATGGCCTGGCCCATGCGGTGGAAGCGCTATGCGGCCACGCCATTGGCGCTCGCGACCGCCTGGCCCTGCGCCGTTCGCTGGTAGTCGCCTGCGGTTGGTCCTTGATCGCGAGCGTCGGGTTCGCACTGCTGTTTCTGCTGGCCGGACATTTGTTCATCGACATGCAGACCGACATTGCCGACGTGCGCGACACCGCTTACCGCTACCTGCCTTACCTGGCAACGCTGCCATTGATTGCCGTGTGGAGCTATCTGCTCGATGGCCTGTTCATCGGCGCCACCCGCGCCCGGGAAATGCGCAACGGCATGCTCCTGACCCTGTTGCTGGTGTTGCCGCTGGCCTGGGCGCTGCAAGGACTCGGCAACCACGGACTGTGGATCACTTTCCTGTTGTTCATGACGGTGCGCAGCCTGACGCTCGGGACGGTCGCCTGGCTCTTGCACCGTCGGGGCGGCTGGGTCGATGCCGAAACTCGATGATGTTCAGCCCTGTTTGCCTTGCCAGAGGCGTCGCAAATGATCGAGACGTTCTCGCTGGGAACCACCAGGCAGCCCCGGCACGGGCTCGGCATCGGGGTATTGCAAGCGCAGCCATAACCAGCCGTCGAGAACGGCCTGCTCGCTGAACCCCAGCTTGCGCCCCTGTTGCACGTAGTCCCAGAGCACCCAATAGTCATGGCCAGTGGAGCGAGACCATCGCCAGACGTGACGTTCCAGGAAGCACTCCTGCAATTTGACCTGTTGCCTGTCGCTGAGGCCATGCTCGTTTTCCAGCGCAGGCACCGCAAGCCTGGGATTGGAGAGCTGTTGCCACCCCTGGCACCCCATCGTCCGATCGGACCAGGTGCCACCGAACCAGCGCAACAGGCTGATCGGTCCCAGCCAGCAACTGAGCTCCCGGGGATCGCAGGCATCGAAGAAATAGCTGGCGGTGTGCGGGTTGTAATAACTCAGGAAGGCCTTGTAATGCAGGCCCAGCGTCACCGTCAGCATGCGCCGCAAATGTACCAGCAAGGACTCGGCTGGCGTCGAGGTCACCAACAGCAACCCGGGCCAGGATCGAGCGTCCAGATGGCACAGGCTGGCCAGCGCAGGCGATTGCCTAAGATCCACCAACAACGGGCCGTGTGATCTCGCTCCGTCGAACTCGGTTCCCTCGAACAGGGCAAAACGCGGCACCTCGGCAAACTGTTCCTTCAGGCGCTGTGCGGCCTCGGGCGCGTCCGGAACGTCTAACAGCAGCCATTGGGGAGCGGGACCCGGCAAGGTGGCCACATTCATGGCGCCGCGCCCGCGCCCTGTCCCATCACCATGCGACAGGTACACACCGGCTGCGCACAAGGGCTGAAACGCCCCCCGCCTGGCAAAAGGCACAGCAAGACCAGTGGCTCACCATCCTTGATTGCGGACAACATGGATGAATCGACTCCCGAAGCCCCGGGAATTTCCCCGGCAGGCGCGGTGGGAGGAAGCGCCTGCGTTGACTGCGCGCCGGGGGCGCCACCCAGGAATGCGCTGACCAGGGGACGGTCCGGGTCGCCCTCGATAAAACTCACCAGAACCTCGGTGCCCTCGGCAATCGTCCCCACGCCACGCGCCGCAAGCTCGGGTGCCAAGGGCAGCCAGCAATGGCTGGGGATGGCGCCCTCTCCCTGATAGGCCCAGTCGAACTGCACCGCCACTCGCCCGGCCACTCGCGGCTCATCCACTTCCACGACCCAGCCGCGTTGCCTGCTCACCATGACAGGCTTGTCCGGCGCCCTGTCCACCAAGAAGGGCATCCCCCAGGGAATGGCCTGGAAAAGATTGCCATAACCGCCCGCATGACCGTGGTGTTCAACCTGCGTCAATAACCAGCCCTGGTTCCACTTTCCATGAGGATGGCCCTTCAGCGACAGGATCTGGCCGGCGTGCAAGTGCGTCAGATCGCTACGGCCCTGGGCGACCAAAGCTCCGTGGATATCCGCCTTCACCGTGAACGCACGCACTGCGCGGGCCCGCCCTTCAACACTGTACAAAGCCTTGTCCATCGTCGGAACGTTGCCCGCCGTATCCGCAAAAACCAGGCATTTCCCGTCCCGGGTGTGATCGAAATGAAAGTGGATACCCGCCTGGGCGCACATTCGTTGTAGGAAATGCAGGTCGGATTCGCGGTACTGGGTATACAGATCCAACGAAGGATAAGCGTTGCTCAGATCCAGGCACAGGCTGCGGCCGTTGATACCATGCCCGCCCAGGACCTGGCGGATGATCTGTGGCACCGAGCAGGCATTGAAGACCCGTTGACTGAAACGCTGCGCAAGGCTCGCCAGCTTCGGCCCGATGCGTACCCGGCAGCTCTCGCCATGGCGGTGGACGATTTCGTGAAGTCGCCCGTGGATGCCTTGATCCTTGGTTCCGAAGCTCAGCCAGACGTTGCGGTACAGCAACCCAGCCATGTCCAGGGCCATGTCGCTGACCGACAGCTCCACTTCGAAAACGAAGGGTTCGCTGATGGCTTCATTGCCTGTTAAGGCTACGACGACGAAAGGTTCGGACAGACCGGCTATCTCCAGACGAAAAGGTAGCTCGCAGGCTGGATCGGACATCGGCGTTTTCTCTACAGGAGGGGCGACCGGGCATTCTCGCCGACAGCAGAGGACGAGTAGAGGGCTCAAGGACTATTTAGGAAAGGGACTACATGAAATTAGGACGCCGTCAGCTAAACGGCATCAATAGGCCGATAAACGCGGCGCACGGGTTTGCAATGCAGATACAACGTGGCGAGGGTAGCTTGCTCCCGCTGGGCGCATCTGGCCCCATCGGGACCATTGCGCGCCAGCGGGAGCGAGCTACCCTCGCCACGATGAATCGCTCTAGCCTGCAACAGCGGCCCCGCAAGGGGCCGCCGTCAGGAAGAAAGGTAGGACGAACGCGTCAGCCCCAGTCGCAGCGCATCCAGGAACTGAGTGCGCTCGGCTGCCGTGATCCGGGCGCTGGCGCACTTGTCACGGTAGTGAGTCATCAACTCCTCCGGCGACAGGTGCACATAGCGCAACATGTCTTCGATGGTGTCGTGGGTTTCGATACCGGCGTGGTACACGCTGCCATCGGCGTTCTGGTAGATGTTCACCGAGTCGGTGTCACCAAACAGGTTGTGCATGTCACCCAGGATTTCCTGGTAGGCACCCACCAGGAAAATACCCAACAAATAATCCTCGCCTGGATTGAGCGAGTGGACCGGCAGGCTGGTCTCGATGCTCTGCTCGTCGACGTACTGCTTGATCTTGCCATCGGAGTCGCAGGTCAGGTCTTGCAGCACGGCACGGCGCAGTGGCTCTTCGTCGAGGCGATGCAGCGGCAGGATCGGCAATACCTGGCCGATCGCCCAAGTGTCCGGCAGGCTCTGGAAGACAGAGAAGTTGCAGATGTACTTGTCGGCCAGCTTGTCGTTGAGCTCGTCCAACACCTGGCGGTGCGAACGCTGGCGGGCCTTCAGCGAATTGTGCAGGCGACGGCACACCGCGAAGTAGCACTGCTCGGCCAAAGCTTTTTCCGCCAGGGTCAGCTTGCCATCGGCGTATTGGGCTGCCACGTCACTCATGTAATGGGTGGCTCGCCAGTAAGTCTCGGTGACCATCTCGATATCGGTCGGGCCCAGCAGGTCCACCAGCCACTGCACGGTTTCCGGCAGGCTTTCCTTGTTCTCGATGACCGGGACGTCATCGTGGTGTTTCTCGACGTCGGTCACTTGCACCACCAACATGGCGTGGTGCGCGGTCAGCGAACGACCGCTTTCGGAAAAGATGTGCGGATGCGGCAGGCTCTGGGCATCGCAGAACTCCTTGAGCATGCCCACCACGACACCGGCGTAATCGTCCATGTCGTAGTTGATGGAGCTGGCGTTGCGCGAGTGCGTGCCGTCGTAGTCCACGCCCAGGCCGCCGCCGACGTCGATGTGATCCACCGGCAGCCCAAGGTTGCGCAGCTCGCCGTAATAACGGATCGCTTCCTTGAAGCCATGCTGGTAGTCCGCCAGGTTGGCGATCTGCGAACCCATGTGGAAGTGCAGCAGGCGGATGCCCTGGTCCAGGCCCGCGCCACGGAAGCGCTCGACCACCGACAACAGCTGCGCGGCCGACAAGCCGAACTTGGATTTTTCGCCACCGGTGTCGGCCCACTTGCTCGACGCCAGGGACGACAGGCGAACCCGCAGGCCGACCTGTGGCTTGACCTTGAGCGACGCGGCTTCTTCGATCACCAGGCCGACTTCGGATTCTTTCTCGATCACGATGAAAACGTTATGGCCCAGCTTCTGGCCCATCAGCGCCAGGCGGATGAACTCGCGGTCCTTGTAGCCGTTGCAGACGATGGTCCCGCCCTTCGGCGCCAGGGCCAGCACCGCCAGCAGCTCGGGCTTGGAGCCGGCTTCCAGGCCGATCGACACGTTCTGTGTCGCGATGATGTTTTCGATCACCGCTTCCTGCTGGTTCACCTTGATGGGGTAAAGCGCGGTGTACTGGCTCTGGTATTCCAGGCGCGCGATGTTGCTGTCGAACGCGCCGGTGAGCTGACGCACCCGGTCTTGCAGGATGTCGGGGAAGCGCACCAGCAAGGGCAGCGAAAGGCCGCTCTGGCGCAACTGGTCGACTTGCTCGTACAAATCGATGGGCGAACTGTCGGGGCCGTTCGGACGGACTTCGACGCGACCGGCTTCATTGATCGCGAAATACCCGGCCCCCCAATGGCGAATCCCGTAAACACTGCGGCTGTCCGCAACTGTCCATTGGCTGCCATCGTCTTTGCGTGTGCGTCGTACGGACATCGAAGTCCCCTATAAAGAAGTCAAAATGCACCCACCCGGTCGCAGGCTGGCGCAGTGTAGAGAATGGAAATGACGATTTGCCTGTAAGCACGGTAGACCCTGCCCGCAGCGCTGAGTTTAGAACCCGTTCAGAACAGGCTCTGTGAAAACCATGTAGGCGACCCCGAACCGGGGTTCGGATCAAGCCGGGGTGGTTTTCACAGAGGCTGCTAGCCGCCGGATTTCTTTGCCTTGAAACCGTGTTTGGTGAGTTCCGCCAACAGCAGCTCGACGTGATCGCCCTGGATCTCGATGACGCCGTCCTTCAACGCGCCACCCGTGCCACAGCGTTTTTTCAACGTCGTCGCCAGTTCTTTGAGGGCGTCTTCGGCCAGCGGCACACCGGTAATGGTCGTCACCGTCTTGCCGCCGCGACCTTTGCTTTCGCGGCGCACGCGAGCGATACCGTCCCCTTCGGGGATGATTGTCTGTTTGCAGATGCAGGCATCCACCGGTTGGCGGCAATCGGGGCAATGACGACCGGCGTCGGTAGAAAATACCAGGCCACCCAGGGCGGCGAAGGATGCGGCTTTTTTGGCCACCGGCAATCCTCTTCGGAGGACAAAGACTGGTCAAGGGGCGAAAGCCTCGACCGCGAAGCCCCACTCAGGCAGGGGCAGCGCAACTGGGCCGAACGATGTCGGCCAAGCTTGAAAAGTCGCGCAGTGTAACGGCAAAAAGGCGACTTGCTAAGGGCCAATCGGCGCCAATTTAGAGCTTCTTTGCGACACCGGCTTCGCAGGCGCGCAAATAGCGCCCAAGAGCCGCCAGGGAGTCCGGGCAATAAGGCTTGTGGCGGATTTCATCGAGCACCTGCTCGACGGGCAGAAAACGCGCCTCCAGCACTTCTTCGGGCTGCAGCACCAACGGACCATCCCACACGGCCGAGAACGCCGAGCACCACAGGCGGCTGCCGGTGTCTTCGAAATAGAAATGGTCGTGGGCGACCAGCTCCACGCCGCTGACACCGAGCTCTTCGGCAAGCTCGCGGGCCGCCGACTCGGCGTAGCTCTCGTGCGCCTGCACCATGCCGCCGGCCGCGACATCCCAGTAACCGGGATAGATGGCTTTGCTCAGCGTCCGCCGATGGACACACAACTCCCCGGCCGAATTGAACAGCATGATGTAGGTGCCCCGCCCGATCAGGCCGCGCTCGCGCAGATCCGAGCGCACCAGGCTGCCGAGCAGGTTGTCATGCTCGTCGACCCAAGCGATGAGCTCGGCATCCGAAGCCGCTCGGTGAGCCGCCTCCCGAGTGCTTTCGTCCATCGATCAGCCTTGGTTCAGCAACTGACGCAGGTCGATGACCGCCGCATTGGCGCGGGAAATATAGTTGGCCATGACCAGCGAGTGGTTCGCCAATACACCGAAACCGCTGCCATTGAGGATCATCGGGCTCCAGACCGGCTCTTGCGAGGCTTCCAGCTCACGAATGATCTGCCGCACGCTGACCGTGGCGTTCTTCTTGGCCAACACGTCGGCGAAGTCCACCTCGATGGCGCGCAGCAAATGAGACAGCGCCCAGGCCTGACCACGGGCTTCGTAGAACACGTTGTCGATTTGCAGCCATGGGGTTTCAACCACTTCTTCGTCGACCTGCGGCACTTGGCCGGGCGCGGGGATTTCGGTTTTCAGCGACGTGTTGAGCTTGACCCGGCCGACGCTGGCGGACAGCCGCTGGGACAACGACCCCAGGCGAGTGCCGACATCGCCCAGCCAGTTGTTCAGGTTGTCGGCGCGGGCATAGAACAATGCGCTCTTCTGGCCTGGATCGGAGAGGCGCGCCTGGTAACGACTCAAGGAATTGATGCCTTCTTGGTACTCCGACTCACTGGAGGGCAGCACCCAGCTGCGGTTGTCGAAGTTGAAGCGCGGCTCGGCCTTGGCGAGGTCCGCATCTTCGGCGGACTGTGACTGCGAGCGGGCGAAATCCTTGCGCAAGGCGCGGCTCAGGTCGCGCACCTGCACCAGCACGCCGTATTCCCAACTCGGCATGTTGTCCATCCACAGGCCCGGCGGGAAGCGGTCATTGGAAATGTAGCCACCCTGCTTGGTCAGCAAGGTTCCGGCCACGGTCTTGAGGGTTTCGACGGTGGTGTAGCCGACCACCATTTGCCTGCCGTCCTTCTCGGCCGCCGCCTGGGCGTTCTGCTGCACGAGAAACAGCGCCGGCTCCTGGCTCCAATACCAACCCACCGCAATGGTCACCAGCAGATACAAACCAATGAGCGTGGCCAGTGCCCGGCTGAAAAACAGCCCGCCCAGGTAGCTGCGGGTGTCCGATTTCGGCTCGGCGGCGCGTTCAGGCGCGCTGCCCGCGCGGTTTTTCCAGTCCAGCATGGCGATGTTCCTTCAATCACTTGAGTTCACGGTTCGACCACAACCTTACATCAACGTGCCTTGGCCGGCATCCGTCGTTGGGCTTATAGGACAATTACCGCCACCAGACCAGGAGCCACCTAAGGGTTTCCCTTAACCCTGCCAGTCATGATTTGGTAGCGAGCTGACTCGATATCAGCGAATCGAATCGTGCTTGCGCACCCAACGAAGCAACTGGACAAACAGTCCAAAAAACCCCCGAAAGCCTCTATTCTCGGCCCCCGGTGCATGACAGGCCGCCAATCGAAGACCGTGCGGTCGAAAACTGAATCGCATCTCTTGGCAGTTTATTGACGTACGACACTCATGTAAGGGAAAAGAGGTGCTAGCATAGAGCCACCAGTCGACCTCAGCATGCCCCCTAACTAGTAGTCAGGATATGACCGAGTCAGAAGACCCCAGCCGTGAGCGCCTCAAGCACCACTTTGCCCAGCGGGTAATTCATCAGGCTCGCCAGATCCTTGAGATATGGCAGCGCCTGCAACGCAGCGAGTGGTCGAGTAACGACCTGTCTGAGCTCAGCGAAGCCAATCTGCGCCTGCTGCGCTTTGCCGAGCGTTTCGAACAGCCCGAGCATTGCCAGCTTGCCCACGGCATCAGCCAGTCGCTGCAAGCGGTGGATGCCAATCGCGGCCGCCTGAGCAGCCAGTTGATCAGCGACATCAACCGTTTGATGCAACGCCTGTCCCGCACCGGCCTGCGCCACGGCGATCAACTCGAGCAGACCTTTCTGCCACCGCTGCGCAAGCCCATCTACGTGATGCTGCAAGACCATGACCGCGCGGAACGGCTGGCCAAGCAGTTGGTATTCTTTGGCCTCAGCGCCCATGCGTTGAACAGTATCGCCGCGTTCCGCTCCGCGATGGTCGAGCGCCTGCCCGCGGCGATCGTCATGGACGTGGATTTCAGCGGCCCTGGCGTGGGCCTGACGTTGGCGGCCCAAGCCCAGGAAGGCCTCGACCAGGCCATCCCGCTGCTCTTTTTCAGCCTGCTTGAAACCGATACGCCCACCCGCCTGGCGGCGGTGCGCGCCGGCGGCCAGGAATTTCTAACCGGCACGCTCGAGGCGTCGAGCCTGCTGGAAAAAATCGAAGTGCTGACCTGCGTCGCCCAGTACGAGCCCTATAAAGTGCTGATCATCGATGACTCCCGCGCCCAGGCCTTGCACACCGAACGGCTGCTGAACAGCGCCGGCATCATCACCCGGACGTTGATCGAGCCGATCCAGGCAATGGCCGAACTGGCGGACTTCCAGCCCGACCTGATCATTCTCGATATGTACATGCCCGCTTGCACCGGCACGGAACTGGCCAAGGTAATTCGCCACAACGACCGTTATGTCAGCGTGCCGATCATCTACCTGTCCGCCGAAGACGACCTGGATAAGCAGCTCGACGCCATGAGCGAAGGCGGCGACGACTTCCTGACCAAGCCGATCAAACCCCGGCACCTGATCACCACCGTGCGCAACCGCGCGGCCCGGGCGCGCAATCTCAAGGCGCGAATGGTGCGCGACAGCCTCACCGGCCTCTACAACCACACCCATATCCTGCAATTGCTCGAGGATTGCAGTTTTCGCGCCCGCCGCGAAGGCAAGCCCTTGAGTTTCGCCATGCTGGACATCGATCATTTCAAGCGGGTCAATGACAGCCACGGCCACCCCATGGGGGACCGAGTGATCAAGAGCCTGGCGCTGTTTCTCAAGCAGCGCCTGCGCAAGACCGATTTCATCGGGCGCTATGGCGGCGAAGAGTTCGCTATCGTCATGCCCGACACCGATATTGATGCAGCCTGCCAGGTGCTGGACGAAATCCGCCAACGCTTCGCCGAAATCCATTACCCGGCCCAACCCCAGGACCTGTGGTGCACCTTCAGCGCCGGCGTGGTGGAAATGAGCGAAGCGTCCGACAGCCTGATGATGGCCAGCCAGGCGGACGAAGCGTTGTACCGCGCCAAGCATGCCGGACGCAACCGGGTACAGAGCGCCACACAATCAAAGCAAAGTGCCACCTTTTCATCGGATTCCACTGATTCGGTCATAAACGTGTAACGCAAACGCAATAACTTCAGGCACTTCGATTCTGCCCCCGGTAGACCCTTGATGCGCCTGAAGCTGCTGACCAATCTCAACACCCTTCTCTTAGTTGCCGTATGCCTTGGCCTTGGCGCGACCCTTTGGTGGTCGCAGATTGCCTTGGAGCGACCCTACCTGTTGATGGAACGCTACCTCGGCCTGTCGCGGCAGTTCCAGAGCGAAGTGGCGCGCAACATCGAGGACTACCTGGCCAGCGGCGACGCCCTGCGCCTCAGCGCGGCTACCCAAGCATTGGAAAGCCTGCAAAAGGAGCTGGACCAGTTCCCACCGGACCTGGCCAAGACCCTGCGCCCAAGCCTGTCCAACCTCGACAACTTCAGCAGGACCGACCTGCTGGCCGCCGGCAAGCTGGCCGGCGACCCTCAGGCCCTGCTGTTGCAGGCCGAACGGGAACTGAGCGCCAGTCTCGATCGACTCGCCCAGTACGCAAGTGGCGCCCCGGCCTACTCGCCTCCATTGTTCGCCGCTTCACAGCACCTGGGTCGGTTGTCCCTCACCCGTGACAAATTGGTCAGCAGCGGTCGCAGCGAACTGGCCGCCGATGTCGAGCGGGAACTGGCAGGCATCCGTGTGCAAGCAGAACGCCTCGAGAGCCTGCCTCTGCTGGGCGTAACCGCCAGCAGCGAATCGGGTAGCGATGATTTTGCCGCGCTGATGGGCCTGCAAACCCAGGAAAAAACTGTCAGCGAGGACGCCGGCATCGGTCTCAAGCGTGAGCTCAACAGCCTGCTCGGCCGCTACCCTGCGGAATTGACCCGCACTCGGGAGCTGATCCAAAAGCGCACCGAACTGAGCCGCGCCACCCACCTGAAAATCGCTGATGCACAGACGGCCATCGACACCCTGGAACCGGCGGTACGTGCCCAGCATGGGCAGATTCAGAGGGAGGTTCGCTTGATCCAGGGCGTGATGATCGGCTTGATCCTGCTGATCGCGCTGCTCATCGACACCTTGCAACGACGCCTGGCCCGCACCTTGACGCACCTGGCGCCGGCCTTGTCCACCTGGGCCGAAGGCGACTTCAGCCGGGGCATCCACATGGGCGCCAGCAACCGTGAAATGCAAGACATCGAGGCGTCCCTCAATCGCCTGCGCGCTTATCTGGTGGACCTGGTGGGCACCATTCGGGTGAACGCCGAACAGGTCGCTGGCAGTAGCCGCGCCCTGGCCGAGTTGAGCGGCGAACTGCACAGTGGCGCCGAGGACCAGGCCGGCGACACCGCATTGATCCGTGACTCGCTCGGCGAACTGGAAGCGACCATCCAGCAAGTGGCTGGCGATGCCAGCCAGGCCGCGCAGGCCAGTCGCAGCGCCGGTAACGCCGTGGAACATGGCCAGCAAGTCATCGGTTTGAGTCTCGCCGGCCTCCATGCGTTGGTGGGCGAAGTGCAAGGCAATGCGCAAATGATCGAACAACTGGCCGAGGAGTCGGCAACCATTGGTGGCGTATTGACGGTCATTCGCTCGATTGCCGACCAGACCAACCTGCTTGCCCTCAACGCCGCCATCGAAGCCGCCCGCGCCGGGGAAATGGGCCGGGGCTTTGCGGTGGTGGCTGAAGAAGTCCGTTCCCTGGCCCAACGCACCGCTGGCGCCACCTCGGAAATCCAGGCGCTGATCGCCCGCTTGCAACTGGCCGCGCGCCAATCAGTGGATGGCATGCGCGCCCAGGTTGAACACGCCGAGGCCACCGCCAGCCAGGCCCAGGCGGCTGACGGCGCCTTGGATGAAATCGTCGCAGCAATCCAGACCATCGCCGATACCGCCGTGCGAATCGCCGATGTCACGGCTCAGCAAAGCGGCGCTGTCAGCGAAATCCGCGACCACAGCGAGCGCATTCACCAACTGGGCGGGGATAACCTGCTGCGCATCGGCCAGGGTCGCGAGCAAGGCGACAACCTCCTGGTGCTCGGCGGGCGGTTGCACACCGCAGTCCAGGCATTTCGGGTATGACCTCAGCAAACACTACAAACCCATTGTGGGAGCGAGCCTGCTCGCAATAGCGGTGGCTCAGTTTGCATGGGTAATGAATGTGCCGGCGTCATCGCGAGCAGGCTCGCTCCCACATTTATTGGGTATGGCCCAAGGAAGATGCTCACCGCACATCCCCCTGTGGGAGCGAGCCTGCTCGCGATAGCGGTGGGTCAGTTCAACCGAATGACCGGATGATAAAGCTCAGTCACAAACTTCGCGTAAACATCGGTCAACGTGCTGGCTATTGCCGAGAACTGGACAGTCATAAAGGCTTTGCGGCATAGTCTCCGGGTTCTGACACCTGCTCACAGATAACAAGGAACAGCAGATGGCGACCCTATTGGTCCTGCACGGACCCAACCTGAACCTGCTTGGCACCCGTGAACCGGGCGTTTATGGCGCCGTGACGCTGGCCCAGATCAACCAGGACCTGGAACAGCGGGCCCGGGACGCCGGCCATCATTTGCTTTATCTGCAAAGCAATGCCGAATACGAGTTGATCGACCGCATCCATGCCGCGCGTGGCGAAGGCGTGGACTTCATTTTGATCAATCCAGCAGCTTTTACACATACAAGCGTCGCATTACGTGACGCGCTGCTGGCGGTGAGCATCCCATTCATCGAAGTGCATTTGTCCAACGTGCACAAACGCGAACCTTTCCGCCATCACTCCTACTTCTCCGATGTAGCGGTGGGAGTGATCTGCGGCCTTGGCGCCAGCGGTTACCGACTGGCCCTGGAGGCCGCCCTAGAGCAGCTTGAAAAACAGGCAACAGCTTGAACAACAAGCGTTAAACGCCCCTGACCGACCCTTGGGAGTTGATGATTCATGGATATCCGTAAAGTTAAGAAACTGATCGAGTTGCTGGAAGAGTCCGGCATCGACGAGCTCGAGATCAAGGAAGGCGAAGAGTCTGTACGCATCAGCCGTCACAGCAAGACCCCGGCCCAGCAGTTCTACGCACCTGCACCGATGCAGGCTCCAGCCGCTGCGCCTGCTCCCGCAGCAGCTCCGGCCGCCGCCGCAGCGCCAGCCGCACCTGCCGCGCCAGCGCTGAACGGCACCGTTGCCCGCTCGCCAATGGTGGGCACGTTCTATCGCAAGTCTTCCCCAACCTCGCCTTCCTTCGTTGAAGTTGGCCAGACCGTGAAGAAAGGCGACACCCTGTGCATCGTCGAAGCCATGAAGATGATGAACCACATCGAAGCTGAAACCAGCGGTGTGATCGAAGCCATCCTCGTTGAAGACGGCCAGCCGGTTGAGTACGACCAACCGCTGTTCACCATCGTTTGAACCGCGGAGAGCCTTTGATGACTGCGAAGTTGGAAAAAGTTCTGATCGCTAACCGCGGTGAGATCGCCCTGCGGATTCTGCGTGCCTGCAAAGAGATGGGCATCAAGACCGTCGCCGTTTACTCCAAGGCCGACAAAGAACTGATGCACCTGGGCCTGGCGGACGAATCCGTCTGCATCGGTCCCGCGTCGGCTGCGCACTCTTACCTGCACATCCCGGCGATTATCGCCGCCGCCGAAGTGACCGGCGCCACCGCCATTCACCCTGGCTACGGCTTCCTGGCGGAAAACGCCGACTTCGCCGAACAGGTCGAAAACTCCGGTTTTGCCTTCATCGGCCCGAAAGCCGAGACCATCCGCCTGATGGGCGACAAGGTTTCCGCCAAGCACGCCATGATCGCCGCAGGCGTACCCACCGTTCCGGGTTCCGACGGCCCGCTGCCTGAAGACGAAGAAACCGCTTTGCGCATCGGCCGCGAAGTCGGCTACCCGGTGATCATCAAAGCCGCCGGCGGCGGCGGTGGTCGCGGCATGCGCGTGGTTCACAAGGAAGAAGACCTGATTTCCTCGGCAAAACTGACCCGCTCCGAAGCAGGCGCGGCGTTCGGCAACCCGATGGTCTATCTGGAAAAATTCCTGACCAACCCACGCCACGTCGAAGTGCAAGTTCTGTCCGACGGCCAGGGCCAGGCCATCCATCTGGGCGACCGCGATTGCTCGCTGCAGCGTCGTCACCAAAAGGTCCTCGAAGAGGCACCGGCACCGGGCATCGACGAGCAGGCTCGCCAGGAAGTCCTGGCTCGCTGCGTCAAGGCTTGCATCGACATCGGCTACCGTGGCGCCGGCACCTTCGAGTTCCTGTACGAAAACGGTCGTTTCTACTTCATCGAAATGAACACCCGTGTTCAGGTGGAGCACCCGGTTTCGGAGATGGTCACCGGTATCGACATCGTCAAGGAAATGCTCAGCATCGCCGCCGGCAACAAACTGTCGTTCACTCAAGATGACGTCGTTATTCGCGGCCACTCGCTGGAGTGCCGGATCAACGCTGAAGATCCGAAGACCTTCATGCCGAGCCCAGGCACGGTCAAGCATTTCCACGCACCAGGTGGCAACGGCGTTCGCGTCGATTCGCACCTGTACAGCGGTTATGCGGTTCCGCCGAACTACGACTCGCTGATCGGCAAGCTGATCACCTACGGGGCGACCCGTGAAGAAGCCATGGCGCGCATGCGCAATGCGCTGGATGAAATCGTGGTGGACGGGATCAAGACCAACATCCCGCTGCACCGCGATCTCGTCCGCGACGAGGGTTTCTGTGAGGGTGGCGTCAACATTCATTACCTGGAACACAAGCTGGGCAACCAGCACTGATGCTCCAAGGGATGTGAAAAGACCCCGGTCCGTTTGGCCCGGGGTCTTTTTTTGCCCATCGTCGGGCTAGAAGACCCACTCAGTTCAGGCTCACCATCGAGAACCTGTTCATCGCAAGTTGCGCCGTTGTCGCCGGCCTGCCCTGGCGGGTGCGGACGGCACCGTTGGCGTTTGCCATCAAAGGTTCGCTGCGCGTGCGCGTCATGAATCTACGCGCACGTATCGATACCGGATCGGTACTGTACTTGGCCCGTGACAGCACTGGGACGTAATAACGCTCGACTTGGGTCTGCGACATCTTGAAGACCGAAGTGATGCCGCTCTTGAGATTCAGCGATACACCATAGGTATTACCGAAGCAGGAAGAATACGACCAGAAGTCCCAGGTTGGCTCAAGGCCTTTGCGCCGCATCACGGTCCTGACCGGCTCACCAATGTCCAGACCCGTCAACCAGTCCCCACCTACAAGCGTGACGCGGATATCCTTTGCGGATCCGCCAAGGCGCCGCAACAGAGCCTCGACACCTTCCTCTATGAGCCTGCCAATATTGTGATCGAAATGAATGACCGCCCCCACTCGGGTAACGGGGTTATATAACGAAGCGATCACGCATGTCTGGGCGTTGAGCGAGAACAGATACCCGTCAGCCGTCGCCTCATTGAAGCGTGCTACTACGGCCTCGCCCTGCAACGCGCCTCTTGTCACGTCAGGATCGACGCGCCCCGGGAACGCCTCCCGTAGATCGTCGACTCGCCCCAGGTTACGCACGCCATCATTACCCCCTCTCAAGCCAACGCTGTTATGCGTCCACTTGCCATTCGTCATCCTGCGTATGGGCATGTTGTATAGCGCGCCGGGACGACTGGCATCCACCAGGCATAGACCGCCAAAGTAAGCGTCCTCCTTTACCTGGAAGTACCGGCCCCGGCTGCGTATGTAATAGGTACTTCGTGGCTGCGATGCGCTGGGCGGACTGCGGTAGGTGCCGTAGAAAATCCCCTCCTCGCTCACCCATTGCAGATTTTCAGGCGTTGCGTCGACCGCCTGCCTTGGCTTCAAACGGATGGGCTGGACCAGCGGCCCGGTATCCTTGTTCACAGCGGATACCGCAGCGCCTTTCAGACGTTGCGCCGACAACGACAACGGCTTGGCCGCACGCTTGAGACTCATCACCGAACGGCGCAGCAATGCAGCCATGCCGGTCACCCCTGGCACCGCCAGCAGCGCGCCCCAGGAAACCTCCAGCCAATGCTCGAGAGCCTCCTGGGTATCGCCCTGCCTATGCGCCTCGATTGCCTGCTTGGAGCTGAGGCCGATAAATACGATATCCAACAGCAGGGCAAACGGCGGGAAGACCATGCACACCGGCGCAGCCGCAAAGAGCAGCCCTTTCTGAATCTGCTGCGTGATGGCCTCTGCACGACGGGTGGTGACATCTTCCACGTCCGCGATAGCCCGCTCGATACAGGCATCGAACTCAGCGTCGATATCGACCACACGGCTGAATTCACGCAGGGTATCGACGCGCGTGGTACCTGCCCCCAATGCCCGCAACGATTGTTCGACGGAACCACGCGCGATCAATGCCACCCGCTCCACGACATAATCGTGCAGTTGCGCCGCGGTGCGCCCGGTGAAGGCCAGGTAGTTGCGAAAACGGATGCCGTCCGGGGCATCGGGCGTGTACAGCCAGTAGGAGCCCTTCGGTTCGAAGTAGGCGAAAACGTAGACGCCCAACACGACATGACCGTTGACCGTAAACTTGAACACACCTTCACGCGTGACCGCCGTCGCTGGATAGATGGGGCCGCCAGCCGGTCTCCTGTCGCTCAGCAACGTGACTTGCCGCGTGAGCCAGTTGAACGCGTCGGTGCTCAACACTGACCGGCCATACGCGATACGTAGGTCGCGATCCATCTTCGCCAGCAGCATGTAGCGACAGGCATCGCGACGCTTCTGGTATTGCGGGTCATTGGCATCGAGAAACCTGGCACGGATTTCCTTGGCGTATTTTTCGCCCAGGTAGGCCCCACGAACATAAAGCGCCAGGTCGGCGCTGCGGACCTGGCCCAAATCCTGTCCAACGGACGAGCGCACACCTTGTTTTGGGTTGTCTATCCCAGCGTTGTCGTCGTACCCATAAATCGCGAGTTCCAGCAGGCTGGTTACCCTCCTGTCACTTCCCAGCCCCGGGAAGTAGTCGATAAGAACCGTCTCCGGATCCACCGGTTCTCGTACGCCCTTGCTGCGCATATACGGAGCAATCGCTTGCGTGACGGTACGCTTGGCAAAGTCGACAAAAAGTTCATAACCCGCCAACTGCTCATCGAAGACCTGCTGATGGACCAGGGACTCTTGCTTCAAGCCACTGATGCTTCGCCGCGATTCAAGTGGCAAGGCCGAGTACCAGCGAGGCGAGTCGTGCCATTCCACCTGCTGCAGATTGTGGTTCAGCCCTGTCAGGACAGCCTGCTCAAGACAATGCCTGAGCCCTTTTTGCGTCCCTCTGGGGTCCCTGCTCAAATCCCATGTGGTCGGCTTTTGCCTCACGCCGACAAAATATTCCCGAGCGCTGTCACGTTCAACCGGGGATATCTGCTGCACCAGGTATTCACGACCCGTTTCGCTCGCAATCCAGCTACCGATCTCGGCGCTCACGGCCCGAAGCGAAGGCAGGGCGATCCACTCCTGCCCATCGGGCTTACCAGGGGCATACAGCAGGGGGGCGCTGACTTGTCCCTGTGCATCGTCGTGGTAGAACAGCAGCAGATCGGCGCATCGGAACGAATTGGGCAGTTCGACATTGGTAACCTGCAATCCACCCACGCCTTGTCCAGCAAATGAGCTGTTCAGCAAGGTGTAGAGCTCGTCGTGGCTGGACACCGTGACTAGGCCCGCGCACCGCGCGACAAATGCGCTGTGTCGCAATCGCGCCATGAACCAATCGAGCAGGGCGTCCTTGAGGTCCGCGCGGTTGTACCGACTCGACAATGCAGAAAAGTAACCGGCAGGTGCGTCCAGGCTCGACAACATCTGCCCCACGAATGCCGAGGCAAGGGGCTCGTTGCGCAGCATGCCGCCATTCTCCACCAGGCGCACCGTCACCGCATCGGGCCTGACCGGCCCCGCCGCCACCAGTTCACTCAGGTTATAGGTTCGCACAGGCTGGCCAATGACCGCTCGCCACTGCAGCTGCACGCGAACCCTGTCAGGTTCGACTTCCATGTCCAGCTCGCGCCTGATGTAGCCTTGGGCCTGGCGCCGAGCGAACGCTTCCAGGGAGCCCAAGCCGTCGAGCAATTCATCGACCATTGCCTGGGTTTGCCCAGCATGTTCGCTCAACGCCTCCAACCGTTTACGGTCGGCTGCACCCAACCCCCGTAGCCAATCAGGCAATTGCGCACGCATTATCGCGTCCAATGCCCGTCGCTCCCGAGGGGTCGCCAGCGCATTCGCTTTCCCCATGTGGCGCCAGGATTGTTGCAGCTCCTCTATCCTTGCGCGCAGTTGCTCGACATCCAACCCAACCAACCTTTGCGGTTGAAGGATGGCGTCGATTGCCGCCACATGCTCGTTGAGTTTTTCCTGGACGATGCTTTCGAGCGCAGCATCGTGTCCGGCCATTTTCCAATGGCGCCGAAGATAGTCCTCGTAATGGTTGAGGATGGTCGAAGCGGTCCCTTCGAGGACCTGCTCGAGGATATCCCGACGTTCAGCCGAGAACCCCAGGTCAGCCCCCCCTTCCCAGCGATAAGGCGCATCCTGATGCTCGTCATAAACCGCGGGCGACGGGTCGATCTTGCGTTGCAACACCGCGTCGAGCAGCGTGCCAATGAAGTCTGAATCGATGTTGCCATGACGATAATGGGTACGCAGCCCGACCAGCAGATAAACTTCCAGCTCCTCCAGAAAAGTATTCTGGGCCTGCATCTTTGCCTCGATAACAGTCTGCCAGCCCGTCAGCTTTTCCAGAATCGCCTGGGCAGATGCCTCTTTCCGGTCAGATAACGACGTCGCGCCATCCCTGTCTTGTTGCCACTCGGCCATGTCGTCCATGCACATCCTTCCCTGTTGTGTGGATGCGCACCTTATCCGCCCTGCGGCAGGCCAATGTCATACATATATATATCGAAACACCAACCGGGCCAGTCCAGGCCTCGCTTATCCACTTTGGGAGCGACCTGGCGTACACTGCGCGCCTTTGCAGCCTCCTGCTGCCCCCTATCGATTTTTCAAAGGTGCCCGCCATGCCTTGGCTGCAAGTACGCCTGGCCATCAGCCCGGAACAAGCCGAAACCTACGAAGACGCCTTTCTTGAAGTAGGTGCCGTATCGGTGACTTTCATGGACGCCGAAGACCAGCCGATCTTCGAGCCTGAGCTCAACACCACCCCGCTGTGGTCCCACACCCACCTGCTGGCGCTGTTCGAAGGCGGCACCGAGGCGGCCAGCGTGCTCGCCCATTTGGAGCTGCTGACCGGCGGCCCGTTGCCCGAACATCACAGCGAAGTGATTGAAGACCAGGATTGGGAACGTAGTTGGATGGACAATTTCCAACCCATGCGTTTCGGCCAGCGCTTGTGGATCGTGCCGAGCTGGCATGCAGCGCCCGAACCGGACGCGGTGAACCTGCTGCTGGACCCGGGCCTGGCCTTCGGTACTGGCACTCATCCCACCACCGCGCTGTGCCTGGAATGGCTCGACGGCCAGGACCTGGACGGCTGCAATGTGCTTGACTTCGGCTGCGGCTCGGGGATCCTGGCCATCGCCGCCCTGCTGCTGGGTGCCAAGGAAGCGGTCGGCACCGATATCGATGTCCAGGCCCTGGAAGCCTCCCGCGACAACGCCGGGCGCAACAACATCGACGAAGCGCTGTTCCCGCTGTACTTGCCCGAGGATCTGCCGAAGGTACAGGCCGACGTGCTGGTGGCGAACATTCTTGCCGGCCCGCTGGTGTCCCTGGCGCCGCAATTGTCGAGCCTGGTCAAACCGGGCGGACGCCTGGCATTGTCGGGCATCCTCGCCGAACAGGGTGAAGAAGTCGCTGCCGCTTATGCCGCGGATTTCAACCTGGACCCGATCGCCAATCGCGATGGCTGGGTGCGCATCACTGGACGTCGGCGCTAGAATGACCGCCTGTATCGACCGGATTGCCGCATGACCGACAGCTTCGTCACTCAGTGCCCGCATTGCCACACCAGTTTTCGCGTCAGCCATGCTCAATTGAGCGTCGCACGCGGGGTGGTTCGTTGCGGCTCGTGCCTGCAAGTGTTCAATGCCGCGAAGCAATTGCTGGAGCAACGCGCCACCAAGGACGTCGCTACTGCTCCAGCTTCCCCGGCAAAACCCGTGGTCGAAGCGCCACGGGCGATCAGCCAGAAACAATGGACTGCCGCCGAACTGGATCTCGATGACCTGGACAAGGAACTGGCTCGTCTGGAACGGCGCGACAAACGCGCACCCGACACCTTCGGACGGCGCCGCGAAGACAACCTGAGCGCACTGCGCGAGCATCCTTCGAGCGACCAGGAACCCTGGGCTGACAGCCTGTACAGCGAATCCACCGCCGAGCGCGCCGAGACCGCCATCCAGCCCCCTCTCGAACCGTTCGAGCCCCATGAACCGGCCCGCCCGCCGCGAACCGAGCCATCCTTGTCCCTGGCCCTCGAGCCGCTGGAACCGGACGATGAGCCCGTCGCCCCGCTGAGCCTGGCGCCGGACGAGGAGACCGACGAGCACCTGGAGCGACTGTCCGCCACGGACGACCTGGACGACGAGCCGGAGCCGCTGGCGACACCGCGCAAGAAACGTGATCGCCAGGAGCCCGGCATACGCGCCGAAGCCCTCCAGGACCTGGACGACGACCCGCTGCAACTGGATTGGCGCAAACGCCGCTCGCCCTGGGGCCGGCGCTTGCTTTGGGGTTTGCTGGTGCTGCTCGCCGCCGCCGCCCTGGGCGGTCAGTACATCGCCTATCACTTCGAGGAATTGGCTCGCCAGGACCAGTACCGCCCGTGGTTCCTGCAAATCTGCCCGGCCATCGGCTGCGACGTCCCCTCCAAGGTCGACATCGCCAAGATCAAGAGCAGCAACCTGGTGGTGCGCAGCCATCCAGAGTTCAGCGCAGCCCTGGTGGTGGATGCGATCATCTACAACCGCGCGCCCTTCTCCCAGCCCTTCCCACTGCTGGAGCTGCGCTTTGCCGACCTCAACGGCCACCTGATCGCCAGTCGCCGTTTCAAGCCGGGTGAGTATTTGGGCGGCGATCTCGAAGGCCGGGGGGAAATGCCGCCGCAGACGCCGATCCATATCGCCCTGGACATCCTCGATCCGGGACCGAAGGCGGTGAACTACAGCCTGAGCTTCCATTCGCCCGAATGAAGGCTGCAGGGTCGATCGATTGACGACGGCATTCTGACTCGCCCGACCCAAACCAAACCGCTGGCGATAACGGAATAGCTGTTCAGATTTTATCCAATTCGACCTTTATCCAGTCATCGAGAGCGGGTATCATGCCAACCCTTTTTCGAAGTCTCATGATCCGGCCCCACTTCAGGGAACTCCTATGTCGGCGGTACGCATCGGCCCATATACATTGCAGAACGGTCTGGTCCTGGCCCCTATGGCGGGCGTCACCGACCAGCCCTTCCGTCAGTTGTGCAAACGATTGGGCGCAGGACTCGTGGTTTCGGAAATGGTCACCAGCGACATGAGTTTGTGGAACACCCGCAAATCGCGCCTGCGCATGATCCACGAAGGTGATCCCGAGCCGCGCTCGGTACAGATCGCCGGTGGTGATGCACAGATGTTGGCGGAAGCGGCCCGAGCCAACGTAGAGCTGGGGGCGCAGATTATCGACATCAACATGGGCTGCCCGGCGAAGAAGGTCTGCAACAAGGCCGCAGGCTCGGCACTGTTGAAAGACGAAGCGCTGGTCACCGAGATCCTGCAGGCGGTTGTCGCCGCGGTCGATGTGCCGGTGACCCTGAAGATCCGCACCGGATGGGACCGGGAGAACAAGAACGGCCTGACGGTGGCGAAGATCGCCGAACAGGCAGGTATCACGGCGCTTGCGGTCCATGGCCGCACCCGTGCCGACCTGTACACCGGCGAAGCCGAGTACGACACCATAGCCGCGATCAAGCAGGCGGTGTCCATTCCGGTCTTCGCCAATGGCGATGTCGACTCGCCCGAGAAGGCCCGGTACGTGCTGGACGCGACCGGTGCCGACGGCCTGTTGATCGGCCGGGCCGCCCAGGGGCGGCCATGGATTTTTCGTGAAATCGAACATTACCTGCGCACGGGAGAAAAGCTCGCTGCGCCGCAGTTGTCCGAGGTGGAACGTATTCTGCTAGAGCATCTGGCCGCGCTGCATGCCTTCTACGGAGAAGTCATGGGCGTACGCATCGCTCGCAAGCATGTGGGCTGGTATCTCGCAACCCTGCCGGGCGCCAGGGAGTTTCGCGCCCGTTTCAATCGTTTGGATGGTACGCAAGCACAATGCGCCGACGTTCAGGCGTTTTTCGCCGAACGTTACAAGAGCCTGACAGGGGACGAAGGGGTGGCCGCATGACGATGATGACCGAGACTTTAGTGAGTGGAACAGCACCCGTGAGCGACAACGTGAATTTGAAACAGCACCTCAATACGCCCAGCGAAGAAGGCCAGACCCTTCGCGGGAGCGTCGAGAAGGCGCTGCACAATTATTTCGCCCACCTTGAGGGCGCTGCCGTCACGGATGTGTACAACCTGGTGCTCTCCGAAGTCGAGGCGCCTCTGCTCGAAAGCGTGATGAACTACGTCAAGGGCAACCAGACCAAGGCCAGCGAGCTGCTGGGCTTGAATCGCGGAACCCTGCGCAAGAAACTCAAGCAGTACGATCTACTTTAAGCATTCAATCAAACCAGAAAGGCGCCCGCGTAAAAAACGGTCGCCTTTTTTGCTGACTTCCCTTGCTTTTGATGGAACCTGAAATGACCGACCAGACCACCCGCCTGCCGATCCGCCGCGCCTTGATCAGCGTCTCCGACAAGACCGGGATCCTTGAATTCGCCCGCGAGCTGCAACAGTTGGGCGTCGAGATCCTCTCCACCGGCGGGACCTTCAAGTTGCTGCAGGACAACGGCGTCGCCGCGGTGGAAGTCGCTGACTACACCGGTTTCGCGGAAATGATGGACGGTCGCGTCAAGACCCTGCACCCGAAAATCCACGGCGGGATACTGGGCCGTCGCGGCATCGACGACACCATCATGAACGAACATGGCATCAAGCCGATCGACCTGGTAGCGGTCAACCTCTACCCGTTCGAAGCCACCATCAACAAGCCCGGCTGCGACCTGCCGACCGCCATCGAGAACATCGACATCGGCGGCCCGACCATGGTCCGCTCGGCGGCCAAGAACCATAAAGACGTGGCGATCGTGGTCAACGCCAGCGACTACGCCAGCGTGCTAGAAAATCTCAAGGCCGGTGGCCTGACCTACGCCCAGCGTTTCGACCTGATGCTCAAGGCCTTCGAACACACCGCGGCCTACGACGGCATGATCGCCAACTACATGGGCACCGTGAACCAGGCGGCCGAAACCCTGGGCACCGAAGGCCGCAGCGAATTCCCGCGCACCTTCAACACCCAATTCGTCAAGGCCCAGGAAATGCGCTACGGCGAGAACCCGCACCAGAGCGCGGCGTTCTACGTGGAAGCCAAGCCTGCCGAAGTCGGCATCGCCACCGCCACCCAGTTGCAAGGCAAGGAACTTTCCTTCAACAACGTAGCCGATACCGACGCCGCGCTGGAATGCGTGAAGAGCTTCGTCAAGCCAGCCTGCGTAATCGTCAAGCACGCCAACCCGTGCGGCGTGGCGGTGAGCCCGGACGCCGAGGGCGGCATCCGCCAGGCCTACGAGCTGGCCTACGCCACCGACACCGAGTCGGCCTTCGGCGGCATCATCGCCTTCAACCGTGAACTGGACGCCGAGACCGCCAAGGCCATCGTCGAGCGCCAGTTCGTCGAGGTGATCATTGCCCCCTCCGTCAGCGAAGAAGCCCGCGCTATCGTTGCCGCCAAGGCCAACGTGCGCCTGCTGGCCTGCGGCCAATGGTCGGCCGACCGGGCGCCAGCCTGGGACTACAAGCGCGTCAACGGCGGCCTGCTGGTCCAGAGCCGCGATATCGGCATGATCGGCAGTGAAGACCTGAAGGTCGTGACCCAGCGCGCCCCGAGCGAGCAGGAAATCAACGACCTGATCTTCGCCTGGAAAGTCGCCAAGTACGTCAAATCCAACGCCATCGTCTACGCCAAGAACCGCCAGACCATCGGCGTCGGCGCCGGTCAGATGAGCCGCGTGAACTCGGCTCGCATCGCCGCCATCAAGGCTGAACACGCTGGTTTGCAGGTCCAGGGCGCGGTCATGGCCTCCGATGCGTTCTTCCCGTTCCGTGATGGCATCGACAATGCGGCCAAGGTCGGCATCACCGCGGTGATCCAGCCGGGTGGTTCGATGCGTGATGCAGAAGTGATTGCTGCCGCCGACGAGGCAGGGATTGCAATGGTGTTCACCGGCATGCGCCACTTCCGTCACTGATACACCGACCCACTGTGGGAGCGAGCTTGCTCGCGATAGCGCCGGTTCAGTCAGCATTGGCGTCCGCTGACGCACCGCCATCGCGAGCAAGCTCGCTCCCACAGAAAGGCAGCTTTAACGCTGCATCCAGAATCAGCGTCATCGAGGTTTTTTGAAATGAATGTTTTGATCATTGGCAGCGGTGGCCGTGAACACGCCCTGGCCTGGAAAGTGGCTCAGGATCCGCGCGTGCAGAAGGTCTTTGTCGCTCCGGGCAATGCCGGCACCGCCATCGAAGCCAAGTGCGAGAACGTCGCCATCGACGTGCTGGCCCTGGAGCAACTGGCCGATTTCGCCGAGAAAAATGTCTCGCTGACCATCGTCGGTCCGGAAGTACCACTGGTTGCCGGTGTAGTCGATCTGTTCCGCTCCCGTGGCCTGGACTGCTTCGGCCCGACTGCCGGCGCCGCGCAGCTGGAAGGTTCGAAAGCGTTCACCAAGGATTTCCTGGCGCGCCACAAGATCCCAACTGCCGACTACCAGAACTTCACCGAAATCGAACCGGCATTGGCTTACCTGCGCGAAAAAGGCGCACCGATCGTGATCAAGGCCGATGGCCTGGCCGCTGGTAAAGGCGTGATCGTGGCCATGACCCTGAGCGAGGCCGAAGAAGCCGTACGCGACATGCTCGCTGGCAACGCCTTCGGTGACGCCGGTTCCCGTGTGGTAATCGAAGAATTCCTCGACGGCGAGGAAGCCAGCTTCATCGTCATGGTCGATGGCAAGAACGTCCTGCCCATGGCCACCAGCCAGGACCACAAGCGCGTCGGCGATGGCGACAGCGGCCCGAACACCGGCGGCATGGGTGCCTACTCCCCCGCGCCAGTGGTCACCGCCGACGTTCACCAGCGCGTGATGGACCAGGTCATCTGGCCAACCGTGCGTGGCATGGCCGAGGAAGGCAACGTCTACACCGGTTTCCTCTATGCTGGCCTGATGATCGACAAGGCTGGTAACCCAAAAGTCATCGAATTCAACTGCCGTTTCGGCGATCCTGAGACCCAGCCGGTCATGCTGCGCCTGCAATCGAGCCTGGTGCTGCTGGTCGAGGCCGCTCTGGCCCAAGCGCTGGACAAGGTTGAAGCCCAATGGGATCCACGTCCGAGCGTTGGCATCGTGCTGGCGGCCGGTGGTTACCCGGGCGACTACGCCAAGGGCAGCGCCATCAAGGGCCTGGAAGCCGCCGCCCAGTTGGAAGGTAAGGTTTTCCACGCAGGTACGGCATTGAAGGACGGCCAGGTCGTGACGGCTGGTGGTCGAGTGTTATGCGCCACTGCCATGGGTGCCAGCGTCGATGCCGCTCAGCAGCAAGCCTACAAGCTTGCCGCGCAGATTGATTGGGAAGGCTGTTTCTACCGCAAGGACATTGGCTACCGTGCCATTGCACGCGAGCGTGGCGAAAACCTGGAATAATCCGGTCATTCAGACAGGCAAGGGTCCAGAGCTCTTGCCTGTCTGCTCGGGCGCCGCGCATAGTTATCATCTGGCATCAACCTACGAAGGGATTTCGCCGTGCGCTGGCTCAGGATTGCCATAAGCTTGACCGTTACCCTGCTGACGCTGCTCTGCGTGTTCCCGGCACAGGCTGCGCCCGGCAGCGGCTGGGCGGTATTGCTCGACGAACAGGGCGACCTGAAGCTGAGCGACATCCGCTCTGCCCGCTATACCAACCAGTTCAGCCCCATTGACCTGGATCACCTCAAGGCAGCCGAGCCGGGGGGAGCCCTGTGGCTGCGCTTCCGGCTTTCCCCCGACAGGCATGAACAGATCCTGCGGGTCTTCGCGCCCGATCTGTCGCGCCTGAATCTTTATGTGCTGGATGGCGACACTCTGGTCAGCCAACAAGTCACCGGCAACGCCATGCCGCATACCGAACCTACGGTGCCCAGCAGCGATTTCATGCTGCCCTTGCCGCGCAGCGATAAATCGCTGGACGTCTACCTGAGACTGGCATCGCGCTACGAACTGCGCCCCTATGTCACGTTGCAGCCGGCGGTCCTGGCGGCGGCCAACCAGAACCAGACGCTGGTCTATGGGCTGTTGTTCGGCTGTATCGCCATGCTGATCCTGCACAACCTCACCCGCTACGCTTATACCCGGTCGCGCAGTTGCCTGTGGCTGGCCGCCTGCGAAGGGCTGCTGATGCTCAGCCTGGTACTGCTGCTGAACCTCGCTGGGGCCTGGCTGCCTGACTGGCCGGCGATCCAGACGCCGGGTGCCTATCTGGCCTTGTTGCTGACCGCGCCCTGCGGCTTGATGTTCGCCTATCGTTATTTCGCCCCACTGGGACCGCATCCATTGGACCGGCTGCTGCTGGGCGAAATTGTCTTCATTATGCTCTGCAGCCTGTTGCTGTTATTCGTCAACACGCTGCCCCTCAATATCATGACTTATGCGCTGGTGGCCCTGGCCGGCCTGAGCATGCTGTTCGTCAGCGCCTGGCACTGGCAGAAGGGCTACCGCCCGGCGCGGCTTTTCGTCGCCGCCATGGTGGTGTTCAACCTGGGTACGCTGATCATTCTTCCAGCCCTGCAAGGGCTGACCGAAGTCGCGCCCCAAGGGCTGATCGTCACCTTGCTGGTCATTATCTGCGTCAGCGGCCTGCTGATGAGCGTCGCGTTGGGCGAACGCCAGCGATCGATCAATGAAAACCGTTTCAGCCTGAGCCGCGACCTGGCGGCGAGCAATGCCGAGATCAACGCCAAGGCCGAGTTCCTGGCCAAGATCAGCCACGAGATCCGCACACCGATGAATGGCGTGCTGGGCATGACCGAGCTGTTGCTGGGCACGCCGCTCTCCGTCAAACAGCGCGACTACGTGCAGACGATCCACAGCGCCGGCAATGAACTGCTTACCCTGATCAACGAGATTCTCGACATTTCCCGTCTCGAATCCGGGCAAATCGAGCTGGATGACGTGCAGTTCGATCTCAATGCATTGATCGAGGACTGCCTGAGCATCTTCCGCGCCAAGGCCGAACAGCAGAATGTCGAGCTGATCAGCTTCATCCAGCCCCAAGTGCCTCGGGTCATCAGCGGCGATCCGACGCGGCTGCGTCAGGCGCTGTTGAGCCTGCTGGAAAATGCCTTGAAGAAAACCGATGAAGGCGAGGTCCTGATCGTTGTCGCCCTCGACGAGCGCAGCAGTCAACCGCGCCTGCGAATCGCGGTACAGGACAGCGGCTCGCCCATGGATGCCGAAGAACGCGAAACGTTGATGCATGCCGAGCTGCACAGCAAGAACGTCCTATCGGCCACGCGCCTGGGCGGCAACCTGGGGCTGGTCATCGCTCGCCAGTTGATCATGCTGATGAATGGCGAATTCGGCATCAAGAGTGGCAGCAGCCAAGGCAGCACCTTGTGGCTGACCTTGCCGCTGGACCCAGACCGCCTGGAACATCCGACCGCCGACCTCGATGGCCCGCTACAGGGCGCGCGGGTCTTGGTGGTCGATGACAACGACACCTGCCGCAAGGTGCTCGTGCAGCAATGCAGCGCTTGGGGCCTGAACGTCAGCGCCGTACCGTCGGGCAAGGAAGCCCTCGCGCTGCTGCGAACCAAGGCGCACCTGCGCGACTACTTCGACGTGGTGCTGCTGGACCAGAACATGCCTGGCATGACCGGCATGCAACTGGCCGCCAAGATCAAGGAAGACCCAAGCCTTAACCACGATATCCTGTTGATCATGCTGACCGGCATCAGCAACGCGCCGAGCAAGATCGTGGCGCGCAACAGCGGCGTCAAGCGCATCCTCGCCAAACCCGTGGCAGGTTACACGCTCAAGACCACCCTGGCGGACGAACTGAACCAGCGTAATAAAGGCCAGGCGCCGAATGTCCCGGTCAACGCCGGCCTGCCACTCCCAGTGAAGGTCCCCAGCGATTTCCGCATCCTGGTGGCGGAAGACAACACCATCTCCACGAAGGTCATTCGCGGCATGCTCGGCAAGCTCAATCTGCAACCCGACACCGCCAGCAACGGCGAAGAAGCGCTCAAGGCGATGAAAGAGCAACGCTACGACCTGGTCCTGATGGACTGCGAGATGCCCATTCTCGACGGGTTCTCCGCCACCCAACAGCTACGCGCCTGGGAAGTCGGAAACCAGCGCACCCGCACGCCAGTGGTGGCGCTCACCGCGCATATCCTCGCCGAACACAAGGAGCGCGCTCGCCAGGCGGGCATGGACGGGCACATGGCCAAGCCGGTGGAACTGTCGCAGTTGCGTGAGCTGATCGAACACTGGGTGGCACAGCGCGATCAGCAAAACAATACAGCGCATACGTCCTGAGCCGACAGGCGTCAAATCGCCTGATAGACTCCCGTCGTCTTCCTCTGTCACGAGCCTTGACCATGCTCCATGTGCTGTTCAGCGTTTACCTGAAAATGTTGGTGCTCTACAGCCCCTTTTTCGTGCTGTCGTGTTTTATCAGCCTGACACGCGGCTATTCCCGCAAGGAACAGCGTCGCCTGGCCTGGAAAGTCGCGACCGCAACGCTGGTTTCCAGCGTGTTGCTGTATTTGTTTGGCAGGGTGATCTTCAGCGTGTTCGGCATCACGGTGGATGCGTTCCGTATCGGCGCCGGCAGCGTCTTGTTCATTTCGGCCTTGGGCATGGCCCAGGGCAAGTCGGCGGTACAAACCGATAATGTTCAGCAGGACGTGACCATCGTCCCGCTGACCATTCCGTTGACCGTCGGCCCCGGCACCATCGGCGCCCTGCTGGTGATGGGCGTAAGCCAGCCGCACTGGGACGACAAGCTCATGGCGATCATCAGCATCGCCCTGGCCAGCTTCACCGTCGGCGTGGTGCTCTACCTGTCCAGCCGCATCGAGCGAATCCTCGGCGACCAGGGCTTGCAGATTGTCAGCCGGCTGATGGGGTTGTTTGTCTGTGCGCTGGCGGCCCAGATCATTTTTACCGGGGTGAGAGGCTATCTGGTGCCGTGACCTTGGCCGAGAAAGGAATTAGCTGCTCTTGCGGCGGCTGAAGCGTTTACTAAGAACTTCCCTGCGATGCTTGCCCAAATACCCTTCAATATCGTTCCTGAGTGCCTCGTAACGTTCCGGGTTGAAGGTCACGAACGATTTGCCCCGGAAGATATCCCGTGCCGACGCACGCCAGTTCACGAAAAGAACGCCACCGTTACTTGAGGAGCCGGTCTGTTTTATCGAACTGGAGGATGCGATGAGAATACCGTTGGGTAACTGCTCACAAGGAAGGACAGACAGGCGCGCACCATCGGCGGACTTGACTTGGGTATTGAATAGGTCAATGGTCTCCTTGTCCTGCTTCAAACCATCAATTGTCGTACTGACCACCGCACCAAGTACCGTTGCCGCCGGTAGGCTGGCTTTCACGCCATCGATAACTCCTTTGACGATGTCGCTGATGACATTGTCCATATCCACCTGTAGCGAATTTTCGGAATAGCGCGAGTAGCCGTCATCGGCCACAAAGCAGCCAAGATCCTGCAAGCATCGAATGAAAGCCTCATACCAGCCATGAGTATTCTTGCCGCCAGGCACCTCATAGTTGGCCTCCATGATTGACATGGTGATCAGGTTCTCCATGATCGCCATGTTATTGAGCGACATATTATTGCCATAACCCAAAAGTGCATCCCGAGCATCAAGGCATCCATTTCCTTGTTGGGATTATCCTGCACTGTCTGCATAACGGACCTGCGCGTACGCCGCCCGGTATCAACCAACGCCTTCCGCCTATTGATGCGAGCACTCACCAACTCCAAACTTTGCGCAACGCTAACGACACTATCAAACTTTTCCATACTACTTTCCTTTTTTAATGACTGACCGCTCCTGCGGACAAAAAACAATCTAAACCACGCACAACCAAACTCACAATCAAAAAGCAAATACGATATATGTCGCACCACCCCTACCACCGCCAAAAACATATTTAGACGACAACTATCATTCCTACCTTTATAAACACTCTGCGATAGTAGCCCTTCAACTAACCCACCCTCTCTAATGAAGGAAATTTTTGTCATGGCCGACAAACCATTAACCGGACTCGTAACGGGCCCGAATCTGTTCTCATATATCGGGGCACTTTCCCTACAAGACCACGACGACATTGCAGACTGCACCAATATAGCCACCCTATCGGCCGACCTCGGCTATCTCCGTCACGCCAACCCCCGCGATTGGTTTGGCGAATATGTCAACACACTGAATTTTCTCGGCTGGGGGCTTTATGACGGGTCTATCATCGAAAGCACACAACACTCTTTATCCGGTTCCGTGGCAGAGTTCCTGGTACGAAGCGCCGACGCCATGCGTGATTCACGGCAAGCGAATGCGATGATCGATACATTGGACACCTTCAAGGCCAACAGTCCTGCCCTGTTATCGTTCGATACGGAAACGCTCCAGGGCGAGTCATTTCAAATCGTCCCGGCCCGGTACGACTCACAAGGCAACCTGCATATCGCTCTGTTTAAGCTCGAACTGAGCGTAAATGTAAAAAGAAGCAGTTTTTTGTTCTGGAACTGGGAAAACCGCACTGCCCGAGTGATCCAACGCAAAGCGTACTTGAGACTTGACAGAAGCACGCTGGACACACGAAGGGAATTAATCCGGAAGAAACTTGACGAGCAAGTCATGAGACGATTTTCCCTACGAAGCAATCGCCGCATAAGCGGCCAGTAACGGAACTCAAGGGGGCGCTATCCGTTTAGCGCCCATTAAAAAGGGCTGCTAATGGATCACATGCGCAGCCCTTCTTCTTACCGCTCGATTTAGCCAGGGATCAACCCGCCAAATCGACTTCCCTCGCCGCCGATGTTTCCAGCAACTCCTTTAGCGTGATGCTCTGGCTACCCGACAAAGCGCCCACCTGCGTCACCCATGTCGAAACGGCATAGTAACGAGCCCCGTCGAAACTGAACCGCACATTGCCACGCAAGCTGACATCGGTGGCAAACACCTCACGACAAATCACACTGCGTCCGCTGTTCGGATCAAAAATCACCAGGTGTTCATCGACAATGCTCAACTGTAGTTGCTCAGGCTCCTTGAGGTCCCAGACCAACGTGCCGGGAACGGTTGCCTTGTCGGGCAACGAAGGCCGGCAGTCAAGGATGACCGACTGGACTTGCCACCAGATGGACGGTGGAAGTCGGTAAGTCACCGCACCTTCGCCCATGCGCAGGACCAAGGTTGTGACATCGTCTGGAAGCAGCGCGGGCAGATCATCAACCTTCGTTTCGGCGCTCTGGACAACCAGCACCTCGCCCTCACGCTGAACATAGCTGAGCGGTCCCGCATCCCCTTCGCGGGGGTATGTCAGCAGTTTCCCATCCTTGTTTTCGCGAAGTAACACGTTGGTCTGGTGCTGGGTTCCAAGCACCTCGAATCCTTGCGCGAAGGTAACCCTGGGCACCCGGATCATGCGCCCGGTATCGGCGACGAACCACGCCAGGCCATCAGGCACTTCCACCGTCAACAGGGCGCTATGGGCGACGGACCTCGCCAATCGCTCAAGCGCTTCTTGCTCTCGCCCGCCCTGGGTGACCACCCACTCACGGGTGACTCCGGTGAGCAAAGCGTGTCCAGGATCTCGCAGCATGATCACCAGGCCCTCCTCGGTGACACCACGCAATCCCGGTCCGTCGACCGTCAGGTTGACGAACTTCCAGGGCGCCCACTCACGTTTCGCAGGAGCCAACACGTCAGCCTGGAGCAACTGCGAACCTTGACCGAACGCGCGCTCCACCTGTTCATGATCGATCAGGGCCTGGCGAAGGACCTCGCCATTGGACATATCGAACAACCAGGCCGCCTCGCCATCCGGGGTGACGTTCAAAAGACGAAGGACGGTCGCGTGCTCCGGTTTAGCCAGCAGCAGCCTGTTGTCGATGTACCAGGCGTACAACCTCGTCTTGCCGTCGGGAGCGACCAGCCCCAGAAGGTCGAAACGATCTTTGTTTTGCTTGCGGGCGAGTGACTCCAGGGCAGGCCACCAATGCTGTTGTTTCTGCGGCGGCGCCTTGAACCAATGTTCGTTTATGCCCCCAAACCGAAGGTCTCCCTGGCGGGTCAGGTTGAAGAACAAGCCGTCGGTCCTCATGGCCGCGTACCCGTTGTCCGTGGCGACGAAATCCTCGACGCTCCCCCTCTGCTGCCATCTATCGGACCAAACTGCTTTGCCATCGACGAGGGTGCGCTGGCGACGACACAGCGTCTGGTATTGGCGGTCGAAAATCATGAATGCATCGATTTCGTCTGCCAGGCTCAACAGGGTCAGCTCGGTCCCGTCCTTGATCGTGTCACGCCAGCCGCGGTAATGCTTGGGTGGCGGCACGGGACGAATGATCAGGTTATCGCTCCAGCGCACCCACGCCATATCCCTGTCTGCATCGTCCAGCTTCCAACAGATCGATACAAAGGGAGCCGGTTGCCAGGTGACAGTTTCGAAGGTGTGCATCCCTCCGAACGACGACGAATATTCAAAACCATCCGTAAGCACTTGCGACCAGTCGCGAAGGGTTTCGCTGCTCCCCAGAAGTGCTTCCAGATTGGGGTCCAAACCTCGTGTGATCGAAGTCAGCAGCAGTCTCTCATCCTGGATGACATAAGCCAGAACATCGGTGCTGCCATCCTTGCGGGTAATCTGCTGCACGATATGGATGATCCCCTGTGCGTCTGCCTCGACACTCTTGATCACCGCCTTTACGCTTATTGAACCCCACAACCAATAGTGTCGGATCAACAGCCCTGTCTTAGCGTCGACTTGCCAGATCCTCACATCCTTCGTGTCATAGAACCAGGCACAACCATTTACCACCGCCCCAAGCGATGTCGGTTCGTCACCTATGATTTCATTGCGCATGTAGAGGAAACGGTCCTCTTTCGAGTCGTACCAAGCCGTAACGTGTCGCGGGGGTTTCGGGTCTTCGAACGGAATCAGGTATTGACGAACCGGCGTGTACGGTGCCGTCAGCCGGTGCTGTTGGTTCAAGGCCTTGAAATGTTCCTGCAGTGCCTGCTGACCCTGGCACTCCGGCACCACTTCCAGGACAACATTGAGCTGGCGAGAGCCTCGGTCTACCTGGAACACTTTTCCTTGGGCGGTCCGCAACAAAACCTCATGGCGCCCAGTTGCAGTGAATGTCACCTCAACGTCACCAATGGCCAGACTTTCCGTGGATGGAAACTTGATATCGCTTTCCTCGGCCCAGGGAGCGTCCAGTATCCAGGTCGAATGACCTGGTTGCGTTGTACCGAGAGCCAGCTTCACACCTGGGTTGATCAGCACCGCACACCGCTTGCCGGCGCCCTGGATGCGATAAGTGATCAATTTGTGCCAGATCGGCGGAAGCTCGGGGATCACCAGCGAACGATCGGTATCATCCAGCACTACATCGATCGTGGTTGAACTATAGTCCGGCTCGAAAAGACGATGGAGGATGTAGTCACTGGGAAACGAATAAAAGGAAAAAAGGAACAGCCATTCGCCGTTCGCCTTTCTTTTCTCCAGGCGTCGCGCCGTGTCGAAACCGGTGTCATGGCGCCAATTCGCAAAAGGCAGAGCCTTGTATTCGTAGCGGTAACAGGTCTGCGGAATGCACGGCAAGACGATGGCTTGGCCGGCGGCCGGCGTGAAGCTGACTCGAGACGGCAAGTCCAGCTCCCCGCGGATATCGATCGGCTGGCCGCGGTCGGTCGAAAACGATGGCACGCCAAAATGATCGTTCAAGGGATACAGCTTGGGACTGCCCAGGTTCAGGGTTCCCTCGGCCAGATTCACGGCGTCGATGATCAGCGACGGGCGTGGCTTCCAGGCGCCATGAGCCGCATCGAGCCGATAGGCGTTCAAATGGGCTTTTGCCACCTCATCGAAAAACAACCCGACCTGCTTGGCTTCCTCGGCAATAATGGCAAACCCTTGGGCTAGTGCGGCGACTCCGACGCCCAGCCCCGCCAGCAACACGGAAGCGCTGCCGAGGAACGCCCCGGTCGTGGCGCCAGCCATCAGGGCTCCCGCCGACAATGCAAGGCCACCCGAATCGAAAGCCAGTTGGGTGCCAAACTGCGCGCGTTCAACATCGTTATGCGCGGTCGCTAATTGGTAGATGTCGAACCCGACATTCGCCAGTTGCAGCAACCCCCCCGTCGCTTCGCTCATAGTGGCGCCCACGGAGGCCTTGACCACCGGCGCAACGGTGCTAGCGATCAGTTTCTCTTCATCCAACGCTTTGCGAACCAGGCCGACCAGCCCGGCGACGTCGGCCACAGTGCCATGGACCATTTGCGCGTAATTGACATAGGCATGCAATCGCACCGCCAGGGTGAGGGGACGGTCGGCCCCTTCCCGTCCCCTCAGCGCGTTCATCAACGCCTGGATGGCGAAACCGGCGTTCAACGTATGAACGCCGCCCACCGCATGGGCATCGTCCGTGGCGGTGGGCTGGTTGGCCAACGTCGAGAAACGTTCCGAAAGGTGGTTTTTTATGCGCAGGAGACGATGGTCATCGGTCTTGATCTGTACCGGATGCCCTGGATCGGCCGGATCGACCATGGTTATCCGGTACGTCCCGTCCGGATCACCCTCCAGAGTGTCGAACAGCGGTACGAGGCTTGAGGCAGACTCACTCGTCTGTTGCAAACGCGTTGTCGCGTCAGCGATCTGTTGCGCCCACCAATGGCCATCCAAGGCCAGCAAGCAGCTGCCAAGTCGCGGATTGTCCTGGAGCGATTGTCCCCGGGCGCTGGCGATCCGCGTCCTGACAGAGCGTTGCGACTGGCCTCGTAAGGCGTCGGGTTGCAACAACTGCGAAACCCGTACCGTATTGGGTAATACCTCCTTTGCCACCCGGCTGCCATCCAGCTCGATCAAGTCAAACGAAGGACGAGTCTCTTCGCCATATGCGCCGTACTGGGCGGCCATCCCCTGGGTGATAAAAAATTCTTCCAGCGCCTTCGTAAAACCCGTGGCGTCCTGATAATCGAACACGCCAAAATTCGGATCGTAGAAGTGGTAGGTTTCGTGTCCGCCTTCGATAGTCTTTGCGGCAAGCATGACGTGATTATCTGAATTGAGCATCAATGTACTGGCCGTCTTGCTCTGCAGAATATGCACGACCTCACCCAGATCAGCGCGTTCGAGGGCATTACCCACGTTGTCCACTTTCATCTCACGCAACGATTCCAGGCTGCTCATGAAATCAGGCGAGTCCCCCTCGTCAGATGCCGCGATCGCCAGCTCGAATCGATTACACAGGGTCCGAATGGCATCCGCCCCCTGAGAAAAAGCAGCCGCCATGGCCAGGGACAATGGGTAGCAACGCCCAGCTACGCGATCACCCGGGCCCTGGAACAGTAGGTCCTGTGGTACGGACCTGAAAGCGTTCGGGTCAACGGCAAACAGAACAGTGTTCAACCGCCTGACTATCTGGCTCCGGTATTCATGCATCGCCGCCTGCTGGACGCGCTCTACGTATTGACCCCACTGACGTAACGTCAACGGCTTTTCGAGCAGGGACCTCCTCAGCCCCAACGCGGTTTCGTCATGCCGGGGAGCACCGTTCACCGCACTTTCAATCCCTGCCAGGAACGCCGGGGCCTGATGCGCATATAACGCGCGCTCGATTGCTGTGTAACGGTTCAGGGTTCCGGGTTTCTTGAAATCATTGAGCAGGTTTTCCAACTGCGGGCGAGCCGCGTCGAAACTGGCATTGTCCAGCCTCTTCAAACCGATCAATGCCCCAACCTGAACGCGTTGCAGCGGTCCCAACTGGAGAACGTCAAGATGCCCGCCAGCCATCTCGTTCAAGAGTTGCCCAATGGATAACGGTTGCACCCGCTGTTCGCGCGGTGGCGCTGGCATGAGTTTTCCGTTGCTTTGGGCACGAATGGATTGGCGGTCATCGAACCCCAGGGGAATGACCTCATCGAATACCACCTCACCGGTGTGGCCCTGACTCATCGCGGTGATGAAGGGCTCACCCAACTCATCGGCGAGTGGCTGTAGCACGTCGGTGGAAAGCACATGGCGCCCCTCGATCAACGGCCAGCCTTCCTCGAACTCGATACTGTATGGCTTGAGCAGTTCCGCCAGGTTCGCGGTGTAGCGGGCTTGCATCCGGCCTTCCGTCCAGCGAGCTCTTTCGGCTGCGAACCAGGCGTCCATGTCTTCGATGTTTTCCTTCCATGAATGGTCCTGCTCTTCCTCCGTATTGTTGTTGAAACCCGTCTTCAACCGAATGGATTTGCGTAGCGCTTGAGCCCCATGTGGCGTGAGAAATCTGCTCCCATACTCCATCAGCCCCGCCCGCACAGCGCCCGGCCCCGTCAGGAATATCGAACCCTGGGCCTGGGGACGTAAACCGTCACTGAAATAGTCCATTATTGCCACGCGAAGCCTCAAGGCATGGTTATCTTCAGTGCTGACCTTTTCCTCGACGATATCGAATTCAACCTTGAGGACTCGCTCCGCAAGATTCAAGATGCGGTTGGCCTCATGGAAATCGATATTATTTTTGCGGGCTTCGCGCTCAACAGCGAGCAGTGCCTGATGATGAATCTCGAAGCGCTCGATAATGGCATTGACCGCAGCCGACCCCGGATGGCTGACAATCAAGGCATTGGATTCCCCCCCTTCGATTTGGGCCAGGCGCAAACTGTCGGCACGCGCGCGGTCATCCGTGAACGGAGCAAACACTTGCTTCAACGACGGGGTAGTTTTTGCAAATTGTTCCAACGCCCCGCGATGCTCTTCAGGGATGGCAGCGGTGTAGTCCTTGTATCGATCGGCCAGCGCCTGGCGACCCGGCATCCAATCGGGATTATTGTTGAGCAACAACTGCAACGCGCCCAGCCGTGGATGCTTCTCCAGACGGTTGATATCAACGCCCGCCACGCCTTGGACAAAGGGCGGCAAGAAGTCCACATCGCTGTAGATACCACCTTCGTCATGCACAACCAGCATCCGCACAATGTCCGAGGCTGCCGCGAGGTTACCGCGCAAGGACATTTCACGATGATAAAAATCCCTCAGACGAGGGAAAGCCTGAAGCTCACGGACGTCGCGCAGTTGCATGCCTTCGTCGCTCAAACCGTGCATGACATGAGCGTTCTTATTCTTCAGTGCGCGCAGAACACTTTCATCGCGTTCATATCCGCGAACCAACAAGTCGATGCGTGCTTCGTCCGCACGCTTACCCCGTTTGATAGCTCGGTCAATGTGCATTGACATCTGGCGCTTCAACGCCGTCACTCTCATCTCGTAGCGAGTGGCCAGATCATCGCCAGACGCCGCCGACTGCTCTTCGCCACCCCATGTATCAGCCTTCGCCGCCTCAACGATAATGCGCGTAGTTTCGTGTACCAATAGCCCATCCGGGTCATGCCAGACATTCACGGTGAAATCTTTGGGCATTACCTGTTTCCACAGGCGAAGGTAATCCAGCTGAATGTCGCCCAAGCCTCCGCCAAGCCAAACAAAATGCAGTTTTCGTGGCACTTCGCTGACGGGTTGTTTCATTAACTCAATACGGTTGGACAGGCGCGTTTCGTAACTTTCTACCCTGCGGTGACTACGCCTCAGGCCCATATCCTCGCTGGCCGGGTCCGAAGACGATTCTGACGCACGCCTACGCCTGCTTTGCCCCTGAAGCGACTCCAAGGTTCTTTTCAGCAACGCCAAAGGCGTTAGCATTTCAGGCGTATCTCGCGTTTTGACACAGCTGTCATAGTATCTAAGCGCTGCGTCGTATCCTTCGGTACCTGTATAAGGCGTCAATATTCGCTCTAGCGCATCGCGCGCCACCAACTTGTCGAAAGTGGCGTAATCCCTCACGGGTGAATCCTTGAATCGTTTCATAAAACGGCAATTCCATTTGATATAACAGCCCGACGGGGCGGGCATTGTTTTAATCGAGCACTTCCCTGCACTCGCGCATACTTTTAATAAACAATAGAACAATTCACATTTGACGACACAAACATAACCGTCACCCGGGCGAACCTCAACCAATCGCTCCGTCAATCATCATTCAAGATAAAACCATTAAACAGTTACACTTCACCGCGAGGCAGCCGAATACCGTCAAACAACACCTGACAACTATCCTGAATTAACTCGCCTCAACTAATCGGTCGAGACTCAAAAAAAGTAGGGTAACTTAAAGACAGCGACCCGAACGGGCCGCCAGATTTATTCAGAGCGGTTTATCGCCGTACCACCGTGGGGTGTAGACCCAGTTTCCACCCTCGGCACGAGGGAAGACACAGGTCGTGGAAGAACCCACGAGCACCATCGTGCGCATATCGACCTGCTCCGGGGTCAACTGCCCCAGTGTCGTAACACGCAATGTCTGGCCGGGACGGCCTATGTCGCGCCCCAAGACCACCGGAGTATCCGGTGCGCGGTGTTCTGCCAAGATCTCAAGCGCACGGCCCAGTTGCCATGGGCGAGAACGGGAAATCGGATTGTAGAACGCCAGGGCCAGGTCGGCTTCCGCCGCCAGGGCCAGGCGCTTCTCGATAATTGACCAGGGCTTGAGGTTGTCCGACAGCGACATCACGCAGAAATCGTGCCCCAGCGGCGCGCCGGCCTGGGCGGCGGTGGCCAGGGAGGCCGACACGCCCGGCAGGATTTGCAAGTCGACGTTATGCCAGCCCGGGTCACTGGATTCATGCAACGCTTCGAGCACCGCCGCCGCCATGGCGAATACGCCAGGGTCGCCCGAAGACACCACCACCACCGATCGCCCCTGGGCAGCCAGTTCAAAGGCGTGCCGGGCGCGCTGCATCTCTTCACGATTGTCGGTGCAATGCTGCACCTGGTCGGCACGGAAAGGGCCGGCCATGCGCACATAGGTTTCATACCCCAGCACGTCGGTGGCGCGGTCAAGTTCGGCGCGCACGGCCGGCACCATCAGCTCGGCCGCGCCAGGGCCAAGACCGATCACCGCCAGACGTCCGCGCGCGCGGCCGATCCGTTGCGGATCGACGGGTTGTGCGGCCACGGCAATGGCGATATTGCCCGTGGTCTGAATCGATACCGGCTGCCCCAAGGCACCGGTCAGCCACTGCGCGACGCTGCCGTCGGGCGCGGCGAATCGCAGCGGTACGCCCAAGGCCGAAGCGGCTTGCTGCAATTGCGGGCGCGCCATGTCGCTGTCCGCCGCCAACAGGCAGGCCAGTGACTGCATTGCAAGCCCCGCCTGGGCCAGCGCTTGGACAATGGCGGTGGAATCGTCTGACGCGCCGGCGCTCACCGCGATCACGACGTTGCGCGGATAGATGCGCAACTCATCCGCCGCCGGCACGCCCGCGGCACTGTCGACACGAATCGCCAGCCGCGCCTGTGCATTCTGTGGCAACTGCGCCTGGTCCAGCCACGGCGCCGAGCCCTCGATCCGCACCGGCTCACCGGCCAACAGGTCGGACACGAAGCGCTTGCCTTGCTCCAGGTCGCCAAGGCTGTAGCCGCCTGGCGGATTAAGCAGGCATGTGCCGAAACGCAATTCGCCGCTGGTGGTGATGGCCGGCGCGACTTGGAGCGCCCCGGCAATCTCGCGGGCCATGACGTTCACGCCACCCAGGCCGCCCAGTAACGGCACCACGGCGCTGCCATCCTCGGCCACCGCGAGCACCGGCGGCTCGACGCCCTTCTCCAGCAACAGCGGCGCCAGCGTGCGGATGACAATGCCAGCCGCGCATAGCGCGATGATCGGCGAATCCTCCTGATAGAGCTGGCGCAACGTCGCGCCAAACTCGGCGTATGGCCGATCGCTACCCTCGACCCGGCCCGCCAGGCCATGGATCAAAGCCTCGGGATAACGCTGCTGGATTCGCCGGGCCGTTGCCAGGCTGCCGGTGCCGAGAATGACAATGGCAGGAGCTTTTGCCGTCATCCCTGCCACCGTTCGCCAGGGACGATGATCAGCGAGAAATACGGCGAGGACATCGGCTCGACTTCATCCAGCGGGACGATTTTCTGGTTGGCCATGGTAGCTCGCTCCACATACAACGCCCGCCCATCCAGATCCAGCTCCTGCAACACCTGTCGAACCTTGGGGAAGTTGCGTCCCAGCTTCATGATGACCGCCGCGTCGGCGTCGGCCAGCCGGCGCTTGAGTTCCTCGTGGGGCAATACCCCCGAAAGCACCGACAAGCTCTGGTTGCGATAGACCAGCGGCGCGCCGAGCACCGAGGCACCACCGAGCATCGAGCACACGCCCGGGATGACTTCGGCGACATAACGCTCGGCCAGCCGATCGTGCAGGTACATGTAGGAGCCGTAGAAGAACGGGTCGCCCTCGCAGATGACCGCCACGTCGCGACCGGCGTGCAGGTGTACGGCCAACTGTTCGGCGGCGGTGTCGTAGAAGTCGGCGATCACCTCTTCATAGGACAGCGGCGCTGGCAGCACCTCGGTGGTGACTGGATAGACCAGCGGCAGCAACGTTTGCGCGTCCTGCAAATGGGCCTCGATGATGCCGAAAGCGTTGCCCTTCTTGCCCTTGGCGACGAAGTACGCCACCACGGGCGATTCGCGCAGCAGGCGCAAGGCTTTGACCGTGATCAGTTCGGGGTCACCGGGCCCTACGCCGAGGCCGATCAGGCGTCCAGGCTGCTGCATCATTCCACCTCCGTGGCGAGGGCGTTGACGGCGGCGGCGGCCATGGCGCTGCCGCCGAGCCGCCCTTGCATGATCACGAACGGCACGCCCCGGCTGTTGGCCGCCAGCGCCGCCTTGGATTCGGCGGCGCCGACAAACCCCACCGGAAAGCCGAGGATCAGGGCCGGTTTGAGCGCCCCGGCGTCGAGCATTTCCAGCAGGTAGAAGAGTGCCGTTGGAGCATTGCCGATGACCACGACGCTGCCTTCCAGGTGTGGACGCCACAGCTCAAGGGCCGCCGCCGAGCGGGTGTTGCCCAGCTCCAGGGCCAACGCCGGCACGCGCTCGTCGCGCAAGGTGCAGATCACCGGATTGTTAGCCGGCAGGCGAGCCCGCGTCACGCCCTCGGAAACCATCCGCGCGTCGCACAGGATCGGCGCGCCGGCCGCCAGCGCCTGGCGACCGGCCGTGCCCGCGCCCTCGGAAAACTGCAGGCCATCGACCGCCTCGACCATGCCGCAAGCGTGGATCACCCGCACCGCGAGTTTTTCCAGATCGGCCGGTATGCGCGCCAGGTTGGCCTCGGCGCGGATGATCGCGAAGGAGTTGCGATAGATCTCCTGACCGTCGCGGATGTAATCAAGCATCAAGGGGGCTCCGGGGATGAGCGTCGAGCCAGTGGTCGAGCGCTTCGATAGTCAGATTATGCGCCTGCAACGCGCCGAAACCCGGCAGCGTCGCATCGCGAAAATACAGGTCATAACGACCGGGGGCGACCGCCAACAAGGTGACGGGCGCGATATGGGCCGCCGCGCAGGAACGCGGGCAACCGGACAAATGAATGCTCAGCGCCTGGCCACGGCGGTGCAGCCGCTCCGCCAATTGGTGAGCGTCGGCCTTGGTGTCGGCCATGGCCTTGGCGCAGCCACTGGACCCGGTGCACGCGATGAGCTGCGCCAGGGGCTGATCGACCGAAACCAACAGGCCCAGCGCCTGAAGCCGCGCCAGTACACCGGCGGCGTTATCGGCGCGAACGTTAGGCAGCAACAGGCTTTGCCAAGGGGTGAAACGAAGGCTGCCGTCGCCCTTCTCCCGCGCCAGCCGCGCCGCGCCGCGCAGCATGGCGGCATCGAGCCGGCCCAGGGGAACCGCGGCGCCAACGAAAACGCCCTCGTCTTGCTGGGGATGAATACCGATGTGCAAGCCATCAGTCGAAGCAACCCGCCGCCAATCCGGGCAGGGTTGCAGCGGTACCCGGCGGGCCAAAAGCGTGACGAATTCATCCGCGGAGAGTTCAGCCAGCAACTCACGCATGCGGTTCTGGTCGGGGCGGGCCAGGTCGAGGAACAGCTCAAGTACCGCCACCACCAAGGCGTGCCCTTCGGCCAGGGGTACCCGTCCCGCCGGCTCGTCCAGCGGGACGCCAGCGAAGCCGAAGGCCAGCCAGGGCTCACCATCGCGTACCAACGCCGACAACCACAGGTCGTGGTGATGTTCCAGCATCGCCAGTGCTTCTGCACCGTCCAGTTGCACGGCGAACTTGGCCGACAGTTCATGGAAACGTTCGTGGGTTTGCAACGTAGTGAGGATCTGTTCGGCCAATGGGCGAGTGTCGATGAGCATCCGCCGATCGATGCCGGCCGAGGGGCTGAGCATGAGATTGCGCACGTCATCGCCGGCCGGATTGCGAGGGCCAAGCCCAGCAGCCAGCAAAGACTCGATCAGCGCGTCGCGCTCGGGGCCGATCCCACGAACTTGCAGGTTGGCTCGGTTGGTCGCCTCGATCACACCGCCGGCGAACCGCTCGGCCACCAATGCCACGGCCTCGGCCTGGTCCGCCTGGATCGAACCGCCATCGAGCTTGATCCGACAGATCCCACCGTCCAGCGCCTGGACGACACGCAGCAACCCGGGGCAACCCGAGGGGCGTATGACGTGGCGGGACGGACGTTCGTTCAAGTTATAACCGGCAAGTAGGAGCGCCGCATCGGCGAAAGGCCGCCATTATGCCTGCTTTGCCTGGGGTCATGAAAAGCTTGCTGGTCGGATTGCCGATCGTGCATACACAAATCCTGTATCCATCACACATCCCACTGTGGGAGCAATGCTGTTCAGTAAAGGCGAACACTTGGGAGCGAGCTTGCTCGCGATAGCGGTGTGCCTGAAAAAATGAGTGTTGAATGTGACGCCGGCATCGCGAGCAGGCTCGCTCCCACGAGGGATGGTCCACGCCTGATCCGCCAGGGCGCGGTATGATGGCGGCCCGGTTCGCGGACGCAACCAGTGCGCCGAACAACCCCATTTATTCGAGGAACAGAGATGACCCCCTGGCTGACTGTAGTGGGCATCGGTGAAGATGGCTTCAAGGGCCTGGGCCGAACGGCTCGCCATGCATTGCTGCGGGCGCCGCGGATTCTGGGCAGCGCTCGTCAGTTGGAACTGTTGCCACTGTGTATTCGCGGCGAAAGGGAGCTATGGCCCAGCCCGTTCTCCCTGGAGCCGCTGCTGGCTCGAAAGGGCGAAGCAGTGTGCGTGCTGGCCAGCGGCGATCCGATGTTCTATGGCGTGGGCGCCAGCCTGGCGAAACAAGTGCCGGGTGATCAGATGCTGGTCATCCCCGCGCCGTCCTCTTGTTCGCTGGCGGCGGCGCGCATGGGCTGGCCGCTGCAGGACGTGGTCCCGCTGTCGCTGGTGGCGCGCCCCCTGGCGGTGCTCAATGGGTATTTATCCACAGGCGTGAGGCTGTTGCTGCTGAGCAATGATCGCCACAGCCCCGGCGCGGTGGCGACCTTGCTGCGCGAGCGCGGCTTCGGCCCGAGCGCCATGACTGTGCTGGAGCATCTCGGCGGTGCGGCAGAACGCCGGATCGACGGTTGCGCCGCGCAATGGTCCGATGAAACCGTCGCCGACCTGAACCTGATCGCCATCGAATGCCGGGCCGAACCATCGACACAGCGCCTGTCACGCCTGGCCGGTTTGCCGGACACCGCGTTCGAACATGACGGCCAATTGACCAAGCGCGACGTGCGCGCCATCACCCTCGCCCGCCTCGCCCCCACGCCTGGTGAATTGCTGTGGGATGTCGGTGCCGGGAGCGGCTCCATCGGCATCGAATGGATGCGCACCCACCCCAGTTGCCGGGCCCTGGCCATCGAAGTCGACGAGGGCCGCCAAGGCTTGATCGAACGCAACCGCGACACACTCGGCGTGCCGGGCCTGCAATTGATTCGCGGCAGCGCCCCGCAAGCGTTGGAAAACCTGGAGCGGCCGGACGCGGTATTCATCGGCGGCGGCGTCACCCGCGAAGGCGTACTCGACACCTGCTGGGCCCACCTCAAGCCCGGCGGGCGGCTCGTCGCCAACGCCGTGACCCTGCAGAGCGAAATGACCCTCATGGGCTGGCGCGAACGCCATGGCGGTGAGCTGACCCGCATCCACATTGCCCAGGCGCAGCCGTTGGGTGAGTTCGACACCTGGCGCCAGGCGCTGCCGATTACCTTGCTGGACCTGACGAAGCCCCTCGATGCGTGACGAAACCGCCGAACAACCCGCCCCCCTGCGTAGCGGCCTGACCACCGGCAGTTGCGCCACCGCCACCAGCCTGGCGGCGGCCCGCTTGTTGTTGCGCGGCACCGAGGCCGACGCCGTGGAAATCGTCTTGCCCAAGGGCAAGCAGGTGCAGATGCGCCTGGAGTTCTGCCGATTGACCGAGCAAGGCGCCGAGGCCGGGACGATCAAGGACGCTGGCGATGACCCGGACGTAACCCACGGCGCCCTGCTGTTTTCCCAAGTGCGCTTGGTAGCCGAACCCGGCGTGCGCTTCGTCGCCGGTCGCGGCGTGGGCACGGTGACGCGACCGGGGCTGGTGCTGGGCGTCGGTGAGCCGGCAATCAACCCGGTGCCACGCCAGATGATCAACGATCACCTGGGCCGGCTGGCCGAGGAAAGCGGCTACGCCGGTGGCTTCGAAGTCACGGTCAATGTCGAGGGTGGCGAAGCCTTGGCGCTGAAAACCATGAACCCGCGACTGGGCATTCTCGGCGGCCTGTCGATCCTTGGCACCAGCGGCATCGTCCGGCCCTTTTCCTGCGCGGCCTACATCGCCTCGATCCACCAGGGCATCGATGTGGCGAAAACCAACGGCTACCTGCACATCGCCGCCTGCACCGGCAACGCCAGCGAAGACACCATGCGCCGGGTCTATAATCTGCCGGAAATCGCCCTGATCGAAATGGGCGATTTCGTCGGCGCCGTGCTCAAGCATGTGCGCAAGGTACCCGTGGAAAAACTCAGCCTCTGCGGCGGCTTTGGCAAGATCAGCAAACTTGCCGCCGGCCACATGGACCTGCACAGCCGCCATTCGAGCATCGACCTGCCACAACTGGCCGAATGGGCCGCCGCCCTCGGCGCCGATGAGGTTTTGCAACAGGGCATCCGGCAAGCCAATACCAGCCAGCAAGCCCTGGCAATGGCCAGCGCCGCCGGCATCGCCCTCGGCGATGCAGTGTGCGAGCACGCGCTGGCGTTCGCCCGCAGCGTGGTGCCGGCCCAGGTCCAGGTCGAAGTCTTCGCCATCGACCGTCAGGGTGGGATCGTCGGTCACGCGGGAGCCTTGTCATAAAGAGCCTTGAAATGAAACGCATCCTGCTCCTCGGTGGCGTCACCGAAGCCCTGGCCATCGCCCGCACGCTTGGCCCCCAGCACATCTACAGCTTGGCCGGCATCGGCCGCATCCCCACCGACCTGACCTGCCAGGTGCGCGTCGGCGGCTATGGCGGCGCCGCAGGATTGGCGCAATTCATCCGCGCCGAGGGCATCGACCTGCTGTTGGATGCAACTCACCCCTACGCCGCCCAAATCAGCCACAACGCCGCCCATGCGGCCCACGCCTGTGCCATCCCCTGCTGGGCCCTGCGCCGTCCGGCCTGGCAGCCCCGGGCCGGCGATGACTGGCGCGAAGTCGCCGACTGGGCCGAACTGATCCAAGCCCTGCGCCCCTTCCACCGGCCTCTGTTCACCCTTGGCCGAGAGCCGCTGCAACACATGCATGAAATCCCGCCAGAGCAATTCTGGACCTTGAGGGCGTTGGACGTTTACCCCGGCAATGAGCGCTGCGAAGTGATTGGAGCCCGGGGGCCGTTTCATATCGAGGGCGAGCGTGAGCTGTTCGAACGGCGGCGGATCGATGTGCTGGTGAGCAAGAACAGCGGCAGCACCGCGACTGAACCGAAGCTGGACGTGGCGCGGGAGCGAGGAGTGCCGGTATTGGTACTGAAGCGGCCAGTGTTGCCGGAGGTGGATCGGGAGTTTGGGACGGCGGATGAGGTGTTGCAGGGGCTGCGGCAGTAGGCCTGACAGAAACCTGCACAGTCCTACAAGCCTGTCCTGTCAGCACCACTCATCTGAAAATATTTTGCTACTGTTACTCAAAAGCCCTGCGACCCTACACCGCACGTGGCTTTTTTACTTCTGCCTCCCGATCAGGCTAAATACCGGCCACCTGATCGCCCAACCGAGCGGATTGCCCCATGTCCCGACAACGGCTTGCATTTGCCTGGATCGCCTGCTTCGCAGTGCTGTTCAACATGCTCGCCATGCCGCTTTCCAATGGCAGCGGTACGACCGCCGACACGCCAACCGAACAATTGCTCTGGGGCAGTTTCTGCTCTTCCGGCGGAACAAAACTGGTGGCGATTTCCCTGGGTAAGTTCGAACAGGGAACGCCGCGACAGGATCCTCACTCGACCATGCAGCATTGCTGGTGCTGCTCAGGCCCGGCGCCGTTGGTGGCGATTGCCGGGCACGCCCCGCAGTTGTATCTGGATGCGCAACTGGCCCATCGCAATGTCGTCCATTCGAAGCTCGACAGCCCCACGCCACGCCAACAATGGCCCAGTCTAAATCCCCGCGCCTCGCCTCTGGCCTGATTCTTCCGCACCCACCTGCGCCCTGAATCGTTCCGGAGAATTGCCATGTTGAACAGACTCATCCTGTTGGTCGCCCTGCTGCTTCCCGTTGGCTTCGCCCAAGCTCACCAGTACAAGGCCGGGGAGCTTGAGATCGCCCACCCGTGGTCCCAGGAATTGCCGCCCAATGCGCCGACCGTCGCCGGCTACTTCATTATCCACAACAGCGGCAGGTCCGAGGATAAACTGCTCAGTGTCGACTCACCCATCGCCGGCAAGGCCGAGCTCCATGAACATGTGATGCAAAACGACTTGATGAAAATGCAACCGGTGGACGGCATAGTTATCGCTCCAGGCGCAACGGTGACCTTCGCACCGATGGCGTACCACGTAATGCTGCTGGACCTGAAGGACCGTAGCCTGCTCAGCGACGGCAAACGTTTCCCCATGACCTTGCATTTCGAAAAGGCCGGGGATGTCACGGTGAACGTCACGGTGCAGAAAAAAGCCCCCGACGGCACCCAAACGCACATGCACGCCCAATAGACATAGCCGCCCATGCAACTTCGTCGCGCCAGCCTTTCCATGCACCGCCGTCAGCCATTGAGCCTGACCCGCGGTAGCTGGATCAGCCTGTTCGCCATGCTGATGATTTTTATCGGCCCGCTGGTTTCCCAGTCGATGCCGATGGATCAGCGCATGTCCATGTCCACGCCTGTATCCATAGGCATGGACATGGAGATGGGCATGGACATGTCGGCGCACGAAGCGCCAGCAGATGACGATTGCCCGCCCCAGAGCGACCATCATGCGCTGTGGGAGAAATGCGGTTATTGCAGCCTGCTGTTCAACTGCCCCGCGTTGCCTGGCGGCCACACGTTCACCGTCTTCGCCACACCGTTTACCCGCACCTACACGAGCCCTTTCCCGCGCCTGGGCCATGCCCGACCGGCGCTCTTCCCTGGCGCCCGCACCCGCGCACCGCCCCTCGACGCGTAAGCCTGACGCTTGCTCACCCGCATGCGGGACAGCCCAAGGCTGTCCTGCATGCGGGTATGAGCGCCTGACAGCTTGGCCGAAGCAAACATAAAAAACTGTGGGAGCGAGCCTGCTCGCGAAAGTGATGGTCATTCACATCATTGTTGGCTGGTCTGCTTTCGCGAGCAGGCTCGCTCCCACATCGATTGCATCGTTCAGCCCCCATTTGAAGAACCGAATTTGCCCTGCGGAGCGCTTTGCAATGAGCCTACCGAAACCGAACTTCTACAACCTGGCCTGGCGCTGGCATTTTTATGCCGGGCTGTTCGTGGCGCCGTTCATGGTCATGCTGGCCCTGACCGGCATCATTTACCTGTTCAAGCCGCAACTCGACCCATTGATGTACGGCAACCTGTTGAACGTACCGGCCGGGCATCACACCCTGGCAGCCGACGATCTGCTCAAGCAGGTCCGCCAGGCCTACCCCGAAGGCCAGGTCACGCAGTACCTGCCACCGGTCAGCGCCGAACGCAGCGCGCAATTCGTGGTGATCGACAAGGGCCACGAGCTGAACGTCTTCATCGACCCCTTCCGTGGCAACGTACTCGGCGAGCAGGATGCAAAAAACAATCTGCAAGCCATGGCCCGGGCGATCCATGGCGAGTTGCTGATCGGCACGGTGGGTGACCGCTTGGTGGAAATGGCCGCCGGCTGGGGCGTGGTGCTGGTGGTTTCCGGCCTGTACCTGTGGTGGCCGCGCGGGCAGTCGTCGGCCGGCGTCCTCTGGCCGCGCTGGAGCGCGCGCGGGCGGGTGTTCTGGCGTGACCTGCACGTCGTCGTCGGCTTCTGGGGCGCCGCGTTCCTGCTGGTGATGTTGCTCAGCGGCATGACCTGGACCGGCTTCTGGGGCAAGCAATACGCGGACCTCTGGAACCGCTTCCCGGCGGCGATGTGGAATGACGTGCCCAAGTCCGACGTCGAAGCCGGCAGCCTCAACAACGCTCACCGCCAGACCGTGCCATGGGCCATGGAGAACACGCCGATGCCGATGTCCGGCGACCATGCCGAACACATGGCCCACGGCGGCATGCACGAAGGCCCCGCCGCGCCAACCGTCAGCCTGCAGGCGGTGCAGGACATCGCCGCCGAACGCCAGGTCGAGCCCGGCTACAGCATCACCTTCCCAACGACCGCCTCGGGCGTGTTCACCATCGCCGTGTTCGCCGATGACCCGCGCAACGACGCGACTCTGCACGTGGACCAATACACCGGCAAGGTCCTGGCCGATGTGCGCTGGGAACATTACAGCGTCGTGGCCCGCGCCACCGAAACCGGCGTGATGCTGCACGAAGGCAAGATGTTCGGCCCGCTGAACCAGATCCTTGTGCTGCTGGTTTGCCTGATGATCCTGCTCAGCGCCGTGAGCGGCGTGGTGATCTGGTGGAAGCGCCGGCCCCTGGGCAAGTTCGGCGTCCCGCCGCTGCGCCACGACCTGCCGACGTGGAAGACCGGGGTGTTCATCATGCTGGCCCTGGCGGTGGTGTTCCCGCTGGTGGGGTTTTCGCTGGTGGTGGTGTGGTTGCTGGACCGGCTCCTCACACGCTTGAATCGTCAACCTGAGATCGTCTCATCTTCAAGCTGAAGACCGCGCGTTAACGAAAAGCGGCGCGAAACCTCTACAATCGCGCCCGCTTCCCAAAGGATGAATACCTTCCCCTGTAGGAGCGAGCCTGCTCGCGATCGCAATCGGTCAGTCGCATCTTAATCGGCTGACCCACCGCGATCGCGAGCAGGCTCGCTCCGACAATGGACTGGGGTTGCGAGCCAATAACTTGAGTGAACGCATGACCTCCCTGACCCTTTCCAATCTCGCCTGGACGCCCCTGGGCCATGGCCATTGCCATCACCAGTTCCAGCTGCGTGACGCCACGCTGCAGGTGGCGGCCGGGGAGTTTGTCGGATTGATCGGCCCCAATGGCAGCGGCAAGACCAGCCTGTTGCGCTGCGCCTATCGCTTCAGCCGGCCGGAACAGGGGGAGGTCAGACTCGAGCATCACAACCTCTGGCAACAATCCTCGCGCTGGTGCGCACAGCGCATCGCCGTGGTGCTGCAAGAGTTTCCCGACGCCTTCGGCCTGACGGTGGAAGAAGTGGTCGCCATGGGCCGCACGCCCCACAAGGGCCTGTTCGACGGCGACAACGAAGAAGACCGCAGATGGGTGCTCCAGGCGTTGGAATCGGCGGGGCTCGAAGGCTTTGGCGATCATGCCTTCGCCACGTTGTCGGGCGGGGAAAAACAGCGGGTGATCCTTGCTCGCGCCCTGGCCCAACAACCGCAGTTGTTGATCCTCGTCGAACCGACCAACCACCTCGACCCGCACTATCAATTGCAATTGCTGCAGCTGATCAAGGGGCTGGGCATCGGCACCCTCGCCAGCCTCCACGACCTCAACCTGGCGGCCGCCTTCTGCGATCGCCTGTACGTGATCGAACATGGGCGCATCGTCGCCAGCGGCACGCCCAGGGATGTCCTCACCGCCGAGCTGTTGCGCGAGGTGTTCGGCGTCGAAGCCCTGGTGGACGAACATCCCCTGTCCGGCTACCCACGAATCACTTGGATAACCCAACCATGACCTTGCGCTTGCTGCTGTTGCTACCCCTGCTGCTGGGCAGTGCCCATGCCCTGGCCGAAGCCACCCGCTACCCCTTGACGATCCAGAGCTGCAATCGCCAGGTGGTGTTCAACGAGGCCCCTCGCCACGCCGTCAGCCATGACATCAACATGACGCAGATGATGCTCGCTTTGGGCCTCAAGCCGCGCATGGTCGGCTACAGCGGCATCAGCGGTTGGAAATCGGTGACACCCGAGATGGCGAAGATCCTCGAAGGCCTGCCGGAACTGGCCGCCAAATACCCCTCGGTGGAAACCCTGCTCGATGCCAACGTCGATTTCTTCTTCGCCGGCTGGGACTACGGCATGCGCGTGGGCGGCGACCTGACCCCGCAAACCCTGCAACCACTGGGCATCAACGTGTACGAGTTGACCGAATCCTGCGCCTTCGTGATGAAACGTCCGCCGGCTTCCCTGGAAGACACCTACAACGACCTGCGCAACCTGGGGAAAATTTTCGACGTGCAGGACCGCGCCGATGCGCTGATCGCCACGATGCAGGCCCAGGTGGCCGAGGTGCGCAAGCATCTTCCAACCCAAAGACAGCGCGTGTTCCTGTATGACAGCGGCGAAGATCGCGCCATGACCTCTGGGCGCCTGGGCATGCCCCAGGCCCTGATCGACGCTGCCGGCGGACGCAACATCCTCGATGACGTGGAAACCAGTTGGACCCGGGTGAACTGGGAGAACGTGGTGGAGCGCAACCCCCAGGTCATCGTGATCGTCGACTATGGCGAAGTCAGTGCCGAGCAGAAGCAGCAGTTCTTGCTGGCGAACCCGGCGCTGCAATCGGTGGATGCGATCAAGCACCGGCGCTTCATCGTGATCCCCTACGTGCAGGCCACCCCGGGCATCGATAACGTGCTGGCGGTGCAAACCCTGGCGCGGGGTTTCCACGGCCAATGAACGATCGTCGCTACGCCGCCCTGCTGATGACTCTCGGCGCGCTGTTGCTGGTGTCGTGCGTGGTGTCCCTGGGCTTCGGGCCGGCGCGGGTGCCGGTGGCCGTGGTCTGGGACCTGTTGCTGCACAAGGCCTTCGGTGTCGGCGAGGTGTATTGGACGCCCGGCCAGGAACATATCGTCTGGCTGATACGCGTCCCGCGCCTGCTGCTCGGAGCCCTGGTGGGCGCGGGGCTGGCGTTGATCGGCGCGGTGCTGCAAGCGGTCACGCGCAACCCACTGGCCGATCCGCATCTGCTGGGCGTCACCTCCGGCGCGACCCTGGGTGCGGTGATCGTGGTGTTGCATGTCGGTGAAATCATCGGCCTGCTGACCCTGCCCCTCGCCGCGTTCATCGGTGCATTGCTGAGCATGTTGCTGGTGCTGGCCATCGCTGCCCGCCACGGTCGCCTGGAGAGCGATCGGCTATTGCTGTGTGGCGTGGCGGTGTCCTTCGTGATGATGGCGGCGGCCAACCTGCTGTTATTCCTCGGTGATCATCGCGCCAGTTCGGCGGTGATGTTCTGGATGCTCGGTGGCCTGGGCCTGGCGCGCTGGGAACTGCTGGCCGTGCCAGCCGCCAGCGTGCTGTTGGGGCTGGTGTTGCTGCTGGGCATGGCCCGGCCCTTGAACGCGCTGATGGCCGGCGAGCAGACCGCCGTGACCCTGGGCCTGAACGCGGCGAAGGTGCGGCTGTGGATTTTCCTGATCGCGTCCTTGATGACCGGCGTGCTGGTGTCCATCAGCGGCTCGATCGGCTTTGTCGGGTTGATGGTGCCGCACATCGCCAGGCGCCTGGTGGGCGCCGAGCACCGTCGGTTGTTGCCTGCCTGCGTGCTGCTCGGCAGCCTGTTCCTGGTGTGGGTGGACGTGGCGGCCCGCACGCTGATCGCGCCGGAGGATTTGCCGATTGGGGTCGCTACCGCGGCCATCGGCGGGCTTTTCTTCATTGGCTTGATGCGCCGTCGTTGAAAAGATGCTTCTTTTTGTACACGCCGAACAGCTCGGTCCCCAGCCCTCCATGACGAAAATGCTCAAGCTCCGCTCGGACCATATCAATGACCAGCGCCCGATCTTGCGCTTGTTCAAGATTGAAATTTCCACTGTAGGCCAGATTGACCATTCGCCAGAGGAAGCAGTTGGTACGGTAAACATCCACAGGCTTGAGCCAGCGTTCAAGCAGCGCGGTAATGTCCTCGCTTCGAATCCCCTCGAAACACCCAATCGAGTGGTCCTTGTCTGGAATGACTGAATCGACGACCTGGGTATCGGCATTTAACCGATAACGCGCCGGCAAGGCTGAGAACGCCGCATCAGCAGCGACTATCGCGTCGGGCCACAAGCGATTGCCATTACGTCCCACCGCCTCCCCGACACTCCAGAACTCGCCGTCATTTTTCAAACTGCGGGAGATAAAGAACATGACCTTTTCCAGCTCTACCAAATGATGCAATGCCGAAACACAAATAATGACATCCCACTGCTCACCGGTAGGCACCAGGTTGTTCGCATCCGCCACGATCAAGTCGAGGCTGATGCCTGGCGGAAACTGCTTTGCAGCGATCTGCAGCAGGTCCTCATTGATATCCAACAGCGACCACTGCACCCCTTCGGGAATAGCCGCCGACAGGCCCGCCTCTATCCGCGCGGCGCCACTGCAGATCGACAAGACTTTTATTTCCCCATGATCCCTGACTTTCTGGCGCAGCCTCGCTTGGAAATCAGGCGGAGTTTGCGGGACATTCGCCCTCAGGAGACGAGTCGCATAGGAGTAGGCTGCCTCACCTTCGAACGGTTCGAGGATCACAACATCAGCCTGCGCACCACGCTCTGGCGCAGGAGCCATTCCATCCAATCGGCGCACGTTGCGAGCAACGCCCATTGCATTAGCACGCTGTTGTTCCTGCACTTTGGAGTAGAACTCGTTCCGGTAGACGCTACTGAAATGCGCTATCTCGTTTTTCATGCGCATTGAATGATGTGTCTTCGCCAGAAGGGCCTTCATCTCCTCCTCCCTGGCGATGCACAAGTCAGATATCGCTAGCCAGTCGGCGGTAGGATCGTTCTGCGCACCTGGCCCGCACTCTATCAAGAGACGGCCACGTTTGCCGGCCAACCAAGCCAGATCCAGCGTTACCGTCCTGCATTCCGACGGCGTAGGCCCTCCTCCAAAATGAAACATGCCAAGTGGACATTCGGCTTGGGCCCCATCATCCAAAAAAACAAAGGCACAGGTGAGCCCATCCAAACTGATGCTGGGCAGGGCAGCCGAAAAGCGAACGTATAACCTTGAATCAGAAGACACCCTCAGCGTGCTACTTCGAAGGCGTTCACCAGCGGTGAGAATCAGCGAATACCGTCCTTCCCTCAAATGCGTCACATGCATCCATCGGGGATGCTCGGCCCGTCTGACTTCAGGCAGCACGTCAAAAACAGCCGTCTCGTCCAAAAGAAAATGGTTCGCAACGCCAGCGTCATTCAAACGGATTCCCCTACTTCAGAATGGCAGAAGCGTCAGCATAGTCGGGCAGTTGAAAATTTCACCTTGAGTCAACCCCGATCCACGCCCCAATGCGGAGCGGCACATTGCACCAACACCCGCGATACGGTCACTGATGGTGCATTGTCATTTTCCTGCCTCGCCGCCATCCCCGCGTTTCAACGCCTTTCTCCAACTGGGCACACCCCTTGCAAAAGCGCTTCCAGCGTTTGCATCTGCCCTTAAAAATCATAAGTCCACGGAGATCGCACAATGAAGCGTCGTAGCTTGATCAAGGCTTTTACACTCTCGGCAAGCATTGCCGCGATGGGCATGACCTGGACCGTCCAGGCCGCCGAGACCATCAAGGTTGGCATCCTGCATTCGCTGTCCGGGACCATGGCGATCTCCGAGACGTCCCTCAAGGACATGACATTGATGACCATCGACGAGATCAACGCCAAGGGTGGGGTCAACGGCAAGAAGCTCGAAGCGGTGGTCGTGGACCCGGCGTCGAACTGGCCGCTGTTCGCCGAAAAGGGCCGGCAATTGCTGACCCAGGACAAGGTCGCCGTGGTGTTCGGCTGCTGGACCTCGGTGTCGCGTAAATCCGTGTTGCCGGTGTTCGAAGAGCTCAATGGCCTGCTGTTCTACCCTGTGCAATACGAAGGCGAAGAAATGTCGCCGAACGTCTTCTACACCGGCGCGGCGCCGAACCAGCAGGCGATTCCGGCGGTGGAATACCTGATGAGCGAAGAAGGCGGCAGCGCCAAGCGCTACTTCCTGCTGGGCACCGACTACGTCTACCCGCGCACCACCAACAAGATCCTGCGCTCGTTCCTGCACTCCAAAGGCGTGGCGGACAAGGACATCGAAGAAATCTACACCCCATTCGGCCACAGCGATTACCAGACCATCGTGGCCAACATCAAAAAATTCTCCGCCGGCGGCAAGACTGCCGTGATTTCCACCGTCAACGGCGACTCCAACGTGCCGTTCTACAAGGAGCTGGCGAACCAGGGCCTGAAGGCCACCGACGTACCGGTCGTGGCGTTCTCGGTGGGCGAGGAAGAACTGCGCGGCATCGACACCAAACCCTTGATCGGCAACCTGGCGGCGTGGAACTACTTCGAGTCCGTGGATAACCCGGCGAACAAGAAGTTCGTCGACTCCTGGAAAGCCTACGCCAAGGCCAAGAACTTGCCGGGTGCCGACAAAGCCGTGACCAACGACCCGATGGAAGCCACCTACGTCGGCATCCACATGTGGGCCCAAGCGGTGGAAAAAGCCAAGTCCACCGACGTCGACAAAGTCCGCGAAGCCCTGGCCGGCCAGACCTTTGCCGCACCGTCGGGCTACACCCTGACCATGGACAAGACCAACCATCACCTGCACAAGCCCGTGATGATCGGCGAGATCCAGGCCGACGGTCAGTTCAACGTGGTCTGGCAGACCGAAGGGCCGATCCGCGCGCAACCGTGGAGCCCGTTCATCGCTGGCAACGACAAGAAGCCTGACTACGCGGTGAAGAGCAACTGAGCCCATGGGAGTCGGCCCTGATCCCCGGGCCGACACACACCCCTTGTGGGAGCGAGCCTGCTCGCGATAGCAGCGGATCAGCCAGAAGACATGTGACTGACACACCGCTATCGCGAGCAAGCTGGCTCCCACAAAGAAAGAAGTTTGCGCAAGGCCTAGCATATGCCCACCGCCCTTTACCGCCTCATCCTCGCCCTGGCCCTGCTGTTGCCACTGGGCGCCCATGCCGGCGACGCCGAAGACTTCGTCGCCGCCAACCCGACCCAGCAGGCCAAGCTCCTGGAAACCTGGGCCGCGCAGCCGGAGCCTGAGCGTGTCGAACTGATCAACGCCTTGCAGCAAGGCCAGTTGACCGTCGATGGCCAACCCAAGACCCTGCGCCTGAACAACCGCTTGCGAGGGCTGATCGAAACCGCCCTGGCCAGCCATCAACTGCTCGCCGTCGATGCCGGCGTGCGCCTGGCTGCCGCGCAACAGCTGCAAAAAAGCGCCCGCCCGGCGCAACTGGCGTTCCTTGATCGGCAACTGGCCGGCGAGCAGGACGAAGATGTCCACGCCGCCCTGAGCCTGGCCCTGGCGAATTTGCAACTGGTGGACACCAACCCCGCCGTGCGCCTGGCGGCCGTGCGACTGCTGGGGGAAACCGGCGACCCGCTGGCCCGCACTCGCCTCGAAAACCTGCTCGAACCCGGTGTCGAAACCGATGCCGCCGTGCGCACCGCCGCCGAAACCAGCCTCGGCCAGGTCAAGCGCAAACTCCTGATCGGCGAGCTGCTGGGCCAGGCGTTCAGCGGCATGTCCCTGGGCTCGATCCTGCTGCTGGCCGCCCTTGGCCTGGCGATCACCTTTGGCTTGCTGGGGGTGATCAACATGGCCCACGGCGAGATGCTCATGCTCGGCGCCTATTCCACTTATGTGGTGCAGATGCTGTTCCAGCGCTTCGCCCCGAACGCCATCGAGTTCTATCCGCTGATCGCCTTGCCGGTGGCGTTTTTCATCACCGCCGCCATCGGCATGGCCCTGGAACGCACGGTAATCCGCCACCTCTACGGACGGCCCCTGGAAACCCTGCTCGCCACTTGGGGCATCAGCCTGATGCTGATCCAGCTGGTGCGCCTGGTGTTCGGCGCGCAGAACGTGGAAGTCGCCAACCCGGCCTGGCTGTCGGGCGGGATCCAGGTGCTGCCGAACCTGGTGCTGCCGTACAACCGCATCGTGATTATTGCTTTCGCGCTGTTCGTGGTGGTGCTGACCTGGTTGCTGCTGAACAAGACGCGCCTGGGCCTGAACGTGCGCGCCGTGACCCAGAACCGCAACATGGCCGCCTGCTGCGGCGTGCCCACCGGGCGGGTGGACATGCTCGCCTTCGGCCTCGGCTCGGGCATCGCCGGGCTCGGTGGCGTTGCCCTGAGCCAGATCGGCAACGTCGGCCCGGACCTGGGCCAGAGCTACATCATCGACTCGTTCCTGGTGGTAGTGCTCGGCGGCGTCGGCCAGTTGGCCGGCAGTGTGTTCGCCGCGTTCGGCCTGGGCATCGCCAACAAGATCCTCGAACCGCAGATCGGCGCCGTGCTCGGCAAGATCCTGATCCTCGCGCTGATCATTCTGTTTATCCAGAAGCGTCCGCAAGGCCTCTTCGCGCTTAAAGGACGGGTAATCGACTGATGAACCAGCCCCTGATGCTTACGGCCACGCAAAAGGCCGGACCCAAAGTCACCCTCGCCGTCGGCGCGGTGATCCTCGCCGTGCTGCTGAGCCTGCCAGTGTTGTCGCTGTTGGCGGTGGATAACCCGCTGCATGTCTCGGCATATACCCTGACCTTGGTGGGCAAGATCCTCTGCTACGCCATTGTCGCCCTGGCGCTGGACCTGGTCTGGGGCTACGCCGGCTTGCTCTCCCTGGGCCACGGCCTGTTCTTCGCGCTGGGCGGCTACGCCATGGGCATGTACCTGATGCGCCAAGCCGCCGGCGATGGCGTGCCGGCGTTCATGACGTTCCTGTCGTGGACCGAGCTGCCTTGGTACTGGGCCGGCACCGACAGCTTCCTCTGGGCGATGTGCCTGGTGGTGCTGGCGCCGGGCTTGCTGGCGCTGGTGTTCGGTTTCTTCGCCTTCCGCTCGCGGATCAAGGGCGTGTACTTCTCGATCATGACCCAGGCCCTGACCTTCGCCGGGATGTTGCTGTTTTTCCGCAACGAGACCGGCTTTGGCGGCAACAACGGCTTCACCAATTTCCGTTCGATCCTGGGCTTTGGCATCACCGAGCCGGGCACCCGCGCGGTGCTGTTTTTTGCCACAGTGCTGCTGTTGGTGGCGAGCCTGTTCATCGGCTGGCGCCTGGCTCGCAGCAAGTTCGGCCGGGTGCTGACCGCCCTGCGCGACGCGGAAAACCGCCTGATGTTCTGCGGCTACGATCCCCGTGGCTTCAAGCTGTTCGTCTGGGTGTTGAGCGCGGTGTTGTGTGGCCTGGCCGGGGCGCTGTACGTGCCGCAGGTGGGGATCATCAACCCCAGCGAAATGTCGCCGACCAACTCCATCGAGGCCGCCGTGTGGGTGGCCCTCGGCGGGCGCGGCACGCTGATCGGGCCGTTGCTGGGCGCCGGGGTGGTCAACGGCATGAAGAGCTGGTTCACCGTGGCGTTTCCGGAATATTGGCTGTTCTTCCTCGGAGCCCTGTTCATCGTCGTGACCTTGTATCTACCCAAAGGCGTTATCGGGCTGTTGAAGAAAAGGGGCGAACAATGAAAATCACACCGACAGCGGATTTCATGCTCGAACCGATTATTGAACCCCCTCTCGATGCCAATCGGGACCAAGGCAGCAGCCGCGACGCCATCGGCCTCGGCCGGGCCGCCGGCGTGGGCCTGAACACCCGCCACGGCACCATCCTGACCCTGGAAGACATCAGCGTCAGCTTCGACGGTTTCAAGGCGCTGAACGACCTGAACCTGTACATCGGCGTCGGCGAACTGCGCTGCATCATCGGCCCCAACGGCGCCGGCAAGACCACGCTGATGGACGTCATCACCGGCAAGACCCGTCCCAGCCACGGCAAGGCCTGGTTCGGCGAAACCCTCGACCTGACGACCATGAGCGAAGTACAGATCGCCCAGGCTGGCATCGGTCGCAAGTTCCAGAAACCGACGGTGTTCGAAGCCCTGAGCGTGTTCGAGAACCTGGAGCTGGCGCTCAAGACCGACAAATCGGTGTGGGCCAGCCTACGGGCAAGACTGACCGGCGAGCAACGCGACCGCATCAGCGACGTGCTCGAGACGATCCGCCTCGCCCCTTCGGTCAACCGCGCCGCCGGGCTGCTTTCCCACGGCCAGAAGCAGTTCCTGGAGATCGGCATGCTGCTGGTGCAGGACCCGCAACTGCTGCTGCTTGACGAGCCGGTGGCGGGCATGACCGACGCGGAAACCGACTTCACCGCCGAGCTGTTCAAATCCCTGGCGGGCAAGCATTCACTGATGGTGGTGGAGCACGACATGGGCTTCGTCGGCGCGATTGCCGACCACGTCACCGTGCTGCACCAGGGCAGCGTGCTGGCCGAAGGGTCGCTGGAACAGGTGCAGGCCGATGAGCGGGTGATCGAGGTGTATCTCGGTCGCTGAGGCGAAAGCAATTGGCTTTTATGTGGGAGCGAGCTTGCTCGCGATAGCGGTGGATCAGCTGGAATGCAATGTAACTGACCCACCGCTATCGCGAGCAAGCTCGCTCCCACAAGTGACCTGAGGAGAATCTGGAAAATGCTGCAAGTCGACAAGCTGCACCAATACTACGGCGGTAGCCACATCCTGCGCGGCCTGTCGTTCGACGTGAAGGTCGGCGAGGTGACGTGCCTTCTCGGTCGCAACGGCGTGGGCAAGACCACCCTGCTCAAATGCTTGATGGGCCTGCTGCCGGCCAAGGAAGGCGTGGTGAATTGGGAAGGCAAGGCCATCACCACGTTCAAGCCGCATCAGCGGGTCCACGCCGGCATCGCCTATGTGCCGCAGGGCCGGGAAATTTTCGGGCGGCTGACGGTGGAAGAAAACCTGCTGATGGGCCTGTCGCGCTTTCCGGGCTCAGAAGCCAAGGAAGTACCGGCCTTCATCTACGAATTGTTCCCGGTGCTGCTGCAGATGAAACAACGCCGGGGTGGCGACCTGTCCGGCGGCCAGCAACAGCAGCTCGCCATCGGCCGGGCCCTGGCCAGTCGGCCGCGCCTGTTGATTCTCGATGAGCCCACCGAGGGCATCCAACCGTCGGTGATCAAGGAGATCGGCGCGGTGATCAAGAAACTCGCGGCCCGGGGCGACATGGCGATTTTGCTGGTGGAGCAGTTCTACGACTTCGCCGCCGAGCTGGCTGATCAGTACCTGGTGATGTCCCGGGGCGAGATCGTGCAGCAGGGCCGTGGAGAAAATATGGAAGCCGAGGGTGTGCGCGGATTGGTTACGATCTAGTCTGTAGCGTCCCGACGACAATCAGAAAATCATGAATCTACCTGTATCGCCATCCGCCCTGTTCACCCCCAGCTGGCACGCCGAGCTGGACTTGGGCTATGCCCGATTCGGTGATTGCACGCGCCCGGTCCGGCGCCGGCACAAAGGCCCGTTGCGGGTGCAGAAGCACTTGTACGCCGAAGGTTCCGAGGTGTGCCAGCACATCATCGTCCACCCGCCCGGCGGCATTGCCGGTGGGGATCGGTTGGACATTTCGGCCCAGGTCGGCCAGGGCGCCTGGGCGCAATTGACCAGCCCCGGCGCGGCCAAGTGGTACCGCGCCGCCGGCCCGGCGTACCAGCAACTGAGCCTGAGCGTGGCCCCCGGCGCGACCCTGGAATGGCTGCCCCAGGAAACCATCGTCTTCAGCGCGGCCCAGGCCGAACTCAGCACGAACATCGATCTGCAAGGCGACGCCCGCTTGTTCTACTGGGACATCGTTGCCCTCGGTCGGCCGGCCAGCGGCGAGCGGTTCGACGTGGGACACTTTCAGTCGTGGCTGGACATCCGCCGCGACGGCCAGTTGCTCTGGCACGAGCGTCAGCGCATCGCCGGTGGCGATGGGTTGCTCGACTCCCCCATCGGCCTGGGCGGCGACCCGGTGTTAGCCACCTTGCTGGTGACCGGCGAGATCGACAGCGAGCTGCTGGAGCGCTGCCGCTCCCTGGACCATGCCGTGCGTGGCGACCTGACCCAACTGCCCGGCCTGGTCGTGGCACGCTGCCTGGCGAGCGAGGCATTGTTGGCGCGGGGGTGGTTGATTGAGTTGTGGCGGCTCCTGCGCCCGGCGTTGCTTGGTCGAGAGGCTGTGCCACCTAGAATTTGGAGCACCTGAATTTGCTTTTACCTGTGGGAGCGAGCTTGCTCGCGATAGCGGTGTATCAGCCAACCATTATGTTGAATGTTCGATTGCCATCGCGAGCAAGCTCGCTCCCACAAGGGATCGGTGTTTACTGCGAAAAAAATTATCTGCCCCTTATGGATTGCACATGGACCTGACCCCACGCGAAAAAGACAAGCTGCTGATCTTCACCGCCGGCCTCGTCGCCGAGCGGCGACTGGCCCGGGGCTTGAAGCTCAATTACCCAGAGGCCATGGCCTACATTTCCGCCGCGTTGCTCGAAGGCGCCCGCGACGGCCAGACCGTGGCCGAGCTCATGCACTACGGCACCACCTTGCTGAGCCGCGAGCAGGTGATGGAAGGCATCCCGCAAATGATCCCGGAAATCCAGGTAGAGGCGACGTTTCCCGACGGCACCAAACTGGTAACCGTCCACCAACCCATCGTCTGAGGCAACGGCATGACTTATCAGATCCGAGACGCCCAGCACCGCGACCTGCCGGCGATCCGCGACATCTACAACGATGCCGTGCTCAACACCACGGCGATCTGGAACGAGCAGCCCGTGGACCTGGGCAATCGCCAGGCCTGGTTCAGTGCCCGGCGCTCCCAGGGCTACCCGGTACGGGTGGTCATCGATGCCGAGGACAACGTGCTTGGGTATGCCTCGTTCGGCGACTGGCGGCCGTTCGACGGCTTCCGCCACACCGTCGAGCATTCGGTGTACGTCTGCCGGGACCAGCGCGGCAAGGGCCTTGGCCCTGTGCTGATGAGTGACCTGATCGAGCGCGCCCGGGCCTGCGGCAAGCACGTCATGGTCGCCGCTATCGAGAGCGGCAACGCGGCGTCGATTCGCCTCCATGAGCGGGCGGGTTTCGTCACCACCGGGCAGATGCCCCAGGTGGGCACCAAGTTCGGCCGTTGGCTGGACCTGACCTTCATGCAGTTGGTCCTCGACCCCGGGGCGCCACCGCCCGCCATGGACAAGGAGTGATACCGATGAACGCCGCCCAGTTGCGTCGAATCCACGCTGAAAGCTTTGCGCATTATCGCCAGGGCCTGGTCGACCTGTTGCTCGACGCCGTGGGTCATGGCGCCAGCGTGGGGTTCATGGCCGACCTGGATGCCGTACAGGCCAGGGCTTATTTCGACGAAGTCCAGGCCAGCCTCAATCAGGGTCACCTGCTGTTGTGGGTGGTGGTCAAGGATGAACAGGTACAGGCCAGCGTCCAGCTCGCCCTGTGCCAGAAGCCCAACGGCCTCAACCGTGCCGAAGTACAAAAACTGCTGGTGCGCGGCGACGCTCGTCGCAGGGGCCTGGGCCAGCAATTGATGAGCGCCCTGGAGCTCGGCGCCCGTCAGCACAAGCGTGGGCTGCTGTACCTCGACACCGAGGCCGGTTCCGAAGCCGAGGCGTTCTACCGCGCCATGGGCTACACCCGCGTCGGAGAACTGCCCGACTACTGCCAGAGCCCGGACGGGACCTATACCCCGACCGCCATCTACTACAAGACTTTGGGACAACCGCAATGATTCCAGGCCAATACCAGGTTCAGCCCGGCGATATCGAGCTCAACGCCGGCCGCCGCACCGTGACGCTGAAGGTCGCCAACAGCGGCGACCGGCCGATCCAGGTCGGGTCGCATTTTCATTTTTTCGAGACCAACGACGCCCTGGCCTTCGACCGCGCCGCCAGCCGTGGCATGCGCCTGAACATCCCGGCCGGCACCGCCGTGCGCTTCGAGCCGGGTCAGAGCCGAGAGGTAGAACTGGTGGACCTGGCCGGGCATCGCCGGGTGTTCGGGTTTGCCGGGCGGATCATGGGCGACCTTTAGGTCATGCGGTGTCTGCTCTGGCCCCATCGCGAGCAAGCTCGCTCCCACAGGGGACCGCGATCAAACTGTGGGAGCGAGCTTGCTCGCGATGAGTGAGCGCAGCGAACGGCTTCAACATTCAATTGAATCTCAAGGCAAGCACATGAAAATCTCCCGCCAAGCCTACGCCGACATGTTCGGCCCCACCGTCGGCGACAAGGTCCGCCTGGCCGACACCGAGCTGTGGATCGAGGTGGAAAAGGATTTCACCACCTACGGCGAAGAGGTGAAATTCGGCGGCGGCAAGGTGATTCGCGATGGCATGGGCCAGAGCCAGCTGTTGGCTGCCGAGGTCGTCGACACGCTGATCACCAACGCGCTGATCATCGACCACTGGGGCATCGTCAAGGCCGACGTCGGCCTCAAAGAGGGACGCATCGCGGCCATCGGCAAGGCCGGCAACCCGGACATCCAGCCCGACGTCACCATCGCCATCGGCGCCAGCACCGAAGTGATTGCCGGCGAAGGCATGATCCTCACCGCTGGTGGCATCGACACCCACATCCACTTCATCTGCCCGCAGCAGATCGAAGAAGCCCTGATGAGCGGCGTCACCACCATGATCGGCGGCGGCACGGGCCCGGCCACCGGGACCAACGCCACCACCTGCACCTCCGGGCCGTGGCACCTGGCGCGCATGCTGCAGGCCGCCGATGCCTTCCCGATGAACATGGGCTTCACCGGCAAGGGCAACGCCAGTCTGCCGGAACCGCTGGTCGAACAGGTCAAGGCCGGCGCCATCGGCCTGAAGCTGCACGAAGACTGGGGCACCACGCCGGCGGCCATCGACAACTGCCTCAGCGTGGCCGACCAGTACGACGTGCAGGTGGCGATCCACACCGACACCCTCAACGAGTCCGGTTTCGTCGAGACCACCCTGGCCGCGTTCAAGGGCCGCACCATCCACACCTACCACACCGAAGGCGCCGGTGGCGGCCATGCGCCGGACATCATCAAGGCCTGCGGTTTCCCCAACGTGCTGCCCAGCTCCACCAACCCGACCCGGCCGTTCACCCGCAACACCATCGACGAACACTTGGACATGCTGATGGTCTGCCACCACCTGGACCCGAGCATCGCCGAGGACGTGGCGTTCGCCGAAAGCCGTATCCGACGCGAGACCATCGCCGCCGAAGACATCCTCCACGACCTCGGCGCCTTCTCCATGATCAGCTCCGACAGCCAGGCCATGGGCCGCGTTGGCGAAGTGATCACGCGCACCTGGCAGACCGCCGACAAGATGAAAAAGCAACGCGGCGCCCTGCCCGGCGACGGCGAAGGCAACGACAACTTCCGCATCAAGCGCTACATCGCCAAGTACACCATCAACCCGGCGATCACCCACGGCATCAGCCATGAAGTGGGTTCCATCGAAGTGGGCAAGTGGGCCGACCTGGTGCTGTGGCGACCAGCGTTTTTTGGGGTCAAGCCGACGTTGATTCTCAAGGGAGGCGCGATCGCCGCCAGCCTGATGGGCGACGCCAACGCCTCGATCCCGACACCGCAACCGGTGCATTACCGGCCGATGTTCGCCAGCTACGGCGGCTCGCGGCATGCCACCAGCCTGACCTTTATCAGCCAGGCCGCCGCCGAGGCCGGGCTGCCGGAACAGCTTGGGCTCAAGAAAAGAATCGCCGTGGTCAAAGGCTGCCGCGACGTGCAGAAAACCGACCTGATCCACAACGACTACCTGCCGAGCATCGACGTCGACCCGCAGACCTATCAGGTCAAGGCCGACGGCGTGCTGTTGTGGTGTGAACCGGCTGATGTGTTGCCCATGGCGCAGCGCTATTTCCTGTTTTGAGCAGAGGCCGGCGGCGAGAGGCGAGTGCCCTCGTCGCCGGTTCGTCTTACAGGTCTGTACTCTCCTGGGGCGAATCCAGTTCATCCTGGGTCAACGACTGGATCAGCTCCGCTTCCTTGACCCTTTGCTGCAAGCCCAGCGCGTCGGTTCGAATGTTGTAGTCCGCTTCCTCCAGGGTTCCGTCCGCTTTCTGCTCATCCAGCGCCAGCAGATCCTCAGTGAGGGCGTCGGTCAATGCCTGGAAGTCTGCCGCGTATTGCTGCTTCAAATAGTCGATCCAGAAATCACGGCCCACCAGTGACTGCATTGGTTGGGGCGAGTCGTCCAGGGACAACACCTCGGCGGCCGCGGCATCGAGCATGGCGCTGGAGACGTTGCCCAGGCTGGTGAAGCGTCCACCTTTCGGTTGCCCCGGCAATTCCAGCCGGTCCCGGAGCCCTGTGCGATAGGCCAAGCGGACCTCGACTTCTTCGATCAGCCTGATCAGCTCGGCCTTTTGCGCGGCGGTGAGCCCCTCACGGCCGTTGATTGCATCACGGCGCCCCTGGATGTCCCGCAGGGCAATCCGCTCCACTTCATCCAGCCGGAACAATCCCTTGGCCAAGCGAATCAGCGTGGCAGCCTCATCCCCTTCCACCGACAGGGCCTTGGCGTTGTGGATCATCATCTTTATTTCCAGGTTGCTGAATGACAACGAAGCCCGATCTTCACAGGCCGGCTCGCCGGCCAGTTCGAACAGCTCACGACGCAATTCAGTGGAATCCCTGGCAGCCTCCAGCATCTGCCAGACGCGGGCCTGCAGGTCCGAATAGTCAGCCACGTCCTGATAGGACCCGATCAACCGACTCAGCAACTGGAAGAACTCCCCGGATAACGGATCTGCCTGCAGGCTCTGCCACAGGGCCTTTTTATCCTCCCGTTGTTCGGACGGCAGATCACGCAGCCATGGCCGCACGTCTGGCCGCATGCCCACCACAGCGTTGGCCGCCAGCTGGAGTGTTCCTGGCCTGCGCGGCGCGACCCATTCGGGATGGGCCTGCTGAAGATTCGCCCAATATTCCCGCAAGCGCTGCCCAGTCGCCTCGCTCATCGGATTACCCTGGATAAAGGTCACGCCATTGAGCCGGGCCGTGGCGTGGGCCTGGTCGGCGGGCGGATCGATCACGTGTGCCGGCACTTCGGTCAGTTGGTTGGCGCGCAAGTCCAGTTCCTCCAGCGGCTGTTCTAGCAGGCCCGTGGGCCAGGTGTCGATCCTGGTATTTCGAAGCGACAGCTCCGTCAGGGCCGGCATGGTGCTGAAGTCCGGCAAACGACCCAGTGGATTGTCGCTGAGGGTAAGGAATTCCATGGCGGGCAGGCCGGCCAGGATCTCAACACCTCGCGGCGTCAGGCCGATCTGGTTCGATGCCAGCGTGAGGTTGCTCAGACGGGGCATTGCCGCCAACGCCTCCGGCACTTCGGTCAGGTTGTTATGGCTCATGTCCAGCCAACGAAGGGCAGGAAAACGCGTAAGGAAACCGTTGCAGGTTTGTTGCGACAAACCCATGTTATAAAGTTTCAGGAAGGTCACGTGACTGAAATCAGCCGACAGTTGCGGCAACGACCTCAGATGCATCCAGCTCAAATCAAGCTCATACCCGACACGCCGGCCGTCGACCACGATGATGGCCCGGGACTGGCGTCTCCAGCATTTACGGATACGATCGGCGGTGATTTGCTTGACTCGTCGCCATGACGCCGATAAATCGTCGTTCCCTTCATCCGTCTCGGTGGAAGCGACCCAACGGTCCAGCTCGTTGCGCAACGTACGGTACTCGGTTTCAAGGCGCCCGATCTCCGCGGCCGCTCCGTCGCCCAATTCCCGCACAAAGACCCGGGCTTCCTGAGGGGAATAATCGGGGAACAAATTTCGCACCCGTCTTTCCGGCGACCGGCCCAGGCGCAGCCATTCCAGCGGCCCGCCCAATGGATAGCCGTATCTGCCCGAGGCCAGGCGCATTGGCGACACGAGCAACGGTTTGACTGCCGGCATCTTCAAGACCTTTGCCAATGAACCCCGCCTCACCGGCGCCGCGCCGATAGCCGTCTTCAGCAACGCGCCATGATGAATCGAGGGGCGGCCCATGGCCTGGCGCTCGGCGTCCGGAAGGGCATGTTGCAAGGCGGTATAGAAGCTTCCCTGGCCGCTCAGGTCGTTGCCACTGTCGTCATGGGCTTGATAGAGACCGTCACGCTTGACCAGGATCTTGACCTGGGTCGAGTCCTCCGGCCCGATACTGTCGATCAACCGCCCTGAGGTGAAATCTTCCCGCAGTTCGATGCGTACCGTATCGCTCCAGCCTGGCAAGCTCTTGAGCGTCGCCAACGCCAGCCGGGGAGTGTCCGCCATGGCCAGGCTCTCGTGGTACAGGCCTTCATAGGCCCGGTTCAAACGGATCGCCCGCTGGAAGTGACGCAGTTCCTCGGCGATGCGCAGCGGGATGGGTTTGGTCTGTGTGGCATCGGTGTAGTCCCAGCCCGCCATCTGCTCGACTTCCGCGGGGCTGGCGTGGGTCAATACTTGGTCGATGGCAGCCGCCGGAACCGAAGGGAAACGGGATTTGATCAGCCTGACACGTGGATCTTGCGACACATCGCCCTTGGCGTAGTGGTCGTTGATCAATTGGCTTTTCTCACGCACCGCCACTTTTAGAAGATTCTTGCGAAACTGCTGGACCCGCGCGGGCATGTCGGTTTTCGCAATCGGCGGGCGCGTGCTGGCCAACAAATCGCTCCCCGCCACATCCACGGCCTTGATCAGGTTTTCAGGAAATGCCGAGGAATGAACTTCTTGATCACTGACGATGACTTCATGGACGGTAGACACTTCATCGGATCGCGGGGCGTACTCCCAAAGAGCCTTGCCTGAACTGTCGATCACCTTCAGCTTCAAGCCTTTGGGCCATGGACCGTAGCCGGTGAGCAAATGCAGCTGGGTCATCGAATCGGCTTTTTCATACTCCAGCGGATCCTCGCTGTGCATATGCAGGAGAAAATCATCCACCTGGCGCGCGATACTGAAGCGCTTGATCGTGTCCTCCAGCAAGACAGGAGCCGGTTCCCCCTCGGCATGCATGCGCCGCAGCGCATCCTCGCTGGTGCCGCTGACGGTACGTATCTGTTCGAGCTCAACGTCGCTAAAACCCCTGACGCGGTGGCCAAGCCGGCGCATGAGGGTCGCTCCCTCCCAGGTCCACGGCTGCTCCAGTTCATGGTTCCAGGCCCCGCTGCCGTTGTGGGTCAGCTCGGGCTGATAGGCATCGGGTCGGGCCGGATGGCGAATGCGATAGCGCCCGGTGGCTGGTTCCTGCCGGACTTCGTAGTGGCTTTCATCCAACGGCAAGACGTCGCGACCGTTGACACGGTGCAGTCCCAGGTCATCCGGCGCCGAGTTCGCGGGCGGCTCCAGCGCGCTCTGGTAGCGCGTTAGGTCGGGGCGCCAAAGACGCGGTTCTCCATTGGGCAAGGTGACGGGCGTTAACTGATCCACCGTCGTGGAGGGCATGATGCGCGGAAGCACCTTGGCGCCCGCTGCCATGAACGCCGCGTTGAGCGCCAGGCTTGAAAAATGCCCCCACATTTCCTTGATTTCACCCTGTTCGAACGCCTCGACGCCTTCGAACGCCTCGTACAGCATCTGCAACGCCCACACCGCCATCATCACCTGCCCGAGCCCGGGGACCACGAACGCGGCCATGTTGAGCACATCGACGACCGTGTTTTCCCAGCTTTCCAGGCGCGCCAGACGCGCCTTATTGTCTTCATCACCGGTGGGCACCGCCGCCGTTCGCGCGTCCTGGAGAATCTTGCGCAATTGATTTTGACGCAGCGTCTCCCACAAGGCGCCACGGATATCGGAGGCGCTCATCGGCAGCCTGGGCGGATCCGATTTGAGCAGGAAGTCGCCCTTGGCATCGCCCTGCGACGCGGGCTTGAAGAGGCGATTGAAGCGTTCGAAAAACGCGCCTTGCTCACCCAGCGGCACGAAGCGGCTGAAAAAGCGACGGTAGTCGATACGGTGCAGGCGGCGCCGCAACTCGACCATGAACTCGACGCTGGAGGCGTACTCTTTCACCGGGTGTTCAGGATCGTCGGGAAGGTACACCACGACGCGCTCCAGGCGGTTGCTTTTCTCGCGCTCCGGCCCGATCAGCAAAGGGCCGACCAGCTCTATGTCAAAGACCTTCAACGACGTGAACGTCACCGCGCGCCCGTCCAGTTCGCCTGCCGGTTGATCAGCGACCACCCGTTGCAGCATGCGGTACGTTTCCTGCCGGATGTCGCCCTTGGCCTGGGCGATCTCGGTACTGATTGCCAACAACTGCTTGTGGTGCTCGCGCAGCTGGTTGTCCAGCCGCTCGCGGGCCTGATTATCGTCCGGTTGCACAATGGCCTTGACGTGTTCCTGATACTGGCGCCCCAAGTCCAGTTTGCGGCACAACTTGATGAACGCTCCAGGGGCGATCGGCAACTTCCCCGCTTGCACCGATTCCAGGGTATGGGCCAGGGTGCCATCGGCAGACACCGGTGTCGTCGTGATCAGATGGCAGTCATCGCAGTCGAGCTTGCGTTCTTCGTCAGGCTCGAAATTCGCCAGCGCGACCTCCAATAGCGAGCCGCCCCGGTATTGGTAAGTATCGTAGGCCTCGCCCGTTAGACGGTGGAGCAGGTTGGCCCCCAGGTCGGTACGTGTCTTGACGGCGAATTTGCGGGCAAAATAAACCTCCCTGACCTTGAGCGTACGCCGGAAGGTTTGCTGGATGGCCTGAGTGAGCAAGGGGTCGGCAAAGTCCCGTATATCCTGGACGTTGCCCAGCGCATAGTCGACCTGGTTGAAAATCTTGCAGTACTGCGCGTGGCTGTTCTTGAGGCTGGCCAAGGTCTGGTGGGAAGCGTTCAGGTACCAATGTGGAATGTCCAGCTCATGATCGCGCAGCGCCTGCTGGCGCTGCACGGTGGCGTTCATGTAGCAATCGGGAATGCGCCCCTTGAGCAAATCGTAATGCTCGCCCTTTTCCTGGGAGGTCGGGGGCGTATCGGTCTTGGCGGCTGTAGGGTCTGGCATATCGGGTCGTCCTTGAGGTTGGAAAACCCGAGCCTATCCCTTGCCGGCAGCCTGGATGCGGTAACTATTTATCGCTTTTTCGACGAGTCATGACGGGGGTGCCCCCTATCGCAGTGACCGCATCCTCGACCCAGGTCCGCCCTACAGGTCGGTACTTTCCTGCGCCTCCAGTTGTTGCTCCGTCAACGACTGGACCAGCTCCGCCTCCTTGACCCGGTGCTGCAAGCCCAGTGCCTCGGATTGGCTGGCATGGTCAGCCTCCTCCAGGGTCCCCGCCGCTTTCGCCTCATCGAGTTCAAGCTGCCGGATAACCAGCGTGTCAGCCAAGGTCTCGAAGGCCGGTTGATGCTGTTGTTTCAAGAAGTCGACCCAGAACTCCCGTCCGACGATCGACTGCAGCAGGCGGGGCGAATCATCCAGCGCCATTATCTGCTTCGCCGCGTCATCGAGCATCTGCGGGGTGACGTTACCCATGTGAATAAATCGCCCGCCTTCGGGCTGGCCCGGTAGCGCCAGCCGGTCCCTGAGCCCCACGCGGTAGGCCAGGCGCACCTCGACTTCTTCTATGTTCTGCAGTTGCCGGGCTCTCTGGGCGGGCGTCAGGTCCGACCGGACAGTGATGGCGTCACGTCGTTTCTGAATATCCTGGAGCGCGATGCGCTCCACTTCGTCGAGACGAAACAAACCCTTCGCCAGCCTGATCAACGTTGTCGCTTCTTCCTCGCCGCTCGCTGCGGCCTTGGCGTTGTGGATCATCAATCGGATTTCCAAATAGCTGAACGACAACGCGGCGCGGTCTTCGCATGCCGGCGCTCCCGCCAGTTCGAACAATTCCCCACGCAGCTCAGTGGAACCAGCGGCGGCTTCCAGCATTTGCCAGACACGCAACTGGAGGTCAGCGTAGTTTTCTTCGCCCTGATAGGAGGTGGCCAGGCGGCTCAACAGTTCAAAGAATTCGCCGGATTGCGGCTCACTCGCCAGGCTTTGCCACAACGCGCGTTTTTCCGATAATTGGCCGGAGGGCAGGTTTTCCAGCCATTGCTGCACGTTGGCTGCCGTTCCCGTGGCCGCGTGGCCAAACGCCCCGTGTTGACGCACGGTCACCCACTCAGGATGGTCCTGCAACAGGCCGGCCCAGTAATCACCCAGGCGCTGCTGGGTCGCTTCGCTCAGTGGATTGCCCTGGAGGAAGGTCACGCCGTTGACGCGGGCCGTGGCATGGGCGTTCTCGGCCGTTGGCGCGACCCGTTCGTCCGGAACGTCGGTCAGCCGGTTGTCGCGCAAATCAACGAACTCCAGCGGCAAGCCTTGCAGGCCGACGGGCCAGGTGTCGATCCCGGTGCCCTTGAGCCCCAAGCCGCGCAGATCGCGCATGTGGCGAAAATCCGGCAGTCGGCCCACGGGGTTGTTCGTCAGCTCGAGGACTTTGAGTTGGGCAAGTCCCTCCAAGAGCTCAACGCCTCGGGGCGTCAGGCTGATGTGGTTGTCTACGAGCAACAGCTTGGTCAAGCCATTCATCGTTTCCACGGCGGGGGGAATCTCGGTCAATCGGTTATTGGACAAGTCCAGCCAGCGAAGCGCGGAGAACCCCGAGAGAAAACTCTCGCAGGCCTGCTGCGTCAACGCCATGCCTCCCAACCTCAGCGACGCCACATGACTGAAATCGGCCGTCAGATCGGGCAGGTGCCCGACACTCAACCGGCCCAGGTCAAGCTGATACCCCGCGGTGCGGCCTTCGGATGTACGCACGGTCGGCGTCTGGCGCCTCCAGCAGCGCTTGATTTGCTCAGCCACCCCACGTTTGCGCGCTAGTGGCACCTGTTGGACGCGATCGTCGCCGGTGTCGATCCATGTGGTAGCACTGGCCCAACGGTCAAGGTCGCGTTCAAGCATGTCCAGCTCGACCTTGCGGCGCTTGAGTTCCGCCACGGCGCCCTCGCCCAAGGAACGCACCAACGCCCGGGCTTGCTCATTCGTGAAGTTCGGGTACAACTCCAGCACTCGACTTTCCGGCGAACGCCCCAGACCCAAAAGCCCTCGCAGCCCGCTCAACGGGTAACCGATCTTGCCCGACACCAGGCGCATCGGTGAGCGGAACGAGGATCGGGTGGTTTGCATCTTCAATACCCGCGCCAGCGAGCTGCGTTCCAACGGCGTGGCGCCGATCGCCGCTTCCAGCGAAGCGGCGTGATGGATCGAAGGACGCCCCATGGCTGCTCGCTCGGCATCCGGAAGGGCGTGTTGCAACGCGTCAAAGACATTGCCCCAATGGCTCAACTCATTGCCCCCGTCATCAAAGGCCTTGTAGCGGTCGCCGTCCCTGACCACCACCTTGGTTTGTTCCGCGTCCACTGGCCCGATGCTGTCGATCAAGTTGCCTGCCCCATGGTCATCACGCAGTTCGATGCGCACCGTGTCGCTCCAGCCGGGCAAGGTCTGGAGGGTCGCCAGCGCCAGCCGGGGCGTGTCCGCCGTGGCCAGCGCCGGCTGGTACAGGCCTTCATAGGCACGGTTCAATCGCACCGCTCGCTGGCAATGGCGCAGTTCCTCGGCAATACGCAGCGGGATGGGTTTGGTCTGGGTGGCGTCGGTGTAATTCCAGGCCGCCATCTGCCGAAGTTCGGCGGTGCTGGCGTGGGCGATCATCTGTTCAATGGCCACGGTCGGGACCGAGGGGAAACGGGATTTGATCAGTGTGACACGAGCGTCGTCCGGTACTTGATGCCTGGCATAGTAATCGCTCAGCAGGTTCGCCTTTTCCAGCCTCGCCACCTCGGCGAGGTTCTTTCTGAACTGGCGGATTCGAGCCTCCATGTTCGTTTTGGCGATCGGCGGGCTCGTACCGGCCAGCAGGTCCTTACCGGCCGCGTCCACGACCTCGATCAGATTTTTTAACACCGATGGCGTGCGTACTTTCTCCTCGGGGAGGATCACATCGCGAACTGGAGCCGCCCCGCCCGAAGGTCGGGCGTATTGCCAAAGCGTCTTGCCCGTCCCGTCCACCACCTTCAACCTCAGCCCGCTGGGCCACGGACCGTAGCCGGCGAGCAGGTGCAACTGGGTCATGGGATCGGCTTGGTCCTGTTGCAACGGTTCCTCGCTCTGCAGTTGGCCGATGAAGATGTCGACGTGTCGGGCCAGGTCAAAGCGCTGGATGGTATCGGCCAGCAAAGCGGGCATTGGCTCGCCTTCCACGTGCAGGCGTCGCAGCGCGTCCTCCGTGATGCCGCTGGCGATACGGATCTGGTCAAGCTCGACATCACTGAAGTCCTTGAGGCGATGGCCGAGCCTGCGCATCAGCGTTGTTCCTTGCCAGCCTTGCGGCCGCTCCAGCTCATGGCTCCAGGCGCCGCTGCCGTTATGGGTCAACTTGGGCTGATAAGCCTGCGGCCGGGAAGGATGGCGAATGCGATAACGGTGAGTGACCGGATCCTGTTGCACCTCGTAATACTGATCGTCCAGCGGCAGGATCGTCCGACCCGACACTGGGTACAGCCCTTGGGCGTCCGGGACCACGCCCTCCGGTGGGCGCAATGGGCTGCGGTAGGGGGCAAGGTCCGGTTGCCAGAGACGTGCTTGCCCGTTGGGCCGTTCCACCGCCTCCAATTGATCCACCCGGACCGATGCCTGGATCTTGGGCAGCACTTTGGCGCCCGCGGCGATAAACGCGGTATTGAGCGCCACACTGGAAAAATGCGCCCACATCTCCTTAGTCTCCCCCTGCTCGAACGCCTCGATCCCTTCGAACGCTTCTTCGAACATCTGCACGGCCGCCACGGTCAGCATCAGCGGCCCCAACGCGGGCACCACGAACGCCAGTTGGTTGAGCACGTCGATCACCGTGTTCTTCCAACTCTCCAGGCGCGCCAGACGGGCAACCTTGTCTTCATCGGCGGTGGGCACCGCCACCGCTCGCGCGTCCATCTCGATCTTCTGGAGTTGTTCGCGGCGCAAGGCTTCCCACAGGGCGCCGGTGATGGGCGACGAAGCCATGCGCAAATTTTTCAACGAGGGCTTGAGCGGATAGTCGGACTGCGCATCGGCCTGGGGAGACGGTTGGTAGAGCTGGTCGAACTGCTTGAAAAAAGTCCCTTGCTGGCTCAGCGGTATAAAGCGACTGAAGAACCGCCGATAGGCGATGCCATGGAGGCGTCGGCGCAGTTCAATCATGAACTCGGTACTGGACGCGTATTCCTTGAGCGGGTGCTCGGGATCGCCCGGGAGATACGCCACCATTCGCTCCAGGCGCCGGGTCTTTTCGCGGTCGGGGCCGATCAGCAGCGGGCCGACCAGTTCGACGTCGAAGATTTTCAGCGAAGTGAATGTCACCGGCCGCCCGTCGAGCATGACCCCGTCGTGATTGCCAATCACTTGCTGCAACATCTGGTACGTGTCCTGGCTGATGTCCGCCTTGGCACAGGCGACTTCGACACTCAGCGCCAACGATTGTTTGTGGTGATCACGCAGTTGCTGGTCGAGCCGCTTGCGAGCGTCGTCGTCAGCGGGTCGGGCAATGGCGCGAATGTGTTGCTGGTAGCGCCGTCCGAGGTCCAGTTTGCGGCACAGCCTGGCAAAGGCGTGCGGGGCGATTGGCAATGCCCCCGCCCGGACGGCTTCCAGCGTGGACTTAGCCGTACCACTGGCGGACAGTGACGTGGTGGTGATGACATGGCAGCCGTCGCAATCGAGCTTAAGCTCTTCGTCGGGTTCGAAGTTCGCCAGCGCGGTTTCCAACAACGAAGCGCCTCGATATTCGTAGGTATCCCAGGCCTCTCCCGTCAGACGGTGAAGCAGCGTGCTGCCCAGGTCCTTGCGTGTCTTGAGGCCGTACTGGCGCGCGTAATAAACCGCCTCCACGTCCAGTGTTCGCTTGAATTCCTCCTGGATGGCCTGGGTCAGTAGCGGTTTGGCAAAGGCCCGGATGTCCTCGATGCTGCCCAAGGCACTGTCGATCAGGTTCAAGCTGTCGCGGTAGCGCGCATGCTGTTCCTTGAGACGGATTCGGGTTGCGTGGGAAGCCTTCGCGTACCAGGCCGGGAGTTCCAGGTCGTGGTCGCTCAACGCTTGCTGGCGCCGCAGGGCGGCCCCGATGTACCAATCGGGAACTCGCTGCTTGAGCAGGTCGAAGTGGACGCCGCGACTTTCAGGCCGCGGCGTCATGCCGGGGTCGGCAATGGCAGGAATAGGTATTGGCATGCGGATCATCCTTGAGAGTGGAAAACCCGAGCCTACCCAGTGCACCACCGGCCAGTGCGGTAATTATCTATCGTTTTTTTCTGCAAGACCCGGCGAGCACGCCTGCCGTTCTTACTTCACCCAACGGCCCAACTGCTGGCGCAGCCGACGGTTCTCGGATCGCAATTGCTGGACCTCCTCCAACAGATCCAGGGCCAGGGCGACACCTTCCCATTCCAGTTCCAACTCACGGCGCAGCTTGGCGGCCCGGCGGGCCAGGACCAGTTCGTAATCGGTGAAACGCCAATCGGTCGGGGCCGCGCCGTGGGGCTCGAGGATGCCGTGCTCGACGATTTCAATCACGTGGACATCCGCCAACGCAGCGGCTTCACAGAATTCCATCAGGTTCAGTTCGATGATCGGGTCGTTCATGGTCTGCTTCTCCCAATGCTTCAACTGTCGAGTCTAGCCAGGATTGTGAAAACCCGGTTTTGTGGCGAGGGAGCTTGCTCCCGCTCGGCTGCGCAGCAGTCGTAAAACCTGCCTACCGGTTTTTCCTGGCGCACCGTGTCGAATGGTTTTGGGGCTGCTTCGCAGCCCAGCGGGAGCAAGCTCCCTCGCCACGGCGTGCGTTGCCAGGCCTGTGATTACCGGTCAGAAGTGCTCCCGAGGATCGAACGCAGCTTTCTTCGCCAACTCGGCCCACAACGCCTTGACCGATTCATCGCTGGCCTTGGGCATCACGGCCTTGAGCTGTACGAACAGGTAGCCGCGCTCGCCGGCCTTGTTGCGCAGGCCGTGGCCCTTGGCGCGCATGCGCTGGCCGTTCTGGCTGCCTGCCGGCACCTTGAGGTTGATCTTGCCGGTGAGGGTCGGCACCGCCACCTCGGTCCCCAGGGCCAATTCCCACGGCGCCAGGGGCAAGGTGATGATCAGGTCCTGGCCTTCGACGTCGAACTTGGGGTGCGGGGCGAAACGAATGGTCAGGTACAAGTCGCCATTGGCGCCACCGCCGATGCCGGGCGCGCCCTGGCCCTTGAGGCGGATGCGCTCGCCATCGGTCACGCCCAGCGGGATTTTCACGTTCAGGCTCTTGCTGGTATTGCTCACGTGCTGGCCCGCCGCGTTGTATTGCGGCACCTGGAAACTGACCTTCTTCGACTCGTTCGACAGGGTTTCTTCCAGGAAGATCGGTAATTCCATTTCCACGTCTTGCCCCCGACGGCCGGCGCTGCGACCCGATTGACGGCCACCGAAACCCGGCCCGCGATTGCCAAAGATCGAACTGAAGAAGTCCGAGAAGTCACCCGTATCCTGGCCACCAAAACCGCCACGGCTCTGCCAACCCGGCGGTCCCTGGAATGGCTGTCCGTGCTGACCATAACGGCGCAGGTCGTCGTACTCGGCACGCTTGTCGGCGCTTTTCAACGCCTCATAGGCTTCGGAGACGTCCTTGAACTTGGTTTCGGCGTCCTTCTCTTTGCTCACGTCCGGGTGGTACTTGCGCGCCAACTTTCGATAGGCAGCCTTGATCGTGGCATCGTCGGCCGTCGGCTCGACACCCAGGATCTTGTAATAGTCTTTGAAGTCCATCTTAAGCATCACCATCCGTTATCGATGTCGCACCGCCACGCACGGCATGCCCGGATGACCGGACAGCGGGTTGACCAGCCTCAAGATTGGGACCGGGCGGCGCATCAGAAGTTTATCGGCAGCGGGTGGCGGTTCTTGTGTCCGCCCGATGGCTGCCAGGCTCATGCCAGCAAGTTTGGGGGTGTGACGTCGTCTTTCAAGGCCCGTGTTTGGGAATTAGCGGATAACCGGCCTTCGAATCCGCGCCGCACTGGCATACACTGCGCGGCCGTTTTTTCGACCGGAATCTGAAAGACATGAAAAACGCATCCCCGGCCCGTGCCTGCGGCATCGACTTCGGCACGTCCAACTCCACTGTCGGCTGGCTGCGCCCCGGCATGGAAACGTTGATCGCGCTGGAGGACGACAAGATCACCTTGCCCTCGGTGGTCTTTTTCAATCAGGAAGAGCGCCGTCCGGTGTACGGTCGCCTGGCGCTGCACGAATACCTGGAAGGCTACGAAGGCCGGCTGATGCGTTCGCTCAAGAGCCTGCTGGGCTCCAAGCTGATCAAGCACGACACCAGCGTGCTGGGCACGGCGATGCCGTTCAAGGACCTGCTGGGGCTGTTCATCGGCCAGTTGAAGAAACGCGCCGAAGCCACTGCCGGTCGAGAATTCGAAGAAGTGGTGCTGGGCCGCCCGGTGTTTTTTGTCGATGACGACGAAATGGCCGACCAGGAAGCCGAGAACACCTTGGTCGATGTGGCACGGGCCATCGGTTTCAAGGAAGTGTCGTTCCAGTACGAACCCATCGCGGCGGCTTTCGACTATGAATCGACCATCGAGAAAGAAGAGCTGGTGCTGATCGTCGACATCGGCGGTGGTACGTCGGACTTCTCCCTGGTGCGCCTGTCGCCCGAGCGTCGTACCCACGATAACCGTCACGCCGACATCCTGGCGACCGGTGGCGTGCACATCGGCGGCACCGACTTCGACAAGCAACTCAGCTTGCAAGGCCTGATGCCGCTTTTCGGCTACGGCAGCCGCATGAAAAGCGGCGCCTACATGCCCACCAGCCACCACATGAACCTGGCGACCTGGCACACGATCAACGCGGTGTATTCGCAGAAATCCACCCTGGCCCTGGGCAGCATGCGCTACGACATCGAAGACACCGCGGGCATCGACCGGCTGTTCAAGCTGATCGAACAGCGCGCCGGGCATTGGCTGGCGATGGAAGTGGAAGAAACCAAGATTCACCTGACCCACGCCGACCAGCGCCACGTGGCCCTGGATCGGATCGAGCCGGGCCTGAGCGTCGATCTGAGCCGGGCCTTGTTCGAGTCGGCCATCGACGGCTTGCTTGAGCGGGTACGCGGCAGCGTCACGCAGTTGCTCAACGATGCCAACGTGCGGGTTGATCAGGTCGATACGGTGTTCTTCACCGGCGGCTCCAGCGGCATCCCGGCGCTGCGCAACAGCGTCTCGGCGATGCTTCCCCAGGCGCGGCATGTGGAAGGCAATATCTTTGGCAGTATCGGCAGTGGATTGGCGATCGAGGCGATGAAGCGGTATGGGAGTCAGGCCTGATTCAGGACCGAGGCGCCCCCTTCGCGAGCCTGCTCGCGAAAGCGGTAGATCAATCGATACAAAGGTCGGATCAAACCATCCCCACCTGCTTCAACTCGCTCTTGAGATACGCATAGTAGATAGGCCCCGCCACCACCCCCGGCAGGCCGAATGCCGCTTCGAACACCAGCATCGCCATGAGCAATTCCCACGACTTGGCGCTGATCTGTCCGCCGACGATACGGGCGTTGAGGAAGTATTCGAGCTTGTGGATCACGATCAGGTAACCCAGCGCGGCCACCGCCACCCAGATCGACAATGACAGGGCGACCACAGTGATCAGGGTGTTGGACATCAGGTTGCCGATCACCGGCAACAGCCCCAGCAGGAACGTCATCACGATCAGGGTCTTGGTCAGGGGTAGCTGGATGCCGAACAGCGGCAGCACCACCGCCAGGAAAATCCCGGTGAAGAACGTATTGAGCAGGGAAATCTTGATCTGGGCGAAGACGATGTTGCGAAAGGCCTTGACCAGCAGGTTCAGGCGATCGAACAGCGCAGCGGCCAGGGGCTTGCGCTTGGTCAGGTCGGGGATGCGCTGCAGGGCGACGATGGCGCCGAGCACCATGCCGATCAACAGCGTCACGAACATGTGGGCCGCGTCCTTGCCCACCAGCTGCAGGTCGCTCAAGTGCTTGCTCACCCAATCACCGATCGCCACCCGGAACTCGGCGGCGCTGGCCGGCAGGTAGGCATCGATGAACGGCGGCAGTTGCCCACGGGCGCGATCGACCACGGTCATGAACTTGTCCAGGGAGGCCCCGGGATTTTCCGCTTCGTGCAGCAGGAAACTGAAGGCGCCGGCAAAGATCAGGGTCAGCACACTGACCACCAACGTGCCGAGCAATGCCACCGCCAACCAGCGGGCACGCCGGCCTTCGATCAATCGTTGCAACTGCGGAGTGAGCATGTTGACCAGCTCGAACACCAGCAACCCGGCCAACAGGCTCGGCAACAGGCGCAGCGGCAACACCAGCAACAGCCCACCAAAAATGATCACCCAACTGATCACCAACAACACATGACGCTGAGAAAACGTTGGCATACAGCCCCAGGACAAAACGGCATGAAAGGATCGGCAGTCTGCCAGCGATCCGCTGGCAGCACTAGGGATTGTATCGGCCGATTTGGCCCAGGGCTCAGAAGATCCGGCGCTTATTTTTTCTTCAGGCACTCACTCATGAACGCCTTGCGAGCGTCACCCTTCAACGCCTGCTCGGTGGCAGTGGCATTGCAGCTTTTCATGCGGTCCTGTGGGGTCGCCTTGAGGCAGTTGCTCATGAAGGCCTTGCGTTCGTCACCCTTGAGGGCCTTGGCGGTGGCGTCGGCGTTGCAGGTGGTCATCTTGGTTTGTTGGGCCGTGGCGGCGAACCCCTGGGAACACAGCAGCAAACCCATCATCAACAAAGGGACACGGAGCATCTTCATGGTGTTTCTCCTGGTTGCCGCACGAGGGTGTGGCGATGGGGTGCAGTGTAGACAAAGCCTGTTACACCTTCATCTGTTCGATTTCCCGAGCATGAACTACCAGTGTCTGGAGCATGTCGGCAACGAACGATAACGCGCGACGCCCTGCGTCCTACAAGCCTGCCGCCTTCAACCGCTCGGCATGCTCGACAAACAACCGGATCGGCTCCGCCCCCCTGCCCACCAGCCCCAGCGACTGATTGACGATGTCGAAATGGTCCAGCGGGTAGTCATCCCGGATCACCGTGCCCAGGTGCGAACTGTAGCGCCCGACCATACCATCGCACTGCCCGGCTTCGCGCACGAAGGTGCGGGCGAACAACCGGCAGCTTCGATTGGTGCCATCGAAGAGGTTGCGACCCTTGTCGGTCTTGCCCGGCTGCAACGTCCCCGACCAGGAGTAGTAACGCACGCCATTGACCTCTTCCGGCCCGTGTCCGCCCCAGGTTTGGGGCAGCCCCTGTGGATAACGTTCGTTGAACAGCGCCACCCCGGCAGTGGTGAGCGAAGCATGGGATGCCTTCAGGTCGGCTGGCAGCCGTGGCCCGTGATAACCGGTGTCCAGCAGGCTCATGATCGCGTTGATCAGCCGCAGCAAAGCACTGAGCACCCGGCCTTTGGCGCTGTCGGCCGGGTAATGGGTTTGCAGGTAATCGGCTAGCTCGGAACCGTGGTTCGTACCGGCCACCGAAGAGACCGACGCCACCAGGTCCGGGCGTTTGGCCGCGGCGTAGCGGGCAGTGAGGGCGCCCTGGCTGTGGCCGATCAGGTTGACCTTTTGCGCGCCGGTTTGCCGCAGCACTTCCTCAATCCGGGCCAACAGCTGCTCGCCGCGAACCTCGGATGAATGCAAGGGCGAGACCTTCACAGGAATCACCACGGCCCCGCCCCGGCGTAATGCCTCTGCGATGCCATACCAGTACGGATACAACACCAGGCGAATGAAACCGAGCATGCCCGGGACCAGCACCAAGGGGTAGCGAGTGGCACAGCGTTGCGACATGGCGACATCCTTGCGATCAAGAGGTGGTCAGCATCAGTACCGATGATGACCAGTCTATGACACCCGAGGCACTTCAGCCCGATCGCGGCAAGCCCCAGGTCCTCAAAAGGTTCGGGCGAGCGCTAGCAAGCGTTGCTCGGCCTCGGCATAGGAACGCGCGAAGCTGTGCTCGGCGGACTCTTCGCCTTCGGCCGCCACCACCGTCACGTCGTTGATACCGATGAAGCCCAGCACCGCCCGCAGCCAGGTGTCGGCGTGGTTCATGGCCTCCAATTGGCCACCGGGGCCAAAACCGAAGTCCCCACGGCTGGTCACGATCAGCGCCTTTTTGCCCGACACCAGCGGCTCGTACTGGGAAACACCGTTGTCGAGGCTGTGGTTGAACGTCACGCCGATGCGTACGATCTGGTCGACCCAGGCTTTCACGCCGCTGGGCACGCCAAAATTGTGCATGGGTGCCGAGATTACCAAGCGATCGTGGGCTTGCAGTTCGGCAACCAGCGCATCGCTCAGCGCCAGGTCGGCCTGCATGGTCAATGGCCGCGCCTGGGGCTCGGAGTAAAACGCCGCCGCAATAAAGGCTTCGTTGACCGCAGGGATGACGGTGCGGCCCACCTCGCGGCGAGTCGGTTGGCAAAGTGGATTGGCGGCCTGCCACGCCGCTATGAATGCCTCCGTCAGACGTCGGGAATGGGAACGCTCACCGCGTGGGCTACCCTGTACGACAAGAATGCTGCTCATCTGTAACTCCTTCTAATGCGACTACAATCGGAACGGCCTGTGGCTTTAAGGTTGGAGCCCGGTCGCCCTCGATCGCAAATGAGCGTTAGTTCATCCGGATGAGTTGTTTTCATCCATACGGAGATTTCCAATGTTTGCCACCCTGCCCCTCAATGCCTTGCGAGCCTTCGAGGCGGCTGCACGCCTGCTCAGTTTCAAGGCGGCGGCCGAAGAGCTGGCGGTCACCCCGACAGCGATTTCCCACCAGATCCGCTCCCTGGAAACCTGGCTGGGGGCGCAGTTGTTCGAACGCTTGCCGCGCCGGGTACGCCTCACCGACGCGGGACAGCGGCTGTTCCACAGCTTGCACGGGGCATTGCTGGAAGTTGCACAAAGCGTCGACAGCCTGCGCCCGCAACGCAGCACCACGCACCTGACGATATCCACCACGGCGGCGTTTGCCGCCCTGTGGCTGGTGCCGCGCCTGGGGCGGTTTTACGCGCGCCATCCGAACATCAACGTACGCCTGGACACCCATTGCGAAGTCATCGACTTGCTTCAGGACGCCAGCGTCGATCTGGTGGTGCGCTACAGCCTGGACGGCTACTCGAACCTCTATGGCATGTGCCTGTTCGAAGAGAGCTTCGGCGTGTATGGCTCGCCGGAACAAGTCGCGCTGGCCACCCGGCAGCCGCCGACACTGATCAGCGTGCGCTGGCATAACGCCAAGCTGTACGCCCACGGTTGGGACGCCTGGTGCGCCCAGGCGGGGGAAAGCTGGATGACCCGGCAACCTTGCATACGTGAATACGATGAAGAGCACTACGCCCTGCAAGCGGCCATCGCCGGCCAGGGCCTGGTATTGGCGAGCAATATCCTGGCTTCGCAAAGCGTCGCCAGCGGGTTGCTGGTGGGTTATCGCCCCAAGGTCCAAGTCAGCGGTGCCGGCTACAGCGCGCTTTGCGTGCCGGGACGAGAGCGGCACCCGCCCGTGCGGGCTTTTTTCCAATGGGTGGAGGAGGAAGCACGCTTGTCCGGGCACGCCTTGAAAAATCCGGTAAAACTTTTCCAGGATCGCATCACTCAGAACTAGAGCGATCGCGCCAGCAGAGCGTGACGCCTAACCGGATCAGCCTCCAGGAGAACGAGATGAGCGACATGCACTTATCCGACGTCACGACCCTGCGCGAACGTGCGCGCCAGAACGTCCAGAACGGCGCGGTCACCGAAGGCTACAACGCCGATCGACAGGAAATCATCCGCCTGCTCAACGAAGCATTGGCCACCGAACTGGTCTGCACACTGCGCTACAAGCGTCACTATTTCATGGCCGCCGGCCTGAAGGCCGGTGTCGCGGCGAGTGAGTTTCTCGAACACGCCAACCAGGAATCCGAGCACGCCGACAGGCTCGCCGAACGCATCGTGCAACTGGGTGGCGAACCGGAATTCAACCCCGACCTGTTGACACGGCACTCCCACGCCCAGTACGTGGCAGGCAATACGCTCAAGGAAATGGTGTTCGAAGACTTGGTCGCCGAACGTATCGCCATCGACAGCTATCGGGAAATCGTCCAATACATCGGCGAAAAAGACCCAACCACTCGGCGCATCTTCGAAGACATCCTGGCCCAGGAAGAAGAGCACGCTGATGACATGGCCGATATCCTGGCCGATCTCTGATACGCCTTTCGCGAGCAGGCTCGCCCCCACAGGGGATCGCGTTCTTCTTTTGAAGAAACTCGATCGAAGGCGAGAGCGAGCCTGATCGCGGTGAGGCCGGTAGCATCACTACTCGGCTACCGGGTAGGCTTGACCGTGACCGGCGCCTTGCCCGCCTTCATCTGTTCAAGCAACGGCGCGCACTGGTTCGGCTCGCCACCGCTGGGCGCGACCAGGGCCAACAGCCCCGCCGCCGGTGCGGCGATGACACCCAGGGCAACCATCCCGGCACCGCGCAACATCAGTGGCACGGCCTTGACGCCGGCGGCAGGGTTGGCAAACGTGCCCCGCACGTACAGCGGCGAGCGTAGAGAAATCAACCGCCAGCCCTTGGACTCGGGCGTGACGGTCAGGTCCAGTTGTTCGGTGGCCATGTTCGCCGTACCGTCGATATAGATAATCGCGTTCTCGGTGTCGAACACGAACAGGCGCGTGGTCGCCAGGCCGGTCTTGATATCGAAATCAGCCGCTGCGCAGTTGATCTTCACTTCCTTGTCGCCAAAGATTTTTCCCACCACGTAATTGCCGACGTTGAGCCCCGCCAGTTCCATCAGCTCGCGGCTGATGGCGCCGTCGTTGATGAGCATCTTCAGGGTGCCATTGGAGGTGCCCAGCAACGCCGCCACCGAATTGCCGCGCCCGGAAATATCCGCGTCGCCATTGAGTTCACCAAAACTGGTCTTCATTGGCTCGAATCCCGGGAACAACTGCTTGAGCTTGAAGCCCCGCGCAGTCAATTTCGCCTGGCTTTCGAGGGGCTGGGTGTGGCCGTTGAGGCGGATCTGCGCATCGAGCCGGCCACCGGCGACGCCAAAGCGCAGGGGCTCCAGGCTCAGTTGGCCGTCGTTGAGCACCAGGTGCGTGTAGAGATCGGTGAACGGCAACTGCTCGCTGTGAACGATACGCTTGCCGGTGAACTCCACGTCGGCGTCCATCGCACTCCAGCGTTCGGTGCGGAACTCCTCCACCGGCAACACCTTGTCGGACGGTTGTTTGCTGGCGCCGCCACGGGCTTTTTGTTCGGCATTGGAGTCTGCGCCGATCAACGGCGCCAAATCACTGAACAACAACTGGTCGGACACCAGCGCACCGCTGAGTTTCGGCCGGGGCTGGCTGGCGACATAGGCCAGGTTACCGTGGATGTCACTGTCGCCAATCTTGCCGTTGAACGCCTCGTAGCGAAACTGTGCGCCGTCCGGCTCGTGGAGCTTGGCGATCAATCGGCCGTCCGTGGAATACGGTGGCGAATCCGGCAGGGTCACGCCCGTCAGCGGGTAAAGATTGGCCAGGCTGTTGCCGGACAGTTTCAAACGCAGGTCAAGGGCGCCGAGGTTCTTTGGGTCGGTCAGGGTGCCGGCCAGTTCGACGCGGGTGTCGGCGATCTTCGCCTGGGCCTGCAATGGAAAAGGTTGTGCCGCATCCTGCAACGCCAGCAGGCCGCCGACCTTGCCGGATCCGCTGAGACCCTGCCCGTGATATTGCCCGTCGACCTTGAAGGCAAAGGCATAGTCTTGTGGTGACGAGCCCTGTTCCCGGGTTCTTTTCGCGGTTTTTTCCCCGACGATATCACTGAAGGGAATGGGCTTGCCCAACGGGTCGACCAGCACGTCGAGCCGGGTCTTGAGCGTCTGGTCGTTGAGCGTGACATGCCCCTTGTCAAAACCGATGGCGCCGATGTCCACCACCCAACTGGACGGCTCGGCGTCCGGGTCCTTTGGATCGAACTGGAAAGTCCAATTGGCCCGTCCATCGGCCAGGCGCTGCAGGCTGGCGTCGGGGCCGGTCAGGTCGATACGCGGGATGGCCACCCGCCGCGCCAGCAACGCCAGGGGCGAGATACGCAACTCGACGCGCTTGAGCGTGACCATCTGCGGGAGCTTCGACCAATCCGGGTTGCCCAGGGTCAGGTCTTCGGCGACCACATGCGGCCATGGCAGCCATGCCCGCCAGCCGCCCTCGCCGGGTTCGCGCCGCCAGATCACCGCCAGGTTGCCATTGATTGCGAATGGGCGATGCAGCTCTTCGGAAACCTTGGCATTGAGCGCAGGCTTGATGCGGTTCCAATCGAAGAACGCGATGAACAGCACCAGCACGGTCAGCAGGACAACGAGGCAGGCAAAGCCCCAGGCGAAGATTTTTGAGGTGCGCGTCATGCACAAGGCTCCTGAGGCAGATGGACGTCCGGACCGCGACGTCTGGGGCAGCACGAACCTGTAGCCGGCTCGTTGCGATGATCGTTGGACAGGCAAAACGGCCAACAGGTTTACCACCAAGGGTGACGAACGGCACTAAAAAAACACGCACGAACCTGACCGATTCGTCAGCTACCTGTTACCGCCCCCGCACATCTGCGGGGCGCGAGTGAGTACAAACTACCCACTTCAGGGCAAAACTGCTGCCCTGAAACCCCCGTTCTAGAGCCTTTGCGCGGAACAATCAATTCTGTTGATTATTACCATTGTCTTTATGAACTTTTATATCGACTTATCGAGAGTAGCATTGCCCTCGTACCCACTTTTCAGCCCTCCCGAGGAGCAACGATCATGAAACGCCAAATACTGATGAGCCTTTCCCTTTCACTGCTGGCCTCTACCGCTTTCGCCCTGCCAGCTTCCGAACAAGCCACTCCACAGGTCAAGGACAGCCACTCTGTCTACAGCCAAACCGTCGCCGAAGGTGGCCGTGACCGCCTGGAAGAAAAAGGCCTGGTTGAAGGTGGCTCCGACCGTACTCCACAAGGCCAGACCTTGGCTGCCGATGGTTCCGACCGTACTCCACAAGGCCAGACCTTGGCTGCCGATGGCTCCGACCGTACTCCACAAGGCCAGACCTTGGCTGCCGATGGCTCCGACCGTACTCCACAAGGCCAGACCTTGGCTGCCGATGGTTCCGACCGTACTCCACTGGGCGAATCCCTGGCCGCTGACGGTTCCGACCGCACCCCACTGGGCGAATCCCTGGCCGCTGACGGTTCCGACCGCACCCCACAAGGCCAGACCCTGGCTGCCGATGGTTCCGGTCGCACTCCACAAGGCCAACTCCTTGCTGCGGACGGCGGCGATCGCGTCATCAAACGCCGCGGCGAAGTGAGCTGAGCCCATGGTGGTTATGAAAAAAGCCCGATTCCTTGAATCGGGCTTTTGATTTTCCAGCACCTCGTTTTCCCCGATTACCTCCTACCGTTCGACGACGGCAAAGCCGATTTGCTAGAGTGCGTCGCTCCCATGACTCGGAAGTCAGTCCTGCGATGCTGCCCCGCGCCGAACAGAAACAACAGACCCGAAACGCCCTGATGGACGCAGCCCGCCACTTGATGGAATGTGGCAGGGGGTTCGGCAGCCTGAGCCTGCGTGAAGTGGCCAAGACGGCAGGCATCGTACCGACCGGGTTCTACCGACACTTCCAGGACATGGACCAATTGGGCCTGGCACTCGTCAGCGAAGTCGGCCAGACCTTTCGCGAAACCATACGACTGGTACGTCACAACGAGTTCGTCATGGGCGGCATCATCGACGCGTCAGTGCGGATTTTTCTCGACGTGGTTCATGCCAACCGATCCCAGTTCCTGTTCCTGGCTCGCGAGCAATACGGTGGATCGCAGCCGGTCCGACAAGCCATCGCGAGGCTGCGTGAAGACATCAGCTCGGACCTGGCCGCCGACCTGGCGCTGATGCCGAAACTCCAGCACCTGGACCTCGCCGGGCTCAACGTAATGGCCGATCTCATCGTCAAGAGTGTCTTCGCCACCTTGCCGGACATCATCGACCCGCCCGCCGAAGCCCTGCCCGAGCACCTCACGCCCCAGGCGAAGATTACCCAGCAACTGCGGTTCATCTTCATTGGCCTCAAGCATTGGCGTGGATTGGGCAGTACCGAATAGCGCCTGATGTTTCCTTAGTGGGAAGGCGCTTGCTCGCGATGGCGGAGTCTCAGTCCCCTGGTTGCTTACCTGACACACCGCCTCCCGAAAAACCACGGGACAGATGTTCCGCGATGTAGGAAAAGGCGCATCCGAGCCTGCGAACTTTCCTATTCGCTGCAAATGCCACCCGCGCCGGAATTGCGCTCAATCAGCGGCTCATCGTCTTATTCATCGCTTCCGAGAACTGTCAACGCGCCCTTGCGTAAGACGGACTGGTATAGGAGCCATGAAAATGAACGCAGAAGATTTTTTGCCCACGGTAGAGCCAGCCGTGGGCCGCCGTGCGCGCCGCAATGAAATGAAGGAGAACACCCAATGAACAGGGGTTATTTCATTGGCCGGGGCGACAAGACCACGTGTGGTGGTGAAGTGCTGGATGGCGATGGCAGGGTCAATATGTTCGGCCTGCTGCACGCCCGCGAAGGGGACCGGGTTTCGTGTGGAAAGGACGGAAAAATCTATCAGATCAGGGGCGGCATAGCGCACATGGTCAGCCATGGCAAGCGAATGGCCGGCACGTTGGATAGTCACAGTACCTGCCCCTGCAAAGCGCAACTGATCCCCTCGGTATCCTGGGCCACCTATGAAGGTGCGAATTCTGCACCGCAAGCCAACCGAGCCGCTCAGCCGGCTCCACAGCCCGCGACCGCGACCCACGCACCAAGTGCTTCACGCCAATCGTTTCTCGCCCCGTCAATCAGCCCGCCGCCCCGCACATCCACCCGCGTAGAACCCCTGGAACCGGGCTTCTACGTTGTGCCCAGAAGCGTGACCCGCGAAGCGCTGGAGGCGACGCTGTTCCAATCACCCGACCCGGCGGTGATGCGCAAATTCCGCGCGCTCAATCCTTATCGCGATGTGGTCAAGGCCGGTTCGATGATCGTGCTGAGCGATCCGAACAATCATCAATGCACCCGCGAAGAGGCGCTGTTGATGGAAACAGCAATATGGATCAACGATGCCCTTGAGCCGCTAAGCGCGGACGAGGCCGACTTCATGGCCCGGCATCGAGATGAAATCGAGACCTTCTTCGCCCAAGGCTCGACTGCCATCGGTGTTGGTGAGGCCATCTTCGCCAAAAATCTGGAGGACGTTAAAACCGTTCTGCGGGATATCGAGGCGTTGCATCAACGTACTTTCCGGCGCGATGGGCACTTACGGTCGTCGGATTTTTTTGCAGAGCGCAAACAACTGCTCTCTAGGCTCGACACTCATCTGACCACCCTGACGCGAAAGGGCACCGGGCTGCCAGATCATCCAAACTTGAAAAGCGCCTTGGGCATCTCCAGTCGCAGTTTGGTCCACCGTTGGACCAAGGCTGGTGGCGCAGGTCAGATTCCAGGTTATGCGACACATATTGAGGGTGTCTCCAAAGCGGCCAAAATCATCAAGTACGGGGGGTGGGTTGGCCCGATTATTGGTGGTGGAGCTTCGTATATGAAGGTCCAGGATGTTTGCACGGCAGATAGTGCGCAGGCTTGTAAGAAAGTTAAGTTCGCTGAGACTGGCAGCTTCGCTGGTGGCGTGGCAGGTGGTGTAGCAGCAGGCGCCGCCCTGACTGGGCCTGTGGTTGGAGCGATCTGTATCGGGTTAAGTGTGCCGACAGGAGGGTTGGCAATGGTGGGGTGCGGTCTTCTGGTGGTCGGAACGGGGTCGCTTGCGGGGGGTGTCCTTGGAGGAATATTGGGTGAAAAAACAGGCGAACTTATCTATGAGGCTGCCCAATGACTGTGAGCGTCTCTGAAAAATTATTTATGGTCGTCGGGATAATTGATTTGGGAGGAATTTTCATTTGGATTGGAATGTGTCTGTACTTGGCTTACAAAAAAATGGACCTAATATTGGATCACTTGAAAAATTGTTCAGCCGTCATGACGATCGCATCACTGCGCCATGGTGGTCCTTGGGGAAAATTGATGCTGGTAGGCGGTATTTCCGGACTCATCACCTTTCCCAATTTCTACCTCAAAAGAGGCGGACTTAATGTCGAAGACATAAATAGTTTTCCCGCGAGCCTTAAGCGCAAGCTAGTAGCATTGCAGTGGTGTGTTATCGCACTTCTATCGGTAATGATTGCTCTTGCCATGCTCGTTAAGTTTGGTCTCACTTAGTCTTCCTGTTCCATAGCTCGACCTGTGCCTTGTGATTCAACTCTGATCGCGATGGTCAGCACATCATATGGCCAGAAAGGCACTGTCAGGCTTGAACTAAGCAGCGCTTTCGTGTGGGAGCGAGCTTGCTCGCGATGGGGGCAGGTCAGGCAACACTGATGTCGGCTGGTCTACCGCTATCGCGAGCAAGCTCGCCTCCACAGTGCTCCGTGCAAGCTACAAGATGGTGCGCAACACCACCAGGCGCACCATAACGGCACGCAATCCGCCCCATCCTGAAACGCCATCCCCAGGTATTTCCTACACCATCTTCGATTGGCAAGCCCCTTGCTCTAAACACAGCAATGTTCATTGCTGGAAGCACTCCGATGCTGGTGATTCACCGCAGAATCGACACACAACCAGGCTGGGACGCCGAGTTGCACCTGACCTTCGACGCACGCAGCAAAAGCCGCCTGCGCTGTTTCAGTGCCGAAGGCGAGGACGTGGGGCTGTTCCTCGAACGAGGCCAGCCACCGCTGTACGATGGCGAATGCCTGCAGGCCGAGGACGGGCGCATCGTGCGTGTCTGCGCGCGTCCCGAGCAGTTGCTGCATGTCACCTGCGCCAATGCGTTCGAGCTGACCCGCGCGGCCTACCACTTGGGTAATCGCCACGTGGCCCTGCAAGTAGGCGATGGCTGGCTGCGCTTGCTGGATGACTACGTGCTCAAGGCGATGCTCGAACAGTTGGGCGCCACCGCCGAATCCATCGAAGCCCCATTCCAGCCAGAACACGGCGCCTACGGCGGCGGCCACCATCATTCCCGGCACGGCGATGAAGATTTCAACTACGCGCCGCGCCTGCACCAGTTTGGTGTGCGCACATGAACCCGGCCTGGGCGCTGCTGCGCCTGGCCAGTCCGCAACTGCCGATTGGCGGCTACAGCTATTCCCAGGGATTGGAAATGGCGGTGGATAACGGCCAGGTTCGGACGCCCGACGACGCACGCCAATGGCTCAGCGACCAAATGCTGCTGAACCTGGCGCGCTTCGAAGCGCCTCTACTGCTGGCCCATTGCACAGCCGCCGCGGCTGACGATTGGGACGGGCTGCGGCAACTTTGCGAACAACACCGCGCCAGCCGAGAAACCCGCGAGCTGTTTCAGGAAAGCCGGCAGATGGGTTACTCGTTGCAGCAGCTGCTCGCCGGCCTGCCGGAACTCGACAGTGCGGCCCGCGACTTTCTGCAGCAGCGCGGCGAACCCCACCTGGCGCTGGGCTGGGCCTTGGCGGCGCGCGCCTGGAACATCGGCCCGCAGGACGCCCTCGCCGCCTGGTTGTGGAGCTGGCTGGAAAACCAATTGGCGGTGCTGATGAAAACCCTGCCCCTGGGTCAACAAGCCGCCCAGCGTCTGACGAGCGAGTTGCTGCCGGTGCTGCAACAAGCCCAGCACATCGCCTCGAACATCGATCCCGATCATTACGGCAGCGCCGCGTTTGGCCTGTCCCTGGCGTGCATGGCTCATGAGCGCCAGTACAGCCGCCTGTTTCGTTCCTAGGAGACACATATGAACACACAACCTCTGCGCGTGGGTATCGGCGGCCCGGTGGGCTCCGGCAAGACCGCGCTCACGCTTGCCCTGTGCCTGGCCCTGCGCGAGCGTTACAACCTCGCGGTGGTCACCAACGACATCTATACCCGCGAGGACGCCGACTTTCTGGTGCGCAACGAAGCCCTGGCGCCGGAACGGATCATTGGCGTCGAAACCGGCGGCTGCCCACACACGGCGATCCGTGAAGACGCGTCGATCAACCTGGAAGCAGTGGACCAGTTGAACCGGCGTTTCCCAGGCCTGGACCTGATCCTGGTGGAGTCCGGCGGTGACAACCTGTCGGCTACCTTCAGCCCCGAACTGTCGGACCTGACCATCTATGTCATCGACGTTTCGGCGGGCGACAAGCTGCCGCGCAAAGGCGGGCCGGGTATCTGCAAGTCCGATTTGCTGGTGATCAACAAAATCGACCTGGCGCCACTGGTCGGCGCGTCCCTGGAAATGATGAACAGCGATACCCAGCGAATGCGCAACGGCAAGCCGTTCGTCTTCAGCAACCAGAAGACCGGCCAGGGCCTGGACGACATCATCGCCTTCATCGAGCGCCAAGGCCTGTTGACGGCCGCGTGATCTCTCCCATTCCAACAAGGAAGCTTCTCCATGACATGCAAACGTATCTGCGGCGCCCTCGCCCTGCTATTGACCCCGGCGCTTGCCTTCGCCCACCCCGGCCACGGCGATAATGGCCTGATCGCCGGGCTGGGCCACCCGATCGGCGGGCTCGATCATTTGCTGGCGATGCTCGCGGTCGGTTTGTGGGCCGCCCAACAACAAGGCGCTGCGCGCTGGGCACTGCCGTGTACCTTCGTCGGCGCAATGCTGCTTGGCGGCGTGCTGGGTTTTGAAGGCCTGCACCTTCCGGCGTTGGAAAGCGGGATCGCCGCCTCGGTACTCGCCCTGGGCCTGGCGGTGGCACTGGCCGTGCGTCCACCGCTGGGCCTGGCTGTCGCTGCGACTGCGGTGGTTGCGCTGTTCCATGGCGTGGCCCATGGCTTGGAGCTGCCGGACATGTCCAGCCCCTGGGCTTACGCCGTAGGCTTTGTCGCAGCGACAGCGGCGTTGCACGGCGCAGGTTTTGCGCTGGTGCGGGTGTTGCCGCGAGCGGCGGCGCCATTGGTGCGGTTGGCTGGGGCGGCTTCGGCGGCGGCCGGGGTTTGGCTGTTGGCGGGTTGATTCTCTAGCGCCCAGCCGGCCCTCATCGCGAGCAAGCTCGCTCCCCCACTTTGATCGGTGTACGCCCCGCCCTGTGGGAGCCAGCTTGCTCGCGATGACGGACTTACAGGCGTCATCTCTCTGGAGTCGGTCACTCTGCTACCATGTCGCGCATTCGCCCCCGCCGTGACGACGTCCGCCAATGCCTGATGCTTCCCGCCCCGCTCCCCAGCCTGAATTGACCGCCCTGTTCGCCACGGTGCGCCAGCATTTTCACGACGTGATCGTGCCGATGTGGCAGGGCCCGGGCTGGAATGCCGAACTGGCGTTGCCCTATGAATCCCTCGACAGCCAGCACCAGCCGCTGCCGCCCCAGCGTTACCGGGCCATGGCCTGTGCGCGGCAGCTGTATGTGTTCGCCAGCCTGATCGGTGAGGTGCCGCAGGCCGAGGAGCGCGCCGCCGCATTGTTCCGCTCATTGCAGCGGCATTTCCACGACGCCGAACATGGCGGCTGGTTCTACAGCATCGACCCGCAGGGCGCGCCGCTGGACACGGGCAAAGACCTTTATACCCACGCGTTTATCCTGTTCGCCTGCGCCCATTACTGGGGCAAGGTTCGCGAGCCGTTGGTGGAATCGACGTTGAACGCCGCGCTGGAAGTGATCAGCCGGCGCTTCGCCACCGGGGACGGTCTCTACGAAGCCAGCCTGGGGCGTGACTGGTCGACCTGCCAATCCGGCCCGTTGCAGAATCCGCTGATGCACCTGGCCGAAGCGTTCCTGGCAACCCTCTCGGTTCGCGACGATGCCACCGTGCGCCAGGCGTTGCTGAGCCTTTGCGATGGGATGTACCGGCACTTCGTGGACCCGGAACAGAAGGCCATGATGGAGAAACCACTCAAGGCTGTGGATAACTGGTTCGAGCCAGGCCATCAATTCGAATGGTATTTCCTGCTGGCCTCATCGCCCTTGTTGCGTGGTGGCAAGCTGCACACGGCGCTAGAGCACAGCTTTGGTTTTACCGAGCGACAAGGTGTCGATCCGGACTCCAGCGCGGTACGCGCGATGCTGAGCCTGGCGCCGCAATCGACCCCACGCGACGCCACTCAACGCATCTGGGCCCAAGCGGAATACCTGCGGGCATTGACGTTGCGCCCGGGAAGCGACAATGCCTTGCTGCGTCAACTGCAAGCGCTGCAGCAGCATTTCCTGCATCCCCGGGGCTGGAATGAATGTCTTGACGCCGACGGCATCGTCAGCCGCCGGGACATGCCTTCGACCACCCCTTATCATCTTCTGACCTGCTACCGCGGTCTGGCCGACTACCTGGCGTAACACTTTTCGTGGCGAGGGAGCTTGCACCCTCGCCACAACAGCTCATCAATTCCAGCTCAATAAGGCCAGCGGTCAGGCCTTGTTGCGTTCGATGGCGAACCCGGCCCAGGTCTGGCTCACCGGCATCAGTTCGAGGCTGTTGATGTTGATGTGCGCCGGGGTGTTGAGCACCCAGAAAATGGTGTCGGCGATGTCCTGCGGCTGGATCGGCTCGGCGCCGGCGTAGGTCGCGTCGTAGCGCGCCTGGTCGCCACCAAAACGCACCAGCGAGAACTCGCTCTCGCACAGGCCCGGCTCGATGTTGCTCACCCGCACACCCGTGCCTTGCAAGTCGCAACGCAGGTTCAGGGAGAACTGTTTGACGAACGCCTTGCTCGCGCCATAAACATGGCTGCCTGGATACGGGTAATTACCGGCAATGGAACCCAGGTTGATGATGCCAGCGCCACGACCATGGGCGATCAGGCGCGGCAGCAGCAGGCGCGTGCTGTAGATCAGACCTTTCACATTGGTGTCGACCATGGTGTCCCAATCATCAAGGTCGCACTTGGGCGCCGGATCGACGCCCAAGGCCAGGCCGGCATTGTTGATCAGCCCGCGCAGCGTGGCAAAGGATGGCGGAAGGTTGCCGATGGCTTCTTCCATGGCCTTGCGATCACGCACATCCAGCACCAGGCCATGGACCTCGGTCTGCTTCGACAGCTCGGCACAAAGGGCATCGAGGCGTTCTTCACGACGGCCGGTCAGCACCAGCTTCCAACCGGCCTCGGCGAAACGACGGGCACAGGCTTCACCAAAACCGGACGTCGCGCCAGTGATAAACAGGGTGTCAGACATCGTGTTCTCCTTGCTTGGGCTTCAAACAGCCATTGAATGGAAATCGGCCCACAGCATGCCCGGGCTGGCCCGCCAGGGGCAAGGCTTGATCAACGCTTTAATCCTGCGATTGCTCAAAAAACAAACAATGAGCGTCAGGCCTTGTCCAGCAAGGGCCGCAGCGGGTTGCCCGCACCTTATCCACAGGTAGGTCCACAATAAACGGGGGCAAGTGAAAAACCGGTAACCCTTTGTGCACAAGGCTTTGCGCGGGTTTTGGAATATTTTTTCGCTTGACCTGGCAAGTCAGGTTGTGCAGATCAGGTTATCTGCTATAAGGCGGCGCTTGATGTCGCGATGGCTCCAAGCCAGCAATCACGCCGCTGAGCGCCGTCTTTCCAGAGTTTAGTCACAGACTTATCCACAGGCTTGCCCCCAGACTTTCGAGCCCATTTCCACCCACATAAAACTGTTGACAACAGCCGCTCCCCTTTAACCAAAGATGCCTGATCAAAAAACGATCACAGGCCTGAAAGGCACGTATTCAAAGGCTTACAGCCAGCTACTCCCACGTTACCCACAGCCAGTTCCACAGCAAACGGGGACAAGTCAAAACCGTGACAAAACAACTGTTTGCGGCGACTTTATGTCGCGGTTTCACAGAGGGTCAGGATTGTTGTCCACAATTGCTGAAGCCCTACAAATTTCACTGTGGGAGCGAGCCTGCTCGCGAAGGCGGCGTATCAGATACATGAATGTCGCCTGATCCACTGCCTTCGCGAGCAGGCTCGCTCCCACAGGGGTTGGTGGCGTTTTGGAGAGATAAAAAAACCGGCGATCACTCGCCGGTTTTTTTGTTGCAGCCGCCGCCTCAATGGCCGCCGAGATACGCGTTACGCACCTCTTCGTTGGCGAGCAGTTCCTTGCCGGTACCGGTCAGGCGGATTTCGCCGTTGACCATGACATAGGCCCGGTCCGACAACTTGAGCGCGTGGTTGGCGTTCTGTTCCACCAGGAAAATAGTCATCCCGGTGGAAGCCAATTCACGCAGGGTGGCGAAGATCTGTTTCACCACGATCGGCGCCAGCCCCAGGCTCGGCTCATCGAGCAGCAACAACTTCGGCCGGCTCATCAGTGCCCGGGCAATGGCGAGCATTTGTTGCTCGCCGCCGGACATGGTCATGGCCCGCTGGTTGCGCCGCTCCTTGAGCCGGGGAAACAACTCGAACATGCGCTGCATGTCTTCGCTGGCATATTTGTCGCCAATGGGGATGGTGCCCATCAGCAGGTTTTCCTCGACGGTCATGTCCGGGAATACCCGCCGTCCTTCCGGCGATTGGGCGATACCGTTGGAGGCGATGTAGTGCGACGACTTGTGGGTGATGTCCACGCCTTGGTAGATGATCTGCCCGCCCGCAGCGCGGGGCTGGCCGAAGATCGACATCAGCAGCGTGGATTTGCCCGCGCCGTTGGAGCCGATCAGGCTCACCGTTTCGCCTTCGCCAATGTGCATCGAGACTTTCTTCAGGGCCTGGATCGGCCCGTAAAATACGTCCAGTTCCTTGAGTTCGAGGATAGGTCCACTCATACCAGCTCCTCTTCGTCGGCGCCCAGGTAGGCCGCGATCACCTTCGGATCGTTGCGAATCGCCTCGGGACCACCCTCGGCGATCACGTTGCCGTGGTCCAGCACCACGATGTGGTCGGAAATACTCATCACCATGCCCATGTCGTGTTCGATCAGCACCACGGTCAAATCATGCTCGTCGCGCAGCAGCCGAATCATTGCGCTCAGCGCTTCGGTTTCCTGGGGGTTGAGGCCGGCGGCGGGTTCGTCGAGGCAGATGATCTGCGGACGCGTGCACATGGCCCGGGCGATTTCCAGGCGGCGCTGCTGGCCGTAGGAAAGCTCGCCGGCCAGGCGGTTGGCGCAATCCACCAAGTCCACCACTTCCAGCCAATAGAAGGCATGGTCCAGGGCGTCGCTTTCAGCTTTGCGATAGCCCTTGGTGTTGAGGATGCCCGCGATCAGGCTGCGGTTGACCCACATGTGCTGGGCCACCAGCAGGTTTTCCAGTACCGACATTTCCTTGAACAGGCGAATGTTCTGGAAGGTGCGCGCCAGGCCGGCGCGGTTCACCAGGTGGGTGCCGCCGAACATCTTGTAGTACAGCCGGCTGGCGAAGGATTTCGGCGAGACAAAATCAGTAGGACGAAACGCTTCGCCCAACAGCTTGATCACGTTGGTCTGTTCGCCGCGTACGTTGAGTTCGATCTTGCCGCCCGAGGCCTTGTAGAAGCCGGTCAGGCAGTTGAACACGGTGGTCTTGCCCGCGCCGTTGGGGCCGATCAGGGCGAAGATCGAATTGCGCTCGACCTGCAGGCTCACGTCGCTGAGGGCTTTGATGCCACCAAACTGCATCATCAGGTTTTCGACTTTGAGTACGACTTCGCTCATGGCGCTACCCCCTTGCGCGGCGTCACGCCGGTACGGCTGATACGAATCAGGCCTCGCGGGCGCCAGATCATCATCAGCACCATCAACACGCCGAACAGCAGCACCCGGTATTCAGAGAAACTGCGCAGAAGCTCCGGTGCCACGGTGAGCACGAATGCCGCGATCACCACACCCACCGTCGATCCCATGCCACCCAGAACGACGATGGCCAGAATCAGCGCCGACTCGAAGAAGGTGAACGAGGATGGGTTGACGAAGCCCTGATAGCTGGCGAAAAACACACCCGCCAGGCCCGCGGTGGAGGCACCGATGGTGAAGGCCGAGAGCTTGACCAGCACATGGTTCAGGCCCATGGAGCGGCAGGCAATTTCATCTTCGCGCAAGGCTTCCCAGGCGCGACCGACCGGCATGCGGGTCAGGCGATGCTTGATATACAGCACCAACAGGACGGTGATGAACAGCACGATGTAGATGAACAGGAATTTGACGTTGGGGTTGTAGGCGATGCCGAAGAACTCATGGAACGGCACCCCACCGTCCTTCGCCCGCCTGCCAAATTCCAGGCCCATGAAGGTCGGGGAAGGCACCGGCATGCCATTCGGTCCGCCAGTGAACGACAGCCAGTTATTGAGCACCAACCGGATGATTTCGCCAAACCCCAGGGTCACGATGGCCAGGTAGTCGCCGTGCATTCGCAACACCGGGAAGCCCAATATGCACCCGGCCATCGCCGCAGCGATGGCGGCCAGCGGCAACACGGTCCAGAAACCCAGCCCCAGGTATTGGTAGCCCAGCGCCAGCCCATAGGCACCGATGGCGTAGAACGCCACATAACCCAGGTCGAGCAGCCCGGCCAGGCCGACCACGATGTTCAGGCCCAGGCCCAGCAGCACGTAGATCAGCCCGAGGATGACCACCGTCAGCACGTACTTGTTGGCGAAGAATGGAAACACGATGGCGATCACGATCAGCGCCGGGATGATCCAGCGCAGGCGCGACTTGTAGTCCGGAGGCAGCACATGCACGCCGGAGCCGGTGCTCTCGAAGCCCTGGAGAATCTTGAGTCCCTTGGGGGTTTGCAGGAACAGGCTCAGGGCAAAGCGCCCGACCATTACGATCGCCACCAGCCAGCCGACGCGGGCCGGCTGCAGGTTGAAACTGTAGCCATCGAGCACCACGCCGACGATCGGCCCGAACACAATCAGCGAGATCAGGCCGGCCAGGATCGCGTCGATGACGCTCTGTTTGATATCAAGCGGTTTATTGGCAGCAGACATACTTACACCTTCGCCACGAGTGGGCGACCCAACAGGCCTTGGGGACGGAAGATCAGAATCAGCACCAGCAGCGAGAAACTGAACACGTCTTTGTAGTCGGAGTTGATCAGACCGGAGAACAGCGACTCGGAAATCCCGAGGATGATCCCGCCGAGCATCGCCCCAGGCAGGGAGCCGATGCCGCCGAGTACCGCCGCGGTGAACGCCTTGATGCCGATGATGAAGCCGGCATAGAAGTCGAAGGTGCCGTAGTTCATGGTGATCAGCACACCGGCCAGGGCCGCCATGGCTGCACCGATGATGAACACGTAGGAAATCACCCGGTCGGTGTTGATCCCCAGGATCGAGGCCATCTTGCGGTCTTGCTGGGTGGCGCGGCACATGCGTCCGAGCTTGGTGTACTTGATGATGTAGGTCAGCAGCGCCATGCCGGCGAACGCGGCGATCAGAATGAAGATCTTGGTGTAGGTGAGCTGCACGAAACCGGTACCGATGTCGACGCGCATGGCGCCTTCAAGCAGTGTCGGAACACCCTGTTGACGGGCGCCCTGGCTGATCTGTGCATAGTTTTGCAGGATCAGCGAAATGCCGATGGCACTGATCAGCGGTGCCAGCCGGGTTGAGTTGCGCAGGGGTTTGTAGGCGACGCGTTCGATGACCCAGCCGTAGACCCCGGTGACCACGACCGTGAACACAAGGGTGCCAAGGATCATCAGCGGAAAGGATTCGATACCGAAGTAAGCCAGCAGAGCCAGACTGATTGCCGCGAGGTAAGCGGAAATCATGTAAACCTCGCCGTGGGCGAAGTTGATCATGCCGATGATGCCGTAGACCATTGTGTAGCCGATGGCGATCAGACCATAGACCGACCCGAGGGTCAGGCCATTGATCAGTTGCTGCAGGAAAATACCATCCATAACGCAATCTCACGCAGTGAGACAGCACATCCCGGGGACGCGACGACGGGTTCGAAGCCCAGCGCCCAAAAATGTGCGGCTCGTAGAAAAAAACAGACGGGCCGTTGGCTAATGCCAATCAGGACAGGGTGAGCACAGTCTCCGTGGCGAGGGAGCTTGCTCCCTCGCCACAGGCTAGTCATCCCTTCAAATTACTTCTGTTTTTCCAACTGGTGGTATTTGCCATCCTTGTCCCACTGGTAGACCACGTAGTCGGAGACTTTCAGGTCACCCTTGGAATCCCAGGTTTTTTCGCCCATGACGGTTTTCACCGGGTTGGCTTTCAGCCACTTGGCAGCGTCTTCGCCCTTGTTGGACTTGGCGCCGTTGAAGCCGGCGGCCAAGGCCTGGACCGACGCATAGGCGTACAACGTGTAGCCTTCAGGCTCGACGCCCTGGGCACGGAAAGCGTCTACTACGGCCTTGCTGTCGGGCAGCAGGCGTGGGTCGGCGCCAAAGGTCATGTACACGCCATCGACGTATTGCGCGCCGCCAGCGGTGGTGACCAGTTCGTCGGTGACGATGCCGTCATCGGACATGAATTTCACGTCCTTGAGGCCTTGTTCGCGCAGCTGGCGAACCAACGGGCCGGCTTCCGGATGCAGGCCGCCGAAGTAGACCACGTCGGCACCGGCCGAACGGATCTTGGTGACCACGGCGCTGAAGTCTTTTTCACCACGGGTCAGGCCTTCGTACAACACCGGGGTCACACCACGCTTGGCCAGTTGTGCCTTGGTGGCATCCGCCAGGCCTTGGCCGTAGGTGTCCTTGTCGTGCAGCACGACGACTTTCTTGCCCTTGAGGACATCGACGATGTAGTCGCCGGCCACGATGCCTTGCTGGTCGTCACGACCGCACATACGGAACATCGCGCTCAGGCCACGCTCGGTCACGGCCGGGTTGGTCGAACCGGGGGTCATGGCGATGACGCCGGCTTCGTCATAGACCTCGGAAGCCGGGATGGTGTTGGACGAGCAGAAGTGCCCGACCACACCGATGACCTTGTCCTGGTCAACCAGACGGTTGGCCACGGCCACGGCTTGCTTGGGTTCGCAGGCGTCGTCGCCGGCTACCAGTACGATTTTTTCGCCGTTGACGCCACCCGCTTTGTTGATGACATCGGCCGCTGCCTGCGCACCTTTCATGTATTGCTCGCCAAACGCAGCGTTGGCACCGGTCATCGGCCCCGCCACACCGAATTTCACATCAGCTTGAGCAAACGCAGAAACACCCAGCGCAGTTGCCACTGCGAGGGCCAGAAAGCCTTTCTTGTAAAACGTCTGGGACATGAGGTGGTGCTCCAAGGTTTTTTTTAGTTGGCACTGCGACTTCACTTCACTGAAAAGCTCAGAGCAAGGGCCGTGCCATCGGTTTTTTATTCTTAAAAAAGTCGCTGCTTTATTGTTATTTCGACTGTTTCGGGCCCTTTTTCACAGGGCGTGCAACCGTCTAAACCGCACGAGGTGCAACCTGATTTAAAAGTAGGTAAAACCCTCCATGAGCCATCATTGCAACCGCCGCATGAAACGGCGTGCAACCACTGTGTAACAACCTACGTCACCGAACTGCACACTGTCGGTGCGCGGCTGCTACAACCCGCACCATAACAGGCTAGACGTTCAACTAAAAAACGCCGCCATCAGAAACACTTTTCAACAATCAGATGACGATGCGCAAGCACTGGCCCGCGTGGTACAGCGAAAAGCCCGCTTCATACAAGCAGCTGCGCAGGCCGACACCCGCCAAAGGCTGCATCGGCGCGAAGGGGATCGGCAGCGCCTTGGCATCGCCGTGGCACAGGTAATCGGCAAATGCCTTGCCCACGACAGTGCCGGTGGTCACGCCCCGCCCGTTGTAACCGGTCACTGCCACTAGGCCGGGTGCCGGTTCGAACAGACGCATCAAATGATCAGGCGTGAAAGCGATGCAACCGGTCCAGGTGCATTCCCATTCCACCGGCTTCAGGTAAGGGAAATAGTGCTGCTGCACCCGGTCAGCCCAGGCCTTGAGGAACCAGGCTGGCTTGCGGTTACCGTTGCCCAGGCTGCCCAGCAGCAGGCGACCGTCCTTGTCCCGGCGAATGCTGCTCAACACCTGGCGGGTATCCCAAGAGCCCTGCCCGCCCGGCAGGATGCGTCGGGCCGCCTCGTCGTCCAGCGGGACCGAGGCCACCTGGTAGTAATAACCGGGGAAAAAATTGCGCCGCAATTCGGTCCAGTCGCCCTCGGTATAGGCGTTGGAGGCGATCACGACTTGCTCGGCCAGCACCGAGCCCTGGGCGGTCTGAACCGACCAACGCTGGCCTTGGCGCTCCAACCGCGTCACCGGCGAATGGTCGAACATCTGGGCGCCAAGATCCTTGGCGGCTTTGGCCAGTCCACTGGCATAGGCCATCGGATTGAGCGTGCCGGCCCGGCGATCGAGCAACGCCGCGGCGATCTTGTCGGTGCCGGTGGCATCGACACAGGCTTGGCCGGTGAGCAGCTCAACCGGCGCGCCACGGCGCTTCCATTGTTCTTCGCGGCTGCGCAGGTCCGCCTCGCCCCGGGCGTTATGGGCCATGTGCAAGGTGCCTTCGCGGCGCAGCTGGCAATCGATGGCGTACTTGTCGACAAGGCTGAACACCAACGCCGGCGCGGCGCCCAGCATACGGTTGAGCTGGCTGCCCACTGCCGCGCCAAACCCAGCCTCGATCTCGTCCGGTGGAATCCACAGGCCGGCATTCACCAGCCCAACGTTACGCCCCGATCCGCCATGCCCGGCCCGATGAGCTTCAAGCACCGCGACACGCTTGCCTTGCTCCAGCAAATGCACCGCCGCCGACAGGCCGGTAAAACCTGCGCCGATGACGCAGACGTCCACCTTGATCTCGCCAGTGAGCGCAGTGTTTTCAGGCCTTTGCGGCGTCAGTTTTTCCCACAGACATTCTTCGCGTAACGGCATTGCCAGACTCCAACAGAAACCCAACAAACACACAATTCAATGTGGGAGCGAGCCTGCTCGCGATGGCGGCGAATCAGTCACATCAGAAGTGATTGGCACACCGCTATCGCGAGCAGACTCGCTCCCACAGGGACACTTGACCGGTTCTCAGTCGAACGTAATCCCCTGCGCCAACGGCAACTCCAACGAGTAATTCACGGTGTTTGTCTGACGGCGCATGTAGGCGCGCCATGCATCGGAGCCGGATTCGCGACCGCCGCCGGTTTCCTTTTCGCCACCGAAGGCGCCGCCGATTTCCGCGCCGCTCGGGCCGATGTTGACGTTGGCGATGCCGCAGTCGCTGCCCACCGCCGACATGAATTGCTCGGCTTCACGCACGTCGGTGGTGAAAATGCAGGAGGACAGGCCCTGGGGCACAGAGTTGTTCAAGTCCAGCGCTTCAGCGAAATCCTTGTAGCCGACCACATAAAGGATCGGTGCGAACGTTTCATGGCGCACCACGTCGCTTTGCTCCGGCATCTCGACGATGGCGGGCGAAACGTAATAGGCATTCGGGAACTGGTCTTCGAGCTGGCGCTTGCCGCCAAACACCCGCCCGCCTTCGCTCAGGGCCTGCTCCAGTGCGTCCTGCATGTTCTCGAAGCTTTGCTTGTCGATCAGCGGGCCCACCAGATTGCCTTCCAACGGATGACCGATGCGCACTTTCGAGTAGGCAGCCTTGAGCCGGGTGACGATTTCTTCCTTCACCGACTCATGGGCGATCAGCCGGCGCAAGGTGGTGCAGCGCTGGCCGGCGGTGCCGACGGCGCTGAACAGGATCGCGCGCACCGCCATGTCCAGGTCGGCGCTCGGGGCCAGAATCATGGCGTTGTTACCGCCCAATTCGAGAATGCTGCGGGCGAAGCGCGCCGCGACTTTCGGCGCCACTTCACGCCCCATGCGGGTGCTGCCGGTGGCGCTGATCAACGCCACGCGCGGGTCGTCCACCAAGGCTTCGCCGGCATCGCGACCGCCGATGATCACCTGGCTCAGGTACGGTGGCGCGTCGCTGAAGTTCTTCAGTACGCGCTCGAACAAGGCCTGGCACGCCAGGGCGGTCAGCGGAGTCTTTTCCGAAGGCTTCCAGATCACCGGGTTGCCGCAGACCAGGGCCAACGTGGTGTTCCAGGCCCAGACTGCAACAGGGAAGTTGAAGGCGCTGATTACGCCGACCACGCCCAGCGGGTGCCAGGTCTCACGCATGTGATGGCCGGGGCGCTCCGACGCGATGGTCAGGCCGTAAAGCTGGCGGGACAGGCCGACGGCGAAATCGCAGATGTCGATCATCTCTTGCACTTCGCCCAGGCCTTCCTGGGTGATTTTGCCGGCTTCCCAGGACACCAGTTCACCGAGGTCGGCCTTGTATTCACGCAACAGATCGCCGAACTGGCGCACCAGCTCGCCACGACGGGGGGCCGGCACCTTGCGCCACAGGTCAAAGGCATGCTCGGCCCGGCTGACCTGCTGCTCGACCTCGGCGGCGCCTTCCCAGTTCACCGCGCCGATGCGACTGCCATCGATGGGCGAATGCACTGGCTGTGTGCCGTTCTGGTACAAGGCCGGGTCGACACCCAGACGATCAAGCAATGCAGCAACCATGGGTAAATTCCTCAAGCGAAAGACAATGGGTTGGCAGCCGGACGAACACGGCTGATCAGACCTGTAGTTGTAGCTGGCCCGAGACTTGCCAACAAACGACCTTTAAGCGAGATATCATTCCGTTTATTCATGCTGCCCCTGAAGCAGACTCTTCAGCACAAAAGCAGAGCGACAAAAAATAAGGCTCCATCATGCTCAATAAACGCTATTTGCCGTCGATCACCGCGCTGCAGTGCTTCGAAGCAGTGACCCGTCACCTGAGCTTCACCCGCGCCGCCGAAGAATTGAACCTGACCCAGAGCGCCGTCAGCAAACAGGTCGCGCAGTTGGAAGAGTTGCTCCAGCACTTGCTGTTCCGTCGCGTGCGTCGACGCCTGCAATTGACTCCCGCAGGGGATTTGTACCTGGGAGAAGTACGAAAAATCCTCACCCAAGTTGAGATGTCCACTCATTACCTGCGTTCCTACGGTGGTGACACCGAAGTCCTGCGCGTGTCTACGCCACCAACGTTCGGCGCGCGCTGGTTGGTCCCACGGCTCAAGGGCTGGCGCCTGCGCCATCCCAGCATTCATCTGGACCTGTGCAGCGAGCAAGAGGCCGATGACCTACAGCAAGGTCGCAGTGACCTGGCGTTCTATTTTGGCCAAGCCTCACGACCCGGAACTGAATCCTTGAAACTGTTCGGCGAAGAACTGGTGCCAGTCTGCGCGCCGGGCAGCCTGCCGGACCAGCCTTTCACCGACCCGACGCAACTGACCGATCTGGTCCTGCTGCAAAACGCCTCGCGCCCACAGGCTTGGCACGACTGGTTCGAAGACCTGGGTTATCACACCGAACACAGCTACCACGGGCCGCGCTTCGAAACCTTCTATATGTGCATCCGCGCAGCCCAGGTCGGCTGCGGCGTGGCCCTGCTGCCCAGGTTCCTGGTGGAAGAAGAACTGGCCGACGGCAAGCTGGTCATTCCCTGGCAGCATGCGATGCCCAGCACCAATGCCTATTATCTGGCTTATCCGGAACATTCGGCGGAAGTGCCCAAGGTGCGGATGTTCGTGGAGTGGATGTTGGAGCAGATCGACGGTGCTGATATTGCGCAACAATAAGAGGGCTCCTCGCCACGAAGGCGTGTGAGGCAAAAAACACTGGCAAAACCCACCACGGTTATGCGCCACTAGCCCTTTCACTACGAACTGCCGTACGCCGCTGCCCGCCGCAGCCACCTGTCTGGAGATTCACGTTATGAGCGAGAGTGTATTTGCCGATCGCATCGTGCAGAACCTGCTCGACACCGACTTCTACAAGCTGACGATGATGCAGGCGGTGCTGCATAACTACCCCAACGTCGAAGTGGAGTGGGAGTTCCGCTGCCGAAACAGCGAAGACCTGCGGCCCTACCTTGCGGAGATCCGCTTCCAGATCGAACGCTTGGCCGAGCTGAGCCTGAGCGCCGACCAGCTGGGTTTTCTCGAACGCATCTGCTTCTTGAAACCGGACTTCCTGCGCTTTCTGGGCCTGTTCCGTTTCAACCTGCGCTATGTGCACACGGGCATCGAAAACGGCGAGCTGTTTATCCGCCTGCGCGGGCCATGGCTGCACGTCATCCTGTTCGAAGTGCCTTTGCTGGCCATTGTCAGCGAAGTGCGCAACCGCTATCGCTACCGTGAAATCGTTCTGGAACAGGCGCGGGAACAGCTTTATCGCAAGTTCGACTGGCTGAACGCCAATGCCAGTGCCGAGGAATTGTCCGAACTTCAAGTGGCCGATTTCGGCACCCGCCGTCGGTTCTCCTACCGAACCCAGGAAGAAGTGGTCAACGTGCTCAAGCACGACTTTCCGGGACGCTTCGTCGGCACCAGCAACGTGCATCTGTCCCGTGAACTGGACATGAAACCCTTGGGCACCATGGCCCATGAGTGGATCATGGCTCACCAGCAACTGGGCCCAAGGCTGATCGACAGTCAGATCGCCGCGCTCGACTGCTGGGTGCGCGAATACCGAGGGCTGCTGGGCATCGCGCTGACCGATTGCATCACCATGGACGCCTTCCTCAAGGATTTCGATCTGTTCTTCGCCAAGCTGTTTGACGGCTTGCGCCATGATTCGGGTGACCCGGTCATCTGGGCCGAGAAAGCCATTGCCCACTATCACAAGCTGGGTATCGACCCGATGAGCAAGACCCTGGTGTTCTCCGACAGCCTGACATTGCCAAAATGCCTGGAGATTTTCCGCGCCTTGCGTGGTCGCATTAATGTGAGCTTTGGTATCGGGACCAACCTGACCTGTGACATTCCAGGCGTGGAGCCCATGAGCATCGTGCTTAAAATGATCAGTTGTGACGGGCAACCCGTGGCCAAGATTTCAGACGAGCCCGGTAAGACCCACTGCAAGGACCCGAATTTCGTCGCCTATATGCGACATGTTTTCCAAGTACCTGCCGCCCTTTCTGGCACATCAAGCAAGGAGTGAATTCATGCAAGCCGTACAGCGTGAGATTGCTGAACAGCTCAAGGTCCAACCGCCATTTGCCGATGACGCCGCCCTCAAGGCCGAAATCGCTCGTCGGGTGAGCTTCATCCAGGACTGCCTCGTCAACTCCGGGCTCAAGAGCCTGGTACTGGGCATCAGCGGCGGGGTCGACTCGTTGACCGCCGGCCTGTTGGCCCAGCGTGCCGTGCGCGAGTTGCGGGAAAAAACCGGCAATGCGGCGTACAAGTTCGTTGCCGTGCGCTTACCGTACGAGACCCAGTTCGACGAACACGAAGCCCAGGCCTGTGTCGATTTCATCGAGCCAGACGAGCGCCATACCGTCAATATCGGCCCGGCGGTCAAGGCATTGGCCAAGGAAGTCCTCGCGTTCGAGGGCAAGGCGCCGGGCTCGCGGGATTTCGTGTTGGGCAATACCAAGGCGCGGATGCGCATGGTGGCGCAATACACCATCGCCGGCGCCGAACAGGGCATGGTGATCGGCACCGATCATGCGGCCGAAGCGGTGATGGGGTTCTTCACCAAGTTCGGTGACGGCGCCTGCGACCTGGCGCCGCTGAGTGGGCTGGTGAAAAACCAGGTCCGGGCCATCGCCCGCGACTTTGGCGCGCCGGAATCGCTGGTGGAAAAAGTCCCCACCGCCGACCTGGAAGACCTGTCGCCTGGCAAGCCGGACGAAGCGGCCCACGGCGTGACCTACGCCGAGATCGACGCGTTCCTGCATGGCCAACCGATTCGCGAAGAAGCGGCGAAGATTATTTGCGACACCTACCGCAAGACCGAGCACAAGCGAGTGATGCCGTACGCTCCTTGACCACCATTTGGTGGACAGGCCCTGTGGGAGCGAGCTTGCTCGCGATAGCGGTGGATCAGCTTGCATCGCTGCTGAATGTACTGCCGTCATCGCGAGCAAGCTCGCTCCCACAGGGGCGGGTTTTGGCCTGGTATAAAAAAAGCGCCCTGCACGGGGGCGCTTTTTTCTGCCTGAAATTTGTTACTTCAGGGTAACCGTGCCTTTCATCATCGAGATGTGGCCCGGGAACGAGCAGAAGAAACCGTACTTCTCGGCAGCGTCCAGCTTAGAGACATCGAAAGTCACCGAGTCGGTTTCCTTGGCGCCGATAACCTTGGTGTGTGCGATAACGCGGGCGTCACCCTCCTTGAGATAGTTCTTGTCGATACCGGCGCCCAGGCCATCGGTGGCGATCGGCTGCATGTCGGCCTCTTTGCTCAGCACCCAGTTATGACCCATCACGTTTTTCGGCAGGTTACCCGAGTGAGTCAGCTCAACGGTGAACGTCTTGCAGCTCTTATCGATTTCGATGGCCTTGGTGCTGAAGGTCATCTGGTCGGTGGAATCGATGGTGGTCTTGCACTCCGCTGCCATCAGTTGGCTGCTGGCCAGCGTCAACAGGGATACTGCTACAAGTTTGGCGAACATCATGAATCTCCAAGGCATGGTTAACGAAATCCGTCAGAGGGGAAGACTGCCTGATTTTCTGGCAAGTTCCTATGACCTGAGTCAAAGATTGTATACAACTTAAGACTATCAGCCTGATGGACAGAATCAACCGGCCAGAAGTATGACGCACCTCTAAGATCTGTCCCATCAACCCTGGAGTGCTGGTCATGAACCTCAACAGCCTGTTATGCAGCTTGCTCGCCGCCTACGCCTGCGGTGCCAGTGGCACCTATGAAAAAACTCGCCGCGAGGTTTAATTCTTTGCGCAACAAAGGGCAGGCTTTACTCTGGTCCGGTCATCGAATCGCGGAGTGAAGCATGTCCATAGCGTCTGTTTGTGTATTTTGCGGCGCCAGCACCGGCAGCCACCCGGCCTATCTGGAAGCGGCCCAGGCCCTGGGCCGTGCTTTGGCCGAACGAAAACTCACCTTGGTCTACGGCGGTGGCGCGGTCGGTCTTATGGGTGTCGTTGCCGATGCAGCCCTCGCCGCTGGCGGCGAAGTGATTGGCATCATCCCGCAAAGTTTGAAAGACAAGGAAATCGGTCACAGCGGCCTGACGCGCCTTGAAGTGGTAGACGGCATGCATGCGCGCAAGGCCCGCATGGCTGAGCTCAGCGACGCCTTCATCGCCTTGCCCGGCGGGCTCGGCACCCTGGAGGAACTGTTCGAAGTCTGGACCTGGGGTCAGCTCGGTTATCACGGCAAGCCGCTGGGGCTGCTGGAAGTGAACGGTTTCTACAGCAAGCTCACCGGCTTCCTCGATCATATCGTCGGCGAAGGCTTCGTCCGCGCGCCGCATCGTGACATGCTGCAGGTGAGCGAATCTGCGCACACACTGCTCGATGCGCTGGACGAATGGCAACCGTCCGTGCAGCCAAAGTGGGCCGAACAAAAACCAAGCTAACGGCTCGGTCCCGATACAGGGCAGAATACGCGCCGCTCAACCTCACCTTCGACCCCAGAGGATCGCCCATGGCTAAACCCAATTATTCCTTCGCCAAACGTCAAAGAGACCTGGCCAAGGAGCAGAAGAAAGAGGAAAAGCTCCAGCGCAAGAAGGCTTCGGCTGAAGAAGCGGCCCTGAACCCGGACAGCGACGGCGACGGCGACGTGGCGGCAGAACACGATGTGGATGTGCCGAAAGACCAGGCACCCGACGCCTGAATTCAGCGTTCCGCCGATGCCCTGTGGAAGCGAGCTTGCTCGCGATGACGGTTTGCCTGGCCCTTCCATGCTGGCTGAACCGCCGCTTTGGCGAGAAGGCTCGCTCCCACGATGGATCTTCTTATGACTCCAGCGGCATCACCGTCACCCGAACATCCGGATCATGGGTACCGCCCCCCAGGATCACCCCGCGCAGCGGCGACACATCGGAAAAATCCCGCCCCCAGGCCAAGGTGATGTGTTCCAGCGCCGGCTGCACGTTGTTGGTCGGGTCGAAGTCCACCCAGCCCAGCACCGGGCAGAACACCGAGACCCAGGCGTGTGACGCATCGGCCCCGATCAGCCGGGCCTGGCCGGGCGGTGGCTGGGTCAGCAGGTAGCCACTGACATACCGCGCCGCCAACCCGCGGGAACGCACGCAGGCCAACATCAGATGGGCGAAATCCTGACAGACACCCCGGCGTCGCTCCAGCACTTCTACCAGCGGTGTCGCGACCTGGGTGGCCTCGGCATCGAAGGTGAACTCCTCGAAGATTTTTTCCATCAGCGCCCGCACACCGACCATCAACGGTCGGCCGGCCGGGAAACAGCTCTCGGAAAACTCCACGAAGCTGCGCTTGAGATGCACGTAGGGTGATTCGAAACGGTAGCGGCACGCGTCCATCCATTGTGCCGTCAGGGGCCGGCCGCTGTAGGTCAAGGCGTTACCGGTCGACTCCCAGGCCGGCGACAGGTTGAAATCCAGCGCGGGCCGCGCGAGCACCTCGACGCTCAGCCGGGCGTTGACCAGCAGCTCATCGTGAGGCCGCTCGAAAGCCAGGCGGGTCAGCGGGTTGCCGAATACATCGTGTTCGTCACGGCGGGTCGTCGGCTCCGGGCTGATGGACAGCTGTTGCTCGGTACAACGCTGCCATTCGCAGTGTCTCGGCCATAGATGAGCCAGTTGCTGCGCGAGGGACACCGGGCTGTCGTAGTGATAATGGGTGTCGTGGAGGATCTGGTAACGGGCACTCATCAGACGGATACCGTGCGTTGGCTGACATCGTCAACGTGGGCGAAGTGTCGCAAGGCCAGGCGATCGGAGACCTGGGCGCTGACGTCGGCGACTTCCTGTAACAGATCGGCCAGGCCATCGACCGCCGCGCGCAAGCTGGCCTCACCGAACAGCGGATTCTCCAGGCACCGCAAGTCGAACCGCGAAAGGCGCGCCACCAACTCCGGCAGGGCGGTTTCCCTCGGCGCGGCAAAATCATCGTTCAAGCGCTTGAGGGTGCGTGCCACCAGTTTCAATTGGAAGAGCACCGCATGGGGGTTCTGTTCGTCCAGCAACAACAGGTCGAGCACCGGAATCAACTGCGCCACCGCCAGGTAGCGCGAGCGGTACGTGATACTGCTGTTGCCCAATTCCAACAACCATTCCAGCCCGGCCTGATCGAATACCGCCTCGCCCCGCAGGAACGCCGCCAGGCTGCTGCTGAGAAATTGCAAGCGCTCCAGGCGTCGGCCGATCATGAGAAAACGCCAACCCTCGTCGCGCGTCATGTCGTCCAGGGCGAACCCCGACAATGCGGCCAGGGACATCACCAGGCGGTTGAGGAAATCCAACAGCTCGCCGAAATCCGGCTCGCTGGTTTCCAGCTCCATGGCTTCCCGCTGCAACTCCACCAGTGCCTGCCAGTTCTCCCGTGACAGCTTGCCGCGCACCTGCGAGGCCGCCCACTGCAAGCGCTGCAGGTTGGAGCGCAGGCTGAACGACCAGTCATCCCCCAGGACCGCAGCCAGCAAGCGCTCGGGCAATGCCCCCTCCTCAGGCAACAACATCAGGCTTTCGCCCAGAGACACCGCCGATTGCAAGGCCTGGGGGTCATCGCCATCGACGTACCGCGCCAACATGATCCGCAAAAGACGCGCACTGTCATCGCAACGCTCGCAGTAGCGACCGAACCAGAACAGGTTTTCCACCACCCGGGAGGGCAGGTACGGATCACGCCGCACCAGATCGTGAACACCCACGGTACGCTGGGCCTTCCATTGCTCGCCGCCGGGTGCCTGCTCTCCAAGCACCCAGGTGTCCTTGCTGGCACCGCCGCGCTGCATCGATACCACTTCGGCATCGGCCTCGGCGGCCACTCGGGCCAGGCCGCCGGACAAGACCCGATAATCGTCTTTTCCCGCTACGGCATACACGCGCATGCCGATCGCCCGGGGCTGGAGCTGGCCGTGTTCGGCCTGCCACACCGGAGCCTGGGACAGTTGCGCCAACTCTTGCGCGACATACGCATAGGGCCGCGCCTGCATGCGCGCCGCCAGCTGGCCGCGCTGCTCCTCGTTCAGATCGCGGCCGAACACCGGTGCGAAACTCTGGGAAGGAAACGCCGGCTTGATCAACAACTGGGGCAATTTCTCCAGCGCCTGGGCCAGCACCGGCGGCTCGCCGCACCACCACGTAGCGATGGAGGGCAGCAGCAGTTCTTCGCCGAACAGATACTGGTTGATCCGCGGCAGGAAGCCCAGCAGACCTGGCGATTCCAGCACGCCACTGCCCAGGGCATTGGCCACCAATACCCGGCCCTGGCGCACCGCGTCCAGCAATCCGGGTACGCCAAGGGCCGAATCGGTGCGTAACTCCAGGGGGTCGCAGAAATCGTCGTCGAGCCGACGCATGATCGCGTGAACCCGGCGCAGGCCGCTGAGGGTCTTGAGGTACACCGTGGCGTCCCGAACGGTCAGGTCACCGCCCTCCACAAGGGGATAGCCGAGTTGGCGCGCCAGGTAGAGATGTTCGAAATAGCTTTCGTTGAATCGTCCCGGCGTGAGCAATACCACCAGCGGCGGCTCGCCATCGCTGGGGGCCTGTCGCGCCAGGGTTTCCTGCAAGGTGCGGAAGAAACCGGACAGATGCCGCACCTTCAGGTCGCGATAGAGATCGGGAAAGGCACGAGAGACGATCATGCGGTTTTCCAGCGCATAACCCGCCCCTGAGGGCGCCTGGGTCCGATCGGCGGTGACCCACCAGCGGCCGTCGGGCGCACGCGCCAGATCCACGGCATACAAGTGCAGGAAATCACCGTCCGGCGGAGCGATGCCCTGGCAAGGCCAGAGGAAATTGTTGTGTCCGAAGACCAGCTCCGCTGGCAGCAGCCCTTCACTGATCAGCCGCTGCGGTCCGTACAGGTCGGCCAGTACCGCATTGAGCAAACGCGCGCGCTGGGCAATGCCGGCCGACAACAGCTTCCATTCCTGGGCGTCGATGACGTGGGGCAGAAGGTCCAGCTCCCACGGCCGGTCGGCGCCCTTAGGGTCGGCATAGACGTTATAGGTGACACCGTTTTCCTGGATCTGCCGTGCCAGCAGTGCCTGGCGCTGGACCAATTGGCCCGGCGTGCTGCGCTGCAACTGGTCGAACAGCCGTTGCCAGTGCGCACGCACCGCGCCGCTGCCGTCCAGCAGTTCGTGATAGGTCCCCGTCGTCAGCGGGTAACGGTCAAGCAGGTCAGGCATGGAAAGCTCGGCAGGACAGCGATGATAGGTGAGACTAGCGCAAGCGCATGACGCCCGGATAGGTGTGTTTGTGTTGGATCCGACCTGGGTTTTCAGAGTGCAATCGTGGCGAGGGGATTTATCCCCCGCCACAAGGTCCAGCTAGCTTTTTGAGGTCCGGTGAAAGCGTCGCAGATCGAGCGTGAAGGGAAACTCGTCATCCACCGCAAGGCTGGGTATCGGCAATTTTCCGGGCGTATGTCCGATACGGAAGAATCGCGCCATCCGCCGGCTCTCCGCTTCGTTGGCGTTGACAGGCAGGCTGTCATAGTTGCGCCCGCCCGGATGCGCCACGTGGTATTGGCAGCCGCCCAGGGAGCGCTGCATCCAGGTGTCGAGCACATCGAAGACCAACGGCGCATGGACCGGGATGGTCGGCTGCAAGCAATTGAACGGTTGCCACGCACGGAAACGTACCCCGGCGACAAACTCCCCCACCCGGCCGGTGGGCTGCAACGGCACCGGCACGCCATTGCAGGTCAGCAGGTAACGTTGTGGCGCCAGCCCCGTAAGCTTGATCTGCAACCGCTCCAGGGACGAGTCCACATAACGCACCGTGCCGCCCGCCGAGCCCTCTTCCCCCAGCACATGCCAAGGCTCCAGCGCCTGGCGCAACTGCAGCTCGACACCGTTGACTGCGTAGTCGCCCACTTTGGGAAAGCGAAACTCCAGGTGCGCGGCGAACCACTCGGCACGCAGCGGGTAGCCGGCGCCATTCAACTCTTCGATGACCTCGGCAAAATCCTGCTCGATGAAGTGCGGCAACAGGAAACGATCATGCAGCTCGGTGCCCCAGCGCGCCAGTTTGGCCGGTGCATAGGGCTCGCGCCAGAACCGCGCCACCAGCGCCCGCAACAGCAATTGCTGGGTCAGGCTCATGCGCGCGTGGGGCGGCATTTCGAAAGCGCGCAGCTCCAGCAAGCCGAGCCGTCCGGTGGCGCCGTCCGGCGAATAGAGCTTGTCGATGCAAAACTCGGCGCGATGGGTGTTGCCGGTGACGTCGATCAGCAGGTTGCGCAGCAGCCGATCCACCAACCACGGCGGGCATTCGTCGCCAGGCTGTGGCATTTGCGCAAAGGCTATTTCCAACTCATACAACGCATCGTTGCGCGCCTCGTCCACGCGCGGTGCCTGGGATGTCGGGCCGATGAACAATCCGGAAAACAGGTAGGACAATGACGGGTGGTTGTGCCAGTAGCTGATCAGGCTACGCAGCAAGTCCGGGCGCCGCAGGAACGGTGAATCTGCCGGTGTCGCGCCGCCCAGTACGAAATGGTTACCGCCACCGGTACCGGTGTGCCGGCCATCGATCAGGAATTTCTCGGTGGTCAGCCGGTTCAGTCGCGCTTGCTCGTAAAGAAACTCGGTGCGCTCGACCAATTCTTCCCAAGTTGCCGAAGGCTGCACGTTGACCTCGATGACACCTGGGTCTGGCGTGATACGAAAATTGCTCAGGCGCGGATCGCTCGGTGGCTCGTAGCCCTCCAACAAAACAGGGCAACCCAGTTCCTGCGCCGTCGCTTCGATGGCGCTGACCAACTCCAGGTAATCCTCGACCCGCTCCAGCGGTGGCATGAACAGGTACAGCCGCCCTTCCCTGGCCTCTGCGCAGAAGGCGGTGCGGGTCAGCCAATCGGCCGATTCGTCGACCTTTGGCACGCGCTCCTGTTCCAGCGCCGGCTCGCCGTGATGCTTCAACTGCTCGGTGTCGGGTAGCTCGGGCAAATCCTGGTTCGGGTCGGTGGGGTGGATGAACGGATATTCGGCCGCCGTCACCCACGGCTGAGACGCCAGCGGCAGGCGGTAGCCCAGTGGCGAATCCCCCGGCACCAGCCGGCAATGATCGTCGCGCAGGTACCAGCGCCCGCTTTGCCATTGGTCGCCCTTGGCGGTGCGTGCCAGCGGCAGGACCTGACCGATCACCTTGCCCAGCCCCTGGCTGAAGACCTTGCGCAATCGCGCCCGCTCCAACGGGTCTTCCAGACGGGAATCCTCAGCCGTCACGTTCGAAGGCAACGAGCCTTCGCGCCAGAGATAATGGAAATTATCCTCGTAGGCGGGAAACACGAATTGCGTGGGAATTTTCAAGCGTTCAGCGACACTCGCCAGAAAACGCCCAGCCAATTCGCCATCGGCGCCGTAGTCTTTTTTCTCGTCGGCAATCAACGCGCTGTCGTGCCAGATCGGCACCCCGTCACGCCGCCAATAGCAGTTGAGCGACCAACGCGGCAATTGCTCGCTGGGGTACCACTTGCCCTGGCCGAAATGCACCAGCCCCTGCGGCGCGTAATGTTCGCGCATGCGCTGGAACAATTCGGCGCTGAGGCGGCGCTTGTCCGGTCCAAGCGCCGCGGTGTTCCACTCGGCGCCGTCCGGGTCATCGATGGAAACGAAGGTCGGCTCACCGCCCATGGTCAGGCGCACGTCACCTTCCTGCAGGTCCGCATTGATCTGCCGACCCAACGCCTGGATCGCCAGCCATTGTTCTTCGGTGTAGGGTTTGGTGACCCGTGGCGCTTCCCAGATTCGCTCGACGGACATCTCGTGGCTGAACTCACACTCGCACGGTTCCACCAGGCCACTGATGGGCGCCGCCGAGGACGGATCAGGACTACACGCCAATGGGATATGCCCTTCGCCGGCGAACAACCCGGACGTGGCATCGAGGCCGATCCATCCGGCGCCGGGCAGGTACACTTCGCACCAGGCATGCAGGTCGGTGAAATCCACTTCCGTACCGGACGGGCCGTCGAGGCTTTTCACATCGGCGGTCAGCTGGATCAAGTAACCGGAGACAAAACGCGCCGCCAGGCCCAAGTGACGCAACAGCTGCACCAGCAGCCAGGCCGAGTCGCGACAGGAGCCGGACGCGTGCTCCAACGTATGCTCCGGCGTCTGCACGCCCGGCTCCATGCGGATCAGGTAGTTGATGTCTTCGCTCAAGCGCTGGTTGAGCGCCACCAGAAAGTCCACCGCTGGCAACGGCGTGCGGTCGACGCTGTCCAGATACGCCTTGAATTTCGGCGTCAGCGGAAGCTTTTCCAGGTAGGGCATCAGCTCGTGTTTTTCGTCAGCCGCATAGGTGAACGGGATTTTCTCGGCGTAAGGCTCGAGGAAAAAATCGAACGGATTGAACACCGCCATCTCGGCGACCAGATCGACCTCCACCCGCAGCTCATCTGTCTTTTCCGGGAACACCAGCCGCGCGAGGTAATTGCCCTGGGGATCCTGCTGCCAATTGATGAAATGCTGATCGGGGGAAACCTTCAGCGCGTACGAAAGAATGCGCGTGCGGCTATGGGCCGCCGGACGCAGGCGAACGATCTGTGGACCGAGTTCGACAGCGCGCTCGTAGCGATAGTGTGTGACATGGTGCAAAGCGACATGGATCGACACGGCGTGCCTCCTGCGGAGCCTGGGCGTTATCGAAAGCGGCGCAAGACTTATGCCATGCAGGCAGGCCGGACACTTTCAACCTCTACTCAGGGCAGTAGAGCACTAAAACCGCGCGATGCCTGTATTGATCTGCGAAGGCCGCACATAAATGCGGCGCAGAGGGTAGCGAATCGACTCAGCGGCGCGGGCGCGAGGCCTTGGCGGACTGGATGATGCGTTCGCGTTGGTGACGGATTTCGATGAGTTCGCTGCGCATTTCCCGGTGGCGTTTGCTATTGAGCAGCAATAGCCCCAGTAGCGGCAACAGCACTGCAAACACGTAAACACCTTGGTGCGGTCCATAAGCGAACGTCGGCAGCACCGCCGCCAGGCAAGCGAGGAAATAACCCGCCACGCACCAGATCGCCCAGGCGCGCCCGCGTGCGATCATGAGATTGCCCAAGACCAGGACACTTACTAGAGCCAAAGTGCCGAGACCAACGTAGTTGCTCCTGACGGAAGGCTCCAAGGCACGCCAATAAGTACCTGCGCACAAAACGAGCAGCGTAGACCCGGAAAAGCAGCCCAGAAAGATCGCCCCCATGAACACCGGAAAATAACGGGCGAGGAACTGCCTCAGTGATCCGCCGCCGATCATTCCGTGAACTCCTCATACAGCCCGACGGCAACAGTCTTCACGGCGCCATCACCGGTATAACTGCCGATGATCCCCAAAGCGCCGCCGAGAGAATCCTTTATCTGAGTCAGCGTGGCATGCCTGATTTCAGCGGAGGAATAACGCTTGGGCAAGGCGCCCGCTCGTTGCTGCAGTTTAAGCAGCTTGGCGGTAAGACTCGGATCTTTCAGGGTCAACAATTCCTTTGTCAGTTTGCTGCGCTCCTGACGACTCAGGCCTTTGAGCAACTGATACCAGCTCTTCCCGGTGCCCGCTGCTTTGCTGGCCTTTAGCAGCCGAACAGTCGTGAGAGCCGAGCCACCGACGCCGACAAGGGAAACACCGTCAAGAATGGGGCTTACGATGTTGTACCAATCGGCGTCGTTCATCTCATCGTTGCCAGTAGGATTGGTCAACTCATTCGCCACCCGCATCCCGCCTATGACGCATTGCGCGGTACTGGCCGTCGCGGCAGCGGCGCCCAGCGCAACGACAAAGGCACTGGCCCCCGCCGTAAACGGCACAGCGACGCTCCCACTGAACACCACCACCCAACCGATGACAGCGGCGACACAGGAAAAACCGGCATTCATCGACTCAGTCCCGAGCTTTGACTCACGCGGGCTGCTTTTTACCTGATCGATGAATTGCTGCGGGGCGATGTACTTCTTGGCCTCGCGCAAGATGATTCGCTTGGGCGCGATGCTGCAAATCGGCTTGAATTCGCGCAGCGTCACTACGTTGTACTCGGAATCGATGTACACCACGCCCGCCCCGGCAATGTTGGGGTCGGCATCGATGGCGGCGAACAGACGTGGCAGGTTGACTTGGCTTTCAATGCGTTTGCGGGCCATGAACTGGGAGAAGTTCAGGTCCATGCCGATGCCCGTTGTAGCGCTGCTCATATGAATCGTCCTTGAAAATTGATGGATTTAATTCTTTCCACACAGAACCCCTGTGGCGAGGGAGCTTGCTCCCGCTCGGCGGCGAAGCCGTCGTAAACCGGCCGGCACGGTCTGCCTGGGAACATTGCATGGGATTGTTGGGGCCGCTTCGCAGCCCAGCGGGAGCAAGCTCCTTCGCCACAAAAAGCTATGCATCCGCCGTCACGCCGTTGGCGGTCGCCACGATAACAAACAGCCAGCACGCCCGCTAGAAAGCAAAACGCCAGCATTTAAGCTGGCGTTTTAGGTGGCGGATGATCAGCGCGGCACGACAGGCTTGCGCGCCGGCTTGGGCCCCTTGCCCTTGGCCGCGTCCTTGCGCTCCTTGGCGGCCTTCTGGTTGCGGGCGAACGCGGCGGCCTTGGCCTGCTCGCGCTTGTCCCAGGCATTGCCGCCATCACTGGCGCGCGGAGGCAGGCCGGTGTGCTGGGTCAGGATCTTCGTGGTTTCCTTGCCCACTTTGTGGCTGCCAGCCGGCGTCGAGTTCTTGCGACGAGCGCTCTGGTAGCTGTCGGTCGAAGGCTGATGCAGCGGGATCAACTGATGCTTGCCCGGCCCGATCAGGTCGGCGCGACCCATGCGGGTCAGCGCCTCGCGCAGCATCGGCCAGCCTTTCGGGTCGTGATAGCGCAGGAAGGCCTTGTGCAGACGGCGCTGGTCCTCGCTCTTGACGATGGTCACCGCGTCGCTCTTGTAGGTCACCTTGCGCAACGGGTTCTTGCCCGAGTGATACATGGCGGTGGCCGTGGCCATCGGCGACGGATAGAACGCCTGCACCTGGTCGGCGCGGAAGCCGTTGCCCTTGAGCCACAGCGCCAGGTTCATCATGTCTTCGTCGGTGGTGCCTGGGTGGGCGGCAATGAAGTACGGAATCAGGTACTGCTCTTTCCCCGCTTCCTTGGTGTACTTCTCGAACATCCGCTTGAACTTGTCATAGCTGCCGATGCCCGGCTTCATCATCTGGTTGAGCGGGCCTTCCTCGGTATGCTCCGGGGCGATCTTCAGGTAACCGCCGACGTGGTGCGTCACCAGCTCCTTGACGTATTCCGGCGACTCGACCGCCAGGTCGTAACGCAGGCCGGAGGCAATCAGGATCTTCTTCACCCCAGGCAAGGCCCGGGCGCTGCGGTACAGCTGGATCAGCGAAGAATGGTCGGTGTTCAGGTTCGGGCAGATGCCGGGGAACACGCAGGACGGCTTGCGGCACGCGGATTCGATTTCCGGGCTCTTGCAGGCGATGCGGTACATGTTCGCGGTCGGGCCGCCGAGGTCGGAGATGACACCGGTGAAGCCTGGAACCTTGTCGCGGATCTCTTCGATCTCGCGAATGATCGACTCTTCGGAACGGTTCTGGATAATCCGCCCTTCGTGCTCGGTGATCGAGCAGAAGGTGCAGCCACCAAAGCAGCCGCGCATGATGTTCACCGAGAAACGGATCATCTCGTAGGCCGGGATTTTCTCCTTGCCGTACGCTGGATGAGGAACACGTGCGTAAGGCATGCCAAACACGTAATCCATTTCTTCGGTGGTCATCGGAATGGGCGGCGGGTTGAACCAGACGTCGACTTCGCCGTGCTTCTGCACCAGCGCACGGGCGTTCCCCGGGTTGGTTTCCAGGTGCAACACACGGTTGGCGTGGGCGTAGAGCACCGCGTCGCCACGGACCTTTTCCACCGACGGCAGGCGGATCACGGTCTTGTCGCGGGTCATCTTCGGGCTCGCCAGGATCTGCACGACCTTGGCTTCGCTCGGGTCCTCAACCGGCCCCTTCTCTTGCTCGATGGCGCAAGCAGCGGTGTCCTGGGTATTCACGTACGGGTTGATGATCTTGTCGATCTTGCCCGGACGGTCAATGCGCGTGGAATCGACTTCATACCAGCCTTGCGGCGTGTCACGGCGGATGAAGGCGGTGCCGCGCACATCGGTGATGTCTTCGATCTTGTGGCCGTAGGACAGGCGCTGGGCGACTTCGACGATCGCTCGCTCGGCGTTGCCGTAGAGCAGGATGTCGGCGCAGGCGTCGATCAGGATCGAGTTGCGCACCCGGTCCTGCCAATAATCGTAGTGAGCAATGCGGCGCAGGGACGCTTCGATACCGCCCAGCACAATGGGTACGTGCTTATAGGCTTCCTTGCAGCGCTGGCTATAGACCAGACTCGCACGGTCCGGCCGCTTGCCCGCCAGGCCACCTGGGGTGTAGGCGTCATCGGAACGGATTTTCTTGTCGGCGGTGTAGCGGTTGATCATCGAGTCCATGTTGCCGGCCGCGACACCGAAAAACAGGTTGGGCTCGCCGAGCTTCATGAAATCGTCTTTGGACTGCCAGTTCGGCTGCGCAATGATACCGACACGAAAGCCCTGGGCTTCCAGCAAACGACCAATGATCGCCATGCCAAACGACGGGTGATCGACGTAGGCATCACCGGTCACGATGATGATGTCGCACGAATCCCAGCCGAGCTGATCCATCTCCTCCCTGCTCATGGGCAGGAACGGCGCCGGGCCGAAACATTCGGCCCAGTACTTGGGATAGTCAAATAACGGCTTGGCTGCTTGCATGTCGATGACCGGTATAAAGGATGAAAAATCGCGGGCGCGGAATATAGCACAAAAAATAACCAATTCCGACGGCTATGGTCGGAAATTGGTGGCGCTCCTATCGCGAGCAGGCTCGCTCCCACAGAGGAATGCATTCCAGGGTGGGAGCGAGCCCGCTCGCGATAGGGGCGGATCAGGCGACGAAGAACTTACTCGTCATCATCAAAATTGTAGCTACCCGGCGCCAGGTTCTCGAAGCGTGTGTATTTGCCGATGAAGGCCAGGCGAACAAAGCCGATCGGGCCGTTCCGCTGCTTGCCGATGATGATTTCGGCGATACCCTTGTGCTCGGTCTCGGGGTGATACACCTCGTCACGGTAGACGAACATGATCACGTCGGCGTCCTGCTCGATCGCTCCGGATTCCCGCAAGTCGGAGTTCACCGGGCGTTTGTTCGGACGCTGTTCCAGCGAGCGGTTCAACTGGGACAGGGCCACCACCGGGCAGTTGAATTCCTTGGCCAGGGCCTTGAGGGAACGGGAGATCTCGGAAATCTCGTTGGTCCGGTTGTCACCGCTGGACCCGGGGATCTGCATCAATTGCAGGTAGTCGATCATGATCAGCGCGATGTCGCCGTGCTCACGCACCAGGCGGCGGGTCCGGGCGCGCATTTCCGATGGGCTGATCCCCGCCGTGTCGTCGATGAACAGCTTGCGGTCGTTGAGCAGGTTGACCGCCGAGGTCAGGCGCGGCCAATCGTCGTCTTCCAGTTGGCCGGAACGGACCTTGGTCTGGTCGATACGCCCCAGGGACGAGAGCATACGCATGATCAGCGATTCGCCTGGCATCTCGAGGGAGTACACCAGCACCGCTTTGTCGCTGCGCAGCACGGCGTTTTCCACCAGGTTCATCGCAAAGGTCGTCTTACCCATGGACGGACGGCCGGCGACGATGATCAGGTCGGACGGCTGCAGGCCGCTGGTCTTCTCGTCGAGGTCGGTGTAGCCAGTGGACAAACCGGTAATGGCGTTGTCGGTGTTGAACAAGGTGTCGATGCGGTCGATGGCCTTGGTCAACAGGTCGTTGACGCTCACCGGGCCGCCGGTTTTCGGTCGTGCCTCGGCGATCTGGAAGATCTGCCGCTCGGCTTCGTCGAGGATCTCGGCGGCGGTGCGTCCTTCCGGGTTGAACGCGCTGTCAGCGATCTCGGTGCTGATGCCGATCAGCTGACGCAAGGTTGCCCGCTCGCGCACGATCTGTGCGTACGCCTTGATATTGGCGACCGACGGTGTGTTTTTCGCCAGTTCGCCCAGGTAACCGAGGCCGCCGACTTGGGACGTCTGCCCTTCCTTGTCCAATTGCTCGGCCAGGGTCACGACGTCGATCGGCATGTTCTGGTCGGCCAGCCTGGCGATCGCGCGGAAAATCAGGCGGTGGTCATGCCGGTAGAAATCGCCGTCGGAAACTTGATCGAGCACACGCTCCCAGGCGTTGTTGTCCAGCATCAGGCCACCGAGCACGGCCTGTTCGGCCTCGATGGAATGTGGAGGCACCTTCAGGGCAGCGGTTTGCAGATCATATTGCTCGGGGGCGGTGATTTCGTTCATGGCCACGTCTGGTTATGAAATTCAGCAATTGCAGAAAGACAAAGGGCACGACCTGTAGACAGGATCGTGCCCGATGTTACCGGCAAGCACCCGAGGGTGCCAGCCGACAGGTGTTGCTTAGGCTGCTACCACGACAACGCGTACGGTGGCTTCAACTTCGGCGTGCAGGTGCACGGCTACGTCGAATTCGCCTACGTTGCGGATGGTGCCGTTCGGCAGACGAACTTCGCTTTTCGCAACTTCAACGCCGGAGGCGGTCAGTGCGTCAGCGATGTCGTGAGTACCGATCGAACCGAACAGCTTGCCTTCGTCGCCAGCGGTGGCAGTGATGGTCACTTCCAGCTCGGCCAGTTGGGCAGCACGGCTTTCAGCCGATGCCTTACGGTCTGCGGCGGCTTTTTCCAGCTCGGCGCGACGCTCTTCGAACGCAGCCAGGTTGGCAGCGGTCGCAGCGGTGGCCTTGCCGAAAGGCAGCAGGTAGTTACGACCGTAGCCGGCCTTAACGTTTACTTTGTCGCCCAGGTTGCCCAGGTTGGCGATTTTTTCCAGAAGGATCAGTTGCATGTGAAAATCCTCTAACTTTTAACCTTCACCGTTCGCGTTGTCGGCGTCTTTCGGCGCCATACGACCGCGAAAATCAATCAGGCTGTCGACGATGGCCAGGACCACCAGCAACGGATAGATCAGCTGCATGAACAGCAGCAACGTGACGTACAACCCCACCAGCCAGAATCTGGCCAGTCGCTTTTGCGCCACCAGCCCGTGAATCAGGGACAGGGCGGCAAAGACCAGCGGTACACTGCACAACGGCGTGAGCATTGCCATCTGCGGACCGAAGTTCGGCCCCAGAAGCATGCCCGCCAACAGCAACATCGCCAGCCCAAGCGGGAAACGGATGGCGCGAAACTCGCGACCAAAACCACCCGGGTTGTACAACAACGCCTGCCAGTAGCGCCCGATAACCAGGCTCAGCACACTGACGATCTGCAACAAGGCCGCAATCAGTCCGGTCAGGACGGGGGCGATCAGGGACGCGAAACGCGCCTGCTCTTCTACCGACATCCGTTGGTAGAGATCACCGAGTGCCTCGGGCAGGATTTTTATCAAAGCCTGCGACAGCATCTCGATCTGGGGCGCAAAAGCCACCCCGAGCACCACTGAAAACACCACACCTATCGCTATGCTGACCAGCAGCACGCGGTTCCAGGATTCGCTGGCGCGCAACACCAACGCCAGCGCCGAAGACCCCAGCAGCACCATGACTGCACGCGGGTCCGCGGAATACATCCACCAGAGCAAGGCCGGCAGAAGTCCCAGAGCAAGAACGCCCAAGGCGTCCCTCAATCCGCGCCGCAGGAGTACAAGACTCCCGGCGGCAGCACCCAACCAGTACAACAACGGCAATGCCGCACATCCAGCCACTACAAGAGTGGCCTGCATACGTCCCCGCATGATGAAGTCAGCTAAGGCGCGCATGCATTCAATCCCTTACTACTTGTCGACTGCCCGGTCTCAGCGGCCGTGGCTGTCGGTGTAGGCCAGCAGGGCCAGGAAGCGGGCGCGCTTGATAGCGGTGGCCAGCTGACGCTGATAACGAGCTTTGGTACCGGTGATACGGCTTGGAACGATTTTGCCGGTCTCGGATACGTAGGCTTTCAGAGTGTTGAGATCTTTGTAATCGATCTCTTTCACGTCTTCAGCGGTGAAGCGGCAGAATTTACGACGACGGAAGAAACGTGCCATGTGATTGGCTCCTTAAAAGGTCCGTGGATTACTCGTCAGCGTTATCGCTGTTGTCGCTGTCGCTATCGCTGTCATCGCCTTCGGCGCTGTCAGAATGCTCAGGACGGTCGCGACGCTCACGGCGCTCACTGCGGTTTTCTTCAGCCTTGAGCATCTCGGATTGGCCAGTGATGGCTTCTTCGCGACGGATGACCAGGTTACGGATCACTGCATCGTTGTAGCGGAAGTTGTCTTCCAGCTCGGCCAGGGCCTTGCCGGTGCACTCAACGTTCAGCATCACGTAGTGAGCCTTGTGAACATTGTTGATTGCGTAGGCCAGTTGACGACGGCCCCAATCTTCCAGACGGTGGATTTTGCCGCCGTCTTCTTCGATCAGCTTGGTGTAACGCTCAACCATGCCGCCGACTTGCTCGCTTTGATCCGGGTGGACCAAAAAGATGATTTCGTAATGACGCATGAATGCTCCTTACGGGTTGTAGCCTGCCGCTCAAAAACGGTCAGACAAGGAGTGAATGACACTTATGGACTTGAGGACGCTAGACACATAAGTGCCTGCCATCACAGCAAGGGGCGCAATTGTAGAGAAGGGCCGAGGGCGGCGCAAGGCAATTGGTGATTATTTGAACAGCGCCGTTCCTGGCCCTACACAAAACACTGTGGGAGCGAGCTTGCTCGCGATAGCGCCGTGTCAGTCGACATTTCCGTCACTGATACACCGTCATCGCGAGCAAGCTCGCTCCCACATTTTGACCGCGTCTGGATCAGGGCTTTTTGGCGGCCGACTTGGCGCCACGCTGGCGCTGGGCCTCGAACAGGCACACACCGGTGGCGACCGAGACATTGAGGCTGCTGACGCTGCCGGCCATCGGCAGCTTGACCAGGTAATCGCAATGCTCGCGGGTCAGACGGCGCATGCCCTTTCCTTCGGCGCCCATGATCAGGATGGTAGGGCCGGTCAAGTCCTGGTCATAAATACTGACCTCGGCCTCGCCCGCCGTGCCGACAACCCACAAGCCGCGCTGCTGGAGCTTTTCCAGGGTGCGCGCCAGGTTGGTCACTGCCACCAACGGGATAACTTCCGCAGCGCCACAAGCGACCTTGCGCACGACCGGCGTCAATGTCGCGGACTTGTCCTTGGGCACGATCACCGCCAACGCACCGGCGGCGTCCGCCGAACGCAGGCAGGCGCCGAGGTTGTGCGGGTCGGTCACGCCATCCAGTACCAGCAACAACGGCGCGCCTTCGGTGCGATCGAGCAGCTCGTCGAGCATCGCCTCGCCCCATACCTGACTCGGGCTGACCTCGGCCACGACGCCTTGATGCACCCCTTCGACCCAGGCGTCCATCTCGCGCCGCTCGGCCTGACCGACCGCAACGCGGTTTTCGCCGGCCAGCTCGACCAAGGTCTGGACCCGCGGGTCGCTACGACCTTCCGCCAACCAGATCTGCTTGACCCGCTTGGGGTGGTGACGCAACAACGCCTCCACGGCATGCACGCCGTAGATTTTTTCCAACTGACTCATGATTTGGCCTTGGGTTTACGCGCCCCGCCACTCTTGGCAGGGGCCGAGCCTGCTTTCGGCGGGCCTTTACGGTGTTTGCTCGGCTTGCTGCTCGCCTTCTCCGGAGCCGACCGGCCGGCCTTGCCCCCGGACGCCGCTTTACCGCCGCTCTTGGCTTCGGCCAGCAAGGCCTGTTTCATTTCGCGACTCTTACGCAATTCGGCGTTTTTCGCCGCCGCATCGCTCGGACGATAGGCTTCGCCGGCCTTTTCCTTGGCCGGACCGCGACGTCCGGATTTGGACGGTGCGGGCTCGGCGGCGGTCTTGGCGGCAGGCGCTGTGGTTTCGGCGCCACGCTTCTTGCGGCCGATCGGTGCGCTGATGGTTTTTTCCGCCATCTCGAAGTCGATCTTGCGTTCATCCAGGTCGACGCGCATCACCCGTACTTCGACGGTATCGCCAAGACGGAAGCTGCGACCGGTGCGTTCGCCGGCCAGGCGGTGATGCACAGGGTCGAAGTGGTAGTAGTCACCCGGCAGCGCGGTGACATGCACCAGGCCTTCGACGTAGATATCGGTCAACTCGACGAACAGGCCAAACCCGGTCACGGCGGTGATCACGCCCGGGAACGACTCGCCAACGCGATCCTTCATGTACTCGCACTTGAGCCAGTTCACCACGTCGCGAGTCGCTTCGTCGGCGCGCCGCTCACTCATCGAGCACTGCTCGCCGAGTTGCTCCAGAGCCGCTTCGTCGTACGGGTAGATACGCGCCTTCGGAATGGTCATCGCACCGGCACGCTTGACGTGCGGGGTGTTCATCTTCGAATGGATCACGCTGCGGATGGCCCGGTGCGTGAGCAGATCGGGATAGCGACGGATCGGCGACGTGAAGTGGGTGTACGCCTCGTAGTTGAGGCCGAAGTGGCCCTGGTTATCGGCGCTGTACACCGCTTGGCTCAAAGAACGCAGCATCACAGTCTGGATCAGGTGGAAGTCCGGACGATCCTTGATACTCGCCAGCAGGGCTTGGTAATCCTTCGGCGTCGGACCTTCCTTGCCTTTGTGCAGGGACAAGCCAAGCTCACCGAGGAAGGCCCGCAATTTTTCCAGGCGCTCCGGCGGCGGGCCGTCGTGGACCCGGTACAAGGCAGGGATTTCATGCTTCTTCAGGAACTCGGCGGTAGCGACGTTGGCCGCCAGCATGCATTCCTCGATCAGCTTGTGGGCATCGTTGCGCACGGTCGGCCGGATTTCGGCGATCTTGCGCTCGGTACCGAAGATAATCCGGGTTTCCTGGGTTTCGAAATCGATCGCGCCCCGTACGTGACGCGCCGCCAGCAATACCTTGTACAGCGAATAGAGCTGCTTGAGGTGCGGCAGCACATCCGTGTATTCACCACGAAGCTTGCGCGACTCGGCCAGCTTCGGAGTTTCCAGCATCGCGCTGACCTTGTTGTAGGTCAGGCGCGCGTGGGAATGGATCACGGCTTCATAAAAGCAGTAGTCAGTCATCTCGCCGGCTTTGGAGATGGTCATCTCGCAAACCATGGCCAGGCGATCGACATGGGGGTTGAGCGAGCACAAGCCGTTGGACAGTTGCTCTGGCAACATCGGCACGACGCGCTCGGGGAAATACACCGAGTTGCCGCGCACCTGGGCTTCAGCGTCCAGCGCCGAGCCGAGCTTCACGTAGCTGGAAACGTCGGCAATGGCCACGTACAACTTCCAGCCGCCGGAGAACAGGCGCAACTTGCCGGGCCGGGCTTCGCAGTAGACCGCATCGTCGAAGTCCCGGGCGTCTTCACCGTCGATGGTGACGAACGGCAGGTGACGCAGGTCGATGCGCTTTTCCTTGTCCTTCTCTTCAACTTCCGGCTTGAGCTTGGCGGCCTCTTTCAGGACCGCTTCAGGCCAGACGTGAGGAATGTCGTAGGTGCGCAGGGCAACGTCGATTTCCATGCCCGGCGCCATGTAGTTGCCGACCACTTCCACCACATCGCCCTGAGGCTGAAAGCGCGGGGTTGGCCAGTGAGTGATCTTCACCTCGACGAACTGCCCGATCTGCGCGTTGGCGTTGCGACCTGGGGTGACCAGCACTTCCTGCTGGATCTTCGGGTTGTCGGCGACGACGAAGCCGATGCCACCTTCCTCGAAATAACGCCCCACGATGGTTTCGTGCGCACGGGACACCACTTCGACGATCACGCCTTCACGGCGCCCGCGCCGGTCCAGGCCGGACACCCGGGCCAGCGCACGGTCGCCATCGAACACCAGGCGCATCTGCGCCGGGCTCATGAACAGATCGTCGCTGCCATCGTCGGGGATCAGGAAACCGAAACCGTCGCGGTGACCGGCGATACGGCCCAGGATCAGGTCGAGCTTGTCGACCGGAGCATAAGTGCCACGCCGGGTGTAGATCAGTTGAGCATCGCGCTCCATGGCACGCAGACGGCGGCGCAGGGCTTCGAGCTGGTCCTCGGTGGTCAGGCCGAACTCTTCGACCAGCTGCTCACGGCTAGCAGGCGAACCCCGATCGGCGAGATGCGCCAGGATCAGTTCGCGGCTAGGAATAGGGTTTTCATATTTTTCCGCTTCACGAGCGGCCTCGGGATCGAGGGACTGCCAATCGGCCATTAGAGAGTTTTCACCTTGTCTATATGCGGGTTAGTTTGGCATAGGCGTAATGAAACGGGAAATTTCAAGCAGCAGATGCCTTTTCTAAAGTCTTTCGACCGGCCTTTGAAGCCCCTGATTGCACCGCTCGTGAAATTTAGCGTTTTTTTTGTTCCTGGGGGTTTACAGTTAAAAACACGCTCCGTATAGTGCGCGCCATCGACGACGCACTCACGTTGCCGATATTGCCCAGATGGTGAAATTGGTAGACACGCCAGCTTCAGGTGCTGGTGACCGCAAGGTCGTGGAAGTTCGAGTCTTCTTCTGGGCACCAATTTCGAGCAGCAGGTCAACGGCCTGCCAGCCTCACAAAAACCCGCGAAAGCGGGTTTTTGCGTTTCAGGCCCCTGGAATGTGTTTGGCAATTATCAAAATAAAAACAGGGGTTTACAGATCAAAACGCGCTCCGTATAGTGCGCCACATCAACAGCGGCAACGCTGCAGATGCTGCCCAGATGGTGAAATTGGTAGACACGCCAGCTTCAGGTGCTGGTGACCGCAAGGTCGTGGAAGTTCGAGTCTTCTTCTGGGCACCAAATTCAAGCTTCAAGGTTATACGCCTTGAACCTCACAGAAACCCGCGAAAGCGGGTTTTTGCGTTTCCGGCACCCGAAAACTCCCTCGCCACAACGCACATGAGAAACAATATCGTTTATCATTGTTACAAGTTTTTGCTACACGACAGTGAGGAACCCCGCGAATGATGTTTCGAACCACCCTGCGCCGCGCCCTGACCTGCACCCTGCTCGGCCTGACCCTCGCAATACCCCTCACCCAAGCCGCCGACAAAATTGAACTGACACTCTATAACGGCCAACACAAAGAAGTCGGCGATGAACTGGCCAAGGCCTTCGAAGCCAAGACTGGTATCCACGTCAACGTTCGCAAGGGCAGCAGCAACCAGCTCGCCAGCCAAGTCGTCGAGGAAGGCGACCGCTCCCCGGCCGATGTGATCTATACCGAAGAATCGCCGCCGCTGAACAAACTTGGTGAACAAGGTCTGCTGGCGAAGATCGACGATGCGACCCTCAACGTGCTTCCCAAGGATTATGTCGCCAGCAACGGCTCCTGGATGGGCGTGACCGCTCGCGTTCGCGTGGTTGCCTATAACCCCAAACTGATCGATGAAAAGGACCTCCCGAAAACCGTCCTCGATTTCGCCCAGCCACAATGGCAAGGCAAGGTCGGCTTCGTACCGACCAGCGGCGCATTCCAGGAACAAGCCGTTGCGATCATCAAATTGCACGGCAAGGAAGCCGCCGAAGAATGGCTCACCGGGCTACGTGCGTTCGGCAAGGTCTACAGCAACAACATGGTCGCCCTCAAAGCCGTGGAGAACGGTGAAGTGGCGACGGTCCTGGTGAACAATTACTACTGGTTCGCCCTGCAGCGGGAGAAGGGACAGCTGGATTCCAAGCTGCATTACTTCACTGGCGGTGATGCCGGTGGCCTGGTCACCGTCTCCAGCGCCGCGGCACTGAAATCCAGCAAACACCCCAAGGAGGCCCAACAGTTGCTTGCCTATATGGCCAGCGAGGAGGGGCAGCGGGTGATTACCCAGACGTCCGCCGAATATCCTTTGCACAAGGGCATGACGTCGGATCGCGGCCTCAAGCCGTTCAATGAACTGGAGCCGCCAAAAGTGACGCCCGCCGACCTGGGTAACGCCGAAGAAGCATTGGAGCTGGAACGTGAAGTCGGCTTGAACTGATGATGTCGTCGCTGAGCGCCTCTCCTCCAGCCGGGGTCTACGTGCCCCGGCGCAAGCGCCCCTCGATCGGGTTGCTGCTGCCCGTGCTGCTGCTCGTTTTGCTGAGCCTGCTGCCACTGCTCTACGTCGTCACCAAGACCTGGCAGGCCGGCTGGACCGAGGCACTGCATCTGTTGTGGCGGCCCTATGTATTCGGCTTGCTGCGCAACACCTTGGCGTTGATGGCCGGCGTCACGCTGGCCTGCGGCATCGTCGGCCTGTCCCTGGCCTGGCTGCTGGAACGCAGCAACCTGCCGGGGCGTCGTATCTGGGGCGTTGTCTTGTGCCTGCCGTTCGCCGTGCCGGCGTTTGTCAGCAGCTTCACCTGGGTATCCCTCAGTGCGCAATTCGAGGGATTGGGCGGGGCAATCCTGGTGATGACCCTGTCCAAATACCCACTGATTTTCCTCCCCGTGGCCGCAACGCTGCGCAACCTCGACCCGTCCCTCGAAGAGTCTGCCCGCACCCTGGGGCAAAATCGCTGGGGCGTGTTCTTTCGCGTCACGCTCCCGCTGCTCTGGCCTTCGCTGCTGGCCGGTTCGTTGCTGATTGCCCTGCACATGCTGGTGGAGTTCGGCGCACTGTCAATCATCGGGCTGCAGACCTTCACCACAGCCATCTATCAACAATTCGAGCTGGAATTCAGTAACGCCAATGCCGCCATGTTGTCGGCGGTATTGCTGACGCTGTGCCTGGTCCTGTTGTGGCTGGAACTGCGGGTGCGCGGCAAGGGGCGCCATGTGCGCACCGGGCAAGGCGCGGCACGCCAGGCCGAACAAGTACGCCTGGGCCGGTGGATGCTTTGCGGTCAACTGTATTGCCTGGCGTTGGCGATCATCGGCAGCGGTATCCCGCTGGGAATGCTGGCGTATTGGCTGGCCGTGGGCACTTCCGCGGCGTTCCCGGCGGGCGAGATCGGCGAAGCGCTGCTGTCGTCCCTGGCGCTTTCGCTGGGCGGCGCCGCCCTCTGCCTCGTATTGGCGGTACCGGTGGGCCTGCTGGTGGTGCGCCACAAGGGGCGGCTGGCGATTTGGGCCGAGCGCCTGCCCTACTTGCTGCACGCGCTGCCGGGCCTGGTCATCGCCCTGAGCCTGGTGTATTTCGCCCTGCACTACGTGCCCGCGCTGTACCAGACTTCCGGCCTGCTGCTGATTGCCTATGCGCTGCTTTTCCTGCCGCTGGCCCAAGCACCGGTGCGTACGGCGCTGAACAAGGCCGCCCCACAACTGGAAGAAGCGGCGCGGACGTTGGGGGCTTCGTCGTTCGGAGCGTTTTGTCGGGTGACCCTGCCGATCATCTTCCCGGCCCTGGGCGCGGCGTTCGCCCTGGTGTTCCTGGATGCGATGAAGGAATTGACCGCGACGCTGTTGCTGAGCCCGACCGGACTCAATACGTTGGCGACGGCGGTCTGGGCACATACGTCGAATGTGGAATTCGCAGCGGCGGCGCCCTATGCGGCGCTGTTGATTCTGGTGTCGGGGTTGCCAGTCTATTTGCTGACGACGCGGATGTATCTGAGTCGCTGAGTCCGCTTTCGCAAGCAGGCTCGCTCCCACAAAGTTGGTGTGGACACCCGTTTTGTAAACGGCAATAAACCTGTGGGAGCGAGCCCGCTCGCGAAGGGCCCGCCACAACCTCGAATCAAGCCCTGAACTGACCCAGGCTGGCCTTCAACTGCGCCGCCAGTTTATCCAGCACCTTGCCGCTGGCCGTGGTCTCGACCACCGCCTGGGCAGCCTTCTCGGCCTGGGCATGGATGGTCTCAACCCGGCCGCGTACCGCTTGCGCGCCCTGGGCTTGATGCGCGGCTGCTTGAGTCGCCAAGCCGATGGCCGCGTGAACCTGCTCGACCGACGCCTGCACCGACTGCTGCAGCCGCGCGCTGTCACGCAACACTGACAGACCTTCATTGGCCTGCCGTCCCGCTTGGCCGATTGCCGCCACGGCTTCGCGCGCGCCTTGTTGCAAGGCCACGATGTGCGCCTGGATATCGCCCGTCGAGCTCTGGGTCTTGCTTGCCAGCGCCCGCACTTCATCCGCCACCACCGCGAAGCCGCGTCCGGTCTCCCCGGCGCGCGCCGCCTCGATGGCCGCGTTCAGGGCCAACAGGTTGGTTTGCTCGGCAATACCATGGATCACCGTCAACACGACTTCGATCTGCTCGCTCTGCTGGGCCAGCCGTTCGATGACTTTCGCCCCCGTGTCGACCTGCCCGGCCAACGCTTCGATCAAGCCGCCGACCTTGGCTGACGTGCGGGTGGTTTCATCGGTGGCCTGACGGATCTCCGCTACCTGTTGCAAGGCCGCCTGCATCGCCTGGCTTTCCGATTGAGCCTCATCGGCCATCTGCGACAGCGCACGCAGGCTTTCGGCCACTTCATCGCGCTGCATGCCGGCCGCCGCGTCGGCGCCCGAGTTGCGCAGCGTCATCGCGCCGATCTCCTGACCGGTACGCTGGGCCACATCGCCCGCCTCGCGCACGATGGGTTGCAATTTATCCACAAAGCGGTTGACCGCCGAAGCCATGTCGCCGATTTCGTCCTTGCTGTTGATTTGCACGCGCTTGGTCAGGTCACCCTCGCCCGCCGCCAGATCGTTCATCGCGGCGATCAACAACTTCAAGCGATTGACCACCCGACGCCCCAGCACCACGGCCAACAACACCAACACGCCCAACCCTACCAACGCCAGGCCCAGGCCGATGCGCCAACGCAAGGTCTCTGCGGCTTCTTGAACCGTGACGGCGGTATTGGTCTGCATATCGGTGGCGGTGGCCTGCGCCGAGCCCAGGCGGCCACGCATGGCTGCGGCACTGTCGGCAGCCGCGCCCTTGAGGCTGTCGCCCACCAATTGATCGCTGCTGGCAATCAGCGCGGAGAAGCGCTGGTCGAGCGCCTTGAGGTCGGTTTCCACCGAGGCGGTGGAAACGCCCATCAGCACCTTGCCGATCTCGACGCCATTGGGGTTGATCGACGCTTCGAGGTAATAAACCGATGGATCGTTCTTCGCCGCATCCAATACTTTATCCAACGCCCGATCGCCCTTGCCCTTTTCCAGCAGGGCCTTGTTGATCGGATTTTCCCGGTTCAGGTAGCGAGTCAGGTGTTCCCCTGCGGCGTCGTCATAGATGACGAACAGTACATTGGGATTGCGCTGGGCCCGACGGGCGAATTCGGACAGGGTGGGCACGTCGCTGTCCCACATTGCCCGGGGCGCGACCGAGGCCAGAAGCTGCGCCATATCATTGGCGGAATCCCTCAGGTCTTTTTCCAGGGTCGCACGCAGTTGAGCCTGCTCTTCCTTCAGACGGGAAGACAACCCCGCGGTCAATCGCTGGCGGGTACTGGTGGACAAGCTGTCCAGGCTGGAGGTGACTTCTCGCCCAGCCTGCTCCAACTCACCCGCCAGTTTCTGGCTGTCAACGCCCAGGCGCGCGCCCAGGTCGGACTCAAGCGCGGTGACCGTGCTTCGGGTCAGCGCAACGGCCACCAGCACCTGCACCAAAAGGGCGATACCGAGGGTAACGAAAACAGGCCGCAGCAAACGGCTTTGTAACAGTGAGAGAACGGCCGACACGTGAAATCCCTCTACCAAACGCCATTAATTTGATGGCACGCCTGGAAGGGTGCCTTAATGGAGATGCGTAGCAAGTGTCATGCCGCCCGACAGGCAGAAACGACAAAGGGCTCCATACGGAGCCCTTTGCTTGTTACATCAACGACTTATCAGCCAAATGGATGACGCAGAACGATGGTTTCGTTGCGGTCCGGCCCCGTCGAAATAATGTCGATCGGCGCGCCGACCAACTCTTCGACGCGCTTGATGTAGTTGCGCGCGGCCACTGGCAGCTCTTCCAGGGTCTTGGCACCCACGGTGGACTCGGTCCAGCCTGGCATCTGCTCGTAAACCGGCTCCAGGCCGATGTAGCTGTCGGCGTCGGTCGGTGCGTCGATGACAGCGCCGTCCTGGTTCTTGTAACCCACGCAGATGTTGATGGTTTCCAGGCCGTCCAACACGTCCAGCTTGGTCAGGCAAAGGCCCGAGATGCTGTTGACGTCGATGGCGCGACGCAGGATGACGGCGTCGAACCAGCCGCAACGACGGGCACGACCGGTGGTTGCACCGAACTCGTGGCCACGCTTGGCCAGGAACGCACCGACGTCGTCGAACAGCTCAGTCGGGAACGGCCCCGAACCGACGCGGGTGGTGTAGGCCTTGGTGATGCCCAGGATGTAGTCCAGGTACATCGGGCCAAAACCCGAACCGGTGGCGATGCCGCCAGCGGTGGTGTTGGAGCTGGTGACGTACGGATAGGTGCCGTGGTCGATGTCCAGCAGCGAGCCCTGGGCACCTTCGAACATGATGTCCTTACCGGCGCGGCGCAGCTCGTGCAGCTCGGCGGTGACGTCGAGCATCATCGGCTTGAGCAACTCGGCGTATTCCATGCACTCGTCCAGGGTCTTCTGGAAGTCGATGGCCGGCTCTTTGTAGTAATTGACCAGCACGAAGTTGTGGTAATCCAGCAACTCGCCCAGCTTGGCGGCGAAACGCTCACGGTGGAAGAGGTCACCGATCCGCAGGCCACGACGGGCCACCTTGTCTTCATAGGCCGGGCCGATGCCGCGGCCGGTGGTGCCGATCTTCAGCTCGCCACGGGCCTTTTCACGGGCCTGGTCCAGCGCAACGTGATAGGACAGGATCAGCGGGCAGGACGGGCTGATGCGCAGGCGCTCGCGCACCGGTACGCCTTTCTCTTCCAGCTTGATGATTTCCCGCAGCAGGGCGTCGGGCGCCACCACCACACCGTTGCCGATCAAGCACTGCACGCCTTCGCGCAGCACGCCCGATGGAATCAGGTGCAGAACGGTTTTTTCACCGTCGATCACCAGGGTGTGACCGGCGTTGTGGCCACCTTGGTAGCGCACTACGGCGGCAGCATGTTCGGTCAGCAGATCAACGATCTTGCCTTTGCCCTCATCACCCCACTGGGTGCCCAGGACTACGACATTCTTACCCATAACACTTGTCCTCATTCGCGCAAACTTGGTGCCGGCTCCAGGCCGGCAGGAAAACTCAAGAAGCCAGCGGCAATACTTGCCAAAGCCCGTTCTGCTGAATCAATTGCCGGTCGCAGTCCGCTTCACGGGCGGCGGCCAAAGGTTGCCCAGGCAAGGCCTGGACGACACGCTGACCCTCACTGCGCAACTGGCAGACCATCTGCCAGAGTGCCGCATCCGTACTGTCAGGCATCCAGATACCGCCGGACGGTAACTCGATTTCAGCACGCCCCAGGGTCACCAGGGTTTTCAAATCGGTAGAGAAGCCGGTCGCCGGACGGGCGCGACCGAAGTCGGCGCCAATGTCGTCGTAGCGACCGCCCTGGGCGATGGACTGACCAACGCCCGGTACAAACACTGCGAACACCACGCCAGTGTGATAGTGATAGCCGCGCAGCTCACCCAGATCGAAATACAGCGGCAACTCAGGGAAACGCACCGACAGACGCTCGGCAATCGCCAACAGGTCGTCCAGCGCCGCCAACACCGGTGCCGGCGCGCCGGCCAAGCGTTCGCGGGCCGCGCCCAGCACTTCACGGCCGCCGCAAAGATCCACCAATGCCCGCAACATGCCGGACAGGTCGCTCGGCAGCCCTTCGGTCAGGCTGATGACTTCATCGATGGCCTTGCGCTGCAAGGCGTCGAACAACCGCTGCTCCACTTCACCGGACAAACCGGCCGCACGGGCCAGGCCACGGTAGATGCCGACATGGCCCAGGTCCATGTGGACATCCGGCACGTCGGCCAGTTGCAGCATGGCCAACATCAGGCTGATGACTTCCACGTCACTGACTGGGCTGGCGTCGCCATAAAGTTCGGCGCCCAACTGGATCGGGCTGCGCGAAGACGACAAGGCACGCGGCTGGGCATGCAGGACACTGCCGGCGTAGCACAGACGGCTCGGGCCTTCGCGGCGCAAGGTGTGGGCATCGATGCGTGCCACTTGTGGCGTGATGTCGGCCCGAAAGCCCATCTGCCGGCCCGATTGCGGGTCGATAACCTTGAAGGTGCGCAAATCCAGGTCCTGGCCCGCGCCGGTCAGCAAGGATTCCAGGTACTCGATATGCGGGGTAACGACGAATTCGTAACCCCAGCTCTGGAACAGATCCAACACCTGCCGACGCGCTACTTCGATACGCGCGGCTTCCGGTGGCAGTACTTCTTCGATGCCATCTGGCAGCAGCCAGCGGTCTACCGTTGCCATTACGCCATTCCCCTATGGTCCGGGCGGCCAGCTTTCGGGCTGGCCTTGAGTGAAGCAGAAAATGCCCGCGTCATGCGAAAAACCGCAAACAACGCGCAAGGGCGACGTGACGAATGGCCCTGGATCGGCCTCGCCAAGCACTTTCCTCGAAAAACCTGTCGGGCCATTCAACCCGACGCCTGCACCGTATAAACCACAATCGAACGCGCAGACGCAAAAAAGCCGGGAATTTCCCGGCTGCCGCATCATACACACGTTTTCCCAAAGGATCACCCCGCCCGACGTTTTAGCCGCCGGGCGGAGTGCTTCAGGTCAACGTCGCATCAAGGCTTGGCCTTTTCCAGGTAATGGAAAAAGTCACTGCTTGGGTCCAGGACCATGACGTCGGATTTGTTCGCGAAGCTTTCACGGTAGGCACGCAGGCTACGGTAGAACGCGTAGAACTCCTGGTCCTGGCCATAGGCCTTGGCGTAGATCGCAGCGGCCTGGGCATCACCATCACCACGGACCTCTTCCGATTCACGATAGGCTTCGGCCAGCAGCACGCGGCGTTGACGATCGGCGTCGGCACGGATGCCCTCGGCCAGCTCGTTACCTTTTGCGCGGTGCTCGCGGGCTTCACGCTCACGCTCGGTGCTCATGCGCTCGAACACGCTGCGGTTCACTTCCTTCGGCAGGTCGATGGCCTTGACACGCACGTCGACCACTTCGATACCCAGCTCTTTTTCCGCCATCGCGTTCAGCGAGCGGGTGATGTCTGCCATGAGCGCGTCGCGCTCACCGGACACCACTTCGTGCAGGGTACGTTTACCGAACTGGTCACGCAGGCCCGACTCCAGGCGACGGGACAAACGTTCGTCGGCGATCTGCTTGAGACCAGAGGTCGCGGTGTAGAAGCGCTCGGCATCCTTCACGCGCCACTTGGCGTAGGCATCGACCATCACGGCTTTCTTTTCCAGCGTCAGGAAGCGCTGCGTCGGTGCGTCCAACGTCATCAAGCGCGCATCGAACTTGCGCACCTTGTTAACGTACGGCACCTTCACATGCAGCCCTGGCTGGACATCAGCCTGGACCACGCGACCGAATTGCAGCAACACCGCGCGCTCGGTCTGAGCCACGATATAGAAGCAGTTCCAGGCAGCGATCGCCACGACGACGCCGACAATAAGGGCGATCAGCGATTTATTGCTCATCAGCGACTCTCCCTGGTACGTGCTTGCTGTTGCTGCAGGTCCGCCGCCGCGCGGGCATTGGCTTCATTGCTGGCGGCTGCCGCCGCGCCGGTTGGCGGTGTGCCGGTGTTGCGACCACTCTCGACCATCTTGTCCAGCGGCAGGTACAGCAGATTGCTCTGGCCGTCCTTGTTGCCGGTAACGAGGACCTTGCTGGTGTTGCTGAAGACTTCCTGCATGGTGTCCAGGTACAGGCGCTGGCGCGTGACTTCAGGCGCCTTGCGATACTCGGCTACCAGTTTGGTGAAGCGATCAGCCTCACCCTTGGCGCGGGAAACCACTTCGTCGCGATAACCGTTGGCATCTTCGATGATGCGCTGGGCCTGACCACGGGCTTCCGGCACAACGCCGTTGGCATAGGTTTCGGCCTGGTTGCGCGAGCGTTGCTCGTCTTCACGGGCGCGGATCACGTCGTCAAAGGCTTCCTGCACTTCGCGCGGTGCCGCTGCGCTCTGTACGTTGACCTGGGTGACCGTGATACCGGTGCGATAGGTATCGAGGAACCGTTGCAGGCGCTCCTTGATTTCGCTGGCCATCAGCTCACGACCTTCGGTCAGCACCTGGTCCATGGCGGTGGAACCCACCACGTGGCGCAGGGCGCTTTCAGTCGCGTGTTGCAGGCTGATCTCCGGCTGGTCGACGTTGAGCACGAAGTCCTGCAGGTTGGTGATCTTGTACTGCACGGTCAGCGGCACTTCGACGATGTTCTCGTCTTCGGTCAGCATCTGGCCCTGCTTGGAGTAGGCACGCTCGCGCGTGACGTTCTCCATGTACTTCTGGTCGATCGGCGGGAAATAGATGTTCAGGCCCGGGCCGACGGTTTCGTAGTATTTGCCGAAGCGCAGCACCACGGCCTGCTCCTGCTCGTCCACGACATACACCGCGCTGTACAGCCAGACAGCCGCGAGCACGACAAGGCCGATGCCGAGCAGGCCGAAACCGCCGCCCTTGCCCGGACGGCTGCCGCCATCGTCACCGCGTTTCCTACCACCACCGAACAAACCGTTCAGGCTGTCCTGCAGCTTGCGGAAGGCCTCGTCGAGATCCGGTGGTCCCTTGCGGTCGCCGTTGTTACGACGCTTGCCGCCCCAGGGATCCTGGTTATTCGAGTTGCCACCCGGCTCATTCCAAGCCATAGCGCTCTCCATCTGATAAAGCAAAGACGCACCCACGGCGCGCCGGCCAATGCTACAGAATGCCTGACACAGCTTTCTCAGGCTTTTATTGCAAAGTGTGTTGCTCGATGAATTCCATCGGCTGGAGCCCTTCGCGACTGACCAGCCGGTTCAGTTCCGACCGAGGCAGGCGAACGGCCAGCAGGCAGATGCCTTCTTCGTCGTGTTCTTCTTTCTGCACCGCCCCCAACTCGAAAAACTGCGCACGCAGCCGGGCAAAACGCTGCGGCAGCTTCAAGGTGCCCACAAACAGGTCATCGCCCAGCAGTTCCGCCACGGCCTGTTTGAGCAGGTCCAGGCCACTGCCATCACGGGCCGAAAGCCAGACCCGCTGCGGCTTTCCGTCAGCATCGCGCTGGATCTGCGGCTCCACGCCTTCGAGCAAATCGAGTTTGTTGTATACCTCGAGGATCGGCAAGTCCTGGGCCCCGATCTCTCCCAGCACCACCATGACCTGTTCGATCTGCAGCATCCGGTCCGGTTCGGCGGCATCGATCACGTGCAGCAGCAGGTCGGAGTTGCTCGACTCTTCGAGCGTAGCCCGGAAAGCCTCGACCAGCTTATGCGGCAAATGCCGGATGAAACCCACGGTATCGGCCAGCACGATGGGCCCGAGGTCGCTCAGGTCGAGCCGACGCAAGGTCGGGTCGAGCGTGGCGAACAACTGGTCGGCGGCATAGACATCGGATTGGGTGACGTTGTTGAACAGGGTCGATTTGCCGGCGTTGGTATAACCCACCAGTGAAACCGTCGGGATGTCGGCCCGCTTGCGGCCGCGCCGCGATTGCTCGCGCTGGCTGCGGACTTTCTCCAGCCGCCCTTTGATCTGGCGCAGGCGAACCCGCAGCAGGCGCCGGTCGGTTTCGAGCTGGGTTTCACCTGGGCCCCGCAGGCCGATACCGCCTTTCTGGCGCTCAAGGTGAGTCCAGCCGCGGACCAGCCGCGTGCTCATGTGCTCAAGCTGGGCCAGTTCGACCTGGAGCTTGCCTTCATGGGTACGCGCGCGTTGGGCGAAAATATCGAGAATCAGCCCGGTGCGGTCGATCACGCGGCACTCGAAGACACGTTCGAGGTTGCGTTCCTGACTGGGCGTGAGGATGTGATTGAAAATCACCAGATCGATGTGCTCGGCTTTGACCAGGTCGCGCAACTCCTCGACCTTGCCACTGCCGATCAGGAATTTGGCGGTTGGCCGATGACGCGGCACGTTGAAAAACGCGACGGTCTCGGCGCCGGCCGAAATTGCCAATTCCTGAAACTCCTGCGGATCTTCGCGCGCCTCAGGGTCCTGTCCTTCCAAGTGAACGAGAATGGTCCGCTCACCACCACCGTGGCGCTCAAAGAACAAAGGAGGCTCCTATCAAGCGTTACCCGGCTCAGCGTCACCGCCTTCGGATTCGGTTGCGCTAGGCAGACGAATCGGACGAACCGGCACCACTGTCGAGATAGCGTGTTTGTAGACCATCTGGCTGACGGTGTTCTTCAGCAGGATGACGAACTGGTCGAACGACTCGATCGTGCCTTGCAGTTTGATCCCGTTGACCAGATAGATGGACACCCCAACTTTCTCTTTACGTAAAGTGTTCAAGTAAGGGTCTTGTAGCGAATGCCCTTTTGACATGTGCCGCACTCCTTTAAGGATCAATTATAAAAATCGGAATTCAGATGGCTTGGGCCGTCACACCCCCAAGGATAGACGGCAATTGCAAGGACTCAGCTCAATATGGAGATGGTCCCGAGGTATTTCAAGGCGCGTGGCAGATTGTCGCAATCAAGGCTGTCAAGCCAATGCAAGTCAGTCCAGCTGCGCAGCCAGGTGAACTGGCGTTTCGCCAATTGGCGCGTGGCAATGATTCCACGCTCGCGCATCTCGGCTGACGTCAGCTTGCCGTCCAGGTAGTCCCAGACTTGTCGATAACCCACCGCACGTATAGACGGCAACCCGGCATGCAGGTCACTTCGCTCACGCAGGGCTACGACCTCGTCTATGAATCCCTGTTCCAACATTAATGTGAATCTTTGTTCAATTCGCCGATGCAGCACTTGCCGGTTCGCCGGAGCGATGGCCAGATTCGCGACAGTATAGGGCAATTGTTGCAGTCCCGAAGCGGCTGCTTCAGTACTTTGCGCAGATTGTCGCTGCCGCAGGGCCGTCATGCTCTGGCCGCTCACCCGATAAACCTCCAGGGCCCGGCTGAGCCGCTGCGGGTCGTTGGGGTGAATGCGCGCCGCCGATTCAGGATCGATCACCGCCAATTGTTCATGAAGCGCTTGCCAGCCAAGGCGCGCAGCCTCTTCTTCGATCTGTGCGCGCACCTCGGGATCGGCCGCCGGCATGTCCGCCAGGCCATCGACCAGGGCTTTGTAGTACAGCATCGTACCGCCCACCAGCAGCGGAATCTTGCCTCGCGCAGTGATCTCGGCCATGGCCTGGAGCGCATCACGCCGAAAATCAGCCGCCGAATAGGCTTCGGCCGGGTCGAGGATGTCGATCAGTCGATGTGGATATTCAGCCAGCAAAGCTTTCGACGGTTTGGCGGTGCCGATGTCCATGCCCCGGTAGACCAGCGCCGAATCGACGCTGATCAACTCGCAGGGCAAGACCTTGGTCAGTTCGATGGCCAGGTCGGTCTTGCCGGCGGCCGTCGGCCCCATCAGGAAAATCGCGGGTGGCAACTGGCTCATCAACGACCGCGCAGGAACAGTTTGTCCAGGTCGTCCAGGCCCAGTTGAGTCCAGGTCGGCCGGCCATGGTTGCATTGACCGCTGCGTTCGGTGTTTTCCATGTCCCGCAACAGGCCGTTCATTTCCGGCAAGGCCAGGCGCCGGTTGGCGCGGATCGCGCCGTGGCAGGCCATGGTGCCGAGCAATTCGTTCAAGTGCGCCTGGATCCGGTCGCTGGTGCCATATTCCATCAGGTCCGCCAGCACGTCGCTGACCAGGCGATTGGCCTCGGCCTGTTTCAACAAGGCCGGGATCTGCCGGATCGCCAGGGTTTCCGGGCCCAGGCGCTGTAGCTCGAAGCCCAGGCGCTGGAACCAGCTCATGTGCTCTTCAGCGCAATCGGCTTCGCGCTGGCTGACGGCCAGGGATTCGGGAACCAACAACGGTTGGCCGCTCAAGCCTTCGCTGGCCATGGCGATCTTCAATCGCTCGTACATGATCCGCTCGTGAGCGGCGTGCATATCCACCAGGACCAGGCCCTGGGCGTTTTCGGAAAGGATGTAGATGCCTTTTAGCTGCGCCAGGGCATAACCCAACGGTGGTATATCTCCCTGACCGTCGGGCAATGTCGCCGCAGCGGTTTCAGGCAGAGGCTTGAAGAACTCGCGATACGCGGCCTGGGCCTCGGCTGCCGGCACATTGGATTGTGGGCGCGGCGTGTATTGATACTGATAACCGCTGCCAGCGCCGCTTCCGCCTGTGGCGTAGGCTGGTTGGGGCTGGGGTTGCTCCAGCAGGGCATGGGCCGCCAGGCGCATTTCCCCCTGGGGGCCAAACTCGCCGGCCTCCAGCCCGGTCGGCCGGACCATGCCGGCCACGGCCGCCGGGGCCGCCAACTGATCTTCCGGCCGAACATCGCCCAGGGCTCGATGCAACGTGCCATAGAGGAAATCGTGGACCATGCGTCCATCACGGAAACGCACTTCGTGCTTGGTCGGGTGGACGTTGACGTCCACCACCGATGGGTCGACTTCGAAGAACAGCACGAAGGTGGGATGCCGACCGTTGAACAGCACATCGCGGTAGGCCTGGCGCACCGCATGGGCCACCAATTTGTCGCGCACCGCACGGCCGTTCACGTAGAAATATTGCAGGTCCGCCTGGCTGCGGGAAAACGTCGGCAAGCCGACCCAACCCCACAGGTGCAAGCCATTGCGCTCCACCTCGATGGGCAAGGCCTGCTCCAGAAAACCCGCGCCACACACCGCGCCCACACGCCGGGCGCGAGCCGCATCATCGTTGGCCTCGTGCAGGCTGAGGATGGTCTTGCCGTTGTGGCGCAGGTGAAACGCCACGTCAAACCGTGCAAGGGCCAGGCGCTTGATGACTTCCTGCAAATGATCGAATTCGGTTTTCTCGGCCTTGAGGAACTTGCGCCGGGCCGGAGTATTGAAGAACAAGTCCCGTACTTCAACCGACGTGCCCACCGGATGAGCGGCGGGTTGCACATGGGAAGCCATGTCGCGGCCTTCGGTCTCGACCTGCCAGGCCTGATCGGCGTTTCGGGTGCGGGACGTGAGCGTCAGGCGCGACACCGAACTGATGGACGCCAGCGCCTCGCCACGAAACCCCAGGCTCATGACCCGTTCGAGGTCTTCCAGGTCACGAATCTTGCTGGTCGCGTGACGCGCCAGGGCCAGCGGCAGGTCATCGGCGGGAATGCCGCGACCGTCGTCGCGCACCCGCAACAGCTTGACCCCGCCCTGCTCGACATCGACGTCAATACGCCTGGCCCCGGAGTCGAGACTGTTTTCCAGCAGCTCCTTGATGACCGACGCGGGGCGCTCGACCACTTCGCCGGCGGCGATCTGGTTCGCCAGCCGAGGGCTGAGCAGTTCGATGCGGGCGGTGCTGTCGATCACGTCATCGCTCATTGCTTGGCCGCCACTTCGTTGCCAGGAATGGTCAGGGTCTGCCCGATCTTCAGCTCGTCACTTTGCAGATTGTTGGCGCTGCGCAAGGTCGCGGGCGACACCTGATAGCGCACGGCGATCATAGCCAGGGTTTCGCCCGGGTTGACTCGATGGTCGCGCGGGCCCTGGGCGATCTTGCCCGAATCGCGCAGCCAGGCGATGTAGGTGCCGGGCGGTGGATTCTGCTGGAAGAACTGCCGCACGCCACTGCTGATGGATCGGGCCAAGGCCTGCTGGTGGCTTGACGACGACAGTTTAGAGGCTTCGTTGGCGTTGGAAATGAACCCGGTTTCCACCAGGATCGACGGGATGTCCGGCGACTTGAGCACCATGAACCCGGCCTGCTCGACCCGCTGCTTGTGCAATGGCGTGACGCGGCCGATGTTGCTCAGCACTTTTTGGCCGACGTTCAGGCTGGAGGTCAACGAGGCGGTCATCGACAAGTCCAGCAACACACCGGCGAGCATCCGGTCCTTGTCGTCGAGGCTGACGTTGCCAGCACCGCCGATCAGGTCGGAACGGTTTTCACTGTCGGCCAGCCAGCGGGCGGTCTCGGAAGTGGCACCACGGTCGGACAAGGCAAATACCGAGGCGCCAAACGCAGCCTTGGAGGGTGCGGCGTCGGCATGGATCGAGACGAACAGGTCCGCGCCCTTCTTGCGGGCGATTTCCGTGCGTCCGCGCAGGGGAATGAAATAGTCGCCCGTGCGGGTCAGTTCGGCGCGGAAGCCTTTCATGCCGTTGACCTGGCGTTGCAGTTCGCGGGCGATGGACAGCACCACGTCCTTCTCACGCTGCCCGCGCGAACCCGAGGCGCCAGGGTCTTCGCCACCGTGGCCGGCGTCGATAACCACAATGATGTCGCGTTTGCCGGCCGGGGCCGGTGGCAGCTTGATCGCGGGTTCAGTGGGCGTGACCGGCACGGCGGGCACCGTGGCGACTTTGGTCGGCGGCGGCGGTGTCGGCGCGGCATCGGCCGGGTTATCGAACAGGTCCACCACCAGCCGGTTGCCGTACTGGGCGTTGGGCGCCAGGGTGAAGCTCTTCGGGGTCACCGCTTGTTTCAGGTCGACGACCACCCGCAGGTCGGTCGGCGTACGCTGGGCCGAGCGCATGGCGGTAATCGGAGTGTTGGCGGTGGGCACGTTCAGCGGCGCGCCCAAGGACGCGCCATTGATGTCGATCACCAGGCGATCCGGGGCGGTCAGGGTGAATACGCTGTGCTGCACCGGGCCTGTCAGGTCGAACACCAGCCGGGTATTGTCCGGCGCCCGCCAGAGGCGAACGCTGTTGACCTTTGTCTCAGCCACAGCATCGACGGCCAGTGCCGTAAGCAACAGTCCTACGACAGCAACCACCGCGCGAAAGCGCATACCAAACCCCATCATTTAATTAGTTTCCAAAGCCAAGGCGGCACACCACGACTCGCCACGCGAGCCTTGCGGTGTCAGTTTCAGCGAACGCCCGCCATTCTGCGCGCCAATGGTAATGGTCAGGTCCGGCTTTGGCAAAAAGCCTGCACCTTTCTGGGGCCATTCGATCAGGCACAAGGCGTCATCTTCGAAGTAATCACGGATGCCGAGGAACTCCAGCTCTTCGGGATCGACCAGCCGATACAGATCGAAATGAAACGCTCGGATGTCGCCGATCTCGTAGGGCTCGACCAGGGTGAAAGTAGGGCTCTTGACTGAGCCGACGTGCCCGAGACCACGGATGATGCCACGGGACAAGGTGGTTTTTCCCGCGCCGAGGTCGCCCTCGAGAAAGATCAAGCCATGCCCTGCGGTGATTTGCGCGATACGCGCGCCAAATTGTGTCATGGCTTGTTCGTCCGCCAAGTACAGGGTTACTTCAGACACGGTGAATGCTCCTCCAACAACTGACGAATGGCCGGGATCAGATCGGTCGCCGCCAATCCCCGGCCCGAGCGACCGCACTGGACGCCCGCGCTGGCATGCAGCCAGACCGCCAGGCATGCGGCCTCGAACGCTTCCAGCCCCTGGGCCAGCAACGCGCCGACGACCCCGGCGAGCACATCCCCCAGGCCGGCGGTGGCCATGGCCGGGTGGCCTTGGGTACAAACCGCCAGGCGGCCGTCCGGGCTGGCGATCAAGCTGCCGGCCCCCTTGAGGATCACGGTAGCTGTGTATTTCTGGCTCAACGCGTGGGCCGCCGCCGAGCGGTCGGCCTGCACCTGAGCCGTGGATATCCCCAGCAATCGCGCCGCCTCGCCCGGATGCGGGGTAATGACGCAATGTTCGGGCAGGCTGACCGCGCCAAGGCTCAACAGATTCAGAGCATCGGCGTCCCACACCTGGGGCAGCGCAGCATTGGCCGCCGCCGACAGCAGGCTGCGTCCCCAGGCAGCCTGGCCCAAGCCCGGGCCGACCACCAGGACGTTGGCCTGCTTGAGCAAGCCCATCAATTGATTGGCCGAATGAGTGCCCTGCACCATCACCTCAGGCAAACGGACCAGCGCCGAGGCGACGTGCTCGCTGCGGGTGGCCATCGAAACCATGCCCGCGCCGCAGCGCAGCGCAGTTTCGGCGCTCATCTGGATCGCGCCGCCGAAACCCCGGTCGCCGCCGATCAACAGCACGTGACCGAACTTGCCTTTGTGGGACGTGGGCGGGCGAGGCGTCAGGCGCGGCAGATTAACAGGCAGGAGCAGGCGGGCACTGGAAGGCGCCGACTCAACAATGTCAGGGTCGGCGTGCAGGTCGTTGAACACCAACTCACCGACTCGATCCGCCGCATCTCCGGTGAACAAGCCAAGCTTCAAGCCGATGAACGTCACGGTCAGGTCAGCCGCCACGGCGGTCCCGAGCACTCGGCCGGTGTCCGCACACAGCCCCGACGGTATATCCACCGCCGCGACCGGCAAACCGCTGACATTGACCGTATCGATCGCCCGGATATAAGGCTCGCGCACTTCGCCGGTGGTCCCGGTGCCGAGCAGCGCGTCGAGCAGCACTCCCCGCAGCTCGCTATCGTCCGACCAAGGCTCCACCGGCACACCCACGGCCACGGCCTCTGCATGGGCATTGGCGGCATCACCCAACAGGCGCCGGGGCTCGCCCACGGCCAGGACCCGTACCGACCAGCCGGCTCGGCGGGCCAGGGCAGCGACCAGGTAGCCATCGCCGGCGTTGTTGCCATGCCCCGCCAGCACGGTCAATTCAGCGCTTTGCGGCCAACGTCGCACGACTGCTCGCCACGTGGCGCGGGCGGCACGCTGCATCAGTTCGAAGCCGCTGGTGCCTGCCGCGATCAGCTGTGCATCCAAGGCCCGGACCTGCGCGGCGCTGTACAGCGCGTCGGGAAAATCATCTTTAGTCTGCGGCATGCGTCTTCGGGCTCCGATGTCTGGCAGAATTATACGCATCTCAGCTCCGGTTTCTCTCGCCTCATGCCTGCCATTCCCACAGACCTTGCCACCCTCGCCCAATCCATCAAGGAATGGGGCCGCGAGCTGGGTTTCCAGCAGGTCGGCATCAGCGGCCTGGACCTGGCCGAGCATGAACAACATCTGCAACGCTGGCTCGAGGCCGGCTACCACGGCGAAATGGACTACATGGGCGCCCATGGCAGCAAACGCTCGCACCCTGAAGAACTGGTGCCCGGCACGCTGCGGGTGGTGTCGCTGCGCATGGATTACCTGGCGGGCGACACCCAAATGGCCCAATTACTTGGCGAACCGGAAAAAGCCTACGTTTCGCGTTATGCGTTGGGCCGCGATTACCACAAATTGATCCGTAAGCGCGTGCAGCAACTGGCGGAAAAAATCCAAGAGGCCATCGGCCCCTTCGGCTATCGCGCCTTCGTCGACAGCGCGCCGGTGCTGGAAAAAGCCATTGCCGAACAGGCCGGCCTGGGTTGGATCGGCAAGAACACCCTGGTCCTGAACCGCAAGGCCGGCAGTTATTTTTTCCTCAGCGAGCTTTTTGTCGACCTGCCTTTACCGGTGGACCCGCCCCACGGCACCGAGCATTGTGGGAAATGCACCGCTTGCCTGGACATCTGTCCGACCAATGCCTTCGTCGGCCCTTATGTACTGGATGCCCGACGGTGCATTTCATACCTCACTATCGAGTTGAAGAACGCCATTCCGGAGGATCTGCGGCCCTTGATCGGCAACCGGGTGTTCGGTTGCGATGACTGCCAGATCGTTTGTCCATGGAACCGCTTCGCCCGGCCATCCGGCGAAAGCGACTTCAAGCCACGGCACAACCTGGACAACGCCGGGCTGGCGGAGCTGTTCATGTGGGACGAGGAAAAATTCCTCAGCAGTACCGAAGGTTCACCGTTGCGCCGTGCTGGGTACGAACGTTGGCTGCGCAATCTGGCGGTGGGCCTGGGCAACGCGCCGTCAACGATTCCCGTGCTGCAAGCGCTGGAGGCGCGGCGCGATTATCCGTCGGAACTGGTGCGCGAACACGTGGAATGGGCGCTGCGCCAGCACGCCACGCGTCAGACTTCGTCGTTATAGACGAATTTAGGCATTTCCCAGTGAAAACGAATCGCCAGGAGCCGCAGCAGAAAACCGCCAAACAATGTGATGAGGATCGACTGCTCGCTGGACAATTGCAGGTAGACGCATAACAAATAGCACCACGCGGCGGCAAACGAGACGCTGGCGTAGAGCTCGCGACGGAAGATCAGCGGAATATCGTTACAGAAGATATCCCGCAGGATGCCGCCAAATACCCCCGTGATCACGCCGCTCACCGAGGCGACCAACATGCCATGGCCCATTTCCAGCGCAGTCATGCAGCCAATCAGCGTAAATGCCACCAACCCCACGGCATCGAGCACCAAAAATAGCGAGCGCAGGTGACGCATCCAGCGCGCCAGGAACACCGTGAGCATCGCAGCCGCGGTGGTGAGCACCAGGTATTCCGGATGCTTGACCCATGTGAGCGGGTAGTGACCGAGCAACACGTCGCGCACCGAGCCACCACCCAGCGCCGTGATGCAGGCGATCAGCACCACACCAAACCAGTCCATGCCACGCCGCCCGGCGGATAGCGCGCCGGTCATGGCTTCGGCGGTAATGGCGATCAGATACAGCATCAGCAACATGGTGGCGGTCCTTGCGGGAAGGCGCGCAGTCTAGCCAGTTTGGGCGGGCACCAAAAGAGGGCAAGATCCGCCGGCTGCCGGAGCGTGGCGAGGGGATTTATCCCCGCTGGGCTGCAAAGCAGCCCCAAATACAACCAACACCGACCGGCCTGACACAACCAGACATCAGGTCAAGGGGCTGCTCCGCAGCCCAACGGGGCGGTGCGACGTTTCGCTAAATCCCCTCGCCACAAAAGCTTGCCCGCCGATCGCTTGGGGTTGGCTCAGAACTTGATGAAGTGCTTGCGGTAATGCTTCAGCTCGGCGATGGATTCGCGGATGTCGTCCAGGGCCAGGTGCGTACTGCCTTTCTGGAAACTGTCGCGCACTTCGGGAGCCCAGCGAGCGGCCAGTTCCTTGAGCGTGGAGACGTCAAGGTTGCGGTAATGGAAATAGCTTTCCAGGGATTTCATGTGGGTGTACAGGAAGCGACGGTCCTGGCAGATGCTGTTGCCGCAGATCGGCGACTTGCCCCTCGGCACCCATTGCTCGAGGAAAGAGATGGTCTGGGCTTCAGCCTCGGCCATGCTGATCTTGCTCTCGCGCACCCGTTGGGTCAGGCCCGAGCCGCCGTGTTGGCGGGTGTTCCACTCGTCCATGCCGGCCAGGATCTCGTCACTGTGATGGATCGCGATCACCGGCCCTTCGGCCAAGGTATTGAGATCGCTGTCGGTGACGATGGTGGCCATTTCGATGATGACGTCGGTGTCAGGGTTCAGACCGGTCATTTCCAGGTCGATCCAGATCAGGTTCTGCGGGTTTTGCAGGTTTTGCATGGGGGAGCTCCTCGGCTTAGCTGCGCAGTTTAGCTTAGGCAGCCCCTTGGGCGTGCTAAACTCGCCGCCGTTTTAAACCAATCGATGTATTTCTTCATACGGAACACCCATGGCCAAACGCCAACTCAATCGTCGTCAGAACTGGCGCATCGAAAAGATCCAGGGCGAGCGTGCCGCCCGTGCCGCCAAGCGCGAATCCAGCGCTGTCGAAGCCTTGGAAGGCGGCGACCTGGGCCCCGAGCAGACCGGCCTGGTGATCGCTCACTTCGGTGTGCAGGTCGAGGTCGAGGCCCAGGAAGGCGAACTGGCCGGCCAGGTGTTCCGCTGCCACCTGCGCGCCAACCTGCCAGCGCTGGTGACCGGCGACCAAGTGGTCTGGCGTGCCGGCAACCAGGGCATCGGCGTGATCGTCGCGCAACTGCCCCGGCACACCGAGCTGTGCCGTCCCGACAGCCGGGGCCAACTCAAGCCAGTGGCCGCCAACGTCGACATGATCGTCATCGTGTTCGCTCCGTTGCCCGAGCCCCACGCCAACCTGATCGACCGTTACCTGGTAGCGGCCGAACACGCCGGCATCCGTCCGCTGCTGCTGCTCAACAAGTTCGACCTGATCGATGAGCACAACGCCCCGGCGCTGAACGCACTGCTGTCGGTCTATCGGGACCTGGGTTACCCAGTGTTGGAGGTCTCGGCCCATCACGGCAACGGCATGGAACAATTGCAGCGGCAACTGGACGGACGCATCAGCGTGTTCGTCGGCCAGTCCGGCGTCGGCAAGTCTTCGTTGGTCAACAGCCTGCTGCCGGAGGTCGAGACCCGCGTCGGGCCGTTGTCCGAGCTGTCCGGCCAGGGCACACACACCACAACCACCGCGCGGCTGTTCCACTTTCCCGGCGGCGGCGAACTGATCGACTCGCCGGGCATCCGCGAATTCGGCCTGGGCCACGTCAGCCGGGCGGATGTCGAAGCCGGCTTCATCGAATTCAACGAGCTGATCGGCACCTGCCGCTTCCGCGACTGCAAGCATGATCGCGAACCCGGGTGCGCCTTGCTCAAGGCACTGGAAGAAGGCCGCGTGCACCAGCAACGTATGAACAGTTACCGCTCGATCATTGCCAGCCTGCCGGAAAGCAGTTACTGACAGCTGATCACTATGGTGACGAGTCTCAAGTAAACCGATACCCACAAAAAAGCCGACAATGATGTCGGCTTTTTTGTGGATCACTGCGCCGGCGGCTCGGCCGGTTTCGGTGCGGCGTCGTCGAACAGGTTCAGGCGTTCGCGCAACTCGTGGGCCGGCACCGGCTGCTGGTCCGCCGGCAAGGCGTTCGGATCGACCGCTGCACCTGGCGCGGCCGGTGGCACCGACACTTCACCTGGCGCGCCCTCGCCTTGGGCCGAATCGGGCACCGAACCGGGCACCGAATCGGGCACCGAATCGTCTGCTTGTGAACCCTCGATGGCTTTTTGGGCCTTCTTGGTCAACACCACGATATCGATACGCCGGTTGACCGGATTGAAAGGGTCTTGGCGATCGAACAGTGCCGAAGACGCATAACCGACCACCCGCGCCACTTGCTCATCCGGATAGCTGCCCGCCACCAGGGCGCGACGTGCCGCGTTGGCGCGGTTGGCCGAGAGTTCCCAGTTACCGAAATCGCCTTTGCCCACGTACGGCTTGGCATCGGTATGGCCGCTGATACTGATCTTGTTCGGCACCGCCTTGATGGTGTCGGCCATGGCCAGCAGGATGTCTTCGAAATACGGCTTGAGCCGCGCGCTGCCAGAGTCGAACATCGGCCGGTTGTCGGCGTCCATGATCTGGATGCGCAGGCCGTTCGGCGTGATCTCGAACAGGATCTGGTCCTTGAACTTCTGCAATTCGGGATTTTCTTCGACCTTGTTCTGCAACTCTTGCAGGAGCAATTCCAGACGCTCGCGCTCGACCTGCTCGGCCATGCCCTCGGCCTCATTGGCGTCGACGGTCGCCTTGTCGGGCTGGGGCTGGGACTTGACCTCGGGGTTGAGGGTATTTTCCGGTGCCAGGACAGGCGAGCCGCCCAGATCGATGATGTACGGCGTGCCGCTCTCGGAAAAACCCACCGGGTCCTTGAAGTAACCGGCGATCGCGATCTTCTGTTCCGGCGTCGCCGTGGACAGCAGCCACAGCACCAGGAAGAACGCCATCATCGCCGTGGCAAAGTCAGCGAAAGCGATTTTCCAGGCGCCGCCGTGATGCCCGCCAGCTATACGCTTGACGCGCTTGACGATGATCGGTTGGTTATTCTCCATAACGAGTGCTCTGCTTCACAAATACTGTTCCATTTTGACGGTGCCTGTTGCTGCCATACTGTATTGCCGCTCCTCGCCATAGCGGGCTATGACTCGTCGCGGCGCCTTGTCTGGCAGCAACAGTCACTCGCCAAAAAAGGAACGTATCTGCAAAGCAGAGCACTATCGACCGCGAACCGCTTGTTCCAGCTCGGCAAAGCTTGGACGGTGCGCCGGGTACAGGACCTTGCGGCCGAACTCCACCGCCAGGGACGGTGGCATGCCCGAGGCCGAGGCCACCAGGGAAGCCTTGATGGCTTCATAGACATTGAGTTCTTCCTTGGCGTCATGGGCCAGGGAGTGGGCCAGCGGGCCGAAGAAACCATACGCGGCCAAAATACCGAAGAAGGTACCCACCAGTGCCGCACCCACGTGCAGGCCGATGGAAGCCTGGTCGCCTTCACCCAGGGACGCCATGGTCACCACGATACCCAATACCGCCGCAACGATACCGAAGCCGGGCATGCCGTCGGCGATGCCGTTGACTGCGTGGGATGGGTGCTCCAGGTCTTCCTTGAGGCTGTACAGCTCCATGTCGAACAAGCCTTCCAGCTCATGGGGCGCCATGTTGCCGGACGACATGATGCGCAGGTAATCGCAGATGAACGCGGTCATGCGCTCGTCTTTCAGCACCGAAGGGTACTTGGCGAAGATCGGGCTGGCGGCGGCGTCTTCGATGTCGCCCTCGATCGCCATCATGCCTTCGCGGCGGCTCTTGTTGAGGATCTCGTAGACCAGCCCCAGCACCTCAAGATAGAAGGTGTGGCTGAAGCGCGAGCCGAACATGCTCAAGGATTTCTTGAGCACATGCATGGTCATATAGCCAGGGTTCGCCTGGAGGAATGCGCCAAGAGCCGCACCGCCGATGATCATCACCTCGAACGGTTGGATCAGCGCAGCGATCTTGCCATGGGAAAGCACGTATCCGCCGAGCACGCTCGCGAACACGACAATGATGCCGATAATTTTAGCCATAGATAGAAAGTACTTATTTAAGTCGGGTTCAAGGTCATATTCGGAAGCTGAAAAATCTCTTCTTCTACTTATCGGCAAAACTGCGCCAGACTATAGCCAGTTCCGGCGAAAAGCCAATTTGCCCCGTTCCGGGCGTAGATACCTCATGCGAAGATCACGTCCAACCATGGCTAACGAAACGAACGTTCCAACTCCAAGACCGACCACGATCGAAGGCTGGGTAAAGCTGCTCGAAGGCGTCCATTTACCGGTGCCCCAGGCCAGTCATGACCTGGTCTGCAAGGCCATTTCCGACAGCCGCCGCTCGTTGCGCGACATCGCCGAATTGATGCAGGACAGCCCCGCGCTGGCCCTGAGCGTCATCCGCGAAGCCAACCATCACACCCACGGCAGCCTGGCGGAGCCGGCTGAGAACCTCGAAGTGGCGATCAACCGCCTCGGCCTCAAGCGCACCGAGGAATTGCTCGCGCGCCTGCCTTCGCTACCGGCGCACCAGATACCGGTCGCCCTGCGCCAGTTGCAATTGATCAGCCAGCACGCCACACAACAGGCCAATGGTTTTTTCGCCAGCCGCCTGGCGCGGCTGTGGCAGGACATCCACTGGGGCAGCCTGTTGTTCCTGTCGCCGCTCTGGCCCTTGGCCCTGACCCATCCACGCCTGCTGGCGGAATGGGAGCTGCGGGTCGTCCATAAACGCCAGCCGGCCAGACAGGTCGAGCGCGAACTGTTCGGCGTCAGCCTGCTGAACATCTGCCTCGCGTTGGTGGAGGCGTGGCGCCTGCCCATCTGGGTGGCGCAAGGCTATCGCCTGCTGCTGAATGAACGCCGCGAACTGATGAAAGTGCTGCGCATCGCCCGCGACAGCGAACATCCGCTACGCCAGCAAAATCGCCTAGACGACGACCCGACGCTGCGGCGCTGGCTCAATCAACCCGCCAATACAGTGCTGCTGGCCAATGGTCTGGCACTGTCGGCGCAAGAGGCCTGGGAAAGCCCGCACAGCGCTCGCTGGCAATACCTCACCAGCCTGTATCTACAGATGCAGATGGACGAACTTCAGCAGCAACTGCACCAACAAGCCGCCAACAGTGCTCGCCAGCACACCATGCCGGACCTCTGGCACCCCGCCGTGGCACTGATCTGGCCCCTGGGCAGCCGCCGCGTGCATCCCGGCTTGTTGCCCTCCGCCCCGCCCAGCGCCCAGGACCTGTCCCAATGGCGCAAGCAATGCGCCGCGCTGCTGGTGGAACCGAGCCCTTTCAGCAACGCCATGCACCTGACCACTTCGGCGCGAGATACCCTGGTGGCGTGCGGCATGCGCCGGGTGATGATTTTAATGCCCGATCGCAGCCAGACCAGTGTTCGTGTACATCAGACCGCCGGCCTGCCCAAGGAAGCAGCGGCGATGAGCTTCTCCATCAGCCAAAGCAAGGTCTTGCAGCGGCTACTGGCTCAACAGGCCCAGGTTCGCCTGACTCCAGAGAACAACGCCCAGTTCTCCGCCTTGCTGCCTCCGGCCCTTCGCGCCCTGTTCCGGGGCGAGCACCTGCTGTTGCGCTCACTGACGTGTAATGGACGGGTGATCATGCTAGTGGTCGCGGACCAGGGTGGCGGTCCGTTCTCGGACGTGACCGTTCAGGCTTTCGGCAAAACCGTGCAATGCATCGAAAGGGCCCTGCACAGCTTTACCAACCGTGGCCGCTGAACTTGCTACAATCCCTTCCCTTTGCGCCCCAGGAGACCTCACATGCCTGACTTCTCTGGCTTGCCGCTGGTAATCGAGCCCAACGAGCTCTTGCCGCGCCTCGATGCTCCCAATCTGATTCTGGTGGACCTGACCAGCGCGGCGCGCTACAGCACCGGCCATATTCCTGGCGCGCGCTTCGTCGATCCCAAACGCACGCAACTGGGCCAGCCCCCGGCGCCGGGACTGTTGCCGGCGAAGGCCGACCTGGAAACGCTGTTCGGCGAACTCGGGCATAACCCTGGCGCGGTCTATGTGGTGTATGACGACGAAGGCGGCGGCTGGGCCGGGCGTTTTATCTGGCTGCTCGACGTGATCGGGCACTCCAACTACCACTATCTCGACGGCGGGCTGTTGTCCTGGCTGGACCAGGGCCTGCCGGTGTCGATCGACACCCCGGCGCCGGCCGCCGGCGATGTCAGCCTGGTGCTGCACGACGAACCCACCGCCACTCGCGAGTACCTGCAAAGCCGTCTTGGCTCGAAAGACCTGGCGATCTGGGATGCGCGCGGCCCGCTGGAATATTCCGGTGAAAAAGTCGTGGCGGCCCGGGGCGGACACATCCCCGGCGCGGTCAATTTCGAATGGACGGCCGGCATGGATCCTGCGCGCAGCCTGCGCATCCGCAAGGACATGCCGCAGATTCTCGAACAGCTGGGCATCACGCCCGATAAAGAAGTCATCACCCACTGCCAGACCCACCACCGCTCTGGCTTCACCTATCTGGTGGCCAAGGCGCTCGGTTATCCGCGGGTCAAGGGCTATGCCGGTTCATGGGGCGAATGGGGCAATCATCCCGACACGCCCATCGAGCTTTGAAGATTTAAGGACAGTTAATGAAAAACCGCTTGTTCATCCTCTCCCAATACCTGCTGCCGCACCACCTGCTGTCGCGGCTGGCCGGCTGCATCGCCGAGTGTCGCGTTCGCTGGTTCAAGAACGCCTTCACGGCCTGGTTCGCCAAGCGTTACCAGGTGGACATGTCCCAGGCGCTGGTGGAAGACCTCACTGCCTATGAACACTTCAACGCGTTTTTCACCCGCGCATTGAAAGACGGTGCGCGTCCCCTGGACGAAACGCCCGGCGCGATCCTCAGCCCCGCCGACGGCGCCGTCAGCCAGCTCGGCCCGATCGAGCATGGCCGGGTGTTCCAGGCCAAGGGCCATAGTTTCAGCGTGCTGGAACTGCTGGGCGGGGATGCGGCCAACGCGGCGCCATTCATGGGCGGCGACTTCGCTACCATCTACCTGTCGCCCAAGGACTACCACCGCGTACACATGCCGCTGGCCGGCACCCTGCGGGAAATGGTCTACATCCCAGGACGGATTTTCTCGGTCAACCAGACCACCGCCGAAAACGTCCCGGAGCTGTTCGCCCGCAACGAACGCGTCGCGTGCATTTTCGACACCGAGCGCGGGCCGATGGCCGTGGTGCTGGTGGGCGCGATGATCGTCGCCTCCATCGAAACCGTCTGGGCCGGCCTGGTGACACCGCCCAAGCGCGAGTTGAAGACTTTCCGCTACGATGAGGCCGCTCGCGCGCCGATCCACCTGGAAAAAGGCGCCGAACTGGGCCGGTTCAAGTTGGGTTCAACCGCTATCGTGCTGTTTGGACCAGACCAGGTGAAATGGGCCGAAGACCTCGTGGCGGGCTCGCCGGTGCAGATGGGCCAGGCCCTGGCACTGCCGAACGCCTGATCCAAAAGCTCACCCAGTGGGAGCAAACTCGCTCCCACTGGGTATCCGACAATCACAGAGCACCTCTTTCGCCTACAGCTGCTAGAGTTGGAAACATCCTTTTCATTTCCCGCCGGAGCCCGTCCACGGCATGAATGAGACCAGCCCTCTCCAGCTACTGCGCGTCTTGACACCGACCCAGTCGCGCCTGTCTTTCTGCGATGCCGCGCCACGCGACCTCAAGCGTTGGATCGCCAACCTGCCCAAGGCCAACATCGGCGAAACCGCTCGCCTGCTGTACCAGGCACTCGGCGAGCTGAACCAACTGCTGACCCCCAGCGATAATCGCCTGCAACTGCTGGAGCTGCTGCGACCAGAGGTTTATTACGTCTGCAAGCACCTTGAGCGGCACTTCCTGCAGCAGGCCATCGTGCTGGATGAGCGATCGCGCAAGATCGTCAACCTGTGCCAGGCCCTGCAAGCCCACCTGGCGATGGGCTACAAACAGATCGTCGGGCGTATCTCGTCGAAATTTTCCAAGGACCGGGCGCGCCTGCTGGCTACCGCAGCGCAACGGGCAGTCCACGCGCTCAATAGCACGTTGCTACGCTCCAGCCAGTTGTACAGCCCTGTGCCCGAGGGGCTCTGGCTCGATCTGCATCAGCTGTACCGGATCGCTTGCCAGCATAAACTGCAGCACCTGGCCGTCAGCGATGAACTGGCCAGTCAGGTTCACCAACTGAACGTCGAGCAAACCTACGTCGTCGCGCTATTGCTGGGCGCCTCGCGCAGCAACCAATTGCGCCAGAGCCAGATTGCCCGATTGGCCGAAGTGCTCGAACCCTGGAGCCAAGGGGTCAAGCTGGACCCGGCCGTGACCGCCTCCAGCCTGTTCGCGGTCGCGCCGCAGCTGGATGTCGGTCCGCGCTACCGCTCGAAATTCCGGGCGGAACAGCAACCCACCCTGCTGGGTTTCGACCCACAGCCGCTGGTGCGTGCCATTACCACCCACTTGGCGCAACCGGTCGAGTCGACGTTGACGGTACCGGCCGGCATGAGCGCCGACACCTTGCATCATCTGCAAGCCGCCTGGGGCGAAGCTGCCGAGCGCAGTTTCCAGCGCACCGAGGGCAACGGCACACTGACCCTGTGCGTGGGCATGAGCGCCTTGCATTATTACCTTGGCGGCGAACGCTCATTCAGTGAAATCCTGAAGAACCCGGCCACTCGCAAGGCCCGCTTCGAGGCGTCGCCCACCCGGAAAAACGATACCTGGGACCAAGCCTTCGACGCAGCGCCCAGCGGTGACAGTGAGCTTTTGCCCTACGAAGAAATCGAATACCCGGTCAATCCGGCCGATGATGACGCCGCAAGCTCCGACAACCAGCACCATTTCCCCACCTACGACTTGCCGATCATCAACCACAGCCCGGGAGGTTACTGCCTTGGCTGGCCGAAGGAGGTGCCGGAACAACTACAGGCTGGGGAAATGGTGGGTATCCGGGACGCCAACGACCAGAGCTGGAGCATCGCCGTGGTGCGCTGGATTCGCCAGGTGCGCAATGGCGCCATGCAGATGGGGATCGAACTGGTCGCGCCCCATGCCCAGCCGTGCGGCCTGCAATTGCTTCGAGAGCAAAACGAGCAAGGGCACTATCTGCGCGGGCTGCTGCTTCCGGAGATCAGCGCCATCGACTTGCCCCCCACCGTAATCGCCCCGCGCCTGCCTTTCCAGGAAGGCCAGCAGGTGTTGATCAACACCAATGGCGAGGAACGGCGCGCCGGGCTCGATCGACGAGTGACCAGCACCCACAGTTTCAACCAGTTCGCTTATCGCCAGGACGAATCAGCGGCGAACGGGGGTGACGGCACGCAAGAGGGGGATTTCGATTCGTTGTGGAAGTCGCTCTAAGGAACAACAACTATTGCGTGGCGAGGGAGCTTGCTCCCGCTGGGCCGCGAAGCGGCCCCGAAACCTGACACCCAGGCGTTTCAGGTGGGCCGTATTGGGCCTGCTGCGCAGGCCAGCGGGAGCAAGCTCCCTCGCCACGGGTATGCGAAATCCAACGATCGGCGAATTGCTCAAACCTGCCCGTCGCGATCCCGGAAGCCCAACAGGTACAACACCCCATCCAACCCCAAGGTCGAAATCGCCTGCCGGGCCGATTGCTTGACCAGCGGCTTGGCCCGGAACGCCACGCCCAGGCCGGCGATGGCCAGCATCGGCAGGTCGTTGGCTCCGTCGCCCACGGCAATGGTCTGCTCCAGGCGAAGGCCTTCTTTTTCGGCCAATTCGCGCAGCAGGTCCGCCTTGCGCTGGGCATCGACGATCGGCTCGACGGCCACGCCGGTGACCTTGCCGTCCACCACTTCCAGTTCATTGGCGAACACGTAGTCGATGCCGAGCTTGGCCTGCAACTGCTTGGCGAAATAGGTGAAGCCGCCGGACAGGATGGCGGTTTTGTAGCCCAGGCGCTTGAGTTCGGCGAACAGGGTTTCGGCGCCCTCCGTCAGCCGCAGTGAGGCGCCGATGGAATCGAGCACGCTGACGTCCAGGCCCTTGAGCAGCGCCAGGCGTTCTTTGAAACTGGCACGAAAATCCAGCTCGCCGGCCATGGCCCGCTCGGTGATCGCCGAGACCTTGTCGCCCACGCCAGCCGCTTTTGCCAATTCGTCGATGACTTCGGCTTCGATCAACGTCGAATCCATGTCGAACACCGCCAGGCGACGGTTGCGGCGGAACAGCGAATCTTCCTGGAACGCGATGTCGACGTTCAGCTCCTGGGCCACGCTGAGGAATTCGGCCCGCAGCGCCTGGGGGTCGGCCGGTTCGCCGCGCACGGAAAACTCGATGCAGCCCTTGCCCTGGTCAGCCGGAGTATCGAGCGGCATACGCCCGGAGAGTCGGTCGATATGGTCGATGTTCAGCCCGTATTGGGCGGTGATCGAACTGACCCGTTGCAACTGCTCGGCGGTCACCTTGCGGGTCAACAGCGTCACGATGTGGCGCTTCTTGCCCTGGCCGGCTACCCAATGCTGGTAATCGGCTTCGGATACCGGGGTGAAACGCACCTGCTGGTCAAGCTTGTAGGCCGTGAACAGGATGTCCTTGAGCACCGACTTGCTTTGTTCGGCGTCCGGAATTTCAACCAGGATGCCGAACGACAGCGTGTCATGGATCACCGCCTGACCGATGTCGAGAATGGTCACACCACCCTGGGCCAGAACGCCGGTAATGGCCGCAGTCAGACCCGGACGGTCGCTGCCAGTGATGTTTATCAGGACGATTTCGCGCAAGGCGCACCCCCGCAGGTGGAAAAAAACCGCATTCTACCCACATTCAGTGACCATCGGGCACCGCCAGTGCTTTGCCGGCCATGGGCCTGTCGCTATACTGCGCGTCAATTTCACGGACAAAGAGCCGAGCTCAGTGAACCGGCCCACGCCAGTCAAAACCGACAACTTCTTCCTGCTGATCTTCCGTGCATTGCGCCATCGCCGCGTGCCGATTGCATTGCGCATCGCCAGCCATAACGTGATCCTGGTCGCCCTGGCCCTGGTCATCTATGCCTGCGTGATGGGCCTGCAATTCAAGCAGGCCATGCATGAGCAGGCGGACGCCCTGGGTGAAAGCCTGACCACCCAGACCGCCACCTCCGCCACCGAGTTGCTGGTGTCCAACGACATCCTCAGCCTCAACGTGCTGCTCAACAACCTGACCAAGAACAAACTGGTCGCCCACGCCGCCATCTACAGCGTGGACAACCGCATCCTCGCGGAGGCCGGCCAGCGCCCTAAACCTGGCCTGCTGGGCGAGACCGGCGGCATGTACCAGAGCAAGATCACTTTCCAGGATGTGACGGCCGGGCAACTGCGCATCAGCCTGGACATGGACCAGTTCCAGCAACCGATGACCATCAGCCTGCAAAGCATGGGCATTCTCAGCGCGATCCTGCTGGCGCTTGCCCTGGCCTTGAGCCTGCGCCTGGGACGGCACATCTCCACGCCGTTGTTGCAATTGCGCGTCTGGCTGCGGGACATCGATGAACACACGCCGGCGACCCAGCGCCAGGATGAGATCGGCGACCTGGCTCGGCAACTACACGCCAGCTTCGCGCCGGAACCTGAGCCGGTGCCGGAGCCTGAAGACATCGACTACGTCGACGAGGACGATGCCGAGCCGGGCTTCGAGGTGCGCAACCTGCGTGACCCGGGCTTTGACGAAAGCGCACCGATGCCCGCCTCCCGCCCTGCGCCGCGCCATGTGGTGCGCACGGTCGAAGACGAGGAAGACGACGACGCCTTTGCCGATTTGCGCGACGACGCGGTGACCGGCGCTCCTCAACCGGCTGCCCGCCCCGCCTCGAACGTGCCCCAGCACAGCGCCGTGCTGGCCGTTCAACTGGGTGCCCAGGATCAGCTGCGCCGCCTGCCCCAGGCGCGCCTGAAGGAGCTGCTCGAACGCTATCGCGACTGCCTTGACCAAGCCGCATCGCTTTATCAAGGCGAACTGCATACCCTCAATGACGGCAGTACGCTGATGCTCTTCCATGCCGAAGACAGCGGCGACGACTACCTGACCAACGCCATTTGCTGCGGTGAACTGCTGCGCGCGCTGGGTCATCAATTGCAAATCGAAGTCGCCGACAGCGGCATCACCCTGCAATTGCAGTTGGGCTTGACCTTGGGCGACGGCCTGTTCGGCCTGAGCCAGATCGACCTGCTGCTCACCGAAACCGCCCAGGACGCATTGGCCCTCTCCCAGCACAGCCGCAACTTGTTGCTGGTGGAGCGCAAGATCAACGATGACGCCCTGATCCGCCAACGCACCCGCATTCGCCCCATCGCCAGCCCGGAAGGCGCTTGCTGTGTGGAACGATTGATGGAGCCATATCCATCGATGCTGGAGCGGCAACTGGCGCGCATGCATGAGCGTCAGGCTTGAGGTCTCGGCCCTGAAATAATAAAACCCGCAGATGAGTAATCGTCTGCGGGTTTTTTGTTGCCTTCGCTGGCCCTATCGCGAGCAAGCTCGCTCCCACAGGGATCTTCATACGACCGTAGGTCCCCTGTGGGAGCGAGCTTGCTCGCGATGAGGCCAGCACAGACACCAGATATTCCAACCGGCAGAAACAACAAAGCCCGCATCAACGCGGGCTTTGTCTGGCAGTCATCAAATCGTCAGAACCGGAACACTTCCATGTCCGTACGAATCGGCAGAGCCATGGGAATCTTGTCCTTTTCCTTTTCCACCGGCTTGGCCGGAGCGGGCGCCGCCTTGCGCGGGACTTCCGCGATAGGGGGTTGGTTGGCCAGAGGCTTGAGCGACACGGACAGTTGCTCGGCCAGGCGCTGCAAAAGCACGCCTTGAGCCTGGACCTGCGCCGCGGTGGTGCCTGCATGCTGCTCCTGCAGGTGCACGATACGGTTTTCGCGAACCGTGCCGCGACGATCGATCAGCCGCCACTGGGCATCCAGTACCGCAGGTTGGGATTTGCCTGAGTCCAGACGGGTAATCGACAACAAGACCTGTACGTCCGGAGTGAACCCCTGGGTAGCGGGGGCCAGTACCACGCGCTGGCTGTCCAGGTGTCCGGCCACCTGACGCAGCAATAATTGATCGATGTCCGAAGACAGGCTGCCGGCCCAACGACCATCGGTGGCGGCTTGCAGGCTGCCGTCCGGTTGACGTTGCAACAAGGTTTCACGCTGCAGGTAGTCAGCGATCAGAACCGGGCCAAGCAGTACGGCCATGCCTGTGCTTTGTGCAGGCTGGGCCGGGGTACCGCTGTCCAGTTGGTACAGCGACACCGGCTGGTTCATGCTGCAGCCCGCCAGGCCAAGCAGGCCGGCGAGCCACAAAATAGGAAGGCGCAGAGCAGTCATTGTCTCGTCCAGGTGGCGGCCACAAGGCTTACCACAGTGAAAAATACTCGGTCATTATTGAAGAACGCTCGGCCACGCCGGCGCTTGAAAGGGCCTATCATCCGTGAATATGCGTCCCGACTCCAGCGCCAAAGCACCGATCCGCGGCTTTTAATCGCGGACCGAGCCCTCTAGCACGCTCAATTGAGGTTTTCGACGAGCAGTGCATCCACCCGCTGAAAACCTCTCGGAAGCTTGTTGCCCCGCCGACCACGTTCACCTTTGTAATGCTCAAGATCGTCCGCTTTCAATGAAAGCGTACGCTTTCCAGCCTGCAGCACAAGCGTGGCACCCTCCGGTATCACTGCAATATCCGTGACATATTCCTCGCGACTCGCCACCCGTTCGCCGGAAATACCGATAATCTTGTTGCCCTTGCCTTTACCGAGCTGTGGCAGATCGCTGATCTTGAACACCAGCAACCGGCCCTCTGTCGTCACCGACGCCAGCCAATTGCTCTCGCGGTCGATGACTGGGCGAGGTGCGATGACTTTGGCGTTGTTCGGCAGGCTCAACAGCGCCTTGCCCGCCTTGTTCTTGGCTTGCAGATCCTCACCCTTGACGACGAACCCGTACCCGGCGTCCGACGCGATAACGTACAGCCCGTCATCATCAGGCATCAGCACACATTCAAAAGTTGCACCCGGTGGTGGCGTCAGACGACCGGTCAGCGGTTCGCCCTGTCCACGGGCCGATGGCAAGGTGTGGGCCGGGACCGAATAACTACGCCCGGTGGAGTCGATGAACACCGCAAACTGGTTCGAACGCCCCGGCGCCAAGGCCTTGAAGCCATCCCCGGCCTTGTAGGAAAGCCCGGCGGCGTCAATATCATGCCCCTTGGCCGAGCGCACCCAGCCTTTTTCAGAGAGCACGACGGTAACCTTCTCGTTCGGCAGCAGGTCGTGCTCGCTCAACGCCTTGGCTTCGGCGCGCTCGACGATCGGCGAGCGACGGTCGTCGCCGTAGGTTTCGGCGTCCTTCAGCAGCTCGGTGCGCACCAGCTTCTTGAGCTTGGCTTCGCTGCCCAGCAAGGCTTGCAGCTTGGCTTGTTCCTTGAGCAGTTCGTCCTGCTCGGCACGCAGCTTCATTTCTTCCAGGCGCGCCAACTGGCGCAGGCGAGTGTCGAGGATGTAGTCGGCCTGGATTTCGCTCAGCGCAAAACGCTCGATCAGCTTGGCCTTGGGGTGCTCCTCGGTCCGGATGATGTGGATCACTTCGTCCAGGTTGAGGTAGGCAATCAGCAAACCGTCCAACAGGTGGAGGCGGCGCTCGACCTTGTCCAGGCGGAATTGCAGGCGCCGGCGCACGGTCTTGACCCGGAATTCGAGCCACTCCACCAGCAACGCCCGCAGGTTCTTGAGCTGCGGCTTGCCGTCCAGGCCGATGATGTTGATGTTGACCCGGTAGCTGGACTCCAGGTCCGTGCTGGCGAACAGGTGCTGCATCAGTGCTTCGTGGTCGACCCGGCTGTTGACCGGGATGATCACGATGCGGCATGGGTTCTCGTGGTCGGATTCGTCACGCAGGTCGGCCACCTGGGGCGCTTTCGACGGTTTTGCCTGCATCATCGCGGCAATCTGCTCCAACACCTTGGCCCCGGAGACCTGATGGGGCAGCGCCGTGACGATGATGTCGCCGTCTTCGATGTGATAAACGGCCCGCATGCGCACCGAACCACGACCGGTTTCATAGATTTTCAGCAGATCGGCGCGGGGCGTGATGATTTCCGCTTCGGTCGGATAATCCGGCCCCTGGATATGCTCGCAGAGCTGCTCCACCGTGGCCTTCGGCTCGTCCAGCAAACGCACGCACGCAGTGGCCACTTCCCGCAGGTTATGCGGGGGCACGTCGGTGGCCATGCCGACGGCGATACCGGTGGTGCCGTTGAGGAGGATATTCGGTAAACGCGCCGGTAACACCAGGGGTTCGTCGAGGGTGCCGTCGAAGTTAGGGCCCCAGTCCGCGGTGCCCTGGCCCAGTTCGCTGAGCAGCACCTCGGAATAGCGCGACAACCGCGCCTCGGTGTAGCGCATGGCCGCGAAGGACTTGGGATCATCCGGCGCACCCCAGTTGCCCTGCCCGTCCACCAGCGTGTAGCGATAGCTGAACGGCTGGGCCATCAGCACCATCGCTTCGTAGCAGGCCGAGTCGCCGTGAGGGTGGAACTTACCGAGCACGTCACCGACGGTACGGGCCGATTTCTTGTGCTTGGAGTCAGCATCCAGCCCCAATTCGCTCATGGCGTAGACGATCCGCCGTTGAACCGGTTTCAGGCCATCGCCGATGTGCGGCAAGGCGCGGTCCATGATCACGTACATGGAGTAATTGAGGTAGGCGTTTTCGGTGAAGTCAGCCAGCGACCGGCGTTCTACGCCGTCCAAGCTGTCTGCAAGAATATCGCTCATGCGGGCCTCATCAGTTCGTTGTCTGGCGCAACGGCGCATTGCCGTCGCGCAGGATAAATTCAAATGCTTGGAGGGCGCTGGTGCCCGGCGATTGCCGGGTCATGGCGAGGCGCCCCAGCCGCTGTCCGGCGCGGCGAAGCGCCAGATCACCGGCCGCCGCTCGCCATCGGCACGGGCTCCATCGTTGTTGTCCAGGCCAATCCACGCGCCGGTGGCGTCCACCACCAGCGCTTCGGCCAGTCCGTAGGGCTGGGAAAAACGACGAGCGTCCTGCAAGGCCTCGGCTGCGAACGACCAGCAGCGCTCGACCTCGGCCGTCCGCGCATCCCGCCTGCAAATCTGGAAGGCGTTGCGCTCCAGGGTAAACAGCTTGCCGTTGAACAATGACAGATCGGCAAAATCCCGTGAAACCGCCTTGGCCTTGGGGAATTGAGGCGGCTGCATCTGCTGCCCCGCTTCGCTAAGCAACACACAATTGCCGTCGCAGTCCCAGACCGTTTGCTGGCGCTTGATCAACAGCAGGCCGCGCCGTTCACGCTCGGCCGCCAGCCAGATGTGATCCCCGGCCGGGTTGACCGCAAGGCCTTCGAACAGCGAATTGAAATGCAACAACATGCCACTGCCCCGGGCTTGACGAATCATCGTCGGGGGGATTTTCAACCACGATGCAGCGCCCGTCGGCGGGATTTGCAGGACGGCGGCATGGGACTCACTGACCACATAGCGATTGCCTGCGCTGTCGCAACTGATGCCTTCGAAATCCAATTCGCCACCGCGCAGGAACGACGCCGCCCATGTGCGGGACCTCAAGCCCCACGGCAAACCGCTGTCCGGCACCATCGGCACTTCGATCTCAACCACTTCGGCCGCCCAGACTGGCGCATCGACCGGCTGGAGGCGATAGATCCGGTCATCGTCGCGATCGGACACAGTCCACATTTCGTTGCCACACAAGGCCAGCCCAGACAAATTGCCGCCGCGCATGCCTTCGACGACATGCTCGGACAACAACGTGAGCTCCGGCGCCGGCTCGGCCACTACCCCCCCCGCCCACAGCAACAGCGCCAGGGCGAAACCCTTGCGCATCAGGCCAGGACCTCAGCCAGGTCACCCTTGGATTCGAGCCAGGTCTTGCGGTCGCCTGCACGTTTTTTCGCCAGCAGCATGTCCATGATTTCCGACGTTGCCGCGAAGTCGTCCAGGGTCAACTGCACCAGGCGACGGGTGTTCGGGTCCATGGTGGTTTCACGCAGCTGCGGCGGGTTCATCTCGCCCAGGCCTTTGAATCGGGTGACCTGCGGCTTGCCGCGTTTCTTCTCGGCGACCAGGCGGTCGAGAATGCCGTCGCGCTCCGCTTCGTCCAGGGCGTAGTAGATTTCCTTGCCCAAGTCGATGCGGTACAGCGGCGGCATCGCCACATAGACGTGGCCGGCATCCACCAGCGGGCGGAAATGCTGGACGAACAAGGCGCAGAGCAACGTGGCGATGTGCAGGCCGTCAGAGTCGGCGTCGGCAAGGATGCAGATCTTGCCGTAGCGCAGCTGGCTCATGTCCTCGGCGCCGGGGTCGACGCCAATGGCCACCGCGATGTTATGCACTTCCTGGCTGGCCAGCACTTCGCTGCCGTCCACTTCCCAGGTGTTGAGGATCTTGCCCCGCAGCGGCAGGATCGCCTGGAACTCCTTGTCCCGCGCCTGCTTGGCCGAACCACCGGCGGAGTCACCTTCCACCAGGAACAACTCGGAGCGCATCGGATCCTGCCCGGCGCAATCGGCGAGCTTGCCCGGCAACGCCGGTCCTTGGGTGATGCGCTTGCGCTCGACTTTCTTGCTGGCCTTGAGACGACGGCCGGCGTTGTTGATCGCCAGCTCCGCCAGGGCCAGGCCGGTTTCCGGGTTGGCGTTGAGCCAGAGGCTGAACGCGTCCTTGACCACGCCGGAAACAAAGGCCGCCGCCTCACGGGACGACAGGCGTTCCTTGGTCTGGCCGGAGAATTGCGGCTCCTGCATCTTCATCGACAGGACGAAGGCGATGCGCTCCCAGACGTCTTCTGGCGCCAGCTTCACGCCACGGGGCAGCAGGTTACGGAACTCGCAGAACTCGCGCATCGCGTCGAGCAAGCCTTGGCGCAAGCCGTTGACGTGCGTGCCGCCCTGGGCCGTCGGAATCAGGTTGACGTAACTTTCCTGAACGCTTTCGCCACCTTCGGGCAGCCACAACAACGCCCAATCCACGGCTTCCTTGTTACCGGCCAGGCTGCCGCAGAACGGCTCGGTGGGCAGGCATTCGAAACCGTTGACCGCGTCCACCAGGTAGGAACGCAGGCCGTCCTCGTAATGCCATTCGACCTTCTCGCCGGTGGCCTTGTCTTCGAAACTGACCAACAGCCCCGGGCACAAGACAGCCTTGGCCTTGAGCACGTGCTTGAGGCGGGTGACGGAGAACTTCGGCGAATCGAAATACTTCGGGTCCGGGGCGAAATACACGCTGGTCCCGGTGTTGCGCTTACCGACACTGCCGACCACTTCCAGCTCGGTGGCCTTATAGCCATCGGCGAAGGTCATCTGGTATTCGTTGCCATCACGCTTGACCCGCACCCGCACCTGGGTCGACAAGGCGTTGACCACGGAAATACCCACCCCGTGCAGGCCGCCGGAGAACTGGTAGTTCTTGTTGGAAAACTTGCCGCCGGCGTGGAGCTTGGTGAGGATCAGCTCGACGCCCGACACGCCCTCTTCAGGGTGAATGTCCACCGGCATGCCGCGGCCGTCATCGCTGACTTCCAGCGAGTGATCGGCGTGCAGGATGACCTGCACCGACTTCGCATGCCCAGCCAAGGCTTCGTCGACGCTGTTGTCGATGACTTCCTGGGCGAGGTGGTTCGGCCGACTGGTGTCGGTGTACATGCCGGGGCGCTTGCGCACCGGGTCGAGGCCCGAGAGGACTTCGATGGCGTCTGCGTTATAAGAGCTAGCGCTGGGAGTGGCCATGGGGTCTCGTCGTCAGTGTTCAATGAAAAAGGGGGCGATGGCTCACAGCGACGTGAAGTCGATCGCCTGATACAAATCGGCGCCAATGCCGGCAAAACTCAACAACGCCGGCAACTGTCGGGCAAACCCCTGAAAACTGTGGTCACCGCCGGCCTGGATGCGCAAGGCACAGGCCCGGTAATATTGCTGGGCGTGGCGATAATCCAGCGTTTCGTCACCGGTTTGCAACCATACCTGAAAGCGCTGCGGATCCCGGGGCGCCGGCACTTCCAGCTCGGCCAGGGCCGTGACGTGGTCGTGGGTCAACTCCCAGGTTTCGTCGGTGTACAAATTCTTCTGCGTTCCCAGGTACCCGTCGAACATCCGATGCGGGCTCACGGCAGGATTGACCAACAGGGCCTTGAGCCCGTGGCGCTCGGCCAAGTGAGTCGCATAGTAGCCGCCGAGCGAGCTGCCGACCAGCAGCGGCCGGCCCAGTTCTGCAATCGCCTGCTCCATCTGCTCCATCGCTTGGCGAGGGTGGTGATGCAAGGCAGGCACCCGCAATTGGTCGCTGAGGCCAAGGCGAGCCATCACGTCGACCAATTGACAGGCTTTGGTCGACGCCGGGGCGCTGTTGAAGCCATGGATATAAAGGATCGAACCCGACATTGCCGACTCCCTGGGTGCTGGGCAAAGGCCGGAGTTTACAGGGAGTTTGTGGGGGTTTGGGGTGATTTCGATAACACTTCGCCTTAGTGGCGAGGGAGCTTGCTCCCGCTGGGCTACGCAGTAGCCCCAAACTGGTAATGCCCCATCTGGCTGACAGAACGCTGTGCCTGGTCTGGGGCCTGCTCCGCAGGCCAGCGGGAGCAAGCTCCCTCGCCACGGGGGCTTTGTCAGCCTTGAATCCTCATAGTCTCGGCTCGACGAAGGTTTTTGGTCGTTTATAAGATCAGTGTCCACCGCCGATTGCAGTGGGAGCCGAGCTTGCTCGCGATGGCGGTGGGTCAGCTTGCATCCATGTTGTATGTGCCGCCGTCTTCGCGAGCAGGCTCGCTCCCACAGGGGGAACGCGGTCCCACCGAGAGCCAGGTCGGCCCTAAGGCCGCCTCGGCTTGGCTTTTGATCTAGGGGCCCCATTAACCACGATGGCCGAACGCAGGCATTGTGGAGTGGGCATCCCGGCATGGATGCCGGGATAGCCGCGCTGGACCATGGATGGTCCTTCGCGGCGGGCCCACGGAGCAATGCCGGAGTGAGGGCATGCCGAGCCTTGGCGAGGCACCGAGTGGTGGGGCCAAGCCTTTTTTGCTTACTTTTTTTGGCGTTTGAAAAAAAGTGAGCCGCCGTAAGGGCGGAACCATAAGCCGCTATTACCGCAGAAATGGATATGTACCCGGTCAACAAGGCCGACTGTCAGGCCGCCATCGCGAGCAAGCTCGCTCCCACACAGGTTTCGGGTCGTTTATAAGATCAGCGTCCACCGCCGATTGCTGTGGGAGCCGAGCTTGCTCGCGATGGCGGTGGGTCAGCTTGCATCCATGTTGTATGTGCCGCCGTCTTCGCGAGCAGGCTCGCTCCCACAGGGGAAACGCGGTCCCACCGAGAGCCAGGTCGGCCCTAAGGCCGCCTCGGCTTGGCTTTTGATCTAGGGGCCCCGCTAACCATGATGGCCGAACGCAGGCATTGTGGAGTGGGCATCCCGGCATGGATGCCGGGATAGCCGCGCTGGACCATGGATGGTCCTTCGCGGCGGGCCCACGGAGCAATGCCGGAGTGAGGGCATGCCGAGCCTTGGCGAGGCACCGAGTGGTGGGGCCAAGCCTTTTTTGCTTACTTTTTTTGGCGTTTGAAAAAAAGTGAGCCGCCGTAAGGGCGGAACCCTAAGTCGCCGTTACCGCAGAAAACGGATATGTACTCCGTCAAGCCGCCATCGCGAGCAGGCTCGCTCCCACAATTGGATCGGAGTACAGCAGTGAGAAATGGGCAGGCTGTCAGGCCGCCTCGTCCTCAATATCCGTTGGAGCCATAGTCCGGAGTGAAAGCAAACCCAACCACCCGCTCTACCCCCGTCTCCAACCGCCCATCCGGCAATAGCCGCAACCACCGATACCCCGGCGCCTGCGAGCCCACCGCAAAATCCTCGCTGCCCGGTTCGAATTGAATACAGGTCGAAGGCGAAGCCAACAAACGAACCCCCTCGCGCACCTCGTCAATCTCCTGATGCACATGCCCCCACAGCACCGCTCGCACCTGGGGAAAGCGATCCAGTACCGCAAACAAAGCCTCGGGATTACGCAACCCGATCGGTTCCATCCACGCGCACCCAATCGACACCGGATGGTGGTGCAGACACACCAGATGATGCCGCTCCGGCGCTTCGCTCAAGGCATTGGCCAACAGAATCAATTGCTCCTCGGCCAAGAAACCCGGCACCGAACCTGGCACGGCGGAATCGAGCATCGTTACCCGCCAGTTTCCGATGTCCACCACCGGATCGAGCAACGTACTCTTGACCGCCGCCTCAAGCATCACCTGCGGCTCATCATGGTTGCCGGGAATCCACCGCGTCGGCGCATCGATACGCGCTGTCAGTTGTCGAAACGACTCGTAGGATTGCAACGTGCCGTCCTGGGACAGATCGCCGGTGGCGAGCATCAGGTCGATGGCCGGCTGTTGCTTGAGCACCAAATCGATGACCGACCGCAAGCTGTCACGGGTGTTCATGCCCAGCAACGATGCATCGGCATCGGCGAACAAATGGCTGTCAGACAGTTGGACCAACAGCACCGCATCGGCCGTGGTCAAGCTGGATACGCTCGGCAAATCGCTCTCTCCCAGGCGCAATCACGCCGTTGCATGAAGCGGCAATTATGCTGGGGGATGATCGAAAGGGGAAACCCGCGAACCGGAACCGGTTCACAACTACCGTACGACTTCGAACTCGTGGCCCAGCGCCAGGCAATGACTCAGCCATTCCCCCAGGAACAGGTTCAACTGGGCTTTTTCATCTGGCTGGTGCATCGACGCATTGGGATAAGGATAGATGCCGCGAAAGCGTCGTGCATGTTCGGCGCTGACGACTTCGGCCATGCGCGCATCGTGATAGACCTGCACTTCCAACTGCGGCACCGGCAGCCAGGGCAAGCTGTGTTCCTGGCGCACCTGCAAAGTGGTGGTGTAAGGACAGGTTTGCAGCACTTCCAAGGCCAATACACCCAGCATCTGGTCGCCGTGGGTTACGGCGATGCGGCGCGGTGCCGGATCGTTGCGCATGTCCGGCAACAAGCGCATCAGGCGGGCGTAGTTGGCCTCGCAGGCGGCCTGCAACCCCACCAGATCGACGCGATAACGATCGCGCAACTTGTTCAGGACCATAGCCCCCTCACTTCATCACGGTTCAAGGCCAGCCATTGCAAGGCAATGATGCTGGCCGCGTTGCAAATTCGCCCGTCGCGCACCGCTTGAAGGGCATCTTCAAAAGCCCAGGCCTTCACGCGGATATCTTCAGCCTCTTCCAGCAGGCCATGCAGGCCGCCCGCCCCCGAGCTGTCGCAACGCCCCAAAAAAAGATGCACGTACTCGTCACTGCCGCCCGGCGATGGAAAATATTGAGTCATCGGCCAGAGCGCGGCGAAGACAAGCCCAGCTTCCTCCTGCGCCTCACGATGAGCAACTTCTTCCGGCTGCTCGTCCTTGTCGATCAGGCCGGCCACCAGTTCCACCAGCCAGGGATTGGCAGTCTTGCCCATGGCACCGACGCGGAACTGTTCGATAAGCACCACCTCATCGCGCTGTGGGTCGTAGGGCAGCACGCACACCGCGTCATGGCGAACGAACAGCTCGCGGCTGATTTCGCGGCTCATGCCACCGGCGAACAATTCGTGGCGCAGGTGCACGCGATCAAGTTTGTAGAAACCCTTGAAGCAATTTTCGCGCTTGACGATCTCCACGGCGCTCGGTGTGGCGTTGGCGAAATCAGTCATGACAATCCTCGTGTGCGGTGGTCCAGTACGAGGTTCCAACCTCGGCTTCGCGCCATCCTAACGCGCCCGTACCGTTTGATGCAGCCCCTTTCCGGTCATCGGGATAGACGGCTGCCTTTAAAATTACTCTAATGAGCTTAGTGGCGAACTGATTGCCCTGCCGACAGTCGAAGCGGGTAACTTTTTGCCTTTCCCTGTTCCACGAAGGACGCCCATGTCGCTTTTTAGAATCGCTTCCCTGGCCGCCATCGCCCTGACCCTGGGTGCTTGCCAAAGCCTCTTCCAACCCAATTACCGAGCGCCCCTGGAGACGACTCGCGATGCGTCGGAGCAATTGCAGCCCGGTTGCGCCAGTGCCGACTGCCCGCTGGTGAACATCGACACCCTGCGCTTTCCCGCCGAGCCGGCCCTGGACGGCATCATCGAAAAACGCCTGTTGCAAATGACCCGCACCAGCCCGGACGCCCCTGCGGCTCCGACGCTGGCCGCCTATCGCGAGCAGTTCCTGCGCAGCGCCGCACCGCGCAACAGCAGCTATTTGCAGGCCAAGGTACGCGAGCAGCATGACGGCTTGGTGATTATCGAATTGTCCAGCTATCTGGACACTGGCGGCGCCCATGGCACGCCGGGTCGCGGTTTCATCAACTATTCGCGCCAGCAGCACAAAGTGCTGACGCTGTCGGACATGCTGCTGCCGGGCCAGGAGGAAGCCTTTTGGAAAGCCGCGCAAGTGGCTCACAACAGCTGGCTGATCAGTACCAAGCTGGATCAGGAACCCGAGTTCCTGAAACAGTGGTCCTTTCAGAAAACCCCACACATCGCGCTGACCTACGGCGGGGTGATCCTCAAGTACGAAGTGAGCACCATCGCGCCGTACGCCCTGGGCCACATCGAATTGAAGATCGCCTACCCACGCCTCAACGGCATCCTCAAGCCCGAGCTGTTTCCCGGCCGTAGCTGAAGGCCCGGCCCAGCAACAGTTGCAGCAACCCTGCCAGGATCAACGATGGCAGGGTTGCACCGATGTCCGGGTAGAAGTTGGCCAGCAGGTGATAAGTGCTCACCCCACCCAACCAGGCCAACAGGGCCGGCCAGCGCAACGCGGCTGACACCACTTGGCTGCTGCGCTTGCGCAGGATGAAGTGGTCCACCAGCACCACGCCGAACAGCGGCGCGAACACCGAGCCGATCAGCAACAGGAAGTTCTGATACTGCGCCAACGGCGCGAAGCAGGCGATCAAGGTGCAGATGACGCCAATCGCCAAGGCCAGGTGCTCGACTTTCAACCCTGACAGCATGCCGCTGGACACCGCCGCTGAGTGGATGTCGGCGAAGGCGTTTTCCGACTCGTCCAACAGAATCAGCAGCAGTGGGATGCCCAGTCCGGCGCCGGCCAGGGCCAGCAGCAATGCGTTGACTTCGCCGCTCGGCGCGAATGCCAGAGTGTAGGCGACGCCCAGGCTCATCAGCCAGAAGTTACCGATGAAGAAGCCCACGGCCGTACCGCCGAAGACATTCTTGGCGCGCTTGCCGAAACGCGAGTAATCGGCGATCAGCGGCAACCACGACAACGGCATCGCGATGGCGATATCGAACCCCACCGCCAGCGGCATCGAGCCGTCGCCCGCCTGGGCCCAGAGTGCCGCCAGGTCAGCCTTGGCGAACAGGTTCCAAGTCAGCCAGATGCACGCGGCCAACAGCAGCCAGATGCCCCATTTACGCAGCACCTTACGCACAAAGGTCAGCGGCCCGCTGACGGCAAGCAGGGTCGCCAGGGCGCCGAAGAACAGCGTCCACAGCAGTGGGTTGGAGCCCAGGCTGCCTTCGCTGAAGGCCCGGGCACCGAGCAGGCTGGCGGCGTCGCGCATGACGATGATTTCGAACGACCCCCAACCGATCAGCTGCAGCAGGTTCAATACCGCCGGCACGCTCGCGCCCTTGCCGCCAAGGCTGAGCTTGAGCGCGGCCATGGCCGACAGGCCAGTGTCGCTGCCGATCACCCCGACCGCCGCCAGCAGCAGGACGCCCACCAGCGTGCCGAGGAAAATCGCCAGCAACGAACCGCTCAGGCCCAGGCCCGGCGCGAGCAGGGCGCCGACCTGCAAGACCATCAGGCCGATGCCGAGAGAGAACCACAAAGAAAACAGATCGCGAGCGCCGAAGACGCGTTTGTCCAAAGGCACGGCGGCGTCTGGGGAGTAGGTGCTGGGTTGGATGTTCAAGGGTTGTTATCTCAGAGGGATATTTTGTTGTTCTGGTGATGGCTTTCGCGAGCAGGCTCGCTCCCACAATGGACCTGCGGTGAACACAAGTTTTGTGAACGACCGAGTTCCACTGTGGGAGCGAGCCTGCTCGCGAAGGCGGCAGTAAAGTCACCACCGCCCCCAGCTCAAATCACACTTTCTTGTAAAGCTGACTACCTTCCTGCTTGAACCGCTCCGCCTGCTCGGCCATCCCCTGGGCGACTTCGACGTCCACCGCTTCAATGCGCTGGTTCGCCGCGTACTCACGCACTTCCTGGGTGATTTTCATCGAGCAGAATTTCGGCCCGCACATCGAGCAGAAATGCGCCACCTTGGCCGAGTCCTTCGGCAGGGTTTCATCGTGGTACGAACGGGCGGTGTCCGGGTCCAGGCCGAGGTTGAACTGGTCTTCCCAGCGGAACTCGAAACGCGCCTTGCTCAAGGCGTTGTCGCGGATCTGCGCGCCCGGGTGGCCCTTGGCAAGGTCGGCGGCGTGGGCGGCGATCTTGTACGTGATGATCCCGGTCTTCACGTCATCCTTGTTCGGCAAGCCGAGGTGCTCCTTCGGCGTGACGTAGCAAAGCATGGCGCAACCGAACCAGCCGATCATCGCCGCACCGATACCGGACGTGATGTGGTCGTAGCCCGGCGCGATGTCGGTGGTCAGCGGGCCGAGGGTGTAGAACGGCGCCTCGTCGCAGCACTCGAGCTGCTTGTCCATGTTCTCTTTGATCAACTGCATCGGCACATGGCCGGGGCCTTCGATCATGCACTGGACGTCGTGCTTCCAGGCGATCTTGGTCAGCTCGCCAAGGGTTTCCAGCTCGCCGAACTGCGCTTCATCGTTGGCGTCGGCAATCGAGCCCGGACGCAGGCCATCGCCCAGCGAGAAGCTGACGTCGTAGGCCTTCATGATTTCACAGATGTCTTCGAAATGGGTGTAGAGGAAGTTTTCCTTGTGGTGCGCCAGGCACCACTTGGCCATGATCGAACCGCCACGGCTGACGATACCGGTGACGCGCTTGGCGGTCATCGGCACATAGCGCAGCAACACGCCCGCGTGGATGGTGAAGTAGTCGACGCCCTGTTCGGCCTGCTCGATCAGCGTGTCGCGGAACAGTTCCCAGGTCAGGTCTTCGGCCACGCCGCCGACCTTTTCCAGGGCCTGGTAGATCGGCACGGTGCCGATGGGCACGGGCGAATTGCGGATGATCCATTCGCGGGTTTCATGGATGTGCTTGCCGGTGGACAGGTCCATGACCGTGTCCGAACCCCAGCGGATGCCCCAGGTCAGCTTCGCCACTTCTTCTTCGATGGACGAACCCAGGGCACTGTTGCCGATGTTGCCGTTGATCTTCACCAGGAAGTTACGGCCGATGATCATCGGTTCCAGTTCAGTGTGGTTGATGTTGGCTGGGATGATCGCGCGACCACGGGCGATTTCGTCCCGCACGAACTCCGGGGTAATGACTTTCGGCACGCTGGCGCCGAAGCTGTGGCCGGCGTGTTGCTGGTCAAGCAGGCCGGCGGCGCGGGCCACTTCCAGCTTCATGTTCTCGCGGATGGCGACGTATTCCATCTCGGCGGTGATGATGCCTTTGCGCGCATAGTGCATCTGGCTGACGTTGGCGCCCGGCTTGGCGCGACGCGGGTTGTTCACGTGGGCGAAGCGCAGTTGGGTCAGCTCGGGGTCGGCCAGGCGCTCCTGGCCGAAGTTGGAACTCAGGCCCGCCAGGCGCTCGGTGTCGCCACGGGCTTCGATCCAAGGCGAACGCACGTCGGCCAGGCCTTTGCGCACGTCGATAACCACATTCGGGTCGGTGTAGGGGCCCGAGGTGTCGTAGACCACTACCGGCGCGTTGATTTCGCCGCCGAAGTCGGTGGGGGTCACGTCGAGGCTGATTTCGCGCATGGGCACGCGGATATCCGGGCGGCTGCCCTGGACGTAGATTTTTTGCGAGCGGGTAAAGGGCTGAACCGATTGCTGATCGACCTGGGCCGATTCACTGAGGTTGGTCGCGTTTTTTGATTTTGTCGTCATCACGGGCTCTCCAGACACACATCCAGGCAGTGGATTTTTGTCGGAGCGAACCTGTAACGAATGGACGCGCCCCTGCACGACAGTGCGGACGCTGTGCTTGCTGCTCGAGCCTGTTCGAACATCGGAAATCGATTGTCGAACAACATCCCGGACGAAGCACAAGAGGACTCGCCGGGTGACGAGAAATCTTGTTCCCTACGCAGGCGCTAACCTGATCAGGTTCAACGGGATCCGAAATTATTCGATCTCAGCCTCATAGCAAGGCACCCCGACAAGAACCCGGCCAGTCTAGACACAACCGGCGCAGAACGCCATCGCCTGGGCAAAAGCCGTGATGAATGGCGCAAATACAGGATTGTTGCCGTGCGTACGCACAACTACACTCGCTACGCCGCGCGCCTGTTATGCGCATTCAATTTGAACGTAAGGGATCGCCTCATGCTGCGCAAACTCTCACTGGCCCTGGCCGTGTCTTGTGCGTCCAATGGAATGGCCTGGGCCGCCGAAGCGCCTTTATCCACCAAGACCGATCTGGTCAGCGTGTACCAGGAAGCGGTGGACAACAACGCCGACCTGGCCGCCGCTCGTGCCCAGTATGGTGCTCAGAAGGAAGTGGTGCCCCAGGCACGCGCCGGGCTGCTGCCCAACCTGTCGGCCGGCGCCGACCTGAACAACACCCGTACCGAGCTCGACCAACCGGCGATGACCGCCAACCGCAGCTCAACGGTTTACCAGGCCACCTTGTCGCAGCCGATCTTCCGCGCCGACCGCTGGTTCCAGCTGCAAGCGGCCAAATCGGTCAATGAACAAGCATCGCTGCAGCTGTCCGCCACCGAGCAGAACCTGATCCTGCAAAGCGCTGAAGCCTATTTCAACGTGCTGCGCAGCCAGGACAACCTGGCCTCGACCAAGGCCGAGGAAGCCGCGTTCAAGCGTCAGCTCGACCAGTCCAACGAACGTTTCGACGTGGGCCTGTCGGACAAGACCGACGTGCTGCAATCCCAGGCCAGCTACGACACCGCCCGGGCCAATCGGATCATCGCCCAGCGTCAGGTCGAAGATGCCTTCGAAGCGCTGATCACCCTGACCAACCGCCAGTACAATTCGATCCAGGGCGTCGTTCATACCCTGCCGATCCTGCCGCCGGCGCCCAACGACGCCAAGGCCTGGGTCGACACCGCCGCCAGGCAGAACCTCAACCTGCTGGCCAGCAACTATGCCGTCGATGCCGCCGAAGACACCGTTCGCCAGCGCAAGGCCGGCCACGCGCCGACCCTCGATGCAATCGCCCAGTACCGCAAAGGTGACAACGACGGCCTCGGCTTCACCAACCCAAGCCCCACCGGCCAGCGCTACGGTGGCGACGCCGAGCAACGCACCATTGGCCTGCAATTGAGCATTCCGATCTACAGCGGCGGGCTGACCAGCTCCCAGGTTCGCGAGTCCTACTCGCAACTCACCCAGACCGAGCAGCAGCGCGAAGGCCTGCGCCGGCAGGTGGTGGAAAACACCCGCAACCTGCATCGCGCGGTGAACACCGATGTGGAGCAGGTCCAGGCCCGGCGCCAGTCGATCATCTCGAACCAGAGCGCGGTGGACGCCACGGAGATCGGCTACCAGGTGGGCACTCGCAACATCGTCGATGTACTCGACGCCCAGCGCCAGCTGTACACCTCGGTGCGCGACTACAACAACGCCCGCTATGACTACATCCTGGACAACCTGCGCCTCAAGCAAGCCGCCGGGACCTTGAGCCCGGAAGACCTGCAAGCCCTGTCCCGCTACCTCAAGCCCGACTACAACCCGGACAAGGACTTCCTGCCGCCAGACCTGGCACAAGCGGCGGCACAACAGTTGCGCTCGCGGCCGGCGCAGTAGCACAGCTGCGACAAATCCCCTGTGGCGAGGGAGCAAGCTCCCTCGCCACAGAGCTCAGTCGAGCAAGCGCCCCAACCCATCCAACAACCGCTGCAACGCGCCCTGGTTGCGACGCATCACCGCCAACCCCGACTCGGCCATGCGCTGGGCATCCCGGGGCAGTTCGAACAGACGCTGCACGGCCAGGGCCAGGCCGTGGGCATCTTCCACTTCCGCCAAGGCTCCGGCCGCGCGCAGTTGGGCGGCAATTTCAAGGAAGTTGAACAGGTGCGGCCCGCTGAGCACCGGTTTTGCCAGCGCCGCCGGCTCCAGCAGGTTGTGCCCGCCGTTGGGTACCAGACTGCCGCCGACAAACGCACTGTCGGCTAGCGCATAGAGAAACAGCAGTTCACCCATCGTGTCGCCCAGCAGCACCGAAGTTTGTGCGTCGACCGGTCGGGCACTGGAGCGCCGGACCGTGGCGAAGCCCTCACGCTCGCACAGTTGCGCCACCGCATCGAACCGTTCCGGATGACGCGGCACCAAAATCAGCAACGCATCCGGGTAGCTGTCGAGCAACCGACGATGGGCGGCCAGCACCACTTCGTCCTCACCCTCATGGGTACTGGCGGCGATCCACACCGGGCGCTCCACCGCTTGCCATTGACGGCGCAAGGCACTGGCGCTTTCCAGCAGTTGCGGGTCGATGGTCAGGTCGAACTTGATGGAGCCGGTCACTTCAACGGTTTCCGCCCTGGCACCGAGTTGACGAAAGCGCTCTGCCTCGGCTTCGGTCTGCACGGCAAACAGGCCCATCTCAGCAAGCATCGGCCGGGTCAGCTTGGGAAAACGGGCATAACCGCGCGCCGAACGCTCCGACAGCCGCGCGTTGGCCAACGCCACGGGGATACCGCGCAGGGCGCATTGATGGATGTGGTTGGGCCACAGTTCGGTTTCCATGATCACCGCCAGTTTCGGCCGGACCTGGTCGAGAAAACGCTTGGCCGCGCACGGCAGGTCATAAGGCAGGTAGCAATGCTGGATGCGCGGCTCATCGGCGAACAACGCCTTGATCCGCTCCGAACCGGTGGGCGTCATGCACGTCACCGTGATCGGCAGTTGTGGGTAGCGTTGCAACAACGCGCGAATCATCGGCGCAGCGGCAATGCTCTCGCCCACTGACACCGCGTGGACCCAGATGCCGCCCGGCGCCATCGTCGGCAAGCCCCACGAGAAACGCTCGCCGATACGCCGCGCATACGCCGGTGCCTTGCGAGCCCGCAGCCACAGCCGAATCGCCACCAGTGGCAGCCCCAGATAAAACAATGCGCTATAGAGAGTTCTGTTCATGGCGGCGGAGTTTATCGGTTTTTCAGCCGAGCGCCTGCAACTGCACGGCAAAACGTTCCGCCAGCCAACGGGCCGCCGGGCCCAGGGGTTCGTCGCGGCGCCAGACCAGCTCCACCACCAGGGCCGGCGGGGTCCATTCACTGTTGAGCTCGACCATGTCCCCCAGGTACGCCGGGTACTGCACGACGTGCCGCGGCAGCCAGGCCCAGCCCAGCCCACTTCTCAACCACTCGGCCAGCACGTAGAAGCTGTCGGCCCGCCAGACTTGCGGGCTGGCCTGCTCGCTGCCGGGATAGACGCTGGATTGGGTCGCCATCAGCAATTGCCGGTGCCGGGCCATCTCCAGGCAGGTCACGTAATCATGGCTCGCCAAGGGATGCCCCCGGCCGCACACCGTGACCATCTCGACGCTACCCAATACCCGGCGCTCCAGCGCCTCGGGAATCTGATCGTGATAGAACAGCAACCCGAGATCGGCGCGACGCTCCACCAGCTTGCGCGCCACATCGCCCTGGGCGGCGCTGGCCAGTTGCACTTCTAGGGTGGGAAACCGTTCGGCCAGCGCCGCCAGGCTGTCGATAACGGGCTGATAGGGCATGGCCTCGTCCTGGGCCAGGCGTAGCGATGCCTCCTGCCCGCGCATCAGGGCCAAGGCCCGGCCGTTGAGGCGTTCGCATTGGCGTAACACTTCCCGGGCCTCCTCAAGCAGCGCCACGCCCGCATCGGTGAGTTTGGGCTGGCGACCACTGCTGCGCTCGAACAGGCTCACCCCCAGGTCCTCTTCCAGCAGTGCAATCGCACTGCTGACAGCCGACTGAGCCTTGCGCTGATCCCGGGCCACCGCGGAAAACGACCGCTTCTCGGCGACACCGACGAACAGTCGCAATTGCTCCAGGTTCCATTGAACATTCATCGCTCAACCTATCTCTATCGCAGATAGGTAATGACTTTACCCCATTTGGCCATTCCCTAGAATGGGCCCATCGAACGACGCAACGACCCGAGAGGAATCGCTCATGAACGCCTATTACTACCTCGCCATCGCCATCTGCGCCGAAGTGATCGCCACCGTATCGATGAAAGCGATCAAGGGCTTGAGCACGCCCCTGCCCTTGTTGTTGGTCATCGCCGGCTATGGCACTGCGTTCTGGATGCTGACGCTGGTGGTGCGCACCGTTCCAGTGGGGGTGGCCTACGCGGTCTGGGCCGGCTTGGGGATCGTGATGGTCAGCGTCGCGGCGCTGTTTATCTATGGGCAGAAACTGGACGTGCCGGCGATGCTGGGGATGGCGTTGATTGTGTTGGGGGTGGTGGTGATCCAGTTGTTTTCCAAGACTGCAGGACATTGAAGCAGCGCAGCTCCAAGCCTCAAGCTGCAAGCACAAGCGATACCCTCTCGCTTGTAACTTGCAGCTCGAAGCTTGAAACTTGCCGCTTAATTTCCTCCGAGGTCGCTGCATGCCATCCGTTATTTCCACCGACATCCTCATTGTCGGCGCCGGAGTCGCCGGCCTCTGGCTGAATGCGCGCTTGCGCCGCCAGGGGTTTTCAACCGTGCTGGTGGAAAGCGCCAGCCTTGGCGGCGGGCAGAGCGTCAAATCCCAGGGCATCATCCATGGCGGCGCCAAGTATGCGTTGCACGGAGCCCTGACTGGCGCCTCGGAAGCCATTGCCGACATGCCGCGCCGTTGGCGCGAGGCCCTCAAGGGCGACGGTGAGCTGGACCTGTCGGGGGTACGCATGTTGTCCGACGCCCATTACCTCTGGTCCCCAGGCACCCTGGCCGGCAACCTTACGAGCTTTTTCGCCAGCAAGGCCGTGCGCGGGCGCGTCGACCAGGTCAAGGGCGAGCAACTGCCGCCAGCCCTGCAAGACAAGCGTTTCAAAGGCAAGGTCTACCGCCTGGCCGAGTTGGTGGTGGATGTTCCCAGCCTGATCGCGCGCCTGGCAGACCTGGCCGGCGACAGCCTGCTGGCCGGGCAGCAGGTCGAACCGTTGCACGAGGAAGGCCAACTTGTCGGGCTGAAGGTCGACGGTCGCGAAATCCGCGCCCAGCGCATCGTCCTCAGTGCCGGCGGCGGCACCGCCGACCTGCTCCGCGCCCTGGGCCTCGACCAGCCGGCCATGCAGACCCGGCCGTTGCACATGGTCCTGGCGAAGGGCCCCAGCCTCAAGCCGCTTTACGCCCATTGCCTGGGTGGCGGGCCGAAGCCCCGGGTGACTGTGACCACCCATCCGGCCGCCGATGGCCAATGGGTCTGGTACCTGGGAGGCGATCTTGCCGAGGGGGATGCCGTCGCCCGCGAGCCCGCTGCGCAGATCGCCGTCGCCCAGAAAGAGCTCGGCCAGTTGCTGCCGTGGATCGACCTGAGCACCGCACAATGGGCCACGTTGCGGGTCGCCCGCGCCGAGCCGCTGCAATCGGGCCTGACCCGCCCGGATAACGCCTTTGTCGCCGAGCAGGGTCGCCTGCTGGTGGGCTGGCCGACCAAGCTCGCCTTGGCCCCGGACTTCTCCGACCGGGTGATTGCCGCGCTGCAACGCGATGGTATCCAGCCCAGCCATACCACCCCGCTGCCGGACCTGCCCAAGCCGCCCATGGGCGTTCCCGCCTGGGAGCAACTGCTGCCATGAGCCAGCCGACACTCCACGATCTGCGTCGCCCGCTGGGCAAAAACGGCCCGTTGGTTTCGCCCCTGGGCCTGGGCACGGTCAAGCTGGGCCGCGACCAGGGCGTCAAGTACCCCAGCGGTTTCCAGATTCCGGATGACACCGAAGCGCGCATGCTGCTCAAGCTGGCGCGCGACCTGGGCATCAACCTGATCGACACCGCGCCTGCCTATGGCCGCAGCGAGGAACGCCTCGGGCCGCTGTTGCGCGGCCAGCGTCACGACTGGGTGATCGTCAGCAAAGTCGGCGAGGAATTCAGCGATGGCCAGTCCCGTCATGACTTCAGCGCTGCTCATACGCGGCTCTCGGTGGAGCGCAGCCTCCAGCGCCTGGAAACGGACTACATCGACCTGGTACTGGTGCATTCGGACGGCAATGACCTGGCGATCCTCGACGACAGCGAGGTGTACCCGACCCTGGCGGCGCTCAAGCGCGAGGGCAAGATCGGCGGCTTCGGATTCTCTGGCAAGACCGTCGACGGTGGCTTGAAAGCTCTGGAGCAAGGTGATTGCGCGATGGTCACCTACAATCTGAACGAACGAAGCGAAAAGGCGGTCATTGAGTACGCGGCGGAGCACGGCAAGGCGATCCTGGTGAAAAAAGCCCTGGCCAGCGGTCATGCCTGCCTGAGCCCCGGTGAGGACCCGGTTCGCGCCAGCTTTGAACTGTTGTTTGAGCATCCCGGGGTTGCCAGTGCTATTGTCGGCACCATCAATCCGCTGCACCTCGCCCACAACGCTGCGACCGTAGCCAAGGTTCTACGCAGAAACTGACGCCGCCCTACGCGGCATTAAGGAAGGAGCCGACATGCCGCGTACGCTCATCAGAAAAAATCCAAGTAACTTCAAGACTCTGCCCCTTTCCGTCGAAGCGACTCCCGAAGGCCTGACTTACCAGAGCGTGGGAATGCCGCTCAATTTTGCCCAGACCTTGCAGCGGCGGCGTCCCGTGGCTGTGGACGATGCCGAGCGTTTCTCCGTGGAGCTTGCGAACCTGGGCGTCTCGGTGCGCCTGACCCTGCACTGGCAGAACCGCGAGTATTGGGTATTGGTGCGTCAGCGTCGCCAGGATCGCGGCGACGTGGTGCTCAAGCTGATCTCCGGCTATGTCCCGGCCCATGAGCTGAACCTGCCGCTGCTTACCGCCATCAACGAAATAGCCGAAGAATGCCTTTTGGAAACACCGGAAGGTTGGCTCGGCGGACGCTTCAACGACACTTGGCTCCCGGCGCCTTATTCGAGCGCACTGCATTATCGCGAAGCCTTGCCGTTTCGCCTGGCTCCGCTGTCCGGCTCGGCCCGACCGGTGCGCTGCGCCAATCTGCAACTGATCGAACGACCACGGGCCTACGTGCATCTGCCGACGGCCTCCCTGCAATTGATTTATGACTTGCGCCTGGACGTGCCTAAGGAAGCCAAGTCACTGAGCCTGTTTCATGTCGATGAGCGTCTGGAGGGCGACCAATTGGTGGCGCGCCTGGACCGCAAGCGACCCGATCTTTACCTGATGCCGCTGCAGGACGGACAACCGCTGCCCGAACTGTATACATTGAAGAAAGATCAGCTGCTTGCGGCCAGCACCCGCGGCTTATACCTGGCGGAGAGCTTCGCCCGGCAGGACGGTTGGCTGGTGCGTGACGAGCGGATTCGCTGGAAGGACTGGTTACGCCAGCAAGGGCTGACGCCACCGGGCAAGGAGTCCGGGCTGACCCGGCTCAAGGGCAAGGCGCGGCAACTGCTCAAGAAAATCGTCCCGAGCAAGGTGGCTCGTTAGGCCTGACGCCGATTTTTCTGACCGGACAACGAACCCTTGTGGGAGCGAGCGTGCTCGCATCCACAAGTGCTGCGCTTTGTCAGATAAATCAGTTATTGCGGATCTTTTCCACAATCGCCGTCGTCGAGCTGTTTTCCACCAGCCCCAGCACCTTCACCGTGCCCCCATAGGCGGAAACGATGTCGGCACCCACGACCTGGTCGATACCGTAGTCGCCGCCCTTGACCAGCACATCCGGCTTGACCTGGCGCAACAGGTTTTCCGGCGTGCCTTCGCTGAAGCTGATCACCCAATCCACCGCGCCAAGGCCGGCCAGGACCGCCATGCGGCGGTCGACGCTGTTGATCGGCCGGCCCGGCCCTTTCAAGCGGCTCACGGAAGCATCGTCATTGACCGCGACGATCAAGCGATCACCCTGGGCCCGGGCCTGCTCGAGGTAGGTCACATGGCCAGCATGGAGGATGTCGAAACAACCGTTGGTGAAAACGATTTTCTCTTTATGGGCGCGCGCGTCATCGACAGCCAGCAATAGTTGCTCCAGCCCCAGCACACCGCGCTCCGATCCCTCTTCGCGCTGGATCGCGCGCCGCAGTTCCGGGGCGCTGATCGCCGCCGTACCCAGCTTGCCGACGACAATGCCCGCCGCCAGGTTCGCCAGGGCAACCGCGTGGGGCAGTTCCTCGCCGGCGGCAATCGCCGCGGCCAGGGTGGAGATCACCGTGTCACCGGCGCCCGTCACGTCAAATACTTCGCGGGCACGGGCCGGAAGGTGCAGGGCCGGATGATCGGGACGCAGCAGGGTCATGCCGTGCTCGCCGCGGGTAACCAGCAACGCCCCCAGATCCAGGTCGTGCATCAGCTGTGCGCCCTTGCTCACCAGTTCGTGCTCATCGGCGCAACCACCGACGATGGCTTCGAACTCGCTGAGGTTAGGGGTAATCAGGCTCGCGCCACGGTAGATGGAAAAATCCTTGCCCTTGGGGTCGGCCAGCACGGGAATGCCGCGGGCACGGGCAGCCTGGATCAGCACTTGATGGTTCTTCAACGCGCCCTTGCCGTAGTCCGACAACACCAGGACCTTGATACCGTCGAGCAGGTTGTCGACCTCGGCGCCCAGGGACAGCGGGTCGGTGGCGAACGGTTCTTCGAAGTCGATGCGCAGCAGTTGCTGGTGACGACTGATGACCCGCAGCTTGACGATGGTCGGCTGGTGCGCGATGCGCTGGAAGATCGCCCGCACGCCAGCGCCTTCCAGGCTGTTGGCCAGGCTCTCTGCCGCTTCATCGTCACCGGTCACGCCGACCAGGGAAGCCGGGGCGCCGAGGGCGGCGATGTTCAGGGCAACGTTGGCGGCACCGCCGGGACGGTCCTCGATGTGCTCGACCCTGACCACCGGTACCGGCGCCTCGGGGGAAATCCGTGATGTACCGCCATGCCAATAGCGGTCGAGCATGACATCGCCGACCACCAATACAGGGGCTTGATCGAATCGCGGCATGGACAACTTCATGGAACATCCCACATACAAAATGAACAGGGGCGCGATATTAGCACAGGGTTGGGGGAGGCTCGTCCATGGCGGTGACCGGAAGTATCAAGCCGCGCTTTCATTGTTTTCACACAGCAATGCCATCATCTGCGCGCAGGCCTGGGCCAGCTCCATCTCGCTGGTATCGATTTCGCATTCGGCCGCCAGCGGCGCCTCGTAAGGACTATCGAGACCGGTGAAATGCTTGATCCGCCCGGCGAGGGCTTCGCGGTACAGCCCCTTGGGGTCGCGCTCGGCACACACGTCGAACGGCGTACTGACGTAGACTTCGATGAAGTCATTATGGGAAAAGAGCCGTCGTGCCGCGTCTCGATCGGCCCGAAACGGCGAAATCGCCGCGACGATGACAATCAGCCCTGCTTCGACCATCAAGCGCGCCACTTCGGCTATTCGCCGCACGTTTTCCTTTCGGGAGCCGGCATCCATCCCAAGGTCACTGCAAAGCCCCCTGCGCAGGTTGTCGCCGTCCAGCAAAGCGGTATGCAGGCCTTGCTGGTGAAGGCGAACTTCCAGGGCATTGGCCAAGGTCGACTTTCCAGCCCCCGACAGCCCGGTCAACCAGAAACAGCGAGGCCGCTGGATCTTGATGGCCGCCCGGTCCGAGGGCGAAAGTGTCAGCGCGCCCGGCTGAGCCTGCGATTGTTGCTTTGATGCCCTTGTTGTCTCATCCATGTCGAGCATTCCATCGTCGTCATGCACAAGAGCATAGCCTTGGCCTCGTATTCAGGCGATGTCCTGGGTGGGAACATCCAAGCCCATGGCATGAAGACGCGCGTAATAGCCATTTTGCGCGAGCAGTTCGCCATGGGTGCCGCGTTCGACGATGCGCCCCTGGTCCATGACCAGGATCATGTCGGCCTTTTCGATGGTCGACAGCCGATGCGCAATGACCAGGGTCGTACGGCCTTTCATGACTTGGTCCAGCGCGGCCTGGATATGCCGCTCGGACTCGGTGTCCAGTGCCGAGGTGGCCTCATCGAGGATCAACAGCGGCGCGTTTTTCAACAATGCCCGGGCAATCGCCAGCCGTTGGCGCTGGCCACCGGACAACAGCACGCCATTTTCGCCGACCTCGGTGTCCAGGCCGTGGGGAAGCTGCGCGATGAAGTCCATCGCGTAGGCGTCCTGGGCGGCTTTTTCGATGTCGGCCCGCGGCGCGCCGGCCAGGTCGCCGTAGGCGATATTGTTGGCCACCGTATCGTTGAACAACGTGACGTGCTGGGTCACCTGGGCCACATGCCGGCGCAGGTTGCGCAGTCGATAATCTTCGATTTCCACGTCATCGAGCAGGATCTGACCGACTTCGTGGTGATAGAAACGCGGGATCAGGCTGGCCAGGGTCGACTTGCCGCTGCCCGACCGCCCTACCAGGGCGATCATCTGCCCAGGGTCAGCGGTGAAGCTGATGTCCTTGAGCACTTCCCGATCGGCGCCAGGGTAGGTAAAGCTCAGGTTGCGCACATCGAGACGGCCGCTCACGCGCTCCTGCTCGACCGTGCCTTTATCCACTTCGGGCTCGACGTCCAGTTGCTCGAAGATGCTTTCGGCGCCCGCCACGCCCTTCTGGATCGTGGAGCTGACTTCCGAGAGTTGGCGAATCGGCTTGGGCAGCAGGCCCGCCGCGGTGATGTAGGCCACCAGATCGCCCGCTGTCGCGTCACCGCGCAGGAACAGTACCAGGAACATCAGCGCGGCCATGGCAGTGTAAATCACCAATTGCAGCATCGGCGTGTAGACCGCGCCGGTGCGGGTCATGCGCAGTTGTTTGTCGGTATTGCCTTGGCTGGCGCTGGCAAAACGCTGTTCTTCATAGGCCTCGCCACCGAAGCTGCGCACCACCCGATAACCCTGGATGGTCTCGGAGGCGACGTGGGTCACGTCGCCCATGGCCACCTGGATCTTTTTGCTTTGCTTGCGGAATTTCTTGCTGGTGCTGCTGACCATCACTGCAATCAATGGCAGGATCGCCAGCATCACCAAGGTCAGTTTCCAGTTCATCCACACAAGGTAAGCGAAGAGGAACACCACGGTGAGGCCTTCGCGAATCACCACCTTGATGGCGTCCGTGGCAGCACCGGTGACCATGGTCACGTTGAAGGTGATCCGGGAAATCAGATGACCGGAATTGTGGGTGTCGAAATAGCGGTTGGGCAGGACCAGCAGCTTGTTGAACAACTCGACCCGCAGATCATGCACCAGCCCCAGCGAGACCTTGGCCAGGTAATAGTTGCCCAGGAACGACCCCAGGCCCTGCCAGGCAGCGATCAGGATGATCAGCAGCGGCACGGCCATCAGCAGTTTCAAATCCTTGAGATACGGCACGCTGGGAAACAGTACCGCATCGGGATTGCCTAACCCGTCGACAAAATATTTGAGTATCCCGGCCAGCATGGGCTGGGTGGACGCAAATATCACGAAGCCCACGATACTCAGCAGGAAAATGCCCAAGTAGGGTTTGACGTATCCCAGCAGCCGGAAATAGATTTTCAGGCTGGAATCCTGTTCCGCTTTAGGCGGTGCGTCACTCATCGTCGAGCTCACTGGTTAGGAAGAGCGCGGGATTTTATCACAGCCATCGGGATTGGCCCGCGCCCAGGTCAAAAGGCTGGCCATGCCGACCGGCAGCCAAGTGATGAACCACTCGGCGCGCGGGGTGCCCGTCAGGCTCGCCGCGTCGAACTGCATCGCCAGGAACGAAAACACCCACATGCCCAGCACGCCTCGGCCCAGCAGGGTGTCACGGGCACGCCAGGCCTCGCGCAGCACGGCGAACCAGACCACACACCATATCAACATTCCGGGCAGGCCCAACTGAATGGCAACGTGGGTGAACAGGTTATGCGAGTGGTCGAACAAACGGCCACCGACAGGAACCCGGTAGTCGCCTGCCAATCCCAGACCACCCCAGGGATGCTCGGAAATAATCTGCAGGCTGGACGCAAAAATTTCCGGACGATAGGAAGCTCCGCGGGCCATCACCAAGGGTTCCAGCAACCAGAAAGTCACCATCGCCAGCACCAGCGCCGCGGCGGCAATCAAACGAGTACGCGAGTCCCGGCAGTAAAGCGGCATGGCCAGTACGCTGAGCAACAAGGCCAGGGCCGCGCCGCGACTCTGGCTCATGACCACGAACAAGCCCAGCAGAGCCAAGGCCACGGCACAAACAGCTTGCAGCCCGATACGACGCGGCACCCAATGCAGCATCCAGATCGCCGCGAGGCCAATCACGTAGCCACCCAGGATCGGATGGGACAACTCGCCCAGCCCCTCGAGACGCGCCACCCAGCGCTGGTTCTCGATCCCATAGAAATGAATCATTGCCATCAAGGCCGTCAGGGCTAGCCCAACACCGCCCCACTGCATGATACGGATCACCCGCTCAGGTCGACCGTCAGCGAAAATCGGGAAGAACATCAGGAATATCAGGATGTACAACAACCGCTTGGCTTCGCGCACGGGCTCCGGCGACTCGGCCCAGAACAGGGTGATCAATGCCCACGCCATCAATGCCAGCAACGCCGTGTAGACCAAGCGCTGGGCGCGCCATAACTCCACCAGCCTGTGCCGCGCGGGCCAGGCGAACAGGATCGCGGGCAACCAGACGAATGCGATCATTCCTTGTTGATAAACCTTGTTGGCGGGTGCCAGTGCGATCGCCAGCAAAAACCATGACAAGCCAAAGGCCATCCATACCTGCGCCCAACGTGTTGCTTGCATCCAAAGCTCCTAATCGATGTACCAGCCAAACCGGCATGGTTAAAACAAAAACTTTTGGGCATCATGGCCCGCCACGGCACCGGTTCTTTCAACAAGGTTTCCCTACGATGCAATCCTCACGGCTTCCCCAAGCCGCTTTGAATCAATTGATTGAAGGCGCCAGCATTCTGGAGGCCGACAGCTACGGCCCAAAAGTCTATCTGTTGCAGGATGGAAACATCCTCAAACTGTTTCGCCGCAAGCGGCTATTTTCGTCGGCCCTGTTCAGGCCCTATTCGACGCGATTCATCAAAAACGCGGCCCGCTTGCAAGAACTCGGCGTACCGACTCTCGAAGTGCTTGCCTACTACAAACTGCAAAAGCCCGGCATGACCGCCGTACTGTATCGGCCGCTTCCGGGAAAAACCCTGCGCCAATTGTCGAATCAGGAGAGCTTCAGCTGGCAACAGCGCCTCCCGGACCTGATCGAACTGATCCGCAGCCTCCATGCCCGTGGTGTCTATTTTCGTTCGTTGCACTTGGGCAATATCGTCGTCACTCCGGAAAACACCCTGGGGCTGATCGATGTCGCCGACATGCGCTTCCTGCGCTCGCCATTGCCGCGCTATCTGGCGCGCCGCAACTTGCAGCATTTCGCTCGTTATATTGCGCGGGAAAACCTGAACGGGAGCTTTCCGATGCAAGCGCTGGAAAACGCCCTACTGCCTGCCTGAGATCAATTCCCGGGCGGTCCGGCAGAAACCCGCCCATGCCTCGTCAGGCGCCAATGCCTGGTATTGCGCCGCCGCGACGGCTTCGGCCGAAGCCTCTGAAGCCCGCGTGATCGCCTCGCCCCAGGCACTCTCATCGCCGGCAGGCGCATACCAACCGGCATCGGCCAGCTGTTCGCGGAACACCGCCAGGTCACTGGCCAGCACCGGAACGCCGGCCAGGATCGCCTCCTGGAGAATCAGGCCAAGGCCCTCTTCAAAGGAGGGGACCAGCACCCAGTCGAACGCTCTATAGAGCTTCGCCACGTCTTCCAGATGCCCCGCTAGCAATACCTTGTCGACCAGGTCCGGCTGGTCGATGCGCGCCTGCAGTGCTTCCCGTGCAGGCCCTTCGCCGACGATCACCAAGCGCCAGTCACGCTGCGCGACAGCCGCCAGGGCAAAGGCATCGAGCAAACTGGCGAAGCCCTTCTTGTCCACCAGCCGCCCCACGGCGCCGAATATGCGGGGGCCCGCCAAAGGCAAGTGCATCCGGGCACGAGCCTCTTCACGTGGCAGGAGGCAGGTCTGGAATCCAGCCGGATCGAATGCACTGCGCAACGCAGTGACCGGCAACCCCAGCGCTTCCTGCAGCGATGCCGCCAATGTCTGCGACACCGCAGCCAGGGCCAGGCGCGAGGGCGCAAAGCCGCGCAGCAGATCCCGGCCCACGGCATTGAGCCGTGTCGCACCGTGGAATATCACCACCACATGGATGTGCGGCATGTCCTTCAATACTGGCAACAGGGTACGAGCCACACCGAGGCCGTCGAGCAGGACCACTTGGGCAGCGCTGTCGAGCAGCGCCTGGCGAAAACGGCTGTGCATCCAGGGCCTGAACAGGCGCCAGAAGTGCCGCCCCTTGAGTTTCGCCGAGGTCAGGTTCCATTCACGCGCCGGACCCACCCCCTCCAGGCACGCAGATTCCGAGCCCTGCAAGAGCCATGTCCTGACAGGCATCGCCGGGTCGATTTGTGAAAGTATCTGGCGATGGACCTTATGCACCGAAGCGAATGGCGAACCGCCTGCCCACATAACATTAATAATGCTCATCGAGCAGCAAACCTTTGATCGCGGACCCGAACTCGTGCTTCGAGAAACTCAATAATTGATAAGCCAGCCAACACAGACTCCGAGCAAAAGGATCAGAAAGAGCTTGATTTGCTCACGGCGCCTGCGACGCGCCTTGCGCTGGCGTTCGACAGGGACTTCGACATGGACACCGAATCCGGTGTGTAAAACAGCATCCCCTTCAAGGGTGACCGCGGTCAAGTTCAGTTGAGCGTAACGAAGCGACAGGGCCTTTTCGCCACCAAAACCGGCAAACGGGGCGCACAACTGGTATTCCTTCAAACGGCGCAGGCCAGGGTTGAGGGAAAAACTCTGCCATTCAGGCTTGTCGGATATCAGTGGATAGCACGGCACGCCGCCGATCAGCTGACGCTCACCCAAGCGAATGTAGGGACTGTGGACACACAGGTCGTAGACATAATTGCGCAGCCATACCTGGAGAATCTCGGGCCGCAGTTGCAGGACCGTCAGAGAGTCCTCCACGAACCCCGGGCGGTAGAACTCCCAGTCATCCTCGCAGTGGAAGATATACGCTGTCTTGACGTGTCCGTAGGCCAGATCGATCGACGCCAGCTGCCCCAGCTTCGGCCGATTGATGAAAACCGTGCAGTGCGCCTTCCAATGGGCAGGAAGGACCTCATGCACCCCATCGTCGCCCGCATCTTCGGTAATGAACACTTCGCGGATAGGCGCAGTATTGAAACGGTCGAAACTCTCGAGCGTCCGCTTGAGCAGGTCGAGCCGGCCGCAACTGGTGACCACCAGGGTGATGTCACTATCGTCGGAAAACTGCACTGAAATACCATTTAGTCAAATGCCACCCAGGTCGTTGGATGGCATCGCGGTTTTTGTTAAATGCCCAGTTTCTGGCGCAAGGACTCTAGCAGACTCAACGGTTCGCGCGGTCGCAGCGGAGGTTCCAGCGCTTCCACGATTTTTTGTCCGGTACGCGCGAAGCTGAACTGCTCCAATGCCAGCCTGTGGCCGTTGCGGGCGATACTTTGCGCCAGTTCGGGCTCCGCGCGCAGCCGGGAAAGTTTTTCCTGAAGTTGCGGGATGTCCCGATACAACACCACGTTATGCATGTCCTGCAACCCTAGCGCCCGCGCTTCCTCGGCGCCTTGATCATAGGCCAGCAGCACACAACCGCAGGCCATCGCCTCGAAATTCTTGATCATGTACTCGCCCATGCCCACATCGGCACTGACGAAGAAGCGGATCCGATTGAGAGTTTCGCAATACTCTTCGCCGGACTTGGTACGGGTGACGACCAGCGGCTCGACGCGCGCCAGCTCGTCCAGCAATGCCTTGCGCCCGCTATAGGCGACGCTGTTGGTACTGCCGACAAACGCCAGCTCGATGTCCCGCTCGCGCTGCTGGTCTTGCAACAGCGATTGATCATAGCCCTTGGGTACGAAAACCGCATCGAACCCTTCGGCACGCAAGCGTTCGGTCACAATGAACCCGGAGCTGATGACCCGCACCCACGGCAGGCGTCGGTAATGAGCGCTGAACTTGCCGGTGTATTTGCACGGGATGTAGTTCTGGTAGGCATCATGCTCCAGGATCACCAGGTTGGGGATCGTGCGGATGAACCCCGCCTGGCGGATTTCCTGCTTGAAGCGCAGGAAAAATACAATCCGGTCGTAGCGGGAGACGTCCACGTGTCTCCGGAAATAGCCTCGCAGGTTGCGTTGCTCCTGGCTGTCGAGCCAGCGCAGGTCGCACTCGCAATGGGCGGCGACACCTTCATAGAGCCGATCCAGGATGGCCCGTTGTTCTTTCTGCACCAGAAACAGAACTTTCATCGTCTTCCTTGCGGCACCGAACGACTTGATAGATAACCGGAGGCCTTGTAGCCCCCTGGGCCCTTAAAGCCGCCAGAACAGTTCATGACGGCGTACAGCCTTGCGAAAGAATTCATTCTCGCCATAGGGCGACTCCCGGCGCCCGGCCAACAGACGCTGGATACCACGACGCAATCGACGCTTGAACGGAGCAGGCGGCTGCAGGTCATGCATCATGCCCAGCGCCATGGCCTTGTCACGTTGCTCGGCCAGGGTCAGGCCCAGGCTGAACGGATGCATCGGCCGGGCCGGGTCGAAATGGGGCGGCAACGCGACGCCCATGCCGGTATCACCCATGGGCCAACGATCGTTGTCGTGCAGGTGGTTGGCGTAGCCCAGCAGCACGGAGGGCTGCCACTCCAGTCCTTCCAGCGCCTGCAAGACAGCCTGGTGGGCACAAAGATGATCGGGATGCGGATCGAGCGTCGGGTGAGGCAGCACAATCACTTCGGGGCGCGCCTTGAGCAGCACTTCACGCAAGTCCGCCAGCAGGTTGTTCCAGGTCGGCGCACCGTCTGCATCGCCGGGCAAGGCAAACGGGTTCAGTTGGCGAAACAGCCGGGTATCGCTCAGATCCGCCTCGCGGGAGCCCTGGGGTTGGCCGGGCGCGGCTTGCATCGCCGCCAGTTGCAGGCAGAAATACCCCAGTTGCACGCAGTGTTCCTGCGGCACACCGGCCCAACGCGGCACGGCGAGGCTGTCCCAGGCGCGCAATCGCCCCTTGAGCCGCGCAGCTTCGGCACGTCCCAGGCCCATGCGCTGGTAATGTTGTGCTTCGATTTCCCCGGCCGTCAGGGTGACGATCCAGGCCTCTTCGGCCTGGCTGTAGAGTCCGTAAGCGGCCAGTTCCGCATCGTCGGCGTGGGGCGCGATAACCATCAGCCGTGGACGCTGTAGCTCCATCGGCGCAAACGACCACAGCATCGGCTCGCCCGACAAGCGACAAAAGCGTCCGCGCAAGCGCAATTCACCCCGGGACAGCACCGCGCCCTGCTCACTGAGGTTGAGGTAGCGCAGGCCGTTGACTCCACGCTCGAATGTTTGTCGGTCCGCCGCTTCACCGCCCGACAACTCGACGCTCGGATCGAAGAAACGCCCCAGCCAGGTGCTTTTGATCCGCAAGGCCAGGACCAGAGTCGCGCCGTCATCGAGAATCACACCTTCATCCAGGCGCAGTCGCCCTGCATTGAGGTGAACCTTCGGTTGCTGCGTGAAGGGGGGGAAATCGTACTGGTAGTCATCCTTGGGCGAATAGAACAGATGATCGGCGAACCACGCCTCGTGGGCTACCCAGCCCAACAGCGCCAGCACCAGCGGCAGCCACCAGGCCACCCAAACGCCTATCAGCCCCAATACGACAAGGGCGCACAACAGCCCCACGCGCTTGTTGCGACGATGGCGCTTGAGCAGTTGTTGTTTTCGATTCATCGGCGGGTTCATACGCTGAATACCGGCACGGGGTTGCACCAGCGATCCTTGTATTCGCGATCCGCCCGGCCAAAGGAAAACCGCAACGGCTTGCCCGCGGCCCGGGCGTGCTCCCAGGCGCCTTGCGTATTGAGGAAGCTCAAGACGCTGCCCGGGCTGAATTCGCGAGTCTGCGGGTCGACGCCGCCATTGATGTATTCGACGCTGATCCATTCAGGCGCTTCGACGCGATAGACCAGTTGGATGGCGATGGGCGCATCGTTGAGAAAAATCACCGAGCCGATCAGCAGCTCGCGCAGCAGCTCGACCACCTCGCCCATGCGCTCGGCACCGGTGGCGGGAAAACCCCAGCGACGCTGGAACAGATCACAGTAGATCGACGCCAACTCGGTACTGGAGAACTCGCCGACCGGCCGCACCTGCCCGCCGGCTTCCTCCAGAAGACGCAATTCACGGCGCTGGTTGTAGCGGAACTTCTTGGACAGTTCTTCCGGCAGGCGAGCCATGGCCAGCTGCTCTTTCTGCAGTTTCAAACCGCTGAAGCGACCTTCATTGAGCGCCGACAGATACCGCCCTCGATGACGCAACGGTGCCTGGGTGTCGGGCGCGGCCGGCAGGATCAACTCGGCATTGCCCAGGTCGAACAGGCCTTTTTTTCCGCTGCGCTTGAGCACGTCCTTCGACAGCGCCAGATCGCGGCCCCAGGTCGGAATTGCCGCCTTCAGCTCGCCGCCCTGCTCGAATGCCAGGTAACGCACGGGAATCCCAGCCAGGGCGGCCAGGCGCTCCACGACCAGGGGGTGTGTCGCCACACTGCCGCCAAAACGTTGCCACGCCTGGGCGTAGCTCGAGGCATCCGTGGTGGTCCAGCCGCGCTCTCGCCAGCCTTGGAATCGGTTGAGCATCAGTTCCTCGGCGCCAGTTCAGTCACTTGGGGCAAGCGCCAGAATGCCTCGCGTACGGCGCGATCGGAAAAACGTTCGCGCAAGCGCTCCAGCATCAACTCGGCGCATTGGCGCCGCTGCAATTCGTCCATCGCAGCCAGGTGTTGCAGCCCTTGGGCCATGTGCTCGGCGTCACCGAGCGGGAACAGGATGCCGACGCCCTCGACGACCTCCTTTGCGCCACCGCAGGCCGTGGCCAGCAACGGCACGCCGGCAGCCATGGCTTCGAGCAGCACCATGCCGAACGGCTCGTGATCGGAGCTCAGCGCAAACGCGTCGAAGGCACGGAAATAACGACGGGCCTCTGGCACCTGGCCGAGAAACAGCACGCGGTCGGCAATGCCCAACTCTCGCGCCAGAGCCTTGAGGTCCTGTTCCAGGCGCCCCTTGCCCAGAATCGCCAGTTGGCTGTGGCTTGGCAGGTACGCCAGCGCAGCGCCAAAACCGCGAAGCAGGGTGGCCTGGTCCTTGTCCGGATGCAGGCGTCCGACGTTGCCGACAATCCAGGCGTTCGCTTCCAGCCCAAGGGTTTGTCGCGCCTGCTCCCGGGAAACCTGGCTGGCCTGCAAGGCCTCCAGATCGATACGGTTGTAGAGGGTCTGGATCCTGCCGACCGGCCATTTTGGCAGGCAGCGACGCATGTCGTCGCGCACGGCGTCGGACACCCCGAGCAAGCTCAGGCGCTTGCGAAAAACCTGGGCGAACAATCGGCGGGTACGCCGTTGATAATCGCCAAAGGCATGGTGCACGCCGATCACCGGCAACCCGGTGCCGAGCAGGGCGATGTAGATCGGCTTGAACCGGTGGGCGATGCATAAACTGAAATTGCGCGAGGCGGCGATCTTGCGCAGATCGCCGATGGCACCCAGCTTCAGGCCGCGAATGGCACTGGAGCTGTACTCCATGAACAACACCTCGTCCGAGGCACAGGCAGCGGCAACCTCGGCGTCCGCCGAGCCGGTGAGAAACACCGTGGTCACACGATAACCGGTTCCGGCGAACAGACTGGCGTACTGACGGGCGCAGTCCAGGAACGGCCCGTCATAACCGTGGCAGAACTGCAGCACATGTCGCTCAGCCGAGCGTGTCATAAGCGTCCACGCCGTCCTTGACCACCAGGATGTCCTCCATGATCAGGTATTGCAGGTCGGAACCATAGAACATGTTCAGCGCGTCGGTGGGCGAGCAGATCATGGGTTCGCCGCGACGGTTGAGTGAGGTATTCAGCGACACGCCATTGCCGGTCAGGACTTCCAGGGCTTTCATCATGTCGTAGTAACGCGGGTTGTATTCACGCTTGAGCACTTGGGCCCGGGAGGTGCCGTCTTCATGGACCACTTCCGGCACGCGGGTTTTCCATTCCTCAGCCACTTCGAACGTGAAGGTCATGAACGGTGCCGGGTGGTCGACCTTGATCATCTGCGGCGCAACGGTGTCGAGCATCGACGGGCAGAAAGGCCTCCAGCGTTCGCGGAACTTGATCTGTTCGTTGATGCGGTCGGCCACGCCGCTGGCGCTTGGGCAACCGATGATCGAACGACCGCCCAAGGCCCGCGGGCCAAACTCCATGCGGCCCTGGAACCAGGCAACCGGGTTGCCGTCGACCATGATCTTGGCGATGCGCTCAGGGGTGTTGTCGATCTTGCGCCACGCCGGCTTGCTCGGGTGACGGGCGCAGGCGGCGATCACATCTTCGTTGCTATAGGCTGGGCCGAGGTAGACGTGTTCCATCTTCTCCACCGGCACGCCACGGGCGTGGGACACATAAGCCGCCGCGCCCACCGCCGTACCGGCGTCGCCGGAAGCCGGTTGCACGAACAGCTCCTTGACGTCATCGCGGGCGATGATTTTCTGGTTCAGTTTGACGTTCAATGCGCAGCCGCCGGCGAACGCCAGCTTGCCGGTTTCCTTGAGCACGTCGCCCAGGTAGTGATCGATCATTTGCAGCGCAAGCTTCTCGAACAGCGCTTGCATGCTGGCCGCGTAGTGAATGTACGGCTCGTCGGCGATGTCGCCTTCGCGTTTCGGACCGAGCCACTCGATCAGCTTTGGCGAGAAGTAGAAACCCTTGCCTTTCTCTTTATAGCGGCGCAGGCCGATCACGTTGGCGTAATCGGTATTGATCACCAATTGGCCGTTTTCGAACGAGGCCAGGCGCGAGAAATCATATTTGCTGGCGTCGCCGTAGGGCGCCATGCCCATGACCTTGAATTCGCCATCGAGCATCTCGAAGCCGAGGAACTCGGTGATCGCGCCGTACAGGCCACCCAGGGAGTCCGGGTCGTAGAATTCCTTGATCTTGTGGATCTTGCCGTTTTCGCCATAGCCGAAGAAGGTCGTGGCGTATTCGCCCTTGCCGTCGATGCCGAGGATGGCGGTTTTTTCCTGGAAGCCCGAGCAGTGATAGGCACTGGAGGCATGGGCCAGGTGGTGCTCGACCGGCTCGATCTTGATTTTTTTCGGGTCGAAACCCAGTTGTTCCAGGCACCAGACGATCTTGCGGCGATAACGTTTGTAGCGACGATTGCCCATCAGAATCGCATCGAGGGCACGGTCCGGGGCGTACCAGTAGCGCTTGGCGTAGTGCCAGCGCGCTTCGCCGAACAGGCTGATCGGGGCAAAGGGGATCGCCACCACGTCAACGTCGGACGGCTTGATGCCGGCTTGCTCCAGGCAGAACTTCGCCGACTCGTAGGGCATGCGGTTCTTTGCATGTTTATCGCGTACGAAGCGCTCTTCCTCGGCCGCCGCGATCAGCTTGCCGTCGATGTACAGCGCTGCGGAAGGATCATGGCTAAGGGCGCCGGACAGGCCAAGAATCGTCAATGCCACAGGGGTCTAGCCTCTTATGTCTGCATACGGGCGACAAGCGCCGCGAAAAAATGATGTGCCACGCATCAAGGGTACGGGGCAGCTAAAGGGCGGGATTATAGCTTAAAAGCGATCTTAAGCCTCTAGCGGAGTCGTAGGGTTTACACGGTCCGTGGCGAGGGAGCTTGCTCCCGCTCGGCGGCGCAGCCGTCACAGGAACTGCGAATCGTTTTTTCCTGGTACTGCGCGTTGAATGGCGTCGGGGCTGCTGCGCAGCCCAGCGGGAGCAAGCTCCCTCGCCACGGTGAGCGGTTACACGATAGCCGACGTGTTATCGACTGCCTTCGGCAACCGCTGATCGATCACCCGATACAGCGCACTTCCCTCAGGCCAATTACGCATGAACCGTGCGCGATCCCGGGCGTAGGCTTGGGCGAAGCTGGCCTGGGTCCGGTGTTGGCACATGGAATCAAGGTCGATCAATGCCCAGCGGTCGTCTTGCCAGAACAGGTTGTGTCCTTTGAAGTCACCGTGGCTGATGCGCTCGCGGATCAGGTCGGCGAACAAGCGATCCAGCGCCAACAGCTCGGACTCAGGAGCTTCGCCGCTTTCCACATGCGGGGCGAAGCGTTCGATGATGTCCGGGCCAGACAGGTGTTCAGTGACCAGATAGGCGCCACGACGCAACCACAGGAAACGCTTTTCCAGCAACGCCAGTGGCTTGGGCGTGGCGATGCCGAGGAAGGCCAGCCGATGGCCTTCGCGCCAGGAATGCCAGGCTCGGCTCGGGCGCCAGAAGCGCTTGAGCCAGTGGGCGAAGCCCTTGATGTTGTAGCGTTTGATTACCAGGGTGCGACCGTTCGATTCGACCTTACCGACACTGGCGGCACCACCGGTCTTGTACAAGTGACCCTGGTCAAGCAACGCATCGGCATGCTCCAGCACCGGGACCATGGCCGTTTCTTCATCGCGACGAATAGCCCGCAGGCCGAACGGCCCGCGCTGCACGCTGAATAAGCTGCATTCGCGCCCGACCTTTTCAAGGAAATCTTTCAGCCGCCAGGCGTGGACCTTGTCGATCTGTTTTTGCAGCGCTTCCATCGGCAGGGCGTGTTCGGCGTTACTCAACAGGTAATGCACCAGCAACTCTTCATTGAACGGCTCGATGGATTTTGGAAGCTGGGCAAAAAACACCCCCAGGTTTTCCAAGACCTTTTGCCGCGACAATGGCTGGCCGGGGGTTTCGGCGCGAATGCCGGCCCCATCGATGAGATAGAGCTTGTCGCCATGGCGCAGCAGATTGTCCAGGTGCAGATCTTCTTGCCACAGGCCCTTGCCGTGCAGCTGCGCAATAGCGCCCAGCGCCTCGGCCAGCACCGCCGTTTGTTCGTCCGCCAGCATGGGGAGATGTTCGACCTGCTTCCAGGCATCGCCAAGACTCTCGGCGCCTTCCAGCAGCTCGAACAGCAGCCAGCCACCCTCGCCTTCTTTCAAGCCATCGGCCAGCAGCAATGGGGTCGTCAGCCCCTGTTCCGCGAGAAGGCGAACACCTTGCAGCTCTCGTTGGAAATGCCGCGGCGCCTTGCTGCCCACCAGTAACTTGGCCAGCACCGGCCGGCCGCGCCAGATACCGGCGCCGACGTAACGCTGCCCAGGCAGCACCCGCAACAGTGACAACAGTTGCAATTGCGCCGGGCCAGCGGCATCCGCCAGCTCCAGGCTCAGGGGCAGGCTCGGGCTGCGGCCAGCGCCTTTCAATTCCGACAAATGCATCAGCGGGTCTCCTTATGAGTGCGTCGAGCGCTCAGGCGGGCCAACCATCGATCGACCAGCGCACCGTCAAGCGGTTGGTCCAGATAGGTAGACAGCAGCTGACGCACATCCTCTTCACTCCAGGCCCGGGCCCGGCGCAGCAACGGCTCCAGGTCCTTGACCCGGTCACGCTGCCCGAACAGCAGCGGACGGGTCTTTTCCAGGTCGATCAACTGTGCCTGGTGACCGCCGGCAGTGGCCTGCAGAAAAATATGCTTGGGATAGAAACAGCCATGCACCTGATGCATGTCGTGCAGTCGCCGCGCCAGGTGACCACAGGCCTGAACGATGGTGGTGCGTTGCACGGTCGTCAGGGACGGCCAGCGCTCCAGGAGCGAATCCAGGTCATCCCAGCCGTCCAAGGCGCGGGTCAACAGAATCGCCCGCACCTCGCCGTCCACTTTCCGTCGCCCGTAGAAGACCGCCTGCAACGCTGGGATACCCAACTGGCGATACCGGCTGATGTTGCGAAACTCCCGGGAAAAACTGGGTTCGCCAAAAGGGTGCGATAGCGTCCGGGTCAGGTAATTGCTTTGGCGCTTGAGGTAATAACCCTGCCCCTCGAGCTCCAGCCGGAACACACTGCTCCAGCCATCGCCCGCCGTATTGGGCTCGTCCACTGCGTCCAGCTTGCGCAACCAGAGGGCTTCGAAGCTGTCCAGGCCATGGCGCTCCAGCAAGGCCCGGTCTTCGGCGGCCAGGAAATCGGTCATTCACGCCCCTCGAAAAATCTCACCACGTGGCGAATACGTTTCTTGTCGCACGCATCGAGCCGGTCGCGCTGGCGATATTGCAGGTAAAAACGCAGGCGCTGGGTGGCCGACAAATGATATTTGGCGACTTTGTCCAGGCATGCCAGGTCTTTGGTGATCCGGTACTTGAGCCAGAAGCCGCGCCAGAAGTCACCGTTCGGGCAGTCGATCAGGAACAGACGCGCCCGGTCGTCGATCAGCAGGTTGCGCCATTTCAAGTCGTTATGGGTGAAACGGTGATCGTGCATGGTCCGGGTATAACCGGCGAGCTGCCGGCTCACGCCATCGACCCAGGCGCGATCGTCGAGCCGCGAATCGTGCCGCTCGGCCAGGGCTGAAAGGTCTTCGGTGCGCGGCAATTCGCGGGTGATCATCGCGCCGCGATCATAGGCCGCACCCCGTCGTTCCAGCCCCCAGGCGACAATTTCCGCTGTGGGAATACCCCACTTGGCGAAACGCTTGAGGTTCTGCCATTCCGACTTGACCCGTGGCTTGCCCAGATAACGACGCAAGCCCTTGCCGGCGCCGGTATAGCGCTTGACGTAATAATTCACGCCGTTGCGTTGTACGCGGATCACCTCTGACAGTGGATCGCGGGTCAGGCGCTCGCCCTGGAGGGCGAACACCGCGTCGAGGCTGCCGAAATCCTGTGCCAGCTCAGCGTAGGCGGGTTCCAAATTCCAACCCGACATCAGAGCGCATCCCCGTACCGCTGTTTGCGCTCATACAGTTTCTTGGCCTTGCCTTCGAGCCAGGCCAGCAACGCAGCCTCTTGCGCCAGGATCTGGCGCAGCGGCTGCTGGAAATAGCCCTTGAGAAAACGCAGCTTGTCGCGCCGGGTCAAGCCAATGTCCAGCGCGGAGAAATACAGCGCCGCCAAGTCTTTGTTACGCCAGCGCGTGGTGATAGCCGGACGGGTCTGGGCGCGGTGCAGGTCGATCACCGAGAGTTTGAAATCCTCGGGCGTCACCGGTTTGTCGGTGTGCAGCAGGAAGTGGCAGATGTAGCAGTCGCGATGGTTGACCCCAGCGCGGTGCATCATGCCGGTCATGCGCGCCACTTCGGCGATCAGTGCTCGCTTTAGCCGGGGCTGCGGAGGCTGCTTGACCCAGTCGAGGCTGAAGTCTTCAAGGCTTATGGTAGGCGCCAGCTCCTCGGTAACAATAAAGGAATGCTGGTCCGCCGGATTGTTGCCCTTCTCTCCATAGGCAACGGCGGTCATGGTTGGCACGCCGACTTCCTGCAGCCGTTGGATGGCCTTCCATTCCTGGCCCGCGCCCAGCACCGGCAGCTTGGCGGTGAGCAGGTTCTTGAAAATCTCGCCCCAGCCGATGCCACGATGGATTTTCACGAAAAAACCGCGACCCTCTACCTCCGTGCGCAGGGTGCGCCGGGCTTCGAGCTCACGGTAGACCTCGCCCTGGAGCGCTTCGACTTCGACGAACGCATCGCGCCCGGCCCAAAGGCTCTTGAACGGTTCGGCCAGCATCAATTTCATTAAGCGTGCTCCGCCAATATCACATCGGCCGCGTGCTGCGGCATGCTGTAGAGGTCGGCCGTCTCGGCGAAGGCCAGACCATTGCGGCTCCAGGCCGCCCTCGCTTGCGGATCACTAAGCATCCGGCTCAGATATTCGGTCAACTGCGCCTGTTCGAACGGCTCATCCAGCACCAGGCCGCTGTCGGCCTCGGCGATGTAGTGAGCGTACCCGCACACCGCGCTGACCAGCACCGGCAACCCGGCCACCAGCGCTTCGAGCAGTACCGTGCCGGTGTTTTCGTTGTAGGCCGGGTGGATTAACAGGTCGGCACCGAGCAGGAAACGCGGGATATCGCTGCGACCCTTGAGGAACCGCACATTATCGCCCAGACCCAGCGCAGCGCTCTGCATCTGGAATACCTTGGGGTCGTCCTGGCCGATTACAAACAGCCGAGTGCGTTTTTTCAATTGCGTGGGCAGCGCGGCCAGGGCCTTGAGGCTGCGGTCGACGCCCTTGGTCTTGAACCCGGAGCCGATCTGCACCAACAACAAATCGTCGTCGGCCAGCTCGAATTCGGCTCGGAACGCCGCCCGGATCTCATCGGCATCGGCGGGCCGACGACGGTCGTGGGCAATGCCCGGCGGCAGCAGGTGAAAGCGCTCCAGCGGCGTGTCGTAGTGCTTGATGAACAGCGGCTGCTGGACTTCGGAAATCATCAGGACTTCAGTCTTGGCGTCCTTGGCGAACACGGCCCGCTCGTACTCGGCAAAATGCCGGTAACGCCCCCAGCGTCGGTACAGCGAATTGCGCAGGTTCTGCGCCTTGTCTTCGAAGCAGCCGTCGGCGGCGTAGTACACGTCCAGGCCGGGCATTTTGTTGAAGCCGATCAACCGGTCCACCGGGCGCTTGGCCAGGTCGGCCTCCATCCACGCGCTGAGTTTCTCGTTGCGGCGGTGATTGAACAGCGCCTTGACCGGCGCCACCAGCACTTCGAAGCCGGGCGGGACGTCACCTTCCCAAATCAGCGTGTAGACGCGTATCTGGTGACCGCGTCGCTGACACTCCAAGGCGATGCGCATGAAGTCACGCTGCAGGCCGCCGAAGGGGAAATATTTGTAAAGGACAAAAGCCAATTGCATCAGCGCGGCTCCTCAGCCAATAACGTGCTCAGGTGGCTGGCAACACGCTCGGGATTCAGACGCGTGAAGCACAGGGGCTGCTCGCGTTTCAGGTCGAACCGCCGGGCATCTTCGGCGGTCGGTGGGTAAGTGCATTGTTTCTGCATGCACGGGGCGCAAGGAAAATCGCTGGCGAGATGAATCTGGCCCTTGCCATAGGCGCCGGTCAGCACCGGGTTGGTCGGGCCGAGCAGCGAGATGGTCGGCACATCCAGAGCGGCGGCCAGATGCCCGAGGCCCGTATCCACGGCCACGCAGGCCTGGGCACCGGCGAGCACCTTGCCCATGCCGCCCAGGTTCAATTTCGGCAGCACCAAGGCATTGCGCAGCCCGTTGGCGATGCGCTCGGCCCGAGCCTTCTCGGCCGGGTTGCCCCACGGCAGTTTCACCACCACGCCGAATTGCCCCATGCGCTCGGTGAGCTGACGCCAGTAGAGCTCAGGCCAATGTTTGGATTCCCACGTCGTGCCATGCAGGAAAACCACGTAGGGGTATGGGCGCGGCAATTCAACCAGTCGGTCGATGTCCAGGCCATAGCTGCCCTGGGTTTGCGGCAAGTCATAGCCCAGCGCCAAGGCGAACAGTTGACGTACACGCTCCACCGCATGCTGACCACGAGCGACCGCCAGGCGACGCGAATAGAAGCGCGCCGCGAGCGGTTCACGCGCCGAATCCTTATCCAGCCCAGCCACCGGTGCCTTGACGTAGCGGGTCAGCCAGGCACTTTTAAGCAGGCCTTGGGCATCGATCACCAAATCATATTTTTCGGCGCGAATGCTCTGTTTGAAGCGTCGCCATTCACCGCTTTTGAGGGTTTGCCAGAGGTTCTTGCGCCAGCGCCGGATCGCCACCGGGATGACCTTGCCCACGGCCGGATGCCAGGTAGGGATTTCGGCGAAACCCTCTTCCACCACCCAGTCGAATGTGATGCCAGGAATTGCCCGCGTCGCATCGGTCAGCGCTGGCAACGTGTGGACCACATCCCCCAGCGAAGAGGTCTTGATCAACAATACCCGCAAGTTACCGGACCTCCACGGGAGTACCCTGCAAACGCTCCAGGGCCTCGTTCACCGCCGGCGGCATCAGCTGGCGCAGGCAGTTGTAATGGCCGAAGCGGCAGGTACGGTCGAAGCATGGACTGCACTCGATGCCCAGGCGCACGACTTCGACCTGATCGGCCAACGGCGGAGTAAAACCCGGCGAAGTCGAGCCGTAGACCGCCACCAACGGACGGTTCAGCGCGGCCGCGACGTGCATCAAGCCGGAGTCATTGGACACCACCGAATCGGCGCAGGATAACAGGTCAATCGCCTCAGCCAGGGACGTGTCGCCGCTGAGGTTGACCGACTCTTCCCGCAGGCCCGGAATCAGCCGCGAACGGATGTCTTCGCCCACCGAGTGATCGTTTTTCGAACCGAACAGCCAGACTTGCCAGCCTTCACGGATCTTCGCCTCGGCAACCTGGGCGTAATGCTCCGCCGGCCAGCGCTTGGACTCACCGAACTCGGCGCCCGGGCACAGGGCCAATACCGGGCGATCCAGGGTCAGACCGAACTTGGCCAGGGCCGTTTCGCGCGTTACCGGGTCGATTTGCAGGCTCGGCCGCGGATACGGCTTGGGCAATTCGGCCCCCGGCTCGTAGGCCAGGGCCATGAAGCGCTCGATCATCAATGGATAACGATCTTTGTCCAGCGTGCGCACGTCATTGAGCAAGCCATAGCGAAACTCGCCGCGCCAGCCTGTGCGCTTGGGAATGCCGGCAAAGAACGGCACCAGCGCCGATTTCAGCGAATTGGGCAACAGGATCGCCTGGTCGTAGTGGCCGACCAGTGATTTGCCGATGCGCCGGCGAGTCGCCAGCTCCAGCACGCCATGGCCGAGCGGAAAGCTCAAGGCCTTGCGCACCTCGGGCATGCGCTCAAGGATCGGACGGCTCCATTCAGGGGCCAGAACGTCGATTTCGCACTGCGGATGACGCAGCTTCAGACACTGGAACAGTGTCTGGGCCATCACCATGTCACCGACCCAACTGGGCCCAACGATCAGAATATTCATGTGCTTTCCAAAAACGATACGGGGAGGCCTACGCCTCCCCGCCTCGAGAATCACTGTGGCTTAGGTCGTTGCCTGTGGCCTTAATCTACAACACACCGCCAATCAACTGTGGGAGCGAGCCCGCTCGCGATGGGGCCAGCACATCCAACATCGATGTCGCCTGACCTACCGCTATCGCGAGCAAGCTCGCTCCCACAGGGGTTGCGCACAAGTATCCATTATCGTGCAGCACCGCCAATCAACTGTGGGAGCGAGCTTGCTCGCGATGGGGCCACCACATCTAACATCGATGTCGCCTGACCCACCGCTATCGCGAGCAGGCTCGCTCCCACAGGGGTTGCGCACAAGTATCCAATACCGTGCGGCACCGCCAATCAACTGTGGGAGCGAGCTTGCTCGCGATGGGGCCAGCACATCCAACGTCGATGTCGCCTGACCCACCGCTATCGCGAGCAGGCTCGCTCCCACAGGGGTTGCGCACAAGTATCCAATACCGTGCAGCACCGCCAATCAACTGTGGGAGCGAGCTTGCTCGCGATGGGGCCACCACATCCAACATCGATGTCGCCTGACCTACCGCTATCGCGAGCAGGCTCGCTCCCACAAGGGCTCCGCATAAATATCCAACACCGTGCGGCACCGCCAATCAACTGTGGGAGCGAGCTTGCTCGCGATGGGGCCAGCACATCCAACGTCGATGTCGCCTGACCTACCGCTATCGCGAGCAGGCTCGCTCCCACAGGGGTTGCGCACAAGTATCCAATACCGTGCAGCACCGCCAATCAACTGTGGGAGCGAGCTTGCTCGCGATGGGGCCACCACATCCAACGTCGATGTCGCCTGACACACCGCTATCGCGAGCAAGCTCGCTCCCACAGGGGTTGCGCACAAGTATCCAATATCGTGCAGCACCGCCAATCAACTGTGGGAGCGAGCCCGCTCGCGATGGGGCCAGCACATCCAACATCGATGTCGCCTGACCCACCGCTATCGCGAGCAAGCTCGCTCCCACAGGGGTTGCGCACAAGTATCCAATACCGTGCGACACCGCCAATCAACTGTGGGAGCGAGCCCGCTCGCGATGGGGTCAGCACATCCAACATCGATGTCGCCTGACCCACCGCTATCGCGAGCAAGCTCGCTCCCACAGGGGTTGCGCACAAGTATCCAATACCGTGCGGCACCGCCAATCAACTGTGGGAGCGAGCTTGCTCGCGATGGGGCCAGCACATCCAACGTCGATGTCGCCTGACCTACCGCTATCGCGAGCAAGCTCGCTCCCACAGGGGTTGTGCACAAGTATCCAATACCGTGCGGCACCGCCAATCAACTGTGGGAGCGAGCTTGCTCGCGATGGGGCCAGCACATCCAACGTCGATGTCGCCTGACCTACCGCTATCGCGAGCAGGCTCGTTCCTACATTCGATCCTTTAACTCAGCCCCAGCTCTCGCCAGATCCGCATCACCTGTCGACGCTCATCCACGAACTGGTCGCCTGCAATCACCCCAGTGTCTTTCTGCAAGGCCTGGCGGTGGGCGGCGGAGCGGTAGGCCTTGTAGGCTTCGCGCAACAGCGTGGCATCCTCGGCAGGCATCAATCCGACCTCCTGCAATCCGTCCAGGATGCGGATGTTATCGGTGTAGCGCACCAGTGAAGGGTACGCCTCGGACCAGGCCAGGGCCGCGTATTGCACCATAAATTCAATATCGACGATACCTCCGGCGTCCTGCTTGAGGTCAAAGGGCGCCGTGGCTTCGAAGGCATTCGGCGCGGTCCCGGCGGCGGTGGCCTTGCTGCCAAGGTTGTCGCGCATCTTGGCGCGCATCTCGCTGACTTCCTGGCGCAGCGTCGGCAAATCACGGGTGCGTCCCAACACCTGGGCGCGGACTTTTTCGAACGCCTGGCCGACGTCCTGGCTGCCCACCAGCACTCGCGCACGCACCAACGCCTGATGCTCCCAGGTCCAGGCTTCGTTTTCCTGATAGCGGGCAAACGCCCCCAGGGAACTGACCAGCAAGCCCGACGCTCCGGACGGCCGCAGACGCATGTCCACTTCATACAACTGCCCGGAGTTCGTCTGGGCCGTCAACAAGTGAATGATCCGCTGGCCAAGCCGGGTGAAGAATTGAGCGCCGTCGATGGGTTTCGGGCCGTCGGTTTCAGCCTGCGGGTCGCCATCGTGGATGAACACCAGGTCCAGGTCGGAACCATGCCCCAATTCCAGGCCACCGACTTTCCCATAACCGACAATGATGAACCCCGGATCGCACGGGCTCCCATCGGTGCGCAACGGTACGCCATGCTTGGCGACTGTCTGGCGCCAGGCCAGGGCCAGCACCTGCTCGAGGATCGCTTCGGCCAGCCACGTCAGGTAGTCGCTGACTTTCATCAACGGCAGGCTGCCGGCGATTTCCGAGGCAGCGACGCGCAGTCGGTGGGCCAGCTTGAAATGCCGCAAGGCTTCCATCTGTTGTTCGAGATCGTCCTCGGGGATGCGCGTCAGCCGCTCGCGCAATTCCGCCGCCAGCTCAGGCGCCAACGGCGGCTTGAACAAACGGCCTTCGTTGAGCAACTCATCGAGCAACAGCGGAAAACGGGTGATCTGCTCGGCAATCCATGGGCTCGCCGCACACAACGTCAGCAAACGCCGCAACGCGCCAGGGTTCTCGGTCAGCAGCACCAGATAAGCCGAACGGCGGGCCACGGCTTCAACCAATGGCAATACCCGTTCCAGCACCAGGTCTGGATTGGCGTGCTCCACCGCCTGAGCCAACAGGCGGGGAATGAACGCATCCAGGCGCTCGCGCCCCAAACGTTGCATCGCGCGCAATTGCGGGCTGGCGCGCAAGGCAGCCAAGGCCCTCAGCGCCTTGGACGCATCGGTGAAACCGCCCGCCTCCAACTGGCGACACGCCGCTTCCTCATCCTGGCTGTCTTCCCACAGCGGCAGCCATTCTCCACCCACCGCGACTTCGCCTTCGCTGCCCTCTTCTTCGTCCGGATCGGCGATGACCTGGCCGAAATGCCATGCCACGCGCCCACGCCAATGCATCAGCTGTTCGTGGAACGCCGACCAGTCGGCGAAGCCCAGCATGAACGCAATGCGCGCCTGATCCTGCGCAGTGTCCGGCAGCATCTGCGTCTGGCGGTCGGCAATGGCCTGGATCGCATGTTCGGTGTAACGCAGGAACTCATAACCCTGGCGCAACTCGTCGATCACCTTGGACGGCAGGTAGCCCTGGCCCTCCAATGTGCCAAGCACCTTCAACAACGGTCGTTGCTGCAAGCTCAGGTCGCGACCGCCATGGATCAACTGGAACGCCTGGGCGATGAACTCCACCTCGCGGATGCCGCCCGAACCCAGCTTGATGTTGTCGGCCATGCCCTTGCGCCGCACCTCCTGCTGGATCAACTGCTTCATGGTGCGCAACGCTTCGATGGCGGAAAAATCCAGGTAACGGCGATAGACGAACGGGCGCAGCATGTCGAGCAGTTGCGCGCCGGCCACCTGGTCGCCCGCCACCACCCGCGCCTTGATCATCGCGTAGCGTTCCCAGTCGCGCCCCTGATCCTGGTAATACTGCTCCAGGGCATTGAAGCTCAGCACCAGCGCGCCGGCCGAGCCATAGGGACGCAGACGCATGTCGACACGAAACACAAAGCCATCGACGGTCATCGGATCGAGGGCCTTGATCAGGCGCTGGCCAAGGCGGATGAAAAATTCCTGGTTATCCAGCGGCCGCTTCGCGCCGACGGTTTCGCCGCCTTCGGGATAGGCGAAGATAAGGTCGATGTCCGACGACAGGTTCAGCTCGACGGCGCCTAGCTTGCCCATGCCTAGGATGACCATCTGCTGCGGCTCGCCACTGCGCCGGCCGGTGGGTATGCCCAATTGCTGACTCAGGCGTTGGTACAACCATCGATAGGCCTGGTCGATGCAGGTGTCGGCCATGTCCGAGAGATCGCGACAGGTCTGGACCAGGTCCGCCTGGCGGGTCAGGTCACGCCAAATGATGCGCACCTGCTGGCGGGTGCGCTGGCGACGCAGCACGCGACCCAACTCATCTTCGGTTTCGGCGGCCTGGACGGCGGCGCCGATCTGCGCGCACATTTCACCGGGGGCCAGGCTGCGGTCCAACTCGCCGCTGCGCACCAGCTCCAAGAGCATCGACGGGTCTCGTACACTTTGCTCGATGACAAAGTCGCTGGCCGCGACGACGCGATTGAACTCGGCCCAGCGCTGCGGCGTCCAGGCAGAGAGCCCATGGTCGTCGTCCAGAGTGGCGACCGCCGCGCGGAACGACTGCTCGGCCCGACTGACCAATGACTGGAGAATCGCCGGTATTTCGGCAAGCGAGGGCAGGCTCATGGTCTATCCTTGATCGGCGCGGGAAAGGCTGGATGTAGTGTTTTTTCGAATGCCACTACCTGATCGACTGTCGAACAAAGATGATAAATAGCTGATTTTCTGGTTTTATTGGCAGCCGGCATCAAGTTTTTACCTGTTCGAGTTGGCTAATGACCAACAGTAACGATTATTCTCACAACGAAACGAGGGGCCATAAGCCGCTCATGTGTAGTTTTACTACTCGTCTATACATTCGAAAGGCTGAAACGGCCAACGATTTGTAGTAAAACTACACGCCGCCGAGACAACCTTCGGCAATCCAAGAATTTATATCGTCTGCCCACAAGGCCAGTCGCAAACTCAGGCAACCGATTCTGGTAGCCTTTCCGCCCTGGAGCAAGCCATGCAAGACCTCGATCCCGTCGAAACCCAGGAATGGCTGGACGCCCTGGAATCGGTTCTCGACAAAGAAGGCGAAGACCGTGCTCATTATCTGATGACCCGTATGGGTGAACTCGCAACCCGCAGCGGTTCGCAACTGCCCTACGCCATCACCACGCCATACCGCAACACGATCCCTGTCACCCACGAAGCACGCATGCCTGGCGACCTGTTCATGGAACGCCGCATTCGCTCGCTGGTGCGCTGGAACGCGTTGGCCATGGTCATGCGTACCAACCTGAAAGATTCTGACCTGGGCGGTCACATCTCCAGCTTCGCCTCCAGTGCGACGCTGTATGACATCGGCTTCAACTACTTCTTCCAGGCCCCGACCGACGAACATGGCGGCGACCTGATCTACTTCCAGGGTCACGCATCACCAGGCGTCTACGCCCGTGCGTTCATGGAAGGCCGCATCACCGAAGACCAGATGAACAACTTCCGCCAGGAAGTGGACGGCAACGGCCTGTCCTCGTACCCGCACCCTTGGCTGATGCCTGATTTCTGGCAGTTCCCGACCGTTTCCATGGGCCTGGGCCCGATCCAGGCGATCTACCAGGCGCGCTTCATGAAGTATCTCGAAGCCCGTGGCTTCATCCAGCCAGGCAAGCAGAAAGTCTGGTGCTTCATGGGTGACGGTGAGTGCGACGAGCCGGAATCCCTGGGTGCGATCTCCCTGGCCGGCCGCGAGAAGCTGGACAACCTGATCTTCGTCATCAACTGCAACCTGCAGCGCCTCGACGGCCCGGTTCGCGGCAACGCCAAGATCATCCAGGAACTCGAAGGCGTGTTCCGTGGTGCCCAGTGGAACGTCAACAAAGTCATCTGGGGCCGCTTCTGGGACCCACTGCTGGCCAAGGACGTCGACGGCATCCTGCAACGCCGCATGGACGAAGTCATCGACGGCGAGTACCAGAACTACAAGGCCAAGGACGGCGCGTTCGTCCGCGAGCACTTCTTCAACTCGCCTGAACTCAAGGCGATGGTTGCCGACCTGTCCGACGACGAGATCTGGAAGCTCAACCGTGGCGGCCACGACCCGTACAAGGTCTACGCGGCGTACCACCAGGCGGTCAATCACAAAGAGCAACCGACCGTCATCCTGGCCAAGACCATCAAGGGTTATGGCACCGGTGCCGGCGAAGCGAAGAACACCGCGCACAACACCAAGAAGGTCGACGTCGAGAGCCTGAAGCTGTTCCGTGACCGCTTCGACATCCCGGTCAAGGACAGCGAACTGGAAAACCTGCCGTTCTTCAAGCCGGAAGAAGGCAGCGCCGAAGCCCGTTACCTGGCCGAGCGCCGCGCCGCCCTGGGTGGTTTCGTGCCGCAGCGTCGCGCCAAGAGCTTCAGCATCCCGACGCCGCCACTCGATACCCTCAAGGCCATCCTGGACGGCTCGGGCGACCGCGAAATCTCCACCACCATGGCTTTCGTGCGGATCCTGGCGCAACTGGTCAAGGACAAGGAAATCGGCTCGCGCATCGTCCCGATCATCCCGGACGAGGCCCGTACCTTCGGTATGGAAGGCATGTTCCGCCAGTTGGGCATCTACTCGTCCGTCGGCCAGCTCTACGAGCCAGTCGATAAAGACCAGGTGATGTTCTACAAAGAAGACAAGAAGGGCCAGATCCTCGAGGAAGGCATCAACGAAGCGGGCGCCATGAGCTCCTTCATTGCCGCCGGTACTTCGTACTCCAGCCACAACCAGCCGATGCTGCCGTTCTACATCTTCTACTCGATGTTCGGCTTCCAGCGTATCGGCGACCTGGCCTGGGCCGCTGGCGACAGCCGTACCCGTGGCTTCCTGATCGGCGGCACCGCCGGCCGGACCACCCTCAACGGTGAAGGCCTGCAGCACGAAGACGGCCACAGCCACATGCTGGCCGGGACCATCCCGAACTGCCGCACCTATGATCCGACCTACGGCTACGAGCTGGCGGTGATCATCCAGGACGGCATGAAGAAGATGACCGAAGAGCAACAGGACGTCTTCTACTACATCACCGTGATGAACGAGTCCTACCAGCAGCCAGCCATGCCGGCGGGCGTAGAGGCGGGCATCGTCAAGGGCATGTACCTGCTCGAAGAAGACACCCGCGAAGCGGCGCACCACGTCCAGCTGATGGGCTCCGGCACCATCCTGCGCGAAGTGCGTGAAGCGGCGAAGATCCTGCGTGAAGAGTTCAACGTCGGCGCCGACGTCTGGAGCGTCACCAGCTTCAACGAACTGCGTCGCGACGGCCTGGCCGTGGAGCGCAGCAACCGCCTGCACCCTGGCCAGAAGCCAAAGCTGAGCTACGTCGAAGAGTGCCTGAACGGCCGCAAAGGTCCGGTCATCGCCTCTACCGACTACATGAAGCTGTTCGCCGAACAGATCCGCCAGTGGGTTCCTTCCAAGGAATTCAAAGTGCTGGGCACCGACGGTTTCGGCCGTAGCGACAGCCGTAAGAAGCTGCGTCACTTCTTCGAAGTCGACCGTAAGTTCGTTGTGTTGGCAGCCTTGGAAGCCCTGGCTGACCGCGGCGATATCGAACCTAAAGTGGTGGCCGAAGCCATCGCCAAGTTCGGCATCGATCCGGAAAAACGCAACCCACTGGACTGCTGAGGAGAATTTTCGTGAGCGAACTCATTCGCGTACCTGACATCGGCAGCGGTGAAGGTGAAGTAATTGAACTGTTTGTGAAGGTCGGCGACCGCATCGAAGCCGACCAGAGCATCCTGACGCTTGAATCGGACAAGGCCAGCATGGAAGTGCCTGCGCCGAAGGCCGGTGTCATCAAGAGCCTGAAAGTGAAGCTGGGCGATCGCCTGAAGGAAGGCGACGAGTTGCTGGAGCTGGAAGTCGAGGGCGCCGCCGCGGCACCTGAAGCGGCCGCCCCTGCTGCTGCCCCGGCGGCGGCTGAAAAGCCTGCCGCTGCGCCCGCTCCCGAAGCGGCTCCAGCTCCGGCCGCCGCGCCTGCCGCCGCCACTGTTCAGGACATCCATGTCCCGGACATCGGTTCGTCGGGCAAGGCCAAGATCATCGAAGTACTGGTCAAGGCCGGCGACACCGTCGAAGCCGACCAGTCGCTGATCACCCTGGAATCCGACAAGGCCAGCATGGAAATCCCATCGCCGGCCGCCGGTGTGGTAGAAAGCGTCGAGATCAAGCTGGAAGACGAAGTCGGCACCGGTGACCTGATCCTGAAGCTGAAAGTGGCCGGTGCCTCGGCGCCTGCCGCGCCAGCCCCGGCTGCTGCGCCTGCTGCCAAGGCTGAAGCCGCCCCAGCGCCAGCGCCAGCCGCCGCCCCCGCCGCCAAGGCCGAAGCGGCTCCTACCCCTGTCGCCGCGGCGCCTGCGCCTAGCGGTGCCAAGGTGCACGCTGGCCCTGCGGTGCGTCAGCTGGCCCGTGAATTCGGTGTCGAGCTGTCCGCCGTAGGCCCGAGCGGCCCTCACGGTCGTGTGCTCAAGGAAGACGTGCAAGCCTACGTCAAGGCCATGATGCAGAAGGCCAAGAACGCACCGGCCGAAGGCGCCACCGGCGGCGCGGGCATCCCGCCGATCCCGGCGGTGGACTTCAGTCGCTTCGGCGAAACCGAAGAAGTGGCCATGACTCGCCTGATGCAGATCGGCGCGTCGAGCCTGCACCGCAGCTGGCTGAACATCCCGCACGTGACTCAGTTCGACCAGGCTGACATCACCGAGCTGGAAGCTTTCCGCGTTGCGCAGAAAGCCGTGGCGGAAAAGGCCGGCGTGAAACTGACGGTCTTGCCGCTGCTGCTCAAGGCCTGCGCGCACCTGCTCAAGGAACTGCCGGACTTCAACAGCTCCCTGGCCCCAAGCGGCAAGGCTGTGATCCGCAAGAAATACGTGCACATCGGCTTTGCCGTCGACACCCCGGAAGGCCTGCTGGTACCGGTCATCCGCAACGTCGACCAGAAGAGCCTGCTGCAACTGGCTGGCGAAGCCGCTGCCCTGGCCGAAAAAGCCCGGAACAAGAAGCTCACCGCCGACGACATGCAGGGCGCCTGCTTCACCATCTCCAGCCTCGGCCACATTGGCGGCACCGGCTTCACGCCGATCGTCAACGCGCCGGAGGTGGCGATCCTGGGTGTTTCCAAGGCCACCATCCAGCCAGTCTGGGACGGTAAAGCCTTCCAGCCGAAGCTGATGCTGCCACTGTCGCTGTCCTACGATCACCGCGTGATCAACGGCGCCGCCGCAGCGCGCTTCACCAAGCGCTTGAGTGACCTGCTGGGCGACATCCGCACCATCCTGCTGTAATACCGAACGGCCCTCCCTTGCGGAGGGCCGTTTGACTGCTGTTTTCCGAGCGCCACGCTCGTACCTCAACCCCGCCCGTTTGGCGGGGCTTTTTTTGCTCGGGCTAAAACCGTATTTCACCAACGGTTTTTCCTACCCCCTTGCGCATAAAAGACTACTTGCTCTGGTAGTCGTTGCCCACAACTACCGCCCCCTGCCCTACCGATATTTAACCTGCTTGCGGCTTTAGCATGAATCCAGCGCGCCCAACAACTTTGGCGCTGACGAAAATATAAACTTCGAATGGATTCGAACATGTTAAAGCCAACGGTTGGCCCTATTATTGGCCACACGACGACCCACCACGCTCGCATCTTTCTACGAGGCGATGGGAACACCGACAATCCTTTATTCGCCGGTATCCGCTACCGCCGAAAAGGCGATACGGCCTGGTCCAGGGGACAGTTCATCCGACTGGTTTCTTATCGCGACTTAGCCGGTGTCATCGTATTGAAGGGCCTTGAGCCCGACACCTTCTATGAATACCAGGCCGGCTGGAAAAGCACATTGAGCCCGGCGCACACTCCAGAGACCATACTGGAGCTGCCGCTGCAGTGGCCCAAGGAGATTTACCAGTTGCGCACGCCCTCCACCGAGACCGACGCCCCACGCAGCTATATCGTCGGCTCGTGTCGATACCTGCGCATTACCGCGGGTGTCCCGGCGACACCGGAACGGGGGGATCGCACATTCGCGGGTATCAACCGAATCGTGGAGCGAGCCAACCCACCCATCAGCGCAGTAGTGATGACCGGCGACCAAGTGTATCTCGACGACCTGAATTTCATTGCGCCGGACCGCAACCTCAAGGACATGTTATTCAAGTATCGAACTGCCTTTTCCCAACCCCATATTAAAAAACTGATGTCCAGCGTGCCGACTTACATGATGCTCGACGATCATGAAATAAAGGACAACTGGCCCGCCAAGAAGAATCACCAAGACGAAACTCTCTATACAAACGCTCTTGATACATACGAGCTTTATCAAGCTAGTCACAGCCCGGCCCATGAACTTCTGGATGACGGCACGTTAAGGCCACTCACTCGCTACTGGTATACATTTGCCCATGGCAATACAGGATGGTTCGTTACCGACAGCCGGACTCGACGCAACCTGTCGGCAAACAACCGGCGCATCCTGGATGAAGAACAGGAACATTCGCTGCTGACATGGCTGATCGACAGCCCCTACCGGGTCAAATTCGTCGTCACCGGTGTCATGTTCTACCCCGACCGCAAATTCAACGCAGGGGATGCCTGGCAAGCGTTTCCAGAGCAACGGCTACGCTTGCTTGAAACCATCCGCAGCCATCGGATCAAGAATGTGATCTTCGTCTCTGGTGACGTGCACGGTTCCCTGACGAGCATGCTGACCCACAGCCAGGATCCTGACTTCCAAATCCACACAGTCGTCTCGTCGCCATTTTGCAACAGCAGGCTGTTGCCTTACGCCAATGCCTCGACTTTTATTCCCGGCAAACCCATGGCTCGGGCTCCAAGCGGTGAGTATCAATACGAGCTGACCGGCAAGGTGATCAGCCAGGACAACTTTGCCCAGCTGAAAGTCACGGCCCAGAGCGTTCAAGTGACGTTTCATGACCGTGACGGAGATCCCTTGGAGGTCGTCGACATACCGTTGCGCTGAGCTTGCGTAGCCCAGGGAACACCTCTGATCGGCCGACAACTGGAGAAATCCCCTCGTCGGCCGATAAAAGGTTTATAGCACTTGGCCTTCATGTCTCTTGTCAGCCAGTGCCGCAATGATGCAACCTTGCGGCAATCCGTAATAACGAGGGCGTCAGCCCGGCGCGATCAGCATTTTCGAAGCGAGTCTCCCCATGAAAAGCCAACCCGATGCCGCCAGTCGTATGGCGGCCGAGGTAGTGACGCAGTTACCGGTGCCCTCGCGGCTCGGTATGCTGCGTTTCGAACGGCTGAATGAAGCAAGCTGGGCGTTGCTGTTCCTCGATCCAAACTGCGAACGCTACTTCGGCCTGCCGGCCGTTGAGCTTTGCTCGCTGGTCAGCTCTCCCTTCGCCAGCCTGATGGAGCCTGAAGCGCGCTATCAGTTGCATGACGCGATCCAACAGCAGTTGGCCCAGGCGTCCCACTATCTGATCCGCTACACACTGCACACCGCCAAAGGGCCGATGAACCTGCTGGAGACCGGTGAAGCCTACAGGCAGCACAATCGCCATCTGCTGCGCGGCTATCTGATGGTGGTGGACGACCTGCTGCAGGACGGGCCATCCATGCCGGCCGTGGACCTGGAAACCCAGAACTCCAGGCTCCAGATCGCCCTGGAATTGAATCAACGCGCGCAGCAGGAGCAACTCCAGCACCTGGACCGGGTCCGCGCCCAGCAAGACCTGATCCTGTTGTTGACTCGCCAGCGCTACAGCGCCAACAAATCCCTGCAAGAAGCCGCCGAGCTGATTACGCGCAGCGCGTGTGACATCTACCAGATCGATTGCGCGAGCATCTGGAATCTGGAGGACGGCAAGCTGGTACCGATCTCCGCCTATAATCGCGCCTCCCAGGAACATTTCCTGCCAAAGGTGATCAACGCCAGCGAATTTCCAGACTACATGGAAGCGTTGCAGACCTGCCGCGCCATCGATGCCCATAACGCGATGCGCGACCCTCGCACGCGGGAATTGGCCGAGAACCTCCGGGCCCGGGACGTCAATGCCATCCTCGACGCCAGCATCCGTATCGACGGGCAAGTCGTCGGGGTGCTCTGCCTGGAGCAAGTAGGCGCGACCCGCGCCTGGCAGTCGGACGAAATCGCCTTCGCCGGCGAACTGGCCGACCAATTCGCCCAGGTCATCAACAACCACAACCGCCGCACCGCCACCAGCGCCCTGCACCTGTTCCAGCGCGCCGTGGAACAGAGCGCCAACGCGTTCCTGCTGGTCAATTGCGACGGTGTGGTGGAGTACGTCAACCCAAGCTTCACCGCCATCACCCAGTACACCACCGAAGAAGTCCACGGCCAGCGCCTCTCGGAACTGCCGGCCCTGGAGAACCTCAGCGAACTGCTGTTCGATGCGCCATCGGCCCTGGCCCAGAGCAACAGCTGGCAGGGCGAATTCAAGAGCCGACGCAAGAACCTCGAACCCTACTGGGGCCAGTTGTCGATCTCCAAGGTCTATGGCGACAACCGCGAGCTGACCCACTACATCGGCATCTACGAAGACATCACCCAGACCAAACTGGCCCAGCAGCGCATCGAACGCCTGGCGTACACCGACAACCTGACCAACCTGGGCAACCGTCCGGCTTTTATCCGCAACCTGGATGAACGCTTCGCCCGCGACAGCAATTCGCCCATCAGCCTGCTGCTGGTGGACATCGACAACTTCAAGCGCATCAACGACAGCCTCGGCCATCAGACCGGCGACAAACTGCTGATCAGCCTGGCCCGGCGCCTGCGCAATAGCCTGAGCTCCAGCGGCAGCCTGGCGCGCTTCGCCAGTAACGAATTTGCGGTGCTGCTGGACGACACCGACCTTGAGGCCGGCCAACAGATCGCCAGCCAGCTGCTGATGACGCTCGACAAGCCGATGTTCGTCGATAACCAGTTGATCAGCGTGACCGGCTCCGTGGGCCTGGCCTGCGCGCCTTTGCATGGCCGCGACCCACAGACCCTCATGCGCAACGCCGGCCTCGCTCTGCACAAGGCCAAGGCCAACGGCAAGCACCAGGTCCAGGTGTTCACCGAGGCGCTGAACGCCGAGGCCAGCTACAAGCTGTTCGTGGAAAACAACCTTCGACGCGCCTTGACCCAGAACGAACTGGACGTGTTCTACCAGCCCAAGCTGTGTCTGCGCAGCGGTCGCTTGCTGGGCATGGAAGCGCTGCTGCGCTGGAATCATCCGGAAAAAGGCATGATCCGTCCTGACCAGTTCATCAGCGTGGCCGAGGAAACCGGCCTGATCATCCCCATCGGCAAATGGATCGCCCGCCAGGCCTGCCGCATGAGCAAACAGCTGACCGCGGCTGGCCTGGGCAATCTGCAAGTGGCGATCAACCTGTCGCCCAAGCAGTTTTCCGACCCGGACCTGGTGGCCTCGATCGCCAGCATCCTCAAGGAAGAACAATTGCCCGCGCGGCTGCTGGAACTTGAACTGACCGAAGGCCTGCTGCTCGAAGCCACCGAAGACACCCACCTGCAACTCGACCAGCTCAAGCGCCTGGGCCTGACCCTGGCGATGGATGACTTTGGCACCGGTTATTCATCCCTGAGCTACCTGAAGAAATTCCCGATCGACATCATCAAGATCGATCGCAGCTTTATCCATGAAATCCCGGACAACCAGGACGACATGGAGATCACCTCCGCGGTGATTGCCATGGCCCACAATCTGAAGCTCAAGGTCGTGGCCGAAGGCATCGAGACCGCCCAGCAGCTCGCCTTCCTGCGGCGCCACCGCTGTGACGTCGGCCAAGGCTACCTCTTCGACCGGCCGATCCCCGGCGCAGAGCTCGTCGAGAAGCTCAAGCGCTACCCGCGCGGTCCGCTGGTCTGACAGCCGCTTATAGCTTGCAGCGGCTTTTGTGAGGCACACTGACGGTCTATTTCGCTCAACTCAATCTGACTGAGAGGACTGATGATGGTCTTGCGCTCGGAAATCCTGGTGAACAAAAACGTGCTTCCTACTCCCGATCAAGCTCTCCCTGGCCGTGAAACCCCAATGGCCGTGCCGGAAAAACACTTTGTCCTCGACGCGCCGCTGTTGGGCCCATTCGTCACCAATGTGGACTTCGCCATCTTCGGCCTCGGCTGCTTCTGGGGCGCGGAGCGCAGGTTCTGGCAACGTGAAGGCGTCGTCAGCACGGCGGTGGGTTATGCGGGCGGCTTTACGCCTAACCCGACGTATGAAGAAGTCTGCTCGGGCCTGACCGGCCACAGCGAAGTCGTGCTGGTGGTCTACGAGCCGGAGAAAGTCAGCTATGACGACTTGCTGAAGATGTTCTGGGAATTGCACAACCCGACCCAGGGCATGCGCCAGGGCAACGACATCGGCACCCAGTACCGCTCAGTGATCTACTGCACCACGCCCGAGCAACTGGAAGCGGCGAAGAAGAGCAAGGAAGTGTTCCAGGCTGAGCTGGGCAAGGCCGGGCTGGGAGAAATCACCACCGAAATCGACGAAGCGCCGACGTTTTACTTTGCCGAGGCGTATCACCAGCAATACCTGGCGAAGAACCCTGAAGGCTATTGCGGGATTGGCGGCACGGGCGTGACCTGCCCGATCTAGGTTTCCAGCTCTGGAAAGCTTCGTCGGATCGCCGCCCGGAGCCAGCTCGCTCCCACAGGTCCGGTGGCGTACATAACTCTTGCGTACGCCTCAGATCCCCATGTGGGAGCGAGCTTGCTCGCGATAGCGGTGGATCTGGGGCGGTGATGTTGGATGTGCCGCCGCCATCGCGAGCAAGCTCGCTCCCACAGGGGCCCGGGGCGGACACAGATGTCGCGTACACCTCGACACCCCATGTGGGAGCGGGCTTGCTCGCGAAGGCGTCCTGCCTGACGACCTGAATGCATCGGCTCAGCGATCAGCTTTCAGCAATCAACCAATCCATCTGCCACCCACCCTGGGTCTGCCCAAGTTTCCTGGACAACCACGGCAGCAGCTCGCGCAGTTCCTCCTCAAGCCCCCACGGCGGATTGGCAATGGCCAGGCCCGAGCCGTTCAGGCTGTTGGGCGTGGCCAGCGGGTGCACCAGCAACTCTACCCGCAACAATTTAGGCGCGCCCGTGCCGGCCAAGTCCTGGTAGAAACGACGCAACATGCGCTGGTCCTTTACCGGGTACCAGATCGCCGCCACGGTCTGGCGCATCCGACTGACGGCTTCCTTGAGCGACGCGGCGCAACGCTGCATCTCATCCAGCTGTTCGAACGGCGGATCGATCAACATCAGAGCGCGCTTCTCTGCCACCGGCAACAACGCACGAGGAACATGCCAGCCTTCGCCCAAGTGGACCGCCACGCGACGGTCGCCCTTCATGTTGTCCTTGAGCAGCACGCCGTCCTCCGGATGCTTCTCGTTGAGCAATACTCGGTCCTGCGGTCGGGTCAGTCGCCGTGCCAACTCCGGCGAGCCCGGGTAATAGCGCAACTGGCCGTCCGGGTTCATCTCGCGCAGCACCTTCATATAATCGGCGGTCAGGGGCGGCAGGTCGTCCTGGTCCCACAACCGTGCGATGCCTTCCAGGTATTCACCGGTACGGCTGGCCTGGTCGCCCTGCAAGTCGTAAAGCCCGATGCCTGCGTGGGTATCAAGGTAGGCGAAGGGCTGCTCCTTGCGCGACATCAAGGCGATGAGGCGGGTCAAGGTCAGGTGTTTGAACACATCGGCGTGATTGCCGGCGTGGAAGGCGTGGCGATAATTCATGGCGGCTCCTGCGAAGGGCGACGAGTTTACCTCGAAGCGCGCCCAACGTCAGGGTTGGCGGCCGAGTGGACGAACAGCGCCCCGTAGCGAGGGAGCTTGCTCACGCTGCACTGCGCATCTCTGAACTTATCTCCCAAGCGCAGCCAACGGCACGGCACAGGAACCCCCATTGCAGCGTTCGCACTCCTCACAGAACGGCGCAGGACTTTTCAAACTGAGTATTTGCGCCAATGACAGCGGTGGCGCCAGCGCGGCGGCAAGTTTATCCGGAGCGCCCGCTGCAACGGGTTCGGCGCCCATCGCCACCATCGGCGCGCCGCCGACCTGGATGGGTACGCTGCTGAAGATTCCGCCCGGTCCGATGTTGATCCAGTGCCCGCCGGCCTGGATGGTCGCAGTGGCGCCGCCCTCCAGCACGATCTGTTGGCCGGCGCTGACATGAAACCGCCCAGCAGCGCTCAAGGCCTGGTTGGCGACGCGGATATGCCGGTCGCCCGTCACCATCAGGTGATCGTCCTGGCGAACTTCAACCTGCCGTCGCCCCCGGGTGATGCGCTGCTCGCCGTCCTTGAGTTCGTGCCGGGACAAGCCGGCAACGAAGATGCTGCGCTCATGATCGACCTGCACGCGCTGGTCATGCAGCACATGCTGGGTCCAGTTGCGCTGGGCTCGAAGGTAGATCTCCTCGGCGCCCTTGCGGTCTTCGATGCGCAATTCGTTGTAGCCGCCACCACCGGGGCTGCTCTGGCTGCGCAGGATACTGCGGGTCTTGTCGGCCGGCAGGTCGAGCGGCAGCGGGTTGGCGCCGTTCGGCAGGCAACCGACCACCAGCGGTTTATCGACGTCGCCGTCCATGAACCCGACCAGCACCTCCATTCCGACCCGAGGAATCATCACACTGCCGTAACGATCGTGCGCCCAGCCGGTGGCCACGCGCAGCCAGCAGCTGGAATGCTCATCACCTGCACCGTCGCGATCCCAGACCAGTTGCACCTTGACCCGCCCGAACTCATCGCAATGGATCTCGCTGCCCACCGGTCCGGTCACTACCGCTGACTGGTAGCCACTGATCGACGGCTTCTTGTGCTGCAAAGGCGGACGGAAAAAAACGTCCCAGGGCGTCGCCAGGAAGGTATTGCCGTAGCCCTGGAATTCACCCGGGCCGACCGAAGCGTTCTCTTCCAGCACTTGCGGCTGCCGGCCACGGTGATCGACCTGCGTCAACAGCCAGAGATCATTCCATTGCGGGCGGGGATGCTCCTCGATGCGCATGAAATGTCCGCTGGCGAAAGCGCTGTCGTCACTGCTGCCCTCCGCCAAAAGGTGGTCCGCGCCGTGTCGCTCGAGGGAACGTCGGGCCAGGTGGCTGCCATCGGCACGGTCGATGAATTGGCCGGGATATTGATAATCCTCAAGCGAAGCTGGCGCTTGCCCACCGAGACCGGCTTGCAGCAGCAGGCCAGGCTTGCGGAAGTCATAGTCGCGTAGCGTCACCGCAGTGGTTCGCGCCTGGTGCCGTACCGCCAGGCGCTTGATGGCCGGCGCAGCGCCAGCCATCCCGCTGCCCGGCAGGTATAGTGTCGACTCGGGTAAACGCTTGAACATCGTCTGGTCGTCGCCAAACACCAGCAGATGCCCGTCAGGGCTGTGCTGGAAGTGGTAATGGATGCCGACCTCGGCACATAGCCGCTCGATGAAGTCCAGATCGCTTTCACCGTACTGCACGCAATATTCACGCTCGGGGTATTGCCCACCCAGACTGAACTGGAATGCATCGGCCAGGATGCCGTGATCCTTCAGGACGAGGCCAACGATGGCGGGCACACTCAGATGCTGGAAAATTCGCCGGTTGATGCGGTGGCGCAAGTACGCCAGGCGTGGCACGAGGGTGATCTGGTAACGGGTCAGGCGCTTGCCCGAGTCGCCTTGGGCCACGCTGTAGACCTGGCCATGTATCCCACCGCCGCGGTGATCGAAACCCAGGTAAGCCTGGCGATGCAGAAGGTCCTCCAGCACCAGGTCGGGCCGATCGCTGACCAGCTCCAGATCAAAGCAATAGGGTTGGCTGATGGCTTCCTTGCCCTTGAACTCAAGCACCTTGAGGTCATTTGGCCCGCTGTCGAACGCCAGCGTGAAACGTGGTGAATTGGCAGGCGCGAACATCCGATGTGCCTCTGCTGAATGAGACGGGCCATTCTGCACGAGCCACTGGCAGTGTTGATCCATTGTCAGGAAAAACAGATTTCCCCTACACCCAAGAGTCAAAAAGCTGCAAGGCACGCTGCATTTTCCGATGGACAATCCATACACCGCGATCCTGAAAGCCTTCGTACGAAGTAATCAGCTGCTTCTTACACAGCGACCGGCCTTCTATCGCGCAAAGGCGTGATAACGTCGTTTGGTCGTAAAAGCCAAGGACGCAACCATGACCCTCCGCTATACAAAAATCGCCATGATCCTGGCGCTTGCCGCCTTCGCCTTCCTGACCGTGTTCAACAACGTCACGGACTACAGCTCCAACTTCAATTTCGTCCAGCATGTGCTGAGCATGGACACCACCTTTCCCAACAACGCCGCCCGATATCGGGCCATTGACAAGCCCTGGATGTGGCACGGGGCTTATGGGCTGATCATCCTCGGCGAAGCAATCACCACCGTGCTGCTGGCCTATGGCGGGCTGACACTCTGGCGGGCACGCAGGGCGGATGGCCTGGCTTTCAATCGGGCAAAAAAATGGCCCATCGTTGGGCTGACGGTCGGATTCTTCGTCTGGTTTTTCGGCTTCATGGTCGTTGGCGGCGAGTGGTTCCTGATGTGGCAATCCGAGATCTGGAATGGCCAGGATGCCGCGTTCAGGTTCTACATGGCGCTGCTGGGCGTACTGATTTTTCTCAACCAGCCCGACAACTTGGACCCTCAGCCATAAAAAACGGCCCGCTCCAATGGAGGCGGGCCGTTTTTTACTGTTTTGAGCGAGCCATTGCAGGCTCGCCAAAGCCTTACTGGTTCAAGCGGAAATCTTTCTCAGCCGCTTCGAAGCGCTGCAGCATGCCGGTGGTGGGCGTGCCCATCTTGCTGACGAAGTAGATGGCCAGGCTGGCGAAAATGAAGCCCGGAATGATTTCGTACAGACCCAGCAGCTCGAAATGCTTCCAGACCACCACGGTGATCGCACCGACCAGGATACCGGCCAAGGCGCCGTTGCGAGTCATGTTCTTCCAGACCACGGAGATCAGGACCACCGGACCGAAGGCGGCACCGAAACCGGCCCAGGCGTAGCTCACCAGGCCCAGAACGCGGTTTTCCGGATTCGCGGCCAGGGCGATGGCGATCAGGGCCACCAGCAGCACCATGGCACGGCCGACCCAGACCAGCTCTACCTGGGAAGCGCTCTTGCGCAGGAAAGTCTTGTAGAAGTCTTCGGTCAGGGCGCTGGAGCACACCAGCAACTGGCAGCTCAGAGTGCTCATGACTGCCGCGAGGATGGCCGACAGCAGTACACCGGCAACCCATGGGTTGAACAGGATTTTCGCCAGCTCGATGAATACACGCTCAGGGTTTTCGGTCACTGGACCGGCCACCTCTGGGTTAGCCGAGAAGTACGCGATACCGAAGAAGCCAACGGCAACGGTGCCACCCAGGCACAGGATCATCCAGGCCATGGAGATGCGACGCGCCTTGGCGATCGACTTGACCGAATCCGCCGCCATGAAGCGCGCCAGGATGTGCGGCTGGCCGAAGTAGCCCAGGCCCCAGCCCATCAGCGAGATGATCCCGATGAAGGTGGTGTTTTTCAGCATGTCGAACGAAGTCGCGTCTTTCGCTTCGATCGCCAGGAAGGTGGTATCCACGCCGCCCGTGGCCAGCAGCACGATGATCGGCGTCAGGATCAGCGCGAAGATCATCAGCGTGGCTTGTACGGTATCGGTCCAGCTGACCGCCAGGAAACCACCGATGAAGGTGTAGGCGATGGTCGCGGCAGCACCAGCCCACAGCGCGGTCTCGTAGGACATGCCAAAGGTGCTTTCGAACAAGCGTGCACCGGCCACGATGCCGGAAGCGCAATAGATAGTGAAGAACACGAGGATCACCACCGCAGAGATGATCCGCAGCAAGCCACTGGTGTCTTCAAAACGGCTGGAGAAATAATCCGGCAGCGTCAACGCATCGCCATTGTGCTCGGTCTGGACCCGCAGGCGACCGGCCACGAACAGCCAGTTCAGATAGGCACCGATGATCAGGCCGATGGCGATCCAGCTCTCCGACAGGCCGGACATGTAGATTGCACCGGGCAAACCCATCAACAACCAGCCGCTCATGTCGGAAGCGCCGGCAGAAAGCGCCGTCACGACACTGCCCAGGCTGCGACCGCCCAGGATGTAGTCGGAAAGGTTGTTGGTGGAGCGATAAGCCATCAGGCCGATCAGGACCATGGCTGCGATATAGATCACGAAGGTGATCAGGGTGGGATTGCTAACACTCATGAGTTACGCCCTGGCTTTGTTTTTATGGTGCGGTGGCAGTTGAAAGCGTCGACAACGCGAACGTTGTGCGGACGTTTTGTGGACCCGCGAATTTATGACTGATGTTTCCCCAGGAAAGCCATCAGCCGATGCAGCTCGACCCGGTTTTTGTACCCAGAACCGGTTGCACCTTGGCCGCGAATGCTATTCAACAATCCAAATAAGGTGCAACCAGTTTCGTTCAAATAAGTTGCACCCAGTCGGAATAATCGTACGGATGGCAATTATTGCCCGCTATTGGTGCATCGAAGGAAGCTTTTGCAAGATTTTTCGCACCAAACAGGTGCTCTCATGAAAGGGACTACAGACCATCCGGATGAACTGCTCATAATTTCGACAAAAAACCGGTTGCACCCGGTTGCACCTCCCCCGGCTCGCAGCTAATCTTGCCGCCAGCTGATGCCACGCGGTACGTGGCAAACATGAGGATAAAAATATGGCTACCACCACCCTTGGGGTCAAACTCGACGACCCGACCCGCGAACGTCTCAAGGCGGCCGCGACTTCGATTGATCGCACGCCGCACTGGCTGATCAAGCAGGCAATTTTCAATTACCTGGAGAAACTCGAGGGTGGTGCAACCCTGACCGAGCTGAACGGTTCAAGCCGCGCCGACAATGACGATGCCGGCGAAGTCCAAGCGGACCACGCTCATCAATGCTTCCTGGAATTCGCCGAGAGCATCCTGCCGCAATCGGTCCTGCGCGCCTCCATCACCGCCGCTTACCGTCGCCCAGAGCCGGAAGTGGTGCCGATGCTGATCGAGCAAGCGCGCCTGCCGGCCGAAATGGCCGAAGCCACCAACAAGCTGGCGGCTTCCATTGCTGAAAAGCTGCGTAACCAGAAGAGTGCCGGCGGTCGTGCCGGTATTGTTCAGGGCTTGCTGCAGGAATTTTCCCTGTCGTCCCAGGAAGGCGTGGCACTGATGTGCCTCGCCGAAGCGCTGCTGCGTATCCCGGACAAGGGCACTCGCGACGCGCTGATCCGCGACAAGATCAGCACCGGCAACTGGCATCCGCACCTGGGCAACAGCCCGTCGCTGTTCGTCAACGCCGCTACCTGGGGCCTGCTGCTGACCGGCAAACTGGTCGCCACCCATAACGAAGCGGGCCTGACCTCGTCCCTGAGCCGCATCATCGGCAAGAGCGGCGAGCCGATGATCCGCAAGGGCGTCGACATGGCCATGCGCCTGATGGGCGAGCAGTTCGTTACCGGCGAAACCATTGCCGAAGCCCTGGCCAACGCCAGCAAGTTCGAATCCAAGGGTTTCCGCTATTCCTACGACATGCTGGGTGAAGCCGCACTCACCGAGCATGACGCCCAGAAGTACCTGGCCTCGTACGAACAGGCTATCCATTCCATCGGCAAAGCGTCTCATGGCCGTGGGATTTATGAAGGCCCGGGCATCTCCATCAAGCTCTCGGCCCTGCACCCGCGCTACAGCCGCGCCCAGTACGAGCGGGTGATGGACGAGCTGTACCCGCGCCTGCTGTCGCTGACTCTGCTGGCCAAGCAATACGACATCGGCCTCAACATCGACGCCGAAGAGGCCGACCGCCTCGAACTGTCCCTGGACCTGCTCGAGCGCCTGTGCTTCGAGCCGCAATTGACCGGCTGGAACGGCATCGGCTTTGTGATCCAGGCGTACCAGAAGCGTTGCCCATACGTAATCGACTATGTGATCGACCTCGCCCGTCGCAGCCGTCACCGCCTGATGATCCGCCTGGTAAAAGGCGCGTACTGGGACAGCGAGATCAAGCGCGCCCAGGTCGAAGGCCTGGAGGGCTATCCGGTGTACACCCGCAAGGTTTACACCGACGTTTCCTACATTGCTTGCGCACGCAAATTGCTGTCGGTGCCAGAAGTCATCTACCCGCAATTTGCCACGCACAACGCCCACACCCTGTCGGCCATCTACCACATCGCCGGTCAGAACTATTACCCAGGCCAGTACGAGTTCCAGTGCCTGCACGGCATGGGTGAACCGTTGTACGAGCAAGTTGTAGGTAGAGTTTCCGAAGGCAAGCTGAACCGTCCGTGCCGTGTGTACGCTCCGGTTGGCACCCACGAAACGCTGTTGGCCTACCTGGTGCGTCGCTTGCTGGAAAACGGCGCCAACACCTCGTTCGTCAACCGCATCGCCGACCAGTCCATTTCCATTCAGGAATTGGTGGCCGATCCGGTGGCAAGCATTGAGCAGATGGCTACCCTGGAAGGCGGTTTTGGCCTGCCGCATCCACGCATCCCGCTGCCACGCGACCTGTACGGCAGCGAACGCGCCAACTCCAGCGGCATCGACCTGGCCAACGAACATCGCCTGGCCTCGTTGTCCTGCGCCCTGCTGGCTACTGCTCACAACAACTGGAAAGCCGCGCCGATGCTCGGTTGCGCCGCCAGCGAAGAAGCGCCGGCGCCGGTGCTGAACCCGGCCGATCATCGCGATGTGGTCGGTCACGTCCAGGAAGCCACCGTCGAAGACGTCGACAACGCCATCCAATGCGCCCTCAACGCCGCGCCAATCTGGCAGGCGACGCCACCGGCCGAACGCGCCGCCATCCTCGAGCGCGCCGCCGACCTGATGGAAGCCGAGATCCAGCCGCTGATGGGCCTGCTGGCCCGTGAAGCCGGCAAGACCTTCGCCAACGCCATCGCCGAAGTACGCGAAGCCGTGGACTTCCTGCGTTACTACGCGGTGCAGGCCCGCAACGATTTCACCAACGATGCCCACCGCCCACTGGGTCCAGTGGTCTGCATCAGCCCGTGGAACTTCCCGCTGGCAATCTTCAGCGGCCAGGTCGCCGCCGCATTGGCCGCCGGCAACCCGGTACTGGCCAAGCCCGCCGAGCAGACTCCGCTGGTAGCGGCCCAGGCTGTACGCCTGTTGCTCGAAGCCGGTATTCCGGAAGGCGTCCTGCAATTGCTGCCCGGTCGCGGTGAAACCGTTGGTGCCCGCCTGGTGGGTGACGATCGCGTCAAAGGCGTGATGTTCACCGGCTCTACTGAAGTCGCCCGCCTGTTGCAGCGCAACATCGCCGGGCGCCTGGACAACCAGGGCCGTCCGATCCCGCTGATCGCCGAGACCGGCGGCCAGAACGCTATGATCGTCGACTCCTCGGCGCTGACCGAACAAGTGGTCATCGATGTGGTGTCTTCGGCCTTCGACAGCGCCGGCCAGCGTTGCTCGGCCCTGCGCGTGCTGTGCCTGCAGGAAGATTCCGCCGACCGCGTCATCGAAATGCTCAAGGGCGCCATGGCCGAATCGCGCCTCGGCAACCCGGAGCGTCTGTCGGTGGATATCGGCCCGGTGATCGACGCCGAAGCCAAGGCTGGTATCGAGAAGCACATCCAGGCCATGCGCGATAAAGGTCGCACTGTGTACCAGATGGCGATTGCCGACAGCGACGAATGCAAGCGCGGCACCTTCGTGATGCCGACGCTGATCGAGCTGGAAAGCTTCGATGAGCTACAACGGGAGATCTTCGGCCCCGTGCTGCACGTGGTTCGCTATAAGCGCAAGGAGCTGGACCAGTTGATCAACCAGATCAACGCCTCCGGCTACGGCCTGACGCTGGGCGTGCACACCCGAATCGACGAGACCATCGCCAAGGTGATCGACAACGTTCATGCCGGCAACGTCTACGTGAACCGCAACATCGTCGGTGCGGTGGTCGGTGTGCAGCCGTTCGGCGGCGAAGGCTTGTCGGGCACCGGTCCGAAGGCCGGCGGCCCGCTGTACTTGTACCGCCTGCTGTCGACCCGTCCTACCGATGCGATCCAGCAATCCTTCGTACGTGGCGACGCCCTGGCCGCGCCAGACCTGCGCCTGCGAGACGCCATGAGCAAGCCGCTGACCGCCCTGCAAACCTGGGCCGACAGCCAGAAGCTTGCCGAACTGAGCGCCCTGTGCGTGCAGTTCGCCGCCCAGTCGCAAAGCGGCATCACCCGCCAGCTCACCGGCCCGACAGGCGAACGTAACAGCTACGCCATCCTGCCCCGCGAGCACGTGCTGTGCCTGGCGGATGTGGAAGGCGACTTGCTTACACAACTGGCAGCCGTACTGGCCGTCGGCGGCTCGGCCGTGTGGCCGGAGTCCGACACCAGCAAGGCCGTGTTCGCACGCTTGCCGAAGGAAATCCAGGCACGCATCCAGCGCGTTGCCGACTGGACCAAGGACGACGTGCTGTTCGACGCCGTCCTGCATCACGGCGATTCGGATCAACTGCGCGGTGTCTGCCAGCAAGTGGCCAAGCGAGCCGGTGCCATCGTCGGCGTGCATGGCTTGTCCCAAGGCGAAACCAACATCGCGCTGGAGCGCCTGGTCATCGAACGGGCACTGAGCGTCAACACCGCCGCGGCCGGTGGTAACGCCAGCCTGATGACCATCGGCTAAACCGCCATATACCAGGCATCTGCAATAGGTGCCTGGTCGTCGAAATCCCTGTGGGAGCGAGCTTGCTCGCGATAGCGGTGGGCCAGTTGAAATCATTTCTGACTGACCCACCGCTATCGCGAGCAGGCTCGTTCCCACATTTTTTGATTAGCGTCGCCCCTTCTGCTCCATCACCCAAATCAATCATCCTGTTCAGCCTCCATTCCCAGACCTAGACTCGGCCCATCCCAAGAAAAGGTAGGCCGCCATGTCCGAGACGCTGCTCAGTTCCCGCAATCTGGCTTTCGAGCTGTATGAAGTCCTTGATGCCGAAGGCCTGACCCAGCGCGAACGGTTTGCCGAGCACAATCGCGAGACCTTCGAGGCGGCCATCGGCACGGCACGCAACATTGCCGAAAAGCATTTCGCGCCGCACAACCGCAAGAACGACGAAAACGAACCACGCTATGAAAACGGCGAGGCGATCCTGATCCCGGAAGTGAAGCCGGCGGTGGATGCGTTCCTGGAGGCTGGTTTTCTCAACGCCGCACGCAGTTTCGAGGCCGGCGGCATGCAACTGCCGACGTTGCTGTCCCAGGCTTGCTTTGCGCACTTTCAGTCGGCCAACGCCGCTTCGACGTCCTACCCCTTCCTGACCATGGGCGCGGCGAACCTGATCGAAAGCTTCGGCAGCGACGATCAGAAACAGCGCTTTCTGCAACCGATGATCGATGGTCGCTTCTTCGGCACCATGGCCCTGACCGAGCCCCATGCGGGTTCATCGTTGTCGGATATTCGTACACGCGCGGAGGCGGCGTCCGACGGTACCTATCGGCTCAAGGGCAACAAGATTTTCATTTCCGGCGGCGACCATCCGCTGTCGGAAAACATCGTGCACATGGTCTTGGCAAAACTGCCGGATGCGCCGCCGGGCGTGAAGGGTATTTCGCTGTTTATCGTGCCGAAGTTCCTGGTCAACGATGATGGCAGCCTCGGCCAGCGTAACGACGTGCTGCTGGCCGGTCTGTTTCACAAGATGGGCTGGCGCGGCACCACGTCCACGGCGCTGAACTTCGGCGACAACGGCGAATGCGTGGGTTATCTCGTAGGAAAACCGCACCACGGCCTGAGTTATATGTTCCAGATGATGAACGAGGCTCGCATCGGCGTCGGCATGGGGGCGGTGATGCTGGGTTACGCCGGCTACCTGTATTCCCTTGAATATTCCCGCGAACGCCCGCAGGGCCGCGTGCCTGACAGCAAGGACCCGAGCACCGCCCCCGTGGCGATCATCCAGCACGCCGACGTGCGCCGCATGCTGCTGACCCAAAAGGCCTACGTGGAAGGTTCGTTCGACCTGGGCCTGTACGCGGCGCGCCTGTTCGACGACACCACCACGCTGGAAAGCGAAGCCGAGCGTCGGCGCGCCCATGAGTTGCTGGACTTGCTCACGCCCATCGTCAAGTCGTGGCCCTCGGAGTTCTGCCTGAAGGCCAACGAGCTGGCCATCCAGATTCTCGGCGGCCATGGTTACACCCGCGAATACCCAGTTGAGCAGTATTACCGCGACAACCGCCTGAATCCCATCCATGAGGGCACCCACGGTATCCAGTCCCTGGACTTGCTGGGACGCAAACTGGCGCAGAACGGCGGTGCCGGGCTCAAGCAATTGATCCGCCTGGTGGCCGATACCACTGAGCGCGCCCAAGCGTACGAATCGCTGACACCCTTGCGTCAGCCGTTGGAAGCCTTGGTGGCACGCCTGCAAACAGTCACCCTCGGCCTGCTGACCGACCTGGCCCAAGGCAAGGTCAACGATAGCCTGGCCAATTCGGCGCTGTACCTAAAAGTGTTTGGGCACATGGTGATCGGCTGGCGCTGGCTGGAACAGGCGATTCGTGCCGAGGAGGGCTTGGCCAAGGGGAACGCGACGGACGTCGACTTCTATCAAGGCAAGCTGCAAGCGGCGCGCTACTTCCTGACCTGGGAAGTGCCGGGTTGCCAGCATGAGCTGACGCTGCTCGAAGCGCGGGATGACACCTGCCTGGGAATGCGGGATGAATGGTTCTGAGCCAGCGCCTGTAGCGCGGCTGACATCCAATCGCGAGCAGCCTCTCTCCCACAATGATCGGCGGTGAACGCAGTTTCGTGTTCACTTAGCCCCCATGTGGGAGCGAGCCTGCTCGCGATGACTTAAGTGCGGGCAACGCCGCTTATAAGCCGGACCGTGGCCTCAGGCCTGCTGAATCGTCTTGGAGATCACTTCGACCGTGGCGCTGACCTGCTCCTGGTAACGGTCGAGTTCCGCCCGATGCTGCTTCTGCATTTCGATCTGTTGCGAACACAAATTCATGGCCGCCAATACCAGCAGGCGATCACCGATCAAGGTCGGGTATTTACGCTTGGTATCGGCCAGGGCCGCCTTGAGCATCGAAGCAGCGTCCAGCAACGCTTGCTCCTGCCCGGCCGGCGCCTTGATCGAATAGTCCTCCCCGAGAATCGAGACGACTGTCACCCCATCGACACGTTGACTCATGCGCTGGCCGTTGCGGTGCTGGCGCGCTCGATCAGCGCCTGGATCCGGGCGGTGGTGGTGCCGTGGAGTTCTTCCTGCTCCATCAGGCTCAATTGCAGACTTTCGTTTTCATCCTTGGCCTTCGCCAGTTCGGCGCCCAGGGTTTCATTCAGGCCGGCGAGGTGACGGTTCTGTTGCACCAGGTCGTTGACCAATTGCTCCAGCTGGCTGAGGGATGTTTCCAACATATTGATTTCCAGGGTTTTTCAAGGGGCGCGTACGATAAAGAAAAGTCATCGTCAACGCCACGACTCAGAGAACAGCGGCGCACCACTGGCGAGCTGTAGAGACTGCGAACAAGGAATCTGGTTCCGACCCTTCGTCGCGCCGTTGCCGGTGGAGTGCGACAAAAGCACGCAGCGCCCTCAAGACTTCAGTCGCAAGACCGATAAGTCATTGAAACCAGTCACAGCCCCGCACGGACGCGCTTCTTCACGGTAACTTCCATGTCCCTACGTAATATGAACATCGCGCCGCGGGCGTTCCTGGGGTTTGCCCTGATCGGCGCCCTGATGCTGGCCCTCGGCGTGTTTGCCTTGAGCCAGATGAGCAAGATTCGCGTGTCCGGCGAAAACATCGCTCAGAACAGCGTGCCCAGTATCAAAGCACTGAATGACGTCACCCAGCTCACCCTGCGCCTGCGCGTGTTGTCCTATCGCCTGCTGATCAACCGCGAAGCGGATACCCAGCAAAAAACGCTGGACCTGTTCGAGCAACGCAACCAGCAGGTCCGCGCCGCCCAGATGACTTATGAGAAACTCATCAGTGCGCCTGAAGAACGGGCCGCGTATGAGCAACTCACGCAGCTGCTCAATCAGTACCGTCAGCTCGAAGAGCGGATGAAAACCCTGTCGCGCAACAATCAGCTCAACGAACTGCAAGCGCTGCTCAACGCTGAGTTGACGAGCAACTCCGACGCTATCAACGCAGCGCTCGCTCGCCTGTCGGACATCAACAACCAGCAAGCGGAAGCATTCAACAAAAACGCGGCACAGCAATATTCCACAGCCTTCATCTGGGTCGTCACCCTTCTGGCCATCGCCACCGGCCTGACCCTGCTGTTCGCCTGGCTGCTGACCAACAGCATCACCAAGCCGATCGCCAACGCGTTGGATGCCGCCGAAGAAATCGCCAAGGGCAACCTGACCCGGCCGATCACCGTTGACGGCAGCGACGAGGCTGGCCGACTGCTGCGGGCGATGTCGACCATGCAGGAAAAACTGCGCGACACCCTGCAACGGATCTCCGGCTCGGCCACGCAATTGGCCTCCGCCGCCGAAGAGCTCAACAGCGTCACCGACGAAAGCGCCCGTGGGCTGACCCAGCAGAACAACGAAATCGAACAAGCCGCCACCGCGGTCAACGAGATGACCAGCGCCGTGGAAGAAGTTGCCCGCAACGCGGTCAGCACGTCGGAAGCGTCGAAACACGCCACCACGTCCGCTGGCGACGGTCGCGACCTGGTGCAGGAAACCGTCGGTGCCATCGAGCGCATGAGCGCCGACGTCCAGAGCACCGCCACGCTGATCGGCAACCTGGCCGATGAGTCGCGAGACATCGGCAAGGTGCTCGACGTGATCCGCGGTCTGGCCGACCAGACCAACCTGCTGGCCCTGAACGCCGCCATCGAAGCTGCCCGTGCCGGTGAAGCCGGTCGTGGTTTCGCCGTGGTCGCCGACGAAGTCCGCGCCTTGGCCCACCGCACCCAGCAGTCGACCAGCGAGATCGAACGCATGATCGGCAGCATCCAGAGCGGCACCGAACAGGCAGTGGACTCGATGCGCAACAGCACCGAACGCGCCGAATCGACACTGAACATCGCCCGCGGCGCCGGCATGTCCCTCGACACCATCAACACCGCCATCGTCGAGATCAACGAACGCAACCTGGTCATCGCCAGCGCCGCCGAAGAACAGGCCCAGGTGGCCCGCGAAGTGGACCGCAACCTGGTGAACATCCGCGACCTGTCGGTGCAGACGGCCACCGGTGCGAATCAGACCAGTGCCGCCAGCGCCGAACTGTCGCGCCTGGCGGTGGATTTGAACAGCATGGTTGGGCGGTTCAGCCTTTAACCCGCGCATCGGTTGATTCCCCACCGACCATGGGTGATCAACAATCCAGCTTTTGTGGCGAGGGAGCTTGCTCCCGCTGGGCCGCGTAGCGGCCCCATCCTCGAAAGCGACGACTGCTTCGCAGCCGAGCGGGAGCAAGCTCCCTCGCCACAGTGTTCTCGATCAAACCCAAGGCCTCTACCTGGGATCGACGACATCCAACGCCCGGTTCGCCAACAGCTCCCCTAGTTCGATCAACTGTTGCAGCCCCAATGCAACGTGTCGTCGCGAGCCGTCCAGGTCGAACGCCAGATCGCCCGCCATCGCGCTGGCCGAGGCCAGGGTTTCGCTGAGGTTGGCCAACAGGCTTTCGGCATCGACGCCCTCCACGACGGTGAATAGCGGGTCCGAGGAGGGTTTCTCCTCAGGCTGGGCGGATTTGGGATTCAGAAAGGAATCGATGAGACGCTCGGCGTGGGCGTCGGCAGCATGGTCTAGAGGCGGGATTGGTGGGTCTGGGATGAGTTTGTCCATGGAATGCTCCTAACGTAAGTGAGAGCCGCCACGTTCGCTGCTAAACGAATAGGTGGCAGCCGCGCGCAGGTTAGCAGACCGGTACGTTAGGAAACCGGCGCACCCGAGGATGCCCTGCGCACAGCCGCCATAAGAATTCGAGCATAAAAATGCCCGCACTGAATGGCAGTTGCCATGCGCCTAACGTGACTCCGAGCTGCTAAACCCGACCGCTGATTGGCAGCGGTGAGCACAGACTAGGCACCGAAACCGGCAGGCGCAAGAGGCTGGAATTTTCTAGGAAATGTCCTGCAAGTCAATGGGGAATATCTTTCAGTCGATTCCTACAACGAGCCCCATCCAGCCCTTCCACACCGAAAAAAATTGCGTATAGTCCCGCCCGCCGCCTTGCGGCAATCCGCTTTGGCAACCCGCCGTATCTCAAAGGAGCTTGAATTTGTACAAGGGATTTACAGGAATCGTTTTTCTATTACTGAGCGGCTGCTCGCTGCATCCATATACCAAGGATGTGCTGTTGAACACCGGCACAACCAGCCCCGAATATTGCCTGACGCAAGAGCGGGCGCTGGTGGAAGAACGCGTGCAACGCTACCTGAACCACTGCTTCCATCCCCAAGTGACCGAGCTCAACACCGGCGCAAGACTCGTCAACACCATTCAATTGAAAGTCGACCGGAACGCCGAAAGAAGCGACATGGTGCTGTGGGCGCCAACGATCTACGGAAGCCAGTTCTATATGAACGTGATCGTCTCGCAAAAGAACCCCGCCTGCGCAACCACCATGACCGCCGTGGCCTCAGGCTGGGGATTTGCGCGAAACTTTTCAAAAATCCTGGAAAGCGCAAACGGGGGAGACCCGTGGTGCCCGCTGTAACCTCCACCAGCTGACCAGTCAACCGGCTCCCGTGGCGAGGGAGCTTGCTCCCGCTGGGCTGCAAAGCAGTCCTCGCGTCGCTATAGGTATGTCACGCCCCCCTTCGCTTATCAAACAAGCTGCACCGCTCTGCTGCCATCGACGCCTCGCTTAAATCAGCTACGTTGCCGCGGCATAAAATCTTCGATGCTCTTGTTTCTCAGTTGCAGCAGAGACATAACGAATTCTGGCTCAACCCCCATCAGAAACTCCATAGCATCGTAGATTTTCCATTGATGTATTTCGGGGCGATCTATTATCGAGTTGAGGTGTTGTTTAACAAGCGGGATGTACTCCAGATACCGCTCACGCCTTAAAAAGGCAAAAGCGTCAGATATCTCAAAGGGTTCCGTTCCTGCCAACTCGATGATAGTAGACAGTGGTAAAAAAACTTGAGCCCTAGCGGCTTCCCTTTGTCCCCTGTCGACCATATTTGCGAAGTACATGGTTACAGCCATGAGGATCTGGCGATAAGTGTCATCGTATCCATGCAACCTGTGAGGATACGTGTTTTTGATAAGCTCCGGCTTTTCCATGCTTTCGCTTAATGCAACCAGACCCTCGAAAATCCCCCAGCTAGTCAACAACTTTGCAGCTTCGAAGCGCACAACATCGTCATCTGAATTGCAGAGCAAATCCAACACCGCGGTCATTCTTTCCTGCGGTATATCTTTGGCATCCAACTCACCCGCCTCGGCGGCATAATCAGCATGATCCGGTATGCCGTGGAGTAGGTCATAGGTTTTCCGATCCACAATGAACCCTATTTCTGAATGAATTTAATATAGCCGGCCGGTACACAACCCTTGATCAGGCACTTACCATCACGCATTACGTTCACTAGGTCTGACTCCGCCCTGCTCAATGAAGTCTCATTTTTTGTGCTGGGGTTGCTTGTGTATTTATTCCGCGCGGCATTTACCCTAGCCTGAAGCTCAGCAACGACCTCACGATTGCTCAAAAACTTTGTGTCTGGCAATACACCAGAATCTATATCCTGCTGCAATCGCTTGACGTCGATTTCTATTTTTTGCAGAAAAGGGACCAGAAAAGGGACAGATTTATTTAACCAACAGAGCGATGGCTTTCACCACCGATAATTTGAAGGTCAGCGTGTAGTCTCACTGACTGCGCCTTTTTACTGATTCCATTACGTCCACCTGAAAAGCAGATCAGAAGGTGTAAACCTTATTCAGGACGGGACACACCTTTCCTTTAAATAAATCCCCTTTCCCATGTCCCCTTTCTCAGAAAATACCAGGCATCGACCGCCACCAGGGCTTGTTCTGGATGGGCTTCACTGAGCGCTTCTTGCAGCTACGCAAACAACACGGCCTGACCCAGCAGCAAATGGCCGAGACCGTGGGTATTCACATCACCCAGGTCAAACGCTACGAATCGGGCGAGGCCCAAGCGTCGCTGGAGATTCTGAAGGAGGTGGCCACCGCGTTTAACGTGGTCACAGACTGGCTGGTGTTCGAGCAAGGCGAGCGCAAACCCCAAGACGAACTGAAGCTGAAGTTCGAGGCCGTGGCGCAGATGGACGAGGAAGAGCGTCGTTTGATACTGTCCCTGCTCGACGCCATGATCCTTAAACACCAGACCTGGCGTTTCTTTGTACCGCAGGCCGATCCTGGCAAAGCGGCTGGCGACTAAGGGAAAGCAGCGACTGAGAAAAAACGGGCTACAGACTATGGCAAGGTGGTGAGCAGTTGGTAAATTTCCGAAAGATATAAATCAGGAACTATGGAAAACATGGATACCAAGCAACTCAACGAAACCAGCAAGTTTCTTAGTTATATTCTCAGGCATGAGCCACAAGCTATCGGCTTGCACCTAAATAACGAAGGCTGGGCAGATATTGATGCATTGATCGCAGGCGCGGCTAAAGACGGGCGGACATTGGATATTGCCCTTATTCAAGCAGTCGTCAGCAGCAGCGATAAAAAGCGCTTCAGTCTCTCGGTTGATGGCCTGCGCATTCGCGCCGTACAGGGCCACTCAACTGCCAACATGAGCCTTCAGCACGTAGAGAAAGAGCCACCAGAGTTTCTCTACCACGGCACCGCCACACGTTTCCTGGAGTCGATCCGGCAGCAAGGGTTGATCGCAGGCGCTCGCCACCATGTACACCTGTCGCAAGACATACCAACGGCTATTGCTGTCGGGCAGCGCTATGGAAAGCCTGTAGTACTAAAGATTGAGGCCCTGCGGATGCACCAACAGGGCTTCAAGTTCTTTCAGGCTGAGAATGGGGTTTGGTTAACTAGTCATGTGCCAGAAAAATTCTTGTACGAATATGGTCTGCAAGCTGACTGACGGCTCAAATAGTCGGAAAATATCCGGCTATTTCAGACCATTCCTAAACAAAAATACACGCCTTTTCAAAATCAGCCCTGGAGAACATCGTGGAGCCAAGCCTCAAAGCTCGGCAGCTCATAAACTCGCTCTTTGTTACCTAGATCAATAACGACAACCTTGGGATCGCCACTTAAATCATCACCATCAAAAAAAGCAGCATCATCATTTAGCTGAGCAAAGGGTATTAGATTTCTTCCTTCTAAACCCACCCACTCACCATAACTCCCCCGCAATTTCCACGACAACTGACCGCCTTCCGTGCTCGCATCGTCAAACCACCAGGAAAAATCTTTAGGCAGACCAATAGATTTGGCAAAGTCCAAATATCTACTGGGATATTTAAAGCCAGCAGGCAATTGATCGACAGAATAAGTACAAAACCTCTCCTGCATCTTCATCACATCCTAACCTCAGGATCATAAATAGATCCACTCGGAAACTTCTCTGCCCAGCTTTTATCCACCCCAGGCATCTGGCCTTGTTTCCTCACCCGAAACTCCACAGCCTCTCCCCAAGTCTTAGGAACCTGACCATTCAGTATAAATCTACGAGCCTGATCGTCTGATATTGGGTCATTATAATTCCTGACATTCGCTTCAACTTTAATCCCCGCCTCGCGCGCGGCAAGTATGCGATTGTTATCAACACTTGTTGGTGCGCCATCAGGCATCCTGACAGGCTCTCCTTGCCATCCATTCTTTTTCATAGACCGAACAAGGCCATCGTAATTTAGAGTGGAGTTTTTCTTTTGATACGCAACAGTCGCTTGGGAGAAAGAAATTTCTGTAGGGTCTAACTGAGTACGGCCTGTAACTCCCTTGCCTATATCTACTGTTCCTTTTGCCCCAAAGGAAACTCAGACAAACGAAATGTCTAACCTATCGACCCGCCATGAAATCAGCTTCCCCTCAAGAAAACCAAAATCCGCCAGAAAAATCTCATCACAGAAGGTCAACCCACTACAGCACAAACAACCACCCCTCAACTCGCCGATAATTCTGTATGAATAGCCTGGACCTTCCCTAAGGACTGAGGGTGTGACATGAGAATTCTCTTGAACAATATACTCACCAAAAACCATGGGCAACAATTCTGCCCGATACACTCGCCCTATCTCAAGCTGATAGGGAAGATAGCTTGCAAAGCAGGTAAGCCGCTGACCACATACAACAATCGAGACTTCCTCTTCTATTTCAGGATTGATGCCATCAACAAGCACTGAATAAATCATGGTACAGGCCTTATAGTTTTATCTTTAGGGTCACCATTCAACATCTTCCAAAAACTCTTACCACTTTCCACATGGATTGTAGTGATGGCACCATCAGAATTAGTTCCTACAAATCCATACTTCGCATCTCCACTGGACGAATTACCCATGAACTGCACGTAGCCAGTTCGCATTTCGCCCTTGTACAGATACTGAACCTTATCCCCGCCTTGCATAATGCCCTTGCCCACCTGCAAATATTCGATAGACGACTTTACCCCAAATTCAGCACCGTGTTTTTCAAAGTGACCAATCAGCTTTGCTTCATCAGCAAAACTAGCCGACCTCACATTTACAGTCGCTTTTGCACCCCCTGTTTCCAGCCACCCCTTCGGCGGATTCTCCCCAAATTTCTTATCCCAATCAGGATCTCCCCGACCAAGCCCCGGCCCATCAGCCCCCTTCGTTATACCATCTGAAGGCCCCTTACCTACAATCCCGACGACCTTACCCGCCGCAGATCCCGCAGCATTCCCGACAGTCCCCAAGGCGATATTCAGCAGCGTCGTTGCGCCACGAACGTACACATCTCCAGACTGTTTATCCCGGCCCTGCTCGTGGCGAATCTTGAAGAGATTATCGCTAATCTCCAGATCAGCCTTATCTTTGTCACTGAGTTCGCTTGCAATCGATTTCGATATTGAATCTTTTGCCGCAGCGATTTTGTCGCCAAACAGCTTGTCGACCACCACGTTCCCGGCGAGACCGACCGCCATTTTGGCGGGTCCCATAACTGCCTGGATCCCCAGACCCAAGAGCTGCGCTTGCGCTACTGGGAGACCGTCCAAGTACGTCTGCAATCGCGCGGTTTCTTGCAGCAGCTTTCTACCCGGCGTATCCACCCGTACGTCTTCGACCATCCTCCACTTTAGGGTGCCATCGGTATCCGTGTACCAAGCCCGAGTGAGAGGCTTTTTCTGCGAATCATTTGATGCACACCCCCCCTTGGCATCGCAGCTTTCTTGCAGCTTGGCGAAGTCTGCAAATCTCTTCGCGAAGCTTTGGATAGCGGCTACATCCTCAGGCTTCAGATCCTTGATAGCACCTGCGTCCTTATCATTGCGAACCAGGTTCTTCGCAACATTCAGCGCAACCTCATCCCCCAACGCAGCCCTAGCGGAAGCAGGCACCTCATCAATTGAAACCCGCTGAGCCTGGATGTTGGTCCAGATCTGCTTGGTGGCCTCCACCGGCCCATTGACCAGCTTGAGAGCATCCTCATAGGCTTTCACGCTGCTATCGGGATAGCTTTTGATGCTGTTCTTCCAAGCCTGCACCGTCCCAGAGGTATCCATCACCGCGTCCACCGAGGATTTGGTGACGTACAAGTCGGTCCGAGACTCATCATCCCTGGTAATTTCGTAGGCCTTGCTCACATCCCGATTGAGCCCAACTGTCGAATCAACCCCGGTTTTAGAATCATTGCGCACCACAACTTCGCCAGCCCCAACGGTGGCGCGGACGGTCTGCTGACGATCCTTCTCATACTCCCAACCGCTGATGCTCCAGCCGTTCTTATCCTTCTCGCCTTTACCGACCTGACTGCTGTCCTGGGCGCCGCCGCCGCTCTGGTAATAGCTGCCACCGACGTTCAGGTAATAACCGTGTTCCTTGTCCTTGCCGGCGATGTCGCTGAAGCCCAGGGTCCCGGTATCCAGTTTGAGGTTGCCGTTATCGGCAGCGATCAAAGCACCGTCCAGCTGGGTGTGATCCTCGGTGCGGATGTCGACCTTGTTTTTGCCGGTGATGCTGGTCTGCTGCTCGACCCAATTTGTCTCACCGGTTGTCTGTCCATACCCCACAGAGCCGCTGACGCCGGCCCCTGGACCAAAGGTCGCTGTGACGCTGAGGTCGAACTCTTTGCCTTTGACTTCGCCGGTGTCAGGCGCCGAGGAGATGTTCAGATCACCGCCGACACGGCCAACGACCTCGTCGCCGCGCAGGGTGGCACCACTGATGTTGGTGTCTTTGCCACTGGTGAAGCCCAGGCGGTTGCCCGCGTAGAGGTAGGCTTCTTGCTGGCGGTTACCTTCGCGATCGAGATTGCCCTTGCCGATGTTCACGCTGACGTAGACACCTACGCCTTGGGAACCGAACGTCAGGCCCGCCTCGCCACCACCGTTGTGTCGATTGCTCTCACTGTCGCTGGCGTTTTGCGCCGACCGGATGTTCAGCTCATTACCTGCATCGAGCGCAATATCTCGCCCAGCCTTGACTTGAGTGCCTACCAAGTTGATGTCGCGGCGGGCGTCCACGTTGAAATCCCTGCCAGCGTCCACCTGGGTGCCAGTCGAACTGCCGTAGACCCCGTCCTCGGTGGCAACGCCGTAGCTGCCACCGACGCCTAGCTTGAAGCCACCACTGGTGCCACCATGAATCCCGCTCCAGCTTTGGCGATAAGTGCTTTCCTGGCTGACACTTCCTTTCGCCACATCCAGCGTGACGTCGCGACCTTTGACATTGATATCCCGCCCGGCCTTTAGCTGACCACCTTTGACCGTGACGTCGTTACCGGCGTCGAGATTCAGGTCGTTGCCCGCATCGAACGTCGACGCGCGATTGGTCTGCTCAATGACCTGCTGGTTACTGGTTTGCGTGCTGTTGCCGAACTTGACGTCGACGGTCGGTCCGTTGACGAATTGGGCAACGGCATCAACACCTTTAAGGGTGCTGGACGCCTTGCTGACGCCGTTCTCGCCTTTCCCTGCGCCGCTGACCGCATTCTTGGTGTTGCCGTAGTTATGATTGAACGAAATGCCGAGCCCACTACGGCTGGCTTCACGTTCCTGCTCGGTCAGTAGGGTTTCACGCGCCGCATCAATGTTGATATTGCGTCCTGCCGTGAAGCCGATGTCACGGGTGGCACGCAGATCGGAACCGGTCTGGTTGATATCGCGCTGAGCGTTGACGGCAAGGTCTTGCCCTGCGCTGATTTGGCTTGCGGCAGCGGTTTGCTGCTCCAGGCGATTCTTTTCCTTGACGCTATCGGAACCCGCAAAAAAACTGATGCCATTAGCATCCGAAGAAACACCGATCCCAGCCTGCTTTTTCTTCTCCCAATCCCGCTCGGAACGGCTGTTCTGCGCCGCCAGGACATTCACATCACGCCCGGCATTCAGGCTGACATTACGCCCAGCCTCGATCCCGCTGCCCACAAGATTGATATCGCGCTCAGCCTGCAAGGTCGCATCACGATCAGCCGTCACTTGGCTGCCGACGCTGGTACTGCGTTGCGCGATCCGGCCCGACTCCTTGGCCGAGGCGAACGACAGGAAGCCCCCCGAGACCGAGAGTCCGGTTTTCTTCTTGTACTGCTCGCTGTGGCTGTAAGCGGCGTCATTGGCCGCGACGAGGTTGATATCGGCGCTGTCCTTGACCAGGCCCGCACGCAGTTCTACGTCATTACCGGCAGTGGTTTCGCTGGCGCGCAAACGCAAGTCGTTGCCGGCGACCAGCACCACATCGTTGCCTGCTTCCAGCTTGCTGGCCACTTGGGAGGCCGTGGTTTTCAGCTCGCTTTTGCCGCTCTTGGACAAGCCGAGGAAACCCGATTTGGTTTTCTTGCTGTAGGACCCGTGTTCTTCGATCCCCGAGAGCACTGCAACATCACCGGTGGCCCCCATTATGAGGTCATTGCCGGCGTTCAACTGGCTGCCGATCACCGTAACGTTGCGACCGCCATCCAACGTGACACCGCCACTGGCCGCTTGGCTGGTGTTGACCGTCAGGTCTTGCCCCGCCTCCACCACTGACTCAACGTTGGTGCTGTGGTAGCTTTCCCTTTGTTCGCTTTTTTTGCGGCCAAACGAGCCTTTGCTTTTCTTCGAATAGAACTCTGCGGCTTCGTCCTTTGCGGACAACAGGCTGATGTCCCGCGTAGCGTCGAGTCCAACATTCCCGGTCGCTTTCAGTTGGCTGGCAACCAGGCTCAGGTCTTGCCCCGCCTGGGCGCGGAGATCACCACCCGACTGGATGATTGACGACTGCTGGCGAACCAGATCGCCGCTGCTTTTGACTTTCTTGCTCTGGGACGAACGATGGCTTTCGTTCGCGGCAGACGCGATGGCGATATCACGCCCTGCACCCAGCGCCAGGGCGCTTTGGGCGATGACGTTGCTGGCGACGACGCGCAGATCCTGCCCGGCCGTCACCTGCAATTCCCGGCCTGAGGTAACGCTGGAACCATTTTGGGTGATGGTTTGGTCCCGGTGCCTGCTCCCCATCGTATTGCTTTCCACCTGCTCGGCAGAGGTGATGTTCATATTTCGGGCTGCGCGCAATGTGGTGTCGTTACCACTCTTGAGCACACCACCAACATTGGCGATATCCCGCCCAGCGCCCGCGCTCAGGTCATGACTCGCCTCGATCCGCGCCCCGCTGTCGGCAAAGTCACGTTGCTCGGTCTTGTAGCCCGTGCTGCTGGCATGCCGGGTGATGGTGCGTTCATTGGTCAAATCACCGGCAACGGCAACAACACTCACGTCACGCCCGGCGATAACCCCGCCAGCCCGGTTAGTAAGATCCTTACTCGCCAACGCATCCAGCCGACCACCCGCTTCCATCAACCCACTGTTGACCAAGCTGTCGCCCGCCGTCGCCCTCAGGTTGCTGGACGCTCGCAAGGTGCCCGCATTGTTCAGGTTCTTACCCGCAATCAGGCTGACGTCTGAGCCCTGAATCAGCGCACCATTCGGCGCCAGACGATGGTTCGCCTGGGCCAGATACAGCACCGGCACCAGCACCTGCTCGTTATTCACCGTCCGAGTTTCCATCCAGACGATGTCATGGGTCAGGGCCGCAACCTGTTCGGCGGTCAGGCTGACGCCCAGGGACAGGTTCAGACTGTCCTTGCTGGCGATGGCGTTGTTCATCAGGTACTTGAACATGCCGTCGTCGGAGGTCTGGCCGTCGAGGAAGCGCTGGCCGGTTCGGGCGATCACGGCTTGCTGGATCAGGCGTTGCTCGTAGAAACCATCGCCCAGACGCTTGGCGGCGGTGTCCGGGTCGTAGCCCAGATTCGACAGCAGGTAATCCGAGCTCATGAAGCGGCGCATGTCGGTCAGCGCCGGGTTGGTCTCGATCAGGTATTTTTGCGGGTTGGCCTGGCACGAGCGGTCCGGCAGGCCACGCACTTGCGTCAGCCCCGCACCTTGGGTTGGCGTGGTCGAGCCGTCGCCGCTCATGCGGAACAGGCCGTTTTGCCCGGTGGGCAAGTCGAAGCCCGGCAGGGCCAGTGGATCGACCTGTTGCTGGGTCAGGCTCGGCGGGAGTTGCCGATTGACGCTGATGCGGGTCGAGAAGGCGTTGTCGGCCTCGGTGTCGGTACGCGGGCCGGCGCCGACGTAGTTGTAGCCGCCACGCACGACGCCGCTGTTGAGGTCGCCTTGGGTAGGAATGTCGATGGCGCCACCGGCCTGGATAATCGCGGCATAGGTTTGGCTGTCGGTGGTGGTTGTATGAGTACGGAACTGCGTCAGCTCACGTTCGGTTCTGCCTATAAAATGGCTCATCGCCGCTTCAAGACCGCTCAGGTCATTGGCGTTGTAGCCTGGGCTCTGCAACCAGTATTTGTTGGTGAAGTCATTGGCGTCTGCGCGCCAGCTACCCGGGCGGCGCGTGCGTTGGGACCTGAAGGTGCGCGAGGTTTCGATCTCGCCAGTCTCGATGCCGATGTTGTCCAGGCTGACGAGATTGGCGGTCAATGCGCCGCCGACGCCGATGCTGCTGCTCCGGTTGGTCAGAGTGTCGCCCTGGATATTCAGGTTGCCGCCGGTGGTGATGCTGGAGGCGGCGCTGGCCGCGGTGACTTCGAACTTGTCGCGCTGGATGATCTGCCAGACGTGGTTTTGCTTGGGGCCGTCGCAATCACCTGGGATGCAGGCCACTTCCCTGATCGAGGCGGTGTAGATGCCTGCGTCATTGATGGCCAAGACCTCGCGGACATTGTCGATGGTGCTGGCCGCCAGGCGCATGTTGCCGTCGCTCTGCAGCGTGCCAGAGCTGTTGAGAATGCGGCTGGCACGGGTGCCGAGGCCGTCGCGATCGATGCTCAGATCACCCAGGCTATAGATATCGGCATAGCGGTTGGTCAGGCTATTGACGCGCAGGCTGGTGTTGCCGCCGCTGAAGATCAATCCGTGTTCGTTGAGCAGGTCGCCGGTCGATACGCCAAGCGCACCGGCACTGCCCAGCGTGCCGTAGTTGTTGAGCGTGGCGGCCGTGACGCTCAGGTCCGCCGCCGAGGTCAGCCGACCGTAGCTGTTGAGGATGCCATCGACCACGACGGTTGTGTTGCCACCGCCAGCGATACTGCCGTTTTGCTCCAGATTGATCAGTGCCGCCTTGAGGCCCAGGGTACCGAGACTGCTCAAGCGACCGTTGCCTGCATAGGCGCCGGTCAGTTGCAGGTCGATCGCCCCGTCGCTGCCGATCAGGCCGTCAACGCGCCAATTGTTGCCACGCCCCACCATTCCATCAGTGCTGAGCAACTGGCCCGTAGCGGTCTGGGTCAACTGGTCGACGTCGATCACCAGGTGCCCGGCCTGGATCGCTGTGGTGTTGGTCCAGCGGTCCGCCTTCACGTTCAAGTTGCCGTAGGTCACCAGGCGGCCACCGGCCTGCCCCAGGTTGGCCTGGCTGATACCGAACAAACCCAGGCCCGTGTGCAACAGCTTGCCACCCACGTTCTGAATGCTGCCGGTTTTCAGGCCCACGTCCTGGCTGGCGGTTTCCAGGGTGCCGTCGATGTTGTCGAACAGGCCTGCAACGTTGAACGTGGTGGTGCTGTTCTTGCCCAGGGTACGCAGTTGGCCTTGCTGGTTGCTCAGGCTGGCGGCGAGGATGTCCAGGCTGTCCTGGCTTTCGATGATGCCTGCGTTGTTGTTCAGTGCCCCCGAAAGGTCAAAGTCGATGAGACTGGCGCTGACTTGCCCGCCGTTGCTGTTGTCCAGATCTCGACCGATGACCTGGACCTTGCCGGTGGCGTAAATACCGCCGTTACGGTTATCGATATCCGCACCGGCATTGTTGATCACGACATCGCCCGCTTGCGCGGCGATGCGTCCGCCATCGTTGAACAATCCGGCCACGGCTTGGAGATTGAGCCCTTGGGCCTGAATCGTGCCGCCTTGGCGATTCAGGTCATAACCGTTCCTAAGTACGCCGGTCGCTCGTGCCTCCAGCGTGGCCTTGACGCTGGCGAGCACGCCGCCACGGTTGTCCAGATTCGTCGCGAAGATACTCAGGTTGGCTTCCTGGGCGATGATGCTGCCGCCCTGGTTATCGATATCGCCCGTGACGTCCACGATCGTCAGGCCGTTGCCTTGCAGCGCGCCCTTGGCGTTATCCAGGTTGCCGGCATGGAGTTCGACACCGGCGGCACGGCTGGCGATCAGGCCCGCGTTGGCGTTGTCGACCTTGCTTGCCGCTCGGATCAACAGGTTGCCATTGGCGGCGACGGTGCCCTTGTTGCGGTTGTCCAAGCTGCCGGTGCGCACGCTCATGACACCTTGGCTGGAAAGCTCGCCGCCCTGGTTGTTGATCGCCCCCGTGTTGGTGATGTCGAGGTTGTTGCCGGCCATGACCAGGCCGGTCAGGTTGTCCAGGCTGCCGAGGACCAGGGTCGCGCTGTTCAGGCTGGACAACTCGCCGGCGCTGTTTTCCAGCCGGCCCAGGTTTGCGGTCAGAATGCCTTGGCTATTGATCAGTCCACCCTGGCTGTTCAGCGCCCGATTGGCCGTCAGGTGCAGCTCGGTGTTGCCGAGGATTCGGCCTTTGTTGCGGTTATCCACAACGTCGGCGACGACCGTGGTCTTGCCCTGCCCACTGAGCGTACCGCCCTGGTTGTTCAGCGCGGCGCTGGTGGTGACAGCCAGGTCACGACTGGCAATGACGGTGCTGCCGCCATTGCTCAGTTGTTTAGCCTTGAGCGTGACATCGCCCACGGTATTGCGGCTGTTATCGGCGTTGACCCCGGCCTCGACAATGCCGTTGTTGGTCAGCGTCCCGCCGCTGTCCAGGTGAATGCTGTCGCGCGCCACCAGGTTTTTCCGGCTGGTCAGGTCACCCTGGGTTCTAACTTCGAGCCGGGTACCGGCGTACACCTGCTCCCGGGCTTCGAGGCTTTTGGCCTGGATATCGACCGCTCCGGCAGCCGCCGTCTCGGCCAGGCTCAAATGCCCATTCGCATCAAGCTGGATATCCCCGCCACTGGCAACCATCTTGCCGTCCAGCTTCACCCCGACACCGGCCTCGGTGCCCACCAGTTTGATCGCGCCGGCGTACATGCCGCCCAGCGCCGAGGAGTCGATGGCCAATTCCGGCTTGGCGCTGCCGTCATCGGCGCGGGCGGTGGCGCTCAACGTGTCGGCGTTGACGTCGTTGCGCCCGGCAACGATGGTCAGACTCTTCGCCTGGATCTCGGCGTTGATCTTGGCGCTGCGGGTGATGATTTCGAAACGGTCGACGTTGTTCGCGTTCAGGCCCGCGCCTTCAATGGCGACGCTGCCCTGATCCACTTGATAGCGGCTCAACTGGCCGTTTTCGATGATCGGCTTGCCCGTGGTCAGGGTCGCTTTTGGCGTATTGATGAAGCCGCAGCCGTTACAGGTGATGCCATACGGGTTCGCGACGATGACGTGGGCCGACTGTCCCGCCACTTCGGTGTAGCCGCGCAACTGGCTGGGGTTGCCGCCGTTGACCTCGTTGAGAATGACTTTGGCCGCCGTGCCCTTGAGGTTCGGGTTGCCGAGGATGATCCCGCCCAGTTGCGTGGGTTGGGCGGGGTTGGTGGCGTTGTTGAGGATCACGCCATTGCTGCCGACGTTGTAGTCGATGAATTTGTTGTGGGACAGGCCGCTGCCGTTGGGCTTGGCGATGTTGACGATGGGCACGCCGTTGCCCGCCTTGCCGAGACTGGTGCCCGGCGCGCTGACGACGATGCCGTCGGCCTGGGCCCACAGCGGTTGCCAGAACATAACGTTGGCCAACAGGAACGCCAGGCCGCGCTTGGGCATGCCCCAGAACGCATCACGGGTTTTCAGGGCAGCAGAAGGCTGGCGGGCCAGGAAGGCGTATTGGCGGTCGTCCATGATCGGGTCTCGTTGCAGCGAATTAAATGGATACGTCGAGGCGGAAGTAGATCGGCGCTTCGCGCTCGGTCAGGGCATCTGGACGTTCCAGGGAATGGGCGAAAGTGATGCTGGCGCTGAGGTTCTCACCGCGGGCGAACAACTCCAGGGAATTGCTCGACATACGTCCGTGCTGATCGCCGTTGTAGCGATCCCCGCGAATGACGCCCTGGTCGTAACCGAGGCTGGTGCCGTATTCGGCGAATACCGGACGCAGCCATTGCAGCGTCACCGGACGGCTCCAGCGCAGGTCATTGCGCCAGTAGCCGCCGCTGTCGCCGGCCAGCGTCTGGTCCTTGTAGCCGCGAATCGAAGACAACCCGCCGAGGCTCATGCGCTGCGGGCTGAACAACGCGTCTTCGCTGCGCTGGCCAGTCATCAGGCTGCTGACGCTGAAGGATTCGCCCCACATCTGGAAGGCTTGCAGGTAGCTGAGGGTGGCGGTGTATTTGCGATAGCGTGCATCCGGCGCGCCAGGCCCAGGGTCGTGGTCGCCTTGCGCATCGAGGGCACCGATGCCGTTTTGCATGCCCAGGTCGAGGTTGACGAAGGCATTGCCGATCCGTCGTCCATGGTTGATGCCGAACTGCGCCTCGCTGATGCGATTGCTGCTCACATCGAGCTTGCTGTCTTCGATGAAGTTGTTGGTGCGCAGGTATGAGAGGCCCGTGTTCAGGGAGGTCTTGCTCACCGCGTCACGGTGCACCACCCGCTCCAGGCGCACCTGATGGTTCTGGCTGTCGCCGCTTTGCTTGAAGTTGAAGCCCTTGGCCTGGCCCAGCGCGCGGTACTCGCTTTCGCTGTAGGTGTAGCTCAGGTTCCACCAGCCAAAGGGCAGGTTGTAATAGAGCATGGCGTTGCGCGAAGTCTTCTGACGATCGCTGATGGCATCGTGGCCACCGCGCAAGGCCAGCTGATCGGCCAGGCCCAAGGGACTGTCCCAGTCCAGGGAGGCTCCCCACTGCTGCTCGCCCGTGCTCTTCTGCCCGTCGTTATGCCGTGACAGGCCGGCGCGCCAGGGTTTCTGCGCGGTGTTCTTGACCAGCACTTCACTGCCGCCGATGTTCTGCCCTGGCGCCAACTCCATCTCCACACGGTTGGATGGCAAACGGTTCAGTTGGTCGACCATTTGCTCGATGTCCCGCAGATTGAGCAGATCGCCCGGCTTGCCGGGAAAGCTCATCGCCAGCTCCCGCTCGGAGAGCCCGCTGTCCTCGGCGCCCTTCAGGCCCTCAAGTCGCCCCTCGACCACCAGCACTTGCAGGTGACCGCTGGACAAGTCCTGTTGGGGCAAATAGGCACGGCTCGTGACCAGGCCCTTTTCCAGGTACGCATCGGTAATGGTCTTGAGCAACTCGTTAAGCTGCGGCACACCCAGGCATTGATTGATGTAGGGGGCAAGCAAGCGTTGGCGCTCGCGCTCGGACAAGGCGTCGGCGCCCTTGAGCTCGATGGTCTTGATGGGAAAACAACGGGTGTCGGCAGGTTTTGTCGGCTGGACCGGCTTTGCTTCCTTGCCTGGCAGGTCCTTGAGTTCTTCGAGGCGTCGACGCTGCTCTTCGAGCAAGCGATTCTGACGCTCGCGGATCAGGTCCGTGTCGCCGGGGGTTGGCGCGGCATAAACAGGGGAAAGCGGAGAAAAAGGCACAGCAACAGCAAAGCCAGGCACAACCTCGCCCAATGGGCGGGTGGAGACATGTTCGATCCCTCGAGCAAGAAGTAGCGTCCAAAAATAGCGGGCGGATACTAAGTAGCCGCCCCGCTGGAGTCAACATTGACTTGGCCCGTTGGGGCTGTTCGTTTGTCATTAGACATTTCCCATATCCAGTAACGAAATAACGCGTCTAAAACACAATCTCCTGCGAAACGGGCTGGCACGTAAAAGGCTAAAAGGAAGATGCCCCAACCTTTTTTGACAGCATCACATTTCAACAGGTTAGAATCGCTGGCACGCAGACTGCATGGTCAGTTTGTGCCTGTCCCTTGATTCCCGGAGTACTGCCTTTGACCGCGACGACCATCAACAGCCTGTTCTTGATCGGCGCGTTGCTGGTGGGTGCGAGCATTCTGGTGAGTTCTCTTTCGTCGCGCCTGGGCATCCCGATCCTGGTGATCATCCTCGCCGTGGGCATGCTTGCCGGCGTCGACGGCGCCGGTATTCTTTTCGATAACTACGCCACGGCGTATCTGGTGGGCAACCTCGCGTTGGCGGTGATCCTGCTGGACGGTGGGTTGCGCACGCGGGTCTCGAGCTTTCGCGTGGCACTGTGGCCGGCGTTGTCGCTGGCCACTGTGGGCGTGTTGATCACCACCGGGCTGACCGGCATGGCCGCCGCGTGGTTGTTCAACCTGAACCTGATCCAAGGCTTGCTGATCGGCGCGATTGTTGGCTCTACCGACGCCGCTGCGGTGTTCTCGTTGCTCGGTGGCAAAGGCCTGAACGAGCGGGTCAGCGCCACCCTGGAAATCGAGTCCGGCAGCAACGACCCCATGGCGGTGTTCCTCACCGTGACCCTGATCGGCATGCTTGCCAGCGGTGAGACCGGGCTGCACTGGAGCCTGCTCGGGCATCTGGTGCGCGAGTTCGGCATCGGCGCGGTGATCGGCCTGGGCGGCGGATGGTTGATGCTGCAGCTGGTCAACCGCATCAACCTGGCCAACGGCCTCTACCCGATCCTGGTCATCAGCGGCGGCCTCGCGGTGTTCGCCCTGACCAACGCCCTGCACGGCAGCGGCTTCCTGGCGGTGTACTTGTGCGGCCTCGTGCTGGGTAATCGCCCGGTGCGCAGCCGCCACGGCATCCTGCACATGCTCGACGGCATGGCCTGGCTCGCCCAGATCGGCATGTTCCTCGTGCTGGGGCTATTGGTCACGCCCCATGACCTGTTGCCCATCGCCTTACCCGCCATGGGCCTGGCGTTGTGGATGATCCTGATCGCGCGCCCGCTGTCGGTCATGGTCGGGCTGTTGCCGTTCAAGGCGTTTCATGGTCGCGAAAAGGCTTTCATTTCCTGGGTCGGCCTGCGGGGCGCCGTACCGATCATCCTAGCGGTGTTCCCGCTGATGGCCGGCCTGCCTCACGCGCAGCTCTATTTCAACCTCGCGTTCTTTATCGTGCTGGTGTCACTGCTGGTACAAGGCACCAGCCTGCCCTGGGTCGCCAAGCTGCTGCACGTGACCGTCCCGCCAGAACCGCTGCCCATTTCCCGGGCGGCGCTGGAAGTACATGTGACGAGCGAGTGGGAACTGTTTATCTACCGCCTCGGTGCGGAAAAGTGGTGCATCGGTTCGCCTCTACGGGACTTGAAAATGCCCGACGGAACGCGCATCGCGGCCCTGTTTCGGGGGCAGCAATTGCTCCATCCGTCGGGTAGTACGGTGCTGGAAGTGGACGATTTGCTCTGCGTGATCGGCCATGAACATGATTTGCCAGCCCTTGGAAAACTGTTCAGCCAGGCACCGCAACGGGGCCTGGATTTGCGCTTCTTCGGCGACTTCGTACTCGAAGGAGACGCCCAGCTGGCCGCGGTTGCCACGCTGTATGGGTTGAAGCTGGACGGCATCGATCCGGACATGACCCTGGGCCGTTTCATTGCCCAGAAAGTCGGCGGTGCACCCGTGGTTGGCGACCAGGTGGATTGGAACAACACCCTGTGGACCGTCGCGGCCATGGACGGGAACAAGATTGGCAAAGTGGGCGTCAGATTCCCCGAAGGAAGTCGCCCGGGTCCCGGCTTGTTCCTCTAAACTGCTCCCACTCTCATTTGCTTGACCGGTCTCTATGCCTACCCTGCGCTCCTTATTCGCCATCGCCCTGCTCGGCCTGGGTCTTTCCATCTGCACGGTCCAGGCCGCTGAGCCGCCGACCAGCACCTCGGTCCAGGCCAGCCTGGACAAGATCGCCGACCGCAAGCTCCCGGAAGCCGACCAGAAAGCCTTGCAGGCCGTGTTGCAAAACACCCTGACCCAGTTGACCAACAAGGCCGACTACGAACAGAAACTGCTCGCCCTCAAGCAGCAACTGGCCAACGCGCCCAAACAGAACATCGAGAACCAGCGCGAACTGGCGCGGCTCAAGGGCACCAATGTGGTGCCGGTGGCGCAACGCTACGCCAACCTGCCGATTCCCCAGCTAGAGCAAATGCTGACGGAACGCTCTACCCAGCAGAGCGATCTACAAAAGGCCCTGGCCGACGCCAACAGCCTGGTCATCACCGCCCAGACCCGCCCCGAGCGCGCCCAGGCGGAAATCTCCGCCAGCCAGACCCGAATCCAGCAGATCAACGCCATCCTCAAGGCCGGACGGGATGCGGGCAAGGCGCTGAGCGCCGAGCAGCGCGACCAGCTCAATGCGGAACTGGCGGCCCTCAACGCGCTGATTCCACTGCGCCGCCAGGAGCTGGCCGGCAACAGCCAACTGCAAGACCTGGGCAATAGCCAGCACGATCTGCTTTCGGAAAAGATCGACCGCATGGAGCGGGAAATCCAGGACCTGCAGAACCTGATCAACCAGAAACGCCTGGCCCAGTCCCAGGAAACGGTGACGCAGCAATCCATCGAAGCGCAGAAAGCCGGCGGCAGCAGCCTGCTGGCGACCGAAAGCACGGCCAACCTCAAGCTTTCCGATTATCTGCTCAAGAGCACCGACCGCCTCAACGAGGTCACCCAGCAGAACCTGCAGACCAAGCAACTGCTGGACAGCGTCACCCAGACCGATGCCGCCCTGGACGAGCAGATCAGCGTGCTCAAGGGCAGCCTGCTGCTCTCCAAGATTCTTTACAAGCAGCGCCAGACCTTGCCGCGCCTGAAGCTGGACCAGAACCTGGCCGACCAGATCGCCGACATCCGCCTGTATCAGTTCGAAGTCAGCCAGCAACGTGAATTGCTGAACAATCCCGCAGCCTACGTCGACAACCTGCTGGCGTCCCAGCCCTCCGAGCAGGTCACCCCACAGCTGCGCAAGACCCTGCTTGAACTGGCCCTGACCCGGGTCGACCTGCTGGACCGCCTGAACCGTGAATTGAGCGCGGTGCTCAACGAGTCCATCACGCTGCAGCTCAACCAGAAACAACTGCTCAGCACCGCACAGAATCTGCGGGCCACCCTTGAAGAACAGATGTTCTGGATTCCCAGCAACAAACCGCTGGATTTCGAGTGGATGCGTGGCGTGCCGGCCCGCCTGGAAAAACAAGTCGATTCGCTGCCCTGGGCCTCGAGCCTCAGCGAACTGGCTGACGGCCTGACCCAGCGGCCGCTGCTGTTCCTGCCCCTGGCGCTGTTGATCGGCGCGCTGCTGTGGCGCCGCAAGAATCTCTATGCGCGCCTGAACAAGGTTCACCAGGATGTCGGCCACTTCAAGCGCGACAGCCAGTGGCACACACCCCAGGCGATCCTGATCAACATCCTTTTGGCCATGCCGGTGGCGCTGGCGCTTGCCTTGTGCGGCTACGCCTTGCAGATCGACGCCCGCGGCCAGAACACCAACCTCGGCGCGGCCTTGCTACAGATCGGGCAGGCCTGGCTGGTGTTTTACACCGCCTATCGAATCCTCTCGCCAGGCGGCGTTGCCGAGCTGCATTTCCGCTGGGAAAAACCCCAGGTCGAATTTCTCCAGGGCTGGATCCGTCGGCTCGGGCTGGTGGTATTGGCCTTGGTGGCCGTGGTGGCCGTGGCGGAGTTGCAGCCGTCAGCCCTGGCCGATGACGTACTCGGCATGCCGGTGGTGCTGACCTGCTACGCCTCGATGGCCTGGCTACTCAGCCGGCTGTTGCTCAGCAGTCCGACGCACAAGAACACATCGCTGTTCCGCAAGGCCGTCGGCGTGCTGTTCACCGCATTGCCGATCGCGCTTTTCGTCGCCGTCTGCTTCGGCTACTACTACACCGCGCTGAAACTCAGCGACCGCTTGATCAACACGCTGTACCTACTGATGTTCTGGCTGGTGATCGAGGCCACCTTCGTGCGTGGCCTCTCGGTCGCGGCGCGGCGCCTGGCCTACCAGCGTGCCCTGGCCAAGCGCCAGGCGGCCAAGGAGGTCGGCGACGGCGAAGCGGTGGTCGAGGAACCGACCCTGGACATCGAAAAGGTCAACGAACAGTCCCTGCGCCTGATCCGCCTGGCCCTGCTGGGCGGTTTCATGGCCGCGCTGTACTGGGTCTGGTCGGACCTGATCAGTGTGTTCTCCTACCTGGACAACATCACCCTCTACGAATACACCAGCGGCACCGGCGCCAACATGAGCATGGTGCCCATCAGCATCGGCGACATGCTCGGGGCACTGATCATCATCGGTATCACCTTCGCGTTGGCCCGCAACCTGCCGGGCCTGTTGGAAGTGTTCGTGCTGTCGAAGCTGAACCTGGCCCAGGGCAGCGCGTATGCCACCACGACCTTGCTGTCCTACGTGATCGCCGGCGTCGGCTTCGTCACGACGCTGTCCACCCTGGGTGTGAGCTGGGACAAGCTGCAATGGCTGGTGGCGGCGCTGTCGGTAGGCTTGGGCTTCGGCATGCAAGAGATCTTCGCCAACTTCATCTCCGGCATCATGATCCTGTTCGAGCGCCCGGTGCGCATCGGCGACACCATCACCATCGGTAACCTGTCGGGCACCGTGAGCAAGATCCGCATTCGCGCGACCACCATCACCGATTTCGACCGCAAGGACATCATCGTCCCGAACAAGACGTTCATCACCGGGCAGTTGATCAACTGGTCGTTGACCGACACCGTCACCCGGGTGACCCTGAAATTGGGCGTGGACTACGGCTCGGACCTGGACCGAGTGCGCGAGTTGCTGCTCAAGGCCGCTCGCGATAACCCCCGCGTGCTGAAGGAACCGGAGCCGATCGTGTACTTCCTGAACTTCGGTGAAAGCACCCTGGACCATGAGCTGCGCATGCACGTGCGCGACCTCGGTGATCGAAACCCGGTGCTGGACGAGATCAACCGATTCATCAACAGGGAATTCAAGAAGGAGCACATCAACATCTCCTTCCGGCAGATGGAAATCTACTTGAAGAACCTGCAAGGCCAGGAATACAAGCTCGTGCCTGCCGAGCCTGACAAAAAGACCATCACGCCCGTGCCTTCAACGGTCGCCAGCATCAAGCCGATGCCCGAGCCTCCGCAAGGCACCCTCGACTGACAGCGGGTTGCCTGCGGGCGGCCCGTCGGAGACGGCCATGAAAACGCTGGAAACGCTGACCTTCGATAACCGCTTCGCCCGCCTGGGCGACGGTTTCTCGGCCCATGTGCTGCCCGAGCCCATCGACAACCCGCGGCTGGTGGTTGCCAGCCCGGCGGCCATGGCGCTGCTGGACCTGGAGCCGGCAGAAGCCGAGACATCGCTGTTCGCCGAGATCTTTGGCGGCCACAAGCTGTGGGCCGAAACCGAGCCCCGGGCGATGGTGTACTCAGGGCATCAATTCGGTCACTACAACCCGCAACTGGGCGACGGCCGCGGGTTGCTGCTGGGCGAGGTGTACAACGAGGCCGGCGAGCACTGGGACCTGCACCTCAAGGGCGCCGGCCAGACGCCGTTCTCCCGGATGGGCGACGGGCGCGCGGTGCTGCGCTCTTCGATTCGCGAATTCCTCGCCTCCGAGGCCCTGCACGCCTTGGGCATCCCCACCACCCGCGCGTTGTGCGTGATCGGCTCCGACACCCCGGTGTGGCGCGAAAAGCAGGAGCGCGCCGCCATGGTGCTGCGCCTGGCCCCCAGCCATGTGCGCTTCGGACACTTCGAATATTTCTACTACACCAAGAAGCCGGAGCTGCATGCCGCCTTGGCCGAGCACGTGCTGAACCTGCATTTTCCGCAATGCCGGGAGCAGCCCGAGCCCTACCTGGCGATGTACCGCGAGATCGTCGAGCGCAACGCCGAACTGATTGCGAAATGGCAGGCCTATGGTTTCTGCCATGGCGTGATGAACACCGACAACATGTCGATCCTGGGCATCACCTTCGATTTCGGGCCGTTCGCCTTCCTTGATGACTTCGACGCCAACTTCATCTGCAACCATTCCGATGACCAGGGCCGTTACTCGTTCAGCAACCAGGTGCCCATCGGCCAGTGGAACCTCAGCGCCCTCGCCCAAGCCCTGACGCCTTTTATCAGCGTCGATGCCCTGCGCGAGACCCTTGGCTTGTACCTTCCCCTGTACCAGGCCCACTACCTGGACCTGATGCGCCGCCGCCTCGGCCTGACCGTCGCCGAAGAAGAGGACCAGAAACTGGTGGAGCGCCTGCTGCAACTGATGCAGAACAGCGGCGTCGACTACAGCCTGTTCTTCCGCCGGCTGGGCGACCAGGCTCCGGAACAAGCCGTCGCCGCCTTGCGCGACGACTTCGTCGATCTCAAGGGTTTCGATGCCTGGGCCGAGCTGTACGTCGCCCGCGTCAACCGCGAGGGCCCGGTCGACCAGGACCAGCGCCGCGTTCGCATGCACGCCGTCAATCCGCTCTACGTGCTGCGCAACTACCTGGCCCAGAAAGCCATCGACGCCGCCGAGTCAGGCGATTACGAAGAAGTCCGCCGCCTGCACAGCGTGCTGAGCAATCCTTTTGAAGAACAATCGTGGATGGGCAGCTACGCCGAGCGGCCGCCGGAATGGGGCAAGCATCTGGAGATCAGTTGCTCGTCGTAACCCTCCCGCCAAACACATAACCCTGTGGCGAGGGAGCTTGCTCCCGCTGGGCTGCGAAGCGGCCCCAGAATGGACTGACGCGCTTTTTCAGACTGACCGCGTCAACCGGTTTTACGACGGCTGCGCCGCCGAGCGGGAGCAAGCTCCCTCGCCACGGGTGAAAGATTGACTGGGCGAAGGTCAACGCAGCCTGCTCATCCCGCCTTATCGTTCCCCTGTTCGGGCGTCTCGATGCCTGATTCTGGCTCTTCCCCAGCCGGCGCTGCCGGTTTTTCCTCCGGATAGCCGGGCATTCCATGCGCGTCTTCCGGGGTCAATTCGTCCCGATCGTGACGACTGTCAACGGCATAGGCCGGGGCGGCGTTGGGGTCTTCGTCGCGGCCAGCGGTGCCCAGGACGAAGCCATCATCGTTGGGGTTGTCCAGTGTCTTGGGGGTGGTTGGGTCTTGAGGGATGCTCATGGGACCTCCTGGTTGTGATCAGGTATGGTTTTGAGGGCGCGGCGCGCCGTCAGTGCGGCGCACCTGATGAATGGCAACCCGAGGCCAATGCACTAAGCCATATCACTGTGGCTGAATTCCTCGGCCAGGAAATCGATCAACGTGCGCACCGACGGTAGCAACCCACGCCGCGACGCAAAGATTGCATGAACAATCCCGCATTTCGGCGTCCAGCCGGGGACCAACTCCACCAGACGCCCGGCGGCGATGTCTTCGCGCACCACCACGGTCGGCAGGTGAGCGACACCAATGCCAGCCAGCACCGCGTGCCGCAGGGCCAGCAGGTCATCGGTGACCATGCGCGGCTCATGTCGGATCAACGCTCGGGTGCCATCCGGCCCGAACAACTCCCACTGATACTCCCGTTGCGCACCGCCCCAATGCACGCTGGGCAGGCCGTTAAGGTCCGCCGGTGAAGCCGGCGAAGACAATCGCTCTACAAATGCAGGGCTGCCCACCAGGCATTGGGTGCTGTTGCTCAGTACCTTCATGACCATGTCGGTGTTTTCCAGCGGCGGAAAGCGCACCCGCAGCGCTATATCGAACCCCTCGTGGATCAGGTCGACTCGGCGGTTGGTGCTCTCGATGAACAACTCCACCCGCGGATATTTGAGCATGTAGCGGGTCAGCATCGGCCCGACCCAGCTGTTGAGCAGCGCCGTCGGGCAACTGATGCGCACCAGGCCCTGGGGCTCGGAGCGGTTGCGCTCGATCACCTCGGCGGCGCTCTCGGCCTCGACACGCATCGCCAGGCAGCGCTGGTAATAGGCCTGGCCGATCTCGGTCAAGGTGCAATGCCGGCTGGTGCGATGGAGCAAGCGCACCCCTAGCCGCTCTTCCAACTGGGCGATACGCCGGCTGAGCTTTGACTTGGGTATGTCCAGCGCCCGGCCCGCTGCGGCGAATCCACGGTGCTCAACCACCTGGGTGAAGTAGTACAGCGTGTTGAGGTCTTCGATGATCGTTCTCCAAATAGAACGCTAAGGCTGATTTTTGCAGTCTAGCGCGTCAAAGGTGCCAGTTTTAACCTACACACATCGAAACGCAACACGGATTTGAAGCCGGCGCTTCGGCCAGATGAATCCCGAATAAACGCTGTACCGACATTAAAAACCTTAACCACGCCGAACCTTCGGCAACCAAAACTTAATGAGGGCTACGCCATGACCACTTCCTACAACCGTCTCGACAAAGATAACGCCGCCGTTCTGCTGGTGGACCACCAGGCTGGCCTGCTGTCGCTGGTACGCGACATCGACCCGGACCGTTTCAAGAACAACGTGCTGGCCCTGGCGGACCTGGCCAAGTACTTCGAGCTGCCGACCATCCTCACCACCAGCTTCGAAACCGGCCCCAACGGCCCGCTGGTACCCGAGCTCAAGGCCCTGTTCCCGGACGCGCCGTACATTGCCCGCCCAGGCCAGATCAACGCCTGGGACAACGAAGACTTCGTCAAGGCAATCAAGGCCACCGGCAAGAAGCAACTGATCATCGCCGGCGTAGTGACTGAAGTTTGCGTAGCTTTCCCAGCACTGTCCGCCCTGGCCGAAGGTTTCGATGTGTTCGTGGTCACCGATGCCTCCGGCACGTTCAACGAACTGACCCGCCAATCGGCCTGGGACCGCATGTCCTCCTCGGGTGCGCAATTGATGACCTGGTTCGGCCTGGCCTGTGAACTGCACCGCGACTGGCGCAACGACGTGGAAGGCCTGGCAACCTTGTTCTCCAACCACATCCCGGATTACCGCAACCTGATGACCAGCTACAACACGCTGACCCAGGCCAAATAATCAGCAACACCGATACCCTGCGGGAGCGAGCCTGCTCGGGATAGCGGTCTGCCAGTCCAGGATTCCTGACTGCACACCGTCATCGCGAGCAGGCTCACTCCCACAGGTTTTTGTGTTGGTTTCTATATAGTGTCCAACCTGAGTAACCAAATTCCAGGAGACGACCCGATGCTCATCCCGTGCCCCCATTGCAACGGGCTCAACCGCATACCCGCCGAACGCCTGGGCGACCAGCCCAAGTGCGGGCGCTGCAAGGCCCAGGTGTTATCGAGCAAACCCTTCGAACTCAAGCAAGGCGACTACGCCAGCCAGATCAAGGGCGACCTGCCGTTATTGATAGATGTCTGGGCGGATTGGTGCGGCCCGTGCAAATCCTTCGCGCCAGTGTTCGAACAGGCCGCCGCGCAGCTGGCCGGCAAGTGCCGGTTGGCCAAGCTCGATAGCGAAGCCAATCAACAATTGTCGGCGCAGTTGGGGATTCGCTCGATACCCAGCCTGATCCTGTTCAAGGACGGCCGAGAAGTAGCACGCCAAAGCGGCGCGTTCCCCTTGCCGCAGTTGATGAGCTGGCTGCGCGGCCAGGGGATTTGAATCAGGCGTTTTCCAGCAACCCATGCAACTCCACGAACTGCTGGGTCAGTTTATGCCGTGGGTCCAGGTGGATCAGTGGCAGGCTCGCCTGGTGAGACTCACGCATGCGCACGGAGCTGCTCAGGTAAACGGGCAGCACCGGCAAGCCTTCGGCGATCAATTCGTCGAGTATCTGCTGGGGCAGGCTGGCGCGGGCCTGGAACTGGTTGACGACAATGCCTTCGATTTCCAGTTCTTCATTGTGATCGTCCTTGAGCTCGGCGATTTCCGACAGCAGGCCATACAGTGCCTGGCGGGAGAAACTGTCACAGTCGAAAGGAATCAATACCCGATCTGCCGCGATCAACGCTGAAACCGCGTAGAAGTTGAGGGCCGGCGGAGTATCCAGATAGATCCGGTCGTAATCCTCGTCCAGCTCTTCGAGCAGCTTGCGTAGCTTGTTGATCTTGTGTTTTGCCTCGAGCTTGGGCTGCAGATCGGTCAGTTCTGCGGTGGCCGTGATGACGTGCAGGTTGTCGAAGGGCGTTTCGTAGATATCGACCCTGTTCTTTTTCGAGAAAGGCCCCGACGACAGGGTCTGCTTGAAGAAATCCGCGATGCCCACGGGAATGTCATCGCCGGTCAAGCCGGTCAGGTATTGAGTGGAGTTGGCCTGGGCATCCAGGTCGACCAATAGCGTGCGATACCCCTCGCTGGCGCTGACCGCCGCCAGATTACAGGCGATGCTGGACTTGCCTACGCCACCTTTCTGATTGAACACCACACGCCGCATGACAAAACCTCCGTGTATCAAAGATTCCCGAGTGTAGTAGCGCAACACACCGCTTCGCTACCTTCCCCATGATCGGATTACGGCGTCGGTGGCTTTTTCAGACAACCGAGCGTCAATTCGCCTGTATATGAAGGAAGCGCCTGACAGACAATCACTTTTTAACCGTCACAATGGCGGTCCCGTGTTGGGTCTGGTTCCTTGATGATTTTGCCTGGACGAAATGTAACCAGTATTTGCTACAAGCCAACCGCACCGGGATAATGCGCGCCACTTGGGTCGCAAGGCCATGCAGGGTTGGACGCGGGTCAAACCACTGAACCGTGACAATAAAAGCCCGCAGGGGTGGGATGAGTCTGTGATCAATTTCAATATCGCCCAATGGCGCGCGTGGGCCCCTGGGCTCGAAAGCGTGGACGATTGGCAGGCATGGAGCCGACAACCGGTCGTGCCGCCCGTCAGCGATGCGGCCCCTGACGTGTCGTTCCTGCCCGCCATGCAACGCCGACGCCTCAGCCGCCTGGCCCGCATGGCCTTCAGTGTCGCCTGGCCGCTGGCCGAGGGGCGACCGGACCTACCGTTGGTCTTTATTTCCCGCCATGGCGAAACCCCGCGCACTTTTGAGATTCTCAAGGACCTGGCCGGGGATCAACCGCTGTCTCCTACCCAGTTCAGCCTGTCGGTGCACAACGCGGTGATTGGCTTGTGGTCGATCATGCGCGGCGAAACCAGCGAGATGACGGCCCTGGCCGCGACGGGCGATGGCCTTGAACACGGCATGCTGGAGGCCGCCGCCTTGCTCGACGAGGGCACGCCAGCGGTGTTGCTGGTCATCACCGAAGAGCAACCGCCCAGCGTCTACGCGCCTTGGGTCGACGACGTACCGTTTCCCTACGCAGTGGGGCTGTTGCTGACCCGTGGCGACGACTGGCAACTGCAATTAGCCAATCCGCCGGCCCCGCTGCCGGTCAGCGACTGGCCCCATGCTCTGGATCTGTTGCGTACGCTGCTGGGCAACCAACTCACCTGCCAACATGCCTGGAAGAATCGTCTATGGACCTGGCAACGCAACCGGTGACCGGTAAACATCGCGACGCCTACTACTGGCGCTTGTTCGCAACCGCCGCAAGCTTCGCTCTCTTCGGGCTGGGTGGGCTGTGCCTGCGGTTGCTGGTGTTTCCGTTGCTCAACGCGCTGCCCGGCGACTCGCAGACCCATCGGCAGCGAGCCCGTAGAACAGTCGGGCGCCTGTTCTGGTTCTTCATTCGATTCATGGCCCGCACCGGTGTGCTCACCTATCAGATCGATGGCGCGGAGAAACTCGGCCGCCCGGGGCAGATGATCATCGCCAACCACCCGTCGCTGATCGACGTGGTGTTCCTGATCGGGCTGGTGCGCGACGCCAACTGCGTGGTCAAGCAAAGCCTGTGGGACAACCCTTTCACCCGTGGCCCACTGCGCTCGACCCAATACATCAGCAACGACGGCAGCATGGACATGCTCGATGCCGCCAGCAACGCCCTGCAGGATGGCCAATGCCTGATTGTTTTCCCCGAAGGCACGCGCACCCAGCCGGGCCAAGCGCCGGCCTTTCATCGAGGCGCCGCCGCCATTGCCCTGCGGGGTGCGAAAATCCTCACACCGGTGACGATCAAGGTCAGCCCCACGACCTTGACCAAGGCCGAGCCCTGGTACCGCATCCCCCTGCGCCGCGTGCACTTCAGTTTTCGCGTCGGTGCCGATATAGACCCACAGGCTTTCGCCGCGCTGGGCCCCGCGCCACAGGCTTCACGCCGGCTTAACGATTATTTGCATCACTATTTCATCAAGGAGCTCGCCGAAGATGAGCGATCTGCACCGTGACATCAAACAACTGATCATCGAGGCCCTCGGCCTGGAGGACATCGGTATCGACGACATCGGCGACGATCAGATCCTGTTCGGCGACGGCCTTGGCCTGGACTCGGTGGATGCCTTGGAGCTTGGCCTGGCGATTCAGAAAAAATATGGCATCAAGATCGACGCCGATGCCAAGGACACCCGTAACCATTTCAGCAACGTGGCAAGCCTTGCGGCCTTCGTCACTGCAAAAAGCGCCTGAGACCGACCATGCAAACTCGTGACGATATTTTCAACACCCTGCGCAATGCCCTGGTCGAGCTCTTCGAGCTGGACCCTGAGCGTGTAACGCTGGAGTCGAACCTGTATCAGGATCTGGAAATCGACAGCATCGATGCAGTCGACCTGATCGACCACATCAAGCGCCAGACCGGCAAGAAAATCGCCGCTGAAGAATTCAAATCGGTGCGCACCGTCAACGATGTAGTCGAGGCGGTCTATCGACTGGTCCAGCCGGCCGCATGAGCCGGCTGATTGGCCTCGGCCTGCTGCTGGCGGGCCTGCTATACCCTTTTGCGGTGTATTTCGGCATGGAGCACTTCGCCCCCTGGCAGTTCGGGCTTCTATTGGGCTGCCTGTGGCTGGCCCGGGCGTTCCTCGGCAAGGCCGGGCCCGGCAAACGCTGGATGGCGGTCACGGCGATCTTTTTTTGCGTGTTGCTCGCGGTATTCGACAGCCCGCTCTTGCTGCGCTGGTATCCGGTGTTGATCAGCGCGTTCATGCTCGCGCTGTTCATGCTGAGCCTGAAGTACGGCCCGCCGATCATCGAGCGTCTGGCCCGCCTGCGCGAACCACGGTTGCCGGCCAAGGCGGTGGTTTATACCCGCCAGGTCACGGTGGCCTGGAGTGTGTTTTTCCTGTGTAACGGTTTGCTCGCCGCCGCCCTGACCCTTTGGGCGCCGCTGAGCTGGTGGATGTTGTACACCGGCCTGATTTCCTACGGATTGATGGGGCTGCTGTTTGCCATTGAATGGCTCATACGACAACGGGTAAGAGGCCGCCCATGAATTGGATAACGCTTGAGCAGATACTGCTCGAGGCCCAGCCAGGCCGCGCGGTAGCGGTCGGGCCGGGACTGGACCACGCGCAACTGCGCACAGACGCGCTCAGCCTGGCCGCCGGATTGCAAGCCCGGGGCATCCGGCGCCTGGCCGTGCATCTGGATGATGCAGCGGACCTGGCGGTTGCCCTGCTCGGCGCCTGGCGCGCCGGCGCGCGCGTGCTGCTGCCCGCTGACCTGCAACCGCAGACCCGCCAGCGCTGGTCGGCCGATGTCGACTTGTGGCTGACCGACCTGCCCGGCGACACCCAACCCAATGACCTGCGACAGGCTCCGCTGGACGCCGCTGAGCTGGATCTTGATCAATGCTGGCTGGCCCTGTGCACCTCCGGTTCCAGTGGCGAGCCCAAACGCATCGAAAAAACCCTGCGCCAGCTGAGCAATGAAGTCCAGGCGCTGGAGCAGTTGTGGGGTGCCGACCTTGGCCCGGACGCCTGCATGATCGGCAGCGTCGCCGCCCAGCATATCTACGGCTTGCTGTTCCGGGTGCTGTGGCCGCTGTGCGCCGGGCGCACCTTCGTTCGTCGGCAACTGGCCTTCCCGGAGGATATGCAGCGCGCCAGTCGCGAGCATCCGGCGTTTGCCTGGGTCGCGAGCCCGGCGCTGCTCAAGCGCATGGGCGATAACCTCGACTGGCCAGCCTTGGGCAGCGTGCGCCGGGTGTTTTCCTCTGGGGGCGCCTTGCCTGCCGACGCGGCCCAGAGTCTCGAACAACGCCTGGGACAATGGCCGACGGAAGTTTTCGGCAGCTCGGAAACCGGCGGCATTGCCTGGCGCCAGGGCGGCGACTTGTGGCAACCGTTCGCCGGTGTCGAGCTGAGCCAGGACAGTGACGGCGCCTTGCTGATTGCCTCGCCTTATTTGCCGGCCGGTCATGTGGAACACACCGCTGACGCGGCGCGGATCGCGGCGGATGGGCGCTTCCAATTGCTCGGCCGCTTGGACCGCATCGTCAAGCTCGAAGAAAAGCGCATCTCGCTGCCCATGCTGGAACAGGCGTTGACGGCCCACGAATGGGTCAGCGATGCACGGCTGGGCGTCGTGCAGGAGAACCGAGCCTCCCTCGGTGCCCTGCTGGCGCTCAGCGAAGCCGGCTTGCTGGCCCTGCGCAATCTGGGCCGGCGGGCCGTGACCCAAGCCCTGCGCCAGCACTTGAGCGGGCACTGTGAAACCTTGGCGCTGCCCCGGCGCTGGCGCTGGCTGCGGCAACTGCCGTTAAACGCACAGGGCAAGCTGCCCCAGGCCGAAGTCGAAGCCGTGTTGATGGCGCCGCGTCCAAAAGCCCCTGAGGTGCTTGAGCAAATTGAAACCGACGGCGAATGGAGCCTGCGCCTGGCGGTGCCCCCCGACCTTGCATACTTCAGCGGCCATTTTCCCACCGCGCCGGTCCTTCCGGGGGTGGTGCAAGTCGATTGGGCCTTGAACCTGGGCCGTCGACTGCTGGACTTGCCGCCCCGGTTCGTCGGCATGGAGGTGCTGAAATTCCAGCAACTGGTGCGACCCGGTGATGAAATCCAGCTGCACCTGCGCTTCGATCGTGAGCGCGGTAAGTTGTACTTTGCCTTTCGCAATGACACAGCGGCGTGCTCCAGTGGGCGGATTGTGTTGGGGGTGGCCGATGACTAACCGCACCGCTGTGCTTCTGTGGCGAGGGGATTTATCCCCGCTCGAGTGCGAAGCGCTCACCATCAGTCTGTGTCGTTGCACAGAATTTGGGGTCGCTGCGCAACCCAGCGGGGATAAATCCCCTCGCCACAGGAAGGTTGTGCACAGTGAAACCGTGGAAGGAGCAGAATATGCATAACCCCTGCGCCGTCATCCCGGTCTACAACCACGAAACCGCCATCGCAACGGTGGTCCAGGCATTGCTCGGCAACGGCTTGCCCTGCGTGCTGGTGGACGATGCCAGTAGCGCGGCTTGCGCGGCGGTGCTCGAACAATTGGCTGAAAACGAACGGGTTCACCTGGTGCGGCTGGCCGTCAATCAGGGCAAGGGCGGCGCGGTGATGACCGGGCTGCGGGAGGCCGCGCGCCTGGGTTTCAGTCACGCCTTGCAGGTGGACGCCGACGGGCAGCACGACCTGGGCGACGTACGCACCTTCATCGAACAATCCAGCGCTCATCCCGACGCGCTGATCTGCGGTTACCCCCTGTACGACGCCAGCGTGCCGAAAGGCCGCCTTTACGCACGCTACCTGACCCACGTGATGGTCTGGATCAACAGCCTGTCCCTGCAGATCCGCGATTCGATGTGCGGTTTCCGGGTCTATCCCCTGGCACCGACCCTGGCACTGATCGACTCGGCAAATATCGGCAAGCGCATGGATTTCGACTCGGACATCCTTGTGCGCCTGTCCTGGCGCAACCAGCCGATGCGCTGGCTGCGCACGCGGGTCCATTACCCTCTGGACGGGGTCTCGCACTTTCGCCTGTTCCACGACAATGTGCTGATTTCTCGCATGCACACCCGGCTGTTCTTCGGCATGCTGGTGCGCTTGCCGGTGATTCTCTGGCAACGGTGGCGCCCATGAGCACAAACCAGCAGCACTGGGCGGATCGCCAGGAGCGCGGTAGCTTCTGGCTGATGAAACTCACCGCGTTTGCCGCCAAGGTGTTGGGCCGTCGGCTGCTGACACCGGTGCTGTACGGCATCGTCCTGTACTTCTTCGTTTTTGGTCGCAGCGCCCGGCAGGCGGCCTGGCAGTATCAGCAGCGCCTCGCCGACTGGAGCGGCCGCCCCGAGTTGCGCCCGACCCACCGTCGAGTCTTTGGGCAATTCATGGCCTTCGCCGACTCCCTGCTGGACAAGCTCGACGTCTGGAACGGCAAGCTAAGCATCGAGCAGATCGAAATCGTCGACCCGGCGCTGCTGCGCAACCATTTGCGCGACACGCGAGGGCAGATGTTGGTCGGCGCACACCTGGGCAACCTGGAAATGTGCCGAGCCCTGGCCGAACTGGGTGAAAAGGTCACCATGAACGTGCTGGTGCATACCAAGCACGCCGAGCAATTCAATCGCTTGCTGGGCGAAGCCGGCGCCACGCACTTGCGGCTGATCCAAGTCAGCGAGCTAAACCCGGTGATCATGCTGCAACTGAGCGAACGCCTGGAGCGCGGCGAGTGGCTGGCGATCGCTGGCGATCGCGTACCGCTGCATGGCGGGCGCAGCGTGACGGTGGACTTCATGGGTTATCCGGCGGCATTCCCGCAAGGCCCCTGGCTGTTGGCCGGCCTGCTGAAATGCCCGGTCAACCTGCTGATGTGTCTCAAGCACGAAGGACACTATCGCGTCACCCTCGAACCGTTCGCCGATGCCGTGGTGTGGAAGCGCAACGAACGCGACCACGTGATTGCCCATTGGGCCGGCTTGTACGCCGAACGCCTGGCGCAATATTGCCTCCAGGGGCCACAACAGTGGTTCAACTTTTACCCTTTCTGGAAGACCGATGACGATGCCCACTCTTGAGCCGGTAACCTTCGGCGAACGCCCCCTGCGCATTGAAGATGTGCTGGCCCTGGCCAACCGTCAGGCGCCGACGCAATTGCAGGATGATCCGACGTTCCGCCAGCGCATTGCCAAGGGTGCGCAGTTCCTCGATTCCCTGCTGGACAAGGAAGGCGTCATCTATGGCGTGACCACCGGCTACGGCGACTCTTGCGTGGTGGCCGTGCCGTTGCACCACGTCGAGGCCCTGCCCCGTCACCTCTACACCTTCCACGGCTGCGGCCTGGGCAAACTGCTCGATGCCCAAGCCACTCGCGCCGTGCTCGCGGCCCGTTTGCAGTCGCTGTGCCACGGTGTGTCGGGGGTGCGGGTGGAACTGCTGGAACGGCTCCAGGCCTTCCTCAAGCACGACATCCTGCCGCTGATTCCGGAAGAAGGTTCGGTGGGCGCCAGTGGCGATTTGACTCCGCTGTCCTACGTCGCCGCTACGTTGTCCGGTGAACGGGAAGTCATGTTCCGTGGCGAACGCCGCCTGGCCGCCGACGTGCACCGCGAGCTGGGCTGGACGCCGCTGGTGCTGCGGCCAAAGGAAGCCTTGGCGCTGATGAACGGCACCGCCGTGATGACCGGCCTGGCCTGCCTGGCCTTTGCCCGCGCCGACTACCTGCTGCAACTGGCGACCCGCATCACCGCGCTGAACGTGGTCGCCCTGCAAGGCAATCCGGAACACTTCGACGAACGCCTGTTCGCCGCCAAGCCGCACCCGGGGCAGATGCAGGTCGCCGCGTGGCTGCGCAAGGACCTGGCCATCGACGCCCCGACCGCGCCGTTGCATCGTCTGCAAGATCGCTACTCCCTGCGCTGCGCCCCGCATGTGCTCGGGGTATTGGCCGACAGCCTGGGCTGGCTGCGCGGGTTCATCGAAACCGAACTCAACAGCGCCAACGACAATCCGATCATCGACGCCGAAGCCGAGCGCGTGCTCCACGGCGGGCACTTCTACGGTGGGCACATCGCCTTCGCCATGGACAGCCTGAAGAATCTGGTGGCCAACGTCGCCGATCTGCTGGATCGCCAGCTCGCCCTGCTGGTGGACGAGCGATACAACCATGGCCTGCCTAGCAACCTGTCCGGCGCCAGCGCCGAGCGGGCGATGCTCAACCACGGCTTCAAGGCCGTGCAGATCGGCACCAGCGCCTGGACCGCCGAAGCCCTGAAAAACACGATGCCGGCCAGCGTGTTCTCGCGCTCTACCGAGTGCCACAACCAAGACAAGGTGAGCATGGGCACCATCGCTGCCCGAGACGCGATCCGCGTGCTGGAGCTGACCGAACAGGTCGCCGCCGCCACCTTGTTGGCCGCCAACCAGGGCGTCTGGCTGCGCAGCCGCGCCGAAGACGCACGACCGCTGCCACCGGCCCTGGCCACGATGCACGAGCAACTGACCGAGGATTTCCCGCCGGTCATTGAAGACCGCGCCCTGGAAGGCGAACTGCGCCTGTGCCTGCAACGCATTGCCGAACAACACTGGAGGCTGCATGCGTAGCCAAGGCGTTCTGCACGTCGACACCCAGATCGTGGTGCCGTTTTTTGACGTCGACTCGATGAACGTGGTCTGGCACGGCCACTACGTCAAATACCTGGAAGTGGCCCGCTGTGCCCTGCTCGACCTGATCGGCCACAACTACAACGACATGCTCGAATCGGGGCATGCGTGGCCGGTGATCGACCTGCAGTTGCGCTACGTACGCGGTGCCGTGTTCGGCCAGACCCTGACCGTGCGCGCCAGTCTGGTGGAGTGGGAAAACCGGCTGAAGATCAACTACCTGATCAGTGACGCCGCAACCGGCGAACGCTTCACCCGCGCCAGTTCCGTGCAAGTGGCCGTGGACATGGCCACTCGCGAGATGCTGCTGGCCTCGCCTCGGGTGTTTGTCGAAGCGGTCGAGAGGAAACTGTCATGAAGCGCCTGCTCACCTGGCTGCTGCTGTGCAGCCTGTCGCCGCTGGCCCAGGCGTTCGACCTGCAGCAATTGAGCGATCAACTGGCGCGCCCGGACGTGATCCACGGCCAGTTCATCCAGGAAAAACACCTGCGCGCCCTGCCCCAGCCCCTCGTCAGCAAGGGCCGCTTCGTGCTGGCGAAAAACCAGGGCCTGCTGTGGCTGCTGCAAACGCCGCTGCAACAGGACTATCGCATCACCGCCAAAGGCATAGCCCGGCGGGACGGCAGCACCTGGCAGATACTGCCGAACAAAAGCGCCGGCGCCCAGCAGAACCGGTTGTTCCTGGCGGTGTTGCAGGGCGACAGCAGTGGCTTGCAGCGTGACTTTGAACTGAACCTGTCGGGGGAGCCGCAACAATGGAGACTCACCCTGACCCCACGCTCGGCGCTGCTCAAGCAGGTCTTCCACCAGATCAACATCGACGGCGGCCAATTGGTCCAGCGCATTGAACTGCTGGAAGCCCAAGGCGACAGTACCGTCCTGCTTATGCGCGAGAGCACCAGCACGCAACCCTTGAGCGAAGCGGAGCAACATGACTTTTCCGAGTGAACGGAGGCTGCCGTGGCTGTTCTTGATCCTGCTGCTGGCAGTGCTGGCGCTCGCCGGTTGGCAATGGCGCAACGGTGCGCCGTTGTCGGCGAACCTGATGGAACTGGTGCCGGGCACATCGCCGGATGCGCTGGAGCTGATCGCTGAACAACGCATGCAGGAACCACTGAACCGCGAAGTGTTGGTGCTCGTCGGCCACGCCGACCGCCAGCAAGCCATCGCCCTGGCCCGCAGCCTGGGCGAGCAATGGCAGGCCAGCGGCCTGTTCGACAAGGTCCAGTGGACGCTTGAAGCCGACCTGCCTGCGCTGCGCAGGCAATTGCTCGACGGCCGGCTGGCCATGCTGTCGGCAACTGATCGGCAACAGTTGATCGACCAGCCCGAGGCCTTTATCCAGCAACGGGTGCAAGCCCTGTTCGACCCGTTCAGTGGCTTCAGCCTGGTGCCGAGCCAGGACGACTGGCTAGGCCTGACCGGGCGCATCCAGAACAGCCAGCCCCAGCGCGGCGCCATCGAGCTGGACGTCGGCAGCGGTGCGCTGGTTGCCGAAGCCGACGACCAGCATTGGGTCATGTTGCGGGCGCGCACCCAGGGCAATGCCTTCGACATGAACCTGCCCCTGCAGGTGGCCGATCTGCTGCAACGCAGCCGCGAGCACGCGAGCCAGGCCCAGGGCAATCTCTTGGCGGCCAGCGGCCTGCTTTACGCCGCCAGCGGACAGCGACAGGCCTCGCGGGAAATCACTTGGGTCGGCGGCGGCGCAACGGTGGGCATCCTGTTGCTGCTGTTGCTGGCCTTCCGCCGCTTTGCCGTGTGGCTGGCGTTCGTGCCGGTGCTGGTGGGCATGTTGTTCGGCGCGGTGGCCTGCGTGGCGGTGTTCGGTCGCATGCACGTCATGACCCTGGTCTTGGGTTCGAGCTTGATCGGCGTCGCCGTGGATTACCCACTGCATTATTTGTCCAAGAGCTGGAGCCTCAAGCCGTGGCGCAGCTGGCCGGCGCTGCGCTTGACCCTGCCGGGCCTGAGCCTGAGCCTGGCGACTACCTGCATCGGCTACCTCGCACTGGCCTGGACACCTTTCCCGGCCCTGACCCAGATCGCCATCTTCTCCGCCGCAGGCCTGGTCGGCGCCTACCTGACGGCGGTCTGCCTGTTGCCGGCGTTGCTCAAGCGGGCGGACTTGCGCCCCGCACAGTGGCCGCTGCGGGTGTGCGAAGCCATGCTCCAGTGCCGAGAAGCGCTGCTGGCCCGGGTGCGCACGCCCGTCCTGTTGGCGTTGCTGTTGGCCTTCTGTGGCGGTGGCCTATGGCAACTGAGCAGCAAGAACGACATCCGCCAGTGGATCGGCACGCCCCAGCACCTGACCGACGAAGCCCGCGATGTGGCTCGCATCACCGGTTTCCAGCCCACCAGCCAGTTTTTCCTGATCCGTGCCGACGACCAAGCGCAACTGCTGGAGCGCCAGACCGCCCTCAACGAGCGGCTGGACCAGTTGATCGGCCTGGAAAAACTCCAGGGCTACCTGTCCCTCAATCAACTGGTCAGCCCGCCCGCCGAGCAACAAAAAATCCGTGAGGCCCTGGCCCGGTTGCCGGCGTTCTGGCAGCCATTGCTGGACGTCGGCGTGCCGGTTGCCGCGTTGCAAGCGCAGTTGCAGCAATTGCAGGCCCTGCCAGTAACCGACATCGACGCCGCGCTGACCGGCCCGCTCGCAGAACCCTATCGCACCCTCTGGCTCGGCCCGACAGCGCAGGGCGTGGCGGCGGTGGTCAGCCTGCAAGGCTTGAACGATGCCGCGTTGCTGCGGGTGCAGGCGGTTGACTTGCCCGGCGTGCAACTGGTCGATCGCCTGGGTGACCTCAATCGCGTCTTTGCCGCCACGCAGGTCAGCGCCGCCGAATTGAAACTGGCCTCCTGCGTGCTGATCGTCCTGGTGCTGATCTGGCCGTTCGGGGCTGGCGGCGCGTTGCGCGTTGTCGCCCTGCCGCTCCTGGCAGCGCTGTGCAGCCTGGCGAGCCTCGGCTGGCTGGGACAGCCGCTGACGCTGTTCAGCCTGTTCGGCCTGTTGCTGGTGACCGCCATCGGCGTCGACTACGCGATCCTGATGCGTGAGCAGATTGGCGGAGCCGCCGTGAGCCTGCTGGGTACGCTGCTGGCGGCGATCACCACCTGGCTGTCGTTCGGCCTGCTGGCGCTTTCCAGCACACCGGCGGTGAGTAATTTCGGCCTGGCGGTAAGCCTCGGATTGGCGTTCAGCTTCCTGCTTGCACCGTGGGCCGGGCGTCAACCCCATGGGTCCAGCGCTGCGGAGCCGGTCCAATGATGACGGCGCTGTTCTGGGTCATGGCCCTGGCGCTGTTCGCCGTGGCGACGCTGGCCGGGCGACGCTTCGGGCTGATCCCCATCGTCAGCCAATTGCTGCTGGCGACGTTCGGCCTGCCCTTGTTGATGTATGGCTGGATCGAGCCGGGCTGGCACCTCAGCGGTGCGCAACTGGTCGAGCCCGTGTGGTTGAAGAATCTCTACAGCCTCGCCTTCGCCCTGTTGCTGGGGCATATCCTCAGCGATGTGATCGACCTGCGCCTGGACCGCCAGAGCGTGAAGATTGCCCTGCCAAGCTTTGGCGTACCGTTTGCCTGTGGCTTGGCGACCGCGTTCTGGCTGCTGCCACCCCAGCCCTGGATCAGCTCGCTGGCGGTGGGGCTGCTGTTCGCGATCACGGCGATACCGGTGCTGTACCTGTACCTGCGCCATATCGCCTACCCGCCCGCCGCCACTCGCCGATTGGTACAGACGGCCATCCTGATCGACCTGATCTGCTGGAGCCTGTTCGCCCTGGCCCAGGGCAGCCTGCACCTGGGCAACCTGTTGCTGCCGCTGGCCGGTGCCTGCCTGCCGATGCTGCTGCGATTGGCGGGCCTGCGCCAACCGTTGCTGCACAGCGGCCTGTTCTTCGCCCTGCTGGTGGTGGCCGAACATTACCGACTCAATGCGCTCATCGTCGGCATCGGCTACCTGCTGTGCATGGCCGCGCTCAAGGTGCCGCTGGTATTGCCCCTCGGCGCCGAGTGGATGAACAGGTTGCAGACCTACCTGGCCATCCCGTTGATCCTGACGTTCGGTATCGTGCAGATCAACGTGCACAGCGCGATGGACAGCCTCGGCTGGGCCCAGCTGGGGGCGTTGCTGCTGTTGCCCATTGCCAGCAAACTGCTGGGCAACTGGCTTGGGCTCGGCTGGGCCGGGGCGTCCTTCGCCGGCGCCAGCCGCGTGCGGGAAAGTATCTTGCTGAATATTCGCGGCTTGAGTGAAATCGTCTTCCTCAATCTGCTGCTGCAACAACAACTCATCAGCCACGCGCTGTACTTCGCGCTGATGCTGATGGGTTTGATCGCGACTTTGCTGCCGGCCCTGGCCGGTTTTCACCGTATTCCTTCGCACGCCGTCCCGGCCAGGAGCCCCAGTGTCAACAGTTGAAATGGAACGTCGACAGGTCGTCATCATTGGCGCAGGCCCTTCCGGCGCCATCGCCGCCGCGCTGCTCAAGCGCAAGGGGCATGATGTGCTGGTCATCGAGCGCCAGCATTTCCCGCGGTTCTCCATCGGCGAGAGCCTGTTGTCCCACTGTCTGGATTTTGTCGAAGAAGCCGGCATGCTCGACGCGGTCAATGCCGCTGGGTTCCAGCGCAAGAACGGCGCTGCATTCGCCTGGGGCGAGCGCTACAGCGCCTTCGATTTCGGCGACACTTTCAGCGAGGGCAAGCCCACTACGTTCCAGGTCCAGCGCGCCGACTTCGACAAGTTGCTGGCCGACCAGGCGGCCCTGCAAGGGGTGGAAATTCGCTACGGCCAGGCCATTGCCAACGTTGATTTCAGCCTCGCCAGGCCGCAACTGGGCGTGCAGCGCGAGGATGGCAGCGAGTACCGGGTCGAGGCGGATTTCGTCCTTGACGCCAGTGGCTATGGCCGGGTCCTGCCGCGCCTGCTGGACCTTGAGGCGCCGTCCAATTTCCCGGTGCGCCAGGCCGTGTTCACTCACATCGAGGACCGCATCGACAGCCCGGTATTCGATCGCGAGAAGATCCTCATCACCACCCATCCGACGAAACGCGACGTGTGGTTCTGGACCATCCCCTTCAGCGATGGGCGTTGCTCGGTGGGCGTGGTCGCGGCAGCGGAACATTTCGCGGGCCGCACCAATGACCTCGATGCCTGCCTGCGCGGCTTTATCGACGAGACCCCAAGCCTGTCCGGCGTGCTGGCCAATGCTGCGTGGGATACTCCGGCGCGGACCATCGGTGGCTACTCGGCCAACGTGAAGACCCTGCACGGCCCTGGCTTTGCCCTGCTGGGCAACGCCGCGGAATTCCTCGATCCGGTGTTTTCTTCCGGCGTGACCATCGCCATGCGCTCGGCGAGCATGGCCGCCGGCGTGCTGCATCGTCAGTTGCAAGGCGAGCAGGTGGATTGGCAGGGCGAATTCGCCGAGCCACTGAAACGCGGCGTCGACACGTTCCGCTGCTACGTCGAAGGCTGGTATGCCGGCACGTTCCAGGACGTGATCTACTACACCGAAGGCTCCGCCGACATCCGCCGGATGATCAGTTCGATCCTCGCCGGCTATGCCTGGGATCAACGCAACCCGTTCGTCAGCGAACCCAAGCGGCGCCTGCGCGTGCTCTCGGAAATCTGCGCGAGCCCAGCGCCATGAGCAAACAACCATGAGCTACCTGAGCGATAACTACGTCCAAGAAACCCGCTTCGGCTTCTGGTTCCTGCGCAGCCACACCTGGCAGCATCATGTGCTGCGCGTGGCGGTCGAGGATCTGCGCGGTCTGTTCAATACCGCGCCGCCTTCCAATCCGGTGCTGCTGGATGCCGGTTGCGGCCAGGGCAAGTCGTTCCAGTACCTGCGCCAGGCATTCGCGCCGCAACGCCTGATTGGCGTGGACGCCGACCCCCACAGCCTGGACCTGAGCGCCCAAGAAGCCGCTCGCCAGGGCATGGCCGTGGAACTGATCGGCAGCGATTGCGCGACCTTGGCCGTGCCCGATGCCAGCGTCGACCTGCTGTTCTGCCACCAGACCTTTCACCACCTGGTGGAACAGGAAAAAGCCCTCGCCGAGTTCTATCGGGTGCTCAAGCCCGGCGGCTACCTGCTGTTTGCCGAATCCACCGAAGCCTACATCGATACCTGGGTGATCCGCTGGCTGTTCCGCCATCCCATGCACGTGCAGAAAAGCGCCGCGCAATACTTGGCGATGATCCGCAACCAAGGCTTCCAGTTCGAGGACCGCAACGTGTCCTATCCGTACCTGTGGTGGAGCCGCGCCAAGGACTTCGGCCTCCTGGAGCGTTGGGGCCTGCGCCGGCCCAAGCCGTTCGGCGAGCGCGAAGAAACCTTGGTCAACGTGGTGGCACGCAAGCCGCTCGAAGGGACCGCCACATGATCCGCTGCCTGTTGATCGGTTGCCTGCTGCTGCTCAGTGCCTGCGCCAGCCACGCGCCGCTGCCCGAGCGCATGCCAACCCTGGCGCTGCCGCTGCAATTGCACATCGAGCGGCAACTGGACGGCCAGCGCCAGGATTGGCTGTTGGTGATCCAGCGTGAAAACACCGGCATACGCTGGTCGATGATGGACCCGCTGGGCATTCCCCTGGCGCGCCAGCGCCTGGTGGACAACCAATGGCAAGCCGACGGTCTGCTGCCGCCCAATGCCGAGGCGCGGGAATTGTTCGCTGCGCTATTGTTCGCCTTGACCCCGGAAACCGAGCTTGCCGATCGCTACCCCGTCGCCCGGCAACACGGTGTCGAACGAGCCCTCGATGCGCGTTGGCAGGTGCGCTACAAACGGCCCCTGGATTTTGAGCTGCGCCTGCCCCAAGGCCCGCACTACCGCATCACACCGCTGACCGAGAGCGCACCATGACCGCTTATCTGAACGCCCTCGGGGTCATCTGCTCCTTGGGCCGGGACAAACAAAACGTCGCGCGCAACCTGTTTGCCGGCGATTGCTCGGGCGTGCGCGTCGAAGCCGGCTGGGTGGCCGAGCGGGCATTGCCGGTGGCTGCGGTGAGGGGAGAACTGGCCCCCATCCCCGAGGCACTGGCGGCGCAACGCAGCCGCAACAATCAACTGCTGCTCGAAGCGGGGTTGCAGATTCGTGCTGACATCGATCAGGCCATCGAGGCGTACGGCCCCGCGCGCATCGGTATCGTTCTGGGCACCAGCACCTCGGGCATCGACGAGGCCAGCCAGGGCATTGCCCATTACCTGCGCGAGCAGCGGTTCCCCGAAGACTACGATTACCAGCAACAGGAACTCAGCGCGCCGGCCAATTTCCTTTCCGACTGGCTTGGCTTGAGCGGGCCCTCCTATGTGATCTCCACCGCCTGCACCTCCAGCGCGCGGGCCTTGATGAGCGCCCGTCGCCTCCTGGACCTGGGCTTGTGCGATGCGGTGCTGTGCGGTGGCGTGGACAGTTTGTGCAAACTGACCTTGAACGGTTTCTCTGCGCTGGAAGCGGTGTCGAACGAGCGCTGCAACCCGTTTTCGGTGAACCGCAGCGGTATCAACATTGGCGAGGCGGCTGTGCTGTTTCTCATGAGCAAGACGCCAGGCGACGGCCATTCGATCGCCCTGCTCGGGGATGGCGCCAGTTCTGACGCGCACCACATTTCCGCGCCGGAACCCAGCGGTCGCGGCGCCCGCCAGGCGATGGAAAAAGCCCTGCGCTGTGCCGGCCTGGACGCCAGCCAGATCGACTATCTGAACCTGCACGGCACCGCCACGCAACATAACGACGCCATGGAAAGCCATGCGGTGGCTGGATTGTTTCCGGCGGGCGTGCCCTGCTCGTCCACCAAGCCCATGACTGGCCACACGCTTGGGGCGGCGGGCGCGTTGGAAGCGGCTTTCTGCTGGCTGACCCTGAGCCCTGACAACGTCGCCCAGGCCTTGCCACCCCACCTTTGGGACGGCCAGGCGGACCCCGAGCTGCCGGCGCTGGACTGGATAGATAGCCGTGCCCGCCTGAACCCGACCTTCCCCCGACGCCTGATGAGCAACTCGTTTGCCTTCGGCGGCAACAACGTCAGCCTCATTATCGGAGACGCCCAATGATCGACTGGCCGCTCGCCGAATTGCTGCCCCATGCGGGCGACATGATTCTCATCGACCGGGTCGTGTCCTTCGATGACGAACAGATCCATGCACTCGCCACGGTCAAGCCCGGCGGCTTGTTCAACCGTGAAGACGGCGCGCTGCCGGCCTGGGTCGGCATCGAATTGATGGCCCAGAGCGTCGCGGCGTTCGCCGGTTGCCACGCTCGCCAGCGCGGCGATGCAGTGGAGCTGGGCTTTTTGCTCGGGACCCGCAAGTTCGAATGCAACGTCGAGCATTTCCCTCTCGACACTGAACTGGCCATCCATGGCGTGCGCTCCCTGGAAGACGACAACGGCATGGGTGTGTTCGAATGCCACATCCACGCGCCGGGCATCCATGCCACGGCGCGACTGAACGTATTTCGTCCGCCCCATGCTGCCCAGTACCTCAATGAAACTTCCGCAACAGGAACCCAGCCATGACTGAATCCGTACTGGTCACCGGCTCCAGCCGTGGCATTGGCCGCGCCATCGCCTTGCGCCTGGCCCAGGCCGGGCACGATATCGTCTTGCATTGCCGCAGCGGCCGCGCCGAAGCCGAAGCGGTCCTGGCAGACATCCAAGCCCTGGGCCGCAACGCCCGCGTCCTGCAATTCGACGTGTCCGACCGCGCCGCCTGCAAGGCGGCCCTCGAAGCCGACGTCGAAACCCACGGCGCCTATTACGGCGTAGTGCTCAACGCCGGCCTGACCCGCGACGGCGCCTTTGCGGCCCTCAGCGAAGACGACTGGGACAGCGTGCTGCGCACCAACCTCGACGGTTTCTATAACGTGCTGCACCCGGTGATGATGCCGATGATCCGGCGCCGCGCCGCGGGACGAATCGTCTGTATCACGTCAGTGTCCGGCCTGATCGGCAACCGTGGCCAGGTCAACTACAGCGCCTCGAAAGCCGGCTTGATCGGCGCGGCCAAGGCGTTGGCCATCGAACTGGGCAAGCGCAAGATCACGGTCAACTGCGTCGCGCCGGGGTTGATCGACACCGCCATGCTCGATGAAAACGTACCCGTGGAAGAATTGATGAAGATGATCCCCGCCCAGCGCATGGGCACCCCGGAAGAAGTCGCCGGCGCGGTGAACTTCCTGATGTCCGCCGAAGCTGGATACATCACTCGGCAAGTCCTGGCCGTCAACGGAGGCTTGTGCTGATGAAGCGCGTCGTCGTCACCGGCATGGCCGGCATCACCTCCATCGGCAGCGACTGGGAGACCATCGCCGCCAACTTCGCCGCCAACCGCAGCGGCATCCGGCGCATGGATGAGTGGGACCGTTTCACCGAACTGAACACTCGCCTGGCCGGGCCCATCGACGATTTCCAGGTCCCGGCCCATTGGACGCGCAAGCAGTTGCGCAGCATGGGCCGGGTCTCACGCCTGGCGGTGGCCTCGGCTGAGCAGGCCCTGGCCGACGCTGGCCTGCTGGGCGACCCGTCGATCAAGGACGGGCGCATGGGCGTGTCCTGCGGCTCGTCCACCGGCAGCACCGATGAGATCAAGGCCTTCGGCAACATGCTGCTCAACAGCGTGGCCGAAGGGCTGAACGCCAACTCTTATGTGCGGATGATGCCCCACACCACGGCGGCCAACATCAGCATCTTCTTCGGCCTGACCGGACGGTTGATCCCAACGTCCAGTGCCTGCACCAGCGGCAGTCACGGCATCGGCTATGCCTACGAGGCAATCAAGTTCGGCCGCTTGCCGCTGATGCTCGCCGGCGGCGCGGAAGAACTGTGCCCGACCGAAGCGATGGTCTTCGATGCGCTCTACGCCACCAGCCTGAAAAACGATGCCCCGCAGACCAGCCCGCGTCCCTACGACAAGGGCCGCGATGGCCTGGTGATCGGCGAAGGCGCCGGCATGCTGGTGCTCGAAGAACTGGAACATGCCTTGGCCCGTGGCGCACGGATCCATGCCGAAATCGTCGGCTTTGGCAGCAACGCCGACGGCCAGCACGCCACCCGTCCCGAGTTGAGCACCATGCGCCGGGCCATGGAACTGGCCCTGGAGGATGCCGGCCTCGAACCGTCCGCCATTGGCTACGTCAACGGCCACGGCACGGCCACCGAGCAGGGCGACGTCGCCGAGACCCTGGCCACCAGCAGCCTGTTCGGCGAACACATGCCCATCAGCTCGCAGAAAAGCTTTTTGGGCCACACCCTGGGCGCCTGCGGTGCGCTGGAGTCCTGGTTCAGCATCGAGATGCTCAACCGCGACCTGTATGTACACACGCTCAACCTCGATGAAGTCGACCCCGAATGCGGCACACTCGACTACTTGCGCAGTGAGTTTCGCGCGATGAGCAACGAATACGTGATGAACAACAATTTTGCCTTCGGCGGGGTCAATACCTCGCTGATTTTCCGTCGCTGGCATTGATTCCCATCAATCCTCTGGTCAAGGAGACCATGATGCCGTTGAAGAAAATCGCTGTAACCGCCGCCCTGTTGCTCGGCGCCTTGCCAAGCCTCAGCCAGGCCCGTGATACCGCGTTGTACCTGCCATTCGACAAAGTGGTCGCCGAAGCCATCCGCACCGGCAAGATCGACGGCAGCGTGAAGTTCTACCTGGCCGGCCACAAACCGGCCGGCAATGTCTCCGTGGTCAGCCCGGGAGCGGTCACCAACAAGAAAACCAACGCGTTCAACAAGTCCGACGAAGCGGCCTGCGAATGGGTACTGCAATCAGCCCTGATCAGCCTGCACGAGGCCGCGAAAAACGCCGGCGCCAACGCCGTCACCAACATCGTCAGCTTCTACAAGCGCAACGAGCGCAAGGACCCCACGACCTATGAATGCCACGCTGGGGCAATCATGGCCGGGGTAGCGTTGAAAGGGGATCTGGCGAAGGTGCAGTAGTAAGGATTTGGGGCTTACATAGCTAAATCCACTGTGGCAGCGAGCTAGCGGTGAATCAGTACCGGTGATGCCGGATCTACTGACGTCATCGCGAGCAAGCTCGCTCCCACAGGCCTCTACCCAGACGCGCCCTTGTGGCGAGGGAGCTTGCTCCCGCTGGGCTGCGCAGCGGCCCCCAGCAGACTAACTGGCCCCCCTTTCAAACTCCTTCTCCGACACATTCGCACCGAGCCTGCCGAACGAGGTGCAACATGTGCTGGGCATCCATGGCCCTTTATCTGGTACCGCCAACCATTCTGCTGATGGCCTTAATGATGCTGGCTGAACGTCCGTCCACAATAATCATCATAGGGCGATCATCGTGCTGAGCAGCGCTCTCGCGCTCAACCTCGGGCCAGGAGACGCCAAGCAAAGATCAGAAATCGGAGTACATAATTTCCGAAACTTCCCACAACAAAACCCTTGAACCTCGCGCTAGGGTCACGTTCCCGACCACCAGCCAAAAATCCAAATCTCGCCATGAATTCACCGCCCGTCGGACCTGTCAACTCTGACAGTATCCAAAAGCTTCAAAGCGGTTCCAGACTCGAAACACGAAAAACATTCCTCAACCCCAAGGATGTTTTAGGTCAACGTTCGGCCGGCTGTTCGCCTTCCGAGCCACCACTCGTATGTTGATCTCTAACAACTACGGCCCGCCGATGGATAAGAAATTGATGGACACGATAACCTGGTCGGGCGTCGTCTCCACGTCTTCCTCACCCCACAGCGCAACCACGGCCGGGGAACAGAACGTGGTGGTTGACGATGTGAAGCTGACGCACGCTTACGCACATGTGAATGGAATATGCCTGCACTATGTGATCTGCGGCGATGGTGAGCAGCCGGTCCTGCTGGTGCATGGGTTTCCGGGCAGTTGGCGCAACTGGGAGCCGTTGATCGGGCCGTTGGTTCGGGCGGGTTTTACCCTCATCGTTCCTGACTATCGCGGCGCGGGTGAAACGGATATTTCCAGCGCTGGGTATGACAAGAAAAACATGGCCCATGACCTGCACGAATTGGTGATGCATCTGAAGCTCAAGCAAGTCGATATCATTGGCCACGATATGGGGTTCATCATTGCCTACGCCTACGCCGCGCTTTATCCAGATGACACCAAGCACCTGATATTGATGGACGGATTCCTTCCCGGTATTCCCGGCTGGGAAAGTGCCTACAACGGCGACCCGTCAACCGGCATCGCGAGCAAATGGCATTTCCGGTTTTTTGGCAAAACAGCTATCACCTTGATCAAGGGGCAGGAAAGAACCTACCTGGACATGTTCTTCGATGACTTTGTCTTCGAAGGCAACGACAAAGTGCCGGATGAAGTGCGCCAGGCCCTGATAACGGACTACGCCCGGCCTGGCCGAATGGAGGCCGCATTCAAACTTTACTCAGCCTGGGTGGAACACGACGCCAAGGACAACCTGGAGTTTTCCAGTAACAAGCTGACGGGTCCGGTACTCACCATCGGCGGCGATCATTCCCGGGGGCGGACGCTGACCGAGCAGGCCGCTTGCATTGCCGCGCAACCACACTCGCTGATATTGAAAAATACCGGGCACTGGCTCCTTGAAGAGCAACCGCAAGCTACTCGCGACGCAATTCTGGCATTCCTGCATTACAAGGAATATCCACATCCCCGAAATTCGTAACCCGAAGCTGACGACTGCACCGTCGCCCCTCCCATCGTGCGGTATTTATTTACCGCTCCTGCGTCGGCGTTCTCCAATAGCTTGCCTCTTCCGAAACTTTCCCAGGAAGAGCCCATGTTGGATAACGACTCACCGCCCCAGCCCAACATCCCACAGGGCAATGGCGCCAGCGATCCCAGTGCCGAATCGACACGCCAGGTCAGCGCCTCGCAGCGGCAAATGATAAACCTGAGCAAGGCCGCGCCACGTCCTTGCCGGGTCACCAGGCAACACTTGGAATATTGGTTCAAGCGAACCTTCCCCACCGTCGCGGGCGATATGGCGGTCGATCAGCTTTTCGTGCGCACATCGCAGAAGGCCCGGCTCTCTCAATCGGAGCGTGAACCCAACGGGCAGATCTTCAGACAAAAAAAGAAGATATTGCCGGCCTTGAACATTTTTTCTGGCGCGCCATTGCCGGCCAGGTAGATATCAGCGATAGCTTTGCTGATCTGGACAGCCTTGAAATAGTCGTGGAAATGGACGGCTCCAAGCGAGTGCCCACCGCCCTGAACAGTCCCGCGGCGAAAAAACAATTCCAGCGACTGCTCGGTACCACGCCAGTCGCTTATGAACAGCTGCTCATGACAGCGCTGGATGACTTCTGGGATACGCCGGCCGCGTTCAGCCAGGGACGAAACGTCAGTGACTGGTTGGCGAACGAACTCGCTGCGCAACTCACGGCACTGGCGAACCTTCATCTGCATGACAAAACGCTGAGCCCGCCGATGCATAAGGCGGTAATGGATTCGCTGTCGGCGCCGGACGCGGCGTCTCGTAACAAGCTGGCGGAGGGTAGCAGGCCCGGGGTGTACAGCCTGATCGCCGCTTTCGATGATTGGGGATTGTCCGTTCCGGTAACCAGCGCCGCTGTCCTGTCGCGACATGACGCGGACGTGGATTGGGGAGGTGCCGTGCTGTACCGTCCCGGTAGGCCGTTGGAGGTCTACGAAGACTCAAAGCAACTGAAGATTTCCTTCATAGGCGACAGCACCGCAGATGAGGTGGAACTCGTGCCGTTGGAGCAAAACTTCCTGACGCGTCTGGTCACGGACGTGCGGACAACGCAAAAAGCCGCCATCCGCGATGCCTTGTCGAGCGATGTTGTCGACGGGGAAAACATCTCCGATTGGATGCATCGGCTGGACGCCGCAGCGGACCTTGGAATGCGATTGGATCTGGCAGGCGCCCTGGACGAACGTGAGTTTCGGCTGAAGCTCAAGAGCCTGCATCATTGGCTGCACGCCAGCCCCCATATCATCGGCAGCGACCGTCTGGCGTGGTGGCAGGCGACGCAGGCCTTACAAGAAACCCTCACCGATATGGCGGCGCCGCCGGACCCGGTTTCAATGGGCACTGCGCAGGCCATTCGGGACCAGGCTCGCACGCTGCTGGCCGGCTTCATCAAAGCGAAGTACCCAGCGGCTGATCCTGACGACATAACCTTGAGTATCCGAAAAGAGACGGTCGATCCGCACGCGCCGACGGGCCATTCACCGTTCGGGGCTGGGGTCTCAATGGGCAGTGCCAAAGCGTTCCAGGACGACACGCGCTTGCTGACGGACTGGGCGATGTCCAACCTGACGGATGATGAGCGCCAGGCAGCCCACCACACCGTCGTTGGCCCGTTGAGCTTTGCACAGATTGTCGACGTCATCGAGCGGGCCGACGTGGGTGCGCGCCTTCCGGCTGTGCTGCAACGCATGGCACGGGAGCGACAGACTCAATGGATGGGTGTGAAAGCAAAGCACATGCGGGCCCAGGTGTGGGCGGCCCATATCTCGGGAGACCTGCGACACGACAAGGACAACACCGGCTTGAAGCTGGTCCTGGCGGCACTGGACCGCCCTGGATCGGCGGGACGTGGCAAGGTCAACGGGCATGAAGTGGTCGTCCGGCAATTGCATTGGGGCGACAGCGTGTTGAAGGACCTGCTTGCGTTCGGAGTGAAGTCATTCGCCAGCCGTCCTTCGTTGACCTTGTACACCGGGTGCGCCGGACGGAAAAACTTTCAGGGACGTGGATGCATCAGGCAGCGGACGGGCGTTGCAAACAGCGTTGGCGCAGACCCTCACGGCCACCCCGGAGATGACCCGCTGGCTGATCTCCCATCTTCCGTTGCCGGAGCAAGCCGCTCAGGTCGCAGGCATGTTGCCGGCAGAAGATGACCTGACCGTCCAAGCGAAAATAAAAAAGGTCACGCAATCGGTTTTCAAATGGACAAGGGACAGGGCTCGAAACGATTTCGCCTTCAAAGTCACTTCGCCCGTGATCGAGGGCGACCTGTTGAAGGCATTGCATGAAACGCAGATAACCCATGTCCTCAAAACAGTACAGACCCTGACAGTGAGCAACGCCGAACGCGACAGCGCAGCGGCTCGGGAAGGGCGTCGCAACGGTGTAGCCCTGTTGACCGGGGCTATGTCCATGGTTCCGGTGGGCCGCTTGGGTGGGATATTGGGACGAGCGATCTTGCCGACCCTGGCAGGCGGTGCCGCCGTCTCGGCGATACAGGATGAAGACGGCAGCGTCGGCCAGTGGACGAGCGATTTCATCCGCGGGCTGGGTGAGGTGCTGGCCGAGGGCGGGCAAGACTTGATCATGGCCCGCGCGACACGGCGTCGGGGCAAGGCCCATCCGGCCTTGGCATCGCTGCCTCGCATGCCGGACCCGCAGCTAAAGCCGTTCCAGCTCAAAGGCTTCGATGGCAAGGGGCTGCTGCCCGAGGGGCGCAGCCTCTATAGGGATGTTCACGGACAGGGTTATCTGAAGCTCGGGAAGGATTACTTCAAAACGGCTTTCCAGAACGGCGAACGAGTCATCTACTCACCGAGCAACCGCACGGACCAGCGCGCAGTGACGTGGGAAAACGGCCAATGGACCGTGCAGGAGCGGCAGCGGCTGCTCGGCGGAGGCGGGTATTTCAGCCGGGATCCGGAGCGTGCCGAAGATCGAACCTTCAACGCACTGGTGGAGGGCGTGCTGCCCAACGGGCATGACCTGCCTCGCGAAGTCGTCGACATGACGAAGCGTGTCGTCCGCACGATGCCTGAGACCTTGGCCGAACGCATACTCAAGGAAAGTATCGATGACGTTGGCGCGACCGACGTCGAGACTTACCGCTCGTTGATGAGAACCGTAAATCGACAGAATTTTGCCAGGCATAAAGCTCACCGTAAGAACCTGGCCAATAAAATCTGTATTTGGGAACTGGTTGAGCGAACGAATGACAATCTTCAAAAAGGAAAACACTTTTCCCTCACCCCGCCGCAAAAAATGCGGCTGTATGAGACGCTGGTCAAGCACAAGGATGAGTTCACCCTCGACCATCAACTCAAAGTAAGCACAACGATATTGCCCGACAACGTCACGGGTGCGAAATACATTGTGATCGTCCCGAAAACGGGAAAGAAAAAAGAGGCTGCCGACAGGATAGCCAAGGATATTACCGACACGGTGAAGTACGTGGAAAACTCCATGGACGCCAAGTTGGACACGATGTTCACCGGGGACGGCCCAGCTGTGGCGGCCGCAAGGCAAGCGTACCTGGATTCGCCGGAGTATCAGGCCAAGATCATCGACGAATTCAGGAAAGAAAGGGCCCGTCGACACAGACCCGGGTTACTCACCGAGATCAGGAATTTCAAGATCCCCTACATTATCGTCAACCGAGGCAAGACCCAGCGAAGCGCATTTTTCACCACTGAAGAAGACATCAACAATTTCACCAGAACCCTTCAAAACTACAGCCCTTTCGATATCGAACTGGTCACCCAAGCCGCCTCCAACAAGGTCACCGGACAGGCCTCCGCTTCTACTCCAGCCGCTATCACGCCGCAGGCTCCCACCGTTATTCCCAGGTACACGGTGACGATCAGCCCATTGGCTGAGGCGCAGATGTCATATGACAATTTCCCGGGAACCGCCAGGGTGAAAGTCATGGAGATCATGGATGACCTCCGTGCCGGCAGGATCACCACAAAAAAAATCAACCGATATTACTGGTACGACATGGCCCAGTTGGGTTTTGGCGGAGGAAGAGGCGCATGGCGCGCCGCGTTCGAACGTCACGGCGATACCTGGACTCTCCAAGGTTTTTACGACTATCACGCGACCCGAAACGCTACGGTCTGGGGGGATTGAGCAAGAGTGCCAGGTCAGCCCGTGGACCGCGGATACATTGCGTACAGAGCCTAGGATCCGGGTGAATCCGCTCCGTCGGTCAACAACGCCACAAACGCCGCGGCCATCGGCGAACGCTGGTCCTTGCGCTGGACCAGCCACACCGCCGAAACCGCCGCCGGGTCTAGCAGCGGCCGATAGACCACGCCGTCGATACGCATGCGTTGGTAAGACGCCGGCAACACCGAGACCCCGAGGCCAGCCGCCACCAGGCCGATGATGGTCATGGCCTCCCCTGCTTCCTGGGCGAAGTGCGGACTGAAACCGGCGTCGCGGGCCAGATTCAATAGCTGGGCGTAAAGACCGCTGCCGTAGCTTCGTGGGAAAAATACGAAAGGCTCGTGGGCCAGCGCCGACAGATACAAGCCTTCGTCGCTGCCCTGGGCAAGCGGGTGCTTGGCGCCAAGCACGGCCACCAAGGGCTCCCTGCTGAGCTCGATTTCCACCAGTGAATCGGGCAACGGCAACGGCCGCATGATGCCCACCTCGATGGTTTCATCCACCAACGCATCGGAGACTTGGGTGCTGCTCATCTCTCGCAGGTTGAGGTGGACGGCCGGGAAGCGTTGGCGAAAGTTGAAGATCGCTTGGGGAATGGTCGAATTGAACGGTGCCGAGGACGTGAAACCGATTTTCAGCTCGCCCAATTCTCCCAATTGGGCACGGCGCGCTACGTCGGCCGCCTTGTCGACTTGCGCCAGCACGCGTCTGGCTTCTTCCAGGAACAGCCTCCCGGCCTCGCTCAGTTCGACCCGACGATTGGTGCGCTCGAACAACCGCGCGCCGATTTCTTCTTCCAGCGCCTGGATCTGCTGGCTCAAGGGCGGCTGAGAGATGCCCAGGGCCAGCGCGGCGCGGCCGAAATGCAATTCTTCGGCAACGGCGATGAAGTAACGCAGGTGGCGCAATTCCATGGGTAATCCAATAGGTCGCAAAACGTCTTAAACAGGTCGAATAATATATTGGATAGAAACATTAGCCGGCTATATGCTTTTTTCAACGCCTGCCTGGTCGTGCTCCCGAGGTCCACCGTGAAAACTGCTACCGCTCCACTGGCCCATGAAGTCCCGTCTCGCACAGAGGACAACGTCGGCGCCGAACTCAAAGACATCTTCATTGAAAAAGGCACGCCGATGTTCATGCGTACGGTGCTCGCCTTGTTCTGTGGCGGCTTCGCGACGTTCGCCCTGCTGTATTGCGTGCAGCCGATGATGCCGCTGCTGTCCCTGGAGTTTTCAATCAACGCCGCCCAGAGCAGCTTGATCCTGTCGGTGGCGACCGGCCTGCTTGCCATCGGCCTGTTGATCACCGGCCCGATTTCCGACCGTATCGGTCGTAAATCGGTCATGGTGGCGGCGCTGTTTGCCGCGGCGCTCTGCACGATCGCCAGTGCCATGATGCCCACTTGGCAAGGCGTCCTTGTCCTGCGCGCCTTGGTGGGGTTGTCGCTCAGTGGCTTGGCCGCGGTGGCGATGACGTACCTGAGCGAAGAAATTCATCCCAAGCACATCGGCCTGGCAATGGGGCTGTATATCGCCGGCAACGCGATTGGCGGCATGAGCGGGCGCCTGATCGCCGGCGTGTTGATCGACTTCGTCAGCTGGCACACCGCAATGCTGGTAATCGGCGGCCTGGCCCTGATCGCGGCGGCGGTGTTTTGGCGGATTCTTCCTGAATCGCGCAATTTCCGCCCCCGGTCGCTGCATCCACGCAGTCTGCTGGACGGTTTCATCATGCACTTTCGCGACGCCGGCCTGCCGCTGCTGTTTCTTGAAGCCTTCGTGTTGATGGGCGCGTTCGTGACGCTGTTCAACTACATTGGCTACCGCCTGCTGGCCGCGCCTTATCACCTGGACCAGGCATTCGTCGGGCTGCTTTCAGTGGTGTACCTCTCCGGCATCTACAGCTCGGCGAAGGTGGGCGCCATGGCCGACAAGCTCGGGCGTCGCAAGATGCTCTGGGCGACCATCGCCCTGATGTTGGCGGGCCTCGTCCTGACCTTGTTCTCGCCGCTATGGCTGGTGGTCATCGGCATGCTGGTGTTCACCTTCGGTTTCTTCGGGGCGCACTCGGTCGCCAGCAGCTGGATTGGCCGTCGCGCCCTCAAGGCGAAGGGGCAGGCGTCGTCGCTTTATCTGTTCAGCTACTACGCCGGCTCCAGCGTCGCGGGCACCGCGGGCGGCGTGGCGTGGCACCTGGGAGGCTGGAACGGTGTCGGCGTGTTCATCGGGACGTTGCTGGTGATTGCATTGTTGGTGGCGGTGAAACTGGCGAAACTGCCGCTGCTGCCGGGAAATGAGCAACACATAAACAGCCAGACATAAAAAAGCCTGTCCGGTAGGGGCCGGACAGGCGGGTAGGACAGGGCTGAAATCAGTCGTGATATTGGCCCGACAACTCATGCACCGCGCGCAGGAAAGCGCCGGCGTGTTCCGGGTCGACTTCCGGCGTGATGCCGTGGCCGAGATTGAACACGTGGCCACTGCCCTTGCCATAGCTGGCGAGGATGCGTCCGACTTCGGCACGGATGGCTTCAGGCTTGGCATACAGCACGGTCGGGTCCATGTTGCCTTGCAGCGCGACCTTGTGACCGACACGCTGGCGGGCGTTGCCGATGTCGCAGGTCCAGTCCAGGCCCAAGGCATCGGCGCCGGCATCGGCGATACTCTCCAACCACAGCCCACCATTCTTGGTGAACAGGATCACCGGGACCTTGCGACCTTCGTGCTCGCGGATCAGGCCGCTGACGATCTTGCGCATGTAGGCCAGGGAGAACTCCTGGTACGCCGCCGCCGACAGGTTGCCGCCCCACGTATCGAAGATCTGCACCGCCTGGGCACCGGCCATGATCTGGCCGTTGAGGTACGACGTGACCGACTGCGCCAGCTTGTCCAACAGCAGATGCATGGCTTGCGGATTGTCGTAGAGCATCGCCTTGGTCTTGCGGAAATCCTTCGACGAGCCGCCTTCGACCATGTACGTCGCCAGCGTCCAAGGGCTGCCCGAAAAGCCGATCAACGGGACGCGACCGTTGAGTTCACGGCGGATGGTGCTGACCGCGTCCATGACGTAGCCCAGGTCCTTCTGCGGATCGGGGATCGGCAGGGCCTCGATGTCGGCCAGGGTGCTGACGACTTTCTTGAAGCGCGGGCCTTCGCCGGTTTCAAAGTACAGGCCTTGGCCCATGGCGTCGGGGATGGTGAGGATGTCGGAAAACAGGATCGCCGCGTCCAGTTGCGGGTAGCGGTCCAGCGGCTGCATCGTGACTTCGCAGGCGAACTGCGGATTCATGCACAGGCTCATGAAGTCACCGGCCTTGGCGCGGCTGGCGCGGTACTCCGGCAAATAGCGACCGGCCTGACGCATCATCCACACAGGGGTGACGTCTACGGGTTGCTTGAGCAGGGCGCGAAGGAAGCGGTCGTTCTTCAGGGCAGTCATGTCGGCATCCGGAAAAAAAGTGCGGGCATTTTCTCAGAGCGCGACGTAAAAGGCACGGCAAGAGCCGTGCCTTTTATCTATCGGGGCAATTTGTCGCGGTGCAACGCAGTCTTCCAAAACACCACAAACAACTGTGGGAGCGACGATTCGGCGCCCCGACTTGCTCGCTCCCACAGGGTTACCCCATTTCAGGTCTGGACGCGGCTCAGACTTGCAGGTAATCCAGGATCCCTTCCGCCGCATTGCGGCCTTCGAAGATCGCCGTCACCACCAGGTCGGAACCCCGGACCATGTCGCCGCCGGCGAAGATCTTCGGGTTGCTGGTCTGGTGCTTGTACTGACCCTGCTCCGGGGCAACGACGCGGCCCTGGCTGTCGGTCTGGATGCTGAACTGCTCGAACCATGGCGCCGGGCTCGGGCGGAAGCCGAAGGCGATGACCACGGCGTCCGCCGGGATGATCTCTTCGGAACCGGGGATCGGCTCGGGGCTGCGGCGACCGCGGGCGTCCGGCTCGCCGAGACGGGTCTCGACCACCTTCACGCCTTCGACCTTGTCCTCACCGACAATGGCGATCGGCTGGCGGTTGTAGAGGAACTTCACGCCTTCTTCCTTGGCGTTCTTCACCTCTTTGCGCGAGCCTGGCATGTTCGCTTCGTCACGACGATAGGCGCAGGTCACCGACTTGGCGCCCTGGCGAATCGACGTGCGGTTGCAGTCCATCGCCGTGTCGCCACCGCCGAGCACCACGACCTTCTTGCCCTTCATGTCGACGAAATCATCCGGCGACTTTTCAAAGCCCAGGTTGCGGTTGACGTTGGCGATCAGGAAGTCCAGCGCGTCGTAGACGCCCGGCAGGTCCTCACCGGCAAAACCGCCCTTCATGTAGGTGTAGGTGCCCATGCCCATGAAGACCGCATCGTACTCTTCGAGCAGTTGCTCCATGGTCACGTCCTTGCCCACCTCGGTGTTCAGGCGGAACTCGATGCCCATGCCGGTGAAGACTTCGCGACGATTGCTCAGCACGGTCTTTTCCAGCTTGAACTCGGGGATGCCGAAGGTCAGCAGGCCACCAATTTCGGGGTTTTTGTCGAACACCACCGGGGTCACGCCGCCACGTACCAACACGTCGGCACAGCCAAGGCCCGCCGGGCCCGCGCCGATGATCGCCACGCGCTTGCCGGTCGGCTTGACCTTGGACATGTCCGGGCGCCAGCCCATGGCGAACGCGGTATCGGTGATGTACTTCTCCACCGAACCAATGGTCACCGCGCCGAAACCGTCGTTGAGGGTGCAGGCACCTTCGCACAGACGATCCTGCGGGCACACCCGGCCGCAGACTTCCGGCAGGGTGTTGGTCTGGTGGGACAGCTCGGCGGCCTGGAGGATGTTGCCCTCAGCCACCAACTTCAGCCAGTTGGGAATGAAGTTGTGCACCGGGCACTTCCATTCGCAGTACGGGTTACCACAACCCAGGCAACGGTGGGCCTGGTCGGCCGACTGCTGGGGTTTGAAAGGCTCGTAGATTTCCACGAACTCTTTCTTGCGTTGACGCAACAGTTTCTTCTTCGGATCCTTGCGCCCGACATCGATGAACTGGAAGTCGTTATTCAGACGTTCAGCCATTGTTAAAACCTCATCAAACTCTTCAGGCGCATATCACTGCGGGTTGGCACGGGTGCTGGAAAGCAACGATTTCAGGTTGGCCGCCTTCGGCTTGACCAGCCAGAAACGACGCACGTAGTCATCGAGGTTCTCGGCGAGTTCACGACCCCACTCGCTGTTGGTTTCCTCGACGTACTCGTTCAGCACGCGTTGCAGGTGGCTACGGTAGGCCTCCATCGCCTCGCCGCTGATGCGCTGGATTTCCACCAGTTCGTGGTTGACCCGGTCAACGAACGTGTTGTCCTGGTCAAGCACGTAGGCGAAACCGCCGGTCATGCCAGAACCGAAGTTGTAACCGGTCTTGCCCAATACGCAGACGAAACCACCGGTCATGTACTCGCAGCAGTGATCCCCGGTGCCTTCCACCACGGTGTGGGCGCCGGAGTTACGCACGGCGAAACGCTCGCCTGCGGTGCCGGCGGCAAACAACTTGCCGCCCGTGGCGCCGTACAGGCAGGTGTTGCCGATGATCGCACTGTCCTGGGTCTTGTAGACGCTGCCCTTGGGCGGAACGATGACCAGCTTGCCACCGGTCATGCCCTTGCCCACGTAGTCGTTTGCATCACCTTCCAGGTACATGTTCAGGCCGCCAGCGTTCCAGACGCCGAAGCTTTGCCCGGCCGTGCCCGTGAAGCGGAAGGTGATCGGCGCATGGGCCATGCCCTGGTTGCCGTGTTTGCGAGCGATTTCCCCGGAGATCCGCGCGCCGATGGAACGGTCGCAGTTGCAGATGTCCAGTTCGAATTCGGCACCGCTCAGGTCGTTGATCGCCGCAGCGGCCATGTCGACCATCTTCTCGGCCAGCTCACCCTTGTCGAACGGCGGGTTGCGATCGACATGGCAGAACTGTGGCTTGTCCGCCGGAATCAGATCACTGCCCAGCAACGGGGTCAGGTCCAAGTGATGCTGCTTGGCGGTCTGGCCCTCGATCACTTCCAGCAGATCGGTACGGCCGATCAGCTCTTCCAGCGAGCGTACGCCCAGCTTTGCCAGCCACTCGCGGGTTTCTTCGGCCACGTAGGTGAAGAAATTCACCACCATGTCGACGGTACCGATGTAGTGGTCCTTGCGCAGCTTGTCGTTCTGGGTCGCCACGCCGGTGGCGCAGTTGTTCAGGTGGCAGATGCGCAGGTATTTGCAGCCCAGGGCGATCATCGGCGCGGTGCCGAAGCCGAAGCTCTCGGCGCCGAGGATGGCGGCCTTGATCACGTCCAGGCCGGTCTTCAGGCCACCGTCGGTCTGCACCCGGACCTTGCCGCGCAAATCGTTGCCGCGCAGGGTCTGGTGGGTTTCGGCCAGGCCCAGTTCCCACGGCGCGCCAGCGTATTTGATGGAAGTCAGCGGCGATGCGCCGGTGCCGCCGTCATAGCCGGAGATGGTGATCAGGTCGGCATAGGCTTTCGCCACGCCGGCGGCAATGGTGCCTACGCCCGCTTCCGCCACCAGTTTCACCGAGACCAGGGCCTTCGGGTTCACCTGCTTGAGGTCGAAGATCAGTTGCGACAAGTCTTCGATCGAGTAGATGTCGTGGTGCGGTGGTGGCGAGATCAGGGTCACGCCGGGAACCGCATAGCGCAGCTTGGCAATCAGGCCGTTGACCTTGCCACCGGGCAATTGGCCGCCTTCGCCGGGCTTGGCGCCTTGGGCAACCTTGATCTGCAGCACTTCGGCGTTGACCAGGTATTCCGGCGTAACGCCGAAGCGGCCGGTCGCCACTTGCTTGATTTTCGAACTCTTGATGGTGCCGTAGCGCGCCGGGTCTTCACCACCTTCACCGGAGTTGGAACGCGCACCGAGGCGGTTCATGGCTTCGGCCAGGGCTTCGTGGGCTTCCGGGGACAACGCGCCCAGGGAGATACCGGCCGAATCGAAGCGCTTGAGCACCGATTCCAGCGGTTCCACTTCACTGATGTCCAGCGGCGTGTCGAGGGTCTTGACCTTGAGCAGGTCGCGGATCATCGACACCGGACGGTTGTCCACCAGCGCGGTGTATTCCTTGAACTTGCTGTAGTCGCCTTGTTGCACGGCCGCTTGCAGGGTGTTGACCACGTCCGGGTTGTAGGCGTGGTATTCGCCACCGTGGACGAACTTCAACAGGCCGCCTTGCTGGATCGGCTTGCGCGGGCTCCAGGCTTCGGCCGCCAGGGCTTTCTGCTCGGCTTCGATATCGACGAAACGCGCACCCTTGATGCGGCTCGGTACGCCACGGAAGCTCAGTTCGCAAACTTCTTCCGAGAGACCGATGGCCTCGAACAATTGCGCGCCACGGTACGAAGCGATGGTCGAGATGCCCATCTTCGACAGGATCTTGAGCAGGCCCTTGGTGATGCCTTTGCGGTAGTTCTTGAACACCTCGTAGAGGTCGCCCAGCACTTCACCGGTACGGATCAGGTCGCCCAGCACTTCGTAGGCCAGGAACGGATAGACCGCCGAAGCGCCGAAGCCGATCAGCACCGCAAAGTGATGCGGGTCACGTGCGGTAGCGGTTTCCACCAGAATGTTGGAATCGCAGCGCAGGCCTTTCTCGGTCAGGCGATGGTGCACCGCGCCAGTGGCCAGGGAGGCGTGGATCGGCAGCTTGCCCGGGGCGATGTGACGGTCAGTCAGCACGATCTGGGTACGGCCGGCGCGCGCGGCTTCTTCAGCCTGGTCGGCGATGTTGCGGATCGCTGCTTCCAGGCCGACGCTTTCGTCATAGTTCAGGTCGATGACCTGACGCTCGAAGCCAGGGCGTTCGAGGTTGGTCAACGAGCGCCACTTGGCCGGCGAAATGACCGGCGAGCTGAGGATCACCCGCGAGGCATGCTCTGGCGATTCCTGGAAAATGTTGCGCTCGGCGCCCAGGCAGATTTCCAGGGACATCACGATCGCTTCGCGCAGCGGGTCGATCGGCGGGTTGGTCACCTGGGCGAACTGCTGGCGGAAGTAGTCGTACGGCGTGCGCACGCGCTGGGACAGTACCGCCATCGGCGTGTCGTCGCCCATGGAGCCGACCGCTTCGTAGCCCTGCTCGCCCAGCGGACGAAGCACCTGGTCACGTTCCTCGAACGTCACCTGGTACATCTTCATGTACTGCTTGAGCTGGTCGACGTCATAAAAGGCCGAACCGTGGTCGTTGTCTTCCATGGTCGCCTGAATGCGCAGGGCATTCTTGCGCAGCCATTGCTTGTATGGATGACGGGACTTGAGACGGTTGTCGATGGCGTCGAGGATCTGGCCGGTCTCGGTGTCCACGGCAAAGATCTGCCCAGGGCCTACGCGGCCTTTGGCGATGACGTCTTCGGGCTGGTAGTTCCAGACACCGATTTCCGAGGCCAGGGTGATGAAACCATTGGTCGTGGTGACCCAGCGCGCCGGGCGCAGGCCGTTACGGTCCAGCAGGCACACCGCATAGCGACCGTCGGTCATGACGATACCGGCCGGGCCGTCCCACGGCTCCATGTGCATGGAGTTGTATTCATAGAAGGCCCGCAGGTCCGGGTCCATGGTCTCGACGTTCTGCCAGGCAGGCGGCACGAGCATGCGCACGCCACGGAACAGGTCGATGCCGCCGGTGACCATCAGCTCCAGCATGTTGTCCATGCTCGAGGAGTCCGAACCGACGCGGTTGACCAGCGGGCCAAGCTCTTCGAGGTCCGGCATCAAATCGTTGGCGAACTTGGTGCGACGGGCCAGGGCCCAGTTACGGTTGCCGGTGATGGTGTTGATCTCGCCGTTGTGCGCGAGGAAGCGGAATGGCTGGGCCAGTGGCCATTTCGGCAGGGTGTTGGTGGAGAAGCGCTGGTGAAACACGCAGATCGCGGTTTTCAGGCGCTCGTCGCTCAGGTCCGGATAGAAGGCGGTGAGGTCCGCCGGCATCATCAGGCCTTTATAGATAATGGTCTTGTGGGAAAAGCTGCAGATGTAGTGATCGGTGTCGGCGGCGTTGGCCACGGACGAACGACGACGGGAGCTGAACAGCTTGATCGCCATTTCCTGGTCGCTCAGGCCTTCACCGGCAATGAACACCTGTTCGATCAGCGGCAGGCGCTCGAGGGCCAGGCGGCCGAGGACGCTGGTGTCGATCGGCACTTTGCGCCAGCCGACGAGTTGCAGGCCGGCGGCCAGGATCTCGCGGTTCATGTTCTCGCGAGCGGCCTGGGCCTTGACCGGGTCCTGATTGAAAAACACCATGCCCACGGCGTACTGCTTGGGCAGGGTCACGCCAAACGTTTCCTGGGCAATGGCACGCAGGAACTCGTCTGGCTTTTGAATCAGCAAGCCACAACCGTCACCGGTCTTGCCGTCGGCGTTGATCCCACCACGGTGGGTCATGCAGGTCAGGGCCTCAATGGCCGTTTGCAAAAGGGTATGACTGGGCTCGCCCTGCATATGGGCTATCAGGCCGAAACCGCAGTTATCCTTGAATTCATCTGGTTGGTACAGACCTGCTTTCATAGACACTTTCTCACCAGGCTGCCTCTTAGCGAGGCAAATTTCTTTTCAATTCAACCAGTTGCATGCCGCGCCGAACGTACGCCAGCTTTGCGGGGGCAAAAGGGAGGTCATTGTACACACCGACACAGAGGCCCACAAATTTGACGACGAACTGTCGCAAATCCATGTCGCATTTGTGAAAGGTTTAAAGCTATATGCTGTGCTAGTCAAAACTTTTTTGGGTTCGACCGCTACGACTCAAACACTACTGTGACGCAGACACCACAAGGCGCGCGGCCTGAAAGGCCGCCCGCCCTTGCGGAAATTTTGAGGTTGCCGGGAGAGGCGGCCTGGGTAAGGCCGCCGAATCATCAGCGAGTTGCTGCCAGTTCCTGTTGGACGCTGGCGACAGTGCGAGGCCAAGGTTTACCAGCCTGAACCTTCGCTGGCAAGGCCTTGATGGCGGAAACGGCTGCGTCACGGTTGGCAAAGCTGCCGTAAGTGATGACATACAGCGGCTTGCCGTTGAGTACTTTCTTGAAATAACGGTACTCGCCGCCTTGCTCCTTGACGAAGTTCTGCGCGGCGGTTTCAGAGCTGGTGCCGAGGATCTGCACCACATAGTTGCCCGGAGCCTGACCGGCGTACCAGCTACCGCCCGCGGCCTTGGCCGGGGCAGCAGGCTTGGCCGCGGGTGCTGGCGCCGCCGGTTTGGCCGCTGGCGCAGGTGCAGGAGCGGGCTTGGCGGTGGCGACCTGAGTAGGCGCAGGGGTCGGCTTGGCGGCCGGAGCCGGCGATGGCGTCGGCGCAGGGCCGGCCGGTACGCCCGCAGGCGGCGCGGTGGTGGTCACAGTAGGTGGCACGTCGCTGGTGTCTTCGATCGGAGGCGGCGCTCCGTCGTCACCCTCGGTGATTCCACCGGCGGCTTCAGCCAACGGACCGCGCATGACCGGCTGCGACTGGCCGACCAGCGGCAGTGGCATTGGCTGGGTATTGCCGGCGAATTCCACCGCCGGGGCACCGCCGTTGGGTTGGGGCGTGCCCTGACCGAGAGGCAGCTGTGCCTGTTCATTGGCAGGTGCGCCGGTGGTCGGTGCTTTGCTGCGACCCGGCATCAGCCAGGCGGCAGCCACCGCGACCACGACCACGGCGGAAATCGCCAATACGTGTTTCTTCGGCATGTTGAACCCCATACTTGGACGCTTCACCGCTGAGCGGCTGGCGATCATGATTTCGATCAGAGCATCTCGGGCTACCTGGTTGATATTCCCTGGCCAGCCGTCGGAGCTTTCGTGAATCTCAGAGATCTGATCCGCGGTGAAAAGTTCGATACCCCGGCCGGCGCCTTCGAGACGCTGGGCCAGATATTCACGGGTTTCTTCCTCGGTGTAGGGCGCCAGCTCGATAACGTGGAAACGCTCTTCCTCAAGGTCCAGTTGCTCGAGGTCAGCGATCAACGACGACTCGCCAAACAGGAACACATGAGGACGACCCTCCGGCGCACCGGCAGCCAGGGCCAACAGGGCTTCCAGGGCGGATTCGTCGAGTTGCTCGGCATCGTCCACCAGCAGATAGACTTCCTGCCCCGTCAACGCCAGTTGCACGATCTGGCCGAGAATCGCGCCGATTTCCGCCTGCTCGACATTCAGTGCCTGGGCGACCTGACGCAGCACGCCAGCTGCGTCGCCGGCGCCACGGGCCGATATCACGACGCTTTGCACCGACTGTTTGTTGGTGCTGGCCACCAGGGCCTGGCGCAGCAAGGTCTTGCCGCTGCCCTGGGGGCCGGTGACGACCAACAGCAACTGGCTGTAGCGCGCCAGGTGATGCAACTGGCCCAGCACCGGCTTGCGCTGGGCGGGAAAGAATTTGAAACCCGGGACCCGTGGGGCGAAAGGGTCGTGACTCAACTGGAAATGGCCGAGGAAAGCCTCGTCGGCATGCAAACTAGTCATCGGAATCTTTTTAACCTTTAAGCTGAGCCAGGGCGCGGTAGTCCGCTCCCAGCGTGGCCTGTAGAATCTCTTTCGGATAATCGTCGGTCACCACCGCTTCGCCCATGCGGCGCAGCAGCACCAGACGCAGACGACCGTCGATCACTTTCTTGTCGATTGCCATGTGTTCAAGGAAATCCGCCTCGCTCATTTCCTCGGGCGGCACCACCGGCAGCCCGGCACGCTGGAACAGACGGATCCCACGATCACGCTCCTGCTCGCTGATCCAGCCCAGGCGCATGGACATTTCCAGGGCCATGACCGTACCTGCGGCAACCGCCTCGCCATGCAGCCAGACGCCATAGCCCATGTGGGTTTCAATGGCATGGCCGAAGGTATGGCCCAGGTTCAGCGTGGCGCGCACGCCCGATTCACGTTCATCGGCGCCGACCACCGCGGCTTTGGCGGCACAGGAGCGCTCGATGGCGTAAGTCAGCGCCGCCTGATCCAGCGCGCGCAGGCGGTCGACGTTGTCTTCGAGCCAGCCGAGGAAAGGCTCGTCGCAGATCAGTCCGTACTTGATGACCTCGGCCAAGCCCGCGGACAACTCACGGGGCGGCAGGGTCTTGAGCGTTGCCGTGTCGATCAGCACCACGTTGGGCTGGTAGAACGCGCCCACCATGTTCTTGCCCAGCGGATGATTGATGCCGGTCTTGCCACCTACCGACGAGTCGACCTGGGAAAGCAGCGTAGTGGGGATCTGGATGAAATCGACACCGCGCTGATAGCAAGCCGCCGCAAAACCGGCCATGTCGCCGATCACACCGCCACCCAAGGCAACCACGGTGGTGCGGCGGTCATGCCGGGCAGTCAGCAGGCCGTCGAAAATCAGTTGCAGGGTTTCCCAGTTCTTGAAGGCCTCGCCGTCGGGCAACACGACGGAAATGACCGAATAGGCAGACAGGCTGCGTGCCAGGCGTTCCAGATACAAAGGGCCGACGGTTTCGTTGGAGATGATCGCGACTTGCCGCCCGGCGATGTGCGGCGCCAGCAATTCGGGCTGGTCCAGCAAGCCTTCGCCAATATGAATCGGGTAGCTGCGCTCGCCCAGGTCGACCTTAAGTGTCTGCATGTGTCCCCACGGTGAAGATGAAATCAGGCGTCCTGCCTGCATTGACGAAATTACACGGTGCCCGCTGTGGCGCCAGTTAATGGCCATCCGCCACGCCCCAGACGGGCCAAGGCGGGACGCCGAGGATAGCGCATTTCGCGCCGCGCATTAACGGGGGGGCAATTGTTGCAGGCGATCGAGGATTTCCAGTACCACCATCCGTGGCGGCCGCTCGTCGGTTTCGATGACCAGGTCGGCGATTTCCCGATACAGAGGGTCACGCACTTCCAGCAGGTCCCGTAAGGTCTTGGCCGGGTCGGCCGTACGCAGCAGCGGCCGGTTGCGATCGCGGGCGGTACGGCCAACCTGCTGTTCGACGGAAGCATGCAGATAGACCACTCGCCCTCCGGCATGCAGCGCCCGACGATTGGCTTCGCGCATGACCGCGCCGCCGCCGGTGGCCAGCACCACGCCTTCAAAATCGCACAGCTCGGCAATCATCGCCTGCTCGCGGTCCCGAAAGCCCGGCTCGCCTTCCTTATCGAAGATCCATGGGATATTGGCACCCGTGCGCAATTCAATTTCCTTGTCGGAATCTTTGAACGGCAGGCGCAGCTCTTTGGCCAGCAAACGACCGATGGTGCTTTTTCCAGCCCCCATCGGCCCAACAAGAATCAAATTTCGCACAGAATCAACGACTCACAGCAATCGCCTGGTTGTTCATGATACGCGGAGTGAGAAACACCAGCAGCTCGGATTTTTTCTCCGAGACCACATCACGCCGGAAAAGGCGGCCAAGATACGGCACATCGCCAAGAAATGGCACCTTATCTACAACCTTGCTCTGAGTATTTGAGAAAACGCCACCAATAACAATGGTCTCGCCGTCATTGACCAGCACCTTGGCGTTGACCTCATTCTTCTTGATCGGCGGGACATCCTGCACTTTGTTCAGATAATCCGGCTCATCCTTGGTGACCTTGACTTCCATGATGATGCGGTTGTCCGGGGTGATCTGCGGCGTGACCTCCAGCGACAACGATGCTTCCTTGAACGACACCGAGGTGGCGCCGCTGGAGCTGGCTTCCTGGTAGGGAATTTCCGTGCCCTTGAGGATTTTCGCGGTCTCCTTGTCGGAGGTCACCACCTTGGGCTGGGAAACGATTTCGCCGTTGCCGGTTTTTTCCATGGCGGTCAGTTCCAGGTCCAGCAGCACGTTGTCCGTGATGAACGCGATACCAATCCCTGAGGTGTTGCCTGAAGCCCCGAGGTCGACGAACGGTTGGTTGGTGCCGGTACTGCCCGGCGTGCCGATGGTCGTGGAGTCTCCCGTGGTGACGCCGGAAGAATTCCAGTTGCCCTTGTTCTGTATCGAGCCCCCCCAGCGCACGCCCAGGCTCTTGTCGTAATCGACGTTGGCCTCGACGATTCGCGCCTCGATCATCACTTGACGCACGGGTATGTCCAGTTGCGCGACGATCCGGCGCAGCTCGTCGAGCCGGTCCTGGGTCTGGTAGGCGATGATGTTGTTGGTGCGTTCATCGACCGTGATCGTGCCCCGCTCGTCGGCCTTCGCCTCGGCACTGGTGACCGACTGGAACAACTTGGCGATGTCGGCGGCCTTGGCATAGTTGACCTGCAGCAGCTCACGCCGCAGCGGTGCCAGGTCGGCAATCTGCTTCTGGGATTCAAGCTCCTGGCGCTCGCGTGCCGCAATCTCGTCGGCGGGCGCCACCAACAGGACATTACCGACCTTGCGCTTGTCGAGCCCCTTGGTCTTGAGCACGAGATCCAGCGCCTGGTCCCACGGCACGTTCTGCAACCGCAGGGTGATACCGCCTTGCACGGTGTCGCTGGCCACCAGGTTAAGGTTGGTGAAGTCGGCGATCAACTGCAGCACCGAGCGCACTTCAATGTCCTGGAAGTTGAGTGACAGCTTTTCCCCGTTGTAGGCGGCGCGGTCGCTGTTGCGTTTCTGCAAGTCTTCGACCGTCATTGGCCGGACGCTCACGGTCAGCTTGTTGTCGGTCTGGTAGGTCGAGTAGTCGAAGGTGCCGCTGGGTTCGATGCTGATGGTGGCGCGGTCGGAACCCGCGCTGGCATTGACGAACTGCACCGGGGTGGCGAAATCCTTGACGTCCAGGCGCACCCGCAGGGGTTCGGGCAACTGGGTCCTGGGGAAGTCGAGGATGATCCTGCCTTCGCGCTCCTGGATATCGGGCGCAATGGAAGGGTCGGACAGGTCAATGACCACATTGCCTTCCCCTTGGGTCCCACGCTGGAAGTCCACGCCCCGGATGGCCTTGCCTGCCGGAGCGCTGGCCCTGGTGAGGGACGGTACGGCTCCGGCAGGGCGCGGTGCCTGCGCCGCGGCCCTGGCGGTCGCGCCCTTGCCAACCACTACGAAGAGGTTGTTGCCCTCGATCCGCGTGTCATAGGGCGCCAGCTGGGTAAGGCCGATGATCAGCCGCGTGCGGTCCCCCGCCTCGACCACGGTGGCGCTGCGTGCGTTGCCGCCGCCCAGGTCATGGCTTTTGCTGGCCAATCGATTGGTCACGCCGGGCAGGTCCAGCGCGATTCGCGCCGGTTGTTCGGTGGTATAGCCCCGAGGTGGGGGCGGCGGACCATCGAAGCTGAGCTTCAGCTCGACACGGTCCCCCGGCAACGCCGCGACATCGAGCGTCTTCAGGCTGGCCCCCTGTACCATCGGTGACAACAGCGCTATCCATAGCGAAATACCGAGGGCTGGAAAAATCCTGTTCATTGTTCGAATTCCACTATGAGTGCTCTTTCAAAGGAATGGTCCGCGGCCGCTCCAGCCAGGCGCCCTCGCCATCGGGAACGATTTCGACCACATCGACCTGCGTGGCGCTGATCGCGACGACCCGCCCATCATTGCGTCCCAGGTAGTCCCCCACCTTCAGCCGATGTACGCCGCCCGCGCCTCGTACCAGTGCAAAGGAACCGCTGGCATTGGAGATCGTCCCGACCATCTCGAACTGCTCGATATTAAAGCCTTCCAGGTACTGCTTGACCCGGTTGGGATCGGGCCGCACGTTGCGCGAGCCCTGCGGCCGACCCGCCTGGTCCATGCGCACTTGCCTGGAGAAAGGGCTGCGCAGGTTCGCGGCGCTGTAGGTGAAGGTTTCGTTGGGCTTGAAGGTCGGCGTTGGCTCGATCTTGCCAGGTGGGCGCAGGCGCACCTCGTTCATGTAGGCATCCAGGTCACTGAAGCCGTCGTCGCTGTTACAGCCGGCCAACGCGACCAACCCGGCCAGCAGGCTCATACGCCAGGCCGACATCATGGCTGCGCCTCCTGCTCGTTGTACCGGTAGGTCTTGGCCTGGATGCTCATGCGCAGCTTCGTCCCCTCCTCGGGCTCCATCGGGGCGATCTCGAAGTCGTGCAGAGTCACGATTCGCGGCAACCCGGCCACGCCGCTGACGAATGTCGCCAGGTCATGGTAGCCGCCCGTCACGGTGATCTGGATCGGCAGCTCGATGTAGAACGGCTGGGTGACTTCCGGCAGCAGTTTGATTTCCTCGAACTCCAGGCCACTGCCCAGGCCGGTGCGGGTGATGTCTTCCAACAGGCCTGGCACTTCGGTGTCGCTGGGCAACTGCCGCAACAACACGCCGAACGAGGTCTCCATCTGCTTCATCTGCTCGGTGTAGCGCTCCAGGTTCGCCGCCATGTGAGCCTTGCCCGCAAATTGCGCCTTGAGGGTGTTCTCCTCTTCCTGCACTTGCTGCAACTGAGTCTGCAGGTCACTCAAGGCGAAGTTATAGCCCAGCCCCAGAACCAGTATCACCAGCACAATGCCAGCCAGCCATTTGATCGGTGCCGGCCACGAACCAATATTGTTGGTGTCCAAGTCGCTGAGGTCGATCTTGCGCAGTGCGTCCAGCCATTCTCCGGGCTTCATTGGGCGTCCTCCGCATCGGCCGGGCGGGTCTGGCGAACCGTCAGCTGAAAGATGTTCGCCTGGTCGAGCTGGCCCGCCGTGGTGGCCTTCACTTCCGTCAGGCTCGGAGCGTCGAACAAGTCCGATGAGTCCAGGTTGCGCATCAGGTCAGAGACCCGGTTGTTCGACTCCGCGGCCCCTGTTATTGACAAGGTGCCCTCTTCCATCTTGACGTCAGTGAAATACACACCGTCGGGCAGGGTCCGCGCCAACTGATCGAAAATCCGCGCGCTGACCGGCCGATTGCCCTGCAGGTCCTGGATGATGCGCATGCGCTCCAGCAATTGTTGCCGCCGTGCCTTCAACTCGCTGATCTGCTCGATGCGCTCGTCCAGGACGGCAATCTGCTCGCGCAGGTGGCTGTTGCGCGCTGTTTGATAGTCGATGGCACTGTTCAGATATTGCACCGCGATCAAGGTCAGGCCCACCGCACCGACCAGCGCGCCGACCAATGCCAGCAGAAAGCGTTTGCGGCGCTCTTCGCGCAGCTCTTCGCGCCAGGGTAGAAGGTTGATCCGCGCCATCAGTCGAAACTCCTGAGGGCCAACCCGCAGGCGATCATCAGCGCGGGCGCGTCACTGGCCAGGGCGCCCGCGTTGACCTTGCTGCTCAGGGCCATGTTGGCGAACGGATTGGCCACCTGGGTGGGTGTGCCCAGGCGCTGCTCGATCAGCCGATCCAGCCCCGCCACCGAAGCCGTGCCGCCGGCCAACAGGATGTGATCGACCGCGCTGTACTGGCCGGAGGCAAAGAAAAATTGCAGCGAGCGCGATACCTGCTGGACCAATGCTTCGCGAAACGGCTGCAGCACCTCGCTGAGATAGTCGTCCGGCAACCCTCCCTGCTTTTTTGCCAGGCCGGCCTGCTCCGGCGTCAGGCCGTAGCGGCGCTGGATTTCCTCGGTCAGTTGGCGGCCACCGAACAACTGCTCGCGGGTATAGATGATGCGCCCGTTGTGCAACACGCTGAGGGTGGTCATCGTGGCACCGATGTCGACGACCGCCACCGTCAACCGCTCCTGAGTCGCCGCCAACTGGGTCGCGAGCAGACCAAAGGCACGCTCCAGCGCGTAGGCCTCCACGTCGACCACGCGGGCCGTCAACCCAGCGAGAGCCAGCGCGGCCTCGCGGACCTCGACATTTTCCTTGCGACACGCGGCCAGCAGCACCTCGACCCGCTCGGTGCTGCGGGGCGAAACGCCAATAACTTCGAAATCGATCGCTACCTCATCCAGGGGGTAAGGAATGTACTGGTCGGCTTCGATCTTGAGCTGGTTTTCCATTTCGTCATCGGACAGCCCGGCATCCATCTCGATGGTCTTGGTGATGACCGCCGAACCCGCGACGGCCACCGCCACGTTGCGCAAGGGCGTCCTGGCCTTGGCGAGCACCCGCGACAGCGCCTGCCCCACGCCTTCGAGCTCGGCAATGTTCTTTTCGATCACGGCATTGGCCGGCAGAGGCTCGACCGCATACGACTCGACGCGATAACGATCACCCTGGCGACTCAATTCGAGCAGCTTCACCGACGTCGAGCTGATGTCGATTCCCAGAAGCGCATGGGCTTTTTTATTGAAGAGTCGTAGCACTACCAATTCCCTATGACTATCCGTGAGTTACGGACTCTCTAATAAGCGTTGCGTTCAACCCCCCGGTCCGACGAACGTCCGGATGGCGTTCCCGACGAAAAAAAATGCTTATAATGCCCAGCGTTTTTTTTCGCTTTGTTGCAAGCACGGGTTCTTCCCTGCACCTGGCGCCTTTTCATTCTTTGCCTGGATATCCAAAAGCCTTGATTCGTCTGCTGAAATTTTTCGGATGGTCCATCGTCGCCGTTTTCTGCGGACTGCTCTTGGGCCTGAGCGGTGCGTTTCTTTACCTTAGTCCGGGATTGCCGTCCGTGGAGGCGCTGAGAAGTATTCAGTTGCAGATTCCCCTGCGGGTGTACAGCAGCGACAACAAGTTGATCGCCGAATTTGGCGAAATGCGCCGTACGCCGATCCGTTTCGCCGACATTCCGCCCAATTTCATCAATGCGTTACTAAGTGCTGAAGACGACAATTTCGCCAACCACTACGGCGTCGATCCCGGCAGCCTGATGCGCGCCGCCAGCCAGCTGATCAAGAGCGGCCACATCCAGTCCGGTGGCAGCACCATCACCATGCAGGTGGCGAAGAACTTCTTCCTGACCAGCGAGCGCAGCTTCTCGCGCAAGACCACCGAGATCCTCCTCGCCCTGCAAATCGAGCGGCAGCTGACCAAGGACGAGATCCTCGAGCTGTACGTGAACAAGATTTACCTGGGCAACCGCGCCTACGGCATCGAGGCGGCAGCCCAGGTGTATTACGGCAAGTCGATCCGCGATGTGAGCCTGGCGCAGATGGCGATGATCGCCGGCCTGCCCAAGGCGCCGTCGCGCTTCAATCCGCTGGCCAATCCGGCGCGCAGCAAGGAACGTCGCGACTGGATCCTGGGGCGCATGTACAAGCTCGGCAAGATCAGCGAAGCGGACTACACCGCCGCGGTCAATGAGCCGCTGAACGCCAGCTACCACGTCCCGACTCCAGAAGTGAACGCCCCGTACATCGCCGAGATGGCCCGTGCCGAGATGGTCGGTCGCTATGGCAGCGACGCCTACACCGAAGGTTTCCGCGTCACCACCACGGTGCCGAGCGATCTGCAGGAAATGGCCAATACCGCGCTGCACGAAGGCTTGATGACCTATGACCAGCGCCATGGCTACCGGGGCCCTGAATCGCGCCTGCCAGGCAAGACCAAGGAAGCCTGGGCCCAGGAACTGACCAAGCAACGCACCATCAGCAGCCTGGAACCGGCGATCGTCACCCAGGTGGACAAGGACGGCATCAAGGTCCTGACACGCAATGGCGATTCGGAAGAGCACGTGGCCTGGGACACCATGAAATGGGCCCGTCCGTTCCTCAATACCAACAGCATGGGGGCCAATCCTCGCCAGCCATCGGACGTGGCGCAGGTCGGCGACCTCGTCCGGGTGCAGCGCCAGCCGGACAATTCCCTCAAGTTCAGCCAGATCCCGGCCGCCCAGGGCGCGCTGGTTTCCCTGGACCCGCAAAACGGCGCGATCCGTTCGCTGGTGGGTGGCTTCGCATTCGAGCAGAGCAACTACAACCGTGCCTTGCAGGCCAAGCGCCAGCCGGGTTCGAGCTTCAAGCCATTCGTCTATAGCGCCGCGCTGGATAACGGCTACACCGCCGCCAGCCTGGTGAACGATGCGCCGATCGTCTTTGTCGACGAATACCTGGACAAGGTCTGGCGCCCCAAGAACGACACCAATACCTTCCTTGGCCCGATTCGCCTGCGCGAAGCCTTGTACAAGTCCCGCAACCTTGTATCGATTCGCCTGCTGCAGGCCCTGGGCGTGGACCGCACCATCGACTACATCAGCAAGTTCGGCTTCAACAAGCAGGACTTGCCGCGCAACCTGTCCCTGGCCCTGGGCACCGCGACGCTGACGCCGATGGAGATCGCCACGGGCTGGAGCACATTTGCCAACGGCGGGTACAAGATCACTCCGTATATCATCGATAAGATAGAAAGCCGCAACGGCGAAACGCTGTTCCTTGCCAACCCGCCACGGGTCCCCACGGGCGAAGAGGCCAGCAACGGCGTCGCCGCGCCTGCCACTGAGACCTTCACGGTGAACGCAACAGGCGGCGAAGCCACCACCGCCCCTGCCGTACCACAAGCGCCGGCAATCGCCGAACGCATCGTTGACGGACGCACCACCTACATTCTCAACAGCATGCTGCAGGACGTGATCAAGCTCGGCACCGGCCGTCGAGCCCTCGCCTTGGGCCGCACCGACCTGGCGGGCAAGACCGGTACCACCAACGAATCCAAGGACGCCTGGTTCTCCGGCTATAACGCCGATTACGTGACCACCGTCTGGACCGGTTTCGACCAGCCCGAAAGCCTGGGTCGGCGAGAGTTCGGTGGCACCGTGGCGCTGCCGATCTGGATGAGCTACATGGGCGCCGCCCTCAAGGACAAGCCGCCCCACACCCAGCCTGAACCGGAAGGCATCCTCAGCCTGCGAGTCGACCCGGTCAGCGGCCGCGCGGCCACGCCAGGTACGCCGGGTGCGTACTTCGAACTGTTCAAGAGCGAAGACACCCCGCCGTCGGTCAACGAGCTGGGCAACGGCGTAGCGCCGGGCAGCCCGTTGCCGGCAGACGAGGCGGCGCCGATCGATTTGTTCTGACCGACCCCACCTCCCTGTGGGAGCCGAGCTTGCTCGCGATGGCGGCGGCCCAGGCAACCCAAAACCCGTGGTGAGGGAGCTTGCTCCCGCTGGCCTGCGCAGCAGGCCCCTGCATGCCTATAGACCGACCGCATTGCCCGGTTTGCGACGGCTGCGCAGCCGAGCGGGAGCAAGCTCCCTCGCCACAGGGTTGGATTGAGACTTGAGCGTTGGGCTGAGAGGCCTGGGGTGAATTGAAGATCGTCATCGCGAGCAAGCTCGCTCCCACAGGGGGATTTGTAGCGGTCGCACAATCAATGTCCAACACCGAACCAATGTGGGAGCGAGCTTGCTCGCGATGGCGGCAGCCCAGGCCACCCAAAACCCGTGGTGAGGGAGCTTGCTCCCGCTGGCCTGCGCAGCAGGCCCTGCATGTTTATAGACCGACCGCATTGCCCGGCTTGCGACTGCTGCGCAGCCGAGCGGGAGCAAGCTCCCTCGCCACAGGGGTTGGATTGGGGTTCAAGCGCTGGGCTTGGGAGACCTCGGTTTAATTGAAAATCGTCATCGCGAGCAAGCTCGCTCCCACAGAGGGATTTTTGGTGGCCATACAAAACCGGCACGCACAAAAAAGCCCCGACTCATCATAGAGCCTGGGCTTTTTGTTGAAGCACTACAACGACTTAGCCGTTGAACACGTCATCCACGCTCTTGAGCGGGTAGTTCTTCGGGTACGGCAGGGTGGCCACGCCCGTCTCGATGGCGGCCTTGGCCACGGCGTCGGAGATCAGGGTGATCAGGCGGGCGTCCATGGGTTTCGGGATGATGTACTCACGACCGAATTCCAGCTTGATGCCGCCGTAGGCGTCGCACACTTCCTGAGGCACCGGCAGCTTGGCCAGTTCGCGCAGGGCGTTGGCGGCCGCGACTTTCATTTCTTCGTTGATGCGCTTGGCGCGAACGTCCAGGGCACCACGGAAGATGAACGGGAAGCCCAGCACGTTGTTGACCTGGTTCGGGTAGTCCGAACGGCCGGTGGCCATGATCACGTCGCTGCGAGTCGCGTGAGCCAGCTCTGGGGAGATCTCCGGATCCGGGTTCGAGCAGGCAAACACGATTGGGTTCGGCGCCATGCGCAGCAGGTTTTCCGGGGTCAGCAGGTTCGGGCCCGACAGGCCGACGAACACGTCCGCACCGTCCAGCGCGTCCGCCAGGGAGCGCTTGTCGGTCGCGTGGGCGAACACGGCCTTGTATTGGTTCAGGTCGTCACGGCCGGAGTGGATCACGCCGGTACGGTCGATCATGAAGATGTTTTCGATCTTGGCGCCCATGCTCACCAGCAATTTCATGCAGGAGATGGCCGCAGCGCCCGCGCCCAGGCAGACGATCTTGGCTTCCGGCAGGGTTTTGCCAGCGATTTCCAGGGCGTTGATCATGCCGGCTGCGGTCACGATCGCAGTACCGTGCTGGTCATCATGGAAAACCGGGATGTCGCACTGTTCGATCAGGGCGCGCTCGATCTCGAAGCACTCAGGTGCCTTGATGTCTTCCAGGTTGATGCCGCCGAAGGTGATGGAGATGCGCTTGACGGTGTCGATGAAGGCTTGCGGGCTTTCGGAATCGACTTCGATGTCGAACACATCGATGCCGGCGAAACGCTTGAACAGGACTCCCTTGCCTTCCATGACTGGCTTGGAAGCCAGCGGGCCGAGGTCACCCAGGCCGAGAATCGCGGTGCCATCGGAAATGACTGCAACCAGGTTGCCCTTGCCGGTGTATTTGTAGGCCAGCTCAGGGTCGCGAGCGATTTCACGCACTGGTTCGGCTACGCCGGGGCTGTAGGCCAGCGACAAGTCGCGGGCAGTAGCGGTGGCCTTGGTGAGCTCGACACTCAGCTTTCCTGGACGAGGATTAGCGTGATATTCGAGAGCGGCAGTTTTCAGATCAGACATGTGGGCATTCCGCTTTTTACTGTGTTGGACAGACGGACCGCCGAGGATACGCGCCTCGCAAAGTCCCTACAAGACTGACCAGTCACTCCTGTCAAGCGCCCTGCCCTACGACTTTGGGCCAAGAGCAGCGAAACACAAGGGCTTGATGCATACAATCGAGCAAAGAAATGTCTACAATTATTTTCTCAGAGCACCGGCTGCAACATTGCCGGATCGGTCAGCGGCAACATCCATCGCGCCTGCCCCTGCTTGGTAGCTCCACGTCGAGAGCGATCGATGACCCAACCGCGCGCCTCGACTGTACGGCCTTGCAGGCGTTTCAACATCGACGCATCGAAATTGCGCTGCAGGTTGGGAGCGATGTGCAGGACAACCGCGCCTTGCAGTTCGATCCAGATACCGCCGCGATTGCGTTGCACGCTGTCTACACGGCCGCTGACCAACGCAAAGCCGGGCGCCTTGATTTGCTCGGCTCGCGTGACAGGGGATTTCTTCCAGATCCCGAGCCTTGCTTGCCGCGCCTGGCGTTCCGCCGCCTGCTGACACTCCACCAACTCAACGTTCGGCGCGACCGCCACCAGGAAACCCAGCCCCTCGGCAATCAACTGTTCTTCCAGGTTCCGGCCCTGGCGGTCGTAGACATGAGCAAGCGTGCGCCCGTAATCATCGCGGTCGTCCCGACCCGGCAATACCTTGACCCGGCCGGCGCTGGCGGCCACCAAGGCCTCGAGTCGCTGGTGCGCCGCCACGGCGAACGGTTCATCAGCACGCCCGCGCTTGCCCAGCTCCGGGCTGTTGAGGCCGATCATGCGGATGCGACGACCGTCCTCGAGGTACACGGTGTCGCCGTCCACGACCCGCTGAACGGCCACTTCGGGCAGCTCACCCGGCGAAGGGCAGGACGCCTGAGCACCACAAAGCCAAATCGCGGACACAAAAAAGGCGCCCGCAAGGGACGCCTTTTTCATCAGTCTGGAATAGCCCGAAAGACTTTCCAAAATGATTAGCCTCAGGCTTTCGGAGTAACTTTGCCGAAAGCACCGAAACGATCGGCGAACTTCTGAACGCGACCGCCGGTATCCAGAGTCTTTTGCTTGCCGGTGTAGAACGGGTGGCATTCGTTGCAAACGTCGATCGCCAGGGCTTTGCCGTAGGTCGAACGGGTTTCGAACTTGTTGCCGCAGCTGCAGGTGACTGCAACAACTGGGTAGTCTGGATGGATATCGGTTTTCATGGTGTTTTCCTCAGGCTAGCGTGCCGCCACCCAACACTATTGTTGAATACCGCACGTAATTAGGCCGCGGATTCTACCAGACATCGTCGTTCACGCAAGCTATGCCTTGTACCAACCGTCTGCTAGGCTCGCCCCCACCACACCCCTGTGGGAGCAAGCTTGCTCGCGATAGCGGTGGATCTGCCACATGCATGTTGACTGACAGGCCGCCATCGCGAGCAAGCTCGCTCCCACATTGACTTGCGAATTTGTCCGTTTACCGAGATCCCCGCGTGCCCGACGCCATCCTGCGCCTCGCCTTGCCATCGCCCCTGCGCCGCCTGTTCGATTACCGCGCCCCGGCTGGAGTGCCGCGTGCCCAGTTGCAACCGGGCATGCGTCTGCGCGTGCCGTTCGGCCGGCGGGAAATGATCGGCATCCTGGTGGAAGTCAGCGATCAAAGCGAAGTGCCGGTCGATAAGCTCAAGCCAGCCCTGGCCCTACTCGATGCGACGCCACCGCTGCCGGCGCCGCTGCTCAAATTATGCCTGTGGACCGCCCAGTATTATCAGCACAGCCTGGGTGACACCCTGAGTTGGGCCCTGCCGGCGCTATTGCGCCAGGGCGAACCGGCCGAGGCGCGCCAGGAGCGGTTCTGGTCGGCGGCACCGGGCGCCTCGCTGGACGATCCGCGTATTGCCCGCGCACCGCGCCAGCGCGAAGCCCTGGCGACCCTGGCCCAGCATCCCCATGGCGTGGCGCACCCGTTATTGAGCAAGTTGATGCTCAGTAAGGACAGCCTCGACCTGTTGTTGGCCAAGGACCTGGTCCAGGTGGAAGTCCGTCGGCATGCCCCGAGCGCACGCCATGAACACTGGCTGGCCCAGCCGGAACTGCCACTCAACGCTGAGCAACGGGCCGCTTGCGAGGCCATTCGCGCGGGCTTCGACAGCTACCACGCCTTTCTGTTGGCGGGCGTCACCGGCAGCGGCAAGACCGAGGTCTACCTGCAACTGATCCGCCAGACCCTCGAAGCCGGCAAACAAGCCCTGGTGCTGATCCCGGAGATCAACCTCGGCCCACAAACCCTGGCGCGCTTCGAACAACGCTTCAATGCGCGAATCGCCCTGGTGCACTCGGCGGTCAACGATCGCGAGCGACTGGAAGCCTGGCTCGCCGCCCGGGACGGCGAGGCAGATATCATCATCGGCACCCGCTCGGCGCTGTTCACACCGATGAAAAATCCCGGCCTGATCATCATCGACGAAGAGCACGACGGTTCTTATAAACAGCAGGAAGGCCTGCGCTATCACGCGCGGGATCTGGCGCTGGTGCGCGCCCGTCAGGAAAACATTCCCATCGTCCTTGGCTCGGCCACGCCCTCGCTGGAAAGCCTGCACAACGCCTACACCGGTCGCTACGGCCTGCTGCGCCTCAACGAACGAGCCGGCGGCGCCAAGCAACCGCGCTTCCTGCGCCTGGATGTGAAAAGTCGTCCACTGGATAGCGGTATTTCCGGACCGATGCAGCAAGCCATCGGCCAGACCCTGGCAGCCGGGCAACAGGTCCTGGTCTTCCTCAACCGCAGGGGGTTCGCCCCGACCCTGCTGTGCCATGATTGCGGCTGGATGTCCGGTTGCGAGCGCTGTGATGCACGAATGACCGTCCATCAACGCTACGGCGAACTGCGCTGCCACCACTGCGGGCACTCCGAGCGTGTGCCGAGGAACTGCCCGCAATGCGGGAAAGTCGACTTGCGTCCCGTGGGCGCCGGCACCGAGCGCGCCGAAGAGCGGCTGGGCATTTTGTTTCCCGACTATCCGGTGCTACGCGTGGATCGCGACAGCACTTCCCGAAAGGATGCGATGAACAATCTGTTCGCCACCATCCAAAAAGGCCAGCCCTGCATCCTGGTGGGCACGCAGATGCTCGCCAAGGGGCATCACTTCCCCCGCGTCACGCTGGTGTCGATCCTGGATGCCGACGGCGGGCTGTTTTCCGGCGATTTCCGCGCCAGCGAGCGCATGGCGCAGCTGATCGTCCAGGTCGCAGGCCGCGCCGGGCGCGCCGAAGAGCCAGGCAAAGTGATCATCCAGACCCACCTGGCGGATCATCCGCTGCTGATACAACTGACCGAGCAAGGCTATTTTGCCTTCGCCGAGCAGGCGTTGAGCGAACGCCGAGGCGCCGGGCTGCCACCGTTCGCCCACCTGGCGCTGTTGCGGGCCGAGGCTCACAAACCGGGGCAGGCTGAAGGTTTTCTGGATGAAGCGTGCAGCGAGGCGGAGCGTTTGTTGGCGGAACAGAACCTCACCGGCATCGAACTCTTGGGCCCGGTGCCAGCGCCGATGGAACGACGCGCCGGGCGCTATCGTGCCCAGCTTTTATTGCAGGCCAATGCCCGGGCGCCGCTGCATCGGCTGTTGAATGCCTGGTTGCTGGTGCTCGAACAGATGCCCAGCGGGCGGGCGGTGCGCTGGTCGCTGGATGTGGATCCGGTGGATTTGTACTGACCCAGGCGCCGCCTTCGCGAGCAGGCTCGCTTGTATGGTAGGACTTGAAGGGAGGAGGAGGGACAAGGCTCGATTCTGACTGTTCGCGCAGTACAGACCGTGGGAGATTTCACCCCTCCTCCTTTCACCCAAGCGCCGATAAAGAATGCATCTGGCCTAGACCGACGATAGGAACAAGCCTGCGCCTCTGGGTGAACCCTTCAAGTGTTCAAACCTTAGCGCGGAGGATTTTCAATGGCAATGCCGGTTTCTGTCGCAAAGCCGATCGTGGGGGTTGATGTCGCCAAAGATGAGTTGGTGATTTATCACGCAGAAACAGATCGACTGGAAGCGATCCCCAACACCAAAGCTGCGATCAAGAAGTGGCTCAAGGAATTGCCTGCGCCAGTGGATGTCGCCATCGAGGCCACCAATATCTATCACCAGGACTTCGCCGACCTGGCTTATGCGCAGGGCTGTGTGATCTACATGATCGGCGGCTACGAACTCAGCCATTACCGCAAAGGTGTGAAAGTTCGCGCCAAAACCGATGCGCTGGATGCTCGGTTGTTGGCTCGCTACTTGAACAACGAAGGCCACCAGTTGCACCCGTGGACCCCGCCATCGCCCCTGTATTGCCGGCTTATAAGCCTTTTCCGGCGCCGGGCAGCCTTGGTTCAGGCGCGTGTCAGCCTCAAGCAAAGTTGGTCGAACGAACCGTTGCTCAAAACGGCCTTTGAGAACCAGATAAAGGCCATGCAGCGACTGGAAATCTTGCTTGAGAAAACAATCCAGACGCAATTGGATGCAGCCGGTCTGGGCAGTCAGCTCAAGCGCTGCATGAAAGTTGAAGGAATCGGGCTGTTGAGCGGTGCGCGTTTACTTACGTCGTTTCAGCGTGGAGATTTCAGAAATGCCGATGCCTTCATCGCTTTCCTAGGGCTGGACCTGCGCATATCGGACTCGGGAAAAAAGAAGGGACGCCGCTGCCTGTCTAAGCGAGGTGACCCGGAGGCGCGCCGATTGATGCACAACGCCGCGATGTCGGCGAGCCGCACAGCGGCGTGGAAGGGTTTTTATGGGGCTCTGCGGGCTCGAGGGCTAAGCACAACCGAAGCATTAGTGGCACTGGCCCGCAAGCTTGCCCGAGTGGTATTCGCCCTGTTGAAGAACCAGAGCGAATACTTACCAAAAGGCATCTAAGGGCTAGCCATGCACCATAGAATCTCCCACAGAAACCTCATTTCAATGTGGGAGCGAGCCGGCTCGCGAAGGCGTCCGAACAACCACCACACATCCCCAACCAACCCGCTACAGTTGGCAAGCTCGCCCGCGCCACGGATAATGCCCAGTTTTTCCACCAGCGCATCGAAGCGCCGCCGCGCCTGCGGTTGAAAGAGAAGACCATGAAAGACACCATTCGCCAGCTCATCCAGCAAGCCATCACTCAACTCGTCACTGAAGGTGTGCTGCCAGAAGGCCTGTCGCCGGCGATTCAGGTCGAGAACACCCGCGACAAGACCCACGGCGACTTCGCCAGCAACATCGCGATGATGCTCGCCAAGCCGGCCGGCATGAAGCCTCGCGACCTGGCGGAAAAGATCATCGCAGCGCTGCCGGCCGACGAGAACGTCAGCAAGGCCGATATCGCCGGCCCAGGCTTCATCAATTTCTTCCAGAACACCCAGGCCCTGGCCTCGCGTCTCGACGCGGCCCTGGCCGACGCGCGCCTTGGCGTACGCAAGGCCGGGCCATTGCAGCGCACCGTAGTCGACCTCTCGGCCCCTAACCTCGCCAAGGAAATGCACGTCGGCCACCTGCGCTCGACCATCATTGGCGACGGCGTAGCGCGCGTGCTGGAGTTTCTCGGCGACACCGTGATCCGCCAGAACCACGTCGGCGACTGGGGCACGCAGTTCGGCATGCTGATGGCCTATCTGCAGGAAAACCCCATCACCAGCGACGAGCTGTCGGACCTGGAAAACTTCTACCGCGCCGCCAAGCAACGCTTCGACGAATCGCCCGAATTCGCCGACCGCGCCCGTGGCCTGGTGGTCAAGCTGCAGGCCGGCGATGCCGAGTGCCTGGCGCTGTGGACCAAGTTCAAGGACATCTCCCTGTCCCACTGCCAGAAAATCTACGAGCTGCTGAACGTCAAGCTGACCATGGCCGACGTGATGGGCGAGAGCGCCTACAACGATGACTTGGTCAACGTGGTCAACGACCTTCGCGCCAAGGGCATGCTGGTGGAAAGCAACGGCGCCCAGTGCGTGTTCCTGGAGCAGTTCAAGACCGCCGATGGCGAGCCCCTGCCGGTGATCATCGTCAAAGCCGACGGCGGCTACCTCTATGCCACCACCGACCTGGCGGCCGTACGCTACCGCAACGGCGTGCTCAAGGCCGATCGGGTGTTGTATTTCGTCGACCAGCGCCAAGCCCTGCACTTCCAGCAAGTGTTCGAAGTGGCGCGCCTGGCTGGCTTCGTGACCCACCCGATGGAAATGGAGCACATGGGCTTCGGCACCATGAACGGCGCCGACGGCCGCCCATTCAAGACCCGCGACGGCGGCACCGTAAAATTGATCGACCTGCTGACCGAAGCCCAGGACCGCGCTTACACCTTGGTCAAGGGCAAGAACCCGGACCTGGCCGAAGACGAACTGCGCAACATTGCCAAGGTCGTCGGCATCGACGCGGTGAAGTACGCCGACCTGTCGAAACACCGCACCAGCGACTACAGCTTCAACTTCGACCTGATGCTCAACTTCGAAGGCAACACCGCGCCGTACCTGTTGTACGCCTACACCCGCGTGGCGGGGGTGTTCCGCAAGCTCGGCAAACGCTTCGACGAAGTGGAGGGTCAGATTGTCCTCGAGGCCGCCCACGAGCAGGAACTCGCGGCCAGGCTGGCCCAGTTCGGCGAGGTGCTGAACAACGTCGCCGACAAAGGTACACCGCATACTTTGTGTGCCTACCTGTACGACGTCGCTGGCCTGTTCTCCAGCTTCTATGAGAACTGCCCGATCCTCAGCGCCGACACCCCGGCACAAATGCAGAGCCGCTTGCGCCTCGCCGCGCTGACCGGACGTACGCTCAAGCAAGGCCTGGAACTGCTGGGCCTGGAAACCCTGGAGCGCATGTAAGTTGGCCGCCAAGAAAAAACCTGCACCCAAACGCGGCGCCAGTCGTTACCAGCCCCCGGCCAAAAAGCCGATTCCGGGCTGGTTGTGGATGGCCATCGGCCTGACCGTCGGCGCTTTCATTGTCTTTCTGATGAAGCTGGAGCCGGGCCAGGGCGATGACGTCAAGCGCGTGCGGCAAGAGCAGCAGAAAGCCACGCGGATCGCCGAGGCCAACAAGACCCCGCCGAGCCCGACGCAACCGGTGAAGCCGAAGTACGACTTCTATACCCTGCTGCCGGAATCGGAAGTCATCGTGCCGCCCGATGCCGTGCCGGAGAAAACCCTGCCGACACCACAAGTGCCTCAGGTGCCGGCCACACCGGTGACCCCGGCCGAAGCCGCCAAGATCGACACCGCCCGCGCCCAGGCGGCCCTGGCCGGCATCACGCCGCCACCCGCGCCGCCCGTACAAAAGGCTGCGCCAGTGACGAAGTTCTTCTTGCAAGCCGGCTCGTTCCGCAAGGAAGCCGATGCCGACAAGGTCCGGGCACAGATCATTTTGCTGGGCCAGTCGGTGTCGGTGGAATCCGGCACGGTGAAGGACGAAACCTGGTACCGGGTACTGGTTGGCCCGTTCAGCAATCGGGAAGAGCTGACCAAGGCCCAGAAACAACTGGCCGGCAGCGGCTTCAGCAACCTGTTGTTACAACAACGCCAGAGCCGCTGATTTTCGCTGCACCCTGTGACCGGGGGGCTTTTGTGGCGAGGGAGCAAGCTCCCTCGCCACAAAGAAGTCCTCTGCCAAAAACAGCGAGGGACCACTCATCCCCTCCGCACCCTTGCAGTTGAAAAACCCCACGCCACCCCCATATGAGTTCCATCCGGGCATTTTCGCCCCGCTGCGTGGAGACTCTTCCCTTGACCACCATCGTTTCAGTCCGCCGTCACGGCAAAGTCGTCATGGGCGGCGACGGCCAGGTTTCACTGGGCAACACCGTGATGAAAGGCAACGCGAAGAAAGTCCGCCGCCTGTACCACGGCCAGGTCATCGCCGGTTTCGCCGGGGCCACCGCCGATGCCTTCACCCTGTTCGAACGTTTTGAAGGCCAGCTTGAAAAACACCAGGGCCACCTGATCCGCGCCGCCGTCGAGCTGGCGAAGGAATGGCGTACCGACCGCTCCCTGAGCCGCCTCGAAGCGATGCTCGCGGTCGCAAACAAGGATGCCTCGCTGATCATCACCGGCAACGGTGACGTCGTTGAGCCTGAAGACGGCTTGATCGCCATGGGTTCCGGTGGCGCCTACGCCCAGGCCGCCGCCAGCGCCCTGTTGAAAAAAACCGACCTGTCGGCCCGGGAAATCGTTGAGACAGCCCTTGGCATTGCCGGCGACATCTGTGTCTTCACCAACCACACCCAGACCATTGAGGAGCAGGACCTCGCGGAGTGAGCCCATCCAGGCCCAGACTTCCGCTTGAGGACCGCCAATTATTATGTCCATGACTCCCCGCGAAATCGTCCACGAACTCAATCGCCATATCATCGGCCAGGACGATGCCAAGCGCGCCGTCGCCATTGCCCTGCGCAACCGCTGGCGCCGGATGCAGTTGCCTGAAGAACTGCGCGTCGAAGTAACACCCAAGAACATCCTGATGATCGGCCCGACCGGTGTCGGCAAGACCGAGATCGCCCGTCGCCTGGCCAAGCTCGCCAATGCGCCATTCATCAAGGTCGAGGCCACCAAGTTCACCGAGGTGGGCTACGTGGGCCGCGACGTCGAGTCGATCATTCGCGACCTGGCCGATGCCGCTATCAAGCTGCTGCGTGAGCAGGAAATCACCAAGGTTCGCCATCGCGCCGAAGACGCCGCCGAAGAACGCATCCTCGATGCGCTTCTGCCGCCTGCGCGCATGGGCTTTAACGCCGACTCCGCCGCGACCCAGGATTCCAACACCCGCCAACTGTTCCGCAAGCGCCTGCGCGAAGGCCAGCTGGACGACAAGGAGATCGAGATCGAAGTGGCCGAGATGGCCGGTGTCGACATCTCCGCGCCGCCGGGCATGGAAGAGATGACCAACCAGCTGCAGAGCCTGTTCGCCAACATGGGCAAGGGCAAGAAGAAAAGCCGCAAGCTCAAGGTCAAGGAAGCGCTGAAGCTGGTGCGCGATGAAGAGGCCAGCCGCCTGGTCAACGAAGAAGAGTTGAAGGCCAAGGCCCTGGAAGCGGTCGAGCAGCATGGCATCGTGTTCATCGACGAGATCGACAAGGTCGCCAAGCGCGGCAATGTCGGCGGCGCCGATGTATCCCGCGAAGGCGTGCAACGCGACCTGCTGCCGCTGATCGAAGGCTGCACGGTCAATACCAAGCTGGGCATGGTCAAGACCGACCACATCCTGTTCATCGCTTCCGGCGCGTTCCACCTGAGCAAGCCGAGCGACCTGGTTCCTGAGTTGCAGGGCCGCTTGCCGATTCGTGTTGAACTCAAGGCGCTGTCGCCGGAAGATTTCGAACGCATCCTGAGCGAGCCCCATGCGTCGCTGACCGAGCAATACTGCGCGTTGCTCAAGACCGAAGGCCTGAACATCGAGTTCGCGCCCGAAGGCATCAAGCGCCTGGCGCAGATCGCTTGGCAGGTCAACGAAAAGACCGAGAACATCGGTGCCCGCCGCCTGCACACGCTGCTTGAGCGTCTGCTCGAGGAAGTCTCGTTCAGCGCCGGCGACCTGGCCAGCGCCCACAACGAAGCGCCGATCCGCATCGACGCCGAGTACGTCAACAGCCACCTGGGTGAGTTGGCGCAGAACGAAGACCTGTCGCGCTATATCCTGTAAGCCACCGACAGGTTTCCCCGGACCTGTGGGAGCGAGCTTGCTCGCGATGGCGGCACAACATTCAATCCATGTATTGACTGTCAAACCGCTATCGCGAGCAAGCTCGCTCCCACATGAACCGCGTCGTTTTGCAGATCAACGCGTCCTTCAGAGACGGATCATAGGCCATGACCAAACTCCCCACCGCCATCAACCTGCACAAAGCCTCCAAGACCCTGACGCTCAAGTACGCGCCAGACGAGGAATACCACCTGCCAGCGGAATTCCTGCGGGTGCACTCGCCCTCCGCCGAGGTCCAGGGCCACGGCAAGCCCATCCTGCAATACGGCAAGCTCGGCGTCGGCCTGACCAAGGTTGAACCGGCCGGCCAGTACGCACTGAAATTGACCTTCGACGACGGCCATGACAGCGGATTGTTCACCTGGGACTACCTGTATCAGTTGGCAGTGCGCCAGGAAGTCCTGTGGAACGATTATCTCGCCGAGCTCAAGGCCGCCGGAAAAACCCGCGATCCGAACGAGTCCGTCGTCAAGCTGATGCTCTAGCTCACGGGCTGGCGCTTTAGGGCGAATTTTCTAGACTCATCTGCTTGAATGCCTGCGCAGCATCGTCAATGACTGGCCTGCTTGCGAAAAAAATTAAACTCGGGTAACCAATGGAGCTGGCAAGTTCCCTGCAAAGGAACCGGCGAGTTCCTGGCACACGTTTCCTCATTGCCCTCGATGCGGAATTAATGGTCACCCCGAGCAGCGTACCTGGTATTGGCCTTGCGGCTTCACGGCACGGCCCCGGTACTCGTCTGAAGGACAATGGAGCGTCGTAGATGAGCAACAAGAACAACGATGAGTTGAAATACCAAGCCTCGGAAAACACCCTGGGCTTGAATCCCGTCGTCGGCTTGCGCAGGAAGGACCTGCTGGCCTCTGCCCGGATGGTGCTGACCCAGACCATCAGACAACCCCTTCACAGCGTCAAGCATGTGGCCCATTTCGGCGCTGAGCTGAGGAAGGTCCTGTTCGGCAAGTCCGAGTTGCAGCCCACCAGCGACGACCGTCGTTTCGCCGATCCGGCCTGGAGACAGAACCCGCTCTACAAACGCTACCTGCAAACCTACCTGGCGTGGCGCAAGGAGCTGCACGCCTGGATCGACGACAGCAGCCTCTCGCCCCAGGACATCAGCCGCGGGCATTTCGTGATCAACCTGATGACCGAGGCGATGGCCCCGACCAACTCGGCGGCCAACCCCGCGGCGGTCAAGCGCTTCTTCGAAACCGGCGGCAAGAGCCTGCTCGACGGTTTGTCCCACCTGGCAAAAGACTTGGTACACAACGGCGGTATGCCAAGCCAGGTCGACATGGGCGCCTTCGAAGTCGGCAAGAGCCTGGGCGTGACGGAAGGCGCCGTGGTGTTTCGCAACGATGTGCTGGAGCTGATCCAGTACCGCCCCATCACCGAGCAGGTGCATGAGCGGCCGCTGCTGGTGGTCCCGCCGCAAATCAACAAGTTCTATGTATTCGACCTGAGCCCGGATAAGAGCCTGGCGCGCTTCTGCCTGCGCAGCAACGTGCAGACATTCATCATCAGTTGGCGCAACCCCACCAAGGCGCAGCGCGAGTGGGGCCTGTCGACTTATATCGAAGCGCTCAAGGAAGCGGTGGACGTTGTCACGGCCATCACCGGCAGCAAGGACGTCAACATGCTGGGCGCCTGCTCGGGCGGCATCACCTGCACCGCGCTGCTGGGCCATTACGCCGCGCTCGGCGAGAAGAAGGTCAATGCCCTGACGCTGCTGGTGAGTGTGCTGGACACGACCCTGGACACCGACGTGGCCCTGTTCGTCGACGAGCAGACCCTGGAAGCGGCCAAGCGCCATTCCTACCAGGCCGGCGTACTGGAAGGCCGCGACATGGCCAAGGTCTTCGCCTGGATGCGTCCCAACGACCTGATCTGGAATTATTGGGTCAACAACTACCTGCTGGGCAACGAACCACCGGTGTTCGACATTCTCTTCTGGAACAACGACACCACGCGACTGCCGGCGGCGTTCCATGGCGACCTCATCGAGATGTTCAAGAACAACCCGCTGACCCGCCCCAATGCACTGGAAGTATGCGGCACGCCGATCGACCTCAAGCAGGTCACTGCCGACATCTTTTCCCTGGCCGGCACCAACGACCACATCACGCCGTGGAAGTCCTGCTACAAGTCGGCGCAGCTGTTTGGAGGCAAGGTTGATTTCGTGTTGTCGAGCAGCGGCCACATCCAGAGCATCCTCAACCCGCCGGGCAACCCCAAGTCGCGCTACATGACCAGCGAGGACATGCCGGCCAAGGCAGAGGACTGGATGGAAAACTCCACCAAACACACCGACTCCTGGTGGCTGCACTGGCAAGCCTGGCAGGCCGAGCGCTCGGGCAAGCTAAAGAAAGCGCCCTCGGTGCTGGGCAACAAGACCTACGTGGCCGGTGAGGCGGCGCCGGGCACTTACGTGCATGAAAGATAGCTGTGAGCTTCAAGCTACAAGCGCCTTAACTTGAAGCTTGAAGCTTGAAGCTTGAAGCTGCCATTCTGCTTTTTTAACCCCAGGGCTTGAAGCATGCCGCAACCGTACATCTTCCGTACCGTCGACCTGGATGGCCAGACCTTGCGCACCGCGGTACGTCCCGGCAAGCCCCATTTGACCCCGCTGCTGATTTTCAACGGCATCGGCGCCAACCTGGAGCTGGTCTTCCCATTCATCGAGGCCCTGGACCCGGACCTGGAAGTGATCGCCTTCGATGTGCCCGGGGTCGGCGGTTCGTCTACACCGAGCCGGCCGTATCGCTTTCCCGGCCTGGCCAAGCTCACCGCGCGGATGCTCGATTACCTGGACTACGGGCAGGTGAACGTGATCGGCGTGTCCTGGGGCGGCGCCCTGGCGCAGCAGTTCGCCCACGACTATCCGGAGCGCTGCAAGAAGCTGGTGCTCGCCGCCACGGCCGCCGGCGCGGTCATGGTGCCCGGCAAGCCGAAGGTGCTGTGGATGATGGCCAGCCCCCGGCGCTACGTGCAGCCGTCACATGTCATGCGCATCGCTCCACTGATCTACGGCGGCTCGTTCCGCCGCGACCCAAGCCTGGCGGCCCGTCACGCGGCCAAGGTGCGTTCGGCCGGCAAGCTCGGTTATTACTGGCAGCTTTTCGCGGGCCTTGGCTGGACCAGCATCCACTGGCTGCACAAGATCCACCAGCCAACGCTGATCCTGGCCGGAGACGACGACCCGCTGATTCCCCTGATCAACATGCGCATGCTGGCCTGGCGCATTCCCAATTCTCAGTTGCACATCATCGATGACGGCCATCTGTTCCTGATCACCCGGGCCGAGGCCGTGGCACCAATCATCATGAAATTCCTGGAGGAAGAACGTCAGCGCGCGGTCATGCACCCACATCCCGCACCGCTGGGTGGCGGCTGACACCGCCCATTGCGCCTGGCAGGACGCCGGATCACGCAACTACCCGAAACAGCGTCTATGTTGTCTGGTTCGGTGTGTTTGTTTTTAGCCTGATGACGAAGGAGTTGACTCATGCGCGACAAACCGGCGAAGGGTTCCATGCCCGCCCCTGCCAGTTTCATCAATGCACAAAGCGCGGTCACCGGCCTGCGCGGCAGGGACCTGCTTTCTACCTTGCGCAACGTCGCCGCTCATGGCTTGCGCAATCCGGTGCACAGCGCCCGGCATGCGTTGCGGCTGGGCAGTCAACTGGGGCGCGTGCTGCTGGGCGAAACGCTGCACCCCACCAACCCCAACGACAAGCGCTTCGCCGACCCCACCTGGCAGCTCAATCCATTCTATCGTCGTAGCCTGCAAGCCTACCTGAGCTGGCAAAAGCAGGTCAGGAGCTGGATCGACGAAAGCGACATGAGCGAGGACGATCGCGCCCGTGCCCATTTCACCTTCTCCCTGCTCAACGACGCGGTGTCGCCCTCCAATACGTTGCTCAATCCGCTGGCGATCAAGGAACTGTTCAACTCCGGCGGCACCAGCCTGATTCGTGGCATCAGCCACCTGGTGGACGACCTGCTGCACAACGATGGGCTGCCCCGGCAGGTCACGCCCCAGGCTTTCGAAGTCGGCAAGACCCTGGCAACCACACCCGGTGCGGTGGTGTTTCGCAACGAGCTGCTGGAACTGATCCAGTACAAACCGATGAGCGAAAAGCAATTCGCCACGCCAGTGCTGATCGTGCCGCCGCAGATCAACAAGTTCTACATCTTCGACCTCAGCCCCTCAAATAGCCTCGTCCAATACGCCCTGAAAAACGGCTTGCAGGTCTTCATCATCAGTTGGCGCAACCCCGACGTTCGCCATCGTGAATGGGGCCTGTCCAGCTATGTCGAGGCGACGCAAGAAGCCATGAACGTCTGCCGGGCGATCACCGGCGCACGGGAAGTCAACCTGTTGGGCGCCTGCGCCGGCGGCATGACCATCGCCGCCCTGCAAGGCCATTTGCAGGCCAAGCGCCAGCTGCGCCGGGTCGCCAGTGCGACGTACCTGGTCAGCCTGCTGGACAGCGAGATGGAAAGCCCGGCAACGTTGTTCATCGACGAACAGACTCTCGAAGCCGCCAAGCGTCGCTCCTACCAGCGAGGCATTCTCGACGGGCGCGACATGGCCCGCGTATTCGCCTGGATGCGCCCCAACGACCTGATATGGAGTTATTTCGTCAATAACTACTTGCTGGGCAAGGAGCCGCCGGCGTTCGACATCCTGTACTGGAACAACGACTGCACTCGGCTTCCGGCGGCGTACCACGGCGATCTGCTGGACTTTTTCAAGCACAACCCGCTGACCCGCCCGGGCGCGCTGGAGGTGTGCGGCACGCCGATCGATTTGCAAAAAGTCACGGTGGACAGCTTCAGCGTGGCGGGCATCAACGACCACATCACCCCATGGGACGCGGTGTACCGCTCGACGCTGCTGCTGGGGGGCGACCGCCGTTTCGTGCTGTCCAACAGCGGTCACGTGCAGAGCATTCTCAACCCGCCGGGCAACCCCAAGGCCAACTACATCGAGAACCCGAAGCTGAGCAGCGACCCCAGGGCTTGGTACTACGACGCCAAGCACGTCGAGGGGAGTTGGTGGCCCCAGTGGCTGGGCTGGATCCAGGAACGCTCCGGCGAACAGCGCGAAACGGTCATGGCGCTGGGCAACAGCAAATATCCGCCTCTGGAAGCCGCGCCCGGAAACTATGTACGGGTGCGCTGAAGGCCTCACCACGGCCGCATCGCGGACCGTGGCACGACTCACCATAAAGAAGACCGGATGAAGACCCGCGACCGTATCCTTGAATGTGCCCTGCAGTTATTCAACGAAAAGGGCGAGCCGAACGTTTCCACCATGGAAGTCGCCAACGAAATGGGCATCAGCCCCGGCAACCTCTATTACCACTTCCACGGCAAGGAACCGCTGATATTCGGATTGTTCGAGCGATTCCGGGCCGAGCTGGCGCCACTGTTGGACCCACCTGCCGATGCACAGCTGGCACCGGAGGACTATTGGCTGTTCCTGCACCTGATCGTTGAACGCCTCGCTCAGTACCGGTTCTTGTTCCAGGACCTGTCGAACCTGGCCGGGCGCCTGCCGAAGCTGGCCAAGGGTATTCGCCAGTTGCTCAACGCGCTGAAGCGAACCCTGGCCTCATTGCTGGCGCAACTCAAGGCCCAGGGGTTGTTGGTCAGCGACACCCAGGCGTTGGGGCAACTGGTGGAACAGGTCACCATGACCCTGCTGTTTTCCCTGGACTATCAGCGGATCCTGGATCGCGAAGGCGACGTTCGCCTGGTGGTCTATCAGGTCATGATGCTGGTGGCGCCACACCTGCCGCCGGCGATCAAGGTCGCCACCGAGCAAATGGCGTTGCGGTATCTGGAAGAGCACGAATAACGAACGGCAGTGGCAGTGGCAGTGGCATACCCATTGTGGGAGCGAGCCTGCTCGCGATGGCTGCGGCACATTCAACGACAATGTGTACCGGCACACCGCCATCGCGAGCAAGCTCGTTCCCACAGTAGGGTTCTATGGCGCAAAAAAAACCCGGCCATTACAGGCCGGGCGTATTTTTTTCAGCTCTGTAGATCAGGACTGGGTGGGAGGCGTCGATGGAGTCGGCGTAGATGTTGGCGTGGCCACCGGGGTTGGAGCCGAGGCGGAGTTCGCCGTGCTCACCGGAGCTGTTGCCGGTTTGGCGGCGGCGGTTGGCGCCTTCGGTGCAGCCGCTTTTGGTGCAGCCGGTTTCTTCACGGCCGGCTTCTTGGCCGCTGCGGGTTTCGCTGCTGCCTTGGCCGCAGGTTTGGCCGCCGCTTTTGCCGCTGGCTTGGCTGCCGGTTTGGCGGTAGCCGGTTTGGCTGCGGCGGTTTTCGCCGCCGGTTTAGCTGCGGGTTTAGCCGCAGCCTTGGTTGCTACCGGCTTGGCCGCTGCCTTCGCAGCTGGTTTGGCCGCTGCGGTTTTGGCCGCAGGCTTGGCCGCCACTTTTGCCACAGGCTTGGCCGCCGCCTTGACCAGTGGCTTGGCCGCCGCCTTCGCCGCAGGCTTGGCCGCCGCCGTCTTGGTTGCCGTAGCCTTGGTCGCAACCGGTGTAACCTTGGCCCCGGTGAGTTTTTCGATCTGCCTGGTCAGGGTGTCGACCTTGTTGTGCAGTTCCTTGACTTCATTGCGGCTGGGCACGCCCAGACGGGAGATCGCGCTGTTCAGGCGCTTGTCAAAAGCCCCTTCCAGCTCACCCCATGTGCCCAACGCACGGTCCTTCGCGCCGCTGATGCGCGACTTGGCGGACTCGGCAGAGTCCTTGGCTGCGTCGACTTGCTTGCCGACTGCCGTCTTGGTGAGTTTTTCGGCTTTCTCGCCGTCCTTTACCAGGGACTCGAAGAGTTTGCTGCCGTCAGTGTCGATCTTCGAGTACACGCCTAAACCAGCAAGCCAGATTTTGCGGGAGTACTTTTCAATCTTCCCGGCCCACGAGCTGCCTTCTTTTTCGGTGATTTTTTTGCCAGCCATCCCGTTCTCCTTAATGTTTACGCGCGACACGTTCGAGCAATGCCGTCAGCTCATCGAGCTTAGCAGAGAGTGCCTCAACGTCATGTTTAGACGGAATGCCGATACGATTCAAGGCACTTGCAACACGCGCGTCGAATACTTTCTCGACTTTGTCGAGTTGAACTTCGACCCTGGCCTTGAACGTATTGACCTCGGACTTGGCTTCGATCAGTTCGCTATTGGCCGCTTCAAGTTTCCCGGCAATCTTCTTTTTGCCTTTGGTTTCAACTACTTCGCCAGCCTTTACCAACTCCTGGAAGTACTCGCTGCCTTCCTGGCCGACCTTTGTATAGGCGCCCAGGCCCGCTAGCCAGATCTTGCGCGCATACGTTTTCACGTCGCTCAGCGTGGAAGATTCAACGTCCGTTTTTTTCTTCAGGATAACTTTGGCCATGGTGCACCTCACTCGAAAAAGGTTTGAGGAACTGCCCGCACACGGACGGGCTCAGGCACAAAGTAGTGGCAATAATTAGAAACGGCACCCTAACAACCGACACAAATCCCGAGACATCTGATTTCCAATGTGGGAGCGAGCCTGCTCGCGAATGCAGGGTATCAGCGACATCAGTATTGAATGGCACACCGCTTTCGCGAGCAGGCTGAACTGGCCTAATGATTTTGGACACTTCAATCGGGCGCTATGATAGCGCCCAAATCTGAGGTGTTTGGATATGCGTAAATCTTATTCGAGTGAGTTCAAGCTCAAGGCTGCCAGCATGGTGCTGGATGAAGGCCAGCCGGTTACCGAGGTCTGTGCCAGCCTAGATATCGGCCCCACTGCTCTGCGCCGCTGGGTCGATCAAGTGCAAAAAGAACGCCTGGGTTCGACCCCGGTAGGGGCCAAGGCGATTACCGCTGATCAGCGAGAAATCCAGAGGCTCAAAGCCCTACTCAGGGAGAAAGACCTGGACATTGAAATCCTAAAAAAGGCCAGTGCTCTCCTGCTTTTGGACGCCAAAGATCATTCACGCTGATCGATGAGCTGGACGAGCAATACGGCGTTAAAAGGTGTTGCCGGGCGTTTGGGATCAACCGCAGTAGTTTCTACGCCTGGCGCCAGCGCCAAGGCAGAGCAAATCCTGAACGGGACAAGCTCAAAGCCGCGCTGGTCAGGCACCACAGGGCGTCCAGAGAGTCGGCCGGCGCACGTACTTTGTCCAAGGAGCTAAAAGCCAAAGGGCATCGTATCGGACGTTATATGGCTCGCAGTTTGATGCGCGAAGCTGGCATCGCTAGTCGTCAGCGCAGGCGCCATAAGTACAAGTCGCCGGGCGTTGAGGCATTGGTGGCGCCGCACGTGCTCAAGCGAAAATTTGATGTAACGGCGGTTAACCAGGTGTGGTGTGGCGACGTGACTTACATCAAGGTCGGCAAGCGGTGGATGTACTTCGCCGCCGTTCTGGATCTGTACGCTCGGAGGATCGTGGGTTGGTCGTTCTCGATGATTTCTGATGCCAACCTGACCTGCGAAGCGCTACGCATGGCGGTTGAGCTACGCGGCCACCCCCAGGATGTGTTGTTTCATTCAGACCAAGGTTGTCAGTACACCAGTCATAAATTCCGAAACGAGCTTGTGAAACACGGGTTTAGGCAAAGTATGAGCCGTAAAGGCGAGTGCTGGGACAACGCCCCCATGGAGCGTTTCTTTGGTAGTTTGAAATCAGAGTGGGTTCCTGAAACGGGCTACAAACTGGAACATGAGGCCCGGGCAGACGTGCAGCGCTATGTCTCGCGCTACAACATCAGCAGGCCTCACAGCTACAACGACTACCGGTCGCCGGTCGCGAAGGAAAGGTTGGCGGCGTGAACCTTAATCGGTGTCCAAGATTACTTGACCAGTTCAGGCTCGCTCCCACAGGAGATTTTGCTCAACTTAAGTTTTGCGCGTTTCCAATCAATCAAGCCAACGCCTTATCCAGCGCCTTTTCGATTTCCCCCTTGATCGTGCCGCTCATGGCCGACATCAACATGCCCAACTCCACATCGACGCGAATCGAATCCTCGCCTACATGCACTTCGCCCTTGACCCCGGAGCGCTTGAGCTTCAGCGTGTCGCCTTCCCACGTGGGCTCCAGGCCATAGCTGTCGGACAGTTTCTGCGCCAACTTCTCAGCCTTTTCACGGGCCGCTTCCTTGCCCAAGCCATGTTCACGTTCAACCGTTATACGGGCCATCTGATAACTCCTGCTTGATCGAGACTTGCCTGAACGTTCAGACCCTGCCTGCGTCAAAACGTCCGGGCGATGGTTCATCTTACCTGCAGCCTTGCCAAGACAAAGCCCTCCACCGGGATTAGAATGTCCCGCATTCTTTTTTGGTGACAGCGATATGACTGATCAGCGCAAAGGCAGCGATGCCGAACCCACCACTCACTTCGGCTTCAAGAACGTACCGGAAAGCCAGAAGGCGGAAAAAGTCGCTGAGGTTTTCCACTCGGTGGCGGCCAAGTATGACTTGATGAACGACTTGCTTTCGGGCGGCATGCATCGTCTCTGGAAGCGTTTCGCGATCGAGCTGTCGGGCGTGCGCAGCGGCAACCGCGTGCTGGATATCGCCGGTGGCACGGGCGACCTGACCAGGAAGTTCTCCCACATCGTCGGCCCGACCGGCCACGTGGTGCTCGCCGACATCAACGAGTCCATGCTCAAGGTAGGCCGCGACCGCCTGCTGGACCTGGGTGTGGCCGGCAACGTCGAGTTCGTCCAGGCCGATGCCGAAAAGCTGCCTTTCCCGGATAACCACTTCGACTGCGTGACGATCGCCTTCGGCCTGCGCAACGTGACCCACAAGGAAGACGCCCTGCGCTCGATGTTGCGCGTGCTCAAGCCTGGTGGCCGGTTGCTGGTGCTGGAATTCTCCAAGCCGACCAATGCGCTGATGTCCAAGGCCTATGACGCCTATTCGTTCGCCTTCATGCCGCTGATGGGCAAGCTGATCACCAACGATGCGGAAAGCTATCGCTACCTAGCCGAATCGATCCGCATGCATCCGGACCAGGAAACACTGAAGTCGATGATGGTCGAGGCCGGTTTCGACCGGGTGACCTATCACAACATGACTTCAGGCATCGTCGCCCTGCACCGCGGTATCAAGCCCTGATGTTGCTCACCGGCCTGCTCGCCAGCGTGGAACTCGGGATCAACCGAGTCCTGCGCCTGGACAGTACGGCGCCGGTGCGCCTGGCGCGCTTGAGTGGCAAGGTGATCGCTGTCGACTGCCGCAACCCGGCATTGCAACTGTTTATCCTGCCCAGCGATGAAGGCCTGATGCTCGCCGCCCATTGGGAAGCCGAAGCCGATTGCACGCTGCGAGCCCCGGCATCGAGTCTGCTGGAGCTAGCGCTGAGCAAGAACAAGACCGCCGTGCTGCACGGCCCGGACGTCGAGCTCGACGGCGACAGCGGTGTGCTGCTGGAGCTGGCGGCGATCCTTCAGGACCTGGAGCTGGACTGGGAATACGAAGTGTCCCGCTGGATCGGTCCGGTGGCGACCCAATTGCTCAGCGGTCACCTGCGCAGCCGCAGCCGCTGGTACCGCCAGGGCTTTGCCAGCCTGGGACAGAATCTGAGTGAATACCTGGCCGAAGAATCGCGTACCCTCGTGGGCCAACGCGAGGCCCAGGCCCGTTTTGATGAACTGGACCAGGTCAAGCTTGACCTGGAACGTCTCGAGGCGCGTTTCGAGCGCCTTTCCCGATCCCTTGAATCCAAGCGATAACGCATGAAGCTGCTTGCCGTCCGCCGTCTGTTGCGCATCCAGCGCGTCGTGATCCGCTACCGCCTCGATGACCTGCTGTTCGCCTTGCCGCTGCCCTGGTTCCTCCTGGCGCTGCGCTTTGTGTTGCCATGGCGCTGGTTCCCCCGGCGTACCCTGGACCTGACTCGCGGCGCACGCTTGCGCCTGGCCTTGCAGGACCTGGGGCCAATCTTCATCAAGTTCGGGCAGATCCTCTCGACCCGTCGCGACCTGCTGCCCGAAGACATCGCCGATGAGCTGATGCTCCTGCAAGACCGCGTGCCGCCGTTCGACTCGAAGTTATCGGTGGCGCTGATCGAAGGGCAATTGGGCAAGAAGATCAGCGAGGTCTTCAGTCGCTTCGATGTCGAGCCCCTGGCCTCGGCGTCGGTCGCCCAGGTCCACGCCGCCCAGCTCAAGACGGGTGAAGAAGTGGTGGTCAAGGTGATTCGTCCTGGCCTGAAGCCGATCATCGCCCAGGACCTGGCGTGGCTGTTCATTCTTGCCCGCGCCGCCGAGCGGTTGTCTGCCGACGCGCGCCTGCTGCACCCGGTGGACGTCGTCCAGGATTACGAAAAGACCATCTACGACGAACTCGACCTGCTGCGCGAGGCCGCCAACGCAAGCCAACTGCGTCGCAACTTCGAAGGCTCGCCGCTGCTCTATGTGCCGCAAGTCTATTGGGACTGGTGCCGGCCGAAAGTCTTGGTGATGGAGCGCATCTACGGCATCCAGGTTACCGACCTGGCGACCCTGGCCGACCAGCGCACCGACATGAAACTGCTTGCCGAGCGCGGTGTGGAAATTTTCTTCACCCAGGTGTTTCGCGACAGTTTCTTCCACGCCGACATGCACCCAGGCAACATTTTCGTCAGTACGGTGCAGCCGTGGAGCCCGCAGTACATTGCGATCGACTGCGGCATCGTCGGCAGCCTCACCCCCGAGGACCAGGACTACCTGGCCCGCAACCTGTTCGCCTTCTTCAAGCGCGATTATCGCCGCGTCGCGCAGTTGCACATCGACTCGGGCTGGGTGCCCGCCGAAACCAAGCTCAACGAATTCGAAGCGGCGATACGCACTGTGTGCGAGCCGATCTTTGAAAAACCATTAAAGGATATTTCCTTCGGCCAGGTCCTGATGCGCCTGTTCCAGACCGCGCGACGCTTCAACATGGAAGTTCAGCCGCAGCTGGTACTGCTGCAAAAAACGCTGTTGAACATCGAAGGCCTCGGCCGCCAGCTGTACCCGGACCTGGACCTTTGGAACACCGCCCAGCCCTTCCTCGAGCGCTGGATGCGCGAGCGAATGAGCCCGAAAGCCTTGCTGGGCAACGTCCAGAGCCAATTCGAACAGCTCCCGCACCTGGCCAACATGACCCGCGACCTGCTCGAACGCATGTCCCAACCCCACGCCAACGACCCCGCTCCACCATGGAAACGCCGTCGGGACGACTGGTTCCTGCGTTTGCTCGGCGCGGCCCACCTCGGTGGCGGCGCGGTGCTGGCGGCCGGTGGGCCGTTGAGCCAACTGGGCCATTGGCCCGCCGGCGTCATGGTGGCCGTTGGTTTGTATCTGGTCGTTCGCCGATAGCACGAAACAGCTGCAAGCGATAAGCTGCAAGCCGCGAGCTCAAACGGTTGGACCTATCACTCAACCCCTACACAGAATCGCTTTTACTTGCAGCTGGAAGCTTGAAGCTGCCGTCAGGACCAAAGATGAAAAACTGGCAGGACGAGATCAAATGGGACGCCGACGGCCTGGTGCCGGCCATCGCCCAGGATCACAAGACCGGGCGCGTGTTGATGATGGCCTGGATGAACCGCGAGGCACTGGCGCTGACCGCTGCCCAGAACCGCGCCATCTATTGGTCACGTTCCCGTGGCAAGCTGTGGCGCAAGGGCGAAGAGTCCGGGCATGTGCAGCACCTGCATGAGATGCGCCTGGATTGCGACGGTGACGTCATCATCCTGATGGTCGAGCAGGTCGGAGAAATTGCCTGCCACACCGGCCGTCAAAGCTGCTTCTATCGAGTCTTCGAGAACGGCGACTGGAAAACCGTCGACCCGGTGCTCAAGGACCCGCATGCCATCTATTCAGGACATACCCATGAGTGACACCCTGACCCGCCTGGCCCAGGTGCTGGAAGAGCGCAAGGGCGCAGCGGCCGACAGCTCCTATGTCGCCAGCCTGTACCACAAGGGCTTGAACAAGATTCTGGAAAAGGTCGGCGAAGAATCGGTCGAGACCATCATCGCCGCCAAGGACGCCGCCGTCAGCGGAGACTGCAGCGACGTGATCTACGAGACCGCCGACCTTTGGTTTCACAGCCTGGTGATGCTGGCCCAGCTGGGGCAGCATCCCCAGGCCGTACTGGATGAACTGGACCGTCGCTTCGGTCTGTCCGGGCACGTCGAGAAAGCCTCGCGCCCATCCGCCTGATCAATTCTTGAGAGGAATAACCACATGGGTATTTTTGATTGGAAACACTGGGTCGTCATTCTGGTGGTCGTGGTGCTGGTGTTCGGCACCAAGAAATTGAAGAACCTCGGCACCGATGTCGGTGAGTCGATCAAGGGTTTTCGCAAGGCCATGAACGATGACGAGAAACCGGCCGACACCACGACCAACCAGGCTCAACCCGTGCCACCGGCCCAACCGGTCCACCCGCAGGCCACACAGCCTGTGAATGCACCGAACACCATCGACGTGCAGGCCCAGAAAGTCGAAGAGCCAACCCGCAAAGACTCGTGAGCACTGACTAATGTTTGGGATCAGCTTCACTGAACTGCTGCTCGTCGGCCTCGTTGCCCTGCTGGTGCTGGGTCCCGAGCGCCTGCCGGGCGCTGCGCGTACCGCCGGCCTGTGGATCGGCCGCCTGAAGCGCAGCTTCAATGCGATCAAACAGGAAGTTGAACGTGAAATCGGTGCCGACGACATCCGTCGGCAACTGCACAACGAACACATCCTGTCGCTGGAACAGGAAGCGCGAAAAATCTTCACGCCGACTCAGCAGGAGCCGACGCCGGTCCAGCCTGTGGCCGAGCCGACGACCGCACCCCAGGCACCGGCTGTCGAAGCCTCGCCAGCGGTGGCTGAACCGGTTAAACCGGTCGATCCGGCGCCTGCGACGACACCGACTCCCAACGATCCCACTTTGCCGCCGCGAGCCCCATGAGCGATATCCCTGAAAACGACCAGCCAATGCCGCTGGTATCGCACCTCACCGAGTTGCGCACCCGCCTGCTGCGTTGCGTCGCGGCGGTTTTCGTTATCTTCGCCGGGCTGTTTGCCTTCACCCAGCAGATCTACACCTTCGTCTCCACGCCGCTGCGCGAGTACCTGCCGGTGGGTGCGACGATGATCGCCACCGACGTGTCGTCGCCGTTCCTGACGCCGCTGAAGTTGACGATGATGGTCTCGCTGTTCCTGGCGATCCCGGTGATCCTGCATCAGATCTGGGGCTTCATCGCACCGGGCCTGTACAAGCACGAAAAACGCATCGCCGTGCCGCTGCTGGTGTCGAGCATCCTGCTGTTCTACACGGGCATGGCCTTCGCCTACTTCTTCGTGTTCCCGCTGATCTTCAAATTCTTCGCCGCCGCCACCCCGGCGGGCGTGGAAATGATGACCGACATCACCAGCTACCTGGATTTCGTCATGACGCTGTTCTTCGCCTTCGGCGTGGCGTTCGAGATCCCCGTGGCGGTGGTGCTGCTGGTGTGGATCGGCGTGGTCGATGTCGCCTACCTGAAGAAGATCCGCCCGTACGTGATCATCGGCTGCTTTGTGGTCGGCATGATCCTCACACCACCGGACATCTTCTCCCAGACCTTGCTGGCGGTACCGATGTGGCTGCTGTTTGAAATCGGCATCCTGTTCGGCGGCCTGGTGCGCAAGCGCCGGGAAGAGCCTGAGGACCAGCACGTCGATGATCACAACGACCAGCCGCCAGCGACCCAAGCGTGAACCTGCTGCTGCTCGAAGAGGCCGATTTCATCGGGCCTGACCGCGTCGTCCTGAGCGACCGTCGGTTGACCCATATGCAGGAAGTCCATCGCTGTATTGTCGGCGACAGCCTGCGGGTCGGCCGCATCGACGGCTTGATGGGCTCCGCCCAGGTGCTGCGCCTGGACCCTCGCGAGGCCGAACTGCAAGTGACCCTCGACCAGCCACCGCCGGCCAAATTGCCGCTGACGCTGGTACTGGCATTGCCGCGGCCGAAGATGCTCAGGCGAGTGTTCCAGACCGTGGCGACCATGGGCGTGCCGCGTGTGGTACTGGTCAACAGTTACCGCGTGGAGAAAAGCTTCTGGCAGACGCCATTCCTGGAGCCCGAAGCCATTCGCGAGCAATTGATCCTGGGCCTCGAGCAGGCCCGGGACAGCGTGCTGCCTGAGATCGTCATCGAAAAGCGCTTCAAGCCCTTCGTCGAGGATCGCCTGCCGGCCATCGTCGATGGCACCCTCGGGTTGGTCGGCCACCCCGGCAATCATCCGCCTTGCCCCCGGGCACTGACGGAACCGGTGACCCTGGCAATCGGCCCGGAAGGTGGCTGGATCCCTTACGAGATCGACCTGCTGGGCAAGGCCGGCCTGCAGCCGGTGCAGCTGGGCGACCGGATCCTGCGGGTCGAGACCGCCGTCACTGCCCTGCTGGCGCGGTTGTTCTGACCCTGCAACACGCTGACAGACACCTCGCCACGAAATCTCGGCAAACGCCTACAGAACCCACCAAAGCCGCCGATACAGTCCCCATAAAACCAATATAAACGCTCCAAGGGAGTATCAGCATGTTCCGGTGGCTTGCCCAGGGTCTGGGAAATGTAAGCGTCAATCGCAAACTCGGCGCGGGCTTCGGCCTCGTGCTGTTCCTCACCTTGATGATTGCATTCACCGGTTGGTCCGGCCTGGGCAATGTCATCAGCCGGGGCGACAAGCTGGGGTTCATTGCCAGTCTCAATGACTTGAGCAAGGACCTGAACCTGGCCAGCACCGACTACAACAACACCCGAGGCGAGAAAGGGCCGCAACAGGTCAACGACCTGCTCGGCAAACTCGAAGCCGGGCTGAAGACTGCTCGCGAGTTGATTGAACGGCCGGCGGACGTTGCGCTGGTCGACCAGCAATTGGCCGCCGTCGCCGAATACAGAAGTGCTTTCGAGCTGATGACCAGCGCCACCGTCAGCCGCGAAGATGCCCGCAGCAAACTGGGCGCCAGCGCCGACAACACCGTGGCCCGCGTCGCCGAGGTAGAAAAATCGCTGCTGCAAGGCGGCGATATTGCCCAGTTCAACAACATAGTGACCCTGAGCAAGGCGATCCAACAGGCGCGCTATCAGGTTCGCGGCTACACCTACAGCGGCAAAAGCGAGGCCCAGCAACCGGCCATCGACGCAATCACCGATGTCCTGAAACTGCTGGCACGCTTGCCAGCCCAGTTGCCCGAGGAGCACGCCGACAAACTTCAGCAGGCCAGCGACTCGATGAATGTCTATCGAGCGGCGGTCAGCCAGTTTCGTGATTCCCAGCTCGACAACGGCGCTGCGCTGCAGCGCATGATCGAGCAAGGCCAGGTATTGATCGATTCCAGCCAGAAACTCACCGTGTCCCAGACCGCCGTGCGCGACCACGACACCGCTCAAGCCAAGACCGTCCTGATCGCAGCCGCCGCCCTGGCCCTGTTGTTTGGCGTGGTCGCTGCCCTGGTCATTACCCGCCAGATTGTCGGCCCGCTGGATGAGACGCTGAAGGTGGCGGAACGCGTCGCCGCAGGCGACCTCACCCACAACCTCACGTCTGACCGCCGCGACGAACTCGGCCAACTGCAACGGGCCATGCAACGCATGACCGTGGGCTTGCGGCAGCTGATCGGTGGCATCGGTGAAGGCGTCACCCAGATTGCCAGCGCCGCTGACCAACTCTCCGCCGTGACCGAGCAGACAAGCGCCGGGGTCAACAGTCAAAAAGTGGAAACCGATCAGGTTGCCACGGCCATGCATGAGATGACCGCCACGGTGCAGGAAGTGGCCCGCAACGCCGAGGAAGCTTCCGAAGCCGCCGTCGCAGCCGACCAACAGGCCCGTGAAGGCGACAAGGTGGTTGGCGAAGCCATCGCTCAGATCGAGCGCCTGGCTAAAGAGGTGGGCAACTCCACCGCTGCCATGGGCGATCTGAAGCGTGAAAGCGACAAGATCGGCAGCGTCCTGGACGTGATCAAGTCCGTGGCCCAGCAAACCAACCTGCTGGCCCTCAACGCAGCCATCGAGGCAGCCCGTGCTGGTGAAGCCGGGCGAGGCTTCGCCGTGGTGGCTGACGAGGTTCGCAGCCTGGCCCAACGCACCCAGAAATCCACCGAAGAAATCGAAGAGCTGATCGTCGGTTTGCAAAACGGTACCGAACAGGTCGCGACCATCATGGACAACAGCCGCAGCCTGACCGACAGCAGCGTCGAACTGACCCGCCGCGCCGGGGGCTCACTGGCGAACATCACGCGCACGGTGTCGGCGATCCAGTCGATGAACCAACAGATCGCCGCGGCTGCCGAACAGCAAAGCGCCGTCGCTGAGGAGATCAACCGCAGCGTGCTGAATGTGCGTGATGTGTCGGAGCAGACAGCGTCGTCCAGCGAGGAAACCGCAGCTTCGAGCGCTGAACTGGCGCGGCTGGGGGTTCACTTGCAAACGTTGGTGGGGCGGTTCAGGGTTTAACTTGGACTAGAGGGCTTGCTCGCGAAAGAAGAAATCGAATGTGCCGGCCTCATCGCGAGCAAGCTCGCTCCCACATTTGATCCTCAACGCCGCAGCTCTCACCTACACCGCAAACCCACTGTGGGAGCGAGCCTGAACTGGCCTAATGATTTTGGACACTTCAATCGGGCGCTATGATAGCGCCCAAATCTGAGGTGTTTGGATATGCGTAAATCTTATTCGAGTGAGTTCAAGCTCAAGGCTGCCAGCATGGTGCTGGATGAAGGCCAGCCGGTTACCGAGGTCTGTGCCAGCCTAGATATCGGCCCCACTGCTCTGCGCCGCTGGGTCGATCAAGTGCAAAAAGAACGCCTGGGTTCGACCCCGGTAGGGGCCAAGGCGATTACCGCTGATCAGCGAGAAATCCAGAGGCTCAAAGCCCTACTCAGGGAGAAAGACCTGGACATTGAAATCCTAAAAAAGGCCAGTGCTCTCCTGCTTTTGGACGCCAAAGATCATTCACGCTGATCGATGAGCTGGACGAGCAATACGGCGTTAAAAGGTGTTGCCGGGCGTTTGGGATCAACCGCAGTAGTTTCTACGCCTGGCGCCAGCGCCAAGGCAGAGCAAATCCTGAACGGGACAAGCTCAAAGCCGCGCTGGTCAGGCACCACAGGGCGTCCAGAGAGTCGGCCGGCGCACGTACTTTGTCCAAGGAGCTAAAAGCCAAAGGGCATCGTATCGGACGTTATATGGCTCGCAGTTTGATGCGCGAAGCTGGCATCGCTAGTCGTCAGCGCAGGCGCCATAAGTACAAGTCGCCGGGCGTTGAGGCATTGGTGGCGCCGCACGTGCTCAAGCGAAAATTTGATGTAACGGCGGTTAACCAGGTGTGGTGTGGCGACGTGACTTACATCAAGGTCGGCAAGCGGTGGATGTACTTCGCCGCCGTTCTGGATCTGTACGCTCGGAGGATCGTGGGTTGGTCGTTCTCGATGATTTCTGATGCCAACCTGACCTGCGAAGCGCTACGCATGGCGGTTGAGCTACGCGGCCACCCCCAGGATGTGTTGTTTCATTCAGACCAAGGTTGTCAGTACACCAGTCATAAATTCCGAAACGAGCTTGTGAAACACGGGTTTAGGCAAAGTATGAGCCGTAAAGGCGAGTGCTGGGACAACGCCCCCATGGAGCGTTTCTTTGGTAGTTTGAAATCAGAGTGGGTTCCTGAAACGGGCTACAAACTGGAACATGAGGCCCGGGCAGACGTGCAGCGCTATGTCTCGCGCTACAACATCAGCAGGCCTCACAGCTACAACGACTACCGGTCGCCGGTCGCGAAGGAAAGGTTGGCGGCGTGAACCTTAATCGGTGTCCAAGATTACTTGACCAGTTCAGCCTGCTCGCGATAGCGGTGTCACGGCCAGTGAAGATGTCGAACGTGCCGGCCCCATCGCGAGCAGGCTCGCTCCCACATTTGATCTTCAGCGCCGCAGCTCTCACGTACACCGCAAATCCACTGTGGGAGCGAGCCTGCTCGCGATAGCGGTGTCACGGCCAGTGGAGATGTTGAATATGCCGGCCTCATCGCGAGCAGGCTCGCTCCCACATTTGATCTTCAGCGCCGCAGCTCTCACGTACACCGCAAATCCATTGTGGGAGCGAGCCTGCTCGCGATAGCGGTGTCACGGCCAGTGGAGATGTCGAACGTGCCGGCCTCATCGCGAGCAGGCTCGCTCCCACATTTGATCTTCAACGCCGCAGCTCTCACGTACACCGCAAACCCATTGTGGGAGCGAGCCTGCTCGCGATAGCGGTGTCACGGCCAGTGAAGATGTCGAACGTGCCGGCCCCATCGCGAGCGGGCTCGCTCCCACATTTGATCTTCAGCGCCGCAGCTCTCACGTACACCGCAAATCCATTGTGGGAGCGAGCCTGCTCGCGATGGCGGGGTCACGGCCAGTGGAGATGTTGAATATGCCGGCCTTATCGCGAGCAGGCTCGCTCCCACATTTGATCTTCAATGCCGCAGCAGTCATGTACACAGCAAGGCAATTGTGGGGGCGGGCTGCTGGAAAAACTGAGTTTGCGCCCAACAAAAAGCCCCGCTTCCTTTCAGAAGCGGGGCTTTTTGTTTATCAGGCCAACTGAGGCTGTACGCTAACCGGCTGAAGCGGCAGCAACGGTGCATGCGGATCGGCCTTGACCGACTCACGCCATGCCGCCAGCCACTCGGGATGCGCCTCGTTCCAGACCTGCTCATGCAGGCGGGACAAGGCCACCGGGTCGCTCAGCAGCGCCAGTCGCTCGGCATTGCTGAGACCGGCCGGGCCAGCCTTCAGTGCGTGACGGACGCGTTCGACCCGTAGCCATTCAATCGGTTCGGCCTGGCCGTGACGGGAAGTCGCCAATGCACACGCCAAGGCATTCTGTTGCGGATCGACCACCGCCCGGATGAAGCCGTCGTTCAGCGCGTGCCAACGGTTTTCGTGGGTGTACTGGTCAGTCGACAGCAGCTCCTGAGGCGGTGCGTATTCCTCGGGGATCAGGAACAGGCTTTCATCACGGGACTTCAAGCCCAGGCCCACGCGACTGGAAATCACCGAGACCGGGATCGACAGCATCAGCGAGCCGACGATCGGCACGAGCCACCACAGGAAGCTTGGGTTCAGCCAGATCACCAGCAGTGCCCAGAAGAAGCCCAGTAAGGTCTGCGGGCCGTGGCGCTTGATGGCTTCGCTCCATGGCGTGGAGTCGTCGTCGCGCTTGGGCGAGTTCCAGGTCGCGGCCCAGCCCAGGAAAGCGGCAAGGACGAAGCGGGTATGAAAGATCATGCGCACCGGCGCCAGCAACATGGAGAACAGCATCTCCAGCAGCATCGACATCGTGACCTTGAACTTGCCACCGAACTCTTTCGCGCCTTTTGCCCAGATCAGCACGATACTCAAGAGCTTGGGCAGGAACAGCAGCACGATGGTGGTCGAGAACAGGGCGATGGCCTTCTCCGGGTGCCATTGCGGCCAGAGCGGATATAGCTGGCGCGGCTCCAGGAAGTATTGCGGCTCCATCAGCGTGTTCACGGCCAATAGCGCGGTGGACAGCACCAGGAAGAAGAACCACAGCGGCGCCGACAGGTAGGACATCACGCCCGTCAGGAATACCGCGCGGTGCACCGGGTGCATGCCCTTGACCAGGAACAGCCGGAAGTTCATCAGGTTGCCGTGGCACCAGCGACGGTCACGCTTGAGTTCGTCCAGCAGGTTCGGCGGCAACTCCTCGTAGCTGCCTGGCAAGTCATAGGCAATCCACACGCCCCAACCGGCGCGGCGCATCAGCGCCGCTTCAACGAAGTCGTGGGAAAGGATCGCACCCGAGAACGCCCCTTTACCCGGCAACGGCGCCAGGGCGCAGTGGTCGATGAACGGCTTCATGCGGATGATCGCGTTGTGGCCCCAATAGTGCGACTCACCCAACTGCCAGAAGTGCAGGCCGGCGGTGAACAGTGGACCATAGACGCGGGTGGCGAACTGCTGCATGCGTGCATACAGCGTGTCCATGCCCGAGGCTTTTGGCGCGGTCTGGATGATGCCGGCGTCCGGCGTGGCTTCCATCAGACGCACCAGGCTGGTCAGGCATTCGCCGCTCATCACGGAGTCCGCATCGAGCACGACCATGTACTTGTAGTCACTGCCCCAACGACGGCAGAAGTCGTCGAGGTTGCCGCTCTTGCGCTTCACGCGGCGACGGCGACGGCGATAGAAGATCTTGCCGAAGCCGCCGGCTTCCCGGCAGACATCCAGCCAGGCTTGCTGTTCGGCGACGCAGATATCGGTCTCGTTGCTGTCGCTGAGCACGAAGAAGTCGAAGCGATCCAGGTCACCGGTGGCCGCGACGGATTCGAAGGTGGCGCGCAGCCCGGCGAATACCCTTGGCACGTCCTCGTTGCAGATCGGCATCACCAGCGCGGTGCGAGCGTCTTTCGGAATCGGCTCGTTGCCGGCGCTGGCACCGGAGATACGGTACTTGTCATGACCGGTGAGCAGTTCGAGAAAGCCCATCAGCGCGGTCCAGAAACCGGCCGACACCCAGCAGAACAGGATCCCGAACATGATCAGGATGCTGGTTTGCAGCGCATACGGCAGCACTTGCGTGGCCGTTTGCAACAACGGCTGGTGCAGCACTTCGTCCAGGTCCACCAGCGACCAGCCCTGGTACGGCATGATGCCTTTCATGTACCAGCCGGCGACGATGGTCTGGCCGAGCATCAGTATCAGCAGGATATAACGACGGATCGACCCCACGGTGCGCCAGCGAGCGTGCGGCAAAACGCGCTCGTCCTTGGGCGGCTTCGGCGGGTTGGTGCGACCGGTCAGGCGGCGCCATGCACGCACCAGGATATTGGTACGCCATGGCTCCGGCACGACCTTGGTCCGGCGAATCGGCGGCGTTGCTTTCAAGCACACCCGACCACTGGAATCGAGCGCCAGCATTTCGGCGTCCTCGAGTTCCTCGGCGGTGCTCAGCGTCAGGCGACGGCCTACCGAGGCTTGGGCCGCCTCGGTGGGTGCATCGAATGTCGGCGAAGCCAGGCGTTCATGCAGTTCGCTGAAGGACTTGCAGCCCGCCAGCTCGGCGCGCTGCTCGTCGGTCATCGGCAAATGGGCCAGATACTCGCGAAGAGATTCTGGTTGTACGGGAGTATTACTCATCGGCAGGCAACTGATAGCTCCAGGTCTCGGTCAGGACTTGCTCAGTCTGTTCCGGTTCCTGCGGGGTTGGGGTCGGCTCGGCGGCGGCGGTGGACGCCTTGACGGCCTTGGCTTCTTTTTGCTCGTTGGCTTGCTCGTTGGTTTTTTCTTTCTCGCTCTGCTGCTTGGCAACCTTGTCGGCCTTGGCCAAGGTGGTCACGGAATGCGAGGCGGCCGGCAGTTCGACCGGCACAAGCGGCCGGACCAGGGCGGCACGCATTTCGGTGGCCTTGCTCGGGTCCTTGATCTTCAGGCGCAGCGTCAAGCGCCAGCCCTTGGTTTCCGGGTTGTAGCGCACGCTGTTTTCAACGATCTCGGCGTTGTCGCCGACGCTCACCTGGCTACGCACTTCTGCGTTTTCCGGCAGCGCTTGCAGGGACGGGCCTTCAAAATCGACCAGGTAGGCCACGCTGCCATCCGGCTGGCGGATCAGGTTGGACTGTTTGACGTCGCCGGTGGAACGCAGGGTCTGCTTGACCCAGGCGCTGTCTGGCGAGTGCAGGCTGGCTTCATCGAGGGTCCAGTGCAGGCGATAGGCGAAGTCCAGAGGCTGGCCAGGCTCAGGCAGCTTTTCCGGGCTCCAGAACGCAACGATGTTGTCGTTGGTTTCATCGGCAGTCGGGATCTCGACCAGGTTCACGGTGCCCTTGCCCCAATCGCCTTTCGGCTCGATCCAGGCGCTTGGACGTTTGTCGTAACGGTCGTCCAGGTCCTCGTAGTGGCTGAAGTCACGGCCACGTTGCAGCAAGCCGAAACCACGCGGGTTTTCCACCGAGAAGCTGCTCACGGCCAGGTGTTTCGGGTTGTTCAAGGCACGCCAGATCCACTCGCCGTTGCCGGCATGAATGGACAGGCCGCTGGAGTCGTGGAGCTCGCGACGGTAATTCAGCACTTTGGACGGCTGGTTGGCGCCGAACAGGAACATGCTGGTCAACGGGGCGATGCCCAGCTTGTTGACGCGATCACGCAGGAATACACGCGATTTCACGTCGACCACGGTGTCGGTGCCTGGACGCAGCGTCAGGCGATAGGCGCCGGTAGCCCGTGGCGAATCCAGCAAGGCGAAGATCACCAGATGCTTGTCGGTCGGTTTCGGGCGCTGGATCCAGAATTCGCGAAAGCGTGGGAACTCTTCACCCGACGGCAGTGCGGTGTCGATGGCCATGCCACGCGCGGACAAGCCGTAAACCTGGCCTTTGCCGATGACGCGGAAGTAGCTCGCGCCCAGCATGGTCATGATCTCGTCTTGCTTGTCGGCCTTGTTGATCGGGTACAGCACACGGAATCCCGCGTAGCCCAGCTGTTCGGTCGCCTTGGGATCGAACTTGACGTCACCGAAATCGAAGCGCGCCGGGTCATATTTGATCTCATCGACGGTGGTCGCGGTGATCTCATTGATTTTCACCGGCGTGTCGAAGTGCATGCCCTGGTGATAGAACGACAGCCGGAACGGCGTCTTCTGGTCGGCCCATTCAGCTTTTTCAGTGCGGAAACGAATTTTCTGATAATCGGCGAACTTCATTTCGCGGAATTCATTCGGCAAATTGCTGCGCGGGGCTTCGAACTTCTGCCCGGCCAGTTCTTGTGCCTTCGCCGATACATCATCCAGGCTGAATGCCCACAGTTGGCCGGCGCCAAACAGGCACAACAGGGCCGAGCCCGCTACCAGAGCGTTTCTAAACCGTTTGGCAGTCATTTTTGGTGCATTACAGGGACTAACAATCACGAGCAACCCTCGCCGAAAACTGATCAAAAAACCAACGGCCAGATAAAGTATCTACACGGTAACGGCGCTGAAAAACCGTTCCTGCGGACCACTCTTGCCAAGTTGGCGAGCATTGTTCCGACTCCGACGGGGCAAAATGATTCCCCAAACGGTTCAGGACAAGTCTCTACCTAAGTCAAATGGACCAGCGAACGCTGGTCCCCCGTAGCGCGCGATTATCTAGTAGGCCGCGTGACAACGCATCAGGGCTAGCAAAGTATTTATCGAGAAAACATCCTGTTTTGCCTCGAAACCGGACCGAAAAGATGTTTCAAACGCTTTCAGGCCTGTAACAGAAAGGTTACCGGGCCATCATTGACCAGATGCACTTGCATGTCGGCGCCGAATCTACCTGATGCCACGGTGCCATGCACCTGTTTCGCCTGGCTGAGCAAATAGTCGAACAACTCTTCACCGAGAGCGGGAGGCGCGGCGGTCGAAAAACTCGGGCGCAAGCCGCTCCTGGTGTCCGCCGCCAGGGTGAATTGCGACACCAACAGCAAACCGCCCTGCACATCCACCAGGGACAGGTTCATCTTCCCGTCGGCGTCGCTGAACACCCGGTAGTTAAGCAGCTTATGCAGGAGTTTGTCGGCGTGGGCAGGGGTATCCCCGGGCTCGACAGCCACCAGCACCAGCAAACCATGGTCCACCGCACCGACAATTTCCCCCGCGACTTCTACCCGGGCGCCGCGAACCCGTTGCAGCAACCCCTTCATGCTTCTTCGGGCGGCAGATCAAGCAGGCGTCGGGCCATTTGCGCGGCCGCGCGTACCAGCGCATCGGTGATCCCTGGCTCCGAGGCTGCATGGCCGGCGTCGCGAATCACCTGCAACTCGCTGTTGGGCCAGTTCTGGTGCAGCTCCCAGGCGTTGTCCAGTGGGCAGATCACATCGTAGCGGCCATGCACGATGACGCCGGGCAAATGGGCGATCTTGCCCATGTCGCGGATCAACTGGTTGGGTTCAAGAAATGCATTGTTGGTGAAGTAGTGGCATTCGATCCGGGCAATCGACAGCGCGCGCTGTGGCTCGGAGAAGCGGTCGACCACCAGCGGGTTCGGGCGCAGGGTCGCGGTACGGCCCTCCCACGTCGACCAGGCCTTGGCCGCGTGCATCTGGGCGATCTGGTCGTTACCGGTCAGGCGCTTGTGAAAGGCGCTGAGCAGGTCGTCGCGCTCATCCAGTGGGATCGGCGCGATGTAGTCCTGCCAGTAATCCGGAAACAGGCGGCTGGCGCCGGCCTGGTAGAACCACTCGATTTCCTGGGGACGGCAGAGAAAGATCCCACGCAAGATCAAGCCATGCACCCGCTCCGGATGGGTCTGGGCGTAGGCCAGGGCCAACGTTGACCCCCAGGAGCCGCCGAACAGCACCCACTTCTCGATGCCCAGATGTTTGCGGATGCGCTCCAGGTCCTCGACCAGATCCCAGGTGGTGTTGTTTTCCAGGCTGGCGTGAGGCGTGGAACGACCACAACCGCGCTGGTCGAACGTGACGATGCGATACAGGTTCGGATCGAAATAGCGGCGGCTTTGCGCATCGCAACCGGCCCCCGGGCCACCATGAATGAACACCACCGGCAGGCCTTCTGGCGAGCCGCTTTCATCGACGTAGAGCGTGTGGGTGTCATCGACAGCCAGATCGTGCCGGGCATGGGGTTTGATCTGCGGGTACAAAGTCTGCATTGCGCGCTCCGTAAGGGGTCGAGTCATCCCTGTGGGGACTTCTATTTAGTCTGCCGTCCGGCATCATAAACCCGAATCACCTCAATGAGCATGCCCCCGCACCGTCAAAGCGTGTCAGCCAGGTATGCCAGCAGTGTGCGATACATCTGATCGACCTCTGGCACCAGGCCACGTGCGCGCAGGCAACCGTGGACCAGCCCTTCCCCCCGATACAAGACCGACACGCCCCCTGCGACATTCAATCGCTCGTGATAAAGAACGCCGTCATCACGCAGGGGGTCCCATTGCGCGACGGCGACAAAGGCAGGCGCCAAACCGCTCAGATCGTCGGCAAGCAACGGGGCGGCGTAGGGCGTGGGGGCGGCACCGTGCAGGTACATGGCGTCGTAGCGTTGCAGGTCGCTGCTGCTCAAGAGAGGTGCGTCGAAACACTCCTGGCGCGACGGCAAATGCGCGGGGCCGCCTAGCGCCGGGTAAATCAGCACTTGGGTTCGCGGCTGAGGCTGGCCTGCATCACGCAGGGCCAGGCACAACGCGGCGGCGAGATTGCCTCCAGCGCTGTCGCCAGCCAGCGCTTTGCGTCGTGGATCAATGGCGAATGGGACGTCTGCCAAGTGATGCCACACCGCGAGGCAGTCTTCGAAACCGGCCGGATAGGGATGCTCCGGGGCGAGCCGGTAGTCCACCGCCACGACCAGCACGCCAAGGCTTTCAGCCAGCTCCATGCAAATGAAGTCATGGGAATCCAGGTCCCCTACCACCCAACCACCACCGTGCAGGTAAAGGATGCACGGCCAGCCGGCCAATGGTGGCGCGACGCGCGCGTGATAGGCGCGGATGGCCACGCCAGCCAATTGCAGGTCCTCGACTGCAAGCGTTGACGGGCGCGACGGGGTGAATGCCCGACACATCTGGCTGTAGGCCTCGCGCGAGCCGGCGAGGCTGTCGTCCGGGCTCGTGAAGCTCAGGGTCTTGTCGATGAAGGCAGTCATTGCCTGGGAAAGTGGGTAGGCCACGGGGTTCTCAATGTCCAGGAGCTTGCATCAGTTCTTGAGACTCGCCTGCACCGCTGCAATTCCATCCTTGCCGTCGAAGCTGGTCACGCCGGCCAGCCAACGCTGCAGATCCTCGGGGTGCTCGCGCAGCCATTGCCTTGCGACGTCCTGGGGAGTCTTGCGCTCCATGATCGGCACCATCAGCTGACTTTCCTGGGCAGCGGTAAACGTCAGGTTTTCCAGCAGCCGCTGGACGTTGGGGCAACGCTGGGCGTAGTCCGGCGCGGTCACGGTGGAGACAGTCGCGGCACCTTCGTTCGGGCCATACACGTCTTCGCTGCCCGTCAGGTAGGCGATGTTCATGTTGATGTTCATCGGGTGCGGGGTCCAGCCAACGAAGACCACGAACTCCTTGCGATTCACCGCCCGTTGCACCGCCGCCAACATCCCCGCCTCGCCGGATTCGATCAGTTTGAAATCCTTGAGGCCAAAGTGATTGGTCTCGATCATGGTCTTGATGGTGGTGTTGGCGCCACTGCCCGGCTCGATGCCGTAGATCTTGCCGCCGAGCTCATCCTTGAACCGGGCGATATCGGCAAAGCTCTTGAGCCCTGCCGCCGCCACGTAATCGGGCACGGCGAGCGTGGCCTGGGCGTCGGCCAGGCTAGGTTTGTCCAGGACCTTCACTTGGTTGGCCGCCAGGAACGGGGCGATGTTCTTGTCCATCGCCGGTTTCCAATAGCCCAGGAAGATATCGAGTCGCTTGTCGCGGATGCCGGCGAAGATGATCTGTTGCACGGCGCTGGTCTGCTTGCTTTCGTAGCCAAGGCCGGTGAGCAGTACGTCCGCCATGCCACTGGTGGCAATGACGTCGGTCCAGTTGACCACGCCCATGCGTACGGCCTGGCAAGACGCAGGCTCGGCGGCCATCGCGCCGGAGCTTAGTAGAACGGTACCGCAGAGGAACGATAGACAGCGTTTGGACAGTCTTTTCATCGCGTGGGTCTCGTGCGGCAGTGGATTGTTGTAGGTCGGCGTCTAGATGCACCGTGCCTGGAACATTACGCAGCGTCGAGGGGGCGAAGGTGAACTGTGGCGACTTGGTTTTGCACGGTGGCGACAGTCCCCATTCCAGGGAGTCAGCGCCCATAAACCTGTGGCGAGGGGATTTATCCCCGCTGGACTGCGTAGCAGTCCCAAAATTCTGAATCCGTGTGGATCATCTATCTTTGGGGCCGCTTCGCGACCCAGCGGGGATAAATCCCCTCGCCACAGGTATTGGGTAGGTCTTTATTTCTTGTAGGCCTGCCGCCCCCACGCCAGGAAACCTTCGAGCAATTCCCTGAGCACCACCTGGGTCGGCGCCGCCAGGTCGGGCCGATAGTTGAACGGTTCGAACTCTTCCATGTAGGTGCTCTGGCATAGCTCCAGTTGCACCGCATGGATGTCCTGGGCCGGGTTGCCGTAGTGGCGGGTGATGTGCCCGCCCTTGAAACGCCCGTTCAGCACGTGGGTGAACTGATCATGGCGGGCGCAGATGCCTTCGAGCTCGCTCGCCAGCGTCGGATTGCAACTGGCGCCGTTGAAGGTGCCCAGGTTGAAATCCGGCAGCTTGCCGTCGAACAGGTGCGGGATCACCGAGCGGATCGAGTGGGCATCGAACAGCAAGGCATAGCCGAACTCGGCCTTGAGCCGCGCCAGTTCTTGCTGCAGCGCTTGGTGATAGGGCATCCAGACCTGTTGCAGGTACGTCGCCCGCTCTTCGGCGGATGGCTCCAGACCTTCACGAAACAACGGCACGCCATCGAACAGCGTCGCCGGGTACAAGCCGGTGGTGGCACCGACGTACATCGGTTTGTCATCGGAGGGCCGGTTCAGGTCAACGACGAACCGTGAGTATTCGGCGGCCAGGGTGCTGGCGCCAAGCTCATCGGCAAACTCATAGAGCTGCGGAATGTGCCAATCGGTGTCCGGCAGGCTTTGGGCTTGCGGGATCAATCCGGCCTGTACCGCCGGGGTCAGGCGCAGGCCGGCATGAGGCATGCTGATCAACAGCGGCACGCGCCCTTGCTTGAAATTCAGGACCTTCTCCACAACCGTTCTCCTCAATCGATTTCCACGCCGTGACGCACGACGCGTTTTTCCAGCTCGCCACCGAGCCAATAGGACAGGTCAGCGGGGCGATCGATGTCCCAGGCGACAAAGTCCGCTACCTTGCCCGCTTCCAGCGAACCATGGGTCCCGGCCACGCCCAAGGCTTGAGCCGCGTGGATCGTCGCCCCAGCCAGGGCTTCTTCCGGGGTCATACGCAAACAGGTGCACGCCATGTTCAACATCAAGCGCAACGACAATGCCGGCGAGGTGCCGGGGTTGAGGTCGCTGGCCACGGCGATTTTCACGCCGTGCTTGCGCAGGGCATCCATGGGCGGCAGCTGGGTTTCACGCAGGAAATAAAACGCCCCTGGCAACAACACCGCCACGGTGCCGGACGCGGCCATGGCCTTGGCGTCGTCCTCGGTCATGAACTCCAGGTGATCGGCCGACAGCGCCTGGTAGCGCGCCGCCAGGCTGGAGCCATTGAGCGACGACAATTGTTCAGCGTGCAGCTTCACCGGCAGGCCCAATTGCTGCGCGGTGATAAACACCCGCTCGACCTGCGCCGGGGAAAAGGCCAGGTACTCGCAAAAAGCGTCAACGGCGTCCACCAGCCCTTCAGCCGCCAACGCGGGCAGCATTTCAGCGCAGATGTGCTCGATGTAGTCATCGGCGCGATCCTGGTATTCCGGCGGCAAGGCGTGGGCCGCCAGGCACGTGCTGCGCACACTGACCGGAAGCTCGGCACCGAGGCGGCGGATGACGCGCAGGATCTTGCGCTCGCTGGCCAGGTCCAGGCCGTAGCCGGACTTGATTTCCACCGTGGTCACGCCATCGCGCATCAGGCTCTTCAGGCGTCTGGCGGCGCTGGCGAACAGCTCGTCCTCACTGGCGGCGCGGGTGGCGCGCACGGTGCTGGCGATGCCACCGCCGGCCGCCGCTATTTCGGCGTAGCTGACGCCTTGCAGGCGCTGTTCGAACTCACCGCTGCGGTTGCCGCCAAACACCGTGTGGGTGTGGCAGTCGATCAGCCCCGGCGTGACCCAGGCGCCCTTGAGGTCGTTGACCGCCGGATAGTCGCCCATCGGCAGTTCGGCACGGGGCCCGATCCATTGAATGTGCTCGCCCTGGGTGACGATGGCGGCGTCTTCGATGATCGAGTAGACGCCCTGGGCCATGGTGGCGGCGTGGCAGTTTTGCCAGAGGGTTTTCATCCCGGTTTCCTCGTCGCGTTCAAAATCGAATCGCGAGCAGGCTCGCTCCCACAAGGGTCAGGGTGTACCCAAATGAATGTTCAACCCCTACCCCTGTGGGAGCGAGCTTGCTCGCGATGAGGCCCTTACAGACTCGGCAACAACTGCGCCGTGACCAGCTCGTTCAGGCAGCGACTCGCCAACAATTCACTCGCTGCATTGATATCCGGGGCAAAGAATCGGTCCTTCTCATAGAACGGCACTTCTGCACGCAACAGACCCCGGGCCTGTTCCAGCTTGGCGGAGGTCTTCAAACCGCCGCGCAGGTCCAGCCCTTGGCACGCCGCCAGCCATTCCACCGCCAGGATCCCGCGGGTGTTCTCGGCCATTTCCCACAGGCGCTTGCCAGCGGCCGGGGCCATGGAGACGTGGTCTTCCTGGTTGGCCGAGGTCGGCAGGCTATCCACCGAATGAGGATGGGACAGCGCTTTGTTTTCACTCGCCAGCGCCGCCGCTGTCACCTGGGCAATCATGAACCCGGAGTTCACACCGCCATTGGCCACCAAAAACGGCGGCAGCTGCGACATGTGCTTGTCCATCATCAGCGAAATGCGTCGCTCGCTCAGGGAGCCAATTTCGGCAATCGCCAGGGCCATGTTGTCCGCCGCCATCGCCACCGGTTCGGCGTGGAAGTTGCCACCGGAAATCACATCGCCCTCGGCGGCGAACACCAGCGGGTTATCCGACACGGCGTTGGCCTCGATCACCAGCACCTCGGCAGCCTGGCGGAACTGGGTCAGGCAGGCGCCCATCACTTGCGGTTGGCAACGCAGGGAGTACGGGTCCTGGACCTTGTCACAGTTCTGGTGCGAATCGGAAACTTCGCTGCGCTCGCCCAGCAGGTCTCGATAGGCCGCGGCGGCATCGATCTGGCCTTTCTGGCCGCGAGCCGCATGGATGCGCGCATCGAATGGCGAACGCGAACCGAGCACCGCTTCGACAGTGAGGCTACCCAGGGCCAGGGCGCCAGCGAACAGGTCTTCGCCTTCGAAAAGGCCGCGCAAGGCAAACGCGGTGGAGACCTGGGTGCCGTTGAGCAGCGCCAAGCCTTCCTTCGCGGCCAGGGTCAGCGGCGCGAGGCCAGCAACTTTCAAGGCGTCGACGGCCGGCAGCCATTCGCCCTTGTAGCGGGCCTTGCCTTCGCCCAGCAGCACCAGGGACATGTGGGCCAGCGGTGCCAGGTCACCGGATGCGCCCACCGAACCTTTCAACGGAATGTGTGGATAAACCTCGGCGTTGATCAGCGCGATCAGCGCATCGATCACCTGCCGACGAATGCCCGAGAAACCCCGGCTCAGGCTGTTGACCTTGAGCACCATGACCAACCGCACCAGCGCATCGCTGATCGGCTCGCCCACACCGGCGGCATGGGACAGCACCAGGGAACGCTGCAGGTTTTCCAAGTCCTCGCTTGCGATGCGAGTCGAGGCCAGCAGGCCGAAACCGGTGTTGATGCCATAGGCGGTGCGGTTCTCGGCAAGAATCTGTTCCACGCACGCAACGCTGGCTTCGATCTGCGCCGACGCACTGGCATCAAGGCTCAGGGTGACCGGTTGCTGGTAGATGTCGCGCAATTGAGCCAGGCTCAATTGGCCGGGAATCAGGTTTAAGGCAGTCATTTATTGCTCCTTTTGAGAGTTTTGTTTTTTCATTCGCCAGTCGCTCCGGAATGCTCCGTTATCCGTCACCTTCGCTTTTTGGGCGATGCCTAGGGGCTATAGGTGCCTTGGCACGCTGGCGCTTTTTTGATCAATTCAAATTCGGTAATACGTTTTTCAGGAGGTGCGGGTCGCTGAGCAGCCCGGCGGCACTGGCGATGTCCGGCGCCAGCCAGCGGTCCTGGTCGTAGGCCGGAACGCGCTCGCGCAGCAGTTTCCAGGCGATGTCGGTGCCGGCGCCGAAGCGCTGCGCCTTGAGAAACTCGAAGGCCTGGGCCGCCAGCAGGTACTCGATGGCGAGGATCTGCGTGCAGTTTTCCAGCGCCCGGTGCAGCTTCAAGGCCGCGTTGGTGCCCATGCTCAAATGGTCTTCCTGCAACCCGGAGGTGACGAAATTGTCCAGCACCGCCGGTTGCGCCAGTTGCTTGTTCTCCGCGCACAGCGACGCGGCAACGTATTGCACGATCATCATTCCCGAGTTCACGCCCGGGTTGGCGACCAAAAATGCCGGCAAGCCGCTGACGTGAGGATTGATCAGGCGGTCGAGGCGACGCTCGGCGATCGAACCGATCTCGGCCATGGCAATCGCCAGCAGGTCCGCCGCCAACGCCACCGACTGGCCGTGTGGATTGGCCTGGGACATGACCCGGAAACTCTCCGGCGTACCCAGCAGCATTGGGTTATCGGTGACAGCGTTGAGCTCGGTTTCGATCTGTTGCCGAGCATGCTCCAACTGATCGCGAGCGGCGCCGTGAACCTGGGGAATCGAGCGGATGCTCAAGGCATCCTGGGTGCGGATACCCAGGCTCGAAGCAATGACTTCGCTGCCATCGAGCAACGCGCGCAGATTCGCACCAACCTGTTGCATGCCCGGGTGTGGCTTGAGGGCGATGATCTCGGCATCGAACGCGGCAATCTGCCCGCGCTGGGCCTCGAAGCTCATGGCACCGATCACGTCGGCCCATTGCACCAGCCGCGTGGCATCGGCCAGGGCCAGGCAACTGAGCCCGGTCATGCACGGCGTGCCGTTGACCAGGCACAAACCGTCCTTCGCTCCCAACTGCACCGGCTGCAGCCCTTCTGCGGCCAAGGCCTGTTGCGCCGGGACGATCTGCCCGCGATAGCTGACTTGCCCAACGCCCAACAGCGCGATACCGATGTGGGCCATGTGGGTCAAGTAACCCACTGAGCCCTGGGACGGCACTTGTGGCGTAATGCCGCGATTGAGCAACGCCAGTAATGCCTCGACCACCCGGCGATGGATACCGGACTTGCCTTGGCTGTAGTTGTGGATAGCGGCGCAGAGAATCGCCCGGGTCTGCTCGTCGGCGAGTGCCGGGCCGACGCCACAGGCGTGGCTGAGCAGGGTGTTGCGCGACAATTGGCTGAGCTGTTCGTCCTGGAGCGAGACATTGCACAAGGCGCCCAGGCCGGTGTTGACGCCATAGGCACGCTCGCCGCTTTTGACGATGCGCTGGACGATGGCCTGGGCATTGTCGATCCGCGCCCAGACCTGGGCCGACAGCTCGAGCGTAGCGCCGAAGCGGGCGACGGCGACCACGTCCTGCCAGCGCAGGGGGGCGCCGGTGATGATGATTTTTTCAGCCTGGGACATCTCAAACCTCATTCCAAATTCTCAGTGCGCTGTCTCTTGGGTTGAAGGCATCACTCCCGTGGCGAGGGAGCTTGCTCCCGCCCGGCCGGGCTGGCGCTCCAGCGCGTAGGGGCCGCCTCTTTTGGGTCTGCTACGCAGCCCAGCGGGAGCAAGCTCCCTCGCCACAACAGCCTGCCAGCCAAAAATAGCTGCCCGCCGGCCACATCAGCCTTACACCACCGCAGCACGGCGCTGCACGAACCGATCGACATACTCATCCGCCGGCGAGTGCAGGATCTCTCGCGGCGTGCCGACCTGAATCAGCTTGCCGTCCTTGAGGATCGCAATGCGGTTGCCGATGCGCACGGCCTCGTCGAGGTCGTGGGTGATGAAAACGATGGTCTTGTGCAGGGTCTTTTGCAGCTCCAGCAACTGGTCCTGCATTTCCGCGCGGATCAGCGGGTCGAGGGCGCTGAAGGCTTCGTCCATGAGGATGATGTCGGTATCGGCCGCCAAGGCTCGGGCCAGGCCGACGCGCTGGCGCATGCCGCCGGAGAGCTGGTGCGGGTATTTGTTCTCGTAGCCTTTCAGGCCGACGGTGTTGATCCAGTGCAGCGCGCGCTCGGCGCACACCTGCTTGCTTTCGCCGCGCACTTTCAAGCCATAGGCGACGTTGTCCAACACGCTCTTGTGGGGAAGCAGGCCGAAGCTCTGGAAGACCATGCTGATCTTGTGCCGACGAAATTCGCGCAGGGCGTCCATGTCCAGCTGCAGGATGTCCTCGCCGTCCACCAGGATGGCGCCGCTGGTTGGGTCGATCAGCCGGTTGAAATGGCGCACCAGGGTGGATTTTCCGGAGCCCGACAGGCCCATGATCACGAAGATCTCGCCGGTGCCGATGCTCAGCGACAGGTCGTTCACGCCGACCACGCAGCCGGTCTCGGCCAGCACCTGGTCCTTGGTCTTGTTCTGGCGGATCAGCGCCAGGGCTTCCTTGGAGCGGTTGCCGAAAATCTTGAAGACATTTTTGACTTCGATCTTGCTGATGACTTCGTTGCTCATTTGCTCACCTCGTGCCGCGGACGACCATAGGCCTGGGTAATGCGGTCGATGACCACGGCGAGAATCACGATGGCCAGCCCCGCTTCCAGGCCGCGCCCGACGTTGAGCGTCTGGATGCCCACCAGCACGTCTTCACCCAGGCCACGGGCGCCGATCATCGAGGCGATGACCACCATCGACAGGGCCATCATGGTGGTCTGGTTGATCCCGGCCATGATGCTCGGCAGGGCCAGGGGCAGCTGTACGCCGAACAGCTGTTGCCAGCGATTGGCGCCAAAGGCGTTGATGGCCTCCATGACCTCGCCATCCACCTGGCGGATGCCCAGATCGGTGAGGCGAATCAACGGTGGCGCGGCATAGATCACCGTGGCGAAAATCGCCGGGACCTTGCCCAGGCCAAACAGCATCAACACCGGAATGAGGTACACGAAGCTGGGCATCGTCTGCATGATGTCCAGCAACGGCATCAGCACCGAACGAAGGCGGTTGCTGCGCGCCGAGAGGATGCCCAGCGGGATGCCGATCATCACCGAGATCAGCGTCGCCACCAGCATCAGGGCGAGGGTCTGCATCAGTTTGTCCCACAGGCCCACCGCACCCACCAGGAACAGCAGGCCGACGATCACCGCCGTAGCGACGACCTTGCGGGTGGCGTGCCAGGCAACGCCGCCGACGATGGCCAGCATCAGCCACCAGGGTGCCATGCGCAGCAGGCCTTCAAGGCTGACGATGGCCCACAGCAACGTGTCGGAGATCTGCCGGAACACATCGCCATAGTTGGTCACCAGGGCGTCGACCCAACCGTTGACCCAGTCGGCGATGGAGAAGGTAAAGCTTTCGGGAAACATAAGAGACTCTCGATCAGGTGGATGCGGTGAACGTCCCGGCCCGCCCTTTGGCTGGCCGGGAAATATTCGACCTACAGAGCCGCGTCGATTTTCTTGGCTGCGTCTTCGCTGACCCAGGCATGCCAGACTTCAGGATGTTCCTTCAGGAAGATCTTCGCCAGTTTCGGCGACTCGATCCGCTCTTTGGCCATGCGGCCGAGGTTCTGGTTCAGGATATCGATCGGCAGGTTGACCTTTTCCAGCACAGCCACCAGCTCCGGGGCTTCGTCGTGGAAGGTCTTGGACAGGCCGACCTTGATGCTCACGCTTTTATCCACGCCCGGTTTTTCTTCCAGTTTCACCAGGTCCACCTGGCCCATCAGCGGCGTCGGCGACCAGTAGTAGAACAGGATCGGCTCGCCACGCTTGTAGCTCGACAGCACGGCTGCATCCAGCGCCGGGCCGGTGCCCGGACGGAAGTTGGTATAAGTCTTTTCCAGGCCGTAGCTCTTCAGCATTTCGCTGTTGTCCAGCTCGCACGTCCAGCCGGCCGGGCAGTTGTAGAAGCGACCCTTGGACGGTTCCTCAGGATCCTTGAACACGGCGGCGTACTGGCCCAGGTCGGCGATGTTCTTCAGGCCTGGCGCCTTGGCTTCCAGCTTGCGCTTGGCATCGCCTTCGATCACGTAGCGTGGCACGTACCAGCCTTCGATGGCCCCCACCACCGGCGCACCGACGCCCACCACCTTGCCGGCCTTCTCGGCCTTGTTCCACACTTCGCTGCGGCCGACCCACTCTTCGGCGAATACCTGGATGTCGTTGCTGCTCAGGGCATTTTCCATGGTGATGGAGTTACCAGGCAGGCTATCGGTCTTGCAGCCGTAACCCTTGTCCAGCACCACTTGCATCACGTCGGTCAGCAGCATGCCGCTTTCCCAGTTCAGGCCGGCGAACTTCACCGGTTTGCCCGACTCGCACCAGCCTGCCGCTTGCGTGGCGCCGGCACTGGCCAGCAGGCCCATGGACAGCAATGTGGTCAGCAGGGTCTTGTTCGATTTCATTATGTGACGCTCCTAATCAGTTGGATTGGCTTACGGCAGTCAAGAGGCATCCAGCCCTGTCAACGTCCCATCAGACCGCTTGGATGCGGCCCGCCCTGCTCGGTTGTGCGTCAACCGCGTCCTGCTCGACCGGCAGGATCAATTGATCGGGTACGGCGCTGTGCCATTTTCTAGCGATGACGTAGTACAGCACCGCCGGAACCACCAAGCCGATGATCCACGAGATATCCACACCGCCCATGGCTTCCACCAGCGGACCGGTATAGAACTTGGTGGCGATGAACGGCAACTGGACCAGTACGCCGAAGACGTAGACGCTGATACCCAGTGCGTTCCAACGACCGTAGCGACCGTTCGGATCGGCGAGTGCCGGCACGTCATAGCGCTCGCGGGTTATGCAGTAGTAGTCCACCAGGTTGATCGCGCTCCAAGGCGTAAAGAACGCCAGCAGGAACAGGATGAAGGACTTGAACGCACCGAGGAACGAGTGCTGGCCGAGCAGCGCGATCAGGGTCGCGGCGCCGACAATGAACAGCACGAATACCAGGCGTTGCACCCGCGTTACGTTCAGGTGACCACGGAAACCGCTGATGATGGTCGCAATGCACATGAAGCTGCCGTAGGAGTTCAGCGTGGAAATGGTGACCTTGCCGAACGCGATGCTGAAATACAGCAGCGCGGCGGTGGCGCCGGTGCCACCCAGGCCAACGATGTAGGCCACTTCGTGGCCGGCGAACTGCCCGTTGGCCGAGGCGGCGGCAAACACACCGAGGATCATCGCCACCTGCGCGCCGATGACTGAACCTGCGCCTGCGGCAAAGAAGGTTTTCACCGAGGACGTCTTGCTCGGCAGGTAACGCGAGTAGTCTGCGACGTAGGGGCCGAAGGCGATCTGCCAGGAGGCCGCGAGCGACACCGCAAGCAGGAAACTGCTCCAACTGAAGTGGCGGATCTGCAGGAGTGCGCCCACATCCGTATGGCTGATCAGGCGAGCGAACAGGTAAACAAAGGCGATCACACCGATGATGCTGGCGACACGGCCGATCCAGTGAATCACCCGATAACCAAGCACCGTGACCAACACGATGACACTGGCGAAAATGAGGATGCCGACACTGTCGCTGACGCCAAACAACTGGCCCAGCGCCTGGCCGGATAGCACGGTGCCCGTTGCGGTGAAACCCAGGTACATCAGGCACACCAGCACGATCGGGATGGCCGCGCCATATACACCAAACTGCACCCGGCTGGAGATCATCTGCGGCAGCCCGAGCTTTGGCCCTTGGGCGGCGTGCAACGCCATGACACCACCGCCGAGCAACTGGCCGATCAGCAAACCGATCAACGACCAGAACACATCACCCCCCAACACCACCGCCAACGCACCGGTGACAATGGCGGTGATCTGCAGATTGGCCCCCATCCAGAGGGTGAACTGGCTAAACAGATGACCGTGTCTTTCCCCTTCCGGGATGTAGTCGATCGAGCGCTTCTCGATCAACGGCTTGCTGCTATCGCGTGTGCTGGTGACAGCCATGGTTCAACCTCTGTGGATTGTTCTGGTTCGAACGATGCTCTTATTTGTGGGAGCGAGCCTGCTCGCGATGAGGCCGACACATTCGATACATGCGTTGGCTGACAGGCCGCCATCGCGAGCAGGCTCGCTCCCACAGTTTTTGCACTTACTTGCCAGTGATCATCGGCAGGTTGAGGCCCTGCTCCTTCGCGCAATCGATCGCGATCTGGTAACCGGCGTCGGCGTGGCGCATCACGCCAGTGCCCGGGTCGTTATGCAGTACGCGAGCAATCCGTTCGGCCGCTTCGTCGGTGCCATCGCAGACAATCACCATGCCCGAATGCTGGGAGAAGCCCATGCCGACGCCGCCGCCGTGGTGCAGCGAAACCCAGGTCGCGCCGCTGGCGGTGTTGAGCAATGCGTTGAGCAGTGGCCAGTCGGAAACGGCGTCGGAACCGTCCTGCATGGATTCGGTTTCGCGGTTCGGGCTGGCCACGGAACCGGAGTCCAGGTGGTCGCGGCCGATGACGATCGGCGCCGACAACTCGCCGCTGCGGACCATCTCGTTGAACGCCAGGCCCAACTTGGCGCGTTGGCCCAGGCCAACCCAGCAGATCCGCGCCGGCAAGCCTTGGAAGCTGATGCGCTCGCGGGCCATGTCCAACCAGTTGTGCAGGTGGGCGTCGTCGGGGATCAGTTCCTTGACCTTGGCGTCGGTCTTGTAGATGTCCTGCGGGTCACCGGACAGCGCCGCCCAACGGAACGGGCCAATGCCGCGGCAGAACAGAGGACGGATGTAGGCCGGGACGAAACCCGGGAAGTCGAATGCGTTTTCCACGCCTTCTTCCTGGGCCATCTGACGGATGTTGTTGCCGTAGTCGAAGGTCGGCACGCCCATTTTCTGGAATTCGAGCATCGCTTTGACGTGGACGGCCATCGATTGCTTGGCGGCCTTCACCACGGCGGCGGGTTCAGTCTTGGCGCGGGCACGGTATTCGTCCCAGGTCCAGCCGGCAGGCAAGTAACCATTGAGTGGGTCGTGGGCGCTGGTCTGGTCTGTGACCATGTCCGGGCGCACACCACGACGGACCATTTCTGGCAGGATTTCAGCCGCGTTCCCACACAGTGCGATGGAAATCGCCTTGCCTTCGGCGGTGTATTTCTCGATGCGCGCCAGGGCGTCGTCCAGATCCTTGGCTTGTTCGTCGACGTAACGGGTTTTCAGGCGGAAATCGATACTCACCTGCTGGCACTCGATGTTCAGCGAGCACGCACCGGCCAAAGTCGCGGCCAACGGTTGCGCGCCGCCCATGCCGCCGAGGCCGGCGGTCAGGACCCAGCGGCCCTTGAGGTTGGAGTCGTAATGCTGGCGGCCGGCCTCGACGAAGGTTTCATACGTGCCTTGCACGATGCCCTGGCTGCCGATGTAGATCCAGCTGCCGGCGGTCATCTGGCCGTACATGGCCAGGCCCTTGGCGTCGAGCTCGTTGAAGTGTTCCCAACTGGCCCAGTGCGGCACCAGGTTGGAATTGGCGATCAGTACGCGCGGGGCGTTGCTGTGGGTCTTGAACACGCCCACCGGCTTGCCGGACTGCACCAGCAGGGTTTCATCGTCATTCAGATGGGTGAGGCTTTCGACGATCTTGTCGTAGCACTCCCAGTTGCGCGCCGCGCGCCCGATGCCACCGTAGACCACCAGCTCCTTGGGGTTCTCGGCCACTTCCGGGTCGAGGTTGTTCATCAGCATGCGCAGCGGCGCTTCGGTCAGCCAGCTCTTGGCGGTCAGCGTGTTACCGCGAGGGGCACGGATTTCAACGTCACGGTATTTTTCAGGTTTGCGGGTAGCGTCGGTCACAGCAAAAACTCCTCAGCGATCAATCCAGACCAGCCCGGGCAGTGGGCAGCGATTAAGCGAACGTAGCGTTGAATGCAGAGGACTCATACGCATACGTCTTTACTTGTATGTACAAGCATATGCAATCAAGCGGCCAACTTGTTGAAGGGCTAATCAAGAAAAATTGAAGAATCGGCGAGAAGCCTCGTAATAGAAGGGCCGCCAAGCTGCATGAAATTTTTGGAGGAGGTTTTTGGGAAGCAATCAGAAGGGCATAAAAGCGTGGTATTGCGCCACGCTGGGGCGTTCGGTAACAAGTTGGTGCGCCAGAAGGAACAACGAACACACCTTTTGTGGCGAGGCGCCTTAGTGGGCCGTCAGCTCGATCACGCAGCATTGGCCGTGGGTGGTGATGTCCAGCAGCCCAGCGTTACCGCTCAGTTGCAGGCAGTCATAAAGCCCCAGTGCCTCGACAGTTTCATCCATCTTGACCCTCAGCGTCGGAGCGGCACTGAACACCAATACCGTTCCCGCCTCGCTGAAAAAACGCTGCTGGCCGCCCAGCCATTGCAGCCGCGCGCGGTAACGTTGCGGCGCGTAGATCAGGTTGAAGTCGCGAATCGGCCCCTCCAGCAGCGTGCACTGCACTTGGCTCTCGCCGCTGAAGGCAAAGGGATCCAGCGAATGCAGCGGCCGCGTGGCGTGGCCATCGACAGTCAGCGTCATGCCGCCACCTTGCAAGACCGTGATGATCCGTTCGTAGCCAGCGAAGGTGGAAAAACCACCCGATTCACCGATATCGGCAATGGACAGGCGCCAGCCGAAACCTTCCAGGCCGGTGCCGGCATCGCGGGTGATTTCCTCGGTGCTGCCACCGCCGTTTTTCCACGGCATGGACGGGTAATCCGCTGCGCGTAAAACCTTCAATTGGCTCATTTGTGGAAACGCCCTTCCAGACTGTGACGCGAGCCCGGATGGATCAGGCGTGCGGCGGTCACCGGCTGGCGCCCTGACCAGGTACGGCGACGGATCAACAGGCACGGCTCGCCCCGCTCGATCTGCAACAGCTTGCATTCACTCGGCTCCGCCAGGATCGCCTCGACCACATGCTCACCTTCGGTCAGCGGCGCAACCTGGTTCAGGTAGGCATAAGGCGTTTGTTGAGTGAAGTCCTGCTTGAGGTAATCAGGCGCCACCAGCGCGTTGACGAAACGGTCCTCGATTTGCACAGGAATGTCGTTTTCGAAATGCACGATCAACGAATGGAATACCTTCTGGCCTTCGCGCATGTCCAGGGCCAGCGCCCGCTCGGAACCGGCGGCCTCTTCTTCCAGGGTGATGACCTTGCACGTATGGCGATGACCACGGGAGGCGATTTCATCCGCAATGTTATGCACTTCGAACAGTGCGGACTGGCTCTTGGGTTCGGCGACGAACGTGCCGACGCCTTGCATGCGCACCAGCAAGCCATCAGCGGTCATTTCCCGCAGGGCCCGGTTGATGGTCATGCGGCTGAAGCCCAACTGGCTGACCAGTTCGCTTTCCGATGGCACACGGTAATGTGGCGGCCAGTTTCCACTGTCGATCTGCTGGGTGATCATTTGTTTGACGCGGGCGTACAAGGGCGCCGGACTGTCACCCATGGTTGCGGCCAGCGGCGGTTTGGCAGGCGGAGTCGGCACGGCGTATTCCTGTTCTGCGAATGTTGATGACTAGCTTGCCGGAGTTTACCGGGCAGGCAAACGTCTGTATATGTATATACAAATTACACGCAACGAGGTTCAACCGATGTCCGCCTTCTTTGCCGAGCGTGCGCTGCTGCCTGATGGATGGGCCAATGATGTACGCCTCGAGGTCAACGCCGAGGGCGTCTTGACCCATGTCCAGGCCGATTCCCACGCAAACGGCGCCGAACGGCTCGGCGGTCCCCTGCTCCCGGGCATGCCGAACCTGCATTCCCATGCGTTCCAGCGGGCCATGGCCGGGCTGGCGGAAGTGGCGGGCAATCCCAATGACAGTTTCTGGACATGGCGCGACTTGATGTACCGCCTCGTCGGAAAAATCAGCCCCGACCAGCTCGGCGTCATCGCCCGACAGCTTTACATCGAAATGCTCAAGGCCGGCTATACATCGGTTGCCGAATTCCATTACGTACACCATGACACCGACGGCAGACATTACGCCGATCCGGCCGAACTGGCCTTGCGTATCAGCCAGGCCGCCGGTGAAGTGGGCATTGGCTTGACGCTGCTGCCGGTGCTTTACAGCCATTCCGGTTTTGGCGGCCAAGAGCCCAACGACGGGCAGCGCCGGTTCATCAACAGCACCGAAAACTACCTGAAGCTTCAGTCACGCTTGCAGCCGATCCTGGCCGGGCAACCGTCCCAGGCGTTGGGCCTGTGCTTCCACTCGCTGCGCGCCGTGACACCCGGGCAGATCCACGATGTGCTGGCCGCCAGCGACCGCGATTGCCCCGTGCATATCCACATCGCCGAACAGCAAAAGGAGGTTGACGACTGCCTGAGCTGGAGCGGCGCGCGTCCGCTGCAGTGGCTGTATGAAAATGCCGAGGTGGATCAACGCTGGTGCCTGGTTCATGCCACCCACGCCAATCCACAGGAAGTCAGCCTGATGGCCAAGAGCCGGGCAATTGCCGGTCTGTGCCTGACCACGGAAGCCAACCTGGGTGACGGAATTTTTCCGGCCGTGGATTTCCTAGCCCAAGGCGGGCGGATGGGCATCGGCTCTGACAGCCATGTGTCGTTGAGCGTCGTGGAGGAATTACGCTGGCTGGAATACGGCCAGCGGCTGCGGGACCAGCGCCGCAACCGGTTGTACCGAACGGATCAGCCGATGGTCGGGCGTACCCTGTATGACGCCGCACTGGACGGTGGCGCCCAGGCGTTGGGCCAACCGATCGGCGCATTGGAAGTCGGCAAGCGCGCCGACTGGCTGGTGCTCGATGGCAATGATCCTTACCTGGCCACGGCGACCGGTGACGGCATTCTCAATCGTTGGCTGTTTGCGGGCGGCGATCGCCAGGTGCGCGATGTGATGGTCGGCGGAAAATGGCAGGTTCGCGACGGCCGTCATGCCGGCGAAGAAGAAAGCGCCCGAGCGTTTACCCGGGTGCTGCGCGAACTGCTGGGCTGACGACAATTCAATGTGGGAGCGAGCTTGCTCGCGATAGCGGGTTTTTCCATCAACATCTATGTTGACGGTAAAGGCCTCATCGCGAGCAAGCTAAGCTCCCACAGGTGTTCTACTACATCAGTCCGAAGTCTTGGCCATCTGCCGGTCCGACGCACGCCAGACCAACCGCGTCGTGTCGTAGCCCTGCTGGCGCGCCTTGCTCAGCAGTTCTTCGCGCACATCGACATTGACCGTTGGCGTGCGCGACAGCAACCACATGTAACGCCGGCTCGGATCGCCAACGATGGCGGTCTTGTAGTCATCGCTGACATACAAGACCCAATATTCTCCCTTCGCCACACCCGGCAGGATCCGCGAGAACCAGGTGTCGAATTCGACCCAGAGCTTGTCGGTCTTGCCTGGCACCTGCGGGTAAGCGGTGCCCCGGGCTTCTTCCCACTTCCAATCGGAAGTCAGGCAGCGGTTGAACACATCCACGTTGCCGTCGGGCTTGAGTGTGTAATGGGCTTCGGATTGCGCGCAGTTGCGCTGGAAATACATCGGTAGGCGGGCCAGCTCGTACCAGGTCCCTTGGTAACGCTTGAGATTGACACTGTTGACGGTCTTGGGCGCCAACGGGTCTACGCCAGAAGTGGCACAGCCGGCCAATACCAGGCCAGCCAAAAGCACAAAAACTAACCGCATCATTATTTTTTTCTCCCGTGGGCGCTTGGCCCCGGTTTACTTCAGGTTACTTCAGGCCTTGGCCGGAAAACATCAACACTTTGTCACCGGCGTACTGCACGCTGATAAAGCTTTTCTGGTCGCCCCAGGTGCAGCTGGACATGCCGAGCGCGCCCGAACAGTCAGTCGGCTTCCCCAGCAACGTCTCGACTTCGGCCTTGGGCATGCCCGCCGACAGCTTCGAGTAGTTTTCCTGGTTGACCTTGCTGCATGCGGTCAATACGACGCACATGAACAGCAGGGCGATAGATCGCAGCGACATGGTGTAACTCCTGGAGCGGAAGGGAGGTGGCAGGGTGCCAACCTGAACCTTAGAAGAGAAAACCCCTATCTGGTTCCCCGACGCCCCCAGTATTTATTGGTTGTCCCGAGGGTAATCGACGGGTGAAACAATCGAACTGTGACGCCGTCGTGCCTTTCGTCGGGATGAGTCCATCGACGCCTGATGCGCTGGGCCTGCGGGCCGATAAAAAGTAACAGCGTAAAATCCTGTGTTATGGCAAATTGACGCCCCTTTTTGACCCGTCCCTCCGCGGTAGCGTTCTTAATGACCAGAAACATGAAATTCAGCCACAAAATCCTGTTGGCTGCCGCCCTTGTGGTGGCCGTCGCATTCGCCTGTTTCATCCTGTTCAACGATTACCGCCAACGACAAAGTCTGTATTCCAGCACCGAGACCTCCATGCAGGAGCTCGGCAGCCTGACCAGCCGCAATATCCAGACGTGGGTAGAAGGCCGGATCCAACTGCTGCAATCGCTGGCCCAGCAAATCGCCATCGATGGCAGCAGTGCCGACAGCCTGAAACGCGCGGTGGGCCTGCCTGCCTACACCGGCAATTTTCAGCTCAGCTATTTTGGCGGCACCGACGGCGTGATGTTTTCGGTGCCGGCCGGCAATCGCGCCGCCGACTACGACCCGCGCGCCCGTGGCTGGTACAAGGCCGCCAACAGCGCCCAACAGACCATCGTCACCGAACCCTACATCGCCGCGTCTTCGGGCAAGCTTGTGATCACCGTTGCCACGCCGGTACAGCGCCAGAACCAGATGATCGGCGTGACGGGGGCGGACATCGACCTGACCAGCGTCAGCGCCATCATCAACTCGCTGAACTTCGGCGGACATGGCCATGCGTTCATCGTCAGCGCCGATGGCAAGATCCTCGTCCACCCTGACAGCAAGCGCGTGCTCAAAACCCTCGCCGAGGCCTATCCCAACGGTGCGCCGCAAGTCAGCCCGGGCATGAAGGAAGTCGAGCTCGACGGCAAGACCCAGTTCATTTCCTTTACCCGAGTCGCCGGCGTACCCGGCGCCGACTGGTACGTGGCACTGGTGCTCGACAAGAGCGCGGCGCTGGCGATGCTCAGCGAGTTCCGCACCTCGGCCCTGATTGCCATGGTCATTGCCGTGGTGTTCATCATCGCCCTGCTGAGCATGCTCATCCGTGTATTGATGCAACCGCTGCTGATCATGGGCCGCGCCATGCACGACATCGCCGAAGGCGAAGGCGACCTGACCCGCCGCCTGACCATCCACGGCCATGATGAATTCGGCGCGCTGGGCACTTCGTTCAACCGTTTCGTCGAGCGTATCCACGCTTCGATCCGCGAAGTGGCTTCCGCAACGGGCCAGGTCAATGAAGTCGCCCTGCGTGTCGTCAGCGCCTCCAATTCGTCGATGTACAACTCCGACCAGCAAGCCTCGCGCACCAGCAGCGTGGCCGCGGCCATCAACCAGCTTGGCGCCGCCGCCCAGGAAATTGCCCAGAATGCCGCCCTCGCCTCGCAGCACTCCAGCGAGGCCCGCAACCTGGCCGAAGATGGCCAGCAAGTGGTGGATAAAACCATCACGGCGATGCAACAGCTGTCAGCCAAGATCAGCGATTCTTGCGGCAACATCGAAACCCTGAACAGCAACACGGTGAACATCGGCCAGATTCTCGAAGTGATCACCAGCATTTCCCAGCAGACCAACCTGCTTGCCCTGAACGCCGCCATCGAAGCGGCCCGGGCCGGTGAAGCCGGTCGCGGCTTCGCGGTCGTCGCCGACGAAGTGCGCAACCTGGCCCACCGCACCCAGGATTCGGCGCAGCAAGTGCAGAAGATGATCGAAGAGTTGCAAGTCGGCGCGCGGGAAGCGGTGCTGACCATGACCGATAGCCAGCGCCAGAGCGAAAGCAGCGTCGGCATCGCCAACCAGGCCGGCGAACGACTGGGCAGCGTGACCCAGCGCATCGGCGAGATCGACGGCATGAACCAGTCCGTGGCCACCGCCACCGAAGAACAGACCGCCGTGGTGGAATCGATCAACGTCGACATCAATGAAATCAACACGCTGAACCAGGAAGGCGTGGAAAACCTGCAAGCCACCTTGCGGGCCTGTTCCGACCTGGAACAGCAGGCGGCGCGGTTGAAGCAGTTGGTGGGCAGTTTCCGGATCTAACGCCTGGAAGGGCCCCATCGTCGAATCGCCGCCCGGAGCGAGCTTGCTCCGGGCGGCGATCCGACAATAGCGGCATCAGCCTCGCAAAAAATTCAGAACCTGGACCCAGGCCTGCTCAAGAATTCCACTTCCTCAGCCGTGGACTCACGCCCCAACACCGCATTGCGATGGGGAAAACGTCCGAACCGGGCAATGATCTTCTGATGCCGTTCGGCATAATCCAGGTTGTCTTCGAACACCGCGCGCTGCGCCTCGGGTTGCTCCCGGACCAGCTCGATGAACCGAGACACGGCTTCGTTCTGCACCGCGAGGTTTTCGCAATGTTCGAGGACGAGGTAGATGAAGACACGCTGAATTGGCCGCAGTTGCTGGTCGAAACCTGCCGTCAGGCCTTGGGCCACCAACGCTTGGGCACGCAAGTCGCCGGAAAAGCTTTTGGGCGTGTTGCGAAAGATCATACGCGGGAGTTGATCCAGTAGCAGCACCAGGGCCAGCCAACCTTCCGGGCGTTGCGCCCAATCGGTCAATCCGCCGGCCAGTGCTTGCTCGACCTGTTCGCCGAAGCGCTCTTGCGCCTGGCGATCATGGCCTTTGCCAAACCACAGCTTGCCCTTGTCAGCCGCTATTTCGTCCGGCGTTTGGGCTGTGCCAAACCACCAATCGAGCAACGGCTGCCAAGGCCCGGTCATGGTTTACTCCTTGTGGTAAGCCGTGGCGCGTGCCACTTCTTCCTTCGAACCGAGGAATACCGCAACTCGCTGGTGCAGGCCCTCAGGCTTGATGTCGAGGATGCGCTGGCGACCGTCGGTGGAAGCGCCACCCGCCTGCTCTACCAGGAACGACATCGGGTTGGCTTCGTACATCAGGCGCAGCTTGCCCGGCTTGGACGGCTCGCGGCTGTCGCGCGGGTACATGAACAGACCGCCTCGGGTCAGGATGCGGTGTACATCGGCAACCATCGCAGCCACCCAGCGCATGTTGTAGTTCTTTTTCAGCGGGCCTTCTTCACCGGCCAGCAACTCGCTGACGTAGCGCTGTACCGGGGCTTCCCAGTGACGCTGGTTGGACATGTTGATGGCGAATTCCTGGGTGGTTTCAGGAATGGTGATGTCTTCGTGGGTCAGGACGAAACTGCCCATCTCGCGGTCCAGGGTGAAGCCTTTCACACCGTCGCCCAGGGTCAGCACCAGCATGGTCTGAGGACCGTAGATGGCGTAACCGGCGGCGACTTGCTCGGTGCCGGGCTGCAGGAAGGCCTTTTCATTCAAGGCTTCGTTCTGGCTCAGGTATTCGTTCGGGCAACGCAGTACCGAGAAGATTGTGCCGACCGGCGCATTGATGTCGATGTTCGACGAGCCGTCCAACGGGTCGAATACCAGCAGGTAGGCGCCTTTCGGGTATTTGCCCGGGATCTGGTAGGCATTGTCCATTTCCTCGGACGCCATGCCGGCCAGGTGACCGCCCCACTCGTTGGCTTCCAGCAGGATTTCGTTGGAGAGCACGTCGAGCTTCTTCTGCACTTCGCCCTGCACGTTTTCGGTGCCCATGCTGCCCAGGACACCGCCCAGCGCGCCCTTGGACACGGCGTGGCTGATCTCCTTGCATGCACGCGCCACCACTTCGATCAAAAAGCGCAGATCGGCAGGGGTATTGTTGCTGCGGGTCTGCTCAATCAAATAGCGACTCAAGGTAACGCGGGACATGGACGGCTCCGAAGAATAGGGGGCGGAAAACCCGCGCAGTTTAGCGCGAGTCGGGACTTAATTCCTCCTATGAGACGGGATATGGAGGATTGAGTTCACGGGGTGGGGCCCGCTTGGGTATTTATGTTGATTGACAAGGCGCCATCGCGACCAAGCTCGCTTCCACAAGTTGACCGAGTTGCTCTAACGAATGCGGTCTATTGTGGGAGCGAGCTTGCTCCGGGCGGCGATCCGACGATGAACACACCTCAGTTCTTGACCGGCGGCTTGCGCAACAGGCTGAACGCCATCGCCGCGAGGAACAGCACGCTCAGTAGCAACACCGCCCACAAGCCCATTTTCTTCCAGTTGGTGTCAACGACCGCAGGCACCGCTTCAACCGTTGGCGTCGACGTAGTGGTTCCGTTCACCTTCGCCGCACCAAGCGCCGCCAGGCGTGACGGTTTGTAATCCGGAATCAGCGTGGTCAACGGCAAGTTGGCCGCCTTTACCGTCGCGCTGCCCAGTGCCAGCTGGTATGGCCCTTCGCCCCGTGCCAGGAACACCACCTGGGTCGCCCGCACGGCAAAACGCAGCGCAGGCGCTTCGGTGCCCAGACCGCCGCCGCGCTCGTCCACCGTCAGCTTCAATTGTTGAACGGTCTGGCCTGACAACTGCAGCTGGTTTTGCTGCACGTCCTGACCGTTCTGGGTCAGGCGATAGAGCAAGCCACCGCCCATCGGCTGCCACGGATGGCTGCTTTCACGGCGACCGGCCAGGGTCACCGGCGCCAGGCTGTTGGCCTGGCTGAGCTCCACCTGCACCTGCTCGATGTCCAGCCCCATCGGCAACTGCCATGTGTATTCACCGACCTTCGTCGTGTTGCCGGCAAGCGGTTGCGACCAGACCAACGGCAGCGGCAGGCTTTCGCGGCTGGCGCTTTGCAGTTGGGCTGAGGTCAGCACCGGCGCCGAAGACGGCGAATCCCACAGCAACCGCAAGTACCGCGCCGATTGCCCGGGCAGGTTCACTTCGTGCTGCTCGACCCGCTCATCGGCAAATGTCAGCCGGGCGACCTGCCCTTCCCCCCAGGCCTGCCAATGCTGCAAGTCATCGCTGGCTTCGATGGTGAAGCGCTGGAAGCCGTCGCGCTCGCTGGTCCAGTCGAGAATCAACTGCTGCAACGGTGCCTTGATTGCGCTGGCATCGAGCAGCCAGCCGCGCAGTTCTTCTTCCCCCGCTTCGAGTCGGCTGGACGGCTGCACTTGCACCAACGTGCCGTTGGCGTTCGATTGCACCCGCACGCTGGGCGCGCGCTCGCTGTCGTCCGCGGCGTTGTACAACGGGAACCACTTCACATCGGTGAGGGTGCGATTCTCCCGGCTCTGGGCCGACTCGCGCACCAACGCATAGGCCTGGGCCTGCCCGGCGGCGTTGAAGACCCGCAGGTCACTGAGGTCGGTTTGCCGCGCCTGCAACTGGACGTCCAACGGTAACGGCAAGCGATACCACGGCCCCTCGCCGCTCAAGGCCAACGGCACCTGATGGGCAAAATCCTGCGGTTGCTCCTGCGCCGTCGCCGACAAGGCTGCCCACAGCCCGACCACGCCCAACCCGATTCGACTCAACTTGCGACTCAAGACGACACTCCCTCACTGACAGGCATCGGCGGCTCGGCATCGGCGGCCGGCTCCGGACGTTTCGGTGGCAGCGGCGCAAAATAGCCGACCACCAGCAACAACACGCCCACGCCAATAAACGACACGATCCGCGCCAGACCGCCACGGTTACTCAATTCGACGAAGAACAGCTTGGCCACGACGACAGCAATCAACGCGGCGCCGATCAGCCACACCTCACGGCGATGGCGCAGGTGACCGCCGATCATCAGGCCCAAGGCAATCAAGGTCCAGACGATGGACAGACCGGCCTGCACGAACATGGATTCAAGCAACGCATCCAGTTCGTACGCAACCCCCATCCACTGGTGCGCACAGCGCATCACCACGGCAGTGAAGAACGCGAACAGCGACACACCGGCGGTCAACTGAGCGATATGCCCGACGCGACTCCAACGGTTTGTCGACTGCTCCACGGCGTTGCGGGCCCACACGTAAATACCGAACAAGGCGAACAGCAGGCCCAGCTCCAAGGGATTGAGCAACGGCACATAGGGCAGTGGCTCAGAGTTGCCGTCACTGAAGGTGTTGGTCAGCCAGAACCAACCGAGCATCAACAGCGCCATCGGTGCCGCCGCGTAGACGCGGTATTCGCGCGGTTGAGCCGATACCGGCCAGGGCAAGGTGCGCGGCGTTGACACCAGCACCAGGTAAAGGCTCGGCAGGATCGCCCAGGCCAACCAGCGCCAGGCGTTGTATTGCTCAGACAGCAACAGCAGGCCGTAACGCAGCTCCAGCATCAACACCGTCATCAGCAGCCAGCAGCCGAGCACATGAGCTGTACTGCGCGCCTGGGCCGGCAGTATCGGCGCGAGCCGTTTCAAGGACATGAAATGCACGGCGAACACCGCAAGCCAGGCCAGCCAACCGAAATCCGCCGCCGGGTGGTAACGGCTGTGCCCGGTCGCCACCAGCACACAGCACGCCGCCGGGATCAGCAAGGTGCCCAACAGCCCCAGCGCCGGCCATTTCAAACGCAGCGACAAGACGCTCCACACCGCCACGCTGGCCGCCGCCACCATCAGCAACAAGCTGCCTTGCAGGTTGGCCGGGGCAAAGCGCAGCACTTCGCTGACCCATGCCAGCGCCCACCAACCGGCACCCCAAATCAGCAACAGCTCGGACAGGCGCCGCAAACTCAAGGCGTCGAGCTCCTTCGCCGAATGCGCCCGTTGCAGCCGCCATGCACCCACCAGCGCCGCCAGTCCCAGAACCAATGGTGTCCAGAAACCGCTGTGGGCCAGCGGGCGAAGATCCTCGGCATCGAGCGCCCCCAACAGCGCCGGCCCCGCAGTGAGGAACGCCGCACCGCCCAGCAATTGCAGCAGCAAGCCAAAGACAAAACTCACCCGCTGCTTCAGGTACAGGCTCAACCAGATGATCAACAGGCCGCTGGCCGCCCACACGCCGCTCGCCGTTTGCCAAGGCAGGACGAAGAGCACCGCGAGATTGATCAGCACCAGTCCCGCCAGCAACACCACCGACAAGCCACGCAGCAACCGCACATCGTTGCGCACCATGTCGTCGCGCGCCGCCAGCAGCATGCCGCCGATCAATGCCAGGCCAATCAGCGAAGCACTGAGCAAACCGCTCCAGCCAGCGCTGAACACGGCCGTCGAATCCCCGTCCGCACCTTGCAGGCGCACCAGGAACAACGCACCGCCCAGCAGTTGCACGGCGAACGCCGTAAACAAGAAGCTACGTGATTGCAGGCGCAGGCCAACGAACAGCGTCGCCAGGCCGGCCAATGCCCAGGCGATGGCGGTGCCGTGGGTGGAGAAGAACAGCGGAGCCAGCAAATAAAGGAAGCCTAGGCCCAGCACCGCCAGCACGGGTTGGCCCTGGCGCTCCCAGCTCGCGATATGGTCAGGCTCTGCCTTGCGCAACTGATAGAAGCTGAACAGCAAGGCACCACCGAGCATCAACGCACCCAGCCACGAACCTTCCAGCAGGCTGCCTTCACCTGAATGCAATTCGCTGACGAAGGCCAGCGCCGAACCCAATTGCAGCAACAGGGCAAAGACTCGCGCGAAGGGCCGTTGTTGGCGCAGGCCCAGCCAAAAGATGCCGGCGCCCTCCACCGCCCATGCCGCGGCAGTCCAACGGGCATCGAGGCCGAGCGGAATCGCCAGACTGCTGAAAATCACGCCCAAGGCGAGGCAGGTTTCAGCCAGCAGCACGGCGCGACCGCCCATCAATACGCGGGCCAGACCCATGTAGATCATGCCCAGGGCCAAAGCACTGAACGCTGCGGCGAATTCCAGGTGCTGGACCAACGCGAACTGCAAACCGAAGCCTACCAATGGAGGGCCGAACAGCATGCTGCCATCGACGTAGTCACCCTTGCGGGCCGACCAGCGCAACATCGCATCGCGGCTGTCATCGTCGGGTCCATCGCTCATTTCCATCAGCTTGCGCCGGGTGAACAGCAAGCCGATCACCAAATACATCAGGAAAAACACAATGAGGAACGGTTCGGTGCTCCACAACAATTCCGGCGTATAGGAACGCAAACCCCAGGCGAAACCAATGCCGAAAGTACCAACAAAGCCAATCAGGTTGAGCAGGCGCCAGGCTTTGAACCAGGCAATCGCGAGGATGCCGGCGTTGAGCAGGATGAAATAGCTGAACAGCCCCACGTGGTTGCCACTGCCGGTGGAGGTGAGGATCGGCGCGGCAAACCCGCCCAGCGCCGCGGCCGCCGCCAGGCCCATGGCATTCTGGGTGACCGCCAGGATCGCCGAGAACACCGTGACCGCCACCAACAAGGCCAGCGCTGCCTTGGAATCGAGCAATGGATGCAGGCGCATGGCGGCAAACACGGTCAGGTACAGCACCGCAATGCCCGTGCCTTGGAGCATCAATGCATAACTGTTGTTACGTTGGCGCAACCACCAGCCCAGGCCCAACAGGCCCAGCGCGCTGGCCGCGACGCCGGCATAGCGCAATTCGACCGGCACCACCATGCCTTCGGTGGCGTAGCGCAACAGGAATGCCAGGCCGAGGAATAACAACACCACCCCGACCCGCAACACGGTATTACCGCCGAACAGCCAGTTGCGCGCGGCGGTGATGGCGCGATCGAACAGATTCGGGCCACGGGGAAACGCAGGCGCAGGCGACGTCGATTCAAGGGGCAACGGCGCAAAGTCACGATTGGAGGGACGGCTGGAAGCGGCCGGCGCAGGGCTCCAGATTTCATCAGGCAACGGCTGGTTGGCCTGGGTGCTCATGACGGAGATGGGTTCGAGGTCTGGCGGCAGTTCCCAGACCAGCTCCGGCTCGGTGCGGGTCTCGGGTTTTGGAGCCTGGGGCGCGACGGCCTCGGCCGCCGGCGCCGGGTCACTCGGCTGGGCGGCCTTGCCGCGTTCGAGCACCGCCAGCCGCGCTTCCAAGGTGAGCAGACTCTGCTGGGCCTCTTGCAACAGGATCTGTTGCTTGGCCGCCTGGATACCCAAGCGTCCCAGTCGAAACGACTGGGCGATGCCGAGCCCGACCAACGCGCCTATCAGCGCATCGGCGAACGACTCGTCCACCACCCAGCCGAGTGCCAGGCCCAACAGTGTCAAAATCCATTGCATATGGTCGATATCCCTAAGCGGCCCCTAGCGGGCATGACCGGGAGGATGCGGTGCCTGGATCAGTCTAGTGGAAACCCCAAAACCCTGTGGGAGCGAGCTTGCTCGCGATGGCGTCGTTTCGGGCGACAGTGATCTTGCCTGACATGCCGCTATCGCGAGCAAGCTCGCTCCCACAGTGGATCGTTGGCGCTTCCAGTACTGAATCCGGCTTCACAACCCGGCGAATCAGGCGCTTAGTATATCGACGAAGCCCAACCGTCGTTGGGCTTCGCTCACATTTCTCGCAAGCGTTATTCCAGCGCTTTCCAGATATCGGTGGCGTATTCGCGAATGGTCCGGTCCGAGGAGAACCAGCCCATGCGCGCGGTGTTGAGCACCGCCGAGCGCCACCATTGCTTGGAGTCGTGCCACTTCTCTTCGACCTTCGCCTGGGCGTTCCAGTAGGCGTCGAAATCGGCGCAGACCAGGAAGCGGTCGTAGTCCACCAGCGAATCCACCAATCCGGTGTAGCGCATCGGATCGTCCGGGGAGAACACCCCGCCCCGAATCGCCTGCAACACATCGTTGAGGCGATGGGAGGCGGCGATGTCCGGCGCGGCGCTGAACTCACCGTTGCGCTTGCGCGCTTCCACCTGCTCGGCGGTCAGGCCGAAGATGAACATGTGCTCATCGCCGACGCGCTCGTGCATTTCTACGTTAGCGCCATCCATGGTGCCGATGGTCAGCGCGCCGTTGAGGCCGAACTTCATATTACTGGTGCCCGACGCCTCGAAACCGGCGGTGGAAATCTGCTCCGACAAGTCCGCCGCCGGAATGATGCTTTCGGCCAGGCTGACGTTGTAATTGGGCAGGAAAACCACTTTGAGCAGACCGCGCACGGTCGGGTCGTTGTTCACCACCCGGGCGATGTCGTTGGTCAGCTTGATGATCAGCTTGGCCTGGTGGTAACTGGCGGCGGCCTTGCCGGCGAAGATCTTCACCCGCGGTACCCAGTCCACTTCCGGCTCGGCACGAATCGCCTGGTACAGCGCCACGGTGTGCAGCAGGTTGAGCAACTGGCGTTTGTATTCGTGGATGCGCTTGACCTGCACGTCGAACATCGCCGCCGGGTTGACGGCGATGCCCAGGCGCTCGTGAATCAAGTAGGCCAAGGCTTTCTTGCTGTGCAGCCGCTGCTCGGCGAACTGCTTGCGGAACGCCGGCTTGTCGGCGAACGGTTCCAGCTCGATCAGCCGTTCCTCGGGGTTGTCGAGCACGCCTGGCCCCAGAGCGTCGACCATCATCGAGGTCAATTCGGCGTTGGCCTGGAACAGCCAGCGGCGGAAAGTGATGCCGTTCGTCTTGTTGTTGATTCGCTCTGGATAGAGCTTGTGCAGCTCGGAGAACACCGTGCTGCGCATCAACTGGGTGTGCAACCCGGACACGCCGTTGACGCTGTGGGAGCCGAGGAACGCCAGGTTGCCCATGCGCACCCGGCGACCGTTGTCTTCCTCGATCAGCGACACCGAGCGCAGCACGTCGAAATCATGCACGCCCTTGGCCCGCAGCGAATCGATGTGCTGGGCGTTGATCAGGTAGATGATCTGCATGTGCCGAGGCAGCATGCGCTCCATCAACCCTACCGGCCAGGTTTCCAGGGCCTCAGGCAGCAACGTGTGGTTGGTGTAGGACAGTGTGTCCTGGGTGATCTGCCAGGCCGCGTCCCACGCCACATCGTAGACGTCCACCAATTGGCGCATCAGCTCGGCCACGGCAATGGACGGGTGCGTGTCGTTGAGCTGGATCGCCGCGTGATCGCCCAGGGTCAGCACCGAGGTGTGCATGTTGCGATGACGACGCAGCAAGTCCTGCAGCGAAGCGGCGACAAAGAAGTACTCCTGGCGCAGGCGCAGCTCCTGGCCGGCCTCGGTGCTGTCGGCCGGATACAGCACGCGGGAAATACTTTCGGCCCGGGCCACTTCGGCTACGGCGCCGAGGTGGTCGCCGGCATTGAAGCGCTCCAGGTGCAGCTCTTCCATGGCCCGGGCGCGCCACAAGCGCAAGGTATTGACGCTGGCGCCACGCCAGCCGACCACCGGCGTGTCATAGGCGATGGCCCGCACGGTTTCGGCCGGGGACCACACCTGGCGAGTCTTGCCGGCTTCGTCGGTGACGGTTTCGACGCTGCCGCCAAAGCCGATTGGGTAGACGACTTCAGGCCGCTCGAACTCCCAGGGGTTGCCGAAATCCAGCCAGTGCTCGGTCTGCTCCTGTTGCCAGCCATCGACAATCGCCTGGCGGAACAAGCCGTGTTCGTAACGAATACCGTAGCCATGACCGGCGATACCCAGTGTCGACATGCTTTCCATGAAGCACGCCGCCAGACGGCCAAGGCCGCCGTTGCCCAGGGCCGCGTCGGGCTCCAGCAGGCGAATGCGTTCCAGGTCGACACCCAGCTCGGTCAGCGCTTCGCGGGCGGTGTCCAGCAGGCCGAGGTTGCTCAGGCTGTCGTAGAGCAGGCGGCCGATGAGGAATTCCAGGGAGAGGTAATAGACACGCTTCTGGCCCTTGCGGTAAATCTGCCGCGTGTGGTCCATCCAGTGTTCGACCATGTGGTCGCGGGCGGCAAGGGCGATGGCTTCGAACCAATCGTGATCAAACGCATGATCGGGATCCTTGCCGACGGCATAAGTGAGTTTGGTCAACACAGCGTCGCGAAATGCCGCAACCTCAGCTTCGCGAACAAGTGGTTCTTGAGTCATTGATGAGACCTCGAACGAGCATGGAATTGTCTGAGCCTAGTCGGTCTGACAGACGGTAAAGGCTCTTGGTTCGGTGGTTTTTCCGTCGGCGCCGGAGAATCGTCGCCAAGGAATTGCCGATGGACGAATGAATGCAGGGGCCGTGCCGGTAAGGGCGGGTTTTGTCGGGACGCAAAAAAAACCGGCAGATGGTCGTTCAAAATTTCACCAGTCCCGGTATGATCGCGCGCCCTGATGCATGCTGGTACACGCCGATGATGAAGCCCAACCTGATCGCCGCCGCGGAGATCGACCGACTCGATACCTGGGCCAAGTACTCCGCCCCGATGTGCGGTTCCTGCGTGTCGAGCTGCTGCACGCTGCCGGTGGAGGTGAAGATCAAGGATCTGATCCGGATTGGCATCGTCGATGAGTTCGAACTGGGCGACCCGCCGAAGAACATCGCCAAGCGCCTGCAAAAGGAAGGGATCGTCGAGCGCTACAACCAGAAATCGGAAATCTTCACGTTGCAACGCATGAGCAACAACGATTGCCTGTACCTGGACCGAAAGAGCCGGCTGTGCACCATCTACGAGAAGCGCCCGGACACCTGCCGCAACCATCCACGGGTCGGGCCACGGCCGGGTTATTGCGCGTACAAGCCCAAGGAAGTGGAGCGCGAGCGCAATCCTCGGACGTTGGATCGGTTTTGATCGACTGATGGTTTAGCGGTGACTGGCCTACCGCTATCGCGAGCAAGCTCGCTCCCACAAGGAATCTGTGCCTGACGCAAAATTTGCGCCGAATAGAGCTCCCCTGTGGGAGCGAGCTTGCTCGCGAAGGGGCCCTGGAAGGCGCCACATAAATCCCAGGCACAAAAAAACGCCCCCGGTCTCACAACCGGGGGCGTTTTTCATTCAGCCTGGGCTAAATCAGGCCTTGGCTTTCTTGGCGGCGCGGGTACGCTCGCTTTCGTCCAGGATCTTCTTGCGCAGGCGGATCGACTTAGGCGTCACTTCGCACAGCTCGTCATCCTGGATGAATTCCAGGGCCTGTTCCAGAGTGAAGCGAACAGGTGGAACCAGGGCGATGGTTTCGTCTTTACCCGAAGCACGCATGTTGTCGAGCTTCTTGCCCTTGGTAGGGTTCACGCCCAGGTCGTTGTCACGGCTGTTCAGACCAACGATCTGGCCGCCGTAGATTTCCTGGCCGTGCTCGACAAACAGCTTGCCACGCGCCTGGAGAGTTTCCAGGGAGTAGGTCAGTGCCTTGCCGGTTTCAACCGATACCAGAACGCCATTCTGACGGCCGGACATGTCGCCCGACTTCATCACGTCGTAACGGTCGAAGATCGAGGTCAGGATGCCAGCACCGTTGGTCAGGGTCAGGAACTGGTTACGGAAACCGATCAGACCGCGAGCAGGGATGTTGTATTCCAGACGTACACGGCCTTTGCCATCCGGCACCATGTTGGTCAGGTCGCCCTTACGCAGGCCCATCTCTTCCATCACCTTGCCCTGGGATTCTTCCGGCAGGTCGATGGTGACGTTTTCGAACGGTTCGTGCTTCACGCCGTCAACCAGACGGATGATCACTTCCGGACGGCCTACAGCCATTTCGAAGCCTTCGCGACGCATGGTTTCGATCAGTACCGAAAGGTGCAGTTCGCCACGGCCGGAAACCTTGAACTTATCAGCCGAGTCGCCTTCTTCAACGCGCAGTGCAACGTTGTACAGCAGCTCTTTGTCCAGACGTTCCTTGATGTTACGGGACGTCACGAACTTGCCTTCTTTACCGCAGAATGGCGAGTCGTTGACCTGGAAGGTCATGGAAACGGTCGGCTCGTCGACGGTCAACGGCTTCATCGCTTCAACGGTGTCCGGGTGGCACAGGGTGTCGGAGATGAACAGCGAGTCCATACCGCTGATGCAGACGATGTCGCCGGCGGCAGCTTCTTCGACGTCAACGCGATGCAGGCCATGGTGACCCATCAGCTTCAGGATACGACCGTTGCGGCGCTTGCCGTCGGCGCCGATAGCCACGACCGGGGTGTTCGGCTTGACGCGACCACGGGCGATACGGCCAACACCGATCACACCCAGGAAGCTGTTGTAGTCCAGTGCCGAGATCTGCATTTGGAACGGACCGTCACGGTCAACGGCCGGTGCAGGTACGTTGTCGACGATCGACTGGTACAGCGGGGTCATGTCTTCAGCCATGTCGGTGTGGTCCAGACCGGCAATGCCGTTCAGGGCCGAGGCGTAGACGACTTTGAAGTCCAACTGTTCTTCGGTGGCGCCCAGGTTGTCGAACAGGTCGAAGATCTGATCCAGAACCCAGTCCGGACGCGCGCCTGGACGGTCAACCTTGTTGATGCACACGATCGGACGCAGGCCGGCTTCGAAGGCCTTCTTGGTCACGAAACGGGTTTGCGGCATAGGGCCGTCCTGGGCGTCAACCAGCAGCAGCACGGAGTCGACCATCGACATCACGCGCTCTACTTCACCACCGAAGTCGGCGTGGCCCGGGGTGTCCACGATGTTGATGTGGTAGCCGTTCCAGTTGATGGCGGTGTTTTTCGCCAGGATGGTAATACCGCGCTCTTTTTCCTGGTCGTTGGAGTCCATCACGCGCTCGTCGTTGAGCTCGTTGCGCTCCAGGGTGCCGGATTGACGCAAGAGTTTGTCTACCAGGGTGGTCTTACCATGGTCAACGTGAGCAATGATGGCGATGTTGCGTAGATTTTCGATCACTTGTGTATCTCGATCAGAGGATTCGGTGTGCTGACAGGTCGTGGCAGCGATTTACAGTAGAGTCCGACAGTTACAGCGTGTCGGCGGCGTCGGGGGGCCGGTGACGCAGGCCACAGGCAAACAGCCCCGGGCACTTAGCTCGGTCGATAAACGCGCACATTGGCATGCCCCTCACTGAGCAAATGGTGAGCATGCAGGCGACTCATCACGCCTTTGTCGCAATACAGCAGGTACTGGCGAGTAGGGTCCAGTTCCTTGAAACGCGCGTTCACTGCATAGAACGGCATCGTTTGTACCTCGACGCCGGCGATACTCAGCGGGTCGTCCTCAGCATCGTCCGGGTGACGGATGTCGATGATGATCTGACCGGCCAGCGCTTCGCCGACTTCTTCAATCTGGATGTCCTGGCCCAATTCGTCGATGACCCGATCGATCGGTACCAGCCTGGCGTTCTCGATCGCGCGCTCGAGTACCGCCATGTCGAATTCTTTCTCTTCGTGCTCCACGCGCCCGCGCTTGGCCGCCGTCTTCGGATTGACCGAAATGACCCCGCAGTACTCGGGCATGTGCCGGGCGAAATCGGCGGTGCCGATCTCGTTCGCCGTGTCGATGATGTCCTGCTTGTGGCTGGCGATCAGCGGGCGCAGCACGAGTTTCTCGGTCACGCAGTCGATCACCGACAGGTTCGGCAGCGTCTGGCTCGATACCTGGGAAATCGCCTCGCCGGTCACCAGCGCGTCGATGTGCAGGCGGTCGGCGATGCTCGTCGCGGCACGCAACATCATACGCTTCAAAATGACGCCCATATGACTGTTATCGACTTTGCCGAGAATCTCGCCCAGGACTTCTTCGAACGGCACGCTCACAAATAACACGCGCTGGGAGCTGCCGTACTTCTTCCAGATGAAGTGCGCCACTTCCATCACGCCCAGCTCATGGGCGCGCCCGCCGAGGTTGAAGAAGCAGAAATGGCTCATCAGGCCGCGACGCATGATCTGGTAAGCGGCGACGGTGGAATCGAAGCCACCGGACATCAGCACCAGCGTCTGCTCCAGTGACCCCAACGGGTAACCGCCGATGCTGTCGTGCTGGCTGTGGATCACGAACAACCGCTGGTCGCGAATTTCGATGCGCACTTCAACCTGCGGATCTTTCAGCGAGATCCCGGCGGCGCCGCACTGCCGGCGCAATTGGCTGCCGACATAACGTTCCACGTCCATGGAACTGAACGGGTGCTTGCCGGCGCGCTTGCAGCGGACCGAAAAAATCTTGCCGGCCAGTGCATCACCATAATGGAGCATGCACTTGGCGAGGATATCGTCGAAGTCCCCCAGCGGGTACTCGTCAACTTGCAGGAAATGCGCGATGCCCGGCATGCAGCTCAGGCGCTCGGTCATTTCCTTCAGCAGCTTGGGTTCGCTGACGCGGGTTTCCAGTTCGAGGTTGTCCCACACACCGTTCACCACCACGGCCGGGTCCAGGTCACGGAGCACGGCACGGATGTTCTTGGCCAACTGGCGGATGAAACGCATCCGTACCGGGCGGCTCTTGATGGTGATCTCGGGGAAGACTTTTACGATTAGTTTCATGAAAACAGCGCGCGAACGGCCAGCCGAAAAAGGGGGGCGCGGATTATAGCGGAAATTGCTCAAGGTTTAACCAGTTTATGTGCAGATGGTTTTGCATGCACCAAAACGGGTCATTATCGATTAACGGCGCCACATTGCAGTGCGTTATTGTCTGACAATCTTTGATTTGCGCCTGTAAAAGCGTGGATTTGGTGCAAAAAACCCATGGTGGGGCACTGGCATGCAATTTGCTCCCTTGTGAGGCAGGTTGCCTTGGCAGAGTATTCGCGCCGGCATCACCCATATCTAAGGGCACTCCACTACCCGCCCGAAGCCACCCGGAGGACATATGTCGAAGTCGGTTCAACTCATCAAAGATCATGACGTCAAGTGGATTGATCTGCGCTTCACTGACACCAAAGGCACTCAACATCACGTGACCATGCCGGCCCGTGATGCGCTGGACGACGAATTCTTCGAAATCGGCAAGATGTTCGACGGTTCTTCCATCTCCGGCTGGAAAGGCATCGAAGCCTCCGACATGATCCTGATGCCGGACGACGAAACCGCCGTCCTGGACCCGTTCACCGAAGAGCCGACCCTGATCCTGGTCTGCGACATCATCGAACCTTCGACCATGCAAGGTTATGACCGCGACCCACGCGCCATTGCCCACCGCGCCGAGGAATACCTGAAGTCCACCGGTATCGGCGACACCGCTTTCTTCGGTCCAGAGCCTGAGTTCTTCATCTTTGACTCGGTCAAGTTCAAGTCCGATATCTCCGGCTCCATGTTCAAGATCTTCTCCGAACAAGGTTCGTGGATGTCCGACCAGGACGTGGAAGGCGGCAACAAAGGCCACCGTCCAGGTATCAAAGGCGGCTACTTCCCGGTTCCACCGTTCGACTTCGACCACGAAATCCGTACCTCCATGTGCAACGCACTGGAAGAAATGGGCCAGACCGTCGAAGTTCACCACCACGAAGTGGCAACTGCCGGCCAGAACGAAATCGGTGTGAAATTCAACACACTGGTGAAGAAGGCTGACGAAGTCCAGACCCTGAAGTACTGCGTACACAACGTTGCCGACGCCTACGGCCGCACCGCGACCTTCATGCCGAAGCCTCTGTACGGCGACAACGGTTCGGGCATGCACGTGCACATGTCGATCTCCAAGGACGGCAAGAACACCTTCGCTGGCGAAGGTTATGCCGGTCTGTCGGACACTGCCCTGTACTTCATCGGTGGCATCATCAAGCACGGTAAGGCCCTGAACGGCTTCACCAACCCGTCGACCAACTCCTACAAGCGTCTGGTACCAGGCTTCGAAGCCCCGGTCATGCTGGCCTACTCGGCTCGCAACCGTTCCGCCTCGATCCGTATCCCTTACGTTAACAGCCCAAAAGCCCGCCGTATCGAAGCGCGCTTCCCGGATCCGGCTGCCAACCCATACCTGGCCTTCGCTGCACTGATGATGGCCGGCCTGGACGGTATCCAGAACAAGATCCACCCTGGCGATGCCGCTGACAAAAACCTGTATGACCTGCCGCCTGAAGAGGCCAAGGAAATCCCACAGGTTTGTGGCAGCCTGAAAGAAGCCCTGGAAGAGCTGGACAAGGGCCGTGCGTTCCTGACCAAGGGCGGCGTATTCAGCGATGACTTCATCGACGCTTACATCGCACTGAAAAGCGAAGAAGAAATCAAGGTTCGCACCTTCGTACACCCACTGGAATACGAGCTGTACTACAGCTGCTGATCCAGTAAGCGCCGCCACGCACGGCGTGAACTAAAGAGAGGCCTCCTTCGGGAGGCCTTTTTTATGGGCGCAGGATGCGTGCATGATGGTGCGCCGCTTCCCTTACAAGACGAGATCGCCAATGACTTCCCGCTTGAAGATTTGCCTCGCCCTGTCTGCCGCACTGCTGTGTTCCACAGCCGAGGCCAGCAACGCCCCCGACGCCCTGACGCCGTTGCTCAATGCCATCGGCGAACGCCTGCTGATCGCAGATCAAGTGGCATTGAGCAAATGGGACAGTGGCAAACCCGTAGAGGACCGTCCGCGCGAGCGCGAAGTCATTGCCGCCGCCGTGGCCCAGGCGCCCACCTACAAGCTGAACGGCGAGACGGTGGAGGCGTTTTTCGCCGCCCAGATAGAAGCCAACAAACTGGTCCAATACATCAACTTGTCCGACTGGGCCCTGGACGGCAAGGCGCCAGACCTGCCGCGCCCGGACCTGGTAGGCGAGATCCGCCCTAAACTCGACCGCCTGCAAAAACGCCTGCTGCAACAACTGGCCGACTTCGCGCCCTACCGCACCGATCCACAGTGCCCGCAATGGCTGGCCCAGGCCACCCACCACAACAAACAGCACCCGGTGCACCGGCTGGCCCTGATCCGGGCAACCGGCGGACTGTGTATATCCATAAAACCCTGAGGCCACACCCCCTTTCCCTGTGGGAGCGAGCTTGCTCGCGATGAGGCGGACTCTGGGCTGGGCGCAACACTTTGGCCAACCGCTCTCCGTGACCTATGCTGCAACTATCACCTCTTGTTTTCGGTCAATTTTTCCATGGGTCGTGGTTTATCAATCTTCTTTTTGTTGCTGCTGACGCTGCCCGCCGCCGCGCAGATCTACAAATACACCGACGCCAACGGCAACACCGCCTACAGCAACCAGCCGCCCGACGGCGTGCCGGCCCAGGCGGTGGAGTTGCCGCCGCTCAACAGCGTTGAAACCCAGGCTCCGACCACCCCGGAAACGCCCGCACCTGCGCAAAACAACGACGCGCCGCGCAACGCCTACGACCTGCTGGAACTGACCGACATTCCAACCGATGAGGCCCTGCGCGCCAACAATGGCACCTTCACCGTCGGCGTTCGGACACAACCGCGCCTGCAAAGCCCCCATCTGTTCAGGTTGCTGCTGGACGGCCAGCCCTATGGCCAGCCTAGCAATGTGCCACGGCTGCAATTGATGAACATCGATCGCGGCGAGCACAGCCTCGCAGTCCAGGTCATCGACGGCGAGCGCCTGGTGCAGCAGAGCGAAACCGTCACCTTCACCGTGCAGCGGGTACACGTTCCTTGAGCCGCTGGTTACTCGCCGCAGCCCTGCTGTTGAGCGCATCGCCGGGCCTGGCGCAGGTCTATACCTACATCGACGCCCAGGGCAATCGTGTCTTCACCGACCAGCCCCGCCCCGGCAATGCCAAGAAACTGCAGCTATCACCGGGCAACCGGGTGCAGGCGCCGCCCCCGGGTACAACCTCAACGGCGCCACCGGAGGAACCGCGACCCGAACCATTGTTTCGTTACGAGATGCTCCGGCTGCTGATTCCCGAACCGGACGCCACGATACGCAGCACCGCCGGGGAGCTGATCGTCACCGCCACCAGCGAACCCGGCCTGCAGAAAGGCCATCGCTACCGCCTGCTGCTGGATGGCAAACCCACCGGCGCCGCAGGGCCCAGCCCGGTATTCGCGTTGAAGAATATCGACCGTGGCAGCCATCAACTGGCGGTTGAAATCCTCGATGAGCAAGACCGTATCGTCGAACGCACCGCCAACCAACCCTTCCACATGCAGCGCATGTCCCTGGCACAGAAGCGCCGCGTCAAACCTTGTACAAAGGCCGATTACGGCCAACGTCCCGAATGCCCGCTCGCCGACAAGCCCAAGGAAGAAGAAAGCAGCATCCTGCCGTTCTTCTAATGCCCCTGGAGATGGAGCACCATATTGGTGCAGGCTCCGCACGCCCTACCCAGATACCAACCCATTTTGGTTCGAAAATACCCGAAAGCGCTGGCAGAACGCCGCGTAAACGAGCGTACAAAGGCTGATTGAGGCTTTAAACGCTTCTTTTCGGAGCCTTGGTTTGGTTTTTGCATTTTCCTGGTATCAGCGCATTAATCGCGCGCGCAATTTGAGGGCTTGCCTCCAATTGCTACGCTTTAAAAGAGGTCCTGATGACCATTAGCGACGCACTACACCGCTTGCTGCTCGACAATCTCACCACCGCGACCATCCTGCTCGACGCCGAACTGCGCCTTGAGTACATGAACCCGGCGGCGGAGATGCTCTTGGCTGTCAGTGGCCAGCGCAGCCATGGGCAGTTCATCAGCGAACTGTTTACCGAATCCGCCGAAGCGCTCAACTCCCTGCGCCAGGCCGTCGAGCAAGCCCACCCATTCACCAAGCGCGAAGCCATGCTCACCGCCCTGACCGGCCAGACCCTGACCGTCGACTACGCGGTAACGCCTATCCTGAACAACCACGCCACCCTCCTGTTGCTGGAAGTCCATCCCCGTGATCGCCTGCTGCGCATCACCAAGGAAGAGGCGCAATTGTCCAAGCAGGAAACCAGCAAGATGCTGGTGCGCGGCCTCGCCCACGAGATCAAGAATCCGCTTGGCGGCATACGTGGCGCGGCGCAGTTGCTCGCCCGTGAGCTGCCGGAAGAAAGCCTCAAGGACTACACCAACGTCATCATCGAGGAAGCCGACCGCCTGCGGAACCTGGTGGACCGCATGCTCGGCTCGAACAAGCTTCCGTCCCTGGCGATGTGCAACGTCCACGAAGTGCTGGAGCGCGTCAGCAGCCTGGTCGAAGCGGAAAGCCAGGGCTGCATCACGTTGGTGCGCGACTACGACCCGAGCATCCCCGACGTCCTGATCGACCGCGAGCAGATGATCCAGGCCGTGCTGAACATCGTGCGCAACGCCATGCAGGCCATCAGCAGCCAGAACGAGCTGCGCCTGGGCCGCATCAGCCTTCGCACCCGCGCCATGCGCCAGTTCACCATCGGCCATGTGCGTCATCGCCTGGTGACCAAGATCGAAATCATCGACAACGGCCCGGGGATCCCTGCCGAGCTGCAGGAAACCATCTTCTTTCCCATGGTCAGCGGCCGCCCGGACGGTACCGGGCTGGGGCTGTCCATCACCCAGAACATCATCAGTCAGCATCAGGGCTTGATCGAATGTGAAAGCCACCCTGGCCACACCACTTTCTCGATCTTCCTGCCACTGGAACAAGGAGCCACATCGACATGAGCCGTAGTGAAACCGTGTGGATCGTCGATGACGACCGTTCTATCCGCTGGGTCCTGGAAAAAGCCTTGCAACAGGAAGGCATGACCACCCAGAGCTTCGACAGCGCCGATGGGGTGATGAGCCGCCTGGCCCGTCAGCAGCCGGACGTCATCATCTCCGATATCCGCATGCCCGGCGCCAGTGGCCTGGACCTGCTGGCGAGGATTCGCGAGCAGCATCCGCGCTTGCCGGTGATCATAATGACCGCTCATTCCGACCTGGACAGCGCCGTCGCGTCCTACCAGGGCGGTGCGTTCGAATACCTGCCCAAGCCGTTCGACGTCGACGAAGCCGTGTCCCTGGTCAAGCGCGCCAACCAGCATGCCCAGGAACAACAAGGCCTGGAAGAAGTGCCAGCCCTGGCCCGCACCCCGGAAATCATCGGCGAAGCGCCGGCGATGCAGGAAGTGTTTCGCGCCATCGGCCGCCTGAGCCATTCCAACATCACCGTGCTGATCAACGGCGAGTCGGGCACTGGCAAGGAATTGGTTGCCCATGCCCTCCACCGTCACAGTCCCCGGGCGGCGTCGCCATTCATTGCTTTGAACATGGCGGCGATTCCCAAGGATCTGATGGAATCCGAGCTGTTCGGCCATGAAAAAGGTGCGTTTACCGGCGCGGCCAACCTTCGACGCGGACGCTTCGAACAGGCCGATGGCGGCACCTTGTTCCTTGACGAAATCGGCGACATGCCGGCCGACACCCAGACCCGCCTGCTTCGGGTATTGGCGGACGGTGAGTTCTATCGCGTGGGCGGCCATACGCCGGTCAAAGTGGATGTGCGGATCATCGCCGCGACCCACCAGAACCTGGAAACCCTGGTCCACGCCGGTAAATTCCGGGAAGACTTATTCCATCGCCTGAACGTGATCCGCATCCACATACCGCGCCTGGCCGACCGCCGCGAAGACATCCCGACCCTGGCCCGGCATTTCCTTGGCCGCGCCGCTCAGGAACTGGCCGTGGAGCCCAAGCTGCTCAAGAGCGAAACCGAGGAATACCTCAAGAACCTGCCATGGCCCGGCAACGTGCGCCAATTGGAGAACACTTGCCGCTGGATCACGGTAATGGCTTCGGGGCGCGAAGTGCATATCAGCGACCTGCCACCCGAGCTGTTGAGCCTGCCACAAGATTCGGCGCCGGTGACCAATTGGGAACAGGCCCTGCGCCAGTGGGCCGACCAGGCGTTGGCCCGCGGCCAATCGAGCCTGCTGGACAGCGCCGTGCCGAGCTTCGAACGCATCATGATCGAGACCGCCCTCAAGCACACCGCCGGCCGCCGCCGCGACGCCGCCGTGCTGCTGGGCTGGGGCCGCAATACCTTGACCCGCAAGATCAAGGAATTGGGGATGAAGGTCGATGGTGGGGATGATGATGAGGGAGATGAGGGTTGATCAGCCTTTGATCCTTCACTGAATTTGAAGGCCCAATCGCGAGCAGGCTCGCTCCCACAGGTTTTGGGAACGACACAGAGCTACTGTGGGAGCAGCCTGCTCGCGATGCTTTTAAAGGTTTTGTGCACCGCTTCAATGCACTGCGGGCTGCAATTGCCCCACTGTAACAAGCCAAAAGCCGGTGGACCATGCTAGGAAAACCAGCCCACACAAAAGCCAAAGCCCCGGAATACGGGGCTTTGCTCATTCACAGCAGTGTTTTCGTGACAAGCCGTTTAAAACTGGCACGCCCCCTGCAATAGCTAGGTCACTACCCAGTTTTGGGGACCTTGGTACAGGCAGGCCGGGGATTCCCCTCTTTTATACCGGGCTCTCGAGCCCGCTGTTTTGGGGGCCTTGATACAGGCAGGTCAAGGTTTCCCTTCTTTACACCCAGGGCTCTGCGCCAAGCGCGAGCCCTCCCGTTTTGGGAACCTTGGTACAGGCAGGCCGGGGATTCCCTCTTTTATTGCTCTTGGAGACGGATCTCCAGCCGCCAGCGGTCATCGACTTCGCTGCCGGCCCATTCCCCTCGCAACGGACGCGCCGCCACCAGCGTCAGCAACAACCCCTTGTCACTCAACCGCACCCGCCAATTCACGTCCTTGCCGTTGAGCTTGAGCTGGCCCTTCTGCGGTCGACCTTCGGCCTGGAACAACAGTGCCACGGAGCCGTCGACGATTTCCCCGTGGAGCTTGGGTTCATTGTTGAACCAGGCTACCAACACGCCATCGCCCGCCTCGATCTGTTGCAGCGCACTGGGGTCAGGCGTGGTCAGACGGCCGATCATTAGCCCGACCATCATGCCGAAGATCGCCAGCGAGCCCAGCACCCGAGGCAATAGCTTCGAACGTCGGTCGGTTTGCGGCGTAGAATGCCGCTCATCTTTATCTGCGGAGCCGTGCATGTTTCACGTCATCCTTTTTCAACCGGAAATACCGCCCAATACCGGCAACGTCATCAGGCTGTGCGCCAACAGCGGCTGCCACCTGCATTTGATCGAACCACTGGGCTTCGAGATGGACGACAAGCGCCTGCGCCGCGCGGGCCTCGATTATCACGAGTATGCCACTTTGCAGCGGCACGCCGACCTCGCCAGTTGCCTGGAAAGCCTGGGGCACCCACGTCTGTTCGCGTTCACCACCAAGGGTTCACGGCCGTTTCATGACGCCAGTTTCGTCGCCGGTGATGCGTTTCTGTTCGGCCCCGAAAGTCGCGGCCTGCCGGCCGATGTGCTCGACGCCCTGCCGGCGGAACAGCGCCTGCGCCTGCCGATGCGCGAAGGCTGCCGCAGCCTGAACCTGTCCAACACCGTAGCAGTGGCGGTTTACGAGGCGTGGCGGCAGAACGGCTTCCGGTAACAAGATTGACAATCCCGGGCCAGAAACCCCTGTGGGAGCGAGCCTGCTCGCGATAGCGGTGTATCAGTCAACTCACTGCTGACTGACATACCGCTTTCGCGAGCAGGCTCGCTCCCACAGGTTTTGTGCCTGGCTATGGAACGGATTACTGAACGGTCGCGCCGCCTTCCTCTTGCATGCGCTGCAGCTCTTGTGCGTACAGAGCATCGAAGTTCACCGGAGCCAGCATCAGGGCCGGGAACGAACCGCGGGTCACCAGGCTGTCCAGGGTTTCGCGAGCGTAAGGGAACAGGATGTTCGGGCAGAAGGCGCCCAGGGTGTGGCTCATCGAAGCGGCGTCGAGGTTCTTGATCAGGAAGATACCGGCTTGCTGGACTTCGGCAATGAACGCCACTTCGTCACCGTTTTTCACGGTCACGGACAGGGTCAGCACCACTTCGTGGAAATCTTCTTCCAGGGCTTTCTGACGGGTGTTCAGGTCCAGGGCCACGCTCGGCTCCCACTGCTGACGAAAGATCGCCGGGCTTTTCGGGGCCTCGAAGGACAGGTCACGGACATAGATGCGCTGCAAGGAGAATTGCGGTGCGGCTTCTTCTTCAGTGGCAGCAGTGTTCTGTTGGTCAGTCATCGCAGATCCTTCTTACTTCAGTTCTATTGATAAGGAATTCAAGCCTTGAGCAGCGCGTCAAGCTTGCCGGCGCGCTCCAAGGCATACAGGTCATCGCAACCGCCCACGTGAGTGCCGCCGATCCAGATCTGCGGCACGGAAGTACGCCGGGCCTTCTGGGTCATTTCGGCGCGCAGTTGCGGCTTGCCGTCGACCTTGATCTCTTCGAAAGCCACGCCTTTGCTTTGGAGCAAGTGCTTGGCTCGGGAGCAGTAGGGGCAGTAATCGCTGGAATAGACAACAACGTGGGGCATGTCACTTCACCAGGGGCAGATTGTCGGCTTTCCAGCTTGCAACGCCACCGGACAGTTTGGCGGCGGTGAAGCCGGATTTCATCAGTTCGCGGGCGAGGGTCCCGGCCTGCTGGCCTTGGGCGTCGACCAGGATTACCGTCTTGGCCTTGTGCTTTTCCAGTTCGCCTACGCGTGCGACCAGTTTGTCCTGAGGGATGTTCAGCGCGCCGACAATGTGACCAGCGGCGTAGTCCTTGCTCGGACGAATATCGACCACGACGCCGGCGTCCTTGTTGACCAGCGCGGTCAGCTCGCCAGTGCTCAGGCTGCGACCGCCGCCCTGCATCGTGTGGGCAACCAGCAAAGCCAGCAGTACGACGAAGATACCGACGAGAATGTAGTGGTTAGTGGCAAATTCAATCAGGTGAGCAACCATCGAAGGAGGTTCCAGGGCGTTAAAATGTCGGCCAGTATACACAGCACGCAAGGCCGGCCAAACCCCGCCCGGCGGTGACGGCACCGGAACTTACCTTTAAACTGCCCGTCCCTTTTCCATCGTCTTCTTTTAACCAGCCACGAGTGGATTCCATGACTACCACGCCTAAACCTTTGGTCCTGATGATTCTGGACGGCTTCGGTCACAGTGACAGCCACGAATCCAACGCCGTATACGCGGCCAGGAAGCCTGTGCTCGATCGCCTGTGGGCCACCGTGCCGAACGGCTTGATCTCCGGCAGCGGCATGGACGTCGGCCTGCCGGACGGGCAGATGGGCAACTCCGAGGTCGGCCACATGAACCTCGGCGCGGGCCGCGTGGTTTACCAGGACTTTACCCGCGTGACCAAGTCGATCCGCGACGGCGATTTCTTCGAAAACCCCACCATCTGCGCCGCCGTGGACAAAGCAGTGGCCGCTGGCAAGGCCGTGCACTTCATGGGCCTGCTGTCGGACGGCGGCGTGCACAGCCACCAGGACCACCTGGTCGCCATGGCCGAACTCGCTGCCAAGCGCGGCGCCCAGAACATCTACCTGCACGCCTTCCTCGATGGCCGCGACACGCCGCCCAAGAGCGCCGAGTCGTCGATCAAAGTACTGGACGACACCTTCAAGGCGTTGGGCAAGGGCCGGATCGCCAGCCTGATCGGCCGTTATTTCGCCATGGACCGTGACAATCGCTGGGACCGCGTCGCCCAGGCCTACAACCTGATCGTCGACGGCAATGCCGAATTCCATGCCGCCACCGCGCAAGAGGGTCTGCAAGCGGCTTATGAACGCGGCGAAAGCGACGAATTCGTCAAGGCCACCACCCTCGGCGAGCCGGTAAAAGTCGAAGACGGCGACGCCGTGGTGTTCATGAACTTCCGTGCCGACCGTGCCCGCGAACTGACCCGCGTATTTGTCGAAGATGATTTCAAGGAATTCGACCGCGCCCGCCAGCCGAAACTGGCCGGCTTCGTGATGCTGACTCAATACGCCGCCAGCATTCCCGCGCCATCCGCCTTTGCCGCCGGCAGCCTGGACAACGTGCTGGGCGACTACTTGGCGAAAAACGGCAAGACCCAGCTGCGCATCGCCGAAACCGAAAAGTACGCCCACGTGACGTTCTTCTTCTCCGGTGGCCGTGAAGAACCCTTCCCGGGCGAAGAACGCATCCTGATCCCCTCGCCGAAAGTCGCCACCTATGACCTGCAGCCGGAAATGAGCGCGCCGGAAGTGACCGACCGCATCGTCGATGCCATCGAGAACCAGCGCTACGACGTAATCGTGGTCAACTACGCCAACGGCGACATGGTGGGCCATAGCGGCGTGTTCGAGGCGGCGGTCAAGGCCGTTGAATGCTTGGACACCTGCGTGGGTCGCATCGTCGACGCCTTGGAAAAAGTAGGCGGCGAAGCCCTGATCACGGCGGACCATGGCAATGTCGAGCAAATGTCCGATGAGTCCACCGGCCAGGCCCACACCGCCCACACCACCGAGCCGGTGCCGTTCATTTATGTCGGCAAGCGCGACTTCAAGGTCCGCGACGGCGGCGTGCTGGCTGACGTGGCACCGACCATGCTGATGTTGCTGGGCATGGAGAAACCGGCGGAGATGACCGGGACTTCGATCCTGGTCTGACGAAGCGTCGCAGGTTTGAGCACAGCTTGTGTGGCGAGGGAGCTTGCTCCCGCTCGATGGCGCAGCCATCGCAAAGGCTTCTGGCCTGATCTACTGTCGAGGGGCTGCTTCGCAGCCCAGCGGGAGCAAGCTCCCTCGCCACAGCAAGCTCGCTCCCACATTGGGGTTTGGTGTTTTTTCGGCCAGTTATCACACAGCCCTAAATGGGCGTTTTTTTTGCAGCGTGGGGCGGGCATACTAGGCCGTCCCTTTCCCTGGTGCCACCCGCCTCTATGCTCCGCGTCCTGATAGCCCTTGCCCTGACCTGCCTGCTCCAACCGGCCTTCGCCGACGAGCGCGCGCAAACCCAACAGCAGTTGGAAGCCACGCGCCAGGACATCGCCGAGCTGAAGAAACTGCTGGGCAAGCTGCAGGAAGAAAAATCCAGTGTGCAGAAGGACTTGCGCGGCACCGAGACCGAGATGGGCAAGCTGGAGAAGCAGGTCGAGGCCCTGCAGAAAGAGCTGAAGAAAAGCGAATCCGAGCTGCAACGGCTCGATGGAGAGAAAAAAAAACTCCAGAGCGCGCGCACTGAACAGCAAAAGCTGATCGCGATCCAGGCCCGAGCGGCCTACCAGAACGGTCGCCAGGAATACCTCAAGCTGCTCCTCAACCAGCAGAACCCCGAGAAATTCGCCCGCACCCTCACTTATTACGACTACCTGAGCCAGGCACGCCTGGAACAGCTCAAGAATTTCAACGAAACCCTGCGCCAACTGGCCAATGTCGAAAAAGACATCGAGTTGCAGCAAGCCCAATTGCTGGTCCAGAAAAGCAGTCTCGACACCCAGCGCGAAGAACTCGAGAAAGTCCGCAAGGAGCGCCAGGTTGCCCTGGCCAAACTCAATGACGATGTGAAAGCCCGCGACAGCAAGCTCAAGGCCCGCGAGCAAGACCAGGCCGAACTGGCCAACGTCTTGAAGACGATCGAGGAAACACTGGCCCGCCAGGCCCGAGAGGCTGAAGAAGCGCGCCAGAAAGCGCTGATCGCCCAGCAGGAAGCCGAAAAAAAGCGTTTACGTGAAGCCCAGGCCGACGCGGACGCCGGCGACGCGCCGCGCAAACCTGCAAAATCGAGCCCCGGCACGCTGGTTTCCAGCGGTGGAGAAACCTTCGGCGGTGCTTTTGGTTCGGCCCGGGGAAAACTTCCATGGCCGGTCAATGGTCGATTGCTTGCGCGCTTCGGTGAAACCCGCGGCGACGATACCCGCACCAAGTGGGACGGCGTGATGATCAGCGCCTCCGCCGGCAGCCAGGTGCACGCCGTGCATGGCGGGCGCGTGGTGTTTGCCGATTGGCTGCGCGGCGCCGGCCTGTTGGTGATTCTCGACCACGGCAACGGTTACTTGAGCCTGTACGGCCACAACCAGACGCTGCTCAAGGCGGCGGGCGATGTGGTCAAGGCCGGCGAGTCCATCTCCACGGTCGGCAACAGTGGCGGGCAGGATACGCCAGCACTGTATTTCGCTATTCGTCAGCAGGGTCGCCCCAGCGACCCGGCCCAATGGTGTCGTGCGCAAGGATAAGCGCGCCCATCCTATTAAGGAGTTCGTTCGACATGCTGCATTTGTCCCGCCTCACCTCGCTGGCCCTGACGATCGCCCTCGTGATCGGCGCGCCCCTGGCCTTCGCCGCCGAAACGGCCCCGTCGGCACCCGCCGCCACCGCCGCGACCACCAAGGCTCCGCTGCCGCTGGACGAACTGCGCACCTTCGCCGAGGTCATGGACCGGATCAAGGCTGCCTACGTCGAGCCCGTGGATGACAAACAGCTGCTGGAAAACGCCATCAAAGGCATGCTCAGCAACCTTGACCCGCACTCGGCCTACCTGGGGCCGGAGGATTTTGCCGAGTTGCAGGAAAGCACCAGTGGCGAGTTCGGCGGCCTGGGTATCGAAGTCGGCAGCGAAGACGGCTTCGTCAAAGTCGTCTCGCCAATCGACGATACGCCCGCTTCCAAGGCCGGCATCCAGGCCGGTGACTTCATCGTCAAGATCAACGGCCAGCCGACACGCGGCCAGAGCATGACCGAAGCCGTAGACAAGATGCGCGGCAAGATCGGCCAGAAAATCACCCTGACGCTGGTGCGCGACGGCGGCACGCCATTCGACGTGACCCTCACGCGAGCGGTCATCCAGGTCAGGAGCGTGAAGAGCCAGTTGTTGGAGTCGGGCTACGGCTACATCCGGATCACGCAGTTCCAGGTCAAGACCGGCGAAGAGGTCGCCAAGGCCCTGGCCAAGTTGCGCAAGGACAACGGCAAGAAGCTCAACGGGCTGGTTCTGGACCTGCGCAACAACCCCGGCGGCGTACTGCAATCGGCCGTCGAGGTGGTGGATCACTTCATCACCAAGGGCCTGATCGTCTACACCAAGGGGCGCATTGCCAATTCCGAGCTGCGCTTCTCGGCCACTGGCAACGACCTGAGCGAAGCCGTGCCATTGGTGGTGCTGATCAACGGCGGCAGTGCCTCGGCCTCGGAAATCGTCGCCGGCGCCCTGCAGGACCAGAAACGCGGCGTGGTCATGGGCACCACCAGTTTTGGCAAGGGCTCGGTGCAGACCGTGTTGCCGCTGAACAACGATCGAGCCTTGAAGATCACCACCGCGCTGTACTTCACCCCCAACGGCCGCTCCATCCAGGCCCAGGGCATCGTTCCGGACATCGAAGTGCGCAAGGCCAAGATCACCAGCGAAGCGGACAGCGAATACTTCAAGGAAGCCGACCTGCAAGGTCACTTGGGCAATGGCAACGGCGGCGCCGACAAGCCGACCGGTTCCGGTGCCAAGGCCAAGCCAATGCCGCAGGACGACGACTATCAGTTGGCCCAGGCCTTGAGCTTGCTCAAGGGGTTGAACATCACTTCCGGCCGCTGAGATGTTCCGGCGGTTTACCTTCGTCCTGCTGTGCCTGCTGGCGGGAGCCGTTAACGCGGCGCCCGCTACACCTTCTTCGCCGCATAAGGCGTACCTGAGCCTGATTATCGACGACCTGGGGCAAAACCTGCCTCGGGATCTCCGGGTACTGGCCCTCCCTGGGCCCGTCACCGCTGCGATCATGCCCGACACACCCCATGCCGCCGAACTTGCCCGCGAAGCCCATCGCGCCGGCAAACTGGTCATGCTCCACATGCCCATGGACCCGGCCAACGGGCCGTTCGCCTGGCATCCGGAACTGCCTGTCGAAGAACTGGGCAAGCGCCTGGACGCCGCGTTTGCCGCAGTGCCCTATACCAGCGGCGTCAACAACCACATGGGTAGCCGCATGACCGCCCAACCCAGGGCCATGGCGTGGTTGATGGCGAACCTGCAACAGCGGCACAAGTTTTTCGTCGACAGCCGCACCAGCGCCCAGACGGTCGCCGGCGCCGAGGCCCAGAAAATCGGCCTCGCCAGCGTGTCGCGGGATGTGTTCCTGGATGACGAGCGCACCGAAGCAGCCATCGCCCATCAGCTCCAGACCGCCATCGACCTGGCCCGCCGGCAGGGCTCGGCCGTGATGATCGGCCACCCCTACCCACAGACCCTGGCGGTACTCGAACGCGAACTACCCAAGCTCAAGGCTCAGGGCATCGAATGGATCGACATCAAATCGATGATCAGCCTGCGCAGCAACCGAGCAATGGCCGGGCATGGGAAAGATGGGGTTTATCGGTAGCGACGGTAACCGCGTCGCCGCCATCGCGAGCAAGTTCGCTCCCACAGGGGATCTGCGGTGAACACAAATCTTGTGCCCGATGCAGAACCATTGTGGGGGCGAGCCTGCTCGCGATGGCGGCCGCGCGGCGGGTGAAGTGCTTAGAGATACCGCGCCATGATCGCGTCCACCGTACCGTCCTTGCGCAGTTCGTCCAGGGCCGCTTGGAGTCGGGCAACCACATCGTCCGGCACGTCCTTGTTCAACGCCAGGTACAGCTCGGCACTGTTGAATCGCAGCACGGTCTTGAGATCGCTCACGCCTTCCTGCCGCGCCAGGTAACGCCCGGCCGGGTCTCCGGTGGCCCACAGATCGATCTGGCCGCTGATCAGCTTCCTGGCGTTGTCCTGATCGCGCAACACGACGACAGGCTTGAGTCCTTGCTTGGCCAATGTCTCGGCAATAGCGTCGCCCTTGTAGGCGCCAATCTTGTATTCACGCGCCTGCTCAAGCGAGTCTAGGGCAATTTTGCTGTCTGCCTTGGCTAGCATGACCCAGTCGTCCGGGCCGATAGGGCCGACCCATTTGAAGAGTTTCTCGCGCTCCGGCAACCGCGCCGTGACGAACACCCCGTAGCCGGGTTTCTCCAGGGCGAGCTTGTAGATTCGTTCCCAAGGAAAGCGCAATGTCAGGCTGTAAGTAATGTCGGCGCGCTTGAAGATCTCGCGCACGATGTCCACGGCGATGCCATGGATGTTTTCGTCCTGGGCGAAGTTCTTGCCGTTCTTGGCCATGTTGTATGGCGGGAAATTTTCCGTCAGCAATACCACGCCGACATCGCGATGTTCTTGAGCCTGCGCCCCATTGATGAACAACAGCACGGTGCCGGCAAGAAAGAAAACCAAACGTCTGAACATGTCTGACTACCGAAGATCCATGGCGAGCCAAGAGTGCCTCAGGGCCGCAATCATGTCTACGGTCGTTACTTGCCGCCGGCTCAACCTTTCAGGCTAGAGGTTCCAGCCTTCAAGGGTGAGGTAATTAGTTACCGCCAGCCAACAGGCGCGCTCTGGTTAATTGAAACACCGGCCTGACCGGTTTCTATTCATTTAATCAGAGGCAGCGTTTTATGAGATCGATCTTATTTCCCTTAATGGCCGTGCTGTGCGTGTCGGCTTTGCAAGGTATTGCTCACAGCAAGGACTATGGCGATGGCCTGCAAAACTTCGCAGCGTCCAGGGTCTTGGAAAATGCGGATGGCAAATATGACCATTGGCGAGGCATCGGTCGGCTGTATACCGACAGTTATTGCACCGCCACACTGCTCGATACTCAGGATTCCACTGTGGCCGGACCAACGCCCGCCTATGTGGTCACCACGGGTTTCTGTACGAGGCAAATCGACGAAAGCAACATGACGGACACCCCCATAAGCGGCCACATCTATTTCAGTTACTTCGCTGACACCTTGTTATTCCAGATCTACCCGGTAAAAAAAGTGGCATGGCGGAGTATGCATGGCACCAATCTTTCTATCATCGAGCTGAACGTCAGCCTTCAGGAACTCATCAGGGCCGGTATAAAACCATTGAAATTGGCCCAGGGACAGCCGACTGATGGAACCGATGTGTTGACGGTAGGAGCCTCGTTGGGTTTTCCAAAGAACACACTGCGCATGGCCGCGTGCACACTGCAATCTGCCGACGAGGTCATCAAAGGTCAGTTTGTCTGGCGAAACAACATAATGAATCAATGCTCGGATCTGGCGGGAGGCAGTGAAGGAGGCCCCATCCTTGATCGTTACACCAACGAGATTGTCGGTGTGCTGAACACCAGTGCCACACCCGAGGGCTTCACCCCATGCGAATGGTATGTGCCTTGTATGCGCACCAACAGTGGCTATAAACCAATCCCCGACAACCACTATGGAACTTCAACGGCTTTTCTCAACGGGTGCTTCGTGCAAGGCCATCTGGTCAAGGACGTGACGGCATCTTGCGCGCTTTACCCGTCATTTTCCGTTGACCTGGAAAAAAACAGCCCGGCGCGGTATCAGCGTCTTGTAAAACAGCCTGACGGGACCATAGCAATCCCGACTTGGAACTACCGCTTCAAGATCAGCACTGCCTTTTATCGCCACAAGACGGTTCGTACCGCAAAGCACTGCGAAAACGGCCAAAACTATAGCGATCCAATCAGCTCGGTCGACGCGTTTATAGACACTGATATCGGCACTCAGCCAGGCGTCTATTTCCTATGCATTATTGGTGTTGACTCCTCGGGACCGGCAGAGCCACTCACTACCCTTTCGCTGCCGGTAGAAATCCTGGACGGCGCTCCGACAGCCCAGCCAAATTTGTCGATCTACGCGGGCATCGGAGTCGCACTGGAACAATCCGAGGATCAATACCATACCTACGCCATCAAGTTCGGCCCGCCGGAAACGACAGACTGCACTGAAGCGCAAGAGTACGAACCCTATGACCAGAGAGGTTATTTGTTCGAAAACGAAGAACTGCCGCAGAAATTCTGCAGCATCGCTTACGACAAAATGGATCAGGAATCCAAGCCCAGGGAAGACTTGCTAAGTCCTGCCACAAGCCGGCAGGAGACCAGCCCGACACTCTGACAGGCACCAGGCGGTTTTCGATGAAGAAACCTATCGAATGCAGATACCGCGCTGCGCCATATAAGCTTTGGCCTCCGGCACGGTGTACTCGCCGAAGTGGAAGATACTCGCCGCCAATACCGCGCTGGCGTGACCTTCGAGGATGCCGTCAGCCAAGTGCTGCAGGTTGCCGACACCGCCGGAAGCGATGACTGGAATGCCCAGTGCATCGCTGATGGCGCGGGTGACGCCCAGGTCGAAGCCGTTTTTCATGCCGTCCTGGTCCATGCTGGTCAGCAGGATCTCACCGGCGCCCAGGGCTTCCATTTTCTTTGCCCATTCAACAGCGTCCAGACCCGTGGGTTTGCGCCCACCATGGGTGAAGATTTCCCAGCGCGGGGTTTCGCCGGGGGCGGAAACCTTCTTCGCGTCGATGGCCACGACGATGCACTGCGAGCCGAAGTGCTGCGCTGCTTCACCGACAAATTCGGGGTTGAACACCGCCGCGGTGTTGATCGACACCTTGTCCGCCCCGGCATTGAGCAGGTTGCGGATGTCCTGAACGGAGCGCACGCCGCCGCCCACGGTCAGCGGGATGAACACCTGGCTGGCCATGCGCTCGACGGTATGCAGTGTGGTATCGCGGCCATCGACACTGGCCGTGATGTCGAGGAAGGTAATCTCATCGGCACCCTGCTCGTCGTAGCGGCGAGCAATTTCCACCGGGTCGCCGGCGTCACGGATGTTCTCGAATTTGACGCCCTTGACCACCCGGCCGTTGTCCACGTCCAGGCAAGGGATGATGCGTTTGGCCAGCGCCATGGTCAGTCCTCAGCCTTTGTAGGAATCGCAGAAAGCTTGCGCTTCAGCGACGTCGAGGGTGCCCTCATAGATCGCACGCCCGGTGATTGCGCCGATAATGCCCGGCGCCTTGGCGTCGAGCAGCGACTTGACGTCACCCAGATTATGAATGCCACCGGAAGCGATCACCGGGATCTTGGTGGCAGCGGCCAGCGCAGCGGTGAACGGTACGTTGCAGCCCTGCATCATGCCGTCTTTGGCGATGTCGGTATAAACGATCGAGGACACGCCGTCGGCTTCAAACTGCTTGGCCAGATCGATGACCTGCACGGAGCTGATTTCAGCCCAGCCATCGGTGGCGACGAAACCGTCTTTGGCATCCAGGCCAACGATGATTTTGCCAGGGAACGCGCGACAGGCTTCAGCGACGAAAGCCGGGTCTTTCACGGCCTTGGTGCCGATGATCACGTAGCTCACGCCAGCCTTGACGTAGTGCTCGATGGTTTCCAGCGAGCGGATGCCGCCACCGATCTGGATCGGCAGGTTCGGATAGCGCTTGGCGATGGCCGTGACCACTTCGCCATTGACCGGCTGGCCTTCGAAAGCACCGTTCAGGTCAACCAGATGCAGGCGACGGCAGCCGCCCTCCACCCACTTGGCGGCCATGCTCACCGGGTCATCGGAAAACACCGTGGAGTCTTCCATGCGGCCCTGGCGCAGACGTACGCAAGCGCCGTCCTTGAGATCGATAGCGGGGATAATCAGCATCTGGCAAACCCTTAAATACGAGTATTCAGCTTGGCTCGGGAATCAGTTTTTCTCGAGCGCCCACAAGTCGCTTTCAATGCTTTCGAACCTTTCTTTAAGGTGCGCCTGCACATCGAAAATCGCCCTGTTGTAATAGTGCGGAGCAATTTCGCGGGTAAACAGGTCAAGAATTTCCGCCGCTTCGAACGAGCCCAGGTCCAGCTCGAAACGTTCCTCCATGAACCGCTGGATCTTGCGGTTCGCTTCACTTTCCTGCTCAGGCGTGAGGGTGAGGATCGGCGGTTTCTTGCGTGCCATTACCAGCGTCCGTCCCATGCGGCGAAGTTCTGCAATAGCTGCAGGCCATGGGTATGGCTCTTCTCCGGATGGAACTGCACGGCGAAGCGCGAACCATCGGCCAGGGCCGCGGCGAAATCGACGCCATAGTGACCGCTGCCCACCACCTGCCGCGCGTTGCCGGCGGCGATGTAGTAGCTGTGCACGAAGTAGAAGCGCGCCAAGTCAGGGATGTTGTGCCACAGGGGATGATCGACCGCCTGCTTCACTTCGTTCCAGCCCATGTGCGGGACTTTCAGATGTTCGCCATCCTCATGCAGGCCCTTGCCGAAAAACTTTACCTGGCCGGGGAACAGCGAAATGCAATCGACGCCATCGTTCTCTTCGCTGCGATCGAGCAAAGCCTGCATGCCCACGCAGATGCCGAGGAACGGCCGATCCTGGCTGACTTCGTGCACCAGCTTGTCGAAGCCCAGGCGACGAATCTCGGCCATGCAATCACGAATCGCGCCGACACCGGGGAACACCACGCGGTCGGCTTCGCGAATCACATCGGCATCGCTGGTGATCAGCACCTTGCCGGCGCCCACGTGCTCGAGGGCCTTGGCCACCGAGTGCAGGTTGCCCATGCCGTAGTCGATAACCGCGACCGTCTGCATTACAGCACGCCCTTGGTGGAAGGCATCTGGCCGGCCATGCGGTCATCGAGCTCCACCGCCATGCGCAGCGCGCGGCCAAAGGCCTTGAACACGGTTTCGATCTGGTGATGGGTGTTGTGCCCGCGCAGGTTGTCGATGTGCAGGGTCACGTTGGCGTGGTTGACGAAGCCCTGGAAGAATTCCTGGAACAGGTCAACGTCGAAGCCGCCGACGGTGGCACGGGTGTACGGCACATGCATTTGCAGGCCAGGGCGGCCGGAGAAGTCGATGACCACGCGCGACAGCGCTTCATCGAGCGGCACGTAGGCATGGCCGTAGCGACGGATGCCTTTTTTGTCGCCGATGGCCTGGGTAAAGGCCTGGCCCAAGGTGATACCGACGTCTTCCACCGTGTGGTGGTCGTCGATATGCAGGTCGCCCTTGCTGACGATGTCCAGGTCGATCAGCCCGTGACGGGCGATCTGGTCCAGCATGTGCTCAAGAAAAGGCACGCCGATATCAAACCGGGCCTTTCCGGTGCCATCCAGGTTGATCGAGGCTTTGATCTGGGTTTCCAGAGTGTCGCGCTCGACAGACGCCTTACGTTCGGCCATCACCAGCTCCGCAAAATCATTGGGCGAAAAAGGCAGCCATTATAGGGGCGCGAGCGGCAAACAGAAACAAAAGAGGTGACATCACTGACGGGTTGAAACCCGGGCTGTCGGCGATAGACATGTGCATACAAGTCTTATCCACCAGCCAAAACGACTGTGGGAGCGAGCTTGCTCGCGATGAGGCGTGTCAGCCGACATTACTGTCCGCTGACCCACCGCTATCGCGAGCAAGCTCGCTCCCACAAGGGCTGCCCTGACCTGATGATCAGGGCAACGGTCTTAACGGAACAACACCGCCGTCTTCTGCAGGGTCACCCACACACCCCACGCCAACGGAATGCCCACCACCAGCCAGGCGGCGATTGCCAAAGGCTTGGTGCCCGGCGCGGCTTTCCATTCCAGCGAAGTGGTGCTGTCGGCGCCCTTGTCATGGCCCAGCGCCTGTTCAGCGGCCAGTTCGGCGTCGGTCATGAAGTACTTGTCGGCGACCGGACGGACCATCAGGTTACACAGGAAACCCAGCACCAGCAGGCCGGCCAGGATGTACAAGGTGATGTCATAGGCCGCGGCACGCTCGACGCCGATGCTCAGCTGATATTCACGCAAGTAGTTCACCAGAACCGGGCCCAGCACGCCTGCCGCCGCCCACGCCGTCAGCAGACGACCGTGGATCGCGCCAACCATTTGCGTACCGAACAGGTCCGCCAGGTAGGCCGGCACGGTTGCGAAACCGCCGCCGTACATCGACAGGATGATGCAGAACGCCGCCACGAACAGCGCGATACTGCCCAAGTGACCCAGGTTCGGGATCAGCGCGTACAGGGCAACACCCAATGCGAAGAACACGAAGTAGGTGTTTTTACGGCCCAGGTAGTCCGAGAAGGACGCCCAGAAGAACCGGCCACCGATGTTGAACAGGCTCAACAGACCGGTGAAACCGGCCGCAATGGCAGCGATCTGGCCCAGTTGCACGGCGTCCAGCTGACCGAAAGGCAGGTCGTTGCCCAGCAGTTTGCCGCCAAACACTTCCTGCAGCAGTGGCGAAGCCATGCCCAGGATGCCGATACCGGCGGATACGTTCAGGCACAGCACCAGCCATACCAGGCGGAACTGCGGGGTTTTCCAGGCAACGTTCACGTGAACGTGACGATGAGTGATCATCGCGTTCGCGGCTTTCTTCGGTGCCGGGGTCCAGCCTTCAGGCTTCCAACCGGTTGGCGGAACGCGGTACGACAAGGCGCCACCGATCATGAACACGAAGTAGATCGCGGCCATCACCAGGAAGCTCTGCCAGACACCCACCTCGGTCGGCGTAGCGAAATGGCTCATCAGCGCCGCAGCCAGTGGAGCACCGACCATCGCACCGCCACCAAAGCCCATGATCGCCATGCCGGTCGCCATGCCGCGCTTGTCCGGGAACCATTTGATCAGCGTCGAGACTGGCGAGATATAGCCCAGGCCCAGGCCAATGCCGCCGATCACACCGGAACCGACCCACATCAGCCAGATCTGGTGGGTATAGATACCCAGCGCGGAAATCAGCAGGCCACCGCACCAGCACAATGCCGAAACAACGCCGGCCTTGCGTGGCCCGGCGTGTTCCAGCCAGCCGCCCCAGATGGCTGCCGAGCAGCCCAGGAAGATGAAGAACAGGGTGTAGATCCAGCCGAGCATGGAGATCGGCCAGTCACATTGGGACGAAAAGACTTGCGAGATGAAGCTCATATCCGGTGCACAGGCGACAGGCTTGGTGATACCCAAGGCCTTGGACAGTGGCAACCAGAACACCGAGAAGCCATAGGCCATGCCGATGCAGAGGTGGATGGCCAGCGCGGCCGGTGGAACCAGCCACCGGTTGAATCCGGGCTTGGCGATGATACGTTCCTTGGAGAGGAACGCAGGCTGGTCGGCGATGCCGTCCGCCGTGATGCTCGTGCTCATTGTGTATCCCCCAGTTATTGGAATGGTTCGCCAGCCACACCTCACCCTCAGCCTTCTTGCACGCAGGCATGACTGTATTCTGTGGTGAAGCTCCATTTTAGTGCGACATCACGTCGCAGAAGGACGGACGAACCGACAAAGGTTAACATTTGCTCGTGACAGAAAAACCAAAGTGCTATCACCTTTTTTCTCTCACTCGTCTTATCGCGCCTCTGCTGACTTTCTGTAGGGGGCAATTCGTTTATTTTTCAGGAATTTCCATGCCCATCGTTGTCGAGCACCTGAATGAAGCCACTCGTCAGGACGAGCAGGATCTGCAGAAAATCTATCGGGACGCGCCGGTCTGGCTGTTCGAGCCGTTCAGCGACGCCGCGCGACTCATAGAGAGATGTCTCGAGGAAGGCTCGTTGATCGCGGCACGCTTCAACGATCGCCTGCTCGGTGCAGCACGACTGCAACGGCACCAGAACGTCTGGCGCTTGTCCCACCTATGCGTGCGAAACGTCACTCGCCGCCGGGGCGTGGCGGAACGGCTGGTGAGCGAAGCCCGGAGGATGGCTGAGCAAGGCAACGCCGAGCTGCGACTGCAGGCGCCTGCCGGGCATCTGGAAGCCCAGGCCTTGGCGGCGAAATTGAAATTACCTCTGGATGTCGAATAGCTCCCTCGCCACGGGGACCGCGCCTGGCCGGGTAACGGCAGCTCGAAAAATCGATCCCTCAACGCTCCACCGACCCGGGACGTTATACTCCCTGGCAAAATTTGAACTCAACCTATAAGGATTCGCCCATGAAAGCGTTCGGCAAAATCCTGGGTCTGGTACTTCTCGGGCTGTTGCTGATCATTGTGGCCCTGGGCTTTGCCCTGACCCACCTCTTCGATCCCAACGACTATAAAGAAGAGATCCGCCAGATAGCCCGCGATAAAGCCCACATCGAGCTGACACTCAATGGGGACATCGGTTGGAGCCTGTTCCCATGGCTGGGTCTGGAACTGCACGAAGCCAGTGTCGCCACCCTGGCCAACCCAACCCAACCTTTCGCCGACCTTCAGATGCTCGGGCTGTCTGTCCGGGTGATGCCGCTGCTGCGCCGCGAGGTGCAGATGAGCGATGTCCGGGTCGAAGGCCTGAACCTACGCCTGAACCGTGACAAGAGCGGCCACGGCAACTGGGAAGATATCGGCAAGGCGCCCACCTCCGCATCCACCCAGGAAGCACCAACGCCCGTCGAACAATCCACCCCGCCGGCCAGCGCACCGGCAGAAAAGCCGGCCCAGCCAACACGGTTGGACATCGACAGCCTGACCGTGAACAACGCCCGAGTGGAATACACCGACGAGCAGACCGGCAAGCAGTTCAGTGCCGAAAGCATCCAGTTGAGCACCGGCCCGATCCATGACGCTACCAACATCCCGGTTACCCTCACGGCGTTCCTGTCCAGCAACCAGCCGGCCGTCCGCGTGCGCACCGAGGTCACTGGCGAACTGCGCTTCGAGCGCGCTTTGCAGCGCTATCGGTTCGAAGACCTGAAGCTGTCCGGCGAAGCCACCGGCGATCCCTTGCAAGGCAAGACCGTGAGTTTCGCGGCCCAAGGGCAACTTTCCCTGGATAAAGCGGCAAACGTCGCCGAGTGGACCGGGATCAAGCTTTCCCTCAACCAACTGCGTGCACTGGGCGAGTTGAAGGTCAACGACCTCGACAAGACGCCACAACTGAATGGCGGCATTTCGATTGCCCAATTCGACTTGGCAAAGTTTGTCGACAGCGTTGGCCAAAAACTGCCAGCAATGGCTGAGGGCAGCCTGAGCAAGGTCGAACTGGCGAGCCGCATTGCCGGCACGCCGAACAGTGTCGAACTCAACGACATCAACTTGAAGGTCGACGACAGCAGTTTCAGCGGCCGTATCGCTGTGGAAGACTTTGCCAAACAGGCCCTGCGCGTGCAGCTCAAGGCCGATACGTTCAACGTCGACCGCTACCTGCCGCCAAAGTCCGCCGAAGCCGACAGCTCCAAGGCAGCCCGCGAGGCCGAAGTCAGCAACACCGAGGCCAGTGCCATGGCCGGCGCCGGCAGCACACCCCTGCCAAGCGCTCCAACCCAAGGCGCCTGGAGCAATGATCGGCTGTTTCCGGTGGAGCGCCTGAGCAAGCTGGACATCGATGCCGACCTGACCTTCGGCCAACTGACCCTCGACAAACTGCCGATCCAGAACGCCGCGCTCAAGGCGACCGGCCTGGGTGGCCTGTTGACTCTGGAGAACCTGCGCGGCGACCTGTACAGCGGCAACTTTGAAACCAAGGGCACCCTGGACGTACGGCAGCCTACGCCACAGTTGAGCCTGCAAACCCGCATCAACCGGGTGCCGGCCGAGAAAATCATCGAAAGCCAAGGCAAGAATCCGCCGGTCAAGGGTCTGGTCACGCTCAACAGCGCGATCACCGCCAACGGCAACAGCCAAAAAGCCCTGATCGATAGCCTTAATGGCACGGCCGGTTTCGTCATCAACGATGGCGTATTGCTCAATGCCAATCTTGAACAGCAACTGTGCAAAGGCATCGCCACGCTGAACCGCAAGTCACTCACTGGCGAACCTCGCGGCAAGGACACGCCGTTCCAGCAGCTCAACGGCAACCTCACTTTCACCAACGGCGTTGCCCACAACCCAGACCTGAAAGTCCGCATTCCCGGCATGACCGTCAACGGCAACGGCGACATCGACCTGCGCGTGCTGGGCATGGACTACCGCGTCGGCGTGATCGTCGAAGGCGACAAAAGCGACATGCCCGACCCTGCCTGCCAGGTCAACGAACGCTACGTCGACGTCGAGTGGCCGTTGCGCTGCCGCGGCCCGCTGGAGTTGGGTGCCAAAGCCTGCCGCCTGGATAACGATGGGCTGGGCAAGGTCGCGGCGAAACTGGCCGGAGACCGCCTCGGCGACAAGATTGACGAGAAGCTGGGCGACAAAGTCAGCCCTGAGCTCAAAGACGCGCTCAAGGGGCTGTTCAAGCGATGACATCCGAGCAGTTTTCCGCCGCGGTACTGGATTGGTTCGACCGCCATGGACGCCACGACCTGCCCTGGCAACAGGGCATCACGCCTTATCGGGTGTGGGTCTCGGAAATCATGCTGCAGCAGACCCAGGTCAGCACCGTGCTCAATTACTTCGACCGGTTCATGGCCGCCCTGCCAACGGTCCAGGCCCTCGCCGACGCGCCGGAGGATGAAGTGCTGCATCTGTGGACCGGATTGGGCTACTACACCCGTGCACGCAATCTGCAGAAAACAGCGAAAATCGTCGTGGAGCAATACGCCGGGGAATTCCCCCGGGATGTGGAAAAGCTCACCGAACTGCCGGGGATCGGCCTGTCCACCGCTGGCGCCATCGCCAGCATCAGCATGGACCTACGGGCGCCGATCCTCGATGGCAACGTCAAGCGCGTGCTGGCGCGTTTCACCGCCCAGGAAGGCTACCCGGGCGAACCCAAGGTTGCGAAACAGCTATGGGCCACCGCCGAGCGCTTCACGCCGCAAGACCGCGTCAACGCTTACACCCAGGCGATGATGGACCTGGGGGCCACGCTGTGTACCCGCAGCAAGCCCAGTTGCCTGTTGTGTCCGCTCAAAAAAGGTTGCGAGGCGCACATGCTGGGCCTGGAAACCCGCTACCCGATTCCCAAGCCACGCAAGGAAGTGCCCAAGAAGCGCACCTTGATGCCCATGCTGGCCAATCGCGAGGGCGCCATCTTGCTTTACCGTCGCCCATCCACCGGCTTATGGGGCGGCTTGTGGAGTCTGCCGGAACTCGATGGCCTGGATGATCTGCAGCACCTGGCCTTGCAACATTCCCTGGAGCTGGGCCCGCAACAGGCAATGCCAGACCTGATACACACCTTCAGCCACTTCCAGTTGGCAATCGAACCCTGGCTGGTCCGGGTCCGGGAAACCGGCCACCACGTGGCCGAGGCCGACTGGCTCTGGTATAACCTCGCCACCCCGCCGCGCCTGGGCCTTGCCGCCCCGGTCAAAACCTTGCTCGAACGCGCGGCCGCCGTACTGAATGCAGGAGAGTTGCAATGACCCGCACCATCATGTGCCGCAAGTACAAAGAAGAACTGGAAGGCCTGGAACGCGCGCCGTTCCCGGGCGCCAAAGGCCAGGACATCTACGACAACGTCTCGGCCAAGGCCTGGGGCGATTGGCAGAAACACCAGACCCTGCTGATCAACGAAAAACGCCTGAACATGATGAACGCCGAAGATCGCAAATACCTTCAAGGCGAGATGGAGAAGTTCTTTTCCGGCGAAGAATACGCCAAGGCCGAAGGCTACGTGCCGCCGTCCGAATAAGCCTTCCAGAGCGGGGGCGAATCGTAAGCGACGGTAATAATTAAATATTTTTTGATAACTCGCTTGACGCCCCCCTGAAAAACCCGTTTAATGCGCCCCGTTGCCCAGATAGCTCAGTCGGTAGAGCAGGGGATTGAAAATCCCCGTGTCGGCGGTTCGATTCCGTCTCTGGGCACCAAATACCGAAAACCCCGATCAAGAAATTGATCGGGGTTTTTTATTGCCTGGATTTTTCTTCCGCCGCCCTATCGACTCAGCTACATTCGTCCGCTCCCCTCCAGCAAGCGAGTCGAAATGGACATCACTGGCATCCCCTTCGGCACCACCGATTGGTCCACCATCGAGCCCACCGAGCATAAGGGCATTACCGGAACCGCTTATTGGCGAACGCGGCAGTTCGGGAGCATTCGGGTACGGATGGTGGAATACACCGCCGGTTACCTGGCCGACCATTGGTGCACCAAGGGCCATATCCTGTTTTGCCTAAAGGGCGAGCTCGATACCGAGCTCGAAGATGGCCGGCAATTTTTGCTCAAGCCAGGCATGAGCTACCAGGTGGCGGACCAGGCCGAGCCCCATCGGTCTTCGACTTCATCAGGGGCCACGCTCTTCATAGTCGATTGAGATTCGAAGCGTCCGCGTCGAAGCTGTAGGATAGATCGTCTTATCCATCAGGAATCCGACCATGTCATCGGCGAACAAACAGCACAAACGCAGCCAGCGCGCGAAGGCGAAAGCCAAGAACAACCGCATTCAGCGTGCTGCTGCGCCAAACGATTTCCTTGACCCGAACGATGAGCGCATCGACTTGGAAACCGTGGACTTGTCGGATCTGTTCGGACTCATGAGCGCCGCCGAAAAGGTCAGCCAGAAAGCCATGTGCGAAGCATTCCTGGCACATCCGCTGCTGGCGCTCGTGTTGGAACAGGAAGGCGAAGAAGAGGCCACCGACTTCATCATCACTGCATTGATCGAGTACCGTCGCCTGACCACGGGTGTCGATGAGCAGACCGCGCTGGATTGGGTGGAAAGCAAGCAATTCCAAGCCGACTATGTGGCCGCATCCCAAGCACTGAGCCAAGGCCAAGCCTGATTTTACGGCGTAGCCTATCGTGGATTACGCCCAACGGCTGGACACCCGCCGTGAAGGTAATGAACGCCTCTTCGCCGGCCGATACCAGGAGCGACAGACCGGCCATGCTGCCCGAACAATAAAGCGGGCTATTGACGATCGCCCACCCAATAAACCTGTGTAAGATTGATGCGTTTTTTTCTGCAACGCTTCACTCAAAGAGCTTCATTCTGCATGCCTGCACCGTCCGCCCCTCCGCCCTCCCTGATCCAGGCATTGCGGACTGAAACCGCTGAACTGCACATTGCCCTGGAGAAACGCTTGCCGTTTTTCTCGGAGCAACTGGATCTAGGCCTGTACCGGCGCTTGATAGCGGCATACCACGGTTTTTATGAGCCACTGGAACGTCGCCTCCATATTCTCGCGCTGACGCCGACGGGGCTGGACCAATCCCTACGCATCAAGCTGCCGGTGCTACGAGCGGATCTCATGGCGCTGGGTCTGGACGAAATGGCGATTGACTCGCTGCCCGTCTGCCAACTCCTGCCGCAGATTGATTCTCCGGCCGCCGCCCTCGGCGTTTCCTATGTGCTGGAAGGCGCAACATTGGGCGGACAGATCCTGCGACGCAGGGTGGCCGAACAGTTAGGTCTCGATTCATCCAGCGGTGCCGCTTTCCTCGACGTTTATGGAGAACTTACCGGCCGGCGCTGGAAGGATTTTCTTCAGTATCTAGGTGACCGGAACCTTGGCGACGACCAGACGCTCGAAGCCACACGCGCTGCCAAGGCGACATTCATCTGTTTTGAACGCTGGCTGGCCAGTCAGGAGGTTCTGTTATGAAACCGGAAAACCAAGAAGCCTTCGAAGAATTGCTGGCCAATTGCGCAGACGAACCGATCCGCTTCCCCGGGGCCATCCAGCCTCACGGCGTATTGCTGATGCTGTCCGAGCCTGATTTCGTGATCCGCCAGGTCAGCGCAAACGCGCAACAACTGACAGGGTATGATCCTCAAGAGCTTCTCGGTCTGCCCCTGGATGCACTGTTTGGGCAGGAACAGGCCGCAACCCTTCTGGAAGCTTTCCGCACCGAAACTGAAAGAGACAACGTTCCGCTCGACATCGTAGTGAGCCAGCAGCGCTTCGACGCCCTGATCCACCGCCATCAGGGCGCCTTGATTGTCGAACTGGAACAGCACCTGACCGACTACCGCCCCGAGGGCGTCAATGGCGAGGCCAACCTGGGCCGCATGCTGCAGCGTCTGCAAAGCGCGAAAACGCTCCAGGCCCTGTACGAAATCAGCGTGCGGGAGATCCAGGCCATGACCGGATACGACCGCGTCCTGATTTATCGTTTCGAGGAAGGAGGCCACGGGCAAGTCATTGCCGAGGCCAGCGCGCCTTCGATGGAGCTCTACAAGGGCCTGTTTTTCCCAGCATCGGACATTCCGGAACAGGCTCGCGAGCTGTATCGCACCAACTGGTTGCGCATCATCCCCAACGCCGACTACACGCCGGTACCGCTGATGCCCGAGCTGCGCCCCGACACGCAGGCGCCACTGGACTTGAGCTTTTCCACGCTGCGCAGCGTCTCGCCGATTCACCGTCAATACATGAAGAACATGGGCGTGTTGTCATCCATGAGCATCTCGCTGATGAAAGGCGAGCAATTATGGGGATTGATCAGCTGCGGCAACCGCCAGCCGCTGCATGTTCCCCACCAAATGCGCATGGCCTGTCAGACGATCGGCCAGATCCTCTCACTGCAGATCAGTGCGATGGAGGCTCTTGAACTGGCAGGGCAACGGGACGCCAAGCTCGAAGACCTCGGGGCGCTTGCCACTCTCATGGCCGAATCCAGCGAAAACGTCTTTGACAGTCTGTCCCACGACCCACAGCGTCTGATGGAACTCACCGGGGCCAATGGCGTTGCGATCATCGAGGACAACAAGCTGCATCGCCACGGACAGTGCCCGGAACCGGAGCAGATTCGTGAATTGCACAAATGGATAATGGAAACCGACCAACCGGTTTTTGCTCACCATAACCTGGGCGAAATTTTCGCGCCGGCCAAGGCTTATCCGGAGGTTGCGAGCGGTGTGCTGGCGATTCACCTGCCCAAGCCAGTGGAAAACGGCGTGCTGTGGTTCCGCCCCGAGGTCAAGCAAACCATCAATTGGAGCGGTGACCCTCAAAAACCCCTCGACCTGGAGCAAAGCGCGACCGGACTACGCTTACGCCCGAGGACGTCGTTCGAAATCTGGAAAGTCGAAATGGGGGGCATCAGTACCAAATGGAGCCATGGCGATGTATTCGCCGCCAACGACCTGCGGCGCTCGGCCCTGGAAAACGACTTGGCACGGCAAGTTCGCAAGGAGCGCCAGGCGGTGCAGGCCCGGGATGAGTTGGTTGCAGTCGTGTCCCATGATTTGCGCAACCCGATGACGGTCATTTCCATGCTGTGCGGCATGATGCAAAAGGCTTTCAGCTCCGATGGCTCCCACAGCTCGAAGCGAATTTCCTCGGCCATCGATACCATGCAGCAGGCCGCCAGCCGTATGAATTCGCTCCTGGAGGACCTTCTCGACACCTCGCGCATCGACGCCGGCCGCTACACCATCCACCCCAAGCCGATGGACGTGAGCCAGATATTCGAAGACGCGTGTTCATTACTGACGCCGCTGGCCTCTGCCAAGGCCATCGATATCTCTTTCCACGCCGAACCCAACCTCAGGATCAACGCGGACCCGGAGCGATTGTTCCAGGTGCTGTCCAATCTGATTGGCAATGCCATCAAGTTCACGCCGCAGAAAGGTAGCGTAGGTATCAGCGCAATGTCGGTAGGCGATGAGATCGTATTCAGTGTCCGCGACACTGGTGAGGGCATCGCGCCAGAACAACTGCCTCATGTTTTCGACCGTTACTGGACCACCAAGGACGGCAACCCGAACGGCACCGGCCTCGGACTTTATATTTCCAAGGGGATTGTCCAGGCTCATGGCGGTAAACTGCAGGCCGAAAGCCAGCCAGGCAAAGGCAGCGAATTCCGCTTCACCGTGCCGAAAATCGATTGAGCCGGCCACCGCCCCCTAACGAATTGGAAACCGAAGCCCAATGGCCTCACTGAACAAACAGCAGAAACGCGCCAAGCGCGCCAAAGACAAAGCCAAGCAAATCCGTATGACCGGGCGCAAATCCATCCCGATGTACGGCGATCCGGCTCACGCCACTGCCCAGCCGCCGGTCTATGTGCTGGAGCTATTCGCTAAGTTGCGTGAAGCCGAGGCCGTCAGCCGCAGCCAGATGCTCGACACGCTGCTTGCCGACGTTAGCGAAATGATCATCGAGCGTCCGGGCCTGCTGGACCTCAAGAACGCGGAAAACGAGGGCATGGCCGCCACCAACCTGGCCGCCGATATGCTGGTGGACTACCGCATGTGGGCCGACGACATGGACCGCGAGGCCGCCCAGCGCTGGCTCAGCACGCCGGAATTCATCAAGGATTTCAGCGAGGCGCTGGACCGTTATCGCCAATCCATGGAAGAGCCCGCCAGCGAGTAAGCTCTCGGCTACTCGCTGCTGTTCCAATGGAACACTAGCTTGCGCGCGGCTCCGCTGCCCACTTTGGCGGTGTCGCGACGCTCCTCGCCGTTACGCGTCGCTATCACGCTGTAACTGCCCGGCGGCAGTTGTACATACACCAATGGGCCTGCGTCGCTGAGCGTCAGCAATGTCTGTCCCGTTGAGCTCTGCACGGTCACCTCCACATCCGGGACGTATTTGCCCTCCGGGCCGATCGCAAAAGTCATGTGCAGGTTGTAGCCCTGGGCCTGTTCGATGGCCCGGGCTTCGTCTTCGCCGATACCGCCGGACAGGTAGCTGATACCGTTCTGTTGCATGGGCTGGACCTGGACGCCTGCGTTGTCGATGGGCGCGAGGTTGGTGGCGTTGAGCATGATGGGAAAAAGCAGCGCACCCAGAACGATGGGGCAATATAGCAACTTCATGACCACAACTCCTGATAGGGAACACCACCTCGTTTGATCGTTTTATGAACACCCATGTTCAGATCGATTGGAAGTTGAGCCGAATGCCAAACGGAATAGACAACGCTCATCCGGTTAACCCTTCCCACCCCCGCCCAAAGCTGGCACCATCGCGCCTTTTTTTACGCGACTCCCCGGGCAAATCGCCGATGGACAGGGTTCAAACAGCCGTTCGGTTGTTGATGGCGCGACAGTCTGCTGCGCCGATGCGACAACCTGTCACTCATCATCGGTCTACCGTCCGAAGCGCTGTTGGCTGTCATTCGGACGCATGCTAGCTTGGCCGCCTCGCCAGGAAGGCTGCCAATAGCAAGGGAGCACAAATCATGAGGATCGCACATGGCCCAGGCCACGCCCGCGCTTGAAATCCGCAACTTGCACAAACGCTACGCAAAGCTGGAGGTGCTCAAAGGCGTCTCGCTGACCGCTCGCGACGGTGACGTGATCTCGATCCTGGGTTCCTCCGGCTCCGGCAAGTCCACGTTTTTGCGTTGCATCAATCTGCTGGAAAATCCCAACCAGGGTCAGATTCTGGTCGCAGGCGAGGAGCTCAAGCTCAAGGCTGCCAAAAACGGTGAGCTGATCGCCGCCGATGGCAAACAGATCAATCGCATGCGCAGCGAGATTGGTTTTGTATTTCAAAACTTTAATCTCTGGCCGCACATGAGCGTGCTCGACAACATCATCGAAGCCCCGCGCCGCGTGCTGGGCCAGAGCAAGGCCGAAGCCGTGGAAGTGGCCGAAGCCTTGCTGGCCAAGGTCGGCATTGCTGACAAGCGCCACGCCTACCCTGCCGAACTGTCCGGCGGCCAGCAACAACGTGCCGCCATCGCCCGCACATTGGCGATGCAACCTAAAGTCATTCTGTTCGACGAGCCGACTTCTGCCCTTGACCCGGAAATGGTCCAGGAAGTACTAAGCGTGATCCGCGCCCTCGCCGAAGAAGGTCGTACCATGCTGCTCGTAACCCACGAGATGGGCTTCGCCCGCCAGGTATCGAGCGAAGTCGTGTTCCTTCACCAAGGGCTCGTCGAGGAGCAAGGGTCGCCACAGCAGGTCTTCGAAAACCCGCTTTCGGCGCGCTGCAAACAATTCATGTCCAGCAACCGCTAACGGAGCAGTACCTATGCAGACCTACAGGAAATTCTTTTTGGCTGCTGCCGCCAGCCTGGTCTTCTCGGCCAACGTCATGGCGGCCGACAAACTGAAAATGGGCATCGAGGCGGCCTATCCGCCGTTCAATAACAAGGATGCCAGCGGCCAGGTCGTAGGCTTCGATAAAGACATCGGCGACGCGCTGTGCGCCAAGATGAAAGTTGAATGTGAAGTGGTCACTTCCGACTGGGACGGCATCATTCCGGCCTTGATGGCCCAAAAGTTCGATTTCCTGATTTCTTCGTTGTCGATCAACGAAGAGCGCAAGCAGGCCGTTGATTTCACCGACCCGTACTACTCCAACAAGCTGCAGTTCATTGCGCCGAAAAACGTCGAGTTCAAAGTCGATAAAGATTCCCTCAAGGGCAAGGTCATCGGAGCCCAGCGTTCCACCCTGGCTGGTACCTGGATGGAAGACAACATGGAAGGCGTCGAACTGAAACTCTACGATACCCAGGAAAACGCCTATCTGGACCTGACCTCCGGCCGCGTTGACGGGATCCTGGCGGACAAATACGTGAACTACGACTGGCTGAAAACCGACGCCGGCCGTGCCTATGAGTTCAAGGGCGACCCAGTGGTGGAAGGCGACAAGATCGCCATTGCAGTGCGCAAGGGTAATGACGAACTGCGCAACAAACTGAATGCCGCGCTGAAGGAAATCGTTGCCGACGGCACCTATAAAAAGATCAACGACAAGTACTTCCCGTTCAGCATCTATTGATACTGACGTGCCTGGCCGGCGTTGCTACCCAGTAGCGCCGGCCCTTAGCAAAGCCTGCCGCGATATGAACACACGCCCATGATGATCGACCTCTACGGATTCGGCCCGGCGCTTGCCGCCGGCGCGCTGATGACCGTCAAGCTGGCCCTTTCGGCTCTCTGCCTGGGGCTGGTGCTCGGCCTGCTCGGCGCCTTGGCCAAGACCTCCCCGTACAAGCCGTTGCAATGGCTTGGCGGCACCTATTCGACACTGGTCCGCGGCATTCCGGAATTGCTCTGGGTGCTGTTGATCTACTTCGGTACCGTCAACCTGATGCGTGCCTTGGGTGAATATTTCGGCAATCCCGACCTAGCCCTCAATGCCTTCGCCGCCGGCGTCATCGCCCTCGGCCTATGCTTTGGCGCCTACGCCACCGAAGTATTTCGCGGTGCGATCCTGGCGATACCCAAGGGGCACCGTGAAGCCGGCGTGGCGCTTGGCCTGTCGAAATGGCGGATCTTCACCCGATTGATCCTGCCGCAGATGTGGCGCATCGCCCTGCCCGGCCTGGGCAATCTGTTCATGATCCTCATGAAGGATACCGCACTGGTTTCGGTGATCGGCCTGGAAGAAATCATGCGCCACGCGCAAATCGGCGTGACCATTTCCAAGCAACCGTTCACTTTCTATATGGTCGCAGCGCTTATGTATCTGGGCCTGACGGTGCTCGCCATGATCGGCATGCACCTGCTGGAAAAACGCGCCGCCCGCGGCTTTGCCAGGAGCACCCAATGAACTGGGAAGTCATCATCAAATGGCTGCCGAAACTGGCCCAGGGCGCCACGCTTACACTGGAGCTGGTGGCCATCGCGGTGATCGCCGGCTTGCTGCTGGCGATCCCATTGGGCATCGCCCGTTCATCGCGGCTGTGGTACGTGCGGGCGTTTCCCTACGCCTACATCTTCTTTTTCCGTGGTACGCCACTGTTGGTCCAGTTGTTCCTGGTCTATTACGGCCTGGCACAGTTCGATGCCGTGCGCAGCAGCGCGCTGTGGCCGTATCTGCGGGACCCGTTCTGGTGCGCCACGGCCACCATGACCCTGCACACCGCCGCCTACATCGCCGAGATCCTGCGCGGCGCCATCCAGGCCATTCCCCGCGGCGAAATCGAAGCCGCACGAGCCTTGGGCATGTCGCGGCCCAAGGCGCTGTTCTACATCATGCTGCCCCGGGCCGCGCGCATCGGCTTGCCCGCCTACAGCAACGAAGTGATCCTGATGCTCAAGGCCAGCGCCCTGGCAAGCACGGTGACCCTGCTGGAACTCACCGGCATGGCGCGCACCATCATTGCCAGGACCTACATGCCAGTGGAAATTTTCTTCGCGGCCGGCATGTTCTACCTGCTGATGTCCTTCGTACTGGTGCAAGGCTTCAAGCAGCTTGAACGCTGGCTGCGCGTCGATGCCTGCCAAGGGCGCTGACAGCCAAGTGCTGACGGGTGAAGCATTGCTCACCCGTTTTACCGCGCTGGATGCGTTTCTTACAACGCACCAGTCACTATGGAAGCCTCGGCCCTTCACGCATCTGCAATTGCCTTGGGAAACTTCCCACCCGGAATTGGCCCGATGGCTACGCGAGCGTTCGCTGGACGCAGCGGAAAACGACCATCATCAACCATGGTTGATTGAGAGCGCGCCAGCGCCATTCCCGGAACTGGCTGCTCTCTCCCGGGCATTGAGCGCCGTGGCTGAATTGCCGGCCAACTCGCTCGAAGCTCCCAGCCATCGCCTCAACGTCGACGTACCCGGACGCAAATGGCAGCAGATAGAAGCCTTTGCCAGCCGCCTGCGCTTCACCACCCCACCGATCCATTGGCTCGATTGGTGCGCCGGTAAGGGCCACCTTGGCCGGCGCCTGTTGCAGGATGGACAACAACTAACCTGCCTGGAATACGACCCCGCCCTGGTCGCCAGCGGCCAGTTGCTGAGCCAACGCCATCACCTGCCCGCCACGCACTCGCAACAAGACGTATTGGCGGCAGACGCAAACCAGGCGCTGCGCCCCAGACACACCCCGGTGGCTCTGCACGCTTGCGGCGACTTGCATGTGCGCCTGATGCGTCTGGCCAGCGCCGCTGGCTGCGCACAATTGGCTATCGCGCCGTGCTGCTACAACCGCATCAGCACCTCGGAATATCAGCCGCTGTCCGACGCCGCAAAAGGCTCTGCCCTACAGCTGTCGCTCGACGATCTCAGCCTGCCGCAGACCGAGACCGTCACCGCTGGCGCCCGCGTAGGAAGACAACGGGACCAATCCATGGCCTGGCGCCTGGGTTTCGACCTGCTGCAACGGCAAATCAGAGGGGGCGACGACTACCTGCCTACTCCCTCGTTGCCCAGCGTCTGGCTGGAAAAATCCTTCGCCCAGTACTGCACCGACCTGGCTGCCCTGAAAGACTTATCCACAATCGGCACGCCTGATTGGGTCGCCCTGGAAGCAGCCGGCCACCAACGTTTGGCCGAGGTGCGTAACCTGGAATTGGTGCGGGGCCTTTTCCGCCGCCCCCTGGAGCTTTGGCTGGTCTTGGACCGGGCACTTTTCCTTACTCAGAACAGCTACAACGTCCGCCTTGGCACCTTCTGCGAGACACCTCTGACACCGCGCAACTTGCTATTGCTGGCAGAACGTTAATGAGGCGAAACAGCCTGTGGATAACTCTGTTGATGAATTAAACCAGGATCCAAGAAAACCGCGATTTCCGGGCTGAATCTCAGCTGGTCATTTTTTGTTCACATGGATAAAAAACCATGAAAACAGCAGCTTGCGAGCAAACGGGAAAGCGGTCACAAAACAGAAAGATATCCCTCGCAGCGTCCTTTCGATTGTGCATAAGCGTTTGAGCAAACCAGCATAAAGGTTGGGTCTGACGTCTTTTGCGCTCAGGCATCAAGTGCTTTGGCTTGCCTCGATTCGAGTCAGGCAACCGCACGCTACCAGGCCCCTCGCGCCCCGCCCAGCGGCGCCACATCCACCAGAACTGCAGCTCGTCTAAAAATAGTCAGAATTCAGGGGTTTACAGAACCTTCCCAATCGCTATAATCGTCGCCCACACGCCGGTATAGCTCAGTTGGTAGAGCAACTGACTTGTAATCAGTAGGTCCCGGGTTCGACTCCTGGTGCCGGCACCACATTAGGCTCCATTGCATTCTACTGAATGCTCTGGAAGCCCCGAAAACCCGCCCTTTGGCGGGTTTTTTCGTTCCAGGACCCTCTGTCGGAATCCAACAAAATCCCCCTTCCCCGAGGGTATGTTAGGGGTATTGCGATTTCCCGGTCAGGAGCGCGTACCCCTATGCCACGTCTAGCGATCCCCCTCAGCGACCTGCAATGCCGCACGGCCAAAACCCGCGAACGCGCCTACAAACTGTTCGACGGCGGCGGCATGTACCTTTTCGTCAAACCCAATGGCGTGAAGACCTGGCGCTTGAAGTACACCAAGCCCAGCGGCAAGGAAGGGACGCTCATCATCGGCAATTACCCCATCGTTACCCTTTCCGTCGCACGACGTAAGCGAGACGAAGCCAAGGCGTTGCTGCTCGACAACCTCGACCCAATGGAAGAAAAGAAGAAGGCCAAGATCGTAGCCCAGCGGGCGGCACTGCTTTTCGAAACCGTTGCTCTGGAGTGGCACGCCGACATGTCCCGTCGCTGGACCGAAGGACACGCAAAAACCGTGATGAGCCGACTGCGTACCCACGTCTTCCCGCTGATCGGCCAACGACCCATCGCTGAACTCGATACCCATGACCTGCTAGAGATCACCCAGCGCATCAAGGAACGCGGCACCATGGATGTGGCGTTAAGGTACAGAACTACTTATCCACCATCATGCGCGGGGCCAAAAGGGCTCGGCAGATCACCATGAATCCTGCACTGGATCTGGCAGGCTCGCTTCACGCGCCGCGCACAGTCCATCGCCCCGCCCTCTCTCTCAACCGCCTACCCGAACTGCTGCACCGTATCGACAACTACAACGGCCGCGAACTGACGCGCCTCGCCGTCCTGTTGACGTTGCATGTATTCGTCCGCTCCAGCGAACTTCGCTTCGCACGATGGAGTGAGTTCGACCTCCAACGCGCCATGTGGGAAATCCCCGATACACGCGCACCGATTGAAGGGGTACGCAACTCCACACGCGGGACCAAGATGAACGGCGACATTCAAATGGTTCCGCTGTCGCCGCAGGTCGTCGAAATACTGGAGCGCCTGCGCAGCCTCAGTCGCTTTTCAGAGTTGGTGCTACCGGGCGACCACAAGTACTGGAAGCCCATGTCCGAAAACACGGTGAACACCATGCTCCGCAACGTCGGCTATGACACCAGCAAGGACGTGTGCGGCCATGGCTTCAGGACCATGGCCTGTAGCGCCCTGCTTGAGTCCGGGTTATGGACCGACGCTGCCATCGAAAGACAAATGAGCCACAAGGAACGCAACCGTGTGCGCGCCGCGTACATCCACAAAGCTGAATTTCTGGAGCAGCGCCGGCTGATCATGGCGTGGTGGAGCAACTACATTGATGCCAATCGCAGCGGCCATGTAACGCCTCACGAATTCGCTCACCCCGTCGGCGACAACATTACCGCCCTACAAAATAGCCGTGGCGCATCCAAACGTGGGTAAGCCAATGAGATCACCGCAGTCCGCCCTTCCACGCGGGTCCCTCCAGACAGGGCTGCAAAGCCGCCCTGTCTGGATGGACCTCACTTAAAAAATCTAAAGCCCATGCAACTGTCTGTGGAAAACCACCAATTTCCACCGGTGGATAATTTCATCCACAGCCGCAGAGTTCCCGAAAATTCCAGCCTTGACCCGAATTATCCACAGGCGTAGAAAAGATCGGGCAAAGCGCTGTCGTTGACAGCAACCCAGGTAGCCAGAACCTTTAAGGCTACGCCACACCGTGGTGGTTCTCCCAAAGTGCGATTAGCGTCCGGCGGCTCGCACGGTCACAGCGATGTGATGGATGCCTACTTCAGATCGTTGCCATTGCGGCAAATACATCTCCTACCCAGCTGCCCTGCAGCAACCTTTCCGCTTGGCCATTTCACTGCGCCAACCTGCGCCCGTCTCTTTCTCCCGGAAAGAGACGGGCGCTCCTACCACTGCTGCAGCCCACCTCGTACAAGGCATTGCGGCATCTCCCCTCGTGACAATCGGCGTGACAAACATCGAAGTCACCAGCAACAGCGATGCAGATGATGGTGCCGCAGCCCACGGAATGGACTGCACCTGACTGACAGTCAGGTATGCCCCGGTCATCGCCTCACTGCCTTCACCTGACTCGGATCTCGCGGCGCTGGTCTCGTCAGCCAGTGCAGCCTCCACCCGCCCACGTCTTCGGAAGTGTTCAGGAGGCCAGATCATGAGATGCCCAAGCTCCCGGTCGTAAGGAGCCGCCAGTCCCGCGTTAGTGGATAACCCTCACAGGCCGCAGGGGCCTTGATCCCTGACAACACTCAACATTCTTGGCGGGATGACGTGGGGAAGGTTTTAAGGGTTTGGCTTCGAGAGGAGTTTGATCATGGCATTGGTAGGCAAAAGGGATGGGCGGAATTTTGGCTATGGCCGGCAATTGAGTTATGCCGGGCCACAGGCATTGCGGGACATGTTTGGCGGCGGGCATTACGGCACGGTCAAGGCGCACAGTGATCGCTGGCAGGCGTTTGTGCGCTGGTGTCAATCGGAGGATGGACCCGGGCTTAACGACGCGCGGCAGATTGATCGGCAGACCTTGCTGGATTACGCCGGACATCTGCGTCAGCAAGTTGAACAAGGTGAGCTCGCCATCGCCACAGCGCAAAACCGGTTGTCCAGTGTGAATCGGACCATGGCCGCGCTTCGTGGTGATCAGTATATGAAAGTGCCGAGCCCGAGTAAGGCGCTAGGAATGCGGCGCACCAGTGTTCGTCGTTCAGTGCCGCAGTGCCAAGACCGCGAACAGGTGAAGCGGGTCGTAGAGGTGCTTTGCGAAAACCAGCAGCCGCGCGCCGCGGCCATCGCTCAGTTAGCGCGAGCCATCGGTATGCGCTTGCGCGAGGCGATTTTGGCCGACCTTCCCCGTCTAAAACGTGAAGCTGAACAATTCGGCAAGATCAACATCCAGGACGGCACCAAAGGGGGCCGCTCAGGTGCCTCCGCGCCTCGTTGGATTACGGTGGATGATCATATTCGTGAAGCTCTGAGATTTGCCGAACAGGTTTCGCCCAATGGTGGCCGCAACCTGCTGGCACCGAACGAAAGCTACCTCGATTTCTTGCAGGGGATCGTCCGCCCCGCCCGAGATATCCTCCATACGCACAAACTCAAAGGCTTTCACGAATTGCGGGCAGCCTATGCGTGCAAACGCTATGAGCAAATCACCCATCATCTCGCGCCCATCAACGGTGGCAGGTGCAGGCGCCTCAATCCACGCCTTGATCGAGAGGCACGCTTACAAATCAGCTATGAGCTCGGACACGGCCGTATCGACGTGGTATCGGCGTACATCGGTGGCCCAGCATGAGCAAGCCATTCGATATGGAGCTGTTCCTGATGGGCGTCCTGACCGGATCGCACACCACCCGCCAACGCCACCTGCGTCAGGCGAAGGCTATCCAAACAGCGATCGCTGAGCGCTGGCACCGAGACAATCCGTGGTCTTGGCGGCGAAAACATCTTTTGTGGTTTCTAACCCGTCAAGTAAACCAGCACGCTGAGTCGACGCGCTACTACTACCTGCTGACCACAGATCTGATCACTCTGCGCTTAGGAAAAACTTGGCAGTTCAACCGCTAGACCTACGTTACCTACAGGCCAAAACTGGATTTTCGCAATAAAACCTTTAGATCCCCATATTCCCTGCGCTGCTTGGTTGCCTTTGGTCCCCTCGACACGCTACCCTCGGCGCACTCCCAAAAAATTTGAAAATTTGCACTGGAGAGTTGCGGTGGTTCTTAGTTTCAAAGCTCTACCTTGTCATAACAAATGAAGCACTACATGCCATCGAAGCTTTCAGTCGTTTGCTTTAAACCAATTACAAAGAGGATCTCGCTTGGATAGACTTGAATTATTTATGCCAGCAATTGTTCTCGGGCTTTCATTTATGCTCAAACTGTTTATAGATCGCTCTACAACAATGCCACAGGCGATCGAGAGCACCCTTGAACTTCCTGTTGACATTACATTCCTAGCGATATCTTTAGTTGTGGGATTCACAATATCCCCAACTGGAAACCCTCGAGAGGGAATGGCATGGTTTGCATTTTATATGTTTGCAGCAATATTCATTGTCTTTTTTTGGCGTAGATCCATCAAATACTTTGATGTAGGCCACGTTAAATCAGTTGTCTGCTTGGCAGGTGCGAATTACCTCATGGCAATATTTGCACTCGTTAATTCAGTTAACCTTGTAATGGGAAATGCAAATGGCGGCCAGTGATATCTACAGTATTATTGCTCTGTCTCTGACAATGATGGCATTTATATACGGGATGTTTAATGCAACATTAAAGTTAAAAGACTCTAAATACAATGACGAAAAAAGACGCATTGAAATCGAAGCCATGCGTCGTAACCTTGAAGAAAAAATCTATCACAATACAGATCGCCTTACAGCAGATCCAGAGCGCTGGTCACAAGTAAATCACTTAGTGATGGATTTCCTTTCAAAGTCTGAATCAGATAAATCAGCAGCTACACAAGACTTGAGCGGAAGGAAGTTTTTAGCAGCTTCAGGAATTAGCCTGGAAACTTTAAAAATTGACAAAAAGAAAGTTTTCGTTCTAACGCCATTCCACCCACGATTTGAGGAAACATATCGACTGATAAGCGGCGCTTGTCAGAATGTCGGATTATCTTGCACTCGCGGTGACGAACAGTTTATTCAAGGCGGCATTCTTTCTCATATACTAAGAGAAATGACCACTGCCGGAATTATTATCGCAAATATCGACGGCAGAAACCCTAACGTATTTTACGAGCTTGGAATAGCACATGCTCTCGGCAAAGGTGTGATAATTCTAGCCTCAGGTTTGGATGATATCCCGTTTGATCTTAGATCGCAAAAATTAGTGCTATGGAAGACACCGGAAGAGTTGGAAAGAGGATTGCACCAAGCACTTACCCGAATGCTCATTGAGAGCTAACGTCGTTGTTGACTCTATCGACCTTAGCTAACGCTTTAGCGGGTGATAGCTTTTGTCGATGGTGGTCATTCACAACCATCCGCTCTCTACCAAGAGCAATCATCTAGAGCATTTCCGACCACACCTAAATTCAAATGCTATCTCTCCTATATTGAAAAGTGGCAGCACGCTAATGAGCAATACTAAAGTACGCTACAGCAAGTCACTCGAAGACGAACTAGATTGGAAAATGGTAGATCAATTGCACTCAGCTGTCTCCCAGATAAGCGGATTCTGCTTCGAATCTAAAAAACTTTGCGTGTCCATAGAGTTTATAGTAGTAGGCATCATCGCATCTTTCACGAAAGATAGCTCTGGTAACTCAGCCTTAGACCACTCAATATTCGTCGCCGCCTTGCTTATACCACTCTGCTTTTGGTTTTTGGATTCGGTGGCGTATTACTACCAATCAAAGCTGCGAGTGAAGATGGAGGAGATACGTGGTGATATCGCCAAAAGAAGTAATAATAAATCAATAATGTCTATCGGCCATCCGTTTATTGAAAAGAATAGAACTGGACTATCTCAATTCATCCAGGTTAGAAAGGCATGTTTAAATCATTCAATGTGGCTATATTTCTTAATGATAGTTATTGATTTTTCGATCTGGATACTTTTTTACACCAAAATAATTTCATGAAAATCTTCGTTAGCTATACTCAGCGCGATGGATTGGTAACTAAAAAACTGTTATTGCGATTGAAGTCTCATCTTGAAAGTACATCGGAGCCATTCATACACGCCTTGGAACAGGACAAACTAAAACATCAACAACTTGGCGTAGTTATAGCAATAATTCGTTGCCACTTGATTCTTGTTATCGACTCACCTTGCATATGCGAGTCACCTTGGGTCCGGTTCGAGCTGGCGCTAGGAAGACTTCTTCGAAGACCGATAATTCGAGTTCCTATAGATTCACTAAGCCATTGGCAGGATTATTAATCGGCCCCCTCTGAGGTGCTGTTCTCACAGTATCTTTTTTGACCTCGGTAACACTTTAATTTCTTTCGGTACTCGGAGAAGCGAAAGAACGTTCAAGAGATTGATCTCAGTCCAAAAAAAATGGATCGAATGGACTATCGAGTATCCTCGGGTATCGTCAATCAGTGGAAAATGGGACTGATTTATTTTCAGAAATAAGTTTTCCCCGTTTTTCACTCTAAGTACGAAGCTTGCTGTGCAGGTTAATGTTTATAGTTTTTGTAATGCTTTTTGTTAATTCTTCGGCATCGAAATTCTTGATAAACTCTGCAATCGCTGCATTCCAATTTATCAGTTCATGTGCGAGTTGGTTTTGGGTGTTAGAATAAAGCGCAATCGCAAATGCTCGGTAAAGCGGATCGATGAAAGCATATTTTCCAGAGTTTTCGCTGGAGCGAATTAATGGTGTGATGGCAGTTTTACACATTTGCTTTAGATATTTTGTGAGATTTCCTTGCGGGTAGTCTTTTCATTTCTTGTAATCATTTTGAAGATGTCGGCGCGAGTTCCGCCCTCTTGTGGCAGTTCGGAAAGTGCCTTGACTATTAACTCGGCATTATTGTATTTCTTTACTTTTGATTGTTTTAGGTTTTTCTCAAATGCCATTTTCAAAGTATCGGACGCCTCGTCCAAGTACATTTTTATGGCTGGTTGGAGAGCAGCTTTTTTCATGATGACATTGTCAGTGCTTGGACGATTTAGATCCAAGTGCAAGCAAATATTTAGACAGAGGGCATGGCATATTGAGGGCAGTCCGGCCGCATAGTGGCTAATGGTTGACGTTAATGAAGAGTCAAATCGTAGGGTCATCAACTTAGTTCCTTTGATAATAATATCCTGAAGCTCATGGACATCCATTAGTGGAACATGGATTTCAGCCACTCTTGTGCGCATTTCATTGTCATATTGGACAACCTGCCTTGCGGAGTCCACCGCTCCAATCGCAATTATTTTCAGGTCGGAGTACTCGCCGGCCATATCAACAAACACCTTCATTGCCTGAGAAAGTTTTGTCCGGTCGCTCTCATTGATTTTGTGAAAGTCCTCTAGTATCCAGCAACTTTTAGATTGCCCCATAAAGCGAGCTAAATTTTGCAGTGTTAATTGAGGAGGGAGAATTCGTACTGACTTTTCTGCGAATTCGATAGTAGACACTGCGGAGATTTGACTTTGTATGCCTAAGTATGTCGCACTAAGTTGGGCGGTTTTGGTTGATGTCTTTTTGCCAGTTTATTCACTAGTGTAAAATGGGGCCAACTGATCGAACGCGTCTAACACAAGTTGATCAAAGCTCATCCCCTGCATACAACGAGTTGTTATCTGATTTTCATATATTTGCAGGGGTGAAAATTTGGAAAACTGTATGTTTCTCATCCATGCTATGTGTTCCAAAACCTTGCCAAATATTTTGGTAAAATCTACTACAATATAAACCTGCGGTCGATGAGGTTTTTTCGCATCTAGAGAAAATTTCCGTTTGGATGGTAATTGAGGCTGCATGTGAGCACTCGTTGGGTATTGCAAAAGTGAAGAGACGCGGTACTGCGTATAAATTCCGCATTACTAGCCGAGGTTGTCGACCTCAACCGGCAACCTCGATCCAAGGCAATCCAATCTTTGACAGTAAAATAGACCTCACTCCCTTACCTCAAAATTATCCAACGACCAGATCGTTGATCTGACATATGCGAAGGTAACCGGTTGTTGAAGCTGGCAGATTTCACGGCAGATGGTCGGTCTCAAGCACCAACTTACCGCCGGATCCCAAGCCAAAATTGATCGAGTAAACGAAGGTGCAGACTATCAGTTTTTCGGTAACACGACCGACAGCGGCGAGTAGCATCCCGGTGAAGTTATGTACAATATGATCTGTACCGCGTTCATATCCTGACGACATTAATGTCTGGGAGAACACTGAAGGGATCATGGCGATCGTTCGAATTAGTGCGACCAGCGTGTAATCCAAGTCGGAGAGTGGCCATTGAGCGGGATTGAGCTTCGCTACAAAGTTTCCGCTCGTGGTCGTCTGCTGTCTGTCACCATGGCAGCTTTGGGCGGATTCCTGCCTAGGATGATCGAAAACGTTCGAACTCAGGAGGTTTAACATTCGTATGCGGCTCTAAATTACTTACAGATCGAAAATGTGCTGACATTTAAAAAATCCCGAGTTCGATTCCACCGAGCGCCATAACTAGCTGATTTATTTATAGTTACTAGTTGGGGTACGCCGAATTTTCCAGCGAACTCCAGACGCCCGAAAAACCTAGCCCCGCAGAAACATACCGTTCGTCTGGTGCCGCACCATACAAAACGAAGCCCCCGCAGAAATGCGGGGGCTTTGTTGTTTCTGGGTGTCCATTCCTGAAAAATCTGTGGGAGCAAGCTTGCACGCGATGAGGCCAACAACTCACCGACAACTCAACCACCTAATCGCTCAGCCGCTTTCCGATAAACCTGATCTCGTTCACGTTTGTCGACGGCCACGACAAACACCACGACCTCATGATCAATCACCTGATAAACCAGCCGATAACCGCTGCTCCGCAGCTTAATCTTGTAGCAATCAGGAAAGGCATGCAGTCGGTTTGCTTCGATGCGCGGATTGGCCAGGATCGTCGTGAGCTTCTTTTTGAACTGCTCACGGACGGTATTCCCTAGCTTTTGCCATTCCTTTAGCGCCCGTGCATCGAATTCGAGGTTATAGGTCATCTAGCGAAACCTTAACCCGCTGCGGGGCTGCGAGTCGCTCGCGCACCGTTGCGATCAGGGCTTCATCGTCCTCGGTCATCAGGACGGGCTTGAACGGCAACTGGCCGCGCTCCGCTACGTACTGCAGAGCTTGGCGCATCAGCTCAGAAGGGGTGACGCCGAGCTTTTCCAGCTCGCGGTATGCACGCGCCTTGAGGTCGTCGTCGATACGAACGTTGATGGAAGCCATGAGATAGCCCTCGCTGTAATGACGTTAGTCTTTACAGTGAAGGAAAAGCTTGAGGCCGGCAAGCCCCAGAACTCATTCATCTCCAATCCAGGGTTACAAATACTTTTATCGGGACGTTGGCGACCTTTTCCAGCAACCTAAAATGGCTGCCGAATACCCGCCAAGCCTAGGTTGACCTGGTCAGCATGCTCAAATCGTGCGGTTTTTTTTATGCGCTAAAGCTATGGGATGTTTTCGGCAGATCCGCACATACAAAACGAGGATCTGCTGCAGTCTCGCTTTATCACGTTGCCAGCCACCCGCCGCCAGTTGGCGCTTGGAGGTGCGCAATGACACATCCCAAAGACCTCAAAAACCCCAGGCCTAACCCCCTTCTCCTACCACTCCGACCCCCCGCTATTCCGCGTCAACAGCGGCATCCCCATTGACGAAGCCCTATCCCACGCTTCCGACCTGCTCCACGTCGCCAAAGTCCTCGCCGAGGAAGCGGCGATGATTCGCGGCACGGATCGGTATGCCTGGGCTTCGTATTATTTGCAGGATATGAGCAAGGCCGTCATTGATGATGTGGTGAAGGTGCTGGAGGCGCCGGGGAGTCATCCGGTTTAAGGGTAGCGGGCCAATGCTGCTCGCTGGATGGGGCAGCATTGGCTTGAGCGGATAAAGAGGGGCTGCTTTGCAGCCCAGCGGGAGCAAGCTCCCTCGCCACGGGTTTGGGTCAGACCAACCGCGCACCGCCATCGATGTTCAGCGTGGCGCCGTTCATGAACGTGTTAGTCATCAAGAAAAGCGTAGCCGCGCCTGCTTCAACGGCCGTGCCCACGCGATGCAGCGGCAGCACCTGCTCCCATGCGCGAACGTACGCATCGCGCCCCTCACCCAAGGCTTTGCTGAAGATAGGCGTATCGATCGGGCCTGGAGACAGCGTGTTGACGCGGACGGGCGCCAGTTCCAGGGCCAGGCCGCGGGCCAGTGCTTCCATTGCGGCCGAAGCGGCAGCGATCACCGCGGTGCCATGGGCATTGGGCCGGTCGGCCAGGCAGCCGGAAATAAAGGTGATGGAGCCATCCTTGGACAAGCGATCCCCGAGCGCGCGGATCGCATGGACAGAGGCCCACATGCGCTCTTCGAACGCCTGGCGCAGGTAGTCGATTTCTGCGTCCAGCACTTTGCCCGCCACGAAGGTGCCGGCGAACAGAACCAGATGATCCACCTGCGGGATATCCGCCAAGGCGGTGTAGATGGCTTCGCTTTGGGTGACGTCGGCGGCGCGCCAGCCGACAAGGCTGTGTTCCAGAGCGGCTTGCTCGGCGCGCTCGGCGTTGGAGCCAATCACGATGACGGATGCGCCGGCGGCCTTGGCTTGAATCGCGGCGGCGAGACCGATGCCGGAGGTGCCGCCGAATATCACTACGGTGCGATCCTGCAGTTGGGCGGGCAATGGTTGGGTAAATGAATGGCTCATGGTCTATCCCCTTGAACACCTGGATGGCGTCGGTGGGGCAAAGACTAGAGATTCCCGCCAACGTTGATAATTAGAGCGCAAGTCGCTTTACTAATGCCATGAAGGAACAGATAGGGTTGGACCGCCTGACCGGTCTCATTGCCTTTGCCCGCGCCGCCTCTTTGGGCAGCTATACCGCTGCGGCGCGCGATTTGTCGGTGTCGCCGTCGGCCATCAGCAAAAGCGTGCAACGGCTCGAGCAGCATTTCGGGTTGAGTCTGTTCAGCCGCACCACCCGCTCGCTGACCCTGACTGTCGAAGGCCGGGACCTGTACGAACGGGCGCTGCGGATCCTGCGTGAAGTGGAAGACATCGAACAGGCCGCCGTAGCCTCGCGAGCAGAGCCTTCCGGCACGTTGAAAGTGACTGCGCCACCGCCTATTGGATTGAACATCTTGGCACCGGCGATCCCCAGGTTTCGCGAACGCTACCCCAAGCTCGCCATTGACCTGCGCCTGGGGGATCAGTTTGCCGATATCGTCGAGCAAGGCATCGATGTGGCCGTGCGCGTCGGCAACCTCGCCGACTCGCGGCTTATCTCCCGCACGCTGGGCCCACATCGAATTTGTGCCTTTGCCTCACCCGCCTACCTGGCCAAACGCGGCACGCCGTTGGAGCTGAGCGACCTGGCCGACCACGACTGCGTGAATTTTCGTTACCAGAGTTCGGGCCAAGCGTTGCGCTGGCCGTTCAGCGTGGGAGATCGATTGGTGGAGATCGCACCCGACACATCTATCGTCATCGACGCCAGCGATGCGGTGGCTGCGGTGCTCGCCGCTGGCGGTGGCATCGGCATCTCACCCACTTATGTTGCCGCACCCTATGTCGCCCGGGGAGAACTGACGCCATTGTTTCCACAATTTGCCGTCGACCGTTCCTCCATTACCGCTTTGTGGCCGGAGAGCCGTCGGGGAAGCCCGAACGTCAAGGCGTTCGTGGGTTTTCTGAACGAACTGTTTCCTACCCCTACGCCATGGGACGAGATCGTCGCGAAGGGCGCCCTGACCTTTTCCTGAAATGCCTGCTTCCGGCTCACTGCGGGAAAGAAGGACGGCTTCGCAGCCCAACGGGAGCAAGCTCTCTCACCACCGGCTCATCCAATCATTTCTCCCGCCGATAGCTTCAGGTATGAGCCGTCCCAAGACGCTGCTGGCGCTTGACTACACTTGCCCAGACATCTCGCTCCAGGAGCAGTTAGCGATGAAGATCCGCACCAAAGTCATAGGCTCGGGGTTGGTCAGTCTTTCCTTTGCGTTGCTGCTCGGCGGGATCGGATTGTGGGGCTATCACTCCATGACCGAGGCCCTGGTGCAGAACGAGACCAGTATTTCGGCCATGCGCAAGCACATGGAGGCGGACATGATGCACGACGCCATACGTGGCGATGTGTTGGCTGCCTTGCTAGTGGCGCCGGGAGATGCCGAAGGCGCAAAGGAAGTAAACGAGGCGTTTGATGAGCACTCACAGCGGATGCGCAAGGTCATTGCCGAAAACGCCGAGGCGCGGTTGCCTGGTACGATTTCCCAGACCATTTCCGAGCTCAAGCCTCAGGCCGAGGCCTATATTGCCTCAGCGAAGCAAGTGATTGGCAAGGCGCTGAGCGGCGCTCAGGATGGCCGGGCGTTGCGCATTGAATTCGACAAGGCATTTTCTGCCCTGGAGGAGCGCAACGAGGCGGTCAGTGAACTGATCGAGAGCCAGGCGCATTCCTCTCGCGAGTTTCAAGATCAGAGCATTAACACCTCCGAGCGCTGGTTGATCATCACCTTGCTGGCCACATGTGTGGCGTTGGCGTTGTTGTCGTGGAGCCTGCTCAAGGCTGTGCTCACGCCACTGAATAAAATCATTCTCAATACCCAGGCCATTTCCCAAGGTGACCTGCAGCGCTCAATGGGCGCTCATGGAAATGACGAACTGGGGCAATTGCAGGCGGTGATAGAGCAGATGCAGGCCAACCTGCGGCAAATGATCGCCACGATCCGCAGCCAGAGCGATGAGTTGCACGGCACATCACGGAATCTGGGCGATACGGCTCGGCAGATTGTCTCCAGTGCCGACCAGCAGGCCCAGAGCGCCACCAGCATGGCGGCGAGCATGGAGCAAATGATGGCGAACATAAGCCAGATCCATCAACACGCCGACAGTGCGCGGACCATTTCGGCGCAGTCAGAACAACTGGCGAGCAGCGGTGGGCAGGTGATCCTTGGCGTGGTGGAAGGGATGAATCGGATCGCTGAGGTGGTTGCCCAATCGTCCAGCAAAATCACCGTGCTGGATGCATCGTCCGAGGACATCCATTCCATTATCCAGGTGATCAAGAGCATCGCCGAACAGACCAATCTGCTGGCCCTCAACGCAGCCATCGAGGCCGCTCGCGCCGGCGAGGCGGGCCGCGGCTTTGCGGTGGTGGCCGACGAGGTACGCAACCTGGCGGCGCGCACGACGCAATCCACCCAGGAAATCACCGCGATGATCGAGCGCATCCAATCAAGCGCACGAGATGCGGTGGCGAACATGCAGGCCTGTGTGAGCCGAGTGGACGAAGGCGTGAACCTGGCACAGCAGGCCGGGGTTTCCATCAGTGAAATCCGCACAGGCGCCCGGCATGCCGCCGAAGTGGTGGAGGAAATTTCCCAGACCATCGCCGAGCAATCAAAAGCCAGCGATGAGATGGCCCAACGGGTGGAGTCGATCGCCGAGCAGTCTAGGGAAAACACCCGCTCGATCCACGATTTGACGAAAACGGCAGATCATTTGAACGATGCCGCAGGCTCGATGCAGGCTTCGGTGCAGCAGTTCAAGATATGATCTATCACACCTGATTTACCTCAAACACAAACGATATTTCCCGTTTCTGGGCGCTCCAGACATAACGAATATGCTTGCCCTGCACCGGAATCGACACCGCCGGCGGCCGGAACGCGGCGATGCATTCGTGACCAGGCAGGCGGACGCTGTTATACAAAAGCCCCCAGGACAAGGTTGCGCGCAACTCCCGGGCAAATACCTGGGACGGGCCATAGGCCGTGGGGTCTGGATTGTGCAGATGCGGATAATCGTGGCGGATGTCGTGCAGGGGTCTGACGACCTGGTTGACATAGGTACGCATGGTCAATTCCAGGTCCGGCTCGTTGGTCGCCCCCAAGAACCGAGCCTGGTGGTAACACGTCTCGGCAATGGCCGCTTCCTGGCTGCTGGCAGCGTAATAGACGCCAAACGTGCCATCGCTGAAACGGCTGCTTTTGCCGATATGGGTAAATGCCGCCATCACGGGTGACGAACCAGGACCCGAAACGCGATCTTCAGGACGAACCCTGGAGAGCACGCCGGCTTCTTCCATGAGCCGATCATTGGTCAAAGCTTCTAACGCATAGGCGGTGGCGAGGTCTTGCGGATCGAGCACATCTTCAAACAGGGTGATCGGCGGGAAACTGCTATTGACGATCCGATAGGCCCGTTTCCATTGCGGTTCCGCCAGAGGCGGCGCCATCAACCGCGTACTCCGTCGAGGTACCGCCGCACATCGGCAATATCCACCACCCGCCCGGCCAACATGTACGACAGCGCTGACTGACCGTTGAACGGCGCGGCAGCATTGGGGCTGCTGACCCATTGATACACACGGTCGCGGCTGTTGCTGAAAATGATGCTCAGCGCTTTATGGATACCCATCAGGTATGAGATGCGCTCAAGGGTGTCTCGCGGCAGCCTGACGTTTTCGGGTAACTGCTTGTACTTGTAAAAGGTCGTGTTTCCTACTTTTCCCAACAAGGTGCGCTGCTGCTCGACGCTGCAGCTCCACAACTCCATCAGATTGAAGAAAAACTTCAAAGCGACTCGACCCGCATCCGGGGAGTCCAATTGTTGCTGGGTACTCAAGGTAATCGAAGAGGTCGCCATGAGGTCTGGCTCCTTTGCTACAGGTTGATATCTGAAGATTAGTACATATGCGTACAAAAATTAAATTTTAATTCAAAAACGTACAACATCGACTGTAATAAAGTCAGCTTCTCTACACGATGCGTCCCGTATTCCGGGTTAATTGAATTGGCCTACACGCCGCCCCAGCAAAAATCCAGAATCGCGCATAAGCTCCAATCATCGCCTGCCAGCGCTTTTCGCCACAAAACCGCGACAAGCGTGACAAGGTGCTTGATGATAGCCAGCATCGCACCGCCAGACCCGGCCAGGTGCCCAACAATAGCGAGCCCACTTAAGCAGAGGGCATTACCTCATGGATAGCAGAACCTTACGCAATCTCATGCGCATCATGCAGACCGGCTCGTTGTCGGCCGCCGCGGAACAGTCGTGCCTTACGGTGCAGGCATTGGCGGCGCAATTGAACAAGGTTGAGGAACAGTTCGGGTTCCGGTTGTTTCGTCGCTCGAACAAAGGCCTGACATTGACGACCCAAGGCTCTGAGTTGACGCCTTTCATGGATCAGGTTTTGGCGGCCACTCGGCAACTCGAAGAAAAGGTCGCGGCGCTCAAGGCCCCCAGGCAACGGAGCCTTAAAGTGGCGCTCAACACGACGCTTACGCCCGATTTCAATCGACGCATGATCGATCGCCTGATCGCGGTTTTTCCTGAATACCAGCTGGAGTTCAGTTATGCCGAGTCGATGGAGAACCTGAGCAAGCTGAAGAACGAGCATTTCGACCTGGCGATCCTGATCGGGCAACAAAGCGGTTTCACCAGTATCCCGATGCCGGATGTGCAAGTGCAGGTGGTCGGGGCCCATTGCGGTAACCAGGATGACTCCCTTGGCTTGCTCGTCGACAAATTCCAGGTGCGCCCTGCGCAGGAATGCCCGTATTCCCACAGCTTCTTGCGTTTTCTCGACGCGGGTCTCGGCGAATACGGACCCAGCCAGAGGATGGTGTATTCCTGCAGCGAAACGCTGACCTTGTCGCTGATCACCCAGCTCGACGGCCTGGGGCTTGTCTCCAGGGACGCGGCGATGCGCAACGGCTTGGCCATCTTCCCGGATTTCGAAGACTTCCTGGAAGTGCGCCTGGCGGTTAACAATCCCGAGCTTTGCGACCAGGCGCTGCACGATGTGGTAGACCTGACGCTACAGGAACGAACCGAGCGCGATATACGACGCCGTGCCCACCGCCACACTGAGAAACAGGTTGCGGCTGAAATACGCACATAGCAGTGTCGGAATCGCAGCATAGAACTCAGGGCGGTCGATCTGTATCTGTTGATCCTTGATCAACAACGGAGTCAGGCTGATGGCGGCGACAATCGCTACCGGCAGGTATTCCAGCGCGCGGGCGACGAAGGGTGGCCAGTTTTCCGTATTGACCTGCAATGGCAAGGCCCGCGGCAGGAAGGTCACGGCCATCATCAACACAACGACAAGGATCAGGAACGTTTGGTCAGGCATACGCCCACCCCGCAGCCAACAAACGTGGCGATGAATACGTTGAACGGTGAATTGCCCACCAGGCTGAGCACGCCCATGCAGACGACCGCCGCCAGAGCCGCAATCAGTTTGTTGCGCGTATTGCACAGCGAAACCAGGACGTAGAGCATCATGGCTGTCAGGGCGTAATCGAGCTGATATTTGATCAGGTGCGCTGCATATTGCGCGCAGATGGCCCCCAACAAGCCGCCCAATACCCAGGACGCATGGCAAAAAAGGTTGAAGCCAATCAGGTAGCGCAGGCTGACCGGGGCCCCACTACCCAGCTTGACGCTGTGGAAGGCGAACGACTCGTCCGTAAGCCCCGCCGCGTAGCACCAGCGCTCGAACCGACTGAGCCCCAATGCCCGTAATGCCTTGGCCATATAGACGGACATGAGCATGTGGCGCGCATTGATCAGGAACGTGGTGAGCACGATCGTGGTCAACGACGCACCGCTGGAAATCAGCGCCAGCGCAGCGAACTGCGAGGCGCCTGCGTAGACGAACAGGCACATCGCAACTGGCAGCCACAATGGCAGCCCAGCATTCACCGCCATCAGGCCGAACACAAACGAAACCGTGAAATAACCCGCAACTACCGGACTGGCTTCAGCGAAGGTTCGCGAGGCTTGTGGTTCGACCACCAGCGGCTGGCTGGAAGTCTTGTTCATAAATCCCTCTCGAAAGTGATTTCACCCTGGGGCTCGCAGAACCCCTGGGCGGCCCAGAAGCGCTTGCCAGCCAGGTTGGCATCGTCGACGAACAGAAACATGCGCAGTACACCCACGCGTTTCATATCCGCCGATGCCGCTTCCACCAGACGCTGGCCCAGGCCTTGGGTACGATGCCTCGGGCTGACCGCCAGGTGATTGATAGTGCCTCGAGTGCCCAGCATGCCGCCGATGACCGCGCCGACGACTTCACCCATCGCATCGAACGCCATGTAGGCGGTGGTGGTTTCCTGCAACAACACACCGCGCAGGAACCGCGCATCCTGCCACTCGCAGAATGACACCTCGGCAAAACCCCGGAAAAACTGCTCCAGTCGCTCCGCGTCCCTGACCATGGCTCGGCGCAACAGGACTTGCTGCACCGAATCGTCCATCGGTTCGAGCTGCTCAGCGAACAATGTCAAAAGCGGTCCCGGGCCGCGAGAAGGAGATCGCCAGAATCTGCCTGAACGCCATTTCATGGCTGTGGATATTGCGCGCCGGGGTCACATAATGGCGCATGTCCCGATCGAGGAAGAATGTCGTATCGAGGATATCCTCGTAAGTGGTTGCCGCCAGTTGTTCTTCCTGAGGGCTGTAGAGACGGCTTTCTGCACCGGACACGTTATTTCGGCCCCAGAAATGGACGCCGCTGAACGGATAGCCGTCGCAATGGATGCCTTCCGGGGTGATTTCCAATTGCTTGCCCGGCTTGATCTCGATGCGGATCTGATGGATCTGGCATTGCCAGATTTCGTCATGCAATTCCTGGGGCAGGACGTTTTTGTACACGTCGAAGTCTGTGTCGATCAGGCTGCGCATCACCGGAGAATTGATCACTTCATTGGAGAAATCCTGGAAGTGCCGCTCCAATCCGCCCACGTAGCTGTTGTTGGCCTTGGACTGGACATAGGCTCGGTGTTCGAGCTGCTTGAGTTCACGAGTCGTGGGGTTGTATTCGAAATCGCTGTAGCGGCGAAAACGCATGCCTGACTCGGCCTGGCCGTAATAGCTGTCGGGCTCCATATTTTCCCAGCTTTTGGTCAGCCGGACAAAATCGCCGAAATGACCGTAGAGATTGAAGTCTCCACCGCGGACGTTGACGTATTTGTCACGTCTTAGCGCTTCGCCCACTTCCCTGTTCAAAACGATCATTTTTCATAGGTCTCCACTACATTGAGCGGACTAATCTATTAGGTGCAGGATTTGCGTCCATGAAAAAGTATTTGAAGCATTTCAAGCGATGTTTGAAACGGTGCAAAAAGTTTCATTAGTACGACTTTACGTTGGGAAAATTGCATCGCAGAACCCTCATTCCGGGGAAAGACCACCCACAGCTTTCGACGCCACGAGGGTGCGCAAGTCATGGCACAACAGTGCGCAATCAATTAGGCATCTTTTGCTCGTCATTCTCGACTTCCGCTCCTCCAAGCCATTGAAAATCCGTCGTAAACACCGAACCACGCGGCACTCGCCGAACCTGGCTTGATCCTTGATTGCTGCGCCTCATCCCCGGGTGAAGCCCGGCCCCATACCCTTGGCAAGGAGAGCCGGATGACGACCCTGGCGTTCAAGACCCTCGACCCCATCGCCTGGCTGGCCCAACAGCCCCTGCGGGAAAACGAACACCTTTACCTGATCATTAGCGCGGCGAGCGATACGGACGCCCTGGGGACCTATCGCCTGAGCGGCCCTAGCCATCCGCTCCTGCCCATCTGGAGCGAAACGCCCTATTCCACCTGGCATGCGGTAATGCCCTACGTCACAAAACTCGCCCCCGACTCAACGTTCCTGCCATGGATTACCGAAACCGACGCCCTTGATTGGGGCTGGCTTGCTGTCTCCCGTTGTGAACCGGAGGAGGTGCTGGGGCATCTGCGCAGCCTGACGCAAGTGAAAATGCCGAAAGGTCGCGAGGTGTTTTTCCGGTTTTGGGATGGACGTTTCATCTATCCGATCCTTGAAGGCCTGGGAGACGACGCCCAAGCCTTGCTACCGGTGTTCGAACGGTATTTGATCAATGGCAAACCGCTGGAAGCAAGCCCGAGGAAGGTGCCGATGGTCCAGGATTGGCCATGGTGGGAAGTACCGCAAGGGTTACTCGATGCTTTAGCCGAGCAGGACCAGTCTGCGCCGATCGACAATCTGATGCAGTGGCTCGAAGAAGAACATCCTGATATCCATTGCGCATGGCCCAGGAGTGTTCTCAAGCGCAAGGTGGGCTATTTTTCAAAGCTCATCGGCGCTGAAGCCAATCCACAGCAAACCCTGCTTGATGTCCTGCGCCTTGAACAGAAAACGGTCATGGAATAAAGGTAGGCACTTAGAAAAACCCGATCCAAAGATCGGGTTTTTCATCAAACGCGGGCGATTCAGTCAACGATCAAAAGACATTGATCGGATAATCCACGAACACCCGCAGTTCATTACCGCTGACGTTGTACTCACTGGACTTCTGCGACACGCGCAGGAACGAGCTGCGCAACCGCACGCTCAAGTCTTTGGCCGGTCCGCCCTGGACCACGTACTTGAACTGGTTGAAGATCTCGCGCTCGGTACCGCCTTCGCTGGTGGAGGTGGTGATGTTATCGCCACGCACATAGGCCACGTTATAAGTCAGGCCCGGTACACCGAAGGTGGTGAAATCCAGGCCATAGCCCAATTGCCAGCTGCGCTCGTCTTCGGCGTTGAAGTCCGACCAGTACGAGTTGGCCAGGTAGATGGTATTGCCGCCATCACCGACACGGTTCTGGTCACGCTGGTAGCCACCGTAGGCGTAGCCGAGGTTGCTGTCGCCGGTGCTGCGCTGATGGGCGAGCGTGAAGCTGTGCGGGCCGGTGGCGAAGATCGCCGCCAGGCTCCAGATCTTATTGTCGTCCCCGGTGACGTTGTTTTCGCGAACGTAGCTGTTGTCCAGCTTGGTGCGATAACCGTTGAAGTCCAGCGTCAAGGACTGGTCCTTGGCCAATGGGAACACGTAGTTGGCATTCACGTATTGCTTCTTCAAGACGTCTTCGACATCCGAGGCGTACAGCGAAGCCTTAAACTGCTCGGTGAACTGATAGCTGCCGCCCAACACGTTGATCGACTTCAGACCACCACTGTCACGACCTTCGGCGCTCTTGCGCGACTCGGCAGTGAAGCGGCCTGCGTTCAGTTCAAGGCCTTTGATTTCCTTGGAGGTGATCAGCGTGCCGGTGTAGCTTTCCGGCAGCAGGCGCGAGTTGTCATAGTTCAACACCGGCAGGGCCGGCATCTGGTCACCGTAGGCCAGCACCGTGTTGGAAACCCGGAACTTCACCGCGGCACCGAACTTGGACAGGTCGTCGGCGGCGTTGCCACTGTCACCCTTCTTGAAGAAGTCGATGCCTTGCGCACCGGTGCGCCCCTTGCCGCCGTCCAGGCGCAGTGCGTACAGGCCGAAGGCGTCCACGCCTACGCCCACGGTGCCTTGGGTGAAGCCGGACGAGAACGTACCGATGGCCGCTTGGCCCCATTCGGCCTTGTCCCGGTTGCCGTCCTTGTAGTCGCGACTGATGTAGGCGTTGCGCAACAGCACTTTCAGGCTGCTGTCTTCAACGAACCCCTTGGATTCAGCCTGGTCGTTGGCCATGGCTTGTGTGCTGCTCAATATCCCCAGTGCTATCAAAGTAAAGCGCTTGTTCAACATGATTATTTTCCTTGTACGGGTTGATTCGCACTGCAACCGGCAACCGGAATGGCGCTTTAGCGCTCTTTATTCGGACTCTTGCTCCTGGAAATAATAAAAAGGCCCGCCCACGAATCATCGTGTCGGGCCTTTTTATTATTTAAGAGTCATGGCTGTTAGCCACAGGCGTGGGCGAATCCTAGTCGCGCCCGGAAGCCTGTGTCAATTTCGTGAATCTTCTGAAATCAGGCAAAAAATTTCCGGAAACGGATTCAAGTAAGCATGCGGTCCAAGGGAATGTCGGGTTGGTAGAGACGCCACCATGGTGAGCAAGCCGTTTACATGAGCGGGTAAACAGTCGCTCATAAAAAAAGCGCTGCCCTCGCGGTCAGCGCTTTTTATCAATCCGTTGAATTCTATCCTTGCATCACATCCCACAACGCTTCCAGCTCAGCCTCGCTGAACAGGCCAGCGGGGTAGCGTTCCATGATCATCCGGCGCGGATCAGGTTCCCTGATCTGACGCGTTCCGTTGGATTTCAACCACTGCGCCACGGCTTGAAGCGACTCACCATTTACAGCCAAAGGATGGCATGTGCGCTCGCTAATCATGTTCATTCCAGCGCCCTCCTGGTTGATGAGCGGCCAATCTATCCGAGGTTTATGACAAAACAACGCAGCTCCACTGCCCCAGAACTGCCGAAATAACGATACAAGAGCTATGCCAATGTCGTCGCGCTGGTAGCCCGCCAGACACAAAAAAGCCCGCGCCCCAATCAGGACGCGGGCTTGCCGGGATGGATCCAAAAACACCGGCATAGAGCCGCTGCGATGAGTGTCACCCGGCTGTTACATCGCCACTCATTTTATGCGCGGCGCCGGCTGCTGTTGGGTAAGGCAATGGATGTTTCCGCCTCCCAGTAACAGTTCCCGACCCGGTACCATGACCACTTCATGCTCCGGAAACAGGCTTTGCAGCAGGTCCTTGGCCGGACCGTCCAGCGGGTCATCGAAACTCGGGGCAATGATGCCGCCGTTGACGATCAGGAAGTTCACGTAGGAACCGGCCAGGCGCACAGTCGGATTGCGCTCCTGGGATCCTTCCACCGCGTCAACGCCCGAGCATTCTTCCTCGGTGGCGTACAACGGCCCAGGGATCGGCATTTTATGCACTGTGAACGGGCGCCCCTTGGCGTCGGTGCTGTTTCGCAGCACCTCCATCGCCCCATGGCAGCGGGCATGATTGGGGTCCTGCGGATCGTCGGTCCAGGCGAGCAGCACTTCACCAGGGCGCACGTAGCAGCAAAAGTTATCCACGTGGCCATCGGTTTCATCATTGAACAGGCCGTCCGGCAGCCAGATGATCTTGTCTACCGCCAACTGGGCGCTGAGCACCGCCTCGATGTCCTCGCGGCTCATGTGCGGGTTGCGATTGCGGTTGAGCAGGCATTCTTCGGTGGTGATCAACGTGCCTTCGCCATCGACGTGGATCGAACCGCCTTCGAGTACAAAACCTTCGGTGCGATAGCGCGGGCTGCGCTCGATTTCGAGAATCTTGCCGGCCACTTGTGAATCGCGATTCCACGGCGAGTACAGCCCACCGTCGAACCCGCCCCAGGCGTTGAAATCCCAATCGACGCCGCGAACTTCGCCGTTGTCATTGACGACGAACGTCGGGCCGGTATCCCGGACCCAGGCGTCATCGCTCGACATTTCCACCAAACGAATATTCGGCACATCGAGGCGCGCCCGGGCGTTTTCATACTGGGCAGCGGACACCGCAACGGTCACCGGCTCGAAACGGGCGATGGCCTTGGCGACCGCGACATGGGCAGCCTGCGCCGGCTTGCCGCCCAGGCGCCAGTTGTCCGGGCGCTCGGGCCAGATCATCCAGACCTGAGTCTGAGTCGCCCATTCGGCGGGCATGTGGAAACCGTCCGCGCGCGGAGTGCTGTGCAAAGTTGTCATCAATCAGGACTCCAGTGAGCCGTCGAGGGTTTTGATCGCGCCGTACAGGTTCGGCCGTCGATCACGGAAAGTGCCCCAGGCACTGCGAATGTGTTCCAGCTCGTCAAGGTCGAAGCTATGCACCAGCACGCCTTCTTCGGTTTCGTCCAATTCCTGGACCTTTTCGCCAAACTGGTCGGCAATGAACGACGAGCCGTAGAACGTGATGTCGTAGCCATCCTGCTCTTCGTTGCCGATGCGATTGCTGGCCACCAGCGGCATCAGGTTGGCGCCCGCATGACCCTGTTGCACGCGTTGCCAGTGATCGCGCGACGAGATGGTCTTGTCGTGCGGCTCGCTGCCGATAGCGGTCGGATACAGCAGGATCTCCGCGCCTTGCAGCGCCATGCTGCGGGCGCATTCCGGGAACCACTGATCCCAGCAAATGCCTACGCCAATCTTTGCGTAGCGGGTATTCCATACTTTGAAACCGGTGTCGCCAGGATTGAAATAATACTTTTCATGATATCCAGGACCGTCCGGGATATGGCTCTTGCGGTAGACGCCCAGGTTCCGTCCATCGGCATCAATGATGGCAATACTGTTGAAGCGCGCCCGGCCGGCCAGTTCAAAAAAACTGATAGGCAACACGACCTGCAGCTCCTCGGCAAGTTTCTGGAAGTGCTTGATGGCGATGTTCTCATCGACCGGCGTTGCCAACTGCAGGTAATCCGGGTTCGGCTTCTGGCAGAAGTAGGGCGTCTCGAACAGTTCCTGGAGGAGGATAACCTGCGCGCCTTGGGCAGCGGCCTGGCGAACGAGCTTTTCGGCGGTCTCGATATTGGCTTCAAGATCCCAGGAACAGGCCATTTGAGTAGCGGCTACGGTAACGATACGACTCATGAATCATCTCCTGGGCGATGGACAGAGCCGCCTTTATAGCCGATAAAAATCGACTTTAAAATAGAATCAGGCCAATTTTCCCTGAAACTATGCTTCCAGAGCCGACAAAAATCGATAAATAACCGTCGGAAAAACTTGTGGGAGCGAGCTTGCTCGCGATAGCGGTAGACCAGTCAAACAATTATCGGCCTGGAACCGTCATCGCGAGCAAGCTCGCTCCCACAGGGGAACAGCGTGGCGTTTCAGATTGGCTACAACCCCTCCTCCAACACCTTCGCCAGCATATCGACGAAGAAATCCACGCTTTGACGCGTGGTGACCATCGGCGGCTTGATCTTGAGAATGTTGAGGTAATCACCGGTCGGCTGCATGAAGATACCCAGCTCGCGCAAACGATCGCACAGTGCCGTGGTTTCTTCAGTGGCCGGTTCGAGGGTGTCGCGGTTGCGGATCAATTCCACTCCCAGGTAAAACCCCGAACCATGCACCGCTCCGACCAGGGGATACCGGTCGATCAACGCCTCCAGGCGGGCCTTGAAATGTCCTCCGACCACCCTGGCGTTTTCCCACAGTTTTTCTTCTTCCATGACATCCAGCACGGCCATGCCGATCTGGCAACTGACCGGACTGCCGCCTGCGGAAGAGAAGAAATACCCCTCGGCTTCCAGCGCCTCAGCGATCTCCCGGCGGGTGATCACTGCCCCCAGTGGCTGGCCGTTGCCCATGCCCTTGGCCATGGTGATGATATCCGGCACCACACCTTGCTCTTCGAAGCCCCAGAAAAACTCGCCCATGCGCCCGTAGCCAACCTGCACCTCGTCGGCGATGCAGACACCGCCACGCTCGCGCACCATGGCATACACCTGCTTCAGGTAGCCTGGCGGCAATGCGATGCCGCCGGCGTTTCCATACACAGGCTCGCAAATGAAACCGGCGAGCTGGCGTTTCTGCTCGGCGATTTTCGCCAGGTTGTGCTCGACGCTGCGCACGTAGTCTGGCGCACTGTCGACCCCGCGGAATTCACCGCGATAAGTGTTCGGCGCTGTCACCGGGTGCACCCAGTCTGGACGGCTGCTGAGGGCCTGGGGGTTGTCGGCGATGGAGGTCGAGACCGCGTCCGCCGCCACCGACCATCCGTGATAGGCCTCCAGCACGCTGAGCATGTCGCGCCCGCCGCTGTAGGCCCAGGCCAGGCGGATCGCCAGGTCATTGGCCTCGGTGCCGCTGTTGACCAGAAACACCCGGTCCATGTTCGACGGTGCCAGCGCCAGCAGGCGCTCGGAAAACTCGGCGATCGCCGCATAGTGAAAGCGCGAGTTGGTATTGAGCAGCGACCACTGCCGGGCCGCAACCGCCGCCATGCGCGGATGGCCGTGCCCCAACACCGCGACGTTGTTGAGCATGTCCAGATAGGAGCGGCCCTGCATGTCGATCAGGTGATTGCGCCAGCCGCGCTCGATGCGTGGCGGGTCGACGTAGTAATGTTTTTGCGACCGGGCGAAACTCGCATCGCGACGGGCCAGGAGCGCCTCGGGGTCGACTTCCGGCTCAGCATCGCAAGCCAGACCCAGCAACGCCGCGGGCGAGGGGCAAAGCGCCTGCCAAGCCGGCGCCCTCGACGGCGCACAGAACAGCGGCGGCGCCAGATGTTCACCTCGGCACAGTTGGACCCGCAAAGGGCCAGCCACTTCGCCAAGTGCCTGGCCTTTGGTCAACGAGGCCCCGGAACGCAGCGACGAAGACACGCCCCACACATGCAAGCTCAGTTGCGGGCCGTCGAGCCGCAGCAAGCCATTGGCATCCTTGTGCACAACCCCGGCGAAGGGCGACGCCAACGGCGTACCGTGGGGCACATGCAATTCCACGTGCAATGGAAAGGTATCGGGCTCGACGGCACTGTCCGGACGGGTGCGTGAAAGCCGATATTGCCCGTAGCGGCTGGCCGCCAATCCATGCACCGCAGCCGCTTCGCTCAGCAGGCGCTGGTCGATTCCCGCCTGCTCCCAATTGCCGGCCTCGAAATGCGGGCTCAGGACGCCGAGGTCGATCAGGGCGAAATCTCGCCCGACCAAACTCGGCAACAACGGCGCGAAACCCTCGTTGGCGAAAGGCGGCAGGCTGTGGCCGGCGGCGGTGAGAATCGCCGCCTCCATCAACTCGAGCGGCACTGAATGGGCAACATCGAAGATCTCCCATTCATGTTGAAGATTGTCACGGGAGTATTCATTGCCCGGATCGATAGCCACTTGTTGCTCACCGCTGAGCACCAGCACCGCGGCGCGGGCGACAATCAACGGCCAAAGCGCCATGAGTTCTTCGCGTTGCAACGGATTGACGCGGTGGTAGGCGCGGATCGCCGGCAGGATGAAAAACGGGTCCCCATCGGCGTGATGCAGCAGGGCCGCGCAGGTTACCGACAGATCGGTGATACGCCAGGTGCGGATCAGGTCACCGAAATCGATGACGCCTTGCAGTTGCCATTGGCGCTGGGCGTCCCGCTGCCAGACCACGTTGTCATCGGTGATGTCCATGTGGATCGCTTGCACCGGCAGGCTTTCCTTGAGTGGTTGCAAACGCCGTTCGGCCTGTTGCGCCGCCTCGGCGATCAATCGGCGTCGTTGTTCATCCTTGATGACGGGCAGCAAATGATCGATCAAGGCCGGCGCATGACGCGCGTCCCACTGCAATGTGCGATCCAGGCCGGGATGATCGAACGCAGCGAGGGCCACGTCCATCTCGGCACACACGCGCCCCAGCCCTGTCACCAGGTCGCGGGAAAGATGCTTGAGCTGGGTCAGGGACTGGCCCTCGATGTACTCCAGCAACCGCACGTGAACGGTTTGCCCGTCGACCTCAAGCGTCAACAGGTCCTCGCCATTGCTGGCCGCCATGACCGCAGGCACCTTTACCGCGCCATGCCCGGCCAGCGCCTTGAGCGCGGCATGCTGGGCCTGGAGCTCCTGGACCGCATAGTTGCCGTGGCAAATCTTCAATACGAACCGCCCGCGGTCGCTGTCGACGCGGTAATTGAGATCCTGATGGCTGCCGAGGGGTCGCAGGTCACCGCTGAGTCCGTAATTCGAGCGCAGCAGCACCAACGCCTGTTCGGCGCTGATCTGTGGGCTTGGCAAACTGGCACGGTGAACCAACGTAGCGAGCGGCATACAACGACCCCTGAGTGGTTTTGTTTTGGATGCTTATCTCGCCATTGAGTCGGAGGATTAGCAACCCCCACTTCTTATTAAGTAGTGAGCCTGCTTCCCTTGGCCCGTTCCCAAGGGAGATTCGCTTGCACGCTCCTCGTCATGCCGACAAGCTATGCTCCATCGCTGTATCGTCTTATCGAAAAAAGGCTTAACCGGATGCGCATTCTCATCACCGGCGGTGCCGGCTTCATCGGCTCGGCTCTCATACGGCATTTGATTCTTGATACCGAGCACCAGGTCCTGAACCTCGACAAGCTGACCTACGCTGGCAACCTGGAGTCGCTGAGCAGCATTGATCACGACAGCCGCTACGAATTCGTGCAGGCGGACATCGTCGATCAACCAACGATCAGCGCGGTGCTGGCGCGGTTCAAACCTGACGCAATCATGCACCTGGCCGCCGAATCCCATGTGGACCGCTCCATCGACGGTCCGGCGGACTTCATCCAGACCAACATCGTCGGCACCTATAGCTTGCTCGAAGCAACCCGTGCCTATTGGCAGGCCCTGGCCGAACCGCAGAAACGGGCGTTTCGTTTCCACCATATTTCCACCGACGAAGTGTATGGCGACCTGCACGGCGTCGATGACCTGTTCACCGAAACCACCGCCTACGCCCCCAGCTCGCCTTACTCAGCCAGCAAGGCAGCGTCCGATCACCTGGTCCGGGCCTGGCAGCGCACCTATGGCTTGCCCGTGCTGCTGACCAACTGCTCGAACAACTACGGGCCGTTCCACTTCCCCGAGAAGCTGATCCCGCTGGTCATCCTCAATGCGCTGGCGGGCAAGCCGTTGCCTGTCTATGGCGACGGCCAGCAAGTGCGCGACTGGCTCTACGTCGAAGACCACGCCCGGGCGCTGCTCAAAGTCGTGACGGAAGGTGTAGTCGGCGAGACTTACAACATTGGTGGCCATAATGAGCAGAAGAACATCGATGTCGTGCGCACCATCTGTGCGCTGCTCGAAGAACTCGCGCCCCACAAACCCGAGGGCGTCGAGCGCTATGCGGACCTGATTACCTTCGTCAAGGATCGTCCCGGGCATGACCTGCGCTACGCTATCGACGCCGGCAAGATCGAACGGGAGCTGGGCTGGACCCCTCGGGAAACCTTCGAGACCGGGCTGCGCAAGACCGTGCAGTGGTATCTGGAGAACCTGCTGTGGTGCCGGCGCGTGCAGGATGGCAGCTATCAAGGCGAGCGCCTCGGCTCGCTCGAAAACAAGGATACGATTGCATGATGAAAGGCATTGTTCTGGCCGGCGGTTCCGGCACGCGGCTGCATCCGATCACCCTCGGGGTTTCCAAGCAGTTGTTGCCGGTCTACGACAAGCCGATGATCTATTACCCGATCTCGGTACTGATGCTCGCCGGCATCAAGGAAATCCTGATCATCTCCACCCCGCAGGACCTGCCCCAATATCGAAATCTGCTGGGCGATGGCGCCCAGTTCGGCGTCCATTTCAGCTACGCCGAGCAGCCGACCCCCGACGGTCTGGCCCAGGCTTTCCTGATTGGCGAGCAGTTCATTGGCAATGATCCGGTCTGCCTGATCCTGGGTGACAACATTTTTCATGGCCAACATTTCGGCGAGCAATTGCAGACCGCCGTCAACCGCCCACGCGGTGCGACGGTGTTCGGTTATTGGGTCAAGGATCCCGAGCGTTTCGGCGTGATCGACTTCGATCCCGAAGGACGCGCCGTCTCCATCGAAGAAAAACCCGCCGCCCCCAAGTCCAGCTATGCGGTGACCGGCCTGTATTTCTACGACAACGACGTCATACAGATCGCCAAAGCCATCAAGCCGTCCAAACGAGGCGAACTGGAGATTACCGACGTCAACAATGCCTATCTGCAACGAGGGGACTTGCATGTCGAGCGCTTTGGCCGCGGCTTTGCCTGGCTGGACACCGGCACCCATGACAGCCTGCTGGAAGCCTCGCAATACGTTCAGACCATTGAGCATCGCCAAGGCCTGAAGGTCGCATGCCTGGAAGAAATCGCCTATCAACAGGGCTGGGTCAGCCGCGAGCACGTATTGGAGCGTGCCAGTTACTTCGGCAAGACCGGCTACGGCCAATACCTGTTCAAGATTGCCGGAGAAACACGTTGAATGTCATCGCCTCGCGACTGCCGGAAGTCTTGATCCTCGAGCCGAAGGTCTTCGGCGATGATCGCGGCTTCTTCTATGAAAGTTTCAATGCCCAGGCATTCACCGAAGCCACGGGGCGCACGGTGCAGTTCGTCCAGGACAACCATTCGCGCTCGGCCAAGGGCGTGCTGCGCGGCCTGCATTATCAGATCGAACAAACCCAGGGAAAACTCGTGCGCGTCACCGCCGGCGAGGTACTCGACGTTGCGGTGGACATTCGCCGCAGCTCGCCGACATTCGGCCAGTGGGCCAGCGTACGCCTGTCGGGACAGAACCATCGGCAGCTGTGGATTCCCCCTGGATTTGCCCACGGTTTTGTCGTACTGAGCGACTCGGCGGACTTTCTCTACAAGACCACCGATTACTATGCCCCGTCAGCCGAGCGCTGCATTCGCTGGGACGACCCCGACCTGGCGATTGACTGGGAGTTGCCAGGCGCACCGATCCTGTCGCCCAAGGACCAGGCCGGCAAGGCCCTGCATGAGGCCGATCTGTTCCCATGAGTACTTCCTCGCGCATCTTGATCATCGGCCGGAACGGCCAGGTCTCCCAAGCCCTTCAAAAGCGCCTGGCCGGCATCGGCGAACTGACGGTGCTGGGCAGCAGCCAGCTCGACATGGCCCGACCCGATCACCTGCGCGCGCCTATCGAGGCGGCGCGGCCCGACCTGATCATCAACGCCGCCGCCCATACGGCGGTCGACCAGGCCGAGAGCGAGGCGCAGCAGGCCTTCGCCATCAATGCCATCGCACCGGGCGTGCTCGCCCAGGCGGCGCTCGAACTGGGCGTGCCGCTGATCCACTACTCCACCGATTATGTCTTCGACGGTCGCAAGCACACCCCCTACACCGAGGACGACGCGCCCAACCCGCTGAGTGTCTACGGTCGCAGCAAGCTGGCGGGCGAAGAGGCCATCCGCCAGGCGGGCGGAGAGCATCTGATCCTGCGCACCAGTTGGGTGTATTCCAACGCAGGACGCAATTTCCTGTTGACCATGCAGCGCCTGCTGCAGGAAAAGCCCCATCTGCGCGTCGTCTCGGACCAGATCGGCGCACCGACCTGGGCGGGGACGATCGCCGAGAGCACCGCGAAGCTGATCGAGCGCTGGCAAGCTGGGCAACGCGGCGCCTGGGGCACCTATCACCTGACAGCCCAGGGCCAGACATCCTGGTTCGGATTCGCCCAAGCCATCGGTGAACACCTGGTCGAGCAGCACAAATCCTGCGCCGTGCTTGAAGCCATCGCATCGAGCGAATACCCGACCCCGGCGCCGCGTCCGTTGAACTCGCGCCTGGACTGCGCCCGGCTGGCCAGGGAGTGGGGCGTGAGCCAACCAGACTGGCGAAGCGCGTTACAGCAGTGCCTTGCCGGGCAAGCCTAGGCATAATGCGCCTGTAACCCCAGGCGCAGACTTCCATGACCTCCACCCTCCCCCGCAGACCTCGTTGGCGCAGCCTGGCGTTGCTCGCGCTGTGCCTGGCACCGTTGCTGTGGCCGCTTGAGCATCTGGCCGAGCGTTACTACCGCAGCGAACTGGCCGGGCAGAACAGACAGACACTCGACCTCTACGTCGCCAACCTGCTGGGGACGTTGCACCGCTACGAAGTACTGCCCCAGATACTCGGCGAGCTGCCGGCCCTGCGCGCGGCCTTGTCGACGCCGGACGATGGCGTCACCCAGGGCAATGCCAACCGGTTATTGAAAAACATCAGCGCCCAGACCGGCGCCGAGGTCATGTACCTGATGGACGCCACGGGCAAGACCCTGGCGGCGTCTAATTGGGATAAGCACGACAGCTTCGTCGGTCGCAATTTCGCCTTTCGCCCTTATTACATCGAGGCCATGGCCGGGCGCCTGGGACGTTTTTTCGGCCTGGGCACCACATCGGGCAAACGCGGTTATTTCTTCGCTGCCGCCGTGCATGATCGCGAAAAAGTCATCGGCGTGTTGGTGGTCAAGGTGGACCTGGACCACACCGAAAGCCTATGGGGCAAAACGCCCGAACAGCTCTTGGTGACCGACCACAACGGCGTGGTCATTCTCACCTCGCGCCAGGAATGGCGTTTCCGCTCGACGCGGCCCCTGAGCGATCCGGAAAGCAAGGCGATCAGCGCGATACAACCCTACCCTACCCGTGACCCCAAGCCGCTCAACCTGGACCCCAATGCCTGGCTGACCCAGACCCAGGCCATCGAAGAAACCGGCTGGAATGTGAGCATCCTGGCCCCGCGCACCCTGATTGACCGCCCGGTGCGCACGGTGGTCGTCATCGGCGGCGCGGCATTGCTGGTCTTGATGCTGTTGCTCGGGTTGATGATGCAGCGCAGGCGCCACTACCTGGAAAGAATCGCCTTCGAGGCCAAGGCCCGTCATGAATTGGAGGGCCGCGTCGCGGAACGCACCAGCGACCTGGAGGGCCTCAACCGTCGTCTCAAGCAAGAGGTGCTGGAACGCGAGCACGCCCAGCAGGAACTGGTCCGTGCCCAGGATGATTTGGTGCAGGCCGGCAAGTTGTCGGCGCTCGGCACCATGTCGGCCAGCATCAGCCATGAACTCAACCAACCGTTGGCGGCGATCAGAAGTTATGCCGAAAACGCAGAAATACTGCTCGATCACCAACGCACCGACGACGCCCGTGGCAACCTCAAGCTGATCAACGAACTGACCGGGCGCATGGCGTCGATCATCGCTCACCTGCGCGCCTTCGCGCGCCGCGACCGCCACGCCCCGGAAAGCGTCGCGCTGCAACCGGCGCTGGACGATGCCCTTGCCTTGCTCGCCAAACGTCGGCGCAGCATGGAAGTGGAGTTGATCCGTGACCTGCCCGCCGCCACCTTGTGGGTCGAGGCCGGTGAAACACGCCTGCGCCAGGTGCTGGGCAACCTGCTGGCCAATGCCCTGGATGCCCTGACTGAAAAAGGTCCGCCGCGTAGACTCTGGCTCAGTGCCCAGGCGACCGAAACCGGCGTCAACCTGTACATCCGCGATAACGGCCCGGGTTTCTGCATGGAAGCCCTCGGCCGCGCCGGTGAGCCGTTCTACACCACCAAGACTCGCACCCAGGGCCTTGGCCTGGGGCTGGCAATCTGCGACACCCTGATGCGCGCCTTCGGCGGCGAATTGTTGTTCGCCAACCACAAGGAAGGCGGCGCCCTGATTACCCTGAAGCTGCGGGCGGGTGCGCCCGGGGTGAGCCTGCAACCGTCCGAGGACCGTAGTGTATGACCATCGAAAACCAGATTGAGGTGGTGCTGATCGACGACGATCCCCACCTGCGTCAGGCCCTGAGCCAGACCCTCGACCTGGCTGGGCTGAAAATCCTGCCACTGGGCGAGGCCAACGGCCTGGCCGGGCAACTGCCGAGGGATTGGCCAGGCGTGGTGGTCAGCGATATCCGCATGCCCGGCATGGACGGCCTGGAACTGCTGGGCCAACTGCACGCCCAGGACCCGGACCTGCCAGTGCTGCTGATTACCGGCCATGGCGATGTACCGCTGGCCGTGCAGGCAATGCGCGCCGGGGCCTACGACTTTCTCGAAAAACCCTTTGCCAGCGATCATCTGCTCGACAGTGTGCGTCGGGCCCTGGCTTTGCGGCGCCTGGTCCTGGATAACCGCAGCCTGCGCCTGGCCCTCAGCGATCGCCATGAACTCAGCGCCCGGCTGGTAGGACAATCGTCGCCCATGTTGCGCCTGCGCGAGCAGATCGGTGCCTTGGCAGCGACGCGCGCCGACGTGTTGATCCTGGGTGAAACCGGCGCCGGCAAGGAAGTGGTCGCCCGCGCGCTGCACGATCTCTCGAGTCGACGCAACGGGCCGTTCGTGGCGATCAACGCCGGCGCTTTGGCCGAGTCGGTGGTTGAAAGCGAACTGTTCGGCCACGAACCCGGCGCCTTCACCGGCGCGCAGAAGCGCCGTATCGGCAAATTCGAATTCGCCAATGGCGGCACGTTGTTTCTCGATGAAATCGAAAGCATGAGCCTGGACGTGCAGGTCAAATTGCTTCGCCTGCTGCAAGAGCGGGTGGTGGAACGACTGGGTGGCAATCAGCAGATCCCCCTGGACATCCGTATCGTCGCCGCCACCAAGGAAGACCTGCGCCAGGCCGCCGATCAAGGCCGCTTTCGCGCCGACTTGTATTACCGGCTGAATGTCGCGCCGCTGCGCATACCGCCGTTGCGCGAGCGCGGTGAGGACGTGCTGATGCTGTTCCAGCATTTTGCCGATGAGGCCAGCGCCCGTCATGGCCTGCCGCCCCACGAACTGCTACCGGCCCACCGGGCGCTGTTGTTGCGCCATGACTGGCCGGGCAACGTACGCGAGTTGCAGAACGCCGCCGAGCGTTTCGCCCTGGGCCTGGAGCTGGCCCTGGATAGCAGCACGCCGGAAGGCCAGCCAGGCGCCCCGGTGCAAACCGTCAGCGGCGGTTTGAGCGAGCAGGTTGAGAACTTCGAAAAAACCCTCATAGCCGCCGAGCTGGCACGGCCTCACAGTTCAGTGCGCAGCCTTGCCGAAGCGTTGGGCATTCCACGCAAAACCCTGCACGACAAGCTGCGCAAGCATGGACTGGCCTTCGGCGACAATAGCCCAGGCCAGGCCGACGATTCCGATTGAGTCCTGCCACCCACCGTTAGAAGAGGGCCCGCATGAACCGCGACAGCCATTATCTGGAAACGATCCTGCACCGGGACATCCCATTGACCCGGGACATGGGCCTGAAGGTGCTCCAATGGCAGGCCCGCCAGCTGCGTCTGTTCCTGCCGCTCGAGGCCAACGTCAACCACAAGAGCACCATGTTCGGGGGGAGCCTGTATTGCGGCGCGGTGCTGGGTGGCTGGGGCTGGTTGCACCTGGCCTTGCGCGAGGAGGGAGTCGAAGACGGACACATCGTGATCCAGGAAGGGCAGATCAGCTATCCGCTGCCCGTGACCCGAGACGCAACCGTCATTTGCGACGCGCCCGATGAAAAGACCTGGAAACGTTTCGTGGCGACTTATAAGCGCTACGGGCGGGCACGGCTGGCATTACAAACGCGGGTGTTGAACGTCGACAGCGAGAATGTGGCGGTGCAATTCGAAGGGCAATACGTTTTGCACCGCTGATCGTCGTTGATTCACGTGGCGAGGGAGCTTGCTCTCACAAAAGCATCCGGCCAGAAATCAGCCTTGGTTCAAGAGCGGGCAAGCTCCAACAGCTTCCCACGCCACGCCGCTTTCGCCGGCAGCGCCAGGAACGAAGCATTCAACAGCGACTCGCGCGGTGGATAGCGGAACGGTTCGCCGCTCAGGTCCAGCACCTCGCCGCCCGCTCCTTCGAGTACGCCCTGGGCGGCGGCGGTGTCCCACTGAGACGTTGGCGCCAAACGGGGGTAACAATCGGCGGCGCCTTCAGCCAACAGGCAGAATTTCAGCGAACTGCCGATGTTGGTCAGTTGCAAGGCGCCGAGGCTCTCACTCAAGCCGGCCAACAGGCGCTCCTGCTCCGCACTGGTGTGGCGCCGGCTGGCGACCACGGTAAAGGCATCACCAGGCGCTAGCGCGTTACGCACCGTGATCGGCGAAGGCTCGACGCCTTTCTCGCCACGCCAGGCCCCCAGCCCCACGCCACCGACGTAGAAACGGCCATTGGTGGGCATCGAGACCACGCCGAACACCACCCGTCCTTCTTCGACCAAGGCGATGTTGACGGTGAACTCTTCACTGCCCGAGATGAATTCCTTGGTGCCATCCAGCGGGTCCACCAGCCACCAGCGTTTCCAGGTAGCGCGGACGCTTTGCGCGATATCGGCGTCCTCCTCGGAGAGGATCGGAATATCCGGCGCCAGCGCGGTCAATCCAGCGACGATGACATCGTGGGCGGCCATGTCCGCGGCGGTTACAGGCGATTCATCCGCCTTGTGCGCAACTTCTACATCGGCGCGCCAGAACGGCAGGATTGCCGCGCCGGCCCGAAGCGCCAGTTCGATCACCGGGACCATCAGCGGGTGAGGAAAAATCATGGCAGGTAGGCTCCACGCTGGGTCAGCAGGTCGCGGGCCAGATACAACGCCGCCAGCGCCCGTCCCTCGGTGAATTGGGGATTCTGTGCAAGGGCCGAGAGCTCGCCCAGGTTGACCTTATCCACTCGCATCGGCTCGGGTTCGTCGCCCTCCAGCCGCTCTTCATACAGGTCGGTCGCCAGCACCACTTGGATCTTCTGGCTCATGTAGCCAGGCGACAACGACAGCTCCGTCAGGTGTTCCAGCTGACGCGCGCCAAAACCGGCCTCTTCCTTGAGCTCGCGCTCGGCCGCCGCCAGCACGTCTTCGCCCGGCTCGACCAAACCCTTGGGCAATGACCACTCATAAGCGTCGGTACCTCCACAATACTCTTCCACCAGCACGGCATGGTCGGCATCGAGCATCGCGACAATCATCACCGCGCCGTAGCCAGGGCTCTTGGCCGCCAAACGCTCGTAAGTGCGCTCCACACCATTGGAAAAACGCAGCTTCATTTCTTCCACGCAAAACAGGCGGCTGGTGGCGACAATCCGTCGGTCGAGTATGGTGGGTTTCTGGCGCATAAACGGCTCCCTGGGCGATAGCGGGCTACTATACCCGGCCTATTCTGATTGTTTGTGTCGGATATCCGATTACCGCTGGAGAAGTTTTTATGGCCTCGTTGCCTTGGCACGCGATCGACACGGTCCTGCTGGACATGGACGGCACCCTGCTGGACCTGCATTACGACAACCATTTCTGGCTGGAACACCTGCCTCAGCGCTACGCCGAACTGCATGGCGTCAGCCGCGCGATGGCCGAGATGGAGCTGCAACCGCTGTTCGAGCGCAACGCCGGCCAGTTGCAGTGGTACTGCCTGGACTTCTGGAGCGCGGAGCTGAAGCTGCCGGTGCGCGAATTGAAACTGGAAACCGCCCACCTGATCGCCCTGCGCCCCGATGCCGATACGTTCCTGGCAGCGATCCAAAGGGCCGGCAAACGCGTCGTGATGATCACTAACGCCCATCGAGACTCGCTGTCGCTGAAGCTGGAGCGTATCGAGCTCGCCCCGTATTTCGAGCGTTTGATCAGCTCTCACGATTACGGTTTCCCCAAGGAGAACCCGCAGTTCTGGGATGCCTTGCAAGCCGACCTGGACTTCGACCCCGCTCGCAGCCTGTTCATTGACGATACCTTGCCAGTCTTGCGCAGCGCCCGTGATTTTGGCATCGCGCATCTGCTGGCGGTCAGCGAACCGGACAGCCGCAAGGGGCCGAAGGATACCGGGGAATTCGAAGCGGTCGGGGATTATCGGGATTTGATTGCCGGGCTTTGAACCGCGCTGCCTTCATCGCGAGCAAGCTCGCTCCCACAATGGTTTCGCCGCGAACCAAAGCCTCTGTGGGGGCGAGCCTGCTCGCGATGAAGGCGCCGCAAATGCGGCAGTCTATTCCGGAATACGCAGCACCTGCCCCGGATAGATTTTGTCTGGGTGCGAAAGCATCGGCTTGTTGGCTTCAAAGATCTTGTTGTACTTGTTGGCGTCACCGTACTCGGCCTTGGATATGGCGCTGAGCGTGTCACCCTTCTTCACGGTTACGAAACGTGCGGCCTGCGCTACCGGCCCAGTCACGGTGATCTGATCGTCAACACTGCCGACACCTTGGATATTGCCCACAGCCAGCAGGACCTTTTCTTTTTCCTCCTGGCTCGAGACTTCACCGGTCACGATGACTTTGTCACCTTCAACGGTCGCTTGGATATTGGGGTTGCCCAGCCCGACTTTACTGATGTGCTCCTTCAATTGCTCACCGGCATTGGCATTACCGGGGGTCAGGAGATCGATAAGTTTCTCACCCGCCTCCTTCACAAAACTAAAAAGACTCATGGCGCTTGCTCCTTGGAATTGAATGTCCAGACACAAAGCCTAGACCAAGCCCACCGAGCCCGCCTTCCAACCGACCAATGACCCCAACACGCCCAAAGCGCTAGAATCCCAATCTTCCCGCGCCAAGGAGTGAAGATGGACATCAAGCAGCTGAAATTTCTCATCGCGCTCGACGAAACCCGCCACTTCGGCCAGGCTGCCGCCCGTTGTCACATCACCCAACCCACCCTGTCGATGCGTTTGCGCAGCCTGGAAGAAGAGCTGGGCCTTCCGTTGGTCAACCGCGGCCAGCGTTTCGAGGGTTTTACCGCGCCAGGCGAACGGGTGCTGGCTTGGGCACGCACAGTGCTGGCGGCCTATGACGGGCTTCAGGCCGAAGCGGCGGCCTGCCGTGGCAACCTGGTGGGTACGCTGCGCCTGGGCGTGGTGCCGCTGTCGGATTTCGACCCGCTGTCGATGATGCAACGCCTGCACACCGAGCACCCGAGCCTGCGCTTCGAATTATCGTCTTTGAGTTCGGAGCGCATCCTCGAACAATTGGCGAACAACCGCATCGACCTGGGCATTTCCTACATGGAACGCCTGGATAACGAGCGCTTCGAATCCTTGCCCTTCAGCCACACCCGCATGGGCCTGCTGTACGACCAGCGGTTTTTCTTTTTTGGCGAAGAACCGCTGAGATGGGAATCACTGGTTGAACTGCCCCTGGGCATGCTCACCAGCGGCATGCATTTTCGCCAATCCATCGATCACGCGTTTCATAGCCGAGGCCTTGCACCTCAACCGTTGCTGCAAACCGACGCCGTGCATCAATTGCTGCAAGCGGTGCATGGCGGATTGTGCTGCGCGGTGGTCCCATTGGACAGCGGACTGAACGTCATGACCGAGGACTTGCGCATCCAGCCCATCGAAAACGCCCAAACCCTTGTTCCGCTTGGGCTGATCATGCGGCGCGGGGCTCCGCGCTCGGCGTTGGCGGAGGCTTGTTTCGCCCTTTACCAGAAATCAATAACCTTTCCTTGATCGACGTCATCTATTGAAAGATCAGTAATAGCGATTAGACGTGGCAGATTGCCGCATTTAGTCTTAGCACTATTCCTACTTTCAGTGATGCCCATGAACGACAAGCCTCAGGCCTGTCCAGTGCCTGACGTGGAACCTTCCACGCCAGCCGCCAGCCAGAGCTATCGCTACTGCAACCTGGAGCACTTCGAATCGGCCAGCGCCGCGCTGGCCGAGGAAGTGGCGTTGGCCATTGCCTATAACGGCATCAGCCAAGCGGTGATGCTGGTCACGCCAACCGATCTCGAGGATTTTATCGTCGGGTTCAGCCTGGGCAGCGGCATCATCGAGGATCCAGCGGACATTTACGACTTGCAACTGAGCGGCGCCGGTTCGGCCCAATATGCCCAGGTCACCATCGCCAATCGCGCCTTCTGGAATCTCAAGGAGCAACGTCGCCAAATGGCCGGCACCAGTGGCTGCGGACTCTGTGGCGTGGAAGCCGTGGAACAGGCGCTGCCCGACCTCAAGTCGCTGCCCGGGGCACCCTTGCCACCAGCGCAATGGCTCGATGGCCTGCGTCAACGCATCAGCCAGTTCCAGCCCCTGGGCCAACACTGTGGCGCCGTCCATGCGGCATTGTTCATGAACGCCAACGGCGAGTTGCTGATGGGCCGCGAAGACATTGGCCGGCACAACGCTCTCGATAAATTGATCGGCGCGTTGATCCGTCAGCAAATCCCGGTGGCTGGTGGCGTGGCAATCGTCACCAGCCGTTGCAGTCTCGAATTGATCCAGAAAGTACTGCGCGCCGGCATCCAGACGTTGGTCAGCCTGTCGTCGCCCACGGGCCTTGCCGTGCAATGGGCCCGCCAACACAACCTCAACCTCATCCACCTGCCGCAAAAAAGTGCGCCGCGGGTCTATAGCCCTGCGATGGAGAAACAAGCGTGAGCAATTATCAACAAGCCAACCAGAAACCCGCACCGCGCTACAAACCCTACAAGGGCCCAGCCGGTGGTTGGGGCGCGCTGATCAGCGTTGCCCAGGCCTGGCTGACCAGCGATAACGCGCTGAAAAACATCCGCATGATGCTCAAGACCAATCAGAACGGCGGCTTCGATTGCCCTGGCTGCGCCTGGGGTGATTCGCCAGAAAGCGGCATGGTGAAGTTCTGTGAGAACGGCGCCAAGGCGGTGAACTGGGAAGCGACCAAACGTCGTGTCGACGCCGCTTTTTTTGCCAAGCACAGCGTCACGTCATTGCTCGAGCAGAGTGACTACTGGCTTGAATACCAGGGGCGCCTGACGGAGCCGATGCAATACGACGCGCAAACCGACCGCTACAAGCCCATCAGCTGGGATGCGGCATTTGCGTTGATCGGCAAGCATCTGCAAGGACTGTCCAACCCGAACGAGGCCGAGTTCTACACCTCGGGCCGGGCCAGCAACGAGGCAGCCTATCTGTATCAATTGTTCGTGCGCGCGTACGGCACCAACAATTTCCCCGATTGTTCGAACATGTGCCATGAGGCCAGCGGTGTAGCCCTGTCCCAGAGTGTGGGTGTCGGCAAAGGCACGGTGACATTTGACGACTTCGAGCATGCCGACGCGATCTTCGTCTGGGGCCAGAACCCCGGCACCAACCACCCACGGATGCTCGAACCGCTGCGCGAAGCCGTGAAGCGCGGCGCCCAAGTCGTGTGCATCAACCCGCTGAAAGAGCGTGGCCTGGAGCGCTTCCAGCATCCGCAACACCCGCTGGAAATGCTAACCAACGGTGATAAACCCACCAATACCGCGTATTTCCGTCCAGCCCTGGGCGGAGACATGGCCGTGCTGCGCGGCATGGCGAAGTTCCTGCTGCAATGGGAGCGTGAAGCACAGAACAGCGGCGGCCCCGCAGTATTCGACCATGGGTTCCTCAACGAACACAGCGTCGATGTCCTGGAATACCTGGCGGTCGTCGATGACACCCCATGGGAACAAATCGCCGAACAATCAGGCCTGACCCTGGCCGAGATCGAGCAGGCCGCGCGCATGTACGCCAAAGCCAGCAACGTGATCATGTGCTGGGCGATGGGCATTACCCAGCACCGCCATTCCGTCGCGACCATCCAGGAAATCGCCAACCTGATGATGCTGCGTGGCAACATCGGCAAGCCAGGCGCGGGGCTTTGCCCGGTGCGAGGGCACAGTAATGTGCAGGGCGACCGGACCATGGGCATCAACGAGCGTCCGCCCGTTGCGTTCCTCGACGCGCTGGAGCGGCGTTTCCAGTTCAAGGTGCCGCGTGAAAACGGCCATAACGTAGTCGAGGCGATCCACGCCATGGCCGAGGGCCGGGCCAAGGTATTTATCGCCTTGGGCGGCAATTTCGCCCAGGCTACTCCCGATAGCCACCGCACCTTCCAGGCCCTGCGCAATTGTGACCTGACCGTACAGATCAGCACCAAGCTCAACCGCAGTCATCTGGCCCACGGGAAAGATGCGTTGATCCTGCCGTGCCTCGGTCGCACCGACATCGACCTGCAAGCCGAAGGCTCCCAGGCCGTGACCGTGGAAGACTCGTTCAGCATGGTCCACGCCTCCAATGGCCAATTGCAGCCGTTGTCGAACCAGATGCGTTCGGAGCCGTGGATCATCGCCGGCATCGCTGCCGCCACGCTGGGCAGCCGTCCGGTGGATTGGAACTGGCTCGTGGCCGATTACAGCCGCATCCGCGACCTGATCGCCGAGACCATCCCCGGCTTCAAGGACTTCAACCAGAAACTCAAGAATCCCGGTGGCTTCTATCTGGGCAACAGTGCCGGTGCCCGTCGCTGGAACACACCGTCGGGCCGCGCCAACTTCAAGCCCAACCGGTTGCCGACCGACCTGCTCCACGAGCGGACCCGAGCCACAGGGCAATTGCCGGACCTGATCCTGCAGTCCATGCGCTCCCACGACCAGTACAACACCACCATCTACGGCCTCGATGATCGCTATCGCGGTGTGAAAGGCCAGCGTGACGTACTGTTCGTCAACGAAGCGGACATCATCCGACTGGGCTTCAAACCCGGGCAAAAGGCCGACATCGTTTCCCTGTGGGACGACGGACGCGAGCGGCGGGTCAAAGGGTTTACCTTGCTGGCCTTCGACATCCCGGCCGGACAGGCCGCCGCCTACTACCCGGAAGTGAACCCGCTGGTACCCTTGGAAAGTACCGGTGACGGCAGCCACACCCCGACCTCGAAGTTCGTGGCGATCCGTCTGGAAGCGGCGAGCGAGAACGGGCTGATCATGGCCAAATCGGCCTGAGTCAATCCTGGCGTTGTACTGGCCTTGCCGGGCACTTTCAGACGCCCATGAAAAAGGCCGTTTTCCAGTGAAAACGGCCTGTCTGAAGTAGCTAAAGACCGGCAAAATCTACTTAAGTTCCGCTATGAAAACAGTAACTTAGCGAATTGTGCACAAGTCGTGTTACTCGTCGGATTTCGATTGTAACCAAGCGAAGCCAGCCTCAGGATCGCGCCGTCATCCCTTTGAGGCTCCTCTATGAAGTTCTCCTCCATTCTCTTGTTGTCCCTTGGCCTGGTCAGTGGCGTCGCGTCTGCCGGCGGTACCGCCGAAGCAGGTGTAGGCGGCGCATTGGGCGGGGTTTTGGGTTCGGTCGTCGGCCAGTCCCTGGGCGGCAACACCGGCTCCACTATCGGCGCGGCCCTGGGCGGCGCGGGCGGTAGCGCAGTCGGCGCAGACAAACATAGCCGCGGCGAAGCGGCAATCGGCGGCGCACTGGGTGCAGCCGGCGGTAACGTGGTCGGCCGCAGCGTGGGCGGCTCCACGGGCAGCCTGATCGGTGCCGCAGCGGGCGGTGGCGCCGGTGGCGCACTGGGTAACTACATGGGCAAGGACGACGATGACGACCGTTACGAAGGTCGCCGTAGCGATCGCCGCTACTACCGCGATGGCCACCGGGGCCGCGGTCATGCCTACGGACATCGCAAGCACAAGCACAAGCATCGCTATCACGACGATTGACGGCCGGTTTGACCCGTACCGTTAGATGATCGCAGCCTTCGGGAGACTGACCGGAGGCTGCGATTTTTCGTTTCAGGGTACCAATCGTTCCAATGCCTCGCGTAGCCGACCCGGGATCGGCACTGGCTGATTCGACATCCGGTCCACGAACACATGCACGAAGCGCCCCGCCGCGCAGGCCTCCTGCTCGTTCTCCTTGAACACCGCCAGCTCGTATTGCACCGAACTGTTGCCCAGCTTGGCGACCCGCAGGCCGATCTCGATCCGGTCCGGAAATGCGACCGATGCAAAATAGTCGCAGGCTGAACTCACCACGAAACCCACTACTTCGCCGTCATGGATATCCAGTCCACCGGCCTCGATCAGGTAGGTATTCACCGCCGTATCGAAAAAGCTGTAGTAGGTGACGTTATTGACGTGACCGTACACATCGTTGTCGTGCCAGCGCGTAGTCACCGGCTGGAAATGAAAGTACTCGGTGCGCTGGGGCATCTCTTGTCCTTGGTTGTGCAGTGTTGTGGGGAAGACAGGCTGTCGGTTATCGCTGCGAGAAACCCTTGCCTTGCGCCGCCAACTCTCCGATCAGGCGAGCAGGCTTCCATTGATCCCCCTGCTTCGTCTCAAGGTCCACCAAGCGTGCATGGATGTCCGCAAGGCCTTGCTGATCAGCCCAGGCCATCGGGCCGCCCTTGTCAGCCGGGAAGCCATAGCCGTTGAGATACACCAGGTCGATATCATGGGACGACTCGGCAATGCCTTCCTGGAGAATCTTCGCACCTTCGTTGACCAGCGCCAGCAAGCAGCGTTCGAGGATCTCATCGGCGTCGATGTCACGCCGCTGGAAACCCAGGTCCTCGCTGACTCGCTGCACCAGCGCATCGACTTCTACATCGTGTTCAGCCTGCCGGCTGCCCGGCTCATAGTGGTAATAACCGTTGCCACTTTTCTGGCCGAACCGACCCAACTCGCACAAGCGGTTGTCCACCTGCACCTCGGGGGCATCCTGCCCTTGGCCCGCCAGCTCCCGCGCGCGCCACTCCAGATCGATCCCGACCACGTCGTACATTCGAAACGGTCCCATGGCGAAACCAAAGCCCTGCAGCGCCGCATCCACCTGATGGGGGAACGCACCCTCCAACAGCATCTTGCGCGCCTCCAGCACATAAGGGTGAAGCATTCGGTTGCCGATGAAGCCGTGACAATTGCCCGACACCACGCTCACCTTGCCCATGCGCTTGCCCAGCGCCAGGGCAGCGTCCAGCACAGCCTTGGACGTTTGTGCGCCGCGCACGATCTCCAACAACTTCATGATGTGCGCCGGGCTGAAGAAGTGCAGGCCCAGCACTTGCGTTGGCCGACGCGTGGCGGCGGCAATGGCATCGATATCCAGCGCCGAGGTGTTACTTGCCAGGATTGCCTCGGGCTTGAGCATGCCGTCCAGCTCGCGAAATATTTTCTGCTTGAGTTCGAGGTTCTCGTAGACTGCTTCAATGACCAGGTCCACGTTGCGGATCGCCGCGTAGTCCTGGGCCCGCGCAATACGGGCGATCCTGGCGTCGGCTTCGCTTTGTTCGAGTCGGCCCTGGCGGACGTTATGGGCGTAGGTATCGGCCACCGTGGCCAGCGCCTGCTCCAGCATTTGTGGATTGTTATCGACCCACTGCACCGTAACGCCAGCGTTGGCCAGGCACATCACGATGCCCCGCCCCATGGTGCCTGCGCCGACCACGGCGGCGCGCTGGATATCGAAGGATGTCTGGCTCATGTTTGCTCTCTTGTTGGCGATCCAAAGACTGCTTCACCTTAGTCAGCCATCGACATTTTTTGAAATTTATTCGTGTGATGGAGGGCATTCAGCGGATGGATGGAGCTCGCAGTTGTTGGTCTGCTCGCCTGTGATGTGATTGAACTCGCCCGTGTTCTCCACGCACCGGATGATACCGCTCGGGAGTGTTACCGCTTTGCCACGAAGCGATACAAATCCAGGCGTTTTGATGTCTCGTCTCCAGTCATTTGACGCGTTAAGGTGCGCCGTCGATCCATGAATCAGCAGATCAGACCAGCAAAAGGCAGGATGCCCTTTGCACATTAACCAAGGAGAAAATCATGTTGAAGAAACTGACGTTACCTACCGTCCTGATCACAAGCCTCTTGCTAGGCGCTTGCATGAGGCTACCCGAAGTGCCACCGATGCTTGCTGGAGTGGAAATGCCAATTGTAGTTCCCGCGGCCTCGTTACCTTACGCTCACCACTCATCTCGATAATCAAAAGAGACTTGATAGTCATACAGCGTTAGATTTAGAACATGTTCAAAATGGGGCTGTAATATCTCAGCCCATTTGTCATCAACATTAAATCCACCCACGTTAATGTTGTTTTCTACAGGCACCCCCAGCTCAACAAGCACCCATGAATCGTCGCCAAAATCCTGTGAATATTCGCGCCCTTCGCCTAACTCGGTTTCTTTGTCATACCAACTCAGTTTTAGCTTTAGACCCATTTTTTTCTCACAAATATTTTTTAATATTACGATTCGGTTTCGGACGATCTAGTTGCTCGCCCGTTAAATAGTCAAACGAACCTAGATGGCTTCCATCACTAGCACGGTATGCCTCCAACTCACCGTGCATGAAATCCCACTCATAAATAGTTCTTTTTTTAGAATCGGTCCACCGTTCGCGAAAACCGCCCCCACCTTGACGAGGGGTCTTTTGTTTGGCGATCTTCAAGTCAGCAAATCCAGTAATCTCCTCTGTCTTTGGTGCCCGATGGTAATCATGCCCTGCCTCCGGCAACCCTTTGCGCCGAACACTCAAAACTATATATAACGGCGAAACCCCAGACCCCACCGGAAACACAAGAATGAAATCCTTGTATTCCGGTGGATAAATCGGATTGACGATAATGCTGTCCGCCATGGGTGTCGGCGGGAAGATCCAGATACGCGGCGCCTGTGGCGCAGCCTCCAAAGCTGGGATGCCCAACGTCGCGCAAGGGTCCACTGCCGGCGTCCAGATCAACTCGACCCCATCGCCAAAAGCTGCCACTTGCTGCTCGCCACGCGCCTGGAATGTCACCACCGGGATCATCTCCCAGTCGCGTCTTGACTGGGTGTTGTAGCCATACCCTTTCAGCGTCCCGTCGGCCTGGGTTTCGACATGTAGGCGAACCCGGCTGCGCGCTTTTTCAAGGGACCTTAGTTGCTCTTCGGTGTACAGCGAACCATCGCCCAGGTTCGAGGGCATCAGCAGCCCCACCAACCCCACCAGCGCGCCGGCCGCCACGGGTGCCGTGACCGTCGCGCCAGCGCCAAGGGAGGCCAAAGCGGTCCCACCCAGTGCGAGCGTGCCAAAACTCGCCGGTAACGCTCCGCTGATGGTCTTCAGCGGTACGCAGCCTGACGCGTCAACCTCCCGACCGCCCAACAATTTGAACGCACCATAGGCGCTCAGCAGTTCCGTCGGGATGTAACCGGTTGGATTGTGATAGTCGATGATTGCATCGGGCAGTTCGCAGGATTTGGCGAACACACAGCCCTTGATGCTCGGTGCATCCCTCTGGCTTGTCTGGCCCAGCCGCTGGCTCATGTATTCCTCTTGCCGAGCGAGCATGTCCTCATGGGCTTTAAAATCGGCGTCTCTTTTTGCCAGCTCGCCCGGGGTCATGTCCCGCAGGACTCTGTAGCGCCTTTCGCCACCGCGGTACTCCCAGACCTGAGGGATATCGCTTTTACCTTTCGCCATGCTTCGTCCTTGCTCGGTCAGCGCCCGTTCAATACAAGCGGCGCGGCGAACCTTACCGAGTAAGCAAGGAAGTGATCACCAGACGGTTCCGAGACTGACGTGAGACTTTTCTTTTTGTTGGGATACGATTTCGCCCTCTACTTTCCAGGGATAAACAGGCGCGGGAAGAAAAATAGTCACCCACAAAAAAGCCGCCCTTAAAGGGCGGCTTTCTCATGTATCGGCAAGCCTTACAGCTGTGGACCTGCCGCCTTGATCGCGTCGCTCACTTCGAACTTCTTGAAGTTTTCGATGAACAGACCGGCCAATGCCTTGGCCGCTTCGTCGTAGGCAGCCTTGTCGGCCCAGGTGTTGCGTGGGTTCAACAGGCCAGTCTCGACGCCTGGGACGGCCAGCGGCACGTCCAGGTTGATGATGTCCAGGTGTTCGGTTTCAGCACCGATCAGCGCGCCGCTCTGGATCGCTGCGATCACCGCACGGGTGGTCGGGATGTTGAAGCGCTTGCCGACGCCGTAGCCGCCGCCGGTCCAGCCGGTGTTGACCAGGTAGACCTTGGAGCCGAAACCACGGATGCGCTTGATCAGCAGCTCAGCGTATTCACCGGCTGGACGCGGGAAGAACGGCGCGCCGAAGCAGGTGGAGAAAGTCGACTTGATGCCGCTGCCCGAACCCATTTCGGTCGAGCCCACCAGTGCGGTGTAGCCGGACAGGAAGTGGTAGGCGGCTTGTTCTTCGCTGAGGATCGACACAGGTGGCAGTACGCCGGTCAGGTCGCAGGTCAGGAAGATCACGGCGTTTGGCTCGCCACCGAGGTTTTTCGGTGCGCGTTTTTCGATCAGCTCACGCGGGTAGGCGGCGCGGCTGTTCTGGGTCAGGCTGTCGTCGGCATAGTCGGCTTTCTTGGTGACCGGGTCCAGGACCACGTTTTCCAGTACGGCGCCGTGCTGGATGGCTTTCCAGATGACCGGCTCGTTCTTCTCGGACAGGTCGATGCACTTGGCATAGCAACCGCCTTCGATGTTGAAGACCACGCCCACGCCCCAACCGTGCTCGTCGTCACCGATCAGGTAGCGGCTTTCATCGGCGGACAGGGTGGTCTTGCCAGTGCCCGACAGGCCGAAGAACAGGGTCACGTCGCCCTCTTCGCCCATGTTCGCGGCGCAGTGCATCGGCAGCACGTCGGCGGCCGGCAGCAGGAAGTTCTGCACGGAGAACAGGGCTTTCTTCATCTCGCCGGCGTAGCGCATGCCAGCAATCAGCACTTTCTTGGCCGCGAAGTTGATGATCACGGTACCGTCGGAGTTGGTGCCGTCGCGCTCAGGCTCGCAGACGAAGTTCGGCGCGTTGAGGATCTGCCATTCGTCCTTGCCGCCGGCGTTGTATTGCTCGGGGTTGATGAACAGGCAGCGGCCGAACAGGTTGTGCCAGGCAGTCTCGGTGGTCATCTTGACCGGCAGGTAGTGCGCAGGATCGGAACCTACATGCACGTGGGAGACAAAACGCTCGCGCTCGCCCAGGTAGGCTGCGACGCGGTTCCACAAGGCATCGAACTTGTCAGCCGGGAACTTGCGGTTGATCGGGCCCCAGGCAATGGCGTGCTGGGTGGTTGGCTCTTCCACAATGAAACGGTCCACTGGCGAACGACCGGTACGATGACCGGTACGTACAACCAGCGCGCCAGTATCGGCAAGCTCGCCTTCACCGCGATTCAGGGCTTCTTTAACCAGATCATCGACACTCAGATCGGTGTACACGGCGTTATTGGCTTGCGTCATGAGATTCCCCGTCGGCCCGTGGCCGAGTGCTCCAAACGTTTTGTAGTAGGAAGTCGCGCACTACTACCCGAAAAAAGTGGGCCGGATTATGCCAGAAAAGCCCAAAAAGAGTAGGGCCCTCCCGTCAGTACGGCGTAAATCCGGCGTTTGCCAGGAGATTTACCTGCGCTGAACCGATTTAGTGACGAGTATCTGACGGTGTGTCGACACCCGCACCGGCGAACAATTGGGCGATGTCCGCGGCATCGAACAGGTAGCGCTCATTGCAAAACTGGCAATCGATTTCGATGGCGCCGCCATGCTCGATCACCAATTGCTGCGCATCTTCCAGACCCAGACTGACCAACGCATTGCCGGAACGTTCACGGGAGCAACTGCATTTGAAGCGTAACGGCTGGCCTTCGAACAGGCGAACCTGTTCTTCGTGGTAGAGGCGATGCAGGATGGTTTCGTTGTCCAGGCCCAGCAGCTCATCGGCGCTCAAGGTGCTGGCGAGAGCGGTGACGTGTTGCCAGCTGGCATCACGTTCTTCCGAATCACGAATGCGGTCGGCCGGCAATTGCTGCAACAGCAGGCCACGGGCACGCCGCCCGTCGGCGTACAGCCAGAAGCGTGTGTTGGTCTGCTGGGACATGACGAAGTAGTTGGTGAAGCACTCGGCCAGCGTTGCGCCGTCGAGATCGACAATGCCTTGGTAGCGCTTGCCATGGCTCGGGTCGACCGTCAGGGCCAAAACGCCATTGGGCATCAGGTCGGAGAGTGTCGCGTCGGGGGCGATCTGCTCGGCGTGATAACGGGCCAGGCCTCGGATCTCACGCTCGCTCGAACACTCGATCATCAACAATGGCACCGGGCCTTCGGAACGGGCCTGGAGAATCAACAAGCCATCGAATTTCAAGGTACCCACCAGCAGCGCCGCGGCGGCCATCAACTCGCCGAGCAACTGCGCGACCGGCTCCGGATAGGGGTGCTTGGCGAGGACTTCGGCGTAGCTACGCTCCAACGCTACCAGCTCGCCACGGGCGTCGCTGTCATCGAAGATGAAACGTTGGGTGTAGTCGGTATCCGGTAAATCAGTCATAGGAGTCTGGTTCTGAGGTGATGGCAATGGATGGCTGGCATTTTATGGGCATTCAGGATGGGTTCCAAGCAAGCCATGATTTTGCTTTGTGGGAAGACTGAACATCTATCCGCATGTGCAGCGCTGTTGTGGCGAGGGAGCTTGCTCCCGCTCGGTTGCGTAGCGACCGCAAGATTCTGGGGCCGCTACGCAGCCCAGCGGGAGCAAGCTCCGGTGTGGCCGATGCTTTACTCGCTGTTGCTCCCATGGAACTTGAACAGGTCTCGCCGTTGTTTCTTGCTGGGCTTGCCATCGGTGCTCACACCCAGGGCACCGGCCTTGCGTTGGGCGGCTGCCGCTTCGCGCTTGGCGACGCTGGCTTCGGTCTCGCGGTATAGCGTTTGAGCCTGCGGCGCGCCGCGACGCACGATGGACAAAGCTTCGACGACCACCGTTTTTTCGTCGAAGCCTGTTCGAATGACGTATTCATCACCGATACGTGGCTCTTTGCCAGGCTTGCATCGTTCGCCCCGGTGATGGACCTTGCCGCTTTCAATGGCAGCCTTGGCCAAGGCACGGGTTTTATAGAATCGTGCCGCCCACAACCATTTATCGAGACGGACCTTGTCATCCTCTTCGCTTTTTTGTGCCACTTGGATTCCTCTTTCTAACCTATGGCTGGAACTGTACTACCGTTTTTGTCGGGCGCACGAATCCGTCCCGACGGATAGAATGCCCGCCGAACCGCCTGTCCGCATGGCATGCGTCGGCATCGGTTACACATGCAAACAAGTACGTAGATAACTGTCGTCATTTTGTGATTATTCTGCGTGAATACCGCGATTCGCGGGGCCCGCAATCCGATGCGCCAATTTCAGGTTGTTTTTTATTGAAGACTTTCGACCATCTGACCGTTGTCGGTCTGCGCGAGTGGGTGGCGCTCCCTGATCTGGGAGTCGCCGGGCTACGGGCAAAAATCGACACCGGCGCCAGCACCTCGAGCCTGCACGCCACCGACATCGAGCCATTCGAGCGTGACGGCGAAAAATGGGTGCGCTTCACCGCGCACCTCGGCACCGTCGTGCAACTGCGCCATCGCCGCTGCGAAGCACCCTTGGTGGCGCGCAAGACCATCAAGAGCTCCAACGGCCACGCCCAGGTCCGCTATGTGATCAGCACCACGCTGGCGTTGGGCGATCGGTTCTGGCGGGTCGAATTCACCCTCGCCTGCCGCAAATCCATGCGTTATCGCCTGTTGCTGGGTTCCAAGGCCTTGATCGACGGCCAGTTGGTGGTCAATCCAGGCATCAAATACGTTCAAGACAAGCCGGCATTCCCGGTATCCACTACCTCTGCCACAGGTGTTGCATGAAGATCGCTGTGCTGTCGCGAAACCCGCGTCTGTATTCCACCCGCCGCCTGGTCGAGGCCGGGACCGAGCGTGGCCATGAAATGGTGGTGATCGATACCCTGCGCGCCTACATGAACATTGCCAGCCACAAACCGCAAATCCATTACCGCGGCAAGCCGCTGGAAGGCTTCGATGCGGTGATCCCGCGTATCGGCGCGTCGGTGACCTTCTACGGTTGCGCGGTATTGCGCCAGTTCGAAATGATGGGGGTGTATCCCCTCAATGAGTCCGTTGCGATTGCCCGCTCGCGAGACAAGCTGCGCTCGCTGCAATTGCTGTCTCGGCGTGGCATCGGCTTGCCCGTGACCGGCTTCGCCCACTCTCCAGATGACATTCCCGACCTGATCGCCATGGTCAATGGCGCGCCTCTGGTTATCAAGGTATTGGAGGGCACCCAGGGCATTGGCGTGGTGCTGTGCGAAACCGCAACGGCGGCGGAGTCGGTGATCGAAGCATTCATGGGCCTGAAGCAGAACATCATGGTCCAGGAATACATCAAGGAAGCCGGGGGCGCGGACATTCGTTGCTTCGTGGTCGGCGACAAAGTAATCGCGTCGATGAAGCGCCAGGCCAAGCCAGGGGAGTTTCGCTCCAACCTGCATCGCGGCGGCAGCGCAAGCCTGATCAAGATCACGCCGGAAGAGCGCATGACCGCCCTGCGGGCAGCCAAGGTCATGGGGCTGGCGGTGGCTGGCGTGGACATCCTGCGCTCCAATCACGGACCGCTGGTGATGGAAGTCAACTCCTCGCCAGGCCTGGAAGGCATCGAGACCACCACCAGCAAGAACGTGGCAGGGATCATCATCGAGCACTTGGAGAAAAACGGCGGGCCGAACATGACCCGGACCAAGGGCAAGGGGTAATCCATTTATAAATTACTGTGGGAGCGAGCTTGCTCGCGATGACGGTGTGTCAGCCAACATAAATTTGGCTGAGCCACCGCATCGCGAGCAAGCTCGCTCCCACAGGTTTTGCGCCTTCCGAGCGATTCCGCTACACCGCATCCCGAGGCAACATCAAGCCCAACGGCAGCCGCACCCGCGCTTCCAGTCCGCCGCCCACGCGATTGCGCAGCTCGACGTTGCCGCCGTGCATCGAGGCGATGCGCTTGACGATCGCCAGGCCCAGTCCCGTGCCCTTTCCCCCCCGGGCGCGATCGCCTCGGGTGAACGGATTGAAAATGGCCTCCAATTCCGACGGATCGATGCCGGCGCCTCGGTCCATGACGCTCAGCACGACGTAGGGCGCGCTGGTATCGCCCGAAACGTAGGCGGCCACTTCCACACCGGTGCCTGCATGGTTCAGGGCGTTGCCGATCAGGTTGTTCAGCAGGCGCTTCATCGATACGCGACGTAGCGGGAACGGCTGGATCGGCTCCAGGCGCAGGTGGACCTTCTCTTCGTTCTGGTTATAGGGTGCAGCCACCTCCCGAACCAGGTCGCTGAGATCGACTTCTTCCACCGACTCATCACGACCGTCGCGAATGAATGCCAGGAACTGGTCAAGAATCGCGTCCATGTCTTCGATATCGCGGACCATTTCATCAGTCAGGTCGGTGTGCTCGCCCATCAACTCCAGCGATAACCGCAACCGGGTCAGGGGCGTGCGCAAGTCATGGGAGACCCCTGCAAGCATCAGCTCACGCTCGCGTCCGGCCTGCTCGACATCTTCGGCCATCTGGTTGAACGCTCGGTACACCTCGGTCATCTCGCTGGGCGTATCGCTGATCGGCAACCGTACACTACGCCCCTGGCCCAATTGCCGGGCGGCGTACACGAGGCGTTTGAGCGGTTGGTTGAGCTGGCTGACGAAGATCCACGCCGAAGCCGTTGAAAGCAGGCCGATCGCCAGGAACCAGCCCAGCACGTTCCAGATCTTCTGGCCCCGCAATGGATGGGGGTACAGCGGAACCTTCAGCCAACCATCCCCAAGGCTTGGCGCGCGCACCCACAATGCCGGCGGCGAGTGCATGCGCAATCGCACCTCGGTGTCGGCGCCCAACTCGGCCTGCATCTGCCGCTGATAGATCTCGCTGTATGGCCAGTGCTGCTCGCCTTCCGGCACGCCGGCTCCGACCACCCGGATCAATGTTGCCGCCTCGGCAATCTTTGCTCGATTGGTTTCGTCGGCCGCCCAGTAGGCCCGCAATGTCAAGGCAACGCCGTGACTGTATTGGCGGTCCACCAGCACGTCTTCGTTCATCAGCAGGTAGACCAACGTCAGCGCCTTGGAAAAAAGCACGACGATGAGCACCAGCCAGAGGGTGCGGGAAAAGAAACTCTGGGGGAACCAAACGGGGGTTTTCATGAATAGCCGCTACACACTTGCAGGAGCGAGCGATGCTCGCACAATGACGGACCGCGAGTCGCCTGGAAAAGACTTCAATCAACCAGGCTTCCCGCTCCTACAAATCGCCGATCACTTGCTGGCGGCGCCATCCGGCACGAATACGTAGCCTACGCCCCAGACGGTCTGGATATAACGCGGCTTGGATGGATCGGGCTCGATCATCCGGCGCAAGCGGGAAATCTGCACGTCGATGGAACGCTCCAGCGCATCCCATTCCCGGCCACGGGCCAAATTCATCAGCTTGTCTCGGGTCAGCGGCTGGCGAGCGTTCATCACCAAAGCCTTGAGGACCGCAAACTCACCGGTGGTGAGCATGTGTACCTCGTCGCCGCGCTTGAGCTCGCGGGTGGCCAGCGACAGTTCATAGTCGCCGAAGGTGACGCTTTCGTCTTCGCTGCCCGGCGCGCCCGGCACCGGCGCCGACTGGCGACGCAAGACTGCCTTGACCCGCGCCATCAGCTCGTCCGGATTGAACGGCTTGGCCAGGTAATCGTCGGCGCCCAGTTCAAGGCCCTTGATACGGCTCAGCTCGTCGCCCTTGGCGGTCAGCATGATGATCGGGATCTGGTTGTTCGCGCCGCGCAGGCGACGACAGGCGGTCAAGCCGTCTTCACCGGGCAGCATCAGGTCGAGGACGACGAGGTTGAAAACCTCACGGGCCAACAGACGGTCCATTTGCTCCGTGTTCGGTACAGTGCGGGCTCGGTAACCCTTGCTGACGAAAAAGCGCTCCAGCAGGCTGCTCAGCCCTGGATCGTCGTCAACAATCAGAATTTTTTCGCCTTCAGCAGTTTGTGCGGTGCTGCTCATAGGAAGCTCCTTTGATCTCGGCGCGCATTATGGCCTAGCTGCCGTTGTGCGTACCGTGTGCATTGTTAGCAGATTTTTCGCCTATCTCCAGCAATCCGCTGATCAAGCCCACGGGCGCGACGCACCCTAACGGTGGAACGCTGGTTATAATGCGCGGCCTTTGTGCCAGGACAGGGCCGGATCGTTACACCGGCGAAACACTTTTTCCCCCTGGCCAGGCAGCATTTTTTTGATTTCACGGGTTAACAGGCAGCCTTTTGACCCAGGCAGCGGCGCACGCCAGGCCGCTCAACCAGTCTCGCCGAGCCCGGCTTCTGCGGTGGCGAGCCTGATTTCACAATTTGTCAGGTGGTTTTATGGACAGCATCAACAGCCGCATCGCCGAGGAGCTCGGCGTCCGCCCACAACAGGTCGAAGCGGCCGTCGCGCTACTCGATGAAGGCTCCACGGTCCCTTTCATCGCCCGTTACCGGAAAGAAGTGACAGGCAGCCTCGATGACACTCAATTGCGTCATCTGGAAGAGCGCCTGCGCTACCTGCGTGAACTCGACGAACGGCGCATCAGCATCCTGGCGAGCATCCAGGAGCAGGGCAAGCTGACCCCGCAACTCGAACGCGACATCAAGCTGGCCGACACCAAGACCCGCCTCGAAGACTTGTACCTGCCCTACAAGCAAAAGCGCCGCACCAAGGGCCAGATCGCCCTGGAAGCCGGCCTCGGCGAGCTGGCCGACGGCCTGTTCAACGACCCGACTCTCGCCCCGGAAACCGAAGCCGCGCGTTTTATCGATGCGGAAAAAGGCGTGGCGGACGTAAAGGCCGCGCTGGAAGGCGCCAAGTACATCCTCATGGAGCGTTTCGCCGAAGACGCCAACCTGCTGGAAAAGCTGCGTAACTTCCTCAAGCAGGAGGCGACCCTCAGTGCCCGCGTCATCGCCGGCAAAGAGGAGGAAGGCGCCAAGTTCCGCGACTACTTCGAGCACGACGAACCGCTCAAGAGCATGCCGTCCCACCGTGCCCTGGCGATTTTCCGTGGCCGCAACGAAGGCATTCTCAGCTCCGCACTGAAGGTTGGCGAAGAACTGCCCGGCACCATGCATCCGTGCGAAGGCATGATCGCCCAGCAATTCGGCATCCAGAACCAGAACCGCGCCGCCGACAAATGGCTGGCCGAGGTGGTGCGCTGGACCTGGAAGGTCAAGCTCTATACCCACCTGGAAACCGACTTGCTCGGTGAGTTGCGCGATAACGCCGAGACCGAGGCGATCAACGTATTCGCCCACAACCTGCACGACCTGCTGTTGGCCGCGCCGGCCGGCCCCCGCGCCACCCTGGGCCTGGACCCGGGCCTGCGCACCGGTTGCAAGGTAGCGGTCGTCGATTCAACCGGTAAGTTGCTGGACCACGCCACGGTCTACCCGCACGTGCCGCACAACAAATGGGACCAGACCCTCGCGGTGCTCGCCGCCCTGTGCGCCAAGCATTCGGTGGACCTGATCGCTATCGGCAACGGCACCGCCAGCCGCGAGACCGACAAGCTGGCAGCGGAACTGATCAAGAAATACCCGGCCATGAAAATGACCAAGGTCATGGTCTCCGAAGCCGGTGCTTCTGTTTATTCGGCGTCGGAACTGGCTTCGAAGGAATTCCCGGACCTGGACGTGTCGATCCGTGGCGCGGTGTCGATCGCCCGTCGCCTGCAGGACCCACTGGCGGAACTGGTGAAGATCGATCCGAAATCCATCGGTGTCGGTCAATACCAGCACGACGTGTCCCAACTGAAACTGGCCCGTGGCCTGGACGCCGTGGTGGAGGATTGCGTGAACGCCGTGGGTGTGGACGTGAACACCGCTTCGGTGGCACTGCTGGCGCGGATTTCCGGCCTGAACGCGACACTCGCGCAGAACATTGTCACCCACCGTGACGAACATGGCGCGTTCAAGACCCGCGCCGCGTTGAAGAAAGTCCCGCGCCTGGGTGAAAAAACCTTCGAACAAGCCGCCGGCTTCCTGCGCGTCATGAACGGCGACAACCCGCTCGACTCCTCGGCGGTCCACCCGGAAGCGTATCCGCTGGTGCAACGCATCGCCGCCCAGACCGACCGCGACATCCGCTCGCTGATCGGCGACGCCGCGTTCCTCAAGCGCCTGGACCCGAAGAAATTCACCGACGAAACCTTCGGCCTGCCCACCGTGACCGACATTCTGCAAGAGCTGGAGAAGCCGGGCCGCGACCCGCGTCCGGAGTTCAAGACCGCCGAATTCCAGGAAGGCGTCGAAGACCTCAAGGACTTGCAACCGGGCATGATCCTCGAAGGCGTGGTCACCAACGTGACCAACTTCGGCGCGTTCGTTGATATCGGCGTGCACCAGGACGGCCTGGTACACATCTCGGCACTGTCGGAAAAATTCATCAAGGACCCGCGCGAAGCCGTGAAGGCCGGCGACGTGGTGAAAGTGAAGGTCATGGAAGTCGATATCCCGCGCAAACGCGTTGGCCTGTCGATGCGCATGAGTGACACGCCGGGTGAGAAGGTCGACGGTGCCCGCGGTGCTCGCCCAGGCGCCGCCCCACGCCAGTCGCAGAACACCGCGCCCCGCAAGGAAACCGCCACGGCGGCCCCGGCGAACAACGCCATGGCCTCGCTGTTCGCCAACGCCAAGCAATTGAAGAAACGCTGATGGACGCGCCAGCCGGGTTGGTGGAGAGCGCGTTTTTCAAGCTGCTCGGCTGCCGTTTGCACAGCGTTGGGGACGGGGTGGCGCAAGTCACCCTGGACCTGGCCCCCGAATTGCGTAATCGCGGCGGCAAGCTGCACGGTGGCGCGCTGTTCAGCCTGGTGGACATCGCCATGGGCCTGGCCTGCTCCAGTGTCCATGGCTTCGACCAGCAGTCTGCGACCATCGAATGCAAGATCAACTACATCCGCGCCGTGTCCGACGGCGAGGTGTTGTGCACCGCCCGGGTCATCCACCCGGGCCGGCGCACATTGGTGGTCGAGGCCGATGTGATGCAAGGCGACAAGCTGGTCGCAAAAGCGCAAGGCACGTTCGCTGTCCTATAGCTCCTGGTCATCGATTTGAGTTAATTTCGACGCCACGAATGCGGTGTCGGGCTTTCCTGTGGGAGCGAGCTTGCTCGCGATGGCGATGGACCTGTCACATTTAGTTGACTGATATACCGCTATCGCGAGCAAGCTCGCTCCCACGAGGGACAGCGGCGATCTTCTTTGACCGTATGTAAACCAGGCGAAAACGCCAGTTTTAACTTCACCCTTGTAGACCGTCTTGCCCACCCCCATATTGGGGCGACTGACGCGTGAAGGAATTCAACTTGAGCGACCTTTTAAACCGCCGCCTGGCCCTGCTCGGCGAGCGCGCCAACCTCTCTCTGCTCGAGCAGTGCCTGCACGGTATCGAACGTGAATGCCTGCGTGTCACCGACAACGGGCGCCTGGCGCAGACGCCGCACCCGCAAGCCCTGGGCTCGGCGCTGACCAACGAACAGATCACCACCGACTATTCCGAGTCGCTGCTGGAATTCATCACGCCGGCCCTGGCCAACCCGGCTGATACCCTGCGCAGCCTCGACAGGATCCACCGGTTTGTCTACAGCAAGCTCGGCGACGAATACCTGTGGAGCCCTTCGATGCCGTGTCCGCTGCCGGCTGAGGAGGAGATTCCGATCGCCTATTACGGCACCTCGAACATCGGTCGGCTCAAGTATGTCTATCGCAAGGGTCTGGCCCTGCGTTACGGCAAGACCATGCAATGCATCGCCGGGATCCACTACAACTTTTCCCTGCCGGAAAAGCTCTGGCCCCTGCTGCGCCAGGACGAAGCCAGCGATCTGAGCGACCGGGATTTCCAGTCGTCGGCCTATATCGCCCTGATCCGCAATTTCCGGCGCTACAGCTGGCTATTGATGTACCTGTTCGGCGCCTCGCCGGCCCTCGACGCCGGTTTCCTGCGTGGCCGACCGCATCAGCTGGAACAATTGGACCCGGACACCTTGTACCTGCCCTACGCCACCAGCCTGCGCATGAGCGACTTGGGTTACCAGAGCAACGCCCAGGCCGGCCTGACGCCTTGCTACAACGACCTGGCAAGCTATACCGATAGCCTGCGCAAGGCTGTGGCAACGCCGTATGCGCCGTATGTCGAGATTGGCACTCACCAGAACGGCGAATGGGTGCAGCTCAACACCAACATCCTGCAGATCGAAAACGAGTACTACTCCAACATCCGCCCCAAGCGCGTGACCTACACCGGGGAGCGACCGATCCAGGCGCTGATGGCCCGTGGCATCCAGTACGTCGAAGTACGTTGCCTGGACATCAACCCGTTCTTGCCGATGGGCATCGACCTGACCGAATCGCGGTTCCTCGATGCGTTCCTCTTGTATTGCGGCCTCGACGACAGCCCGCAATTGGAAAACAACGAGTGCAGCAACGCCACCAGCAACTTCCTGACGGTGGTCAAGGAAGGCCGCAAGCCAGGCCTGCAATTGCAGCGCCAGGGTGAATCGGTGGACATGCAAGCCTGGGCCCTGGAATTGCTGGACAAGATCGCCCCGCTGGCGGCACTGCTCGACCAAAGCCAAGGTGGTGATGACCACCGCCAGGCGCTGGACGCCCAACTGGCAAAAGTCCGCGACCCATCCCTCACGCCATCCGCCCGGGTACTGGCGGCCATGGCCGAACACAAGGAAAGCTTCGCCCAGTTCTCCCTGCGCCAGAGCAAGGCCCACGCCGAGTTTTTCCGCGCAGAGCCACTGTCGGCCGATGAAATAATTGCCTTCGAGGAAAATGCTCGGCGATCCCTGGTCCAGCAAACCGAGTTGGAGCAGAACGAAGTGGGTGATTTCGACGTGTTCGTGGGGTCGTACCAGGCGAGCATTCTAGCGATCAGTAACTGATTCGCCGCTGGCAAGAACATTCTGTGGCGAGGGAGCTTGCTTCCTTGCCACAGGGGTTTCGTGGCTTCTCGATAGACTTTTTCGCAGATAAGCTAATGCGAAAAAGTTATTTATTTTATAGTTCTTAGATCATTTAGTCTCCTCCAACGCCGACTCTCCGGCGGCTTGTTGAGGAGCTTTACCATGTCTTTGAGTTTCCCCCTTCGCCTTCTCGCAGCCGCCTCCCTGGCCGCGGCGAGTTTTTTCGCTCAGGCAACCGACCTGACCGTCGCCTACCAGACCACCGTGGACCCGGCGAAAGTCGCCCAAGCCGATGGCGCGTATGAAAAAGCCACCCAGGCCAAGATCGCCTGGCGCAAGTTCGACAACGGTGCCGATATCATCGCCGCCATCGCCTCGGGCGATGTGCAGATCGGCTACCTCGGCTCCAGCCCGCTGACCGCCGCGATCACTCGTAAGGTGCCAGTAGAAACATTCCTCATCGCGACGCAGATCGGCGCCGCCGAAGCCTTGGTGGCCCGTGACGGCTCCGGCATCAAGACCCCGCAAGACCTGATCGGCAAGAAGATCGCCGTGCCGTTTGTTTCCACCGGCCATTACAGCCTGCTCGCCGCGCTGAAACACTGGAATATCGACCCATCGAAAGTCACCGTGCTCAACCTCGCCCCACCGGCCATCATCGCGGCGTGGAAACGCGGCGACATCGACGCCACCTACGTCTGGGACCCAGCCCTGGGCGTGGCCAAGGAAAACGGCAAGGTGCTGATTACCTCTGCGGAACTGGCGCAATTTGGCGCACCGACCTTCGACGCATGGATCGTGCGCAAGGACTTCGCCCAGCAGCACCCTGAAATCGTCACGGCTTTCGCAAAAGTCACCCTGGATGCCTATGCCCAGTACCGCAAGGACCCACAAGCCTGGCTGGCCGATGCGTCCAACATCGACAAGCTGGTGAAGCTATCCGGGGCCAAGGCCAGCGATATCCCGCTGTTGTTGCAAGGCAACGTATTCCCCCTGGCCGCAGACCAGGTGCTGAGCCTCGGCGCCCCAACCACCCAGGCGATAACCGACACCGCCGCGTTCCTCAAGGAGCAAGGCAAGGTCGAAGCCGTACTGCCGGATTACGCACCGTACGTCAGCGCCAAATACATCACTCGCTGATCAAAAAGGAGACACCGAGATGGCCTTGCTACAGCTGGAGCGCATCAGCGCACAGTACCCCGGCGCCACGAAACCGGTACTGACGGATATTTCGTTGACCCTGGGCCCACAGCAGTTGCTGGTCGCCCTCGGGCCATCCGGCAGTGGCAAGACGTCGTTGCTGAACCTGATTGCCGGGTTCGTCGAGCCCAGCGCCGGACAAATCACCTTGGACGGCGTGCCAGTGTCAGGCCCGGGCGCCGAACGTGGCGTGGTGTTCCAGGACGATGCGTTGCTGCCTTGGCAGGACGTGCTGGCAAACGTCGGGTTTGGCCTTGAACTGGCCGGGCTCGCGAGAGAAAAACGCGAGGCTCGCGCCCGGGAAATGCTTGCCTTGGTGGACCTGGCCGGGTTCGAAAAGCGTCGCGTCTGGCAGCTGTCTGGCGGTCAGAAGCAACGCGTCGGCCTGGCCCGCGCGCTGGCGGCCGATCCACGGATACTGTTGATGGACGAACCGTTCGGAGCCCTGGACGCCTTCACCCGCGAGCAGATGCAGGAACTGCTGCTGCAGGTCTGGCAGCGCACCGCCAAACCGGTGTTCCTGATTACCCACGACATTGAAGAAGCCGTGTTCCTGGCGACCGATCTGATTTTGCTGGCGCCCGATCCCGGGCGGATCGTCGAGCGGCTGAGCCTGGATTTCGGCCACCGCTACGGCGCTGGCGAATCGGCCCGGTCGATCAAGTCCGATCCACGCTTCATCGAGACCCGCGAGCACGTGCTCGCCAGAGTGTTTTCCCAACGCAGCGCCACTCGACAACAGGAGCGCGCATGAGCAGCTATGAAATTCCAGCCGTGGCCGGCGATGCCGTGAATTCGCACGCGGCCGCACCCGCTCGACGCAGGCTGAGCACACGCTGGATCAGCGGCCTGACATTGGTGGTGTTGCTGTTTCTCTGGTGGGCGATCACCGCCACCGGGCTGATCGAACCGCTGTTCCTGCCGCCGCCCTTCGCCGTGCTGCAGAAGGGTTGGCTGCTGGCAACCAGCGGCTACATGGACTCGACACTCTGGCAACACCTGGGCGCAAGCCTCGGCCGGATTGGCCTGGGCCTGTTGTTCGCGGTGCTGACAGCGGTGCCGGTGGGCATCGCCATCGGCGCCAATCGTATTGCCCGTGGCGTGCTCGATCCGCTGATCGAGTTCTATCGGCCGATCCCTCCCCTGGCTTACTTGCCGCTGATCGTGATCTGGTGCGGCATCGGCGAGCTGTCGAAAGTCCTGCTGATCTACCTGGCGATCTTCGCCCCGATCGCCATCGCTACGGCCACCGGCGTGCGCACCGTCGACCCGGCCAGATTGCGCGCCGCGCAGTCCCTGGGCGCCTCGCGGAGGCAATTGATTCGTCATGTGATCGTACCCAGCGCCTTGCCCGACATTCTTACCGGCATTCGCATCGGCCTGGGCGTGGGTTGGTCGACGCTGGTCGCCGCTGAACTGATCGCAGCCACCAGCGGCCTGGGATTCATGGTGCAGTCGGCGGCGCAATTCCTGGTCACCGATGTCGTGGTTCTGGGAATCCTGGTGATCGCAGTGATCGCCTTCGCCATGGAGATGGGCCTGCGCGCCCTGCAACGCAAACTGGTGCCATGGCACGGCCAGGCTCACTGATACGCAATGACCACGCCGACCATTCGGCGCCCATCCGAGAGAATCAAAATGAGCCGCCCGACCATTACCCCTTTAAGCATTGCCCTCGGCGCGCAGATCAACGGGATCGACATCAGCCAACCGCTGAGTCCGCAAGACCGGGATTTCGTCGAGCAGGCATTGCTGGAACATCAGGTACTGTTTTTCCGCGACCAGCCGATCGAACCACCGCAACAGGCACGTTTCGCGGCGTATTTCGGTGACCTGCACATCCATCCGATCTACCCCAACATACCGGAGCAGCCTGAAGTGCTGGTGCTCGACACCGCCGTCACCGATGTTCGCGATAACGCGGTGTGGCACACCGACGTGACCTTCTTGCCGACACCCGCCCTGGGCGCGGTGCTCAGCGCCAAGCTGCTGCCGGCGTTTGGCGGCGACACGTTATGGGCCAGCGGCATTGCAGCCTACGAAGCGTTGTCGGCGCCGTTGAAAAGTTTGCTGGAAGGTCTGACAGCGACCCACGATTTCACCCGTTCATTTCCGCTGGAGCGCTTCGGCAACTCGCCTGAAGACCTGGTGCGTTGGGAGGAAGCTCGGCGCAAGAACCCGCCGTTGTCCCATCCAGTAATACGTACTCATCCAGTGAGCGGCCGCCGCTCGCTGTTCGTCAACGAAGGCTTTACCACCCGAATCAACGAGCTATCGGAAACCGAAAGCGAGGCGATCCTGAAACTGCTGTTCGCCCACGCCACCCGACCGGAGTTCACCGTTCGTTGGCGCTGGCAGGCCAACGACGTGGCGTTCTGGGATAAGCGCGTGACCCAGCATTTCGCCGTGGACGACTACCGTCCCGCCCGGCGCGTGATGCACCGGGCGACGGTGTTGGGGGATGTGCCGTTTTTCAGGTGAGTGCCTTGCCCGAATGGTTTTCCGGGGTAACGCATATCCCCGTGGCGAGGGAGCTTGCTCCCGCTCGACTGCGCAGCAGTCGCAAAACCTGTCCCACTGCTTTTCCTGATACGCAGCGTTGAATGGGTTTGGGGCCGCTTCGCGGCCCAGCGGGAGCAAGCTCCCTCGCCACAGGGGTGTTCGGTGTTACTCCGCTGTCGAAGGCTTCTCCCACAGGTTAATCCCACCCTCCTGGGCAAACCGGTCGATCTCGGCCAGTTCCTCGGCGCTGAAGTTGAGGTTCTGCAACGCCCCGACGTTCTCGACGATCTGCTCCGGCCGGCTCGCGCCGATCAGGGCCGAGGTGACACGTGGATCGCGCAGCGTCCAGGCCAGGGCCATTTGAGCCAGGCTTTGGCCGCGACGCTGGGCGATTTCGTTGAGGGCGCGGACGTGGGCGATATTTTCATCCGACAGATGCGACGCTTGCAACGAGCCACCGCCCGGACGATTCACCCGCGCATCGGCCGGAATGCCCTTGAGATACTTGTCGGTCAGCAGTCCCTGGGCCAGCGGCGTGAAAGCGATGACGCCAGTGCCGAGCTCCTCGGTAGCGTCCAGCAGGTCTTTTTCCACCCAGCGATTGAGCAGGTTGTAGGCCGGCTGGTGGATCAGCAGCGGGACTTTCCATTCCTTGAGCAGCGCGGCCATTTCCCGGGTCTTCACGCCCGAATACGAAGAGATGCCTATGTACAAAGCCTTGCCCTGTTGAACGGCTGTGGCGAGGGCGCTGGCTGTTTCCTCCAGTGGCGTGTCGGGATCGAAACGGTGGGAGTAGAAAATGTCCACGTAATCCACGCCCAAGCGTTGCAGGCTCTGGTCGAGGCTGGCGAGCACGTATTTGCGCGAACCGCCGCCCTGTCCATAAGGGCCGGGCCACATGTCCCAGCCGGCCTTGCTGGAGATGATCAGTTCATCGCGGTACTGCTTGAAATCTTCACGCAACAGCCGACCGAAATTGATTTCGGCGCTGCCGTAGGGCGGGCCGTAGTTGTTGGCGAGGTCGAAATGGTTGATGCCCAGGTCGAATGCCGTGCGCAGCAAGGCTCGCTGAGTATCGATCGGCGTACTGTCGCCGAAGTTGTGCCACAAGCCGAGTGACAGGGCCGGAAGCACCAGCCCGCTGCGCCCGACGCGGCGATAGGGAATGGACTCGTAGCGGTTTTGCGCAGCGGTGTAGGTCATCGAAAAGGCTCTCTGTGCGAACGGCGAGTGGCAGAAGCTAACATTTCACAGACGCATCGGTCAGGCCGAAAGTTCGCATGGCAGGTGTGGAGCGAGCTTGCTCCGGGCGGCGATCCGACGATAGCGGTGGATCTGCCAACAAATCATCGACAGGTATGGCCTCATCGCGAGCAAGCTCGCGCCCACAGGGCTCGATAGCCAAGCCTTAACGCGCCTGCGCAAACACCTGGGCCACCCAATCCACGAACACTCGCACCCGTGGCGACATGTGTCGGTTGTGCGGATAGAGCACCGACACTGGCATGGAAGGTGGTGGAGTCGCGGCGAGGACTTCCTGGATCAGACCCTGCCGGATCGGCTCCTCCATCCGGTAATGCGGGCACTGGATCAGGCCCATCCCGGCGATGGCCGACGCGGCGTAGATTTCCGCGCCGGACACTGACAACGTGCCCCCGATCGGCACTTCCTTGAGTTCGCCCTCGACCATGAACTCGAACGGATACAGCTTGCCGGTACTGCGCGAGACGTAATTCACCGCTTTGTGATGTTTCAGATCCGCGAGGCTTTTCGGCTCACCGTGCCGGCGAAGGTAAGCAGGACTGGCGCAAGTGATCTGCCGAAGATTGGCGACGCGCCGGCCAATCAATGACGAATCCGCCAACGTGCCGGAACGCACGACGCAATCAACGCCTTCGGCAATCAGGTCGACGAAACGATCCGCCTCGCTGATGAACAATTCTATTTCGGGGTAGCGAGCCATGAATTGCGGCAGCGCCGGGATCACGAAATATCGCGCCTGGGTTCCGTGCAGGTCCACCCTCAGCTTGCCTTTGGGCGCCACGCCGCGAAACGCCAGTTCGGCTTCCTCCAGCTCGGCCAGCAACTGCACGCATCGCGGGTAATAGGCTTCGCCATCAAGGGTCGGGCGTACCTTGCGGGTGCTGCGCTCCAGCAAACGCACCCCCAACCAGGCCTCGAACTGATTGAGCGTGTGGGTCAGCGTCGCCCGGGGCATGCTCAAATCTTCAGCGGCCAGGGTGAAACTGCTGCGCTCGTATATGCGGACAAATACCCGCATGGCCTTGACCTGATCCATCGGAATCCTGCGCCCTGATTGTTGAGAGATATTGAACAGTCAAGGCAACTTTCGTGCATTTATCGCCAAGAGTAAACATGTGAATCTGGCTTCAACCTACCACGACATCTCAGGGGATTCTTGCCATGACTGTTCCAAACTCCAAAGTTGCCATTGTCACCGGCGCCTCGCGCGGCATCGGTGCAGAGATTGCCAAGCAACTGGCCACTGACGGTTTCGCCGTCGCCGTCAACTTCGCCAGCAGTGCCACCGAAGCCTCCAGGCTGGTCGTGCAGTTGCGCCAGGCCGGTCACCAGGCCATAGCGGTGAAGGCCGACGTGTCGGTTGCCGCCGATGTCAGCCGGATGTTCGATGAAGTCGAAGCACAGCTGGGCAAGATCGATGTGTTGATCAACAACGCCGGCATCCTCCAGGTCATGCCCTTGGCACAGCACAGCGATGAGCTGTTCGACCGCACGTTTGCAATCAATACCCGGGGCACGTTCAACACCTTGCGCGAAGCCGCGACCCGGCTGAACGACGGCGGCCGCATCGTGAATTTTTCCAGCAGCACCGTGGGCCTGAACCTGCCTGGCTATTCGGTGTACATCGCCAGCAAGGCCGCGGTGGAGTCGCTGACCCAGGTGTTTGCCAAGGAACTGCGCGGTCGACAGATCACGGTCAATGCCGTGGCCCCGGGGCCGGTCGCCACCGAGCTGTTCATGCACGGAAAAAGCGAAGAGCAGGTGCAGCACTACGCGAAGATGCCGCCCTTGGAGCGCCTCGGCCAGCCGGAAGACATTGCCAGCATCGTGTCTTTCCTGGCCAGCCCGGCTGCCGGCTGGGTGAACGGGCAGATCCTGCGGGCCAATGGTGGGCTGGTCTGATCGCCGCCCGGAGCAAGCTCGCTCCCACAAGGGAATCCTTGACCTGTGGGAGCGAGCCTGCTCGCGTTGGGGCCGGTGGTGCCAGACCCTAAGCTCGTTGACGCCGTCCTTGGGCTTAGCTCAGCGCACCAGATGCAAGAACTGCATATGGCGTTCGTACTGATCGAGGATGTCGTTGATGACCTGCTCCTTGGAGTAGCCCACCAGGTCGTAATCCTGGCTGCCTTCGCTCAGGTGCACCTCGGCTCGGTAGTAACGCCGGTTGTTGATTTGCTTGGAGCCCATGCCGCCCCGGGCGAAGGACGGCGTGAAGTAGCCGCGCATCTGCACCTGGTAGATGAACGGATGCTGCTCGCCGTGGCCGATCTCCAGGCTGACGCTGTCGTTGGCCGGGTCTGGCTGGGTCATCACCGCCAGGCCTTTTTCAGCGAACACCGCTTTCACTTCTTCGATGGCAGGGCGCACCGTGGTGTCCAGGAAACGGTACACCTCGTCCCGGGAAGGGAAATGCACCGCCTGGCTCAGACGCTGGCGCCAGCCGCCCGTGCCCCGGCGAGATCCCGCCACCGGCGCGAGGGAATGCAATTGCGCAATCTGCTTCTGGGATTCGAGATAGAACGCCTTGTGCAGCCCCCACATCATCAGCAAAAGAATCATGGAGAACGGCAACGACGTCAGCACCACCGCTGACTTGAGCGCATCGATGCTGCCGGAAAACAGCAAGGCACTGGTCACCAGGGCGGTCATCGCCCCCCAGAACACACGCAGCCATTTCGGCCCGTCTTCATCGGGGCTGCCACCCTTGGCAGACAATGTCGAAAGCACCACGGTGCCTGAATCGGCGGACGTGACAAAAAACACGAAGCTGATAAACACCGTGACCGCGATCACCGTCTTGCTCCACGGATAGGTTTCCAGTAGCAGGTAAAGGCTCATCGACGGGTTCTCCAGGGCGGACATGCCCAAGGCACTCATGCCATGGTTCAGTACCTGGTCGAGGGCACTGTTGCCGAAGATCGACATCCACGCCAGGGTGAAACCCAGTGGAATCAAAAGCACGCCAAACACGAATTCGCGGATCGTACGGCCACGGGAAATCCGTGCGATAAACAGCCCCACGAACGGCGACCAGGCGATCCACCACGCCCAGTAGAAAACGGTCCAGCCGCCCAACCAGTCACTGGGCTTGTTGTAGGCGTACAGGTCGAAACTTTTCATCGGCAGCGCGCCGAGGTAGTCCCCCAAATTCTGAATCAGCGTGTTGAGCAGGTGCTGCGTCGGCCCGGCAAACAGCACGAACAGCAACAGCGCGCAGGCCAGCAGCATGTTGATGTCAGACATGACCCGCACACCTTTATCGACACCCGCCACGGCGACGATGATTGCCGCCCCCATCATCAGTACGATCAGGCCAACCTGAATCCACTGCGTGTGGGCGATGCCGAACAGGTAATCCAGCCCGGAATTGAGGTGCAGCACTCCAAACCCCATGTCCGCGCCCAGGCCGAACACGGTCGCGATGATGCCGAAGCCGTCCACTGCATAACCGATCGGGCCATTGATGCGCTTGCCGATCAGCGGGTACAACGCCGACCGCAAGGCCAACGGCAAGTTGTGCCGGTAGGCGAAGTACGCCAGGGCCATGCCGACGAATGCAAAGACGCCCCAGCCGTGCAAGCCCCAGTGCAGGAATAGGATCTGCATGGCCTGGCGCGCCGCATCGGCGGTGCCGGCCTCCCCTTGGGGGGGCTGGACCAGATGGGTCAGCGGCTCCGAAACGCAAAAGAAGAACAACGTGATGCTGATCCCGGCGGCGAACAACATGCCGGCCCAGGACAGGTAACTGAACTCGGGTTCGTCGTGGTCGGCTCCGAGCTTGATCTTGCCGTAGCCGGACAATGCAGTGACTACCACGAAAATCAGATACAGGGTCATCGCCAGCAAGTAATACCAACCGACCGTGTTGGCCGCCCAGTTCTGGGCCGCCAGAAGCCACGCGCCGGCCTGCTTGGGCAGCGTGATGACAACCAGGCCGAACAGCAGGATGAAGGTCGCCGAGAAATAAAACACTGGCGGATTCATGCGGACCAGGCCGCTGGGTGGGAGGGACGAAGTGCTCATCGACAGAGCACCTCGCGAAGCGAAGCAGCGATGTGTACAAACGGACTCGGCAAAGGCAAGCCTCCTGTTGTGAGCGGGCAGCAAACCAATGGTTTAACTTGAATGAACGTTCAAGTTAAACATGAATAGGGAACTAGAGACTAATCGCCGGGCTAAATGGCACGTTTCATACACTAGCCTATGGCTGGGTATGACGTTGCCTGGCGCGCATTCGTTCAGTGTTGCCTCGAACCCTGTGGAAGCTTACAAACCCTTCTTCATCTCCATTCACGCCGGGTCGAAGATTGCTGGTTGCCGCCCGAATATCCACATGCCTATAGTCCGACATCGCCTACAACCAGTACGGACTCATGATCAAAGAACAGCTGTCCCGCTTTCATCGTCTCGACCTGCTCGGTCATCCGACACCGCTGGAGAAACTTGAACGACTCTCCCAATGGCTCGGCCGCGAGGTCTACATCAAGCGCGACGACCTGACGCCCTTGGCACTGGGCGGCAACAAGCTGCGCAAGCTTGAATACCTGGGCGCCGACGCGTTGGCCCAAGGTGCCGACACCCTCATCACCGCTGGCGCGATCCAGTCCAACCATGTCCGCCAGACGGCTGCCTTGGCCGCCAGGCTGGGCCTGGGTTGCGTGGCGCTGCTGGAAAACCCCATCGGCACCGACGACAGCAATTACCTGGGTAACGGCAATCGACTGCTGCTTGACCTGTTCGACGCGAAAGTCGAATTGGTGGATAACCTGGATAACGCCGACGATCAATTGCAGGCCCTCGCTGGCCGCCTGCGCAGCAACGGGAAAAAACCCTACCTGGTGCCGATTGGCGGTTCGAACGCCCTCGGCGCACTGGGATACGTCCGTGCTGGGCTGGAGCTGGCCGAACAGATCAAGGACACCGGTATCGATTTCGCCGCCGTCGTGCTGGCCTCGGGCAGTGCCGGAACCCACAGCGGCCTGGCGCTGGCCTTGAGCGAAAGCCTGCCCGCGCTTCCGGTCATTGGCGTGACGGTTTCCCGTAGCGAAGAAGATCAATTCCCCAAGGTCCAGGGCCTGGCCGAACGCACGGCGCAGCTGTTGGATGTCGCCGTCCCGCAAGCCTTCAAAGTGAACCTGTGGGATGAATACTTTGCTCCCCGCTACGGCGAACCCAGCGCCGGCACGCTGGCGGCGGTCAAGCTACTGGCGAGCCAGGAAGGGCTTTTGCTGGACCCGGTCTACACCGGCAAGGCCATGGCGGGCCTGCTCGACGGCATTGGTCGCGACCGCTTCGACGAGGGCCCGATCATCTTCCTTCACACCGGTGGTGCGCCGGCATTGTTTGCCTACAACGCGGCGTTTTGAGGTCCAGAAAACAATCCATGTGGTTATATAGGGAGGATTTAATATTATTTTCCAACCTATAAAAGCCACCCTATAGTCTCGCCGCAGGCGCATTTGCCGCGAGACGTCTTGGCTGCTTTAAGGCAGGATGTGGCAATCTTTTCGGAGCGCGGCGACGCCTTTCCATCCAACGATGTCTTCTAAGAAAACACAGGGGCTTGTCATGAATTTTTCCGCATTACGTCGCAACCTGCTGGTGGGTTCGCTGGGCCTGGTACTGGGCGCCGGCCTGCTGGGGCAAGCGGTTGCCGGTGAGCAACTGCAAAACATCAAGGACGCTGGTGAAATCAAGATCGGCCTGGAAGGCACGTACCCACCGTTCAGCTTCGTTGACGCCGACGGCAAGCTGACCGGTTTCGAAGTGGAATTTTCCGAAGCCCTGGCCAAGGAGCTGGGTGTGAAGGTCAAGCTGCAGACCACCCCATGGGCAGGCATCCTCGCGGCACTGGAATCCAAGCGCCTGGACGCTGTGGTCAATCAGGTGACCATTTCTGAAGAACGCAAGAAGAAATACGACTTCTCGGAGCCGTACACTGTTTCCGGCATTCAAGCGCTGGTCCTGACCAAGAAAGCCGACGAGCTGAACATCAAGAAAGCCGCTGACCTGGGCGGTAAAAAAGTCGGCGTTGGCTTGGGCACCAACTATGAACAGTGGGTCAAGGCCAACGTGCCTACCGCCGATGTACGCACTTACGAAGATGACCCGAGCAAGTTCCAGGACCTGCGCGTTGGCCGCATCGACGCCATCCTGATCGACCGCCTCGCCGCGCTGGAATACGCCAAGAAAGCCAAGGACACGACCGCCGCCGGCGAAGCCTTCTCTCGCCAGGAGGCTGGTATCGCCCTGCGCAAAGGCGAGCCTGAGTTGTTGGCCGCCGTGAACAAAGCCATAGAAAAACTGCGCGCCGACGGCACGCTGAAAAAACTGTCGGAAAAATATTTCAACGCTGACGTCACCCAATAATGGAAGCAGCTCTTCAACTCGCGTTGGACTCCGCGCCCTTCCTGCTCAAGGGCGCGTATTACACCGTCATCCTCAGCCTGGGCGGGATGTTCTTCGGCTTGTTGCTGGGGTTCGGCCTGGCGCTGATGCGCCTGTCTCGTCTCAAGGTGGTCAACTGGATAGCCCGCGCCTACGTGTCGTTCTTTCGCGGCACGCCGTTGCTCGTGCAGTTATTCCTGATCTACTACGGGTTGCCGCAGCTGGGGGTCGAGCTGGACCCGCTCCCAGCGGCGCTGATCGGTTTCTCGCTGAACATGGCGGCCTATGCCTGTGAGATCCTGCGGGCCGCCATCAGCTCCATCGAGCGCGGCCAGTGGGAAGCGGCGGCGAGCATCGGGATGACCCGTGCCCAGACGCTGCGTCGGGCCATTTTGCCGCAAGCCGCGCGTACGGCCCTGCCACCGCTGGGCAACAGCTTCATCTCCCTGGTCAAGGACACCGCGCTGGCGGCGACTATCCAGGTGCCGGAGCTGTTCCGTCAGGCGCAATTGATCACCGCCCGTACCTTCGAAATCTTCACCATGTATCTTGCCGCCGCGCTGATCTACTGGGTTCTCGCCACCGTGCTTTCGCACTTGCAGAACGTATTGGAAGCTCGGGTCAATCGGCACGACCAGGAGTCCTGACCCATGATTGTCGTGGAAAAACTGACAAAGCAGTTCAAGGGCCAGGTGGTGCTCAACGGCATCGACTTGAAGATCGAAGAAGGCGAAGTGGTTGCGATCATCGGCCCCAGCGGTTCGGGCAAGACGACCTTCCTGCGCTGCCTGAATTTCCTCGAAGAGCCCAGCAGCGGTCGGATCAAGGTCGGCGACATCGAGATCGATGGCAGTCGCCCTTTGAACCAGCAGCAGGGCCTGGTGCGTCGTTTGCGCCAGCAGGTCGGTTTCGTGTTCCAGAACTTCAATCTGTTCCCCCACCGCACCGCGCTGGAGAACGTCACCGAAGGCCCGATCGTGGTGAAAAAGACGCCCCGTGCCGACGCCGAAGCGCTGGGTCGCAAACTGTTGGCGAAAGTCGGCTTGGCCGGCAAGGAAAACGCCTATCCAAGGCGCCTGTCCGGTGGCCAGCAACAGCGCGTGGCAATCGCCCGGGCGCTGGCGATGGAACCGGCGGTGATCCTCTTCGACGAGCCCACCTCGGCCCTCGACCCGGAACTGGTGGGTGAAGTACTGGCAACCATTCGTGGCTTGGCCGAAGAAAAACGCACCATGGTCATCGTGACCCACGAGATGGGCTTCGCCCGGGATGTGGCAAACCGCGTGGTGTTCTTCGACAAAGGCGTGATCGTTGAACAAGGCGAAGCCAAGGCATTGTTTGAAGCACCGAAAGAAGAGCGTACCCGACAGTTCCTCAGCAAGTTCCTCTCAGCCGGACACGGCACGCACTAAAGCAGCACAATGTCGTTACTTCCAAGGATGGAAGTAAGACAACTTGCAACATCCCACATTCAAAGCAAAACGTGAACTTCCCGCTTTTACTTATCCAGCCAAGTTAGAAAGTTATTCAGCCGCGCCTCGACTGAGATCAGCCTATCCGCACTCTGCAAAGCCTCGAACCCCAACGCCCGAGGAAAAGTACGACCAGAACAACGTATTCTTAACAGCAATGCGTAGGACATTTCTGAAGCCTGACATTATCAACTTTTGCGCAAGCGCTTCTATTGACACTGAAACTCTCCAACCTTTATCTAGACGCAAACAGGCGAAGCGCTTTTCTTATCTTCAATAAAAATCAACGAGCATCCTAAAACCAAGTAACGCGGCAATTATTCACGTCTTCGATATTTCCGGAACGTAGTGCGTTTAGACATCAAGGAGAACACCCATGACATGTACGTCGCATACCCCTGAGTTGCCCGCGCCCACCTTGGCCAGCAGCGGCATCAATATCACCAGCGCCGCGCACCTGGAGGTCGTTGTAGCGCCCTACCCCGGCATGGATCCGGGGGATCTGGTCGAATTATTCTGGGACAACTGCTACGTCGGCTCCCGCCTGCTTACAGAATCGGACCTGCGCGCAAGCATTTGCCTGCGGGTACCGGAGAGTTTCATCGTCAACGGGACCTCCCGCGTCCACTACCGCGTCATGCAAATCGGACGCGGGCCGGCGCTGTCTGCGGCGCGACAGGTTCAGGTCAAGCTGGACTGCCCCGGTGGCCAACCGTCGGCCTTGACCGGTGATGAAAACCAGAGCCTGGCGCCGGTGCGGATCCCGGAAACCATCCGCCGCCAAGGCGTGAACCCGAACCAGATCAGACGTGGCGTGCCGGTGACGATCGAGCCCTACCTGAACATGGCCGCCGACGATGCGATTACCGTGCGTTGGGGCGACGTGCGCATGGACCTGCCAAGGATCAAGCCTTGTGAAGTAGGCCAACCGGTCCACGTCTGGGTTCCGCCGGAAGTCATCATGGAAGCGGGCGAGGACCTGCGTCTGGAAGTGACCTATTGCATCATCGACCGGGTGGGCAACAATTCCCGCTGGGCTCCGCCGCGTACGTTGAAGATCGGTTGCGCCAACCCGTATCTGAAGAATCCGCCGTCAGATCTGCTCGTGGCCGCTGAACCGCGACGCCGGGCGCCGTGACGTTTCTCTTCCGTAGTCGTATTTGGAAAGGCCACGGCGGTATCACATCCAGCCTATGGTTATTCCTAAAAGTTAGTTCAAAAATAATATCTACGCGTTTAGGGTATATAAACCGGACCACCGGACATTCTTGATTTTGGTCGCCGCTTCATCGCGGCGTTTTCTTGAGATGTGAGGTGGGTATGGTACGGAACACAATCACCCCAATGCAGGGCGCCAAGGCACTGCGTGCAGCCACGGAGTGGCTGTGATGTCCGATCTGGCCCAGGCAAAGGTCCAGAGCGACCTGGACATCGCCCCATCATTGCTGCCGGCGCAGGTGCTGCGCACCGATGCCGAAGCAATCAAAGCTGCCCATGAACTGGCGCAATTGGCGCGCCAGCAAGCTGCGCGTCGCGACCAGCAACGCAAGCTGCCCTGGTCGGAAATCGAGCAATTCACCCGCAGCGGGCTCGGCAGCATTGCCGTGCCCCGCGATTACGGTGGCCCGCAAGTCTCCTGCGTCACGATCGCCGACGTGTTTGCAATCATTTGCGCAGCCGATCCGGCCCTTGGTCAGATTCCCCAAAACCAGTTCGGCGTGCTCCAGCTGATTCTTGCCACGGGCACCGAGCGGCAGAAGAGATTGCTTCTCCAAAGCGTGCTGGAAGGCTGGCGCATCGGCAATGCCGGACCGGAGCGCGGCACCCGCAACACCTTGGAACTCAAGGCACGGATCACGGCCGACGGTGACGGCTATGTCATCAACGGGCAGAAGTTCTATTCCACCGGTGCGCTGTTCGCCCATTGGGTCGCCGTCAAGGCCTTGAATGAGGAGGGTCGCCAGGTATTGGCGTTCGTGCGGCGCGGCACACCGGGCCTGCGTATCGTTGATGACTGGTCGGGCTTCGGCCAGCGCACCACGGCCAGTGGCACGGTGCTGCTGAACGATGTGCGGGTCGACGCCGAGCTGGTACTGGACAACTGGCGCATCAACGACACGCCCAACGTGCAAGGAGCATTTTCGCAACTGATCCAGGCCGCTATTGACCTGGGCATCGCCCGCGGCGCCATCGACGATGCCATCGACTTCGTGCGCAAACGCTCGCGCCCCTGGATCGACGCCAACGTCGAGCGGGCCAGTGACGATCTGTATGTCATCGCCGATGTCGGCAAGCTGAAGATCGAACTGCACGCCGCCGAGGCTTTGCTGCGCAAGGCCGGGCTGGTGCTTGACCATGTCAACGCCGCGCCGATCACCGAACAGTCCGCCGCCCGCGCCTCGATAGCCGTCGCCGAAGCCAAGGTCCTGACCACCGAAATCGCCCTGCACGCCAGCGAGAAACTGTTCGAGCTGGCCGGCAGCCGCGCCACCCTCGCTGAATTCAACCTGGATCGCCACTGGCGCAACGCACGGGTCCACACCCTGCACGACCCCGTGCGCTGGAAATACCACGCGGTCGGCGATTACCGCCTGAACGGCACCTTGCCTGCCCGGCACTCCTGGATTTGACGACCCCGACTCTGGAGCAGCACATGACGTTTTCCCAACACGTCGCGGTGATCACCAGCGATGAACAAGCCTTGATTGTCGCCAGCGACCTGGCTGATGACTTCAAACGCGACAGTGCCCTGCGCGACCGCGAACGGCGTCTGCCTCTTGCGGAGCTGGAAGCGTTCACTCGCGCGGGCCTTTGGGGCATCAGCGTGCCCAAGGCCTACGGCGGTGCGGGCGTATCCAACGTCACGCTGGCCAAGGTCATCGCGCTGATCTCACAGGCCGATGGTTCGCTCGGCCAGATTCCGCAAAATCATTTCTATGCATTGGAAGTGCTGCGGGTTAACGGCAGCGAGGCCCAGAAGCAACGGCTGTACGCCGAGGTGCTGGCCGGCCAGCGGTTTGGCAACGCCCTGGCGGAGCTCGGGACGAGGACGGCCCATGACCGCATCACCCAACTGCGTCGCGACGGCGAGGCCTATCGCATCAACGGCCGCAAGTTCTACGCCACCGGGGCGATCTATGCCCAGCGCATCCCCACCTCGGTGGTGGATGAAAACGGCGTGCAGCAATTGGCGTTCGTCCCGCGCAGCAGCAAGGGCCTGACGGTGATCGACGACTGGAGCGGTTTCGGCCAGCGCACCACCGGCAGCGGCTCGGTGGTGTTCGAGGATGTCCTTGTCGATGCCGAAGACATCGTGCCCTTCCAGAGCGCCTTCGAACGCCCAACGCCGGTAGGCCCGTTGGCGCAGATCCTCCACGCCGCCATCGACGCCGGCATCGCCCGCGCCGCCTATGAAGACGCCCTGCATTTTGTCCGCAGCAAAACCCGTCCGTGGATCGACGCCACCAGCGACGTCGCCACCCAGGACCCGCATACTCTTAAAAGCTTCGGCCACCTGAGCATTCGCCTGCATGCCGCCGAAGCCTTGCTGGAACGCGCCGGTGAACTTCTTGACCGCGCCCAGGCCGACACGAACGCAGAAACGGTGGCGGCGGCCTCGATCGCCGTGGCCGAAGCCCGGGCCCTCAGCACTGAAATTTCCCTCGCCGCCGGCAGCACGCTGTTCGAACTGGCCGGCAGCCAGGCGACCCTGGCCGAACATGGCCTCGACCGCCACTGGCGCAACGCCCGAGTGCACACCCTGCACGACCCGGTGCGCTGGAAGTATCACGCGGTCGGCAACTTCTACCTCAACGATGAAAAACCGCCGCTGCGGGGGACAATCTGATGGCGGCCGGCAAGAAAAAAATCCTCCTCAACGCGTTCAACATGAACTGCATCGGGCACATCAACCACGGTCTGTGGACCCATCCAGAGGACACCTCTACCCAGTTCAACACCATTGAATACTGGACCGGGCTGGCCCAGTTGCTGGAGCGAGGTTTGTTCGACGGGTTGTTCATTGCCGATATCGTCGGGGTCTATGACGTTTACCAGCGGTCCGTGGACGTCACGCTGAAAGAATCGATTCAACTGCCGGTCAACGACCCGTTGCTGCTGGTATCGGCAATGGCCGCAGTGACGAAAAACCTCGGCTTTGGCCTCACCGCCAACTTGACCTACGAACCGCCGTACCTGTTCGCCCGGCGCATGAGCACGCTGGACCACCTGAGCCGCGGACGGGTTGGCTGGAACATCGTCACCGGCTACCTGGACAGCGCCGCCAAGGCCATGGGCCTTACCGCGCAGGTCGAGCACGACCGGCGCTACGACCAGGCCGACGAGTACCTGCAAGTGCTCTACAAGCTATGGGAAGGCAGTTGGGAAGACGACGCGGTCATCAACGATCGCGAGCAGCGGATTTATGCCCGGCCAGAGAAGGTGCACAAGGTCCAGCATCAGGGGGAGTTCTATCAGATCGAGGGTTATCACCTCTGCGAGCCCTCGCCACAGCGCACGCCGGTACTGTTCCAGGCGGGCAGCTCCGAGCGGGGCCTGCTGTTCGCTGGGCGCCATGCGGAGTGCGTGTTCATCAGTGGCCAGAACAAACCGGCGACCAAGGTCCAGGTGGACAAGGTCCGCGCCAGCGCCCTCGCGGCTGGGCGCCATGCCGAAGATATCAAAGTGTTCATGGGCCTGAACGTGATCGTCGGCGAAACCGAAGCGGCGGCCTGGACCCAGCATGCCGAGTACCTGGGCTACGCCAGCGCCGAGGCCGGAGTGGCGCATTTCTCCGCCTCGACGGGCATTGATTTTGCCGAGTACGAACTGGACGAACCGATCCAGTACGTGAAGAGCAACGCCATCCAGTCCGCCACCAAGACCCTGCAAAACAACGACTGGACCCGACGCAGATTGCTGGAGCAACACGCCTTGGGCGGTCGCTACATCACGGTGGTCGGCTCGCCCGAACAGGTCGCCGATGAGCTGGAATCCTGGATCGCCGAAACCGGCCTCGACGGCTTCAACCTGACCCGCATCGTCACGCCGCAAAGTTACCTGGACTTCATCGACCTGGTGATTCCCGAGCTGCAGCGACGCGGGTCGTACAAGACCGAATACGACGATGGCACGTTGCGGGAAAAGCTGTTTCACGGGGGGGCTCATTTGCCCGAACAACATACCGGCTCAACCTACCGGCACTGATCCTGTGGCGAGGGGGCTTGCTCCCGCTGATGGGCGAAGCCCGCCCAAAGAGTTTGTGGCTACTTCGTAGCCCAGCGGGAGCAAGCTCCCTCGCCACAAAGGCGCATCACTCAATTAATCGATGACTGGAATATCCGACATGACCAAGCACTTCCTCACTCTGCCAGTCAGAACCCTGGCCCTGGCTTTCGGCCTGTTCAGCTCGGCATTGTTCGCCGCCGACGCCCCGTTGAAAATCGGCACCACCGCTGCGTTCGCCATTCCCTTGGAGGCCGCCGTCGAAGAGGCCGGCAAACAAGGCCTGAAAGTCGAACTGGTGGAATTCAGCGACTGGATTGCGCCTAACGTCAGCCTCGCTTCGGGCGACATCGACGTGAATTATTTCCAGCACATACCGTTCCTGGAGAACGCCAAGGCCGCCGCCGGTTTCGACCTGGTGCCGTTCGCACCGGGAATCATCAACAACGTAGGCCTCTATTCGAAGAAATACAAAAGCTTCGACGAGCTGCCCGAAGGCGCCAGCGTCGCCATTGCCAACGATCCGATCAACAGCGGACGCGGTTTGCAATTGCTGGCCAAGGCCGGACTGATCCAGCTCAAGCCGGGCGTCGGCTACAAGGCCACCGAAGACGACATCATCGCCAACCCAAAGAAGCTCAAGATCCTGCAAGTCGAAGCCGTGCAGTTGGTGCGTGCCTATGAAGACGCGGATCTGGTACAAGGTTATCCAGCCTACATTCGCCTGGCGAACACCTTCGACGCGACGTCTGCCTTGCTCTTCGACGGCCTCGACCACAAGGAATATGTCATCCAGTTCGTGATCCAGCCCAAGAGCGAGAACGATCCAAGGCTGATCAAGTTCGTCGACATTTACCAACACTCACCTGCCGTGCGCGCGGCCCTGGACAAGGCCCACGGCAAGCTCTACCAAGCCGGCTGGGAAGGCTGATCATGAGTGCCGTCAACGCTCGACTCCGCCATGAAGCCCCAGCGCCCCACGTCGCCGACCAGACCGAGCTGCATCCAGAACTGAACCGTGCCCATGTGCGCTTCATCGGCCTCGGCAAGACCTACCCTGGCACCCAGGGCCCGGTGGCCGCGCTGCAAGGCATCGACCTGGCGATCCAGCGCGGCGAGGTCTTTGGCATCATCGGCCGCAGTGGCGCGGGCAAGTCCTCGCTGATCCGCACCATCAACCGCCTCGAACAACCCACCAGCGGACGGGTGCTGATCGATCAGGTGGACATCGGCGAGTTCGATGAAGATCGTCTCGTGGAGCTGCGCCGGCGCATCGGCATGATCTTCCAGCACTTCAACCTGATGTCGGCCAAGACGGTGTGGCAGAACGTCGAGCTGCCGCTCAAGGTTGCCGGCGTGCCCAAGGAACAACGTCTGCACAAGGTTCGCGAATTGTTGGAACTGGTCGGCCTGCAAGGTAAGCACGGCGCCTATCCGGCGCAGCTCTCGGGCGGTCAGAAGCAGCGTGTCGGGATTGCCCGGGCGCTGGTCCATGACCCGCAGATCCTGTTGTGCGACGAGGCCACCTCGGCGCTCGATCCGGAAACGACTCAATCGATCCTCGGTTTGCTGCGTGAGATCAACCAGCGGCTGGGCCTGACCATCGTGCTGATTACCCATGAAATGGCGGTCATCCGCGAAGTCTGCGACCGGGTGGTGGTGCTCGAACAAGGACGGATCGTCGAACAAGGGCCGGTCTGGGAAGTCTTCGGCAACCCGCAGCATGCCGTCAGCCGCACGCTCCTGGCGCCGTTGCAGCACGCACTGCCCGAGGAACTGCAAAGCCGCTTGCAACCCCACCCGACCTCCGCGGACGCAGCCACTGTACTGCGCCTGCAATTCACGGGGCACAGCGGCGACGAACCAGACCTCGCGGCCCTGTTCAGTGCCCTGGGTGGACGGGTACGGCTGCTGCACGGCGGCCTGGAAAGAATTCAAGGCCACGGGCTGGGGCAGTTGCTGCTGGCGGTGAGCGGGTCGTCATGGGGCGCTGATGAACTGCGTCAACGTGCGGGCAACTGGGCACAACGGGTGGAGGTGTTGGGTTATGTGGTTTGACCGATTGCTGCAGGGCTTCATCGACACGTTCCTCATGGTTGGCGTGTCGTCGCTGATCGCGTTGCTGGCGGGCATTCCGCTGGCGGTGATTCTGGTCACAAGCGGCAAGGGCGGCATCTATGAGGCGCCCGCCTTGAACAAGGCCCTGGGCGGGTTTGTGAATTTGTTCCGCTCGATCCCCTTCCTGATCCTCATGGTGGCGCTGATTCCGTTCACCCGATTGATTGTCGGCACCACCTATGGCGTATGGGCCGCGGTGGTGCCGCTGACGATTGCCGCCACGCCGTTTTTTGCGCGTATCGCCGAAGTCAGCTTGCGGGAAGTTGACCATGGCCTGATCGAAGCGGCCCAGGCCATGGGTTGCCGGCGCTGGCACATCGTCTGGCATGTGCTGCTACCCGAAGCGCTGCCCGGCATCGTCGGCGGCTTTACCATCACGCTGGTGACCATGATCAACTCATCGGCCATGGCCGGGGCGATCGGTGCCGGAGGCCTGGGCGACATTGCCTACCGCTACGGTTACCAGCGTTTCGACAGCCAGATCATGCTCACGGTGATCGTGTTGCTGGTGGCATTGGTGGCGATGATTCAATTGGGCGGGGATCGGTTGGCGCGGGGGCTGAACAAGCGCTGAGAGGCGAAACATTGTGGGAGCGAGCTTGCGGTATAGTCATCAAACACTCCCAATCCAAAGCCAGCGACCATGAAACACACCGCCGACGATCTGCAGTCCATCACCGCCACGACCCTTGGCCATTACAACGCCGTGGCGGAGAGTTTTCGCGAAGGCACCCGCGATCATGACGTCAGCCAGAACATCGACGCCCTGCTGCGACACATCCAAGGCCAGGCGCCGTTCCATATCCTCGATTTCGGCTGCGGCCCTGGGCGTGATCTTCGCACCTTCACGGCCATGGGCCATGTCGCGGTGGGCCTCGACGGTTCGAGCGAATTCGCGCGCATGGCCCGCCAGGACAGCGGATGCGAGGTGTGGCAACAGGATTTCCTGCAACTCGATCTGCCGGCGGAGCGTTTCGACGGGATCTTCGCCAACGCCGTCCTGTTCCACATCCCTGTGCAGGAGCTGCCGCGCGTGCTCAAGCAATTGCACGCCACGCTCAAGCCCGGCGGCGTGCTGTTCAGCTCAAACCCCCGGGGCGAAAACCAGGAAGGCTGGAACGGCCAACGCTTTGGCGCGTATCACGACCTCGCGGCCTGGCGCGTGTCGCTCACGCAGGCGGGTTTTGTGGAGCTGGAGCATTACTACCGGCCGGCGGGGCTGCCGCGAGAACAGCAGCCTTGGTTGGCGAGTGTATGGCGCAAGATTTGAAAGCGGCTCTGTAACGAGGTTGTGCCTAGCTCTTGTGGCGAGGGAGCTTGCTCCCGCTGGGCCGCGAAGCGGCCCCAACCCGGTCAATCTGGTTTCCCGACAGACCGCGTCAACCGCGCTACGACGGCTGCGCCGCCGAGCGGGAGCAAGCTCCCTCGCCACAACGATTGCGTTTGACCACAAATTCACCCTTGCTTGAGCAACCACTTCTGCGACAACCGCTCCAGCCGTCCATCGTCCTTGATCCGCCCCAAGGCGTTGTCCAGGCTCGCCTTGAACGCAGGATTGCCCTTCTGGAACGGAATCACCAGGCTCGGCGCCGGGCTTTTTTTCTCTTCCGGCTGGAAAGACTGCGCCAGGACCAGAGGACGTTGCGCCTCATCCTTGCTTGCCAGCAATTGCGCATCCGGTTGGCTATAAGTAGCGCTGGTATCGAAACGTTCCGCCAACTCCGGGGTCATTGCTATGTGGTTGATGGCGACGTCGTACTTGCCGCTTTCCACGCCGGACAACAGATCCGCCGCATCGGTGACGACAAAATCAGGGCGTACATCGAGCTCGCCCGCGAGCATTTCGCCCAGCTCCACTTCGAAACCGGTGAGCTTGCCGTCCTCCTTGAAATTGAACGGCGCGGTGTTGGCCTCGAGGGCGATTCGCAACTCGCCACGGTCGTTGACGTCGTCGATCAGTTCCGCATGGGCCAGAGGGCTCAACAGAGGTAGCAGGCAGATCAGGCCAGGCAGGAAACGCATGGTCACTCCTAGTATTTATACAAGCGACGCTCGTTTCAGGCTCGCTTTGCTATGGTTGTTGCAGGCTTCGACAACGATTAGTCATGAAGTTGTCATGACCCGACGGATTTATGGGAAAACTGGAGTAAAAAATGAAAAGTTTTATGTCACGTGCGGCGTTGGCCGGTTTGTTGCTCGGAACTTCGATGCTGGCGACAGCGGCAACCCCGGCGCCCAAAGGTGCAGAAGTATTCATCGTTTCTCCTGAAGACGGTGCCACCGTCAGCCAAGAGTTCAAGGTCAAGTTCGGCGTCAAGAATATTGCACTTGCCCCGGCGGGCGACGTGACCAAGAACACCGGCCATCACCACCTGCTGATCGATGTCGATGATCTGCCTGCCGAGGGCACGCCGATTCCGACCGACCCCCACCACATGCATTTTGGCAAGGCGCAAACCGAAGCCACGATCAAACTGGCGCCGGGCAAACACACCTTGCAATTGATCCTGGGCGACAGCGGCCATATGCCGTTCGACCCGTCGATCGTGTCCGAAAAGATCACGGTGAACGTCGAGTAACACAGCACTTAGAAGATAAATGCAGTATCCACTGTGAGAGCGAGCCTGCTCGCGAAGGCGGCATATCAGTCAACGTAAATGCGCCTGACAGACAGCTTTTGCTAGCAGGCTCGCTCCCACAGGGTTCCATTGTGTCGGACAGAAAAAACGGGAGCCCCTTCGGAGCTCCCGTTTTCATTGCAAGCCAGGCCCGCTTAGAACAGCACGCGGCAACGAATGGTGCCGTTGATGTGCTGCAACTTCTCTTGGGCCAGGTCCGAGTATTCGGCATCGACGTCGATCACGACGTAGCCGACTTTCTCGTTGGTCTGCAGGAACTGACCGGAAATGTTGATGCCGTTTTCCGCGAAGACTTTGTTGATCTCGCTCATCACACCCGGAATGTTTTCGTGGATGTGCAGCAGGCGGTGCTTGCCAGGGTGGGCCGGCAAAGCCACTTCCGGGAAGTTCACCGACGATACCGAGGTACCGTTGTCGCTGTACTTGACCAGTTTTTCAGCCACTTCCAGACCGATGTTGGCCTGGGCTTCAGCGGTGGAACCGCCGATGTGCGGGGTCAGGATCACGTTGTCCAGGCCACGCAGCGGGCTTTCGAAGATGTCATCGTTGGAGCGAGGCTCCACCGGGAACACATCGATCGCCGCGCCGATCAGGTGCTTGTCCTTGATCGCTTCGGCCAGTGCGTCGAGCTTGACCACGGTGCCGCGAGCGGCGTTGATCAGGATCCCGCCTTTCTTGATGGCGCGGATTTCCTTTTCACCGATCATCCACTGGGTGGCCGGGGTTTCCGGCACGTGCAGGGTGACGATGTCGGACATGCCCAGCAATTCGTGCAAGTCGTTGACCTGGGTCGCGTTGCCCAACGGCAGCTTGGTCACGGTGTCGTAGAAAAACACCTGCATGCCAAGGCCTTCAGCCAGTACCGACAATTGAGTACCGATCGAGCCGTAGCCGACGATACCCAGCTTCTTGCCGCGGATCTCGAAGGAATTGGCCGCGCTCTTGATCCAGCCGCCACGGTGGCAGGAAGCGTTCTTCTCGGGGATGCCGCGCAACAGCAGGATCGCCTCGGCCAGCACCAGTTCGGCAACGGAACGGGTGTTGGAATACGGCGCATTGAACACCGCGATACCGCGTTCGCGAGCCGCGTTGAGGTCCACCTGGTTGGTGCCGATGCAGAAGCAGCCGACCGCCACCAGTTTCTTGGCGTGGTCGAAGATCTCTTCAGTCAGTTGCGTACGGGAGCGAATACCGATGAAGTGAGCATCGGCGATCTTTTCCTTGAGCTGGGCTTCCGGCAGAGAACTGGTGATGTACTCGATGCTGGTGTAGCCCGCCGACTTGAGGACGTCGACAGCCGATTGGTGGACGCCTTCGAGAAGAAGGAACTTGATCTTGCTCTTATCGAGAGAAGTCTTGCTCATCTGCGTAAACCTGTGTCCCGGAGAAAAATGGCAGGGAATCGGACAGCGCATGCTGGCCCGACCGGCATGACAGCCGTCGCCGCAGAACAGCCGTTGGGCACTACGCTGCGGGGTCGGTATGCTAGCATATGCCCCCCGCAAACACCCATTCCTGCGACGTGAAGCGTTCTCAGGATGACCATGAATTGTTCGAGAGTTCTGTCGATGACCAATCCTGCCGTGATAGATGAGCTGAAGACCCTGGTTGAGCCTGGCAAAGTTTTGACCGATGCCGACTCCCTGAATGCTTACGGCAAGGATTGGACCAAGCATTACGCGCCCGCACCGACCGCCATTGTGTTTCCAAAGACCACCGAACAAGTCCAGGCCATTGTGCGCTGGGCCAACGCGCACAAAGTCGCGTTGGTGCCATCGGGCGGGCGTACCGGCCTCTCCGCCGCCGCCGTCGCGGCGAATGGCGAGGTGGTCGTGTCATTCGACTACATGAACCAGATCCTCGATGTGAACCTGACCGACCGCACCGCCGTATGCCAGCCGGGCGTGGTCACCGAACAGTTGCAGAACAAGGCTGAAGAACATGGGCTCTACTATCCGGTGGACTTCGCTTCGGCAGGTTCGAGCCAGATTGGCGGCAATATCGGCACCAATGCCGGCGGGATCAAGGTCATCCGCTACGGCATGACCCGCAACTGGGTGGCGGGCATGAAGGTCGTGACGGGCAAGGGCGACGTGCTGGAACTGAACAAGGACCTGATCAAGAACGCCACCGGCTATGACTTGCGGCAGTTGTTCATCGGCGCCGAGGGCACCCTTGGTTTCGTGGTCGAAGCCACCATGCGCCTGGACCGCGCGCCGAAAAACCTCACCGCCATGGTGCTCGGCACGCCGGACTTCGACTCGATCATGCCGGTACTGCACGCATTCCAAGGCAAGCTGGACCTGACCGCCTTTGAATTTTTCTCCGACAAGGCCCTGGCCAAGGTCCTCGACCGCGGCGACGTCCCGGCCCCGTTCGAAACCGGCTGCCCGTTCTACGCCCTGTTGGAATTCGAAGCCACCACCGAAGAAGTCGCCAACCACGCCCTGGAGACTTTCGAGCACTGCGTCGAACAAGGCTGGGTACTGGACGGCGTAATGAGCCAGAGCGAAACCCAACTGCAAAACCTGTGGAAGCTGCGCGAGTACATCTCCGAGACCATTTCCCACTGGACGCCGTACAAAAACGATATTTCGGTAACCGTCTCCAAAGTCCCGGGCTTCTTGCGCGAAATCGACACGATTGTCGGCGAACACTACCCAGACTTTGAAATAGTTTGGTTCGGCCACATCGGCGACGGCAACCTGCACCTGAACATCCTCAAGCCGGAAAACCTGAGCAAGGATGAGTTCTTCGCTAAATGCGCGACGGTGAACAAATGGGTCTTTGAAACCGTCGAGAAGTACAACGGTTCAATCTCCGCCGAACACGGCGTGGGCATGACCAAACGCGACTACCTCACGTACAGTCGCTCTGCGGTTGAAATCGAATACATGAAAGCCGTGAAGTCGGTGTTCGACCCGAACGGCATCATGAACCCAGGCAAGATTTTCGCGGTTTGATCTATAACAACACTTGATGAAATCTCAAGGCAGGAGTCGGTAATGAGCTATCAGCACCAGTATGTCGACGGTACGCGTATTCATTTCCCGGTGGGCAAAGTAGTGTGCATCGGCCGCAACTATGCCGAACACGCCAAGGAACTGGATAACCCGGTGCCCACCGAACCGCTGCTGTTCATCAAGCCAGGCAGCTGCGTGGTGCCGTTGGAAGGCGGCTTCAGCATTCCCGCCGACCGCGGCTCGGTGCACTACGAAGCGGAAATCGCCGTGCTGATCGGCAAGCCACTGTCCACCAAGCCCAGCGTTGAAGAAGTACTGGACGCCATTTCCGGCTTCGCCCCGGCCCTGGACCTGACCCTGCGGGACAAGCAGGCCGAACTCAAGGCCAAGGGGTTGCCATGGGAAGTCGCCAAGTCCTTCGACGGCGCGGCAGTGATCGCTCCCTTTGTCTCGAACGCCACGTTTGCCGACCTGACCGATATTCCCGTTCGCCTGACCATCAACGGCGAAGTCCGCCAGGACGGCAACAGCAGCCTGATGCTCAACCCCATCGTGCCGATGATCCAGTACATGGCCGGCTGCTTCTCGCTTCAGGCCGGAGACGTCATTCTCACGGGCACCCCGGCGGGCGTCGGGCCGCTGAACATTGGCGATGAACTGGTGCTGGAACTGCCTGGGGCGAGCCGCTTCGAAAGCAGCGTTCGCTAACGGCCACGCCTCCAATTTCCTGTGGGAGCATGCTTGCTCGCGATGAGGTCATCACATCCAACAGTTAGGTTGGCTGACCGTCCGCTATCGCGAGCAAGCTCGCTCCCACCGGGTTCTTGAGCAGCCTTGTCCAGCATTTACCGTTTTTTTCACATGCCATCCGGATAATTCCGGGGATTGCGGCATCTGAGCCTGCCGATCCCTCGCGCGAATTCCTGGAACGCATCCCCGATGGCCAAGACCCAAACCCTGCCCACCTCCGTCCGCCGTGCTCGCTTCGGCTTGCCCTGGTATGCCTGGCTGCTGCTGGCCGCAATCGCTGCCTATGGCCTGGCGTTCGCGATGCATTGGGATGACCGGGGCCGGCTCTGGGTGGCGGAACGCTTCGAAAGCCCGGCCCAACGCCAGGAAAGCATCTGGTTGCCCGACTATCGCGCCGTGATCGACGCCAAGCCCCTGCCTGGCATGGAAAAGGACGAGGCTTCCGACGTCACCTACAACCCGCAGACCAAGACGCTGTTCGCGGTCATGGGCAAGAATCCGTTCCTGGCGGAGCTGACCCTGCAAGGCGACGTGCTGCGCAAGATGCCATTGGTGGGCTGGAACAATCCCGAAGGCGTGACCTATATGGAAAATGGCCTGCTGGCCATTACCGATGAGCGAAACCACACCCTGTCGATCGTCCAGGTCGATGCGAATACCCAAACGCTGAACAGCAAGGACTTTCCCCAATACGACCTTGGCGCGTCACAGAACCAGAACAAAGGGTTCGAGGCGATCGTCTGGGATCCGCGCAATCAACAACTGGTGCTGGGCGAAGAGCGCCCGCCAGCCTTGTTCACATGGAAAAGTGACGGCAGCCAATTGCTCAAGGGCGACAAGCAGATCCATGTCAGCGATGAACTGGACCTGCGCAACCTGTCCGCCCTGGCGATCGATCCCCGTACGGGACATATGCTGTTGCTGTCAGCCGACTCCCATCTATTGCTGGAACTGGATGCAGAAGGCGAACAGGTCAGCTTCATGACGCTGCTGGGAGGCTTTAACGGGCTGAAAGATACGGTTCCCCGCGCCGAAGGCGTCACCGTCGATGAAGCGGGCAACCTATATATGGTCAGCGAGCCGAACCTGTTCTATCGTTTCGAAAAACAACGCTGATTGCGAAAACTCTGTAGGGAAATTCTTCCTTCGTTGTAGGGCGTGGCAGACGGCCATTAAGCTTCAGTTCAGGCAGTCGTGGTATTTCCAACCACCTGTTCTTATCCGAGCCCACTCCCGATGCGCCGACTTGCCCGTCCAAGACCCCTGATCCTGCTGTTGCTGTCGATTACCCTGATTGGATTAATCGCAGCCGGGCAATACCTGCGTCTGTTCGAGCGCGCCTGGTTCAATTTCAATACGCTCTGGCACACCCTTGGCGAGCAAGCCATTGCGCTGGACCAATACCAGGTCACGGTACAAGCCCAAGTCATCGAAGGCCTGGACGACGACGTTTCCGCGCTGACGTTCGATCCGATCCGCAAAAGCCTCTTCACCGTCACCAACAAGAATGCCGAGCTGATCGAGCTGTCACTGGAAGGCAAGATTCTGCGACGCATCGCCCTGGTCGGCTTTGGCGACCCGGAAGCGGTGGAATTCATCAGCGAGAACATCTACGTCATTACCGACGAACGTCAGCAGCGCCTGATCAAGATCCACCTGGAAGAAGACACCCGCTTCCTGGACGCGGCCGATGCCGAGCAAATGACACTAGGCGTGCACATGAGCGGCAACAAGGGTTTCGAAGGGCTGGCCTATGACTCCATCGGCAAGCGGCTGTTCGTCGCCAAGGAACGCGACCCGATGCTGATTTATGAAGTACACGGATTTCCCCACCACAATCCGGAAAAATCCTACGCTGTCCACGTAATCAACAACCCCAAGCGCGATGCAGGACTGTTCGTGCGCGATCTCTCCAGCCTGCAATACGACGAACGCAGCGGCCATCTGCTGGCGCTGTCCGATGAGTCGCGGTTGATTATCGAGTTGGATATCGACGGTCGGCCGTTAAGCACGCTGTCGTTGAGCAAGGGCCGCCACGGACTGGAGAAAACCATTCCCCAACCGGAAGGCTTGGCCATGGATGACGATGGCAATCTGTATGTGGTGAGCGAGCCGAATCTGTTCTATGTGTTCAAGAAGCCGCAGCCTTGAACCACTCCTGACCCAGCTCGCACCCACAGGGTTTGGTGTTGAATCAGCCCGGATTATTCCGCCCGCAGGGTCTTCACGCCATCAGCAGTCCCCAACAACAGCACATCCGCCGGGCGAGCGGCGAACAAGCCGTTGGTGACTACGCCAACGATGGCGTTGATCTGGCTTTCCAGTTCAACCGGATTGGTGATCTGCAGGTTATGCACGTCAAGGATGATGTTGCCGTTATCGGTCAGCACGCCTTCGCGATACACCGGATCGCCGCCCAGCTTCACCAATTGCCGGGCAACGTGGCTGCGGGCCATCGGGATGACTTCCACCGGCAGCGGGAACGCGCCGAGCACCGGGACCAGTTTGCTGGCATCGGCGATGCAGATGAACGTCTTGGCGACGGCCGCAACGATCTTCTCGCGAGTCAGGGCCGCACCGCCGCCCTTGATCAGGTTCAAGTGCGCGTCGCTTTCGTCGGCGCCGTCGATGTAGAACTCCAGGTCGCTCACGGTGTTGAGCTCGTACACTGGGATCCCGTGGCCCTTGAGGCGCGCGGCGGTGGCTTCGGAGCTGGCGACCGCGCCGTCGAACGCGCCTTTGTGCTGCGCCAAGGCGTCGATGAAGCAATTGGCGGTAGAGCCGGTGCCGACCCCGACGATGCTCTTGTCATCCAGTTTCGGGAGGATGAGGTCGACAGCGGCCTGGGCCACGGCCTGTTTGAGTTGATCCTGGGTCATGCGGGCTCCGAAGGTGCCGAGAGAGAACGAAAGGCCGGCATTATAGGCGTAGAAACCGTGGCGAGGGAGCAAGCTCGCGCTTGAGTGCGAAGCGCTCATCGCTTTTTCTGGGGCCGCTGCGCGACCCAACGGGAGCAAGCTCCCTCGCCACGGGGGTTCCTGCGCTCAAAGTGCCTTAATTCGTGTGGTCGCCCGGCCAAAAGCCGGGTTAGACTCCTTGGCCCTGCCCAACCCGCTCAGTGATGCTTTCCGATGCTTGAACAGTACGTCAAAAAGATCCTCACCTCGCGCGTTTACGACGTTGCCGTAGAAACCCCGCTGCAGACCGCCCGCCAGCTCTCCGAACGGCTGGGCAACGAGGTCTGGCTCAAGCGTGAAGACTTGCAACCGGTGTTCTCGTTCAAGATTCGCGGGGCCTACAACAAGCTGACCCAGCTCACCGACGAAGAGCGCGCCCGTGGCGTTGTCACGGCCTCGGCGGGCAACCATGCCCAGGGCCTGGCGCTGGCCGCCAAGGTGTTGGGGGTCAAGGCCACCATCGTCATGCCCAAGACCACGCCGGAAATCAAAGTCGAGGGCGTGCGCTCCCGGGGCGGCAAAGTGGTGTTGCATGGCGACTCGTTCCCCGAGGCCCTGGCCTATTCGTTGAAACTGGTCGACGAAAAAGGCTACGTCTACATTCATCCCTATGACGATCCTCACACCATTGCCGGGCAGGGCACCGTGGCGATGGAAATCCTGCGCCAGCACCCGGGGCGCCTGGACGCGATATTCGTCCCGGTGGGCGGTGGCGGGCTGATCGCAGGCATCGCGGCCTACGTGAAATACCTGCGCCCCGAGATCAAGATCATCGGCGTCGAACCGGACGATTCGAACTGCCTGCAAGCGGCCATGGCTGCTGGCGAACGCGTGGTCCTGCCAACCGTGGGCCTGTTCGCCGATGGCGTGGCAGTGGCACAGATCGGCCAGCACACCTTCGATATCTGCAAGCACTACGTGGATGAAGTCATCACCGTCAGCACCGACGAGATCTGCGCAGCGATCAAGGATATCTACGACGGTACCCGCTCGATCACTGAACCTGCCGGCGCCTTGGGCGTTGCCGGCATCAAGAAGTATGTCGAGACACGCAGCATCAGCGGCCAGACGCTGGTGGCCATCGATTCCGGCGCCAACGTCAACTTCGACCGCCTGCGCCACGTGGCCGAGCGCGCCGAACTGGGCGAGGGCCGCGAGGCGATCATCGCCGTGACCATCCCCGAGAAGCCGGGCAGCTTCAAGGCGTTTTGCGAGGCCATCGGCAAACGCCAGATCACCGAATTCAACTACCGCTACAACACCGGCAGCGAAGCGCACATCTTCGTAGGCGTGCAGACGCATCCGGAAAACGACCCGCGCAGCAAGCTGATTGCCAGCCTGACCGAGCAAGGCTTCCCGGTGCTGGACCTGACCGACAATGAACTGGCCAAGTTGCACATTCGCCACATGGTCGGCGGCCATGCCGCTCACGTCATCGACGAAGTGGTCCTGCGTTTCGAATTCCCGGAACGCCCGGGGGCGCTGTTCAACTTCCTCAATAAACTGGGCGGGCGCTGGAACATCTCGATGTTCCACTACCGAAACCATGGTGCGGCGGATGGCCGCGTGGTCGCCGGGCTGCAAGTGCCTCACGATGAGCGCCACCTGGTGCCGGCCGCCCTGGAGGAAATCGGCTATCCGTACTGGGATGAAAGCGATAACCCGGCCTATCAGCTGTTTCTCGGCTGAAGGGCTACGCTGAAGGACAACAGCCTAAGGAAACCCCATGGAAACTCTGCTGACCTTGAAAATCCTGCACGTCGCGGCCACGGTCTTGCTTCTGGCTTGCGCTGCAAGCCTAGCCGTTGTGGCCTGGCGCAAACGCAGCGAGGCACCAAGCTGCACGCTGCGGCGCCCTTGGCTGCTGGCGTGGGGCACGATGCTGGTCTGCATGCTGAGCATGCCGTTTACCGGCTGGTGGCTGGTTCATCTGGTGGGCTGGCCGCTGGGGCAAATCTGGCTGCTGGGTTCCAGCGTGATCTACACCGTGGCGGCGCTTTGCGTTTTCTGGCTGCTGGCACGGCTCAACCGCCTGCGCATGGGCAACGGTGGCGGCGGCAGGTTTACCCTGGCATTGGCGATCATCGGTGGCGTCGGCTTCCTGTCCATCGCCGCATTGATGGGTGCCAAACCGATCTAACCGACAAGGAACGTCATGAAAATCCTACTGGTGGGAGGCAGCGGCTTTATCGGACGCCACCTGCTGAGGGCGCTGCACGGCGCCGGCCACTCGATCATCGCGACCCGTCGTGAACCCGGGCCGCCGAGTTCGCCTGGGGTTGAATGGCGGCAGCTGGATCTCGGCGTATTGTCGGCCGACCCGGCACATTTCGCCCTCCCTACGGACGTTGATTTGCTGATCAACGCGGCCGGCTTGCTCAGCGTGGATGCCCAGGCGCTGAGTCTGGTCCAGGATCGTGGCGCGTGCGCGTTGTTCGAGCAGGCCGCACGCCGTGGCGTTCGCATCTTGCAGATTTCCGCACTGGGCGCGAGCGCTCAATCCGACGTGCCGTTCCTGGCAAGCAAGGGACGGGCTGACGAATATCTGTCCAGCCTCCACATCCCATCGGTTGTGCTGCGGCCTTCGTTGGTGGTGGGGCCAGGCGGCGCGAGCAGTGGCTGGATGGAGGGCCTTTCACCGTGGCCACTGATTCCCTTGCTGGATCTGACGGCGCGCATCCAACCCGTGCACATCGATGACCTGACGGGCGCGGTGCTCGCCCTGCTGCGGCAATGGCCAACCGAGTCGGTGGTGGTGCCGCTGGTGGGACCCGAGCCGATGACGCTGGCCCGGCTCATCGATCATCTGCGAGCCGCGCAGGGCTGGGCGCCGGCACGCTACATCAAGGCGCCTGCGCTGTTGACCGAAGTGGGCAGCCGGATGGGGGACCGGTTTGGCTGGCGAGCGTTGAACCGGCAAAGCGTGGCCCTGGCACAACGGGACAACCTGGCCGACCCCGAGGTGCTCGCGTCAATCTGCGGATATCACGCCGCCCCCGTACAGACCCGCTTGCAGGGGTGGCCCGCCGTCGCCCAGAGCAGCCTTCGGGCGATCCGCCCGTTGATGCTGGCGGTGCTCGCACTCATCTGGTTGGGAACCGCCGTGGTGTGCCTCGGCCCAGGCTTCGACTGGGGCCTGCGCATCATGGCCGAAGCCGGCGTGTACGGCGCCTGGGCCAAGCTTGCGGTCGTCAGCGGCGCGCTGCTTGATGGCGCGCTGGGCGTGGGCATGCTGTTCAAACGCTGGCGCCAACAGGCATTGCGGCTGCAGTTGGGTCTGATGCTCGGCTATACGCTATGCATCAGCTTTATCCTGCCGCACTATTGGTTCGACCCTTTTGCGGCTGTCGCCAAGAATCTGGTATTGGTAGTCGCGACGTTATGGTTGCTTTGGACTGAGCCCCGCCGATGAGCATCTACCTGCTGTTGAAGACCCTGCACATCCTGTCTTCTACCATCCTGTTCGGCCTGGGCGCGGGGTCTGCCTACTACGCGCTCCGGGCCTGGCGCAGCGGCAAGGTTGAAGTCATCGCCGTCACCTTCAAGCATCTGGTTTTCGCCGATTGGGCATTCACCGCCACCACCGCCGTATTTCAGCCACTGAGCGGACTGGCCCTGATGCACATCGCCGGCTGGCAATTGCAACAGAGCTGGTTGGTGTGGAGCATCGGCCTTTATTGCCTGGCGGGCGCCTGCTGGCTGCCAGTGGTCTGGTTGCAGATCCGCGTACACAAGATGGCCGAGCAAGCCTTGCGGGACGGCACACCCATGCCAATCAAGGCCGCCACCTACATGCGCTGGTGGTTTGCGCTGGGCTGGCCGGCGTTCCTGGCATTCATGGCGATTTTCTACCTGATGGTAGCCAAGCCCGCGTAAGCGGCCCGCAGGTGTTTGCCCGGCGGGCGGCAGTGAGATCAGTCGCGCAGACTGATGACCGGCCAACCACGCTTCTGGGCCTCGGCCCGAAGGTTCGGGTCCGGGTCGACCGCCACCGGATGCGTCACCGCTTCCAGCAGCGGCAGGTCGTTCATCGAATCGCTATAAAAGTAGCTATCGTCGAGGCAATACCCAGTCTCTTCCAGCCAACGGTTCAACCGGGTCACCTTGCCCTCGCGAAAGCAGGGAATGTCGGTGCTGCGGCCACTGTAACGGCCATCGATCATCTCGCATTCGGTGGCGATCAGGGTTTCTACTCCGAGTCGCTCGGCGATCGGCGCGGTGACGAAGCGATTGGTGGCGGTGATGATCACCAGTTTGTCGCCGGCGTCACGGTGTTTCTTCAACAGCGCGATCGCTTGGGGCAATACGATAGGTTCGATGCAGTCGCGCATGTAATCGAGGTGCCACTGTGCCAGCACTTCCATCTCGGTACGACCCAGGATTTCCAGGCAAAAATTCAGGTACGCGGCGTTGTCGAGCTTACCCGCCAGGTAGTCCTGGTAGAACTCATCGTTGCGTGCCTTGTAGCTCACGGCATCGAGGAAGCCGCGTTCGCACAGGTAATCGCCCCAGGCGTGATCGCTGTCACCGCCCAGCAGCGTGTTGTCCAAGTCGAATAAAGCCAGCCGCATTGCAGTTACTCGCTGAAATATCTGAAGAAAGGCGCCCAGAATACGTACTTTTCACAAGAGTGCACATAAGCTCGGCAGTCTCGTTGCTGCTTTCACAACCTTTGTGGAACAATGCGGCGACATGCGTTTGCGAGGTTGTTGCCGTGATCGATCCCGATGGTTTCCGTCCCAATGTGGGGATCATTCTTACGAATGATGCTGGGCAGGTGCTATGGGCACGCCGTATCAATCAAGACGCCTGGCAGTTTCCCCAGGGTGGGATCAACCCCCAGGAGACGCCGGAAGAAGCTTTGTACCGTGAGTTGAATGAAGAAGTCGGGCTGGAGCGCGAAGATGTCGAAATACTCGCCTGCACCCGAGGCTGGTTGCGCTATCGTTTGCCGCAACGCCTGGTCAGGACGCACAGCCAACCACTGTGCATCGGCCAGAAGCAGAAATGGTTTCTCCTGCGCCTGATCTCCAATGAGCAGCGGGTGCGGATGGATTTGACCGGTAAACCGGAGTTCGATGGCTGGCGCTGGGTCAGTTATTGGTATCCGTTGGGCCAGGTGGTGACATTCAAGCGCGAGGTGTATCGACGCGCTCTCAAAGAGCTTGCCCCGCGCCTGCTGACGCGCGACTGACGACGGAGTTCGACCCCGAGCCATGCTCAATACGCTGCGCAAGATCGTCCAGGAAGTTAACGCCGCCAAGGATCTCAAGGCGGCGTTGGGCATTATTGTATTGCGCGTCAAAGAGGCCATGGGCAGCCAAGTCTGCTCGGTCTACCTGCTTGACCCCGAGACCAACCGTTTTGTGCTCATGGCCACCGAGGGCTTGAACAAGCGCTCCATCGGCAAGGTCAGCATGGCGCCCAATGAAGGCCTGGTCGGCCTGGTCGGCACGCGGGAAGAACCCCTGAACCTTGAAAACGCCGCGGACCACCCGCGCTACCGCTACTTCGCGGAAACGGGTGAAGAGCGCTATGCCTCTTTCCTCGGCGCGCCGATCATTCACCACCGCCGCGTCGTCGGCGTGTTGGTCATCCAGCAGAAAGAGCGCCGCCAGTTCGATGAGGGTGAAGAAGCCTTCCTCGTCACCATGAGCGCGCAACTGGCCGGGGTTATCGCCCATGCCGAGGCCACCGGTTCGATCAGCGGCCTTGGCCGCCAGGGCAAGGGCATCCAGGAAGCCAAGTTCGTCGGCGTGCCAGGTTCCCCGGGCGCGGCGGTGGGCACCGCAGTGGTCATGTTGCCGCCCGCCGACCTCGATGTGGTGCCTGACAAGGCCATCGCCGACATCGACGCCGAGCTCGGGTTGTTCAAGACCGCCATCGAAGGCGTGCGGGCCGACATGCGTGCCCTTTCGGCCAAGCTGGCGACGCAGTTGCGCCCCGAAGAGCGCGCGCTGTTCGACGTTTACCTGATGATGCTTGACGATGCGTCCCTGGGCAGCGAAGTCACCACGGTCATCAAGACCGGCCAATGGGCCCAGGGCGCGTTGCGCCAGGTGGTGACCGACCACGTCAATCGTTTCGAGTTGATGGACGACGCCTACCTGCGCGAACGCGCCTCCGACGTCAAGGACCTGGGTCGCCGGCTGCTGGCTTATTTGCAGCAAGAGCGCCAGCAGACCCTGGTCTATCCCGACAACACCATCCTGGTGAGCGAGGAGTTGACCCCGGCGATGCTCGGCGAAGTGCCGGAGGGCAAGCTGGCGGGCCTGGTCTCGGTGCTCGGTTCGGGCAACTCCCACGTGGCGATCCTGGCCCGGGCGATGGGCATTCCGACGGTCATGGGCGTGGTGGACCTGCCGTACTCCAAAGTCGACGGCATCCAGATGATCGTCGACGGCTACCACGGCGAGGTCTACACCAACCCCAGCGACGTGCTGCGCAAGCAGTTCGCCGACGTGGTGGAAGAAGAAAAGCAACTGTCCCTGGGACTCGATGCGCTGAAGGATCTGCCGTGCGTGACGCTCGACGGCCACCGCATGCCGCTGTGGGTCAATACCGGCCTGCTGGCCGATGTCGCCCGGGCGCAGAAACGTGGCGCCGAGGGCGTGGGCCTGTACCGCACCGAAGTGCCGTTCATGATCAACCAGCGCTTCCCCAGCGAAAAGGAACAGCTGGCGATCTACCGCGAGCAACTGTCGGCGTTCCATCCGCAGCCGGTGACCATGCGCAGCCTGGACATTGGCGGCGACAAATCCCTGTCCTATTTCCCGATCAAGGAAGACAACCCCTTCCTCGGCTGGCGCGGCATTCGCGTGACGCTCGACCACCCGGAAATCTTCCTGGTCCAGGCGCGCGCGATGCTCAAGGCCAGCGAAGGCCTGAACAACCTGCGCATCCTGTTGCCGATGATTTCCGGCACCCATGAGCTGGAAGAAGCGCTGCACCTGATTCACCGGGCCTGGGGCGAAGTGCGCGATGAAGGCACCGACGTGCCGATGCCACCCGTCGGGGTAATGATCGAAATTCCGGCGGCGGTGTACCAGACCAAGGAACTGGCGCGGCAGGTGGACTTCCTGTCGGTAGGCTCCAACGACCTGACCCAGTATTTGCTGGCCGTGGACCGCAACAACCCTCGGGTGGCCGACCTGTACGACTACCTGCACCCGGCGGTGCTGCAGGCCCTGCAGACAGTGGTCCGTGATGCCCATGCAGAAGGCAAGCCAGTGAGCATCTGCGGCGAAATGGCCGGCGACCCGGCGGCGGCGGTGCTGCTGATGGCGATGGGCTTCGACAGCCTGTCGATGAACGCCACCAACCTGCCGAAAGTGAAGTGGATGCTGCGCCAGATCAACCTCAGCAAGGCCCAGGAACTGCTGGCGGAGCTGATGACCATCGACAATCCGCAGGTGATCCACAGCTCCTTGCAGTTGGCGCTGAAGAACCTTGGGTTGGCGCGGATGATCAATCCGGCTTCGAGCAAGACGCTCTGAGCAAGAGCACCTGTGGCGAGGGAGCTTGCTCCCGCTGGGCTACGAAGTAGCCCCCGCTTTTATTGGGCGGGCTTCGCCCACCAGCGGGAGCAAGCTCCCTCGCCACGGGTTCCTTGCTGCATTCAAACGATTAGCTCCACCTCCCCCAAATGCCCCCCATGGGGCCCGAAACTGCGCTCGACCATCTGCCGCGTTCCATCGGCATGGACGATCAGCGCCGTGCTCGCCCGCGTCCCGTAGGCCGGGCTGGCGATAAAGACACTCGACAGCAGCATTTCCGTCGCCAGCCCCACACCAGTGTCCGGCAACTCGGCCACTGGGGTCGGTTGCGGATCGCTCAACAGCGCCAGCAAGGCCTGGGGGTGCGGGTCATGCAATACCTCACTCAACGCAGCCCGGGCCTTGAGCAACTTGGGCCAAGGCGTGTTCAGCCCAGCGTTCGACAAGCCATAGACCCCTTCAACCAACTGCTGAGGTCGGGCATCGCGTGCGTTGTAGTGCCACAGCTGCGTGCCGTCGCCAAGCAGCAGGTTGAAGCCGCCGTACTCGACGGCACGCGGCACCACATCGTTTAGATAATCAGCGATCGACAGATCCCCGATCAGGAACCGCGCCACCAGCTCGCCGCGAGACTTGAATGTTGGTAGCTGACCGGGGTCGCGGATGTTGGTCAGGGCCGCGAAGCGAGCGCCGGCACCTACGCCAAGCCACGTGCCGCCAGCCTCCAGATCACGACCGGCATGGACATGGGGCGCGTCGGGCCACTGGGCCAGGGGCAAGGTCGGTCGCGCGTAGAACTCGTCGCGGTTGGCCGCGACGATCAGCGGCTGGGCGTGGCCAGGGCGCCAGGCAAATACGATCAGGCACATCAGGTTGTCCTGTTATAGGAATAAAACCGAGCAGCGTTTTTGTGGCGAGGGGATTTATCCCCGCTGGGCTGCGAAGCAGCCCTAAAAGCCTGACATCTCGGTGTGCCAGGCTGATTGAGTTGACCGTTGTGGGGCCGCTTCGCAGCCCAGCGGGGATAAATCCCCTCGCCACAGAGATTCTGCGCAAGTCAGCTATGGGTCACTCTACCCATACATCACTGACGCATCCATCGCCTTCAGTGGAGCCGGATGCCCTCGATCCGTTACCATGCCGCTCTTATTTGCGATGGTCGAGGCAACGCTGGTGGAATTTGTGCTCTATCTGCTGCTCGGCGCCTGTGCCGGGGTGCTGGCCGGGCTGTTCGGCGTGGGGGGCGGCATGATCATCGTCCCGGTGTTGGTGTTCAGTTTTACCCTGCAGGGGTTCGATCCCCAGGTATTGACGCACCTGGCCGTGGGCACTTCCCTGGCGTCGATCATCTTCACTTCGGTGAATGCCGTGCGCGAGCATCATCGAAAAGGGGCCGTACGCTGGCAGATCTTTACCTGGATGACCGTCGGGATCCTGATCGGTGCCGGTTTCGGCGCGATTACCGCCGAAGCGATTTCCGGTCCGCACCTGCAAAAAATCATTGGTGTGTTCGCCATGCTCGTCGCCGCGCAACTGGCCTGGGATTTCAAGCCAAAGGCCAGCCGCACGGTACCGGGCAAGGTTGGCTTGTCCCTGGCCGGCACGGTGGTCGGCTGGGCCTCGGCGATTTTTGGCATCGGTGGCGGTTCGCTGACCGTACCGTTCCTGACCTGGCGCAGCGTACCGATGCAACAAGCGGTGGCGACTTCTTCGGCCTGTGGATTGCCCATCGCCCTGGTCAGTGCGTTAAGTTTCATGATTCTGGGGTGGCAGGATCCACTGTTGCCACCCCATAGTCTCGGTTTTGTGTATTTGCCGGCGCTGCTGGGCATCGCCCTGACGAGCATGGTCTTCGCTCGCGTCGGCGCGAGGTTGGCCCACCGTTTGTCGCCGCGCTTGCTCAAGCGGCTGTTCGCCGCCTTGCTGTTCAGCGTGGGCTTGAGTTTCCTGCTCTGACACAATCCTGGCTTAATCCCGAGGTGGCAGCGTCGCCCGGGAATTTTTGACGTTCATGAGGAATGCCCATGCTGCCTTACCCGCAGATCGATCCGGTGGCCCTGGCCATCGGTCCACTGAAAATCCACTGGTACGGCCTGATGTACCTGATCGGTATCGGTGGCGCCTGGCTGCTGGCGTCGCGGCGGCTCAACCGCTTCGACCCGACCTGGAACAAGGAAAAGCTCTCCGACCTGGTGTTCTGGTTGTCCATGGGGGTGATCGTCGGCGGACGCCTGGGCTACGTCCTGTTCTACGACCTGAGCGCCTATCTGGCCAACCCGACGTTGATATTCGAAGTCTGGAAGGGCGGCATGTCATTCCACGGTGGGTTCATCGGCGTGATGCTGGCGGCGCTGTGGTTTGGCAAGCGCAACAACAAATCGTTTTTCGAGCTGATGGACTTCGTCGCGCCGATGGTGCCGATCGGTCTGGGGGCCGGGCGCATCGGCAACTTCATCAATGCCGAGCTGTGGGGCAAGCCGACCGACGTACCGTGGGCGATGATTTTCCCACCGTTCAGTGACCCGTCGCAGTTGCCGCGCCACCCGTCGCAGCTCTATCAATTCGCCCTCGAAGGCGTGGCACTCTTCCTGATTCTCTGGCTGTTTTCGCGCAAGCCGCGACCGACCATGGCGGTGTCGGGCATGTTCGCGCTGTTCTATGGCATCTTTCGCTTCATCGTCGAGTTCGTCCGCGTCCCGGACGCCCAGCTCGGCTATCTGGCGTGGAACTGGCTGACCATGGGCCAGGTGCTGTGCCTGCCGATGATCATTGGCGGTCTGGCGCTGATCTGGCTGGCCTATCGTCGCGCGCCGGCTGCAGTGGCCAAGGTTTAAAAATTCGAACCCCGGGGCACGGCCTCGGGTTCAAGGACACAGGTAATCCATGAAGCAATATCTCGATCTGGTGGCCCACGTCATCAAGAACGGCACCAAGCAAGCCAACCGCACCGGCGTGAACACCATCAGCTTCCCCGGCGCCATGCTGCGCTATGACCTGAAGGAAGGCTTTCCCGCCATCACCACCCGCAAGATGGCCTTCAAGTCGGCCATCGGCGAGATGTGCGGTTTCCTCCGTGGCGTGAACAACGCCGCCGAGTTCCGCGCCCTGGGCTGCAAGGTCTGGGACCAGAACGCCAACGAAAACGCCCAATGGCTGGCCAACCCATTCCGCCAGGGCGAAGACGACCTGGGCGAGATCTACGGCGTGCAATGGCGCAAATGGCCGGCGTACAAACAGATCCCCCTGAGCAACCCGGCGGCCATCGAGCAGACGCTCGTCCAGGGTTACCGCCAGATCGCCGAGGGCGAAGAAAACGGCCAAGCCTACGTGGTGCTGTACAAAGCCATCGACCAGGTTCGCCAGTGCGTCGACACCATCATCAAGGACCCGGGCAGCCGGCGCATCCTGTTCCACGGCTGGAACTGCGCCCAGCTCGATGAAATGGCATTGCCGCCGTGCCATTTGCTCTACCAGTTCCACCCGAATGTCGAGACGAAGGAAATCTCCCTGACCCTCTACATCCGCTCCAACGACCTGGGCCTGGGCACGCCATTCAACCTCACCGAGGGCGCCGCGCTGCTGAGCCTGATCGGTCGCCTGACTGGCTACATGCCGCGCTGGTTCACCTATTTCATCGGCGATGCCCACGTCTATGAAAACCACCTGGACATGCTCAACGAACAGCTCACCCGCGAGCCGTTCCCGATGCCCAAGCTGGTGATTTCCGAGCGTGTACCGGAATTTGCCAAGACCGGCGTGTACCAGCCGGAGTGGCTGGAACAGGTGGAGCCGAGCGATTTTTCCCTGGAAGGCTACCAGCACCATGCGCCGATGACCGCGCCGATGGCGGTCTAAAAAACAGCACCCTTCCCTGTGGGAGCGAGCCTGCTCGCGATAGCGTCCTCACATTCAATACTTATGTGACTGATCCACCGCTATCGCCAGCAGGCTCGCTCCCACATTGGTTTTCCTTGCCGCTCAATGCCCATGGCTCCTGCCTACATGGGAATGCTCCACATCCGGCGCCACCGCGCCACTGACTTCCAGCCGCTGCAAAATCCCACATTGGTCCAGATCCGGCCCTTCGCCACAGCGATGGCGCAGGTCGATCAGTTGTGCCTGCAACGCCATCAGGCCATCGATGCGGGCCTTGACGTGATGGATGTGCTCGTCGATCAGTGCATTGACGCTTTCGCACTGGTCCTGGGGGCTGTCGCGCAGGGCCAGGAGGCTGCGGATTTCTTCCAGGGTCATGTCCAGGGTGCGGCAGTTGCGGATGAACGTCAGCCGCTCGGCATGGGCCTGGGTGTAGACGCGGTAATTGCCGTCGCTGCGGGCCGGCTCCGGCAACAGGCCCTCACGTTCGTAGTAGCGGATGGTTTCCACCTGGCAGTCGGTGATTTTCGCCAGTTCTCCGATTTTCATGATGCAGCCTCCGAAATAGGTGCTTGACCCTATAGTGGCTACAGGGTCTTTACTGCGCAACAGGTACTTTTCATGGACGTCCCCAATGAGCGATTCCCTTCACCTTCATAACCCCGACCACGGCCACGGCCACGGGCATTCCTGCTGTGCTGCGAAAGCAGCACCGTCGGTGGTCAACCTCGGCAAAACACCGACGGACGGTGCGCGGCTGAGCAGCTTTCGCATCCAAGCCATGGATTGCCCCACCGAGCAAACGCTGATCCAGAACAAACTCGGCAAGCTCGAAGGCGTGCAACAGCTGGAATTCAACCTGATCAACCGGGTATTGGGCGTGACCCATGACCTGCCCAGCGACGCCCCGATCGTCAAGGCTATCGAGTCCCTTGGAATGCAGGCGGAGCTGTTGTCCGATGGCCAGGAAAGACCCACCGCCAACCTGCCTGCCCCAGCGAAGCCCTGGTGGCCGCTGGCGTTGTCCGGCGTCACGGCACTGGCTGCCGAGGTGATTCATTTCACCAATGCCGCGCCGAACTGGGTGGTGGCGCTGGTTGCATTGGTCTCGATTCTCAGCGGCGGCCTCGGCACCTACAAGAAGGGCTGGATTGCCCTGAAAAACCTCAACTTGAACATCAACGCCTTGATGAGCATTGCCGTGACCGGCGCCGTGCTCATCGGCCAATGGCCGGAAGCGGCGATGGTGATGTTCCTGTTTACCGTGGCCGAGCTGATCGAGGCGAAATCCCTCGACCGGGCGCGCAACGCCATCAGCGGCCTGATGCAAATGGCGCCGGAGCAAGCCACGGTGCAACAGGCCGACGGCACGTGGCAGGTAGAGGACGTAAAAACCATCGCCCTCGGCGCAAGGGTGCGGGTTCGTCCTGGCGAGCGGGTTGGGCTGGACGGTGACGTGGTCGCTGGACGCTCGACCATCGATCAGGCACCCATTACCGGTGAAAGCCTGCCGGTGGAAAAAACCGTGGGCGACAAAGTGTTCGCCGGCACGATCAACCAGGCCGGCGAGCTGGAATACACCGTGACCGCCGTCGCCGACCAGTCCACCCTGGCGCGGATCATTCACGCCGTGGAGCAAGCTCAGGGTTCCCGGGCGCCGACCCAGCGTTTCGTTGATCAATTCTCGAAAATCTACACCCCGGCGGTGTTTGCCCTGGCCCTGGCCATGGCGGTCATCCCACCGCTGTTCATGGACGCGAGCTGGTTCGACTGGATCTACCGCGCACTGGTCCTGCTGGTGGTGGCCTGTCCTTGTGCGTTGGTGATTTCCACCCCGGTGACCATCGTCAGCGGCCTGGCGGCTGCGGCGCGCAAAGGCATATTGGTCAAGGGCGGCGTTTACCTTGAGGGTGGCCACAAACTCGATTATCTGGCTTTGGACAAGACCGGCACGATTACCCATGGCAAACCGGTACAGACCGATTACGTGCTGCTGGACCCGGCTCTGGAGACGGCGGTCCCGGCCCTGGCCGCCAGCCTCGCGGCGCGCTCAGACCATCCGGTATCCCAGGCGATTGCCGAGGCGGCTGTGGATAAAAACCAGCCGCAGCAGACTGTGGATAACTTTGCGGCGCTCCCTGGGCGCGGCGTCCGTGGCGACATCGGTGGCCAGACCTATCACCTGGGCAATCATCGCCTGGTGGAAGACCTTGGCCTCTGCTCCCCTGAGCTTGAAGAGAAGCTCTTCGCCCTGGAAAAACAAGGCAAGTCCGTGGTGCTGCTGCTCGACAGCACAAAACCCTTGGCGCTGTTTGCCGTCGCGGACACCGTCAAGGATTCCAGCCGCGAAGCCATCCGGCAACTGCATGACCTGGGTATCAAGACGGTGATGCTGACCGGCGACAATGCCCACACCGCCGAAGCGATCGCCAGGCAGGTGGGCATGGATCAGGCCCGTGGCGACCTGCTGCCAGAGGACAAGCTACACGCCATCGAAAGTCTCTACGCCCAAGGCCACCGCGTCGGCATGGTCGGCGACGGCATCAACGACGCCCCGGCGCTTGCCCGCTCGGAAATCGGTTTCGCCATGGCGGCGGCCGGCACCGACACGGCCATCGAGACCGCCGACGTGGCCTTGATGGACGATGACCTGCGCAAGATTCCGGCATTCATCCGGCTGTCGCGGCAGACCTCGAGCATCCTCAAGCAGAACATCGCCCTGGCGCTGGTCATCAAGGCGATTTTCCTTGGGGTGACCTTTGCAGGGCTTGCGACCATGTGGATGGCGGTGTTTGCCGACATGGGGGTGAGTCTGCTGGTGGTGTTCAATGGGTTGCGGTTGTTGCGCAAGTAAAAATTGCGCGCTGCCGAGACCAGACACCTGACCTGTGGCGAGGGGATTTATCCCCGCTGGGCTGCGAAGCAGCCCCAAAAGGCTGCAAACCCGGTGTATCAGGTTGAATGAGGTTGTTTTCTTTGGGGCTGCGGTGCAGCCCAGCGGGGATAAATCCCCTCGCCACATCTGACAGTACTCGGCCGCCTCAATCACGCTTCGGCTCGCGGATCTTGTACCAGGCCACGTACAACGCCGGCAGGAACAGCAGCGTCAGCAGCGTGGCGACGATGATGCCGCCGATCATCGCGTAGGCCATCGGCCCCCAGAACACTTCCCGGGCAATCGGGATCATCCCCAGGCTCGCCGCGGCAGCTGTCAGCAGGATCGGCCGGCGCCGATGCTCGGTGGCTTCCACCACGGCGTCCCACGGCTCGTAGCCGTCACGCTCATACTCATCGATCTGGGTCACCAGGATCACCGAGTTACGGATGATGATGCCGATCAGCGCTAGGATGCCGAGGATCGCCACGAAGCCCATGGGCGTGCCCGTCGGCACCAGCGCCAGCACCACGCCAATCAGGCCCAACGGCGCGACGCTCGCCACCAGAAACAGCTTCTGCACGCTGTGCAGCTGGATCATGAGGAACGTCGCCATCAAGAACAGCATCAGCGGCACAACGCTGGCGATTGGCCCTTGGGCCTTGCTGCTTTCTTCTACCGTACCGCCGGTGGCGATCTTGTAGCCCACTGGCAATTTGGCGGCGAATTTGTCGATGTCCGGTTGCAGTTGCCGCACCAGGTCCGTGGGCTGGATTTCATCGCGCACGGCGGCCTTGATGGTGATGGTGGGCTTGCGGTCGCGACGCCACACCAGCGGCTGCTCCAGCTCGTAACGCACCGTGGCGAAGGCCAGCAATGGAATCGACGTGCCGCTCGGGGTAACGATCTGCAGGTTCTGCAGGGTTTCCGGCGAGCCGCGCTCGGCGTCTTCGGCGCGCCCTACCACGTCGATCAGGTAGATATCGTCGTTGACCTGGGTCACCGGCGAGCCGCTGACGATGCTGTTCATCAGCCGGGCGACATCGTCCGAAGACAAGCCCAGTTGCCGCGCCTTGTCTTGGGCGATGTCGATGCGCAGCACTTTGCCTGGCTCGTTCCAGTCGTAGATGATTTCGCCGATGTGGGAGTTCTTGTCCAGCTCGGTGGCCAGCTCGATGGCGTGCTTGCGCACCTGGTCGATGTCCTTGCCGCTGACGCGATACTGGATCGGACGGCCCACCGGCGGGCCCATTTCCAGGGCCTGCACGTAGCTGCCAATGCCGACGAAATCCTCCCGCAAGCGCTTTTTCAGACGTTCGGTCAGGGCCGCGCGCGACTCCAGACCCTTGCTGACGATCACCAGTTGCGCGTAGTACGGATTTTGAAGCTGTTGGTCCAGCGGCAGATAGAAACGAATCGCGCCTTCACCGATGTAAGTACTCCAGCGCGCGATGTCCGGGTCATCCTTGAGGGTCGCTTCCAGGCGATCGACCGCCTTGCGCGTCTCGTCCATCGAGGCGTTCTGCGGCAGGTTGAGGTCCACCAGGATCTCTGGGCGGTCCGAGGACGGGAAGAACTGGTTCTGCACGAAGCGCATGCAGAACACCGCCAACGCAAACAGCAACACCGTGATGCCAATGGCCCACCAGCGATTGCGCATCGCCCACAACAGGCCACCGTTGAAGGCCCGACCAATGCGCCCCGGCTCGGCGCTGTGGGGTTTGATGTTGGTGCTCAGGATGTGCACGCCGATCACCGGCGCAAACAGCACCGCGACGATCCATGACACCAGCATCGCCACGGCAATCACGGCGAACAGGGTGAAGGTGTATTCGCCCGCCGAACTGGCGTTCAGGCCGATGGGCACGAAACCGGCCACGGTCACCAGGGTCCCGGTGAGCATGGGGAAGGCGGTCGAGGTATAGGCAAAGGTGGCGGCCTGGTCCTTGGTGTCGCCTTTCTCCAAGCGGGTGACCATCATCTCCACGGTGATCATTGCATCGTCCACCAGCAGGCCCAGGGCGATGATCAGCGCGCCGAGGGAGATCCGCTGCATGGTGATGCCGCTGTATTCCATGAAGACAAAAACCATCGCCAACACCAGCGGGATCGAGCAGGCCACCACCAGCCCCGCCCGGATGCCGAGGCTGATGAAACTGACGACGAGCACGATGATCACCGCCTCGAACAACGCGCTGGTGAAGCCGCCGACGGCCTCCTCCACCACTTCGGCCTGGTCCGACACCGTGTGCACGCCGACGCCCACCGGAAGGTCGGCGGTCAGTTCGTTCATGCGTGCATGCAGGGCCTTGCCGAATTCCTGGATGTTGCCGCCCTTCTTCATGGCGATGGCCAAGCCAATGGCCGGCGTGCCGTTGAAGCGGAACATCGGTGTGGCGGGGTCGACGTAGCCACGGCGGATATCGGCGATGTCGGCCAGTCGATAAAAGCGGTCGTTGAGTCGCAGGTTGACGTTGGCCAGGTCCTTTTCCGACTGGAACTGGCCCGAGGTGCGCACGGAAATCCGCTCTGGCCCGGCGTCGATCACACCGGCCGGGGTCACCGCGTTCTGCGATTGCAGGCTCTGCACCACTTGGCGCTGGTCGATTCCCAGCGCCGCGAGTTTGCGGGTGGAGAAATTCAGGTACAGCACTTCGTCCTGCTCGCCGACCATTTCCACCTTGCCCAGGCCAGGCACCTCGCGGATCTCGGCACGTACTTGCTCCACGTAGTCGCGCAACTGACGCATCGACAAGCCGTCGCCGGTGAAGGCGTACACCGAGCCATAGACGTCACCGAACTCGTCATTGAATCCCGGCCCTTGGAGGCCTTCCGGGAAATCGCCGCGAATGTCGTTGATCTTCTTGCGGACCTGGTACCAGATCTCGGGAATCTCTTCGGCGCCAGTGGTATCGCGCAGATAGACGAATACCGTCGATTCCCCGGGTCGGGTGTAGCTCTTCACATAATCGAGGGAGTCGAGCTCTTCGAGTTTTTTCTCGATGCGGTCCGTGACCTGCTTGAGGGTTTCTTCCTGGGTCGCGCCAGGCCAGCGCGTCTGGATGACCATGGTCTTGATGGTGAACGAGGGGTCCTCTTCGCGGCCCAGGTTCAGGTACGAAAACACGCCCATCAACAACGCGACGAACATCAGGTACCACACGAACGACTGATGCCGCAGGGCCCATTCCGATAAGTTGAAAGGCCCTTTCATCGTGCGTCCTCGTCGAGTTTCACTTTTTGCCCCGGCTGGAGGCTGTTCACGCCAGCGCTGACCACGCGGTCGCCGGGCTTGATGCCGTTGGCCACCAACACCGAGCCGTCCGACCGTTCCAGCACCTGCACGTCCCGTGGCGAAACCGTCTGGTCCTGCGGGTTGATCAGCCAGATTCGCGACTTGCCATCAACCTCTTGCAAGGCGCTGAGAGGCAGTTCGATGCGTGGCTCGATGGCCGAGCTCAGGGTCACGCTGATCGCCGTGCCCAGGCGAAATCCCGGTGGAGTATCGGTCAGCGTCAGGCGCGCGCGACGGGTGCGGGTGGCGCTCTGGGCCTGGGGCTCGATTTCGCGTACGATGGCCGTGGTGCGGGTCGCCGGGTCCAGTTGCGCGGCGACTTCGAACACCACGTCCTCGGGCAGGCGCTCGGCCAGCCCGGCGGGCAGGTCGATCACCGCTTCCTTCACGTCGGGTCGGGCCAGGGTCACTACTTGCTGGCCGGCGGTCACCACTTGCCCCGCCTCGGCATTCCAGGCCGTGACAACAGCGTCATGGTCGGTATGCAGCTCGCTGTAGTTGAGCTGGTCGCGGGCTTGCTCCACCGAGGCCCGGGCCTGCTCCAGGGACGCCGCGGTGGTTTTCAGGTCCGTCTGGGCGATGTCCAGTTGCGCCTGGGCACCGACCCCTCGGTCGAATAATTGTTGCTGCCGGCGAGCGTTGGCCTGGGCATTGATGTACTGCGCCTGGATCCGCGCGAGATCGCCTTGGGCAGCGCGCAATTGGTTCTGCTGATCAGTGGGATCGAGGGTCGCGAGCAGGTCGCCCTTCTTCACCTCGGCGCCGACATCGACGTTGCGGCTGGCAATGCGGCCCGGCACCCGGAACCCCACGTTGGTCTCGTAACGCGCCTGGATATTCCCCGCGAAACGTCCCAGCGCCTGTTGGTCCAAAGCCCGGACTTCGATGGACAACACCGGTCGCACCGGCTCCGGCGGCGCCTCTTCCTTCGAACAGGCGGCCAGCAGCAGGCCGGCCAAGACCATCCACAAGCGCTTCATGGCTGGGCTCCTGTCGGGGCTTTGGCGTGGTTGTTTTCGGCGATCTCGACGCGCACGCCAGGATGGAGCAGCTGCCCGCCGGCAATGATGACCTTCTCGCCGCCCTTGAGCCCGTCGCTGATGATGACCTTGCCGGTCAAGTAACGACCGACCGTGACCGTATGCAGTTGCGCCTTGCCCTCGTCGTCCACCAGCCACACGGCGGGCTCGCTGAGGTTCTTGGTCAGTGCCGACCAGGGCAGTTCCACGGCCGTCTTTCCGGCGGACTTGGCCGTGGCGCTGACCACGGATCCCAGGCGCATGCCTTCAGGCAAGTCATGAAGCGTGACCTTGACCTGCACGGTGCCGGTCTCGGCGGACACCGCCGGGGTGATCTCACGCACCGTACCGGTGGTCTTGATAGCAGGGTTGTCCAGCAGACTGATGGTGATAGCCGGGTCCGACGGCGGTTCGCGCAGCAGAGATTCATAGATGTTGAACACTGCGTCACGTTCACCGTCCCTGGCCAGGCTGAAGATCGGCTCGGTGGCCTGGACCACCTGGCCGACTTCCGCCTGGCGTGCCGTGATGATGCCAGGCGCCTCGGCGATCAGCGCGGTGTAGCTCAGCTGTTCGCGAGCATTGGCCAGTTGTGCCTGGGCCGCCGTCAGCGCGCTCTGGCTACTGCGCAGTTGAGCCTGGGCCGCGTCGTATTCACTCTGGCTGGTATAGCCTTTGGGCAAGAGCTTTTGCTGGCGCACGAAGGCGGCGGCGCTCTGCTTGACCCGCGCCTGTTCGGCGGCCACCTGGGCTTGGGCGGAGTCGACGTTGGTCTGCAAGTCGCGAGGATCGAGCCGGGCCAACACTTGCCGGGCCGAGACCCGGTCACCGACGTCAACCTTGCGCTCGATGATCTTGCCGCTCACGCGAAACGAGAGGTCGGCCTGAACGCGGGCCTGGACATCGCCGGTCAGCGTCACGGAGGCCGCGTATTCGCTGGGCGTGGCTTGCTGTATGAACACCCGTGGCAAGGCTTTTTCCTCGGGTTTTTTATCACCGCACCCCGTCAACAACGCACACACGCCCAAGCCAACAATCAATTTGATTCCGGGACCAGTCATGCAGACTCCTTTGCGTTGTACCGACGTACCAGTGACGATACGACTCTGAGCTTAGAACAGGGTTCACCGAATGCACGGCAATCGGGCAGACTTGATTGCGACCACGCAAAGGAAATATGCATGCTCAAGACATTGGCGGTGGCCAACTACCGATCCATCAATAAATTGGTCATCCCGTTGGGTCGGTTGAACTTGATCACCGGCCCTAACGGCAGCGGCAAATCCAATCTGTACAGGGCCTTGCGACTGTTGGCGGAGACGGCACAGGGCGGAGTGGTAAATGCCTTGGCCCGTGAAGGCGGGCTGGATTCGACCTTCTGGGCCGGCCCCGAAGAAATCAGCCGGCGCATGCGCAACGGCGAAGTGCCAGTGCAGGCGGTCGTGCGTCAGGGCACCAAGCGACTGCGCCTGGGATTCGCCGGTGAAGACTTCAGCTATTCGATTGCGCTCGGCCTGCCGGCGCCCAGTCGATCGGCGTTTTCACTGGACCCGGAAATCAAGCGCGAGTGCATCTGGGCCGGCCCCGTGTTCCGACCGGCCAGCCTGCTGGTGGACCGCAACGGGCCGATGGTCCGTGCCCGCGAAGGCCGTTCGTGGGATGTCCTGTCCCAGCACACCCCGACCTTCGATAGCCTGTTCGACCAGGTCGGCAGCCTGCGTGCTTCGCCGGAAGTGCTGCAAATGCGTGAATTCATCCGCCGCTGGCGTTTCTATGATCACTTTCGCAGCGACGCCGACGCCCCGGTGCGCCAACCGCAACTGGGCACACGCACACCGGTGTTGCATCACGATGGGCGCGATTTGGCCGCAGCCCTCCAGACCATTTTTGAAATCGGTGACGTCGACGCGTTGCATGGGGCCATCGGCGATGCGTTCCCCGGTGCCCATCTGCACATCGACAAGCTGCAAGGCGGACGTTTCGCCATTGCGTTCCAGCAACACGGCCTGCTACGGCCGCTGACCGCCGCCGAACTGTCGGACGGGACCCTTCGCTACCTGCTGCTCGTGGCCGCGCTGCTCACACCGCGACCGCCGTCGCTGATGGTGCTCAACGAACCGGAAACCAGCCTGCACCCCGACCTGTTGCCGGCCCTGGCGCGCTTGATCATCCGCGCTTCGGCCAGTTGCCAGGTCTGGGTCGTATCCCACGCCTCGCGCCTGATTGCCGCGCTGGAACAGGATGAGGACTGCAATTGCATCGTGCTGGAAAAAGATTTCGGGCAGACGGGAATCGTCGGGCAGCTGGCACTGGATGAGCCGGCGTGGCACTGGCCGGATTAACCGCCGCCTCCTGTGGCAAGGGAGCGCCAAGGGTTATATCCATCTGAAAACCCACCCTACGATTTGCCGTGGCGAAAGAAGGCGACTACTTTCCTTCGCTGTAGGAAAGCTCTTTTTTTCGCAATGCCCCTCCAAGGATGCTCCGCTTTTGGCCAGACTCCTGGCTGAACACACAAGGAAGAAAAACATGGCTGACGTGAAAGTGCCGCAGCGACTGGAACCGCAGGAAATAGTCAAATTATTGGTGGCGTTGCGCCGGGCGTTGAAGACCAGAATGGCCTGATTTTCGCCTTTGATCTTGTGGCGAGGGAGCTTGCTCCCGCTGGCCTGCGTAGCAGGCCCCCAGCCGTCCTTCATGCAGATCGCATTAGCGGGTTTTGCGACTGCTGCGCAGCCGAGCGGGAGCAAGCTCCCTCGCCACAGGTAATCCTGTCCCTGACCCAAGCAATCTTTCGAGCATAAAAAACGCCGACGCTGTATCAGCCGTCGACGTTTGAAACCGTAACAGGGTTTACCGCGCGAATCAGAACGCCGGCAGTACCGCGCCGCTGTACTTCTTCTCGATGAACGCCTTCACTTCCGGGCTGGTCAGGGCCTTGGCCAGTTTCTGGATGGCGTCGCTGTCCTTGTTGTCCGGACGGGCGACCAGGAAGTTAACGTAAGGCGAATCCGAACCTTCGATCACCAAAGCGTCCTTGGCCGGGTTCAGGCCTGCTTCCAAGGCGTAGTTGGTGTTGATCATGTCCAGGTCAACCTGATCCAGCACGCGCGGCAACATGGCCGATTCCAATTCCTTGAACTTGAAGTTCTTCGGGTTCTCGGCGATGTCTTTCGGCGTCGCCAAGGCGTTTTTCGGATCCTTGAGTTTGATCAGGCCAGCCTTCTGCAGCAGGATCAGGGCCCGGCCGCTGTTGCTGCCTTCGTTAGGGATGGCGATGGTTGCGCCGTCCTTCAGCTCAGCCAGGCTCTTGACCTTTTTCGAGTAGCCGCCAAACGGTTCGACGTGCACGCCGATTACGGTTACCAGATCAGTGCCTTTGCCTTCGTTGAAGCTCTTGAGGTACGGCAGGGTCTGGAAGTAGTTGGCGTCCAGGCGCTTTTGGTCAACCTGTACGTTGGGTTGAACGTAGTCGGTAAAAACCTTGATCTCCAGGTCCACGCCTTCTTTGGCGAGGGCTGGCTTGATCAGCTCAAGGATTTCGGCGTGGGGTACCGGGGTGGCTGCGACGACCAGCTTCTCTGCGGCCTGGACCAGGCCCGAGGTGAGGGCTGCCGCCAATGCGGTGAACAACAGAACCTTTTTCATGCGGTGTCCTTATCGAAAATCACAGGCGTCATGGACGACGGCCAGAAGTAAAGTGCCAGCGAAGTGCTATCGCTGGCGTGATGCGCAAGATACCGATAATTTTTATGCCTTAACAATATCTTTTATTCAAGTTCATATTCATTTTACTCATATAGGAAAACCGCAGATTTTTGTGACAAGGGAGCGAGCACCTTCGCCGCAGTTGAACGGGTCCGGTCTAGAGCGTTTGGCTCAATTGAACGAGCCACGCTTTGAGGGCCAAGCGTTCGGTTTCCGAGCCCTGGGCGATAACCTGCGCCGCCTGGAGGTCGATCAGTCCCAGGGCCGTTGGCCGGGACGGCAGGTTCAAATGCTCCGGCAAAATCTCGTCCCCCGTGCTCACCAGCAATGCAAAGTGAATGACGTTTTCCAACTCACGGGTATTACCCGGCCAGCTGTGCCCCTCAAGGGCATGCTGCGCCGCTTCACTGATCAGCGGCACCGTCAAACCGAGTCGCTGGCTGTAGATGCCCAAGAAGTATTCGGCCAGGGACAGGATGTCGCCCACTCTTTCGCGCAAGGCCGGCAGCTCAAGCTGACCCTCGCTCAGGTAGTGGTAGAGCCGATCATGGAATTTTCCGGCCGACACCGCTTGGGCCAGATCGATACTGGTCGCCGCGACCAGGCGTACGTCCACCGGACTGGGCTGGTGAGCGCCAACGCGCGTGACTTCATGGTTCTCCAGGGCCGCCAGCAATTTGATCTGGATCGGCAACGGCAAGTCGCCAATCTCGTCCAGGTAAAGCGTGCCGCCGTTGGCCGAGCCGAACCACCCCGCCCGGCTGCTGGCTGAACCGCTATGGCTGCCAGCGGCGTAGCCAAACAACTCGGCATCGGCGTAAGTAGGGCTGATGGCGCCGCAATTGACTGAGACAAACAACCCGCCCCGATTGCTTTCGCGATGGATGTGCCTGGCCAACAGCTCCTTGCCGGTGCCGGTTTCGCCGCGGATCAACACCGAGACCGAGCGCGGTGCCAATCGCTCCAGCTCCTGGCGTAACTGCCGCGAACGTGGGTCGACGAAAACCAGCGCCTTGGCGCGGATGCTCAGCGGGCTTTTTTCCGAGTCGGGAAAGGTCAGCAATGGCTGGCCGAAGGTTTCGTGCAAGGTCATGGCAGGCTCCCGCCCAAACCGCCGGGAGACGGAGGGCACTAAAAATTCAGGCACGACGCAGGGCGTGATGCTCCATGCGCGTTTGCAGGCGGTAGAGATAAGCGAAACCCTGCTCCCAACGCTGATGTCCGGATTTCACGTTGATATGCCCGGCCCCTGCCAGAATCCCGGCCTCGGCCCCCCAGTTGCGTGCAAGCTCCAGCGCGCGCGGGGCACTGACTGCCGCGTCGTTGTCGGAACTGACCACTTGGCTGGGGAATGGCAGCAGGTTCGTCGGGATCGGCGCGAAATTGCGCAACGCCGGGGCGCAGGCCGGCCGCTCCACATCCGCCGGTGCCACGAGCAACGCGGCGCGCACCTGTCGTAACAGCTGCACCGGAGCTGTAGCAGCCCAATGGGCAACCGTGATGCAACCCAGGCTGTGCGCGATGAGAATCACCGGCGTGCTGTCAGCGGCGATGGCTTCTGCCAGCGCGGCGACCCAATCTTCTCGGCGTGGCGTCAACCAGTCAGCCTGTTCGACCCGGGTGCTATTGGGCAGGCTGGCCTGCCAGTGGGTTTGCCAATGATTGTCTGGCGATCCTTGCCAGCCCGGCACAATCAGGTAGCGAATCGATTCGTTGCGCATGGGGCTCTCCTGCGTATCTGTTTGCGGACGAGTATAAGGAGGAGAGCTGCATTGCTTAAGGAATAAGAAGCTATTTATTAAGGCTTAAATAGCATAACAGATCAGCCCATGGGGAAGCGCGCTTGCTCGCGATCTGTTGTGTCTGGCATCGGCACTGATTGATAGCTCGCTAGCACAAGTATTGCAGCATAAGCCTCAACCACTTCGGCCCTTGCGCAGCAGCACGTCGAGCTGATCCACCACCACCGCCCAATCGGCATCTTCGAGAATTTCATCACGCAGCAATTGCCGCTGGCTCTCGTTCCAGAAGAATGCGTCGGCCAGATGCAATTCGGGCTTGAGCGGCGAGTGGCTGGCGATGAATTGATCAATGCTGACGGCGTCGTCGGGCAGGCCGAGTTGTTTGAAAAGCGCGGGAAGGTTATGGATCGGGGTTTCCATGCGAAACTCCTGAGCATGAAAGGATCAGCTGGGGGACTCTCGCAGTCTAGTCCTTTGAAGCGAACGCTGAACCCTTTGTGGCAAGCACCTTCACCGCAGAAGCGGGATCGCCTGGACTACAACGATCTCAACGCTTCATAGGGTGCCTGCGCCCAATGCCTGACCCGCTCATGCAACAGTGCCGAAGCCTCCCGGCGCTTGTCCTCGCTGTCGCCAGTGAACGCCTGCGCCGGCTGCTTGGCATGCTGCCCCACTTTTGCGAACACTCGCCTGCGTTGCTCATCATCAAGCCCGAAAAACGCCGCCAGCCTTCCCGTCATCGCCTCGGGCAGTTCGGTGTAGTCCACCGCCATTGCGGCAAACGTCTGGCAGTGCTCCAGACCTGTCGCCAACAAACGGCCCACCCGACGCGAGATGAAATCTTCCTGGCTGACGAAGGGTAATTCATCGTCGAGCACGCTCGCCCCGATCAACCCCGGCACCATGTGCATGCCAGGGCGGCGCAGATGGGAGACGGCAATTTCCAGCGGATCGCGGTACAGGAACAGCCGAGGCGTATCGGGAAAACATTCGCGCAACAGCGCCAATTCGCCGATGTTCCAGGCGTCGAGCTTGATCACCAGCCGTTGCTCCCCACCTCGACGGCGCTGCCCATAGGCCGACACCAGACCCTTGAGCGCCACGCGCCGTCCGGCAGGGGGCAAATCACTGCGCAGCAGCGCATCCAGGGGCGGCGGCTCCGAGATGACGATGTGGTCATCCAGTTGGGCGAGCATCTGGCTGATCAGTGTCGAGCCGCATCGGGAGGCATGGAAGATGAATGCGCTGGGCGCCAGGCCGGGGCTCTGTCGCTGCCATTGGCCCAGGACGTCCAAGGGTGTCTGGCGGCGGAACACCAGGTTGAAGGGCAAGCGCAGGGCTTCTTCCACGGCATCGCCGAAGAACGGCTGCGACAGTCGTCGGTCACCGAACCAGCACCAATCGACTCGCCACTCACCGGCCTCCTGCCACACGCGGATCGGCAACCAGCCATCCAGCCTCAGGGCTTGCACTGGTCACTCCATTGTCGGCGACCGTGGCGCATGGCAGCCCGCAATTGCTCCCGGGTGAAATGCAGCCCTTGTTCCGCCCCAAGCGTCAGCGCGGTTTCAACGAAAGTGTCCAGGTCATGGAGGCCTTGCAACGCGCTGGCAAGCCGAGGATCGACCTCCACGCAATACTGGAAACGGGCCAGGTCGCTTTGCCCAACGACGGCTTCGGGTGTACTACGCAGCCCCTCGGCTATCTGCTGGTCCAACCATGGCCCGGGGCGACAATCGAGCACCAGATGGATTCGCGCCTGGTCGCCTTGATTGGCAACGCAATGAGGACGCGCCAGATCGAGAAACCAACATTCGCCCACCTGCATCGCAATGATCTGCCCGTCCAGCCAGAACGTAACCCCCGGCGAGCTCAGCAGCGGAACGTGCAGGCGCAGGTCGGCGTCCGGACCGCCCAGGTCATAGTCGCGATGCTCATGGATGAGACCCCCCGGGCCCAACCGCAGCAGGCGGGCCGAGACGATATCCAGAGGCCAAGCGGCCAATGCTTCTTGCCAGCGACCATCCTCTGACCAGGGCACGCGGTACACGGGCTTACCGTGCCCGGGCGACAGCTCGGTCAAGGCATCGGCAGCCGAGATCAACGCCACGCCGCTCCAATCACCGCTGTGATAGGCAGTGTTGAAATGCCCTCGCCAACGCTCGTCCTTGATGGCTGCCAGCGCTTGCAACAGCAACGGCAGGTTCACCGTGACGGGCAGGCGGGAAAACGCCGGGCGCGTCATGGCTGTGCCCGGTTATTGAGTCATCGTGGCTGTTTTCGGCAGCGTGATATCGCCCTGCGCCCAGGCCGCTTCGCGATTGGCTAACGCAGTGGCAATCGACTGCACTTCGGTGGACTGCACCTCGTTCGGCAATGGGTCGAGGCCGGCACTGGCGAAGATTTGTCCGTAGGCGTTGCGCAGGTCGGCATAGGCCAGGTCCCGCCGCAGGTCCGCCTGCAAGGTATTCAGCTCGCCTTGGATCAGGTCCAGTTCGCCAATACCCGCAGCCTGGTGACGGCTACGCAGTTGACCGACTATTTGCCCATCGATGTCCGACAGCTCCTGGCTGGTCTTGAACTGGCGCAGCGCTTCGCGGTAGTTGGCGTTGGCAACGTACAGCTGCGCCAACACGGCGATCGACATCGCCTGGCGCCGTGCCGCCGCGACTTCTTCACCGGCCTTGGCCACGTCGATAGCCGCTGGAGCGGAGATGACATTGAACAGGTTCCAGGTGACTTTGACGCCGTAGTCGGCCCAGCCCTGCTCCACCAGGAACGAGTTGCTGTCGTAATGCCCGCCGGCGGAAAATTCCAGCCCCGGCAGCAAGCGCAACATGGCCTTGCGAGTTTCCGCCGCAGTGATGCGGGTCTGGTAGTCCTGCTCGCGCAGTTCCGGCCGGCTGGCCAGCGCTTCCTGTTCGAGGCGAGCCAAATCGACCTTGAGTTCCGGGATGGCGTACTCATCCTGGGTCGCCAGGGTCAGCTCGGTGCCCAACGGCAGATTGATCAGGGTCGCCAGTTCAGTCTTGGCCAGGGACAAGGCCCGGCGCTGTTCTTCCAACTGACGGGTCGCCTGTATCAGCGAGCGCTGGTAACCCAAGGCCTGCACCGGGTCGCCGATGCGCTGCTCGCTCATGCTCTGGCTGTTGCCTCGCGCCGCCTCGACCCGGGCCATCAGGCTGTCGATCTGCTTGAGCAAACGTTCGGCGGCCATGGCTCGCCAGTAGGCCGAGCGCACATCCTGGACGATGGTATTGATCACCTTGCGCCGGCGTTCCTGCACGATCAATCTTTGGTCACCGGCCTGCTTGGCGCTGATGTAGCTGACGCCAAAATCGAGCACGTTCCAGACCATGGTCAGGTCCGCCACTTCGCGGTCGCGGTCTTGAGAGGTCGACGGTTCCAGGGACTGGGTGCCGGTCTCCACGCTCTGGCTGCTGGAGGCGCTGACGTTGTTACGCCCCACATAACCGGCATCGAGGGCCATGCGCGGCAGCATGTCGAAGCTGGCGAGGTCCAGCTGACGCTTGGCCAAGGCCTCTTCCATGATTTTCAGGCGGCCTTCGAGGTTGTACTTCACCGCGCGGGCCATGGCCTGGTGCAGCGTCAACGGACCACTGAGGGGCTCCTGGTCCTTGTACATATTCTGCAGGTCGTTCCGGGCGCGCTGTTCGCTGGTGCTTCGATCGATCGGCTCGCTGGTGACCGCACAACCGCTGATCACCAACGCCAGCAAACTCACACCGAATAACTTCTGACTTCTATTCATCCCTGGATTGCCCCTGGCTACCGTATTTTTTATGGAATTCTCAGGCCAGCGCTTGGCTGGTGCCGACCTGTTTCAAAGCCGTCGCGAGGCTGTCCACCTGGCGTTGTTCTGTGTCTTTGAGCTGCTGCAACTGCTGGCCCAAGGTCGGAGCGCCAAACACGCCGCGCAGGCCTTGGGAGGCATCGCCCCCCGTTATCGACCGGTTCTCGAAGGCATCCAGCGACTCGCCATCGGAACCCGTGTCCTGGTTGAACAAACTAGAAATCGTGCTGCTGCCAAACACGCCGCCGTCGCCGCCGCCAAAACCCAGGAACCCTTGGCCCGAGCCGTCCCCGCCGGCGTCACTGCTGAAAACCTGGGCGATATAGCTGGGCGCCAACTCGCCACGGTTGATGAAGATATCCCCGATGGGCCGAAGACCACCGCCCACGTCCCGTTGCTCGAACAGCGGCGGGAAGCCCAGCGGCGAGCCCAAGTCGCCGGTTGGCGGGTTGAAAATGATTGGTTGCAAGGGCACCTCGGACGACGGGATGGCCGTGACCGGATCCGAGATCAGGAACTCTGGCGGTGGCTTCACATCGTTGGCCACCACGGTGTCGATCGCATAGTTGTTGGACACCGACACGCTTGACCCGGCGTTGCCCGACAGATCGCTGACGTTGCTGGTATCCAGGGCGATAAAGTTGCTCGGGTCGGTGAGGTTCACCGACGGAGTGAAGGTCGCTGTCCAGGTCTTGCCGCCGTCGTTGCTGCTCAGGTTGCTCAGTTCGCCGTTGGTGACGCTCAGGTCCGACAGGTCGAAATCCGTCACCGCCTCGCTGAAGGTGAACGTGACCTGGGTCGTCTGGCCCACGCCCAGGCTCGGATTGGCCACCACGATGGTCGCGGTCGGCCGGGTGGCGTCGAGGGCGTAGTTGGCGGAGATGGCAATGCCGACACCGGCATTGCCGGCGCTGTCCTGCACGTTACTGGCATCCAGCAAGATCAAATTGGTGGCGTCGTTGATACCCGCCGTCGGCGTCAGGGTCGCCGTCCAGGTCAGGCCGCCGTCAACGCTGGCGAGGTTGGACAGCACGCCATTGGCGACGCTGAGGTCCGACAAGTCGAAACCGGACACCGCCTCGGTGAAGCTGATGGTCACTGTCGTGGTCTGGCCAATGCCCAGGGACGTATCGCCCACCACGATGGTGGCGCCCGGACGCACGGTGTCGACCGCGTAGTTGTTGGAATTGACTATGCCGACGCCGTCATTGCCCGACACGTTTGACACACCGCTGGTGTCCAGGCTGATCAGGTTGCTGGTGTCAGTGACGTTGCTTGCCGGGGTAAACGTTGCCGTCCAGGTGACGCCGCCGTCGGTCGAGGACACATTGCTCAGCGTCCCGTTGCTGACGGTCAGGTCGCTGTTGTCGAAACCGCTCACCGCTTCAGAGAACGTGATCGTCACCAGTGACGTTTCGCCCACGCTCAGCGCTGGATCGGCCACCACGACGGTGGCGGTCGGCACGCGGGTCTCGACGGCGTAGTTGGCCGAATTGGTGGTACCGGTACCGGTGTTGCCGGCCCCATCGCTCACACCGGTGTTGTCGAGGACGATCAGGTTGGTGGTGTCGCTCACGCCCAGGGTCGGGGTAAACGTGGCAGTCCAGGTCAGGCCGCCGTCGCTGCTGCTCACGGCGCTCAAGGTGCCGTTGGCAACGCTCAGGTCATCATTGCTGAAGCCGCTCACCGCCTCGCTGAACGTTATGGTCACCTGGGCGGTTTCGCCCGGCCTCAATGATGAATCACTCAACACGACAGTGGCGGTAGGGCGCTGGGTATCGAGCGCGTAGTTGTTGGAGACGGTCGCGCCGACGTTGCCATTGCCCGCCAGATCGATGATGCCGCCGTTATTGAGGGAGATCACGTTGCTGCTGTCGTTGATCCCGTTGGTGGGCGTAAGGGTCGCGGTCCAGGTGATACCGCCGTCGCTGCTGCTCAGCCCGGAAATCGTACCGTTGGCGACCGTCAGATCCGCGGCGGTGAATGCGGTCACCGCCTCGCTAAAGGTGATGGTGACCAGCGACGTCTCGCCGGCACCGATTGCCGTGTCGGCCACGACAATGGTCGCGGTGGGTCGCACCGTATCCACCGCATAATTGTTTGAGTCGGTGGTGCCGACACCCGCGTTGCCCGCCACGTTGATCACGCCGGTGTTGTCCAGGGTGATTACGTTGGTGGTATCGGAAATGCTGACGCTCGGCGTGAACGTGGCTGTCCAGGTAACACCGCCGTCGACACTGCCGACATTGCTCAGGGTGCCGTTGCTGACGGTCAGGTCACTGTTGTCGAAACCGCTCACCGCCGAGTTGAAGGTGATGGTCACGGTCGTGGTTTCGCCGATGCCGAGGGTGCTATCGGCAATCACGACGGTCGCTGTCGGCACGTTGGTATCGACTTGGTAATTGTTGGAACTGGTGGTGCCAGTGCCGCTGTTACCGGCCCCGTCCGCCACGCCGGTGTTGTTCAGGACGATTATGTTGGAGATGTCGCTCACCCCAAGGGCCGGCGTGAAAGTAGCGGTCCAGGTGATGCCGCCATCGCTGCTGCTCACTGCGCTCAACGTGCCGTTGGCCACGCTCAGGTCCGAATTATCGAACCCGCTGACCGCTTCGGAGAAGGTGATGGTCACCAGGGAGGTTTCGCCGACGCTCAGCGCCGTATCGGCGATCACGATGGTGGCGGTCGGGCGCTGGGTGTCCACGGCGTAGTTGTTGGAATCGGTGGTGCCACTGCCAGTATTGCCTGCGCCATCCACCACGCCGGTATTGTTGAGGGTGATCAGGTTGGTGGTGTCGGTGACGCCTGCCGATGGCGTGAACGTCGCCGTGTAGGTGATGTTGTCGCTGGTGCTCAGGCCACTCAGGCTGCCGTTGGTGACGCTCAGGTCGGCCAGGGTGAAACCGGTCACCGCTTCGCTGAAGGTAATCGTCACCACCGATGTTTCGCCAGCGCCAACGGCCGAGTCGGCGACCACGATGGTGGCGGTCGGACGCGCGGTGTCGATGGCGAAGTTGTTGGAGTCGGTGGTGCCGCTGCCAGCGTTGCCCGCCGCGTCGGCGACGCCGGAGTTAGCCAGGGTGATGAGGTTGCTGGTGTCGCTGATGCTGGCGGTTGGCGTCAGCGTCCCGGTCCAGGTGATGCCGCCGTCGCCGCTGCTCAGGCCGATAACCGTGCCGTTGGCGACCGTCAGGTCAGCGGCGGTAAAGCCTGTCACTGCTTCGTTGAAGGTGATGGTCACCAGAGACGTTTCGCCGACGCTCAGCGAGGTATCGCTGACAACGATGCTGGCGGTGGGACGCTGGGTATCAACGGCGTAGTTGTTGGAGCTGGTGGTGCCGCTACCGGCATTGCCCGCCGCGTCCGACACACCGGTATTGGCCAGGACAATCAGGTTGGTCGCGTCGCTGATAGTGGCGCTCGGTGTGAGCGTCGCGGTCCAGGTGATGCCGCCATCGCTGCTGCTCAGTCCACTCAACGAGCCGTTGGCAACCGTCAGGTCCGCCAAGGTGAAGCCGGTAACGGGCTCGCTGAAGGTAATCGTCACCTGGGACGTTTCACCGATGTTCAGGGCGGTATCGGCCACCACGATGGAGGCGGTCGGGCGCTGTGTGTCGATGGCGTAGTTGTTCGAGTCGGTGGTGCCGCTGCCGATGTTGCCGGCCAGGTCGGAAATGCCACTGTTGGTCAGCGTGATCAGGTTGCTGGTGTCAGTGACACTGGCGCTCGGCGTCAGCGTTGCGGTCCAGGTAATGCCGCCGTCGCTGCTGCTCAACCCGGTGACCGCACCGTTGGCGACCGTCAGGTCGGCGCTGGTGAAACCGCTCACCGCCTCGCTGAAGGTGATGGTCACCAACGAGGTTTCGCCCGCGCTCAACGCGGTGTCGGCGACCACGATGGTGGCGGTCGGGCGTTGCGTGTCGATGGCGTAATTGTTGGAGTTGGTCGTCCCCACGCCGGCGTTGCCATTGAGGTCCGCCACGCCGGTGTTATTCAACACAACGAGATTGGAGGTATCGGTGACCGCCGCGTCCGGCGTCAACGTGGCCGTCCAGGTGATACCGCCGTCGCTGGTGCTCAGGCCGCTGAGCGAGCCATTGGCCACAGTCATGTCGGCCGTGGTAAAGCCAGAGACCGCCTCGGAGAAGGTGATGGTGACCGTCGACGTCTCGCCAATCCTGAGGGCCGTGTCGCTCACCACGATGGACGCCGTGGGCGCCACGGTGTCGTTGACCACGTAATTGTTCGAGTCGGTGGTGCCCACGCCGGTATTGCCCGCCAGGTCGGCCACACCGGTATTGTTCAGGGTGATGATGTTGGTGGTGTCGGCGATGTTGCTGGCCGCCGTCAGGGTGCCGGTCCAGGTGATGCCGCCGTCGCCGCTGCTCAAGAGGCCAACGGTGCCGTTCTGCACCGTCAGGTCCGCCGCGGTGAGGCCCGTTACGGCCTCGGAGAAGGTGATGGTCACCGTCGTCGTGCCACCGGAGTTCAGGTTGGTATTGGCCACCACGACGGTCGCGGTAGGCGGTGTCTCATCCGGTACATAGTTGGTATTGATGGTGCCGCCGTCACCGTAGACGTTGGCCACCGATGCCGGTGAAACGCCGGCGCTGCCGGCACTCGTCCCACCCACACCACTGCCGCCGACGTTGCCGGCCAGGGCCGCGAAGTTGGCGGCGGTGATCAGGATCGTGCCTTTGTTCCAGATGGCGCCAACACCAACGCCACCCGCACCGCCCGCCTGCGTGTAACCCCCACCGGCGCCACCACCGCCACCGCCACCGCCGGCACCGACGTTGTTGGAGATAACCGAGTTGCCAATGACGCGCAGGGTCGCGCCGGTATCGTTATAGATACCCCCGACCGCGCCGCCACCTGCCCCACCGATGTCGTCATAACCGTCGCCACCGCCACCGCCACCGATGGACAAGCCACCGCTGCTGGCCGTGCCTCCGGCCGAACCGGTGCTGTAACCCGGATAGGCCGCACCGCCCGCACCACCCGTGGTGGAACCGCCACGCCCGCCAATGTTGAAGAAGCCGCCGCCCGCGCCACCCTGCCCGGCCGAGCCATTGGAACCCGTGGCGTTGAGCGTATCGCCGCCCTTGCCACCGATACCGCTACCGACCGCACCACCGCCACCACCGCCACCACCGGCGTATTGCGGCGTCACGCCACCGCCACCACCACCGCCAGACGCGGCGTTCGCGGTGACCGTGACGTTGCGCAGGGTCAGGGTGCCGGCGTTGTAGATACCACCGCCCTTGGACACCAGCGCATCGTCGCCGCCATTGCCGCCGTTACCCGCCGCCATGCCCCGAGTGATCACCAGCCCATCGAGGGTTGCCGTCGTGCCGGCCGTCACGTTGATGATCTGGGTCCGGTATTGGCCATCCAGGGTCACGTCGGCAACGTTGTCGTTGTTGAGATCGCCATCGATGGTGACGTTCTTGTTGACCACCAGCACCGACGTCAGCCCGACGGTCATGGTGTTATTGAACGTGACGATGTCGCCGTTCTGTGCGGAGGCCAGGGCCGCACGCAGGGAACCGACGCCGGTGTTGAGGTTGTTGGTGGCGGTCCAGGTGGCCAGGCCCCATTGGTACTCGCTCATGGCCTTGCTCGACAGCACGTTGGCGCTTTCGATGGTGCCGGTGGCGATTTCCAGGTTCCAGTCGCCGCCCAGGCCGGTGCGGTCGTCGGAAGCGGCCACGTCTCGGCCGGTGAGCTGCGCCAGCGAATTGACCAGGCTCATGCCGCGGTCGCCTTCGGCGGTGTAGCAGCCGTAGATCAGGATATCGCCGCCGGCGTTCATGTCCTGGCCGATCTGCGCCAGCACCTCGGCGCGGGCCTGGACGTTGTCCGCCGACAGGTAGCTGTTGCCCAGCCACAAGTCACCGGCGTTGCCGTGGGCGATGATCTGCACCGAGCTGACGCCCTGGTGCGTGTCCAGGTAATCGGCGATCTGTTGCAGGCCGTCCTTGGTGGCATCCAGTTGCACCACCTCGGTCCCGGGGGCCACGCCTTGCAGCAGGCTGCCAGCGTCCTTGACCCGTGAATCGACGAACACCACGGACTTGCCCGGGACGGCGGCCTCGGTGGCATCGGCCTGGCCTTGGGGAACATGGGTGTCGGAAGGCTGGTCCGCTGTGGGCGTCTTGGCCGCCTCGGCAGTCGGTTGCGCGTCCGATTGCGCCGCATCGGCCACGGTGGCCGCCACCGCGCCGTCGAACAGCATTCGCGGTTCCAGAGACATGATCATTGGCGATACCAGGGGTTGCGTGCTCTCGGTTACCCGCGATTTGCCTTTGCTCCACCACATGACGATCACCTGGACTCGAACTTATTCAACACGCCAATGAAAAAAACCGCGATCAGCTGACCGCGGCGTCGGTTTTCATACGAATGACATTCGCCGCGCTGGCTGCGCCATCGCGCCAGAACGACAACTCGGCATACTTCTCGAACAGATCCGGCGGCAGCAAGGTCCGCCGGGCTTGCGGCGCAACCTTGGGCTTGACCTTGTGCAGGCCGGCGACGCCCAAGGCCTGGTCGAAGGCCGGCGCGTCGTAGGTCAAGTGATTGAAATCGTGCTCGAACCAAGGCTCGCCGATGAACTCATAGACCAGCCGCATGACCCGCTCGGGCGCCTGGCTCAACAGGTCGTAGTCAACGATCAGCAACGACTCGGCGTTCTCGCCGTAATAGGCTTCCTTGAGCGCTGTCCAGGCGAACCCCACCAGGCGATTGCGCTGGGCCAGGGTTTCGCAACGGCTGTAGACGGTGTTGCGCTCGTCATCGTCGTTGAACAGCTTGGTGTTCTCGAAGGGATTGGCGCGGTAGAGCCGCTCCAGGCTATCGAGGATCCAGGCGACGTTGCGCACGCAAGCGATGGTCTTGGCCTGGGGAAACAGGTCTTGCAAGGCCGGCAAGCGGGCGCACCATTGACGGTTGGTGTCGAAGATGACCGGTTTGTCGGCCTTGTCGGCGTAGTAGGAATCGAAGAGGCCACGCAACAGGCGACGGCGCAGATCAGTGTCGATCACCGAGCCGAATTCGCTGCCGGCGCTGCATTGCTGCAGGACGCTGCTGAACAGCGTACCGACGGGGCTGGTCATGCCGGCATGGAAGCGCGGATTCTGCAACAGGATGGCAGAAAGCAGGGTCGAGCCAGAGCGCGGTAAACCGGAAATAAAGTGAAACTGCGGCAATCCCTTCACCTTGTATTTAGTCCCTTCGTAGCCGAAGCGTAGCCGACAACAAAAATTTCGCCTAGTAGTGTTTTGCCATCAGGCGCGCCGAAAACTGTAAAGAAGATGGACGGTATCGAGGCGTCGAAAGGGTGAATCGGTTAAGCGGAACGAAGATTTTTTCACCCCCTCCGCCCGGCGAAATCAGACATCCCCGTCTACGCTCAGCCGTGCGTGACCAGGCCAGGGAACGAAGGAGTCGGGCTGATCGCACTCTTGTCCTTTTTGTGCCGGGCACCCGCAGACCAATAACCTGAGGGATGAGGAATCTATGGAAGTATTCATCGGCACGATCCAGCCATTCGCCTTCAACTTCGCACCCAGGGACTGGGCGCTGTGCAATGGGCAGACGCTGTCCCTTGCCCAATACCAGACCTTGTTCGCCTTGATCGGCGTGACGTACGGCGGCAACGGACAAACCACCTTCATGCTGCCCAACCTGCAGGGCCGCATGCCCGTCGGCCAAGGCGACGGATTGGGCCTGACTCCCCGGGTGATCGGCGAAGTCGCCGGCACGGAAAACGTCACCGCAACGCTGAACAACCTGCCCAACCACACCCATGCATTGACCGGCATTACCGCCGCCACCACCTTGCAACTGGCGAACCCGGCCAGCAATCCGGTGAACACGCCGACGCCCACAAATTCATTCATCGGCACCTCGGGCACCGGGCCCGGTTCGGCGGCGATCTATTCGGATCAACAGGGCGCTTCGCCAGTGCCGTTGCAAGGCGTCAGCACCACCGTCAGCGGCACGGTATCCCCCACCGGCGGCAACATGCCCATGGCAATCATGAACCCGTTCCTGGCCATCAACTTCAGCATCGCGCTGCAAGGTTATTTTCCATCCCGCAACTGACAATCCGCCGGAAGGCCTTGGCCTTCCGGCCTTTGGGAGCATCGACATGCTGCAACAGGTTCATAGCCGCCATTTCCAACCGCTGCTGGGCCAGACCGGCAGCCTGACCCTGCCTGACGGCAGATGCCTGCCGGTGCGTTTCGACACCCTGGACGAAGCACCCAGAGCGAAAATGCCCAGCAGCGAACGCATGCCGTTCAGCGTTGAGTTCAACAGCCTGCAGAGCACAGACTTCGTCGATGGACTCTGCGCACTGGAGGTGCCGGAACTGGGAAGGCTCGAAGGGGTTTTCGTATCGCGAATACCACCGATGGGGCGGGATCCGTCGGTGGGCTATTTCTACATCGCGTTCAACTGACGGGACGCGCTCCCACACGCAAATAGCGCCGCTCAGCTTCCCTTCGGATACCACACCAACCGCTCTGCCGCCGGATTGCGCTCTTGCACCTCAAAACCCAGCGCCAAGTAATGTTTGCGGGCGTGGGGGTTGCTGGCCCAGACCACGGTCGCCACTGGGCATCGGATCTGTTGCGCCGCCTTCTGCACCCCTTGCAATACCGCTCGGCCATAACCTTGCCCACGGGCCTGTGGAATGAAGGCCAGGTAGAGCACGCGAATTTCATTGGGGCCGAAATCCGTACTCAAGGCCCCGATGGCGCTGCCGAGTTTTTCCACGACGTAATGCATGGCGTTGGGGAAGTTCTCGCCCAGCCCTTGCTCCTGCACCTGGAACTGTTGCGCGATGATTTGCTGCACCTGCTCATGCTCGCCGTCGATCCATTGCAGATCCGGTCGCGCCGCCTGATACAGGCCCTGCAAGAACGGACCATCGTTGACCCGTGATGGACGCACCACCAACCCTTCTGCCGCCACTGAATCCATGCCCGCTCCCTAGAACCCACTTTCCCTGACACCCAACGCCGCCACCCGACGCCAGGCCGCTCCCAATACCGATTCACCCTGCCCCTGCAACACCACCACGCCACGCAACGGCTGGGCCGGGGCAGGCGTCCCGTCGAGGGCGCTCAAGCGAACCCCATACTGCGCCTGCACCGGCTCGGCTCGCTGTTGCGAATCACGGCGCACGGCGATGGGGCCGTGGTGGTCGGACGTCAACGCCTGTTGCTCGACCCAGGCTACGCCGTTGGCGTCGATTTCGTTGAGCTGCACCGCAATCGAGGCGTGCATCGGATCGTCAGCAATAAACCGTCCCGTGGCACCCGGCGCGACCCTCCAGAGCTCGGCTTCGGTGAGGTAGCCGCGCAAGCGTGAGTCATCCTGCACCACTCGAGCCAGGGGTTGGGTGGGCGACAGCCAGCGCCCGGCTTGCAGATCCGTCAGCAGGTCGCGTACTTGTCCGGCGTGGGGCGCGCGCAACAACAGGCGCTCACGCTGAGCGACCAGGCCCCGGTATTCGGCCACAGCTTCGGCCAGTTGCTGTTCGACGATACCGGCATCGGCGGCGGTTTCGCTGCGGCCGGCCTGGCGGCGCATCTGCAACTGTTGGATCTGGATTTCCCGGCGCACGATGGCCAGGCGCGACGCCATGTCCGGCGACTCCAGCTCGATCAACACATCGCCCTGGGCCACAACCTGGCCGTCATGGACATTGACCTGCTTGACCCGCGCCGCCACCGGCGCATGCAAGGCGCTGGCACGGCCGGCTTCCAGCATGGTCGGGACCTCCACCGCGCTGCGCCAAGGCAACAGCAGGACCAGCAGCAACACCAGCAGCACCAAGCCAGTCAGCAACACACGAGGGCGATGAGCCTGCTCGCGGCGGTTCCACCATTGCCGTCCTTCACTCACGATAGGCATGAAAATGAACCAGACCAATTCCACCATCATCAGGAAAATGCCCAGCACCTTGAAGAACAGGTGATAGACCGCCAGGGCGATACCGAGGAACAACGCCGCGCGCCACAGCCAGGCGCCATAGCCCCACACCAACAAGCGCCGGCGCATCTTCGGCGACCATGGCTCCGGCGCCGCCGCGCCATAACCGAACAAGGCTTCGCGCAGACGCCAGCGACACAAGGCGAATGCGCGGCCCTGGAGGTTATCCACCGCCCAAAAATCGCTGAGCAGGAAATACCCGTCGAAGCGCATGAAGGGATTGAGGTTGATGATCAGTGTGGTGATCCAGGTGGCGCTGGCAAGCATGAACGCCGCCGTGCGCGCCGGGCCATCGGGCAGCAGCGACCAGGCCAGCAAAGCGATGCAGGCCAGCAGCAATTCGGCGAGCACGCCGCCCGCGCCGATCAACAGCCGGGCCCGTCGATCCCTGATCCGCCAGGCGTCGCTGACGTCGGTATAAAACATCGGCAACAGCACCATGAATGCCACACCCATGCTCTGCACCCGGCAACCGGCGCGCTTGGCCATGAAGGCGTGACCGAATTCGTGGCACAACTTGGCAAAGAACAACGCCACGCCGAATGCCAGCGCGCCCCCCAGGCTGAACAGGTGTGGAAAGGTCGCCAGAAACCGCTGCCAGTCCCTGGACACCAGGAAAATGCCCAGGCTCAGGGTCAGCGGTATTCCATAACGCAGCACGCCAGGGCCAAACCGCGCGAGCCAAGGCCAGGCGCGATTGAGAAACGCATCCGGACGCCACAGTGGTATGCGGAAAAACAGGTATTGATGCAGGAGGATCTGCCACACGCTCTGGCGCTGGGAAGCCGTCTTGTACTGATAGCTGTCACGTTGTTGCGGGTCCATGGCGCTGATCAGGTCATGTCCGCGCAAGAAGCCCAGCAACTGCTCCAGCGATTCGTCATTGAGCGGCAGGCCCGGCTCGCGGTTGGCCGCCTGCAGCACTTGTTCCGGATCGCCCAGGGACCAGTGTCGCAGCATGCGCATGGCCGCCGCGCCCAACTTGAAATAGCGGCCGCGTACCGGATCGGCCAGCGTCCATTGGGGTGAGCCGTCCGGGTCGGGGGCGGCCGCGGACAGTTGCAGATCGGCCCGCAAGCTCGGCAGGACCACGCTACAAGCCCACGCTCTGGCGCAGACCTGCCAGTGGCCGACGCAACAGGTACAACGCCAGCGGCGCGCGATCGCCGAAAATCTTCGCCGTGCCCCGCAGGCCGATGCGCGGCGCCGTGGCATCGAATCGCGCATCCAACCGATAGGCCAACTGTCCGGCGGCGGTAGGTTGCGCTTCGTAGGCCGAACGCTCAAGCCGGGCCAGGTGCCGTTGCAACGGATCGCTGTCGAGAAACAACGCCACCTGTGCGCCCGGCTCCAGAGCAATCGCATCGCCCACCGCCAACTCGATACGCAACTCGGCCTGGTTCGGATCGGCAATTTCCATCAGCCGCTCGCCGGTCTGCACGGGCTTGCCGAGCCAGCGCTCGGCGTCGGCGAATACCGCGATGCCGTCACGCTCGGCGCGGACTTCGCTGCGCTTGAGCAACTCCATCGCGTAGTCGCGCTCGGCGCGTTTCTGCTCGACGCGAGCCGCCAGCAAGTCGATCTTCGAGCTGGACTCGGCGTCGGCAAACGAGCGCTGGGAATTGGCCTTGAGCTCCGCCTCGGCCACGCCCAACGCGCGCTCGGCCACATCGGCCTGGGCCTTGAGGGTGGTGCTTTCGAAGCGCAGCAACAGGTCCCCGCTTTTGACGGTCTGGTTGGGCTTGACCCGGAATTCGGCGATTACGCCATCCAACGGCGCCGCCACCACCTGCCCGCCCAACGGCACCACTTCAGCGGGGGCCAATACGGACTGGCGCACCGGAATCAGCAAGCCCAGCAGCAATACCGCCACCAACGCGACCTGGCGTTTGCGCGTCCAGCGCAGGCGCCACGGCTTGCGAGGTTGCAGCGCCAGCCACGCATGGCTGTAGGTGTCGCCCAGCTGCGACAGCAGCACTTGTTCCGGCGCCGTCCAGGGAAGGTCGCGGGCCAGCCACAAGCCACCGAAAACCTGGCCTTGATGATCGATCAATGGCAGCCAGAACACGTGCCCGGCCGACAGGCTTCGCCAATCCGCCTGGACCGATTCGCTCACCTCGTCAGGGGCAATGACCCGCGCCTTGTCCAGCGTCCCCTTTTTGAACAATTGCGCGACTGCTTGCTCGACGAACGCCACGAATGGCGCGTTCGGCTCGACGGCGCTGACGCCGGTCACGGCTTGCACTTTACCGGCGATCAATAGCGCGGCATGACGAAAGCCGAACAGGGCCTGGCCATCGTTGACCAAGCTGTAGCTCAGCTGCTCCGGCGTACGCGCGGCCCTCGTCTGGCGCTCCAGGTCGAGGAAGCGGGCAAACACTTGCTCGGCGCTGCCCGAAACCGGCGCGTTCACTTCGACTCCGAGAAGCGCGCCGTGCCGCTCATACCGGACAGCAGGCCGCTGGCATCCGGAACACTCGCCACCAGCAACAGCGTCTGGCTGCCCTCGTCGATGCGCGCGCCCAGGCGCTTGACCGTCGCTTGCAGCGGCTGGCCAGTTTCATCGGGAACAAAGGTAAAGGGCTGGCCGGGCTTGAGCTTGCCCATCCAACGCGAGGGAATCAGCAGGTGAATTTCCAGCGTGCGGTTGTCCACGACGTCCAGCAACGGCGCTCCGGCCGCGACGCTTTCATAACGCTGGACCTTGCGCGCCACCACCCGCCCGTCGAACGGCGCGATAACGCTGCAGCGCTTGACCTGCACTTGATAAACCTGGGACTGCGCCTGGGCCTCGCTGAGCCGGGCCTCGGCCCGCGACACCTCGAAACGCCCGACGGATTTCAACGCGGCGAGCTGCCGATTGTGGGCCAGCTCTTCACTGGCGCCCCGGCTCGCCGCCTGGGCCGCGTTGAGCTGGGCCTGATAGGCCGAGCAATCGAAACGCGCCAAGGTGTCGCCCTTCTTGAACGACTCACCCTCACTGAACGGCAACTCGACAATCCGCCCGGCCAACTCGCTGGCGAGCACGGCTTGATCCCGCGCCCGAAGCACTCCTCGCGCCTCGCTGCTCGACGCACTGGCGGAGATGTTGCCGTCCAGCAACGGATCGTCGGAAGCTGGCGTCTGCGCCTGAACCCCGCACGTTATGAAGGCCAATCCCACAACCCAACTGCACAAACGTCGCATGACCGTTACTCCCTGACGGATGGGCGGAGTCTACGACAGCGGTGGAGAGCGTCAAGGAGGAACCGTGAGAGGTATGAAATCTGCTGGTCATGCGCGCACTGTGGCGAGGGGATTTATCCCCGTTGGGCTGCGCAGCAGACCTAAATGGTTGAAGACCAACAGCCTGACACACCGAGATGACTGTTTTCAGGGCCGCTTCGCGCCCCAACGGGGATGAATCCCCTCGCCACGGGTTGAGTAATATCAGCACTGATAGCGTTGGCCTTACACTTTCTTCTACTTAGGATGCCCCCACTCAACCCCGTACGCAGAGATTAAATTCTCTGGCCGTTGGGGTGAAAACACCGGCTTCGGCCGGTTTTTTCGTTTCTGGGGATTGAGAACAACCCTGAACTGAACGCACTTCCTGTGGCGAGAGAGCAAGCCTGCCCGCGATGACGTCAGCCCAGACAACCCCAAACCCGTGGCGAGGGAGCTTGCTCCCGCTGGCCTGCGCAGCAGGCCCCCAACATTTCTTCAGGCAAACCGCATGGCCCGGTTTTGCGACTGCTGCGCAGCCGAGCGGGAGCGAGCTCCCTCGCCACGGGTTCGGAGTATGACTTCAGAACGGTTCAACGCTGCATCCCCCAACGCTTCACCGTCACCCGCTCCAGACTGTCGAACACCAGGTTCTCGACGAGCAGCCCGATCAGGATCACCACCGCCAAACCGGCAAACACCTTGTCGGTGTACAGCTCGTTGCGGTTCTGGAAGATGTACCAGCCCAAACCGCCCTTGCCGCTCGTGGCGCCGAACACCAGTTCGGCAGCGATAAGGGTGCGCCAGGCGAAGGCCCAGCCGATCTTCAACCCGGCGAGGATCGACGGCAACGCGGCCGGGATGAGGATGAATAGCACAAAGCGCAGGCCCTTGAGCCCGTAGTTGCGCCCGGCCATGCGCAGCGTTTCGGACACGCCCAGAAAACCCGCATACATGTTCAATGCCAGCGCCCACAGCACTGAATGCACCAGCACGAAAATCAGGCTGTTCTGTCCCAGGCCGAACCACAACAGCGCCAGCGGCAACAGGGCGATGGCTGGCAGTGGATTGAACATCGACGTCAACGTGCTGAGCAGGTCGCGGCCCAACTGCGTCGATACCGCCAAAGTGGTCAAGCCAAACGCCAGGATGATGCCCAGCAGATAACCCTTGAGCAGCACCACCAGGGAAATCCACACCTTGCCCAGCAGCTCGCCGCTGAGCAAACCGTCGTACAACGCGTTGGCGGTTTGCAGGAAGCTCGGCAGCAGCAAATCGTTGTTCTGGTAACGCGCCACGCCCTCCCACAGCACCGCCAGCGCTATCAGGATCAGGCTTTTGCGCAGCCAACCCTGTTGCCACAGGCGCTGGCCCAAGGGCAACTCCCGCTCCAGCGGCACGTGGGTCAGCGGTTGCAGATCGACTTCGTATTCTTCGCGCACTGGCAATAACTGGCTCATCAAACCCTTTCCTCAATACGCGATACGGATATCGGCAAACCCCAGCTCACGCTCGGCGTCCGGCGACTGGCCTTGCTCGAACAGCAACGAATGAATCCGCCGGGCCGTGTGCTGGAAACCCACGCCGCCAAGGCTGTGCAGATCGTATTGATGGCTGTGGATTTCCGCCCGGACCCGTCCCGGGTGCGGCGACAACAGCAGAATACGATTGCCCACCACCAGCGCCTCCTCGATGGAGTGAGTGACGAACAACAGGGTGAAACGCACCTCCTCCCAGAGCAGCAACAATTCTTCCTGCATTTTGCGCCGGGTCAGGGCATCGAGTGCGGCGAAGGGTTCGTCCATCAACAGGATTTTCGGCTGCATCGCCAGCGCCCGGGCAATCGCGACACGGGCCTTCATGCCCCCCGACAAGGTGTGGGGGTAGGCATCGGCAAACGCCGCCAGCCCCACTTTGTCGAGGTAGTGCAGCGCCCGCTCTTCGGCTTCGCGGCGCTTGAGCGTGCCCGACGCCAGCAGCGCGAACATCACGTTCTGCTTGACGGTTTTCCAGGGCGGCAGTTGGTCGAACTCCTGGAACACGACGATCCGGTCCGGACCCGGCGCGTTGACGGTTTGGCCTTGCAATCGGATCTCGCCTTCACTCGGCGCGATGAAACCGCCGATGGCCTTGAGCAGCGTGGACTTGCCGCACCCGGACGGGCCGAGCAGTACAAAACGGTCCGCCGGATCGACTTCGAAACTGACTTGATGGGTAGCCCGCACCACACGCTGCGGGGTGCGGTATTCCAGGCTGACGTTGTCCACCGCCAGCAACGCGGTGTCGGTGCGGGTGGCGTTGCTGGCCGCGTGGCCTTGCAATGGCGCGTTCATGACGATCAGCTCCCCTGTAACGGTTTTGCGTCCTGGAAGAAATAATCTTCCCAGGAGGCCGGTTTGTTCTTGATCGCACCGACGTGGTAGAGGAACTCAGCCAATGGGTAAGTGTTCTTCGGCGTGACGGTGAATTCGATCTGGGGGTTTTCGATGATCTTGAGCAAGGTCGCGCGGTCAATCTTGGCCTTTGTCACCCGCAGGTAAGTGTCCGCCGCCGCGCCTTTGTCATTCTGGGCAAACTCGGCGGCCTCGGTCAGGGCCTCGATGAACGCCTTGTACGTCTTCGGGTTTTCATCACGGAATTTTTCGGTGGCGAACAGTACGGTGGGCGAGTTCGGCCCGAGCACGTCATAGGAATTGAGTACGACGTGGACGTTGGGGTTTTGCAGGGCCTGATCCTGGAACGGCGGGTTGGAAAAGTGCCCGGTCAACTCGGTGCCGCCGGCAATCAGCGCGGCCGTGGCGTCCGGGTGCGGGACGGCCAGGGTGTACTTGTCGAGACGATTGAAATCCTTGTCGCCCCACTGCTTGGCGGCGGCCAGTTGCAAGAACCGCGATTGCACCGACACGCCCACCGCCGGCACCGCGATGCGGTCCTTCTCGGTGAAGTCAGCGATGGTCTTGACGGTCGGGTTGTTGCTCAGCAGGTAATAGGGGAAATTGCCCAAGGATGCCACGGCCTTGACGTTCTGCTTGCCACGGGTGCGGTCCCAGACCGTCAACAACGGCCCGACACCGGCCCCGGCAATGTCGATGGAGCCCGACAACAACGCATCGTTGACCGCCGCACCGCCCGATAGTTGGGTCCAGTCGACCTTGATATCGATGCCCTCCTCCTTACCGTGTTTCTCGATCAGTTGCTGGTCGCGAACCACGTTCAACAACAAGTAAACGATGCCGAACTGCTCGGCGATGCGAATCTCGCCTTCGGCGTGGGCGCTGGCCGGCGCGATCAGGCTGCCGGCGAGCAGGCTGAACCCCAGGCCGATAGCTGCGGCCAACGGTGCAAAAACAAGGCGTTTGGACATGGTGATTCTCCGGGCAATTTGCGCGCTGCGCAGCCGATCAGAAAGGGGCGTCGCCCTGGATGGTGGTGCGGTACAGCTTGCGACGCAGATGGCTCGGGCAACCGGCTGCCAAGTGGATCAGCGAGCGGTTGTCCCAGAACACCAGGTCGTGGGGCTGCCATTGATGGCGATAGATGTTCTGGGGCAGCACGCTGTGGGCATACAGCTGCGTCAGGATTGCGGTGCTTTCATCCTCTGGCAAACCAACGATGCGGGTGGTGAAGCCCTCGCTGACGAACAACGCTTTACGCCCGGTTTCCGGGTGGGTGCGGACGATTGGATGCACCACTTCGGCCACCTGGGCCAGTTGCTCTGGCGTCAACGTCGGGCGCCAGTTGCCTTCGAATTTGGTCTCGCTGTAGCGCGCCGTGTAGGAATGCGCCGCCGAACGGCCCTCGACCGCCTTCCGCAGCGTTTCGGGCAAACCGTCCCAGGCCTTGTGCATGTCAGCGAATAGCGTATCGCCGCCTTCGCTCGGCAGCTCCTGGGCATGGAGCATCGAGCCGAGGCTGGGCAATTGCTTATAGGAAAGGTCCGAATGCCAGAACTTGCCGGCGTCCCCAAGGCCGACGGATTGACCGTTTTCGATGATGTTGGAAACGATGAGGATTTCCGGATGCCCGGCCAGCAGGAACTGCTTGAGCACATGGATCTGCAGCACGCCAAAACGACGGCTGAAGGCGATGTGCTGTTCGGGGGTGATGCGTTGGTCGCGCAACACCACCACCTGATAGTCGAGGTGGGCGCGGTGGATGCGAGAGAAATCCTGGTCGTCGATGGGCCGGGACAGGTCCAGGCCGATAATCTCGGCGCCTACGGCATCGGGGAATGGGCGGATCTCGAACGACTGCGGCGCGATGTTCGCGGCATTTGAATCTGGAGAAAAAGAGACGGCTGACATACATCACTCCCACGCACGGCGCGCTTCAATGGCGCGCAATCGATCAAAACTCACGGCGTTACCGTGTTGGTTTGTGTCGTGCGGCGCGCCGATTGGTCGGCAGGTACGCAGGGGGATGACTCTAAAGATATAAGAGCGTTAGTTTAAATATTAAAAACGCATAATCATATGGCCGAACCGACGGTCTGGAAACGACGCCCTTGGCGAGGGAGCTTGCTCCCGCTTGAGTGCGCGGCGCTCGTCGCTTTTCATGGGGCCGCTGCGCGACCCAGCGGGAGCAAGCTCCCTCGCCACAAAAGCACCGAGTCACAGCTCGATTAATTTACCGCTCGTGCAAAGCCTCGGCCCGGGCTTTGACGATCGGCTTGAGCAGGTAGCTGAGCACGGTTTTCTTGCCGGTGATGATGTCCACTGACGCCACCATCCCCGGGATGATCAGCAAAGGCTTTTCAGGCGTGCCCAGGTGGCTACGCTCGGTGCGCAGCTTGATGATGTAGTAAGTGCTTTTCTTGTCTTCATCGGTGATGGTGTCGGCGCCGATCTGTTCCAGCTTGGCTTTCAGCCCGCCATAGATGGTGTAGTCGTAAGCCGTGAATTTCACCGTGGCGTCCTGGCCGGGGTGCAGGAAGGCGATGTCCTGGGGACGGATTTTCGCCTCCACCAGGATGGTGTCGTCCAGCGGCACGATCTCCACCAGGTCGCTACCCGGCTGGATCACGCCACCGATGGTGTTCACCAGCATCTTGTTGACGATGCCGCGCACCGGCGACGTCACCAGAGTCCGGCTCACGCGGTCTTCCAGGGCCTTGCCGGTGGCCTGGGCCTTGTTCAGGTCGGTGCGCGCTTCGTTGAGTTGGGTCAAGGCTTCGCTGCGGAATTTACCGCGGGTCTCGTCGATCTTGCGCTGCACTTCCTTGATGGCCGACTCGGCGCGAGGAATCGCCAGCGTCGTGGCGTCCAGTTGCCCGCGGGTCTCGACTTCGGCGCGCTTGAGCCGCAGCACCTCCACCGGCGACACCGCGCCTTGGGCCACCAGCGGCTCGGACATGTTGATTTCCTGGCGTTGCAGCGCCAGGCCGGAGCGGTACTGCGCCTGCTTGGACACGAACTCGCGCAGCTCCTGCTGGCGCTGGATCAACTGCTCCTGCAAGCCACCGATCTCATCGTGCAGTTGCTGGCGACGGCTGATGTACAACGACTCTTCGCTGGCGGCCTGGCCCGGTACGGCCTCGAGCACATCGGCCGGAAAATTCAGCGGTCTATCTTCAACCTCGGCGCTCAGGCGCTCGACCCGCAGCAGCATCGACAGGCGATCGGCCTCGGTTTCCCCGACATTGGAGACAAACCGCGTGTCGTCCAGGCGAATCAGCGGCGCGCCAGCCTCGACGATCTGCCCTTCCTTGATGAACAGCTCAGCGACGATGCCACCTTCCAGGTTCTGGATCTTCTGGATCTTGGACGATGGGATTGCCTTGCCGTCGCCCTTGGTCACTTCGTCGATCTCAGCGAAGTTGGCCCACAGCACCAAGAACACAAAGAAGCCGATGATGCCCCAGATCGTCAGGCGCACCACTCGCGGGGCGTCCTCGATCAGTGCCTTGTTGACCTCGGGCAGCGGTTGGCCATGCAGCGAGTCGGAACCCTTGAAATAGCGGCCCACAGCGCCCTTCAAACCTGATTTAAGCAACACTGATCTGCCCCTTTTTCAACGCTTCCATCACGGCGGCCTTGGGACCGTCGGCGAGGATCTGCCCTCGGTCGACCACCAACAGGCGATCCACCAGCGACAGCAACGACGCCCGGTGCGTCACCAACAGCACCGTCTTGTTTTCCACCACGGCGGCCAAGCGCTGCTTCAAGCGTTCTTCGCCGGTGTTGTCCATGGCGCTGGTAGGTTCGTCCAGCAACAGGATGGGCGGATTGAGTAGCAACGCGCGAGCCAGGGCGACGTTCTGGCGCTGGCCGCCGGACAGGTTCTGCCCCCGCTCGCCCACTTGCAGCTCGTAGCCTTGCGGATGCAGGCGTGCGAACTCGTGTACGCCTGCCAGTTCCGCAGCCTGGAGCACCAATTCGTCTTCGACGTAACGGGCGCCGGAGGTCAGGTTGTCGCGCAGGGTGCCGGCCAACAACTGGATGTCCTGGGGCACATAGCCAATGTTGTAACGCAGCTCGCTGACGTCGATCTGGCGAATGTCCACGCCGTCCACCAGCAACGCGCCGTCGTCAGGCTGGTACAGACCCACCAGCAACTTGGCGAGCGAGCTTTTGCCCGAGCCACTGCGGCCGATGATGCCGATCTTTTCGCCCGGTTTGATCACCAGGTTGATGTTCTTCAACGCGGGGTTCTGCTGGTTCGGGTAGGTGAAATTCAACTGCCGGCATTCAACTGCACCCTGCAAGACCTTGCGGCTAAGCGGACGCTCTTCGAAATTGCGTTCCTGGGGCAGCTCCATCATTTGATCGACAGACGTCATGGTCACCCGCGCCTGCTGGTAACGGGTCAACAAGCCCGACAGCGACGCCAATGGGCTCAGGGCACGACCGCTGAGCATGTAGCAAGCTATCAACCCGCCCATGCTCAGGTTGCCGGCGATGATCTGGTAGACACCGAAGACGATCATGATCACCCCGGCCAGTTGCTGGATCAGCAAGGTGATGTTCATCGCCAGGCCGGACAGCATTTTCACCCGCAGTTCGAGACGGCCCAGGGTGCCGATGGTTTGTTCCCACTGATATTGCCGCTCACTCTCGGCGTTGTTGACCTTCACCGCATCCAGGCCGGCGAGGGTTTCGATCAGGCTGGATTGACGCTCGGCGCCCAAGGCCATGGTGCGCTCCATGGTCGCGACCAGAGGCTTTTGCAACGCATAACCGATCAGCAAGGCAATCGGGAACGCCAGCACCGGAATCCACACCAGATGCCCACCGAGGATCGCGATGACCATGAAGATCAGCAGGGTGAACGGCAGGTCGATCAGGCTGGTGAGGGTCAGCGAGGCAAGGAAATCCCGCAGGCTCTGGAACTCATGAATATTCTGGGCAAAGCTGCCCACCCGCGCAGGGCGGTATTTCATGGCCATGCCGACGATGCGCTCGAACAGCGTCGCCGAAATGATCAAGTCGGTTTTCTTGCCCGCCAAATCCAGGCACAAGCTGCGCAGCATTTTCAGGATCAGGTCGAACACATAGGCGCCGGTGATCCCGACGGCGAGTACCCACAGCGTCGACTCGGCCTGGTTCGGCACCACGCGATCGTAGACGTTCATCACGAACAGCGGAGCGGCCATGGCGATGATGTTGATCAACAGGCTGGCGGCGATGGCGTCGGCGTACAGCCAGCGGGAACGCTTGAGCGTGTCGCGAAACCAGGATCGCGCGCGGGGAATGAGCGTGCCGTGGTTGACGTCAAATTTATGCTGCGGTTGGGCGAAAAAAACTTTGCCGCTGTAGTCGTCGGCAAGCAGCTCATGGCTCACCGTGACTTCGCCGCCTTCGCTTTCGCTGAGCAGCAAGCGCGCCTGGCCGTCCCCGGCCCAGCCCAGCAGCACGGCGCTGCGGCCTTCCTTAAGCAGCAACAGGGCGGGCATTGCAATGGCGGGGATTTGTTCAAGCTTGCGCTGCAGCACCCGGCCTTGCAGACCGGCACGGGCCGCCGCACGCGACAATAATTCGACGCTCAGCCGTTGCTTGGGCAACGGCAGGCCGGTGGTGAGCATCGCCGCGCTGGCAGGCTTCTGATGCAGCATGCAAAGCGCCAGCAAACCATCCAACAATGGGTCGTCGTGCAGCGTGCGCGGGTCATGAACTAGTTCGACTGGACTGACTTCTGATTCCACGCTCGGCACTCTGACTGATAAAAACGGGTGGGAGGACTCAATTCATCCCAGGTAACTGGACCTTGGGTTTCACGTCGTTCTGCACAACCGATGCCAACGGCGCGACCACACCCTGGCTTTTCAGCAACTGGCCCATGGTTGCCTTGATCCGGTACTGGGTGAACAGCTGCACGTTCTTGATTTCCGCCAGGCGACGGGAAGCGCTAAACAACTCGTTTTCGCTGTCGAGCAAGTCGAGCAAGGTACGCTCGCCGAGGCTGAACTGCTTCTGATAGGCCGTGCGCACGTTGGCGCTGCGGTCGACGTATTGCTGGGCGATCGGCACTTGGGCGTTGGCGTTGTTCAACGCGTTCCAGGCCAGGCCCAATTCTTCGTTCAACTGGCGCAGCGCGTTGTTGCGGATATCCAGCGCCTGGTTGGACAGGTAGGACTTGGATTCCAGGTCGGCCTTGTTACTGCCACCGGCGTACAGGTTGAAGCGCATGCGCAGCATGGCTTGCCATTCATTGTTGTGGCCGTTCTGGCCGTCCAGGTCATTGTCGGCGGTGCGACCCAGCTCTGCGTCGAAGCGCGGATAGAAGCTCGACTTGGCGGCCGCGTACTGCTGCTCGGCAGCGGCGATATCCGCTTCGGCCGAACGCAGCACCGGGCTGTTGTCTAGCATCTGGGCGCGGGCTTCGGTGAGGTTGGCCGGCAGCAGCGCCATAAAGTCGGCGGGACGCTCCAATTGATCCGGCAGTTGGCCGACGGCGCTGAGGTAATTGGTCTCGGCGTCGGCCAGATTGGTCTGTTCGGTGATGAGGTTATTGCGGGCCTGGGCCATGCGCGCTTCGGCCTGGTCCAGGTCGGCGCCGCTGCCTACGCCACGGGAGGTGCGCAGCTTGATCTGATCGAAGATGCGTTCGTGGCTTTTGAGGTTTTCCTCGGCCAGGCGCACGAATTCGCGACGGGTCAGCACGTCCAGGTACACCTGGGCCACGGTCAAGCCAGTGCGCTCAGAGGCGTCGAGCAAGGAATAGGCACGGGCATTGACGTTGGCTTGTTGACGCCCCACTTCGCTGGACGTCGCAAAACCGTCAAAAACCATTTGCGACAGGCGCAGGCTCGACTCACTGCGGTTCAAGGTTTCCCAATGATTATTGGTGCCCGAACGGGTGGTCACGCTGTCGGTGCCTTCACGGCCGTACCCGGCTGCGAGGTCCACTCTAGGCAGGTAGCCGCCCTTGGCAGCCTTGAGCTGATAATCCGCCGCCAGGCGACTGTTCACGCCCGCCTGGATTTCCGGATGAACATCCAATGCTTGTTGCATGGCCTGCGGCAAGGTTTGTGCTTGTACGAAACTGGCGGCGAGGGCGAAAGGTAAAGCCTTGAGCAGATGCGAACGCATGGTTGGTTAAATCCCGAAAACGCTTGTCTTGAATCACAGCGAAACGTGGCGCTGCATCGGATGATGGCAACCGGAATGACCGTATGTCGGAAAGTTCAAAACAGGGGTTGGAACACGCACTGAAAGAACAGGTCGCCGCTTAAATATCAATGTGACATTACAGAAGCGATTGTTTAGGATGGCCGGCAGAAGGTCAATAGTTTGGCAGCAACAAAAACCTTCCGCAGTTGCCGCCAATAAACCGTCAAATTTAAAGCGTCAAAACATTTTCCCTTAGTGAGCATGTACGTCCAGACCGCTACGGCCAACGAGGCTGTCGGGTCCATGGAAGTCTACTGAACGTGGTACCCGGAGAGTCTTCAATGAGCAGTGTTATTGCCGTCGTCAAAAGCATTGTTGGTCAGGTTTTCGCCGTATCCCCCGAGGGTATTCGGCGCGTACTCATTGAAGGCGACCGCCTTAACGTGGGCGACCAGTTGGACACCGGCCCTGCCGGTGCCGTCACATTGGAGCTGGCCGATGGCCGCTCGCTGGACCTGGGCCGGGACACCCAATGGAGCGCCAATGCTGCGGACTCCTCCACTGATCTGGAACAGGCCGCCGCCCAAGCCGCGCCCTCGGTAGACGAACTGCAACAAGCCATCGCCGCGGGCGTCGACCCGACGACCGCCCTGGAAGCCACCGCTGCCGGCCCAACCGCTGCTGGCACGGGCGGTGCGGCCGGTGGTGGCCACAGCTTCGTCGTACTGGATGCCACGGCTGGCAGCGTCGATCCGACAATCGGTTTTCCCACGGAAGGACTCGCCGCGGCTGCCGCCACCGATGACAACATCCTGGGTGGCGACACCTCCGCCGATACGACCGCCAACGCCGTGCTCAATGCGACCATGACGCTGAGCGCCACGCCGACCCTGACCGAGGCCGGCGGCGTGCTGGTCTACACCGCGACCGTCACCCAGGCGCCGCTGACCAACCTGACCGTGACCTTGTCCAACGGTGCAGTCATCGTCATTCCAGCCGGACAACTGACCGGCAGCGTCAATGTGCCGCTCGCGCCGAACGACACGGTCTATAACGACCCAAGCCAGATCAGCGTGACTGTCACCGGCACCACCGGCGGCAGCGGCATCGCCGTGACCGTACCCACCACGCCCGCCGTTACCCAGATCACCGACACCGTCGACACCACCACCGTCACCCTGAGCGCAGGCGACACCGTTACCGAAGGCGGTCAGATCACTTACACCGCCACGCTGACCAATCCGGCCCAGACGCCAGTGACCGTGACCTTGAGCAACGGCTCGGTCATTACCATTGCCGCCGGCCAGACCACCGGCACCGTCGCTGTCGATACCCCGCCGAACGATGTCTACAACAATGGCAGTACTGTCAGCACCACCATTACTGGCGCAACTGGGGGTAACTTCGAGAACCTGGTTCCGAATACGGCGCCTGCGGTCACGACGATCACTGATTCGCTTGACACCACCACCGTGACGTTGACCGCTAACCCGACGGTGAATGAAAACGGCACGATCACTTACACCGCTACCCTGACCGGTGCCGATGGCAAGCCGGTCACTGCCCAGAATGGTCCGGTTACCGTGACCTTGGACAGTGGTAAAACCATCACCATCGCAGCCGGTGCAAGCTCGGGTGTGTTGGATGTAGCGGTTGGCAACGACGTCTACCAAGGTCCAACGACGGTTACCGAATCGATTGCCTCGGCATCCGGTGGCAACCTCGAAGCCATCGCACCGAACACCGCTCCGGTCAGCACTATCGTCAGCGACGTCAACGACACGACCGCTGTGACGCTGACCGCTAACCCAACCGTAAATGAAAACGGCACGATCACCTACACCGCCACCCTGACCGGCGCCGATGGCAAACCCGTCACCGCGCAAAATGGTCCCGTAACGGTCACGCTCGAAAGCGGCAAGACGATTACCATCGCAGCCGGTGCAAGCTCGGGCGTGTTGGATGTGGCAGTGGGCAACGACGTCTACCAAGGCCCGACTACCGTCACCGAGTCGATCAAAGATGCAACCGGTGGCAACCTCGAAGCCATCGCACCGAACACCACGCCAGTCAGCACTGTGGTCAGCGATGTCAACGACACGACCACCGTGACGCTGACTGCTAACCCGACCGTGAATGAAAACGGCACGATCACTTACACCGCGACCCTGACCGGTGCCGATGGCAAGCCAGTCACTGCGCAGAACGGTCCTGTAACAGTCACGCTCGAAAGCGGTAAGACGATTACCATCGCAGCCGGCGCAAGCTCGGGTGTGTTGGATGTGGCAGTGGGCAACGACGTCTACCAAGGCCCAACCACCATCACCGAGTCGATCAAAGATGCAACCGGTGGCAACCTCGAAGCCATCGCGCCGAACACCGCTCCGGTCAGCACTATCATCAGCGACGTTAACGACACGACCACCGTGACGCTGACCGCCAACCCGACCGTGAATGAAAACGGCACGATCACTTATACCGCCACACTGACCGGCGCCGATGGCAAGCCCGTCACTGCCCAAAATGGTCCTGTAACGGTCACGCTCGAAAGCGGTAAGACGATCACCATCGCAGCGGGCGCAAGCTCGGGCGTATTGGATGTAGCGGTCGGCAACGACGTGTACCAGGGCCCTACCACTGTCACCGAGTCGATCAAAGATGCAACCGGTGGCAACCTCGAAGCCATCGCGCCTAACACGACTCCAGTGAGCACTGTGGTCAGCGATGTCAACGACACCACTACCGTGACGCTGACCGCTAACCCAACCGTGAACGAAAACGGCACGATCACCTACACCGCCACCCTGACCGGCGCCGATGGCAAGCCCGTCACTGCCCAGAACGGTCCGGTTACCGTGACGCTCGAAAGCGGCAAGACCATCACCATCGCAGCCGGTGCAAGCTCGGGTGTGCTGGATGTAGCGGTCGGCAACGACGTGTACCAAGGCCCTACCACTGTCACCGAGTCGATCAAAGACGCATCCGGCGGCAATCTCGAAGCCATCGCGCCGGACACCGCTCCGGTCAGCACCGTGGTCAGCGATGTCAACGACACCACTACCGTGACGTTGACCGCTAACCCAACCGTGAACGAAAACGGCACGATCACTTACACCGCTACCCTGACCGGTGCCGATGGCAAGCCCGTTACCGCGCAAAATGGTCCGGTTACCGTGACCTTGGACAGTGGTAAAACCATCACTATCGCAGCCGGAGCGAGCTCTGGTGTGTTGGATGTAGCGGTTGGCAACGACGTCTACCAAGGCCCTACGACGGTTACTGAATCGATTGCCTCGGCATCCGGCGGCAACCTGGAAGCCATCGCACCTAACACTACGCCAGTCAGCACTGTGGTCAGCGACGTCAACGACACGACCACTGTGACGCTGACCGCAAATCCGACCGTGAACGAAAACGGCACGATCACTTATACCGCCACGCTGACGGGTGCCGATGGCAAGCCTGTTACCGCGCAAAATGGTCCGGTTACCGTGACCTTGGACAGTGGTAAAACCATCACCATCGCAGCCGGTGCAAGCTCGGGTGTGTTGGATGTGGCGGTCGGCAACGACGTCTACCAAGGTCCAACCACCGTCACCGAGTCGATCAAAGACGCATCCGGCGGCAACCTCGAAGCCATCGCGCCGAAGACCACGCCAGTCAGCACTGTGGTCAGCGATGTCAACGACACCACTACCGTGACGTTGACTGCTAACCCGACCGTGAATGAAAACGGCACGATCACTTACACCGCGACCTTGACGGGTGCCGATGGAAAGCCGGTCACTGCGCAAAATGGTCCGGTTACCGTGACCTTGGACAGTGGTAAAACCATCACTATCGCAGCCGGAGCGAGCTCTGGTTTCTTGGATGTAGCGGTAGGCAACGACGTCTACCAAGGTCCAACGACGGTTACTGAATCGATTGCCTCGGCATCCGGCGGCAACCTGGAAGCTATCGCACCTAACGCTACGCCAGTCAGCACTGTGGTCAGCGACGTCAACGACACGACCACCGTGACGCTGACCGCGAACCCGACCGTGAATGAAAACGGCACGATCACTTACACCGCGACCCTGACCGGTGCCGATGGCAAGCCAGTCACTGCGCAAAATGGTCCGGTTACCGTGACCTTGGACAGTGGTAAAACCATCACTATCGCAGCCGGAGCGAGCTCTGGTGTGTTGGATGTAGCGGTAGGCAACGACGTCTACCAAGGCCCTACGACGGTTACTGAATCGATTGCCTCGGCATCCGGCGGCAACCTCGAAGCCATCGCACCGAACACCACGCCAGTCAGCACTGTGGTCAGCGACGTCAACGACACCACTACCGTGACGCTGACGGCTAACCCGACCGTGAACGAAAACGGCACGATCACTTACACCGCCACCCTGACCGGTGCCGATGGCAAACCGGTCACTGCGCAAAATGGTCCGGTTACCGTGACCTTGGACAGTGGTAAAACCATCACCATCGCAGCCGGTGCGAGCTCGGGTGTGTTGGATGTAGCGGTTGGCAACGACGTTTATCAAGGCCCTACGACGGTTACTGAATCGATTGCCTCGGCATCCGGTGGCAACCTCGAAGCCATCGCACCGAACACCACGCCAGTCAGCACTGTGGTCAGCGACGTCAATGACACCACTACCGTGACCTTGACTGCTAACCCAACCGTGAACGAAAACGGCACGATCACCTACACCGCCACCCTGACCGGCGCCGATGGCAAGCCCGTTACCGCGCAAAATGGTCCGGTTACCGTGACCCTGGACAGCGGTAAGACCATCACCATCGCAGCGGGCACAAGTTCGGGTGTGTTGGATGTGGCGGTGGGCAACGACGTCTACCAAGGTCCAACGACGCTTACTGAATCGATTGCCTCGGCATCCGGCGGCAACCTCGAAGCCATTGCGCCGAACACGACGCCAGTCAGCACTGTGGTCAGCGATGTCAACGACACCACTACCGTGACGCTGACCGCCAACCCAACCGTGAACGAAAACGGCACGATCACCTACACCGCGACCTTGACCGGTGCCGATGGCAAGCCCGTTACCGCGCAAAATGGTCCGGTTACCGTGACCTTGGACAGCGGTAAAACCATCACCATCGCAGCGGGCGCAAGCTCGGGTGTGTTGGATGTAGCGGTCGGCAACGACGTCTACCAAGGCCCAACGACGGTTACTGAATCGATTGCCTCGGCATCCGGTGGCAACCTCGAAGCCATCGCGCCGAACACCACGCCAGTCAGCACTGTGGTCAGCGATGTCAACGACACGACCACCGTGACGCTGACCGCCAACCCAACCGTGAACGAAAACGGCACGATCACCTACACCGCGACCTTGACCGGTGCCGATGGCAAGCCCGTTACCGCGCAAAATGGTCCGGTTACCGTGACCTTGGACAGTGGTAAAACCATCACCATCGCAGCCGGCGCAAGCTCGGGTGTGTTGGATGTGGCAGTGGGCAACGACGTCTACCAAGGCCCAACCACCGTCACCGAGTCGATCAAAGACGCATCCGGCGGCAACCTCGAAGCCATCGCGCCTAACACGACTCCAGTGAGCACCGTGGTCAGCGACGTTAACGACACGACCACCGTGACGCTGACCGCTAACCCGACCGTGAACGAAAACGGCACGATCACTTATACCGCCACGCTGACGGGTGCCGATGGCAAGCCCGTTACCGCGCAAAATGGTCCTGTAACGGTCACGCTCGAAAGCGGTAAGACGATCACCATCGCAGCGGGCGCAAGCTCGGGCGTATTGGATGTAGCGGTCGGCAACGACGTGTACCAGGGCCCTACCACTGTCACCGAGTCGATCAAAGATGCAACAGGTGGCAACCTCGAAGCCATCGCGCCGAACACGACGCCAGTCAGCACCGTGGTCAGCGACGTTAACGACACGACCACCGTGACGCTGACCGCTAACCCAACCGTGAACGAAAACGGCACGATCACTTACACCGCCACCCTGACCGGTGCCGATGGCAAGCCGGTCACTGCGCAAAATGGTCCGGTTACCGTGACCTTGGACAGTGGTAAGACAATCACCATCGCAGCCGGCGCAAGCTCGGGCGTGTTGGATGTGGCGGTCGGCAACGACGTCTACCAAGGCCCTACCACGGTCACCGAGTCGATCAAAGATGCAACCGGTGGCAACCTCGAAGCTATCGCGCCTAACACGACTCCAGTGAGCACCGTGGTCAGCGACGTCAACGACACGACCACCGTGACGCTGACGGCTAACCCGACCGTGAACGAAAACGGCACGATCACTTACACCGCCACGCTGACGGGTGCCGATGGCAAGCCTGTTACCGCGCAAAATGGTCCGGTTACCGTGACCTTGGACAGTGGTAAAACCATCACCATCGCAGCGGGCGCAAGCTCGGGCGTATTGGATGTAGCGGTCGGCAACGACGTCTACCAAGGCCCTACCACTGTCACCGAGTCGATCAAAGACGCAACCGGTGGCAACCTCGAAGCCATCGCGCCAAACACGACTCCAGTGAGCACCGTGGTCAGCGACGTCAACGACACGACCACCGTGACGCTGACGGCTAACCCGACCGTGAACGAAAACGGCACGATCACTTACACCGCCACGCTGACGGGTGCCGATGGCAAACCCGTCACTGCCCAGAACGGTCCGGTTACCGTGACGCTGGAAAGCGGTAAAACCATCACCATTGCAGCCGGTGCAAGCTCGGGTGTATTGGATGTAGCGGTCGGCAACGACGTCTACCAAGGTCCAACCACTGTCACCGAGTCGATCAAAGACGCATCCGGCGGCAACCTGGAAGCCATCGCACCGAACACCACGCCAGTCAGCACTATCGTCAGCGACGTCAACGACACGACCACCGTGACGCTGACGGCTAACCCGACCGTGAACGAAAACGGCACGATCACCTACACCGCCACCCTGACCGGCGCCGATGGCAAACCCGTTACCGCGCAAAATGGTCCTGTAACGGTCACGCTCGAAAGCGGTAAGACAATCACCATCGCAGCCGGCGCAAGCTCTGGCGTGCTCAATGTCGCGGTCGGTAACGATGTCTATACCGGTGCGCCGTCCATTACCGAGTCGATCAAATCGGCATCCGGCGGCAATCTGGAAGCCATCGTCGTTGATAAGACTGGCGCATCGACTGCTGTAGGCGACACCGTCGACAACACCACTGTCAGCATCACCGGCAGCTCATCGGTCACCGAAGGCCAGGCGGCTACCTATACCGTCAGCCTGACGAACCCGGCGCAAACCGAGGTGACGGTGAAGATCGTCTACAGCGGCACTGCCGCCGACGGCTCGGACTTCACGGGCGTTTACACCGTGAAGATCCCGGCCAATGCCACCAGCGCCAACTTCACCGTGGCAACCCTGGACGACAAGATCACCGAAGGCACAGAAAACTTCGTGGTCAAGATCGACTCCGCCACCGGCGGTAACTTCGAGCATCTGGCGGTCAGCGGGACCAACGGCAGTGTCAGCACCTCGATCATCGACAACGATGCGGCGCCGGTGCTCGACCTGGATGCCAACAACTCCAGTGGCAAGACCGGTGCCGATTACCAGGTGACCTTCACCGAAGGCACCACCGGCCCAGGCGTGTCGATTGGCGATACCGACCTGAAGATCACCGACCCGGACAGCACCATGCTGACCGGCGCCACCATTGTGCTGACCAACCGTCAGCCTGGCGATCATCTGAACCTGGGCAATAGCGTCAACGGCATCAGCATCAACGCCAACAGCACCGACGGCAAGGTCGTCCTGACGCTGACGGGCAATGCGACGCTGGCCGATTATATGCAGCAGATCAAGAACATCAGCTTCATCAACAACAGCGAAGACCCGAGCAGCGTACCGCGCGTCATCACCGTGACGGTGACCGACGGCGCCAGCTACTCCAACACCGCCACTACCACGGTGAACGTGGTCGGCGTCAACGATGCACCGGTGGCCGCCGGTGGCTCCGTGACCGGTACCGAGGACACTTCGCTGGTCCTCGGCTGGTCGACCTTCGGCGTCAGCGACGTGGACAGCTCCGCCGCCAGCCAGGGCGTGAAAATCACCGGGTTGCCAGGCGATGGCAAGTTGCAGTACCTGGATGGCGCGACCTGGAAGAACGTTGCCAACAACCAGACCTTCACCAAGGCCGACATCGACGCCGGCAAGTTGCGCTTCACCCCGGATGCCAACGAATCCGGTGCCAATGGTTATGGCGGCAGCGGCGTGGGCAACAAGCAGGCTGACTACGCGCAGATCAAATTCCAGCCAACCGACGGCCAGGCCCTGGGCAACACCGGCACCGTGAAGATCGACATCACGCCAACCGCCGACGCGCCGACCCTCAACGTAGCCGGCAACAACGTGACCTCCACCGGCCTGATCAAGGAAGTCTGGACCGGGCTGTCGGGCCTGGGCACCGATGGCAACGGCGCGCCGTCGGGCACGCTCAAGTCAGTGATCGATGCCGCCGGCACGCCGAACAGCAGCACCAACGTGAGCAACGTGCAGAACGACGGCAACGTCAATCCGGGCACCGCGTCGAAGACCTCGGGGCTGATTTTCCTGGAAGCCGGCAAGATCTATACCTTCAGCGGCACCGGCGATGACAGCCTGCTGGTGACCATTGGTGGCAAGGACGTGGCGGGCATTACCTGGGGCGCCGGTGGCAAGCTCAATGGTTCGTTCACCCCGACCACCAGCGGCTACTACACCCTGGACATCTACCACCACAACCAGACCGGCCCGGGCAGCTATGACGTGAACCTGTCAGTCAACGGCAGCACGCCCGTGGACCTGAGCAGCGCCGGCATACCGCTCTATACCGGCGTCGCCGACCTGACGAACGCTGGCGTCTCCGTTTCCGACCTGCACGGCACCAATGGCGAAGGCTACTACGACGGCTTCAAGCTCAACGAAGGCGCCGAAGGCGGCAGCGTGAACCTGTCGAAGATCACCACCGCCCTGACCGACACCGACGGTTCCGAAAGCTTGAGCGTGAAGATCGGCGGCATGCCTGAAGGCAGCGTCCTGAGTGACGGCGCGGGTCACACCGCAACCGTGGGAGCCAACGGCGAAGCCTCGGTTACCGGCTGGAACCTGGGCAGCCTCAACCTGACGCCGCCGACCTATTTCAACGGCCAGATCAACCTGACAGTGACGTCGACCTCCACCGAAACCCTCGGCGGGTCGGCGACGACCACGGCACACATCCCGGTAACGGTGCATCCGGCGGTCTACAACGCTGCGACAGCCACTTCCGGCAGTGACAACGTCACCGGCACCGACGGCAACGACATCGTGGTCGCCGACATCGGCGGCCTGACCGTGGTGCCGGGCGTCAACTACAACATCGCGTTCATGGTCGACAGCTCCGGCAGCATGAGCTCGTCCTCCGTTACCGCCGCGAAGAACTCGCTGACCCAGGTGTTCAACACGCTCAAGCAGAGCATGGGCAGCAACTCCGGGACGGTGAATATTTTCCTGGCGGACTTCGATAATCAGGTCAACAAAAACGTTGCGGTCAACCTCAACGACCCGAACGCGCTGACACTGCTCAAGAGCGTACTCGACTCGATGGTGTCCGGCGGCAATACCAACTATGAAGATGTGTTCAAGACCACCGCAAACTTCTTCAACAGCACCCAAGCCCTGAGTAATACCGGTGCGAAGAACCTGACGTACTTCATCACCGACGGTGAGCCAACGCGCTACCAGTCCGGCGAAGAGACGAACCCAGTGTTGTACGGCACCGTCAAGCTCGACGACGTCCTGAGCGCGGCCAACTACACTGTTGGCAAGTACTACACCCAGACGATCGACAGCACACACAAATTCATCATCGAAGAAAATGGTGACATGTACCTGTCGATCAAGAACGGCAAGAATTGGAATGAAGACTACGTCGGCACGGTGCATGCCGAGGGCAACGGCACGTTCGAGTTCTCCAAACTGGACGGCGGCTGGTGGGGCGACGCCTCGGCAGCAGTCAGCTCAACGGCCAGCTTCACCCTGCTCAAAGGCTTGAGCAACGTTGAAGCCATCGGCCTGAACAACAGCGTGACGCTGAACGACCTCAAGCCCTACGACTCGGACGGCAAGCCGCAAACCAACATCGACCCCAAGGACCTGGCCAACTCGATCATCGGCCACACCGAAGCGACGATGCCGGGAGCCGATACGGTCAACGGCGCGGACGGCAACGACATCCTGTTCGGCGACCTGGTGAGTTTCAACGGCATCGCCGGCGAGGGTTACCAGGCCATCCAGTCGTTTGTCGCCCAACAAAGCGGCGCGGACGTCAGCAAGGTCACCACCAGCAACGTGCACCAGTACATCACCGAACACTACACCGCGTTCGATGTGTCCGGCGCACATGACGGCAACGACACCCTGCTGGGCGGTGCCGGCAACGACATCATCTTCGGTCAGGGCGGCAAGGACTTGCTGGACGGTGGTAAGGGCAATGACATCCTGCTCGGCGGCAGCGGTGCCGATACCCTGATTGGCGGCACGGGCAACGACACCCTGATCGGTGGTCTGGGCGGCGACACGTTTGTCTGGAAAGCCGGCGACACCGGCAATGACGTGATCAAGGACTTCAAGGCCGGCGACGGTGACCGGATCGACCTGCGGGACCTGTTGCAGGGCGAAACCGGCAGCACCATCGACCACTTCCTGAAAATCAGCACGGTCGATGGCGTGTCCTCCTTGCAAGTCAGCACCACCGGCCAGTTCAACGCGGCCAACGGTGCGGCGGCGACGCCAGACGTGACGATCAAGCTGGAAGGCAACAACTGGTCGAACATCAACCTGAACTCGCTGATCGCCGGCAGTGATCCGACCATCAAGATCGATCACAACAACAGCTGAGGCTGACACACATCCTGTGGAGAGGGAGCTGGCTCCCTCGCCATGGGATAAGTGTTCATACTCCCCCCAGTTGGCCTATGCTGCCCAGCATGACGCCGCTTCATACATGAGGGATGCCCGATGTTTTATGTGCAACGCGATGCACAAGGCCTGCTGGTGCGCGTGGAAGCCACCGCTTACGCCGAGGCCACCGAGACCTTGCCGGCCGACAACCATGAGATCCAGGACTGGTTCGCCAACCAGGCGGTAGAAAACAGCCTCAAGCAACTCAAGCAAAGCGACCTGGAGATGATCCGGGTACTCGATGACTTGATCCAGGTGCTGACCAGCAAAGGCGTCATCCGCGTCACCGACCTGCCACCAGCGGCCCAGGCCAAGCTGATGGACCGCAACCAGGCCCGTGAAGCGCTGGGTGGGTTGAGTCGGTTGATCGATGACGATGAGAAGGGGTTGATCTAGCCTGCCGCCAAGGCTGGCGCCATTGCCTGCAGCACACCGAACCTGTGGCGAGGGCGCTTGCTCCCGTTGGCCTGCGAAGCATGCCCCAGCCCGTCTATATGCGAAACCGTGTTGGCAGGTTTTACGACTGCTGCGCAGCCGAGCGGGAGCAAGCTCCCTCGCCACGAATTTTTTGGTGTCTGGGCTGACGCTATCGCGAGCAGGCTCGCTCCCACGGTAGATCAGTGTTGACCCTTTATATTCCGGCTCGACACAGATCCAGTGTGGGAGCGAGCCTGCTCGCGATAGCGGTCTTCGGTTTATTACGAGGCTGTCAGGCTGGCTCTTGCACTTCAGCCGATCCATCGCCCGCTCCTCCGGCGCGACCCACAACCGCCATAAAGCGCTTGCGCGTCGTCTTTTAACCGGCTTGCCGCCAGTGTCACCGTTTTTTCGATGACAAACTCAGACTAGCCACGAGACAGCCGCCGGACAAATTCACCGAGTTCGCTTCAACTCGAAGGAAATCTCCTAGGACGTTAATTGAGGGGGCGTATCCGTTGCTGCGGTAACGGCTGCTGGCGGTTCCGCTCTTACAGCGGGTTACTTTTTTCAGACGCCAAAAAAGTAACCAAAAACGCTCCGCCCCACCACTCGGCACCTCGCCTAGGCTCGGTGTGCCCTCACTCCGGCATTGCTCCGTGGGCCGCCGCGAAGGGCCATCCATGGCCCAGCGCGGCTACCTCGGCATCCATGCCGAGGTACCCACTGCGCAAGGCCTGCGTTCGGCCATCGTGGTTAACGGGGCCTTCCAGATCAAGATCAAGATCAAGATCAAGATCCAAAGCAGGAGCAGGAGCAGGAGCAGGAGCAGGAGCAGGAGCAGGAGCATCTCGGCACTTATTTAGATGAACCACCGCTATCGCGATCAGGCTCGTTCCCACATGGGTTTGCAGGTGTTCACAACCTTGCACACAACCCAAAAACCTGCGGGAGCGAGCTTGCTCGCGATGACGCCAGCACATTCAACATCAGCGGAAACTGACCCTCCGCCTTCGCGAGCAGGCTCGCTCCCACAATTGGAGTACGACCAGGAGACCCAGGTCGGCCATACCGCCGCCTCGCTTTCGCTTTGCTTTGCTTTGCTTTGCTTTGCTTTGCTTTTGCTTTTGCTTTTGATCTGCCAGGCCCCGTTAACCACGATGGCCGAACGCAGGCATTGCGTAGTGGGTATCCCGGCATGGATGCCGGGATAGCCGCGTTGGGCCATGGATGGCCCTTCGCGGCGGGCCCACGGAGCAATGCCGGAGTGAGGGCATGCCGAGCCTAGGCGAGGCACCGAGTGGTGGGGCCAAGCCTTTTTTGCTTACTTTTTTTGGCGTCTGAAAAAAAGTAAGCCGCCGTAAGGGCGGAACCCTAAGTAGCCGTTACCGAAGAAATGGATATGTACGCATTCACAAGGGCATATCCCGCCTCACCAAGCAATCCTCACCCCCAACGCTTAGGCTCACCCACCAACTGCCCCTGAACCCCAAACAACCCCATCTCACGAATCACCGCCAACTCCCCTTCCGTCTCCACCCGCTCAGCAATCAACGGCAGGTCGATACTGTGAGCAGCACGCTGGATGGCCTCGATGAACAAACGCTTGTCACCTTCCTGGTCGATCGCACGAATGTAGCTACCGTCAATCTTCAGATAGGCCAACCCCAGCCGCGACAGGTTGCCAATCATGCTGAACCGCCCACCAAAGCGCTGCAGGCTCAAGGAAAAGCCAAGCTCGCGCAACTGCCGGGTCAACTGCTCCAACACCGCTTGCTCGGGCAGTTGCTCTTCACCAATCTCCAAGGTCAGGCGCGGCCCAAGGTTGGAGTGAGCCCGCAGGATTTCAAAGACCTTGTTCAACGCCTGAGGATCGGCCAGGGTCGCGGAGGACAGGTTGAGCGCCAGGGATTGTTCGTGCCCGGCCATCTGCTTGAGCACCTGTTCGAGCATCAAGCGGTCCAGGCGCGCGGTCCAGCCGAAGCGCTCCAGCCAAGGCAGGAAGCGCCCGGCGGGGATGGTCTGGCCTTGGTCGTCAAGCAGCCGCGACAGCACTTTGTAGTGCAGCACGACCTGGGTGTCCTGAGCAGCCACCACCGGCTGGAAGTACAGTTCGAAGCGTTGATTGCCCAGGGCCTGGTCGAGCAGTTGGTGCCAGGCGTGGTGATCATCGCCCACGCTGGCGGACGCGCTATGCTCCAGGCAGGCCCAGCCGGGTTCGCCCTGGCTTTCGGCCTGGGCCAGTGCCTGGTCGCCAAGCTGGAGCACTGCCTGCGGCGAGTCGCCATGAACGAACGGAGCGAGCCCGATGGACGCCACCGATGCCACATCGGTCGCGCCGGTGGCGTGCAAACTCGCCAACGCGCCTTCCAGATTCTGCGCCAGCTGCAGCGCCTCCTCGCGCACCAGCCCGGGTGCCAGCACCGCGAACTCCCCACCGCGTATCCGCGTCACCAGATTATGGGTTTCCGGGTAGCGAGCGCACTCACGCGACAACTGCTCGCCCACGGCTTTGAGCAACTGATCGGTGCGCTGCCCGCCCAGCCGCTGGTTCAGACCGGCGAGGTCCTTGACCCGCAACAACAGCAGATAACCGGAACTGGCCTGTTCCGGGTTGCTCACCCGCGCATGCAACTGCATCTCGAAATACCGTCGATTGGCCAGCCCCGTGAGGTTGTCCTGATAGGACTCCACCCGCAGTTTTTCACTGCGCTCGGCCTGTTCCTGGAACAGCGCCTTAAGCTTCTCGACCATCTGGTTCATCGCCTGGACCACACGCCGCAATTCAGGTGTGCGCGGCAGCTCCGGCAGGCTCAAAAACTCACGTCGGGCGATGGCGTGGGACTGGTGAACCATGTAGTCCAGCGGCTTGAGCTGGCGACGCAGCAGCAAGGCTCCCAGCACCGCGCTCACGGCGCCGCACAGCAACAACCAGCCCAGACTGCCCAGCGCGCTCTGCCACAGCTTGGCGAGGGCGAACATCGGGTGGCTGACCACTTCGACCCGCGCCGCCTGTTCCCAACCGCGGCTGACAATCGCATCGCCGCCGGCCGGCTCAAGGCCAATGAGCTTGATAAACCACTGCGGTACATTGCCGGCATCCGGGGTGCCGGTGCGCTCGGCCAGGGTCTTGTCGTTTGTCACGTCGACCACGCGGATGCTGGCGTAGTAGCCGCTGTCGAAGATCGAACTGACCATCAGCTCGACCATCGCCGGGTCGTCGATGTTCGGCGTCAACGACAGCGCCAGCGCCGTGGCCGCGTCCTGGGCATGGGAACGCAGCTGATTGACGTACTGGGTCCGCGAACTCTCCAGGCTGACCATGAAGCTGCCGCTGAAGGCAACCACCAGGAACAGACAGATAGCGATCAACAGCTGTTTGAACAAAGACATCTGAGCGCGTGCTCCTAGTTAGTCGTCTCGACCGGGAAACCTTCGGCCTGCATTTTCTTCAACACATCCTGCCACCGGGACAGGCGCTTGGTGTCGCCCACTTTCTTGTTGCCCTTGCCTGACAGCCACAGCCCTTCGGCATTGAAAGAGTAGACCGGCAGCAAGTCGGTTCGCTGGCTGGCCGGCTGGATGCCGTCGATCAGGCTATCGAGTACCAGTGGCATGGCATCGGGGGTGGCGTAATACGTCAGCACCATGTGCGCGCGGTTCTGCCGCAACGCCTTGACGTAGGTGATGCGCAGCTTGTCACTGGAAACCCCTAGATGGCGCAGGCTGAAATACTTGGCGATGGCGTAGTCCTCGCAATCGCCCGCGCCCTTCCACAGGGCCTGGATCGGGGTTTCCCAATAATCGGTCTCACGCCACAAATCGAGGTCTTCCACGTAGCGCACCTGTTTGTTGAAGAACAGGTTCACCACCTTGAGCTGTGCAAGCTCAGGAATCTGCTTCTGGGTTGCCAGCAACTGCTGCCACGCGTCGATCCGCTGCTGCCCGTCGCCCAGCGGTCCATATAACGCTTGCGCCCGCCGGCTTATCTGCGCAAAGTCCCAGTCGGCTCGCAGGCCGCCCAGCATCAGGCCTGCCAGCAAAAATGCCGAACACAGCCAGCGCAAGGACCTGAGGACCGGGGAAGGTGCAGCCAAGGGAAATGCGTCCGAAAAGGGCCGTTGGAAAAATTCGTTGGATGGTGCAGCCTGGACCGGCAAAAAACAATGGCAGGTTGCAATCACCGCAAGCAGTCTAAACTTTAGTTCAGGAACCGAGGCCGCGAGATTTTGACGGCTTGGCATTCTGTAACTAATGTTGCCTTGGATCCAATCATTGTGACTACAGTCAGGTGTTGTCGTGACACAGAAGCCCAAACCACTCAGCACTATTCAGGTCAACGGGCCCATCCCCGCTGCCCAGGCCCGCGCAATCATTGAAAGCGCTTTGCGCGAAGCCATTCTCGACGGGCGACTGCCAAGCGGCACAGCGTTGCGCCAGCAGGAATTGGCAGACCTGTTCGGTGTCAGCCGCATGCCGGTACGCGAAGCGTTGCGCCAGCTCGAAGCGCAGTCATTGCTCAACGTGGTCCAGCACAAGGGCGCGGTGGTAGCCCCGCTGATTACCAGCAATGCAGTCGAAACCTACGCCTTGCGGTCGGTCCTCGAAGCCTTCGCCCTGCGCTTGTCCATTCCCCTGCTAGACGACAATGACCTGGCCATGGCCGCCGAATACATCGAGCAATTGGAAGGCCAAGTTGATTATGCGCAGATCGCCAAGCTCAACCGTCTATTCCACATGTCGCTTTACCATAAGGCGCCCAACGCCAAGCTGTTGGACCTGATCGAACATGAGCTCAATGAAGAAGAACGTTTCCTGCGCTTTCACCTTTCGACCATGGGTTTGGGTGAGCTCACCCAGTGTGACCATCGCGCGATACTCGCCGCGGCGGTAGCCAAAGACATCGACCAAGCGGTTCATCTGCTTGAAGAGCACCTCGAGAAAGCCTCGGCCACCATGCGCCTGTACCTGAAGCAATAGCCGGACCGCAGCCCCATCCCCAGCGCCGGCCACCTGGCCGGCGTAGCACTTTCTTACACATCCTTCCTACACCCGAGATTGCCAGCAGGGCGCGGCTTGACCGTGGCCGCGATGCGTCGCTGCATCAGTTCAATGGAACTGCCGTCGATTTGGGCTCACTCTTGCGTTTATCGGTTCGAAAACAGACCTGAAGAAGTCAGCGTCCGGCAATAGCCAGGCGAATCGAAGCCATCACGCAAGGAGCGCCGCCCAACTGGCGGGGATGACCTGGAGGTCCGACCGGGTTCCCGCCCATAAAACATCAACTTCTTACTTTCCTTTGTCCCTGAAGTGCTCCGAGTGAGGCATTCACTCGAACCATTCGATTCTGATCGCTATAAATCGGAAGGAGCAACTTCGCGCCAATAAAACTTATAAACAAAGTTTTAACCACCCTCTTCGCGCCCAATAAAAACGCCACTTTAAATATTAAAAAAATAACTTGCGAAGCGTTTGAAACTTGTACTAATTTTTTACTCGTCGAGTTGCTTTCGACGCCCACAGGCACCATGGGATGCGCCTGTAGCAAGCCACACAGCCACAAGCAGGTATCAGTTAAAAATTCCAAGTGAACATGGATTCCGGTTCGCGCACTCGCTCGCCCCGACAAAAACAGGCGAGCAACTTTCCGGACAAACAATATTGATGAGGACGTTCCAATGCAGCCAACCAAAGAACAACTATCTCTGAAAAAACACGAACTTGGTGAACACCCGGTTTTTTCCGAAATAACATCAATCGACCTGTTGCGCCGTTTTATGGAAAGCCACGTTTTCGCCGTGTGGGACTTCATGTCCCTGACCAAGCGGCTGCAAAGGGAACTGACCTGCATCCAACTGCCGTGGCTGCCACCCGCCGACCCCCATGCCGCGCGTCTGATCAACGAAATCGTCCTGGGAGAAGAATCCGACGACCGTCCCGGTGCCGGTTATTGCAGCCATTTCGAACTGTATCTGGACGCCATGCGCGAGGTAGGCGCGGACACCCAGGCGATTGAACAATTCATCGCCCTGCAGCAAGAAGGCGTCAGCCCCGAAACCGCGCTGGACAGCGTCGAGGTAGAACCGGCCGCCGCGCGCTTCGTGCGCCAGACCCTGCACACCGCCCTGCACGCCCCGGCCCACAGCGTGGCCGCCGCGTTCGTGCATGGTCGCGAAAGCGTCATTCCGCAGATGTTCCAGCGGATGCTGGACGCCTGGGGTATTGGCCTGGATCAGGCACCGACGTTTCGTTATTACCTGCAACGCCATATCGAGGTGGACTCCGAAGACCACGGCCCGGCGGCGGAAAAATTGCTGGCGCGGCTGATCGATGGCGACCCGCAGCGCGAGCGCGAGGTCCTCGCCGCCGCCCTCGCTGCCGTCCACAGCCGCGCAGCCTTGTGGGATGGCCTGCGCCTGAGCATGACCCAGCCGGTTGCGCAGGTGACGCCATGAACGCCATCCAATACCAATCATTCGCCGACGCCTGGGAAAGCCGCGCGACGATCCGTACCCGGCCACGGCGCCGGGTCGAGGATGACGACAAGCTGATCTTTCCCATGAGCCGCCAACCCATGGTGCACAGCCAGACCTTCCTGACCCATTGCCCGCAATTGCGTGATTTTGTCCTGGTGCAGAGTCTCTACAAGTTCATCAACGACGTGGTGATTTTCGAGACCGAGCTGGTGGATCACACCGCCCGGCGCATCGCCAAGAACCGCTTTGGCATCGAGTTTCCGTTCGCCTGTCGCTATGACGCGATGACCGTGGTGGTGGACGAGGACTACCACGCGCTGGTGGCGATGGACTTCATGCAGCAAACCATCGACATGACCGGCATCGCACCGATCCCGTTGCCCCAGCAGATCGAGCTCAGCCGTGCCATTCCGGCCACGCTGGCGCGAACACCGGAGCATCTGCTCAGCGCCGTGGAGTTGGTCTGCATCGCCATCGCCGAAAACACCGTGACCAACGAAGTGGCAGCCTTTGCCCGGGACGACTCGGTCAAGGCCTCGATCAAGGGGCTCATGGCCGATCACCTGCAGGATGAGGGACGCCACTCCGGTTTCTGGACGCGGCTGGTACAGATTTACTGGCGCGCCGCGCCCGAAGAGGACCGCGAGATGATTGCGCGGCTGATGCCCGGTTTCATTGCCGATTACCTGGCGAGCGACCTGCAGCAGGCGTTCGATTTCGAGCTGATCAACCACTTGCCGATCGACGAATCGGCACGCCAGTCGCTGCGCGAAGACGCCCGGGCGCTGGCTTATCCCATCAACCGTTTTCACCCGTTGGTGGGCAACATCACGCGGTTCTTCCGCGGCAGCTCGATGCTGGCGTCAGCCTGCGTGCGCGATGCCCTGGCCGACTACCTGACCCCATGAGGACCTTCCGATGAGACGCCTCGAAATCGCAATGTCTGGCCACAGCCAGGCCCTGGCCGAACTGGCCCGGGAACTTGAACGACACGGCCATGCCGTCGTGGGTCCACAATCACCGGACGGCGACCGCGCGATCGACCTGTTGATCGACGATGGTACGGCGCCAGGGGCCATCGAGGCTGGTGTTCAGCTCCGGCTGCGCGTGGCATTCCAGGAAGCGCCCGGCCAGGCATTGCCGCGGCCGGTGGTGTTTTTCCGTGACGCAGCGCAGCGACTGCTGGTCCACGAAGTGATCACCACGCCGAGCGACGGCAACGGCCAGTCGCTGCGCCAGCAGGCAATAACCGCAATCGTCGAGCACGGCGCACGGCTGGTCAGTCATCTGTCACGCGATGAGCACGGTTTCGATCAATGGCCGACGGCCCCGCACGAGCCCATCGACCAACCCGAGCATGGGCTCGATGCGTTGGAGCCGCTGGCCTTCAAACACTGCCTTAACCGGCCCGCCGTACCTTGGCTGCTGGCGGCTGCAAAAATGCCTGTCATGCACAGCATCGAGCAGCGCATGCTCGACGACGCATCGCAGCCTGCCCTGTGGGTCGAGGGTCAGCTCATCGACTACAGGACCTTGCGCAATTGGGTGTTGCGGTTGCAGGGGGCCATAACGGCAAGCCTGGGAAGAGCAACCGATCATCCACGGGTGATTGCCGTGTGCCTGCCCAAATCCGCGCAGCTGTACGCGGCAATCCTTGCGGTGCTGGGGTGCGGGGCGGTGTACCTGCCGCTGGACCCGCAACACCCGGCGCAACGCCGGCGATTCATCCTCGACAACGCCAAGGCCGATCTCTTATTGCACGATGGCGACAGCGACCTGGGCGATAGCCCGACGCCGATGCTGAATGTCCATCGGCTGTCTTCGTCCAAGCCTGGCTTCCCGGCCTCGACGATTCGCCGCGTGGTGGATGCCGACGAACCAGCCGTGGCGATCTACACCTCCGGCACCACCGGCCAGCCCAAGGGGGTCCTGCTCAGCCACCGTAACCTCAGCCATTTTTGCGCCTGGTACGCAGATCATGTCGAGCTGCGGCGCGACAACCGAGCGTTGCAGTTTTCCACCATCAACTTCGACGCATCGTTGCTGGACATCTTGCCGACCTTCATCCAAGGCGGACTGCTGGTGGTGCCCAGCGAGGATCAGCGCCGCGACCCGCAGCGACTGGAGTCGTTGATGCGTGAACAGCGCGTCAGCCATGCCTTCCTGCCGCCCGCGCTGTTGAGCGTCATGCCGCTGGAGGCGTCATTGGGGCTGGCGCACCTGATCACTGGCGGGGACGTCTGCGAGCCGTACGTGATCGAGCGACTGGCACCGCAGTGCCGGTTTCACAATATCTACGGCCCGACGGAAACCACGGTATTGGCCACCACGCGGCAATTCGCCGTGGGCGATAACAACCGCAACCTCGGTATACCCATCGGCAACGCCCGCGTGCTCATCCTCGACGAACATTTGCAACCGGTGCCCCAGGGCACACCCGGCGAGCTGTACATCGCAGGGCCTGGAGTCGGCCTGGGGTACCTGAACGATCCAGTGCTGACCAGCAGCCGTTATCTCGACCTGACGCTGCCCAACGAGCAAGCGCTGCGGGTCTATCGCACGGGGGATATCGGCCAGTGGACCGACGACGGGATCGAGCTGTGCGGCCGCCGCGACAACCAGGTCAAGATCCGCGGCTTTCGGGTCGAGCCCGAGGAGATCGAGCATTGCCTGCGCGACAGCCAAGTGTTTCGCCAGGTGGCGGTGGGGGTCGACGAGCGACGGCGGATCCTGGCGTTCCTGGCGAACCCCGTGGATGATCGACCCGGCGCGGCCCTCAACGCCTTGCGCCAGCATGTGCAGGATTCGCTGCCGAGCTACATGCACCCGGCGGCCTATGTAGAGCTGCCCAGCCTGCCTTACACCAGCAACGGCAAGGTCGATCGCCGGGCATTGCTGGCGTCGGCGGGATCGGTCCAGGCAGGAGCTCAAGGGCGCCAGCCACAAAATGCATTGCAAACCCAGCTCCGACAGCTATGGGCCGAGCTGCTGCAGTTGCCAGCCGAGGACATCGCCACCGACGAGAGTTTTTTCAACCTTGGCGGGCATTCGATCCTGCTTTCGCAGCTGCTGTTGAGTCTCAGGCAGACGTTCGGTCGCAGCCTGTCGATCAACCGCTTCATCGAAGCACCGACGCTGATCACCTTGGCGAAGTTGCTCGATGCCCCCGACCAGAGCGATGCATCCTCGCTGAGCCCCCAGGCTTTCATCGACGCCGAAGCCGAACTCAACCTCGCTCCACTGCCCATCAGCCAGAGCGGTGATGTGCATAAAGTGGTCGTGACCGGCGCCAACAGTTTTCTCGGCGTGCATATCGTCGAAGCGTTGCTGGCGTGGGGGGCCACGGAAGTGGCGTGCCTGGTGCGTGAATCCGGCGGGCAAAGCGCGGCCCAGCGGTTCGCCCAGGCCCTGCGGAAAAATCGCCTGGAGCATCTGGACCTGAGCCGTGTCAGCGTCTACGCCGCCGACATCACCCAGCCACAACTGGGCTTGCCGGACGACACCTACCAGCGGATCGACAGCACGTTCGGCGCGTTGGTGCACAACGCCGCCCATGTCAATCATGTGCTCGACTACGAGTCCCTGGCGCGGGACAACGTCGAGCCCATCTTCGAATGCCTGCGGCTGTGCGAAGGGCGCAGCAAGAAAATCTTCAACTTCGTCTCGACGCTGTCGGCCTCCAGCACCCTGGACGCTAATGGGCAGGTGCTGGAGCAGCCAGCAGCAAGGACACCGCCGATCTACATCAAGAATGGCTACAACCTGTCCAAATGGGTCGGCGAGCGGATTCTGCAACGGGCCCGGGACCTTGGCGTCCGGGTCAATCTGTTCCGTCCCGGCAACATCAGCTTCAACAGCCAGACCGGGGTCTGCCAGCCCCACAAGAACCGCTTGATGCTGATGCTCAAGGGATCGATCCAGCTCGGCCAGGTGCCGGATCTGTCGCTCAATTTCGACCTGATGCCGGTGGACTTCCTGGCCCGTTTCATCGCCTTCCACGCCAGCCGTTACCAACCCAACCAGGCCGTGTTCAACCTGCACAACCCCGAACCCTTGAGCTGGGACGCCTATGTGGCGTCGTTCCGCGACAGTGGCCGGGAATTCGCGCTGGTCAGTGTCGCGGACTGGCAACAGCAGCTGGCGCGGGTCGATACCGACAACGCGCTGTTCGGCGTACTGGGTTTCTACCTCAACGGCTTCGAAGAAGACATCGGCGATATCTCCCTGATCCGCCATGACAACGCCCGGTCCGGCGTGAGGCAGATGGGCACCCGTTACCCGGAAAAGTCCCCGGCCCTGCTGCGCCGCGGTGCTGATTACCTCAAGGCCATCGATTTCATCTGAAGCAACCCAACCCCACGCAAGGAGCAAGACCATGAGTGCTTTTCAACCCGACACCCTGATCAAGAACCCTCAAGCCTGCCATGTCGAAACCTCGGTGCAAGTGCCTGCCGACGCCGCGCGCGTCTGGGAAGTGGTGGGCGACTTCGGCGGGTTCAACCGCTTTATTCCAGCCCTTGAATACATCGAAATGACTGGCGACGGCGTGCGTTCGCTGCGCAAGAAATTCTTCCGCGACGGACAAAACCTGGTGGTGGAGCAGCTCAACAGCCGCGATGACCAGGCCATGCACATGACCTGGACGCTGATCTACAACACCCTCGGCATCGACAACCTCTGGGCGGCGATGCGCGTCGAGCCCCTGGGAGACAGCCGCTGCCGCGCCACCTGGACCATCATCGCCGACCACACCGAGGTGCACACACGGGAAGGGTTCAGGGATTTTCTGCAAGGGTTCGCCGATGAGGCGATGGGAAATGTGGTGAAGATGTTCGCCTGACCAAAAAACCCTGTGGGAGCGAGCCTGCTCGCGATGGCATCAGCCCAGACAACCCACACCCGTGGCGAGGGAGCTTGCTCCCGCTCGGCTGCGCAGCAGGCGTAAAGCCAGCCAACACGGTCCGCCTGCAGGCTTGCAGGGGCCTGCTGCGCAGGCCAGCGGGAGCAAGCTCCCTCGCCACGGGGGATCGGGTCCGTCAGATCTTGAAGCTGTCCACCAGTTGCTTCAATCGATTGGCCTGCTGCGACAAGGCATCGCAATCCTTCAGGGTTTCGTTGAGGTTGGCGACGCTTTGCTGGTTCAACGTATTGATGTGCGTGACGTCCATGTTGAGGGTCTCCACCACGGCTGTCTGTTGCTCGGTCGCGGCGGCCACGGATTGGTTCATGCCGTCGATTTCGCCGATGCGCTGGGTCACGCTGACCAAGCGCAAGCCGGCCTGGTTCGCCACTTCCACGCTCTCCTCGCTGGAAGCCTGGCTCGCGTTCATCGTGGTCACCGCTTCACGGGAGCCGACTTGCAGCGAGGTGATCATCTTGTGAATCTCTTCAGCCGACTCCTGGGTGCGGTGCGCCAGGTTGCGCACTTCATCGGCCACTACCGCAAAACCACGTCCGGCCTCCCCGGCACGGGCCGCTTCGATGGCGGCGTTCAAGGCCAGCAAGTTGGTTTGCTGGGAGATGCCCTTGATCACGTCCAGGATGTGCCCGATGTTATCGGTGCTGGCGTTCAGGGTTTCGATCTGGGTGCACGACAGGCTGATTTTCTGTGACAGCTCGGTCATCGCCTGGATGGTTTTTTCCACCACCTGACGACCATCGTCCGCTTGCTCGCTGGCGCCACTGGCGTGTTGCGAGGCATCGGCGGCGTTACGGGCGATTTCCTGGGTCGCGGCGCCCAACTGATTGATCGCGGCGGCCACGCTATTGGTGCGCGCGCTCTGCTCATCCGATCCAACCAGGGAGGCGTTGGAAGATGTCATCACCCGTTGCGACAGGTCATGCACCTGACGCGTGGCGGAAGACACTTCGGCGATCGACGCGTGGATACGTTCCACGAACTGGTTGAACGACCCTCCCAATACCGCGAATTCGTCCTTGCCCTGCACCACGAGGCGCCGGGTCAGGTCGCCTTCACCCTGGGCGATGTCCTGCATGGCGCGGCCCATGGTGGTGAGCGGGCGCATCAACACCTGGATCAGCAGACTCAGCAGCAACGCAATCGCAGCCACTGCAATGAACATCGCAATCAACGCAGACGTACGGAAATGGCTCAGCGGTGCGTAGGCCTTGGCCTTGTCGATCGACAGGCCGATGTACCACTCGGCGCCCGGCAAACCTGCCACCGGGGTGAACGAAAGGATGCGGTCCTCCCCGTTCAGCTCGACTTCCTGGATGCCCTTGCCGATGCGCACAGGGGTGCCGGGGTAGATGTCCTTGAGGTTTTTCATTACCTGGTCTTTGTCCGGGCTGACGATGACCTGGCCGTCGCCGCTGACCAAAAACGCATGACCGATCCCGCCAAAGTCCACGGAGTTGATGATTTTCACGAGGGTTTCCAGGCTCAGGTCACCGCCCACCACGCCCAACAATTCACCGTTGTGCTTGACCGGCAGGGCAATGGTCACCACCAGGCCGCCCACTGCCGCCGCGTAGGGTGGGGTCAGCATGGTTTTATCGGCGGCCACGGCCTGTTTGTACCAAGGGCGCTGACGCGGGTCGTAGCCGTCGGGCATCTTCGCGTCAGGTCGTTGAGTGAACACGCCGGTGTTCTGGCCCACGTAGGTGAACTGGAAGTTCGAGGTCAACGCCGGCTGGTCCACGAGCCCAGGCAAATCGGCGCTCGCCCCTTGGTGTGCGATGTTCTGAGCCAGGTTTTCCAACACCAGCACCCGCCCGCTCATCCAGTTCTGGATGCTGCTGGCCGTCAGGTCACCGGATTGCTCGATGGAGGATTCCAGGCTGCGACCGATGGTATTGCGTTGCAGGTAATCGTTGTAGAGCGTGAACAGGGCAAAAGCCAACACCACCACACCAGAGGCGGCCAAGAGGATTTTGTGGCTGAACTTAAGATTCATGGAGGGACTTCTTATACAGGGGATGGGGGTGCATTCCGATTGGCAGTTCCATGTAGCCGCAAGAGCTGGAGATTGGATCCGCTCCATTTTGGTGCACGCATACCCTTCTGTCGGCCAACCCGTGGAAAAGATTAGGCCCTTGTTCAATTGTCCGACGAGATGATTGCCAACATCACACAGCCTGCGTCGAACGGTGGTTGCAAATTTGATGAACGCTTATGACAATGCGACCTATTATCATTTGTGATATCAGGCTATTGCGCTCATGTCCTCCCCCCAGTTAGCAGTACAGGCGCTTTATTGCAGCCATCACGGCTGGCTTCATACATGGCTGCGCCACCGACTGGGCAACGCCGCCGATGCGGCTGACCTGGCCCAGGACACCTTCGTGCGCCTGCTGCAACGCACCGAACGCCTGGAACTCACGGCACCGCGCGCCTTCCTGCGCACCATCGCGCAGGGCTTGGTGATCGATCACTGGCGCCGGGAAGAAATCGAACGCGCCTACCTCGAAACCATCGCGCATCTGCCGCAGGCCCAGATCCCAAGTGCCGAAGCCCAAGCCCTGATCCTCGAACTGCTGGAGGGCATTTCCCGCATGCTCGACGGCCTCAAGCCGAAAGTACGCAGGGCGTTCCTGCTTGCACAGTGTGACGGCATGACCCACAAGCAGATCGCCGAGCAAATGGGCATCTCGCTTCGGTCGGTGGAGCGGTACGTCGCCGATGCGCTGTATCACTGCTACGTGCTGCGCTATGAAGATTGAGCCGATCGACCCGCCATCGCGCGGTCGAGGTCCTTCGCAACTGGTGGTCAAGCAAGCGATCCATTGGCTGCTGCGCCTGCGCAACCATGCCGCCAATCCGATCCTTCGCCAACAGTGCGACGCCTGGCGCATCGCCCATCACGATCACGAATTGGCTTGGCAACGGGTGCAATCGCTGCACAGCGAACTCACCTCCAACCTGCGCGCCGTGCCCAGTGCTCATATTGCCCTCGACACCCTGGAGGCCAGCGCCCAGCGCCTCGGTCGACGCCAGGCCCTGAAATTGTTGTCCGGCGTCGCCGTGGTGGGCGCCGCCGCATGGCTGGGCAAGGACCTAGGCTGGCAGCCGTGGCGTGCCGACTTCGCCACTGCCACGGGCGAACGACGCGGTTTCCAATTGCCGGACGGTACACGACTTGAACTCAACACCCGCAGCGCCGCCGACCTCGACTACACCGCCAGCCAGCGTCTGATCACGTTGACCCGCGGCGAAATCATGGTCACCTGTGGCCGAGACCCAGGACGCCCGCTGCTGGTGAAAAGCCGCGAGGGTCTGTTCGAAGGACTGGAAGGGCGCTTCGTCGTGCGCCAGGACAGCGGCTGCACGCGTCTGAGCGTCACCAGCGGCCAGGTCGCCATTCGCTCACATCGCAACAGCGAGGGCGCGCCGATCCACGTGGTGGCAGGGCAAAGCTACCTCGTCAGTTCATCGACAGCGACCCTGGCGCCGCCCCTGGACATGGACGCCGGCGCCTGGGCGGACGGCTTGATCGTGACGCGCAACATGCGCCTGGAAGACTTCCTCAACGAGGTCGGCCGCTACCGCCGGGGCTGTCTGAGATGCGCCGCCTCGGCCGCGGACCTGCGCTTGTCCGGAGTCTTCCGCCTGGATGACATCGACAAAATGCTGGCCGTGCTCCCCCGCACGCTGCCCGTGCAGCTGCATTATCGAACCCGCTGGTGGGTCACGGTGGAACGTGCGGCCTGATTTTTTTTGGCGGGTTTTGCGAGGGCGTCCGGCTAGGACAGTAAGCAACGCTTATCTGCCTTCAGCGACTCCAACGGAAACCCAAAATGACTGAGCGCGTAACCCTCAAGACCTCCTTCGGCTGTTCCTCGCAAACCAGCCCTTTGCGCCAAGCCGTCCACGCCGCACTGCTGAGCACCGCGCTGGGCGTCAGCGCCGTGCCGATGCTCGCTGTCGCCGCGCAGGACGGCGTCACGGCCAGCCGTCAGAGCTACAACATCGCGGCAGGCCCGTTGAACGAGGTGCTGAATCAGTTCGCGCGCCAGGCCGGGATTACCCTGGCGAGCACCCCCGAGCAAACCGCTGGCCGCCAGTCGCCAGGGCTCAAAGGTGACTACTCGGCGGACCAGGCCTTGGACCAGTTGCTCAGCGGTTCGGGGCTGATTGCGGTCGGCCAGGAAGGCAGCGGCTACGTATTGCAGGCCCAGGCCGGGGACAGTGTACTGGCGCTGCCGACCACTGATGTCAAGGGCTTCGCCCTGGGTAACGCCTTGGGCAGCATGGCGGGCTACAACGCCACCCACAGCCAAGTCGCGACCAAGACCAGTACCGCCCTGCGAGAGACTTCACAAAGCGTATCGGTGGTGACGCGCGAGCAAATGGACGACCAGGGCGCGCAGACCGTATCCCAGGCGATGCGCTACACCCCCGGCGTGCTGACCAACCCCTACGGTGCGACCCATCGCTACGATTACGTGGCCATGCGCGGCTTCAACGACGGCTCGGTGGATAACATCTACCTCGACGGCCTCAAGTCCATGGGCGACAGCGGCACCTACAGTTCCATGCAGGTCGACCCGTACTTTCTCGAGCGCGTCGACATCCTCAAGGGCCCGTCGTCGGTGCTGTATGGCCGCAGTTCTCCGGGCGGCCTGGTGGCGCTTACCAGCAAAAAGCCGCTTTATGAGGCCTACCATCAGGTCCAGGCCACTGTCGGCACCCAGGGCCAGCGAGGCGTGGGTTTCGACTTCAGCGGGCCGGTGGACGATGAAAAACGCATCGCCTATCGCCTGATCGGCCTGGCGGACACCTCCGATACCCAGTTCGATCACAACAAAGAAAAGCGCTTCACCCTGGCGCCCACCGTCAGCATCGACTTCACCGAGGACACCTCGCTGACCCTGCAAGCCTACCTGCAGCACGAACCCGACGGCGGCTACCATGGCGGCGTACCGGCCGACGGCGCACTGCACCCGCGCAACGGTCGGCGGATCTCGGAAAATTTCTTCGAAGGCGAGCCCGGCGTCGACGTTTACGAACGTGATCAGCAGTCGTTCGGTTATCAATTCGAACACCGTTTCAACGATGTCTTCACCGCCCGGCAAAACTTCCGCTACCTGGACTCCGACGTCACCAACAATCAGGTCTATGCCTTCGGCTGGACCAGCCCCACCAGCAACGAGTTGAACCGTTACTACACCGGCGCCGATGAAAAGCTGCATTCGTTCATCGTCGACAACATGCTGCAGGCCGAATTTTTCACCGGCGCGACCAAGCACACCGTGCTGATGGGCGCGGACTACCAGCGGCGCAAGACCGTGGTCGACTGGACCAGCGGCAGCCTCGCCCCGATCAACGCCTTCGACCCGGTCTACGGAAACTCGGCGATCACCAACGTCAGCGCGACCAGCTACGTGCGACGCCTGGAGCAAACCGGTGTCTATCTGCAAGACCTGATCGAAATGGACAAGTGGCGCTTCTCCCTGGGCCTGCGCCAGGACTGGGTCGAAACTTCGGATGAAAACCGCATCGCCGAAGCTGGTCGCCCTGAAGGCACCGAGATCAATGACAAGCGCACCAAGCTCACCGGCCGCGTCGGAGCGCTGTACCTGTTCGACAACGGCCTGGCCCCGTACATCAGCTACTCGGAGTCGTTCAACCCCAACTCCTACGCCGACAGCGCTGGCAATCCACTGGCGCCCACCGACGGCAAGCAGTGGGAACTGGGCTTGAAGTACCAACCGCCAGGCACCGATGATCTGTACACCGCCTCGCTGTTCCGCATCGATCAGGAAAACCTCGCGACCAAGCTGCCCCAGGAAAATTTCTATCGCGCCGTCGGCGCCGTTCGTTCCCAAGGGCTGGAACTGGAAGCGCACGTACAGTTGACCGAGCAGTTCAAAGTGCTGGGCAGCTACACCTTCACCGACATCGAATATTCGAAGTCGATGGTCAGCACTCTGAGCACCCCGACCAACATCATCGAAAACAAAGGCAACTCACCGACCCAGGCCCCGCGCCACATGGCCTCGGTGTGGGCGGACTACAAGTTCGACAGCGGCACGCTCGATGGCTTGCGACTGGGCGGCGGCGTGCGTTATGTCGGCTACAGTTGGGTCGATGCGGAGAACACCATGAAGGTGCCGTCCTACACGTTGTTCGATGCGTCGGTGGGGTACGACCTGGGCAAGGTCGGCTTGAAGGGCGTGGACGTGCGCCTGAACGCGAACAACCTGACCAACGAAACCTACGTCGCCTCGTGCGCCAGCCTGAACTTCTGCTACATGGGCGAAGAGCGCAACGTGGCGGCTACTGTGAGTTATCAGTTCTGACCATCCTCCCGGCCAGACGCATTTGTCTGGCCTGAAAGATGCCCCTGTGGCGAGGGGATAAATCCCCTCGCCACAACAGTTATCTCTTTGCTCTTAGGCCTGAACGGCCTTCGCCTCTTCCCTCACAACGCCTTCCTCACCCGCAAACCGATTCGCCCGCCCGAACGTGCCGAAATCGTTGAACCGCACGCCCATCTCCCGCATCACTTCATGAGCCACCGGCACCGTCATCTGCCGGATGTAGAACGGCTCCTTCACCACGAAATGATGAATGCCATGGCTGCTGCCGAAGTTGAAGCAGAACGCCTGCAACGGCCACAGCCACCAGGGGTTCAACACTTGGGTCTGCTGGATGACATTGCCCGGCTCGATGTCGCCGTAGTAATGCATGTTCGAACTGATGAAGTGCAGGCAAAAGGTGCGCAGCACATTCGGGCCGATGATCACCACGGCGGCGATGTCGATGATGTGCATCGTCGCCAGGGTATTGGCCGACCAGTCGATGGAAGCGCCCAGTAGTCCGGCCACAGCGTTGGCCCCATGAAAACCAAGGAACACGTACCAGGCGCCCCAATGCAGCAGTGCCAGTGGGAAGTACACCTTCAGCGTACGCTTGAGGATGCTGCGCTTGTGCGCCCAGGTCTTGGCTCGCAGGAGGCGGATTAACGCCGACATCACGTTGTCACCCACCATCAGCAAACGCGCCAATCCCCACGGCTCACCGTTGGTAATCGCCCGCTCTTCCAGGTCCGCTTCGCTGCCGGATACTTTGTGGTGGTTGAGGTGCAGATGACGGCGGATCCATGGGTTGATGGTGCTGGGCCGCGCCAGCCACACCAGACCCATCATCACGTTATGGGGAACGCGTTGCTTGCGGAAGTACATGCTGTGGATCAGGTCATGTTCCAACTCGTGGGTCAGCGAGGCGAAAAACGCGTTGAGCAGCAGGCAGGCCCAACCGGCCAGGTGACCGTTGATGTAGAGCAGCGCCGAGCCGATCATCCCGGCCAGGGCGAACGCCAGGATGCCTGCGCCCAGCGCGTCCTGGTGCTGCAGGATCGGGTAGCGCCGACGCAATTCCTCACCTCGGCCCAGGACAACCTGGCGAATGTGGGCGGCTCGCTGTCGTGCATTCAATCGCTCGGGGCTTGCGCAAGTGCCGTGCATGGCTTACATCCTCTGTTAACGATGTGCTCATCCTGCCGGGCGTTGTCCCATCGGGTGGTAGCCGTAAACGCCAACCTGTTGACCGCAAGCGCCAATTGTCATGACCGAACCCACTTCCCTCGCCAGCTGGACCCGCGCCCTGCGCAAACAGCTCGATGCACTGGGCCTGGACAGCCAAGCCCTGTGCGTGAAGGCGGGCCTGGACCCCGTGTTGATGGACGACCCGAACGCCCGCTACCCGCTCTCGGCCACCACGCGCCTGTGGACGCTGGCGGTGCAGGCCAGCGGCGATCCGGCGATCGGCTTGCGGGTGTCGCGCTTCGTCAGCCCCACCACGTTCCATGCACTGGGCTACGCCCTGGTAGCCAGCGGCAGCTTGCGTGAAGTGTTCGAGCGGATCGTGCGGTATCACCCGGTGGTCAGCGATGCGCTGACCTTGCAGCTGAGCCGCGGCGATGACCGTTATCGCTTCAGCCTCGATGTACCGGCGGGACGCCCCGCTCCCGCCTTCGAGGCCATCGACGCGTTTGCCGCGATCTACGTGCGCACCTGCCGCAACCGGCTGGGTCGCGACTACGCACCGCTGGCCGTCTACCTGCGCCGCCCGGAACCGCTGGACCCGAGCCCATGGCACAAGGTTTTTCGCGCACCGGTGCATTTCGACGCCGGCCAGGATTGCCTGGAATTCAACCTCCTGGATTTCGACAGCCACCTGGACGACGCGAACCCGGAGCTGGCCGAACACAACGAAACCGTGCTCAAGCGCACCCTCGCCCAGCTTCAGCCGCTGACTTGGGAACGCAAGGTCCGCGCCGCCATCGAAGCCCAGTTGCCCGAAGGCGAACCCAGCGCCGAACGCATCGCCCAAACCATGCATCTGAGCCTGCGCAGCCTGCAGCGACACCTGGCCGACGAAGGCTGCCGCTTCGATGCGCTGCTCAATGAATGCCGGGAGAATCTGGCGCTGCTGCATCTGCGCGATCCGCAGTGCTCGCTGAGCGAGGTCAGCTATCTGCTGGGTTTCGCCGACACCAGCAGCTTCAGCCGCGCGTTCAAGCGCTGGACAGGCATGACGCCGGGCCAGTTTCGGGATGGGTTGCGCTGAACATTTTCAGCGCCGGGGCGAGCCCTATCGCGAGCAAGCTCGCTCCCACAGGGTCCAGGTCGGTTTCAGATTGTGGTCAGGGCTCGCAACCGTTCGATGTCGAGGATTTCGATCTCACCATAACTGAGGTGAACAATGCCCTGCCCCTGCAAATCCTTGAGGATCTGGTTGGTGGTCTGGCGCGACAGGGAAAGCATCATCGCCAGTTGCTCCTGGGGCAGTGGCAAGACCCGGCGCGCCGGTTCGATTTCGCCGTAGCCTTCGGCGATCATCAGCAAGCGGTGGGCCACGCGGGCCGGGGCGGGCATCAGGCTCAGGTGTTCAAGGTTGATGAAGGTCAGGCGCAGTTTGTGGCTCATCAACAAGGCAAGATGACGCCAATAAACGGGTTGTGTTTCAAGAAAAGCCAACAGCGCAGCCTGTGGCAGATGCAGCAATGTACATTGGCCGACGCCCACCGCATCATGGGTCCGCGGTTGTCCATCGAACAGGCAGATTTCACCGAACCAATGCGGCGCCTCCACCACGCTCAGCAGCGCTTCCTTGCCCTGCTCGCTGACCGCGCCGATACGCACCGCGCCTTCGAGCACCGCGTACAGGCCGCACGGTGCATCGCCGCGCTGGAACAGCCGCTGGCCGGGCGGCAGGCGACGCACTCGCGACATGTCCAGCAGGCTATGCTGTAACTCAGCAGGCAGATGGCTGTACCAGTGACCGACCATCAAATGCGAGTGCCAGGGATGGGTATTCATGCAAACTCCGGGACAAGTGTCGGCTAGCTGACAGAGCGCCTGGTGAAACCTGTTCATCATGCAGGCATCACCTCAGGAGGAACAACAATGAAAAGCCTCGTCGATCACCTCAGTCAATACGCGGCCTACCACCGCGACCCGCGTAACATCGTCAGTCATTTCATCGGGATTCCGCTGATCTTCATCGCCGTCGCGGTGCTGTTGTCCCGGCCCGGATGGCCGGTTGGCGCGGTCCTGGTTTCCCCGGCGCTGCTGGTGGCGATGGCGAGTGCCTGGTTCTATCTGCGCCTGGAGTTGCGCCTGGGTGTGTTGATGACGGTGCTGCTGGGTCTTGCAGTCTGGCTGGGCCAGGTACTCGCCGCGCAAAGCACAACGGTGTGGCTAGGCAGCGGCCTGGGCATGTTCGTGGTGGGCTGGGTGATTCAGTTCGTCGGTCATTACTACGAAGGGCGCAAACCGGCGTTCGTCGATGACCTGACCGGGTTGATCGTCGGGCCGTTGTTTGTGGTGGTCGAGGCGGGTTTTTTGCTGGGACTCAGAAACGATCTGAAGCAGGCCATTGAGGAGCGCGCAGGTCCGGTGGCCCTGCGCAACCAACGTTCGACGGTGTGAAATACCCGTCACTGTGGGAGCGAGCTCGCTCCCACAGTAGCTAGGTTTCACCGCTCAAGTTACAGCGAACCGAACTCGACCCGAATCGTCAGCGCGCCAACATTGTCGGTCAGGCCGGCGCCATGCTGTCTCGTCAAGTCATCGTTGATGCACAGTTGCAGCTCCCCCTGTTGATTCACGGGTAGCTGCGCCCGATCACCAATCAGAAACGGCGTCCCGCCGTCGCCCACCCGGCCGATCAACGCACCTTCAGCCGCGCCGGGCAACGTATAGCTGGAATAGGTGATGTGCCGCGAGCCACCGTTTCCATCCACCATCCCACCCTCTTTGCTGGCGCACCACTGGCCGCTGACATAGCGAACCACACGCGGAACCTGGGCGTTGAGCTGCACACCGGTGCCCTGCCAGGCCTTGTTGGATTGAACCTGCATCGTCACCGCCCGCAGGTCATTGGCCAACGTATCCCCGGCCTGGAACGACAGCGCGGCGATTGTCAGACTCGGGTTCGAGGTACCGGTACTTGGGAAGACGCCATCGCCCACCAGGAACAGGTTCTTGTGGTCCCAACTGCGCTGGTGTTTATCCACTACCGATTTGGTCTTGTCGTCGCCCATGCGGTAGGTCCCCATCAGGTGACCGGCACCCTGGAAACTGTAGCGCACCCCCTCATAATCGAAGAGTCCAGGTCCAATGGGTTGCGTCAACTCCTGCGCCCCAAGCAAGTCCTTGATGATATGGCTGGCGAGCACCTTCGCCTGTTGGAAACCTTTCTTGGTGTATTCCGACAGGTCGTAATGGATTTCCGGCCGTGGAATGCCGAGCCGATCCTTGTATTCGGCCGAAGGCACGATGTAGCTGTCAGCCTGATCGGGATGATCCTCAACCTGTTCAACCAGGAAACCGATCCGGAACTGGCGGGTAAAAACGTCGTTGAGCTTCTTCACCAGCGCCGTTCCGGACACCAACGTATTACCCGGGTTGGCGCCGCCATTGTTCACCCCATCGATAAAGTCGGCCACGGTGGTGTAGGGATCACCGGCCGGCCAGTTCCAGCCCTCGTTGCCGATCTCGATACGCCAGGCCGCGCGGTCGCTGCGAAAGGCGCCGTCGCGCAGGCTTTCGATGCCTGCCGTCGACAACGGTCCCCGATAAGGAAAGATCGCCTTGCCCTCGGGCATGAGCCCCCAGGCCAGATAAATGGGGTGGTCAGCCAGGCTGCGGCCCACCTGACCGCTGCTGTTGGCCACGCCGGCGGGCCAAGCAGTCGATGCGGAGTTGAGTAGCAGTTTCGGTGTTTCGATTGCATGGGCGGCAATCACATAGCGCTGTCCGAGCGCCACGCCGGTTCCTACGACGGGGCCGTCGCCCAGTTGATATTGCTTGAACTCGATACCGTTGATGTTGCTGTCGGGGCCAACGGTTACTTTGCTGGCCACGGTTCGATAAAGCACGCGAACCTTGCCGGTGGCCAGGGCCTTGTTCATGGTCACAGTGGCGTCGTACTTGGCCTGGATCGGGCAGATCGGCGTGCAATTGGTATTGCCGGCGCAAACCCGGCGACCGGCATAAGGTTGGGAGTTGCGCCCGGCCGGCGTCGGGCTGACCACCAGCGGCAAATTATCGAACGTCTGCCCCGTGACGGCGGTGACAAAGCTGCCATCGACGAGTGACAACGGAATACTGTGCATCGGGAACGCATAGCCTTCGGGAAAGGTCATGCCCAGGTAGGCTTGGTCGGCAACGTCGGCCGACACGCCAATCTCAGCCTCCGCCCGACAGTAGGCGCTTTGCAAATCGTTATAGCCAATAGGCCAGTCCACACCAACGCGATACAGGGATTTCAAGCGAAAATCGTTCGGCACCATGCGCAGGCAAGTGCCGACCCAATGCCAGGTCGTGCCGCCGCCTACTCGTTCATAGGTGCTGGTAAATGGCAGTGGCCCCTTTTGCACCAGATAGCTGACCTTCGGCTGGTTCCAACCCAGGATCAGGTCGGCGATAGTGGCCCGCGGCGCATTCTGGGTGGCAGGATCACGTGCCGGGTCCAGGCTGGTCACCGGCGGATAGGGCGACTCGGGGGTTTTCAACGTCGAGGTGTAGAAGCGCTCCAGATACTGCGAACGGTTGGCCGGAATTTCCGGCCCCGACTCCAGCACCAGCACCTCCACCCCCGCCATACCCAATTGATAGGCAATGATGCTACCGGCCAATCCGGCGCCAACGATCACCACTTCTGCTTGTTCGGTACTCATGACGACGCTCCTTGCTGTCCGTTGGCGGATACTCCCGTCAAATCCTTGAGACTGGGCGGCGTGCCGTTCCAATAACCGAAGAACGATTCGCTGTAGCCCATCGGATGAGCCTGGGCGATTTTCCAGGCCCAGCTGTAGATGTAGGCTTGGTCGGACACCACCTCCGAGCTGCCTTTCCTGAAATCCGAGGTATCGAAAGGCTGGTACCAGACACCTAGCAACCAGAGTTTCATGATCGAACGCGCAGCCAGCACGGTGTCAGGTATCGTCGGCTGCATATTGAATTTCAGTATTTGCTCGGCAATCTGGTCGGGCGGTACATGGTCGGCCGCCAGGGTGGCGTACTGAGTCAGCAACGCGTTGAGCACGTCAGAAGAAATGCGCGCAGTCACGTAATCGAGAAAGATCGGCGGCAGACCGACCGGGTCGATCTGCGGCGCCAGACGATCGGCCGAAATGCCGATCAGGGCCGACGACAGGCCTACGAAATTGTCCAGATTGGTACTCATTGCTTGGCTCCTTGGGCACTGGTGGACTGTGCGCGTTCGAGCAAATAGGTGAAGTCCGCAAAACTGGTGCGCGGCGATTCGGTGACATGGGTCGCCGCATTGCCGTGACACGCCATGCAGCTGGAGGACGCCTGGGGAACGGTGCCCTGGATATAGGTTTCCAGCGTGGCGTTGGCCAGGAACGACGGCGCTGGGCTACCCAGCGGGTTGGCGGCCGATACCTGGCAATCCTTCGGCGGGTCTGAAGGCCACTGGGTGCTGATCAGCTGATAGTTCGCCCAGACACTTTGTGGATTGGCCGTACGCAACAGCGATTGATAGGAGGCGTTGAGCGTCTTGGTCGCCTCGGTCAGTGGCACTTCCCGCACGATTTGCGAAGGCGTCGCCTTGACCGCCGGGTTCCACGGCCGTGGCGGAGGCTGATTGATGGCGCTCTGGCTATCGGCGTTATAGAACAGATAAGGGCCCGTGCGCTGTCCGACGGGCGTGGTTTTTTCAGGAACGTTTTTTACGTGCTCGAAAGTCGACCAGACCCATTGGGCCGCATTGGCGGTTTTGTGGACCATGTGCAACCCCACCAACCCGACCGGCTCGGACACGCACGATTCCTCCACGATCGGCCCTTTACCCGGGTCGCTATTGCCCGGCGTGTAGACCAGGGCATCGACCGTATGGAAATCCTGTCGTTTGTCGCTGGGACCGAGCACTTTCCACGACGCCTTCACCATCACCGCGCCGACCTCCTGGCTCTTGGTAGAACCACAGCTGAATGCCACGGTGTTGTTCGGGTTCGCGGCGAAGAACTGCTGCTGGCCTTCGATGCTGTACAGGCCGTTGTTTACGATCCCGTCGAACATCGATTGGTTGACCACGATTTCATTGCGCGTATACACGCCGTTCTGATCCACCAGCGGACCGCTCTCGAAGGGCTGGATAAATTCATCCAGCACGTCGGGCACCTTGCCCATTTGTTGTAACAGGCGGCCGGACTTGAGTGACTTACACGCTTCAGGCAGGGTCGCCGGCGCATTCCAAGGCAGTGGTGCCTGCCCTTTCGCACGAAAAATCTGGTAGCTCTCTTTCCAACTTTCCCAAACCGTTGCCCCGTCTTGTTTTCCGATGGTGACGCCGGTATTGGGGTTGCCATTGTCCAGGGCCGGCCAATTCAGAGCGATGAAGGTCTGCCATGACAAATCATCGAAATTGGCTTGCAGGCTGGAGAGTGAAACCGGTTCGGTCACCGTGACATCGAAAGGTATCTGGGGAGACAACGTGGGGGCGGCGCTGGCAGAAGGACTCAACAGAACGCTTAACAAGGCACAACCGAAAGGGCCGTGCCGACTGACTTCCATTCTCATGCTTTTTCTCCTTGGCATCAGGGCGCCAGGAGACAACAACACCGGTCCGTCATGGACTCTCACTTGCCTCCTGGCATGTCAGAGTCTAGGTAGGGTTTGGGTCAGGGGAAGGTTAAAAGTAGAACCAATCGAAGCAAGGCCTAGCGGGGTTATTCAGATTCGGATCGGGGCGTAGGCGGGTACGCCATCGCGAGCAGGCTCGCTCCCACACTGGATCTGCGCCATACACAAATCCCTGTGGGAGCGAGCTTGCTCGCGATGTTTTTGATCTTATAGGTTGGAGACTTTCTACCAGACCTTCGGCTTGAAGAACAACGTTTCGCCCTTCGCCAACCCCACCAGGCTGTCGTGGTCCTTCACCACTTCGGCCTCGATCAGCTCGCTCTGGCCTTCCACTTTCAGGGTCACCCGCGTGGTGGCGCCCAGTGGACGAATGTCGCGCACCTCGGCGGCGTGGTGGTCTTCCAGTTCCGAGCGCGACAGCGAGACTTCGTGAGGACGGAACAGCACATGCCGGTCCTCACCCAAGTGCAGGCGGTTCGAATCCCCGAGGAAGTGATACACAAAGTCGCTGGCCGGGTTTTCGTAAACGTCGCCCGGCGAGCCGATCTGCTCGATCACGCCCTTGTTCATCACCACGATCCGATCGGCGACCTCCATGGCTTCTTCCTGGTCGTGGGTGACGAACACCGACGTCAGGTTGATGTCCTCGTGCAGCCGCGCCAGCCAGCGGCGCAGTTCCTTGCGGACCTTGGCGTCGAGGGCGCCAAATGGTTCGTCCAGCAGTAATACCTTAGGCTCCACCGCCAGGGCGCGGGCCAACGCGATACGCTGGCGCTGGCCGCCGGACAGCTGCTCGGGGTAGCGGTCGGCGAGCCAGTCCAGTTGCACCATGTTCAGCAATTCGTGGACCTTGGTCGCGATCTGGCTTTCGCTCGGGCGCTGGCCCTTGGGCTTCATGCGCAGGCCGAACGCGACATTATCGAACACGGTCATGTGGCGGAACAAGGCGTAGTGCTGGAACACGAACCCGACGTTACGATCGCGCACATCGTGGCCGGACACGTCCTCGCCGTGGAAAACAATGTTGCCCTGGTCCGGCGTCTCGAGGCCGGCGATGATCCGCAGCAAGGTGGTCTTGCCGCAACCCGATGGCCCGAGCAGCGCCACCAGCTCACCGCTCTGGATGTCCAGGCTGATGTCGTCCAGGGCCCGGAAGGCGTTGAAATTCTTGCTGACGTTACGGACTTCGATCGACATGACTTATTCCTCCGCGGCGCTGGCGCGCAGGCGGTTGATTCGGTTTTCGCTCCACTGCTTGAGCAGCAGGATGAAGAGCGCCAGGATCAGCAACAGGCTCGCCACGGCGAACGCGGCCACGTGGTTGTATTCGTTGTAGAGGATCTCGACGTGCAGCGGCAGGGTGTTGGTCACCCCCCGAATGTGCCCGGACACCACCGACACCGCGCCGAACTCGCCCATGGCCCGGGCGGTACACAGCACCACGCCATAGATCAGGCCCCACTTGATGTTCGGCACGGTGACATGCCAGAACATCTGCCAGCCATTGGCGCCGAGCAGGCGCGCGGCCTCTTCTTCCTGGGTGCCTTGTTCCTGCATCAGCGGGATCAGCTCACGGGCCACGAACGGCACCGTGACGAAGATCGTCGCCAGGACGATGCCCGGCAGCGCAAACACGATCTGGATGTCGTGATCCGACAGCCACGGCCCGAAAAGCCCCTGGGCGCCGAACATGAGCACGTAGACCAGGCCCGCGATCACTGGCGACACCGAGAACGGCAGGTCGATCAGCGTCACCAGCATGCTCTTGCCGCGGAATGAATATTTACTCACGCACCACGCGGCGCTCACGCCGAACACCAGGTTCAGCGGCACCGAAATCAACACCGCGAACACCGTGAGTTTGAGCGCCGATAAGGCGTCAGGCTCAAAGATTGCCGCGAAGAACGTCCCAAGGCCGGACTTCAAGCCCTGGGACACGACGATGAACAACGGCAGCAGCAGAAACAGCGCAAAGATCAGCCAGCCGAGGCCAATCAGCACGCGCCGCGACGTCGCGCTGCCGCGACGGGCGGCGTTGGTGGAAGCGGCGGAAATAGACGATTGGGACATGGTTCGCGCCTCCTTATGGGGTTTCGATGCGCCGCTGCAGCAGGTTGATCAGCAGCAACAGGACGAAGGAAACCACCAGCATCAGCACGCCGATGGAAGTGGCGCCGGTGTAGTCGTATTGGTCGAGCTTGACCATGATCAGCAGCGGCAGGATCTCGGTTTTCATTGGCATGTTGCCGGCGATGAAAATCACCGAGCCGTACTCGCCCACGCCACGGGCGAAAGCCAGGGCGAACCCGGTCAACCAGGCCGGCAACAGCGCCGGCATCAGGATGTGTCGGAACACCTGCCAGGGTTTCGCCCCTAGGCAAGCAGCGGCCTCTTCGACCTCACGAGGAATGTCGGCCAGCACCGGTTGCACCGTGCGCACTACGAACGGCAGCGTCACGAAGGTCAGCGCCAGGGTAATGCCCAGCGGGGTGTAGGCGATCTTGAAACCCAGGTCGGTGGCGAACTGGCCAACCAGGCCGGTCGGCGCATACAACGCCGTCAGCGCGATACCGGCCACGGCGGTGGGCAGAGCGAAGGGCAGGTCGATCATCGCATCGATGACCTTGCGGCCGGGGAAGGTGTAGCGCACCAGCACCCAAGCCAGCAGCGTGCCGATGACGCCGTTGATGATCGCGGCACACAGCGCGGTGCCGAAGCTGAGCTTCAAGGCAGCCAGCACCCGCGGCGCCGAGATAATCGCCCAGAACTGATCCCAGGTGAGTTGGGCGGCATGCACGAACATCGCCGCCAGGGGTATGAGCACAATCAGACTGAGGTACACCAGGGTGTAGCCCAGCGTCAGCCCGAAGCCGGGTATGACGGGGGATATGCGACGCGACATAAAGGTCCTTGGTTGAGACTCACAGGGTGCGGAGCCTGTGGGAGCGAGCTTGCTCGCGAAAGCGGTGTATCAGGCAACATTGATATTGACTGTACGACCGCCTTCGCGAGCAAGCTCGCTCCCACATGAAATGCGCTCTATTGCAGCTTACTGCGCCTGATAGATCTGGTCGAACACACCGCCATCGTTGAAGAATTTCGGCTGGGCAGTTTTCCAGCCGCCGAAGTCCTTATCGATGGTCACCAGCTCCACCTTCGGGAACTGGCGGGAATACTTGGCGGCCACGTCCTTGTCACGCGGGCGATAGTAGTTCTTCGCGGCAATTTCCTGGCCGGCCGGGCTGTACAGGTGCTTGAGGTACGCCTGGGCGATCTCGGCATTACCTTTTTTCTCGGCATTCTTGTCCACAATCGCCACCGGCGGTTCGGCGAGGATCGACAGCGACGGCACGACGATATCGAACTTGTCGGCGCCACCGTCTTCTTTCAGCGCCAGGAAGGCTTCGTTTTCCCAAGCCAGCAACACATCGCCCTGGCCGTTGTTGACGAACGTGATAGTCGAACCGCGGGCGCCGGTGTCCAGGATCGGCACGTGCTTGAACAGCGCTTGCACATATTCCTTGGCCTTGGCCTCGTCGCCACCGTTGGCTTTCAAGCCATAGGCCCAAGCGGCGAGGAAGTTCCAGCGAGCGCCGCCGGAGGTTTTCGGGTTCGGTGTGATGACCGACACGTCATCCTTGATCAGGTCGCCCCAATCCTTGATGCCCTTGGGGTTGCCCTTGCGCACCAGGAACACGATGGTCGAGGTGTAAGGCGTGCTGGCATCTGGCAGGCGTGTTTGCCAGTCCGCTGGCAGGGATTTGCCCAGCTTGGCGATTTCGTCGATGTCGCCGGCCAGGGCCAGGGTCACCACGTCGGCGCGCAGGCCATCGATCACCGCCCGGCCTTGCTTGCCCGAGCCGCCGTGGGACTGTTGGATCTTCACCGTGTCATCCGGATGCGCTTTCTTCCAGAAACTGGCGAATTCGGCGTTGTACTCTTGATACAACTCGCGGGTCGGGTCGTAGGACACGTTGAGCAGCTCGTAATCCTTGGCAACCGCGGAACCTGCAAAAACAGCGCTGGCCAGGGCGGCCAAGGCATAACGGCGAATCGACGACATGGTGAAAGCTCCTGGAATTCTGGTTTTTATGGCTTCTGGAATCGGATGGCTTGCAGCAAGGATCAGCCGCCTGCGACAGCGCCCACGCCACAGCCCCCCGGTCGGAGCTGCCGCAGGCGGCGATCCTTTAACTCGGTTTCTGACTCGGTTGCTGCAGGCGGAATTTTTCCTTGCGCTCGATCTGGACCACCTGCGCGTTGTGCACCGTGATTTCCACCGCGCCAAAGCGCAGGTCACGCAATGCGCTCTGGATCTCGCGCAAGATGGTTGCTTCGTCCTGGCCGTCAACGCTACGTAGGGATGCGCTCATGCTGCTGCTCCTTGTATGAATGCCTGGCAGTGGGCGGCACTGCTTGCGGCGTGGGAGCAATACTAGATAAAGCGGGATATTCTTAAAAAGACTATTTAAGAATTTTTATATAACCAAAATACCAAATCTAATTTGGCGTCCTACGATGGATCTGATCGTGGGTCTTTTCCCTGCCAAACCCTCGGAGATTTATCATTTGGAGACGAAGGAGGCGGCGGCGCCCGCTGAGGGATAGACCGACATCGAGGCAAGCTGAGCCGACGCCATCGCGAGCAGGCTCGCTCCCACTGGAGTGCTGTGTCGAAACGAATCTCAAGGTCAAAGCCAATCCAATGTGGGAGCGAGCCTGCTCGCGATGGCGGCGTATCAGTCAACATCAATGCCACTGGTGATCAGGCAATCACCGGCGCCCGATCCCAATCCAACTGCGACGCAGCCACCGGCCGGCCAAACCAATATCCCTGCCCCAGCTCACACGCCTGGCCCAGCAGAAACGCCGCTTGCTCCTGTTGTTCAATGCCCTCGGCATGCACCTGCATGCCCATGCTGTGAGCCAGGGCGATGATCACGCGAACGATCGCCGCGTCATCTTCATCCCAGGGCAACCCGGCGACAAACCCCTGGTCGATCTTCAGTTTCTGCACCGGCAAACGCTTGAGCCGCAGCAGCGATGAATAACCCGTGCCGAAGTCATCGATGGCCAGGCGCACGCCTAATTCGCGCAAACGGTGCATTTGTTCCAGCGCGACTTCCGGGTCTTCCATGACTGCGCTTTCGGTGACTTCCAATTCGAGCAGGGCCGGGTCAAGGCCGGTCTCGTGCAGCACGCGGGCGACTTGCTCATACAATTCGCGACGTGCGAACAAGCGGCTGGAGACATTGACCGCCACGAACGACAGCACCACCCCGGCCTGCTGCCACTCTCCCATCTGGCGACAGGCCTGCTTCATGACCCAGGCATCGATCTGGGCGATCAGCCCCGTACGCTCGGCGATGGGAATGAACTCGGCCGGCGACACCAGCCCACGCGTGGGATGCTCCCAGCGTACCAGGGCCTCGACCCCGACCAGACGGCTGGTCGCCAGGTCGTGTACCGGTTGGTAATGCACGCGCAGTTCGTCTTGCTGTAGCGCGCGTCGCAGCTCGAACCCGATCTCCACCCGCTGTTGGGCATGGGTGGTGAGTTCTTCGGTATACAAGGCATACCCATCGCGCCCACTGCTCTTGGCCTTGAACAGTGCCGAATCGGCGTTGCGCAGCAATTGCTCGGCGCTGAGAGCGTCGCCGGGAAACAGGCTGATACCGATGCTGGCGTTGATAAACAGCGACTGTCCGCCGAGCTGCAAAGGCTCTTTCAATACATCAAGGATGCGCCTGGCCAAGGCCGCCGCCTGCCCTGGCTGAGAACAGTTTTCCACCACCACCGCGAACTCATCGCCGCCTAGCCGGGCCAGGGTGATGCCCGGCGCGAACAACCCGAGAAAGCGCTGGGCCACGCTTTTGAGTAATTCATCTCCCACGGCATGGCCGAGGCTATCGTTGATGTTCTTGAAGTGGTCGAGATCCAACAGCAGCAGCGCGCACCCACGCTTGTGAAGCTGCGCCGAAGCCACGGTTTGCTCGGTGCGGTCGCAAAAAAGCAGGCGATTGGGCAGGCCGGTCAGCGGGTCGTGATGGGCCAGGTGCGCCAGCTCATGCTCCGAATCCTTGATTGCACTGATGTCGGAAAACACCGCCACGTATTGACTGACTTCGCCCTCGTCATCGACAACGGCACGGATGGTCTGCCATTGCGGATAAATCTCTCCGCTTTTGCGGCGGTTCCAGATTTCGCCGCTCCATTCGCCACGGCTGGACAGCGAAGCGAACATTTCCCGGTAGAACGCCGGGCCATGCCGGCCGGACTTGAACAGGTTGGGTTGACGGCCCAGCACCTCGTCGCGGGCGTAACCGGTGATCGCCATGAACGCTGGATTGACATGCACGATCAGGCCTTGACGGTCCGTGACCAGGACCCCTTCGCGGGTGCAATCGAAGACGGCGGCGGCCTGGCGCAATCGCTCACGATCGACAGTGCCCTCGCCCCTGAGCAAACCACGCGCGATGCGCACCCGAGCCATGAAAATCAGCACGGCGCTGACCAGCGCCCAGGCATAACCGTTGATCAGTTGCCAGCGAAGCCGGTCGGCGGAATCATCGAAGAAACTGCTCAGTAAATAACCAACCAGCTGCAGCCAGGCAACGGATAGCAGAAGGTAAATCAATGCCCCGCGCATGGCGGTGCGTTGAGAGTTGGTCATGCGGCCGTCCATGTCCCTGTAATTTGCGGGGATTATAAAGTAAGAAACATCCTGCCACTCTTATCTGAAAGGCCGACTGGTTTTCTCCCTCGGGCTGGTGATAATGCAACGGCAGTTTCTATTTTTATCGAGGGCCCTACAGCCTATGTGGTACGAAGGTTTTCTTGGCTTGTCGCCCTGGTCGCTGGTGGCAGTCACCCTGCTGATGACCCACGTGACGATCATCAGCGTCACGGTCTACCTGCACCGTTATTCGGCTCACCGTTCCCTGGAACTGAACGCCGGTCTCAAACATTTCTTCCGCTTCTGGCTGTGGCTGACCACGGCGCAGAACACCCGCGAGTGGACGGCCATCCACCGCAAGCACCACGCCAAATGCGAAACCGAGGATGACCCTCACAGCCCGGTCGTCAAAGGCTTGTCCACGGTGCTGCGCAAAGGCGCCGAGCTGTACCGCGCCGAGGCGCAAAACCCGGAAACCCTGCGCATCTACGGCAAGAATTGCCCCGACGACTGGATCGAACGCAACCTCTATAGCCGTTTCCCGTTGTTGGGCGTAGCGATCATGGGCGTCATCGACCTGCTGCTTTTCGGCACCATCGGCATCACCATCTGGGCCATCCAGATGATGTGGATTCCTGTCTGGGCCGCTGGCGTGGTCAATGGCCTGGGCCATGCCGTGGGCTATCGCAACTTCGAGTGCCGCGACGCGGCGACCAACCTGGTGCCATGGGGCATCCTCATCGGCGGCGAAGAACTGCACAACAACCACCACACCTACCCCAACTCGGCCAAGCTGTCGGTGCGCAAATGGGAATTCGACCTGGGCTGGGCCTGGATCAAGGTCTTCAGCTTCCTGCGCCTGGCGAAGGTTCAGCGGGTCGCGCCGATTGCCCACCGGGTCGAAGGCAAGGGCCATCTGGACATGGACACCGCCATGGCGATCCTCAACAACCGTTTCCAGATCATGGCCCAGTATCGCCGGCTGGTCATCGCGCCGCTGGTCAAGCAGGAACTGGAAAAGGTCGATCACTCGGTCCGCCATCAGTTCCATCGGGCCAAACGCCTGCTGTCCCGGGAAACCAGCCTGTTGGACGACCGCCACCATGTGCGTATCCAGAACATGCTGGAGCATAGCCAAGCGCTGAAAGTGATCTACGAAAAACGCCTGGCCTTGCAGCAGATCTGGGTCAAGACCAGCAGCAACGGCCACGACATGCTCGCCGCCATCAAGGAATGGGTCCACGAAGCGGAAGCCAGTGGCATCCAGTCCCTGCGCGACTTCGCCGACCAGCTCAAGACCTATTCGCTGCGCCCCGCCACGGCCTGACACCGATGTGCGCGGCGGGGAGGTTGTTGTGGCGAGGGGATTCATCCCCGCTGGGTTGCGCAGCAGCCCCAAGACAGCGATGTAGTTATTTCTGACACACCGAGGCAACTGGTTTCAGGGCTGCTGCGCAGCCCAACGGGGATAAATCCCCTCGCCACAGGTTGGGAGCCGTCATCCCCCCGCCCTTCGTCGCCTGAAAAGGAACTTCGCCAGCAATCCCATATCTCAAGAGCACTTCGCCATCCTGGCGGGCTTTGGAGTGAGCGCGTGCAAATCCATAGCAATGCACGTTCCTTGAGATTTGTGCCGATGGTCGATAAGAACCTACAGGATTCATCCCAGCCGCATTGGCCCGAAGCGGCCCAGACACTCATGGCGCTGATGCACGCCCAGGGCGAAGTTGCGCGCCTGAGCGAGCGGGAGCAGCTGTTCAGTTCGCTGTTGGTCAGCGTCAACGCGGTGCTGTGGGCATTCAATTGGGAAACCCGGCAAGTACTGTACGTCAGCCCGGCTTACGAGCGGATTTTCGGCCGGCCTGCGGGCCTGGTGCTGGCCGACTACAACGAATGGCGCGATGCCATCTACCCGGACGACCTGGACTACGCCGAGCGCAGCCTGGCGGAAGTGCTGGTCAAAGGCGCCGTCGAAGATCGCGAGTACCGGATCATCGCCGCAGATGGCCAGATTCGTTGGCTCAGCGACAAATGCTTCATCAACCGTCAGGCTGATCCGGGCCAACCGGTGATCGTCGTCGGCATTGCCGAAGACATCACCGAGAAAAAGCTGCTCGAAAGCGAACTTCAGCGCCTGGCGACCACCGACGTACTGACCCAGAGCAGCAACCGCCGCCACTTCTTCGAATGCGCCCATCGTGAATTTGAGCAGGCACGGTTGCAAGGCACCCCCATGGCGTTCCTGCTGCTCGACATCGATGATTTCAAGTTGATCAACGATACCTACGGCCATCAAGAAGGCGATACGGTATTGCAGAAGATCGCCGAGAGCGGACGCAGCGTGCTCAGGCGCGGTGACTTGTTCGGGCGGATCGGCGGTGAAGAGTTCGCCGCTGTGTTTCCAGGCTGCCCACCGGACATGGCGCTGCAGGTCGCTGAACGCCTGCAACGGGAAATTCAACGCCTGGCGTTCCGCTGTGGCGAGCAAAACTTCGGCATCACCGTCAGCCAGGGGCTGACCGGTATCACCGCCGAAGACCAGACCCTCGACAGCCTGTTCTCCCGCGCCGACGCGGCCATGTACGAGGCCAAGCGTCAGGGGAAGAACCGCATCATCGCAGTTTGATCAGACTTCACCCCTCGCTCCCACAGGGTTAAGCACTGGTTTTACTGACGGCGCAGCCGCATCAATTCCGGCAGCCCGATCTTCAACAATCGCGCCGTGCGGCCCCGAGCCAGTTCTTCCAGGCCTTGCTGGGATGGCAGATGGGCCAGTTGCGCGGCCATGTTCATCACCAGCGCCTCGCGGGAATAGACCCCGCCACCCAAGCCATAGACCGCAGCGATCAATTCCCGCAGCTCCAGCGGCAGCCGCCAGCGGGCGCGCAGTGCCGAGCCGAAGCCAGCGCCGAACGCTTCGAGCGAATCCCCGACCTCCTCGGGCTCATCCAGCTCACCACCGGCTTGCTTCCACTCTTCCAGACAGCGCAACAGCGCCAAGTCGCCCAAGCGATGCAACAGGCCCGCGCAATAGCAGCGCTCCTGATCCAAGTCGAGCAGGCGGGCCATGGTCCGGGCGTACTCGGCGGTGTGCAGCGACAATTCCCAATACCGTTCGGCATAGTCCGCCAGGCAAGGGACACTCAGCCGGGCACAGCGCTTGAGCGTCAGGCCGAGAATCAGATTCATGCTTTGCCCGGTACCGAGCTGGTGCAACGCCTGGGCTACGGTCTGTACGGGGCCGCCGCCCTGGTGCTGGGCAGCACTGTTGGCCGCGGCGATCAGCACCGCGGTGATCTGCGGGTCGGTGCGGATCTCATCTTCCAGCAGTTTCAGATCCAGCCCACCGGGATTGAGGCTACGCTTGATTGCCACTTGCACATCGGTCATCAACGGCGCGCCTTCGGCCAGATCCCGTCGACGCTCCAGGAAAGTCGCCAATGTCAGCGCTGGTCCTGGGATGGGCGCGGCATTGGAGGTGTCTTCACCACTCAAGAGCAGCCCTTGCAGGCGCTGGGTCAGGTTTTCCCGGTTCAAGGGTTTGGTCAGGTACGCCGCCGGCGCCAGCGGCAATACCTCCCGCACGCTGGCGCTGTCGTTGCGCTGGCTCACCAGGATGAATGGCAACACGGGGGAGCGGCGCTGCTGACGCAAACCGCGCAAGATGCTCAAGCCATCGACGCCCGGCAGTTCCCAGTCGGCGATGACCAAGTCGTATGGGTCTTGGGCCAGCAGCTCCAGCGCCTGCTTTCCTTCGCCACAGGTCTGCACCCGGGCGTCGCAACGCACCTCTGACACCGCTTGCTCCAGCAATTCTCTAGACGCTGGATCGGCCTCGGCAATCAATACGCGCGGTCCAGCGGGTAAATCCACAGCCGTCATGCCGTATCACTCCCTTGCAATACATGCACCTTAGACAATCGCGGCCGTTCCAGACAGCTCAACAACACCAGCCCCCTTCCTCGGGGTATGAAAAAACCCGCCGAAGCGGGTTTTTTGTGGATCAGCGCACAGCTCAGCGCTCTTGAAAATCAGAGCTCGTAAAAATCAGAGCTCGGAGAAGCATTCTTCGATGATCGCCAGGCCTTTGTCCAACTGCTCGTCCGGCGAGGTCAGCGGTACCAGCACCCGCAGGACGTTGCCGTAGGTGCCGCAGGACAGCAGAATCAGGCCCTTGTCCCGGGCCTTGGCCACAACCTGGGCCACTGCCGCGGCGTTCGGCTTGTGGGTGTCGCCATTTTCGAACAGCTCCACGGCAATCATCGCGCCCAGGGCACGCACTTCGCCAATGACCGGGTATTTCTTCTGGATGGCCTTGAGGCCGGTCACCAAGCGCTCGCCAACGGCCTTGCAGCGATCCAGCAGATGTTCTTCTTCGAACACCTCCATCACCGCCAGCGCGGCGGCACAGGCAATCGGGCTACCCGCGTAGGTGCCGCCCAGGCCGCCCGGTGCAATGGCATCCATGTATTCGGCCTTGCCACAGACACCGGCCAACGGGAAGCCGCCGGCGATGGACTTGGCGAAGGTAGTCAGGTCGGCGGCAACGCCCATCTGCTCCATGGCGAAGAAAGTCCCGGTACGGCCGGCACCGGTCTGCACTTCGTCAGCGATCAGCAGGATGCCGTGTTGGTCGCACAAGGCGCGCAGGCGCTTCATGAACTCTTTCGGCGCCACATAGAAACCACCCTCGCCCTGAACCGGCTCGATGATGATGGCGGCAATGTCGCGTGGCTCGGCATCGTTCTTGAAGATGCGCTCGATGCTGGCGATGGAGTCGTCGATGCTCACACCATGCAATTCGTTCGGGTAAAGCGCGCGGAAGATACCGCCGGGCATCAGGCCCATGCCGGCCGAGTACGGTACGACTTTACCGGTCAGGCCCAGGGTCATCATGGTACGACCGTGGTAAGCGCCGGTGAACGCGATCACACCGGCACGGCCAGTGGCGGCGCGGGCGATTTTCACGGCATTTTCCACCGCTTCGGAACCAGTGGTGACCAGCAAGGTTTTCTTTGCGAAGTCACCAGGAACCTTGGCGTTGATTTTTTCGCACAGTTCCACGTACGGCTCGTAGGCCAGGACCTGGAAACAGGTGTGGGTCAGCTTGTTCAGCTGCTCGGTCACGGCGGCGATGATTTTCGGATGCACGTGGCCGGTGTTCAGCACGGCGATGCCGCCGGCGAAGTCGATGAATTCGCGACCTTCAACGTCCGTTACGGTAGCGTTCTTTGCCGATTCGGCGAAGATCGGGTGGATCTGGCCGACGCCACGGGGAACAGCGGCGGTACGGCGGGCCATCAAGTCAGCGTTAGTCTTGCTCATTACAGTCCTCATTCGCAGCTCAGGGCGGCGTGTCTCAAGGAATACATGGCGGGGAGACAACTGCGGCAGCATGCGATGATCGACTGCCGCAGCGTTCCGGCCACAAGAAACAGAACGGGTGAAACGCGCAAAGGGGCAGCGCTCTCGTGCCCTTCGCGCTTGAAGCGGGATCAGATACCCAGGCAGAGGTATTTGATTTCCAGGTAGTCCTCGATGCCGTACTTGGAGCCTTCACGGCCCAGGCCCGAAGCTTTGATGCCGCCGAACGGCGCGACTTCATTGGAGATCAACCCGGTGTTGACGCCGACCATTCCGTATTCCAGGGCTTCGGCCACACGGAACACACGGCCCAGATCGCGGGCATAGAAGTACGAGGCCAGGCCGAACTCGGTGTCGTTGGACATCGCGATCACTTCGGCTTCGTCTTTGAAGCGGAACAGCGGCGCCAGCGGGCCGAAGGTTTCTTCCTTCGCCACGGCGGCGGTTTTCGGCACGTTGGTCAGGATGGTCGGCTCGAAGAAGTTGCCTTCCATCTGCTTGCCGCCCGCCAGCACGGTCGCGCCTTTGCCAACGGCATCGGCGATGTGCTCCTGAACCTTGGCGACCGCTTTCTCGTCGATCAACGGGCCGGTGGTGGTGCCGTCTTCCAGGCCATTGCCGATCTTGAGCTTGGCAACCGCTGCCTTGAGTTTCTCGGCAAACGCGTCGTACACCGAATCCTGGATATACAGGCGGTTGGCGCAGACGCATGTCTGGCCGTTGTTACGGTATTTGGAAATGATCGCGCCCTCGACAGCCTTATCCAGGTCCGCGTCGTCAAACACGATGAATGGCGCGTTGCCGCCCAGTTCCAGGGAAACCTTCTTGATGTCCTTGGCACATTCGGCCATCAACTGGCGGCCGATCTCGGTCGAGCCAGTGAAAGACAGCTTGCGCACGATTGGGTTGCTGGTCAGCTCGCCGCCGATATCGCCTGCGCTGCCGGTAACCACGCTCAGCACGCCTTGCGGAATGCCGGCACGGTGCGCCAGTTCAACCAGGGCCAGGGCCGAGAAAGGGGTTTGCGAAGCGGGCTTGATGACCATGGTACAACCGGCGGCCAGGGCCGGGCCGGCCTTGCGGGTGATCATCGCAGCCGGGAAGTTCCACGGAGTAATGGCAGCGGTCACGCCGATCGGTTGCTTGATCACGATCAGGCGTTTGTCGGGCTGGTGGCCGGGAATCACGTCACCGTAGATGCGCTTGGCTTCTTCGGCGAACCATTCGATAAAGGAGGCGGCGTAAGCGATTTCGCCCTTGGCTTCGGCCAGCGGCTTACCCTGTTCAAGGGTCATCAGGCGACCGAGATCGTCCTGGCTTTCAATCAGCAATTCGTACCAGCGACGCAGCTTGTTGGCGCGCTCCTTGGCGGTCAACGCACGCCAGGCCGGCAGCGCCTTGTCGGCGGCTTCGATCGCACGACGGGTTTCGGCAGCGCCCATCTTTGGCACAGTGCCCAGCACTTCGCCCGTAGCCGGGTTGGTGACCTTGATCGTCTGACCATTGTCCGCATCGACCCAAGCGCCATCGATAAAGGCTTGCTGGCGGAACAACTGGGTGTCTTTAAGCTGCATGTCGGCTTTCCTTAACAGCACCGCGCGCGCGCGGAGCGAATTAGAGTTGTAGAAAGGCGCCTTAGGGGCTGCCGTCAGGGAAATCATCCACCGGGCTGAAGCACAGAAATAACGCACATAAGCATAGACGTGCGGTTCAGCACCCAGACAAGAGCGTTTGAAATCTCAAACGAATCCTAGGGCCGATGGGGTTGCAGGACAATAGGCTGTTCGAAAAAAAGAACGAAAAAGCCGCATTTGCCTGTTTTTTCTGATCAGCGTAGCCAACAGCCGCCGAGCGAGGCAGAAACAAACGGCAAATCAGCAGCATGGACGCCCGCCATGCTTATGAGTATCATGGCGCCCGCGTCGCACCAGTAGCTCAGCTGGATAGAGTACTGCCCTCCGAAGGCAGGGGTCGTGGGTTCGAATCCCGCCTGGTGCGCCATACCAAAAGCTAGACCTGTCCCGGACAGTCTATGAGCTTCAAAAAACCCGCCCCGTGCGGGTTTTTTGTTTTTGCTGCCTGTGGCGAGGGGGCTGGCATCTCCTCAACGCTCACGCAAAGCCTCCAACCGCGCCGGCAAGTCCTCCTTGGGAAAACGTTTGTGCAGCGCCAGCAGTTTTTCATCAGCGGCCTTGCTATCTCCTACCTGCCGCAATTGCAGGATTTCCATCAAGCCCTGCTCCAGCGATGGCAGTGCCGCGGGTGCGGATTTGCTCATTTTCGTCGCTGGCTTTTCCGCCAACAATTGCACAGGGCTGGCCGGGGCTCGGGCCAGCTCGCCCTGGGGCGCCATGCGGGCGATCGGGGCCGGGGCGGGCATGGCCGGCGGTGCTGCGGCGGCGACGGCTGACTTTTGCTGGTCGGCAGAAAACTCGATCGACGCGGGTGCGGCCAACTCGTCGTGAGGCAGGGGTGAGCGCAGCGCCAGGCCGATCATCAGCGCCACACCGGCGACCGTGGCGAATGCCATCTGCCAACGTGGCTGCTGACAAGCTTGCAACCAGCGCTGCCACAGGCTTGGCACGGGCGCCGGGGCTTCGCGTCGGGCGGTGGCCAGGATAAAGGCGTCTAGCGAGGCCGGCGGTTCGCCGCTGGCGTGCTGACGCAAATGCTCGATCAATATTTTGTCGTCTGCATCCGGAGCGTGTTTGGGGTCGATCATGCGGGTATCTCCTCGGCCAACAGGCGGTGCAATTTCTGTTGGGCGTAACGCAGGCGGCTTTTCACCGTTTCCAGTGGCGCGCCGGTCAGTGCGGCGATCTGCGGCAGTTCCAGGTCGCCATGCAGACGCAGCAGGAAGATTTCCCGCTGATCCTCGGGCAAGGCCTGCAACGCGGCGTCGAGACGCGCCTGGTCGCGACTCAGGCTCAGTTGTTGCTCGGGGCCGCCGGTGTCGTCGGGCTGGACATGCAGTTGCTCGTCATAACTGTCGTGCAACGGGTTGTGGACGCCATGCTTGCGCCAGTGGTCAATCAAGCGGTTGCGGGCAATCTGGAACAGCCATGTACGAAAACTCGCCCGTCCTTGTGGCTGGGTCGTGCTGCGAATCAGGCTGAGCCAGGTGTCCTGGAAGATTTCCTCGGCCAGTTCGGCCTTGTTGCTCAAGGACACGAGGAACCGATAAAGCCCTTGGCGATGGCGGGCATACAGGGCTTCGAAACAAGCCCCGTCGCCATCTCGGTAGCGGGCCAGCAGCGATTCGTCGCTGGGTGAATCAAGCGCAGCGGGCATGTCGGTGACGAACTCCTTTCTGGTCATTGCAACACAGTCCTGGCAGACAACAAGGGAACCCTGTGGGAGCGAGCTTGCTCGCGATGGCGGTATGTCAGGCAATACACATGCAACTGATCCGACGCCATCGCGAGCAAGCTCGCTCCCACACATTTTTGATCCCCGTTGCGCTCGGGATCAGCGCCTGGCCGCAGGTTCAAGGCTCTGCGCAAGCTCCACCAACTGCACAAACTCGGCGCGCAACCCGAACGGGTCATCGCCACGGGCCGACCTCGCCAGTTGTGCGGTGTCCTTCAGGCTCATCGCGCCTGTGTAGCGTCCATCGCCCTTGAGTTGCTGGGCGAAGGCCGCCACGGACGCCGCGAAGCGCAGGTCATCGCTGGGTTGTTTTTCGCTTTGCGCGCTGGCGATTGGATGCTCGATCAAGCGACTGTTGCCGCCCTCGGCCGGTTTGTAGCGTACACGCAACATGGCCAGTTCGCCGACCTTGCCATCCGACTTCGATGCGTTGCCATAACGCAGCGGCTCCAGCCAGCCCTTCTCCCCCTTCGGAACAACTTCGTACAACGCCGTCACCGTGTGCCCTGCGCCAATCTCGCCCGCGTCGACTTTGTCATTGTTGAAATCCTCACGTTTCAATGCGCGGTTTTCATAACCCAGCAAGCGATATTCGCTGACCTGGGCCGGGTTGAACTCCACCTGCAACTTCACGTCCCGCGCCACTACCGCAAGCGTCGAACTGAGCTGATCCACCAGGACCTTGCGGGCTTCGAGCAAGTTGTCGATGTAGGCGTAGTTACCATCGCCGGCGTCAGCCAATTGCTCCATCAGGTGTTCGTTGTAGTTATCCACGCCAAGGCCCAGCGTTGTCAGGGATACACCACTTTTACGCTGATCCACCGCCATCTGCTTGAGGCTGTCGAAATCACTGATGCCGACGTTGAAGTCACCGTCGGTGGCCAGCAGGATGCGGTTGATGCCCTTGTCGATGAAGCTTTCCCGGGCCATTTGATAGGCCAGTTCGATGCCCGAGGCCCCCGCGGTTGAACCGCCAGCGTTCAGCTGATCGATGGCGTTGCGGATCTTCACTTTGTCGCTGCCCGGAGTGGGCTTGAGCACCACGCGGGATTCGCCGGCATAAACCACCAGCGATACGCGGTCCTGATCGCGCAATTGATCCACCAGCAGTTTCAACGTGCTTTTGACCAGCGGCAGCCCTTCACGACGGTCCATGGAACCCGACACGTCCACCAGGAACACCAGATTGGCCGGGGCCAGCTCCGCCACGGCGCGGTCGGACGCCTTGATGCCGATGCGCAACAGACGGGTATGAGGATTCCATGGCGACGGCGCGACTTCGGTAGTCATGCCAAACGGCGAACCATCGGTGGGCAAGGCGTAATGGTAAGAGAAGTAGTTGACCATCTCCTCCAAGCGCACGGCGCCCTCGGGCGGCAGGCTGCCTTGGTTGAGCAGACGTCGCACATTGGCATAGCTGCCGGTATCGACATCCACGCTGAAGGTCGAGACCGGCGTTTCGGCAACGCTATGGATGGGATTGTCCGGCAGCTTTTCGTACTGCTCGCGCGACTCGGCGCGGTAACCCGCGGCGACGGCATCGTTCGCCACGCTTGGGGCAGGCATTGGTGCCGGTTTCATGAGCATGCGCTTGGCCGTCGACTGGCGCACTTCGGCGATCTCGCCTTGCGGTACAACACTGGGCGCCACGGCTACCGGCTCGGCTGACTTGGCCGCTTCGTGAGACGAAGACAACCCACAACCGGCCAACGTCACCAGCATGGTGACAGCAAAACCCTGGGCGGCAGGACGCATAAAAGACAGTGGGCGGGACATGGGCTGAACCTCGTGGATGGATGATTCGTTCACAAGGTCAGACGTAAGGCCTGCGTGGTTCGGGTTAATCGCTTGGAAATAATTTCCTGACTGCTCGCAGCCCTCCTTAGCCCCTGATGCCTTTGCGATTTTCCCTCAGGTTACCGCCACGACGGTTTCCTTCAGTCCACCACCGACGTTACTCGGCGCGGATCCGTGCCATCGCAATGGTTTAAGCGAGCACCGTTGAGTCGGCACACCGTGCGCTAACTCACGATTCGCACACCAGCGAGGGCTGGACAGACTTCGTGTGCCGTTTCGGAAAATAAGCCGCCGCGCCGACGCCCAGCGCGCCCATCACTACGCAGTACCCCACGCACACCCAAGGACTCCACGGCACCAAAGCAATCAGCACCAACGGCGTGATGCTCGCCCACAGCGCGTAGGCGATGTTGTAGGTAAACGAGATGCCAGATACACGGATTTTTGCCGGAAACAGGCTCACCATCACCGAAGGCACCGCGCCGACTACACCGCAACCCAAGCCGGCGATAGCGTAGGCCAGGCCCAGCCACGCGCTGCCGCTGATCAGGCTGGCGAAGAGCACGGCGATGCCCACGGGCAGCAGCAGGCTATACAGCATCACCGTGCGCCAGGCGCCGATGCGGTCGACGATGAGGCCGGCCAGGACGCAGCCGATGTTCAGGAAAACGATGCCGAGGCTGCTCAGGGCGAAAGTGTGGCCAGGGGTCAGGCCGAAGCTCTTCTGCATCACGGTCGGGGTGATGACCACAAATACCACCACAGCAGAGGTCAGCACGCAGGTGAGAATCGCGGCGGGCAGCAAGGCGTGGCGATGGTCGCGCAGGACCGTGCGCAGCGGCAATTCCGCCGCGCCTTCGCGATTGGCTTGCAGCGCCATGAAGATCGGCGTTTCGCTCAGCCACCGGCGCAGCCAGACGCCAATCACACCGAATACCCCGCCCAGCAGGAATGGCAGGCGCCACGCGTAGTCAAGGATTTCCGCCGGGGTATAAATCCGCGCCAGCGCCGTGGCGGTCAGGGCGCCAAGCAGATAACCGAAGGTCAGGCCCGCCTGGAGAAAGCCCAAGGCATAACCTCGATGTTTCAGTGGCGCATGTTCAGCGACGAAGACCCAGGCGCTGGGCACTTCCCCGCCGACCGCCGCGCCTTGCAGGATACGCAGCGCCAGCAACAGCAACGGGGCGAAATAACCGATTTGCGCGTACGTCGGCATCACGCCGATGAGCAGGCAGGGCAACGCCATCATGAGAATGCTGAGGCTGAACACCCGCTTGCGCCCCAGGCGATCGGCAAAGTGCGCCATGAGAATCCCGCCCAACGGCCGTGCCAGGTAGCCGGTGGCGAAAATTCCGAAGCTTTGCAGCAAGCGCAGCCACTCGGGCATTTCCGGTGGGAAAAACAGCTGGCTGAGGGTCAGGGCGAAGAAGACAAAAATGATGAAATCGTAGATTTCCAGCGCACCGCCAAGGGCGGCGAGGCCCAGGGTCCTGTAGTCGGATCGGTTGAACCGGGCGTCTGGCAAATGAGTGGTGGCAGTCATAGGCAAGTTTGAAAAAGAATTGGAAGAAGGCGACGGTTCAGGCAGCGGGCCCCTTGTCCGCGGGCTGCACCGACGATTGGCCTGGCTCGGCGTCCGCGGCCTCGTCAGCTGGCAAGAAATCCTTGCGGCTCTGGGCGATGGCCCGGCGTATTTCGTCGCCCTTGGTGGGGCAATTCTTGAGGCGGGCGATGCCGTCGGTTTTCTGCGTCATCGCCATCCTCCGGCATGAATGAACAGGGGCTCGATAGTGCTCGTTTTTAGCGCACGATGCCAACTTACGTGACGATTGGGGCTGCCGGGCAACCCCGCGGGTGCATGCTTGCTCGCCCGGAGCCGAGCCCGGTCAACGGTGATAGCGGCGCACCACGCTGCTGTTGCGCAGGACGTGGCCCTTGAGTTTTTCCATCAATTGGGCCCGTGTGAGGCCGGCAGGGAGGGCGTCGGGCGGCAGGTCCAGGGCGAAAATCTGGATCAGGTAATGGTGGGCGCTGTCACCCACGGGCGGGCACGGTCCGATGTAGCCGTGGGTGTTTTTGCTGTTGATGCCGCTCATGCCCTCAAGCGTGGATTTGGTGCCCGCGCCTGTCGGAATCTGTCGGGTGCTGGCCTTGATTCCATAATGGACCCAATGATCTACGCCTTGTCCACGCTGGCCGTCGGGGTCGAGCATGACGATGGCGTAGCTGAGGGTGCCAGGCGGGCCGGCATTCCAGCTCAGGGCCGGGGAAATATTCTTGCCGCCACATTGGTTGGCGTCGCTGGCGGCCGCTGCGGTGAAGAGGCGGTCGTCCGACACGCCGGGAATGCTCAGGGTAAAACGCTCTTCGGCCTGGACTCCCTGTGCGCACAGCACGAGGGTGACGGCCGCGAGCCAGGAGGAGAAGGAAGTCAATCGGGTCATACCGGGCACCTTGAATGCGGTTCAGGCCAACGACGGCCTGCGAACTATAGCCGCAGCGCCGCCCCGGTTGCAGTGACAATTACGCTGAACCTCGTTCCAATCCCTCGACTCCAACGGGAAACGCCTGCCGGAGAACGACCATGCCGATGCATCAAGTCGCCCGCCTCGCTGATGTGCGAGAAGACCGCGGCCTCGAAGTCACCCTCAACGACGCGCCCATCCTGCTGTTACGGGCTGGAGGGCAAGTGCGGGCGTTCCAAGGCAAGTGCCCGCATGCCGGGGCGCCTTTGGCCAAGGGCGCCGTATGCCACGGAAGGCTGATCTGCCCCTGGCACAAAGCCGCGTTTCGCGCTGAAGACGGCGCCCTGTGCGAGCCGCCGGCCCTCGACAGCCTGGAGCGTTATCACGTCGAGGTGCGAGGCGAAGAAGTCTGGGTCGATGACCAACCACTGCCGGCCGAAAAAGTCCCCCCCGCCGATGACCCGCGCACGTTTGTCATCGTCGGCGCCGGCGCGGCGGGCACGGCATGCGCGGCGGCGTTGCGCGAGAAGGGTTTCGGCGGCCGGATCCAGCTGATCGACCGCGAGGCCGAGGCCGGCTACGACCGGACGGTGTTGAGCAAATATGTACTGGCTGGCGACATGGCTGCGGACGAAACTCCGCCTCTGCGCGATGAAACTTATTTCAGCCAACAACGCATCGAACGGCGCCACGGCCAAGTGACCGGCCTTGATGTCAATGCGCGTCGGATCCGCCTCGCCGACGGTCAATCACTGGCTTACGACGCCCTGTTGATTGCCACTGGCGGCGAACCCAAGACGCTGGATCTGCCCGGTATCGACTTGCCGCAAATCCTGATGCTGCGCTCCTTGGCCGATACACGGCGGATTCTCGAACATGCGCAGCCGGGGCAACGAGCGGTGATCATCGGCGACAGTTTCATTGCCATGGAGGTCGCCTCCTCCCTGCGCAAACGCGAACTCAGCGTCACCGTCCTGGCTCGTCACCCAGTGCCGTTCGCGGCGCAGTTCGGCGACAGTATCGGCAAGGCGATCCTGGCTCGGCACCGGGCCAATGGCGTGGTGTATCACACCGACGGCGAAGCAGCGCGGATCGAGGGTATGGGCAAAGTACACGCCGTGGTGCTGGATAACGGCCAACGCTTTGAGGCGGACCTGGTCATCGTCGGCGTCGGCGTGCGCCCGGCCACGGAGCCGTTCGCCAACCTGCCACGGGAGAAAGACCAATCGTTGATTGTCGACGACGGCATGCGCGTGGCCGACGGCGTCTGGGCCGTGGGTGATATCGCGACCTTCCCCCTCAACGGCCAGCCCCAGCGCATCGAACATTGGCGGCTGGCCCAGCAACAGGCCCGCATCGCCGCGACGAACATGCTCGGTGGTGAAGAACATTACCTGGACGTGCCGTTCTTCTGGACCTATCACTTCGGCAAACGCTACGACTATCTGGGCCATGCCGAGGAATGGGACGAAGTGCAATTCAAGGGCACGCCCGAGCATCCGCCCTTTATCGCGCTGCTCGGCAAGGACGGCCTGGTCGTGGCGGTCGTGGCCTGCGATGAAGGCCGGGCGATGGCGGCGCTGGCCCAGCGCATGAAACAACCGCTGCCTGTGGATGAAGCTTGGCGGCTGGTCCGGGATTTTTCGATGTAGCTTGTCTTTGCAGACGCCACAAAGCCTGTGGGAGCGAGCTTGCTCCCACAATGAAGCAGCACCGCTGCGCTTACGCCGAATGATCCGCCGGCAGATGAATGATCTGCGGTCGCTCCAGCGGCGCGAGGGGCGGCGGTTGCAAATCCGGGCCCAACAAGTGGAAATGCGGCACGACGTGGCTGATATCGCCGTCCTGATTGTTATGGATGATCTTCGAACCTGGCTGGCGCAGCGTTTCCAGACGTTCGCCAGTCAATTTGAAACTGGCACTCAGCCCCTGGTCGTCCACGGCGGGCCTTGGCAGCCTACGCTGGGCGAAGCTACGGCTCTTGCGCTGTTGATAGCGCGCCCAGCTGATCAGGATGATTGCGTTGACCAACGCGATCCAGCCGTAGATCTGCAACGTCCCCAGGGTGTCGAACAATGAACCGCCCAGACGCGGGCCCGCGTGGCTGTCAAACAGCGGCCACAGACCGTTCACCAGCAGGTACAACAGTCCAACCCACGCCAGTACCGTAAAGAGCACGTCGATGATCACCAGAAAAGGCCGCTGGCGGGTCCTGATAATTTTCATCGGATCACTTCCTCTTCTTCGTCATCGAACGGTTTGATCCCGCGATCCGGGCTGATCCAGCGCGCGCGTTTCTGATGCTGTCCGAACAGCACCTTGGGGAAACTCACCAGCGTGGTGAACAAGCTGATCAGCCAGAACACCAGGGGGTACCAGACCACCCAGAACATGATGTGCCACAGGCCCTTTTCGTAGCGACGGTCGATCAGAATGCTCACCGCGAATTGCATCAGGCACACCACCGCCAGCAACAGGCCGGTGAAAGCCGGCGGCATCAAGTGGTCCACGGCGATGGCGGCTGGCATCTCGACGAATTTACCGGCTCCCCAGAAGATCACTGACAGCAGGAAGGTGAACGCCCAACCGGTGGACAGGCAGTATTCGAACAGCAGCGGCCACAGGTAGCGGTGACGGTATTGCCAGATGCCGCGGATGTTCTTGAACAGCACCTCGGCGCCACCCTGGGCCCAACGCAGCCGCTGCCGCCACAGGCCACGCAAGGTTTCGGGCATGAGGATCCAGCACAGGGCGCGTGGCTCGTAGAAAATGCTCCAGTGGTCCAGTTGCAGCTTCCAGCTGATGTCGATGTCCTCGGTGATCATGTCCGGGCTCCAGTAGCCGACCCGGTGCAGGGCGGTGCGACGGAACGCGACGATTACGCCGGACACGGTAAAGATCCGCCCGAAAACCCGCTGGGTGCGCTTGATCAAACCGATGATCGAGGAAAACTCGCCGACCTGGACCCGGCCCACCAACGTCGAACGGGTGCGGATGCGCGGGTTGCCGGTCACCGCGCCAAGGCGGGCGTTGTCCAGCATCGGCGCTACCAGGTAGGCGCAGGTGTTGGGCGCCAACAGCGCGTCGCCGTCGATACACACCAGGTATTCGCTGCGTGCGGCGATGGCGCCCATACGCAGGGCCACGGCCTTGCCCTGGTTTTCCGCCAGGTGCAGCACGCGCAAGCGCGGGTCTTCGACGGCCAGTCGATCGAGCACCTCGGCGGTGTTGTCCTTGGAGCCGTCGTTGATGGCGATGACTTCAATGTTCGGATAATGCTGGCCCAGCGCTGCGTGAATCGTGTCGGCAACGTTGTCGCCTTCGTTGAAGCACGGGACCAGGATGCTGATCAGCGGCTCGCCGGCCAGGGGCGGCGGCAACGTGTCGTCCTTCCACGGCCAGTGACGCTCCCAGTGCAGCCAGAAATACAGGCCGCCAGCGATCCACAGGCCGGACATGAACAGCGGGTAGAAGAACACGAAGTCCATCAGGAATTGCCCGGTAACCAGGAAGATCAGGCCCAGGGGCACCCCAAGGACGATCGCCAGCACCAGGACGGCGAGCAGTCTGTCAAGCATGTCAAGGATTCCACTTGTTGGAGAGCGCCGGCCGCACGGCTTTCACGGCGGGCTGGTCTTCGATGAAATTGTCCGGGTAGTAGCCGAAACTGGTCACGCCCTGGCGCTTGAGGCGCCCCATCCAGTCGGCCAGTTGTTCGCCCTCGATGTCTGCCACTGGCTTGCTGTGCCAATCACGGGCTTGCAGTTCGAACACCGTGCGCTTGAGTGCACCGGGGCGAGCCTTGATGGTTTCCACCAATCGCTCCAGCCAGGGCCCCGACTGTTCGCGGGTCTGTTTTTCCATCAGGGGCATGGCCATCGGCGCCGTCCAGTCGTAGGCGGCGAGGAAATCGTCAAGGTTCTGGGCGAACCAGGCTTCGCTTTCCGGGTTGAGCATCGGTTCGGCAAAGATGTTGCGCGCCGTGCGCACCTGCGGGCCACGTATCGCCCGGACCTTGGCGGTGAGCTCGGCGGTGAAGTCGATCAGGTAGCGGCTCTTGAAGCGAGTCCAACGCTGCATGGCGGCAGGGTCATCGCGCAGGGCAGCGATCGATTGCGGCAAGCCATGGGCGGCGTACACTTTCATCGCGGCGGGGCCGGCGTCCTCGAAGTCGGAGAATACGGCATCGTCATGATAAAGAACGCCGTCCACCGAGCTCATCCGCGCCATGTCCTCGTAGATCTCGCCGATGATCTTTCGCACGTTCGGGTCGAACGGCGACAGGCGTACATATTGGTCTGGGGCGACGCCCGTCTTGCCGGTCTCCGGATCCCAGCGCTGCACGCGCGGCAACTTCGAATCCAGGGCAAAACTGAGTACCGGCATCCACGCATAGACCTTGACGTTGGCCCGGGTGCGCAATTGCCATGCAACGCGGTCGAACAGATCGGCGCGCACCGGCAGGTGGCGGTTAGGAAAGTACAGCGAGTGGACCAGACCATCGCCTTTTGGATCGGCGAACGCTTGCAAGAACACCGTGTTGGCGCCCAGGTCATAGATGCGCTGGACCAGTTTGCCGACGTTGGCCTCCTGCTGCACGGGGTCAGAATCGTAGACGTAATCCAGGTCGACGTGGACCACCCGCATCGGGTCGATCGTCTGCACTGACGCGATACTTTCGGCGAAGTGAGCACCATCCGGATCGGATGCGACCAGGAAGCGCGGTCCACTCATCAGGTTATCGAGGCTGTCGAGGCCATCTTCCAGGGTCAGGGCCATCTGGTAACCCTGGCTGCCGATCACTTGCAATGCGGTGCCGTCGGCCTCGCCGTAAGGCCACACCCAGACACGCGGGCTGTAGCCGACCACCTTGCGGATCTTGTCTGAAATAGCCGCCACGTCTTTGCGCATACGCGCCTGGAAATCGGCCTCGCTCTCATAGCGACCGGTCACGGCATCATAGAGCCGGGTAGTTGCCGCCGGCTGTTGGTTTCCTTGGGGATTGGCGAGCACGCCTTTGTGGTTGGCGTCGGTGTGGGCCGCGATTTCCACCAGGCCCGATTTCGAAATCTCGCGAATCTGCTCCCACGTGAGGAACTCGGAACGCTTGCGCGGCACACCGGCGAAATCCACATTCTGGTTCATCGGCGTGTCGACCCAACTGCCGACCGGGGCCAGGATTGCCGGCCAGTTGTAGGCTCGCAAGATCGGCATGACGCGCGTATAGAAGCTTGAGTAGCCATCGTCGAAACTCAGCAACACCGCACGCGGCGGCAGTTGCGGTCCGCCGTTGCGGGCAGCGATGATCTGGTCGACCGTGACCGCCTGGTAATTGTTTTCACGCAGCCAGGCCAGCTGTTCAATCAGGCGCTCAGTGCGCACGGCTACCAGGCCCTGGTCGGGGTCGCGGTCTTCGACATCATGGTAGGCAATACCCAGCACATGGTTTTTCGGCCACGGGGCATCGTTCGCCGCGACCGGCCGTTGCGAAGGTGGCGCGAACGCCGGGGCTTGCTGGGCACAAGCGCTGATCAGCAAGACTCCCAGCAGAAGGATGAATCGCGAAATGACGGGCATTTTCAAACTCTTCTAGAAGCGGTAGGTGAGATCGACAAGCAGGCGCAGATCGCTTTCACGATCGCCGTCGTAAGGGCGGTTGAGCCAGCTCAGCGCGGCCCCGGCTTCGAGCACATCGTTCCAGAGCAAGCGTTGGCCGTAGCCGAGCAACCCCATGGCACCGGTGTTGTAGTCGCGCTGGCTGTAGGTGCCAGCGCCGACTTGGAATTGCTGGCTCCAAGTGGTTTCGTAACGGCGGTACAGCACGTGATTGGCGCTCACGGTCGGCATGACGCTGAAGTCCGACTTCGGATTGAAGTACGGCACTTCTTCGGAACCGCTGTTGCGGCTGGCACCCACTTCCAGTCCCAGCTCCACCTGCAGGCGTGGGGCGCTGTAGATGCCCTCGCGGCCGGTCAGCAGGGTCTCCAGGCGATTGTTGCCGTCACTGAAATGGGACGGGCTCACAGCCAGCCGCCATTCGCGGCTTTCATTGGCGCGCCAGCGGACGAAACCGCTCCCGCCATTGGCGCGAATACCGCTGTTGAGAGCTCGCAACGGTGTCTCGGCCGAGAGGTAATCCAGGCTGCCGCCGTACTGCCAGTGATCGTTGATGTCCCGGGCCACGGCCACGCGCGCGCCTTGTTTGTCACCGGAGCCGTACGAGTGGTTGGAGACTTCCGCTTCCAGAGTCATGTCGCGGGTACGCCGCTCCACGCCCAAGCGCTGCCAACGATGATGGCCGGTGCCTTCCTCAAAGTCGCCAGTGGCGTAGCCGGCACCGCCGAATAGCCGCCAGTCTTCGTCAATGGGCGGGCTGTAGAGCAACGTTTCGATACCAAAGTCCCGGCTACCCGTCACCGCGCCGGCATCGCCGTTGCCACCGCCGTAGCTTTTGCCGGTGTAGGCTTCGATGCGCAATTCAGCCATGTCATGAACGTCACGCTGACGTTGCAGGCGTTTGACGTGGGCATTCTCCGGATAACGGGCGACCACGTCGTCGGTAAGCGCGTCCATCTGCCGCCATTCCTGCAGGTCCATCGCCGCGCGAGCCTGGGCGACTTCCAGGTCGCGATTGCGCGGTGTCGTGGTCTCGATTTCCTTGAGCAGGCTTTCTGAACGCCGCGGCCAGTCACGGGCTTGATACAGGTCGGCCTGGGCCAGGCGCAGGCCGATGTGGCCAGGGGCTTGGTAGATGAGACTTTCCAGACGCGTTTCGGCGGAGGGCAGGTCAGCGCCATAAGTGCCTGCTTGAGCGGCAAGCATCTGCGCATCCATCCACTCGTCGTTGGGGTTACCGATTGGCAATCCCTTGAGCTCCACCCGAGACGGCTGTGATTTAGCCAGATCTTCGGCCAGCGCGCGGGCCTCTTCGGACTTTTCGCTTTCCAGCAAGGCGTAGTAGAGCGCGGTGCTGTCTTCGAAACGGTCCGCAGGGTCGGCATCCGGCGCGGTCAGTACACGGCGGTACAGCTCGACGGCTATTTCCGGCTCACGTTGCTCAAGATAAGAAGAGGCCACCCAGCGCAAGGCATAAGTCGGAATGCTGATACCTTCAGCGACCAGCTTCTGGTATTCGGCGATCACCTCTGCCCGGCGAGCGCGGGCGTTGAGGGCTCCCATGCGGTCGATTCGCCACCGCAGCACGTCCTCATGGGCCTCGGCCACTGGCGTCCAGGTGGCGAGCAGTTTGTCGTAATCGGCCAACGCGCGGTCAGCGATGACAAAGCGCTCCTTTTCGCTGCGGCTGGCCATATCCGCCAGACGCACCCGTTCAGCCGCCACATCGCCTTCAAGCCGGCGCTGCACGCCGCGGTCGATCAGCCCAGGCTGAAGACGGGCCAGGCGCAACGCCGGTTCAGGCAACCTGGCACGCTGCAGCGCATGAATGTATTCGCGCGCGACTTCAGGCTTGTTGCTACCGGCACGGATGAAGGCTTGATCGTATTGGAACAGGGCTTCGTGGGGATTGTCAGCGCGCGTCAGTGCATAGCCCAACGCCAACCGGCGCATCGGATCTTCGGGCTTGGCGGCAACCAGGACCTTGGCACGGCTGACGGCTTCGTCGGGTTTGCCGGCGTCGGCCTGGGTCAGGGCCAGGCCCAGTTGCAGGTCCGCATTTCGTGGTTCGATGGCCAGGGCTCGACGATACAGCTCAATCGCCGGATCCCAACGCTGGAGGTTGCGATAGGAGCGGGCCGCTGCGGTCAGCGCCTGGACCGGTAACTCGCGGTAACGGCCTTGGGTTTCGTAGACCTTCACCACCTCGGCATCGAGACCAGCCCAGCTGGCGATCTGCAAGTGATCGCTGATTTGCGCGGTACTGGCCTGCCCCGCCGGAACTTGGCGCAACACGGCCAGTGCGGGCGTGTAATCGCCCGAACGGGCATCAAGCACCATTTGGTCATAGGCGGCATCGGCAAACGCCGCCAGCGGCAAGCACAACTGGCTGCACAGCGCGACGCGAAACAACGGGCGCAAACCGAATCGAATAAAGGGACCCACAGTACGCGGCATTCGTCAGCATCCTTACATGGCCAGCCGGGTCGCAGTGCCCCCTTGCCCATCAAACAGGAGGCCGGGTCAAAGGAACCCAGCCAAGCTCTAACGGGCTAAGTCTGGCATCGCGCGAAGGGTGATTTTTCGGAACGCCATAATTCTTCAGAATCCATGCAGATTTCAGCGCCGAAGTTTTCAAAGAGAAAAAAAAACCGGCTCGTGCGCAGGGCACGGGCCGGTTTTTTGGAGGGGAGCTTTTAGGGGTATTACTGAACGGCGACGCCGCCGCCCAACTTACTCATCACAAATGCCGAGAATTGTTCAACGGTCATTTTCTGTCCGTTGAAATCCACTTGATTGTTGGCGTAGTGCAAGTTGGTGACCACGTCGTTGCCTTCCAGCTTCGCCAGCTCCGTACCCACAGCCATGGCGCTGAACATATCGCTGGTGGCAGTGGCCTGGTCGGCGATCAGTTTGGCGTCTGTCTGGCCTTCCATCTGCGCCTGCACGGTCAGCAGGTCCACAAGCATCGGCTTGGACACCTTCACTTTGAAATCCAGCAGGGCGAGCAATTGACGGCCTAGTTCATCCGGCGGCAGATCCATCGATTGTGGCTTGGCCAGGTCTACGACAAGGCTCGCGCGGCTTTCACCGTTAGCCGTATTAAACGAGAGGTTCTCCAGGGCCACTTGTGGGGCGCCCGCCAGGAGTTTCTCCAGATCGGCCTTGACCTGCGCCTCTTCGGCCTCGGTCAAATTCAGCTCTGGCGCTGGCTCGCCCGCTTCAGCGGCCTCGGCAGCAGCTTTTTCGTATGGCTGCAGTTTGGCTTGGTAGACCTGCATCAGCGACATGGTTGCGGGAATATCCAGGTTCTTCAGGCTTACCGCCATCTGCGCCGAACCAATGACCTTATCGTTGAAAGACAACTCACCGATCTTGTAGTCGGCACGCCCCGAAGCGCTGGTACCCTTTTCGGAGCTGTTGTTCTTCATTTCGAAATTCTTCAGGCCCAGCACTGATTTCTGTTCGCCGAAACTGGTCTTGCTGTTACTCAGCAGCAGGGTGTTATCACCCATGTAGTAGCCGTAGGTGCTCTTGGTCAGGTTGCTGGCCAATGTCAGACCGCTGAGCTCGATTTGCACCGGTGTTTGATCTTCGGCGACGGTGGTCAGTTTGAAACTGTCCATATAACCGTCGGCCTTGATCTTCTCTGCTTGGGCGCTGGCTGCCACGTCGATTTTCAGGCCGGAAAAGATGAGCTGGGATTGTTCGTCCAGCTTGGTATCCAGCGGGAGCAGTTCGAATGTACCGTTTGTGGACTGATCGTAGCCGAGGTTGAAAACGCCTTTGAGCGGCGATTTATCCTTGGCGGCAACAAACCATTTTTCGGTCAGCGGAGTCCGCTCAAGTTCGGTGTGGCTGGTAGCCATGACCGGCAACCATTTGAGCGTCATCAGCCGGGAAACCGGTAGCGGGCCGTGTTCGATGTTATCAACGAACAACAATTCAACGGATTCGCCACCAAACATTTCGCCTTCACCTTTGAGGCGGTAATGCGCAGTGCTGCTGAATGTTCCACGATCCAAGGAAACCAGCTCGATCGAAGCGGTACCGTTGGACCCGGCCAAAGCCGTTTGCAATTGCTTGTTGCTGTCGGCAATGGCTGTATTCAAGACTCCTTCAAGCTTCGTCCCGGTATACCAGGCGCCGCCCGCACTGATAGCGCCAATAACCACAACGATTCCGAGAAGTACGCTTGCTGATTTATTCATGAGAGACCCGATCGTATTCCATGGTTGAAAAAGTCGCCGTCTTCCTTGACCCGCAAAGGGCTGTGGCTCGACGCGGCAAAAGTGGTGGAGGAGATTAGCACCAGGCACGCCAGCAAGCCCAATGTTTAAAGGGGAAAAAGCGTGTTCTTGAGAAATGGTCTACGAATATTGGACTTCGATCTCGTCCAGTTGGTGATCAAATGTCTTGAGCCGTGCCGTCCAGGTGTATACCAGTACCTCGAAATCACGATTGATCACCGCCGTACTCGACGAGTCGGCACGCCCATCACAGAAATCCAACTGGTAACGCTCCCTAGCCATGGCATTGGCGACATCGCACAGTTCACGAGCGTTGTTGAGCCAGTGCCAATCATCTTGCGCGACCTGCTCGTCCAAGGCCGCGCATTGGATTTTCAAGGCTTCGAGACTTTTTTCCAATGGTGTACCCGTGAGCTCTCCCATGACCTCTTGGAACGTGCGACCTGGTTGCCAATAGCTGCCCCAGAAATAGCGATCAAACACCGTCTCGACCCGACGCAGCGCGACCTTGGTGTCCCATATCAACACCAGGGTCTTGCCTTGCTCGAGCTGTTTTTTCTTGATGCGCTGGCCTTGCATCGAGGCCCAGGCGACCACTGCGATGGATATGACACCGATCAGCGCGGACGCGCTATCAAGGAAAATCAGCGCTTTATCGAGCTGATGAGTCAGCATGACGCCATAGAAATAGGTGGCCGAAAGCAGTACCAACGCCGCAATAGCGCACCAGAAGCCGGGAGCATAAGGGTTTTTCATTATTCGAATCCCCATGACCAGTCACATCGCGGGCTCTCGTTGCAAACGCCCAACAACCCAAGCATAGCAATGGACTGGGGGTTTGCCGGGGCGCGACAGCAATTAGGGAGATGATCCGATTACCGGCTCTGAAACGACAAAACCCCCGTCTGCGGTGCAGACAGGGGTTTTGGGAATTCAATCTTGACGATGACCTACTCTCACATGGGGAAACCCCACACTACCATCGGCGATGCATCGTTTCACTGCTGAGTTCGGGATGGGATCAGGTGGTTCCAATGCTCTATGGTCGTCAAGAAATTCTGTGACCAACCCGTTCAGGAACAACGTGTCGGTTAAAATCGAAGACTTCTACTAAAACAAAACCCCTACCTGCATCAGCAGATAGGGGTTTCGGAATTTAATCTTGACGATGACCTACTCTCACATGGGGAAACCCCACACTACCATCGGCGATGCATCGTTTCACTGCTGAGTTCGGGATGGGATCAGGTGGTTCCAATGCTCTATGGTCGTCAAGAAATTCGGTAGCCAGCGCGTGCCTTGCGGTCACGTTCCAGCGAATGGGTATGTGATAGCGTGTTGCTTTGTGAGTATCTCGAACTTTCGGTTCGTTTCGTCTTCACAACACCGCAATCTGGCCTCTTTCGAGTCTACAAATTGCTTGGGTGTTATATGGTCAAGCCTCACGGGCAATTAGTACAGGTTAGCTCAACGCCTCACAGCGCTTACACACCCTGCCTATCAACGTCGTAGTCTTCGACGGCCCTTCAGGGAGCTCAAGGCTCCAGTGAGATCTCATCTTGAGGCAAGTTTCCCGCTTAGATGCTTTCAGCGGTTATCTTTTCCGAACATAGCTACCCGGCAATGCCACTGGCGTGACAACCGGAACACCAGAGGTTCGTCCACTCCGGTCCTCTCGTACTAGGAGCAGCCCCTCTCAAATCTCAAACGTCCACGGCAGATAGGGACCGAACTGTCTCACGACGTTCTAAACCCAGCTCGCGTACCACTTTAAATGGCGAACAGCCATACCCTTGGGACCGGCTTCAGCCCCAGGATGTGATGAGCCGACATCGAGGTGCCAAACACCGCCGTCGATATGAACTCTTGGGCGGTATCAGCCTGTTATCCCCGGAGTACCTTTTATCCGTTGAGCGATGGCCCTTCCATACAGAACCACCGGATCACTAAGACCTACTTTCGTACCTGCTCGACGTGTCTGTCTCGCAGTCAAGCGCGCTTTTGCCTTTATACTCTACGACCGATTTCCGACCGGTCTGAGCGCACCTTCGTACTCCTCCGTTACTCTTTAGGAGGAGACCGCCCCAGTCAAACTACCCACCATACACTGTCCTCGATCCGGATAACGGACCTGAGTTAGAACCTCAAAGTTGCCAGGGTGGTATTTCAAGGATGGCTCCACGCAGACTGGCGTCCACGCTTCAAAGCCTCCCACCTATCCTACACAAGCAAATTCAAAGTCCAGTGCAAAGCTATAGTAAAGGTTCACGGGGTCTTTCCGTCTAGCCGCGGATACACTGCATCTTCACAGCGATTTCAATTTCACTGAGTCTCGGGTGGAGACAGCGCCGCCATCGTTACGCCATTCGTGCAGGTCGGAACTTACCCGACAAGGAATTTCGCTACCTTAGGACCGTTATAGTTACGGCCGCCGTTTACCGGGGCTTCGATCAAGAGCTTCGCGTTAGCTAACCCCATCAATTAACCTTCCGGCACCGGGCAGGCGTCACACCCTATACGTCCACTTTCGTGTTTGCAGAGTGCTGTGTTTTTAATAAACAGTCGCAGCGGCCTGGTATCTTCGACCGGCGTGGGCTTACGCAGCAAGTGCTTCACCCTCACCGGCGCACCTTCTCCCGAAGTTACGGTGCCATTTTGCCTAGTTCCTTCACCCGAGTTCTCTCAAGCGCCTTGGTATTCTCTACCCAACCACCTGTGTCGGTTTGGGGTACGGTTCCTGGTTACCTGAAGCTTAGAAGCTTTTCTTGGAAGCATGGCATCAACCACTTCGTCACCCAAAGGGCAACTCGTCATCAGCTCTCGGCCTTGAGATCCCGGATTTACCTAAGATCTCAGCCTACCACCTTAAACTTGGACAACCAACGCCAAGCTGGCCTAGCCTTCTCCGTCCCTCCATCGCAATAACCAGAAGTACAGGAATATTAACCTGTTTTCCATCGACTACGCTTTTCAGCCTCGCCTTAGGGACCGACTAACCCTGCGTCGATTAACGTTGCGCAGGAAACCTTGGTCTTTCGGCGTGGGTGTTTTTCACACCCATTGTCGTTACTCATGTCAGCATTCGCACTTCTGATACCTCCAGCAAGCTTCTCAACTCACCTTCACAGGCTTACAGAACGCTCCTCTACCGCATCACTTACGTGATACCCGTAGCTTCGGTGTATGGTTTGAGCCCCGTTACATCTTCCGCGCAGGCCGACTCGACTAGTGAGCTATTACGCTTTCTTTAAAGGGTGGCTGCTTCTAAGCCAACCTCCTAGCTGTCTAAGCCTTCCCACATCGTTTCCCACTTAACCATAACTTTGGGACCTTAGCTGACGGTCTGGGTTGTTTCCCTTTTCACGACGGACGTTAGCACCCGCCGTGTGTCTCCCATGCTCGGCACTTGTAGGTATTCGGAGTTTGCATCGGTTTGGTAAGTCGGGATGACCCCCTAGCCGAAACAGTGCTCTACCCCCTACAGTGATACATGAGGCGCTACCTAAATAGCTTTCGAGGAGAACCAGCTATCTCCGAGCTTGATTAGCCTTTCACTCCGATCCACAGGTCATCCGCTAACTTTTCAACGGTAGTCGGTTCGGTCCTCCAGTCAGTGTTACCTAACCTTCAACCTGCCCATGGATAGATCGCCCGGTTTCGGGTCTATTCCCAGCGACTAGACGCCCTATTAAGACTCGCTTTCGCTACGCCTCCCCTATTCGGTTAAGCTCGCCACTGAAAATAAGTCGCTGACCCATTATACAAAAGGTACGCAGTCACCCAACAAAGTGGGCTCCCACTGCTTGTACGCATACGGTTTCAGGATCTATTTCACTCCCCTCTCCGGGGTTCTTTTCGCCTTTCCCTCACGGTACTAGTTCACTATCGGTCAGTCAGTAGTATTTAGCCTTGGAGGATGGTCCCCCCATATTCAGACAAAGTTTCTCGTGCTCCGTCCTACTCGATTTCACTTCTAAGATCCTTTCGCGTACAGGGCTATCACCCACTATGGCCGCACTTTCCAGAGCGTTCCGCTAAAATCAAAGAAGCTTAAGGGCTAGTCCCCGTTCGCTCGCCACTACTAAGGGAATCTCGGTTGATTTCTTTTCCTCAGGGTACTTAGATGTTTCAGTTCCCCTGGTTCGCCTCTTGCACCTATGTATTCAGTACAAGATAACCATCTTATGATGGCTGGGTTCCCCCATTCAGACATCTCCGGATCACAGTCTGTTTGCCGACTCCCCGAAGCTTTTCGCAGGCTACCACGTCTTTCATCGCCTCTGACTGCCAAGGCATCCACCGTATGCGCTTCTTCACTTGACCATATAACCCCAAGCAATCTGGTTATACTGTGAAGACGACATTCGCCGAAAATTCGATCTGGCTCTAAGAGCCACTCACAAATTTTACCTTAGCCTGATCCGTTACCAGTGAAAGTAACGTTCAGTCTATCTTTCTATCACATACCCAAATTTTTAAAGAACGATCTAATCAAAAGACTAGAAATCAACATTCATCATCCCGCGGATGGAATGCTCATTTCTAAGCTTTAAACGTTGGAACCAATCTGTAATGGTGGAGCCAAGCGGGATCGAACCGCTGACCTCCTGCGTGCAAGGCAGGCGCTCTCCCAGCTGAGCTATGGCCCCGTATCGCTACAGGGTACACCATGAAATTGGTGGGTCTGGGCAGATTCGAACTGCCGACCTCACCCTTATCAGGGGTGCGCTCTAACCAACTGAGCTACAGACCCAATCGTCTTCTTCAATGAATCAAGCAATTCGTGTGGGAGCTCATGGAGCCGCTGCTGTCGTCGATTAAGGAGGTGATCCAGCCGCAGGTTCCCCTACGGCTACCTTGTTACGACTTCACCCCAGTCATGAATCACACCGTGGTAACCGTCCTCCCGAAGGTTAGACTAGCTACTTCTGGTGCAACCCACTCCCATGGTGTGACGGGCGGTGTGTACAAGGCCCGGGAACGTATTCACCGCGACATTCTGATTCGCGATTACTAGCGATTCCGACTTCACGCAGTCGAGTTGCAGACTGCGATCCGGACTACGATCGGTTTTGTGGGATTAGCTCCACCTCGCGGCTTGGCAACCCTCTGTACCGACCATTGTAGCACGTGTGTAGCCCAGGCCGTAAGGGCCATGATGACTTGACGTCATCCCCACCTTCCTCCGGTTTGTCACCGGCAGTCTCCTTAGAGTGCCCACCATAACGTGCTGGTAACTAAGGACAAGGGTTGCGCTCGTTACGGGACTTAACCCAACATCTCACGACACGAGCTGACGACAGCCATGCAGCACCTGTCTCAATGCTCCCGAAGGCACCAATCCATCTCTGGAAAGTTCATTGGATGTCAAGGCCTGGTAAGGTTCTTCGCGTTGCTTCGAATTAAACCACATGCTCCACCGCTTGTGCGGGCCCCCGTCAATTCATTTGAGTTTTAACCTTGCGGCCGTACTCCCCAGGCGGTCAACTTAATGCGTTAGCTGCGCCACTAAGAGCTCAAGGCTCCCAACGGCTAGTTGACATCGTTTACGGCGTGGACTACCAGGGTATCTAATCCTGTTTGCTCCCCACGCTTTCGCACCTCAGTGTCAGTATCAGTCCAGGTGGTCGCCTTCGCCACTGGTGTTCCTTCCTATATCTACGCATTTCACCGCTACACAGGAAATTCCACCACCCTCTACCATACTCTAGCTCGACAGTTTTGAATGCAGTTCCCAGGTTGAGCCCGGGGATTTCACATCCAACTTAACGAACCACCTACGCGCGCTTTACGCCCAGTAATTCCGATTAACGCTTGCACCCTCTGTATTACCGCGGCTGCTGGCACAGAGTTAGCCGGTGCTTATTCTGTCGGTAACGTCAAAACACTAACGTATTAGGTTAATGCCCTTCCTCCCAACTTAAAGTGCTTTACAATCCGAAGACCTTCTTCACACACGCGGCATGGCTGGATCAGGCTTTCGCCCATTGTCCAATATTCCCCACTGCTGCCTCCCGTAGGAGTCTGGACCGTGTCTCAGTTCCAGTGTGACTGATCATCCTCTCAGACCAGTTACGGATCGTCGCCTTGGTGAGCCATTACCTCACCAACTAGCTAATCCGACCTAGGCTCATCTGATAGCGCAAGGCCCGAAGGTCCCCTGCTTTCTCCCGTAGGACGTATGCGGTATTAGCGTCCGTTTCCGAGCGTTATCCCCCACTACCAGGCAGATTCCTAGGCATTACTCACCCGTCCGCCGCTCGCCACCAGGTACAAGTACCCGTGCTGCCGCTCGACTTGCATGTGTTAGGCCTGCCGCCAGCGTTCAATCTGAGCCATGATCAAACTCTTCAGTTCAAACATCTTTGGGTTTTGAGAAAACCCTAAACTTGGCTCAGCAATCGTTGGTTACATCTTTGATTTCTCGCGGAGTAACTTGTGATGCTGATAATCTGTTGACTAGCAGTCTGACTCCACAAGCACCCACACGAATTGCTTGATTCAGTTGTTAAAGAGCGGTGGGTTGAGCCTTTCGTCTCAACCGAGGCGCGCATTCTACAGCGCCCCGTGTATCTGTCAAGCGGTTATTTTAAGAAGTTTTCAAAGTTTCGCTTGGAAATCCTTAACAACTTCAACCACTTGCGCTTTCGATCTCTCGTTAGCGGGAGGCGAATTCTACAGCGTTACTCGCTGCTGTCAACACCTCTTTTTTACCGCTTTCGACCGAGAGGATCGAACCGTCGATAGCACCCAACAAACCGGCCTACCCACTCCTTCCGCGCTTCGATGAACTGAAGCAAAGCACTTACCGAAACTTGGTTAACTCGTTGAAACTCAAGGAGTTTTCCGTTTCGACTGCGCCGGAAGTGGGGCGAATTATAGACATCCAGAATTTGCCGTCAACCCTTTATTTTGTTTTCTATCAATCAGATACCCAAATGACCGCAAGCGCCCTTCTATATTGAAGGGAGGCTACAGGACGCCGGAGTCCCGCAAGGTCGCTATCGCTGCAGTATCCAGCCCCAGTACCCGCTGCAACACCTCCATCGTATGTTCGCCTAATAAGGGAGGCGCGTTTCTATATTCAATCGGCGTATCGGACAAGCGAATAGGACTGGCTACTTGCGGCACCGTACCGGCCAACAGGTGGGGCAACTCGATCGCCAACCCGCGAGCCTGCACCTGAGGATCGGCAAACACCTGGGCCAAATCGTTGATAGGGCCACACGGCACTCCGGCTTGCTCCAACTGAACCACCCACTCGGAAGTCGTCTTGAATACCGTCGCCTGGCGAATCAACGGGATCAGTGCCGCCCGGTTCGCCACTCGCATCTTGTTCGTCGCGAACCGGGGATCATCGGCCCACTGCGGTTGGCCGGCGACCTCGGCGAATTTTCGAAATTGACCGTCGTTACCCACCGTAAGGATGAAGTCACCATCAGCTGTGGGAAAATCCTGGTAAGGCACGATATTGGGATGCGCATTTCCCAACCGCTTCGGCGCACTGCCTGTGGTCAGGTAATTCATTGCCTGGTTGGCCAGGCATGCCACCTGAACATCCAGCAAAGCCATATCGATATGCTGCCCACCTCCGGCATGGTCGCGATGAGCCAACGCCGCCAGGATGGCAGCGGTCGAATACAAGCCGGTCAGAATATCCGTCAATGCAACACCGACTTTCACCGGCCCAGCTCCCTCTTCCCCTTCCGGTCGACCGGTAAGGCTCATCAAGCCTCCCAGCCCTTGGATCATGAAGTCATACCCGGCGCGCTTGGCATATGGCCCCGTCTGGCCAAAACCGGTGATCGAACAATAGATCAACTGCGGATTGATAGCCTTTATCGAGTCGTAATCCAGGCCATAGGCAGCGAGTCCACCCACCTTGAAGTTTTCGATCAGAATGTCGGACTTCGCCGCTAGCTCCCGGATCAGCTTCTGGCCCTCGGGGCGAGTAAAATCGATCGTGACCGATTGCTTGTTGCGATTGGCCGCTAGGTAATAAGCCGCCTCGGTCGTGTTCTCGCCGTAAGCGTCCTTAAGGAAGGGCGGGCCCCACGCACGCGTATCATCACCATTGCCAGGGCGCTCGACCTTGATGACATCCGCGCCCAGGTCCGCCAGGATCTGCCCAGCCCAAGGCCCGGCCAGGACCCTTGATAAATCCAATACCCTCAGATGCGAAAGCGCGCCCATCGCCGGTCTCCTATTAATAGAACGCCTGAATACCGGTTTGCGCGCGCCCCAGGATCAGCGCATGGACATCATGGGTGCCTTCGTAGGTATTCACCACTTCCAGGTTCACTAGGTGACGAGCAATGCCGAATTCGTCGGATATACCGTTGCCGCCCAACATGTCACGGGCCATGCGCGCGATATCCAGAGATTTACCGCAAGAATTACGCTTCATGATCGAGGTAATCTCCACCGCAGCCGAGCCCTCGTCTTTCATGCGCCCCAAACGCAAGCAGCCTTGCAGCGCGAGGGTGATTTCCGTCTGCATGTCGGCCAGCTTCTTCTGGATCAACTGATTTGCCGCCAACGGGCGTCCGAACTGTTGCCGATCAAGCGTGTACTGGCGGGCGGTGTGCCAGCAAAACTCAGCGGCCCCCAACGCCCCCCACGAGATGCCATAGCGTGCCGAGTTCAGGCAAGTAAACGGCCCCTTCAGGCCTCGGACGTCTGGAAAGATGTTCTCCTCCGGAACGAATACATTGTCCATGACGATTTCGCCAGTAATCGACGCGCGCAGCCCGACCTTGCCGTGAATAGCCGGCGCACTCAGGCCTTTCCAGCCTTTTTCCAGGACGAAGCCGCGGATATCGCCAGCGTCGTCTTTGCCCCAGACGACAAACACGTCAGCGATCGGGCTGTTGGTGATCCACATCTTGCTACCCGTCAAGCTGTAGCCGCCTTCCACTTTCCGCGCGCGAGTAATCATCGCGCCCGGGTCGGAACCGTGGTTTGGCTCAGTCAGGCCGAAACAGCCGATCCATTCGCCCGAAGCCAGCTTCGGTAAATATTTCTGTTTTTGCGCCTCGGTCCCGAATTCATTGATGGGCACCATGACCAGCGAGGATTGCACGCTCATCATCGAGCGGTAGCCGGAATCGACGCGCTCCACTTCCCTGGCAATAAGGCCATAGCTGACATAGTTCAATCCGCTGCCACCGTATTGCTCGGGAATGGTCGCCCCCAGCAGGCCCACTTCGCCCATTTCACGAAAAATCGCCGGGTCGGTCTTTTCATGACGGAACGCTTCCAGCACTCGAGGCGCGAGCTTCTGCTGGGCAAATTGTTCGGCGGTGTCACGAATCATTCGCTCTTCTTCTGTGAGCTGCTGATCCAACAACAGTGGGTCGATCCAGTTGAAGCTCGCTTTACCGGCCATGAGAAACCTCGCCAATGAGATGAAAATTTGTGGATTGATCCTAGGCGCGGTTTCCTACGAGAGCAAACGAGGATTCCGCATGTTGTTGTGCTAATTTCTCACTCCGTAAAAGGCGAAAAGGCCGTTTACGCCCTTCACGAGTGAGGTCTCCGTACATGCGCCGCAAGATTCCCAGCACCGCCGCCCTGGTCAGCTTCGAGGCCGCGGCCCGCCATGAAAGCTTTACCAAGGCCGCGCAAGAGCTTTCGCTCACACAGGGCGCGATATGCCGACAGGTTGCCAGCCTGGAAGAGTTTCTGAGCGTGGAACTCTTTCGACGTTCAAGGCGCGGCGTAAAGCTGACCGAAGCAGGGCTTTCCTACAGTCGTCGAATTGCCATGCAGCTGGACGCGGTCGAGCGTGACACTCTGTCAGTCATGGGCCATACCGGCGCGAACGTCATCGAGCTGGCGGTAGTGCCAACATTCGGTACGCAATGGTTGTTGCCACGGCTGAAGGATTTTCAAAAGCAGCACCCCGAAGTTACGGTCAACCTGACCAACCGAACACGCCCTTTCCTCTTTGCCGACACCGATTTTGATGCCGCCATCTATTTCGGCGATGCCGATTGGTCCGGTACCGAATCCCACAAGTTGATGGGCGAAAACCCGATGCCGGTATGCAGCCCGGCATTACTGGGAAACCGAAAGGCGCTGACACCGGAGGCTATTGCTCAATTGCCACTGCTTCAGCAGACCACCCGCCCCTATGCATGGCGCCAATGGTTCAGCTCGCAGGAGCTGAACATTGCGCGGGACCTGACAGGCCCGCGTTATGAACTATTCTCGATGTTGGCCCAAGCAGCCATGCATGACATGGGAATCGCGTTGATCCCGCCTTTTCTGATCCAGCGCGAACTGGCGGAGGGTCGTTTGGTAATCGCCAATCGCAATGCATTGTCGAGCATCAAGGCGTATTACCTGATGATTCCCGAGCGAAAGGTGAAATCTGCTTCGCTTCAGGCGTTTCGCGACTGGCTGGTAAACCAAGCCAAGGGCTATCTCCTTGAATAGCAATGCAAAATTGCGATCTTGACTACGTAGTCAGTTTATTAGGATCGCTACAGATATAAGTTTATGTCGCATAAAACCAAACTGTTATGGACGAAGTACAATCGTTCCACAACCGGCTAAATACGTGGCTTTGAGCCACATTTCCAACGCATGCCTACGTATTCACCTTGGCAATGTAAAAAGTAAGACGATTCTCCGGCTATCCCTTTAAGAACAAGGCTTCACGGGCAATTGAACCTGATGGTTGCGACACTTGGTCACAGGGTGACTTGTAGTTAATTTTTCGTCACACGTCATAATCCCTTGAAGGGCAGAATTTTCGCCTGCAAAATGCCGCGCCCCGCCTGAAGAGGCGAGGTCGTGCTGATCGGCCGCCCCAGCCGCACCATCCGAAGTGCCTGGGTTTACTCAATAAGATCACGCAGGAGATTTGACGTGCACATTGGTGTTCCCCTCGAAACCCAAACGGGTGAAACACGGGTTGCTGCTACCCCGGAAACCATCAAGAAGCTCATCGGCCAAGGCCATAAGGTTACTGTTCAAAGCGGCGCCGGTATCAAGGCCAGCGTGGTCGACAGTGCTTACGAAGCGGCGGGCGCAACTATTGGCAGCGCCAGCGATGCGTTCGGGGCCGAACTGATCCTCAAGGTGGTCGCCCCCAGCGATAGCGAACTGGTGCTGATCAAGAGCGGCAGCGTTCTGGTGGGCATGCTCAATCCGTTCAATAACGAGACCATTACCAAGCTGGCCGAGCGCGGCATTACCGCATTCGCCCTTGAGGCCGCCCCACGCACGTCCCGGGCCCAAAGCCTGGATGTGTTGTCGTCTCAAGCGAACATTGCCGGGTATAAGGCCGTGCTGCTGGCCGCCCATCATTATCCACGCTTCATGCCGATGCTGATGACAGCGGCGGGCACCGTGAAAGCGGCGCGAGTATTGATCCTTGGCGCCGGTGTGGCGGGGCTACAGGCAATTGCCACGGCCAAGCGCCTGGGTGCTGTGATCGAGGCTTCGGATGTGCGGCCCGCGGTAAAGGAACAAATCGAATCCCTCGGCGCCAAGTTCGTCGACGTGCCTTACGAAACCGACGAAGAGCGTGAATGCGCCGTCGGCGTTGGAGGTTACGCCCGGCCCATGCCTGCCAGCTGGATGCAGCGTCAGGCCCAGGCTGTGCACGAGCGCGCCAAACAAGCTGACATTGTCATTACCACGGCACTGATTCCGGGCCGCAAGGCACCGACGCTGCTAAGCGCCGAAACCGTCGCGCAAATGAAACCCGGCTCGGTGGTCATCGACCTCGCGGCAGCCCAGGGCGGCAATTGCCCGCTGACCGTGGCCGACCAGGTGGTTGTCGAGAACGGCGTCACCATCGTCGGCCCGACCAACCTGGCTGGCGAAGTCGCGGCCGATGCCTCGGCGCTGTACGCCCGTAACCTGCTGGACTTCCTGAAGCTGGTCTTCACCAAGGAAGGCCAGTTCGACGTGAACCTGGAAGACGACATCGTCGCAGCGTGCCTGATGTGCCGCGACGGCCAAGTCATCCGCAAAAACGCCTAAGCAGGGATTCAGACAATGGAAGAGCTTATCTCCCCCGGTATCTACAACCTGATCATCTTTGTGCTGGCCATTTATGTCGGTTACCACGTGGTCTGGAACGTAACGCCTGCGCTGCATACGCCGCTGATGGCGGTGACCAACGCCATTTCGGCCATCGTGATCGTCGGCGCGATGCTCGCCGCCGCCCTGACCGTAACGCCTCTGGGCAAGACCATGGGTACTCTCGCCGTGGCCCTGGCTGCGGTGAACGTGTTCGGTGGCTTCCTGGTGACGCGCCGCATGCTCGAGATGTTCAAGAAAAAAGCCCCGAAAGCCGTAAAAGAAGAGGCGCCCAAGTAATGAGCATGAACCTGGTAACGACGCTCTACCTGATTGCGTCCATCTGCTTCATCCAAGCCCTCAAAGGCCTGTCGCACCCTACCACCTCCCGTCGCGGCAACCTGTTCGGCATGCTCGGCATGGCATTGGCGGTGCTTACTACCGTCGGACTTATCTACAAACTGGGAGCCGAGCTGGCGACCGCCGGCATTGGTTATGTCATCGTTGGCTTGTTGATCGGCGGCACCGCCGGTTCGATCATGGCCAAGCGTGTCGAGATGACTAAGATGCCGGAGCTGGTGGCGTTCATGCACAGCATGATCGGCCTGGCGGCGGTGTTCATTGCCATCGCCGCTGTCGTCGAGCCGCAATCGCTGGGCATCGTCAAGCAATTGGGGGATTCGATTCCGGCGGGTAACCGTCTGGAGCTGTTCCTTGGCGCGGCAATCGGCGCAATCACGTTCTCCGGTTCGGTGATCGCCTTCGGCAAGCTGTCGGGCAAGTACAAGTTCCGCCTGTTCCAAGGCGCTCCGGTGCAGTTTGGCGGTCAGCACAAGCTCAACCTGATCCTGGGCCTCGCCACACTGGGCTTGGGCCTGGCTTTCATGTTCACCGGCAACCTCGGCGCATTCGCCTTGATGCTGGCCCTGGCGTTTGTCCTGGGCGTGCTGATCATCATCCCGATCGGCGGTGCGGACATGCCGGTGGTGGTCTCGATGCTCAACAGCTATTCCGGTTGGGCCGCAGCAGGCATCGGCTTTTCGCTGAACAACTCGATGCTGATTATTGCAGGCTCGTTGGTGGGTTCGAGCGGCGCGATCCTCTCGTACATCATGTGCAAGGCGATGAACCGCTCGTTCTTCAACGTGCTGCTCGGCGGTTTCGGCAACGCCGCAGATGCTGCTGGCCCGGCAGGCTCCAAAGAAGCCCGCCCAGTGAAATCCGGCTCGGCTGACGACGCGACTTTCCTGCTGACCAACGCCGATACGGTGATCATCGTTCCAGGCTACGGCTTGGCGGTCGCCCGGGCGCAGCACGCGTTGAAAGAACTGACCGAGAAGCTGACCCACCACGGCGTGACGGTGAAATACGCAATCCACCCGGTTGCCGGTCGTATGCCCGGCCACATGAACGTCCTGCTGGCCGAGGCCGAAGTGCCTTACGACCAGGTATTCGAGATGGAAGACATCAACTCCGAGTTCGGCCAGGCCGACGTGGTGTTGGTGCTGGGCGCCAACGACGTGGTCAACCCGGCGGCGAAGAACGATCCGAAGTCGCCGATTGCCGGCATGCCGATTCTCGAAGCGTTCAAGGCCAAGACCATCATCGTCAACAAGCGCTCGATGGCCAGCGGTTATGCCGGCCTGGACAACGAGCTGTTCTATCTCGACAAGACCATGATGGTGTTCGGCGACGCCAAGAAGGTCATCGAAGACATGGTCAAAGCAGTGGAATAAGCGTCAGCTGTTTATCAAAACGCCCCGACTTGTCGGGGCGTTTTGATTTGTATCAAGGCAAAGCGTTACCGATCCGGTAATGATGTTTTGCCTGAAACGCCCGTAATAGAGGCCTCAAATGCGACTTTTGTAGCGGGTCGGGCTCGGCGCGAATTCTCTAGACTGCGCATCCAGCTTCCAGCCCGAGAAACCATTCATGTACCGTGATCGCATCCGCCTGCCTTCGTTGTTGAATAAAGTGATGAGCGCTGCCGAGGCAGCTTTGCTCGTTGAAGACGGAATGACCGTCGGCATGAGCGGCTTTACCCGCGCCGGAGAAGCGAAGGCCGTGCCGCACGCACTGGCCGAACGCGCCAAGGTCACGCCGTTGAAAATCAGCCTGATGACCGGAGCAAGCCTGGGCAACGATCTGGATAAGCAGCTCACCGAAGCTGGCGTACTGGCACGACGCATGCCCTTCCAGGTGGACAGCACCCTACGCAAGGCCATCAACGCAGGCGAGGTGATGTTCATCGACCAGCATCTTTCGGAAACCGTCGAACAGATGCGTAACGCCCAGCTCACGTTGCCAGATATTGCCGTGATCGAAGCGGTGGCGATCACCGAGCAAGGTCATATCGTGCCGACCACGTCGGTAGGTAACTCCGCCAGCTTTGCAATCTTCGCCAAGCAAGTGATCGTGGAGATCAACCTGGCCCATAATCCAGATTTGGAAGGCCTGCACGACATTTACATCCCCAGCTATCGTCCAACTCGCCTGCCGATCCCCCTGGTGAAGGTTGACGACCGTATCGGCAGCACCGCCATCCCGATCCCACCGGACAAAATCGCCGCCATTGTCATCTCCCAACAATCAGATTCCCCTTCGACGGTCTTGCCGCCGGACGACGACACCCAGGCCATCGCCGACCATCTGATCAGCTTTTTCAAGCAAGAAGTCGCGACCGGGCGCATGACCAACAAGCTTGGCCCTCTGCAGGCCGGCATCGGCAGCATTGCCAACGCAGTGATGTGCGGATTGATCGACTCTCCGTTTGAAGAACTGACCATGTATTCCGAGGTATTGCAGGACTCCACATTCGACCTCATCGACGCCGGCAAGCTGAGTTTCGCCTCTGGCAGCTCCATTACGTTGTCCGCTCGGCGCAACACGGATGTCTTTGGGAATCTGGCGAAATACAAGGACAAACTGGTGCTGCGCCCACAGGAGATCTCCAACCATCCGGAGGTAGTGCGACGCCTGGGCATCATCGGCATCAACACGGCGCTGGAATTCGACCTGTATGGCAACGTCAACTCGACTCACGTATGCGGCACGCGAATGATGAATGGCATCGGGGGTTCGGGGGATTTTGCCAGGAACGCACACTTGGCTATTTTCGTGACCAAATCCATTGCCAAGGGCGGCGCCATTTCCAGCGTCGTTCCGATGGTCAGCCATGTGGACCATACCGAGCATGATGTCGACATCCTGGTGACCGAGATTGGACTGGCTGACTTGCGGGGCTTGGCGCCACGCGAACGGGCGCGGGCGATCATCGAAAACTGCGTGCATCCATCCTATCGCCAGGCATTGAACGAGTACTTCCAGGCGGCAAGCGCCGTGGGCGGACATACGCCGCATATTTTGCGGGACGTACTCAGCTGGCACATGAACCTGGAAGCAACCGGACGCATGCTTGCGGTTTGATACAGCTGGATCACCGTTAGGACTAAAACAGTTTTATAAATCCAAAGGGCTCGGCAGATTCTTTGCAGAAACTGTACTTCTGTACCGGTGATTTCTTACAGTCATATCCCACAAAACACAGCCAGGCACTGAATTACGCACCAATTTAGTGCCGATAGATACAGTTGCCTCAAGATTGACCAGTACACCGCCTTTTAACAGTTAACTGGTCTCTTACAATACAGATGAACTGTATCTACAGGGACTGGCCAAACGGGAGGATCATGGGCACCAGTTAAACCACTACCTAATCCCGCCACAAGCGGAAGGATGTCAACCATGGAACGTACACTCAGTTCCGAGCTGTTTTTCGAAGACAAAGCTGAAAAAAACCAGGCTTCCATGCCTCTTCGCGTTATCGCTAACCTGATGTTGTGGCAGCGCCGCATTGCCAGCCGCCATCAATTGGCCCGTCTGGATTCGCGCCTGCTGGCAGATGCCGGTATCAGCGAAGCACAGCGCTACGAAGAGCTGAGCAAGCCGTTCTGGCGCTAATTCAGCGTCGCTGGCCCTGACCCATCGGGTCCATCGCCAGCACCGAATTGAATAAACAAGACCCGTCGCGGGAAACCGCGACGGGTCTTGTCGTTTTCGAGCCTGAACCGGTCTGAGACCGGGAAGAAGAACAGTTATACAAAAACTATTAAGACACCAGTACAGTTGGTTGGATGGGGATTATCTTGCCTTGGGTCGAGCCAAGGACCATTACAAAGCTGTAAGCAAACGCGATCTGTCCTAATATTGATGCAACCGTGGCGAAGCGAGTCGAGCATGTGTCTCCCCTTCCAGCTACAGGCACCGGTATCACCTCATATATAAGGAGCTCCATCATGTCCCGTCTTCGCCTGCTCAGCGCAGTAGCGCTGTTGGCCGTAGCTGCCCAGTCCAACGCCAGCAGCTTCATCGTCACCACCGACTCCATTGTCGGCGCCCTCAAGGCCACGTCCGACGTAACCTCCGATGCAACCTCATCACTGCGTGACAATAAAATCGTTCAAGCCGCACGCGACGACGCCGCCAGCTTCGTGGCCAGCGAAGGCGCTATCCGCGGTGTGAAACTGGAGAGTGCATTGGATTACATCCGCCAGCAGGCACCGCAGCTCAACGCCACCGATGCGCAGCTTGCACAGGCCATCCTGGTAATCTGATGCAACATGAAACATTGGGCACCCAAGGGTGCTCCGATGTTTCCGCGCTGGCCCTGGCCCGCAGGTTTGCGCTAGCCTTCAAGCTCGCCAACAACCGTCGAGTCCCATGCGTTTTTACTCAAAACTTTACAGCGCCTGTTTATTCACAGTTTTTTGCTGGTCTGTCCCGGCCCATGCCTTCGATGTGTCCACCCAACAAGTGGTCGCCAGTGGCTACGCTACGAGCCTGGTGACCTCCGCACCCTTCGACAATAAACGGGTCGTCGCCGCTCGTGATGACGCCGCCGCGTTCATTGCCAGCGAAGGACAATTCCGAGGTGCGCAATTGGAGTCGGCCCTGGACTACCTGCGCCGGAACCAGCCGAAACTTCACGCCAGCGACCTTGAACTGGCACAGGCAATTCTCGTCCAATAACTATCTTTAATTCTCCGGAGTCGTTCCATGCGTAGCCCGCTGATTGCTGCCGCCCTTGGCCTGCTGGTGTTGGCCGATGTGGCCCAGGCACATACCCTGGTAGCCACCAGTAACATCATCGTTCGCGCCTCCCAGCGTTCGATTGATTTCACCTCTGACACCACCACATCCATTCGTGACTCAAAGATTGTCCGCGAAGCTCACGATGACGCTGCCAGCTTCGTCGCCAGCAACGGCGAGATTCGTGGCGCTCATCTCGAAGCGGCCTTCCAGACATTGCGTACCCGCGTACCGGAAGCCCGCGACGCCAGCGACCAGGTTCTCGCCGAAGCAATCCTCGCATTGTGAGGCGGCTGGCCGCCTGGCTGACTGCCGGGGTTGTGCTGCTTCTGAGCGGCACAGCCCAGGCCGGTCTCCAGCTACATCTCAATAGCGATGGCTTGAGCCCGGCACAACAACAGGCCAGCCAGGCACTGCTCGATGAAGCCATGCAGGCATTGCCGCCACGCTTCATCGAGCGACTGGACCGGCGCATCGATGTCGGCTGGACCGATCGGATGCCCGCAAACGCCTACGGCCAGGCTTCATTGGTGTCGCAGTTGGACTTGAACCGGAACCTGCTGGACAGCCTCACCGATGGCAGCGCCGCCAAGCAAAAGACCTTGCGCCCCCACGGCACCGTGCGGCGCGAAATGCTCGCTACCGTGCTGCACGAACTGACTCATATCTATGACCGCTCGCGCCTTTGGCCAAATGCCGAACGTGTGCTGATCCAACGCTGTACTCGGCGTAACAGCAGCGCCGGGCTGATCGGCATGACGGATGAGTGCAGAGGCCAGAACGACCGGCGCTTCACGCTCAGCGATGATCCTCGCCTGCTGGATCTCGCCGGCTGGCCGCAGTATGTGGGCCGTCGCGGCGAACGCGAGCAGCACAACCGTCAGGTTGCCCGCAGCCCGGACCTTTATGAGACGAGCAGTCCCAAGGAGTTCGTCGCGGTCAATATGGAGTATTTCCTCCTCGATCCAAGCTACGCCTGCCGACGTCCCGCGCTGTATCGCTATTACCGCGAGCACTTTGGCTGGGCGCCCGCCGCCAAGGACACCTGCTCCACGTCGTTCGCCTTTCTCAATGCCGGCAATGATTTTGCCAAGACACCACTGGGCAAGGTCGATCCGGAACGCGTCTATGCCATCGACTACCTGTTGGCTGAAGCCAACCAGAACTGGGTCAGCCGTTGGGGCCATAGCATGCTCCGCCTGGTGATATGCGCACCGGGCCGTCCACGTGGGCCAGATTGCCGATTGGATCTGGACCGACACCTGGTGCTGTCGTACCGCGCCTTCGTAGGCGACGTTCAACTGTCGAGTTGGGATGGCCTGGTGGGCAAATACCCGTCGCGTCTGTTCGTACTGCCGTTGGCCCAGGTCATCGACGAGTACACCAAGACCGAACTGCGCAGCCTGGCGTCGGTGCCCCTCAAGCTGTCGCGCACCGAAATCGAAGAAACGGTCGAACACGCCGCCGAAATGCATTGGAGCTATGACGGCAACTATTACTTCCTCTCCAATAATTGCGCGGTAGAAAGCTTGAAGCTGCTGCGCAGCGGCAGTAATAACGAGCAGCTCAAAGGCCTGGACAGCATTATGCCCAACGGTCTGCTGGAAGTGCTCAAGGGCCGTGGCTTGGCCGACACCAGTGTGCTGGATGATCCCAAGGAAGCCTTGCGCCTGGGTTACCGCTTCGACTCATTCCGCGAACGCTACCAAGCCATGTTCGACGTTCTGAAAAAACGCCTGCCGATACGGCAACAAACCGTCGAAGACTGGCTCGCGCTGGACGCTGCCGAACGCCGCGTTTGGTTTGAACAGGCCGACCTGCGCACCAGCGCGGCATTGCTATTGCTGGAACAGGCCAGTTTCCGTCGGCAATTGCTGCTCGCCCAGGATGAAGTCAAACAGCGCTACCTTGGCGCGCGTGAGCTTCAAAACGGTGGCATGGAGAGAGCCAACGCGACGTTGCAACAGATTCTCGCCAATAGCGGCTTCCTGAGCCGTCCAGCCGAACTGCTGGGCAGCAGCGGCTACGGATTGCCACAACCCAGCGAATGGCAGCGATTGGAATCGGAAAGCAGCCTGCGCCAGAAACAGCTTCAAACGCTGACCGGCGACCTGGATAAGGAAGTCAGGGCATTGCTTGAACCGAGCCGCGCTGCTGAAATCGCCGCGAGCGAGGCCAATGTGAAGGAGATCGGCGAACATCTGCGCAAGCTGCACAAAGCCGCAGGTGGGTTGGAGTTGCCGTGACTGCCAAGCCTTGAAGCGATAACAAAAAGGGGTTCGGAACCCAGTTCCGAACCCCTTTTTCATTGGCGCGAGCCAAATCAGCCAAGACGCGCCTTACGTACACCATCAGCCAAGGCCGCGCACAAGCTCAACACACCATCAATCGCCTGTTCCGACGTATCGGCGCTGGCGATATGGTCGATCAGCGCGGAGCCGACCACTACGCCGTCGGCCAACCGGGCGATGGCTGCCGCCTGTTCCGGGGTGCGAATACCGAAGCCAATGCTGATCGGCAGATCGGTATGCCGACGCAGACGCGCCACCGCTTCTTCTACATGCTCCAGCGTCGCGGCACCGGCACCGGTCACACCCGCGACCGACACGTAATAAACGAACCCCGAGCTGCCGTTGAGCACGGTCGGCAAACGCACATCATCGGTGGTTGGCGTTGTCAGACGGATGAAATCCAGGCCGGCAGCCTGGGCCGGCTCGCACAGTTCGCTGTTGTGCTCGGGTGGCATGTCCACGACGATCAGGCCATCGACACCGCTATCCAGCGCTTCGCCGATGAAACGCTGCACGCCATAACGATGGATCGGGTTGAAGTACCCCATCAGCACCAGCGGCGTCTCGGTATTGTCCTTGCGGAACTCCCGAACCATCTGCAGGGTTTTCGCCAGGTTCTGCTGGGCGCCCAAGGCACGAATGTTCGCCAATTGGATTGCCGGGCCGTCGGCCATCGGATCGGTGAACGGCATGCCCAACTCAATAACATCGGCGCCGGCGGCAGGCAGGCCCTTGAGGATCGCCAGCGACGTGTCGTAGCCCGGATCGCCAGCCGTGACAAACGTCACCAGGGCGGCACGGTTCTGTGTTTTGAGTTCGGCAAAACGGGTTTGCAGGCGGCTCATCAGTGTTTCTCCTGCTGGGACTGTTCCATGTGATGCATCACGGTTTGCATGTCTTTATCGCCACGGCCGGACAGGTTGACCACCATCAGGTGATCCTTGGGCAGGTTTGGTGCGCGCTTGAACACTTCAGCCAAGGCATGGGCACTCTCCAAGGCAGGAATAATCCCTTCCAGGCGGCAGCATTTATGGAACGCTTCCAAAGCTTCGGCATCGGTGACGGAGGTGTATTGGACGCGGCCAATGTCATGCAACCAGGCGTGTTCAGGGCCAATGCCGGGGTAGTCGAGGCCAGCAGAGATCGAATGCGCGTCGATGATCTGGCCGTCCTCATCCTGCAACAGGAAGGTACGATTACCGTGCAGCACGCCTGGAACCCCACCGTTCAGGCTCGCCGCATGCTTGCCGGTCTCGATGCCGTAGCCCGCCGCTTCGACTCCAATGATTTCAACGCTCTTGTCATCGAGGAATGGGTGGAACAGGCCCATGGCATTGGAGCCACCGCCGATGCACGCCACCAGGCTGTCCGGCAGACGACCTTCCTGGGCTTGCAGCTGGTCACGGGTTTCCTTGCCGATCACGGCTTGGAAGTCGCGGACCATCTCTGGATAGGGGTGCGGGCCGGCTACAGTGCCGATCAAGTAAAACGTGCTGTCGACGTTGGTCACCCAGTCACGCAGCGCCTCGTTCATCGCATCCTTGAGTGTGCCGGTTCCGGCGATCACGGGGATGACTTCGGCGCCAAGCAGCTTCATCCGAAACACGTTAGCCTGCTGGCGCTCGATGTCGGTGGTGCCCATATAGATTACGCAGTCCAGGCCAAAACGAGCGGCCACGGTGGCAGTGGCCACCCCATGCATGCCGGCGCCGGTCTCGGCGATAATGCGTTTCTTGCCCATGCGCCGCGCCAGCAGGATCTGGCCGATGCAGTTGTTGATCTTGTGCGCGCCCGTGTGATTCAGTTCTTCACGCTTGAGGTAGATCTTCGCGCCGCCGCAGAACTCCGTCAGGCGCTCGGCGAAATACAGCGGGCTTGGACGACCCACATAGTCCCGTTGGAAGTAGGCCAATTCCTCGATGAACGCAGGATCTTCCTTTGCCGTTTCGTATTCACGGGCCAGATCAAGGATCAGCGGCATCAGCGTTTCCGCGACATAACGGCCGCCGAACGCGCCAAACAGGCCGTTGGCATCGGGACCGCTGCGCAGGTTGAAAGGGGTCGTAGGCTGGGTCATCGGGCGCTCCAGGCGAATGCGTAGAAAAACAATGAGCCCACTCTACCCCTGACATATCGCTCTGAAAACCGATAAGATCGCCGCAACCCGTCAGAAAAACTCACAAATACCATGAGCCATGATCTGCCACCGCTCAACGCCCTGCGTGCCTTCGAGGCCACTGCCCGCCTGAACAGCGTAAGCCAGGCGGCGGAACAGCTGCACGTCACCCACGGCGCGGTTAGTCGACAACTCAAAGTGCTGGAAGAGCACTTGGGAATCAGCCTGTTCGTCAAGGATGGGCGAGGCTTGAAACTCACAGATGCGGGACTGCGCCTGCGTGACGCCAGCGCCGATGCGTTCGAGCGCCTGCGCACCGTTTGCGCCGAGCTGACCCAAAGCACAGCGGACGCCCCGTTCGTGTTGGGCTGCTCGGGAAGCTTGTTGGCGCGTTGGTTCATCCCCCGCCTGGGCAGGCTCAATGCCGATCTGCCTGATTTGCGCCTGCACCTGTCCGCAGGTGAGGGCGACCTCGACCCGAGGCGCCCAGGGCTGGACGCCCTACTGGTATTCGCCGAACCACCCTGGCCGGCAGACATGCAGGTGTATGAACTGGCCAGCGAGCGGATCGGGCCGGTGATGAGCCCGCACTACGCGGGCTTTGCCCGCTTGCGCAATGCATCCGCCACTGCGCTGCTGAGCGAACCGCTGTTGCACACCACCTCACGCCCCCAGGCCTGGCCCACTTGGGCACGGCAAAATGCCCTGGAACCCCAGGCATTGAAGTTAGGGCAAGGTTTCGAACATTTGTATTATTTGCTGGAGGCGGCCGTGGCCGGGCTTGGCGTGGCGATCGCTCCCGAGCCCCTGGTGACCGAGGACCTGCGGGCTGGTCGCCTGGTCGCGCCATGGGGGTTCGGTGAAACCCCCGCACGACTGGCGCTATGGTTGCCCAAGCGCGCCGCAGACGGGCGCGCCCGGCAATTGGCGCAGTGGCTCAGGCATGAGCTGAACCCATCGAACTAGTTACCGCGCTTGCACAACAAGTAAGCGGCCAACAGACCCAGTGCGCCAACGGCAACGCCAGCGGTGGTCCATGGATGTTCCTGAGCGTAGTCGCGCGTGGCAATCCCGGTTTCGCGGGTTTTCACCTTCACCTCTTCATACGCATCGCTGAGCAGATGCCGAGAATGTTTCAGTGCGCTTTCGGCATTTGCCTTAAGCGACTTGAGCGTCCTACGCGACTCGTCCGACGCGTCGTCCTTCAGGCTTTCCAACGACTTGAGCAGACTCTCGATCTCCGCTTCCATGCTTTGCAACGAGGCTTTGCGTAACGAAGTGCTGGCCATGGTGGCTCTCTCCTGCAGTGGTTGAGTAGCGTGTGTGGATTGGGACTGCGACCGTTTGGGAAAGTGCACTAAATCTGAACTTTCCAAGCGTAAACGGCGCCACATGTAAGGCGAAAAATCGCTGCTAGGCTGTTTAAGACAACCAAGGAGAACGTCATGAGTGATCACCACACGTACAAAAAAGTCGAGCTGGTCGGTTCGTCTCCCACCAGCATTGAAGACGCCATCAACAATGCCCTGGCCGAGGCCAGCAAGAGCCTCAAGCACTTGGAATGGTTCGAAGTCACGGAAACCCGGGGCCACATCGAAAATGGCCGGGCCGCGCACTTCCAGGTGACCATCAAGGTTGGGTTCCGGATCGCCAACAGCTGAGTTCTTTGAACTTGCACGCTGGCGGAGTGCCATAGGGAATGGCGATGCGCTATTGGGCGCATCACGTCTTTACGAAACCTCCCTATCTGATCCGACCGAGGAGTGCGAGCGATGAAGAAGTTGATGGTGGCCCTGGGTTTGCTGAGCCTTGCGGGTACTGCGTTTGCGGCCGGCAAGCCATGCGAGGAGTTGAAGAGCGAAATCGCAGCGAAGCTCGATGCCAAAGGCGTGTCGGGTTATTCGCTGGAGATCGTCGATAAAGGTGCAGGTGACGGAAAAGTCGTCGGCACCTGTGAGGGCGGTTCGAAAGAAATCGTCTACATACGCGGCTGATAACGCGCTCAGATCAAAGCCGACGCATCGCGTCGGCTTTTTATTGGCCGCGACTCAGCCTTTCATGACCTGTGCCAGCAGTTCATACGAGTGCAGGCGGTCGGCGTGCTCATAGAGGTCGCTGGTGAAGATCAGCTCATCGGCCTGAGTCTGTTCGATCAACACCTCCAACCTGGCGCGGATCTTCTGAGGACCGCCAATCATGGCCAGGCCAAGGAAATCCCCCACCGCTTCCTTCTCATGGGGCAGCCATAGACCATTCATGGTTTCCACCGGCGGGCGCTGCACCAGGCTCTGGCCGCGCATCAATGCCAGGATCCGCTGGTACACCGACGTCGCCAGGTAATCGGCCTGCTCGTCCGTGTCAGCCGCCACCAAAGGCACCCCGAGCATCACGTACGGCTTGTCGAGTACGGCCGATGGTTGGAAGTGATTGCGATAAACACGAATCGCCTCGTGCATGAACCGCGGTGCGAAATGGGAGGCGAACGCGTAGGGCAAACCGCGCTCCCCGGCCAACTGCGCACTGAACAGGCTAGAACCCAACAGCCACACCGGTACATTTGTTCCCGTGCCGGGCATGGCGATGATGCGTTGGTCGGGGGTACGCGGGCCGAGATAGCGCGTCAGCTCGGCCACGTCATCAGGGAAATCATCAGCACTGCCGGAGCGTTCGCGGCGTAGTGCACGCGCGGTCATCTGGTCGGAACCGGGGGCGCGTCCCAACCCAAGGTCGATCCGGCCCGGAAACAGACTTTCCAAGGTGCCGAACTGTTCGGCGATCACCAACGGCGCGTGGTTGGGCAGCATCACCCCGCCCGAGCCGACGCGGATGGTCGACGTCCCCCCCGCCAGGTAGCCCAGCAGCACCGCCGTCGCGGAGCTGGCGATGCCGTCCATATTGTGGTGTTCCGCCACCCAGAAACGGGTGTAGCCAAACTTTTCCACGTGCTGCGCCAAATCCAGGGAATTGCGCAGGGACTGGGCTGCATTGCCGTCAGCGCGGACGGGCACAAGGTCGAGGGTTGAAAATTTAACTTCGGACAGCTGTTTCATGGGCCGGCATCTCCAACGGCGTACGAGCTTTTCTGTAGGCGAAAGCCTGCCGTTTCTCTAGGTGTGTCCTATGAATGTGGGCATATACCCGAGTTTCAATAGTAGCGAAGAATTTTCCTACTAAATTAGTCGACTAATCGACCGGGTGAACTTTATCGGCCGGTCTATCCTCACAATCCTGGCACTGAAAAATACCCAGGCGCGAACCCTCGCGCCGAATCATGAGGAGGCACACATGGCTATCGTCAAGAAAGCATCGGCTCACTGGGAAGGTGACCTGAAGACCGGCATAGGCTCCATCTCCACGGAAACCGGCGTGTTGCGCGAAGCGCCCTATGGTTTCAAGGCACGTTTTGAAGGCGGCAAGGGCACCAACCCTGAAGAACTGATCGGCGCGGCCCACGCGGGCTGCTTCTCCATGGCGTTTTCGATGATCCTTGGCGACGCCGGGCTCAAGGCCGACAGCATCGACACCAACGCCGAAGTGACCCTGGACCAGGTCGACGGCGGCTTTGCGATCACCGCGATCAAGCTGATTCTCAAAGCCAAGATTCCCGGCGCCAGCCAACAGCAATTCGAAGAGCTGAGCAACAAGGCCAAGGAAGGTTGCCCGGTTTCCAAGGTGCTCAACGCCAACATCACCCTGGACGCGACCCTGGTGAATTGACGAACCGAGAAGGTCGCGGTCTCCCGAGGCCGCGGTCTTCTATGGTTTACCCGCTATTTACCCGAAGGCAACTGTGGTCGAATGCAGGTCTGCAGTTTCAGCGCACAGGCGTGCGCGCTGTATTGAGGAGTTCGAGCATGAAACGTTTGGCCTTGGCAGTCATCGGTTGCGCACTGACCACATCGGCCCTCGCGGCACCCAAGCCCTGCGAAGAATTGAAAGCAGAGATCGAAGCCAAGATCCAGGCCGCAAACGTGTCCTCATACACCTTGGAAATCGTCACCAACGACGAAGTCCACGACCAGAACATGGTGGTGGGCAGTTGCGATAACGGCACCAAGAAAATCATCTACCAGAAGAACGACCGCTAGGCAGCGCTACATCAAACAATTGGCCTGTCGATCCTCGGCAACGATTTCACGCTTGGCGTTATAGAGCCGGGCACTGGGGGAGTACGCCAGATTACGAGCCTCCAGGCGGTAACGCTGGCCGGCCTCGAAATGGTCGTAGCGCACGATCAGATAGCACAGCCGTTCCTTCGGGTCGTTCATCATGCCCAGCCCACCGCCCGCCCCGAACACCTCGAAGTCGAAGCGCACCTTGAGTTCGTGGCTACCGGGTGAAACCTGAAAAAAGCGTCCGTCCCGCAGCCGCTGGCCGTCCAGGCTTTCAGCCATCAGCAGCTTGCCGCCCGGCATAGGGGTGGCGAAGTCGACCCAGGCCATGTTCGGGTCCATTTCGGGCAATGGGCTCGTCGCGCATCCGCTCAATGTCGCAAGAGCCAAAAACAACGTGGGTAGGCGCATGATGATTTCCTGAAGTCAGGCCCCGAGCATAGCGCCAATCAGCTTTGCTGGCAGCCTGCCGGCGTGCCTTGGCCCACCACTTTGCGCTGCTGGTCGTAAAGCTTGGCCCACGGCCGGAACCCGATACTGCCGGCTTGCAACTGATAGCGCTGGCCCGCGTTGAAATCCTTGAATTTTACGTTCAACCGGCAATCGCGCCACAGCGGCTCGGCATCTGGCCCGATGTTGCCCGGCTCCACGGCAAATTGATAACGCACCGTCAGCTCATGGCTACCCGGTTGAACCTCGAAATAACGCCGGTCGATGGATGCCTTGTCATCGACTTCCAACGCTTGCAACGCCGTGTCCCGATGGTTACCTAGGTCAATCCACGCCTGGGAGGGATCTGGATCGGGCAAACCGGCACAGCCGGTCAGCAGCAACAGGCCACTTGTCAGCATCAACACGCGCATAGCGAAGCTCCGGGCAGGCGAGATAGTCTTGAGGCAGACTTCCCAGGGTGATTCCAAAATTGATCAGGCAGCGCTCACGCCATCGGTTACTCGACCGTGTTTTCAGGATTTTGTTTCCGGCCTTCCTGCTTTTGTTACTCAACGGTTGTACAAGCGTCGGTTATTACGGCCAGCTCGCCAGCGGACAATGGCGACTGCTGCAAGCACGCGAGCCCATCGACCGGGTCATTGCCGACCCCACCCGTGATTCCGGATTGCGCACCCATCTGGCTCAGGCCCGTGAGGCCCGCGCGTTCGCCAGCACACACCTGCACCTGCCCGACAACCAGAGCTATCGCCTGTACGCGGACATCGGCCGCCCCTTCGTCGTCTGGAACGTCTTCGCCACCCCGGAGTTTTCCCTGGCCCCGCTAACCCACTGTTTTCCCATCGCCGGTTGCGTAGCGTATCGGGGCTATTACAGCCAGGGCGCCGCCCGGGGCGAGGCCGCTTTGCAGCGTTTGCGAGGCATGGATGTGTCGATTGCCGGCGTAGAGGCCTACTCGACGCTGGGCTGGTTCGACGACCCGATCCTCAGTTCGATGCTGCATTGGGGCGACGAACGCCTGGCGACGCTGATCTTTCATGAACTGGCGCACCAACGCGTCTACGTGAAGGACGACACGGAGTTCAACGAATCATTCGCCACCTTCGTCGAGCAGGAAGGCACCCGCCAATGGCGCGCCCATCGCGGCCTGGCGCCGGACAACGGCAACCGATTGCGCCAGCGCGACCAGTTCATCCAGTTGATCCTCGACACCCGCCAACGGCTGGAAACCCTCTACGCTCAACCCCTACCGACCGAGCAGATGCGCCAACGCAAAGCCGAGGAATTCGAACGCCTGCGCGCCGACTACGCGCACCTACGCGACAGCCAATGGGCCGGCGACAAACGCTACGACGCCTGGATCTACGCGCCCCTGAACAACGCCCGAATATTGCCGTTCGGCCTGTACGACCAATGGGTGCCGGCGTTCGGGGCGTTATTCAAGCGTGAGGGCGAGGATTGGCTGGCGTTTTACAGCGCGGTGGAAAAACTCGGCCGCTTGCCAACCGTAGAGCGCAAGGCAGCGCTGAAGGCGCTGGCCTCAACCAATTGACGGCAAACGAACAAGCCCTGATCGCAAGCACGCCCAAAACCTCAACCCAGCCAAGCCCCCCGGTGGGAGCGAGCCTGCTCGCGATCGCGGCCCAACAGCCAGTACATATTCCGGGAATACCAACCAGCCCCTCTACCACCAAAACGAACCACCGGCCCAAACCTCACGCAACTGCGCGGCGCTGAGGTTTCGCCGCGCTGGATCAAAGGCCAGCGTTGTGCGTAATGCCGACCAGCAACGCTCTGAAGTCAACACTCTGAAGGTGAGCAGCACGGCCATGTCGAAAGGGTTCCGGGTGCGCTGGCTTATCAGCGTGTAATGGATGTGGAGAAATAAATCTGTCCCCTTTGGCATTTATCATTTGGGGCGCTGTTCAAGCGTGAGGGCGGTATTAAGTGGCGTTTTAGCGACGTGGAAAAACTCGGCAGTTGTTGACTCTAGAGCGCGAAACGCGCTCAAGGCTCTGGCGTCACCCCAACCTGACTGCGAACGAACGGACCATTAATTTTGGTTAATAGCTATAAATCTCCCAGCTCTTCGCTTAATAAAGCCGCGAATGCGTCCTTAGCACTATGGAACCCAAGATTCTTATTCCAAATAAAAAAATTAGGTACAGAGGGTAAATCGTCAAAAACGTAGCCTCGAATATTCCCGATCTGATTAAATTGCTCGAATACCCCCCTCGGAACTAAGGAAACACCAGCCCCCGAACTCACGCAACCAAGAATGGTTCCATAACTGGCTATACTGGTTATGGAGCTAGACACACCATGAGCATTCAACCACGTTATCAAAGCCTTTCTATAAGGGCACCCCTCTGGCCACATAAACATATTGATTCCGTTCAAATTTGCTGGCTCATGTATTAACCCCGTCGCTGGAGAAGCTATCAATACAAGCTCCTCTTTATAAATTTCGATACTATCAATCTCGGGATGCTGGTGAGTAACAGCAATGACTGCGCCATCCAGCTTATGATTAACCACATCATCTAATAGTTTGGGCCACTCCCCCGTGCTAAATTGCATCTGCACAGAAGGATAGGTGTAGTGATATTTTGATAACAATTTTGGAAGCCTACCTGTAGCGGACGACTCTATAGCACCAATTTTTAAACTTCCGGTTGGTTCTGAGTCAGCGCTTAGAGCCCTCTGGGCTTCCTGACACAACGACAATATTTTATTAGTATAGCCAAGAAATAAACGCCCTGAAGGGCTAATGATTAGTCCTCTACCTTTCCTTATGAATAACGAGACCCCAAGCTCCTTTTCTAAAAGCTTTATTCGGTTTGTGATGTTTGACGGAACACAGTGCAGCACTTCGGAGGCGCGAATAATACTACCTTGATCGGCGACAGCCTTGAACATAATTAGCTGCGAAAGCTCCATGCTAATGCTCATTAAAAGTGAAATAGAGAATCACTATAAGTCAGTTGTTGGGAACGAGCAAGTCGTTTAATGTTTACATTCTGGTTTATACAGGACGCTTAGATCAGGAATCATTTAGTAAATTTTCAAGGAGAAAAACACTGCCATGAGCTCAGCATTATCGCAAATTCGTTTTGAGGCAAATAAGCATAAGTACATGCGAGATTTTGGTGAGATATTTATTGAGGCGCTGCCAAAGCATGTAAAAAACCTGAAAATACCTGGACGAGCTATATGTGATGATCATAGAAGGGAACCTATACTGGCGCAGATTACGGACATAGCGGGTCTGCAGGGCGCGATGCTTGAAGTACTTTTCCACCCCATTACAAAGGAAGCTCAATTCCATACGGAAAATGCCTTTAACGCTTTCCTATGCAAAACCACAGCCGATTCCTCAGTTATGAAATTTTTTAACGGGTGGAACGAAACTCACAGAACCACCAGCTTAGTATCAGGCAAAATTATCATGCGATTATCAGCAGATGCGATATCGGTTCCTATCGAGAAACAAGCTGGTTATCACAACGTCTTGGCACATATGCATGAAGTCGTTAAAGATCATTTTGGGCTCGGCCATCAGGGACATGATGGTATGTATGATTACATGGCCAAAGCCTTTGGCGCAAAAACATGGGTTGAAAACCAATATAAAGTTGAAGAGTGTAACGATTTTTCGAAGTTTCTATATGCAACTGGAGTGGCCGAACACAAATCGGCGCTGAATTCAGTCGAACATGAAGAATCCATTATGGATGCAATGATGGTATCCATCGCATCAGAACTTTGGAATGGGCAGGAGTATAACTACATTGCTCAGAAAATAGAGGACAAGCTATTCAGCATTGATCCTTCGCTGAGCACTAACGCTAAGGATTTTCGTAACGCAAAAGCGTACATAATGGGACATTCTGGCGACGTGGAGAATAAGCATGGTTTGCATGCCTTGGCCGCTGCGCAGTCGTATGGACGCACAGTAGGCCTAAATTTTAAAATTGGGCGATTGAAAGGTATTATGCTCAATTACAACGAACGAGTAGGACGATCTTTTGAAGCTATGCATCGCGCTTTAACCTCAGCCCCGTAAACCCCTCAGTTGCAAATTATAAGATTTAGCACCGAACATAATATTCGACCACACAAAAACATGCCCCAACCAGGAGCGCGCCGATTGGTTTCTTATGCCCAGCATCATGCTAATCGGCGAATTATAAATGCACCCCGGCATTTAAACTAAGCGAACAAATACGATGTTTTATGAAAGGAAGCTCCGAAAGGGTAGTACGAATGGATTATGAATTCGCTTTGATAGTGCTGGGCTTTTTCGCTTTCTGCGGAGGGTTGATAGATGCGGCAGTGGGTGGTGGCGGCCTCGTACAGCTTCCCGCGCTTTTACATGCTTTACCTCAGCAAAGTCTAGCCACAATTTTCGGGACTAATAAAGTAGCGGTTTTGGCGGGCAACCTTTCCTCAGTATTTAGCTATTTGAAAAGAATAAAAATTATATGGAGGCTCATGCTTCCGACGATGGCCTCGGCATTTATATGTGCCTTTTTAGGGGCGGCTTCGGTATCTGTAGTATCTAAGAAAATAATGGAGTTTGTTGTTTTTTTTATTCTAATAGCGATGACTGCATATATTTTCAAAGAAAAAAATCTCGGCCTAGTAAACACCGGAAAACACTGCAGAACCAGGGAGATTCTATTAGGAGTGTTGTTCGGGGGTTTGGTCGGATTTTATGACGGCGTCTTTGGCCCTGGAAGCGGAAGTCTATTGCTTTTCATATTTGTTAAATATTTCGGCTTCGATTTTTTAAATGCATCTGCATCTGCAAAGCTGGTCAACTTGGTTACTTTTACCGCAGCGCTAGTATTTTTTGTTCCGTCTGGAAATGTTTTGTGGGCCGTGGGTGGCGTTATTGCTCTGTGCAATATCGCTGGATCGCTCACTGGAGTTTTTTTAGCGCTACGCTACGGGAGTGGTTTCATAAGAAAGTTTTTTCTTGTACTACTTTTATTTTTGATAGGTCGAATGGGGCTTAACTTGTTTCAAAATTGATCCAATCGTCGACACACGGAAGCAGATTTCCTAGCCAAATCCCGACGGAGTGCCACTAGGTTTAATCGCAGACCTACGAGCCTCAATCCGGCTACGCAGCCTTGCGCCTTTGCCTACAACTACGCCAGAATTCGCCGGCTTGTGCGCCTTGCTCCCGAGCTCTATCTTTTCCCTGCCACTGCCCATCAGTGGTCGGGTTTAGTAGCCCGAGGTTTTTCCGCAAGATGCATAAGTCCTCAACAAGCAGGTATCTCAATTCCTGTCCTTGATGGTGACTGTGCGCAGGGCGCTTCGGCGCGCCGGCAATGCTGGAATCCCCGGTCTACTAACCTGCGCACAGCCGCCACCCTTCTTTTAGTAGGGAAAGGTCGCGGCCTAACTCAAGGATTCCAGCTTATGTTCAAAATCACTCCAAACCCTCCAGAAGCAGATCCCAACTCTCCTTATCTGGACGGCCTTAACGCCAAAAAACTCGACGACGCCGCTAAGCGAGCATTGGATTTTCATCTAAAGCCCAAATCACCAAGACCTAAAGAAACCATCCAACCCGGCCAGTTATTCACCGTCGTAAAAGATATCGACAACGAATGCCTGCTGGTCAACCTCAGCGAAACCCTCGCTTCAGCTGATGCGATGGTCAATGAACTGGCTTTCGATATGGAAGGGTCCAACCGCCATGTCCTATTGGGCATCCAGCAATTGATCGAGCTGAGTTCGTTGCTGGCTAACCGTGCATTGGATAACGTCGATCCCCGATAGCCGCCAAACCACAATCGCTGTGGCTAGGGTGCTTGCTCCCGCTGGGCCGGGCTGCGCTCCAGCGTGAGGCAGCTCCAAAAGCGACGACTGCTTCGCAGCCGAGCGGGAGCAAGCTCCCTCGCCACGGATTCATGGGTTGGCTTAACGAACGATTTCAATCCACCAGCCACAAAAAAAAGGCATACCGATCACCATCGGTATGCCTTTTTTGTTGCCGCTTCCTTCCCTCGTCAGAGGTACTCGCCGCGATTACGGGTTAACGCTGTCCTTCAAGGACTTGCCCGGCTTGAACGCAACGGTGTTGCTGGCCTTGATCTTCACTGGCTCGCCGGTTTGTGGGTTCTTGCCGGTGCGGGCGCCGCGGTGGCGTTGCAGGAAGGTGCCGAAGCCGACCAGGGTGACGCTGTCCTTGCGGTGCAGGGCGCCGGTGATTTCTTCGAGGACGGCGTTGAGGACGCGGTTGGCTTGTTCTTTGGTGAGGTCTGCTTTTTCCGCGATGGCGGCAGCGAGTTCTGGTTTACGCATGAATGAAGCCCCTTTGACGGTTTTTTTGTTGTTATGTCCGGGCTGTTCTCTTCGGAACACCCCCTAAGGCGCCGCAGGCTCTACTCTGCGGCAGACGGGAGTGAGGATGGCACGGGGCCGCAACCGGCGCCAGTGGCCGGCGGGGGTTTGTGCCCTCAAAAGCAGGTTATTTGTGACAGAACGGCCAGTATTTACGCCAGCAGGGCTGGAAGCTGCTTGTTCAACGCCAGTTTTTCCATCACCGCCGCACCGGTCAGGGCGTAGCCCAGCAGATTGCCTTGGGCGTCGCGGCACAGGGCCTTGATATCGGCGCCTTGCCCTTCGACGCTCCACACGCCTTCGCTACCCCGTGGTGGTGGCGAAACCACCAATGGGCACACCGGGGTTTTCACCGTGATCGGCATGGCGCCGTAGCCTACGGCGGTGGGGTTGCCGGCCAGGGTTTGGGCCAGGGCGCGCGCGCAACTCATCAGCGGCATCACGTAGAGCAGGTTCAAGCCATCGACTTCGGCGCAGTCGCCCAAGGCGTAGATATTGGCGTGGGAAGTCTTCAGATGACGATCCACCACGACGCCGCGATTGACCACCAGGCCGGCGGCGGCCGCCAGGTCGATGCGCGGGCGCAGACCGATGGCCGAGACCACCAGGTCGCAGGCGATCACTTGGCCGTCCGATAGGTGCGCTTCCAAGCCGTCGGCCACCCGTTGCAGGCGATTGAGCACCGGGCCGAGGTGGAACCGCGCGCCAAGGCTTTCCAACCCGGCCTGTACCGCTGCGGCGGCCGCCGGGTGCAGCAGCGTCGGCATGACTTGCTCGCATGGGGCGACCAGTTCTACTTCATAGCCACCCAGGATCAGGTCGTTGGCAAATTCGCAGCCGATCAGGCCGGCGCCTAGCAGCAGCACCCGGCGCTTGCCAGCGGCGGCGGCGCGAAAGCGGGCGTAGTCTTCCAGGTCGTTGATGGGGAAGATCAGGTCCGCCGCGTCGCCTTGCACCGGCACGCGCACGGTTTCAGCGCCCCAGGCCAGCACCAAGTCGCGATAGCTCACTGCTTCTTCGCCGATCCACAGGCGCTTGTGGCCCGGGTCGATGCCGCTGATGCGCGTGTGGGTGCGTACCTCGGCATTCAGTTGCTCGGCCATCGCGCCTGGCTCGGCCATGCTCAGGCCATCGGCGTCTTTGTTCTTGCCGAAGCCCGTGGAGAGCATCGGCTTGGAGTAGGAGCGGCCGTCGTCCGCGGTTATCAGCAGCAACGGGGTTTCGCTGTCGAGCTTGCGAAATTCCCGGGCCAGGTTGTAACCGGCCAGGCCAGTGCCGACGATAACGACAGGTGCGCTCATGTTGCTCTCCGTTTGGTGAAACGATCAGTTGATTTCGATCATTTCGAAATCCATTTTGCCGACGCCGCAGTCCGGGCACAGCCAGTCTTGCGGTACGTCTTCCCAGCGAGTGCCGGGCGCGATGCCATCGTCAGGCCAACCGTCAGCTTCGTTGTAGATCAGGCCACAGACAATACATTGCCACTTCTTCATTCCAATACTTCCTCAAGATGTCAGGCTTGGCCGGTATTTTCCGGCTCAGGGCCGTTTTGTACTGATCGGTCGCGACAGATGCAAGCGGCATCGGCGCGACGGCGGGTTGGCTCGGCCAAAATCGCCGACCGGCATGGTAAGCTCGCGGCCTCATTTGCTGCCATTCAAGACCCCTGTGCCGCCTACAAATTCGATATTTCCTACACTCCAATGGCTGCCCCAACACCTGCTGTCGCCCCGCCCGGATGCGTGCGTCATGGACTGGCTGTTTGACGAAGGCTCCCTGACCCGGCGCCTGACCCGCCTGTCGGACGATCACTTCAGCGTGACGCCGCTGTTCGAAGGCTGGCAGCCGTTGCGCGCCGATGAGTGTGCCGCGCTGGACCTGGCCGAGGGCAGCGAGGGCTGGGTGCGCGAGGTGTACCTGCGCGGCCACGGCCAGCCTTGGGTGTTTGCCCGCAGCGTGGCGGCGCGCAGCGCGTTGCAGGGCGACGGCTTGCAGATGGACGAACTGGGCAGCCGCTCGTTGGGCGAGCTGCTGTTTTGTGACCAGGCGTTCCAGCGTCGGGCGATCGAGGTCTGCCACTACCCGAGCGAATGGTTGCCGGCAGAGGTTCGCGCCACCGCGTTGTGGGGCCGTCGTTCACGTTTTGATCGCGGCACGTTGAGCGTACTGGTGGCGGAGGTGTTTCTGCCGAGCCTGTGGACAGTCGCCCGCGCCTATTCGGAGAATTGCTGATGTACGTGCAACTGCTCAAATCCTTGAACCGCCTCAATCCGCGGGCCTGGGACTTCGTGCAACTGACGCGCATGGACAAGCCCATCGGTATTTATCTGCTGCTGTGGCCGACGTTGTGGGCGCTGTGGATCGCCGGTGAGGGTTCGCCATCCCTGGCCAACATCGTGATTTTTATTCTCGGCGTGGTACTGACCCGTGCCGGCGGCTGCGTGATCAACGACTGGGCCGACCGCAAGGTGGACGGCCACGTCAAGCGCACCGAACAGCGTCCATTGGTGAGCGGCAAGATCAGCTCCAGGGAAGCGCTGGTGTTCTTCGCGGTGTTGATGAGCGTGAGCTTCCTGCTGGTGCTGTGCACCAATGCGCCGACGATTCTGTTGTCCTTGGGCGGGTTGGCTTTGGCCTTCAGCTACCCGTTCATGAAGCGCTATACCTATTACCCCCAAGTGGTGCTGGGCGCGGCGTTTTCGTGGGGCATGCCGATGGCCTTCACCGCCGAAACCGGCCATCTGCCGGCGGCCGCCTGGTTGCTGTACATCGCCAACCTGCTGTGGACGGTGGGCTACGACACCTATTACGCCATGAGCGATCGGGACGATGATTTGAAAATAGGCGTGAAATCCACGGCGATCCTGTTCGGCGATGCCGACCGGGTGATCATCCTCACGCTGCAAGGCCTGGCCCTGGCTTGCCTGTTGCTGGCCGGGTCGACATTCAAGCTCGGTGGCTGGTTTCACCTGGGATTGGTGGCCGCTGCCGCGTGTTTCGCCTGGGAGTTCTGGTACACCCGCAGCAAGGATCGGATGCGCTGCTTCAAGGCGTTCTTGCACAACCATTGGGCCGGGTTGGCGATTTTCGTGGGGATTGTGCTGGACTATGGGTTGCGCTGAGGCGACTCGCTTATCCATAGAACCCGCCCAATGGCACTGGCCGCAATAGCAATCAACGAATACTGTATGCACATACAGCTTTCGGAGTATTGCCCATGTCCGCCCCTCTTCCGCCCCGTGGCCGCGGCACCGCCACCAATCCGCATAACCGTTTCGCCCCAAGCCGTTCGGTGGCCGAGGATGATGGCTGGTACAAGGAAGTACCGCCGACCCAGGGCACCGAAGTACGCATCGAAACCGCCAAGACCATCATCACCCGCAACACTTCCACCGACATCCCTTTCGATCGCTCGATCAACCCCTACCGAGGCTGCGAACACGGCTGCATCTATTGTTATGCCAGGCCCAGCCATGCCTACTGGGACATGTCGCCCGGGCTCGATTTCGAAACGAAGCTGATCGCCAAGACCAACGCCGCCGACGTGCTGGAGCAACAATTGGCCCGGCGCGGCTACCAGTGCGCGCCGATCGCCCTGGGTTCCAACACCGACCCCTACCAGCCGATCGAACGCGAGCAACGCATTACCCGGCGGATTCTCGAGGTGTTGCTGCGTCATCGGCACCCGGTGACCATCGTCACCAAAGGCTCGTTGATCCTGCGGGACCTGGACCTGTTGACCGAACTGGCCCAGCAACGCCTCGTACACGTGATGATCAGCCTCACCACGCTGGACGATGAGCTCAAGCGCATTCTCGAACCCCGCGCGGCCGCGCCCAGCGCACGGCTTCGGGCCATAAGGGTCATGCGCGAGGCGGGTATCAAGGTGGGGGTGCTGTGTGCGCCAATGATTCCGATGATCAACGACAGCGAGATCGAAAGCCTGCTGGCCGAAGCCCATGCCGCCGGCGCGCAGACCGCCGCTTATGTCATGTTGCGCCTGCCACTGGAAGTGGCGCCGCTGTTCGAGGAGTGGTTGCAGGCGCACTACCCGCAACGCGCCGCCCATGTGTTGAGCCTGGTGCGCCAGAGTCGCGGCGGTGAGCTGTACGACAGCCGGTTTGGCGTACGGATGCGCGGCGAAGGCCCGTTTGCCGATCTACTGGCGCAGCGTTTCGCTAAAACGATTAAGCGATTGGGAATGGATCGACGCGACGGTTACGATCTTGATTGCGATGCCTTCTGTCCGCCGGGGCGACAGATGTCATTGATTTAAATACAGTTCGCTTTAAATTGATCTTTGGAGATGGCGCGGCGTAAACATCCCTGGCGCTTTGTTTACGCCTCGTAATATGCGTTCTAGAGCCTTCCATTCAGTTTGAGTTAAGTTTCGGCCGCTACCTTGTTCATCGAGTGACTGACGGGTCGAGCCTTTCGACCTGGATGTTTTTTAACCAGCCACTGGCGTCTCAAAGAGGATGAATCATGAGTGACAAGGATAAACAGCCGTTGGCTGCGTCGGCTTCAGCCCAACCCCAGGCGGAAACCGCCGATGCAGCGCTGCAGCACATTGTTGACGGCTTTTTGCATTTCCATCACGAGATCTTTCCCCAGCAGGAAGAGCTCTTCAAGAAACTCGCCACCGCCCAGAAGCCCCGGGCGATGTTCATCACCTGCGCCGATTCGCGCATCGTGCCCGAGTTGATCACCCATAGCTCTCCTGGCGACCTGTTCGTGACCCGTAACGTCGGCAACGTCGTTCCGCCTTACGGCCAGATGAACGGCGGTGTTTCCACCGCCATCGAATACGCCGTGCTCGCCCTCGGCGTGCAGCACATCATCGTCTGCGGCCACTCCGATTGCGGCGCCATGCGTGCCGTGCTCAACCCCGATACCCTGGAAAAAATGCCGACGGTCAAGGCCTGGCTGCGCCACGCCGAAGTCGCCAAGACCATGGTCCATGACAACTGCCCGTGCGGTGACGAGAAGCAGACCATGCCCGTCCTCACCGAAGAGAACGTGATCGCGCAGTTGCAGCATTTGCGAACGCACCCCTCGGTGGCTTCTCGCATGGCCAGCGGCCAGTTGTTCATCCATGGCTGGGTGTACAACATCGAGACCAGCGAGATCAAAGCCTTTGACGCGGACCGGGGCTGTTTCCTGCCGCTCGATGGCAGCCATCCGATACCGGTGGCGACGCCCAAAGCGCGCTTCTAAAACCACTCCTAATCATCCTTGTATGGTTCAGCCTTACCGCTATTTAGGCGGTAGGGCCTCGCCATGCCTGAAGAAACTTCAGGAGAGTCGCCATGCGTGCTGCTCAATTAAAAGCTGTTCTGCCACGGGAGCTGTTGGCTTCGGTGGTTGTATTCCTCGTGGCGCTGCCCTTGTGCATGGGCATTGCCATCGCATCAGGCCTGCCACCGGCCAAGGGCCTGATTACCGGGATCATCGGTGGTTTGGTGGTGGGTTTTCTGGCGGGCTCCAAGCTGCAAGTCAGCGGTCCGGCCGCCGGGTTGGCGGTGTTGGTTTTCGAACTGGTGCGCCAGCATGGCGTGGCCATGCTCGGGCCGATCCTGTTGTTGGCCGGCCTTCTGCAACTGTTGGCCGGACGCTTTCGCCTCGGGTGCTGGTTCCGGGTCACCGCGCCTGCGGTGGTGTACGGCATGCTCGCCGGTATCGGCGTGCTGATCGTGTTGTCCCAGGTCCATGTGATGCTCGACGCAGCGCCCAAGCCTTCCGGCCTGGATAACCTCGCGGCATTCCCTGCGGCAGTCGCCCAGGCCTTGCCGTCGTTCGGCTGGCAGGCCGGCTTGCTGGGCCTTTCGACGATCTCGGTGATGTGGCTATGGGAAAAGTTCCGGCCCCATAGCCTGCGCTTCATTCCTGGCGCGCTGCTGGGCGTCGGCCTGGCAACCGTCGCGAGCCTGCTGCTGGCGTTGCAGGTCAAGCGCGTGGAAGTCCCGGAAAACATGGCCGAAGCCATTGACTGGCTGCGCCCGGCGGATCTGCTGAACCTGGCCGATCCAACGCTGCTGATCGCGGCCTTCGCGGTCGCCTTCATCGCCAGCGCCGAAACCCTGCTGTCGGCGGCCGCCGTGGACCGCATGCACAGCGGCGAACGGGCGGATTTCGACCGGGAATTGTCGGCGCAAGGTATCGGCAACATGCTCTGCGGCCTGCTCGGCGCCTTGCCCATGACCGGCGTGATCGTGCGCAGCTCGGCCAATGTCCAGGCCGGCGCAACCACGCGGATGTCGACGATCTTCCACGGCTTGTGGTTGCTGCTGTTCGTGCTGTTGCTGTCGAGCGTGCTGCAAAGCATTCCGGTGGCAAGCCTGGCGGGTGTGCTGGTCTATACCGGTTTCAAGCTGGTGGACATCAAGGCGTTCCGCAGCCTCGGTCGTTATGGGCGGATGCCCATGTTCACCTATGCCGCAACGGCACTGGCGATCATCTTCACCGACCTGTTGACCGGTGTACTGGTCGGTTTCGGCCTGACCCTGGTGAAGCTGGCCTGGAAAGCTTCGCGCCTGAAAATCAGCCTGATCGACCTGCCGCAGGAAGGCGAGATGGAACTGCGATTGGTGGGTGCGGCAACCTTCCTCAAGGTTCCGGCCTTGACCCAGGTACTGGGTACCATTCCCGAAGGCGCGACGGTGCATGTGCCGCTCAATAATCTGAGCTACATCGATCACTCGTGCCTGGAGTTGCTCGAAGAATGGGGCCGGGCGAACGCCAGCAAGGGTTCGAAGCTGCTGATTGAATCCCGCGGGCTCAAGCGCCGGTTGGAAGGGCGGTTGCGCACGACGGTGGGGGTTGGCGCAGCCTCTGCCTGACAGCTCACTCCCAAAGGAGCTGGGTGTAGGGCAGATAATTCTTGAAGACCACAAACTCCATGTGGGAGCGAGCTTGCTCGCGATCGCGGCGTGTCAGTCCACTACACTGTGGCTGACCCAATGCAATCGCGAGCAAGCTCGCTCCCACAGGGGAGTTATGTGTCCCCGACAGATCAAGCCGCCGGCTGATCCAGCTCCAGGCCCACGCCCAAGCGACGCGACATGCACGGCCAGCGCTTCCAGGCCGCGCCGGTCTCCGGGCTGCTGAGCTTCTCGCGATAGGCTTCCACCGACTCCAACGCAAACGTCTCGTCGTTGAGCATCTCATCGAACGTGTGATGCACCACTGCATCGAGCTGGTTGGCAAATGCCTCACCGATCAATTGGTGGGCGATCAGGTTGGCGACCGTCATGTCCAACGGAATCAGCGGCTGGCCGAAATGCTTGATGTAGAGGTCGTTCACCTCTTCGACGAACCGGTGCGCCAGATAGGCTTCGTCGAGCAGGCTGTTAAGCCCGACATGCCCGGCCGTGATGGTCGGTGGCTGGAGAAAATACTGCTCGGCAATTTTCAGTACGGGTTTGATTTGCGACTCGATACCCGCCTCCCTGGCAACGACATTGGCTGCATCCAGCAGGTCAGGCACTTCGTTGATGTAGGCGGCGACAAATCTTGCCAGGACGTCATTGGCGTTCGCATCCGGCAACTGAATGGCGGGGTGCAGCGTTGGTAACTGCGCCGTCAACTGACGGCTCAACAGGCCGGTCTCGGCCTCATGTTGCAGGGCTTTTTGGATCTGCTCGCGCAATGCGGCGGTGTTCATGACAACTCCAGGAAACAACAGGCAATGAAATAGGAATGACATAACTTAGCTGGCGCGCATTGACTCCTAAGACCTATTTTTCATAACCGCCCCTTTCCTGATACGTCGCCGTTATATCGGTTTGCCATCACTCAGTTCGCATCCTTCTCCATTCATGGGCTCTAGCGCAAGCCCCGGCTGTTTCAAACGATTTACGCCGTCGCGTTGCGAGGTTGCAGGTGCTGTCTATACTCGGGTTGGAATGGAGTTAGCTGATGACACCCGATTGCATGTGCAGCAAGGCGCGGCGAGTCAATTAAGCAGTCTGAAAAGCCGATCCCTTGCCGCAGGCGTTACGCCTACGGGATAACAAGAACGATAAGGGGAACCCGCAATGACGCGACATCCACACGTATGGATGGGCCTCCTGTTGTGGTCGATTTTCAGTCAGGCGCAAGCGGCCTGGACTGTGAATATGGCGCCTGGAGCGACACAGATCAGCAATGCAGTGTTCGACCTTCACATGACCATTTTCTGGATCTGTGTGGTCATCGGCATCATCGTCTTCGGCGCCATGTTCTGGTCGATGATGATGCACCGCCGCTCAACCGGCCAGAATGCCGCGCACTTCCACGAAAACACCCGCGTCGAAATCCTCTGGACCATCGTGCCCTTCCTGATCCTGGTTCTGATGGCGATCCCTGCCACAGCCACGCTGATCAAGATGTACGACTCCAGCGAGTCGGAGATCGACATCCAGGTCACCGGCTATCAATGGAAGTGGCACTACAAATACCTGGGCCAGGACGTCGAGTTCTTCAGCAACCTGGCGACCCCCGCCGAACAGATCAACAACCAGAGCGCCAAGGGCGAGCACTACCTGCTGGAAGTCGACAAGCCGCTGGTGCTGCCGGTCGATGCCAAGGTGCGCTTTCTGGTGACCTCCGCCGACGTGATCCACTCCTGGTGGGTGCCGGCCTTCGCGGTTAAGCGCGACGCTATTCCAGGGTTCGTCAACGAAGCCTGGACCCGCGTCGACAAGCCCGGCATCTATCGCGGCCAATGCGCCGAGTTGTGTGGCAAGGACCATGGCTTCATGCCGATCGTGGTAGAGGTCAAGAGCAAACCCGACTTCGAGAAATGGCTGGGCGAACGCAAGGCCGAAGCCGCGCAGCTTAAAGAGTTGACCAGCAAGGAGTGGACGCGCGAAGAACTCGTCGAGCGTGGCGACAAGGTCTACCACACCACATGCGTGGCATGTCACCAGGCCGAAGGCCAGGGCTTGCCGCCGATGTTCCCGGCGCTCAAGGGCTCGAAAATCGCCACCGGGCCAATCAAGGATCACTTGAACATCGTCTTCCATGGCAAACCCGGCACCTCCATGGCGGCGTTCGGCAAACAGTTGTCGGAAGTCGATATCGCGGCGGTCGTGACCTATGAACGCAACGCCTGGGGCAACAACAAGGGCGACATGGTCACGCCTAAAGAAGTGCTGGAACTCAAACAGGCGGAAAGCCAATGAGCCGGCCTGACGTCTGTTCCCGCAACCGGTCGGGGCGCGTTGCCCCGCGCCGTCCAGCCCATTGGTTCGAAGGAGAAAGGACATGAGTGCTGTGATCGATGACCACGGTCATGCCGACCACGCCCACGGCCCCGCCAAGGGCCTGATGCGCTGGGTGCTGACCACCAACCACAAGGACATCGGCACGCTGTACCTGTGGTTCGCGTTCTCCATGTTCCTATTGGGCGGCTCGTTCGCCATGGTGATCCGCGCCGAGCTGTTCCAGCCCGGTTTGCAGATCGTACAGCCGGAGTTCTTCAACCAGATGACCACCATGCATGGCCTGGTGATGGTCTTCGGCGCGGTGATGCCGGCCTTCGTCGGCCTTGCCAACTGGATGGTGCCGCTGATGATCGGCGCGCCGGACATGGCCCTGCCACGCATGAACAACTTCAGTTTCTGGCTGTTGCCGGCGGCGTTCCTGATGCTGGTCTCGACGCTGTTCACACCGGGGGGTGGGCCGAATTTCGGCTGGACATTCTATGCGCCGCTGTCCACCACCTATGCGCCGGAAAGCGTGACGTTTTTCATCTTCGCCATCCACCTGATGGGCATCAGCTCGATCATGGGCGCGATCAATGTGGTCGCCACCATCCTCAACCTGCGCGCCCCCGGCATGACCCTGATGAAAATGCCGCTGTTCGTCTGGACCTGGCTGATCACCGCGTTTTTGCTGATCGCAGTCATGCCGGTGCTGGCCGGCTGCGTGACGATGATGCTGATGGACATCCACTTCGGCACCAGCTTCTTCAGTGCCGCCGGCGGCGGTGACCCGGTGCTGTTCCAGCACGTGTTCTGGTTCTTCGGCCACCCCGAGGTGTACATCATGATCCTGCCGGCCTTCGGTGCCGTCAGCTCGATCATCCCGGCGTTCTCGCGCAAGCCATTGTTCGGCTACACCTCGATGGTCTACGCCACGGCCGCCATTGCGTTCCTGTCGTTCATCGTCTGGGCGCACCACATGTTCGTGGTCGGCATCCCGCTGGTGGGCGAGTTGTTCTTCATGTACGCGACCCTGTTGATCGCCGTGCCCACCGGGGTGAAGGTGTTCAACTGGGCCAGCACCATGTGGCAGGGCTCGCTGACCTTCGAGACGCCGATGCTGTTCGCCGTGGCGTTCGTGATCCTGTTTTCCATCGGCGGCTTCTCCGGGCTCATGCTCGCCATCGCCCCGGCGGACTTCCAGTACCAGGACACCTACTTTGTGGTCGCGCATTTCCACTACGTGCTGGTGCCCGGCGCGATCTTCGGGATTTTCGCCTCGGCGTACTACTGGCTGCCGAAATGGACCGGCCACATGTACGACGAAACCCTCGGCAAGCTGCACTTCTGGCTCTCGTTCATCGGCATGAACATGGCGTTCTTCCCGATGCACTTCGTGGGCCTGGCGGGCATGCCCCGGCGGATTCCCGATTACAACCTGCAGTTCGCCGACTTCAACATGGTTTCGTCCATCGGCGCGTTCATGTTCGGCACCACGCAGATCTTCTTCCTGTTCATCGTGATCAAGACCATCCGCGGCGGCGAGCCAGCCCCGGCCAAGCCGTGGGATGGCGCCGAAGGGCTGGAGTGGAGCGTGCCGTCGCCGGCGCCCTATCACACGTTTACTACGCCGCCGGAAGTGAAATAGATGACACCGGGGCCTTGTGTGGGAGCGAGCCTGCTCGCGATAGCGGTGTGTATGACACACCGAGTCGCCGCCATCGCGAGCAGGCTCGCTCCCACAGGGTTCTCGGGGAGGAGCGGGAACCATGGCTGATTCAATCTCGCTGAAGAAACTGGTCACCCGCCTGCTGCTGGTAGTGGTGGCCATGTTCATCTTCGGGTTTGCCCTGGTGCCGATCTACGACGTGATGTGCAAGGCGTTCGGCATCAACGGCAAGACCGGTGGGCAGTACGAAGGCGTGCAGACGGTGGATGAATCACGGCAAGTGCGGGTGCAGTTCCTGTCGACCAACGCGGTGGACATGGTCTGGGATTTCTACCCCAAGGGCGATCAATTGGTGGTCAAGCCGGGGGCAGTGAACGAAATGGTGTTCGTCGCCCACAATCCCACCGACCGGCCGATGAGCGCCCAGGCAGTTCCGAGCATCTCGCCGAGCACGGCGGCGGCGTATTTCCACAAGACCGAATGTTTTTGTTTTACCCAGCAAGTGCTGCAACCCGGCGAACGCATCGAGATGCCCATGCGCTTCATCGTCGACCGGGACATGCCCAAGGAAGTGAAGCATCTGACGCTGTCCTACACGCTGTTCGATATCACTGCTCGTCATCCTCCGGTGGCTCTAAACACTGACCGATAGCGTGCCCGATAAGGAGAACAATAAATGGCAACTCATGAGCACTATTACGTTCCGGCCCAGAGCAAATGGCCGATCATCGCCACGGTCGGGATGTTCGTCACGGTGTATGGGCTGGCGACCTGGTTCAACGACCTGAAGGCGGCACGCCCGGACTCCAACGGCCCGCTGATCTTTTTCGTCGGCGGCCTGTTGGTGGCCTACATGTTGTTCGGCTGGTTTGGCGCCGTCATCAAGGAAAGCCGCGCCGGGCTGTACAGCGCGCAGCTCGATCGCTCGTTTCGCTGGGGCATGAGCTGGTTCATCTTTTCCGAAGTGATGTTCTTCGTGGCGTTCTTCGGCGCGTTGTTTTACGTACGAGTGGTGTCGGCGCCCGGTCTGGCCGGTGAAGGCAGCAAGGGTTTGTCGGAGATGCTGTGGCCGAACTTCGAATACGTCTGGCCGTTGTTGAACAACCCGGATCCCAAACTCTTCCCACCGCCCAAGGACGTGATCAGCCCTTGGGGCTTGCCGCTGCTCAATACCATCCTGCTGGTCAGTTCCAGCGTCACCGTGACCATCGCCCACCACGCCCTGAAGAAAGGCCATCGCGGCGCATTGAAGGTGTGGCTGGCGATCACCGTGCTGCTGGGTTGCGCGTTCCTGGGCTTCCAGGCCGAGGAATACATCCACGCCTATAAAGAGCTGGGCCTGACGTTGGGCTCGGGGATCTACGGCGCGACGTTCTTCATGCTCACCGGTTTCCACGGCGCCCACGTCACCATCGGCACGATCATCCTGTTCGTGATGCTGATGCGCATCATGCGGGGGCACTTCGACAACGAGCATCAGTTCGGCTTCGAGGCCGCGAGCTGGTACTGGCACTTCGTCGATGTGGTGTGGATCGGCTTGTTCTTCTTCGTCTACATACTCTGAGGCAGCCATTATCAGGGCGACTCTTTACCAAGGAGCATGCGACACCAACTGGCCGCTGAAAAAGCCCCAGGCAATCAAGCCGACGGTCACAGCGGCCAAGGCCACGCGAATTGCCAGGGCGATGACCAGGCGATTGGAATCGCTTTGGTCCTTGACCAGAAAAAACAAGCCGCTGAACAGGCTGGCAACCGTGGCGATCAGCATCAGGGCGATGGCTGCTTTGAGCATTGGAAACACTCCGGGGGGACGCGATGCACGTGAGTATAGCTATCCCGTTCATTAGCCTTAGGGCGGCGCCATGAAAGGCTTCCGGCCGGGCATCGTGCCGTCACTCGTGGTGGCCGTGCTGGTGCCGGTGATGGTGTGCCTGGGGTTCTGGCAAATGAGCCGGGGCGAACAGAAACGTGTGCTCATGGACACTTATGCCGAGCGCCGCGTGGCCAAGCCGATGGACAGCGTCGAGCTTTCGGAAACGACGGATCCGGCCTTTCGACCGGTCAGCCTGCGTGGCCAATTCGACGCCGAGCACAGCCTGCTCCTGGACAACCGCCAGCACGACGGCAAGGTGGGCGTCGAACTGCTGCAGCCGTTCCTCGATCACGCCAGCGGGCTTTGGCTGCTGGTCAATCGTGGCTGGCTGCCCTGGCCGGATCGCCGCACCCCGCCAGTCTTCAGCACACCTGAACAGACTGTCGACCTTCAAGCCTGGGTCTACGTCGCACCCGGCGCCACGTTCCAACTTCACGCCGACCCGGCAAGCGCACCGTGGCCGCGGCTGGTCACCACCATCGAACCGCAGAAACTCTGGGCAGAACTGGACCGTGGCGGCTTCGCTTACGAACTAAGACAACAAAGCGGCCCCGGCGCCTACCAGACCGATTGGCCGGTGGTTGCCATGGGTCCGGAAAAACACCTCGGCTATGCCGTGCAGTGGTTCGCCATGGCGGCGGCGCTGTTCGGCCTTTTCCTCTATCTCGGATGGCACAACGCAGGGAGACACCATGGGAAGCACCATGAATCCAACCAACACGTCTGAAGCGCCCGATGCACGCAGCCGCCGCAAGGGCCGCGTGCAATTGCTGTTGATTGTGCTGGGCGTGATCGGCCCGATGATCCTCGCCACCGGCATGTACAAATTCCAGTTCTGGGTCCCCGACAGCCGCAGCTACCACGGCGAGTTGATCGGCAACGGCCAGTCTCGCGCCGACATCGGCGTGCAGGCCGACGAGCAGCGCTGGCAGATCCTGGTGACGGCCCCTCAAGAGTGCTCGGTGGACTGCCGCCAGTTGGTCTACCTGGCCCGGCAAGTGCAGATCGGCCTGGGCCGCGAAGCCGGCCGCGCCAGCCATGCCCTGGCCATCGCGCAACCCCTGGACAGCGCGTACGACGCCCAGCTGCAGCGCGAATATCCCCAGCTGCAACGCTACCCGCTGGATCTGCCTGCCTATCAGAAAGGCGCCCAGGGTTCCGGCGGCGCCCAGCTGTGGATCATCGATCCCCACAGCAACCTGGTGCTGCGCTACGACGCCCGGGTCAAGGGCAAGGATTTGCTCAACGACCTGCGGCACCTGCTGAAACTTTCGAACATCGGATGAGGACATCGACATGGCCAAGCCTGGATTTCGCCTCGCGCTGTTCGCCACGTTGCTGGCATTGATTGTCGTACTGTTAGGCGCCTACACCCGCCTGACTCACGCCGGCCTCGGTTGCCCCGACTGGCCGGGTTGCTACGGATTCATCAGCGTACCCAAGGGCGAAGCCCAACTGGCCCATGCCGAATTGCATTTCCCCGACGCCCCGGTTGAGGCCCATAAAGGCTGGAACGAGATGGTCCACCGGTATTTCGCCGGTGCATTGGCGCTGATGATTGCCGCGCTGGCCGCCCGGGCCTGGACGAACCGTCGTCACCCTGGCTTGCCATTGAAATTGCCACTGTTTCTCCTCGCCGTTGTGTTCGCGCAAGCGGCGTTCGGCATGTGGACCGTGACGTTGAAGCTCTGGCCTCAAGTCGTCACCGGTCATCTGCTGGGCGGGTTCGCGACGTTGAGCCTGTTGTTTCTGCTTACCCTGAGATTGTCCGGCGTGTTGCCGGCGCTGACCGTGCCCAAGCGCCTGCAACATTGGGCCACGGCCGGGCTGCTGCTGGTGATCGGCCAGATCGCCTTGGGCGGCTGGGTCAGTTCCAACTACGCCGCGGTGGCCTGCATCGACTTCCCCACCTGCCATGGTGAATGGATGCCGCCCGCCGATTTCGCCAACGGCTTTCACCTGACCCAGCACATCGGCCCGAACTACCTGGGCGGGCAACTGGACAGCGACGCCCGTACCGCCATCCATGTGACCCATCGCATCGGCGCGTTACTGGTGACTGTGGTGCTGCTTGGGCTGGCTTGGCAACTGAAGACGGTGGGCATGACCCGACTGGCGGGGCTGGTCCTCACCGCGCTGGTCGCGCAAATTACATTAGGTATAAGCAACGTCGTGTTTCATCTGCCGCTGCCGGTGGCCGTGGCCCACAACGCCGGGGGCGCCGCCCTGCTGCTGACCCTGGTGCTGGTCAATTATCACGCCCGCACCAGCCTGGTCCGGGTACGGCACCACGTCCCGCTGCGCTGGCGCTTCAATCCGCCTGAACACGGCGTCGCCCCCATTACGATTAAAGGAGAGATGCCATGGCAACCTTGACCGGTGAACGCCACAGCCAGGCGATCTGGCGCGATTACCTGGAGCTGACCAAGCCCAAAGTGGTGGTATTGATGCTGATCACCTCGCTGGTCGGCATGTTTCTCGCGACCCGCGCCGGAGTGCCGTGGACGGTCCTTGTATTCGGCAACCTGGGCATCGCGCTGTGCGCAGGTGGCGCGGCCGCGGTGAACCACGTGGTGGATCGGCGTATCGACGCGGTGATGGCCCGCACCCATAAGCGGCCGCTGGCCGAAGGGCGGGTCTCGCCCGCCGCTGCACTGACTTTCGCCCTGGCGCTGGCCGTCGCCGGGCAAGCCATGTTGCTGATCTTTACCAACCCACTGACCGCCTGGCTGACCCTCGCCTCGCTCCTCGGTTACGCCGTGATCTACACCGGCTTCCTCAAGCGGGCAACGCCGCAGAACATCGTCATCGGCGGCCTCGCCGGCGCCGCTCCGCCGCTGCTGGGCTGGGTGGCGGCCACCGGACACGTCAGCGCCGAACCGCTGTTGCTGGTGTTGATCATCTTCGCCTGGACGCCGCCGCACTTCTGGGCCCTGGCGATTCATCGCAAGGAGGAATACGCCAAGGCCGACATTCCGATGCTGCCGGTGACACACGGCGAGCACTACACCAAGATCCACATCCTGCTGTACACCTTGGTGCTGCTGGCGGTGAGCCTGATGCCATTCGTGATCCAGATGAGCGGGCTGATCTACCTGGTTTGTGCGCTCGTGCTGGGTGCCCGGTTTCTGCAATGGGCCGTGGTGTTGTACCGTGGCAGTCGGCCGCACGCGGCGATCAATACGTTCAAGTACTCTATCTGGTACTTGTTCATGCTGTTCATCGCCCTGCTCGTTGATCACTACTTACTGTTGAGCCTATGACTCGAACCCAGAAAACCGTCTTCATCCTCGCGGCCGTGATCGCACTGATCCTCGGCCTGACCATCAACAAGGTGCTGTCCAGCAAAGGCCAGGGTGACCCGACCGCATTGATCGACGCCGGCATCATCCTGCTGCCGCAAAGCCGCAACCTGCCGGATGTGAAAATGACCGACCAGGACGGCCAGCCCGTGGCGATGGATGGGCTGAAAGACAAGTGGAGCCTGCTGTTCTTCGGCTACACCTTCTGCCCGGACATCTGCCCAACCACCCTCGCCCAACTGCGCCAGATCAAAAGCGAACTGCCGCCCGAGGCTGTGGCCAAGTTGCAGGTCGTATTAGTGAGCGTCGACCCGAACCGCGACACCCCCAAGCAACTCAAGCAATACCTGGGTTACTTCGATCCGCAATTCAAAGGCTTGACCGCTTCATCGGTGGAAGACCTGCAGAAACTGGCGAATGCGGTGAGCATCCCGTTCATCCCGGCGGACACCAGCAAACCCAACTACACCGTCGATCACAGCGGCAACCTTGCCGTAATTGGACCGGACGGCAAGCAACGCGGGTTTATTCGGGCGCCGTTGAATAATCAGAAGTTGGTGGCGCAGTTGCCTGAGATGCTCAAGCGCAAATGAAGCCAAGGCGAGGCCACTTGCTTCCTGATAATGCATCTCCCCGTGGCGAGGGAGCTTGCTCCCGCTCGGTTGCGCAGCGACCGCAAAACCGAACGATGCGGTTGCCTGAGGGAATGCAGGGGCCTGCTGCGCAGGCCAGCGGGAGCAAGCTCCCTCGCCACAGGGGTTAGTGTCGATCCGAACATCCAGCCCAACGCCACGTACTGTGGGAGCGGGCTTGCTCGCGAAAGCGGCGGGTCAGCTTGCATCAATATTGAATGTGACACCCTCCTCGCGAGCAAGCTCGCTCCCACACCGGGCGGCGGTGAACAGAGTATCTGCAACAGCCTCAATCCCCTGCGGGAGCGAGCCTGCTCGCGATGACGCCAGCCCAGACACCGCCCGTGGCGAGGGAGCTTGCTCCCGCTCGGCCGGTCCGACGTCTCGGGCGCAGCAGTCGCAAAACCAGACGATGCGGTTTACCTGAAGAAATGCCGAAATCTGTGGGAGCAAAGCTTGCTCGCGATTGGGGCAGGTCTGTCGATACAGGTTTGGCTGGTCTCCACTATCCGAGCAAGCTTTGCTCCCATGGATGTCGCCAGGGACGCTCCACGTTCCGCTTCTGATCAGAAATCAATAGTCCCCGAAAACTTCACCAACCGCGGATCACCCTGCGAAAGATAGCCGCCGTTCGCCGAGGCCCAGTAGTTCTTGTCGGCAATGTTTTCCACATTGACGCGCAACGTCAGGTCTTTCTCTACGAATTTCATCTTATAACGTGCGCCAGCATCGAAACGGTTCCAGGTAGGCAAGCTCAGATTATTAGCCTGATCAGCGTACTGCCCGCCAGTGCGCAACATTCTGGCGCTGAGCGCGGCGCCTTCAATGCCTGGGACATCCCAATCCACGCTGGCATTGAGCTGGAACGTTGGCACGCCAATGGCGTGGTTGCCATCGTTGAAACCGCCCGCAGTGTTTTTGAGTTCGGACGTCATTCGGGTGCCGCCGGCCATCAACCGGAGACCTTCGATGGGCTCACCGAATACGCTGATCTCCAACCCTTTATTGACCTGCTCACCGTCACGCACATAGAGGTTCTGCGCGTTGTCGACGTAGCCATCGGAAGGTTTCTCGATACGGAAAACACCCACGTTGGCACCGAAGGTTTGCATGTCCAGCTTGATGCCCGCTTCCAACTGTTTTGTGCGTCCCGGGGGAAAGGCTTGGCCCAGGTTGGTGATGCCTGAACCGGACGCCACTGGCCCTTTTGCAAGGCCTTCGATTCGGTTGGCGTAGAGCGACACGCTCTCCACAGGCTTATAGACAATGCCGTAGACAGGCGTGGTAACGGCTTCATCGTAGAGCGTGCTACGGCTGCCGTCGTTTGCTGGATTGGCTACACCGTTTGAGGTGGTGCCATCGTACTTATAGTTTTCGACACGCAACTGCTGACGACGGACACCATAAGTGACCAGCAATTTGTCATCGAACAAGCCCAACGTGTCGGAAATCGCTAGGCTACGGTTGCGGGTTTTGCCGGTCACCCCGGGATCGCCCATTTCACCGCCGGTGCTGGACACCGCGGTCGGCTTGGGTAGCGTTGGGGTGTCGTAGAGATTGCTGTTGCCGGTAACGGGACGATAGAAAGTGTAGGCGTTTTCCTGCTCGGTCCAGATCGTTGAGCCGCCGATCGCAACCTGGTGGGAAACAGGTCCCGTGTTGAAGCGCCCGTTCAGCCCGCCACTAAACGATGTGTTGTCTTCGTTGTGTGGAATTTCTGAGCCACCGATCGTCGCGACACCGTTATTGCCGACCAGCGTCGGTGTGGCGTATACCCCAGTTTCTCGGGTGTGCTTTACACCGCCAGCCAGGTAGGCGGTCCAGTTTTCGTTCAAGTCCCAATCGCCACGAACCATGCCGAAGGTGTCTTCGGTTTCGGAGTAAGTCCAGTCCTGTCCATAATTGTGACTCGCATCCGGAGCCGTGGGAATGCGCGTGGCGTTGCCGATGTTCACAGAGTTACGCAGTCCATTGATACGCTGTTTCTGGTAGCCGAAATCGGTGGAAACGCGGAAGTCATCACCTCGATAGTCCAAGCCAGCAACGAACAACTTTGTGCGCTGATCCTGGTTGTCGATCGCTGTTTCACCTTCGCGCTGGCTCAGGTTCAACCTGGCGCCAAACCGATTGTCCTCGCCGAACCGCTGCCCGATATCCAAATGCTCGCCCATGCGGCCATCGGTGCTGATGTCCTGCGTATAGCGACGAGTCGGGACATCCTCCGCGCGCTTGGGCTGCAAATTGACACCGCCCCCAAGACCCGAACCCGTCGGGCTGACGCCGTTGATGAACGCGTTGGGCCCCTTGAACACCTCGACGCGCTCAATCGCATCCGTCGACAGAATTTGGCGCGGTAAAACACCGTACAGCCCGTTGTAGGAAATGTCGTCGCTAGCAAGCGGCAGGCCTCGAATCACGAACACCTGGGATTGGTTACCAAACCCATAGGACTGACGCACCGACGGATCATTGAGCAGCACATCACCCACGTCTTCCGCTTGCTGATCTTCAATCAACTGCGAGGTGTAACTGGTCATCACGAACGGGACATCCATGTTGTCCTGATTGCCCAGCACCCCCATCTGGCCTCCCCTCGCCACCTGCCCCCCCGCATAGGGCGCCGATAACGTGTTGGAATTGGTTTTAATCGCATCGGCAGTAACGTCGGTCACGCCCAATTCAATAGGCGCTGCCGCCTGGGCAAGAAAACTGACTGAGCAGCACGCAGCGAGCAACGTAAGGCGAGATGGAAATAGCATGAGTGAGTACCTGCGGGGAAACGGCCAATGCCGCTAATGCTAATGATTCGCAGATAGATTATCCATACCAACTGACACGATGCTATAAAGATCTGGAAGCGGTTCTGTCGGCATCAAGCGCCTTAATCGCCACAGGGACTGGCTACCAGGAAGGGGAAATTTGCTCTCACTTCCACACGAGGGGGGATGTGTCGAACCGAACACCGAGCCCAACGCCGCCCACTGTGGGAGCAAGCCCGCAAAAAGCGCCGACCGCTGTCGCTCGGCGCAACTGCGACATGACGTTCCCCGCCGTAATCACCGCTACGGGCGACATTGGGCAGTTGCTCGCGGCCAGCGCCTCTGCGACCCAGGTATTGCAGGTATAAAACAGCGAATAGTGACCCTCGGCCTGGTAGAACCGGCTCTCTCCATACAGGCCAGGCCCGAGCACCACCAAGGTGCCCGTCGCTGAGCGGGTGAAGGTCCCGGCCACGAACGCTAGCAGTCGTCGGTAGCCGTCCTCCGTCACCCGCACCTCGATGACCTCGCTTGCGGCGAAACGCCGCCTCGGGTCCCCGTCAATCTTGACCGCATGCAGCACGGTTGCCGTCGACCCGAACAAGGCTCCCAGGGCGAGGCTCAAGGTGGCTTGTGGGGCTCGGTAGAAATCCTCGTCACCCCAGCCGAACTCAACGAAGTCGCCTTCGCTGAATGCTTCGACCAGTGCGGGAAGCACTTGAAGCAGATCGGAGCGTGCAATCACCAACCCAGTATGCAGGCCATGATTCACCACATAGAAGGACCGCCAACCGCCACCCTCGCCCCTCGGCGGGTCCGACGCGCTAGCGCAGCCGAACAGCGTGAGGACCAGGGCCAACACTGCAATGCGCATACACAGGGACCACTTAAGGGAACGGATTTATTACCTGATATTAATCCATCCGCCATCCCCCCTCAGCCAACCTCCTCAAACCGCCGCCGCTTCATGAACAATCCCATCCCTATCACCACGGCAAAAACCGACAGCAACCCCAGATCAAACCCCAACACACGAGTCTGACCTGCCACAAAGCAGCCAACCACACCCGCCGCCACCAACACCACGCCTAGCCACTTGCGCAGCAGATACGGTTTGAGGAATCGATCAAGCAGAAAGGACAACACCAAGGCAATGACCAATTGAGTAATTTCGGACATGTATGTCTCCGGTCAGGTCTTGGTGATCAGTATCGAGAGGGTGCGTTGGGGGCCGATGCCGCCGTTAACCTGCGCCTCTATGCTGACCAGTACGTCGCCCGCATGGTAGGTGGGTAGAGTTTGATTGGTATACGTGCGCACACCTACCCCTACAGATGCCGCCACGTAAGGGGGGCCTGTAGTGGTCTAATGAAACCGGACACCCATTTAGGCGAGAATGCTCGCCAGATCGAGGTGTCCGATGACCAAACAACGCCGCTCCTTTACTCCTGAATTCAAACGCGAGGCTGCCGACCTCGTGCTCAAACAAAACTACAGCTACATCGAAGCCAGCCGTTCACTCGGTATTGGCGAGTCAGCGTTGCGCCGCTGGGTTGACCAGGTTCAGAAAGAGCGCCAAGGCGTCACTCCGCAGAGCAAGGCGCTGACCCCAGAGCAGCAGAAAATTCAGGAACTGGAAGCCCGGATCGCCCGGCTTGAGCGAGAAAAATCCATACTAAAAAAGGCTACCGCGCTCTTGATGTCGGAAGATCACGAGCGTTTGCGCTGATTGATTAGTTGAGTGCCCATGAGCCGATTGATTGGCTGTGCAAGCTGTTTGAAGTCACCCGCTCGTGCTACTACGCGCAGCGCCTGCGGCGCAGCACGCCCGATGTTGAACGGCTTCGATTGCGTAGCCGAGTCAGTGAGCTGTTCTCGCAAAGTCGCAGTGCTGCGGGCAGTCGCAGCATCCTTTCACTGATGCGTGAAGACGGTGAACAGCTTGGTCGATTCAAAGTGCGCAGCTTGATGCGCGAGCTTGCTTTAGTCAGTAAACAACCTGGCTCCCACGCTTACAAACGAGCCACAGTAGAACGACTCGATATCCCGAACACATTGAACCGCGAGTTTGATGTGCCAGCCCCCAATCAAGTCTGGTGCGGCGATATCACCTACATTTGGGCGCAAGGAAAGTGGCATTACCTGGCTGTCGTCCTGGATCTTTGTACGCGTCGGATCGTGGGTTGGGCGCTGTCGGAAAGCCAGACGCGGAACTGGTGATCAAGGCGCTGGATATGGCCTACGAGCAGCGTGGCAGGCCTTCGGATCTGATATTCCACTCGGACCAGGGATCGCAATATGCAAGCCGACTCTTTCGCCAGCGATTGTGGCGATACCGCGTGCATCAGAGCATGAGTCGACGAGGAAACTGCTGGGATAACGCACCGATGGAGCGCGTATTCCGCAGCTTGAAAACGGAATGGATACCGACCTTGGGCTATCGAACTGCACAGGAAGCACAACGTGATATCAGCCATTTTTTGATGCATCGCTACAACTGGATTCGGCCCCACCAATTCAACGATGGGTTGCCGCCAGCGCGGGCCGAGGAAAAACTTAACGTCGTGTCCGGGATTAGTTGACCACTACACATCGGCTGCCTGCTTTGGCCGACGGCGCAGGGTCATTGGAAAAGTGGACAGGTTTATTTTCCGTAGATTTCCCCTTCAATACCATTCACATGGATGCTTGCTCCTGCTTCTCCACCTTCTGTGGGTCAAGCCAGGACCTAACCACCGCACCTCCAAGCCACGCATCCTCGCGCCTTTGCCTACAACTGCATCAGAATCCGCCGGCTTTGCAGCCTTGCCCTCGGGCTCTATCGTTTCCTTCCACTGGCCGATCCGGTATCGATGACGCTCAGGCACGCTAGGAACCCTTGAAAGTCATTGGCCGGGGAAGTGGGAGGAGGTCCACTCTCTTATCCGTGAAGGACGCTAACGTGGCCTAGCTCGGACAGAAAAGCACCGCTATCCACTCTCGTACACTGCCAAGTCTACGACCTTAATACCTGTAGCAAAAAGGAGATTTACATCGCCATGGAAATCCAGGAAACCAAGCAACGTCTGGCCCGCCCCGCCGTGAAGCTCATTGCCGGCGGCTTTCGTCCTGCCGGCACCGATGAAGAAAGCTGGCTGGGCAATGTCTTCCTGTTTCGACCGGATGAAGAGATGCCCACTAATCAGGCGGGGCAACAGTTGCTCCCATATGCGCAGTTTTACCTGCCCGCCCTGCCTATCAAGAGCCCTCTGCTAGCAGGGGTTCGTGTGCTGACGGTGTTCATTTCAAACCCGTTCCCCGAGCACTTTGAGCCGATGGGAAATAATTGGGTCATCCGCGAGTATGGACCGGATGATGTGTTGGTACGCAAGTCTCTGCCGGTGGCAGATACATTCCTCAAACCCTTCCCACTGACGGCGCTAGCGGTGCCGGAGGACTTTCCATTGTGGGATGGCGGTGGTGTCCCCGAAGTCCTTGAGCAAGCAATCCTCACGCTGGAGCGCGCGGGCAAGATCCAGAGCTATTACGACTTGGTCACCCACACCTACGAACACAAGATCGGCGGTTACCCCTCGTTTTGCCAGTCGGGTGTTGATCCGGGTGAAGGCTTCGAGTTTGTGTTCCAGATCTCATCGGACTCGAAGATCAATCTGAACGTGGTCGACAGTGGGAGCCTGATGTTCTGGAAGCACAACAAAACTGGGGAGTGGGCGCTTTATTACGACTTTTACTAGGGACAGGGGGAAGATACGATTGTGAGACAGTCCGATTACGGGTGAGCCCAAATCGTGGCCTGCCCCCTGGTTTCCTCCCCTCACCACACACTGCTGGCCTTCATTCCTGGCGGCGCATGAACTCTGCAAAAAGGGGAACTGTAAAATTCAGATATCCGTGATCGGTGCTGTAGATCATTCCCTTGGAAATGATGTTGGCCCGAGTCGGTCCCAGCGATGATTGAGGACGTCCCATCGCCTTCGCAATATCAGCGATGGCATAAGGGCCGTTGCCGAGCTCGGACATGGTCTTCACGAACTGCACTTCAGAAGGTGTAAGCCGATCAATACGGACCCTGAAGAAACCGGCATCAAGAGAGGCTAATGTTTCGGAATAGGAATGGTCGACATCATCAAGCGTAATTTCAGGCCCCTCGGCGATGTTCCATGCCGTGGATGCCCACTCTTGAAGAAAGAACGGATAGCCCTGCGTCCGATCAACAATGCTGTCCAGCGCTGCAGCGTCGATAGAAGCCTCCTCCTCCAAGATCGGCTTTTGAACGGCTTGAGTCGCAGATGGTTGATCAAGCGCCCCCACCTCTGGGTAAAGGAAAAGCCGCTCGGCATATGACTTCGCCTCACCCGCCAGCCGAGCCACTTGCGGAAGACCTGCACCGACCAGCAGAACCGGAAGCCCTTCTTGCGACATGCGATGGATAGAGACAATCAGTGCCGATAGATCTGCTTCGGTGAGGTATTGGACTTCATCAATGAGAAGAATCCAGCCTTTGCCGGCGGCCTGTGCCGCTTCACCTATCACAGTAAAAAGGTCTGGAAGATCGTATTGAAGATTTCCGCTATCCGCGAGTCCAGGCTCAGGCTCGACACCAATCTCAATACCTCCAACATCGATCTTGAAGATTGATGCAAAGCTGCGGAGTCCTTTCAGCCCACGATTAGCAATTTGCTTGGCGGCCTCAACGCTGGAAAGCGCGCGCATGACCTTTCGCATTTCAGGATAAAGAAGACGTGCAAGGCTTTCGCGTTCTGGCGACTCTACCTTGGAAACGAGAAGACCTTCTTCCTTGGCAATTCTTCCTATTTCATTCAACAGGACCGTCTTGCCCGTGCCTCTTAAGCCAAGGAGCATGATGGAACGAGCACTTCGTCCGTGGAGGGCTCGTCCACAGGCAATTCTTGCTGCCTCAAGAATCAAGTCGCGTCCCGCCAATTCAGGGGGCCTGCTGCCCGCGCCTGGCGCAAACGGATTACGGTAGGGATCCATGCTGACCTCACAGACTAGCAAATTCTATAGAAAGATAGCCGAAGCTAGCTCAACTAACTATCTTTAGCTATAGATCGCTAGCGTTTTATAGAGTCGGATTTATTTCTGATTATTTATGAGTGCTTCGCACTCAAGCGGGAGCAAGCTCCCTCGCCACAAAAGCAGTTTTGTGTGAAGTCAGGGCTGGCGATCCAGCTTCTTGAGGAACACGGTCATTTCTTTTTCGGCCTGTTTGTCGCCATGGGCGCGGGCGGCTTCCAGGCCTTGTTCCCAGGCTTGGCGGGCTGCGGCGGCGTCGCCTTGGCCTTGGTGGGCCTTGCCCAGTAGTTTCCAGGCTGCGGAATACTTGGGGTCGAATTCGACGCAGCGTTGGAGGTGTTCGGCGGCGCGGGGGAATTCGCCTAGGTCTAGGTAGCCTTTGCCGAGGCCGAAGCGGAGAAGGGAGTTGTCCACGCCCTTGGCGAGCATTTTTTCCAGGGAGTCGAGCATGGGGGCCGTCCTTATCGGTGTGTCAGGGGTTGATCAGTGGCTGTTAGATAGCTATCGCGAGCAAGCTCGCTCCCACAGTGGATCTCGGTCGATCACAATATTTGTGAACGACAGCGAGCCTTTGTGGGAGCGAGCCTGCTCGCGATGAGGCCATGACTGCCACTGCACAGCCTGGATCAGAAGAAGCTCAACCCCACATGGAACAGCTTCTCCACATCGCGAATGTGCTTCTTATCCACCAGGAACAGGATCACATGGTCGCCGGTCTGGATCACGGTGTCGTCGTGGGCGATGAGCACTTCTTCGTCGCGGATGATGGCGCCGATGGTGGTGCCGGGCGGTAGGCCGATGTCGCGGATGGCTTTGCCGATGACTTTGCTGGATTTGGCGTCGCCGTGGGCGATGGCTTCGATGGCTTCGGCCGCGCCGCGGCGCAGGGAGTGGACGCTGACGATGTCGCCGCGGCGTACGTGGGCGAGCAAGGTGCCGATGGTTGCCAGTTGCGGGCTGATGGCGATGTCGATGTCGCCGCCCTGGATCAGGTCGACGTAGGCCGGGTTGTTGATGATGGTCATGACCTTCCTGGCCCCCAGGCGCTTGGCCAGGAGCGAGGACATGATGTTGGCTTCGTCGTCGTTGGTCAGGGCCAGGAAGATGTCGGCGTCGGCGATGTTTTCTTCCAGCAGCAGGTCGCGGTCGGAGGCGCTGCCCTGCAGCACCACGGTGCTGTCGAGGGTGTCGGAGAGGTAGCGGCAGCGTGCCGGGTTCATCTCGATGATCTTGACCTGGTAGCGGCTTTCGATGGCTTCGGCCAGGCGTTCGCCGATCTGGCCGCCGCCGGCGATGACGATGCGTTTGTAGTTTTCGTCGAGGCGGCGCATTTCGCTCATGACCGCGCGAATATTCGCTTTGGCGGCGATGAAGAAGACTTCGTCATCGGCTTCGATCACGGTGTCGCCCTGGGGCAGGATCGGCCGGTCACGGCGGAAAATCGCTGCCACGCGGGTCTCGACATTGGGCATGTGCTCGCGCAATTGGCGCAGTTGCTGGCCCACCAGCGGTCCGCCGTAGTAGGCCTTGACCGCCACCAGTTGCGCCTTGCTCTCGGCAAAATCGATCACTTGCAGGGCGCCGGGGTGTTCGATCAGGCGCTTGATGTAGTTGGTCACCACCTGCTCGGGGCTGATCAGCACGTCCACCGGGATCGCTTCGTTGTCGAACAGGTCGGCGCGGGTCAGGTAGGCCCCTTCGCGCACCCGGGCGATTTTGGTCGGGGTGTGAAACAACGTGTGGGCGACCTGGCAGGCGACCATGTTGGTTTCGTCGCTGTTGGTCACCGCCACCAGCATGTCGGCGTCGTCGGCGCCGGCCTGGCGCAATACCGTCGGCAAGGAGCCGCGCCCTTGTACCGTACGAATGTCGAGACGGTCGCCGAGGTCGCGCAGGCGTTCGCCGTCGGTGTCGACCACGGTGATGTCGTTGGCCTCGCTGGCCAGGTGTTCCGCCAGCGAACCGCCAACCTGCCCTGCACCCAGGATGATGATTTTCATCCAGTCACTCCTATCGAATCGGTTTTAACCGCGTGCGGCGGCGATTTTGATCAGCTTGGCGTAATAGAACCCATCGTGCCCGCCTTCCTGGGCCAACAACTGCCGGCCATGGGGCTGCTTGATGCCGGCCTGGGTGGCAATGTCCAGCTCACGGGCACCCGGCGTGCGAGCGAGGAATGCTTCGATCACTTCGGTGTTTTCCGTCGGCAAAGTCGAGCAGGTGGCGTAGAGCAGCATGCCGCCCACGTCCAGGGTCGACCACATGGCATCAAGCAGTTCGCCTTGCAACACGGCCAATGCGGCAATGTCGTCCGGCTGCCGGGTGAGCTTGATGTCCGGATGGCGACGGATCACGCCGGTGGCCGAGCAAGGTGCGTCCAACAGGATGCGCTGGAACGGCTTCCCGTCCCACCACGCAGCCGTGTCGCGACCGTCGGCGGCGAATAGTTCGGCGTCCAGGCCCAGGCGCTCAAGGTTTTCCTTCACTCGCACCAGGCGCTTGGCTTCCAGGTCCACGGCCACCACGCCGGCCAGTTTCGGCTCGGCCTCGAGGATGTGACAAGTCTTGCCACCCGGCGCGCAACAGGCGTCCAGCACCCGTTGGCCGGGCGCCAGCTCCAGCAGGTCGGCGGCCAATTGCGCGGCTTCGTCCTGGACGCTGATCCAGCCCTCGGCGAAGCCCGGCAGTGCACGCACATCGCCGGGAGTTTCCAGCACGATGCCGTCGCGACTGTACTGGCACGGGATGGCCGGGATGCCCGCCTCGCCCAGCAACGCCAGGTAGGCATCGCGGGTATGGTGGCGACGGTTGACCCGCAGGATCATCGGCGGGTGGGCATTGTTCGCCGCGCAGATGGCTTCCCATTGCTCGGGCCAGAAGGCCTTGAGGGATTTCTGCAACCAGCGCGGGTGGGCGGTGCGCACCACCGGGTCGTGTTCCAGTTTACCCAGCAGAGTTTCGCTTTCCCGTTGGGCGCGGCGCAGCACGGCATTGAGCAGGGCCTTGGCCCAGGGCTTTTTCAGCTTGTCGGCGCAGCCCACGGTTTCGCCGATGGCGGCGTGGGCGGGGACGCGGGTGTAGAGCAGTTGATAGAGCCCCACCAGCAGCAGCGCTTCGACGTCGGCATCGGCGGCCTTGAACGGTTTCTGCAACAGCTTCGCCGCGAGGGCCGAGAGGCGCGGTTGCCAACGGGCGGTGCCGAACGCCAGGTCCTGGGTCAAGCCGCGATCGCGATCTTCGACCTTGTCCAGTTGGGTCGGCAGGGAACTGTTCAGCGAGGCTTTCCCGCTGAGTACCGCGGCAAGTGCCTTGGCGGCAGCCAGACGCGGGTTCATGAAGCGTCCGCCGCTTGGCCGAGGACGGTGCCGACGGCAAATTTCTCACGACGGCTGTTGAACAAGTCGCTGAAGCCCAGCGCCTTGCCGCCGGGCAATTGCAGACGTGTCAGACACAATGCTTGATCGCCACACGCGACAACGAGGCCGTCCTTGCTGGCACTGAGGATTTCTCCCGGTGCGCCCTTCCCTTCGGCGCAACTGGCCGCCAGCACTTTCAGGGCTTCGCCGTTCAAGGTGCTGTGGCAGATCGGCCAAGGGTTGAAGGCGCGCACCAGCCGTTCCAGCTCAACGGCCGGGCGGCTCCAGTCGATGCGGGCTTCGTCCTTGTTCAGTTTGTGCGCGTAGGTGGCGAGGCTGTCATCCTGCACTTCGCCTTCCAGCGTGCCGGCGGCCAGGCCGGCAATGGCCTGGACCACCGCTGGCGGGCCGATCAGCGCGAGGCGGTCGTGCAGGCTGCCACCGGTGTCTTCGGCGCCAATGGGGGTGCTGACCTTGAGCAGCATCGGCCCGGTGTCCAGGCCTGCTTCCATGCGCATGACGGTCACGCCGCTCTCGGCATCGCCCGCCTGCACGGCGCGCTGGATCGGCGCGGCACCGCGCCAGCGCGGCAGCAGCGAGGCGTGGCTGTTTATGCAGCCCAGGCGCGGGATATCCAGCACCACTTGCGGCAGGATCAGGCCGTAGGCAACCACCACCATCAAATCCGGCTCCAGCGCCGCCAGTTCTGCTTGGGCCTGGGCATCGCGCAGGGTCGGCGGCTGCAGGACTTGCAAGCCGTGCTCCAAGGCAAGCTGCTTGACCGGGCTGGGCATCAATTTTTGCCCGCGACCGGCAGGACGATCCGGCTGGGTATAGACCGCGACGATTTCATGGGGGCTGGCCAGCAGGGCCTTGAGGTGTTCGGCGGCAAATTCGGGAGTGCCGGCAAAGACGATGCGCAGTGGCTCAGTCATGGGAAGCTCTCAGTTACAAAGCAGTCGCAAAAAGAAAAAGGCTTGCCGCGGCAAGCCTTTGAAGAGGGGCATCAAGCGTTCTGGCGATGGATCTTCTCCAGTTTTTTCTTGATCCGGTCACGCTTGAGATTAGACAGGTAATCGACGAACAGCTTGCCGTTGAGGTGGTCGCATTCATGCTGGATGCACACCGCCAGCAGGCCTTCGGCGATCAGCTCGTAAGGCTGGCCGTCGCGGTCCAGGGCTTTGATCTTGACCTTCTGCGGACGGTCGACGTTTTCGTAGAAGCCCGGCACCGAAAGGCAGCCTTCCTGATACTGCTCCATCTCGTCGGTGAGCGTTTCGAACTCGGGGTTGATGAACACCCGGGGCTCGCTGCGGTCTTCGGAGAGGTCCATGACGACGATACGCTTGTGCACGTTGACCTGGGTCGCGGCGAGGCCGATGCCTGGCGCCTCATACATTGTTTCAAACATGTCATCGACCAGCTGACGCACTTCGTCGTCCACTACGGCCACCGGTTTGGCGATAGTGCGCAGGCGCGGGTCCGGAAATTCGAGAATGTTCAAAATGGCCATAAGCTTGATAAATGCACGTGTGAAGTAAAGTCGGGTGGCTTGCCTGGCGTGTATTGGGATGCAGGCTACCGTTGTAAAACGTTGCTCTTGAAACAGAGCGAGCCACGGGGGCTCTGGCGTTTTACGCGAACGCACATAATAAAGGGATTCACCGCATGAGGAAATCACTACTCGCCCTGCTGCTCCTGGCTTCGGCCGGTATCGCGCACGGGCAAGTGCAACTTCGGGAAGGTTTTCCCCAACAATACACAGTGGTGACGGGGGACACGCTGTGGGACATTTCCGGCAAATACCTGCGCGAACCATGGAAATGGCCCGAGCTTTGGCAGGCCAACCCACAGATCGAAAACCCCAACCTGATCTACCCCGGCGACACCCTGTCGCTGGTCTACATCAACGGCCAGCCGCGCCTGACCCTCAATCGCGGCACCTCACGCGGCACCATCAAGCTGTCGCCTCGCATTCGCAGTTCACCGGTGGCTGACGCGATCCCGAGCATTCCGCTGCAGGCCATTAACAGTTTTTTGCTGAGCAACCGCATCGTTGACACGGCGGAAGATTTCAACAAGGCACCCTACGTCGTTGCAGGCGACGCCGAACGAGTGCTCAGCGGCACCGGCGACCGGATCTTCGCCCGCGGCAACTTCGACACAAGCCAGCCGGCCTACGGCATCTTCCGCCAGGGTAAGGTCTACACCGATCCCGAGACCAAGGAGTTTCTGGGCATCAATGCCGATGACATCGGCAGCGGTGAAATCGTTGCCACCGAAGGCGATGTCACGACACTGGCCCTGCGACGGACCACGCAAGAGGTACGCCTGGGCGATCGCCTGTTCAGCGGCGAAGAGCGCTCGATCAATTCGACTTTCATGCCCAGCGCGCCGAAATCGGACATCCAGGGGCTCATCCTCGACGTACCCCGTGGCGTAACGCAGATCGGCGCGATGGACGTGGTGACGCTGAACAAGGGGCGGCGCGACGGGCTGGTTGAGGGCAACGTTCTGGCCGTGATGAAGACCGGCGAAACCGTGCGTGACCGTATCACCGGTGCACCGGTGAAAATCCCGGACGAACGCGCCGGCCTGCTGATGGTATTCCGCACCTACGACAAACTCAGTTATGGCCTGGTGCTGTACGCCTCGCGATCGCTGGCGATACTCGACAAAGTGCGCAATCCGTAACGTGTCTCACAAGTTACCAACAGAGTTATCCACAGCTTGTTCCCGCTTGAACGGGGCTATAACGATCAAGGATTGATCACATGCCATTGCCTGAATCTGCTTCGGTTCCGCCTGCGGAACTAGAGGCCCGTCTGCGCTTGCATCGCTTGCCGGAACTGGGGCCTAAACGTTTCATGACCCTGATGGAGGCTTTTGGCTCAGCGTCCAAAGCCATCAGCGCACCGGCCAGCGCATGGCGGGCGCTGGGGTTGCCGGCCACGTGCGCCGAGGCCCGACGCGCCCCGCAAATACGCGACGGTGCCGCCCACGCACTGGCCTGGCTAGACGGTCCGGCCCAGCATTTATTGATGTGGGACCAGCCTGACTACCCCGCTTTGCTCGCTCAGATCAGCGACGCGCCCCCGCTGCTGATGGTCGCGGGCGACGCCTCGATCCTGGAAAAACCGCAGCTGGCCATGGTCGGCAGTCGCCGAGCATCCCGCCCGGGCATGGATACGGCGGCGGCGTTTTCTCGAAGCCTGGCCGGCGCCGGTTTTGTCATTACCAGCGGCCTGGCCTTGGGCATCGACGCCGCTGCCCATCAGGCGGCACTGGAGGTCGGCGGGCAAACCATCGGCGTGCTGGGCACCGGCCTCGAAAATTTTTATCCACAGCGCAATCGACGGCTGGCGGAGGCAATGATTGCCCAGGGAAGCGCGGTGATATCGGAGTTTCCGCTGGACGCAGCGCCCAACGCCGGCAACTTCCCGCGTCGAAACAGGATCATCAGCGGCTTATCCCTCGGCGTGCTCGTGGTCGAAGCCAGTGTCGCGAGCGGTTCACTGATCACCGCCCGTCTTGCGGCGGAACACGGTCGCGAGGTGTATGCCATTCCAGGGTCGATTCATCATCCTGGGGCCAGAGGTTGTCACCAACTGATCCGCGACGGGGCGGCGCTGGTGGAAACTGTCGAGCACATTCTCGAAGCGTTGCGCGGTTGGCAGCGGCTGCCGCTGGCCGCCGAGCCTGTGCCCGTGACCCATCCGCTGCTGCGCCTGCTGCATGCCGCACCGCTAAGCAGCGAGGCGTTGGCCGACGCCAGCGGCTGGGTTCTGCCCAAGGTGCTGGCGGCGTTGACCGAGCTGGAACTGGAGGGACGCGCCATTTGTGACAACGGTCGTTGGTTCGCACGCTAGGTTTTATGGGGAAGATCGGTAAACTGCCCACAGCCTTATTTGCGTTGCGGAGAATGTTTCATGGTCAACAGTTGGCGTGTGCAACAAGCCGCGCGAGAAATTCGCGCCGGGGCGGTGATTGCCTATCCAACCGAAGCGGTCTGGGGCCTGGGTTGCGATCCGTGGAACGAGGATGCGGTGGAGCGTCTGTTGGCAATCAAGTCCCGAAGGCCCGACAAGGGCTTGATACTCGTGGCTGACAACATTCGCCAGTTCGACTTTCTGTTCGAAGACTTCCCCGAAACCTGGATGGACCGCATGGCCAGCACCTGGCCGGGGCCCAATACCTGGCTGGTGCCGCACCAGGATCTGTTGCCGGAGTGGATCACCGGCGTGCATGACACCGTTGCGCTGCGGGTCAGCGATCATCCTATCGTCCGTGACTTGTGCTCGTTGATCGGCCCGCTGGTCTCCACGTCGGCCAACCCGCAAGGCCGGCCGGCGGCGCGCACGCGCATACGCGTCGAACAGTATTTCCGCGGCCAGCTCGACCTGGTGCTGGGCGGTAACCTGGGCGGGCGCAAGAACCCGAGCGTGATTCGTGATTTGGCGACGGGCAAGGTGGTGCGCCCGGACTGACTTCTTGTCAGCACACAATCAACTGTGGGAGCGAGCCTGCTCGCGAAGGCGTCAGGTCAGCCAGCATCAATGTTGGCTGATACACCGCTTTCGCGAGCAGGCTCGCTCCCACAGGGTTTTGTGTTCACGCAGTATTTATGAACACCACAAAGCAACTGTGGGAGCGAGCTTGCTCGCGATAGCGTCAGGTCAGTCAGCATAGATGTTGACTGATACACCGCTATCGCGAGCAAGCTCGCTCCCACCGGTCTTTTAGCGACCACTGGATCAGGGCAGGAGGATCGTCGACCCCGTCGTCCGCCGCGCCGACAATTCGGTATGCGCCTTGGCCGCTTCAGCCAGCGGGAATCGCTGATTGATATCCACGCTGAGCTTGCCACTGGCGATCATCCCGAACAGCTCATCGGCCATGCGCTGCAGGTTTTCGGCATTGTTGGCGTAGGTCGCCAGGGTCGGGCGGGTGACGTACAGCGAGCCCTTGGCCGAGAGAATCCCCAGGTTCACGCCGTCCACCGCACCAGAAGCATTGCCGAAGCTCACCACCAGGCCACGCGGCGCCGTGCAATCCAACGACGTCAGCCAAGTGTCTTTGCCAACCCCGTCGTACACCACTGGGACTTTCTTGCCGTCAGTCAATTCCAGCACGCGCTGTACGACGTTTTCCTTGCTGTAGTCGATGACTTCCCAGGCGCCATGGGATCTGGCGATGGCGGCTTTTTCCGCCGAGCTGACGGTGCCGATCAGCTTCACGCCCAAGGCCTTGGCCCACTGGCAGGCCAGGGAACCAACACCACCAGCGGCGGCGTGGAACAGAACAGTCTCGCCGCCCTTGAGCTCGTAAGTCTGACGCAGCAGGTATTGCACGGTCAGGCCCTTGAGCATTACCCCGGCAGCCTGTTCGAAGCTGATGGCCTCGGGCAAGTGGACCAGATTGGCCTCGGGCAATACGTGGACATCGCTGTACGCCCCCAGCGGGCCACTGCCGTAGGCGACGCGGTCACCGACCTTGAAACGCGTGACGTCCGAACCAACGGCCTCGACCACACCCGCGCCCTCCGCACCGAGCCCCGACGGCAAGGCCGGTGGCGGATAAAGGCCACTGCGGTAATAGGTGTCGATGAAGTTCAGGCCGATGGCCTTGTTGCTCACGCGGACCTGTTGCGGACCGGGCTCGGCGGGCTGGTAATCCACGAACTCAAGTACGTCTGGGCCGCCGTGGGAACTGAACTGGATGCGTTTGGCCATCTTCACTTTCTCCTTATCGTGGGACTTTTACCAAGCCTGCTATCGGACTCCTAAGCTTGATCCACGTCAACTGTGGTGTGGGCGGATGCGGTGTTATCCTGTGCGCCCATTTTGCCGGCGGCCTTGTACGCCGAGCAGCGTAGCCCTGATCAAGGTGATGTCATGACTACTCGCACCGAGGCCGTGAAAGCCTATCTGCTGGACCTGCAAGACCGCATCTGCGCGGCACTGGAAACCGAGGACGGTGGCACTCGCTTCGTCGAGGACGCCTGGACCCGGCCAGCCGGAGGTGGCGGTCGTACGCGAGTGATCGAAAACGGCACGGTGATCGAAAAGGGCGGCGTCAACTTTTCCCACGTCTTCGGCAGCGGTCTCCCACCGTCAGCCAGTGCCCACCGGCCTGAGCTGGCCGGGCGCGGCTTCGAAGCCCTGGGCGTGTCACTGGTTATCCACCCCCACAACCCCCATGTGCCGACGTCCCACGCCAACGTGCGCTTTTTCATCGCCGAAAAGGAAGGCGAGGAGCCGGTCTGGTGGTTTGGCGGTGGCTTCGACCTGACGCCTTATTACGGCGTGGAAGAAGATTGCGTGCATTGGCACCGCATCGCCCAGCAAGCCTGCGAACCGTTCGGCCCGGATATCTATTCGCGCTGCAAGGCTTGGTGCGACAGCTATTTCCACATCAAGCATCGCAACGAGCCCCGAGGTATCGGCGGCCTGTTTTTCGATGACCTGAACGAGTGGGACTTCGACACCAGCTTCGCCTTCATGCGCGCCATTGGCGATGCCTACATCGATGCCTACCTGCCTATCGTGCGTCGTCGCAAGCACGACCCGTTCACCGCCAAGCAACGGGAATTCCAGGAGTTCCGCCGTGGACGCTACGTGGAATTCAACCTGGTCTATGACCGCGGCACGCTGTTCGGCCTGCAATCGGGCGGGCGTACCGAGTCGATCCTGATGTCCCTGCCGCCGCAGGTCCGCTGGAGTTATGACTGGAAAGCCGAACCGGGCAGCGAAGAGGCTCGCCTGACCGAGTACTTCCTGCAGGATCGCGATTGGCTGGCCACGGTCTGAACGGGGATTATCAATGGACCGCTACGTTGTAATGGGTAACCCGATCGGCCACAGCAAGTCGCCAATGATCCATCGCCTGTTTGCCGAGCAGACCGGGCAGGTGCTGGACTACAGCACGTTGCTGGCACCCTTGGAGGATTTTGCCGGTTGCGCCCGGGAATTTTTCCGCGAGGGCCGTGGGGCGAACGTCACCGTGCCGTTCAAGGAAGACGCCTTCCGCCTGGCTGACAGCTTGACCGACCGGGCGCAGCGCGCCGGGGCGGTCAACACCTTGAGCAAACTGACCGATGGCCGCCTCTTGGGCGACAACACCGACGGTGCGGGGCTGGTGCGGGACCTGACCGTCAACGCCGGTTTCAGCCTCAAGGGCAAGCGCATCCTCTTGCTCGGCGCCGGCGGTGCGGTGCGCGGCGCCTTGGAACCGCTGCTGGCCGAAGCACCGGCGTCGGTGATCATCGCCAATCGGACGGTGGAAAAAGCCGAGTTGCTGGCTGAGCTGTTCGCCGACCTGGGCCCGGTCTCGGCCAGTGGTTTTGATTGGTTGAAGGAGCCGGTAGACCTGGTCATCAACGCCACGTCCGCCAGCCTGTCAGGCGATGTACCGCCGATTGCCGCAAGCCTGATCGAGCCGGGCCAGACGTTCTGCTACGACATGATGTACAGCAAGGAGCCGACATCCTTCTGCCGCTGGGCCCGGGAACATGGCGCGGCGATGGCGATGGACGGCCTGGGCATGCTGGCCGAGCAGGCGGGCGAAGCGTTCTACCTGTGGCGCGGGGTACGCCCGGATACGGCGCCGGTGCTGGCCGAGCTACGCCGCCAGCTCGCACAGTAGGCTTCAGGCTGTTGTGGCGAGGGGATTTATCCCCGCTGGACTGCGAAGCAGTCCCCAGAAAGCGGGGCCGCTTCGCGCCCCAGCGGGGATAAATCCCCTCGCCACAGGTGTGTAAACCTACAGACCTATGCGCCATAAGCTCCTCCACTCTTCAACCCTCGAAGTGGATCGGGCATTTGTCCGATCCTTCCAACTTCAACAACTCCTCCACCACCTGCGGCCTTGCCCCACGCAAGGTCAGGCTACGCCCCTGGCCACGCAACCGCCGGGCTTCCTGATGGAGCATTTCCACGCCCGAATAATCGATGAAGTTGATCTGCTGGGCGTCGATCACCACCCGTTGCGCCTGCATACGCTGCAAACGCACCTGCAAATAATGACTGGCGCCGAAAAAGATCGAGCCGCCCACCCGCAAGATGTCCGCCTCGCCTTCGCGGCTATGGTGTACACGTGGCTGGGAGGTGCGCTTGAGGTAGAAAAACAGCGAGGCGAGCACGCCGGCGTAGATAGCGGTTTGCAATTCCAGCAACAGCGTGGCCAGGCAGGTCAGGCCCATGACCAGGAATTCGGAGCGACTCACCCGGTACAAAGCCCGGATGCCGCGATGGTCCACCAGGCCCCAGGCGATCAGCAGGATGCTGCCGGCCATGGCGGGAATCGGAATGTGCGCGATCAATTTCGCGCCGGCAACGGCAAACAGCGCTACCCACAATGCCGAAAACATCCCGGCCAGGGGCGAGCAGGCGCCAGCCTCGTAGCTGAGGCCCGAGCGAGTGAAGGAACCGGCTGACAACGATCCTGCGAAAAAACCTCCAACAATATTGGAAAGACCCTGCGCCCTCACCTCCTGATTCGCATCGAGCAACTGCCCGGAGCGGACCGACAGCGACCGGGCAATGGACAGACTGGTCACCAGCCCGAGCATGCCCACCGCCACGGCACCGGGCAGCAGGCGCAAGATCAATTCCAGGTCCAGCGGCAGCGGTTTGAACGGCGGCAGGCGCCCGACAAAGGCGCTAACCAACGCCACATGCCCGAACATCGCCGGCCACACCCAGACCACCAGGCTGCTGATGACCAAAGTTATCAACAGGCTTGGCCAGCGTGGCAGCAAGCGCTTGAGCACAATGCCCAGCGCCAGGGTGCCCAGTCCCAACAACAGCGAAGGCTTATCCACAGCTGCGATGTGATTGAACAACATAAGCAAGCTTTTCAACGCCGTGGCTTCGTTCGGCAGGTCCAGGCCCAGCAGGTTCGGCAGCTGCCCCAAGGCAATGACCACCGCTGCGCCCAAGGTGAAACCCAGCACCACCGAATGCGAGACAAAATTGACCAGCGCCCCGAACCGCAACAACCCGAGCAGCCATTGGAAAATACCCGCCAAGACCGTCAGCAAGAGGATCAGCGTGATGTAGTCCTGGGTTGCCGGAACGGCCAGGGGACTGACCGTGGCGTACAGGACAATGGAGATCGCCGCCGTAGGACCGCAGATCAAATGCCACGACGAACCCCACAGGCAGGCGATCAGCACCGGCACGATCGCCGCGTACAGTCCGTACTCGGGCGGCAATCCGGCAATCAGGGCGTAGGCAATGGACTGCGGCAGCGCGAGAATCGCACCGCTGAGGCCGACAACCAGGTCACGGCCGACACTGGCGCGCGTTTGCCGGGGTAGCCAGCTCAGGAATGGAAACAGCGAATGGCGCGTGGGGATTGCCATGGGGCCTCAAGAATGGGGTTTGGCGCAAGAGTATCAGGTGAACCAACGTGGCGAGGGAGCTTGCTCCCGCTGGACTGCGCAGCAGGCCCGATTCTGCGGCCGCTGCGCGACCGAGCGGGAGCAAGCTCCCTCGCCACAAGAGCCCGGCGCAGCTGTCAGAGCTTGGCCTTCACCGCCGCCAGCGCGTCCTTACCGTCAACGGTCTTCACGCCATCCAGCCATTTATCCAGCACCGCCGGATTAGCCTTGATCCAGGCCTTGGCCGCGTCGGCGTTGCTGACTTTCTTGGTCACCACCTCAGCCATGATGCTGTTTTCCATTTCCTGGGTGAAGCTCAGGTTGGTCAGCAGTTTGCCAACGTTCGGGCAGGCCTGTGCATAACCTTTGCGCGTCAAGGTGTACACGCTGCCGGTATCGCCGAAATATTTCTCGCCGCCCTTGAGGTAGTGCATCTTCAGTTGCACGTTCATCGGGTGCGGGGTCCAGCCGAGGAAGGTCACGAACTTCTGTTTTTTCACCGCCCGGGAGACTTCCGCCAACATGGCCTGTTCGCTGGACTCCACCAGCTTCCATTCGCCCATGCCGAAATCGTTGGTCTTGATGATTTCTTTCAGGGAAAGGTTGGCCGGGGCACCGGACCCGATGCCGTAGATCTTCTTGTCGAACTTGTCCGCGAATTTGTTCAGGTCGGCAAAGTCATGCACGCCTGCGTCCCAGACATAATCGGGCACCGCCAGGGTGAATTCGGTGCCATCAAGGTTCTTGGCCAGTTGCGTAACATCACCGTTGGCCACGAATTTGTCATAGAAGCCCTGCTGCGCCGGCATCCAGTTACCCAGGAACACATCGACCTGACCATCTTTCAGGCCGCCAAACGTAATCGGCACGGCAAGCGTATCGACCTTGGGCTTGTAACCCATGCCTTCCAGCAGGAAACCGGTGATGGCGTTGGTCGCAGCGATGTCGCTCCAGCCCGGGTCAGCCATTTTGACCGTCTCGCAGCTTTGCTCGGCCCACGCCGAAACACTGCTCAACGCCAACAGCCCGGCGGCCAGTACTGTGGATAACTTTTGCATGTGCTTCCCCTTACGTTATTGGTTTATTGGCAGGGTTGTGGATAACGGGCCTTGCGCTCCAGATCGTCCAGATCGATGTGGTTGCGCATGTACTGCTGGCTGGCGTCCACCAGCGGCTGGTGATCCCAGCTCTTGAGTTTGCCCAGGGTCAGCGCATGGGCGACGAAACGTCGACGTCGCTGGCTGGCGAGTACCTGTTGATGAATCGTCGGAATGTCCCATTTGGCCCGCGCTTCGGCGAGAAAATCAGCAAACAGTGACTGATGTTCGGGCGATTGGCTGAGGTCTTGCTGCTCCTTGGGATCGTTGCGTAGATCGAACAGCAGGCATGGATCATCCTCGCTATAGATGAATTTCCACGGGCCGCGACGGATCATCATCAACGGACTGATCGTGCCTTCAGCCATGTATTCGCCGAAGACCTCATCATGTCCGCCCTGCCCTTGCAGATGCGGCACCAGCGAACGGCCGTCCAGTGGCAGACCTGGCTCCAGCGTACCGCCGGCCAGTTCAACCAGGGTCGGCAGCAGGTCGGCGGTGGACACAGCCGCACCGACACGGCGATTGGCGAACTGCCCCGGGGCACTGATCAACAACGGTACCCGAGCGGCCATTTCGAACCAGTGCATTTTGTACCAAAGACCCTTTTCGCCGAGCATATCGCCATGATCGCCGGAGAAGACGACGATGGTGTCGTCGATCAGCCCGGTGTCCTCCAGGGTTTGCAGCAACTTGCCGACATTGCTGTCGATGTAGCTGCACGCCCCGAAATACGCTCGACGAGCATCGCGGATCTTATCCACAGGCAGCGGCTTATCCCAAAGATCATAGACCTTGAGCAGGCGCTGGGAATGCGGATCGAGTTCAGCCTGCGCCGGGGTTTGCGGCAGTGGGATCTCGTTGTCGTCATACAAATCCCAAAATGCCTTGGGAATCGTGTACGGATCGTGTGGGTGTGTCATCGATACCGTTAGGCAAAACGGCTGGTCGCCGTCCTCGCGGATGTGGTCGAACAAGTATTGCTGGGCCTTGAACACCACCTCTTCATCGAAGTCCAGCTGATTGGTCCGCACGCACGGGCCGGCCTGCAACACCGATGACATGTTGTGATACCAGCTCGGCCGCACATCCGGCTCATCCCAATTCACGGCCCAGCCGTAGTCGGCAGGATAGATGTCACTGGTCAGACGTTCTTCGTAGCCGTGCAGCTGGTCCGGTCCGCAAAAATGCATCTTGCCAGACAACGCCGTGCGGTAGCCGAGGCGGCGAAGGTAGTGGGCATACGTCGGAACGTCCCCTGGGAAATCCGCCGCGTTGTCGTAGGCGCCAATCTTGCTTGGCAACTGGCCGCTCACCAGGGTAAAGCGTGACGGCGCGCACAACGGACTGTTGCAATACGCGGCATCGAACACCACGCCCTGGTCGGCCAGGCGGGACAGGTTCGGCAACTTGATGGGCGACGGACCATAGATCGGCAACATTGGCGCGGCCATTTGATCGGCCATGATGAAAAGAATGTTCTTGCGCTTCATGTATTCGCGGCATTCCATAGTAGGCAGTTATGCGATAGTGCTGCGATTGAGCATGTAGCCCCTGAGTTTTGGGGTAAAGCCCATGCGAGACAATGACTAGGATAAGCACAGCTTATGTATGAAGCCTTGGGTGACCTCTCCCTGGACCTGTTCCGTGTCTTCGAATCAGCGGCTCGCCAGCAAAGCTTCACCGCGGCCGCGATCGAGCTGGGCACCACGCAGCCGGCCATCAGCCAGCAGATCAAACGGTTGGAAGAACAGCTGGGCACGCGGCTGTTTGACCGCATCTATCGAGGCATCGAGCTGACTGAAGCCGGCACGCTGCTGTTCGAGCAAGTCCAGGCCGGTTTGCAAAGCATCGATGCGGGTCTGAATGCGATCACCGCCCAGCACCAGCACGAAGTGCTGCAAGTGGCGACGGACTTTGCCTTTGCCGCTTATTGGCTGATGCCTCGGCTGCATCGGTTTCACGCCGCCAATCCCCAGGTGGATGTGAGCCTGGTGACCAGCGAGCGCAACCACAACATGCTCCGTACCGATATTGACGTTGCAGTGTTGTTCGGCGATGGTCGCTTCAAACAAGGCGAAAGTCGCTGGCTGTTCAGCGAAGAAGTTTTCCCTGTGTGCAGTCCGCTGCTGCTCGGAGAACGTCCCCTGCCCTTGCCCGCCCAGGCCTTGGCGGAATTCCCATTGCTGCACCTGCGCGCGGGCAACAGCAGCAACTGGTTCGACTGGAGTGGTGTGTTTCGCGAATTAGGCATCAACTCGCCGCCAGCGCCCGGGCAGTTGCGCTTCGACAATTACACGCTGCTCATCCAGGCGGCGATTGGCGGCCAGGGCGTTGCCATCGGCTGGCGACACCTTGTGGATAACTTGCTGGCCCAAGGATTGTTGTGTCGTCCGATCGCCCAAACGGTGCTGTCCCGGCTGGGTTATTACGTGGTCTTGCCCCAGCGCAAGCGCCGCGGTGTTCTAATCAAGTTGTTCGTGGATTGGTTGATGGAAGAACAGGCCAACAGCGCCGAGTCGCTCACTGGCTTGCCGCTGCCTTCCATCGCCGTTTGATAGGCCTACACGGCCGTGACAAAACTGACGTGCTCGCCCACATGCAGGTTCAAGCGCAGCTCATCGGCGATGCCGACGGCCACGCGGTTGAGCCGCTCCAGGGTTTCGGCCAGGCCCGGCTCGAGGCTGGTACTGACCTGGCTGAAGTGTTCGATGCCCAAGCCTGGCGCGGCATAGGGCGCGTTGATCAGGGTCCACTGCAGCGTGCTGTTCTTCAGAGCATCAAGCACTTCTTCGGCGGCATGGCGCTGCAAGTCGTCGTCGGCTTGTTCTTCGTCGAGCACCGCAAAGTCACCCACCAAAAACAACCGTGAAATGTTCACCGCTTGCATGCCGGCAATCAACGCGTCCACCGCCAGGACTTGCTCCACCGGGCCGGGAATCAATGTGCGCTCCACCTGCTCGCTGTTCATCGGCAATCCTGGTGCGTTCAACAGGCATACGACGGCGCTGACACCGGCGACGCTTTGCTTGACCCGCTCCGGGTCGAACAGATCGCCGGTCTTGGCCCGCAGTCCCGGGCGTGGGGCCAGGGCGGTAAGGTCATCCAGAACGGCGATTACTTCATGCTGTCGTCGCAGCAGTTCAGCCATCAACGCACTGCCGAGGCTGCTCATGGCACCATAAAGCACCACTTTGATAACCGGGGTTTCCGCGTTTTTCATGGCTGGCGTTCCTTTTTTCCCGCGTGTAAAGGCTCTGACCCGCGGAAAACCAAGAGGGTTCGCCTCTTTATCAAGGATTGACCGATGCAACGGATCAAGGGCTACCACGCCCACGTGTATTTGAATCTTTCAGCCTTCAAAGTGAAACGCTGATTGCTTTTGTGGCGAGGGGATTTATCCCCGCTGGGCGCGAAGCGGCCCTGAAACCTGTCATTGCGAAATTTCGAAAGAATGCGGTCTGCTCTTTTGGGCCTGCTTCGCAGTCCAACGGGAATAAATCCCCCGCCACAAAGTAACTTCATGCGTTGGTCATACGGTCGGCCTGCGAAAGGCTGCTGAAAGCTTGCGCGATTAGGATCGCCTCACCTACCGGCAACAGACCGGTGGCCTACAACGAGCTTGCTGATGCTCGTGCGGCCTTTTTAACAACAACAATGGTGATTCTGATGTCCGCTGCTACCCATCCCGTTGCGCCCACTCCATCCGTCCGCCCCGTGCTTTGCATCCTGCGCTGACCTGACCGGTTCGCCTTTGCCCGCCGCGCCACGCCTGGAGTATTTCCCATGCTGACTTTCCTTGGCTTTGCCATGGTCATCACGTTCATGTTCCTGATCATGACCAAGCGCCTTTCCGCGCTGATCGCCTTGATCATCATCCCGATCCTGTTCGCCCTGTTCGGCGGTTTTGCACCGAAGATCGGCCCGATGATGCTCGAAGGCATCACCAAGCTCGCCCCTACCGGGGTGATGCTGATGTTTGCGATTCTCTATTTCGCCCTGATGATCGACTCCGGCCTGTTCGACCCGGCCGTGCGCAAGATCCTCAAGCTGGTCAAGGGCGACCCGTTGAAAGTTTCGGTCGGTACCGCCGTTCTGGCGCTCGTCGTTTCCCTTGATGGTGACGGCGCGACCACTTACATGATCTGCGTGGCCGCGATGCTGCCGCTCTACAGCCGCATCGGCATGAGTCCAAGGATCATGGCTGGCCTGATCATCCTCGCCGGCGGCGTGATGAACATGACCCCCTGGGGGGGCCCGACCGCCCGGGCGGCCAGTGCGCTGCATGTGGATCCGTCCGACATCTTCGTGCCGATGATTCCCGCCATGTTGGCCGGCGTCGTGGCGATCCTGGCGATTGCCTACATGTACGGCAAACGCGAGCGTGCGCGCCTGGGTGAATTGCACCTGGCGGGCGACGAAATGGACCACAGCGAAATCAGCGTTTCCCAGTTCCCGGACGCCCGCCGTCCGAAGCTGATCTGGTTCAACGGCGCGCTGACCCTGGTCTTGATGTGCACCCTGATCGCCGGCCTGTTGCCGCTGCCCGTGCTGTTCATGGTGGCGTTCAGTATTGCGATGATCGTCAACTATCCGTGCCTGCAGCAGCAGAAGGACCGCGTCGCGGCCCACGCCGGCAGCGTCCTGGCGGTGGTCGGGCTGATTTTCGCGGCGGGGATCTTCACCGGCATCCTGTCCGGCACCGGCATGGTCGACGCCATGTCCAAGAGCCTGCTGGCGGTCATCCCGGACTTCCTCGGCCCGTACCTGGCGGTCATCACCGCGCTGGTGAGCATGCCGTTCACTTTCTTCATGTCGAACGATGCATTTTATTACGGGGTGTTACCAGTTCTGGCGGAAGCGGCCAGCCATTACGGCATCACTGGCGTCGAAATGGCCCGTGCCTCCATCGTTGGCCAGCCCGTCCACCTGCTGAGCCCGCTGGTTCCGTCGACCTACCTGCTGGTAGCCTTGGCCGGTATCGAATTCGGCGATCACCAGCGCTTCACCTTGAAGTGGGCAGTACTGGTTTGCCTGTGCATAATGTTCGCCGCCTTGCTGATGGGGATTTTTCCGCTGTTCAGCACTCTATAAAAGCAATGCCCGCTGCGTCGCCCCTATCGGTCAACCGAAGGCGCGGCGCGGCCTAACACTCGCTCAAAGGAACTCACATGGAATGGCTGACCAACCCGGAAATATGGGTTGCCTTCTTTACCCTGACCGCCCTGGAAATTGTCCTGGGCATCGATAACATCATCATGATCTCGATCCTGGTCAGCCGCATGCCCAAGCACATGCAGGCGCGCACCCGGATTTTCGGCCTGGCGCTGGCGATGATCACGCGGATCCTGTTGCTGCTGTCGATCACCTGGGTCATGCGCCTGACCGCCGATCTGTTCGAAGTGTTCGGCCAGGGCATCTCCGGTCGTGACCTGATCCTGTTCTTCGGTGGCTTGTTCCTGCTGTGGAAAAGCTCCCAGGAGATGTACCACGCGCTGGAAGGCGAGGAAGAAAGCAGCGATGAGCCGTCGGTCAAGGGTGGCAACTTCATCTACACCATCATCCAGATCGCAATCATCGACATCGTGTTCTCCCTGGACTCGGTCATCACCGCGGTGGGCATGGTTTCCCATGTACCGGTCATGGTGGCGGCAATCATCGTTGCCGTCCTGGTGATGATGCTGGCTTCGGGCACCATCAGCACGTTCATCGACAAGCACCCGTCGCTGAAGATGCTGGCGCTGTCGTTCCTGCTGGTGGTCGGTACCGTGCTGATCGCCGAATCGTTCGACGTGCACGTGCCCAAGGGCTACGTCTACTTCGCCATGGCGTTCTCGCTGGCAGTGGAAGCGATCAACATCAAGATGCGCACAGCGATTGCTCGCAAGCGCAAGCAACAGGATCCGGTGAAACTGCGCAAGGATGTCCCGGGTCAGTAAAGATGTAGGGCAGTGAAACGAAGGGGCTCTTGTGAGCCCCTTTTTCATGCCTGCAAAAAACGCTCGAATGCAAAACCTGTGGGAGCGAGCTTGCTCGCGAAAGCGATCGCCTGGAACAAAGATTTTGGATGTGCTGCCGCCATCGCGAGCAGGCTCGCTCCTACAGGGGGCGGGGTGTTTTCGAGGAAACTGTTTTATGACAGTTTTGTTTCAAACCCATCTTCAGCTGTGCAATGCTGGCGCCCGGACCATTCGGCAACTACAGCTTAAGTACAAGAAGTAAAACGATGTGGCACCGTCAATTTGTCCATCTGGGACGCTAACAGGGGGCTCCTCATGCTGACCCTGCTGAATCTACTTTCCGCCGTGGCCTTGCTGATCTGGGGCACGCATATCGTCCGGACCGGCATCTTGCGGGTCTACGGCTCGAACCTGCGCCATGTCATTGGCCAGAACATGTCCAGGCGCTGGCTGGCGTTCATCGCCGGCATCATGGTCACGGCCATGGTCCAGAGCAGCAATGCCACGGCGATGCTCGTCACTTCCTTCGTCGGCCAGGGCCTGATGGCATTGACCCCTGCCCTGGCGACCATGCTCGGTGCGGACGTCGGCACCGCATTGATGGCCCGGGTGCTGACCCTGGACCTGTCGTGGCTGTCGCCGCTGCTGATCTTCCTCGGAGTGATTTTTTTCCTCTCGCGCAAACAGACCCGCGTCGGCCAGATGGGCCGGGTCTCCATCGGCCTGGGCCTGATCATCCTGGCCCTGCAATTGATTGTCGAAGCCGCCGCGCCGATCACCCAGGCCCAGGGCGTGAAGGTGATTTTCGCCTCGTTGACCGGCGACATCCTGCTCGATGCCTTGGTGGGTGCGCTGTTCGCAATGATTTCCTATTCCAGCCTGGCGGCGGTTTTGCTGACCGCGACCCTCGCCGGCGCTGCGGTGATCAGCTTGCCAGTCGCCATCGGCCTGGTGATCGGTGCCAATATCGGCAGCGGCGTGCTGGCGTTCCTCAGCACCAGCATGCAGAACGCCGCCGGACGCCAGGTGGCGCTGGGCAGCCTGTTGTACAAGCTGATCGGCCTGCTGCTGATCATTCCGGTACTCGACCCACTGGTGGGCTGGCTGGACGGCCTGGATTTCAGCCCGCAGGAAACCGTCATTGGCTTTCATTTGCTCTATAACACCGTGCGTTGCCTGGTGCTGTTGCCCAGCGTCGGACCGATGGCCAGGCTCTGTGCCTGGCTGCTGCCGGAACGACCGCAAGCCAATGGCAAAGCCACGTCACGGCACCTGGACCCCGCCGCCCTCGCCACACCAAGCCTGGCGCTGGCGAACGCCGCGCGGGAAACCCTGCGCATTGGTGATCTGATCGAAAGCATGCTCGAGGCCATGCTCGGCGTCCTGCGAGGCGAGCAAACGGCGATCACTCAACAACTGCGCAGCATGAGCGATGACGTCGAAGCGCTGTGCAGCGCCATCAAGCTCTACATGGCGCAAATGCCTCGTGAAGATCTCAGTGAACAGGACAGTCGCCGCTGGGCGGAAATCATCGAGCTGGCGATCAACCTCAAACTGGCCAGTGACCTCATCGAACGCATGTTGCGCAAGGTCCAGCAGCAGAAGACCTCCCAACGCCGCTCGTTCTCTGACGTGGGCCTGGAAGAGTTGGCGGGGCTGCACAGCCATCTGATCGCTAACCTGCGCCTGGGATTGTCGGTCTTCCTCAGTGCCGATCGGGAAAGTGCTCGCCAATTGCTGCGCGAGAAACGGCGCTTTCGCGCGCAGGAACGACGGATGGCCCACGCCCATGTCAGCCGCTTGCAGCGCAAAGTCGTGCAAAGCCTTGAGACGAGTTCCCTTCACTTGGAACTGATCGCCGACATGCGGCGCTTGAATTCGTTGTTCTGCGGCAGCGCCTATGTGGTGCTGGAAACATCCGAGATCGGCGCCCTGTCCGCCGATGAAATGTCCGACATCACCCATTCGCCTTGAACGACTGGCGTCTCGGCCAGTCAACAAGTGTGTCCCCGGACCATGGATTTACAAGCCGCCAGGAAGCCCGCCATGCGTTGTCTGCTACTCGTCCTGCTTTTGTTCGGTTCCCTACCCGTCGTTGCCCAGGATCGCTTCCAGGTCGAGGGATATACGTTGCCCAACGGCATGCAGTTGTTGCTCAAGCCCGGCACGGAACGTGGACACGTGGCGATTCGGTTGGTGGTGGGCGTGGGCCTCGATGATTTCAGCTGCGCCGACAAGGAACTGCCACACCTGCTCGAACATGTGCTGTTCAGCGGCGTCGACGATACCGGCGAGGGCGGCCTGGAAGAGCGCATGCAGGCGCTGGGTGGCGAATGGAACGCCTTCACCAGCAACGCCGACACGACGTTTGTCATCGAGGCGCCAGCGCGCAATCAACGCAAAGTCCTGGACTTGTTGCTGGCATTGCTGACCCGTACCCGAATTGACGCAAAGAATCTGGAAGCGGCCAAACGGGTGGTAGAGCGCGAGGACGGCGGCCATTACACCCATCTGCAACGCTGGCTCGACCGCCAGGACCTGGGCCACAAAGCCAGCAACCAACTGGCCGTGGAACTGGGCTTGCGTTGTGCGGAACGGGCCGAGGTCGAACGCTTTACCGTCGCCCAACTGGAACAGGTGCGCAAGGCTTGGTACGCGCCCAATAACATGACGTTGATCGTCGTAGGTGACCTCGATCGACTGCTGCCGGCGTATCTGGAACGCGCCTACGGCGAGCTGGAACCGGTCGAACCCAGCGTCCATGAACCGCTGGCGCAGATCCGCTACAGCGCGGTGACCAAGCGCAACCTGATTCGTGGGCTGGTCGGCGACAGCGCCAAGCTTCACTGGCTGTTCCCGGAGCCGGTGCTGGAGCAACAACATGATGAAACCTTCGATCTGCTCAAGGATTACCTGGATTGGGCGCTCTACCGGCAACTGCGCCTGGCTGACGGCCTGTCCTATGGCCCGTGGGTGGAGCGGGACGTCTTCGGCGGCGTCGGTTTCCTGAGCCTCAACGCCGACCTGGCCCGCGAGGACCTGCCCCAGGCCGAACACGCGCTCGAGACGCTGCGCAACACGTTGTTGAGGGACGGCCTGGACCCCGAGAGTTTCGTGCGGATAAAGCGTGCCGCCATTGCTCATCAGTCCTGGGCCGTCCAAGGCAACAGCGCACTGGCCGACTATTACTGGAGCGCCCTGGGCGACTACGAAGACGGCCGCTTCGCCAACCCAGCCGAGCGCCTGCAGGCAGTCAGCCTGGAACAGGCCAACCTGGCCCTGCGTGAGCTGCTCAAGGACCCAGGCTATTTGCGCATCGAGAAGCCGCTGCTCAGCGATGACGAACTTGTCTGGACACTCGGCGGGTTGGTGGCGGTTCTGCTGGGGCTGGTGGCCTGGCTGATACGGCGCAGGCATCGACGGGACCCGGAATGAATTCACAGTGGTACCCTGTCAGGGATTTTTCCTACGACTTAGCGTGAACCTGCCGAATGCCGAACCTGACTCATTTAATCCAGCGCATTATCGAACTGATGAAGCGCTACCCAGGGGTCATCGCGCTCGGCGGCTTCATTTCCGGGGTCGGCAGTTTCATGCTGGTGGATCGCCAGCAAGGCCTGGCGACCTGGATCGCCATCATGATGCTGGTGAGCTGGCTCTGGCTGATGCTGGAGAACAGCCTGACCCGGTTGTTCACACGGATTTTCAAACGGGAAATTCCCCAGCCGCTGTTGCGTTACGCCACGCAAATGATTCATCAGGAAAGCCTGTTTTTTGTCTTGCCGTTTTTCTTCATCACCACCACCTGGAACAGCAGCCAACTGATCTTCACTGGCCTGCTCGCGGCGGCGGCATTGGTCTCGATCACCGACCCCCTGTATTACAAATGGCTGGCGCCGCGGCGATGGGCTTTTCTGGCGTTGCACACCCTGACGCTGTTCGCGGCGTTGCTGACCGCGCTGCCAGTGATCCTGCACCTGACCACCGACCAGAGCTTCAAGCTGGCACTGGGCATCGCCATGCTGTTGTCATTCCCGAGCCTGGCTTCGATCTTTCCGATCCGTACTGTGCGCAACGCCCTGGCCATCCTGTGCATCACCTTTGGCATTGGTGCCGCCGGTTGGGTGCTGCGCTCCTGGGTACCGCCCGCCACGCTCTGGATGACCGAGGTGGCGATCAGCACCCAAGTGGAAGATCGCACGCCTGGCGCCAGCCTCAAGGAAGTCAGCGCCGCCCAGATTCGTAGCAATGGCCTGTACGCCTACACCGCCATCAATGCGCCGCGAGGCCTGGACGAGCGGATCTACCATGTCTGGCAATTCAATGGCAAAGAAGTGGATCGCATCGCTTTGGACATTCACGGAGGGCGCAAGGAAGGCTATCGCGCCTGGACCCACAAGCAGAATTTCCCCGGCGACCCGACAGGCAAATGGCAAGTGCGGGTGCTGACCGAGAATGGCCAGATGATCGGCGTGCTGCGGTTCAAGGTGACGGAATAAAGGGCTCGTCAGGCCCTATCGCGAGCAGGCTCGCTTGCACAGGTCAGCCAAAGAACCAGTAACAAACCCCGATCGCCGCCACCACACCGGCCAGCTCCGCCAGCAGGGCACAACCCACCGCATGGCGCGCTCGCTGGATGCCCACCGCGCCGAAATAGACCGCCAACACATAGAAAGTGGTTTCGGTGCTGCCCTGAATCGTCGCCGCCACCAGGGCAGGGAAGCTGTCTACCCCAGAGGTCTTCATGGTTTCGATCAGCATCGCCCGGGCGGCGCTGCCGGAAAACGGCTTGACCATGGCAGTGGGCAACGCATCGACGAAACGCGTGTCCCAGCCAGCCCACTGGGCCAGGTGCCGAATACCGTCCAGGCCGAAATCCAGCGCTCCGGAGGCCCGCAGCACACCGACGGCACACAGCATCGCCACCAGGTACGGCAGCAGGTTCTTGGCAACATCGAACCCTTCCTTGGCGCCTTCAACGAAGGTTTCGTACACCTTGACCTTGCGCAGCGCGCCCACCACCAGGAACAGGATGATCAAGCCAAACAAAGTCAGGTTCCCGAGGATCGAGGACAGCCCCGCCAGCGCCGTGGCCGAAAGCGTGGCCAGCAGCGCCATGAAGCCGCCCAGCGCCAGCGCGCCCGGGACCAGGTAGGCGAGGACCACCGGATCCCACAGGCGCAGACGTTGCATGAATGCCACGGACAGCAGCCCCATCAGGGTCGAGGCACTGGTGGCGAGCAGGATCGGCAAGAACACCAGGGTCGGGTCCGGCGCGCCTTGCTGGGCGCGGTACATGAAGATGGTCACCGGCAGCAGGGTCAGCGACGATGCATTGAGCACCAGAAACAGAATCTGCGCATTGCTGGCGATGGTCGGGCTGGGATTCAGATCCTGCAGGGCGCGCATGGCCTTGAGGCCGATGGGCGTGGCGGCGTTGTCCAGGCCCAGGCCATTGGCCGCGAAATTGAGGGTGATCAGGCCAATCGCCGGGTGACCGGCTGGGACTTCCGGCATCAAACGAAGAAACAGCGGCCCGAGGGCCTTGGCGAGCCAGTCGACGATGCCGGCTTTTTCAGCGATGCGCAGGAACCCCAGCCAAAGGGTCAGGGTGCCGAACAGCAGGACCATGACTTCCACCGATAGCTTGGCCATGGCAAAGATGCTTTCCACCATGGCGGCGAAGATCCCGGCGTTGCCGCCAATCAGCCACTGCGCCAGTGCGGACACGGCTGCCACGATAAAGAAGCCAAGCCACAGGCCATTGAGCATCGGTTAAGTCCCCCGGAAGATGCGGCGAATGATAGCGGGGCTGGCCGAAACGACAAACCCCGGATTTCTCCGGGGTCTGGTTGGCTTGATGTTGCATGTGCCGCCACCATCGCGAGCAGACTCGCTCCCACAATGATTGAGTGATCTCTGTGGGAGCGAGCCTGCTCGCGATGGGACCTTAAGGCATGCCTCAGCGGCTGGAAGTTTCCCCTGCCGGCAACGGCTCCTTGCTGCGCCAGTGCGGCAAAGAATTCCAGTAGCGCTGGCCCTTGGCATCGTCGTACATGCCTTCCCAACGGGAAATGACCAACACGGCCAAGGCGTTTCCGATCACGTTCAGCGCCGTACGGGCCATGTCCATGATGCGGTCGACACCGGCGATGAACGCCAGGCCTTCCAGTGGAATGCCAACGCTGCCCAGTGTAGCCAGCAGCACCACGAAGGACACGCCCGGCACACCAGCGATGCCCTTGGAGGTCACCATCAAGGTCAATACCAGCATCAACTGCTGGCCGATGGACAGGTCGATGCCATAGAGCTGGGCGATGAAGATCGCGGCGATGCTCTGGTACAGCGTCGAACCGTCGAGGTTGAACGAGTAGCCGGTAGGCACTACGAAACTGCAGATAGCCTTTGGCGCCCCATACGCTTCCATCTTTTCGATAACCCGCGGCAACACCGTTTCGGAACTGGCGGTGGAGTAGGCCAGCACCAGCTCATCCTTGAAGATGCGCATCAGCTTGATCACCGAGAAGCCGAACACCCGAGCGATCAGGCCCAGCACCACGAAGGCGAAGAAGGCGATGGCGACATAAACCAGGATCACCAGCTTCGCCAGCGGCAACAGGGAAGCGAAACCGAAGTTGGCCACCGTCACGGCGATCAGGGCGAACACACCGATCGGCGCGTACTTCATGATCATGTGGGTGACTTTGAACATGCTCTCCGACACGCCCTGGAACATCTTCACCAGAGGATCGCGCAGGTCCGATTGCAGGCTGGACAAACCAAGGCCGAACAGGACGGAGAAGAAGATGATCGGCAACATTTCGCCGCGAGCGACGGCCGCGAAAATGTTCGACGGGATCAGGTTGAGGATCGTCTGGACAAACGCATGCTCATGCTGGACCTCGGCCGCCGTGGCCTGGTACTTGGAGATATCCACCGTACCCAGGGTGCTCATGTCGATGCCGTTGCCCGGCTGGAAGAAATTCGCCAAGAGCAGGCCGACGACGATGGCGATGGTGGTCACGATCTCGAAATAGACGATGGTCTTGAAGCCGATCCGCCCGAGTTTCTTGGCGTCGCCTACGCCGGCGATGCCAACGATCAGCGAGGAGATCACGATGGGAATCACGATCATCTTGATCAGACGGATAAAGATATCGCCTGCCGGTTGCAGCACGTTGCTGATCCACCAGGCCTTTTCGGCACTGAAATGGTTGAGCAGCGCGCCGATTGCAATCCCGAGCACCAGACCGATGAGGATTTGCCAGGCGAGGCTTAGTTTTGCCTTCTTCATATCATTACCCTTACTTCAGTTTGACTCGGACAGCCACATCAACGGACCGCCAGACGGCGGTTCGAACCCATGCCGCTGCCCCATATAAGGTCACCCTGAGCGCCAAAGGCAGCTCACCAGCAGGCGAAAAAAGGCGCAACTATTGCGATGCAAGGGGGGATCGTCTAATGCCGTAAACGCCTACCCTATGCCGAATCGGCATGAGTTTTACAAAACGAAACGTGCGTCCCAAACAGTTCGAATACGCCATTGGAGCAGGCAAAAGTGCCGTGATGCGGCCATTTAAGCGTAGCCGGGCGTTATTCGGATTGCTTGGAAAGACGATGGATGGAGCGGGTCGAAGCTCCGGTCGGAGACAAGAACCCTGGCACTCATTCTCCGATATACGGTAACGGTTCGAGCGCGTGGGGAACAAACAGGACAATGTGTCGCGGCCGGATGGCGGATATTGGCGCAAGAGCAGCGAGACGCTCTAGCGTGGGGATAAGCTCTACGCAAGTCCGCCAAGCCGTCACGACTTCGCGAACTTGCGTCGCAGCTTTTACCTGACCCGGCCCTTTCGCAGGCACCCCTTGTGCCCGTAGGTCACTCCGACCCTGTATGGTCAGAACGTCCCAGCCCCCTGGTCATGCTTCGGCCCTCCTCGGGCTTCGCAGAGAGAAAAGCAGCGTTGCTCTTCCCGCTTCAAGAAATCAGTACCAGTTAGGATCTTTCTTGAGCTGTTCCATTAACAGTTCTTGCATACCTTCATCGGGATTGCCAAGAAAGCGATAGTCCGCGTGACGGGTCGGCGACTTATCGGCCGGCAGGCCTGCGGGCACCTCCACCAACAGGGCATAAGCTTCGTCTTTATCGAAGCTGAAGGCGACGAACAGGCGTTTGCTCTTGCAAGTGGCCTGAGTCTCGCACAACGGCCCGACCAGATACTTGTCGCCGTCCTCTTCGACCGCGTTCATTTGCTCTGCATCGCCCGTCAGGTTCATCACCCATTCGGGCAGACGTTCTTCCTTCTTGACAACCTGCTGCCAAGTCTCGCGATATTGCGTGTCCGACTGCAGCAATTGGTTGACCCGCATTTGACCGTCGTTGGCAGCCATTGCCATGGCACTGCCGCCCAACAGCAGGGCGGCGGCCAGTCCTTTAAGAGTCACGCTCATGTCAGCCTCGGCCACGACGGCCAAAGAAGAACGATGCGATGAACATCACCAGGAACACGACAAAGAGAATCTTGGCGATGCCCGTGGCGGTGCCTGCGATACCACCGAAGCCCAATACAGCGGCGATGATGGCAATAATCAGGAAGGTAATAGCCCAGCTCAACATGGTGATTCTCCTTACGCTTTTCTATTTAGTAACGAATCTGGCAATGATGGTTCCGGTGCAACGGACGACCGGTTCGAATCAGAACACCCAGCGCTCTTCACGAGGCATTTCCGAGAGAGGCTGCGCCTGATCAACTTCCATCATCCGCATCGAAGCGGATTCCTGCGCCAGCGTACTGGCGGCACTGAAATGGGTTTGCGGGGCACGGTAGGTGGATACCAGTGGAGCTTCCGGCTTCTGGCTTTCATGCCAGAGCATCAATTGCTGACCCGCCACGAGCGTGACCAGCAACGCGACAAAAGCCCACAGCCCCTGCTGGATATGCAGGCGGGTAATGCGAAATTGGGCGGCAACTTGACGATTCATCCTGAAACTCCTCCCCACCCTAGCGGTGATCTGGTTGAGGCGCCCTCAGCGCCACGTTGACCAGAACATTGCAGCTGGCATGCCAGATTTTTTATGACAATAAAACCCTTTTAAATCAAAGAGTTAGGAAGAAAGCAACCATTCGCGGGAGCGCATCCTGCACGATGGGCCTGGCGAGCGTCGTGCGTTATGCACGAATTGAGATAAAGGTCTGTGGCCGATTTCTTTTTTGAATTGCGGGTCGGAAACGGATGTCGGAATGAGCGAGCCGAACCGTTGTCGCCGGCAGCGCTAAAAATTGGCCGCAAATCAGTCTTTTAGACGAAGGAGGTCCACAGATTCCGATTCGGTGGGTAATATTCGATCAGAATGGACCATGCAACTTGCCCGATTTTTCTGACACTAATCATCATCATTCATTAAGGAGCGTAGGAAAGATGGAATCCGCCACCGAGCATCAAGGCCGCATTCTGCTGGTAGACGACGAGTCCGCCATCCTGCGTACCTTCCGTTATTGCCTGGAAGACGAGGGCTATAGCGTCGCTACCGCCAACAGTGCCGCACAGGCCGAAGCCTTGCTGCAACGCCAGGTATTCGACTTGTGCTTCCTGGACCTGCGACTGGGCGAAGACAACGGTCTCGACGTATTGGGACAGATGCGAATCCAGGCACCCTGGATGCGCGTCGTTATCGTGACCGCTCATTCCGCCGTGGACACGGCCGTCGACGCGATCCAGGCCGGCGCCGCCGATTATCTGGTCAAGCCTTGCAGCCCGGACCAACTGCGGCTGGCGACCGCCAAGCAACTGGAGGTACGCCAACTGTCCGCCAGGCTCGAAGCCCTGGAAGGAGAAATGCGTAAGCCTAAGGACGGCCTGGACTCCCACAGCCCAGCGATGAAGGTTGTCCTCGAAACCGCTCGGCAGGTTGCCAGCACGGACGCCAATATCCTGATCCTCGGCGAGTCCGGCACCGGTAAAGGCGAACTGGCGCGGGCGATCCACGGCTGGAGCAAGCGCGCGAAGAAGTCCTGCGTCACCATCAACTGCCCATCGCTGACCACCGAGCTGATGGAAAGCGAGTTGTTCGGCCACAGCCGCGGCGCGTTCACGGGTGCCAGCGAAAGCACGCTGGGGCGGGTCAACCAAGCGGACGGCGGCACGCTGTTTCTTGACGAAATTGGCGACTTTCCCCTCGCGTTGCAGCCAAAACTGCTGCGTTTCATCCAAGACAAGGAATACGAGCGGGTTGGCGATCCGGTGACCCGACGTGCCGACGTCCGCATCCTCGCCGCCACCAACCTCAATCTGGAGGACATGGTGCGCGATGGACGGTTTCGCGAGGACCTCTTGTACCGCCTGAACGTCATTACCCTGCACCTGCCACCCCTGCGCGAACGCGCCGAGGACATCCTGACCCTCGCCGATCGCTTCCTGGCGCGCTTCGTCAAAGAATACGCGCGTCCGGCACGGGGCTTCAGCGATGAGGCACGCGAAGCGCTGCTAGGCTACCGCTGGCCGGGCAACATTCGCGAGCTGCGCAACGTGGTCGAGCGCGCCAGCATCATCTGCCCTCAGGAGAAGGTTGAAATCAGTCACTTGGGCATGGCCGAGCAACCGATCAACAACGCTCCGCGTATCGGTGCCGCGCTGAGTCTCGACGAACTGGAGAAGGCGCACATCGGTGCAGTGCTCGCCACTGCCGACACCCTTGACCAGGCCGCCAAGACCCTGGGCATCGACGCGTCCACGCTGTATCGCAAACGCAAGCAATACAACCTGTGAGCAGCACCTTATGAAACTGGCGATGAAGCTGCGCACACGGTTGTTCCTCAGCATTTCGGCGCTGATCACAGTGGCGCTGCTAGGGCTGTTGCTGGGACTGGTCAGCGTAATGCAGATGGCCAACACCCAAGAACAATCCGTTCGCGACAACTTCGTGCTGCTGGACCTGGGCCTCAAGCTCCGTCAGACACTGGGCGACCAGTTGATGATCATGCTCGACGAAACCCCCAACCTGGCGGCGCTGGAAGCGTCCAAGCGCCAGTATTTCGAGTTGCTGGACGAAGGCATCGCTCAGGAACAGCGATCGGACGAACCCGCCACCAGCTTCAGCCGCGCCAGAGCCGACTACATCAGCTTTCTCGCGGCTTTCGATGCTTCTCTGCAGCAACCCAAACATCTTGCCAACATTCAGGCGCTCACCGATAAGTTCAACGTATTACGTGGAGGCTTGATCGAGGGCTATCGCCATGCCCTGAACAAAATCAGCGAAACCCAGGACCGCGCCCGCGAACGTGCCCTATTGATTTCAGGCCTGCTGGGGCTGGTGGGGCTGGCGGTGCTGATCATCGGCTTCGTGACGGCCCATGGCATCGCCCGGCGCTTTGGCGCGCCGATCGAGGCGTTGGTCGCGGCGGCTGACGATATAGGTCAAGGCAATTTCGAAGTGACGCTGCCAATCTCCTCGGCGGCGGAGCTGAACTTGCTGAGCCGGCGCTTCGGCATCATGGCCCAGGCGCTGCGCGAACATCAGGCGACCAATGTGGAGGAGCTACTCGCCGGCCAGCAACGCCTGCAAGCGGTACTCGACAGCATTGACGATGGCTTGTTGATGATTGACCGCCAAGGTCGGCTCGAGCATCTCAACCCCGTGGCGCAACGCCAATTGGGCTGGGACCAGGAGCGACTGGGACAAGGGCTCGGGGAAGCGCTTGGACGGGTCGAGCTGGACGACGAGTTGCAGCTGGTCCTGCGCGGCGGCACACAAGAGCGGGCGCCGGACGACCTGAGCATCGAAGTCGATGGCGAGTCGCGTGTGCTGACCTACAGCCTCACGCCGGTCATCCATACCCAAGGGCAGATTCTCGGCGCGGTGATGGTGCTGCATGACGTCACCGAGCAACGCGCCTTCGAACGGGTGCGCAGTGAATTCGTCCTGCGGGCCTCCCACGAATTGCGCACCCCCGTGACGGGCATGCACATGGCCTTCGGACTGCTGCAGGAGCGCATGCATTTTCCTCGAGAGTCCCGTGAAGCGGATCTACTCAATACCGTCAACGAAGAAATGCAGCGGTTGATGCAGCTCATCAATGACTTGCTCAACTTCTCTCGCTACCAGAACGGCTTGCAGAAACTCACCCTGGCGCCATGCTCCATCGAGGAGCTGTTGGAAGCCGCCAGGATGCGCTTTGCCGCACAAGCGCAAGCGAAAGGTATCGAATTACTCGTCGAGATCCAGGGTCCGCTGCCGCGCCTGCATGCCGATGCGGCGCAACTGGACCGAGTGCTGGACAACCTCATCGATAACGCGATGCGCCACACCAACGATGACGGCCAGATCCGATTGCAAGCCCGACGCCACGGCGAGCGGGTAATCATCAGCGTCGAAGATAACGGCGAGGGGATTGCTTATGGCCAGCAAGGACGGATCTTCGAACCCTTCGTCCAGGTTGGGCGCAAAAAGGGCGGCGCCGGCCTCGGCCTGGCCCTGTGCAAGGAGATCGTCCAGCTTCACGGTGGACGCATGGGCGTGTACTCAAGGCCAGGGCAGGGCACCCAGTTCTACATGGCCCTGACGGTCTGAGGGCGCTTCACGCCTCGTCATCCATGCGTCGCCCGACCAGACGGCGACCGCGAGTGATCAATTCGATGAGCTGCACCGCGCTGAGCGCGTGGGCAAACAACCAACCCTGACCGAACTTCACGCCCTCGCTGCTCAAATAAGACGCCTGTGCCTCGTGCTCGATGCCTTCGGCGATGACCTTGAGCTCCAGCGCGTGGGCCATGCGGATGATGTGCGGGGCCACGCCACTGCTGGCGGCGTCGTGCCCCAGCGCGTCGATGAACGCCTTGTCGATCTTCAGGCAATCCACCGGCAGTGTCTGCAAGTAAGCCAGGCTGCAATAGCCGGTGCCGAAGTCATCGATCAATACCTGATGCCCTACGTCGCGCAACGATTGCAGGTTATCGCGAGCGACGAGCACGTCGACCAGGCCACGCTCGGTGACTTCGAAGGCAATCTGGTGCGCCGACACACGATGCATCGCCAGCAGCCGGGCGATCACATCGCCGATGCGCGGCACCATCACGTCGCAGGCCGCCAGGTTCACGGAAATGTAGAGGTGCGGATTGGCCCGCAACAGCTGGCCCAACTGGTCGAACAACCGCTGGAGGACAAAATCGGTGATCTGGCGAATCTGCCCGGTGTCCTCCGCCATCGGAATAAACAGATCCGGGCTGGTCAGGGTGCCGTCCGGCCGGCGCCAGCGCAGCAAGGCCTCGGCGCCTACGCAGTTGCGGCTGTGCAGATCGAAGATCGGTTGATAGAGCACCTGCAACTCGCCGCGTCGGATAGCACCGTGCAACTCGGCATCCATGGACTGACGCTGGCGCGCGAGTAAAAAGACTTGGAAACCAATGCCCAGCCCCAGCACCAGGCTGATAGGCAGCATCCACCAGGCGTTAGCCGGAATGCGTACGCCGTTACGGGGCGCAATCAGCACCAATTGGTATTCCGGGTTATCGGTCGGCATTCGGTAGATCAACCGATGCTTGGTGACTTGCAAAGCGTTTTTGCTTTTCGGTGGCCACGGCTCCGTCGGTGGCCAGCGCTGTTCGGTGCCTAGGACTGGAATGGCCCGCTCGCCAGCATCCAGGACGACGAGCAGGCTGCTGCCCGGCGGCAGGTCGACCACATCGGTCAGGTGGCCGCGAGACGTTGCCACTCGGAAATTTCCGCGCCCCAACATCAACGCAGCACGGTTCTCGTCGGGCTCCGTGGTGGTATTGAGCCAATAGCTGTAGGCGGGGCCCCGCAAGTCAGGCGCTCGTGCCAGCGACAAAGCGCTCTGGCGCGGACGACTGGAGCACATGCCAGAGCTGTCGATATAAGCCGCCTCGTAGACGAAGCGATAATTGAAACTCACCTGCTGCAAGGTGGCGATCATGTCGTCGTTACAGCCACGCAGCGGTTGTGCCTGCAGGTCATCGAGGCTTTCGCGCAGTTGGCCGAAAAGTTGTTCCAGGCGCTGCAGGAAACGCTCGCCTTGGGCATTCATCTGATCGCTTTCACGCTGTTGGATCTGTTGCATGACGACAAACAGGCTGCCCGCCAGCAACAACACGGTACTTAGGGCAGCCGCCGTCATCGCCAGGAAAATAGGGCGATGGAGCCAGCTCTGCAGGGTTTCGCGCGCAGCCGTCATCATCAGTAATCCGAAAGTTACCAATGAGTTATAGCTTCTGTTTTGGATTTGGTTCGATTAGTCAGACGAGCGTCATTATTTTGTCTGATTGAGCACCTGCAAAATCGCCGCGCTTTGCGCGTCTGGCGAGCCATCGAACCGGGCCGGCCGGTAGCGCATCTGGAAGGCGGCCAGTACCTGGTGGGTGGCGACATCCCATTCGCCGGTGCGAGGTGTCGGGTAGCCAAGGCGGGCCAGCTCGGCCTGGAACCAACTGGCGGCCGGCAACTGATCGCCATAGGCAGCCTGCTGGCGCGCGACCGCTCCCTCGTCCGGCCAGACGCCCAGGCCTGCCTGCGCGAGTCGCTTCCAGGGAAACAACGGACCGGGATCCAGCTTGCGGTTGGGGGCAATGTCGCTATGGCCAATGATATTGACTGGGTTGATCGCGTTACGCCGGGTGATGTCCTTGAGCAAGGCGATCAACGATTGCACCTGAGCTTCGCTGTAGGGGTACCAGAGGCGGCCGGTGGCCGTGTCGATATAGCCCGGATTGACGATCTCGATCCCAATGGAGCTGGAGTTGAGCCAGGTCCGGCCTTGCCACTCGCTTTCCCCGGCGTGCCAGGCGCGCCGGTTTTCGTCCACCAGCTTGTAGATGGTCGCGTCCTTATCGTCCCCTATCAGGTAGTGAGCGCTGACTTCGCCGTGGGTCAGCAGGGACAACGAACGTTCAAGCGAAGCCGAGGTGTAGTGCACCACGATGTATTGGGCACGGCTGTCGTGGTTGACCGAGGGATGGCTGGTATCGAGCCGGGGGCCGCTCGCACAACCGGCCAGTAGGAGCAGCGAAGCAAGAAGCGGGATAAGTTTCATGGCAAAGAACATGCACGCAGGAAAATAATGCAACAGTGTAACGTATCACCTAGGGATGATCCGATGCCCTTAATAAAATGGAACAATTGCTCAGCCTAGCTCCACTCGGTTACGCCCGGCATTTTTTGCCCGATATAACGCCTCATCGGCTCGTTTGAGCACCAGCTCGCTGCGTTCCCCCGGCTTGAAGGCCGTCATGCCCATCGACACCGTGATTGTCACTGGCTCGCCCTTGAAATGAAACGGACAGGCCTCGATGGCCGCGCGCAATACCTCGGCCAGTTTTGCGCCGGCCGCGAGAGGCGTGTCTGGCACCAGCAGGACGAACTCCTCGCCGCCAAAGCGGGCGATGAAGTCACTACCGCGGATACGCTTGCGCAGGACCGAGGCAATGAGCTTGAGTACCCGGTCGCCGGCCAAGTGACCGTAGTTGTCATTGATCCGCTTGAAGTGATCGAGGTCGAGCATGGCGATCAACAGGCTATTGCCGTGCCGCTGCCACTGGTCGACTTCCCGTTCGAGACGCTCGCTCCAGGCTGCGCGGTTGGGCAGGCCGGTCAGCGGATCGATCAAGGCCTTTTGCCGCTGCTCCTCCAGGTTCTCGCGCACGATCAGAGCGTCCTGCTCCATCAACGCAACGCGCTCGGCCAGGCTTTTCAGGCGAATCGAAACGTCCTTCTCACGCTGGTCACGCTGCTTGCGATGTTCATCCATCGTACCCAGCAGCCCTTCCAAATGGTTTTCCAGCACTTGCTTGAGGCCTTCCAGGTCATCGGCTTGCTGCATGCTGCTCTGCAGGCCATCCACTTGCTCGCGGATCTGGGAGTCCATTTCCCTGGAGGCCGAAAGATTGTCGGCATGGTCATCGCTGGCGGCTTGCAGCGTGCTTTGGAATGACTCCAGACGATCGTTGAGTCGTTGCAGATACGCTTCAAACTCGTGCTGGCCGCTGTCAGTGATCGCCAACATAAGCACCGCCAGATCGTCGAGGATCGGCAACAACTCATACCAGTTCAAACCGTTGCGCAAACGCTCTCGCATGGCTTCCGCCTGGGGCCGATGACGCTCGGGCAACGTCAGATCGCCAAGCAAGCCCAGCAGGGTGTCTTCGATATGCCTGGCGACCGAGCTGTAGGAGGGTTCCGGCGAGTCTGGCAGGGCGTAATGAGCCTCATCGGGATCGACCGATGCGGGGAGCTCGACGGGCTCTTCGACAGCAAGGGGTATTTCCTCAAGCGGCTGCGTTGACGCCTCTGGCACCAGCTCGTCCGGGTTTTCCAGCACGGTTCCGGGTTCGGCGTGCTCGGCGAGGACCGGGGATGGTTCGACGGCGGCCTGGGCTACCTGGGTGCTGGCTTCCGGCTCGGGCTGCGGTGCAGGCTCGTCTTGCGGTCCATCTGCCGGCTCCGTTACCGCGACCGGCCCCGTTTCTGGCACGGTGGCTGCGTGGTCTTGCTCCGCTAATGGGGTGGGGGCAGGTGCGATGGATACCGTCTCGACTGCCGGTTGCGCAGGCGCCAGCGCCGCGGCATCCGTCTCAGGCGTCGGGCTGGACCGGGCCGGCTCGGACGGCTGGGGCTGGACGGGCACCTCATCGTGACCGTGCCCACCGAACAGCCGTTGCAGCAGACCGGGCCGGCTCGGCTGATCCGGCGTTTCCAACGCGCTCAGCGCCTTGCCCTGCAAGCCGCTCAATTCGCTGAGCAATAATGGGATTTCCCGCGCCTGGCCGACCCGGGCATCCAATTGCTTGGAGAACTTCTTCAATGGCCGGCTGACTTCCTTCGGCAGCGGCAAGGATTGCAACTGGGCGACCAACGCGGTCAACGCGGCGCTCATTTGGTCCACACGCGTCTCGCGACGCTGTTCGGAATCGAGTACGGCTTTCTCCAGGCGCGGCAGCAAGGCGGCGAGGGCGGCGTCCATGTCGTCGGTGCGCACCACCTCGCGCATCTCTTTCATGCACTGGTCTACGGCCCGGTCGGTACCCTCGGCGGCCAAGGTGCTGCGCACCAGGCCTCGACGCAGCAAGTCGAGCCGAGCGTCCCAGCGGCGCTCAAGCTTTTCCTGTTGTTCGATGCTCTTGAGGTACTTCTCTCTCCAGCGTTCGGCGTCGTCGCTCATTCATCGGGTCCGCAAGGGGAAGGACTCAGCGCAGGGAATGCGTCGGCCGTGAGCGAACCCGGCAGACGTATTTCGACCGCGACCGGCAGGTGATCGGAAATGGGCTGGGCCAATACTTCGACGCGTTCGAGGGTCAAGGTCGGGCTCAGCAGGATATGGTCCAGGCAGCGCTGGGGGCGCCAGCTGGGAAACGTGGCTTCGAGCTGCGGGGCGAGCAGGCCAAGGTCGCGCAGTGGCGACGTCTGGAGCAAGTCATTGGCGTGGGTGTTCATGTCGCCCATCAGCACCTGGTGCTTGTAGCCGCCGATCAGTTCGCGAATGTAGGCCAACTGCATCGTTCGGGTGCGAGCCCCGAGAGCCAAGTGCATCATCACCACAATCAGCGCCTCCGGACCTTCGCCGAAGCGCGCCAGGATCGCTCCACGCCCCTTGGGGCCTGGTAGCGGATGGTCTTCGATCGCCCACGGTCGCAGGCGACTCAGCACGCCGTTGCTGTGCTGGCCGAGCCGGCCGAGGTTGCGATTGAGTTGTTGGTACCAGTAGGGGAACGCACCAAGATGGGCAAGGTGTTCGACTTGATTGATGTAGCCGGAGCGCAGGCTTCCGCCATCGGCTTCCTGCAAGGCAACCAGGTCGAAGTCTTTCAGCAGGTCGCCTATCTTTTGCAGGTTACCGGCGCGTCCCGTATGGGGTAGCAGATGTTGCCAGCCCCGGGTCAGGTAGTGCCGGTAGCGCTCGGTGCTGATGCCAACCTGGATATTAAAACTGAGCAACCGCAGGCGGCTGTCCGCCGGCAGGCCCGTGGAGGCGACATGGTGCTCGTTGACCCGCGGTTCGTGCAGGCCAACGATGCGCTCGGTACTCCAGCGGGCCATGGCCGTGGGCCGGGCTTAGTTGGCAGCAGCCTTGGTGGCCGCTCGCTCTTTGGCGATCAGCGTGTCCGCCAGTTGCAGCGCTTCGTTCGCGCCGCCAGCGGAGCCGATGTCAAAGCGGTATTTGCCATTGACGACCATGGTCGGTACGCCGGTGATTTCGTATTTCTTCGCCAGCTCACGGGCCTTCTTGATCTGTCCCTGAATAGCAAAGGAATCAAACGTGGCCAGGAACTTATCCTTGTCGACGCCCTGGGTTGCGAGGAACTCAGCCATGTCTTCTTTCTTGGTGAGCTTCTTGCCTTCTTTCTGGATCGCGTTGAACACCGCAGCGTGAACCTGATGCTCGACGCCCATGGCCTCGAGGGTCAGGAACATCTGGCCGTGGGCGTCCCATGGGCCGCCGAACATGGCGGGAATGCGCACGAAATTCACGTCCGAAGGCAGCTTTTCAGCCCATGGATTGATCACAGGCTCGAATGCGTAGCAATGCGGGCAGCCGTACCAGAACAGCTCCACGACCTCGACCTTGCCAGGCACTGCTACCGGCACGGGGTTGGCCAATTCGACATAAGGCGCGGCGGGTGCTTCAGCTGCTTGGGCAGTCACGCCGAACAGGCTGGCGGCGACGAGCGCGGCGCTGATGATCAGATTACGCATGCTTTACTCCTGGACAAATGAGGTGGCCTCGCGAGGCGTGTTTTTCAGACAGGGCCCGGCGGGTTCAGTTTCGCTAGTGTAACGGCAGCGGCCACAAAAAAGGGCGGCCAAAGCCACCCTTTTGATTTTTGCATCGATAGATTAATCGGGCGTTAACGTTGCAAGAGATGTCCCCCTTGCAACGGCCTCAGTGCAGGCCCTGGATGTAGCTGGAAACGGCCGCGATGTCTTCGTCGCTCAGCTTGCGAGCAATCGTACGCATGGTCATCGCGTCGCCATCGTTGGCGCGACCACCTTCTTCCTTGCGGAAATCGGTGAGTTGCTTGGTGATGTACTGGGCATGCTGGCCGCCCAGGTGTGGGAAACCGGCAGCGGCGTTGCCCTTGCCGTCAGGGGAGTGGCACCCGGTGCAGGCTGGGAGGCCTTTTTCCAGGTTGCCACCGCGGAACAGCGCTTCGCCGCGAGCCACTAGTTTTGGATCGGCGGCGCCAACGCTGCCCTTCTGGCTGGCGAAATACGCCGCGAGGTCCGCCAGATCCTGATCGTTCAGGTTGTTCAGCAGGCCGGTCATTTCCAGGACGACACGCTTGCCATCCCTGATTTCCTTCAGCTGCTTGGTCAGGTAGCGCTCACCCTGGCCCGCCAGTTTTGGAAAGTTGGGCGCCATGCTATTGCCATCCGGACCGTGGCAGGCCCCGCATACGGCCGCTTTCGCCTGACCGGCGGCGGCATCGCCAGCGGCGTGGGCTACGCCGGATATCCCCAAGGTCAACAGCAGACTCACGATCAGTTTGTTCATCAGCTAATCCAACTACGGCTAAGGGTTAAGAGTTATGGACCGGGCTTACTCGCTCATCCACTGGATGATGGCTTGGTAATCCTCGGCACTGCAGTCCATGCACAAACCACGCGGCGGCATCGCCTTGAAACCCTGGGTCACGTGTTGCACCAGCGTCCCCATACCTTTCGCCAACCTCGGCGTCCAAGCTTCCTGGTCACCCTTGCGAGGCGCCATGGGTAGTTGGCCGGAATGACAGGCACCACAAACACGGTTGTACACAGCTTCCGGATCCTGTGTAGCCTGAGCGCTGTAAAGCGGCATCAAGACACCGGCAGCTAGCAGCCATTTCGTCATAAAACGACCTTTTCAGGGTTGGGAACGAGCTGCGTTCTGATGCGCAATTCAGTTCTATCGCTCCCGTGAGCTTCATCCTACGCTGGGACAAAGCGCACACAAAATCTGCGGCATTATATACTGGCGTCACTGAAACGGAAACGACACAGCTTGCCGCGTCCATTCCCGACGCCGCCCACATCGGAAATCCCATGCAACTGAAGAACCCCATCCTTGGCCTGTGCCAACAGTCCACCTTCATGCTCAGCGCTGCCAAAGTCGATCAATGCCCTGACGACGAAGGTTTCGAAGTGGCTTTCGCCGGACGTTCCAACGCTGGCAAGTCCAGCGCGCTGAACACCCTGACCCATGCAAGCCTGGCGCGCACCTCGAAAACCCCGGGTCGCACACAGCTCTTGAACTTCTTCAAGCTAGACGATGAACGCCGTTTGGTCGACCTGCCGGGCTACGGTTATGCCAAGGTGCCAATCCCGCTCAAACAGCACTGGCAACGACACCTGGAAGCTTACCTGGGTAGCCGCGAGAGTTTGAAAGGCCTGATTCTGATGATGGATATCCGCCATCCGATGACCGACTTCGACCTGCTGATGCTCGATTGGGCCGTTGCCAGCGGCATGCCGATGCACATCTTGCTGACCAAGGCCGACAAGCTCACTTACGGCGCGGCAAAGAACACCCTGCTCAAAGTGCAATCTGAGATCCGTAAGGGTTGGGGCGACACGATTACTATCCAGTTGTTCTCTGCCCCCAAGCGCATGGGGCTGGAAGAGGCCTACACGGTATTGGCCGATTGGATGGAGCTGGCGGACAAGGGCGGCGAGGCGGCTGAATAGCCAAATCGCAGGCAAAAAAAACCCCGGACTTCGTATGGGGAGGGGGAAGTTCGGGGTCCAAGTTCCGGACCGCTAGGGCGGGGTCCAGATATCTGCCAACACTTAACACAACATAGGAGCATTGAAGGGCTTCACCAGCCATTCAGAATCTCTGAGTGGTAATTCACAACTTTAGTTCAGATTATTTTGGAAATAACTGTAGGAAATTGCAGAGCTAACGAGGCCACGCCTGGGTTTGCGATGATTCAATGCGGTATCGATTGCCTGGGCTGACGCTATCGCGAGCTTGCTCGCGATAGCCATATCCCTATCCTGACACCAATCCCCCTGTGGCGAGGGAGCTTGCTCCCGCTGGCCTGCGCCGCAGGCCCGTGCATTTTCCAGTAGACCGCATCGCCCGGTTTACGACTACTGCGCAGCCGAGCGGGAGCAAGCTCCCTCGCCACAAGAGCTCGGAGGTCTCAGCACGAAAGAATCAGTGTGCCTCGTCCCAGTTATTGCCCACGCCCACTTCCACCAGCAGCGGCACGTCCAACTTAGCCGCGGCGCTCATGTGCTGGCGGATTTCCACACTCACCTGGTCGACCAGGTCTTCACGCACTTCCAGAACCAGTTCGTCGTGGACCTGCAGGATGACTTTCGCATCCAGCCCTGACGCGCTCAGCCAGCCATCCACGGCAACCATGGCTTTCTTGATGATGTCGGCCGCCGTGCCTTGCATCGGCGCGTTGATGGCGGTGCGCTCGGCGCCTTTGCGCAGGGCCGGGTTTTTCGCGTTGATGTCCGGCAGGTACAACCGGCGACCGAAAATGGTTTCGACGAAACCTTGTTCGGCGGCCTGTGCGCGGGTGCGCTCCATGTACTCCAACACACCGGGATAACGGGTGAAGTAGCGATCGATGTAAGCCTGGGACTGCTTGCGATCGACACCGATCTGCTTGGCCAGGCCGAAGGCGCTCATGCCGTAGATCAAACCGAAATTGATTGCCTTGGCGCTGCGTCGTTGATCATGGGTCACCGCCTCCAGCTCTACGCCGAACACTTCGGCAGCAGTGGCGCGGTGCACGTCCAGGTCGTTGCGAAAGGCATGGAGCAGCCCTTCATCCTTAGCCAGGTGCGCCATGATCCGCAGCTCGATCTGCGAGTAGTCCGCCGCCAACAGCTTGTAGCCTTTGGGCGCGACGAATGCCTGACGAATCCGACGACCTTCCGCGGTGCGGATAGGAATGTTCTGCAGGTTCGGGTCTATGGATGACAAACGCCCGGTCGCGGCGACGGCTTGCTGGTAATTGGTATGGACGCGTCCGGTGCGGCTGTTGATCTGCTCCGGCAGGCGATCGGTGTAGGTGCTCTTGAGCTTGCTCAACGAGCGGTACTGCATCAGCACCTTGGGCAGCGGGTAATCCTGCTCCGCCAGCTCGGCAAGCACTGCTTCGGCGGTCGATGCCTGGCCCTTGGCGGTTTTGCTGAGCACCGGCAAGCCGAGCTTTTCGTACAGGATCACGCCCAATTGCTTGGGCGAGCCCAGGTTGAATTCCTCACCGGCAATGGCAAACGCCTCACGCTCCAGCGCCACCAGTTTGTCACCCAGCTCGACACTCTGTACGCCGAGCAGGTTGGCATCCACCAGCGCCCCTTGGCGCTCGATGCGCGCCAGGACCGGCATCAACGGCATTTCGATCTCGTTGAGCACCTTGCCCAGGCTTGGCGTGACGGCCAGTTTTTCTTGCAAGGCCTGGTGCAGGCGGAAGGTCACGTCGGCGTCTTCGGCCGCGTACGGGCCCGCCAGCTCAAGTGAAATCTGGTCGAAGCTCAGCTGTTTGACGCCTTTGCCGGCGATGTCCTGGATATCGGTCTTGCTTTGCCCCAGATATTTCAGCGCCAGGCTGTCCATGTCGTGACGGGTCGCCGTGGAATCCAGTACGTAGGACTCCAGCATGGTGTCGAAGACGATGCCCTGCACCAGGATGCCGTTGTTTTGGTCGCCATCGATGGCGCAATTAGCCAGGATGTTGGTTTCGAACTTGGCATGCTGACCGACTTTGAGCTTGTGCGGATTTTCCAGCAAAGGCTTGAGCGCCTTGAGCACTGTGTCGCGATCCAATTGCTCCGGCACGCCCATGTAGGAATGGGTCAGCGGGATGTAGGCCGCCTCGAAAGGGGCCACGGAGAACGACAACCCCACCAGTTGAGAGTGCTGCGCATCCCCACCATTGGTTTGTGTCACCAGGGAAAACAGCGGCGCCTGCTCCAGCTTCGCCAGCCACGCATCGAAGCTGGCCTGATCAAGGATGACCTCGTACTTCTTCTCGATACCCGCCGCCGGCTCTTCGTTGACTTCCACGATATCCTGGCCGGCACGCTTGGCGTCGCGCTGGTTCTCTTCGAACCAGCTCTTGAATTCCAGCAGCGTATACAACTCGGCGAGCTTTTCGTGATCCGGCGAGCCCATCTGCAGGTCGTCAAGGCCGATATCCAGGGGCACGTCTGTCTTGATGGTCGCCAGTTCGTAGGAAAGAAACGCCATTTCCTTGTGTTCTTCCAACTTGGCAGCCAACGTCTTGGCGCCGCGAATCGGCAGCGTGGCAACGATGTCCAGTTGCGCATACAGCTCGGTCAGGCCGCCGTTGACGCCTACCAACAGGCCGGACGCGGTCTTCGGTCCGATACCCGGAACGCCCGGGATGTTGTCGGAAGAATCGCCCATCAACGCCAGGTAATCGATGATCTGCTCTGGAGCGACGCCAAACTTCTCCTTCACGCCAGCCACGTCCAGCGCACTACCGGTCATCGTATTGACCAAGGTAATGTGCCCATCGACCAGTTGCGCCATGTCCTTGTCGCCAGTGGAGATCACCACAGGCCGGTCGGCGGCGGCACTGCTACGGGCCAGGGTGCCGATCACGTCGTCGGCTTCGACGTTGTCCACGCACAGCAGAGGGAAACCCAGGGCCTTGACGCTGGCGTGCAGCGGTTCGATCTGTACGCGCATGTCGTCGGGCATGCTTGGGCGGTTGGCTTTATATTCAGCGTACAGCGCATCGCGAAATGTCCCACCCTTTGCGTCGAATACCACCGCGAATGGGCTGTCCGGATACTGCTTGCGCAGGCTCTTGAGCATGTTCAGCACGCCCTTGACCGCACCGGTCGGCAGGCCTTTGGAGGTGGTCAGCGGTGGCAGCGCGTGAAAGGCGCGGTACAGATAAGAAGAACCGTCCACCAGGACGAGGGGGGCTTGGCTCATGAGCAGGATCAACCTTTTCGGCGGGTCCGGGGCTAGAATAGCGGGACCGTTGACGACAAAGGGACAAGGTTATCATGCGTACACTAAATCGCCTGTTACTCGCTGGTTTGTTTGCATTCACCCCGATAGCCGTCATGGCGGCGGATGACGCTCCCTCGGCGGACCCGGATGTCACCATCCGCACCGAAGGCGATAAAACCATCCAGGAATATCGGCAAAACGGCTTTTTGTACGCGATCAAGGTCACGCCCAAGAACGGCAAGCCTTATTTCCTGGTACGCGCCGACGGCACCGATGCAAATTTCATCCGCTCGGACCAGCCGGATATGCTGATCCCTTCGTGGAAAATCTTTGAGTGGTAATGCCGCTCTCGACTTCAACCGGCGCTCGCTGAAGAGCGCCCGTACTGGCAGTTTTAACCATGTCTGTGTTCACGCCCCTGGCTCGGCCCGAGCTGGAAACCTTTCTCGCCCCTTACGGGCTCGGCCGCCTGCTTGACTTCCAGGGGATCGCCGCTGGCAGCGAAAACACCAATTTTTTCATCAGCCTTGAGCGGGGCGAATTCGTCCTGACCCTGGTCGAGCGCGGCCCGGTGCAGGAAATGCCGTTCTTCATCGAGCTGCTGGACGTGCTGCACGACGCCAACCTGCCGGTGCCCTACGCACTGCGCACCACCGACGGCGTTGCGTTGCGTGAACTGGCCGGCAAACCGGCACTGCTGCAACCGCGCCTGGCCGGCAAGCACATCAAGCAGGCCAATTCGCAGCATTGCGCGCAGGTCGGCGAATTGCTCGCACACCTGCACCTGGCGACACGCGACAAAATGATCAAGCGCAAGACCGATCGCGGCCTCGACTGGATGCAGGAGGAGGGTGCCAAGCTGTTGTCGCGCCTCGATGCCGAAGCCCATCGGCTGCTGGAAACAGCGCTGGACGAGATCTCGCTGCAAAAGGTCGGCATCCTCGCGCTGCCTCGCGCCAACATCCACGCGGACCTGTTCCGCGACAACGCGATGTTCGAAGGCACGCACCTGACCGGATTGATCGATTTCTACAACGCCTGCTCCGGGCCGATGCTTTATGACGTCGCCATCGCCTTGAATGACTGGTGTTCGGACGATGACGGCGTGCTCGACGGTCCCCGGGCAAGAGCACTGCTGGGGGCCTACGCCGCGCTACGGCCGTTCACCGCCGCCGAGGCGCAGCTGTGGCCGACCATGCTGCGCGTGGCGTGCGTGCGGTTCTGGTTGTCGCGGTTGATCGCCGCCGAATCGTTTGCCGGGCAGGATGTGTTGATTCACGATCCCATGGAGTTCCAGCAGCGCTTGGCGCAGCGGCAGACGGTTCATGCGTTGTTGCCGTTCGCCCTATAACAGCAGGCCGGCGCGAAGGCTTTTGTGGCGAGGGAGCTTGCTCCCGCTCGGTTGCGCAGCGACCGCAAGATTTTTAGGGCCGCTTCGCGCGCCCAGCGGGAGCAAGCTCCCTCGCCACAAGAGCAGTGGGGTTATAACGACTCCAGACACCCCGCCAGATCATTGCCCAACTTTTCCAACAGCTGCTCATATCCTTGCGCCGTCGCCGGGGTGTAGCCGCCCAGTGCGTCCAGCTCCGCCAGTTTCACCGGCAACCCGGCCACCAGGGTTTCGGCCAGGCGCGGGCGCAACGGCGGCTCGCTGAAGACGCAGGTCTTGCCTACCGCTTGCAAGCGCGTGCGCATCGCCGCCACATGCTGGGCTCCGGGCTGCACTTCGGCGGCCACGGCGAACACACCGGCGTGCTTGAGGCCGTAAGTGTCTTCGAAATAATCGAACGCCTCGTGAAAGACAAAATAAGGTTTGCCCGCGACCCCGGCCAGGCGGGCCTTGAGGCGTGTATCCAACGCATCGAGACGCTGGTTGAAGCCCTTGAGGTTGCCTTGGTAACGGGCAGCGTTCGCCGGATCCGCAGCGCTCAGGTCAGCCGCCATCCTGGCGGCGATCACCCGCGCATTGTGCGGCGAAAGCCACAGGTGGGCATCCACGGTGCCGGGGCGGTGGTCGTGATCGTGGTCATCGCCCTGATCATGGTCATGATCCTCGTGGGACGCGCTGTCCTCGGCGAAATGACGCAACTTGAGCCCCGGCAAGTCCTGGACCGCGATGGAAGGCAAGGTACGACCATTCAGCACACGCGGTAGGAAACCTTCCATGTCTGGGCCGATCCAGTAGAGCAAATCCACCGATTGCACCTTGCGTACATCGGATGGCCGCAACGCATAGTGATGGGGCGAAGCCCCCGGCGGTAGCAATACCTGCGGAACGGCCACGCCGTCCTGCACCGCGGCGGCAATCAATTGCAGCGGCTTGATGCTGGTGAGTACCTTGACGTCCGCCTGGACCGGGCCGATCAGCAGAAAACTTGCGACAAAAGCGACAAAGAGCGAAAAAATTCGGGACACGATGACCACTCGGAGAGACGAGAACGGGTAACATAATAACGTCTCTCACCAAACTCGTCGCTGCCCATGCCTATCACACCCCTTGCCAGTCGTCCCCACGATCACTCCCACTGCGTGCACAGCGCACTGTCCGAGGCCGACGCCATCTGCGCGCGCCAAGGGTTGCGCCTGACCGCCCTGCGTCGGCGCGTGCTGGAATTGGTCTGGCAAAGCCACAAGCCGCTGGGTGCATATGACATCCTCGCGGTGCTCAGCGAGCAGGACGGCCGACGGGCCGCGCCGCCGACCGTCTACCGTGCGTTGGACTTCCTGCTGGAAAACGGCTTGGTGCATCGCATCTCGTCGCTGAATGCCTTCGTCGGCTGCAACCACCCGGAGCACGCCCACCAGGGCCAGTTCCTGATCTGTCGCGAATGCCATGCGGCGATCGAGCTTGAACAAAAATCCATCAGCGACGCGATCATCGCTAGCGCCAGGGAGGTCGGCTTCGTGGTCGACACCCAGACCGTCGAAGTGGTCGGTCTCTGCTCCGGCTGCCAGGGGGCCTGATGAGCAACGCGTTGATCCGCCTCGACCAGGTGGCCGTGACGTTCGCCGGGCAGAGCGTGCTGGACAACATCCATTTAAGCGTCGAACCGGGGCAGATCGTGACCTTGATCGGCCCCAACGGCGCCGGCAAGACCACCCTGGTGCGCGCCGTGCTGGGTTTGCTCAAGCCAAACAGCGGCAGCGTCTGGCGCAAACCCAAGTTGCGCGTCGGCTACATGCCGCAAAAACTCCACGTCGATCCGACCTTGCCGCTTTCGGTCCTGCGCTTCCTGCGCCTGGTACCAGGCGTCGATCGCGAGCGAGCCTTGGCGGCGCTGAAGGAAGTCGGCGCCGAGCAAGTGATCGACAGTCCGGTGCAAAGTGTTTCCGGGGGCGAGATGCAGCGTGTATTGCTGGCCCGGGCCCTGCTGCGCGAGCCGGAGTTATTGGTGCTCGACGAGCCCGTGCAAGGCGTCGATGTCGCGGGACAGGCCGAGCTATACAGCTTGATCACCCGCCTGCGCGACCGCCATGGTTGCGGCGTGTTAATGGTCTCCCACGATCTTCATTTGGTCATGAGCACCACCGACCAAGTGGTGTGCCTCAACCGCCACGTCTGCTGCTCCGGCCATCCCGAACAAGTCAGCGGTGATCCAGCATTCGTCGAATTGTTCGGAAAGAACGCACAGAGCCTGGCGATTTATCACCACCACCATGACCATGCCCATGACCTGCACGGTTCGGTGGTCAGCGCCCCTTCTGCTTCCAATCATGTTCATGGAGACGGCTGCAAGCATGGCTGATTTTCTGTTGTATGCCCTGCTTGCAGGCTTGGCCCTCGCGCTCGTGGCTGGTCCACTGGGCTCGTTCGTGGTCTGGCGGCGCATGGCATATTTTGGCGACACCTTGTCCCATGCGGCGCTCTTGGGCGTGGCCCTGGGTTTCCTGCTGGACGTCAGTCCCGCAGTGGCCGTTACCGTCGGCTGCCTGTTGCTGGCGGTGGTGCTGGTGACCCTGCAACAGCGCCAGCCGCTGGCGTCCGACACGTTGCTGGGCATCTTGGCCCCCAGCACCCTGTCCTTGGGATTGGTGGTGCTGAGCTTCATGCGTGACGTCCGTATCGACCTGATGGCCTATCTGTTCGGTGACCTGCTGGCGATCAGCCCGGCGGATCTCTCTTGGATCCTTGGCGGCAGCGCGGCGGTACTGGCGTTGCTCGTGGCACTGTGGCGTCCGCTGCTGGCGGTCACGGTCCATGAGGAGCTGGCGCGGGTCGAAGGTTTGCCCGTGGTGGGCCTGCGTTTGGCGCTGATGCTGTTGATCGCGGTTGTCATTGCGGTGGCGATGAAGATCGTCGGTGTGTTGCTGATTACTTCGTTGCTGATCATTCCGGCGGCTGCGGCACAGCGTCACGCTCGCTCGCCCGAGCAGATGGCCCTGGGCGCGAGCCTGCTGGGCATGCTCGCCGTATGTGGCGGGCTGGCACTTTCATGGTTCAAGGACACCCCGGCCGGCCCGTCCATCGTGGTCAGCGCCGCGGCGTTGTTTCTGCTGAGTTTTGTCCTACCCCGTCGAGGGGTGTAGACTTGCTCGCTTTTTGCGCAAATAGAGAGTCGCAGGAATGAAGCCGTTCGCCTCCCGTTATCTGCTCCTTGTCGCGTTTTCCCTGCTGGGCGCCTGCCAGAGCACGCCGCCGGTCACCCAAGCCCCTGATACGCGGGGTCCGGCCCTCGCGCAGCTGCAACAGAGCCTGGCCGGCAATGAATTGGCCACCGCCGAAGATCAATTGGCAACGTTGCAGGCTCAATCGCCGGAAGACCCATCGTTGGAGCCTTACCAGCGTCAACTGGCCGAGGCGTACTTGCGCCGTAGCCAGATCGATCTGCAGAAAGGCGATGTAAATGCCGCCGCCACGGCCCTTAGCCGAGCTCGCGCCCTGATGCCAAAGGCGCCGGCGCTTACCGGCGAAGTCAACAGCGCGATTGCCGAAGCGCGTAAAGCCGACCTGGAAAAAGCCGAGGCCGATCTCAAGGCCGCCGAAGCCAAGCCGGTCGCCAAAATGATCGATCCGAGCGCACCCAGCACAACAGTCGCGTTGAATCTAGGTGATATTCGGCAAATGCGTCATCAACTGGACGCCATCGCCGCAGATATTGTGAATTTCAAGTGTGGTGTCAGCATCCAGGTGCCGCGCACCGATGATTACCCTTGGTTGGCGACATTGCTGAGCAAACGAGTCAAGAAGCTAGATCCTGGGTTCGATCTGAAACTGCGCAAGCAAATTTTGCGCAACGTGCCTGCGCAGTTGGTCCTAACTCCGCGCAAGCCCTGAAAAAGCCTCGTCGGAACGCTGCCCGTAGCACGCTCGCTTCCCATGAGTTTAGTGAACGACTACTAACCCCCTGGGAGCGAGCTTGCTCGCGATAGCGTCCGGCGGACAACAAATTTCCTTTAGGCCGGAACCGCCTTGGCCTTAGCCTCACGCGCCCAAACCCGATGTTGAGCAATCGCGTCAAAAAACGCCTGGAACTTGCTCGCGTCGGCATCCGGAATCAACCCTGCGTCCGCCTCTAGCTTCAACAACACCAACAACTGCCGGGCTTCGCCATGCAGCGCAATGGCCTTGAGGTGTTTGTAAGCTTCCAACAGGTAGTGCAACGCCACCCCATCGGCACTCAAGGCTTTGATCGACTCCACGCCACCCGGTACAAACACCGCGTCGAAGGCGATCGACGGCAGGCCTTCCATCGAAGCATCCACCGGCAGCGTTTGTCCGTTGGCCGCCGTCACCGGAGCGGACGTCGGACCAAGGATCTTCGCGTGGGCGCCTTCTGCCTCCAGCGCCTTTTTGAGCGCATCGATGATCGCGCCGTCGACGCCATTCGCCACCAACACCGCGACCTTGCGCGTCTTGATGTCGCCGGACAGCAGGTTCGCCTGGCTCAATGCCGGGGACTGCTGCAACGAAGGCGTCGGAACATCGACCGTACAGGCGGTGGGTGCCGGCAAGCCGAGGTTTTTCGCAACGCGCCCGGCCAACTCCAGATCGATATTGGCGAGAATCTCGTTTACCTGCCTCGCCCTGATGAACTCGCGCTCCACCTTGCCCAGCTCGAAGCTATAGGCCGCGATAATGTGCTCTTGTTCGTGGGCGCTCATGCTCTTGTAGAACAGCCGAGCCTGGGAGAAATGATCACCGAACGAATCGCTGCGCTGGCGGATCTTGTGGGCGTCGATACGCTCCGGATAGCTTTCGAAACCGCCATCTTGAGGACCTGGCGGGGTTTCCTTCGGCCAGCCACCGTCGATGGAGTTCGGCTCGTAGGACGCGCGCCCTTTATCGATAGTGGTGCGGTGCATCGCATCACGTTGGCCGTTGTGCACGGGCGTGATGGCGCGGTTAATAGGCAGCTCATGAAAATTCGGGCCGCCGAGTCGGCTGATCTGCGTATCGGTGTATGAAAACAGCCGTCCTTGCAGCAATGGGTCGTTGGTGAAGTCGATGCCCGGCACGATATGCCCTGGGCAGAACGCAATCTGCTCCACCTCGGCGAAGAAGTTGTCCGGGTTGCGGTTCAATACCATCTTGCCCAACGGGGTGATGGGCACAAGTTCTTCTGGGATGATCTTGGTCGGGTCGAGCAAGTCGAAGTCGAACTTATGCTCGTCTTCCTCGGCAACGATCTGAACGCCGAACTCCCACTCGGGGTAGTCGCCCATCTCGATGGATTCCCAAAGATCGCGACGATGATAATCGGTGTCCTTGCCTGCAAGCTTCTGGGCTTCGTCCCACACCAGGGAACAAGTGCCCGCCTTGGGCCGCCAGTGGAACTTGACGAAGCTGCTGCGCCCTTCAGCGTTGATCATACGAAAGGTGTGCACACCAAAACCCTGCATCGTGCGCAGGCTCTTTGGAATCGCCCTGTCGGACATGGCCCATATCACCATGTGAGCAGATTCCGGAACCAATGAGACAAAATCCCAAAAGGTGTCGTGGGCCGAGCCACCGGTGGGGATTTCGTTATGGGGCTCGGGTTTTACCGCGTGGACAAAATCCGGAAATTTCACCGCGTCCTGGATGAAAAATACCGGCATGTTGTTGCCCACCAGGTCGAAGTTGCCCTCGTCGGTGAAAAATTTCACGGCAAAACCGCGCACGTCCCGTACGGTGTCACCGGAACCGCGTGGACCCTGCACGGTGGAAAAACGCACGAACACAGGCGTTTTTTTATTGGGGTCTTGCAGGAAACCAGCCTTGGTCAGGGCCGCATGTGATTCATAGGCCTGAAAGTAGCCATGGGCACCGGTCCCGCGGGCATGGACGATGCGCTCCGGGATCCGCTCATGGTCAAAGTGCGTGATTTTCTCACGCATGATGAAATCTTCCAGCAACGATGGCCCACGGGCGCCGGCACGCAGGGTGTTCTGGTTATCGGCGATTTTTACGCCCTGGTTTGTGCGCAGCGCCTGTTCCGTGGCATCGGAGCGAAACTGCTCCAGGCTTTCGAGCTTGGCGTTGGTGTTAGTGCGATCCAAGGTATCGGTCCCGGCCAGTTGGCTAGGGGCGGCAGGCTTTTTAGTGCTCATCAGGCGTGACTCCTCGTTGCGATCCCCGCCGTGGCCAGGACCCATGAGTTCGATGCGCCAGGCACGGTACCTGGCCATGTTTTGAGTTGCCTAATGAGTGACCAGTACCGTTTCGCTGTGTTCCTTTTTAATGTCCTTTGATCGCCTTATTGCCAATTCGCTGGTTCAATCTCAAATAAATGCTAAGAACCCCTATAAGGACAGGCTAAAATGCGCGCCCGGCTTACCGCTGATCCTTTTTCAACGCGCCCCACAAGGTTCGCTACGTGATCGAGTTTCAAAACGTCCATAAAACCTACCGGGTTGCCGGTAGGGATATCCCCGCCCTGCATCCGACCAGCCTGACAATCGAGAACGGTCAGGTCTTCGGCCTCATCGGCCATTCCGGTGCAGGAAAAAGTACCCTGCTGCGCCTGATCAATCGCCTGGAAGATTCCACGGGCGGCAAGATCATCGTCGATGGTGAAGAAGTCACCGCCCTGGACGCCAGCGGCCTGCGCCGTTTCCGTCAACAGGTCGGGATGATCTTCCAGCACTTCAACCTGCTGGCATCCAAGACTGTCGCCGACAACGTGGCGCTGCCGCTGACGCTGGCAGGCGAATTGTCCCGCAGCGAAATCGACCGGCGCGTCGCCGAGCTGCTGGCGCGGGTAGGGCTTTCAGACCATGCCCGCAAATACCCGGCGCAATTGTCCGGCGGCCAGAAGCAGCGCGTCGGCATCGCCCGTGCCCTGGCGACCAAACCCAAGATTCTGCTTTGCGACGAAGCCACCAGTGCCCTTGACCCGCAGACCACCGCCTCGGTGCTGCAACTGCTGGCGGAGATCAACCGCGAGCTGAAGCTGACTATCGTTTTGATCACCCACGAAATGGACGTGATCCGCCGAGTGTGCGATCAAGTGGCGGTGATGGACGCTGGCGTAATCGTCGAGCAAGGCCCGGTGGCCGACGTGTTCCTGCACCCCAAGCACCCGACCACCAAACGTTTCGTCCAGGAAGACGAGCAGATCGACGAAAGCGAACAGCGCGACGATTTCGCCCACGTCCCAGGACGCATCGTGCGTCTGACGTTCCAAGGCGATGCGACCTACGCCCCGTTGCTCGGCACCGTCGCCCGGGAGACCGGCGTGGACTACAGCATCCTGGCGGGACGTATCGACCGCATCAAAGACACCCCCTACGGGCAACTGACCCTCGCCATCACCGGCGGTGACATGGAGGCGGCGTTCGCCCGCTTCACCGCGGCCGATGTCCACATGGAGGTGCTGCGCTAATGGAACTGTTGAGTTCGTTCTTCTCCAATATCGACTGGCTGGAAATCTGGCTGGCCACCGGCGACACCTTCCTGATGCTGTTCGGTTCGCTGCTGTTCACCGTGCTGCTCGGCTTGCCCCTGGGCGTCTTGCTGTTTCTGTGCAGCCCGCGCCAGTTGCTCGAAGCCCGCGGCGTTTATGCGCTGCTGTCGCTGGTCGTAAACATCCTGCGTTCGCTGCCATTCATCATCCTGTTGATCGTGATGATCCCGTTCACGGTGTTGATCACCGGCACCTCCCTGGGCGTGGCCGGCGCGATCCCACCGCTGGTGGTCGGCGCCACCCCGTTCTTCGCTCGCCTGGTGGAAACCGCACTGCGCGAAGTGGATCGCGGCATCATCGAAGCGACCCAGGCCATGGGCGCCACCACGCGGCAGATCATCGTCAACGCCTTGCTGCCGGAAGCCCGCCCGGGCATTTTTGCAGCGATTACGGTGACAGCCATTACGCTGGTGTCCTACACGGCCATGGCCGGTGTGGTCGGCGCCGGTGGTCTGGGCGACCTGGCGATCCGCTTCGGTTACCAGCGTTTCCAGACCGATGTCATGGTCGTCACCGTGGTGTTGCTGCTGGTGCTGGTTCAGGTTCTGCAAACCGTGGGCGACAAACTGGTTGTGCATTTCTCTAGAAAATAAGGCCTCGCGCCAATAAAACCATGAGCCGGCCATTCGCTGGCGGCGTCGAGAGCAGGCGCCTAAAAAGGAGTTAGCTGAATGAAAAAACTACTGGTTGCCTTCGCTGCCGCCGCAGCGTTCTCTGCCCACGCCGATACCCTGACCGTCGCGGCCACGCCGGTCCCCCATGCGGAAATCCTCGAATTCGTCAAACCGGCGTTGGCGAAGGAAGGCGTGGACCTCAAGGTCAAAGTCTTCACCGACTACATCCAGCCGAACGTACAGGTGGCTGAAAAGCGCCTGGACGCCAACTTCTTCCAGCACCAGCCGTACCTGGATGAGTTCAACAAAGCCAAGGGCACGCACTTGGTGAGCGTGGCGGGTGTGCACCTGGAGCCACTGGGCGCGTATTCGAGCAAATACAAAAAGCTGGAAGAACTGCCAGGCGGCGCCAACGTGGTGATTCCTAACGACGCCACCAACGGCGGCCGTGCGCTGTTGCTGTTGGCGAAGGCTGGGGTGATCAAGTTGAAGGATTCGAACAATATCCTGTCGACCACCAAAGACATCGTTGAAAACCCGAAGGACCTGAAGTTCCGTGAGCTGGAAGCCGCGACCATTCCGCGGGTACTGACCCAGGTGGATCTGGCTCTGATCAATACCAACTATGCGTTGGAAGCCAAGCTTGATCCTTCCAAGGATGCGTTGGTGATTGAAGGTAACGACTCGCCTTATGTGAACATCCTCGTTGCCCGTCCGGACGACAAGGACAGTGAGGCGATGAAGAAGCTGGTGGCGGCTTTGCATACGCCGGAAGTGAAGAAATTCATTCTGGAGAAGTACAAAGGGGCGGTTTTGCCGGCGTTTTGAGCTGATCAGGTAGCAAAAAAACGGGGCTGCGTGGGAATGCAGGCCCGTTTTTTTATGCTTGGAATAAAGAGCTAAAACAACAAGCTGGTTGCCGCTCGGTAAAGAAATGGCTGAATCAAATACTTTTATTGTTTTACAAACCCTCATGATAAATTCGCGCCGCAACCTCTAATCAATAGAGGGCATTCAGGGAGAGAAGTAGTGATCAAGTCTTTGTTGGTTGGGGCGTTGCTGGCAACGGCATCGGCATCGGCGTCTGCGATGAGTTGCGATAATCCTAGAAACGCCTATGACAGAACCTATTGCGCATCGCTGAAAATGGTTCAGTCAGATCAGGACATCAATGATCAATACAAGAAGACGATGAGCGCGCTGAATCCGGATCAAAAGAAAAAAGTGAAAGCCGCTCAGATCCAGTGGATCAAGACTCGTGACAACGCCTGTTCCAACGATGGCCTGCTCTACTTGGACTGTGCCAATGAGAAGACTGAGGCGCGTATCGTCATACTCAAGGCTATCGAGCGCGAATGCCGTGCCGCCGGTTGCGACGACGCGAAGCTGTCGCAGGTCGAGTAATCCGCTAGCATTGAGCGCATCGGGTTGCAGTCGTAGCCACGAAAAACCCGACGTGAAGCGTCGGGTTTTTTCTTTAGCAGGTTGAGCCGCTGTCACGGCCCAGCGGAAGCAAGCATCCTCGCCACTAAGTTCGGTGCAATTGGGGCTGTGGGCTTAATTCAGTTGTTTGCGCTAATGGCAGGGTGCCACAATCGCCTTCTTCGCTGCGTCATAATCAGGTGGTTCAAATGGATGGCCCAAGATTGCGCAATGGCCAGGATTTTGTAATAGCCGAGCAGGTTCGAACAGATCGGTTGCAGCAACTGTTTCGCCAGTCTGTTTCTGCGGTTTTCGGTAGTTACCTGGCTGCCATCATGTTGAGTTGGCTGTGTTGGGATCGGTTTGACCACAGCACTATCGCTTGGTGGCTATTAATCCTGACCGCATCGACGCTGTTGCGTATCGCGATGTTCATAGCCTATCTGCGCAGCGACGAAAGTGAGCGTACGCCACAACGCTGGGAGCGCAGGTACTGGGTCACGCTAGTGCTATCCGCCAGCATCTGGGGCGGTGGTGCGTTCGTGCTGATGCCAGCGGACGATCTGTTGTCCCAGGCACTGGTCATGCTGTTTACCGTGGGCATGTCTGTCAGTGCGGTGTCCTGCTATTCGGCTTACCGCGATATGACCCTGGCCTCCATTGGCCTGGTGCTGTTCCCGTGCACCGTCTGGCTGCTCTTTCAACCGTCTCCGATTCAAGTCGGCATGGCACTTTCAATCTTGGTGTTCGCGGCATTTGCCGCTCGCGCCACGCACAAAATGTCCCAAGCCCTGGAAATTGCCTTTCGTCTTACCCGTGAGATGGAACACGCAAACAGCATCTCCACCCGTGCCGCACAAACCGATGAACTGACCGGACTGAAGAGTCGGCGGGCTTTTTTTGAGCATGCCCAGCAGCTCTATGATGGATGTAAGAGCAACCGGTTAGGGTTGTGCGCAGTCATGCTGGATATGGATCACTTCAAGCACATCAACGACACCTACGGCCACCAAGTCGGGGATCAGGTTTTACGCGAGATGGGGATGGTGATCAGTTCGTCGTTTCGGGCGACGGATATACATGGCCGGCTCGGTGGGGAAGAGTTCGCCATTCTGCTTCCAGACACTTCAATCGAGGTCGCTACCCAGATTGCAGAACAGCTCATCGATGCCATTGCGGGTTTGATGATCGAGCCTGTTCACGGCATATCAGCCAGCCTCGGCGTCGCGTCGACGGAGGCCTGCAATAAGGATCTCCATAGCTTGATGAACGATGCGGATAAGGCCCTGTATCGGGCAAAAGCGCTGGGGCGTAATCGAGTGGCTGTTGCTTAGCCGGATTGGCTTTGCATCACCAGTCGGAATTTGATGATGTCCATGCTCTACGGGGCATGATCAAGAATCCATCATTGGCTTGTGATGTTCCTCTCTTCGAAGGCCTGCAATTGCGCTGGCCCTTTTGACTTTCCCCAATGGCTCCTTTCTCCGATTCCCTCACGGCGCGCACGTGCTGACGCGACTGTGACGGCTGAAAATAAATATTCCTAGATATCAACGGGTTAACCAAAAGCAGGAAAATATTGTGAAATTTACCTTGCGCGCTAATTATTCATGCATTAACTTTAACGCCACTGGTTAGCGCGCAAACATTTGGCGCAAACAAAAATCGATCCAATCAATCAGCAAATGAGGAAACACCATGAACGTTCTTTACACCGCAGTCGCAACCTCCACCGGTGGCCGTGATGGCCGTGCTGTTTCCAGCGACAAAATCCTCGACGTGAAACTGGCCACTCCAAAAGCCTTGGGCGGCGCCGGAGGGGAAGCTACCAACCCCGAGCAATTGTTCGCAGCGGGTTACTCGGCCTGCTTCATCGGCGCGCTGAAATTTGTCGCCAGCCAAAGCAAACGCAGCATTCCGGCTGACGCTTCGATCACGGCCCATGTCGGCATTGGCCAGATCCCTGGTGGTTTCGGCCTGGACATCGACCTGCACATCAGCCTGCCAGGCCTGGATCAAGCCGATGCTCAAGCGCTGGTCGATGCGGCTCACCAGGTTTGCCCGTACTCCAACGCGACACGCGGCAACGTCGACGTTCGTTTGCACATCACCGTCTAACTCACTTCTTCCACGAATAAAAGGATCTGGACATGAACACTCTTAGCAAAATACTCGTTGGCTCGCTTCTGGCTCTGTCCCTCGGCAATGCGTTCGCGACTCCCTTTGTTCAACCCACGTTCGCTGAGGGGGGGGCGGATCGGCTGATCGAAAGCCGGGTCGCTGAAGGCGGCTCGGATCGGCTGATCGAAAATCGCGTAGCCGAAGGTGGTTCGGATCGACTGATCGAAAACAGAGTGGGCTGAACTACCCGTTCATCGTTAAAAAACGGTCGAATCCACCTATGTACTTCCAAAACAGAAACGCCGCTTATCTCTCACGAGAAAGCGGCGTTTTTGCAATGTGTCAGGGCAGCCTAAACGATGCTATCCACCACGCCACCATCCACACGCAACGCCGCGCCGGTGGTAGCCGAGGCCTGTTCCGAGCTGGCGTAGATGATCATGTTGGCGACTTCCTCTACCCGTGCCGCGCGCTGGATAATCGAAGTGCTGCGATGCTCGTTGACGAAGTCTGCCGCGACCTTTTCCAGGCTTTCCCCGCTGCGCTCGACGTCCGCCTGGAGCATCTTGGCAACGCCTTCGGACAGTGTCGGCCCAGGCAACACCGAGTTCACCGTCACGCCCGTGCCGGCGAGGCGTTTGGCCAGGCCGCGAGCGATGGACAGTTGCGCGGTTTTGGTGAAGCCGTAGTGGATCATGTCGGCGGGAATATTCACGCCCGACTCCGACGAGACAAACACGATCCGCCCCCAACCGCGCTCGACCATACCCTGTGCGTAAGCCCTGGAAACACGCACACCGGACATCACGTTGGTTTCGAAGAAACGCTGCCATTCGCTGTCCGGCGTTTCGAAGAAGTCTTGCTGTTTGAAAATGCCCAGGTTGTTGATGACGACATCGAAGCTGGGGTGCTTGGCGATGAGTGTCTGGCAACCTCGCTCGTTACTGAGATCGCCCACAAAGCCTGTGGCCTTGGAGGAAAGATCACCCAACCGCTGCAACGCATCCTCCACGCTGCTCTCGCTGCGACCGTTGATGACCACATGGGCGCCGGCTTCCAAGAAGCCTTTGGCGGTCGCAAAACCGATCCCGCTGGTGGAACCGGTGACCAGGACGTGACGTCCGGTGAAGTCGATGTTCATGAGCGTGACTCCTTGATGGGTGAATCAGGGGGTGCGGTACTATTGGTTGGACGATTTTAACGACAAATAAATCTGTTCCCTTTACACAGCCCCTCACACCCTATCTAGCCCACCCGAATGATGGCCTTTTGATTTCATGGAAATCTCGCTAGAATTCGTGCCCTCTCCGTGAGCGGCATGTAGAAATTTACGCAAGGAAGTCGATATGCAATTTGCAAAAGTCATAGGCCTCACCTTGGCCTTGAGTCTCAGTGGATGCGCCAGTTTCACCAAAGATGAAGTAGCACCTGTCGATATGCCTTCGATGGCGGGTTACTCGAACAAGCCAAACGTCTATGTCGACTTCGATTTCTATCAGGGCGACCCCGACAATGCCAAGGCCACTGAGGTACCGCAAGCTCGCGACATGCTCAAGCCCGAGCTGAAACGCACTTTCGATGAATCAGGGCTATTCGGACGCGTGGTCTTTGACGAGTTCCAGAAGCAACCAGGCGACTACAGTCTGCGATTGAAGGTTTACAACCATGCGCCAGGTGGTGGGCAGATGGTCTTGGCGTTCATCAGCGGCTTTACGTTCACCATCATTCCTGCGCTGGCAACCGACCAGTACACCATGAGCCTGGAAACGCTGGATGAGCATGGCCAACCATTGGGCAAGGCCAGCAATCACGATGCGATCAATACGTGGATGGGCATCTGGTTCCTGCCGTTGGCAGGTAACACGCCCAAGGCTGCCGTCACCGACACTTTCAATCGGCAAGTCAATGCGCTGTTGAAGAACTGGGTCGACAATAACCGCATGAAATATTCAGCTGTCGGTACCCAAATCCCACGGGGCTGATACTCAGAAAAAAGAGCCGCAATTGCGGCTCTTTTTTTGCTCACTTCAATGCTTGAGTGAACTGTGGATCGCTGTACAGGCTCTTTAGCAAATCCTGCAACATCGGGTTGTAGTTGTTCGCGGCAGCCGGAATGGCGATCGCACCGAAGAAACTGCTGTCCCAGTCACGCTGGACATCTTTAGTGGTTTCGTACAAGACCTGATCACCTTTACGCAACGTGAACCGTGCAGCCAATTCGCCGTGGCCGCTACCCACACCTGCGGTGAGCTGGCTTTTGATCAATTGAACCTGCAGCTGACGGTCAGCGCGGGCGTCGAGCAGGCCAGCTTGACGGAGTTCATTGTTGATCGCTGCCTGGATGTGCAGTGGAACGCTGCCTTCGGGCGAGGAAATCGGGTTCAAGCGCACCATCAACGACCCCTGGCCCGAATCGGCATTCACCTGTGCTTCGCGCAGAGGCTGCATGGGTTCATTTTTCCTGAGCTGCTGAACGTTCTGAAAATCGGGTTCATAGCGGGTCATGGTTACGCCGCAACCTTGGAGCAGAAGCGCGCAGAGCGGTAGAGCCAGGTAGAGCTTCTTCACAGCAAATCCTTATGTGCTTTTTTGAAGAGGCATTATCCGATGGTAGCTTTTAGCCATCAACCGGTACGACGGTCGCTGAGGGTTTTTCTGCTCGGTGGGGTCGGCGTTGTAGCTGGGGCGGGGTGTCTGGCGGAAAGATTGGGGCTGCTGCGCAGCCCAGCGGGAGCAAGCTCCCTCGCCACAAAGTAGGGTGTAGCCAGTTGGTTTCGTGGTGCGCCGTCCAAAGCAGGTCGTCAGTACCACCGCGCCTCGCCCGGCGGGCGTTTCTTGAAGCGTTTCATGCTCCACATGTACTGGCTCGGGTAGGCGCGTACGTAGCGTTCCACCACTTGGCTCATCGCGGCGCAGGAGGTTTCGGTGTCGGTGCTGTACATTGCGTCGGGGGCGGCTTCGAGGATGACTTTGTAGCCGGAGCCGTCCGGCAGGCGCAGGGCATGAAGGAACACGCCCACTGCTTTACCGCCAGCGAGCATGTTCGGCACGAACTTGCTGGTCAGGGCCTGGGTGGCGAAGAAGGGCACGAAGATGCCGGCGGATTCGGCCGGTTCCGGGTCGGCGGGGATGCCCACTTGGCCGCCCTTGCGCACTTCCTTGATGACGCTGAGGATGCCTTCCTTGGTGGACGCCGCGACCTTGTTGCCCAATTGCACGCGTTGCTTCTGCAGCAATTCATCCACCGCCTTGAGCTTGGGCGGGCGGTAGAAAATGATCGGTTTGCACTGGCTGCAATAGAAGTGGTTGAGCACTTCCCAGTTGCCCAGATGGCTGGTGATGCCAACCACGCCCTTGCCCGAGGCCAGGGCTTCTTTCAGCACCTCCAGGCCTTCGACTTCGCGCACCAGTTCGATGGAGCGCTGGGCCGGCCAGATCCAGGCGCAGGCGCTTTCGGTCAGAGACTTGCCGATGTCCTTGAGGCTCTGGCCCACCAGGCGTTCGCGCTCGGCGGGGTCCATCTCGGGAAAGCATTTGGCGAGGTTGATCCGCACCACATCGCGGGAGCGGTTGGGAAATTTCCACATGAGCCAGCCGATGGCCGAGCCCACCGCCTGCACCGCTCGCCAGGGCAGCAGCGCAAACAACCGCAGAGCGCCGACCAGCAAGGCGCCTTTCAACTTATCCACAGGTCACTCCTGAATGTATGGGGCGTGTTGCGAGCTGGCTATTCTAACCGCCGTTTACCAACTCGGCGTAGCGGTCGCAGTCTTGGGTGTGGTCCATGACCATGCCCGAGGCCTGCATCAGCGCATAGCAAATAGTCGGCCCGACAAAGGTGAACCCGAGTTTTTTCAGGCCTTTGCTCATCGCCAACGCCTCAGGCGTGATGGCTGGCACTTCGGTGCGGTCCTTGAAATGGTTGACGATGGGTTTGCCGTCCACGAACAACCAAAAGAATGCCACCGGGTCTTCCAGGGCCAGCCAGGCCTGGGCATTACGGCGTGCAGCCTTGAGCTTGAGACGGTTGCGGATGATGCCGGGGTCGAGCATCAGTTCATCGATTTCCGCGTCGCTCATCTGCGCCACCCGTTGCACATCGAAGCCGTACAACACTTGCCGGTAGCGCTCGCGTTTGCGCAAAACAGTGATCCAGGACAGCCCTGCCTGGAACCCTTCGAGCAAAAGCAACTCGAACAGACCCTGCGCATCGCGCAGCGGCGTGCCCCACTCTTGATCGTGATAAGCCATGTACAACGGATCTTCGGAACACCAAAAGCAGCGTGGCATAAGGCTCCAGGGGGCGTGCGCACGAACGAATCGGGTATACTCCCGCTCTTTAAATCGCAGCCCAAGAAACAGGTGAATTTCGTGAGCCAGCCTACGCCAGCCGTGCGTACCTTCCAAGACTTGATCCTCGCCCTCCAGCAATACTGGGCCGAGCAAGGTTGCGTGGTACTTCAGCCCTACGATATGGAAGTAGGCGCCGGCACTTTCCACACTGCCACGTTTCTGCGTGCCATCGGCCCGGAAACCTGGAACGCCGCTTATGTGCAGCCCAGCCGCCGCCCGACTGACGGCCGCTACGGCGAAAACCCGAACCGCCTGCAGCATTACTACCAGTTCCAGGTGGTCCTGAAGCCGAACCCGGAGAACTTCCAGGAACTGTACCTGGGCTCCCTCAAGCACGTGGGCCTCGACCCGTTGGTGCACGACATTCGTTTCGTCGAAGACAACTGGGAATCGCCAACCCTGGGCGCCTGGGGCCTGGGCTGGGAAGTCTGGCTCAACGGCATGGAAGTGACCCAGTTCACCTACTTCCAGCAGGCGGGCGGTATCGAGTGCTACCCGGTCACCGGCGAGATCACCTATGGTCTCGAGCGCCTGGCCATGTACCTGCAGGGCGTGGATTCGGTCTATGACCTGGTGTGGGCCGACGGCCCGTTCGGCAAAGTGACCTATGGCGACGTGTTCCACCAGAACGAAGTGGAGCAGTCGACCTATAACTTCGAACACGCCAATGTCGACAAGCTGTTCGAACTGTTCGATTTCTACGAAAGCGAAGCCAAGCGCCTGATCGAACTGGACCAGCCGCTGCCGCTGCCGAGCTATGAAATGGTGTTGAAGGCATCCCATACCTTCAACCTGCTGGATGCGCGCCGGGCGATTTCCGTGACCGCGCGCCAGCAATACATCCTGCGTGTACGCACCCTGGCGCGTTCCGTTGCGCAAGCCTACCTGCTGGCCCGTGCCAAGCTGGGCTTCCCGATGGCGACCCCGGACCTGCGTGATGAAGTGTTGGCTAAGCTGGAGGCTGCACAATGAGTGCTCAAGATTTTCTGGTTGAACTGGGCACCGAAGAATTGCCACCCAAAGCCCTGAACACCCTGGCCGATGCGTTCCTGGCCGGCATCGAAAAAGGTCTGCAAGCCGCTGGCCTGAACTTCGAAACCAAACACGTCTATGCCGCGCCGCGCCGCCTGGCCGTGCTGATCACCGCCCTGGAAACCCAGCAGCCGGACCGCAGCATCAACCTCGACGGCCCGCCACGCCAGGCCGCGTTCGATGCCGACGGCAACCCGACCCAGGCCGCCCTGGGCTTCGCCAAGAAGTGCGGCGTGGACCTGAGCGAGATCGACCAGAGCGGTCCGAAGCTGCGCTACAGCCAGAGCATCAAGGGCAAGCCGACCGCCAGCCTGTTGCCGACCATTGTCGAAGATTCCCTGAACGACCTGCCGATTCCCAAGCGCATGCGCTGGGCCGCGCGCAAGGAAGAGTTCGTGCGTCCGACCCAATGGCTGGTGATGCTGCTCGGCGACGAGGTCATCGATTGCACGATCCTGGCGCAGAAGGCCGGTCGCGATTCCCGTGGCCACCGTTTTCATCATCCGCACAGCGTACGCATCACGTCGCCGGCCAACTACCTGGCCGACCTGCGCGCCGCCTATGTGCTGGCCGACGCCAACGAGCGCCGCGAGCTGATCAGCAAGCGCACCGAAGAGCTGGCGACCAGCCAGGAAGGTACGGCAATCGTGCCGGCCAACCTGCTGGACGAAGTGACCGCGCTGGTGGAATGGCCGGTGCCGCTGGTGTGCTCGTTCGAGGAACGCTTCCTTGAAGTGCCGCAGGAAGCGCTGATCACCACCATGCAGGACAACCAGAAGTACTTCTGCCTGCTGGACGCGGAGGGCAAGCTGCTGCCTCGCTTCATCACCGTGGCCAACATCGAAAGCAAGGACCCGCAGCAGATCATCGCCGGTAACGAGAAAGTGGTTCGCCCGCGCCTGACAGACGCTGAGTTCTTCTTCAAGCAGGACAAGAAACAATCCCTGGAAAGCTTCAACCAGCGTTTGCAGAACGTGGTTTTCCAGGAAAAGCTCGGCAGCGTCTACGACAAGGCCGAGCGTGTCTCCAGGCTGGCGGCATTCATTGCCCCACGCATCGGCGGTGACGCCCAGCGCGCGGCCCGTGCCGGCATTCTTTCCAAGTGCGACCTGTCCACCGAGATGGTTGGTGAGTTTCCGGAGATGCAGGGCATCGCCGGTTATTACTACGCCCTCAACGATGGCGAGCCGCAAGACGTGGCACTGGCCCTGAACGAGCAGTACATGCCGCGCGGTGCCGGCGCTGAGTTGCCAACCACCTTGACCGGTGCGGCCGTGGCGATCGCCGACAAGCTCGACACCCTGGTCGGGATCTTCGGTATCGGCATGCTGCCCACTGGCAGCAAGGACCCGTACGCGCTGCGTCGCGCGGCGCTGGGCGTGTTGCGCATCCTGATCGACAAGCAGCTGGACCTGGACCTGAACGACGCCGTGGCCTTCGCCGTGAATGCGTTCGGCAGCAAGGTCAAGGCTGCCGGCCTGGCCGATGCGGTGCTTGAATTCATCTTCGACCGCCTGCGTGCGCGTTATGAAGACGAAGGCGTCGACGTCGCGACCTACCTGTCGGTGCGCGCCCTGAAGCCGGGCTCCGCCCTGGATTTCGACCAACGCGTACAGGCGGTGCAGGCGTTCCGCAAACTGCCGGAAGCCGCTGCGCTGGCGGCGGTGAACAAGCGTGTATCGAACCTGCTGGGCAAAGCCGAAGGCAATATCGCGGCCACCGTCGAGGCCAAGTACTTCGACAACGCCAACGAGTTTTCCCTGTATTCGGCGATCCAGCAGGCAGACCAGGCGGTCCAACCGATGGCGGCGGCGCGTCAGTACAGCGAAACCCTGGCACGCCTGGCAGCGTTGCGCGAACCGGTGGATGCGTTTTTTGAGGCGGTAATGGTCAACGCTGAAGACGCCAACGTACGGGCCAACCGCTATGCACTGCTGGCGCGTCTGCGCGGGTTGTTCCTTGGTGTTGCCGATATTTCGCTGCTGGGGTAAGCCTTGAAACTGCTGATTCTCGATCGGGACGGCGTGATCAATCACGATTCCGATGCTTACATCAAATCGGTGGAGGAATGGTTGCCGATCCCCGGTTCCATCGAGGCCATTGCGCAGTTGAGCAAGGCCGGCTGGACGGTGGCGGTGGCCACCAACCAGTCGGGCATTGCCCGCGGTTACTACGAGCTAACCGTCCTGGACGCCATGCACGAGCGCTTGCGCGAGCTGGTGGCCGAGCAGGGCGGTGAAGTCGGCCTGATCGTTTATTGTCCGCACGGGCCGGATGAGGGCTGCGATTGCCGCAAGCCCAAGCCCGGCATGTTGAAAACCATCGCCACGCATTATGACGTTGCGCTGGCGGGCGTATGGTTCGTTGGCGACAGCCTCGGTGACCTGGAGGCGGCCAAGGCCGTCGATTGTCAGCCAGTTTTAGTAAAGACCGGGAAAGGCGAGAAGACTCTGGGCAAGACCCTACCGGTGGGCACCTTGATATTTGACGACCTGGCGGCGATTGCCGCTGAACTTATCCACAACTAGGGCTCCCCGACATCCTGATCAAGGATTGTTCGGGAAGCGCTTGAACGGCGGGCATTGCCCGCATGGTAAACGCCGCTATGTCGATACTGCAGGCCATCAGAAGCTTCCTCTTTTACCTGCTGCTGGGCACCAGTTCCTTGTTGTGGTGCACGCTGAGTTTTTTTGTCGCACCGTTCATGTCGTTCAGGACGCGCTACCGCTTCATCAACGTCTACTGGTGCCGCTGCGCACTTTGGCTAAGCAAGGTGTTCCTGGGCATTCGTTACGAAGTGAAGGGTGCCGAGAACGTGCCCGACCGGCCTTGCGTCATCCAGTCCAACCATCAGAGCACTTGGGAAACCTTCTTTCTTTCGGCCTATTTCGAGCCATTGAGCCAGGTCCTCAAGCGCGAGCTGCTGTTCGTACCGTTCTTCGGCTGGGCCATGGCGATGCTGCGCCCGATCGCGATTGATCGCGACAACCCCAAGGTTGCGCTCAAGCAAGTGGCGCAAAAAGGCGATGAGCTGCTGAAGGACAACGTCTGGGTCCTCATTTTTCCCGAAGGCACCCGCGTGCCCTATGGGACGATCGGAAAGTTCTCCCGCAGCGGTTCGGCGTTGGCTGTAAATGCAGGCCTGCCGGTGCTGCCGATTGCACACAATGCCGGCAAATTCTGGCCAAAGACGGGCTGGATCAGAACGCCTGGAACCATCACCGTGGTCATCGGCGCACCGATGTATGCAGAGGGCAGCGGCCCCCGGGCAATCGCTGAGCTCAACGACCGCGTCCAGGCCTGGAACGAACAGACGCAAAGGGATTTGGGTTCGCTACCATCAGCCCCCGCCGCACCGGCAACGCCGGACACGGTCGCTGTCTGAGAACTGTGGATAACCTGTGTACCGTTTCGCTGAATTTAGTTGCTTTTATTTCCTAATGCCTTGTTTTTAAAGCATATTTCTTAAGCACATAAAACAGCGGAAAAGGTGCATAAGTTTTTATAGCGCTCTTCAAACGCAGCTTCGGTGTTCGTCGAAGCTGCGATTTTTAGCTCAACAGCGGAAATCGCAAGCTGAAGGTTGTCCCTTCCCCCACTTCGCTACGGCATTCAATCTCCCCGCCGTGATGATCGACGACTGCCTTGACCATGGACAGTCCCAGGCCAATGCCATCCACGCCATGAGCTGAAGAAAAGCGTCGATACTGAATGAACAGGTCTGGCAGCTCCCCGGCATCGATGCCTTTGCCTTGGTCAACCACATCGCAAGTCAACCAACCCTCCGCACATCGCACATGCAGTGAAATACAGGTTTCGCTCGTGCTGTATTTGATGGCGTTTTCCAGCAAGTTGAAGAGCGCGCGAGTCAGCAGGGGTTGATCGGCGTTGACTGTCGCTTCGTCATCATCCAGTTGGTATTGCAGATGGATGTTCTTTGCCTGGGCGATGGGTAATGCCTGGTCGATGACGTCCAGGACCAGCATTGCAAACAGCGTTGGCCGGAACTGGTAGGCGTCTGATTCAGCCTTGGCCAATTGGACGAACCCGTCAGTCAGGTCCAAGGCACGACGGACCTGGCGCTCGATCTGGTCGAACAGTGGGTTTTCAGCCCCTGCGTCATGCCGATGCACATCGAGCAGCGCCAGAATGGCCGAGTGGGGGGCGCGCAGGTCATGGGAAAGGAAGCGGAGCATGACACTGCGCTGCTCTTCGGCCGCCCGCTCGGCGCTCAGGTCCGTCAGGCTCATCAGCCAACCTATAGGGACGTCCCCATCAACTGGCAGCAGCGCAGCTCTTTCCAGCCGCAGGCTGCGTTCACGTATGTCGCGAAACTCTACCAACGGCAATGTGGACAATCGGTGGGCAGGGGAGTGCGCCAATGCGGGATAACCCAGCCGTGCCAGTGCTTCCAGCACATCCGCGCCCACCAGGGCATGATCGAACAACTCACGGGCCTTGCGATTGCCGAGCAGTATGTTGCCTTGCGGATCGCTGATCATCGTCGCCACCGGCAAATACTCCAGGCCGTCGGCAATAAAACGTCGCGTGTCCCGCGTGCGATTCATGGCCTGTTCCAACGCCATGACTTGTCCTTGTAGACCATCACTGCCGATATAGGACGCGCGACGACGCTCCGGGAATACCTTCGGCTCCGCATCCAGGCGTGCCAACTCCCAACCAAAATAAGCCAGCACCACGCTCAAGCGCCGCCAGTTCCAGATCAGATAACCGCCGAGCATGCCCAGCAGGCTAGGTGCCGGCGACCACGACCTACCCTGCGCGTCCAGCAACAGGCTTACGAGTAGGGCCGCTGCCATGCCTGCCACTGTCGTTCCCAGGGCAAAGCGCGGGCGCAACAGCAGCGAACCCAGGACGCAGCCCACCAGACATGTCGATAGCAAGGCGGCGACCGTCCCATCGCGATCCGAATGCACGCAATACGACATCAACGCGGTCGTTGGCAACAGGAGAAGACTTATCCACAACCATTCGCGAACCCAACGACGAAACAACCGTTGGACTTGGGTGGGTTCACGACTTTCATGGCGACGCGGGTTGCTCATAAGTAACCTGACGGAACATGGACTGGGGGGTATTGATCATGGCTTGGCGCGTCATACGTTCAGCGTCAAGCCCGAGACTATAGCGGACTCGATCGTGGCATGCGGCTGCCTTTCCCTCGTCGCCACTAGCCGGTATTGTCTCAGCCTGCGACAGGAGAGTGAAACAAGTCAGCTGCTGAGTTGCCTTCATCGCCCCTGTGGATGTCAGTATTTTCAAGATCAAGGAATCGCGTCCCATGCGTGTCGCCATACTGGATGACGAACCGGCCGAACTACGCCGGGTGGAACAGACACTGCAACAGATCCCCGGAAGGGGCGAGCAAGCCTGGACACTGCATAGTTTCGAACGAAGCGAAGATCTGTTGCGCCAATTGCGCCGCGAAACATTCGACCTGCTGATACTCGACTGGCAGTTGCCGGATATCAGCGGACTGTCTTTGCTTCGCTGGACACGCGAGCACATGGACTCACCACCGGCTGCCATCATGCTCACCAGCCGTGACGGCGAGCACGACATTGTCCAAGCCCTTAATGCCGGTGCCGACGACTACGTCAGCAAGCCATTCCGTCCCAATGAACTCAAGGCCCGGGTTACGGCAGTACTGCGCCGTCATAACCTGCAACGCATACCGACCAGTGATGTCTTGGTATTCAACGACCTCGAATTCGACGACGCGGAACTCACGGTTACCCGCGCTGGCATTCCCATCAGCCTGACTGAACGAGAATATCGCCTGGCTCGCTGCCTGTTCGCCAACCTCGGGCGGCCACTGTCCCGGGAGTATTTTTATGAACGCTTCTGGACCCACGAGGAAATGACCTCGTCCCGTCCGCTCGACACCCACATCTACCGCTTGCGCAACAAACTAGGGCTGACGGCGGATCGGGGCTGGCAGTTGCTGACTATCTATGGATATGGATATCGTCTGGAGAGCGTGGCGGCGGGCAGCGAGGCTTGCGAAGCGAGTTAGCGTAAAAAAAAAGGCCAACGCATACGCGTTGGCCTTCTTCGTTGGGGCAGTGACAACCCGGATCAGAAATCCAGGTTGGATACCGCCAATGCGTTGCTCTCGATGAAGTCACGACGTGGCTCGACCGCATCCCCCATCAGGGTATTGAAGATCTGGTCCGCGCCAATGGCGTCTTCGATGGTGACTTTCAGCATGCGACGCGAGCCCGGGTCCATGGTGGTTTCCCACAGTTGGTCCGGGTTCATCTCGCCCAGCCCTTTGTATCGCTGGATGGTGTGGCGCTTGGTGCTTTCAGCCATCAGCCATTCAAGGGCTTCTTTGAACTCAGTCACGGACTTCTTGCGCTCACCGCGCTGGATGTAAGCCCCTTCGTCTAGCAGCGTGCTCAACTGAGCGCCGAGAGAGACGACCGTCTTGTAGTCGTTGCTGCTGAAGAAGTCGCGGTTGAAGGTGACGTAGTTCGACAGGCCGTGGGAAATCAGTTCGACTTCAGGCAGCCATACGTTGCGTTCACGGTCTTCACGCAGGCTGGCCTTGTAGACCAGGCCGGATTTTTCCACGGTACGCAGGCGGACTTCATACTGGGCCAGCCAATCCTGCATGGCAGCGTGATCGGACAGTTGCTCCAGGCTTACGGCCGGCAGGTAGATGAAGTGCTCGGTCAGTTCCTGCGGATACAGACGCGACAGACGCTTGAGGGTCTTCATCACCAGGCGGAAGTCATTCACCAGGCGTTCAAGGGCTTCACCGGAAATGCCCGGCGCATCTTCGTTCAGGTGCAGGCTCGCGTCTTCCAGGGCCGACTGCGTCATGTACTCCTCCATGGCGTCGTCGTCTTTGATGTATTGCTCTTGCTTGCCTTTCTTGACCTTGTACAACGGTGGTTGGGCGATATAGATGTAGCCGCGCTCGATCAGCTCCGGCAACTGACGGAAGAAGAACGTCAGCAGCAGGGTGCGGATGTGCGAACCGTCAACGTCAGCGTCGGTCATGATGATGATGTTGTGATAGCGCAGCTTGTCGATGTTGTACTCTTCGCGGCCGATGCCACAGCCCAGCGCGGTGATAAGCGTGCCGACTTCCTGGGAGGAAATCATCTTGTCGAAGCGCGCTTTCTCGACGTTGAGGATCTTGCCCTTCAACGGCAGGATGGCCTGGGTGCGGCGGTTACGACCCTGCTTGGCGGAACCACCAGCAGAGTCACCTTCCACGAGGTACAACTCGGACAGGGCTGGGTCTTTTTCCTGGCAGTCCGCCAGTTTGCCCGGCAGGCCCGCGATGTCCAGCGCGCCTTTGCGGCGAGTCATCTCACGAGCCTTGCGCGCCGCTTCACGGGCGCGGGCGGCGTCGATCATCTTGCCGACCACCAGCTTGGCTTCGTTGGGGTTCTCCAGCAGGAAGTCAGAGAAGTATTTCCCCATTTCCTGTTCGACCGCAGTCTTCACTTCGGAAGACACCAGCTTGTCCTTCGTCTGGGAGCTGAATTTCGGATCGGGCACCTTGACCGAAATGATCGCGGTCAAGCCTTCACGGGCATCGTCACCGGTAGTGGCGACCTTATGCTTCTTCGCCAGGCCTTCCTGTTCGATGTAGTTGTTCAAGTTACGCGTGAGCGCCGAACGGAAGCCCACCAGGTGGGTTCCGCCGTCGCGCTGCGGGATATTGTTGGTGAAACACAACAGGTTCTCGTTGAAGCTGTCGTTCCACTGCAGGGCGATTTCCACACCGATGCCGTCGTCGCGCTGCACATTGAAGTGGAACACCTGGTTGACCGCAGTCTTGTTGGTGTTCAGGTATTCAACGAACGCACGCAGGCCGCCTTCATACTTGAACAGCTCTTCCTTGCCGCTGCGCTCGTCCTTGAGGACGATGCCGACACCGGAGTTGAGGAAGGACAGTTCACGAATCCGCTTGGCCAGGATGTCCCAGCTGAAATGGATGTTCTTGAAGGTTTCGCTGGAAGCCTTGAAGTGGATCTGGGTGCCCGTGGTCTCGCTGTCGCCAACGATCGCCATCGGTGCCTGGGGCACGCCATGGACATAAGTCTGTTCCCAGATCTTGCCGCTGCGGCGAACGGTCAGCACCAGTTCTTCGGACAGTGCGTTCACCACCGAAACACCTACGCCGTGCAACCCGCCGGAAACCTTGTAGGAGTTATCGTCGAACTTACCGCCCGCGTGGAGGACGGTCATGATGACCTCGGCGGCGGAAACGCCTTCCTCTTTATGCACGTCTACCGGGATGCCACGGCCGTTGTCACGGACGGTGATGGACTCATCCGGGTGGATGATGATGCTGATGTCGTCGCAATGGCCGGCGAGGGCTTCGTCGATGGAGTTGTCGACCACCTCGAACACCATGTGGTGCAGGCCGCTACCATCATCAGTGTCGCCAATGTACATACCGGGACGTTTGCGTACGGCATCCAGGCCTTTCAGCACTTTAATGCTCGTTGAGTCGTACGTATTTTCTTCGCTCAATGCCTTCACTCCCGATGGTCGTGGGTCTGGGTGATACGGCCCTGTTCCACGTGGAACAGAGCGACTGGCGTTTCCGTCTGCCAGCCTTCCCTCAATAATTCGTGGTCTACACAAGTGATGAACACTTGGCAGCGTAAGTCTTCCAGCAAGCGGCACAACGCCCGACGGTGGGCTTCGTCCAGCTCGGACGGCAAGTCATCCACCAGATAAATACACTGACCGCGGCGGGCCTGGCTGACCAGATGCCCTTGGGCGATACGCAAGGCGCACACCACCAACTTCTGCTGCCCCCGGGACAAGATGTCCGCGGCATTATGCGCGCCCAATCTGAGGCGCAAGTCAGCGCGTTGTGGTCCAGCCTGGGTATGGCCCATCTGCTGGTCTCGCTGCAGCGAGCCAGCCAGCACGGTGCTCAGTTCCCGGTCCTTGTCCCAGCCTCGGTAATAGCTGAGCGTCAGGCCCTCAAGCTCAACCAGTTCGCTCAAGGTCTGCTCGAAGACCGGTTTCAAGGCTTTGATGTAAGCGCGGCGGTATTCATCGATTTCAGCGCTGGTCTGGCACAGTTCCCTGTCCCAAACCGCTTGCGAAACGGCGTCAAGTGTACCATGCCGCAGCCAAGAGTTTCGCTGGCGCAGCGCCTTCTGCAAGCGTTGCCAGGTCGCCATGAAACGCGGTTCCACGTGGAACACGCCCCAGTCCAGAAACTGTCGGCGGATCTTGGGGGCGCCTTCCAACAAACGGAAGCTGTCCGGGTTGATCAACTGCAACGGCAGGATTTCGGCCAACTGCGCGGCACTGCGCGCGTTCTGGCCGTCGATGCGGATCTGGAACTCGCCTTGCCGGTCCCGCGAGATCCCCAGGGCGCTATGGCCGCCTTCCGCCAGTTCCACTTGGCCAAACACCGTACACGCCAGTTGGTCGTACTGAATGACCGGCAACAGACGGGTGCTGCGAAACGAACGGGCAAGCCCAAGCAGGTGCACGGCTTCCAGCACGCTGGTCTTGCCGCTGCCGTTGGCGCCGTAAAGAATATTGATGCGGGGGGAAGGGGAGAAGGTCACCGGGTGCAGATTGCGCACCGCGGTGACCGAGACGCGACTTAAGGACATCTAGCTGATTCTGATTACAGACGCATCGGCATGACAACGTAAGCCGAATCGTCGTTATCAGACTCCTGCACCAGCGCACTGCTGTTGGAGTCGGACAGGATCAGACGCACTTGCTCGGTGGTCATCACGCCCAGCACGTCCAGCAGATAGCTGACGTTGAAGCCGATTTCCAGGGAGCCGCCGTTGTAGTCCACGCCGACTTCTTCTTCCGCTTCTTCCTGCTCGGGGTTGTTCGCCTGGATCTTCAGCTGCCCGTTGGCCAACTGCAAACGAATGCCGCGGTATTTTTCGTTGGAGAGGATCGCGGTACGGCTGAACGCTTCGCGCAGCGCTTGGCGATCGCCCAGTACCAGCTTGTCACCACCTTTTGGCAGCACACGCTCGTAATCGGGGAACTTGCCGTCCACCAGTTTCGACGTGAAAGTGAACTCGCCAGTCGTGGCGCGGATGTGGTGCTGACCCAACACGATGCTGACGTTGCCGTCCGGCTCGGTCAGCAGACGGGCCAGCTCCAGGATGCCCTTACGCGGCACGATTACCTGATGGCGATCCGGCTGACCGATATCAGCCTGCATCGAGCACATCGCCAAGCGATGACCGTCGGTAGCCACGGCGCGGATGATCCCGGCAGACACTTCCAACAGCATGCCGTTGAGGTAATAACGCACATCCTGCTGGGCCATGGCGAAACTGGTGCGCTCGATCAGGCGGCGCAGCTTGCTCTGCTCCAGGCTGCAAGTCAGCGATCCCGGGCCTTCCTCGACCGTCGGGAAATCGTTGGCCGGCAGGGTCGACAAAGTGAAACGGCTGCGACCAGCCTTGACGACGAGCTTTTGCTCATCAACCTTGATATCGATCAGCGCATCGTTTGGCAGGCTCTTGCAGATATCCATCAGCTTACGCGCAGGCACGGTGATGGAGCCCGGATCGGCCGGCTCTTCGAGTTGGACACGACCAACCAGCTCGACTTCCAGGTCGGTACCGGTCAGCGACAATTGCTGGCCTTCGACAACCAGCAGCACGTTGGAAAGTACCGGCAAGGTCTGGCGGCGTTCGACGACGCCCGCGACCAGTTGCAGGGGTTTCAACAGGGCTTCGCGTTGAATGGTGAAATGCATGGTCTAGTCCCTTGCCTTAATAAGCTGCGCTGGTGGTCATCAAGTGGTCAATGTACGCAGCAGGTTCTTGTAGTCCTCGCGGATGTCCGCGTCGGATTCCTTAAGTTCGTTGATCTTGCGGCAGGCGTGCAGCACCGTGGTGTGATCGCGTCCACCAAACACGTCGCCGATTTCCGGCAGGCTGTGGTTGGTCAGTTCCTTGGACAAGGCCATGGCCACCTGTCGCGGTCGAGCCACCGAACGTGAACGACGTTTGGAAAGCAGGTCGGAAATCTTGATTTTGTAGTATTCAGCAACGGTACGCTGAATGTTATCCACAGACACAAGTTTGTCCTGAAGCGCCAGCAGGTCCTTCAACGACTCGCGGATCAGCTCGATGGTGATATCCCGGCCCATGAAATGAGAATGGGCAATCACCCGCTTGAGGGCACCTTCAAGCTCACGCACGTTCGAGCGAATACGCTGGGCGATGAAGAACGCGGCGTCATGAGGAAGCTCGACCTTGGCCTGATCGGCTTTCTTCATCAGGATCGCGACCCGGGTTTCCAGCTCAGGCGGCTCGACGGCCACCGTCAGGCCCCAACCGAAACGCGACTTGAGGCGTTCCTCAAGGCCTTCGATCTCTTTCGGGTAGCGGTCGCTGGTGAGAATGACTTGCTGCCCGCCTTCAAGCAATGCGTTGAAGGTGTGGAAGAACTCTTCCTGTGAACGTTCCTTGCGGGCGAAGAATTGAATGTCGTCGATCAGCAAGGCGTCGACCGAACGGTAGAAACGCTTGAACTCGTTGATAGCATTGAGTTGCAACGCCTTGACCATATCGGCCACGAAACGCTCGGAATGCAAGTACACAACCTTGGCGTTCGGGTTCTTCTTTAACAGATGGTTGCCCACCGCATGCATCAAGTGGGTCTTACCCAGGCCGACGCCGCCATAAAGAAAGAGCGGGTTGTAGCCGTGCTTGGGGTTATCCGCCACCTGCCAGGCCGCGGCGCGAGCCAATTGGTTGGATTTACCTTCAACGAAATTCTCGAAGGTAAAGGTCCGGTTCAGATAGCTGGTGTGCTTCAGTGCGCCTTCGACCTGCACGGTGCGTTGTTCGGTACGCACCGGCGCCTGTTGGGAGCTCGCCCCGGCCATCGGGTCGAAGCTGTCCCGGGAAGGCTCTTCACTGACCTCGGCCACTTTTTGTGCATTGCGCTTGCTCGGGGCTGGCGCGGGCGCCGGGGCGGCATGGTTGTTGACCGGTACCGGCGCAGCCTGCTGGGCCTGTGACGCAGCAGCAGCCAGCGGCGCGTTGGGCGCGGCGCGGGGGGCGGAGCTACGTTTGCTGCCTATTAATAAGGACAACGCAGGCGCCATGCCATTGCCATGCTCATCGAGCAGTTCCATGACCCGGCCCAGGTACTTTTCGTTGACCCAGTCGAGGACGAAACGGTTCGGTGCATAGACACGCAACTCGTCGCCTTCGGCTTCGACCTGTAGTGGACGGATCCAAGTGTTGAATTGTTGGGCAGGCAGCTCATCGCGCAAAAGCTCCACGCACTGCTGCCAAAGTTCCACTGACACGGACATCCCCTAAGTTGAAAGCCGGTGAGGCAAAAACAAGCGGCCATTGTAGCGAGCAGACGAGCACTTATCCACACGCAGCTTGCTCATCGACCATGATTTATCAATGCATAAACCGAACGAAAGGCGACCGGCGGTCGGTGGATAAGCCCTGTGGATAACTGCGCCTAAGGCCGTTGCACAACTGGGGGCGAAACTCAGTGGATAACCGGCCTGTGGATAACCTGGCATTCCACACACAGCTTATCCGACAGCGCAGCACAGGCTTGCCACCGCTTTCCCGCCTAGTTGTCATTCTCTGTACATTGCGGATTACAAGGCCTTGGAGTGGTTATCCACAGCTAGGCGCCGGCCTTGCTTTTATAAGCTTTACAGAAAAGCTTTAAATACTTTCCTTCTTTATTTCTATATCTAGCGTTGTGTGACGAAACCACCGAAAAGCGCCTGGTCATCTATTTAAAGGAAACGCTGGTTGGAAATTGACCTAGAGGCTTGCTTTCTCTAGAATCCCCGGTCTCTTAAAACGGGGGCCATTCCGGCCCGTTGTGGACGAACCAGGTAACACGACATGAAACGTACTTTCCAACCAAGCACTATCAAACGCGCTCGTACCCACGGTTTCCGTGCTCGCATGGCTACCAAGAATGGTCGTGCCGTCCTGTCGCGTCGTCGCGCCAAAGGTCGTGCGCGTCTGGCAGTTTGATAATCCGGCACTGGAGGTGAGTCAGGACTTCAGTCGGGAAAAGCGTCTGCTTACCCCCCGGCATTTCAAGGCAGTCTTTGACTCCCCTACCGGCAAGGTTCCGGGGAAAAATCTCCTGCTCCTTGCGCGCAGTAACGATCTCGATCACCCCCGACTTGGGCTGGTTATCGGGAAAAAGAGCGTTAAGCTCTCCGTTCAGCGCAATCGCCTCAAGCGTTTGATGCGCGAATCGTTTCGCCTGAATCAGGATTCACTGGTGGGGTGGGACATTGTGATCGTTGCGCGCAAAGGTTTGGGTGACGTAGAAAACCCCGAATTGATTCAGCATTTCGGCAAGCTCTGGAAACGTCTGGCCCGTAACAAGCCAGCACCAGCAGCCAACACCGAAACTGTAGGGGTAGACAGTACCGATGCGTAAGCTGGCACTCGTTCCGATCCAGTTTTATCGCTACGCCATTAGTCCCCTGATGGCCAGCCACTGTCGTTTCTACCCCAGTTGTTCTTGCTACGCGTATGAAGCCATAGAAAATCATGGCCTTCTGCGCGGTGGCTGGCTGACCTTTCGTCGTTTAGGTCGCTGTCATCCGTGGAATCCCGGCGGTTATGACCCGGTTCCGCCTATCCCTACCTCCCGTTCTTCTTCGATGGCCGAGTAATCATGGATATCAAACGCACGATCCTGATCGTCGCCCTGGCAATCGTGTCCTACGTCATGGTCCTTAAATGGAACCAGGACTACGGCCAGGCTGCCCTGCCGACTCAGAATGTTGCAGCCAGCAATACCGCACCGAGCCTGCCGGATGCTCCAGTTGGCAACAACGCTGCCAACAATGACGACATCCCACGCGCGGCAAGCGATACCAGCGCTCCTGCCGAAGCCCCAGTGGCCGTAAGCAAAGATCTCATTCAGATCAAGACGGACGTGCTCGAGCTGGCAATCGACCCACAAGGTGGTGACGTCGCGCAGCTGAAGCTGCCGCTGTACCCACGTCGTCAGGATCATCCGGAAATTCCGTTCCAGTTGTTCGACAACGGTAACGAGCGCACCTATCTGGCCCAAAGTGGCCTGATCGGTACCAACGGTCCGGATTCGAACCCGGCCGGTCGCCCGATCTACTCTGCCGAGAAGAAGACTTATCAACTGGCTGACGGTCAGGACCAACTGGTCGTGGACCTGAAGTTCAGCAAGGACGGCGTCAACTACATCAAGCGTTTCACTGTGAAACGTGGCATGTACGACGTAACCGTCTCTTATCTGATCGACAACCAGAGCGCCCAGCCTTGGTCCGGTGCGATGTTCGCGCAACTCAAGCGTGATGCCAGCGACGATCCATCCTCCAGCACCGCCACCGGCACCGCGACTTACCTGGGCGCTGCCCTGTGGACAAGTTCGGAGCCGTACAAGAAAGTGTCCATGAAGGACATGGACAAGGCTCAGCTCAAGGAAACCGTCCAAGGTGGCTGGGTTGCCTGGCTGCAGCACTATTTTGTAACTGCGTGGATCCCGCAAAAAGGCGACAGCAACGTCGTCCAGACGCGTAAAGACAGCAAAGGCAACTTCATCATCGGTTATACCGGCCCGACATTGACTGCCGCGCCCGGTGCAAAAGCCGAAACGAGCGCCGTTCTGTACGCCGGTCCAAAAAGCCAGGCCGTGCTGAAAGAGTTGTCCCCAGGCCTGGAATTGACTGTTGACTATGGCTTCCTATGGTTCATTGCCCAACCAATCTTCTGGCTGCTGCAACATATCCACAGCATCGTCGGCAACTGGGGTTGGTCGATCATCTTCCTGACCATGCTGATCAAGGGGATCTTCTTCCCGCTGTCGGCTGCCAGCTACAAATCGATGGCACGGATGCGTGCAGTGGCGCCGAAACTGGCCGCCCTGAAAGAACAACATGGCGATGACCGGCAGAAAATGTCTCAGGCCATGATGGAGTTGTACAAGAAGGAGAAGATCAACCCGCTGGGTGGTTGCTTGCCGATTCTTGTACAAATGCCTGTGTTCCTCGCGCTTTACTGGGTCTTGCTGGAAAGCGTGGAGATGCGCCAGGCTCCGTTCATGCTGTGGATTACGGACCTGTCGATCAAGGATCCGTTCTTCATCCTGCCGATCATCATGGGCGCCACCATGTTCATCCAGCAGCAGCTGAACCCGACACCTCCGGACCCGATGCAGGCGAAGGTCATGAAAATGATGCCAATCATCTTCACCTTCTTCTTCCTGTGGTTCCCGGCGGGTCTTGTGCTGTACTGGGTTGTGAACAACGTGCTGTCGATCACCCAGCAGTGGTACATCACGCGTAAGATCGAAGCGGCTACGAAAAAAGCCGAGGCGTAACTTGCTCTGTGGATAACCACACAAAACGCCCCCTAGTGGGGCGTTTTGCTATCTGCCATTTTTGTCTGGATACCGGTTTATGAGCGCACCGCGTGAAACCATCGCCGCCGTTGCCACCGCTCAAGGTCGCGGCGGTGTCGGCATCGTCCGTATTTCGGGGCCGTTGGCCAGTGTCGCGGCCAACGCGATCAGCGGTCGTGAACTCAGGCCGAGGTTTGCCCATTACGGCCCGTTCTTCGATTCGCAGCGGCAAGTGCTCGATGAAGGGCTGGCCTTGTATTTCCCGGGGCCTAACTCATTCACCGGTGAAGATGTGTTGGAGCTGCAGGGCCACGGCGGCCCGGTTGTCCTGGACATGTTGCTCCAGCGTTGCCTCGAGCTGGGCTGTCGCCTGGCGCGGCCGGGGGAATTCAGCGAACGAGCATTCCTCAACGACAAACTCGACCTGGCCCAGGCCGAGGCCATTGCCGATCTCATCGAAGCGAGCTCCGCGCAAGCGGCACGTAATGCGTTGCGTTCGTTGCAAGGGGCATTTTCACAGCGTGTGCATAACCTCACCGAGCAACTGATCGGGCTACGCATCTACGTCGAGGCCGCAATCGATTTCCCCGAAGAGGAAATCGACTTTCTCGCCGATGGCCACGTGCTGAGCATGCTCGATAAGGTCCGCGATGAATTATCCACAGTCCTGCGTGAAGCTGGGCAGGGTGCCTTGCTCCGCGACGGGATGACAGTGGTGATTGCCGGTCGGCCTAACGCTGGCAAATCCAGTCTGCTTAACGCCTTAGCCGGTCGCGAAGCAGCGATCGTCACCGAGATTGCCGGCACTACCCGAGACATCCTGCGCGAACATATCCACATCGATGGAATGCCTCTGCACGTGGTGGACACCGCTGGTTTGCGCGACACCGATGACCAGGTCGAAAAAATTGGTGTTGAACGTGCCCTGAAGGCCATCAGTGAAGCCGACCGTGTATTGCTGGTGGTGGACGCGACTGCGCCGGAAGCGGACGATCCCTTTGCCTTGTGGCCTGAGTTCCTCCAAGTTCGCCCGGATCCAGCGAAAGTCACGCTGATTCGTAACAAGGCTGACCTGACAGGGGAGGCCATTGCCCTCGAAGTCAGCGACGACGGCCACGTGACCATCAGCCTAAGCGCGAAATCAGCGGGCGAGGGGCTGGAATTGCTGCGCGACCATCTCAAGGCTTGCATGGGTTATGAACAGACCTCAGAGAGCAGCTTCAGCGCCAGGCGCAGACACCTCGAAGCACTGCGCCACGCCAGCGCGGCGTTGGAGCACGGCCGCGCACAATTGACCTTGGCGGGGGCAGGAGAACTGCTGGCAGAAGATCTTCGCCAGGCTCAACAGTTCCTCGGGGAAATTACCGGCGCCTTCAGCTCTGATGATCTGTTGGGGCGGATCTTTTCCAGCTTCTGCATCGGTAAATAACCCCGCAGGGGCTGTCGACAAACCCGTGGCGAGGGAGCTTGCTCCCGTTCGTCTGCGACGCTGTCGTAAACCGGCGGGTGCGGGTGTCAGGTACTCCGCATTCGGCAGGTTTTGGGGCCGCTTCGCGACCCAGCGGGAGCAAGCTTCCTCGCCACAGGCCTATCGTCCCTCGGCAACTACATCACGTCTTTGCAGCCGGGTTTGTCCTCGAAAGCCTATCGAGCGCAACACAAACCCGCTACCTCCTCTTTTTTTTGAACTGATTGCCCTTAATGGCGGCTTGCCTGTGGACGCTTCGGCGACCCTTGTCGGCTGTTTTCTGTGGATTAAGCCCTGTGAATAACTGCCACTGAGGTCGGTTGATAAGGCCCCTTCAAAACTGGATATAACCGCACCTGTGGATAAAGCCCATATTAATCCACAGGCTTACACCGGTTATCCAAGGCGCTCCGGGGTACATGGTCACAGGGTTTTGAAACTCTGTACATGCTGTAAAACAAGGGATGCAGAACGTTATCCACAGATAGGCCGGTCACTAAGAATAAACATAAAAACAAAGGTTTTATAAATTTCTTTCTTTTTTATTTTTTTAACCCCGAGTTCTCCACAGCTGGTTAAATTTTGTGCAGAGGGTTCTTTAGGAAGAGGGAAGTCCCTATACTTGCCGACCCTGGTTCGAAAACGCCCAGGAACCAAGCCAGAATCTATTTCCGAATTACCTGAATAAAGCAGGCACGAGGTGCGTGGTGGATTTCCCTTCCCGTTTTGAAGTGATCGTCATCGGCGGCGGTCATGCCGGTACCGAGGCAGCACTTGCATCAGCACGCATGGGCGCTAAAACCCTGCTGCTGACGCATAACGTGGAAACCCTCGGTGCCATGAGCTGCAACCCCGCCATTGGTGGCATCGGCAAGAGCCACCTGGTCAAGGAAATCGACGCCCTTGGCGGTGCGATGGCCATGGCCACGGATAAAGGGGGCATTCAGTTTCGCGTGTTGAACAGCCGCAAGGGCCCAGCCGTGCGCGCCACCCGCGCCCAGGCCGATCGAGTCCTGTACAAGGCCGCTGTCCGTGAAATCCTGGAAAACCAGCCGAACCTGTGGATATTTCAACAAGCAGCCGATGACCTGATCGTCGAGCAGGACCAAGTAAGCGGTGTCGTCACGCAAATGGGTCTGCGTTTCTTCGCCGATTCCGTGGTGTTGACCACCGGGACCTTCCTCGGGGGACTTATCCACATCGGTTTGCAGAATTTTTCCGGCGGACGCGCTGGTGATCCTCCATCGATCGCCCTGGCCCAGCGCCTGCGTGAACTGCCGCTGCGTGTTGGTCGGTTGAAAACCGGTACACCACCGCGTATCGACGGCAAGTCGGTGGATTTCTCGGTGATGACCGAGCAACCTGGCGATACTCCGATCCCGGTGATGTCGTTCATGGGCAACAAAGAACAGCATCCACGGCAAGTCAGTTGCTGGATCACCCATACCAACGCTCGCACCCACGAGATCATCGCGGCGAACCTCGATCGTTCACCGATGTATTCCGCTGCCGGTGAAATCGAAGGTGTCGGCCCGCGCTATTGCCCGTCGATCGAAGACAAGATCCATCGCTTTGCCGACAAGGAAAGCCACCAGGTCTTCATCGAACCGGAAGGTTTGACCACCCATGAGCTGTATCCAAACGGGATATCCACAAGCCTGCCGTTCGATGTGCAACTGCAGATCGTGCAATCGATTCGCGGCATGGAAAACGCCCACATCGTTCGCCCGGGCTACGCCATCGAATACGACTACTTCGATCCACGTGACTTGAAGTACAGCCTGGAGACCAAGGTCATCGGCGGCCTGTTCTTCGCTGGGCAAATCAACGGCACCACCGGTTACGAAGAGGCTGGCGCCCAAGGATTGTTGGCCGGTGCCAACGCCGCACTGCTCGCCAAGGGCAAAGAAGCGTGGTGCCCGCGTCGCGACGAGGCGTACATCGGTGTGCTGGTGGACGACCTGATTACCCTGGGCACCCAGGAACCGTATCGGATGTTCACCTCCCGCGCCGAATATCGCCTGATCCTGCGCGAAGACAACGCCGACCTGCGCCTGACCGAGAAAGGTCGCGAATTAGGATTGGTGGATGACGTGCGCTGGGCCGCATTCTGCAAGAAACGCGAGCATATCGAGCTGGAAGAGCAGCGCCTGAAAAGCACCTGGGTTCGCCCGGGCACCGAGCAGGGCGATGCCATTGCGGCGAAATTCGGCACGCCGCTGACCCACGAATACAACCTGCTCAACCTGTTGAGCCGTCCGGAAATCGACTACGCCGGGCTGGTGGAAGTGACCGGCCAAGGTGCGGAAGATCCGCAAGTGGCCGAACAGGTTGAGATCAAGACCAAATACGCCGGTTATATCGACCGCCAACAGGATGAAATCGCTCGCCTGCGCGCCAGTGAAGACACCAAACTGCCTGTGGATATCGACTACACCGGCATTTCCGGGTTGTCGAAAGAAATCCAGAGCAAGCTCGGTGCGACCCGTCCAGAGACCCTGGGTCAGGCCTCGCGCATCCCTGGCGTCACGCCCGCGGCGATTTCGCTGTTGATGATTCATTTGAAAAAACGCGGCGCGGGCCGCCAGTTGGAGCAAAGCGCTTGAGTTCGATGGTCACCTCGCAGCATGCCGAAGAGTTATCCACAGGTGCTCGTCAGCTCGGCGTCAGCCTGACCGAAGCCCAGCATGCGCAATTGCTGGGCTACCTGGCACTGTTGATCAAGTGGAACAAGGCCTACAACCTGACCGCGGTGCGCGATCCGGATGAAATGGTCTCGCGGCATTTGCTCGACAGTCTCAGTGTCATGTCCTTCGTCGAGAACGGTCGGTGGCTGGACGTTGGCAGTGGCGGTGGCATGCCGGGCATCCCGCTGGCGATTCTGTTTCCGGATTCTCAAGTGACCTGCCTGGACAGCAACGGCAAGAAAACCCGCTTCCTGACCCAGGTCAAACTCGAACTCAAACTGGATAACCTCCAGGTTATCCACAGCCGCGTCGAAGCTTTCCAGCCTGAAAAGCCTTTCAACGGAATCATCTCAAGGGCTTTCAGCAGCATGGAGAACTTCAGCAACTGGACGCGCCACCTTGGCGACGCCAATACGCGCTGGCTGGCAATGAAGGGCGTTCATCCGGCCGATGAGCTGGTAGCATTGCCGGCAGACTTCCACCTCGATAGCGAACACGCCTTGGCCGTACCCGGTTGCCAAGGCCAACGCCATCTGCTGATACTGCGCCGCACGGCATGATTGGGAACACACGCAAGAATGGCTAAGGTATTCGCAATAGCGAACCAGAAAGGTGGTGTGGGCAAGACCACCACCTGCATCAACCTCGCAGCATCCCTGGTCGCCACCAAGCGCCGGGTGCTGTTGATCGACCTCGATCCACAGGGCAACGCCACCATGGGTAGCGGTGTGGATAAACATGGCTTGGAAAACTCCATCTATGACGTCCTGATCGGCGAATGCGATCTGGGCCAGGCCATGCACTTCTCCGAACATGGCGGTTATCAACTGCTGCCGGCCAACCGCGACCTGACGGCGGCCGAAGTGGTGCTGTTGGAAATGCAGATGAAGGAAAGCCGCCTGCGCAGCGCGCTGGCGCCGGTCCGCGAGAATTACGACTACATCCTGATCGACTGCCCACCGTCGCTGTCGATGTTGACCCTCAACGCCTTGGTGGCCGCCGATGGGGTGATTATCCCCATGCAGTGCGAGTACTTCGCCCTTGAAGGGTTGAGCGACCTTGTGGATAACATCAAGCGTATCGCTGAATTGCTGAACCCGGACCTGAAGGTCGAGGGATTGTTGCGGACCATGTACGACCCGCGCCTGAGCCTGATGAACGATGTTTCTGCCCAGCTCAAGGAGCATTTCGGCGAGCAGCTCTACGATACGGTCATCCCGCGCAACATCCGTCTGGCCGAAGCGCCGAGCTACGGCATGCCGGCCCTGGCGTACGATAAACAATCGCGCGGCGCGCTGGCTTACCTGGCGCTGGCAGGCGAGATGGTTCGCCGCCAACGTCGTCAACCACGCATCGCTGCAGCCCAGCCAACTTAAGGAAGCCCCATGGCCGTCAAGAAACGAGGTCTCGGACGTGGACTGGATGCGCTGCTCAGCGGTCCGACTGTCAGTTCGCTGGAAGAGCAGGCCGTGCAGGCCGATCACCGTGAATTGCAGCATTTGCCCCTGGACCTGATCCAGCGTGGCAAATACCAGCCGCGCCGGGACATGGATCCGCAGGCGCTGGAGGAACTGGCCCAGTCGATCAAGACGCAGGGGGTGATGCAACCGATCGTGGTGCGGCCGATTGCCGATGGGCGTTTCGAGATCATCGCTGGCGAGCGCCGCTGGCGCGCCAGCCAGCAGGCCGGACAGGAAACCATTCCGGCGATGGTCCGCGATGTGCCGGACGAAACTGCAATCGCCATGGCGCTGATCGAGAACATCCAGCGCGAAGACCTCAACCCTATCGAAGAAGCCGTGGCCCTGCAGCGCTTGCAGCAGGAATTCCAGCTGACCCAGCAACAAGTCGCCGAAGCGGTGGGCAAGTCTCGCGTGACAGTGGCGAACCTGCTGCGGTTGATCGCGTTGCCAGAAGTCATCAAGACCATGTTGTCCCACGGCGACCTGGAAATGGGACATGCCCGGGCATTGCTCGGTTTGCCGGAGAATCAACAGATTGAAGGGGCGCGACATGTTGTCGCACGCGGCCTGACCGTGCGCCAAACCGAGGCACTGGTTCGTCAATGGCTGAGCGGTAAACCTGCGCCTGTCGAAGCACCAAAACCCGATCCGGATATCGCTCGTCTTGAGCAGCGCCTGGCCGAGCGCCTGGGCTCTGCCGTGCAGATTCGCCATGGAAAGAAGGGCAAGGGTCAGCTGGTGATCGGTTATAACTCCCTCGATGAGCTGCAAGGTGTTCTTGCGCACATTCGCTGAAACAATTGCCCTTGTAGCGCGCAGTCGGAAATCACTACCTGAAGGTTGAATAGGGGCAGAACCGCCCCTATACTCTGCGCGCATTTTGTCGGCACAAATTATGCCAAGTTGTTGAATTCAGGCAGCCGACCATTGGAGAGCAAAAGCGATGGAAACACGCACGCCAAACCGCTTGCCGTTCCATCGTCTGGCAGTTTTCCCGGTGTTGATGGCCCAGTTCGTCGTTGTATTGATCGCCGCGTTGGCGCTTTGGCAATGGAAGGGAGTCGTCGCCGGATACTCGGGTCTTTGCGGAGGCCTGATAGCCTTGCTTCCCAATATTTACTTCGCTCACAGGGCATTTCGGTTTTCCGGCGCCCGAGCAGCCCAGGCTATCGTCCGGTCTTTTTATGCCGGCGAGGCGGGGAAACTGATTTTGACGGCAGTGCTGTTTGCGCTGACGTTCGCAGGTGTGAAGCCACTGGCGCCGCTGGCTGTATTCGGCGTGTTCCTGCTGACCCAGATGGTCAGTTGGTTTGCTCCCCTGCTAATGAGAACAAGACTTTCGAGACCTTAGGGCGTTTGAGGCAACCATGGCAGAAACAACCGCTTCGGGCTATATCCAGCACCACTTGCAGAACCTGACCTTCGGGCAGCTACCTAACGGCAGCTGGGGCTTTGCTCACACCGCAGCAGAAGCCAAGGAAATGGGCTTCTGGGCTTTCCACGTCGATACCCTCGGCTGGTCGGTCGCGTTGGGTCTGATCTTCGTTTTCCTTTTCCGCATGGCGGCGAAAAAAGCGACTTCCGGTCAGCCAGGTGCACTGCAGAACTTCGTTGAAGTATTGGTCGAATTCGTCGATGGCAGCGTGAAAGACAGCTTCCATGGCCGTAGCCCGGTGATCGCACCGCTGGCACTGACCATCTTCGTCTGGGTGTTCCTGATGAACGCCATCGACCTGGTACCGGTCGACTGGATTCCTCAGCTGGCCATCCTGATCTCCGGCGATGCCCATATCCCGTTCCGCGCCGTGTCGACCACCGACCCGAACGCGACCCTGGGCATGGCGTTCTCGGTTTTCGCACTGATCATTTTCTACAGCATCAAGGTCAAGGGCATCGGCGGCTTCATCGGCGAACTGACCCTGCACCCGTTCGGCAGCAAGAACATCCTTGTTCAGGCCCTGCTGATTCCGGTGAACTTCCTCCTGGAATTCGTGACCCTGATCGCCAAGCCAATCTCTCTGGCCCTGCGTCTGTTCGGCAACATGTATGCCGGCGAGCTGGTGTTCATCCTGATCGCTGTGATGTTCGGCAGCGGCCTGCTCTGGCTCAGCGGCCTGGGCGTGGTGCTGCAATGGGCGTGGGCTGTGTTCCACATCCTGATCATCACCTTGCAGGCGTTCATCTTCATGATGCTGACCATCGTCTACCTGTCGATGGCGCACGAAGAAAACCATTAAGGCCAGTCTCGACTAGTCTGATGTCCTTCCCGGTCAAACGGGAAGGGGCCCGAACGGGCTCGATGAAACGATTTGTTTTACCGCTTTAATCTAAAAAACCTAAACCATACGACGTAAAAGTCGGGAGGAAAGATGGAAACTGTAGTTGGTCTAACCGCTATCGCTGTTGCACTGTTGATCGGCCTGGGCGCACTGGGTACCGCAATTGGTTTCGGCCTGTTGGGCGGCAAGTTCCTGGAAGGCGCTGCGCGTCAGCCAGAAATGGTTCCAATGCTGCAAGTCAAAATGTTCATCGTTGCCGGTCTGCTCGACGCCGTAACCATGATCGGTGTTGGTATCGCGCTGTTCTTCACCTTTGCGAACCCGTTCGTTGGTCAGATCGCTGGCTGATTACTCGGATTTTCCGGGTAATTTGGTGTGATGGACAACGTAACTGCGAGGTGTTGGCGTGAACATTAATGCGACCCTGATTGGCCAGTCCGTTGCGTTCCTGATTTTTGTACTGTTCTGCATGAAGTTCGTATGGCCTCCGGTCATTGCGGCATTGCACGAACGTCAAAAGAAGATCGCTGATGGTCTGGACGCTGCCAGCCGAGCAGCTCGCGACCTGGAGTTGGCCCATGAGAAAGTGGGTCAGCAACTGCGCGAAGCGAAAGCTCAGGCAGCTGAAATCATCGAGCAAGCCAAGAAGCGCGGTACGCAGATTGTCGACGAAGCCCGTGAACAGGCTCGCGTCGAAGCTGACCGTGTGAAGGCTCAGGCTCAAGCCGAGATCGAACAGGAACTCAACAGTGTCAAAGACGCGCTGCGCGCCCAAGTGGGTAGCCTGGCCGTTGGCGGTGCTTCGAAGATCCTGGGTGCCACAATCGATCAAAACGCGCACGCAGAGCTGGTAAACCAACTGGCTGCTGAAATCTAAGCGAGGGCGATCATGGCAGAACTGACCACGTTGGCCCGACCTTACGCTAAGGCGGCCTTCGAGCACGCTCAGGCCCACCAGCAACTGGCCAATTGGTCAGCCATGCTCGGCCTGGCAGCAGCGGTGTCGCAAGACGACACCATGCAGCGCGTGCTCAAGGCCCCGCGACTGACGAGCGCAGAAAAGGCCGCCACGTTCATTGACGTGTGCGGCGACAAGTTCGATGCCAAGGCACAGAATTTCATCCACGTCGTTGCCGAAAACGACCGTCTCCCGCTTCTGCCGGAGATCGCCGCACTGTTCGACCTGTACAAGGCCGAGCAGGAGAAGTCGGTAGACGTGGAAGTGACCAGTGCTTTTGCATTGAACCAAGAACAGCAAGACAAACTCGCCAAGGTTCTCAGTGCACGACTCAACCGGGAAGTGCGCCTGCAAGTCGAGGAAGACAAGTCCCTGATAGGGGGCGTTGTAATCCGCGCCGGCGACCTGGTTATCGATGGCTCGATTCGCGGCAAAATCGCGAAACTTGCCGAAGCATTGAAATCTTGAGTTTGAAGGGGCAGCAGAGCAATGCAGCAACTCAATCCTTCCGAAATAAGTGAAATTATCAAGGGCCGCATCGAAAAGCTCGATGTGACCTCCCAAGCCCGTAACGAAGGCACTGTCGTCAGCGTATCTGACGGCATCGTGCGGATTCACGGTCTGGCCGACGTCATGTACGGCGAGATGATCGAGTTTCCGGGCGGCGTCTACGGTATGGCCCTCAACCTGGAGCAAGACTCTGTAGGTGCCGTGGTACTGGGCGCGTACACGACTCTGGCTGAAGGCATGAGCGCCAAGTGCACCGGCCGCATCCTCGAGGTTCCTGTCGGTAAGGAACTGCTGGGTCGCGTTGTCGACGCACTGGGTAACCCTGTCGACGGCAAAGGTCCGCTGAACAACACCGAGACCGACGCGGTCGAGAAAGTTGCTCCTGGCGTGATCTGGCGTAAGTCGGTAGACCAGCCTGTACAGACTGGCTACAAGGCTGTCGATGCCATGATTCCTGTCGGCCGTGGCCAGCGTGAGCTGATCATCGGTGACCGTCAGATCGGTAAGACCGCTCTGGCGATCGACGCGATCATCAACCAGAAAAACAGCGGCATCTTCTGCGTCTACGTAGCAATCGGTCAGAAGCAATCGACCATCGCCAACGTAGTTCGCAAACTGGAAGAAAACGGTGCACTGGCCAACACTATCATCGTTGCCGCCAGCGCCTCCGAATCGGCTGCCCTTCAGTTCCTGGCACCGTACTCCGGTTGCACCATGGGCGAATACTTCCGCGACCGCGGTGAAGACGCGCTGATCGTTTATGACGATCTGTCCAAGCAAGCAGTGGCCTACCGCCAGATTTCCCTGCTGCTGCGCCGTCCACCAGGCCGTGAAGCCTACCCAGGCGACGTGTTCTATCTCCACTCCCGTCTGCTGGAGCGCGCATCCCGCGTTTCGGAAGAGTACGTAGAGAAGTTCACCAACGGCGCAGTGACTGGCAAGACCGGTTCCCTGACCGCGCTGCCGATCATCGAAACCCAGGCTGGCGACGTTTCCGCGTTCGTTCCGACCAACGTGATTTCCATCACCGACGGTCAGATCTTCCTGGAATCGGCCATGTTCAACTCGGGCATCCGTCCTGCTGTGAACGCCGGTGTTTCGGTATCCCGTGTGGGTGGTGCCGCTCAGACCAAGATCATCAAGAAGCTGTCCGGTGGTATCCGTACCGCCCTGGCCCAGTACCGTGAACTGGCGGCATTCGCCCAGTTCGCTTCTGACCTGGACGAAGCGACCCGTAAGCAACTTGAGCATGGTCAGCGCGTTACCGAGCTGATGAAGCAGAAGCAATACGCACCGATGTCGATCGCTGACATGGCGCTGTCGCTGTATGCCGCTGAGCGTGGGTTCCTGACTGACATTGAAATCGCCAAGATCGGCAGCTTCGAACAAGCGCTGATTGCTTTCTTCAACCGCGATCACGCCGATTTGATGGCCAAGATCAACGTGAAGGGTGACTTCAATGACGAAATCGACGCTGGCCTCAAAGCCGGCATCGAGAAGTTCAAGGCCACCCAAACCTGGTAAGCCGCAGCGGGAGCCGCAAGGCTCCCGCTTGCTAACCTGATAGGTGTTACATGGCAGGCGCAAAAGAGATTCGCAGTAAGATTGCGAGCATCAAAAGCACGCAAAAGATTACCAGCGCCATGGAAAAAGTGGCGGTCAGCAAAATGCGCAAGGCACAAATGCGCATGGCTGCTAGCCGTCCTTATGCGGAGCGCATCCGCCAGGTGATTGGTCATCTGGCCAACGCCAACCCGGAATACCGTCACCCGTTCATGATCGAACGCGCCATCAAGCGCGTCGGTTACGTGGTGGTGAGCAGTGACCGTGGTCTGTGCGGTGGCTTGAATACCAACCTGTTCAAGGCCCTGGTCAAGGACATGGCGGTAAACCGCGAACAAGGCGTCGAGATCGATCTGTGCGTGGTCGGTAGCAAGGGTGCGGCTTTCTTCCGCAACTTCGGCGGTAACGTCGTCGCTGCTATCAGCCACCTGGGTGAAGAACCGTCGATCAATGATTTGATCGGCAGCGTCAAGGTGATGCTGGATGCTTACCTGGAAGGCCGGATCGACCGCCTGTCCGTGGTATCCAACAAGTTCATCAACACCATGACGCAACAGCCGACCGTGGAGCAGTTGATTCCACTGGTGGCGACCCCGGAACAGGAACTCAAGCACCACTGGGACTATCTCTACGAACCGGATGCCAAGGAGCTGCTCGACGGCTTGATGGTCCGCTACGTGGAGTCGCAGGTCTACCAGGCGGTGGTCGAGAACAACGCAGCTGAACAAGCGGCGCGGATGATCGCGATGAAGAACGCTACCGACAACGCCGGTGATTTGATCAGCGATTTGCAGCTGATCTACAACAAGGCGCGTCAGGCTGCGATCACCCAAGAGATCTCGGAAATCGTCGGCGGCGCTGCCGCGGTTTAACGGTTCAAATATTCAGAGGATCCAGCTATGAGTAGCGGACGTATCGTTCAAATCATCGGCGCCGTTATCGACGTGGAATTCCCACGCGACAGCGTACCGAGCATCTACGACGCCTTGAAGGTTCAAGGCGCCGAAACCACCCTGGAAGTTCAGCAGCAGCTGGGCGACGGCGTGGTTCGTACCATTGCGATGGGCTCCACCGAAGGCTTGAAGCGCGGTCTGGACGTCAACAACACTGGCGCAGCCATCTCCGTACCGGTCGGTAAAGCGACTCTGGGCCGGATCATGGACGTACTGGGCAACCCGATCGACGAAGCTGGCCCGATCGACACCGAAGAGCGTTGGGGCATTCACCGTCCTGCGCCATCCTTCGCTGAACAGGCCGGTGGCAACGAGCTGCTGGAAACAGGCATCAAGGTTATCGACCTGGTCTGCCCGTTCGCCAAGGGCGGTAAAGTCGGTCTGTTCGGTGGTGCCGGTGTGGGCAAGACCGTAAACATGATGGAACTGATCCGTAACATCGCCATCGAGCACAGCGGTTATTCCGTGTTCGCCGGTGTGGGTGAGCGTACTCGTGAGGGTAACGACTTCTACCACGAGATGAAGGATTCCAACGTTCTGGACAAAGTGGCGCTGGTCTACGGCCAGATGAACGAGCCGCCGGGAAACCGTCTGCGCGTAGCTCTGACCGGCCTGACCATGGCCGAGAAGTTCCGTGACGAAGGTAACGACGTTCTGCTGTTCGTCGACAACATCTACCGTTACACCCTGGCCGGTACCGAAGTATCCGCACTGCTGGGCCGTATGCCTTCGGCAGTAGGTTACCAGCCGACCCTGGCTGAAGAGATGGGCGTGCTGCAAGAGCGCATCACTTCGACCAAGCAAGGTTCGATCACCTCGATCCAAGCGGTATACGTACCAGCGGACGACTTGACCGACCCGTCGCCAGCGACCACCTTCGCCCACTTGGACGCCACCGTCGTTCTGTCCCGTGACATCGCTTCCCTGGGTATCTACCCAGCGGTAGACCCACTGGACTCGACTTCGCGCCAGCTGGACCCGAACGTGATCGGCCAGGAGCACTACGACACCGCTCGCGGCGTTCAGTACGTGCTGCAGCGTTACAAAGAGCTGAAGGACATCATCGCGATCCTGGGTATGGACGAACTGTCGGAAACCGACAAGCAGTTGGTATCCCGCGCTCGTAAGATCCAGCGCTTCTTGTCGCAACCGTTCTTCGTGGCTGAAGTCTTCACCGGTGCATCGGGTAAATACGTTTCCCTGAAAGACACCATTGCTGGCTTCAAAGGCATCCTCAACGGTGACTACGACCACCTGCCAGAACAAGCGTTCTACATGGTCGGCGGCATCGAAGAAGCGATCGAGAAAGCCAAGAAACTGTAATCCCGGCGCCCGGCAACGGGCGCTAATTTAGGTTGAGGCAATCAGATGGCTATGACAGTCCATTGCGATATCGTCAGTGCGGAAGGGGAAATCTTCTCCGGTCTGGTCGAGTTTGTGGTTGCGCACGGTGAGCTGGGTGATCTGGGTATCACCATGGGTCACGCACCGTTGATCACCAGCTTGAAGCCAGGTCCGATTACTCTGACCAAGCAGGGCGGGGACAAGGAGGTGTTCTACATCTCCGGTGGTTTCCTCGAGGTTCAGCCGAACATGGTCAAGGTCCTTGCCGACACCGTGCAACGTGCTGCCGACCTGGACGAAGCCTCCGCTCAGGAAGCCGTCAAGGCTGCCGAGAAGGCCCTGAACGAAAAAGGCGCAGACTTCGACTACGGTTCTGCTGCTGCACGTCTGGCCGAGGCCGCAGCCCAGCTGCGTACCGTCCAGCAGATCCGCAAGAAGTTCGGCGGCTAAGCCGTCAGCTTTCTGTGCGATTGATTAAAAAGGGTAGCCTCGGCTACCCTTTTTTCTTTTCCCGACACTCATCATCTGGTCGCAGCCGCTGACCACCCAGGATTGGTAGCCAGTCATGTCTCTCGAAATCGTTATTCTCGCGGCCGGTCAAGGCACCCGCATGCGTTCGGCGCTGCCCAAGGTCTTGCACCCGGTTGCCGGCAATTCCATGCTGGGCCATGTTATCCACAGCGCCCGACAACTTGATCCACAGCGTATCCATGTGGTGATCGGTCACGGTGCCGACGCGGTGCGTGAGCGCCTGGCGGCGGATGACCTGAATTTCGTCTTGCAGGACAAACAACTGGGTACCGGCCACGCCGTGGCTCAGGCTGTGCCATTCATTACTGCCGATACGGTGTTGATTCTCTACGGCGATGTGCCGCTGATTGAAGTCGACACGTTGCAACGTCTGCTCAAGCACGTCGCGCCACAACAACTGGGCCTGTTGACCGTCGAGCTGGATGATCCGACCGGCTACGGCCGCATTGTGCGCAATGCCGACGGCCAGGTGACAGCGATCGTCGAGCAAAAAGACGCCAACGAAGCCCAGCGCGCGATTACCGAGGGCAACACCGGGATTCTTGCCGTGCCGGCCGAGCGCCTGGGCGACTGGATGAGTCGTCTGTCGAACAACAATGCCCAGGGCGAGTACTACCTGACCGACGTGATCGCCATGGCCGTAGCCGATGGCCTGGTCGTCGCCACCGAGCAGCCGCTGGACGCCATGGAAGTGCAGGGCGCCAACGATCGCCGACAACTGGCCGAGCTGGAGCGCCACTATCAATTGCGCGCCGCCCGCCGCCTGATGGCTCAAGGCGTGACCCTGCGCGATCCGGCTCGTTTTGACGTACGCGGTGAAGTCAGCGTGGGGCGCGACGTGGTCATCGATATCAATGTCATCCTCGAAGGCAAGGTCATCATTGAAGATGACGTGGTCATCGGCCCGAACTGCGTGATCAAGGACAGCACCCTGCGCAAGGGTGTGGTGATCAAGGCGAACAGTCACCTCGAAGGCGCGGTGATGGGGGAAGGCTCCGACGCGGGTCCGTTTGCCCGCCTGCGCCCGGGCACTGTGCTGGAAGCCCGTGCCCATGTGGGTAACTTCGTTGAACTGAAGAATGCCCACATGGGCGAGGGCGCGAAGGCGGGCCACCTGACCTACTTGGGGGACGCTGAAGTCGGCGCCCGCACCAACATTGGCGCCGGTACCATTACGTGCAACTACGATGGCGCCAACAAATGGAAAACCGTGCTGGGCGAAGACGTCTTCATTGGCTCCAACAACTCACTGGTGGCGCCTGTGGATATCTCCAGTGGGGCGACCACGGCTGCTGGTTCGACCGTTACCCAGAATGTGGATAACGGCCAATTGGCCGTGGCACGCGCCCGCCAGCGCAACATCGACGGCTGGAAGCGTCCGGTGAAGATCAAGAAGCCCTGAAGTTATCCACACATGCTCTTTGGTGGGAGCGAGCTTGCTCGCGATAGCGGTTTGTCAGATAGAACGTTCTAACTGAACCACCGCTATCGCGAGTGAGCTGCCACATTCGATTTCTGAATTTTTCTCTTGGCGCCTTGACGATATCGCTGCAATAGGTTTTGATTGCTTGCGTTATCTTTCGAATCGAAACTTAGGGCGCCATGTCCAAGCGCAACACACCACAACGTCGCCACAATATCCTCGTCCTGCTTCAAGAGCAGGGCGAGGTCAGCGTGGACGAATTGGCCAAGCGCTTCGAAACCTCCGAAGTTACGATTCGCAAGGACCTCGCCGCCCTGGAGACCAATGGTTTGCTGTTGCGTCGTTACGGTGGCGCGGTACCAATGCCTCAGGAGCTGGTGGCGGATAACGCCCAGAGTGTCTCCAAGTTCAAACACGCCATTGCCGGGGCCGCCGTGAAGCGGATCCGCGAGCATGCGCGCATCATCATCGACAGCGGCAGCACCACGGCGGCCATGATTCCTCAACTCGGCAATCAGCCGGGGCTGGTGGTGATGACCAATTCCCTGCACGTCGCCAGCGCCTTGAGCGAGCTGGAGCACGAGCCGGTGCTGTTGATGACCGGTGGCACTTGGGACCCGCATTCGGAATCCTTCCAGGGCCAGGTCGCCGAGCAAGTGCTGCGTTCCTACGACTTCGACCAGTTGTTCATCGGTGCCGACGGCATCGACCTGGCGCGCGGCACCACCACTTTCAACGAACTGCTGGGCCTGAGCCGTGTGATGGCTGAGGTTGCACGCGAAGTGATCGTGATGGTGGAGGCCGATAAGATCGGCCGCAAGATACCCAACCTGGAACTGCCGTGGAGCAGCGTCCATACCCTCATTACCGATGATCGCCTGCCCGTGGAGGCACGCGACCAGATTCAGGCCCGCGGCATCAATCTGATCTGCGCACCTGTCAGCCAGGAGAAATAACATGTGTGGAATTGTCGGCGCCGTTGCTGAGCGCAACATCACGGCCATCCTGCTTGAAGGCCTCAAGCGTCTTGAATACCGCGGCTACGACAGTGCCGGCGTGGCGGTATTCACCCAAGACGCAAAACTTGAGCGTGTGCGGCGCCCGGGAAAAGTCAGCGAGTTGGAACGGGCACTGGACGCTGAGCCGCTGATCGGTCGCCTGGGTATCGCCCATACCCGCTGGGCCACCCATGGCGCACCGTGCGAGCGTAACGCCCACCCACATTTCTCCGGCGACCTGGCGGTGGTGCACAACGGCATCATCGAGAACTACGAGGCCTTGCGCGAACAACTCAAGGCACTCGGCTATGTGTTCACCTCGGACACCGACACCGAAGTCATTGCCCATTTGCTCACCCACAAGCTCAAGGACCTGGTGGACCTGACCGTAGCGCTCAAGGCCACGGTCAAGGAACTCCATGGCGCTTATGGCCTGGCGGTGATCAACGCCAAACAACCGGATCGCCTCGTGGCGGCCCGCAGTGGCAGCCCGTTGGTGATCGGCCTGGGCCTGGGGGAGAACTTCCTGGCTTCCGATCAACTGGCGCTGCGCCAGGTCACCGATCGCTTCATGTACCTGGAAGAAGGCGATATCGCCGAGATCCGCCGCGACAGCGTGCAGATCTGGGACCTTGACGGCAAGGAAGTCGAGCGCGAGGTGGTGCAATACCGCGACGGCGCCGAAGCCGCCGACAAAGGCGAGTTCCGGCATTACATGCTCAAGGAAATCCATGAACAACCGGCCGTGGTGCAGCGCACCCTCGAAGGCCGTCTGAGCCAGGATCAAGTGCTGGTGCACGCCTTCGGTCCGCAAGCCGCCGAGCTGTTCGCCAAGGTGCGCAATGTGCAGATTGTCGCCTGCGGCACCAGCTATCACGCCGGCATGGTCGCGCGTTACTGGCTCGAAGAGCTGGCCGGTATCCCCTGCCAGGTCGAAGTCGCCAGCGAGTTCCGCTATCGCAAAGTTGTCGTGCAGCCCGACACCCTGTTCGTGACCATTTCCCAGTCTGGCGAAACCGCGGATACCCTGGCTGCCCTGCGCAACGCCAAGGAGTTGGGCTTCCTCGCCAGCCTGGCGATCTGCAACGTCGGCATCAGCTCGCTGGTGCGCGAGTCTGATCTGACCCTGCTGACCCAGGCCGGTCGGGAAATCGGCGTGGCGTCGACCAAGGCATTCACCACGCAGTTGGTGGGCCTGCTGTTGCTGACGCTGTCCCTGGGCCAGGTGCGCGGCACGCTGGGCGAGGGCGTCGAAGCCAAGCTTGTCGAGGAACTGCGTCGCTTGCCGGCTCGCCTGGGTGAAGCCTTGGCGATGGACAGCACCGTGGAAAAAATCGCCGAGCTGTTCGCCGAGAAGAACCACACCTTGTTCCTGGGTCGTGGTGCGCAATTCCCGGTGGCAATGGAAGGCGCCCTGAAGCTCAAGGAAATTTCCTATATTCACGCCGAGGCGTATCCGGCCGGTGAACTCAAGCACGGCCCGTTGGCCCTGGTGGATAACGACATGCCGGTGGTCACCGTGGCGCCGAACAACGAGCTGCTGGAAAAGCTCAAGTCGAACCTGCAGGAAGTACGCGCCCGTGGCGGCCAATTGGTGGTCTTCGCCGATGAGAAGGCTGGCATGACCAACGGCGAAGGTACCCATGTGGTACACATGCCGCACATCCACGACATCCTGTCGCCGATCCTCTACACCATCCCGCTGCAATTGCTGTCGTACTACGTGGCGGTGCTCAAGGGCACCGACGTGGACCAGCCGCGGAATTTGGCGAAGTCTGTGACGGTGGAGTGAGAAACCTGGCCGGCATTTGTGGTGAAGCTACGAAATAAAGTCTGTCGCTGGCGCCTCCGCCCCTCGGTTGAGCCAGCGATGCCTTTCTGCGCGGACCTGGGACATGACGTAGAGCTCCTATCGTTTAGGGATGCGACACGTTCAATATCTCTATTGGATATTTGGCAGGTTGTCGTTCATTTCAGTCTCCAACGATCCAAGGATCAGAGCGAGCCGATGCGGGCTAGCTCTCCTTTCAATTCTTCCGGGCTCATTTGTTGCAAAGGCAGCGCAAAGAAAGCGCGTACCCGCTCATCAATTTTCGCCACAGTGTTTTGGAAGGCTTCCTCGATCTGCGCCTCGCTCCCCGTTGCCGCAGAGGGATCGGCCAGGCCCCAATGGGCTTTGAGTGACGGGCCGAAGAAGATCGGGCAGGCCTCGCCGGCTGCGCGATCGCACACGGTAATGACGATATCGGGGGGGGCGCTTTCGAAGGCATCCGACGCCTTGCTCGAAAGACCGACAGTGGGAATACCGGCGGCTTGCAGTGTTTTCAGTGCCCGCTCATTGACCTTGCCGCTGGGAAAGCTGCCTGAACTGACGGCCTCCATACCGGAGGGTGCCAAGTGATTGAACAACGCCTCGGACAGAATGCTGCGGCAGCTGTTGTGGGTGCACATGAACAAGACTTTCATTAACCATCTCCGGTTCAAAAGCTCAGGCGGATGGCCAATGCGGCCAGGGTGGCAAGCAGGATTGGCAACGTCAGGACGATGCCGGTGCGAAAGTAATAGCCCCAGGTGATGACGATGTTCTTGCGCGCCAGCACATGCAGCCACAACAAGGTGGCGAGGCTGCCGATAGGAGTGATTTTCGGTCCCAGGTCGCAGCCGATGACGTTGGCGTAGACCATGGCCTCGCGGATGACACCGGTAGCCTCTGTGGAGTGGATCGACAGTGCTCCCACCAAAACAGTGGGCATGTTGTTCATGACCGACGAGAGACCTGCGGCCAGCAGCCCTGTCCCAAACGCCGCTCCCCACACGCCATAACCAGCGAAGACATTGAGAATTTGCGCCAGGTAATCGGTGAGGCCAGCGTTACGCATGCCATAGACCACGAGATACATGCCCAGCGAAAACACTACGACCTGCCAAGGTGCTTCTCTTAGTACCTTGCGAGTCGAAATAACGTGCCCACGGGCGGCGATCAAATAAAGAATAAACGCACAGACGGCCGCTATGGCGCTTATCGGGACGCCCAGCGGCTCGATAACGAAGAAACCGATCAGCAACAAACCCAGTACCCACCAGCCTGCAATAAACGTCGCCTTGTCGCGGATGGCCGCCTCGGGGGCCTTCAACTGATCAAGCTCATACGTACGTGGCAAATCGTTGCGAAAGAACCACAGCAGCATGACCAGGGTCGCTGCGACACTTACCAGGTTCACCGGCACCATGACGGCAGCGTACTCGCTGAAGCCGATGTTGAAATAATCAGCGGAAACAATATTCACCAGATTGGATACGACCAAAGGCAAGCTCGCGGTATCAGCGATGAATCCCGCCGCCATGACGAACGCCAACGTAGCGGCCGGCGAAAAGCGCAGGGCCAAAAGCATCGCGATGACGATCGGAGTCAAAATCAGCGCCGCGCCGTCATTGGCGAACAGGGCCGATACCGCCGCCCCCAGCAGGATGATGAAGGCGAACAATTTACGACTGCTACCGTTGCCCCAACGGGCCACGTGCAACGCCGACCACTCGAAGAATCCCGCCTCATCCAGCAACAGGCTGATGATGATGACGGCGATGAAGGTCGCAGTCGCATTCCATACGATCTGCCACACCACGGGGATATCGGACACGCTCACGACACCTGCCAGCAGCGCCACGAGAGCCCCTAGAGCGGCGCTCCAACCCACACCCAAACCTTTTGGCTGCCAGATGACGAGAACAATCGTCACCAGAAAAATCAGAAATGCGATCAGCATGAGTACTACTCTGTCAGCGGAAGAAAAGGTCAGGCACAGGCGGTCAGGCTCTGCGGCCGCTCGCCCATTTCTGCGAGACGCAGCGCATCGGTGCTCAACCATTCCTCGTTCGCATCAACAATACCCTTGAGCATGACGCCCACCCATTCAGGCAGAGACGGGCGTAGCCGGTAATAAACCCATTGACCTTGGCGCCGGTCCATGAGGACTCCCGCTTCACGCAGTTGTGCCAGGTGTCTGGAGATCTTCGGCTGACTCACGTCCAGCGCGCAGGTGAGCTCGCATACGCAAAGCTCGCCCTCACGGGCAATCAGCAAGGTCATCCGGGCTCGGGTTTCGTCAGCAAGACACTTGAAAAGGGCGAGGGGTGTCAGGGGTTCCTGCATGTGGCCTCCTGGGAAATGCGTGGCTCATATCTGGAAACGGGAATATACGTTTATTGGAATATGCGGTAAATCAGATATTCAGCCTGTCCTAGGTCACATCTTCTGACCGACACGGCGCCCGAGTTTTTCGAGGCTCGGGGATACGAGCGCAGAGATCGCTCCCAAGCGCCGGAGGTGATTTCCAACTCCGAGGAATTCACAGCGCTCTGCCCTGCATCGGCGGTTTATATGGTGAAAGAACTTGCTGACGTGACCCTGTCATTACCAGCGCAAAGTTGCTTCAACGAACGTCAGTGAGTTCGTTCTCAAATGGCCGAAATGTCGCGCTGTACCGATCCCGAGGTTGCTGGGGCGATTTAAATCTTTTTTGTTTCATGTCTCGTCTACTCCTAGCGGCCGCGAATCAGGAGGGGTTGGGCCCCCTTTGTTATGCAGGCACTAGTAGTTTTTCCAGCGATCAGAAGCACCCAGGCTTGAGCACTAACCCCCTGAAACCCAAGGGTTTATTTTTGGGCTGGGAAAAGGTCCGGCTCGTCCTTGGGCAAACGCGCTACGGAGGGCCCTCTGATTCGCGCCTTTCCTGTTTGTCGCTTTCCTCATGGGCGAGTGAACAACTGCGTTGACAATGCCGGGCATAGGTGTTGATATTCAGTCGTACGACAACGTATGACATCAAAAAATAATAAAAACGAAAGGCGCAGTCATGGTTTCCACACTTGCAGCCCATCCATTGCACATCGTGCCAGCCTCGGCCACTGATGCGCTGCCGCCACGCTTCGCGTCGGCGCTTGAAAACCCTTTCGCCTGCTTGCAAGCACAACCCGATTCCTCCCTAGCATCCCTTTATCGACTTCGTCCGTCCCGCCAGGCATCAGCGCCGGCCGCAGGCGCTGCTCGAGCCGTTTCCCCCTCACACTGAATGGCAGTATTTGGAGAACAACAATGAAGAAAAAACTCTATGCCTCACTGCTCGCGTCTTTCCTGAGCCTGACTGCCGGGACGGCGATCGCTGCCGATGCCAGCGACTGGCCAAATCGTCCGATACAGGTGGTGGTGATCGCCAACGCTGGCGGGGACACCGATTTCAACGCACGCATGATGGCCAAGTACTTCACCAAGGTCACCGGCAAGACCATGGTGGTCACCAACATGGCCGGCGGGGGCGGCACCATCGCCGCCGATGCGGTGAAGAGCGCGGCGCCCGATGGCAACACCATTCTTTTCACCCACACCGGCCAGTTGATCGTCAATGAAGTGGCGGGGCTGTCCGAAGACCGTTTCGATGCGTTTGATATCTCCTGCATCGCTGGCATCGACAAAGGCGCGGTGTTCGTCTCGGCCAAGAGCTCGGGCATCGACAGCCTCGACCAACTGATTGAAACAGCCAAGGCCAAGCCCGGCACCATCACCTACGGCACCGAGATGGGCAACTTCTCTCACCTGCAAGGCTTGATGTTCGAAAAGCTCGCCGGCGTGAAACTGAAAATGGTGGACAGCGGCACCGTCTCGGAAAAGATCGTCGCCTTGCTGGGCAAGCGGATCGATTTGGGGGCCATCAGCTATGGTTCGGTCCAGGATTACATTTCCAGCGGCAAGATGACCGCCCTGGGCCAACCCAACGCCGAGCGCAACGCGCTGCTGGGTGACGTCAAGACGTTCAAGGAGCAAGGCGTGGACCTGGTTCTGGACAAGCCTTACGTCGTCGCGTTCCCGAAAGGGACCGACCCGGCCATCGTCAAGAAAATGGCCGAAACCATGAAAAAAATCACCGAAGAACCTGAATACGCCGAAGAGCTGAAAAAGTCGTTCAAACAGCCGGTCAGTTTCCAGGGCACCGAAGAAGCCATTGCCACGTTGAACAAAACCCGCGACAGCTTCATGCAGTTCAAGGACGAGATGCGTAAGGCTAAATAATCTGCGTAGCGGCTCGGGTGCACGCCGCGCTGGCAGGCACCCGACGCCCCGTCCTTCCAAGCAAGAGGAGCCTGTATGGATTCCTATAAAAGAAACGAGCTGATCGCCGGCCTGGCCATGCTCGGCGCTGGCGTGGCTTATCTGGTGTTGACCTTGAACCTGCCACGTCGCGGGACGGTCGATGCCGCGTTTGTGCCCTGGGTGCTCGCCGTGTCGCTGTGCCTGTTGGGCGCGCTGCAATTGTGGGCTTGGCGAAAGCTGCCGAACAAAAGTGCCGAACCCGCGGAAAAACCCGAGGCGATCGATTACCCAACGGTCTTCAAATCCCTGGCGTTGGTGCTGCTGTATACAGCGCTGATGGAGCCGGTGGGTTTCGTGATCACGACTGTGCTTTATCTCTATGCCCAGTTCATCGTACTGACCCCTGCGGAACAGAAAATCAAGCACCTGCAATACGGGCTGATCGCGGTCGTCTCGTCGGTGTTGATCTTTTACATCTTCCGCCATGGCTTCGACTTGCTCCTGCCGGTCGGTTTATTGGATTTCTAGGGGACGGCCATGATTGAACTCATGCAACAAGGCTTCGGGGCCATACTCACACCCTACGTTTTCATCATCATCCTCCTCGGCGTGGCGGTGGGGATTGTCTTCGGTGCGGTGCCCGGGCTATCAGCCACCATGGCCATCGCGCTGTGTCTGCCACTGACTTATTCGATGGGGCCTGGCACGGGCCTGGCCCTGCTGGTCGCGCTGTTCGTCGGCGCCACCTCGGGAGGGTTGATATCGGCGATATTGCTCAACATACCGGGAACGCCGGCCTCCATTGCGACGACGTTCGATGGCTGGCCGTTGATGAAACAAGGCCACGGCGTCAAGGCCCTCGGGATTGGCGTGGTGTTCTCGTTCCTGGGCACGATTTTCAGCATTGCCGCGCTGATGTTCATCGCCCCGATCCTGGCTGATCTGGCGCTGAGCTTTGGCCCACACGAATATTTTTCCATTGCGATTTTCTCGCTGACGTTGATCGCTACGCTGTCCACCGGCTCCTTGGTCAAAGGGTTGTTTGCCGGTGCCCTGGGCTTTGCCTTCTCCACCGTGGGGATCGCCCCGGTCGAGGCCATCCGCCGTTTTACCTTTGATCTGCCGAGTCTCAATGGCGGCTTTGCCATGCTCACGGTCATGATCGGTATGTTCGCGGTTGCCGAAGTGCTGAAGTTCGCCGAAAGCGCACGCCTGAGCCACCGGGCCAAACCGCAGCACGTCAGCATGAAAGGCGTGAAAGGCTTTGGTTTCTCGATGAAGGAATTCGTCGGCCAGCTGCCCAATGCCACCCGTTCATCCCTGATCGGCCTGGGTATTGGCATCCTGCCCGGCATCGGTGCCGGTACGTCGAACATCGTCTCTTACATCGTTGCCAAGAAACGCTCCAAGACCCCGGAAGAGTTCGGTAAAGGCAAGATCGACGGTGTGGTGGCCAGCGAAACGGCAAACAACGCCGGTATCGGTGGGGCGATGATTCCGCTGCTGACCCTTGGCATTCCCGGCGATACCACCACAGCGGTCATGCTGGGTGGCTTCATGATCCACGGGATCCAGCCCGGGCCCCTGCTATTCATCAGCCAGGCACCGTTGGTCTACACGATCTTCGCCGCGCTGATCCTCGCTTCCGTGATGATGCTGGTGCTGGAGTTCTATGGCCTGCGCATGTTCATCAAATTGCTGGCGGTGCCCAAGCACATCCTGTTGCCGATCATCCTGGTGCTCTGCGTCGTCGGCGCCTTTGGCTTGAACAGCCGGATCTTCGACGTCTGGGCGGTGCTGCTGTTTGGCTTGCTGGGCTATGGATTCGTCAAGAGCGGTTTGCCGATCGCGCCTTTCATCATTGGCTTCATTCTCGGTCCCATGGCGGAAACCAACCTGCGCCGGGGCCTGATGTTGTCCGATGGGAATTTCAGCGGCTTCCTCGCCAACCCTATCTCGGCCGGTTTCCTGATTTTGGCCGCCGCCTCGATTTCCTGGCACCTGGTTACCGTGATCCGTCAAAAGAAAAGCGCCGCCATCGAGTTGATGCGCAGCTAGTCCAGCGCATCCATCCGCTCTCGCTGCTGCCACGCCGTCAAGCGTGGCAGCAACTGAACCGATACGCCCGGAGATCGACATGCAAGACCTGACTCACTCGCCCTCGGCCGATGATGACCGTATCGCCTGGATTCGTGTTGCTTCGGTTTTCCTGCCGCTGGCAAATCCTATCAGTGACGCCAAGGTGCTGACCGGTCGGCAAAAGCCGATGACCGAGATCGCCATGCTGTTCGTCGAAATCCAGACCAGGGATGGCCATCATGGCCTGGGATTCAGCTATTCCAAGCGCGCCGGCGGCCCCGGGCAGTTTGCCCACGCCCGGGAACTTGCCCCTGGCCTGATAGGCGAGAATCCCAGCGATATCGCCAAGCTCTGGGACAAGCTGTGCTGGGCCGGGGCTTCGGTGGGCCGCAGCGGCCTGGCGACCCAAGCGATTGGCGCCTTCGATGTGGCGCTTTGGGACCTGAAAGCGAAGCGGGCCAATCTCTCATTGGCGCGACTGCTCGGAGCCCACCGTGATTCGGTCCAGTGCTACAACACGTCCGGCGGTTTTTTGCATACGCCGCTTGAGCAATTAATGATCAATACCGACATCTCTCGAGAAAAAGGCATTGGCGGTATCAAGCTCAAGGTGGGCCAGCCGGATCAGGCGCTGGACCTGCACCGTGTCAGCACCATCCGCAAGCACCTGGGTGATGCGTTCCCGCTGATGGTCGATGCCAACCAGCAGTGGGACCGGCCCACCGCGCAACGGATGTGCCGTCAGTTGGAACAATACAACCTGGTGTGGATCGAGGAACCGCTCGATTGCTATGACGCCGAAGGTCATGCCGCCCTGGCCCAGCAATTCGACACGCCGATCGCCACTGGCGAGATGCTGACCAGCGTGGCCGAGCACTGGGAATTCATAAAACTGCGCGCCGCCGATTACCTCATGCCCGATGCGCCGCGTGTCGGCGGCATCACGCCTTATCTGAAAGTCCAGGCAGCGGCTGAACAAGCGGGGCTGATGATCGCGCCACATTTTGCGATGGAGCTGCATATCCATCTAGCCGCCACCTACAGTCGCGAGCCTTGGGTCGAACATTTCGAATGGCTGGAGCCGTTATTCAACGAACGCATGGAAACCCGCGACGGAAGAATGCTGGTGCCGACCCGGCCTGGCCTTGGGCTGTCGTTGAGCGAACGTGTGGCGGGATGGACGGCGGACCAGGTTGAGATCGGGCGGCGTCCATGATCAGTTCGATGAGGAGCGCGGCATGGCGTTGAGTCCTGAGTTTATCCACAGCATCGAGCAGGTGGTGGGTGCCGCAGGCGTGGTACGGGATCCGGCGCTCATGGCCAGCTACCTGACAGACTGGCGCAACGCCTATCAAGGCCAGGCCGCGTTGGTAGTCAGGCCCGCCACCACCGAGGAGGTGGCGGCAGTGGTGCGGCTTTGCCATGACGCGAGGGTGGCGGTGGTGCCCCAGGGCGGCAATACCGGTTTATGCGGTGGCTCGATTCCGGATGCTTCCGGCACTGAGCTGGTGTTGTCCCTGACCCGGATGAAACGCATCCGCGACATCGACCTGGCCAATGAAACCGTCACGGTCGAGGCGGGGGTCATCCTGCGGCAATTGCAGGAAGCCGCCAGTGAGGCCGGGCGCCTGTTCCCATTGTCGCTGGGGGCGGAGGGCAGTTGTACGGTAGGCGGCAATCTGGCGACCAACGCGGGCGGTACAGCGGTGCTGCGCTACGGCAACATGCGCGAACTGACGCTGGGCCTGGAGGTGGTATTGCCGGACGGGCGAATCTGGAACGGCTTGCGTGGCTTGCGCAAGGACAACACCGGCTACGATCTCAAACATTGGTTCATTGGCTCGGAGGGTACGCTGGGCATCATCACGGCGGCGGTACTCAAGTTGTTCCCGGCCACCCACAGCAAGGCCACCGCCTGGGTCGCGCTGCCCTCGCCGCAGGCGGCGGTGGACTTGATCGGCCATGTCCGTGGCCTCTGCGCAGACCGTTTGACAGGCTTCGAGATGATGTCGCGCCAGAGCGTGGAGTTCGTCCTGGAACATGTTGCCGGCTGCAGCGATCCCTTGGCGGAGCCACACCCGTGGTATGCGTTGATCGAACTGCGCGACACGGTGCCCGATGCGCCGCTGGCCCAATTGCTTGAAACCGGGCTCGGCCATGCTTTCGAAAAGGCTTGGGTCCTGGATGCAGTCATCGCCAGCAATCATGCCCAGGCCGCTGCGTTGTGGGCCCTGCGCGAGGGTATCTCCGAAGCACAGAATCATGAGGGGCCCAGCCTCAAGCACGATATCAGTGTGCCGGTCAGCCAGATCCCGGCATTCATCGAGCATACCGACCGGGCCTTGCAAGACCAGTTTCCCGGCGTGCGCATTGTGTCCTACGGCCACATGGGCGACGGCAACCTGCACTACAACATCAGCAAACCGCTGGGCCACGCCGATGCCGCGTTCAAGTCGCAGGAGCAGGCGATCATGAACGTCATCTACCGGATGACCAGCTCCTACAACGGCAGCATCAGTGCCGAGCACGGGCTTGGACAAGCCAAGCCCCGGGCCGCGGCCCAGTTCAAGGACCCGCTGGAAATGGAACTGATGCGGGCCATCAAGCGCACGCTGGATCCCCTGGGGTTGATGAACCCAGGCAAAGTGTTCGCCGCTGGGCTGGAGTGACCGGGCCCGGCTCTGCTAGCCTGCCGGTTTGACACCGGACATGGAGGGTGGAATGACACAGGCCATCAGCACCAAGGATCGCGTGCGCATCAAGCACGTCGAAGTTCTCTCGGACAATTGGTACATCCTGCGCAAGACGACCTACGACTACCTTGGCCGCGACGGCCAATGGCGTGAATTGGCGCGTGAAACCTATGATCGCGGCAACGGCGCCACCATCCTGCTTTACAGCAAGGCCAAGCAAACGGTGGTGTTGACCCGGCAGTTCCGCTTCCCGGCGTTCGTCAACGGGCACGACGGCTTGCTGATCGAAACCTGCGCCGGCCTGCTGGATAACGATGATCCACAAACCTGCATCCGCAAGGAAACCCAGGAGGAAACCGGGTACATCGTCCAGGACGTGCGCAAGGTGTTCGAGGCATTCATGAGCCCGGGATCGGTGACCGAGCGCGTGCATTTTTTCGTCGGTGAATATTTCGACGAGGACAAGCAGCACGAAGGAGGAGGGCTCGAGGCCGAAGGTGAGGAGATCGAAGTGTTGGAAATGCCGCTCGACCAGGCCCTGGGCATGATCGAGACGGGGGAGATCTGTGACGGCAAGACCATCATGCTGTTGCAGTACGCCAAGCTGCATCGGTTGCTCGATTGACGCCGGTTTCAGCAGTTGGCGACCCAGGCAGCCTGTTTGCTGATCTCGCCGCTGCCGAACCTTTCGCGATAGGCGGAGGGAGCCAGGCCTACCGCGTTGCGGAAGGCCGCGCGAAAACTTTCCACTGACCGGTAGCCACAGGCGTGTGCGATGCCGGCGGTGTTCTGGTCCGTGCTTTCCAGCATTTCCCTTGCCCGGTTCAGCCGTTCCTGCTGCAGCCAGACCTTGGGCGACAGGCCGGTTGTCTCAATGAAACGCCGCAAAAACGTGCGCTCGCTCATCGCCACGCGAGCCGCCATGTCGGCCACGCTCAGCGGTTGATCGAGGTTCTCGCGAATCCATTGCAGCACGCGCGTCAGCTCGTTGCGCGGTGACTTGCACACCGGCGCGACGATGAATTGCGATTGCCCGCCGGTTCGTTGCGGCGCCATGACCAGGCGCCGCGCCACCGAATTGGCGATATGCGTGCCGAAATCCCGTGCGATCAGATGCAGACAGGCGTCAATCCCGGCGGCGCTGCCGGCTGAGGTGATCAGTTGCCCCAGATCGACGTAGAGCACGTTGGGGTCGACCTTGATGCTGGGGTATCGCTCGGCCAGTTCCTGGGAGAATTGCCAATGGGTGGTCACGGTCTCGCCGTCGAGCAGCCCCGTGGCGGCGAGCACGAAGACCCCCGAGCAGATCGACAGCAAGCGTGCCCCGCGGGCGTGGGCTCGCCTAAGGGCCTGCAACAAAGCCTCTGGAGGCGGCTCGAGACGACTGCGCCAACCGGGCACGATGATGGTCTGTGCGGTTTCAAGCGCTTCCAGGCCGGCATCGACGGAAATCTGCAAGCCCCCCAGCGCGTGCATCGGGCCCTGGTCGACCGCGACGATGCGATGGGTGTACCAAGGGACGTCCAATTCTGGGCGTGGCAGCCCGAATATCTCCAGGGCGATACCGAACTCGAATACGCAAAGGCCCTCATAAACGAGGATTGCCACTGTTCCGGGATGAGCGTGCATTTGGCGTAAATTCACCGATTATTGTCGTCTGCTGCACTGTAGCGGACGATCCCATGCCCCTACAATCGCTGCCAGGCAATCAGGAAAACCAAGACGGCCGCACCCCACAAAGGTGACTGTCGCATTACCGGTACCCCACCCCATCGCGCCGGTAGAGGATTGTCACTTCCAGATTTATTCCTGCTTCTACAGAAGTTCGATAAGTGCGAGCTGCGCGAGTGTGCGCATCTGATTGAGTTCTGTTAACGACGCTGCCAACGGATTTCGGCGGTGTCGAGGAGTTGTCAGTTGTAACCGGATTAACCTGGACGTTGTAAGGGAATGGACTATGTTGCTGATCCAGATTCTGTTTGTGATGTTGTCAGCAAAACTTTTGGGCGCGGTATTCAATCGCTTGGGGCAACCTCAGGTTGTTGGCGAAATGATAGCCGGCTTTGTATTGGGGCCTGTTGTACTCGGTCAGTTGTTTCCCGCCTTCCATCAGCAGCTATTTGACAGCACTGCCATTACCCAACTGAAAGTATTGAGTGAACTGGGCATCTTGTTGTTCATGTTCGTCATTGGTGCCGAGTTTCGCTTCCCTCTCAAGCAAAGCAAGACCGGCTTTAAGGCCATGGTCATCGGCGCTTTCAGCATAGTGATCCCTTTTTCCCTCGGCGCCGCGATAGCCCCTTGGCTGTTCGAGCATTTCGCCACGCCCGGAACCTCTCGGTTGGGTTTCGTCCTGTTCATCGGCACCGTGTTCTCCGTGACCGCTTTTCCAGTTCTGGCGCGGATCCTCAAGGAGCGAGGCATGCTCGGCACGCAAACAGGTGCGATTGCCTTGCTGGCTGCCGCCATGAGCGACGTGGTGGCGTGGATGTTGGTAGCAGCCGTCGCCATGGTGAATGGCCAGGACGACAACTGGATGGCCCTGGGTTTGCGAGGCGCCTGTCTGTTGTCGCTGGTGGTCTTTTCGTTCCTGGTGCTCAAGCCGTTGCTGGCGCGCTGGCTCGCCGCTGAAGGAAAACTCGCGCAACCCATGGTGCTGGTGGCGCTGCTGGCCGGAGTGATGATCTACGGCAGCCTGACCCACGCGCTGCAAGTACACGCCGTGTTCGGGGCTTTCCTGTTCGGCCTGTGCCTGCCACGGGACCAGGGCCTGCTGGACATGATCATCGAGCGGCTGGAACACGTGTCGTTGATCATATTGATGCCGTGCTTCTTCGCCCTTGCAGGTTTGAGCACAACCTCCTCGGCCTTCTCGGGCCTTGGCGTCTGGGTGCTGCTGGTGATCCTGGTGGTGGCTGTTACCGGCAAAGTGGCCGGCAGCGCCCTGGGCGCCCGGCTGGTGGGATGCTCCTGGTCCGATTCCCTGACCGTCGGGGCACTGATGAATACCCGCGGGCTGATGGAGCTGGTAGTGCTCAAGATCGGCCTGGACATGGGGATCATCGGCAGCGAGCTGTTTACCGCCCTGGTGGTGATGACCATCGTCACCACGCTGATGACCGGCCCGCTGATGAATCTGCATAACAAGAAAGTTGCGACCGGCACTCCGTCAATGGCGAGAGTGTCATCCCCCAACGGATTTGTAACACCGACCGATAACAATGGAATGGAGCGATAAATGAGCGAACAAACATCCAGCTTGGTCATTGAAGCCATGGAGCAACAACTGGCCAGGCATTTCCAGGCTATTTTGCAAGATGAAAACCGGATGAAGCAGATTCGTAATGAATTTCGCCGCGACGGTTATTTCAACTTCAAGAACTTTTCCTTTCTGCCAAAAAGAATCCTGGAAAACGTTCACACCGAAGTTCATGCCTTGCTGGATGAATATTCGGTACGTCGCGATGTTACGGTTCCTTCCACCGGTAATACTTACCGCAAGATGTACAACGTCAACCAACCAGAGATCGCCGAGGGCGGGACGTTCATCCCTGCGCTCTACCAATCGGAGTCGCTGCGCAATTTTCTCGGCAACATCGCGGGCGATGACTTGGCGTCCTGCTGGGAGCAAGAGCAATACCTGATCACCAAGCTGAGCCACCCGGGCGATACCCACGGCTGGCATTGGGGCGATTACCCCTACACCATGATCTGGATCATCGAAGCACCCGAGGACCCGGCGATCGGCGGCGTGCTGCAATGCGTGCCACACAGCGAGTGGGACAAGCAGAACCCGCAGATCTGGCAGTACATCCTCAACAACCCGATCAAGTCCTACCACCACCTCAAGGGCGATGTGTATTTCCTCAAGTCCGACACCACGTTGCACCACGTCGTGCCGATCCAACAGGAAACCACTCGGATCATCCTCAACACCTGTTGGGCAAGCGCCCATGACCGGCGAACCGACGTCGCCCACGAAAGCATTGAAGTGATCTGGGACACCAAGGCCCGGAGCACCGAAGAAGCCTGACGGCAACCGGCCGGGCGGATGGGTGTCCGCCCGGTTCATATTTCAAAATCAACGTTGCCCCCGGGGCTCAAGGAAGCAGGCCATGTCCATTACCCAAGAAACATTTCAGTCCGAAACCGCTTACGTCGTGCGCAACGAAGGTGTCGACCTGGAACTTCAATCGTTCATGGATGAGCAGATCGACTACATTCTCAAGCATCGAGCGACCGAACATCCGTTCCTCAATGCCTACGCCCAGCACGGCCTGCCGCCGGAGCAAAGCAAGGTGCTGTACCTGGAAACCCTGCATTACTTCAAGTACCTGCCGTTCTACGTGTGTGGCATTTCCACCATCACTCGTGACGAAGCGGTGCTGCGCACGATCGCGTTCAATGCCCGCGACGAACTGGGTGAAACGCACTCCCACTCCGACCTGTATCGCAAGTTCCTGCACGACAAGGGCATCAGCGAAGAGCAGATCGAAGCCTACAAGTGCTTGCCCAGCACCCAGGCCTTGAATGACGGAATTTGCGCGCTCTACAGCAAGCCGCCCCTGCAAAAGGCCCTGGGCGGATTGTTCGCCGACGAGGCGATGTCGGCCTCGATGGTTTCCAAGTACAACGATGGCCTGATCAAGGAAGGCGTCAGCGAGCGTGGACGGTTCTTCTGGACGCTGCATATGGAAGTCGAAGTCGGGCATTCCAACGCAGTGTTCAACGTCATGGAAAAGCACCTGCAAACACCGCAAGAGCGCCGCCTGTTCGCCGAAGGCATTGAACAGTACCTGCACCTGATGGAAGTGTACTGGGATGGTATCGAGCGCAAACTCAACGCCGGAGGACGTCAATGACCGCCAAGAATGAATCCGGACAAGGCGTCGCCTTCGGGCTCGGCGCCACGCTGCTCTGGGGCTCGTACCCGCTCTGGTACAAGCCGCTGGCCGGGCTCGATGCCTATCATCTGCTGTCCTGGCGGGTCGTCTTCGCCGAGTTGTTTCTCCTCGCCCTGGTACTGTTGACCGCCCGGGTAGGAACGTTGCGTTCGACCCTCAAGACGGTGCGTCCGGCGAATGTGCTGACAGTGTCGGCGGTCCTCGGGCTGTGGTGGCTGATGTACATCTACGGGATCATGACTGGGCGCGTGCTGGAGGTGGCTTTCGGCTATTTCCTCAGCCCGATCATGAGCATGGTGGTCTCGCGGGTCATCTTCAAGGAGCGCCTCACGTCATTGCAGACCTGGGCGATATTCCTGGCCGTCACTGGCGTGACGCTGATGGCGTTCGAACTGCTGAACCTGCATTCCTTCCCGTGGATCGCATTGGTCATCGGCTTCTGCTATTCCTTCTATGGCATTTTCAAGAAAAAGGTCCCGGGCGATCCGGTGGTCATCCAGACCTTGGAAATTGCCGTACTGTTGCCGTTCGCGGCGCTGTTCCTGCTGCTGGCCCAAGCCCAGGGAGTAGGGCATCAGTTCCTGCAATCGGGCACCCGCGACGTGTTGCTGATCGCGACGGGCCTGATCACGGTGCTGCCGTTGTGGTGGTACAGTCTGGCGGCCAAGCAGTTGTCGATGATCACGCTGGGCTTCTTGCAGTTTGTCCCGCCAATTTGCAACTTCCTGTTGGCGGCGTTCGTTTACGGTGAACCGGTTTCGTCGTTGAAATTGGCGGCGTTTTCGTTCATCTGGCTGGCGCTTGCATTGTTCACGTTGAATTCCATTCGGGTCCAGCGTGCAGCGGCAGCCGCCAGGTTGTCCGTGCAAATGCGTACGGCGTGACATACCCGCCTGCGCCGTCTACAGCGGCGCGGGTTTTTCAGGATAAGGGAATCGAAATGAAGAAAGTCGCCGTGGTGGGTTGCACCGGTGCAGTGGGCATGACCATGCTGCAATTGCTTGAAGAAACCGACTACGAAGTGGTCTGCATGGCCTCTGAGCGTTCGGCCGGCAAGCGCTTGAAGGCTGGCAATACCGAGCACCTGATCGAGCCTTTTTCGGTCGAAGGCTGCGCTTCGTGCGATATCGTCTTCCTGTGCGTTTCCGGATCGTTTGCCTTGGAATATGGCGAGCGCCTGGCTGAAAACTCTTACGTCATCGATAACTCATCGGCTTTTCGTTATCACCCGGACATTCCGCTACTGGTACCGCCGATCAATGGTCAGCGCTACAAGGGCGAAAAGCTGATCGCCAACCCCAACTGTTCCTCGGCCATTGCGCTGATGGTGCTGGGGCCGTTGCACGAAACCTTCGGGCTCGAAAGCGCGATCATTTCCACCTACCAGGCCGCCAGCGGCGCGGGGCAGCCGGCCATGCTCGAGCTGCGGGAAAAGGCCAAGGCGTTCAGCGACTACGGCGACCAGGACGGTAGCGAGAATTTCGCCCATAACCTGGCGTTCAACGTCATCCCTCAAGTCGATTCGTTCGAAGACAACGGCTACACCCGCGAAGAGATGAAAGTGGTCTGGGAGCTGCGCAAGGTCCTGGGCGAACCGGAGCTGGCCATCAGCACCACGGCGGTGCGGGTGCCGACCCTGCGCTCCCATGCCGAGAGCCTGAGCCTGCGCTTCAAGAAACCGGTGCAATCGCTGGCCCAGGTGCGCGAGTTGCTGGCGGCTGCGCCGGGCGTCGAAGTGGTGGACGAACCCCAGCAGGGCGTTTATCCAATGCCCATGACATCGACCTACAAGCATGCGGTCGAGGTTGGCCGGATTCGCTACAACCTGATCTACGGCGAACACGGCTTGGACCTGTTCATCAGCGGCGATCAGTTGCTGCGGGGCGCGGCGTTGAATGCCTTCGAGATCATGCAACTGGTCAGTGACTGATCGAACCAGGCATTGAGTGAACCTGACGCGCAACCGCCCCCCAGCGGCTGCGCGTTTTTGCTTTCAGCTGGACTGCGCCTCGCTGTCGTCCTGCATGTCATCCAGATATTCCGGTTGGTCGGTCTGGTCGGGCAGCTCGGTCACAACGCTGAAATCGCTGATTTCGATAGCGCCCACGCCATGACCCAGCAAGTGGAAAGAGAACGCCTTGCGCGGTTGCGGGTTGTCGAAATGGATGTCCATCACCAGCGGTTGATCCATGGTAACCGCCACGTCGGTGGGCAAGTCCATCGGCACGTCCTGCTCGAATTCCTTGGCCTTGAGTGAAATGTACGCGGCGTGGTCAGTGTCCACCGCGCGAATGGTCAGGCTGACGCGTGTGCGGGTGCCCTTGGGCATTTCCAGGTATTGGGCGCCGATCAGGTTGTCGGTCCAATCGTTGGGAAACCTGGGCGGGCAGCGGGATTTTTTCGTTGCTGCCAAACTGGTAATGCTGGTTCAGGGGCGTCGCCAGCAGCGTTTGGTCCAGGGCGGTGGCCCGCGCGGCGATCAGCCGGGCGCGCTGGCCGCTGTATTGCCCGGCGTAAGTGGCGCGATCGGCGATGAAACCCTCGCTCTTGTAGTCACGGCAGCGTTGCAGGAAATCACATTCGGTGAAGGTGCCCTTGCCATCGTGATAGCGCAGCTTGCCGTTGGTGAACGACATGATTTCCCGGCCCGTCGCGTAGTGCCTGAACATCGAGCGGCCGGACAGGGACGTTGGCACGTCGAAACCGAAGTAATCGAGCACCGAAGCGGTCAGGTCGACATGGCCATGCACCCCTTGCTTGATTGCCGGCAAGGGCTCTGGTGCCAGAGTCAGGTTGAAACCCCAGGACGATGCCAGGCGCACGTCGTCGATGCCATGGGACTCGTCCGAGGTGATGACCACCAGGGTGTTGTCCAGAATTCCCTGGTGTTCAAGGCTCGTCAGGAAGACGTCCAGCGCGTCGTCCAGATAGCCCACGGCCGCCTGCTTGGCGGTGTCGTAGCGCTCCAGATAATCGTCCGGTGCCGAGTAGGGTTGGTGCGTGCCTACCGTCAGCAGGGTGAGCATCCACGGCTTGTCCGCTTGTTGCAGTTGCCCGACGTAATCCAGCGCGCCTTCGAAAAAGGTCTTGTCATCCTTGCCCCAGGGAAACTCCAAGTAAGCCGGTCGAGTGAACCACTCCATGCCCAGGGTCGTATCGAAGCCGATATGCGGCATGATCCGGTCCTTGGCCATGAACCGCAGCCCGGCACCTTGCAGGAAGTGGGTGGAGAATCCGTGCTTGCGCAACTGGGCGGGCAGGCAGGCCTGGTTGCGCTGGGTCTGGTTCAGCATCTCGACGCCCTTGGGCGTGCCGTTGTCGAGTTTGTCGTAATCCCCGCACAGCATCGCGTACAAGCCACGGATGGTCTGGTGGCTGTGCAGCACATAGTCGGGCGTGTTCATCCCGCGCTCCGACCAGGCACTGAGGCGCGGCATCAGATTCGCGTGATAGCTGCTTTGCAAAGCCTGGCGGTTGGTTTCCAGATAGGCACCCGGAATGCCTTCCAGGGCGATGATCAGCACATTGCGCGCGCGGCCCGGGGCGGCAAGCAGCTTTTGCCCCTCCAGGTCCAGCCGGGTCAGCCCTTCCATGGGGGGAAGCGGTTCCGGCGTGTTGCCCGCCAGCCACTGCTCCAGATGTTCTTGCCCGGCGGCGACGCTGGCGGTCATGAGCTGGTGGGGCAGGTTGAACAGGTTCCACTGATCCGCCTCGCTGGGGCGCCAGCTTTGAACGCCGGCATGGGCCAGCAACAGCATTGTCGGCATGGCCCAGGCGTGGCGCGGCAAGGGCGGGGCCTGGCGGCTTCGATTGGCCCACTGGACGGCCAGGCAAAGCACCAGGGCTGTCAACATGACTGCCGCGAGCCAGGGATGCGCGAAGCCGCCGCTGCTGGAGTTCTCGACGAATTGTGGGTCGGTCAGGTACTGGATGTCCGCAGGCGTTGGCATCCGCCCGACCGCGTTGACCAGCTCGATACTGGTGAGCGTCAATACACACCATGCCAGCAACACGGGCAAGGCCAGCCACCAGGGACGCCGATAGAGCAGGACGACCAGCAGGGTGCCAATGGCGATATCCGAGAGATAGCCCAGCGGGTCGGACCAGCCCAATGCGACGCGCAGTCCCATGGGGACCAAGAGGACGCATCCCGCCAAGGCGATGAGGCGCGCGAGGGGATGAGTCAGGGGGCGGTGGACAATATTCACGGAAAACGGCCTTCGGGTCTAACCAATCACACACACCTTGCGGGAACGGCTCGCTCCCACAAGATTTCATTTAATGGTCATGAGTTTTTCATAACAGTGTGCTGGATGGTATCAAGCCCAGTAGCCATTGTTGGCCTATGGCCTCGCGGCTGGCTACGGTTCGCTTGCCAAGCCCCCTACAATGGCGTCCGCCGCGGCTTTTCGGCGTGTACAAAACTTGTATCAGGATTTCTCATCGGAGGATGGATGGACAGGTTCCAGGAAATGCAGGTGTTTGTCGCCGTGGCCCAGGAGTCGGGATTCTCATCGGCTGCGCGACGCCTGGGTTTGTCGCCGGCCAGCGTGACGCGCGCAGTGGCTGCGTTGGAGCAACGCATCGGTACGCCGTTGTTGGTACGGACTACACGCAACGTCTACCTGAGTGAAGCCGGCCAGCGCTTTCTCGATGACAGCCGGCGGATCCTGGGCGACCTGCAGGAAGCCGAGGATTCCGCCGCGGGCAGTCACGCCCAACCCCGCGGGCAATTGACCATCACGGCACCCGTGCTGTTCGGACAGCTGTTTGTCACGCCATTGCTGGTGGATTATCTGGGTCGCTTCTCCGAGGTCTGCGTCAACGCCTTGCTGCTCGATCGCACCGTCAGCATGGTGGAGGAGGGCATAGACGTGGCCGTGCGCATCGGCGAGCTGCCCGACAGCAGCCTGCACGCCGTACGTGTCGGTGAGGTGCGGCGGGTGGTGTGTGGCTCCCCGGATTTCTTTGCCCGCCACGACCGTCCGCGGCACCCTCAAGACCTCGAGCGGATGCCGGTGGTGTCTTCATCGGCGATCGGCCAGATCAAGAACTGGACCTTTGTCGAGGCTGGCCAGCCCTTGTCCGTCCGGCCCGCGCCGCGGCTGGTGGTGACGGCCAATCAGGCCGCCATCACTGCGGCGTGCCAAGGCTTGGGGATGACGCGGGTGCTGTCTTACCAAGTGGCCGGCAACCTGGCTGCCGGTGAGCTGGAAATCGTCTTGGAGGAATTCGAGCTGCCGCCCCTGCCGATCCACGTGGTGTATCAGGGCGGGCGCAATGCGTCGGCGCGGGTGCGCAGCTTTGTCGACTTCATGGTCGGCGCGTTGCGAGAACACCCGGCCTTGAAAGGCTGACGCATTGTTTCGCCAGCAGAAATAATGGATTGCGTTTGCAGGTGATTCCACAGCGTCGGGCTTGGGCAGAAGATGGGCCATCGACGCCGTTCTGCTGATGGCGTCATCTCTGAGCGGAGTCGACCATGAACCCTATCAAGCTCTATCACTTTCCACTCTCGGGCCACGCCCACCGTGTGCAGCTGATGCTCTCGCTACTCGATCTGCCTGTGGAGATCAGCTTTGTCGACCTGGCCAAGGGCGCGCACAAACAAGCGGATTTCCTGGCGATCAACCCGTTTGGCCAGGTGCCGGCCATTGATGACAACGGCGTGGTACTGGCTGACTCCAACGCGATCCTGGTGTACCTGGCAAACAAGTACGGCCAGGGCCGTTGGCTGCCAACGGACCCGGTCGGCGCCGCTCGCGTCCAGCGCTGGTTGTCGGTAGCCGCCGGGCCACTGCATGCCGGACCGGCCACGGCGCGGCTGATCACGGTGTTCGGTGCCTCTCATAATGCCGAAGAGGTGATCGTCCGTGCCCACAGCCTGCTCAAAGTCATCGACCAAGCCCTGGCCAACAGCGCCTATCTGGTCGGCGACGCCCCGACCATTGCCGACATCGCCAGTTACAGCTACATCGCCCACGCGCCCGAGGGTAATGTTTCGTTGCAAGACTATCCCCATGTGCGCGCATGGCTGGCGCGGATCGAAGCCCTGCCTGGCTTCGTCGGGATGCCGCGTACGGCTGCGGGATTGCAGACAGAAGTCTGAGCGCCTGGCCGGTTATGGCGGGGGCAATGCCCCCGCCAGCGGTTTCTGAAGGAACCTGGAAGGGTTAATCTGCCAACCTTTCTCGGTTGGCTGCGTTTCATGACTTTTATCCACAGGCTGGCGCTGGTCTTCGCCGCGTTGTTCCTGAGCGGCTGTGACCAGCCCGCGCCTGCCGTCCTTGATCAACAGCTCTATGTCTGGCAACGCCAGTGGACGCCGGCCCACGAAGGCGCGCTGCGCCAAAGCCACGGCGATTTTTCCAGCTTGCGGGTGTTGGCGTTGCAGGCGTTTCCGGGAGCTGGCTGGAGCCGTGCGCGTATTGACCCCGCATTGCTCAAGGCTGACGGCCGACCGCTGGTTGCGGTGATTCGTCTGGACGGCCAGCTCAGATCTCTGGACCAGGACGATGTGATCGCACAGATCCAACAGTTGCTGGCCCACTGGCGGGCCCAGGGCCTGGTGCCGATGGGTGTGGAAATCGATCACGATGCGGGCACTGCACGGCTACCGGCGTACCGGACCTTTCTCACCCGGTTGCGACAAACCTTACCCACCACGCTACAGCTCAGCATCACGGCGCTGCCGGCCTGGCTCGATAGCCCCGAGTTGCCTGAATTGTTGGCGACCGTGGACAGTAGCGTCTTGCAGGTCCATGCGGTCAGCGATCCTCGCCAAGGTCTGTTCGATGCGCAACAGGCCAGGCGTTGGGCCGAACGCTGGGGCGAGATCACCGCGCGGCCGTTCTATTTGGCCTTGCCGGCGTATGGTGTCGCGCTGCTGACCCAGGAAAACGGTGCGCCCGTGGTGGAAAGCGAAGTGCCTATCGATCGGGGCGGCGAACGCCGGGAATTGCGGGCCGATCCGCAACAGGTCGCCGACCTGACGGCAAAGCTGCGCGCCGAACCGCCTGGGCACCTGGCCGGGATCGTCTGGTTTCGGTTACCGCTGCCGGGAGATCGACGGGCATGGAGCCTGGCCACCCTTGGCGCGGTGGCCCGTGGCGACAGGCTCCACAGTCGTATGGCGGTGCGCATTGACGAGCAGGACGGCCTCTACGATATCTGGCTGGTGAACCAGGGCAATCTCGACAGCCGTTGGCCCCAGCGGCTGACGCTGGCGGTGGGCGCATGTGACGGGGTCGATGCCCTGTCAGGTTATGCATTGCAACAAACCCCCGGAGTGCTTACCTTCACGCGCATTCAGGAAGGTCGCCTGGCTGCCGGTGCCCAACGGGCGATCGGCTGGGCGCGCTGCACAAAAATTGACCAAGGAGGTTTCAATGTCTACCCGTAAGTGGCCTCGTCGCCTGCTATGCCTGAGCCTCAGCCTGCCCATGGGCCAGGCGCTGGCCTGTGGACCGGAGTTCCCCATGCGCCTGCTGGATAACCGGGCCCAATCCTTGGCGGAGTTGCCCGAAGGCAGCTTTCGTTTCGAGGTCAGCCGTCTCGGTCAGGCCATTGCGGGGCTGAAGCCAACCACGGATGCGACGCGCAACCCCGACTACAGTTATGACGATGTGGCCTCCTACGTTGAACAACGCAACAAAGCCGAACAGCTCGGCCTGACGCCACCGCAACAAGCGGTGGTAGAGCGGCTGCGAGCAGTGGGCGATGTTGAGCAGGTCGCCAGCGAAGCGGCGAACCTGCCCGCCGAGCTGCGCTTGTACGCGGTGGGCGCGGCGGCTTTCAACGCGGGCGATCACCAGCGCGCCGCCGAATCATTCCAACAATTGCTGGCGCTGCCCGCCGACGAGCGCCGCCTGCGCAGCACCTGGGCGGCCTATTCCCTGGGCCGCGCGTTGTTCGCCATGAGCACCGAGGCCGGTCGCGGCGACCCCACTATTTTGCGGGATCAGGCGCGCCAAGCCTTTCGCCAGGCCCGAGAGTTGAGCGTCGCCGGTTTCAGCGACCCGTTGGAACTGGGCGTCGCCAGTCTCGGTGAGGAGGCCAGGGTGGCCTATACCGCCGATGACTGGGACAGTGCCATCGGGCTGTACGCGACCCAGAACCTGCAGGGTTCCCCGGTCGGCTACAGCTCGTTGTTGCAGTTGGCGAGTAGCCTGAAGCTCGAATCCGACGAGCGCCTGAGGGAATTGCTCAAGACCAAAGGCGTCCAGCGCCTGGCGACGGCGTATTTGCTCAGCCGCGTCGGCTGGTGGGACGGCGAAGAGCCATCCGGCGAGAAACAACTCGTCAAGTTGCTGCAGGCCAGCGCCCGGGGCAACCTGGACGATGCGGATCGCCTGGCTGCGGTGAGTTATCAACACGGCGACTACGCCGGTGCCAAGGCTTTCGTGGATAAAGCCGCCGACACTGGGCTGGCCTGGTGGGTGCGCGCCAAACTCGCCCTGCGCGACGGAGACAAGGTTGCTGCGGCGGCGGCTTATGCCAAGGCCGCCCAGGCATTTCCGAAGGAGGAATCCTGGGGCGATCGACGCACGCCGGACTGGGACTACGAGACGGTCCAGCCCAAGTGCCGGGTCGAAGGTGAAAACGCGATCCTAGCGTTGCAGCGTGGTGATTACCTGCAAGCGTTCGATCAGCTTTATCGCGGCGGCAACAATTATTGGTATGACGCCGCGACGGTCGCCGAGCGCGTGCTGACGGTCGATGAACTCAAGCAATACGTAGACGCCCAGGTTACGGCTCCGCCGCCATTGAGCCAGGAAGAGCGGGACAATTATGTACAACTGTCGGTGCCGGCGAAACTGCGTAACCTGCTGGGTCGTCGTCTGCTGCGCGAGGGGCGCTACGACGAAGCACCGGCGTATTTCGACAGCGTTCAGCTGCAGGTAAGTGCCGAATATTACGGGCAAATGCGCAAGGATGCCGAGTCCAAATGGTGGCCGACCGGACGCGCCAAGGCGTATTTCCTTGCGTCCACGGTAGCGCGCGACATGGGCATGCAGCTGCTCGCTTATGAGATGGCGCCGGATTACGCCAGTCTGGAAGGCAACTACAGTTTTGAACCAGTGGAACTGAAGGTTGGCCCCTTATTGTCTGAAGGCGAGGTGCAAAGGCAACAGGCCAGCGCAGCCGAACCGGACCAGCGATATCACTATCGGTTTGTCGCCACTGCATTGGCGAGTCGGGCGGCGGACAATCTACCCCATACCAGCCAGGCGTTTGCAGCGGTGCTGTGTTATGCATGGAGATACAATTCAAGCCCTGAAGAGCAGGGAGCGTTGTACCGGCGGTATATAGAGGAAGGGCCTTACGTGGAATGGGGATGGCTTTTTGGGGAGTTATGTCCATTTCCGGACTTTGACAAGGCAGACAAGCGCTATGTCACGCAGGCGCTGAGTCCGATTCGCTCGGCGTTGCGGCCCTATAAAATCTGGGTGCAAGTGGGCAGCGTAGTGCTGGTTGTAGCCGTTGGGCTGGCATTGATCAGCCGTCGCCAGCGCAAGGCACGGTTGGCGGCGCGCTGATTGTGGAGGCGAGCCTGTTTGCGATGAGGCTGAGTCAGTAGGTGTGGATGAGACTGACCTGACGCCATCGCGAGCAAGCTCGCTCCCACAGGAATGCGGCGCTACATCTGCGTCGCCATTCCTTCCACATTCATCGCCGCCTGGCGCAATGCCTCCGAGCGGGTCGGGTGCGGGTGGCAGATCAGGGCGATGTCTTCGGCCGAGGCGCCGAACTCCATCGCTACGCAGTATTCGCCAATCATTTCGCTGACGCTTGGGCCAACCAGATGCACGCCGAGGATCTCGTCGGTGTGCTCATCGGCCAACACTTTGGCGAACCCTTCGGTTTCGTGATTGATCTTCGCCCGGCTGTTGGCCGTAAAAGGGAATTTCCCGACTTTGTAGGCGCGGCCCGCAGCCTTGAGCTGTTCCTCGGTCTTGCCGACGCTGGCCAGTTCCGGCCGGGTATAGATCACGTTGGGGATCAGGTCGTAATTGACCTCGCCGGCCTTGCCGGCAATCTGCTCGATGCAGGCCATGGCCTCGTCTTCGGCCTTGTGGGCGAGCATCGGCCCGGACGTGACATCGCCGATCACCCAGACACCGGGCGCCTCAGTGCGGTGGCGCTTGTTGGCGAGCAGGCCACGCGGGTCGGTCGTCAACCCGACATTTTCCAGCCCCAGCCCTTGTGTGTAAGGCCGGCGGCCAATGGCGACCAGCACGTAATCGGCGTCCAACGTCTGCGCGTTGCCGCCTGCTGCGGATTCGACCTGTAACTGCACGCCGTTGGCCGAGGACACGGCGCCAGTGACCTTGGCCCCCAGCTTGAATTGAATGCCCTGTTTCGCCAGGGCTCTCTGCAAGGTCTTGCCGGTGTCCGCATCCACACCCGGGCAGATGCGATCGAGGTATTCCACCACGGTCACTTCAGCGCCCAGGCGTCGCCAGACTGAGCCCAGTTCCAGACCAATGACCCCCGCGCCGATGACCACCAGGTGACGGGGCACTTCGCCGAGGGACAATGCGCCAGTGGAATCGAGGATGCGCCGGTTATCGACCTCTACTCCGGGCAGTGGCGTCGGCTCGGAGCCGGTGGCGATAACGATGTCCTTGGCGCCGAGTTCAACCTTGCCGCCATCGCCGCCGGTGACGCTCACCTTGCCGGGCCCATCGATATGGCCCCAACCCTTGATCCAATCGACCTTGTTTTTGCGAAACAGAAACTCGATGCCCTTGGTCAGGCCCGCCACGCTTTCGTCCTTTTGTTTCATCATCTGAGCGAGGTCGAGGGTAGGGCTGACGTTGATGCCCAGATTGGCAAATTCCGCGCCCTTGGCCGCTTCGTACAGCTCAGACGCGTGGAGCAGTGCCTTGGAGGGCATGCAACCGACGTTCAGGCAGGTGCCGCCCAGCGTTGCGCGGCCTTCGATGCAGGCGGCCTTCAAGCCCAACTGCCCGGCCCGAATCGCTGCGTTATAGCCGCCGGGACCGCCGCCCAGAATGATCACATCGTAATCGCTCATCACTGTTCTCCCGCCTCGTCCAAAAAATTATGTACGTAATATGAGCGTTTCCAGAGATTACGGTCAAGGCTAAAGTCACTAGGGCCGGCCGTGAAAAATTCAACACGGAAATTTCACAGCACCGGTTATAAAGTAACGAACGTAGCGGAGCGGTGGCGGTTTTTATCCACAGCCCTGAATTTGGTTTTTCCACATGCGCTGGGATGACATGCAAGTCGATCTAGAAATCGAAGGGGCACGGGTGGCCGAGTGGCCGCGCTTTCAGCGTGCTGCGCTCCAGACACGCCGCTTGAAGCGGATCGCGTTGGCGCTGGCCGGCCTGGCGGGATTGGGCCTGGTACTGGCGTTTTTCATCGGATTGTTCTCGCCGCAATCCTTGTGGCCTGCCCTGTTGGTCAGCCAAAGCGCCGGCCTTATTGTGTTGTTGGCGGGCCTGCAATCGGCCGGGTGGGTGACGCGTTGGCGCAGCGAGGCGCTGGCGCCTGCGGTGGACAACGCACCTGTTGAAACCGAGCCGGTTGAGGACTCGGATTGGTATGAGCGGATGCTCGAGGGGATCAGCGCCCGCTGGGTCGGTCTGCTGAAGCAAATCGGGGCGCCCGCGTTGTGGCTTTCTGGTTGGGCGCTCCTGGCGTTGCTGAGCCTTGAGCAAGCCTGGAATCTAGATTTGCCTGCTGCATCGCTTGGGGTGTCGGCGAGTGTCGGGGCGGTGGTTTCGTTATTGCTGGCCTTCAGCTTGCTGGTGTTTGAACGCCAACTGGCCCAGCAACCGCCAATCGAGTGGCCGGAAGCCTTGCCATTGGCACAGCTCGCGCGGGTGGCGATCGCCGTGCTTGTCCTTGGCGCATTGTGCCTGCTGTTCGCCGCCGATACGTCGATCTGGCCGACGCGCCTGGGAGTGTTGATCGGGGTGTTGCCAGGGCTGGTCGCGGTGGAGCTGCTGTTGCGCGCCATACTCTCCTTATTCAGCCCGCGCCGCGACTCCCTCGAGCCGACGCTGATGGGTCGCAGCTTTGTCGCCGATCTGCTGCGCTGGCCGCCGCAACCGTTGCTGGTCTTGCAGCACGAGTTACACAACCGTTTCGGCATCGACCTGCGTCAGATCTGGGCGTTCAGCTATATGCGCCGGGCGTTCTTTCCTGTGCTGGCGCTGGTGGCGCTGGTGGGCTGGTCGCTCACCGGCGTGCATGAAGTGGCGTTGCAGGAGCGCGGAATCTACGAGCGATTCGGCGAGCCGGTGCAAGTCCTTGGCCCAGGCCTGCATGGGGGCCTCCCTTGGCCGTGGGGCAGGGTGCTCAAAGTGGAAAATGGTGTCGTGCATGAATTGGCGACCAGCGTTGGCGATAGCAACGCGCTTGTGCAAGCGGAACCGGCCGAAGGACCGGCGCCGGTCAACGCCAATCGGTTATGGGACGCCACGCATGTGAACGATAAATCCCAAGTCATCGCCAGCCGGCGTGCCGATAAACAAAGCTTCGAGATCGTCAACATGGATGTGCGCTTTGTATATCGCATCGGCCTGACGGATGCCGCAGCGCTTGCTGCGACGTACAACAGTGCCGATGTGCCAACGCTGATCCGCAGCACGGCCAGCCGCATCCTCGTGCATGAATTCGCATCGCGCACGCTGGACGGTTTGCTGGGCGCGGACCGGGTCAGCCTGGCCGACGAAATCGGCCGTGCGGTGCAGGCTGACTTGCAATCGTTGGACAGCGGCGTTGAGATTCTTGCGACAGTGGTCGAGGCGATCCACCCTCCGGCTGGCGCGGCGAATGCCTATCACGGTGTGCAAGCGGCGCAGATCGGCGCGCAGGCATTGATCGCCCGGGAGCGCGGCGCCGCGGCTGAACAGACCAACCAGGCGCAACTGCAAGCCAGCATCGCCCATGACCAGGCCCAAGCCACGGCGAGGGAAATCAACGCCGCCGCCGAAGCCGCGGGCCTGCGCTTCGATGCCGAACGCCAAGCCTATGCGAAGGCAGGCCACGCCTTCCTCCTTGAGCAGTACTTCAGCCAACTGAGCCATGGCCTGGACAAGGCCAATCTGCTGATTCTCGATCATCGCGTGGGCGGCAGCGGCAACGCGCCGACCCTGGATCTGCGCACTTTCCCGCTGCCGGCGGACCCTGCGTCGCCACGTAACCCTGTCCTGCCAGGAGCTGCCCATTGAGCCAGTCTTCGTCACACGACCATCACGACCACGGTGGTCACGATCATGGCCATGTTGGTCATCACCACGGGCATCATCATCACCACGGCGACCCGCAGCAGACTGGTCCGTTTCCCTGGAGGCGCATGGGCTGGGCAACGCTGTTGGTAGTGTTTGCCATAGCGGCTGCCAGCCTGGTGCAAGTGCGCTCGGGGGAGGCCACCGTTATCACCCGTTTTGGCAACCCGGCGCGAGTGCTGCTGGACCCGGGCCTGGGCTGGCGCTGGCCGGCGCCATTCGAAGCAGCGGTCCCGGTGGATTTGCGGTTACGTACCAGCTCCAGCGGATTGCAGGATGTCGGTACTCGCGATGGGCTGCGAATCATTGTTCAGGCCTATGTCACGTGGCAGGTGCAAGCGGACCCGGAAAATGTGCAGCGTTTCATGCGGGCAGTGCAGAACCAGCCAGACGAAGCCGCACGGCAAATTCGCACGTTTGTCGGCTCGGCGCTGGAGACCACGGCCGCCAGTTTCGATTTGGCGAATCTGGTCAATACCGATGCCAGCCAAGTGCGCATCGTCGATTTTGAAACCCAACTGCGTCAACAGATCGAGCAGCAACTGCTGACAACCTATGGTGTGCGGGTCTTGCAAGTGGGCATCGAGCGCCTGACTTTGCCTTCGGTAACGCTTACCGCAACCGTGGACCGCATGCGTGCCGAACGAGAAACCATCGCCACGGAGCGCACCGCCATCGGTAAGCGTGAAGCAGCACAAATTCGTTCGGCGGCTGAACGTGACGCGCGAATCATGCAAGCCGACGCCACCGTCAAAGCTGCCGAGATAGAGGCACAATCTCGCGTGGAGGCGGCGCAGATCTATGGAAAGGCCTATGCGGGTTCGCCCCAGCTTTACAATCTGCTCCGCTCGCTGGACACCTTGGAGACCATCGTCAGCCCGGGCACCAAGCTGATTCTGCGCACAGACGCGGCGCCATTCCGGGTGTTGGTGGACGGCCCCCCTTCACTGGAACCCAAGGGCGGGACCCAGCCATGAGTTTGGTTCCACGTGGAACAAACGAGCTGTCCAGTCCATGGATTCAGGCCGGACGCCTGTCGTTCCTTGCGCTTTACGCGGTCACTGTCCTTGCCGCGTTGGCCTGGTTGTTCGCCAACGTGCGGCAGGTCGCTCCGCAGGACCGCGCGATGGTTTTGCACTTTGGCGCACTGGATCGTGTCCAGAACGCGGGACTTTTATGGGCATGGCCTCGTCCCGTGGAACAGGTGATCCTACTGCCGGCGGCGGATCGAGTCCTGGAACGCCGCGTAGAAAATCTGCTCCGCTCGGATGCGGCGCTACAGGCCGATCGAGTGGCCAGCTTCGCTTCGCCAGTGACGGATGCCTTGGCGGGTTCTGGTTATTTATTGACCGGTGACGCCGGCGTGGTGCAGCTGGACGTGCGGGTTTTCTACAAGGTCACCGACCCTTACGCGTTTGTCCTGCAAGGCGAGCACGTCTTGCCGGCCCTGGATCGGTTGGCGACCCGCAGTGCCGTGGCTCTTGCCGCAGCCCGGGACCTGGACACGATCCTGGTGGCTCGCCCCGAATTGTTGGGTAGCGATAGCCAGGCCGCGGAGCGTCGGGAGCGCCTTCGTGGCGATCTGGTGCAAGGTATCAACCGGCGACTCGCTGATCTTGCCGCGACAGGGCAGGGGTTGGGAATCGAAGTGGTGCGAGTCGACGTGCAGTCGAGCCTGCCCGGGCCTGCCGTGGGGGCTTTCAACGCAGTACTGACCGCCAGCCAGCAGGCCGACAAAGCCGTCGCCAGCGCCCGTACCGAGGCGGAAAAACAGACCCAGTCAGCCCGCCAGGAGGCCGACCGGGCCTTGCAGGTGGCCCATGCCCAGGCTGGCGAACGGCTCGCCAAAGCGTCGTCCGACACCGCTTCGGTGTTCGGCTTGGCCAAGACCCAGGGCAGCGATCCGCAGATGCCGTGGCGGCTGTACCGTGAACGCATGCCTGAAATCCTGCGTCGGGCCGGGTCGGTGACCACGGTCGATCCGAAAGACGATTCCCGCTTGATTATCCAAGGAGCCGGGCAATGACTGCTCAAGCCACTGCCTCACCGATGTTGTCTTCTGCCGAACAGCGTGCAGCCGCTCGGCAGCTGACCTTGGCGATGCTCGCACTCGGGCTGCTCGCCTTGGGCCTGGCATGGCGCGGTTGGTCGCCAGCGCAAAACGGTGTCAGCCAGTTGTTGTTGGGTGCTGCCTCGTTGCTGGTAGCGGTGCCGGTAATGCGTTCCGCCTGGTACAGCTTGCGGTATCCGAGCTTGCATGGGATCACGGATCAACTCATCGCCTTGGCAATGCTTGGGGCCTGGGCCACCGGCGATCTGCTGACGGCCGCGCTGTTGCCCATCATCATGATCTTCGGTCACGTGCTGGAAGAACGCAGTGTGATCGGCTCCCAGGAAGCCATCCACGCCCTCGGCCAGTTGACCCGAAGCCAAGGTCGCAAAGTGCAGGCCGACGGCTCGGTCATCGAAGTCGATAACGGCACGCTACGACCAGGCGATGTGGTGGAGGTTCGCGCCGGTGACAGGGTGCCTGCCGACGGGCGAGTCTTGTCCGGGCAAGCGAGCCTCGACACCGCGCCCATCACGGGCGAGTCCGTACCCGTGGAGGCGGTCGCGGGGATGGATGTGTTTGGCGGCGCGATCAACCTCGACGGTCTGCTGCGCCTGGAAGTGACGCGCATTGGCGAAGCGTCGACGCTGGGCAAAGTCATTGCCCTGATGCAAAACGCCGAGCGTTCCAAGCCGCCGATTACCCGCTTGCTCGAACGCTACGCCGGTCGTTACCTGGTGCTGGTGTTGCTGCTGGCGGCGGTGACCTGGTTTGTCACGAACGATGCCCAGGCGATGCTCGCGGTCCTGGTGGCGGCGTGTCCCTGCGCCTTGGTGCTGTCAGCGCCGGCAACGGCCATTGCCGGGATTGCGGTGGCTGCACGTCACGGGATCCTGATTCGCAGCTCGGCTTTCTTGGAGGAGCTGGCCGACCTGACCTCGCTGGTCATCGACAAGACCGGAACCTTGACCTACGGCACATTGCAACTGCAATCGATACAAGGCGCCTCGGCGGATCGCTCCGAGCTGCTGCCTTTGGCCGCCAGCCTCGGATCGGCCAGCAGTCATCCGGTCAGCCGAGCGCTGGCAGGGCAGGTGGATGCGCAACATTATCTGCCGCTTAGCGATGTACACGAACGCCAGGGCCTGGGCGTGGTGGCCATGACCGGACGGGGCGAAGCCGCACTTGGTCGTCCCGAGTTGTTCGCCCGGCTGGGAATCGAGACGCCGGCCATTCCCGAGCATGACGGCCCAATCGCCGGCTTGGCCCTCGATGGGCAATTTCTCGCCTGGTTGCTGCTGGCCGACAGCGTCAAACCTGAAGCGCGGGCGGCCATGGCCGAGTTGCGCGAGCTTGGCCTGGGTCGCCAATTGTTGTTGACCGGAGATCGCCAAAGCGTGGCGACTGCGTTGGCGCAGCAGGTTGGTATCAACGATCTGCAAGCGCAGGCTTTGCCGGAAGACAAACTTAAACGGGTCATGGCCGAAATCGGTCACGGCTTCCGGCCGATGGTGGTGGGTGACGGGATCAATGATTCCCTGGCGCTGAAAGCCGGGGTGGTGGGGGTCGCAATGGGTGCCGGCGGGGCGGATATCGCGCTTGCGTCGGCGGATATCGTCCTGATTGGCAGTGATCTGAGGCGCCTTGGAACCTGTGTACGGTTGAGCCGGCAGTGCCGACGTACGTTGCAGGTCAATGTCATCATCGGCCTGGGTTGGACGCTCGCTATCGTTGCCTTCGCCGCATTTGGCTGGCTGGGCGCGGCGGGCGCGATGATCGCCGCGTTGCTGCACAACTTGAGCACCCTGTTGGTGCTTGGAAATGCTGGGCGTCTGCTGCGGTTCCAGGAACCGCTGTTGAGAATCTAACGAGCGAGCTGGAGCGAACTGTTGGCGGCGCCCGCAGTCACTTACGAGAGGGCACTCCTTCGCCAGCAGTCACTGCTAAAACACAGCTGGTAACAGGGCGATAGAAAAAGGCTATAAATTCGATAGCCTGCTATTTTTCTAGCATGGTCTACCCTCATTTCAGACGTCTGAAACAAAGGGGGGATTTTTCATGCTCGCTCAACTTCCGCCGGCCTTACAGAATCTGCATCTACCGCTTCGTTTGCGGCTCTGGGATGGCCATGAGTTCACGCTCGGTGCCGATCCCAGCGTCACGATTGTGGTCAAGGACCCTCAAGTGGTCGCGCAATTCACCCACCCCAGCCTGGATGCACTGGGTGCAGCGTTTGTCGAAGGCAAACTCGAGCTTGAAGGCTCTATCAATGAAGTCATTCGTGTATGTGACGAGCTGAGCCAGGCCCTGGTGGACGAAGACGACAGCAACTTGCCGGTGCGTACTGTCCACGACAAGGAAACCGACGCCAAGGCGATCTCCTATCACTACGACCTGTCCAATGCGTTTTATCAGCTCTGGCTCGACAGCGACATGGTGTATTCATGCGCTTATTTCGAGACCGGCAGCGAAACCCTCGAACAAGCGCAACAAGCGAAATTCCGCCATTTGTGCCGCAAGCTGCGCCTGCAACCCGGAGACTATCTGTTGGACGTTGGCTGTGGCTGGGGCGGGTTGGCGCGTTTCGCGGCGCGGGAATTCGGAGCCAAGGTGTTTGGCATTACCCTGAGCAAGGCGCAGCTCGCCCTGGCTCGGGAGCGGGTCAAGGCTGAAGGCCTGGAAGATCAGGTGGAGCTGCAATTGCTGGACTATCGGGACCTGCCCCAGGACGGACGTTTTGACAAAGTGGTCAGTGTCGGCATGTTCGAACACGTGGGGCACGCCAACCTGGCCCAGTACTGCAAGACGCTGTTCGGTGCCGTCCGTGAAGGCGGCTTGGTGATGAATCACGGTATCACCGCCAAGCACACCGATGGCCGTCCGGTAGGGCGCGGGGCGGGCGAATTCATCGAGAAATACGTGTTTCCCAATGGTGAGTTGCCGCATCTGTCGATGATCTCTGCCGAAATCAGCGAAGCCGGGCTGGAAATCGTCGATGTAGAAAGCCTGCGCATGCACTACGCGCGCACCCTCGATCATTGGAGCGAGCGTTTGGAGGACAACCTCGAAGCCGCGTCCAGGGAAGTACCGGAGCAGGCCTTGCGAATCTGGCGGCTGTATCTGGCGGGCTGCGCCTACGCGTTCGCCAAGGGCTGGATAAACCTGCACCAGATTCTCGCGGTCAAGGCCCATGCCGATGGCAGCCATGAATTGCCTTGGACTCGCGACGACATTTACACGCCTTAAAGAATCGGCGAAATGAGCCGGGCGATTCGCATGCCGATTTTTTGCAGGCGGTGGGTCTCCCGGCTTTCTTGTTTGGCCACTTCGTGGGCTTGGGCAAAATCCTTCTCGAGCATTTGCTCCACTTCGCTGGCAAACGCGATATCAACGGTCAGCAGCATGACTTCGAAATTCAATCGAAACGAACGGTTATCCAGGTTCGCACTGCCGATCGCGCTTATTTCCTGATCGATCAGTACGACTTTCTGGTGCAGGAATCCTGGCTCATAACGAAACACCCGGACGCCGGCCCGCACCGCTTCGAATGCATAGAGGCTGGACGCCGCGTAGACGATTTTGTGATCGGGCCGCGAAGGTAGCAGGATACGCACATCCACGCCGCGCAAGACGGCCAGGCGCAGCGCCGCAAAGACCGCTTCGTCAGGGATGAAGTAAGGCGTGGTGATCCAGATTCGCTCGTTTGCGGCGTGGATCGCTTCGACGAAAAACAATGAGCAGGTTTCCTGCGCGTCCGCCGGACCGCTGGCCAGCAGTTGGCAGAGCACGCCGCCATCCGGATAGGTGTCCGGCAGGATCAATGGCGGCAACGCACGGGCGGCCCAGAACCAGTCTTCCGCAAAGGATTCCTGCATGCTCGCCACCACGGGGCCGCGCACTTCGACGTGGGTGTCGCGCCATGGGGCCAACGGAGGCTTTTCGCCCAGGTATTCGTCGCCCACGTTGTGACCACCGACAAACCCCAGGACGCCGTCCACGGCCACGATCTTGCGATGGTTGCGGAAGTTGACCTGGAACCGGTTCAACCAACCGCTGCGGGTGGCAAAGGCTTTCACATGGACGCCGCCGTCGCGCAGTGCCTGGACATAACGGTGGGGCAGGGAGTGACTGCCGATACGGTCATAAAGCAGGTATACCGCCACGCCCTCGGCTGCTTTCTTCAACAGTAACGCGTGCAAGCGTTGGCCGAGACGGTCGTCATGGATGATGAAGAATTGGATCAGAATGGCTTCCCGCGCACTTTCCATGGCCTGGAAAATCGCCTCGAACGTGGCGTGGCCATCCACCAGCAGCCGCACCTGGTTATTCGCCAGGCAAGGCGCGCGTCCGAGCTTCGGCATGGCGCGCAAAGAAGCATAAGCGTGCGACGCGCGGGCTGCGAGCGCCTCTTCGACCCAAGGCCGCCAGTTCAGCTCGGAGATCGCCTTGCGCATCTCTTCGTTGGCCTGTCGTCGCGCCTTGATGTAACCGTCGAAAGTACTGCGGCCAAAAACCAGGTAGGGAATAAGCGTCAGATAAGGGATGAACACCAGTGACAGGGCCCAGGCGATCGAGCCTTGGGCGGTTCGCACGGTGAGTACCGCATGGACCGCGGCGATGGAACCGAGGGTGTGGAGCAGCGCGATCAGGTAACCGAAAACATGCGGGCCGTAATAGTCCATGGGGCAGCCGTGCTCCTGAAGTTTCAATGCTTAACAGACCATGTTACGCAACGAATGTCGCTAATTAATTCACCTGTGCTGGCCTGAACCGAAGCTTGCCGGCAGCGTCTAACGGCCACTTGTCCTCTGGAGTTTTTGCAATGAAAGTTCGCCTGCTGGGTTTGGCCTTGGCCATTGGTTTCTCGGTTCCTGTAGCGGCTCATGCGCAGATGCTTCAACCGGGCCTGTGGGAACTGACGACAAGCAACATGAAGGTTGATAACCAGAATCTGCCTGACCTGCAATTGATCCTCGGCCAGTTGCAGAACCAGATGACGCCCGAGCAGCGAGCGATGCTGGAAAAGCAAGGCATCACCATGGGTGGTAAAGGTATTCGGGTTTGCCTGACGCCGGAGCAAGTCCAGACCAACGACATCCCGCTGCAGGATCCGCAGTCAGGGTGCAAGCAGCAGATCACCGAGCGGACCGGCAACCAATGGAAGTTTCGCTTCAGTTGTCCGAAAGCCCAGGGCAGCGGCATCGCGACCTTCCAGAGTGATCGCGAATTCACCACCAAGGTCAATGGCACGTTCAACGCCACGGGCATCCAGCAGAACGGTAGCCTGGATACCCGCGCCGTGTGGCTGGGGCAGGATTGCGGAACGGTCAAGCCAAGGGCTTGATTTCAGGGCTGGCTCAATGCTTCGTACAGGGTGTTGAGGTTGTACTCGAACAGGCCGGTAAACGTGCTCGCGGGTCCGCTGGCGGCGAGGGCGTCGGAGTACAAGGTGCCGCCGATGTGCGCGCCGCTTTCATCGGCAATTTGCTTGAGCAGGCGTGCGTCCTTGATGTTTTCCATGAACACCGCTTTGACTTTGGCCTGGCGGATTTGCGTGATCAAGGCGGCGACTTCGGCAGCCGATGGCTCGCGTTCAGTGGACAAGCCTTGCGGTGCCATGAAATCGATGCCGTAGGCTTGGCCCAGGTAACCGAAGGCGTCGTGAGAAGTGACGATCTTGCGATTGCCGGGTGGCAAAGCGGTGAACTTCGCCTTGGCTTCGGCGAGTAGGGCATGGATCTTTTTCAGGTACGCCTGGCTGTTACGTTCGTAATCGGCCTTGTTGGCCGGGTCGGCTGCTTCCAATGCCTTCGTGATGTTGCCGATGTAGAGCACGGCGTTGGCAAGGTTGTGCCACGCATGCGGGTCTGGGATGGTCTCCCCGTCTTCGTCCAAGGAACGTGGAATCACGCCACGGCTGGCACTGATTACCGGCGCGGTGGTTTCGGTGCTGGTGACCAGGCGATCCAGCCACGGCTCGAAGCCCAATCCATTCTTGATGATCACCTTGGCTTTCAGCAGCGCCTTGGCATCGTCTGGGGTGGGCTCGTAGGTGTGTGCGTCGGCGTCGGGACCGACCATGTTGACGATCTGTACGTGTTCGCCGCCGACCTGTTGGGTCATGTCGGCAAGAATGCTGAAGCTGGTGACGACCTGCAGCTTTTCGGCAGCAGGGGAGGACATGGACACCATCAAGCTAAATATCAGGAGCAGGGCGCGCATCGGCAAAACCTCATTGGGATGTGAGCAAAGGCGGGCGGCGCAGCAAGCCATGCACCGGACCGAATACTACGGACAGCAAATAGAGCACGCCCGCCATCAGTACGATGGCCGGTCCGCTGGGCAGCGAGAAGTAGAAGGACAGCAGCAGGCCCAGCCACACCGAAAGGCAGCCGAACAGTGCGGCCATAGCCATCAGGGTCGGCAGGCGGCGGCTCCAGAACCGCGAAGCCGCGGCAGGCAACATCATCAGGCCCACAACCATCAGCGCTCCGATGGCCTGGAAGCCGATCACCAGGTTCAACACCACAAGTGTCAGGAACACGCCGTGGGCCAACGGACCCAGACGACTGACTGTCCGCAGAAACAAGGGGTCCAGGGTATCGAGCAACAGCGGGCGATAGATCAGCGCCATTGCACCCAGGCTTGCGGCGCAAACCCAGAGCATGCCGGTGAGTGTCGGACTGTCTACTGCTAGTGCGGAACCAAATAACAGGTGCAGCAAGTCCAGGCGTTTGCCGGCCATGCCGAGAATCAGTACGCCGGCCGCCAGGGATATGGGATAGATCGCCGCCAGGCTGGCGTCCTCTCGCAGTCCAGTGCGGCGGGTAATCCACGCTGCGAGCCCGGCCATGCTCAGGCCGGCCCCCAGGCCTCCGACGGTCAGGGCAGGCAGGCTCAAGCCGGCGAACCAGAACCCGAGCGCTGCGCCCGGCAGGATGCCGTGAGCCACGGCATCACCGATCAGGCTCATCCGCCGCAGAATCAGAAACACCCCTAGTGGAGCCGTGCTGCACGCCAGTACCAGACCGCCCAATAACGCCCGGCGCATGAACAGGAAATCCAGGAAGGGCTGCCATAGGTGGGTTGCGCTGAGCATCAGGCGACCTGCGTGTACTGAGGCCGTTCGATCAAGTCGACGCTGCGACCCAATGCGCAACCTGTAGGACTGATCAGCAAGGTGTGGGGAACATGCCGATGTACCGCAGCGAGGTCGTGACAGACCACCATTAAGGTCCGACCTTCTCGGTGCCATTGGTGAATATGTTTCCACAACAGCGCCTGGCCCATTTCGTCGAGCGCAGCATGAGGCTCGTCGAGCAGCAGCACGGGTGCCTCGGCCAAGCTCAACCGGGCGAGCAGGGAACGCTGTAGCTCACCACCCGACAAAGCCATCAGCGGGCGATGTTCGAGGCCGCTTAGATTCCAATCGTCCAGGACGGCCTTGAGTCGCTGGTTTCGGGTCGCGGGATTTTGTCGAAGGCCCCATGAGCCTGCTGCAACCAGCTCTTGCAGGCTGATCGGGAAATGCCGGTCCAAGTGTTGTTGCTGGGGCAGGAATGAAACACCGCCGCGCCGAGGCACATTCAATGAGGCTGTTCCCGATAGCGGCTTTTGCAACCCGGCCAGCACTTTTAAAAGGCTGCTTTTTCCGGAGCCGTTGGCGCCGATGATGGCGGTCAGGCTGCCTTCAGGTCGTTCCATGTCCAGCGGAGGCGTGAGCGGTTGACCCGGCGCACCCCATCTCAAGGCTTGGCAACGAATCATGAGGCCTCCCGGACCCAGTGACTCTGGGCGACGGCATCGTGGGCATGGAGGCTTTCAGCGTGAACCACCCGCACGTCAAATGAGGAGATCCAGGGCATCTTTTGCAACGCGACGTTCAATCGACGCGCGGCGTCTTCACAGAACATCAGGTTCTGGCCGTTGGCCAGGGCAAAGGCTTGTTCGTCCGCACGCTTCACGGCGGTTTGTACAGCGGTGCCCAGGGCAGCCTCGGCCTCGTTGATCAGGGCCAGCCATGGTAATTCACGGATATCGGTGTTCAGCCGCACTTTCAAGGTGGCGAGGCTGCGTTGGCTATGAGGGGTAGCGACGATGCCTTTTGATGAGCCCAGCCAAGCGAGCACGTCGGCATGCTCGAGCGCTTTGTTTGCAAAATCCTCGATGAATTGTTGCTGAATGAGCTGACGCGCGAGCGCTGCCGAGCAGGGACAGGTGGATGAATACGGAACTTGAATCTCAAGTTCCACGTGGAACATCGAATCGTCCAAGTGAGCGTCCACCTTGGTGGGGTACAGCTTCCACCCAGCAAGAGGGCTGATCAAGGCGGAGCGTTTGTACATGAGATCCGTCTTCAGGCTAAGCGAGGCGCGCCGGGACAATCCCCCATGGCTATCAAGGAAGCTCTGTAAAATCTGTCGTAAAAGAGACGGCGAAAGTGGGGAGTTTTCGAGCGGCTCCAGCGCCAGATACAAGCGTGACATATGGATGCCACGAGCTTCGCCATCATCGAGGCTGACGCCCGCGTCAGCAGTTGCGCTCAAGCGTTGACCGTCGATCAACAGCGGTACAGCAATGCCGCACATGCCGACCCAATCTAGCGGCAAGTTCTGGCGAGATGCCTGTGCCGCGACGTCTGGCAGAGTTAACGCATTCATCTTGAAGGTCCAGAAGAGGTTCGCTTGGATGTTATAGTATAACAATAAAAGCGACGAGGCCTTTTTCATGAATGCTTTTTCATGGGCATCGTTCCACGTGAAACATCAGCGTTTCGGTTGCCCGCACCCGCTCATACGGCCGCATACAAACCGGCCACCGCCCCCGCCGGAGCTGGAAAAGCGATTGATAGTGGTCCAACCCACGCGCCGGCTATATCCAACCCAGGCTTCGCCATCAGAAGCAAACCCGGTGAAAAACGTCAGCTGACCATAACGGCTATTTGTCTGGGACCAATAGCGCCGTCCGGAAGCCTCAAAACCTCGTAAATAAAAGGTATTTCCTGCCGTGAAAACGCTGTAGGCATTGCCTTGTGCATCGACGCACGCGAGCAGATTGGCGCTGCGCGTGCAATTGGCCGGCGTGGGCGGGTGAGCCGAAGCACCCACTGAAAATAGCAATAACAGCCCTATCGGCAAAATGTTCGAAAAGCTCGGCATACGGTGTCGCCCATGGAAATCGTTTGGTCAGCTTGCACTGTTATACTATAACATATATATCGACCAGCCTTTCATCGAACCAATGCCTGAAGACTCCCCGTGAATAACGGCGTCCCAACGAGGATCCTCTGATGACCAAGCGTCTCCCTGTGACCGTGCTTTCCGGATTTCTCGGTGCCGGAAAAAGTACCCTGCTTAATCACGTCCTGCGCAATCGGGATGACCTTCGCGTTGCCGTCATCGTCAACGATATGAGCGAGATCAACATCGATGGAAGCGAAGTCCAGCGAGACGTCAGCTTGAGCCGGTCGGAAGAGAAACTGGTGGAAATGAGCAACGGATGCATTTGTTGCACGTTGCGTGAGGACTTGCTTGAAGAAGTCGGGCAACTTGCCCGGGAAGGGCGCTTCGATTATTTGCTGATCGAATCCACAGGCATCTCCGAGCCGTTGCCGGTGGCCGAAACCTTCACGTTTCGTGACGAGGAGGGCCGAAGCCTGGCCGATGTGGCGCGGCTCGACACCATGGTGACGGTGGTCGATGGGGTGAATTTCCTGCTGGATTATCAGGCCGCGGAAAGCCTGGCGTCACGGGGGGAAACTCTGGGCGAGGACGATGAACGCTCGATCACCGACCTGCTGATCGAACAGATCGAGTTTGCCGACGTGATTCTGATCAGCAAGATCGACCTGATCAGCCAACACGAGCGGGAAGAGTTGACCGCGATTCTGCAGCGTCTCAACGCCCAGGCGCAGATCATTCCAATGGTCATGGGTCAGGTACCGCTGGGCCGTATTCTCGACACCGGCCTTTTCGACTTTGAGCGCGCCGCCCAGGCGCCTGGCTGGCTACAGGAACTGCGTGGCGAGCATGTACCTGAGACAGAGGAATATGGCATTGCCTCGACCGCCTACCGGGCACGTCGGCCGTTTCATCCCCAGCGTTTCTTCAACTTCATCGACCGTCCGTGGCCAAATGGCAAGCTCCTGCGCTCCAAGGGGTTCTTCTGGTTGGCCAGCAAACCTGAGGAGGCGGGGAGCTGGTCCCAGGCCGGCGGCCTGATGCGCCACGGATTTGCCGGGCGCTGGTGGCGATTCGTACCAGAAAACCAATGGCCGCAGGACCAAGAGAGCACAGCGGCCATCATGAAGAACTGGTCTGTAGCCACCGGCGATTGCCGTCAGGAGCTGGTGTTTATTGGCCAGGACATCGACTTTGGTCAACTCACCGCCGAATTGGACGCCTGCCTGCTCACCGACCAGGAATTGGCCCTTGGTGTCGAAAGTTGGCGGCTATTGTCCGATCCATTCGGCCCATGGCATGAAGAGGCGGTAGCGTGATGCTGGCGCCGAGTCTGAAAAGGGCATTGCAGGTACAGCAGGTCCAAGGCGATACACCGGAGATACTCACGAAGATCCTGGACGACGGCACCAACCTGGCGGTCTGGCAACGTCAGCTTCCCGCGCACATCGGCGATTTCGCGGCACTGGTACTTGCGTTGGACCAGCCATTGACCGAATCACGGGTGCTCGACTTGCCGGATGATGACGCCCAGCCAGCGCTGCAAGGCCTGGCTGCAGGCTTCAGCGACCTGCACGGCTATGAAGGCTTTATCGCCGACGTCTCTTGGCTGGTTTGCGCATTTGCTTGCCTGTTGGGGGCGCAACGGGTCGGTCTGCGTCTTCGCACGTTGGACAAGGCCATGTGCCCGCGCTTTCACGTTGATCACGTACCGGTGCGGCTGCTGACCACCTATGGGGGCGTCGGCAGCCAGTGGCTCAAGGAGGGCGTCATGGATCGCCAGCGCCTGGGGCAACCTGAGGCCGAACCGGTGGATCCACAAGTGATCGAGCAGTTCTGTTGCGGTGATGTCGGCTTGCTTAAAGGCGAGAAATGGCACGGCAACGAGGGGTTTGGCCTGATCCACCGCTCACCGGAACCCGCCCCGCAAGAGCGTCGCCTGATTCTCACGCTGGACTGGTTGGCTTAAGGCTTAAGCCAGGTGCCCTGGCTTTGCCCTTCGCAAAATGGCTGCAGGTAAGCGGCATCGGTCGCCACGCCGTAGTAGTGAATATCCTGGCGGTAAGGCATATTGGCGACCTGAGCGTTGCGGCAAACGCCGAACGCGCCGCCGGGGCACTGATCGACGTATTGCACCTCGACCTTCTGGCCGGCCAGGTTTGGCTGGCAGAAGCCATCGGCAAACAGCTTCTGCGGAATGTTGCGGTTCTGCTGGCAGACTTTCACATCGAGCCGCTCCGCCTGGCTGTGGACCACGCAAGCCTGGGCCAGTACCTGGTTCGACGTCAGCGCCAGTAACAACCAGCCGATCATTCGCATGTTCACCTCCATCGAAAGCCGTCGATTATGTTGCAGCACATCCCCACTCATGTCATAGCCGGCCCTTTGGGCGCCGGCAAGACCAGCCTGATCAGGCATCTTCTGGCCCAGCGCCCGGCCAGCGAGCGCTGGGCGGTGCTGATCAACGAGTTCGGTCAGATCGGCCTGGATGCCGCGTTACTGACCCAGGCTGGCGATGGTATCGCACTGGGCGAAGTGGCCGGCGGTTGTTTGTGCTGCGTCAACGGCGCGCCGTTTCAGATCGGTCTTGGGCGTCTACTGCGCAAGGCTCGGCCGGATCGGCTGTTTATCGAACCCTCGGGCCTCGGCCATCCGGTGCAGTTGGTGCGGCAGCTGAACGAAGCACCCTGGCTTGGTGTACTGGCGGTGCAACCCTGCGTGCTGGTGTTGGATGCCCAGGCGATGGCGGACGGCAAGCCGTTGCCCGATGCGCAGCGACAAACCCTGGCGGATGCCGGACTGCTGGTGCTGAACAAATCCGAGACCCTTACGCAAGCCGACCGGGAACGGCTTGCGATGCAACTGCCAGGACGGACGCTGTACTGGACGCAGCACGCAGCGTTGCCGATCGACCAATTGCCTGGCCTGGCGGCTCGGGGCAGCGAGGCTGTGGATAACTTGAGCCTGCCCAAAAGCCTGGGTCGAATGGCGGCCATATGGACCGACCCGGCGGTGCCGATCCGCCTGTATCAGCAGCAGGAGGGCGGCTGGAGTATCGGCTGGCGCTGGCACCCCAGCCAGCAATTCGACACAGCGGCGCTTACGCATTGGCTAACAGATCATCACTGGAAGCGCGCGAAGATGGTTATCCACAGTGCCGACGGTTGGGTTTCCGCCAATGCATTGGAAGCGGCGGCACTGCAATGGCAAGCCAGTGAATGGCGCGAAGACTCGCGGATCGAGCTGATATTCGACCAGCCGCAAGACATTGATCGCCTGCAAACGGGTCTGTTGATTGCTCGGTGCACCTGAATCAGCTTTGCTTCAAGGCTTCCATTTGTTGTGCTCCTGACGCCACTGGCTCAGTTCGATGACTTCAGCTCTGGGCCGGGTCTGCACCGGCTCAACTGGCGTGGGCGGGGCGTCTTCGAAGGGCATCGGGTAGGGAGCCAGTTCGATATGCGCGCTGTGGGCACCGAACTGAGTGATGGTGCCGGTATGACGGGTCTCGCCCGTCACTGTGAATTCGAAATTATAGATACGTGCCAGGCGCCGCCGTCCGTTGGCGTCCTTGACGAATCCGATCTTTCGCAGCGCCACGTTGCCGTCCAGCAGCTCGATCTTCAGGTTGGCGCAATGTTGCATGACCCTCGCCAAGGCTCGTTCGCGCAAGCCATGGTTGTGCCACAGCCAGGCGCCGCCGGTAGCCAGCAGCATCAGCACGAAAATGTTTCCAAGGGTCAGCATGAACGAAGAGCTCCAACAAGTTGCCGTCAGCTTAACTGTGTCGCCGGTCTGTCGTACAGGCTGCGTTTAGTCGCATACTGCGCGGCTTGAATTTCAATCGTTTTACGGACATTTCCCGCATGAAACGCACGCCCCATCTGCTTGCCATACAGTCCCACGTGATATTCGGCCATGCCGGCAACAGCGCCGCCGTGTTTGCGATGCAGCGGGTCGGCGTAAACGTGTGGCCGCTCAACACCGTGCAGTTTTCCAATCACACCCAATACGGGCAGTGGGCCGGTGAAGTGCTCCCGCCGGACCAGATACCGCTGTTGGTAGAGGGCATCGCGGCCATCGGCGAGCTGGGCAATTGCGACGCGGTGCTGTCCGGTTATCTGGGTAGCGCAGCCCAGGGACAGGCGATCCTGTCGGGTGTGGCGCGCATCAAGCGTTGTAATCCCAAGGCGTTGTATCTGTGCGACCCGGTCATGGGGCATGCGGAGAAGGGCTGCATTGTCGCGCCCGAGGTGGGCAGGTTCCTGCTGGAAGAGGCCGCTGCCGTGGCTGACATCATGTGTCCTAACCAGCTGGAGCTGGACAGTTTTTCCGGCCGCAAGGCGCAATCACTACTCGACTGCCTGGCGATGGCCCGTGCGCTGTTGGCCCGTGGCCCGAAAGTCGTGCTGGTCAAGCACCTGGCTTATCCTGGCAAGCCCGAAGACAGCTTCGAGATGCTGTTGGTCACGGCTGAAGGCAGCTGGCACTTGCGCCGTCCATTGCTGGCGTTCCCCCGCCAACCGGTCGGAGTCGGCGACCTGACGTCGGGGCTGTTCCTGGCGCGGATACTGTTGGGGGACAGCCTGTCGGCAGCCTTTGAATTCACCGCTGCGGCCGTGCATGAGGTGCTGTTGGAAACCCAGGCGTGTGCAAGCTACGAATTGCAGCTGGTCCGCGCCCAGGACCGTATTGCCCATCCGCGCGTGCGATTCGAGGCCATGCCGATCAGCCTTTGATCGCTGCGGGAGCGAGCTCGCTCCCACCTTGATTTCGACGGCGGGTTACGGCCCGTCCGCCTTGATTTCCTGATAACGCCTCTCCAGTTCCTGGCGAATCTGGCGACGTTGCTGCGCTTGTTCGTAGCGGCGCTTCTCTTCGCTGTTCTGCGGTTGCAGCGGCGGGACGGGCGCGGGCTTGCGCTGGTCATCCACCGCTACCATGGTGAAGAAGCAGCTATTGGTATGGCGAACCGAGCGCTCACGAATGTTCTCGGTCACGACTTTGATGCCCACTTCCATCGAGGTATTGCCGGTGTAGTTCACCGACGCCAGGAAGGTGACCAACTCGCCGACATGAATCGGCTCGCGAAAAATCACCTGGTCTACCGACAATGTCACCACGTATCGGCCGGCATAGCGGCTGGCACAAGCGTAGGCCACCTCATCCAGGTACTTGAGCAAGGTGCCGCCATGGACATTGCCAGAGAAGTTGGCCATATCGGGGGTCATCAACACCGTCATCGACAGCTGGGCGTTTCCGGGTTCCATAACGTTCTCACGGTTCAAGGCAGCAGTTTCGAGGGCGCGCCTCTGCGGGCGCTGGAATGTGGTTAGCGGGTTCAAACCACTCATATCGGGACGCTGCGCCACGACTTGCCGTCACGCTTGGGTGGATCTGTTTCCATATATTGCACCGTCTTTTCGTAAGAAGTCCCGGTGTTAACCTGCAAAAAAACCCGTCATGCCGGGTATTCCTACAAAAGAAACGGACGTACCCGACTTCACCTGGAGTCGTTTCGACAAGGAGCCCCACAATGCACGCCATCAGTTTCATTCAAGACCTGGCGATCATCTTGCTGGCGGCCGGGTTGGTCACCGTACTGTTCCATCGTTTCAAGCAACCGGTGGTGCTGGGCTACATTGTCGCCGGCTTTATCATCGGCCCGCATACGCCGCCGTTCGGCTTCATTCACGATGAAGAAACGATCAAGACCCTGGCCGAGCTCGGCGTGATCTTCCTCATGTTCTCCCTCGGCCTGGAGTTCAGCCTGCGCAAACTGTTCAAGGTGGGAGCCACGGCGTTTATCGCTGCGTTCCTAGAGATCGTATTGATGATATGGATCGGCTATGAAATTGGTCGCTGGTTCGACTGGAGCGCCATGGACTCGCTGTTTCTCGGCGCGATCCTCGCGATTTCCTCAACCACGATTATTGTCAAAGCCTTGAATGACCTGAAGATGAAAAACGAGCGCTTTGCGCAGTTGATCTTCGGGGTATTGATCGTCGAGGACATCCTCGGCATCGGTATCATCGCTTTACTGTCGAGCATCGCTGTCAGCGGCACCGTAAGCTCCAGCGAGGTGTTTTCCACGGTCGGCAAGCTGTCGCTGTTCATGGTCGTGGCGTTGGTCGTCGGCATCCTGCTGGTGCCGCGATTGCTGGCGTACGTGGCGAAGTTCGACAGCAACGAGATGTTGTTGATTACCGTACTGGGGCTTTGTTTCGGCTTCTGCCTGCTGGTGGTAAAGCTGGAATACAGCATGGTGCTTGGGGCGTTCCTGATCGGTGCGATCATGGCCGAGTCTCGACAATTGGTGAAGATCGAGCGATTGGTGGAGCCTGTGCGCGATCTGTTCAGCGCGATATTTTTCGTGGCTATCGGGCTGATGCTCGATCCGGCCATTGTGCTTCAATATGCGTGGCCGATCGCAGTCATTACCTGCGCGGTGGTATTGGGCAAGATATTTTCTTGTGGTCTCGGCGCCTTTATCGCGGGAAATGATGGACGCACCTCTCTACGAGTCGGGATGGGGCTTTCACAGATTGGCGAATTTTCTTTCATTATCGCTTCGTTGGGGATGACCCTGCAGGTGACCAGCGATTTCCTTTATCCGGTCGCTGTGGCTGTCTCGGTGCTCACGACATTGTCGACCCCTTATCTGATTCGGGCCGCTGATCCGTTGTCGGTCAGATTGGCGTCGGCAATGCCGCAGCGATTGACGCGCGTGCTGGGCATGTATGGAGAATGGTTGCGCAGCATCCAGCCACAGGGTGAGGGAGCCATGCTGGCTTCCATCATCAGGCGCATCATGCTGCAGGTGGGTGTCAACCTGGCATTGGTGATCGCGATTTTTGTCTCGGGGGGGTATTTTGCCGAACGAGTGTCTGCCTATCTGCAAGACTGGATCAGCGATCCGAGCTGGCAGAAAGCCTTGATCTGGGGCGGCTCGCTGTTCCTGTCGCTACCGTTCCTGATCGCGGCGTACCGCAAGCTCAAGGCGTTGTCGATGCTGCTGGCGGAAATGGGTGTAAAGCCGGAGATGGCCGGCCGCCACACCCAGCGCGTGCGTCGCGTGATCGCCGAAGTGATTCCGCTCCTTTCGCTGCTGGTGATTTTCCTGCTGCTGGCAGCCTTGTCAGCCAGTATCTTGCCGACCAACAAGCTGCTGGTATGGATCGCAGTGGTCGCGATTGCCTTGGCGGCCCTGCTTTGGCGCTGGTTTGTCCGCCTGCATACACGAATGCAGGTGGCCTTGCTCGAAACGCTGGACAATCACAAGGGATCGTCCGGGCATTGATCAGCGCCGGACGCTAGAGCATCAACTTTCCAACCAGACATCCCTTGCCCAGTGCCATACCGATTCCCACGTTTCCTCGGCGATCAGCTCCTCTTCTGCCTGCCATAGCACTACGGTGCCGTCTTCTTCGACACAGTAGTAGTCATCGCCGTCCTGGCAGATCGGAATCAGGCTTCGATCAACACCGGCATCCCAGGCATTGGCGGCCACATCCGGCAGGTAGGTATGGGACTGCGGATCGGTAACGGTCACCGGCTCCAGGCTGCCGTAGACGACATCGCTGACGGTGAGCAAAAACTCCCGGAACACGAACGGGATATCGATGAACAGCTGCTCTTCGATTTCCACCAGCAAGTCTTCGTCGGGCAATTCCAATGGAACCGGTACGGGTTCGTTGGCTTCGCGTAATTGTTCGATGATTTCTTCCACGTCCGGGATCCTCTTTCTCGATGGCGCGGTTTTATAGGGCGGTTTATACAGTAGCCCGCTGTAGATGCAACCGCGAAATAGAAAACCCCGGCAAGTGCCGGGGTTCTTTTATTTCAACCTGCGAAACGCGCAAAGGTTCAACCGTTCTGGCGGATACCTGCGACCAGCCAAGGCTGGTTTTCGCCTTGGGCACGTTCCATGTTCCAGCTTTCGCTGAACGCTTCACCTTGGTCGAAGCGAGAGTCTTTCGACACGCCGACGAAGGTCAGGGTGGCGATAGTCTTGTCGGCGCGATCGTCGACGCCTTCGAGTTGTATCTGGAGGTTATCGATGTAGGTGGACTGATAGCCATCACCCAACTCGGCCCGCTCGCGCTTGAGGAACTCCAGCAATTGCGGGGTGACGAACTCGGCGATCTTGTCCATTTCGTTTGCGTCCCAATGCTGCTGCAGGGACATGAAATGGCTGCGTGCCGCTTCGATGAAGCGTTCTTCGTTGAACCAGGCAGGTGCGTTGATCACCGGGCGCGCCACTGGAGCAGCCGCGCCACCGAAGATCGAGCCACCGGCAGGTTGTTGGTTGAACACTTCACGCTGCATCGGCGCATGGCCGGCCGGAGCGAATTGCTCCTGCTGCTTGCGACGACGGGCTGCGATGAAACGGAAGACCAGGAAGGCAATGACCGCCATGATCAGGATGTCGAAGATCTGCATGCCCTGGAAGCCGTCGCCCATGAACATGGAAGCGAGCAGACCACCGGCCGCGATACCGGCCAGGGGGCCGAGCCAGCGCGAAGCGCCGCTGGCCTTGGTGGCCGCGCCAGCAGCACCTGCCGCGCCCGCGGTGGCGGCAGTGGACCCGGCGGCAGACGACGGCGCCATCTGGCTGGTCTGATGAGTCGGGGCTGCGCCCGAACTTTTACCACCGCCAAAACGCTTGGCGGCATTGGCGTCGATGGCCATCGTCAGGCCGATGCACAACGCCATGGCGATGCTAAGAAAACGTTTCATATAAAGGCATTCCCATTTGTGGATAGCACGCGCGCCATGTTGCACAGGTGAACTGTTGCTGGCTAGCAGCAGAGTGTTTCGGGCTTTTGCGTGACAGCCAAGGTTCAGGTTCGGCTCGCGCAAGGAGCCTTGTTCGCTTTGGGCTGTAGGAAAGGTGAACAAGTTCTATCGGAAATATTTAATGTTTCCAGAATAATTGTGGGAGCGAGCAAGCTCGCTCCCACAAAGGGGATTACCGAGGCTTTTAGATCGCTTCCAACTTGGCATACCCCAGCATCAGCCATTTGCTGCCTTCGCTGAAGTTGACTTGGACCCGAGCCTGGGCACCGGCGCCTTCGAAGTTGAGAATCACGCCTTCGCCGAATACCGAATGTCGGACGGCCTGGCCCAGGCTGAAGCCGGTTTCCGGGATGTCGCTGCCGCCAAACAGGCTGCTGGTGCCTTGTTGCTGACTGCCGCCGAACGGTCGACTGACACTGTTGGAAAGACGCACTTCCTGGATCAGACCCTTCGGCACTTCACGTACGAATCGCGACACTTTGTTGTAGGTCTCGCTGCCATACAAACGTCGGGTTTCAGCGTAGGTCATCACCAGGTTCTGCATGGCACGCGTGATGCCGACATAAGCCAGGCGCCGTTCCTCTTCCAGGCGTCCGGGCTCCTCCAGACTCATCTTGTGGGGAAACAGACCTTCTTCCATACCCACCAGGAAGACGTAGGGGAATTCCAGGCCCTTGGCGCTATGCAGGGTCATGAGCTGAATGCTGTCTTCATGCTCGTCCGCCTGGGTGTCGCCGGCCTCCAGGGAGGCGTGGCCGAGGAAGGCCGACAACGGCGACAGGTCTTCATCTTCTTCGGTGTTTTCGAAGTTGCGCGCAGCGCTGACCAGTTCCTCAAGGTTTTCCACCCGGGCCTGGCCTTTCTCGCCTTTTTCAGCTTCATGGTAGGCAATCAGGCCGGACTGCTCGATGACGGTCTGGGTCATCAAGTGAAGGGGCATTTCCCCGCATTTGGCGGCCAGGTCTTCTATCAGGTCCATGAAAGCCTTCAGGGCGCCGGCGGCACGGCCGGTGACGCCTTTGTTGTCCACCAGCTGGCGCATGGCTTCCCACATCGACACATGGCTGTGACGGGCATGGTCGCGAATCGCCTCGACGGTTTTCTCGCCGATGCCCCGCGTCGGCACATTGATTACCCGCTCCAGGGCCGCGTCGTTGCCTCGTCCTTCGATCAGGCGCAGGTAGGCCATGGCGTTCTTGATTTCGGCGCGTTCAAAGAAGCGCTGGCCGCCATAGATACGGTAAGGGATCCGTTCGCGAAGCAAGGCCTCTTCAAGCACTCGCGACTGGGCGTTGGAGCGATAAAGGATGGCGATGTCGCTGCGGGCCAGGCCGGTTTTCAACGCGCTCTCGATGGTTTCCACCACATAGCGGGCCTCATCGTGTTCGTTGAACGCGGCGTAGAGATTGATCGCCTCGCCTTCGTTGCCCTCGGTCCACAACTCCTTGCCCAGGCGACCGGTGTTGTTGGCGATCAGGGCGTTGGCGGCCTTGAGGATGCCAGCGGTGGAGCGGTAGTTCTGTTCCAGGCGAATCACCTCGGCGTCGGGAAAGTCCGCCGAGTACTGGTGGATGTTCTCGATCTTGGCGCCACGCCAGCCGTAGATCGACTGGTCGTCGTCGCCCACGACCATCAGGCTGTCGCCGCCCTTGGCGAGCAGGCGCAACCACGCGTATTGAACGGCGTTGGTGTCTTGGAATTCGTCCACCAGGACATGCCGGAAGCGCCTCTGGTAATGCTCCAGCAGCCCCGGGTGGTCACGCCACAGGTCCAGCGCCCGCAGCAACAGTTCCGAGAAGTCGATAACCCCCGCACGCTGGCACGCCGCCTCGTAGGCTTCGTAGATGCTGCGCATGGTTGCCAGGAACAGGTCACCGCTGGCCTGGATATGCTGCGGGCGCAGGCCTTCGTCCTTCTGACCATTGATGAACCACTGAGCCTGGCGGGCGGGCCAGCGTTGTTCGTCCAACCCAAGTTCGCGAATCACGCGCTTGACCAACCGTTGTTGATCGTCGCTGTCCAGGATCTGGAAGGTCTGGCTCAGGCCGGCTTCCTGCCAATGGGCGCGCAACAGGCGATGGGCCAGGCCGTGGAACGTACCGACCCACATGCCAGCCGGGTTGATGCCCATCAACTGTTCGATGCGATGGCGCATCTCGGCGGCAGCCTTGTTGGTAAAGGTGACCGACAGGATCGAATGGGGCGAGGCGTTCTCGACCTGGATCAACCAGGCGATACGGTGCACCAGCACTCGGGTCTTGCCGGAGCCGGCACCGGCCAGGACCAATTGACGGCCCACGGAGGCAGCAACTGCCTGGCGTTGGGCATCGTTTAGGGAGTTCAGCAGAAGGGAGAGATCATCGCGCATCGAGGCATTCTAGGGTGCGGCGCCACCTCGGGCAAACCGAGCTTTGCATTGGCCGACAAAACACCGCCTGCGGACGACCGGTCAGTCAGCGCCCGCAAGCATCGGCGGGGCTCGGTTACGGTGGCCGGCGCGCAATTGGATCCGCGTTTTTTCAGTATTTTTATGAACCAGGGCAGTGTGGGATGGCCTTTGGCTTGTGTATGCTCGGTGATCGTTTCGGGCTCACCATGCTCCCCTGAATAAGAACAAGAACAACATTTATGACCTTCAATTCCGATCTGGCAGGCCCGCGTGTAGAGCCGCGGATTATCTGCAAGCAGTACGCCACGGAAATGGCGGTCGAACGCACCAGGTTGTTGTACCAGGGCTCGCTGCTGCCCACATTGTTCATGCTGATCAACGGTCTGGTCTGCGCGGCGCTGCTGTGGGAGCCTCAGCGCTATTTCCTGGTCAGCGTGTGGCTGGTCTGGTTACTGTCGCTGGTCGCGCTGCGGGTGATCCAGGTGGCCGCTTTCGATTCGGCGATACCAAGCCGCCAGGCCCACCCGGTCTGGTTGCGCATGTTTCTTCTGGGCTCGGCCATGACCGGCCTGACGCTGGCCGGTGCGGGCATTGCCCTGGTGCCGGCAGACAGTTTCCAGCAACAGGCTTGGGTGTTCGGCCTGATCGGCGCCGCGACCCTCTCTGCCAGTGTCGCTTACGCCGTGAGTCTACCGGCGTTCCTGTCCTTTACCTTGCCCTGTCTTTTGCCGGCTATCGCTTATCTTTTCTGGGGGCCGGACGAGCATCAACGTGGCTGGGGTTGGCTCGGGCTGGTGGTGCTGGTCTCGCTGAGCGTGGTGGCCTGGCAGGTCAACCGGCTGATACAGAACGGGATGTTGCGACGGTTCCAGAACCAGGCGTTGATCGAGCATTTGCAGCAGGCACAAAGCCGCGGCGCGCAGCTCAACGAGGCGTTGGCCCGGGAGGTCGAACAGCGTCGCTCCGCCGAGGCCCAATTGCGCACGGCGCAGGTTGGCCTGGAGGCGCGGGTAGCGCAGCGCAGCCTCGAACTGGAGGCGGCCAGCCAGGCCCTGGTCAAGAGTGAAGCGCGCCTGGCGTTGGCCCTCAAGGCCAGTGAGCTGGGGTTGTGGGACTGGAACCTGCAGACCGACGAGGTTCATCACACCCAGCTCAAGGAGCTGTTTGGTCTGGAACCCGAATACATCACGGCCATGCTCAGTCATCTCACCCCGCGCCTTCATCCCCAAGACCTTCCGGCGCTCAAGCGTGCCCTTGTCGAACATCTGAAGGGCCGCAGCGAGGATTACCAGATCGAATACCGCGTGCGCCACGGCGACGGCCATTGGGTCTGGATCGAAGACCGCGGCCGGGCCGTGGAGCGCAGCGCGAATGGGCGGGTACTGCGCATGGTCGGTACGCGCCGCAACATCAGCGTCGGCAAGGAGCTGGAACAGCAGCGCCAACTGGCCGCCACGGTGTTCGAGGCCGCCAGTGAGGGTATCGTGATTTTGGATCCCAATTACGCGCTGCTTGCCGCCAACCAGGCGTTTACACGAGTGACCGGCTTCGATATCGCGGACATGCTGGGGCGCAATGTGGTTGATCTGCCTTGCAGTCGCGACGCGCGTCGGCACTATCCGGTGATTCGCCAAGCGCTCAAGCAGCACGGCACCTGGCAAGGCGAGCTGGTTGAGGCGCGCGCCAACGGCGAGCTCTACCCACAGTGGCTCCAGTTGAATGTCGTGCGGGACTCGCGGGGAAATATCAGCCATATAGTCGGTTTCTTCGCCGATCTTTCAGCGCGGCGCGAATCCGAAGAGCGGATGCGCTATCTGACCCATTATGACGAGCTGACCGGGCTGGCGAACCGCTCGCTGTTCCGTGAGCGCTTGAACGAAGCCCATCAGCGGGTGCGCCAGGGAGGACGGCGTAGCCTGGCCTTGCTGCACATCAACCTCGACCGTTTCAAACTGCTCAACGACAGCCTCGGCCATGACATCGCCGACCAGCTTTTGCAGAAAATGGCTCGGCGCCTGATCAACGCATTGCCCGAAGCCGACACCATCGCCCGGCTGTCCGGCGATGAGTTTGCGGTACTGTTCGACGCCTACGGCAATCTTTCGAGCCTGGCGCGAGTGGCGACCCGACTGGCCACCAAGCTTCGCGTGCCGGTGACGATCGATGGTCACGAACTGGTGGTCAGCGCCTCCATAGGCATCAGCCTGCTGCCGGATAACGCGCGGGAAATTTCCACCCTGGTCAGCCAGGCCAACATGGCCATGCAACACGCCAAGCATTTGGGCGGGAATAATTTCCAGTTCTACACCGACAGCCTGCAAGCCAGCACGCTGGAGCGTCTGCAGTTGGAGAACCAGTTGCGCAAGGCGTTGGAAGAACAACAACTGAAAGTGTTCTACCAACCCAAGCTATGCCTGGCGACGGGGCGTCTGAATGCCGCCGAAGCGTTGGTGCGCTGGGAGCATCCGAGCATGGGCCAGATTCCACCCGGGGAGTTTATCGGTCTCGCCGAAGAAACCGGGCTGATCGGTCCGATCGGCGAGTTCGTGCTGCGCCAGGCTTGTTGGCAGGCGTGTGAATGGCAGCGCCAGGGGCTGGAGTCCATTCGTGTCTCGGTCAACCTTTCGGTGCATCAGTTGCGCCAGGGCAAGTTGGTCAGCCTGGTGCGCCAAGTGCTCGAAGAAACCGGCCTGGCTCCGCATTATTTGGAGCTGGAACTCACGGAGAGCCAGTTGCTTGACAGCGTCGAGCACATCATCGCTACGTTCCAACAGCTGCGGGATCTGGGAGTCAAGCTGGCCATCGATGACTTTGGCACCGGTTATTCGTCCCTGAGCTACCTCAAGCGCATCCCGGTGGATTACGTGAAGATCGACCAGGCCTTCGTTCGTGGGCTGGAGGAGGGGGGCGAGGACGCGGCCATCACCCGCGCGATCATTGCCATGGCCCACGGACTGTCGCTCAAGGTTGTGGCCGAAGGTGTCGAGCGGGAGGGACAGCTTGAGTTCCTGAAGAATGAGCACTGCGACGAAGTCCAGGGTTATCTCATCAGTCGACCGGTTGGAGCCGAAGGCCTCGCCCGTCTGCTGCGGGAGCAGGGATAGGATTGGACTTGGCGTGCGCCGAGCCTGCGAGACGGCTACAAGGAGCGTCGCCCGCCAAAACAAGGGGCAACAAGGTCAATTCAGTTACGTATTGGACAGGCGAAGAGCCGATTCTTGTAGTATAACTACAAGCCTGCTACATCCCGGCACCTGCCCATAACAAGAGTCCAGCCCCTTGAACCTGTTGCAACACATTGCCCAGTCACGCCACTTGCTGCGCAAATCGGAGCTGAAAGTCGCCGATCATGTACTGCTTGATCCCGCGGCCGTGATGCACAGTTCCATGGCCGATCTGGCCCACAGCGTTGGCATCAGCGAACCAACCATCGTGCGTTTTTGCCGGGCTATCGGTTGCTCGGGTTTCCAGGACTTGAAGCTCAAATTGGCGCAAAGCCTGGCGGCCGGTGCCAGTTTCGGGCAATTCGCTATTCATGAAGACGATTCGGTCGCCGACTATAGCCTGAAAATTTTCGACACGACGCTGCACACCCTGATGGAGGTCCGCGAGAAACTTGACCCGGTCGCGCTGCAGAAAGCCGTGACGGCAATGTCCCAGGCCCAACGTGTCGAGTTCTACGGGTTCGGCGCCTCGGGTGCGGTGGCGGCCGACGCCCAGCACAAGTTTTTCCGGTTGCTGCTGACGGCGGCGGCTTATTCCGACCCGCACATGCAGGCCATGTCGGCCGTCACGTTGAAGCCGACCGACGTGGCGATCTGTATTTCCCAGTCGGGGCGCTCCAAGGATCTGTTGATCACTGCCAATCTGGTGCGTGAAAGCGGCGCCTCGCTGATCACCTTGTGTCCGAGCCAGACACCGCTGGCTGAGCTCTCCACCGTGAACCTGGCGATCGACGTGCACGAAGACACGGAAATCTATACGCCGTTGACGTCGCGCATTGCCCACCTGGTAGTTATCGATGTGCTGGCGATGGGCGTCGCCATGGCGCGTGGCCCAAGCCTGGTCAACCACCTCAAGAGCGTGAAGCGCAGCCTTCGCAGCTTGCGGTTGTCACCCAAGTCGGTGAAGGCGCTGGACGACTGAACGAGGCCTTGGAAGTCAGGGTTTTTGGGCGAGGGAGCAAGCTCCCTCACCACGGGGCATTTGGCCGAATTCATCGTTCTGTAACGCTCGCGCCGCCAAACCGTCATCCCTCACCGTCATCGTGAAGCTCCCGTATACGTCTTGGGAGTCTCGACATGACCCAGTCCTACGAAGAACGCAGCGCCGCCAAAACCCGTCGCCAGCAGGAAGACCAGCGCCGCATGGCGTTCCGTCGTGCCATCGAAGACCGCTATGAGCAGCGTCAGCTCCTGGCGCAAATAAGCGAATATCCTGACCTGATGGAAATCAATTACTGGCAGGCAACGCCGGCGGTTTCCCGTCGAAACGCTCAACCAAGCCGATGATCTGCGCACGTTCGCCGCGAACGAATGCCAGAAACGCATGAGCCACCGGTGATAGGCGCTTGGCCCGGGCCTGTACAAGGCACCAGCTGCGATACAGCGGCAGCTCCTCCACCGGCAACTCGATGAGCGCGCCGGACGACAATTCCCGGCTCACGGCGTGGCGCGTCAAGAGCGCCACGCCCAGCCCGGCCACCACGCATTCACGCTGGGCTTCGGCAGACGCCACCTCCAGCGTCTGGGTGAAATGCACCCGTTTCTCCTTGAAATATTCCTCACAGGCCAGCCGCGTGCCTGAACCCGGCTCGCGCAACAGCTGCGTATAGGGTTCCAGGTCTTGCAAGCGCAATGAGCCCATGTGGCACAGCGGATGATCGGGCGGCGCCACCGCAACGATGGGATTATTGAGAAACGGCAGAAACTCCAGGCCCATGTCCTGGGGCACCATGGACATGATCACCAGGTCATCCCGGTTATCCGAAAGCCTGCGGATGACTTGGCCGCGATTGACCACCGTAAGGTTCAGGTTGACCTCCGGATGCTGGCGCTTGAACGCGGCGAACAGATGCGGGACGAAGTACTTGGCGCTGGACTCCACCGCAAGCTTCAGCTGGCCTTGCAGCGAGCCCTGCATGTCGGAAAGCTGCATATCGAGGTTTTCCAAACGCCCGAAGATATCCCGGCTGGCGCGTTGCAGCGCTTCGGCGGCTTCGGTCATGTAAAGTTTTTTGCCGACATACTCAAACAACGGCTGGCCGATCAGCTCTTCCAGGGATCGAATCTGTAGGCTAACGGCCGGTTGCGTGAGAGACATTTCATCCGCCGCACGGCTGTAGGACCTCAGATCGCACACCTCATTGAAGATTTGCAGCTGACGCAACGTCATACGCATCAATGACTTACGCATTTTTCAAGCACTCTGGTCCGAGACTGATCACCCAACTATAAGTGTTTGCTTATGCGTGACCCAATAATTATTCATTTTTGTTAATCCCCAGCCAGGACTAGTGTGGGGCTGCGACCAATTGTTACATCTGGTCACGCGTCGGCCTGGATCCCAGGCCGTGGTATCACCGGCTCAAGGGAACCTCCAATTGATAACAAAGATCCTGATCGCCAACCGTGGTGAGATTGCCGTCCGCATCGTGCGCGCCTGCGCCGAGATGGGCATTCGCTCGGTCGCGGTCTACTCCGACGCGGACCGCCATGCGCTGCATGTCAAGCGCGCGGACGAGGCCCACAGCATTGGCGCCGATCCGCTGGCCGGTTACCTCAACCCGCGCAAATTGGTCAACCTCGCCGTGGAAACAGGCTGCGATGCCTTGCACCCCGGCTATGGCTTTCTATCGGAAAACGCCGAGCTGGCAGATATCTGCGCTGAACGCGGAATAAAATTCATCGGTCCGTCGGCGGAAGTCATCCGGCGGATGGGCGACAAGACCGAAGCGCGCCGCAGCATGATCAAGGCGGGCGTACCGGTGACGCCAGGCACCGAAGGCAACGTCGCGGGCATCGAAGAAGCCCTGGCCGAAGGCGACCGAATCGGTTACCCGGTAATGCTCAAGGCTACGTCCGGTGGCGGCGGTCGGGGTATCCGTCGCTGCAACAGCCGCGAAGAACTCGAACAGGCCTTCCCGCGTGTCATCTCCGAAGCCACGAAGGCGTTTGGATCGGCGGAAGTGTTCCTCGAAAAATGCATCGTCAATCCCAAGCACATCGAAGCGCAGATCCTGGGCGACAGTTTCGGCAATGTGGTGCACCTGTTCGAACGGGACTGCTCGATCCAGCGCCGCAACCAGAAGCTGATCGAAATCGCCCCCAGCCCGCAACTGACCCCCGAACAGCGTGCCTATATCGGCGACCTGTCTGTGCGCGCCGCCAAGGCTGTCGGTTACGAGAATGCCGGTACCGTTGAGTTCCTGCTCGCCGAAGGCGAGGTGTACTTCATGGAGATGAATACCCGGGTCCAGGTAGAGCACACCATTACCGAAGAAATCACCGGTATCGACGTGGTGCGCGAGCAGATTCGCATCGCCTCCGGGCTGCCGCTGTCGGTCAAGCAGGAAGACATCCAGCACCGCGGCTTTGCATTGCAGTTCCGCATCAACGCCGAGGACCCGAAAAACAACTTCCTGCCCAGCTTCGGCAAGATCACCCGCTACTATGCCCCGGGTGGCCCGGGCGTGCGCACCGACACGGCGATCTACACCGGTTACACCATTCCGCCGTTCTACGATTCGATGTGCCTGAAGCTGGTGGTCTGGGCGCTGACCTGGGAAGAAGCGATGGACCGCGGCTTGCGGGCCCTGGATGACATGCGCCTGCAAGGGGTCAAGACCACCGCCGCGTATTATCAGGAAATCCTGCGCAATCCGGAGTTCCGCAGCGGCCAGTTCAATACCAGCTTCGTTGAAAGCCATCCGGAACTGACCAACTACTCGATCAAGCGCAAACCCGAAGAGCTGGCCCTGGCCATCGCCGCCGCCATTGCCGCCCACGCAGGCCTGTAAGGAATCATGACAATGTCCAAGAAGATCCACGTAACCGACACAATCCTGCGCGACGCCCACCAATCGCTGCTCGCCACTCGCATGCGCACCGAAGACATGCTGCCGATCTGCGACAAGCTCGACAAAGTCGGCTATTGGTCGCTGGAAGTCTGGGGCGGCGCAACCTTCGACGCCTGCGTGCGCTTTCTGAAGGAAGACCCGTGGGAGCGCCTGCGCCAACTGCGTGCGGCGCTGCCCAACACCCGCCTGCAAATGCTCCTGCGCGGCCAGAACCTGCTGGGCTACCGCCATTACAGCGACGACGTGGTCAAGGCGTTCGTGGCCAAGGCTGCGGTCAACGGCATCGATGTGTTCCGTATCTTCGATGCGATGAACGACGTGCGTAACCTGCGGGTCGCCATCGAAGCGGTGAAGGCTGCCGGCAAGCATGCCCAGGGCACCATCGCCTATACCACCAGTCCGGTGCACACCATCGAAGCATTCGTGGCCCAGGCCAAGCAGATGGAAGCCATGGGTTGCGACTCGGTGGCGATCAAGGACATGGCCGGGCTGCTGACCCCCTACGCCACTGGCGAATTGGTCAAAGCCCTGAAAGCCGAGCAATCGCTGCCGGTCTTCATCCATTCCCACGACACCGCTGGCCTCGCCGCGATGTGCCAGCTCAAGGCTGTCGAAAACGGCGCCGATCACATCGATACCGCGATCTCCAGCTTCGCCTGGGGCACCAGCCATCCAGGCACCGAGTCGATGGTCGCCGCTCTCAAGGGCAGCGAATTCGACACCGGCCTGGACCTGGAACTGCTGCAGGAAATCGGCCTGTACTTCTACGCCGTTCGCAAAAAATATCATCAGTTCGAGAGTGAATTCACCGCGGTGGACACCCGCGTCCAAGTCAACCAGGTTCCGGGTGGAATGATTTCCAACCTGGCCAACCAGTTGAAAGAGCAGGGCGCACTGAACCGCATGAACGAAGTGCTGGCGGAAATCCCACGAGTACGCGAAGACCTCGGCTTCCCGCCGCTGGTGACCCCGACCTCGCAGATCGTCGGCACCCAGGCGTTCTTCAACGTATTGGCCGGTGAGCGCTACAAGACCATCACCAACGAAGTGAAGCTCTACCTGCAAGGCGGATACGGCAAGGCACCTGGCGCGGTGAACGAGAAGCTGCGTCGCCAGGCCATCGGCAGCGAAGACGTGATCGATGTGCGTCCGGCCGACTTGCTCAAGCCGGAAATGACCCGGTTGCGTGGTGAAATCGGTGCCTTGGCCAAATCCGAGGAAGACGTGCTGACCTACGCGATGTTCCCGGACATCGGGCGCAAGTTCCTCGAGGAGCGTGAAGCCGGCACCTTGACCCCCGAAGTACTGCTGCCTATCCCAGAGGCGGGCAGCGTGAGCTCCGCTGGCGGCGAAGGTGTACCGACCGAATTCGTCATCGATGTCCACGGCGAAACCTATCGCGTCGACATCACCGGCGTAGGCGTCAAGGCCGAGGGCAAGCGGCATTTTTATCTCTCCATCGATGGTATGCCGGAAGAGGTCGTGTTCGAACCGCTCAATGAGTTCGTCAGCGGCGGCAGCAGCAAGCGCAAGCAAGCCACCGCGCCGGGCCACGTCAGCACCACCATGCCAGGCAACATCGTTGATGTGCTGGTCAAGGAGGGCGACGTGGTGAAGGCCGGCCAAGCAGTGCTGATTACCGAAGCCATGAAAATGGAGACCGAAGTCCAGGCCGCCATCCCAGGCAAGGTCACGGCGATTCATGTAGCCAAGGGCGACCGGGTCAATCCGGGCGAAATCCTGGTGGAAATCGAAGGCTGATCCGAACAGCCGCGATATAACGTTTTACCTCGGGGGAGCAGGTGCTCCCCTTTTTTTGCCCGTTAGAACGCCATCCGCCATTGCCCGGTCAACGCGCCGTTACGGTTGTCCTGGCCCGTTTCTGCGCTGTAGCTCAACCCCAGGGTGTGACGTGGCGACATGGCCAGGTCCAACCCCGCTTGCAAGAGCAGGCTGTCCCGGTCCAGTTCCACCCCTTGGATGATGTAGGTGCTGCCACCGTTAGCCAGGCGTTGATGGGAGCTGCCCCTGATGTCGCCGTATAGGTGTTTCCAGCCGACATCCACGCGTGGCGTCAACCGCATGCCTTGGTCGAACGCAAAAGGGTGGGCGATACGCAGGCCGAGATCGCTGCTGAAGTGTTCCTGGCTCTGGTCGTGGTATTGCAATGCAGCATCGCCACCTTTTTCTGCATAGGCGTCGCGTTGGTAGCGTTGGTAACCCACCTGGATGTAGGGCTCCATATCGAAGTGTCCGACGTCCAGGTTGTAGCCGACCTGTCCAAAGATCTGTTGTGTCGTGGCGTCGTAGCGACCCTTGAGGTGATCCCTGAAACCATTGAACCCAACATGGCGTTTGGTGCTTCCGTCATGGCTGCCATAAACGGCACCCAGGCGCAGGGCCACTGGCCCGTCCTGGCGCAAGGCATAGGCACCCACCAGCCAACTGTCCAGCGCGCCGTCGAATTGATAGCTGTCCAGCCGTGTCTGGGTTTTGCTGCCGATGACGCCCAGGCGCCAATCGGGGCTGACGGCCCAGTCGGTTCCCAGCATCAAACCTTTGGTCGAATGCTTCAGGGCAAAGCTGCCCAATTGCTTGGCGAGGCTGCCGTTGTTGCCGATGGCCTGGACCCAGACCTGGCCATTGCCATGCTCACCCGTCGGGTTGTTCCGGCCCATGGCGGAGAGCATTCCCGAGCTGATCGGTGCGACGCTGCTTAAAGTCGCACTGCCCAGGTCTGCCGTGTCGTAACCGCCCAGTTGGTCGATGGCATCGGCGGCGGTGGCCATGTTGGTACCGAGCAGGGCGTTGATGGCGGCGTTGGGTTTGGGGTTGGCTGCCACTTTCGCGGGTTCGTTGGGATATGACGCGGGATGACGGGTTTGCGATTCTGTGGCGGATATTTGTTCAGCGGGTAAAGCGACGGCGGGGCCAGCCTCCGTTGCTTCGGCATGGTGTTCCACGATACTGCCTATAACCGCTTGGCTATTAACCGTGGGCGCGATCTCGTTGGGCACCTTGTCCTTAAGCGCAAGGGTCAATCCTACTTCTCCCGTGGCGTACTCAGGTGTTGCCGTCATCAAGGCCAGTTCGTTGATGACGTTCCCGAACTTCCCTTCGACTTTTTGCGCTTTTATCACGACGTGTTTGTTCTCAGCGATGGACTCGCCCGACAGAGACGTGATCTTCAACGTTGCATTGCCTAACGTCGCGGTACCGCCAACCTTGATCGTGGCGCCGCCTTTCTCCGCGTCGACTCCATAAGCCAGCGTCGCGCTTTTGGACAGCTTCAGGTCATGGGTAACCGAGGGGGCACCCATGACTGGACCGACTTCAACCAAACCCGTCACATCCAGCGCGTCGACCGTCCCGTTGCCGCTGAACGTGCCGTTTTTTCCAACGAACACAGGCCCGGCCACGGTACCTGGGTTATGGAATACGCCAAGCACATGCACCGCGCCCGTTATCTGACCGGTGTTGGCCAGCTTTGCCTTTGAGTCAACCAGGCTTGCACCGGTGAGCGCGCCACTGTTCAACCATTCGCCTTGCTTGAGGTACAGATCCTTGAAGTTGCCGGTTGGGCCGATTACGCCTCCCTTGCTGATATCCAACTGCAGAACATTGGTACCGCCGCCGCCGTCAGTGGGCCCGAAAAGTTCGCCTTGCTTACTGACAATCACCAGGTCATTGCCGTCGCTCATCGATAGGGGCGCTTCCTGGGCCTTGGTGACCGGTTCGATGTTTGTATCCGGCGCCGCCGCGAACGCTTTGAGCCTCGCCTGCATCTTCGCGGTTGTTTCAACGGGGCGGGGGTCCTCGGTAACTGACTGGGCCATCGAAACCTCGGCACAGCCGAGGGCCAAGGTTATTGCCAAGGCAAGATGGTGGGGCAGGAATAGGTGTTGGGTAGGCATTGAATGCGACCTGTAGTGGAGAAGGTCGCACTCTAAAAATTCACCGAAAGCGGCGATGCCAGCCATCTTCTCGCCGCAGAGGCGAATTGGCGGATGAAGAGCGTAGGCCGGTCGTGCTCGGTTCCCTCCATCGTCGCGATGGCTGGCGGAGCCTGTAGCTTTACCCTACAGCAGGTTCATACACGATCGATTAGCTGCGCTTTAGGTAAGCCTTTCCATAATGCCGCTCCATCCGCGCTTGAATCAGCTCCAGCGCAATGGACATCAGCCAGTAGATAATCGCCGCCGTGGTCAGCATTTCGATATAGCGATAGCTGGAGCGACCATAAGATTGCGCCAGGAACATCACTTCCCAGACGCCCATCACCGAGATCAGGGAGGAGTCCTTGAGCATGGAGATGAATTGGTTGGTGGCCGGCGGGATGATGGTGCGCATGGCCTGGGGCAGGGTGACGCGCCAGAAGATCACGGTTTCGCCCATGCCCAGGGCGAGGGAGGCTTCGCGTTGGCCGTGGGGAACGCCGAGGATGCCGGCGCGGAAGATTTCGCTCAGGTAGGCGCCGTAGTTCAGTGACAACGCGATGATGCCGGCGGCAATGGCGCCAGGAACGATGCCCAGCTGGGGCAGGCCCAGGTAGATCAGCAAAATCTGGATCAACAGCGGGGTGCCGCGAAAGAACGACGCATAGAAGCTGGCGATGCCGAACGCCACCGCACTGCTGGACAGCCGCGCCAGCGCGGTGATGAAGCCCAGGAGTGACGACGCGACGATCGAGCACAGGCACAGGAACAACGTCAGCACCGCGCCCTGCAGGAAGCCGTTGGCGGCCAGATGCAAACCGAGCAGGTTCGGCAGTTTGTCGAGGATGATCGAGAACTTCAGGTCGAAGCTCAGGAAAAAACTGGCGAACAGCACCAGCATGACCGCCCACGTCAGGTACAAGCGTGTGCGAAAGCCGAAGATTTTATGCAGGCGCGACTCAGTCACCGGTGGCGGTAGCTGGACAGGAGGCGGAATGGAGGTCATTGGCTGATGTCGGCGCCGATCCATTTTTGCGAGAGCTTGCTCAGGGTGCCGTCCTGTTTCAGTTGGGCGAAGACTTCTTGCACCTTGCTGTTCCACTCGGCGTCACCCTTTTCGATGGCGACCGAGTTTGGCTCGGCATACAGTGCTTCGCCAGCGAGTTTGAAGCGCTTGTCTTCGGTCAGGCGTGGCTGAGCGGTCACCAGGTTGGTCAGCACCGCGTCCAGGCGCACTCCGGCGCCCAGGCCGAGGTCTTGGAACGCCACGTTATCGGTGTCATACGGGGCGATCTGTACGTTCTCGAATGGATAGCTCAGTTGGGTATCCTCGGCGCCTTCGATCACCAGGTTCTTGTTCAGGTAGCTCTCGTAGCTGGAGGCGCTGGTGAGGCCGACCTTCTTGCCGCTCAGATCCTTGGCGCCATGGATGCTGTCGTCCTTGGCGTTGACCACGATGACCGCTGGCGAGGCGTAGTACTGCACCGGGAAATCGAACACCTCGGCGCGGGCCTTGCTCGGTGTCATGGAGCAGATGCAGATATCGTAGCGCCCGCTCCAGCGACCGGCCGCAATCACGTCCCAGGACGGCGTTTCCAGGCGCAGCTTCACACCCAGTTTCTGCGCGACGGCCTTGGCGACGTCCACGTCGAAACCGTCAAGCTGGTTCTGGTCATTGAGGAACGAGAAAGGGGGATAGCTTTCCATCAACACGCCGACGAGCTCTTTTTTCTGTTCGATACGATCCAGGGTGATACCTGCGAGCGCTTGGGAAGACGCAGCCAGCAGACCCAGGCCCAGGGCCAGCAACGGTTGAAATTTCATGGGCGATCCCTGGTTGGAAAAGAGGTTGTGATTGGCGAAAGAGTGCGCATTAAATAGTTATAAGAACTACTCCGGTAGTGAGTATTTTTCATAAGCTTATGAGTGAATCGCATATGGGCGTAGCAACAGTCATTCTCGATGGCGGCATGGGCCGTGAACTGCAACGCCGTGGCGCGCCGTTTCGACAGCCCGAGTGGTCGGCCCTGGCCTTGAGCGAGGCGCCCCTGGCGGTAGAAGCCGTGCACGCGGCTTACATTGCCAGCGGCGCCCAGGTGATCACCAGCAACAGTTACGCCGTGGTGCCGTTTCATATTGGCGAGGCGCGTTTCGCCGCCGAAGGCCAGGCCTTGGCTGCGCTGGCTGGCGAGTTGGCGCAACGGGCGGTACAGGCCTCAGGCAAAGCGGTGCGCGTGGCCGGGTCGCTGCCGCCGTTGTTCGGTTCCTATCGGCCGGACCTGTTCGACGCCGCTCGCGCCAGTGAACTGTTGGCGCCACTGGTGAACGGCCTGGCGCCCCATGTCGACTTGTGGCTGGCAGAGACTCAGAGTTCCAAGATCGAAGCCCGGGCGATTCACGCCGGGCTGCCGAAGGACGGCAAGCCGTTCTGGCTGTCCTTCACCCTGAAAGACGAAGACACCGATGAAGTGCCGCGCCTGCGTTCCGGCGAACCGGTGGCGGACGCGGCGGCGGTGGCGGCTGAACTGGGTGTCGAAGTGCTGTTGTTCAACTGCAGCCAGCCGGAGGTGATCGGTGCGGCAATCGATGCAGCACGGCAGACCTTCGAGCATTTGGGCGTGGAGATTCATATCGGCGCCTACGCCAATGCATTTCCGCCGCAGCCCAAGGAAGCGACAGCCAACGACGGGTTGGACCCGTTGCGCGAAGACCTCGATCCACCAGGCTACCTTCAATGGGCGGCGGACTGGCAAAAGCGCGGGGCGAGCCACCTGGGCGGCTGCTGCGGAATCGGGCCGGAACATATCGCCGTACTCGCGCAACAGTTGGGCTGAATGACGTGGCGGGCGGCCGGAAGAGGGGGCGATCGCCTGTACATGTCAGCTTACGGTTTTCCGAAAAACGCTAATGATCCTATACATATGTACGTCAGTCCGGCCCGACTGACGGTATAGGTTTCGGACTTTCCAATCGACCTTGGACAGTTCCATGCCTTTCGACGCAAGAAACCAATCCAGCCCTTCATTGCCAGCCCACGCTGCTGCAGTGCCCGGCGACCCATCCTGTCAGCCCGTTCAATCAGAAACGCCCACGCAAGACGATGACCTGAGCCCCCAGGGTAAAAGAGCAACTGCGGCAGTTGAAGCTTCTGGACGACAACCAGGTGAAACTGGCGCGTTTGTTTGCCGGCCTGCCGACGTTCGATACGGTGCTCAACAATCTGCTGGTCAATACGCTCAGGAAGAAAATCCCCGAGCGTAAATTTCGTCCAGCCTTGCTTGAGAATATCCAGCCTGATCATTGGCATGTGAATCACTTCACCCTTGACCCCAATGGTGTTGGTGCGTTGACGCGCTCGCAGAGTTTTACCGAAGTGATGCGCAGCAGTCTGGCAACTGATTCACCTCCCACCTACACGGCCGGTGGCGTGGGCTTCTACACCCGCCCGGATGCCGTGGACGAAGCTGACAGTGTTTTTTACAGCCCGCCGGATAGCAAAATCCTACGAGCCATGGAGTCGGTGTTTTATGTGGCCGACCCGACGACAAACGAGAGCGTGAAACAACAGTTGCGTGACGACCTCGGACGCTTTCGCGACAGTAAGAACTGGGGGCACGCCCTCGACGCGACGGAGCCGTTGACCGCGCAAGCGGCCTTCGCCCATCTGCTTTCCAAGCGTTTCTTGCATTTTTTCAACCTGTACAAAGCTGACCGCAAGCCGGCTGCCTCGTCAAATCAAAGTGCGCGAACGCAACAGGCTGAGGATGATCGTCTGCTGGACATCATCACCACTCATCCCGACAAGGCCGATAGGAATCGTTTGTTGCGAGCACCCATCCCCCATGTCTATGCAGTCATGCTCGATATGGGCAGCGCGACGCCGCAGCCGTGGCCCGCTGCAATGGTGATCAAGCACACCGACCAACCGTGGCTGTTCTTGTATTCCCTGGAAGGCGGTTTGCAACGCTTCGGCTCTTTCCAGGCAATGGCCGCGGTGGTGACACCGCTCTACAACGGGCACAAGCGCACAATTGCGAATATAGCTTGCGAGCTGTCCGGGCATGTGTTTGAAGGCGCGGCGCTGGCTCTGTTGGCGCAGCAGAGCGCGGCGCTCGAAACAGTCCTGGGCACACCCAGCGATGGGACGCTGACCCTGAAGGCATTTGTCCAACAGGTCGAAGATGCACTGGCTTTGCCGGTGCTCTCTCTCGACGGGCCGTTGGCCGTGCGTCGACATACCCGAGTCGAAAACAACCGCCCCGCTTTCTACGCGGCCGCCACCTTGTCGGAACAAGCGAACTATCGTCGTCTGGAAAGCCGGGTGTACGAGGCCGTGTTCGGCTTGGCCGGTCGTGTTCCGACGTTGCAGCAGTTCACCCGCCAGAAGATCCAAGCGTACCTTCAGCAAACGCTACACCCAACCCTAGAGCCCGATCCGGACCGGACACAGGTCACGCTTTCCTTTGGCGAGAAAGCTAACCCAAGGGAGTCGCGTACCGTCAGCCTGACTCAATTGATTCTGGACAATCTCCGCCCGCCGCAATATGGGGAGGCGATGAATGAGGTGTCCACGTTCCATCTTGTCGATCAGCGCTGCCAGCGCATTACACACCCGGACACTGGCCTTGCGATCACTTTGACTGGGCCCGAGCTTGCCCGCATGACCACTAGCATCGATGCGGGGGGAAACTATGAAATCCTGCTGCGCAAGGAGATGAACACACCGCAATACAAGGCGGCCTGGCGGGCGGCGTACCTGGCGAACCTGAAATTCAAATGTCATGAGGCCCGGCTGAGGGGCGACGTATTCAAGGCCCCCGGCTTGGACCAGACCGGTAAACTGTCGAATCTGCAAAAGCAAATCCCCCTCTGGTTGGGCGCGGTATTGAAATCACCGACGGCGGAGGCCCGCGGCCAGGTTTCCGGACGCCGGGTGCAGGTCCATGGCCTGCTGCTGGGGGGAAGCGTGGCAGCGGGAGGGCAGCAGGGGACGATGGGAAATGCGCTCAGTGTGGATGGCGCGCTGATTTTCTCCGATCAACTGGGACCAGAAATCAAAGGTCCCGTGGGTGTGTATTTTCCTGACAGTCCCGATGGCGATGATATCCAGGAGTTTTCTGACCTGAGCGATGGCGTTGGGCAGCTTCTGTTGCAAGAAAAATGGCAGGCGTATTTCCGTTCGAGAATCTCCGCGCCCGACCCAGACGAATTAAAGGGGTCATTGGCGCAGCGACGGGGTCGGCCGTTGGTCCGCGGTTCGTTGATCGCCGGTGACTTGCTGGAAGCCCTCCATCGGGCCCATGTCCAGTTCCACAGCGCTCACGCCAATCACCAGTCCAACAGCAACCGGGACGTTCAGCGTCATCATGCGGCGCGCGTTTTCATGATGGCGGTCGATATTCTGATGGACGTCGCGGGCATGCTCCTGGTGCCGGGTTTCCAACTGCTCAAGCGAGCCGTGAGGACCGGCTCGTTCGTGCTCAGGAGCGGGGTGGTGCCAACGGACTTCAATACTCTGGTTTTCGTCGACCAAGTGGCCAACCGTCTAGGGCAGGGCGGCGCTCGTGGATGGGCGACTCCGTCACGGGGCCAAGCCTCGTTCCTGGCGTTGATGGCTCGTCAACAGGCTGACGAAGCCTTGGCCGGATTACCGCTGGAGCAAGCGATCTATCATCGTTTTGCCGTGAAGGATACGTCGTCGATTCAAGGGCTGACCCCGGATGCCCAGGGTTTCTATCGTCCTAAACTCAGCACCGACAGCACGGCAAAGGTCTATGTGCGGCAACCCGACGGGACGGTCTTTCGCGTACACGACCACACGAAGTTGTCCGCCAGCGAGGCCACCCTCGTCGATCCCACAACAGGGTTGAGCATCCGCTCCAGTGGTGTCATGAGAAATACCGTGGCACGGATGTCCAATGGCGAGTGGCGCGCCGTCGGGTTTGGCCTGGGCGGAGGAGGGAAGCGGCCAGCGAAAACCCCACCGCAGCCAGGCCCGTCCAAACGTCCCGCTCCGTCGTCCCCCACGGACTCCGGGTTGATCCGTACCGCCGGCAGTTGGAATAACGACTATGGAGACCTGGTTCCCTATATCGCCACCCGTCTGCCGAGTTGGCCACAAAACCGAAGCCTGTTGGTCATCGATCAAGTGACCGCCGGCCAGAGCCGGTCGATACGTTTTACGCCGGGCGCCGATGAAGTCTTCTATCCCGGCAGCGCTCACCCGCAAGCATCCGGCACGGATATCGTCCTGAGACGAACGGGAGGGAACCACTACAGTTTGATTCAGGATGACCTGATCGTGGAAATTGCCGCCGACGGTAACTGCCTCTTCAACGCCCTTGCCGTCGGATTGAACGCGGGTCAGCCGCAAGCAACCTTTACGATGCAGGGACTGCGCGACGCAGTCGGCGACTATATCGATCAACACCCCGAAGTCAGCGATTTTGTGCCAAGGATATCCGCGCTGCAGCTGGCGCTGGTCGAAAATGCCCCAAGGTTGAAGGACCTGCTGGGCAAGGTGGCCCTGTTTGATCTCGCTCAGATTGTTTCCGAGGCCGTCAATCCGCACAACTTGTTTCAGCCAGCCTTGAGTTACCTGCGTGCGTTTGCGAATGCCACGGCCAGTCGCGTTTTCGAACGAGAGTATTCCAACCTTTTACCGGAGATGCTGCGGCACATTGGCCGTTTCGTATCGCCAAGGCCCCCAGGGCCTCTGTTGCGGACCAACAGCTCTCCTTTCTACACCGTTGGCGATCAAGTATTGAAGAGGTTCTTCAAGGATATATTGTTGGGGCCGATCGAAGACCGTGAGATTGAAGAGCTGATCAACAATGAACACCTCATGCTTTCCCAGGATGTCATGCACGCCATGCTCGAATACGGCGTGAGGGCCAGGGAGTTGACGGACCACCATCCCAGGAACCATGACGCGTATGTCAGGTATGACCCGAACGTTCACGACAGATTGAGCGATGACGACGATTTGCTGGACGAAGTCTATCTGGTAGACGAAGACGACCTGAAATTTGCCCAGCGCAGAATCAAGCAGGACACAGGAAAGATCGTCAGTGACGAAGCGGAGTTGTTCAGTCGGTATATTTATTACGACAAGGTCGAGGCATTCGTTGATTTCTACGAAGTCATCCTCCAGCGGTTTCCTGATCTGTTGCGGCGGGCTCGTATCCTACTGTCGTCCCAAGTGGTCTCGTATCATTTGAGCGGCATGTTGCCACTGAATGTAGTGGCCAGGTGGGTGCGCGATTCATCATTGACCGATGCGCGACTCCAACTCATCGCTGCCTATGCCAACACCCGTTACGAAGAAATGATCCTCACCGGCAACATCGATATCCAATGGATGAGAGAGTTCGATGATGAGAATGTCCGTGAAATACTTTTCCATCGACAGGCCTTGGTTGACTTCATGAAATTTATCGGTGGCGCCCGTGGAAATATTGACGATGTCGATATACCGGCCGTCGCCAGGTTATTCAGTGCGCCAGGGGAGCGACCTTCCAACAGCCGGGTCGACATCCTGATACACAGGCCGGGTATCTTGAGAACCCTTCAAACCATGCCCGGTCATTCGCCGGCGCTGGCCCGAAGTATCTGGAACGATCTGGTGGGACCTCATTACAGCGACACCAACATTCTGGCTACCCTGAGGCAACCCGATGTGTTCCGCTCCGAGCACGGTTTCGTGAGTGACTTGAGCGCCAGTCTAGGGGCGGAGCCGGCCCGTGCGAACCGGATTGTCATGGAGTTGCTCGGCGTCGATCAGAGCCTGGCCCAACAATACCTGTACCACTTTGATTTTCCGGTTGATCGATTGGGTCACAGCCTGTTGGATTTCGCGTTGTATTTGCAAAGCAACCTGGCGGTACCGGATTGGGCCTGGCAGTACTTGCGCATGGGAATGACTCGCGAGTCCCTCAAGCCGTTCGGAGAAATGAGGCGCAAATCGACGTAATCGGACGTTACATCAACCTATATATATGTATGTCTTCACAGCGCTGGCGGCACGATAGGGTCCGGGTTCCTCAATAGAACACGGCCCCGCTCATGACTACATTACTGACAGATGAATCCAACGCACCGCTCCAAGCGCCTCCCGTTACCCTGGTCCCGCTCGATAAACCGCCCGGTGGCCATTTATTCGAGCCGCACGAGTTTGCGGACCAATGGTTGTCAGCGTTGGGGCTGCGCGGCGATACAGCGCTTCGCGTGACCTACCAGGAAGTTAAAGCCGTTGATTCGGCTGCGGAGTATAAAGTCGCATCGGTTCCCTTGCGTGCCGCTGTTACACAAGGTTTTTCAGAGGCCTATCAAAGCAAGCCTGTTTCGCCCATCGCGGATTACATCCAATGTGAGAGCTGGATTAAATATCCTCATAGGAGTCGCATGAGGCTGGATTTTTCAGCCCTTCGCATTGACGGCCATGGGCTTTCAAACACTCTCCTGCGCAAGTTGCGAGCCGGCATTCCACCGGGCTACAGAGGCCCGGTTCAACCTTTCGACACTGGGGGCGTCAGCCAAAACAATCCGCCTGACCCCTACGAAGCTGCTCGCCGCAAACAGTTGGTGCGGCTGGAAACGCACCTGGCTGACCTGGCTCGTTTGTTCGCCGGCCTGCCGACGTTCGATACCGTGCTGAAGAATCTGCTTGTCGATTCGATCAGGGAAAAGATCGACCCAGGCAAGCCCCATGGAGCAGTAGCGCAGGCGATCGACCCGGATAACTGCTATGTGAATCGCTACACGACGGATTCGCTTGGCAAGCGCTCGTTGGTTTCCTCGATGAGCCTCAGCGCCGTCATGATGGACTGTTTGGGCCGTGATACACCCCCTGCGTACGGTCACGCAGGGGTGGGCTTCTTCACACGTTCGGACTCGGTGGAAGAAGCCGATAGCCTGTTCGTCGACCCGGTGGATGCCAACATCCTGGGAGCGATGAAATCGGCGCTTTATATCCCCAACCCTACAACCAGCAATCGTCTGCATCGTAGGTTTCTGGACGACCTAGCCGCATTCCATTCCAAAGAAACCCCGAACGATTCCCTCGACCCGGTGACATCTTCTACAGCGCTGGATGAGCTTGCCCTCAGGCTCTCCCAACGATTTCTCTACGTATTCGATTTATACAAGGCTGATCGAGATCGCTCTGTTCGGCTAACCCAAGCTGCGCGGAGCCTGCAATACGATGAAGATCGTCTGCTGAGCCTTATTACAACTCACCCATCCGAGGCATCCAGGACCAGCTTGATGAGCCAGGCGGGTGTTCCTCATGTCTATGAAGTCATGCTTGAAATGGACAGTGGCGTGTCGCGCAAATGGCCCGCTGCAATGGTGATAAGACAAAGCGATCGACAGACGTTATTCCTCTATTCCCTGGAAGGGGGGCTGCAACGGTTCGATGAGTTTCAGGAAATGGTCGATTCGATCATGCCTTTGCATGAAGGAAAGAAACGAAAAATTCGGAATATCGATCAGGCACTCAAAGAACATGTTTTTGAAGTGGCGGCAAAAGACTTGCTCGACCTCCAGTACGCCGCGTTGCAAGCCGTTCTGAGGGCGCCGGAAAAAGTACAGTTCGATTTGGCTCGCTTTGCTCTAGAGGCTGAAGCGGCCTTGCAACTGCCGATACTGGCACTCGATGGTCTCCTGATTGCTCGCGGCGAGACATTGTTTAAAAACAGCCGTCCGAATGCCTACAGGGTTGCAACGCTGGAACAGAAACGAACCTATCGCGCCTTGGAAAATGAGGTGTTGGAGGCTGACCGAAAAATGGCCGACAAACGCGTGCACACCTTATCGGCGTTCGCTCGCGAACGGCTAATCGATTATCTGCGTGCTCATTGGCATGTTGATATAGACCCCGATCCTGATCGGACATTGATTACCTTGTTTCAAGGTTCCAGCTGTACCCCAAAAGACTCGCGTGCCACCAGCTTGACCCAATTGATGATCGATAATACGCGCCCACCGCAGTATTCGAACGCGATGAGGGAGATACGCCCTGTTTACCTTGTCGATAAAGAAGGGGTGCCAATCTGTCATCCGGTAACCGGTTGTTTCATTGTTCTGAAGGGGCCGGAACTCGCCAAGATGGCGACGGATCTGGACATCGGCGGCAATTACGAGACATTCCTCGATGAGAAGCTGAACGCATCGGACTATAGGAACTCATGGTGGGACGCTTATCGGGCCAATCTGGCTTTCAAGGGCTACGAAGCTGGCCTCAAGGGCGACGACGTGCTCAAAGCCGTGGTGATCGATGCTGACGTCAAGCCTGGGCGGCCCAAAAAAATTGTCGAGCTATGGCTGGACGCGGTGCTCAATTCATCGTCGGTCAAGGAACGCAAGCGGGTCCAGGGGCGAGAGGTTCACGTCCATGGTCTCCTGCTGGGTGGAGCAATGGGCGCCCAGGGGCAGCACGGTACTTTGCGCAGCACAACCACTATCGACGGAGCGCTGGTTTTTTCAGACCAAGAGGGGCCGACGATCCACGGTACCGTTGGCGTTTATTTTCCGGACAGCCCGGGCGGAGATGATTTCCGTGAGTTCTCCGATCTGGGCGATGGAATCGCGGCGCTTTTGCAGCATCAGCAATGGCAGGCTTATTTTTCGTCCCGCATCGCCACCAACAATCCCCAAGAAATAAAACAAGCGTTAGGGCAGCGAAGCGGCCGACCCTTGGTTCGTGGTTCGTTAATCGCCGATGATCTCGCTGAAGCGCTTCATGGCGCTCATCTCAGGTATCGAGTTGCCCATGCGGATCATCGCTCCACCAGCAACCGGGAGGTACTTCACCAGACCATCTTCAATCTGACGGTGATGGCATTCGAAGCGCTCCTCGATGTGGTTTCGTTTTTTTGTGCCCGGTTATGCCGCCTTACGGATGTATTCATGGGTGGCCAAGACCGGGCAGATTCCAATGCACCTGAACATCGTTCGGTACCTGCTCGGTACCGGCATCGCACGGCGCCCGATCACCGGTGTGGTGGGACCCTCACGAAGCCGATCTTTCTCCCAGGGGGTAATGGCCAGCCTGCATAGACACGATGGGTCGACCGGATTGCCATTGGAACAAGCGATCTACAGCCGTTATGCGGTCAATGACAGCTCGGTTATACAGGGGCTTACACCGGACGCCGGTGGGTTTTACCGCGCCAGCGTCCGGGACGCGGCGACGGGCACCGTCACCGCTCGCTCCGTGTATGTGCGACAACCGGAAGGGACGGTGTTTCGGGTTCACGACAGTACGAAGCTCAATGCAACCGAGGCGACCCTGGTCGATCCGGTCACGGGGTCGAGCATTCGCTTCAGCGGGGTGACAAGGAGCACCGTGGCGCGATTGCCCGATGGAGAATGGCGCGCGGTGGGGTTCGGCCGGGGAGGCGGTGGTAAACGTCCAACGAGGCAGTCCTCGCAACCTGGCCCTTCAAGTTCCGAAAATCGTGGCCAGACGCTGGAGGAGATGATTGCTGAGTTAGAACAGCCTGGTGAATGGAACATCCCCCTGATGGATATCGTTCCGGAGCTCGTGCCCCATCTACCGATCTGGCCGCAAAACCGCAGATTGGTCATCATTGACGTAAGACCCGGAAGGCCCGACTCCCGCTTGCGGTTCTCGCGCCATACAGGAGTGGAACGTCTGTCGGGGAGTCCGGACTTCAGCACGGATGTTGTGGTGAGGCGCAAAAACGACAACCACTATGACCTGGTCCAGGCCGGCGGTGTCACTGAAATCAAAGGCCGGGGCAATTGTTTCTTCTTGGCCGTGTCCAGGGGCTTGAACGAACTTGAGGGGAGGGTCGTTTTCACTTCAACGCGCTTGCGCCAAACGGCGACCCGCTACATTCGCAGAAACAGTGAATCGTTTCGCCATTTGGAAGTTCAGCAGGCCGGCGGCCCGACGCTGCAGTCAATTTTCCGGGTGAAGAAGGCAGTCGCCAAGGCGAATCGGGAACTGACGGGAATGGAGTCTACGCTTGTAAGCCTGCTGGGCAGGGAGAGCTTGGAGTATTTAGCCGGGCTGCTCGCTGGGGCGCGCAATCCACATGCGCTGTTCGAGTCGCTCCGGTTAAATCTGGCGCGGCTCGCGCAAACAACCGCCATCGGTATAACGCCTTCGAAGCTCCTCCTCAAACAAATCGAGCAACTGACACCGCCGCGGCCTGAGTATGGATTGGCGACGTCATATACGCCCTACACGCCTACCCAGAAAAGGACCGTCGAGGAATTCCTGGAGATGACGCTGGTCGGTGATTACAGTCAGCGAATGTTAGATTCACTGATGAGGGACGGGTATCTTGAGTTGAGTCGGGATTCCATTCATATCTTGCTCGAGTACGGAGTCAGTATTAAGGATTTTTCAAGTTTTTATCCCAAGAACACGAGGGCCTATGTCCTGCATGACGAGGCGGTTGCTGGCGATGTGAGAGGACTCCTTAACGGTAGGGAACTGGTACAACCAAGCCAATTGGCCGAGATCGCCAATACCCTCAAGGGAAGCCCCTATAGCAATATCGCGCACAGCAATGTGTTGGATCTTTTCCGTTATCAAAGAGTGGTCGAGCGGACAGTGGGCTTGCTTCGAGGGGCTCTTCGCAATAGAGGTGGATTGTTGGCCAGGGCCGAGCGACTCCTCGTCTCTCGTGTGATCGCAAGCAACCTCGGCGGTGCGCTGCCGGTATCCGTGTTCTCCAGATGGATAAGTCATCCGGCGCTCAGTCCCTCGAAGCTGGATTTTGTTGCCAGGTATGCAGGAACCCGACTTCAGGAGCTGTTGGAAACAGCCAATATCGATATCGGATGGATTCATCTGCTGACTGACCAGACGGTGCAGGTCCTTAACATGCATTCAGCGGCGCTAATGGCTTTTATCCGTTTTTTGGAACCTCGATCGGCAAGTGCACTGGATATCGGCATGGCGGATATTGTCAGGGTGTTGAGCGCTCCTGGTGAGTTTCCGTCGGACTCCAAAGTTCTTGTTTTGCTCGATACTCCGAATCTGTTAGCTAATCTTACAGACAATTTTACCCGGGAGGAGGCCAGGAGTATTTGGAGAGAGTTGATCAGCCCGAACTACAGTGACTTGAATATTTACGACGCGCTTGGGCAGGTTCGCCCATTGAACTCCGAAGCGAATTTCACATCGGCATTGATCAATGCTCTGCAGCAGGATGTGGCACGCGCGCATCAGCTGATTGACAGAGTCTTTGCCGACCCCACGACCTCGGCGCAGGTACTGAATCATCTCTATCGCTTCGACTTTACTGCGAATCGAGCGGAACACAGTCTTTTGATGTTTGCCGAATACGTGGGTTGTTATAACCGGATACCGGACTGGGCATGGCAATACAAGATATATAAAGAGTGATGCAACAATGGCTATCGCAAGGCCGCTCGCGATAGCCATCTGCTCTTGCTCAACGGCAAGCAGCCAAGCTTCGGACCTGCCCGCCTTCGCGTTGATTTTCTTCGCTCAGCCATCGTTCAAATGCCGCTCCGATCGCCGGCCACTCCGAGTCGAGCATCGAATACCACGCCGTGTCGCGGTTCTGGCCCTTGACGACCATGTGCTGGCGGAACACCCCCTCAAACGTGAAGCCCAGCCGCTCGGCGGCATATTTGGAGCGGGCGTTGCCGTTGTTGCACTTCCATTCGAGGCGACGGTAGCCGAGGGCGAACGACTCCTTGGCCAGCAGATAAACCGCCTCGGTGCTTTTCGGCGATCGCTGCATCGGCGCGCCAAAAGTGACGTGGCCGATCTCGATGCGGCCGTGGGCCGGCACGATGGACATCAGGCTGAGGATCCCTTGCACCTCGCCGCTGGCACGGTCGATCACGCTGAAAAAATACGGGTCGGTGTTGGCTGCATGGTTGTCCAGCCAGGCGTCGAAGTCGCCACGAACCTTGAAGGGACCGTAGGGCAAGTAGTCCCAGAGTTTCGGATCGGCCCCGGGGCCTTCGAGGGCTTGCCAAAGACCCTCGGCATGACGCGCCGGGTCGAGTTTTTCCAGGCGGATGAATCGCCCTTCGAGCAAGCGCGTAGATGGCGCCGAGACACCTTTCCAATCGGTAAGCGGGGTCGACATGCAGTGCTCCTTACAAGGCTTTGCGAAATTGAATGAAGCCTGGGCGTTCGGCGATGCGTTCGTAGAGTTGGATCGCGGTCGTGTTGGTCTCGTGGGTCAGCCAGTGGACCTTGGCACAACCGTCGGCCTTGGCCGTGGCATAGACGAATTCGATCAATTGCCGACCAACACCGGTGCCCCGACTTTGCTCGGTCACCAGCAAGTCCTGCAAGTAGCAGGAGTTCTCTATGCTCCAGTTCGAGCGGTGGTAAATGAAATGCACCAGGCCCACCGCCGTATCGCCGTGCCAGGCGAGGGCGCCGTGGGTTGGTTCGCGATCGTCGAGCAGGCGCTGCCAGGTGCTGTGGGTCACCGCTTCCGGCAGTTCGGTGTTGTAGAACCGTAGGTAAGCCTGCCATAGCGGCAGCCAGGCAGCGTGGTCTTCAGCAGTGACGAGGCGGATCTCGGTGTGGCTCATGTTCACTCCTTGGTGGATGCATCAGGCATCAGGCGTGACAGCGCCTGATCTTGCGGATCGGTGCTCGTGGCGAGACCGTTGCGCACTCCGGCGATATCTTCGGGGCTGCGGTTTTGGCTGAGCTTGCGTTTGCCTTCCAAGCGCTGGATAGGCAGCGAAAAACCAACGATGGCCTTGAGCATCGCTTCGACGTACTCGGCCGGTGCATCATCGAGTTTCCAGGGTTGGGCGCGGCCGGTTTCGTGACGTTCGGTGAGGGCGCCGACCACCTCGCGCAGGCGATGGGCGTCGCTGAAAACTTCGGCTGTGCCATAGGCATGTACGGCCAGGTAGTTCCAGGTCGGCACCACTTTGCCGTGTTCGGCCTTGCTGGGGTACAGGCCCGGGCTGACGTAGGCATCGGCGCCGGGAAATATCACCAGGGCCTCGGCCCCGGCCTCCAGGTCGCGCCATTGCGGATTGGCCCGGGCCATGTGCCCGCGCAGGCTTCCGTGGGGACCCTGTCGCGTATCCAGCAGCAGCGGCAAGTGGCTGGCCTGTAGGCCGTGTTCACCCTGGGTGACCAGTACGGCCAAGCGGCAATCGTTCATCATTTGATGTAACTGGGGTATGTCTTGGACGGCGAAGGCTTTTGGGTTGTACATGAAAGTTTTTCCTTGGCGAATGCCAGCATCCTAGGCAGGCTATTGGTCTGTTGTAAGAGCCACTCCAGGCCAGTTTGATAGGTCCATTCCTGAGGCTGTGTGATGAACAACCCCGTGCCGCCGCTGTCGTTCAACCCCGCTGGAATCGAACTGGATCGCCGCCACGGGCTCAGCCGGCAGCTTTATCAGGCATTGCGGGCCCGCGTCCTGGATGGTCGCCTGGCAAGCGGCACCCGTCTGCCAGCTAGCCGCGACCTGGCGGCGGCCTTGTCCATTTCCCGCAACAGCGTGGTGCGTGCGTACGACCAGCTCTATGCCGAAGGTTTTATCGAAGGACGCGTCGGTGACGGAACCTATGTGGCGAATCTGTCCGCAGTGGCGTTGCCGCTGAAGAAATTATCCACAAAAGCATCCACAGTCTTTTCAACAGACTTACCCACAGGTTTATCCACAGAATGGCTCGATTTACCTGTGGGCCCATCCAGTAAAGTTATCCACAGCGACGCGCTGCTACGTGTCGAAAAGCATCATCTGGCCCAGCCGCCGGCGGGACCACCGCGTGCATTCCGGGTGGGTGTGCCGGCCTTCGACCTGTTCCCTTTTGATGTCTGGGCCAAGCTGAACGGGGCTTTCTGGCGCAAGCCGGATCTTCAACAGCTGTGCTACGGCGATTCTCAAGGAGACGAACGCTTGCGTGGCCTGATTGCGGCTTACCTGCGCAGTTCGAGGGGCCTGCAGTGCACGGCTGAACAAATTGTGATCACCAGCGGCGCGCAGCAGGGCATCAGCCTTTGTGCACAGCTGTTGGTAGATCCCGGTGACGTGGTGGCGGTGGAAAACCCAGGTTATCGCGCTGCGGGGCATGCGTTTGCGGTGGCTGGAGCCGACGTCCGAGGCGTGCCGGTGGACAGCGATGGCTTGGATTGCGCGGCGCTCGCGGCGTTGAGCCATTGTCGGCTGACCTATGTCACGCCCTCCCATCAATACCCGACCGGGGTGGTCATGAGCCTTGCGCGGCGGCTGGAGCTGCTGGGTTGGGCCGAACGCAACGACGGCTGGATCGTCGAGGATGATTACGACGGCGAATACCGCTACAGCGGCGCGCCGCTGGCGCCCTTGGCCGCGCTGGATCGCCAGGGGCGGGTACTTTACGTCGGCACCTTCGGCAAGGTGGCGTTCCCGGCCCTGCGCCTGGGTTATCTGGTGTTGCCGCCGGGCCTGGTCGACGCCTTCGCACGACGACGCGCCGTGGATGTTCGCCACTCCGAAGTCAGCACCCAGGCCGTGATGGCCGAGTTCATGGCCGCCGGGCATTTCCAGCGACACATCAGGCGCATGCGTCGGGCGGCCCTGGCTCGGCGGGATGCGCTGTTGGCGGGTTGGCCCAAGGCTGTCGAGGGTGTTGGCGCCATGCCCACGGTCGTCGCCGGGCTGCATGTCACGGTACCGGTGGAGAGCATCGAGCGTGAACGGGAACTGATTGCCAAGGCAGCCAGCGTCGGCGTGGAGATCAATGGCCTGAGCGGCTATTGGTTGCCTACGACGCCTGCGCAGCTCCGCGCCGGGCTGGTGCTGGGGTTCGCGGCAGTCCCGCCCGCGGCGATCGGCACGGCGCTGGCGAGCCTGGCTAAGGCCTGGGATGTCTGACGGCCCGCGGCCGGGACATCAATCGCAGGCCAGGCTCGGCTTCATGGCCGTTTCTTTGGAAAGAACACCTGTATGGCCTGATCCACGGCAATTTCGCTGCGGTAACGATCAATCAATTGACGTTGGTTCAATCCATCCAAGGAGATGTCTGCCATGCCTGACTTGGCCTGCTCAGGGGTTCTCAGGTGTGCCGAAAGAAACTTAAGGTCGACCCCCCAAAAGGTGGAGTAGTGAAAGTCCGCGAACCATAGCGGCTTGCCGCTTTGCTTGTCCTGAATTTCATACCGGTCAAGGTATCTCTTTCCCACCGGGGTCTTGATGCGCTTTCGGTTGATTCGTTTAGTCACGTGGATGAGGTTTCGTTCGTTCAGCCAAGTGACGCCGCTCATGTTGGGCGGGCTTCGTTTGACGAGCCCCAGTACGGTGTCGTGTTCCTCGGCGCGTAGCGCCGTCGCTTCGCTCTTGAGCTGCAATCGCAAGGATTCGGCGGAACTCCGTTCTTCTGGCGCAAGTTCGACCGTTTCGTTCCTGGCCCGGTCGAGCGCCTTTTCGATTGCATTGGCGACTGTATCGAACCGGCTCGCATGGGCGCCCATGATCAATGAAATACCGGACGGTGTACGGTCTGGCTGCTGCACGTCATCTTGGACTTGTGTTTTGAAGGCAGAGAGTCCTTTGATCAGGGCTTTGCCTTTCTTGACGCTGGTTTTCAGAGCGGGGATCGCCGGAGGTTCGTTGGCCTCGATATGGGGGACCCATTCACCGGTTTCCTTACGGTGGAACAAAGCAATCATTTCACCGGATAACGGATTCCTCACCTCGACCCAACCCGTTTCTTCGTACGAGCTGGACAGGCGAGCCACGCCGCTGACGACTCCCCAGAAGCGGCCTCTGATGAATTTCCTCCTGGAGCGGGGGCGTTCCTCATGCACAGTCAGCGATTGTCTTTCATTGCTTCGCTCGTCGAGGGCCTTGGCCAGATGACGCAACGCTCGCTCTTTTGCCTTGGTTATTCGATTACCCAGATGCTTGAGTTGTTGAGTGTTAGCACTGTCCTGGTATTCGTTTCCCATGTAGTCCAGGTGCTCTTGGATGGCCGTGAACTGTTCCGTCAGGCTGCCGAGTGCATCGATTTGTTCGTCCAGCCGGATCTTGGTCGTTTCATCGAGCGCCTCGCGCAAGGTTTGGAAGGCCACCATCGCATTGTCGATCAGTCGGTCAATCTCCAGCCAACCTTCGGGCATTGTTTTAACGCTGTCGAGGGTCAGGCAGAGGTGGCGATACATTTCCAATTGAAGAATTCGTAGATCGTCGCTGGTGTAGGAAGGCATTTTTCTGCGGTATTCGCGCACAAACTCAAAGCCTCCGAGCCCGAGTTTCTTGAGCTTGGAAAAGCGTGTCTCAATATATTCCAGACGCTCGATCATGTTGTCACCGAGCTGAATCATGCTGTTGGCAGCATCGACGTGTCGTTGCTCGCGCATTTGGAAGCGAGGGGTGATCATGTCCCTCGCCTGCGCCATGGCGGGCAGAAATTGTTCCCGCAATATGTCCATGTCAGCGAAAGTGAAATTTATTTGCGCGTTCAGGTAACCAAGGCTCACGCGCGGAGCATCCGGCCTCGCCTGGAAGACCGGCCACTCCATCAAAGCGCTCAATGCCCGTTCATAGTTTTGCCGCTGCGTTTGCAGGGAGACTCTATAAGCTTCAGCAAAAATGTCCCTGGTATCGGCCGATGCCCGCTCCATGTTTTGAGCACCGATATTCAGCGCCCATTCGTTATACGTTCTGCTTTCTTCAAATTTTTTGAGTTCGGCAAGCAATTCGAGGTTGCGGCGTTGTGCCGCGACGACGACTTCCTGCCTGACGCCTTTCGATCCGCCGCCCCTTAATCGCAAGCGGCTATCGACTTGCCACTGGCCACGCTCATCCCGAAGCAAGGGAGGGCCGGGACGTGTGTCCTTGATGATGCTGACCGGCTCGTCCTTGACGCTGACCTCGAAGTATTGGCTAGCCAGCTTTGCGTACCACTTCCCATTTTTCGAGTAGAGGCCTTTGTGCACGCCTTCGCTCTGGGGTTGTCCGAGGTTATCGGGCGCATCGATGCTGAAGCTGGCGAGAAGCCCAGCGTGACTGCCGGATTTATCCATCAAGGCGCCGCTGGTATGGATGACCTCGTAGTGCTCTTGTGACAGTTCTTCTTGAACGAGTGGCGAAAGTGTCTCGATGCTGAGTTTGGGTAAGGGTGTTGGCACATTTGCTTTCGGGGCCACCTCAGGCGCTTCTGTTGGTCGCTCGCGGTTGCCGGCTTTGGAACGATCGATAGCAATATTGGCCACGCCTAACGCTACGTTCAACAGTAAATCAACGACGATCTCCCACTTGGGCTGGCCCTTGCGCTCTCCGTCGTCCTGCGCTATTCGGTCCACGTCCTCCAGTATTTGCCAGAGCCAGATCGCGGTGTTCGCCGTGGTGCCGAGATAGGGCAACGCCAGATTGAAAATCAGCCAACCCGTCTGTTTGAACGACTTCCAACGGCTCTCGCTATTGGAAACCGACTGTTTATCGGCGAGTGTCGCCAGGGCGTTGGCGTTGGCCTTGAACAGCAGCGGAATGAAATCGGCCCCCAGGGATTCGTCGCTTAAGGTGATGGGCCCCGCGCTGGCTAATGAAGTGATGGGGTTCGCCACGAACTCCACGGCGGCCCAGGGCGAAGGCAGGGCGCCCGGGAACACCAGCCGGCTGTAAGTGTCCCGTACGCCATCGGGCAGCCACGCCAGCACCGATTGGCGCAACGCAGCCGACTGTCTGATGCCATATAGCAGGTTGCTGAACGAGGGAAACTGGCGCAGCTGCGGTTCGAGCAACGGGCGGTAAAGCAGGCAGGGCCCGGCGCCGGGTGTCTGCGGGCCGATCACGAACATATTGGCCACGATGTCCTCGGAAATACCGAGCTGCAACTCTGGCACGAACGCCAGCTTGCGCAGGACAATGGCTTGCCCATCAACCTTGCGGTCGGCTTCCAGCGGCTCCATCAGCGCCGCGACGTAACGACAGCCGCGATCATCGATATCGCCCAGCCCCTTCAATTTACTTTCCAGCGCAAGCATGGGCAGTTGTATGCGTAGCTGTGAACTGAACAGGCGCTCTCGACGGGACGATTGCGTTGGATCGTCGAGTAGTTTTCGTTTGATCAGCTCTGGATAGACGCGACCGATATCGACCTGGGTAATAAGGCGCTCAAGATAGTCCACCGTCACCCATTCGGGGAGCTCGGTCCCGTCCACGGACTTCACGGTTTTATTGCCCTGAGGAAGCGCAATCAGGTTTTGCAAGGCGAGATCGATCAAGTTGAACTCGGTTGTGTCGAACTTGAACGGAACGACAAAGGTCCCCCAGACCACCGGGCTTGTTATCTCGATGACGATTGTTTCCGGTTTCAGAGTCGAAACATCGCTGTGGTCGGATTGCATCTGGGTTTTCAAGGCATTTGACGCGTAGTCCTTGATCGAAGGGATATCATCCAGGTAGGTTTCGCCGGCGTGGGAACTGCATAGCGCCGACAGGTTTTTCATGTATTGAGCGAACAACGTCTGGTCGGCTACTGGTGCGTTGCGTAACCAATCGGGTATCTGCTGCTTGAACCATGCCTCGCCTGGTCCGACCGCGATTCCACTGATGGGTATTTCGGGCTCCGCAGCGACAGCGTCCGACTCCGCGGGTGGGTTTCCGAGCACCTTGACCTGCACACCAATCAGTCCACACGCCTTGCTGTCAAAAATGTTTCCACACGGCTCATAGAGCCGCCAGCGTATCGAGGTGGTGGGGTGAGAGAGCGACAGATGACCGGCAATGGCCTGGCCCAATGCGTCACGTGTCTCGAATTTCTCATAACCGCCATACAACGAGTGCGTAAGGATCACCTCCTTGTCATCGATCTGGCCGATCAGGACGACCAGTGAGTTTTCGTTCAAGCGGGTGACCAGATTGTCAGCGACTGCATCGACGTCGACCAGGTACGCGTGGCTTTGGGATTTATCCTTACGGTCTTGCGGGTCGGGGTACAGGTAAAGTTGCCTGGCCATGGCACATTCGTCCGCCGTCCAGCCCTTGATTTGCCGTACGTCCCAGAATTTGCGCAAGGTATTGGACAGCTCATGCCAGCGGGCACCGTAATGAGCGAATGGCATGTTCCAGTACGCCAGTTGTTGTTCCTGGTTGGCCTTCAACATCGCGGGCGCCAGCTCATTGATCAACCTTCCGATTTGCTCGATGCGCACCGGCAAGTGCACTTCGGGTTCGGTAATCGGCAGCCGGGTCAGGAAGTGCAAACCTTCGATCAATAAGCTCGGATTTTCTTGGCCTGTCTGATCGGCCAGTAAGTTGCTCAGTGATTCATAACGGGTTGGCAGCGCTACGATTTCACCGTCGACGATGTCCCAGGCCGGTTCGGCGAGGACGGTTGTGTAGGGGTCCAGGTCCAAGGACGGGTAAAGGTCCTTGAGCGCACCTTGCAGGAGCCCGGCGGCCACTTCCGGGTAGGTGGGGCCTGCTAGCAATTGGTTGAGCAATGCTGCCTTGATGCTTGTATCGGACGTAGGGTCTGTGTCGGTCGAGTCGAGTGCCATTTGCGTGTCCCTCCTTGAACATGAAAAAACCGAAGCCGAACGCTTCGGGTTTTTCATGTTAGGGAGGCACGGACTGGGGGAGGTGGTAACTATGTATAGGCCGACGTATGACCTTGGCGCCGATACGACGTGGTTACTGGCCGGATTTGATTCGCGTCCAGGCTCGCGTGCGTGCGCGCTCGGCATCCCTCGGCAACGGTTGAAGCGTATACAGCGTCGCCATGGCCGCTTCGGTCGGGTACAGGTTGGAGTTGCCGCGGATCGCTGGGTCGACGCTTTCGGTAGCGTCTTTGTTCGGGTTCGGATAACCGACAAAATCACTGATCGGCGCGATCACCTGCGGTTGCAACAAGTAATTGATGAAGGTGTAGGCGTCGTCCGGGTTTTTCGCCCCTTTAGGAATGGCGAGCATGTCGAACCAGATCGGCGCGCCCTCCTTGGGCAGGCGCATGTCCACCGTCACGCCGTTCTTGGCTTCCTTGGCGCGGTTGGCCGCCTGGGAGAAGCTGCCGGAATAACCGACGGCCACGCAGATATCGCCGTTGGCGATATCCGCCATGTATTTGGAGGAGTGGAAATAGGTGATGTAGGGCCGAATCTTCAACAGCAGCGCTTGGGCCTTGGCGTAGTCCGCCGGCTTATTGCTGTTGGGGTCCAGGCCTAGGTGCTGCAAGGCCAGGGGCAGGATTTCCGACGGCGAATCGAGCAAGGCCACGCCGCACTGCTTGAGCTTGCTGATGTTTTCTTCCTTGAAGATCAGGTCCCAGCTGTCCACCGGCGCGTTTTCACCCAGCGCGGCCTTGACCTTGTCCGGGTTGAAGCCGATCAGGATGGTGCCGTACATGTAAGGCACGGCGAATTTGTTGCCTGGGTCGTTGGCCTCGATCAGCTTCATCAGCTTGGGATCGAGGTGGTTCCAATTCGGCAGCTTGCTGCGATCCAAGGGCTGGAACACCCCGGCTTCGATCTGCTTGGCCAGAAACACGTTGGACGGCACCACCACGTCGTAGCCAGCGTTGCCCGTCAGCAACTTGGCCTCCAGGGCTTCGTTGGTGTCGAAAATGTCGTAGATCAGCTTGACCTGGCTGTTCTGCGCCTTGAAGTCATCCAAGGCCCTGGGCGTGATGTAGTCGAACCAGTTGTAGACGCGCAATGTGCGCTCCTCGGCCTGAGCGGCGCCACACAGCAGCGCGGCGCACAGGGCCGGGGCCATCAAACGCTTGAGTCTGTTCATGCTGTTGTTCCTCATTGGGCGCTTTGGAAACCTTCAAGGACGTTCACGGCGTTGATGCCGATTTCTGCCACTGCGTAGCCGCCTTCCATCACGAACAAGGTCGGTTTGCCGAGGGCGGCGATGCGTTTGCCCATCGCCAGGTAATCCGGGCTGTCGAGCTTGAATTGCGAGATCGGATCTTCCTTGAAGGTGTCCACGCCCAGAGACACGACGATGACATCGGCATCGTAGCGTTGGACTTCGCCGCAGGCTTGCTCCAGCGCGGCGCTCCAGGTTTCCCAACCCGAGCCCGCCGGCAAAGGGTAGTTGAAGTTAAAGCCCGCGCCGGCACCTTCGCCGCGCTCATCTTCGTAGCCCAGAAAGAATGGGAACTCGGCCTCCGGGTGGCCGTGGATCGACGCGAACAGCACGTCGCTGCGCTCGTAGAAAATCGATTGGGTGCCGTTGCCGTGGTGGTAGTCCACGTCGAGGATCGCAACCTTTTTGTGCCCCTGGTCAAGAAAGGCCTGTGCTGCGATGGCGGCATTGTTGAGGTAGCAATAACCACCCATCAAGTCGCTTGCAGCGTGGTGTCCCGGTGGGCGACACAACGCGAAGGCGCTACGGGCGCCACGCTGGATGTCGGCCTGGGCGGTGAGGGCGACCTGGGCTGCGCTGTACGCCGCTTGCCAGGTACCGGCGGTAATCGGCGCTCCTCCATCAAAGCTGTAATAGCCGAGCTGGCCGTGCAGGCTGGTCGGGATCACCGAGCGCAAGGTGCGGGCCGGCCAGGTGTAGGGCAGCAGGTCACCGTCGCGATTGAACTCGGTCCAACGCTCCCAGGCGCCTTTGAAAAATTCCAGGTACGCCGGGCTGTGGACACGCTGGATCGGCGCGAGGCCGAAGTCCTTCGGCGCCTCCACCGGCCCCAACGCCCGAGCCTTGACCCGCTCCAACACATGGTCGGCCCGGGACGGCATTTCGAAACAGGGCATCAACTGCCCATCCATCAATTCGCAGCGTCCGTGGTGCAGGTGGTGATCGTCTGAGTAGATCGTCAGCATTCTTGTTCTCCGCAGGGCTGATTCGTTGGAACACAGTCTTGCGGCGCGAAGCGTTTCGGAGAACGGCAGGAGAGGCCAAAAGGGGATCGAAATGGCCAAAAGGTTTGACCGTAAATCGCCCCTTGTTGGCGCGGGTGTGAGCCGATTCGGGGCGTGGACGGGTTCGCAGTTTCACAACCCGTGGCGAGGGAGCTTGCTCCCGCTGGGGGGCGAAGCCGCCCCAACCGATCCAACGCGTTTCTATAGATAATCCGCGTCAGCCGGTTTGCGACGGCTACGCCGCCGAGCGGGAGCAAGCTCCCTCGCCACGGGGATCGTGTTGAAGCCAACTTTCACGCCCTGAACCGACTCGGCGCCACGCCGCTCCAGCGCACGAAGGCATGGCGAAAGCTCGCTGTTTCACTGAAGCCAAGCAGTTCGGCGATCCGGTAGATCGGCAGCTGATCCTCGCAGAGCATCTGCTTGGCCCGCTCGAAGCGCAGTTCATCGCGCAGTTCTTGATAGCTGCAACCCAGGTCCTTGAGGTGCCGGCGCAGGGTGCGCGCCGAGCAGTTCATTTGCTCGGCCAGGCCTTCCAGGCCCGGGGCGGCGTCCAGTTGCGCGCCGAGCAGTTGGCGGATTCGTCCCAGCCAGGCTTGGCGGCCGGTGAATTCAGTGTTTTGCCGCCGGCAACGTTCGGCCATGGCTTGATGGGTGATGGGGTCGGCCAGCGGCAAGGGTTGTTCCAGCCAGTGGCGATCGAAGGCGAAGGCGTTGTCGAAGCTGTCGAAGCGCACCGGGCAGTCGAACAGGTAGGCGTAGCGCGCCTGGTAGTCCGGCGCCGAGTGTTCGAAGCGCGCCGCGCGCAAGGGCAGCGGGTGACCGAGCAGGTCGTTGCAGATCACCTTCAGCGACACCATGCAGAACTCGGCGTTGAACACCGCCAGGGCCGGGTTCTCCCGGTAGTCGCCGGCGCTGAGCCAGATGTGCTCGCCGTCGTCCTCCAAGGCCAGCTCGAAGAGTGTTCCCAACAGCGCCGGGTAGCGCAACGCCAGGCGCAAAGCGTCACCTAAGGTGGCACTCGTGAGCAGGGCGTATCCCAGCATGCCGTAGGAAGAAACGTGCATGTTACGCCCCAATTCCAAGCCAATGTCGCGCTTGAGGGCCACGGCGTTGGCACAGACCTGCATCTCTTGGTTGGTGGTGATGCGCGTGTCGGCCCGGCTCAAGTCCGCCGTGCTGATGCCGCTGCCGGCCAGCAATGCATCACTGGGCAGGCCATCGTGCTTGAAGGCATCGAGTACCAGGGAGACGGCGTTGAGGGTGGTGAGGTGGGAATGCAACATGGTCCGTTTCCAGCCTGGGGAGACGGGAGACGGAGCAAGTTGTATGCCGGCCCAGGACCGCAAAGCGGCCACTAAACCTTGTGGGAGCGAGCTTGCTCGCGATGACGGTGTGTCAGTCGAGGCAGACGTCGACTGGCTGCCGCTATCGCGAGCAAGCTCGCTCCCACGGGGTTAACAGAGCGTCAGATCAACTCGCCACACAGATCCAGCTCAACCAGCCGGCGAACCTCATCCACCGGCAACCCCGCGCCAATCAATGCCTGCAACTTGCCGAACGCCGCCTCGCGGGTCATGCCGCCGCCGGACAGCACGCCAACGCCGCGCAAACGGCTGCCGGCTTCGTACACGTCCAGCTCGACGCCGCCTTCATGGCACTGCGTCACCGCCACGACCACCACGCCGCTGTCCCGCGCCCGTGCCAGGCTGGTGAGGAACGCCGGGTTGTCGCTCGGCCCGGTGCCGCTGCCGTAGCACTCCAGCACCAGGCCCTGGATGCCGCTGCCCAGCAGGCCATCGATGATCTCGGCACCGATGCCGGGAAACAGCGGCAGCGCCGCGACATTCGCCAAGTGTTTGGGCTGGTTGTAATTCAGCTGCGTTGGCAGGGAAGCCGCCTTGATGCCCCCGCCCTGACGTTCCAGACGCTTGAACGGATGACGGCCGAAGCTGCGCACTTTCGCGCAACGGGTCGGCGCAAGCAGTTCACCGTGGAAATAAAGGTGTACGCCCGGCGCCAGGCCTTGGCCCAGGGCGACCAGCGCGCCGCTGAGGTTTTCCCAGGCATCGCTGTCGGTCACGCCGGCGGGCAGCATCGAACCGGTGAAGCAGACCCGCGCATGCAGGCCCAGCAACTGGAAGCTCATCGCAGCGGCGCTGTAGGCCAGCGTGTCGGTGCCGTGGAGGATCAGCACGCTGTCGCAGCCTTGCACATCCACGGCATCGACCACCGCTTCGCGCAGTTGCTGCCAGTACGCTGGCGTCATGTTGGCGCTGTCGATCAGCGGTGCCATTTCCCGGAAGCGCCACTGGGGCACGACCAGTTCGGGTTGGCTGTGCAGGTAGTCGCGCATCCGCGCTTCGAAGCCGGATGCCGGGGCCAGGCCGTTGGCGCTGGCTTGCATGCCGATGGTGCCGCCGGTGTAGAGCACCATGACGTGCTGGGCGGCAGGATAGGTCGAGGCATTCATGGGAAGTTCTCCGAGGACGAAAACAGCAGCTTCACTCGCTGCCGCAACATAAGGTCGAGCATGACGCCGACCTTATGTTGTGTCACGCCGGACGCAGGGGATGCGCCCGGTTTTTTTCCAACAGACCGTTGATCAGCGTTGCGCTGCAGCCAGGCTTGCCGGAGCGTTGCCGGAATCGGCGGCAGGCGCCGACGGGCTCGCTGGCCAGGCTTTGCGGTCCAGGTCCAGGTCAGGGAACTTGCTCGAATCGAAGACAGGCACCTTGATGCCGGCCGAGCGCTGGTCGTCGTAGTCGCGCAGGATGCGCATGCCGACTTTGAACAGCAGGAACAGCGCGATCAGGTTCACGAACGCCAGCAGGGTCATGGTGATGTCGGCGAATGCGAACACGGTGCCCAGGTTCTCGATGGCGCCCCAGAAAATCAGTGCCAGGACCAGGGTGCGATACGCCATCAGCGCCTTGCGGTTTTCACCCAGCATGAAGCGCAGGTTGTTTTCGCCCAGGTAGTAGTTGTAGAGGATCGAGGTGAAGACGAACAACGACAGGGCCACGGAGATGAAGACCCGGCCCCAGTCACCGACCACGGCCGCCAGGGAGTTCTGGGTCAGGGCAATGCCGTCGCCTTCGAAGCCTGGGGTGTAGAAGCCCGACAACAGGATCAGCAGCGCGGTGCAGGTGCAGATCACGAAGGTATCCAGGAACACGCTGAACGCCTGGACCACGCCTTGGGCGACCGGGTGCTCGACGGACGCAACGGCCGCGACGTTAGGCGCGCTGCCCAGGCCGGCTTCGTTGGCGAATACGCCACGCTTGACGCCCATGACAATGGCGCTGCCAATCAGGCCACCGAAAGCCTGGTCCAGGCCAAAGGCGCTCTTGACGATAGTCGCCAGCATGCCCGGCACGTGTTCGAATTGCAGCACGATCACGTAGAGGGTCACGGCGATATACGCCAGGGTCTTGACCGGTACCAGCAGGTCGGCCACTTTGGCGATACGCTTGATCCCGCCGATGAACACCAGGCCCAGCAATACCGCCAGGCCCAGGCCGGTGTAGGTGGTGTCGAGGCCAAAGGCGTTGTTCAACGAGTGAGTCACGGCGTGGGCTTGCAGGCCGTTGAAGGCGAAGCCAAAGGTGATCAGCAGCAGGAACGCCATGATCATGCCCAACCAGCGCTTCTGCAGGCCGTGCTGGATGTAATAGGACGGGCCGCCACGGTACTGGCCTTCGGAGTCGCAGCGCTTGTAGAGCTGGCCGAGGGAGCATTCGAAGAAGCTGCTGGACATGCCGACCAGCGCGGTCACCCACATCCAGAACACCGCACCCGGACCACCGAGGGTCACGGCAATGCCGACACCGGCGATGTTGCCCGCGCCGACGCGGCCGGCCAGGCTGAGCATCAAGGCCTGGAACGAACTGAGCTGGTCGGTGCTGCTTTTCAGGCTGTCACGGAACACCGCGAACATATGAAAGAAATGACGGAACTGGACGAAACGCGAGCGGATCGTGAAGTAGCCACCGAGCCCGACAATGAGCGCGATCAGCACTTTCCCTGAGAGGAAGTCGTTGATGACTTCGAGCATGAGTATTCCTCGCTGTTTTTTGTTAAAAGCAAATGCTGGCCATTTGGAAACATCGTGTTACATCCGTCGGCACGCGGCTCGACAGAGGGGGCGATGTTTCGTCCCGGTCCACTTCGCGGGTTTGTTATTAGTTCGGTTTTCGCATGTTTCGAGGCCTCGTTGACGACGACCACCCATGCGAAGAGGGGCGGCACTATACCTATCAGTGCGACGCCCGTCTGCACAGTTGTGGTGCATACGACGAAACGAACCCTTTTATCTCCTGGCCTTTCGGTCAGGTTCCTGAAGGAGCAAGCCGGTTCGCGATGGCTGGCGACGCGGGGTACAACGGCAGCGCGTCGTTGTTTGTCGCGAGCAGGCTTGTTCCTACAAATTTCGCTGGCGCCTCAGTTGACGGTTAAAAAAAAGGGCTTGGGGTACGAGTCCCCAAGCCCTCAAAAGGTGAGAGGTGTCTAGTCCCTCGACCTGGTGAGCGGTGGTGGCGTCGATCAAGCCTTGAGCGGGACCAGACGCGGAGCAATCATGTTTTCCGGGCGCAGGATGTCGTCGAGCATGGCGTCGTCGAGCAAGCCTTCTTCGCGCACCAGCTCCAGCACGCCGCGGCCGCTTTCCAGGGCAACACGGGCGATGCGGGTGGCGTTTTCATAGCCGATGTACGGGTTCAGGGCGGTGACCAGGCCGATCGAGTGCTCGACCAGCTCGCGGCAGCGCGCTTCGTTGGCGGTGATGCCGACGATGCAGTGCTCGCGCAGCATGTCCATGGCCCGTTGCAGCAGGCGGATCGAGTCGAAGATCTTGAAGGCGATCAGCGGCTCCATCACGTTCAGTTGTAGTTGGCCGCCTTCGGCCGCCATGGTCAGGGCCAGGTCGTTGCCGATGATCTGGAATGCCACTTGGTTGACCGCTTCCGGAATCACCGGGTTGACCTTGCCCGGCATGATCGAGCTGCCTGGCTGGCGGGCCGGCAGGTTGATTTCGTTGATGCCGGTGCGTGGACCGCTGGACAGCAGGCGCAGGTCGTTGCAGATCTTCGAGAGCTTGACCGCGGTGCGCTTGAGCATGCCGGAGAACAGCACGAAGGCGCCCATGTCGGAGGTGGCTTCGATCAGGTCGGCGGCCGGCACCAGCGGCTGGCCGCTGATGGTTGCCAGGCGCTGTACGGCCAGGGCCTGATAGCGTGGGTCGGCATTGATGCCGGTGCCGATGGCGGTGCCGCCCAGGTTCACTTCGGTCAGCAGCTCGGGCGCCAGGGTCTTCAGGCGCGCCAGGTCTTCGCTCAGGGTGGTGGCGAAGGCACGGAATTCCTGGCCGAGGGTCATCGGCACGGCGTCTTGCAGTTGGGTGCGGCCCATTTTCAAGACGTGGCTGAATTCCTCACCCTTGGCGGCAAACGCCTGGATCAGGCTGTCGAGGCTGGCCAGCAACGCGTCGTGGCCCAGCAGCAGACCCAGGCGGATCGCGGTCGGGTAGGCGTCGTTGGTGGACTGCGCCATGTTCACGTCGTTGTTGGGGTGCAGGTACTGGTATTCGCCCTTCTGGTGACCCATGGCCTCCAGCGCGATGTTGGCGATGACTTCGTTTGCATTCATGTTGGTCGACGTGCCGGCGCCGCCCTGGATCATGTCCACCACGAATTCTTCGTGGAAATCTCCGCGGATCAACCGTGCACAAGCTTCGCTGATCGCGGCGTGCTTGGCTTCGCTGAGCTGGCCCAACTCACGGTTGGCGTCAGCGGCGGCTTGCTTGACCATTGCCAGACCGACCACCAGTTTAGGGTAATGCGAGATCGGGACACCGGAGAGACGAAAGTTGTTGATCGCTCGTAGGGTCTGGATGCCGTAATACGCTTGCGCCGGTACTTCGAGTACGCCAAGCAGGTCTTTTTCTGTGCGGAATGATGCAGCGGAGGACATGATGGAAATCATCTCAATAAGGACCCGGTCAGAGCCGGAACGCTGTGAATCCTAGGCTTTCGGAAAAATTTGGGCCAATGCTGTTAAACACTGGCCTATGCATATTCGGCATAATGCCCGTGTGACGCCGACAGTGCGGCGAGCGTGTGACCTGTTTTGGTGCGTCCCTCGGGAGGACGGTAATGAATCTAGAAAGCAAATGGCTCGAGGACTTCAGTGCCTTGGCCGCGACGCGCAGCTTTTCCCAGGCGGCCGAACGCCGCTTCGTGACGCAACCGGCCTTCAGCCGACGGATCCGCAGCCTTGAAGCGGCGCTGGGGCTGACGCTGGTCAACCGCTCGCGCACGCCGATCGAATTGACGGCGGCGGGGCAGTTGTTTCTGGTGACGGCGCGCACGGTGGTCGAGCAGTTGGGCGAAGTGCTGCGGCATCTGCATCATCTCGAAGGCGGGCAGGGAGAAGTCATCCAGGTGGCGGCGGCCCACTCCCTGGCGCTGGGCTTCTTCCCCCGTTGGATCGCTCAACTGCGTAACGAAGGCATGAACATCGCCACGCGACTGGTCGCCACGAACGTCGGCGATGCCGTGCACGCCTTGCGCGAGGGCGGTTGTGACTTGATGCTGGCTTTTTATGACCCCGATTCAGCCATGCAGATGGATCCAGAGATTTTCCCTTCGTTGCACTTGGGCCAGACCGAGATGTTGCCGGTGTGCGCGGCCGATCCACACGCAAGGCCGTTGTTCGACCTCGAAGGCGAAGCCAGCGTGCCGCTGTTGGCCTACAGCGCGGGGGCATTTCTCGGGCGTTCGGTGAACCAATTGCTGCGCCAGCGTGCGCTGCGCTTTACCACGGTGTACGAGACGGCCATGGCCGACAGCCTGAAAAGCATGGCCCTGGAAGGGCTGGGCATCGCCTGGGTGCCTCACCTGAGCGTGCGCAACGAACTGGCCCGGGGCGAGCTGGTGATCTGCGGCGGGGCGCAATGGCATGTCCCGCTGGAGATCCGCCTGTACCGCTGCGCCCTGGTGCGCAAGGCCAATGTGCGGTTGCTGTGGCGCAAGCTCGAGGGTGGGGTAGTGCAGGGTGTCACGGGATCTTGATAGCACTGCAAACCCTGTGGGAGCGAGCCTGCTCGCTATGGCAGACTAGCAGGCAATACTTGCTCGACTGATACACCGCTATCGCGAGCAGGCTCGCTCCCACACAGGGATTTGCAGTGCTGCAAGATTGACTTCTAAGTCAATAAAACCACCGCTTCAGCACAAAAGGCAGATGGTCGGCGAAAGTGCGTTTAATCCTTCGTTTTCGGTATACTGCCCGGCCTTCGGTCGGTTCATCCGGCCATCATTCGTACAACAAGCCACGCCGGTTTCCTGCGTGGCTTGTTGTTTTTTGACGCGCCCCAGGGCGCCCAGAGAGAAGAGGCACGACGATGAGTGCACTGGTTGGCGTGATCATGGGCTCCAAGTCCGATTGGTCCACCCTTAGCCACACCGCCGATATGCTGGAAAAGCTCGGCATCCCTTACGAGGTGAAAGTGGTGTCTGCCCACCGTACCCCGGACCTGCTGTTCCAGTACGCCGAAGAAGCCGACGCGCGTGGCATCGAAGTGATCATCGCCGGCGCCGGTGGTGCGGCCCACTTGCCAGGCATGTGTGCGGCCAAGACTCATTTGCCAGTACTGGGCGTGCCGGTGCAGTCCTCGATGCTCTCGGGTGTCGATTCGTTGCTATCGATCGTGCAGATGCCGGCCGGCATTCCGGTCGCTACCCTGGCCATCGGCAAGGCCGGCGCGATCAATGCCGCCCTGCTGTCGGCGAGTATCCTGGGCGCCAAGCATCCCCAATTTCATACCGTGCTGAAAAAATTCCGCGCTGAGCAGACAGACAGCGTCCTGGACAATCCGGACCCACGCATTGCCTGAGGTTGTTGAAGAATGAAGATCGGTGTAATCGGTGGCGGCCAGTTGGGTCGCATGTTGGCCCTGGCGGGTACGCCGCTGGGGATGAACTTCGCTTTCCTGGACCCGGCGCCGGACGCCTGTGCCGCTGCCTTGGGTGAACACCTGCGGGCCGATTATGGCGACCAGGATCACTTGCGCCAATTGGCCGATGAGGTCGACCTGGTGACCTTCGAGTTCGAAAGCGTCCCGGCTGAAACCGTGGCCTTCCTGTCCCAGTTCGTCCCGGTCTACCCGAGCGCCGAAGCCCTGCGTATCGCCCGCGACCGTTGGTTCGAAAAGAACATGTTCAAGGACCTGGGCATCCCGACGCCGGCCTTTGCCGACATCCAGTCCCAGGCTGACCTGGAAGCCGCGGTCGCTTCAATCGGCCTGCCGGCCGTGCTCAAGACCCGTACCCTGGGTTACGACGGCAAGGGCCAGAAAGTCCTGCGCAACCCTGAAGATGTCGCCGGCACCTTTGCCGAGCTGGGCAGCGTCGGCTGCCTGCTGGAAGGTTTCGTGCCGTTCACCGGTGAAGTCTCGCTCATCGCCGTGCGTGCCCGCGACGGTGAAATCCGCTTCTACCCGCTGGTGCACAACACCCACAAGGACGGGATTCTCAAGCTGTCCGTCGCCAGCACCGACCATCCACTGCAAGCCCTGGCCGAAGACTACTCCAGCCGCGTGCTCAAGCAGCTTGACTACGTTGGTGTGATGGCGTTCGAGTTCTTCGAGGTGGACGGCGGCCTCAAGGCCAACGAAATCGCCCCGCGTGTCCACAACTCCGGGCACTGGACCACTGAAGGCGCCGAGTGCAGCCAGTTCGAAAACCACCTGCGGGCGGTCGCTGGGTTGCCGCTGGGGTCGACCGCCAAGGTCGGTGAAAGCGCGATGCTGAATTTCATCGGCAAAGTGCCGGACACCGAGAAAGTCCTGGCAATCGCCGACTGCCACCTGCATCACTATGGCAAGGCTTTCAAAGTGGGGCGCAAGGTTGGCCACGCCAACCTGCGTTGCGCCGACCGTGCCACGCTGGCCCAGCAGATCATCAAGGTCGAAACGCTGATCGCCGAACAATAGTCTGCAACGGCGGTGGAACCATTCATCGGCTAACCTCTCTCATGGCTAAGTGCCAAAACCCGATCAGGGTTTTGGCTTAGCGTTCAATCAGAGGGAAATGCCATGGGAATCATCGGAACCATTTTAATCGGCTTGATCGTTGGCCTGCTCGCACGCTTCCTGAAGCCCGGCGATGACAGCATGGGCTGGATCATGACTATCCTGCTCGGTATCGGCGGTTCGTTGGCGGCCACTTACGGCGGCCAGGCCCTGGGCATCTATCAGGCCGGCGAAGGCGCTGGCTTCATCGGCGCCCTGGTGGGTGCCATCGTGTTGCTGGTGATCTACGGCCTGATCAAAAGAAACTGATCAAACCTGATGAAGCCCTCTCCGCGCGGCGCACGGAGAGGGCTAAACTGCCCGGCGTTTCATTCCATTCATTGCCGAGCCCTTTCATGCGCCGTCTAGTGTTGACCCTTCTTTTGCTGGGCAGTGGCCTGGCCCACGCCGCCGAGCTACCGGAAACCGACTGGCTCGAACTGATGCCCAAGTCGGACCAGAAAGCCCTCGAGGCGATGCCCGAGATCGATCACGACTCCCCCGAAGCCAGTGGCACCTTCACTGAAAAAGGTGGCTTGAAGCAAAGCAAAGGCTTGCCGGCGGTGATGTACTCGACCAAGACCGTGGCGTCAATGAATGACAAGCACCTGCGCATTGGCGGCTATCCGGTTCCTTTGGAGGCCGACGCCAAAGGCCGCAGCACGTTGTTTTTCCTGGTGCCTTACCCGGGCGCCTGCATCCACGTTCCCCCGCCGCCGCCCAATCAATTGGTACTGGTGCGCTATCCTAAGGGCGTGAAGCTCGACGACATCTATACGCCGCTGTGGGTCACCGGCACCCTGAAGATCGAGAAGGTCGACAACGACCTGGCGAGCGCGGCGTATGCGCTGGATGCGGAGAAGGTGAGGGTGGTGCAGGAGGCGGATTTGTGACCGGCCGGTTGACCTGACACAGTTCCAATTGTGGGAGCGAGCTTGCTCGCGATGGCGATACGTCAGTCGATGCAGGTGTTGACTGTCAGTCCGCTATCGCGAGCAAGCTCGCTCCCACAGTAGCCTTGCGGTGTCAGAGCGGCTTGCTGCAAATACTCACGCCAAGGGTATGGCTGGCGTCCGGCAACAACGTCACCGCATCATCCATCACGTTGGCCGTCTCGATGCAAAGCATGCGCTGCCAGCCATCGTCGGCCATGTCGCTGAAGGCCTTGGCGCGATCGGTCCAGGGGTTCCAGATCACCGCCGAGCGTGATCCGCTTGCGGTCAGTTCTATGCGTCGATTCCAATGGGGGTCGACGATGCTCAGTGTCGGTGGGGTATCGAGATAGATACGGTCGGTTTCACCGACGAAGCGCAGGTCGCCCGCCTGGGTGTGTGTATTCCACTCGTCCAGCGTCTCGATGTAGTCCAGGCCGTCGACCCCGTCGACCTGTACGTTGCGCACATCGCTGACCGCGAAATAGCTGTGCAGCGCCTGGCTGAGGCTGACGGTCTCGCTGCCTCGGTTATGGCTGGTGAGGCGGATATGCAGTTGCTCATCCATCACGATGGTCAGCGTCAGGTCGACCTGATGGGGCCACCCAGGCAGGCCGTTTTCCGGGTAGGGCAGCATGAATTCGATTTTCAGGCGCTCGCCCACGGCCTCGATGCCTTTCAATTCCCAATCCATCGCTCGCACCAGGCCGTGGGCCGTGGCCGGTTCATTGCTGACGCGCATGGCCTGGATGCTGTCGGGGTTGCGGGTCAGGTTGCCGAACCAGGGCCAGCACACCGGCACACCGGCGCGGATGCTCTTGCCCGCCTTGAACGTAGCCTGGTCATTGAGCCAGATCAGCGGCGGCTGGCCATCCACCTGATAGCTGAGGATATGCGCGCCTTGCTGGGCCACCAGCAACTCGGCCTGACCGTGGCGGATGCGCCAACCGTTCAGTTCATCCAGTTTGACGGCTTCGACATTGGGCGTAGGCATGGGACGCATCTCGTTCAGGAACATGGACTGCAATGGACCGCAAAACGGCCCCCGCGTTTAACGGGCGCGTGGTGGAACCGAGCGAGTGCGGCCACTGCCGTCGATGGCGACGAAGACGAACACCGCTTCGGTGACCTTGCGCCATTCGCTGGACAACGGATCATCGCTCCACACCTCGACCATCATCTGGATCGAGCTGCGGCCGATCTCCAACGCCTGGGTATAGAAGGACAACTGCGCACCCACCGCCACCGGTACCAGGAACGCCATGCGATCAATCGCCACGGTCGCCACGCGGCCGCCCGCCACCTTGCTGGCCATCGCAGTGCCCGCCAGGTCCATCTGGGACACCAGCCAGCCGCCGAAAATGTCGCCGAAGCCGTTGGTATCACGGGGAAGCGCGGTGATTTGCAGGGCCAGGTCGCCTTGCGGGATTGGATCTTCTTGTTCGAGCTCTATCATGCCGGGGGTGCCTCTGACCCGTAACTCTGTCTTGTCTTTCAGGTGAATAGCCGTCTTTGTAAAAAACGATTCAGCCCGAACTGCCACGTTCGTCACGTTTTTCGTAAAGGCGCGCCAAAGGGAAACTCTGCGAAACCGGCTGATCTTGTACTACATCACCAACGGCGTTTTCGCACAGCAACCCCTTACAGAGTGTCGCAAGGTTGCGAGTATATCGGGCGATAGACGTCGAGACGACCACTGGGTTCTGATTTTGACTGTCAATTACGCGCCTCTATGTGCTTTTTCGAACAATTTGCTATCGTGCCGAACCTGCCCGGGCTCTCATCAGTGTTGTCGGGCCGAGAACCGACTATAAGAGAAACCCTTGCCATGACCACTGCGCCTTCGAGCACGGCGACGCCCGCACAACCCGCCCGTCCGCTGACCCGTAACGACTACAAGACCCTGTCGCTTTCTGCCCTGGGCGGCGCGCTGGAGTTCTACGATTTCATTATTTTCGTGTTCTTCGCCACCGTGGTCGGCAAGCTGTTCTTCCCCGCTGAAATGCCCGAATGGCTGCGCCTGATGCAAACGTTTGGCATTTTTGCCGCCGGATATCTGGCCCGGCCGCTGGGCGGGATCATCATGGCTCACTTCGGCGACCTGCTGGGGCGCAAGAAAATGTTCACCCTGAGCATTTTCATGATGGCCGTGCCGACCCTGATCATGGGTTTGTTGCCGACCTACGCGCAGATCGGCATGTGGGCGCCGATTCTCTTGTTGCTGATGCGCGTGATCCAGGGGGCGGCGATCGGTGGCGAGGTACCGGGGGCCTGGGTATTCGTTTCCGAGCACGTGCCGGCGCGCCACATCGGCTACGCCTGCGGCACCCTGACCTGCGGCCTGACGGCGGGGATTCTGTTGGGTTCGTTGGTCGCCACCGCCATCAATAGCATTTATACGCCGGTGGAAGTGGCGGATTACGCTTGGCGAATCCCGTTCCTGCTGGGCGGCGTGTTCGGCCTGTTTTCGGTGTACCTGCGTCGCTGGCTGCACGAAACCCCGGTGTTTGCCGAACTGCAATTGCGCAAGGCCTTGGCCGAAGAAGTGCCGTTGCGCGCCGTGCTGCGCGACCATCGTGGAGCCATTGTCATTTCCATGCTGTTGACGTGGCTGCTGTCGGCCGGCGTCATCGTAGTCATCCTGATGACCCCGACGGTGTTGCAGACGGTGCACCACTTCAGCCCGACCACGGCGTTGCAGGCCAATAGCCTGGCAATCGTATTCCTGAGTTTCGGTTGCATTGGCGCCGGTGTATTAGCCGACCGCTTTGGTGCCGGCCGGGTGTTCGTGTTTGGCAGCGGTTTGTTGTTGATCACGTTCTGGGGCTTCTATCACAGCCTGTTCACTCACCCTGAGTGGCTGTTCCCGCTCTACGCCTTGAGTGGCTTGCTGGTGGGCACCATCGGCGCAGTGCCCTACGTCATGGTCAATGCCTTCCCGGCCGTGGTGCGCTTCAGTGGGCTATCGTTTTCCTACAACCTGGCCTACGCAATCTTCGGCGGTTTGACGCCAATGATCGTGACCCTGCTGTTGAAAGAAAGCCCGATGGGGCCGGCGTATTACGTCGCGATCATCTGCGGCATCGGGATGGTGATCGGTGGGTATCTTTGGAAGAAAGGCCGCTAAGCGGCGCCGAACAGCCCTGTGGCGAGGGGATGAATCCCTTCGCCACAACATCCTGCAAACCTCAATGCTGGCCTTTCATCCAATTGTCATATTTCAGCCATAGAGTGTTCACACGGCTTCCCAATACTTGGCCGACTTAACACACCTATCTGCTAGGAGTAAGGCATGAAACTGAAGCGTTTGATGGCGGCAATGACCTTTGTCGCTGCTGGCGTTGCGACTGCCAACGCGGTTGCCGCTGTTGACCCTGCGATCCCGAGCTACACCAAGACCACTGGTGTGTCGGGCAACCTGTCCAGCGTCGGCTCCGATACCCTGGCCAACCTGATGACCTTGTGGGCCGAGAACTACAAGAAAGAATACCCGAACGTAAACATCCAGATTCAGGCCGCCGGTTCCTCCACCGCGCCACCCGCACTCACCGAAGGCACCGCCAACCTGGGCCCGATGAGCCGCAAGATGAAAGACAACGAGCTGCAGGCCTTCGAACAGAAGTACGGCTACAAGCCAACCGCTATCCCGGTTGCCGTGGACGCCCTGGCCGTGTTCGTGCACAAGGACAACCCGATCAAGCACCTGACCATGGCCCAGGTCGATGCGATCTTCTCCTCGACTCGCCTGTGCGGCGCCAAGGCTGACGTCAAGACCTGGGGCGACCTGGGCGTGACCGGCGACCTGGCCAACAAGCCAGTCCAGCTGTTCGGTCGCAACTCGGTGTCCGGCACCTACGGCTACTTCAAGGAAGAAGCCCTGTGCAAGGGCGACTACAAGCCAAACGTCAACGAGCAGCCGGGTTCGGCTTCGGTTGTGCAGTCGATCAGCAGCTCGCTTAACGGCATCGGCTACTCGGGTATCGGCTACAAGACCGCCAGCGTGAAAACCGTTGCCCTGGCCAAGAAAGAAGGCGGCGAGTTCATCGAAGACACCGAAGAAAACGCTCTGAACGGCAAGTACCCGCTGTCGCGTTTCCTCTACGTCTACGTCAACAAGGCGCCGAACAAGCCTCTGGCCCCGCTGGAAGCCGAGTTCGTGAAGCTGATCCTGTCCAAGCAAGGCCAGGAAGTCGTGGTCAAGGACGGCTACATCCCGGTTCCAGCCAAAGTTGCCGCCAAGGCACTGGCTGACCTGGGCCTGCAGGAAGGCGGCAACGTCGCCAAGCAGTAACACCTGAGCCCGGGCCAACGCCCGGGCTGCGGTGGGAGTGCAGACCACTTCCACCGCCCAATTTCCCCATCCGCTGCCGCTTCTAGCTGGCGGCGGATTTGTTGCGTCACTTCACTGTCATCTTTCTGTCATACAGGATCGCTAGGGTGTGCGCATGAATGATCTGGCCAACTCCACAATGACTACGACTTCCCCTCCCAAGCGCATTGACTTCAATACGCCTGAGCTGCAACGCAAGCGCCGCATTCGTGCGCTCAAGGATCGCCTGACCCGCTGGTACGTGCTGGTGGGCGGCCTCGCCGTCCTGGCGGCCATTACCCTGATTTTCTTTTTCCTCGCCTACGTGGTGCTGCCCCTGTTCCAGGGCGCGGACCTGACCGCCAAGGATTCGATCACCCCAGCCTGGATGCAAGACGCCGGCAAGCCGCTGATGATCGCCATCGAAGAGCAAAACCAAGTGGCCATGCGGGTCTCCGACAAGGGCCAGGCGCTGTTCTACAACCTCGACAGCGGTGCCGAACTGCGCCGCGTCGACCTGCCGGTTCCGGCCGGCGCCAGTGTGACGTCCATTGGTGAAGACCAGCCCGGCAGCCCATTGGTGGCGATCGGCCTGTCCAACGGCCAGGCCCTGGTGTTCCGCCACACCTATAAAGTCAGTTACCCCGATGGCAAGAAAACCATTTCGCCCGCGATCGAATACCCGTACGGCGAGGCGCCGATCGCGCTGAACGAGCAGGGCGCGGCTTTGGAACACGTCAGCCTCAACGCCACCGATTCGACGCTGCTGCTGGCCGGCTCCAGTGGCGCGCAGCTGTATGTGCTGTCGCTGACCAGCGAAGAAAACATGATGACCGGCGAAATCACCAGCGAGCAGACGCGTATCGACCTGCCGCAGATGACCGAGCCGGTGAAGAACATTTTCGTCGATCCGCGCCAGCAGTGGTTGTACGTGGTCAACGGTCGCGCCCAGGCCGACGTGTTCAGCCTGCGGGAAAAGAGCCTGAACGGTCGCTACAAGCTGCTGGAGAACGCCGATGCCCAAGTCACCGCGGCCGCCCAGTTGGTAGGGGGGATTTCGCTGATCATCGGCGACTCCAAGGGTGGCCTGGCCCAGTGGTTCATGGCTCGCGATCCGGACGGTGAATCGCGCTTCAAACAGATTCGTACTTTCCAGATGGGCAGCGCGCCCATTGTCGAGATCAGCGCCGAGGAACGCCGCAAGGGTTTCGTGGCCCTCGACACCGCCGGCAAGCTCGGCGTGTTCCACAGCACCGCCCACCGCACCTTGCTGGTGGATCAGGTAGTCGACGGCCAAGGTCTGTTCGGCATGTCCCCACGGGCCAACCGCCTGATCGTGGAGCAGGGCGGCAAGCTGCAACCGTTGATGCTGGATAACCCACACCCGGAAGTGTCCTGGAGTGCGTTGTGGAGCAAGGTCTGGTACGAAAACTACGACGAACCCAAATACGTCTGGCAATCGACCGCCGCCAACACCGACTTCGAACCCAAGCTGAGCCTTTCGCCGCTGACCTTCGGCACCTTGAAGGCCGCGTTCTACGCGATGCTGCTGGCCGCGCCGCTGGCGGTTGCCGCCGCGATCTACACTGCCTACTTCATGGCGCCGGGCATGCGCCGCAAGGTCAAACCGGTGATCGAGCTGATGGAAGCGATGCCGACGGTGATCCTCGGCTTCTTCGCCGGCCTGTTCCTGGCGCCGTACGTCGAAGGGCACCTGCCGGGCATCTTCAGCCTGCTGATGTTGCTGCCGATCGGCATCCTCGTCGCCGGCTTCGTCTTCAGCCGCCTGCCGGAATCCATTCGCCTGCGGGTGCCGGATGGCTGGGAAAGCGCGCTGTTGATCCCTGTGATCCTGTTCGTGGGCTGGCTCTCGCTGTACATGAGCCCGTACCTTGAAGCCTGGTTCTTCGGCGGCGACATGCGCATGTGGATTTCCCATGACCTGGGCATCACCTACGACCAGCGCAACGCCTTGGTGGTGGGCCTGGCGATGGGCTTCGCGGTGATCCCGAACATCTACTCGATTGCCGAAGACGCCGTGTTCAGCGTGCCGCGCGGCCTGACCCTGGGCTCTCTGGCCCTCGGCGCCACGCCGTGGCAGACCATGACTCGCGTGGTGATCCTCACCGCCAGCCCGGGCATCTTCTCGGCGCTGATGATCGGCATGGGTCGCGCGGTGGGCGAGACCATGATCGTGCTGATGGCCACCGGTAACACGCCGGTCATGGAGATGAACCTGTTCGAAGGCCTGCGCACCCTGGCGGCCAACGTGGCGGTTGAAATGCCTGAATCCGAAGTCGGGGGCAGCCATTACCGCGTGCTGTTCCTGTCGGCCTTGGTGCTGCTGTTGTTCACCTTCGTCATGAACACCCTCGCCGAGCTGATCCGTCAGCGTCTGCGCAAGAAATATTCGTCGCTTTAAGAAAGGTAGAAGTCTGTGAAACAGAACTCCCTGAAAGGATGGTTCAAGAGCGGCGCCCCTGGCGTCTGGATCAGCGGTGGCGCGGTGTCCATCGCGGTCATCATGACCATTGGCCTGCTGGCGGTGATTGCCGTGCGCGGCCTCGGCCACTTCTGGCCGGCGGACCTGATCCACGCCAATTACAACGTGCCGGGCATGCCTGCGCACCTGGTGGTAGGCGAAGTCGTACAGAAAGAAGAAGTGCCTCGCGAGCGCCTGAAAAGTGCTGGCCTGCCGGTGCCGGACGAAGGCCCTGAGTTCATGACCCGTGAATTGGTCAAGGTCGGCAACCGTGACCTCAACGGCACCGACTTCACCTGGATCGTCGGCGACTGGCTGACCAACCAGACGACGCCACCGGAGCTGATGGCCCTTGAACGCCGCGAGTGGGGCAATTTCTACGGCTACCTGGTCAACGTCAAGGAACAAGGCAAGGTCATCGCCGAGGGCGAAGCGGCGTGGCCGCAGTTGCAGGCGCGTATCGAGCGGGTCAACCAACTGGCCGACGAGCTCAAGACCCTGGAAAAAACCGACATCGGCGCGATCAACGCTGGCCTGGAGCGCATCCGCCTGCACGGTCGCAAGCTGGAGCTGGACGGCAAGCTCGACGCCGCCGCCCAGGCCGATCTGGAAAGCGAACGCGCCGAACTCAACGCTCGCTACAAGGACATCGAGGCGCGCCTGGCCGACCTGCATGGCCAGTTCAATCGCGACAGCCTGACGGCCCGCGATGCCAACGGCAAGGAAGTGGAAATCGAAATCGGCAAAGTGGTGCATGCCTACCAGCCAAACGGCATGGGCACGCTCACCAAGCTGGGTTTCTATTTCAGCAAGGTCTGGGAATTCCTCAGCGACGATCCGCGTGAAGCCAATACCGAAGGCGGTATCTTCCCGGCGATTTTCGGCACCGTGATGATGACCCTCATCATGGCAATGATCGTGACGCCGTTCGGCGTGCTGGCGGCGGTTTACCTGCGTGAATACGCGCGCCAGGGGACGATGACCCGTCTGATCCGCATTGCGGTGAACAACCTCGCCGGTGTCCCGGCCATCGTCTACGGCGTGTTCGGCCTGGGCTTCTTCGTCTACGTGCTGGGCGGTTCGGTTGACCGACTGTTCTTCCCCGAAGCCTTGCCGGCGCCGACTTTCGGTACGCCAGGCCTGCTCTGGGCATCGTTGACCCTGGCGTTGCTGGCGGTGCCGGTGGTAATCGTCGCCACCGAAGAAGGTCTGGCAAGGATTCCACGTACCGTGCGCGAAGGCTCTCTGGCCCTCGGCGCGACCAAGGCCGAGACCCTGTGGAAAATCGTCCTGCCGATGGCGAGCCCGGCGATGATGACCGGCATGATCCTCGCGGTGGCCCGTGCCGCTGGCGAAGTTGCGCCGTTGATGTTGGTGGGCGTGGTGAAACTGGCGCCGTCGCTGCCGCTGGATGGCAACTACCCGTACCTGCACCTGGACCAGAAGATCATGCACCTGGGCTTCCATATCTATGACGTCGGCTTCCAGAGCCCGAACGTCGAGGCAGCCCGCCCGCTGGTCTACGCCACGGCGCTGTTGTTGGTGCTGGTGATCGCGATCCTGAACCTGTCGGCGGTGTGGATCCGTAACCACCTGCGCGAAAAGTACAAAGCACTGGATAGTTGATTACACATCGATTTCCTGTGGGAGCGAGCCTGCTCGCGATGGCATCACCTCGGTTCTAAAATCAGACCGAGTCGCCTGAATCGCGAGCAGGCTCGCTCCCACACATACACAGATTGGCCTGGCCACTCATTGGCCAACCAAACCGAATTTGTTAGCACAGGGAGCCTCCCATGCAACACGAAGCACACACACACGGCATCAACATGTCGGCCCTGGGCCGCGACAAGCAGAGCTTGAACCTGGCTCAGGAAACCGTCGCCATCGAAGTGCCCGGCCTGAACCTGTTCTACGGTCAGAAGCAGGCGTTGTACGACGTCAGCCTGAACATCCCGAAACAGCGCGTCACCGCGTTCATCGGCCCGTCGGGCTGCGGCAAGTCGACCTTGCTGCGCACCTTCAACCGCATGAACGACCTGGTGGACGGTTGCCGCGTCGAAGGCGAGATCAACCTCTACGGCAACAACATCTACCGCAAGGGCGAAGACGTGGCCGAGCTGCGCCGCCGCGTTGGCATGGTGTTCCAGAAGCCCAACCCGTTCCCGAAAACCATCTACGAGAACGTGGTCTACGGCCTGCGCATCCAGGGCATCAACAAGAAGCGGGTCCTCGACGAAGCCGTGGAATGGGCCCTCAAGGGCGCGGCGCTGTGGGACGAGGTCAAGGATCGCCTGCACGATTCGGCCCTGGGCCTGTCCGGCGGTCAGCAGCAACGTCTGGTCATCGCCCGCACCATCGCGGTGGAGCCGGAAGTCCTGCTGCTCGACGAACCTTGCTCGGCACTGGACCCGATCTCGACACTGAAGGTCGAGGAGCTGATCTACGAGCTCAAGTCCAAGTTCACCATCGTCATCGTGACCCACAATATGCAGCAGGCGGCGCGTGTGTCCGACTACACCGCGTTCATGTACATGGGCAAGCTGGTGGAGTTCGGTGACACCGATACCTTGTTTACCAATCCGGCCATGAAGCAGACCGAGGACTACATCACAGGTCGCTATGGCTAGCCGTAGAGCCGCAAGCGTCAAGCTGCAAGCGGCAAGTAAAAGGCGATCCGAGTAACGACACACATCAGCTTGCAGCTTGAAGCTTGCAGCTCACAGCTTTTGCGGAGCAAAACCATGATTTCGAAGGAAGGCCTCACTCATCACATTTCCGCGCAATTCAACGCCGAGCTTGAAGAGGTGCGCAGCCACCTGCTGGCGATGGGCGGGCTGGTGGAAAAGCAGGTCAACGACGCGGTGACCGCGCTGATCGAGGCTGATTCCGGCCTGGCCCAGCAGGTGCGCGAGATCGATGACCAGATCAACCAGATGGAACGCAACATCGACGAAGAGTGCCTGCGCATCCTTGCCCGTCGCCAGCCGGCCGCTTCCGACCTGCGCCTGATCATCAGCATCTCCAAGTCGGTGATCGACCTTGAGCGGATCGGCGACGAAGCCACCAAGATCGCCCGTCGTGCCATCCAATTGTGCGAAGAAGGCGAAGCCCCGCGCGGTTACGTCGAGGTTCGCCACATTGGCGACCAGGTGCGCAACATGGTCCGCGACGCGCTGGACGCCTTTGCCCGTTTCGACGCCGACCTGGCGCTGTCGGTGGCGCAGTACGACAAGATCATCGACCGCGAATACAAGACCGCCCTGCGTGAACTGGCGACCTACATGATGGAAGACCCACGCTCTATCTCGCGGGTGTTGAGCATCATCTGGGTGCTGCGTTCCCTGGAGCGTATCGGCGATCATGCGCGCAACATCTCCGAATTGGTCATCTACCTGGTGCGTGGCACCGATGTGCGCCACATGGGGCTCAAGCGGATGAAGGAAGAAGTGGAGGGCACCCCGTCCGAAACCGCTAATGTTCCCGGTGAAACTGACGATAAGTAAGATTGCCAAGAAAAGCGCCCGGCCTTCTGGTCGGGCTTTTTTTTGCGCTTTTTTTAGTCGAAAGCAGCACCCCGCGAACGAAAAGTCCCGGCGTGACTGAAGCTTTTTGGCAATATGCCATCAGTAAGGCGGTATGCTTGCCGGGATTTTTTAGAGGTGTATCTGGATGAGTAAGGTCAGTGTGTTGGTCGTGGACGATGCTTCGTTCATTCGTGACTTGGTGAAGAAGTGCCTGCGCAACTACTTCCCAGGTATCCGCATCGAAGATGCGGTGAACGGCAAGAAAGCCCAGGCCCTGCTGGCCCGTGAAGCGTTCGACCTGGTGCTGTGCGACTGGGAAATGCCGGAGATGTCCGGCCTGGAACTGTTGACCTGGTGCCGCCAGCAGGACAACCTCAAAGGCATGCCCTTCGTGATGGTGACCAGCCGTGGCGACAAGGAGAACGTGGTCCAGGCCATCCAGGCCGGCGTATCCGGCTACGTCAGCAAGCCTTTCACCAATGAACAGCTGCTGACCAAGGTCAAACAGGCCCTGAACAAGGTTGGCAAGCTCGACACACTCATGAACAGCGCGCCGACCAAGATGAACTCGGCGTTTGGCAATGACTCCCTCAGCGCCCTGACCGGTGGCAAGCCCCCGACGGCGGCTGTTGCGTCGGCCCCCGCCGCCCCTGTGCCCGCCCCAGCTGCTCCAGCCCGTGGTTTGCTCAACAGCCCGCCGGTCAAGGCGCCGGCCGCCACCACTTCGCCGACCAACCGTGGCCAAGGCCAGTTGCGCCTGTCCAGCGGCACCCAGCAATGCGTGATCAAGGCCCTGAGCCTCAAGGAAGCGCTGCTGGTGGTCAAGCGCACCGATACGCTGCCGCAAGTGCTGGAAAGCTCGGTACTGGATATGGAACAGGGCGACAACGCCGAGACCGCTCGTCTGAACGGCTACCTGCACGCCATCGTCGCCCATGAGCAGACGCCCGACAGCGAATGGTTGCAACTGACCTTCCGCTTCGTCGACAAAGACCCGCAGAAACTCGACTACATCTCCCGCCTGATCGCCCGCGGCACCGCCCAGAAGCACTTCGTACCGGGCGCCTGATCCGGTGGCGCCCCTCAGTCCGCTTTCGTCGGATCGCCGCCCGGAGCAAGCTCGCTCCCACACTGATCTGTGTTTGTCACAAAATTTGTGTCCGCAGCAGATCCCTTGTGGGAGCGAGCCTGCTCGCGAAGAGGCCATCAGCTCCAACACCGACCGCTGATCCATTTTTGAAACATCTGCCGACTACGCTGGTCCATCCCAGCTGCTAGGCTGCTTTGCAGGCCTTCATTTCGACAGAATTCTTGCCCATGCTCGTGCCGTTGTTGTTCGCCTGTGGTCTCGTCCTGGCCGCCACCCCGGCCCTGGCCATGACCATCTACAAATCCACCGATGCCAATGGCGTGGTTTCCTATAGCGACCGCCCCAGCAAAGGCGCCCAGGTGTTCGTGTTCCGTGATCGGATGGTCGAACGCCTGGAGCGGCAGGTGTTCCTCGATATCAAGAAGCAGAAGGGCGCGGACGCGGTTTACGTGCGCAATGACCTGTATGCGCCCGTCGAGATCGAGCTGAGTTTCGTCGGGTTGCGCAACGTCAGCGGGGCGCCGAGCCGGCCGATTCGTCGGGTGATGCCGGCGCGCAGCAACCTGCGCCTGGCGCTGCTCACCGCCACCCGGCCCGGCAGGCCCCTTGTGTACACCCCAAGGTTCGAATATTCCCTGGGCGACCCGGCAGGCACCGCGCAGGCGTATCGCTACCCGCTGCCCTGGGTCGGCGGGCCGTTTCGATTGAGCCAGGGTGCCAATGGCCAATACAGCCACTACGGTCCCAAGAACCGCTACGCCATGGACATCGCGATGCCCGAGGGCACGCCGATCATCGCGGCGCGGGGCGGCGTGGTGGTCAAGACCGAAAACTCGCAGACCGGACGCGGCACCGACCCTTCCGGCAACTTCGTGCGCGTGCTGCATGACGACGGGACCATGGGTGTCTATCTGCACCTGCAAAAGGGCTCGGTGAGCGTACGGGAAGGGCAGCGGGTGGCGGTCGGTACGCCGTTGGCGCTCTCGGGAAACACCGGCAACAGCTCCGGCCCGCACCTGCATTTCGTGGTACAGCGCAATACCGGGTTGGGGCTGGTGTCGATTCCCTACCAGTTCAACCAACCGGTGGGCGACCTGCCCAATTTTGCGGTGGGTAAGCAGTAGCACTGTAGGGTTGTGGAGGGAGCTTTTGTGGCGAGGGGATTTATCCCCGCTGGGTCGCGAAGCGGCCCCGACACTGCCAACTCAATCTATCTGCCACATCGAGTTGTCAGGTTTTAGGGCTGCTTCGCAGCCCAGCGGGGATAAATCCCCTCGCCACAGGGACCTTCAATGCCAGGGCTGACACTCAATCGAGCATCAACACCTTCGCCAGGATGATCTTGGGCCCCTTCATCTTCTTGATGATGATCCGCAGGCCTTCGACTTCCAGCACTTCTTCCTCTTCCGGCACGCGCTTGAGGGTTTCATAGACCAGCCCGGCCAGGGTCTCGGCTTCGATGTGGTCCAGGTCGATCCCCAACAGGCGTTCGACCTTGAACAGCGGCGTGTCGCCGCGCACCAGCAGCTTGCCCGGCTGGTAGGCCAGGATGCCGCGCTCGGCCTTGCGGTGTTCGTCCTGGATGTCGCCCACCAGCACTTCCAGCACGTCTTCCATGGTCAGGTAGCCGATGATGTTGCCATCGGCCTCTTCGACCACGGCGAAGTGCGAGCCGCCCTTGCGGAATTGTTCCAGTAATTGCGACAACGGCATGTGCCGCGACACGCGCTCCAATGGCCGGGTCAGTTCGGCCAGGTTGAACGATTCGGGAATGTGATCCAGGGCCGCCAGTTCCAGCAGCAGGTCCTTGATGTGCAGCAGGCCGACGAACTCCTGGCGCTCGCTGTCGTACACCGGATAACGGCTGAACTTGTGGCGGCGGAACATCGCCAGGATTTCCTTGAGCGGCGCGTTGAACTCCAGCGTCACCAGGTCTTCCCGGGAGTTGGCCCAGTCCACCACTTCCAGCTCGCCCATTTCCACGGCGGAAGCCAGCACGCGCATGCCTTGATCGCTTGGGTCCTGGCCACGGCTGGAGTGCAGGATCAGCTTCAACTCTTCGCGGCTGTAGTGGTGTTCATGATGAGGCCCGGGCTCGCCTTGGCCGGCGATGCGCAGGATGGCGTTGGCGCTGGCATTGAGCAGGTAGATCGCCGGGTACATGGCCCAATAGAACAGGTACAACGGCGCGGCCGTCCACAGGGACAGCAGCTCGGGTTTGCGAATCGCCCAGGATTTGGGCGCCAGCTCGCCGACCACGATGTGCAGGTAGGAAATGATGAAGAACGCAGTGAAGAACGACACGCCCTTGATCACTTCCGGCGACTCGACGCCGATCGCGCCCAGCAACGGCTCGAGGATATGGGCGAACGCCGGCTCACCGACCCAGCCCAGGCCCAGGGAGGCGAGGGTAATACCCAGCTGGCAAGCCGACAGGTAGGCGTCGAGCTGGCTATGGACAGTGCGCAGGATATGCCCACGCCAGCCATGCTGCTCGGCGATGGCCTCGACCCGGGTCGAGCGCAGCTTGACCATGGCGAACTCCGCCGCAACGAAAAATCCGTTGAGCAGGACCAGGATCAAAGCAAAGAGAATCATGCCGAATTCGGCGAAGAGCGTAACGAGGGACAAGCCAGGGGAAGGGTCCATGATGGAGTTTTGCAGGTTCCGTAAGTGCGTAAGGTTCGAAATCAGTGCCTGAAAAGGCAGGCATAAGTCAGCCAATGTAGCGGCTGACTTGGCGATTGCCTAGAGGGAAGGGCTGGTCGGCGTCACTCGTCGCGGTTGGGGAGGCGCGCGCGAACCACCTGTGCTGGAGCGAAATGGCAGGTGAAGGTGCTGCCGTGACCGGGCACGCTGCTGATTTCCATGCGTGCACGGTGGCGCAGCAAGACGTGTTTGACGATGGCCAGTCCCAGCCCCGTGCCGCCGGTGTTGGAGTTGCGGCTGGAGTCGACCCGGTAGAAGCGTTCGGTCAGGCGCGGCAGGTGCTTGCTGTCGATGCCGATACCGGAATCGCGCACGCTCAGGTGCGCGCCCTGTTCATCGCCCCACCAGCGGACGTGGATCCGTCCTTGTTCGGGCGTGTACTTGACCGCGTTGAACACCAGGTTGGAAAACGCGCTGCGCAGTTCCGCCTCGCTGCCTTTGAGCTGGACGGCCGGGTCGGCTTCGAGGGTGATGGCCTGTTGCTTGGGGCCGGACAGTTCCTGTGCATCCTCGACGATGATCTGCAGAAGTTCGTCGATGGGTACCGGCTGGTTGTCCGACGGGTAATCGGTGGCTTCCAGTTTCGCCAGCAGCAGCAAATCGTTGAGCAAGGTCTGCATGCGCCCGCCTTGTTGCTGCATCTGCTGCAAGGCCCGGCTCCAGCGCGGGTTCACTTCCTCGACGTTGTCGAGCAAGGTTTCAAGGTAACCGCAGATCACCGTCAGCGGGGTACGCAGCTCGTGGGACACGTTGGCGATGAAATCCTTGCGCATCTGTTCCAGCTGATGGATGCGCGTCACGTCCCGCACCAGCATCAAATGCTCGTTGTTGCCGTAGCGGGTGATGTAGAGCTGGATGCGCAATCGATCGTTGGTGGGCGAAGGGATTTCCAGCGGTTCGGAGTAGTTGTCCTGCTCGAAATATTCCTTGAACCGCGGATGGCGAACCAGGTTGGTCACCGGTTGGCCACTGTCCTGGGGGGTCTTGAGGCCCAGCAGGGTTTCGGCGGCGCGGTTCCACCACTCCAGGTTGCCTTCGCTGTCGAGCATGATCACCGCGTCTTTGAGCGCCGCGGTGGATTCCTGGACGCGGTCGATCACCGCTTGCAGGCGGCCACGAACGCGCTGGTCGCGCCGTTGCAGATGATAGATGCTGTCGAACACCTCGCCCCACAGGCCGTAGCCATCGGGCGGGGCTTCGTCGGGTTGGTGCAGGCGCAGCCACTCATGCAGGCGCAGCAATTGCTTGAGGGTCCAGGCAAGGTAAAGCGCCAGCCCCACGGCAAGGCTCCAGCCGTAATATCCGGTGATCAGGCCGATCAACAGGCATCCGGTAACCAGCAACAACATATGGCGGATGAGGGTGCCATGCCAGTTTTGATTCACGTGAACGCGCGTCCTTGTCAGCTTGTCGGGCGGTAAGGGCTCGTATCAGGCCTTTGTCGAGAAACGATACCCGGTGCCGCGCACGGTTTGTACCAGATTCTCGTAGGCATCGCCGAGGGCCTTGCGCAGGCGCCGGATGTGTACGTCCACGGTGCGTTCCTCGACGTACACGTTGCCGCCCCAGACCTGGTCCAGCAGCTGCCCGCGGGTGTAGGCGCGCTCCTGGTGAGTCATGAAGAATTGCAGCAGGCGGTATTCGGTCGGGCCCATCTCGGCGGGCTTGCCGTCGATGGTCACCCGGTGGCTGATCGGGTCGAGCAACAGGCCGCCGACTTCGATGGGCGCTTCGCCATCCGTCGGCCCGGCACGACGCAGCACGGCCTTGAGGCGCGCCACCAGTTCCCGAGGGGAAAACGGCTTGGTGATGTAGTCGTCGGCGCCGACTTCCAGGCCCTGGATCTTGTTGTCCTCTTCGCCCTTGGCGGTGAGCATGATGATCGGAATGTCGCCGGTCAGCTCATCGCGCTTGAGGCGCCGCGCCAATTCGATGCCAGACGTGCCGGGCAGCATCCAGTCCAGCAAAATCAGGTCCGGCTTGCGGTCGACGATGATGGCGTGGGCCTGTTGGGAGTTCTCTGCTTCCATGCAGTCATAGCCGGCCATCTCCAACGCAACGGCGATCATCTCGCGAATGGGCGCCTCGTCGTCGACGATCAGAATGCTCCTGCCAACCATGGGTTAATCCTCTTGTCATTTAACTGTCTTGCGCCGCATTAGATAACGGAATTATTGCAGTCGTGTGACAGTTATTTCCTGAGGCGGCAGCAAAGGGGATTCTGGACTACGCTTTGAGTCCGAATCCTGACAACTGCAAAGGAAGGTTTCCATGACGCGCGTGAATGTTTCTCTCAAAGCCCTGCTGATATCTGCTGCCCTGGTTCTGCCTGGATTGGCGATGGCTGCCGAGCCTGCAATGGAGAAGGATGGCATGTTCACTGACCACAAGGGTATGACCCTTTATACCTTTGCCAAGGACTCGGCCGGCAAGTCCGCATGCAATGGCCAGTGCGCGGTTAATTGGCCGCCGCTGATGGCCGAGAAAGGAGATGAATCCAAGGGGGACTGGACCGTGATCAAGCGTGACGATGACTCGATGCAGTGGGCCTACAAGGGTAAACCACTGTACACCTTCGTAATGGACAAGAAGGCCGGAGACATGACTGGCGACGGCAAGATGGACGGTGCATGGAAAGTGGCCAAGACTAAATGACCTTCGGCGTTCAGATTGCGCTTGTGGAAGCTTGCTCCCGCTGGGCCGGTCCGACGCTTCGGGCGAAGCGGCCCCACAATCCAGCGGCCGCTGCGCTACCGAGCGGGAGCAAGCTTCCTTGAACAACATCGAGCCTTCACGCCACATTGACGTCCCGCTCACGGCTTTTTAACCGACGCCGCCGGAAACTGACCGCCTTAGCCCCCGTGGTCTTCCGGTCGCCGCCCAATGCTCAAGTTCCGCCTTCACCCTGTGTCCTGCCTGGTTCTGCTGCTGATGCTCGCCGCCCCCGCAACCCAGGCTGCGGAGACGACGCAGGCTCGGCCTGCCGAATGGGCCCAGCCGGTGGGAAAGCAGTACAACCTCTACCAGATGTCCCCGACGCTATACCGCAGCGCGTTGCCGGATGAAGGCGCCGTCTCCCTGCTAAAAAGACTCAATATCGGCACGGTCATCAACTTCTTGCCCGATTCGGATGCCAGTTGGCTGGCGGCTCCGGGCATCGAGCGGTTCAATTGCCTTATCGCACCAATCACGTCGACGACAGCGATATTCTAAAGGCCCTTCGAACCATCGAGGATGCCGAGGCTCATGGCCCGGTGCTCATGCATTGCAAGCATGGCTCGGACCGCACCGGCTTAGTGGCCGCCATGTACAGGATTGTCGTCCAGGGCTGGAGCAAGGAGGACGCGCTGGACGAGATGACCGAGGGCGGCTTCGGTGACAGTCATTCTTTCAAGGACGGGGTCCGCTACGTCATGCGGGTTGACGTGGAGAAACTGCGCACGGCATTGAAGAACGGCGATTGCAGCACCAGCGTTTTTGCCCTGTGCTCGCTCAAGAGCTGGGTCAACTCGACGACGACGGCGCATCATCTCGACCCTCAGACGCTTGTTCCTTCCCGTTGATCGGTCGCCTGCAAGAAATCCGCGATGGACTCGGACAGTGGCCGTGAATCGCCGCGTTCCAATATCGTTTCGCGTAGCGCCTTGCCGGTCTTTCGGTCAAACAACCCGTTGCGCTTGAACCGCTTGAATACGGTCTTGGCCAGGGTTCGGGACCAGGCGTAGGCATAAATCCCGGCGTCATAGCCCGTGACCATGTAATCCAGGCCATTGGGCCAGCGTTCGTTCTCGAACGCCGGCAAATGGCCGACTTGCTCGCGGACCTGATCGAACACTTGCTGGGGCGTCCGCCCGTCGCCGTGGCTGCGGTGCAGCTCCATGTCGAATAACGCAGCGCGCAAAAGCCCCGCATCGACCCAACTGGTTTGGGTCTTTAGATACGTCAGCAATCGGTCGGCGACTTCGTTCGGCAACGATGCCCCGGTCTGGTGGTGCTTCGATACTCGGATCAGAAATTGTTTGGAGAAGCACCACCGTTCGAACAGTTCGCCAGCGAATTCGGCGGCGTCCCGACTGAGCTCGATGATGCCCGACACGTCGCGGTATTCGACCCGGCTCAACACATGGTGCAGGCAATGTCCCAATTCGTGAAAAAGCACTCGTAACTGACGATGGTCCAGCAACAGCGGGGTCGCAGCGGAGCCTTGTGGCAACCAGCCGTTCAGCACTGCCACAGGATAACGAGGCCGCCCCTCGGCGGTGATGCGGCGGTTTCGCAGGGTGCTGGTTTGTGGAAAGCCATTCTGGTCCGCGTGTTCGAAAGGGTCGAAATAGAAATAGCCAACGGTTTCGCCTCGCTCGCTGACCTCGTAAAGCCGCACCTGCGGGTGCCAGGTCGTCACGTCCGCACGCTCGATGATATCCACGCCAAACAGGTCCCGGGCGACCAAAAGCAACCGTGCGAACGTCGGCTCCAACGGGAACCAGGCGCTGACGTCCTGTTCCGAAACGCCGGCCGTTTGCCGACGAAGCTGCTGGGCCAGGTAGAGATAATCCCAAGGCTCCACCTTGCTGAAGCCTTGCGTCCTGGCGAATGCATCGAGCTGCTTCTTGTCCTCGTCGAACGAGGCTTGGTGCTGTTCGAGCTGCCCGTTGAGAAATGTCAGGACCTCCTCTGGCGACTGTGCTTGCTCCGGCTCGATCGCCATCTGCGCGTAATTCGAATAGCCGAGCAGCGTCGCGAATTCATGGCGATCCTTGAGCAACTGACGCAGCACTTCGCCGTTGCCGTAAATCCCGGCATGGGGTCCTTGATCCGAAGCGCGCGTGCTGTAGGCGACGTACATTTGCTTGCGCAGGCTGGAGTCGTCGGCATAGCGGGTGACGATGCGAAACGATTCATCGTCAAGTGTCAGCAACCAACCGGACTGGCCCTGTTCGCGCGCTTGCCTGGCCATTTGCTGCTTGAACGCAACGGGCAGCCCGCCCAATGCTGCTTCATCCTGGAAGGACTTGCTCCAGGCCTTGTTTGCCTCATGCAGGTGTTCCAAGAACAGGCTTCGCGCACCCTCCATACGCGCCTTCAAATCTTCCAGGGTTTCCTGCGCGGCGGAGCCCATCCCGTCCCGGTGCCACTGCCGCAGGATTTTTTTCAGCGTTCTTTTCCTGACCGGGGAAAAATGCACGGCGATCTCACTGTCCGCCAGGCGCTGGTAAAGTTGAAACAATTGGGTATTGCGCAGCAGCGATCGCTGGAAATCATCCAGGCGCTCCTCGCAGTCGAGTGAAGCCCGCGCCCAGGCCTCGCCACTTCTGGTGGATGCCATGCGGTCCAGTACATAGCCGAAGCCTTTCAGTCGCCCATGGATTTCGTCCATCGCCAGCACCAGGTCGTCCCAGGTCGGGAAGGGGGTCTGGGTCTCGATGATCTCGGCGACCTTGGCCCGGCTCTCGGCAAGAATCTGGTCCAGGGCCGGGGAGAAGTGTTCGGCCTGGATCTTCGAAAAGGGCGGCAGGTCGTAAGGCTGCAGCAGGGGGTTATCAGCGTGTTGCATGGGGGCTTCCTGTCAGTCGGACGTGTCAGGTCAGTCTGATCAGGAAAGGGGGCAACCTTGCGGTAACTATGTATCGCTTCCGGGCCGAGCGGCCCGGAAGGTGATGCCGAAGATGTCAGTCGGGTTTTTTCTTCAATTTCGGGTTGGGAAAAAACTGCACCGCCTGGACTTTCGCATCGGGCGTCTTGAGCGCCGATGTGTTGACCCGGGTGCCCAATTCCTTGGGCACCGACAGGCCTTGCTCGTTGAGCGTGTCGGAATAACCGCAGGCCACGCATTCGCGATGGGGCACGCCGTCTTCGTTCCACATCATCAACTTGTCCGGCTCGCTGCACGCGGGGCAGACCGCCCCGGCAATAAAGCGTCGTTTGGTAATCACAGGCCCCTCGCTCATGCTGCCGCGTCCTCGCTCAGGCCGCTATGACGCAAGAGTGCGTCAATCGACGGCTCGCGGCCACGGAAGTCGACGAACAGCACCATTGGCTCCTGGGAGCCGCCGCGCGCCAGGATCGCTTCGCGGAAGGCGCGACCGGTGTCGGCGTTGAGCACACCGTCCTCTTCGAACTTGGAGAACGCATCGGCCGACAGCACTTCCGCCCATTTGTAGCTGTAGTAACCCGCCGCGTAGCCGCCAGCGAAGATGTGCGCAAAACTGTTCGGGAAGCGGTTGTAGGCCGGCGGACGCATCACCGACACCTCGTCGCGCACGCCTTCGAGCACTTCCAATACGTTACGGCCGTCGCCGTGGGTGGCGTGCAGCTCGAAGTCGAACAGCGAGAACTCCAACTGGCGAACCATCATCAGGCCGGACTGGAAATTCTTCGCCGCGAGCATTTTCTCCAGCAGGTCCTGGGGTAGCGGTTCGCCGGTTTCATAATGGCCGGAAATCAGCGCGAGGCCTTCGGGTTCCCAGCACCAGTTTTCCATGAACTGGCTAGGCAGCTCCACGGCGTCCCAAGCCACACCGTTGATGCCGGACACGCCGGCATGTTCGACGCGGGTCAACAGGTGATGCAGGCCATGGCCGAACTCGTGGAACAAGGTGGTGACTTCGTCGTGGGTCAGCAGCGCCGGCTTGCCGCTGTCGGCCGGGGTGAAGTTGCACACCAGGTTGGCGACCGGGCTTTGCAAGACGCCGTCGACGGTGCGGCGGCGATCACGTGCGCCGTCCATCCAGGCGCCGCCACGCTTGTTGGCGCGGGCATAGAGGTCGAAGAAGAACCGGCCGACGTGCTGGCCGTTTTCCTTGATCTCGAACAGGCGCACATCAGGGTGCCAGCTGTCGAAGCCCTTCAGCTCGGCGATCTCGATCCCATAGAGGCGCTGCACAATGGTGAACAGGCCGCTCAGCACCTTATCGATCGGGAAGTAGGCGCGCAGGGCTTCCTGGGCGACGCTGTAGCGCTGCTGGCGGAGTTTCTCGCCATAGAAGCCGCTGTCCCAGCTTTGCAGGTCGGGGCAGCCCTGTTCGGCGGCGAACGCCTTTAATTGCTCCAGGTCCTGGGCGGCAAACGGTTTGCTGCGCTTCGCCAGGTCACGCAGGAAGCTGAGCACCTGATCGCTGGACTCGGCCATCTTGGTCGCCAGGCTCAACTCGGCGAAATTGGCGAAGCCCAGCAGGTGGGCCAGTTCCTGGCGCAGGTCGAGGATCTGCTCCATCACCGGGCCGTTGTCGTTCTGACCGGCGTTCGGGCCCTGGTCCGAGGCGCGGGTGCAGTAGGCCGCGTAGACTTCTTCGCGCAGGGCGCGGTCTTCGGCGTAGGTCATCACGGCGTAGTAGCTAGGGAATTCCAGGTTGATCAGCCAGCCATCCAGCCCTTTGGCCTGGGCGGCGGCAGCCATTTGCGCCTTGGCCGAGTCGGTCAGGCCGGCGAGGGCGGCCTCGTCCGTGACGTGCTTGGTCCAGGCCTGGGTCGCGTCGAGCAACTGGTTGGAAAAGCGGCTGCCCAGCTCGGACAATTTGCTTTGCACTTCGGCGTAGCGCTTCTGCTGCTCGGGCGGCAGGTCGATGCCCGACAGGCGGAAATCGCGCAGGGAATGTTCCAGGATGGTTTTTTGCGCCACATCGAAACCGGCCGCCTCGGGGCTGTTCGCCAGGGCTTCGAAGGCCTGGAACAGCTCGCGGTTCTGGCCCAGCTCGGTGGAGTAGGCACTGAGCGCCGGCAGGCACGCCTCGTAGGCTTCGCGCAGTTCGGGGCTGTTGCGCACGGCGTTCAGATGGCTCACCGGGCTCCAGGCCGCGCCGAGGCGATCGTTGAGCTCGTCCATCGCCAATACCAGGCCGGCCCAGGTAGGCTGTTGGCCCTGAGTCTTGAGTATTTCGGCGATGGCGGCACGGTTGTCAGCCAGGATCTGCTCGATGGCCGGTTGCACGTGTTCGGCACGGATCGCCGAGAATGGCGGCAGGTCGTAGGGCTGCAAAAGAGGGTTGTTCACGCTCACGGTTGACACCTTCGCTGGAAGAAACATGGGCCCATCTTAATTACAATCGACCTTCACCGCAGCTAGCAGCGCCTATCACCCGATAAGAGAGAGCCTATCGTGACCCTTCGCACGTACCAGAATCACAGCCCGCGGCTTGCCCGTGGGGCTTTTGTCGACAGCACCGCGGTGGTGATCGGCGACGTCGAAATCGGCGAAGACAGCTCCGTCTGGCCGCTGACGGTCATCCGCGGCGACATGCACCGCATCCGCATTGGCGCGCGCACCAGCGTCCAGGACGGCTGCGTGCTGCACATCACCCACGCCGGCCCGTTCAACCCCGATGGCTTTCCGTTATTGATCGGCGATGACGTGACCATCGCCCACAAAGTCATGCTCCATGGTTGCGCCGTCGGCAGTCGAATTCTGATCGGCATGGGCAGCATCGTCATGGACGGCGCGGTGGTCGAGGACGACGTCATCATCGGCGCCGGCAGCCTCGTGCCGCCGGGCAAGCGCCTGGAGAGCGGCTTCCTGTACGTCGGCAGCCCGGTGAAACAGGTCCGCCCCCTGACCGACAAGGAACGCGCATTCTTCACCTACAGCGCGGCGAACTACGTAAAGCTCAAGGACCTGCATCTGGCCGAAGGCTACGACCAGCCCTGAACCGTCCCGCCACTGCCCAGGAATTTTCATGCACTACCAGACTGTACTCTTCGACCTCGACGGCACCCTTACCGACCCCAGGGAAGGCATCACCCGTTCGATCCAGTTCGCCCTGAGCAAACTGGGCATCGACGAACCCGACCTGACCCGCCTCGAACACTTCATCGGCCCGCCTCTGTTGCAGGCTTTCATGCAGTTCTACGGCTTCGATGAAGCGAAAGCCTGGGAGGCGGTGTCTTTCTATCGCGAGCGCTTCAAGGTCACCGGCCTGTACGAAAACCGCGTGTTCGATGGCGTCCTGCCGCTGCTGGAAACCCTCGCCGACCAAAATCGGCAGCTGTACATCGCCACGTCCAAGCCCTGGGTTTTCGCCCGGGAAATTGCCCGCCATTTCGACTTCGCCAAGCACTTCAAAGTGATCTACGGCAGCGAACTGGACGGCACCCGCACCGACAAGGTCGAGCTCATCGCCCATCTCATGGCCGAAGAAAGCCTGGACCCGGCCGCCACCCTGATGATCGGCGATCGCAAACACGACCTGATCGGCGCCCGCAGCAACGGCCTGGACGCGGCAGCAGTGGGGTATGGGTTTGGCAGTTTCGAGGAATTGAGCGCGGAAAACCCGGTGCACCACTTCCAGACGTTGGATGAGCTGCACCGGGCATTCCTGCGAACCTGATCAAGACATCGACAAAGCCTGACAGCCTGCCTAAGGCCCGTGGCGAGGGAGCTTGCTTGCGCTGGGCCGCGCAGCGGCCCTAATAATCTTGCGTTCGCTGCGCAACCGAGCGGGAGCAAGCTCGCTCGTCACGGGACCGAGGGCGTCGTTGGGCCGTCCCTCTGGGTGCTACCTAAAAATGAGACTGGCGTCATGGCCTCGAAAACGCTCTCTCCAGGCACCTTGATTGTTGCCATTCATTGCTTGAAGATCTCTCGCTCGTTGATGCCTCCCTCTGCCTGGAAACGACCCGAATCATGACGCTCTACCGCCTCCACGAAGCCGATCTCGACATCCCTGACAGTTGGCAGGACCAGAGCATCAATATCTTCAAGCTGCCTGCCGTTGGCGGTGCCAAGGAAGCCAGTTTCGTCATCAGCCGCGATCCGAGCCGGGGCGATACGCCGTTCAACGACTATGTCGACCAACAACTGGCGAGCGCCGAACAGCAGTTACCGGGTTTCAAGCTGATCAAGCGTTGGGATTTCTTGCTTCACGAGCGCGCCGCAGTGTTGCTTGATTACAGCTGGCAGCGCGAAGGGCGAGAGTTGATGCTGCGCCAGGTGTTTATCGACCGCCAGCCCGTGGGGCTGATTACCACGCTGACGACAACGCCGAACGATCTCGTGTTTCACGAGCCGGCCTGGAAAGCGGCCATGCATTCCTTCAAGGTCTTGCCGGCGACCGCCTGATCATTCCAGGAAGACGACAACGCAATGGACATGCTGGCTGCTGCGCGCCTTGGCGATGAAATAGCCCACGGTTTTGGTGTCGCCGCGATGGTCGCCGGTGCCGTGGCCGGGGCATTGATCGGCGCGGCGGTTGTGGCTGCCACCGTGGCGACCGGGGGCGTGGCGCTGGCAATCATGGCCGGTTCGATTGCCGCCGGCGGGTTGTCGATGTTCCAGATCCTCAAGGGGCTGAACACCATTTTCAACTTGCCCGAGCCCACGACAGGGGCGTTGATCATGGGCAGTCTCAACGTGCACATCAACCGACGCAATGCCATGCGCGCTGGCGTCGATATGTCAGCTGGTTGCACGGGTTTGCCCATGAACCATCCGATCTGGCCGTTCCCGGTGTTGATCGCCGAAGGCAGCGCCACGGTCTTCATCAATGGGAAACCGGCGGCGCGGTTGCAGAGCAAAATGGTCTGCGGCGCCCACATCAAGACTGGCAGCGCTAATACGTTCATCGGCGGGCCGACGGTCTCGGTGGCGTTTGTCCTCGACATCGAAGGCTGGCTGCACACCGGACTTGAAGCATTGGGGTTGGTGGCCATGGGCGCTGCCGCCGTGTTGGCGGCGATGGCCGGGGCGGCGGCTTTTGCCGGGTTCGTGGTCATCGGTGGCGCCATGATGGGCGGCATGGCGCTGCTGGGCGACCTGGGCGACCGCCTCGGCCCCGGTTATCGCGATCTGCTTCAAGGCATCGCCGGCATGGCGCTGCTGGGGCTGGGGCCGAAAATGGCGCGTCTCGGCGCGGGGCCAAAACCGCGTGTCGCGGCCTACAAGCCAGGCACGACCGAGGCCGATATCATGGCGATCCCCAAGGGCAGCCGGCCACCGCCGAGCGACTATCTCGAAGGCCCATACATCGACAAGCACCTCAAGACCTTCGAGGATGAGGGCGGCAGTTTCCTCTTCACCGCCGACGATATTTCCAACCCCAAATACGGGTCGTTCAACCCGAACAAGTTCGTCATGGCGAAGTCGGACCTGAACGCGGTGGTCGCCGAGTACAAAAAAACCGGCGACGTTTCGGTACTGGAATCGGCCTTGGGTTACGATCCGGGGTCGCTGGTGGGCAAGGACATCTACATGATGAACCTGGACAAGCCCAAGGTGCTGATGCCGACCGGCAACGAGGGCGGTGTGAACTCCCTATGGCGACCCGGCGGCCTGACCCATCCAGGCGGCATGCGCGAAGCCGTGCTGGACAACGTGCCCATCGCCCACGGCAACGACATCAATGCGCTGATGACGACCCGAGACGTAGTGAGAATCCAATGAACAACCCGCAAGACAACGTGCTGCTGTTGGCCCTCGCCAATGATGAATTGGATAAATTCCTGGTGGGCGAGCCGTTCTACTTTCTCGAGGCCAAGAACGACAACGACGAGCCCCAAAACGTAGTCGCGGCGTTCGACCGGTTGATCATGCCCTACTGGCTCCAGACCCATGACCCGAGTTTCCCGGCGCGATTCGTGGCGGGCCTGTTGCGGATGCTGGCGACATATCCAGACCGGACACGGGCGATCTACATCGCTGCCGATTGGGTCTGGTATTACCGTTTCTGCCAGGACAAGCAGCGCCAGCAGCCGCTGGGCCCCTACGGCGATCTGTTCGACGTGGACATGGGCGGCGTCGCCTTGGCCCTCAAGCGCCTGTTGGAAAACCACAAGGCCGAACTGGTGGCCGATACGCGGTGGGCCGGTGCGGCGTGGAACAGCCCGGACGGCATGTGGACGCCCTTGATGCGTTCGGCGGTGATGGTGCGGGACAAGTTGGGCGGGCCGGATTTCGTGCCGGCCAATATCTGAGCCGGCCATTGCCTGGTCAGGACAAAAAGCCGACATCGCAGGTACGAAGCCGCTCTGTAGCGAGGCGTTCACGCCTGCGCATCAAAACGTCAACGAGCCCTTGATCGTCGCCCAGTGCGCTGCCTCGGCATCGCCCAGCTTCTGGGCTTTTACATAGCTCAAGGCAAGCATCTTGCGCGTGCCCGGCAATACCAGCGCCAGTTGATACTGGAAGACCTTCTCGTTGCCCTTGTTGAACTGGCTGCGCAATTCAATGGCTTCGACTTCCTGGTTCGCACCCACGCGCAGGGTGGCGCCCGGCTGGCAGCGCAGGTCCTGGACTTGTTTCTCCAAGCGCTTGAGCTGCTCGTCGAGATTGCTTTGCAAGGTTTCACCCTCGGCCAGCAGGCTGCGGCTGACGATCAGCGACGTGCCCAGTTCAGGGAACTTTAGGATATTGATCGAGGCGTCGAGCAACTCGGCGGGCGGCAGTTGCAGCTGGAATTCGTTGAGGCGGTAAGTCATGGTGCTTGGTTCTCTGAATTAGCCCTTGGGCGCCGGGAACGCGGCGGCGACGTTCGCGTCGATGCTGGCCTTGACGCCCTGACCGTCCGGCGTGGCGCCGGGGCCGCCGCCATTGTTCAGGTGCAGCACGCCGCCGGTGTTGAATTCGGCATCGCCGCTGGCGTAAAAGCTGATTTGCACGCCGGTCAGGTTGATCTGGCCGCTGGCATTGAGCTCCAGGATGCTTTCACCGCACACCAGTCGCAAGTTCTCGCCCACTTCGATGACGTAGCTCTGGCTGATGCTGTCGGTCTTGCGCTGGCCCACCGACAAAATGTCCTCCTGCTTGACGATGCGCAGGCGGTTGTTGCCGATGGTCACGGTTTCGTTGTGGCCAATGCTTTTGTTGCGGTCGTGGCCCACCGAATGGCTTTCGTCCACCTCGACCACGATGTCCTGGTTGCGCTCGGCGTGGATGTACAACTGCTCGGCGCCTTTCTTGTCTTCCATGCGGATTTCGTTGAAGTTCGCCGGCGTGCCGCCTTTGCTCGAACGGCTCTTCATGCCGCTCTGGGTGGCATTTTCAGGCAGGTCGTAGGGCACGGTCTGCTCGGCGTTGTAGACACGACCGGTGATGATCGGCCGGTCAGGGTCGCCCTCGAGGAAGCTCACGATGACTTCCTGGCCGATGCGCGGAATCTGCATCGAGCCCCAGTTCTTGCCGGCCCAGGACTGCGACACGCGAATCCAGCACGAGCTGTTTTCGTTGGATTGGTCGTGCCGGTCCCAATAGAAGTGCACCTTCACCCGGCCGAACTGATCGGTCCAGATTTCCTCGCCCTTGGGGCCGACCACCAACGCGGTCTGCGGTCCCTTGACGATGGGCCGGTGGGTGATCGCCATCGGCCGGAAGCTCTGTTGGGCGTCGATACAGGTCAGGCTGCTTTCGAACTGTGCCGAAGGCGCGCCGACGCCGCTCTCGCCGCTTTCCTGGGAGATGTAATAGCGCGCGCCGACGATCAGGTATTCGCGGTTCTGGTCCTGTCGGGTGAAGCCGGTGAGGCTGAACAGATGCCCCGACCCCAGGCCCCGGGCGTTGCCCGCCAGCTCGACCTGCTCGTGCTGGGTCTGCAAGGCTTCGATTCGGGTGCGGGCGTAGTGCTCGCCGTCTTCGCTTTGCACGTAGGTGCCCGGGTAATCGAACAGCGGATAGTCGCCGGCAGCATGCGGGCGGGGCATGGCCGAGCGCACGTCGATGCGCGCGCTGGGGCGCTGGAAATCATAGTCGTTAAGCTCCAGCGAACCCGGCTGGACTTCCTGGGCCAGGTGCCAGTCGTGGATATGGTCGCGCTCGCGCTGCTGCTCGTTCTTCGGGTAGTAAGGCACCGATCCGTAGCCGGGCGCCGTGGTGTGGGCGCCGTAGGCGTCGGCCAGCACCAGCACATGACGGCCCTGTTCATGGCGGAAAAAGTAATAGATGCCTTCCTGTTCCATCAGTCGACTGACGAAATCGAAGCTGGTCTCGCGGTACTGGACGCAGTATTCCCACTCGCGATACGGGCGGCTGAGGGTGTCTTCGAAGTCGGAAAAACCCAGGTCGCGAAACACCTGCTTGATGATCTGCGGGATGGTCAGGTTCTGGAAAATCCGGCAGTCGGAGGTGCGTGTCAGCAACCACAACCAAGGGCGCAGCGTGGCCTGGTAACTGGCGAACTGGCCCTGGTCGACGTTCTGGCTGAAGCGCGCAACGATGCCGTGGAAATGCCGTTCGCCGCCACCGTCCAGCTGAACGCTCACGCACATCGGTTTGCCGAGCACCTGATTGAGGTCGATGGCGTTGTCCAGCGAGTGCAGCTGCAACTCATAGTTGAACAGCCGCCCCAGCTCTTCGCCGCCGCCCATGTCCTTGAGCAACAACACCTCGGGCCCCAGCGGGCTGGTGATCTTGGCCAGGCGTGAGGCTTGGTTGAATAGCATCGGTGATCTCATGTAAATGGTAATAACTGACGGAACCGAATAGCCCTTGTGGGAGCGAGCCTGCTCGCGAAAGCGGTGTGTCAGTCAACAAGGATGTCACTGACAGATTGCATTCGCGAGCAGGCTCGCTCCCACAGGGTCGTGCGGTGTTACCTGAAGTCAGGCCGCATCGCTGAAATCGTACTTCAGTTCATTGTCCACCGCGCTGATCCGCACGCCGGCCATGGCCTTGCCTTCGAGCATGCGGGTGAGGAATTCGCGGCTCATGTCCGGCAGCAGGCTGTTGGTCAGGATGGTGTCGATCATGCGCCCGCCGCTTTCGGTTTCGGTGCAACGCGAGACGATCAGGTCGATCACCGCGTCGTCGTAGTCGAAGGCCACTTTATGGGTGCTCTCCACGCGCTTCTTGATGCGGTTGAGTTGCAGGCGGGTGATGGCCTTGAGCATCTCATCGCTGAGCGGGTAATACGGGATCGTCACCAGGCGACCCAGCAGCGCCGGCGGGAAAATCTCCAGCAGCGGTTGGCGCAGGGCCTTGGCGATCTCTTCCGGCTCGGGCACGTTCTGCGGGTCCTTGCAGACCTGGGCGATCAGCTCGGTGCCGGCGTTGGTGGTCAGCAGGATCAGGGTGTTCTTGAAGTCGATCACCCGGCCTTCGCCGTCTTCCATCACGCCCTTGTCGAATACCTGGAAAAAGATCTCATGTACGTCCGGGTGGGCTTTTTCAACCTCGTCCAGCAGCACCACGCTGTACGGTTTGCGCCGCACGGCTTCGGTCAGCACGCCGCCTTCGCCGTAGCCGATGTAGCCCGGTGGCGCGCCCTTGAGGGTGGACACGGTGTGGGCTTCCTGGAACTCGCTCATGTTGATGGTGATGACGTTCTGCTCGCCGCCGTACATGGCTTCGGCCAGGGCCAGGGCGGTTTCGGTCTTGCCCACGCCGGAGGTGCCAGCGAGCATGAACACACCAATCGGCTTGCTCGGGTTGTCGAGGCCGGCGCGGGAGGTCTGGATGCGCTTGGCGATCATCTGCAAGACATGGTCCTGGCCGATGATGCGTTTTTTCAGGTGCTGGTCGAGTTTGAGCACGGTTTCCAGTTCGTTGCGGGCCATGCGGCCCACCGGGATACCGGTCCAATCGGCAACCACCGAGGCCACGGCCTGGTAATCCACGGTCGGCAGGATCAGTGGGTTTTCACCTTGCAGGGCGGTCAGGCGCTGTTGCAGGTCCACCAGTTTCTCGCGCAGGGCGTGGCTTTCGTTGTCAGAAGCTTCGCTGCGGTCTTCGCTGTCCACCGCGCCGACGCGCTCGCGCAGGGTGGCGCGGGTTTCCAGCAATTGGTCCACCAGGGTTTTCTCTTCGGCCCAGCGGCTTTCCAGCTCCGCCAGACGCTCACGCTCGGCGCCCAGCAGGCTTTCGCTCTGGGTCTGGCGGCTGCCGATGGCCACGCCGATGGCGTGCTCGCGGGCAATGATTTGCAGCTCGGTTTCCAGCGCTTCGATACGGCGGCGGCTGTCGTCCACTTCGGCGGGCACGGCGTGCAGGCTGATGGCGACGCGGGCGCAGGCGGTGTCCAGCAGGCTCACGGATTTATCCGGCAACTGGCGCGCGGGAATGTAGCGGTGGGACAACTTGACCGAGGCTTCCAGGGCTTCGTCGAGGATCTGCACCTGGTGGTGTTTTTCCATGGTCGAGGCCACGCCCCGCATCATCAGCAGGGCTTTGTCTTCAGACGGTTCGGCGACTTGCACCACTTGGAAGCGGCGGGTCAGGGCGGGGTCTTTTTCGATGTGCTTCTTGTACTCGGCCCAGGTCGTGGCGGCCACGGTGCGCAAGGTGCCGCGGGCCAGGGCCGGCTTGAGCAGGTTGGCCGCGTCGCCCGTGCCGGCGGCGCCACCGGCACCCACCAGGGTGTGGGCTTCGTCGATGAACAGGATGATCGGCTTGGGCGAGGCCTGGACGTCTTCGATGACCTGGCGCAAGCGTTGTTCGAATTCGCCTTTCATGCTCGCGCCGGCCTGCAACAGGCCCACGTCGAGGCTGCGCAGCTCCACGTCCTTGAGGGACGGCGGCACGTCGCCGGCGACGATGCGCAAGGCAAAGCCTTCGACCACGGCGGTCTTGCCCACGCCGGCTTCACCGGTGAGGATCGGGTTGTTCTGCCGACGGCGCATGAGGATGTCCACCAGTTGGCGGATCTCTTCGTCACGGCCGACGATGGGGTCGAGCTTGCCGCTGCGGGCCTGCTCGGTGAGGTCGACGGTAAAGCGCTTGAGCGCTTCCTGCTTGCCCATGGCGCTAGGGGCCATCGCGCCGCTGGCCTCGCCCGGCACCGCGCCGGCGTTGAAACCGTCGCTGGCGGCCAGGGCGTTTTCCGGCGAGTCGCCAACGTATTCATCGAAGCGTTCGCTCAAGGCTTCAACCTTGACTTTGTCGAACTCCGACGACAGGCCCAGCAGCGCGTGGCGCAGGCTCGGCGTCTTGAGGATGCCCAGCACCAAATAACCGGTGCGCACCTGGCTTTCGCCGAACATCAGGCTGCCGTAGACCCAGCCACGTTCCACGGCTTCTTCAACGTGAGAGGACAGGTCGGTGATCGATGTCGAACCGCGTGGCAAACGATCCAGTGCCTCGGTCAGGTCACGGGCCAGGCGCGCCGGCTCGATGTTGAACTGGCGGATGATGCGGTGCAGGTCCGAGTCCTGCAGTTGCAGCAATTGATGAAACCAGTGGGCCAGCTCCACATAAGGGTTACCGCGCAGTTTGCAGAACACGGTGGCGGCTTCGATGGCTTTGTAGGCCACGCTGTTGAGTTTGCCGAACAACGCGGCGCGACTGATTTCACCCATGCTCATGGTTCCTTGAGGTCTGTGAGGTGTTGGCCTGTTCGGCGTAATGCCGGGCCAGTATTAGATCGTTGGCATCTTTTTCAGGTCGTCCCAGCCAGGTGTTGAAGCCCAGGCGGAAACGGCCATTGAGTTGTAGTGGGGGCACTTCGGGCTGTTCCAGCACCAGGTTCAGGTCCCAGTCCAGCTCGTGTCCCAGGTATTCGGCGACCCAGGCCACCAGCTCGTTGAACGGTTGGCTGCCGGGCAGCATGCCCATGTAGTCATCGAGCTTGAGCGGGCCCAGGCGAATGCGGAATTTGTGCTGGCGGTCCCACACGAAACGGCCCAGGCAGAAGTCCACGCCCAACTGATGGGCGCTGACACCGACGCGGCTGCGCTCCGGCAATTCCAGCCACTGGCCGACGTATTCTTCGATTTCCACCGGCAGGCCGAAATACTCGCTGAGGATCGCCTTCAGGCCGTCCGGATAACGGGTTTGCGCCGAGAGGTGGCCACTGTAGTGCAGCTTCGCCGTGTCGGGGATCAACCCTTGGTTGAGCAGGCTCGGCATGCCCCGGCCGCTGAGTGCCGCCAGGCGCGCCGACCAGTAGTCATCGTCCGGGCGATCGTGGCTGACGGTCGGCCGCGCTTCGGCCCAGGCCCGGTAGAACAGGCTGAGCAGGCGATGGTGGAACACGTCGAGGAAGCGCTTGCTGGTGCTGTCGCCATTGTTGCGCTGGCGTTCGCGCACGTATTCGGTGATGTGCAGCGGCATCGGGCCGTTTGGGCCGCCGAGGCCGAAGAAGAACTGTTCCAGGCGCGCCGGCGCGCCGTCCACGCCCGGTTGCACCGAGGCCAGGGTCGCCGGGGCGAAGGTACAGTCGGCCTGTTGCCCGAGGCGCAACGGGTCATCGGCCAGGCGCAGGGAATGGCCCAGGCGCGGCAGTTCGGGGGTTTCACATTCGATGCGCCGCAACGCCTGGAAAAAGTCGTATTCCCAGGGTTCCTGGTGCATCGCCTCCAGGGTACTCAAAGGGTCGGACGACGTCCGGGCTTGGCTTTCCATCGCATGATCTCGCCGCGTTCGGTGGTACGGATCACCGTCTCGGTAAAACTGTTGATCGACACGTAGCGTGCCAGGAAGCGCTCCAGTACCGCGCCGAGCAGGAACACCCCGGTGCCGCGAAACGCGTTTTCATCGAATTCCAGGGTGATCTCCAGGCCACGCCCAAAGACGATCGGGCCGGGCATCGGCAGGCGTCGGGTGCACGCCTTGCTGCTGACCTCCCGTAAGCCTTCGATCTGCAATTGCAGCGCGGCGTCGTTGCTGTCGCCGTACAGTCGCAGCAGCTCACGCAGGGCGGCGGCGCCTTGGCCCTGTTCGCTCAACGACAAGTAGTTCAGCGACAACTGGCTGATCAATCGCCAGGCCTTGGCGTCATGGGCATGGCTGGCCCGTGGGCGACTGGGACCTGCCACGCAACGCACCGCGCCCACCGGCGCACTGTCGGCCAGGGTGAAATCGGTCTTGCCGTTGCCCACGCTCATGAACAGCGGCAGATCGCGGTTGGTGCACAGCGCGGTCACCCCCAGCTGGCGCAAGTCGTGGCGATAGGGCGCTTGCTGGCTGTCCACCAGGCTGACAAAGGTCTCGCTGCCGACGTAGGTCGAGCGCGGGCCGTTGCGGCGCTGGTCGCTGGACAGCACGCGGGGCTCACGGCGTACCGTGTAATAGGCTTTGTCGCGGCCATAGCGGGACGGATCGCGCACGGCATAGAACGGCAGGAACGGTTGCTCCGGTCCGGTGCCGTGGCCGGTCAGCCCCGTCAGCGAATGCACTTCGAAATCCATCGGCCGGGTGCGGTCGGCGATCACGTGATGTTCGTTGACGCGGTCCGACAAGTGAATGCGGTCCAGGCGCTTGGGAAACAGGTTGATCGCCGGGGTGCAGAACGGCAGGAACTGCGAAGCGCCAACGCTGCCTTCCAGGCTCGGATCGTGACGGTCGAACAGCACGATCAATTCCAGCTCCTGGCCTTCGCAACGCTTGACCGCACGGCTGAGCTGGGTGAAGTCGACGAACAGGAAACGATGGGGCAGGGCGAAGTATTCCTGCAACAGGCGATAGCCCTGGAACGCCCGCGACACCACCGGCAATGCGGCCTCGGCGTCATCGAAGCCTTGGGAACGCAATGCATCCTGGGGCAACCGTTCGACCCAATTGCCGCCGGGCTGGCGCGCGAACACCGCGCAGGCGTTGCCCAGCAGCTGTTCGTAAAGGCGGAAGGGCTGTTCGTCGGCGCCGCTGAGGTACAGCGGCAGGTTGTCCAGGGGCAGGCTGTTGAACGGCAGCTCGGCGCCGGTGCGCAGGGTCAGGCGCAGGCCGGCCTTGGCTTTCGGTTCGCTGGCGGCCAGGCGCCCGAGCACGGCGGACGGGTTGCCGAAATATTCGGCCTGGCTGACCTGCAACGGCCACAACGTCACCGGGTGAGCGGTGCGGTACTCGCAGCAAGTCTGGGATTCGCGACCCAGGGCGGCGCGCAGTACGGTATCGCGGGGCAGCGGGAAACCGCTGCTCAGCGAGCCTTCGTCCGGGTCGGCCTGCATTTGCACCACGGTCATCGACGGCGTCGGCGCCAGGTAGTGCGGGTAGGCGATTTCCAGCAGGTTGTGGGTGAAGGTCGGGTACTCGGCGTCGAGCTTGAGTTGTACCCGCGCCGTCAGATAGGCGAAGCCTTCCAGCAGGCGCTCGACATACGGGTCGGCGCAGTCCATCCCGGCCAAGGTCAGCCGGCTGGCGATCTTGGGGTATTCCTTGGCGAACTCCGCGGCGCTTTCGCGCACGTGGTGCAATTCCTGGTTGTACAGCTCCAGCAGGCGCGGGTTCATGGCCGTCTCCGCTGGTCGGCGTTGACGACGCGCACGTGGCCGGTTTCCAGGTCCAGGTCGGTTTGCAGCATCAGGCGCAGCGGCACCGGCTGCGCCCAGAGGTCGCCTTCGATCTCGAAGCTCAGGGCGTTGTGGTTCATCTCGGCCGTCGCCCGGGCTCGCACGCGCAAGGTGTGACGCAGGATGCGCGGTTCGAACGTGGCGATGGCCTGATGGATCAAGGTTTCCAGGGCGGCGACGTCGACGTTCGACGCGCTGTTGCCCGCCAGCGCCGGCAGGCCGAAATTCACCACCGACGTGCCCGCCGGCGTGTGCAGCGTGGCATCGCCGTCGAGCAGCGAGGTGGTGTTGAGCAGCCACGCCAGGTCACGCAGCACCGAGGCTTTCAATTGCGTCAGGGAAAGCACGCGCTTGTCGGCGCTTTCCTTGGGGTTGGTCGGATCGTCGTCGGTCAGCCGGTCCAGCAGGGACGGTTGCAAGCGATCGCGGGTGGCGATTTCGGTTACCACGTGAATGGCGCTACGTACATTTTCTGGTCCGCTCCCGGGCCGCAGAATGCATAGATGCTTACCGGAGCTGCTTCAAAGCCCTGCGGCATCTGACGGATAGCCTGCATCTTGGTGATGCAATCGCGACTGGGCGCGGGCATGTGCTCGCTACGCCAAACCGCAAATATCGGTACTTCGTTGAACTTCTCCACGCGCAGCTGCTGCTTGTCCAACATAAAGCTGCAGGGCCATTCCATATCCAATTGCATGCGGCTCTGGTCGGGTTTGAGCAGTGCGCACTGGCCTTGATCGTCAATCAGGCTAAGTGCTTGCCCAGCGAAAACAGCTCGGGTTGCCGTCGTCTCGGTATGTTCGGCACATGCGCTCAGGCAAACCAGATTCATCGCCAGGCAAGCAGCGAGCAGGTGCTTTTTCATCATGTCAGCTCCCAGAACCAGACAGCCTTGGACCTGTAGAAAAGATCACCGGTTTGAGTCACGCCCCGGTTCCATAGATCGATGTGATCGCCGGTGCGGTTTTCCTCGGTCTGGCCCTGTTGCCGATAACAGTCTTTGAAGAATATCAACCCGGTCTTGCTCATCAACTTCTGCCGGTCGGCGGCGCTATTGCTGAGGATGGTAGGACGCCCCAGATGGTGCTTCCACAACCAGTTCGCCAACGATTCGGCGCCCCTGGCGTGTTCATGGGCACACTTGGGTTCGGTGTAGGTGAATTTATTGACTTTGATAGTCTTCTCGGCATTGAGCGTCACGCTCATGCGTATGGCGCACTGGTTGGCCCACGGACCGTCGCAAGGCTTTGCATCGGGATGGGTTATCCGCAAATCGGAATACGCTTTCCACAAATTGATAAACGCAGGCTTGGCCATGACTCAGACACCGGGCAGGAAAGGATGGGATGCGAGCAAGCACCAAACACCCCCGGCGCGTGGCGCCAGGGGCGTGTTCGATTACACCTTGACGTTCTGACGGATGTTCCAGCCGAACTTGACCGGGCCGCCTTCCTTGGTGCCGTCGGCTTTCTGCGGCTGATAGTCCACCAGCACCTTGGCGAAGTTCAGGGTGACGTTTTCGGTCAGGCGATCATCGCCGCCCGAGCCGCCGGTGCTCAGGGAAGTGATCAGCACTTCTTCCAGGTTGATGATCATGTACTCGACCTGGTTTTCGCCGCCGGCCTTGCGCACGGTCAGCTTGACCTTGTCGACGTGCTTGCCGCTGGCGCAGTGCATCATCAGGTTCGGTGAAGCCTTGTCGACGTACTTGGTCAGAGACAGGTCCTGGATGCTCACCTTGCCCGCGCCACCGCCACTGCCCACGTGCATGTTGCCGGTCTGGGACATGCCCCAGCTCCAGTTCAGGACGTCGATCTCGTCCTTGTGGACCTTGTCCATGGACTCGCCCTTGATGTCGCCGATCTTGATGAAAATATCAACAGCCATGTTTTCTCCCTGTGTGGTCTCTACCACGTTGTTTGGTTGACGCTGACCTTGCGAAATCTGTTTTGCCGAGCGGAACTAAGGCGATCTCCAAACTGCTGAAGATCCCTTGTGGGAGCGAGCCTGCTCGCGATGGCGGCGGGTCAGGCAACGCAGGTGGCGACTGATCCTCTGCCATCGCGAGCAGGCTCGCTCCCACATGTTCTATTGCGTACGTTCAGTGGGTTTTTAAGCGCCCTTGGCCGAAGGCAGTTTCGATACCAGGCGCAGCGACACGGTCAGCCCTTCGAGCTGGTAGTGCGGACGCAGGTAGAACTTGGAGTTGTAGTACCCCGGGTTGCCTTCGACTTCTTCGACGATCACTTCGGCGGCAGCAAGCGGGTGCTGGGCCTTGGTGGTCTCGGTGGAGTGCGCCGGATCACCGTCGACGTAGTTCAGGATCCAGTCCTGCAACCAGCGCTGCATTTCGTCCTTCTCTTTGAAGGAGCCGATCTTGTCGCGCACGATGCACTTGAGGTAGTGGGCGAAACGGCAGGTGGCGAACAGGTACGGCAGGCGCGCGGCCAAGTTGGCGTTGGCGGTGGCGTCCGGGTCGTCGTATTCGGCCGGTTTCTGCAGGGACTGGGCGCCGATGAACGCGGCGAAGTCGGTGTTTTTCTTGTGCAGCAGCGGCATGAAACCGTTCTTCGCCAGCTCCGCTTCGCGGCGGTCCGAGATGGCGATTTCGGTCGGGCACTTCATGTCCACGCCACCGTCGTCGGTCGGGAACGTGTGGGCCGGCAGGTTTTCCACTTCACCGCCCGACTCCACGCCACGGATGCGCGAGCACCAGCCGAAGTGTTTGAAGGAACGGTTGATGTTCACCGCCATCGCGTAGGCCGCGTTGGCCCAGGTGTACTTGGAGCTGTCGGCGCCGTCGGTGTTTTCTTCGAAGGCGAAGGCTTCCACCGGGTCGGTCTTGGCGCCGTACGGCAGGCGCGCCAGGAAGCGCGGCATGGTCAGGCCGATGTAGCGCGAGTCTTCCGACTCACGCAGCGAACGCCAGCCGGCGTATTCCGGCGTGGTAAAGATCTTGGTCAGGTCGCGCGGGTTCGACAGTTCCTGCCAGGAGCCCATGCCCATCACGGTTGGCGAGGCAGCGGCAATGAACGGCGCGTGCATCGCGGCGCAGACTTTCGACAATTCGCCCAGCAGTTCCACGTCCGGTGGCGACTGGTCGAAGTAGTAGTCGCCCACCAGGCAGCCGTAAGGCTCGCCGCCGAACTGGCCGTATTCTTCTTCGTACATCTTCTTGAAGATCGGGCTCTGGTCCCACGCGGTGCCCTTGAATTTCTTCAGGGTCTTGTGCAGGTCAGGCTTGGAGATGTTGAGCACGCGGATCTTGAGCTGCTCATCGGTCTCGGTGTTGTTGACCAGGTAGTGCAGGCCACGCCAGGCGCTTTCCAATTGCTGGAAATCCGGGTGGTGGATGACCTGGTTGACCTGGGCGGTGAGCTTGGCGTCGATGGCGGCGATGATCGACTCGATCGACTTGATGGCGTCGTTGGACACCAGGTCGGTCTGCGCCAGGGCCTGTTCGGCCAGGGTGCGCACGGCGGTCTCGACGGCTTCGCGGGCACGTTCGGTCTTGGGTTTGAATTCTTGCAGCAGCAGCGAGGCGAACTCGCTGGTTTCTTCGGTGGCGCCCAGGTTCTGGGGCTGATTGTCGCGTACCAAATCGTTCATGATCGTTAGTCCTTAAGCTTTGGGCTCTGCGTCGGCGGGCTTCGGCGCGCTCGCCAGGGCCTGCAACAGCGCTGGGTCCTTGATCGCCTTCATGATGATTTCCTCGGCGCCGGTCTTGCCGTCCATGTAGGTCAGCAGGTTGGCCAATTGGGTACGCGCTTCGAGCAGCTTGTTCAGCGAGTCGATCTTGCGCGCCACGGCTGCCGGGCTGAAGTCGTCCATGCTTTCGAAGGTCAGGTCCAGGCTCAGGTTGCCTTCGCCGGTCAATTCGTTAGGCACATGGAACGCCACGCGCGGCTGCATGGCCTTGAGGCGCGAGTCGAAATTGTCGACGTCGATCTCGAGGAACTTGCGATCGGCCACCGGTGCCAGAGGCTCGGCGGGCTTGCCGGCGAGGTCGGCCATTACCCCCATGACGAAGGGCAACTGGACCTTTTTCTCGGCGCCGTAGAGCTCGACGTCGTACTCGATCTGCACTCGAGGCGCGCGGTTGCGCGCGATGAATTTCTGAGAACTTTGCTTCGCCACGTTGCTGCTCCTGGTCGCTTGAGCGACGGTGTTGGCGTCATCGGGAGGTACCTATGACGTGACTGCGTGATCCGCTCGCTTTTTATTCGCTTTCCGGGCCGCGCAGGTTTTCAAATTGACTCATGCCGTCGGGAATCAGATTGCGCACGATCGCCGCGAAGTCGGCGTGCACCAGATTCTTCGCCCGATTCAACAGCACCGGCAGCGGGCTGGAGGGCTCATGGCGGGTGTAGTACGCCAGGATCCGGTCCAGGCTGCGCAGCACGTCGTCACGGTTGTTGATTTCCCCCGGGACGGTACTGCGGGGCGCGCCTGGTGAGCTGGTGTATTCGACGGGTGCGGTGTCGTCGGTTTCGACAGGATCGGCAAGGTCGCTGTCGCCGCTCTGCGGGGCGAACTGACCGAGAATCTGCAACGCCATTTTTAACGGCTGCTTCAAAGGGCCGAGGTCCACGCCTTGGGCGGAACCGACCTGGTCGCTGACCTGCTGTTCGATGGCTTCGGCGGCGCTGCGGGCTTCCAGCAGGGCGGCACGGATGACTTCCAGCTGCTCGGGGTCGCTGTCGAGCAGGGCGCCGGCGAGCTGTTCGGCGCCGAGACTTTCATCGGGGAAACTTTGCAAGCCGCTGGCATTGGCGGCGGCGCGCAGGCTGACGGCGCCGAACGTTCGCGAGCGGGCCAGGATGCTCTCGCGCAACAGGCGAATGGTGACGTCCGACGTCAGGCCGGCGAGGGCATTGATGCGCACGGTGGGGTCGTTGTCGTCATCGGCGTCCAGGCGCGGGTGCAGGTCGGCCCAGTATTGCTTGAGCAACTCGCTGATCAGCGTCAATGCGCGGGCGAGGCCGGGAATACCTTCCAGGGCCAGGGAGCTCTGCAACAGGAAATGAGTGATGCGCAGGTCTTTGCTGCGCTGCAACAGGTCCAGGCTCTGCTGCTGGATGCTGCGCCATTCAGGGGGTTCGGCGGGCAGGATCGAATCGCCCATGCTGCGTTCGGGCTGGCCTCGGGAATCACGTTCCAGGCGCAAGAAATCCGCGTCATATTCCAGGTCTTCACCGCAAGGCGAATTCGCGGAAACGGCGGCGAGCAACAAAGGCACATCCACTTGGATCGATCTCCCTATCACCCGCTGAAGAAGTCGGGCAGTGCACACGCAAGTTTCGGATGAAACTTCACATGTTCCTTGAGGATAATGGCGCTATAAGAGCGAGATGATCTTAAAGTGCCATCATGTATATTCAACAAGTTGTGCATTTTTGGTGTAGTACTTATCCGTTGTCAAGGTAAGCTATTTCGCCGATGTGACAGTTGTGAGGCGCTTAACAACCCGCGCGACTCGTAGGTCGAAGCAGGCACTGGAACAGGTTTTTTTGTCACGCAGGCCGGTTAAGATCAGCGATCATGCTGGCAAAAAGCCGTTCCGGTCGCAGGCAAGGATCCCATGTCGCATCGACGGGGCCCCGTTCTTATGTATCGCCAGCGACAAGAAGTATTCAGCAAGGAGGCGAGATGCCGCTGTGTTTGACTATCACTAGTTATCACAAGATTACCCCCGGACAATGTTCTGAAAAGACTTTGGGTCAGGGCGTGATGGCAATTGGCCGTAGTTCCGATAATGATTGGGTTCTGCCAGATCCGGAACGCCTGGTCTCGGGCAAGCATTGCGTTATCCAATACAAGGACGGGCGTTATTACTTGACCGATAACAGCACTAACGGTGTGGAGTTGGTCAAGGCCGGTATTCGCCTGCGCAAAGGCAATAGCGAGCCGTTGCAGGACGGCGAGATCATCCGCATTGGCGATTATGAGATCCAGGCGCGGGTCGACTTCGACCTGCCGATGACCGATAGCAATCCGTTCGCCGAAGCCCCCAGCAGTTTCGAAGCCTTGATGGGCCGTCAGAACGCATCCGTGAAAACGCCTTCGTCGATGCCCGTCGCCATGCCGGCCCACTTCCAGGGCGTATCGTCCATGGACACGCTGCCCGACCTGTTCGACTTCCTCACCCCGCCCAGCGTCCCGCCGGCCACCCAGCCGGATCATGTGCCGGCCGAGCAGCACGATTTCCGTGCGCCTACGCCGATCCCCCGCCCGAACCCCCCGCCTGTGGCTGAGCCGGTGTTCGAGCCAGTGGCGGGAACGCCGGCCCCGGTCATTCCGGCAGACTGGGATCTGTTCAGCGACAAGCCAGCGCCCGTGGCACCGATTCCCGTTGCGCCGCTGCCCGAGCCGGTTCCCGTACCGGCAATCCCTGTGGTTGAGGTCGTTGCGCCGATTGAACCCGCGCCGCGACCAGAAGCGCCCGTCAGCCGCGTCGAACCGACGACCTCCCCGGTGCAAACCTCTCAACCCGACCTGCTCCAGGCTTTCCTGCGCGGCGCCGGGCTGGATCAGTTGCGCCTGGACAAGGCCAACGCCGAGGCGCAGATGGAGAGCATCGGGCGCAGTTATCGCTTGATGGTCGAAGGGCTGATCGATGTACTGCGCGCCCGCAGCAGCCTCAAGGGTGAATTCCGCATCCAGCAGACGATGATCCAGCCGGTGGAAAACAACCCGCTGAAGTTCGCCCCCAATGTCGATGAAGCCCTGCTGTTGCTGTTGCGCCATGGCAACCAGGCATTCATGGCCCCGGACGTGGCGGTGCGTGACAGTTTCGATGATCTGCGCGCCCACCAGTTGGCGGTCATGGCCGGCGTGGAAGCGGCGATCAAGCATTTGCTGGCGCGCTTCGAGCCGGCGCAACTGGAAGAACGCATGGCCAAGCCTGGTGGACTTTCAGGCATTTTCAGCGGCTCGCGACAGGCCCAGTACTGGCAGCAATTCACCGAGCTCTACAGCAACATTTCCCGGGAAGCCCAAGAGGATTTCCAGGACCTGTTCGGTCGTGAGTTCAGCCGCGCTTACGAAGAGCACAGCACACGACAGCGACGCCGTTGAGCGGCGCCGCCTTAACGATACTGATCAAGACAACAACGGATAGCTCAAACGTCATTGAGGACGCAGGATGATCCCCAGGTTTTTACTCGCAGTCGCCGTAGCGCTTCTGCTGACGGCGTGCGCCAAGGATGCGGCCCAACCCCAGCCCGAAGGAGCTGAGGCCGACACCGCCGCCATCGAGCTGCACTTCCATTCCATCGCCGGGCTCAACCCCGGTGCCTCCGGCCAGCCAGCGCCGGTGCGGGTGCGTATTTTTGAACTGAAGAATGCGGCCACTTTTGGCCGCGCCGATTATTTCGCCTTGGCCGAGCGGGCCCAGGCGACGCTCGGTGCGGACCTGATCGACCAGGACGAAGTGCTGATCCAGCCGGACCAGCAATTGAGCCTGAAACGTGAGCTCGACCCGGCCACTCGGCACATCGGAATACTGGTGGGCTATCGCGAGTTGGACCAGTCGCTATGGCGCACGGTGATGAATGTACCGGCGCGCGAATACACCGAATACCAGATCAGCCTCGACGTGCGCGCCGTGCGCAGCGCCGTCGTCGTTCCCCCATCCAGCCCTGCCCAATAAGGAATCGGAGCCCCCATGTCCTGGAACAATCGCGTGGTCTGGTCGGAAGGCATGTTCATTGGAACGCAGCACTTCCAGCAGCATGACCGTTACCTGGAAAACCTCATCGACGCCCGCAGCCGCCCCTTGTCGGCCGGTGCCTGGGGTTTTTCCGAATTGCTGATCGACCAGGGCCTGCTGGCCCAGGGCAAGCTGGCCATCCTCTCGGCGCGGGGCCTGCTGCCGGACGGCACGCCGTTCAACATTCCCCAGGATGATTTGGCGCCGACCCCACTGAACATCGACGACAACCTGCGCGATGGCGTGGTGTACCTGGCGTTGCCGCTCAAGCGCGCGGGTGCCCGCGACACCGTGGACGAAGGTGAAGACCTCGGTGCTGCGCGTTATGTCAGCCAGGTGTGTGAAGTGCGCGACGACAACGCGCCGTTCGAAAACCGCGCGCCGGTGGCCGTGGGTTCCCGGGCGTTGCGCTTGTTGACCGAACAGGACGGCATCGGCGACTACGCCGCGATTGGCGTGGTGCGCATCAAGGAAAAACGCGCCGACCGGGCCCTGGTCCTCGACGACAGCTACATTCCACCGCTGCTGGATGTGGCGGCTTCCAAGCCACTGGCGGCGTTTCGCAGCGAACTGCTGGGCCTGCTGCATCAACGCGGTGAAGCCTTGGCCGGGCGGGTGGTGGCCTCGGGGGCCGGTGGCGCCTCGGAGATCGCTGATTTCATGCTGCTGCAACTGGTCAACCGCGCCCAGCCGCTGATCCAGCACCTGAGCCAGTTGACGCCGCTGCACCCCGAGCGCTTCTACAGCGAACTCGTCAGCCTGGCGGGAGAATTCTCGACCTTTACCGCGTCAGCACGGCGGCCGCAGCCCTATCCGCAGTACCAGCACGACGACCTGGCGCTCAGCTACGCGCCGGTGATGCAGGCCTTGCGTGAGGCCCTGTCGATGTTGATCGACAGCAAGGCCACGCCGATCCCGATTGTTGAAAAAGCCTACGGCATTCACGTGGCGATGCTGGCCGACAAGACCCTGCTCGACAGCGCCAGTTTCATCCTGGTGGTACGCGCCGACGTGCCCGCCGAAACCCTGCGCGGCCGCTTCGGCCAGCAGAGCAAGGTCGGCTCGGTGGAGCACATCCGTGACCTGGTCAACCTGCAATTGCCGGGCATCGGCCTGCTGCCGTTGCCGGTAGCGCCACGCCAACTGCCGTACCACGCCGGTTCCACCTATTACGAGCTCGACCGAGGCAGCGATCACTGGCAGCAGTTGAGCAACTCCGGCGGCTTTGCGTTCCACATCGCCGGCCAGTTCCCGGGGCTGAACCTGGCGTTCTGGGCGATCCGAGGATAAACCGCGATGAGCAACGACGATCGTACCCAGTTCATGCCGACGCCCGGTGGCCGCGGCGCGGATCCGTTCCGTCCGGACCCGGCACGCCAACAGCCGACGCCCGCGCCGTTGTCGATGCCGGCCGCGCCGGTCCTGACCGGCAAGGCCCAGGGCCTCAACCCGTTGGAAGGCGCCGCCGGCCCGTTGCTGGCCCTGCTGACGCGCTTGCGCAACACCATCGCCCACCCGGCGCCGGCCAGCTTGCGCGCGCAACTGTTGGCCTACCTGCGCCAGTTCGAAGAGCGCGCCGAGGCCGCCGGCGTGGTGCGCAACGACGTGTTGCTGGCCCGCTACGCCTTGTGTACCGCCCTGGATGAAGCGGTGTTGAGCACCCCATGGGGTGGCACCAGCGATTGGGGCAAGCAAAGCCTTTTGATCACCGTGCATAACGAAGCCTGGGGCGGCGAGAAGGTGTTCCAGTTGCTGGAGCACTGCCTGCAAAGCCCGCGCGAGCGCTTGTATCTGCTGGAGCTTTTGTACCTGTGCATGTGCCTCGGGTTCGAAGGCCGTTATCGGGTAATGAACGACGGCCGCAGTCAATTGGAGGCGTTGCGCGAGCGTACCGCGGGCGTCATTCGCAGCGCTCGTGGCGACTACGAGCGCGAGCTGTCGCCGCACTGGCGCGGTGTCACCGTGGCCCGTGATCGCCTGGCGCAATTCATGCCGCCGTGGATCGCCCTGGCCATCGGCGCGGCGCTGCTGCTGGCGCTGCTGTTCGGCCTGCGCATGAAGCTGGCCTCCGACGCCGAGCCGGTGTTCAAGAACATCCACTTCCTCGGTGAAATCCCGGTGCAGACCATCGACCGTCCCGTGGTCCAGCCCAAAGTGATCGAGCGCCCACGCCTGGCCGGTTTCCTCGCCGATGAAATCCGCTCCGGCAAGGTGGCCGTGGAAGACGCCGTCGATCGCTCGGTGGTGACCATCCGTGGCGATGAACTGTTCGCCTCCGGCAGCGCCAGCATCAAAGACGATTTCCAACCGCTGATGCTGCGCATCGCTGACGCGGTGCGCAAGGTCAAGGGCCAGGTGCTGGTGACTGGCCACAGCGACAATCGCCCGATCGCCACCCTGAGATTCCCGTCCAACTGGGCCTTGTCCGAGGCGCGGGCCCGGTCGGTGCTGGACATTCTTTCGGCCAAGACCGGCCAACCCGAGCGCTTCAGCGCCGAGGGCCGCAGCGACACCGAGCCGCTGGCGTCCAACGCCACGACCGAGGGGCGCGCGCGCAATCGACGGGTTGAAATCACAGTGTTGGCGGAGGGGGTCGAGTGAAGGCGTTTTTCAGTTTCATGATCCGCTGGGTCATTCCATTGCTGGGCCTGATCGCCCTCAGCCTGATCATCTGGTTCGTTGGCCCGCTGCTCGATTGGCTGGTGCCTGAAGGCCGCCGCTGGGCGTTGATCATTCTGGTGTTCGCAGTGTGGATCGCCTACCGGGTGTTGCGCATTATCCAGGCTCGGCGCCAAGCCGCCGAAGTGATGCGCAGCCTGGCCGCGCAGACGCCGCCGGACCCCACCAGCATCGCCACCGCCGAGGAACTCGAAACCCTGCGCCAGCGCATGGACGAAGCCTTGGCGTTGCTCAAGAAAGCCAAGCTCGGCGGTGACGAGAGGCGCAACCTCTACGAGCTGCCGTGGTACGTGATCATCGGCCCGCCCGGTTCCGGCAAGACCACCGCGCTGGTCAACTCCGGCCTGCATTTCCCGTTGGCCGCGCAGCTCGGCGCCGGTGCGGTGCGCGGCGTCGGCGGTACGCGCAATTGCGACTGGTGGTTCACCGACCAGGCCGTGCTGCTCGACACCGCTGGCCGCTACACCACCCAGGACAGTGACGCGGCCGTCGACAAGGCAGCATGGCTGGGCTTCCTCGGCCTGCTGAAAAAACAACGGGCACGTCGCCCCATCGACGGCGCGTTCATCGCCATCAGCCTCTCGGACCTGCTGCTGGGCAGCGACGCCGAACGCGCGGCCCACGCCGCGGCGATTCGCTTGCGCATCCAGGAGTTGTACACCCAACTGGGCGTGCGTTTCCCGGTCTACCTCATGCTCACCAAGCTCGACCTGGTGCCAGGCTTCATGGAGTACTTCGATAGCCTCAGCAAGGAAGAACGCGCCCAGGTCTGGGGCATGACCTTCGCCCTGGACGATGGCAAGAGCAACGACAGTCCGTTGGCGCACCTGCAAAGCGAATTCGCCCTGTTGGAACAGCGCCTGAACGACCGCTTGGTCGAGCGCTTGCAACAAGAGCGCGACCCGGCGCGGCGCGACCTGATCTACGGCTTCGCGCAGCAGTTCGGTGCGTTGAAGGATTGCCTGCAAAGCTTCCTCGACGGCGTGTTCAAACCCAACGCCTTTGAAGAGCGGGTATTGCTGCGCGGTGTGTACTTCACCAGCGGCACCCAGGAAGGCAGCCCGATCGATCGTCTGATCGGCTCCATGGCCCAGAGCATGAACCTGGACCGCCAGCACCTGGCGCGCCAGACCGGCACCGGACGCAGCTACTTCATCGAAAAACTGTTCAGCGCCGTGGCGTTTGCCGAGCGCGGGCTGGTGGGGGTGGACCCGAAAGTCGAGCGCCGGCGCAAGTGGATCGCTCGTGGCGTGCTCGCGTCAACAGTCGTGCTGGTGTTGGTGGTCAGTACGTTGTGGTGGGTCAGCTATCGCGCCAACCAGGCCTACATCGCCCAGGTCGACCAGAAGGTCGCGCCGCTGGGCCAGACCGTGCAGAACCTCAGCCCGGCCCAGCGCGACGTGCTTGCGGTGTTGCCGCTGCTCAACGCCGTGAAACACCTGGCCGACGACGCCCCCGATTGGGCTGAAGGTTTGGGCCTCTATCAGGGCGACATGCTGGAAGCCGAGTCCGGTAGCGTCTACCGCAAGCTGTTGATCGCGGTGTTCGCGCCACGCCTGCTGACGCGCATCGAAGAGCAACTGCACAGCGGCGGCAATTCGGACTTCCTCTACGAAGGCTTGAAGGCCTATCTGATGCTCGCCGATAACGAGCATTACGACGCCGACTTCATCAAGGCCTGGATCGCTTTGGATTGGGATCGCAGCTTGCCACGGGACTTGCCAGCCGAGCAGCGCCAAGCCCTGACCGGACATTTGCAGGCACTGTTCGAACGGCGTCCGCCGACCGCGCGCCTGGACCCACGGCTGATCGAAGACCTGCGCCGCCAGTTGCAACAGTTGCCGGTGGCCCAGCGCGTCTACGACCGCATCAAGCGCCAGAAGCTGCCAGAAGGCATTCCGGACTTCCGCATCAACGAAGCCGCCGGGCGTGACGCTGCGCTGGTGTTCAGCCGCAAGAGCGGCAAGCCGTTGGGCGAACCGTTGAGTGGGTTCTTCACGGTCAAAGGGTATCGCCAGGGCTTTTTGCTCAGCAGCCTGAGCCAGACTGGCACCTTGGCTGAAGAGCAATGGGTGCTGGGCCATGAAGAGGCCGACCAACAGAACGTCGCCAGCCTGGCCGCCGATGTGCGTCGCCTGTATTTCCAGGACTACATGCGCCAATGGGACGCCTTGCTGGCCGACATCGACTTCGTGCCGATCACCAGCGTGGCCCAGGCCGCCGATGTGCTGCGGGTGATTTCCGGCCCGACCTCGCCGCTGAAAAAACTGCTGGTGGCAGTGGCGAAGGAAACCGACCTGCAACAGGATGAGCGCCTGCTGGCCGCCCAAGGCGCGCCGGTGGAGGGCAGCGTGGACAAGCTCAAGGAGCGCCTCGGCAGCCTGCTCGGCCAGGAACAGGCGACGTCGAACGCGCCGACGGCGAGCGATGATCCGATCACCGCGCATTTCGCCGAGCTCAACAGCATCGTCAACAAGAACGAAGGCGAACCGGCGGCCATCGACGGCCTGTTGTCCGACATGAACGCGCTGTACGTGCAAGTCAGCGCCATGGTCGGCGCCAGCGGCGATGCCTTGCTCGGCGAGGCCAAGAACCAGGCGTCGGCCGCCGCTACCCGGGTGAGCCTCAACGCCGAACGCCAGTCGCCACTTGTGCAGGGCTTGGTCAAGTCAGTGGTCAATTCCACCACCAACACCATGATGGGCGGGGTGCGCAATCAACTGAACGCGGCCTGGACCAGCGAAGTGGTGAACATCTACCGCCAGTCCCTGGCCGGACGTTACCCGATGTCGCCAGGCAGTGCGCGGGACGCCACCCTTGATGACTTCGGCCAGTTCTTCGGCGTCGGCGGGGTGATGGACAACTACTTCCGCAAGTACCTGCAACCGTACGTGGATACCTCGACGCAAACCTGGCGCTGGCAGCCGGGCGCGGCGCAGAAGCTCGGGATTTCTCCTGGCGTGTTGCAGACCTTCCAGCGCGCGGCGACCATCCGCGATGCGTTTTTCCGCTCCGGCGGCACCCAGCCGATGGTGCGCTTCGAGCTCAAGCCGGTGGCGATGGATTCGACCATCACCCAGTTCCTGCTCGACCTCGACGGTCAGCAGCTGAGCTACGACCACGGCCCGAGCCGCCCGACCGCGTTGCAGTGGCCGAACCCCGGCAGCATCGGCGTGGTGCGGATTTCGATCATGCCACCTTCCTCCAGCGGTCGTTCCGGTATCACCCTGGATGGGCCATGGGCCTGGTTCCGCCTGCTGGAACAATCGGACCTGACCGCCGGCAACTCGCCGGATCGCTTCAACCTGCGCCTGCGGGTCGATGGCGCAAGCGCCTCTTATGAGCTGCGGGCCAACAGTGCTTTCAACCCGTTCAAGAGCCGCGTGCTCAGCGGCTTCAGCCTGCCGGAGCGTCTATGAGTACGCCGGGCTTCTATGGAAAGTTGGCCAGCCGCGGGGATTTCGTCAGCCGAGGCTTGCCCCAGAGTTTTATCAAACCGTGGGACTCCTGGCTGGCGGCGGGTTTGCTCGCCAGCCAGAGCAGCCTCGGCGAGCGTTGGTTGGACGCCTATCTGGTCAGCCCGCTATGGCGCTTCATGGTCGCGCCCGGCGTGTGCGGCCCGGACGCTGCCGTCGGGGTGGTGATGCCCAGCATCGACCGGGTCGGGCGCTATTTCCCGCTGACCGTCGCGGTATTGATGGACGCGGAGGCGGACCCAGCCTCGGTGGTCGGTGGCGCGGACGACTGGTTCGAGCGAGTGGAGAGCCTGTTGCTGAGCACATTGAGCGTGGAAGCCAGTTTCGAAGCGTTCAGCGAAGAGCTTGAAACCCTTGGCAGCCCAATGTGCCAGCCGCGCACCTTGAGCAGTCGCTTCGCCAGCCTGCATCGTTTCGATGCCACCGATCCGCAGCGAAGGATGAGCGCCCTGGCCGAGTCGGCCTGTGAAGGCGCAAGCCTGTGGTGGGGCCTGGGTTCGGAGCGCATCGCGCCCGGTTTGATGCGCTGCCAGGGATTACCGGCGGCGGCTGATTTTGCGCAATTTTTGCTCGGCCAAGAAGGTGTTGTGTAGATGCGTCCAAGTGCCGGAAAAGCAATCAAGTCTGCAAGCAAGAGCCACGTCGGCATGGTCCGCCAGGTCAACGAAGATGCCTGCCTGGACATGCCTGAAAACGGCCTGTGGGTGGTCGCCGATGGCATGGGCGGGCACGCGGCGGGCGACTACGTCAGCAGCCTGATCATCGACAGCCTGCGCAGCATTGCCGTGGGCCGTTCCCTGGATGAATACATCGCGGCACTGCAAAGCGACCTGTTGCGGGTGAACGCCGCCGTGCGCGAAGAAACCGCCAACCGTGGCGTGACCATGATGGGCAGCACCGTGGTGGTACTGGCCGCCCGCGACCTGCGCGGCATGTGCCTGTGGGCCGGTGACAGCCGGTTGTATCGCCTGCGCGATGGCGTGCTCGAAAGCATTTCCCGGGACCACAGCTACGTCCAGGACTTGCAAGACAGCGGCCTGCTCAGCGAAGCCGAAGCCCGCGTGCATCCACGCGCCAACATCGTCACCCGCGCCATCGGCGTCGAGGCGCAACTGAACCTGGCGCTGGCCGAATTGCTGCTGGTGCCCGGCGACAGCTACCTACTGTGCAGCGACGGCCTGACCAAGACCGTCGAGGACGAGGAAATCCGTGAAGTATTGAGCCACGACGAGCCCGGCGAGATCGCCAGTAGCCTGGTGTCCCTGGGCCTGATGCGCGGCGCGCCGGACAACATCACCGTGGTCGTCGTGAAGGTGCCGTCATGAGCTTGACCCTTAACCTTGTCATCCCCGGTTACGACATCGACGGCGAGATCGGCGAAGGCGCGATGGCCAGCGTGTACCTGGCGACCCAGCGTTCGCTGGAGCGCAAGGTGGCATTGAAAGTCATGGCGGCAGCCCTGGCCGCCGACCCGACGTTTTGCGAGCGTTTCCTGCGCGAAGGCAAGACCCTGGCGCGCTTGTCCCACCCGCACACGGTCACCATCCATGACATCGGCAACGTCGGTGAGCTGTATTACATGGCGATGGAATACCTGCCCAACGGCACGCTCAAGGAACGCATCGCCGCGGGCCTGACGCCGGAGCAGGGCCTGACCTACATTCGCCAGATCGCCTCGGCCCTTGGGTATGCCCACGGCTTGGGGTTGGTCCACCGCGACGTGAAGCCGGCCAACATCCTCTTTCGCGCCGACGGCACGGCGGTGCTGTCGGACTTCGGCATCGCCAAATCCCTGGACGACCGCACCCAGTTCACCCAAGCCGGTTTCGCCGTTGGCACACCGAGCTACATGAGCCCGGAACAGGCCCGTGGGCAAGACATCGACGGTCGCGCCGACCTGTACGCCTTGGGCGTGGTGCTCTATGAAATCCTCGTCGGCAAGTTGCCGTACACCGGCAACGATGCACTGTCCACGGCCCTGGCGCACCTGACCGAGCCCTTGCCGGAACTGCCGGTGCACCATGGCCGTTACCAGGACGTGCTGCGCAAGTTGCTGGCGAAGGATCCGGCGGAGCGTTTCCCGGATGCGGCGGCGCTGCTGCGGGCGCTGGATAACTTGCCGGAGCAATCGTCGGAAGCGACGCTGATCCGGCCGTTGTCGTTTGAACTGCCGGTCGTGCCGCCTGCGGTGGATGACCTGGCGGGCTTGACGCCCATGTCCATAGACATTCCCAGCGGCCCGGCTTACTCGCCGCCACAACCCAAGCCTGTGCCACCGCCGCTCAAGCCAACAGCGCAATCCACGGTTTCGGAGCAACGCAAGGGTCCGGTGTTTGCCCTCGCGGCTGTTGCGGTGGCCGTGGCGTTGGCGCTGGGTGGCGCGGGTTATTGGTGGTTGTCTGGCAATGACGGCAAAGAGATGAAAACGCCGATTGCCAAGACGACCTCGGCCAAGCCCCCTGAAGTCACCCCGCCGAAAGCCCCTGACGTACCTGCGGTCAAGCCGCCCGTGGTGACCGAGGCCGATGGCGGCCAGCGTCCGCTGCTGATGGCTGGCAAGAAAACTCTGTTCCAGCGCGTGCTCAGCAAACCGGGGGCCAAGTTGGCCGCCGAGCCTGGCGCTGCGCCGGGCAAGGCGTTGCCGGCGTTCTCCGTGCTGTACGTCTACCAGCGCAAGGACGTGGACGGCAGCGCCTGGGTGCGCGTCGGCGCCGCCACCGACGGGCGCAGCGACGGCTGGTTGCCCGCCGCTCAGGTCAGCGATTGGAAACAGAGCCTGGTGCTCAAGTTCACCGAGCGCTCCGGCCGTGCGCCGGTGATGTTCCTGCGTCAGCCCGGCGAAGTGGAGAAGCTACTGGCCAACCCGGCCGCCGCCAAAAACGCGTTGCTCAAAGCTCAGCAGAACCCCCAGGACGATCAGCAAGTGCTGGCTCTGGAGCCGGCCGCCAGCGCCGTGCCGCAGAATCAGTTCTATCTGCTGCCAATCTTCGATTCCCGCGAGAGCTTCGACGATAACGGACAGCCGGTGCAGTTGCTGAACGTGGCGTCCATCGACCCTGGCACCGCCCAAAAGGCTGCGACCAACACGCCGGTCACCGCCGCCAACGCCGACGCGTTCCGTACCGCCGTGGTGCTGGTGGTGGACACCACCGTGTCCATGCAGCCCTACATCGATCAGGTCCGTGACGTGGTGCATCAATTGCAGACTCGCATCGGCGAGCGTGGCGAGCTTGATAGCGTCAGTTTCGGAATGGTGGGTTTTCGCAGCAGCATCAAGAAAACCCCAGGCCTGGAATACACCGCCAAGACCTTGATCACCTTGGAACAGGGCCGCGACCCGCAACGCTTCCTGGAGATGGCGCGGCAGGTCAAGGCATCTACCGTGTCGAGCCATTCGTTTAATGAAGATGCGTTTGCCGGTGTCATGGAGGCGGTGGAAGGGATGGACTGGTCCGGCTACGGCGGCCGGCTGATCCTGTTGGTCACGGACGCCGGTGCGCTGCGCAAGAACGACCCATTTGCCGCCACACAAATGAACGAGGCCGAAGTGCGCCAGGCGGCATTGGGCAAGCAAATCAAGATATACGCCCTGCACCTGCTCAGCGACGCCGGCAAGAAAACCCACGCCGGCGCACAGTCCCAGTACCGCACACTGACTGCCGACGCCAACCCGCAAATCGGTGACCTGTACATTGCGGTGCCGGGTGCCGACGTACGTAAGTTCGGCGAGCGGGTCGACGAAATCGGCTCGGTGTTCGCCGACCTCGTCCACCAGGTGCGCAGCAACAAGCCGCAAAGCGTGCCGCTGCTCAGCGCCGCGCCGAGCCTGGCCGACAAATCGGCAGCGGTCGGCTACGCAATGCACATGGACTTCCTGGGGCGCAAAGCCGCCAGCCAGGCGCCGCAATTGGTCAGCGCCTGGACCGCCGACCGCGACCTGACCAACCCGGCGCTGCCGGCATTCCAGGTCTGCGTGATGCTGACCAAGCTGCAACTCAACGACCTGCAGCAATCGCTGAAACTCATCGTCGACGCGGCCCGCAAAACCCAGAGCTCGCCCAAGGATTTCTTCCAGGAAATCGCCAGCGCCAGCGCCTATATGAGCCGCGACCCATCGGCCCTGCGCAAAGGCGGCAACCTCGCCACGGGTGGGATTCTCGGCGAGTACCTGGAAGGGCTGCCGTACCGCAGCAAATCGCTGAACATGACCCAGGATTTGTGGCTGTCGTTGAGCGTGGCCGAGCAGGAGGATTTCATCGACGAGCTGGAATCAAAGATCCGCCTCTACGAAACCTTCCACAACGACCTCGCCAATTGGGTGCGCTTCGGCGATGCCGAGCCGGGCGACGCCTTGTACCGCGTTCCGTTGTCGACGCTGCCGTGATGCTGAACCTGAGCGCAGTGCACAAGAGCCGGGGCGCCGGTGGCCAACGCTACAGCCTGGTGATTCCACGGCTGCAACTGCGCGCCGGTGAACAGCTGGCGGTGGTCGGTCCCAGCGGCTGCGGCAAGAGCACCTTGCTGGACTTGCTGGCGCTGGTGCTGGCGCCGGATCAGGCGGGGCAGTTCGACTTCACGCCGGCCAACGCGCCGCTGGACATCGCCAAACTGTGGCGCACGTCGCAACAAGGCACCTTGGCTGAGTTGCGCGGCCGCCACCTGGGCTATGTTCTGCAAACCGGTGGCCTGCTGGGCTTCCTGGACGTACGCGGCAACATCGCGTTGTCGCGCAAACTGCTGGGCTTGAAGGATGACGGCAGCGTGAAGCGCCTGGCCGGACAATTGGACATTGCCGATCAACTGGACAAGAAACCCGCGGATCTTTCCGTCGGCCAGCGCCAGCGGGTCAGTTGCGCCCGCGCCTTGGCCCATGGCCCGCGCCTGCTGCTGGCCGACGAACCGACCGCCGCCCTCGACCCGCTGAACGCCGAGCGCGTCATGCAGTTGTTGGTCACCCAGGCCCGCGAGCAGGGTGTCTGCTGTGTGGTCGCCACCCATGACGAGGCGCTGGCCCGCGCCAGCGGCTTGCAAGTGCTGCGCATCAGTTGCCGCCGCGATGCCGACGGCGGCGTCACCGCTACGCTCGGGGAGGCCTGCTGATGCGCGGCGCGCTGGTGGCTTCCCTGGCCTGGCAGGATTACCGCAACGACGCTTGGCTGTCGGCGTGTTCGGTGCTGGCGTTGGTGGCCGTGGTGGCGCCGTTGCTGGTGCTGTTTGGCCTGAAGTTCGGCCTGGTCAGCAGCCTGACCGAGCGTCTGGAACGTGACCCGGCTACCCGGGAAATCATCCCGTTGGGCGGTGGCCGTTTCAGTGCCGCCTTCGTCGAGCAATTGGGACAGCGCAGCGACGTCGCCTTCGCCTTGCCGCGCACCCGACAGATCGCGGCCACGGCGGATCTGAGCAGCGAGGCTGCCGCCGTCACGGTCGAGATGATTCCCACGGCCGCTGGCGACCCTTTGTTCGATCGCCTGCCGGTGCCGCAGGGCTTGGATCAAGTGGTGCTCAGCCAGACCGCCGCCGAGAAACTCGGCGCCAAGGCCGGTGATTGGTTGCAGGCCGGTTTCGGCCGGCAAGTGGCCGGTCGCAGCGAGGCGCAGCGCACTCGCGTACAGGTGATGCATGTGCTGCCACTGGAAGCCTTCACCCGGGACGGCCTGTTTGCCCCGCTGGCGTTGCTGGAGGCCGCCGAGGATTACCGCGACGGCCGTGCCGTGCCCGCGTTCGGCTGGCCGGGCGATGCAGTGGGCGAGGTTGGGCAGCGGGTCTATCCGGCGTTTCGCCTGTACGCGCGCAACCTTGGTGATGTCGAGCCGCTGCGCCAGTACTTCGCCGGGCAGAACCTGTTGGTGTCGACCCAGGCCCAGACCATCGCACAGGTGCAATCGTTGAGCCGCAACCTGTCGATCGTGTTCTGGATCATCGCCGGGTTGGCGTTGGCCGGCGGGTTCGCAGCGATTTTTGCCGGGGCCCTGGCAGCGGTGGAGCGCAAGCGTCGGGAGCTGTCGGTGCTGCGCCTGCTGGGCGTGTCCACGGCGGCGCTGTTGTTGTTCGTGGTGTTGCAGGCGCTCTACAGCGCCACGTTTGCGGCCCTGCTGAGCGCCGGGTTGTATGGCCTGGCGCAGTCGGGGCTCAATTATTTATTTGCGCAGATGCCCGGCGAGTACGCCAGCCATCTGCTGGTGCGTCATTACACCTTGGCCCTGGTGGCCGTGCTCGGCATCAGCGCCATCGCGGCGGCGTGTGGCGGCTGGCGGGTGGCGCGCATCCAGGCATGTGAAGGAATTCGCGATGTATAAGTTATTGGGCGCCGCCGTGGCGCTGAGCCTGGCCGGTCTGGTCTGTGCCGATGAAGGCACAGACAAGCTGGACAACCCCAAGCCGTTGCCCGACGACGTCAGCCTGCCGCTGCCGTGTGAAGGGCAAATGGTGTTTCGCTACGTCTACATTCTTGCCCAAGGGACCCTGGACGACCGCGAGATCAGCCTCGGCTACCCATTCAGCGAAGGCGAGGCCGGCTACCAGCAGTCGTTCATTTCCGGCTACCGGCGTGACTTCATCAATGGCCAGTTCACCCTCAAGGATTTGCCCAAGGATTGGAACAAGACCATCACGCCGTTGATGCCCAAGACCGACGCCAAGACGCCGCTCAAGCCGATGCTGTACTTCATCGGCAAATACGAAGTCACCGCTCGCCAGTACGCTCAGGTCATGGCCCAGGCGCAATCCCTGGCCAGCGGCGAGCCGGCGCCGGCCTGCGAAGCCTTGCAAGCCGAGTTGCCCCAGGGCATGGCCGGGCGCTTGCCGAAGGTGAAACTGTCGAAATTCGAGGCCGAGCGCTTTGCGGCGGTGTACAGCGCCTGGCTGATGAAATACCACAAGGACCTGCTGCCAGTGAGCGGTCGCGGCGCATCCGCCGAAGACGGCGGCCTGGGCTTCGTGCGCCTGCCCACCGAAGTGGAGTGGGAATTCGCCGCCCGAGGTGGGCAAGCTGTGAGCCGTCAGGACCTGGAAGGGCGCTTGTTCCCCCGGCACCTTGAAGGCAGTGAAAGCGACGGGCCGCTGGCCGATTGGGCAGTGTTCAACCAAGTCGCCGGCGGCACGGGCCAAGCGGCGCGTTTGATGCCCATCGGCACCAAGTTGCCGAACCCCATCGGCCTGTTCGACGTGGTGGGCAACGCCGCCGAAATGGTCCAGGAATCATTCCAACTGGTGCACGCCGGTCGCCGTCAGGGCGCCTATGGCGGCTTCGTGGTCAAGGGCGGCAACTACCTGGAAGGCGAGGGCACGTTGTTCACCGGCATGCGCCGCGAGTACCCGTTGTTCGCCGCGGACGGCACCGAGCAAAACAACGAAACCACCGGTTTCCGTGTGGCTGTCGGCGCGTTGTCGGCGCCGCGTTCGCGCTACAAGGAACTGTTCGCCCAGTGGCAGAAAGAGGGCCGGCTCGCGTCCCTGACCGACGCCATCGACGACGCCGAAGACCCGACCAAGCGTCTGGACAGCATCATTGCCGCCAGCGCCGACCCGCGCCTTCAAGCGGAGTTGGGCCTGGTCAACGAAGAGCTCAAGCGCAACGTCTCGCTCATCGCCCAACAGCGCGAGGAAGCGGCGGGCAACTTGATCCAGTCTTCGGCCCTGGTGGCCGAGACCATCAACAACTACAACATTCGCCTGACCAACCTGCAGAACAGTCGGCAGGCGGCCCTGGATGCCAAGGACGACGCCAGCGCCACGCTGTTTGCCACGGCCATTGAAAATGGTCGCAGTGCGCTGGACGGCGCGGTGGCGATCTACATCGACAACCTGGCGACCGGCACGCGCTACACCGATGCCGTGATCCAGGCGCAATTGCAGCGCATCAAGGAAGAGCTTGAGCGCAAACCGGTACTGGGCAAGAGCCTGGTGGCGCGTGCAACGTTATTCGTTCGCCATGTCGGGGATTATCGTCAGCAGAAACGAGCCGACCCGGCGGCGATATTGAAGCAATTGCTCGCATCGAGCGCTCAGCGGTCTTGAGTGTTCGTTGTCAGCGAGCTTGGAAGGGACTCAGGCGGCGATGGGGCCGTGCTGAGCTGGTCAAAACTTAAACGAGAACACAACTATGCTTTTCTCCCGTAAACCTTTTGCTTCGGTTTCCAAGCGTCATTTGCTGATGGTTGCTGTGGGCTTCAGCACCGTACTGACTGGCTGCGCTTCGTCGCCGACGTCCAAGGTCGCCTCGAGCACCAAGGTCGAGTACTACCCCAACTGCTACGAGCCGGTGCAGCACCTGCGCTCCACCGAAGGGAACATGACCAAGTCGGTCGTCACCGGCGCAGCCGTCGGTGCCGTCGGTGGTGCGCTGCTGGGCGCCTTGACCGCCGACAAGGAAGACCGTGGCCGTAACGCCGCCATCGGTGCCGCGGGCGGCGCCTTGGCCGGTGGCGCTACCGGTTACTACACCGAGCGCCAGAAGCAGATCGCCGATGACAACATGCGCATCGCCTCCTACGCCGCCGACGTCAGCAAGAGCGCTTCGGACATCGACCGCAGCACCGCCTACGCCAAGGCGTCGCAACAGTGCTACCAGAACGCGTTCAGCAAACTGGTCGCCGACCGCAAGGCCAAGACCGTCAACGACACCGAAGGCCGCAAGCGCCTGGCGGAAATCGTTGCCGGCCTGAAAGAATCCAATGACCTGATCGTCGCGGTGAACGGCAAGGCTTCCGAAGACCTGAACAACTACACCCAGGCCTACGAGAAGGACCTGCAGCAAGTGGGTGTGCAGCGTAATGACGTGGTGACCGTGGCCACTGCTGACACCACGCAGGTTGTGGCGGCGCAGACCAGCACCAAGACCAAGAAGAAAGTGACGCCGGCGAAGAAGAAAGAACTGCCAGCCGTGCCGAAAGAAGCGGTCGCTACCGAGAAGACCCTGCAGACCGCCAAGGCCAAGCAGGATGAAAGCAAGCAGGTTGCCAGCGCGGGTACTACGCAGGTGAACAGCATGTGCAAGAATCCGGACTTGGGTGACTGGGCTCCGGTGCCTTGCCCGAATGTTTGATTGATGGCGGCTGATCACTTCCCTTGAGTGATCACCGCTGCAAATCTGTGGGAGCGAGCAGGCTTGCTCCCACAGTTGTTTCTGGGTACGTATCCATTGCTGCGGTAACGGCTGCTTAGGGTTTCGCCCTTACGGCGACTCACTTTTTTTCAGACGCCAAAAAAAGTAAGCAAAAAAGGCTTGGCCCCACCACTCGGTGCCTCGCCTAGGCTCGGCATGCCCTCACTCCGGCATTGCTCCGTGGGCCCGCCGCGAAGGGTCATCCATGACCCAGCGCGGCTAACCCGGCATCCATGCCGGGTTGCCCACTCCACAATGCCTGCGCTCGGCCATCGTGGTTAACGGGGCCCGTAGATCAAAAGCCAAGCCGAGGCGGCCTTGAAGCCGACCTGGCTCTCGGTGGGACCGCGTTTCCCCTGTGGGAGCGAGCTTGCTCGCGAAGGCGGCCGTTCAGCTTGCATCGATAGCGACTGATCGACCGCTTTCGCGAGCAAGCTCGCTCCCACATTTGTTTTGTGGTGACTGAAATATTTGCGACAACCCCGATCCCTTGTGGGAGCGCGCCTGCTCGCGAAGGCGTCGGTTCAGCTTGCCACTATGTCCGTCCTATCCCTTGGCTGCAGACGCCGCCACCCCCTTCGTCTCCAAATGATCCAGCGCGCGCTCAACCAACAACTGAACCCCATCAGCCATGCGACTGATCGCCAGGGCTACACAGCGGCGGGATTCGTCGATGTCGTCGGCCAGGTCGGCGGCGATTTTTGCGGTGACGAATAGAGGTTAGCCGCGCTCGGTTGCCCTGCCTAGTTCATGAACAGCCCGGCGTTTTGAAGGAAATCTCCGACGGGTCTGAAGGCCATGGAATGCCCCTTCTAAACATGACTTGGCAGTCATCGTGCGCAAAATGCGGGCGATCTTCCTTAAACCGGATTCGATGATGGCGTTCCGCTGGGGAAACGATAAACTGCGCCAGCCGTTCATTTTTCTCACGAGGCTGTGCCGATGAAATTTCGTTTCCTGTTGTGGATGCTGGGGTGGTTGATGGGCAAGGCCAGCCGCAGCAATCCAGCCTTCCAACAACAGCTGGGCGACAAGGAGCTGGTGTTCCAACTGCAAACCCTGGACGGCAAGATCGCTCGGTATTTCACCGTGAAGAACCAGCGCATCACCAGCCAGTCGGGTGTTTATGCAACGCCGGCCTTCGCCATCGCGTTCAAGGATGCAGGCTATGGCTTCGCCACGATGCAGGCGAAGAACAAGCAACTGGCGTTCATGACCGGGATCCAGGACAAGTCGATCCAGATCAAGGGTAATCCGGCGCTGGTGATCTGGTTTCAGGGGTTGATGAAGTATTTGAAGCCGAGGAAGGCCAAGAAGGCTTAGTCAAGAACCCCCGTGGCGAGGGAGCTTGCTCCCGCTGGGCTGCGAAGCAGCCCCAAATAGGCTAGTGCGTTTGCGCTGACGGATCGCGTCGGCAGGTTTTGCGTCTGCTGCGCAGCCGAACGGGAGCAAGCTCCCTCGCCACAACAGCCCTTGTGCCGCTGCGTTTAATGGCTGAACTGCGAAGCCAATTCCCGCAGTAGCACCTCGGCTTCAAGCACCTTGCTCACCACATCATTGGCCTTTTCCCGAGTCAGCCCAACGCGTTCGAGCAGGGCATCGGGGATGTCCTCATCCGGTCCGGAGCCGATGCTGCGTGAGCGCAGCAGGCGTACGGCCAGGCAAACCAGGTTCGGGTAGGCGGCGTATTCGCCGTCGTAGTGGGGATCGTGCTGGAAGCGCAGGGCGGTGGCCAGTTCGTCGGGCATGTCCCAGTAGCGCATCAGCCAGGCGCCGATCTGCTCGCGGCTGATGCCCAGCAGGTGTTGCTCCACATAGCTGTGGCACAGGTGCGGGTTGACTTCCAGGTGCCGGCAGATCAAGGAGAAATGCGGCGGGAAGACGTGGGCCAGCAGCAGGTAGCCAAAGTTGTGCAGCAAGCCCGACAGGTAGGTCAGGCCGCCCTCCGGGCGCTGGGCGCGTGGCATGGCGCGGGTCAGGCCTTCGATGACGGCGGCGGTGTAGATCGATTGCTGCCAGTACGGCGTGGTGTGTTGCGGGTGGTCCTTGGGCAGGCTCAGGGTCTTGCCCAGGGCCAGGCCCAGCGCCAGGTTGATCACCAGGTCGAAGCCCAGCACCCGGACGATGGCGTCTTCCACCGAGCGGATCTTGCCCGGCGATGCGTAATACGGCGATGCGGCCCAGCTCACCACTTGGGCGGCCAGTGCGGGGTCGGTTTCGACCACGCCGGTGATGTCGTCGATGGTGGCGTCAGGGTCGACCCGCAGCTTGATGATTTTTTGCGCGGTTTCGGCCAGCGGCGGGATCTCGATGGTCTCTTCCAGCCGTTGCTGGATACGCCGGGCGGTGAATGCCTGGACGGCTTGGGTGATTTCCTTGCGGTCGTCATCCGGGCGGTCCAGGTTCGGGGAGATATTGCCCAAGGGTTCGCCAAACGTCGCGGCGCTGGCCTTGGTGAGCATGGTCTTGAAGGCTTCGCTGGTGACTTCCAGCAGCAGCCCCGGCTCGCCTGAGTTGATCAGCAGCTTGGGCTCGCGCAGCAAGCCTTCTTCGTACAGGCATGGCGAGCTGGTCAGCGCGGGTAGGCCCGGCAGGAGGCTTAGGCTGTGCTTGCCCAGCATTCGCTCCAGGCGCTCGGTCGGCACCGCCGTGAGTTTACGGCCAGTGAGTTCGGCCAGACGGTTGAGGTCCAGCAATTGATTTTGTGGAAACAGGACCATGAGCGCGCCGACGGCATCGTGCAGCAGCACGGCTTGCACTTTGCGAGCAGGATTCAGGCCCGGTCGCTCGATGATTTCGTCGAAGGCGATGCCCAGTTTTTCGAGCAATTGCCGAATAACAGACGGAGCGTGCGGGGTTACGGGGACGAGGGCAGCTTCGGTCATGGTCGGTGTCCGTATTCTACAAGTGGGTCAGTATAACCAGCTTGTCCAGAAGGCGCGTCCAGAAAACTGAGCGCGTGCTCACACTTGGCCGTATTGCTGCCCATGACGCAGCCAGCGATCCAGCAGCGGGCTCACATGGTCGGGCCAGCGCTCCAGCAGCGCCTGGGCGGCGTCGCGAACCGCCGGGAGCAGGTCGGCGTCGCGCATCAGGTCGGCCACCTTGAATTGAAGCAGACCGGTCTGGCGCGTGCCGAGCATTTCGCCTGGGCCGCGCAGTTCGAGGTCTTTTTCGGCGATCACGAAACCGTCGTTGGTTTCGCGCATGATGCCCAAGCGTTGGCGGCCGATCTGTGACAGCGGCGGGTGATACAGCAGCACGCAATGGCTGGCGGCACTGCCCCGGCCGACCCGGCCGCGCAGCTGGTGCAACTGCGCCAGGCCCAGGCGCTCGGGGTTTTCGATGATCATCAAGCTGGCGTTGGGAACATCGACGCCGACCTCGATCACGGTGGTGGCGACCAGCAGTTGCAGGACGCCGGCCTTGAACTCGGCCATGACCGCCGCTTTTTCGGCAGGCTTCATGCGGCCGTGGATCAGCCCGACTTTCAACTCGCCGAGGGCGGCGGTGAGGTCTTCAAAAGTAGTCTCGGCTGCCTGGCAGGTCAGCTCTTCCGACTCTTCGATCAGGGTGCACACCCAATAGGCTTGCCGGCCTTCGGCGCAGGCGCTGCGTACGCGCTCGATCACTTCGACCCGCCGGGTGTCGGTGACCAGCACGGTATTGACCGGCGTGCGACCGGGAGGCAGTTCGTCGAGGATCGAGGTGTCGAGGTCGGCGTAGGCGCTCATCGCCAGGGTCCGTGGGATCGGCGTCGCGGTCATGATCAACTGATGCGGGCACATGCGCCCGCCGACGCCTTTCTGCCGCAGGGCCAGGCGCTGTTGGACGCCGAAGCGGTGTTGTTCGTCGATGATCACCAGGGCCAGGTTCTTGAACTGCACTTCGTCTTGGAACAGAGCGTGGGTGCCGACCACCATCGGCGCGCCCTCGGCGATTTGCGCGAGGGCGGCGGCGCGGTTCTTGCCCTTGAGCTTGCCGGCCAGCCAGGCGACTTCGATGCCCAGAGGTTCGAGCCAGCGCTGGAAGGTGATGAAATGTTGCTCGGCCAGGATCTCCGTGGGCGCCATCAAGGCCACTTGATAACCGGCCTCCAACGCTTGCAGCGCGGCGAGGGCGGCGACCACGGTCTTGCCGGCGCCGACGTCGCCCTGGATCAGCCGCAGCATCGGCTCTGGCTGGCTCAGGTCGTAGGCGATTTCGTTGCCGACCCGCTGCTGCGCGCCGGTGGGGGTGAAACCGAGGTTGGCCAGGTAACGGGCCGGCAGCTTCGTCGCCTTGGGCATGGCCGGGGCGCGCAGCGAGCGCAGGCTTTCGCGCAGGCGTTGCTGGGACAGTTGATGGGTCAGCAGTTCTTCAAAGGCAAGGCGATGCTGGGCCCAGTGATGTCCGAGAGCGAGCTCTTCCACATCTGCATCGGCGGGCGGGTGATGCAGATAGCGAATCGCGTCGGCCAGTGGCGCGAGCTGATAGTCCCGGGCCAACTCCTTGGGCAGCCAGTCCGGCAGGCTGGTGGGGCCGAGCATTGTCAGGGTCTGCTGGCAGAGTTGGCGCAGGCGCTGTTGGGTCAGGCCTTCGGTGAGCGGGTAGACCGGCGTCAGGGTTTCCGCGACGGGCGGCGGTTCGTCGCCGGTGATGGCGCGGTATTCCGGATGATAGATCTCCAGCCCCGAGGCTCCGGGCCGCGCCTCGCCGTAGCAGCGCACGCGGGTGCCACGCTTGAGGCCTTCCTTTTGCGCATTGCTGAAATGATAGAAACGCAGACTGAGCCCGCCGGTGCCGTCCTGCAGGCGCACCACCAGGCTACGACGCCGGCCCATGACCACGTCGGCGCCGCTGACGGTGCCTTCCACCACTGCATCCTGTCCAGGCCGCAAATGGCCGATGGGCACCACGCGGGTGCGATCCTGATAACGCAGCGGCAGGTGGAACAGCACGTCCTGGAGGGTTTCCAGGCCGACCTTGGCAAACTTTTCGGCCATGGCTTCACCGACACCCTTGAGTGCCGTGACCGGCACTTTCGACAGCTCAGTCATGGCCACGGCTTACTTGGCGGCGGGCGGCTTGGCCACGGAACACAGGCGGATCGAGTCGGCGAGGATCTCGATGGCCTTGGGTCGCGGGAAGCTGGCGCGCCAGGCAATGGCAACGGTGCGGAACGGCACGGGCGCGGTCAATGGGCGGACTTCGATCACGCCGGGGGAGTAATGATGGCTGTCCACCGCCGACAACGGCAGGATGGAAATGCCCAGGCCGGAAGCAACCATGTGGCGAATGGTTTCCAGAGAGCTGGATTCCACCGTGGTGTGCTTGGCACCTTCGCTGCCCTTGGTCAGCGTCGGGCAGGCTTCCAGCACCTGGTCGCGGAAGCAGTGGCCTTCGCCCAGCAACAACAGGCTCTTGTCGTTGAGCAGACCGGCGTCGATGGTTTTTTTCTGGGTCCAGGGGTGCTGGGCCGGCATCAGAACGTAGAACGGCTCGTCGTAGAGCGGCAGGGTCAGGACATCGGCTTCGTTGAACGGCAGGGCGATGATGATTGCGTCCAGCTCGCCGTTGCGCAGCTTGTCGCGCAGCACGTGGGTGAAGTTTTCTTCGATGTACAACGGCATCTGCGGGGCGACCCGGTGCAGTTGTGGAATCAGGTGCGGGAACAGGTACGGGCCGACGGTGTAGATCGCGCCGACTTTCAATGGGGCGGTCAGCTGGTTCTTGCCGGCCTGGGCCAGCTCGCGAATGCCCTGGGCCTGTTCCAGGACCTTTTGCGCCTGGGCCACGATGCCTTCACCGACCGGGGTCAGGCGCACCGCGCTTTTGCTGCGCTCGAAAATAAGCACACCGAGTTCGTCTTCAAGCTTTTTCACACCCACCGACAGTGTCGGCTGGCTGACATGGCAACGCTCGGCCGCATGGCCGAAATGCTGCTCTTGGGCGAGGGTCACGATGTAGCGTAATTCTGTGAGGGTCATGGCGAAACGTCCGTGAAGTTGCGAGCCAAGCATACCGGCTGCAATCGATAGACGCACGTTATCAGACTGGAGGCGCGCGGCGACACTGTCGAATGTCTGATGTGGCGAGGGGATTTATCCCCGTTGGGCTGCGAAGCGGCCCCAAGAACAGGATTGGCGACGGGAAAGCCGGGGGGCATGTCAGCTTTTTTAGGGCCGCTACGCGCCCCAGCGGGGATAAATCCCCTCGCCACAAATAAGAAGCCCCTGAAACAGGGGCTTGCAATTAGAGGTCAGCGCCGGCGCTTGTCGATGGAGTACAGGAACGGCGCCGTCAGCTCGACCGTGCCGTTGGTCAGCAGGTCGGCCGGTGGCTTGGGCAGCGGTTGGGCGCGACGGATCATGTCCAGGGTGGCCCGGTCCAGATCGGCGTTGCCTGACTTGCCCACCAATTCGAAGGACAACACGTTGCCTTCGGCATCCACCACGAACCGCAGGCGGTTCATGCCTTCCTTGCCGCGTGCCTGGGCGCTGGCCGGGTACTTCTTGTATTTGCCCAGGTGCGCCAGCAGTGTGCCTTGCCAGCTCGCCTTGGCCGCCATTTGCGCGGGCGACGGGCCTGGGGCCGGTTGTGCGGACTTTTCGGTCGGCGCCTGGGTGGGCTGAGTGTCGGCGGGCTTTTGCTCCGACGGCGTTTCCTTCGGCGGCTCCGGTTTTTTCTCCACCGGCTTGGGCTTGGGCGGCTGGGGCTTCGGCTTGGGCTTGACCGGCTTGGGCACGGCGATTTCCGCCTTCGGTGCTTCGGCCAGTTTTGGCAATGGCAGCTCTTCCACCGGCTCCGGAGGCGTCGGCGGTGTGACGACTTTCGGCGGTGCAGGCGGTGGCGGGGCAGGAACCGGCGCCAGCTCGACCATCATCGCCTGGGGCGGCAATTCGAGGGGCGGACGCGTCGTCCAGTTCAGCGCCAGCGCGATGGCAAGCGCGTGCACGCCCAGCACCACGGCGAGGCTACCGCTGTAACGCGTCAGTTTTTGGCGCGTCGTGATCATTTCTTCGGCGCCGTCTCGAGTCCGACCAGGCCGACCTTCAAGTAACCGGCGCCGCGCAGGGCGTCCATCACGCTCATCAGGTCGCCATAGTCCACGCCTTTGTCGGCCTGGAAGAAGATCGTCGTGTCTTTCTTGCCCTGGGTCTTGGCATCGAGGGTCGGGCCGAGGCTCTCGACCTTGATTTCCTCTTCGCCCAGGAACAGGCGCTGGTCCGCCTTGACGCTCAGGAACACCGGTTTCTCGGGCCGTGGCGACGGCTTGGCCGTGGACGCGGGAAGGTCAACCTTGATGTCCACGGTGGCGAGCGGGGCGGCCACCATGAAGATGATCAACAGCACCAGCATCACGTCGATGAACGGCGTGACGTTGATTTCGTGGTTCTCGGCCAGATCGTCGTCTGCGCCTTCTTTCAAATGCAGGCCCATGGCCGATTACCCCACTTTCACCATGTGTGGTTGCGAGCCACGCTCGGGCGGCAGGTGATCGAGGTCGCGACTGACCAGCAGCAGGACTTCGGCCGAAGCGTCGGAAACCTGGGCCTTGTAGCCGGCGATGGAGCGGGCGAAGACGTTGTAGATAACCACCGCCGGGATGGCCGCGACCAGGCCCAATGCGGTCGCCAGCAAGGCCTCGGCGATACCGGGGGCAACGACGGCAAGGTTGGTGGTCTGGGTCTTGGCGATGCCGATGAAGCTGTTCATGATCCCCCACACGGTGCCGAACAGGCCGACGAACGGCGCAGTGGAGCCGATGGTGGCGAGCACGCCGGTGCCGCTGCTCATGTTGCGACCGCAGGCCGCGACCAGGCGCTCGAGGCGGAAGCTCACGCGCTCCTTGATGCCCTCCTTCTCGCGGCTGTTGGCCGACAGGCGCATTTCTTCGAGCGCATCGTGGACCAGCAGGTTGGCGAGTGTGCCTTCCTTGCCGGCGGTGGCACTGGCTTCCTTGAGAGTGGTGGCTTTTTTCAGCGCGGCGATTTCACCCCGCAGGCGACGCTTGGCGCCAAGCAGTTCAAAGCCCTTGGCGATCCAGATCGTCCAAGTGATGATCGAGGCGATGGCCAGGCCGATCATCACGGCTTTGACGACCACGTCGGCGTTTTTGTACATGCCCCACGGCGACAGGTCGTGGGCCATGCCCAGGGTATTGTCGGCTTCGAGCACTTGAGGCGCCTCGGCCTCGACGGCCTGGCTCGGATCGGTGGCCACGGGCGTTGCAGCAGGTGCGGCCGGGTCCGCCGGTGCCTGGGTGGCAGCAGGCGTGGTGGCGGGGGTCGATGCGGGCGTCTGCGCATCAGCGAAGGCGGCGCTCGGCGCCAGCATCAGACTGAGCAGCAAGGCTGCCACGGCGCCCCAGGCGCGGGGTCGGTTGGTTGGCGAAGCGGAAGAGAAAGAACGTGTCATGCTGGCCGGACCTGAGAATAAAAGAAGGTTGATGTTCTTCCAGGCCTCGTGAGGCCGAGAACAAAAGTGGCGAGCATTATTGCAAGTAATTCTTGTTAACAAAAGTAATACAGTAACTTTTTTTGCTTCATGGCTAGCCGCTCGTCCAATGCGAAGGCTAGTCTGCGGCTTTCCCAGAGGAGTTCTTGATGTCCGCGCCTTCTGTTTTGATCGCCGGTTGTGGCGATATAGGCGGCCGCCTGGCGAGCCAGCTCGTGGCCGAACATTGGCGGGTCCATGGCTTGCGGCGTACGGTTTCGAACCTGCCGGCCGGGGTTGTCGGTGTCGCGGGGGACCTGTTCAGTGCGCAGTGTCCCGTCGACTGGCCTGTGGGGTCGTTGGATTATCTGGTGTACAGCGCCGCCGCTACCGATCATGACGAGGCGGGCTATCGTGCCGCTTATGTCGAAGGGTTACAGCATGTGTTGGGCTGGCTGGAACAGCATGGCCAGCGGCCCAAACGATTGCTCTTTGTGTCCAGCAGCAGCGTGTATGGACAGCAGGGCGGGGAGTGGGTGGACGAAAGCTCGCCCACCGAGGCGGGCGGTTATTCCGGGCGAGTGATGCTGGAAGCCGAGCAGGTGGCACTCGACAGCGGCATCCCGGCCAGTCGCATACGCCTGACCGGCATCTACGGACCGGGGCGGGAATGGCTGCTGAGCCAGGTGCGCCAAGGCTATCGCGTGGTGATCGACCCGCCGCTCTATGCCAACCGCATCCACGCCGACGATGCCGCCGGCCTGCTGGCGTTTCTGCTGAAAGCTGATCATCAGGGCAAGACGCTGGAAGACTGCTACATCGGCGTCGATGACACCCCCGCGCCGCTGGCCGAGGTGGTGGGTTGGTTGCGTGACTACATGGGCGTTACCGAATGGGCCGACGACGCCAGCGTGCGCCGCGCCGGCAGCAAGCGCTGCAGCAACGCCCGGGCCAAGGCGTTGGGCTGGACGCCGCGTTATCCGAGCTTTCGCGAGGGGTATGCGGCGATTCTGGAAAGTCGTTGCTGATTCGCCTGACAGCCCCAAACCAACTCTGTGAGCGAGCTTGCTCGCGATGAGGCCCTAACAGTCAACATCAAGGTTGACCGTTACACCGCCATCGCGAGCAAGCTCGTTCCCACAGGGGGCACACCGGGTTATCGCTTTTCAAGCACCCATTTGCGATCACCCGGCGTGAACGACGGCATTTCATCCGCCAGCGCCGCGTTCACGGTCTGGAAGATTTCCAGTTTCTTGCCGTCGCGGGAAAAAATCCAAGTGTTGCCCTGACCGTTCTGTTGCAGCCAGATGTTGTCGTTGCCACCGCTCATGGAGGCGCAGTCGCCGGCCAGGCACAAGGCGTAGCGATCAGTGCCCGGCAAGCCGCTGACTTGACCATCGGGCTGGAATTGCACGGTGGCGCCCTGGCCAGGCCCTTCGGCAATGTTCCAGATGCCGCCGAGATAAGCCGAATACAGGGCGCGCTCGAAACTGGCGCCAATCGGCGCGCCTTCCGGTACCTGTACTTGGGCGCGGTCGAACACTTGCTGTGGTTCGTTTTCGGTGGCGGCCTGGCTCAACTGGTCGCCGTCGCGCTTGAGTTCGCTGGCCGAGCTGCCGTAGAAGTCGACTTTCCAGGCGCCGTCTTCTTCGCCCAGCAACTTGCCTTCGACATTCTCAAAACCATTGGTGTAACGCGCCTGGCCAGCCCGGGTGTTGACGTCCCATTCCAGGTTCGGGCCATAGGCCTGCAATGCTTCGCGAAGCGGGCCGCCTTTGGCGGCAGCGTCGATGGCGGCCTGGTTGATCCAGGTGCCGCTGATGTCACGGTCTGCAGGGTCGCTGGCGCAGCCGCCCAGGAGCAGGGCGAGCAGGGAGAAAGCAAGCGCTTTGCGCATGGTGGAATCCTTTCAGAACGAAAACGGCGCAGCGGGAAAGGCTGCGCCGGGCGTTTTACTCGATGACCAGGATGGCATCCATCTCGACCTGGGCGCCTTTTGGCAAGGCAGCCACGCCAATGGCAGCGCGGGCAGGGTAAGGCTGGTCGAAATACTTGCCCATGATCTCGTTGACCTTGGCGAAGTGGCTCAGGTCGGTGAGGAAGATGTTGAGCTTGACGATGTCCTTGAACGAACCGCCGGCAGCTTCGGCCACGGCTTTCAGGTTCTCGAACACTTGCACGGTCTGGGCTTCGAAGCCCTCGACCAGCTCCATGGTTTTCGGGTCCAGCGGGATTTGCCCCGACATGTAAACGGTGTTGCCCGCCTTGATCGCCTGGGAATAAGTACCGATGGCGGCCGGGGCCTTGTCGCTGGAGATAACGGTCTTGGTCATTCATGACTCCTTGTAATGAGGGCGAGTGAGACGCTATGCGCGCATGCGAGTGATGCGGATGACCCCTGTCAGGGCGCGCAGTTTCTTGATCACGCGGGCCAGGTGTACGCGGTCGTGCACGCTGACCACCAGTTGGACGACGCTGATGCGACCGTCGCGTTCGTCCATGCTGATTTTCTCGATGTTGCCGTCGGCGGCGTTGACGCTGCTGGCCAGCAGTGCGATCAGGCCGCGCTGGTGCTCCAGCTCGACGCGCAGTTCGACATTGAATTCGCCGGTGACATCCTTGGCCCACGAAAGCTGGATGCATTTTTCCGGGTTGTGGCGGATTTCGCTGATATTGCGGCAGTTGTCCAGGTGCACCACCATCCCTTTGCCGGCGGACAGATGGCCGACAATCGGATCGCCAGGAATCGGCGTACAACACTTGGCGTAACTGAGGACCAGGCCTTCGGTGCCGCGAATCGCCAGCGGACCTTCAGGGCTCGGCAATTGTTCGCCTTCGCCGAGCAGTCGGCGGGCGACGACGTAGGCCATGCGATTGCCCAAACCGATGTCCTCGAGCAGATCTTCGATCAATTCGAGACGGTATTCGTGGAGCATGACCTGTACGCGCTCGGCCGGGATCTTGTCCAGGGAACTGTCGAAGCCGTTCAGTACCTTGTTCAGCAGGCGTTCGCCCAGGCTGATGGACTCGGAGCGACGTTGCAGCTTCAGCGCATGGCGGATATGCGTGCGGGCCTTGCCGGTGACCACAAAGTTGAGCCACGCCGGGTTGGGGCGCGCGCCGGGGGCGCTGACGATTTCCACCGTGGAGCCGCTTTGCAGCGGTTCGGACAACGGTGCCAGGCGACGATTGATGCGACAGGCAATGCAGCTGTTGCCGACGTCGGTGTGCACGGCGTAGGCGAAATCCACCGCTGTGGACCCTTTGGGCAGCTCCATGATCCGGCCCTTGGGCGTGAAGACGTAGACCTCGTCCGGGAACAGGTCGATCTTCACGCTCTCGATGAATTCCAGGGAATTGCCGGCCCGTTGCTGCATTTCCAGCACGCCCTTGACCCACTGCCGCGCGCGGGCGTGAGTGCTCTTGGGTTGCTCGTCGCCACTGGATTTGTACAACCAATGGGCGGCGATGCCGTTGTTGGCCATCTCTTCCATTTCACGGGTGCGGATCTGGATTTCGATCGGTACGCCGTGCATGCCGAACAGCGTGGTGTGCAGCGACTGGTAACCGTTGGCCTTGGGAATCGCGATGTAATCCTTGAAGCGCCCAGGCAGCGGTTTGTACAAATTATGGACAGCACCCAGCACGCGGTAGCAGGTATCGACCTTGTCGACGATGATCCGGAACGCATAGACGTCCATGATTTCGTTGAAGGCCCGGCGCTTGCCGCGCATTTTCTTGTAGATGCCGTACAGGTGTTTCTGCCGCCCGCTGACTTCGCCTTCGATGCCGTCGATGGCCAGACAGTGGCTCAGGGACTCTTCGATCTTGTTGACGATTTCCTTGCGATTGCCCCGGGCGCGCTTGACGGCCTGGTTGATGCGCGCCGAACGCATCGGGTGCATCGCCTTGAAACCCAGGTCCTCGAACTCGATGCGAATTGCGTGCATGCCCAGGCGATTGGCGATGGGTGCGTAGATTTCGAGGGTTTCCTTGGCGATTCGCCGGCGTTTCTCGCCGGACAGCACTTCCAGCGTGCGCATGTTGTGCAGACGGTCGGCGAGCTTGACCAGGATCACGCGGATATCGCGGGCCATGGCCATGGCCATTTTCTGGAAGTTTTCGGCCTGGGCCTCGGCCTTGGTTTCGAAGTTCATCTGGGTCAGCTTGCTGACCCCGTCGACCAGTTCGGCCACGGTTTCGCCGAACTGCGCTTGCAGCGCTTCCTTGGCAATGCCGGTGTCTTCGATCACGTCATGGAGCATGGCCGCCATCAGGCTCTGATGGTCCATGTGCATGTCGGCAAGGATATTCGCCACCGCGAGCGGGTGCGTGACGTACGCCTCGCCGCTGCGGCGGCGCTGGCCGTCGTGGGCTTGTTCGGCGTAGAAATAGGCTCGGCGGACCAGGTTGACCTGGTCCGTGCCGAGGTAGGCCGATAAGCGATCGGCGAGGGCGTCTATGCTCGGCATGATAGTGACTCCTGCCGTCTGCTGTGACCCCGCGCCGTGCTACGTCGACCAGGCATAGGCTTAGACCGCCTCGTTGGACTCGTCCTCGAACGCTGCGAACAGCGGTTCGTCTTCAACGATTTCAGCGTTGGCGATGAACTCGTAGCTCATCAGGCCTTCGGCGATTTCACGCAGCGCTACCACGGTAGGCTTGTCGTTTTCCCACTGGACCAATGGCTCTTTGCCGCCGGTGGCCAGTTGACGGGCACGCTTGGTAGAGAGCATGACCAGCTCAAAGCGGTTTTCCACGTGTTCTAGGCAGTCTTCAACGGTTACGCGGGCCATGGTATTCCTCGGAGCGAATGCAATATGCGCGCTGCCCGGTTGGGCGAGCGGACTCAACAGTTTAAAAAAACACCAGCGTTTAGGGAAGCGCTGATTTTTTGATCAAACCCCTCGGCGCGCTGCGAGTACCAATGTAAAGCCGTCGCAGCGGTTTTGGGAAGGGCTGTTCAGCCCAGCAGTTCAGCCAAAAGCTTGCCGAAACGTTGCTGCTGGCGCTTCTGTTGCAGCTGGCTGGCGCGGAAAATCGCCTTCAGGTCGTCCAGCGCGTGGGCAAAATCGTCATTGATGATCAGATAATCGTAATCGACGTAATGGCTCATTTCGCTGACCGCTTCACGCATCCGGCCTTCGATGATTTCATCGCTGTCCTGGCCGCGGTTGGTCAGGCGTTGGCGCAAGGCTTGCTGGCTCGGCGGCAGGATGAAGATGGAGCGGGCCTGGGGCATCAGCTTGCGAACTTGCTCGGCGCCTTGCCAGTCGATTTCCAGGATCAGGTCGTGGCCTTCGTCGAGGGTTTGCTGGAGGTAGCTCTGCGAAGTGCCGTAGAGGTTGCCGAAGACTTCGGCGCGCTCGAGAAAGTCGCCGTGCTCGGCCATCCTCACGAACTCTTCACGGTCAACGAAGTGATAGTTCACGCCATTCACTTCGCCCGGGCGCATGGCGCGGGTGGTGTGCGAGACCGAGACGCGGATCTGCGGCTCGGCATCGATCAATGCCTTGACCAGGCTGGTCTTGCCAGCGCCCGAGGGCGCGGAAATGATGTAGAGAGTGCCGGTGCTGTGGGTCATGTCGGGTTAGCCTTACTCAATGTTCTGCACTTGTTCGCGCATTTGCTCGATCAACACCTTGAGGTTGACCGCCGCCTGCGTGCTGCGCGGGTCGAAGGCTTTGGAGCCCAGTGTATTGGCTTCGCGGTTGAGCTCCTGCATCAGGAAGTCGAGGCGGCGACCGGCCGCACCGCCGGATTTGAGCACCCGGCGAACTTCGATGATGTGGGTGCTCAGGCGATCCAGTTCTTCGGCCACGTCGCTTTTTTGCGCGAGCATGACCATTTCCTGTTCCAGGCGCTGCGGGTCCAGCTCGGCCTTCATGTCGGCGAAGCGGTCGAGGACTTTCTGGCGTTGGGTGGCGAGCATTTGCGGGACCAGTTCGCGCAGGGTGACGACATCTTCTTCAATAGAGGTCAGGCGCTCGTTGATCAGACGGGCCAGCTCCGCGCCTTCACGCTCGCGACCCGCCTTGAGTTCCTTCAGCCCTTGAGTGAAGAGTGCCAGCGCCTCGGCATTCAGCGCTTGGGGATCGCTCGCATCGCCGACCAGCACGCCTGGCCAGGCCAGTATTTCCAACGGATTGAGGGCGGCGGGGTTCTTGATCAAGCCGGCGACGGTTTCTGCGGCCGCGACCAGTTGCGCAGCGCGTTCGCGATCGACCTGCAGCGTCTTGCCACTGCTTTCTTCGGTGAAGCGCAGGGTGCATTCCAACTTGCCCCGGGACAAGCCCTGGCGCAGCGCTTCGCGCACGCTGCCTTCCAGATCGCGGAAGGATTCGGGCAGGCGCAGATGCGGCTCCAGGTAGCGGCTGTTGACCGAGCGCAATTCCCAGCTCAGCGTGCCTTGGGCGCCGGCCTTTTCGACTCGGGCGAAGGCGGTCATGCTGTGCACCATGGGGATTCCTCGCAATGCAAGCCGGCCACAATCGGTCGTCGTGGGGCCTGGGGTCTGTGGGTTGATGCTGAAGGACAGCAAAGGCGCAGGATTGTAGCGCAGTGCGACGCAAGCGCCCAAACAGCTCCGGTAACAAAGCGCTGCAGCCCGTCGGCCGGGGCTTTGAGCGCGTTCGTCCGTCGCGTTGGATTTTTAGACCTGCCTTATGGCAGCGCACGGCTTTATAATGCCCAGCAGTTTTCCGTCCCCTGTACAGGTGTTCCCTATGAAACGTCCAAGTGGTCGCGCTGCCGATCAGCTTCGCTCGATCCGCATTACCCGCAACTACACCAAACACGCCGAGGGATCTGTACTGGTCGAATTCGGTGATACCAAGGTCATCTGCACCGTCAGCGTCGAAAACGGCGTGCCTCGCTTCCTGAAGGGCCAGGGGCAAGGCTGGTTGACCGCCGAATACGGCATGCTGCCGCGCGCCACCGGCGAGCGGAACCAGCGCGAGGCCAGCCGTGGCAAGCAGGGCGGCCGGACCCTGGAGATCCAGCGATTGATCGGCCGTTCCCTGCGCGCTGCGCTGGACATGTCCAAGCTTGGTGATGTGACGCTGTATGTCGATTGCGATGTGATCCAGGCTGACGGCGGCACCCGCACCGCTTCCATCACCGGCGCGATGGTTGCGTTGGTCGACGCCTTGAAAGTGATCAAGAAACGCGGTGGCCTCAAGGGCGGTGACCCGCTCAAGCAAATGATCGCCGCGGTGTCGGTGGGCATGTACCAGGGCGAGCCGGTGCTGGACCTGGACTACCTCGAAGACTCCGCCGCCGAGACCGACCTGAACGTGGTCATGACCAGCGCTGGCGGCTTCATCGAAGTCCAGGGCACTGCCGAAGGCGCGCCGTTCCAGCCGCAAGAATTGAACGCTATGCTGGAGCTGGCGAAGAAAGGCATGACCGAGATCTTCGAATTGCAAAAGGCCGCGTTGGCCGACTGATTGTTGTGCGCTTCAGACAAGGAGAATGTCATGAGTGATGAGCAAGTCCTGTTGCCCCAACCGAGCAAAGAAGCGCGGCAATGGGCAATGTTTTGTCACCTGTCTGCACTGTTGGGAATTTTCATTCCGTTCGGTTCGCTGATCGGGCCGCTGGTCATCTGGCAGCTCAAGCGTGAGTCCGACCCGTTCATCGATGCCCAGGGCAAGGAAGCGCTGAACTTCCAAATCACTGTGGCGATCGCTGCGGCGATCAGCTTGCTGCTGATGATCGTGGTGATCGGTTTCTTCCTGTTTGGCCTGGTCGCCATCGGTGCGCTGGTGCTGACCATTATTGGCGGTGTGAAAGCCAATGAGGGGCAGCCGTACCGATATCCCTTTACCTGGCGGTTGGTTAAATAGCGAACAGCGCTGCGATATAAAAATGCCCCGGTTGTCGGGGCATTTTTATTAGGGGTGCGAAACTTGGTGTTTGTATAAAAACAATCGGAAAAGTCTGATAACGCTTCGTAGAAATGGATTCTTGCTTGATGTGATTCCATCACTGAAGGAAGTATCGAAACAAGAAGTTGAGAACTCAGAGATTGATGTCACAAAACCGTTCATTGCAACAGCCGTCGTGTCCAGCTGCGCATTGTCTCTTGTCGGTATATTGCCGCTCTTAAACTTTTAGTCACAACTGAGCGATGCTCGCGTGGCCCATATGCTTGGCATCGATAGTCTTCGGTTGATAGAGTCGCTCCAAGCAATATTCTCCGTGAAATATTTCGATATATTCAAGCCATTGAAGGCGTTTGAATTAAAGACCAATCAGTGTTGAGCATTCAACCTGCTCAAGTGGCGTATCCAGGTAAAAAGTTCGCCCTTGAATAGATACAGAAAAGATGGATATTCATGTTTCAGCTCGATTTCTACGGCACGCTTGTCGCCGCCTCCCTGGTACTTTTACTGGGACGTGGGCTTGTGGGCCGTGTTGGTTTTCTGCGTGTCTACAATATCCCCGAGCCTGTAGCAGGCGGGCTGGTAGTGGCTTTGGTTCTTTTGGCTTTGCGCGCACTTGATATTGAAGTTCGGTTTGATACTTCGTTGCAAACGCCATTGATGCTGGCTTTTTTCGCCACGATCGGCCTGAGTGCGGATTTCGCCAGCCTGAGAAGAGGCGGGCGCGTGGTGGGGATTTTCCTGTTGGCGGTGACCGGCTTGCTGGTGGTCCAGAACGCCATGGGCATCGGGCTGGCAAAAGCGCTGGGGCTCGACCCCTTGATGGGATTGCTGACCGGCTCGATTAGCTTGGCGGGCGGCCATGGAACAGGCGCAGCGTGGGGAACGGTGTTCAGTGAGAAATACGGCCTGGCCTCCGCTTCCGAACTCGCGATGGCTTCTGTGACGTTTGGCTTGGTGTTGGGCGGTTTGATCGGTGGTCCGGTTGCTCGCCTGCTCATCAAGCGTGTCCAAGTGCCCGGTTGCCTTGAGTCGCAAAAGCCTCGCGCGCCCAAGGGGTTCGAGCAGCCGAACGAAGAACGCTCGATCACGCCGTTCTCGTTCATCGAGACACTTGCTCTTATCGCTGTCAGCCTGTTGGCTGGCACGCTCCTGAACGGGCAGCTCCACGGTACCGCATTCGAGTTGCCGACGTTCGTTTGCGTCCTGTTCGTGGGGGTAATCTTGCGCAACGGTCTTTCGGCGCTTGGCTTGTATCAGGTTTTCGAGCGTGAAGTGTCTGTGCTTGGCAACGTCAGCTTGTCGCTGTTCCTGGCGATCGCCCTCATGTCGCTCAAGTTGTGGGACCTGGCGTCACTGGCCTTGCCAATCTTCATCATTTTGGCAGTCCAGACGTTGATCATGGCTTTGTTTGCGATTTTCGTGACGTTCAGGCTGATGGGTAGCCACTACGACGCCGCGGTCCTGGCGGCAGGGCATTGCGGTTTCGGGCTGGGGGCTACGCCGACGGCGATTGCCAACATGCAGGCGGTGACTCAGCGCTACGGACCCTCGCAGATAGCGTTTCTGGTGGTACCCATGGTGGGAGCGTTCTTCATCGATATCGTCAACGTCATCGTCATCAAGCTGTACCTTGCCCTGCCGTTATTTGCCGCGGCTTGAAGCCTGAAGCGGATACATGCTCCAAAAAAATACCCGTATCTCGCGATACGGGTATTTTTTGACCGGTCGGCCTGCAGCAGCTCGTCGATACGCTTAGATCGTCAGCGTCCAATCGTAGTCCACGATCAGCGGCGCGTGCTGCGAGAACCGTGGCTGGCGCGGCAGGCGGGCGCTGCGTACGAAGCGGCGCAGCCCAGGCGTCAGCAACTGGTAGTCGAAACGCCAGCCGAGATTGAGCATCTCGGCCTGCTCGTTGTCCGGCCACCAGCTGTACTGGTCGCCTTCGCGGCTGACTTCACGCAGGGCGTCGACATAGCCCATGTTGCCAATGATCTCGTCCATCCAGGCCCGTTCCGGCGCCAGGAAACCAGGAGATTGCTGGCTGTCGCGCCAGTTCTTGATATCCAGCTTCTGTTGCGCCACGTACAGCGAGCCACAATAAATGTACTCGCGACGTTTGCGCCGCTGTTTATCAAGGTAACGGGCGAAGTCGTCCATCAACTTGAATTTCTGATTCAAATCTTCATCGCCGTTCTGCCCCGAAGGGAGCAGTAAGGTCGCGATGCTGACCTTGTCGAAATCGGCTTGCAGGTAGCGCCCGTAGCGGTCCGCCGTCTCGAAACCGAGACCGTTGATGACAGCCTTCGGTTGCAGCCGCGAGTACAAAGCCACGCCACCCTGGGCGGGGACTTCGGCATCGCAGGCATAAAGGAAGTAACCATCCAGTTGGAAGGCTGCATCGTCCAGTTCAAAGGCGGAGGCGCGGGTGTCCTGCAGGCAGATGACGTCGGCATTCTGTGCTTGCAGCCAACTGAGCAAACCACGCTCCACTGCAGCCTGAATACCATTGACGTTCACACTGATGATCCGCATAAATGGCCCCAAAAATCACGTGCGTGTATGATACACGCCGTGTACCTATTTAGCTAAATCCGCGGTATTTGAGGCTTTTTTTCATGCAGGCGTATCAGCGCGATTTCATTCGCTTTGCCATCGATCGCGGTGTTCTGCGCTTCGGTGAGTTCACTCTCAAGTCCGGGCGCACCAGTCCGTACTTCTTCAACGCCGGCCTGTTCAACAGCGGCACCGCCCTGGCGCAGTTGGGTCGGTTCTATGCCGCGGCCATCGTCGAGAGCGGCATCCCGTTCGACGTATTGTTCGGGCCCGCCTACAAAGGCATCCCGCTGGCCGCCACCACCGCCGTCGCCCTGGCCGAACACCATGGCCGCGACCTGCCCTGGTGCTTCAACCGCAAGGAAGCCAAGGCCCATGGCGAGGGCGGTAGCCTTGTCGGCGCGCCGCTGACCGGCGATGTGCTTATCATCGATGACGTCATCACCGCCGGCACCGCCATTCGCGAAGTGATGCAGATCATCGCCTCGCAAGAAGGCGCCAAGGCCGCCGGCGTGCTGATCGCCCTGAACCGCCAGGAGCGCGGCAATGGTGAGCTGTCGGCAATTCAGGAAGTTGAGCGCGACTTCGGCATCCCGGTGATCAGCATTGTCTCGCTGAACCAGGTGCTGGAATTCTTGGCCGATGATCCGCAGCTCAAGCAGCATCTGCCGGCGGTGGAAGCCTACCGCGCCCAGTTCGGCGTCTAAGAAGCCCGATGATTTTGATCTTGTGGCGAGGGAGCTTGCTCCCGCTGGGTCGCGCAGCGGCCCCAATATTTTTGCGATCGCTGCGCAATCGAGCGGGAGCAAGCTCCCTCGCCACAGAAGCTCATCTGAAAGTTAAATAAAAAAAGACCCCGCTCAACCAGGTTGAGCGGGGTCTTTTTTTTGCAGGTATCGCTTAAGGACGCTTGCGATTGCTGATCAACGTACCCACGCCGGTATCGGTGAAGATCTCCAGCAGGATCGCATTCGGCACGCGACCGTCGATGATCAGCGAGCTGCCAACACCGCCCTGTACCGCTTCCAGCGCGCAACGAATCTTCGGCAGCATGCCGCCGTAGATGGTGCCGTCGGCGATCAAGTCGTCGACTTGCTGGGTCGACAAGCCGGTCAGGACCTTGCCGGTCTTGTCCATCAGGCCGGCAATGTTGGTGAGCAGCATCAGCTTCTCGGCCTTCAGCGCCTCGGCGACCTTGCCGGCCACCAGGTCGGCGTTGATGTTGTACGACTCACCGTTGGCGCCCACGCCGATTGGCGCGATGACCGGGATGAAGTCGCCCTTGACCAGCAAATTCAGCAGGTCGGTGTTGATGCCGACCACTTCGCCCACCTGGCCGATGTCGATGATTTCCGGCTGGGTCATCTCCGGGGTCTGGCGCGTAACGGTGAGCTTCTTCGCGCGGATCAGCTCGGCGTCCTTGCCGGTCAGGCCGATGGCGCTGCCGCCGTGACGGTTGATCAGGTTGACGATGTCCTTGTTGACCTGGCCGCCGAGCACCATTTCCACTACATCCATGGTCTGTGCGTCAGTGACGCGCATGCCGTCGATGAAATGGCTCTCGATGGAGAGGCGCTTGAGCAAGTCGCCGATCTGCGGGCCACCACCGTGCACCACGACCGGGTTGATGCCCACGGCCTTCATCAGCACGATGTCGCGGGCAAAGCCGGTTTTCAGCTCCTCGCTTTCCATCGCGTTGCCGCCGTACTTGATCACCAGGGTCTTGCCGACATAGCGTCGGATATAAGGCAACGCTTCGGACAGGACCTTGGCGGTGTTGGCGGCGGCTTCGCGTTCGAGGGTCATTCAGGGCTCCGGTGGTGATTCAAAAATCAGAACGGTAGTTGGAGATCGGGTGCAACACGTTTGAGTTGGGTGTGGAACACGTCCTTGATGCGCTGCAGTTCGGCCTCGTTGTCGGCCTCGAAGCGCAGCACCAACACCGGCGTGGTGTTAGAGGCGCGAACCAGGCCCCAGCCTTGTGGGTAGTCGACCCGCACACCGTCGATGGTGGTCAGTTCGGCGCCTTCGCCCCACTGGGCATCGTGCAGTGCATCAATGATGCTGAATTTGCTCTCTTCGGTCACATGGATATTGATTTCCGGCGTAGAAATATCGTTCGGGAAGGTTGCGAACAGTTCTTCCGCAGTGGATTTTTCCTTGCTCAGAATCTCCAGCAGGCGTGCCGCGCTGTAGATGCCGTCATCAAAACCGAACCAACGCTCCTTGAAGAAGATGTGGCCGCTCATTTCGCCGGCCAGCAGGGCACCGCTCTGTTTCATTTTCTTTTTGATCAACGAATGGCCGGTTTTCCACATCAGCGGACGGCCGCCGTATTCCTTGATCAGCGGCACCAGGCGACGGGTGCACTTCACGTCGAAGATGATTTCCGCATCGGGGTTGCGTGCCACGACGTCCTTGGCGAACAGCATCAGCAGGCGGTCCGGGAACACGACGCTACCGGTCTCGGTCACCACGCCCACGCGGTCGCCGTCGCCGTCGAAGGCCAGGCCCAGGTCGGCATTGGTTTCCTTGACCTTGGCGATCAGGTCTTGCAGGTTTTCTAGCTTGCCCGGGTCCGGGTGGTGGTTCGGGAAGTTGCCGTCGACTTCGCAGAACAGCGGGATAACTTCGCAGTTCAGGGCTTCGATCAGTTGGGGGGCGATCACGCCAGCCGCGCCGTTGCCGCAATCGACCACCACTTTCAGGCGGCGAGCGAGCTTCACGTCCTTGACGATCTCATCGTTGTAGCGCGGGAGGATGTCGACCTTGGTCACGCTGCCCTGGCCGCTGCTCAAGTCATTGGTCTTGAGGCGGGTGTGCAGGGCCTGGATCTGCTCGTTGGCGAGGGTGTCGCCGGCGATGACGATCTTGAAGCCGTTGTAGTTCGACGGGTTGTGGCTGCCGGTGAGCATCACGCCGGATTTACCAGCCAGCACGTTGGCGGCGTAGTACAGCGCCGGTGTTGGCACCAGGCCGACGTCGCTGACATGGCAACCACTGTCGGCAATGCCCTTGATCAATTGCTCGACCAGTTCCGGGCCGGACAAACGACCATCGCGGCCGACGTTCACGTTCGGTTCGCCCTGGGCCAGGCTCTGGGAACCAATGGCGCGGCCAATCCAGTAAGCGGTTTCAGCCGTCAGGGTTTCCGGCACGACGCCACGGATGTCGTAGGCGCGGAAGATACTGTCAGGAAAGATCGGGGCGATTGCGGCTGGGGTGTTCATGGGCGGGCGCTCTATCAGGAAAGTGACTGGACACGCCGACAGGGGCGTCGGCAGGCTCAAGCTGAAGGGTATGACGGCGTTTTTGGCAGAGAGTTCGCGGTGGGAGCGTGCCATGAGACAGCGGTATCCCGGTCTGAACCGTCTAAAACCTTGATTCCCGGTGGGAAACCTTGTCGCCAGCCGTTGCGCATTTTTCGTCCTGAAACAGAAGCTTAATAAAGCAGTCAGGCAAGGTGCCCGGCTGCAACGCAGTATCAATGACTGCCGGAATGCCCGAAGCCGCCGGCGCCACGTTGGCTTTCGTCGAATTCCTGGACCAGTTCGAAGTGGGCCTGGACCACTGGCACCAGCACAAGCTGAGCGATGCGTTCGCCCACTGCGATGTTAAAAGCGGTCTGGCCACGGTTCCAGCAGGACACCATCAGTTCGCCCTGGTAGTCCGAATCGATCAGCCCGACCAGGTTGCCCAGCACGATGCCGTGCTTATGGCCCAGGCCCGAGCGTGGCAGGATCAGCGCGGCAAGGCCCGGGTCACCGATATAGACCGACAGGCCGGTCGGAATCAGCAGGGTCTGGCCCGGCTCCAGGACGGTGTCCTGCTTGAGCATGGCCCGCAGGTCGAGGCCGGCGGAGCCCGGTGTGGCGTACTGCGGCAATGGAAATTCGTTGCCGATGCGTGGGTCGAGGATCTTGGCTTGTAGAGCGTGCATTGAAATTAAACCTGGTTCAGCCGTTCGGCGATGAAAGTGATCAGTTGGCGGGCGATCTTGCCCTTGCTGGTCTGGGCGAAAAGCGTGGCGTGCAACTGGCGGTCGATCACGCTGCAGGCGTTTTCCTCGCTGTTGAACCCAATGCTCGGGTTGGCGACGTCGTTGGCGACGATCAGGTCCAGATTCTTGTCCTTGAGCTTACGCGCGGCGTAATCGAGGAGGTGTTCGGTCTCGGCGGCGAAACCCACGCTGAACGGTCGGTCGGGGCGGGTGGCGATGGTGGCGAGGATATCGGGATTGCGCACCATTTGCAGGAGCAGGCCGTCGCCGCTCGTAGGGTCTTTCTTCAATTTTTGCGGGGCGACGACTTCAGGCCGGTAGTCCGCCACTGCCGCCGAGGCGATGAACAGGTCGCACGGGATGGCCGCTTCGCAGGCGGCAAGCATGTCCCGGGCGCTGACGACGTCGATGCGCGTAACCCGGTCTGGGGTCGGCAGGTGCACGGGGCCGGTAATCAGCGTCACCCGGGCGCCAGCCTCTACGGCGGCTTCGGCCAGGGCGAAGCCCATTTTCCCTGAGCTGTGGTTGGTGATGTAGCGCACCGGGTCGATGTTTTCCTGGGTCGGCCCGGCGGTGATCAATACGTGCTTGCCCGTCAGGGCTTCGCGCTTGAAGCAGTCGGCGGCGCATTGGGCCAGGTCGGTGGCTTCTAGCATGCGGCCCATCCCGACATCGCCGCAGGCCTGGCTGCCGGAAGCTGGACCGAAGACTTTCAGGTTGCGACTTTCAAGCAGTTCCAGATTGGCCTGGGTGGCCGGGTCGCGCCACATGGCCTGGTTCATGGCCGGTGCCACGGCGACCACCGCGTCGGTGGCGAGCACCAGGGTGGTCAACAGGTCATTGGCGATGCCCTGGGCCAGGCGGGCGATGAGGTCGGCCGTGGCCGGGGCGATCAACACCAGGTCGGCCCACTTGGCCAGTTCGATATGGCCCATGGCGGCTTCAGCCGCCGGGTCGAGCAGATCCAGGTGGACCGGGTGGCCGGACAGGGCCTGCATGGTCAGCGGCGTGATGAATTCACTGCCGCCACGGGTCATGACGACCCGCACTTCCGCGCCCTGGTCGATAAGCCTGCGAACCAGCTCGGCGCTCTTGTAGGCGGCAATGCCGCCGCCGACGCCCAGAACGATGCGTTTCCGATACAGCCGCTGCATAGGCCTGCCTTTCGATTTCAGTGGTCAGCGCAGAGCGAAACCCTTGGCGTGAGCTGCCTGGGTGAAAATCGCCTGCAAAAAAGATGGGCTAAGATATCACAGCGTCCGCTATGGAACAGCGGCGCCCACTATCAGGGAGATGCCATGAGTATTCGGGATTGGCCCGTGGCCGAGCGGCCGCGGGAAAGGTTACTGGTGTCGGGAGCGGAGAGTCTTTCGGACGCCGAGTTGCTGGCGATTTTCTTGCGCACGGGAGTGGCGGGCAGAAGCGCGGTGGATCTGGCGCGACACCTATTGAGTCAATTTGGCTGCCTGCGCGCGCTGCTTGAAGCGGACCAGGTTACGTTCAGCAGTCAGATGGGCCTGGGCCCGGCGAAATTCGCACAATTGCGGGCCGTTCTTGAAATGGGCCGGCGACATCTGGCAGAGCGGATGCGGCAAAAATCAATGCTTGAGGATCCGCAGGCTGTTCGTGACTATCTGAAGTCAATGCTGCGCCACGAGCCTCATGAGGTTTTTGGTTGTCTGTTCCTTGATTCACGGCACCAGGTGCTGGCGTTTGAAGCACTGTTTCGCGGCTCGATCGCCACGGCCACCGTTCACCCTCGGCAAGTGGTCAAGCGGGCCCTGGCCCACAATTGCGCTGCCGTGATCCTGTGCCACAACCACCCCTCCGGCAACACCGAGCCCAGCCAGGCCGACCGAATGCTCACCGAGCGGCTTCAGGAGGCGCTGGAGCTGATCGATGTGCGGGTGCTCGATCATTTCATCGTTGGCGATGGGGAGCCACTGTCCATGGCGGAGTATGGGTGGATGTAGGTTCGATCTGACGAACAAGACCCTTTGTGGGAGCGAGCTTGCTCGCGATAGCGGTTGCTCAGTCAGCATTGATGTGTCTGATGCGCGGCTATCGCGAGCAAGCTCGCTCCCACAGGGGGGCTGTGGGGCTGGGGTTACTTGAAGCTGACCTTGGAATAGTCCTGGCGCCCAAACGGGCTCACCGCATACCCCTGCACATCCTTGCGGGTCAATGCGAAGGCGGTCGGGTGCGCCAACGGCAACCAAAGGGCCTGCTGCTGGATCTGAGCCTGTGCCTGTTCGTAGAGCTTGGTGCGGACACCTTGCTCGCCAGTGGTCTTGCCAGCACTGATCAGCTTGTCCAGGTCCGGGTTGCAATAACGGGCGAAGTTGGTGCCGGACTTGACCGCCGCGCAGGAAAATTGCGGCGTGAGGAAATTGTCCGGATCGCCGTTATCACCGGCCCAGCCCATGAACAGCAGGTCATGCTCGCCAGCCTTGGCGCGGCGGATCAGCTCGCCCCATTCGATCACGCGGATTTCCGCCTGGATGCCGATTTCCGCCAGGTCCGATTGCAGCAGTTGGGCGCCAAGGCTCGGGTTGGGGTTGAGCAGGCTGCCGGAAGGGCGAGTCCATATGGTGGTCTTGAAGCCCTCTTTCAACCCGGCCTTGGCCAGCAGGTCCCGAGCTTTGGCCGGATCATGGGCATAGCCGGGCAGGTTTTTGGCGTAGCTCCAGGTGTTTGGGGGGTAAGGACCGTTGGCCGCTTCGGCGGTGCCTTCGAAAACGGTCTTGAGGTAGCTGGGCTTGTCAAACGCGAGATTGATAGCCTGACGGACTTCAGGTTTGTCCAAGGGGGGATGCTGGCTATTAATCGCCAGGAAGGCGGTCATGAAGGCGTCAGTCTGTTCCACTTTCAACGTAGGCTCTTGCTTGGCGGCCTGTACGTCCAACGGCTTGGGCGACAACGCGATCTGGCATTCATTGCGCCGCAGTTTCTGCAGGCGAACATTGGCGTCCGGGGTGATGGCGAAAATCAGGGGGTCGACCTGAGGCTTGCCGCCAAAGTATTCGCTGTTGGCCTTGTAGCGGATCGAGGCGTCTTTCTGGAAACGGCTGAAAATGAACGGGCCGGTGCCAATGGGCTGGCTGTTGAGTTGTTCCGGCTTGCCGGCCTTCAGCAACTGGTCTGCGTATTCGGCTGAATAGATTGACGCAAAGCCCATGCTCAGCGTCGCCAGGAAGGTCGAGTCGGCATGGTCCAGTGTGAATCGCACCGTTAGCGGGTCCAGGGCGTCGATTTTTGTGATCAGCGACGGCAATTGCATGGATTGAGCGTGTGGGAAGCCACTCTGCGCCACTTTGTGCCAAGGGTTGGCCGGATCCAGCATGCGGTCGAAGCTGAACTTGACGTCTTCGGCGGTCAAGTCGCGGTGCGGTGTGAAATAGTCGGTGTGATGGAACTTGACCCGTGGACGCAGCTTGAACACATAGGTCAGTCCATCGGGCGACACTTCCCAGCTGTCGGCCAGGCTCGGGACCACTTTCCCGCTGGCCGTATCGAAGTCCACCAGGCGGTTCATCAGCACGTCGGCCGAAGCATTGGTGGTGGTCAACGAGTTGTATTGAACGACATCGAACCCTTCCGGGCTGGCCTCGGTACATACGCTCAGGGCGGCGGCCTGGACCAGAGGGCTGATCAGCAGAGGGGCGAGCATCAGTGGTAGGGCAGCGAGGCGCATGATTTGATTTCCTGTGCAGGTCGGAGGCCCATCTGCGAGTGCAGTCTGGAAAAGGTCTACCCTAGTGGGCTCGCCTGCAAATGACTATCCCCATTTTGCATTTTCCGGCACTCTTTCCTGCGCTTCGCAGGAGGTGCCCTGGGTTGGAACCCGGCATCGATTGAAAAAAACCTGCGCGCCGCGACGAGCGGTAAGGCCATCGCCGGCCCTTGCCCCAGCCGCCCGGGGCTGCCGATTGATGATTTCCAACGAAGACAAATCACACCGGCTGTTGTTGTGCTGGGGTCTTTCTGGTATAAAGCAGCGCTCTTTTCTAGGGGCCCGGTTCCTTCACTGTAGGTGTAGCCGGTAAGACCCTTAAAGAAACGCGGCGCCTGGCGCCAAATGACTGAGAGATTAAGCGGCCAACCCATGCCGGGTTGGGCATGTGGTTTTAGAGGGCTGAGGCATGTCGAGAGTCTGTCAAGTTACCGGTAAGGGTCCGGTGACTGGGAATAACATTTCCCACGCAAACAACAAAACCCGTCGTCGTTTCCTGCCGAACCTGCAGCATCACCGCTTCTGGGTTGAAGAAGAGAAACGTTTTGTACGTCTGCGCGTATCTGCCAAGGGCATGCGCATCATCGACAAGCGTGGCATCAGTGTCGTGCTGGCCGAACTTCGTCGCGATGGCAAGGTTTAAGGGAGCTAATCATGCGTGAATTGATTCGTTTGATCTCGAGCGCCGGTACTGGTCACTTCTACACTACCGACAAGAACAAGCGTACTACCCCGGACAAAATCGAGATCAAGAAATATGATCCGGTTGTTCGCAAGCACGTGATCTACAAGGAAGGCAAAATCAAGTAATTGATTTTTCCTTCTTTACGAAAAAGGCCCGTATCGCGAGATACGGGCCTTTTTTGTTAACGGTGTCTTGTCTGTCAGGGCGCCCTCGCGAGCAAGCCCAGACAGCACAAAACCCTCAGGCCTTCTGCTCGAACACCACATAAATCTTGCGGCAAGGCTCCAGCACTTCCCAGGTGCCCTTGAACCCGGCCGGAATCACGAAGCGATCGCCCGCCCGAAGTGTCTTGGCATTGCCTTCGGCATCCCGCAGCACCGATACGCCCTGAACGATTTCGCAGTATTCGTGTTCCGTATAGTTGACCGTCCACTGGCCGACCGCACCTTCCCAGACCCCGGCATTCATCTGGCCGCATGGGCTGTTGTAATGATTGAACACCGCCTGTTCAGGATCACCCTTGAGTATTTTGGTGGGGTCCGGGCGATAGCGTTCGGGGGTAGTGTTGGCCTGGCTGAAATCGACGATGTCCTGAATATGCATGCAAGTGATCCCCGGAGATAGCGTGGAAGGCCTCGAGTCTATGTTTATTAAAACGAACATCGCAAGGCCGTTTGCCAGCGTTATGTCAAATATATTGAAACATTAGCGGCGGCTGGTTTAGGGTGGCGGATGTTCCGTGCCGATAACAGCGCCGAAAACGGGCTGGCCGGGCAGAATTCTTGAGCGCTGCGGGTGCCGCGGCGTTCCTACCCAATAAGAGGAGGACACTCGCATGACCACCCTGACTCGTGCCGACTGGGAACAGCGTGCCCGCGACCTGAAGATCGAAGGCCGCGCTTTCATCAACGGCGAATACACCGATGCGGTGTCCGGCGAAACCTTCGATTGCCTCAGCCCGGTCGATGGCCGCCTGCTGGGCAAGGTCGCCAGCTGTGACGTGGCCGATGCCCAGCGCGCCGTCGAAAATGCTCGCGCCACGTTCGATTCCGGCGTCTGGTCGCGCCTGGCGCCGAGCAAGCGCAAAGCCGCCATGATTCGCTTCGCCGGGCTGCTCAAGCAGAACGCCGAGGAGCTGGCCCTGCTGGAAACCCTGGACATGGGCAAGCCGATCAGCGATTCGCTGAATATCGACGTGCCCGGGGCCGCCCAGGCGCTGAGCTGGAGCGGTGAAGCCATCGACAAGATCTACGACGAAGTGGCCGCGACGCCCCACGATCAGTTAGGCCTGGTGACCCGCGAACCCGTCGGCGTGGTCGGCGCCATCGTGCCGTGGAACTTCCCGCTGATGATGGCTTGCTGGAAGCTCGGCCCTGCGTTGTCCACCGGTAACTCCGTGGTGCTGAAACCATCGGAAAAATCCCCGCTGACCGCGATCCGTATCGCCGCCCTGGCAATTGAGGCGGGTATTCCCAAAGGTGTGCTGAACGTTCTGCCGGGCTACGGCCATACCGTTGGCAAGGCGCTGGCCTTGCACATGGATGTCGATACGCTGGTATTCACCGGCTCGACCCGGATCGCCAAGCAACTGATGGTCTATTCCGGAGAGTCCAACATGAAGCGCGTCTGGCTGGAAGCCGGCGGCAAGAGCCCGAACATCGTGTTTGCCGATGCCCCGGACCTGCAAGCCGCCGCCGAATCCGCCGCCAGTGCCATTGCCTTCAACCAGGGCGAAGTCTGCACCGCCGGCTCGCGCCTGCTGGTGGAGCGTTCCATCAAGGACACCTTCCTGCCGCTGGTGATCGAGGCCCTCAAGGGCTGGAAGCCTGGCAACCCGCTGGACCCGGCCACCAATGTCGGTGCCCTGGTCGATACCCAGCAGATGAATACCGTGTTGTCCTACATCGAGGCCGGTCACAGCGACGGCGCCACGCTGGTGGCGGGCGGCAAGCGGATCCTCGAAGAGACCGGCGGCACTTACGTTGAACCGACGATCTTCGATGGCGTGAGCAACGCAATGAAGATCGCCCAGGAAGAAATCTTCGGCCCGGTATTGTCCGTCATCGCCTTCGACAGCGCCGAAGAAGCCATCCAGATCGCCAACGACACGCCATACGGCTTGGCTGCCGCGGTGTGGACCAAGGACATCTCCAAGGCCCACCTGACCGCCAAGGCGCTGCGCGCCGGCAGCGTCTGGGTCAACCAGTACGACGGCGGTGACATGACCGCGCCGTTCGGTGGCTTCAAGCAGTCGGGTAACGGCCGGGACAAGTCGTTGCATGCGTTCGACAAATACACCGAGCTGAAGGCGACCTGGATCAAGCTCTGATGAAATGACGGCTCCGGATCCGGTTCGGGCCCTCAAGTAGCGCTAGTCCCCTGTGGGAGCGAGCTTGCTCGCGATCAGCGGTATGACAGTCGACGACATCGTTGAATGTCGCGCCGCCATCGCGAGCAAGCTCGCTCCCGCATTGGTTTTGAGTGATTGCTACAGGAGCAGGGAAATGCGTTGGGCGACTTATTTCGCCGTGTTGGCGTCTGTCCTGAGTGTCGGCCTGGCCCTGGGCGTGAGCATGCCGCTGGTGTCGCTGCGCCTGGAGGGCTGGGGTTACGGTTCGTTCGCCATCGGCGTTATGGCCGCCATGCCGGCCGTTGGGGTGCTGGTCGGGGCCAAGGTATCGAGCCGACTGGCGGCGCGCTTCGGCACGGCGGCATTGATGCGCCTGTGCCTCTGGGGCGGGGCACTGTCCATCGGGTTGCTGGCGCTGTTGCCCAGTTATCCGGTGTGGTTGCTGCTGCGGCTGTTGATCGGCGTGGTCCTGACGCTGGTATTCATCCTTGGCGAGAGCTGGATCAACCAATTGGTCGTCGAACAATGGCGCGGCCGGTTGGTCGCGCTGTACGGCAGCAGCTATGCGTTGAGCCAACTGTCCGGTCCGTTGCTGCTCGGCGCCCTTGGGACCGACCACGACTATGGTTTCTGGGTGGGCGTCGGCCTGCTGCTGGTCTCACCCTTATTGTTGCTTGGCCGTAGCGGGGCGCCCAGCAGTGAAGCCAGCAGTGTCACCTTCAAGGATCTCTGGGGCTTTTGCCGGGGCTTGCCGGCGATTGGCTGGGCCGTGTCGTTGTTCGCCGCCTTTGAAGCCATGATCCTGACGTTGCTGCCCGTCTATTGCTTGCGCCAGGGCTTCAGCGCCGATGTCGCACTGGCGATGGTCAGCACAGTGGTGGTCGGCGATGCCTTGCTGCAATTGCCCATCGGTGCCCTGGCCGATCGTCTTTCGCGTCGCTCGCTGTTCACTGGCTGCGCGGTGGTCTTGATGTTGTCCAGCCTGGCAGTGCCGCTGCTGATCGACACGCTCTTCATCTGGCCGCTGTGGGTGCTGTTTGGTGCCAGCGCGGGAGGGCTGTTCACCTTGTCGCTGATTTTGATCGGCGAGCGTTATCGCGACGATGCGCTGGTCCGGGCCAACGCTCATATTGCCCAGCTTTGGGGCATTGGATGCCTGGTTGGACCTTTGTTGGCGGGGGCGGGCAGCCAATGGATCAGCGGGCACGCGCTGCCCCTGTTCATGGCTGCGGGGGCGTTCGGGTTGGTGATTCTGTTGTTGCGACAAGGCGCGTTCGGAGCGACACAGCCCGCCTGAAGTTAGAAGAGGCCGGCGACGAGGGAGCTTGCTCCCTCGCCACAAAGGCGGACTGCCAGAAAAGCAGTCAACCCTCAGAGCATGCTCTCAAGCCCGATCGTCGTGGCGAACCAGGCATTGAACCGGCGCCACCAACTGCCTGGCTCGCGGTCCAAGTCGTGTAGCTTGCCGTTGTCTTCGGTGGTCCATACCATTCTTCCCTCTTCAAGCCGCGCTTGATAACTCAGGGTCGGCGCCATCCCCTGTAACGCCAGCTCGCGCACCTGGTCGGCAAGCTCCGGGCTGTCCACCAGGACACCGACCTCGGTGTTCCACAGGACCGAACGCGGGTCGAAGTTGAACGAGCCGATGAAGGACTTCTGCCGGTCGAAGATGATCGCCTTGCTGTGTAGGCTGGAGTCCGACTCGCCGTAGGATTTGCTATAGAACAGATGTGGGCTGCTGCCATTGTCGCCCGGCTGTCGTCGCAGTTCGAACAGGCGCACGCCGTGCTGCAACAGGGCCTTGCGATACGGCGCGTAGCCGCCATGAACAGCGGGCACATCAGTGGCTTCCAGGGAGTTGGTCAGCAGACTCACCGATACGCCGGCATCGGCGCGACTGGTCAGGTACACCAGGCCCGGCTGGCCGGGGACGAAGTAGGCCGAGATCATGATCAATTCCTTGCTCACTCCGGTCAGCTCCGGCCCCAGTTGCGTTGTCAGCAGCAATTGGGGGTCAGGCTCATCCCTTGACAGTACTTTGCTAGGCGCGTCCCACAATGCCTGGTTCCAGGCCCAGATCAATTGACTGCGCCAGGTGTCCAGGCGTGGCTGGGTCTTGTAGGTGGTCAGCTGTTGATACAGCGCCTGGTTTTCCTTGTGCGTCTGATCAAGGGACGCTTGCAGGCGCAAGCGGCTGTCGGCCAAGTCCTGGGCAGTGGGCCGATGGGACATGAACTGCTCGATGGGCTTGCTCAGGGCGCTGTTCCAATACTGGTCGAAGCTATGTCCCAGCTGCTCGGCCACCGGCCCGACGCCGAGCAGGTCGATGTCGGTGAAGTTCAGGTTGGGTTCGGCATCGAAATACTCATCCCCCAGGTTTCGGCCTCCGACGATCGCCATGCTGTTGTCCGCCAGCCAAAGCTTGTTGTGCATCCTTCGATGCTGCAACGACAGGTTGAACAGCCGCCCGAGGCCGCGGGTCACGCCGGTGGCGCGGCCAAGATGCAAAGGGTTGAACAGGCGGATCTGGACGTTGGGGTGGGCAGCGAGCGTCGCGATGGTCTCCTCTTGCCCGTCGCTGGTGGTGTCATCCAGCAAGATGCGCACGCGTACGCCCCGGTCGGCGGCCTTGAGCAACTCGTCCACCAGCATTCGCGTGCTGATCCCGTCATGGACGATGTAGTACTGCAAGTCCAGGCTGCTTTGAGCGTTGCGGATCAATTCGGCCCGGGCGGTGAAGGCCTCGGAGCTGTCCGACAGTAGACGAAAGCCCGAGCGGCCCTCGTGAAGAGCGGCTTGGGCCTGGACTGAGCGACCGAAGGTCGAATGCTCCGCCGCTAGCGCCTGGCTGGGCTCGCGAGTGATATCCAGGCTCGCGCAGCCGCAGAGAGTCGTGGCGAGCAACAGAGCGAATGTCAGGGGAACGTGGGGTTTCAAGTCGAATCATCCCGGGTCGTTGCGAAGGAGTATGGCACGGCTTTTTGATCCGTCATGCCTGCGAGATGCGATGCCCCTTGGGTGTGGGACACCGCCTCCAAGGCCAAGAGAGCCACGCGTTTTGCTGAAAAACATGGCGCGTCGAGGAGCCTTTTCCTACAGAAAAATCCCATCTGGTAGGCAACGATACGCAGGCATTGCTGCCGGTGGCTGGTTTCCTTCCCTGATAGCCATCGCATGACTCCACTCCCTCCCATTCCACAGGTAAGTAATCATGAAAAAAATATTCCTGGCCAGCATGCTGGCTGCTGCTTCCACGCCCATGATCGCCCAGGCGGCCAGTGTTGATTTGAATGTAACTGGCCGGGTCATTCCGACCTCCTGCGTTCCGGCATTTGCCGGTGGTAGCGATGTCAACCTAGGCCGGATTTTTTCGTCCACCCTGGCCCCCGATCGGCAGAACGATCTTCCTCAGCGGGACGTCAGCCTGCAAATCACCTGCTCCGCTCCGGCGGCCGTGGAAATTGCCGTGACTGACAACCGCGGTGCTTCCAAAGTGCCGGGCCTGTCCTTCAACGGAAGCCGAGGCGATGATCTGTATTACGGCCTGGGTAGCACCCAGGGGGTCGGCATCGGTGGTTTCGGTTTGTTGGGTGGCCAGCCTCGGGCCGACGGCGCTTTGCAGTCACTGCTGCTACGAACGGCGGCCAATCCGGGCTGGAGCGTGCCGACCAATGGTTTGGTGACCAATGCGCCAACGACTTACTCCTGGGGGGGTAGCCCGGCAGCCGGTCCCGCACCGGCTCGTCTTCACACCTTCCCGATGAAAGTCGCCGCGGTCATTCGCGCCACGTCCGAATTACCGGCTACCACCGATGACTTCGATCTCGACGGTTCGGTTACGTTCGATGTGTTTTACCTCTGACTCCTGGCGCATGCGACGCGTGATGCGCGTCTGAAGGGCTATCGATTCGCCTGAGGAGCCGTGCTCCTGCGGGTAGGTTTGATGCCGACGAGACGTGCCTGGCATGTCTCGGTCGGTGCCTCTGGAGATTCCCATGTTTGTTCGAAATTGCTCGCTGTGGACGAGTGCGATGGCAGCGCTGTGCCTGCCATTCATAGGCCTTGGCGCCCAGGCGGCCGGAATGGTCCCGGAAACGCCGGTTGTGATTGTCGACCAGGGCATAGGGGAGGCGACCCTGAATGTCAGGAATACGGACGATCAACCGGCATTGCTCTATAGCGCTGTCCTTGACCTTCCGCAGGACAAGGAACCGTTGCTCCTGGTCAACCCTCCCGTGGCTCGACTGGAACCCGGCCAGAGCCAGCAAGTGCGTTTTATCCTTCACAGTGCCGCTGTCTTGCAGACGGAGCGGCTCAAGCGCGTCGTGTTCGAGGGCATCAAAGCGCGTCCGGCGGCGAGCGGCGCACAAATCTCCATGGGCGTGCGCCAGAACATCCCGGTGATTATTCGTCCGGCTGGCCTGGCAACGGAGCGAATGCCTTGGAAACGGCTGGTCTGGAGCGCCAGGACCGGTGAGATAAGCGTGAGCAATCCCAGCCCCTATGTTGTGAGGCTGGCACGGTCGGTGAGTCTGATTCCCGGTGGTGCAACACTGGATATCGGCCGTACCTATATCCTGCCGGGGGAAACGCTGGCGTTCGCCACGCCATCGAGCCTGGGCACACATGTCCGGTTGTTCCCAGCCACCACCTACGGGTTTGCCGCTGGTAGCCACGACGCACGCTTGAGCTTGCAGTAGTGGGCCTGGGTGTCTTCTGGCGGCCTGTCGGCAGCCTGGTCCTGATGTCGATTGCCTGGACCGAAGCCTCGGCACAGGCGTCCGATGAATTTGACCGTTCGGTGCTCGAAGCGCGAGGGATCGATCCGAATGTCGCCGAGTACTTTCGCAGCGCCGCGCGGTTTGCCGCAGGACGCAACCGCGTCTCCCTGAATGTCAATGGCGTACCTTCCGGGCAGATCTTCGTGACGTTCGATGACGAAGGGCAGTTGTGCGTCGATGCGAACTTGTTTGAGCACGTGGGAATCGCCGCGCCGTCGAACGTGAATCCAGGCGTTGATGAGGCGCTGTGCCTGTCTGCCGTACAAGCGTTGGCCGGCTTCCAGGTGCAGCTTGATCCGGGACAGAACCTGGTTTCATTGGTGGTGCCCGCCGACTTGCTGGCGAGGCCAGGGCAGCGTCCCGGCGGCTGGGACTCCGGAGGGGTGGCAGGTGTGTGGAATTACGATGCTCTGGTCATCGACGGTTCCGCTGCGGGGCAGTCCAGCCACTATCGCAGCTTGGGCACTGAGCTGGGTTTCAACGCCGGAGATTGGGTCGTACGCAGCCGCCAGAATTACACGTCGTTCCAGGGCGTGACGCGTTTCGAGACGCTGTACACCCAAGCATCCAAGACCTGGGAGCGATTTGGCGCGCAGGTGCAGTTGGGCCAGTTGAACATGCGTTCCTCGTTGTTTTCCACGGGCCCGTTCACCGGGGTGCAAATCTTCCCGGAAACGGCGCTTTCCGCGGATGCGGGTGGGCTGGGCGCGGGATCCGAGGTCCAAGGGTTGGCCTATTCGACGGCCCGAGTCGAGGTCCGTCAGAGTGCCATCGTGATCTATACCACTTTGGTCCCCCCCGGGCCGTTCACCTTGCGCGACCTGCCGCTGATCAGTGATAGGCTGGATCTGGAAGTCAGCGTGTTCGAAGAAAGCGGTGAGCGTCGCGATTTTCATGTGCCTGCCGCGCAAGTGCGTCCCGCGAGACTAGGCACCCTGCCCAGTTATGGATTGGCGGCAGGCAGGATCCGGCAGATCGGGCGTGACCATGACACTCCGTCATTTTTTGCGGCCAGCCGGGACTGGCGATGGGGCCCTCGGACGCAGACGAGCGCAGGGTGGATGGGGGCCGACGGTTACCAATCCATTGGATGGGGCGTTTCTCAAGCGCTGACCCCAGCGACCGTGCTGACCCTGCAGCAGCTCGGTTCACGCACGACACGAGGCATCGGCGGCCAAGAGATCCAGGCCACACTCAACACGACGCTGGGCGACGGGCTATCGGTCGGTTTGACAGCGGGCCAGCGCAGCCCTGGGTTTCGATACTTGTCTGAGGCCGGGCGTGATGCCGTTGGAGGTGACCCGTTTGCCCGCGCGGCCAATCACTGGAGCCTATCGCTGAGGAGAGCGGATCCGGCATGGGGTGCGCTGAGCGGATCATTGGCTCGCTATCAGGGCGGGGGTGGAAAAGCTCATTCGAGGGTCAGCGCGGCATGGTCGCGGGGTTTCGACTGGGCGACGTTTTCGCTGAGCCTTGAACACGACAGGTTTGAGCAAGCGGGTAGATCAGGTGCGTTCGTCAACGTGGGTGTGCCCCTGGGACGCAACCGAAGAATAAGCACTTCTGTACGTTACGATGATTCGAGAGGAGTGCGCAGTGGCGCACGTTATTCGGAGCAGGTCAGTGACAGCCTTGGCTACAGCATCGGTGCCGATCGCTTCGCCGACGACCGGAACGACTTCAACGCCAGGCTTAACGCCGTGCCCCGTTATACCAGCGCAGAACTGGGGTATTCCCAGAGCAGCGCCGGCGCGCGCCATTATGACCTGACGCTACGCGGGGGGTTGGCTTTGCACGACGAGGGCGTGACGCCTTCGCCGTATCCGCTGCGCGACACGTTTGGCCTGCTCAAAGTCGGCGACTACGCCGGAGTCAAGATTGGAACGTCCCAGGGGCCCGTCTGGACCGATGGAGCCGGGCGTGCGGTGGCGGCTGAACTGCCGCCTTACCAGGCGAGCCGTGTTGAAATCGACACGGTCAGCCTCCCTCGCAACATTGAGGTGCCAAATGGTTACCAAGAAGTGCGGGCAGCGCGCGGCGCTGTGCCGCGGCTCGACTTCCAGGCCGCCAGGGTTCGTCGCTTGTTGCTATACGTGCGCAACGAAGAGGGGGTGCCCATGGCCAAGGGCCTTGGGGTTTACGACCACGCGGGTCAGTACTTGACGACGGTGGTCGATACGGGCCTGGTATATCTGGAGGATGCCCCTGTCGTGGCAAAACTCTCTATAGCGCTTGCCGATGAGCAAATCTGCCGCTTGGAAATCGATACTCGCCAGATGCCGGCATCCTCAGCGCCTATTGATCGTCTTGAGGTGGCTTGCCAGGTTGGCTGAGCGTACCTGCACCGCCGATCATTCAGTGAGCGATGAGCTTCATTGGACGTTGGCGACATCGCTCAACAGCTTGCTCGCGGCGGCACCCACCTTGCGTACAGCATCTTCGATTTGCGCCGTTGGCTTGGCAGCGTAGTTCATGCGCAGGCAATTACGGTATTTGCCAGATGCCGAGAAAATACTGCCGACCGCGATCTGGACCCCTTGGTCATGAAGCATGCGGTTGAGCTTCAGCGTATCGAAGCCTTCCGGCAACTCGACCCAGAGCATGAAGCTGCCACGAGGGCGGCTGGCGCGGGTGCCCTGGGGGAAATATCGGCTGACCCAGTCCATCATTACGTCGCGATTGCGCTGGTATTGCCCGCGCATGCGGCGTAAATGCGGCTCGAAATGACCAGCCTTGAGAAACTCGGCAATAGCGATCTGGGGCTGCGGCGCGGTAGATCCCGTGCTGATGTACTTCATGTGCAGCACCCGTTCCAGATAGCGGCCGGGGGCAACCCAACCCACTCGCAGGCCCGGCGCCAAGGTCTTGGAAAAAGAACTGCAGAGCAGGACGCGCCCATCTTCGTCGAAAGACTTTATGGTGCGCGGACGCGGGTAGGTGTAGGCCAGCTCGCCATACACATCGTCTTCGATAATCGCCACATCAAAGCGCTGTGCCAAGGTCAGGAGGGCGCGTTTGTTGGCCTCGGGCATGATGTAACCCAACGGGTTATTGCAGCTAGGGGTCAACTGTATGGCCTTGATCGGCCATTGCTCCAACGCCAGTTCCAAAGCTTCCAGGCTGATGCCAGTGAGTGGGTCGGTGGGGATTTCCAGGGCTTTCATGCCCAGGCCTTTCAGCGTCTGCATGGCGCCATGGAAGCTGGGTGAATCCACCGCGACGATGTCACCTGGCTCGCAGGTGGCGCGGACGCTCACTGACAACGCTTCGTGGCAGCCGGTAGTGACAATCAGATCGTTGGCGCCCAGTTGGCAGCCGGAGTCCAAGGACAGCCGGGCGATCTGTTCCCGCAGTTCCAGGTTGCCGTAGATGTTGTCGTAATACAGGCCGGGCATGTCTTGCCGTCGGCTGATCTGCGCCAGGCTGCGAAGTAATGGCTTCATGGTTGGCGAATGGATATCCGGCATCCCGCGACCCAGCTGCACCACGTCTTTGCGCGGTACGGCGCGTATCAGTTCCAGCACTTGGTCCCATTGTGAAATGTCCACCGGGCGCTGGGCTGGACGGCCCACCGCCGGCAGGTCCGGCAGTTCCCGGCTGACCGGCACGAAATAGCCAGACTTGGGTTTCGGCATTGCCAGCCCGCTGTCCTCCAGCACGCGATAGGCCTGCTGGACCGTGCTCAGGCTGACCCCGTGTTCGGTGCTCAAGGCGCGCACCGACGGCAGCCGGTCACCGGGGCGGTAGAAGCCTTGTTCGATACGGGTGCCGAGCAGCTCGGCGAGGTTCACGTACAGCGTCATGGTGCGTTCTCAGTGAAGTGGGAAAGCGACAACCAATACAGTTGCGGCGCAAAACTTCGATTCAGTGCCGAAAACGCCGATTCTGTATGCTTATAAAAGACATCGCCTGAATCTGTATTGCTTTTGGCCGTCCGCGCATCATGAAAGCTCTGGCTACCCAAGTAAACAGGAGCGATCAAAAATGAACGGCTTGAGCGATGTACGGCTGACGTTACACAGTCAGGAACTGGCGGCTGGGCAGGAAAAGGAGCTGCGCAGCGGGGCTTTGCGCAATGCGCCAGCCGGCCTGAGTCGCTGGGGACTGTTCTGGCATCGTTTGCATACACGCAAAGCCCTGTTGGACATGTCGACCGAACAGTTGCGTGATATTGGACTGAGTCGGGAGCAGGCGCGGGCGGAAGGCTTGAAGCCGTTCTGGCGGATTTGAATCGATAAGAAACCTGTGGCGAGGGAGCAAGCTCCCTCGGCCCCTGTCACACCAGTTCTTTCAATCTATGCCACAACATCCCCAATGCCAGCAGCGGTGAGCGCAAATGTTTGCCCCCTGGGAATGTCATATGCGGCACCTGTGCAAAAAGATCGAAGCCACCTCCCTGTTGCCCACTGATTGCTTCGGCCAGCAGTTTGCCCGCCAGGTGCGTGGCGTTTACGCCATGGCCCGAGTAGGCCTGGGCGTAATACACGTTCGGCTGATCCTTGAGACGGCCGATCTGTGGCAAGCGGTTGGCGCCGATGCCGATCATCCCGCCCCATTGATAATCGATTTTCGCGTCCGCTAACTGAGGGAAAACCTTGAGCATTTTCGGACGCATATAGGCGCCGATGTCCTGCGGATCGCGCCCGGAATAATGACAAGCCCCGCCGAACAACAAGCGGCGATCCGCCGAAAGCCGGTAATAATCCAGCGCCACCCGCTGATCACAAACGGCCATGTTCTGCGGTAATAGCGCATGTGCCTGAGTTTCGCTCAACGGCTCGGTCGCGATGATGTAGCTGCCGGCCGGCAGCACTTTGCCGCTCAACTCCTGGTTCAAGCCATTGAGGTAGGCGTTGCAGCCCAGCACCAGGGTATTGGCGCGGACCGAGCCGTGCTCGGTATGTACTTTTACTTGATGGCCATAGTCGATGCGGGTGACGGCTGATCGTTCGAACAGTCGAACTCCCAATTGCTGGGCCGCCATGGCTTCTCCCAGCGCCAGGTTGAGCGGATGCAGGTGACCCGAACCCATGTCGACCAAGCCGCCAACGTAACGATCCGAGCCCACCACGCTGTGCATTTCGTCAGCGCGCAGCAGTCGGGTCTCGTAGCGGTAGCCCAGGCTGCGCAATTCTTCGGCGTCTTCGGCGAAGCCCTCGAGGTCGCCGGGTTTGTTCGCAAGGTCACAATAACCCCAGGTCAGGTCGCAAGAAATCTGAAAGCGCTCGACTCGTTGTCGGACGATTTCCACCGCCTCAAGCCCCATCAGTTTCATCTGACGGACGCCGTCGTTACCGACGACCGAAGCAAACTGGTCGAGGCCGTGCCCAACGCCGCGAATCAACTGGCCGCCGTTGCGTCCGCTGGCACCCCAGCCAATTTTATGTGCTTCGAGCAACACCACGCTCATCCCGCGCTCGGCCAGTTCGATGGCCGTGTTCAACCCGGAGAACCCGCCGCCCACCACACAGACGTCCGCGATCAGCTCGCCTTGCAACACCGGATGGTCCGGCTGCGGCAGGCTGCTGGCGGCGTAATAAGAGGCGGCGTGCGCGTGGCTCGGGACAGGTTGCTGAACACGGGCGTTCATGTGCGTAATCCTGATTGATGTGTTTGAGAAATTTTACGGAGCATAAGCCGTGCTTTCCTCCATCGGCAACTCTGGTCGGCTGACGCTGTCTGGCCTGCGCCTTTTGAGGCAGAATCCAAGGCTGTCCCGACCCGGTACTCGCCTCGATGAGCTGCAACAGCCAAAAAATCCGCACGCTGCGTCAGCAGATCCCTACGTTTGAGTGCGTGCCGGGCTGTCACGACTGCTGCGGCCCGGTGACCACCTCGCCCGAGGAAATGTCCCGGCTACCGCGCAAGACCCGCGCCGAACAGGACGCCGCCATGGAAGCGCTCGATTGCGTGCACCTGGGGCCGAACGGTTGCACGGTCTACGACGAGCGGCCGTTGATCTGCCGTCTGTTCGGCACCACGGCGACCTTGCCATGTCCCAATGGTCGACGGCCGGTGGAGCTGATCCACCCGCGTGTCGAGAAGCAGATTCATGAGTACATGGCGAGTACCCGGCAGGTGTTGGTCTAGGCCTCTCAATCCGGGATCGGCAGGTTCAGGCTCTCCTTCACTTCTTCCATCACGATATAGCTCTTGGACTCACGCACGTGGGGCAGCTTGAGCAGGATGTCGCCCAGCAGCTTGCGGTACGAGGCCATCTCGGAAATCCGCGCCTTCACCAGATAATCGAAGTCGCCCGACACCAGGTGGCATTCCAGGACGTGTGGCAATTTCAGCACTGCGCGTCGGAATTCTTCGAAGGTATCGCCGGACTTGTAGTCGAGGCTGATCTCGACAAACACCAGCAGGCTGCCCTTCAGGTGCTGCGGATTGAGCCGGGCGTTGTAGCCCATGATGATGCCTTCGCGCTCCAGGCGCCGGACCCGCTCGGTACATGGCGTGGTGGAGAGACCGACCTTTTCGCCCAGTTCGGTGAAGGAAATCCGCCCGTCCGCCTGGAGGATGCGCAGAATGTTGCGGTCGATCTTGTCCAGCTCGCGCTTGGTCTGGGTATTGGTACGCACAGGTGATGCGCCTCCATGAAAAGGGTTTTTGCCGAGAATTCTCGCCAAATATAGGGATTTATATAGTGAAAAGCACTGGCTGATCTTTTTTACACTGCGCCCATCTAAGCTTTGTACAACAAACGTCAGCGGTCATCCGCGATGAGGATTCAACATGCGCGTTCTGGTCTTGGGTAGCGGCGTCATCGGTACCGTCAGTGCTTACTATCTGGCCCGTGCCGGGTTTGAAGTGGTGGTGGTCGACCGTCAGCCGGCGCCGGCCATGGAAACCAGTTTCGCCAACGCCGGCCAGGTGTCGCCGGGTTACGCCTCGCCGTGGGCCGCGCCAGGTGTGCCGCTCAAGGCCATCAAGTGGCTGTTGCAGCGTCACGCGCCGTTGGCGATCAAGGCCACTGCCGACATCGATCAATACCTCTGGATGGCGCAGATGCTGCGCAATTGCACTGCCAGCCGCTACGCAATCAACAAGGAGCGCATGGTCCGCCTGTCCGAGTACAGCCGTGACTGCCTGGACGAGTTGCGCGCCGAGACCGGCATTGCCTACGAGGGCCGCAGCCTGGGCACTACTCAACTGTTCCGCACCCAGGCCCAGCTCGATGGCGCGGCCAAGGACATCGCCGTGTTGAAGGAGTCTGGCGTGCCGTTTGAAGTCCTCGACCGCGCAGGCATCGCCCGGGTCGAGCCGGCGTTGGCCAACGTCACCGACATCCTCGCCGGTGCGCTGCGCCTGCCCAATGACCAGACCGGCGACTGCCAGATGTTCACCACCCGCCTGGCGGAAATGACTGTCCAGCTCGGCGTGCAATTTCGGTTCGACCAGAATATCGAGCGCCTGGATTTCGCCGGTGACCGCATCAACGGCGTCTGGATCGACGGCAAGCTGGAAACAGCCGACCGCTACGTCCTGGCCTTGGGCAGCTACTCGCCACAGTTGCTCAAGCCCCTCGGTATCCGCGCGCCGGTGTATCCGCTCAAGGGCTATTCCCTGACCGTGCCGATTACCGACCCGGCGATGGCGCCGACCTCGACCATTCTCGATGAGACCTACAAGGTCGCGATCACCCGGTTCGACAACCGTATTCGCGTCGGCGGCATGGCCGAAATCGCTGGATTTGACCTTTCGCTGAACCCGCGTCGGCGCGAAACCCTGGAGATGATCGTCAACGACCTTTATCCTCGGGGCGGCGACCTGGCCCAGGCCAGTTTCTGGACAGGCCTGCGCCCAACTACACCGGACGGCACGCCTATTGTGGGCGCTACCCCGTTCAAGAATCTGTTCCTGAACACTGGCCACGGCACCCTCGGTTGGACCATGGCCTGTGGTTCCGGTCGCCTGCTGGCGGACCTGATGGCGAAGAAAAAGCCACAGATCAGCGCCGAAGGCCTCGACATTTCCCGTTATGGCAGCAAACCCCAGGAGTCCGCAAAACATGGCAATCCAGCGCCAGCTCACCAATGACTGCTTGAGTGTTTCGGCCGCGCTGCCCTGACAGCTGTCAAAACTCTCCCTCTCCCGGCGCTGTTGGTGGTTGATGCTGTCAGCCTGCGCCGGTTTTTTATCCATGACTGCCTAGAAGCGTGCCGCCATGCGTCCTGCCCGTGCCCTGATCGACCTCCAAGCCTTGCGTCATAACTATCAATTGGCCCGTGAAGTCACGGGGGCCAAAGCCCTTGCGGTGATCAAGGCCGACGCCTATGGGCACGGGGCGGTGCGCTGCGCCGAAGCTTTGCAGGAAACGGCCGACGGGTTTGCCGTGGCCTGTATCGAAGAGGCCCTGGAGCTGCGAGCGAGCGGTATTGGTGGACCGATCCTGCTGCTGGAAGGATTTTTCGAGGCCGATGAGCTTGCCTTGATCGTCGAACATGATTTCTGGTGCGTGGTGCATGCGTTGTGGCAACTCGAAGCGATCGAGCGCGCGACGCTGGGCAAGCCGATCACGGTCTGGCTCAAGCTCGATTCGGGTATGCATCGGGTCGGATTGCATCAGGACGAGTTCCAGCCGGCGTATCGTCGCCTCCTGGCCAGTGGAAACGTGGCGAAGATCGTATTAATGAGTCACTTCGCCCGTGCCGATGAACTGCATGACCCCAGCAGCCTGCAACAATTAGCGGTATTCGAGCAGGCCCGCCAGGGCCTGATGGCAGAGGTCAGCCTGCGCAATTCTCCGGCGGTGCTGGGTTGGCCGCAGATCCCCAGCGACTGGGTGCGGCCCGGCATCATGCTGTACGGCGCAACGCCTTTCGAGGAGGCCAATGCCGTTGCTTCGCGCCTGCAGCCGGTTATGACGCTGGAGTCTAGAATCATCAGCGTGCGCGAGCTTCCTGTCGGCGAGCCCGTGGGTTATGGCGCACGCTTTGTCACGGCGCAACCGACACGCGTGGGCGTGGTCGCCATGGGCTACGCCGACGGCTACCCGCGCCAGGCGCCCAACGGCACGCCGGTGCTGGTGGACGGGCAGCGTAGCCAACTGGTCGGGCGGGTATCGATGGACATGCTGTGCGTGGACTTGACCCATATCCCCCAGGCCGGGCTCGGCTCCACGGTCGAGCTATGGGGCAAAAATGTCCTCGCCAGCGACGTGGCGATGGCTGCCGGCACGATTCCCTACCAGATATTCTGCAACCTGCGGCGGGTGCCAAGGCTCTATTCCAAGGGGTGAGGCTGAGCGCTATCTACCGAAAGTCGCTTCACCGCACAGGATTCGGGCCAAAGTGTTGTAAATACTGAACGCTGTCGCCATGATAACGCTCACTTTACACACAATCTGATTCCCTGGAGGCTCCAGCATTGGACGTCGGTGAACGACTGCAATCCATTCGTAAACTCAAAGGCCTTTCCCAGCGTGAACTCGCCAAGCGCGCGGGCGTCACCAACAGCACCATTTCGATGATCGAGAAAAACAGCGTGAGCCCCTCGATCAGCTCGCTGCGCAAGGTCCTTGGCGGGATTCCCATGTCCATGGTCGAGTTTTTCTCCGAAGAAATCCTCCAGGAGAAACCGACCCAGATCGTCTACAAAGCCAACGAACTGATCGACATCTCCGATGGCGCCGTGACCATGAAACTGGTGGGCCGGGCGCATCCGAGCCGGGCGATTGCGTTTTTGAACGAAATCTATCCGCCTGGCGCCGACACGGGCGACGAGATGCTCACCCACGAAGGCGAAGAAACCGGGATCCTGGTGGAAGGGCGGTTGGAATTGGTGGTGGGCGCCGAAACCTTCGTGCTCGAAGCCGGTGACAGCTACTATTTCGAAAGCACCAAGCCCCACCGCTTCCGTAACCCGTTCGACGTGCCGGCGCGACTGATCAGCGCAGCCACACCGGCCAATTTCTAGACCAAGAGGCGCCGAGCCCGCAGGGGCAATGGCGCCCGAAGGTTGGCCTGTCATGACAAACAAGACCCTTGCGACTTTGGGGTTGTTTCGGAGTGACAGGCTTACCGCTATACTTGCGCCCGCCTGCAAACCGTGGCCGCAGGCGTGACTAGCCACCATTGAGGGTGTACGCGTGAACCTAATTATGAAAATGCTGGCTGCACCAGCAACCGTATTGGCCCTATGGGCTGCGAGCGCTCAAGCGGCGCCCAACGATGACATCGCCAAGCGCCTTGAACCCGTCGGCCAGGTTTGCGTCCAGGGCAAGGAATGCAAGGGGATGGAAGTGGCTACAGCGGCGGGCGGTGCCGGCGGTGCCAAGGCGCCAAAAGACGTCATTGCCAAACATTGCAACGCTTGCCACGGTACTGGTCTGCTGGGCGCGCCGAAAATCGGTGACAAGGCAGCCTGGAAAGAACGCGCCGACCACCAGGGCGGTCTCGATGGCATCCTGGCCAAGGCCATCACGGGCGTCAACGCCATGCCGCCTAAAGGCACCTGCGCCGATTGCACCGATGATGAACTCAAAGGCGCCATCAAAGAGATGTCCGGTCTGTAACAGGCATTCATCTTCCGCAAAAAAGCCGCTTACGAGCGGCTTTTTTGTGCCTGGGATTTTTTTCCGGACTGGTCATCGCAACCAAGACCCGGCAAGCTCGGTCCAACCCACATTCATGGAATGTCCCGGAGGGTCGGATGGTGCAGTTGTGTTCAATCGAACAGGCGGTGGATGACGTACTCGAGCGTCTGCCCGCGCATATCCACCTCGGCATGCCCCTTGGGCTGGGCAAACCCAATCTGTTCGCCAACGCGCTGTACCGGCGCATCGCGCAACTGCCCGAGCGACAGCTGACCATTTACACCGCCTTGAGCCTGGGGCGGCCGACCTTGGGCGATGGGTTGCAGAAGCGCTTCCTCGAACCCTTCGTCGAACGGGTCTTTGGCGATTATCCCGAACTCGATTACCTGGCCGACCTGCAGCGCGATAGCCTGCCGGCCAATATCCGCGTCCAACAATTCTTCATGCAGCCCGGCAGCCTTTTACACAGCGCGTCGGCCCAGCAGGACTATGTCAGCAGTAACTACAGCCACGCGGCCCGGGACATCAACGGGGCAGGCTTGAACCTGATCGCCCAACTGGTGGCGAGCGACCCGGAGCACCTGGATCGGCTTAGCCTGAGTTGCAATCCGGACATTACCCTGGATCTGTTGCCGATGATCGCCAAGCGGCGCGAGGCGGGGGAGACCATTCTCATGGTGGGCCAGGTCCACAGCGACTTGCCGTACATGCCCGGTGACGCGGAAATCGGCATCGATGGCTTCGACTTGTTGATCGACGAGAAGGACAGCCACACGTTGTTTTCCACGCCTAACATGCCGGTGGGGTTCCAGGATCACTTGATCGGCCTGCATGCCAGCACCTTGGTGCGCGATGGCGGTACGTTGCAAATCGGCATCGGCTCCATGGGCGACGCACTGACAGCGGCGCTGCTGGCGCGCCAAGCCGATAACGCCGGTTACCAGGCTCTGTTGGCGGAACTGAACCTCAGCCAGTGGGCGCAATTGATCGAGCGCGAAGGCGGGGTCGAGCCTTTCGCCAAGGGGTTGTACGGTTGCAGTGAGATGTTCGTCAACGGTTTGCTGGTGCTGGCGGAAGCCGGAATTATCCGGCGCAAGGTCTACCCCGACGAGCCGACCCAGGATCGGGCCATTGCCGGAACCCTCGACGAGGCGGCGCAACCCGATGGCATCTGCATTCATGGCGGGTTCTTCCTCGGCCCGCGCAGTTTCTACGAGCGCTTGCGCGAGTTGCCGCAGAGCCGTCTGCTTGAATTCAACATGACGCGTATCAGCTACATCAACGAGCTGTACGGTCAGGAGCAGCTCAAGCGCTTGCAGCGCCTCGATGCTCGGTTCATCAACACGGTCTTCACCATGACTTTGATGGGCGCGGGAGTGGCTGACCAATTGGAAAACGGGCGGGTGCTCAGCGGCGTCGGTGGGCAGTATAACTTCGTCGCCCAGGGCCACGCGCTTGAAGGGGCGCGTTCGATACTGCTGTTGCGTAGCTGGCGGGAATCGGGAGGGGTGGTCAGTTCGAACATTGTCTGGGAATACGGTCACTGCACGATTCCACGCCATTTGCGTGACATTGTGGTAACCGAGTACGGCATCGCCGACCTGCGGGGCAAGACCGACGCCGCGGTGATCGAGGCGTTGCTGAACATCAGCGATTCACGCTTCCAACCCGGATTGATCGAGCAAGCGCAAAATGCCGGCAAGCTGCCGAAGGACTTTCGCCTCGATCCACGCTTTGCCGACAACACCTCGGAGCGTTTGCAGGGGATCCAGGCGCGGCATCCCAACCTGTTTCCGGAGTACCCGTTGGGCTGTGATTTCGATGAGGTCGAGCGGGACTTATTGCGGGCGCTGAATTGGCTGAAAAGCAAATTCAAGCTCACCGAGATCCTGGATCTGGGCAAAGCCGCCCTGGATGCGCCGCAGCCCTGGGAATATGCCGGGCATCTGGAGCGAATGCAGCTGACGAGCCCGGAGGGGCTGAAGGAAGAGCTGTATCAGCGGCTGTTGCTGGCGGGGCTCAAGGCGACCGCGCCTTAGAAATCGGCCATCCCCTGTGGGGGCGAGCAGGCTCGCTCCCACAGGGGAATGGGTATTAGTCGAGGAAGGTCACAACCCCACCCGCCAACGACTTCACCCGGGCCAACGATTCGACGCGATAGCCCTGGGCATCCAGTTCGGCGCGGCCGCCCTGGAACGACTTCTCGATCACGATCCCCAGCCCGGCGACGGTGGCGCCGGCCTGCTTGATGATGGAAATCAGCGCCTGGGAGGCTTTGCCGTTGGCCAGGAAATCATCAATGATCAGCACGCGGTCGCTGCTGGTCAGGTGGCGCGGGCTGATGGCGACGGTGCTTTCGGTCTTCTTGGTGAAGGAATACACGGTGGCCGACAGCAGGTTCTCCGTCAGGGTCAGGGACTGTTGCTTGCGGGCGAAGATCACCGGCACGCCAAGATTCAGCCCGGTCATGATCGCCGGGGCGATGCCCGAGGCTTCGATGGTGACGATCTTGGTGATGCCCGAATCCTTGAACAGTGCGGCAAATTCATCACCGATCAGCTTCATCAACTGCGGATCGATCTGGTGGTTGAGAAACGCATCGACCTTCAATACCTGGTCGGACAGCACGATGCCTAGCTCTCGGATTTTCTGGTGCAGGGCTTCCATGAAGCCTCCTCTGGGACGCGTTCAGCGCCTGAAATAGTGGAAAATTCTAGCGCTTCAACATCGCGCGTATATCCGCCAAGGCACTGTTGCCGCGAACGGCTTTGACCTCTGTCGGCGTATCGTCGTTGCCTTCCCAGGCCAGGTCGTCCGGCGGCAACTCATCGAGGAAGCGGCTCGGGGCGCAGTCGATCACTTCGCCGTATTGCTTGCGCTTGGCGGCGAAGGTGAAGGCCAGCGTCTGGCGTGCCCGGGTAATCCCGACGTAGGCCAGGCGCCGTTCTTCTTCGATGGTGTCGGCCTCGATGCTGGAACGGTGCGGCAGGATTTCTTCTTCCATGCCCATGATGAACACGTAGGGAAACTCCAGGCCTTTGGAGGCGTGCAGCGTCATCATCTGCACACCTTCGGCGCCTTCTTCCTCTTCCTGCTGGCGTTCGAGCATGTCCCGCAGCACGAGCTTGCCGATGGCGTCCTCGACGGTCATGTCGCCGTCTTCGTCTTTTTCCAAGGTGTTCTTCAACGCCTCGATCAAGAACCAGACGTTGCTCATGCGGTAGTCGGCGGCCTTGTCGCTGGAGCTGTTGGTGCGCAGCCAGTTTTCGTAGTCGATGTCCATGACCATGCTGCGCAGCGCAGAGATCGGATCTTCCCCGGCGCACTGCTCGCGGACCTTGTCCATGAAACGCTTGAAGCGCGCCAGGCGATCGGTGAAGCGGCTGTCCAGATGCTCGCCAAGGCCGATTTCGTCGGTGGCGGCGTACATCGAGATCTTGCGCTCGGTGGCGTAGTTGCCGAGTTTTTCCAGGGTGGTCGAACCGATTTCCCGGCGCGGCACGTTGATCACCCGCAAGAAGGCGTTGTCGTCGTCCGGGTTCACGATCAGGCGGAAGTAGGCCATCAGGTCCTTCACTTCCTGGCGGCCGAAAAAGCTGTTCCCCCCCGACAGACGATACGGGACCTGGTGATGCTGCAGTTTCAGCTCGATCAGCTTGGCCTGGTAGTTGCCGCGGTACAGGATCGCAAAATCGCTGTACGGCCGGTCGGTGCGCAAGTGCAGGCTGAGGATTTCCATGGCCACGCGCTCGGCTTCGGCGTCTTCGTTGCGGCAACGGATCACGCGGATCTCGTCGCCGTGGCCCATCTCGCTCCACAGTTGTTTTTCGAACTCATGGGGGTTGTTGGAAATCAGCACGTTGGCGCAGCGCAGGATCCGGCTGGTGGAGCGGTAGTTCTGTTCCAGCATCACCACTTTGAGCGACGGGTAGTCTTCCTTGAGCAGCATCAGGTTTTCCGGCCGCGCGCCGCGCCAGGCGTAAATCGACTGGTCATCGTCGCCCACCACGGTGAACTGGTTGCGTTTGCCGATCAGCAGTTTCACCAGCAGATACTGGCTGGCGTTGGTGTCCTGGTATTCGTCCACGAGCAGGTAGCGGACCTTGTTCTGCCATTTCTCGAGGATGTCGGCGTGGTCCTGGAACAGTTTGACCGGCAACAGGATCAGGTCGTCGAAGTCCACCGCGTTGAACGCCTTGAGCGTGCGCTGGTAATGGGCGTAGACGATGGCGGCGGTCTGTTCCTTGGGGTTGCGGGCGTTTTCCAGTGCTTCGGGCGGCAGGATCAGGTCGTTTTTCCAGGCGCCGATCATGTTCTTGATCTCATCCACGCCGTCGTCGCCGGAATATTCCTTCTGCATGATGTCGGTCATCAGGGCCTTGACGTCGGCCTCGTCGAAGATCGAGAAGCCCGGTTTGTAGCCCAGCCGCGCATGTTCCTTGCGGATGATGTTCAAGCCCAGGTTGTGGAAGGTGCAGACCGTCAGGCCGCGACCTTCGCCGGCGCGCAGCAGGCCGCCGACCCGCTCTTTCATTTCCCGGGCGGCCTTGTTGGTGAAGGTCATGGCGACGATGTACTGGGCGCGGATGCCACAATTCTGGATCAGGTGCGCGATCTTGCGGGTGATCACGCTGGTCTTGCCGGAGCCTGCACCGGCGAGCACCAAAAGAGGGCCGCCGACATAGTTCACGGCTTCTTGCTGCCGGGGGTTGAGTCGGGACATGACAGGGTTCAGGGAGTCGTTTGCGAAATGGGCCGGCATTTTAACAGGCTCTGAGAATTGTGCTGCCCTGTCCGACTTGTGACGTTGCGCATCATTGCAATTGCCGCTTTCGTCACTTTCCCTCAGGATGCGGACGGAAATTGGTTCCAACGTTCGTTTTTTGAGATGAAAAAGCTTCAAAAAGCGGGTATCTGAGAACCATTGGCATTGGTGATTGCCCATCGGCGCGTCATAATGCCCCGCGCCTACCACCTTGCAGAGTCTAGGGAGTCAGCTTGTCCACGCCTGTCGAACCCTTGCGTTTGCTGTTGTTGGCCGAAACGCCTGAGTGGTCAGCGATATTGCGCGAGTGCCTGGCGCCCATGGGGCCCTCGGTCGTGTTGATCAGCGCCCCGAACTGGGACTCGGTCAGCAGCTTGTTCGAGGACAACCGCAACGCGGTGCTGCTCACCGTTGCCGCCCTGCAGCCGGCACCGGGTCGTTGTCGTTTGCCGACAGTTCTGTTGCTCGAGCATGAACCTTCGGTTTCCCCGGATGGCGTCAGCGACTGGCTGGTGCGCGACGCCCTCGATGAGGCGACCCTGCGTCGTTGCCTGCGTCACGTGCGCGAGCGGGGGATGCTCGAAAACACCCTGCAACGGCTCGCCGAGCAGGACCCGTTGACAGGCATCGCCAACCGCCAGGGTTTTCAGACCTTGCTGGCGGCTCGCCTGGCTGAAAACGAAGGCCGTGGCCTGGCCCTGGGTCACCTGGACCTCGACAATTTCCGCCACGCCAATGACGCCCTCGGCCACCAGGCCGGCGATCGGCTGATCCTGCAGGTTGTCTCGCGGCTCAAAGGCGCGCTTGAGGCCGGTGATCAGCTGGCACGGCTGGGGAGCGACGAGTTCGCCTTGTTGATCGACACCCGCCGGGCGCCTCAGCGAGCGGAGTGGATGGCCGAGCGCATCATCGAAGCCATGGCCGAACCCTACTGGGTCGACGGTGAAAGCCTGTTGATCGGTTGCAGCCTGGGCATTGCCCACGCCCGGGCGCAAGCCGGTGCGGACCCCTTGATGTGGCACGCCCACATCGCCATGCAGCAGGCCAAGAGCACCCAAGGCTGCACCTTTCATATCTTCAACGAGCGCATCAACCGCAACGCCCGCAGCCTCGCCGACCTGGAAAGCGAGCTGCGGCGGGCGTTGCGACGTGATGAGCTGGAATTGCATTACCAGCCTCGGCTGAACCTGGCAGATGGCACGATTGTCGGCCTCGAAGCCCTGGTGCGCTGGCGCCATGGCGAGCGCGGCTTGTTGCCACCGAGTGAGTTCGTGCCGCTGGCCGAGCAGAGCGGGCTCATCGTGCCGTTGGGTTACTGGGTGATTGCCCGGGCCCTTCGGGACATGCAGGACCTGCGTGAACGTGGGCAGGCGCCGTTGCACATGGCGATCAACCTGTCGTTCCGGCAGTTCCAGGACAGCCAGTTGCTGCCGACCCTGAGCCGGTTGATCGCCGAACGGGGTGTCGAGGCCCAATGGCTGGAGTTCGAGCTCACCGAAACCGCCGTGATGCGTCGCAGCGAACTGGTCAAACAGACCATGGATGCCCTGGGTCGCCTGGGGGTACGGTTCTCCCTGGATGATTTCGGCACCGGATTCTCCTCGTTCGTGCACCTCAACAGCCTGCCCATCGCCCTGCTCAAGATCGACAAGAGCTTCGTCGGCGGCATGGAGCAGCGCGAAGAGAACCGCAAGCTGGTCCACGCGATGATCAACCTGGCCCATAACCTCAACCTCGAGGTGGTGGCCGAAGGCGTCGAGACCCGCGAGCAACTGGAGTTGCTGCGCGGTTTCGGATGCGACCAGGTGCAGGGGTTCCTGATCAGCAAGCCGTTGCCGCTGGCGGAGTTGGTTGAATACCTGATGTCCGAGGGTGATCAGCAGTCGATGCTGGAAATCAGCTAACCCAAAACCCGGTGGGAGCGAGCTCCCACAAGGGGCTTTGTTTCATTTGGCCTGGATCGCTTCGAAACCTTGCTGTCCCGGCTCGCTGCGAATCATCCGCTTCATCTTCCACTCGAACGCCAACGTCAGGCTCACCGCCGCGCAGGCCAGGCCCAGGGCGAGGCCCCACCAGACGCCGGTCGGGCCCCAATGCAAATGGAACGCCATCCACCACGCCGCCGGCGCGCCGATCAACCAATAGCAACCCAGGCCCACCAGGAACGTGGTCTTGGCGTCCTTCAATCCGCGGATGCAACCCATCGCGATGGTTTGTGTGCCGTCGAACAGCTCGAACCACGCCGCCACGGCCAACAGGCTCACCGCCAGGTCGATGACCGCGCGGAACGCCGGGTCCTCATGGTCCAGGAACAGGCCGATCAATTGATTCGGCAGCAGCCAGAACACCATGGCGAACGCCAGCATGGCGGCCGCGCCAAAACCAATCCCGACCCTCCCGGCCAGGCGCGCCATGAGCAATTGCCCGGCACCGTAATGCTGGCCGATACGCATGGTGATGGCGTAGGACATGCCCGCCGGAACCATGAAGGCCACCGAGACGATTTGCAGCGCGATCTGGTGGGCCGCCAGCGGCGTGCTGCCCATGGTGCCCATGCACAGGGCGGCGAATGCGAACAGGCCGACTTCCACCGCGTAAGTACCACCAATCGGCAAGCCCAGTCGCCACAGTTCCTTGAGGTATTGGCGATTGGGTCGCGACAGGCCGGCAAGCAATGGATAAGCGCGGTAGGCCGAGTGCCGATGAATGTGCCAGGCCAGCGCCAGGGCCATGCAGTTGGCGACGATGGCCGTGACCAGGCCGATCCCCATCAGGCCGAGCTTCGGCAGGCCGAACATGCCGGTGATGAGCGCATAGTTGAGAAGGAAGTTGGCCACCGTGCCGCCGAGGCTGATCACCATCACCGGCGTGGCCCGCCCGATGGCGCTGGTAAAGCCACGCAGGGCCATGAAACTCAGGTAACCGGGCAGGGCGAACGGCAGTGCCAGCAGGAATTGCCCGGCAGAGAGCACGTTGGTTTCGGTCTGGCCGAACATCAACAGCACCGGCTTGAGATTCCACAACAGCACGCCCGCCACCAGCGCCATCAACCACGCCAGCCATAATCCGGCCTGGGTCAGCCGGGTGGCGCCTTCGATGTCGCCCGCGCCCTGGCGGATCGCTACCAGGGTGCCCACCGCCGCGATGACGCCGATGCAGAAAATCGATACGAATGAATAGCTCGCCGCCCCGAGCCCGCCGCCGGCCAGGGCTTCGGGGCTCAGGCGAGCCATCATCAGGGTGTCCGTCAGCACCATCAGCATGTGCGCCAACTGCGAAGCAATCAACGGTCCCGCCAGGCGCAGGATGGCCCAGAGTTCGGTACGCACAGGATGCCGCATGATCATCACACTCCATGTTCCAGCAAGGCAGTAAGACGAAGATTCTCGGCCCTCCCGCCGGATTGCACAAAAGGATAAAAAAGATCGCTGGCATGATTAAAACTCATGCTGAATGGGTTTCTGGTAGGGTTTGCAAACCACGCCATGGAGCTTTTGCGATGTCTCGCCGTCTTCCTCCGCTTTATGCGCTACGGGCATTCGAAGCCGCGGCGCGCTACAGCTCGTTTACCCGCGCCGCCGAGGAGCTGTCGATCACCCAGAGCGCCGTCAGCCGGCACATCCGCACACTGGAAGATCACTTTGCCTGTCGACTGTTCCAGCGCAGCGGGCGCAACCTGCAACTGACCGAGTCGGCGCGCCTGCTGCTGCCGGGCGTGCGGGAGGGCTTCATGGCGCTGGAGCGGGCTTGCCACACATTGCACGGAGAAGACGGCATCCTGCGGATGAAGGCGCCATCGACCCTGACCATGCGCTGGCTGCTGGCGCGCCTGAGCCGCTTTCGCCATCTGCAACCGGGCAACGAAGTGCAGCTGACAAGCGCCTGGATGGACATCGACTCGGTGGATTTCAATACCGAGCCCTTCGATTGCGCAGTCCTGCTGGGCAATGGGCATTTCCCTGCGGACTGGGAGGCCAGCCTGCTGTTTCCCGAGGAGTTGATACCGGTCGGCGCTCCGAACCTGCTCAATGACCAACCCTGGGATGTGGCGCGATTGGCCAAGGCCGAGCTATTGCATCCCACTCCGGATCGCCGCGACTGGCGCAATTGGCTGCAGCGCATGGGCTTGGCGGACAAAGTCTCGCTCAGGGGCGGTCAGGTGTTCGATACCCTGGAACTGGGCATGATCGCGGCCGCGCGCGGCTACGGCGTATCCATGGGCGATTTGTTGATGGTGGCCGAGGACGTTGCCCAGGGGCGCTTGAGCCTGCCATGGCCAACCGCTGTCGCCAGCGGCGAGCATTACTACCTGGTCTGGCCGAAAACCCGGCCCGGGGGTGAACGTTTGCGCCGGCTCAGCGACTTTCTCCAGAGCGAGGTGAAGGCCATGCAACTACCTGAGGTCAAGCGCCTGGGCTGAAACGTTGCAGTCGCCGTGCTAGCCACTTGGTATTATTCCTTCCAAAGCCCTCAAGTATTCGGCGTTACGGCCGAAGGTGAACATAGAACCTTCGTTCAGAAAGGGCCAATACCTACCTCATCGAATCAGATGCCGAGCGTGCGATGTGATCAAGATGATCCAGTCTCTCGGCCAGGAGCCGTCATGTCTCAACCTCGTGCCCGGATCGCCTCACAGCTAGGCCTTGCCCTTGCCGTGATACTGGCGGTCGTGATCTCCGGCAGTACTGTCTTTGCCTTGCGTTCGCTTGACGCTGCAAACCTTTCTACCCGTGAAGAGCATCTCGCGAGCGAAGCGCGGCTGATGGCCGATCAGCTCAACACGTTCCACAGCACGTTGCGCGAAAGCACCCAACGGCTGGCGGGTCTGTTCGAAAAGCGTTTCAGCGCCGGCTTGAGCGTGCATCCGGACCAGCCGGTGACGGTGGCGGGCGTTCAGACGCCTGGCTTGAGCCTTGGCAGCGAAGTGTTGAACAACAATTTCAAGGAAGTGGATGATTTCAAGACGATGACCGCCGGCGTGGCCACGGTATTCGTGCGCAGCGGCGACGATTTTGTCCGCGTCAGTACATCCGTCAGCAAACAGGACGGTACGCGCGCCATCGGTACTGTGCTCGACCGCGCCGGACCGGCCTACGGCCCGGTGATCAGCGGCCAGAGCTACATTGGCCGGGCGTTGCTGTTCGGGCGCTTCTACATGTCGCAGTACACGCCTGTACGTGATGGCAGCGGCAAGATCATTGCCGTGTTGTACGTAGGATTCGATTACACCGATGCGCAGAATGCGCAGTTCGAAAACCTCAAGCGCTTCCGAATCGGACAGACCGGTTCGCTGGCGTTATTGGACGAGCAGAACAAATGGTTGGTGCCGCCGGCCGGCGTGCAGGCGCTGGACCGTGCTACCGCGGCCATCACAGCGTTGGTCAAGAAGCCTGGCAAGGGTGCTTTCTGGGACGACACCGCGGAGGAGTTCTATAGCGTTGCCGTGCCGTTCGAGGGCGGGCCCTGGTCGGTCGTGGCGAGCATGCCGAAAACCGAGATCAACGCAGTGACCTGGAACGTCGGTACGCAACTGGCGATCGGCAGTTTGCTGGCGATGTTGCTGGCGGTCGGTGCGGCGGTATGGCTGTTGCGCAGCAAACTGGCTCCCCTCGGTGACTTGGTGCGTCAGGCCGAAGCCTTGGGCGCCGGCGACCTGAGCGTGCGCCTGAATGTGTCGAGCCACGACGAGATCGGCCAACTGGCCCGTGCGTTCAACCAGATGAGCCAAGCCTTGTCGACCATGGTCGAGCACATTCGCAAAGCCTCCCAAGAGGTCAACAGCCGTGCCCAGGCGCTCTCCGGATTGTCCAGTGGCGCCTATGAAGGGATGGAGCAACAGTCCGGCGAGATCACCAGCATGGCCGGGGCGGTGGAAGAATTCAGCGCCACCTCCTTGAACATCGCCGACAACATGGGCAATACCGAGCGCCTGGCCCAGGACAATGCCCAACAGACTCGCATCGGCCGTACCTCGATGGACGAAGCGTCATCGTCCCTGGAACAGATCGCGGGCGCCTTGAACAGCACTGCAACGGTCATCAACACGCTGGGCCAGCGCTCCCAGGAGATCGGTGGCATTGTCGGTGTGATCACTTCGATCGCCGAGCAAACCAACCTGCTGGCGTTGAACGCCGCCATCGAAGCTGCACGGGCGGGCGAGCAGGGTCGTGGTTTTGCCGTGGTAGCTGACGAGGTTCGGAGCCTGGCCTCGCGCACTCGCCAGGCCACTGACGAAATTTCCGGCATGATCAACAGCATCCAGCAGGAAACCGGCAACGCCATCAGCACCATGGAGAAGGGCAACCTGCTCATGCAGGAAGGCTTGTCGCGTAACGCCAACGTGGCCTCGGCCCTGGCGCGTATCGATGAGCAAAGCCGCTCGGCCGGCCAGCAATTCGCCGCGATCACTACGGCTACGCAGGAGCAAAGCAGCACCGCGACCCTGCTCAGCAGCAACCTGCAGAGTATTGCCATGGCCAACAGCGAACAGCGCGAAGTGGTTTCGAACCTGGCGATCACCGCCAAGGAACTGGAAAAACTGGCGCAGGACCTTCGCAAAGAAGTCGATCGGTTCCGCTGAAACCGTCCCCTCACGAGCAAGCCAACCCAATCCCGTTGCGAGGGAGCTTGCTCCCGCGGGCCTGCACAGCAGGCCCGCGCCTTTTCAGGCAGACCTTATCGTCGCGTCTTGCGACTGCTGCGCAGTCGAGCGGCAGCAAGCTCCCCCGCCACGGGTTCTAGGCTGCCTAGGCAAAAAATCACCGCGAGCAAGCTCGTTTCCCGCAAAAAATCTCCAATCTGTAGCCGTGTAGTTTTTCAGGTAGTTGCTGTTTTTTGGCTTGCTGAAACGTTTCTTCAAGTCTATAAAAACCGCACAACTCCAACAAAAGGCCGTCTCCATGAATTCCCTAAGACTCTTCGTTGCCCTCGGCGCCTTGGGCGTAGCTTCCCATGCGATGGCGTGGGATTACGTACTGCTCGACTCCGATAAAGCCGCCCAACCCTGGCAAATCACCAGCCAACAACTGGGCGTGAAAACCGATAAGCCGTTTTCCGTGACGATGCGCACCCTCCACGGGGGGCGTCAGGAAGGCGTGAGCATTGTCGACATCGACAACGGCACTCTGAAGCTGTCAGTCGTCCCGACCCGTGGCATGAACGTGCTTCAAGCCTCGGTCGGCGATGTGCGCATGGGCTGGGATTCGCCGGTCAAAGAAGTGGTCAATCCAGCATTCATCGAACTCAACGGCCGAGGTGGCCTGGGCTGGCTTGAAGGCTTCAATGAGTTGGTGACCCGCTGCGGCTATGAGTGGGTCGGCCACCCCGGCATCGACAACGGTGAGCTGCTGACCTTGCATGGGCGCGCCGCGAACATTTCGGCGAACAAAGTCACCTTGCACATTGATGAAAAGCCACCTTACGCCATCACCCTGCGAGGCGAGTTGAAGGAGCAGGCGTTCAAGAAGGTTGACTTCTCGGTCCAGACTGAATTGGTCACCGAGCCCGGCAGCGTGACCTTTTCCCTCAACGACACGCTGACCAACAATGGCGATTATCCAAAGGAATACCAGGCGCTCTATCACAGCAATTTCAGCACGCCATTCCTGGAGCAGGGGGCCCGCTTCGCCGCCCCGGTCAAACAGGTTTCGCCGTTCAACGACAAGGCCAAGGGCGACCTGAAGGATTGGACCACCTATCGAGCTCCCACCAAGGACTACGATGAAACCGTTTACAACGTCGTGCCTTACGCCGACGCCAAGGGCGATACGCTGACCGTCCTGCACAACAAGGCCGGTAGCCTCGGCGTTTCCGTGGGCTTCAATACCGGGACGCTTCCGGTGTTTTCCCTGTGGAAAAACACCGATACCCAAGGCCAGGGCTACGTGACCGGCTTGGAGCCAGGTACCAGTTTTTCCTATAACCGCCGCTACCAGCGTCCGCTGGGCCTGGTGCCCAGCATCGCACCGAAAGAGCGCAAGCAGTTCCAGATCCACTACAGTCTTCTGGCGGACAAGGGGGCCGTGGACAAAGCCCTCAAGCGCATTGATGACATCCAGGGCGATCGAAAAGTCGAGGTGCGAGACACACCGCTGGTGGACCTGAGCAAGCCGTGACCTGTTTCATGGCGTTGCGGGCCGGTATTGCAGGGCTTCGGCCAGGTGCTCGCGGCTGATCCGTTCCAACTGCTGAAGGTCGGCCAGCGTGCGGGCGACCTTCAGCAAGCGGTGGGCGGCTCGCAGCGACAGGGACAGTCGTTCGCAGGCGGTTTCCAGCCACGCCTCGTCGGTCGAGGACAGTTTGCAATGGCGGCGCAGCCCCGGTAGATCTAGGAATGCGTTGGCACAGCCTTGGCGGGTTTGCTGGCGTTCCCGGGCTTCGGCCACCCGCTCGGCCGCGGTGGCGGTGTCGTCACCCGGTTCGCCTTTGGGATTGAGCGCCGTGGCTTCCCGCGCCACAGTCAGGTGCAGGTCGATGCGGTCGAGCAAGGGGCCGGACAGCTTGTTGCGATAGCGCTGCACCATGTCCGGTGTGCACGAGCAGCGGCCGCTGGGCTCGCCAAGGTATCCACAGGGGCAGGGGTTCATGGCCGCTACCAACTGGAAGCGGGCCGGGAAGCGCACGCGATCGCGGGCGCGCGAAACCACGATATGCCCCGACTCCAAGGGCTCCCTCAAGACTTCCAATACCTTGCGATCAAACTCTGGAAGCTCGTCCAGGAACAGCACGCCGTGGTGGGCGAGGGTGATTTCCCCCGGTTGCGGCTTGGAGCCTCCACCCACCAGGGCAGGGCCGGACGCCGAATGGTGTGGCTGGCGGAACGGCCGTTGCGGCCAATGGCTCAAGGGCACGCAACTGGCGACCGACTGTATAGCCGCGACCTCCAGGGCCTCGCTTTCGGCCAGCGGTGGCAGCAACCCCGGCAAACGACTCGCCAGCAGCGTCTTGCCCGTACCGGGTGGGCCACTGAACAACAGATTGTGAGCTCCCGCTGCCGCGATCAGCAAGGCGCGCTTGGCTCCGGCTTGACCTTGTACTTCGCTGAGGTCGGGATAGGGTTTGCTGGCCGAGAGCAGCCCGTTGGACACAAAAGGCTCGACTGGGACGTGGCCGTTGAAATGCGCCACTGCTTCGAGCAGATGGTCCACGGCGATCACCTTCAGCCCTGACGCCAGGCAAGCTTCCTCGGCGTTGGCCCGGGGTACCAACAGCATGCGTCCAGCCTTGCGTGCCGCCAGCGCCGCGGGGAGCACGCCGCGTACCGGTCTCACGGCGCCGGACAATGCCAGTTCGCCGAGGCACTCCACGTCGTCCAGCATCAAGGTCGGCACCTGCACGCTGGCCGACAGGATTCCCAAGGCAATCGCCAGGTCGAACCGGCCTCCGTCCTTGGGGAGATCCGCTGGCGCCAGGTTCAGGGTGATGCGCCGCGCCGGGAAATTGAGCCCTGAATTGATGATCGCGCTGCGCACCCGGTCCTTGCTCTCCTTCACCGCCGCCTCCGGCAGGCCGACCATCGTCAGTGACGGCAAGCCGTTGGCCAGATGAACCTCAACGGTAACGGCAGGGGCTTCGACCCCCACTTGGGCGCGGCTGTGGACGATGGCGAGCGACATGAAGCGTTCCTTGACTGATGGAGAGCCGCATCCTGCGGCTCTTGAAGACTAGTCCGGGGAAACTGAGAGGGCGGGGCAATTGAAGGGGCAAATTTTCGCAGGATGTTGCGCAAGTGGGGGCATGAATGAACAACCGCCATTCAGGCGGTTGTTTTTCAATTGCCGTTACAGGCGGCGAGCCCCTGCCGGCGCTTTGGATGATCTGGTGGGCCTGGGACAAATCACGCGCTTAACGCCGCATCCCTGGCAAGAGGTGCTCACTCGTCCTTGGGGTCGAGTCGCGCCTCCAGCTCGGCCACCTTGGCTTCCAGGCTCTCCAGCCGTGCCCGGGTCCGGGCCAGCACGACCATCTGGCTGTCGAATTCTTCCCGGCTGACCAGGTCCAGTTTGCTGAACCCGCTTTGCAGCAGGGCCTTGAACTGGCTTTCGATTTCATTCTTGGGGAGTGGCGTGTCGCCGCTCAACAGGCGGGAGGCGTGGCCGCTCAGGGCGTCGAGGAGGTCTTTGGGCGCGAGCATGTCAGGTGTCCTGGAAACAATGGCGGGCAGTGTATCACGCAGTGTCTATAGTCAATTCGCGGCTCGGGTTGCACGCTTTTCGCGCACGGCCCCGGGCATCACCGCACCGTTGTTGTGCGTATCGCTGCGGTTCGTGGTTCGGCGCAGACCGGCGCAACGGGTAAAGGGTTGAAATCAGGGGGGTTGGGTACAGATGGCAAGCTTTCTGCTTAGTGGCTGGTGACCCATGCACTGATGCAGTCGCTGTGACGAATGCAGTGCAGCAGGCGGAGCGGGGAGTTTCGTCAGGAGTAGTCAGCTGGCACCGGTCGGGCAACTTGGGCCGACGACGCGTTACAAAGCCAGGCACTGCGCTTAGACTTGAGTCGGGTTTGTTTTCCTGGGGCAAGTCCACCAATTCGGGAGAGAGTTTCATGAAGCTAGTCACTGCCATCATCAAGCCGTTCAAGCTGGACGACGTACGCGAGTCGCTGTCCGAAATCGGCGTGCAGGGCATTACCGTTACTGAAGTCAAAGGCTTCGGTCGGCAGAAAGGCCATACCGAGCTGTATCGCGGCGCGGAATACGTGGTCGACTTCCTGCCCAAGGTGAAGATCGATGTCGCCATCGACGACAAGGATCTTGATCGGGTCATCGAGGCGATTACCAAGGCCGCCAACACCGGCAAGATTGGTGACGGAAAGATCTTCGTGGTCAATCTGGAACAGGCCATTCGCATCCGTACCGGCGAAACCGATACCGACGCTATCTAAGCCGTCAAACCCAACGCCCCAGGAGAAAACAATATGACTCTGCGTAAATTCGCAGGGCTAGGAGCCCTGTTGTCCTTCGTAATGCCTGGCCTGGCCATGGCGGAAGAAGCGGCAGCCCCAGTCCTCAACTCCGGCGACACTGCCTGGATGCTGACTGCCACGATTCTTGTCCTGTTCATGACCATCCCTGGCCTTGCGCTGTTCTACGGCGGCATGGTTCGGTCGAAAAACATTCTTTCGGTGATGATGCAGTGCTTCGCCATCACCGGTCTGATCAGCGTCCTGTGGGTCATCTACGGCTACAGCATCGCGTTCGACACCACTGGCATGGAACAGGGCGTCGTCAACTTCAATTCCTTCATCGGCGGCCTGGGCAAGGCATTCCTGGCGGGCGTCACCCCGGCCAGCCTGACCGGTCCGGCTGCATTGTTTCCAGAAGCGGTGTTCATCACCTTCCAGATGACCTTCGCCATCATCACCCCAGCGCTGATCGTCGGTGCCTTTGCCGAGCGGATGAAATTCTCCGCCATGCTGATCTTCATGGGCGTGTGGTTCACCCTGGTGTATGCGCCGATTGCGCACATGGTCTGGTCCGGCAACGGCGGCCTGATGTGGGATTGGGGCGTGCTGGACTTCGCCGGCGGCACCGTGGTGCATATCAACGCCGGTATCGCCGGTCTCGTAGCCTGTCTGGTATTGGGCAAGCGCAAAGGTTTCCCGACCACCCCAATGGCACCGCATAACCTGGGTTATACCCTGATGGGCGCGGCCATGCTGTGGGTAGGCTGGTTCGGCTTCAACGCCGGCTCCGCCGTCGCGGCCAACGGCACTGCCGGCATGGCGATGCTGGTCACCCAGATCGCCACGGCTGCCGCGGCACTGGGCTGGATGTTTGCCGAGTGGATCACCCACGGCAAGCCAAGCGCGCTGGGCATTGCCTCGGGCGTGGTGGCCGGCCTGGTTGCAATCACCCCGGCTGCCGGCACCGTGGGCCCGATGGGCGCGTTGGTCATCGGCCTGGCGGCGGGCGTGGTGTGCTTCTTCTGCGCCACCACCCTCAAGCGCAAGCTCGGCTATGACGACTCCCTGGATGCCTTCGGCGTACATGGCATCGGCGGTATCCTCGGGGCGATCCTGACCGGTGTATTCGCTGCACCGGCACTGGGTGGCTTCGGCACCGTGACCGATATCGGCGCACAAGTGTGGATTCAATTCAAAGGCGTGGGTTTCACCGTGATCTATACCGCGGTCGTGACCTTCATCATTCTCAAGGTACTGGACGCCGTCATGGGCCTGCGTGTCTCCGAGGAAGAAGAAGCCGTGGGCCTGGACTTGGCCCAGCACAACGAGCGTGGTTACAACCTGTAAGCAACGCGCAAAAAAAATGCCCGGTTCGCCGGGCATTTTTTTGTCTGGAATTTGTCATTGCTCACAAGGTTCGCCGGTTTTTTCCGACGCCTTTTGTTGTGTATACGACATGGGTTTTTCTACCGCCAAAGACTTACATCGAGGCAGGAATATTAGGCCCTTTGTTTTTTTCCAGAGCGCGCTAGAATGCGCGCCGAACGTGCGGAGATCTGTATGTGGCAACAGACGCTGATAACCCTGCGGGCGAGGCCCCGGGGCTTTCATCTGGTGACGGACGAGCTACTCGCCGGCCTGCCTGAACTCAAGGCATGTCGTGTCGGTCTGTTGCATCTGTGGCTGCAGCACACCTCGGCCTCGTTGACCATCAACGAGAACGCCGATCCGGCGGTACGTCGAGACTTCGAACGATTTTTCAATCGGCTGATCCCACAAGGAACCGTCGGCTATGAGCACAACGACGAAGGCCTGGACGACCTCCCGGCGCACTTCAAGGCCAGTGTGCTGGGATGTCAGCTCAGCCTTCCGGTGACGGCGGGACGGTTGGCGTTGGGTACCTGGCAAGGCGTTTATCTGGGCGAGCACCGAGATCATGGCGGTGCTCGTAAAGTCCTCGCCACCTTGCACGGTGAAGGGGCATGACCGCTGCTTGTCAGCGGATCTTGAATTTTTTCTGGCAGCCTTCGACAGATGGCGAAGCTGGGCTATAACTAATCTGCTTTTCGCAAGTCATGAGGTAGAACATGAGCGACGATGATCTGGAAAACGACGACCTCGAAGTAGGTGACGAAGACGAGACCGAAGAAGGCCTGGAAGCGGCGGCTGAAGATGTTGCCGACGACGAAGGTGCCGATGTTCCGGTCCCCACTGCCAAAGGCAAGGCCAAGGCAGCGGTATCAGTCGACGAGTTACCGAGCGTAGAGGCCAAGAACAAGGAGCGTGACGCGCTTGCCAAGGCCATGGAGGAATTCCTGGCCAGGGGCGGAAAGGTGCAGGAAGTGGAGGCCAACGTGGTCGCCGATCCGCCCAAGAAGCCCGACAACAAGTATGGCAGTCGCCCTATCTGAGCCTCTGTTTCTTGCTTGCTGAAAAAGCCCGCCGTCGCTGCGGGCTTTTTCATGGGCGGGATAAACTCCACGGACAGGCTCGGCCCTGTGGGAGCAAGCTCGCTCCCACAAGGTTCAGGGTTGGCTATGCCACGCCGCCAATAACCCTGGCAGTTCGGTCAGGCTGCGAATCTCCGCATCCGGTGCGTGATCGGCATCCCAGGCCTTGCCCATCGGGTTGAACCACACCGCACGCAGGCCGGCCTGCTGGGCGCCGGCGATGTCGTCGCCCGGGTGATCGCCTACATGCACGGCGGTCTGTGCCGTAGCACCGCCGCGCTGCAAGGCTTCCTCGAACAGTCTTGCGTCAGGCTTGGCGATGCCAATGTCCTCGGCGCACAGGGCAAACTTGAAATAATCCGCCAGCCCCAGGCGTCGCACGTCGGCGTTGCCGTTGGTGACGACGCCAAGTGCGAAATGATTGGCGAGGATTTCCAGGGTCGGCTGTACGTCTGGAAAGATCTCCAGTTGATGACGGGCATGCAGGAATGCTTCGAATCCTTGGTCCGCCAACTCAGAGGCTCGCCACTGGTCGTAGCCGGCATCTTGCAGCGCCCGGAACAGCACGCGCCTGCGCAACGCACTGATGCGGTGCTTGAGGTTCGGTTCTTCGCTGAGCACTTGGGCGCGGATCGCCCACAAGTGCTCCACGGGAAAATCGCCCAGGTCGGGTGCGTTGTCGGTCAGCCATTGACGTAGTACGGCTTCGGCGCTGGCGATCACCGGCGCGGTGTCCCACAGCGTGTCGTCCAGGTCGAAGGTGATGAGCTCGATGGTCATGATTCGTCGCCCTTGATGCGTTTGGCCCTGGGGTGGGCACTGTCATAGACCGTCGCCAGGTGCTGGAAATCCAGGTGGGTATAGATCTGGGTCGTCTTGATGTCCGAGTGGCCAAGCAGTTCCTGGACGGCACGCAGGTCCTGGGAAGATTCCAGCAGATGACTGGCGAACGAATGCCGGAGCATATGCGGGTGCAGGTTCTGACCGAGCTCCCGTTCGCCGGCGGCCTTGACCCGCAGCTGGATGGTACGTGGGCCCAGGCGTCGGCCTTGCAGGCTGACGAAGACCGCGTCATCGACGGGGTTGGTCAGCGCTCGTAGTGGCAACCAAAGCTCCAGGGCTTCGCGGGCCTTGCGGCCGATAGGCAGCAAGCGGGTCTTGCTGCCTTTACCGAGTACCTGAACCAGGCCGTCGGCCAAGTCCAATTGGTCCAGGTTCAGCCCCGTCAGCTCGGAAAGCCGCAGGCCTGAGGAGTAGAAGAGTTCGAGGATCGCCTGGTCCCGTCGCGCCATGAAATCATCCTCGACGGCGCCATCGAGCAATTGCAAGGCACGGTCGGTGTCGAGGGTCTTCGGCAACCGGCGTTCGCCCTTGGGGGGTGCCAGGCCTGTGGCTGGATCGTGATCGCACAGGCCCTCGCGATTGAGGTATTGATACAGGCCGCGCACCGCCGACAACAGTCGCGCCAGGCTGCGGGAGGATTGCCCTTGCTGATGCAGGCGAGCAACGAGGCTGCGCAGGCGCTGGATGTCGAGGGCCGACCAGTTGTCGATGTTTTGCTTCTGGCACCAGCCCCGCACCTTTTCGAGGTCACGACGGTAGGCCGACAGGGTGTGAGGGGACACCTGGCGCTCACTGCGCAGGTGTTCGCAGTAGGCGTCCAGTTGCCGCTCCATCATCAGCGTACCGAACGCAGCGAACCGGCAACCCGTGGCAGCACACGGCCGGTCACTTCGGCGATATAGCTCAGGAACAGCGTACCCACCGAGCTCTTGTAGTGCTGCGGATCGCGACTGGCGATGGCCAGCACGCCATGCACGCCTTGGTGGGCGATGGCGACAACGGCGGTGGAGCCGATCTGCTTGCGCTGTTCTTCGCCAAACAGGAAATCCAGCTCATGTTCGCGCAGGCTGCCACTGACGCTTTTGTTTTCGGTAAGCAGCCCGCCAATGGCCGTCTGCGCGTCCGCGTGGGTGACCCAGCGGCCCACCGGCATCGCGTTGTCGCCAAACAGGATCAGGCTGACAAAGGGCACCTGGAAATCCTGGCGCAGGCTGTCTTCGACGCTCATTACCAGGTCTTCAAGAGTACTGGCGTCCATCAGCGCGAGGATCAGCCGACGGGTCTTGTCGAAGAGCCGGTCGTTGTCCCGGGCGACGTCCATCAGGTGCGAGAGGCGATGGCGCATTTCGATGTTGCGCTCACGCAGGATCTTCATCTGGTGCTCGACCAGCGACACGGTATCGCCGCGCCGGTGGGGGATCCGCATCGTTGCAAGCAGGTCTTCATGCTCGACGAAGAAGTCCGGATGCGCCTCCAGGTAGGCGGCCACGGCCGCGGCGTCTGAGGGGCTCGAGGATTCGTCGGGCTGCGGGGCTGGAACCTTTGGCTTGTCGGTCATGGGTTTGGCTCACTCAAAGACGAACTTGTCCTTCGTATACACGTACGGCCGGGCCGGTCATCATCACCGGTTGGCCTGGACCTGCCCATTCGATGGACAGACGCCCGCCGGGCAGGTCGATCAGCAGCGGCGAATCCATCCACCCCTGGCTGATCGCGGCGACGGCGGCGGCGCAGGCGCCCGTGCCGCATGCCTGGGTTTCCCCGGCGCCACGTTCCCATACACGCAGTTGGGCGCGGTGGCGATCGATGACCTGCAAAAAGCCGACGTTGACGCGCGCCGGGAAGCGCGGATGGTTTTCGATCTTTGGTCCCAGGTCGTGTACGGCAGCGCTGTTGATGTCGTCCACGCGCAGTACGGCATGGGGGTTGCCCATGGAGATCGCCGCCAGTTCCACCGCGGTGCCGTCGACGTCCACGGTATAGCTCAGGGCTTGGGCTGGCGCTTGGAATGGGATATCCGCCGGCACCAGGCGCGGGGCGCCCATGTTGACGCCGATCTGGCCGTCACTGCGCACATCCAGTTCGATGATGCCGCTTTTGGTCTCGACGCGAATCTGCCGCTTGGCGGTCAGGCGCTTGTCCAGCACGAAACGGGCGAAACAGCGCGCGCCGTTGCCGCACTGCTCCACTTCCGAACCGTCGGCATTGAAGATCCGGTAGCGGAAATCCACGTCCGGGTTGTTTGGTGCCTCGACGATCAGCAATTGGTCGAAACCGATGCCGGTGTGCCGGTCGCCCCATTGTTTGGCGTGCTTGGGCAGGATATGCGCGTGCTGGCTGACCAGGTCGAGGACCATGAAGTCATTGCCCAGGCCGTGCATCTTGGTAAAACGCAGCAGCATGGTTTTACTCCGGCAGCAGGCTTTCGCCGGCAAACAGTTCGGCTACCGTCTCGCGGCGGCGTACTTCGAATGCCTGATCACCGTCCACCAGCACCTCGGCGCAGCGGCCGCGGGTGTTGTAGTTGGAACTCATGACAAACCCGTAGGCGCCCGCCGAATGAACGGCCAGCAGATCGCCTTCTTCCAGCGCCAACTCCCGGCCCTTGGCAAGGAAGTCGCCGGTTTCGCAGATCGGCCCGACGATGTCGTAGGGGCGGGCCGCGGTATCGCGAGGGCGCACGGCTGTGACGTCCATCCAGGCCTGGTACAGCGCCGGGCGGATCAGGTCATTCATCGCCGCGTCGACGATGGCGAAATCCTTGTGCTCGGTGTGCTTGAGGTACTCGACCTGGGTCAACAGCACGCCGGCGTTAGCGACGATGTAGCGGCCGGGCTCGAACATCAGCGCCAGGTCACGGCCTTCGAGGCGCTCGCGCACGGTCTTGATGTAGTCGGCCACCAGCGGTGGCTCTTCATCGCGATAGCGCACGCCGACACCGCCGCCCAGGTCGATGTGACGCAGGTAGATGCCGCAATCGCCGAGGCGATCGACAAGCGCCAGCAGGCGGTCGAGGGCGTCAATGAACGGTTCCAGGGTGGTCAGTTGCGAGCCGATGTGGCAATCGACGCCCAGCACTTCCAGGTTCGGCAGTTGGGCGGCGCGTACGTACACGTCCTCGGCGTCGGCAATGGCGATGCCGAACTTGTTTTCCTTAAGGCCCGTGGAAATGTACGGGTGGGTGCCGGCGTCGACGTCCGGGTTCACGCGCAGGGAAACCGGCGCACGAACACCCAGTTCGGCGGCGACGACTTGCAGGCGCTCCAGTTCGTCAGTGGATTCGATGTTGAAGCAGTGCACGCCGACTTCCAGGGCGCGACGCATGTCTTCGCGGGTCTTGCCGACGCCGGAGAACACGATTTTGTCGGCACTGCCGCCCGCGGCCAGCACGCGCTCCAGCTCGCCACCGGACACGATGTCGAAGCCTGCGCCCAGGCGCGCCAGGACGTTGAGCACGCCCAGGTTCGAGTTCGCTTTTACAGCGAAGCACACCAGGTGCGGCATGCCTTCGAGGGCATCGGCGAACGTCCGGTACTGGGCTTCGATGTGGGCCCGGGAATAGACGTAGGTCGGCGTGCCGAAACGTTCGGCGATCGCGGACAGGGCAACCCCTTCCGCGAACAGCTCCCCGCCACGGTAGTTAAAAGCGTCCATGGCGGTCCCTTAGTAAGTGGTCTGGGTGTCGTGCGAGTGGGACTTGGATTGCGACGACTTGGCCTGCTCTTCAGGAGACTTGCTGTCATCAGGCAGGTACAGCGGACCTTTTTGACCACAGGCTGTCACAAGGCAGGCAACCGCGACGAGCGCAGCAAGGGAAGAGATCAGGCGCTTCATGGCGAAATCCTTGAAAATGCGTTAATTGCGCCGGAGTATACCGGCCACCCGACAGCTTGCCTATGCAACGGGGCGCCCGTCCGGCGGGCCTTGGGCTCCAGGGGCGTTCATTCGATGGACAATGTTCAGCACCCACGGGCCCTTGGTCGTTATCCTTTGCATTCAGCCGGGCGCGTCCGTATCTTGCGGCGCTTGAGCATGATCAGACATTTTGAGGTTGTCGCAATGAGTTTGACTGAAGCCCGTTTCCACGATCTGGTCGATGAAACCCAGGAAAAGCTGGAGGATATCTTCGACGAGAGCGACCTGGACATCGACCTGGAAATCTCCGCCGGCGTACTGACCGTCAAGTTCGAAAATGGCACCCAGCTGATTTTCAGCCGCCAGGAGCCGTTGCGGCAGTTGTGGCTGGCGGCGGTGTCCGGTGGTTTCCACTTCGACTACGACGAGGAAAGCGAGCGCTGGATGTGTGACAAGAGCGAAGAGCAACTGGGCGAGATGCTCGAGCGCATCGTCAAGCAGCAGGCTGGCGTCGAATTCGATTTCGAAGGTTTGTGATTCCGTGAGCCAGACCGTCCCGGCGCGGCCTCCCAAGCCGCTCTACAGCAATGTCAGCCCGGCCGTGCCGTCGCCGTGCACCAGTGTGTGCAAGCTCGATGAACGCAAGGTCTGCCTGGGTTGTTTCCGGCATGTGGAGGACATACGCGAATGGCGCTCGGCTGATGATGAGCGTCGGCGGTTGATTTGCGCCGAGGCGCTCAAGCGCAAGTCGCTGGTTTAATCGCTGGATTGGCGAGAGCGCTTTTGTGGCGAGAGCCCTTGGGTTGTATATTTTTTGAGCTGTGGTAGTGTCCAGCAACGCCTCAACTCATCGAGGCGCGTGAAAACCCCGTCTTTATGTGGCGGGGTTTTGCTTTTTCGTGCAGAAGAAAGGAGTCTGCCTGAATCATGACCGCACCTTCCATTACCCTTACTCGCTTGGACGTGCAGCGTCTGGAGCGTTTGATCGACAGCCTGGATGAAACGCTTCCCGGCGTGATCGCCTTGCAAACCGAACTGGATCGCGCCGAGAACCTGGTGGGTCACGATGAAGTGCCTGCCGATGTCGTAACCATGAACTCGCGGGTGCACTGTCGCGAGGAAAGCAGCGGCAAGGATTATCACCTGACGCTGGTCTACCCCAAGGATGCCAACGCCGACGAGGGCAAGATTTCGATCCTGGCGCCGGTGGGCAGCGCCTTGCTGGGCTTGAAAGTCGGCCAGCACATCGACTGGCCCGCGCCGGGCGGCAAGACCTTGAAGCTGACATTGCTGGAGGTCGAGTCGCAGCCGGTCAACGGTGGCGACTGCGCATTCTGAAGCCCGCCTCAGACCTGGTTCAGCGCCTCGTTCAGTGCCCGTTCCAGGTCGGCTTTGTAGCGCAGGAACAGGATACTTGGGCTGGCGCCGTCACCCACCAGGCCCGAGAGGTCCAGGTCGGTGATGTAGCAACGATAGCGTTCGGCGTCGCGGCGCTGCCCGACAATTTCCCTGGCGACCACATGAAACAATTGGTCGCCATGCTCCAGTTCCGAAAATTCCCGCTGATCGCAATACAGGGTGACGTGCACTTGTTCGTGCGCCGCTTTGCCGATGATTGCTTGTACGTCATAGAACGGTTTGTTGACCGGCGTCTGCGGCGCCTGTCGTGATTCGACCCTCCGGGCCCGCCCGTTCCCTGAAGGCAGGAGCTGGTAATAGAGCATTTCCAGCGTGACCGGCTGGGCAGCGTCCATCGGTAGCAAGGCATCGCGGCGGTACAGCACCGATTGCAGGAACCGCTGCAGCGGTACCAGCAGGCTCTGTTCGTCGTGATAAGGCAAGCGCTGCTGCCACAAGGCGTTGAGCTCATCGAGCACGTACAGCTCGGCTTCGTCCTCATAGACCCGGTAGAACACCTGGATGCACTCGGGTTGGCCCATGGGCAGGATCAGCGCCACATCGTGATCTTCCAGCGCCATTGAATCCAGGTGCAGCGGGCTATAGGCCGTCAGCTCTTCCCCCAGATAATCCATCAATGCCGACAGGCTGCCCAGCGCCACGTGGCTGACCTGGCCCGGCACCAATTCCAATACGTGGTAGTGCTGCTGGACTTGCAGCAGATAACGGTAATTGAGCTTGCTCAATAGCAGGGTCTGGGTGGTCTCGATGACTTCTTCGACCCGGCGTGCGATGAATTGCGCGCGGTTGTGACAGAAGCACCGGACCTGCAAGCGCGGCTGGCGTTGTATCGCAGGCAAGGCGTTGAGGTAGTCGCGCAAGCAATCGAGCAGGGCATGCTCGCCGTCGAAGCGGTTGACCAGCACTTCATTCCAGCTATTGAGCGTGACCTGGTCGAGGGTCAGCACCAGGTTTTCCCGAACCCCGGCGTAGCTCAGGGAATCGGTGCGCTCGGTGGTCATCAGGATGTTCAGGTCGCGGTGATGCTTGAGTGGGTCGACGCCCACGTTTACCAGAATCAACACTTCACTGGGCACGCTGGCGTGGAGCAACTGTTCTTCGTCGACCGTGGCCAGGGGCAAAGCGATGGCTTGCTGCAAACTGCCCAACAGGTTGAACAGTTCAAACTCGCTCAGGTCGCTTTCGCCGGGGTGCAGCGCCAGACGCGTGCTGCTGTCGATCACACCGTTGCGATGGCACCAGGTGAGTAATTCGAGCAGCTCGCGGCTGCGTTTGATGGGGGCGAAATTTTCCCATTCCAGCGCGTTCAGGCTGCCGTTGTACAAACCCCATTGGTTTTGCCCGGGCTCTTTCTTGTTCGGCGACTGGACCAGGGTCAGGGTGTCTTCCGCCAGGTCCGGGGCAATCCCGGGATTGATGAACTCGACCTTGTCGGCCTTGCGCTCGAAGGCTGCGTACAGCCGGCGACCGAGAACATTGAGGTCGCGCTTGTTGATCAGGCTGACGGTTTTCTCGGTGCGGGCGAACTGGGTCAGGAAGCGATAGCTGTAGGTCAGCTCGTTGACCAGGGCCCGCCGCTCGTTGCTGACTTGGCGCACCTTCCACTGGCTGCGGCTGTCCAGCAGCGCCAGTTGACGTTGGTCCCAGCCCCAATCCCGGGCCAGGCGCTCCAGCAGGTTGCGCTGCCAGCCGCTGCTGCGAGCATGGCCGGTGAGCTTGCGATTGACCTTCAGGTACAGGGCGCGCCGGATCAGTTCCAGACGTTCCGGCTCGCCGCGGGCGATCAGGTATTCCTCGAGGCGGCGATAAACGACCATGTACGGATCCAGCTCATCCAGATCCAGGTGATTGGCGAACACCGCCTGCTTGAAACGCAGGCTCAGGCAGCGGACATCCGGATGTTCGCTGGCGTAGACCTCGGTCAGCAGTAGCTTGAGCACCGACTTGTAGGGCGATTCAATTCCCTTGAATAACTGCCAGAGCCCGGCGCCGATGAATTCTCCCGGCGGGATGTAGGCCAGGTGACCCAAGTCCAGAGTCTCGTCCGCACGAATGAAGCGTTTGGAGATTAGCGTATGGGTGTACTGCTGGTAGTTTTCTTCTTCGTAGACCGGCACCAGCCACCAGATTGGCGTGCGCCCGGCCAGCCAGATCGCGGTGCGATAGAACTCATCCAGCAGCAGATAATGCTGGGTGGTTCCACAGTCGTCGGAGCTGAGCTGATTGTCCCGTTCGCCGCGGACGAATCGCTGCGGGTCGATGAGGAAGAAGTGCGCTTCGGCGCCCTGGGTGGCCGCCCAGGTCTCCAGCAACTGGCATTTCTTTCGCAGTTCGGCCAGTTCGTCGTCGCTCAGGTCCGGGCCATGGCACACCCAAACGTCCATGTCGCTCTGATCGGCCTGGGCCAAGGTGCCGAGACTGCCCATCAGGAACAGGCCGAGGATGGGCCGCGGTGGGTTGCTGCCGTGGCGAGGTTTGTACGAGAACGAGCGAGTCAGCCGCTGGGCCTCGGCGAGGACGTCGGTGTCGGGTTCGTAATTGGACAGCCCGGCCGGTGTGCTGCCCGAGACATAACCGGGCAACAAGGGATGGTTGACATGAAAAAACAGCGGAAGCAGCGTCAACACGCCCTGCTGGCGGGTCGACAGCCCTTCGAGGGCGCGCTCCATTCGGCCGCTGTTGAGCTTGAGGAAACGCGCGCGCAGCTGGCTCAGGACCTTGCGGTCGATTCCCTCGTCCAGATCGGGGCGTATTTCGTGGTTGCGGGTCATGTCAGCTCAAACCGGATCGCGGCGTCGAACGTGGGGAAAAAAACAGGTGATGGCAGGATAGCGCCCGGTTCCTGGAATTCTTGAGCTGGAAAACGCGGTCGAGCCAAGTATTTTTACGGAGGCGCCACGCGCCTGCGGAAATCCCGAGCAGAGGGATTCCCGTGGGCGAGGCGGAAAATCAGGCGGTTTCTTGGACGCTAAGAATCGTCAGGACCGTTTGCACATTCTGTGCGGCATCACGGCCCAGGCTGGTCAGGTAACCGCCATCGGGTTGGGTGATGAGTTCTTTGTCAAACAGGCGTTGGGCAGCGGCGATGGCTTTGGGGGCAGCGGTCTGATGAATTTTCAGGCCTTCCTGGGAACTGTCCAGGTTGAAGAGTGCAAGGATTTCCAGTTCGGCAACCAGCTCAGGGGTAAGCGACATAAGGACTCCAGACTTTCTAGGAATTTGGACGACAGCGTCACTAAGGTGAGCGCACTTGGGCGAGCTGTCCAGTGTCAGAGTCATGGTTTTTTGTCCGGGAACTTTTTCATGGCGAGGGAGCCAGCTACCTCGCCACAAGAACAGCTTAGTTTTTTTCCGGCGGCAACTCGGGCAGGGCGCGCAATGCAGCTTCGTACCACTCGGTATTGAACGGACGGTCTTCTTCGAGGATCGCGTCGATTTCCACCGCCAGTACGTGGGCCATCAGGTTGAGAATTTCTTCACGCTCATAACCCACCAGGGTCAGCTTGTTGAACGTGGCCTTGGCCGCTGGTGGATTGTCGCTTTCGATCTGATTCTCGATGGCCTGGATCAGCGTATTCTCGACGAACTCTTCTTCGTCAATGTCGTTGCCGTTGTCGATGGGCTCGCTCATGGCAGCCTCCTCTGGGAAAAGGCGCCAGTTTACCTGTATTCAGCGGCGTGATGCGCCTGGCGCGAAACACGCCGGCGGTCTATAACCCAAGGCTGCCAACCCCGCACGGCCTGGAGGCTATGGAATGCTCAAGCTTTATGGTTTTTCTGTCAGCAATTATTACAACATGGTCAAGCTGGCTCTCCTGGAGAAGGGAGTGCCCTTCGAAGAAGTCCAGTTCTTTGGCGCCCAGACTCCGGAAGCGCTGGCCATCAGCCCGCGCGGCAAGGTTCCGGTGCTGAAGACCGAGCAGGGTTTCATCAACGAGACCAGCGTGATCCTCGAGTACATCGAGCAAACCCAGCCAGGCAAGGCCTTGCTGCCAACGGACCCGTTCGAGCGCGCCCAGGTATTGGCCTTGTGCCGGGAAATCGAGCTGTACATCGAGCTGCCGGGGCGCGCCTGTTATCCGGAAGCGTTTTTCGGCATGTCGGTGCCCGATGCGATCAAGGAAAAGGCCAGAGGTGAATTGCTGTTGGGGTTCGCTTCGCTCAGCCGGCACGGCAAGTTTTCGCCTTATGTGGCGGGAGAGACGTTCAGCATCGCGGACCTGTATTTCTACTACAGCCTTTCGTTGGTTTTGCAGGTGGGCAGGAAAGTCTTCGACATCGATCTGTTGGCGGACATGCCGGCAGCCAGGAGCTTGATGGAGTTGTTGGAGCAGAATCCGCACGTGCGGCGGATCGCGGCGGATCGGGATGCTGAGATGCCCGCATTTTTGGCGAAGATTGCTGCCAGGAAGTGAAGTTCTAGCGCCTTACAGGTCGCCATCGCGAGCAGGCTCGCTCCCACGGTTAGATCTTCAGTGATCACATATTGTGTGAGCCTGCGCAGATCAAATGTGGGAGCGAGCCTGCTCGCGATGCTTTTGGCTTTTTAGCGGCTGGCAATCAGCGCCTGGCCACGCACCACGGCGGCCTTGACCTGCGCCGGTGCGGTGCCGCCAATGTGATCACGTGCATTGACCGAACCCTCCAAGGTCAGCACGGCGAACACGTCTTGCTCGATCTGGTCGCTGAACTGGCGCAGTTCGTCCAGGCTCATCTCTGCCAGGTCCTTGCCGCTGTCTACGCCATACTTCACGGCATGGCCGACGATTTCATGGCAGTCCCGGAACGGCAGGCCACGGCGCACCAGGTAATCGGCCAGGTCGGTGGCGGTGGAGAAACCGCGCAGGGCCGCTTCGCGCATGACCGCATGCTTGGGCTTGATGGCTGGGATCATGTCGGCGAACGCCCGCAGCGAATCACGCAGGGTGTCGGCAGCGTCGAACAGCGGCTCCTTGTCTTCCTGGTTGTCCTTGTTGTAGGCCAGCGGTTGGCCTTTCATCAGGGTCAGCAGGCCCATCAATGCGCCGAACACCCGGCCGCTCTTGCCGCGTACCAGTTCCGGTACGTCGGGGTTTTTCTTTTGCGGCATGATCGAGCTGCCGGTGCAGAAACGGTCGGGCAAATCGATGAACTGGAACTGCGCGCTGGTCCAGAGCACCAGCTCTTCGGAGAAGCGCGACAAGTGCATCATGGCAATGCTCGCGGCGGCGCAGAATTCGATGGCGAAATCGCGGTCCGAGACATTATCCAGCGAATTGCCACCGACGGTGTCGAAGCCCAGCAACTGGGCGGTGTATTCACGGTCGATCGGGTAGGTGGTGCCGGCCAGCGCGGCGCTGCCCAGGGGCATGCGGTTGGTGCGGTTGCGGCAATCCACCAGGCGCTCGTAGTCACGGCTGAGCATTTCGAACCAGGCCAGCATGTGATGCCCAAACGTTACAGGTTGGGCGGTCTGCAGGTGCGTGAAGCCCGGCATGATGCTCTCGGCCTCGCGCTCGGCTTGTTCCAGCAGACCTTTTTGCAAGCGGGTGATTTCGGCCAGGATCAGGTCGATCTCATCGCGCAGCCACAAGCGGATATCGGTGGCGACCTGGTCGTTGCGGCTGCGGCCGGTGTGCAGTTTCTTGCCGGTCACGCCAATGCGATCGGTCAGGCGCGCTTCGATGTTCATGTGCACGTCTTCGAGGTCAACGCGCCAGTCGAATTGGCCGGCCTCGATCTCGCCCTGGATGGTCTTCAGGCCATCGATGATGCTGTCGCGCTCGGCATCGGTCAGCACGCCGACCTTGGCCAGCATGGTGGCGTGGGCAATCGAGCCCATGATGTCGTGGCGATACAGGCGCTGGTCGAAGTTGACGGAGGCGGTGAAGCGGGCGACGAAAGCGTCGACGGGTTCACTGAAGCGGCCGCCCCAGGACTGATTGGTCTTGTCAGTGCTCATGAATTCGCTCGTGATCGGCTGGAAAAAGATAACGGTTAACGCTGGCCCGGATGATAACAGGGTTGCCGGGGCTGGCGCTGGCACTGCTCGGCAGGTTTTTTACCGTGCGGGTCAACCATTGCACGGGTTTTTTGCACAAGGATATTTTTCGATTGAGCAATATCGTCGTGGCAACCGTCTACAGTGGACGGTAGGTCTTTGCTTTTTCATCCTGGACGCATCGGACGCACCATTAAAGGGGGGTGCTCATATTGGTCAGATCGAGTCTTAACAAACCCTGTGGCGACGCTGTGCGACAACAGGCCTCGAGCATCGGTGGGCAAGCGCTGGTAAAGATCGACAACCGCCTCGCGGCACTTTTTGGCCCTCGGACGAGTCTTAGCGTGGATCGCGGTGACGGATGTCACTTCCCCTGTCTACGCTATCCTTGTGCGAGACTCACGCAGGAATCCAGCGCTATATGAATGTCCTGATCGTTGACGACGAACCACTGGCCCGCGAGGACCTGAGCCGATTGCTCCGTGAACTCGAGGGTTACAGTGTCCTGGAGCCGAGCGCCACCAATGGCGAAGAGGCATTGGCCCTAATCGACAGCCACAAGCCGGATATCGTGCTGCTCGACATTCGCATGCCGGGTCTCGACGGCTTGCAGGTCGCGGCGAAGCTCTGCGAGCGCGAGTCACCTCCGGCGGTGGTGTTTTGCACCACGCGTGACGAGTTTCCTCCCGAGGTATTGCAGACCGGTGCCGTGGGCTATCTGCTCAAGCCAGTGTCCATCCAAGCGCTGGAGGAGGCGTTGCGCAAGGCCGAGCGGCCGAACCGCACGCAGTTGGCGGCGCTCACCCGCCCGGCCGCCGAGAGTGGCAGTGGCCCACGCAGCCACATCAGCGCGCGGACCCGCAAGGGCATCGAATTGATCCCCTTGAACCAAGTGGTTTATTTCATCGCCGACCACAAGTACGTGACCTTGCGTCACGAAAGCGGTGAAGTGTTGCTGGACGAGCCGCTCAAGGCTCTCGAGGATGAGTTCGGCGAGCGGTTCGTGCGTATCCACCGCAACGCCCTGGTGGCCCGCGAACGTATCGAGCGCTTGCAGCGTACGCCGCTGGGGCATTTCCAGCTGTACCTGAAGGGATTGAATGGCGACGCGCTGATCGTCAGTCGGCGGCATGTCGCCGGCGTGCGCAAGATGATGCAGCAGCTCTAGCGCGACGTCCTCGAGCGTTCCGTTTCCAGGATTGGCGGCCAGGGAGGCCGCGACGTCGTGATTCAAGTCAAAGCGGTTTTGGCTGAGCTGTTATTATCTGCCGTATCTTTTAAGTACGGATTGATCCATGTCCCCTCGCGAGATCCGCATCGCCACCCGTAAAAGCGCCTTGGCCCTCTGGCAGGCCGAATACGTCAAAGCCCGCCTCGAAACGGCCCATCCGGGGCTGGTCGTGACGCTGGTGCCCATGGTCAGTCGCGGCGACAAGCTGCTGGACTCGCCACTCTCGAAAATCGGTGGCAAGGGCTTGTTCGTCAAGGAACTGGAAACAGCCTTGCTGGACAATGAAGCCGATATCGCCGTGCATTCAATGAAAGACGTGCCCATGGATTTCCCCGAAGGCCTGGGCCTTTTTTGCATCTGCGAACGGGAAGATCCGCGCGACGCATTCGTCTCAAACGACTTTTCCAGCCTTGACGCGCTGCCCGCCGCGAGTGTGGTGGGCACATCGAGCCTGCGCCGCCAGGCACAGCTGCTGGCCCGTCGCCCTGATCTGCAGATCCGCTTCCTGCGGGGCAACGTCAACACGCGCCTGGCCAAGCTCGACGCCGGCGAGTACGACGCGATCATCCTCGCCGCAGCGGGCCTGATCCGTCTGGGTTTCGAAGAACGCATCACCTCGGCCATCAGCGTCGATGACAGCCTGCCGGCCGGAGGGCAGGGGGCGGTGGGCATTGAATGCCGCAGCGCCGACAGCGAGATTCACGCTCTGCTGGCGCCGCTGCACCATGAAGACACGGCTATCCGAGTCTTCGCCGAGCGGGCACTCAACAAGCATTTGAACGGCGGCTGCCAGGTGCCGATCGCCTGCTACGCCGTCCTTGAAGGTGAGCAGGTCTGGTTGCGGGGCCTGGTGGGCGATCCGAGTGGCGGCCAACTGCTCGCCGCCGAGGCCCGGGCGCCGCGTCGCGATGCCGAGGCGTTGGGCGTGCGCGTCGCCGAGGACCTGTTGAGCCAAGGCGCCGACGATATTCTCAAGAAAGTCTACGGCGAGGCCGGCGACGCGTGACGGGATGGCGGCTGCTACTGACCCGGCCGGCGGACGAGTCGTCTGCGTTGGCGGCCGTTCTGGCGCAGGCGGGCATCCATAGCAGCGCCATGCCGCTGCTGGATATCACGCCGGTCCCCCTGTCCGAGTCCGAGCGAGACAAGTTCCAGGCTCTGGATCGGTACAGCGCGGTGATCGTCGTCAGCAAGCCTGCGGCACGCTTGGCCGTGGAGTTGCTGCGTCAATACTGGCCGCGCCTTCCAGAGCAACCCTGGTTCAGCGTAGGCGCCGCGACCGGGCAAATTCTGGCCGATGCCGGCCTCCGCGTTTTTTACCCCGAAAACGGTGACGACAGCGAAGCCCTGCTTGAGCTGGCGGCGTTGCGCCAGGCTATCGACCGGCCTGACGCACGTGTCTTGATCGTGCGTGGCGAGGGTGGGCGCGGTTTGCTGGCAGAGCGTTTGCGAGAGCAAGGTGCTAGTGTCGACTACCTGGAGTTGTACCGTCGCGGCTTGCCGCACTACGGCGAAGGCGAGTTGCCAGCGAAGGTCGAGGCGGAACGCTTGAACGCGCTGGTGGTCAGCAGTGGGCAGAGCTTCGAGCATCTGCACCGGCTGGCCGGTGACGCGTGGCCCGCCCTGGCGCGGCTACCCTTGTTTGTTCCAAGCCCCAGGGTCGCCGAGATGGCGCGTGCCGCCGGGGCCAGGACAGTTGTGGATTGTCGTGGCGCCAGTGCCGCGGCTTTGCTGGCGGCTTTACGGGAACAGTCCGTGCCGTTTTCTAATGCAAAGGATGGATACGTGAGCGAAACAGCCTTGCCAAAAGATCAAGATCAGCCAGCGGTCGAAGCTCCGACTGACCCGTCGGTGCCGGTGGCGCCGCGTCGCGGTAACGGGCTTGCGATTGTCGCGTTATTGTTGGGCGCTGCCGGCGTGGCCGTGGGCGGATGGGGTATCTGGCAAGTGCGTCACCTGCAAGCCAATACCCAGCAGCAGGCCGCTCAGGTCCAGGCACTCAACGACCAGGCCCAGAACCTCAAGCTCAACGAGCAGCGGCTGAGCGAACGCCTGGAGCAGTTGCCTCCAGCTCAAGAGCTGGAAGAGCGGCGACGTCAGGTCGCCCAGTTGCAAGGCGACCAGCAGCGCCTGAACCAGCGCCTGGAAACCGTGCTTGGTTCCAGCCGCAAGGACTGGCGCCTGGCCGAAGCCGAGCACCTGTTGCGCCTGGCCAGCCTGCGACTTTCCGCCCTGCAAGACATCAACAGTGCCCAGGCCCTTGTGCAGGGTGCCGATGAGATCCTTCGCGAGCAAAACGATCCTGGGTCCTTCGCTGCCCGCGAACAGCTGGCCAAGACCCTCGCTGCGTTGCGCAGCACAGAGCAGCCGGATCGCACCGGCCTGTTCCTCCAGTTGGGCGCCCTGCGTGACCAGGTCTTGCAGTTGTCGGAAATCGCTCCCGAATACAAGGACCGCGGTGAATCCCTGCTGGGGCTGACCGCCGATGGCGACGGCGCCAGCCAGTGGTCGCAGTGGTGGGATCGTATTTCGCGCTACATCCGCATCGATTTCAATGCCGATGAAAATGTCCGTCCGCTCCTCGCCGGCCAGAGCCTGATGCAGGTGCGCCTGGCCTTGAGCCTGGCCCTGGAGCAGGCGCAATGGGCCGCCCTCAACGGCCAGGCGCCGGTGTACACCCAGGCACTGGCCGAAGCCCGTGACGTCCTCAAGAACAATTTCAACCAGGACAACCCGCAAAGCAAAATCATGCTGGAGCGAGTCGTTGAGCTGGGCAAGATGCCGGTGACGGTGGTCACGCCAGACATGACCGGCACGCTCAGCGCCGTCCAGGCCTATCTTGAACGCCGCAACGTGAACGCCGAAGAATCGGTCAAGCCGTTGCCCAAGGCAGGTGAGCAGGAGGCCACGCCATGAAGCGCCTCTACGTGATTCTGTTCGTGGTCATCGCCGTTGCCGCTGTGCTGGGCGTCGCGATTGCCGAGCATTCGGGTTACGTGTTGGTGGCGTACAAGAACTTCCGCTACGAGGCCGGGTTGTGGGTCACGCTGGCATTGATCGCGGTGCTTTGGTTGCTGTGGCGAGGTGTCACCGCGCTGATTGGGCTGGTGACCACCTCGACCGGCGTGGTCAACCCGTGGTCGCGGCGCAACCGCAGTCGTCGAATCCAGGTTGCAATCGAGCACGGACAGTTGGACCTGGCAGAGGGACGCTGGGCCAGCGCCCAACGGCACTTGCATCGTGCCGCCGAAGCCGAGCGGCAGCCGTTGCTGTATTACCTCGGCGCCGCTCGCGCTGCCAACGAGCAGGGCCTTTACGATCAGAGCGACAGCTTGCTGGAGCGCGCCTTGGAGCGTCAGCCCCAGGCGGAGCTGGCTATCGCGCTGACTCACGCCCAGTTGCAGATGGACCGTGGCGACACAGACGGTGCATTGACTACCCTGCAAGCCATGCACGAACGCTACCCCCATAACACCCAGGCCTTGCGTCAGCTGCAACGCTTGCACCAGCAGCGGGGGGATTGGCCGGCGGTGATCCGGTTGCTGCCCGAGTTGCGCAAGGACAAGGTCCTGCCTGCCGCCGAACTGGCAGAACTGGAGCGCCGGGCCTGGGGCGAAAACCTCACCCTGGCAGCCCACCGCGAGGCCGATGGCAGTGTTGGCCTGCAATCGCTTGATCGCGCGTGGCAGCAACTGACTTCCGCCCAGCGCCAGGAACCGGCACTGGTATTGGCCTACGCCGAGCAGCTCCGGCAACTGGGTGCCCAGGTAGAGGCGGAAGAGGTGCTGCGCGCTGCGCTCAAGCGCAACTACGACAGCCACCTGGCGCGCCTGTATGGCCTGGTTCGTGGCGCGGATTCGAGCCGGCAACTGCAGGTGGCTGAAGGCTGGCTCAAGGATCATCCGAATGATCCGAGCCTGCTCCTGACGCTCGGGCGCCTGTGCCTGCAGAACAGCCTGTGGGGCAAGGCAAGGGATTATCTGGAAAGCAGCCTGCGCATGCAGCGCAACCCCGAAGCTTGCGCCGAGTTGGCGCGGCTGCTGGCGCAGTTGGGGGATGCCGAGCGAAGCAACCAGCTGTTCCAGGAGGGGTTGGGGTTGCTGGATGAGCGCTTGCTTGCGGCGCCGCTGCCGGTTTCGCCTCAAGTCCTATCAACTTGAGGCGGGACGAAGACTCTTTGAGGTGGGTATGAACCGCAGGGAAGGGAGAGCACACTCTCTCGCCACGGCGTCGTGCCCATCCTGAGGCAAACGGTGGCGAATCCCGGCCCGGTTTTTTGGGGTCTGACCAAGCGCTCAGCGAAGTCCTACAGCACACTGAGCTGAATCCTCTTTGGCCTGTCGGGAATTCCCTACACCTCTGGTGAAGTGTCTGCGCGGGGCTGCCTTGAAAGGCCCAGGGGCTTTCCTCTACCGTTACAGCTTGTCTCTTCTGTTACGGATCCGCCATGTCTCTGGCCAGCTCACGCTTCTTGTTTCTCATGGCTTCCATCGCTGCTGCCCTGGCTATGGGCGTCGCCAGTTATCTGGAATACGCGGTTGGCCTGTTCCCTTGCAGCCTGTGTATCTTGCAGCGGCTGTGCCTGATGCTCTTGCTGGTGAATTGCCTCGTGGCGTGCGTGCATGGCCCAACCCGCAAGGGCTGCATCGCCTATGCAGCGATGGGGGCTGCCTTTGCATCGGCAGGGTTGGCGTTGGCTTGGCGCAATGTACTGGTGCAAAGCGAGTCAAATGAGCTGCTGCCTGACTGCGTGGCCCAATTGCCGGAAGTGGACTCGTGGTGGAGTGCCGCGCATCGCGTCGCCAATGGTGCCCCCGACTGTGCGAGTGTCACCTGGACGCTGTTCGACCTGAGCATCCCCGAATGGAGCCTGCTGTTCTTCCTCGCCGTTGCTGTCTCGATGACTTACCTGCTGTTGCGCCTGGTCTGGGATGCCCTGGTACGGCCGCTCGGCGGCGAGACGTCGCAGTTGGTCCGGGCGCTGGATTAAACACTTGTATGAACTTTCTCTCCTGCGTACCTTGAAGCAGTTGTCGCGCGGGCATAATCTGGCCCGCACGTATCATTGGAATCATGCCACTCGATCATGTTGTGTCTGGCTTGCTCCTGATCATTCAGGCGGGTGTTTCAGACGGCGAGGGGCGTGACTCAGAAGGGAAGAAATCACCATGCTCGAAAGTTGTCAGAATGCTCAGGAACGCTGGGGTGGGGTGCATCTGCTGATCGACCGTTGGTTGCAGGAGCGTCACGAACTGGTTCGAGCCTATGATGCTCTTGGCGACAAGCCTGAAGCACTGAGTGAAAGCCGCAAGCCCTTGCAAGAGTTCTGTGGTGTGCTGGTGGACTATGTGTCCGCGGGTCATTTCGAGATCTACGAGCAACTCACGGGCGAGGCCAAGGCCTTCAATGACAAGCGCGGCCTGGAACTGGCCGACACGATTTACCCGCGCATCGATGTCATCACCGAGAAGCTGCTGGCCTTCAACGACCTGTGCGATGAAGGCAAATGCGTGGCGGAAAAATTCAAGGAACTGGGCGGCTTGTTGCACGAGCGTTTCGAGCTGGAAGACTGCCTGATCGAAGTGCTGCACAACGCCCACAAGGAAGAAGCTGCGGTCCAGGCTTGAGAACATCTTCGGGACAGAAAACGGTGCGCATTGCGTGCCGTTTTTCTTTTCAGGGCGTCAAGTCGTCGCGCCCAGCAGTTCAATTTCAAATACCAGGGGCGTGAAAGGTGGAATAACGTCTCCGGCACCTTCGGCGCCATAGGCCAAGGCTGAAGGAATCACCAACCGCCACTTCGCGCCTACGGGCATCTGCGGTAATGCACTGCGCCAGCCATCGATCACGCTATCAAGATTGAACCACTGTGCCTGATGGTTGGAATCGAACACCGTGCCGTCCGGCAGACGACCGACATACAACACTTGGACCTTGCCGTGGGGGCCGGCTTTCGTGCCACTGCCTGGCTTGAGTTCGGTCAACAGGATGCCGTCCGGCAATTGCTGGACGCCTGGCCGGCCTTTTTCCTCGTTGAGAAACTTCTGCTCGGTCTTCAGCGCCACTTGGTCTTGCGGCGTCGCCGATTGCGCCGTCAACTGCGCCTGGTGTTCGGCCAGGATCCTTTCGATGCGTTCATCGTCCAACGCCAGCGGCTTGCCAAGATAGGCCTGTTGCAGGCCCTCGACCAAGGCTTGTATCTGCAGGTCGGGTACGTCTTGGCGCAGGCGTTCCCCCAGGCTCGCGCCAAGACTGTAGGCCAGCTCCCGGGCTTCGTTTGCGTTGGGTTTTTCTGTGGCTTGGGCCACTGGGAAAATCATGCAAAGAAGTAAAAAAAGATGACGCGACATGTGTACTTTCTCCGGCCTCGATTCGAGGGATTATGCCAGTGCCGCAAACAGTAAAAGTGAATTGCCCAGGCGCCGGCGCAGAAGATTTCTTGTGCTGTGCAACGCAACGCCTTGTGTAGTGTCAACATGCCCTAGCGGCGGTTGCAGCAGAGGTCTAGTATGAGCCGCACTCACGTCAGTCAGGAGGTAAACCATGTCGGCCACTAAGAAGCCTGTAAACACTCCGTTGCACTTGCTCCAACAACTGTCGGGCAGCTTGCTCGAGCATCTGGAAAATGCCTGCTCCCAAGCCCTGGCTGATGCTGAAAAACTACTCGCCAAGCTGGAAAAACAACGCGGCAAGGCGCAGGAAAAACTTCACAAGTCGCGCACCAAACTGCAAGACGCGGCAACCGCTGGCAAAGCCAAGGCACAAGCCAAGGCCAAGGATGCCGTGAAGGAACTCGAGAACCTGCTCGATGCCCTGAAGGATCGTCAATCCGAAACCCGCGCCTACATCCTGCAACTCAAGCGTGACGCCCAGGAAAGCCTGAAGCTGGCCCAAGGCGTGGGTCGCGTCCAGGAAGCCGCAGGCAAGGCGCTGACGCTTCGCGCGGCCAAGCCTGCCGCTGTATCGGCCAAGAAGCCAGCGGCTAAACCTGTCGCGGCAAAAACTCCAACAAAAGTGGCCGCCAAGCCAGTGACCAAGGTAGGGGCAAAGGCAGCCAGCAAGCCAGTGGCCAAACCTGCCGTGAAAAAACCGGTTGCTGCCAGCGCGGCGAAACCCGTTGCGAAAAAATCGGCCGCCAAAGCTGCCGCCAAGCCTGCCGTAAAAGCAGCCGCTGCCAAACCTGTCGCCGCTAAGCCTGCTGCCAAAGTGGCTGCCAAGCCCGCGGCGAAAACCGCTGCCGCCAAGCCTGCGGCAACGAAAGCCACCGCTGCCAAACCGGCTGTGAAAGCGGTCGCCAAACCCGCTGCGAAGCCGGCTGCCAAGCCAACTGCGACCAAGGCCACTGCTGCCAAACCTGCTGCTGCCAAACCTGCTGCGAAATCCGCGGCCAAGCCAGTCGCCGCCAAGGCGCCTGCCAAAGCTGCGGCTAAGCCTGCGGCTAAACCGGCTGCAGCCAAACCAGCGAGCGCCGCTGCCGCCAAGCCTGCCGCGACCAAGCCTGCCGCCAAACCTGCCGCCGCCAAGCCCGCTGCGAAGCCGGCCGTGAAAAAGCCAGCCGCCAAGCCAGCCGCTGCAAAACCGGCAACCGCTCCGGCTGCCAAACCTGCTGCGCCAGCTCCAACGGCGACCCCCGCGCCAACGGCTGGTACGCCAGCACCGGCACTGAACCCGAGTGTAGCCACCGCCCCAAGCCCCACTCCACCCCGCGCTTCCTAAGTGCCGGAAACCGCGACGCGCAGCTGATGCAGCGCGTCGTGGTTGGCTTGGCCGGCATTTGCCGCAAGCCTTTGCAGCCACTGCGCTGAATCCAAGGATTGTCCCGTTGGCCAGTCCTTGACCGTTGCCTCCAGCCGCTCAAGCAATAGCCGTTCGGCTTCCAGTTCCAGTTTCTTGACCTGTTCGCGCAAGCCACCCAGCCCTGGATCCTGAAGGGCAAGGTTTTTCCATTGGGTGCGTAACTTGCGCAACGGTTGCACGACGGTCGAGTCCCATGGTCCGGCCAGATGCTTAAGCTGCTGCAGCTTTTGCTCATCACAGCTCACGCCGCGTTGTTCCAACCACAGCCCACAGAGCAGCAGGCACACGTTCGCGCCACCTGTCTGTAGTGCCAGGCACGCGGATTCCACACCAGGCTTGGCGTAGAGGTTGATCGAAAAGCTCCACAGATCAGACGACATCGTGCTACTCGCGCCAGTTGCGGGCGAAGCTGGTAGACTCCGCCGCCATTATGATTCGACTTCAGAACCTGACTTTACAGCGTGGCCCGCAACGTCTGCTAGAAGACGCCGAGCTGACCCTGCACGCCGGCCACAAAGCCGGCCTCATCGGTGCCAACGGCGCCGGCAAATCGAGCCTGTTCGCCTTGTTGCGCGGCGAGTTGCACCCGGACTCCGGCAATTGCTTGCTGCCCGCCGATTGGCGCATCGCCCATATGCGTCAGGAGGTCGACACCCTCGAACGCCTGGCGGTGGATTATGTGCTCGATGGCGACCTGCGCCTGCGTCAGGTCCAGCGCGACCTCGCCGCAGCCGAAGCCGCCCATGACGGCGCCGCTCAAGCTCGCCTGCACGCGGAGCTCGACAGCGCCGACGGTTATACCGCCGACGCCCGGGCTCGTAAATTGCTCGCCGGGCTGGGCTTTACCAATGAACAGATGGACCGTCAGGTCGGTGATTTCTCCGGGGGTTGGCGGATGCGCCTGAACCTGGCGCAAGCCCTGATGTGCCCGTCGGACTTGCTGTTGCTCGACGAACCGACCAACCACTTGGACCTCGACGCCATCATCTGGCTCGAAGACTGGCTCAAGAGCTATCCGGGCACGTTGTTGCTGATTTCCCACGACCGGGATTTCCTCGACGCCGTGGTGGATCACGTAGCCCATGTCGATCAGCGCAAGCTCACCTTGTATCGCGGCGGCTACAGCGCCTTCGAGCGTGCCCGCGCCGAGCGCCTGGCCCAGCAACAGCAAGCCTATGAGAAACAGCAGGCGCAGCGCGCGCACATGGAAAGCTACATCGCTCGCTTCAAGGCCCAAGCCACCAAGGCTCGCCAGGCGCAGAGCCGGATCAAGGCCCTGGAGCGGATGGAAGAGCTGTCGGCGGCCCATGTCGATTCGCCATTCGATTTTGTTTTCCGCGAGTCGTCGAAGATCTCCAGCCCGTTGATTGACCTGTCGGATGCACGACTGGGCTATGGCGAAAAAACCGTGCTGGAGAAGGTCAAGTTGCAACTGACCCCCGGCGCGCGGATCGGTCTGTTGGGGCCTAACGGCGCCGGTAAATCGACCCTGATCAAAAACCTTTCCGGTGAGCTCCAGCCCCTGGCCGGGCGCCTGACGCGCGGTGAAAACACCGTGGTCGGCTACTTTGCCCAGCATCAGCTGGATTCCCTCGATGCCAAGGCCAGCCCGCTGCTGCACTTGCAGCGCCTGGCGCCAACCGAGCGTGAGCAGACACTCAGGGACTTCCTCGGTGGTTTCGATTTCCGCGGGGCGCGCATCGACGAGCCGGTTCTGAATTTCTCCGGCGGCGAAAAAGCCCGCCTGGCCCTGGCGTTGATCGCCTGGGGGCGGCCGAACCTGCTGTTGCTCGACGAACCGACCAACCACCTGGACCTGGAGATGCGCCTGGCCCTGACCATGGCCTTGCAGGAATTCAGCGGCGCGGTGCTGGTGGTTTCCCACGACCGGCACTTGCTCAAGAGCACCACGGACAACTTTTATCTGGTCGCGGACGGTAAAGTCGAAGAGTTCGACGGCGACCTTGAAGACTATGCGCGCTGGCTGGTGGATTATCGCCAGCGCAACGCACCGGTCAGCAGCGCGCAGGTCAACCCGGACAAAACCGACAAGAAAGCCCAACGCCAGGCCGCCGCGGCGTTGCGCCAGCAACTGGCGCCGCACAAGCGCGAAGCCGACAAGCTCGAAGGCGAGCTGGGCAAGCTGCATGAAAAGCTGCAAAAAATCGAAACCAGCCTCGGGGACAGTGGTCTCTACGAGGCGGCACGCAAGGACGAGCTGCGTGATCTGCTGGCCGAACAGGCCAAGCTGAAGGTTCGGGAAGCGGAACTTGAGGAGGCGTGGATGCAAGCCCTGGAGTTGCTGGAAAACCTGCAAGCGGAGCTGGAGGCGTTGTCCTGATGGAAGCGTTGTCCTTGCCCATACCGGTCCTGTGGATCGAGCCGATCTGGCTCGGTGTGCAAATCCTGCTGATCCTGTTGGTAGGTTATGTTGCCCAGCGGTTCGTGGCGCGCTTCCTCACGGGGCTCGGCGAGCGCTATCCATTGCCGACCCAGCTGATGATCATCCTGCGCGGCGTGCTGCGCTGGTTGATCATGGGCAGCGCAGTGCTGGTGGCGCTGGAGCGCCTCGGTGTCTCGGCCACGGTGCTCTGGACCGCGCTGTCGGGGTTCGTTGCCGTTGCGGCGGTCGCGTTCTTTGCCATCTGGAGCGTATTGTCGAATTTGCTGTGTGCCATCCTGATCTACACCGTCGGCCCGTTCCGCCTGGGCGATGTAGTCGAGCTGGTGGAAGCCACCGACAAGCCAGGCATCAAGGGGCGGGTGGTGGCGATCAATCTGCTCTACACCACATTGATCGAACCCGAGGAACTCGGCACCGGCAGTTCCATGGTTCAGGTGCCCAATAGCCTGTTTTTCCAACGGTCGGTGCGGCGCTGGCGCGGCAGCGAGGCGTTTCCGGTCGGCGGTTTCGTCGAATAACCCTGCACCTACCCTGGCGTCCCCTGAAAAAAAGAATGGCCACCGGCCCGGCGGCGCATTAGCTTAGTCGTTTCGATGGATCTGAGCCGAGGTGTGCAATGTTGCTGGAAACGTGGCTGGCGTTTTTCGCCGCTTGCTGGGTCATCAGTCTTTCGCCGGGCGCCGGTGCCATTGCATCGATGTCCAGTGGCTTGCAATACGGCTTCTGGCGCGGTTATTGGAACGCCTTGGGCCTGCAATTGGGCCTGGCGCTGCAAATCGCAATTGTCGCGGCAGGCGTGGGCGCGATCCTCACCGCGTCGGCAACCGCCTTCTATGCAATCAAGTGGTTCGGCGTGGCGTACCTGGTCTACCTGGGCGTCAAGCAGTGGCGGGCCGTCCCCGGCGACCTCAGCGACGACGCGGCGGTGCGCCCCATCGGCAAGCCCTTGGCGCTGGTGTTTCGCGGCTTTCTGGTCAACATCAGCAACCCCAAGGCCCTGGTGTTCATGCTCGCCGTGCTGCCACAGTTCATCGATCCCCATGCACCTTTGGTCAAGCAATACCTGATCCTTGGCGTGACGATGATTTGCGTCGATCTGATTGTCATGGCCGGGTACACCGGACTGGCGTCCAAGGTGTTGCGCCTGTTGCGTACCCCTAAGCAGCAACGGCGGATGAACCGGACCTTTGCCGGATTGTTCATTGGCGCGGCGGGTTTGCTGGCGACGATCCGCAAGGCTGCGGTGTAAACCAATGGGGTGAGGGGAGCCATCCCCTCACCCCAAAATCAGTTACCCGACTGAGGATCAGCGCAGGATCACTGGCGCCGTGTCCCTCGGCAGATTGTTGCGCTGCACAGGTTCGCCGGCTTGCTCCTGGATCGGGCCGCCGAGCTGTTCGCTCAACTGCCGTGCCACATCCTCCCCCAGCGCCTTGGACACTTCACGCACGACCCGCGGACGATTGAGGCTGATGCGCACGTCACGGTGGTTCAGTAGCTTGGTGTCCTGGCCTTCGCCCATGGCGGTGAAGGCCGAGGTGATTTCAAAGGTCTTGGTGTTGATCAGGCTGAAATCCGCCACCAACGTCAGGGCCAGCACCGCCGAGTAGCTGTCGGCAGTGCCAAGCTCATTGATGTCGCGGGTGAAGTCGATGTCTGACACAGTGCCGAACAGCACGTAGTCGGCCCCCTTGAAGTTCCCCGCCTTGATACGCTTGATAACGTCGTATACGTCGCCCTTGGACGACGCGGTATACGGCGTACCCTGCACCAGCTGGAACATGCCGCTGCGCAGCATCTCGCCCTTGATATCACCGGTGAACTTGCGCAGCTCACCCTGCTCGATGTAACTGCTGGTGGCCTCCATCTCGTCGTAGCTCGACGACGCGCTGGCGCTGTACGGGCTTGCCTGGAAGTTGCTTTGGGCCGAAACCGAGTGGATGTATTCCTCGACGCGTTCTTGGTACGCCAGATCCGTCACCGCGACTTTTGGGGCCGCTTGCGCAGTGAATGCGCAAGCCAGGGCCATCATTGCGATCCATGTGCGCATGGCTTAACGCTCCGTGGTCTTGCGGATTTCTTTTTCGTCCATCCACTCGGCCAGGCCGCTTTCGACGTCGATCAGTTGCAGGCTGAACTTGTAGAACACGTCCTTGTAATCTTCGCTGCGCTTGACGATCGAGCTGATGGAGCCCTCGATACGATATTTGGCGGCGATCATGTTGCCGGTCTTGGCCACGGTGCTCTTTTTGTACAGGCCGCTCTGGTTCTGCAACTTCAGCTGGTCGACCTGGCTGTCCATGGCGTTGTTGTCGCTGGCGAAGCGCGCCGCGCCAGTCTTCATGAGTTGGGTCTTGATGCTGGTAGTGATTTCCCGGGTATCGATGTACTCGCTGGTCTTGTTCTTCACGTCATAGACCTGGACCACTGGGCGACCCTGCAGCACGCCGGACTGGGCGAGGGAGCGGGTCATGGATTCGGCGATCATTTGCAGATCGGTGGAGCCGAATTCGTTGGTGACGGTTTCCACGGCCTTGGTGTCGCCATAGCTGATGTTCTTGTTGCCCAGGACCGGTGAGTTGTTCGCACAGCCGCTGACGAGCAGGGCGGCGAGGGCAAGGGAGGAAATGCGTAGGAACATAGGGGTTGCTCTCAAAAGCTGAATAAAGGGATCAGGCATCACTCGGGGGCTGGTGTGGGAGCGAGCAAGCTCGTTCCCACAGGTTTCAGCACCTCACGGGGTGTTGATTTCCAGTCGGAAATCCACCGCCTTGGGTGTCGGTGCGATGGCCGGCAGGAAGCGGGTCTGTTCGCCGTACAGCGTCAGGCTTTTCCAGCTTTCTTCCTCGGCGATGGGGAAGCCTTCCGGTCCCAGCCAGGCGAAGCGGTAATACATATTCTTGTTGTTGAAACTGGTGTTGCTCAGCTGCACATTGACGGTCATGTAGCCGTTTTCCCGAGCGACGCGCATGGCGCCCACTACGATGTTCTTGGTCTTGCCCATTGCCACGACCTTGCTGGCGGCGCTGCCCGGCTCCGGTGGCGGTGGGGTGGCGCAGCCGGCCAGCAAGGCCAGGGCGCCGACGGCGATCAGTTTTAAACGCATGTGAACAAGACTCCGTTCTTAAGGTTGCTTGAGAGCGATGGCGGTGGGATTGGCGCTCGGGATTACCTGGGCCGCCAGGCCGCCGGCGAACACCTGGTTGCCCACCGCCCGCAGGGTGATGACCTGGTAACGCTGATCGACCTTGACCTTCACCACCGAGCCGCCGACCACGCTTGGCAAGGTGACCTGGTGCTCGCCTTTTTTCAGGCGCAGGCGCACCACCTGGGTGTAATCCGGCAGGGTGCGCCAGGTCCGGGTGTCGGCCCCTTCAAGCACGGCCGAGGTAATGCCCACGGCCAGGCCGGCCAGGGGATTGGTTTCGTTGATCTGCTTTTGCGCCACGCCACGGCTCACCGCGCGTACGGTGGTACGCAGGATGATTCCCGGCATGTCATCGCGCAGGGCGCGGCGCGACATGGCCGTGGTGCTGTTGAGTGAGGTCAGGTCCAGTTGCCGGCCGTCGACGCCGATCTGGGCGAAGGTGGCGGTGGACGTGTCCGGCTTGATCAGCGGGAATGACAACGGCGTGATAACCACGTTGCCGCTGATGGGCAGGGGCAGCGGGATACGGATCGAATCCCGGGAGGGCGCCAGCCCGCTCTGCACCACGATCAGGATATCGCTGTCGTCGTCCTTGGCGGCGGGCTTGTCGAGATTGAGCAGCGCCTGCTCCAGCAGTGGGGTATTGGGGCGCAGTTCGGCGGCTTTACGGTAACCCGGCGCGGCCAGGTCTTTTTCGCCCAACGCCTCGTACACGAAGCCCGCCAGGTAATGGCTGAACGCGCTCTGGTAACTGTTTTTCAGGCTGACCACTTCCGGTGCGTCCAGGCTGGCAACCGGGTAACCCTTGAGGTCCTTGTATTCGGTCCGGACTCCTTGCTTTTCGGCGTCCTCTTCACGCTTGAGATATTCCTTGTCCCGCAGGTCGGCAATCACCGCTTCGCGCTCGTGGGTCTTTTTGATCTGCATCCGTGCGCCGTCGAAGTCATTCACCGCCAGCAGGTTCAAGGCCATCTGCGTGGTGAGCATGACCTTCTCATAGTCATAACCCTCGTAGCGCCGGACCTTGTCGTTGACCAGGAAGCTGCCGAACTGCGCCAGGTACTTGGCGGTGTCGAGCTTGACCGCGTCTTCCCATTGGCCAACCTGCTGGTCTGCGCTGCCCCAGGCCGCCTGGCTGCCGGAGAGGTCACCCTTGGCCCGCAGCAACTCGCCCTTCTCGAAGAAATACAGCAGGTCTTTATCTTGGCTGGAGTTGTTCTTCTCCAGCAGGGCCAGCGCCGCGTCGACATTGCCGGAGGCCAATTGCTGATTGGTCTGGGCCAATTCACTGTCGTAGTTGCGAAAGGCCGAGCAGCCGGACAGCAGAGTGATCGCGCAGAGGGCGACCGGAAAACAGGCACGGGATGCCATGAACACTTCTTCCCTGAATATCAGCCAGGTGTGCGGGTCGGGCTGGGGCGATCCACGAACGGGGCACGGGAGCGCCGTCGGTTCCTCATGGACAGAGGAGCTCTTATGCCTTCAACAAATAAGAGGGCGGCGCATTATAAACAGGAGGATTGACCGCGTAGTGGCTTTTTAATCGCCAAATGATGTTTTTGTGATGTCACTTCCAAACCATGAAGATCCGATGAAAATGTGCGTGGAAAACACATCGGTACTTGAGCCAAGCGCATTGGAAGTGAACAATATGTTACTTCTTATTTCCAACCGAGAGTCATTCATGCCTGCCCCGTTTCGTTTCCTGGCTTGGCTAGCGCTGCCGTTGTTGGCGCTGTGCAGCGCCGATCTGCTGGCCGATACCACTGAAGGCGCTCCCCAGGCCTTGCACCTGCTTGATTACATCGGGGCGGATTACCCAGCGACTGTCGAAGCGGGAAAAGTCATCGACGATTCGGAATACCGCGAGCGACTGGAGTTCACCCAAGTGTTGGAGGGGTTGATTGCTGCGCTGCCGGCCAAGCCGGAAAAGGCTGAGTTGACCCAAGGCATCGGCACGTTGCGCGGGGCTATCACCGAACGCCGGGACGGCGACGACGTCGCCCGCCTGGCTCGGCAGTTGGGGGCAAGGCTGGCGGTGGCGTACGAAGTCAGCCAAGCGCCGATCATTACCCCGGATCCGGCGCGCGGTGCGCCGTTGTACGCGCAGAATTGCTCGGTTTGCCATGGTGACACCGGTGCTGGCGATGGTCCGGCCGGCGTCGGCCTGGAGCCGCCACCGGCGAACCTGCGTGATGGCCAGCGCCTGGATCGCCTGAGCCTCTACGCGATCTACAACACCCTGGGCATGGGCGTCGAGGGCACGGACATGCCAGCTTTCGCCGACCAGCTCGACGACCGCCAGCGCTGGGACCTGGCAACTTACATTGCCAGCTTCAGCGCCGACCCGGCCGCGACAAAAAGCGAGCTGACCTACAACCTGGCCGATCTGGCCCGCCAGACTCCGGCCGAAATCCTGGCTGCCCAAGGGCCCGCGGCAGCAGCGACGTTTCGCGCCCAACGTGCCCAGCCGCCGCAAGTGCAGCGCGGCCCGGCGCAGTTGCTCGACTACACCGCCACGACGTTGGACAAAAGCATCGCGGCGTATCGCGCCGGTGATCATGACCAGGCCTACGACCTTTCGGTCGCGGCTTACCTGGAAGGCTTCGAGCTGGTGGAGAGTTCGCTCGATAACGTCGACGCCAATGTGCGCAAGGACACCGAAAAGGCGTTGATGGCTTTCCGTCAGTCTTTACAGGATGGCTTGCCAGTGGACCAGGCCCAACAACGCCTGGACGCGGCGAAGGCCAAGTTGAAGGAATCCGCCGGCCTGTTGGGTGGCGATGGCTTGAGCTGGTCGTTGAGCTACATCTCTGGCCTGCTGATCCTGTTGCGCGAGGGGTTGGAAGCGATCCTGGTGCTCGCGGCTATCCTGGCATTCTTGCGCAACACCGGCCAGCAGTCGGCGGTTCGCAGCGTCAACATCGGCTGGGGGCTGGCATTGCTCGCCGGCCTGGCGACGTGGGGGCTGGCCGCCTATGTGATCGACGTCAGCGGCGCCCAGCGTGAGTTGCTCGAAGGCGCCACCGCGTTGTTCGCCAGCGTGATGGTGTTGTGGCTGGGTGTCTGGATGCATGACCGGCGTCACGCCGCGGCCTGGCAGGATTACATCAAAAGCAGCCTGGTGGGCGGCGGTGGCCGTTTCGGATTCGCGATCCTGGCGTTTTTCTCGGTCTATCGCGAATTGTTCGAAGTGATCCTGTTCTACGAGACCCTGTGGCTGCAGGCCGGTCCCGCCGGTCATGACGCCGTATTGGCTGGCGGCGCGACGGCGCTGGTGTTGCTGGTCGGGTTGGCCTGGGTGATCTTGCGGGGCTCTGCGAAACTGCCCCTGGCGCTGTTCTTCAGCATCAACGCCGCGTTGCTTTGTGCGCTGTCGGTGGTGTTCGCTGGCCATGGCGTGAAGGCGCTGCAGGAAGCCGGGATATTCGGCACGCGGCCGGTGGCATTCTTCGAGTTCGACTGGCTGGGCATTCATGCCGATGCTTATTCGCTGACCGCCCAGGTGGTGGCGATCCTGGCGATCGTCGTACTGTACGGGCGCAGTTGGGTGGCGGAGAAGCGTCGGGTCCAGGTTTCCTTAACGGCCGCATTCGCTGCGCTCATAATCGCGAGCAAGCTCGCTCCCACAGGATGTAGGCTGTCTCTGTGGGAGCGAGCTTGCTCGCGATGCTTTTTAGATAGAGGAAACCACTTATGCGCGTATGGATCGACGCTGACGCCTGCCCCAAGGCCGCGAAGGAACTGGTGGTCAAGTTCGCCTTGAAGCGCCAGTTCGAAGTGGTGCTGGTCGCTGGGCAGCCGCAAATAAAGCCGGGCCTGGCCCTGGTCAAGCTGATCGTAGTGCCAAGCGGTCCTGATGCGGCGGATGACTACCTGGTGGAGCACGCCGTCCCGGGTGAGTTGGTCATCTGCAGCGACGTGCCGCTGGCGGACCGCCTGGTCAAGAAGGGCGTCGCCGCCCTCGATCCGAGGGGCAAGGAATTCGACGCGCAGAACATGGGCGATCGACTGGCGGTGCGCAACCTGTTTACCGACTTGCGTGAGCAGGGCCATGTGGGCGGCGGCCCGGCGGCGTACAGCGAGCGGGACAAGCAGGGTTTCGCCAATGCGCTGGATCGGATATTGACGCGGTTGGCTCGCTTGTCCTGATGCTGGCCCCCTCCCACAGGAAAGAGGAAATGGGGTCAGGCGTCATTCTCGTGGGTCAATTCCAACACCCGGTCCACCAGCTTGTTGATCCCCGAAGCCGCCTCGCTGATGTTCTTCGCCAGCATATAGGCGGGTGTGCTGACGAGTTTGCGCGCAGTGTCCTCGACGATATCGGTGACCAGGCATTCTTCATGGGTGCCGCCCATCTTGGTCACGGCAGCGGCGGTATCGGCATCCGTGCCGATGGTGCACGTCACGCCGGGGCCGTAGATCTTCGCCGCCAGGGCCGGTGAGATGCACATCAGCCCCACGGGTTTCCCCGCTTCGGCGAAAGCCTCGGTGAGCGCCAGGACGTCCGGCTGCACGACGCAACCGGCCCCTTCGACAGCGAAGTTGGACAGGTTTTTCGCCGAGCCGAAACCACCGGGCACGATCAGCGCGTCAAAGTCCTCGGCCTTGGCTTCGCGCAGGTCTTTCACATCGCCTCGGGCGATGCGCGCCGACTCCACCAGCACGTTGCGGCTTTCGGGCATTTCCTCGCCAGTCAGATGGTTGATGACATGCAGCTGGGCAATGTTGGGGGCGAAGCATTGGACCTGTGCGCCACGCTGGTCGAGACGCAGCAAGGTAATCACGCTTTCGTGAATCTCCGCGCCGTCGTACACGCCACAGCCGGAAAGGATCACTGCAACTTTTTTGCTCATGGGCTTTTTCTCCAGATTCATGGCGTTAAATGTCTACTAATTTGTCACTCGTTGCCATAGGGGTCTCGGGCAGCTACACCTAATCTGCCGACTATCTTCCTTGCCTTGCCTGCCCGGGTCGCATCATGAATTTCATTCTGTATGCCGTGCCGTTTTTCTTCGTGTTGATCGCCGTCGAGTTGCTCGCCGATCGTTGGCGCGGCGTGAGCCATTATCGGCTGGCGGACGCCATCAACAGCCTGAGTACCGGCGTGCTGTCGACCACAACCGGGCTGCTGACCAAAGGTGCCGGCTTGGTCACCTATGCCTTTGCACTGGAGCACCTGGCAATCTTCCAACTGCCGGCTGATCAGGCCTGGACCTGGGTGGCTGCCTTCGTCTTCTATGATTTCTGCTACTACTGGCTGCACCGCATGGGCCATGAGCGCAATATCCTCTGGGCCGCTCATTCGGTGCATCACCAGAGCGAGGATTACAACCTCTCCACCGCCTTGCGCCAGACCAGCACAGGCTTTCTGCTGAGCTGGATTTTCTATCTGCCGCTGGCGATCCTGGGCGTGCCGCTGGTGGTGTTCGTCAGTGTCGCGGCGCTGAACCTGCTGTATCAGTTCTGGGTCCACACCCAACACATTCCAAAGCTCGGCTGGCTGGAATGGTGCTTCGTCACGCCGTCCAATCATCGTGCCCACCATGCGCAGAACCCTCTCTACATGGATCGCAACTACGGCGGCGTGTTCATTATTTGGGACCGTCTGTTTGGCACCTTCCAGGAAGAGGACGAGGATGAGCCGGTGGTGTTTGGCGTGACTACGCCGCTGGCGAGCTGGAATCCGTTGTGGGCGAACGTGCAGTTCTATGGGCAGCTCTGGGCTGATGCCCGGCGGGCCGAGCGCTGGTGGGACAAGCTGCGGATCTGGTTCATGCCCACCGGTTGGCGCCCGGCCGATGTGGCCGCCAGATACCCGCTGAACAAGCCTGACCTGTCCCAATTCCGCAAATTCGAAGTGCCGCTGGACGCACGCCAGCGGTGGTATGTGGCGCTGCAGTTCTGTATCTACATCGCCTTGGGCAGCTATCTGATGAACCTTGAAAACAGCCTGCCGGTTGCCGCCCTGGTATTGGGCTGGGGGGCGATTGCGTTGGGGCTGTTTGCCTTGGGCGTGGCCCTTGAGAATCGCCCTTGGGCGCTGAAGCTGGAGTTGCTGCGGCTGGCGACGAACCTGCCGCTGGTAGGGTTGGCGCCGGTGGCAGGGTTGTGGCCAGCGAGCCCGGTGGCTTGGGTGGGGTTGTTGACCTACAGCCTGGTCAGTGGCATCGGGCTTTACTGCTGTCGCAACCGACTCACTCGCCTGGCGTAGATTCGCTGGCCCTGGCTTGTTCCTGTCGCTCGGTCTCGAGATTTTTCCTGGCCAGCCGGGCATTTTTGATGCGACGGCGCAGCCACAGGCCCAAGCCCAGCAACAGCAGGGCGCCGAGTACCCACAGTTCGTATTTCTTGATACTGCCCAGCATGCCTTCGAGCACCGCGCCAAAGTGATACGCGGCGGCAGCCAGTGCCGTGGCCCAGATCGCCGCACCGATACCGTTGAGCAACAGATAGCGGCCCGGTGGATAGCCTGACAAGCCAATCGCCACTGGCATCACGGTGCGCAGGCCATAGACGAAGCGGAAGCTCAGGACCCAGATGTCCGGATGCCGGCGGATGTGCTCCAGCGCCCGATCACCCATCAACTGCCAACGCGGTTTGCGCGCCAGCAGCTTGCGACCGTGCTTGCGCCCCAGGAAATACCACAGCTGGTCACCGGCGTAGCTGCCGCAAAACGCCACGACGACCACCAGGTTGATGTCCATGTAGCCACGGAACGCCAGGAAACCTGCGAGCACGAGGATGGTTTCACCTTCGAAGAACGTGCCGATGAACAAGGCCAGGTAGCCGAAGTCGTGGAGAAATTGTTGGAGCATTGTCTGGGTGCTGGCGAAATGAACGCGCAGCCTAACCCTTCAGGCACATTCAGGAAAGTATCGAAATGTGTCTCGACGTGAACATTTCCTACAGAAGACAATGACTGCGACTACCGGTCACGCTTTAGCACAACTGTCATGTGTTCGTCATAATGTCCGCTTATAACTGTCACGCTCGCCCGTTTTTGCGGGCTCAGGAGTCTGCCGTGAGCTTTACCCCCGCCAACCGTCTGTTTCCCGCCACTCGCCTGCGTCGCAATCGCCGGGATGAGTTCTCTCGTCGGCTCGTGCGCGAAAACGTGCTGACCACCGACGACCTGATCCTGCCGGTGTTCGTGCTGGACGGCGAGAATCGCCGTGAGGCGGTGGCCTCGATGCCAGGCGTGGAGCGCCTGACTATCGACCTGTTGCTGGAAGCGGCGGCCGAGTGGGTCGAGCTGGGTATCCCGGCGTTGGCACTGTTTCCTGTCACGCCGCCGGGCCTGAAATCCCTGGATGCCGCCGAAGCGTGGAACCCCGAGGGCATCGCACAGCGCGCGACCCGTGCCCTGCGCGCACGTTTCCCGGAGCTGGGGGTGATTACCGACGTGGCGCTGGACCCGTTCACCACCCACGGGCAGGACGGCATTCTCGACGAAGAAGGCTATGTGCAGAACGACATCACCGTCGATGCGCTGGTCAGGCAGGCGCTGTCCCACGCCGAGGCCGGTGCCCAGGTGGTGGCGCCGTCGGACATGATGGACGGCCGGATCCAGGCAATTCGCGAAGCCTTGGAAGTGGCCGGGCATGTCAATGTGCGCATCATGGCCTACTCGGCCAAGTACGCCAGCGCCTATTACGGCCCGTTCCGCGACGCGGTCGGCTCGGCCCTGAACCTGGGCAAGGCCAACAAGGCCTCCTATCAGATGGACCCGGCCAATGCCCACGAAGCCCTGCACGAAGTGGCTGCCGACTTGTCAGAAGGGGCAGACATGGTCATGGTCAAGCCTGGGATGCCTTACCTCGACATTCTCTGTCGGGTAAAGGATGAATTCAAAGTGCCGACCTTTGTTTATCAGGTCAGCGGCGAGTATGCGATGCACATGGCGGCGATCCAGAACGGCTGGCTGAGCGAAGGGGTGATTCTCGAATCCCTGACCGCTTTCAAGCGCGCGGGTGCTGATGGCATCCTGACGTACTTTGCCGTGCGCGCCGCCCAATTGTTACGAGAGCAGAAATAGCCTCCCAGGAACTTACGATGAATACCGAAGGACTCACAGAAGTTGCCGTAAAAGACGCTCAGCCCGTGGTCGAGCCAGTCGCCGAAACGCCACCGGAGCTGGAACCGGCCCCCGCTGCGGCGCCCGAGCCGGCCCCAGCGCCGGCGATTGCGGTGCCCAACCTGGATGACAGCAGTCTGTACATCCATCGTGAGCTGTCGCAACTGCAATTCAACATCCGCGTCCTTGAACAGGCGCTGGATGAGTCCTACCCACTGCTGGAGCGGCTGAAATTCCTGCTGATCTTCTCCAGCAACCTGGACGAGTTCTTCGAGATTCGCGTCGCCGGGCTGAAAAAGCAGATCACCTTCGCCCGCGAGCAGGCCGGTGCCGACGGCCTGCAACCGCACCAGGCCCTGGCACGCATCAGCGAACTGGTGCACGGTCATGTCGATCGCCAGTACGCGATCCTCAACGACATCCTGTTGCCGGAGCTGGAAAAGCACCAGGTGCGCTTCATCCGTCGCCGCTACTGGACCACCAAGCTCAAGACCTGGGTACGCCGTTACTTCCGTGACGAAATCGCTCCGATCATCACCCCGATCGGCCTCGACCCGACTCACCCGTTCCCATTGCTGGTGAACAAGAGCCTGAACTTCATCGTCGAGCTGGAAGGCATCGACGCCTTTGGCCGTGATTCCGGCCTGGCGATCATCCCGGCGCCACGCCTGCTGCCGCGGATCATCCGCGTCCCGGAAGACGTCGGCGGCCCGGGCGACAACTATGTGTTCCTGTCGTCGATGATCCACGCCCACGCCGATGACCTGTTCCAGGGCATGAAGGTGAAGGGCTGCTACCAATTCCGCCTGACCCGCAACGCCGACCTGTCGGTGGACACCGAGGATGTAGAAGACCTGGCCCGCGCCCTGCGCGGCGAGTTGTTCTCCCGTCGCTATGGCGATGCGGTGCGCCTGGAAGTGGCCGATACCTGTCCGAAACACCTGTCCGACTACCTGCTCAAGCAGTTCAACCTGCATGAGACCGAGCTGTACCAGGTCAATGGTCCGGTGAACCTGACGCGGCTGTTCAGCATCACCGGCCTGGACAGCCATCCGGAGCTGCAATATTCGCCGTTTACACCGCAGATCCCGAAACTGCTGCAAAACAGCGAAAACATTTTCAGTGTCGTCAGCAAGCAGGACATCCTGCTGTTGCACCCCTTCGAGTCGTTCACCCCGGTGGTCGACTTGCTGCGCCAGGCCGCCAAGGATCCACATGTCCTGGCGGTGCGCCAGACGCTGTACCGCAGTGGCGCCAACTCCGAGATCGTCGATGCCCTGGTGGACGCGGCGCGAAACGGCAAGGAGGTCACGGCGGTGATCGAATTGCGCGCGCGCTTCGATGAAGAGTCCAACCTGCAACTGGCCAGCCGTCTGCAAGCGGCCGGTGCGGTGGTGATTTACGGCGTGGTGGGCTTCAAGACCCACGCCAAGATGATGCTCATCCTGCGGCGCGAGGCTGGCGAGATCGTGCGCTACGCTCACTTGGGCACCGGCAACTACCACGCGGCCAACGCCCGCCTGTACACCGACTACAGCTTGCTGACGTCCGACGACGCCTTGTGTGAAGACGTCGGCAAGTTGTTCAGCCAGTTGATCGGCATGGGCAAGACGTTGCGGATGAAGAAGCTGCTGCATGCACCGTTCACCCTCAAGAAGGGCATGCTCGACATGATCGCCCGGGAAACCCAGTTCGCCCTGGACGGCAAGCCTGCGCACATCATCGCCAAGTTCAACTCGTTGACCGATCCGAAAGTCATCCGTGCGTTGTACAAGGCCAGCCAGTCGGGCGTGCGCATCGACCTGGTGGTGCGTGGCATGTGCTGCCTGCGCCCGGGTATCCCGGGGGTGTCCCATAACATCCACGTGCGCTCGATCATCGGGCGTTTCCTGGAGCACACGCGGGTGTTCTATTTCCTCAATGGTGGCGAAGAGCAGATGTTTCTTTCCAGTGCCGACTGGATGGAGCGCAACCTCGACAAGCGCGTCGAGACCTGCTTCCCGGTGGAGGGCAAGAAGCTGATCCTGCGGGTCAAGAAAGAGCTGGAGAGTTACCTCACCGACAACACTCACAGCTGGAGCTTGCAGTCGGACGGTCGCTACATCCGCAACACACCGACCGGCAACCAGAACCCGCGCAGCGCCCAGGCGACTTTGCTGGAGCGCTTGAGCAGCCCGGTGTTGGCGGTTAGTTAAGGTCTGCGGCGAGGGACGGCTCCCCCTGTGGCGAGGGAGCTTGCTGTGGCGAGGGGATTTATCCCCGTTGGGCTGCGCAGCAGCCCTAAAGCCTGCAGCGCGGTTTGTCAGATCCACTGAGCCCGGATTTACAGGGGCTGCTTTGCAGCCCAGCGGGGATAAATCCCCTCGCCACAAGAGATTTGTGTTGTTGCTGGACTCAGTGAATGTTCAGCAAAATCCCCACCCGCGTCAGCCATTCGGCTTCCTGGGCAAAGTCCGCCTGGGTCAGTTGGTTCTCGTCCAGCCAGCCTTCGGGGAATATCACATCCAACTGATCGCCGTCGGCGTGCAGGGTAACCTGGGGCATTTGCTGGGTGCCACGGATGTGGTGGAACAGGATCGCGAAGCGCAACAGCACGCACAGGCGAATCAGCTTGATGCCGTCACCGCCAAATTCGGCAAATTTGTCCTTGGGAATATTGCGTCGATGACCACGTACCAATAGCGCCAGCATTTGCTGGTCTTCGCGTGAGAAACCCGCCAGGTCCGAGTGCTCGATCAGGTAGGCGCCGTGCTTGTGGTAATGGTAGTGGGCGATGTCCAGGCCCACTTCATGCACCTTGGCGGCCCAACCCAGCAGTTCGCGCCAAACGCCGTTGTTCAGGTCCCAATCGTCGGCCACCTGGTCGAAGGCATGCAGCGCCTTGCGCTCGACCCGCGCCGCCTGCTCCTGGTCGACGTGATAACGCTCCATGAGCGAGCCCAGGGTGCGTTCGCGCACGTCTTCGTGATGATGCCGCCCGAGCAAGTCGTAGAGCACGCCCTCACGCAGGGCGCCTTCGCAATGGTCCATGCGCTGCAATTCGAGCGCATCGAAGATCGCCTCGAGGATCGCCAGTCCCGCCGGGAAAATCGCCCGGCGATCAGGCTTGATGCCCTCGAAGTCGATCTTGTCCGAATCGCCGAGCTTGAACACCTTGCGCTTGAGCCAGGCCAGGCCCTCGGCGTTGACTTCACCGGTGCCGTGGCCGCCAGCCTTGAGTGCCAGGCCGATGGCGCGGATGGTCCCCGAGGAGCCGATGGCTTCGTCCCAGGTCAACCGGTGCAAGGCATGTTCGATGCTCATGATTTCCAGGCGAGCTGCGGTGTACGCCTGGGCATAGCGGGCCGGGGTGATCTTGCCGTCGCGGAAATAACGCTGGGTGTAGCTGACGCAACCCATCTGGAGGCTTTCGCGCAACAGCGGTTCGAAGCGCTGGCCGATGATGAACTCGGTGCTGCCACCGCCAATGTCCGCCACCAGGCGTTTGCCGGGGGTGTCAGCCAGGGTGTGGGAAACGCCGAGGTAGATCAGGCGGGCCTCTTCACGGCCGGAAATGACTTCCACCGGATGGCCGAGGATCGCTTCGGCGCGATGGATGAACTCGCCACGGTTGCGCGCCTCGCGCAGGGCGTTGGTGCCCACGATCCGCACCGCGCCCAAGGGCATGCCGTTGATCAACTGGGCGAATCGCTTGAGGCAATCGAGCCCGCGTTGGATGGACTCCTCGCTCAACCTGCGTTCTTCGTCGATCCCGGCGGCCAGCTGAACCTTTTCACCGAGCCGCTCAAGAATGCGGATTTCCCCGTTCTGGGCCTTCGCGACGACCATATGGAAGCTGTTGGAGCCCAGGTCGATAGCGGCGATCAGGGACAGATTCTTGGCTTGGGATGGCGGCATGGTCAGAGAGTCTCGGTCGATAACCTTGCCATCCTGCCACGATCGACCGCCTACGCCAACGCACCTGATCCAAACCCTTGATCCAGAGCCGTTCACAGAGTGTTCTTTGGCAGCAAAAATCAGGCAGGCTCCACCGTCCCGATGAAGTTCGCCAGCTCCGCCGTCTGCGGATCGGCGAACAGCAGCTTGGGATCACCCACCTCGCGCACCTTGCCCTGGTGCATGAACACCAGTTTGTCGCCCACTTCCCGGGCGAAACGCATTTCATGGGTGACCATGATCAGTGTCATGCCTTCCTTGGCCAGTTGCCGCACTACGCTGAGCACTTCGTTGACCAGCTCTGGGTCCAGCGCCGAGGTGATTTCATCGCAAAGCAAGACTTTCGGCGACATCGCCAAGGCACGGGCGATCGCCACCCGTTGCTGCTGCCCGCCAGACAAGCGGTCGGGGAAGGCGTCGAATTTTTCGCCGAGCCCGACCCGTTCGAGCATCTGGCGGGCCAGTTCCACCGCCTTGGCCTTGGGCACTTTTTGTACAACCTGCGGCGCGAGCATGACGTTTTCGCCGACGGTCAGGTGCGGGAACAGATTGAACTGCTGGAACACCATCCCGACTTTCTGCCGCAGGCTGCGCAGGTCGGCGCGGGCCGCGTCGAGGTATTCGCCGTCCACTTCGATCACGCCATCGTTGATCGATTCCAGGCCATTGAGGGTGCGCAGCAGGGTGGATTTGCCCGAGCCGCTGCGACCGATGATCGCCACCACCTGGCCTTCTTCGATACTCAGGTCGATGCCTTTGAGCACATGGTGATCGCCGTAGTATTTATGCAGGGCGGAAATTCTAAGCAGAGGCATGCAGTCTCCTTTCCAGGTAGCGCGCGCTGAGGGACAGGGGGTAGCAAAGGAGGAAATAACCGAGGGCGACCAGGCCATACACCATGAACGGCTCGAACGTGGCGTTGGCGAGCATGCCGCCGGTCTTGGTCAGTTCGGTAAAACCGATGATCGACGTCACGGCCGTGCCCTTGACCACCTGCACGGAAAAGCCCACGGTCGGCGCCACGGCGATGCGCAGGGCCTGGGGCAGGATCACGTAGCGCAACTGCTCCAACGGGTTGAGGGCCAGGCTCGCGGAGGCTTCCCATTGGCCGTTGGCAATCGAGTCGACACAACCGCGCCAGATCTCCGCCAGGTAAGCGCTGGTGAACAGCGTCAGGGCAATCGCCGCCGCCATCCACGGCGAAATCTCCACCCCGGCCAGGGCCACGCCGAAGAACACCAAAAACAGCTGCATCAACAGCGGCGTGCCTTGGAACAGCTCGATATACGTGCGCGCAATGTTGCGGGGCAGGGCGCGTTTGGAGATGCGCAGCACCATCACCAACAAGCCGACCACACCACCGCCGATAAACGCCACCAGCGAAAGCGCCAGAGTCCATTGCAGGCCGGTGAGCAGGTTGCGCACCACGTCCCAGAACGTGAAATCGCTCATTGGCTGCTCCTGGCGATGTAGCGACGCCCGACCCAATTCAGGAACTGGCGGATCAGCAGTGCCATGCACAGGTAGATCAGCGTCGTCAGTGCGTAGGTTTCAAAGGCGCGGAAATTGCGCGATTGGATGAAGTTGGCGGCGAAACTCAGCTCTTCGGTGGCGATCTGCGAACAGACCGCCGAGCCGAGCATCACGATGATGATCTGGCTGCTCAAGGCCGGCCAGACCTTGCCCAGCGCCGGCAGCAGCACCACGTGGCGGAACGCTTCGAAGCGGCTCATCGCCAACGCCGCGGCGGCTTCCAGTTGCCCTCGTGCAATGGCCTGGATACCGGCCCGGATGATCTCGGTGGAATACGCCCCCAGGTTGAGCACCATCGCCAGCACCGCCGCTTGCCACTCGGAAATCTGCAAGCCAAGGGACGGCAAGCCGAAGAAGATGAAAAACAGTTGGACCAGGAACGGCGTGTTGCGGATCAGCTCCACGTACACGCCAAAGACCGCCGCGAACGGACGGATATTCCACGCCCGCACCACCGCGCCGACGATGCCCAGGCCAACCCCGAGCAACGCGCCGATGGCTGTCAGTTCCACGGTGAACAGCGCACCGCGCAACAGCAGCTCGGTGTTTTGCACCACCGGCAGAAAATCGAACTGGTAAGCCATGCTCAGCCTCTCAAAGGACGATCAGAGGTCGGCCGGCAGCGGTTGCTTGAGCCAGGTCTGCGCGTTCTTTTCCAGGCTTCCGTCCGTCTTGGCGGTGGCGAGAATCTGGTTGACCTTGTCCAGCAACGCCGGCTCGTTCTTGTTCACGCCCACGTAGACCGGAGAATCCTTGAGTTTCACTTTCAGCGCCGGGACGCGCTTGGGGTTGCGCTCGCTGATGGCGACCATCACCACGTTACCGCTGGCGATCAGGTCCACCTGACCGGCCAGGTAGGCGGCGATCGTCGAGTTGTTGTCTTCGAAACGCTTGATGGTGGCGCCTTCGGGGGCGACCTTGGTCAACTCGATGTCCTCGATAGCGCCACGGGTGACGCTGATGGTCTTGCCCTTGAGGTCGTCCAGGCCGGTGATTGCGGCATCGGGCGGGCCGAACACGGCGAGGTAGAAGGGCGCATAGGCGCTGGAGAAATCGATGACCTTTTCACGCTCCGGATTCTTGCCCAGGCTGGAAATCACCAGGTCGACCTTGCCTGTGGTCAGGAAAGGGATGCGGTTGGTGCTGTTGACCGGCGTCAATTCCAGTTTGACCTTGAGCTGGTCGGCCAGCAGTTTCGCCGTGTCGATATCCAGGCCGCGCGGCTTCATGTCCGGGCCGACCGAACCGAACGGTGGAAAATCCTGGGGCACCGCGACCTTGAGCGTGCCGCGTTTTACCACGTCTTCCAGGCCATCGGCGTGGGCGGGCAATTGGCAAAGCATCAGGCTGGCAAACAGGGCAGTGAGCAGGACGCTGCAACGCTGGATCATGGTGAATCTCCGCGGTCGATGGTGTGATTTCTCCGATCGGACACAGCACAGGGCATGCCAAACCGGGCGTCTGTCCGCCAAAGCCACGGTTTTGCAGGCACCGGTCGGTCTGACTGGTCTGAACAGTTGGGTGGTTTTTCGCACCGTTATCGAGCGTCGCTTCGGGCGGCCGAACCCCGCTGGGGCACGACTTGCCGGGGGCTTCGAATAGCTTTACAACTAGCCGCTCATTCGTCCGGGTTGTCTGGAAAACCATGAATTCCATCGCTCGTGCCGTGCCTGAAGTGGCGCTGCAAGCCATCCGCAAACTCATCGTCGACGAAGGCTTCGGCCCGGGCGATGCGCTGCCCTCTCAACGGGACCTGGCCTTGCAACTGGGGGTCAGCCGGGCGTCTCTGCGCGAGGCGCTGTCATCGTTGAGCGCCCTGGGGTTGATCAGCGTCCAACCGGGTAGGGGCGTTTTCGTCCAGGGGGCAGCGCAGGTCGCGCGCGACGACTCGACAGCGCGCTGGCCGTTCGCCGCCCAGGCCTCGCCGGTGGATATCTTCCAGCTGCGCTATGCCCTTGAAGGTTTCGCGGCCGGATTGGCGGCCGTGACGTTGAGCGCCGATGAACTCGACGCACTGGATGACAACGTCGAGGCCATGCGCCGCGAATTGAAGGCCGGGGAGTTCGACGCAGCGGCACAACTGGATTTCGAATTTCACCGGCGCATTCTGCTGGCCAGCGGCAACCAGGCGATGTTGAGCATTCTCACCGCCAGCGCCGATATCTTCCTTGAGAGTCAGAAGCTACCGTTCATCAGGGCGGAGCGGGCGATGGAAACGTGGCAGGAACACCGCAAGATCCTTCGCGCCCTGGCCCGTCGCGCATCGGTTTCGGCGCACAAAACCATGCAAGAACATGTACGTAATGCTGCGTTGCGCACCGGTATTTCCTTTATCGCCCCGACCGCTTCCTGACGTGGGCCATACGTAAACCCATCGGTCACCATAGGGAGACTCAATCAACTGCGGCTTCCTGAACCTGGGAAGGGCAGCTATGATGGGCCACGTTTTTTTGCTGATTACCCCGGAGATTTCCATGAGCAGCGATCTGATCAAACACGTTAGCGACGCTAGCTTCGAAGCTGACGTACTCAAAGCCGAAGGCGCAGTGCTGGTCGACTATTGGGCTGAGTGGTGCGGTCCTTGCAAAATGATCGCTCCGGTCCTGGACGAAATTGCCGAGACCTACAAGGGCAAGCTGACCGTTGCCAAGCTGAACATCGACGAAAACCAGGAAACCCCGGCCAAGCATGGCGTGCGTGGTATTCCGACCCTGATGCTGTTCAAGAACGGCAACGTCGAAGCCACCAAGGTCGGCGCGCTGTCGAAGTCGCAACTGGCCGCGTTCCTCGACGCCAACATCTAAGCGTCGAATGCCTTGCCAAAAGCCCCGCAAATCGCGGGGCTTTTTCGTTATCCGGGGCTAGACGCTCGCAAATCCAGGTGTTACATTCGGCCCCGCACTGGTTTCTCCATTGCCCCCTGCAAGCCGTCGCCGACGCTCTCCTTTCGAATAAGTACGCGATCCTGTCGCCTTCTCCGCGGCGCGGCCTCATTAAGCCAAAAGCTTAATTTTCCCCTCCATAAATGATTACGTCATTCCTATATGAATCTGACTGAACTCAAGCAAAAGCCGATTACCGAACTGCTCGAATTGGCCGAACAGATGGGCATAGAAAATATGGCCCGTTCGCGCAAGCAGGACGTGATTTTCTCCCTGCTCAAGAAGCACGCGAAAAGCGGCGAGGAAATCTCCGGTGATGGCGTGCTGGAGATTCTCCAGGACGGCTTCGGCTTCCTCCGCTCCGCAGACGCTTCCTATCTCGCCGGCCCGGACGATATCTACGTCTCGCCGAGCCAGATCCGTCGCTTCAACTTGCGCACCGGTGACACCATCGTTGGCAAGATCCGCCCTCCTAAGGAAGGCGAGCGTTACTTCGCACTGCTCAAGGTCGACACCATCAACTTCGACCGTCCGGAAAACGCGAAGAACAAGATTCTCTTCGAGAACCTGACTCCGCTGTTCCCGACCGTGCGCATGAAGATGGAAGCCGGCAACGGTTCCACCGAAGACCTCACCGGTCGTGTCATCGACCTGTGCGCACCTATCGGCAAGGGCCAGCGTGGCCTGATCGTGGCGCCGCCGAAGGCGGGCAAGACGATCATGCTGCAGAACATCGCGGCCAACATCGCCCGTAACAACCCTGAAGTCCACCTGATCGTGTTGCTGATCGATGAGCGTCCGGAAGAAGTGACCGAGATGCAGCGCACCGTGCGCGGCGAAGTGGTTGCCTCGACGTTCGACGAGCCGCCGACCCGTCACGTGCAGGTTGCCGAAATGGTGATCGAGAAGGCCAAGCGCCTGGTCGAGCACAAGAAGGACGTGGTGATTCTGCTCGACTCCATCACCCGTCTGGCCCGTGCCTACAACACCGTCATCCCGAGTTCCGGCAAGGTACTGACCGGTGGTGTCGATGCCCATGCCCTGGAAAAGCCGAAGCGTTTCTTTGGCGCCGCGCGGAACATCGAAGAAGGCGGCTCGCTGACCATCATCGCCACCGCGCTGGTCGAAACCGGCTCGAAGATGGACGAAGTGATCTACGAAGAGTTCAAGGGTACCGGTAACATGGAACTGCCCCTGGACCGTCGCATCGCCGAGAAACGTGTATTCCCGGCCATCAACATCAACCGTTCCGGTACCCGTCGCGAAGAATTGCTGACGGCCGATGACGAGTTGCAGCGCATGTGGATCCTGCGCAAGCTGCTGCATCCGATGGATGAAGTCGCGGCCATCGAGTTCCTGGTCGACAAGCTGAAAACGACCAAGACCAACGATGAGTTCTTCCTGTCGATGAAACGCAAGTAAATCGAGCAGGCCAGCAAGAGCCGGGGAAACCCGGCTTTTTGCTGTCCGTGCATTCACTATTCTGGACGGGCGGCGTTAAACTCGGGCCCCCGAACGCCACGGACACCATGAGGCTTTTGCATGCAGTATCGCGACTTGCGCGACTTTATCAGCGGTCTGGAACAGCGCGGCGAACTCAAGCGCATCCAGGTGCCGGTGTCACCCGTCCTGGAAATGACCGAGGTCTGCGACCGCACCCTGCGCGCAAAAGGCCCGGCGCTGCTGTTTGAAAACCCCACGGGTTATGACATTCCGGTGCTGGGCAACCTGTTTGGCACGCCGGAGCGCGTGGCCCTGGGCATGGGCGCCGAGGCGGTCAGCGAGCTGCGCGAGATTGGCAAGCTGCTGGCGTTCCTCAAGGAGCCCGAGCCGCCGAAAGGGCTGAAGGACGCTTGGTCCAAGCTGCCGATTTTCCGCAAGATCATTTCCATGGCGCCGAAGGTGGTCAAGGACGCGGTCTGCCAGGAAGTGGTGGTCGAGGGTGACGATGTCGACCTGGCCATGCTTCCGGTGCAGACCTGCTGGCCGGGCGACGTCGGGCCGCTGATCACCTGGGGCCTGACCGTCACCAAAGGCCCGAACAAGGACCGTCAGAACCTGGGTATCTACCGTCAGCAGGTGATTGGCCGCAACAAGGTCATCATGCGCTGGCTGAGCCATCGGGGCGGCGCGCTGGATTATCGGGAGTGGTGCGAAAAGCATCCCGGCCAGCCATTCCCGGTGTCGGTCGCGTTGGGCGCCGATCCGGCGACCATCCTCGGCGCTGTCACGCCCGTGCCCGACAGCCTCTCCGAATATGCGTTTGCCGGCCTGCTGCGCGGCAACCGTACGGAGCTGGTGAAGTGCCGGGGCAACGATTTGCAAGTGCCGGCCACCGCAGAAATCATCCTTGAAGGCGTGATCCACCCCGGCGAAATGGCCGATGAAGGTCCCTACGGCGATCACACCGGTTATTACAACGAGGTAGACAGCTTCCCGGTGTTCACTGTCGAGCGCATCACTCACCGGATCAAGCCGATCTACCACAGCACCTACACCGGTCGTCCGCCTGATGAGCCGGCGATTCTTGGCGTGGCGCTGAACGAAGTGTTCGTGCCGATCCTGCAGAAGCAGTTTCCGGAAATCACCGATTTCTACTTGCCGCCCGAAGGTTGTTCCTATCGCATGGCCGTGGTGACGATGAAGAAGTCGTATCCTGGGCACGCCAAGCGAGTGATGCTGGGCGTCTGGTCGTTTTTACGACAGTTCATGTACACCAAGTTCGTTATCGTCACCGACGACGATATCAACGCACGGGATTGGAACGACGTGATCTGGGCCATCACGACGCGCATGGACCCCAAGCGCGACACGGTGATGATCGAGAACACGCCGATCGACTACCTCGACTTCGCCTCGCCGGTATCCGGCCTCGGGTCGAAGATGGGGCTCGATGCCACGCATAAATGGCCCGGTGAAACCACCCGCGAGTGGGGTCGGGTTATCGTCAAGGATGAAGCCGTTACCCAACGGATCGATGCCATTTGGAATCAGTTAGGAATAGATTGATGCGTGTAACCTTGCAGCCTTCCGGCGCGGTGCTGGAGATACAGCCGGCCGAGCGGATTCTCGACGGCGCGCGGCGTCTGGGCTACGACTGCCCCCAAAGCTGTCGTAATGGCAACTGCCATGTCTGTGGCGCATTGTTGGTGGAAGGTCGCGTGGAGCAGGCCGGTGAAGTGCGTGACCATGGCGAGATCTTCACGTGCATCGCCGAGCCGCTGGAGGACTGCGTGGTGTTGTGGGATGGCGTGTTGGCACCGGGCGAGCTGCCGGTGCGCAACCTGGCGTGCCAGGTCAGCGAATGCGTTGAAGTGGGCGGCGACGTCTGGCGGGTACGCTTGCGCGCGCCAGCGGGCAAACCGCCGCGCTACCACGCCGGGCAATACCTGTTGATCGAGCGCGACAACGGTGAAAAATCAGCCTTCTCCCTCGCTTCGGCGCCGCACTCGGGGCGCGACCTGCAACTACACGTGCTGGTGCGCGAAAGCAGTGCGCAAAAGCTCCTGGAGCAACTGCAGCGCAACCCCAATGTGCGCATCGAGATGCCGTTTGGCGACACCCACCTGTCCGAGCTTCCTGACGGTCCGCTCGTGCTGATCGCTGCCGGGACCGGCATGGCGCAGATGCACAGCTTGATCGAGCACTGCCGCGCGGCGGGCTTCAAGCACCCGGTGCATCTGTATTGGGGCGTACGGCGACCGGAAGATTTCTACGAAATCGAGCATTGGGACGAATGGAAAAAACTGCCGAACCTGTTCCTGCATAAAGTCGTCAGCGACTTGTGTGGCTGGGAAGGGCGCTGCGGGATGCTCCATGAGGCGGTGTGTGAGGACATCAGCGACCTTTCTGGTGTGCACGTCTACGCCAGCGGCTCGCCGGCCATGATCTATGCCACCCTCGACGCCCTGGTGGAAGCCGGCATGGACGCTCACCAGATGCGCGCCGATGTGTTTGCGTATGCGCCAAGGGCTTGACCCAACCGAGCCTTGAGCTGTGCCGTTGTGGCGAGGGAGCTTGCTCCCGCTGGACCGGTCCGACGCCTCGGGCGAAGCAGTCCCAAAAGAGGCGGTCGCTGCGCAACCGAGCGGGAGCAAGCTCCCTCGCCACAAAAGCCCTGATCGCCCTCGATATAACTTCATATATTGCGTTTCGGTATTTAGTTGGCCGGCCAGATACCGATAACGTATATAGCGTCGGGCTGGCATTTAACTTGCCTCGCTCCTCACGAACGTCAACACACTGGCGTCCCTTTATTTTCTGAGAAGCCAACCGCTAACGGCCATGACCGCTATCGAATCCGCCATTACCTGCGCCCTGTACCCGCCACGACTCGAGCTGGGTGCGCAGCTGACCCATGAACAACTACTCGCCTCGATGCGATTGACCATGAGTCTCCACCAGGGCGGTCCGGTCTGGTTGTTCGCGTACGGTTCATTGATCTGGCGGCCGGAATGCACGGCGGTGGAGCGCGTGCGCGGTCGGGTCCATGGCTACCATCGCGGTTTATACCTGTGGTCCCACGAACATCGCGGCACTCCGGAGTTGCCAGGGTTGGTGTTCGGACTGGATCGCGGCGGTTCGTGCAGCGGTTTCGCCTACCGGCTGCCGGAGGAAAACCTCGAGGATTCGCTGTTCGCGTTGTGGCAGCGGGAAATGCCGGTGCCGTCCTATCGCCCGCACTGGCTCAGTTGCCGTCTCGAGGATGGCAGCCGGGTGCAAGCCTTGGGTTTTGTGTTGGAGCGACACCTGCCGAGCTATGCCGGCAACTTGCCGGACCATGTGCTGAGCCAGGTCTTTGAAAGCGCCTGTGGGCGTTACGGCACCACTCGCGATTATGTCGAGCAGACCGTCCACGCCCTGCGCAGCCACGCCATGCCAGACCGGAACCTGGAGGCGCGGCTCAAGCGCTGCCAATCAATGTGGGATCAGGCGACCGCTTCGCGGCTCTGACTGGCGATCTGCTTGTGCCACAAGGTTGGCGCAAGGAACGCCATCGCCAGCAGACAAGCGCCGACCAGCAGTACAAAACCGCCGTCCCAGCCGAAATGGTCGACGGTATAGCCCATGGCGGCGCTGGCCGCGACCGAACCACCCAGGTACCCGAACAGGCCGGTGAAACCGGCGGCGGTGCCGGCGGCTTTTTTCGGCGCCAGTTCCAATGCCTGCAAGCCGATCAGCATGACTGGGCCATAGATCAGGAAGCCGATGGATACCAGGGCAATCATATCGACGGTCGGGTTGCCGGCCGGGTTCAGCCAGTACACCAGGGTGGCCACGGTCACCAGGGCCATGAATACCATGCCGGTCAGGCCACGATTGCCACGGAAGATCTTGTCCGACATCCAGCCACACAGCAGCGTGCCGGGAATACCGGCCCACTCGTAGAAGAAATAGGCCCAGGAGCTCTTGTCCACCGTGAAGCCCTTGGCTTCCTTCAGGTAGGTCGGCGCCCAGTCCAGCACCCCGTAGCGCAGCAGGTAGACGAAGACGTTAGCCATGGCGATGTACCAGAGCATCTTGTTGCGCAGCACGTACTTGACGAAAATTTCCTTGGCGCTGAATTCCTTTTCGTGGCTGTCGTCGTAGCCTTCCGGATAATCGTCCTTGTACTTCTCGATCGGCGGCAGGCCCACCGATTGCGGGGTGTCGCGCATGGTCGCGAAGGCAAACACCGCTACGGCAAGTGCTACGGTAGCGGGCACATAAAATGCCGCATGCCAGTCATTGAACCAGCCCATGCCCAGCAGGAACAACGGGCCGATAAGGCCGCCGCCGACGTTGTGCGCCACGTTCCACACCGACACCACGCCGCCGCGTTCCTTCTGCGACCACCAGTGCACCATGGTCCGTCCGCTCGGCGGCCAGCCCATGCCTTGTGCCCAGCCGTTGATGAACAGCAGGATGAACATGATCGTCACGCTGGACGTCGCCCAGGGCGCAAAACCGAAAATGAACATCACGCCGGCTGATACCAGCAAGCCGAATGGCAGGAAATAGCGGGGGTTCGAGCGGTCGGACACCAGGCCCATCAAGAACTTCGACAAGCCATAGGCAATCGCGATGGCCGACATGGCCAGGCCGAGTTGACCACGGGTGTAGCCCTCGTCGATGAGGTAGGGCATGGCCAGGGAGAAGTTCTTGCGCAGCAGGTAGTAACCGGCATAGCCGATGAAAATCCCCGCGAAGATCTGCCAGCGAAGGCGTCGGTAGGTGCTGTCTATTTTTTCTTCAGGCAGGGTTGCCTGATGTGCGGCGGGTCGAAAGAAAGCAAACATTCAAGTGCTCCAGAATTCTTGTTTTGACTGCGGATGCGAATGTTACAGTTTCGTTACCGAAAATAGCATTGGTTCGAATCAGCAAAACAGTGGAAATGCTGGATTTGGCATGTTCTTTTATGAACATGTCGCTCAGATATAAATGAAGGGCGTTGCGGGAATGGCGAAGCCGGGTCGTAGGGCTTCGACCCGGTACAGAAGAAAGAGAATCGCAGCCAATCAGCGAACCTGCACCACCACCTTGCCGACCGCCTTGCGCTGCCCCAAGTCATTGATCGCCTGGGCGGCATCGTCCAGCGGGTAGACCTGCGACACCAGCGGCTTGAGCTTGCCTTCGGCGAACCAGCCGAACAGCTGCTGGAAGTTGGCGGCGTTGTCCTGGGGCTGGCGCTGGGCGAAGGAGCCCCAGAACACACCGACCACCGAGGCGCCCTTGAGCAAGGCCAGGTTCACCGGCAATTCGGGAATGCGCCCGCTGGCAAAGCCAACCACCAACAACCGGCCGTTCCAGGCGATGGCGCGCACGGCCTGGTCGAACAGGTCGCCGCCCACCGGGTCGTAGATGACATCGGCGCCCTGGCCGTCGGTGAGGCGCTTGATTTCGTCCTTCAGGCTGGTTTCGTTGTAGTTGATCAACTCGTCAGCACCGGCGGCCTTTGCCACGGCGAGTTTTTCCGCGCTGCTGGCGGCCGCGATGACTCGCGCACCCATGGCCTTGCCGATTTCCACCGCCGCCAGGCCGACCCCGCCGGAGGCACCGAGCACCAGCAGGGTTTCTCCGGGCTTCAGGTTGGCGCGCTGCTTGAGGGCGTGCATTGACGTGCCGTAGGTCATGCTGAACGCGGCCGCGGTGTTGAAATCCATGGCGGAGGGAATCGGCAGCACGTTGTAGCCCGGTACCGCTACTTGCTCGGCGAAGCTGCCCCAGCCGGTCAGGGCCATGACCCGATCACCGACTTTCAGGTGGCTGACCTTTTCCCCTACTTCGCTGATGACCCCGGCCGCTTCGCCACCCGGGGAAAACGGGAAGGGCGGCTTGAACTGATATTTGCCCTCGATGATCAGCGTGTCAGGAAAATTCACCCCGGCGGCGTGCACATCCAGCAACACTTCATTCTTCTTTGCGACAGGGCTGGCGACGTCTTCCAGCACCAGCGATTCGGCGGGACCGAATTCTTTGCACAGCACGGCTTTCATCAGGGCTATTCCTTTGGGAGTGATGGCCGATAAGTGTAGGTGTGAGAGTCAACGGGTCAACGAGCATGCCCCGCCCTGATAGCCAGCCATAAGCTTGTGCTTGGACGGCGGGTCGGTATGCTGGGCCGCAAACCGGATGAGGAGTGGAATGTGAAAGCGTGGATGATGTTGATGCTGGCCCTGTCGCTGCCTGTGGCGGCGATGGCCGAAGAGAGCAAGGAAGGCGAGGCACCCAAGGTCAGTTACATCACGTTGAGCCCGCCGTTCGTGGGCAACTATGGGCTGGATGGTACGACCAAGCTGAAGGTCTACAAGGCTGACGTCGCCTTGCGCGTGACCGGCGATGCTGCCGCTGCGGCGGTGAAAGCGAACGAGCCGTTGATTCGCAACCAGTTGGTGGCGCTGTTCGCTCAGCAGACGACCGAGACCATGAACAACCTTGAAGCCAAGGAAAAGCTGCGTCAGGAAGCGTTGAAGCAGACCCAGCAAGTGATGAACGACGAGACCGGCAAGCCGATGGTTGAGGATCTGTTGTTCAACAACCTGATCATTCAATAAGTCTTGTGGTAACCAGGCGGGCCCTTTCGCGAGCAGGCTCGCTCCCACAGGATCTCCAATGAACAGTGAGCAACCGAGATTCCCTGTGGGAGCGGGCTTGCTCGCGATGGTGGCCTACCGGACAGCGAATCACTCAAGGCTTCAGAGCAATCACCGCCGCCCATTGCTCCGCCGTCACCGGCATCACTGACAGTCGCGAGCCTTTCTGCACCAGCGGCATTTCTGCCAGGGCGGTCTGTTGCTTGAGGTGGTCGAGCTTCAGGACGTGGCGAAACGTTTCGACATGGGCCACGTCGATCGCGGTCCAGGGGTTTTTCTCCGGGCTGGCCTTGGCGTCGAAGTAGTGGCTGTCAGGCTCCAGCGCCGTGGGATCGGGGTAGGCGGCCTTGATGATTTTTCCGGTGCCCGCGATGCCAGGCTCCGGGCAGCTGGAGTGATAGAAAAAAAATAAATCGCCTTCTGCCATGGCGCGCAGGAAATTGCGTGCCTGATAGTTGCGAACTCCGTCCCAGCGAGCTTGGCCGAGCTTTTCCAAGCCCTGGATGGACAATTCGTCGGGCTCGGATTTCATCAGCCAATAAGCCATGATTTCTACTCCTGGGCGATATAGTTAAAAATAGTTCAGCGATTTTATGACAAACCGACAGTCGGTTGACGCCAGAGTTTGCGTGTGGGTCCGGGTTATCGCAAAATGCCGGCCTTCCAAGCTTGACGCTGCTGCACGGCCAATAAGAAAACCGCTGCTGTCATCGTGTGTGATATGCCTTGAGGGGGGCAATCGATGAAACGCAAACCGGATTTGTTGTGGATACTGGTCATTCTGTTCGGCCTGGGTGTCGTGACCACGGGTTACGCCCAGAGCTTGTGGAGCAGCAAGAACGATGTTCCGATGAACATCGCCCAGCCTGCCCCATCGCTCAAGCGCTGAGCGCTTTCTTTCAGGCGCCGCTGATTCCGGTGGCGCCTATCATGCGATGTACCAACGCCTGTCGCTGACTGTTCCTTGCAGCGGCACGTCCCAGCTTGCCTGTACCAATCGCTCGACCCGTTGGCATTCGTGGGCCAGCCCCAGCAAGGTCGGCTTGCGCCATTGTTTGCGGCGCGACAGATACGCCAGGCTGCGATCGTAGAATCCCCCGCCCATGCCCAGCCGACCCCCGGCATCGTCAAACCCGACCAGCGGCAACAGCACCAGGTCCAACGTCCAGACCTTGCGTTGCCGGGCTATATTCTTGCGTGGTTCCGGGATGCGAAAGCGATTGGGCTGCATCTTCTCGCCGGGATGGATTCGCTGGAAAACCATTTTCGTCTGCGGCCATGGGCTGAGCACCGGCAGGTACGTCGCCTTGCCCCGACGCTGGGCCGCGCGCAGTAGCAGGCGTGGATCGATCTCGCCGTCGTTGGGCAGGTACAGGGCGATGTGTCGCGCGCGGCGAAACAGCGGGTGCTGGGCCAGTTGCCTGTAGAGGCCTTGGGCGGCGTCCCGTTGCTGGGCCGGGGTCAGGGAGCGACGCGCCTGGCGCAGCAGGCGGCGAAGTTGCGGGCGGGTCGGCAACGCAGGTTCGGTCATATCGAGGTTTCCGAGGCGGTGGCATCGAAACAGCGTAACCGCAAACAACGGCGCCAGAAATGCCAAACGCCAGAAACGACAATGCCAGTCATGATGACTGGCATTGTTTCGAGAATCAGGCTCCCCGGATGAACCGCTGTCGGCTTAGCCCTTGAACCCGAAAGTTCAAGGTGGAAGTTGCAGGAGGCGTTAAGGCTTTCCGTCAAGCGGACATGCACACCGGCCCCAACGTGCAACCCCCGTGGTTGTGCGTATCGGCTCAGGGACATCACCAACTGGCAAGCACCCCAGGGAGTGACGCAAGTATACCCCAGGCAGCCTCGCGAATCAGCCCTTGCTGACGTCCGGATCGGTGGCCAGTACCAAATCCACTCGATCCAGCAGGTCGCGGACTTGTTCGCGGGTCGAGCCGCTGACCTGTACGTCCGGCGTATCCTGGCGGTGCAGCAGGTCGTGGGTGATGTTCAAGGCAGCCATCACGGCGATGCGATCGGCGCCGATGACTTTGCCGCTGCTGCGGATCTCGCGCATCTTGCCGTCCAGGTAACGGGCGGCACTCACCAGGTTGCTACGCTCTTCCTGGGGGCAGATGATCGAATATTCTTTATCGAGGATCTGCACGGTAACGCTATTGCTTGAACTCATGAGTCTTGCTCCAGGGCCTTGAGGCGCGAAATCATCGATTCGACCTTACGCCGGGCGATTTCGTTTTTTTCAATGAGGTGCGCGCGTTCCTCGCGCCAGGTTTTTTCCTGAGCTAATAGGAGTCCGTTTTGGCTCTTAAGTTGCTCGACCCGTTCAATTAGCAGCTCGAGTCTGGCCATCAGCGCTTGCAGGTCGGTGTCTTCCATTGTGTCCACTGAAGATTGTGTCTGATGGGGGATAAAGGTCGCACAGCCTTTAATGGTCTTGGCGAGTCTGTCGATGTAGGATACAAGGCCTCCATTCTAGACATAGCGCCGTCTGGCGCCTAGCTGCCCATGCCCATTCAGAATTCCCCGTATCAAGCGTTCGCCACCCTGCTGAGCACCAGCGGTCATCCTGTCTCGCCCGCCGAACTCCACGGCCTGTTGCTTGGCCGCAGCTGCGCCGGCGCCGGCTTCGAGGCCGACGGCTGGTTGGCCGACGCCGCCGAGCTGCTCGAAGGCGAGCCGGCGGACAACGTGCGTAATGCGCTCATCGGCCTGCAGGAAATGGTCAAGGGCGAGCTGACCAGCGATGACATGACCGTCGTCCTGCTGCTGCCGACTGACGATGCGCCGCTGAGCGAGCGCGCCGCTGCGCTGGGCCAGTGGTGCCAGGGCTTTCTCGCCGGTTTCGGCCTGACCCGCCGCGAATACGCCCTGAGCGATGAAGCGAAGGAAGTCCTGCAAGACCTGGCGGCGATTTCCCAGGTACAGGATGCCCTGGAAGAGTCCGACGACGGCGAAAGCGACTATATGGAAGTGATGGAGTACCTGCGGGTCGCGCCTCTGCTCCTGTTCACCGAGACCAAGAAGACCGCTGAACCGGCCGCCAAACCGTCCTTGCACTGATCGCTTGAAAGGGAACACCGTCTGCCCATGATTCATATCCCGAAGTCGGAATACAGCCGTCGCCGCAAGGCCCTGATGGCGCAGATGGAGCCCAACAGTATCGCAATCCTGCCCGCCGCCGCCGTTGCGATCCGCAACCGCGACGTCGAGCATGTCTATCGCCAGGACAGTGATTTCCAATACCTGAGCGGCTTTCCCGAGCCGCAGGCCGTCATCGTGTTGATGCCCGGCCGGGCCCATGGCGAATACATCCTCTTCTGCCGCGAGCGCAATGCCGAGCGGGAAATGTGGGATGGCCTGCGTGCCGGCCAGGAGGGAGCGATCCGTGACTATGGCGCCGACGACGCGTTCCCCATCACCGACATCGACGACATCCTGCCGGGGCTGATCGAAGGCCGCGACCGGGTGTACTCGGCCATGGGCAGCAACCCGGAGTTCGACCGGCACCTGATGGAGTGGATCAACGTGATCCGCTCCAAGGCCCACCTCGGTGCCCAGCCGCCGAACGAATTCGTTGCCCTGGATCATCTGCTGCACGACATGCGCCTGTATAAATCGGCGGCGGAAGTGAAGGTGATGCGCGAAGCGGCGCGGATCTCCGCCCAGGCACATATCCGGGCGATGCAGGCGGCGCGGCCTGGGCTGTATGAGTACAGCCTGGAAGCCGAGCTCGATTATGAGTTTCGCAAGGGCGGGGCAAAGATGCCGGCGTACGGTTCCATCGTCGCGGCGGGGCGCAACAGCTGCATTTTGCATTACCAGCAAAATGATGCCGTGCTCAAGGATGGCGACCTGGTGTTGATCGATGCCGGGTGCGAAATCGATTGTTATGCCAGCGATATCACCCGCACCTGGCCGGTCAGCGGGAAGTTTTCTGCCGAGCAGAAGGCGATCTACGAAGTGGTGCTGGCGGCCCAGGAAGCCGCATTTGCGCAAATCGCGCCGAACAAACATTGGAACCAGGCCCACGAGGCGACCGTCAGGGTAATTACCGAGGGGCTGGTCCGCCTGGGGCTGCTGGAAGGCGAAGTGGACGAACTGATCGCAAGCGAAGCCCACCGGGCGTTCTACATGCACCGCGCCGGCCACTGGCTGGGAATGGATGTACACGATGTGGGCGAATACCGCGTGGGTGGCGAGTGGCGAGTGCTGGAGGTCGGAATGACTTTGACCGTCGAGCCGGGCATCTACATTGCCCCGGACAATCGCGGCGTAGCGAAGAAATGGCGCGGCATTGGCGTGCGCATCGAGGATGACGTGGTAGTGACCAAGACCGGTTGTGAAATCCTGACCCGCGGCGTACCGAAGACGGTCGCCGAAATCGAGGCCTTGATGGCCGCCGCACGGACTCAAGCGGCATGAACCGGGTCAACGTTGCAATCATCGGTGGCGGCCTGGTCGGCGCGAGCCTGGCGCTGGCGCTGCAAGCCGGTGCCAAGGCACGGGGTTGGAAGATCATGCTGATCGAGCCCTTCGCTCCCGGTGACGCCTGGCAGCCGAGCTACGATGCGCGCTCGTCGGCGCTTTCGTTCGGCGCGCGGCAAATTTATCAACGCTTGGGCCTGTGGCAGGAAGTTTCCCGCCGGGCCGAGCCGATCAAGCAGATCCACGTGTCCGACCGCGGGCGGTTTTCGACGGCGCGGTTGTCGGCAATGGAGGAGGGCGTGCCGGCCCTTGGCTACGTCGTGGAGAATGCCTGGCTCGGCCAATGCCTGTGGCAAGGCTTGGACAAGGATGTCGTCAGTTGGCGCTGCCCCGCGCAGGTCGCTCGGATGGAGCCGCAAATCGCGGGCTATCGCCTGACGCTGGACGACGAAACTGTTGTGGAATGCAACCTCGCGGTATTGGCCGACGGCGGTCGCTCCGGCCTGCGGGAGCAGATGGGGGTCGGGGTGCGCAATCGTCCCTACGACCAGAGCGCCTTGATTGCCAACATCACGCCCAGCGAAGCGCACAACGGCATGGCTTTCGAGCGCTTCACCGATGACGGCCCGATGGCGTTGTTGCCGCTGCCGGAAAATCGCTGTGCATTGGTCTGGACTCGCCAGGGCATGGATGCGCAACGACTCGCGGCCCTTGACGAGCGCAGCTTCCTCAGTGAATTGCAGAATGTGTTCGGCTATCGCCTGGGCACGCTGAAGCAAGTAGGCGCGCGTCATCTTTATCCATTGGCGCTGGTGGAAGCCGAGGAACAGGTGCGTCCGCACCTGGCCATCCTGGGCAATGCTGCCCACAGCTTGCATCCGATTGCCGGGCAAGGCTTCAACCTGTCCCTGCGTGACGCCCAGGCCTTGGCCGATACCTTGCTTGAGAGCGACAGCACGCCCGGCGACTTCACCGTATTGCAAGCCTATCGCGAGCGTCAGCGGATGGATCAGGCCTTGACCGTGGGCTTCTCCGACCGGGTGACGCGGCTGTTCAGCAGCGATCTGCCGCTGGTGTCCCTGGGCCGTAATCTCGGCCTGCTGGGCCTGGACCTGCTGCCGCCCGCCAAGCGCTGGTTCGCCCGTCAGGCCATGGGTTTGGGAACACGCCCTGATGCTTGATACCGATCATTCCTTTCACCGGCGGCTGATGTCGCCAGCAACACAGGCTTAAAGCATGGAATTGCGTGCAGATCTGTTGATTGTCGGTGCCGGCATGGTCGGCAGCGCCCTGGCGCTGGCGTTGCAGGGCAGTGGCCTGCAAGTGCTGCTGCTCGACGGCAGCCCGATGAGCGTCAAGCCCTTTGATGCCCAGGCCGCATTCGAGCCACGGGTCAGTGCTCTGTCGGCAGCCAGCCAACGGATCCTCGAACGCCTGGGTGTCTGGGACGGGATCACCGGCCGACGGGCCAGCCCATACACCGACATGCACGTCTGGGATGGCAGCGGCACTGGGCAGATTCACTTTTCCGCCGCCAGTCTGCATGCCGACGTGCTGGGGCATATCGTTGAAAACCGCGTCGTCCAGGACGCGCTGCTGGACCGACTGCACGATTGTGATTTAGGCCTGCTTGCCAACGCGCGCCTGGAGCAGATGCGCCGCTCAGGTGATGACTGGCTGCTGACGCTGGCCGACGGCCGTACCTTGCGCGCGCCGCTGGTGATTGCCGCCGACGGCGCGAATTCAGCCGTGCGTCGCCTGACCGGGGTGGCCACGCGGGAGTGGGATTACCTGCACCACGCTATTGTCACCAGCGTGCGTAGCGCCCGTCCTCATCGGACGACGGCTTGGCAGCGTTTCACCGACAACGGCCCGCTGGCGTTTCTGCCACTGGCCCGCGAGGGTCAGGAAGACTGGTGTTCGATCGTCTGGTCCACCACTCCCGATGAAGCGCAGCGCTTGATGGCTCTTGATGACACTGCGTTTTGCAACGAGCTGGAGCGTGCCTTCGAAGGCCAGCTCGGCACGGTACTGAGCGCCGACCCGCGCTTGTGCGTGCCACTGCGCCAGCGCCATGCCAAGCGCTATGTGGCCGAAGGGCTGGCACTGATCGGTGATGCGGCCCACACCATCCATCCGCTGGCCGGGCAGGGCGTGAACCTGGGCTTGCTGGATGCCGCCGTGCTGGCCGAAGTGCTGCTGCAAGCGGCCGGGCGTGGCGAACGTTTGGCTGACATGAAGGTATTGAGCCGCTACGAGCGCCGCCGCATGCCCCACAACCTGGCGTTGATGGCGGCGATGGAAGGTTTCGAGCGGTTGTTCCAGGCTGATCCGTTGCCGGTTCGCTGGTTGCGCAACGCCGGTCTGAAGTTGGTGGACCGCCTGCCTGAAGCCAAGGCGTTGTTCGTGCGCGAGGCGCTGGGGTTGACCGGGGATTTGCCGGAGCTGGCCAGGGCCTGAGAGGTGTGTCGGGGCTCATGACCTCATCGCGAGCAGGCTCGCTCCCACAGGGTTATGTGAAAGCGAGTCAATGTGGGAGCGAGCCTGCTCGCGATGAGGCCGGAACCGCTACCTCGACCCCACCGTTGCAACATTTGGAAACGTGTCTGCCCACTGTTCGATTGTGGTGCTAAATGTGAGTCCTTATCATTTGCGCTTCGTTCACAATCGAGAGATCGCCACCATGTCGGCCACAAAACGCCTGCTGTCCGCCCTCGCCTTGGCCCTGATTGGCACTACCACGGCCCAGGCCGCCGATGAGGTGGTGGTCTATTCCTCGCGCATCGATGAATTGATCAAACCGGTTTTCGACGCGTATACCAAGAAGACCGGCGTAGCGGTGAAGTTCATTACCGACAAGGAAGCGCCGTTGATGCAGCGGATCAAGGCCGAAGGTGAAAACGCCACCGCCGACCTGTTGCTCACCGTGGACGCCGGGAACCTCTGGCAGGCCGAGCAGATGGGGATCCTGCAGCCCTTCACCTCGACGGTCATCGACGCCAACATCCCGCCTCAATATCGCGCGTCCTCCCATGCCTGGACTGGCCTGAGCCTGCGGGCGCGGACAATCGCCTATTCCACTGACCGGGTCAAACCGGGTGAGTTGACCACTTATGAGGCGCTGGCGGGCAAGGAGTGGGAAGGCCGCCTGTGCCTGCGGACGTCGAAGAAAGTCTACAACCAGTCCCTGACCGCGACGCTGATCGAAACCCACGGCGCGGAAAAAACCGAGGAAATCCTCAAGGGTTGGGTCAAGAACCTCTCCACCGACGTGTTCTCCGACGACACTGCGCTGCTTGAAGCGATCAATGCCGGCCAGTGTGATGTCGGCATCGTCAACACCTATTACTACGGTCGCCTGCACCAGCAGAAGCCGGACCTGAAGGTCAAGTTGTTCTGGCCGAACCAGGCCGATCGGGGCGTGCACATCAACCTCTCGGGCATCGGCCTGACCAAGCACGCACCGCACCCGGAAGCCGCGAAGAAGCTGGTGGAATGGATGACCACGCCTGAAGCGCAAAGTATCTTTGCTGACGTGAACCAGGAGTTTCCGGCGAATCCAAAAGTGGCACCCTCCAAGGAAGTCGCTGCCTGGGGCAAGTTCAAGGCCGATACCTTGCCAGTGGAAGTGGCCGGTAAGCGCCAGGCCGAAGCCATCCGCATGATGGACCGTGCTGGCTGGAATTGAGACGGGATCGCTCAGTCCATCGATGAAGTGTGGCGAGGGAGCTTGCTCCCGCGGGATCGGGCTGGCGCTCCAGGGCAAAGCCCTCCCCAACTATCGACCGGGTCTATCTGACGGGGCATGATCCGGATCGTTAGGGCTACTTCGTAGCCCAGCGGGAGCAAGCTCCCTTGCCACATGAGCCCTTTGTCAGTAATGACGCGAACGAGAACTTTCCTTGACCCACCCCGCCCAACGCCGCTGGTATCCCCTGGTCTTCGCCGTCGCTGCGCTAGTCTTGTTGCCCTTGAGCGTGCTGCTGCTGTCCTGGCAGAGCATTGATCTACAAATCTGGTCCCATTTGTGGGACACCCAGATGCCACGCCTGTTGGGTAACACCCTCACGCTGATCTTTGGTGTGGGTGTCGGGGTGACGCTGCTGGGCGTGAGCCTGGCCTGGCTCACGAGCCTTTGCGAATTTCCCGGCCGTCGATGGCTCGACTGGGCGCTGATGCTGCCGTTCGCGGTGCCTGCCTATGTATTGGCATTTGTCTTCGTAGGCCTGCTGGACTTTGCCGGTCCGGTGCAAACGTTGCTGCGCGAATGGTTTGGCAGTGGCCTGCGCCTGCCTCGGGTGCGTTCCACTGGCGGTGTGATCCTGGTGCTGGTCCTGGTGTTCTACCCCTATGTCTACCTGCTGGCGCGAAGCGCTTTCCTGGCGCAAGGCAAGGGCCTGATGGAAGCGGCGCGGGTGCTCGGGCAATCGCCTTGGCAGGCGTTCTGGCGTGTGGCGCTGCCGATGGCCAGGCCGGCAATCGGCGCCGGCGTGGCGCTGGCGCTGATGGAAACCCTGGCGGACTTCGGTGCGGTATCAGTGTTCAACTTCGACACCTTCACCACGGCCATCTACAAGACCTGGTACGGGTTTTTCAGCCTTTCCAGCGCAGCCCAGCTGGCCAGTCTCCTGTTGTTGACGGTAATGGTGGTCCTCTACGGCGAACGCCGCGCCCGGGGCGCCCAGCGGGCCGGCAACGAGCGACCGCGAGCCCAGGCGCTATACCACCTGCGAGGACTCAAGGCGGTGGCGGCCAGCGGCTGGTGCCTGCTGGTTTTCGCCTGTGCGTTTGTCATTCCGCTCATGCAATTGGTGGTCTGGTTTTGGCAGCGCGGTCGTTTCGACCTGGATGAGCGTTACGCCGGGTTGATTCTCCATACCCTCTACCTGGGCGGACTCGCGGCACTTGTCACGGTTTGCGTCGCCTTGCTGCTTGCCTTCGCTCGACGTCTGGCGCCGACCCGGTCGATCCGCGCCGGTGTCGGTCTGGCGAACCTGGGCTACGCCTTGCCCGGTTCGGTGCTGGCGGTATCGATCATGCTTGCGTTCAGTTATCTGGATCGCGAGCTGGTCATCCCGCTGTCGACACTGCTCGGAGGCGCGGGCAAGCCGTTGCTGCTGGGCAGTTTGTCGGCGCTGTTGCTGGCGTACCTGGTGCGTTTCCTGGCCGTGGCCTACGGCCCGTTGGAAAGCAGCCTGGCGCGTATTCGCCCGTCGTTGCCCGAAGCCGCACGAAGTCTCGGGGTGAGTGGGCCGCGACTGTTTTTCAAAGTGTATCTGCCGTTGCTGCTCCCTGGCACCCTGAGCGCCGCGCTGCTGGTATTCGTCGATGTGCTCAAGGAAATGCCGGCGACTTTGCTGATGCGCCCGTTTGGCTGGGACACGCTGGCGGTACGGATCTTTGAAATGACCAGCGAAGGGGAGTGGGCGCGGGCCGCCCTACCGGCGCTGAGCCTGGTGCTGGTGGGGCTGCTGCCAGTCATCGGATTGATACGGCGTTCGGCCCATCGACGCGTTCTGAGTGAATAGAGCACACGCCTAGGTGCCAGCCTTGGATCATGCGGATACAATGCGCGGCATTCGGTGCGGTCCGTCTGTCGGACCGGGTAGCTAGGAGCGTCGGAAAATTCTTTTTTCAGGCGTTCGGGCTGTGGCAGTACCCATCCGCACCTTCGCCAAGCCCGGAAGGAGAAACCCATGGGACAGCGTACGCCTCTGTATGACCTTCATCTCGCCCTCGGCGCGAAAATGGTCGATTTTGGCGGTTGGGATATGCCCTTGCACTATGGATCGCAAGTTGAAGAGCACCATCAGGTGCGTCGCGACTGCGGTGTGTTCGATGTATCCCACATGACCGTGATCGATGTAGCCGGCCCCCAGGCCAAAGCCTGGCTGCAGCGCCTGCTGGCCAACGACGTCGATCGCTTGCAGGACACTGGTCGCGCGTTGTACAGCGCGATGCTCAACGAGCGCGGCGGCATTGTCGACGACATGATCATCTATCGTGTCGAGGACGGTTACCGGTTGGTGTTCAACGCCTCGACACGCGACCAGGACCTGGCCTGGATGCAAGCGCAACTCGGCGATTACGCAGTGCAGCTGCACGAGCGTGCCGAACTGGCGATGCTGGCTATCCAAGGCCCCCAGGCCCGGCACAAGATTGCCGAGCTGGTTACGCAACCACGCGGCCAGTTGATCCAGCAACTCAAGCCCTTCGAAGGTCGCGCCGACGGTGATTGGTTCATTGCCCGTACCGGCTATACCGGAGAAGACGGCCTGGAAATTGTCCTGCCGGCCCGTGAGGCCCCGAGTTTCTTCAACGACCTGGTGGGTGCCGGTATTCCTCCCATCGGACTCGGCGCCCGCGATACCTTGCGCCTGGAAGCCGGCATGAACCTCTACGGCCAGGACATCCACCAGGATATTTCACCGTTGGCCTCGAACATGGCCTGGAGCATTGCCTGGGAACCGGCGAGCCGTCAGTTCATCGGTCGCGCTGCGCTGGAGGCTGAACTTGCCGCCGGCGTGCAGCACAAACTGGTGGGGTTGGTGCTGGAAGAGCGCGGTGTATTGCGCGCTCACCAAGTGGTCCGTATCGCCAATGTTGGCGAAGGAGAGATCACCAGTGGTAGTTTTTCTCCTACGCTTAGCAAGTCGATTGCCCTGGCACGCGTTCCGATGGCTACCGCCGACCGTGCCGAGGTGGAAATTCGTGGCAAGTGGTACCCGGTACGAGTGGTCAAGCCGACCTTCGTCCGCCATGGCAAAACCCTGATCTGATTTTTTACGGCGGGCCGCCGGCCGCTGACACTTTTTCTTGAGGACACAGAATTATGAGCGATATCCCTGCCGAACTGCGTTTTGCCGAAAGCCACGAGTGGGCACGCCTGGAAGCCGACGGTACCGTCACCGTGGGCATCAGTGACCATGCACAGGAAGCGTTGGGCGACGTGGTGTTTGTCGAGCTGACTGAAGTCGGTAAAGTTTTTGCTGCAGGCGATCAAGCCGGCGTGGTGGAATCGGTCAAGGCCGCTTCCGATATCTATGCCCCTGTTTCGGGAGAAGTGATTGCAATCAACGAAGAGCTGGGTGGTTCACCAGAGCTGCTGAACTCTGATCCGTACGGCGCCTGGATTTTCAAGCTCAAGCCAAGCGACGAGGCCGAGCTGGACAAGTTGCTTGATGCGGCCGGCTACAAAGCTGCAATCGGCGAATAACCCGGACCTGGCTAGAGCTCACCGGGCCAAAAATGCCGCTCAACTGAGCGGCATTTTTTATGAGAGTGCACCGCAGTTCTGATTTGTGTCTCAGATCAGAACGCCATCCGTGCCTCGACGTAGAGGTTCTGTTCGCGCAATTTGCCCTTGAGCTGTTCGTCCCGAGCGTTGATGCGATTGGCAAAGGTGTTGTAACCGGTTTCGATATCGCCCATGTCAACGTAGCGATAACCAGTGCCAAGGGTGAGTTGCTGGCTGAGCTTGATATCCGCCCCTACGCCCAGTGCATAGGCGAAGTTGTTCTGGCTGTTGTTTGCGAATCGTCGCGAAGGGTTGGACTGGTAACCCTCGGAATCGATAAACGCCACACCCAGGCCAGCCATGGCGTACAGCGAAAAATGTTGGTTAAGCGGGAAGTTTTTGTACCCGTTGATCATCAAGCGGCTGGACGAAACTTGCATATTGTTGACGTTGGCATCGAACGGCGCCCAATGACTCTTGAACTCCGAATTCTGTTTGAGTGAATACTCGGTTTCCAGCCGCCAGTTGCCTTCGAATCCATAGCCAACCGCTACAGATCCGCCAACGTCTTTGTTGCTGGTCGGGCTGACAACACGATTGTTGACCCTGGGACTGGTAAGGAGGGCATCGGAAAGATCTTGCTGCACGCTCAGGATTTTTATCGAGCCGTATAGGCCCTCGGCATGTGACGTGGTGCTAAGTGTGGCGGTGATCAGCAGCAACGAAAGGCATGGCTTGTTCATGAGTATCGGTTCGCATTGTGGGGAATGTTCGAATCGATAGAGTTTGCGGTGCCAGCCTCGCACGTTTGTATCAGAGCCTTCCTCCGCGGGCAGGTGAACTTTCATCGTAGCGGCGGGGTTGTTGGCCGGTTCGATGTAGGAAAGAAGCTCAGCAGTTGTTTGCCCATAAAAAAAATGCCGCTCGATCGAGCGGCATTTTTCATGGGGCGGGAATCACTCCTGGGCGATGGCGTTCTTCGCCAGGATCGCGTTGGCCAGTTCCATGTCGGTGGCTTGCAGGCCAGGGTTGTCGGCACGGACTTTCTGCATGGCCGCTTCCAGGTAAGGGCCACGAATGCCGCCGTCACTGGCGACGAAGCTGCCGGCGTCGTCCTGGGCGGCGACGATCAGCTTGTTATCCTTGAAGGTCAGGTAGGTGGAACCGGTGGTTGCGCCGGACGAAATGACGTTACGCCAAAACGTGTCGGCCATTGCCGAGCCCACAGGGAGAGAAAGCAAGGCCAGGGTCGCGACAGCAAGTTTGAGACGCATGATAGGTGACTCCACAGGGTTAACTATGACGTTGGATTACGGTTGCCCCGGTTCAGTTCCATGGCACGTCAGTCAGCCCTTTCCACTGTCAATACCGTACCTTCCTGTGCCACCACCCTGACCCGCGTGCCAATGGACAGGTCGGGACCCTTCGCCAACCAGACGCCGTCGGCCACCCTGATCTTGCCGCGCCCATCGACAATCGCCTCGTGGACCTGGAACACCTTGCCGATCAGCTCCTGCCCGCGCAGGTTCAGGTGCGGCTGGTCGCTTTGGCGGATGGCGCTGCGCTGGCGTCGCCACCAATACAGGGCTGTCGCGATAGCGAACAGGCCGAACAGCAGGAACTGGATCTCCCACACCAATTGCGGCAGGACGAACGTCAGCACGCCGACCGCTGCGGCGGCCATGCCAATCCACAGTAGGTATCCGCCCGCGCCGAACACTTCCAGTATCAACAGGATGACGCCCAGCGCCAGCCAGTCCCAATAAGACAATTGCTGCAGGAACAGCCACATACGCGCCTCAGGCTTTCTTGTTGTCGAAGGTGGCCTTGACGATTTCGCCAATGCCGCCCACCGCACCGATGACCTGGCTGGCTTCCAGCGGCATCAGAATCACCTTGCTGTTGTTGGCCGAGGCCAACTGCCCCAGCGCATCGATGTATTTTTGCGCAACGAAGTAGTTCACGGCCTGTACGTTACCGTCGGCGATTGCCTGGGACACCACCTGGGTGGCAAGGGCTTCGGCTTGCGCCTGGCGTTCACGTGCCTCGGATTCAAGGAACGCGGCCTGGCGGCTGCCCTCGGCTTCGAGGATCTGGGCCTGTTTCTTGCCTTCGGCGGTAAGAATCGCCGACGCTCGCAGCCCCTCGGCTTCCAGGATCTGTGCACGCTTGATACGTTCGGCTTTCATCTGCCCCGACATGGCGGCCATCAGGTCGGCCGGCGGGCTGATGTCCTTGATCTCGATCCGCGTGATCTTGATGCCCCATGGCGCCGTGGCTTCGTCGACCGTGCGCAGCAACTTCTCGTTGATACCGTCGCGCTGGCTCAACATGGCGTCCAGTTCCATGGAGCCCAGCACCGTGCGGATGTTGGTCTGCAACAGGTTGCGGATGGCGTGTTCGAGGTTGTTGACCTCGTAGGCGGCCTGGGCGGTATTGACCACCTGGAAGAAGCACACGGCGTCGATCTGCACTGTAGCGTTGTCGGCGGTGATGACTTCCTGGGGCGGGATGTCCAGCACGCTTTCCATGACGTTGATCTTGCGCCCGATGCGGTCCATCACGGGAATGATGATGTTCAGGCCAGGCTTGAGCGTATTGGTATAGCGACCGAACCGCTCGACCGTCCATTGATAACCCTGGGGCACCACCTTGAACCCCATGAACAGGATGGCGACCACGAGGCCGATGAAGAGTAGAAGCACGCTGCCGATCTGCATGACGGTTCCCTGTACGAATTGAATGGACCTGCTAACCCTGAGTGTAGGGCAAGCGGCCATTATCTTCGCTACGGTCCGTTCCGGTATGTCTGTGGGACGTTTCCGGTCCCTGAGCCGGACCGTGCCTACTTCTGCTCGCTCTGTGGTGTCACCCGTAATACTTCCTCGACCGTGGTCAAGCCCGCCGCCACCTTTTGCGCGCCTGAAAGCCGCAGGCTTCGCATGCCTTCCTTGAACGCCTGGCGGCGCACGGCAAGCAGGTCGGTGTCGGGATGGATCAAGGCTCTGACGCTGTCGCTCAGTTGCATGATCTCGTACACCCCGGCGCGACCGCGATAACCGGTGTCACGGCATTCCGAACAACCCACGGCCTGCTGGGCATTGCTGGGCAACGGCGCCTGCCAGGGACGCGTCAGGGTTTGCCAGTCGTCTTCATCCAGGGTCAGGGGAGCCTTGCAATGCGGGCACAATGTTCGCACCAGGCGCTGGGCCATGACGCCGAGCACCGTCGCTTTGATCAGGTAATGCGGCACGCCGAGTTCCAGCAGCCGGCTGATGGCGCTCGGTGCATCGTTGGTGTGCAGGGTCGAGAGCACGAGGTGCCCGGTGAGCGCTGCCTGGATCGCCATTTCAGCGGTTTCGAGGTCGCGGATCTCGCCGATCATGATGATGTCCGGGTCTTGCCGCATCAATGCGCGTACCCCCGCGGCAAACGACAGCTCGATGTTGTGCTGGACCTGCATCTGGTTGAAGGACGCCTCGACCATTTCAATCGGATCTTCGATGGTGCAGAGATTCACTTCAGGCGTCGCCAGTTTCTTCAGCGTGGTGTACAGGGTCGTGGTCTTGCCAGACCCGGTGGGGCCCGTGACCAGGATGATGCCGTTGGGCTGGCGAGTCATGTCCTGCCAGCGGCGCAGGTCGTCGACAGAGAAGCCGAGCTGGTCGAAATCCTTGAGCAGCACTTCCGGGTCGAAGATCCGCATGACCATTTTCTCGCCGAACGCGGTCGGCAAGGTCGACAGTCGCAACTCCACCTCGCCGCCGTCCGGGGTCTTGGTCTTCACGCGGCCGTCCTGGGGCTTGCGCTTTTCGGCAACGTTCATCCGGCCCAGGCTCTTGAGCCGGCTGATGATGGCCATCGTCACCTGTGGCGGAAATTGATAGACGGTGTGCAGCACGCCGTCGATGCGGAAGCGCACGGTGCCTTGCTCGCGGCGCGGTTCGATATGGATATCGCTGGCCCGTTGCTGGAAGGCGTATTGGAACAGCCAGTCGACGATATTGACGATATGCGCGTCGTTGGCATCCGGCTCCTGATCGCTGGCGCCCAGGTTGAGCAGTTGTTCGAAGTTGGTCAGATTGCTGGGTTGCTGGTCGACCGTGGTCGCGCCGCTGACCGACTTGGCCAGTCGATAGAACTCCACGCTCAGGCGCTGGATGTCCACAGGGTTGGCCACCACGCGCTTGACCGGCAACTTCAGTACGTGGGTCAGGTCCGCTTCCCAGCTGCTGACATAGGGCTGGGCGCTGGCGACCGTCACGGCGTCCCGGTCCACCGCTACCGCGAGAATCTTGTGGCGTTGCGCAAAGGCGTAGGACATCAGCGGCGTAACGGCCGCGACGTTGATCTTCAATGGGTCGATGCGCATGTAGGGCTGGTCGGCCTGCTGGGCCAGCCACAACGTCAGGTTTTCCAGGTCCAGGCGCTTGCCGGGACGGCTGAGGTCGTCGAGATGCTGGTTGGCGATGAACTCCAGTGGATGCAGCTGGCTGTTGGCGTTATGGCGCCGGCGGGCATTGAGCGCAGTCTCGGCAGAGTCCTGGCTGATGATGCCTTGGGCAACCAGTTGGCGCAGCAGGTCGTTGAGGTCCAGCCAGCGGTCCTGAGTGGCGTGTTTGGTGGACATGGGCGTTCGGGTTCCTATTGGACAATTGCAGCAAAGCCGCGATACAGACGCTTCGGCGTCGTGGCTCGTTCTGCAAAAGAATAGTCCCGACCCTGCGGACCGTTGGGCCACTACCCGACCAATGCGTTTCCAATTCTTGCCTGGAGGCCCTCAACCGGCCGCCAGCACCGGCTCGGCCCGCGCGATATCAGCGTCTTGCAAGTCGACTGAACAGACGCTTATCAGGTTACGCAATTTTTCAGCGATGACTTGGGCGCGGTGCCAGCTCAGCCCGGTCAGGAGGCATTCCATCGAGAGCAATTCGTCGAGACGTTCGATGCGTGCGGTTTCCAGAACAAGGCCCTGCAAGGCGAACAGGTTGAGCACCCGGCAGGGCAGGTCCGCCTCGGCTTCCCCGAGCAAATGAAAGCGGGCGCGACAATAGGGATTGGCGGTGTGCCAGACGTCGGCGCGGAGCGCGGCGGTGCCGGGGGCTTGCAAAGAGGGCATGGCATTTCTCCTGAGATTGGAGAGAAATCTTTGCATGGGATTGGGGGTATTTCTTATCTAAAATAGGCTTATTCGCCAACTTGGTGAATTGGATAAATCATGTGATGGCCTTATCGGGGATTTTTTATGCAAAGCGAGCTGGACGGGTTTGATCGCAAGATATTGGCCTTGTTGCAGGAAGACGCTTCACTCTCCAGCGCGCAGATCGCCGAACGGGTAGGTTTGTCCCAATCGCCATGCTGGCGGCGGATTCAGCGGATGAAGGAAGAAGGGATCATTCGCGGGCAGGTGACGTTGCTGGATCGTAAGAAAATCGGCCTGAACACGCAGATCTTCGCCGAAATCAAGCTCAACGCCCACGGTCGCTCGAATTTTACCGAGTTCACCGAGGCGATCCGCGGCTTCCCTGAGGTCTTGGAATGCTACGTGCTGATGGGGTCGGTGGATTTCTTGCTGCGCATTGTCACGGCGGACATCGAGGCCTACGAGCGCTTCTTTTTCGAGAAGCTGTCGATGGTGCCGGGGATCCAGGAAGTGAATTCGATCGTGGCGCTGTCGGAGATCAAGTCGACGACGAGTTTGCCGGTGGGGCGCTGAGCTTGTTTTTGCGATGTTTGGGCTGGCCTCATCGCGAGCAAGCTCGCTCCCACAGTTGATCTTCAGCGGCCACAAGATCTGTGTGCAACGCTGGACCCCTGTGGGAGCGAGCTTGCTCCGGGCGGCGATCCGACGATGGCGATCTTACAGGCGCAACAAAGTCTTCCAGGCCCGATTCTGATACACCGCGATCGCCTGTTGCTTGCGCGCGTCCAGGAGTTCGTCGGTGATCGGTTCGTTGGCCAGCTGCGCCAGCTTGTTCAGCTCACCGTAGAGTCGGTCCATTTCAGGGATTTCCAGCACCTGGCGGGCGTGATGCAGCCAGGCCTGGATGCGTTCGATGCGCGGCAGTTGTTCGGCGAGGTCTTCCGGCTGCTGTTGGTAGCGTTGCAGTTGCAGCGACGAAGCTTCTTCGCCCAGCAGCCGTGGCAGCCAACTGCCCAGTTGCGCCGCGCCCTGGCGATTGCCCCGGGTGTTGCGGTCGGCGGCCCAACTGCGGGCCAGCAGCCAGCGTGACGCTTGGAGAGAGAAGAGGCCCCAACGCGGGTCCTGCAGCTCCTCGAGGAATTGCTCCGGCGCGGCCTTGCGCACGTCTTCGTCTTCGATGCCGGCCTGAACCAGTGGACGCCAGTCCTCCAGCAGCGCGTCCAGGGCCACCCGCAGGTCGTGGGTCGACTGGCGCGGCGCGGCCTGGCCGAGGCTGCTGAGCAGGGCACGCAGTTCGGCGAGATTTTCCACCCAGTCTTGCAGCAGGCGCCAATGGCCGTTGAAACGGTACTGCTCGGCCAGGCGCTGGCTGCTCCCTAGGAGGTGCCAGCTCAGTGCGGCGAAGGCGTCGTCCAGCGGCGTTTCAGCGGTCAATTGCGGGGCCGGAAGGCTCAGGGCATAACTGCTCGCATCATGCAGGCGATAGCCGCGTTCGGCCTTGCTGATGTCGCACGGCATCAAGGGCAGGGTCACGGCCAGTTCGGCGGCCAGTTCCAGCAAGGCGGCGGGTTCGCCTTCGCGCAGTTCAAGTTCCAGCTCGCAGATTTCTTCCTTCTGCTTGCCCACCACGACGTGGCCCAGGTCCAGGGCGGCTTCGATGACCACTTTGCTCTTGCCACGGCCCCAGGCGATTTCGGCGCGTTCGCGAACGAAGTCGGTGGTGAAGATCGCTTTGAGGGTTTTTTTGTCCAGGTCAGCCAGCGCCTCGGGCCAGCATTCGCCGTCGAGTTTCTTCAGGTCGAGCTTGGCCTTGGGCAGGTGCCAATCGTATTCGTTGCGCTCGGACAGGCCAGCGATGCTCTGGCCCCGCGTCTTGAGGGTCTGGATCACTGCTTCGCCATCACGGCGCAGGCGCAGGGCGACCTTGGCCCGAGCCAGGTCGCGTTCTGGTGTGTCGAAGTACTGGTTCATCAGTTCGTGGCGTTCCCAGCCACTCTTGTTGCGTTTTTTCAACAGCGGATGCTCACGCAACGCTGCCAGGGTCTCGCGGCTGACGCGGAGTTTGATTTCGGTTTCTTTCTGCATGGCCGGAAAATCCAGGGATCGGGTGCGCAGCCGGGGGAAGGTGTGGCTGCCAAGGCCGTGCAGTGTACAGGACTCGTCGAGCCTACGCGCCGAACGGTTCCATCCTTGCGCTCGATGGCTCTATGATGGACTTCAATTTGCAAGTCCGGAGCCAGCGATGCCTTTGCCGTCCATGAAAGACCAATTCGCTGCCCTGATCGCTGCACCGTCGGTCAGCTGCACCCAGCCCGCGCTGGATCAGTCCAACGGCACCGTCATCGAACTGCTGGCGGGCTGGCTCTCCGAGCTTGGGTTTCGCTGCGACATCCAACAGGTCAGCCCCGGCAAGTTCAACCTTTTGGCCAGTTTCGGCACGGGCCCTGGCGGGCTGGTACTGGCCGGCCACAGTGACACGGTGCCGTTCGACGGCGCGTTATGGCAGACCGATCCGCTGAAGCTCACCGAAGTCGATGGGCGTTGGGTGGGCCTGGGCAGTTGCGACATGAAAGGCTTCTTCGCCCTGGCCATCGAGGCGGTCAGGCCGCTGCTGGACCAACCGTTCAAGCAACCGTTGCTGATCCTCGCCACCTGCGATGAAGAGAGCTCCATGGCCGGCGCCCGGGCCCTGGCGGATGCCGGTCGTCCGTTGGGCCGCGCTGCGGTGATCGGCGAGCCCACCGGCCTGCGACCGATTCGCCTGCACAAGGGCGTGATGATGGAGCGCATCGACATCCTCGGGCGCAGCGGCCATTCATCCGACCCAAGCCTGGGCCACAGCGCCCTCGAGGCCATGCACGACGCCATGGGCGAACTGCGCGGTTTGCGCCTGCAATGGCAGCGTGAATTCCGTAATCCACAATTCACCGTGCCGCAACCGACGCTGAATTTCGGCTGCATCCACGGCGGCGACAATCCCAATCGAATTTGTGCGCAATGTTCCATGGAGTTCGACTTGCGCCCCCTTCCGGGCATGGACCCTGAAGTGCTGCGGGCGGCGATCCGGCAGAAGCTCGACCCCATCGCCGAGCGGCATAAGGTCAAGATCGACTACGCTCCGTTGTTCCCTGAAGTCCCTCCGTTCGAACAGCCCGAAGACTGCGCATTGGTGCGCGTAGCCGAGCGGCTGACCGGTTATCGCGCCGAAGCAGTGGCGTTCGGCACCGAAGCGCCTTATCTTCAGCGCCTTGGCTGCGAAACCCTGGTGTTGGGCCCTGGCGATATCGCCTGCGCTCATCAGCCGGGCGAGTACCTTGAAATGTCACGTTTGCAACCTACCGTGCAATTGCTCCGTCAGTTGATCGGTCATTACTGCCTGACGCCGACCACGGCCGATTAAATTGCCCGCGTGCGGGCCCGTATCCATTACATGAGGAGAGCGCGCGTGTCGCCAAGCCTGTTCCGACGATAACCACCAGCCCGCTGTGCGTTCTGTTTCGTCTTTTTTCGGCTGTTATTTATTACAGGTCCAGGTTCATGCCCGAATACGTCAATTGGCTTCGTCACGCTTCGCCTTACATCAATGCCCACCGCGATTGCACCTTCATCGTCATGCTGCCTGGCGACGGGGTCGAGCACCCCAACTTCGGCAACATCGTCCATGACCTGGTGCTGCTGCACAGCCTCGGCGTGCGCCTGGTGCTGGTCCATGGTTCTCGCCCGCAGATTGAAACCCGCCTGGCCGCACGGGGCCTGACGCCCCATTACCATCACGGCATGCGCATCACCGATGCCGCGACGCTGGAATGCGTGATCGACGCGGTCGGCCAGTTGCGCATCGCCATCGAGGCACGCCTGTCCATGGACATGGCGTCATCGCCGATGCAGGGTTCGCGGTTGCGGGTCGCCAGTGGGAACCTGGTCACCGCCCGGCCGATCGGCGTGCTCGAGGGCGTGGATTATCACCACACCGGCGAAGTGCGCCGGGTCGATCGCAAGGGCATCAATCGCCTGCTGGACGAGCGTTCCATCGTGCTGCTGTCGCCGTTGGGCTATTCGCCCACCGGGGAGATCTTCAACCTCGCCTGCGAAGACGTCGCCACTCGGGCCGCCATCGACCTGGCGGCGGACAAGCTGCTGCTGTTCGGCGCCGAGCAAGGCCTGATTGGCGAAGATGGCCGACTGGTCCGTGAGCTGCGCCCGCAACAGGTCCCGGCCCATATGCAGCGCTTGGGCAGCGACTACCAAGCCGAACTGCTGGATGCGGCGGCCCAGGCCTGCCGCGGCGGTGTTGCCCGCAGCCATATCGTCAGCTATGCCGAAAACGGCGCGCTGCTGGCAGAATTGTTCACTCGCGATGGCAGCGGCACACTGGTGGCCCAGGAGCAGTTCGAGGTGGTGCGCGAAGCGGCCATCGAAGACGTCGGCGGATTGCTCGACCTCATCAGTCCTCTGGAAGAACAGGGCATCCTGGTGCGCCGTTCCCGTGAGGTGTTGGAGCGTGAGATCGAACAGTTCAGCGTGGTAGAGCGCGAAGGAATGATCATCGCTTGCGCGGCGCTCTACCAGATCGCCGATTCGGATGCCGGTGAACTGGCCTGTCTGGCGGTGAATCCGGAGTATCGCCACGGTGGCCGGGGCGATGAATTGCTGGAACGGATCGAAACCCGGGCCCGTGCCCAGGGGCTCAAGACGTTGTTCGTATTGACGACGCGCACGGCCCATTGGTTTCGTGAGCGGGGCTTCGAACCCAGCAGCGTCGAGCGCCTGCCTGCGGCCCGGGCTTCGCTTTACAACTACCAGCGCAATTCGAAAATCTTCGAAAAAACCCTGTAGGCAGCCATTCGGAAAACTGGCGTTACCGCGGTCTTCTTGATTTCAGACAATGAGCAGCTAGTCTGGATCCCGTCAAGATCGCGGCACACGCTAGCGGTTGTTGACAGGATCGAAGGCGCAGGAGGCGCGCAAACACATCTCTGCGCCAGACTTTTGCGGGTCTCCAAAGCTGGCGACAAAACACCATTCAGTAATCCTTTGCGCCGCCGATAAGACGTTTCACGGCTTGATGACGCAGTGATGGCACTTATATGTCAAAAAACGCTGAAAACTGCCGAAACAATTCTTTTTGGATTTATAAATAATCCTTTATTCTCCGGGCCGGTGTCGCGGGGTTAGACCATGGTCGTAGGCCGAAAGGGTTACGGTTGACTTGCCAGTCACGGTCTGGCGCTAATCGCGCATCCGCGGATTCCGGGCGTTCGATTCGGAACCAAAGACACACAAGAATTAGAAAACGAGAGGAGCGAAGCATGAAGAAGTCTACCTTGGCCATGGCAGTGGCCTTTGGGGTATTGGCGCAGCAGGCAGGCGCCGCCGGTTTTATCGAAGACAGCAAGGCGTCGGTCAGTTCCCGTACGCTGTATTTCAACAACGACAACCACGAGACGGGCAGTGAAGACCTGCGCGAAACGGGCACTGGCCTTAAGTTCGACTACAAGTCTGGCTTCACTCAAGGTGTCGTTGGCTTCGGTATCGACGCCCAGGCTCTGGTGGGTGTCCGCCTCGATGGCGGCAAGGGTCGTAACGCTGGTTCCTATATGCCAGCCGATACCGATGGTGCGGCGGTCCACGAGTGGAGCCGTTTGTCCGGTAACGTAAAGGCTCTTTTCTCCAAGACCGAAGCTCACCTGGGCGGTGCCTTGGCGCCTAGCCTGCCGATCCTGGTGGCCAACGACAGCCGCCTGCTGCCGCAGACCTTCGAGGGTGGCACCATCACCTCCAAGGAAATCGACAACGTCACGCTCAACGCTGGTCAGCTGGAGCAGGCTACTGGCCGTGCATCGAGCAACAGCACTGGCCTTGCCGTGGCGGGCGGTACCCAGGACAGTAACCAGTTCCGTTACGCGGGTGCTGATTGGAAGGTCACCAAAGACCTGACGCTGCAGTACTACTACGCGAACCTGCAGGATTACTACAAGCAACACTTCCTGGGCGCGGTTCATGTTTTCCCGATCAGCGAAGGCCAATCCTTCAAGACTGACCTGCGTTACTTCGACAGCAGTTCGGATGGCCGCAACGGCGACCTGGGCTATCGCTTCAACAACAACGGTGGCTATGCCAAGAACCCGGGCGAGGTCGATAACAAGACCTGGAGCGCCATGTTCACTTACACCCTGGGCGGCAGTGCCTTCCTGTTGGGTCATCAACAAGTCGGCGATGACGGTGGCTTCGTCTACCTGAACCAGGGCAACGTGGTTGACGGCAACAACCGTCCTGAAGGTGCTGGTGGTGCGAGCTTCTACCTGTTCACCGACAGCATGATCAACGGTTTTGTCCGTGCCGGTGAGAACACCACCTTCGGCCAGTACTCCTACGACTTCGCTTCCATGGGCGTTCCAGGCCTGAAAGCCTCGGTTGCCTACCTGCGTGGCGACGACGTCAAGACCGCTAGCGGCACAAGCGATTACTCCGAGTGGGAACGCGACATGCGTGTGGATTACGTGATCCAGCAAGGCGCGTTGAAAGGCTTCGGTACTACTGTGCGTCACGGTAGCTACCGCAGCGGCGGTGTCGGCGACGACCAGGATCAGACCCGCGTAATCTTCAACTACACTTACAGCTTCATGTAAGACGTAGCGAAGTAAAAAAGCCCCGCCCGGCATCGCGCCCGGCGGGGCTTTTGCGTTTTTGGCTCAACGAGCCGGCTATCGCCTTATCCCCTGGGTTCCATCGCGTCCTTACGCAGGATGAATGCGCTGAACGCCAGGAAATCATCCAGATGGCCGGTAATGATCGCGACCATGATCGGCAATTGCAGGGCTTGGTAGTCATGCACGGCGATATTCCTGAACCCCACCATGTTCTTCAGGTTTTTCACCAGACCTTCTTCGAGCCAACCGCCTTGGAAAAGCAACTCGAACGTATCGCGGGCGCTTTGCGGGACCCCCAATCGTTCACGCCGAATCAGATGCTGTCCCATGTCCAGCGCGGCTTCACAGGCACGCTGAATGTTCAGGACGGCCGAGTCCTGGCGAGTGAAATCCGTAGCAAAGGTAGCGGGGTCCTTCTCGTATTCCTCCCGCACCCTGGCAACGCAACGCTCGATGCTTGCTGCTTTATTGATCAGTACATCATCGACCATACACCCTGCCTTCTTCCTGGATATCCTTGAGCAATCGCGCTCGAGCCTCATCGAGAGCAGTCTTCTCGCTGAGAATGAAGCATTCGAACAACCCCGCCTGTACGTCCTTGGCCCAGAGTCTTCGGCCTCGGGTCACGATCTGGTGCTGCATGACGGTGGAGGCCGCCCGTAGATCAATCAGATCCACCGGGTTGCCAGCGATGTCCGCCAAATCGCCTGAAAGTTGCCACAACGACACTGGGTCGACCTTGCCTGACAACAGCACAGCCAAATCCACATCACTGTCAGGCCCGGCGGTCTCCTGGGCGTGGCTGCCGAACAGGTAAACAGCCAACAGGTCAGGCAGATGATTTTGCAAGTGAGTCAACAAGGCATGAGCGTTCATGCTGCCTATCCTAGCCGCTCGTCCGGAGATCGCGTCAACAATTTCCGAAATGTACCTACAAAACAAAAAAGCCCCGCCCGGCATCACGCCCGGCGGGGCTTTTGCGTTTCGGGTCCGGCCCACCCCTGTAGCCTTTCCCGAACCTTCTCCTCTTTTCAGCACTCGAGGCCTTCTCGAAACCTCGGGAATGATCTTGGGCCGCTATGCGCTGCGGCACCAGTGAACAGTTTTTTATATTTCTTAATGATCTAGATAAATGGGTATTCATTCTTTTTAAAGCAACGAAAAGCGGTGCACAGTTGGGCTCCAAAAACATTCAGGAGCCGCATCATGAGCCTCAGACTCGGCGACATCGCCCCCGATTTCGAACAGGATTCCAGCGCCGGCAAGATTCGCTTCCACGAATGGCTCGGCGACAGCTGGGGCGTGTTGTTCTCCCATCCGGCGGACTTCACCCCGGTGTGCACCACCGAGTTGGGTCTCACTGCCAAGCTCAAGGACGAGTTCGCCAAACGCGGCGTCAAGGCCATCGCCCTGTCGGTGGACCCGGTGGACTCGCACCACAAGTGGATCGACGACATCAACGAAACCCAGAACGCCGTGGTCAATTTCCCGATCCTGGCCGATGCCGACCGCAAGGTGTCCGACCTGTACGACCTGATCCATCCCAACGCCAGCGATACCTTGACCGTGCGCTCATTGTTCGTGATCGACCCGAACAAAAAAGTTCGTCTGACCATCACCTACCCGGCCAGCACCGGACGCAACTTCAATGAGATCCTCCGGGTCATCGACTCCCTGCAACTGACCGACAACTACAAAGTCGCCACGCCCGCCAACTGGCAGGACGGTGACGAAGTGGTGATCGTGCCGTCGCTCAAGGATGAAGAAGAACTCAAGCAGCGCTTCCCCAAGGGCTACCGTGCCGTGAAGCCGTACTTGCGCCTGACACCGCAGCCTAACCGTTGACGCAACACCTGAACTGATCTGTGGGAGCGAGCTTGCTCGCGATGGCGGTATATCAGCCGACATGGATGCCGCCAGATCCGACGCTATCGCGAGCAAGCTCGCTCCCACAGGATAGATGAGAACACTGTGCACCAAGGGTTTTGGCCGTTTCGACGGCCTTTTTTATTGCGCCGAGAAAAAATGGATATATATCTCCTAAAAGAATAACCAAATGAATAAATATGATTTAAAGATATATGCTGGCGCTGTTATGGTTTGGTCCATACAGCGAGATCGCCCACCGCGAATCGCGCACGACTCTTAAGGAATGGTTGGCATGTTGGTTGTCTCGCTCGGCGGCAGTCCCAGCCAGCGCTCACGTTCAGGTGTGCTGTTGGAGCGCTCGCAACGTTGGTTGCAACATCAAGGTGTGGAAGTGGTGAGTTATCAGGTACGGGACTTCCCGGCCGAGGATCTGCTCCATGCCCGCTTCGACAGTCCCAAGGTGGTAGACCTGCTGGCACAGATCGAAAACGCCGATGGCCTGTTGATCGCCACGCCGGTATACAAGGCGTCTTTTTCCGGTGCGTTGAAGACCGTCCTTGATCTGCTGCCGGAACGGGCCCTGGCCCATAAGGTGGTGTTGCCCATGGCGACAGGTGGCAGCATCGCCCACATGCTGGCGGTGGATTATGCCCTCAAGCCGGTGCTGTCGGCGCTCAAGGCCCAGGAGATGCTCCATGGGATCTTCGCTGAAGACAACCAGATAGCCTACGGCGAAGGCAGCGCTCAAGCGCGGTTGACGCCTGCCTTGCAACAGCGCCTGGATGAAGCGCTGGAGCAGTTCTACAGCGCCATGGCCCGTCGGCCCAAACCGTTGGACCCCAGCGTACTGAACGAACGTCTGTTGAGTGCTCGCTGGAGCATTTGACGCGCTACATCCCTGATTCAACTCCACCTTACTCAGCCGCCAACGGCCCAGCAGGTGCAGCCAAAACCCCATAGCAAAAAGGAGAGGCGCCATGCGCACTGTCATTTTGCGTCGCGGGCTGGTCGCTCTGTTTGCTGCGGCTGTGTCCTTCGGCGTCATCACCTACGCTCAAGCCGAAACCTTGCGGATCGGTTATCAAAAGTACGGCACCCTGGTGCTGCTCAAGGCCAAGGGCACCCTGGAAAAACGCCTCGCCGCCCAAGGCGTGGACGTTCAATGGACCGAGTTTCCTGGCGGCCCGCAACTGCTTGAAGGCTTGAACGTCGGCTCCATCGATTTTGGCGTGACCGGCGAAACCCCGCCGGTGTTTGCCCAGGCAGCCGGCGCGGACCTGCTCTATGTGGCCTATGAACCGCCGGCGCCCAACAGTGAAGCGATCCTGGTGCCCAAGGGCTCGCCGATCCAATCGGTGCAGGATCTCAAGGGCAAGAAAATCGCGCTGAACAAAGGCTCCAACGTCCATTACCTGCTGGTACGGGCGCTGGAAGATGCGGGCCTGCAATACACCGACGTCCAGACGGTTTTCCTGCCACCGGCCGATGCCCGCGCGGCGTTCGAACGAGGCAGCGTGGACGCCTGGGTGATCTGGGATCCGTACCAGGCCGCCGCTGAGCAGCAATTGCAGGCGCGCACCCTGCGTGACGGCAAAGGCATCGTCGACAACCACCAGTTCTACCTCGCCACCAAACCCTATGCGCAGAAAAATCCCCAGGTGATTACGGCTCTGGTGGAAGAGGTGCGGGCGGTAGGGGAGTGGTCCAGGGCCAATCCTGAAGACGTGACGCGGCAGGTCTCGCCGCTGCTCGGCTTGCCTGCCGATATCACGCTTACCTCGGTCAAGCGCCAAGGCTACGGGGCGTTGTTCCTCACGCCGGAAGTCGTCGCGGCGCAGCAGAAAATCGCCGACAGCTTCTACCAGCTCAAATTGATTCCCAAGCCCTTGAGCATCAAGGACGTGATCTGGACGCCGCCGGCGGCCGTTGCGAACGCGCAGTAATTCGATCCCTTAGGAGACCACTCCATGAGCCTTAATATTTTCTGGTTCCTGCCCACCCACGGCGACGGCCATTACCTTGGCACCGCTGAAGGCGCCCGCGCCGTCGATCATGGTTACTTGCAACAAATTGCCCAGGCGGCCGATCGACTGGGTTTCGGCGGCGTGCTGATTCCTACCGGGCGTTCCTGCGAAGACTCCTGGCTGGTGGCCGCTTCCCTGATTCCGGTGACCCAGCGCTTGAAATTCCTGGTAGCCCTGCGGCCCGGGATCATTTCCCCGACGGTGGCGGCGCGTCAGGCCGCGACGTTGGATCGACTCTCGGGAGGACGCGCGCTGTTCAACCTGGTCACTGGCGGCGACCCGGACGAACTGGCCGGCGACGGGCTGTTCCTCGATCACGAACAGCGCTACCAGGCCTCGGTGGAATTCACCCGGATCTGGCGCCGGGTGCTGGAAGGCGAGACAGTGGATTACGACGGCGAACACATCAGCGTGAAGGGCGCCAAGCTGCTCTATCCGCCGATCCAGCAACCGCGCCCGCCGCTGTACTTCGGTGGCTCGTCGGAAGCTGCCCAGGACCTGGCCGCCGAGCAGGTGGAAATGGTGCTGACCTGGGGCGAACCGCCCGCAGCCGTCGCCGAAAAAATCCAACAGGTGCGGGCCAAGGCCGCAAAGCAAGGACGCACTGTGCGCTTCGGCATTCGCCTGCATGTGATCGTACGGGAAACCAACGCCGAGGCCTGGCAAGCGGCCGACCGCTTGATCTCCCATTTGGACGACGAAACCATCGCTCGCGCCCAGGCCTCCCTCGCGCGCTTCGACTCGGTGGGTCAGCAGCGGATGGCCGCGCTGCACGGCGGTCGCCGCGACAAACTGGAGGTGAGCCCCAATCTGTGGGCCGGTGTCGGCCTGGTTCGCGGCGGTGCCGGGACGGCGCTGGTGGGCGATGGCCCGACCGTGGCCGCGCGGGTGAAGGAGTACGCCGACTTGGGCATCGACACGTTCATCTTCTCGGGTTATCCACACCTGGAAGAGTCGTATCGGGTGGCGGAGCTGCTGTTTCCGCACCTGGACGTGGAGCGCCCGCAATTGCCAAAAAGCCAGGGCTACGTGAGCCCGTTCGGTGAGATGGTCGCCAACGACATTCTGCCCAAAGCCGCGTCCCAGAGTTGAGGCGGCCATGAAGAAAGTTATCCACAACCTGGCGCCGTGGGCGGTGCCGCTGCTGTTATTGGCGGTGTGGCAATTGTCGGTATCGGCCGGCTGGCTCTCCACGCGGATCCTGCCGGCGCCAGTGGCAGTGATCGAGGCTGGCGTGAGCCTGGTGCGCAGCGGCGAGGTCTGGACTCACCTGGCCATCAGCGGTTGGCGCGCGGCGGTCGGCTTCCTGATCGGCGGCGGCATCGGCCTCGCGCTGGGCTTTATCACCGGCCTGTCGAAGTGGGGCGAGCGGCTGCTGGACAGCTCTGTGCAGATGGTGCGGAACGTGCCGCACCTGGCATTGATTCCGCTGGTGATCCTGTGGTTCGGCATCGACGAGTCGGCGAAGATTTTCCTGGTGGCGCTGGGCACGCTGTTTCCCATCTACCTCAACACTTACCACGGGATCCGTAACGTCGACCCGGCGCTGGTGGAAATGTCCCGCAGCTACGGCTTGTCCGGTTTCAGCCTGTTTCGCCAGGTGATCCTGCCGGGTGCCTTGCCTTCGATCCTCGTGGGTGTGCGTTTTGCCCTGGGCTTCATGTGGTTGACGCTGATCGTGGCGGAAACCATCTCGGCCAGTTCCGGCATCGGTTACCTGGCGATGAATGCCCGGGAATTCTTGCAAACCGATGTGGTGGTGCTGGCGATTCTTCTGTACGCCGTGCTTGGCAAGCTGGCTGACCTCGCCGCCCGTGGCCTTGAACGGGTCTGGCTGCGTTGGCATCCGGCCTACCAAGTGAACAAGGGAGGTGTCGCATGACCGCCCAACAACCACCGCGCCTGCTGCGAGGCATTCCGCTGGCGGTGCGCAATCTTCAGAAGACGTTTGGCTCGCGACAGGTATTGCGTGACATCGACCTGCATATCCCGGCTGGGCAGTTCGTCGCGGTAGTGGGGCGCAGTGGCTGTGGTAAAAGCACCTTGCTGCGTTTGTTGGCCGGGTTGGATCAGCCCTCGGGCGGCCAGTTGCTGGCCGGCTCGGCAGCGCTGAGCGCCGCGCGAGAAGACACTCGGCTGATGTTCCAGGAAGCGCGTCTGCTGCCTTGGAAGAAGATCATCGACAACGTCGGCCTTGGCCTGAAGGGCAACTGGCGGCCACAAGCCTTGCAGGCGCTCGATGCCGTAGGCCTGGCGGATCGTGCCCATGAATGGCCGGCGGCGTTGTCCGGCGGCCAGAAGCAACGGGTGGCGTTGGCTCGCGCGCTGATCCATCAACCGCGCCTGCTGTTGCTGGACGAGCCCTTGGGCGCGCTCGATGCCTTGACCCGGATAGAAATGCAGCAACTGATCGAGCGTCTGTGGCAGCAACACGGCTTTACCGTGCTGCTGGTGACCCATGACGTCAGCGAAGCAGTGGCGATTGCCGATCGGGTCATCCTGATCGAGGACGGCCAGATCGGTCTCGACCTGGCCATCGACCTGCCACGCCCCCGTGCTCGCGGCTCGCATCGCCTGGCGAGCTTGGAAACCGAAGTTCTCAGCCGTGTGCTGTCCTTGCCCGGCCAACCGCCGGAACCCGAACCCGTTTCACCCTTGCCCACGCAGTTGCGTTGGGCGCAATAACTTCATCCAGACAGGAATCGGCACCATGACCATCAAAGCCATCAACGTACGCAACCAGTTCAAAGGCACCATCAAGGAAATCGTCGAGGGCGACGTGCTGTCGGAAATCGACGTGCAGACCGCTTCGGGCATCGTCACGTCGGTCATCACCACGCGTTCGGTCAAGGAGTTGGAGTTGGCGATCGGCAGCGAAGTGATTGCCTTCGTCAAATCCACCGAGGTGTCGATCGCCAAGTTGTGATCCGTGTTTTACCCCGGGCCCCGGACGGCGTGAGCCCTTCGGGGCTTATCGTTCCCACGCGGAGCGTGGGCACGATCAATCAGGGCGCTTGGGCAGATACGGTGGCAGATACAGCCCCAGGTACGCGTCAAACACACGCATCCCTTCTTCAGCCATTCGCGGAGTGATCTGGCCGTGTTGCTGGACCGAGCGGGCGTAGACGCGGTCGCCCAGTTCCATGGCCAGGGCGAATACGTCGACGTCGGAGGGGAGCGTCGGCAGCTCGAAATGCCGGGCGAACACGGTGTGCATCAACGCGCCCAGTTCCAGGTCGTGCTGGCGGTCAGCCTGGGTGACTTCGGTGAGGCCATGCTGGGCCAGGATCAGTTGCCGAGCGGCGGCGTCCTCGCTGTAGATCACTAGCATCCGTTGTTCCACCAGCCGCGACAGGTCGTGCCAATGGTTCAGCGCGCCATGGTCGATCGGTGCTTGCAGGCAGGCGCGAAAGGCGGCGTGAACGTCGGCGGTCAGGGCTTCGAGCAGTGCCGGGACGCTGGCAAAGAAGTGGTAGACGGAGGAGGGCGGGATCCCCGCGCGTTCGGCGACGCTGTAGATCGACAGGCTGGCCACGCCTTCGGCGGCAAGCAGCGTACGGGCGGCATCGAGGATCGAGTCGATCCGGGCCTGGCTGCGGGCGCGAGGTTTGCGAGGGGTGGCGATGCGCGTCATGAATGTCTCCTGCGGGGCTGCCGGGCATTGTACGAGTCGGGTCTTGTGTTGTCTGCCGGGCCGTCATCGCGAGCAAGCTCGCCCCCACATTGAGTGTGCGGTGCCCCTTGAATCATGTGCGCTGAAAATCCCTGTGGGAGCGAGCTTGCTCGCGATCGGCCGAAGGCGGCCACCCGCCCAGACATAAAAAAACGCCGCAGGCCATAAGGCCTGCGGCGTTTCTTTTTTACCGCAACCGCTTACACGGTATGCAGGTACCAGTTGTATTCAAGGTCGGAGATGGAATGTTCGAACTCTTCCAGCTCACTTTCCTTGCAGGCCACGAAGATATCGATGTATTTCGGGTCGATGTACTTGGCCATGACTTCGCTGTCGTCCAGTTCGCGCAAGGCATCGCGCAGGTTGTTCGGCAGGCTTTGCTCGTTCTGCTCGTAGCTGTTGCCTTCGACCGGCGCGCCGGGCTCGATCTTGTTGACCAGGCCGTGGTGAACGCCCGCCAGCACGGAGGCCATCAGCAGGTACGGGTTGGCGTCGGCGCCGGCAACCCGGTGTTCCAGGCGCACGGCATCGGCTGAGCCGGTCGGCACGCGCAAGGCCACGGTGCGGTTGTCCAGGCCCCAGGACGGCGAGTTCGGCACGTAGAACTGCGCGCCGAAACGACGATAGGAGTTGACGTTCGGGCAGAGGAAAGCCATCTGCGCGGGCAGGGTCTCGAGCACACCGCCGATCGCGTGACGCAGCGCGGCGTTCTGCTCGGGATCCTCGCTGGCAAAGATATTCTTGCCGTCTTTGTCCAGGATCGAGATGTGGACATGCAGGCCGTTGCCCGCCTGGCCCGGATACGGCTTGGCCATGAAGGTGGTGTCCATTTCATGGTCGTAGGCAATGTTCTTGATCAGGCGCTTGAGCAGTACCGCGTAGTCGCAGGCCTTGATCGGGTCGGCCACGTGGTGCAGGTTCACTTCGAACTGCGCCGGGGCGCTTTCCTTGACGATGGCGTCGGCGGGAATGCCTTGCTCCTTGGCCCCTTCGAGGATGTCCTGGAGGCAATCGACGTATTCGTCCAGGTCATCGATCAGGTAGACCTGGGTCGAATGCGGGCGTTTGCCGGAGATCGGTGAGCGGGGTGGTTGCGGACGGCCGTTCACGTTCTCCTGGTCGATCAGGTAGAACTCCAGCTCGAATGCCGCGCAAATGGTCAGGCCCAATTCGTCGAACTTGGTCACGACCTGGCGCAAGACTTCCCGAGGGTCGGCGAAGAACGGGTCGCCTTCGAGTTCGTGCATGGTCATCAGCAGTTGCGCGGTCGGGCGCTTCTGCCAGGGTTCATTGCTCAGGGTGCCGGGGATGGGATAGCAGATGCGGTCCGCATCGCCGATGTCCAGGCCCAGGCCGGTGCTTTCCACCGTCGAGCCGTTGATATCCAGGGCAAATAGAGAGGCCGGCAGGTTGATGCCTTTCTCGTAAACCTTGTGGAGGCTGGTGCGTTCGATGCGCTTGCCGCGCACCACACCATTCATATCCGCAATCAGAAGGTCAACGTACAGAACCTCAGGATGTTCCTTAAGGAACGCGTTCGCTTCGTTAAGCTGAACGGCACGCGGGGGTACCGACATGATGCAACACCTTTGTTGTTAAAAATATCAATCATTGATCTCTTCGAAAGCCAGTCAACCCGAACGGCATGCCGAAGTCAAGCTGGGCCTTTTGTGCCCTAAAAAAGCACCCGAGGGGCATTTTTGAGGCAGTTTGGGGCGTTTTTTTTCCTTTGAGGGCCTTCGCGCCCGCAGGCTTGAGCGTGCCGTGTTGTATTTTTTACGGGGGTGTTGTGTAAAAAAATGAACAAGGCTAAGCTCGATTCAAACCCATAACAGCAATAATACCGGGGTGCTTCATGTCTCGCCTGCCGTTAATCGGCGTCACCACCTGCTCCAGGCAGATCGGTTTGCATGCGTATCACACCACTGGCGACAAATATGCCCGGGCTGTCGCAACAGCCGCCAAGGGTTTGCCAGTGCTGATTCCCTCCCTGGCGGATCTGTTCGCACCGTCCGATATTCTGGACGCCCTGGACGGTATTCTTTTTACCGGCTCTCCTTCCAATGTAGAACCTTTTCACTATCAAGGCCCGGCCAGCGCGCCAGGCACTGCCCATGATCCTGCACGGGATGCCATTACCCTTCCACTGATACGCGCTGCCGTCGATGCGGGCGTTCCGGTGCTGGGCATCTGTCGGGGTTTCCAGGAGATGAACGTAGCCTTTGGCGGTAGCCTGCATCAGAAAGTTCATGAAGTCGGAACCTTCATCGATCATCGTGAAGACGACACCCAGCCGGTGGACATTCAATACGGCCCGGCCCATGCCGTGCATGTCCAGCCAGGCGGGGTCCTCGCGGCCCTGGGCCTGCCGCCGAACATTGAGGTCAACTCGATTCACAGCCAGGGCATCGAGCGCCTGGCACCGGGGCTGCGGGTTGAAGCGCTGGCGCCGGATGGCCTGATCGAAGCCGTCTCGGTTGTACAAGGCAAGGCTTTTGCTTTAGGTGTGCAATGGCACCCGGAATGGGCGGTAGGCTCTAATCCGAACTATCTTGCGATTTTCCAGGCATTTGGCGATGCCTGCCGAGCAAGGGCAACACAACGCGACGCCGATGCGTCAAACAACGCCTGACTACTAATAGCAGCCAGGAAACTCACGCCTAGAGGCATTTATGAGTAACAACCTCGACCAGCTCACCGATTGGTTGAAAGACCACAAGATCACAGAAGTCGAATGCATGATTGGCGACCTGACCGGCATCACCCGGGGCAAGATTTCGCCGACCAACAAGTTCATTGCCGAAAAAGGCATGCGCCTGCCCGAGAGCGTCCTGCTCCAGACCGTAACGGGCGACTATGTCGAAGACGACATCTATTACGAACTGCTCGACCCTGCCGACATCGACATGATGTGCCGCCCGGACGAAAACGCAGTCTTCCTGGTGCCCTGGGCCATCGAGCCCACCGCTCAAGTGATCCATGACTCCTACGACAAGCAGGGCAACCCCATCGAGCTGTCGCCCCGCAACGTATTGAAGAAGGTGCTCAAGCTCTACGCGGACAAGGGCTGGCAGCCGATTGTCGCGCCGGAGATGGAGTTCTACCTGACCAAGCGCAGCGACGACCCGGACTTTCCGCTGCAACCACCGATCGGCCGCTCCGGTCGGCCGGAAACCGGTCGCCAGTCGTTCTCGATCGAAGCGGCCAACGAATTCGACCCGCTGTTCGAAGACGTCTATGACTGGTGCGAATTGCAGGAGCTGGACCTCGACACACTGATCCACGAGGACGGCACCGCGCAGATGGAAATCAATTTCCGTCACGGCGATGCGCTGTCCCTGGCCGACCAGATCCTGGTGTTCAAACGCACCATGCGCGAGGCCGCGCTCAAGCACGACGTGGCCGCCACGTTCATGGCCAAGCCCATGACCGGCGAGCCGGGCAGCGCCATGCACCTGCACCAGAGCATTATCGACAAGGAAACAGGCAAGAACGTCTTCTCCAATGAAGACGGGACCATGAGCGATCTGTTCCTGCACCACATCGGTGGCCTGCAGAAATTCATCCCTGAGCTGTTGCCGCTGTTTGCACCCAACGTCAACTCGTTCCGCCGCTTCCTGCCCGACACCTCGGCGCCGGTGAACGTGGAGTGGGGCGAAGAGAACCGCACCGTGGGCCTGCGGGTGCCGGATGCCGGGCCGCAGAACCGTCGGGTGGAAAACCGCCTGCCGGGCGCCGACGCCAACCCGTACCTGGCGATTGCCGCCAGCCTGCTGTGCGGCTACATCGGCATGGTCGAAGGCATCAACCCGAGCGCGCCGGTGGTGGGTCGAGGGTATGAGCGCCGCAACCTGCGCCTGCCGCTGACCATCGAAGACGCCCTGGAACGCATGGAGAACAGCACCACCATCGAGAAGTACCTGGGCAAGAAATTCATCACGGGCTACGTCGCGGTCAAACGGGCCGAGCATGAAAACTTCAAGCGCGTCATCAGTTCGTGGGAGCGGGAATTCCTGCTCTTTGCCGTCTGATGCGCCGGGCGGGGCTGCCATAGGCCCCGCCCTCATGGAATAAAGGAGAATTCGCATGACCCGCAACAACCCGCAAACTCGCGAATGGCAGGCTCTTAGCAGCGATCATCACCTGGCACCGTTCAGCGACTTCAAGCAACTGAAAGAGAAAGGCCCGCGCATCATCACCCACGCCAAGGGCGTGTACCTCTGGGACAGTGAAGGCAACAAGATTCTCGACGGCATGGCCGGCCTCTGGTGTGTGGCCGTTGGTTACGGTCGCGATGAACTGGCGGACGCCGCCAGCCAACAGATGCGTGAGCTGCCGTACTACAACCTCTTCTTCCAGACCGCTCACCCGCCCGTGCTGGAATTGTCCAAGGCCATCGCCGATATCGCGCCGCAAGGCATGAACCACGTGTTCTTCACCGGCTCTGGCTCCGAAGGCAACGACACCATGTTGCGCATGGTCCGCCACTACTGGGCGATCAAGGGCCAGCCGAGCAAGAAAGTCATCATCAGTCGCAAGAACGGTTATCACGGTTCGACCGTGGCCGGCGCGAGCCTGGGCGGCATGACTTACATGCACGAGCAAGGCGACCTGCCGATCCCGGGCATCGTCCACATCGCCCAACCGTACTGGTTCGGTGAAGGCGGCGACATGAGCCCTGAAGAGTTCGGCATCTGGGCGGCCAATCAGCTGGAAGAAAAAATCCTCGAGATCGGCGTGGATAACGTCGGTGCGTTCATCGCCGAGCCGATCCAGGGCGCCGGTGGCGTGATCGTGCCGCCGGACAGCTACTGGCCGCGCATGAAGGAAATCCTCGCCAAGTACGACATCCTGTTCGTGGCCGACGAGGTCATCTGTGGTTTCGGGCGCACCGGCGAGTGGTTCGGTACCGACCATTACGGGTTGAAACCACACATGATGACCATCGCCAAGGGCCTGACCTCCGGCTACATCCCCATGGGTGGCCTGATCGTGCGCGACGACGTGGTTGCGGTGCTCAACGAAGGCGGCGATTTCAACCACGGGTTCACCTACTCCGGCCATCCGGTGGCTGCGGCAGTGGCCCTGGAAAATATCAGGATCCTGCGCGACGAGAAGATCATCGAGCGTGTCCACGGCGAGACGGCACCCTATTTGCAGCAACGTCTGCGGGAACTGAACGATCATCCGCTGGTGGGTGAAGTGCGCGGCGTCGGTTTGCTGGGGGCGATCGAGCTGGTCCAGGACAAGGCCACGCGCAAGCGTTACGAAGGCAAGGGCGTGGGCATGATCTGCCGGCAGTTCTGCTTCGATAATGGACTGATCATGCGCGCCGTGGGCGACACCATGATCATTGCGCCACCGCTGGTGATCAGCAAGGCCGAGATCGACGAACTGGTGGCCAAGGCGCGGCAATGCCTGGACCTGACGCTCAGTGCGTTGCAGGGCTAAGTGCTAGGCTCTGAGCGAGGTGCCGGCATGGGCCTCGCCCAGCGTGAACAAAAGGCTGGGCTTTTGTTGAAAGCTTGCCCTGTAACTTGCCAGACTACCCCCGCTGTTCAAGTTGCCAGAGAGCCGGCTACGCAACCGTGGCCAAGAAGAATAACTGGAGCACTTTTCATGAAGGCATTAGGCATGAAGACATTAGGTATGAAGTTAGCTGGCAAGACCCTCCTCGCCATGTCCCTGATGGGCGTGATGGCGGGCGCCGTCCAGGCGGACGACAAGGTGCTGCACGTCTATAACTGGTCCGACTACATCGCGCCGGACACGGTCGCCAAGTTCGAGAAGGAAACGGGGATCAAGGTCGTCTACGACGTATTCGACAGTAACGAGACGCTGGAAGCCAAGTTGCTGGCCGGCAAATCCGGCTATGACGTCGTGGTGCCGTCGAACAACTTCCTCGCCAAGCAGATCAAGGCCGGCGTCTACCAGGAGCTGGACAAGTCCAAGCTGCCGAATTGGAAGAACCTGGACCCCGACCTGCTCAAGGCCGTCGGCGATGCCAGCGACCAGGGCAACAAGCACGCGTTTCCGTACATGTGGGGCACCATCGGCATCGGGTACAACCCCGAGAAGGTCAAGGCCGCGTTGGGCGTCGACAAGATCGACTCCTGGGACGTGCTGCTCAAGCCCGAGAACATTGCCAAGCTCAAGAGCTGCGGCGTGAGCTTCCTCGATTCGCCAACCGAAATGATTCCCGTGGCTCTGCATTACCTCGGCTACCCGACCGACAGCCAGGACAAGAAGCAACTGGCCGAAGCCGAAGCACTGTTCCTCAAGCTGCGCCCATCGATCGGTTACTTCCACTCTTCCAAGTACATTTCGGACCTGGCCAACGGCAACATCTGCGTGGCCGTGGGTTACTCGGGTGATATCGAGCAATCCAAGAGCCGTGCGGCTGAAGCTGGCGGCAAGGTGAAAGTGGCCTACACCATTCCGAAGGAAGGTGCCGGTTCGTTCTACGACATGGTCGCCATTCCAAAAGATGCCGAAAACGTCGAAGCCGCCTACAAGTGGATGAACTTCATCATGCAGCCGGAAATCATGGCTGAGATCACCGACAACGTGCGTTTCCCTAACGGCAACAAGGCCGCCACCGCGCTGGTGGACAAGGAAATCTCCGGTGACCCGAGCATCTACCCATCGGACGAAGTGAAGGCCAAGCTGTACGCCATCGCCGACCTGCCGTCGGCGACCCAGCGGATCCTGACCCGCAGCTGGACCAAGATCAAATCCGGCAAATAAGCCGGCTTGAAGCACGCTCCGGTTGTCGCCATCCCCGGGAGGGCGGCAACAGGAGCAATTAAATAACTAAAAGTTTTGCTGGATCGGTTTATCGAGGGTAAGTTGCGCGCCGGTTTTGTTGCAGGGCATATCGTTGCCCGGTAACGGGGGCAACTTGGGCCCAACTATTTAAGAGGACCTCCACGTGCCTGTCTTTTCTTTGTTGCGCAACGCCTTGCTGGTCGGTGCTGGCCTGACACTCGCTGTCAGTGCCCAAGCGGCTTCCACCGTGCATATTTATAACTGGTCGGACTACATCGGCGAATCCACCCTGGCGGACTTCGAGAAAGCCACCGGGATCAAGCCGGTCTACGATGTGTTCGATTCCAACGAAACCCTGGAAGGCAAGTTGCTGGCCGGTCGCACCGGTTACGACGTGGTCGTGCCATCCAACCATTTCCTGGGCAAGCAGATCAAGGCCGGGGCGTTCCAGAAGCTCGACAAATCGCAGCTGCCGAACTACGCCAACCTCGATCCTTCGCTGCTCAAGCGTCTGGAAAAAAACGACTCGGGCAATCAATACGCCGTGCCTTACCTGTGGGGCACCAACGGCATCGGCTATAACGTCGAGAAGATCAAGGCGGTACTGGGTGTCGAAAAAATCGACTCGTGGGCCATGCTGTTTGAACCGGAAAACATCAAGAAGCTGTCCAGCTGCGGCGTTTCGTTCCTCGACTCGGGCGACGAGATGATCCCGGCGATGCTCAACTACCTGGGCCTGGACCCCAACAGCCAGAACCCCGAAGACTACAAGAAGGCCGAGGCCCAGCTCCTCAAGATCCGGCCTTACGTGACCTACTTCAACTCCTCCAAGTACATCTCGGACCTGGCCAACGGCAACATCTGCGTGGCTGCCGGGTTCTCCGGCGATATTTTCCAGGCCCGTGAACGTGCCAGCGAGGCCGGCAAGGGCGTCGAAATCGCCTACGTGATTCCCAAGGAAGGTGGCAACCTCTGGTTCGACATGCTGGCAATCCCACGCGACGCCGCCAACGTCAAGGAGGCCCACGCGTTCATCAACTATCTGCTCAAGCCTGAGGTCATCGCCCAGGTGAGCGACTACGTCGGTTATGCCAACCCGAACCCCAAGGCTGGCGAACTGATGGACCAGGAAGTGCGCACCGACGAAGCGGTTTATCCCCCGCAGGAGGTTGTCGACAAGCTCTACGTCAACTCCGAGTTGCCGCCCAAGATCCAACGACTCATGACCCGCAGCTGGACCAAGGTCAAGTCGGGTAAATAGCGTCAAGCGCTCTAACTTTTCCAAGGTTCGCCCGTCTTGGGCGAGCTGCAAATTTTGTGGGAGTTTCGTAAATGGCAGTTGCCTCCGGCGCCTATAAGAAAGCCCTCGAGGGCGACCAGACACCCAAGCAGGTGCTGGTCAAGATCGACCGGGTCACGAAGAAGTTCGACGAGACGATTGCCGTGGACGACGTGTCCCTGGAAATCAAGAAAGGCGAGATCTTTGCCTTGCTCGGCGGTTCGGGATCGGGCAAATCCACTTTGCTGCGCATGCTGGCAGGCTTCGAGCGGCCCACGGAGGGGCGGATTTTCCTCGATGGCGTGGACATCACCGACCTGCCGCCCTACGAGCGGCCGATCAACATGATGTTCCAGTCCTACGCCTTGTTCCCCCACATGACCGTGGCACAGAACATCGCCTTCGGCCTGCAACAGGACAAGATCCCGAAAGCCGAGATCGACGCCCGCGTGGCTGAAATGCTCAAGCTGGTGCAGATGAGCCAGTACGCCAAGCGCAAGCCGCACCAACTCTCTGGTGGCCAGCGCCAGCGCGTGGCCCTGGCCCGATCCCTGGCCAAGCGGCCCAAACTCTTGCTGCTCGACGAGCCAATGGGCGCTCTGGACAAGAAGCTGCGCTCGCAGATGCAACTTGAGCTGGTGGAGATCATCGAGCGGGTCGGCGTGACCTGCGTGATGGTGACTCACGACCAGGAAGAGGCCATGACGATGGCCGAGCGCATTGCGATCATGCACCTGGGATGGATCGCCCAGATCGGCAGCCCGATCGATATCTACGAGACCCCGACCAGCCGCCTGGTCTGTGAATTCATCGGCAACGTCAACATCTTCGAGACCGAAGTGGTGGACGACGCCGAGGGCCACGCGGTGCTGACGTGCAAGGACCTGGACCGCAACATTTACGTCGGCCACGGCATCAGCACCTCGGTGCAGGACAAGTCCGTCACCTACGCCATCCGCCCGGAAAAACTCTTGGTCACGCCCGAGCAGCCAACCTGCGAGCACAACTGGTCCAGTGGCAAGGTCCATGACATCGCCTACCTGGGCGGCCACTCGGTGTTCTACGTCGAGCTGCCGAGTGGCAAGCTGGTGCAGTCGTTCGTCGCCAACGCCGAACGCCGAGGCCAGCGTCCGACCTGGGGCGACCAGGTATTCGTCTGGTGGGAAGACGACAGCGGCGTGGTGCTTCGCTCATGAACATGCGCAAGTTCAAACGCCGACTCGCCCGAATAACGCCCGGTGGCCGTCAGATGGTCATCGGGGTGCCCTTCATCTGGCTGTTCCTGTTCTTCATGCTGCCGTTCTTCATCGTCCTGAAGATCAGTTTCGCCGAAGCCGACGTGGCGATCCCGCCTTACACCGAAATCTACAGCTACATCGACCAGAAGCTGCAGGTGCTGCTCAACCTTGGCAACTATGTGATGCTCAGCGAGGATGAGCTGTACATCTCCGCCTATCTCGGCTCGCTGAAGATGGCGCTGATCAGCACCACGTTGTGCCTGCTGATCGGCTACCCCATGGCCTATGGCATCGCCAACGCCCGCAAAGAGATGCAGACGGTGCTGGTGCTGCTGATCATGATGCCGACCTGGACCGCGATCCTGATTCGCGTCTACGCGTGGATGGGTATCCTCAGCAACAACGGCTTGCTTAACGGCTTTCTGATGAGCATGGGTTGGATCAGCGAACCCCTGCAAATTCTCAACACCAACCTGGCGGTCTATATCGGCGTGGTCTATTCCTACCTGCCGTTCATGATCCTGCCGCTCTACGCCAACCTGGTGAAGCATGATGCCAGCCTGCTGGAAGCCGCGTCGGACCTGGGTTCGAGCACCTTCAACAGCTTCTGGAAGATCACCGTGCCGCTGTCCAAGAACGGCATCATCGCCGGCTGCATGCTGGTGTTCATCCCGGTGGTGGGCGAGTTCGTGATTCCGGAACTGCTGGGCGGCCCGGAAACGCTGATGATCGGCAAAGTGCTGTGGCAGGAATTCTTCAATAATCGAGACTGGCCGGTGGCATCCGCTTTGGCGGTGGTGATGCTGGCGATCCTGATCGTGCCCATCATCCTGTTCAACCGCAGTCAGGCCAAAGAAATGGAGGGCAAGTAATGAAGCGCTTCAGTTTTTCAAGCCTGATGCTGGTGCTGGGTCTGTTGTTCATCTACGCGCCGATGCTGATTCTGGTGATCTACTCGTTCAACGCCTCCAAACTGGTGACGGTGTGGGGCGGTTGGTCAGTCAAGTGGTACGTCGGCCTGCTGGACAACAGCCAGCTGATGGGCTCGGTGATGCGCTCGTTGGAAATCGCCTGCTACACGGCGATTGCCGCGGTGGCCCTGGGCACGCTGGCGGCCTTCGTGCTGACCCGCATCACCCACTTCAAGGGTCGGACGCTGTTCGGCGGCCTGGTCACCGCGCCATTGGTGATGCCGGAAGTGATCACCGGCCTGTCGCTGTTGCTGTTGTTCGTGGCCATGGCGCAAATGATCGGCTGGCCTCAGGAACGTGGCATCGTCACGATCTGGATCGCCCACACGACGTTCTGCGCGGCCTACGTGGCGGTGGTGGTCTCGGCGCGCTTGCGTGAGCTGGACCTGTCCATCGAAGAGGCGGCCATGGACCTCGGCGCGCGGCCGTGGAAGGTGTTCTTCCTGATCACCATTCCAATGATCGCGCCGTCGCTGGCGGCGGGCGGCATGATGTCGTTCGCGCTGTCCCTCGACGACCTGGTGCTGGCAAGCTTCGTCTCCGGCCCTGGCTCGACCACCTTGCCGATGGAAGTCTTCTCGGCGGTGCGCCTGGGGGTGAAACCGGAAATCAACGCCGTGGCGAGCCTGATCCTGCTGGCGGTGTCCCTGGTGACCTTCCTGGTCTGGTACTTCAGCCGCCGTGCCGAAGAAAACCGCAAGCGGGCGATCCAGCAAGCGATCGAGGAAAGCGCCGCCGATTCCTGGAAGCAACCGGAAGTACGCCGGGCGGAAACCGCTTCGGCCTAACCGACTCTGGGACCAAAATGTGGGAGCGAGCTCGCTCCCACTGGTGTTTTTTTGCCTGCAAATCCGTGGCTCAGCGCAGATCCCCTTGTGGGAGCGAGCCTGCTCGCGATAGCGGTGGGGTGTGCTGGCTATGAATTCCAGGGCGAGCTGCGGATCACTTCAACGAAGTTCATCGGCTTGAACCCCGGCTCCTGATCCCTCAGCACATCGGTTTTCACATTGCCGAAGGTGGTATGTGGACGATGCCGCAAGCCGTCGGCGAAGGCGCAGATGATGCACTCCTTGAAGCCTTCTCCCCGGGGATGCGCATGCACCACGGCGTCGCGCTGTGCGGCGGGGAACGCGGCGTAATCCATGCCCAGCACGTCCATTTCCACGCCAGCGGTCACCAGGGCGACGTTGGGGCGCAGGTGCTTCGGCACGCCGGGCGTGGTGTGCAGCGCGATCGACAGCCACACTTGCTCGATGTCGTCATCGCTCAACCCGTAGGGTTTGAGGAAGGCCGCGGCGGCATTCGCGCCGTCCACTTCGAAGCGCTCATCGTCGCTGCGGTAGCCTTCCACCAACCCGAGGTCGTGGAACATCGCGCCGACGTAGAGCAGCTGCGGATCGTAAGCCAACTGCTGGCGCTGGCCGCTCAAGGCGCCGAACAGGAACACCCGGCGGGAATGGTGATACAGCAGGTCCGATTCAATGTCGCGGATGTATTCGGTGGTGGCCCGGGCGAGGGCGCTGTCGGGAATCTGGATGCCGGCGATGCGGGTCATGCTGCTCTCCTCTTGACGGTGCGCCGTGGCGGCGCTGAGGGTTCAGTCTGTTCGCCGGGATACGGCGCAGCAATCGCGCCATGGCTGCGATTACGGCCAATGAACTTGGGTTTCATGCCATCTGGCTTCTGCACGCCGGATTGGCTAGGGTTCTGTGGTCAACCCGGACAGGTAAGTGAGCACCATGGAAAAAACCGTCGCCATCGTGGTGTTCACGGGCGTCCAGTCCCTGGATGTCAGCGGCCCCCTGGATGTGTTCTGCGAAGCCAATCGCTTTCTCGCCGCGCAGGATCACTATCGGCTGGAAGTGATCGGCGTCGAGCGCGGCGCGACGTCTTGCTCCAACGGCATGTCCCTCAATCCCCACCGCCATTTCAGCGAAGCGTCAGGGCCGTACGACCTGCTGCTGGTCGCGGGCGGGCCGCAATTGCCGTTCATGGACGTTGGCCCAGCGTTCAATGCCTGGCTGCGCGAAGCCTGCGCCCGGGCCGGGCGCTTCGGTTCGATCTGCAATGGCGCGTTCATGCTCGCTCGGGCGGGATTGCTCCAGGGGCGGACCGTCACCACCCATTGGGGCGATGCTTCGGCGCTGGCGCAGCTGTGCCCCTCGACCCGGATCGAAGCCGATCGGCTGTACGTGCAGGACGGCGAGCTGTATACCTCGGCGGGCGTTACGGCGGGAATCGACCTGTCGTTGTTTCTGCTGGCTCAGGACCATGGGCCGGAGGTGGCACTGAACGTCGCCAAGCGGCTGGTGGTGTTCACCCAGCGTTCAGGCGGTCAATCACAGTTCAGTCCGTTTCTCGCGCCCCATGCCGAGCCGACCTCCACCGTGGCCCAGGTCCAGGCGTACGTGATGGCGAATCTCAACGGTGATCTGGGCATCGCCAACCTCGCCAGCGCGGCGAACATGAGCCCACGCAATTTCTCCCGCGTGTTCGCCCGGGAGGCGAAGGTCACGCCAGCCGAGTTCGTCGAACAGGCCCGGGTAGACGCGGCGCGCGTGATGCTGGAAAGCACTCGGGCACCGCTCAAGACCGTCGCTTACCAATGCGGCTTTCGCGATGCCCAACACATGCGCAGCGTCTTCAATCGGCGGTTGGGCGTGACGCCGCAACAGTTCAGGTTGAATTTTGCCGCGTTGCTTTAAGCTCATTTTTTCAGTGCGTCATGGGCCTCCAGCGCCCGCAGGGAATAGATATAAGCCGCTCCGGCATTCAGCGAGACCGCCGTTGCCAGGGTGGCGGCGATTTCTTCGCGGGTCGCGCCGGCCTTGATCGCGGCGTCGGTGTGTACGCCGATGCAGCCGTCACATCGGGTGGTGATCGCCACGGCGATGGAGATCAGTTCACGGGTCTTGGCGTCGAGCACGTTGTTCTCGGCGGCAGCCTCATCCAGGGCCATGTAGGCCTTGACCATTTTGGGATTGCTTTTGCCCAGGGCGCCAAAGGCACTCTTGATGGTGGGCAGCAGTTCGGACCAGTTATTGAACATTGCATCGACTCCATTGTGATAAACGGGTTGGGCTTTTGCAGTCTTGACGATCATTGATGTCCAAGCCTGTCGATCGTCAGAAACATTCCGATGCCATGGTCAGGGCTCGGCCCTGGCGGGCAGCAGTTTCAGTGTGCCGTGGGTGTTGGCGGTGACTTCTTCCTCGGCCAGGTGCGCCTGGTGATACAGCCCTTCGATATAGGCGTCGGCCTGGTCCTTGTAGTGCTTGTCGAATGGTACGCCGCTCTGGCCGACAGGGTTGATGGTGACGCTGTGGGCCGGGTCGGCGAAGTCAATGATGCGCCGAGTGGAAGGGCCATAGGTCACGGGCCAGGGCGCCGGTCCGATCTTGGCCGAGAGATTGTTCGGCACTTCATGGGTGCCGGGTGCGGCGAACGGTCCAACGTTGAAGACCCGGTCCAGTGGCTTTTGCTGGCCCAGGGGATGCCCGTGGGTCAGGGTGTGTGCCTGACCCCACCGCCATTGGGCGGGGTCGGCCCCCAGCGTCGCCCTCAAGTGCGCCAGGGATTTGTCCCAGGCTTTGATCACCGTGTCGGCGCGGGTTTCGGTGCCCAGCGTCGATCGGTCGTCCCACCACGGCGAGTCTTTCTCGGCGGCCAGGCGTGGCAGCGCGGCGTCGATGACACGGGTCGATAGCGCGGTTTCGAAGAATCCGTCGCCCAGTTCGTCCCGCAGGGCGGTGTTGGCCAGGTCATACAGGAACTGGTTGAACAGCGTGGCGCTGATGGAGTCCAGCGGGTAGTCGCCCTTCCACTCAGCCAGTTGTTCCACCCACTTGCGCTCCTGCGGGTCGCTGACCGCTTCGCGCAGGATCGGCAACAAAGGTGCAATCAGCCGCGGGCCATAGGCGGTGGTGGTGCCCAGTTGCAGTTTCTGGGTGGTCTGGATGTCCCATTTGGCCTGTTTGTCGCTCAGTTGTCGGTCGAGTTGCTGACCCCGGTCGGCGAGGTTGTAGTAGCCAGGGATCTCGATCCCGCTGGCCGCCACCGGCTGGAAATTCGCTGAGAGGATGTAGCCCCGGGCCGGGTTCTCTTCCTGGGGATTGCTGCTGAAAGGGTAGAAACCGTCTTTTTCCGCTTCGGCGCTGGTGCCGTCGAGAATGAAGCCGGGTTTCACGCCAGCCGGCCGCTTGGGCAATTGCGCTGCGGCCCACCAGCCGATGTCGCCCTTGGCATTGGCCCAGACCACGTTTAGCCCCGGCGCATGGATATTGGCCGACGCACCGCGGGCCTTCACTAAGGTGTCGGCGCGGTTGAGCTGGTAGAACGCCTCGAGGATCGGATTGCGGCTTTCCAGGAACCCCCACCACATGGCGATTGGCGTCTTGCCCGCATTGGCGCCGAGGGCATCGTTGACGATCGGGCCGTGGGGCGACTGGCGCAACACCAGCGTTACCGGGGCCTGGCCTTTGACGGCGATCTGCTGTTCGCTGCGGGTCATGTCCACCCACTGGCCGCGATACCAGACCTGTTCGGGGTTGTCCGGGTTGATCTTCTCGGCGATCAGGTCCAGGTCGTCGTTCTGGAACATGGTGATGCTCCAGCCGAAATCCTTGTTCATGCCCAGGGAGGCGAACGGCATGAGGGCCTGATACTGGCCGTAGAGTTCGAAACCTGGCGCCGACAGGTGGGCTTCGTACCACACCGACGGCGTGGAAAAGCGGATATGCGGATCGCCCGCCAGCAAAGGCTTGCCGCTGTGGGTGCGGTTGCCCGAGACCGCCCAGGCGTTGCTGCCTTCGAACTGCGGCAGGCCATGGTCGGCCAAGGCCTGCTCACTCAGGCGGGCGAGGGCGTTGAGGTCTTTCCAGTCAGTGGCGGACAGTGTCGTGCCGCCTGCCGGATCCTGAGGCAGGACGCCCTGGGGCTGCCAGTCGAGGTCGAAAATCTTCAGATACTCGGCACCGAGTTCGTCGCGCACATAGCTCAACAAGGGTTCGGTGCGAAAGGCCGCGGCGAAGCTGTAGGCCATGTAGCCGACGATGCTGGCGGTGTCTTCAGCGGTAAAGGGACGCTTGGGAATGCCCAGCACATCGAACTCCAGCGGCCGCGTGTGGGTTTGCTGATAGGCGTTGATGCCGTCCAGGTACGCTTGCGTAGCGATCCAGGCCGGCGACTGTCGATCCTGCTCGGCGACGTAGCTGGCGGCGCGCTCGCGAATGCGCAGGCTGCGCATCAGCTTGTCGGTGTCGAGCAACTTGGGCCCGAGGATCTCGGCCAACTCGCCCCGGGCGAGGCGCCGCATGATCTCCATCTGGAACAGCCGATCCTGGGCGTGGACGTAACCGAGGGCACGGTACAGGTCGGTTTCGTTCTCGGCGCGGATATGCGGCACGCCGCGTTCGTCGTAGCGCACCGTCACCGAGCCTTGCAGCCCTTGCAACTGCACCGTGCCCTGGCGGGTGGGCTGCTTGCTGTAGAGGTAGCCGCCCGCGACGATAACGGCGGTGACGACCAGTGACAGGAAGGCGACGAGGGTCCGTTTCATGGTCATTCCTTATTCGAGTGGCAGCGGTCCCACGATCTCGCTGTGGATCGCCTGTTTAACACGTGACCGCTTCCCGGTGCATCGTTCCTCGGAGGGATATCTTCGGCCCTACTGTTTGCTGGATGTGTCCTGGGCCCACGGACAATAACAACCCACCGCCATGGTGTGGGTTGCGTCGACTTGCCGGCCGGTACTCAACGCTTCGAGAATCGGTTCGATAAAGCTGTTGCTCGAATTGCAGGTCAAGCCTTCGCTGTACGGGCCGAAATACGCCAGTTTGCCGTGGCGGTCCCAGATCGCCACGGCGGGGCTGGCAGGAATCTGTTCCGAACCGGGAAGCGCCGGCAGTGCCTTGAGGCTATTCAGCGTGGCAGGCAGGCGGCCCTGGCTGCCGGTTTTTTGTACTGCGTAGAACGCCACGCCAAGGGGGGTGTATTTCTCGACCAGCTCGGAGAGGTGCTGCTGATTGCCAACGTTGCACGGGCAGGCCGGATCCCAGAAATGCACCAGGCGGATTGCGCCGGGGCCGGCCAGGTCGGGCGGCAGGCGCAGGGGGTCGCCGGAAAATACTGCCGTGTGTTGGCTGAACGTCCTCAGGAATCGGCCCTGGAACCAGTCGTAGGCGAGCCACAGCACGACGGCGCACGCGAGGGCGAGCAGGCTGGCAAGCAAGGTCGTGCGGTGGGACGGGCGCATGGAGTCGATCCTCTGGAGCCGCGTAGCTTGCCATGCCCGACGCGACAGATGAATATCACAGGCTTACAAAGCCTGTTTCGCGCGATGCGCTCCTGCCTGGAATACCAATGCCCGCTTCTTTTGACCCTGATCATCTGCGCGCCAGCCTGCAACCTTTGGCGCAGTGGCAGCCGCTGTCTGCGCAAGCGCAGGCCTACCAGCAATTCTATGGACTGGATTTCCCGGCACGCACGCTGCGCAGCGGCCTGGGTCGTTTCGACGTTGCGGGGTATGAGCTGGTCGGCCAGGTCTGGTGGCCGGAAAAAGCCGTGGCGACCCTGTTCCTTTTCCATGGCTATTACGACCACATGGGCCTTTACCGGCACTTGATCGACTGGGCGCTGGAGCAGCGGTTCGTGGTGATCAGCTGCGACTTGCCGGGCCATGGATTGTCCAGTGGCGAGCGCGCCAGCATCGGCGATTTCGCCGACTACCAGGCGACATTGCAAGGTTTGCTGGCAGAAGGGGAGAGCCTTGGCTTGCCGCAACCCTGGCACCTGTGCGGACAAAGCACCGGCGGGGCAATTGTGGTCGACCATGTCCTCAACCAGGGCGCAAACAGCCCGGCCCAGGGCCAGGTCATCCTGTTATCGCCCCTGGTCCGGCCTCGCGCCTGGGGCTGGTCGCGCCTCAGTTATTACCTGCTCAAGCCGTTCGTGACCGGCATTGCCCGGCGGTTCACCGAGAATTCCACCGACCCGGATTTCCTTCCGTTCCTGCAGGCCGACCCGCTGCAACCGCTGCGCCTGCCCACCGCGTGGGTCGGGGCGCTCGCGCAGTGGATCAAGCGCATAGAGGCGGCGCCGAGCAGCCCGCGCCAGCCGTTGATCGTCCAGGGGCAGGCGGACATGACGGTGGATTGGCGACACAACTTGCAAGTGTTGCAGGCCAAATTCGACCGGCCGCAGGTTCTGATGTTGCCGCAGGGGCGGCATCACCTGGCGAATGAGAGGTTGGCGATGCGTCAGGAAATGTTTGAGTTCTTGAGCAGGCGGATGAGTCGGGTCCGGCGGTGATCGATCTATCGCGTTCGCGAGCAGGCTCGCTCCCACAATAGATCTGTGCAATCAGTCTCTGTGGGAGCGAGCCTGCTCGCGATAGCGATGTACAATCCCTACTGCCCTAAGTTCTGCCCCACCGCTAACCCCGCCCGAATCGCCGCCAGCGCCGCCTGGTAATAGGCCTGCCCCTCGGCCGACTCGGCGAAGGTGGCGAATTCTTCCAGCTCGGTGTCGGTCAGGTCACGGTAGACGTACAGCAACGTGTTGTTCAGGTCCGCACCGATCTGGTCCATCAGGCGCTGGCGCTGGCCGTTCAACATGCCTTGAGCCTGCCCGCCGCCCAGCAAGCCTGGAATCATCGAACTCAGGCTGTCGGCCGCCACGCCGGCGATCGCCAGGCTGACTTCGGCACCTGCTTCACGGGCGGGCAGGGCCTGGGCCAGATGGCCGATGATCAGCAGGCGGTTATCGCTGGCCTGCATCTTAGGCAGGCCCTTGGCGTTCTTCGCCAATTGGTCGCGGCGGGTGGCGAGCAGTTCGGCCGCGACGACTTTGCGGCCCAGGGGCGATTGGAAAAAGGTCAGGGCCGGGTCCGGATCGGCAAGGTTCTTGCGCAGCTGGGCCTCGGCCCGTTGGTCCATGGCCTGGGGCGCGAACCGTTGGTTGCTGTTGTTCACCAACGCCTGGAACACCGCTGGCGGCAGGCTGTTCTGATAGCGCTGCTGCGCGGCATTCAAGGCGTCATTGAAATGCGCCCGTTGTTCCGGCCAGCCGGCGACCTTGTACAACTGGTCGTAGCTGTCTGCCCAGGCGGGCAATACGCAGAACATCAACAGTGAGAAAAGCAAACGGCGCATAGGGACTCCTGTCAGCAGCCGACTATTCTCCGTGGGGTGCGGGAACTTGTCGAGAATTCGTATCAAGTTCGTACGGCGGTGCCACCTGGCGCAGCGAACCCGCTGCGCGGCGCTGTCGGTTTTGCAGGCACAGGAATATTATGCGCGCCATGCAAATACCTTCTGATCATCCGTTGCTGTTACGTATCGTCGACGACCTGGCCGAGCGCGGCTGGTCGCAGCAGAACATCTTCCTGCCGGATGCGCTGACGCGCGCCTTGGCGGCCGAGTGCCGCCAGCGCGCCGCTGAAGGTGAACTGGCCCCGGCCGCCGTTGGACGCGGGCCGTTTTCGGAAATTCGCGAAGGGATCCGTGGCGATCACATCCAGTGGATCGAGCCCGGCCAGGTTGACGCCTGCGACCGTTACCTGGGGTTGATGGACTGCCTGCGCGAGGCCTTGAACCGGGGCCTGTTCCTGGGCCTGGAGGATTTCGAGAGCCACTTCGCCCTGTACCCGCCCGGTGCGTTCTACCTCAAGCACGTCGACCGCTTCCGTGACGATGACCGGCGCATGGTCTCGGCGGTGCTCTATCTCAATGACGCCTGGCTGCCGGAACACGGCGGTCAGTTGCGCATGTACCTGGGCGAAAGTGAGCACGATGTAGTGCCCACCGGCGGCTGCCTGGTGGTGTTTCTCTCGGGGGACATTCCCCATGAAGTGCTGCCGGCGACGCGTGAGCGCCTGTCCTTGACCGGTTGGTTCCGACGCCGCGGCAACGAGTTGTTCTGAGCATGGAAAAAATCCTCGTCAGTCGCTGTCTGCTCGGTCATCGCGTGCGTTACGACGGTGGCGCCAGCGGGCCATTCGATCAGCTCCAGCAATGGCTCGACGAGGGTCGTGTCGTGCCGCTGTGCCCGGAGGTCGCCGGCGGCTTGCCCACGCCCCGGCCGGCGGCGGAGATTCCTGGCGGGCAAGGAGTGAAAGTGCTCGATGGCGACGCGGCGGTCATCACCACCGATGGCGAGGATGTGAGCGCGCAGTTTTTGTCGGGTGCCTATCAAGCGTTGGATTTGGTGCGCGAACACGGCATCCGGATCGCCGTGCTGAAGGCCAACAGCCCCTCCTGCGGCAACCTGCTCACCTATGACGGGACATTCAGCGGTGTGAAAGTCCTCGGCGAGGGCGTGACGGCGGCGTTGCTCAAGCGCCATGGCGTACGGGTGTTCAGCGAGCTGGAGCTGGCGGAAGCGGCGTCGGCGCTAAAAGCGTTGGCCGCGGAATAATTGCGGCGAACCGTTTTTTTGTGGCGAGGGGATTTATCCCCGCTGGGGTGCGAAGCGCCCCCAAAAAAATATCGACCACAGCCGCACATCCAAAAAGCAGGGGGCCGCTTCGCGACCCAACGGGGATAAATGCCCTCACCACAGAAATGACGGTGTCTAAAGCTGCTCGGCCAATAGCTCGATCTGCTCTTGCCGCTCGGCCTGGCTCAAGCGGGGACTGGGGTTGAGCGACGACCACTGCGGATACGCCCGGGCCTTGTTCAATGCTTCGGGCAACCTGCCTTCGCGCCATGTCTTATCGTGGGGCGTGGCGATACGGATACTGTCCATCGCCGCATGACCGCGCTGATTGATCGCTTGCAGCAATTGCCGTTGGCGCAAGGCCAGGAGGCGCAGCACGCTGTCGTCCACGGTCAGTTCGCGCTGGCCCTTGAGCTTGCCCATCAACCGGTTGCCATAGCTGCGGGCGGTTTGCAGCGCACCGCCGGCAATGGCTCCGGCCAGGGCTGCGGCGCCAAGGGTCAACCCTCCCACCAGCAAATCCACGCCCGCACCCGCCGCTGCCCCGGCCGCGATCCCGCCACCGACTCGCACGCCCAATTGCTTGAGGGTGTCGGGATTGAACAGGTCATCGCCCCAGCGACCGTCCAGTAGAGGCAAATCGCTGGCGGCCGCGTCCTGGGCACGGAAAGCGTAAAGCTTGAGCAGCGCTTCAACGCAGCGCTGCTCGCGCTGACGGACGGCGTCGCGCAATTGGCCGATGGCCTGGTGCTCCAGATCCGCATCGCTGGCGACGCTGCGTCGGCAGGCGGCACAGTCGATCAGAAGTTCGGCGATCAGGCGCTTTGCGCTCTGCTGGCGAGCCTGGCGCTGGGCCTGTTGATCATCGATCAGTCGCTCCAGCTGTTCGCGAGCGTTTTCCAGCAACAGCGCAAGGCTTTCGTACAGACGTCGTTCGCCGTCTTCCGGCGGGGCGACGCTGTCGAAGCGCACCAGCGCATGCAGGCCCAATCGCGCCAGGGCTTCGCGCCACTCAGGTTCGCGATGCTGGGCGCTGCTGACGAAGTTGAGCACCGGTAGCAGCGGTTTGCCGCAACTGGCGAGGACTTCCAACTCATCGCGGTATTTGGCCAGCACTGGCTCGCGGGCATCAATGACATACAGTCCGGCATCGCTGGCGAGCAACTGCCGCAGCACCTTGGCTTCCTGCTCAAAGCGTTGCCGGGCCTCACTGCCATCGAGGAAGCGCGCCAGGCGTGCCGGGCCGTCCAGGCGTTCGCCCGGCCGCTCCAGGCGTTCCAGGTAATCGAGCAGGGCGATGGCGTCTTCCAGCCCCGGCGTGTCGTACAGTTCCAGCAGCGCCTGGCCATCCACCGACAGGCGAGCCCCTTCGACGTGACGGGTGGTGCTCGGGCGATGGGACACCTCGCCGAAGCCGACGTCGCGGGTCAGGGTGCGCAGCAAGGAGGTCTTGCCGACATTGGTGTGGCCGACCACCGCGAGCTTCAGGGGCTTGATGGATTCAGTCATGGCCGGTCTCCAGCCAGTTCATCGGGGCGCAATCGGCGAACGGCAACTCCAACTGTTGCAGCGCGTTATGCCAATCACCCAGGCGCTCGCCGTCCAGCGCTTCGCCGGGTGGCGCCTGCAATAACCAGATACGGGTAGCGCTGGCGCTGCGGGCCAGCTCGGCAATCAACGCTAGGCTTCCACGGTCCGGCGAACGCCGGGGGTCGCAGGCAATCGCCAGGCGCGCGGGTGGGAAACGCGACAGTTGTTCCAAGAGTCTGTGGCGGGACTCGCGGCTGTCGAGGATGCCGGCGTTTTTAACGGAGTCGGGCAGCTTGGGCGGCCAGGGACGTTCGTCCAGCTCGATCGCCACCAGCAACGCGCCGTCACTTTCCATTGCCCCGACGGCGCTGTCGATTCTGTGCAACTGTGCGGGCGCGGCATCGTTGACCCCCAGGCGCTCGCTGCTGGGCATCAACCGCTCGCGCAACTGCGCGTAACCGGGCAGGTTCAAGTCCAGGCGAAGTCTGGCGCGGCCACGACGCCATCGCCACAGGCACAGCAGCGTCAGGCACAGGCGCGGCAGCACGCCGTAGACCAGCAAGACGCCGACCAACCACCCGGCCCAGGCCTGGCGGGCGCTCTCGATATCCAACGCGGCGTCACCGCTGGCGCGGATCATCTCGACGGTCGGCACGCTGAAGCCCAGCAGGGCGGGCAGCGCACCGAGGGCCTGGGTCATGGCGACAAAGGTATCGCCGCCCAGAATCGTGGTTTCCCAGACGAAGCCATAACGCCGGGTCGCCATCAGCATCAGTACGATGACCAGCGCGCTGAGCATCGCCAGTAGCCACAAGCCGTTGACCAGCACGCCGAGCGCCCAGCGATTGAGCCGGTGCCGTTGCAACAACAGCAGCAGCAGGGCTGGCGCCAGTTGGGCAGCCTTGGCATCGCGCGCCAGTTTTTCGCTGAGCCACAGCCAAAGGCGTCCCAGCGTGGCGCCTTGCTCCCCAGCGAACAGCAGGCCCAGGAGCCAGCCAATGAGCAGGAGCAGGTTCAGCCCCAACAGGCTGCCCAAGGCCCAGAAAACGTTGACCGGCGCGCGTCCATCGCCGAGGGCGGCGAACCCCAGGCCGGCGCCGCTGGCGATGGCGAGCACCGCCAACGCCATCAGCGCCAGCCGCGCTCCCTGCAGCCAGTGGCGCAGGGCTTGAGCAAGGCCGTCGCGGTCGGCCAGCCAGCGGGCGCGGTGGCGGATGCGGGTGGATAGATCGCCTCCTGCCGCGCGGGCCAGGCGATTGGCTTCCTGGTCCTCGAGCGGGCCGGCGTGTTCTTCACGCAGGCGTATCGTCTCGGTCAACCAGAGGTTCTGCAGTTCTGTCACGGGCGCTTCCGTTGCTCGAATGAGCAAAGAGCATAACCGCTGTGGCGCCAGTCCGGGCCTCTGGTATTCTCGCCCTCATGAAAAAAACTCTTCCCTTAAGCCTGATCGCAGCCCTCGGTGAAAACCGTGTGATCGGCATCGACAACACCATGCCCTGGCACTTGCCGGGGGATTTCAAATATTTCAAGGCCACCACTCTGGGCAAGCCGATCATCATGGGCCGCAAGACCTGGGACTCCCTCGGTCGACCGCTGCCGGGTCGCTTGAATATCGTGGTGAGCCGCCAACCCGGCCTGGTTTTGGAAGGCGCGCAGGTTTATTCCACGCTTGAAGCCGCAGTGGAACGGGCCGAAGCCTGGGCGCTGGAACAAGGCGTGGACGAGCTGATGCTGATCGGCGGTGCCCAGCTCTATGCCCAGGCATTGGATCAGGCGGATCGGCTGTACCTGACCCGCGTGGCGCTGAGCCCGGAAGGGGATGCTTGGTTCCCGGCGTTTGATTCGAACCAGTGGAAGCTGGTTTCGAACCAGCCGAATCCGGCCGAAGGGGACAAGCCGGCCTACAGTTTCGAAGTCTGGGAAAAACGCTGAAGCATCGCGAGCAAGCTTGCTCGCGATAGCCGATTTAACAGGCCCCCCGTCAAGCCTGCGCCAACTCCCCATGCTCGTCGGCATCGAGCAGTGCTTTGTCAGTCTGCTGCATCACCTGGCTGGTAATCGCCCCCGCAGTGATCGAGCCACTGACATTCAATGCAGTGCGGCCCATGTCGATCAGCGGCTCCACCGAAATAAGCAGCGCCACCAGCGAGACCGGCAAACCCATGGCCGGCAGCACGATCAGCGCGGCGAACGTCGCGCCACCACCGACTCCTGCCACGCCCGCCGAACTCAAGGTCACGATGGCGACCAGCGTTGCGATCCACACCGGATCCAGCGGGTTGATGCCCACGGTGGGCGCGACCATCACCGCCAGCATCGCCGGATACAGCCCAGCACAACCGTTCTGGCCGATGGTGGCGCCGAACGAGGCGCTGAAGCTGGCGATCGCCCGGGGAATGCCGAGGCGACTGGTCTGGGCCTCGATGCTCAACGGAATGGTCGCGGCGCTGGAACGGCTGGTGAAGGCGAACGTCAACACCGGCCAGATCTTGCGGAAGAAACGCAGCGGGTTGATCCCGGCGGCCGACACCAGCAGGCCATGGACCACGAACATCAAGCCCAGCCCCAGGTACGACACCACTACGAAACTACCGAGCTTGATGATGTCCTGCAGATTCGAGCCGGCGACCACCTTTGTCATCAGCGCCAGCACGCCGTATGGCGTGAGCTTCATCACCAGGCGCACCAGGCGCGTCACCCAGCTTTGCAGGGTGTCGATGGCGTCGACCACCTTCTGGCCTTTCTCGGCGTCATCCTTGAGCAACTGCAACGCGGCGACACCGAGGAACGCCGCGAAAATCACCACGCTGATGATCGACGTCGGCTTCGCCCGGGCGAGGTCGGCAAAAGGATTCTGTGGAATGAACGAAAGCAGCAGCTGCGGAATGTTCAGGTTGGCGACCTTTGCGGCGTAGTCGCCCTGGATCACTTGCAGGCGCGCCAGTTCCTGGGTGCCGGCCACCAGGCCCTCGGCGGTGAGGCCGAACAGGTTGGTCAGGCCGATGCCGATCAGCGCCGCGATGGCGGTGGTGAACAGCAGCGTACCGATGGTCAGGAAGCTGATCTTGCCCAGGGACGCGGCATTGTGCAGGCGGGCCACGGCGCTGAGGATCGAGGCGAAGACCAGCGGGATCACGATCATCTGCAGCAACTGCACATAGCCATTGCCCACGAGGTCGAACCAACCGATCGACGCTTTGAGCACGGGATTCGCTGCCCCATAAATCGTATGCAGGGCGATACCGAACACCACGCCCAGCGCCAGCGCCAGCAAGACCTTTTTGGCCAGGCTCCAGGTGCTGTGGCGGGTTTGCGCCAGGCCGAACAGCAGGCCAATGAACACCAGCAGATTGAGTATCAGCGGCACATTCATGAAAAGCTCCGATAAGACTTTGCCAGTCGCCACGAGCCGCGACTGTGAGCCGGAAAGCCTAACAGTCTGATATCTAAAGAATTAATACTAAAAAAGAATGATTACTGTCGCTTCTGGAATAAGGCGCTGGCGCCCACGGACATGCCGCTGCCGTTATCGGGACGCAAGCGGTCGCCCACAGGCGGGATCCGTCACAGGCATTTGTTAGCGTCGACCTCTTACAAACTGGGAGTAAACGCCGATGAAGCTCGTACCGCACCTGCTCGCTGTCGCTCTAGGCTTGGGCCTCGTCGGCCAAGCGCTCGCCACCGATCTCAAGCACTGGCCGACGGAACAGGCCAAGGCGCTGGAAGCGATGATCGCGGCCAACGCCAACAAGGGTAACTACGCGGTCTTTGACATGGACAACACCAGCTACCGCTACGACCTGGAGGAGTCGCTGTTGCCGTTCATGGAGAACAAGGGCCTCATCAGCCGTGAAACCCTGGACCCATCCCTGAAGCTGATGCCGTTCAAGGATACGGCTGAACACAAGGAAAGCCTCTTCAGCTATTACTACCGCCTGTGCGAACTGGACGACATGGTTTGCTACCCGTGGGTGGCCCAGGTGTTCTCTGGGTTCACGCTCAAGGAGCTGAAGGGTTATGTCGATGAATTGATGGCTTCAGGCAAACCGGTGCCGACCACCTATTACGATGGCGACAAGGTGGTCCAGTACAACGTCAACCCGCCGAAAATCTTCACCGGCCAGACCGAGCTGTACAACAAACTGATGGAAAACGGTATCGAGGTCTACGTCATGACCGCGGCTTCCGAAGAGCTGGTGCGCATGGTCGCGGCCGATCCGAAGTACGGCTACAACCTCAAGCCGCAGAACGTGATCGGCGTGACCACGCTGCTCAAGGACCGCAAGACCGGCGAGCTGACCACCGCGCGCAAACAGATCACAAACGGCAAATACGACGAGAAGGCCAACCTGGGCCTGGAGTACACCCCCTACCTCTGGACCCCGGCGACCTGGATGGCCGGCAAGCATGCGGCGATCCTGACCTACATCGACGAATGGAAAAAACCCGTACTCGTCGCCGGCGATACGCCGAGCAGCGACGGCTACATGTTGTTCCACGATGTGGACGTGGCCAAGGGCGGCATCCACCTGTGGGTCAACCGCAAGGACAAGTACATGACCCAGATCAACGGCATGATGGCCAAGCACGCCGCCGCCCAGGCCAAGGAAGGATTGCCGGTGACGGCTGACAAGAACTGGGTGATCGTCAAGCCCGAGGACATTCAGTAACCCGTCCCCCACACTGATACCAAGTAACCCTGTGGCGAGGGAGCACTTGGCCCAAAAGGGTCAGACTGAAGCCCAAAAAATGCCCCGCGCTTGGCGGGGCATTTTGTTCGAAGCTAGGACGCTTATAACCCGTCAAGCATCGCCTTGTTGCGCACCGCACCTTTGTCGGCGCTGGTGGCGAGGAGGGCGTAGGCCTTTAGGGCGGTGGTGACTTTGCGCGGACGCACTTCCACCGGCTTCCAGCCTTTCTTGTCCTGCTCGACGCGGCGTTCGGCCAATTCTTCGTCGCTGATCAGCAGGTTGATCGAGCGGTTGGGAATGTCGATCAATACCTTGTCGCCATCGCGCACCAGGCCAATGGCGCCGCCAGCCGCCGCTTCCGGCGAAGCGTGGCCAATGGACAGGCCAGAGGTGCCGCCAGAGAACCGCCCGTCCGTCAGCAGCGCGCAGGCTTTGCCCAGGCCTTTGGACTTCAGGTAGGACGTCGGGTAGAGCATTTCCTGCATGCCCGGGCCGCCTTTCGGGCCTTCGTAGCGAATGATCACGATATCGCCGGCCTTCACTTCATCGGCAAGGATGCCGCGCACGGCGCTGTCCTGGCTTTCGAAGATCTTGGCGTTGCCTTCGAATACATGGATCGACTCGTCGACGCCGGCGGTTTTTACCACACAGCCGTCCAGGGCAATGTTGCCGTACAACACAGCCAGGCCGCCTTCCTTGGAGTAGGCGTGCTCGACGCTGCGGATGCAGCCGTTTTCACGGTCGTCATCCAGGGTTTCCCAGCGAGTCGATTGGCTGAAGGCAGTTTGGGTCGGGATGCCCGCCGGACCGGCCTTGAAGAAGTGATGCACGGCTTCGTCGGTGGTCTGGGTGATGTCCCACTTGGCGATGGCCTCGGCCATGGTCTTGCTGTGTACCGTTGGCAGGTCGGTATGCAACAGACCGCCTCGGGCCAGGGAGCCGAGGATGCTGAAGATGCCGCCGGCGCGGTGCACGTCTTCCATATGGTACTTCTGGATGTTCGGCGCGACTTTGCACAGCTGCGGTACGTGACGGGACAGGCGGTCGATGTCGCGCAGATCGAAGTCGATCTCGGCTTCCTGAGCGGCAGCGAGCAAGTGCAGGATGGTGTTGGTGGAACCGCCCATGGCGATGTCCAGCGTCATGGCATTCTCGAACGCCTTGAAGTTGGCAATGTTGCGTGGCAGCACCGATTCATCGTTTTCGCCGTAGTAACGCTTGCACAGCTCGACGATGGTCCGGCCGGCCTGCAGGAACAGTTGCTCGCGGTCGCTGTGGGTGGCCAGGGTCGAACCGTTGCCTGGCAATGCCAGGCCCAGGGCTTCGGTCAGGCAGTTCATCGAGTTGGCGGTGAACATGCCGGAGCACGAACCGCAGGTCGGACAGGCGCTGCGCTCGTACTCGGCGACCTTCTCGTCAGAAGCGCTGGAGTCGGCGGCGATTACCATCGCGTCCACCAGGTCGAGGCCGTGGCTGGCGAGCTTGGTCTTGCCGGCTTCCATCGGGCCGCCGGAAACGAAGATCACCGGGATGTTCAGGCGCAGTGCGGCCATGAGCATGCCGGGGGTGATCTTGTCGCAGTTGGAGATACAGACGATGGCGTCGGCACAGTGGGCGTTGACCATGTACTCGACCGAGTCGGCGATGATCTCGCGACTGGGCAGCGAATAAAGCATGCCGTCGTGGCCCATCGCGATGCCGTCGTCCACGGCGATGGTGTTGAATTCCTTGGCAACACCGCCGGCACGTTCGATTTCACGGGCAACCAATTGGCCCAGGTCCTTGAGGTGGACGTGACCCGGTACGAACTGGGTGAAAGAGTTGGCAATGGCGATGATCGGCTTCTTGAAGTCGTCATCCTTCATCCCCGTGGCGCGCCACAATGCACGGGCGCCGGCCATGTTGCGGCCATGGGTGGATGTTTTCGAACGGTAATCAGGCATGGAGCACTCCGGGCGGCTAATCAGGTACTTATCAGGTATCAATGGGGAGTGAGCTTCTGTCGACGTCTGGAACACTCGGGATTGGCGGTGTGTCCGGAAGTGGCCGATGACTTTGCAGGATCGCTGCGTGCCTCAGCATGAGCTCATAAACCCGCCGGGGATGAATGGCGATGAATGCCCCCGATTCTACACCGCTGGCGCCAGGATGAAATGACGCAAAGCGCCGATCTGTCGCCAATGTCACGCTCGGGATGACGACTGGCAGCGTTCAGCCGGGCAATAACCTTCGGTGACGAAGCCTGACCAGCGTGTTGAGCGTCATGCCAAGGAGGCTGAATGCGATCAGGCATAGCGCAAGCGTGAAAGGCAAGGGTAAGGGAGAGAGGCTGATGCCGGCGCTGGCCAGGCCGCCCGTGATGAAGATCAGCACGCTGCCCGCCGATGCGGAGGTACCCGCTTGCTCCGCAAAGGTGTTCATCGCCCGGGTATGGGCGGCCGCGCGCGCAATCGTTGTGCCAGTGGTGCATACAACCATGGGCAGCAGAACGGTCGTGATGGACAGGCCAATGATGTAGAAAAGCACCAGCATCGATAGACCCGCCGTCAGGATCAGGCTCAGGCCGGTGATGATCTGGGTGTGCGAGTCGATTCGGTTGTCGAGTATGGTCGCGAATGCGCCGCCGCCGATATAGGCCAGCCCGTAGCCCAGCAGCATCACTGAGAAAGCCTGCTGCGAGAGCTGCAATTGGTCGATGAAGATCAATGGCGAAATGACAATGAATGAAAAATGACAGGAAAACGCGAGTGCCGAAATCAGCCAATAGGCCATGAAGCTGAAATGACCGCAGACTCTGCGATAAGACGCAAAGAAGTTCATCCGCGTGGATCGGCAGTTTTGGGCCGGGCCTTCAAGTAAAAGACAGGCGCCGGCAAATGCGCCGATTGCCAGTACGATGAACACCAGAAAACTGCCGCGCCACCCCATCCAACCTTGTAGGCCAGTGCCGGCCAGTGGCGAGATGGAAATAAAGACGCCGCCGCAGGTGACCAGAAAGATACGCAGCCGCTGCTGTTGCGTTCCGGTAAACAGGTCCTGGACCAGTGCCTGGGAGAGCACAAAGCAACCGCACCCCAACGCCTGGATGATCCGAAAAACCAGGAACAGCCGGAAGTCGTCAGTCAAGGTGCACCCCGCTGCGCCGACAACCGAGACGGCGATGCCGACCAACAACAGTGTCTTGCGGCCCATGGCATCGGAAAGCGGGCCAATCAATAGCTGTGAGAGCGCAATGCCTACGGCAAACAGGCTGACAGACAGGGCAATGTCTGAGGATGAGTTGCGAAAGTGCCCAGCCAGCGCCGGAAACGAAGGCAGTACAACATCGATCGGAAACACGCCAAGCAGCGTCAACATCGTCAGGAGCCCGACGATGGCTGGCTTGTCCACAGATGGACGACTGGATAGGTCAGCCATCAAGGAACCCCGCCTCGCAAAAGAGCGCTCGGTTGTGGTCATTGTCAAAAAAACCGGCTCGTTGCATGGCCGCGAATGTCGATACCGCACCTGAGCGAACCCGTGCGGCATGGGCATGTGGCGGCACGATGTCGGCAACGACCTGAAGGGATGCCGTCTCCTCGAAGCCCACGCTGGCGAGGCTGCCCATCAACCAGGGGATATCCGGTTCGAAATAGAGCCCGATGATCTCCAACAGCAGCCTCGCCGCCCACTCGTGTTGTGTTGCGTCGAGAATCGGCCAGAGGTAGCCGAAGACCTCGCTGAAGTATCGGCTGTGGCGCGCTTCGTCCTGCAGATGAGTTTTGAGCATGCGGTAGACCGTACAGACCAAGGCTTTCCGGGTGAGGGTGAGCAGCTCACGGGCAATGATCGTTTCGGAGACAAACCCCAACAGGAACCACGCGAGGGGGCGGTCCGGGGGTGGGCATTTTTGGATCACGCCCAACAGCCGACCGATTCGCCTGGCCGGAGGGCGATCCTGGATGCCGTACAAGGCAGCGATCTGTTCAGCCACCTCGTTGGAAAACAGTGCGTGGTAGCCCTCGTCCGTATACAGCTGCAGGGCCGCGGTTTTCATTTCGGTCGGAATCGGCACGGCCAGTTCGCCATGGACCAGTGCCTCCACGGAGCGGTTGACGATCCGGTGTTCCAGCATCGTCGTGTAATCGAGGAAGTACACCAGGTGATTGGCCGCCAGCCGTTGGGCAACGGATTGACCTGCGTGTATGACCAACGGGTGTTCGACATAGGGAATGAAGGTTGGTGGAAACCAGTGCCGGCTCGATAACTGCCGCTCCAGATCGTCAGGCAGGCGATAGTCGTCCTGGCCTGCTCGTACGGCGGCTTTGCGATTCCAGTCGGCCAAGGAATAAAGCGGTGCCTGGACAAAGGTCTGCTCGCTCATGGCGCAGCGTCCTGTTCGTCGAGCAACGTTATCAACTCGCGGCAGTGGACCTGGCCGTCACCGTGGCCGCAGCCGACAAAGAACAACGGTTGTTCAGGGGTTCCCTCAAGGCCGAGCAAGTGCTCCACCTGGCAGTCGGCCAAGGCCCCTGTCAGCCATGTATCGAGGCCCATGGCGGTGGCTACCATCAGGAAGCTCTGGGAGACATGGCCGGTTTCGACAAAAGCCATCCGATAGGCGCGCGAATGTTCGTACTTCCACCAGAGCTTGTCGAAGCGCGAAGTAATGAACAGCCCGAACGGCAGGTTGTTGATGAAATGCTGGCCGCACAGCAGCTGGCCCAGGGATTCATCCGGCAGCGTCCGGATCAGGCTGACCGAATGTTCGTCCGGGTGATAGGCATAGAGGCCCGCATCGAGTCCCGTGACGTTACGCACGTACAAATAACCTTCGCAGGCATTAAGACCACCACCCGAGGGGCTGCTTCTTCGCGCGGCGAACCGTTCGAGAGGGCATGATCGTTCGTTCAGGTAACCCAAGGCCAGGTAAAGGAGAGTGCTGACCTGAGCAATGGAAATGGCGCGATTGTGGAATGAGCGGGAGGTGCTTCGGCTGACGAGCGTCCGTACCAGCGACACCTCTTTGAGTTCATCCCATGAAGGGCGCTCAAGGACGGTTCGCCCGACGGGACAGGGTGTTGTCCTGGCTGGGGGCGCGGGTGAGGAGAGGACTTCGGCGCAATGATACAGGTAAAGCGTCGCCCATTCGTCCACATCCTGGGGGACGCTCTCGCAGGGAATGTTTTTTGTTCCGATATGAAAGATCCTGGAGAGTTCGTCCCACTTCCAGTCAATATTCTTAGTCCGACCCTCGACCAATATATCGACTTTGGCAAATTCCCTGTCGATGGGGTTTGAACGATCGAATCGTGAAGGGTCGTTTATAAGTTGCGCCAGTCTGGTTGCGTAATAGATGTCCAGTTCGAACTGGGTGTGTTGCTCATAATTCCATACGACTTGATGGGGTGGGCGCGCCAATATGAACAGGCAAGGGTTTATTTGCATGGCATCGTTTCCGCTGTGGCGAAGAGAAAGAAGGGGGCGAGGCGCCGGCAACCGCGTCCCCGTCGTCTTGCTTAGCGGGCTTTAGGCGTCACCAAGCCTGCCAGGTTGGCGATTTTGCTGACTTCGAGGGTAATTGTTTTCATGACGAAACTCCTTGTTCGTTAAGTGTTGTTTTTTACTATGGGTTGTCACTTCCGGTGTGACAGCTCAATCATAGTTTCTAACGAATGCATGGCAAGCAAATATCAGGTAGGACGGCTCCAGTAATTGCGTGGGATAGTTCATACAAGATCCACTAATACAATTATTTGCTTCCTGAAGGGGTAACTTTTCTTACGACCAAAAAAAACGCAGCCTGGGCTGCGTGGGGACGTTCTAATTGTTGCAGGCTGGGCGCAGCAGCGGCTACGCCCAACAAGGCCTTAGCTGTTGGGCAGCAGACGGCAGGTAATGCTCTTAATGTAGCGCGTTTCGGCGATTGCCGGATGCACCGGATGGTCTGGGCCTTGGCCGCCGCGTTCGAGCAATTGGATGTTGCGGTCCAGGTGACGGGCGCTGGTCAGCAGGATGTTTTGCAGGTCGTCCTCGGGCAAGTGCATCGAGCACGAAGCGCTGACCAGGATGCCGTCCTTGCTGAGCAGGCGCATGGCTTGCTCGTTGAGGCGTCGGTAGGCGCCTTCGCCGTTCTTCAGATCCTTCTTGCGCTTGATGAAGGCGGGCGGGTCGGCCACGATGACGTCGAAACGCTCCTCGCCGGCCTTGAGCTCCTTCAAGGCTTCGAATACATCGCCTTCGATGCAGGTCAGCCGTTCGGCGAAGCCGTTCAGGGCAGCGTTGCGCTCCACGCCGTCAAGGGCGAATGCCGATGCGTCGACGCAGAAGACTTCGCTGGCCCCGAACGCGGCGGCTTGCACGCCCCAGCCGCCAATGTAGCTGAACAGGTCCAGCACGCGCTTGCCCTTGGCATACGGCGCCAGGCGCGCGCGGTTCATGCGATGGTCATAGAACCAGCCGGTCTTCTGGCCTTCCATCACCGGGGCTTCGAACTTCACGCCGTTCTCTTCCAGGGCGACCCATTCCGGTACCAGGCCGAACACGGTCTCGACGTAGCGTTCGAGGCCTTCGGCGTCACGGGCCGCGGAGTCGTTCTTGAACAGGATGCCGCTTGGCTTGAGGACCTGGGTCAGGGCGGCGATCACGTCGTCTTTATGGGCTTCCATGGTGGCGGAAGCGATCTGGACCACCAGGATGTCGCCGAAACGGTCGACCACCAGGCCCGGCAGCAAATCGGAATCACCATAGACCAAGCGATAGAACGGCTTGTCGAACAGGCGCTCGCGCAGGGACAACGCCACGTTGAGGCGATGCACCAGCAGGGATTTGTCCAGGGGCAGCTTCACGTCACGGGACAGCAATCGGGCGCAGATCAGGTTGTTGGGGCTCATCGCGACGATGCCCAGTGGCTTGCCGCCCGCAGCCTCCAGGATGGCCTGGTCGCCAGCCTTGAAACCGTGCAACGGGGTGGCGGCTACGTCGATTTCGTTACTGTAGACCCACAAATGGCCGGCGCGCAGGCGACGGTCGGCGTTGGCTTTGAGGCGCAGGCTAGGCAGGGACATGACGTCGCTCCGGAAAAAAGAGCGGGAGTATACCGTGTTGCAACCGTTGCGGGGCTTGTGCTGGACATGCGGCGAAGGAGCACGCTCGCCTCGCCGCAATGTAACGGCTTCAGGCGGACAGCGCGCTGATCAGCTCGCGGTTGAAAGCAGGAATGTCATCAGGCTGGCGGCTGCTGATCAGTTTGCCATCCTTGACCACTTCCTGATCGACCCAGTTCGCGCCGGCATTGGTCAAATCATCCTTGAGGGTCTTGTAGCTGGTCATTGTCTTGCCCTTGACCAGCCCGCTCGACACCAGCAACCAGCCGCCATGGCAAATCACTGCGATGGGCTTGCCGGCCGCCTCGAAGCCCTTGACCAGGTTCTGGGCGTCGGGGTCGATACGGATCGTGTCGGAGTTCTGTACCCCACCGGGCAGCACCACGGCATCGTATTGCTCGACATTGGCGGCCTTGAACGTCAGGTCGACCTGGAAATCGTCGGCCGGCTGGTCATGGTTCCACCCTTTGACCTGGCCTTCGCTGGCCGAAACGATTTCCACCTTGGCCCCGGCCTGCTCCAGCGCCTGCTTCGGACCGGTCAGTTCGGCCTGTTCAAAACCATTTGTCACCAGGATGGCCACGCGTTTGTCATTCAGGGAGCCGGGCATGAAAAATCTCCTCAAGCTGAGTGGGTGAGCTGCCGACCTAAGCCGGTATGCAGGCTTGGTTGTCGGTCCTACAAAATCCGAAGCCGAGGCTTGAATGAAAGTTCCGCCGGTCTACCCGGCGGTGTGCCGGATTTATCTTTAAGGGTTAGAATCCCCGCCTGGCCCAGAGTGCGTACCCATGTCCAAAGAGCTTTCCACCGAACAGATCCAACAGTCCCTGCAAGGGATCAGCGTCCCGCCGCAGCCGCAAATCATGGTGGATCTGCAGATGGAGCAGTACATGCCCGATCCGGACCTGGAGACCATCGCCAAGCTGATTTCCCAGGATCCGGGCCTCTCCGGGGCCTTGCTCAAAATCGTCAATTCGCCGTATTACGGCTTGAGCAACAAGATCACCTCGATCCAGCGCGCGGTGAACCTGCTGGGCAGCCGTTCGATCATCAACCTGATCAATGCCCAATCGATCAAGGGAGAGTTGCACGACGACACCATCGTGACCTTGAATCGTTTCTGGGACACCGCCCAGGACGTGGCGATGACCTGCCTGACCCTGGCGAAGCGCCTCGGTATGCAGAATGGTGACGAAGCCTACGCCCTCGGGCTGTTCCACGACTGTGGCGTGCCGCTGATGCTCAAGCAGTTCCCAACCTACATGAGCGTGCTGGAGGAGGCCTACGCCAACGCCAGTGCCGAATGCCGGGTGGTGGACACCGAAAACCGTGTGTTCAATACCAACCATGCCGTGGTCGGTTACTACACGTCCAAGTCCTGGCGCCTGCCGGACCATGTCAGCCAGGCCATCGCCAATCACCACAACGCCCTGGCGATCTTCAGCGACGAAAATGCGCGCAATAACTGCCCGCTGAAAAACCTGCTGGCGATCCTGAAGATGTCGGAAAACATCTGCGCGTCCCACCGCGTGCTGGGTAACCAGGCCGACGATCACGAGTGGGAATGCGTCGGACCGCTGGTGCTCGACTATATCGGGTTGTCGGAATATGACTTCCAGACCCAGAAACAGGAAATACGCGACCTGGCCAGTCGTTGAATGCCAGTCTTCGCCTGATTCGAGAACCCCATGCCAGAACTGCCGGAAGTCGAAACCACTCGCCGCGGAATCGCGCCACATCTCGAGGGGCAGCGGGTCAGCCGCGTGGTGGTGCGCGATCACCGCTTGCGCTGGCCGATTCCTGAAGACCTCGATGTGCGCCTCTCCGGGCAGCGCATCGTTCAAGTGGAACGGCGGGCCAAGTATTTGCTGATCAACGCCGAAGCCGGCACGTTGATCAGTCATCTGGGCATGTCCGGCAATTTGCGGCTGGTTGAAACCGGCATGCCCGCCGCGAGGCATGAGCATGTCGATATCGAACTGGAGTCGGGCCTGGCTCTGCGCTACACCGACCCTCGTCGCTTCGGCGCGATGCTCTGGAGTCTTGATCCGCTCAACCACGAACTCCTGATCCGCCTTGGGCCTGAGCCGCTGACCGATCTGTTCGACGGCGAACGGCTTTTCCAGCTTTCCCGCGGCCGCTCGATGGCGGTCAAGCCGTTCATCATGGATAACGCGATCGTCGTGGGCGTGGGCAATATTTATGCGACGGAAGCGCTGTTCGCCGCCGGAATCGACCCGCGCCGCGAAGCGGGGGGCATTTCCCGGGCGCGCTATTTGAAACTGGCGATCGAGATCAAGCGCATCCTCGCCCATGCCATCGAGCGCGGCGGGACCACGCTGCGGGATTTCATTGGCGGCGACGGCCAGCCTGGGTATTTCCAGCAGGAATTGTTCGTGTACGGACGAGGCGGGCAGACGTGCAAGATGTGCGGCACGGGGCTGCGGGAGATCCGCCTGGGGCAGCGAGCGAGTGTCTGGTGTCCACGCTGCCAGAGTTGATTCGTCCTACGGTCTATAGTCAGTAGTCATATTGATTTAGCCGAAGGATCGCACCCATGAGTCTGATTCGACCTGTCGTTCTGGCGCTCTCGCTGAGTGTCGGTTTGCCTGTATTCGCAAACACCGAAAGCGGTGATCCGCGCTACACCATCCAGAACCCACCGGCCTACGCCATGATCGGCGACTTGCTGATCGCGCGACCGCTGCTGCTCGCTGCCACTGTGATCGGCGCCGGCGCGTTTGTCGTGTCGTTGCCCTTTACCGCGCTGGGCGGCGGCGTGGGCGATGCGGGCAAGGCGTTGGTGGTGGACCCGGCGAAGGCCACGTTCGTGCGATGCCTGGGGTGTATCGGTGAGGGGTTCGAGCGGCAGGAGTGAATCGTCACTTGTGTGCATTTGTGGTGTGGCTGATGGCCCTGTCGCGAGCAGGTTCGCTTCCACAGGGATCTGCTGTGTGGCAGAAATAAATCACTTGCTCGCGATAGGGCCGGCAAGGCCGTCCAGAAGCTCAAGCCTTGCCAGTAATCCTGCGATATTTCGCCATCAGCTGTTCTTCCGTCTCCGGATGAGCCTCGTCCAGCGGGATGCAATCCACCGGGCAGACTTGCTGGCACTGGGGTTCGTCGTAATGGCCGACGCACTGGGTGCACAGGTTCGGGTCGATGACGTAGATCTCTTCGCCTTGGGAAATGGCCTCGTTCGGGCACTCGGGTTCGCAGACGTCGCAGTTGATGCAGTCGTCGGTGATGATAAGGGACATGCAGACTCCGGCCGGGGCGTAGGGCCCGGGCAGTTGAAAACGAATAGACGCAATTGTGCCGCAATCACGCGCGCAGTGCACGCGGGCGCGATGGACTGCGCACGCATGACTGTCGAGCCGCGTTAGGGATCGTCGCCCGTAGGGGTTATTTCTTGAAGCGCAGGGTCAGCGCGTCGGCCACCGCCGGGTGGACGAACTTGGTGATATCGCCGCCCAGGGCCGCGATTTCTCGCACCAGCGTCGAAGAAATGAAGGAATAGCGTTCCGACGGCGTCAGGAAAAGACTCTCGACGTCCGGCGCCAGCTGGCGATTCATGTTCGCCAATTGGAACTCGTACTCGAAATCCGAGACCGCTCGCAGGCCACGAAGGAACACGTTGGCGTTCTTTTCCTTGGCAAAATGCGCGAGCAGGGTCGAGAAACCGACCACTTCCACGTTGGGCAGGTGCTTGGTGACCTCGCGGGCCAGCTCCACTCGTTGTTCCAGCGGGAACAGCGGGTTTTTCTTCGGGCTGGCGGCGACGGCGATGATCACATGGTCGAACAGGCGCGAGGCGCGTTCGACCAGATCGCCATGGCCCTTGGTAATAGGGTCGAAGGTACCTGGGTACAACACTCGGTTCATCGCGTCGTCCTGGCGGGAGTCCGTTGGGGAGTCGGATGGTATCGCAGCCATCTCGGCCGGCCAAGTCGGCTGTTGACGAAGAAAGCACTATAGACGCTGCGAATAATCCATGTTTTCAAGGTTTTTCCAGACGTTCGGCCAGGGATGTCGCCAGTTGTGCCGTCAATCCATACACCGACAATTGCGGGTTGGCGCCGATGCTGGTGGGGAACAGCGAGCCGTCGTGAATGGAGAGATTGCCCAATTGATGATGTCGGCCGAGGCTGTCTGTCACGGCAGCCTTCGGATCTTCTCCCATGGCGCAGCCGCCCATGACATGGGCACTGCCCAGGCGCGTGCGGTACAGGACCATATCAAGCCCGTCGATCATTTCGCGGGCCTCCGCCAGGGTTTTCACATAATGGGCATCGCTGTGCAGGGGCATCACGGCCCGGGCGCCTCCGGCGAACTGGATTTCGGCCATGCTGTGAAATGCCCGGCGCAGGCCATCCCAGGCGTAGGGCGACAGCTGATAGTCGAGCACTGGCGTGCCGTCGCTGCGCAATTCGACGCTGCCGCCGGGGCTATCCGGATGGAAGCCGTCACGCAGCAACGCCAGCATGGCATGTGTATGGGGCAGGTGAGCCATGTGCGCCGCATTTTCGCCGCCGAAGCCACCCAGCAGCGTGGCGGCAAGGGCGGGATGTAATGGCGGCACTTCCAGCTTGTACGACATCCTGCCGCTGACGCCGTCCTGCCATTGGAAATGATCCGAATAAATCGACTGCGGAGCGCCGTAGAACGGGTTGATCACTTCATCGAACTGGCCGGCCGACATGTTCACGAGGTGCAGGAACGTGCGTTGGCCCAGCCGTCCGTGCGGGTCCGGTGCCTCGGAGCGCAACAGCAGGGCAGGGCTGTTGATACCGCCGCCGGCCAATACATAATGCCGCGCCTTGATCGTGATGCGCCGCCCGGTCGGTGCCACGCAATGCTCGTCCATGGCCAGGCAATCCAAGCCGACGACCGCGTCGTTTTTGATGACCAGACGCTCAGCCCTCGCGAGGTAAAGCAGCGCGCCGCCCTTGTCCAGCGTGGCGGGTATGGTGGTGACGAGCATCGATTGCTTGGCGTTGGTCGGGCAGCCCATGCCGCAGTATCCCAGGTTCCAGCAACCTCGCACGTTGCGTGGGATGACATGCCAGGCGTAGCCCAATTGGTCACAGCCCTTGCGGATCACGTCGTTGTTGGCGTTGGGTGGAATCATCCAGGGTGCCACGCCGAGGCGTTGTTCCATCCGTTCAAACCAAGGGGCCATGTCGGCGGGGCCGTGGCCTTTGACGTTGTGTTCGGCCGCCCAGTGCTCAAGGGTTTGCGTTGGGGTGCGCAAGCTTGAAGTCCAATTGATCAACGTCGTGCCGCCCACCGCACGTCCCTGGAGGATGGTGATGGCGCCGTCCTTGCTCATGCGTCCGAGGCCTTCCTGGTACAGGCTGGTATAGGCCTGGTCCTCCCGCAGCGTGAAGTCGTGGCTGGTCTTCAGCGGCCCTTCTTCGATGAGCAATACCTTGTAACCGGCGGCGCTGAGGATTTCCGCCGTGGTGCCACCGCCGGCGCCGCTGCCGATGATCGCCACGTCCGCTTCCAGCGTGAGGTCCTGGCTCAGTTGCGCGCCGTTGTAGGTGGTCCAGCCACGGGCGAGGCCTTCACGGAACGGGTCGGGTACGGGCATGCTAGGGGTCCCTTGTTGTTATGGACGGCGCTGGAGTCCACTGTGGCTTTCAAACCATCGGTGGTCCCGGGTACCCGCAATGGGCCCAGGACTCGGGCCGGCTGTACCACGCCATCATCACCATTTGCAGCAACGAGCCGTGGCCTTGGCGCAACAAGCTCAGCGAGCTGTTTTCCCACCGCGTCAGAAACTGTCGAATGTCATCGGCGCTGGCGTTTTCCCACGCGCCCCAGATCCCGGTCAGCGGCCCGCGGGTAATCCCCAGCGTCAGCACGTCGAATAGCTGGTGCGTTAGCTTGAGCATGGCGGGCGACAGGTGCGCCAGCCCTCGATCCAGGCTTTGCAGCGTGGCATCGGTGGCGGCGGGGAGCGTTCCAGCTGTTGTGGCCCCGTCGAGCATGACGGCTATCACGGCACGCAAGAACGGCAAGTCGCTGTCGCGCAATGCCGCCAGCCCGAGGGCCGGTTGGCTGGAGGAGCAGCCGCTCAGGCTGGCGCCCAATCCCACCGTGGCCAGGAAGGCGCTGGCGCCGAAGCTCAGTTGCAGTAAACCGCGTCGTGACAGGACGGGCTTATCGGTCAGGCTTGGGTTCATTATTGTTATTACCCGGGAAGACACTGGTTAGCGGATAAACAGCTTCTGGATCAGTTTCTGCAACGGCTTTCCATAGGGCGGGTAGATCAGTTTCGCCGCGTTGAACCGCTGCTTGACCAGCACGCCCTTGGCCTTGCTGAAGGTCAGGAACCCCTCATGTCCGTGGTAGTGCCCCATCCCCGAGGCGCCAATACCGCCAAACGGCATATCGTCCTGGGCCACGTGCAACAGCGTGTCGTTGAGGCAGACGCCGCCGGAATGGGTTTCGTCGAGTACGCGATTCTGTTCGGTCTTGTTGTAGCCGAAATAGTAGAGCGCCAAGGGGCGAGGTCGCTGATTGATGTAGGCAAATGCCTGGTCGAGGTTCTCATAAGGGACGATGGGGAGCAGCGGCCCGAAAATCTCGTCCTGCATGACCGTCATGTCGTCCGTGACATTGAGCAAAAGGCTGTGGGCCATGCGTTGTCCCTGGCTTTGCTCGAACAGCTCGATCAGCAACGCCCCTTTGCTTGTTGCATCGCCGATGTAGCCGTTAAGCCGCGCCAGTTGTCGTTCGTTAATTACGGCGGTGTAGTCCGGGTTGTCAATCAACGTCGGATAGAACCCGCGTACGGCCTCGCGATAGGCCTCGACGAACGCCCCGACACGGTTTTGCGGCACCAGCACGTAATCCGGTGCGACACAGGTTTGCCCGGCGTTGAGGGTCTTGCCGAAGGCGATGCGCTCGGCAGCGTGTTCAAGCGGGACGTCATCGGAAACGATGGCCGGAGATTTTCCGCCCAGTTCCAGGGTGATGGGCGTCAGGTTTTCCGCGGCCGCACGCATGACGTGCTTGCCGATGCTGGTGGCGCCGGTAAACAGCAGGTGATCGAACGGCAGCCTGGAGAACGCGATGCCTACGTCTGCTTCGCCAAGCACGACGGACACCAGGTCCTGGGGAAATATCCGGGCCAGCAGTTGCTTGAGCAACAAGCCGGTGGCAGGGGTCGATTCGCTGAGTTTTAGCATCACCCGGTTGCCCGCCGACAAGGCTCCGACCAAAGGCCCTATGGCCAGGAAGAGCGGATAGTTCCAGGGCACGATGACCCCGACCACCCCCAGCGGCTGATAGACCACTTTGGCCGATGCCGGCTGGAAGGCCAGGCCAACCTTGCGTCGAGAGGGCTTCATCCAGCCTTTGAGGTGTCGCCTGGCGTAATGGATACCGTGCAGGCTCGGCATCAGCTCGGCCAACAATGTTTCGTCCGCGCTGCGGTGGCTGAAATCCTCGCTGATGGCGTCGATCAAGGCCTGCCGTTCATTGCTCAACAGTTCGCCCAATGCCTTGAGCCATTGCAGTCGCTGCGCCGCCGGTGGCATCGGGTGAGCCGCGTAGGCTTGGCGCTGGGCGATGAAGAGCGCTTGGAGCTCGTCCAGCTGCTGTTGAGACTCGTGCAGGTAAGCGACATCGGCAGGCATGGCGGGCACCGGATTATTATTGGAATCGGTGTTTTCTAGAGCTTATGCTCTAGAAAGTCAAATGAGCCTCTGTAAATCCCTTGGGTTTTATCCTGTGACCGATAGGTCGTAAGATGCCCTTCGATCACTTTTTATTAAAGCCCAAGCCATGGCCCCACGAATGAAAACCAGCGAGCGCATCGTGCAGAACAGCCTCGAGTTGTTCAACCGCCAGGGCGAGCGCAGCGTCAGCACCAACCATATTGCCGCTCACATGGAGATGTCCCCCGGCAACCTCTACTACCACTTCCCCAACAAGCAGGCGATCATCGCCGTGCTGTTCAGTGAGTATGAAAACCTGGTGGACAGCTTCTTGCGCCCGCCCCAAGGCCGCCTGGCCACGGTGGACGACAAGCGCTTTTATCTGCAAGAGCTGCTGTCGGCGATGTGGCGTTACCGGTTCCTGCATCGCGACCTGGAACACCTGCTCGACAGCGACCCGGAACTTGCGGCGCGTTATCGGCGTTTTTCCCAGCGCTGCCTGATCCATGGCACCGCCATCTACGAGGGCTTCGTCGAAGCCGGTATCCTGAAGATGGACCGCGTGCAGATCGAATCCCTGACCCTCAACGCCTGGATCATCCTCACGTCCTGGGTACGGTTCCTGTGCACGACCCGTGAAAACTCCAGCCACTTGAGCGAACAAGCCATCAAGCGTGGCGTATACCAGGTCCTGGTGCTCGAGGCGGGTTTCGTGACTGACCAGGCCCGTGAAGCGGTGGATGCGTTGTTCAAAGAATTTTATGTCCCCCTGGCCCAGACCCTGGAGGAAGGGCAATAAGGATCGGACCTGCTTGATTCAGCCACAGGAGTTCACCATGCCCATCGCGCAACTCATAAGCCCCCAGGCCCTAGAACAGAGGCGATCACAGCCTGGGTTGGTGATCCTTGATTGTCGTTTTGCCCTGGAGGACCCGGACTACGGCCAGCGCAGTTATGCCGAAGGCCATATCGCCGGTGCGTCTCACGCGGACCTTGAGCGCGACCTGAGCGGTCCGGTGGTCAAAGGCGTGACCGGGCGCCATCCTTTGCCCGCACCTGAGGCCTTGGTTACGCGTCTGCAGACCTGGGGCATCAACAATGAGAGTGACGTCGTGCTGTACGACGATGGTCCCGGTACCTACGCTGCCCGGGCCTGGTGGCTGCTGGCCTGGCTGGGCAAGCGCGAGGGCGTCTACATTCTCGACGGCGGCCTCAAGGCCTGGCACACGGTCGGTTTGCCCCTGAGTCTCGATCCGCCGGCCATCCAGGCCGGCTCCTTCAGTGGTTCGCCGGACGCGAATCTGCTGGTCAATGCCGACATATTGCAACAACGTCTCGGCCAGCCGGACATGACGTTGCTGGATGCGCGGGCGTTGCCGCGATTCAAAGGTGAGGTCGAGCCGATCGATCCGGTGGCCGGGCATATCCCGGGCGCGCAATGCGCGGCCTTCACCGATAACCTTGGCGCCGATGGGCGGTTCCTGCCGACCGACCAGCTCAAGCAGCGCTTTGCCGCAAAATTCGGCGATCGCTCGCCGAGCGGCCTGGTGGCCTATTGCGGCTCGGGCGTGACAGCATGCCATAACCTGTTCGCCTTGTGCCTGGCAGGGTATCCGTTGGGCAAGCTGTACGCCGGCTCGTGGAGCGAGTGGATCAATGATCCGCGGCGGGGCGTGGCGAAGGGCGAATAACGAGGCACCTACAACCAATTGGGAGCGAGCTTGCTCGCGATGGCGGTGTATCAGTCATGTCGCTGATCTGTCGCTATCGCGAGCAAGCTCGCTCCCAGAAAAGTTTTCTCGCTTGCGAATCGTCAGCCATGGCCCAGGGTGGCGAGCCATTTGGGGATGCGTCGTTCCAGATAGTAGCCGGGACGCCGTAACGTCCCGTCGACGAATCCGACATGTCCGCCTCGGGCATGCAATTCAAGCCGGGTCGACGCTGACAACTCTTCAGGGGCGGGCAGGCTGTGGGGAAATACGAACGGATCGTCGGCGGCCTGGATAAGCAAGGTCGGCGTTTTGATCCCCGCCATGAAATAGCGGCTGGAGGCGCGACGATAATAGTCCGCCGCATCCGAGAATCCGTGTAGGGGCGCGGTGACGCGCCCATCGAAATCCCAAAACGTGCGCATATTGTCCAGCGAGCCCAGCGCGGCCAGGGCCGCAAGCCCTTCCTGGCGTCCGTCGTGCTGGAATTGGCGCTGTTTGTTGCGCATGTAGGCGATCATCTCCCGCATGAAATGCGCTTGGTAGAATTTGGAGAAGCCCTGCCCGATACGATCGGCGCACTGGTCCAGGCGAAACGGCACCGAAACGGCCACCGCGCCCAGCAGTTGGCTGTCGCTGCCGGTCTCGCCCAGATGCTTGAGCAAGACGTTGCCGCCCAGTGAATAGCCCACGGCAAACAATGGCGCCAGAGGTCGCCGGGTGCGCAGATGCGTCAGGGCGGCGGCCAGGTCTTCGCTCACTCCTGAATGGTAGCTGCGGGGCAGCAGGTTCGGCTCCCCCGAACACCCGCGCCAGTTCAACGCGACGCTGGCCCAGCCTTGGTCGTTGAGTGCTTGTTGCAGCCCGGTCACGTAGGGCGAGTTGGAAGAACCGGTCAGCCCGTGAAGTACCAGTACCAATGGCGCCTCGGCGCTATGGGGTCCATACCAGTCGAGGTCGAGAAAGTCGCCGTCTTCCAGCCACAGCCGCTCCCGTTCGCGATCGATGGGGCAGGACTTCCGCCATAACGGCCCCCACAATGTTTGCAGGTGCGGGTTGCCAAGCCCAGGGGCAGGGACGAAAGGTTCGGATGCGGCGGACATTCTGACTATTTCTCGATGCACGGCCAGCCGTTCAGCCAATGTCCTTTGGTAAACGCTGCCACAACGCGTAATGCACCTGTCCGGATTTCTGCTCGCGATGCAAGCGCCAATTGCTCGGCAAGCCCAGGGTGGACGGAGCGGTCTCGCTTTCAGTGTAGACCCAGGCATCCTCGGCCAGCCACTGACGTTCCTCGAGCAAGGCGCATACCGTCGGCAGCAGATTCTGGTTGAATGGCGGGTCGAGGAAGACGAGGTCGAATGGAGTTGCCGGCTGGCTGTCAAGGTAACGCAGCGCATCGGCTGTCTGCACCTGGCCGACGGTGCAGCGTAGGGTGCCGAGGTGTTCCTTCAGGCTGGACACGGCCAGGCTGCTGGCGTCCAGCGCCTGGCCCATGGCGGCACCACGGGACAACGCCTCGAGAAACAGTGCGCCGCTGCCGGCAAACGGGTCGAGCACCTTGGCGCCCGCCACGTAAGGCGCTAGCCAGTTGAACAGGGTTTCACGAACCCGGTCCGGTGTCGGTCGCAATCCTGGAGCATCCGGAAAACTCAGCCGCCGGCTGCGCCATTCGCCGCCAATGATGCGCAACTGGTTCACGCCGTTGTGCACGGGTTTCTTGCTGGAATTGGATGGGCGGGCCATTAGTGCTCCGGAACCCCGAGCGGCTGCTCGGCAGGTTTGTCAGTGGGGGCCGGCAATGGCTTTTGCGGCACGGTCGGGCCAGCGGTGACGATGACCATCTTGTCGGTGCTCAGGTGTTTATTCAACGCAGCCTTGACCTGCTCGACCGTCAGCGCCTGGGACTGGCGCATGAAATCTTCCAGGTAGCTCAGCGGCAAATCATAGAAGCCCATCGCGCCGAGCTGGCCAACGATGTCGGCATTGCTGGCGGTGGACAGCGGGAAGCTCCCGGCCAACTCGCGCTTGGCGTCGTCGAGTTCTTTCTGGGTCGGGCCATTGTTGAGGTAATCGGCAAACACGTCCTGCACCAGCTTGAGCGTGCCCTCGCTCATTTCCGCGCGGGTTTGCAGATTGATCATGAACGGACCGCGAGCCTGCATTGCCGTGAAGCCGGAGTACACGCCATAGGTCAGGCCGCGTTTTTCCCGGACCTCGGTCATCAGTCGTGTACCGAAACCCCCGCCGCCCAGGATCTGGTTGCCCAGGGACACGGCGGCATAATCCGGATCGTCCCGGTCGATGCCCAACTGCGCGAGCATAAGGTTGGTCTGCTTGGACGGGAACTCGATATGGTTGACGCTCGCTTTCGGCTCCACCGGTGGCGGAGTCTTGGCCAGCGCAGGGCCCTTGGGCAGCGCGGCTGATACTTGGTTGGCGATGGCTTCGGCGTCAGCGCGGGACAGGTCCCCCACCAGGGCGATCACGGCGTTGCCGGCGGCATAGGCCTTGGCATGGAAGGCCCGGGTTTGGGCCAGGGTAATCGGTGGAATGCTCTGTTCGGTGCCGTCGCTGGAGTGGGCGTACGGATGATCGCCATACAGGCGCTTCATCAACTCCAAGCCCGCCAGTTTGCCGGGGTTCTGCTTCTGATACTCGAAACCGGCGAGCATCTGGTTCTTGATTCGGGCGAACGAGTCGGCGGGGAAGGTCGGTTTGCCGACGACTTCGGCAAACAGCTTCAGCGCCGGCTCACGCTTGTCCGTCGCGCTGAGGCTGCGCAGGGAGGCCACGGCCATGTCCCGATAGGCGCCGTTGCCGAAGTCCGCGCCGAGGCTTTCGAAGCCTTGGGCGATGGCGCTGACATCCTTGCCGGCCACGCCTTCGTTGAGCATGGCATTAGTCAGCAGGGCCAGGCCGGGGGCGTCGCCGTCCTGGCTGCTGCCGGCGGCAAAGGTCAGGCGCAGGTCGAACATTGGCAATTCCCGGGCCTCGACGAACAGGACCTTGGCGCCGTCAGCGGTTTTCCAGGTCTGCACATCGAGCTGGCGGCGGCTCGGTGCCTTGTCATCCAGTTCGGCCAACGATTGCAACTTGTTGCCTGACTTGGCCTTGTCCAATGCCTGGCTGGCATCGGTGCTCTTCGATGGCGATAGGTAGACGGCCAGGGAACCGGCCAGGGCAACCAACACCAGGCCCATCAGCACCAGGCGTGATGATTGGCGCTTACTCATGGGCTTTCTCCTCGGGCAGGACGTGCGCAACGCTCAAGCGCGAGCGGGTGAAATACAGCTGGGCTGCCTTCTGGATATCCTGCGGGGTCACGCTTTGCAGTTCGGCGAGCTCGGTGTCCATCAGCTTCCAGGACAGGCCGACGGTTTCCAATTGCCCGATGGCGGTGGCCTGGCTGGTGATCGAGTCGCGCTCATACACCAACCCGGCGATGACCTGGGCGCGGACGCGCTCCAGTTCGTCGACGGTCGGGGCCGTGGTTTTCAGTTGTTCAAGCAAGCGCCACAAACCTGCTTCGGCCTGGGCGAGGGTTTTGTTTTTCTGTGTGTTAGGCGTTGCCGACAAAGTGAACAACGAGTCGCCACGGGTGAATGCGTCATAATTCGACGAGCCCCCTGACACCAGTTCCTCGCCACGCTCCAGCTGGGTCGGGATGCGGCCGCTGTAGCCGCCGTCCAGCAAGGCCGAGATCAAGCGAAGCGCGTTGACCGAACCCTTATCCGTCGCGGTGGCGATGCTGGGCACGTTGAAGGCCAGCATGACGCTGGGCAGTTGGGTTTGTACATGCAGGGTGAGCTTGCGCTCGCCCGGTTCGGCCAGCTCCAGAGGGATCTTGGCGGCGGGCACCGGGCGCCGCGCTATCGGACCGAAATAGCGCTGGGCCAGGTTCTTGACCTCATCCGGCGTCACGTCACCCACCACCACCAGGGTTGCGTTGTTCGGGGCGTACCAGGATTCGTACCAGTGACGTAGCTCGCCGACGGTCATCCGGTCCAGATCGGCCATCCAGCCGATGGTCGGCGTGTGATAGCCGCTGGCTGGATAGGCCATGGCCTTGAAGCGCTCGAAGGCCTTCGACATCGGCTTGTCGTCGGTGCGCATGCGGCGCTCTTCCTTGATCACCTCGATCTCGCGGCTGAACTCTTCCGGCGGCAGGCGCAGGCTGGCCATGCGATCGGCCTCCAGTTCGAAGGCCACACCCAGGCGATCCCGGGCCAGCACTTGGTAGTAGGCAGTGAAGTCATCGCTGGTGAAGGCGTTTTCTTCGGCGCCCAGGTCGCGCAGGATCAACGATGCTTCGCCGGGGCCGATTTTATCGCTGCCTTTGAACATCATGTGTTCCAAGGCATGGGACAAACCGGTCTGGCCCGGCGTTTCGTAGCTGGAGCCGACCTTGTACCAGACCTGGGAAACCACGACCGGGGCGCGATGGTCTTCACGCACCACGACCTTGAGGCCGTTGTCGAGGGTGAATTCGTGGGTAGGTTGTGGATCGGCAGCAAAGACTGAAAAGGGCAGACAAACCGTGCTGAGCAGCAGGCCTGCGGCGCGGCGGGCAAGAGCATTCATTCGTGTTTAAACCTGTCGGGCTGCCTGCCGGGTCTTAGCCTCAGCAGGCGAGGAGGTGCTAGGATAACGGTCCGTTTTACTGGCGGCCACGCCTATCGGGTCTTTTATCGGCCCAAGGCTGTCTGGGTTCCGTGCACAAACGTTGGGTTTGTTCCTGTATCCCCGCGTTTTCGCCGACGATGCCGTACCAGTCCTTCGAAAAAATCGACCATGAGGTGTCCTGGCGACATTTCGACAATCTGTTGCGCGTGAACAAGCTCGATGAAACGCAGTCTGTTCAGCATCGAATATTTATCACCGAGGCGCCCTCCAGGCGCGTCGCTACCGTGAGATAGCCGTCCTCCATGTTTGGTTCCAACGACGACAAGAAGACCCCAGCTGCGGCTGGCGAGAAAAAAAGCCTGTTCGGATGGCTGCGCAAGAAGCCGCAGGAAACCGTGGGCGAACAGCCGCAACCGCAGCCTGAGCCCGCCGACGAGACGGTGGTCGAAGAGGCTGCGCCCATTGTCCTGCCGATCGCCGAGCCGGTGCTGCAACCGGCCGAGGCCGAAGCCGAGCCAGTGGCTGAACCGGTGGATGAGCCGGTGGTCGAGCAACCCCTGACCCCGCCTCCCGGGCAGGCCCCTTGGCTCACCTTGCCCGTGGCGGAAGAACCGGTCGCGCTGGTAGAGGACGCCCAGGCACCCCACGTCACGCCGCCAATCCCAGCCCCGACGCAACCGGAGGAGACGCCGGCTGCCGTGCTCGCGCCTTCGACCCCGGAGCTCGCCCCCGAGCCTGAACCTGTCGTGGTAGAGGCTTCGGCCCCGGTCGAACCGCCGCGGCCCGTTGAAGAGAGCAAGGTCGGTTTTTTTGCCCGCCTCAAGCAGGGCCTGTCCAAGACCAGCGCCAGTATTGGCGAGGGCATGGCCAGCCTGTTCCTGGGCAAGAAAGTCATCGATGACGAGCTGCTGGAAGACATCGAGACCCGCCTGCTCACCGCCGACGTAGGCGTCGAGGCCACCTCGGTGATCATCCAGAGCCTGACCCAGAAAGTCGCGCGTAAACAGTTGACCGATGCCGATGCGCTGTACAAGTCCCTCCAGGGCGAACTGACCAACCTGCTCAAGCCCGTGGAGCAGCCGCTGGTGATTGCCTCGCAGAACAAGCCGTTCGTGATTCTGGTCGTTGGCGTCAACGGTGCCGGCAAGACCACCACCATCGGCAAGCTGGCGAAGAAGCTGCAGCTCGAAGGCAAGAAGGTCATGCTTGCCGCCGGCGACACCTTCCGCGCCGCCGCCGTCGAGCAACTGCAAGTGTGGGGCGAGCGCAACAAGATCCCGGTCATCGCCCAGCACACCGGTGCCGACTCCGCTTCGGTGATCTTCGACGCCGTGCAGGCCGCCAAGGCCCGTGGCGTCGATGTGCTGATCGCCGACACGGCCGGTCGCCTGCACACCAAAGACAACCTGATGGAAGAGTTGAAGAAGGTCCGCCGGGTGATCGGCAAGCTCGACGCCGATGCGCCCCACGAAGTGTTGCTGGTGCTGGATGCCGGGACCGGCCAGAACGCCATCAACCAGGCCAAGCAGTTCAACCAGACCGTCGAACTGACCGGGCTGGCCCTGACCAAGCTCGACGGTACCGCCAAGGGCGGGGTGATCTTCGCCCTGGCCAAGCAGTTTGGCCTGCCAATTCGCTACATCGGCGTGGGTGAAGGCATCGATGACCTGCGCACCTTCGAAGCCGAGCCCTTTGTCCAGGCGCTGTTTGCCGAGCGGGAGCATTCATGATTCGTTTCGAACAGGTCGGTAAACGCTATCCGAACGGTCACGTCGGCTTGCACGAGCTGAGCTTTCGGGTCCGTCGGGGCGAGTTTCTGTTTGTGACCGGCCACTCCGGTGCCGGTAAAAGTACCTTGCTGCGCCTGCTGCTGGCGATGGAACGGCCCACCACCGGCAAGCTGCTGCTGGCCGGCCAGGATTTGAGCACCATCAGCAACGCCCAGATCCCTTATCTGCGGCGCCAGATCGGCGTGGTATTCCAGAATCACCAACTGCTGTTCGATCGCACGGTATTCAATAACGTGGCGCTGCCTTTGCAGATCCTTGGGCTGTCCAAGGCCGAAATCAACAAACGCGTGGATTCGGCCCTGGAGCGCGTGGCTCTGTCGGACAAGACCGATCTGTACCCGGGCGACCTGTCCACCGGCCAGCAACAGCGCGTCGGCATTGCCCGCGCCATCGTCCATCGCCCGGCCTTGCTGTTGGCGGACGAACCCACCGGTAACCTCGACCCGCGACTGGCGGCGGAGATCATGGGCGTATTCGAAGACATCAACCGCTTGGGCACCAGCGTGCTGATCGCCAGCCACGACCTGGCACTGATCGCGCGTATGCGTCACCGCATGCTGACCTTGCAACGCGGTCGACTGATCGGCGACGGGGAGGCAGGCGTATGAGTGCTACTCGCAGCCCGAAAGTGGCCGAACGCGTGGCCCCGAAGGGCACCGATCCGCAGCCGCAGAAGAAAAAGCGCGACGATGACGATGGCCCGGATTTCACCACGCTGTTGCACGCCTGGATCGAAAGCCATCGCGCCAGCCTGCTGGACAGCCTTCGGCGCCTGGGCAAGCAACCGATCGGCAGCTTCTTTACCTGCATGGTGATGGCGGTGGCCTTGAGCCTGCCCATGGGCCTGTCATTGCTGCTGAGTAATGTGGAGCGCCTGGGCGGTTCCTGGCAGCGCGCGGCGCAGATCTCCCTTTATTTGCAACTGGATGCGACGCCAGGCGAAGGCGAGGCGCTGCGTGAGCAGATCAAGACCATGCCGGGCGTGGCCGATGCCGAATACGTGGGTCGCGAGCAGGCGCTGGAAGAGTTCCAGCAGCAGTCGGGCCTGGGCGAAGCCCTCAAGGAGCTGCCGGAGAACCCGCTGCCAGGCGTTGTGCTGGTCACCCCAAATGAGGTCGACAAGCCGACCCTTGAAGCATTAAGACAAAGACTTTCCGAGCTGCCGAAGGTACAACAGGCGCAACTTGATCTAGTCTGGGTCGAGCGTCTTGCGGCGATCCTCAAGCTCGGCGACAGGTTTGTCTTCGGCCTGACGGTGCTCTTGGTTTCTGCATTACTTTTGGTGATAGGCAATACCATTCGTCTTCATATTGAAAACCGCCGCACCGAGATAGAAGTGATTAAACTCGTCGGCGGTACGGACAGTTATGTACGCAGGCCTTTCCTTTATATGGGAGCGTTGTATGGCTTCGGCGCAGGCATCCTGTCCTGGGGTGTATTGGCGTTCGGCCTGGACTGGCTGAACGATGCGGTAGTGGGACTGGCCGGTTTGTATGGCAGTGACTTCGCGCTGGCCGGAGTGCCAGTCGCTGACGGTCTGTCGCTCTTGCTAGGCGCGGTGCTGTTGGGTTATATCGGTGCATGGATTGCGGTAGCACGCCACCTACGTGAGCTTGCGCCAAAATAGTTGTTTTTGCGCGTATTGACCTTTCGGTTTTTGTGGGAACTTGTCCTACGGTTCCCGGTCAATTTTCGCAGTGCTGAACTGCACGAGTTATGTGAGTCGGAGGTTTTTTCGTATGACCACTTCTTTGCAACCTGCTTATGCTCTGGTCCCAGGTGCGAACCTGGAGGCCTATGTGCACACGGTCAACAGCATCCCGCTGCTGACCCCCGAGCAGGAGCGTGAACTGGCCGAGAGTCTCTACTATGAGCAGGATCTTGAGGCGGCTCGGCAGATGGTGCTCGCCCACCTGCGTTTTGTCGTACATATCGCCCGCAGCTATTCCGGCTACGGGCTGGCCCAGGCCGACCTGATCCAGGAAGGCAACGTTGGCCTGATGAAGGCGGTCAAGCGTTTCAACCCGGAAATGGGTGTGCGCCTGGTGTCGTTTGCAGTGCACTGGATCAAGGCGGAAATCCACGAGTTCATCCTGCGCAACTGGCGCATCGTGAAAGTCGCGACCACCAAGGCCCAGCGCAAGCTGTTTTTCAACCTGCGCAGCCAGAAGAAGCGCCTGGCCTGGTTGAACAACGAGGAAGTCCATCGCGTGGCCGAGAGCCTCGGTGTGGAACCTCGTGAAGTGCGCGAAATGGAAAGTCGCCTGACCGGCCATGACATGGCTTTTGACCCGGCCGCCGAAGCGGACGACGACAGCGCTTTCCAATCGCCGGCCAACTACCTGGAAGACCACCGGTACGACCCGGCGCGTCAACTGGAGGACGCCGACTGGAGTGACAACTCCAACACCAACCTGCACGAAGCGCTGGAAGTGCTGGACGAGCGCAGCCGCGACATTCTCTACCAGCGCTGGCTGGCCGAGGAGAAGGCCACGCTGCACGACCTGGCGCAAAAGTACAACGTGTCGGCCGAGCGAATTCGCCAGCTTGAGAAGAGCGCGATGAACAAGCTCAAGGTGTCGATTGCGGCTTGACCTGCGACAGCTATCACAAAAACGCCCCGATCATTACTGATCGGGGCGTTTTTGTTTGTGCGATGCAAGCGTCAACTCAGCCTTTGTGGGAGCGAGCTTGCTCGCGATGGCGGTGGGTCAGGCGACATCTCTGCTGAATGCTCGATTGTCATCGCGAGCAGGCTCGCTCCCACAAGAATCCGTGGTATCGCGGCTATTGAGCCCAGGGCGCCGGCCGAGACTCATCTAACCGCAACAGATAACCATCACCTCCCAATTGGCTCATCTGCTGGCGAATCCAACTCGCACGCCTGAGCACATAAGGGCTCGGCCGACTGGCGCTCCAGGCCCTCGGGTTGGGCAGGACTGCGGCGAGCAGGCTGGCCTGTTGTCGGGACAAGGCGTTTGCACCGACACGAAAATGATGCCGCGCCGCCGCTTCGGCCCCAAACACCCCGTCGTCCCACTCGACGCTATTGAGGTACACCTCGAGGATCCGCTGCTTGGGCCAGAACACTTCGATCAGCGCGGTGAACCAGGCCTCCAGCCCCTTGCGCAGCCAACTGCGGCCCGACCATAGGAAAAGGTTCTTGGAAACCTGCTGGCTAAGGGTGCTGGCGCCACGAATCGAACCGCCGCGCCCGTTGTGGGCGAACGCGGCCTGGATTGCGCCGATGTCAAAGCCCCAATGCTCGGGAAATTTCTGGTCTTCCCCGGCAATGACCGCAACCTTGAGATGATTGGAAATCTTGTCCCAGGGTTGCCAGTCACGCTGCAGGTCGATCGGTTCGCCTCCGAACCAGGATTGCACCTTGCGCTCGATCATCAGCGCGGTGAACGGCGGTGGCACCACGCGAAACAGCAGCACCAGCACAACGCTGCAGGCGGCGAACCAGAACAGGGCTTTAATGAATCGTCGAAACAATGAACGCAGCATAGAGATGGCTTGGCCGAACCCGTCGAGCGGGCCATTATACAGACCCTGTCCATCGAGTCTGACCGGAGTTCCCATGTTGCGTAGCTTTCTGATGCTGGCGGCTTTTTTCGGCTTCACGGGCGTGGCGCTGGGGGCGTTTGCCGCCCATGGCCTGAAAAACCGCCTGAGCGCCGATTATCTGGCGATTTTCCACACTGGGGTGACCTACCAACTGGTGCATACCCTGGCGCTGTTCGGCGTTGCGCTGTTGGCCACGCACATCCCGGGTCGTATCGTCACTTGGGCCGGAATTTCATTCGTGATCGGCATTCTGCTGTTCTCCGGCAGCCTGTATCTGCTGACCCTTACCGGTGTCACCAAGCTGGGCATGATCACGCCCCTGGGCGGCGTGGCTTTTCTGATCGGTTGGTTGTGCCTGGGCATCGCGGCCTGGCGCCTGCAACTTGCCGCTTGAAGCTTGTCGCTCGTAGCTGACCAAGGGGCTTGGGTCACCCAGACTGATCGGGCTAGAATGCCAGCCCCTAAAAATGATGGCGGCATCCGGCATGCGCATTCAGTTGAACGGCGAACCCCTTGATCTGCCCGACGGTGAAACCGTCGCGGCCCTGCTGACCCGTCTGGAACTCACCGGACGCCGCGTCGCGGTGGAACTCAATCTGGATATCGTCCCGCGCAGCCAGCACGCCGAAACCAAATTGAACGACGGTGATAGCGTCGAAGTGGTCCACGCCATCGGTGGCGGTTAGTCGCCTCGGTTTCGCAGCCTTTCGCAAGAACCTCACCCCAACAGAGGATTTCCCATGAGCATCGTTCGTAGCGACAAGCCCTTCGTCCTGGCCGGTCGTACCTACCAGTCGCGCTTGCTGGTAGGCACCGGCAAATACCGCGACATGGAAGAAACCCGCCTGGCCATCGAGGCCTCGGGCGCCGAAATCGTGACCGTCGCCGTGCGCCGCACCAACATCGGCCAGAACCCGGGCGAACCGAACCTGCTGGATATCCTGCCGCCGGATCGCTATACCATCCTGCCGAACACCGCTGGTTGCTTCGACGCCATCGAGGCCGTGCGCACCTGTCGCCTGGCCCGTGAACTGCTCGACGGTCACAACCTGGTGAAGCTGGAAGTGCTGGCGGACCAGAAAACCCTGTTCCCCAACGTGATCGAAACCCTCAAGGCCGCCGAGACCCTGGTCAAGGAAGGTTTTGACGTGATGGTCTACACCAGCGATGACCCGATCATCGCCCGTCAGTTGGCGGAAATCGGCTGCATCGCGGTCATGCCGTTGGCCGGCCTGATCGGCACCGGCCTGGGGATCTGCAACCCATACAACCTGCAGATCATCCTGGAAGAAGCCAAGATCCCGGTGCTGGTGGATGCCGGTGTCGGTACCGCATCCGACGCCACCATCGCCATGGAGCTGGGTTGCGAAGCGGTGCTGATGAACTCGGCCATCGCCCATGCCCAGCAGCCGATCCTGATGGCCGAAGCCATGAAGCACGCCATCGTTGCCGGCCGCTTGGCCTACCTGGCCGGCCGCATGCCGAAAAAACTCTACGCCAGCGCGTCCTCGCCGCTGGATGGTCTGATCAAGTAAGAGCCATTGATGACTGAATCGAACGACACGCCTGTCCTGCCGGAAGAAGGCGAAGAGCGCCAGCACCGCCGCATCAAGAGTTTCGTGATGCGCGCCGGGCGCATGACCGAAGGCCAGCAACGCGGCCTGGAACAGGGCGCCCCGCTGTATGTCCTGCCCCTGGCCGATGCACCGGTCGACTTCGACCAGGTCTTCGGACGCTCGGCGCCGCGCTCGCTGGAAATCGGTTTTGGCATGGGCCACTCGCTTCTGGAGATGGCCGCCGCCGCGCCGGAACAGGATTTCATCGGCGTGGAGGTCCATCGTCCGGGTGTCGGTGCGCTGCTCAACGGCGTGCTGACCCAAGGGCTGACCAACCTGCGGGTCTACGATTGCGACGCTATCGAAGTGCTTAATCGTTGCGTGGCCGATAACAGCCTCGATCGGCTGATGCTGTTCTTCCCGGATCCGTGGCACAAAAGCCGACACCACAAGCGCCGGATCGTCCAGGCGTCGTTCGCTGAGCTGGTGCGCAGCAAGTTGAAGGTCGGCGGTGTGTTGCACATGGCCACCGACTGGGAGCCCTACGCCGAATACATGCTGGAAGTGATGAACGTCGCGCCGGGTTATCGCAACCTGGCCGAGGACGGCAAGTGCGTACCGCGCCCGGCTGAACGGCCGATCACCAAGTTCGAACGTCGTGGCGAACGGCTCGGGCATGGGGTTTGGGACTTGAAGTTCGAGAAGGTCGCTTAAGCACCCGAAGACTCTTTGAAAAGCGCCCCCCTGTGGGAGCGAGCTTGCTCGCGATGGCGGCCTGACAATCGACAAAAATGTTGAATGTCATGGCCTCATCGCGAGCAAGCTCGCTCCCACAATTGTTTTTGGTTGTGGCTGGCTCAGCGCCGATCCGCCACCACGCCGATCAACACCAACACCACCAATAACACCGGCGCCAGGCTGTAGTTATTGAACTGGCTCAAGCCCCGGACGATCCACGGCGTGGCGTAGATCAGCGCGGCGCCGCTGCCGATCATGCATAGCAGGGCGATCAGCGGGACGCGCAAGGCGCCGGCGATGCTGCCCAGGCGCTGTTCGACCCAGCCCTTAATATCCGCACCAAACAACACCAGCAGGCAGCCTACCAACGCCAGGGAGATTTCCGACAGGTTGCTGCGGCTCCAGCGGGATACGGTGGCGAGCAGGTCGAGTACCAGATCCATTCGATTTCCTTGTGTTGATCAGCTCAGAAATTTCTGCAGCAAGTCGTTGAGAAACAGCTGTCCGCGCTCGGTCGCCACCAGACGTGACGGTTCGACCTGCAACAACCCACTTTGTTCGGCCTCGCGCCGGCCGTCGGCCAGGCTTTCCAAAGACAGGCCGGTGCGCTGCGGATAAAGCTGCGCCGCTACACCTTCGGTAAGACGCAGCGCGTTCATCAGGAACTCGAAAGGCAGTTCTTCGTTGGCCAGGCTCTTTTCGCCGGCCAGGAAACGTTTGGCCGGGTTGAGATAATCCTTGGGCAGGCGAGTCTTCCAGGTGCGCACGATGCGCCCGTCCGGATGGCTGAGCTTGCCGTGGGCCCCGGCGCCGATGCCGATGAAGTCACCGAAGCTCCAATAATTGAGGTTGTGACGCGCCGCGCGCCCTGGCTGGGCATAGGCGGAGACCTCATATTGGTCGTAGCCATGCTCGGCGAGCAGCGCCTGCCCGGCTTCCTGGATGTCCCACAGCGTGTCGTCTTCCGGCAAGATTGGCGGCTGGTTCCAGAACACCGTGTTCGGCTCCAGCGTCAGTTGATACCAGGACAAATGGGTGGGCTTCAGGGCAATGGCCTGGCGCAGATCGCTCAAGGCATCTTCGAGGGATTGATCCGGCAGGCCATGCATCAAGTCGAGATTGAAATTATCGAACCCGGCCTGGCGGGCCATGCCAGCGGCACGCACCGCCTCGTCGCCGTTATGGATTCGGCCAAGCGCTTGGAGCTTGGCCTGTTGGAAGCTCTGGATGCCAATGGACAGACGATTGATGCCCAGCGCCCGGTAGGCGACGAATTTCTCTTGCTCAAAGGTGCCTGGGTTGGCTTCCAGGGTGATTTCAATATCGGGCGCAAAAGGGATGCGCGCCTCGACGCCCCGCAGCAGACGCCCCAGGGCTTGGGCGCTGAACAGGCTCGGCGTGCCGCCGCCAAAGAAAATGGAGGACAACGGCCGGCCGTGAACCCCATGCAAATCCTGGTCGAGATCGGCCAGCAAGGCGTCGACGTATTCCTCCTCCGGCAGCTGCGGGCTGGCGGTGTGGGAGTTGAAGTCGCAATACGGGCATTTGCGCACGCACCAGGGGATATGGATGTACAACGCCAAGGGCGGCAGCATGGGCAGCGGCGCCCGAGGTGTCTGTGCGCCGCCGTGGATCAGCGGTGCGGGGGAGTCGGTGGTCATTGCAGGCCCAGGCGTTGGCGCAGCAGGGCCATGGCGCGGGCGCGGTGGCTCAGTTGGTTCTTTTCAACGGGGCCCAGCTCGGCGCTGGAACAATTGCGCTCAGGCACCCAGAACAACGGGTCGTAGCCAAAGCCGTGTTCGCCGCTGGCCTTGGCGAGGATGCTCCCGTGCCACAGGCCTTCGCAGAGGATCGGCAGTGGATCGTCGGCATGGCGCACAAGCGCCAGCACACAAACGAATTGCGCGCCGCGCTCGGCTTCGGGCACGTCCTTGAGGGCTTCGAGCAGCTTGGCGTTGTTCGCTGCGTCACCTTTGCCATCGGCGTAACGGGCCGAATAGATGCCCGGCGCGCCGCCGAGGAAGTCCACCGCCAGACCGGAATCGTCGGCCAGCGCCGGCAGGCCGGAAATGCGCGCCGCATTGCGGGCCTTGAGGATGGCGTTCTCGACGAACGACAAACCGGTTTCCTCCGGCTCGACCTGGCTGAATTCACCGATCGAGCGCAGCTGCACCGATCCGCCGAGCATCGCCTGGAGTTCCTTGAGTTTGCCGGCGTTGTGGCTGGCCAGTACGAGTTGGGTAAGGTTGATCATTGGCCCGGAAACAGTTCCTGGTTGAAGTTGATGGTGTTGATTTTGTCGCCGGTTTGCACCTTGATCTCGAAGGTGCGGGTTTCCTGCTGTTCCACTGGATACTGGGCGATGTAGTAGATCGCGCCTGCTTCGGTGACCTGGCGGAAGGTGAGCGGGACTGTCTTGCTGGTCAGGTCCTTGACCGTACCGCTGACCTGGGCCATCAACGGCTTGCCTTCCTTGATCACCGAGACGTTGATGACGCCCTGGTGCTTGCTGCGAATCAGCTCGGCGCCCTTGGCGATGTCGGGGGTCAGGAAGGTGGAGTTGAACGTGTTGTAGTGAACGGTGACGTCACCGAACACTTCCTTGCGCTCGGCCTTGATGACATCGGCGGCCATGGCGCCGATGCTCAGGCAGGAGGTGATTAACAGCAACGCTAGACGCTTCATGTCGTGCTCCTGAAAAGGCGGGTGCTCACACCGCGACCTGATGGTCGGCAAGGCCCGGGCTGCTGACCCGGTAAATGCCAATCTCACCTAACAGATTAGGCCATAGCTTGCTGGCCCACCCGTGGCGGTGCTGCTGGTCCACCGCCAGCCGGTCGATGACCTTGGCCTTGCGCTCGCGGCACAGTTCTTCGAAATCCTCGAACGTACAGAAATGGATGTTCGGAGTGTTGTACCAGGTATAGGGCAGGAATTCCGACACCGGCATCCGTCCCTTGCTCGCCAGGTACCAGCGGCAGCGCCAGTGACCGAAGTTGGGGAAGGTAATGATGCACTGGCGCCCGACGCGCAGCATTTCGTCGAGAATCTTGTCTGGGTAATGCACGGCTTGCAGGGCCTGGGTCATGACCACGATGTCGAAGCTGTTGCTGGCGAAGTTGCCCAGCCCTTTGTCCAGGTCTTGTTCGATGACGTTGATGCCCTTGGCCACGCATTCGGCGATGTTGTCCGGGTCGTTTTCCAGCCCGTAGCCCGTCACTTGCTTGTTGTCGCGCAGCCAGGTCAGCAATTCGCCGTTGCCGCAGCCCAGGTCGAGCACGCGGCTGCCGGCGGGGATCCATTCCTGGATGATGTCCAGATCGGCTCTCATGGCGTCCTCACAGCGTAATACGGTTCATGTAGTTGCCGAACGCCTGCAGGTAGCGCGGGATCGGAATCAAAAAGGCGTCGTGGCCCTGGGGTGCGTCGATTTCCAGGTAACAGACGTCCTTGCGCGCGGCCATCAGCGCGTCCACCAGCTCCCGGGAGCGGGCCGGGGAGAAGCGCCAGTCGGTGGTGAACGACATCACGCAAAACTTGGCGGTGGCATTGGCGAAGGTTTTCGCCAGGTCATCGTCGAAGTTCGCCGCCGGATCGAAGTAGTCCAGCGCCTTGGTCATCAGCAGGTAGGTGTTGGCGTCGAAGCGCCCGGAGAATTCCTCGCCCTGATAACGCAGGTAGCTCTCGACCTGGAATTCCACGCTGTGGAAGTCGTAGTTGAGCTTTTCGCTCTTGAGGCCTCGGCCGAATTTTTCACCCATGGAATCGTCGGACAGGTAGGTGATGTGCCCGACCATCCGCGCCAGCATCAACCCGCGCTTGGGAATCACGCCATGTTCCTGGAACGAACCTCCGTGAAACTCGGGGTCGGTGAGGATCGCCTGGCGCGCCACTTCGTTGAAGGCAATGTTCTGCGCCGACAGCTTGGGCGCCGAGGCGATTGCCAGGCAATGGCGCACGCGATCCGGGTAGGTGATGGTCCATTGCAGGGCCTGCATGCCGCCGAGGCTGCCACCGATCACCGCCGCCCATTGACCGATGCCGAGGCGGTCGGCCAGGCGGGCCTGGCTGTGGACCCAGTCTTCCACGGTCAGTACCGGGAAATCGGCGCCGAAGGGCTTGCCGGTGTCGGGGTTGAGGCTGCTGGGGCCGGTGGAGCCGTTGCAACCGCCGAGGTTGTTCAGGCTGACCACGAAGAACCGGTTGGTGTCGATGGGCTTGCCGGGGCCGATGCAACTGTCCCACCAGCCGGGCTTGCGGTCATCGACGCTGTGGTAGCCGGCGGCGTGGTGATGCCCCGACAAGGCGTGGCAAATCAGCACGGCATTGCTCGCCGTGGCGTTGAGGATGCCGTAGGTTTCGTAGATCAGGTCATAGGCTGGCAACGAACGGCCGCAGGCCAGGGCCAGGGGCTCGCTGAAATGCGCCGTTTGCGGCGTCACCAGACCAACGGAATCGGGGGGAAAGGCAGCTGGCATCGACCCTGCTCTCGTTGAAATGAGGCGTAAGTCTAAAGACCGCTGGGGTTAGCGGCAAGCAAAGGGCGGCGCTGATTGTCCGCTGATGCAAACCCTGTGGTGACTGGATCAATCTGTGGCGAGGGAGCTTGCTCCCGCTGGGCCGGGCTGGCGCTCCAGCGCGAAGCGGCCCTGAATGCTGCCGCCCGGGGCTGTCTGGACGACGGTGGCGCCCGGTTTGGGGCTGCTTCGCGGCCCAGCGGGAGCAAGCTCCCTCGCCATAGGAAAAGTTGCAGCGTGCTTTAGATCAGCACCCGCAGGATCTCCGGCATCATCGTCATCGCCGCCAGGTTGTTGATCACCAGCATATCGATCAGTTTGAGCACCATGAATGCCAGGATCGGCGAGATGTCCAGGCCGCCGAGGTTCGGCACGATGCGGCGGAACGGCGCCAGGGCCGGCTCGCAGATCTGGTTCACCAGTTCGGCGCCCGGGTTGTGGCTGCCCGGCGCGACCCAGGACAGGATCACGCTGATGATCAGGGCAAAGAAAAATATCTTCAGGAACAGTGCGGTAACGCCGATGATCGACCAGATCAGCAATTGCAGCGGATTGCCGGTGATGCCATAGGTCAGCAGCAGCGTCAGGGCCATCAGCGCCATTTGCAACAGGATCGCCAGCAACAGCGAGGACATGTCCAGGCCGAACAGGCTCGGAATGATCCGGCGCAATGGTTTAAGCAGCGGTTGGGTCGCCTTGACGATGAACTGGCACAACGGGTTGTAGAAGTTGGCGCGCACCAGTTGCAGCACGAAGCGCATCAGCACGATCAGCAGGTACAGACTGCCGAGGGTTTGCAGGACATAGACCGCTGCAGTGTTCAATCCAATCATGAATGGCTCCTTATTGGCCCAGTTGTTCGGCCATTTCGGCCGAGCGGTGCGCGGCGGCGCCGAGTGCTTTTTCAACCAGGGCTTCGAAGCCTCCGGCCTGGAATGATTTGATGGCCGCTTCGGTGGTACCGGCCGGCGAAGTCACGCGGCGACGCAGCTCCGCCGCATCGACATCGCTGGCGACCGCCATATGCGCGGCGCCCAGGGCAGTCTGCAAGGTCAGCTGCGCGGCGGTTTCCCGGGGCAGGCCGAGTTTCTCGCCGGCGGCGGTCATGGCTTCGATCAGCAGGAAGAAGTACGCCGGACCAGAGCCGGAGACGGCGGTGACCGCGTCCAGTTGCTGCTCGGTTTCCAGCCACAGCGCAAGACCCACGGCCGACAGCAACTCTTCAGCCTGCTGGCGTTGGGCGGCCGTCACCTGTTCGGTGGCGAACAGGCCGCTGACGCCCTGGCGCAGCAGTGCCGGGGTGTTGGGCATGCAGCGCACGATGGGCTGGGCGCCGAGCCAGTTGTTCATGCTCGCGCAAGTAATACCAGCGGCAATCGACACGATCAGTTGATGTGGCTTGAGATGCGGGCGAAGGGCTTCGCACACGCTTTTCATTGCTTGCGGCTTGACCGCGAGCACCACGACGTCCACGCCGTCGATGGCCTGGGCGTTGTCGGCGAAGGCTTCGATGCCGTGCTCTGCGCTCACCCGCTGGCGGGTTTCTTCACCCGGATCGCTGGCGCGGATCTGCGCTGCATCCAGGCCCTTGGCCCGCAGGCCGCCGATCAGGCTGGCGGCCATGTTGCCGGCGCCGATAAAGGCAATACGCGTGTTGCTCATGACGGATCCTTATGAAAGATGAGTGAGTCAGCTGGGCGATTGACCGTAGTCGCGAGCCCCAAACAGCGCAGTACCGATGCGCACCCAGGTGGCGCCTTGAGCAATGGCGGATTCGAGGTCATGGCTCATGCCCATGGACAGCGTATCCAGGGGCAGGTCCAGGCTGGCTTGCAGGCGCTGGACAGCAGCAAAAGCCGCGTCCTGTTCAGCGCGATCGTCGGTCGGTTCGGGAATCGCCATCAACCCGCGCAACGTGAGGCGTGGCAACGTGCTGATGGCGCTGGCAAGGGCGGGCAGGTCCGCTGGCGCGCAGCCGGATTTACTGGCTTCGCCGCTGACGTTGACCTGAATGCAGATGTTCAATGGTGGCAGCTCGGCTGGCCGCTGCTCGGACAGGCGCTGTGCAATTTTCAAGCGATCCACGGAATGCACCCAGTCGAAATGTTCGGCGATAGCGCGCGTCTTGTTCGATTGAATGGGGCCGATGAAGTGCCAGATCAAGGGCAGGTCAGTCAGTTCGGCCTGCTTGCCCAAGGCTTCTTGCAAGTAGTTCTCGCCGAAGTCACGCAGGCCGGCGGCGTAGGCTTCGCGCAGGGCCTGGGCGGGCTTGGTCTTGCTGACGGCCAGTAGATGGACGCTGTGTCCGGCGCGTCGGGCGGCCTGTTCCGCCGCATGGATGCGCGATCTAACCTGAGCAATGTTGTCTGCTATCGTGGTCATAAAGAAAGGCCAGCGGGTCTGAGGTTCGCGGCATTCTACTGGAATTGAGGAGCGCTATGGATATCACTGAACTGCTGGCGTTCAGCGCCAAACAGGGGGCGTCGGACCTGCATCTGTCCGCCGGGTTGCCACCAATGATCCGTGTCGATGGCGATGTGCGGCGTATCAACCTGCCGGCGTTGGACCACAAGCAGGTCCATGAACTGATCTACGACATCATGAATGACCGGCAACGAGTGGATTACGAAAAGTTTCTGGAGACCGACTTTTCCTTCGACGTGCCAGGCGTTGCGCGGTTTCGGGTCAATGCCTTCAACCAGAATCGTGGCGCGGGGGCGGTGTTCCGGACCATCCCTTCGAAAGTCCTGACCATGGAAGACCTGGGTATGGGCGAGGTGTTTCGCAAGATCACCGAGGCCCCACGTGGGCTCGTGCTGGTGACCGGGCCGACGGGGTCCGGCAAGTCCACCACCCTGGCCGCGATGATCGATTACCTGAACAGCCACAAGCATCATCACATCCTCACCATCGAGGACCCGATCGAATTCGTCCATGAACCGCGCAAATGCCTGATCAACCAGCGCGAGGTGCACCGCGATACCCAGGGCTTTTCCACGGCGCTGCGCTCGGCCCTGCGGGAAGATCCGGACGTGATCCTGGTGGGGGAAATGCGCGACCTGGAAACCATCCGGCTGGCGCTGACTGCCGCAGAAACCGGGCACTTGGTGTTTGGCACGCTGCACACCACATCGGCGGCCAAGACCATTGACCGGGTGGTGGACGTGTTTCCCGGTGACGAGAAGTCCATGGTTCGTTCGATGCTGTCGGAGTCGTTGCAGGCGGTGATCTCCCAGACTCTGGTCAAGAAGATCGGCGGCGGCCGGGTTGCGGCGCATGAAATCATGCTCGGCACCTCGGCGATCCGCAATCTCATCCGGGAAGACAAGATCGCGCAGATGTATTCGTCGATTCAGACCGGCGGCTCGCTGGGGATGCAGACGCTGGACATGTGCCTGAAGGAGTTGGTGAACAAGGGACTGATCAGCCGCGAGCATGCGCGGGAGCGGGCGCGTACGCCGGATAATTTCTAGCGGGGCAAGGAGGCCTTGTGGCGAGGGGATTTATCCCCGTTGGGGTGCGAAGCGCCCCCAACAATGCATAGGCTTGAATCTTTATTTCAGACTGACCATCTTGGGGCTGCTTCGCAGCCCAGCGGGGATAAATCCCCTCGCCACAGAGGCCGATGATCAGCGCTGAACCACCCGCATCGCACCCGGCTCTTTGGGCAGTACCCGCTTGGCAACCACGTAATGGGTGTTCCAATACGGCTTGTTCAGCGTGTCGATGGTCACCGACTTGCCACGGCGCGGGGCGTGGATGAAGCGGTCATTGCCCAGGTAGATGGCCACATGGTTGACTCGCCGGCTCTTGAGCTTGAAGAAAATCAGATCCCCAGGCTTCAAGTCCTTGCGCTCGACTTTTTCACCGTGGCCGGCTGCCATCGCGTTGGATGTGCGCGGCAAATCGAAGGTGGCGTCGTTGAAGGCGTATTTCACCAGCCCACTGCAATCGAAACCTTTACTTGGGCTGCTGCCGCCCCAACGGTAAGGTGTGCCGAGTACATTCACGGCGCGGCTCAAGACATTGCTGGTGGTCTTGGTCGCCATGGGTGGCACCAGTCGACTCTGAGCCGTGCTCACGCGCTGGACGCCTTGCTTGTTCTTGCTCGACGGAGCAGAAACATGGGATTTAGGGGTGTAGCCATTGATGTTGGGAAGACGTTGCTCACGGTTGGTGGCGTGGGCGGCCAGTGGCAATAATAGGCAGATGGTCAGCCATGTCTTTAAAAATGGACGCATTAGGCAGGGCTCATAAAGGTTAGCGCGCAACTTTATAACAGCTTTTTTTCGCTTTCCGAGGCCGTTTGTCGATCCGAAACCCAGCGTAAACGCCGCACAATACCGTCATTTTGGCCTGATTGTCCGACACAGGCCCCGTAGTACGGGCGTTTCCCCGGCTCGGGCCGACCAGGACCGCTTGTCGGCGAGACACAAAAAAGTCACAAAAAGTCCGAACAAATTTTTCTATCGAGGCAAAAGAGACCATTCATGAACAGCTATCAACAGGACGCAATCCGCGATACCCACAGCAAAGTCATCGGGTATCTGCTCTGGATTCTCGGGTTTACCGGCGCTCACCGTTTCTATTACGGCAAGCCGGTGACCGGCACGATTTGGTTTTTCACCTTCGGCCTGCTGGGCATTGGCTGGCTGATCGACCTGTTCCTGATCCCTGCCATGGACCGCGAAGCGGACCTGCGCTTTACCCCTGGCCCCATCGAATACAGCGTGGCGTGGATCCTGCTCACGTTCCTCGGGGTGCTTGGTGTGCATCGCATGTACCAAGGCAAGTGGCTCAGTGGGCTCCTTTACCTGCTGACCGGTGGGGTGTTTTTCCTGGGGGTGCTGTATGACTTCTGGACGCTGAATGACCAGGTCTCGATTCGTAATGCGCAGAAGCGTGGGGCTTTCCATTAAGACAGGTAGATCGTGTCGCCTGCATTCGCGAGCAGGCTCGCTCCCACACTGGATCGAGGGTGTTCACATATCCTGTGTTCACCAAAGATCCCCTTGTGGGAGCGAGCTTGCTCGCGATAGGGGCGACGCGGTATCAAACCTGGTGAGTGATCCGCCCATCCATCAGGGTATAGCGCACCACCCCCGGCAGGCTGTGACCCAGGAACGGACAGTTGTCACCCTTGGAGCGCCAGGCTTCACCGGCCACGGTGGACGCGGCGGGGTCGAACAGCACCAGGTCCGCCGCGGCACCCACGGCCAGTTTCCCGGCAGGCAATTGCAGCGCCTGGGCCGGGCCGGCGCTCAGGCGTGCCAGCAGGGTCGGTAGATCCAGTAATCCGTCTTCCACCAGTGTCATGGCCAGCGGCAGCAACAGCTCGACGCTGCTGATGCCCGGCTCGGTGGCGCCGAAGGGGGCCAGCTTGGCATCGCGCTCGTGGGGTTGGTGATGGCTGGAAATGGCCGAGATCACCCCGGACTTCACCGCCTCGCGCAAGCCATCGCGGTCGGCGCGGGTGCGCAGCGGCGGCTGGACGTGATAGACGCTATTGAAGTCGATCAGCGCTTCGTCGGTGAGGATCAACTGGTACAGCGCCACATCGGCGGTCACTGGCAAACCACGTGCCTGGGCCTGGGCGATCAGCGCGGCGCCGCGGGCGCTGGTCAGTTGGCTGAAGTGCGCGCGCACGCCGCTTTGCTCCACCAGCAGCAGGTCCCGGGCAAGTGCCACGGTCTCGGCGGTTTCCGGGATGCCCGGCAGGCCAAGGAAACTGGCGGTGGGGCCTTCGTGGGCCAGGCCGCCTTCGGCCAGGTCAAGGTCCTGCGAGTTGAAGATCACCGTCAGGCCGAAGGTCGCCGCATATTCCAGCGCGCGGCACAGGGTACGGGTGTTGCGGAAATTGTTCAGGCCATTGCCGAACGCCACGCAACCGGCATCGCGCAGGGCGATGAGCTCGGCCAGTTGCTCGCCTTCCAGGCCCTTGCTCAGTGCGCCAATGGGGAAGACCTTGGTGTTGCCGGCTTCGCGGGCGCGGTCGAGGATCAGTTCGGCCACGGCCGAGGTGTCCAGCACCGGTTTGGTTTGCGGTGGGCAGCACAGGCTGGTCACGCCACCGGCGGCGGCCGCCCGGGTTTCGCTGATGATGCTGCCTTTGCGGCTGTAGCCCGGCTCGCGCAGGGCGACGTTGAGGTCAACCAGACCGGGGGCGGCTACCAGGCCGTGGGCGTCGAGGGTCTCGACCGCCGCGAAGCCTGTCGGCGCGGCGCCCAGAGCGACGATCTTGCAGGCATCGATATGAATGTCAGTCACTTGATCCAGGCCGCTGGCCGGATCGATCACGCGTGCGCCGAGAATGCTGAGCTTCACTGGGCGTTCTCCTGGTCGAGTTGGCGCTGGGCCGTTTGCCCGCTCATGGCCATGGACAGCACGGCCATGCGGATGGCGATGCCGTAGGTCACTTGGTTGAGAATCACCGAACGCGGCCCGTCGGCCACCGCCGACTCGATCTCCACGCCGCGGTTGATCGGCCCCGGGTGCATGACGATGGCGTCCGGCTTGGCTCCGGCCAGGCGTGCCGTGGTCAGGCCGAACAGGCGGTAGAACTCGCCTTCGCTGGGCAGCAGGCCGCCGGTCATACGCTCGCGTTGCAGGCGCAGCATGATCACCACGTCCACGTCCTTCAAGCCTTCGGTCATGTCGGTGTAGACCTTCACGCCGTACTGCTCGACGCCGATGGGCAGCAGGGTTTTCGGCGCGATTACGCGGATGTCCGGGCAGCCCAGCGTCTTGAGGGCCAGCATGTTCGAGCGCGCCACCCGCGAATGCAGGATGTCGCCAACGATCGCTACCGACAGGTTTTCAAAGCTGCCTTTGTGACGACGGATGGTCAGCATGTCGAGCATGCCCTGGGTCGGGTGGGCGTGACGGCCGTCGCCGCCGTTGATGATCGCCACTTGCGGGCAGACATGTTCAGCGATGAAGTGTGCCGCGCCGGAGTCACCGTGGCGCACGACGAACATGTCGGCGGCCATGGCCTCGAGGTTGCGCAGAGTGTCGAGCAGGGTCTCGCCCTTGCTCGCCGAGGATGTGGACACGTTGAGGCTGATCACATCCGCCGACAGCCGCTGGGCCGCCAGTTCGAAGGTGGTGCGGGTGCGGGTGGAGTTTTCAAAAAAGACGTTGCACACGGTCTTGCCGCGCAGCAACGGGACTTTCTTCACCGCTCGGGCGCCGACTTCGAGGAATGAGTCGGCGGTGTCGAGGATTTCCGTCAGCAGCTCGCGGCGCAGGCCGTCGAGGGACAGGAAATGCCGCAGCTGGCCCTGATCGTTGAGCTGCAGCGGGCGCTTGGTTTCGAGAGGCGTCATCGCGATGGACTCTTACAAGGGCAGTTAAAGGGCAAGATCTTGCAGTTCGAGTTGCAGCGGCGACGGCCCGGAGAGCTTGACCCGCTCATGGGTGGCCAGCGTCAGCGTCGCGCCGACCACGTTCGGGCGGATCGGCAGCTCGGCGGCGTCCAGGTCCAGCAGGCACACCAGCGTCACGCTGGCCGGGCGGCCATAGTCGAACAGTTCGTTCATGGCGGCGCGGATGGTCCGGCCGCTCATCAGCACGTCGTCGATCAGCACCAGATGCTGGCCTTCGATCTCGAACGGCAGGGCCGAGGGACGTACTTGTGGATGCAGGCCGTTCTGGCTGAAGTCATCGCGGTAGAAGGACACATCCAGGGTACCCAGCGGCGAATCGCTGCCCAGTTCATCGAGCAAGGCCTGGGCAACCCAGACGCCGCCGGTGCGAATGCCGATGTAGCGCGGTTCGCTAATGCCGCGTTGTTCCAGGTGCGCCGTGAGACGGATCGCCATCTGGCTGATCAGTTCGGCGGGATTGGGCAGGCTCATGCTGGCTCCTTCAGGTTTCCGGGTCGGTGCTGGTGACTCGGTTTATCGCTAAAAGAAAGCGCCTCGCGGCGCTTTCAAAAAATCAGGTTTCTAACAGGGCGGCGTTGGCATCGAGCCAGCCTTGCAGCAGCAGGGCGGCGGCGATGGCGTCCACCGGGTTGTCGCGGTAACTGCCTTTCTGCCCACCGCGGACCAGGCGTTCGCCCTTGGCCTCGAACGTGGTCAGGCGTTCGTCATGGGTATAGAAGGGCAGATTGAAGCGGCCGTTGAGCCGTCGGGCGAACTTCTCCGCGCGCACGCACATGTCGCTGGGCGTGCCGTCCATGTTCAACGGCAGGCCGACCACCACGGCGTCGGGTTTCCATTCCTTGATCAGCGCTTCGACCTGGTTCCAGTCCGGAACGCCGTTCTGTGCTTTCAAGGTGCACAGTTCGCGGGCCTGGCCGGTGACGACCTGGCCGACCGCAACGCCGATCTGTTTGGTGCCGTAGTCGAAGCCCAGCAGCAGGCGGAGAGCCATCAGGCGTGTCCTGCCTGGCTGGTGAGCAAGCTGAGGTTGACGCCCAGCCTGCTGGCGGCCGCTTCCAGGCGCAGTTCGCTGCTGGTGTTGAACAGGATGTCGGCGTCGAACGGGCAGGTCAGCCAGGCATTGTCGGCCAGTTCGGCTTCCAGTTGCCCGGGTTCCCAGCCGGCATAGCCAAGGGCGATCAGGCTCTTTTCCGGGCCGACGCCGTCGGCGATGGCAAACAGCACGTCCTGGGATGTGGACAGCGACACACCGTTCAAATCGACGGTGGCCTGGAATTTGGGACCCGACGGGTGGAGCACGAAACCGCGATCGGTCTGCACCGGGCCACCGATGAAAATCGGCACATGCTGGCACAGCAATGGCGGCTCGACCTCGGGGCGCAGTTGCTCGAGGATATCCGCCAGGTTCAGCTCCTGTGGGCGATTGACCACCAGTCCCATGGCCCCATTGGCCGTGTGCTCGACGATGTAGGTCAAGGTATGGGCAAAATTCGGATCGGCCATGTGCGGCATGGCGATCAGGAAGTGATGCTTGAGGTAGGTGGGGCTGACGTTTTTCATAGGCGCTAGTGTGGCGGCGTGGGGGCGAACTGACAAGCTGGGAAATGCTTGGGGCTGTCACCAATCCCCTGTGGGAGCGAGCTTGCTCGCGATGCGGTGTGTCAGTCGCCATTCATGCTGAATGATCGATGGCAATCGCGAGCAAGCTCGCTCCCACAGGGTATTGATACTGTCTGAAGATCAGTTACTGGACAGCCGATCACCTCGGGCGAACTTCCAGGTGCGGATGATTTCCAGGCGGTCGATGTCCGACAGGTCACCAGTAAACGGTGCGAAGGGCGCGGCCAGGCGCACGATTCGCTGGGCCGCCTGGTCCAGCAGCGGCTGGCCGGAGGATTCGAGCACCAGCACTTCGTACAGCGAGCCATCACGGTTGATCGAAACCATCAATCTCAGGTTGCCGTAGATCTGCTTGCGCCGGGCTTCGTCGGGGTAGTTCAGGTTGCCGATGCGCTCGACCTTCTTGCGCCACTCGTCCTTGTACCAGGCGCCCTTGTCGCGCATGGTCGAAGCTGCGCTCAGGCGATGGATGCGCGGGCGCTTGGCGTACAACTGCTGTTCCTGGGCCAGTTCGGCTTCCAGGCTGGCGATATCGCTGGACAACTGCGAGCTGTCGAAAGTCGGTTCTGGCGCCTTGGGTTTCGGATCGGGCTTGACCTCTTCCTTTACCGGGGCTTTTTTCGGCTTCGGCGCCACGGTGGTCACGGCAGCCTTGGGCGCCGTCTCCTGGACTTCCGGCTTGGCCGTGGGCGGCGGGGTCACCTTCTGCACTTTATTGTCTTGAAACGGCGCGATCTCGGTGGTCTTGGGGGTCGCTTTCGTTTCCAGGGTGCCACTGCCCTGCTGGTTTTCCTGGGCCAGGAAGTCCGCCTTCTGTGGCTTGGTTTCGCTCTTGAAGGTGGCCAGGGTGATTTCCAGGGTCTGGCTGATCTGCTTGGGTTCGACCGTGGCAAAGCCGACGCCCAACAACACCGCCAGGTGGATCAATGCCGCCAGGAAAAGGGTGAAGCCAAGGCGATCAGCCGGGCGCACGCCACGATGGGCGAGCTCTTGGGGCAGATCGGACGGGAGTGTCATGGCAAAAAAACCAACATCGCGGGTTTCACAGGCCGGGCATGATAACGCAATGTTGGTTTTTAACTTCAAGCCTCAAGCAGCAAGCGACAAGCTGCATCAAGCTTGCCGCGTGTGGCTTGCCGCTTGCAGCTGCTTCTCGATGGCGTCCATCAGCATGCCGCCGATGTCCGTGCCGAAGGCATTGTCGATCTCGCGGATGCAGGTCGGGCTGGTGACGTTGATCTCCGTCAGATGCTCGCCGATCACGTCCAGGCCGACGAACAGAAGGCCTTTCTCGCGCAGCGTCGGGCCGACCTGGGCGGCGATCCAGCGATCCTTGTCGGTCAGCGGACGAGCTTCGCCACGACCACCGGCCGCCAGGTTGCCACGGGTTTCGCCGGCCGCCGGGATGCGCGCCAGGCAATAATCGACGGGTTCGCCGTCGATCATCAGGATGCGCTTGTCGCCGTCGGCGATAGCCGGCAGGTAGCCCTGGATCATGATCTGTTGCTGGCCATGCAAGGTCAGGGTTTCCAGGATCACCGACAGGTTCGGATGGCCTGCGGTGTGGCGGAAGATCGAAGAGCCGCCCATGCCGTCCAGGGGCTTGAGGATGACGTCGCCATGATGATCGGCAAATTCGCGCAACACGTCCGGGCGACGGCTGACGATGGTGGGCGGCGTGCATTGCGGGAATAGCGTGGCGAACAGCTTTTCGTTGCAGTCGCGCAGGCTCTGCGGCTTGTTGACCACCAGCACGCCGGCGCTTTCAGCTTGTTCCAGCAGATAAGTGGAATACACGAATTCCATGTCGAACGGCGGATCCTTGCGCATCAGGATCACGTCCAGGTCGCTTAGCAGCGCGTCGTTCTCGTCACCCAGTTCGAACCATTTCTCGGGGTTGGCGAAGACTTTCAGCGGCTTCATCCGTGCCCGGGCCTGGCCTTCGGCCTGGTAGAGGTCGCGCTGTTCCATGTAGAACAACTCCCAGCCGCGCTTTTGAGCGGCCAGCAGCATGGCCAGCGAGCTATCCTTCTTATAGGAAATGCTGGCGATTGGGTCCATGACAATGCCGACGCGTACGCTCATGGCTTGGTTCCTCGAAATTTGATGGGCACAAATGGCTGAAAAAGTGGCGTCAGAGTGGCGCCCCGAAGATTGGCGGTCAAGGAAAAACCACCGTACCGAGCGGCGGATAGATCGTTGCTGGAGACTGTGCTAAAAAGGCTGCCATGTGACGTGCGGGCCTTGAACATCAAGGGTTTGCGCTGTCGATCACACTTATGCGTTAAAAACCGGTTCGCAGTGGCAATGGCAGAGCATCTTACGCAGCAGCAACCCAGCGCTTTGAAGGTGATGGTCATCGACGACTCGAAGACCATCCGCCGCACCGCCGAAACCCTGCTGCGCAACGTTGGTTGCGAAGTGATAACGGCGGTCGACGGCTTCGATGCCCTGGCCAAGATCGTCGATCATCATCCAGGCATTATCTTTGTCGATATCATGATGCCGCGCCTGGACGGTTACCAGACCTGCGCCCTGATCAAGAACAACAGCGCCTTCAAGGCGACGCCCGTGATCATGCTGTCGTCCCGCGATGGTCTGTTCGACAAGGCCAAGGGGCGCATTGTCGGCTCCGATCAATTCCTGACCAAGCCTTTCAGCAAGGAAGAACTGCTGGGCGCGATACAGGCCCATGTCCCGGGCTTTGCCGCTGTCCAGTCGCACCAGGCACATTAATGACGCTCGGCCTCGGGCCCGAGGTCCAGAAGAATGGGGAACACCATGGCACGCGTTCTGATCGTCGATGATTCGCCGACTGAGATGTACAAGCTCACTGGCATGCTGGAAAAGCACGGCCACGAGGTCCTGAAGGCCGAAAACGGCGCCGATGGCGTGGCATTGGCCCGCCAGGAAAAACCCGATGCGGTATTGATGGATATCGTCATGCCCGGCCTCAACGGTTTCCAGGCCACGCGCCAGCTGACCAAGGACCCTGATACCGGACACATCCCCGTGATCATCATCACGACCAAGGACCAGGACACCGACAAGGTCTGGGGTACGCGCCAGGGTGCGAAGGACTATCTGACCAAGCCGGTGGACGAGGACACCCTGATCACGACCCTGAACAAAGTGCTGGAAGGCTGACGACGCGGGCATGAGCCACTCCCTGACCGCATTCGAACTGTTGCTTCAGATCGATCGACGCTGCCGGTTGCTGGGCGCGGACCTCCCGTCCCAGCCCATGCACCGGGACAGCTGGAGCGGCATCGGTTTTCGCCTGGGCGAACATTGGTACGTGGCGCCCATGGGCGAAGTGAGTGAAGTGCTGCATGAGCCGCGCCACACCTCGTTGCCCGGGGTCAAGCCATGGGTTCGCGGAGTCGCCAACCTGCGGGGGCGCTTGTTGCCACTGATGGACCTGTGCGGTTTTTTCGGCCATGAACTGTCCAGCGTGCGCAAGCAGCGGCGGGTATTGGTGGTGGACCATGACGAAGTCTTCGCCGGTTTGCTGGTGGACGAAGTGCTCGGCTTGCAGCATTTTGCCAAGGACAGCCTTGAAGCGATTCCCACGGCCTCCTTGGATCGCCCGGAATCGGCGTACGTCCAGGGCCGTTTCGCCGGCGAGCGGCAATGGCAGGTGTTCAGCCCGTTTGCCTTGGCGCGTTCGCCGGGGTTCATGGATGTGGCGGTTTAACAGGCCGCAGCGCGGCCCCTGTGGGAGCGAGCTTGCTCGCGATGGCGCCAGTGCAGTCAACATTGATGCAAGCTGTACCGCCGCTATCGCGAGCAAGCTCGCTCCCACATTTGAATGGCGGTGGTTTGGGGTTTTGGGGACAGGCGAGAACCGATGATCAAAGCAAAAACAGGCAAGCCACTGGAAGCGTCGCGCAGTCGTTCGCAGATCATCGTGCTGTTCGTCGCGCTGATTGTCTTCATCATGCTGTTGTTCGCCAATTTCGCGTACCTCAACGTCCAGTCCACCTATGACAAACAGTACATCGGCCATGCCGGTGAGCTGCGGGTGTTGTCCCAGCGCATCGCCAAGAACGCCACCGAGGCCGCGGCCGGCAAGGCGGCTGCGTTCAAGCTGCTGAGCGATGCGCGCAACGACTTCGCCCAGCGCTGGGGCTACCTGAAACAGGGCGATCCGGTGACCGGCCTGCCGCCGGCGCCCGCCACCCTGCGGCCGCAGATGCGTGCCGTGCAGTTGGACTGGGAGCGGCTGCTGAAGAATACCGATGCCATCCTCTCCAGCGAGCAAACCGTCCTGTCGCTGCATCAAGTCGCGGCGACCCTGGCCGAAACCGTTCCGCAACTGCAGGTCGAGTATGAAAAAGTCGTCGAGATCCTCCTGCAACGTGGAGCGCCGGCCGCCCAGGTGGCCATGGCCCAGCGCCAGTCGCTGCTGGCCGAACGCATCCTCGGCGCGGTGAATACCGTATTGGCCGGCGATGAAAATGCCAGCCAGGCCGCCGATACCTTTGGCCGCGACGCCGCGCGTTTCGGCCAGGTGCTCAACGGCATGCTGCAAGGGGACCCGACCTTGAAGATCCCCCAGGTACAGGATCGCGATGCCCGGGCGCGCCTGTCGGAAATCAGCGAGCTGTTCGAGTTCGTCTCGGGCTCGGTGGATGAAATCCTCGAGACCTCCCCGGAGCTGTTCAAGGTCCGCGAGTCGGCGAGCAATATCTTCAGCCTGTCGCAAACCCTCCTCGATGAGGCCTCGCACCTGGCCACGGCGTTCGAGAACCTGGCGGGCGGGCGTTCGGTCAACACCATTGGCGGCTATGTATTGGGCCTGCTGGCGCTGATGTCGATTATCCTTATCGGCCTGGTCATGGTTCGCGAAACCAACCGCCAGTTGAGAGAGACGGCGGAAAAGAACGAGCGCAACCAGAATGCAATCATGCGATTGCTCGACGAAATCGAGGACCTGGCCGACGGCGACCTGACCGTCACTGCCTCGGTCACCGAGGATTTCACCGGGACCATCGCCGACTCGATCAACTACTCGGTGGATCAGTTGCGTGATCTGGTGGCGACCATCAACCTCACCGCCGGCCAGGTCGCTGCCGCCGTGCAGGAAACCCAGGCCACGGCGATGCACCTGGCCCAGGCATCCGAGCACCAGGCCCAGCAAATTTCCGAAGCATCGACTTCAATCAATGAAATGGCCCAATCCATCGACCAGGTTTCGGCCAATGCCGCCGAGTCGTCGGCGGTGGCCGAGCGCTCCGTGGAAATCGCCAACAAGGGCAACGAGGTGGTGCACAACACCATCCATGGCATGGATAACATTCGCGAACAGATCCAGGACACCGCCAAGCGCATCAAGCGGTTGGGCGAGTCGTCCCAGGAAATTGGCGACATTGTCAGCCTGATCGACGACATCGCCGACCAGACCAACATCCTGGCACTCAACGCGGCGATCCAGGCGTCCATGGCCGGTGATGCCGGTCGCGGCTTCGCAGTGGTGGCCGACGAAGTGCAGCGGTTGGCGGAGCGTTCCTCGGCGGCGACCCGGCAGATCGAAACGCTGGTGCGGGCGATCCAGGCCGACACCAATGAAGCGGTGATTTCCATGGAACAGACCACCACCGAAGTGGTGCGCGGTGCCCGACTGGCCCAGGACGCCGGCGTCGCCCTGGAGGAAATCGAAGGTGTGTCCAAGACCCTGGCGGCGCTGATCCAGAGCATTTCCAACGCGGCGCAGCAGCAGACCACCTCCGCAGGGCAGATTTCCTTGACCATGAACGTGATTCAGCAGATCACCTCGCAGACCTCGTCCGGCTCCACCGCCACCGCCGAGAGCATCGGCAACCTGGCGAAGATGGCCAGCCAACTGCGCCGCTCGGTGTCGGGTTTCACCTTGCCGCCGGCACCGGCTGGCGATGAGGACAAGCAGTGACTGACCAGCGCTGCACATTGAAAAAACGCATCTGGCGAGGAAGTTTTTGTGGCGAGGGAACTTGCTCCCACTTGAGCGCGCAGCGCTCATAAAATCCTTGGCCGCTGCGCCCGAGGCGTCGAACCGGCCCAGCGGGAGCAAGCTCCCTCGCAATAAGGGCTGAGGTGCTCTGCTGCATATGACTGTTGATTTGGAGTGGATATGGGTGATCGGCACGACTACGTGGCCCTGGAGTGGGTCAAGGGCGAGATTGCCGAAACGCTGAGGCAGGCTCATCTGGCACTCAATCGTCCGGAGGACGACCCGCAGGCGCCGGATGCACTTGCCCTATGCCTGGCCTGTATCCATCAGGTCCACGGTGGCCTGCAGATGGTCGAGTTTTATGGCGCGGCGTTACTCGCCGAAGAAATGGAGCAACTGTGCATCGCGCTGCAGGACAATCGTATTGCCCACCGCGACGAGGCCGTCAGCCTGTTGCGCCAGGCCCTGGGCCAATTGCCGGCCTATCTTGAACGTGTGCAAGGCGCCCGTCGCGACCTGCCGCTGGTGGTGCTGCCGTTGATCAACGACTTGCGCAGCGCCAGGGGCGAAAGCCTGTTGTCGGAGACCAGTCTGTTCAGCCCGCAGTTGCCTGATGTCGCGCCTCTCAGGGATGACGCCTTGAAACGGCTCGAACCCGCCGACCTGCCAGGCACCCTGCGCAAGCTGCGCCAAACCTTGCAGGTCGCGTTGGTGGGGTTGTTGCGCGAACAAGACGACGTCACTCACCTCGGCTACCTGGCCAAAGTCTTCCACCGTTTGGAAACGCTGTGCGCCGGGGCGCCACTCAATGCGTTGTGGCAGGTCGCTTCGGCATTGGTCGAGGGCATGCGCGAGGGGCGCATCGCCAACAGCCCGGCGTTGCGCAGCCTGTTCAAGGATGCCGACAAGGAGCTCAAGCGCCTGCTGGTGCAGGGCATGCCAGGCGTCAATCAACCGGCCCCGTCACACCTGGTCAAGAGCCTGTTGTTCTATATTGCCAAGGCCGAACATCCCAGCGGGCAGATGCAGATCATGAAAGAACGCTACTCACTGGACGACGCGCTGCCCGACAGCGCCATGGTCGATGAGGAACGGGCCCGCCTGGCCGGGCCCGACCGCGATGCCATGCGCTCGGTGCTGGCGGCGCTCTGCGAGGAACTGGTCCGGGTCAAGGAACGCCTGGACCTGTTCGTGCGCAGCGATCGGCAGCACGTCACGGAGCTGGACAGTTTGCTGGCGCCCCTGCGCCAGATCGCCGACACCCTGGCGGTGCTGGGTTTCGGCCAGCCCCGAAAAGTGATCATCGACCAGTTGGCGGTGGTCCTGAGCCTGGCCCAGGGCCAGCGCGAGCCGGATGACGCGACCCTGATGGACGTCGCCGGAGCCCTGCTCTATGTCGAGGCGACCCTGGCCGGCATGGTCGGCACTGTCGAGCCGGAGAGCCGCGAAGACAACCGTCTGCCGACCACCGACCTGACCCAGATCCACCAGATCGTCATCAAGGAAGCCCACACTTGCCTGCAGCAGGCCAAGGACCTGATCGTCGACTACATCGACGCGGACTGGAACAGCGAGCAGCTCCAGCCATTGCCGGCGCTGCTGACCCAGGTGCGCGGTGCGCTGGCGATGATCCCGTTGACCCGTGCTGCCAGCCTCGTAGAGGCTTGCCACGGTTTCATCCACGAGCACCTGTTGCTCGAGCATGCCCGACCGGGCTGGGAAGAGCTGGATCACCTGGCCGACGTGATCACCGGCCTGGAATATTACCTGGAGCGCTTGAGCGAAGACCCCCACAAGCCTGCCGAGAACCTGCTTGATGGGGTCGAGCGCAGCCTGGGCGCCCTCGGGTATTTCCCCGACGAAGCCCGCGTGCCGTTACTCGATGACGTGCTCAGCCCCAACGAAGCCCAGGTCATGCAGGATCTGCAAGAGCTGGACGACCCGCAGACCGTGCAATCCTTGGCCGAAGTCCTGGCCAGCCCGGTCTCGGCGGTCAACCCGCCGGCGAGAAACATGCCGGCCAGCCTGCTGCCGCCCCCGGCGGACGAAAGCCCGATAGACGATGAGCTGCGCGAGGTGTTCCTCGAGGAAACCGCCGAAGTGCTCGATGTCTTGAATGAGTACCTGCCGCGCTGGGCTGCCCATCCGGACGATCACGGCGCCCTCACAGAACTGCGCCGAGCCTTCCACACCCTCAAGGGCAGCGGCCGGATGGTTCGGGCGCTGATCCTCGGTGAGTTGGCCTGGGCCGTGGAAAACCTGCTCAACCGGGTGCTGGAACGCAGCGTGGAGCCGGGCGCTTCGGTCCGGCAGTTGATTGAAGAAACGGTGCAACTGCTGCCGGCCCTGGTCGCCGAATTCGCCGCGCACCGCCAATCCCAGCGTGACGACGTCGATCGTCTGGCGGCTCGCGCCCATGCCCTTGCCAAGGGCAGCGATGAAGACGATGACGACGAGCGAGACGTGACGGCTCTCGATCCGCTGCTCCTGAACATTTTCGACAACGAAGCCCAAGGGCACCTCGCCACGCTCGATCGCTTCCTTGATCAAGCCGCCGAACAACTGCCGTTGCAGGCCAGCGACGAACTGCAACGGGCGTTGCACACCCTCAAGGGCAGCGCATCGATGGCCGGTGTGCTGCCCATTGCCGAGCTTGCCGGGGCGCTGGACGAGCTGGCCCGGGAATACAAGGCGCATTCGCTGGCGCTGGACCTGGATGAGATTGAACTGCTGCTTGAGGGCGAGGGGCTGTTGCGACGCGGCCTGCGCCAGTTGCACAGCGAACCGTTGGCTTCGATAGCCGGTGCCGCCGACTTGATCCAGCGGGCCCGGGCGCTGCTGGCCGAGCGCTTGCAGGCGGCGGTGGGCGCGGCGGATCAAGGCGCGCGGACCAAGCGTGATCCGCAGTTGATCAATAACTTCCTCGCCCAAGGCATGGATATCCTGTTGGACGCAGAGAACCTGTTGCAGCGTTGGCAGCAGCATCCCGCTGAAAGCCAGGAATTGAGTGCCTTGCTCGATGAGCTGACCACCCTGGGCGAAGGCGCGCACCTGGCCGACCTGCACCCGGTGGACGAGCTCTGCGAAGCGTTGCTCGACCTCTACGGCGCGGTGGAGGAAAGCAGCCTCGCAGTCAGCGACGCCTTTTTCCAGGAAGCGCAACGCGCCCACGAAGCGTTGATCGACATGCTCGACGAGTTGGCGGCCGGCCAGCATGTGCATTCGCGGTCCGAGCGGGTGCAAGCCCTGCGCAAACTGCTCGAAGAGAGTCTCGACCCAGCCGCCACGGGGCTGATTCGCAGCGACGGCAGTCGCACCCTTAGCATCCGCGAGCTGGGACAGGCGACCGCCGAAATGGAGCAGGGCGCGACCACCGAGACCTCGGTCGACGACGACATCGCCTCGATCTTCCTCGAAGAGGCGCAGGACATCCTGGAAAGCGCCGCCCAGGCCTTGCAGCGCTGGCTCGCCGATCCGGACAACGGCGCGCCGCTGTCGTCGCTGCAGCGCGATCTGCATACGCTCAAGGGCGGCGCGCGCATGGCGAATATCCGGCCGGTCAGTGACCTCGCCCAGGAGCTCGAAAGCCTCTATGAGGGACTGGTGGATCGCCGCTACAGCTACAGCGAGGAACTGGCGCAACTGCTCGACAGCAGCCACGCGCGCCTCGATCTTTTGCTCGGGCAGTTGCAGCAAGGCCAGCCACTGGGCGATCCCGTTGCGCTGATCGACGCTATCCACCGGTTCCGCCAGGACCGGCCGAACGCCATCGAGACACCGGGGGCGAGTCCGAGCGATGCCACGGGGCATGACCCGGAGCTGCTGGAAATCTTTCTCGAGGAGGGTTTCGACATCCTCGACAGTTCCGGCGCTGCTTTGCTGCGCTGGCAGGAAGACCCGGGCAACCGCCAGGCCGTGGAAACCTTGCTGAGGGACTTGCATACCCTCAAGGGCGGCGCACGGATGGTGGAAATCGCCCCCATCGGCGATCTCGCCCATGAACTGGAAAACCTTTACGAAGGCCTGTCGGCGGGTCTGCTGCAACCGGGCCCCGAGCTATTTGTCCTGCTGCAAAGCAGTCATGACCGACTGGCGCAGATGCTCGACGCGGTCCGCGCAGGGCAGCCGTGTCCGCCAGGCGATCGGTTGATCGCGCGGATCCACGCGGTGGGCCATCCGCAGGAGAACGAGGCGCCCGAACCTGTTGCAACACCGGAGCCTGCCTCGATCCAGGCGCCAGCAACGCTGCCGTCGCGACCCGAGCCCGCAATGTCGGGCGACGGCGTGGACACAGTGAAGGTCTCCGCCGAATTGCTCGACGACTTGGTCAACCTCGCTGGCGAAACATCGATCTTCCGTGGCCGTATCGAGCAACAAGTCAACGACGCGCGTATTGCCCTGGGCGAGATGGAAACCACCATCGAGCGCATGCGCGATCAGTTGCGTCGCCTGGATACCGAAACCCAGGGGCGCATTCTCAGCCGCCAGCAAGCGGAAGCCGAGCGGTTGGGCTACGAAGAATTCGACCCCTTGGAGATGGACCGCCATTCCCAGTTGCAGCAATTGTCCCGGGCGCTGTTCGAGTCCGCTTCGGACTTGCTCGATCTCAAGGAAACCCTCGACCGCAGCAATCACGACGCGGAAAACCTGCTGCAACAGCAAGGGCGCATCAATACCGAACTCCAGGAAGGCCTGATGCGTTCGCGCATGGTGCCGTTCGAGCGCATGGTGCCGAGACTCAAGCGCATCGTCCGGCAAGTCGCCCAAGAGCTGGGCAAGGACGTCGAGTTCGTGGTCGACAATGCCGAGGGCGAGATGGACCGCAACGTGCTCGAACGCATGGCGGCGCCTTTGGAGCATATGTTGCGCAACGCCGTCGACCATGGCCTTGAACCCGCCGATGTGCGTATCGCCGCCGGAAAGCCGGCCAAGGGGCGCATCAGCCTCGACCTGTCCCGGGAGGGGGGCGACATCATCTTCGACATTCGCGACGACGGTGCCGGAGTGCCACTGGACGCGGTGCGGCGCAAGGCGATCAAGCGTGGCTTGCTGGCGCCCGACAGCGACATCAGTGACCGTGATGTGCTGCAGTTCATTCTCCAGCCAGGCTTTTCCACGGCGGAAAAAATTACCCAGATTTCCGGGCGTGGCGTCGGCATGGACGTGGTCCACGAAGAGGTGCGGCAGTTGGGCGGCACGATGTCCATCGACTCGACGCCGGGGCAGGGTGTGCACTTTCGCATTCGCCTGCCGTTCACGGTGTCGGTGAACCGGGCGTTGATGGTGCAGTGCCATGAAGACCAGTACGCAATTCCGTTGAACACCATCGACAGCATCGTCCGGGTATTGCCCGCTGAACTGGACGGCTATTACCAGCTCGATCCGCCCACCTACACCTACGCCGGGCAGCGCTACGAGCTGTGTTATCTGGGGGAGCTGCTGAAAACCGCGGCCCGCCCGAAATTACTGGGGCAAAGCCAGCCCTTGCCGGTGCTGCTGGTGCAGTGCAACGAACGGCACGTCGCGGTGCAGGTGGACGCCACCGCTGGGACCCGGGAGATCGTGGTCAAGAGTCTCGGCTCGCAGTTCTCAGCGGTACGGGGCCTGTCCGGGGCGACAATCCTGGGAGACGGCCGGGTGGTGCTGATCCTCGACCTGCTGGCGCCGATCCGCGCCTTGCCGCACCAGGTGCCGCGCCGCCAGTTGTCTACCCAAAGTGAGAGCGAACCCCAGCGACCGCTGCTGATTTTGGTGGTGGACGACTCGGTGACGGTGCGCAAGGTTACCAGCCGCTTGCTGGAGCGCCATGGCATGCATGTCCTCACGGCCAAGGACGGAGTTGACGCCATGGCCCTGTTGAGCGAACACACGCCTGACCTGATGCTGTTGGACATCGAAATGCCGCGCATGGATGGCTTCGAAGTCGCCACCCAAGTGCGCAACGACCCAAGCCTGGCGCACTTGCCGATCATCATGATCACCTCCCGCACCGGCCAGAAGCATCGCGACCGCGCCATGACCATCGGTGTCAACGATTACCTGGGCAAGCCGTACCAGGAATCGGTGCTGCTCGACAGCATCGCCTACTGGAGCAAAAACCATGGATGAATTTCGCGCCAGTCATCTCACCGGGTTATTGCTGCCCTTGGCCGACCGGCATCTGGTATTGCCCAATGTCGCGGTGGCGGAGCTGATCGACTACCAAAGCAGCGCGTTCGACATGGACACACCGCCCTGGTTTCTGGGCTGGGTGAGCTGGCGCGAACGCCAGATCCCACTGCTGAGTTTCGAGTCGGCCTGTGGCCAGAAAACCATGATCGGCGAGCGCGCGCGCATCGTCGTGCTCAACGCCCTGGGCGGCCGCCCGGAGTTGCGCTTCATTGCCCTGCTGGTCCAAGGCATCCCGCGCTCCTACAAGCTCGACAGCCAGTTGAGCTACGTTGACGTGCCGCTGTGCGGGCTGGAGCAGGCCGCCGTGCAGGTCGGGGAACATGTGGCGAAAGTACCGGATCTGTTGGCGTTGGAGGAGCTGGTCCTTGCCGCGGGGCTGTCCCAGAGCTGATATGCGTGGCGGGGAGCAAGCTTTCTCGCCACGAAAAGCGCTGTCCATCGCGCCGCACCCAACCATTACTCCCACCGTAACGATCCACCATCGAGCTTGATTGATGCCCTCGCCACAACACTCCTAAGGTAAGCCCCACGAAAGCGAACCCGTGGAGTGGTCATGACAACAACAATATCCCCCGACTCGCGATGGACGCGGCGGCGCGGCGAAAAGCAGCGGCGCCTGGCGTTGGTCAAAGACCTTGCCGATGGCGTGGTGTTGCCCACCGATAACATCGTTGCGGCGTTGGAGGCATTGATCTTGCCCGGCGACCGTGTGGTGCTGGAGGGCAATAACCAGAAGCAGGCGGATTTTCTTTCGCGCTCCCTTGCCAAGGCCGACCCATCGAAGCTGCACGACCTGCACATGATCATGCCCAGCGTCGGCCGTTCCGAGCACCTGGACCTCTTCGAGCGTGGCATCGCTCGCAAGCTGGATTTTTCCTTTGCCGGCACCCAAAGCCTGCGCATCAGCCAATTGCTGGAAGACGGCCTGCTGGAAATCGGCGCGATCCACACCTACATCGAACTCTATGCTCGGCTGGTGGTGGATTTGATTCCCAACGTGGTGCTCTCGGCCGGTTTCATGGCCGACCGCGCCGGCAACATCTACACCGGCCCCAGCACTGAAGACACCCCCGCGCTGATCGAACCGGCGGCTTTCAGCGATGGCATCGTCATTGTCCAGGTCAACCAATTGGTGGACGACGTCAGCGACCTGCCCCGTGTGGACATCCCGGCGTCCTGGGTGGATTTCGTGGTGGTGGCCGACAAGCCGTTCTACATCGAGCCGCTGTTCACCCGCGACCCGCGCCACATCAAGCCTGTGCATGTGCTGATGGCGATGATGGCCATCCGTGGGATCTACGAAAAACACAACGTCCAATCCTTGAACCACGGCATTGGGTTCAACACGGCCGCCATCGAATTGATCCTGCCGACCTACGGCGAATCCCTCGGCCTCAAAGGCAAGATCTGCCGCAACTGGACCCTCAACCCGCACCCGACCCTGATCCCGGCCATCGAAAGTGGCTGGGTCGAAAGCGTACATTGCTTCGGCACCGAACTGGGCATGGAGAACTACATCGCCGCCCGGCCCGACGTGTTCTTCACCGGCCATGACGGCTCGCTGCGTTCAAACCGCATGGTCTGCCAACTGGCCGGGCAATACGCGGTGGACCTGTTTATCGGCGCTACCCTGCAAGTGGACGGCGACGGTCATTCCTCCACCGTGACCCGTGGCCGACTCGCCGGTTTTGGCGGCGCGCCGAACATGGGCCACGACCCGCGCGGCCGTCGTCATGGCACCCCGGCCTGGCTCGACATGCGCCACGGCGACGGCGAAGCGCCGCTGCTCGAGCGCGGCAAGAAGCTGGTGGTGCAGATGGTCGAGACGTTCCAGGAGGGCGGCAAACCGACCTTCGTCGACACCCTCGACGCGGTGGACGTGGCGAAGAAGGCCGGCATGCCCCTGGCGCCGATCATGATCTACGGCGACGACGTTACCCACCTGCTCACCGAAGAAGGCATCGCCTACCTGTACAAGGCCCGCTCCCTCGAAGAGCGCCAGGCGATGATCGCCGCCGTGGCCGGGGTGACGGCCGTCGGCTTGCGCCATGACCCGAAAGACACCGCGCGCATGCGCCGCGAAGGGTTGATTGCCTTGCCCGAAGACCTCGGTATCCGCCGCACCGACGCCACCCGCGAGCTGCTCGCGGCCAAGAGCGTGGCCGATCTGGTGGAGTGGTCCGGTGGCCTCTACAACCCGCCCGCCAAGTTCAGGAGCTGGTAAATGCGCGCCTTGAATCTGCAACCCAAGCCAATTTCCCTGGCTGAACGTCTGGCCGACCTGGCGGTGGACGCGTTGATCGATGAGGCCGACCTCTCGCCGAAACCGGCGCTGGTGGATCGGCGCGGCAGCGGTGCCCACACCGATCTGCACTTGGGTCTGATGCACGCTTCGGCGTTGTCATTGTGGCCGGCCTTCAAGGAAATGGCCGAAGCCGCCCTCGACTGTGGCGAGATCGGCCTGCCATTGCGCGAAGCCCTGGGCCGCATCGGCCGCGACGGTGAAGCCGCGATGCTCGCCACCACGGGTGGGGTGAATACTCATCGTGGCGCGATCTGGACCTTGGGCCTGTTGATCGCTGCGGCGGCGCTGAAGCCTGAATCCAACGTCGCGGGCGCCGTCACCCTACGCGCCGCTCGTCTGGCCTTGCTCAACGACCGTTATGCGCCCCAACCCTTGAGCCATGGCGTCCAGGTCGCCCAGCGTTACGGCGTACGCGGTGCCCGGGAAGAAGCGCAGCTGGCGTTCCCGGCCGTTACCGGCCTGGGCCTGCCGCAACTCAAGCGCAGCCGCGCGGCTGGGGCGGGCGAACAGAACGCCCGGCTCGATGCCTTGCTGGCGATCATGACCACCCTGGCCGACACCTGCGTGCTCTACCGCGCCGGCGAAGCGGGGCTGCAAGCCATGCAACAGGGCGCCAAAGCGGTGCTCGACGCCGGTGGCAGCGCGAGCCTGGTGGGTCGCCGCCAACTCCATGCGCTGGACCAACAATTGATTGCCTTGAACGCCTCGCCCGGCGGCGCTGCCGACCTGCTTGCCGCCTGCCTCTTTCTCGACCGTATCGAGCGCGGCGATGACCTCTTTCCAGGAGTGTGCTGATGGAAACCTTGTCCTTTGAATTTTCCGCCGGACAGCCGCCACGAGGCCGGGCGCTGGTGGGCTGCGTCGGCTCGGGCGATCTGGAGGTGCTGATCGAACCGGGGCTGGCGGGAAAATTGACCATTCAGGTGCAGACCTCGGTCAATGGCAGCGGGCAACGCTGGCAGCATCTGTTCGCCCGCATGTTCGACGGCCAGACGCCCCCGGCGATGAACATCGACATCCATGATTTCGGCGCCACCCCAGGCGTGGTGCGTCTGCGCCTGGAACAAGGCTTCGAGGAGATCGGCCATGACTGACAGCGCAACGCTGCTAAACAAGCACAGCTTCGTCGAACTCGGTGCCCGGCAACGGGCCAAGGCCTTGCTCGACGAGGGAACATTCCGTGAACTGCTCGACCCCTTCCAGCGCGTCATGTCGCCATGGCTACTGCGCCAAGGCGTGGTGCCGCAGAGCGACGATGGTGTGGTAATCGCCAAGGGCACGCTCGATGGCCTACCGGTGGTGATCGCCGCCATCGAAGGTGCGTTCCAGGGCGGCAGCCTCGGCGAAGTCGGCGGGGCAAAAATTGCCGGTGCGCTGGAACTGGCGGCTGAAGACAACCGCAGAGGCATCGCGACCCGCGTCGTGCTGCTGCTGGAAACCGGCGGCGTGCGGTTGCAGGAGGCCAACCTCGGGCTCGCGGCGATCGCCGAGATCCACTCGGCGATCGTCGACCTGCGCCAATTCCAACCGGTGATCGGCGTGGTAGCGGGCAGCGTTGGCTGCTTTGGCGGCATGTCGATTGCCGCCGGGTTGTGCAGTTACCTGTTGGTGACCCAGGAAGCGCGGCTGGGGTTGAACGGCCCGCAAGTGATCGAGCAGGAGGCCGGCATCGACGAGTACGACTCCCGCGATCGTCCGTTCATCTGGAGCCTGACCGGCGGCGAGCAGCGCTACGCGACCGGGCTGGTGGACCGATACGTTGCCGATGACGTCGCGCAGATCCGTCGGCAGGTCGGCGAACTGTTGCACCTGGGTGTACCCGACGAGCACCGCAGCGGTCAGGCAGATTTGTTCCTGCAACGCCTGGCCCGCCTGGACACCGACGTGCAAATCGAACCGTCAGCGGTTCGCCAGCTGTATCAGGGAGAACGCCCATGAGTTCGTATTCAATGAGAGGCGCGCGCTGGTTCGAGGCCTTGAGCGGCGGCGCCAAGCCGTTGGATGGCTTGCCGGCTTCGCTGCAAGTGGCCGACGTCCAACTGGGCGAACAAACCGCGCGGTTGATCGCCGTGGTGGCCGATCCCGACAACCGTTTTCCTCGGGCGCGCAATGGCGAAGTCGGGTTGCTCGAAGGTTGGGGCTTGGCCAAGGCGGTGGACGATGCCATCGAAGCCGACCGCAACGCGCCCCGCAAACGTGCGCTGATCGCCATCGTCGATGTGCCCAGCCAGGCATACGGCCGTCGCGAAGAAGCCCTCGGCATTCACCAAGCACTGGCTGGCGCGGCAGACAGTTATGTCCGCGCCCGATTGGCCGGGCACCCGGTGATTGGCTTGCTGGTGGGCAAGGCGATGTCCGGCGCGTTCCTGGCCCACGGCTACCAGGCCAACCGGCTGATTGCCCTGCGCGACCCGGGGGTGATGATCCATGCCATGGGCAAGGCCTCGGCGGCGCGGGTGACCTTGCGCAGTGTCGAAGAACTTGAAGCCCTGGCTGCCAGCGTGCCGCCAATGGCCTATGACATCGACAGCTACGCCAGCCTGGGTTTGCTCTGGGAAACCTTGTCGGTTGAGCAGATCGAGCAACCGACGGCAGCGGATCTGGGGCGGGTGTCTGATTGCCTGCAACAGGCGATCAACGACGTGGCGGGTGCGCCTCGGGATCTGAGCGGGCGTTTGGGGGCGGCCCATCGCGCAGCTTCCAGCCAAGTTCGCCAGTTGTTGAGGGCGCAGTGGTGAGCACGTTCCTGGCCCATGACCTGCTCTGGGGGATGACTGCCTTGCAGTTGCCTGCGGATGCGCCGGGTTGGGCTGTCGAATCGCTCGACCTCGGGCAGCCGGTGGTGGTGCGTCGGGCGCTCACCTTGCCCGGGCACGTCGCGGTGGGCCTGCGCGGCCCCTCCCGGGAACAGCGTTACGCCGCGTCGATGCCTGTGGTTGCGGTCCAGCGCCGGGTACGCCCGGAAGATCTTTGTCATGTCGAATGCCGTCGTGACCTGCCTGCGCTGATCGCCCTGGCGCAGCTCCGCTCCTTGCTCGACGCCAGTGGTTGGATCTGGGGCGTGAGCGGCAGCGCCGGGTTCGAATTGGCCACGGGTGTCGAGGCGCTGCATGAACGCAGTGACTTGGATTTGATTCTGCGCGCGCCGCGTCGTCTGAATCGTCTCCAGGCCAAGGAACTGCTGGCGCTGTTGGATGCCTCGGTCTGCGCCGTGGACATGCAGTTGCAAACGCCTTGCGGCGCCGTCGCCCTACGCGAGTGGGCGGGTTCGTCGCGTCGGGTCTTGCTCAAGGATGATGTCCAGGCGCGCCTGGTGAGCGACCCTTGGCAATCTCCAGTGGAGCAGGTCGCGTGAGCAGCCTTTTCGTCTTTCCCGGCCAGGGTGCGCAGCGCGTGGGCATGCTCCATGGGTTGGCACCGCTGATCCTCGAAGAGGCGGGGGATGTGCTGGGTGAAGATGTATTGCGATTGGACAGTGCCCAGGCTTTGCAATCGACTCGCGCCGTGCAGCTGTGCCTGCTGATCGCAGGCGTGGCGGCGGCTCGTCGGTTGCTTGAGCAGGCTCGCGCTCCGGATTACGTCGCGGGGCTGTCCATCGGTGCTTATCCGGCGGCGGTCGTGGCTGGGGCGCTGGATTTTGCGGATGCGCTGCGCCTGGTCAGCCTGCGGGGCGAGCTGATGCAGCAGGCGTATCCACGAGGCTACGGCATGACGGCGATCATCGGCCTGGACCTCGCGGTGGTGGAGACCTTGCTTGCCCAGGTACACAGCGAAACAGCGCCGGTCTACCTCGCCAATATCAATGCCGATAACCAGGTAGTCATCGCCGGCAGCGACGAAGCCATGGGCCTCGTCGCCGAAAAGGCCCGGCGTCAAGGCGCGGGCAAGGCTTGCCGGTTGGTGGTCAGCGTGCCGTCCCATTGCCCGTTGCTGGAGGCACCGGCCCGGACGTTGGCCCAGGCATTCGCCGACGTGCCGTTGAAGGCGCCAACATTGGGCTACCTCAGTGGCAGCCGCGCCCGGCCGATGCTCAAGACCGATGCGCTACGCGACGATCTGGCGTTCAACATGTGCCGTGTCGTCGATTGGCGCGGCACGGTGCAGAGCGCCTATGAGCGTGGCGTGCGCCTGCAAATCGAATTGCCGCCCGGCGCGGTGCTCACCGGGCTGGCGCGCCGGGTATTCGAGCAAGGCACTGTCATGGCGTTTGATGGCGCGCGGCTGGATACGCTGCAAGCGCTACTGCATGAGGAGGGACGCCGCCAACCCTAGACACCGACTCAAGCTGGCGAAGCACAAAAACAACAACTTCGACGATGCATTTTGAGGATTACGACAATGATTATCTACGGTGTGGCGTTTCTGGCCTTTTGTACCCTGGCGGGTATTTTCATCGGTGAGCTGCTGGGCAAATTGATCGGCGTGCCGGCCAATGTCGGCGGTGTCGGCATTGCGATGCTGCTATTGATCGGCCTGGGCAGCTATCTGAACAAGCGCGGCCTGTTCAAGGGCAAGTCTGAAGCTGGCGTGGAATTCTGGAGTGCCATCTATATCCCGATCGTGGTGGCGATGGCGGCGCAGCAAAACGTCTATGGCGCGCTGAAAGGCGGGCCGATGGCGATCCTGGCCGGGACCCTGGCCGTGGCGATTGCCTTTGCGTTGGTACCGGTGCTGGTGCGCATTGGTAACAAGGACCCTCAATCCAACGTGTCCGTGAAAACGGTCGGGTGATCGCCATGTACGAATCCATGATGAAAGTCATCACCGGCTACGGCCTGATCAGTGGTTTTGCGATTGTCGGGATCACCATGTGGGTGTCCTACTGGATGAGTAACACGTTCACCAAAGGTCGCCTGCATGGCTCGGCCATCGCGATCCTGCTGGGCCTGGTGCTTTCATACATCGGCGGGGCCATGACCGGCGGGCAGAAGGGCGTAGTGGACATCCCGCTGCTGTCCGGGATCGGCTTGCTGGGTGGCGCGATGCTGCGTGATTTTGCGATTGTCGCCACGGCGTTCGGAGTCAGCGTCGAGGAGCTCAAGCGCGCCGGCTTCGTGGGGATACTGGCCTTGTTCGTCGGGGTCGGGACTTCATTCATCGCCGGTGTTGGGGTGGCGATGGCCTTCGGTTACACCGATGTGGTGAGCCTGACCACCATTGGCGCCGGGGCGGTGACCTATATTGTCGGGCCGGTGACCGGGGCAGCGATTGGCGCCAGTTCCGAGGTGATGGCGCTGTCCATTGCCGCCGGGTTGATCAAGGCGATCCTGGTGATGGTGGCGACGCCGTTCGTGGCGCCCTTCATCGGCCTCAACAATCCGCGCAGCGCGGTGATCTTCGGTGGGCTGATGGGTACTTCCAGTGGCGTGGCCGGCGGCCTGGCGGCGACCGATCCGAAGCTGGTGCCGTATGGTTGCCTGACGGCTGCGTTCTACACCGCGCTTGGCTGCTTGCTCGGGCCTTCGCTGTTGTTTCTGATCATGCGCGGGTTGATGGGGTAGGGCTTCAGTTATTCTTTGAATGGACTGGCATCATCGCGAGCAAGCTGAACTGGCCTAATGATTTTGGACACTTCAATCGGGCGCTATGATAGCGCCCAAATCTGAGGTGTTTGGATATGCGTAAATCTTATTCGAGTGAGTTCAAGCTCAAGGCTGCCAGCATGGTGCTGGATGAAGGCCAGCCGGTTACCGAGGTCTGTGCCAGCCTAGATATCGGCCCCACTGCTCTGCGCCGCTGGGTCGATCAAGTGCAAAAAGAACGCCTGGGTTCGACCCCGGTAGGGGCCAAGGCGATTACCGCTGATCAGCGAGAAATCCAGAGGCTCAAAGCCCTACTCAGGGAGAAAGACCTGGACATTGAAATCCTAAAAAAGGCCAGTGCTCTCCTGCTTTTGGACGCCAAAGATCATTCACGCTGATCGATGAGCTGGACGAGCAATACGGCGTTAAAAGGTGTTGCCGGGCGTTTGGGATCAACCGCAGTAGTTTCTACGCCTGGCGCCAGCGCCAAGGCAGAGCAAATCCTGAACGGGACAAGCTCAAAGCCGCGCTGGTCAGGCACCACAGGGCGTCCAGAGAGTCGGCCGGCGCACGTACTTTGTCCAAGGAGCTAAAAGCCAAAGGGCATCGTATCGGACGTTATATGGCTCGCAGTTTGATGCGCGAAGCTGGCATCGCTAGTCGTCAGCGCAGGCGCCATAAGTACAAGTCGCCGGGCGTTGAGGCATTGGTGGCGCCGCACGTGCTCAAGCGAAAATTTGATGTAACGGCGGTTAACCAGGTGTGGTGTGGCGACGTGACTTACATCAAGGTCGGCAAGCGGTGGATGTACTTCGCCGCCGTTCTGGATCTGTACGCTCGGAGGATCGTGGGTTGGTCGTTCTCGATGATTTCTGATGCCAACCTGACCTGCGAAGCGCTACGCATGGCGGTTGAGCTACGCGGCCACCCCCAGGATGTGTTGTTTCATTCAGACCAAGGTTGTCAGTACACCAGTCATAAATTCCGAAACGAGCTTGTGAAACACGGGTTTAGGCAAAGTATGAGCCGTAAAGGCGAGTGCTGGGACAACGCCCCCATGGAGCGTTTCTTTGGTAGTTTGAAATCAGAGTGGGTTCCTGAAACGGGCTACAAACTGGAACATGAGGCCCGGGCAGACGTGCAGCGCTATGTCTCGCGCTACAACATCAGCAGGCCTCACAGCTACAACGACTACCGGTCGCCGGTCGCGAAGGAAAGGTTGGCGGCGTGAACCTTAATCGGTGTCCAAGATTACTTGACCAGTTCAAGCTCGCTCCCACAGGGGATTTGTGAACACCGATCCAATGTGGGAGCGAGCCTGCTCGCGATGGGCGCGGCTCGGTTTCAAGCCTGGCGATTGGCATACATCCGGCACTCCGCCAACAGCGCCAGCAGGTTCGGGTCGCGCTCCTTGGCTTTCAAAAAGACTACGCCGATGTGCTGCTGCAAACGGTACTTTTCCTGCAACGGGATCAGTTTCACCCGGTTTTCGTACACCGCCGCGATCCTGCCCGGCAGCAAGGCATAGCCTACCCCGGAGCTGACCATGCTCAGCAGGGTGAAGATGTCGTTGACCTGCATCGCCACCTTCGGCTCGAACCCCGCCTGCTTGAATACCCGAACGCCGTCCTGATGCGTGGCGAAGCCTTGGGTCAGGGTGATGAAGGTCTCGTCGCGCACTTCGGCCAGGTCCACTTCGCTGCGCTGGGCGAAGGGGGAGTCGGCCGGCGTGGCGAGGAAGATGTCATCGGAAAACAGCTGGATCTGCTCGCAGTCCGGGTCGTTGACGCTGTCGTCCAGCGACACTAGGATCGCATCGACTTCCATGTTCTTGAGCTTGTACAACAGGTCGATGTTGGAGCCCATGATCAAGTCGATATTGAGCTCGCTGCGGCGGATCTTCAGGCCCATGATCAGCTGCGGCACGGTCTTGACCGTCAATGAATACAACGATCCCAGCTTGAAACGCTCGGCGGAAAAACCAGCCGCCTCACGGGTCAGGCGCACGCTTTCGATCACGTCCTGGATCAATTTCTGCGCACGCTCTTCCAATACATAGGCGCTTTCCAGCGGCGTGAGGTTGCGGCCCTCATGCTTGAACAATGGACAACGCAGGGCGCTCTCCAAGGAGTGAATGGCCCGATGCACGCTGACGTTGCTGGTTTGCAGATCGGCCGCCGCCCGCGCCAGGTTGCCGGTGCGCATGAAGGCCAGGAACACCTCGAGTTTTTTCAGGGTCAATTCTTCGTCGATCAGCATGGGAGGCAGACTCTTATTCGTATGGGCTGATTGTGCCCGAACCTGCCTTTGTGGCGAGGGGATTTATCCCCTCGCCACACGTGCTGTATCGCAATTTGAAAAGCAATTCATTGCAGTTTCAGGCGCCAGGCCTGAGCCTTGGCGCCAGTTTCGGAATGTGGGGTGGGATTGGATGTATCACGGAGAACGACTCAACGCCTGGACGCACCTGGTGGGGGCTGTCGCGGCGTTTATCGGCGCGGTGTGGTTGTTGGTGATTGCCGGGATGGCCGGCGATCCGTGGAAGATTGTCAGCGTGGCAATCTACGGGTTCACCTTGCTGGCGCTCTACAGCGCCTCGACGGTTTATCACAGCGTGCGCGGACGCAAAAAAGAAATCATGCAGAAGGTCGATCATTTTTCGATCTACCTGTTGATTGCTGGCAGCTACACGCCGTTCTGCCTGGTGACCCTGCGCGGGCCGTGGGGCTGGACGTTATTCGGGATTGTCTGGGGACTGGCCCTGATCGGCATCCTGCAGGAGATCAAGCCACGCTCCGAAGCGCGGGTCCTCTCGATCGTCATCTACGCGGTGATGGGTTGGATCGTCCTGGTGGCGGTCAAGCCGTTGTTGGCGGCGCTGGGTAGCACCGGGTTCGCCTGGCTGGCCTCGGGCGGCGTGCTCTACACCGTGGGCATCGTTTTTTTCGCGCTCGACCAACGCCTGCGCCATGCCCATGGCATCTGGCATTTGTTCGTCATTGCCGGCAGCCTGCTGCATTTCGTGGCGATTCTGTTCTACGTGCTTTGAGCACTTGTAAACAGACGATCCAGTTGCGCCTGGGCCTGGCTGGCGAAAATCTCCAGCAGGGCACCCATTGTATGGGCTGGGGCCTCGTTGGCCCGGGTCACGGCGTACAGGGAAATGGGCAGCGCAGGTGACAACGGGCGGATGGCCGTGCGGGTGCTCGAAGCGCCCAAGGCCGTGAACGGGTCGATCACCGCCAGCCCGGCACCGGACTCGACCATGGCCCGGGCCAGTGAGTACGTCTGCACGGCGATGTTGATGCGCGGCGGCGGTTCCACTGACTTGAGATAGCCGTCCAGCCTGGCCGATAGCGGGTCGGTGCTGGACAGGCCGATCAACGGCGCATCGGCCAGGGCCTGCAATGGCATGGGCGTGCCGATGGCCATTTCGGGCCAGTGCCCGCTGGGCGCCAGGGCCACCAGCACGCCGCTGGCGAGGGGCTGGGCCTTGAGGCCGGGGTGATCGGGCGGTTGCAAAGTCAGGGCGACGTCGATCTCACGCATCAGCAGGTTTTGCGTCAATTCGCGGCTGTGGGCGCTGGATAATTCGCACACGATGTCTGGATACAGTCGGGTCCAGTGATGGATCGCCGCCGGCATCAGCGACAAGGCCAAGGCTGGCGTGGCGCCGATCCGCAGGCTGTGGCCGGGCTCGCGGCGCAGGCTCTGGGCCAGGCGCCGAACGCCTTGCAGGCTTTCGCTGACCTTGTCGACCTCGCGTTCCAGTTCCAGCGCTTCGGGCGTGGCCTGCAGCTTGCCGCGCACCCGCAGGAACAGCGCAAACCCCAGTTGCTGTTCGGCATGCTGCAACACCTTGGTCACGGCCGGCTGGGAGACGTGCAACAACTGCGCCGCCCCGCTGATGGAGCCGGTCTGGCGGATGGCCTGGAAAATCTCGATATGACGAAGGCGCATGGCGAGTCCATAACCTTTGTTTATAGGAGGCCCATCTTTATTCATTGTTCGAACGCTGTCATCCGATCCTAACCTTGACCCATTCAAAACAGGTGTGGGATGAACATGGCTCAGCGGGTTTGCATCATCGGTGGAGGCGTGATCGGGTTGGCGACGGCTTACGCGCTGGTCCGCGAAGGCGTCGATGTCACACTGGTGGAAGCCCGCGACGCGTTGGGCAGCGAAACCAGCTTCGCCAATGGCGGGCAGTTATCTTATCGCTACGTCACGCCGCTGGCGGATGCCGGGGTGCCGTGGCAGGCCCTTGGCTGGATGTTGCGCGCGGACTCGCCACTCAAGCTGCGCCCACGCCTCGACCCGGCCCAATGGCGCTGGATGGCGGCGTTTATCGCCGCGTGCCGGACCTCGGTCAACCGCCGCAACGGTGAACACCTGTTGCGTCTGGCACTGCTGAGCCAAGCGACATTGCAGACCTGGCGTGAAGAGGATCGCCTCGACGGCTTTGACTGGCGGCGCAACGGCAAATTGGTGACGTTTCGCAATGCCAGCCATTTCGCACACGCTCGGCGGCGAATAACGGATCCTGCTCAGCAGGTACTGGGTCACGCCGATTGCGCGAGCCTGGAACCCGCATTGGCCGACGTGCCGTTCGCGGGCGGGATCTATACGCCGGACGAGGAGGTTGGCGATTGCCATGGCTTCTGCCAGCAATTGGCGGCGCGGTTGCGGGCTTCGGGGCGTTGCGAGTTCCTGTTGGGGCGTGCGGTGACTGCTATCCATCATGCCAACGGTGAGGTGCAGGCTATCGACCTGGGCGGCCATCGCCTGGACGTGGACGCCTTGGTGATCGCCGCTGGCCACCGCAGCGCAGCGCTGGCGTTGCCTGGCGTACGAATGCCGTTGTACCCGCTCAAGGGCTACAGCCTGACGGTCCCCATCGAGGCGCGGCACCGGGCGCCGGACCTGAGCATCACCGACTATGACCGCAAGGTCGTCTACGCTCGCATCGGCGAACAATTGCGAGTGGCGGCGATGGTGGACATTGTCGGTTTTGACCCGGCACCGGACCCCAGGCGCCTGGCCTTGATCCGCCGCCAGGCCATGGAAACCTTTCCACAGGCCGGGGACTACGAACGCGCCGTCGAGTGGGCGGGCATGCGTCCGGCCACGCCCAGCGGCGTGCCCCTGATTGGCGCCACCGGCTATCGCAACCTGTGGCTCAACCTGGGCCATGGCGCCTTGGGCTTTACCCTGGCCTGTGGCAGCGGCCGCTTGCTCAGTGAACTGATCCGCCAACGTACACCTTCCATCGACATGCGAGGCCTCGCGCCCCGCGCCGCCTGACCCACCCGCAACGGAGAATAACAATGCAAAGAATCACGTTGATCGGCTGCACCCTGAGCCTGCTGTTGAGCGCCCCGGCATTCGCCAACGAAGCGCCGCCGGCCGGCACGCTGGACAAGATCGCCAGCAGCAAGAGCATCACGCTGGGTTATCGCGACGCCTCGGTGCCGTTTTCCTATGTGGGGGACAACAGCGGCAAACCGATGGGCTACTCCGTGGAGCTGGCGAGCAATATCGTCGAGCGGATCAAGCAGCAACTGGCGCTGCCGCAACTGAACGTGAAATACAACCTCGTCACTTCCCAGACCCGCATCCCACTGGTGCAGAACGGCACCGTGGACCTGGAATGCGGCTCCACTGGCGTAACGGCCGAGCGGCAGAAGCAAGTGGCGTTTTCCTACGGTTTCATTTACGTGAAGGGCCAGTTGCTGACGGCCAAGGACAGCGGCATTCACAGCTTCGCCGACCTGCGGGGCAAGAACGTGGTGACCACCGCCGGCACCACCAACGAGCGGTTCCTCAAAAGCTACAACCTGGACAACAAGGTCGAGATGTTCGTCATCAGCGCCAAGGACCACGGTGAAGCCTTCCAGATGCTCGAGACCGGTCGGGCGGCGGCGTTCTACATGGACGACGCGCTGCTCTATGGCGAACGGGCGAAGGCGCGCGATCCACACAAATGGGTCGTGGTCGGGGAAGAGCAGTCGCGGGAAATCTACAGCTGCATGGTGCGCAAGGACGATCCGCAATTCCTGGCGCTGGTCAACGCGACCCTGGCGGACCTGTACAAATCAGGAGAAATCAACACCATCTACGACCGTTGGTTCCAGAAGCCGATCCCGCCGAAGGGGCTGAACCTGGAGTTCCCGATGACCAGCGAGTTGAAGGCGATCATTGCCAAGCCGACGAGCGATCCGGTGCAGTAGCTGTCATGTGCCGGTGAGCCCTTGCTCGCGATAGCGCCGGATCAGTCAGCATCGATGTTGACTGGCCCACCGCCATCGCGAGCAAGCTCACTCCCACAGGGATCTACATTCGGCTTCAGAAATCCCCCCACAACTGCTGCGCCACCGCCAGTGCCACCACCGGAGCGGTTTCGGTGCGCAGCACGCGGGGGCCGAGGCGGGCGGCGTGGTAGCCGGCGGCCTTGGCCTGCTCGACCTCGCCATCCGACAACCCGCCCTCGGGGCCGATCAAGAACGCCAGGGACGAGGGCTTGGCATGGCTGGTCAGCGGATCGGCCACCGGGTGCAACACCAGTTTCAATTCGGCGTCGGTCTGCTTCAGCCAGTCGGCCAGCAGCAATGGAGGGTGGATCACCGGCACGGTGGAGCGCCCGCATTGCTCGCAGGCGCTGATCGCCACCTGGCGCCAATGCAGCAGGCGCTTGTCGGCGCGCTCGTCCTTGAGGCGCACTTCGCACCGCTCGGTGAAGATCGGCGTGATCTCGGTGACTCCCAGCTCGGTGGCCTTCTGGATCGCCCAATCCATGCGCTCGCCCCGGGACAGGCCCTGGCCCAAGTGAATGCGCAACGGCGACTCGGCTTGCCCGGCAAATTGCTCGTCGAGCTGCACGCGCACGCGTTTCTTGCCGACCTCGGCCAGGGTGCCACGAAACTCCTGGCCCGAGCCATCGAACACCTGCACCGCATCGCCCTCGGCCATGCGCAGCACCCGGCCGATGTAATGGGCCTGGGCTTCAGGCAACTCGTGATCGCCAAGGCTCAGGGGGGTGTCGATGAAGAAGCGGGACAGTCTCATGTGGAGTCTCTGAAAAGTTAAATCTGTGGCGAGGCGACGTTTCGCTAAATCCCCTCACCACAACAGTGTTTCAACAGGAGGCCGGGATTCAGCCCGGATCGCGATAACCCGGATGGAAGTCCTTCGGCACTGCCACGCTAACCTTTTCCCGGGTGGCAATGTCGATGCCTTCGCTGGCCACTTGCGCCAGGAAATCGATCTGCTCCGGCGTGATGACATAGGGCGGCAGGAAATACACCACGCTGCCCAGCGGCCGCAACAGCGCACCGCGCTCCAGGGCATGCTGGAACACCGCCAGCCCACGCCGTTCCTGCCACGGATAGGCGGTTTTGCTGGCCTTGTCCTTGACCATCTCGATGGCCAGCACCATGCCGGTCTGGCGCACTTCGGCCACGTTCGGGTGATCGGCCAGGTGCGCGGTGGCGCTCGCCATGCGTTGGGCCAGGGCCTTGTTGGTTTCGATGACGTTGTCTTCTTCGAAGATATCCAGCGTTGCCAGGGCTGCGGCGCAGGCCAGCGGGTTACCCGTGTAGCTGTGGGAATGCAGGAAGGCGCGCAGAGTCGGGTAGTCGTCGTAGAACGCGCTGTACACCTCGTCGGTGGTCATGCATGCCGCCAGCGGCAGGTAGCCGCCGGTCAGTGCCTTGGACAGGCAAAGGAAATCCGGGGTGATGCCGGCCTGCTCACAGGCAAACATCGTCCCGGTGCGACCGAAGCCGACAGCGATTTCATCGTGGATCAGGTGTACGCCGTAGCGGTCGCAGGCTTCGCGTAACAGCTTCAGGTACACCGGGTGATACATGCGCATGCCGCCGGCGCCCTGGATCAGCGGTTCGACAATCACGGCGGCGACGCTGTCGTGGTGTTCGGCGAGGGTCTGTTCCATGGCCGCGAACAGGTTTCGCGAGTGCTCTTCCCAGCCCATGCCCTCGGGGCGGTGGTAGCAGTCGGGGCTGGGTACCTTGATCGTGTCCAGCAGCAACGCCTTGTAGGTTTCGGTGAACAGCGGTACGTCGCCCACCGACATCGCCGCGATGGTTTCGCCGTGGTAACTGTTGCTCAGGGTGACGAAGCGTTTTTTGTCCGGCCGGCCGCGATTGATCCAGTAGTGAAAGCTCATCTTCATCGCCACTTCGATGCAGGACGAACCGTTATCGGCGTAGAAGCACCGGGTCAGTCCTTCAGGCGTCATCTTCACGAGACGCTCGGACAGCTCGATCACCGGCTGGTGGCTGAAACCGGCGAGAATCACGTGCTCCAGTTGATCGACCTGATCCTTGATGCGCTGGTTGATGCGCGGGTTGGCGTGGCCGAAGACGTTGACCCACCAGGAACTCACCGCGTCGAGGTAGCGCTTGCCTTCGAAGTCTTCCAGCCACACGCCTTCGCCGCGCTTGATGGGGATCAGCGGCAACTGTTCGTGATCTTTCATCTGCGTGCAGGGGTGCCACAGCACCGCGAGATCGCGTTGCATCCACTGGTTATTCAGGCCCATGTACAGTCTCCTCGAGGCGGCTCGCGGCGGGCGCGGGCAAAACAATCGCGCAAGCCTATGCAATGGCGGCCCCGCGGACAACCCATTGTGTCATTCACGCGACTTTGGGCCAGGCGATAGACGTCGCTGGCGGCGCTTTGATGGCTGACGTATTCTTCGCCGTTCCCTGAGCCGACTGGCTCGAAAGACCGAGAGCCGACTGGCTCAAAAAACCGAAAATTCTTACGCTTTGTTCCGGAGTTCGTTGAATGTCTGCTGGTTGGCTGCGCGCCTGTGCGCTGGTGATGATAGGGCTGTTCAGCGTTTCGGCGCTGGCCAAGGACAAGCAACCGACGGCCATCGTCATCGGCGGTGGATTGGCCGGGCTGACGGCGGCCTACGAATTGCAGAACAAAGGCTGGGCCGTGACGCTGCTGGAAGCCAAGCCGAGCCTGGGCGGCCGCTCGGGCATGGCCACCAGTGAGTGGATCGGCAACGAAAAGACCCAGCCGGTGCTGAACAAATACGTCTCCACCTTCAAGCTGAGCACCACGCCGGCGCCGGAATTCGTGCGCACCCCGAGTTACCTGATCGACGGTACTTATTTCACCGCCGCCGACCTGGCGACCAAGCAGCCCGCCACCGCCGAAGCGCTCAAGCGCTATGAAACCACCCTGGACGAGCTGGCGCGGTCCATCGACGATCCGCTGAACCCGACGGCCACCAACACGCTGCACGCCCTCGACCAGATCACCGTGTCCAACTGGCTCGACCGCTTGCAGCTGCCCGCTACCGCGCGGCAGTTGGTCAATCAGGAAATTCGCACGCGCTATGACGAGCCGTCCCGCCTGTCGCTGCTGTATTTCGCACAGCAGAACCGCGTCTATCGCGGCGTATCCGACCGTGACCTGCGCGCCTCGCGCCTGCTCGGTGGCAGCCCGGTATTGGCCCAGGCGTTCGTCAAGCAACTGAAAACGATCAAGACCGGCTCCCCGGTCTCGGCCATCTCCCAGGACAAGGACGGCGTCACCGTCAAGGTCGGCAGCGTGGGTTACCAGGCGGACTACGTCGTGCTCGCGGTGCCGCTGCGGGCGTTGAACAAGATCCAGCTGACCCCGGCCCTCGATGCCCAGCACCAGGGCGCGATCAAAGGCACCAATTACGGCTGGCGCGACCAGATCATGCTCAAGTTCAAGACCCCGGTCTGGGACAGCAAGGCGCGCATGTCGGGCGAGATCTACAGCAACGCCGGCCTGGGCATGATGTGGATCGAGCCGGCTTTGAAGGGCGGGGCGAATGTGGTCATCAACCTGTCCGGCGACAATGCCCGGGTGATGCAGGCTTTTGGCGACAAGCAGATGGTCGACCAAGTGCTGATCCGCCTGCATGCGTTTTATCCCCAAGCGCGCGGTGCGTTCACCGGTTATGAAATCCGTCGCTACAGCACCGACCCTTCCATGGGCGGCGCGTACCTGGCGTTTGGTCCGGGTCAGATCAGCAAATACTGGCGCCTGTGGGAAAAGCCCTTGCAGCGCGTAGCTTTTGCCGGTGAACACACCGACGCCATGTATCCAGGCACGTTGGAAGGCGCGCTGCGCAGTGGCCAACGTGCCGCCAGCCAGGTTGAAGGCCTGGCGGCGGGCAAGTCGTTCGAACCAGCAAAAGTCGCCCCGGCCGCAGCAGCTGCCGCAGGAGCGGTGGCGGCGAAGAAAGGCAATTTCTTCAGTAACCTGTTCGGCGGCTCGGATGACGACAAGAAGCCGGAGCCGGCCAAGGCTCCCGAGCCGGTAGCGCCGCCTCCAGCGCCGGCACCGGCCCCCGTCCCAGCCCCTGCGCCGGTGGAGCCACCCGCGCCGGCGCCGGCGAAGACCGAGCCAGCCAAGAAAGCCACGGCCAAGCCAGCGGCGAAGAAGCCGGCGGCCAAGACCCCGGCTAAAAAGGCCCCGGCCAAGGCTCCAGTGAAAAAGGCTGAGCCAGTGAAGAAACCCGCCGCCAAGCCGGCAGCGACTACTGAGATCAAGGCTCAGTAAGGTCAGGTGCAAAGAACGCTGCCGTTCACTTAAGGCAATCAATAAACCCGTGGCGAGGGAGCTTGCTCCCGCTGGGCCGCGAAGCGGCCCCAGTCCTGCCGAATGCGGAGCATCAGGCACACCGCACCCGCCGGTTTACGACTGCTTCGCAGCCGAGCGGGAGAAAGCTCCCTCGCCACGGGTGGATCATTACGCCGACGTCCTACAGGGCTAGACGAGATATCGGAAACTTCCCACCCTTTAACCGGAAGCAGGCGATATAGCGCACCAAGCCAAAAGTCTAGGCTCCTCGAAGAACAGGAGCGCGTATGAAAATACTAATGGCAATGGTCGTATCGGTTTCGCTGTACGGGTGTGTGTATGGTGAATGTCGGGATCCCCTGATTATTCCGATGATTCCAGAACGGGACCCTCAGTTGGCGTACAAATGCACCTTTGATCCATACAAGCCTGAGTGCTCGGTTAATTGATTCAAAGCGTTAGACGCGTAGAACTGGAGCAACATATGAAACCGGTGGCGGCATTAATATTATTGATCATGCTCTTCGGCAGCGGCTGTACAGATGGCCGTATGATACTTAAAAAACACGATCCTCAATTGTCGTATAGATGCGATATGGATCCTTACAGGCCTGAGTGCGTCAACAGATAACTCTAGAGAGGCGGTAGCGAAAACGACCAAGTTTTTAATTTCCACGTCCTCAAATAAACTTTTGACCCGCTTTGGCTTGGACATCCGTCCCGGGACGAAGCCACGGAAAATATCGATACGAGCGCTTCCCCGGGGCTTGAGGAGACAGGGAATATCACCCAGCACGGCCTTTCGTGGAGCGAGCCTGCTCACGATGAGCCCCTTCCATCTTGCGGGATCCATGCCCGCTTCCCCTCTCCACCACGCAACGCATCCGCTTTAATCTTTCCTTAACCCACCCTCTGCAGACTGATCATCGTATTTCTCGATATTTCAAAGCGAAAATTTCCGCTTTAAATCGATAGATAAGTCGCTAGTCTTGATCGCAGTTTTTACAGGATATGAGCAATGCAGCTTCGCAACTCCTCTTCTCGTTATGGCTGGGTCAGCATCGTTTCCCATTGGGCCGTTGCCTTGGCGGTGTATGGGCTGTTTGCGCTGGGCTTGTGGATGGTCGGTTTGGACTACTACAGCACCTGGCGCAAAGACGCGCCGGAGCTGCACAAGAGTATCGGCCTGGTGCTGTTGGCGGTGATGGTGTTGCGGGTGCTCTGGCGTTTTGTCAGCCCGCCGCCACCTACCCTGGAAACCTACGGGCGACTGACCCGCGTCGGCGCCAAGCTTGGCCACAGCGCGCTGTATCTCGGGCTGTTCGCCGTGATGATTGCCGGTTACCTGATTTCCACCGCAGACGGTGTCGGGATCTCGGTGTTTGGTCTGTTTGAAGTACCCGCGCTGGTGTCCGGACTGCCCGATCAGGCAGACGTCGCCGGCCAGATCCACTTTTACCTGGCATGGGCGTTGGTAATTTTTTCCGGCCTTCATGCGTTGGCAGCATTGAAACACCACTTTATCGACCGTGACGCGACCCTCAAGCGCATGCTGGGGCGCCAAGCCTGATGTTCAACCTCGACTCCAAAGGAATAGAAAGCATGTTGAAAAAGACGCTCGCCGCCCTGGCAATCGGTTCTGCCCTGCTGTCCGCCGGCCAGGCCATGGCCGCAGACTACGTGGTCGACAAGGAAGGCCAGCATGCCTTCGTTGATTTCAAGATCAGCCACCTGGGCTATAGCTTCATCACCGGTACCTTCAAGGATATTGACGGCAAGTTCAGCTTCGACGCCGCCAAGCCTGAAGACAGCAAGATCGAGTTCAACGTCAACACCGCCAGCGTGTTCACCAACCACGCCGAGCGCGACAAACACATCGCCAGCGCTGACTTCCTGAACGCCAGCAAATTCGGCAAGGCCACGTTCGTGTCCACCAGCGTCAAGTCCACCGGCGAAAACACCGCCGACGTGACCGGTGACCTGACGCTGATGGGCGTGACCAAGCCGGTTGTGGTCAAGGCGACCTTCCTGGGCGAAGGCAAGGACCCGTGGGGTGGCTACCGTGCCGGCTTCGAAGGCACTACCACCATCAAGCGTTCCGACTTCGGCAAGCAGAAAGACCTGGGTCCGAAATCCGACGCGGTCGAGTTGTATGTCTCGTTTGAAGGCGTCAAGGCGAAGTAACGTTCGCCCCTGACGAAAAACGCCCCTGGTCTTGCGGCCAGGGGCGTTTTTTATTGCTCTGGATTTCGGCGATACAAAGGATGCTGGGGGGAGCGAGCTTGCTCGCGATAGCGGTGCTTCAGCCAACATCAATGTGGCAGGCCTGCCGCCATCGCGAGCAAGCTCGCTCCCACAGCTGGAAGAGTTCACAAAAAAAATGCCCCGGGTCGTGAGACCCGGGGCATTTTTCATGGCTTGGAGAAACTCAGCGATTGCGTGTCAGCAAGGCCGGTTTTTCGCCACGCGGACGGCTTGGTAATTGGTCCAGCTGCTCAGGCGTCGGGAAACGATCGGTTTTCGATTCCTTGTGGATGATTTTCGGCTGGTTGCCTCGCGGGTTCTGCACGGCGGGTTCCTGGCGAGGCTGGTCGTCACCACGGGCCTGGCGGCGAGGTCGGGAGTCTTCGCGCCGGGCCTGGCCGTCACGTGGGGCGCCGCTGCGCGGGCCGTTGCGCTTGGCCGGCGGGGTGCCGGTGGAAGAACCGTTGCTGTTGCGCGGGCCGTTCTGGCGACCTTGTGACTGGCCACCGCGCGGTGCGCCCGAACCTGCGCCTTGTGCCGGGGCGCCAGGACGGCGACCGCGACCCTGGGCCGGTTTCTGCTGTGGCACGTAGTCGACACGGTTACCGAAGTTATCGATATCGTCGTCGAGGAACTCGTCCGGGGCGCGATCGGTCGGGCCGCGATCGGCTGCGGCGCGAGGGGCAGGGCGCTGCTGTTCGCGGGCCGGCGTACCTTCGCGTGGTTTCTGCTCGCGGGCCGGGCGCTCGCCGCGACCGTTGCTGGCCGATTTGTCCTTGCCCTTGTCCTTGCCTTTGTCCTTGCGACCGCCGCCACTGCCATTCGGGCCGTCGCCCCGCGGGCCACGTGGGTTGCGCGGGTTGCGCACATCCGGACGCTCGCGCACTTCAGGCTTTTCGGCCTCGATCGTGCTGGCATCGAAGCCCATCAGGTCGCCGTCGGGGATTTTCTGCTTGGTCATGCGCTCAATGCTCTTGAGCAGTTTTTCTTCGTCCGGCGCGACCAGGGAAATCGCTTCGCCCGAACGACCGGCCCGGCCGGTACGGCCGATACGGTGCACGTAGTCTTCATCGACGTTCGGCAGTTCGAAGTTGACCACATGGGGCAACTGGTCGATATCCAGGCCACGGGCGGCGATGTCGGTGGCGACCAGGATGCGCACTTCGCCGGCCTTGAAGTCAGCCAGGGCCTTGGTGCGAGCGTTCTGGCTCTTGTTGCCATGGATCGCCACGGCCGGCAGGCCATGTTTGTCGAGGTATTCAGCCAGGCGGTTGGCGCCGTGCTTGGTGCGGGTGAACACCAGGACCTGTTCCCAGGCGCCTGTGGTGATCAAATGCGCCAGCAGGGCACGCTTGTGGCTGGCCGGCAGGCGGAACACGCGCTGTTCGATGCGCTCGACCGTGGTGTTCGGCGGCGTGACTTCGATGCGTTCCGGGTTGTGCAACAGCTTGCCGGCCAGGTCGGTGATGTCCTTGGAGAAGGTCGCCGAGAACAACAGGTTCTGGCGCTTGGCCGGCAGGCGTGCCAGCACTTTCTTCACGTCATGGACAAAACCCATGTCGAGCATGCGGTCGGCTTCGTCCAGCACGAGGATTTCCACGTGGGACAGATCGACGCTGCCCTGGCCGGCGAGGTCCAGCAGGCGACCGGGGCAGGCCACCAGCACGTCGACGCCGCGCGCCATGGCCTGGACCTGCGGGTTCATGCCGACACCGCCAAAGATGCAGGCACTGACAAATTTCAGGTCGCGCGCATAGACCTTGAAGCTCTCGTGCACCTGGGCGGCCAGTTCGCGGGTCGGGGTCAAGACCAGGACGCGCGGTTGGCGCGGGCCGTGGCGCTGGGATTTGTCTGGGTGACCGTTAGGGAACAGCCGCTCCAGGATCGGAAGGGCGAAACCGCCGGTCTTGCCAGTACCTGTCTGTGCGGCGACCATCAGGTCGCGACCTTGCAACACGGCGGGGATGGCCCGCTGTTGCACCGGGGTAGGCTGGGTGTAGCCGGCGGCTTCGATGGCGCCGACTAAAGCCTCGGAGAGACCGAGGGAAGCAAAGGACATGAGTAATCCTGTTTTTAGTGAGGGCCTGGCCCAATGGGATAGTCTTGCCTGGCGCGAATGCGGTCGATTGGAGACCTCATCCCGTCCGGTCCCGCCGGGTCTGGAAGACACGTCCGGACAGGGCTCGCGCGGGCTGGAAGCTGCGCTGTAGCGGTGTCGGGATGCCTTTTGCAAGACCGGGCGTCCGGGCGTGAGCCTGGCGGGAAGGCCGGAGTATAACAGAGCAATCGCCCTGCGCTGCTTTCCTGCTGCTCAACGGTGCATTTCAGCGTGACACCGCGTTGTGCCCAGCCGCCTTGGCCGCCGGAGCAGCGCCATAACGAGCACTCAGCTCGGCATAGGCCGGTTCATGCTTGAAACGCTTGAGCTCGGCGCCGAAGCGTTGCACGAGCAAGTCCATGCCCGCCTTGCGTCGTACCGCCAGGTATTGGCTCTGGCGGCTCACCACGGTGGGATTCTCTGTGATCTGGTTGTCCAGTTGAAGCGCCTTGACGGCGTGTCGGCCTACACGACGGTCGGTGATGAGCAGGTCGATGCGGCCCAGCTGTAACTTGCCGAAGTTGGCTTCGTGGGTCGGAGCCGCTTCCCGTTTGAATCGGCTCGATTCCCTGAACGCCTGGCTATACAGATAACCGGGCGACGTGCCGACGGTCAGCCCGTCCAGGTCGTCGAGCGTGCGAAAAGGGTGGGGGCGGGCGTTGGCATAGAACATGACGAATTCCACCTCCGACAGCGGTTCGCTGGGGTATAGCAGAAGGGCATCGCGCTCGTCGCTGTGGAATATGTCGAGCGCGCCGTCCGCCAAACCTTGCTCCAGCATGGCCAGGCAGCGCTTCCACGGCAGCAGTTGCCATTCCACATCGATGCCCAGGCGTTTGAACACAATGGCCGTGGTTTCATAGTCCAGGCCAAGGGTCTTGCCGTTTTCCTCGTAGACATAAGGTGCCCAGGGTTCGGTGACAATGCGCAACTTCTCGGCCTGGGCGGCAACGCTCAGGCACGAGAGAAGGAGGGCTGTCAGCAACGGGAGGATTACGGGCATGACCGGAGGTTACGACGAGAACTCATCAAATAGCTAGAGCGCTCTAGCACGTGGCTCAGTTGCTCTTTGTCTGCATCAGGTGTCGATAGATGGCTTCTCGGCGTTTACCCAGCACCAGGCGAATCACGGGATGGCTGAGCCAATGTTTGAGCTCATGGTCTTCCAAAGGCTTCTTCAACCGGTGCTCGACGTTCTCCAGGGCCTTTTCCCACCAGACCGGGCCGCACGCCTGGTCGAATGGATTGGTATGGCGATAGCAGCCGTACAGGATCTCGCGCATGAACTGACGTTTGTGACCGGGCAACGCCACGGTAATGAATTTGTAGGCCAGGCGCTGGAAGGTAGGTGGGCGCGGTAGTATGGCAGTGACTTGCCGCGTTTCATCCAGGGCATGTTGGCTCACGGGGGCTGCGCGGTGTTTGTCATACCAGGCCTTGGTCTTGGCCCGAAACAGCTGCTTGCGGCTCCAGTAGTGGTGAATCAGGTCTGGACATTCACGCACCTTGACCTTGCGATAGGCCGCCACCGAGAGGCAGAACTCTTCCAGGGTATAGGCTCCTTGGGCTAACGGATAAAATTCGTCCATCAGCGCAATGGAGTGATCGAGGATTGCCGCATCGACTGCGTACAGGCCAATCACGCCGGAATTGAGTAGCGGCATGTTGTCGTCGGCCAGTTCTCGTTGAGCCAAGGGCTGGGCGAGGGTCAGGTAAAGCCCGGCATCCTTGTTGGCGCCATAGTTCATGCCGACGGCATTGCACAACAGTGTGCCCGGCTCGATCCGCTTGAACAGCTCGATCGGCGAGCAATGGAAGAAGGTGTCCGTGTCGATCAGCAATGCCAGTTCGCTTTCCTCGAGCACCTTCCGCATGACCACGTGCTTGGCGCGGAAATGATAGCCGTGGGGAGCGATCCACCCTTGGCGCGTTTCGTTGTCCAGGTGGCGCACTCGAACGGGCAAATCCACGTACGGCGCGGCATTGTCGGTGAACACTTGGATGTCCAATGCCTCATCGGGGGTCTCCCGCAGGCCCGCCAAGGCGCTGGCGATACTGAACACCGCTTCCTGGTGATAGGTCTCGGCCCCATAGACCAGATAGATAAGTTGTGGGGTCGTCGACCTTTGACCATTCGGCATCGAGTTGCTCCTGATGTCCTTTTTTTAAAGAAAAAGGCCCTGGTTTTTGCCAGGGCCCTTTTGTACCACTGCATTAAGTCATTAACGCGGCAGTTTGAGATTGTTCCATACCGCGAGGCTAGGCTCGGCCTGGTTCAGGGTATAGAAATGCAGCCCCGGTGCGCCGCCTTGTAACAAACGCTCACACATTTGCGTGATGACCTCTTCGCCGAAGCGCTGGATGCTGGCGGTGTCGTCACCATAGGCTTCCAGCTGCTTGCGGATCCAGCGCGGGATTTCCGCGCCGCAGGCGTCCGAGAAACGCGCCAGCTTGCTGTAGTTGGTGATTGGCATGATTCCCGGAACCACAGGAATGTCCACACCCATCTGGCGAACACGCTCGACAAAGTAGAAATAGCTGTCGGCATTGAAGAAATACTGGGTGATCGCGCTGTTGGCGCCGGCGTTGGCCTTGCGCACGAAGTTGTGCAGGTCATCCTCAAAATTGCGCGCTTGCGGGTGCATCTCCGGATAAGCGGCGATTTCGATGTGGAAGTGTTCGCCGGTTTCCTCGCGAATGAATTCAACCAGTTCATTGGCGTGGCGCAGCTCTCCGCTGGCCATGCCCATGCCCGACGGAAGGTCGCCGCGCAGGGCAACGATGCGCTTGATGCCGGCTGCCTTGTATTGGGTCAGCAGGCTGCGCAGGTCGTCCTTGCTGTCGCCCACGCAAGAAAGGTGTGGCGCGGCGGGGACTTTGACTTCGCTTTCGAGCTGCAACACGGTGTTCATCGTGCGGTCGCGGGTCGAACCGCCAGCGCCGTAGGTGCAGGAGAAAAAATCAGGGTTGTAGCTTGCCAGCTGGCGGGCAGTGGCGATCAGCTTTTCATGCCCAGCATCGGTCTTCGTCGGGAAGAATTCGAAGCTGTAGCGACGGTCTTGGGACATGGTCATATCCTTGGAAACTCGTAGGCCGTGAGGCTTGCAGAGCCCTGTGGAGGCGGGCCAGTGTGGGAGCGAGCCTGCTCGCGATGCAGGCACCTCGATCGGACTGTCAGCCCGAGGCGACGTCGATCGCGAGCAGGCTCGCTCCTACAAAAGTGCATCCCCCCGGAAGGGGGGCGCCGATCAGTAACGGTAAGCGTGCGGCTTGAACGGGCCTTCGACGGTAACGCCGATGTAGTCAGCCTGTTGCTTGGTCAGCTTGGTGACCACGCCGCCGAAACCGCGGACCATTTCCAGGGCCACTTCTTCGTCGAGTTTTTTCGGCAGTACTTCCACAGTCAGGCGCTCGGCTTTCTGGGCCGGTGGCAGGTCGGCGTATTTCTGGCCGAACAGGAAGATCTGGGCCAGGACCTGGTTGGCGAACGAGCCATCCATGATGCGGCTTGGGTGGCCGGTGGCGTTGCCCAGGTTGACCAGGCGGCCTTCGGCCAGCAGGATCAGGTAGTCATCGTTCTGCGGATCGAAGCTGCCAGTGCCGGTGCGGTGAACCTTGTGGACCTGTGGCTTCACTTCTTCCCATGCCCAGTTCTTGCGCATGAAAGCGGTGTCGATCTCATTGTCGAAGTGGCCGATGTTGCAGACCACGGCGCGCTTCTTCAAAGCCTTGAGCATGTTGGCATCGCAGACATTGACGTTGCCGGTGGTGGTCACGATCAGGTCGATCTTGCCCAGCAGGGCTTTGTCGATGCTGGCTTCGGTGCCGTCGTTGATCCCGTCGATGAACGGCGAAACCAGTTCGAAGCCGTCCATGCAGGCTTGCATGGCGCAGATTGGGTCGACTTCGGACACCTTGACGATCATGCCTTCCTGACGCAGGGACTGGGCCGAGCCCTTGCCCACGTCACCGTAGCCGATCACCAGGGCCTGCTTGCCGGACAGCAAGTGGTCGGTACCGCGCTTGATGGCGTCGTTGAGGCTGTGGCGGCAGCCGTACTTGTTGTCGTTCTTGCTCTTGGTCACCGAGTCGTTGACGTTGATGGCCGGGATTTTCAGCTCGCCCTTGGCCAGCATGTCCAGCAGGCGGTGTACGCCAGTGGTGGTTTCTTCGGTCACGCCATGGACCTTGTCCAGCACGGCCGGGTACTTCTTGTGCAGCAGCTCGGTCAGGTCGCCACCGTCGTCAAGAATCATGTTGGTGTCCCATGGCTGGCCATCCTTGAGGATGGTCTGCTCCAGGCACCACTCGTACTCTTGCTCGGTCTCGCCTTTCCAGGCGAAGACCGGGATGCCGGCAGCGGCAATGGCGGCGGCAGCCTGGTCCTGGGTCGAGAAGATGTTGCAGGAGGACCAGCGCACTTCGGCACCCAGTGCAACCAGGGTCTCGATCAGCACGGCGGTCTGGATGGTCATATGGATGCAGCCGAGGATCTTCGCGCCCTTCAATGGCTGTTCGCCAGAGTATTTGCGACGCAGGCCCATCAGGGCTGGCATTTCGGATTCGGCGATGATGATTTCGCGACGGCCCCAGTCAGCCAGGGACATGTCGGCGACTTTGTAGTCGGTAAAAGCAGCAGGCGTGATAACAGCGCTCATCAAGAGCCTCCATTCGTAATGTATGCGAATGGGCGCCGTTGTGCGTTTAGTGCCTGTGCGGGGAGCCCCGTACAAGCAACGCCCCATCCGAGCCTGACAGGTCGAGCCTGCTGCAGCGCCCCTCGGACAGGTGGCGGGACCGGACCAAAGGGTGGGCCGGGTAAAGCGGGGCGATTATAACGGGCTAAGCGGATCTTCCAAAGGGTTTCTGTCGGCAAATCAAAATTGCCGATGATCGTTATAGGCGCCGCGGCGTAGAGCGGATCTGCACGGTCTGCCATGATGCGGGCATTCATCGGCCAGACGTCCAGGAGTGATCATGAATTTCCACACCCGCAAATGGGTCAAGCCCGAAGACCTCAATCCCAATGGCACGCTGTTCGGTGGCAGCCTGTTGCGCTGGATCGACGAAGAGGCGGCCATCTATGCCATCGTCCAGCTGGGCAACCAGCGCGTGGTCACCAAGTACATCTCCGAAATCAATTTTGTCAGCGCTTCGCGCCAGGGCGACATCATCGAACTGGGTATCACCGCCACGGAGTTTGGTCGTACCTCCATCACCCTCACCTGCGAAGTGCGCAACAAGATCACCCGCAAAAGCATCCTGACGGTGGAAAAAATGGTCTTCGTCAATCTTGGCGAAGACGGCTTGCCCGCCCCCCATGGCCGGACCGAGATCAAGTACGTCAAGGATCAATTCCAGGACGATGCCATCGAATAGGATGGCGATATGCCTCTCATTTGCGGGCACCACTGAACAGCTCCGTACGCCGCGTGTCGTAGCTACATCACGCCACCGGTTCAGGAGCTGTATGGACACTCATAAAGACGGCAAGACCCCTGATCTCTCGGCAGAGGAGCAGCACGAAGTCGACCGCAACCAGCCGCCTCGCGCCGCGGTGTTGCATGAAATCATCCGCACCCAGGGTGACCAGGAATTGGAGCGCAGCGTGGCGGCGCTGTGGTGGTCGGCCCTTGCGGCCGGGTTGACCATGGGGCTGTCGCTGATGGCGATGGGGCTGCTCAACTCGCGGTTGCCGGATCATGAAGGTTTCAAGGTGATCGCCAGCCTCGGCTATTGCGCGGGCTTCCTGGCGGTGATCCTCGCGCGCCAGCAATTGTTTACCGAAAATACCCTGACCGCTGTGCTGCCGATCATGAGCAAGCCGACACTGGGCAACTTCGGCCGGTTGTTCCGGCTATGGAGCGTGGTGCTGGTGGGTAACCTCTGCGGCACGCTGCTGGTGGCCTACGTGATGCTGCATCTACCGATTTTTGACCAGCGCACCGACCTGGCCTTTCTCGATATCGGTCGCAAGGTCATGGAAAACGACACGGGCCAGATGTTCGCCAAGGGCATCATCTCCGGCTGGATGATCGCCACCATGGTCTGGATGATCCCGTCCATGGAAAGCGCCAAGATGTGGATCATCGTGCTGATCACTTACCTCATGGCGCTTGGGGATTTCACCCACATCGTCGTCGGCTCGGCCGAGGTGTCTTACCTGGTGTTTGCCGGCCAGCTGTCGTGGGAAGACTTCTGGATGGTGTTCGCCGCACCGACGTTGGCGGGGAACATTATTGGCGGCAGTTTTATCTTCGCGCTGATCAGCCACGCCCAAGTGCGCAGCGAGACCAATACGCCCCTTAGTCGGCAAGGCGTGCCACGGCGCCCAAGCGACGCTGCCGAAAAATAAAGTAAAGCGCGGCCAGTACGGTCAGCCCGCCAACCAGGGCGCCGGTCCACGGCAGATCCGCAAGGTCGGCCCCGCTGGCGACGACCAGGCCGCCGATCCACGCGCCGGCGGCATTGCCAAGGTTGAACGCGCTCTGGTTCAGGGTCGAGCCGAGGTTCGGGGCCTCATGGGCCTGGTCAATGATCAGCAGTTGCAGGATCGGACAAAGGGCGAAGGCAAAGACGCCCCACAGCACCAGGGTAATCGCCGCCGGGATCACCGATCGGCTGGTCTGGCTGAAGGCGGCGAGCACCAGCACCACGGCCAGCGCCATGCCCACCAGGGATGGCAGCAAGCGCCGGTCGGCCAGGCGTCCACCGAGGAAACTCCCCGCCGTCAGGCCGACCCCGAATAGCAACAGCATGACGGTGACACCGTGAGGGCTGACGCCGGTGATGTCCTGCAGGATCGGCGCGATGTAGGTGAATACGCTGAACAGGCTGGTGGAGGCCAGCACGCTCATGCCCAGGGCCAATAACACGTTGGCCTTGCCCAATACCTTGAACTCGCTGGCGAGGTTGGCCTTGTCCATCGGGATTTCCTTTGGCAGCCAGACCCACTGGGCGATGGCCGCGATCACACCGATCACCGACACAGCCCAGAACGTCGACCGCCAGCCGGCATATTGGCCCAAGGCCGTACCCAGCGGCACGCCCAGGACATTCGCCAAGGTCAGGCCGGTGAACATCATCGCGATCGCCTGGGCTCGTTTGTTCGGCGCCACCAACCCGGCCGCCACCACCGAGCCGATACCAAAAAACGCCCCGTGGCATAACGCAGTGATGACCCGGGCGGCCATGAGGGTGGTGTAGTTCGGCGCCAGGGCGCAGAGCACGTTGCCCAGAATGAACATCAGGGTCATGCCCAGCAGCGTGGCCTTGCGCGGCATGTTCGCGGTGCCGATCGCCAGGATCGGCGCGCCGAACACAACCCCCAGGGCATAACCGGTAATCAGCAACCCGGCGTGAGGAATACTCACGGCCAGGTCTCGGGCGACGTCGGGCAGCAAGCCCATGATGACGAATTCGGTCGTGCCGATGCCAAAAGCGGCAACGGCCAAAGCAAGCAAGGCGAGTGGCATGCGCAAGGTCTCTGTCTATAGTCTTGACGCTCGGATCAGGCATACGCATGCCGACGCCTTGGTTCGGACGAACGAGGCGGCGGCAGAATTATTGGAATTGGTCTATGCGCAACTGAGTGCGGCGTGGTCGAGTGCAGTATAAACGGCTGCTAACGGATCGCGAGTCTATTCTGCAGGCGTAATGGAGCGCTTGTTCTTAGGCATGCACTGCCTGAAAGAACCTTTCGGCTGGCAGCGACTCTTAGCCTGCGGGCTGGTGCAGGTTGGCATGCTGGTGATGAAATCCTGAGATGCTTGCCTTCGAATCTCTAAAACTAATAAAGGAAAATGCGATATGACGGTTGCCCTGTGGTGTGTTTTGATCGCTTTTCTCCTGCCTTACCTGTGTATCGGCATCGCCAAGGCAGGCGGGAAATATAGGCTGCAAGATAACCACGATCCCCGGGACTTTCTCGACTCACTCGAAGGTGCTCCCCGGCGCGCCTACGCCGCGCAACTGAACAGTTTCGAAATCGCTCCGTTCTTTGCCGCCGCCGTGATCGTTGCGCACCTGGCCGGCAATGCCGAACTGGTGACCATCAACGTCCTGGCTGTGTTGTTCATCACCAGCCGCCTGCTCTACATCATTTGCTATTTGGCCGACTGGGCAGTCTTGCGTTCGCTGGTATGGTTCGTGGGGGTAGGGTTGGTGGCGAGTTTCTTCTTCGTTTCGGCTTGAACCCGGCTTTGGCGTTTCGGTGTTTTTGCCGGCCTCTCGCGAGCAAGCTCGCGATGGGGCCGGGACAATAAACACGTCCTTCAAGGATTGGCGCTGACCGCATTCGCCACCTGCGGCACCTGAGGCAACGCCATCCCCTTGGGCCACAGCATCCAGATCTGGCCTTGTTGCTTCATATCCCCCGCCAATTGCCCGGCGGCCTCGCCCGTGCCCCAGAACAGGTCCGCACGCACTTCGCCGGTAATCGCACCTCCCGTGTCCTGTGCTGCAACGGGGCGGTTCAAAGCGCTGCCGTCGGGTCGAGTCGTGGACAGCCACAACAGACTGCCCAAGGGAATTACCTTGCGGTCCACGGCCACGCTGTAGCCCGCGGTCAAAGGGACGTTCAGCGAGCCTCGCGGGCCTTCATTGCTGTCGGGGTTGCGGTTGAAGAATACGTAGCTCGGATTGCTGGCCAGCAATTCGGGAATACGGTTCGGGTGGGCCTTGGCCCAGGCACTGATGGTGCCCATGGTCACGTCTTCTTTTTTCAGCTCGCCCTGCTCAACCAGCCAGCGGCCAATGGGGCGATACGGGTGGCCGTTCTGGTCGGCATAACCGACGCGGAGTTGGCGGCCATCATCGAGACGGATGCGCCCCGAGCCCTGGATTTGCAGGAATTGCAGGTTCATCGGGTCTGTCAGCCAGGCGATGACAGGCGCCTTCACCCCGCTGTTCTCGATGGTGGCGGCGTCGTCATACGGCTTGAGCACCCGGCCTTCGAGACGGCCGCGCAGGCGTTTGCCCTTGAGCTCGGGATAAATGCTGTCCAGCGACACAATGATCATGTCCTCCGGTACACCGTAGACTGGCACGTTGGCGGTGGCAGTCTGGGTGAGGCTGCCGGGATAGACCGGTTCGTAGTAGCCGGTAATCAGGCCGTTGGGGCTGTTGTCCCCCGAACGCAGACCATAGACATCCAGGGTCTGCTTGAGGAAGTTGCGAACATCCTGTGGGGTCTGCGGCACATTCACCGCTGCCGCGCAGGTTGGGCCCCAGCTCGCGTCCGCCTTGAGCCGGACGCACGCGCTGCGCCAGGAGCCGAAGCCGGCCAGCAAGTCCTCATCGGACACCGGCGGCAACGCTTCCCAAGGTGCGTTGACGTAAGTGGCAAGGGCGTGAGTCTTGGGTTCTTCGACCTTTTCGCCGCGGTTGCAGCCGGCCAGCAGCACGATCAACGGCAGTGTCAGCGCCAGGTTTTTGTGCCATGACTTGAAGCGGCTATTCATGAAGGTTTCCTTTGCAATCGTCGGGTGCCTTCGCGCACTGGACAACCCGTATTGTTGATAGGGCCATTGGTCTTTTCTGGCGACCCGGGGATACTAACGGCCGTTTCCTGTCCCGAGGCAAAGATGTTTGTAAGACGATTTTCCATGGCTGTGCTGGCCTGCCTGATGTTATCCGGCTGCGGTGGCGTCGATCCCAACTCTCCCCTGGGCCAGCGCAAGGCGATTTTCAAACAGATGCTCAAGACCAGTGAAGAACTGGGCGGCATGCTGCGCGGCCGTGTTCCGTTCGACGGCGTGCGTTTTGCCGACGGCGCGGTAAAGCTGGACCAACTGTCTCACGAACCTTGGAAGCACTTCCCGCCGGTTCGTGAAGAAGACCACACCAGCGCCACGGATGAGGTTTGGCAAAAGCAGGCGCGCTTTCAGGAACTGGCCCGCAATCTTGAGGCGGCCACCGGTGAATTGGTGACGGCCAGCAAGGTCCAGCCTTACAGGGCCAGCAACCTGGGGCCGGCGGTGCAGAAAGTCGAAGATGCGTGCAGTGCCTGCCATAAAGAGTTTCGCAATCACTGATCGTGAAGCAGTGGGCAGTTTCAAAGCATGGAGCTTTGAGCTTGCCGCTTGAAGCTTGCAGCTTGCCGCTTATTTATCCAACTCATCCACCGCTTCCTGCAATTCCTTGCGGGAAGCCGCCAGTTTGTCTTTACGCTTGTTGATTCGCTCCGCGTCGCCTTTCTTCATGGCTTTTTCCAGGTCGGCCTGGCGACGACTCACCTCGTGCTTGGCCTCGAGGACCTTGTTTTCCCGCTCCTTGCGCAAGGATGCGTCCGTGCAATGAGTGGTCACTTCGTTCAGCGCTGTTTCGAGCCCGGCTTGCTGGGCCGAATTGCCTCGGGACTTGGCCAGTTCGATCTGGTTGATGATGCCCTGGCGCTTTGCCGCGCACCCGGTCAGCTCCGGGGGTTGCTCAGTTGCCATCAAAGGCGAAGCCATGGCACCACACAGGGCGAGCAGGGCAACGGGGGACAGGAAATTCATAGCAACTCCGTATAAAGGCTCTCGGGCGGTCGGTGTAGATGCGCTGTTGGAACGCATGTCCGCCCCTTGGGTTCAACCGCGCCGGGTCGAATCAGAAACCGTCGACGCCAGCGGTGTGTAGTGTTTCTCTCAAGGCCAGCACCTGCGGGTCGCGAAAAAAAGCGCTCAGTTGCGCGGCGCGTCCCGGCCCGATACCGGCTTCGGCTTGCCATTGTTCAATGCTGCGCCCAGCCAGCGCCTGCCACGATCCGTCCAGCTTGGCCTCAGCAGTGGGCGGCAGGCCAAGGGCCTTGAGCCATCGCCGAAAAGGCTGCTGCCGTGCGCTGTGCAGGCTGGCCAGCAGGCGGGCGCTGCTGCGCTCGCCGAAACCGGCAATGTTAGCAAGCTCCGTGGCATCGAGGGTCAACCAATCCAGTAATCCGTCGAGTCGACCCGCGGCCAGCAGCTTTTCCCAGGTGCCGGGGCCGACATGGGGCAGGCCGAGCCCATGTTTGCCACTGAGCCAGTTCAAGCGCGCAAGGAACTGGCTTTCGCAACCGGGCGTCGGCTGCCAGCAACTCAGGAAGTGGTAGTTGGCGGCGATCGGTACCTCGAGGTCCGGGCGCTCGACGCTGCGCAGTACAACGCTGTCGAGCCGTGGAATGGTCAACCCGGCCAGGCTGATGGCCACCTGGTCGCCGGGGCGGATGTCCATCTGCTCCCAACGCTTGAGCGAGCTGACGCTTACCCGCTGGATCTGGCGATCATCGAGCGTCACGGGCTCAAGCTCCAGCACGGGTGTGATGCGCCCGGTACGGCCGATCTTGAAACGCACCTTGCGTACCTGCGCCAGGGCCTGGGCGTACGGGTACTTCCAGGCCACGCTCCAGAACGGCGCCCGGGCCTGCCAGCGGTCGGCCGGTGGGCGGTGGCTCTGGCGCAGCACGATTCCATCGCTGGCAAATGGCAGGGGCGTGCGATACCAGTGGTTGCGCCAGTGTTCGGCATCGGCCAATGCCTCGACAGGCTGGCTGTAGCCGGTCGTATCGGCAAAGCCCAGCTCGTTCAGCGCGGCGATCCGTTCGGGCAGGGTCGCCGGGCCCTCGGGCCAGTCCCAAACAAACAGGCCGATTCCTGATGCCTGGCCGGGGGGCAGGTCTTTGCGGGCCATCAACCCGGCCACCGCCGATCGGGCATTGAGTCCGCCACGAGTGGCTTGTACATGATCGTCGAGCCGCCAATACAACTCGCCCTGAACGAGCAGGTCCGTGGGTTGACGCAACTGGCGGGGAATGGCCTCGATCTTGTGGGCGTTCGAAGTCCAGTCGTGCCCGTGGTTGCCATCGCCGCGGCTGATTGCCTGTTGCAGGTGCCCACCGTGATAGATAAGGGTCACCGCGACACCATCGACCTTTGGCTGGACCCAGACGTCCGATCGCCCTTCAAGCCAGTTCCCCACGGCTTTGGCATCCTGGAGTTTATCCAGGCCCGTATGAGCGACAGGGTGCGGTACTTTTCCGCCCGCCGTTCGCAAGGACGAGGCTAGGGGGGCTAGGCCCTGGCAACGGCGCCATTGCTCCAGCTGCATGCGGGACTGGTCGTACAGCTCGTCGGCCACCAGGGCGCGGCCGAGGCGATGATAGGCATCGTCCCAGGCGTCGACCTGTCGCTGGAGGATGTCGACCTGCGCCTGGGCGCGCTCCTTGGGCCAATCGGGGCACGGCGCAGCAATGGCCGGGGCCACGAGTGATAGATAACAGGCGAAGACGCGCAATAACGGCAGCATCGAAGCATCCTTGCTAAATGAGGTACTCGAAGGCTAGCCGCTGCCGTGAAAGGCGCGAGGCCTGGAGCGTTACCGGGTTTTACGAAGAAATGAAGGCGAATCGCCAACGGTACAGTCCGGGTCGATCTGGCTGCGCAACTGTCCCTTGAACCCGTCGGTGGCCGGTGCAGAATGGGCGCTCGATCCGATCTGCCAGGAGTGCAAACGATGGACCTGACGACGCTCGCTGTCTTCATCCCTGCCTGCTTCGCGCTGAACATGGCGCCGGGCCCGAACAACCTGCTATCGATCAGTAACGCCTCGCGTTATGGTTTCGTCCGAGCGTGCAGCGGCGGAGTGGGTCGATTGGTGGCCTTTGCCATCATGATTGCCCTGGCGGCGGTGGGGCTGACGGCTGTGTTGCACACCTCGGAATTGTTGTTCCTGGGCATCAAGCTTGTCGGCGCCGGCTATCTTTTTTACCTCGCCGTGCAGTTATGGCGCGCGCGGCCTGACGCCGGCAGCGAGGCGGCGACCAAGTCGATGAGCATGGCCAGCCTGGCGCGCCAGGAATTTCTGGTGGCAATCGGCAATCCCAAGGCGATTCTTTTATTTACCGCTTTCCTGCCGCAGTTCGTTGATCGTACTGGCACTGTCGCTCAACAGTTCGCCATATTGGGCGGGCTGTTCCTCGCCCTGGAATGCGTGGCGATCGGCTTGTATTGCTACATGGGCATTTATGCGCGGCGATTGTTTGCCCGGCCTAGCGGCAAGCGCTTGTTCAACCGGATGTGTGCGGCGTTGCTGGCGAGTGCTGCTTCGTTCTTGCTGGTGGCGCGGCGGACGTAGCAATACCCCTTTGTCAAAACGCAAAAAAAGCCCCTGGCGACCGAGTCACCAGGGGCTTTTTCATTGCAGCGCGTATTACAGGCCGGCAGCGGCGCGCAGGGCGTCGGCGCGGTCGGTTTTTTCCCAGGTGAATGTGGTGAAGGTGTCGTCGCCCACGGTCTTGGTCTGCGGCGTGCGACCGAAGTGGCCGTAGGCTGCGGTGTCCTGGTACATCGGGTGCAGCAGGTCGAGCATAGTGGTGATCGCGTATGGACGCAGGTCGAACACTTCACGCACCAGCTGGATGATCTTGTCGTCGCCGATCTTGCCGGTGCCGAAGGTATTCAGCGAGATGGACGTAGGTTGGGCTACGCCGATGGCGTAGGAAACCTGAATCTCGCAACGCTCGGCCAGGCCGGCGGCGACGATGTTCTTGGCGACATAACGACCGGCGTACGCCGCCGAACGGTCAACCTTGGATGGGTCCTTGCCGGAGAACGCGCCGCCGCCGTGACGCGCCATGCCGCCGTAGCTGTCGACGATGATCTTGCGACCGGTCAGGCCGCAGTCGCCCACCGGGCCGCCAATGATGAACTGGCCGGTCGGGTTGATGTGGAACTGGGTGTCCTTGGACAGCAGTTCGGCAGGCAGCACGTGCTTGACGATCAGTTCCATCACGCCTTCGCGCAGGTCCTTGTAGGACACTTCCGGGTTGTGCTGGGTCGACAGCACGACGGCATCGATGCCGACGACCTTGCCGCCTTCGTAGCGGCAGGTCACTTGCGACTTGGCATCCGGGCGCAGCCAAGGCAGCAGGCCGGATTTGCGGGCTTCGGCCTGACGCTGGACCAACTGGTGCGAGAAGGTGATCGGAGCCGGCATCAACACGTCGGTTTCGTTGCTGGCGTAGCCGAACATCAGGCCCTGGTCGCCGGCGCCCTGGTCTTCTGGCTTGGCGCGGTCAACGCCCTGGTTGATGTCCGGGGACTGCTTGCCGATGATGTTCATCACGCCGCAGGTCGCGCCGTCGAAGCCGACGTCGGAGCTGTTGTAGCCAATGCCGAGGATCACGTCGCGAACGATCTGTTCCAGGTCGACCCAGGCCGAGGTGGTGACTTCGCCGGCGATGATCGCCACGCCCGTTTTCACCAGAGTCTCGCACGCCACGCGGGCGAACTTGTCTTCAGCAATGATGGCGTCCAGCACCGCATCAGAAATCTGGTCGGCGATTTTGTCCGGATGCCCTTCAGACACGGACTCGGAGGTGAAAAGGGAGTATTCGCTCATCTCGATGTTTTCCTACAAGTTACCGATGGTGAGTGTCGCCAGCCGGCCGCTGAAAATGGCGGACCTGTATCTGGAAACCATTACGTAAGCCTACATAGAGGCTTTCCCCGGGCACGAGGCCCGCAGCGGTGGCCCAACGGGCCAGATCGTCCTGTTCAAACCCCAGCCAGAGATCACCGCAGGCCTCCTTGGCCCAACTCTGGTTGTGGCTGCATAACTCTGTCACCAACAGGCTACCGCCCGGTTGCAGCAGGTTGGCCATGTGCTTGAGCGCGTCGGCCGGTGCGGCAAAGTGGTGGAGCACCATGTTCAATACAACGCAATCGGCCCGCAGGCTCACGCCGTTCAGGGCATCGGCCAATTGCAGGCTGACATTAGCCAGGGACTCGCGCTCACATACCTGGCGGGCCAGTTCGAGCATCGCCGGGCTGTTGTCCAACGCTGTCACCTGGCTGAAGCGACGCGCCAGTTCCGGCAGGAAAGCGCCGTCGCCGGGGCCGACTTCCATCGCCGTGGCACAGGGGCCGAAGCTCAGCTTGTCGAGCAGTGCCACGACGCTGTCACGGTATTGCGGCAGCCCGGCGATCAGGTCCTGCTGGGCGCGAAATTTCTCTGCTACTCGTGCGAAAAAATCCTGGCTGGCGGCGGCGCGTTGCCCGTGGACCTGGGCAATGCGGTCCTGTACCTCCATCGGCAGGTCCAGCTCGTCCACTTCTTCGAGCAGCGCGGCGTGCAGCTTGCCACCCAGAAGCTCGGTGTGGGGCAGGGCGCGCCGATAGAAGATCGCGTTGCCTTCGCGCCGCGTAGCCACCAGGTCGGCCTGGGCCAGGACCTTGAGGTGATGGCTCATGCCCGACTGGCCAATGCCGAAGATCTGCGCCAGCTCCAATACACCGAACGAGTCGTTCGCCAGGGCGCGCAATACATTGAGCCGCAACGGATCGCCGCCGGCCTTGCAAAGGGCCGCCAGCTCATCGCTGTCATCATGGCGAATGGAAGGCACGCGTAAGTTCATGGGCGGCAGTCTAGTGACGGGCCTGGTCCATCGCAAGGCCAATATCAAAAAGTTTTGATATTGCTCGATAAATGGCACTTCCTTGCGTGTGCTTGACTCTACCCACCATCAGCGGAAAGGTTTCACCTGCCCGATGCGACTTTATCCGCCGCAAATATCGCCTTTGGACGAGTATCTGATTGCCCCGGGGCGGGTGGGTGAGGGAAAATGCTCGCCTTTTTCAGTTTCGTTATTCAAAACCCAGGAGATCAGCGATGCCCAGCCGTCGTGAGCGTGCCAATGCCATTCGTGCCCTCAGCATGGATGCCGTGCAAAAAGCCAACAGCGGCCATCCCGGCGCCCCCATGGGTATGGCGGATATCGCCGAGGTGCTTTGGCGCGATTACCTCAAGCACAGCCCGAGCAACCCATCGTTCGCTGACCGTGACCGCTTCGTGCTGTCCAACGGCCACGGCTCGATGTTGATTTACTCGTTGCTGCACCTGACCGGTTATGACCTGTCGATCGATGACCTGAAGAACTTCCGCCAACTGCACAGCCGCACCCCGGGCCACCCGGAATACGGCTACACGCCAGGCGTGGAAACCACCACCGGTCCACTGGGCCAAGGCCTGGCCAACGCCGTGGGCTTCGCCCTGGCGGAAAAAGTCCTGGCGGCGCAGTTCAACCGTCCCGGCCACAACGTCGTCGACCATCACACCTACGTATTCCTGGGTGATGGCTGCATGATGGAAGGCATTTCCCACGAAGTCGCTTCCCTGGCTGGCACTCTCGGCCTGGACAAGCTGATCGCTTTCTACGATGACAACGGCATCTCCATCGACGGCGAAGTCGAAGGCTGGTTCACCGATGACACGCCCAAGCGTTTCGAAGCCTACAACTGGTTGGTGATCCGTAACGTCGACGGTCACGACCCGGAAGAAATCAAGATCGCCATCGAGACGGCCCGCAAGAGCGCTCAGCCAACCCTGATCTGCTGCAAGACCACCATCGGTTTCGGTTCGCCGAACAAGCAGGGCAAGGAAGATTGCCACGGCGCGCCATTGGGTGCCGAGGAAATCGCCTTGACCCGTGCCGCGCTGAAGTGGGAACACGGCCCGTTCGAAATCCCGGCCGACATCTATGCCGAATGGGACGCCAAGGAAAAAGGCCGCGCGGCCGAAGCCGAGTGGGACCAGCGTTTTGCGGCCTATTCCGCCGAATTCCCTGAACTCGCCAACGAACTGGTGCGTCGCCTCAGCGGCGAGCTGCCGGCCGATTTCGCCGAAAAAGCTTCGGCGTACATCGCCGAAATCGCGGCCAAGGGCGAAACCGTCGCCAGCCGCAAGGCCAGCCAGAACACCCTGAATGCCTTCGGCCCGCTGTTGCCGGAGTTGCTGGGCGGTTCGGCCGACCTGGCTGGTTCCAACCTGACCCTGTGGAAAGGCTGCAAAGGCGTGACGGCTGAAGACGCCAGCGGCAACTACATGTACTACGGCGTTCGTGAATTCGGCATGAGCGCGATCATGAACGGCGTTGCCCTGCATGGTGGTCTGGTGCCCTACGGCGCGACTTTCCTGATGTTCATGGAATACGCTCGCAACGCCGTGCGCATGTCGGCACTGATGAAAAAGCGGGTGCTGTATGTGTTCACCCACGACTCCATCGGCCTGGGCGAAGACGGCCCGACCCACCAGCCGATCGAGCAACTGGCGAGCCTGCGCTGCACGCCGAACCTGGACACCTGGCGCCCATGCGACGCCGTGGAGTCGGCCGTGGCCTGGAAACATGCCATCGAGCGCAACGACGGCCCGTCGGCGTTGATCTTCTCTCGCCAGAACCTACAACACCAGGTCCGCGATGCCGGCCAGATCGGCGATATCAGCCGTGGCGGCTATGTGCTGAAGGACTGTATCGGCGAGCCTGAGCTGATCCTGATCGCCACCGGTTCGGAAGTTGGCCTGGCCGTCCAGGCCTACGACAAGCTGACCGAGCAGGGCCGCAACGTGCGCGTGGTTTCCATGCCATGCACCAGCGTGTTCGATGCCCAGGACGCCGGCTACAAGCAAGCGGTGTTGCCACTGCAAGTCAGCGCGCGGATTGCCATCGAAGCCGCTCACGCCGATTACTGGTACAAGTACGTGGGCCTGGAAGGTCGCGTGATCGGCATGACCACCTATGGCGAATCGGCGCCTGCCTCGGCGCTGTTCGAGGAATTCGGCTTCACCCTGGACAATATCCTGGGGCAGGCTGAAGAGCTGCTGGAAGACTGATCCACATAAGTTGTCTGTTCTGCCATCGTCGGATCGCCGCCCGGAGCAAGCTCGCTCCCACAAGGATCTCCACCGACCCTGTGGGAGCGAGCTCGCTCCGGGCGGCGATCCGACGATAGCGGTGGTTCCGGCGACGCAGCCTTTGGACTCACAGGTCAGAGAACCCCATGCCCCAACCGCGTCCCTACAAAGTTGCACTCAACGGCTACGGCCGCATTGGTCGTTGCGTCTTGCGTGCGTTGTTCGAGCGAGGGGCGAAGGCTGGGTTCGAGATCGTGGCCATCAACGATCTGGCCGACATGGCCAGCATCGAATACCTGACACGCTTTGACTCCACCCATGGCCGGTTCCCCGGCGAAGTGCGGGTCGAGGGCGACTGTCTGCATATCAATGGCGATTGCGTGAAGGTCCTGCGCAGTGCCACCCCCGAAGGCATCGATTGGGCGTCCCTGGGTGTCGACCTGGTGCTTGAATGCTCCGGCGCCTACAACACTCGCGACGATGGCCAGCGTTTCATCGCTGCGGGCGCGCCAAGGGTGCTGTTTTCTCAGCCGATGGCCAGCGAGGCGGACGTCGACGCCACCATCGTCTTTGGCGTCAACCAGGATTGCCTGACCGGCGAAGAGTTGCTGGTGTCCAACGCCTCATGCACCACCAACTGCGGCGTGCCGCTGTTGCGCCTGCTGGACCAGGCCATTGGCCTGGAATACGTGTCCATCACTACGATCCACTCGGCAATGAACGATCAGCCGGTGATCGACGCCTATCACCACGAGGACCTGCGCCGTACCCGCTCGGCCTTCCAGTCGGTGATCCCCGTGTCCACTGGTCTGGCGCGCGGCATCGAACGGCTGTTGCCGGAACTTGCCGGACGAATTCAGGCCAAAGCCGTGCGGGTGCCGACGGTCAACGTGTCCTGCCTCGACATCACGATGCAGACCGTGAGCGATACCGACGCCACCGAGGTCAACCGGATCCTGCGCGAAGCCGCCACCCGCGGCCCGCTCAAAGGCCTTCTGGCCTATACCGAGTTGCCTCATGCCAGCTGTGATTTTAACCACGACCCGCATTCGGCCATCGTCGATGCCAGCCAGACACGTGTTTCCGGGCCGAGGCTTGTGAACATCCTGGCGTGGTTCGACAACGAATGGGGTTTTGCCAATCGAATGCTGGACGTTGCCGAGCACTACCTGCAAACAGCTTCCAATAAACCTGCTCTCTAAACAGTTACCCAGGAATTGCGACCCATGACCGTGTTGAAGATGTCCGACCTCGATCTGCAAGGTAAGCGCGTACTGATCCGCGAAGACCTCAACGTCCCCGTCAAGGACGGTGTCGTCACCAGCGACGCGCGCATCCTGGCCTCGCTGCCGACCATCAAGCTGGCCCTGGAAAAAGGCGCTGCGGTGATGGTCTGCTCGCACCTGGGCCGTCCGACCGAAGGCGAGTTCTCGGCGGAAAACAGCCTCAAGCCTGTCGCCGACTACCTGAGCAAGGCCCTGGGCCGTGACGTGCCCCTGGTGGCTGATTACCTGGGTGGTGTCGACGTCAAGGCTGGCGACGTCGTGTTGTTCGAAAACGTGCGCTTCAACAAAGGCGAGAAAAAGAACGCCGATGAACTGGCCCAGCAATACGCCGCCCTCTGCGACGTGTTCGTGATGGACGCCTTCGGCACCGCACACCGTGCCGAGGGCTCGACCCACGGCGTGGCGAAATTCGCCAAGGTCGCCGCTGCTGGCCCGTTGCTGGCTGCCGAGCTTGATGCGCTGGGCAAGGCCCTGGGCTCTCCAGCTCAACCGATGGCCGCGATCGTTGCTGGCTCCAAGGTGTCGACCAAGCTGGATGTACTCAACAGCCTGAGCCAGGTCTGCAACCAATTGATCGTCGGTGGCGGCATTGCCAACACCTTCCTCGCCGCCGCTGGACATCCCGTCGGCAAGTCGCTGTACGAGCCGGACCTGCTGGAAACCGCCCGTGAAATCGCCGCCAAGGTCAGCGTGCCGCTGCCGGTGGACGTGGTGGTCGCCAAGGAGTTCGCCGAGAGCGCCGCCGCGACGGTGAAGCTGATCGCTGATGTGGCCGAAGACGACATGATCCTCGACATTGGCCCGCAAACCGCAGCCAATTTCGCCGAACTGCTGAAATCCTCCCAGACCATCCTGTGGAACGGCCCGGTTGGCGTATTCGAATTCGATCAGTTCGGCAACGGCACCAAGGTACTGGCCCAGGCCATTGCCGAAAGCGCTGCGTTTTCCATCGCGGGCGGCGGCGACACCCTGGCCGCCATCGATAAATATGGCGTCGCCGAGCAGATCTCCTACATTTCTACCGGCGGTGGCGCGTTCCTCGAGTTCGTCGAGGGCAAAGTGCTGCCTGCCGTGGAAGTCCTGGAAAGCCGGGCCAAGGCCTGAGGCGACGTTGACCAGGCAAAGGAGTGTTCCGATGCTCAAGACGTTCATGGCGCTGATGGCCGCGACGTTGCTGGTAGCCTGTTCCAGCAGCCCGCAAGGCACGGCGCCAGATAATACGGTGCCGGCGCCCGAAAAAGGCTGTTATCAGGCTGACTGGCAGGCCGAGACCAATCCGGTGCTGAACAAGCGCTCAGGACCGGACGGCCTGGATAAATACGAGACGCAAGCGCCGGTCAAGGAACATGGTTGCCCTTGACGGGTCAGACTCATTAGCTCATGGCGGGCGGCTCGGCCGTCAGCCGAGGAACACGGATGAAAGGCTTTGTCGCCGTTGTGGCGTTGGCATTGTTGGCCGGTTGCTCGCAACTGGGTTTTCTACAATCGTCCGAGCCCGTTGCAGAAGGCTGGACGAGTTGGACATGTGATAGCGGGGCCAAGGTGCTCTGGCGTTATACCGATGCAGCGCGCAAGGAAGTGGATGTTCGCCTGGGCGGCGCAGACAAGGTCTACCGTCTCAAGCTTGAGCCGGGCGCTGAAGGATCGCTGTACAGCGATGACATGCTGGCGCTGCACGTCAAGGGTGAGGAAGGCCTGGCGTATTGGGTCGCCACCAATGACTTGATTGGGCGTGGCTGCAAGGCTGACTGATCTGCCGAAACCCAATGTGGGAGCGAGCCTGCTCGCGAAAGCGATGCCTCAGGCAACAGAGATGTTGACTGCTAGGCCCTCATCGCGAGCAGGCTCGCTCCCACAGGGTTTCTTGTTTGTAGTGAGATTTTGTTTCGTTGGACACGCAGATCGGGTCAACCCCCGATCCGCAATGACTTGAATAGCCCCCGCCGCTCCGGCAGGCTGGCACGATTAACGACCCTCGACCGGGAGAGATACACACAATGGCACTTATCAGCATGCGTCAGATGCTGGACCACGCAGCCGAGTTCGGCTACGGCGTCCCAGCCTTTAACGTCAACAACCTTGAGCAGATGCGCGCCATCATGGAAGCCGCTGACAAGACTGACTCCCCGGTAATCGTCCAGGCCTCGGCCGGTGCCCGCAAATACGCCGGCGCGCCGTTCCTGCGCCACCTGATCCTGGCTGCGATCGAAGAATTCCCGCACATCCCGGTGTGCATGCACCAGGACCACGGCACCAGCCCTGACGTCTGCCAGCGCTCCATCCAACTGGGCTTCAGCTCGGTGATGATGGACGGCTCCCTCGGCGAAGACGGCAAGACCCCGACCGACTACGAATACAACGTGCGGGTCACCCAGCAGACCGTCGCCATGGCCCACGCCTGCGGCGTTTCGGTGGAAGGCGAACTGGGTTGCCTGGGCTCGCTGGAAACCGGCATGGCCGGCGAAGAAGACGGCATCGGCGCCGAAGGCGTGCTGGATCACAGCCAGATGCTGACCGACCCGGAAGAAGCCGCGGATTTCGTCAAGAAAACCCAGGTCGATGCCCTGGCCATCGCCATCGGCACCAGCCACGGCGCCTACAAGTTCACCAAGCCGCCTACCGGCGATGTACTGGCGATCGACCGCATCAAGGAAATCCACAAGCGCATCCCCAACACCCACCTGGTGATGCACGGCTCGTCCTCGGTACCGCAAGAGTGGCTGGCGATCATCAACCAGTACGGCGGCGACATCAAGGAAACCTACGGCGTGCCGGTTGAAGAAATCGTCGAAGGCATCAAGTACGGCGTGCGCAAGGTCAACATCGATACCGATTTGCGCCTGGCTTCTACCGGTGCCATGCGTCGGTTGATGGCGACCAATCCGAGCGAGTTCGACCCGCGTAAATTCTTTGGCGCGACCGTGACCGCTATGCGGGATGTGTGTATCGCGCGTTATGAGGCGTTTGGTACTGCGGGTAATGCTTCGAAGATTAAGCCGATCTCGTTGGAAGCCATGTATCAGCGGTATTTGAAGGGTGAGTTGAACGCTAAGGTCAACTGAGGCTTCAACGTTGTGAGAAAAACCCGCAGTGATGCGGGTTTTTTAATGGGGCGGATTTGTGTGTATAGCCGGTGCTTGGGTTGGCCGCTTCGAGAGTGAGCTGGTTTTAATCGTCCAGCCCACTCTGCAAAGCGCCCTCAAAGTCTTGTCCGCCATAAAACACGCCCAGAATGGAAACCAGCTCGGCTTCAACAGCAAAGGCGATCACGGTCCGTTTACGGTAGTTTGTGATATGCAAACCCGGGCGTATCTCGTGCCTTTGGTTCCCTCGGTGCGGGAACGTCTGTAGTTCTTCACAGTAGGTCACGATGGCGTCGGTATACCGACGGGCCATTTCCGGCGAAGCCGCTGTGGCAATGTAGCGGTAGAGGGCAGCTAATTGCTCAAGGGCTTCCGGTGCAAACTCGACGGTGTAAGCCATTCACGGTTTCACAGTGGAATTTTCGTGCTCTGCCGCCAATCGGGAGCGCACCTGGTCCACGTTCAATGCTCGCGAGGGATCGGTTTTCAACGCGTCATAAGCTGGGGCCACTTGGCCTACGAGCCAGTTTTCCAACGCACGATCACGAGCTAGCAGTGCTCGGAGGCCATCCCGAATGACTTCGCTTTCAGTGGCGTACTCACCGGCAGCCACCTTGGCTTTCACTACGTCAGCCATCTGGTTAGGCAGCGTGATGCTGAACTGTTGAGTGCTACGCATGATGAGCCTCCTGGGTAAGATGGGATTTAATCCTACTCTGCTCAAAAGAATATGCACATGACCTCCTATCGTCCGATGACTTTGCCTGCGGATTAGGTGAGCTTGCTCGCGCTCGCGGTGTGTCAGTGGATATCACTGCTTTGCCGATTCGCGAACAGGCTCGCACACAGGGGACCTCTATTGGTCTTCGAGGCCGCGCTGTTCAATGACACCGAACACGTCCGTCACGTCTTGGTCGAGGATCCGGGCGACGTTCGTTAGGGTGTTGAAGTCGCCAGCAGCCGAGTCGCGCAAGGTGGCGCAGGCCATGAGCGTCAGGTAGTCGAGCGTGGCATGCAAGCGTTCGCTGGCGCAGGCGTGAAGCTCGGTCAGTGGGACGGTTTTATCGATGAACAGGACGGGCTGGGTGGTGGCGATCGGGGTGAGCGGAGTGAAGCGAGTGGGCAATTGTTCGGCTTTCATGACAAACCTCTAACTCAAATAGGTATTTGCCACCGTTCGCTGCGAAACAAATTTGGTGGCAGCCATGTGCGGGTTCGCAGACCGAGGAGTTAGAGAAACCCGGCAGACCCGAAGATCTCCCACACACAGCCGCCATGAAAAGCCGAGCATAGACAGGAGTGCCTATGTCGATTTCTGACGGTCGTGATTCTAACTCACACGGGCTGCGAAACCCTTGTCCACCAACCAAAGCCAGCAGACCCACCGAACTATAGAGCAGATTCCCAAGGCCAAAATCGGCCCTGTAGGACGCACCGGCCCCCTGTGGCGAGGGAGCTTGCTCCCGCTCGGGGGCGCAGCCCCCGCAAAACCGGTGCATGAGATGGGGCTGGCGGAAAGAAGGGGCCGCTTCGCAGCCCAGCGGGAGCAAGCTCCCTCGCCACATGGTGTAAATTCCTACGAGATTTTAGGACGTGAAAACTCAGGTGTTGTGATCGATATCCAGCACGCTGAACGTCACCTTCCCGCCTTCGCTGGTGTAGCCCGAGTTGTCCTGCACGTATACCCCGGCCTTGAAGTACAACGGCTTGTCGCGCCAGGCGCGGCCGACGGTGGTGTACCAACTGTTGCCGGCCGCGGTGATGCCCAGGTCACCGGTACGATCGAGGTGAATCCGGTAGGAGAAGGACCGATTGAGCTTCACCCCCGTGGCGACGGTGATAACCCTGCCTTCGCTGTCATCGGGGCGCATGCGGACCTTGGCGACGATGTTCCCGGTGTCGCTGTCGTCCTTGTATTGGTATTCCAGCTTGACCATGGGTTTGCTGCTGTCCTTGGCATGGATCTGACCGATGACGATCTTGCCGCTGCTAGGTACTTGATTGACGGCGAGCGTTGCCCTCAGGAAGTTGTCGGCGTCTGGGTAGACCCAATTGCGCAACCTTCCGTCTTTATAGGTTTCGCGCAGTTCACTGCGCGGGTAGATCGCATTTTCAGTCTTGGAGCCCGTCACCGGCGACCAGAAATACACCGTGCTGCCTTGGGAATTGAAATACTTATCCTTGAACCCGTCCACCAGGCGCGGCGTTTCGATGGTTTTCGGCGGGCTGCCTTCGGGAATGCTCAGGTTCCAGGTTGCAAGATCGACCATGTTCGGATCCTTTCTGAGAAAAAGAAATGATTTACGCCACAGCCGGAGGCTCTAAGACGCGCTTTTGCTGAGGCCAGACGCAGGCGCGGACGAAAAATTGGCACGTTCGTCCGGCGAAGGGTTGGCGTCAGCAGACCGTCAGAGTGGCGTTTTGCGGTTTTGTGCCCGAGAGAAGGGACCGCTGGTCGAGAAATTGGATTTTCGAGGGAACGATTACACGATGGCCTTTTGACGCTTGTTGCGTGAAGACATCATGGGCCTGTTGAAACCGAGGGATGAAGGCGGGAACCCATCGCAGCGTCCCTGCTGCAATGGCGGCGGAGCGGGTCGGCGATCAAAGCGTGGTGTGCTTGATTTCCAACTTGCTGAACGTCACTTTCCCGCCTTCAGTGACATAACCGGTGTTGTCTTGCACGTACGCGCCTGCCTTGAAGTAGAGCGGTTTGACTTTCCAGCTTGGGTCAACGGTGGTGCGCCAGTTGTAACCCGCCGCGGAAATGCCCAACGCGCCCTTGGGGCTCAGGTGGATCATGTAGGGAAAGTTGCGGTTGAGCGTCACACCGGTAGCGACGGTGATGACCTGGCCCTCCTTGTCATCCGGGCGCATGCGCACTTTGGCGACGATGTTGCCGGTCGAACTTTTAGTCTTGTATTGGTATTCCAGCTTCACCATCGGGCTGTTGCTGTCCTTTGTGTGAATCTGGCCGATCACGATCTTGCCGGTGCTGGGCACCTGGTTGACCGCCACGGTCGCGCGTAAGGTGTTATCTGCCGCAGGGTAGAGCCAGTTGCGCAATCGTCCGTCGGGAAAGGTTTCCCGCAGCTCGCTCCGCGGGTAACTCGCGTTGGCCGTTTTGGTGCCGGTCACTGGCGCCCAAAAGAATACGGTGCCGGTTTCGGCGTTGAAATATTGGTCCTTGAACCCTTGGGCCAGGCGAGGGGTGTCGATGGTCATCGCCGGGCTGCCTTCGGGGATGCTCAAGTTCCAGGTTGCGAGATCGATCATGTCCAGGTTCCTACGTATCTGATGTAAAAGGTGCACGCCGTGTCGGGAGGCTTTAAACCGCCCTTTGAAGCGTCTCGAAACGCTGGATGGGGCTTTTTGTTGTTGACCGGTCGGCGAATGTTTGACGTCAATTGTTCGTCGAGTAGGTCATTGCAGTTTCTGTGCCTGGAGAGGGTGACCGTTAGTCGGCTATTTCGGGCTTTGTCTGGATGATGGCGCGATGACACCTACTGCTTTTCAAAATCCCGGTCTAGAGTGAGATCACTGTATGTTGTCCGCCTTGTTCTATAAGACGGACATGGCGCCCCGATAAGAGAAGCAGCATGGAATGCGCGCAACCCCCGTTTGGCGAAGACAGCTCCGTCCTTTTGATCGTTGATGACTACCCTGAAAACCTGCTCAGCATGCGAGCGTTGTTGCAGCGTCCGGATTGGCGGGTGATGACCGCCGCCTCTGGTGTCGAGGCGCTCAACATGCTCCTGGAACACGACATCGACCTGGTGCTGCTGGATGTGCAGATGCCGGACATGGACGGCTTCGAAGTGGCGCGCCTGATGCGTGGCAGCCAGCGCACGCGGCTTACGCCCATCATCTTCCTGACGGCCAATGAGCAATCCCAGGACGCGGTCATCAAGGGATACGCCAGTGGCGCGGTGGATTACCTGTTCAAGCCATTCGATCCACAGATCCTCAAGCCCAAGGTGCATGCCTTGCTGGAGCACCAGCGCAACCGGCGCGCGTTGCAGCGTCTGAGCCAGGATCTCGAGGCTGCCCGGGCCTTCAATGCCTCGGTGCTGGACAACGCCGCCGAGGGAATCCTCGTGGTGGATGAGAACGGATGCATCCGGTTCGCCAACCCTTCCACCTGCCGCTTGCTCAACGCCACCGCCGACCGGTTGCAGGGCTCGGCGTTCCTCGATTTCCTGCAAAAACCCCACATTCCCGAATGGCTTGATTCCGACATCCATACCGCCTACATGCGCGGCGAAACCTGGCGCTTGCACGATGCCGTGTTGCGTACCGCGCCTGGCCAGCAGGTGTCGGTAGCCTTGTCCTGCGCGCCATTGCCTGCGGAGCAGAGGGCGATGGTGGTCACGCTTCAGGACATGTCGGTGGTTCGTCATCTGCATCAGCAACTCGAATTCCAGGCTGTCACCGACCCCTTGACCGGCCTGCTCAACCGCAGGGGGTTCTATCAGACGGCGGAAAACCTGCTGATGCGCAGCGAGCGGCTGGAAAGCAACTGGGTGTTGCTGTACCTGGATCTGGATGGATTCAAGCGGGTCAACGATTCCCTGGGCCACGATGCCGGTGACCGGGTGCTGCGCTGGGTCTCGGAGCAATTGAAGACGTGCCTGCGTCCGTTCGACATCCTGGCGCGCCTGGGGGGCGACGAATTCACCGCGCTGCTGGATCTGGAACTGCCTGAGCAGGCGGCGAAGATTGCCGAAAAGCTCATCGAGCGGGTCTCGGTCTGCCAGCAGATCGACGGCATGGACGTGACGCTGGGGGCGAGCATTGGTATCGCGACCTATCCGGACTGCGGCTCCAACCTCGACGGTTTGCTGCGCGCCTCCGACATCGCCATGTACGAAGCCAAGCGTGCCGGCCGCCAGCAATACCGTTTCTACGACCATGAAATGAACGGTCGAGCCCGTTCACGGCTCATGCTCGAAGAGAGCGTGCGTTCGGCAATCGAGAACCGTGATTTCAACATGGTCTATCAGCCGCAGGTCAGCATTCGCGATGGGCGCACTCGCGGCTTCGAAGCGCTGTTGCGCTGGCAGCATCCGAGCGTCGGCGACGTGCCGCCAGGCTTGTTCCTGCCGTTGCTTGAGGAGGTACGGTTGATCAGCCGGCTGGGCAGCTGGATTTATCATCGCAGCGCGGCCCAGCGCAAAGTCTGGGAACGCATGTTCGCGGATGACCTGGTGCTGGGTGTGAGCCTTAGCAGTACGCAGTTCGGCATGCCGAACCTGGTCACCGAATTACGCCAGGTGCTGGAGCGCCATGCCTTGAAGCCCCGGCAACTGGAGGTTGAAGTGACGGAAGATGCGTTGATGCGCAACCCCGACGAGACCCATAAACAGTTGCGGCTGCTGCGTCACCTGGGCGTGCGGGTGGCATTGGACGATTTCGGTTCGGGCCCTTGCTCGCTGGCGCATCTGCGCGATCTTGAGCTCGATACCCTCAAGCTTGATCGGCATTTGATTGCCCGCTTGCCGGACTCGCCACGGGACGCCGCGTTGGCCGCCTCGGTGATCGATCTGTGCGGTCAACTGGGGTTGCGGGTGATCGCTGAGGGGGTTGAAACCGCGGCGCAATACCAGTGGCTCAGGGATCACGGTTGTGAATATGTACAAGGTTTCCTGGTGGCGCGGCCCTTGATGGCCGAGGATACCGATGCCTTTGCCCGGCCCTTCGACTGGAGCGCGGTGCAGGCCTGAATTCGCTACACTGGCAACCTTTTGTGATTTGTTGCCGGCCGATGACCACGCTCAAGTACCTCCAGGCGTACCCCGCCGCCCTGCAAGCCCAGGTGCAGCAATTGATTGCCCAGGATCGGCTGGGCGACTACCTGCACCAGCGCTATCCCGGCCGCCATCCGATCCAGAGCGACAAGGCGTTGTATGGTTATGCGCTGCAAATCAAGCAGCAATACCTGCGCAACGCACCGGCGATCGACAAGGTGCTGTTCGACAACCGTCTCGACCTGACCCACCGCGCGCTCGGCCTGCACACGGCTGTCTCGCGGGTGCAGGGCGGCAAGCTCAAGGCCAAGAAGGAAATCCGCATTGCCTCGTTGTTCAAGGACGCGGCGCCTGAGTTTCTGAAGATGATCGTGGTCCACGAGCTCGCCCACTTCAAGGAGTCGGACCACAACAAGGCGTTCTATAACCTTTGCGAACACATGCTGCCGGGCTACCACCAGCTGGAATTCGATTTGCGCGTGTACCTGACCTGGCGCGACCTGCAACAAGACAAGGAATGAGTGGATGGACGTCAGCAAGACCAAGAGCAGCTTCTATCGTCGCCTGTATGTGGCTTACCTGATCAACAGCGACCTGGCCAGCAACATTCCCGCGCTCACCGAGGCCACCGGCATGCCACGGCGTACCGCGCAGGATACTGTCGCGGCATTGGCGGACCTGGACATCATCTGTGAGTTCGAACAGCAGCAAGGCGCGCGCAACCATGCCGGGCAGTATCGAATTCGTGACTGGGGGGCGATTGATCGGCGGTGGATCGAGCAGAACCTCGAGCGGATCAAGGCGGTGCTTGGGTATCCCTGAAGTTTTACTGGCCCCATCGTCGGACCGCCGCCCGGAGCTAGCTCGCTCGCATATTTGAATGCAACCTTGGTGGGAGCGAGCCTGCTCGCGAAGCGGACTTCAGGGACGATGCATACCGATATGTGGAATCCCATCTTCCAGATACTCCACGCCCACCGCCTCAAACCCATATCGCCCGTAATAACCTTGCAGATGCGCCTGGGCCGACAATGAAATCGACGTACCTGGCCAGTGTTTTTCCGCCTGCTTGAGGGCGTGTTCCATCAGCGCGTGTCCCAACCCCTGGCCTCGTGCTTCGGGCGCGATGACCACCCGACTAATCACCACATCGCTGTTTTGCGAATGTGGATCGAGCAAGCGCAGGTAGGCGACCAGATGGTTGTCGCGCCAAGCCATCAGGTGGCACGTGTCGCCCTCAAGGTCCAGTCCGTCGACATCCGGATAGGCACAGTTCTGCTCTACGACGAACACCTCGGCGCGCAGTTTGAGGATGGCGTACAGCTGTTCCTTGTTCAGGTCGTTGTGATGTTTGCAGACCCAGTCGATATCCATTTTTTGAATTTCCTTGAGAACCTGATGCCGATATTAGGCGCCCTTGCGTCGGAAGTCTCTTCTGCGATCAGACGAAAAAACTGTGATAAAAGGCCAAAATGCCATCATGGATGTGTCGCGGTCCCGTCTTCTTTGTGTAATCTTTATTCGAGCACTGCGCAGCGGTTTCGATGAGCTAACGTTAGGACCGGATGTCTCAGGACTTCCCTTGAGTTTCGGCTAAAAACAAACCGGGCTTTGAACCCGTCAAGGATGTTTGGCATGCCGCGATTGCATCGAGCTCTTGCTTTGGTCGGATTGCTGTTGCTGAGCCACCACGCCTGCGCGCAGAAGTTGCGCCTGGTCGCGGATGCCTGGCCGCCCTTCACCGATTCGACGTTGATCAATGGCGGCTTGGCCACCGATATCGTCACCACTGCACTGGCACGGGCCGGTTATGCCAGCGACTTCGAGCAGGTACCCTGGGCCCGGGCGATGCTGGGTATCAGTGAAGGGCGCTACGACGTGTTGATCAACGCCTGGTATGCCCAAGAGCGCACCCATGTGGGCCAGTTTTCGGCCGAATACCTGCTCAATCGCGTGCGCTTCATCAAGCGCAAGGACGCGGCCATCGAATTCGACAATCTGCAACAGCTTTACGCTTTTCCTGTAGCCGTGGTGCGCGGCTATGCCTATGCCAAGGCGTTCGACGAGGACGGGCAGATGCAGAAGGTCCCTGTGCATAACTTCGCGATGGCCGTGCGCATGGTGGCCGCCGACCGGGTGAAGCTGACCCTGGAAGACGAATACGTCGCCCGTTACTACCTGGCTCGAGAATCCCCCAAGGTGCGCAATGCCGTGGAATTCCTGCCCAAGCCCCTGAGCGAGAACAGCCTGCACATCCTGGTCAGCCTGAAGACCCCCGAGCATGAGCGGATCGTGGCCGGTTTCGATCGCGAGATTGCGGCGATGAAGGCCGATGGGAGTTATCAGCGGCTATTGAAGGCGCACGGGATGTGAGACCGCAGCGTGGCTGATCTCCTTCGCGAGCAGGCTCGCGAAGGGGCTGGTTTGGCCACCGCAACACTCAAGCCTCACTGGTGTCCTTGATCAAATGCGCCGCCAAGGTGCGCAACGGCCCCAGCTGGCGGCAGATCAATGCCAGTTGCGTCTGCACCAGGCGCTGGCCTTCGTCGATTTCATCGGGCATCTGCTCAAGCTCGCTGGCGAGGGTTTCTTCCTCGTCGCTCTGGATTGCAATCGGCTGCTTGCTCGCCAGGCCTTGGGCGATTTCGTCGATGCTGGTGGCCAGTTTCACCCCCGCGCCGTCGATCAGGTACTCGCGCACGTCCGTGGGCAATTCCGTGCCCCGGTGGGCGCCCAGGCCCGACAGGTAGCTGAGCAGGGTATGGGAGAGCACCAGGAAGCGGAACCCGACATCGGCTTCCTTACGGAAGTGCCCGGGCTCCATCAGCATGTTCGCCAGCGTCGTGGACAGCGCGGCGTCGGCGTTATGGGCGTTGCGTCGGGCCAGGCGATAGGCCAGGTCGTCGCGCTTGCCGGCCGCGTATTGCTGCATGATCTGGCGCAGATAGATGCTGTTGCAGGTCAGCGTATTGGCGAGGACTTTGTTCAGCCGCCGCCCTTGCCAGTCGGGCAGGAACAGGAAAACCGCCAGCCCGGCGATCAGGCTGCCCAGCAGGGTATCGAACAACCGTGGCAGAAGCAGTCCATAGCCGTCCCCGACCTGGTTGAAGCAGAACAGCACCATGATCGTGATGGCGGCGGTGGCCAGGGTGTAGCGGGTGGTGCGGTTGGTGAAGAACACCACTCCGGCGACGATGGCGAAGCACGATTGCACCAGCGGGTTGGGAAACAGGTCGAACAGCGCCCAGGCCACCGTCAGGCCGATGGCGGTGCCGATGATCCGCTGGCCGAGCTTGCGCCGGGTGGCACCGTAATTGGGTTGGCAGACGAACAACGTGGTGAGGATGATCCAGTAGCCCTGGGAAGGGTGGATCAGATGCACCATGGCGTAGCCGACGCTCAGGGCCAGGGGCAAGCGCAGGGCGTGACGAAACAACAGCGAAGTGGGCGTGAGCTGTGTGCGCAGGCGCAGCCAGACGTCCTTGAGGTTGCGCGGCGAGCGGTCGAGGAGGCTACTGTCGGAGGCATCGGCCAGGGCGTCGGGGTTGCTCGCATCACTGAGCAGGCGGTCCATCGTGCCCAGGTTCACCGACAGCGCCCGCAGCGAGCGCAGCAAGCCACGCCAGGCCGGGTTGCTCTGGATGCGCAGGTGTTCAAGGGACGCATGCAGGTCATTCAAGGCTTCGGCGAAGCTGTCGTCGTAGACGAACGGTTGGCGTAGCTGGATCGACTCGGCCAATGCCTGGCAGGCCTTGCCTTGCTGGCGCAGCAGACGCTGGCAACGGAACAGCACATCGCTGTGGAAGAAGGCCTCGGCCAGGGCGTTATAGGGGTAGTGGGACGAGCTCGCGCGTTCGTGGATGTCCTGGGCGAGGAAATAGAGTTTCAGGTAGCGGCTGACTTTCGAGCCCGGCCGGCCATTGCCGACGCGGTGCAGGATGATTTCCTTCGCGCTGTTGAGCGCAGCGACCACCCGGCCGTTCTGCTGGGCCAGTTCCAGGCGTCGTGCCTCGACGTCCAATTGTCGGACCGGTTCGAGCAACGACGACTTGAGCTTGAGGTAACGCCCCAGTTCACGGAAAAGTCGCGCCAGGCTCTGCTGCACCGGCTGGTTCGAAAACAGCGCGTGCCACACCACCGAGAGCAGGCCGTACCATGCGGCGCCCGCCACCAGAAGCAAGGGTTCATGCCAGAAATCCGTGACCGCGCCACCGCGTTGGTCCACGCCGATCATGGTATAGACCGACAGGATCAGAGTCGCCGAAGCAATGGCGCCATACCGCTCGCCCAGGGCGCCGAGCATGGTCAGGCCGAATGCCGCCAGGGCCAGGGCAACGATGAACAGGATGGGGTAGGGGAACAGCAATTCCACCGACAGCGCGGCGACGCTGAAGCACACCAGCGTCACCGCGAGTGCGTTGAGGCGGCCTTGCCAGCTGTCGTCGGTTTCGGCCAGGGCGCTGGCGATGATGCCCAAAAACAGGGGAATCAGCAGCGCCATCTCGTCCAGGTACCAGCACAGCCCCATGCTGCCGGTCAGGGCGATGAACACCCGCACGCTATAACTGAACTTGTCCAACGCCCAAAGGCGACGCAGTGACTGGCTAAACGAGGTCGATGACATGAAGTGCAGGGGCCTGACGGGCAATGACGCTAAATTGAGGCAGTAATGACGCCGATGCAATGGCGGCGATCACATCTGGCAGCAAAAAGTGTTCCTGCATGCCATGGACACACCTTTACCCTGTGGCGAGGGAGCTTGCTCCCTCGCCACAAAAGCAGGCTCCACCTCGGTGAGAATCAGACGTACTGCGCCGCCGCATACCCTGACGCCCATGCCCACTGGAAGTTGAACCCGCCCAGGTGCCCGGTGACGTCCAGCACTTCGCCAATGAAATACAGGCCAGGGCTTTTCAACGATTCCATGGTCTTGGACGAGACTTCCCGCGTATCGACGCCACCCAGGGTGACTTCGGCGGTGCGGTAGCCTTCGGTGCCGGCGGGCACCACGTTCCAGCTCGCCAGTTTTTCGGCGATGTCGGCGAGCTCCGCGTGGGTGTATTGCTTCATGGGTTTGGAGACGAACCAGGTGTCCGCCAACAGGTTGGCCATTTTCTTGGTGAACAGCTCGCCCAGCAAGGTCTTCAGCTCGCTGTTGGGGCGTTCGGCTTGTTGCTGTTGCAGCCATTGCGGCACGTCATGGTCGGGCAGCAAGTTGATCTGCACCGTGTCCCCTGGCTCCCAGAATAATGAAATCTGCAGGATCGCCGGACCGCTCAGGCCGCGGTGGGTGAACAGGATGTTTTCGCGAAAACTCTGGTCGTTGCAGCTCACCAGGCAATCCACCGAGGTGCCTGACAGTTCGGTGCACAGGGCCTTGAGCTGATCGGTAATGGTGAACGGCACCAACCCGGCGCGGGTCGGCAGCAATTGATGGCCGAACTGCTTCGCGACTTGATAACCGAAACCGGTCGCGCCCAGGGTCGGGATCGATAGCCCGCCGGTGGCGATCACCAGGGACTGGCAGGCGATCGGTCCGAGGGTGGTCTGCAACTGGTAGCCGCCGTCGGTCTTTTCGATCTGCTCGATGGAAGTGTCCAGGTGCAGATTGACGCCCGCCTGGTCGCATTCATCCAGCAGCAGGCCAAGGATGTCACTGGACTTGTTGTCGCAGAACAACTGACCGAGTTTTTTTTCGTGATAGGGCACGCCGTGCTTGGCCACCAGGGCGATGAAATCCCACTGGGTGTAGCGGGCCAGGGCCGACTTGCAGAAGTGCGGGTTCTGGGAAAGGAAATTGCCCGGCTCGGTATACATGTTGGTGAAATTGCAGCGTCCACCGCCCGACATGAGGATTTTCTTGCCAGCCTTGTTGGCGTGGTCCAGCAACATCACCTGGCGCCCGCGCGCGGCAGCGGTGAGCGCACACATCAACCCCGCGGCGCCAGCGCCAATGATCACGACTTCGGTAGAGCGCAAAACGGTGTCCTCTAAATGTGTCGCCACAAAACCCAGTGTGGGAGCGAGCTTGCTCGCGATGGCGGACTGTCAGACAACATCACTGTTGAATGTACCGGCCTCATCGCGAGCAAGCTCGCTCCCACAGTTTGATCTCTGTCTATCGGTCAGAGGATCCGCACCCGCAACGACCGACCCTTGATCTTGCCATCGTTCAGGCGTTGCAGCGCCTGTTTGGCGATCCCGCGTTCCACGGCCACATAGGCCTGGAAATCGAAGATTGCGATCTTGCCGACCTGGGCGCCGGGGATGCCGGCCTCGCCGGTCAGGGCGCCTAGGATGTCACCGGGGCGGACTTTGTCCTTGCGCCCGGCGCCGATGCACAGGGTGCTCATGGCCGGCAGCAACGGGCCGCCTCCCTGAGGCTTGAGGTTGTCCAGTTGGTCCCAGTTCAACGGCGATTTCTGCAGTTGCTCGATGGCCTGGGCGCGATGGGCTTCGGAGGGCGCCACGAGGCTGATGGCGATGCCTTTCTCACCGGCGCGACCGGTGCGGCCGACGCGGTGGATATGGATTTCCGAATCCCTTGCCAGTTCGACGTTGATCACCATGTCCAGGGCATCGATGTCCAGGCCGCGGGCCGCGACGTCGGTGGCCACCAGCACCGAGGTGCTGCGGTTGGCGAACATTGCCAGCACCTGGTCGCGGTCGCGCTGTTCCAGGTCGCCGTGCAGGCCGACGGCGGAGATGCCCTTGGCCGTCAGATGGTCGACGGTTTCCTGGACCTGCTGCTTGGTGAAGCAGAACGCCACGCAAGACGCCGGACGGAAATGCGCCAGGACCTTGACCACCGCGTCCATGCGCTCCTCGGGAGAAATCTCGTAGAACCGCTGTTCGATCTGCGCGTCGGAGTGCAGCGCTTCGGCCTTCACCTGCTGCGGGTCGCGCATGAATTTGGAAGCAAGTTGCTTGATGCCCACCGGGTAGGTCGCGGAGAACAACAGCGTCTGGCGGCGTTCCGGGGTCTGCTGGATGATGTCTTCGATGGCGTCGTAGAAGCCCATGTCGAGCATGCGGTCGGCTTCGTCGAGAATCAGTGTGTTGAGGCCATCGAGCACCAGCGAACCCTTGCGCAGGTGCTGTTGGATACGCCCTGGCGTGCCGACGATGATGTGGGCGCCGTGTTCGAGGGAGGCGATCTGCGGGCCGAAGGACACGCCGCCGCACAGAGTCAGGACCTTGATGTTATCTTCGGCGCGGGCCAGGCGGCGGATTTCCTTGGCGACCTGGTCGGCCAGCTCGCGGGTCGGGCACATCACCAGGGCCTGGCAGCCGAAATAGCGTGGGTTGATCGGGTTCAGCAGGCCGATGCCGAAGGCCGCGGTCTTGCCGCTGCCGGTCTTGGCCTGGGCGATCAGGTCCATGCCCTTGAGGATCACCGGCAAGCTTTGCGCCTGGATCGGCGTCATCTGGGCATAACCGAGTGATTCGAGGTTAGCCAGCATGGCGGCGGACAACGGCAAAGTATTAAAAGCGGTGGCGATGGTGGTCACGGGACGGGCCTGCAAAACAAAATGTCGCGCAGTGTAGCAGCCTCGTGCCACTTTCTTCGAAAGATCTGGACGAGCTGTGGCGCAGTTCTGAAGTGGGCGAATTCCCCGTGGCGAGGGGATTTATCCCCGCTGGGCTGCGAAGCAGCCCCTAGGATGGTCACCTTTGTGGATCAGGGAGAACGCATTCAGCCTTTTTGGGGCTGCTGCGCAACCCAGCGGGGATAAATCCCCTCGCCACAAAAGCGTCCCAATTCCACTGGAGTCCAGTTAATGCTCGATATGCTCATCCGGCCGCTTCTGCCGCCGCCCGTCCTGCTTCGACAGTTGCGAAAAAATCGTCGCCGCCAGCATCGCCATGATCCCCACCGTCACAAAAGTCAATTGAAACGCGCCCAGCACCGTATCCACGCCGTCGTTGCCGACCTGGGCGGTAAAGCCTCCCAGCAGGGCACCTGCACAAGCCACGCCCAGGCTCAGGGACAGTTGCGCCACCACCGACAGCAGGCTGTTGCCACTGCTGGCGCTGGCGTCGTCCAGGTCGATCAGGGTCACGGTGTTCATCGCGGTGAATTGCAGCGAGTTGATCGCTCCCAGCACTGCCAGGTGCGCCAGCAGCAGCCAGTACGGCGTCTGTTCGCTGACCAAGCCCATGCTCGCCAGCATCAGGCCCAGGGCCAGGGTGTTGCTGGTCAACACGGCGCGGTAGCCAAAGCGTTCGATCAGCGGTCGGGCCACGGACTTGGCGACCATCGCGGCGGCCGCCAGGGGCAGCATGCTCATCCCCGCCTGGGACGGTGAATAACCCAGGGCGACTTGCAACAGCAACGGCACCAGGAACGGCAGGGCACCGCTGCCCAGGCGCGCGAACAGGTTGCCGAGGATGCCCACCGCGAAGGTCCGGGTCTTGAACAGCGACGGTGGAAACAGCGCGTTCTCGACGTGCCCGGCGCGCACCCAGTAAGCCGCCAGGCAAGCCATGCCGCCAAACAGCAGCAGCATCACCCGCAGGTGCGGCAGGTGCAGTTCACCCAGCCCCTCCATGGCGACGGTGATCAGCACCATCGCCGCGCCGAACAACAGAAAGCCCACGCCATCGAAGCGCGTGCGCTCAGTGCCGCGCAGGTCCGGGATGAATTTCCATACCGCGTAGCAACCGACCACGCCCACCGGCAGATTGATGAGGAAAATCCAGTGCCAGGTCATGTACTCCACCATCCAGCCGCCCATGGTCGGGCCGATCAGCGGGCCGAGCAGCCCGGGGATGGTGATGAAGCCCATGATTCGCACCAACTCCGAGCGCGGGTAAGCCCGCAGTACCACCAGCCGGCCCACCGGCAACATCAGCGCACCGCCCAAGCCTTGGACGACCCGTGCGCCGATCAACATGCTCAACGAGTTGGACAAGGCGCACAGCAGCGAGCCGAAGCTGAACAGCAGGATCGCGCCGAAGAAAATCTTCTTGGTGCCGAAGCGGTCGGCGATCCAGCCCGAGGCCGGGATCAGCAAGGCCACGGTGAGCATGTAGGCAATGATCACGCCTTGCATGCGCAGCGGGTTTTCCGCCAGGTCGCTGGCCATGGCGGGCAGGGCGGTGTTGAGGATGGTGCCATCCAGGGACTGCATGAAGAAGGCAATCGCCACCACCCACGGAAGCCAGCGGGCGGTGACGGCGTCGAGGGGAGCGCGGTTGGGCATGGGACCTCTTGTGTGAAAAGTGAACAACGGCCTGCAGCGAAAGCGCTTTGTGGCGAGGGGATTTATCCCCGCTGGGCTGCGAAGCAGCCCCGATCTACCAGCCCAATGAAACAGGCGGAGCCTATTCAAGCTTCTTGGGGTCGCTTCGCAACCCAGCGGGGATAAATCCCCTCGCCACAAGTTCTGTGCTTGCTAACTACAGGGTCAAGGTCAACCGCTTGACCAACGCCCCCGGCAGCAACATCGAGGCCGTGGCCCGCTGGCTGTAGGTGCTGGCCGAAAGCAGAAGTTCCCGCTCCCGGGTCAGCGCTTCGAGTTGCGAGCCGAGCAAACTGTAGACGCTGTCGTCGAAGCGCATCGTGCTCACCGGCGCCTGGATCTGACCGTTCTCGACCCAGAACGTGGCGAAGCGGGTCATGCCGGTCAGACGCGCCGCCGGTTGGTCGGAGTAGTTCAGGTACCAGAGATTGCTGATGTACAGCCCGGTGCCGAGCTGCTCGAGGATGTACTTCTGTTCCAATTGCCCGCCCTGCATGTCCAGCGCCGTGGGGTATTCATAGCTGCTGGCGCCGTTGGCGGCGAGGCCGTATTCGGCGGCGCTGCGGGAGTTGACCAGTTGCGCGTTGGCCATGCCCTTGGCGATCAGCCCCAGGTCATCGCGGGGATAACCTTCGTCGGAAAATGCCGGGCTCAATGAGCCGCTGACCTGCTCCGTCAACCACACGTTGGGACTGAAGTGGGCTTCGCCGGCGTAGAATTTCTGCAACGGGCTTTGCTTGCTGGCGATCGCCCGGGCCGAGAATCCGCCCCAACTGAGCATGCCCATGATTTCTTCCAGCGCGGCCGGCGCCAGGTAGGCGCGGTATTCGCCCGGCGGCAGCGTACGTAGGGGCAGGCCGAGGAATTGCAGCTGCTGGCGTGCCTGCTCGAAACGTTGGGCGAATCCTTCGCTGCTCCAGGCGTGTCCCGCGTAGCTGGCCTTCACGGCCTGGCCGTTTTCATGGAACAAGCTGAAGTCGAAGTTGAAACTGTTGGCCTGATGCCAGCCGAACGCTCCCGAGGAACTGGCGAAGCCACGACTGATGGGGCCTGCGGCGTAAAAGCCGACCAAGTCCAGGCCCTCGGCGGCACGGCTGATTTCAGCGACGGCTTGCTCGGTGTCCGGCAGGGGATGGTCCTGCACGTTGTTGCTCTGCCAATGGTTGTGGTTGAGCAGCAGGTAGGGATCGGCTGGCAGCAGCGGCAACGTCTCGCGCAACTGTTGCAACCCGTCGGCCAAGCGTCGCAGGTCGGTCTCGGTGTCGCCGGACAAGGTGATCTGCAGATCGGCATGACGGCCGTCATTGATCAACTTGAAACTGACGTTGGCCTGTTGCACCTGGCCGGCCTGACGGACCTTGCCGTGGTTGAAGCGCACGAAGGCCGACGACTCGGCGGCGTAGCCGAGGGTAAATTGCTCAGGTTCGCGCAACGCGTCGCGCAACCAATCGACCAGTGCTTTGAACGCCCCAGCTTGATTATCGACGGTGCTCATCAGGCATCCCCCCCAAACACGTCCACGTTGCTGAACACACAGGCCGGCGACGCATGGCCAACGCGGATGACCTGGTTCGGTTCGCCCTTGCCGCAATTCGGTGTGCCAAGCACTTGGGAAGTGCTGGCGTCGCCCACGGCCCGCAGGCTCTTCCAGAACTGCGCGGAGATGCCCCGGTAGTTGGGGTTCTTCACTACGCCCTTGAGCTCACCGTTCTCGATCAACTGGCCCCATTCGCAGCCGAACTGGAATTTGTTGCGGGCGTCGTCAATGGACCAGGAGCGGTTGGTGCGCATCAGCACGCCATGCTCGATGCCTTGGATCAACTGCTCCAGGGATTGGTCGCCGGGCTCGATGTTCAGGTTTGCCATGCGGTCGATGGGCGGACGATTCCAACCGCAGGCGCGGCTGTTGGCAACACCGTCGAGGCCGGCGCGGAACTGCGACAGCGCGCCGCCCAATGGGCGCAGCAACAGGCCTTCGCGAATCAGGAACTGCTTGCTGGCGGCGGTGCCGTCGTCGTCATGGCTGTAACTGGCCAATTCCTCGGGAATGTCCGGATCGAAGGTCACGTTCAACAGGCTGGAGCCGTACTGCAGGTGGCCGAAATCCTCGGTCTTGACGAAGCTGGTGCCGGCGTAATTGCGCTCGTCGCCGAGGATGCGGTCCAGTTCCAGCGGATGGCCGATGGACTCGTGGATCTGCAACATCATCTGGTCGGGCATCAGCAGCAGGTCGCGGGGACCTTGGGGCGTGTTGGGCGCCATGAGCAATTGCAGGGCCTGGTCGGCGATCCTTGGACCGGCGCCGATCAGGCCGCAACGGCTGATCACATCGAAACCGCCTTGCTGGCCGAAATTTTCCCGGCCCAGGGTGCGGGTCTGGCTGTCGTTGCCGTCGAAGGCGGTGACGTCCAGGGCCGGGTAGATGAAGCGTTGGGCCTGGCGCAGTTCAGCGCCGGCGCTGTTGAGGTAGATCTGCTCGACCTGGGTCAGGCCGATGCTGGCCTGCCAGTTCACCAGGCGCTCGTCGACGGGCACCGCGGCCGATTCGTCGCCGAGCAATTGGTAGCAATCGCTCAGGGGCGGGAAGGCCTGGTCGAAATGCGGCGAGAAGTAGTCGGCGCGGTCGCTGGACACCGGTTGGTCGCGCAGGTCCAGCAGGGCGTGGGGCTTGAGCTGGCGAGCGTATTGCTCGGCCCGCTCCAGCGCCGCTTGCAGGCCGGTCTGGGACAAATCATTGGTGGCGGCATACGCCTCGACACCGTTGACCCGCACGGTGAGCATGGCGCCTTCGTCGTGGCTCAGGCTCGGAGGTTCGGCGACGTTCTTGCGCACCGACAAGTGTTGGCCGGACTCGCGTACGTAACGCAGGGAAAAGAACTCAGCGCCCGTGCGCAAGGCAGCGAAACGCTGCTTGAGCTGGGGTTGGAAGTCGAACATGGAACCTCCTTGTCTGGAGTGGCGATGCAGCGAGGTGCGGCGCATTGACGCGGTGGCTCTAGAGTAGGCCTGGGGCGGGGGAGGGATCAAGGCAGATGGGTATTTGCGGTGTCAGGTCGGACGTCATCGCGAGCAAGCTCGCTCCCACGGTGGATCTTTGATGGTCACAAAATCTGTGTTCACCGCCAATCCCCTGTGGGAGCGAGCTTGCTCCGGGCGGCGATCCGACGAAGGCCGCGCCGCAGTCTGGAGTCTTACTGCGCGGCCGTCGCCACTTCACGCAACGGCTTGCCGCGCACCGGCGCGTCGCCGGCGACGTAGTAAGGTGCGGTGCTGCGCGGCAAAGGCTTGCGGCCGCGGATCTTGTCGGCGATTTTCTCGGCGATCATGATCGTCGGCGCGTTCAGGTTGCCGGTGGTGATGATCGGCATGATCGAGGCGTCGACCACGCGCAACCCTTCCATGCCGTGCACGCGGCCTTCGCCATCCACCACGGCCATATCATCGGTGCCCATCTTGCACGAGCAGGATGGGTGGAACGCGGTTTCGGCGTGCTCACGGATGAACTGGTCCAATTGCTCGTCCGTCTGCACCTCGATGCCCGGGCTGATTTCGCGACCACGGAACGGATCGAGCGCCGGCTGCTGCATGATCTCGCGGGTCAGGCGGATGCCGTCGCGAAATTCCTGCCAGTCCTGCTCGGTGGCCATGTAGTTGAACAGGATGCTCGGGTGCTGGCGCGGGTCCTTGGACTTGGCCTGGATCCGGCCACGGCTTGGCGAACGCATGGAGCCCATGTGCGCCTGGAAACCGTGCTCTTTCACGCCGTTGCTGCCGTTGTAGTTAATCGCCACCGGCAGGAAGTGGTACTGGATGTTCGGCCAATCGAACTCGGGGCGCGTACGAATGAAGCCGCCGGCCTCGAACTGGTTGCTGGCGCCGATACCAGTGCCGTTGAACAGCCACTCGGCACCGATCGCCGGCTGGTTGTACCAGAGCAGCGACGGGTACAGCGAGACCGGTTGAGTGCAGGCGTATTGCAGGTACAGCTCAAGGTGGTCCTGCAGGTTTTCACCGACGCCCGGCAGGTCGTGGACCACCGGGACGTCGAGGTTTTCCAGCAGCTTGGCAGGGCCGACGCCGGAGCGTTGCAGGATCTGCGGCGAGGCGATGGCGCCGGAGCACAGCAGCACTTCCTTGCGCGCCCGGGCCTCGACGCGTTCTTCGGCGGCGCCCACCAGGTAACGCACGCCGACCGCGCGTTTGCCTTCGAAGAGGATCTTGTCGGTCAGGGCGTGGGTGACGATGGTCAGCGTCGAGCGCTTCTTGGCGACGTCCAGGTAACCGCGCGCGGTACTGGCGCGACGGCCATTGGGCGTGACGGTACGGTCCATCGGGCCGAAACCTTCCTGCTGGAAGCCGTTGAGGTCCTCGGTACGCGGGTAACCGGCCTGAACGCCGGCTTCGACCATGGCGTGGAACAGCGGATTGTTGCCAGGCTTGGGCGTGGTCACACTGACCGGGCCGTCGCCGCCATGGTAGTCGTTCGGGCCGATGTCTCGGGTTTCGGCTTTACGGAAATACGGTAGGCAATCGAGATAGGTCCAGTCTTCCAGGCCGGGCAGCTTGGCCCAGTTGTCGTAGTCCAGCGCGTTACCGCGGATGTAGCACATGCCGTTGATCAGCGAAGAACCACCCAGGCCCTTGCCGCGACCGCATTCCATGCGACGGCCGTTCATGTGCGGCTCCGGATCGGTCTCGTAGGCCCAGTTGTAGCGGCGACCCTGGAGAGGAAATGCCAGGGCGGCGGGCATCTGGGTACGGAAGTCGAGGCGATAGTCCGGGCCGCCGGCTTCGAGCAGCAAGACGGTAACGCCTTCGTCTTCGGTCAGGCGGGTAGCCAGGGTGTTACCGGCCGAGCCGGCACCGATGATGATGTAATCGAATTCTTGGGACATGAAATGTACCCTCTTTTGGAGTTGGTTCAGGTCGCGGTTGCCTGTGGCGAGGGGATTTATCCCCGCTCGGCTGCGCAGCAGTCGTAAAACGGGCGACTGGGTTTGTCTGGAGAATGGGGGATCTTGGTGAGGGGCTGCTACGCAGCCCCACGGGGATAAATCCCCTCGCCACAATGGCGTTCACTCAAGGCCTCATTCCAGATCAGAACACCGACGTGTAATCGCCCATTTCGACCTGCACCGACTTGATGCGCGTGTAGTTGGTCAGCGAGCTGATCCCATTCTCCCGGCCCACGCCCGATTGCTTGTAGCCACCGACCGGCATTTCCGCCGCCGATTCGCCCCAGGCGTTGATCCAGCAGATGCCTGCTTCGAGCTGGTGGATCACGCGGTGCGCGCGGTTCAGGTCGCGGGTCACGACACCGGCGGCCAGGCCGAAGTCGGTATCGTTGGCGCGGCGGATCACTTCTTCTTCGGTTTCGTAGGTGAGGATGCTCATCACCGGGCCGAAGATTTCTTCACGCACGATGGTCATGTCATCGGTGCAATCGGTGAACACGGTCGGGGCCACGAACGCGCCCTTGGCCAGTTCGCCTTCCGTCAGGCGACCGCCGCCGCACAGCAGGCGCGCGCCTTCGGCCTTGCCTTTATCGATGTAGCCCAGCACGTTTTCCATGTGGGCGAAGCTCACCAGCGGGCCGAAGTTGGTGTTCTCGTCTTCCGGGTTGCCGATGCGGATGCGCGCCACGCGCTCGGCGATCTTGGCTTCGAAGGCAGCCTTCAGGTGGCTCGGCACGAACACCCGGGTGCCGTTGGTGCAGACTTGGCCGGAGCTGTAGAAGTTGGCCATCATCGCGGTGTCGGCGGCGCGGTCCAGGTCGGCGTCGTCGAAGATGATCAGCGGCGACTTGCCGCCCAGCTCCATGGTCACGTCCTTGAGCGAAGAGCTCGAGGCACTGGCCATGACCTTCTTGCCGGTGTCGGTGCCGCCGGTGAAGGAGATTTTCTCGATGCGCGGGTGCTCGGTCAGCCAGGTGCCGACCTCACGGCCGCTGCCGGTCAGCACGTTGAACACGCCTGCTGGAACGCCGGCCTCGGTGTAGATCTCGGCCAGTTTCAGGGTGGTCAGCGAGGTGACTTCGCTGGGCTTGAAGATCATCGCGTTGCCAGCGGCCAGGGCCGGGGCGGATTTCCACAGGGCGATCTGGATCGGGTAGTTCCATGCGCCGATACCGGCGACGACGCCCAGGGGCTCGCGGCGGGTGTAGACGAACGACGTGGTGCGCAGCGGAACCTGTTCGCCTTCGATAGCGGGCACCAGGCCTGCGTAATATTCCAGCACGTCGGCGCCAGTGACGATGTCGACGTAGCGGGTTTCGGAATAGGCCTTGCCGGTGTCCAGGGTTTCCAGGGCCGCGAGCTCATCGTTGCGTTCGCGCAGGATGTCCACGGCGCGACGCAGGATGCGCGAGCGCTGCATGGCGGTCATCGCCGCCCAGACTTTCTGGCCTTTTTCGGCGCTGACCACGGCACGCTCGACGTCTTCTTTCGTTGCGCGCTGCACCAGGGCGAGTACTTCACCGTTCGCCGGGTTGATGGCTTCGAAAGTGGCGTCGCCGCTGGCATCGCTGTACGCGCCATCGATGTAGAGTTTTTGCAGTTCGAAACGGGCCATAAAGTCCTCGCAAGTGCATAAGTGGTTGGCTGACCACCGAGCGTGTCGTTTACAGCTGACTACGCGCTGCGGTGGGGGTTCAGGAGTCGAGCGGTTCTGTGTGCTCTGGCGCTCCTGCCTTGGCCAGTTGGAAATCCATGTATTCGTACGCGATCCGATGTGCCTGGGCGGTGTCGAACGCGTCTCCCGACAGCGCTCCGCGCAGCCACAAACCGTCAATCAGAGCGGCCAGGCCCCGGGCCGCGCTGCGTGCCTGGTCGACAGGCAACACGCGGCGGAACTGGCAACACAGGTTGGAATACAGACGGTGATCGTTGATCCGCTGCAACCTGTGCAATGACGGGTGATGCATGCTGGTGGCCCAGAAGGCCAGCCAGGTTTTCATTGCCGGGCCGTTGACCTGGCTGGCGTCGAAGTTGCCCTCGATGATCACCTTCAGGTGAGCTCGCGGGCTCGGGTCCGTCAGCGCTTGACGACGCGCGGTGACGTTCTCGCTCAGGACGGTCATCAGGTACTGGGCCGTAGCCGCGATCAGGCCATTCTTGTCCTGAAAGTAGTGACTGATGATGCCGTTTGAAACACCGGCCAAACGGGCGATCAGCGCAATGCTGGCGTCCCCCATCCCGACCTGATCGACAGCCTGCAAAGTGGCTTCGATCAATTGCTGGCGGCGGATGGGTTGCATACCGACCTTGGGCATCTGCAAATCTCCTTAGGCCATCGGGCGGATGAGTAAGGTCCGCCGTCATGAGGGCCAGTCTATTTTGTTTTGATTGAACGTTCAATCAACAAAGAATAAGCTCTGCGACAATTCGTCGCGATTTACCGGTTTTCCTACGGGGTAAATGGCGCAGAAACGAGACATCAAGAGCCCAGAGACCCGCGCAATCGCGGGGCAAGGGCTTTCCGGGTGTCTTTATAACACCCGCTGGTCGGCTGCCAACCCACCGATTGGCCGGGTATCGCGTTGCCTTGTCCTTCTCTCGCACTGCCTGGAGCATCCGTGCAATGAGTTCTGCCTTGCTAATAAAGACCCCGCCGCAGAAGGTGACGGTCAACGGTTGGGTGTTCTACACCTCCACCGCGCTGATTCTGTTGCTGACCGCCATTCTGATCATCGCCCCGCAGGAGGCCGGCCGTCTGCTCGGCATTGCCCAGGCGTGGTTGTCCCGCAGCTTCGGCTGGTACTACATGGCGGTCATCGCTGCCTATCTGGTGTTTGTGGTCGGCCTGGCATTTTCCTCCTATGGCAAGCTCAAGCTGGGCGGCAAGGACGATACGCCGGACTTCAGCTACGGCGCCTGGGCCGGGATGCTGTTTTCGTCGGGCATCGGCATTTCATTGCTGTACTTCGGCGCATCCGAGCCGCTGGACCATTTCTTCAACCCCCCTGAAGGCGTGGCCGGCAGCCAGATGGCCGCGCGCCAGGCCGTGCAATTGACGTTCTTGCACTGGGGCCTGCATGGTTGGGCGATCTATGCCCTGGTGGGCTTGGCCGTGGCGTATTTCGCCTATCGGCACAACCAGCCGCTGGCGCTGCGCTCGGCCCTGTATCCATTGGTGGGCGAGCGCTGGGTCAAGGGCGCGGCCGGCCATGCGGTGGACGGTTTCGGCATGTTCGTGACGTTGCTGGGGCTGGTGACCAACCTGGGGATCGGTTCGCTGCAAGTCGCGTCCGGTTTGGAAAACCTGTTTGGCATCGAGCACAGCAACACCAATTTGCTGATCGTGATCATCGTGATGAGCACCGTGGCGACCATCGCCGCCGTGTCCGGCGTGGAAAACGGCATCCGCCGGTTGTCCAACCTGAACATCGTGTTGTTCAGCGGCTTGCTGATTTTCGTGTTGCTGTTCGGTCCGACCCTGCACCTGCTCAACGGTTTCGTGCAGAACATCGGCGACTACCTCAACGGCGTGGTGCTCAAGACATTCGACCTGTACGTCTATGCCGACGACACCGCGAAATCGGGCCGTTGGATGGGCTTGTGGACCCTGTTCTACTGGGCCTGGTGGATCTCCTGGGCGCCTTTTGTCGGCATGTTCATCGCGCGCATTTCCCGTGGCCGCACCGTGCGTGAGTTGGTGGCGGGCGTGTTGCTGATTCCCCTGGGCTTCACCCTGGCCTGGTTGTCGATCTTCGGTAACTCGGCCCTGGACCTGGTGATGAACCACGGCGCGGTCGAGCTGGGCAAGACGGCGTTGACGCAGCCGTCGATGTCGATCTATCAGCTGCTCGAATACTATCCGGCGTCGAAGGTCGTGATCGGCGTGTCGATCTTCGTTGGTTTCGTCCTGTTCCTGACCCCGGCTGACTCCGGCGCGGTGATGATGGCGAACCTTTCGTGCCAGGGCGGCAACGTTGACGAAGACGCGCCGCATTGGCTGCGGATCTTCTGGTCGGTGGTGATCACGCTGGTGACCATCGGCCTGTTGTTCGCGGGCAACTTCGAGGCGATGCAAACCATGGTGGTGTTGGCTGGCCTGCCGTTCTCGGTGGTGCTGGTGTGCTTCATGTTCGGGCTGCACAAGGCCATGCGCGAGGATGTGCAGGCGGAGCAGCAGAAATTGGTGGAGTTGGGCCGGGTCTATAGCTGACCCGTTCGAGGGTTGAGAACACTGTTGTGGCGAGGGGATTTATCCCCGCTGGGCTGCGAAGCGGCCCCCAATAGATGCGACTCAATTTACCTGAAGACACGAGTCGTCTGGTTTCGGGAGTGCTGCGCACTCCAGCGGGGATAAATCCCCTCGCCACAAAAGTATTCCAATTCTGGTTCCTGCACACACACACACACACAAACAAAAACGCCGCGATCATCTCGCGGCGTTTTTGTGTGCATTGGCTTTAGCCCAGGTTCTTGCCGAGCAGGGCGTGATACAGCTCGCTGTCGCCGAGGATGCCGACGACTTGCTGATTATCGTGAAGCACCAGTTTGTTGCCGGTCTGGTAGCGGATCTGCAACGCGTCGCGCATGCCGATGCTGGAGTCGACCAAGGTCGGGAAACGCCCCAAGCCTTCGACGGACTGCCCTGGCGCCCAGTTCTGCAGGTCTAGGGCGGCGCCGTTCTGCCGGGCGCCCTTGATGGTGTTGCCTTCGGCCAGGTCAAGCCAGGAATCGCCGCCCGGATCCAGGCACACCGAGCCGTTGATGCGCTTGCAGTTGTCCAGGGTGCGCATCAGGCTGCGGCCGCAGAGCACATTGAGCGGATTGGTATGGGCGACGAACGTGCGCACATAGTCGTCCGCCGGGTTCAACACGATCTGTTCCGGCTTGCTGTACTGGATGATGCGGCCGTCTTTCATGATCGCGATACGGCTGCCCAGCTTCAGGGCTTCGTCCAGGTCGTGGCTGACGAACACGATGGTCTTGCTCAGCTTGCGTTGCAGTTCCAGCAGTTCGTCCTGCAGGCCTTGGCGGATCAGCGGGTCGAGGGCCGAGAACGGTTCGTCCATCAACAGGATGTCGGCGTCCATCGCCAGGGCGCGGGCCAGGCCGACCCGTTGCTGCATGCCGCCAGACAGCTCGTCGGGCTTCTTGTTGCGCCACTGGGTCAGGCCCACCAGCTCGAGTTTTTCATCCACCAGCTTCTTGCGTTCCTTCTCCGGCCGGCCCTGCATTTCCAGGCCGAAGCTGATGTTTTCGCGCACCGTCAGCCAAGGCATCAGGGCGAACTTCTGGAACACCATGGCGATGCGCTTGGTGCGCATCATCTTCAGTTCGGCGGGAGTGCAGGAGGCGATATCGATCTGCCGGCCTTCGTGCTCGACGAACAATTTGCCGCGACTCACGGTGTTCAAACCGTTGATGCAACGCAGCAAGCTGGATTTGCCGGAGCCGGAAAGGCCCATCAGCACGCAGATCTCGCCTTTTTCGATGTCGAGGCTGGCTTTTTCGACGCCGACGATCTGCCCGGTCTTCTTCAGGATTTCGTTGCGCGTCATGCCCTTGTCGAGCAATTTGAGGGCTTCGCGTGGATCTTTGGAGAAGATCACGTCGACTTCTTCGAAGCGGATTATGCTCATGCGTCACCCCCTACTTTGGCGTCGGGTTGTTTGCAGATTCGGTCGAGCATGATCGCCAGCAATACGATCGCCAGGCCGGCTTCGAAGCCCAGGGCGATATCAGCGGTGTTCAATGCGTTGACCACGGGTTTGCCCAGGCCGTCGGCACCGACCAGTGCCGCGATGACCACCATCGACAGCGACAACATGATGCATTGGGTGATTCCGGCGGCGATGCTCGGCATGGCGTGAGGCAGTTCGATGCGCGACAGGAGCTGGCGCCGGGAGCAGCCGAAGGCTTTACCGGCGTCCATCAGTTCGTCCGGAACGTCGCGGATGCCCAGGTAGGTCAGGCGGATGGGCGCGGCGATCGCGAATACCACCGTGGAGATCAGGCCCGGGACCACACCCAGACCGAACAGGGTCAGGGTAGGAATGAGGTAGACGAAGGTCGGTACGGTCTGCATCAGATCGAGCACCGGACGCATCATGGTGTAGAACATCGGCTTGTGCGCGGCAACAATGCCCAGCGGCACACCGATAAGCACGCAGACCAGGGTCGCGAAGAGCACCTGGGCGAGGGTTTCCATGGTCTCTTGCCAGTAACCCAGGTTGAGGATCAACAAGAAGGACGCGATAACGAAAACGGTCAGGCCCCATTTGCGCTGGATGAAGTGCGCCAGTAGCGCGATGAGGCCGATAAGCACCAGGGGATTGAACCAGGTCAGCGCAAACGTCACGCCGTGAATCATCGTTTCCAGAAACATTGCGATTGCATCGAAGGTGTCGGCGCCGTTTTGCGTCAACCATTCGACAAAGCCCGCGATGTACTGGCCCAAGGGTATTTTCTGATCAATAAGCATGGTAGTGAACGTCCGCATGCAAGGAATAAACAGCCCGGGCGAGCGAACTCGCCCGGCATAAGCTTTTTACTGCGCGAGCTTGGCTTTCACGGCCTCCAGGCCAGGTTTACCGTCAACGGTGGTGACGCCGGCGAGCCAGGTATCGAGTACTTGTGGGTTTTTCTTCAACCAGGCCTTGGCGGCGGCTTCAGGCTTCATCTTGTCGTCCAGCACGTTGCCCATCAGCGTGCTTTCCATGTCCAGGGTAAAGACCAGGTTTTTCAGCAACTGGCCAACGTTGCTGCATTCCTGGGCATAGCCCTTGCGGGTGTTGGTGTAGATGGTCGCCTGGCCGAAGTTCGGGCCGAAGTATTCATCGCCACCGGTGAGGTATTTCATCTTGAAGCGGGTGTTCATCGGATGCGGTTCCCAGCCCAGGAACACCACGGCGGTGCTGCGACGCTGGGCCCGATCGACCTGGGAAAGCATGCCGGCTTCGCTTGACTCGACGACCTTGAAGCCGGCGTCCTTGAGGCCGAAGGCGTTCTTGTCGATCATGCTCTGGATCAAGCGGTTGCCGTCGTTGCCCGGTTCGATGCCGTAGATCTTGCCGTCCAGTTCCTTCTTGAACTTGGCGATGTCGGCAAAATCCTTGAGGCCTTTGTTGTACAGCTCTTCGGGGACCGCCAGGGTGTACTTGGCGTTTTCCAGGTTGGCGCGCACGGTTTCCACGGTGCCCGCTTCACGATAGGCCTTGATGTCGTTTTCCATGGTCGGCATCCAGTTGCCGAGGAACACGTCCATGTTCTTGCCATCGGCCAGGGACTTGTAGGTCACCGGCACGGAGATCATCGTGGTCTTGGTCTTGTAGCCGAGGGCGTCGAGCACGACGCTGGTGGTGGCGGTGGTCACGGTGATGTCCGTCCAGCCGACATCGGAGAAGTTGACGGTACTGCATTGGGCGGGTTCTGCAGCGTTGGCCAGCATCGGAAGACTCAGCATGGCGGCCAACAACAACGGCGTGGAACCTTTCATGGGTGGACTCCTGGTGTTTTATCGGCAGTGTCCGGTCGGGACAACCGCGCTTTTTTGCTTTTTTTAAGTTGCGGTTGGCGGCGCGTGGGCACTCTTCGTGGCACGCGGCCTTGCAAACGAGCCGTAACCGATCATGTACCAGTGCAAATCCGACGCCTACAGGGCGCGTCGTATCCAGTACAGGGAGGGTCGCATCCAGTGTTGGTGACGTCGTTTACAGATTTTTTCGGCCCTCGGCTGGCTTCTGATACGTAAAAAACGTCGTAAAACCTGGGCGACAAAGACGCGGCGTTGGTGGGCATGATTGCGTCGGTGTCAGACGTCGAAAGCCCATTCAAAAGCCGGATGATGCGGCCATCCCGGCGTTGAGCGTAGCAGCTGCGCCACCGGACGCTCCCGCGCCCGGATGTGTCCGTTCTGGAGAGTCAAGGCAATGGCCATCAGCGTGTTCGACCTGTTCAAGATTGGTATCGGCCCGTCCAGTTCCCACACCGTGGGGCCCATGCGCGCAGCGGCGCTGTTTGTCGAAGCGTTGCGGGCCAAGTCGCTTTTAAATGACGTGCGGCGGGTCGAGGTGCAATTGTTTGGTTCGCTGTCGGCCACCGGCATCGGTCACGGCAGCGATACCGCCACGATCATGGGCTTGATGGGCGAATGGCCCGACTCGATCGATCCGTCGCAAATCGGTACGCGCATCGAGCTGCTGCGCGAGACCCAGACCCTGCTGCTCGATGGCCGCCTGCCGGTGCCTTTCGTCTGGTCCCGCGATATGCGCCTGCTCGACGAAAACCTGCCGTTCCACCCCAACGCGATGACGCTGGTGGCGGAGGGTGAAAACGGCGAACTGCACCGCGACACCTATTATTCGGTCGGTGGCGGCTTTGTGGTCGACCAGGCCCAGGCGTCCAGCGGCGTGATGGACCTGGACACCACCGAGTTGCCTTACGATTTCTCCAGCGCCGAGGAACTGCTCGGGCTGTGTCGCATGCATAACCTGCGAGTGGCTGAGCTGATGATGGCCAACGAGAAGGTCTGGCGTTCGGAAGAAGAGATTCGCAGCGGCCTGATGAGACTCTGGCGGGCCATGCAGGACTGCGTCGAGCAGGGCCTCAAGCACGAAGGCATTCTGCCCGGTGGCTTGAATGTCCGTCGGCGCGCGGCCAAGTTGTACCGCAGCCTGCAAGAGCTGAACAAACCGAACGTGATCGGCTCGACCTTGAGCGCCATGGAGTGGGTCAACCTGTTCGCCCTGGCGGTCAACGAAGAAAACGCCGCTGGCGGGCGCATGGTCACGGCGCCGACCAATGGTGCGGCGGGGATCATCCCGGCGGTGCTGCATTACTTCATGAAATTCAGCGAGGCCGTTACTGACGCCAACGTCGTGGATTATTTCCTCGGCGCGGCGGCGGTGGGCATCCTGTGCAAGAAGAACGCCTCGATCTCGGGCGCCGAAGTCGGCTGCCAGGGTGAAGTCGGCTCGGCCTGCGCCATGGCGGCGGCAGGCCTGGCGGAAATCCTCGGAGCCACGCCGGAGCAACTGTGCAACGCGGCGGAAATCGGCCTGGAGCACAACCTCGGCCTGACCTGCGATCCGGTGGGCGGCCTGGTCCAGGTGCCGTGTATCGAGCGCAACGCCATCGCCGCGGTGAAAGCAATCAATGCCGCGCAGATGGCCCTTCGGGGTGATGGTCAGCATTTCATCTCCCTGGACCGTGTGATCCGCACCATGCGCGATACCGGCGCCGACATGCACGACAAATATAAAGAGACTTCACGGGGCGGGCTGGCGGTAAGCGCGGTGGAATGCTGATTCAGCACTGCAAGATAATCCCGTGGCGAGGGAGCAGGCTCCCTCGCCACGGGTGTTGAAAAATCGCTCGTAAAACGCACACCGCAGGAAAAACACGCCACGTTTTGGCGCGTCGCAAACAGATAAGGCGTGACTTGGCGGTCACGCCTTTGTACGCCGCCCTACCGTCCGTCCCCGCGCTTGCGGTGACAACCATCGCGCAAACGGCGCGGGCCAGTGACCACAAGTGCTACCGATCTGCTCACAGCCCGCCCTGGCGTTCGCCCGCAGCCCATGATGGCACTTGGAACCCGGCCTCGACGGGGCCCTTATATAGACACGCCGGCATGTCGTTTTCAGGAGTTATTGAACGCGCATTCAAATTTAGGCATGGCAATTGCTCTGTCCCGATAAAGCCCCTCTCACGCAAGAGAATGAGGGCAATAACAAGAGCCTCCGCCTGAGGCCATCACCCGCTTTGTGTGAGGAGATACCGCGATGACGACGTCCAACTCCGGGGCCCAACCCCAGAACCGTGCGCCTCAATCCATCGGCTTTCTGCTGCTGGACAATTTCACGCTGATTTCCCTGGCGTCCGCGGTGGAACCGCTACGCATGGCCAACCAGCTGTCGGGGCGCGAGCTGTACCGCTGGACCACCCTGACCGTCGATGGCGGCCAGGTCTGGGCCAGTGACGGTTTGCAGATCACCCCGGACGCCTCCATGCACAAAGCCCCGGCCCTGGACACCGTCATCGTGTGCGGCGGCATCGGCATCCAGCGCACCGTAACCCGCGAACATGTCTCATGGCTGCAAGGCCAGGCCCGTCAATCCCGTCGTCTTGGCGCAGTCTGCACCGGCAGTTGGGCCCTGGCGTGCGCCGGCCTGCTGGACGGTTTCGATTGCAGCGTGCACTGGGAATGCCTGGCCGCGATGCAGGAAGCTTTCCCACGGGTTTCGATGAGCACGCGCCTGTTCACGCTTGACCGCAACCGCTTCACAAGCTCCGGCGGCACCGCGCCGCTGGACATGATGCTGCACTTGATCAGCCGTGATCACGGTCGCGAGTTGTCGGCGGCGATTTCGGAAATGTTTGTCTACGAGCGTATCCGCAACGAGCAGGATCACCAACGTGTGCCGCTCAAGCACATGCTTGGCACCAACCAGCCGAAGTTGCAGGAAATCGTCGCGCTGATGGAGGCCAATCTCGAGGAGCCGATCGACCTGGACGAGTTGGCGGTGTACGTCGCTGTGTCCCGCCGTCAGCTGGAGCGCCTGTTCCAGAAATACCTGCATTGTTCGCCGTCGCGCTATTACCTCAAGCTGCGACTGATTCGTGCGCGGCAACTGCTCAAGCAGACGCCGATGTCGATCATCGAAGTGGCCTCGGTGTGCGGCTTCGTCTCCACGCCGCATTTCTCCAAGTGCTACCGCGAATACTTCGGCATTCCGCCACGGGACGAGCGCGTCGGCTCCAACACCACGCAACAAGTGGCGATGATGCCGCTGCCGCAGGCGTTGGTGCTGTCGCCGCTGTCCGGCCCGCTGTCGGCGCTGAGCCAGGCGCGCAATGAGTCGACGTTTGCGAGTGTGAGGCTCTAAGACTTCAGCGCGTTCATCGCGAGCAGGCTCGCTCCCACAGGTTTTGTGTCGTTCACAAATCCTGTGGGAGCGAGCTTGCTCGCGATGGGTTTCATCAGGCGTTATGGTTCTGCTGGTACTGCGCCAACGCCGGCAACAGTTGCTGATCGATTGCCTGGCGCACCGCCGGCAGGATGGTCGCGCTGCTGGTGTACATTTCCTTGACCAGCCTGCGCAGCTCATTGGCGCGAGCCCTGTCCAGGCCTCGTACGGCGCACTCGCACGCCTGCTCGGCAGTCGCGCCACTGGGTATCTGCAACCCCAGGGCCTTCAGATGGCCCAGCAGGTCTTCCTGGTCGATCAAATCGGCGTACATCATGACGCTTTTCCTTGTTCAGGGATTGGGGTCGTGCCTGGATTCTGGTAGCCACCCGAATCGGCGGCAAGGGCAAATCGTCGTTCTGTCATGATTGACTATGAACGCGTCGTTTTCGGCTAACTCGCTGGGTCCGGGACTGGGCACACTGGCCCCAAGCTGCATCACGATGGTTTGGTCACCCTCGCGCCACAGCTCCTCCAGTAACGCTCCTGCCCCGATCCTGTCACGGCTTGATCGGGGATTTTTTTGCCTGTGTGAATCCGCAAATAATCGGTTGTCTGGCAGGCCGCTATCGCGAGCAAGCTCGCTCCCACAGGGAAATGCTTTCACCTGTGGCAGCGAGCTTGCTCGCGATGAACGATGACGCGGTCTAACGTTGCAACACCAGAATGCGCGACAGCAATTCATCCCGATCCACATAACACCCCTGGAAATGCCGCGCCCCGGTAGCAGGGTCGAAGGCGTTGCGCGCGTGAAGCGTGCGGCGGTTGTCGAAGCACCAGAGCTGCCCGGGTTCGAGTCGTTGCACCAGGCGAAAGCGTGGCTCGCGGGTCAGCGCGATGAAGCGGCGGTAGGCGCGGTAGAGCCTGGGCATCTGCTCCACCGAGGTGTCAAAGGGGCCGCGCAGAAAGTTCGCCATGCGGATCTCCGAGACTTGCCCAAGGGCGTCCAACGCAATGATCGGCGCCAGGCAGCGGTAGTCGCTGTGGCGGTCCTTGTTGCGAAATTCCACCGGGATCTGGCACAGCGCCTCGAAGGCATCGGGATCTTCCTGGCGCAGCGCCTGGGCAATGGCGAAACCGTCGACGAAGATACTCTCGCCACCCACGGCCTCGTTCACCAGGCAATGCAGGAACTGCAACCCCGGCTGCAATTCCCGCGTCGGCAAGTCGCTGTGCAACGGCAGGTTAAAAGCGGTGTAGGCGTTGCTGTCGGCGTCGGCCTTGGATTGCACGTTGAAGAGCACGCCGAAATTGCTCTCGCGAACGAAGGAAATGCGTTGGGCAATCTGTTTCAGCGAGCCGGGCTCGGTGGGCACGCCCCGCACTTGGGTCAGGCCGATGTCGCGTACCGCCAGCAGCCATTGCAGCAGCGCGTCGGCATCCTCCATCAGCGCCTGGTATTCGAACACTGGCAGCTGCAAGTCGCACTGCCATAGCTGGCGTTGCGGCCTGCCGTCGAGTCGTTCGGCCCTGGAGACTTCGTCATAGGCGTGAGCGCGCAGCCAGCCCGGGTCGAATTGGCTTTGGTGGCCGTCCCGCCAGGCCACGCGCAGGCGGCCTTCACCATCAACGCGGATTTCATCCGGCGCCAGATCTTCGGGCACATCGACAATCTCCAGGACCTGCTCACGGGTCACGCTGTAGACGCATGCCTGGCAAGGGCAGTTGTCCCGCAGCCACTGGTGATGAAAAGGACTGATCCGACCATCGGCCCACGTGACGTGAACCCGGTCGGCCAAGGGGATTGCGGCAGTCAAGGCGTGGACCAGAGGGTAGCTGCGGAAGTCGGCAATTGCGGCGCCGGTGTGCATGTCGGTCTCCTATAGGAGGCTTATCGGGCGGGTGGCAGGGCGATGACACGCCCGATGCAGGATGGCGCCGGCAGGTCGGACTGGCTGTCGAGCAGGGCTTTGAGTTGGCCCAGGGTCTGTTCGCTAAACGGCGCCGAACGTGGCCCCGCCAGATCGACGTGCAGTAGCATCTGCTCATTGCCGGCCAGCTCTTTGTCGCCGCCCGCCAAGTGCAGGCTGTGGTAGAGGTGCAGGCGTTTGGCGTCGTGGCCGATGATGTGCGTATGCACCTCGACATCGGCGCCGAGCTTCACTTCGTGCAGGTAGTTCAGGTGCAGCTCGAGGGTGAACAGCGAATGGCCGCTGGCTTCGCGGCTCTGGCTGTCAAGGCCGAGCCGGTCCATCAACGCATCGGTGGCGTAGCTGAAGATCAGCAAGTAGAAGGCGTCGCGCAGGTGGCCGTTGTAGTCGACCCATTCTGGGAGGACGCGGGTTTGGTAGGTAGTGAGGGTGGGCATGTTGGACTCCAATGCAATCGTGGCGAGGGAGCTTGCTCCCGCTGGGCTGTGAAGCAGCCCCAAACCGGTTGTACGCGGTGTATCAGCCAAATGGCATTCGCTGGTTTTGCGACCGCTGCGCGGCCGAGCGGGAGCAAGCTCCCTCGCCACAGGAATGGTGTTATTCGCTAAAAATCATTCCGTGCTTTTGCTTGGTGGCCTTCACCGCCTCCAGCACCGCCAACAGGCAATCATCACGATAGCGTTCCAAAGCTGAAATGCTGTGCTGCCCCAACTGTTCGCTCGTCCCGTCCACCACATCGTCGATCAGTTTCTCGGTCAGTTCCGGTGCCGGCAGGTAGGTCCAGGGCAGTTGCAACGCCGGGCCGAACTGAGCCATGAAGTGACGCATCCCAGCGTCGCCGCCGGCCAGGGTGTAGGTCAGGAATGTGCCCATGAATGACCAGCGCAGGCCGGCGCCAAAACGGATGGCATCGTCGATTTCGCCGGTGGTTGCCACGCCGTCATTGACCAGGTGCAACGCCTCGCGCCAGAGCGCTTCAAGCAAGCGGTCGGCAATGAAACCGGGCACTTCCTTGCGCACGTGCAGCGGCCGCATGCCGAGGGATTCGTAGACTTGAATCGCCGCTTGCACGGCCTCGGGTGCGGTGTTTTTGCCGCCGACCACTTCCACCAGGGGCAGCAGGTAGACCGGATTGAACGGGTGACCGACCACGCACCGTTCCGGATGGGTCGAGCTTTCATAGAATTCGCTCGGCAGCAGCCCGGAGGTGCTCGACCCGATCAATGCGTTCGGCTTGGCGGCGGCGCTGATCTGGCTGTGCAGCTGCAATTTGAGCTCCAGGCGCTCGGGGGCACTTTCCTGGATGAAGTCGGCGTCGCGCACGCATTCCTCGATGGTCGCGACAAAACGCAGCCGATCCTGCGAAGCGCCAGGGGCCAGGCCTTGTTTCTCCAGGGCGCCCCAAGCATTGGCGACGCGCTTGCGCAACGCGGCTTCGGCGCCGGGCGCCGGGTCCCAGGCGACCACGTCGAGGCCATGGGCCAGGGCGCGGCTGACCCAGCCGCTGCCGATGACGCCACTGCCCAGGGCGGCGAAGGTCTTGATGTCGGTGATAAAGCTCATGGTGATGTCCTGAAAAGAGTGAAAATCACCTGTGGGAGCGAGCTTGCTCGCGATGGCGGCGGTACATCCGACGCATCGTCGAAGTCTGGAATATCGCTATCGCGAGCGAGCTCGCTCCCACAGGGTTATGCGTCGATTCGGTTTAGCCGCGCTGGACCAGGCCCATTTTCTTGCGACCTTCGGCAGGCGTAAGCACCCGTGCGCCGAGGCGGCTGAGGATTTCGCCGGCTCGCTCCACCAGTTGGCCGTTGGTGGCGAGCACGCCTTTGTCCAGCCAGAGGTTGTCTTCCAGCCCGACCCGTACGTTGCCACCCAGCAGCACGGCTTGGGCCGCCATTGGCATTTGCATGCGGCCGATGCCAAAGCCGGCCCACACCGCGTCGGCGGGCAGGTTGTCGACCATGGCTTTCATTGTGGTGGTGTCGGCCGGCGCGCCCCATGGAATGCCCAGGCAGAGTTGGAACAGCGGATTGTCCAGCAGGCCTTCCTTGATCAATTGCTTGGCGAACCACAGGTGGCCGGTGTCGAAGATCTCCAGCTCGGCCTTCACGCCGAGCTCGGTGATGCGCTTGGCGCCGGCCCGCAGTTGCGCCGGAGTGGAGACGTAAATGGTGTCGCCGTCGCCGAAGTTCAGGGTGCCGCAATCCAGGGTGCAGATTTCCGGCAGCAGCTCTTCAACGTGGGCCAGGCGGGTCAGCGGGCCCACCAGATCGGTGTTGGGGCCGAATTCCATCGGTCGTTCGCCCGCGCCGATCTCCAAGTCACCGCCCATCCCGGCGGTGAGGTTGACGATGATGTCGACGTCCGCCTCACGGATGCGCTCCATCACTTCGCGATACAGCGCCACATCGCGGCTGAACTTGCCGGTCTGCGGATCTCGGACGTGGCAATGGACCACCGTGGCCCCGGCTTTCGCGGCCTCGACGGCAGCGGCGGCGATCTGTTTCGGGGTGACCGGCACGTGAGGGCTCTTGGCGGTCGTGTCGCCAGCACCGGTGAGTGCGCAGGTGATGATGACGTCGTGGTTCATGGTGCGGATTCCTTCAGGCGTGGTGAGTCACCGCGCAGCCCTTGAGGACCGCGCAGAGGGAGAACGTTCAGTCAGTTGCTAGTGAGTTTCAGATTGTCGGCGGCGGGCTTGCCATCGAAGGTGGTCACGCCTTCGAGCCAGCGCTGTTTGTCCTGTGGATGATCCTTGAGCCATTGCCGGGCCGATTCGAGCGGATCCTTGTGATCAAGCAGCGGCTGCATCATCCGGCTCTCGTCTTCGGCGGTGAAGGTCAGGTTGCTCAGCAGACGGCTGACGTTCGGGCATTGCTCGGCGTAGTTCGGCGCGGTGACGGTCCACACGGTGGCCATGCCTTCGTTCGGACCGAGGGCGTCTTCGCTGCCGGTGAGGTAGGTCATTTGCACGTTGACGTTCATCGGGTGCGGCGCCCAGCCGAAGAACACCACGGCTTCCTTGCGTCGCACGGCGCGGTCCACGGCGGCGAGCATGCCGGCCTCGCTGGACTCGACCAGTTGAAATTTGCCCAGGCCGAACTGATTCTTGGCAATCATCGCCTTGATCTGGGTGTTGGCGCCGGAGCCGGGCTCGATGCCGTAGATCTTGCCGCCCAGCTCCTTCTCGAATTTGGCGATGTCGGCGAACGTCTTCAGACCCTTGTCGGCCAGGTAAGTCGGCACGGCCAGGGTGGCGCGGGCGTCCTTCAGGCTGGGCTGCTCAAGCACCTTGACCTGCTTGGCTTCGACGAACGGGGTGATGGTCTGGGTCATCAGCGGGTTCCAGTAGCCCAGGAACATGTCCAGGCGCTGATCGCGGATGCCGGCGAAAATGATCTGCTGGGAGGCGCTGGTCTGCTTGGTCTTGTAGCCGAGGCCGTCGAGCATCACTTGGGTCAGGGCGCTGGTGGCAATGACGTCCGTCCAGTTGACCACGCCCAGGCGCACATTCTGGCAGGCGGCGGGTTCGGCTGCGAGGGCGGCCTGGTTCAGTAAAGAAGTGGTGCTGAGTGCAATAACGCAGCAGCTGATCAGTCGTTTCATTGTCGGTTCCTCGGCAGCTTATTGTTATGGGGCCCGGTGTCTGTGCGCCGGTGATGCCACGTTACGCAGGCCCGGGCGGGGCAAAACGCACAGCGGCGACGTGCTCTTGCACTACAGCGACTCTTGAACGGTTGTTGCAACTGGCGTATCAAGGTCCGCACGCTGCCCGCCAACCGAGAGCGTTTCATGTCCCAGGATTTCTATTTCTTGTTGATGCCGGGTTTCTCGGCCATCGGTTTCATTTCGGCCATCGAGCCGTTACGGGTCGCCAATCGGTTTCGTGGCGAGCTTTACCGCTGGCATGTCCTGAGTGCCGATGGCGGAGCGGTGCTGGCGAGCAATGGCATGTCGGTCAACGCCGATGCTGCGCTGGAGCCGCTGAAGAAGGGCGCGACGCTCTGGATCGTGGCGGGCTTCGAGCCGTTGAAGTTCGTCAGCCCGGTGCTTGAGAGGTGGTTGCACCGGCTGGATAACGACGGTGTCATCCTCGGCGGAATCGACACCGGCAGCGTGGTGCTCGCGGAGGCGGGATTGCTGGATGGCCATCGCGTCACCCTGCACTGGGAGGCGATCGAGGCGTTCAAGGAGTCCTATTCCCAGCTCGCCGTGACCCAGGAGCTCTTCGAAATCGACCGCCGCCGCATCACTTGCGCCGGCGGCACTGCCTCGATTGACCTCATGCTCGACCTGATCGCGCAGGCCCACGGCCCGGAACTCGCAATCCAGGTCAGCGAGCAGTTCGTGCTCGGTCGCATTCGTCCACGCAAAGATCACCAGCGCATGGAAATCGCCACCCGCTACGGCATTCGCAACAAGAAGCTGGTGCATGTGATTGGAGAAATGGAGGCCAACAGCGAACCGCCACTGAGCACCCTGGCGCTGGCCGAATCGATCAACGTCACGCGCCGCCAGCTTGAACGCCTGTTCCGCCTGCACCTGAACGACACGCCGAGTAATTTCTACCTGCGCCTGCGCTTGGAAAAGGCCCGGCAACTGCTGCGCCAGACCGACATGAGTGTGCTGGAAGTCAGCATTGCCTGTGGATTCGAATCGCCGTCGTATTTCACCCGCAGCTACAGGGCACGGTTTGCACGTTGCCCTAGGGAGGATCGGCGGCGGCAGGGGGATGAGCGGGAGGTGGTTTGACAGGCTGGCCCGGCCGCCCCCAGAACCAGACACCGCGGTGCAACAGGTAACCCCTGCAAACCGGTTCACCACTGCTGCGCAGCCGAGCGGGAGCAAGCTCCCTCGCCACGGGTACTGTGTTTGGAAAGGGCTACTTCTTCATCAACGCCGAGCACGCCGCCTTGTATGCCTCATGCTGATACTTGTTCAGCGTCGTCGGCAGGGCGAAGTCATGTTTTTTGCTCTGTGCGTTGATGGTCTGTGGCGACAGCAGTGTCACTTCGCAGCCTTCGAGCAATTGGAAAACGCCTTCGATCTTGAAGGTGGTCGGGCCGCCCGCGAACTCACCTTTCTTGCTGCGCTTCTTGATGGCGATGCGGTCGATGCCATTGTCCGCCACGAAAGCCCGCACTTGCGCGGCGAAGGCTTTGACGTTGGCGGCTTCGTCGTCATCGTCCAGGGCGATTTTTTTTGTGTTCAGCGCGACGTGGCTCAACGCCTGCTGGTCCAGCGAGGCAACGGCGATGATCGCTTCGCTGCCTTTGATTTCGATGCCGCAGATGATCATGCTTGGCCTTGGATTCCGGAGGTCTGGAACGCCAGTCTATCCGCCTTGCTCAATTCATGCTCGCCCGCAGGTCCAGCATGATCTTGTCGAAATAGTCGACCCGGATCACCCCAAAGCGCGGGTACTCGAAATCCAGGATCACATACAACACGCAGACCATCACCGCCGCATAGCCCAGGCTGTGCAGCCAGTTGCGCTGCCGGGTGCCGGCCATGCCGTAGCCGATCAGCATGGCGCTGATCAGGGTCATGGTCACGAGCATCAGGTAAATGGTCAGGGGTGGGTGGGTTTCGTGAGCCACGGCGCGCGTCGTGGTGATGTCGATCATTTCGTTTTGCGCCTGCAGCACAGGCGTTCCCAAGGTTGGGGTGGGCATCTGTTGCAGGGCGGCGACGGTACGTTTCCAGATGGTTTGCTGCAGATCATTGGCTCGGTCATGGGCCGCTTCGTCGACTTCGTCTTCGCGCAAGTCGCGGTAATACTCGATACGGGCATCGACATACTCTCGGAATGCCTGGCGGATGTCCGGTTGATCGCTGGCGGGCAGAAGGTCCAGGCGCAACCAGGCGGTGCCCATGGCATTGGTTTCGGCAACGATCAACGCGCGGCGCTGGTCCAGGCGCGAGGCCGCCCCGGAAAAGGTGAAGGCAATCAGCAGTGCTAGCAGGCCAAACACCGCGCCTTCGATGGCCCCGATGCCCTGGCGAGCGCCGTCCGGGTCCTGGGCCAGGTGACGGTTGCCGACTTGGCGACCGGCCTCGATGCCCAGCACGATGGCGATAAAGATGGCTAACCCGTAGAAGGGCAAGGCTGTAAGAGAGTGCATACGAAAATCCTCTGATCGTCGTGTGTGACTCGTCTGTACAGCCCGGCTCGGACGGGTATGCAGCCAGTGTAGACGGCGTTGCGCAGTTCTTCCTATAACCGCTGTTCGTTCACTCCTGCCCAATCGATTCCAAGAACTCCGACCGGTCATCGCTCACCTGGGCCATGCAGTCGTTTTCGGCGATTTTGTAGGCGTTGCTGCCGGGCTTGGCCGGGAAGGCGGCGATGGCGCAGTCGGCTTCGCGCTGTTTTTGCCAGAGTTGTTGAGCGGCCTTGATCTTGGCGGTGATGTCGTTGAGCTGGGCCTTGTCGCTGGCGTAGCGGGTTTGCAGGCGTTCGTTGAGGCTCTGCAGGTTGTCGCTGAGCAACTGCTCGGCGGCGGCTTTGCCATAGGCGGAACAGGCCAGGGTCTGGACGTCGTTTTCAACTTCGTCGCAGGGGTTGGGCTCGGTGTCTTCGGTCGCGTGGGCGACGGTGCTGATCAGTGCCAGGGCAAGGAAGATCGATTTCATCGGGTTGTCGCTCAAATCCAGTGAAAGCCAGTGGTGCCGCGGATTCTGGCCCAAGCGCCGGGTAAATAACAGATGGACAGAGGGGGGGCGTCGCAGCCCATTGTCGTGGATTGACGCTTTCGGCAATTCCCCTGTCGTTTTTGCACCCGGTCGCCACGGCCCTCCGGCATATGCTGGCCCCAAAGCGCCGGCACACGATTCGGCGCATGAATCGCCAACAAGGGGACTGCCTGATGAGCCCAGCCGAATTGCACGCCGACAGCATCGTTATCGACGGGCTGATCATTGCCAAGTGGAACCGCGACCTGTTCGAAGACATGCGCAAGGGCGGCCTGACCGCAGCCAACTGCACGGTGTCGGTGTGGGAAGGTTTCCAGGCCACCATCAACAACATCGTTGCCAGCCAGAAACTGATCCGCGAGAACAGCGACCTGGTGATCCCGGTGAAAACCACCGCCGACATCCGCCGCGCCAAGGAACAGGGCAAGACCGGCATTATCTTTGGCTTCCAGAACGCCCATGCCTTCGAAGACCAGCTCGGCTACGTCGAGATCTTCAAGCAGCTCGGCGTCGGTGTGGTGCAGATGTGCTACAACACCCAGAACCTGGTGGGCACCGGTTGCTACGAGCGCGACGGCGGCCTGTCGGGCTTCGGTCGCGAAATCGTCGCCGAGATGAACCGCGTCGGCGTCATGTGCGACCTGTCCCACGTTGGCTCCAAGACCTCCGAGGAAGTCATCATCGAATCGAAGAAACCGGTCTGCTACTCCCACTGCCTGCCGTCCGGCCTCAAAGAACACCCGCGCAACAAATCCGATGAAGAGCTGAAATTCATTGCCGACCACGGTGGTTTCGTCGGCGTGACCATGTTCGCGCCGTTCCTGGCCAAGGGCATCGATTCGACCATCGACGACTACGCCGAAGCCATCGAGTACACCATGAACATCGTCGGCGAGGACGCCATCGGCATCGGCACCGACTTCACCCAGGGTCACGGCCAGGACTTCTTCGAAATGCTGACCCACGACAAGGGCTACGCCCGTCGTCTGACCAGCTTCGGCAAGATCATCAACCCCCTGGGCATCCGCACCGTGGGCGAGTTTCCGAACCTCACCGAAACGCTGCTCAAGCGCGGTCACCCGGAGCGGGTGGTGCGCAAGATCATGGGCGAGAACTGGGTCAACATTTTGAAAGATGTCTGGGGCGAATAAACGCCGTCGCGTCACTGAATCCTTTACCTGCGGCCACTCGCGCCGCAGGCACATCACGAATTTCCGGAGTCAAGTTTTCATGGCCAAGATCGCCCCGCAACTGCCTATCGAAGTCGACAGCGAAACCGGTGTCTGGACCTCCGACGCCCTGCCGATGCTGTACGTGCCGCGCCACTTTTTCGTCAACAACCACATGGGCATCGAGGAAGTGCTGGGCGCCGACGCCTACGCCGAGATTCTCTACAAGGCTGGCTACAAATCCGCCTGGCACTGGTGTGAAAAAGAAGCCGAATGCCACGGCCTGGAAGGCGTCGCGGTGTTCGAGCACTACATGAAGCGCCTTTCGCAGCGTGGCTGGGGCCTGTTCAAGATCCAGGACATTGACCTGGACAAAGGCACCGCCAGCGTCAAGCTCGAACACTCGGCGTTCGTCTATGTGTACGGCAAGGTCGGGCGCAAGGTCGACTACATGTTCACCGGCTGGTTCGCCGGGGCCATGGACCAGATCCTCGCCGCGCGCGGCAGCCAGATCCGCACCGTGGCCGAGCAGGTCTACGGCGGTTCCGAAGAAGGCCACGACGACGGCCTGTTCATCGTCAAGCCGTTGTAAGTCGAGGATCGCGCCATGGCTTTTGAAGCAATGTTCCAGCCGATCCAGATCGGCAAGCTGACCATCCGCAACCGCGTGCTCAGCACCGCGCACGCGGAGGTCTACGCCACCGACGGCGGCATGACCACCGACCGGTACGTGAAGTATTACGAAGAGAAGGCCAAGGGCGGCATCGGCCTGGCGATTTGCGGTGGCTCGTCGGTAGTTGCCATCGACAGCCCGCAGGAATGGTGGAGCTCGGTGAACCTGTCCACCGACCGTATCATCCCGCACTTCCAGAACCTGGCCGACGCCATGCACAAGCATGGCGCCAAGATCATGATCCAGATTACCCACATGGGCCGTCGCTCGCGTTGGGACGGCTTCAACTGGCCGACCCTGATGTCGCCGTCCGGCGTGCGTGAGCCGGTGCACCGTGCCACCTGCAAGACCATCGAGCCAGAAGAAATCTGGCGGGTGATCGGCAACTACGCCCAGGCCGCGCGGCGTGCCAAGGCCGGGGGCCTGGACGGCGTCGAGCTGTCGGCCGTGCACCAGCACATGATCGACCAGTTCTGGAGCCCGCGGGTCAACAAGCGTACCGACGAATGGGGCGGCAGCTTCGAAGGCCGCATGAAGTTCGGCCTGGAAGTGTTGAAGGCCGTGCGCGCCGAAGTGGGCGAGGATTTCTGCGTGGGCATGCGCCTGTGCGGTGACGAGTTCCACCCGGACGGCTTGTCCCACGAGGACATGAAGCAGATCGCCAAGTACTACGACGACACCGGCATGCTCGATTTCATCGGCGTGGTGGGTTCGGGTTGCGACACCCACAACACCCTGGCGAACGTCATTCCGAACATGAGTTATCCACCGGAGCCGTTCCTGCACCTGGCCGCCGGTATCAAGGAAGTGGTCAAGGTCCCGGTGCTGCACGCGCAGAACATCAAGGACCCGAACCAGGCCACGCGGATCCTGGAGGGCGGCTACGTCGACATGGTCGGCATGACTCGCGCCCACATTGCCGACCCACACCTGATCGCCAAGATCAAAATGGGCCAGGTCGACCAGATCAAGCAGTGCGTCGGCGCCAACTATTGCATCGACCGCCAGTACCAGGGCCTGGACGTGCTGTGCATCCAGAACGCCGCGACGTCCCGTGAATACATGGGCGTGCCGCACATCATCGAGAAGTCCACCGGGCCCAAGCGCAAAGTCGTGGTGGTCGGTGCCGGCCCGGCCGGGATGGAAGCGGCGCGCGTGGCCGCCGAACGTGGGCACGACGTGACCCTGTTCGAGAAGAAGGAATTCATCGGCGGACAGATCACCACCGCCTCGAAAGCGCCGCAACGGGACCAGATCGCCGGTATCACCCGCTGGTTCCAACTGGAACTTGCGCGGTTGAAAGTCGACCTGCGCCTGGGCGTGGCGGCGGACGCGCCGACCATCATGGACCTGCGTCCGGACGTGGTGGTGCTCGCCGTCGGCGGTCATCCGAACGTGGAGCAGAACGAACACTGGGGCGCCGCCGAAGGGCTGGTGGTCAGCAGCTGGGACGTGCTCGACGGCAAGGTCGCGCCGGGCAAGAACGTGCTGGTCTACGACACCATTTGCGAATTCACCGGCATGTCGGTGGCCGACTTCCTCGCCGACAAGGGTAGCCAGGTCGAGATCGTCACCGACGACATCAAGCCGGGCGTGGCCATTGGCGGGACTTCGTTCCCCACCTACTACCGCAGCATGTACCCCAAGGAAGTGATCATGACCGGGGACATGATGCTGGAAAAGGTCTACCGCGAAGGCGACAAGCTGGTGGCGGTGCTGGAGAACGAATACACCGGCGCCAAGGAAGAACGCGTGGTCGACCAGGTGGTGGTGGAGAACGGCGTGCGGCCGGACGAAGAAATCTACTACGCGCTCAAGGAAGGTTCGCGCAACAAGGGCCAGATCGACGTCGAAGCCCTGTTCGCGATCAAACCCCAGCCGTGCCTGGAGCAGAGCGGCGACGGTTACCTGCTGTTCCGCATCGGCGACTGCGTGGCCCAGCGTAATACCCACGCGGCCATCTACGACGCCCTGCGGTTGTGCAAGGATTTCTAACGGCTTGCACATGATCCTGTGGGAGCGAGCTTGCTCGCGAAAGCGGTGGGTCAGTCAATGCAAATGTGACTGACAGAATGCAATCGCGAGCAAGCTCGCTCCCACAGGCACCGAGTAAGGCATCTCGACCTGCAAGACCCTGAGGTCTTTGGGAGCAACACCTATGTTGAACACCCTTCTTCCAATCCTGCTGTTCGCAGCCCTGGGCCTCGCTGCCCTCGGCGCCTTGCGGCGGGTGAACATGTGGCGCCGGGGACGACCGGCCAAGGTCGATCTGATCGGCGGACTTTTTGCCATGCCCAAACGCTACATGGTGGATCTGCACCATGTGGTGGCGCGGGACAAATACATTGCCAACACCCACGTCGCCACGGCGGGTGGTGCGGTGGCGTCGATTGTGTTGGCGATCCTGGTCCATGGTTTTGGCCTGCACAACCGCATCCTCGGCTACGCCTTGCTGCTGATGTCGGCGGTGATGTTCGTGGGCGCGATCTTCATGTACCTGCGTCGGCGCAACCCGCCGGCGCGCTTGTCGAAAGGCCCGTGGATGCGCCTGCCGAAAAGCCTGCTGGCCTTCTCGGCGTCGTTCTTTTTGGTGACGCTGCCGGTGGCGGGCATCCTTCCGGAGAACTTCGGTGGTTGGCTGGTGGCGGCGATTCTGGGTGTCGGCGTGTTGTGGGGCGTGTCGGAATTGTTCTTCGGCATGACCTGGGGTGGGCCGATGAAACACGCCTTCGCCGGTGCCCTGCACCTGGCCTGGCACCGTCGCGCCGAACGCTTCGGTGGTGGCCGTTCCACCGGTCTCAAACCGTTGGACCTGAACGATCCTGCCGCACCGCTGGGCGTGGAAAAACCCAAGGACTTCACTTGGAACCAACTGCTGGGTTTTGACGCATGCGTGCAGTGCGGCAAGTGCGAAGCGGCTTGCCCGGCGTTCGCCGCCGGCCAGCCGTTGAACCCGAAGAAACTCATCCAGGACATGGTCGTCGGCCTGGCCGGCGGCACCGATGCGAAATTCGCCGGCAGCCCTTATCCAGGCAAACCGGTGGGTGAGCACGGCGGCAATCCGCATCAGCCGATCGTCAACGGCCTGGTGGACGCCGAGACCCTGTGGTCCTGCACTACCTGCCGGGCGTGCGTCGAGGAATGCCCGATGATGATCGAGCACGTCGATGCCATCGTCGACATGCGCCGTCACCTGACCCTGGAAAAAGGCGCGACGCCGAACAAGGGCGCCGAGGTATTGGAAAACCTCATCGCCACCGATAACCCCGGCGGCTTCGCCCCGGGCGGGCGAATGAATTGGGCGGCGGACCTGAACCTCGACCTGCTCAGCGAGAAGAAATCCACCGACGTTCTGTTCTGGGTCGGCGACGGCGCCTTCGACATGCGCAACCAGCGCACCTTGCGTGCCTTCGTAAAAGTGCTCAAGGCGGCGAAAATCGACTTCGCCGTGCTCGGTCTCGAGGAGCGCGACAGCGGCGACGTGGCCCGGCGCCTGGGTGATGAAGCGACGTTCCAGCTATTGGCCAAGCGCAATATCCAGACCCTGGCCAAATACAGCTTCAACCGCATCGTCACGTGCGACCCCCACAGCTTCCACGTGTTGAAAAACGAATACGGTGCCTTTGATGGCAATTACCTGGTGCAGCACCACAGCACCTATATGGCCGAGATCATCGACGCCGGCGCCCTGAATCTTGGTCAGCACAAGGGCGACAGCGTGACCTATCACGACCCTTGCTACCTGGGCCGCTACAACGGCGAATATGAAGCGCCGCGCCAAGTGCTGCGTGCGCTCGGCATCGAGGTGAAGGAAATGCAGCGTTCCGGTTTCCGTTCCCGTTGCTGCGGCGGTGGCGGCGGCGCGCCGATCACCGACATCCCGGGCAAGCAGCGCATCCCGGACATGCGCATGGAAGACATCCGTGAAACCGGCGCCGAGCTGGTGGCGGTGGGTTGTCCACAATGCACCGCGATGCTCGAAGGCGTGGTCGAACCTCGGCCGATGATCAAGGACATTGCCGAACTGGTGGCCGACGCGCTGCTTGAAGAGGCTGCGCCGCGCAAGCCTGTGGCGCCGGCCAAACGTGAACCTGCGGAGGTGCATTAATGAGCGACATCATCCGCCGCGACCCTCGCGCCGAGTGGATTGCCCGCAACCGCCTGCACCCGTTGCACACGGCCATGCAACCGGTGCAGCACAGCTGGATGGGGCCCAACGGCGTCATTCGCAAGAACGTCCATGGCGTCGGTTTCATCGGCCCCAACGGCATCAAGCGCATCGACCGTAGCGGTGCCCAGCAGGGCGGTGCAACCAAACGCACCGCCGCGACGCAAGTGCAATTGCCGCTGCATCAAGTCGTGCAACCGGCGTTCTACATCAGCGTTGTGCCGGATATGGTCGGCGGCCGCCTCAGCAGCCACGACCGCGATTTGCTGGGCTTGGCCCATCAGCTGGCCGGCAGTGACGGGGCGGTGCTGGCCGTGGTCTTCGGCGAGCACAAGGAGAACACCTTCACCACGGCGGGCGTGGACCGCTTGCTGGTGCTCGATGGCGAGGAATTCAGCGGTTATGCACCGGAGCAGCGGGTGCAAGGGTTACGGGCTGTGGATAACCAATTCAACCCACGCCACTGGCTGCTGCCCGACAGCCGCAGCGGTGGTGGCGAACTGGGTCGGCGCTTTGCCGCGGCCTTGGGCGAACGCCCGGCCACGCGGGTCTGGCAGGTCCAGGGCGAGGCCTGCATCGGCCGCGCCGGTGCGGGGCTGCAAGACCTCGCACGGCCATTGGCGCGGTTGATCCTGGCCGCAGCCGAATGCGCCGAGCCGGTCAGCGAAACCCGTCACGAAGCCCTGCCGGTGGAGTTATCCACAAGCGTGGCGCGCAGCCTGTCGCGCATTGAAGACCTCGGCGCGGTGGCGGTTGACCCGGGTGCGATTCCGATGGCAGAGGCCGAGTTTATTTTCTCCGGCGGCAACGGCGTCAAGGACTGGGCGCTTTTCCACAGGACAGCGGCGGCCTTGGGCGCGACCGAGGGTGCCTCGCGGGTAGCGGTGGACGACGGTTTCATGGCCCGGGATCGCCAGGTCGGTGCGTCCGGCACCTGGGTCACGGCGAGGGTCTACGTGGCCGTCGGGATTTCTGGGGCGATCCAGCACCTGCAAGGCATCGGCGCCTGCGACAAGGTGGTGGCGATCAACCTCGATCCGGGCTGCGACATGATCAAACGGGCGGACCTGTCGGTGATCGGTGACAGCGCGGCGATTCTCCAGGCCCTGATCGCGGCGGTAGAGGCTTACCGCAACGAAGCCAGGCGCGATGCGGCTTAAGCTAAGGAAACGTTCATGAGTACCCAAGTGATCAGCCTTGTCTCCATCGGCGCCCACCCGACCTCCGGTCGGCCACGGCGCGCCGAGCAAGACGCCCGTGCCGTGGAACTGGGCCTGCAGCTGGCCGGCAACGACCTGCAAGTGCTGCATGCCGGGGATGTGGCGGAACCGGCGTTGCGCGCTTATCTGGGCATGGGGCTGGATGAACTTCACGTCCTGGAAAACCCCGTCGGAGCCGACGCGCTGCCGGCCCTCACCGACTATCTGCGTGACGCCGGCGCCCAGGTGGTGCTGACCGGCAGCCAGGCGGAAACCGGCGAAGGTTCGGGCATGCTTCCATTTTTGCTGGCGGAGAGCCTCGGTTGGCCGCTGGTGGTGGGGCTGGCCCAGGTCGAATCCATCGAAAACGGCGCGGCCCTGGTATTGCAAGCCTTGCCCCGTGGTCAGCGGCGGCGGCTCAAGGTGCGCCTGCCATTTCTCGCCACTGTGGATAACGCCGCGCCAAAACCTCGGCAAAGCGCCTACGGCCCGGCGCGGCGTGGGGCGTTGCATGCTGAAGAGGTCGAGGTCATTGACGATACGTTGTTGGCCGTGGCGACCCTGCAACCGGCCAAGCCAAGGCCCAAGCGCCTGAAAGTGATCAAGGCCAAGAGCGGCGCCGATCGCATGAAAGCCGCCACGGCCAAGGCCAGCGGCGGGGGCGGGCAGGTGCTCAAGGGCGTGAGCCCGGAGGCAGGGGCAGAGGCGATTCTCAAATTGTTGGTAGAGGAAGGGGTAGTTCGTTAAACCTAATTCAAAACAAAACCCTGTGGGAGCGAGCCTGCTTGCGAAGACATTCCGTCAGCCGCTGAAGGTATCTACCGATGCGCCGTCTTCGCGAACAGGCTCGCTCCCATAGTTGGTTCGGTGTTACTCACAATCCCTGTGTGCGCCTCTGTGGATAACCTGTTCGCCCCTCGCTACGGCCCACGCCAATCAGGCGCTGTAGCCCTTCGATCAAAAAACAGCCAGCCTAACTTACGGTTTTTATTGGCTTTTCTCCGTGAATAAAACCCCGCTTCGAGCAAAACTTGCCCCCAATCTCTGTTGGCGCTTCTGTGGATAAGATGTTCGCTCTCCGCTACAGGCCAAGCGCTTCGAGGCTTTCACGGCGCTGATCAAATAATAGCCAGATTCGCGCCGTCACCCGGAAAACCACTGGAAAACACGGATCTATAGGGCGTGAAATGGGTTTTCCACAAAACCGTCAAAGTTACCCCCAAACCCTGTTGGCGCTTCTGTGGATAAGGTGTTCGCTATGCCCTGTAGCCCTTTAAATCAAAGGCTCTCAGAGTGCTGATCAAAAAACAGTCACACCGTCAGGAAATTGTTGCCGTTTGATAAGTCACGGATTTTATTCACATTGCCTTCGGTAAATTGCCGGCGCGTGCACATTTGTCCCCATTGGCTGTGGGTGGTCATGTAGATAACTTGTTCGCGGAACTCTGGGAGCCACGGCCGGCTTAGTGCTAATCGCGATAGATCAAATTTCATACAGTTCTAAGGAACTGCCTTGACGTAGGGGTGTCGCCTGTCTTCACTCATGGCACAAGGACAGCGAACATTATCCATATCTGGTTCAGGGAGAACGCACGATGGATAGCAAGGCCCCCCAACCGTTTCCCGCTTCAGCCCCGACATGCATCCCCACGCCTGCCGTCTCGCCGCTTCGACGCACCCATCGTCGCGGGGCCAATCAGCGTGCACGCCTATAACACCTGAGCTTTTCCCCAGTCACCGTTGACTGCCGCTTCAACCCATACGGGATAGTGGCCAGGCGTTCCTGCGCCTGTGAATTTACAGGCAACCGCAGAGTTGCCCCTTCTGCCTGAGAGGACTTGAACATGACACGGATCTCGACCCCCATCAGTGAAATCAAGGAGCACTACGACGTTATCGTCATTGGTTCCGGCTACGGCGGCGGTATCGCCGCGTCACGCTTGTCCCGGGCCGGGCGCAAGGTCTGTCTGCTGGAGCGCGGCCGGGAGATCCAGCCCGGCGAGTATCCCAATACCTTGCTCGCCGCCACCGAAGAATTGCAGGTGCATGACCCGGACGGCCACATCGGTTCGCGCACCGGGTTGTTCGACCTGCACGTCAACGCCCAGCAGAACGTGGTGGTCGGGTGTGGCCTGGGTGGTACCTCGCTGATCAACGCCAACGTTGCGCTGGAAGCCGAGCCCGGTGTCTTCGAGGACCCGCGCTGGCCCCTGGCGATGCGCGAGCACAGCGATACGTTGCTCAAGGACGGCTACGCCCGGGCCCGTGAAATGCTCAAGTCCAACCCTTATCCGGCGTCCTCGCCGAACCTGCCCAAGCTCGACGCCCACAAGAAGTCGGCGGACTACCTCAAGCAAGGCGCCCACTTCTACAAACCGCCGATCAACGTCACCTTCGACAAGCTGCCCAACAATCTCAATCACGTCGGCGTTGAGCAACTGCCGTGCAATGGCTGTGGCGACTGCGTCTCGGGCTGTAACAACAAGGCCAAGAACACCACGCTGATGAACTACCTGCCGGATGCCTGGAACCATGGCGCGGAGATTTTCTGCCAGGCCGAGGTGCGTCACCTGGAGCGCGAGGGTGACGGCTGGATCGTGCATTTCCAATACCTGGACAGCGGTCGCGAAATGTTTTCGGCGCCGACGCTCTTTGTGCGCGCGGACATCGTGGTGGTGTCCGCCGGCACCCTGGGTTCCACCGAAATCATGCTGCGCTCGCGGGACAAGGGCCTGTCGATGTCCGCCCAGTTGGGCGAAAACATGAGCGGCAACGGTGACATCCTCGGTTTCGGCCACAACTGCGATCAAGTGATCAACGGCATCGGCTTTGGTGCCCATTCGGCCAAGGAACTCGAGCCGGTGGGGCCATGCATTACGTCGATCATCGACATGCGCACCGAGGGCGACTGGCGCAGCCGCATGGTGATCGAGGAAGGCTCGATCCCCGGCGCCCTCGGCCGAGCCATGGTGCCAAGCATGGCGGCGTTCGCCGAAACGATCGGCGTGCCCACCGACACCGGCTTCGGTGCCAGCCTCAAGTACAAGGGCCGCGAGGCCGAGAGTTTCCTGCGTGGGCCGTATTACGGCGCGCTGCACAACATGCAGACCTATTTGATCATGAGCCATGACAACGGCAAGGGCCGCATGGTGCTCGATAACAAGGACCAACTGCGCATCGACTGGCCCGGTGTCGGCGAGCAGGAAAACGTCACCCTTGGCAACGAGCGTCTGCACCAGAGCACCAAGGCCCTGGGCGGGATCTGGGTCGAGAATCCGATCTGGACCAAGTTGCTCAAGCACAGCATCGTTTCGGTTCATCCACTAGGCGGTTGCGTGATGGGCGAGGACGCGGTCCAGGGCGTGGTCAACCACAAGGGCCAGGTGTTCAGCGGCGCCAGCGGCACCGACGTCTACCCGGGCCTGTATGTGACGGACGGCTCGGTGATTCCGACCTCTCTGGCGGTCAATCCCTTGCTGACGATTTCAGCAGTGAGTGAGCGCAACATGGGGCTGCTGGCGGCTGATCGCGGCTGGCTGATCGATTACACGCTACCGTCGGCGCCGCGCAAACCGGTGGCGGCGCCAACCCTCGGCGTGCAGTTCACCGAAACCATGAAGGGCTTCTTCTCCACGGCGTTCACCCAGCCCCAAGGCACCGACCTCAGCCTTTACGAAGCGGCGGCCAAGCGCGGCCAGGCCGATAACTCACCCATTGAGTTCACCCTGACCATCACCGCCGCCGACCTCAATCGCCTGATCAAGGAGCCGGAGCACGCCGCGACGCTGGTGGGCACCCTCGATGCGCCGCTGCTGTCGCCCAAGCCCCTGGTTGCCAGCAATGGCGTATTCAACCTGTTCGAGCAATACCAGGAACAGGTCGGCGTGCGGCACATGAACTACGACATGAAGCTGACCGCTGAAGACGGCAGCGATTATTACTTCAGCGCCTTCAAGACCGTGCCCGAGGACAACGGCGTGCTGAACATCTGGCACGACACCAGCACGCTGTACGTCACGCTTTATCGCGGGCCGGACAAGACCGGCGCGGTGCTCGGCTCCGGCGTCATGCACATTCTGCCGGCCGACTTCGCCAGGCAGATGACCACCATGAAAGTGCTCAACGCCCGCAATGAGCGTGAGCGCGTGGAGGCGTTGGCGCGGTTCGGCAAGTTCTTCGCGGGTATCTTGTGGGAAAGCTACGGCGGCGTCTTCTCCGGCGACGTCTACTTCAACCCGGACGCGCCGCCACGCTTGAAACGCCCCTTGGATGCGCCGGCCCCGGTGGTGCATTTCTTCCAGACCGAAGATAACGTCGAGCTTCGCCTGACCCGCTACCAAGCTGGCAGCAAGGGCCCCGTGATGTTGGTGCATGGCCTGGGCGTGGGCTCGAATATCTTCTCCACCGACACCATCCACACCAACCTGCTGGAGTACCTGTGCAAGCACGAATATGACGTCTGGCTACTGGACCTGCGCGTCAGCATCCTGCTGCCGGCCAGCAAGCATGAATGGAATGGCGACCAGGTGGCCCAGTACGACTTCAAGGCGGCCATCGAGCAGATCCAGCAGGCGACCCTGGCCCGCGACGTGCAATGCGTGGTGCATTGCTATGGCGCGACGACCTTCTTCATGTCGATGCTCGCCGGGTTGCAGGGCGTGCGTTCGGTGGTTTGCTCGCAGATCGCGGCCGACACGGTGGTCGCCACCGCCACGGGGCTCAAGGCCGGTCTGCACCTGCCGGGAGTGCTCGATGCCATCGGCATCAAATCCATGACGGCCTACGCCGACACCAAGGAAAGCTGGTTCAACAAACTCTACGACAAGGCCCTCAATGGCTATGCCCGGATCGAGGCTCAGGGTTATTGCACCAACCCGGTCTGTCATCGCATCACGTTCATGTACGCCTCGCTGTACCGCCACGACACCCTCAACGAAACCCTGCACGACAACCTGCACGAATTGTTCGGCGAGTCGAACATCCAGACCTTCGAGCATCTGGCGTTGATCGTGCGCAAGGGGCATCTGGTGGACTTCAAGGGCAACGACGTCTACATGCCGCATTTCGATCGGTTGAGTTTGCCGATCTGCTTCATCAGCGGTGCCGACAACCAGTGCTACCTGCCGCAAAGCACCCTCAAGACCTACGAGCGGCTGTGCGACATGCATGGCCCGCAACTGTTCAGCCGCCACGAGATACCCGGCTACGGTCACATCGACTGCATGTTCGGCAAGGATGCGGTGGTGGATGTGTATCCGATCATTCTTGAGCACCTGGAGAAAACGGCGCTGGGCTAGCTGGCTGCCCTCGGTGGCGAGGGAGCTTGCTCCCGCTCGGCTGCGAAGCAGTCGTCGCTTTTGAAGTCTTGGGGGCCGCTACGCGGCCCAGCGGGAGCAAGCTCCCACGCCACATGGGTTTTGTGGTGAGTCAAGAATAAGGAAAAGGATGCCATGAACGCTCACATCCGCTGGTTCCAACGCATCATCTGGATCGGCATCGTCATGAACATGGTCTTCGCGATCCCGGCGCTGTTCGCGCCGGCGTTGCTGACGTCCATGCTTGGCCTGCCGCCCGTGCTGTCCGATCCCTGGTTGGAGAACACCGGCATGTTGCTGGTGGGGATCAGCCTGTTCTACATGCCTTCGGGCTTCAACGCGCCGCGTTTCGTGGTGCATTCGTGGTTGTGCGTGCTGTCGCGGCTGGTGGCGGTGGTGTTCTGGATCTACCTGATCAACACCAACAACCAGGGCTCGTTGTTCGTGCCGATGTTGATGGGCGACCTGAGCATGTTCCTGATCCTGGGCGTGCTGCTTTACCTGGGCAGCCCGGTGGCCAACCGTCCGCTGGCCTTGCTCCAGGCCGGTTGGCGCGAGTGGCGCGCCGGCTGGGCGCTGCGCTGGCAGAGCCACGCGTTCAGGGTCGGCACGTTGGTGGTGGTCTTGTTGTTGGGTTTCATCGGCTACCAGACCTGGTACCAGATGATCCGGGAAGTGCCGCAACCGGACTTTGCATCCGATGAAGATCACTACAAATACGCCGCCATCGGCCTGGGCATCGAGGCGCGGATTCCCTATTACCTGTTCGCCGTGCTGCCGCAGATGTGTCCGGAAAAAATGCCCAAGCCAGGCGGCTACGAGGTGTTCGGTTTTCTCTATGAAAATGGCAACGACCTGCCCATCGGCATGGCCAAGCGGCAGCTCGGCTACCCCACCGTGGAGCCGAACTGCGCCCTGTGCCATACCGGTTCGTATCGGGCCAATGCCTCCGACGTCGCGGTGCCCGTCGCCGCCGCGCCGGCCAATACCCTGCAACTGCAAGCCTTTCAATGGTTCGCCTACGAGTGTGCCAGCGACCCGAAATTCACCCCCGACGCCGTCATGGCGGCGATCAACGGCAAGTTCCAGCTGGGCTTTTTCGAAAAGCTCTACAACCGCTACCTGATCATCCCAATGGCAAAAAGCGCGTTGCTCAAGCAGAAGCAGGCCTATGCCTGGCAGAAGCTGCGTCCGGCCCAGGGGCCAGGGCGGACCGACACCTTCAACCCGACCAAGATGGTGGTCTTTGGCTTCCCGGATGACTCCACCATCGGCACCGTGGACTTGCCCCAGGTGTGGAACCAGAAACCTCGCGAGTCCATGTTCCTGCACTGGGACGGCAATAACAACAAGATCCACGAACGCAACTACGCCGCCGCCATGGCCGTGGGAGCGACGCCGGGATCGGTACTGCCGCCTAGTTTCAACCGCGTGACCAACTGGCTGCTTGGCCACAAGGCGCCGGCGTGGCCGTTCGCCCTGGACCAAGGAAAAGTTGCCCAGGGCAAGCCGATCTGGGATCAAAACTGCGCCGGTTGCCACGATTTCGGGCGCAGCGATACCGGGCAAGTCACCACCAATATCGACCAGTTGGGCACCGATCCCCATCGCCTGAACTCCTTTACCACCGGCCTGGTGAGCGCGTTCCACGGCTTCAAGAAACCGCCGTTCGACTTCGGCGCCTACCGCAAGACCCAGAGCTACAGCAACACGCCCACCGACGGCATCTGGTTGCGTGCGCCGTACCTGCACAACGGCTCGGTCCCGACCTTGTGGGATTTGCTGCAAGCGCCGGAGCAGCGTCCGCAAGTCTTTTACACCGGCTCCGATATCTACGATCCGCAGAAGGTCGGCTTCATCACCAGCGGCGCGCAGATGAAGGCGTCGGCCGATTTCAAATACGACACCCGCCTGGAAGGCAATCACAACGGCGGTCACCTATATGGCACGCAACTGTCGGACGTCGACAAGCGGGCCCTGATCGAATTCATGAAGACCCTGTAGTCCAGGGCACAACGAAGGAGCGTCCACATGTCATTACTGCATCATTGGGAACATGAGTTCGACAAGGTCAAGGTCCGCCTGCATGGGTTGGTCACGCGGCTGGAAATGTCCTGGAAAAAACTCGTCAACGATCTTGAACCGGAGGAATTCCAGGCCATCGTCAAGCTGCTGCAGCGAGGCCATGACCAGGCCAGGCACGTCATCGATCACGGCGATCTGCCGGACGATGAGCCGGCCGTGCCCTGGGAGCTCGCTCATGGCTTGTCGATCCTGAAGATCGGCAACGCCAGCGCCTTGCCGCAAAGCGAAGACGAACTACGCACCCGAGTACTCAAGGACGGCACCTTGCTGGGGTGCCGCAAATGGGAATTGCTGGACCTGCTGTGGAGCGAGGCGCTGCTCAAATGGATTGAAAACCTGCGCCACCACGCGACATTCGCCACCACCCCGGCGCTGGTGAAAATGGACAACGACGTGGTGCTCGCCATCGCAGGCGACTGGGGCACCGGGCCGTTCGACAGTCACGCACCCGCGGTGGCCGTCGCCAACCAGATGCAACTGGCCCAGGCTGACTTCACCATCCACCTGGGCGATGTCTACTACGCCGGCACGCATTCCCAGGAAGATGTCGACATGGCCGGGTGGCCGCAGGGCAAGCATGGGTCGTTCACCCTCAACTCCAACCATGAGATGTACAGCGGCGCCCATGGCTACTTCAAGGAGCTGGCGTCGCGTTTTCCGGTGCAACAGGGCACCAGTTATTTCGCCTTGTACAACGACGACTGGCTGGTGGTCGGGCTCGACAGTGCCTACGCTTCGGACGCAATGAACCTGTACATGGACGGCACCCTCAACACCCAGCAGATCGAGTGGATGAAAACCCTGCCCAAGCGCAAGAAGCTCATGGTGCTCAGTCATCACCAAGGCTTCGATATTTCAGGGCACAACAAGACTGCGCTTTATCAACCAGTCTGCGACGCCCTGGGGCGCGAGCCGGATTATTGGTATTGGGGCCATTTGCACAATGGCATCTGTTACGCACCCCAAGGTGGGCTGCATGCGCGCTGCGCCGGGCACGGGGCGATTCCCTATGGCACCACCAGCGAGTTGAACGGGCATGCCCGGGTGCTATGGTCGGAAACTGAACTGGCGGGGGACGAGACGTATCCGGAGCGGGTGTTGAATGGGTATGTGAAGGTTCAGCTGAGGGGGGAGGAGATTGTCGAGACGTTTTATGGGGAGGATGGCAGTGTGCGGTGGTCGTCCAGGTAGTCGGTGAATGTCAGGCCGCTATCGCGAGCAGGCTCGCTCCCACAAGGGTTCTGTGTCGGTCACAGAACCTGTGGGAGCGAGCTTGCTCCGGGCGGCGATCCAACGATGCTTCTGACTTAGCCCTGGACCGGAACGCCCTTGAGGTACGGCGCAGGTTCGGCCCCCAGGTTGTTGAGCAAGCGCTCGCTGTACCAATCCACGAAATTCACCACGCCGAACTCATAGGTCTTGGAGTACGGGCCCGGCTGGTAGGCGGTGGAGTTGATGCCGCGCTGGTTTTCCTCGGCCAGGCGACGGTCCTGGTCGTTGGTGGCGTCCCAGACCTGGCGCATGCGCTCTACGTCGTAGTCGACGCCTTCGACCGCGTCCTTGTGCACCAGCCACTTGGTGGTGACCATGGTTTCCTGGGCGCTGATCGGCCACACGGTGAACACGATGATGTGGTCGCCCATGCAGTGGTTCCACGAGTGCGGCAGGTGCAGGATGCGCATCGAGCCCAGGTCCGGGTTCTTGATGCGGCCCATCAGCTTGGCGCAGCCCTGCTTGCCGTCCATGGTCATCGACACGGTGCCCTTGAGCAGCGGCATGCGCACGATTCGGTTGCGCAGGCCGAAGCTGGCGTGGGCGTAAGGGATCTTCTCGGCTTCCCAAGCGGCGGCGGAAGCGGCCACGTGGTCCTTGAACGCCTGGTCGGCGCGTGGGTCGGTGACGTCGTCCCATTCCAGCAAGGTTTTTAGCAGTTCAGGGTGCGAGGCGTTGCAGTGGTAGCACTCGCGGTTGTTCTCCAGCACCAGTTTCCAGTTGGCCTTTTCCATCAAGGTGGTTTGCACCGCCACCTTGGTGTTCTCCATGTCGTAGGGTTCCATGTAGTGGTTCAGGGTCGACAGGAAATCATCGATGGCCGGTGGGTTCTCGGCCAGGCTGATGAAGATGTAGCCGCCGGCGGTCTTCACGTTCACCGGCTTGAGGCCGTACTGCTTCATGTCGAAGTCGGCACCCATCTCGGTGCCGGCGAACAGCAGGCGACCGTCCAGTTCGTAGGTCCACTGGTGGTAATGGCAGACCAGTTTGGCGACCTTGCCCTTGTCGCTGGTGCACAGCCGCGAACCACGGTGGCGGCAGACGTTATGGAAGGCATGCACCACGCCCTCGGCGCCGCGAATCACAATGATCGGGTTCTTGCCGATCTGCAGCGTCAGGTAGTTGCCCTTGGCCGGGATTTCGCAGGTCATGCCGGCGATCAACCATTCCTTCTGGAAAATTTCCTGCATGTCGATATCGAACAAGCGCTCATCGGAGTAGAACGGCTGCGGCAGCGAAAAGGTGCGCTCGCGCTCTTGCAGCATCTGCGCGGTGGCCTTGCGTGCGGGTTCCAGCGGATCGCCCAGGCTCAGGGTGGTGGTGACGTCCATCGTTTTGTCCTCATGGTCCTCTACGAGACCATCAAAAAAGTGGCTGATCGGTTGTGCTACGCAAGGCAGAAATTTGTGATTGTCTGTTGGGGCGAGTGTGGGGCCGCGCAGGGGCGCAACCTTATCCATGGGCGACATGGCCCAATCTGTTCCCGACGCGCAAGCCCCGGTAGTTGGGGGCTGGTCGCGATAAGTATGTGAATGTCGCAGATAGGTAAATGGCGGTACAGGCGCCTAAGCACAATCGCCATCATTAAGGCCGACAGTCGGCCGTGGAGATCAGCATGTCCAATAATTTCCTGAACCCGGTCACCACCCAGACCTGGGCCAATGGCCGACATATCGTTCGTTGCGTCAAAGTCATCCAGGAAACCTGGGATGTGCGCACATTCTGTTTCATGGCCGACCAGCCGATCATGTTCTTTTTCAAGCCCGGGCAATTTGTCACCCTGGAGCTGGAAATCGAAGGCCAGCCGATCATGCGTTCCTACACCATTTCCAGTTCGCCGTCGGTGCCCTACAGCTTCTCGGTGACCATCAAGCGCGTGCCGGGGGGCAAGGTTTCCAACTGGCTGCACGATACGCTGCACGAGGGCCAGGAACTGGCGGTGCACGGGCCGGTGGGGCTGTTCAACGCCATCGATTTCCCGAGTCCGAAAGTGCTTTACCTCAGCGGTGGCGTGGGAATTACGCCGTGCATGTCCATGGCGCGTTGGTTCTACGATACCAACGCCAACGTCGACATGACCTTCGTCCACAGCGCTCGCTCGCCCAAGGACATCATCTACCACCGCGAGCTGGAGCACATGGCGTCGCGGATCGACAACTTCAGCTTGCACCTGATCTGCGAAAAACATGGCCTGGGCGAGCCGTGGGCCGGGTACCGCGGATACTTGAATCACAAGATGCTGGAATTGATGGTGCCCGATTTCCTCGAGCGCGAAGTGTTCTGCTGCGGCCCGACGCCGTACATGAGTGCGGTCAAGCGCCTGCTGGAAGCCGCCGGCTACGACATGAAGCGTTATCACGAGGAATCCTTTGGCGCCACGCCACCGGAAGCCCGCGCCGATGCGGTGGAACAGGCCGAACAGGCCGCTGACGCACCGGAAGTTGACCAGGCGGACCTGCACCAAGTGGAATTCGTCGCCTCCGGCAAGAGCATCGGCGTAGCACCGGGCGAAACCGTCCACGCGGCCGCCGCCAAGCTCGGCCTGATGATCCCCAAGGCTTGTGGCATGGGCATCTGCGGCACTTGCAAGGTGTTGAAGCTAGGCGGGGAAGTGGAGATGGAGCACAACGGCGGGATCACCGAGGACGACGAGGCCGAGGGTTATATCCTGTCGTGCTGCAGCGTGCCGAAGGGGGATGTGCGGATCGAGTTTTGATCCGTTCTCTCAGGCGCGCGATGAGCTCTTGTGGCGAGGGGATTTATCCCCGTTGGGCTGCGAAGCAGCCCTAAAGCAATCAACTCGATCAATCTGATACATCGCGTCCGCAGATTTCAGGGCCGCTTCGCGGCCCAGCGGGGATAAATCCCCTCGCCACAAGTGAACCTGCAATATTTCCTAGCCCGCCATCACTTCCCGAATATCCGCCGCCAATTCCCGCACCCGCGCCTCTTCTGTATCCCAGGAGCACATGAAGCGTGCGCCGCCCTTGCCGATGAAGGTGTAGAAGCGCCAGCCCTTGGCCGTCAGCGCGGCGATAGCCGGCTCCGAGAGTTGCAGGAACACCCCGTTGGCCTGGACCGGGAACATCAGTTCCACGCCCTCGATGTCGCTGACCAGCTCCGCCAGCAATTGCGCGCAGCGGTTGGCGTGGCGGGCGTGCTTGAGCCAGGCGTCGTTTTGCAGCAGGCCGACCCAGGGCGCGGACAGGAAGCGCATTTTCGACGCCAGTTGCCCGGCCTGTTTGCAGCGGTAGTCGAAGTCTTCGGCCAGGTCGTGGTTGAAGAACAGAATTGCTTCGCCCACCGCCATGCCGTTTTTCGTCCCGCCGAAGCACAACACGTCCACGCCGGCCTTCCAGGTCAGGTCTGCCGGGGTGCAGCCGAGGAAGGCGCAGGCGTTGGAGAATCGCGCGCCGTCCATGTGCAGGTTCAGGCCCAGCTCCTTGCAGGTGACGCTGATGGCGCGGATTTCCTCCGGCGTGTAGACACTGCCCACTTCCGTGGCCTGGGTCAGGGTCACGACGCGCGGCTTGGGGTAGTGGATATCCTGGCGCTTGAGGGCGACCTCGCGGATCGAGTCGGGCGTCAGCTTGCCGTTCTCGGTGCGTGCCACCAGCAGCTTGGAGCCGTTGGAGAAGAATTCCGGCGCGCCACATTCGTCGGTCTCGACGTGGGCGGTTTCCGAGCAGATCACGCTGTGATAACTCTGGCACAGTGAGGACAGCGCCAAGGAGTTGGCCGCCGTGCCGTTGAACGCGAAGAACACTTCGCAGTCGGTTTCGAACAAGGCACGGAAATCATCCGCCGCGCGATGGGTCCACTCGTCGTCGCCGTAGGCGCGCTGGTGGCCCTGGTTGGCTTCTTCCATGGCCGCCCAGGCTTCAGGGCAGATGCCGGAATAGTTGTCGCTGGCAAATTGTTGACTCTTGTCGGTCATGGCCGTGCTCCTTGATTAGAGAGTCCTGGGTAAGAGATCCCTGGCGGAATTCCCGGATGGGGGTTCCTTGGTCCGGCGTGCTTGAGTGCGCAACGCCGTGGTCTATGTTGGTGCGCACTTTACCCAAGATTAGCGGGGGAACATACGGGATGTTTCTGTCAGAAAATCACAAAGCCCCAGGGCCGCGACGCACATGAGTCGACGCGACGGCGCCCTGGACCTGCTCAAGTGGCTGGCTCTGTTGTCGATGGTCCTCGATCATCTGCGATATGTCGGTTTTTCCGTCGATTGGCTGTATGTGCCGGGGAGGTTGGCGTTTCCGTGGTTCTGCCTGGCGATGGCGGCAAACCTGGCGCGCAGCGGCGGCGCCGCCGGCACCGATGCGTGGCGCTACCTGGGCTGGCTGTTGCTGTTCAGCGCCGTCAGCGAAATTCCCTACCGCTTGTTCATTCCCGCCCCCGCCACCTTGAATGTCATGCCTACGTTGGTGCTTGGGTTATTGGTAGCGCGTTGTTGGCAGACGCCCACCTTGGAAGCGCGATGCCTGGCCGCGATGGCGTTGCTGCTGGCGGCGCTGTTTTCGTCGCGGTTGATGTTTGGCTTCTATGGGGTGCTGCTGCCACTGGCGACATGGCTGGCGTTCAAGCGCTCGCTGTTTCTGGCCTTGCTGCCGGGACTGGTGTGCGTGGCGGCCAATCAATGGCGGGTGCTGTATGGCGCCGCGTGGCTGGGGGATGCGGTGGCGTTGTGGGGGTTGGTGGCTTGCCTGATCGCGCCAGGGCTGGGCCTGGTGCTTTTGCGACACGCGGGTCGTTTTCATCCGGTGCCGATGCGACGTTGGGCCTATCTGCTCTATCCCGCGCACTTTCTGCTGTTGCTCGCGGTTCGCCAAGCCTTTGCATAACCCTTGTTCTCTCACCACAAGGGAAGGTGTTCGATTCCATTTGATCCCATGTCGTAAACGCACCTTTGCGTGGCGTCCATAGGCATTTGACCTGCCTGCGCCGGCCATACCATCGCATCCAAAGGGCACGACCGAAACGGTCCGTGCCTCACCGAGACGAAAGGCGCACCGCCGCCGCTGGGAGAGACGCGATGTTCAGCAAGCAAGACCAAATCCAAGGCTACGATGATGCACTGCTGGCGGCGATGAATGCCGAGGAGCAACGCCAGGAAGACCACATCGAACTGATCGCGTCCGAGAACTACACCAGCAAGCGTGTGATGCAGGCCCAGGGCAGCGGCTTGACCAACAAATACGCCGAAGGCTATCCGGGCAAGCGCTACTACGGTGGCTGCGAGCACGTCGACAAGGTCGAGGCCCTGGCCATCGAGCGCGCCAAGCAGTTGTTCGGCGCCGATTACGCCAACGTCCAGCCCCACTCCGGTTCGTCGGCCAACAGCGCCGTCTACCTGGCCCTGCTGCAAGCCGGTGACACCATCCTGGGCATGAGCCTGGCCCACGGCGGTCACCTGACTCACGGTGCGAAAGTGTCGTCCTCAGGCAAACTCTACAACGCGGTGCAATACGGCATCGACACCACCACCGGCCTGATCGACTACGACGAAGTCGAGCGCCTGGCGGTCGAGTGCAAGCCGAAGATGATCGTTGCCGGTTTCTCTGCCTACTCCAAGACCCTGGATTTTCCACGCTTCCGCCAGATCGCCGACAAGGTCGGTGCGCTGCTGTTCGTCGACATGGCCCACGTCGCTGGCCTGGTTGCCGCCGGCCTGTACCCAAACCCACTGCCGTACGCCGACGTGGTCACCACCACCACCCACAAGACCCTGCGCGGTCCCCGTGGCGGTCTGATCCTGGCCAAGTCCAACGAAGAAATCGAGAAGAAGCTCAACGCCGCGGTATTCCCCGGCGCCCAGGGCGGCCCGCTGATGCACGTGATCGCCGGCAAGGCCGTGTGCTTCAAGGAGGCCCTGGAACCAGGTTTCAAGGCCTATCAACAGCAAGTGATCGAAAACGCCCAGGCCATGGCTGGCGTGTTCATCAAGCGTGGCTACGATGTGGTATCCGGCGGCACCGATAATCACCTGTTCCTGGTCAGCCTGATTCGCCAGGGCCTGACGGGCAAGGACGCCGACGCCGCCCTGGGCCGCGCCCACATCACCGTCAACAAGAACGCCGTGCCGAACGACCCGCAATCGCCGTTCGTGACCTCGGGCCTGCGTATCGGTACCCCGGCGGTGACCACGCGCGGTTTCAAGGTCAGCCAGTGCGTCACGCTGGCCGGTTGGATCTGCGACATCCTCGACAACCTCGGCGATGCCGATGTCGAGGCCAATGTCGCGCAGCAAGTGGCGGCCCTGTGCGCGGACTTCCCGGTTTATCGCTGAGTCGGTTTTGGAGTAAATGACTATGCAACGCTATTCGGGCTTCGGCCTCTTCAAACACTCACTCAGCCACCATGAAAACTGGCAGCGGATGTGGCGCACGCCGACGCCGAAAAAGGTTTATGACGTGGTCATCGTCGGCGGTGGCGGGCATGGCCTGGCGACCGCCTATTACCTGGCCAAGGAACACGGCATCACCAACGTGGCCGTGGTCGAGAAGGGCTGGCTGGGCGGCGGTAACACCGCGCGCAACACCACCATCGTGCGCTCCAACTACCTGTGGGACGAGTCGGCCCACCTGTACGAACATGCGATGAAACTCTGGGAAGGCCTGTCCCAGGACCTGAACTACAACGTGATGTTTTCCCAGCGTGGCGTCTACAACCTGTGCCATACCCTGCAGGACATCCGTGATTCCGAGCGTCGCGTCAGCGCCAACCGCCTCAACGGCGTGGACGGCGAGCTGCTCAATGCCAAGCAAGTGGCCGACGAAATCCCATACCTGGATTGCTCGAAAAACACCCGCTACCCGGTGATGGGCGCCACCGTCCAGCGTCGCGGCGGCGTGGCCCGTCACGATGCCGTGGCCTGGGGCTTTGCCCGGGCGGCGGACGCGTTGGGCGTGGACCTGATCCAGCAGACCGAAGTGATCGGTTTCCGCAAGGAAAACGGCGTGTGCATCGGCGTTGAAACCAACAAGGGCTTCATCGGCGCCAAGCGTGTCGGCGTGGTGACCGCCGGTAACTCCGGGCACATGGCCAAGCTCGCGGGCTTCCGCCTGCCGGTTGAGTCCCATCCATTGCAAGCGTTGGTATCGGAGCCGATCAAGCCGATCATCGACAGTGTGATCATGTCCAACGCCGTACACGGCTACATCAGCCAGTCCGACAAGGGCGACCTGGTGATTGGCGCCGGTATCGACGGCTACAACGGCTACGGCCAGCGTGGTTCGTACCCGGTGATCGAGCACACCATCCAGGCCATCGTCGAAATGTTCCCGGTGCTCTCGCGGGTGCGCATGAACCGCCAGTGGGGCGGCATCGTCGACACCACCCCGGACGCCTGCCCGATCATCTCCAAGACCCCGGTGCCGAACATGTTCTTCAACTGCGGTTGGGGCACCGGTGGTTTCAAGGCCACACCTGGCTCGGGCAACGTGTTTGCCGCAAGCCTGGCCAAGGGTGAAATGCACCCACTGGCCGCGCCGTTTTCCATCGACCGTTTCCACAACGGCGCACTCATTGACGAACACGGCGCTGCTGCCGTCGCCCACTAACAGGAGAAATCCCCATGTTGCACATCTTCTGTCCTCACTGCGGCGAACTGCGCTCCGAAGAGGAATTCCATGCATCCGGCCAGGCGCATATCCCGCGTCCACTGGACCCGAACGCCTGCACCGACGAGGAGTGGGGCGACTACATGTTCTTCCGCGACAACCCTCGCGGCCTGCATCACGAGTTGTGGATCCATGCCGCCGGTTGCCGCCAGTACTTCAACGCGACCCGTGACACCGTGACCTACGAAATTCTCGAAACCTACAAGATCGGTCAAAAGCCGCAATTCACCGACAAGGCTGACAGTCCGAAAGCGGCCGCGCAGGCTCTGGGAGAGAAGGTATGAGCCAGATCAATCGCCTGTCCAACGGCGGACGGATCGACCGTAACAAAGTGCTGAGCTTCACCTTCAACGGCCAGACCTACAAAGGCTTCGAGGGCGACTCCCTGGCCGCCGCGCTGCTGGCCAACGGGGTCGACATCATCGGTCGCAGCTTCAAGTATTCCCGTCCGCGCGGCATTTTCGCCGCCGGCGCCGAAGAGCCGAACGCGGTGCTGCAGATCGGTGCCACCGAAGCCACCCAGATTCCGAACGTAAGGGCAACGCAACAAGCGCTGTACCAAGGCCTGGTCGCCACCAGCACCAACGGCTGGCCGAACGTGAACAACGACATGATGGGGATCCTCGGCAAGGTCGGCGGCAAGCTGATGCCGCCGGGCTTCTACTACAAAACCTTCATGTACCCGCAATCGTTCTGGATGACCTACGAAAAGTACATCCGCAAGGCCGCAGGGTTGGGTCGCTCGCCGACCGAGAACGATCCGGACACCTACGACTACATGAACCGTCACTGCGACGTGTTGATCGTCGGCGCCGGCCCTGCTGGTCTGGCCGCCGCACTGGCCGCGGCCCGCAGCGGTGCGCGCGTGATCCTGGCTGACGAGCAGGAAGAGTTCGGTGGCAGCCTGCTCGATTCCCGCGAGAGTCTGGACGGCAAGCCGGCGACCGAGTGGGTCGCTGCCGCGGTGGCTGAACTGCGCTCGATGCCGGAAGTGGTGTTGCTGCCTCGCGCCACGGTGAACGGCTACCACGACCATAACTTCCTGACCATCCATGAGCGCCTCACCGATCACCTGGGTGATCGCGCTCCGATCGGCCAGGTTCGCCAGCGCATCAACCGGGTCCGCGCCAAGCGCGTGGTGCTGGCGACCGGCGCCTGCGAGCGGCCATTGGTCTACGGCAACAACGACGTGCCGGGCAACATGCTGGCTGGCGCGGTTTCTACTTACATCCGCCGCTACGGCGTGGCGCCGGGCAAGAAACTGGTCCTGAGCACCAACAATGACCACGCCTATCGCGTGGCCCTGGACTGGTTCGACGCCGGCCTGCAAGTGGTAGCCGTGGCCGATGCCCGCAGCAACCCACGTGGCGCACTGGTGGAAGAAGCCCGCGCCAAGGGCATCCGCATCCTTACCGGCAGCGCCGTGATCGAAGCCCGTGGCAGCAAGCGCGTCACCGGGGCACGGGTTGCCGCGATCGATGTGCGCGCCCATACAGTCACCAGCCCCGGCGAATGGCTGGACTGCGACCTGGTGGCGAGCTCCGGCGGCTACAGCCCGGTGGTCCACCTGGCTTCGCACCTGGGCGGCAAGCCGATCTGGCGTGAAGACATCCTCGGTTTCGTACCGGGCGAAGCTCCGCAGAAACGGGTGTGCGTCGGCGGTGTAAATGGCGTGTACAGCCTCGGCGATAGCTTGGCCGACGGTTTCGAAGGCGGCGTGCGCGCGGCCAGCGAAGCGGGTTTCAAGGCAGTGGAGGGCGTGTTGCCCAAAGCCCTGAGCCGTCACGAAGAACCGACCCTGGCGCTGTTCCAGGTGCCCCACGAAAAAACCACCGCTCGGGCGCCGAAGCAATTCGTCGACCTGCAAAACGACGTCACCGCCGCCGCCATCGAACTCGCCACCCGCGAAGGCTTCGAGTCGGTGGAACACGTCAAGCGTTACACCGCCCTGGGCTTCGGCACTGACCAAGGCAAGCTGGGCAACGTCAACGGCCTGGCCATCGCGGCCCGTTCGCTGAACGTGAGCATCCCGCAGATGGGCACCACCATGTTCCGTCCGAACTACACGCCGGTGACTTTCGGCGCGGTGGCCGGCCGTCACTGCGGGCACATTTTCGAGCCGGTGCGCTTCACCGCGCTGCATGCCTGGCATGTAAAAAACGGTGCCGAGTTCGAAGACGTCGGCCAATGGAAGCGCCCTTGGTACTTCCCTAAGAACGGCGAAGACATGCACGCCGCAGTCAAGCGCGAATGCAAGGCCGTGCGCGACAGCGTCGGCCTGCTGGACGCCTCGACCCTGGGCAAGATCGATATCCAGGGCCCGGATGCCCGTGAGTTCCTCAACCGCATCTACACCAATGCCTGGACCAAGCTCGACGTGGGCAAGGCCCGCTACGGCCTGATGTGCAAGGAAGACGGCATGGTCTTCGACGACGGCGTGACAGCCTGTCTGGCGGACAACCATTTCCTGATGACCACCACCACTGGCGGCGCGGCTCGTGTGCTGCAATGGCTGGAGATCTACCAGCAGACCGAATGGCCGGACTTGAAGGTGTACTTCACCTCGGTCACCGACCACTGGGCAACCATGACCCTGTCGGGGCCCAACAGCCGCAAGCTGCTGAGCGAAGTCACCGACATCGACCTGGACAAGGACGGCTTCCCGTTCATGACCTGGAAGGAAGGCCTGGTGGGCGGCGTGCCGGCGCGGGTGTTCCGTATCTCGTTCACCGGTGAGCTGTCATACGAGATCAACGTGCAGGCCGACTACGCCATGGGTGTGCTCGAGCAGATCGTCGAGGCCGGCAAGAAATACAACCTGACCCCGTACGGCACCGAGACCATGCACGTCTTGCGGGCTGAGAAAGGCTTCATCATCGTCGGTCAGGACACCGACGGTTCGATGACCCCGGACGACCTGAACATGGGCTGGTGCGTCGGCCGCACCAAGCCGTTCTCTTGGATCGGCTGGCGCGGGATGAATCGCGAAGATTGCGTGCGCGAAAATCGCAAGCAACTGGTGGGGCTCAAGCCGATCGACCCGAATGTCTGGCTGCCGGAAGGCGCCCAGCTGGTGTTCAACCCCAAGCAGGCGATCCCGATGTCGATGGTCGGCCACGTCACCTCCAGCTATGCGCATAACTCTCTGGGTTATTCGTTTGCGATGGGTGTGGTCAAGGGTGGCTTGAAGCGCCTGGGCGAGCGGGTGTTCGCGCCATTGGCCGACGGCCGGGTGATCGAGGCAGAGATCGTTTCTTCGGTGTTCTTCGATCCGAAGGGGGATCGGCAGAACATCTGATTGGCTTGAGATCCTGTGGGGCGCAATCGCGAGCAAGCTCGCTCCCACAGTTGATCGCGTAACCCTTGTGGGAGCGAGCTTGCTCGCGATGACGGCCTGAAGGTCGCCACAAGGTTGGCTCAATAGTATTCAGACAGGTGCTCCATATGACCGCAGTCAACGTGTATCAACAACGCCCAACCACCGGGGCCAAGGCCGAGTCGTCGCTGCACCATGCCGACCTCGCAAGCCAGGTGGGCAAGGGTCGCAAGAACGCCGGCGTGACCGTGCGCGAGAAAAAACTCCTGGGCCACCTGACCATTCGTGGCGACGGCCATGACCCAGCGTTCGCCGCTGGCGTGCATAAGGCCCTGGGCCTGGAATTGCCGGCCGCGCTGACCGTCGTCATCAAGGGCGAAACCAGCCTGCAATGGCTCGGCCCGGATGAGTGGCTGCTGGTGGTGCCCACCGGCGAGGAATTCGCCGCCGAGCAAAAGCTGCGTGAAGCCCTCGGCGACCTGCACATCCAGATCGTCAATGTCAGCGGCGGCCAGCAGATCCTCGAACTGTCCGGCCCGAACGTGCGCGACGTGCTGATGAAATCCACCAGCTACGATGTACACCCAAGCAATTTCCCGGTGGGCAAAGCCGTGGGCACGGTGTTCGCCAAGTCGCAACTGGTGATCCGCCATACGGCTGAAGACACCTGGGAACTGTTGATCCGCCGCAGCTTCTCCGACTACTGGTGGCTGTGGTTGCAGGATGCCGCGGCGGAGTATGGGTTGAGCGTGCAGGCCTGATACACAGAGGCTAAAGCTGAACACTGTTGTGGCGAGGGGATTTATCCCCGCTGGGCTGCGAAGCAGCCCCAAAAGCTTGATGTGATCAACCTGACACTCTGAAGTAGCAGGTCTAGGGGCTGCTCCGCAGCCCAGCGGGGATAAATCCCCTCGCCACAGGGGTTCTGTGCTTAGCGGGGGGATTTGTCCATAACAAACAGGAGTCACCGCAATGAGCCGCGCCCCAGACACATGGATCCTGACTGCCGATTGCCCCAGCGTGCTCGGCACGGTGGACGCGGTGACCCGCTTTCTGTTCGAGCAGGGCTGCTACGTCACCGAACACCACTCGTTCGACGACCGACTCTCGGCGCGCTTCTTCATTCGCGTGGAGTTTCGCCAGCCTGACGGTTTCGATGAGCAGAGTTTCCGCGCCGGCCTGGCCGAGCGTGCCGAAGCCTTTGGCATGGTCTTCGAACTGACCCCGCCCAACTATCGACCCAAAGTGGTGATCATGGTCTCCAAGGCCGATCACTGCCTCAACGACTTGCTCTACCGCCAGCGCATCGGCCAGTTGTCGATGGACGTAGTGGCCGTGGTGTCCAACCACCCAGACCTCAAGCCGTTGGCCGACTGGCACCAGATTCCCTACTACCATTTCCCCCTTGACCCGAACGACAAACCGGCCCAGGAGCGGCAGGTGTGGCAGGTGATCGAAGACACCGGCGCCGAACTGGTGATCCTCGCCCGCTACATGCAAGTGCTGTCGCCAGAGTTGTGCCGCAAGCTTGATGGCAAGGCGATCAACATCCATCACTCGTTGCTGCCGGGGTTCAAGGGTGCCAAGCCGTATCACCAGGCCTACAACAAAGGCGTGAAGCTGGTGGGCGCCACGGCGCATTACATCAACAACGATCTGGACGAAGGGCCGATCATTGCCCAAGGCGTGGAAGTGGTGGACCACAGCCACTACCCCGAAGATTTGATTGCCAAGGGCAGGGATATCGAAGGGCTCACCTTGGCCCGGGCGGTGGGGTATCACATTGAGCGAAGGGTGTTCTTGAACGCCAATCGCACGGTTGTTCTTTAGACCGTCATCGCGAGCAAGCTCGCTCCCACAGGATCTGTGTAGGCCTGCAGATTCTGGACGCACCAACAGTCCATTGTGGGAGCGAGCTTGCTCGCGATAGGGCCTTTACTGACAACACCAAAACAAGCACCGAACACAGAAACAAGCCACAAGCACCAACCCGAGCAATCAACGCGCTGCCTGCCTGGGCAGCGCAGTTTCATAAAAACAACAGCGAGGTGAAAGCATGTCCGGTAATCGTGGTGTCGTGTATCTCGGCAACGGCAAGGTCGAAGTACAGAAAATCGACTATCCCAAAATGCAGGACCCGCGCGGCAGGAAGATCGAGCACGGCGTCATCCTGCGCGTAGTCTCCACCAACATCTGCGGCTCCGACCAACATATGGTGCGCGGTCGTACCACCGCCCAGACCGGGCTGGTCCTGGGCCATGAGATCACCGGTGAAGTGATCGAGAAGGGCAGCGACGTCGAGAACCTGAAAATCGGCGACCTGGTGTCGGTACCGTTCAACGTGGCTTGCGGGCGCTGCCGTTCCTGCAAGGAAATGCACACCGGCGTCTGCCTGACCGTCAACCCGGCCCGTGCCGGCGGTGCCTACGGTTACGTCGACATGGGCGACTGGACCGGCGGCCAAGCCGAATACGTGCTGGTGCCGTACGCCGATTTCAACCTGCTGAAGCTGCCGGATCGTGACAAGGCCATGGGGAAAATCCGTGACCTGACCTGCCTGTCCGACATCCTGCCCACCGGCTACCACGGCGCCGTCACCGCCGGCGTTGGCCCAGGCAGCACCGTCTACATTGCCGGTGCCGGTCCGGTTGGCCTGGCGGCCGCTGCGTCCGCTCGCCTGTTGGGCGCGGCCGTGGTCATCATCGGCGACGTGAATCCGGTCCGCCTGGCCCACGCCAAGGCCCAGGGCTTCGAAATTGCCGACCTGTCCCAGGACACTCCGCTGCATGAGCAGATCGCCGCGCTGCTGGGCGAGCCTGAAGTCGACTGCGCGGTCGACGCTGTAGGCTTCGAAGCTCGCGGCCATGGCCATGACGGCGTCAAGCACGAAGCCCCGGCCACCGTGCTCAACTCATTGATGGGCGTGGTCCGCGTCGCTGGCAAGATCGGCATCCCCGGCCTGTACGTCACCGAAGACCCGGGCGCGGTCGATGCCGCAGCGAAAATGGGCAGCCTGAGCATCCGCTTCGGCTTGGGCTGGGCTAAATCCCACAGCTTCCACACCGGCCAGACCCCGGTGATGAAATACAATCGCCAACTGATGCAGGCGATCATGTGGGACCGTATCAACATTGCCGAAATCGTGGGTGTGCAGGTCATCAGCCTGGACGACGCGCCGAAGGGGTATGGCGAGTTCGATGCGGGCGTGCCGAAGAAGTTTGTGATCGATCCGCACAAGTTGTTCAGCGCGGCGTAAGGTTGTAGGCAAGACGGAAAAAGGGCGGCAGTGGTGTCGCCCTTTTTATTCAGGACCCTGCGGTGTCAGGACCCGTTCGCAGAATTCGGGATAAAATCCCCGGGCACTGGGGCCACGGCAATATTCCTGGGCCCGGGTCAAGGCCTCGCGACTGTACACCATGCTTTGCGGCATGCTGGCAAAGGTCACGTAGCCGCCCTGTTGCGTCTTGATGGCGTCAAAACCCGGCATGTCGTAGACCAGTTCCACATCATCATCGACAAGCATCCGCGCCTTGATCGTGACGTGTGTGTATTGCTTGGCGCCGGGCGCGTTATTGAGTGCGGCCAGGCCATGCCCAACCACGCGCAACATTTGCTCCACCCACGGTTCTGATGCCTGCGTGGCAGCGTCTGGACGGTAGAGGATGGTCAAGGATTGCTGGTTGCGTATGACTTCGGTAAGGGCCGGGTCCGAGCGTTTGATGCGATGTTCAACCGTCAGCCATGCCTTCTGCTCGTCACTGAGGTTGTCGGCAAGATCCGGATTCAAAGGGCCACGCTGGCATTCATTGACGCCCAGGACAATCAGCATGCCGGTCAGGATGACGGCGAGGGTGGCGCCACCGATTTGTACATTCATGAGCAAGCTCTGGTAAGAAGATGCCGCACTTTACGGTAACCCCAGCGGGAATGGCAGAGCAGGTTTGGAGTAGCGAAACTCGGACTACGTACCTGACCTTAATCAAAGCTGACTTGAAAATAATCGGCATTGATGAGTTGGCACTCGTTAACATCCTGGCTTTTACAGTTATTGTTTATCCACGGCGAAAAGGTGGGTTCTTGAACGTGCGGGTATTGCATGACCAGATTCATATCGCCATATCGGCATGTGATGGTGGTACGAATGGCAAGTTCTTCTTCGTCCTCGCTCTCTTCGTGCTGTACATATTCCGCGCCTTCGAATAACAGTTTTCTCGGGTTGACCAAATCCACGAGGTTTTCGCTCCGCCATTCGAACTCATCGTGCCCTTCGACAAAATAAACATCTTCTACCGCCTCGATGTTTCTGTGTATGTCCGTGGCCGCGGGGCAGGTTATTTCGCCAGCGTTAACCTGGCCAATAACCCACAGCAATACCCCCACGCCGCCGGCTCGTATCTTAAACATGTCGCGCCTCCTGGCTCGGCCCATGGCTATTCTTACGGCTGTTTCCAGGTCGGGCTACTGTCAGAGTTGACAGTCCTTTATGTCAATCCGTAATTATGTATAGATATATATCGGCTCACTGCTCTAGCGTGAGATAAATACAAAAGAAATTGGAAGTTTCGGAGTTTGCTGTAGGAAGTTTCTCTGTTATGTAGAAACTTGTGAGCGATAGAAAAGCTATTCTTCAGCGGCGGCCAGCCTGGCTTTCCCGCAGTGCGGCTGGCGCAGGTGTCTGATGAAGGTGGCGACCTCGAAAATCCGCCACGAACTCATCAAAATCTGAGACTGAAATAATCGCTGCTGTTCCGAAATTGGCAAGCACGGGTGCCGAGGCTTGTGCAATGACCGTTCAATCCCGGTGTAAGGTAGTCAAGGGTAAGTTTCGTCTCGCAGTGCTGGTAAATCACGCTGACCTGTTGATATTCGTCTGGTTCCTGGATCGCGAATTCCGCTTCGTCAAATTGTAGTGACGCAGGGTTGAGCTCTTGCACGATGGTTTGGCTCTGCCAGTCAGGAGCATCCTGGATATTGACAGTTGCAGTGTCGTCCTGGAGTTGTGTCAAGGCCGGACAAGAAGCTTCTCCAGCCTGAACATGGCCGATTATCAGCAGCATCATTCCCGCGCCGCCTCCAATGAAATATCGCATGTGCATGTCTCCAATTTAATTCTCGGCGACATCGTTACGGCTGTGTCCGGTGAGGGCTACTGTCAACCCTGACAGTTTTTTATCTCGATTTGGAACTACCCATGGCGTGATCTGATTTTTTCGCGATAAACCTCAATTCTCAGCTTAGAAGGTGTTACCCAAGCCGGCCTTCGCTGCGCAGCGCAGCAATACGCCGATCTTTTTCGGCCCACAGCAAGTTGACCCAGTCCTGGACGTGCTGGCGAAACACGGGGTCGTTCTCGTAATCGCCCTGCCATAGCGTCGGGTCCAGTTCGCGGGTCTGGATGTCGATGATGACCTTGGGCACCGCCCCGCTGATCAAGTCCCAAAAACCTGGAATCCGCTCTTGCGGGTAGACCACTGTAACGTCCAGCACCGCGTCCAGTTGCTCGCCCATCGCCGCCAGCACGAATGCCACCCCGCCGGCCTTGGGCTTGAGCAGGTGAGCGAAGGGCGATTGCTGCGCCTGGCTTTTGGCCGTTGTGTAACGCGTGCCTTCAAGGTAGTTCACCACAGTGACCGGTTGGCGCTTGAACAGCTCACAGGCGGCCTTGGTGATTTCCAGATCGCGACCAGCCAGTTCCGGGTTCTTCGCCAGGAAGGCCTTGGTGTAGCGTTTCATGAAGGGGTAATCCAGCGCCCACCAGGCCAAGCCAAGGAAGGGCACCCAGATCAGTTCCTTCTTGAGGAAAAACTTGAAAAAAGGCGTGCGCCGGTTGAGGGCCTGGACCAGAGCGGGGATGTCCACCCAGGATTGGTGGTTGCTGATCACCAAGTAGGAGGTGTCGCCGCGCAGGCCTTCGCCACCGCGAATGTCCCAGCGAGTGGGGATGCACAGGGCAAAGATCAGTTTGTCGATTTCGGCCCAGGTCTCGGCGATCCACATGACCGCCAACGAGGCGTAGTCGCGAAAACGCCCGGGCAGGACCAGTTTCAAGAGCGCAAACACCATGAGCGGTCCGAACAGCACCAAGGTGTTGAGCAGCAGCAACAGGGTGACGAGACAGCCGGTGAGCAGGCGGCGCATAGATGACTCTTGCAAACGGGTGGGCGGGCCATGATAAGCAGCTTCGAGCGACAGGCCAAATCGCGATGTACGAATGTTTCACCTTTTGATCGATAGGCTGGATTTCCCGTAGCCATCCCTGTCGAAGTTAACCGAACGAATTCACGGACCACGGTCTAAAATCCCACTCCCACAATGGAAGCCTCCTACATGAAATCCGTTCTAGCCCTGCTTTCCCTGGTGGCCCTTCCAGTACTGGCCGCCGAACCCACCTTGTACGGGCGCTATGAATACATAGCGCTGCCGGAAATGGGCGGCGAAGTGCTCAAGGCGAAAATGGACACCGGTGCGCTGACCGCTTCGCTGTCGGCCAAGGACATCGAGACGTTTACCCGTGACGGCGATGATTGGGTACGGTTTCGCCTGGCAACCAAAGATGCGAGCAACAAGATCTATGAGCATAAGATTGCCCGCATCAGCAAGATCAAGACCCGTTCAGAAGAGGACGAGGACGACGATGAAAAGATCGCCCCGAGTAAACGTCCGGTGGTGGAACTGGAAATGTGCCTGGGTAACGTCAAGCGCACCGTCGAGGTCAACCTGACCGACCGCAGCAGCTTCAACTACCCGCTACTGATCGGCGCCAAGGCCTTGCGCGAATTCAAAGCGGCGGTCAACCCGGCACGGCGGTTTACAGCGGATAAACCGGACTGTTGATTTGCGCGATTGACGTGCCCCGAGGCTTGGGGCACCGTTCCGGCAACTTTCCTGTCGGGCTCGGACGCCATGCCTCATATTCTGATTGTCGAAGACGAAGCCGCCATTGCCGATACGCTGGTGTTTGCCCTGCAGGGCGAAGGCTTTGACACCACTTGGCTGAGCCTTGGCGCAGCTGCCCTCGAGCACCAGAAAAACACGCCGGCGGACCTGATCATTCTCGATGTAGGCCTGCCGGATATCAGTGGTTTTGAGACGTGTAAGAATCTCAGACGTTTCAGCGACGTCCCGGTCATCTTTCTTACAGCTCGGGACGGCGAGATTGATCGGGTGGTGGGCTTGGAGATTGGTGCTGACGACTACGTGGTCAAACCCTTCAGCCCTCGGGAAGTGGCCGCCAGGGTCCGCGCCATCCTCAAGCGAGTGGCGCCGCGACCGATCGCCGAAACGGGGACAGCGTTGTTCCAGGTCGACCCTGATCGCGTGCAGATCAACTATCGCGGCAAACCGCTGAACCTCACGCGCCACGAGTTTCGCTTGTTGCACTGTTTGCTGGACCAGCCCGAACGGGTCTTCAGCCGCGAACAGTTGCTCGATGCCCTGGGCGTGGCCAGCGACGCCGGTTACGAGCGCACGATCGACAGTCATATCAAGAGCCTACGTGCCAAACTGCGCCTGGTCCGGGCCGAGGCCGAGCCGATCCAGACTCATCGGGGGCTCGGCTACAGCTACAGCCCGGGGCACAGCTGATGTCACTGGGCATTCGTATCTTCCTTGCCTATGTGTTGTTTATTGGCTTGGCCGGGTATTTCGTGCTCAACACGGTCATGGAGGAAATCCGCCCCGGTGTGCGCCAGTCCACCGAGGAAACCCTGGTGGACACGGCCAACCTGATGGCTGAGATCCTGCGGGACGATTTCAAGGCCGGAACGCTTAGCCAGAACCGCTGGCCGCAACTGCTCAAATCCTATGGTGAGCGCCAGCCGGCCGCGACAATCTGGGGGCTGCCGAAAAACCAGGTCAGCCACCGCATCTACGTCACCGACGCCAACGGCATCGTGGTGCTCGATTCCAGCGGCGCGGCAGTGGGGCAGGACTATTCGCGCTGGAACGACGTCTACCTGACGTTGCGCGGTCACTATGGCGCCCGTTCGACCCGCAGCGATCCGGATGACCCGGCGTCTTCGGTGATGCACGTCGGGGCGCCGATCCGTGACAACGGCCGGATCATAGGCGTGGTGACGGTGGCCAAGCCCAATAGCTCCTTGCAGCCTTACGTCGACCGCACGGAACGGCGTTTGCTCGCCTACGGCGCCGGTCTGATCGGCCTTGGCCTGTTGCTCGGCGCCTTGCTGTCGTGGTGGCTCAGCGCGGCATTGCGGCGCTTGACGGCTTATGCCCAGGCGGTCAGCCAGGGCCGTCGGGTGGAGGTGCCGCACTATCGCGGCGGCGAGTTCGAACAATTGGCGGGGGCGGTGGAGCATATGCGCACCCAGCTTGAAGGCAAGGCGTATGTCGAGCGATACGTACATACCCTGACCCATGAACTCAAGAGTCCGCTGGCGGCGATTCGCGGCGCCGCCGAGCTGCTGCAGAGCGACATGCCGGCCGCCCAGCACCAGCGTTTCGTCAGCAACATCGACAGCGAAAGCGTGCGGATGCAGCAGTTGATCGAGCGTTTGCTCAACCTGGCCCAGGTCGAGCAGCGGCAAGGCCTGGAGGAAGTGGTAGCGGTGCCGGTGACGGCGTTGATGGATGAGTTGTTGCAAGCGCGTGGCGGCTGGATCGAAAGTCGCCAGTTAAAGATCGAGCAGCACATCGCTGCCGACCTGGCGCTGACCGGGGAGCCTTTTCTGTTGCGCCAGGCGTTGGGCAATCTGCTGGAAAATGCCCTGGACTTCACGCCTGTCGCGGGCCTGCTACGGCTCAGCGCCGAGCGTATCGGCAGCGCGGTCGAGATCCGCCTGTTCAACCAGGCCGAGCCAATTCCCGACTATGCGCTGCCCCGTTTGAGCGAACGTTTCTACTCCTTGCCTCGCCCGGACAGCGGCCGCAAGAGCACTGGCCTGGGGCTGAACTTCGTTGAGGAGGTGGTGCAGTTGCATGGCGGGGCGTTCAGCATAGGCAATGTCGAGGGAGGGGTGGAAGTGCTGCTGCGGTTGCCCTGAACCACTGTTGCTGATTTCCCACAGGTTCCCGGTCGCGATTCTCCACACAATCTCCACATTCGCCCCATAAACCCCCCACACGGCCACGCCAGACTCTCCCTCATTCGAACAGGGAGAGCCTCACATGAACCGCAGTCTCGCTATAAAACTGGGCATGATTGCCCTCTTGATCCTCTTGCTGATGATTCCGTTGTTGATGATCAGCGGCCTTATCGATGAGCGCCAAGAGCTGCGCGACGGGGTGCTGCAGGACATCGCCCGCAGTTCCAGCCACAGCCAGCAACTGATCGGGCCGATGATCGTCGTGCCGTTTCGCAAGGACGTGAAAGTCTGGAATACCAACGAAAAGACGGGCGTGCGTTTCCTGGAGACCGTCGAACGAAGTGGTGAGTTGTACTTTTTGCCGGAGCAATTCGAACTCGACGGCCAGGTGCGCACCGAAACCCGCGCCCGGGGTATCTACGAGGCGCGCTTGTTTCACGCTGACAATCGGATCGATGGGCGCTTCAAAGTGCCGGAGCGTTATGGCGTCGCCGCGAAGGATTTCGCCGACTATCGCTTTGACGAGCCGTACCTGAGCGTCGGTATCAGCGACATTCGCGGCATCGAGAATGCCTTGACCCTGACGTTGAACCAGCAGACCGTCGACTTCCTTCCCGGCTCGCGGCTTGGCTGGCTTGGGCAAGGCGTGCATGTACCGCTGCCCATGATCACCGCCCAAGGCAGCCCCGAGCTGACCTTCGGTTTCGACCTGCGCCTGCAAGGTACCGGTGAATTGCAGATCCTGCCGGTGGGCAAGTCCACCAAGGTGCACCTCTCCGCCGACTGGCCGCACCCCAGCTTTATCGGCAACTACCTGCCGGTCGATCGCGAGGTCAACGAGCAGGGCTTCAGTGCCGATTGGCAGACCTCGTTTTTCTCCACCAACCTCTTGGAAACATTGCAGGCATGCGAGCCCAGCGATGGCTGCGAAGCATTCCGCAGCCGTGCATTCGGCGTGAGTTTCGTCGATCCGGTGGACCAATACCTCAAGAGCGATCGGGCGATCAAATACGCGCTGCTGTTCATTGCGCTGACGTTCGCCGGGTTCTTCCTCTTCGAAGTGCTCAAGAGCCTGGCGGTGCACCCGGTCCAATACGCACTGGTGGGCGTGGCCCTGGCCTTCTTCTATCTATTGCTGTTGTCGCTTTCGGAACACATAGGCTTCACCCTGGCGTACCTGGTCTCGGCCAGTGCCTGCGTGGTGTTGATCGGCTTTTATGTCTGCCATGTGCTGCGCAGCGTCAGCCACGGCCTGGGTTTTTCAGCCGGGTTGGCGGGGTTGTACGGTTTGCTCTATGGGTTGCTAAGCGCTGAAGACTACGCGCTGTTGATGGGCTCGCTGCTGCTGTTCGGCCTGCTCGGTGTGTTCATGGTGTTGACCCGCAAGTTGGACTGGTACGGCGTGGGCGCGAAGCCTGTTGCGGCGATGAGCTTCGATCTGGGAGAGGTGAAATGAGTCGGTCGCTGGGGTTGCGGGAGGATCAGTGGTTGGGAGAGCTGCTGGTGAAGCGAATTGCTGGGTTGTTTCCGATGGATCCGGAGCGCGGCCTTCGCGAGCAGGCTCGCTCCCAAAGGGACCACACGATCAATGGGGGGCGAGCCTGCTGGCGAAAAAGTCGTGATATTCAGTAAAAATTAAACCCTGGGCACCGTCTCGAGCATCGAAGGCCGCAAGCTCACCTCGGCAAACCACGCCGCCAGCTGGGGATTGGACTTGCGCCATTCCAGGTCCGGATGGCGCAGGTCCAGGTAACCCAGGGCGCAGGCGACGCTGATGGAGGCGATGTCGAAATGACAGGCCAGTTCGGCAATCGCCTCGGCTTCGAGCAGGGCCACGGCACGGCGAATCTTGTCCCGTTGCGCATCGAGCCATTCGGCCCAGTGTTTTTCCGTGGGGCGCAGCGCGGTCTCGTAGCGGATCATCACCGCCGCGTCCATGATCCCGTCGGCCAGGGAGGCCAAGGTCAAGCGCCGCCAGCGGGCCGCGCCCTCGCGGGGGATCAGCGGGTTGCCGACATGCTGGTGATCGAGGTAATCAAGGATGACGCGGCTGTCGTGGATCACCGTCCCGTTGGCCAGGCGCAGGGCCGGGATCTTGCTCAACGGGTTTTCTTCGATCAGCGCCCGGTCGGGCTTGACCGGCGTGAGTTGACTCAACTGCAACGCCACACGGTCCTGCTGGCCGGTTTCGTGCAGCAGCACCAGCACCTTGCGGACGAAGGGGGACGCGGGGTTGTGGAACAAGGTCATGCTGGGGCTGGACATGCAGAGATCCTCGATGGGGCGGGCTGGGGCTTAGCCTAGACAGTTGCACGGCGGCTGGCGAGTATCGATTGCTCCCACAAGTTTATTGCGCGCTGGAATTATCGGCGCTTGAACAAACCCCAGGTCCCCAGCACCGTCGGTACGCCCAAGCCCACCCAACTCACCGCATCCCACGCGCCATCGCCCAACAATGCTGAAAACAGCCCCGCCGCGCTCAAAGCGCCGATGACCACGGGGATACCAAACACCTTCCAGAAATTAGACTGCCGAGGCCTCACGCTTCGACCTCCGCGCCGACGATTGCGCGCTTGGCGGTCTTGCGCCGAACCACCCACAGATAAACACCACTGCCCAGGACGATGATGGTCAGGATGTCCAGGGTCGCCCAGAAGATCTGCATTGGCCGGCCACCGTAGTCGCCGAAATGCAAGGGCAGGGACAGGCTCATCATGTCCATGTACCAGGGCCGTTCGGCCACGGCGGTGACGTCCAGGGTGCTGGCGTCGATCAGTACAGGCGTCAGCAGATGAGAGGTCAGGTGAGCGCTGCCTTTCATGAACACGCTGTAATGGTGCTCGCTGGAAAACAGCGTGCCGGGGAAGGCGATGAAGCTCGGCTCCATGCCGGGAGCGACATCCTTGGCAATGTCCAGCAAGCGGGTTGCCGGGGCCAGCTCGGTCAATGGTGGCGCGTTGCGATAGGGCTCGACCATGGCGCTGAGGCTATCGTTGCGCCATGCGGCAATGATCAGGTCGGCGCAGGCGGCGATCACGCCAGTCACGCCGACGGTCAGCGCCCAGACCAGGGTGACCACACCGATCAGGTTGTGCAGGTCGAGCCAGCGCAGGCGCGTGGATTTGTCCTGGCGCACCGTGGCGAACTTCAAGCGGCGCATGAATGGCAAATACAGCACCACGCCGGAGACGATGGCGATCACGAACAGCAAACCCATGAGCGCCAGCAGCAACTTGCCCGGCAAACCGGCGAACATGTCCACGTGCAGGCGCAGCATGACCATCATGAAACCGCCGTTGGCCGAGGGCATTTCCAGGGCTTCGCCCGTGCGTGCATCGAGCATGAACGTGTGGGAGGAGTTGGGTTCGGTGCCCGGCGTCGGCGCCATGATGGTGATGATGCCGTTGGGGTCGTCCTCGTCCCAGCCAAAATACTGGACCACCTCGCCCGGACGATGGGCCTTGGCTTTTTCCACCAGTTGTTGCAGGTCCAGCGGCGGCGTGCCGGCCGGCATCTCCCGCAGCTCTGGCGCATCGCCCAACAGGTGCTCGATCTCATGATGGAAAATCAACGGCAACCCGGTGATTGCCAACATCAGCAGGAACACCGTGCAGATCAGGCTGGTCCAGGTGTGGACGAAGGACCAGCGGCGGATGGTTTTGCTTTTCATGATCGATCCGAATGCTGAAGGGCGACGATGCTTGAGGTCGTTCAGCCAACCGTGAAACCTACGGGAGCCAGCTTGTGTGGGAGCGAGCTTGCTCGCGAAAGCGAAGTGTCAGTCAAGATCAACGCAGCTGACTCACCGCCATCGCGAGCAAGCTCGCTCCCACAAAGACTCGTCCCACAGGCATTTCATCTGACTGATTGAGCTCAGTTGCAGGTGCCCTCAAAGAGGTTTGCGCAAATGCTAACCGTTTACCATTTGTAATTCACGCTGGCGACGACGTTGCGTTGGTCGCCGTAGTAGCAATAGAAACCATCGCAGGTGGACAGGTAGTCCTTGTTGAAGATGTTTTTCGCGTCCACTGCCACCGTGACGCCCTTGAGCGTCTTGTTCAAACGGCCCAGGTCGTAGTGGGCCGAGGCGTCGTACACCGTGTAGGAGCCGACGTGACCCCAATCGGTGTTGGTGGTGTTGCCATAGGTGTCGCCGACATAACGCACGCCAGCCCCCACGCCGAACCCGTCCAGAGGGCCGTTATGCCAGGTGTAGTCGGCCCATGCGGTGGCCTGGTTACGCGGTACCTGGGCCATGCGCTTGCCTTCTTCGGCCGCGGCGCCCTTAGTGATTTCGCTGTCGTTGTAGGTGTAGGAACCGACCAGTTTCAGATTGTCGGTGACGTCGCCGGACGCTTCCAGTTCCAGGCCACGCACGCGGACCTCGCCCACTTGCCGGGTGATGTTGTTCTCCGAGACGGAGTTGTTTTGCTGAGTCAGGTCGAACACCGCGGCGGTCAACAGGGTTTTGGTACCCGGTGGCTGATATTTGATGCCGACTTCGTACTGCTCGCCTTCAGTTGGTTTGAACGAGTCGGTGCTGTTGACGGCTGAGCCCGCCACGGCCTGGAACGACTGGGCGAAGGAAACGTACGGTGTCACGCCGTTATCGAACACATAGCTCAATGCGGCGTTGCCGCTGAATTTCTTGTCGCGCTGGGTGTTGGTCGCGTCGTTCTGGTTGTGGAAAACGGTGCCGGTGTGAATCCAGTCCTCACGGCCGCCGAGGGTCAGGCGCCAGTTGTCCAGAGCGATCTGGTCTTGGATGTACAGGCCAGTCTGGTGGGTTTTTTGGTTGTAGTCATACATGGTCAAGTACTGGACGGCGGAAAAATCCTGTCCGTAGATCGGGTTGTGAATATTACTGTCGGGGACGCCATTGGTACCCCATAGCCATTTTGAGTTTGCGTTGGAGCGCTGGTGATCCAGGCCCAGCAGTAAGGTGTGGCTCAGCGCCCCAGTCTGGAAGTCGGCCTGGAAATTATTATCAACGGCGAACTGACTGATGTCTTCGTTGACGATACCGGCGCTGCGCTTGACTGTCCCGTCGGGGCTCACTGCCTGATCAGGTGGGAACGTCCCCGCCGAAATTCCCTGAAATTCCAGATCGCTCTTGGTATAGCGCAGATTCTGGCGGAACTGCCAGGTGTCGTTCAGGCGATGCTCGAAGTTGTAGCCCAGCGCATAGTAGGTGCGATCGTAGAACTCCCAGTCCGGATCACCCAGGTTCTTGTGATGGGAAATCTTGCCCGCCGGCGAGGCCAGTTTTGTGCCTTGCAGCGGCAGGAATTGCCCAGTGATACCGGTGTCATCGCGGGTGTATTGCGACAGGAAGGTCAGGCGAGTGTCGTCGTTGATATTCCACGTCAGGCTTGGAGCAATGTTGTAGCGTTTGTCCGGGATGTGGTCGACCTGGGAGTTGCTGTCGCGCACCGTGCCGCTGAGTCGGTACAGGAACTGGCCTTCGTCATCGACTTTGCCAGTGCTGTCGAAGTTGATCTGCTTGTGCTCGTAGCTGCCGGCCTGCAATTGGACTTCATTGCTGCTTTCAGCCTGTGGGCGGCGGCTGACCATGTCGAGCATGCCGCCGGGGGGCGTCTGGCCGTAGACCGAGGAAGCAGGGCCGCGAAGCACTGCGATGCGCTCAAGGTTCCAGGGTTCGATTTTCGTCGTGATGTAGTTGCCCTTGGGCAGCGGCAGGCCATCGAGGAATTGCGTTGGCACGAAACCGCGCACCAATAGCCAATCGTTACGCGAGTCCGAACCGTAGCCGCTGCTCTGCACGCCGGCGGTGTAGCGCAGCGCGTCATTGAGATTGAGGACGGAGCGGTCTTCCATCTGCTGGCGCGTGACCACCGAGACCGAGCGTGGCAGCTCGACTATCGGGGTATCGGTCTTGGTGCCGGCGGCGGTGCGGGTCACAGCGTAGCCCTCGCTAGGCCCCCACGCCGTTTCGCTGATTCCCGCGCCGATCACGCTGGTTTCCGGCAGCACCATGACGCCTTCGGGCACGGCCACCAGGCTGTAAGTGCCGGCGCTGCTTTGTTCCAGTTGCAGGCCGGTACCGCGCAAGGCCTCGCGCAAGGCGCCGGTGGCGTCGAATTGGCCTTGAACCGGGGCCGAGGTCTTGCCCGACGCCAATGACGGGTTCAGGCTCAAGGCGAGACCGGCCTGGCTGGCGATCTGATTCAGGGTGCTGGCCAATGGCGCCGCGGGCAGATTGTAGGCACGAACGCCAGATGCCTGTTCGGCGGCGAGCAACGGGCCGCAGGCCAACGGGGTGCTCAAGGCAATGGCAACGGCCAATAGACTGGGGCGCAACAGGGTCTCAAACGGACGGGACATACGGCGGCTCCTGAATGGAAATATTTCTCAATTGCCTGTGTGCCGGATGAAAGTCGAAAAGTGATAGGGCTGGAGGAAAATAATTTAGATTCAGATTGCGGCCGGTGGCTTTGTGGTGGGGCCAATGGCCTCATCGCGAGCAAGCTCGCTCCCACATGGGACTGAAGTGCAAACCCCTGTGGGAGCGAGCTTGCTCGCGATGAGGCCATCACTGGCAACAATACGCTTCAGCGCTTGGCTTCAGCCCTAGGCCCCACCACCACCCACCAACGCGTGTGATGCTCGACCTGCACCGGCAGGGTCGGCAGCAGGGCGGTCAGGGCCAGGTCGGTGTCGTGCAGCGGAAAGCTGCCGGTGATGCGCAAGTCCGCCACCTGGGGCTCGACGCCGAGATATCCACGCCGGTAACGCCCCAGCTCCCGGATCAAATCTTCAAGGCGCGCGTTGTCCACCACCAGCATCCCGCGGGTCCAGGCATCGGCCCCCGCGTTCAAGGCCACGGCCGGCCCGAGGCCATCCCGGTGCATCAGCACTTGCTGGCCTTCGCGCAGGATCTGTTCTCCTTCGCTGCGCTGCGGGTGCGCCGCCACCGCCGATTTCAACACACTCAAGCGTGTGCCCTGGTCTTCGAGCTTGACCAGAAAACGCGTGCCCAAGGCGCGCATGCTGCCTTCGCGAGTCTCGACGATGAACGGCCGCGGATCGTTGTGGCCGGTCTCCACGAGAATCTCGCCTTCCTGCAAAACGATAAGCCGCTGCTTGTCGTCGAAACGTACATCCAGCGCACTGTGGGTATTGAGGTTGACCACCGTGCCGTCCGCCAGGCGCAACGTGCGCTGTTCGCCCGTGGCGGTGCGCTGGTCGGCCAGCCAATAATCCAGCGGCAGGTAACGGTCGCCGGCGAACAGCGCCAGGCCGATGACCGCGACGACACTGGCCAGGCCACTGCCAACCTTGCGCACCCGTCGCCGGATGCTGGCCTTCGATTGCAGCAACGCGGCCCGGGCAGGTCCGCTGGCGATGCTGAAGCGTTGGTCAAGCATGCCGAGCTGTTGCCAGGCGCGGGCGTGCTCTTCATCGGCGGCGTGCCATTGAGCGAATGCTTCCCGCTCCTGGGGACTGCCGCAGCCAGAGTCCAGGGACAGCTGCCAGGCAATGGCCGCATCGAGAACGCGCGCCGAGACCGGTTTGCCAAGGGCTGCGGTCATGTCGGCTCACCATAAAGCGCGATGTAGCATTGCCGCATGCCTTGGGCCAGGTATTGCCGTACCCGCGGGACCGAAACGCCAAGGCGCTCGGCGATCTCTGCGTGGCCGAGGCCGTCGAGGCGGTTGTAGAGGAATGCCGCCCGGGCCTTGCTGGATAATTTTCCAAGCAGGCGATCGATATTCTTCAGGTCTTCGAGAATCAATTGTTGCTCTTCCACCGACGGCTGCTCGCCTTTCGGGACCAGCATCAGTTCGGTCAGATAGGCCTGTTCGAGCGCGGCCCTACGGAAGTAGTCGAACAACAGTCCCTTGGCGATCGCCAGCAGGAACGCGCGCGGCTCGCGGGGCGCCTTCAACTCCTCGCGCCCCAGCAAGCGCACAAAGGTGTCCTGGCTCAGGTCCTCGGCCCGTTGCGCACAGGCCACGTTGCGTCGCAGCCACGCCAATAGCCAAGCGCGATGGTCGCGGTATAACGCACCAACCAGATCACTATGAGGACTGGGGACTGACGACACAGAGCATCACCGATGTTTTAGGTAACGAGAATTGTTCGCGATTGTGGCAGAGGCGGGGGTGGGAAAGCAATTGGCGCTGGTCGGAGCCCATAACTCAATACTTCTGTGGGAGCGAGCCTGCTCGCGATAGCGGTGGGGCAGTGGCATTGAGGTTCACTGACACTGCGCCATCGCGAGCAAGCTTGCTCCCACAAAAGCTCCCGAGCGCTAGGGTCTTGGATTAAAGCGAAGGCGCCTGCTGCCGCCGTTTCCATTGTCCCAGGCGTTGCTGCAGGTCGAGCGGGCTGTGGATATCCTTCTGGCGGGCGCGGCTGAACAGGATCAGCGCCAGCTCCGCGGTGGCCAGGGCGTCGGCGCTGGCGTTGTGGCGATCGAAGACTTGCAACTTGAACCAGTCGATCCAGTCGTCCAGGCCTCCTTGGCGGATATGAGCCTGTGGGCAAAGCATCGGGGCCAGGTCCGCCACGTCGATGAAGGGATGCTGCAAGCGATAGCCCAGGTATTCCTTCAACGCTCGTCCGAGCATGTGGCTGTCGAAAGGCGCATGAAACGCCAGCAGTGGGCTGTCGCCGACGAACTCCATGAACGCCAGCAGCGCGTCGGCCGGGTCGCTGCCGGCGGCGATGGCGCTTGGCGCCAACCCGTGTATCAACACGCTTGGCCCGAGTTTTTGCTTGTCGCATTGCAAGGTCCGCTCGAACTGCTGGCTGAAGTCGATGGCGCCGTCTTCTATCACCACCGCACCGATGGACAACACTTGGTCTTTGTTCAGGTTCAGGCCGGTGGTTTCCAGATCGACCACGACCCAACGCTGTTCCCGCAGGCTGCATTCATTCAGTTGTGCTGCCGCGGGCAGGGCTTCCAGGCGCTGTTGCAAATCCTGCGACAACGTCGGCTGGACCGGACGCAGCCAGGAAAACAGGCTCACAGCTGATACCTCAACGTCAGGCTGCTTTGCAGACGTTGGGCCTGGCGCAGGGATTCGCGCAGGATCCGCCGGTCCAGGTGGTTGAGGCTGTCTGGATCGACGCGGTTGGAGTAGGGAAGGTTCTCCCGGGTCTGCAATTGGTGTTGTTGCATCCGGGTCTGCTGGATGAAGTGATAGGCCTCTTCATAAGCGGCGCCATCAAGCGGCTCGATGACTTCCTTGACCACCAGTTGCCGCAAGCGCTCCAGGGTATTGTTGGCTTCGATGCCATTGGCCAGGGCCAGCAGTCGCGCGCCGTCAACGAAAGGCGTCAGCCCTTGTACCTTTAAGTCGAGGGTGGCTTTTTCGCCGTTCTTGCGGGTCAGCACAAAGTCCCTGAAGCGTCCAACAGGCGGCCGATGGCGAAGAGCGTTTTCGGCCATCATGCGCTGGAACAATCGGTTGTCGGCCACTTGATCGAGAATCTGCTGGCGCAGTTGCTCGCAGCTTTGTTCATCTCCCCAGACCACTCGCAGGTCGAAATAGATGCTTGAGCCCAGCAGGTTCTCCGGCGTCGCTTCGCGGATGAAGGCCGCGAAGCGACGCGCCCATTCCGCGCGGGACAGGCACAGCTCGGGGTTGCCCGCCATGATGTTGCCTTTGCACAGGGTAAAACCGCACAGCGCCAGGCTCTGGTTGACCTGTTGGGCGATGGGCAACAGCAGGCCACGGATCTGCGCGGCGTGGGCGGCGTCCCGGGCTTCGAACAGGATGCCGTTGTCCTGGTCGGTATGAAGGGTCTGCTCGCGGCGGCCTTCGCTGCCGAAACACAGCCAACTGAAGGGCACGCCTGGGTCGCCTTTATCGGCCAGGGTCAGTTCGATGACCCGGCACACGGTGTGGTCGTTGAGCAAGGTGATGATATGGGTAATCTGGGTCGATGACGCGCCGTGGGCCAGCATGCGCTCCACCAGTTGGCCAATCTCTCCGCGCAGGGTGACCAGGTTTTCCACACGAGGGGCATTACGAATCGTGCGCGCCAGATGCACCAGGTCGACGCGTTGCAAGGAAAACAGATCCCGTTCCGACACCACGCCACACAGGCGATGCTCCTTGACCAGGCAGACATGGGCAATATGACGCTCGGTCATGGCAATGGCGGCATCGAAGGCGCTGTGCTCCGGTGACAGGAAAAACGGCGCCTGAGTCATGTGCATCGCAATCGACTCGGAAAAATCCCCGGTACCGTCGGCCACGACCTGACGCAGGTCGCGCAGGGTGAAAATGCCTACCGGCGCTTTCTGTTCGTTCACCACGACGATGCTGCCGACTTGTTGCTCATGCATGAGTTTGACGGCTTCGCGCAACGGTGTTTCAGGTGAACAACTGACCGGATGACGCATCGCCAGCTCGCCCAGGCGGGTGTTCAGCGAATATTGCGTGCCCAGCGTCTGGGCAGATTTTTGCTGCACTTGCTGGTTGACCAGGTCGAGCAGGCTGCTGACGCCGCGCAAGGCAAAGTCGCGAAACGGGCCGGACAAGGCAAACAGCTTGATGAACGCCAACTTGTTCAGTTGCAGACAGAACGTATCTTCACCGGCCCGATGCTCGGTGCGGGTAGCGCGCTCACCCAACAGGGCGGCGAGGGGGAAGCATTCGCCCGTGGTGATTTCAAAAGTGGTCTCGGTGCCGCCCTTCGCTGAATGGGGACGCTCGCCCACCACCCGGCCCTGCTTGACGATATAGAAGTGTTCCACCGGGCCGTCGGCCGGCTTGATGATCGTTTCGCCCGGCGCGTAGAAGCGCAGCAGGCATTGCTCCACCAGATAGGCCAGGTGGGCGTTTTCCATCTGGTTGAACGGGGGGAAGCGCTGGAGGAATTGCAACGTCCCCTGAATGTTCTGCAACACGGCGGTTTTCCCTGCCTGGATGAAGGCGTCCGCTTTTTTCATAACCATTGCGCAATCTTTTTCGAATTGTTGTGGTCGGATCTGTTCGCCATGGTCGGCCTCTGAACGTGGAGTGCCCATTGGACGTAAGTCTAGGTCGCCACGATAGAGCCGGAACTACGGAAATATCCCACGCCTCGCCTCGGAAAATTCTTCAGGGAAGACTCTTGGAAAAAAATCCGACGAAGTGCACATTGAAGCGCCGCAGAACGATGTCTGACCACTGTGCCAAGGGATCGATTCAAGGAACGTAGAGAGCACCATGTCCGACCACGATATTTTGAGTGACGCCGAGCGCGAGGCGCTGAGTGCCGTCATGCTGGAACCCGACCTGCCGCCGCAGCGTGTGTTGATCGTCGATGACGACAAGGACGCCCGCGAGCTGTTGTCGGAAATCCTGGCATTGGACGGCATCCACTGCATGACCGCCGCGAGTGGCGAAACCGCGCTCAAGATGTTGGAGACCAAGCCGTCCATCGGCCTTCTGATCACGGACCTTCGCATGGGCAATGTCGATGGCCTTGAACTGGTGCGCCTGGTGCGCGAGTCGGAGCGTGCGGCGCTGCCGATCATCATTGTGTCCGGCGACGCCGACGTGAAGGATGCCATCGAGGCGATGCACTTGAGCGTGGTGGATTTCCTGCTCAAGCCGATCGATACCGACAAGCTGCTGGGGCTGGTCAAGCATGAGTTGGGGATGGATCTCTAGACCGCTGTACTGGCTGGTTTTTTGTGGCGAGGGAGCTTGCTCCCGCTCGACTGCGCAGCAGTCGCAAGTCCGCAGATAAGGTTTCAAAATAGCTGAAAAGAAGGGCTGCTGCGCACCCCAGCGGGAGCAAGCGCCCTCGCCACAAAAGCAGTTAGGGATCGCAAATGAAAAAGCCCTGGTCTTTCGGCCAGGGCTTTTTCATTGCTATCTACCGCTCAATCACAGCCCATTGGCGGCCTTGAACTCGCGTCGGCGACGGTGCAGCACCGGCTCGGTGTAGCCGTTTGGTTGCCGGGTGCCTTCGATCACCAGCTCGACCGCCGCCTGGAAGGCGATGTTGCTGTCGAAGTCCGGCGCCAGTGGGCGGTACAGCGGGTCGCTGGCGTTCTGGCGGTCCACGACCGGTGCCATGCGCTTGAGGCTTTCCATCACCTGCTCTTGCGTGACGATGCCGTGGCGCAACCAGTTGGCGATGTGCTGGCTGGAAATGCGCAGCGTCGCGCGGTCTTCCATCAGGCCGATGTCATTGATGTCCGGCACCTTGGAGCAGCCGACACCCTGGTCGATCCAGCGCACCACGTAGCCAAGGATGCCCTGGGCGTTGTTGTCCAGTTCGTGTTTGATCTGCTCTGCCGTCCAGTTCGGGTTGACGGCCAGCGGGATGGTCAGGATGTCGTCCACCGAGGCGCGCGCACGCTTGGCCAGTTCGGCCTGGCGGGCGAACACGTCGACCTTGTGGTAGTGCAGCGCATGCAGCGCGGCGGCGGTCGGCGACGGAACCCAGGCGGTGTTGGCGCCGGCCATCGGGTGAGCGATCTTTTGTTCGAGCATCGCTGCCATCAGGTCCGGCATCGCCCACATGCCCTTGCCGATTTGCGCGCGGCCTTGCAAGCCGGTGCTCAAGCCGATGTCGACGTTCCAGTTTTCATAGGCGCCGATCCACTTCTCGGCCTTCATGTCGGCCTTGCGCACCATCGGGCCGGCTTCCATGCAGGTGTGGATTTCGTCGCCGGTGCGGTCCAGGAAGCCGGTGTTGATGAACACCACGCGCTCGCTGGCAGCCTTGATGCAGGCCTTGAGGTTGACCGTGGTACGGCGCTCCTCGTCCATGATGCCGACCTTGAGCGTGTTGCGCGGCAGGTTCAACACGTCTTCGACGCGGCCGAACAGTTCGTTGGTGAACGCCACTTCTTCCGGGCCGTGCATCTTCGGCTTGACGATGTACACCGAACCGGTGCGGCTGTTGCGGCGCGAGGTGTTGCCGTTGAGGCTGTGGATCGCCGCGAGGCTGGTGACCAGCCCGTCGATGATGCCTTCCGGCACTTCGTTGCCGTCCTTGTCCAGGATCGCGTCGATGGTCATCAGGTGACCGACGTTGCGCACGAACAGCAGCGAGCGACCGTGCAGCGTCAAGCCCGAACCGTCGACGGCGGTGTAGGCGCGGTCGGGGTTCATGGTGCGGGTGAAGGTCTGGCCGCCCTTGGTGACTTGCTCGGACAGGTCGCCTTTCATCAAGCCGAGCCAGTTGCGGTAGATCACCACTTTGTCATCGGCATCGACCGCGGCAACCGAGTCTTCGCAGTCCATGATGGTGGTCAGCGCGGCTTCCATCAGGATGTCTTTGACACCGGCGGCGTCGGTTTGGCCGACGGGGGTGCTGGCGTCGATCTGGATCTCGAAGTGCAGGCCGTTGTGTTTCAGCAGCACCGCGCTCGGCGCCGACATATCGCCTTGGAAACCGATCAGTTGGGCGTCGTCGCGCAGGCCGCTGTTGGCGCCGCCCTTGAGGGCCACCACCAGCTTGCCGTCGACGATTTTGTAGGCAGTGGAATCAACATGGGAGCCGGCCGCCAGGGGGGCCGCTTCGTCGAGAAATGCGCGGGCGAAGGCGATGACCTTGTCGCCGCGCACCTTGTTGTAGCCTTTGCCTTTTTCCGCGCCATCGGCTTCGCTGATGGCGTCGGTGCCGTACAACGCGTCGTACAACGAACCCCAGCGGGCGTTCGAGGCGTTGAGGGCGAAGCGGGCGTTCATCACCGGCACTACCAGTTGTGGGCCGGCCATGCGGGCGATTTCGTCATCGACGTTTTGAGTCGTGGCCTGGAAATCCGCCGCTTCTGGCAGCAGGTATCCAATGTCTTGCAGGAAGGCTTTGTAAGCCACGGCGTCGTGGGCCTGGCCGGCACGGGCCTGGTGCCAGGCGTCGATCCGTGCCTGGAAGTCGTCGCGTTTGGCGAGTAGGGCTTTGTTCTTCGGAGCCAGGTCATGGATGACCTTGTCGGCGCCGGCCCAGAATGCGTCGGCGGTGAGGCCGGTTCCGGGAATGGCTTCGTTATTAACGAAGTCGAACAGGACTTTGGCGACCTGCAGGCCACCGACTTGAACGTGTTCAGTCATTGCTTGCCTCACTCTGCTCAGCTATTTCGCTTTTCAGCTCTTCGATTTTGACAATGAAGCCTCGGGACATTTAAACCACAAACCCCTGAACCAGTACATGCCATCGCTGGCGGCTGGGTTGTTAAGCCTTGCTGGACGGGGCTTTCAGGGGTGCGACTGGCCTTAAGCAGACATCGGTACAACAGGATTGCCGCGATTATGTAGTGCTCGCTGGGGAATACTACATGATCATTTGCGCTTGTGAAAATTAGACTAATTGCGTCGTTCTGCGACCGACTAAAGCAGTACAGTCATTGCGCGGCATGGGATGTTCTCAAAAAACAGATAGATTGTTCCAGATAAATCTCAATAACTGTACACATTAACGAAAAATGCCCCGGCCGCGCCGTGGGCGGGCCTTGCCTATACTGTCCTCTCCATCCATTACAGGGCTGCGCCATGGACCATCTCGTCATTACTGTTTTCGCCCCGGACAAACCAGGGCAGGTCGAGCGAATCGCCCAATGCATCGCCGAACATGGCGGAAACTGGCTGGACAGCCGCATGTCCCACCTCGCCGGGCAGTTTGCCGGAATCCTGCGTCTCAGCGCCCCGGCCGACTCCCATGAAGAGTTGATCGAAGCCTTGCAAGGCCTGTCGGCCCATGGCATTCGCGTGCTGATCGCCGAGAACGCGATCGAAGAATCCTGCACCTGGAAACCTATCGCGATGGAATTGGTGGGCAATGACCGTCCGGGTATCGTGCGCGACATCACTCGTCTGCTGAGCGAGCAGGGCGTGAACGTCGAGCGCTTGATCACCCAGGTGCGACCGGCACCGATGAGCAGCGAGTTGCTGTTCCATGCCGAGGCGATCCTTGGGGTGCCGTTGACCTTGTCGCTGGACACGCTGCAGGCATGCCTGGAAACCCTGGCCGATGAATTGATGGTTGAGTTGAAATTCAGCGACGAAACCTGACAGGTGTTATCCAAGGAAAAACTGCGCCTGCCTGTGGATAACCTGTAGAGACCTGGCGCCAGCCCAGGCCCGTCGGGCCTCAGCCAGCGATGATCAAAAAATCACCAGTTTTCAAGGGGTTGTGCACAAACGGCGGGGATCACGTTGTGGATAACCTTTGGAAGGATAAGCGCAGGCCACGCAAAACGTGGCCTGTAGAGGTGTGTGCGTTTTTTGATCAGCTGCGACGGCGCATGCCGATCACGGCATCGATGCTGTACACAGCCAAACCGGCCCAGATGAACAGGAATGCCATCAGCGTGCTGGAGGACAGGTGCTCGTCGAACAGCAGCACTGCAAGCAGCAGCACGAGGGTTGGGGCGATGTATTGCAGGAAACCCAGCGTGGTATAGGGCAGGTGTCGCGCCGCCGCGTTGAAGCACACCAATGGCACGAGCGTCACGGGGCCGGCCGCCACCAGCCACCACGCTTCGGACGTGGTCCATAACGCGGCCTGGGCACTGGTGGCAGTCGGGTTGAACAGCAGCCACGCGATGGCGATCGGCACCAGCATCCATGTTTCCACCACCAGCCCGGGCAAAGCCTTCACTGGTGCTTGCTTACGGATCAAGCCGTAGAAGCCAAAAGTCAGCGCCAGCACCAGCGATACCCACGGCAGGCTGCCCACCTGCCAGACCTGCTGGGCCACGCCAACCGCCGCCAGCCCTACGGCCACCCACTGCATGCGCCGCAGCCGCTCACCCAGGATCAACATGCCCAGCAACACGTTGACCAGCGGATTGATGTAGTAGCCCAGGCTGGCTTCAAGCATCCGACCATTATTCACAGCCCAGACATAGGTCAGCCAATTGGCCGCGATGAGCGTGCCGCTCAGGGCCAGAATAGCCAGGCGACGCGGATTGTCCCGCAACTCGCGCCACCAGCCAGGGTGTTTCCAGACCATCAGCAACGCCCCGCCGAACAAGGCCGACCAGAGTACTCGGTGGATGATGATTTCCACCGATGGGACGCTGGCGATGGCTTTGAAATAAATCGGGAACAGACCCCAGATGATGTAGGCGCTCAGGCCCAGGATGTACCCGCGACGCGGGTTGGCGGCTTGCATGCAGAATCCTTGCTTAGGCAGCTAACAAAAAAATGATTGTAAGGAGATTTGTCTGATTGTGCAGCGAACCTTTTATTGCCGATCCCACAGGGTTTTTCAGTGGCTTTTGGAACCCAGCCCAATCAGAACAACTTCAACGGCTCTTCATTGAGCGCCGCCAATTGCTCGCGCAGTGCCAACACCTGGTCGCCCCAATAACGCTCACTGCCAAACCACGGGAAGCTTCGCGGAAACGCCGGATCATCCCAGCGGCGGGCCAGCCAGGCGCTGTAGTGCATCAGGCGCAGGGCACGCAGGGGTTCGATCAGTGCCAGTTCGCGCGGGTCGAAGTCATGGAATTCCTGATAGCCGTCCATTAATTCCGATAGCTGGCCCAGGCACTCCTGGCGATCCCCGGCGAGCATCATCCATAGATCCTGCACGGCCGGGCCCATGCGACAGTCATCCAGGTCGACGATGTGGAACACCTCGTCGCGGCACATCATGTTGCCGGGATGGCAATCGCCATGCATGCGGATGTTCTGATGGGGCGTGGCGGCGTAGACCTCTTCGACACGCTTGAGCAGATCCCTGGCCACCGACTCGTAGGCGGGTAGCAGGCTCGTGGGGACGAAACCACTTTGCAGTACCGTCTCCAGCGAGTCATGGCCGAAGTTCTTCACGCCCAGCGCTTCACGGTGCTCGAACGGGCGGGTGGCTCCGATCGCATGCAAGCGCCCGAGCAGTTGGCCCAGGCGATAGAGCTGATCGAGATTGCCCGGCTCCGGCGCTCGTCCACCTCGACGGGGAAACAGGGTGAAACGAAACCCTGCGTGCTCATGCAGGCTGGCGCCGTTGTGAATCAGCGGTGCCACCACCGGCACTTCGTGATCAGCCAGTTCGAAGGTGAAGCGGTGCTCTTCCAGGATGGCTTCGTTGGTCCAGCGCTGCGGACGATAAAACTTGGCGATCAGCGGTTCTGCATCTTCGATGCCCACTTGATAAACGCGGTTTTCGTAGCTGTTGAGGGCCAGCACCCGGGCATCACTGAGAAAGCCGATGCTTTCGACGGCATCCAGGACCAGGTCGGGCGTGAGGGTTTCAAACGGATGGGACATGCTGACTCCTGCGCAGCGGCAGGGCTGCCGCGTCCGGCCCAGCATGGTAGCGCAAAGCGGTCATGATGGGTCGGTAGGCATTGGGTCGCTCTTCGTGGCGAGGAAGCAAGCTCCCCCGCCAGGAAAGTGTCAGGCGCCGATGACGCCGCCGTCTTCGCGGGTAATCACCATCACCGAAGAGCGTGGCTTGCCGTTGGGCAGATGCTCGGGGAACGTCGAGCCGCCGTTTTCGCCTGGATGCTGGATGCCGACGAATATGGCCTTGTAGTCCGGGGCGAAACTGATCCCGGTGACTTCACAGCCCACCGGTCCGACCATGAAGCGGCGAATCTCACCGCTGTTGGGGTCGGCGCACAGCATCTGGTTGTTGCCCATTCCCGCAAAGTCCCCCGTGTTGCTGGAGTCGCCGTCGGTCTGGATCCACAGCCGCCCGCTCTTGTCGAAACCCAGGCCGTCAGGGCTGTTGAACATGTTTTGCGCGTTGACGTTGGACGATCCGGCCTTGGGCGTGCCGGCGTGTACCGTCGGGTTGCCGGCGACCACGAACAGGTCCCAGTCGAAGGTGTTGGCGGCGTGATCGTCGCGGTCGGTGCGCCAGCGCAGGATCTGCCCGTAGACGTTTTTCGCCCGGGGGTTGGGCCCGTCCACCGGCTGGCCGTCTTCGCCGCGCTTGGCGTTGTTGGTCAAGGTGCAATAGACCTGGCCGTCCTTGGGGCTTACCACGATCCACTCTGGGCGGTCCATGCGAGTGGCGCCAACGACGCTGGCGGCCAGTCGCGCATGGATCAGGACTTCGGCCTGGTCATTGAAGCCTTTTGCCGCGTCGAGGCCATTTTTGCCATGGGTCAGCTCGATCCACTGGCCTTTGCCTTTGGGATGGTCCGGATTGCCGTCCCCGGCGTCGAAGCGCGCCACGTACAAGGTGCCGTGGTCGAGCAGGTCGCGGTTGGCCTTGGCATTGCGGTGATCGATGCGATCACGGCTGACGAACTTGAAGATGAATTCGCCACGTTCGTCATCGCCCATGTACACAACCGCTCGCCCATCATCGGTCTGCGCCAGGGCGGCGTTTTCGTGTTTGAAACGGCCCAGGGCGGTGCGTTTCACCGGCGTGGATGTCGGATCGAACGGATCGATTTCCACCACCCAGCCATGGCGATTGAGTTCGTTGGGGTTCTTTGCCAGATCGAAGCGAGGGTCGTGCAAGTGCCAGTTGATTTCGCGGCTGGTGACGGTGGCGCCGTAGCGCTTTTGACCGTCATCGAATTTCAGGTCGGGCTGGCTGCTGCCGAAGCAGTCGGTGAAGTTTTCTTCGCAGGTCAGGTAAGTGCCCCATGGCGTCATGCCGTTGGCGCAGTTCTGGAAGGTCCCCAGCACATTCTTGCCGCTCTTGTCGGCGAGGGTTTTCACCCAGTCGTGACCGGCAGCCGGGCCGCTCAGGCGAATCGGCGTGTTGCCATGAATCCTGCGGTTGTAGCGCGAGTCCTGGACGAACTGCCATTGGCCTTGACGACGCTCGATCTCGATCACCGACACGCCTTCGCTGGCCTGGGCCTTGTGCACTTCTTCGGCCGACTGCGGTTGGCCGCCGTGGGGGAAGAGGTAGCGGTAGTTGGTGTACTCATTGTTGATCGCCATCAGCGCCCGGTTTTCGTCGCCAGGGAACGGGAACAGGCTCATGCCGTCGTTGTTGTCGCCAAACTGCACTTCCTGGGCGCGGGCGGTGCCGTTGCCGCTGGGGTCGAAAGCCGGGGCGTTTTTCTGTAGCGGCTGGCCCCAACTGATCAACACCGAGGCCTTGTAGCCTGGTGGGAGGGTAATGGTGTCGGTCGTCGCGGCGGCAATGCTGTCGAAGCCCAGCATGCTTTTGTTGCCTTCGCTCACGGCGGCGGCCATGACGCTGCGGCTCAGCAGGTTGCCGCCCAGGAACATCGCCGCGCCACACAGGGCACCCGCGCCGATGAAACGTCGACGGCTCAGGCCGACGATCTTTTCCAGATCGGTGGATTGGTTTTCTTCTAATAGGCTCATCATCGGGCTCCCTGCTGGTTTTGGCAGCCACCTTAAAGCGGGTCGATGACGATTTTGTTGCAGCGCTTTATAGGGGCGTGCCCAGCAGTACATTTGTCGAAGAAAACCGCACCTGCACCGGCGAATCGCAGGCCAGGTTGCGTTCGCCCAATTGAGACGGGGCGGCGAGGGCGCAAAGGGTCTGGCCGTTGGGCAGACCGATACGCACTTCGCTGGGGCCGTCTTCGGCGATGGCGATGTGTTCGATGATGCCGTGGAGCGTATTGGTCGACGGATCCTCCGGCTGATCGGAGGGGTACAGTTCCAGCCAGCCGGCCTTGATCAGCGCGACGACTTCGGTGCCGGTCTCCAGCTCCAACCGCTGCGTACTGTCATGAGTGATCTGCGCTTCAATGACCAGCCCGCGGGCCAGTTCAAGGCGAACACGATCGTTGTGGCCTTGGGCGGTGATATCGAGGACCTTGCCATGTAATTGGTTTCGGGCGCTGGTGCGCAGCATCAGGCGACCGAGCAAGCCCAGGTCGCCTGCGTCCTCGCTCGCTTCCAGAAGCTGGGCCTGCAAGGTTTGCAGGCGCTGGTAAAGACGCAGCACGCGCTGGCCTTCCTCCGACAGCTTTGCACCGCCTCCGCCCTTGCCACCAACGCTGCGCTCGACCAGTGGCCGGTCGGTCAGGTTATTCAACTCATCGATCGCGTCCCATGCCGCTTTGTAGCTCAGCCCGGCGCTCTTGGCCGCCCGAGTGATCGAGCCCTGCTCGGCGATGTGCTGCAACAGCGCGATGCGTTGTGGTCGGCGGACGATGTGTTGGGTCAGGAGCGTAGGCAATGACATGACGGAAACTGCGCGGGAATCGAAGCAAGGACGTTGGCGCCTCGGCGCCCGCGCGTCAAGCCGGGTCGCCGGGTTTCGGCGTGCGAGCCAGGCAATACACATCGACCCGAGCGGCGCCGGCTTCGAGTAGCAGATGCGCAAGCGTCTGGGCCGTCGCGCCTGTGGTGAGCACATCGTCCACCAGCGCCAGGTGACGGTTTGCCAAGGTTGCGTCGGGCGTCAGGGCGAAGGCATGGCGCAGGTTTCGACGTCTTGCCGGGGCGTCGAGGGCTTGCTGTGCAGGCGTGTCCTGGATGCGCTGCAACAGGTTTTCTTCGCAAGGGATGTGCAGCGGCCCGCTGAGCCAGCGGGCCAGCAATGTCGCCTGGTTGAACCCGCGTTGGCGCAGTCGACGAGCCGCCAGCGGTACCGGCACCAGCGCATCGGGTCGCTCCAGCCCTTCATCGAAATGATGTTGGACCGACTGCGCCAACAGTTCGCCCAGCAAACGGCCAAGCGGCCACTTGGCCTGATGCTTGAAGCGGGTGACCAGCGTGTCCACGGGAAAGTCATAGACCCATGGCGCCACGACCCGTTCGAAGGCCGGCGGTCGCGTGGCGCATTGTCCACAGCGGAGCCCGGCCATCGGCAGCGGAAGCGCACAGACGCTGCATTGATCGCCGAGCCAGGGCAACTCGCTTTCGCACGGCGTGCAGATGGGTTGCGGTGTGTCGGTGGATTCGCCGCACAGCAGACAGGTCTGTTTGTTTTTTAACCAGATGTAAACCGGTGTTGTGTATCGTGGTTGACAGCGCATGACTCTTCCTTAAATATGCCGAACATCCGTGTCGCGCCTGTGGGTATTCGATTCCCCCGGGCGCCAGCCAAGCATAATCAAGGAAATGCCCATGAGCGCCAGCACCACTGCCAACCTGCGTCATGACTGGTCTTTGGCCGAAGTCAAAGCACTCTTTGTCCAGCCATTCAATGATCTGTTGTTCCAGGCGCAGACCGTGCACCGCGCGCACTTCGACGCCAACCGCGTCCAGGTTTCCACGCTGCTGTCGATCAAAACCGGCGCTTGCCCGGAAGATTGCAAATATTGTCCGCAGTCCGGCCACTACAACACCGGGCTGGAAAAAGAGAAATTGCTCGAAGTGCAGAAGGTCCTCGAAGAGGCGGCGCGCGCCAAGGCCATCGGTTCGACCCGATTCTGCATGGGCGCGGCGTGGAAGCATCCGTCGGCCAAGGACATGCCTTACGTGCTGGAGATGGTCAAGGGCGTGAAGGCCATGGGGCTGGAAACCTGCATGACCCTCGGACGCCTCGACCAGGAGCAGACCGAAGCGCTGGCCCAGGCTGGCCTGGATTACTACAACCACAACCTGGACACCTCGCCTGAGTTCTACGGCAGCATCATCACCACCCGCACCTACAGCGAGCGCCTGCAGACCCTGGCCTATGTACGGGATTCGGGGATGAAAATCTGCTCCGGCGGCATCCTGGGCATGGGCGAATCCCTGGACGACCGTGCCAACCTGCTGATCCAACTGGCAAACCTGCCGGAGCACCCGGAATCGGTGCCGATCAACATGCTGGTCAAGGTCGCCGGCACGCCGCTGGAAAATGCCGAGGACGTCGATCCGTTCGATTTCATCCGCATGCTCGCCGTGGCGCGGATCATGATGCCCCAATCCCATGTACGTCTTTCCGCCGGCCGTGAAGCGATGAACGAGCAAATGCAGGCCCTGGCATTTTTTGCCGGCGCCAACTCGATTTTCTATGGCGACAAGCTGTTGACGACCGCCAACCCGCAAGCCGATAAGGATATGCAGTTGTTCGCACGCCTGGGCATCCAACCCGAAGCCCGCGAAGAACACGCTGACGAAGTGCACCAGGCGGCCATTGAACAGGCATTGGTGGAGCAGAAGAGCAGCGAGCAGTTTTATAACGCCGCTGTTTGATCGCTCGGCAATTCCCCTGATTGGAAGCAGGACACTGTGGGAACGAGCCTGCTCGCGATAGCGATGCAACATTCAACATTCATGTCGACTGGTACACCGCAATCGCGAGCAGGCTCGCTACCAAAAAGGTCCTGGGCCAATCCATAGACAGTTGAGGCCTGCATGCCCTTCGATCTCGCCGCACGCCTGGCTGCCCGTCGTGCCGAAAATCTATATCGCCAGCGACCGCTGCTCGAGAGCCCCCAGGGCCCGGAAGTCGTAGTGGACGGCCAGCCGTTGTTGGCGTTCTGCAACAACGACTACCTGGGCCTGGCCAATCACCCGCAAGTGATCGAGGCCTGGCGCGACGGCGCGGCGCGCTGGGGCGTCGGCGGTGGAGCGTCCCACCTGGTGGTCGGCCACAGCGCGCCTCACCACGCCTTGGAAGAAGCCCTGGCCGAGCTGACCGGCCGGCCGCGGGCGTTGCTGTTCACCACCGGCTACATGGCCAACCTTGGCGCGGTCACTGCCTTGGTGGGGCAGGGCGATACCGTGCTGGAGGATCGCCTCAACCACGCCTCGTTGCTCGATGCCGGGCTGTTATCCGGCGCGCGCTTCAATCGTTATCTGCACAACGATGCCCGAAGCCTGGCCCAGCGTTTGGAGAAAGCCATTGGCAACACGCTGGTGGTGACCGATGGTGTTTTCAGCATGGACGGGGATGTCGCGGATTTGCCGGCGCTCGCCCGCGAAGCCAAGGCCAAGGGCGCCTGGCTGATGGTCGATGACGCCCACGGCTTCGGCACGCTGGGCGTTACCGGCGGCGGTGTCGTCGAACATTTCGGCATGTGCCAGGAAGACGTGCCCGTGCTGGTCGGCACACTGGGCAAGGCGTTTGGCACCGCCGGCGCCTTTGTGGCGGGCAGTGAGGAACTGATCGAAAGCCTGGTCCAGTTCGCCCGGCCCTACATCTACACCACCAGCCAGCCACCCGCTTTGGCCTGCGCCACGCTCCGGAGCCTTGAACTGCTGCGCAGTGAGCATTGGCGGCGAGAACATCTGAGGCAGTTGATCAGCCAGTTCCGCCAGGGCGCCGAGCAGATCGGCTTGCGCTTGATGGACAGTTTCACCCCGATCCAACCCATCCTGATCGGTGATGCGGGGCGGGCGATGGAGCTGTCCCGGATGCTGCGCGAGCGCGGGCTGATGGTCACGGCGATCCGGCCGCCCACCGTGCCGGCCGGTAGCGCCCGCCTGCGGGTCACTTTGACCGCCGCCCACAGCGAGGCCCAGGTCCAGCTATTGTTGGATGCATTGGCCGATTGTTATGCAAGGCTGGGACCGGAGCCAAACCATGCGTGATCGATTGATCTTGTTGCCAGGATGGGGCCTGGGTACTTCGCCCCTCGAACCGCTGGCCGCTGCGCTGCGAGGGCTCGATGAGCACTTGCAGGTGGAAATCGAACCCTTGCCCGCTTTGGCGTCGAGTGCGCTCGATGAATGGCTCGATGAGCTGGATGCTACGTTGCCCCAGGATGCCTGGCTGGGAGGCTGGTCCCTGGGCGGCATGTTGGCCACGGAACTGGCCGCGCGCCGGGGCGAGCGCTGCTGCGGCTTGCTGACCTTGGCCAGTAATGTGTCTTTCGTGGCCTATGAACAATGGCCGGTGGCGATGGCCCCAGAAATATTCGATGGGTTTCTTGCCGGGTGTGTTGCCGATCCGCGCCAGACGCTCAAGCGCTTCAGTTTGCTGTGTGCCCAAGGCTGCGACGACCCACGCGGGTTGTCGCGATTGCTGCTCGGCGGTGCACCGAACACCGCGCCTGACGTGTTGATGGCCGGGCTAGAATTATTGGCGCAACTCGATACCCGGGCTGCGTTGCAGGGCTTTCGCGGCCCTCAGCTGCATTTGTTTGCCGGGCTCGATGCCTTGGTGCCGGCCGAAGCGGCGGGCGAGTTGCTGGCGTTGCTGCCGGATGTCGAAATCGGCCTGATTGAACAGGCCGGCCACGGATTTCTGCTGGAGGATCCCCACGGCGTGGCGGGGGCGATCCAGGCTTTCTTGCATGAGTCCGGTGATGACTGACTTATCCGTTGTGAAGCTACCGGGTGCTTTGCCTGATAAACGTCAGGTAGCGGCCTCGTTTTCCCGGGCGGCGGCCAGTTATGACAGTGTTGCCGAGCTACAGCGCGATGTAGGCGGGCAATTGCTCGGGCGCTTGCCTTCGTCGCTCGATCCACAGCGCTGGTTGGACCTGGGCTGCGGCACGGGCTATTTCACCCGAGCGCTGGGCGCGCGGTTCGGCGAGGATGCGGGCCTGGCGCTGGATATCGCCGAGGGGATGCTCATCCATGCCCGCCCGCAGGGCGGTGCTGCGCATTTTATCGCTGGGGATGCGGAGCGTTTGCCTTTGCACTCGGCGAGCTGCGACTTGGTTTTTTCCAGCCTCGCGGTGCAGTGGTGCGATGATTTCGCCTCGGTGTTGCGCGAGGCCCATCGTGTTTTGAGGCCGGGTGGACTGTTTGCCTTTACTAGTCTGTGTGTCGGCACGTTGTACGAACTGCGCGACAGTTGGCGTCAGGTGGATGGCTTGGTACACGTCAACCGTTTCCGTGATTTCGAGACTTATCGACAGTTATGCGCAAGCAGTGGTTTGAACGTCCTAAGTCTGGAAAATCAGCCCCACGTCTTGCATTACCCGGATGTACGTAGCCTGACCCACGAATTGAAAGCATTGGGCGCCCATAATCTGAATCCCGGCCGTCCCGGTGGGTTGACGGGCAGGGCACGGATCCTGGCGCTGGTTGAAGCCTATGAACAGTTTCGCCAGGTCCAGGGCCTGCCCGCGACTTACCAGGCGGTCTACGCCGTGTTGGAGAAACCGCTATGAGCCAGGCTTATTTCATCACCGGCACCGATACCGATGTGGGCAAGACCACCGTGGCGGCGGGCCTGCTGCACGCGGCGCGCCAGGCCGGCATGAGCACGGCCGCCGGAAAACCGGTGGCTTCCGGTTGCGACGTGACGCCCAAAGGGCTGCGCAACGCCGATGCCTTGGCCTTGTTGGCCGAATGCTCGGTGCCGTTGAGTTATGCACAGGTCAATCCGGTGGCGTTCGAACCAGCCATTGCGCCGCACCTCGCCGCCCGGGAGGCGGGCGTCGCGCTCACGGTGCAGTCGCTGCTGGGGCCGATGCGTGAAGTGCTGGCGCTGGGCGCCGATTTCACTCTGATCGAAGGCGCGGGCGGTTGGCGCGTGCCGCTGGCCGGCCAGGACAATCTGTCCGACCTGGCGATTGCGCTGGGCTTGCCCGTCATCCTGGTGGTGGGCGTGCGCCTGGGCTGCATCAGCCACGCCTTGCTGACCGCCGAAGCAATCGCCCGCGACGGCTTGCAACTGGCCGGATGGGTGGCGAACATCATCGATCCGGCCACCTCACGCCTGGAAGAAAACCTGGCAACCCTGGCCGAGCGCCTCCCGGCGCCTTGCCTGGGCAGGGTGGCGCGGATCCAGAGCGTGACCGCCGAGGCTGTGGCCGGGCACCTGCAAATGGACCTGTTGGACTGACGACTTGCCAAGGTTTTGCCTATGACAAGGCACTGTGCCATTAGTGTTTTTGTCGGGCCTTTTGCCAAGCCTTCTGGTTCAATGCCAGTGCCGACCCTTTCAAGAAAACGAGCCTCGCCATGGAAATCTCAGGAAATACCGCGTTCTACGCTGGTCTGAGCACGATTCAGACGGGGCAGAACCGTGTCGACCAGGCCTCCAGCCAGATCGCCAACAATACGATCGAGCGTTCGGTCACCAGCCAATCCTCCGAAGTCCAGGTCGATCGCCTGCGCTCGGTGGATCGCAGCCGGCAATCGGACCTGGCCAGCAACATGGTGGACATGGCCCAAGGCAAGTTCCAGGTCCAATTGGGCGTGAACGTCGCCAAGGCTTCCGACGAAATGCTCGGCACTTTGATCAACACATTTGCCTGATCCGACCCGACACGGACTTTGAAAACGCCGCGATAATCGCGGCGTTTTTGTCTCTAACTCCTTCTCCCTCAACTAATCTTTCCCTGCGCGTCCTGCGCACAATTCATAGCGATGGATTTCTCTCGTCCCGAACGCCTGCTAATCGATGACGAATGGCAAAAGATCGATGCTTGACAAGTTTTGGGCGTAAACGTATGTTTCAAACAACTGTTTGACCGCTACAACAAATCCGCGCGGTCGTTCATCCCCGGTTACATCAGCAGAGGTTTATCGCTATGCCTGACTACAAGGCCCCCTTGCGTGATATTCGCTTCGTTCGTGACGAACTGCTCGGCTACGAAGCGCATTATCAGAGCCTTCCGGCTTGCCAGGACGCAACTCCAGACATGGTTGACGCCATTCTCGAAGAAGGCGCCAAGTTTTGTGAGCAGGTGCTGGCACCGCTGAACCGCGTGGGTGACCTTGAGGGTTGCACCTGGAGCGAGTCCGGCGTGAAAACTCCGACCGGCTTCAAGGAAGCCTACAAGCAGTTCGTCGAAGGCGGCTGGCCAAGCCTGGCCCATGACGTCGAGCACGGCGGCCAAGGCCTGCCGGAGTCCCTGGGCCTGGCGGTCAGCGAGATGGTCGGTGAAGCCAACTGGTCGTGGGGCATGTACCCAGGCTTGTCCCATGGCGCGATGAACACCATTTCCGAACACGGCACGCCCGAGCAGCAAGAGGCGTACCTGACCAAGCTGGTGTCCGGCGAATGGACCGGCACCATGTGCCTGACCGAACCTCACTGCGGCACCGACCTGGGTATGCTGCGCACCAAGGCCGAACCTCAGGCCGACGGTTCCTACAAAGTGACCGGCACCAAGATTTTCATCTCGGCTGGCGAACACGACATGGCCGACAACATTGTCCACATCGTGCTGGCACGCCTGCCGGATGCACCCGCCGGCACCAAGGGCATCTCGCTGTTCATCGTTCCAAAATTCCTGCCGAACGCCGACGGCACCGTCGGCCAGCGCAACGCCGTGAGCTGTGGTTCCCTGGAACACAAGATGGGCATCCACGGCAACGCCACCTGCGTGATGAACTTCGACGCGGCCACCGGTTTCCTGATCGGCCCGGCGAACAAGGGCTTGAACTGCATGTTCACCTTCATGAACACCGCACGCCTGGGCACTGCGCTGCAAGGCCTGGCCCACGCCGAGATCGGCTTCCAGGGCGGCCTGAAATATGCCCGTGATCGCCTGCAAATGCGTTCTTTGACCGGCCCGAAAGCGCCAGACAAGGCCGCCGACCCGATCATCGTGCACCCTGACGTGCGCCGCATGCTGTTGACCATGAAGGCCTTCGCCGAGGGCAACCGGGCGATGGTGTACTTCACCGCCAAGCAGGTGGATATCGTCAAGTACGGCGTGGATGAAGAAGAGAAGAAGAAAGCCGATGCGCTGCTGGCGTTCATGACGCCGATCGCCAAGGCCTTCATGACCGAAGTCGGCTTCGAATCGGCCAACCATGGCGTGCAGATCTACGGCGGCCACGGCTTCATCGCCGAGTGGGGCATGGAGCAGAACGTTCGCGACAGCCGCATCTCGATGCTGTACGAAGGCACCACCGGCATTCAGGCGCTCGACCTGCTGGGCCGTAAAGTCCTGATGACCCAGGGCGAAGCGCTCAAGGGCTTCACCAAGATCGTCCACAAGTTCTGCCAGGGCAACGAAGGCAACGAAGCGGTCAAGGAGTTCGTCGAACCCCTGGCTGCGCTGAACAAAGAATGGGGCGAGCTGACCATGAAGGTTGGCATGGCAGCCATGAAGGATCGCGAAGAAGTCGGCGCGGCCTCGGTGGATTACCTGATGTACTCCGGTTACGCCTGCCTGGCCTATTTCTGGGCCGACATGGCGCGTCTGGCAGCGGAAAAACTCGCAGCCGGCACCACCGAAGAAGCGTTCTACACCGCCAAGCTGCAGACCGCGCGCTTCTACTTCCAGCGCATCCTGCCGCGTACCCGCACCCATGTTGCGGCCATGTTGTCGGGCGCCAACAACCTGATGGACATGAAAGAAGAAGATTTCGCGCTGGGCTACTAAGCCTTAGGCGATTCTCCACAAGCCGCTGCTTCTTCGGGAGTAGCGGCTTTTTCATGCCTGCCATAACCCCAATCAAGGCCTTCGACGAACCCGTGGCGAGGGAGCTTGCTCCCGCTGGGCTGCGAAGCGGCCCCAAACCTGCCGAATGCGAGCATCAGACACACCGCACCCGCCGGTTTACGACTGCTTCGCAGCCGAGCGGGAGCAAGCTCTCTCGCCACGGGGATTTATAGCGATCCTGAAACAATATTCATCCAACAAAGCCTTAAGAAAACTCCGGCCTCTGCCGTTACAGCGATGGCAGTGTGACATCGGTCACACAGCGCAGGCACAATGCCATCCTTGATCAGCCGGGTCGGAGCTTACCCTTGCCGCGTTCTTCCGCTGTACGTCTCAGCCATTTCCTACCGTCACTGTTGCTGTTGTTGGCAGGGCTCGCGGCTGCCTACGTCAAGGATCTCAACGTATTCTTTACCTCCCTGTTCAATGTGCTTCCTACATTGGTATTGCTACTGGGGGGCGCGTATTGCTCCGTTTACCGGCGCCAGCGTGAGCTGTTTCTGATGGTCACGGTGTACATCGCCTACTTCCTGCTGGACACCCAAACCGATTTCTACCGCGATAACGGTAAGGTGCGTGAAGACGCGGCGGTGGTGTTCCATCTCGTCTGCTTGTTGCTGCCGCTGTTGTTCGGGCTGTTCGCGGCGTGGCAGGAGCGCACCCATCTGTTCCAGGACATGGTGGCGCGGTTCGCGGTGTTGCTGGTTTTCGGCAGCGTGGCGCTGGCCCTGGAGCAAAGTTTCCCCCAGGCCTTGTTGTTGTGGCTTTCGGAGATCCGCTGGCCCGCGTTGCACGGCGCCTGGATGAGCCTGATCCAATTGTCCTACCCTATGTTCGCCGCCGCGTTCCTGCTGCTGGCCTGGCAATACTGGCGTAACCCCCGGCCTCTGCACGCGGCGCAACTGGTGGGGCTGCTGGGATTGTTCTGGATGCTGCCGAAAACCTTCATCTTGCCGTTCACCCTGAACATCATGTGCAGCCAGGTGATGCTGATGATTGCCGCCGCGGTCGCCCACGAGGCGTATCAAATGGCGTTCCGCGACGAGCTCACCGGCCTGCCGGGACGTCGTGCCTTGAATGAGCGCATGCAGCGCCTGGGGCGCAATTACGTATTGGCGATGAGCGACGTGGACCATTTCAAGAAGTTCAACGACACCCACGGCCACGACGTCGGCGATCAAGTGCTGCGCCTGGTGGCCAGCAAGCTGTCGAAAATCGGCGGGGGCGGTAGGGCTTATCGCTATGGTGGTGAGGAATTTGCGCTGGTGTTCGCCGGTAAAACCATTGATGAGTGCATGCCCCATCTGGAAGTCATCCGTCAGTCCATCGAGACCTACGCTATTCAATTGCGTAATTCCGACAGTCGCCCCCAGGACGATCAACAAGGGCGCCAGCGTCGCTCGGGCGCTGGCGCCTCCAGCGTATCGGTAACCGTCAGCATCGGCGTGGCCGAGCGCATCGAGCAGCGTACGCCCGAAGAGGTGCTCAAATCGGCGGACCAGGCGCTGTATAACGCCAAGGGCGCGGGGCGAAACTGTGTGGTCGCCTTCGGGCAGAGTCGTCGTGGTGCGGTGCGCATGGAGGCCGCCGCGGGTTGAGTGATGATGGCGCATTCAGCGTCTGGACTGTGATTGTGGGCCCCGGTGGCCGGCAGTAGGTTTAAACGATCTGCTACCGGAGAAAACCACCATGCCCGAGTACAAAGCTCCCCTGCGCGACATGCGCTTTCTGATCGACCACGTCTTCGATTTCCATGGCCGCTATGCCGAACTGGGTGCCAGCGATGCCAGCCCGGACATGGTCAGCGCCATCCTCGAGGAAGGTGCTCGGTTCTGTGAGAATGTGCTGGCGCCGCTCAATCGTCTAGGTGACGAGGAGGGCTGCCATTTCGACAATGGCGTGGTGACTACGCCTACAGGTTTCCGGCAGGCGTTCGCACAGTATGTGGAAGGCGGCTGGCACGGCCTGGCGGCGGACCCAGCGTATGGCGGCCAAGGCCTGCCCAGTTCCCTGGGCCTGGTCATCAGCGAAATGATCGGGTCGAGCAACACTTCCTGGGGCATGTACCCTGGCCTGACCCACGGCGCCATGTCGGCGATCCACGCCCATGGCACCGAGGAACAGAAGCAGACCTATCTCAGCAAACTCACCGCCGGCCAGTGGACCGGTACCATGTGCCTGACCGAAGCCCACTGCGGCACCGACCTGGGCATTATCAAGACCCGCGCGGTGCCCCAGGCTGACGGCAGCTATGCGGTGACCGGCAGCAAGATCTTCATCAGCGCCGGCGAGCACGACATGAGCGACAACATCATCCATCTGGTGCTCGCCAAGCTGCCGGATGCTCCGGCCGGAACCAAGGGCATCTCGTTGTTTATCGTGCCGAAGTTCCTGCCCGACACCGCAGGCGAGGCCGGGGAGCGCAATGGCGTTTCCTGCGGGTCGATCGAACACAAGATGGGCATCAAGGCCTCGGCGACCTGTGTGCTGAACTTCGACGGCGCCAAGGGGTTCCTGATCGGCGAGGCGAACAAGGGCCTCAACTGTATGTTCACCATGATGAACCATGCCCGCCTCGGCACCGGCATGCAGGGTCTTTGTCTGGGCGAGGCGAGTTTCCAGGGCGCGGTCAGATACGCCAATGATCGTCTGCAGATGCGCTCGCTGACCGGCCCCAAGGCGCCGGAAAAAGCGGCCGACCCAATCATCGTCCACCCTGACGTGCGCAGGATGCTCTTGACGATGAAGGCCTTCAACGAAGGCAACCGGGCGCTGACGTACTTCACTGCGCAATTGCTCGACACCGCGCACTTGAGCCATGACGAAACCGCCCGCCAAGAGGCCGAAGACCTGTTGGCCTTCCTCACGCCTATCTGCAAAGCGTTCATGACCGACACGGGGCTGGAGGTAACCAACCACGGCATGCAGGTTTTCGGCGGCCACGGCTTTATCCGCGAGTGGGGCATGGAACAATTGGTACGCGATTGTCGGATCGCGCCGATCTACGAAGGCACCAACGGCATCCAGGCCTTGGACTTGCTGGGACGCAAGGTGCTGGGCAGCCAAGGCAAGCTGCTGCGCGGGTTTACCAAAATTGTTCATCAGTTCTGCGCCGCCAATACCGGGCATGCGCAACTCCAGGGATACATTGCGCAACTGGACGGGCTTAATCGGCAATGGGGTGATTTGACGACCCAGGTCGGCATGGCTGCCATGAAAAATCCCGATGAGGTGGGGGCCGCCTCCGTGGATTACCTGATGTACAGCGGTTACATCATCCTGGCTTACCTGTGGTTGCGCATGGCGTTGGTGGCTCAGGCGCAACTCGACAGTGGCGATGGCGACGCGGATTTTTGCCGGGCCAAGCTGGCGACTTGTGAATTTTATTTCAAGCGCCTGTTGCCGCGCACGGCCGCTCATCGCTCAGCTGTCGAGGCGGGAAGCGAATGCCTGATGAAGTTGCCGGCGCAGTTGTTTGCGCTTTGAAGGGCTGAAATATCTCCTTGGCGAGGGAGCTTTCCGGCTTGAGTGCGTAGCTCTCAAAAAAGGGCTGCTGCGCACCCCAGCGGGAGCAAGCTCCCTCGCCACGATAAAACATCAAATTTCGACCGTGACTAAAAATTACAAAACGGTCACGGGTTGACCCTATGTGTCGCAAAAGTTGTTGGGGTACACTCTGACCCATTGTGAAACGCTTTCCCACGAACCAATTGTTTAGATCCTGCGAGGTTTGCCATGGCTGACTACAAAGCGCCCCTGCGCGATATGCGCTTCGTCCTCAATGAAGTATTCGAGGTCGCGAAACTTTGGGCTCAATTGCCGGCGCTGGCCGACACTGTGGACGCTGAAACTGTCGAGGCGATTCTTGAAGAGGCCGGCAAGGTCACCAGCAAAAGCGTAGCGCCCCTCAGCCGCGCGGCTGACGAGGAAGGTTGCCACTGGGCTGACGGCGCCGTCACGACCCCGGCAGGTTTCCCACAGGCTTATAAGACTTATGCCGAAGGCGGCTGGGTGGGTGTCGGTGGTGATCCGGCGTATGGTGGCATGGGCATGCCCAAGGCTGTTTCGGCCCAGGTCGAGGAAATGGTCAACTCCGCCAGCCTCTCATTTGGGCTGTACCCGATGCTGACCGCCGGGGCTTGCCTGTCGATCAATGCCCACGCCAGCGAAGCGTTGAAGGCCGCGTACTTGCCGAATATGTACGCGGGCATCTGGGCCGGCTCGATGTGCCTGACCGAGCCTCACGCCGGTACCGACCTGGGGATCATCCGGACCAAGGCTGAACCCCAGGCCGACGGTTCCTACAAAGTCAGCGGCACCAAGATTTTCATCACAGGCGGCGAACACGACCTCACCGAAAACATCATTCACCTGGTGTTGGCGAAGCTCCCGGACGCACCGGCCGGGCCGAAAGGCATCTCGCTGTTCCTCGTGCCGAAATTCATGGTCAATGCCAACGGCAGCCTGGGCGCACGCAACGCAGCCAACTGCGGTTCGATCGAGCACAAGATGGGCATCCAGGCGTCCGCCACCTGCGTGATGAACTTCGACGAAGCGGTAGGTTATCTGGTCGGCGAGCCCAACAAAGGCCTGGCGGCGATGTTCACCATGATGAACTACGAGCGCCTGGGCGTCGGTATCCAGGGCCTGGCCACTGGCGAGCGTTCCTATCAGAACGCTATCGAATACGCCCGCGATCGCCTGCAAAGCCGTTCGCCAACCGGCGCGCAAAACAAAGACAAGATCGCTGACCCGATCATCGTCCACCCGGACGTGCGCCGCATGCTACTGACCATGAAAGCCTCGAACGAAGGTGGCCGCGCATTTTCCACCTACGTGGCGATGCAACTGGATACCGCGAAATTCAGCGAAGACCCAGCCACGCGCAAGCGCGCGGAAGACCTGGTCGCGCTGCTGACGCCGGTGGCCAAGGCTTTCCTGACCGATCTGGGCCTGGAAACCACGGTCCATGGCCAGCAGATCTTCGGCGGTCACGGTTACATCCGCGAATGGGGCCAGGAGCAACTGGTGCGTGACGTGCGCATCACACAGATCTATGAAGGCACCAACGGTATCCAGGCGCTGGATCTGGTAGGGCGCAAGATCGTCGGAAGTGGTGGGGCGTTCTATAAATCGTTCGCCGATGAAATCCGTCATTTCACCGCCACCGCAAGCAGCGATTTGTCGGAGTTCACCCAACCGTTGAACGATGCCGTTGGCACGCTGGACGAGCTGACCGAATGGCTGCTCGATCGGGCAAAAAACAACCCGAACGAAATTGGCGCGGCTTCGGTGGAATACCTGCAAGCGTTCGGCTACACCGCTTATGCCTACATGTGGGCGTTGATGGCCAGGGCGGCCCTGGGCAAGGAAAGCCAGGATGATTTCTACGCAGGCAAGCTGGGCACGGCGCGATTCTACTTCGCCCGCCTGTTACCGCGAATTCATTCGCTGAGCGCTTCGGTGAAGGCGGGCAGTGAGTCGCTGTTCCTCTTGGAGCCGGGTCAGTTCTGAAGATGTGTCGTGATGTAAGCAAATGCTTACATCACGTGCTGGCGATTTCCCTCTATCGGCAGATTGGATCCACGGATAATCTAGCTTCCATGGACGTAGCGCAGGACGCGCAAAAGTAACAACACGGACACGTAGGATTCTGCCAGGAAGGCGGAGTGAAATGGATGTCAGGGAAACAGTCTGCAAAGCCCCGCTTCGGCGGGGTTTTCTTTTGCCTGCGTTTTTTGTCCGCGCATAACCTTCCCTTTGGGCGCCCCTTGATGGTCCGCACTGAACCCTGACGAGCGGTCAGGTGTCCATGAGCATATGGCAATATGGCCATCGCCAATCAGGGAGTCATCCATGGATATCATTCGCATCATCATCGCCATTCTTCTGCCGCCGCTGGGTGTTTTTCTGCAAGTCGGTTTCGGCGGGGCTTTCTGGCTGAATATTCTGCTGACGCTGTTGGGCTACATCCCGGGCATCGTGCATGCGGTGTACATCATCGCCAAGCGCTGAAAGTTTGCAGCTAGAGGATTGCTCTTGTGGCGAGGGAGCTCGCCACTTTTTATAAGCTCGCTTCTATCACTTTTCGATAAAACAACCACTCATGCTCCAGCGCATGCGCCTGGTTCAACGCCTTGCGAAAGCCGTGGCGCTCGTCCGGGTAGTAGTGCGCCTCCACCGGAACACCGTTGTCTTCCAAGGCCTTGACCATATCGCGGGTTTGCTGCGGCACGACCACGGCATCGAGTTCACCTTGGAAAAAAATCATCGGCGCGCGGATCCGGTCGGCGTGAAGCAACGGCGTGCGGGCCCTGTAGCGTTCGGCGTCCAGCTGTGGATCGCCGATCAGCCAGTCCAGGTAGTCCCCTTCGAATTTGTGTGTCGCGCGGCCCAGGGCAGCGGGGTCGCTGACGCCGTAGAGGCTGGCGCCGGCACGGAATACGTTCCGGAACGCCAAGGCGCAAAGTGTCGTGTACCCACCGGCGCTGCCGCCACGAATGAAGGCGCAGCGGCTATCGATCAAGCCCTGCTCATCCAGATACGCGACAACCGCGCAGGCATCCTCGACATCCACCACGCCCCAGTTCAAATGCAATGCCTGCCGGTAAGCCCGGCCGTAGCCACTGCTGCCGCGGTAGTTGAGATCGGCCACGGCAAAGCCGCGCTGGGTCCAGTATTGGATGCGCGGGTCGAAAATGGGATAGCAGGCCGACGTCGGCCCGCCATGGATAAACACCACCAGCGGCGGTTTAGCCTCGGCGTCCATCGCAGGATAAAAGAACCCGTGGGCCTCGCTTGAAGCGACGGGATAGCGCAAGGTTTGCGGACAGCTGATGTGCTCGGCGGGTAACGGCGAAACGCCGCCGGCCACGATTATGGCTTCGTGGTTTTGTCGTTCAATAGCAATGACCGCCGACGGGCTGGTCGGCGAAGCGGCAATTGCATAAACGAATTGCTCATCCAAGGCCAGGCTGCGAAAGCGGCTGTAGGGTCCGGTGAACTCCTCAATCGCGCCGCTATGGCGCAGGCCCAGCCGGCCAAAACCCGCTTCGGTCCAGCTCGCCAGGTAAATGTCCTCGCCCAGGGGCAGCCACGTACAGCCGCCCAATTGCCAAGGCGCCGGGGCGTGATCGGCTTCGGCGGCAGCCAATGGTTTCAAGAAGCCGGCGTCTTCGACCCAAGGCTGCCAATAACCACCCCGATCCGTCAGGCAATAAAGACGATTCGCCGCGTCGAATCGTGGTTGCTGGATGGACTCATCCTCACCTTGGCCGGCCACGCAGCGCGGCTCACTCCAACCTGCATCGTTACGCTCTGCCAACATCAGTCGCGTGGCCGTCCAGGGTTGATGAGGACGGCTCCATTCGATCCAGGCGAGGCGCTTTTGATCCGGGCTCAGGATCGGCGCGGCGTAGAAATCCGCACCTTCGGCCAGCACCCGTCGCTTAAAATCGGCCAGCCCAATCGACACCAGACGATGCTGATTGGCCTGTTCCTCAACCGCCAGCACTCGCCCCGCGGCGAAGTGCAGGTCGCCATATCGCCTCTCGCCCGAAGTCAGCGCCACGGGACGATCGCCGTCCAATGACTGGTGATACAGCTGTTGGTCGGCCTCGTTGACAAACAGCACGCCGTCATCGCTCAGGCAAAACGACCCGCCACCGTATTCGTAGACCCGACTGCGCGCGCTGAACCCGTCCGGGGTCAGACAGCGGGCCTTGGCATCTTGCCAATGCCAGATCCGGCAGGCGCCATCCGCTGGGCGGTATTCATTCCAGAACAGGCCCAAAGGCCCGAGTTGCAGCTCGGCAAAGTCGATGCCTGCCGCGACAGCCTGGGCGGCGCTGAGCGGATCAGCCTTTAACGATGAGGCGCGAGTTTCGTTCATTGCGAAAGGCCAATTGTTCAATGGTTTGCGTGGCATGCTCGGCGTCTTCGCGCGCCTGGAGAATCATGCCGTGGTGTTCGGATTTGCTGCACACCGGGTCGGCGTTGCTGGCGTCGCCTGTGAGCATGAACGCCTGGCAGCGGCAGCCGCCGAAATCCTTTTCTTTTTCATCGCACGAGCGGCAGGGCTCGGGCATCCAGTCATATCCGCGGAAACGGTTGAAGCCGAACGAGTCGTACCAGATGTGCTGCATGCTGTAATCGCGCACATTCGGAAACTGCACCGGCATTTGCCGGGCGCCATGGCACGGCAATGCGGTGCCGTCCGGCGTGACGGTCAGGAAGATGCTGCCCCAGCCGTTCATGCAGGCTTTGGGGCGTTCCTCATAGTAGTCCGGGGTCACGAAGATCAACTTGCACGGATTGCCTTCGGCTTCCAGCTTGGCCCGGTATTCATTGGTAATGCGTTCGGCCCGCACCAGCTGTTCCCGGGTGGGCAGCAGGCCGACGCGGTTGAGGTGCGCCCAGCCATAGAACTGGCACGTGGCGAGCTCGACGAAGTCGGCTTGCAGGGCGATGCACAGCTCGATGATGCGATCGATCTTGTCGATGTTGTGCCGATGGGTCACGAAGTTCAGCACCATCGGATAGCCGTGGGCCTTCACCGCCCGGGCCATTTCCAGTTTTTGCGCGAAGGCTTTCTTCGAGCCGGCCAGCAAGTTGTTCACCTGCTCATCGCTGGCCTGGAAACTGATCTGGATATGGTCCAGGCCGGCCTTCTTGAAATCGCTGATTTTCTGTTCGGTCAAACCGATACCGGAGGTGATCAGGTTGGTGTAGAAACCCAACTTGCGCGCCTCCCCGATCAGCTCGGCCAGGTCCTGGCGCACCAGCGGTTCGCCACCGGAAAAGCCCAACTGCGCAGCGCCCATCTCCCGGGCCTCGCGGAACACCTTGAACCACTGCTCGGTGCTCAGTTCCTTGCCTTGCTCGGCAAAGTCCAGCGGGTTGGAGCAGTACGGGCATTGCAGCGGGCAGCGATAGGTCAGCTCGGCCAGCAGCCACAACGGCAGGCCGACGGCGGGCTTCTCAGGCAAGGGTGATCCAGTGCTCAGCACGGGCGACCTCCATGAATTGCTCGATGTCGTCACCGAGCTCAGGCACACCGGGAAATTGTTTGTCCAGCTCAGCGATGATCGCCGCCACATCGCGCTCGCCATCGATCAGGCCACCGATCAGCGCAGCGCTGTCGTTCAGCTTGATCATGCCTTCAGGATAGAGCAGCACGTGACCTTTCTGGGCCGGTTCGTACTGAAAGCGATAGCCGGGGCGCCAATCGGGGATTTGGCTGCGATCGAAACTCATAAGGCGATTCCTTTGTGCCAGACCCGTTGGTCGGTCACGGTGTGATAGGGCGGGCGGTTCAGTTCGTAGGCCATGCTCATGGCGTCGAGCATGCTCCAGAGAATGTCGAGTTTGAACTGGAGAATCTCCAGCATGCGTTCCTGGCCTTCACGCGTGGTGTAGTGCTGCAAGGTGATCGCCAACCCGTGCTCCACGTCGCGCCGGGCCTGGCCCAGGCGGGTGCGGAAGTATTCGTAGCCGGCCGGGTCGATCCATGGGTAGTGCTGCGGCCAACTGTCGAGGCGCGACTGGTGGATCTGCGGGGCGAACAGTTCGGTCAGCGAGCTGCTGGCGGCTTCCTGCCAAGAGGCGCGGCGGGCGAAGTTGACATAGGCGTCCACGGCGAAGCGCACACCTGGCAGCACCAGTTCCTGGGAACGCAATTGATCGGGATCGAGGCCCACCGCTTGGCCCAGCCGTAGCCAGGCTTCGATGCCGCCGTCTTCGCCAGGGGCGCCGTCATGGTCAAGCAAACGCTGGATCCACTCGCGGCGGACCTCCCGATCCGGGCAGTTGGCCAGGATCGCGGCGTCCTTGAGCGGAATGTTCACTTGGTAATAGAAGCGGTTCGCGACCCAACCCTGGATCTGCTCGCGTGTGGCACGGCCTTCGTACATCGCCACGTGGTACGGGTGATGGATATGGTAGAAGGCGCCCTTGGCGCGCAAGGCTGCTTCAAATTCTGCGGTGGTCAATGGCGTGTCAGTCATTTCGGGGCCTCCTACAGTTCGATGCTCATGCCGTCGTAGGCGACTTCGACATTGCGTCGCACCAGCTCGGCCCGCTCGGGTGAATCCTCGTCGAGTATCGGGTTGGTGTTGTTGATATGAATAAGGACCTTGCGCTGCTCGGGCAGTTGCTCCAGCACTTCAAGCATGCCGCCAGGGCCGTGCTGCGCCAGGTGGCCCATTTCCCGACCGGTGCGGGTGCCGACGCCACGGCGCTGCATTTCATCGTCGTCCCACATCGTGCCGTCCACCAACAGGCAGTCGCTGCCGGCCATGATGTCCAGCAGCGGACCGTCGACCTTGCCCAGGCCTGGTGCATAGAACAGCTTGCCGCCGGTGCGCAGGTCTTCGACGATCAGCCCGATATTATCGCCCGGGTGCGGGTCGAAGCGGTGCGGGGAATAGGGCGGGGCGGCGCTGCGAAGTGGCAGTGGGGTAAAGCGCAGGCTTGGGCAAGCGGCAATAGTGAAACTCTGATCGAGTTGGATGCGGTTCCAGCTCAGGCCGCCGTTCCAGTGGGTGAGCATGTTGAACAGTGGGAAACCCGTGCTCAGGTCTTCATGGACCATGTCGGTGCACCAGACCTGGTGCGGGCAACCTTCGCGCAGGCTGAGCAGGCCGGTGGTGTGGTCGATCTGGCTGTCCATCAGAATGATCGCGCCGATACCGGTGTCCCGCAGGGCCCGGCCAGGCTGCATCGGGGCAAATCCCTGGAGCTGGGCGCGAATGTCCGGCGAGGCGTTGCACAGCACCCAGCTCACGCCGTCGTCGGAAATCGCGATGGACGACTGGGTACGCGCCTGGGCCCGCAGGCTGCCGTTGCGAAAACCTGCGCAATTGGCGCAGTTGCAGTTCCACTGGGGAAAACCGCCGCCCGCGGCGGAGCCTAGAATCTGGACGAACATGGTCGCTCCATCTACAAACCGAAAATAAAAACGCCCCGGATGACCGAGGCGTGGTGTTGCGTACTACCGCCTGCAGCAATCAACGGCTGGCGAAGTACATGGTGACTTCGAAGCCGATACGCAGATCGATATATGCGGGTTTGGACCAGGACATGGGAATACTCCTTTGGTTGGGATACTTCGGTTAGATGGTACGGGTGGAACCTATACATATAGTCCACCTCCGCTCGGAGATGTTCAGATGCTTAGGCGGCTATGTTACTAAATCTGACAAATTCCTTCGCCGCGATTCTTTGAGAAAGCTCGTTGCATGGCCGGTAACGATCATCGCACCGCGCGCCAGGGCGTTCCCGGGCACGGCGCGTTGCTCAGGCAGGAACGCCCGCCGAGGGCTTCTTTCAAACGGTGCGCGGCGTCGACCAGTTGTCCGCGTGTCATCGATGTTATGACGTCGGGTAACCGTTGCAGGTAGTCCGTTGGACGACCGGCCAGTTTGCCCTGCCAGAGCAGTTCGGCTGCCTGGGCGATGGGCATCGCCGCGCTTTGAATCTGGCTGGCCAAGGCCTGTTGCTGGCTGGTCAGGGTCGAGTCGTCTAGCTGCTGGATCAACTCAGGCAAGGTTTCCAGGAACTGCTCCATATGTTCAGCCAACTGCGCTGCCGAGGCACCGGGTGATTGGGCGCCCAGTAGCAGGCCGGTGCGTCCGTCGATCTGCTTCAAACCACTGAACACCGCATAGCCCAGTTGCAGGTCCACTCGCAGGCGTTGGTAGTACGGGGTTTGGCTCAGATGGGCGAGCAAACGCCACGCAGCCTCGTCGCAAATGTCCTGGGTTGCCGTGGGGCAGAACATCAGTACGGCGTGGTCGTCTCCTGGAGTTTCGAGCGTGTGCCAGGCGCGTCCCGGAGCAGCCACGAGCGTCGACACCGCTTCTTCTCGGGCGATCCCAGGAATTCGCGCCAGAACGGGGCCCAGCGCCACTTGAGTGGCCGCCGCCAGACCGACGGCCAAGCCGTCCCATCGGGCGTTCGTCCAGACGCTCTGATTGCTGTCGGACGATGATGGCGATCGTGGGGTTTGCCGCAAGAGCTCCGGCAATTCACGCAACAGCTGTCGGATCGGTATCAAGGGAGGCTCGCTATTGGCCGGGACTGGCGGCAGCGGCTGGCCCAGTTCCACCAGCAGGTGTTCAAGTACTCGCGGCATCGGTGCCTGCAAGCCGGTCAGTTTCAGCAGGCATTGTTCGTCATGAGTCTCGAAGGTAATGTCCACGCCGGCCTGGCGGGCGTCTTCGCTCAGATCCGCCAATTGCCGATCGAGCCTGCGTTGGTGGCCGGGCGATACGGGGGCCGCCAATAGCCAGCGCAGGTACACCGCGCCTTCCGGCGAGGTATCCGGCAATGCCTGGCTGAACTGCATGGGCGAGCGTTCGCGCCGGCCCCGGCTGCGGTCTTGTGCGAATGTTCGTAAGCCGCGGTGGGCACTGGTTTGGCCGCGAATCAATCCGGCGCGGGGTGGTTCGTTGATGCTTTGCAGAAACGGGTTGGGCGAGGGCAATTGCCACGGTTCGACGGGCTGATCGACGGCGTGTAATTGCTTGAGGATTTCCCTGAGGCGCATCAGGTCGTTTTCCGACAAGGGGCCTTGGCGTCCTTCGCTGTCCCAACGAGCCAGTTGCAGGGCTGCTGCCGTCTCCAGTTGGCGTTGGCGTAGCGCAGTGAACGCCTGGCGAAGTGATGCCCAGTCATCCTGAGCGGCAAAAAAACCCAGCCAATCGCGCAGCAGCGGTTGGATATCAGTCGGCACCTGGTCGCGGTCGTGCTTGAACTCGATGTGAAGCAGTGCCTGACCAGAAAATTCATACAGGGGCACGGCTTTGAGGCTGTCAGCCAGACCGCGTTGGCGCAACGTTGCAAGCAACCCGCCCGGTTTAGGGGCGTTGAGCCAGTGGCAGAGGAAATCCAAGGCTTGGGGCGAGGCGGCAGGCAAGTTTTCGAAGGCGAACAGTACGTCGAGCGAATCTTGCCGGACCTGCTGGTACCCGGTCTCGGTTGCTGCCATGAGCCTCGGCGGTGGCTGCCTGACCTGCGTCCTGCCGGTTGGCAGGCTTTCACCGAACTGAGTGGCCAGCGCCTCCAGGGTCCCGATGCGTTGCGGGCCGGCCAAGCTCAAGGTCATCTGGCCGCTCTGATAGAAACGCTGATAGAAATCGCGCAGCGCGCTCTGGAATTCTGGCTGTGGTACGGCGAGGCTGTCGCGATTGCCCGCATGAAAGCCGCGCAGTGGGTGACCCTTCGACAGTCCTTCATACAAGGCAACCTGCCGCTGGGCCGCCGCATCCTGGGACCAGGCAATAAACTCTGCGTGCAGCACTTCCCGCTCTCGCAACTGGTCGGTCTCATCCAGACGCGGATGGGCCAGCATGTCCGCCAACCGCTCAAGCCCACCGGGCAGGGCGGCAGGTGGCAGCTCCAGGATAAAATCCGTGGTGCGTTCACTGGTACGCGCGTTGACCTGCCCGCCGTGGTCCCGCACGTAGGCCATCAGGTTCTGCCCAGCGGGAAAACGCTCCGTCCCCAGAAAGAAAAGATGTTCAAGAAAGTGCGCCAGCCCCGGCCAGGCCTTGGACGCATCATGGCTACCGGCGGCCACGCGCAACACCGCAGCGCTGCGCTTGAGGCCAGGAGCATGACGCAACGTCAATTTCAGGCCGTTGGACAGGGTTTCGGTATGGGGGCGGAGGGAATCGGGGGCCGGCATGAGCGCTTCCAGGACTGGGATGTGCTCATGCTAGCGGATTAGCCCGGATCAGTGTTTATGCAAGTCGCCGTACAGCGCCGCACGCCGATCGTGCAGGTAGTTGTAGGCTGCCCGCGATTGCTCCATCAATTGCCGATCCAGCTCACCCACGATCAACGCTTCGTCCAGCCCCGCCAACGCCGGGCGGCTGCCGTTCGGGGCGGCAATGCTGCTCTGACCGCAATACTGCAACTCACCTTCGTGGCCGCAATAGTTGGCATAGGCCACGAAACACTGGTTCTCGATGGCCCGGGCGCGCACGGTGACGTCGGCGATGAACTCGTACGGATGCATGTTGGCGGTGGGTACCAGGATAAGCTCGGCGCCGGCCAGCGCCAGGCGCCGGGCATTTTCTGGAAACTCCAGGTCATAGCAGATCAGGAAGCCGAGCTTCCAACCGTTGAGCTCCACGATCGGCAACGCTGAATCGCCCGCGCTGAACATCGTGCGGTCGAGGTCGCCGAACAAATGACTCTTGCGATAATTGGCCAGGCGCTCGCCGTGGGCGTCGATCAATTGGACCGAATTGTAGTTCTGCCCATCTTCGCTGCGCTCCGGGTAACCATAGAGAATGGCCAGGCCGGCCGCCTTGGCGATGCGGCCGATTTGCTGCGCCCATTCGCCGTTGTAGACCTCGGCCAGTACATTCACCGCATCGACCCCAATGTTGTAGCCAGTCAAGAACATCTCCGGCAACACCAGCACATCGGCACCCCTGGCTTCCAGCGCGACCTGGTGCAGTCGCTGCAGGTTGCCGGCCGGTTCCATGGGCAGCGGTGGGCATTGGTAAAGGGCTACGCGCATCGACAACTCCTTATTCGGGCAAGGCGATCGGACCGATTTCGTCGAACACATCGCCTGGCCCCGGGTTCTCGGGGTGAGTTTCACCGCCGAAATGTTTCATGATCCCCCACACGGCATTGAGCGAGGTCTGGACCGCGCCTTCTACCCAGGCGGGTGTCCATGAGACGTCATCACCGGCGATAAAGATCCCTTTTTGTTCAGCCGGCATGTCGTCTTGCATGAAGTGTGCATACATGCGTTGGTTGTATCGGTAGTGGCCCGGCAGGGCGCCTTTGAATGCACCGAGGAAATAGGGGTCGGCTTCCCAGGAAACTGTGATCGGATCGCCAATGATCCGCGCGGCGATGTCGACGTTCGGATAGATTTTTTTCAGCGCATCAAGCGCCAGCCTCACGCGTTTTTCCACGGGATACGGCAGCATTTTCAACGCATCGCTCATCCATGAGTAGGACAGGCAGATGACGCCTGGCTTGTCGTCGCCGTTGTCGAACAGGTAAGTGCCGCGAGTCAGCCGGTCGGTGAGGGTCATGCTCATCAAGTCGCGGCCGGTCTGCGGGTCCTTGTCCTTCCAGAAGGGCCGGTCGACCATCACGAATGTCTTCGATGCTTGCATGTAGCGGGTGCGGTCCAGGGCCATCCACATTTTTTGCGAGAACAGCGCTTCTTCACATTCGATCTGGGTGGTCAGCAGCCAAGTCTGGCACGTCACCAGCACGGCGGCGTATTCCCGGGTGTCACCCCAGACGTCGGTCACGGTGAAGCGGTCGTTATCGGCACGGGCAATGCGCTTCACGCCGCTGCGAGGCGCGCCCAGGTGCAACGAATTCAGGCTGGTGCCTTCCGGCCAATGCACGCAGCGCTCTGGCACGTGTTTCCAGATTCCGTGGGGGACCTGCTCGACGCCGCCGACCACCAGGTGCTGATGATCGTCGCAGTTGGTCATCACCACGCGAAAGATTTCGAGCATCGAGTTGGGAAAGTCCGAGTCCCAGCCGCCAGTGCCGAAACCAACCTGGCCGAACACTTCGCGATGCTGGAACGAGAGCTTGGCGAAGGCCTTTGACGTAGCGACAAAGTCATAGAAGGTGCGGTCATCCCACAGCGGCACCAGGGTGTTCCACAGCTCCTTGAGACGCGGGACGTCGCGGTCGCGGATCGCTTGCTGGATATCGCCGAAGCGCGAGCCAGCCTCCAATGCGTCGGCCCAGGCGTCGGCCACTTCTTGGAATAACGCCGGAAGGTCAGCCATGCTTTCTGCGTAATAGGTCTGCCCTTCAAGGTCGATGACCGTGCTGCCCGAGGCCGACGTCAACGGGTTGGGAAAGGGTTTTGTCTCCAGGCCCAGCTTGTCGACGTAGTGGTAGAACGCCGTGGACGACACTGGGAAACGCATGCCGCCGAGTTCGGCGACGATACCTTCGGCGCCGTTGAACGCTTGGGAGCGCAGGCGTCCGCCCAGCTTCGACGCCTCGTACACCACCGGTTTGAGGCCCATCTTCATCAGCTCGTAAGCCGCCACCAGACCGGCGATCCCGGCGCCGACAATAGCTACCTCGGCGCCGTGATTGTGCTTCGGGATCATGCCCAGGCCGGCTGGGTGTTCGATCCAGTCGTCAAAGGCGAAGGGAAAGTCCGGGCCGAAAATGGTGATGGATTTCTTGCCGTTGGCAGGGTGGCGATTGTTCTTGTTCATGGCTGACCTTGGGAGGCGACTCGGCGCGGTGTTCGCGTCTGAGTATAGGAAAGATGCCAGCCATTCTAGAGAGCATGAAACACGTTAATAAGACGCAATGTGTCGTCGTTTTGTACGTATCGCCGTCATTTTCACTGGCTAGATAGGCTTAATGACGAAACCAGCTCTTGTAGGAGCGAGCCTGCTCGCGATAGCGGGCCGTCAGCCCGTGCAAATGTTGACTGATCCGCCGCCATCGCGAGCAGGCTCGCTCCCACAGGATTTTGGGCAGGTTCTAGACGGGCTGCCCCCGGTCGATCTTGCTGCTGAGAATGATCGAAGTGGTAGTTTTCTCCACCCCGTCCACGCTGCCGATCTGGTCCAGCAGTTGATCCAGCTGTTCCGGCGAGTCGGTGCGCAGCCAGGCCACGTAATCGAACTCGCCGCTCACCGCGCACAACTGCTGGACCTGGGCCATCGCACTCAAGCGCCGCAATACGTCTTTCCCCGAGCGTGGCTGGACCTTTATGCCGACGTAAGCCTGCAAACCGCCATCGATCACTCGCTGCCCCAGACGCACGCCGTATCCGGTGATGATCTTGGATTTTTCCAGTCGAGCCAGGCGCGAGGTCACGGTCGTGCGGGCGATGCCCAACTGCCGGGCAAGCACGGCGACGCTTTCCCGGGCGTTGATTTGCAGCGCCGCGATCAGCTGGCGATCAATTTCGTCGAGGACGGGAGGGCGGGTATCAGTCAAGGTCAGCTCCGGCGCAGGCATCATTGGCGGGCATGTTACAGGCTCCGGCGTTCGAAGTAGCTGATGGCAGGCAAGGCCAGCGCTTGCCAGGCTGGGGCGAGGTGCGCTTGTGAAGGCCTGAGCCAGAGGCCGTCCTCGCCGATCAGTTGTTCCGCGGGCAGCAGCAGCAAATCGTCGAGCGTAAACGACTGCGCCGCGCCTCGATCCTCATCGTCTTCGGTTTCCCAGTCGCGTTCGAAACACCGGACCCGCAGCTTTTCTTCATCGAAACCTTCGAACTCGGGCCGATTGCCCAGCCATCGCGGATGAATCCGCAGCGTGTGCGCCTGGACATCGAGAAGCATCAGTTGCCAGCCCCGATAACTTCCGCACAGCTGCGCCACGTCAGTTGCCATGCGGGTCAGGGCCAGGTAGCGGCCATCCGAGGACCAGATCATCGAAGGGGCCAGATCGACCAAGGCGCAGCCTGAAGCCGTCAGCAGATAACCGCCAAGCCGCGGCGTACCGGCGCGCACCCAGCTGTCGGCATATTCGGTCTCGCTGCCGAACAGCCAGGCGGCGTCCCGATGAGTCGGCGCGGGCTGGATGAAATCGCCATCGGCAGTCGCCGCCTGCGGCCGATCCACCAAACGCCACGGGGGGATGACGTTCAGTTGCGAGTCTGTGGGCTGCAACTGCACCGTGTTATAGAACAGCCGGGATTGCTCGTTGGGGCGACAGAAAGACGCGTCGCTGCCGACCTCTGGCGCCGCGACATTGAAGCGCCGGAGGGGGCTGCTCTGCAGATCATTGTCGAGACGACCTACGACCACCGCCAGACTCAACCGACCATCGCGAAAGTCGAGGATCCGTTCTACCCGCATGGCGGGCCCTTTCAGCAGGCGCCGCTCTTGCACGTCGGCCACCACTGCATGGGTGGCAACGGTCGTTGCCCCTCCAAAAGGCAGCAGCGCCAGGTAGCGACCACAATCCGAGGCGCGATGATCCAGCAGCCAGCGTTCCGGCAGGAGCCAGTCACCGATCTGGCAGCGATAGCCACCAAGCCCTTCGCGATTGTCACCCTGCCAGCTCAGGCGTGCGCTTGTGCCGCCCAGCAGCGCTTGTGTCTCGATGTGCGAATCGCCCCGGCGGCCCGGGCTGTCCAATGGCATGACGATGGCCATGCGCGTCAGCTTGAACTCGCCCACCTGCACCCGACCCTGAATGTCGTGGCCCGTCTGGGTCTCGGTATCGCTGTGGATGCTGTCCAAGCGGTAGCCATACTGGCCGGAACCCGGTCGTGGATAGTCGAGGTAAGCGTCGATATGCACTTGGCCTGCATCGAGCTTCAGCAAGTCATGCCAATAAAAAGACGGTTCGGTGGTGCTCTTGATCCAAGGCAAGGGCAGGTCGCGCCAGCCTTTGTCCACTTGCCACGACCAATACCGTTCGCCTTGCGCCTCGTTGGCCTGTTCCCCGGCCAGGCACACCAGGGCGCGGTGATCGGTGCTCCACACCAATGGCGCATCGGCGGTCATCAAGAGCCCGGACGGCTGCCCATTGATGCTGACGGCATAGCGCGGCGAATACAGTGGCTCCAGGGGTCGGTCCAAATCGCGCAGCGTAGCCGGCAAGATGATGTTGCCAGCCAGGCATTGTCGACCATCAGCGGACGGACGTTCGAAGGTAGGCTGGAGATTGTCCGGGTGCCAGCCAGGCTCCAGCCAAAGATCCGCGACGGGAATCAGGTCGACTGCCTCTGCGGTTTGTAGCAGCTTTTCCAGGCGAACCTGACGGACGCCGTTATCGACCAATGGGCTGTAGCGGCCGCTCAGTTGATCAGAATCAAAAGCGTCCAGCTCCCAGAATTCGCTTTCGGCGCAGCGGTATAAGGTGCGCTGCTGGCGGTCGAGAATGACCAGTCCCCAATCCTGCCGTGACGGCACCGGCGCGGCAAAATAGCGCCCTTCGCTGGAAAACACCGCCGAAGAGCCGATCCCTTGCAAAAGTACGCCGTCTGGAAACAAGTAATCGCAATACACAGGACCGCCCATGGCGATTTCACTGTGGTTGAACACCCGGATTGGCTCGCCTTCCGGAGTCAGAAGCGGCTCGTTACCGCCCCAGGCGCTTGGCCCCTTGATGGAAACCGGTGCCAACCCAAGGCGCCGCTCCCATTTGCTGACACAGGCGAGCCCGACAATGATGGCGATGATCGCCACGAGAATGCCCCACCACTCCGGCAGCGCCCGGCCCAGGCTGAAGCCCAGGCCAAATACGGCACCCACCGTCAGCCGCGCGATGCCCCGGCCCATCGTCAGAGCGCCCAGGCGCGCGGCGAGACCCATCAGCGACCCAAGGAAAATCACTGCCAGCAAGGCCAGCGGCGGGGGCAGAACGGTAACGAAAAAGGCTGGCACCACGAGGATGCCGAGTTGCCAGAAGAGTTCGAGGAACAGGCGGGACAGGCTGGGAGTGGCGATGATGGAGGTCTCTCGAAGGCCGGGGTTTGCAATTGTAAGTGAGCCGCACTGAAAAAAACGACGGGTCGAGGCTAACCGGCTTCATGAGGATTTTCGGAATGGCCTGACATACACGGCCCGGTATCTCTGCTGCAATTGCGTTCCGCTATGAACTGCTTTGCAGTCTTGGGAAACAAGATGGGATCGTTAAAAGATTTTTACTGGAAGCGTTGGGTCAAGAGACACCGGTGCAAGCTTGCTGGCGGTCTCCAATCGCTGAGCAGGAGGACAGAGCTGACCCTGGAAGAGGGCGTTGCCCTTGGGCACGTCGACATTGACTCGCCGCGTCTCGCGATCGGCGCCCACACTTATATCCGCAGTGGCAGCCATCTATCCCTGGTGGCATCGATCGGTCGCTTTTGCTCAATGGGCACTGGCGTGGTGATAGGCCAGGAAAAGCACACGCATCCCACCGATTGGCTCAGCTCTCATCCTTTCCAATACACGGCTTCCCCGCTGAGTTACCGTGCCAGGACCCAAATGGCCACGATTGGCCACGACGTCTGGGTGGGCAGCCATGCCATGGTCATGGAGGGCGTCAACGTCGGCACGGGCGCGGTGATTGCAACCCGGGCAGTCGTGGCTGGGGATGTGCCGGCCTACGCAATCGTAGCGGGCGTCCCGGCCAAGGTAGTGCGGTTCAGGCACGCTCCTGATGTTATCGAGCGCCTGTTGGCGAGTCGGTGGTGGGAAATCGAGGTGGAGGAATTGAAGACGCTGCCCCTCGACGAACCTGAAACCTGCCTGGAGCTGCTGGAGCGCAAAGCTCCGGTGGCTGCTCAGTACCGAAAAATCAGCGTGACACGTAAGGGTTGTCGCGCGGGGGAAATGATGACCGTGACGTAGTGCTTGCGATTGATGGTTGTACGCTTTTTTCTGGCCCCGACAAGTCAAGATGATGACCGTCAGGAAAAGCAAAAGCCGCGCAATGCGCGGCTTTCGAATTGGTGGGCCCACACGGACTCGAACCGTGGACCAAAGGATTATGAGTCCTCTGCTCTAACCAACTGAGCTATGGGCCCTCAGTAGGCCGCGGATTATAGCGACGGTTTCTCGGCTGTGCTATCCGAAAAATCCGATACGGTTACACGCAGAAACGTTGCGGCAAACTCTTCGGCGCACAGGGGCAGGCTGACAATGTAGCCCTGGATCTGTTCGCAGCCCTCCTCGGCGAGGAATTGTTGTTGGGCCAGGGTTTCGACGCCTTCGGCGATGATGGTGAATTGCATGCTGCGACCCAGGGCGATAATTGCCCGTACGATGGCCGCGTCGTGGGGGTCATCGGGCAGGCCGCGGACGAAGGATTGGTCGATCTTGAGGATATCCAGCGGCAGGCGCTTGAGGTAGCTGAGTGAGGAATAGCCGGTGCCGAAGTCGTCGATGGCCAGTTGCACACCGAGTTTTTTCAACTGGTGCAACACTGCCAGGGCTTCTTCGGCCTGGCTCATGATGAAGTTTTCGGTAATCTCCAGTTGCAATAAGCCCGGTTCGAGATGGTTTTCCCGCAAGAGTTGTTCGATACGACCCAGCAGGTTGGGTTGGCGCAGTTGGACGCCAGCCAGGTTCACTGACAGCGGGCCGAGGCTTTCGTGAGTGCAATTCCATTCGCAAAGCTGTCGGCAGGCGGTCTCAAGCACCCAGTCGCCGATCTGCAGGATCATCCCGTTTTCTTCGGCCAGTGGGATGAAGTGTTCCGGGGGCACGTCGCCGAACGTCGGATGGGTCCAGCGAATCAGTGCCTCGGCGCCCACCAGGCTGTTGTCGACCAGGCTGATTTTTGGCTGGAAAGACAACGACAACTCGTTGCGCTCGATCGCCCGTCGCAGTTCGTGTTCCAGCGCCACGCGCTCGCTGGCTTGGGCCGTGAGGTCGCGGGTGTAGCTTTCTACCCGGTTGCGCCCCTTGGCTTTGGATCGGTACATCGCCGCGTCGGCATTCTTGACCAGCGTGGCCACGTCGCAGCCATCCTGAGGATACAGGCTGGTACCAATGCTGGCGCTGATGAAAAACTCGTGTTCACCTGCCTGGAAAGGCGCGCCAAAACAGTTCAGGAGTTTTTGGGCGATGTGCTCGGCGTCGCTGGGCTGTTGCAGGCCAGGCAGCAGGATGATGAACTCGTCGCCTCCCAGGCGCGCCACTGTGTCGATGTCCCGTAGCTGCTCGCGCAGCCGTACGGCGATGCCCTTTAGCAGCAGGTCACCGACCGGGTGCCCGAGGCTGTCGTTGATGTGTTTGAAACGGTCCAGATCAAGGAACAACACTGCGCCTTGTCCCCCGTTTTCCTGCTGGCTGTTCAGGGCGGTCAGCAAGCGGCTTTCGAACAAGGTGCGATTCGGAAGGCCGGTGAGCGGGTCGTGGTGTGCCTGGTAATCGAGTCGGGCCTGGGCGTGCTTGAGGCTTGAAATATCGGCAAAAACCGCAACGAAGTGAGTGATTTGATGGCCCCGGTTGCGAACGGCGCTGATGGTTAGCCAGCTGGGGTACAGTTCCCCGTTTTTACGTCGGTTGGAAATCTCTCCTTGCCAATGACCCTCCGCCGTCAGCTGATGCCACATTGCCGCATAGAAGGCACTGTCATGTAGGCCGGAGGCCAGTAAGCGGGGGGTGTGGCCCAATGCTTCGCTTTCGCTATAGCCGGTGATTTCGGTGAAGGCGCGGTTGACGGCGTTGATGTGCTGTTGCGTGTCGGTGATCAAGACGCCCTCGGCGGTGCTTTCGAACACGGTGGCTGCCTGTTGCAGTTTTTCCTGCATGAAGTGGCGCTCAGTGATGTCCCGGGCGATGGTCAGCATGCAGTCTTCATTGCCGATGGGCAGGGGACGGCTGGACACCTCGCAGAGCCGGATCTGCCCATCGTTGCGGCGGATATGGCAGCTGAAATCCTTGACGAAACCGTCCCGTTGCAGCAGGTCGAGCATCTGTTTGCGTTCGTTGAGGTTGACCCAGATGCCGAGGTCCAGCGTGGAGCGATCCACCGACAGGGCGCTGTTGAAACCGGTGATGCGACTGAAGCCCTCGTTGACTTCTATCAGCAGGCCGTCGCTTTGCCGGGACAGCAACAGGCCGTCGGGCGAGGCATGAAAAGCCTTGGCGAACTTTTCTTCGGAGGTCTGCAGTTGTTGTTGGGTTTCCTTGAGTTGGCTGATGTCGCGCACGACCACCACCAGGGCGGGGGTGGTGTCGAGATCGAAGGGTTCGGCCGAGATCAGGCCGGTAAACACCTGGCCGTTGCTGCGTCGAAAGGGCATTTCGAGGTTGCGGATGCTGCCGGCCTGCAAACGCTGCAACAGGCTTGGCCCGACGCCTTGGATGCCCCAGATGTCCAGGTCCGTAGTGTTTTTGCCAATCACCTGGTCGGCACTGATGCCGATCTGTTCCTCGAAAGCTTTGTTCACTTCCAGCAGGCAGCCGTCCTGCAGGCGCGCAATCACCAGGATGTCGGGGCACTGGCGAAACACCGAGGCGAATTTTTGTTCGGAAAGACGTAACGCTTCCTCGGTGTGCTTGGCTTCACTGATGTCGATCATCAAGCCACGCATCAGCGGCTCGTGGCCGTGCTGGATGAGGCTGACGATATCCCTGACCCAGAGGCAGCGACCATCAGCAGTGATAACCCGGTAATCCACGCAGTGATCGCGGCCGGCGAGGACTTCGTGGTCGCAATAAGTCTGGGCGCGTATGAGGTCTGCCGGGTGGATGATGTTGCGCCAGAAGCCAGGAATGAGCCAATGGGCGAGAGGGTAGCCGAGCAGCTCTTCGGCGTGGGGCGACACGTAGCTGTAGGTGAAATCGCTGACCCTCGCTTCCCATGCGATGGCCGAAAGGCTCTCGACCAATCCCCGATAATGGTATTCGCTGCTGCGCAGTTCCTGTTCAAGATCGACTCGCCGGGCTATTTCCGAGCTGAGGCGACGATTGATGCGAATCACCACGGCCAGGATGCCGCCCAGCAGAAGCATTCCTGGAAGGCCGTAAAGCAGCAGATCTGACCAGAGTTGACGATAATCGCGCACATTGCCGATCCACTTTTCCTGGATCTCGCTGATTTCGGCCGACGTCATATCTGCCATCACTTTGTCCAGAATGCCCACGAGAATCTTGTTTTCCTGGGGGACGGCCATCGCCAATTGATACCGGTAAGGCGTTTCCCCGCTTACATAAAGCCCATCGAGCTTGAGCTGGCGCAGGCTCCAGACGCTGGAAGCAAGGTCACCCACCACGGCATCCACCTGATCCGTCGCCAGCGCCTGCAAGGCCGAGCTGACGTTGGGCAGGGCAACCAGATTCAGGTCGGGATGGTGATTGCGCAACAACTCGTGGGGGGCATAGTTTTCCACCACGGCGATCTTCAAGCCGTACAAGTCCTCCAGCCTGCGCGGTTGGGCGCCCCCGTGATGGGCGAGGATGACAATCGGGAAATCCAGGTAGGGACGGGTAAAAGCCAGATAATTCTGGCGTTCGGGGGTGGACATGATGCCCGGCAAAAGATCGATTTTGCCCTGTGCGACCTGCCCCAGCACCACGGTCCAGCTCACTGGCTCGATGGGCGTCAATGTAATCGCCAATCGCTGGCGAATGATATCGACGTAATCGGCAGCCAGGCCTTGGTAGCGCCCCTGATCGTCGCGGAATTCGAACGGCGGCCATGAGGCATCGACACCCAGGCGCAGGTCGGGGTGGTCCTTGAGCCAGCGGCGCTCTTCGTCGGTGAGCGTCAACGCGCCGGCCGTCGCGGTCCAGGTCATCAGTGACAGCAAAAGCACGGCCGTCAGTCTGGGCATCACGGTCTCGTCTTGGCTTGGGGAGGATGTTTCGAGTGTAGACGGGCAAAAGGGCGGGGGTGGCAACGAAAGCGTTTTATCTGCGCATAGCAAAACCCCCGGCAGGGCCGGGGGTTTTGAAGGTCACTCGTCGAGGAAAGAGCGTAGATGCTCGCTTCGCGTCGGGTGGCGCAGTTTGCGCAACGCCTTGGCTTCGATCTGACGAATCCGCTCACGGGTCACATCGAACTGCTTACCGACTTCCTCGAGGGTGTGGTCGGTATTCATGTCGATGCCGAAACGCATGCGCAGAACCTTGGCTTCACGGGCCGTGAGGCCGGAAAGTACTTCGCGAGTCGCTTCCTTGAGGCTCTCAACGGTGGCGACATCGATCGGCGACTGCATGGTGGAGTCTTCGATGAAGTCACCCAGATGGGAGTCTTCATCATCGCCGATCGGGGTTTCCATGGAGATCGGCTCTTTGGCGATCTTCAGTACCTTGCGGATCTTGTCCTCAGGCATTTCCATGCGTTCGCCCAGCTCTTCCGGGGTCGGTTCGCGACCCATCTCCTGCAACATCTGCCGGGAAATACGGTTGAGCTTGTTGATCGTCTCGATCATGTGCACCGGAATACGGATGGTGCGGGCCTGGTCGGCGATCGAGCGAGTGATCGCCTGACGGATCCACCAGGTAGCATAAGTCGAGAACTTGTAGCCGCGACGGTATTCGAACTTGTCCACCGCTTTCATCAGGCCGATGTTGCCTTCCTGGATCAGGTCGAGGAATTGCAGGCCACGGTTGGTGTACTTCTTGGCGATGGAGATCACCAGACGCAAGTTCGCTTCGACCATCTCTTTCTTCGCGCGGCGGGCCTTGGCTTCGCCGATCGACATGCGACGGTTGATGTCCTTGATTTCAGCGATGCTCAGGCCGGTCTCGGTCTCCAGCGCGCTTAGCTTCTGCTGGCAACGAATGATGTCCGGTTGCAGGCGGGCAATGGCTTCGGCGTATTTGCTCTTGCCCTTGGCCAGTGCATCGGTCCAGCTTTCGTCGACTTCGTGACCAGGGAACTGGCGCAGGAAGTCTGCACGGGGCATGCGCGCATCACGAACGCACAATTGCATGATCGCGCGCTCTTGCTGACGCAGGCGATCCAAGGCACTGCGAACACGCTCTACCAAGCCTTCGAACTGCTTGGGTACAAGCTTGATCGGCATGAACAGCTCGGCCAGCGCCAACAGCTCGGCGATTGCCTGCTTGTTGTTGCGACCATGCTTTTTCAGGGCCTTGCGGGTGATCTCCATCTGGTCGGCCACGGCACCGAAGCGCTGGGCAGCGATGACCGGATCGGGACCGCTTTCGGCCTCTTCTTCGTCGTCGCTCGCTTCGGCGTCTTCGTCATCGGTATCGTCGTCAGCCTTGGCGGCTTTCGCGTCGATCGGCGGCGGCACTTCAGCGGCAGGCGGCGCGATGCCGTCGTCCGGGTCGATGTAGCCGCTCAGGACGTCGGACAGGCGGCCACCTTCGGTGGTAACGCGGGTGTACTCGGAGAGAATATGGTCGACCGTGCCAGGGAAGTGCGCGATCGCGCCCATCACTTCACGGATGCCTTCTTCAATACGCTTGGCGATTTCGATTTCGCCTTCACGCGTGAGGAGCTCTACCGTACCCATTTCACGCATATACATGCGCACGGGGTCGGTGGTGCGACCAATGTCGGTCTCGACCGCCGCCAACGCTGCGGCCGCTTCTTCAGCGGCCGCCTCGTCGGTATCGGCGTCGGCCAGCATAAGGGCATCCTTATCTGGAGCAACCTCGAATACGTTGATCCCCATGTCATTGATCATGCGGATGATGTCTTCCACCTGTTCCGGATCTGAAATATCCTCCGGCAGGTGGTCGTTGACCTCCGCGTAAGTCAGGTAGCCCTGCTCACGACCCAATAGGATCAACTCTTTGATACGAGACTGCTGTTGCGCTTTTCCGGACATAACACCCTATCCACTGAAGGTCTTGGCGGGCAAAAAACAAGCCGAGGATTATACCTGAGCTGTGACCTCACGCGCCAGTTGAGGTCGGGTTTGATGCGCAAACATTGCGGCTGAGTAAATCCCGCAATTGGTTTTTCTCTTCGCTGGTCAACTCGCTCTGGCGAGCTTTGCGCAGAAGTTGTTCCAGGTTTCGCTCGCGTTGGCGGGCGGACAAGCTAGTAATGGTGTCGAAAAACTGTTGTTCAAGGTTGTCTCCCTCTATCAGCCATTCCTTCTCGGCCAGCGCCTTCAAGAGGCGCCCCTGCTCGGTGCCATGCCACCGAGCGATCAACTGGAATGAGTTTAGCTTGGGGTTCTTCTGCACGGCTTCAAGGAGTGCGACCAGCAATTGTGTATTGCTGTGGTCCTCGGCGGCAAAATGTCCTGCGTCCTCGACCTTCTCAGCCAGTTGCGGGTGATGCAGCAAGGTGCGCAGGGCGGCCAGTGTTGGTGGTTCGACGGCGGCCGGCACGCGCGGGACACGTGGCTGGTCGCGATCGCCCCGCTTGCCGTTCTTGTCCCAGGGTTTCTTGTCCCATTTCTTGCCGCCACCGGCGGTTTTTTTCGACGTCCATTCCTGCTGAGGCGCGTAATCCTGCTGAGGTTGATGATAGTCGGCGAAATCCGGCATCGCGTCGTAATCGATGCCTGGGTCATACGCTGGCGGTGCTTCCTGCGGAGCGCTGTGCACCAATTGATTCATCGCTTCGTTGTTCAGGCCGGTGATTTCGCTGAGCCGTTGGCGCATGAGTGTGCGCAGGTTGGCACCGGGCACCTTGTCGATCAGCGGTGCCGCGAGAGTGGCCATGTGGGCCTTGCCTTCAAGGGAGCGTGGATCGGCTTCTTCGGTCAGTTGCTGGAAAAAATAATCGGCCAGCGGTTGGGCGTGCTGGTTGATCCGCGCACGAAATGCGTCGGTGCCTTCGGAGCGCACCAGGGTATCCGGGTCCTCGCCTTCGGGCAGGAACAGGAAACGTGCACGTCGCCCGTCCTGCAGGCATGGCAATGTCGCTTCCAATGCGCGCCAGGCGGCGTTGCGTCCCGCCTGGTCGCCATCGAAGCAGAACAGCACGCTGGGCACCACGCGAAACAGGCGTTTCATGTGTTCTTCGCTGGTGGCCGTTCCCAGGGTCGCAACGGCGTTGCGCAAGCCTTGCTGGGCCAGGGCGATAACGTCCATGTAGCCTTCCACGACAATGATCTCGTCGAGGTTGCGGTTGTTCTTGCGTGCCTCGTAAAGGCCGTAGAGTTCTTGGCCTTTATGGAAAACCGGGGTCTCCGGAGAGTTCAGGTACTTGGGCTTGTCATCGCCCAGAACCCGGCCGCCGAAGGCGATGATGCGCCCCCGTGTATCGCGGATCGGAAACATCACTCGGTCACGGAAGCGATCGTAGCGCTTGCCTGTCTCGGCGTTCTCGATGAGCAGGCCTGCGTCGATCATGGCGCGCTGCTGGAGCGTGTCGCTGCTCAGGTGTTTGTACAGATTGTCCCAGCCGGGCGGGGCGAAGCCGAGGCCGAAATCCCGGGCAATCTCGCCAGTCAATCCGCGACCCTTGAGGTAGTCCACCGCCGCCTTGCGCGCGGGGTGGCTTTTAAGCGCCTGGCGATAAAAATCCGCTGCCGCCGTCAGCAGCGGATAAAGCGGCGAATCGGTGGGTTGGCGTGGCTTGTGCTGCCGGCCGCTCTCTTCCCGTGGAATTTCCATGCCTGCGGCTTTGGCCAGTTCTTCGACTGCCTGGGGGAAGTCCAGGTTGTCGTGGTCCATGATGAAGCCGAGGGCATTGCCGCCCGCGCCGCAGCCAAAGCAGTAATAGAACTGCTTGTCGGGGCTGACGCTGAAGGACGGGGTTTTCTCTTTGTGAAACGGGCAGCAGGCGGTGTAGTTCTTGCCTGCTTTCTTCATTTGCAGGCGAGAGCTGACCACGTCGACGATGTCGGTGCGGTTCAGGAGGTCGTCAATAAAGCTCTGGGGAATTAGCCCGGCCATGGCGTTCTCATCATCACTGCGCGAAATAGGGATCCGAAACCAGCAGGCATGATCGATTCCAGGTTTCGAGGCACGGCAAAAAGGTGGCTCGACCGGATCGTTTGCTTCATTGCTGTCGGAAGTGTATCTGCCGATTGTCCACTGACGTTAATTACTATCAGTACTCGACTGTATGAATGTGTTGCGCTGAATCCGGTAACGGCCGATCTGGCCACGGATAGCTCATGAAGCGGGCACGCAGGCAGGTGCCTTGGGCTGATCGTCGTTAGAGGAATCAGGGTGTGCTCGTCAGTAGCCTTGGAAGGCTCGTCAGAAGAGACGTGCACCGCTGGCAAAAGAGCCAGGTCTGACGCGGTGAAGCGGGTTGTCTAGGTCGCGTCTGCGACTTTGACGGTGAAGCATCAAGCGTTGTTCCGCAAATGCCATAAGCCCGGCTTGAAGGCCGGGCTTGGCAAGAAGCTTGCGACGGGCGTCTGTGTATTAGTACAGACGTACGGCGCGGCGCTGTTCGCGCTGAACTTTCTTGGCGTGACGCTTAACAGCGGCTGCTGCTTTGCGCTTACGCTCGGAAGTCGGCTTCTCGTAGAATTCGCGGCTACGAACTTCAGCCAGAACACCGGCTTTTTCGCAGGAGCGCTTGAAACGACGCAGAGCTACGTCGAAGGGTTCGTTCTCTTTTACTTTGACGGCTGGCATCCAGAGCTACCTTCATTCATTACCGGGGTCAACATCCTCGCGGCAAAAGAGCACTTGAAGACGTCGGTTTTTAAGGGTTGCGGATGTTAACCCCTCATCGCTCGGAATGCAAAGCCTCTGATCGAAAACCGCTGGTCGGGGCACAACGCGGCGACTATTATGCGCGCCTTCGAATTCAGCCTCTACAAGGCGCAAACCCATGCTAGTACTGGGATTAGAAACATCCTGCGACGAAACCGGCGTTGCCCTCTACGACAGTGAGCGCGGCCTGCTGGCTGACGCTTTGTTCAGTCAAATCGACCTGCATCGCGCCTACGGCGGCGTGGTGCCCGAGCTTGCGTCCCGCGACCACGTCAAGCGCATGCTGCCCTTGATCCGCCAGGTCCTGGCCGAAGCCGACTGTGTGCCGACCGAGATCGATGCCATTGCCTATACGGCCGGGCCGGGCCTGGTGGGCGCGCTGCTGGTCGGCGCTTCCTGCGCCCAGGCGCTGGCCTTTGCCTGGGGCATCCCGGCGCTGGGCGTGCATCACATGGAAGGCCATCTGCTGGCGCCGATGCTGGAGCCGCAGCCGCCGCAATTCCCGTTCGTCGCTTTGTTGGTGTCGGGTGGGCATACCCAGCTGGTCCGCGTGGATGGGATCGGTCAATACGAGCTCATGGGTGAATCGCTCGATGATGCCGCCGGGGAAGCTTTCGACAAAACCGCGAAGATGATGGGGCTCAACTATCCGGGCGGGCCGGAAATCGCACGGCTGGCAACCCAGGGTGTTGAAGGACGTTTCGTCTTTCCGCGTCCGATGTGCGATCGACCGGGTCTGGATTTCAGCTTCAGCGGCTTGAAAACCTTCGCGCTGAACACCTGGCAGCAATGTGTCAGCGCCGGGGACGACAGTGAGCAAGCCCGTTGCGACATCTCCCTGGCGTTCCAGCAGGCCGTGGTAGAGACTTTGACCATCAAGTGCAAGCGCGCGTTGAAGCAGGCCGGGCTCAAGCGTCTGGTTATCGCCGGCGGCGTGAGCGCGAACAAGGCCTTGCGGATATCCCTGGAAAAAATGCTCGGCGACATGAAGGGCGACGTTTACTACGCTCGACCACAGTTCTGCACGGATAACGGCGCGATGATTGCCTTTGCCGGCTGCCAGCGCCTGCAAGCGGGCCAGCAGGAGAGCCTGGCGATCAGCGTGCAGGCCCGTTGGCCAATGGAGCAGTTGTCGCCGCTGTGAAGCGATGTTTAGAAATGCCGTTCGCGCCCGGCGAACAGGTCGCGTAGATTGCCCCGGTGACGCCAGACGATCAGCGCGACGAGCGCTGTCATCGGCAGCAGGGCCGCCGGCTCCTGCCAAGCCAGTAATGGCAGGGTGAGCGGTGTGGCGATCAGCGCGGCTAGCGAGCTGGTGCGGGTCAGGTAGAAAGTCAGTAGCCAGGTGCAGACGGCAAGCAGGGCGGCCGGCGGATACAGGCCCAGCAGCATTCCAGCGGCAGTGGCGACGCCCTTGCCGCCACGAAAGCGAAAGTACAATGGGAACAGATGGCCGATGACGGCACAGACGCCGATCCAGGCCTGTTGCTGTAACGACAGTCCTGCAAGGCTGGCGATCAGTACCGGGAAGAGGCCTTTGCAGAGGTCACCGAGCAGGGTCAGGATGGCGAGTTTTCGTCCGGCCAGGCGTAGCATGTTGGTGGCGCCGGCATTACCCGAGCCACTCATTCGCGGATCCGGACGACCGGTCAGGCGGCTGAGCAAAATGGCGAAGGACAGTGAGCCGAGCAGGTAGGCGAGGATCGCCAGTAACCAAAACATGCTAACCATTCCGGGCGGGGACGCCCTGATTCTAACGGCGCAATGCGCCCTTGTCGTGCTGCGGAGAAGAGTGCTTGGACAGAGTTTTTATCGAAGGCCTTGAAGTCGACACGGTAATCGGTGCCTACGACTGGGAACGAGGCATCCGACAGTGCCTGCGCCTTGACCTGAGTTTTGCCTGGGACAACCGTCCGGCCGCTGCGGGCGACGACCTGACCCTGGCGCTCGATTACGCCAGCGTATCGTCACGCATCCAGGCGTTCGCCGAGCAGGCGCAGTTCCAGTTGGTCGAGACCTTTGCCGAACGACTGGCCCAGGTGCTCATGGATGAGTTCGAAATCACCTGGCTGCGCCTGAAAGTGACCAAGCCTGGCGCCGTACCGGCTGCCAGCGGTGTGGGCGTGGAGATCGAGCGCGGATGTCGCTGACACAGGTTTTCCTCGGGCTTGGTAGCAATATCGAGCGCGAAACCCATCTATGCGCGGGGCTTGAAGCACTGGCCGGTTTCCTGGTGGACATGCGCTGTTCGGCCGTGTTCGAGAGCCAGCCGGTGGGTATCAAGAGTGGGCCTTTTTTCAATTTCGTCTTGTCGGCCTTCACTGACCTGTCGCTGATTGAGTTGGACCGTCGCCTCAAGTTCATCGAGGCCGACAACGGTCGTTATGCACCGGACCGCAAGGGCCTGCCGCTGGACATCGACGTGTTGTTGTATGGCGAGCAGGTAGGCAACTTCGACGGCTTGATCCTACCGCGTGCCGAAATTCTCAAGAATGCCTTTGTCCTGTGGCCTTTGTCTTTGATCGCGCCGGATCGAATCCACCCTGGCGTGGGCAAAAGCTTTGCCACGTTGTGGGAAGAGGCGCAGATCGACCAGGTATTGGCCCCGGTGGCTTTCCAATGGCGAGGGCAGCAGCTTACGCCACCGGATCTGCTCTGAGGCGGCGGAACCCCCGGCGAACACGCGGAAACTGGCACGACCGCCTTTAATTCGCTGCTGCTTCCTTGTAGGCCTTCAATGCCCTGAGGCGCTCACGCTTGATTGCCTCACCCAGTTCCTGTCCCTTGAAGCCCTTTTCCAACAGCGGCTGCACCGCCACTGCGCGAGCCGCTGCCGCGGCTCCCCGCAGATAATCAGCCTGTGGATAATTCCGTTCCTCAAGCCCCTTGCGCCCCCGTGCATCCATTTCGCAGGCCATGATGAACTCCTCGAAGCGCTGGGGACGGCGGTACACATCAAAGCTTTGCAACAGTTCCAGCAGCGTAGACGCCTTTAATTCAAGCGCGCGGTGTCCATGCGTGTGATATTGGCCAACCAGCAGTGCCAATTCCTGACAGTCGCGTGGCGCCTTGAAGCGTTCGTTGACCGCTTTGATCAGCTTCAGCCCCTTGTGCTCATGGGCGATGTGTCTCGGCCATTCATGCTCGGGTGTCAGGCCTTTGCCCAGGTCATGCAGCAGGCAAGCCCAGCGCACGGTCAGCGGTTGCTTGTGCCGTGCCGACTGTTCCAGCACGCTCAGCGTGTGAGCGCCGGTGTCGATTTCCGGATGATGGACTTCGGGTTGTGGAACGCCAAACAGCGCATCCACTTCGGGCATGAGGATTTTTAGGGCGTCGCAGTCGCGCAGTACCTGGATAAATACCTGGGGCTGGCTCTCCATCAGCGCTCTGGAAATTTCCTTCCAGCTGCGTTCAGCCGTCAATGCCTCCAGTTCGCCGGATTCGCTGAGCTGGCGCATCAGCTCGAGCGTCTCGTCGGCCACCTTGAAACCCAGGGGGGCATAGCGTGCCGCAAAACGTGCAACGCGCAAGACTCTAAGGGGATCTTCGGCGAATGCGGGGGAAACGTGACGGAGCAAGCGTGCTTCCAGATCGCGCTGCCCGTGGTAGGGATCGGTGAGATTGCCGTGGTCGTCCTCGGCCATCGCGTTGATCGTCAAGTCTCTGCGGACCAGGTCTTCTTCGAGCGTGACCTCGGGGCTGGCATGGAACACGAAACCACCATAACCTCGGCCGTTCTTGCGCTCGGTGCGGGCCAGGGCGTATTCCTCGCCAGTTTTTGGATCAAGAAATACCGGAAAATCAGCCCCTACGGGGCGAAAACCCTTGGCGAGCATCTCCTCGGCAGTGGCGCCCACCACGACCCGGTCAACGTCGGTGACGGGGATGCCTAGCAGGCGATCGCGTACAGCGCCGCCGACTTTGTAGATCTGCATAAAAAACCTCCGTTGGGCCGACAGGATAAACCTTTATGTCGGACGTTCGGAGGCGAAAGCGTGATCAAAGATGAATGACGGCCAGATCCAGGCGCCCATAATCTCCTTCGGCTTGTTCGGTGCGTGGCGGCACATGATGGGTTTTCATCACTTGATCGCCCTGCAGGGTTTCCAGATGGATGTCGAACCCCCATAGACGATGCAGGTGCTTGAGTACCTCATCCGTTGATTCGCCCAGCGGTTTGCGGTTGTGCTGCTGATGACGCAGAGTCAATGAGCGATCACCGCGGCGGTCGATGCTGTAGATCTGCACGTTGGGCTCGCGGTTGCCCAGATTGTATTGCGCCGCCAGGGTTTCCCGGATGACGCGGTAACCACCTTCGTCATGGATGGCGGGCACCAGCAGGTCATCTTTTTGATCGTCGTCAAGGATGCTGAACAGCTTGAGGTCGCGTATTACCTTGGGCGACAGGTATTGCAGGATAAAACTTTCATCCTTGAAGCTGCTCATCGCGAATTTGATCGTCGACAGCCAGTCCGAGCCGGCGATTTCCGGGAACCAGCGGCGATCTTCCTCCGTAGGGTTTTCGCACATGCGCCGGATGTCCCGATACATGGCGAAACCCAGAGCATAGGGATTGATGCCGCTGTAATACGGACTGTCGAAGCCGGGCTGAAACACCACGCTGGTATGGGAGGTCAGGAACTCCATCATGAAGCCGTCCGTGACCAGGCCCTCGTCGTACAGGTCGTTCATCAAGGTGTAGTGCCAGAACGTCGCCCACCCTTCGTTCATGACCTGGGTCTGGCGCTGCGGATAGAAATACTGGGCGATCTTGCGCACGATACGCACGATTTCCCGTTGCCAGGGCTCCAGCAGGGGCGCATGTTTTTCGATGAAGTAGAGAATGTTTTCCTGGGGCTCGGCCGGAAAGCGTGCGTTGTCCTTCTCGTTGTACTTGTCGGCGCCTTTGGGAATGGTCCGCCATAGGTCATTGATCTGTTTCTGCAGATGTTCCTCTCGATCCTTCTGGCGTCGCCGTTCCTCTTCGGCGGAGATCGGATAGGGTCGCTTGTAGCGGTCCACGCCGTAGTTCATCAGGGCATGGCAAGAGTCCAGCAAGTCCTCCACCGCGTCGATGCCATGGCGCTCTTCGCACTGCATGATGTACTGCTTGGCGAAGACCAGGTAGTCGATGATCGAGCTGGCATCGGTCCATGTGCGGAACAGATAGTTGCCCTTGAAAAAGCTGTTATGGCCATAACAGGCATGAGCCACCACCAGCGCCTGCATGCAGATGGTGTTCTCCTCCATCAGATAGGCGATGCATGGGTCGGAGTTGATCACGATCTCATAGGCCAGGCCCATCTGGCCCCGGCTGTAGGATTTCTCGGTACTGAGAAAATGCTTGCCATACGACCAATGGTGATAACCCAACGGCATACCGACGGATGCGTAGGCATCCATCATTTGCTCGGCGGTGATCACTTCGATCTGGTTGGGATAGGTGTCCAGGGCATAGCGATCCGCGATACGGCTGATCTCACGGTCGTACGCTTGTATCAGCTCGAACGTCCATTCGGAGCCGGTGGAAATAGGCTGGCGTTTCTGCTCTTTTTTGGCGGTCATGTCACTAACCTGCGCTGGAAGAGTTCACGGAAGACCGGGTAGATATCCCCGGCCGAGACCAGTTGCTGCTGGGCAAAAGTATCGGAAAACGCTTCGGCAATGCGTTCGTATTCATACCACAGCGCTTGATGTTCGCGCGGCGTAATCTCGACGTACGTGTAGTACTGGACGAACGGCATGATCTGGTTGATCAGGATGTCGCGACAAATCGGCGAGTCGTCGTTCCAGTTGTCACCGTCGGACGCTTGGGCCGCATAGATGTTCCATTCGTTGGCGGGGTAGCGTTCGGCCATGATTTCCTGCATCAGCTTCAGGGCGCTGGAAACAATGGTGCCGCCGGTTTCCCTTGAATAGAAAAACTCTTCTTCGTCGACTTCCCTGGCGCTGGTGTGGTGCCGGATGAATACCACATCGATCTTGTCATAATTCCTCTTGAGGAACAGGTACAAGAGGATGAAGAACCGCTTGGCGATGTCTTTGGTGGCCTGCGTCATCGAGCCGGACACGTCCATCAGGCAGAACATGACCGCCTTGGAGCTAGGATTCGGTTGCTTCACCAACAGGTTGTACTTGAGGTCGAAGGTATCGAGGAACGGCACGCGATGGATGCGCGCGCTAAGACGCTCGATTTCCGCTTCCAAGGCCTGGATGTCGCCGAAATTGTCCGGCTCCTCCTGCTTGAGGCGGGCAAGCTCCTCCTTGGCCTCGCGCAGTTTTGCCCGGCTGCTGCCCGAAAGCGCGATGCGACGTGCGTGGGCTGAGCGCAGGGTGCGGATGATATTGATCCGCGCCGGATTACCCTCATTGCTGATACCGGCGCGCACGGTCTTGAAAGTATCGGTGCCGGTCAGGTTGCGTTTGACCAGGTTTGGCAGTTCCAGGTCCTCGAACATGAATTCAAGGAACTCTTCTTGGGTGATCTGGAAGACGAATTCATCCATGCCCTCGCCGGAATTGCCAGCCTTGCCCGGGCCCTTGCCGCCGCCTCCACCGGGTGGACGAGGGATATGCTCGCCGCTGGTGAATTCCTTGTTTCCGGGGTGTACGACGGTCTGCTTGCCGCCCCGGCCATGGTGAAGCACCGGCTCGTCAATATCCCGGCCAGGGATGCTGATCTGCTCGCCATGTTCCATATCCGTAATGGAACGACGACTGACCGCCTCCTCGACGGCCTTCTTGATGTGGTCGCGGTAGCGCCGCAAGAAACGCTGGCGATTTACCGTGCTCTTGTTCTTGCCATTCAGGCGTCGGTCGATCACATAGCTCATGGGTGCCCTCCGGGCAGCTTCAAGTGGTGAGCTGCAAGCTGCAAGTGGAAGCAGTAACCCGGCTCCAGGGTTCACGCGCTTTCCTCTTGCAGCTTGTCGCTTGCGGCTTGTTGCTGGCTATTGTGATTTACGGACCCGCAGGTACCACTCGGACAGCAGCCGTACCTGTTTGTCGGTATAGCCACGTTCGACCATGCGTGTAACGAAGTCGTTGTGTTTTTGCTGGTCCTCTTTGCTGGCCTTGGCATTGAAGCTGATGACGGGCAACAGGTCTTCGGTGTTGGAGAACATTTTCTTCTCGATGACCACCCGAAGCTTCTCGTAGCTGAGCCAGGTAGGGTTCTTGCCGTTGTTGTTGGCCCGGGCGCGTAGGACAAAATTGACGATTTCGTTGCGGAAGTCCTTCGGATTGCTGATGCCCGCGGGTTTCTCGATCTTTTCCAACTCTTCGTTGAGCGCTACGCGATTGAGAATCTCGCCCGTTTCCGGATCGCGATATTCCTGGTCCTGGATCCAGAAATCCGCATACAGCACGTAACGGTCGAAAATGTTCTGGCCGTACTCGCTGTAAGACTCCAGGTAGGCCGTCTGGATCTCCTTGCCGATGAACTCAATGTACCGTGGCGCCAGGTACTCCTTGAGGAAACGCAAGTAGCGCTCCCGGGTCTCCGCCTGGAACTGCTCCTGCTCGATCTGTTGCTCGAGAACGTACAGCAGATGGACAGGGTTGGCGGCGATTTCGTGGGGGTCGAAGTTGAACACCTTGGACAGGATCTTGAACGCAAAACGGGTGGACAGTCCGTTCATCCCTTCGTCCACGCCCGCGTTGTCCCGGTATTCCTGGATCGACTTGGCCTTCGGATCGGTGTCCTTGAGGTTTTCGCCGTCGTACACCCGCATCTTCGAATAGATGTTGGAGTTCTCCGGCTCCTTCAGGCGCGACAACACAGTGAACTGGGCGAGCATCTTCAGCGTGTCGGGCGCGCAATGGGCCTTGGACAGCGAGCTGTTGAACAGCAGCTTGTCGTAGATCTTCACCTCATCGGAGACGCGCAGGCAGTAAGGCACCTTGACGATGTAGATCCGGTCGATGAAGGCTTCGTTGTTTTTGTTGTTGCGGAAGGTATGCCATTCCGATTCGTTGGAGTGAGCGAGCAGAATGCCGCTGAATGGTATCGCCCCCAGCCCCTCGGTGCTGTTGTAGTTACCCTCCTGGGTGGCGGTCAGCAATGGGTGAAGCACCTTGATCGGCGCCTTGAACATCTCGACGAACTCCATCAGGCCCTGGTTGGCCCGGCACAGCGCGCCCGAATAGCTATAGGCATCGGCGTCGTTCTGTGGGAATTCCTCTAGCTTGCGGATATCGACCTTGCCCACGAGGGCCGAGATGTCCTGGTTGTTTTCGTCACCTGGTTCGGTCTTGGCCACCGCGATCTGGTTGAGGATCGAAGGATAGAGCTTGACCACGCGGAACTGGCTGATGTCGCCGCCGAACTCCGCCAGGCGCTTGGTGGCCCATGGCGACATGATGGTGTTGAGGTAGCGACGGGGAATGCCGAAGTCCTCTTCGAGGATCGCGCCGTCCTCGGTGGCGTTGAAAAGCCCCAGGGGCGATTCGAAGACAGGAGAGCCCTTGATGGCGTAGAAGGGCACTTTTTCGATCAGTTGCTTGAGTTTTTCGGCCAGGGACGATTTACCGCCACCGACGGGGCCGAGCAGATAGAGAATCTGCTTCTTCTCCTCCAGGCCTTGGGCGGCATGGCGGAAATAGGACACGATCTGTTCGATGCATTCTTCCATCCCGTGGAAGTCTGCAAAGGCCGGGTAGCGCCGGATCACTTTGTTGGAAAAAATCCGCGAGAGCCTCGAGTTGGTCGAGGTGTCCAGCAGTTCCGGTTCTCCGATTGCCAGCAACAGACGCTCCGCAGCCGATGCGTAGGCACTGCGGTCTTGCTTGCAGAGTTCGAGGTATTCCTGCAGCGAGTACTCCTCCTGCCGCGTGGACTCGAAACGTTGCTGGAAGTGGCTAAAAATACTCATGACGTCACCTCGCTCGATACGTGGAGCCGGTGTCGGATCAATCAGTCGATGCTGGACAGCCGCTGGGACCCCAGTTGCCGTTTTACCCCCCAGAATGCTTTCAAGAATGCGGCTCCTGAAAGCTGACTCCCGATGATCCGCGCGCCGGTGTACCGGCTCTCCCCTGTTTTGGATGGCCTGAGGCTAAGGATAGTTCGGAATCCGAGAGGTAAAGGTTGAATACGTAATTAGTTGTGGCAGACCGTTCGTCCGCCATGGCCCAAGCCCGCGGTTCTCGTGGGCTTGGGTGTCATAAAAAATTATTCGTGGGTGCCTTGCTCTGTTTCATCAGGATAAACCGTGCGCCACAGCTCAAAGCCACCGTCCATGCTGTACACGTCACTGAAACCCTGGCTGACCAGGTAAGCCGCTGCGCTTTGGCTGGAGTTGCCGTGATAGCAGACTACGATGGTAGGCGCATCGAGATCAGCGCCCTGGATGAAAGCGTGAAGGGAATGGTTATCCAAATGCTTGGAGCCACTGATATGTGAAGTTGCGTAAGTGGCCGGGTCGCGCACATCGACGAGCACCGCGCCTTGTTCACGCAGGGCCTGGGCCTGCTCGGGGGAGATGCGTTTGAATTCGGTCATGAGGTACTCCTGTGGCCTTGGGCGCAACGCCGGTCAAGCGTCGGTGCCGGCCGGCAATGATGCAATGGTCGATGTATTGGGTCTGGCGTGGCCCTTCTCGTCGCAATCGCAGCGCAGCAACTCGCCGGTGTCGACGTTCATCAGTGTCATCGCGCTGCCCCAGACGCAGCCGGTATCGAGGGCAATAACCCCGGCTTCGTCAGTTTGGCCTTCGAGTGCCGCCCAGTGCCCGAAAATGATCTTCAGGTCGCGGGTTTTGCGCTCCTTGTGCTTGAACCACGGCGCGTAGCCGGGCGGGGCGGTCTCGATGCCTTCCTTGCCCTTGAGATCGAGCTTGCCGTCGCGGGTGCAGAAGCGCATGCGCGTGAAATAATTGGTGATGACGCGAAGACGGGCCGTGCCGGTGAGGTCGTTGTCCCATTTGACGGGTTCGTTGCCGTACATGCCGTCCAGGTAGGGGCCGAACAGGTTGTCGTCGCGCAACGCCTGTTCCACTTCGCCAGCGCACTTGAGCGCTCTGCGCAGCGACCATTGGGGTGGGATGCCGGCATGGACCAGCGCGAGGTTGCGCGCCTCGTCGTAATGCATGAGTTTTTGCTGGCGCAACCATTCAAGCAGCTCGACGCAATCGGGGGCGTCGAGAATCTCGCTCAAGGTGTCGGATTTTTTCAGGCGCTCGATGTTTTGCCAGGCGGCTAACAGGTGCAGATCGTGATTGCCGAGCACGCATACCAAAGAGTCGCGGATACCATAGAGGAAACGAAGGGTTTCCAGCGACTGCGGGCCACGGTTGACCAGGTCGCCGACTAGCCACAGCGTGTCTTTGCGTGGGTCGAACGCTACCTGCTCCAGCAGGCATTTGAGCGGGTCCAGGCAGCCCTGCAGGTCACCAACCGCATACGTGGCCATCAGTGCAGCGCTCCGGGCACCGCCAGTCGAAAGGGCTTGATGATCGCATCGAAGCGCTTACCGTCTTCGGCGAGCATTTGATAGGTGCCCTCCATGGTGCCGACCTTGGTGGTCATCACTGTTCCGCTGCTATAGCTGTGGCTCTTGCCGGCATCGATCAACGGTTGCTGGCCAACCACGCCTTCACCGCGCACTTCTTCTACATGGCCGTCGCCGTTGGTGATGATCCAATGCCGTGACAGCAGCCTGGCGGGCAGCGAGCCATTGTTGCGCACTGTGATGGTGTAGGCGAAGGCGAAGCGGTCGTGCTCGGGTTGTGACTGTTCAGCGAGGAAGCGGGTGGCGACGCTGACGTCGACCTGGTAACGAGGATCGGACATGCAAAAAGGCCTTGAAAGCGGGACGCGGGAAGAACTGAGGGAGTCAGTCTAGGCCAAGTGTCGGGTAGTAAACCAGACCGGCGTACTTCCCGATAACGGCCTCGCATGTCAAATGGCGTTGTCTTTTGGCGCGACCTGTTCACTGAGCTTGTCGGCCAGGCGCACGAAGGCCGCCAGGTCCAGTTGCTCGGGGCGCAAGCTGCCGTCAACACCCGCGGCTTCGATTTCAGCGCTGCTGAGCAGCAGTTTCAACGTGTTGCGCAGGGTTTTGCGACGCTGGTTGAAAGCTTCGCGCACTACGCGTTCCAGCAGGCGGTGATCCTTGGCCGGGTGCGGAAGGACCGCATGAGGTACGAGGCGGACGATCGCGGAATCGACTTTAGGGGGCGGGTTGAATGCTTCCGGGCCCACGTTGAACAAATGGTCGACCCGGCAATGGTACTGGACCATGATCGATAGTCGGCCCCAATCACCACCGCCAGGACCGGCGGCGAGGCGCTCGACCACTTCTTTCTGCAGCATGAAATGCATGTCGCGGATCAGTGCGGCATTGCTCAGCAGATGGAAAATCAGCGGCGTGGAAATGTTATAGGGCAGGTTGCCAACCACCCGAAGGCTGCCCGGCGCGGCGTCCAGGCTGTTGAAGTCAAACTTCAGTGCGTCGCCCTGGTGCAGGTTGAAATTGCTCTTGCCGGCAAATTGCTGGTTGAGAATCGGCACCAGATCCTTGTCCAGTTCCACCACGTCCAGTTGCGCGCCGCTACCGAGCAGGCCTTGGGTCAGTGCACCCTGGCCTGGACCGATCTCCAGCAGGCGATCATCGGGCTTGGCATTGATGGAACGCAGGATGCGGTCGATCACGCCAGCGTCATGCAAAAAATTCTGGCCGAAGCGCTTGCGCGCGCGGTGTTGGTATTGCTCGGTCATAAGTGGGTCTCGGCCATCTGGTAAGCGGTTTCCAAGGCGACTCGCAGGCTGCCGGTGTCGATCCTGCCGCTGCCGGCCAGGTCCAGGGCGGTGCCGTGGTCCACGGAGGTGCGGATGATCGGCAAGCCCAGCGTCACATTGACCGCCGCGCCGAAGCCTTTGTACTTCAGCACGGGCAAGCCCTGGTCGTGGTACATCGCCAGCACCGCATCGCAGTGCTCCAGATATTTGGGGGTAAACAGAGTGTCGGCAGGCAGCGGGCCACGCAGGTCCATGCCCTCGCTACGCAGGCGTTCCAATGTAGGTTCGATGATGTCGATTTCTTCACGGCCCAGGTGTCCGCCTTCGCCGGCATGGGGATTGAGCCCACACACCAGGATTCGTGGCCGGACGATGCCGAATTTTTCCTGAAGGTCGGCGTGCAGTATGCGCGTGACCCGTTCCAGGCGTTGCGGTGTGATCGCGTCGGCGATATCTCGCAAGGGCAGATGAGTGGTGACCAAGGCTACGCGAAGGCCGCGCGTGGCGAGCATCATCACGACTTGCGAGGTTCGGGTCAGGTCTGCCAGGAATTCCGTGTGTCCGGAAAACTGAATACCGGATTCATTGATGACACCCTTGTGTACCGGGGCGGTGATCATCCCGGCGAAAGCCCCATCCAGGCAGCCTTGGCCGGCGCGGGTCAGGGTTTCCAGAACAAACGCCGCGTTTGCCGTATCCAATTGACCGGTGACGACCGGTGCGCCTAGGGGCGTATCCCAGACATACAGGCTGCCCGCAGGTGCCGGGGCATCGGGCCAGGCGTCTGGCGTAACCAACCGCAGATCGACGGCCAGCCCCAGTTGCGCGGCCCGCTCGAGGAGCAGGTCGCGGCTGGTGATGGCAATCAGGGGGTGAGGCTGGGCTTGCGAGGCGAGCAGCAGGCACAGGTCGGGGCCAATGCCGGCAGGCTCGCCGGGGGTCAGCGCGAAACGCTTGGGTTTCACTGCGCGGCCTGGTCTGCACCAGGGAGTTTGATCTCGACGTAGGCTTCGTCGCGAATCTGGCGAAGCCAGGTTTGCAACTCTTCGTCGTATTTGCGGTTACGCAATACCGTCATCGCCTGTTGCTCGCGCGCCTGGGTGGTACTGTCCGTGGCGCGACGGCCAAGGACTTCCAGGACGTGCCAGCCGTAAGGGCTCTTGAACGGCTTGGACAGTTGGCCCTGGGGTGTTTCGGCCATGACCTGGCGGAACTCGGGGACCAGCGCATTCGGGTCGACCCAGTTCAGGTCGCCACCGTTAAGGGCGGAACCCGGGTCTTCCGAGAAGCTTTTGGCCAGCTCGGCGAAGTCTTCGCCGGCGGTGATCCGCTCGTAGAGCTTCTCGGCCAGGCGCTTGGTCTCGGCTTCGCTACGGATCTCGCTCGGCTTGATCAGGATATGGCGGACATGTACTTCGTCGCGCACCTGTGTGCCGCCGCCGCGTTTTTCCAGCAGTTTGAGGATGATGAAACCACCTGGAGTGCGGGCCGGCTGGGTGATGTCGCCCACGGCCATGGCGCTGAGCTCGCGATCAAACGGAGGCGGCAATTGAGCGGCTTTACGCCAGCCCATGTCACCACCTTCCAGGGCGTTCTCACTGCCCGAACGCGCCACGGCCATCTGGCCGAAGTCAGCACCTTGCTTGAGCTGCTGGTAAACATCCATCGCCTGGCGATAGGCACTCTGAATCGCTTCGGAGTTGGCGCTCTCGGGGGTTGGGATCAGGATGTTCGCCAAGTGCAGTTCTTCAGACAGCTGCATCTTGCCCAGGTCGGAAGCGAGGAAGTTCTTCACTTCCTGCTCGGACACCTGGATGCGCTCGGCCACGCGTCGCTGACGTACGCGGCTGATGACCATCTCACGGCGGATCTGGTCGCGGGCGTCATCAAAGGACAGGCCGTCGCGAGCCAGGGCGGCGCGGAACTGATCGATGGACATGTTGTTGCGCTGGGCAATGGTGCCGACGGCCTGGTTCAGTTCCTCATCGGTGATGCGGATACCGGAACGTTCGCCAATCTGCAGCTGCAGGTTTTCGACGATCAGGCGCTCGAGCACCTGCTGGTCCAGCACGCCCGGTGGTGGCAAGCCGCCGCCACGCTTGGCGATGGTTTGCTGCACTTCATGGACACGCTGGTCCAGTTGGCTCTGCATGACCACGTCGTTGTCGACGATGGCCACGACCTTGTCGATGGACTGTACCGCAGCGTTCGCTGCGGTACCCAGGAACAGCGCGCCCAGCATCAGCGGGCGCAGACAATCAGAAAGCTTGGTCTTCACGTTCACGATAACCTTGAATGCCTTTGTCGAGGAAACTCTCTACTTTGGCGCCGGTAAGGCCGCCGAGTCCCTTCAGAACAATTTGGAGGAAGACGCCGTGGTCGCCTTTTTCGTTTTGCGGGGCGGCTTGACTGAATTCTTCATAGTCGACCCAGTAACGGTTGATCAGGCGCAGTTTCCAGCAGCAGCTGTCATATTCGAAACCACCGAAGGCTTCCAGGGTACGGTTGCGGTTGTAGTCATACTGCCAGCGGCTGATGGCGTTCCACTGCGGCACGATCGGCCAGATGATCGAGAAATCGTGCTGCTTGATCTTGTAGTAGTCCTTCACGTAGTTCGGATCGCCCGGACGGCCATAGTCGCCACCGCCCACTTGCCATTGGCCGGTGGTTTGGTCGTAACGAATCTGGTCGTTGCGATAGCGATAACCGGCGTTGATAACCTTGTTCGGGTTGTCTTCCGGCTGGTAGTGGAACATCGCGCTGCCCGAGCGAGGGCTGTGGGTGTCCGGGTCCCAGTTGTACTCGGCCGTGGTGCGCCAGTCGCGGTTCCAACGATATTCGTATTCCAGCGCATAGGGCGAAACGTCGGAATGTGCATCGTCCCGAGTTCGGGCATCGATACCTGGCAACTGGACCTCACGATTCTTGAAGTACAGGGCCTGGCCAACACTGATGCGTTGACGCTCGAAGCCGTTTTCTTCGATCCAGCGGTTGGTGACGCCCAAGGACAGCTTGTTCTCGTCGCCGACACGGTCGGAACCGGTGAAGCGGTTATCCCGGAACAGCGAAGAGTAGTTGAAAGTCGATTCACTAGTGTCAAATACTGGAATATCGCTCTGGTCCTTCTCGGGTACATACAGATAGAACAGGCGGGGTTCCAGTGTCTGACGGTAGTTCTTGCCGAACCACTGGGTATCACGATCGAAATATAGACCGCTGTCGATGCTGGCGATTGGAACGCCACGGTTCTGGCTGCTGCTATAGGTGCCGTTCAGGCGATCGCCCTCAGCGCCTTGTGCGGCAATATCAGCTTTGCCCTGGCTATCAAGGTCCAGATCGTATTGAGTGTACTGGTACTTGAGCGATGGCTTGATGAAGCCATAACTTGCGTTCATTGGGAGGCTGACCACAGGTGCCAGATTCATCCGGTCGCCGGTGGCACGGGCCAGGCCGAAGACGTTGGTGTCGAGGAAAGGTTGTGAGGAGTCACCGTTTTCATTGGTGTAGTTCCCCGTCCTCAAATCACGATCAAAGCGCACGAACTCGGTGTTATAGGCAAAATCCAGGCCTCCCGGGTGTTGCGGCAGCGCACCGTTGAAAGTGATCTGTGGCAAGCGATCATAGGGGGTGATGTTCGAAATCGTGGCCATCTGATAGGCCTGCGCGTTCAAACGAGCAGTGAACGTGTCGCCGCGATAGCTGACCGCCCCTTGCTGGTTGACGAACTCCCTTGATTCGACACCGATCTGATCGGTCTGCAAGTCCTGGAAATAGTACGGGTCGCTGATCTTGGTGTAGTCGACTTCTGTCAGTACGCGTGAATCCAGGCCACCCTTGTGCTGCCAGTTGTACATGTAGCGGGTCTTGCTGTAGTCGGTCTGCCCGCTACGGTCATCATTTTCATCGTTGAGGTACGCCGCACCGAGCTGACCTTCGCTGGACTTGGTCAGGTAACGGAACTCGCCTTCCATCAACAAGCCGCGCTTGCTCATGTAGCGTGGGTACAACGTGGCGTCGTAGTTCGGCGCCAGGTTGAAGTAGTACGGGGTGACCAGCAGGAAGCCGGTATCGCTGCCGCTGCCGATGGTCGGCGGCAGGAAGCCGGACTGACGACGGTCGTCGATCGGGAAATAGATATAAGGCGTGTACAAGACCGGGAAGTCCTTGACCCGCAGCGTGACGTTGGTCGCGGTGCCGAAGCCCGTGGCCGGGTTCAAGGTGATGTTGTTGCCCTTGAGTGTCCACGCGTTGCTGCCCGGTTCGCACGTGGTGTACGTACCGTCCTTGAGGCGGATGATCGCGTTTTCGGCGCGGCGGGCGTACAGCGCGTTACCGCGGATGCGCGACTTGTGCATCACGTATTCGGCGTTGTCGACCTTGGCTTCACCGGTGTCCAGCTGCACATCGGCGTGGTCGCCGACAATCAGCGCGCCGTTGTCGCGGACCCGCACGTTGCCGTTCAGCTCGCCACGGTTCTCGGCCTGGTACAGGCTGGCCTCGTCGGCTTCGACCTGCATGCTGCCCTGGCGCATGACCACGTCGCCGGCCAGGGTCGCCACCTGCTGCTCCTGCTCGTAGCGCGAAGCCTTGGCGCCCAGGAAGGTCGGCGCGTCGCTCTTGGCGGTCTTGTCGTTCATGCCCGGGCGCGTCGGCTCGATGTACGCGCCAGCGCAGTAAGGACCGGTTTCAGCCAGTTGAGCGGGCGTGAGGTTCTCGCGCGGAACCCAGTCCAAGTGACTGTAGTCTTCACTGCGCGTCTTCAAGCCGCGGCCCTTGGCTTCGGTGACGAGCATCGGCTTGTCGCCGGCCACCTCGCCCGAATCGCTGTCGGCCGGTGCGCTGCCGCTGTCGGCAACCGCGCTGCCTTCATGCACGGGACGTGGCGGCAATGCAGCGGCCGGCGTCTTGGGTGAACAGTCCCAGGCACCCGAAGCGGAGACGGAACAGTCATACTGTTGCGCCGCAACGACGAATGAAGAGGCCAGGGGTTGCAGGGCCAGCAGACTGCCGGTAACCAGCAACGGAAATTTTTTACGAAACGCGGGGGATTTCAATGCCATCTTATTAGTCCGGGCTTCCTGCGTGCCATCTGCCCGCGGTGTGGGCCGCACGCCTCTCGATGGTCTGAAAAAGATGCTGGATAATAAAGCATGACCCGCTTGACGGCTAGCGCCGTCGGAGACCCTTGCAATGCCTGACCAAGATGTACGCTTGCAATACCTGAAAGTTTGGCTCGATGAGCAGTTACCGATCCTTTTCAATCAACAGGGGTGGGGGGGCGTACCCCCGGCCACGTTGACCGCGGCCAGCAGCGACGCGAGTTTCCGGCGATATTTCCGCTGGGAAGGCGCGGGCCGCAGCCTGATCGTGATGGATGCACCGCCGCCCCAGGAAAACTGCAAACCCTTCGTGGATATCGCGTTTTTGCTGGCGAAATCCGGCATCAACGTGCCAAAAATTTATGCCGAAGACCTCGATCGCGGTTTTCTTTTGCTCAATGATCTGGGTAACCAGACCTACCTGGATGTAATCAACGGCGAAAATGCCGACGATTTATTCCGCGATGCCTTGCAGGCATTGTTGGCTTTTCAGCAATTGCCTATGGTGGCTCCGCTGCCCAGTTATGACGTTGCTTTGCTGCGTCGCGAGTTGGAGCTGTTCCCGGAGTGGTACGTCAAGCGCGAGTTGGGCATCGAACTCGATGCGACACAGCAGCAACTTTGGCAGCAGGCTTGCGAACTGTTGATCAACAGCGCCCTGGCCCAGCCGAAAGTGCTGGTGCACCGCGACTACATGCCGCGCAATCTCATGCTCAGCGATCCCAATCCAGGTGTGCTCGATTTCCAGGACGCGGTCTACGGGCCGGTGACCTACGATGTGACCTGCCTTTTCAAGGATGCTTTCCTCAGTTGGCCCGAGGCGCGAGTGCGCGGTTGGCTGGAGGATTATTGGCAGCAGGCCGGTGCCCTTGGCATTGCTGTGCAGCCGGACTTCGAAGATTTCCTGCGGGCCAGCGACTTGATGGGCGTGCAGCGCCATCTCAAGGTGATCGGCATCTTCGCGCGCATTTGCCACCGCGACGGCAAGCCGCGCTACCTGAAGGACGTACCGCGCTTCTTCGACTATATAGAAGCGGTCATCGACCGCCGTCCTGAGCTGGCGCCGCTGGATGAGTTGCTCCGCAGCCTGCGCCAATCGGCCGGGGCAAATGCATGAAGGCGATGATCCTCGCGGCGGGCAAGGGGGAGCGCATGCGCCCGCTGACGCTTACCACGCCTAAGCCTTTGATCCGTGTCGCCGAAATTCCCTTGATCGAATATCACCTGCGGGCGCTGGTCGCCGCCGGGTTTGGCGAGATCGTCATCAATCACGCCTGGCTCGGGCAGCAGATCGAAGACCACCTGGGGGACGGCTCACGGTTCGGCGTGCGCATCGTCTATTCCCCGGAAGGCGAGCCGCTGGAAACCGGCGGGGGGATTTTCCGGGCGCTGCCGTTGCTGGGCGATGAAGCGTTTCTCGTGGTCAATGGCGACATATGGACTGATTTCGATTTCAGCACCTTGCCTCGTTCGCTCGACGCGTCGGCTCATCTGGTGCTGGTGGACAATCCTGAACATCACCCAGATGGCGATTTCGTCCTCACCGACGGAAAGGTTCATGAAGGCGCGTCCACGGCCGACAAACTGACCTACAGCGGTATCGCCGTCCTGCATCCGCGATTATTCGACGGTTGCGCGGCTGGCGCGTTCAAGCTCGCACCGTTGCTGCGCAAGGCCATGGACCATGGGCAGGTCAGCGGCGAGCGGCTGCAAGGTCATTGGGTAGATGTCGGAACCCTTGAACGTTTGGCGCAGATTGAAAAATTGATAGAAGCGAGCCGTTGATATGTGGTGGCCAGGGACTCTGATCGGAGCGGGAGCAGGCTTTGCCATAGCCAGCATCCCGGGGGCCATGCTTGGCGCATTGCTGGGACAGGCGCTGGACAGGCGCCTGAACGTCCACAGCTGGGCGCAAGTGCGTGAACGGCTGGGCGGGCGCCCGGCGTTGCGCAACGATGAATTATTGTTCGTGTTGCTCGGACGGCTGGCGAAAAGCGATGGGCGGGTTGTGGACGGTCACATTCAGCAGGCTCGCCTGGAAATGCGCGCCCTCGACTTGAGCGAACCGGCGCAGCGTCGTGCCATTGCGGCATTCAACCGAGGCAAGTCCGAGCATGATCGCTTGCGCGGTTATCTGCGTCGCCTCGCCACTCAGCCACACGCGGCCGAAGGCGTGCTTCGCGCCTGCTGGAGGATGGTCTGGGCCGACGGTCGCGCTGGCGCCAGCGAGCGCGAGTTGCTTGTCCAGTGGGGCAAATGGCTGGGCTGGACGCCGCAGCAGGTCCAGGCGTTGGCGATGGATTACGAACCGCAGAAACTGTCGCAACCCTCAAGCGGCGTGACTTATCAGGAGGCATTGCGATTGCTGGGTGTTTCGGCCACCAGCGAGCCGTCGCAAATAAAGCGGGCTTATCGCCGCTTGCTCAGCCGGCATCACCCGGACAAGATCGCCGGCAGTGGCGCCACGCCTTTACAGGTGCGTGAAGCGACCGACAGGACCCGAGAGTTGCACAATGCCTATCGTTTGATTCGCGAGCGGAGGGATTTCCGCTAATACTGGGTGCCTGTGGCGAGGGAGCTCGCTCCCGCTGGTTCGCGAAGCGGCGCCTCAACCTGGCGCCGAATTTCTTACAGTTGGCTGACGACTGCTGTGCAGCCGAGCGGGAGCAAGCTCCCTCGCCACAGATAGCTAGCGTGTCGCTTACCGCTGGGAAGGTCTCACTCCCCAGGGTTTTGCGGATTCAACCAACCCCGGACCCGACGGAACAATTGCTCTTGCTCCGCCGAACGGTTCGGCACGGCTTTGAGGGCAACCTGGCTGAAGGTCGATCCTTTCAGGCGTTTGCTCGCTTGCAAGCGCTCCAGTGCCGCGTTGCGGTCCAGTGGCTTGTCCATATAGAAGATATCGGCGGTCGCCAGCTTCAGGGTGGGTGTCAGCTCTGCCAGGCCAGGCTTGGCGGTTACCGGAGTCTGGGCCGCGACCATCACGAAGCGTTCGATCTGCGAGGGTTGCTTTTCGCTAAGGTAGCGCGCTGCCCAATAGGCGCCCGTGCCATGGCCTAGCAGCACAATGCTGCGGGCGCTCTGCTGTTCGGCGTAGGCCAGCGCCGCATCGATGCGGGCGAAAATGCGCTCGGCATCGGCGTTGGCGTGTTCTTCACCGGTTTCGGCGATGGCGGCATCCGCTGCCTCGGCTTCGCCCCCCGTCACTTGCTCGATCGGTGCGGCGGTGGAGGCGTCCGGTGCCGCGGCCGCGACGTCGGCGGGTTTGGTCTCGGGTGGCGTTTCCACTGTGCGCGGAGCGATGACGTCGCCTTGCAGGTCCGGCAGGGTGATACTCAGGCTGCTCCATTGGGCATCAGGCAGTTTCTTGCGCAGGGGGCCGACTGCTTGAGGCCAGTCAGCGGTTTCACCGGCGCCAGGGATGATGATGATGGCGCCCTTGGGCTCGCTGGTATTGGCTGGCTTCCACAGCGCGAGGAAGGCGTCGCTACCGGTTTGTAGCTGTTGCTGTTCTTGAGCGGGGACCTTTCTTACGAGCGCCGCCGCCTCTTCCTGGCTACGCTCGAGCAAGGGTTGGCGTTCGACCGGCTTTTCTCCAGCGGATGGTTCCACTGCGGCGGGTGCCGTTTCGCCAGCCTGCACAGAAAATGCACTCGGCAGGATCAGCGACAGGCACAATGCTGGCAACGCCAGGCGATAAACAGAGGGCATCGGATATTCCATGACCAGAAGTATTTCCGGCAGCCTAATGGGTTGGTCAGTATTTGTCAGTGCATGAGACTTCGATGATGCGTTATTGCTGCCTGTGGGTTATCGGCTGTTTATGGCTTCCCTTGATGGCTTGGGCTGCGCCTGCGCCGCAGGTTCATGGCGTGCAACTGAGTGCGGAACAGCGTCAATGGCTGACGCAACATCAACAGCTGCGGGTCGGCGTGGTATTGCAGGCCCCCTATGCACAATACGATCGGCGTTTACAGCGGTTGTCCGGTACCCATGTCGAGTTGATGCAATGGCTGGGCAAGACGTTGAACGTCGAGTTGACCTGGCGCAATTTCCAAGACGTCGCGCAGCTGGAAGCAGCGGTACGTGACGGCGAAATCGATGTCGCGCCCGGCCTGACCCAAACCCCGGTCGGGCTCAGGCTCTGGCAGTTTTCCGACCCTTACATGCGAGTGCCGCAATTGATCGTCGGCGCGCAGAAAAGCGCCGAGGGCGTGGAGCTGGAGAAGCTCGACGGCCAGGTCCGCGTTGCGGTGCGCATGCCCAGCGCCACGGCGGATTATCTGCGCAGCAATTACCCAGCGTTGAACCTGCAAGGGGTGCCGATGGAGCGCGAGGCGCTGCAATTGTTGCTGACCCAGCAGGCCCGGTTCGCGGTGGTCGATGAGGCGCAGCTGGGACGGTTGATGGTCGAGCCCGAGTTCTCGGAACTGGCGGTGGTGGGCGATATTGGGTCGCCACAGTTGCTACGGGTCGCCACGCGCCGGGACTGGCCCCAGTTGGCCGAAATTATCGACAAGGGGCTGCAAGCCATCCCGGCCAAGGAACTTGAGCAACTGCACAGTCGTTGGCTCAAGCCGAAATACCCGCGCCTGACCGAAACTCCGGGTTTCTGGCAGAACCTGACCTTGCTGTTGCTGGCATTGCTGCTCGCCAGCGTGGCCACTGTGTCTTGGCAACGCCGCCAGCAACGTGGACTGGAGCGCCGGTTGCGTGCCGCGCGAGAGGACATCGCCCAACGCACCGCCAGCGAAGCAGCCTTGCGGCTGACGCAGTTTTCCATCGATCAAAGTACGGTCGGCATCCTCTGGGTCAACTGGGACAGCCATGTGCGCTACGCCAACCGCGCCGCCGAAACCATGCTGGGCTACGGCCCGGGCGGGATCATCGACCGCCCGCTGATCGATTTCGAGCCGGGCTTGCACATGGACCGTTGGTTGAATTTGTGGAAGCGCGCCCGAGCCAGTGAAGACGGGCCGCAGAGTTTCGAGACCGAATGTGTGCGCGCCGATGGCAGCATCCTGCCGGCCGACGTTTCCCTGAGTTTCCTGCGTTTTCGCGATGCCGAATACCTGGTCGTCTACCTTAACGACGTGACGGAGCGTCGACGCGCATTGGCGGCTTTGCGTGAAAGCGAGGCGCGCCTGCAAGGCATCGCGGCGAACGTGCCGGGGTTGGTCTTTCGACTGGAGCGGGCTCCGGTGACTGGACAAATCGACTTTGCCTACATCAGCGAAGGCAGCGAAAGCCTGGTGGGCTACTCCCCGGCGACTTTGGCCCGCAGTGATACCGGTCTGCGCAGCCTGGTCCATCCGGACGACAAGGCCGATTACCACCGCACCCAGGACCAGGCGCTGGACAGCGACAGCGACTGGTCATGGCAAGGCCGCATCCTGACGCGCGAAGGGCAGCAACGCTGGGCCGAGATCAAGGCAATCACACGTCGTCTCGAGGATGGCGCCTACGTCTGGGACGGTATCGTCTGGGACATCACTGAAAGCAAGCGCATCGAACTGGAGCTGGCCAGCTCGCGTGAACAGTTGCGTGAGTTGTCGGCGCACCTGGAAAGCGTAAGAGAGGAAGAAAAAGCACGTATTGCCCGGGAGGTCCACGACGAGCTGGGCCAGATGCTGACGGTGCTGAAGCTGGAGACTTCCATGTGCGAATTGGCCTACGCGCAGCTGGATCCTGGCCTGCAGGAGCGGCTCAACAGCATGAAGCGCTTGATCGCCCAGCTGTTTCAACTGGTGCGAGACGTGGCCACAGCGTTGCGCCCACCTATCCTGGATGCTGGTATCGCTTCGGCCATTGAATGGCAGGCACGGCGCTTCGAGGCGCGTACCCACATCCCGTGCCTGGTGCAGGTGCCTGACAACTTGCCACCGTTGAGCGACGCGAAGGCCATCGGTCTGTTCCGGATTCTCCAGGAAGCGCTGACCAATGTGATGCGCCACGCCCAGGCGCATACTGTGGAACTGACGCTGACCCAGGAAGGCGGCCATCTATGCCTGACGGTCAGCGATGACGGTGTAGGATTCATTGCCGACGCCAGTAGGCCAACGTCCTTTGGTTTGGTTGGCATGCGTGAGCGTGTGTTGATCATGGGCGGACAGTTGACTCTGGACAGCGAGCCGGGGGAGGGGACGACCTTGTCGGTGCGCGTGCCGTTGGGTGAGGCATGACGGGAGTGGTTATCCGGGGTGACCGCATCGCGAGCAAGCTCGCTCCCACATGGATTAATGTTACGCGAGCTTGCTCGCGATGAGATTCTGAATCTGGAGAACAATGTGATCCGTGTACTGGTAGCCGAAGACCACACCATCGTCCGCGAAGGGATCAAGCAGTTGATCGGCCTGGCCAAGGATCTGGTGGTGGCGGGGGAGGCGAGCAATGGCGAACAACTGCTCGAGACCCTGCGACACGTGCCCTGCGAAGTCGTGCTGCTGGATATTTCCATGCCGGGCGTCAACGGCCTGGAGGCGATCCCACGGATCCGGGCGTTGAACAACCCGCCGGCCATCCTGGTGTTGTCCATGCATGACGAAGCGCAAATGGCGGCTCGCGCCCTTAAGGTCGGCGCCGCCGGCTACGCCACCAAGGACAGCGACCCGGCATTGCTGCTCATGGCGATTCGAAAGGTCGCTGCCGGCGGACGCTACATCGACCCGGACCTGGCCGACCGCATGGTCTTCGAAGTGGGCCTGACCGACACCCGACCGCTGCATTCCCTATTGTCGGAGCGCGAGTTCTCAGTCTTCGAACGCCTCGCCCAAGGCGCCAATGTCAACGACATCGCCCAGCAACTGGCCCTGAGCAGCAAGACCATCAGTACCCACAAGGCGCGGCTGATGCAGAAACTCAACATCACCTCGCTGGCGGAACTGGTGAAATACGCGATGGAGCACAAGTTGCTCTGAATCCCACCATCGTCCCCTTGTGGGAGCGAGCTTGCTCGCGATAGCGTCGGACCATTCAGCGCATAGGTAGCTGACAGACCGCCATCGCGAGCAAGCTCGCTCCCACAGGGTTTGTGTCGGCATATCCATTTGCGACACGCCCCAGCACAGCGCTTGCCCCGGTTTGCAGCTCGCTGCTTGAAACTTGCCACTGCACTTATCCAATCCCGCCACCCGTGTAGGGAGATCCCTACCCCGACTCTTCCATCCGGCTGAGGCGATTCTCTCCTGCGGCCCGATTTGCGCGGGTCCCGGGCTCCACTAGGCTTGGACTCACAAGCAGTCATCAATACAAAAGGTGCGGGTATGAGCCAGGTCGATTCAAGCGCGGGGGCCAGTGATGTGCTGGTCAGCTTTCGTGGTGTGCAAAAGAGCTACGACGGCGAGAACCTGATCGTCAAAGACCTCAACCTGGACATTCGCAAAGGCGAATTCCTGACCCTCCTCGGACCTTCCGGCTCCGGCAAGACCACCAGCCTGATGATGCTAGCCGGTTTCGAGACTCCGACCGCCGGTGAAATCCTGCTGGCTGGCCGTTCCATCAACAACGTGCCGCCTCATAAGCGCGACATCGGCATGGTGTTCCAGAACTACGCCTTGTTTCCCCACATGACCGTCGCCGAGAACCTGGCCTTCCCGTTGACCGTTCGCGGCTTGAACAAGAGCGATGTCGGTGATCGGGTCAAGCGAGTCTTGAGCATGGTCCAGCTGGAAACCTTCGCCCAGCGTTATCCGGCGCAATTGTCCGGTGGCCAGCAGCAGCGCGTGGCCCTGGCCCGGGCGCTGGTGTTCGAGCCGCAACTTGTCTTGATGGACGAACCCCTTGGTGCATTGGACAAACAGCTGCGCGAACACATGCAGATGGAAATCAAGCACCTGCACCAGCGCCTCGGCGTCACCGTCGTCTACGTGACGCACGACCAGGGCGAAGCCCTCACCATGTCTGACCGTGTGGCCGTGTTCCACCAGGGTGAGATCCAGCAGATCGCCCCGCCGCGCACACTGTACGAAGAACCGAAAAACACCTTCGTCGCCAACTTCATCGGCGAAAACAACCGCCTCAACGGCCGCCTGCACAGCCAGACCGGCGATCGCTGCCTGGTGGAGTTGGGGCGCGGTGAGAAAGTCGAGGCCCTGGCCGTCAATGTCGGCCAGCCTGGCGAGCCGGTCACGCTCTCGATCCGGCCGGAGCGGGTGAGCCTCAACGGCTCCAGCGAACAATGCGTCAACCGCTTTTCAGGGAGGGTGGCGGAATTCATCTATCTGGGCGACCACGTCCGGGTTCGCCTGGAGGTCTGCGGCAAGAACGACTTCTTCGTGAAACAGCCCATTGCCGAGCTCGATCCCGCGCTCGCCGTCGGGGACGTGGTTCCGCTTGGCTGGCAAGTCGAGCATGTGCGTGCGCTCGATCCCCTTTTAGAGGCGAACTGATCGCCCCCCTGCTGTACCAACACCAACCCTGCACGTGGAGAGAACAATAAATGTTGAGATCCTTGAAGTTCACAGCCCTGACATTGGGCATGATGGGTGCGGCAAGCGCGATGGCGGCGGGCCCGGACCTGACCGTGGTGTCTTTCGGCGGGGCGAACAAGGCGGCTCAGGTCAAAGCCTTTTACGCACCGTGGGAAGCGGCCGGCAATGGCAAGATCGTGGCGGGCGAGTACAACGGCGAAATGGCCAAGGTCAAGGCCATGGTCGATACCAAGAGCGTCTCGTGGGACCTGGTGGAAGTCGAGTCGCCGGAATTGTCCCGTGGCTGCGACGAGGACATGTTCGAGCAGCTCGATCCGGCCTTGTTCGGCAAGACCGAAGACTACGTCAAGGGCGCCATCCAGCCTTGCGGCGTGGGCTTTTTCGTCTGGTCGACCGTGCTGGCCTACAACGCCGATAAGCTGAAAACCGCACCGACCAGCTGGGCTGATTTCTGGGACACCAAGCAGTTCCCGGGCAAGCGTGGCCTGCGCAAGGGCGCGAAGTACACCTTGGAATTTGCCTTGATGGCCGACGGCGTGGCGCCCAAAGACGTCTACAAAGTGCTGGCTGGTAAAGATGGCCAGGACCGCGCCTTCAAGAAGCTGGACGAACTCAAGCCGAACATCCAATGGTGGGAAGCTGGCGCCCAACCGCCGCAATACCTCGCTTCCGGTGACGTTGTCATGAGCTCGGCCTACAACGGCCGGATCGCCGCGGTGCAGAAAGAAAGCAACCTGAAAGTGGTGTGGAACGGCGGCATCTACGACTTCGACGCCTGGGCTATTCCTCGTGGCCTGGACAAGACGCGCGCAGAAGCGGCGAAGAAATTCATCGCCTTCTCTGTGGCGCCACAGCAGCAGAAGACCTATTCGGAAAACATCGCCTACGGCCCGGCCAACACCCAGGCTGTTCCGTTGCTGGCCAAGGATGTCCTGAAAGACATGCCGACCACTCCGGAGAACATTGCCAACCAAGTGCAGATCGACGTGAGCTTCTGGGCTGACAACGGCGAGCAACTGGAACAGCGCTTCAACTCCTGGGCGGCGAAGTAACCCACGTCTTCCTGGGAGGCGAGGCTTTTTGTGGCGAGGGAGCTTGCTCCCGCTTGAGTGCGCAGCACTCACGAGATAGGCATTGCCGACATTTTTGGGGCCGCTTCGCGGCCCAGCGGGAGCAAGCTCCCTCGCCACGATCACGCGTACGTCCAGGTTGTGGTTTCAAAAGAACAGAGGCGGCCCGCCGCCCCTGTAACGATAAAAAGATTTGCGGAGTTCGCCATGGCCATCGCCGTTCCACTGAACGCGGGCACCAGCCCCACCCTAAAGCAGCGGCTCAAGCGCGCCGAGCGGGTCAACCGCTGGAAGGCCCAGGCCTTGATCGCGCCGTTGGTGCTGTTTCTGTTGCTGGTGTTCCTGGTGCCCATCGTCGCGCTGTTGTTCAAAAGCGTCAGCAACCCGGAAGTGGTCAACGCAATGCCGCGCACCGTGGCTGCGGTCGCCGCCTGGGATGGACGTGGATTGCCAGGCGAGCCTGTTTACAAGGCAGCCAGCGAGGACCTGGCTGAAGCCCGGAAAAATCAGACTTTGGGCGACCTGTCCAAACGATTGAACATGGAACTGGCCGGCTATCGCAGCCTCCTGACCAAGACTGCCAGGGCGCTGCCGTTCGCTGCCGAACCGGCTTCCTATAAAGAAGCGCTCGAAGGACTCGACGAACGTTGGGGCGACCCGGCCTATTGGCAGGTGATCCGCCGTAACACCAGCGACGTCACGCCGTACTACCTGCTCGCGGCGGTCGACCATCGCATCGACGATCTCGGTGAACTCGCGCCGGCCACTCCCGACCAGGCGATCTACCTGGACATTTTTACCCGCACCTTCTGGATGGGCCTGGTCATTACCGCCATTTGCCTGGTGCTCGCCTATCCGTTGGCTTATCTACTGGCGAACCTACCGTCGCGCCAGAGCAATCTGTTGATGATTCTGGTGCTGCTGCCGTTCTGGACCTCGATCCTGGTGCGTGTGGCGGCGTGGATCGTGCTGCTGCAATCGGGAGGCTTGATCAACAGCGCCTTGATGGCCATGGGCATCATCGATAAACCTTTGGAACTGGTGTTCAACCGCGTCGGTGTGTACATCTCCATGGTCCACATCCTGCTGCCGTTCATGATCCTGCCGATCTACAGCGTGATGAAGGGTATCTCGCCCACCTACATGCGCGCGGCGATTTCCCTGGGTTGCCACCCGTTCGCCAGTTTCTGGCGGGTGTACTTCCCGCAGACCTACGCAGGTGTCGGTGCCGGTTGCCTGTTGGTGTTCATTCTCGCCATCGGCTACTACATCACCCCAGCGCTGCTGGGCAGCCCGAACGACCAGATGGTCAGCTACTTCGTCGCGTTCTACACCAACACCAGCATCAACTGGGGCATGGCCACGGCGCTCGGCGGCCTGCTGTTGCTGGCGACCATCGTGCTTTATCTGATTTACAGCTGGCTGGTGGGCGCCAGTCGCCTGCGCCTGAGCTAAGGGGAGATCGAAATGCTGAGTCCTTACATGTCCCCCGTCGAACGGGTGTGGTTCTACAGCTTGCGCATACTCTGCGGGCTGATCCTGTTGTTCCTGATCCTGCCGGTGCTGGTGATCATTCCATTGTCGTTCAACTCCGGCAGCTTCCTGGTTTACCCGTTGCAGGGCTTTTCGCTGCAGTGGTACCACGACTTCTTCGCTTCGGCGGAATGGATGCGGGCCTTGAAGAACAGCATCATCGTCGCTCCGGCGGCGACGCTGTTGGCGATGGTGTTTGGCACATTGGCCGCTATCGGACTGACCCGTGGCGACTTCCCGGGCAAGGCGCTGGTGATGGCCCTGGTGATTTCGCCCATGGTGGTGCCGGTGGTGATCATCGGCGTGGCCAGCTACCTGTTCTTCGCGCCGTTGGGAATGGGTAACAGCTTCTTTTCACTGATCGTCGTCCACGCTGTGCTGGGCGTACCGTTTGTCATCATCACCGTTTCGGCGACCTTGCAGGGCTTCAACCACAACCTGGTCCGGGCTGCCGCCAGCCTCGGAGCGTCGCCATTGACGGCGTTTCGCCGGGTGACCTTGCCGTTGATCGCCCCGGGCGTCATTTCCGGCGCGCTGTTCGCCTTCGCGACGTCGTTCGATGAAGTGGTGGTGACCTTGTTCCTGGCGGGGCCGGAGCAGGCGACGTTGCCTCGGCAGATGTTCAGCGGCATCCGTGAAAACCTCAGCCCCACCATCGCGGCGGCAGCAACGCTGCTGATCGCCTTCTCGGTGATCCTGTTGCTGACCCTGGAGTGGTTGCGTGGGCGCAGCGAGAAGCTGCGTACTACCCAGGTCTGAGACTTGCGGTAAAGCAGTGTGGGAGCGAGCCTGCTCGCGAATGCGGTGGCATATTCAACGTTTTATGTCGGCTGACACTCCGCTTCGCGAGCAGGCTCGCTCCCACATTGGGATTCGTTGGGGCATTCACACGCTGAATAGCAGACAACCCGCCATACCGAGCTATCCTTGTGCCAGCCCACTCTCGAGCAAGAGGCCGCGCACATGAGTCTTTCCTCGTTCAAGATCGCCCACAAACTGATCACCGGTGCCGCTGCCATCGAGCAACTGGCGGCGGAACTGACGCGGTTGGATGTCGACAACCCGCTGATCGTGACCGATGCGGCGCTGGTGAAGTCCGGCACCGTGGAGTTGGCGCTGCAGCATCTTGGCGGTCGCGACTACGAGATTTTCGACCGGGTCATGCCGGACCCGGAAATCGCCATCGTCGAAGACTGCATGCAAGCCTACCGCGACGGTGGCCATGACGGCCTGATCGGCCTGGGTGGCGGCAGTGCCATCGATATCGCAAAGTGCGTGGGCGTCTATGCCGGTTATCACGGCGAACTGCAAGACATGTTCGGCGTCGATCAGGTGCCGCGCAAAGGCCCGCCGATGATCGCCATCCCTACCACGGCCGGTACCGGGTCGGAAGTCACGAACGTGGCGATCCTCTCCGACAAGGCTGCACAGCTGAAGAAAGGCATCGTCAGCGATTACCTGTTGCCGGACGTGGCGCTGGTCAGCCCGCAAATGACCCTCACCTGCCCGCGGGGGGTGACCGCCGCCAGCGGTGTCGATGCGCTGGTGCACGCGATCGAGTCCTACCTGTCGCTCAATGCTTCACCGATCACCGATGCCCTGGCCATCGGCGCAATCAAACTGATCACCCGCGCACTGCCCAAGGCCTACGCCAACCCTTCGCACCTGCAAGCCCGCGAAGACATGGCCACCGCAAGCCTGATGGCGGGCATGGCGTTCGGCAATGCCGGGGTGGGGGCCGTGCACGCGCTGGCTTATCCGCTGGGCGGGCGGTTCCATGTATCCCATGGTGTGGCCAACGCGTTGCTGCTGCCTTATGTCATGGCGTGGAACAAAATGGCCTGTGTCGAACGCATGCGAGACATCGCCGACGCCATGGGCATCAAGACCGCCCATCTGAGCGACCTCGAAGCCGCGGACGAGGCGGTGCAAGCCATGGTTGCGTTGTGTGCCGCCGTTGAAATCCCCTCAGGGCTCAGCGGCTTGGGCGTGACCGAGGATGTGATCCCGTCCATGGCAGCGGAGGCTGCGGGGATAGAGCGGCTGATGCGCAACAACCCGCGGCAACTGAGCGCCGCCGATATCGAGAAGATCTACCGCGCGGCGTATTGATCGTCTGCCACGGTGGGCGCGCCAAATCTTGAGGTATACAATGCGCGCCATCGTGATTTCGCTCAAAACAGGTGCGTCATGCAGCCCTTCGCTATTGCTCCGTCGATTCTCTCCGCCGACTTCGCCCGCTTGGGCGAAGAAGTGGACAACGTTCTGGCCGCCGGGGCCGACATCGTGCACTTCGATGTCATGGACAACCATTACGTACCCAACCTGACCATCGGCCCGATGGTCTGCGCGGCGCTGCGCAAGTACGGCATCACCGCTCCGATCGACGCGCACCTGATGGTCAGCCCGGTGGATCGCATCGTCGGTGATTTCATCGAGGCAGGCGCGACCTATATCACCTTCCACCCGGAAGCCTCGTTGCATGTCGACCGCTCCTTGCAGTTGATCCGCGAAGGTGGCTGCAAGGCTGGCCTGGTGTTCAACCCGGCAACGCCCTTGGATGTACTCAAATACGTGATGGACAAGGTCGACATGGTCTTGCTGATGAGCGTCAACCCCGGCTTCGGCGGGCAGAAGTTCATCCCGGGCACCCTCGACAAGCTGCGCGAAGCCCGGGCGCTGATCGATGCCTCGGGGCGCGACATCCGGCTGGAGATCGACGGTGGCGTGAACGTGAACAACATCCGCGAAATCGCCGCGGCCGGCGCCGACACCTTTGTCGCCGGTTCGGCGATCTTCAATGCGCCCGACTACAAAGAGGTCATTGAGAAAATGCGCGCCGAATTGGCCCTGGCGCGCCCATGAGCGGTTTCGAGCAGCTGTTTCCCGGCAGCCTGCCGCGCCTGGTGATGTTCGACCTCGATGGCACGCTGGTTGATTCGGTCCCGGACCTCGCGGCAGCCGTGGACAGCATGCTGCTCAAACTTGGACGTCCCCCCGCTGGTATCGACGCGGTTCGCCAATGGGTTGGCAACGGCGCGCCCATGCTGGTGCGCCGGGCCCTGGCCAACCACATCGATGCCCAGGGCGTCGATGAAGCCGAGGCCGAGCGGGCGATGGAGCTTTTCAACGAAGCCTACGAAGGCAACCACGAACTGACAGTGGTCTATCCCGGAGTGCGTTCCACGCTCAAATGGCTGCACAAGCAAGGCGTGGAGATGGCGTTGATCACCAACAAGCCGGAACGCTTCGTCGCGCCGCTGCTGGACCAGATGAAAATCGGCCGATATTTTCGCTGGATCATCGGCGGCGACACCCTGCCGCAGAAAAAGCCAGACCCGGCCGCGCTGTTCTTCGTGATGAAAATGGCCAATGTCCCGGCTTCCCAATCGCTGTTCGTCGGCGACTCGCGCAGTGATGTGCTGGCGGCAAAGGCGGCCGGAGTCAAATGCGTGGCGCTGAGTTATGGCTACAACCACGGCCGGCCGATCGCCGAAGAGTTTCCGACACTGGTGATCGATGATTTGCGCCTGTTAATTCCCGGTTGCCTGGACCCGGCCGCTGAGATAACGTTGCCCGACGCTGTTCAATCCTCTTCTGGAAACGCCATCGTGGTGGTCACTCGCAAACTCTGGATGAAAGTCATGAAGGCCCTGGCCCGCTGGCGTTGGCGCGCCTGACTTGTTCCTGGCCGGTTATCCGGCGCGTTTGCATACCTGACTGACAGCTCCTCTTGCCACGAGGCACCCCATGATCCGCGAAGAATTCCTGCGTCTAGCCGCTGCCGGCTACAACCGCATCCCGCTCGCCTGCGAAACCCTGGCCGACTTCGACACGCCGTTGTCGATCTATCTCAAGCTGGCTGACCAGCCCAACTCCTATCTGCTCGAATCGGTGCAGGGCGGTGAGAAATGGGGCCGCTATTCCATCATCGGCTTGCCGTGTCGCACCGTGTTGCGGGTGCATGGCCATCACATCAGCGTGACCCAGGACGGCGTTGAGATCGAAAGCCTCGAAGCCGAAGACCCGCTGGCGTTCGTCGAGACCTTCAAGGCTCGCTACAACGTGCCGACCATCCCCGGCCTGCCCCGTTTCAACGGCGGTCTGGTGGGTTATTTCGGCTACGACTGCGTGCGCTATGTGGAGAAGCGCCTCGGCACTTGTCCCAACCCTGATCCGTTGGGCGTACCGGACATCCTGTTGATGGTCTCCGATGCGGTTGTCGTCTTCGATAACCTGGCGAGCAAGATGCACGCGATCGTCCTGGCCGATCCGTCTCAGGAAGATGCCTACGAGCAAGGTCAGAAAAGCCTGCAGGCGCTGCTGGAAAAACTCCGCCAGCCGATCACGCCACGCCCAGGCCTGGATTTCAGCAAGCAGTCGGCAACCGACCCGGTGTTCCGCTCCAGCTTCACGCAGGACGATTACGAACGGGCCGTCGATACCATCAAGGAATACATCCTCGCCGGCGATTGCATGCAAGTCGTGCCGTCGCAACGGATGTCCATCGACTTCAAGGCCGCGCCTATCGACCTCTACCGGGCGCTGCGCTGCTTCAACCCCACACCCTATATGTACTTCTTCAATTTCGGCGACTTCCACGTCGTGGGCAGTTCGCCGGAAGTGCTGGTGCGAGTCGAAGACAACCTGATCACCGTGCGTCCGATTGCCGGCACTCGTCCTCGCGGCGCCACGGAAGAAGCGGATCGGGCTCTGGAAGAAGACCTGCTGTCGGACGACAAGGAAATTGCCGAACACCTGATGCTGATCGACCTTGGCCGCAATGACACCGGGCGGGTATCGGAAGTGGGTTCGGTGAAGCTCACCGAGAAAATGGTCATCGAGCGCTATTCCAACGTGATGCACATCGTGTCCAACGTCACCGGCCAGTTGAAGGCCGGATTGACGGCCATGGATGCGTTGCGGGCGATCCTGCCGGCGGGCACCTTGTCTGGCGCGCCGAAAATCCGGGCGATGGAAATCATCGACGAGCTGGAACCGGTCAAGCGCGGTGTGTACGGCGGCGCGGTGGGTTATTTCGCCTGGAACGGCAACATGGACACGGCCATCGCCATTCGTACCGCGGTCATCAAGAACGGCGAACTGCATGTACAGGCGGGCGGTGGCATTGTCGCCGACTCTGTGCCTGCGTTGGAGTGGGAAGAAACCTTGAACAAGCGTCGGGCGATGTTCCGCGCCGTGGCGTTGGCGGAGCAGACTTCAGGCAACTGAATTGCTCCCCGACAACCTGTGGCCCGGAGCTTTTCGCGCTCCGAGGCCGTATTTAAAGTCAGTGAATCCAAAGGTTGCTACGCCATGTTGCTGATGATCGATAATTACGACTCCTTTACCTACAACGTTGTGCAATACCTCGGCGAGCTGGGCTCCGAGGTCAAGGTGGTGCGCAACGACGAGCTGACCATCGCCGAGATCGAGGCCCTCAAGCCCGAACGTATCGTGGTCTCGCCCGGCCCGTGCACGCCGACCGAAGCGGGCGTATCCATCGAGGCCATCAAGTATTTCGCCGGCAAATTGCCGATCCTCGGTGTCTGCCTGGGCCACCAGTCCATCGGCCAGGCGTTCGGTGGCGACGTCGTGCGCGCCCGGCAAGTCATGCATGGCAAGACCAGCCCGGTGTTCCACCAAGACAAGGGCGTATTCGAAGGCCTGAATCATCCGCTTACGGTCACTCGCTACCATTCCCTGGTCGTCAAGCGCGAAACCTTGCCTGATTGCCTGGAATTGACCGCCTGGACCCAGCGCGAAGACGGCTCGGTGGACGAGATCATGGGACTGCGACACAAGACGTTAAATATTGAGGGTGTGCAATTCCACCCCGAGTCTATCCTCACAGAGCAGGGCCACGAGCTGTTCGCCAACTTCCTCAAACAAAGCGGCGGCACGCGCTAAGGACTTTTCATGGATATCAAGGCAGCCCTGAACCGTATCGTCGGCCAGCTCGACCTGAGCACCGATGAAATGCGCGACGTAATGCGCGAAATCATGACCGGCCAATGCACGGATGCGCAGATCGGCGCGTTCATGATGGCCATGCGCATGAAGAGCGAGAGCATCGACGAGATCGTCGGTGCAGTCACGACCATGCGTGAATTGGCGGATAAAGTTGAACTCAAGACGCTGGACGGCGTGGTGGATGTCGTGGGTACGGGGGGCGATGGCGCCAACATCTTCAACGTCTCCACGGCCTCGGCGTTTGTGGTTGCGGCAGCCGGCTGCACCGTCGCCAAACACGGCAATCGCGCTGTCTCGGGTAAGAGCGGCAGCGCCGACTTGCTGGAGGCCGCCGGTATCTACCTGAACCTGACGCCAGTCCAGGTGGCCCGGTGTATCGATAGCGTCGGCATCGGTTTCATGTTTGCCCAGACCCACCACAGCGCCATGAAGCACGCGGCGGCACCGCGCCGTGAACTGGGACTGCGCACGCTGTTCAACATGCTCGGCCCGCTTACGAATCCGGCCGGCGTGAAGCACCAGGTCGTCGGCGTATTCAGCCAGGCGCTGTGCCGCCCCTTGGCCGAGGTCCTGCAGCGCCTGGGCAGTAAACACGTATTGGTGGTCCATTCCAAGGATGGCCTGGATGAGTTCAGTCTCGCCGCGCCGACCTTCGTGGCTGAGCTGAAAAACGATCAGATCACTGAATATTGGGTCGAACCTGAAGACCTGGGCATGAAGAGCCAGAGCCTGCATGGCCTGGCGGTGGATGGACCGGCCCAGTCGCTGGAGTTGATCCGCGATGCCCTGGGACGTCGTAAAACGGAGAATGGCCAGAAAGCGGCGGAAATGATCATGCTCAACGCGGGTGCCGCGTTGTACGCCGCTGATCACGCCAGCAGCCTCAAGCAAGGCGTAGAGCTCGCCCACGATGCATTGCACACCGGGCTGGCCAGGGAAAAACTGGAAGAATTGGGCGCATTTACCGCCGTATTCAAAGTGGAGAATGAAGGATGAGCGTGCCAACGGTTCTGGAAAACATTCTGGCCCGCAAAAGGCAGGAAGTCGTCGAGCGCAGTGCCCGGGTCAGTCTGACCGAGCTTGAAGCCCTCGCACGTTTGGCGGACGCGCCACGTGGCTTTGCCCAGGCATTGATCGACCAGGCGAAGAGAAAGCAACCGGCGGTAATCGCCGAGATCAAAAAAGCTTCCCCCAGCAAGGGCGTGATCCGGGAGCATTTTGTTCCGGCCGACATTGCCAAGAGCTACGAGAAAGGCGGCGCGACCTGCCTTTCGGTGCTGACCGATGTCGATTTTTTCCAAGGTGCGGACGATTACCTCAAGCAGGCTCGGGCGGCATGCAAGTTGCCGGTCATCCGCAAGGACTTCATGATCGATCCGTATCAAATCGTCGAGGCGCGAGCGTTGGGCGCCGATTGCGTGCTGTTGATCGTCTCTGCCCTGGACGACGTGAAGATGGCCGAGTTGGCTGCGGTCGCCAAGGACGTTGGCCTGGATGTGCTGGTGGAAGTTCATGATGGCGACGAGCTGGAGCGTGCCCTCAAGACGTTGGACACCAAACTGGTTGGCGTGAACAACCGCAACCTGCACACCTTTGAAGTCAGCCTGGAGACGACCTTGGACCTGTTGCCACGGATCCCCCGTGATCGGCTGGTCATCACCGAGAGCGGCATCCTCAACCGGGCCGATGTCGAGTTGATGGAAGTCAGCGATGTGTATTCGTTCCTGGTGGGCGAGGCGTTCATGCGGGCTGAAAGCCCGGGCACGGAATTGCAGCGGTTGTTTTTCCCTGAGCGCGGCGTTCCGGTAAGCGGCTCGACGCTGGACTGATGATGCCTCCAGCCATAGCCTTCACCGTTGAAAACGGACTCCAAGCCGAACAGGACCTGCTGGCCAGCATCTGCGCCGGGGACGCTGAGTCCGGCTTGCTGTTCTGGCAGCCCAGTGACCGCGCGTTGGTCATGCCGCGGCGCTTGAGCCGTTTGCCTGGCTTCGAGCTGGCTTGTGAAGTATCGGCCGCCAATGGGTGGCCCGTGCTGTTGCGTGAAACCGGCGGTGAGCCGGTGCCTCAATCCGCTGCCACCGTCAATATCGCGTTGGTCTACGCACCACCGCGAAGCGAGGGTGACCACGGTCGGATCGAAATCGCTTACCGCCGCTTGTGCGATCCCATCTGCCAGTTGCTCGATGAGTTGGGCGGGGTCGCTTCGCTGGGTGAAGTGGAGGGAGCGTTTTGTGACGGGCGCTTCAATGTCAATCTTGACGGTCGCAAGATGGTCGGCACTGCGCAGCGCTGGCGCCAGAGCAAGGGCGGGCAACGGCCTGTAGGGCTGGTGCATGGCGCGTTGTTGCTGGAAGACGAACGCGACTGCATGGTGGATGCGGTCAATCGTTTCAATGAGGCGTGTGGCCTGGAGCAGCGCGTGCGCGCCGAGAGCCACATCGCCCTCCATGAAAAATACCCGGCGCCTCACGCGCTGGAACGGCTCCAAACGCTCTATCAGAACTTGCTCGACAGCCTTTAGCGGGTTCCGAACACCACCATGGTCTTGCCTTTGACATTGACCAGGTTACGTTCTTCCAGATCCTTGAGTACCCGGCCGACCATTTCCCGCGAACAGCCCACGATCCGACCGATTTCCTGGCGGGTCACCTTGATCTGCATGCCGTCCGGATGAGTCATGGCGTCGGGTTGCTTGCACAGTTCCAGGAGGCAGCGGGCAACGCGGCCTGTTACATCAAAGAAGGCGAGGTCGCCGACCTTGCGAGTGGTGTTGCGCAAGCGCTGTGCGATTTGTCCACTTAGGACGTAAAGGATGTCCGGGTCTTGCTGCGACAGTTCCCGGAACTTGCCGTAACTGATTTCCGCAACTTCGCATTCGACCTTGGCTCTCACCCAGGCACTGCGTTCCTGCTCTTTCCCCGCCTGTTCGAACAACCCTAGCTCGCCAAAAAAATCCCCTGAATTGAGGTAGGCGATGATCATCTCTCGCCCATCGTCATCTTCAATCAGGATAGTGACCGAACCCTTGATGATAAAAAACAGCGTGTCGGAACGATCACCTGCGCAGATGATGTTGTGCTTGGCGGGGTAACGGCGACGCTGGCAATGCATCAAGAGTTTGTCGAGATTCTTGATCTTGGACGTGGGAGTAATAGCAACCATGGTTGTGTCCCGGAAAACTGCGCTTTGTGTTGGTTTGGTGTTGTTGTGGGTGCGAATAGCTTTCGCAAAAAAAGCTGGCCATAAGCCAGCGATTGGGCGCCAGCTTAACAGAGGCGTTCAAAATTGATTCGAGAATTTACTTAGCTGTATCAGCTCCAAGTAACGCCAGGCGACCGCTGCCATGACGGGGCCCTGTGCTAAGCTGGCGCCCCCTTTTTTTGACAGTGGAGTCTTGGCGATGAAGGCACGCATCCAATGGGCTGGCGAAGCCATGTTCCTCGGTGAGTCGGGCAGTGGTCATGTAGTTGTCATGGACGGCCCGCCGGATGCCGGAGGTCGGAACCTGGGTGTTCGACCAATGGAAATGCTTCTGCTGGGTGTGGGTGGCTGCAGTAATTTCGACGTGGTCAGCATCCTCAAGAAGTCGCGCCAGGCAGTGGAAAGCTGCGAAGCTTTTCTGGAAGCCGAGCGCGCGACCGAGGATCCAAAGGTGTTCACCAAGATCCATATGCATTTTGTAGTAAAGGGCCGAGGGTTGAAGGAGGCCCAGGTCAAGCGCGCCATTGAGCTGTCGGCGGAGAAATACTGCTCGGCCTCGATCATGCTCGGCGCGGCAGGCGTCGAAATCACCCATGATTATGAAATCATCGAGTTGGGTTAAATCGACATCCAACCATCACAAAAGCGGTGCAAGCTCTGGCGATCAGAAGCTGACGTCTGCATAATGCGCCACTTTTTTCAGGGCAGTGATCGGCCAGCGGCCGCTCACTTGTCTGGACAGACAACCAAAATCGCCATCGCGAAGAGGTGTTAACCGTCCTACGCAGGTGCGTCGTTCGCATCTGACGGGCATGCTTGATCACGCGGCCAGGCCGCAATACACAGAGAGTTTTCAAACGGTGAAAAGCAAACTCAAGCTCCATGGGTTCAATAACCTGACAAAGACCTTGAGCTTCAACATCTATGACATCTGCTATGCGGAAACCCCGCAAGACCAACAGGCCTACGTCGAGTACATCAATAAAGAGTACAACGCCAAGCGCCTCACGCAGATCCTCACGGAAGTTGTCGATATCATTGGTGCCAACATCCTGAACATCGCCAGTCAGGACTATGAACCCCAAGGCGCCAGCGTGACCATTCTGATCTCGGAAGAGCCGGTGACACCGACCGACAGCCAGATCGAAGAGTCGCCGGGCCCGTTGCCTGAAATTATCCTGGCCCACCTCGATAAGAGCCACATCACGGTACACACCTACCCGGAAATTCACCCGGTGGACGGTATCGCGACGTTCCGAGTGGACATTGATGTGTCGACCTGTGGCGTCATTTCACCGCTCAAGGCGCTCAACTTCCTGATTCACCAGTTCGATTCCGACATTGTGACGGTGGATTATCGTGTGCGTGGGTTTACCCGGGACGTGGAAGGGCACAAGCACTTCATCGATCATGAAATCAACTCGATCCAGAACTACCTCTCCGAAGACACCCGCGACGCGTACCAGATGACCGACGTGAATGTGTATCAGGAGAACCTGTTTCACACGAAAATGCTCCTCAAGGACTTCGAACTGGACAACTACCTGTTCGGTGACGCCACCAGCAACCTGTCCATCGAACAGCGTGGCCAGGTGGAAGAGCGCGTGAAACACGAAATGCTGGAGATCTTCTACGCGCGCAACATGCCGCGCTAAGGTTTCGGCTGAAAAAAAGGCGACTGCCCTGAATGGACAGTCGCCTTTTTTGGTTTTGAAGGTTTGGTTCCGCGTCCGCTGTCAGATCCGATAGGTGCTCTTGGTCATCACTTTGGCCAACAAGCTCATGCCGAATTTGACGGGGGCCGGGAATCGGAAGCCGCCTGCATCGAGCGCGCTTTCAGCATGATGTTCTTCGTCCTGGCGCATCTGTTCGAGAATCGCCCTGGACTTTTCGTCCTCGGCCGGCAATTGCTGCAAATGTTCGTTTAGGTGCTTGCACACTTGATGTTCGGTTGCCGCTACGAAGCCGAGGCTGACCTTGTCGCTGATCAACCCGGCGACTGCGCCGATCCCGAAAGACATGCCGTAGAACAAGGGATTCAGCACGCTGGTGTGGCTTCCCAGTTGGTGGATACGTTGCTCGCACCAGACCAGGTGATCGATTTCTTCCTCGGCGGCCTGTTCCATCGCCTCCCGGACCTGCGGCAGTTTCGCCGTCAGCGCCTGGCCCTGGTATAGGGCCTGGGCGCAAACTTCGCCGGTGTGGTTGATGCGCATCAGCCCAGCGACATGGCGAGTCTCTTCATCGCTCATCTGCACTTCCGGCTGCACGATTGCCGGTGATGGGCGGTACGGTTGGCCACTGAAAGGCAGCAGCGTGCGCATCGCGGTATCGGCCTGCAGCAACAGACGGTCAATGGGCGAGTAGTGACGTTGGGTAGTCATGCTTACCTCCGGAAAAAATCACGGCGGCCAGTCTAACTCAATCGGCCGCTGAGGATTTGCGTTGGAACAGGGTATCAACCCGGCGGCCAGTTCATCTGGCGCTGTCCCAGCACGTGCATATGGATGTGATAGACAGTCTGCCCGCCAAGTTCATTACAGTTCATCACCACGCGGAAGCCTTCCTCGCAGCCAAGTTCGAGCGCCAGGCGCTGGGCGGTGAACAGGATGTGCCCGGCCAGTCCCTTGTCTTCCTCGGTCAGGTCGTTGAGGGTTCGGATCGGCTTTTTCGGAATGACCAGGAAGTGCACCGGAGCCTGTGGGGCAATGTCATGGAAGGCCAGGACCTGAGCATCCTCGTAAATGATCCTGGCCGGGATTTCCCGGTTGATGATCTTGGTAAACAGAGTATCCACAGCTGTTTCTCCGTTGAGTTGTTTGAGCCAAGTTTACTGAAGGCTCGGTCATCGAGCCCGGGTTTTTCAGGGGAAGGGGCTTCAACGTGCGTAACAGGCTTTGTTGGATCTGCCGGCGAGGATTCGAACCAGCCAGCGCGGCCCTAGTCGTGGCAGCAGGGCAATCCAGCGATTGCGGCGCCCAGGAATGATGATGGCCCGGTTTCTTTCCAGTGCACGGACGGCGTACAGCGCGACCTCTTCAGGGGGCATCGAGTTGCTAGTGCTGCGCAGCGTCTTCCCGTCGGGCTGGGCCTTGCTAAAAAAGGCAGTTTGGGTGGGGCCTGGGCAAAGTACCGATACGTTGATTGCATATTTCTTCAGCTCTATTCGAAGGGCTTCGGAGAAGTGCAATACATAGGCTTTGCTGGCGTGATAGGTGCTCATCCAGGGGCCAGGCTGGAACGCTGCGATAGAAGCAACGTTGAGAATCTGACCGCCTCCGTGCAACGCCATGCTATTGCCTACGGCATGACAAAGGCGGGTCAGGGCAAGGATGTTCACCTCGATCAGGTCTTGCTCGGTCATCCAGTCCTGGCCCAGGAACGGACCGCAGGTGCTGATGCCGGCGCAGTTGACCAGCAGGTCGATCTGGCGTTCACCTTCCTCCAGCTCGAGCAGGAAACCTGAAAGCCGCAGGGGCTCGCTCAGGTCGCAGGCCCGAAACAAAACCTCCACGCCAAATCGTTGGGTCAGTTCGATCGCAATGCTTTCCAGCCGATCGCGCTGTCGAGCTACCAGTAACAGGTTGCGCCCGCGCCGAGCCAGTGCTTCGGCCATGGCCAGGCCGATACCACTGGAGGCGCCAGTGATCAGAGCGTAACGGGTCATGCGGTTCTCCATCGCAACGGCTTCGCGCCGGTGGATGGGCAGTCACCGGCACGAAGTACGCTTATTGTTCCTCTTCTTCTTGATAGTCTACAGAAGGCGAGGCGGGCTCGGCTGCCTCGACGGCGGGTTCTTCGGCGCTCTGGTCGCTGTATTCGCTGCTCTCATAGCTGCTTACGTCGCTGCTGTCGTAATCCTGGAGGGCTCCGAAGATGCCGGCAAACGTGGCCATGAAAATCAACACGATCATCACCAGCCAGAGCGACGCAAGTATTTTGACTGCCGTGGTATTGCGTGGCGGAGGTGGGCCGTATTGGTTCGCGCCGGTATTGCCCGGGGCGATGATGAGGATGAACGGGAAAATACTGCCCACGAAAGGCACGAGGTTGATCAGCCACAACCAACCTGACCAGCCGAGGTCATGCAGGCGCTGGACGTTGAACTGGATACTCACGAAGGCAAAAGCCAGCACAACCACGGCAGCGACCAGGCCGCCGACGATCAGCCCCGCTATCGAATCGGAAGCGAGGAGCCAGGTCGTGGCGAGCCAGAATCCCAGGCCGACCAGCGGCAGGACGGCCAGAGTCAAAACCATGGTCCATGCCAGGTAGCGCAGGCGCCCGATACGGCCTTCGAAACTGAAGGGCTTGAGCGTGCCGTACTCGGCGAATGCTTCACCTACCTGTGCCCGGGGAGGCGCGTAGGGAGAGACTGGGTCGATGACCGACTCGGGATGACGCGCACTCGACTGGGGCGATTCCTGCACTTCGCCAAGGTTCAGTTGGAGGGACGGTTCCGTTTCGATCCGTGCATCGATCCCGGTTTTATGGAGCGCTTCCAGATACTGCTGCGCTTCATTCTGGGAGAGGTTGTGCTTCAGGGACACTTTGCGACCGCTGAACAGACGTTCTATGGCACTGACATCGCTTTTGAACAGTTCGGCGAGATTGAGCTTGGCGGTAGTTGTATCGACGCCAGGCAGCAAAGCCCCGTCGAATACAATGTTGAAGCGGTTTTCGCTCATGCCTGGCATCCTTGTCTTTCCAAGTTGTATTTGTGGTGGGTTTCAGCGGGGCCATTGGCCGCCAAGCTGTGCCGCCCGCGCTTGCGCCTGGCGGTATTCTTCATCCAGGCGTGCGATCAGTTGGTCGACGCTTGGCAAATCATCGATCTCGCCCACGCCTTGACCTGCGGACCATACGGTTTTCCAGGCCTTGGCTTCATCATTGAGCGGTTTGAGTTTCGAATCGGAGCCCGACGCACCCTTGCCTTGCAGGGCGGCCAGGTCGAAGCCGGCACTTTCCAGGCTCTGGCGCATGAAACTGGCCGGCACTCCAGATACAGCGGGAGTATGCACGATGTCCGCGGCTTTGGATGTGAGCAACATCTCTTTATAAGCGTCGGACGCGTGACTTTCGATCGTGCCGATAAAGCGCGTTCCGAAGTAGGCCAGATCCGCGCCGAGCATTTGAGCCGCCAGGATCTGATGGCCGTGGTTCAAGCATCCTGCGAGTAGCAGGGTTTTATCAAAGAATTGCCGGATTTCCGCAACCAGTGCGAACGGGCTCCAGGTCCCGGCATGCCCACCCGCACCGGCCGCGACGGCAATCAGGCCGTCGACGCCTGCTTCGGCGGCTTTTTCGGCATGGCGGCGAGTCGTCACATCGTGGAAGACCAGTCCGCCATAGCCATGGACCGCATCGACCAGTTCTTTCACTGCGCCCAGGCTGGTGATGACGATCGGCACCTTGTGTTCGATGCAGATCGCCAGGTCGGCCTGAAGCCGTGGATTACTGTTATGAACGATCAGATTGACCGCGTAGGGGGCCGGGTTTTCCAGATTGGCCAAGCCCGCTTCGATTTCTTCCAACCACGCCTTGAAGCCGCTGCTCTCGCGTTGGTTCAAGGCCGGAAAGCTGCCGACTACACCGTTGCGACAGCAGGCCAGCACCAATTGGGGGTTGGAAATGAGAAACATGGGTGCTGCCACGACGGGCAGCCGCAGACGTTGTTCAAGCAAGGCGGGCAGTGACATTGGAGGTACCCCGGGTCAGTGTGCGTTTGAAATCAGAACGGCCGGACCACGACGAGAATTACGATAGCCAGCAATATCACGACCGGTATTTCATTGAACCAGCGATAAAAGACATGGCTGCGGGTGTTTTCGCCACGGGCGAAGCGCTTCACCTGGGCTCCACACATGTGGTGATAACCGATCAGTAATACCACCAGGGTGAGCTTGGCGTGCATCCAGCCGCCTTGAGTGAAGTAGGCGCCGGCGTTAAGGCTGAGCAGCCAGATGCCAAACACCAGGGTAGCGATCATCGCCGGACCCATGATGCCGCGATACAACTTGCGTTCCATGATGCTGAAGCGTTCCTTGCTGACGCTGTCTTCGCTTTGGGCGTGATAGACAAACAGGCGAGGCAGATAGAACAGGCCGGCAAACCAGCAGACCATGCTGACGATGTGAAGTGCTTTGAGCCACAGATAGAGCATTTTTGGTTATTCCCAGATTCACGGTAGGCCGATAGTAGAGGTTAGAGCGGCCACACGTCACCTTGGCGGTTGTCGCGGCGACGCGTGCCCCCTATCATCGACGGCTTTCCAGTGGGTTCGTTGAGGGCAGGTCTATGGTCAAGGTCGGTATTGTCGGCGGCACGGGTTACACCGGTGTCGAACTGCTGCGTCTGCTGGCACAGCATCCGCAGGTTGAGGTAGTGGTCATCACCTCCCGATCCGAGGCCGGCCTGGCCGTCGCCGACCTGTATCCGAACCTGCGTGGTCATTATGATGGCCTGGCATTCAGTGTTCCGGATATCAAGACCCTTGGCGCCTGCGATGTGGTGTTCTTCGCCACCCCCCACGGCGTGGCTCACGCGCTGGCAGGCGAATTGCTCGCCGCCGGAACCAAGGTCATCGATCTGTCAGCGGACTTCCGCCTGCAGGACGCCGACGAATGGGCCAAGTGGTACGGCCAGCCTCACGGCGCGCCGGAGCTGCTTGACGAGGCGGTCTATGGGCTGCCGGAAGTCAATCGGGAGAAAATCAGGCAGGCACGGCTGATCGCTGTCCCTGGTTGCTACCCGACTGCAACGCAACTGGGGTTCCTGCCGCTGCTGGAAGCCGGCCTTGCAGATACCTCGCGGCTGATTGCCGACTGCAAGTCCGGTGTCAGCGGTGCCGGGCGTGGCGCCAGTGTCGGTTCGCTGTATTCCGAAACGTCGGAAAGCATGAAGGCCTACGCGGTGAAGGGGCACCGCCACCTGCCGGAGATTCGCCAAGGGTTGCGCCGGGCAGCGGGCAAGGATGTCGGCCTGACCTTCGTGCCGCACCTGACACCGATGATACGTGGTATCCATTCCACCCTGTATGCGACCGTCGTCGACCGTTCGGTGGACCTGCAGGCGTTGTTTGAAAAGCGTTACGCCAATGAGCCGTTTGTCGACGTAATGCCCGCCGGCAGCCACCCTGAGACCCGCAGCGTGCGTGGTGCGAACGTTTGCCGGATTGCCGTGCATCGTCCGCAGGATGGCGACCTGGTAGTGGTATTGTCGGTCATCGACAACTTGGTCAAGGGTGCGTCCGGCCAGGCAGTGCAGAACCTGAACATCCTGTTCGGCCTGGATGAACGCCTGGGCCTGTCCCACGCAGGGATGTTGCCGTAACCGCAACTGCAAGCTTCACCGCGGCAGCTATAGGCTCGGGCTTGTAGCTGCCGTTGCTTTTCTAATAGTTGACCAATTTTGTAGGAGAAGCGGATAATGCCCGCCATCACGCATTATGGCGGCGTAAGCGCCGGGAGATATTCAGCATGAGCGTCGAAACCTTCACCCCCACGGCTTTGCAATTCACCCAAGGTGCCGCGCACAAGGTGAAGAGCCTGGTCGATGAAGAGGGCAATGATCGTTTGAAGCTGCGCGTATTTGTAACGGGCGGCGGTTGTTCAGGTTTCCAGTACGGCTTCACTTTTGATGAAGAAGTGGCTGAGGATGACACCATTGTCGAGCGCGAAGGCGTGAGCCTGGTGGTCGATCCGATGAGCTTCCAGTATCTGGCCGGGGCCGAGGTGGATTACCAGGAGGGCCTGGAAGGGTCGCGTTTCGTGATCAAGAATCCAAACGCTACCACTACTTGTGGCTGCGGCTCTTCATTCTCGATCTGATAGCTTCATAAAAAAACCGCGGGTGCCTTACGGCACTGCGGTTTTTTGTTGCCTGCAATTTTGACCTCAGGCCGGGTAGATAGCGCCGAGAACGCGCAGGCCGCGGGCGCCTGTGACGCTTGGGCGATTGCCTGGAATACCGCCAAGGCAGCAATGGGCAAGCCAGGCGAAGGCCATGGCTTCGACCCAATCCGGATCAACGCCGTAAACTGCAGTACTGTTGACGGTAGCATGCGGCAGCAAGTCAGCCAGGCGCTTCATGAGCGTGTGGTTGTGCGCGCCGCCGCCGCAGACCAACAACTCTTGGGTATTTGACTGGGCATGTTGCAGTGATTCAACAATCGTCAGGGCAGTGAGTTCGAGCAGCGTGGCCTGTACGTCTTGCGGGGCGATGCCTGGCAGCTGCGACAGATGCCGGGTCAGCCAAGGCAAGTTGAAGACTTCACGCCCAGTGCTTTTCGGCCCCTTGGTGACGAAGAACGGGTCGCTGAGCAGGGTCTTCAGCAGGACTGGTTCGACTTTCCCGCTGGCGGCCCATTGGCCATCGCGATCGAAGTGCTCGCCTCGTTGTTGAAGTATCCAGGCATCGAGCAATACGTTCCCCGGACCGCAGTCGAAACCGGCCACGGGTTTCGCGGGCTCTATCAGGCTGAGATTGCTGAAGCCGCCGACGTTCAGAACGGCGCGATTTCCGACTCGCTCTTCAAACAGCGCCTCGTGAAACGCAGGAACGAGTGGGGCGCCTTGTCCGCCAGCAGCCACATCACGGCTGCGGAAATCGCTAACGACGGTGATGCCGGTCAACTCAGTCAGCAATGCTGGATTGCCGATCTGCACGGTAAATCCACGGGCCGGCTCATGGCGAATGGTCTGGCCATGGCTGCCAATTGCCGTGATGTCCGCCGGCTTGAGTTTCTGTTCGTTGAGTAAGGCGTGTATGCCCTGTGCGGCCAGCTTTACCCAGTTTTGCTGGGCAATCGCCGAGCGAGCAATCTCGTCGGGCCCGCTGGTGCACAATTCGAGCAGCTCGGTGCGCAGGGCGGTGGGCATGGGGATGTAGTGGGTGGCGATCAATTTGATCGCCGGCTCCAGTTCGACCAGTGCGATATCCAAGCCATCCAGGCTGGTCCCGGACATCACACCGATATAAAGCGCCATGACTTAGCGCTTGCTCGAGGCTAGCATCGTGGCTTTCTCTTGATCCATGCGAGCCATCAAGGGTTGGCTCTGAGCCAGGAAGCGCGTGCGCTCGGCCTTGGCAATCGGATCGGCCATCGGCAATTTCTGGCCAAGCGGGTCGACGTGGACGCCGTTGACCTGGAACTCATAATGCAAGTGCGGACCGGTGGACAGGCCGGTGGTGCCAATATAGCCGATGACTTGGCCTTGCTTGACGGTGCCGCCCGTTTTCACGCCTTTGGCAAAGCCCTGCATGTGACCGTACAGCGTGCGATAGGTATTGCCGTGCTGGATGATCACCGTATTGCCATACCCGCCGCGACGTCCGGCCAGCAGTACCTTGCCATCACCGGCAGCCTTGATTGGCGTACCGCGAGGAGCGGCGTAATCGACACCTTTGTGGGCGCGGATCTTGTTCAGGATCGGATGCTTGCGACCGGCGGAAAACTTCGAGCTGATGCGGGCGAAATCAACCGGTGTGCGGATGAATGCCTTGCGCATGCTGTTGCCGTCGGCGGTGTAGTAACTGCTATTGCCTTGTTTGTTGGTGTAGCGCACCGCGGTGTAGGTTTTTCCACGGTTGGTGAAGCGCGCGGAAAGAATCGGGCCGTTGCCGACGCTCTTCCCATTAATCATCTTCTGTTCATAGATGACGTCAAATTCGTCACCCTGGCGAATGTCCTGGGCAAAGTCGATGTCGTAGCCAAACACATTGGCCATGTCCATGGTCAGACTATGGGAAAGGCCGGCGCGCGCTGCCGACTGAGACAACGAACTGTTGATGACGCCATGAACGTAGGCTGAGCGAACGGTAGGTTTGGCGGTGACGCGGTTGAACACATAACCCTTGTCGTTCTTGGTCAGGGTGATGGTTTCCAGATCGCTCAGCTTGGTGTGCAGGTTGGTCAGTTGGCCTTCTGGATCGAGTTCGAATTCCAGCTTCTGGCCGCGTTGCAGTTGGGCGAATTGTTTGGCTTGCTTGTCGCTGGCCAGGATTTCATGGACGGCAGTCGGGGGCAGGCCGACCTTTTCAAAAAGGGTAGAGAGCGTGTCGCCTTTCGCAACGATCACTTCGCGATGGTCCGGTCCTTTCTGTTCTTCTGCGACAGGTGCTGCAGCCTGGGCAGTATCTTCCGGGCTGTTTTCAATCTGCGCAAAAGGAGAGGCGGCCGGTTCGTTTGTGGCCTGAACGGCTTCGGCGGCGTCTTGTTCTCGTGTCAGTTGTTCAGCAGGGCTTTCCAGTTCGAGACTCAAAGTCGTCTTTTTGGCTTCAACATCGCTGGAGGGAAACACCAGGAGCGCCAGGCTAAGGAGGGCTGCGATGCCACTTGCAGCAAGCAGGTGGGTCTTCGGGTAAAGCGGCGGCGCTTTAGACGGTTCTGAGGTCATAAGTAATTTTGACTTTTAAAAAATGAATTGGAAAAGATGAATGACATGATGAAGATGAAATAACTGTATAAAATATAACCAAAACCCCTGCGAAGCAAGCCCGCGAGCCTTCTGTTCTGTTGGATGGGCTTCCTCATGCCCGGCAAACCTTGTATTTGGTGCGCGATCTTGTATGGTTGGGGCCCTTTGAATCTGAGCCTTACGGGTCTGTTATGAAGTCGGTTGAAGAGCAGCTAGCGCTGATCAAACGTGGTGCGGAAGAACTGTTGGTCGAGTCCGAGCTGATCGAAAAGCTCAAGCGCGGGCAGCCGCTGCGCATCAAGGCTGGTTTCGATCCGACGGCGCCTGACCTGCACCTTGGCCATACCGTGCTTATCAATAAGCTGCGCCAGTTCCAGGACCTTGGGCACCAGGTCATCTTTCTTATAGGTGACTTCACCGGGATGATCGGTGATCCGAGCGGGAAGAGCGCGACACGCCCACCGTTGACCCGTGAGCAGGTTCTCGACAACGCGGAAACCTACAAGACTCAGGTTTTCAAGATTCTTGACCCCGCCAAGACTGAGGTGGCTTTCAACTCTACTTGGATGGATCAGATGGGGCCGGCTGATTTCATTCGCCTGACGTCCCAATACACTGTCGCTCGCATGCTCGAGCGTGATGATTTCGACAAGCGCTACACAACCAACCAGCCAATCGCCATTCATGAGTTTCTCTACCCGCTCGTACAGGGTTATGACTCGGTCGCGTTGCGCGCGGACGTTGAGCTTGGCGGAACCGACCAGAAGTTCAATCTGTTGATGGGGCGTGAACTGCAGCGCGGTTATGGCCAAGAGGCTCAGTGCATCCTGACCATGCCTTTGCTGGAAGGGCTCGATGGCGTGAAGAAGATGTCCAAGTCCCTGGGCAACTACGTCGGCATCCAGGAAGCGCCAGGCGTCATGTATGGCAAATTGGTCTCTATTCCTGATGTTCTGATGTGGCGTTATTTCGAGCTGTTGAGTTTCCGGTCCATGGACGAGATCAATGGGTTCCGTGCAGATGTGGAGGCTGGGGCGAATCCGCGTGACATCAAGATCAAGTTGGCCGAGGAAATCGTTGCGCGTTTCCATGGTGAGGAGGCTGCGGCCAATGCTCATCGTGCAGCAGGTAACCGCATGAAAGATGGCGAGTTGCCGGATGATTTGCCTGAGGTCGAGTTGATCGCCGCTGAGGATATGCCGATCGCTGCGGTGCTTAATAAGGCAGGTTTGGTCAAGAATGCCGCAATGGCGCGGGACCTCCTGGGTTCGGGAGGTGTGCGTATAGATGGTGAGGTGGTGGATCGCACCTACATATATAAGCTGGGCTCTACTCATGTGTGCCAGGCCGGCAAGAAGGCTTTCGCACGTATTACGCTGAAATCTACGTAAAGCTGAAAATAACGGTTGACGGCAAATTCTGGATGTCTATAATTCGCCCCACTTCCGGCGCAGTCGAAACGGAAAACTCCTTGAGTTTCAACGAGTTAACCAAGTTTCGGTAAGTGCTTCGCTTCAGTTCATCGAAGCACGGAAGGAGTGGGTAGGCCGGTTTGTTGGGCGCTATCGACGGTTCGATCTTCTCGGTCGAAAGCGGTAAAAAAGAGGTGTTGACAGCAGCGAGTAACGCTGTAGAATTCGCCTCCCGCTAACGAGAGATCGGAAGCGCAAGTGGTTGAAGTTGTTAAGGATTTCCAAGCGAAACTTTGAAAGCTTCTTAAAATAACCGCTTGACAGATACACGGGGCGCTGTAGAATGCGCGCCTCGGTTGAGACGAAAGGCTCAACCCACCGCTCTTTAACAACTGAATCAAGCAATTCGTGTGGGTGCTTGTGGAGTCAGACTGCTAGTCAACAGATTATCAGCATCACAAGTTACTCCGCGAGAAATCAAAGATGTAACCAACGATTGCTGAGCCAAGTTTAGGGTTTTCTCAAAACCCAAAGATGTTTGAACTGAAGAGTTTGATCATGGCTCAGATTGAACGCTGGCGGCAGGCCTAACACATGCAAGTCGAGCGGCAGCACGGGTACTTGTACCTGGTGGCGAGCGGCGGACGGGTGAGTAATGCCTAGGAATCTGCCTGGTAGTGGGGGATAACGCTCGGAAACGGACGCTAATACCGCATACGTCCTACGGGAGAAAGCAGGGGACCTTCGGGCCTTGCGCTATCAGATGAGCCTAGGTCGGATTAGCTAGTTGGTGAGGTAATGGCTCACCAAGGCGACGATCCGTAACTGGTCTGAGAGGATGATCAGTCACACTGGAACTGAGACACGGTCCAGACTCCTACGGGAGGCAGCAGTGGGGAATATTGGACAATGGGCGAAAGCCTGATCCAGCCATGCCGCGTGTGTGAAGAAGGTCTTCGGATTGTAAAGCACTTTAAGTTGGGAGGAAGGGCATTAACCTAATACGTTAGTGTTTTGACGTTACCGACAGAATAAGCACCGGCTAACTCTGTGCCAGCAGCCGCGGTAATACAGAGGGTGCAAGCGTTAATCGGAATTACTGGGCGTAAAGCGCGCGTAGGTGGTTCGTTAAGTTGGATGTGAAATCCCCGGGCTCAACCTGGGAACTGCATTCAAAACTGTCGAGCTAGAGTATGGTAGAGGGTGGTGGAATTTCCTGTGTAGCGGTGAAATGCGTAGATATAGGAAGGAACACCAGTGGCGAAGG